>CBDCUY010000001.1:0-38863 GCA_965222795.1 Rhodospirillales bacterium | reverse complement strand
ATACCAGGTTTCGGCGTTCATCGCCTCGGACCACTCATCGGCAGCTCCACCGGCCCGCGCCGAGTAGATGAGGGCTGTTTTGCGTGACTGGCGATCCAACAAATTGGCGTACTTGCGTAGGTCGCGAGCTTCACCGACGGCGCCACCCCAGGCGTTGTGGATCATCATCTCGGCGCCCCGGTTCATCGAGATTCGGTCGCCGGCCATAGCGATCACTGACGCGATCGACGCTGCCAACGCATCGACAACGACATGCACGTTGGCTGCGTGGTCGGCGAACAGGTTGTGAATGGCGATCCCTTCGAACACTTCACCGCCGGGCGAATTGATCCGCAGTTTGATGCGGTCCGTTTCTACTTCGTCGAGCACTTCGCCGACTTCGGCGGCGCTGATTCCCCACCAGCCGCCCCACGAATCGATTGCGTCGTACAACTTGATCTCGGTCTCGTCGTCACCGGCGACCAGTTCAAGCTTCGGGCCACGACCTTTACCGTGCTCGGCGGCCATAATCTTGTCGGCCCGGTCGCGGGACATAGCCCCGGACTCAACGAGGCCCTTCAAGTGGAGCCGCTGCTTGTATCCATTCATCAGATCCTCAGTTCTTTAATCGCGGCCCGCAGATCGGCAACCGAACCGCCGGCGTCTTCCACAGCGGCCACAGCACCCGCCACCGCCAACCCCACATCCTCGGCCATCCCGTCGACCAGACGTTCAAGGTCAACATCAGCGACTTCCTGGGGGCGGGACAAGCGCCCCATGAGAGAGGCAACCACGTCCCCGTTCAGCGGCGTCGACGCTGCGCCGGCCACAGGCGTCAAATCGGGGTTGCCGTTCAAGTCAGCACCAGCCCGATTCAGGACCGCCCTGGCCTCCTCCGACGAAATCACCGCCTTATTTGGGGTCCCCAAGTAGAGCTTCTGGACCATTTCGGCCAATGCCTTCGGATTCGAATCGATGTCGCCCACAGCTGACCGCAACGACACGATCGCCGCGTTGACCAACAGGTGGTCAGAGTCCTCCATGAACGGCCGGTTCTCCATCTCGCGGACTTCGGCCGGTGACAAAATCCCGTTACCGACCGCCGACACATACGCTTCCATGCGAGCTTCGAACGAGCCACGCATCACACCATCAAGTAGATGCTCGGCATAGAAGACCGGACCGAAGTCGGGTTCGGTGTCCATGCCCATGCGGCCGTCACGCAACTCGAAATCAAGGGTCGATTCAAGCGAGTTCAGGATCGGGGGCATGGTGTCCCGGTACAAGGCACGGTGCAGCTCCACGATGTTGTTGTTCGTAGACCGTTCCAGCAGTCCGATAGCGGGTGGCGGCAGCTTGTAGACCGACGCGACCTCTTCACGATTCAACCGTCGGGCATCAACCTGGTATTTGAGAGAGTCGTCAACCGCGAGCGGCAGCGCATCCATGCCCTCCTCAAGGACCAGCGGGCGACCCCAATTTTCGGCGCCGCCGTGCTTCGCTTCGAACTGATCAGCCAGGCGCTGAACCGCCAACGGGTTGTTTCCGAAATGGCCGCCGTGCTTCAACACAAACGAAGGTTTCCCACCACGCCGCCACAACGCTGACGTGGCCCGCTGCGCCGCCGTCTCTGACTCCAACGTCGATCGCAATGGCTCCAATTTCGACATGCCCCGCCGGTTCGACCCAGGCGCGTAATCCTTCCATATCACCAGATCACGGCGTGGGATCTGCACCTCAGCACCAGACGACGAAACAAACCACCACCACAACCCCGACTGCCGTTCACCAGGCGTCAACAGCCGGTCCGAGACTCGCACACCGCCTTGTTCCGGCCCATAACGGATCCGATATGGCAACACCGGTAGCAGCTCGATCGGTCGGCCGAAGTCGTCACGTACCTTCAAACAGATCGCTTCGCCGTAAATGTTGAACGTCGACGCCATCCATGTTCGCCACGAATGCGTATCCATCTTTGACGACGGGGTCGCCAGGAGGCGACCGTACGGAGAGTCCGACGCATCCTCCCGACCCCGATCGGCCCGACGGTACACCTTCAACGGCAACGCCGTCTGAAGCTCAGTGAGCTTCGACACAACCACGTACACCCACACCTGAGAGCGGTAAAGGTCGGCATACGACGTGCCCCGCAACAGCTCAACGATCGGGTGGTCACCATGGCCACGGCCGTTATACCACTCAAGCGGCGTCGACCAATCCGTCTCCCAATTCGGGTTCAGGGCCCCGTCGACACCCTCCAGAATCGGCATCAGTCAAGAACCTGAATCGACGACAGGTTCACGGTCGGAACGAACATCTGGCCAACAACGTCTTGTCGTTTCAGCTCGCCAGTGTCAGCGTCACGAAACCGCCACACCACCGGATCCGGACCGGCGCCATGCACCAGAACCCCGGACTCGTCAGCAGCCCACAGCAACCCCTCATATGCGTTGTCGTGGTTGTCGTTGACTCTCACTCGGCGGCGGGCCAGCGAATCAATCACAGTCTGATCACGTCGACCCATGCCGATCACCTACCAATCCACAAACCCGCGTTCCTCATACACCGACCGCTCCGCCACGTGCTCATCAGGCAACGCAACCAGCGCACCCAACGCCAACGTCACCGACTCCAACGGGGCGATATCAACATCGGGTGACCGCCGATCAAACGCTTTCCGGTCACCCAACGGACGCCACGACGCTCCGCCAACAGCATCGTCCAGCGGAGAACCAGCAACATGCCACAATCGGCCCTCCACCAGGCGGTCGTGAAACAGGCCGGCGGCGTCAGCGTGCTTCGAAGCGTTCAGCTTGAACACCTGAACACCGGCCGCTTCCAACAATGCGATTTCAGAAGCTGCCGGACCGCCAGCATCAACAGCGACGCCAACAACTCGGGGCACCTGACGAATGAAATCAAGCACCTCACCAACCACCCAACCAGTACCAGACCGAGTGTGGGTGTGCTCCACATAAAAGTCCCCTTCCGGGCGATGCCCAGCGATACCGAGCGCACCGTGGGACCGCGACGGAGGCATCGCCAAACCCAGCACCAATCGGCCAACCGTGTCGGGCGAAGGCACCACCTGCGCCTCCCACTTCTCCGGGTCCAGCGCCGGATCAACACCCGCAGCCGGCTGCTTAGTCACACACAAGAAGGCTCTGGCGAACTCCTCAAGAGCCATCGACACAGCGAACCCGGCAATCCGTTCCTCAGTCTGGGTATACCCAAGCGACGGGATCGTGCGACGCCACAAGCCACGATCAAAAATGTCGACGTCCTCAATGCGTTCAGCCGCCTCCCAAATGAACCCGCAGATCCCACGATCGGCATCAGCCTCTATTGCAGCCTTCGCTCGGGCCACCTTGTCATTGAAATACACCGACTTCCAGTCGCCAGCCGCCGACGTGATCCACTGCTGCGGGTTCGCCACCGTCGCCATCGCTGGGAGGAACGACTGATCAGCTCTCGGGTCACGCAGAGCGAACGCCTCATCACCCATATGGAGATGCAACGTGTCGCCGTGACCCGACGCCTCCCCCGTCGCCGAGATCCCATACCAGCCATCGGTCTTCGGGAACTCGATCGACTCATCACCGTTGACATTGCGGATCTTGTAGTCCCGACCCTCCCGGAACCCCTTGATGTTCTTGACCCGCTTGCAGTGGTCCTTACGCCACTTCTTTCGAGCGTGGTTCAAATCCTGCGCCGTATAGATCACGTTCTGCCCAGTCCACATCTGGACCCGCATCAGGATCACAGCCAGAGTGGTCGCGGTCTTTCCACCCTGGCGCGGCTCTTTGTTAACGATCGTCTGATAGAACAACCGGCCGCTGCCGTCATGCTCCAAAGCAACATCGAGCTTGTACTGCTGATGCGGCATCAACTCCGGCCAGCCGAGCTTACGGGCAGCCTCGGCTGCATAAGGCCCGAACGTCGGCCGGTCCCAGCGCCTAGGTGTCCCCCACTGCGGAGGGCAGGGCAACTCCGTCGAAAAATCCGGCCGAATCAGTGTCGTCAAGATCGGCCTCCAAAGCATCGAGACAGGAACGTAGTTCTTTCGCTATCGCCGACACATTTGGCGGCTGCCCCTTCCACTCACTGACCTTCGTGCGACTGATCCCATCAAGCTCGGCCGCCAACGTCAACGCAATCTCAGCTCGCGCGCCAACCCACCCAGCCCGCTCCGCCGGCGGCGGCAGAGCATCCCACACACGCCCATAATTCGATGCCTCCGACCGGAAATCGGCAATGACCGCTTTCAGTGCCCCGATTTCGGCCTCCAGATCAGCCTTCGTGCGCCTGCGTGCCACTTGTCACAACCTCCAAACGCTCAGCGGGGAGAGAAATCTGCTGTGGTTGGCGAGGGGTTTGGTGAGCGATGGTGTGGGGTTGCCTTGCTTGTCGACCATGAGTTTGAGGGTGCCGTCGCAGGTGGGGCGTGGGCAGTCGCCGGTTGTGGGTTCAGTCGGTCCAGTTTTGGCTGGTGAACTCTCGGTCTCGGCGGTCTCGGTTGGTTCGCTGTCGGTCTCGGCGGTCTCGGTTGGTTCGCTGTCGGTCTTGGTCATCGGGCTTGGCTCCTTGTTTGAGGTTGCACCTTTGGTGGACGAGTTTGAGGCCGCCGAGCCCGTAGATGGCGAACCAGGTGGCATGGTCGGTGATGCCGACGGAGGCCATGGGTGGTTCGTGGTGGACGTGGGGTCCGAGTGAATGGCGTCCGGTGAGTCGTTTGTCGACTGGTTTGTGGCAGATCCAGCATTGGTGCTGGTTGGCGATGGTGATGGCTCGGGCGGTATTCCAGTCAGCACCGGTTCTGCCCTGGTTGCTGGCCATCTTCAGTGTCCGATAGGGGCTGAGAGGACAACCCATTTGGCGTCTCGAATCTTGAGGCGCGACGTATTAGTGGCATTCAGGCGTCTGATTAGGGACATTACCGTGTTCTGCTTCTTTTTGCAAGCAGGCGCTAGCTGTCGGTGTAGTGGTCTGGGTAGGAGGGCAGCACGGAGGGTGACTGATCGCTGCCGGTGGGTCCGAACAGGTCGTGGAGGCGCTCGACGATGTTGGTGGTGTCGATGGTGGGGACTTCGTTGGTTCGTCGTTGGGCGTGCCGGTTGAGGATTCTGAGGATGCTGTCGGGTGTGGCGTTTTGGATTTCGATGGCGTTCATTTCCATGGCGAGGATGAGTGCGGCGGTGTCGTAGGTCATGGTGGGTGGGTTGAGGGTGATGAGGCTGGTGGTGCCGGTGGCTTGAACTTCGATGTCGGTCATGGTGTGATCCTGTTTTTGATTTGGTTCCAGAGTGCTCGGATGGGTGTGGTGGTTGGGTCGGTGGTGCGGGTGCCGTCGAGGTATTCGGTGCAGGGCCAGCAGTGGCGGTAACCGATGGGTGTTGGTCGGCGGCAGTGGGGTCGGCGGCAGGTGGTGGAGTGGGTGGGGATGTTGCCGAGTCGGTTGTCGATGTGGTTGGCTGCGTGGGCTAGCATTCGTTGGGCGTGTTCGAGGTCGCGGCCTATGTCTGTGATGAGGTCAGTCATAGTTCGATTCCGGCGGTGGTGAGGGCGGCGATGAATGCTTTGCCGGCGGCGGTATCTTTCGTGACGTCGGCGAGCTGGGCGCGGAGGGTCTTGTTGGTGTCTCGGTGGGCGGCCAGGTCAGCGAGGGCTTGGGTTACTGCTGTGGCTGTGGCGGGCCCGGGGTCGCCGTCGACGCCGGTTGGTCCGAGGTCGTAGTCGGCGGCGGCGAGGGCCTGTTGGATGGCGGTTACCGCCTCGATTTGGTAGGGCTTCATGGTGTCTCCCAATGTGTTGTTGATCATTTCGCGAGTGAGTGCTGGGGCGGCGTAGCGGTTGAGTTCGGCGTGGATGTGTTCGTAGTGGGCCGACAGACCGTTGTAGCGTCGCCAGCCGTCCCTGTTGCGGGTGGCGGTCCATTGTCGGCGGGCGTAGATGAGGTATTGGACGCCGAGGTCGGCGTGGTGTTCGCGTAGGAGGTTGGCGAGTTCCCATCCTTCGGGGGTGCCTCCGCGGGTGTAGGGGAATCCGAGGTCGAGTGCTCGGCCGGCGGCGTGGACGGATAGGCGGGTGCCGCCTCGGATGCGGCGGTTGGCGTAGCATCCGAGGTTGGTGGCGGTGGTGTTGGTGAGGCACCAGTTCATGAGTGCTTGGGCGCCTGGTTGGCATCGGCCGGCGTTTTGGGTGGCTGGGTGGTAGGCGATTGGGAAGGTCATGCGTGGGCTACTCCGTTGTCGGTGGCAATGATGGTTGTGTCATCAGTTTTGAGTCGGTCGAGGGTGTTGCGGTCGTATCCGTTGCGGTGTCTGAACTTCCAGTCTTTGGCGCAGCGCCATACCCCGTCTTGCTGGTATTGGCGGTATTGCTGTCCTCGGGGTACTTCGTCGCCGCAGATGTCGCAGTACCGGATGAGGGTTTCGGTGGCTCCGCATTGTTGACCGTCGATGATTTGTTGGCATCGGATGTAGCCGCGTTGGTAGGGGTGTCCGCATCGTTCGCAGGTGGCTACGGCGCGGTCGGGGCGCCAAGACCAGAGGGTTTGGAGTGTTTGTCTGGTGAGGTCGTGGATGGTCCAGAGGTTGTTGATGGCGGTGGCGGCGCGGTGGGTGGTGGGGTCTCGGTTGAGGGCTGCGGTTTCTGTGGGGGTGTCGGGTGGGATGGGGTGGCCGTCGTCGTCGGTTTGGTTGTGGGGTTGGCGGGGGGTCCCGGATGCTTGGTTGGGGTAGGGGGTGCCGTCGATTGCTTCTGCGATGAGGCGCATGGTGTCGGCGGCTTGTTGGCGTCGGAGTTCGTGGGCGAGGAGTTCGAGTTTGTCGGCGATGGCTGCCCTGTGGGTGGGGGTGGGGATGCGGGGTTGGGTCATGCAGTCACCTTGAAGGACAAGAGGGTGGACACGTTGTTGCGGGGGTTGCGTTGGGGTCGGCCTGGTGGTTGTGGTCGTGGGGTGACGACTAGCATCCACTGAGTCCGCAGCTCGACCATGGCGAAGCCTTTCAGCTGGTCCTTGATGAGTCGTGTCATGTCGATGTAACGGCCACCACAGATCTGGTTCTGGGCTTTGATGTGTAGCCACCCGCCGGGTTTCGTGACTCGGGCGCATTCGACCGATCCGTTGAGGATCAGGTCCATGCGTTCGTCGTAGGTTGCCTGGCGGTCGACGCCGTAGGCGGAATCGGACTGGACAGACCCGGCGCGCCCGTTCAGTTTGTAAGGGGGGTCGAACACGACAGCATCGAAGAAGTCCTCATACCCAGCAGGCAGCGATCGGGCGTCCCAGGAGAAAGTCTTCATGTCAGCCGACGACGGGATCTTGGTCTCGGGGTCATTCGCCCACAGCCCGGGGGTCAGTTTGCCAAATTCCGGATCTTCGAGTAGTGGGGGACGCCACTTAGTCCAGAAGTTGCCCTTGCCGTAGGTGGCGTCAAGGACGAGTCCGTCGAGCCAGCCCATGGCGGCCACGTCGGCGATCAGGTCGGCGTTGTTTCGCCACTTGGGGTTGCACGACAGGATCTCGGTCACGCCGCCACCGCCAGCTTGTCGAGCGCGGCTAGGTGGATCGCCCCAACCGTCGTGGCGGCCTGGTGGTCCATGTCGGGTCATTAGATGCCGTGTCCGTGGTTGCGGTCGAGGGGGTGGGTGCATTCGGTGGTGGCTATTGCTATGGCGAGTAGGAGGGCGGCGAGTGGCCACCATTGGTGGAGGTGGTGGGCGGCCAGTAGAGCGGTGGAGTGTGGTTTGGTCATAGGTCCGATGTCCGGTTTGTTGTGCATGTAAGAAACTCGGCGGGTTTGTGTCTGGGGAGTAGCAGTTGAGCGGGTTCGATGTCCAGGGCGTTTGCAATCCCGATGATCGTGGCCAGCGTTGGGTTGGCCCGTCGGTTCTCGATGTTGTGGATGTATCCGAGGGTCACCCCGGCCACGGTCGCCACCTCATCAAGCGTCAGCCCAGCCTGGGCTCGATAGTGGGCCACGTTGACGGCCAACAGTGAAATCCATTCGCGAGCGTCAGTCATCGGCCCTCACTGGTCGAGGTATGTCGGCGGGGTCGACTGGGGTTGGATCAGGTCCAAGGAATCCGGCGAGGTGATCTACTGATGAGATCAAGCAAGGGCGGCATCCGTAAACGCTGTAGATTGCTCGACCGCCACCTTCATCGTCGGACAGCCACACTTGAGCTTCGCTGAAGCTGTCGGTCTGCTCGCCACACCTATTGCATGTCTGGGCCAACAAGGCGGCATCGGCTTTGGCCTGCCAGTCGCATGTGCATGTTGGCTCACTAGACCCATCTTCGGCACCGAAGTCACCCCAGTCTAAGAAACCGCCACAGTCCTCGCACTCTGTTGGTAAGTATCTACCCATCGCTGCGCTCCGTGGTAAATCGTGACTGGCATCTCATGCGGTGCCGGTCCGACCCACCAGAAGAACTCGGGTGTGTCGGTGCGTAGGTCTGCTTATCAACGAACATCAATCGGCCCGCTTCCACAAGCAGGCCCTCGGTTTTCAACGCTTCGATCCAGCCGTCATCAACAACAGCGCCTTCCGCGGCGCATGCTTTCTCCCACTGGTCGAGAAGGTCCTCAAACATCTCGACAGCCCGAGCAGCCCGAGCAGCCCAAGCAGCCTGAACAGCTCCAGCAGCCTGAACAGCTCCAGCAGCCTGAGCAGCCTGAACAGCTCCAGCAGCCTGAGCAGCCTGAGCAGCCCCAGCAGTCCGAGCAACCTGAGCAGCCCCAGCAGTCCGAGCAGCCTGAGCAGCCTGAGCAGCCTGAGCAGCCCCAGCAGCGCATTCGTCTTCGGTGGCCTCCCCCCGCAACCAAGCTTCCCGAGTCTCGATCGCGTGTTCGCAGGCCACCCTATCCTCTGGTCTGGTGAGGTGCTGCACCTGGCGGGCGAGCCAACACAACAGCCGGGCATTGACCCGCCGTTCGGTTTCAGGGTCCGAGCGTTTCGACGCAGCCACAACTTGCGGCATCAACGCATCAAGGCGGGCGAACAGTTTGGAGCCAGCCGGTATCCGGTCGTTGACCCAAATGCCAACAACGTTGATGACCTCGTTTTGCCAGCACGGCCGGTCCGTGAAAACTCGGCCCACCAAGTCGGGGGTCAAGTACCCGTGTATGTGAGCGTGGACGAGCGATGCCTTGGATTGCAGGCATAGCGACGACGGGTCGCCCGGCACGGGCGACAGCTTCAAAGTGGTCGGGTCCAGCAGATATCCAAGCTCTCCCGGTCTGAACTCGTATTCGGGTCCGTAGTCGATTGCGGTCACAACGTTCTCCTTCTGTCGGGTTCGAGCGAGTCGGGGTGATGCCCAGCCGAACCATCAACGACCTTCCAGCATCGCTGGCATCGTTCAACCACCATCGCCGACCGCCGTTTGTGGATAGTCGGGCCTATGCATCGGTCGCACCCGTCGTCAGTTCGGGTAACGCTGAGGGCATCGCTCCTGTCCGATACGACTGCTCGATTTGAGGGGCCATGAACTCGGCCACTGTCGAGCCGTCGGGTAGGACGATGTTGGCCATGAACTCGTGCTCAAACTCGGCAATGCCCGACTCGACGGCTTCGAGCTTGGCCTTGACGACCAAGGCGAGGGCACGCCACCGTTGTCGCCCGGCCTTCTCCCATTCCTTCTGGGCGGTGTCGGGGTGCCGGGTCTTGCCTGTCGGCGTCAGATGGAACTCAGGGTCGAGCCGATCCGGCAATTGAAGCACGAACCGGATCAACCGGTTGTTGGCTCGGAACTGAATCATCGCTTGGTCGCCGTCCCACCCGTAGGCGAACTGGTCGGCCCCGTATCGGGCGAGGGTGCGTTCGATCTCGTCTCGGCTCTTGGTTGAGCTGACTTCGGTGTTCGCTGCATAACGGCTCACTGGCTGCCTCCTAAATAGGGCTTATCCAAGAGATGAATCAGATCTTGCACGATGAGTGCAAGCTGGGACACTTCATCGCGTAGGTTGAGCACCATGTCCGATTCGTTTCCGGGGTCGTACCAATCGATCATCGCTCTGAGTGATTGGATTCGGTCGAATAGGGATTCGCCGCTCATGCTGCACCTTCGGGCTTATGGCTGGAACCAGCGCTATTGCTGAATCGTCGACCCTCGAAGGTCTGATGATCGCCGTCGTGCGCAGCGTTAAGAACGCATCGGAGCGGCCACGACCGGTCGGCGTTCCTAGTCGTCTCAGCACATTGTCCAATCATCAGATTGGCTCTCCGTATCCGCAGGCTCGGAGCAGCCCGGCCTGTTGGTTGAGGGTGGTGACGCAGTACCAGTCACCAGGGTTCACGTGGCCGGCACGTTTGATGATCAGCAGCCCGTGTTCAGCTCGGTCCTCGGCCTGTTGTTCAAGCATTTGGGTGAACCAGTCGTTGAGGCGTATGGCCTTCTGATTTTTGATTTCGATGCTGATTGGGCCTACGCCGATCAGGTCGCTGGCTTCGAACCCGGGGCCTCGGCGTTCGGCGTGCGGCCACCCGTTGGCTTGCAGCCAACGAGCAACTGCGTTCTCGCTGTCCTTGCCTTTGCGTCTTGAATTGGTCATTCGCTGGTCGTCCCTGGTGCGGTCCGGGTCGCTTCGAGAATGGGAATGCCGGCCTCTGTTGGGACGTAGATGACTTGCCCGTCGATCTCGTCGAGTTGGTCGACATACAGCCAGCGGATGTATTCACCGGTAATCGACTCGGCGATGATCTGGTTGGCCTCGGCCACGCCTTCGGCTCGGCGCACTTCGGCGTCGGCCAGGAACTCGGCGGCGTCGGCTTTGGCTCGTGCGTCGGCGATCTGTGCTTGGCGTTCAACCTTGGCTCGGTAGAGGCGGGCTTGGGGCATGGCGAGTTGCCAGACGGCAAGGAGGACTACGACGATGGTGGTGACGCGCCAGGTGATTGATGCCCAGAAGCGGATGGCTGTCATGTCTTCTTGATGGCTCATGGTGTGTCCTTGGGGTTGTCGATCGATCGGTAGGGGTCACTGGTGCGTGTCCACCGGTCTGATGGTGTGGGGGTTGCACGGGGGTGGGCCCGGCGAACGTGGGTGCTGCGGTGTTGAGTCGTTCCCAGGCGAGCCCGAGGCGGGCGGTGTGCTTCGGCCGCAGACAACGATGATCCATTCGCCGGCTGCGGCGTGGGGTTTGGTTTGTTGCCAGCCTTCGCTGTTGTTGACGACGTGAGGGAGCGTTATCGGGTTGACGGTGGCTGGGGGTCGGGGTTGTCGATCGTGTCGGAGTGCTTTCATGGGGGTGTCTATTTCGTTTATTGGGTAGCGGATGATTGTTTCTTGGATTTGGATGGTGAAGTGGTCGGGTGTTTCTTGGTCTGAAATGATGTGGAGGTCGTGGTGGATGTGCCAGGTGTGGGGTGGGCGGGGATGGGTGTTGGGTGTGTTCCTGAGCGTTCCAGGATGGCGGAGATTTGAGTGTTCCGTTCCGAGCGTTCCTCCGCCAGCGTTCCCCATAGGGGAACGCATGGGTCTGCGGAACGGTGGACACGACTGTTCCTGGAACGGTCTGGAACAGTCCGGAACGGTCAACCATCGGAATGCCCATCCCTCCTATCGCCGCCAGGGGCCGGATGTAAATACTGGGCGTTTCGTGTACCGTGTTTTACTGAAATAAGTCCGGAGGAGATCGCTTCATCTATCGCTGCTATGCGTTTAGCGTTGCCTGCCATTGGCATCAAACGAACTGCTTCTCGTTTGACAATTCCGGGGTCGCCTTCGACGATTCGGACGACGGCCCGCAGGAGCCGGTCGGCGTTCTCGGCGTCCTGGTCGAGGGCTTGTGGTGGCCCGGGCTCGACCGTCATCGTGGAGGTGCCGGTGATGATGTTGTGGCGGAGGTGAGCAAACCCGGTGACGTGGCTTTGGGGGTGGTTGCCGTGCCGGTCCTTGGCGCAGATGATGCGCAGGTGACCGTCGGTGGTGATGGTGGGGGCGACGACGGCTTCGACGAGGATCCCGGCGCCGGTGATGGCCGCTCGTTTGCGTTTGCTGCCGGAGGGGTGGAGTTTGTTGGCTCCGTTTTTGGTGCCGTGGTCGATGCCGGTGAATCCGATGCCGTGGTTGACGAATTGGCGGGGCCCGTAGGTGATCCACGGGCCGACCTCGGCGTCGGCATCTTCGTTGATCGAGGATGCGTTGAGGGCTTCACCGACACTGTCGAGGACGACGTGGGCGACGTTAAGGGCCAGGCATTCGCTAATTATGCGGGCGGTGTCGAGCGGTTCGCCTGCGGGGTCGATGTAGTGGAAGTGCTCAAGGAACGCTTCACGGTCGACGCCTAGTTGTTTGAGGCGGGAGACGAGGACGCCGGGGTTGGGGTCTTCGTAGTGGATCCAGGCGACGTGTTGGCCGGCGGCGACGAGTTGGGCGGCGGCGTGGAGCCCAACCCAGGTTTTCCCCGAGCCGGAGTCCCCGTGGATCCAGTTGAGCTGATCCTGGTAGAGGAGGCCGGCGCCGTCGGTGCGGGTGAGGAGGTCGGCGGTCTTACGGGGTTGGGGGTTGTCCCACCAGTCGGTCAGATCGGCGAACAGAGCCACCTCGTCAGCTTCGGGGCTAGTGAGTGCGACTGTCGGCTGGGCGGCCACTGAGGGGCGCCTGTGAGGCTGTGTAAGGCCTCTGATAGCTTCGAACGCAGCCGAACGGTCGCCGGCGTAGGTGGTGGCACATAGCCAGTCGAAGGCGTTGAACTTCACACCGGACCCATCAGAGGTGCGAGTGCCGGCCGCCTCGATGCCGGGGTCAAGTTCGGTGGTGAATACGACAAGCACCTGGTTGTCGTGGAGGATGGCGGAGTGACCGTCGCGCCGGGCCTTGCCGGGGCGGGTCAGGTAGAGGTCGTTGCCTCGGGTAGAGTGCTCGATCCACCCGGCGTCGATGAGCATGGCCCGGAAGTCGACACTGGCCTTCCACTCCGCGATGTGATCACGCCGGTTGAGTGGGATGGGTAGGTCGATCACAACACCGGCGTTCGACGTGACCTGCGGTGCACTGTCGTCAGCTGGCGCGATGGTGGCCTGGTAGAGCCACTGGGGGGCGGCGGCTGGTTCGATGTCCCAGGGGGTGCGGTTCCAGTAGTAGCGGGTACCGGCGGGATGTGGTGAAGGTGGGGCGATGATGTAGCCGCCGTCGCCTCGGATGTCGATGCCGGGCCCCCACACGTCACGGATGGCGGTGGCCGACCCGTTTGTGATCGTCCACGCCGGATCGGACACGAAGTAGAAGTGGACACCACCGCCACCGGACACTGCTTTGGCGGTGCGTGGTAGCGCGCCGTGGTGGGCGGTCATGGCCCGGAGGGTTTCGGGCCCGTCCTTGTTTTCGGTCACGTCGATGTCGAGCACCCACACACCGGAGGTGGTGCCGGTGGCGATGGCCACGCCGGCGTCGGGCTGGTTGGTCCACCAGGTTTCGATCTGTTTGAAGTCGCTGCTGGCATCCTTGAGGCCGTTGGGCGTGGTTGGTCGTTTGCCAACGACGGGGAACACTGCCCACCCGAGCGACGCGTAGGCTTTGGCCGCGTCGATCGGGTTGTCGTGGGTTTGGGTGAGTTCAGCCAATGTCATCGGCGGAGTGGGGGTGGGGGGTGCCCCGGCCGGGGAGCGGTGTTTGCGTTAGACCGGTCCCCCTTGCCAAGTGAGGATACGGTTGGGTTTACCCCGGCCAGGGCACGAGCTTGTAGGTCAGTCGCCGAGGAGGTCGTCGACCGCGGCGGTGGCCGGTTCAGTGGAGGCTGCCGGTTCGGCCGCTGGCACGTCGACTTTGGCGACCGGTGCTTTGTACTGGGCTTCGAAGGCTTTGGCCGGTCCTTTCTCGGTGGCGACGTCGGCGATGCGTCGAATGCCGAGGCGACCGCCGACCTCGACGGCTTTCTCGCCGGCTGCTCGCACGGCGGCGGCGATGGCTTTGGCGTCTCGCTTGGCCCAACCGTCGCCGTTGATGTTGGTGTTGACAGTCGCCCAGATCGTGGTGACGTTCTCATCGTCGTCGAGGTCGATGCGTAGGACCTTCTCGGTGTGGCCGGAGAACTGCGATACTCGTTCCAGGGTTCCGGCGTAGGTGATGACTCCGGAGATGGCGTCTCCGATTTCTGGTGACCAGGCGTCTCCTGAGGGTGGCGCGATGTCGTCGATGGACACACTCATGTGGCTTGCTCCTTGCTTGGTTGTTTGGTTGCCCCTGGCCGTGAGTGGCCGAATGGGATCTCGTGGCGCGCCTCAACTCGGGTCAGGACCCTGTCGAGCGCGTCGACCTGTTGGTTGGTGGGTGTTGCTGGCAGTGGGGTTGGTACCTGTTCGGGCCAGCGGTTACGGAGGTCGGCGACGGCGGTCGGGCCAGTGTCGGAAACAATGCGGATCCGGTCGGCCAGCCAGTCCCGCAGCGCGGTCTCACCGGCGTATGGGGTGACCGGCGGGTTGTAGATGGTCGCCCATTTCTTGGCATCGGTCCGGTAACCGCGGGCTTCCATGGCCGTCATCCACGCTTCGGCCGACGCTCTGATGTCGACGAGGTGAAGGGCAGCGCCGTCGCCGTTGGATGGCAGGTGGATGACGAGGGCGCGGTCGAGGTCGATGTCTTCGATGGGTGGTCCGAGCTTGTCGGTGGCGGGGTCGTAGGTGTTGGTGTGGTTGGCGTAGATGGCAAGCTGGACACCGATCTTCAGCCACGACCAGTTGAGCGTTGTTGAGGTCTTGAGGTCGCCGACGACTCGGCTACCGTCGGCCAGGCGGACGATACGGTCGATGGTTCCGGCGATGTTGTGGCCGGCAACGGTAACGATCTGTTCGATGTGGTCGCGTTCGACGGTCACCCCGTGGACGTCGAGGATGGTCTGATACCGGTGGCACATGGCCCGATGTGGTTCGGGGATCTCGTCGAGGGTCTTACGGCCAGCGTCGAGGTCTTCGGTGAACCGATGCAGCGCGGTACCGAGGTTGGCTTTGCGGTCGGCGGCGGCCGCGTCGAGCGCCGCCTGGCATACTTTGTTGTAGAGCTTCTTGTCGCCGTCAGGGTGGTGGGCCTGGGCTTGGGCCAACAGGTCGTCACGAAGGACCAGCCCGTAAGCGGTCTGACGCATCTGCCAGCGTGACAGGTTGTAGGTGTCCTCCAACGTGCCGGCGACAGTGGTGGCCCGGGTGTAGGGTTTGCCTTCGATCAGGTAGCGTCCAAAGCGGTCGCGTTTCGGTTCGACGGGCACTGCGGTGGCGAGTTCGACAGCGGTCATTCGCCGTTGTCGTCTTCAGGGCCGGTGATGTGTGTCATTTCGTCCTCTCTTGGGGGCGAATCCCCCATGCTTCGTTTGCGGTGGCTTTGAACGTGTTTTCGATGGCGAGCATGTCGGGGTTGTGCGGCGCGAAGTAGACCTCGCCGACGAAGCTGCACCGGTAGCAGACGGGGCGTCCTCGGAGGGCGTGAACGGCGATGCGGAGACGGGTGGGTACAGCGCGGGCGGCACGCCGAGCGATCGCTATTCTCATGTGTCCACCGACTGTCACGCCGCGACCGCCAGTTGTCGAATCCATTCGGCGGCCACTGCCTGGTAGACCGGCGCCAAATCGACGGAAAGGCTGATGTCGACCGGGGTATGGCCGACCGTGGCCTGGTCGAGCGGCTGACCGTCGATGACTGCTATCGCCACTTCGATTTCGACTGATCGCCCAAGCGCTGCTTTGACAGCGCCGATGGCGGCGATTCGCTGACAGTCGGCTAGCGTCCATTCGCGCCGGTGGCCGGAACCGACGCGGCCACGGACGCCGAGGTAGCCGCAGCGGTCCCAGTAGTCGATCTGCCGAAACGACACACCGGTGACGGTTTCAGCGGTGTGAGTCGCGACCGTCCTGTCTGCGGTGGCGACGGTCATGTTGCTCTCGCCAGTTGCCGGTAATCGTTGGGGTCAACGTCGAACTGCCACGCCGCAGCGGATACAGCGTCGGGCACATCGGCCGGTACTGTCTCAGCGAACCGTCGTCGGGTGCCGTCACGGTCACGTGACGCGTTGCTCATGACAAGTAGGCGGACTCGGTCGGCGTAGATTTGCATGTTGTCGGGCAGTTCGAACAGTTCGAGGTGCTGCCCTGGGTTCCCGGGATCAGGTGCCCGGTCTATTGGCCCTACTCCAGAGTGTTCGAGGTAGCGGTCCCACCCGTAGTTTTCGATGGCGCACCGCCTGACTTCAGTGTTCGGTTCGTTGTTGATGGCCTCCACGGTCGGTGATTCGATAACCCATTGGGGCACGAGTTGGCCGTGCCAGTGCCACAGTGACCAACCATCCCGGTAGGTGACTGATGGTCCGGCCGGATTATGCAGTCGCCGTCGGTGGGTGGTCCCGGCGACTCGTTCGTCGTGGAGTGTGGCGGGCCGGTCTGACACTACAGCGAACCCCTTGTGCATCCACCACCAGCCGGCGGATTGGGCTATCTCAATCAGTCCGTGGAGTGGCGCTACTGTCTCGCGGAGACCGTGGTGGGCGAACCAGTCATAGTACGACAGCCAGACCTCATGGCAGCCGTACCCGATTTCTCTGTGCCAACCATCCCCGACGCTAGCTCCGACGCCAGCTCCGACGCCAGCTCCGACGCCAGCCCAGACGCCAGCCCAGACGCCATCCCCGACGCCAGCCCGGACGTCATCCCAGACGCTAGCTTCGACGCCATCCCGGACGCCATCTCGGATGCCAGCCCGGACGCTAGCTTCGACGCCATCCCAGACGCTAGCTTCGACGCCAGCTCCGACGCCATCCCCGACGCCATCCCAGACGCCAGCCCAGACGCCATCCCAGACGCTAGCTTCGACGCCATCCCCGACGCCATCCCCGACGCCATCCCCGACGCCATCCCAGACGCCAGCTTCGACGCCAGCTTCGACGCCATCCCGGACGTCAGCTTCGACGCCATCCCGGACGCCATCGTATTTCAGGTTGTCGACAAGAATGTTTCGCATGATGATCCCACCGATGGGTGACACACCAAAGAACACGACGGGTGTCGACAAGCCGGCGGCCTGGTATGCCACAGCGACACCGGCTGCTGCCCGTTCCCGGTCGAGTGGATCAACAGAGCGGCCGATAGCGGTCCATTTGTCGACCCACTCAGGGAACGACGCCCTGTGGTCGTCACTCAGTCGGGGGATGATGACACTAGTCTCGGACACGTTCAATCTCGTCTCGTTGTTCCCGCTTGCGTCGAATGCTGTAGGTACTCGGGCCGATACCGTGGAATCCGTGTTCGTCGGTGTGACGCATCCACGCTTCACTGCCGTCGGGCACGAAAAGCACACCGATCAGGACGCCCGAGTCTCGACGGCCGAATATGACGTCGTGCCTGGGGTCAGCGAACAGTTCGTGGCGGTTTCCGGTTGCTTCACCCACCACAACATTGACCCCGTCGAGGTCAATGGGCACGCAGTCGGTCAGCTCGGCGTCGGTCAGTGGTGCCCGCGGGTACCACGAGATGTCGCCTTGACGTTGCGGGGTTGTGAGTACGGGCACCTCGATTTCAGATCGCAGTTCGTCGTCGATAGCGGTGATTGGGCGGTCAAATTTCTCAGCGAGTTCAGCGAGGGTTGTCATTCGGGGGTTGGTCCTTTCGGGTTGATTTACGGGAGGCTCCCAGACAGGTCGGCGATCGTCACCACTGGGAACAAGACGAGAACGAAGAATGTGGTGACCCAGCCGACAGACGCCCGGTAGTGGCCGGTGGTGACTCGGTCGATAGCGACACCAAGAGCGTTGAGGGCAAGCACCATGGCGACGGCGCTGACCAGTAGTCGCAAGATCATCGCTGTCCGCGCTGATCGTTCAGTTCGTTGAGCGCGTGGTCGCGGTCGAGTGACCGACTCCACGCCACAACGACGGCCAGGGCGACGACGGTGAATGCGAGCAGTTTCATCCGTTCAAGTACCGGCCGCCGTCAACACAAGGGTCGGAAGCGGTGCCGTGCACACCGATGTTGTGGTTTTGACCGGCTCGGCCTTTGTGGAGGTGGGCGTGGACGCCGTTGTGGTTGTGGTTGCGGATCAGGACACACACGCCGGGGCGTACTTCTTTGGAATGGGTGTGGTCGGCGGCCGCTGGAGTAGTGAGCATGCCGACTACTCCGATGACGGTGGCGAGGCTGGCAGCGATGCGGGGTTTGTTCATTGGTGGTTCTCCTTGGTTGGTGTGCGCCCGAGTTGGGCGGGGCACGGGTACGGGTAGTTGAAATGAATTTGGTGGATGAGGCAGTACCGGTCGCCGGCTACGACGTCGTCGTACCAGTCGATGTGGTCGCAGCGAGTGGCGAGTAAGGTGAGGGTCACAACACTTGGTCCAAAACGGCTGCGGCGATCTTGTCGAAGTCGCGGCAGTTGCCATCATCAGACTTCGCGGGATGCCAGCCGAATCCGTTTCTGGCCAGCCATCGATCAGCGTGCCTTTCCAGGCGTCCCTGTCTGCTCCAAGTAGCGGCAATCTCGCTGATCTCGTTGTCGGTTATTGATTCGTAGTACCTGATCGTGTCGGTGCTCATGGGTTAGTCCTTGTCTGGTGGTGGTTCGGGAATGTCTCTCGGTAGCCGGTGGCCAGGGGGTGAAGCCGGCGGCACGTTCGGTGGTGGGGGTGGTTTCGGTGTGCGGTCACTCATGTGACCGCGGCGAGCAGGTGGAAGAGCGCTGACCCGGTGAGGATCAGAGCGGCGGTCAACTTGTAGTCGTCGGCTCCGTCTATGCGGGCGACGGCCAGGATGATGAGGGTCGCGACGATGCTCATCGGATGTCCTGTTGTCTGGTTAGGCGGTCATAGGCTTCTAGGTCGCGTGCGTCCGCCCGTTTGGCGATGAGAACTGATGACATGGCAACTAGGACAGCGGCGGCAACTAGGACGGCGACGGTAATCGTTGCAACGGCTGTCCAGGTCATTTTTCGTCGCCGTAGCCGTAGCCGTTGCCGTAGCCGTTGCCGTTGCCGTTGCCGTCGCCGTAGCCGTAGCCGTCGCCGTAGCCGTAGCCGTAGCCGTAGCCGTAGCCGTCGCCGTAGCCGTAGCCGTTGCCGTAGCCGTAGCCGTAGCCGTAGCCGTAGCCGTAGCCGTTGCCGTTGCCGTAGCCGTCGCTGTAGCCGTAGCCGTCGCCGTAGCCGTCGCCGTAGCCGTTGCCGTAGCCGTCGCCGTAGCCGTAGCCGTCGCCGTAGCCGTAGCCGTAGCCGTAGCCGTCGCCGTAGCCGTCGCGGCCAGCAGCTCGGTTGACCCACGTGGCTTGGTCAGCGTTGGCTGAACAGAGCAGAAGGTCGACGGGTGCCGCTGTGGGGGTGCCGACTGGTAGCTCCTTGATGAAGGCGTAGACGCCATCGACACAAGCCCCAACGGCAATAACGTCGTCCGCAGTGAGATGGGAACGCGGCATAGTGTCGATCACACTTGGCTCCATGCTTTCACGGCTTCGGGTGTCACGTCGAGAATCGCGGTGACCTTGTTGAGTTGCACGTCGGCCGGCGCCGAAATGCGCGACGAACTATTGGGGCCGATGTGCGCGAGTTCGAACAGTCCTTTGGTTGTGCCCCAGTAGATGGCCATACGAGCGCCGGTGAGCGTGATAGTTTCCTGGCTGATTGAGGTGTCCTCGGGGGCGTTGCCGTAGAAAACGCCGCGGTGTTCGGTAGTGACGATAACTGGTTTACTCATGGGATTTTGCTTTCATTGGGTTGTCGGTGTTGGTTGGGAGACGCCCCCGGCTGGGGTTGTTGGACAGCGTTTGATCCGGTGGCCCCGGCCGGGGGCCTTGGTCCCTTCCCCGCCTGCACAGCCAGTGTTCGGATGCCGCAAAGGGGGATGTGACACCCGGTGCAGGCCGGGGGGAACCTTTCCTTGGCCGAGCGAGCGAAGGTGCACGGCGAAGGGGATTGGTGGCGGGGTGATAGTGGTGTGCGTTGGAGTGCGCCCGATGTGTCGGGGCTCCGCCGCGAGCCTGGACGTTTGGGCGGGTGTCACACCTGCTATCACCCCGCGATCTAGGTCGATTTTGGGGGACAAGAATTGCACATGCCGAGCCACGCCTGCCATGCCTTGCCGTGCCATGCCTTGCCTTGCCATGCCATGCCGCGCCTGCCTTGCCTCGATCACGATTCGGTCAGTTCGTGGACGGGCTTGTTGTACTCGGGAAACCAGAGTCGAAGTGATTCGTGGCTGATCTTGTAGTCCGTCAAACGGGTGACTTCACTGGCGATCCAGCGCCAAGATCGTCCTAGCCGACGGTGCTTGGCAACGAGTGATTCGAGATCGGTTCTGCGTTTTCGTAGGAGCCAGTCAAGAGTTTCTCGTGCAGTCTGGCTCGTTGCTGCCTGGGTCATGCTTAGATTCAAGCGGAACCCTTGGCAAATGTCAACCCTTAACCCGAAAAAAGTTTGTCAGATGGCAATATCTACAGCTGAGACGCGGTACCGCTCTTGCTCCTGGCGCGGGTCGTATCGTCGGCGTCGACTACGGGCCATACCCCAAAACGTAGCATGGCCCTCCGCTACTGGTTCCAGAGCGGAGGGCCAATACCACGATCGGGGCGTATCACCGAAGCAAGAGTCTAGCCGAGCCCTTGGTCGGGGAGGAACACGGGCTGTTCGTTGACACCACCGCGGGATTCGAACGCTTTGTCGGCGGCCTTGTAGATCAGTTGTCCGGTGCCCCACGCGGCCATGGCCAACACCAGCCAGTCGGTCACACCGGACTGGTATTGACCGAACGCGACGATGGCCGCGCCGAGGGCGGCGACCACGATCGAGACGCCAACCTTGATTGACTCGCGGGCCTCGGCCGATGTGACGAGCGCGGTAATGGCGACATCGGCCGCGCCGACGACAAGCAGGACTAGGGGAATGAGTTGTTGTTCGGTCACGTGTTTCTCTCCTCGGAGATAAGGGGTCGGTGTTACTTTCCGCCTCGGACGATGTTCCAGAACGACCCGGGGTCGACGCCGATGGCGACACCAGCAACGATGGCGTACACGATGACGGACACTTCACCGTCGGGCTGGGTGACGTCGAAAGCGGCGAGAGCCAGCAGTCCGATAATGGCGACGGCCTGGACCCACGGGATGGGTCGAGGCGGCATGTTCTCGCCGTTCGCTGCCTTTTTAGTTTCAGTGGCGCCCAATGATGTGCCCCCCGATCTCGATGAATTCGCGTATCAAATAGCCGATCACCATCCCGATCGGCATGCCTACGAGGAGCTGCGCAAAGTCGCTCATGGTCACCTTTCCTGGAAATCTGTCATGATCCTGCTGCCCTGATGAAGCCACCAGCGATTCACATGCAGGTGTGTCACCCAAGGGTGACGCTGGTAGCCGGTTTGACGGAGACACCATCGTGAACCGAAACGGTCGTGGCGGTCACGACACTGGTCCCGTCGTGGAATTTGACGACGTAGGAGGCTGCGCCTGAAATTGGCTCGTAGATGATGACGACGGCCATAGCGTCGTTGTCACCACCGGGCCCCGACTGTTCCGCGTAGGATCCGGCTGCGACAGGTTTCGTGTAGACCCGAAAGAACCCTCCGTCGAGACTGGTCCTCGACGTCCATCCGTCGCCGGTCCACAGCGAATCGACGACTTCTTTGCTGTATCCGGTGGCGAACGCGACAGCTATCGAGTCGTTGTTGTCAACGGTGTAGGCGGGGATGTCGCGGCCACCAGTAACCGAGTACACGGCAGTCGAACTTGTCTGCCGTTCAGCGCCGGTGAGGTGGACCATCGCTCGGAAGTACCCGTAAGCGTCGCTATCGGCGGTGATGCTGTAGTTCGCCGGTTCGGACCCGTCGGCAACTCGGTCTCGTACTTCGCCGACCGTGTAGTTCCCCCCGGCTGTCGGCGTTTCGCCCTGCCACAGGATCGACGTGAACGCTGCCAGTAGTGTTGCGTCGGCGTAGATGTGGGGAGGGGCACCAGCGCCGGAGTTGTATCCGGACGCTGAGAGGACGAGCACATCGCCCGATGACGGAGACAGCGAGCTGATGGATTGTGCCCCCGAGGACGGGCCACCGCTGTCGATACCAACGTAGGAGGCAACCATCAGGTCACGTCGATCAAGATGTCTCCAACGACCATCACCCCGGTTGGGTCGGGGTCACCCGACTTTCGCAGGTAGATGGCTGTACTGGTGGTGCTAGCGATGAAGTCGAGTGATGTTGTCCATGCTGACCCGTTCCAGGTGAGCACCTGTGCTCGATCCGCCACCGTTCGTTGAGCGTACGTCGCGGCGTCTCCGGCTACTGAAGGGGTGGCGACTGACGTGATTTTTGTGTTGCCGACGTCGATGCCAGCACCGAGGTATTTCATCAGCCGACAACCACGGCCCGAATCGAGTCGGTGGCCGGCGCGGTGGCGAAGGTGGCGGTCACGACGTTAGCGCTGGTTCGTACCAGGTCAGCGAAGACTTGTTCGTTGGTGGCGATTTCCCACAGGGTGACTTGAACGTCAGTGGTTCCCAGGTTGTGGGTGATCGGCAGGTCGGTGAGGGCGCCGTCACCGATGTCGGCTGCGAACTTGCTGGTTTTACCGGCGAGATTGTTGGTGATGGTGGTCGAAAAGTTGGGGTCGTCGCCGAGGGCGGCAGCGAGTTCGTTGAGGGTGTCGAGCGTGCCGGGCGCGGAGTCGATGAGAGCGGCGGTGGCGTTAGCGATTTCGGTGTCGACGTAGGTGACAAGCGCATAGTTGGCGCCTTGTACCCCGTCGAGGGTGTCAGCGTCGAGTCCTGAACCGGCGCCGTCAACGGTGAGTAGGTCAGCCAGGATTTCGGCGGGAGTTTGGTCGGCGGTGGCACCGTCTTCGACGTTGACGATGGTTCGCAGCTGGGCGGCGGTCAGGGCGGTGATGTCGCCGCCGGTGACCCGTCCGAGCACCTGGTCTTCGCCGATGATTTGCGCCGTGGGGTTGTCGTCGGTCACCGCTGTGACCACGGATTGGGCGTCCCACAGCGCCCCGGTGATGGATCCGGCGGTAACGTCGTTAAGGAACGCCAGGTCTTGAGTGATGCCGTTGGCTCGCAGCCGGAACCGGTCAGTGTCGGTGCGGTACCAGATTTGCCCATCCACAACGGTTGATGGGTCAGTTGACACGGGGTGGAGTACAGCGTTGATGAGTGCTGTGCGGAGCAGGTCGATTCCGTTGCGGAATTGAACGGCCATGGTGTGTTCTCCTAGATGGTGAGGTAGGCCGTCCCGGCGGTTGCCGTGGCCATGGTTATGGTCAGCTGGTTGGGGTTCACATAGTCGATGTCAGCCCAAAATTCGACTCCGGAGTCGTCGATGAGAGCGACCGACGGGGCGAGCCAATCAAGATTGTGGTTGACGGTCCAGACAATCGCGGCGACGGCCTGGGTGTGGGTGTAGTTCCCGTCGGCCGTGCCGCCACCGCCACCCGTACCCTGCCCGGCGACAACCGGGTAGGAAGCCGGCCCGGCTCGTTCACCGCCGACGAGTAGCCCGTAGTAGCCGCGGCGGGGGAAGGTGCGTTGGGCGCCACCACCGAAGTCAACGGTAAACGTGACGCCGTAGAGGCCGGGCGTTCCAGTTACATCAGCTGTGAGAGCGGAGGAGACAATACCGTTGACGTCGACCAGCGCGGCGGCGTCTTGATGCACAACCCATTGGTCCATTTGCCGGACGATACGGACGGTTAGGCCGGTGCCGGCGTCAACGGCGGACAGGTCGACTGGTGTCCCGGTGCGTTGCGTCTCGGTGGCCGGCTCTCGTAGGGTGGCGAGCAGGACCGGGGCGGTGTCGTGTTGGTGTCGTTCCCAGTTGATGGTGGTCATTGGGCTGGATCGTCGATCAGGTAGGGGCCGGTGTAGACCTGGTTGGTCCACCCGGTCCCAGTGATCGGTTTGAACTTCCGGCCGGTGCCGTTCTGCCCGGTTTGGCCGAGTGAACAGTTCCGCGAGTTTGATCCCCCCGGGTCAAAGCACCCGTCGATCCAAGCTTGGATAGCGTCGGGGTGCCACCCGCCGAGCCAGTCGCCGTGTAGTGACCCACCGGGGTTCGGTACTGATCCGGTTGGGTTGTCGACTCCAGTGTCGGACGAGAGACGCCACTTCGCCACTTCGCTGGTTCCGAGGTTCGGGTAGCGGATCAGAAAACTGATTTGTGGCACCCGGTATGGATGTGATGCGGGGCAAGGGTCGTTTTGGAGGCCGAAGTTCCCGCCGACGTCGTACAGCATGTGGGTGTGCGACACGAAATCCGGGTCAGTCAAGACGGGGTTGCCGGTTGATTGCCCATCATCCGTTTCGATGCACTGGGGGAACTGGATGGTGGCTTGAATGTCCTGCCCGGCAGGGCAAGCGGTCGTCCCGTTGGTGCCCGGAATGGTGTTAGTTTGGGCGGTGGAGGTTGATCCGTTGTAGCAGCCCCACGACAGCCGTTCGCCGTGGGTGAACGACGAATTGACGGTGCCGCCCGGGTTGATGTTCCCGACCAATAGTTGGATGCCTCTCGGAAGGATCTGCACTTCGGTGGGCCGATGACTTTTGTAGTAGATCGTGATCGCCGTCGGTAGCACCAGTTTTCGGTTGGCGTCGGGCGGGCCGGACAGCATCGCCGGCACCCAATACGCCGACCGGTTGAGAGCGCCAGCTTGGCAGGTCGACCCGCCGTTTTCGAACAAGTCATTCGACGGGTCGATCACCGGCACGTCAGCCTTCGCGTAGGCGTTGGCCGCGGTGTTCCCGAAGAACATGTGGAGATGGGATTCGCCGGGTTGTTCGGCTTTGATTATGGGGTCGTCACGGCCAAAGTGGCTAGGTCCGCACAGGATCCTGAACTGACCTTGGGGGTGAGGGCCGTTGTCTGCGGTGCCGGTCGTTTCGGTGAAGTCGTTGGAATGGAACGGCCCATACGTGCCGGTGGCGAGAGCGTCGATCGTGGCAGCCGAGTCGTGTTGGTTGTCGGTGAACTGGGCGACCGCGGCTGGGTTGTCGGTGTTGGCGTAGTAGTTGCCTTCGGATCGCAGAGTGACGACTGCGCCGCCGGTGGCGACCGCTAGGAACGTGAACACGGCCAGGGCTTTACGGGCCGGTGTCCGCCAGGTCCCGCCTTTGCCGTCGCTGGTCGAATCGATTGGCATCAGGTCACTCCTGTCATGCGACGGTCCACGTCAACGTCTCCGGGGCGGACCACGAGGCGCCACCGTTGTCAGACACCCGCAGGTCGAACCCGACCTGTGTGCCTGACGGTGGGGTCCCGGTGATAATTGGTTGGTACTGGGCTACGTTGGTGCCGTCGTGTTCGGGATCGTCGGTCCAGACCCCACTGTCGATGCGGATTTGCCAACGCCAGGTCGGAGCTACCGTTGGTGATGTCGCTGTCACGGTCGCTGTGGGTGGATTCGCGGTGTCGGTGATGTCCCATTCCCAGTCGGCCTCGTCCGCAGTCATTGACAGAGCCGACGGGTTGAGCTGCTGTTCGCCAGCGTCGAACGTTGAAGGCCCAACTAGCGTGATTTCGGCGGGGGTGTAGGTGTCGAGACTGTTGGCGGCCCAGGTTTCCCCGGTCGGTGCCAGATAGGTGATGATGTAGGGGCCGTCGAGAAGTCCAGTGGCCGCCCAGGCCCCGGTGTTGTCGGTCAGGTGGGTTCCGACGAACTGGCCTTTGGCGCCACTGTCGGATTCGAATACGTCGATTGAGACGTTCTCGACGGGTGCCGAGTCTTGCGTTACTGTTCCGGTGATTGTCGAGTACGCGGCCGGGGTCGCTGGCTGGATCGTGAACCAGTCGGTCGACCAGTAGCTACCGGGGTCGAGGGTTTGGGGTGGGTCGTAGACGACGCCGGGGTTGGGGGTGAACAGCAGGATCGAGGCGGAAGCAACAATCAGGATTTTCAGGGCGCAGACTTCGCCGGCGACACCGGGGTTGGTGATGTTGATGTCGGTGATGTCGGCGGAGGTGTACACGATGACAGCGCGCGTGGCTGGCGTGATCGTGATGGCGAGTGGCCCGGCGCCGGTGTGGTTGACTGATTCGACTTGGGATTCGTGTACAAATCCTGGTTGGAACCGGTCGGTGGTGTTGTCGAGCGAGCCTTGCAGGTCGGTTGCGCCGAGGACGTCACCGCGTAGTCCTCGTTCGACGAGGTGATTGACGATGCGGTGGATGTCAAGGTGATGGGGTATGTGGTCGGCGTCGTGGGTGGTGAGTAGGTCAGTTTCTGGCAGCATGTCGCTTTCGCTTTCGTTCCCGTTGGGACAGCAGTCGACGACGTAGACGGTTGATCCGTTGTGGGCGACGTTGAGTCCGTCGGGGCAGCAGTCGATCGTGAAGACCGTTGAGCCGTTGTGTTGGACATCTTCGCCATTAGTGATGACGTGGGTGCCCGACATTGATCGCTACGAGCCGTCGATGATCAGCCCGTATGATTCGAGCGCTGTCAGCAGGGACGCCAGGTCAGTGACGGTTTGGCGGGTGGCGCCGACCTGACCGAAGAACGACAGTGTGGTGTTTGCAGAGTTGAGGCATACCCATCCGGTTTGTTCGCCGTTGGTGTCACAGACGATCGCGCCGTACGTGCGGACATTGGGGGTTCCGGTATAGAGCGGGTTGTCGGGGTTGACGCCGTTGTCGATGTTGGCAGCGAAATGAACGAAATTGTTTCCCAGGTCCCCGTTGGTTTCACCGGTGTTCCCGTTGAATTTGACGACCCCTCCCGGCAGACGCATTGCTTTGCCTTGGATGTAGGACGATCCGCATTGCACCATACGGACACCGATTTGTCCGGCGGTGTTCTGGCCGAAGATGTGGAGGCCGGTCGCAAGGACACCACCGGAAGTGTCGATTCGGAGTTGGGCATCCGATGCGCCTTCGAGGATCACGTTGTCGAGCCGGTTGGAGCCCGATTCGATCGACAGGCACGTTTCTTGGTCCCCTCCCCAGCAGTGAACGTTCGACAGCTGCAGCGCCGAGCCACCACCATGCAAGCGGATGCCAATCAGTCCGACCTGGGGACCGCCGGTGACATGCTGGAGCACTGAAATGATGTGGGAGGCAATCGTGTCGTGCGGGCCCTGATAGTTCCAGTTTCCATCGTCATTGTCGATGAGTATCAGGTGATCGATGTGCGATTCCAGTGGGGTGCCAGCCGGGCCGCCGCCACTACCGCCGACTGGCCCGTATGCCCAGCCCGTCGCCCTGTATTCGGTCCAGAGCCCCCACCCTGAGCAGTCTCGAATGAGTACATCCCGGATGTGCATGGGGGCACCGTAGAGAGCAACACCAGCGGCCAGCGTCACAGTGGCTTTGTTGCCGTTGAACGTGAACCCTTCCAACCGGATTTCGGTTTCACCGTTGCCGGTGTCGGTCGTGGTGTTGGTATCGAAGTTCCGAGATTTGATGGCGCCGCCCGTCGACAAGATCTCCGATGCAGCCGAGCCTTGACCTCGCACCGTGATGTTGTCGTCGAGCAGCACGTCAGTCGAAAGGTTGATGGAGAATGGGGGCAGGAGAATGACACCGCCGCCGTAGTCGGTCACCAGCTTGTCGTTGGCCGCCTGGAGACCGGCCACCCAATCCTGGTTGGCGGCCAACGTCTCGTAACCGGTGATGGTACGGGGGTCAAGTTCCCACCCGGCGGAACCGGCCACAACACCGGCGGAGATCTCGGTCGGTGAGACGCTGAAAGCAACCGACGGTGTGTCAACAAAGTTCAGTACCAACGGATCATCCTTCCGGCATGGCGCCGGCATGGACCGGCGTGTCAGGGCATTCGCTCATCAGGTCCTCAAACCCGAACGAGGCGGCCACGTTGTTGTTGTTGGCACCAGACGACGGGTTGAGCATCCACCCAGATCCAGGGCCAAGACCGCGGTCGGCGGTCCCGGTGAGCGGTCCGAGGAAGTCGGCGGAACTCCACACGTATCCGCCCTGGTAGGTGCCGTTGTGGAGCGTTCCAAGGCCAGTCACGTTCGATAGCGGGCCCGTGCCACCGCCGTTGACTTGCCGGTTGAGGCCAGGGTCTTCCCACCCGGGGCCACCCATAGTGTTGTTCCCCAATCGGATCGGAGCGTTCCCGAACGGTGCTTCGGATCGCAGCCGGATAGCGGGGACGGCACCGTAGTCCCACATGAGGTTCCCGTAGACGTCGATACCGCCGCGCCCGATGTTGATGCAAGGCCGCTGCCCGCTGGATGTGAATCCGTAGATCCGGTTCCAGCGAGCGACACCGCTGTATGACAACGCTCCGATGTCGGACGGCAGGTCTTCGTTAGGGCCGTAGCACAGCGCAACGGCAGCGGTCGGCCCGACTGAGCTGGTCAGGTCGATCGACGCGATGATGTTTGATTCGACTGTGAAATTCGTGACACCCGACTTGATCTCGACGCCGTCTGAGTAGCAGTTGGTGATCGTGTTGTGACCGACGTAGACGTCGGAGGTGCGGTCGTCGAACTCAGCGGTGCCGGACCCGACGTACACTCCTTCGGTGAATTGAAGGTTGACGGTCGATGGGTGGATCCCGTTGATGGTGTTGAGGTACACCCGGGCGTGCTGGGACGGATAGTAGGGCGAAGCGAACCAGCCGGTCACCACCACCTTGGCGTCGGTTGACCGTTGGACGTCACAACCGGCGATCAGTCCGGGCGCGGCAGCAGTGTTCTGAGATCCCATCATGCGGATCCCGAACGATCCGCCGTAGGTGTTGCACCGGATAGCGTGCCAATGCTTCACCCCACGAAAATCGATGACCGCATCACCGATTGAAGGTGGCTGGGACAACACGACACCAGGAGCGCACTCAACAACGATGGGTAGTGTCTCGGTGCCGTCGGCCGCGGTGCGGGTGCCGCCGTCGATGTCGCCGCGGGCGTCGAGCCGGCCTTCGAAACTGGCTGTGATCAGGATCCGTTCTCCTGGCTGCACCGTGTCTCGAGCGGTGTCAAGTTCGGCTTGGTCTGACGCGGTGAGGGTGGTGAGCGTGGACGTGTCAGGGATCGGGTAGGGACATGTGCGAAACGACGGATAGCAGCCCCCACTGTCTCCAAAGAATCGGGCGATCAGCAGGTCAGGCAACGTTCCACCGTTCCAGTTCGAAGCGGGCAGACTGCCCGGACGCCAACGTCGAGGGCGGAGGATTAATCACGACCAGTGACCCCGCAGTGAACGACACCGCGATCGAGGCCGTCGCCTCGATCAGGACCCGGATCGACCCGTGAGTCAGCCCGAGGAGTTCCATCCCGGTCACCGACAGTGAAGTGATGTCAGCCGACGCGTTGACCTTCATCGCTTTGGTGTCTCGGGTTACGGCCAAGATCAGCGCGCCGGCGGTTGAGTGCGCCACGGTTTTGACTTGGTTTGGGTGGGTGTAATGCGGTTGGATCGCCCCGACTGTCGCCACCCCAGTACCCGCGGAGGTTTTAACGAGGGCATCGCCGACAGCTAGGGCGTCGTCCAGGATCTTGTTGAGGGTGTCGGCGATGAGTTCGTGGTGGAGTACGTGGTCGGCAACATTGAGGGCATCGAGGCCCGATTCGGGAAGTGTTGGCACGGGTCGGGCCTCCTAGCCGTAAGGGTCCGTGGTGGTATAGGCCGGCGGGTAGTTGCCGGCGGTGCCCGGGTCGTAGCCATCGGGGTAGATAGGTCCGGGCGACCACAGGGCCGGTGGGTCAACAAGGATCGTCACTTCGGCCTTAATGATCCGCACTCCCCCGAGTCCGGATGTGCGTCGAGCTTCGACGAACACGTGCTGGGTCGTGGTGGGCCACGCCAGGCCGGGCCAACCGAGCAGGACTGGGCCGACATGGGAAACGATTCGAGCTGGTTCGGTGACCGCGCTGTTACCGGCGGCTCGGAGCCGGACTTGGCCAGTGGCACCCGGGTCGACATCGGCTGTGATCGACCCGCCGAATGCCCACTGCTGGCCGTCCGGTTGCTCAATTTCGACGGCTGCGGCGATCTGCCAGTCGATGTCGGCTACAGGCACATCGACCCGGCGTATCGCAGCGAACGAGTATGAGCGGGCGATGGTTGGGGGAAGCAGTGTGTCAGGCACGACGCTCCACGGTCCGGACCCGGTTGCCGAGCCCGCGGATCAGCTGCATCATCAGGTCGACCCCTTCAGGTTCGTACTCGCCGACAGTGATCGATCGGGTCAGCTCACCGGGCGGGCCCGTCAGCGTGGACGATCCCACCGGCAAATCGACCAGTCGAGTTTGTCCCCCGACCCCAATTTCGGCGGCCACATACCATCCGATGTCGACCTCTCGGCCCCAGCCTGAGATGTCTACCCCGTCGAACCGGATCGTTTCTTTGGGGAACGACTCAACGAAAGCGGCGTGCTGTTCGGTGGACGTTTCGGTATCGGTGTACCCGTTGAAATCCAGATAGTCTTCACCGTGGAGCGTGTTGCCCCACCTGGTGGTCAACTGCCGAGATATGAGCGTGAGCCGGTAGTTGGGGTCGACTTCGGAACCGACAGCGATCGTCATGGTCGACGGAGCGCGTGTCTGTTTCACGGTAGCTTGCTCGTATCCACCGGCCGCGACCGACAGTCTGGTGTTGGACGGCAACCGCTCTGGTGTCGACCACCTGACTGAGGACACTTCGGCGCCGTTGACGATCCGGCGATCGAGCCGCAACCGGAACGTGTACTCAGCGCCGCCTGCGAGTTTCCGCATCAAATCGAGGAGCACTGTTCCAGGTGGGATTCGGTAGTCACTGACCGTTCCGCCGGCAGGGTCATCTTCGAAGACTCCGGATATGCCGGCTACGTGCCGGTAGGACTGATCGGGGTAGGAGTACTGGCTGTCGAGCTGACTGGCTGCGATCTCGTGAAGCTCGGAGGTCAACACGCCGGACCCGGCGAACACTTTGCTGGTTTCGCTGATTCCGTCGAGCGCTGGGTCCGGCGTGTTGATGTAGATTCGGCGAGCCAGGATGCACATCCAATCAACGCCACTCAGTACTGCGGTTACAGCATCGGATGTGATTTCGTAGCCTCGGATGATCGCCGGTCCACCAAACCGCCAACCTGTGTCGGGGTCGTAGACCTCGATGTTGGATTCGACGGTTTCACCGAGCCATCTTCTGACAACTTCGGCGCCGTGCCCGTCGAGTGGTACTCTGATTGACCAGGTGCCAACGTCCTGGTCCCGTTCGGTTATCGAAAGGTCAGACCAGTCGGTTATCTGGCCGAGCTGGTCGTACCCGTCGCAGGCGTAGATCAGCATGTCTCGAACCTCTCAACCCACCTGATCGTGAAGTCGCCGGGTGCTGCACCTGAGGATTGACCGGCGGCGCGGAGCAAGAGACGGTTGAGGCCCGGCACGAGCGGCCAGAACTCGGCTGCTGTGGTCGACATGACGTTGCGGTAGTCGAGCTGATCGTTGATCCACACGGCCGACCCTCGATCGGGGTCGGTTTCGATCCTGACTGTTTCGCCAGCTTCGACGATTCGGGTCAGACGGAACAATTGGCCGGTCTCCAAGTTGACCGCTTCAACGTTTTCCGAGTAGCCGGAGATAGTGATCTCGGGCCACGTGTCGACATCGCCACCGTTAGTGACTTCGACCGTGTTGACCCCACCGGTTTGGCGGTGGTCCACGAAGTCCGCTGTGTAGGTGCCGATGTTCTCGTTGACTGCCCGCCAGTACGGGCGGAACGCCTTGAACAGCAGTTGGATTTGAGCGGCCCGAGTTTTGGCGTGGTCGATCCTGACCGACGAGTTGAGACACACCGCTGTGATTTCTCGTTTGGTGCCGTCAGGCCGGGTGTAAATGATCCGGTTTTCGAGTGGTGGTGACAGGATCCGGCCGAGCGTCCCGATCTTGTCGTCTTGCTCGGCTTCGGTTCCGTTTACGACAACGGTGATTGGCAGGAGCCGGGGTTCGGCATGCGGTCGGCCCGGACGCTCTCCTGGGATGTTCGCCACCCGGCGGGAGGCGATCGAGTACGTGGCGGGGCCGTGCAACCCGGGGGTGACACCGAGCTGGAAGTCGGGGGGGGTGGAGCAGGCCAATGTCAGGCGGGTGCCTTCGGTGCCGACGAGTTCGACTGTGCGGGCGCTCATACCGACGCCGCCGTCAACGCCTGTAGTTCGTCGAGTTCACGCCAAATCGGGCGGCCATCGGCGACGTTCAAGTTCTCGATGGCTACCGCTGGTGTCTGCCCAGCAGTGCCGAACCCGGCGCGCCGCAGAGCCGCGACCAGTGTGTCCTCCATGAGTGACTGAGGTGTCACGATCTCGGGATCAGTTTTTGCTCCGAGATTGTCGCCGATCAACGCCAACTCCGGTTCGTAGGCGACACCACCACCGGCGAGCCGCCGGTACCCGTAGGAGCCGAACAGCGACCCGGAGGAAGATCCCGACGAACTCGTTCTGGTTCGAGTGGTTGCCGTCGTTGTGATGTTGCGGGGGATACTGTCGGCCAGCCGCTTGAACCGCTCCATCTCGTTGTAAGCGAATGACGTGTCTGCTTCGATCTTCGTTGTGATCGTGCCGATGTCCTTCACTTCGATGTATTTGCGGCGCAGAGCTTCAACCTGGTCCCGGGTCAATCCGGCCGCGTTGGCGACTCGATCAAATTCGGAATCGACCAAAGCTTGACCTTGCCGGAACTCGGCGGCTGTCAGTTCTCCTTCGCTGTAGGCGACCTGAAGGTCGATCAGTGCTTCGGTTAGGGTTTCGAGCCGTGATTGGAGTTCCCGCCCTTCAGCGGTAGTGATGTCAATCTCACCGTTGAACCCGAGTGCCGATGCTGCGCCGCCGTCGAACGAGTCGGCGAGCCGGTCGCCCGCTTCGGCGATGTCGCGCATCAACTGGTCGGCTTCGAAGTCGAACAGCTGGTTCAGTTCGGACCGTAGGTCCTCAACGGCGTCTTCTACACCGCCAACCGCTTCGGCGGCGTAGTCGGCTTCGGTCGAGAATGATCCGGTTGAGCGGGCGGCGTTATCGGCGGCGTCGGACAGGTCGTCGGTGCCATCAGCGGCGTCGCCGGTGAGCCCGATCCAGTCGAGCAGGCCACCTGACCCGAGTCCGAGTTCTTCTCGGAAACCGAACATGAAGTCGGTGGCGTCCCGCAGCCCTTCACCGATGAACACCGAGGCGTCGGACACGTCGCGTCCGATCTGCTGCCAACCCGATGCTTGCGCCTCCAGCGCTGCGGTAACTTCGGAGGCTTTCCCTGCGTAGGCGTCAGTCTCATCACCCAACAGCACAAGCACCCGGCGGTACAGCTCAGCCTGGTCGGTTACTTGTTCGACTGATTGACCGAAGATGATGTTTCCGAGGCGTGCCCTATCGGCTGCATCGTCAACGGCCAAGAGGCGTTCGACTACGGCGGTCATCGCGTCATCAGCGGCCTGGCCGCCAGCGGCCACATCGTCTTGGATTTGACGGAAATTCAGGCCAAGTTCAGCGATGGCGTCCGCCGCGTCAGCGTCGACCACCCGGGTAGTGAACTCCTCAAACAGTTCACCGGCTCGGTCGATGGTTGGGAACAGCCCGTCTTGGAATGCTGATGCGACGAACTGGGCTGCCCGGCCACCGTCGATCCCGAAACGGGCGAAGTTAGGGCCGAACTCCTCCAACAAGTCCAACGCTTCGACACCGGCATCCCCGAATTCCTGGGTGACGCCGATCATGTCGTCGAACGCGTCTTCCCAGTCGTCAGCCAATCCCTGGTTGACTGACCGTCGGGCGAGTTGAGCGGCTTCGGCCACTTCGACACCGAGGATGTCTGACAACAGTTGAGCCTGTTTCAGCATCGGTTCGAAGTCGGCCTCGTCGGCCATGTCTCCGAGGATGCGGACCAGTTCGTCGGCGTCGGCCTGGAGTTGTGGCAGAGATTCACCGAACCCGGCCGACCAGGCCGCACCAGCAGCGCGGCCAGCGGTAGCAAGGTCGGCTTCGGACGCTCCGGTGGTGATCGACCGAATTACTTCGTTGCGGCGCTGGTTGAACCCTTGGGATACACCAGAGATGAATTCGTCTCCGAATACGGCGGCGGCGGCACCGGCAGCGGCGCCCCACGGCCCGGCGGCCGATAGGGCTGACGACATTTGTTCAAACGCTGCCGAACCGATGTTGTCGAAATCGATGCTTTCGATCGCGTCCGCGATGCCTTCGGCTCCGGCCTCGCCTTCAGAGGTGAGTCGAGAACTGATGCCGCCGATATCACTGTCGTTGACATCGAGTCGGACCGTGCGGGATCGTTCCAGGTCGTCGGCCAGGTCAGCGGCCCGGCGAAGATCTTGTTGGCCCTGAACCTGGACTTTGACCTCGCGGATCTGGTCCATCTTGGAGGCCAGATCCAAAGCGTCTTTCAGGTCGTCACGGCCCTCAACACTGAGGTCGACTCGGCCTTGGAACGCCCGGAGGGACCGGGCGATTTTCTCGGCCTGTTGGATCTCCTCAAGATCGGTGTCGACCGTGAACTGGGCGACCATGCCGTCCAGCTGGTCGGCCAGGTCGATGGCCTGGCGGATGTCGATGGTGTCGAGTTCGGGTGATAGCTCTACCCGGTCGAATGCGCGTTTGAGGTCTTCGGCGGCTCGCTGCCCGTCTTGTTCGATTCGGTCGAAATCTCGTTTGGCGTCGCGGCGTGCCCGACCGAAATCGGCGGTGCCGGTGAGCGCTACTTCGATGTCAGTGCGCCGTCTAGCCACTACGGCCTCCCCGCTGGGACAGTGTGAATTCCATCAGGTCGACAAGCGTCGACCATTCCAGCCACGACAGTTGCCCGGTCTCAGTCCAGGTCAGCCCGTAGAATCGGCAGAGTCTTCCCCGTTCCCGGATTTGGTCGACTCGTTGGTTTTCGTCGATGCTTTTCCCAGGCGGTTCAACCGGCCTTTGATGTACGCCCGGTTCAGGTCACCCCACTGAAGGTCGTCGAACATCGACAGTTCGGCGTCCGGGTCGTCACGCTTGATTTGGACCCAAAGCATGAACTGGATGATCTGGTCAGGGAAATGCTGGATTCCTTCACGGTCGACGATCTGAACCGTCATCGGCCCGTCGCGTCGCAGGTCGCAGGCTTCGAACACGCATTGAAGGAGGTCACCGAACGGGGTGTCGAACTGTTGTTGGCATTCGAGCCGTTCGGGTCCGGTGAACGACAACGCATCAAGCTTTAAGACTTCTGGGGCCTGATCCGGTTCGCTCATAGCAGACCTTCCCTTCTGGCCACGTCAATGGTGCGTCGTAGGAACAAGTCGATCACCTCTTCCTCTCGTTCATCGCGGGCCTCGTAGAGGAATGGGACTGCTGGCATCCAGCCGCCCTGCGGACGCGGGTCGCCGGGGGAGCCGTGCCCAAAGTGCGATGGCACCGCCCACGGTGTGGCCGGTGAACCGAACCGGATGACACTCTGCCCGCGACGTGCCAACACCCGCCCGGTTCGCCCCACCCTTCGCGATGGAGATTTCGGACGCGCCGTGAACCTGACCAGCTCGCCGGCCGCTTTAACGGTATTGGAGTCCGTGGAATCGGCCTCCAGGCGAGCCAACGCTCGATCAAGAGCCCGAGCGCCTGGTAGTGCCACTAGGCGGCGTGGCTGTCGTAGATCGCTGTGGCGGTCGTATTGTAGGCCGGGATGCCGAACACCTTGAATTCGAGCGTGAACGGGGAGAACTTCCGCACGCCGGCGTCGACCAGCGGGATGTAGGGCACATACAGCGACCCGTACATTTCCGGATTGTCGTCACCAGTGGCCGTGGTCCGCTTCGGTAGCAGAGCGAACGTCACCAGCTGACCCTCTAGGGGTTTCAGCTGGTTCCACAGGCCACCGACTCCGACCGACTGGAGGACTTCAACGACAATCGTTTCAGTGGTAATCCCAGGGGCTTCACCACCGGGATTGCAGAACGTTTCAATGTCTTCGAATTCTTGGTCGCCGTTGGTGGTGATCCGCCGGCCGGCGCAACGCAGTTGCACGGCCGCGGCCCCAACAATGGCATCGTAATCCACAACGAACGACGGGTCGTCGAGTCGCAGCGGAGCAGCTGTGATGGTCATAAGAGGTGTCTCCTACTCATGGTTATGTGATTGTCTGATTCCGGTCACCTGAACCAGCGAGGCAAGGTTTGGGGGTCCCCCACCGATCTCGATCAAGCTGTACGACGGCACCCGCGTGACGACCGGTGCGGCGTCCAAGGGTGACCACCACTCGTCGGTGGTCACCGATTCCAAGGCAGCCGGCAGTAGGTCCAGCCATTCGTCGAGTAGGTCGTACGCCGCTTCGGACGGGTGTCCGGCGACGAACCCGATCGTTGTGTTCACTTCCTGAGCCCACCACGACGTGCCGGGGTCGCCGTCCACATCGATACCGAGGTAGTCGTCGATCCCGCCGGGCCACACGACAACGGCGGGCAGGTCGATCCGTTGGTGTGGTGTCTGGTAGCCCGGTATGGGCCGTTCATCGGTCGACAGGTAGGCGGCCACCTGCTTGGCGATGATGTGCCGCCACTGCCGGAGGCTGGTCACGCCAGCCCGGGTAGCAGATGATTGCGCAGCAGCCGGTCAACGCCGGGGGCGTAGGAGCTGACTCTGACGGCGCCGCCTATTTCGTTGGATCCGATGACACCGGTCGGTGGTGAGACGTACAGGTGAGCGGCTTCGATGAGGGTGGCGACGAACACCTTCGGTGGTATCTGCACGGGGTCGGCGGTTTGGTCGACGGCACCGTTGGCGTCGACCGGGTAGACGTGGAGTCCGCATCCTTCGGCGATGTCGTCGATCGCGGCGTCGAGCGCCCACTGGGCGGCTTCGGGGTTGTTGACCGTCGGCCCGTAGTTGCCGGCGTCCAACCACGCGACAAGCTCATCGACGGTCGGCCATGTTCGGGCGACAGCGTTTGAGCGGAACTCGTTTAGCTTTCGGGCTTGGGCCTCGGTGATCGCTGCCTCGTCACCAGCCGTGGTGATGATGTTCCGAGCGAAGTAGTCGAGATGTGAGCCGGTCCACGCCTGAGACGTGTAGTTGGTGACCACTACGCCGATTTGGTTGGCTTCTTCCGGGCCTTCGGCTTCGGTTTCGCTTCAGGCTCAGCGTCGGATTCAGTTTGTTCGCTGGCGGCTTTGGCTCGCTCGGCGAGCAACTGCGGCCAGGTGGTGATACGGATTGCCATTGTGCGGGCCTTTCTTTCAGGTTTGAACGGTCGAGGGTCGGGCGGCCGGCACACCGACAGGTGTCCCACAAGAGGCCGGGCGCCCGACCCTCGAACCCGAACTAGGCGGTGATGGTTGCGAACGCCTTGGGAGCCATCACCCCGAAACCGAGCCGCTGTTCAGCCAGGATCGCCAGAATGTTCCGAGCGAACCAGTCCTTGTGTGAATCGGTCATGTACATCTGGGCCCGCATCCGGTCAGCGATCAGCGCATACCGCCAATCGCCAACCACCTGCGTACCGGCCGGCACAGCATCAGTCACGATGACGCGAAGACCCCATAGATTGATCGCCCCGGGGGCCTGCGTCGGCGACGTCAGCATGTAGTTTTCGCTGCTGTCCTTTTTGGTGAGGAACGTGTCGGAGAACCAGTCGGTCGAGTTCACCAGCACGGCGTTGGGTCGGTAGCTGCGATCGAACTGGCGTATCGTGTTGATCGCTGTCACGAACGCGTCGACCCGCCCGGCAGTGGTGACACCGGCCAGGGCGTTGATGGCGTATCCGCCGCCGAGCAGACCCTTCAACTGTGGGCTTGTGCCGTTGCCGTTCAGGATCCCGTCCTCGATTTTATCGTCGAGGCCGTCGCGCATGAACGCGTTAATGATGGCCATCACCTGTGGGGCGTCGGCCGCGGCCTGCCGGGTGACCGGGATTGTGTGCGCAACGGTCTCGACCACACCGGTACGGACCGCCAACACCAGATCCGACTCAGGCTTGAGACCACCAGCGGCGTCTGTGACGGTCCCGTCGGTCGGGAACTCCGACGACAGGACACCGGCGTCGGTGGCTTCGGGAACGAAGTCAGCGTTGTTGGTCTTCCCAGTGATTTCCACCCACTTGAACGCATCGGTGGTCACCGGGATCTTCGTGCAAAGATCCCAAAGGGTGAACTCGTCGAACGGGGCACCATCGATCACACCCGGGAACCGGGTCGGCTCGATGAACGCTCCACCGGAGGTATCCGAACCGCCAGTGACCAAATTCTTGACGTCACCGTGGCGGAGCGCCGCGCCGGCGGCTCCGAGGCTGATGCCTTCGAATTCAACCTTGGCGGAATTGCCGATACGACCGGTCGTCAACTCGCCTGAGCTGTTGACGTTGGCCTTCACGTACTCCTGGTAGGCCGGCGAGGTGGCGAACGCTTCACCGATCGTCATTCCACCCTTAGGGTTGGTAACACCGGAGTAACCCGACAGCTTGTCATTTTCATCGGGTTCATCGTCGCCAGGGTCGACGCCCATCTTGGTCAACGCTTCGTTAGCGCCGCCAAGATCGCCCCGAGCCTTTGACAGGGTCTTGAACTGGTGGGTCAGTTCTGCGGCGTCGTTGGCCAGGTCGACCAGCTTTGCCACGTCGTCGGCCGATGGGTCGTCACCGAGGTTCACTTCAAAATCTGTGGCCGCTTTCACGGCCTCTTCTGCGCGTTCGCGCAACGTCAAACCACTCATGGTCTGACCTCCTGTCTGTTTCTTCAGGTTTGGTTACTGGGTGAGGGCGAGCTGCATTGACGCAGCGGCTCTCGCAACCACCTGCCCGGCGCGCTGCCTTGCCTCGTCGAGGTCGGCGGCCATAGCGGCCGAATCCTCACCCGAAACATCGGGGGCATCCGCACTGGTGGAATCCTTCGTTGGGATGATCGGATCAGGTGCCGCCGAACGGCCCGCATAGTTGAACACCGACAAGTCCCATCGCATCGACCCCGAAGGGTCGTCTTTCGTTTTCAGTTCGATCATGTCGTCCGCCAGGCCGGCCTCGATCGCTTCGTCAGCGAGATACC
>OZ244972.1:4982500-6044551 GCA_965222795.1 Rhodospirillales bacterium | reverse complement strand
GGATTTGGTGGACCTGGTTGGACTTGTACGCAGTGGTCCTTTGCGGCACCTCAAATTGGTGTTGTCACTGGCATGGGCGGTATGTCCGGCATGGGCGGCATGTCTGGAATGTCCGGCATGGGCGGCATGTCTGGAATGTCCGGCATGGGCGGTATGTCCGGCATGGGCGGGATGTCCGGTATGAGCGGCATGGGCGGCATGAGCGGCATGTCCGGTATGCAGGGTGAGAACTGGACACCCCCGAAGGAAGAGACGCAGTCCAACTAGCGTGACAATCACCAGGAATGAGGAGGCGGAATCACCTGCCTCCTCATTGACTCCCGGCCAACGGTGGGGACGGATCTAGCATGAAAAAAGTCGATACGATTTTCACCTTTCTCGGTCTGGCTGGGGTAGCTGGAACAGCCCTATTGGCGGCGATGTCTTTGGTGATCTTGTTACTCAAAGAACCGAGCGATCCGAACGCGGCTACCCAGACAGCAGCCAAAGAGACTTCCGTCATAGAGTCGCAGAATCTTTCTTCGCAGTACCCGGTCGAAGATGGCAAGGATGAGGACGCCGTAGCGCCCGCGCTGAACTCCGAAGCCGTGGATCAGCCTGCGGAAAAAGCCGATCAGAGCTTGGTTTCGGCGGTTGCCGCGGAACCGGTGGCAGAAGGATCAGCCGACCTTGAAGCCGGGGCCAAGGTTTTCAGAAAATGCAAAGCATGCCACACGATCACAAAAGGCGATAAGCACAAAGTTGGCCCCAACCTGTGGTCAATCGTAAACGCCAATGTGGCGGCAAGCGAGGGATTCAGTTACTCCAAATCCATGACGGCGATCGCCGATCAGGTCTGGAGCGTCGAATTGCTCGATCGTTACCTGGCGGATCCCAAAGGCACCGTTAAGGGGACGAAGATGGTCTTTGCCGGGATTAAGAAGCCGGTAGATCGTCGCAACCTCATCGCCTTTCTTGCCATGCAGTCGGATGCTCCCGTCGAAATCGCTGGCCTCGTTCCGGTAGCTGCCGAGCCAGTGGCCGAAGCCGCGTCAGAGCCAGACAACCCAAGCACGACCGCGGCAAGCATTCCTGGCGACACCCCCGCACGATCGCCGGAAGAATTGCGGAAGATCAATGCGGCGGTCGCTGCCCTGAGGGAAGAAGTAGCGATACTGGACTACGAACGTGCTCGATATCACAGGCTGCATTTCGAGCCCGCCATTGCCCAAGCAGCCGATGAGGAGTGTCTCGTGTGTCATGCGGAAATCCTAGACCACAAGCCACTCGAGCGGTCGCCCGCCGGCATCGAAGCAGCGGACACCTTGGCCTGGTACCAAACCCTCGATACCTATGTGGGCGGGCAAGAATCATTCCATTACCGCCACCTAGAGAGCCCGCTTGCCAAGAAGGTCATGAATCTTACCTGTAATTTCTGTCACCAAGGCAATGACCCTCGCGAAGAAGCCCCGGACATGCAGCCCGGTCGGCCGATATTCGCGGGCGGAGCGACACCAAACTTCACCTTGCGGAAACTGGTCAACCCGTCAAAGACCTGCCTGCTGTGTCATGGCGCAATGCCAGACCCCGACGGCATCATGGGCATTGGCGGACCGTGGCACGAGGTTCGCGGTGACTTCGAGGATGAAGAGACGCCGAATGGTTGCCAAACCTGTCATGCGGAGTTGTTCCGCACCGTGCGCCATCAGGTGACCTATCTGAAGGCCGCCAGCATTGAAGACGCTGCCGAGCAAAGCTCGGACGTTTGCTTTGGTTGCCATGGCGGGCGGGCCTGGTATCGCATCGCCTATCCCTATCCGCGCCATCCCTGGCCTGACATGGATCCGGAAATCCCAGAGTGGGCAGTAGATCGACCCATGGAGTCCGATCGGCGCTACCAACTCAAGGCTGACGCCGCTGGCCAACAGGAGGCACAACAATAATGGCATCGACCCAAGACAACGGCACGAAGGCGCTGCGCGGCGTCGATCGACGCGATTTTCTCAAGACATCAGTGGCAACCGCGGCCACCGGGTTGGCGGCCTGCGGCGGTAGTCGGCAGGCGGCATCTTTTGCTTACGAGCCCTATCCCCGCGACGACGAACTAACGACGGTGGTGACTAGCTGCGCCCATAACTGCGGCTCCCGCCACATGCTGGTCGCCCACAAAAAGGGCGACGTCATCGTCCGCTTGTCAACCGACGACGGGACCTATCAGGGTGATCCTTACGATACGGACACCGAAGAAATGCCCCAGGTGCGGGCCTGCCTGCGGGGGCGCTCCTATCGCGCGCGCCTCTACTCGCCGGAACGTCTGCTCTACCCGATGAAGCGAGTGGGCAAGCGGGGCGAAGGCAAGTTCAAGCGCGTTTCTTGGGACCAGGCCCTGGGCGAAATCGCCGAGAAAATGGTTCATCTAAAAAACACCTATGGGCCCACTGCGATCGTCGACCAAAGTTATGCCGGCGCCTCCTACGGCGTTTTGCACAAGTCGGATCAGATCGAGGGTCTGCTTGCACGTTTTCTCGGCATGTTCGGCTGTCGCACCAGCTCCTGGTCAGTGCCATCTTACCAAGGGACCACCTTTAGCTCCCGCATCACCTTTGGGACAATTGAAGACGGCAACGAGGACGATGCCTTTGCCCACACCAAGCTGATGATCATGTGGGGGTGGAATCCAGCCTACACGTTTCATGGCGGCAACACCTTTTACTACATGCGCTTGGCAAAGCAGCGCGGCTGCAAGTTCGTCCTCGTCGATCCTCAATATACGGATTCTGCGGCGGCCTACGATGCGTGGTGGATACCGATCAAGCCTAATACCGACGCTGCTATGCTGGCCGCCATGGCGCAACACATCTTCGCGCAAAATCTGCACGACCAGGGATTCATCGATCGCTTCACGCTCGGCATGGATGCAGGGACGATGCCCAATTGGGCCGCCGACAAAGAGAATTTCAAGGATTACCTGCTCGGCAGCTATGACGGTCAGCCAAAAACGCCGGAATGGGCCGAGCCAATTTGTGGGGTGAAGGCAGAGGATATCAAGAAGCTCGCCGAAATGTACGCGACCACCAAGCCGGCTGCGCTGAAAGCCTCTTGGGCGCCAGGCCGCAATGCTTATGGCGAACAGTACAACCGCATGGCCGCAGCGGTGCAGGCCATGACCGGCAATATCGGCATTTTAGGCGGTTGCGCCGAGGGCGTGGGCAAGGCCTGGCATGCCGAAGCCGTGGCCTACCCTTACGACCAGTATTCCAATGTTTGGTATGCCTCGATCAAATCCGATCGCTGGGCCCATTGTGTCCTCAACTATCCCAATGTCAGTCGCGAGGAGATCGGGCTGTGGCCACGCGAAGACAATCTTGACGGGGTCATTCCCAACATCAAGGGGCTCTTTTGGCAGGGCTCCGATTGGTTCAATCAGCTGACCAACATCAACAAAGAGATCGAGGCGATCGACAAGCTGGAGTTGGTCGTGTGTATGGACTCCACCATCACACCTTCGGGGATCTGGGCCGATTATCTGCTGCCCATTGCCACTCACTTCGAACGGCATGATGTCGCCTTGCCTTGGTACAAGGGGCACTACTACATCCATCGTCCCAAGGTGATCGAACCGATGGGCGAATCAAAATCCGACTTCCAAGTGTTTACCGAACTTGCCTACCGACTGGGATTTGGACCTGCTTACAATCCCAAGGCCAACCGCGGATACTTCGACAATCCTGATGCGGTTGATGAAGCTTATCTGGCGGAATGGTGGGTCAACCGCGTGATGCATCACCAGCACGCGGAGATCGGCTGGGATGAATTCAAACGGCGTGGCGTTTACAAGTTCCATCTGAAGGAACCCCACGTGGCCTTTCGAGCGCAGATCAAGGACGGGGTGCCATTTGCAACGCCGTCGGGCCGGATCGAAATTCTGTCGACCACCCTGGCCCAGACAACAGATTGGACGAGAACCCAGTATGGCTATGAAATTCCATACATTCCCAAGTGGGTAGAACCCTGGGAATCACTCAATCATCCAAAAGCTAAGGAGTATCCGTTCCACCTTATTTCACCTCATCCTCGCTGGCGTACCCATTCGATATTCAACAACATTCCCTGGCTGCGCGAAACATTTAGCCAGGAGACGACCCTTAACGCCAGCGATGCCGCGCGTCTCGGTGTCCAGACAGGCGACACCATCGAGGTGTGGAACGACCGGGGAAGGGTGGTGACGCCCGTCTATGTCACCGAGCGCTGCATGCCGGGTGTCGCGGTACTGCATGAAGGCGCCTGGATGGATCTTGACGCGAACGGTGTCGACCTGTCGGGCAATCCGGATTTCCTGACCGACGACAATCCGAGCCCTGCAGGGGCATTCGCCTATAACACGGTCTTGGTGAATATCAAGAAGACTGACATTGCTCATCGACCGGGCTGGGACCAGCTCGCGACGGCGCGCAGCCATGTTTTCCGCCGTGACCTTTGACAGCATCACTGGAGGCCGAGCTGATGGCGACACAAGTGGATAAAGATCGGATTAAGGCGGCTGTCAAAAAGCGGAAACGCGAGGTCTATGAGCCGGTGGTCCCAGACATGCAACTCGGATTCATCCACAACAACGTGGATTGCATCGGCTGCCGGGCTTGCGAAATGGCCTGCAAAGACAAGAACGGCTTGCCGCCGGGGCCGCGGTTTCGGCGCGTGCAATACATTGAAGGCGGAACCTACCCCGAGGTTTTTGCATTCAAGATCAACATGTCCTGCAATCATTGCGCCGAGCCCGCCTGCTTGCCGACCTGTCCGACCGGGGCGATTTTCAAGCGACAGGATAACGGCATCGTCGACATTGATTCGACGTTGTGCATCGGCTGTCGCCGTTGTGAGGCGGCCTGTCCCTATGGTGCCCCGCAGTTCGATCCGACCGACAATCTGGTCAAGAAGTGCAATATGTGCGTGGACGAGATTGACGCCGGCCGCAAACCTTACTGCGTCATGGCCTGCATGATGCGGGTCCTTGACATCGGTCCGATCGACAAGTTGCGCGATGGTTCCCATGAGACCAAGGCTCGCGGCCCAAACGAGGAGGTGGTGAACCAGGTGCGCACCATGGCGGATCCTGAACTGACCAATCCCTCAATCGTGTTTGTCCCGCATAGCAAGGGTGTTGCCGGCAAATGACCTCTGCCTGCCATGACCGGGAGATTTTCCCATCGCCCGAGATGAAAGGCTTTGCGGAGGCCCTAGGCTTCGTTGCACGGTTGCATGATCGTGAGCCCGATGCTGCCCTGATCCATGGCATGCGGGAGAGCCAGGTCATTGAATGGCTTGCGGGCATGTTGAAGTCGTCTCCCGCCAACCGCGCGATCAAGCAGTTCGATATGGCGTTGCGGCAAATGCCGGAAAGCATTGACGATTGCTTGCTGGATGACCTCGCAGCGGAATTCGCCGATATTTATCTTAATCACAGTTACCGCATTGCGCCGATCGGCTCGGTTTGGTTGACCGAGGACAAGTTGGCTTGCCAAGAGCCGATGTTTGCAGTGCGTAAATGGTATGCTCACTATGGTGTTGAGGTACCGAATTGGCGTTTGCGCGCCGACGACCATATTGTCAACGAACTCTTGTTCCTTGCCCACCTGTGCCAGATCCCCGACAGTTTCGCGGTTCGGGATACGGCTCGATTTCTCGATGAGCAGGTTCTGACGTGGGTGCCGTCATTCTCAAAAAAATTGAGTGAAAGGGCAAGGCTGCCATATTTTATTGCAGTTGGGGCGCTTACCGATGCCCTGCTGGAGGAACTGCGAGCTTATCTCTGCGACGGTAAAGGGCTTGAGCGGCCACCGGCAGCGGAAGAGCCCGCCGCGATCACGGGGGCTGCCCCGAGCGCCGACAGCGAGCCTTACCTGCCCGGGCTGGCGGAAGGGTGGTAGCAGGAGACAGCAGCGACGATCGAAGCATTGATGACCAATTCGCCTGACTTCGGGTTGCTATCGATCAACTCTGAGGCTTGCGTGCATGCGTTTACGTCGCGCGCCCGGTGCACGGCCTGTGTCGACTGCTGCCCGGCGGATGCCCTAGTTTTGGATGATGACAGGCTGGGCATCGTCGAGGAAGCTTGCACGGGTTGCGGCCTCTGCCAATCCGCCTGTCCGCAAAATGCATTGACAGCCGGTGGAACTGTACCGGTGCGTTCTGATACGGCGCTACTCGCTTGCCGGCGAAATGCCCAGGGCCTTGCCGATGCGATGACCCTTGCCTGCGTAAACTCGCAAGGCATGGAGCAACTCGCCCAGCTCTACGCCAAAGGGGTTCGCAAACTAATCGTCTTAACCGGCGACTGCGATGCCTGCGACAAAGGGGCCACGACGAGATTTCGCCATCATCTGGAAGGCTTTAACGTGCTTGCCAAGAGTAGGGGCTTGGCGACCTTGCGCGTGGTAAGCACGGATCGCCTTTTAGCCAAGCAGTGGCTGGAAGATCGCCGCACGGGTGACAAGGTCGCTGAAGGCCGCCGTCGGTTTTTGCGCGGTGTCTTTACTCCTAAAGCCATATTGCAAGAGGTCGGGCCGGAAACGCGACAAAGACCGCTGTCCGTTTTCCAAGGAAAACATGCTGGGCCTGCGGGACAAGCCCTCTATGCGGCTTACCCGGTGATTGATCCGGGTCAATGCGTCGGCTGCGACGCCTGTATACGCATCTGCCCTGAGAATGCGCTCTCCTTGACCGATGACGATGCGGGCGGGCTGGAGTACCGTTCGCGGCCCGATCGCTGCAGCGGCTGTGGGCTATGTGTCGACATTTGCGAGGAAAGGGCAGTGTCGTTGCAAGAACTGGGTCGACCAACCACGACATCTTGGCCGCTAGAGCAATCACGCTGCCGCGCTTGCGGCGTTGACCTTCACCAGCCGACAACACCGGACCGGCATGATGGGCTGTGCTGGGTTTGCGCGAGGCAAAATCATCACAAGAAGTTGTTTCAGGTGTTGGAATGACAGGGTTTGCGCCCTTAAGCCGGGTTATGCGATGGGCCGACAAACGCCTGCACCGAAAATTTATCCTAATTCTGGTAGCCATCCTCTCGGCAACTTCACTGGTCTTCCTGCTCCTGGTCATCGGCATCTATCAAAGCCAATTGGTGGCGGCACACGCGCGCGCTTCCATGCAGGTCAATCGATTGCTTCAGGTTTCGCTCGAAAATGCCATGTTGAAGCGGGATGTTGAAGGTCTTCGCGAGATCGTGAGTGACCTTGGCGTTCAACAAGGCATTGCTGGGGTGATGATTCTCAACCCGGAGTTTGAGGTTCGATTTGCTTCCGATCCCCTCCGCCTAGGCCAAATTCACGCCGGCGCCGATATCGAAGCCGCGCTGAGCAGCAAGGCACCACGGACGCGTTTTATTGATTCGTCATTCAACGGCGAACTGCTGCGCAGCGTCAATCCTGTGCGCAATCAAGAGCGCTGCCGTGGGTGCCACGGATCGCCCTCCAGCAATCCTGTCAACGGCCTTGTCATCGTCGATTACGATGCTGCCGACATCAAGATGAAGGCGCAAAGAAGCGCGCTTATGCTCGGCGGCTTTGGCTGCTTCGTCACATTCGCGATGGGCTTGGCGATATGGGCTGGTGTCCGGTGGCTGATTGTTAGTCGCCTGCAGAGATTGCAAGCGTCGAGCCAGCAGTTGACGGAAGGAAATCTTGACGTTCAGAGCAAACTAGCCGGCCAAGATGAAATAGCCCAGCTCGGCGCCAGCTTTGACACAATGGCGGCGCGCTTGGGAAAATCGATGGCGGACCTCAAGGCATCAGGTCAATTCCTACAAAGTGTCATCGACGCCATTCCCGACGGCGTGCGTGTCATCGATCACGACTTTACGATCGTCAAGGCGAACGAGGCCTACTGCCGGCACCTTGGATTGAAAATGTCCGATGTCGTTGGCGAGAAGTGCTATCGATCCAGTCATCGGCGCGATGACCCTTGCCCCGTGACCTTGGTGCGCTGTCCCTTGGTCGAGTTGCAGGATTCACCGTCACCAACCATGAAGGCACGGCACCGCCATCTCCACATCGATGGCGGAGAACTCTTCGTCGAAGTCTCGGCAGCTCGGATCGGGGCTGGCGACGATGCGAAGCTAGGAAGCGCGGGCATTGTCGAATCCATTCGTGACTTTGCCGAGCAGGCCAAGATCTCACACGAGCAACGCCTCTCCGAAATCGGTTTGCTGGCAACGGGTGTGGCTCACGAGATTCATAATCCTCTGTCGTCCATACAGCTAGCCCTAAGAGCGATCCAGGAAGACCTCGAAGTGGGTCGCGAAGGAGAGTTTAACACCGAGTTTTTGGAAATCGTTGAGATCGAGATCGCGAAGTGTCTAAAGGTTACTGACGGCCTGATGATGCTGAGCGAGCCGCCGGAAGAGGAACCACAACTCGTCAGTATCAACCAGGTTATCCCGGAAGTTACTTCACTGCTGTCCTATCAGGCCAGTCGAGCCCGTGTCGACGTTGACGTAAACCTCCCAAATGGATTGCGAACCATTATCGCCGACAGCGATATACGCATGATCGTTGTTAATCTGGCCCAAAACGCGATCCACGCTATGCCTGAAGGTGGTACATTGACGATTGCGGGACGCCGTGAGAATGGAACGATCGTGTTACAATTCGTCGATACTGGCGTCGGCATTCCGGGAAGTATTGCCAAGAAGATTTTCCTGCCATTTTGGACGAGGCGAGCAGACGGCAGCGAAGGCCGCGGTCTTGGTCTTTCGATTTGCAAGGCGATCATGGAAAGGTGTGGCGGGTCCATAACGGTCAGCAGCGAAGTGGGAAAGGGCACCACCTTCACCCTGACCTTTGTTGATGCAGATGCGGAGACGCTCAAACAATGACCATCACGCCATCACAACGGAAACGAGCGCTTGTCGTCGAAGATGATTCGACGCTTAATCGCCTGTTGCTTGGCCAATTGTCCCGCCTTGGATTTGTCTCCCGGGGAGCAGGCTCTCGCGCAGAGGCTCTCGAGGTCTTGGAAGACTTTGAACCGACGTTGACAGTTCTTGACATGCGCCTTCCAGATACGGACGGCCTTGATTATCTGGCTGAGCTAAGGGAAATTTGCCCGGTGGTGGTTCTGACCGCATACGGCTCCATAGAGCAGGCGGTAAAGGCGGTGAAGGCTGGCGCTTCGGAGTATCTGATCAAGCCGGTATCACCGCACAGTTTGGAACTGGCGGTCAATCGAGCCCTGGAAACGGAAGCACTCAAGCGAAGCGCTAGCTTTTGGCAAGAGCAAGCAAGGCCAAAAAAGAACACCAGGATGGTTGGCGACAGCAGCGCCTTTATGAAAGTGCGGCAAATGATCGCCCTGGTGGCGGCGGCGGATACAACCGTACTGCTTGAGGGCGAAAGTGGTGTCGGCAAGGAACTTGTCGCCCAGGCAATTCATGAATCCTCACCTCGTGTCGATAGTCCTTTCGTTGCCGTTGATTGCTCTACCTTGCAGGAATCCCTTTTTGAATCGGAGCTTTTTGGCCACGAGCGCGGTGCCTTTACCGGGGCGGAACGCAAGAAAGAGGGCCTGGTCGAGGTTGCCGAAGACGGCACGGTCTTTTTGGATGAAATCGGTGAGGTCAGCCCCTCCATTCAGGCGAAGCTGTTGCGAATCTTGGAAACCGGAACGTTTCGACGGGTCGGCGGTACCCGCGACCTAACGGCCAATGTTCGCTTTATTGCTGCCACCAATCGCGGCTTGCAGGACATGGTTAGCGGCGGAAGTTTTCGCAGTGACCTTTATTATCGTCTTTCGGCTTTCACCATCAATGTGCCGCCGTTGCGCGCGCGCAAGAGCGACATCGAGTCGATTGCCCAGCATTTTCTCAGCAACCGAAAATTTATGCGCAATATCAAGAAGGAGTTCTCGCCCGGCGCAGTTAAAGCTTTGGCCAGTTATAGCTGGCCGGGCAATGTGCGCGAGTTGCGCAATGTTGTTGAACGCAGTGTTTTGCTTTCAGCCGGGCTACCGAGAATCCTACGGGAACATATCACGCTTCCGAAGGACAGTGGTGGCGCCGTGGCACGAATCGAGTTTTCCTTTGATCACGAACCGACACTTGACGAGTTACGGGACCACTACTTGACCCAACTTCTGGAAATGCACTGTGGTAACCGTCAGGAAGTATCCCGGGCGCTTGGCATGAGTGAACGCAACACCTATCGCCTGATTAAGAAACTCGGCCTTAACAAACCGCCGGATCCTACATCCCTTTCGTAGTAAACTCGTCTGCAAACTCACCGTAGCCCTCGGCAACAAGATCCTCAGCAGGAATAAACCGTAGAGCTGCCGAGTTAATGCAGTAGCGTTTTCCAGTGGGGGCCGGCCCATCGTCAAAAACATGCCCAAGGTGCGAGTCCGCAATTCGGCTCCGTACTTCGACGCGCTTAAGAACAAGTTTATAGTCAGCTAATTCCACAATTTCAGCATTCTTAACCGGCCGAGTAAAGCTCGGCCAACCGGTGCCAGAGGTGTACTTATCCTTCGATGAGAAAAGGGGTTCACCGCTGACGACGTCAACATAAAGTCCGTCCCGTTTTTCATCCCAGTAGGCGTTTCGAAAGGCTCGTTCCGTATGATCTTCTTGGGTAACGGCGTACTGAAGCGGTGTCAGCCGATTTTTTATCTCCTCATCCGATGGTCGCGTGTAGCGTTGTTGGGCTTCGGCGACTTGCGTCGGACGATAGCGAGCAAAATCAACGGCAAGGTCATCGCCCCAACTCTCCTGGACAAAATCGGCCCGCCCTGAACCTCGGGTATAGAAGGCATACCAAAGCGGCTCCTTGCGCGAGTAGTCCTGATGATTTTCCTCAGCCCGGTAGAATTTGGCGGCGGGGACGATGTCAACCTTTATCGGGTCACTAAAACGCTTGGTCGCGCCTAGTTCCTTTCGCGACCGCGTCGCCAGATCTCTTTGCCTTTCGTCGTGATAGAAAATCAGCGGCCTGTATTGTTTGCCGCGATCAGAAAACTGGCCACCGTCGTCTGTTGGATCGATCATGCGCCAATAGGCTTCCAGCAAGCCCTTGTAGGTGATCGCCGTATCATCGTAGAAGACCTGCACACTTTCCACATGCCCAGTCTTTCCGGTGGCGACTTCTTTATATTTCGGATTCACTTCATCACCGCCGGCATAGCCAGAGATTGCCGCCTTTACACCGGGCACCTTATCGAAGCCGTCTTCAACACACCAAAAGCAGCCGCCCGCAAAAGTCGCCACGGCATAATCGCTTAAGTCAGCAGGAGCCGTTACCTGCACTGGCTCGGGCTGGTCATCAAACAAGTAGAATCCACATCCACCCACCGCAATGAGCACCACAATGGCAGCAAGAACGCTCTTTTTCATGTCTTTTTGACTGCTGAAGTTGTTGGAACCACGTCTTAAGTATTTCACAGCGGCTGAACGTCAACAATTCAAATGTGATAAAGGATTCTCACAATGGGGTTACCGGGCCTGGCTGCAGTAAGCCGACAACCGTCCAAATCTCTCCTGATCACAGTCGTTACCTCCGTCATAAAGGGAGGGGTCGACTTGGCCTGGCGCCGGATGATTGCAGATATCGATCATCACCTTAAGGCGGATCAACAGCGTTAAACTGGTGGACAAGGGGGAGTTTCGGCGTTCTCTGACGCAATTGCCAGTTTGCAAATTGACCTGATGGTGTGGACGGCCGCTGCTGGCGGCATCTCGGTGCCATAATGCGGTTATGTATAGACCGCGAATGCGGGGAGCCATCCACGGGTGAGGCTAGCGCCATCGCTTTGGATTTTGCCGAACACAGGTCTTTCAGCTTCATGGCGTCGGCGCCGCCGGGGCGATGGTTCGGTGCCGCCGGGGCGATGATTCGGCGCCGCCGGGGCGATGGTTCGGCGCCGCCGACTGCGGCGCTCGGAGGTCCTGTCGTTCTTCTCGGAAATAGAGCCCTGCCTTGTCGGGCTGCAAGCCGGTGTTACGGGTCACACCTGGGCGGCGCCTTGATGGCCTTGGGTCATGAGGTCCGGCTGATGCCGCTTGGGTGGCCTTATCCTCGACGCTGCGATGCAGGCATCGGCAATCATCGCCATCCCTGCCGTGCAGCACTCAGCCACCCATCGTTCTGACCCACCCGCTACCAAGTGGATCGCAACGGCTGGCGATGATCATTGTGCCGGCGAGAGTGTTCAGGATCACTTATGCCTCCGGTGCTGCCGGTTCCACCCGGCCTTTTCTCAGGCTGGCGAGCGTTAGGCCGTAGATGCACGCCACGGCGACCACCAACGCCACGACCTGATAGGGCGCGATATCATCGCCAAGGAGTGGCACCGCGAGAACCATCGTCAGGGCAGGCCACGGCGTGGTGATCGAGCTGGCGAGCGACACGTCAATATGGCGCACGGCGTAGAACCAGACGATCAGCTCAAGGAAGTAGACCAAGCCCATGATCGCCGACATCATTTGCAAGATTGCGCCGAGCCCGGAAGCCATTCCTGACGGGACCACCACAGCCAGAACGGCCAGAAGGAAAAGCGTCGAGATCGCGACCCGGAAGAACGTCACCTGCGCAGGGGTGATGGGCGTGTTGCTCAGTTCCTCCTTTATAATGACATGTGCGATGCTCCAAAGTAGGGGCACCCCGAGTGAAACCAAGAACCACGGCGACAGGCCGGACATCATGAACGTGCCGCCGGTGCCGAGGTAGTAGAGCGAGCCGATCAACACAGTGGTCAGGGCCAGTTCGACAGCAGTCTTGCGGCGCTTTAGAAATAGGGTTTCCCAGAGAATAGCGAACAACGGATAGGCCTGAATTGCGATGGCCGCGTTCGTCGCCCCGGCTTTTTCGACACCGAGGACATAGAGATAAGTCGATAGGCCGAACAGTGCCCCCGTGAACAAGGCAACGAGAAGCATCCGGCCCCGTTCGCGGCGAGAAAGGTCAACGCCGAAAATCCCCTTGGTCCCGCCGCGCAACTCCCAGACGAAAAGAGGCGCAGCGAACATGACCTGCCAGACGGAGAGCGCAAATGCGAAGCTTAGCGCACCTAAATCTGCGGCACGAAGGTTTGAAATGATCGGCATGATACCGAGCAGAATGAGGCTAACGAGGGAAAGGGCGATGCCTTTCCCGGTTGACGGAGAGAAAATCGCCATATCGGAGATCCATAAATTGCATTGACCTATGCAGGAATTGCATTCATGTAGATATGAGTGCAATAGAAAGATTGATCTGATGGCAATTTGGATGCCCGACCTGTCGAGCCGAGACGGCCCGAAGTACCTCCGGATCGTGGAGGCTTTGGCGGAAGACATTGCGACGGGCCGATTGCCCGCCGGGACGCGCCTTCCGCCGCACCGCGAGCTGGCATATCAACTCGGCGTATCGCCAAACACGACCAGCCGGGCTTACGCCGAGGCCGTGAAACGGGCGCTCCTAAAAGGCGAGGTTGGCCGTGGGACGTTCGTGCGGTTGGCCAAGGCCGATCCAGCGCAAGCCGAACCGGAGACACTGCGCCGGACCGACAGTGGGCCAATTGACCTTTCCCGCAACCTGCCGATGCCGGGGTTTTCCGAGCCGCACATTCGTCGTGTGATGTCAGATATCGCCAGTGACGTGGGTTTGCGGTCACTGCTGGACTACCAGACCGATACGGACCTCGTGCATCACCGCGAGGCCGGTCAGATGTGGCTTGCGACCTGCGGTCTGGATGCAGACCTTGAATGCGTCATCCCTGTCATCGGCGGGCAGCATGGACTATTGAGCATCTTGATGGCGCTGTTGCAGTCCGGCGATCTGTTGCTGGCCGAGGCTCTCACATACACGCCAATTCTCGCCATGGCGGCGCGACTCGACCTGCAAACCGGTGCCGTCGCGATGGACGCCGAGGGCGTGGTGCCGCAATCGTTCGAAAAATGGTGCCGTGAGGCAAACCCGAAGGCTTTCTATCTGACCCCAACCTTGCAAGCCCCCACAACGACAACGCTATCCGAGGCACGACGGTTGAGGATCGCGGAAATCGCCGAGCGATACGGCGTGGTTCTGATCGAAGACGATGTGTTCGGACCGCTCAGGCGCGACAAGCCAGCACCTATCGCGCGGGCGGCGCCGGACACGACCATCTACGTGACCAGTCTGTCCAAGACCGTCGCGCCTGGACTGCGGGTAGGCTTCTTGAGCACGCCTAGAAAATTCGCGTCCGCGCTGCATCAATCGGTTAACTTGAGCGTGTGGATGACGCCTCCTGTGACATTGGAGGTCGCCAGTCGGTTGATTAGGGACGGTACGGCAGCCAAGCTTACCGAATATCAGCAGCGTACCGCGTTGCACCGCCAGCAGCTTGTGCAGCGCGTCTTGGGAGATGACGCGATCCCGGACGTTTCAGAGGGCTTTCACGTCTGGATGCCACTGCCGGAAGGATGGCGTGCCGATGCATTCAGCGCGGAGTGCGCGCGCCGGGGCGTTCGGGTCAGTGAGGGGCGCAGCTTTGTGATGAATGTGGGCGATGCACCGGAAGCCATCCGCATTTGCGTCAGTCACGAGCCGAACGAAGATCGCCTTAAACGAGGCCTTGCAACCCTATCCGGCGTGTTGCAACAAAAGCCGAGTGGAACGTCACTGGTGATCTGAACAGCGATGGGCGTAGGTGCAAAGACAGCCGATCGCTGTGACCGAGGCGGAGCCACCAGACGGAGAGCTTGGAGAGGTTATAGAGTCTGATCGGACGTGCAAAAGGCGCCTTGCGATCGTCTTGAAGTACCCGTCCGACCAGGTCTGCCGGTCGGTCAAGATTGGCGGGAAATCTCAGTTGTCGGCGAAAAGCTTGCCGAGAAGATGGGGAGCACATTCACAGAAACGCTAGATGGCGACCGGAACGCGGGTGTCTATAAACGATCGATCCGACTCGCCAGCGGCAAGGTTGCCGTCATCGATAAGCGGAGACTGCTTGCCGCCCGATCGCGCAAACAAAATGAGCGATGCATCACCGATGTGAGACTCAATCCAGGTGTGCTCGGTGAACTCATCTGGTATGCGCGAGGCTGGGAAAAACCCAAAAACGTCTTGCAACCACCAACAATTCACCTCTTCGGTGAACACTTTGAAGGCGGTTGCGGGGTCGACTAGGACGTCGACGGAAGATGAAATGGAATTTGGGTCTCTCATGGGTTGCTCGCTTATGGAGCCAATCCTAACGTAGTGTCTTTGCTGTCTGACTGTTCGGCCTGCCGTTCCACGTGTCCCTTAAAGGACTGTAGCTGTTCTAACCAGCAGCGCATGTCGTTTATTGCGTCGGGTTGCAGGTGGAAAATCCGCGACCGCGCGTCGTGGGTGGGGCGTTCGTCTCGTGCAATGCCCGCGTCGAGCAAGATCCGCAGGTGCTTACTCATGCGCGATCGGGTGACGCCGGTTGCGTCAGCCAGATCGCTGGCGCGATGCGGCTGCTGCCCAAGCAGCTCCACAATCGCCCGGCGTGTCGGGTCGGCAAGGGCGTTGAGCTTGCTGTCGAGGGCGGTCATTTGATTGATCATGTAGGAAATAGTTACGCGAATTAGAAACTAAATAAAGCCCGAGTTCGCTCCTGTCGCACCAGGCGAGCTCGAACCTGGGACTGGTTTCGCAGAGATACGGGTTTGAGGCGATGAATTTCATGACTGGCGCCTGAGGCACTCGCAACCCTCCCTTCGCAACGGGTCGATTCAGGTGATTTTTTGGGCGCAGTCCTGAATCCGAAGGGCTTCGCCTTTTGGCTTCGAAGGGCTTCGCCTTTTGGCTTATAGGTCTCCTACGAAGGCAGCGATAAACTTCTGCTCCACCTTTAGTCGTGGAAAAGCTCGAACCCGCTCCGGACTTCGAGCTTTCTGCGCGGCAATCCTAGTCTTCAGCAGGAAGGAGCGACGTGATAAGCAAACGAGCAAATTGGTCGCGCACCGCGATGCAGATGGCAGCATCCTCATCGATGGTATCCTTCTGAAAATGCCGTCGTGACGATCGGGCTTGGGATTGGCGCTATGGAGCTAAAGTGGTTGGAGGATTTTCTCACCCTGGCGCGCAGCGGGAATTTCTCGCGCGCGGCACAGGAGAGAAATGTGACCCAGTCAGCCTTCAGCCGGCGCATCCAGGCACTCGAGGCCTGGCTCGGCGTGGCGTTGGTGGATCGGAGCAGCTATCCGACCACGTTGACCCGGGCTGGCGAGGTATTCCGCGAGTCCGCCGAAGAGACGTCGCGGTCGCTGATACAGCTGCGTGACGAGCTTCGCCGTCGTGAACGCGGAGACGCCAATACGATCACATTCTCCGCCCAGCACACCCTTTGCCTATGGTTTTTTCCGACATTGCTGCACCGATTGAAGGACTATTCCAGCCCCCTCGCCACCCGTCTTTTGGCGGACAATCTACACAACTGCGTTCAGTTGCTGGTCGAAGGTAACTGCGACTTTCTGCTCTGTTTTCACTATCCCGGCACGCCGCCGCTGCTCGATACCGTGCAGTATCCTAGCTTGAAACTAGGCGAAGATCGGCTGATCCCGGTGGTGGCATCGGATAACCAACGCCAGCCCCTCTACCGCTTGCCGGGCCACAAGTCTGCGCCCATACCCCATCTCGCCTACTCGGCCGACGTCTTCCTCGGCAAGGCGGTCATGCGCATGTTGAAACGGCGCAAAGTCAAGTACTACCTGGCCAAGACTCACGAGAATGCGATGGCCGAAGCCCTCAAGTCCCTGGCGAAGGAGGGGCATGGCTTGGCTTGGTTGCCACGCAGCTCGATTGGCAGTGACTTGCGCAGTAAACGTCTGCTCAGGTGCGGTGACAAGAGCTGGGACGTGCCGCTTGAGATTCGCATCTATCGCAGCAGCGAGACAACCCACCCGAAGGTCAACACGCTTTGGGCTCGGCTTCTGCAGGAACAGGCCTAAAGAAAAACTATGCAAAAACAGAATAGTTTGTTTCCAAGTTAGCATTAGACTCTCGCGCAACGACGTCATCATAGTCTGATTGTTACGCCGACTGATCTGCCGTCTGGTGTTCTTTACCCAAGGCAGTTCTCAGAAGACCAGCGCGCGCAGCCTAAAGGTGGGTGTCTCGTGGATCTTTCTTGCTTTCCCAGAGTGCCGCTTTGCCACAGCCCGACACCCTTGGAGCCCATGGCGAACCTAAGCCGGCTACTCGGCGGCCCTAATCTATATGTGAAGCGCGACGATTGCACCGGTCTGGCGACCGGCGGGAACAAGACGCGAAAGCTAGAGTGGCTTATGGCCGATGCCATGGGTAAAGGGGCGGATGTCATCGTTACCCAAGGTGCGGTACAGTCCAATCATGTTCGCCAAACGGCGGCGGCAGCGGCTAAGCTGGGCCTGAAGTGTCGGATCCTCCTAGAGCGTCGCGTGCCCGGCACTGCAGCCGACTACGAGACGACCGGTAACGTCTTCCTCGACCGCCTCTACGGCGCCGAGATCGAGTTCCGCCCAGGCGGCAGTGACATGAATGTTGAGGCCGAGGCCTGCTGTGCGGACCTTCGGGCGAAGGGCGCCAAGCCCTATCTGATCCCCGGTGGTGGGTCGAACAAGATCGGTGCGCTTGGCTATGCCGCCTGTGCCCAGGAGCTGTTAGAGCAAGCCCAAAGCCAGGGTCTTACGATCCACCGCATTGTGCACGCAACCGGCAGCGCCGGCACGCAGGCTGGACTGCTCGCCGGGTTGGTGGCCTTGGGCAGCGATGTTCCAGTTCTTGGCATATCGGTCCGGCATCCCAAGGACAAGCAGGAAGCGGCGGTCTTTAAATTGGCCTGCGACACGGCCCAGCATCTCGGCATCTCGGGGGCCGTGGCGCGCGACAGGGTGGTGGCTTTCGACGACTATGTCGGCCCTGGTTACGGGCAGGCGACCCCAGAGATGGTCGAGGCACTCCGCCTAACGGCGGTCCAGGAGGGCATCTTGCTTGACCCGGTCTATTCCGGCAAAGGCATGGCCGGGCTTATCGGGCTTGCCCGACAAGGCTACTTCGAAAAGGGTGAAAACGTGGTCTTTCTGCACACCGGAGGCGCTGTTGCTCTTTTTGCCTACGAAGCTCTGTTTCAGGACGCGGCTTAAGGGGAGTTTGACCAGCAGGATACCAAGTGCAAGAAAACCGGGAGAGAAGAAGACACCGTTCTATCTAGTTAATTAGGGAGGCTTTAGCGATGAAATCACAACTTGCCTGGAAGGCGGCGACCTTTGGGAGCTTAGCGGGGCTTATTCTCGTGCTGCCGATGGCCGAGCCGACGGCCGCGAAGGACGTCATTCGGCTCTCGACCTATGTCAACGAGGTCGACATTCGCTACAAAGGCTTTGAGCATTTCGCCGAGCTGGTTGCCGAGAAGACAGGCGGAGAGGTCGAAGTGCAAATTTTTGGCTCGGCCACCATGCACGGCTGGTCGGAAGGGATGGATGCCGCGCTTGGTGGTGTGGTCGACATGACCTGGATTTCCTACGACTCGCGGCTGCCTTGCTATAGGGCCGGCGGCTTTTATCCGACCCGGGTTGACCTATCTCGACAGATCGAAATGGACGCCGAATTTTCCAGCCTGATAGAGGAAGAACTGGCGGAAAATGGCTTGGTCAACATCTTCAACTCTAATTACTCCTACGATCAAGAGTGGTGGTTCGAAGAACCGATCGCCGATATCGGCAAGCTCGACGGCAAGCAGGTCCGATCCATCGGCCCGCTGGTCAGCATGATGATCGAAGCCTGGGGCGGCAGCCCGGTGTTCGTCGCGCCCAAGGAGGTCTTTCAATCGGCCGAGCGCGGTGTGGTCGACGGCATCAACATGGGTGTCGCCACCTATAGCTCCTGGAAGCTTTGGACCGTCATGCCCTACATGGTCAACGCCAACCTCTTCTACGGCAACATCATGTATATGATGAACAAAGACAAATTTGACAGCTTCGACAAGGAAACGCAGCAGGCCATTTTGGACGCAGGCCGTGAAACCGAAGAGTGGTTGAAGCCGCAGTACGAGGCTTGGGTTAACGAGCGCGTGGGCGATGCGGTCATGAAGGGCGGGGGCGCCGCGGTCGCGATCCCGGCGGATGAGAGCGATGCCTTGATCGCCACGGTTCAGGGCAAGTGGAACGAGGAGATGGACAACACCTGCGGCAGTGAGACGGGTGGCAAGTTGCGCGCCCTCTACGAAAAGTACCAGCCGTAACGATCGGTTGTTCCATTGCTTTGGCAGGGCCGGCGCCAGAAAGCGTCAGCCCTGCCGGCAATCCCTACACCGAGCGGCCCTGATTTTCAGTGATCTGATGATGGGGCCGGGCCACTAAGGCAGTATCATTAGGATCGTTTCCGCGGCGAAGGGGGAAAGTATGCCTACAACCTTTGACAAGCTCTACGCAGCGGTTTCGAAAATTGTGCTCGGCCTCACGGTGCTGGGGGCGATCGTCGTGCTGGTGCAAACCTTCTGGATTACCTATGGCGTGTTCATGCGGTATGCGCTGAACAAGCCGGACCGATTTGTCACCGAGGCAACGGCTCTGCTCTTGGTGCCGGTGGCTTTTGCCGGCTTGGCCTTCGCCCTTAAGGAGGATGCCTATCCTAAGGTCACCATGGTGGTGGACCACCTGCCGCCGCGCGTTCAGCAGTACATTGCGGTGCTGAACCTCGCCATCATGATCGGTATTGGGGGCTTTTTCGCGATAGCGGCGAGCTACGCGACCTATCGGAGCTATAGCTCTGGTTCGGCCTCCGAGATCCTGGACTGGCCGCGGGTCTATTTCTGGGTTCCTGTCGCCTTCTCGCTGATAACATTCAACATCTACGCACTGTTGAGACTGATCCGCAAAATCTTGGACTTGAAACAGACAGAGTCCGCCGCCTGAAGGAGATAGCCTATGGAGTGGTATCATGTCGGCCTCGGGCTGCTCGGCCTGCTCATGCTGTTCATCGTCATCGGCCTTCCCATCCCCTTTGCGCTGGCCGGGGCCTCGCTGCCTTTCCTGTGGTCGATCCAGAGTTTCAAGACCTCGTTGATCAGCTCTGAACTGAAGCTTTGGGGCGTTTGGGTGGATTATATCCTGCTGGCTGTTCCACTCTTTGTCTTCCTTGGCGAGTTGATCGCACGATCGAATATAGGCCCTAATCTCTATGCCGTCATGCATCGCGGCGTGCGCGTCACCGGGTCGGCCGCCTACGGCAGTATCGGCGCTTGTGCAGGTTTCGGTGCGGTCTGCGGCTCCTCGATGGTTGGTTCCTTGACGATCGGGGGAGTGGCCTTGCCGGAGATGCTTAAGCTCGGTTACGGCAAGCGACTCTCCTCTGGTGTGCTGGCTGCCGGGGGGACCCTCAGTGTCCTTATCCCGCCAAGCTTGATCCTCCTGTTCTACGGCATCGTCACCGATGTCTCGATTGGTGAGCTCTTCATCGCCGGCATCATTCCCGGTTTGCTGCTCACGTCCATGTTCGTCATCGTCGTGCTGATTTGGGGTCGCTTGCGCCCAAGCGATGTGCCGAGAACCGATGAAGGACATAAGATGCCGATCGGCCAAATTCTGGCCGCCGTCGTGCCGATCCTGGTCATCGGCAGCGTTATTACCATCGCCATCTACACCGGCATCGCGACGCCGACCGAGGCGGCGGCGGTGGCCGCCTCCTTGACGATCCTGCTGGCCTTTGGGGTCGGCGGGCTGACCATCAGGGGCTTCCTGGATTCCCTCAAGGCGACCATTCGCACCATGGGATATCTCGGGCTTTTGCTCTCCGCTGGTGTCCTCTTCGGCTTTGTTCTCACCTATCATCGGGTGCCGCAGCAGTTCACCGAGGCCTTCCTCGCCCTCGAGCTTGCCCCTTATATGGTCCTGGCAATGGTGATCGTCTTCTACGTCATCGTGGGGATGTTTCTCGAGCCGGTGTCGATGACCTTCATTACCTTGCCGACGCTGTTTCCGCTGATCGCTGCGGCTGGCTATGATTTGATCTGGTTCGGCGTGGTTTACACGATCACCATGGAAATTGCCGTCCTGACTCCGCCAGTGGGGCTGAATCTATATGTGATTCAAGGGCTTGCTCCACGAGACGTGAAGATCAACGACGTCATCGTGGGCTGTTTCCCCTTTATTGTCGCGTTGGTCACACTGATCGCGGTTATGCTGATCTGGCCGGGGGTTGCGACCTGGCTGCCCGAGGCCATGGGTTGACCGACATAAGGTCGCTGCGATGCTGAACCACAAGCGTTGTGGCCAGGGCCCGGCTCTCGTGCTCCAGCATGGCTTTCTCGGTGGGTCCGGCTATTTCGCGCCGCAGATGGCACGATTTTGCCATAGCCATGATGTTATTGCCGCCGACCTGCCGGGTTTTGCCGGCAGCGCGGCGGAGCCGACGCCGGCATCGATCGAGGGTTTGTCAGATGCCTTGATCGGTCTCTTGGACGAGCTCGGCGTCGAGCGCTTCGCCCTGCTGGGTCATTCCATGGGCGGGATGGTGGCGCTGCAGACCGCGCTCGATCATCCGAAGCGCATCGAACGCCTTGTGCTCTACGGGACATCGGCGAACGGTCGACTGCCGAACCGCTTCGAGACTTTCGAACGTAGCATCGAGCGATTGCGCCAGGACGGTATCGAGGCGACGGCGGCGCGCATTGCGGCAACCTGGTTCGTCGAGGGTCAGAGGGCGCCCTTTTACCGCTTGTGCGTCGAGGCCGGGCGCGGCGTCACTGAAGCGGCGGCGGTCGCCTGTCTCCAGGCAATTCCGACGTGGGATGTTTCGGCGCGCCTCGGCACGCTCGACATGCCGACACTCGTCGTCTACGGCGATAATGACCGCTCCTATGGCCTTGACGAAGCCCTTGATCTGGCCCGCGGGATAGCCGACGCTCGCCTCTGCATCCTGCCGGACTGCGCCCACAACGTTCACCTGGAAAAGCCGGATCTCTTCAACCAAGTCGTGGCCGACTTTCTTTCCAAGACTGTCTAAAATCGCGTGGCAGCGTTGAGCCGGTTTCAGTTACTTTGTCCACAAAGTGCGCGGGCGGATCGAAAAGATCGTCGGCACCTGCAAACGTCACTACGGCTCACGGCAGATGCTCTCCTGCGGCCTCGCCAAGGCAAAGCTGCAAGTTTTTTTCACCGCTATCGCCGACAACTTGAAACGCGGCCTCAACTTGCAGCAAGCCTGATCGGACAGAAGCCGGAAACCAGGACACGCAGCCGACGGCATCGGGCTACAGGCAACATCGATCCTATTGCCCTGCGACAAAACCCAGCAAGATGCCGAAATACTTAACTAAAATAGAACTTTATCCTATCCGCGCACAGGTCTCATTAGCTGGCGAAAAATGGGAAAGACCATCCTGATAAGGCTTCTATCTCCAGCCATGTGGGCGAGCGCTTGCGCCTGTCGTCGGTGACCAGCCGGTACACTCACCACGTGGACGAGGCATTAGCGATAGGGGCTGATAGTGTTAGCCAGACAATTTTGGAGTGGATCGACTTCTAGTGATGAGGCTGACTCTGCATCGAAGGTCAGACCGGGATATCGCGGTCATGAAAGGGATAGTCGAGGGTGGGGCAAGCCCCAGTAGAGCTCGGCGGGGCATTTCATATTGAGGGCTTCGTGTGGCCTTACTTCGTTGAACTCCCCGAGGAAGTTGTCGAAACGGGCCTGCTGCTGGAGGCTGTTCATGGCGCGCGGCCTTGTGGTTTCTTTCATTAGGGTAAGATGCATGCGTTCGTGGCGGCCGTTCTGCTGGGGATGACCGGGCTTGATGTGCACGATCTGGATGCCGAGGGGCAGCCACCAGACGGATAGTCACGATCAGGCCGAAGCTCTCGTAGGTCAAGGCGGAGGCGACCCCATTGGAACGGGTCAGGCTCTGCAGCCGCGCGGCGAGGTCATAGGTGAAGGTGACCGCCGCGCCGCCCGGCAGCGCTACCTGGGTGATCAGGCCGCGGTCATCGAAGGTCGCGGTCTGTGATCCGCCAAGACTATCGCTCAGCCCCGTGCGGTTGCCGAGCGCGTCCTAGGCCTAGGCGAGGGAGACGAGCGGCTGGCTGCCGTTGGAAGGGACTTAGAGTTCTACAGGGTCCGGCGGTTCGACCGCGATGAGATACTCCAAGGCTTCTTCAATGGTATCGGCCAAGAAATAGATGACTTCGCAGATGTCGCCGATATAAATCTTACCGCTCTCGCCAGCAAATAGGATTCTGTAGCTAAGGCATTCTCCGAGAGGAAACAATGATTCTTTGGCCTTTCGTTCATAAACCTCCATCATGTCAAACTCACCACCTGCGCTTTCGACTGGTTCAAAATCTATTGCATTGTGTATATACCCAAGATGTTTTGGCGGCTTGACATGCAATCCACCTAGCTCCGAAAGGATGGACATCGCTTCGGATGAGCATTGGTAGCCTTCTTCTTCCAGTTCGCCTATCCAACGTTCCCTGGCGTCCACGCGCCTATCCGGTGTCCATCCCGCCTTGCGCAGGATCGAGACTGTGTGGTTCGACAGTTTTTGATGCTTTATGGCCATTGTTTTACCGGTTTCCTGAGCCAACACCGAACTTCTCCAAGAGTGGCTGGCAGGTTTCGCAAGGGGCCTTAGGTCGACCATGCTTCGGATTGCGCGGCGACAAAAATCTAAACGAGAAGCCGCGTGGGACAGTCAAATCCGATAGCGTTCATGGTGGTCGCGGCCCGCGTTCTGGTCCGCCAAGCCGAGCTTTATGCCATTCCTAATGTGGCGGATAGATTCTGGAACAACGCACAAGAATCCCTTTAATCCAGCCTGACCCTTTGCCAACAAAGGCTTATGCCTTTGCTTCCGGTGCGGTCAAGATGTTGTAGGTCATGGATGGTTTGTTTGTGACGATGCCGAGCAGGGACCGGAAGCCGGCGTGGCGGGATCGCCTGCGGTTGCAGCGGAAGACGAATTCGTCGAGATAGGCCTGAAGATGCTTTTTGCGCAGGCCGTGATAGACGCCGATCGCCCAGGCCTTGAAATTGGAAAACACGCGGTGGATCCAAGGCAGCACCCGGTGTGCGGCCGCAGCACCGACGACATGCGGCAGATGGACCATGCCGGGCGCGTCGTGGTCGGTCGTTTCGAGGAGCGGGTGCGTGAGCTCGTCTCTGACATTGCGGTCCTCGAAGAGACGGTTGAGGCTGTCCTGCGGACGCGGTCTGAAGTGGTTGTGCAGCTTGCAGAGCTGCATCGGCAGGTGTTGGCCGTTGCGAAGTCAGATCCGGTCTGCCGCCGGCTGATGAGCGTGCCGGAGGTGGGGGCGGTAACGGCCCTGGCGTATCGGACTGCTGTCGAAGAACCACGTCAGTTCAGGAAAGCGTCGTTGCTCGGCGCACACTTCGGCCTGACACCGCGCAAATACGCCTCGGGAGAGACCGATCGAAACGGCAGGATCACACGATGCGGAGACGGGATGGTACGTTCCTTGCTCTGCGAAGGCGCGACGGAATTGCTTTGCCAAGTGCGGTCGTGGAACTGGCTCAAACGATGGGGGATGGACGTCGTCCAGCGGCGGGGCATGCATTGGGCACAGATCGCGGTCGCGCGGCGCCTTGCGGTGATCCTGCACCGGCTCTGGATTGATGGGACGGAATTCCAGACGAGCCGCGATGGCATCGTCAGCGCGGCGGCAGCCTGATACCTGAAGGGACGAAAGGATGAGCGAGTAAATCTGACACAGGATCGGCGACGGCGGATGTGTCCGGCAGGACGCGGGGCCGCGGCGACATCGTCGAACCAGTTGTTACTTCCGAAGACGATCAAGGACAGCGCGTTACCTTTGAGATTGATGCGCCGACCCTGTTCTGGTCCCAACTTGTGGCGGTCTCTGTTCAAACAGGTGCACCGACCACGGAGCGAAGAGTGAACCCAGCCGGGACACAGATGCCAACGCGATGAAGCCGCCTGAGGGACTTCACATATGCAACCCGATTAGCGAAGACTGGTTCGCATTAGAGCGACAACGCCCATACAGGAGCTATTGGCCAATCTGCCGACTACGCCTACGCGGCCGAGCCGCGAAGTGCTTGTGTTGCTGCGTCGTTGACCGCACGCTCGTCGCCCGTTAGCACGACGCCGTAGATTTCCCGGGCGACCTGTGGACTGATGATGTTGTCATGAACGTCGCGCAGGACCAGCTCGGGGTCCCGCTTTCGTGGATCACCGTAACCGCCGCCCGCGGGCGTCTTGATGCGAAGCACGCCCGGCGGGCGGCGCCACAGACCGTATTCCGGAGGCGTTTCGCAGGCGCTTTCGCCGTCGATCGCACAAAGCGATATCTCGCCTCGCGCGCCATCGGCGCCACCTTCAACTCCCAGCCCGGTTGCCCGCGTGATACCCTCGGCACGGAATGAGTATTCGTTCGACACCTCCATGATCACTTCATACTCCACTCCGGACCCTCCGCGGTGTTGACCCGCGCCGGCAGCGTCACAGCGAAATTCTTGGCGTTGGACAGTCACCGGATAGAGCTGTTCGTAGATCTCGGCGTTGGGAATGGTCAGTCCACCGAGGGTGATCATGGGCCCGATTTGATTGAAACCATCACGGCCGAGAACTGCACCGCCGCCGGACAGGCCGCCCCAGTGATACAGCACCCAGGTGGTGCCGTCGCTTCTCTGGGCCGAGGAATTCGGGAACGAGTTCTTTCCCCAGCCGGCACAATTCCGCTCCGGAACAGCAGCGCCGAGCGCCCACCAGCAGGCATGGATGATTTCGTGGGCAGGAAAAACGGTGCACATGGTCACCGCCGCCGGGGCCTTCGCATTCACGACCGTGCCCTCCGGCGCGACGATGTCGATGCCGCGGAAAGTGCCCTCGTTGCGTGGAATGCCGTGATCGAAAAAAGACGCAACAGCGGCGTACACTGCTGAATATGTGTTAGCCAGTGAGGAATTCTTGAATCCCTTGATTTGCGGGCTGGTTCCGGTGAAATCGACCGTCATCTCATTGCCGGAAATTTCGACGGCGACCTTGATTCGAACGTCTACAGAGCCAAAGCAATCGTTGTCGAAGCGCTCCTCGGCCCGATAGATGCCGTCGGGTGTTGCCGCAATCTGGTTTCGCATCAACTGCTCGGCGTGGTTGAGAATACCGTCGAAGCATTCGAGCGTCTCGTCTACGCCCATCTGTTCCGTGATACCTCCGATCTGCTGGGCACCGATCTCGGTCGACCCCATCATCGCCCGCAGATCCCCGTCCATAAGGTCCGGGCACCGAGTATTCAGCATCAGCAGATGCCAGAGATCCTCGCGCAGAAACCCTTTTTCAACCAGATACATTGGCGGCAAGCGGATGCCCTCGTGGAAGATCTCGGTTGCCTGCGGATTGTAGGTACCGGCTGCGCCACCGCCAATATCCGATTGGTGGGCACGGTTGCAGGCGAAGGCAATCAATCGACCGCCTGCGAACACGGGCCGTGCGATGACGTAGTCGGGAAGGTGATTGCCGCCGGCCTCGTAGGGATCGTTCAGAACGTAGACATCGCCGGAATTGATTTTTGCGCCGAACCGGTTCAACAGTGCCCGGATGGCGATCCCGCCCCCACCGGTGTGAATGGGAATGCCGTCGGCCTGCGATATCAGATTGCCGCGATGATCGGTTATGAAGCAGGAAAAGTCGTGCGACTGGTTAAAGATCGGGCTGCGGGCGGTGCGGATCATGACCCAACCCATCTGCTTGGCGATGTGGTCCAGCCGGTTTTGCACCAAGGCCAGGGTCACCGGATCGCGTCGAATGCTGCTGTCAGATTCTTGAGCCATCACCGTGATCCTTCACCCGTGGTGAGATGGATAAGGTAGTTGCCGCTTGGGTCGACAGTCAGATGATCGTACTGGCCGAGCAGAATTGTCGTCGTCTGCTCATTGATCAAGGCGGGACCGTCGATCTCGTCGCCGACGCCGAGAGTCTGTCCTTCGTACACTGGGGTATCCATCCAGCCGCTTTCGGCGTCGATCCAGATCGGTCGAACGTGGTCGGGCTCGGCCATTCCGCGGGTCGACTGGAATTCGTTTTTGGGTGGCTCACCGACCACGCCGACCGCCACGAGTCGCAGTTTGGTGATTTCGACGAGGCCATCCGGCTGAATGTGACCGAATAGACGTTGGTGCTCGGTTTCAAATTCAGCCCGGATGCGTGCCGGATCCAATTTCTTGCTGTCCGACTGAACTTGAATGTCCCACTGCTGTCCTCTATAGCGCAAATCGCAACCCGGTAAGAACTGCATGTCCGCCTCGGCGAAGCCTTCCTCGCGCAGCATAGTCCGCGCGTTCTCCTCCATCTGATTCAGTTGGCGTTCGATACTGGTCAGGTCAGCCTCGGAAAGAGGAGAGAAGTGGACACGAAAATATTCATGGCGAACATCGCTGTTCAACATGCCGAATGCACAAAAGGCGCCCGACAAGCGGGGAATGTAAACGTCCCGGCAGCCAAGTGCGCGGGCAACGGACACGCCGTGCAGCGGACCGGCCCCTCCACCAGCGACGAGCGTGAACCGAGATGGGTCATGCCCGCGCTCGACGCTGATTCGCTGCACCGCGTGGAGAAGTGTCTGGTCCATCAATCGAATGATGCCAATGGCCGCCTCCTCGGTCGTGATGTCCAGACGGCCGGCCAACCGATTCTCGATGGCAGCGCTAGCTCGTGCCGCGTCGATCGTGATTGCGCCGCCGGCATAGGGTCCCGGACTCAGGCGCCCGAGCAGAAGCTGCGCATCCGTGACGGTCGGTTCCTCGCCACCCAGATTGTAACAGGCGGGGCCGGGACGGGCTCCCGCACCGCGCGGTCCTACAAACAGCATGCCAGCGGAGTCGACCCCGGCGATGGTGCCGCCTCCGGCGCCCACGGTGTGCACGTCGATTGACGGCAGGGCGAGGTGATACCCACCGATAACCAAATGATCCGTCGAAGACGCCTGTCCCTCGTTCATCAGAATGACATCGCAACTCGTTCCCCCAATCTCCATGGATATCAAGTTGTCGATACCGGTGGCGGCGGCGTAGTAGTGCAACGCGCCCACCCCTGCTGCCGGACCGGACAGCAGCAAAGTCGCGGGCTGATCGTCGATCTGACGAATGGAAATTGCACCACCGTTGTTCTGTATCAGCAGGGCCGAGGTCTCGAGGCCCAGTTTGGTGAGGTGTTCGTCCAGCCGATCGAGGTAGCGTACGGTTCTCGGTGCAATATAGGCGTTCAGAACCGCCGAGGAGCCGCGCTCGTATTCACCGATCGTCGGGGCCAACTGACTCGACAGAGTCGTCCACTCGCGCCCCCATTGCGCCGCCAAGGCTTGCGCCGCGGCCTGTTCATGCGCAGCGCAGAGATAGCTGTTGAACAGACAGATGGCGACCGATTCTACAGCCTCTCTGGAAAACGTCGCAGCCGCCCGGCCAACGTCTTGCAACGACAACGGGGTGACTTCGCAGCCATTTCGGTCAACGCGGCCTTTCGCCGTCATGCGCAGGTAGCGCGGCACCAACACCTCGGCATAGGGCGTGCGGTGATCCCACGGATCGGGTCGGTATCCGCGCCGAATTTCCAGACTGTCCCGGAATCCTGCACTGGTCAGCATTCCGACCTTGGCGCCCTTCCGCTCCAGGATCGTATTGGTCGCGACGGTGGTGCCATGCACGAAAAGAGCCGTTTCGGCCAGTAAATCGGCTGTTTCTATGCCTAGACGGTCCGCCACCGCCGCCAGAGCATTTAACACACCCTGCTCGGGATCGGACGGCGTGGAAGGGACCTTGACCACGAGCAAGGATGCACCCGGATGCGAAACCACCATGTCCGTGAACGTGCCGCCCACATCGACACCGATGTGATAGCGCTTTCCTTTGCTGCCGCCTTCACGTGCGTCGACTGAATTCCCGGTATCCGCCACTGCCCTATTCCGCAGACTGCAAAGAGGTGTTCACCGGCAGGCCTATCGATTGTGGCGGTCTGGTGATGTGCCGGGCCTTTCCAGTTTTCAACTTCGGCGCCTCCGATTGCCTGAAAACAGTTGACCGGCAGGGACATCACGGGCATCACCCAACAGCCTACCCCGACCAAGTAAACTCAATTCCGATATATCATATATCAAACTGGGTCAATATAGATTTTGCCTCCGAACGCAGCTGTAGGATGGGTCACGGGTGTAGTGGCACTATGAATCGTCAAGCAGTGGGATGACGTACGTGGTGCCGTCCTTGAGGTCCTTTTCGATGGCCTTTCGCAACCGCTTGCCGTTGCGTTGATGGATCGCTTCGATGGCTTTCAGATGGTTGTTCAGCCCCAGGCGAGACTTGTGATATTCGGGGCCCAACAGCGAGAGCGTCGGTCCGGCTTGCAGCCACAAGGAATCGATGATCGAGTACACCGTCGGCAGATCAGCGGCGCGGTAGATCATGAAGTGGAAATCTGCGTTCATCTGCATGCGCGTCAGGTGATCGCTGCGTTTGCTTGCAGCCTCGAGGGCGCTCTGGGTCTTCTCGATTTTTTTCAGCAAGCCGGCGTCGATCTTTGCGGCGGCCGTTTCCGCCGCCAAACCCTCCAGCAATAGCCGGATCGCTACGATTTCCTTGTATTTCGCTTTGGTAAGTTTGGGAACCAGGGCGGAACGGTTCGGACCGGGCTCGAGCCCGCCTTCCGCAACAAGCCGGCCGATGGCCTCGCGGGCGGGGGTCAGGCTAACTTGAAGTGCGTCGGCGATTTGTCGACCGGTGACCTTTTCGCCGGGAGTCAGCGTACCAGTCATCAACGCGTGACGAAGGCGCCGATAGGTCTGCTGCGTCAGCGTCTCGCCGCGCTCGATAGTGCCGAGATCATTGTCAATAGCCATGGGTCGATCGATTCCGCTTTGCCGTGTCCCAGATGGGACGCCATGAAAGTCATATCGAAATTTCAAAGACGCCGATATTAGAAAGTTCAATATGATCGATGATATATCATATTACAATTTTGCATGTTGATCATGCTTTCGGTATCTTGGGGTTTGGGTCCTCGACAATCTGTCGTTGTCTTATGGCGGTGCAATTGAGTTGGCGATGATTCCGTAAATCCGTGACCAGCGCAGGATGGGTCAATGGTCACCACACTTATCGGCACATTCGAGTACAAGGGTGAATGCCATGCTGCGATATCTCGACCGAACCGAGGAGTATCTCGCCGTTGCCTTGACGACGTTGCTTGGGATGTTGCTGACGGCACAGATCGTGCTTCGGTACGTCTTCGAAATGGGCTTTGCCTGGACAGAGGAAATCGCCCGGGTGATGTTTATCTGGGTGATTTTTCTTGGTGCGGTTGTCGGCATGCGCCGGCACCTGCATTTTCGCGTAACCGCCGGACTTAAACTGTTTCCGTCCCAGCTTCGTCCCATTGCCGAGCTCTTGGGCGACGCGCTCCTACTGTTGTTTTGCCTGGCTCTAGCTTGGCACGGCATGGAATTGGTCGCCAGCACGCTGGAGGTCGAATTCCGGCTTCGGGCAACTGGGATCTCGATGTTTTGGCCCTATCTGATCATGCCTCTGAGTTTCGGATTGCAGGCATTGCGCTTGATCATGCGCCGCATTTCTGCACATCGGGGAGGCGACCATGTTTGAGTTGCTCGCCGATGTGAATGTCAGCATCTTGCTATTTGGCGCTTTCACCGTACTGCTCATCCTGGGCGTTCCGATCGCGCACGCCCTGGGCGCGGCGACCTTGGTGATCATTTACGTCCATGAAATCCCTGGCGTATTCATGCCGCAGACCGCCTACAGTGCTTCCGACAAGTTTCCATTGATGGCTGTCCCGTTTTTTGTCCTGGCAGGGTACCTCATGGATTTCGGCGGCATTTCAAAGCGCTTGACCGATTTCGCCGGAATGCTGATCGGCCACATCGCCGGCGGCTTCGCCTGTGTCACCATCCTCTCCTGCATGTTCTTTGCCGCCATGTCCGGTTCTGGTCCGGCAACGGTCGCGGCGATCGGCAGCATCATGATTCCGGCCATGATCCGACACGGCTACAGCCCGCCCCTGGCAGGTGCCGTGGCCTCGACAGGAGGCACGCTGGGCATCATGATTCCGCCCAGCAATCCAATGATTATCTATGCCGTGGTCGCGAATGTTTCGGTCACGGGCATGTTCACCGCCGGTGTGCTGCCCGGCCTGATGGTCGGCGCAACCTTGATCCTAGCGAGCTGGTGGATTTGCCGGCGCAAGGGCTTTCTGGGCTACGAACACGCCGCGACGCTACGCGAGATTTGGGACGCCATGGTGGCCGCCCGCTGGGCGCTGCTCGCGCCGATCATCGTTCTCGGCGGTATTTATACGGGCATTTTTACACCGACAGAGGCGTCAGTCGTCGCGGTCAACTACGCCCTGATCGTCGGCGCCCTGGTTTATCGCGAACTGAATTGGCAAACCGTGTACAAGGCCATTTTCAATGCCGTTGTCGTCGGCGGAACGGTCACCATCATGGTCGGGCTGGCCGGCACCTTTGGCCGGATATTGACGCAATTCCAGATCCCGCAGGAACTCAGTGCTCAGGTGCTGTCCCTTTCTGACAATTGGTTCGTCGTGCTGATGGCCATCAACATCGGCCTGATCATCATCGGCACCTTCATGGAAACCCTGGCAACGATCATTCTGTTAACGCCGATTCTGTTGCCGGTGGTTGTCGCGCTGGGGGTTGACCCGATCCACTTCGGGATTCTGATCGTCATTACCTCGGAGATCGGTTTTCTGACGCCGCCGCTGGGCGCCAATCTGTTCGTCGCCATGCCCATTGCCAACGTCAGTCTGGAGGCAATCTCGCGGTCGGTGGTTTACTTCATCGTCGTCCTAGTCGCGATGGTGGTCGTGCTTACCGCGGCCCCCGACATCAGCCTGTGGTTGCCGCGGTTGATGGGATAGCCACCCGAGTGGGCTATTGTGCTGAAAAATGGCCGCCTCGATCGAGGCGGCCTTAGTCAACAACGGTCAGCGCCGAGCTGGCGAAACGGGAAGCTTCAGCAGCCTGACTGACTGCCGGCAATCCGGTCGACAAGTTCGGCTCCGAAGTCCTCCTTGGCCGTGTCCATGACTGGTCCCAGCGCACTGCGGAATTCGTCGAGGTCGGGCTCGACGAACGTGACGCCGTTAGCCTTGAGGAAGGCCATCGCCTTCTCCGTCGTTGCCGCTTCGGCGGCGCGGTTAGCCGCTGCGGATTCGCGGCCTGCCTTGATGACCAAGTCCTGGTATTCCTTCGGCAGTTTATCCAGGTATTTCTGGCTGATGATCATCGGCGCCATGCCCACCGCGACCTTGGCCAAAGACACGTGCCGCGCCGGTTCGAAGAACTTGAACTGGTGTATCGAGGCCACCGGCAAGGCGTCGCCGTCGATCACGCCCTGTTGCAACCCGTTGAACACTTCGGGGAACGGCAACGGCGTCGGAATGGCGCCAAGAGTGCGCCAAGTCTGCTCGAGCATCTTCGATGCAGGTACACGGATCTTGAGGCCTTTCAGGTCGGCAACCGAATGTACATCGCGCTTGGAATTGAACAGCTGTCGCATTCCGAACGTGTACCAGGACAAAACCCGGATGCCCGAGCGATCAAGCAGGGTCGCTTCCAGTTCACTGCCGATCGGCCCATCCACCACGGAGTACGCGCAGGACAGCGACTTGAATAGATACGGGACCGAGAGGACCTGAAGTTTCTGATAAAATGGACTCAGGTTGCTGGCCGAAATGACCGTCATCTCCAGCGTGCCAAGCTGCACATTCTTGCCTGACTCGACCTCGTTCCCCAGCTGGGCGGACGGGAAAATAGTGACCGAAATATCTCCGTTCGAGCCCTTTTCGACCTCTTGCTTGAATTGATCCAGGCCGACGTTGTAGGAGTATCCGGGCGGGGTTGTCACCGCGATTTTGATTTTGTATTTGGCAGCCAGTGACGGGGTTGTCACTGCCGCCGCCATCAGCAGGGCAAACATGCCCGCTGCGAGCCTGACGCCAGTTGACCGTTTGCAACGGTCAATAGCAGCCTTTCTAATCACCATTTGTTTGGTCTCCCTCCTGTCGATTGCTATCCTCACCCTCGTGGCGTTCATGAACAAAGCCACCCGCGCATCAAGTTTCGATATATCATATATCGCCTTTCATCGGCAAAATCCAGCACCTTTAGCCGGGTGGGGTGACAGACGGCGCGGGATGATGCCAAGCTTCTTGGGTTGGCAGGCAAATTGGGTTGGCAGGCAAAGAAGCCGAACCCGGTCCGGGCAAGAATCGAATTGGCTTTCCGTGTCGTCAGCATCACGAACCGGGGTTTCATGGCGAAGTGCTGATCCGTTTCCAATGTGCTTTCCCGTCGAGACGGGCGATTTGACAGGATCGAAATGGAGATTGCTCGAAAATCATGAAAGATATATCGTATATGATATTTCAATCTGAGTCGATCCTCCGTGGAACTTGAATCTCTTCAACGTTCTCGGACTCCCTGCTGAAAAGCCAGGCAACGATCGGGACAACGACCCAAGCGCAGACCAAGTCATCGTATTCGAGGATAAGATGCCAGAAATTCCCACAACGTCCGGACACCTCTCCTTTCCCGACGGCGGTACGTCGTGGGACGATTTGGAGCCGATGATGGATGCGCTGGTCAGTAACGATATCGATTGGCGCAACGGTCGCACGCCGCTCTACGTTTTCTACGCGGACGACACCGTTCAAGAAATCGGTCAACGCGGTTTCAACAAGTTCTTCAGCGAAAATGCTCTGGGGGCCAAGCGGGCCTTCTTCAGCCTCAAGGAAATGGAAAGCAACTTGGTCGAATACGGCCTTGATCTCCTGAACGCGCCCAACGGCGCCAGCGGCATCACCAGTACAGGGGGCAGCGAGAGCATTATCATTGGCGTCAAAGCGGCGCGTGACTTCGCCCGCAGCCGACGATCCAGCAGTCAACCGTTCAACATCGTCGCGCCCTACTCGGCGCATCCCGCCTTCAACAAGGCCGGCGACTTGATGGATATTGAAGTTCGTCGCAGCGGCATGGATGACGATTGCCGCGCCAGCGTCGCGGCCATGGCGGATTTGATCGACGAAAATACGATCATGCTGGTCGCATCGGCACCCTGCTTTCCTCATGGGGTCGTCGATCCCATCGACGCGATTGGCGACCTCGCAGCCGTGAGGGACATCTGGCTCCATGTTGATGCCTGTGTCGGTGGATACATCCTGCCGTTCCTGAAGAGACTAGGCCGGCCCTTACCAAATTTCGATTTCGGTCAAGGTGGAGTTCGGTCGATATCGGCCGATCTTCATAAGTTCGGGTTCTGTCCAAAACCGATCTCGACCTTGTTTTTCCGCTACTCGGACGACCTTGAGAGAGTGACCTTCAAATTCGATCAATGGCCCAACGGCTTGTTCAGCACTTCAACTCTAGTCGGAACGCGCGCTGGTGGCGCGATCGCGGGCGCCTGGGCTGTGGTCAATTACCTCGGTTACGCGGGCTATACAGCCATTGCCGAAAAGTTGGCCGATATGACCGACAAGTACGTGCACGGAATCGAAAAAATCGACGGCCTTCATATGATTTCCAAGCCCGACGCCACGATCATCAATTTTGGTGCTCACGAGTTCGACATATTCAGAGTTGCCGAAATCCTCGGTGAAAAGGGTTGGCTGCCCGGCTTGACCCGCGACCCGAAGGGTATGCACGCGATGATGTCGCTATGCCATGCGCCCGTCCGCGAACAGTACTTGAGCGAGCTTGAATTCGCTGTCGAGCAAGTTCGTAGGGACAAGACCGGCGTTTCCGATCTGACCGCGACGTATTAGGACGTTGTCGTCTATGGACGCCCGTCTGGGTCCAAGGGCTATGATGTGGTGAGGCAGGTTGGGTTCGCAGTCGTCCGTCCGGCCTCTTGATGCTGCGCAATTTTTTGTCGCGCGCCCTCATGGAATCCGTGGATCAACACCCGATCAAACCAGCGAGATCGAGGCTCTGACACGGCCTCGGGTTTGGTCGATCCTGGTTGTCCAGTCTGTCGACGGCGGCCTGAATATATACCAGCGCGGCGGCAAGAAAATGTACCACTTGGCTGTTTAGGGCCTTTCCACGTCGTCCACGGGAGGGTTCCGCGCGCGAGACGACGCGCTTTTCGTGGGAGCACAGCCGGCGGGCCGCGCGTGGGAGGGGCCGGTGGGCCTACGTGGACAAGCGAGGCGGGGTCTGTCAGCCGGCTTTAGCTCTCAGCCGCGATCGGCTCTGCTTGAGGCGATAGCTTTCGGCGTTCATTTCCAGGATATGGACATGGTTGGGTGATTCGGTCGAGCAGAGCGCCGGCGGGCCGCTCCTCTGGCAAAGACCGTTCGCTGCCATGCCAGCACGAGGGAGGCGCGGGCAGGGGATTCGCCTGAGAGGATTTCCCGGTAGACCCTGGTGACCTGGTCCAGGGTGATTGCCCGGTGATTGCCGGGCCGATATTTGCCTTCAAGCCCCATGCGGTGGCTTAGGTTATCTTGTTGTTATTTAAGGAGGATTGTGGCGGACCCGACAGGACCGTCCAAATCCTATAAGATTCAATCCCTTACAAGCCAAACAGGAATCCCAACGGCGCATAGCGTTTCAATAGCTTACGCCGCGTTTGGGAATCCCTATCAGCAACCGGAAAATAGAACGCCCCGAGAAAGGCGGGGCGTTCCGATGTCGCGTGAACGGTTTGACGACGGTGGCGCGCGACAGGATAGCCATACCACGGGGCGACGGCATATGGCAACCGCGGACCGAAAGGCTGGAGCGGGCCGTCCGGAAGCAGGAACACTTCCGCAAGTAGCAGCCAACTCGCACGCGGTTCCCTAGCGACGCGCGAGGCTCTAAGCGACGGCCGGCTCCGTTGGGGCTAACAGCTTAACGCTACGAGCATAGGTACAGCCTGGCACTCACGCCGGGGCTGTTCGACCTATGCTCGTCACTCTGACCTCACCATTGGAGCTGAGACTTAGCAGAGAGAGATTCCATCAGGGACTTAGACAATTGAAAACAGCAAAAAACAGCGCGTCGCTCAAGAATTTGGTCCCAATGCTCGGCCTTCCGGGTGGGGGATCTGACGCGGCGCGGGGTCTTTCTTTCGCGCTGTGTGGAGTGGCTAGGTGAGTGATGCATCCAACGCCATGGCCTTCCTGGGCGGGCTGGCCGTGCCTGAGGGGCCAAACGCCGGGAAGCTGATACGCCTGGCACCCTTTCAACGGAAGTTCGTCAGGGGGGCTCTGAAGGCCAACACGTCGATCGCGGTGCTTAGCGTGGCCAGGGGCAATGCCAAAACAGCGCTGTCGGCGGGCCTTGCCTTGGGCGCCTTCCTGGGGGCTTGGGACAGGCAGCCACGCCGGGAAGTCCTGATCGCCGCACGCACGCGCGACCAGGCGCGCATCGCCTGGGACTTTGCCGCCGCGTTCTCGCGATCGCTACCGGAAGAGACGCAAGCACAACTGATCTTTCGCCGCTCGCCAAGGCTGGAAATTGAATATGAAGGCGACGGCGGCAGCCACTTCCTGCGGGCCATCGCGGCGGATGCCAAGTCGGCACTCGGTACCGCGCCAAACCTGGTGCTCATGGACGAAAGGGGGCACTGGCCGCCCGATCGGGGCGACGACTTGGAAGACAGCCTCATGTCTGGCCTCGGCAAGCGTGGCGGGCGGGCCTTGATCATTTCCACGAGCGCGGCGGATGATGCACATCCCTTTAGTCGATGGATAGACGATCCGCCACCAGGCACCTTCGTTCAAGAGCACCGGCCTTCGCCGGGCCTGCCGCCCGATGACAAAGTGTCGCTCATGTTTGCAAACCCTGGCGCCAAGTTCGGCATCGGCTCGTCGCCGGACTGGCTGAAGGCACAGGCCGAGCGTGCCATTGCACGCGGCGGCAACGCGCTGATGAGCTTCCGGCTTTACAATCGAAACGAAAGAGTTTCCGGCGAGGCCAGAGACTTATTGCTGACGGTCGACGAGTGGCTTGCTGCCGAGACGAATGAGCTGCCGCCGCGATCCGGGGCGGTGGTGGTGGGCATCGATTTGGGCGGTTCCGCCAGCATGTCGGCGGCCTGTTACTATTGGCCTGAAACCCATCGCATGGAAGCCTATGGCACCTTTCCGGGCCAACCGTCGCTTTTGCATCGCGGCCAGGGCGATGGCGTGGGCTCGCGCTACAACGAAATGCAAGATAGGGGCGAGCTGACGGTGCTGGGGGCCAAGACAGTCCCGGTCGCCGCATGGTTGTCCGAAGTAATGGGCCGGGTCCAGGGTTGCGCCGTCGCATCGGTTGTCGCCGACCGATACAAGGCGGCCGAGTTGGGCGAGGCTATGCAGCGAGCCGGTGTGAAGGCGCCGGTTATCTGGCGTGGGCAAGGTTTCAGGGACGGCGGGGAGGACTGCGAAAGGTTCCGTCGTTCTATCTTCGACGGCCGGGTGCGTGCGGCGCCATCGCTGCTGCTGCGCTCTGCCTTTGCCGACGCCGTGACGCTACGCGATCCCGCCAACAACCTAAAGCTAGCGAAGGCACGGTCGTTGGGCCGCATCGATGCCGCTGCGGCGTCCGTGCTGGCTGTGGCTGAGGGCGCGCGCATGCAAGGAAGGCCGGCTGCCAAGGCGCCGCGACTGCTGTTCGTCTGATGCGTTGGCGTCGACATTCCGCTGCGATTATCCGCTCGAAGCGCTGGAAGGCCCTCCGGTGGCAGGCGCTGCGGCGCGATGGCTTTGCTTGCGTGCAATGCGGGGCCAGGGGGCGGCTCGAAGTGGACCACGTAAAGCCCGTGCGTACGCATCCCCAATTGGCGTGGCGTCTCGATAACCTCCAAGCGCTCTGCCCAAGTTGTCACGCAAGGAAAACGCGCCAAGAGATTGGCTTAGACCCAATTCATCCCGATCGCCAGAAATGGAAGGCGGCAATTGCCGAGCTTTCAAAACCCACTTGTACTGCTTATGTTCTAAGAAAGATGAAAGGATCCCAACATAATGCTTGAAAGCGTGAAAATTTCCCGGAGACAGTCGGAGATTCGACAAGAACTTGCGGGGCTGGTCGGCAAGGAAGCGCCGACCGAAGACGAAACCAAGGCCATGGGCACCCTGGACGCGGAATACCGCACCAACGAGACCCGCTATCGCGCCGCGCTGGTCGCCGAAGACGACGAGCGGCGGGAGGCAAAGACCGAGCTCGAACGGCGCGGCCCCGACGAGTGGTCCGAGTTGGTCGGCAAATTCGAACTACGTCAAGTAGCACTGGCGCTGGACGAAGGCCACAAGATCGACGGCGCGACAGCTGAAGTTGTCACCGAGTTGCGCAGCCGTGGTGGCTATCGCGGTGTGCCGGTTCCTTGGGAGGCGTTGGAAATTCGCGTCGGCGAGACTGTCGCCGGCGGCACCCCGGACCCGATCCGCACGGCGCCCATCATCGACCGCATTTTCGCCAACAGCGTCGCGTCGCGCATGGGCTGCCGAATGGTCAACGTGGGGACAGGCGAGCTGGAATATCCGGTGACGACTTCGGCCATTTCGGCCGGCTGGGCGGATGGCGAGACCGCTTCCGTGCCGGGCCCGACCGTCTACAGCACGGTGGATCGACCGCTGGTGCCGAACCACAATTTGGGCATCACCATGAAGATCACCCGCAAGGCGCTCAAGCAGTCCGGCACGGCGCTTGAGCAAGCGGTGCGCCGGGACATGAACGGCGCAATCGGCGAAGCCATGGACGCCGCGATCTTCCAGGGTTCGGGTGCCAACGGGCAACCGACTGGTGTTCTAAATCTCGTGGTCACGCCGGCGATTTCTTCGACCGATGTTTCAGCCGAAGCGTCCTATGATTTGTTCAAAGACGCCGTCCGCCGGCTCATGGATAACAATGCCGCCATGGGGCCGGGCTCCGCGCGGGTGCTGATCCGGCCGCTTACCTGGTCCATCCTGGAAGGTCCGGTGCTGAGCGGGACCGCTGAGACGGAATGGGATCGCATGGTGCGCCGCTTCGGTGCGGGCAACCTGGTGATTTCCGATAACGCCCTGCCGCCATCCTTGGCTGAAGACGCCACCGACAAGGGTGCGCACACTGTCTTGCTGACGGCCGTGACGGGCGGTGTTTCGCCAATCTTCTGCGGCACTTGGGGCGCGATCGACCTGATCAGAGATCCCTACAGCGATGCGACTTCGGGTGGTCTGCGGCTTACGGCACTGGTGACGGCGGACGTTACGGTGAGTCGAAGCCAGCAGTTGGAAATCCTCACCAACGTCCAGGACAGGCCCTAATGTTTGATTTGCTCTGGGGAGCAAGCGCGGGGGGGCTGGAGTTGCGCCAGGACGGCGACGGCTCCACCCGCCTGCGCGGTCGCTTTCCCTACAACCGGCCGGCTGTCTTGTCCGATGGCGGGCGCAGCGGCCGGCCGCGCAAGGAAAGGGTCGCCCCAGGCGCCTTCAACTTTCGGGTCGAGCGTGACGAAGAGGATATCCATTTGTTGGTCGGTCACAGCTTCGACAAGCCGCTCGCCAGCAAGGGTGCCAAGACGCTGAACTTCGCCGACACGGATGATGCACTCACATTTGAGGCGGTCATCACCCGTGCCATTGCCGAAACAACGCACGGTCGCGATGCGTTAGCCTTGATTGGCGCAGGCTTGGCGATTGGCGTTTCCCCCGGCTTTCGCATGCCGCCCGAGCGTGCCGTGCCCAGAGAGCAGGCGGAGGAGATCACCGAGGAGCCGATCAACCCGGATGAAGGCGAGCACGGCGCGATCATAAGGACGATCTTGCAAGCCTTGCTCTACGAGTTTTCCATCGTCACCCGGCCGGCCTATCCCGAGGCACAGGTCGAAGCGAGAAGTTGGGTGCCGCAGCCGATCTTCCCGGACGATCCCTGCAAGTCGCATCTCAGGAGGTGGCGGCTATGACGGTAGCGATCCTCTCCGAGGTAGAAGGCCTACCGGCCGAGTATCCGGTAACCCCGGTTGGCACGAACGCAGACGCGCTGGAGGGTGACCTTTTCGCGATCTGGCAACGGATCGAGGCCTGGATCGCGCACCGCTTCGCCACACGCTCGCTTGAAGTAGTCGTGGAGGGTCCTGGTGATTGGGAACCGCGCCTGACGCCTGTAACATTTTCGACCATAGAGAAGTGGACAGAGGGCGCTTGGCAAGCAGTCATCTTGGGCGCTTCCCCGCTTGGCGGCTTCGTTCTTCCCGGCATCGGGCCTTATCGCTTCACAGGCACGGCCGGCGATGACTCGATACCGCCCTGGGCCGTGCAAGAGGCCTTTCGGCGCTTGGCCAACTACTGGGTGGCCGAGGCTGAATCGGCTAACTCGGGCGCGTCAGTCATAGATGAGAGCTTTCACGACATTTATTCGCGGCGCGTCGAGCGCGCACCCGCTTGGCTGGCTCGGTCCATGTCGAATAGCGGGGCTGCGGATCTCTTGCGGCCCTATAGGAGGCTGTCATGAAGTGGTGGCCATTCCAGCGCAAGCCGACGTTGGAAAGGCGCGCATCGGCGTCCGGTTACACGGCTGAGATCATCGCCGCGCGGGAAGCCTACATCGCCGGCAGGCGAGGCATTGCCGAGTTGACGGCGACAGCGCAGAGCTGTGTGTCGCTCTGGGAAGGCGCCTTTGCCCTTGCCGACGTTGACGGCACATCACTGCTGTCGCCGCGCACCTTGGCACTTGTGGCCCGCTCTGCCGCCCTTAGGGGCGAGGCGGTGTTTCTCATAGGCGATAGCGGGCTTATCCCGGCTGCTGATTGGGATGTGACCACGCGGGACAGCATTCCTACGGCCTACCGATTGTCCGTCTCTGAAGCGGGCGGCGGCCGCACGCGGACGGCCCTTGCGGGCGAGGTGCTGCACTTGAGGATCGGTGCCGACCCGGCAGCACCCTATTACGGGCAAGCACCCCTGCGTCGCGCCGCCTTGACGGCCGAGCTGTTGCACGCGATCGAGGACGCGCTGCGCGACGTTTTCCAGAGCGCGCCATTGGGTAGCCAAATCGTTCCTTTCCCCGAGGCGCCGGACACGGACATGGAGAAACTCGGGCGCGGCTTCAGGGGTCAGCGCGGCAAGATCGTGCTGCGGGAATCGGTCTCCGTTGCGGCGGCCGGCGGGCCGGTGCCGAATGCAGACTGGCGGCCAAGCGATATCTCCCCAGACCTGCAAAAATCCATGACCACGGAGACGCTGGGGGCGGCCAGGGACGCGATCTGCGGGGTCTTCGGGGTCTTGCCTGGTTTGATCAATCCAGCCACCACAGGGCCGCTGGTGCGCGAGGCGCAGCGCCATTTGGCGCAGTGGGCCTTGCAGCCGATCGCCGCGCTGCTTGCCGAGGAAGCGAGCCTGAAGCTGGGAACGCCAATCACCCTGGACGTGATGCGGCCCTTGCAGGCCTATGACGCCGGCGGACGGGCGCGGGCCCTTACCGGCGTTGTCCAAGCGATGGCGATGGCGAAGGAGGCCGGGCTGCAAGCGGAGTTGGGCAAGGCCCTGGCCTTGGTGGACTGGAAGGATTGATCGTGCGGAAAATTTCCGATCGGAAAAATTCCGCACCCCTGGTCCAAAATTCCGATCGGAAAAATGGACCACCCCAAGAGATTCGGCGCCTGCGGGCGCCGGAGTGGCCCGGCCGCAGGGTGCGCGAAGGCGTAAATGCGGACACGGTTTTCGTCGGCGAGTCGCCGTGCAAGTCGCAAGAAACCCCGACGCCCCCTGGCCGACCCGATCCGTCGGCGTGAGGGGGAAGGCGGCCCGGCCAGGTTCCCATCGCCCCCCTGGTCGGGTCGTCTACTGAAGCGGGCCGAGATCCGCATGGCCAACGAGATAGACGCGGCTCAAGAAAGGGGCGAAATAGCCGGGATAGGAGACAATCCGAAGGTCCGAACTTCGGACCATCAAATCGCGACCTTCGATGAGATTGGTGTGCCAAAGCAGCGCGTTGCCGAATGGCGAAAGATCCGAAACCCGCGCTGAGTGTCTGCGCTTTCTGAAGCTGGCGGAGATACGGCTGGCCAACGAGATAGACAGCGCTCAGGCACGCGGTGAAATCAAGAAACGAGGAAAGCCAAACGGAAACCTCCGAAGTTCGGAGGTTTTACCCGCCACATACGATGAGCTTGGGATTTCGTATCAGCGCGTAGCCGAATGGCGGATGCTGCGGGACGCGGGGGAAGAGATTGTCGACGCTGTTATCCAAGCGGCGTTGGACGAAGGACGCGCGGCAGGCAGAACTAAAGGCGCAACAAGAAAAGGCGTGGGATCTTTGGCTTGATTGCATGAGTCAGCGCGACATCGCGGATGTTATTGGGGTTGATCAGGCGACAGTAAGCAGATGGATTGATGCATTTGCCGCAAATGCGGATTTTGCATCACCCCCGGACGACCGTCCGGAATTTTCTCGAGGCGAAGAGACCCGCAGCGTAGCTGCCAAGAAAGCAGGCTGGCAGCGCGAGCAGATCAACGAAATCGCCGAGACCAAGGTGCTGACCGAAGTCAAGGGTGGGCGAATGCTGCTGGGGGTTGAAAGAGATGATGGTGGGCGCCCGCAGAAAAACGTTTCGCAGAGTGCGAAGGGTTTTTTGTCCGTTTTGGGCGACGCTGGCATTTCAAAAGACACCGCCTACCGCTGGCAAACAATAACCTACTGATCGCTTAGTTCCAGCCGCTTCTCGATGCGCTCGATGCGAAGGCGGAGTTCTGCAACGGCGCTGTCTTGCACCACCTCATTTTGCATGAAAGCCGCCATGTGGCCCTTCATTGCCCGCATGTCTTGGGCAATGGTCTCGACCAGGGCATGAGTCTTGTCCTGCCGCTCACGAAGCTGGCGAAGGTGTTCCAGAATCAGGTTTTCGACTTCATTCATGGTCCCAGTCTAGCACGGATATGGGCTGCCAGGGAATCATTGCTCTTGGTGGCCAGTCTTGCGAAGACGCACACCAGGGCCACCACCATTCTCGTCAATGAACTCGACGCCTGCCGATTCGAGGGCCTGGCGTAGAAGCAACTGGGTGCCACGGTAAGGAATCGTCTTTCCGCTTTCGAAACCCCGAATTGTGGCAATGGATACTTTGGATGCCTCAGCCAGGTCCGTTTGTTTCCAGCCAAGGAGTCCGCGAGCGGCGCGGCATTGAGCTATTTCGATCATAGTGATTTTATATCACCTTAGCGGAAATACGCCAACTCTATATCTAATCGCTTGACATCTTAACTGTAGATGTAAATAGTTAGGATTGTCGGTTAAATATATAGTTTGGAGACACTCCCATGACCGAGATAACAGATCGAGAAATCGAGTTCCTCAACCGTCGTCGCCAATGGTTTGACGAGATGGAACGCGCCGCCGAGCAAGCCAAAGTGCGAGATCGAAAGGACGGCAACAGCGACGACGCTGCTTTCCACAGCAAACTGCATGACGGCGGTATGGTTGCCGAGAACCTGCTCTATCGCCGCCTCATGTTCAGAGACCCCGAGAACATCGCTGGCCTGGCGAAGCAGATGGACTTGGCCCTGGAGCTTATAGAAATTCATGAAGACGCGGACGCTAAGCCATATGTCGTCGTGCTGCGGCGGGTTGCGGCCTTCTTGCATGGCCAAGTCCGGGAAGAAGAGTTCGCCAGAGCTCAGAGGCGGTCATCATGAGCTGTCTCGATCCTGTCGTGGCGATGCAACGCGAGGTCGATCAAATCTGGGCCGACATGCTGCACTTTGACGAACTCTGGGGTTCGGTCCGTAAGAACGAACAGCCACACCTTAAGGCGCATTGGTGGCGCCTTCATTGTGCTGCCCACGACAGCTACAGCGATGCGGTGATGGGCGTCATGGCCGCAGATACGAAATCCCCTGCCGGGCTCGCCATCCAGGCGAGACACCTCATTACCTACATCGATGGTGAGTCCGGCGGCGAAGGCGTTGTCGCAATTGCGGTGGCAACACGGATTGCCGAGTTCCTGGAGAGCCTGTCCGAACAGCAGTCAGTCCAAGATTCGTCCTAATCAGCACGGGCGCCAGGTAGGCGCCCTTTTTTGTTGTCGACATAAGTATCTGATTTTAAAAGATAACCATTCCCCCTTTTTGCCATTGACAAAGCCTCAAAAATTCTCACTCTGTTTAAGAATTCAAGATGCACATTATGTGCACCAGAGGTCAGACCCCTTGCGCATCACTTTCAACACCGAACAACTCCTTGCTGTATCCCAAGTGCCCAAGCGTACCATCCAAAATTGGGCCGCGAAGCACGTGCTGGTGCCGGTCGAAGATCTGCCAGGTCAGGGGCGGCAACATCGTTTCGAATGGCGCGAACTCGAAATCGCGAGATTGCTCGGTGAACTAAGGAAGCGTCGTCTCCCCGCCGCAGAACTGGCAAAGCTGTCATCGCTTTTCCGAGAGATTATGCGACTGCCGGAGACAGGATTTCTCGCTGACAACGAAGATCTCAGGTGGTGGGCGGAACGGCAAATCGACGGCGATGGGCCTGCCCTGTTTCGTCGCTCTGGGGCGGGGGCTGGCGGTTTTGACCCGGCGAGCCGACAGGCCTATGTCGATTGGAGCGCGCTGCCAAAAATGACGCCCGAGCAAGCGGCCAAATTCTGGTGTTACGTAGCCCACGGGGTGGCGACCAAGAAAAAGAAGCCGGCCGCCTGGCTTATTTGGTGGGGCGACGACGATGTGCTGTCGATCCATGCCCGGCTTTATTTTGATCTCCTAGATTCGTTGGGAACTTTGAACGACGAACGCGAAACGCCGGATGGCGTTTGGATGCAAATAGCAGAGACCACACACCCAACCAAGGGCGCGGGTATTGTGTTAGACCTTTCGGTGCTTGCGGAGTAGGTGGCGATGGTCAGCGTTAAAGCCACCGACCTTCGTCACCCCCCGGCCTTGATGAAAGAACCGCACGCGGCTGCTTATCTTGGTGTTAGCGTAACGACACTTCGCGGCCTCGAGGAGGGTCCGGTAGCTCGCCATGTTGGAAATTGCAAGCTCTACCTGCGGGCGGACTTAGAGGCCTGGGCAGCGTCTTTGCCCACCGATGACGAGCGAGAAGCGAAAGACAAGAGGACGTTATGCGACGCGGTGTTTGGCTAGCTCACATCAAACGGGTGCGCAAGCCTTCGGGCCACGTGATGCTCTACTACAAGCATCGCGATGGTGGTCTGACGCGACTGCCCGACGCTCCTGAGAACAGCGCCGAATTCCTCGACGCCTACGCCAAAGCGGCGGCTGCCGATGGCGTCGCTACCCCGCGCAAGCGACAGGACGACCGCAGCCTTGGACGGCTTGCAGCGCTCTACTTTGCGAGCAGCACTTTCAAGGGACTTTCTCCAGCCACCCAGGAGACGTGGCGGCGAATGATCAGGCGCATTCTCTCGGTGACAGCACCAAGCGGTATCTCTGCCGAAGATGTGCCGGTCTTCGAATTTAGGCCTAAGCACATAGAGAAGGACTTGGCTGAATTCTCCCCGACCGTTGCTCGCAATCGGCTTAAGGTTTGGCGCTCTCTGTTTCGCCACGCCAAGGCGCTCGGCTGGGTAGCGAACGATCCTGCGCTGGATGTCAAACCACCTAGGACAAAGTCGGAACCACATCGCGCCTGGACGAAGGAAGACGTCGATGCCTTCCGCACTCGTTGGCCACTCGGCACCCAACAGCGCCTGGCCCTTGAACTGCTATACGATCATGCACCGAGGCGAGGCGACCTGGTGAAGATGGGTCGGCAGCACATCAATACCGCTGGCCAGATCTCTTGGAAGCAGAGCAAGACGGGGCACTGGACCGTGCCACGGGCGCTTGGGCCGAACGCAGCGCTTGCCATCAAAGCATTCTTGGCAGCCCGCCCTGGCGTCATGACCTTCATGGAGACCAGGCAAGGCAAAGCCAAATCGGCCAAGGCATTTGGTGAGTGGTTCCGTTCGGCTTGTCATGAAGCAGGCCTCTACGGATTGTCCGCACATGGGCTGCGCCATACGCTTGGGTCGGATGCAGCTGAGGCTGGCGTGTCGTCGATGGGCATTGGGCCGGGGCTTTTAGGGCACAGCACTGAGTCCCAGGCACGGACCTATACCCAGGCAGCCGACCGCAAGCGAATCGCTAAACAGGCCTCAAAGAGACTAGAACAGGAACGGAACTCTGGAATCCATCCCGAAACCGGGCGGGAATCCGAGGCTTAGTATGTTGAATTTATTCGCATATTCGGAAGGGGTGGCGGACCCGACAGGATTCGAACCTGTGACCTCTGCCTTCGGAGGGTTAAAGATATGCTATCCTGTAGAATGACGCGCGTTCCTAAGGTTTGCATATACTATTGGAATATAGGCATTAAAAGAGGATACGCGTAGTTGGGTTTTCCTTGACGTTCCGCAATTGGTGGTTACTATGTGGTTACTTTTTCAAAAAAAGTAAATATAGCGGAATAGATTTGAAATCATCCGCCAGACTCTCCAAATTGGCGATCGACCGAGCCAACCCGCAGCCGACCGACTATTTCCTGTGGGATTCTGAGGTAAAGGGATTCGGCATCAAAATCGCCAAGGGAGGGCGAAAGTCTTACGTTTGTAAATACCGGGTCGGCAGCGGTAGATCCGCCCCAACCAGGCGCTTTACGATTGGCGCACATGGGTCGCCTTGGACCGTTGATCAAGCTCGGGCAGAGGCTCGAAAGATTCTTGGGCGGGCGGCAAACGGCGAAGACCCGGCAAAAGAAAAGCAGGATGCCAAGAACCAAATCACCGTGGCCAAGCTTTGCGACCTTTACCTCGAGCAAGGCGTGGCCACCAAGAAAGCCAGCACGCTCATCACCGACAAGGGCCGTATCGAACGACATATCAAGCCGCTTCTCGGCAAGAAACTGGTGCCGGAAGTAAACCGAGCTGACATAAAGCGCTTCTTACAAGATGTAGCCAAGGGCAAGACGGCACAAGATGTGAAGACCGGATTGCACGGACGCGCGATTGTTCGCGGTGGCAAAGGAACTGCGACGCGAACCGTGGGGCTTCTTGGTGGTATATTCTCCTTTGCCGTCGATGCTGGTTTGACCGATGAAAACCCCGTACACGGTGTGAAACGTTTCTCGGATAAGAAAGGTCAGCGTTATCTGAGCCAGAAGGAACTGGTGGCGCTTGGTAGGGTGTTGAAGATCGCAGCCGACAACGGTGAAAACCCCACAGCAATAGCCATTTTGAAACTCCTGATCTTCACTGGCGCACGGAAACGAGAAGTTGAAGCGCTGAAATGGAATGAGATTGATTTCCAATCTGGCTATATTCGGTTGGAAGATTCCAAAACCGGTCAAAAGGCAATTCCACTAAATGCCGGAGCACTTGAAGTGCTGAACGGTCTCGTGCGCCTTTCAGGTTCGGAGTTCCTTTTCCCGGCCTATCGGAATGAAGGTCATTACCAAGGTCTGCCGAAAGTCTGGACACGAATCAGGTCAATGGCCGGTCTCGAAGACGTTCGACTGCACGACCTTCGTCACAGCTTTGCTAGTGTCGCCGTATCTAGCGGTGCTAGCCTACCAATAATCGGCGCACTTCTCGGTCATACCAGTAGCGCGACAACTCAACGATATGCGCATTTACATGATGATCCGATTAAGGCAGCGAGCGAGGTAGTTGGTGGAAAAATTGCAGCTCTACTATTGGACTATTCCAATACTGAAGCCACGGGGTTACCCAACGATACGAAGCGATCAGAGACAAAAACTTAGGAATGTGATAGTGCTCGGATTTTGCTTTTCTTGTCACGCAGAAATTGCACTTATCAGATCACAATATGACAGCTTACTCGGGACACGGTACTAAATGCCGAAATTCACTATCCTAAGGAAAATTGATCCTCCTGAGAAATGCTACCTTTCAGAAGTTTTGAATTGGCTAGCGTTCGGTAGATTTCCCGAAGTGGCGTTTGTTCTTGAAGAGCCGTGGACCATCTCTGAAGGAACCCGTATCTTTTATGGCGCGCCAGATCCGATTGGAGAAGAACTCTCCGAAGAAGAATGCCTTTTCGCGAGTCTTCCATGTGACCCTCGCACGAAGTTTCGTCTTGAAGACAGGGAAACGATATCGCCCGACCGTTGCCGAGAACTCATTAATTTGGCTAGGAGTCTTGACCCACCAGATGAAGAGCAGGTGTCAAAATGTGAAGAAGCACTCCGGGAATCTATTCAGTATGAGGAAACATTAAAAGATTGGTTGCCAAAATATCAAAATTACATCGACGAGTTCAGGAATGAAATATGCCTTGACCTACGAAGAGGAAATTTAAGCGCCTATGGTATTGAATTGCCACATTCCAATTTTGAAAAAGTAAAGGATATTCTAATTGCACAAGAGATAAGTCTATGTGACCTATCGGCAAGACAAGTACCAAAAATGGAGTGGATTTCTTCAGGCATAAACTGGATTGATAGTACTCTGACTAACGGAGACAACTTCTTCGTTCGAATTTACGTTTTAGTTGACGATATGTTGAAGCGCTATCCCCCCCGGAACATCATTAAGAAAGACCAGCTACGTACTTTTGGCACCAGGTATGCCATCGCCACCTCTCGGGTCGCTCAAAACGTGACATCTAAATCGGTAGGAGGACGTCCACCTTTTCAATGGGAATCATTCCATGTAGAGGTCGCGCGAAAGTTTCGCGATGGGGAGATGCCCGATAAGAAAGAAGCGGCAATTGAAGAACTACAACAATGGTTTGAAAAATTTCATGGTATGCGACCCAGTCGATCAATAGTAGGAGAGAAACTTAAACCGTATTTTGACGGCCTAATGAAAAAAGGACAGAAACCAATTAAGCCATAGTTTCTGTCCTATTAAGGAGGGTTTCTGCCTTAGTTTTTCTGGCCTTCTGAGAAAAAATTCTTTTCTGTTCCTTCACCTGCCGGGGTTTTCCGGTTGATTTACGGTGATGGATCAATGACTACCAAACATCTAGTGGTTGTCGATGCAGCTACAGCTGCAGTTCGACTAGGGATTTCCGCAAGTACGCTTGCGAAAATGCGTCATTACGGCACCGGACCCTCTTACTCAAAACTTGGTCGCCGTGTCGTCTACAGACCTGAGGATCTCGAAAGCTGGATCACATCAAACCGCTTCCAGTCGACATCTGAGTATCCACGAAGCATGGCTAAGACAGGACTTACGGAAAGGAATGATCATGTCTAAATCGAAAGACAACAATCCCTTTGCCCCCGAGAACCTCCGCATGTCTCAGACCTTTGGTACCGAACTCGGTGTCGAGAAGCTACTGTCGCATATCTCAGTACGCAAGCCGCACAAGCAGGAGTTTTTACGCGTTCACAAATCCGAGGGACACAGGCTCGACACTGCGGTCTTGGAGTTCAAGGAGGATCGGGAGGTATATCTTGTAGACCCCCAAATGCAGGCAGCATTGTTGCAGGACATATTTCCAGCTCGCCTCTATACCTGCATTAACCGGCAAGGCGTATTATTTTTTTGGCCGTGCCGACTACCGGGATTTGACGGTCGCACCAATGCTTGGTGGGAGTCAGCCCATAAGGCGGCCGAAATCGCCATGGACAAGTGGACCAAGATTGTCGCGGATATGCACCTTGGCGGATATCAGCCCTACGTTGCAGAAGTAGATTTACCGGAGCCCGAGTGGCCTGACCTCACGCTTCAGGAGCTGCTAGAAATCGCGTTCAGTAACCATTTTATCGATCGCGCCGACCACCCGGTAATCGCGCGGCTGTTGGGAAAAGCCTGATGCGGGCTGCCCAGATTCTAGCTGAGGCTACCGAACTTGTTAGGGGTAAGCGATTGCGGCAGCACGGGCCTGCCAAAGAGTGCCATGCCGCGATCGCGCGCCTTTGGAGTAGTTATCTTGGCCAGCCAATTTCGTCGGTTGACGTGGCACTGATGCTGCTGCTCGTGAAGGTGGCGAGATCCAAATCTGGAAGTCTTAATCCCGATGATTTTCGAGACGCAGCCGGATATGCGGCGATCGCTGGGGAGTTGGCCTTCATAGAAGCGAAAATGTGATCCTCGATAGGCTTCCCTTCGCCGAAATCTGGGTCGTTGATTTCGAATTTGAAGCGCCTGACGGCGAGCGGCCGCGGCCCATCTGCTTGGTGGCTAAAGAGCTTCGGTCGGATCGCTTGATCCGTCTCTGGCGCGACGGGCTGCAGCGGCTGCCGACGCCGCCCTATCCGACCAATGCCAAATCACTCTTTGTCGCTTACTATGCCTCTGCGGAACTCAACTGCCATTTGGCGTTAGGTTGGGGGATGCCTGAACGAATTCTAGATGCGTATGCCGAGTTTCGCGCCTGCACCAACGGCAATCAAACCATCGCCGGCGCCGGCCTGCTGGGCGCCCTGGCTGCACACGGACTCGATACCATGGCGGCTACCGAGAAAGAAGACATGCGCCAACTCGCGCTTCGTGGTGGGCCCTTCTCGGTGAAAGAGAGAATTTCTCTCCTCGACTACTGTCAAAGTGACGTCGACGCACTCGCCAAGCTGTTGCCGGCGATGCTCCCCGAAATCTTGGATCGAACATCGAGCTCGGATCTTTCCTTGGGTCATGCGCTTCTCAGAGGACGCTACATGGCCGCAGCTGCTCGTATGGAATGGACAGGCATCCCAATCGATCGGGTCACCCTGGGCCGCCTGAAGGCCTCCTGGGAGGGCATCAAAAGCCAATTGATCACAACGATTGACCAAGACTTTGGCGTTTTCGAGGAAGAATCCTTTCGAAGCGCACGCTTCGCCGACTACCTGTCAAGCGCCGGAATTGCCTGGCCACGGACACCTTCTGGTGCACTCGACCTCAAGGATGACACATTTCGCGAGATGGCGCGGGCCTACCCGCAGATTGCACCGCTTCGAGAGCTCCGTCATGCTCTGAGCCAGCTACGTTTAAACGACCTCGCCGTCGGTTCCGATGGGCGGAATCGCACTCTGCTCAGCGCCTTCAGGGCGCGCACGGGCCGCAATCAACCGAGCAACAAACGATTTATCTTTGGGACTAGTGTCTGGCTGAGGGGCCTCATCAAACCACCACAAGGCTATGGATTGGCCTATGTCGACTACTCTTCCCAAGAAATCGGGATTGCCGCTGCGCTCAGCGGCGACGAGGCCCTAATCGAAGCCTACAACAGTGGTGATGTCTATTTGGGCTTTGCCAAGCAGGCTGGGCTTGCGCCGCCGGATGCCACACGCCAATCCCATGCGGCCATACGCGATCGCTGCAAAGCCATAGTCTTAGGGACCAACTACGGCATGGGTGCCGGTAGCCTGGCAGCGCGCATTGGGCAACCGGCGATCGTGGCACGCGATTTGCTGACACGGCACCATCAGACCTATCCACGTTTTTGGCAATGGAGTCAGGCCGCAGTGGACGAGGCCATGGTTCTGGGCCGAATTTCAACTGTCTTCGGCTGGCCGATACACGTAGGGTCAACGGTCAATCCGCGCTCACTGATGAATTTTCCCATGCAAGCGAATGGCGCTGAAATGCTCCGACTGGCCTGTTGCTTGGCAACGGAGGCCGGGCTTGAAATCTGCGCACCTATTCATGACGCAATCCTTTTGGCAGCTCCCCTTGATGATTTAGAAGACCACTGCGCGAAACTGCGGGGCTTCATGGTGGAAGCTAGTCGCATCGTTCTCGATGGATTTAAGCTGCGAACAGATGCCAAGCTCGTGCGCTTTCCTGATCGGTACATGGACGACCGTGGAGAGGTGATGTGGAACAAGGTAATGGCTCTGTTAGATGACCTCGACCCGTCCCATTCGAATAGTGGACAAACCCATGCATCATGATCGCTATAAAGTTAACGAGATTTCAGGGGTCCCGGTCGACAATGCGGTGACCCTCGAATTGAAGCGCCGGCGGCTGGAAAAGCGTGCTCGCCGTTTCGTCAAGGGCCCTCTGGACTGGTCCAAAATTGCCGCAGCCGCCTGTTGCCATCCCCGGGGGCTTGAAGTTCTGCTTGCTACTAAAATGATGATGGACATGACAGGCAAGTCAGAGGTGGCCCTGTCTAATTCCCTACTTGAGGAACTTGGTGTTAGCCGCGAATGTAAACGTCGTGCTTTGGCAGCTCTAGAACGCGCCGGTTTGCTTAGTGTTACTCGCAAGCCTGGACGCCTGATGTGCGTGACCTTGAAAAAGAGACGGGTTTGCACATAAAGATTCGGCAATTCCACGCTGGCGTGGAGGTAGTTCCACATTGGCGTGGACCCGTCCTATTTCCTTTATTCTTATAGAGTCTAATAGGGTAGTAGGGAAGATGGAGGTGGAGTTACGCCACCACCTTTATCTCGTGGGACGCAGAAACTAGAAAACGCCGATACACAGAGAAATAACAGCACCGAAATTTTGATCGCCGACATCGAAGCGTTCTTTTCGACTTTGGCCACTTTCGTTGTTCTTCATTAAGTATATAAATTGTATACTATTTTACTCCATTCGGTATCGCTGATTGCAATGTCAACCAATTGAGCAACGCGAAGAACAACAGCAGAGATCAGAAGGCTAATAAAGGCCGAACAGTCTCTTATCGTTGCCGAATCAGCAACGATCCTACTGCCTTTCTTCAAGGTGTGGATGGCCGTGGCGTTGTTCCTCGACGCTTTCGTGATCTGGTCACCGCCATTGTTGAGGACTTGGGCGGCGCCCAGGCCATCACACAAGGTGAGTTGCAACTCGTCCGTAGGGCGGCCTTCCTCTGTGTCCAGGCGGAGATCCAGGAAACGGAAGTGGCGAAAGGGTCACCGCTAGAAATCGAAGATTATGTCAGATTGGTCAACGCCTTGAATCGCACCCTCGCCTCGATCGGGCTGAAGCGGCGGCCACGGGACGTGACGCCGGATCTGCAGGACTACGTCGAGGGCAATCGACTGTGAACATCATCGAGGCCATCGACGATCCCAATCTCTTCCGGCCCTGGTTCAAGGATCTGTCGTCTTGGCAGGCCTGGCTGGCGTTCTTGAAGGTGGTCTTTGCGCTACCCCGGAGTAGTGACGAGGCGCAAATCCTGCAGCAGATCACCGGGCGCCAGCGGCTGCCGGAAGGCCCTTGTAGCGAGGCCTGGCTCATCGTCGGCCGGCGCGGCGGCAAGTCCTTCATCGTCTCGCTGATCGCGGTCTACCTAGCCACCTTTCGCGACTGGCGACCCTATCTCCAACCCGGCGAGACGGCCACGGTTATGGTGATGGCAGCGGACCGCCGCCAGGCCCGGGTCATCATGGGCTACGTCAAGGGCCTGCTGCAGGGGGTCCCCATGCTGCGCAAGCTGCGGCGCCGGGAGACGGTCGAGGCCGTCGAGCTCGGGGGCCGGGTCGCCATTGAAGTGCATACCGCCAGCTTCCGCTCGGTCCGGGGCTACACGGTGGTGGCGGCCTTGCTCGACGAGGTGGCCTTCTGGCGCTCGGAAGAATCGAGCAATCCGGACGTCGAGATCATCAACGCCATCCGGCCGGCCATGGCGAGCATTCCCGGCGCCATGATGCTGGCCATCTCTTCGCCCTACCGGCGCTCCGGGGCGTTGTGGGAGGCCTATCAGCGCCACTACGGCCGCGATGACAGCGATGTCTTAGTGGTAAAGGCGCCGTCCCGCAGTATGAACCCGTCGCTACCCGAGAAGTTCGTTGAACGGGAGTATGCGCGCGACCCGGTGGTGGCGGCAGCGGAATATGGGGCCGAGTTTCGCTCCGACATCGCCGGCTTCCTGGATCCGGATTGGCTTGATCTTGCCGCCCGGCCCGCCGCCACCGATGATCCGCCAGTCAACAACGTTGCCTACAAGGCCTTCGTCGACCCGAGCGGCGGCCGCTCGGATGCCTTCACCCTGGCTATTGCCCACCAGGATGACGAACGCCACCTCGTCGATCTGATCCGGGCGCGCAAGCCACCCTTCTCGCCGGAGGCCGTGGTCGCTGGCTACGCTGACATACTGAAGCGCTATGGCTGCTACTCTGTCACCGGTGACCGCTATGGCGGCGAATGGGTGAAGCAGGCCTTCGAGAAGCAGGGCATCGCCTACGAAACCGCATCGAAAACCAAGAGCGAGATCTATCTGGAGGCCGAACCCCTCTTCGCCCAAGGGGCTGCCCTTATCCCCGGCAACGGTGCCCTCTTGAATGAGCTGAGGCAGCTGGAGAGACGCACGACCCGAGGCGGCCGGGACATGGTCGACCATCCGCTCCACGGCCACGACGATCTCGCCAACGCGGTTTGCGGCGCCCTTTGGCTGCTGCAGCAGAAGGAGACCGAATGGGTCTTTGGGTGAATGGGGCCGAGGCGCCTGGTTTCAGGGTGGGCGGTCGCGACTTCGCCAAGATCGGTGTGGTGTCCGTTCCCGTGATAAAGCCACCAATCCATACATCGATTGCGTCGATCGATAGGGATGTCATTTCGGCGACTTTGATGGAGATGGCGTCGGAAGCACCGACAGGCCGCTGCAGTAAAACGGTCTCGTCCTGATCCTTCTGCCCGGGGCGGTCCAGGTGCCATCGCCCTTCATTCATTCCCACCCACCTTTGGAGCAAATCGCTCCCTTGTTCGGCCAGTAGGTCTTGCCGTCTTGGATGGTCAGTTGGCAGAGATGATAGCGATTGCGCGCTGCATCGTGGGCGACGATGGCGGTGTAGGAGACGGGTTCGCTGCGGTTCTTCCGGGTTATCGGGGTCGAATAGGCAAAGGCGACCCTGCGATAGGGGCCTTTGCCGGTCACGAGGCAAGGGCCGGCGCTTCTGTAGATGCTAGGATCCGCCCCCCACCTGGCCGCTATGAACTTTTTCACAATCAAGTTGGTGGTGCTGCAATAGCCTCTCTCATCTTCCGAGGATCCTTCGGATTTCGTCTGCGTCGAAGACTTCCCCGCCGTCCTGTCGTTGTTGTCGGGCCTGTGCAGCGGCAAGGGTACGCCCGCCTCTTCTGCTGCCTGTTCTCGCATCTGCCGTTGCGCTTGCTGAACGGAACTGTCGGCGTGATCCCGTTTCGAGTCATCCTGCTTTTCGGCTTTGGAGGATGGCGGATCCAGCTCCGCGGATCGCTCGTGATTTTCGACGACAGCCGCTGCCAGGAAAGCAATGACGGCGAAGATGATCGAAAGCGGGAAGAGTGCCCAGGCCTTCGATCGCTCGTATCGGCGTGACGGTCGCGTTGGTAGTTCCCCCGGCAACAGCGTACCCTCAGTCAAGAGCTGGGGTTCATCGCCCGCATGAGGCCCTTGGCTCATTCGGCGGGACGGCTGCGTTGGTCGTTTCCCCGGTAGCAACCTGTCTTCAGTCAAGAGCTGGGGTTCATCGCCCGCTTGAGGCCCTTGGCCCATCTTGCGGATCATCTCCTTGCCCCTGTCAGGCGGGTCGATGCGCAGCCCCGAACGAGGATCGATGGGGCGGGTATCTTCCTCCCATATGGGCAAGGCAAACAGCAGGATACCGGCCAGCAGCGGCGTGATAATGATGGCAATGAAAAGCCATCCGATGGGATCGCGGTTGCGGCGCCTGGCGATGAGCATGATGGCGACGCAGAGGACGATATAGGCAAGAACTATAAACATGGGCCTGGCCCTCCTCCTATCGGCCTTGTCGGGCTGCGACGAGAGCGACGAGGGTACTGCCAGCTGTCCTTAACGAGCGGAAAGATGGCCCCCGCCATCCAAAAGGCAGAAGGCGATAGCGCTCCGCAGCAAGTAGCAGGCAGAGAGGGTCCCAATCTTGCCGACCAAAGCCAGCGAAGCGTCCGGAAGGATGTATTGATGCTGGATCTGTTACTGGGTGTCGACGCCACCGGCCTGCCACTCCCGATGAAACCAGGCCTTGCGGTACGCCCCCGCAAGGAGGTTTCCACCTTCATCTCTGGTGATCGGGGAGTTAGTAAACCGACACAAGACGGTCCCTATGGCCTTTAGACGGGAAGTCCTGGACATACGCCACAGGCTCCCCGACCAAAGAGGTCAAGGTCCGTGGTGCTGTTATGGTCAGCACCAACCACTTGTGTCGGGGTTACTACGCCCCAGAGCCGTGCGTGGCGGCTCCGAAAATGAATCTAGCTCCTATTTCCACTAGAAGAAAGGGAAATGGTGATGCTGCGCCGGGGCTCACCCCATGCGGGCGGGACCGAAACCAAACAATCCCCACCCCAAGCCAAAGCGACCCGGGATTACCCATGCCGGGCTAAAGACCATGATCGAAGACGATGTTGCAGCCTGTGCGGAAACACTGGCAACCAAAGCGATGCCGAGTTGTCAAAACCTGCGAGCGAGTGGGATGGTTGATCATAGCCTACGTGGCCACCACGACCCGGCCGACCTGTTGCCAGAAGCACCAGATCTCATTCAGCCTTCCAAGCCACCGACACCAAGGCCTCCGCCAGCTTTTCCGACGCCCGTCACGAGGCTTTGGCCATGGCCAGCATTTGGACGACACCGGCAAGCATCTTGCCTGTCTAGCGCAGAGCTGCCAGCTGAGAGAGCTTTCGCACGAGATCACTCTGGCGCGTGGTTTCGGTCTTATCGAATAGGGCACGCAGGTGGGTCTTGAGAGTGTTGCGGGAGAGGCTGGCTTCTTCGCCGTAGTCGGCCAAGGTCTTGCCAGCCGCCAGCGCCTCCGCGAGGCGACTTTCCGCCGGTGTCAAGCCATAAAGCTGGGCAATGAGCCAGATTGTTGGCGGCCGTTCCAAGGCCGCATCGAAAACAAAAATCATGCTTTCGGCGATGGCTGCCAGACAGGCAAAGTCGCGCCGACGTTTCGGCAAGGGTGCGCCAGTCATATGAAGGCCGGGGCCATCTTTTTCCGGCAAGAAGACCGCCGCGGCTTCCCGCAAGACCTTGAGCCGATCGAGGAAGCTATCGAGCCTTTGGCTCCCGGCACATGTCGCCCCCGCCAAACGACCGCCGCAATTCTGAACAATTCGACCAGCCGCCAGCAGCCGCTCAGCCTCACCGTTGGCGAAGATCACCCGCCCAGTCGTATCGAGCAGCAGCAACCCGAATGAGAGCCGGTCCAATACCGCCTCCAGCCCCGTCGCATAGAGATTGATACCCTGCACGAGACCACTAATGTGTGTTGCCCGCGCTATATGGGGCACCACCATATCGATCAGATCGATTTCAGACTGACCAAAGGGTGCTTTGCGCTCATGGCGCATCCAGTTGACCGCACCGAACAGGCCGTCCTGGTTCAAAAACGCCACGCCGCACATGTGGAGAAGATCGTAGGGCTTCAACAATTCCGAATAGACCCGCGTCCGCTTGACCTCGTCACCGCTTGCAATCTGTTCTCCCACAACGGCCTTATTGAGGGGCGCGAGATGCCGGCGCTGGTACCAGAGATTTTGGTCCAACATGGTCGCCATCATTCCGAGGGTAGAGAGATCCATGCCGAAGAGAAACTCGGCTTCAAATCCGCTTGGTCGGACCAAGTTCAAGGCGCCGGCCGGTGCGTTGACGAGCCGGCCGACGGCGCCTAGCGCGTCGTCCCAACGTTCCGGAGAGGTGCCGGCATCGTAGATTGCCTCGATGGCTTCCAGCAATGCTCGTGATCGCACCATTTGGTATTCCGCCCCGAATGCCTGATCCCTCGCCGCGGCCGCCGGCCAAGTTACACCCTTGTCAAGCCGCACCCTTGCCAAGTCGCCGCGTTCGATCTTTATGCGGCCTCTACCTTTCGGTACTCAGCCTCTATTTTTAATAGCATGATTGGTGGCTGACTTCACCCAAATGGGTGAAGACTGGTCGTTTTAGACCTGCAATTCTCTCCAGATTCAGCAAGCGAACGATTTTTTATGACCAGGAGTTGGCGGGGCGAAAGATGTCGGGTCGACCGAAGTGTCGCAGGTACTTGCGCTTCTCTGAGAGTGACCCTCTGTTTGGACTTACAGGGGCTGGGCTGAGCCCCTCGGGTGCTGAAGGCGTCCTGCTTTCTGCCTCACGAGGGCCTCATCCACCATCGGTGACCGACTATCCCCGGTGAAATCAATAGGCGATCGTCACGACATAGTAGCTGCGATAGTCATTGTTCACCGGCTGGACGAACCATTTTGGCCGACCGGCTCGCGTGTCAGATCCCTGATCAGAGGCCGGCAACCAGTTGTGGCCAGCATTGAAGCTCTGTTGCGAATGCTCGTGTATCTCGGCAACGGGGATCACTTCAAACGCGGCTTCCCCCGTCCTACGCAGCAAGTGCCTCTCTAAAGCCGATGCTGTCTGATTTCCGCAATTGATCTGGGGCAAAGGAAGGGCTTGGCCGGATGCCAGGCGCTTTCCCATGTAGCGGTCAGCGAGTTTGATGGCGCAACGATCTACGACCCTAGCGCTCACATGGAGGTCGCCGCGCACTTCAGCGGCCCGGATCGGTCCTGCCGATAAGAACAGACCGAGGCTCACCAGGATGTAGAAATGCCGTTGATAAGCTTTTTTCACCGAGGATCGCACGATTTCGTGGGCCGCAAGGAGGCAGCACCGAGTTGTCCCGCAATCAGTCTCGGTGAGTGGCGCTAAAATCCGGTTAAGCTTGTTTTAGGGATGAGATCAGCCTTCGCTATCACTTTTGGCCACGGGGCCGGAGCGCTAGAATTTGATGGTTATCGTAACGCTGTCGAAATATTGCCCGGGCGGCGGCGTTTGCCCGCGGGGAATGAGGCCAAACACAGTGAAGACCTGCTGCTCGCCGCTGCCAATGCCGGTTACCCTCTGGGTCCCTGGCGCCACACCATCACCCCAGACTTCTTGGTAATCCGGCCGTGTGTAAAGATTGTAGGTAAGGGTCCCTTGCCCGACCCCTTGCATCGACCGCCGAGCGTAATCTCCGCTGCCTTTCGAAAGCTCGATGCTGAAAACAGTGCCCGCATCGCAGCTAACCGATAAGCTCCCATTGCTGGTGGCATCTCGCCGATAGCTGTAGTCCCCGAAGCTGAGTGCCGACGCGCTGATATCGCATTGGGCAGCGGCCCCGCTTGCGGTGATGAGCAGGATGCAGAAAATTCCACCGAATTTCATACCTAGCGGCATGCCACTTCCCCAAGATCGGGGAGCAAGTCGATCTCTTCTGGAAGCTCCAGGACAAAACCGCATTCCCGCCTGCGCGTTTGGACGGTGAAGCCGATCCTGCCTACGCCCAGGTCCGTCAAGTAGGTAAGCCCCTGCTTTGCGACGCGCCCATTGCTGACACCGTCTTCGCCACGAACTATCGAGCCGCTTGGCAGCGCAACGCCCGCCCCATCGACGAGGGTAACGGTAGCACTCCGTGTAACCCTGACGGGGAAGTTCACAGCGGCACCGCTACGGAAATAAGGAACTGCAACGGTCTCTAGGTTCGATACCGCCGCATGCAGCGGAATATCGGATGGTTCAAGGCTAATCTGATTGGCTCGGTAGGCGCCGAGGGCGGGCACGTAGATCCGGCCCGCCTTATCTGTCTTCCCGATCTCGCGATTTTCCAGATAGACCGTCACACCCTCTATTCCGCCAGCATCAACCACGGCGAAGCTTCGATCTATTCGCCGCGATAGGAATGGCAGACCGCTCATAACGCCTAATCCGCCGCTCACGCCCAAGCGGCCATTGTCGCTTCCTTCGATCCTGGTTGCGTCCAGCGAAAATCGGTTGCTTCGGGTTTGCCAGGAGAAAGCCCCGTCGAGCCGCTGTCTACCTGCGTCGGTTTCGCCGCGAAGCCGATAGCTGATGCCGAGGTCCGACGATCCCAAGCCTTGTTGGAACTCCAGATTCGCGCCGTGCTGATCTTTTTGTCGCCGGTTTACTCCGGCGATCAGCGTCTTATTGCCGGCAAATGGAATGACCAAGCGGGCGGAAACAGCGAATCCCTCGTCCGGTTCGAAGGCTTTCGAGCCATCTATCAATAGTGTTCCGAAGCCTAGGCTGACCCGGTAACTTCCGGTTAGGATCGACCGATCGTCATCAACTTGCCGATCTTGATGAACATAGGATAGCCCGAGGCTTCCCAAATCACCCAGCCCTAGGCCGAGGCGAATCTGGTCTGTTCTCGCCGTTGCGGGCCCATCCGGGTTGAAGCCCAACTGGCGAAAGTCCTTGCTTGTAAAGGCAGTGCTGAGGCCGAGATTAAAGCGGGGTCTGATGTACTCGTAGGTTAGGCCCTGCCGAGACCCTGTTCCCTCAGATCCGTGGCTGCCGAGGAGAAATGCACTAAAGCGGCCGAGACTTGGCACCACCAAGTCACCGGATAGTCCACCAACCCGCAAGCGTTCTTGGGCCTCCAGGTGACCTTCGCCGGTAAACCTATCCGTAAATCCAAAGCGATAGGATCCCGATAGGAAGGCTGAACCGTAGTCAAAACTAGCTGCCGAAAAATTCTCTCGTACGACACCTGCTTCAACCGAAAAGTCCGATAGTCCGGCAGCGAGATTGTTTGGGCTGAAGTCGTAAGGTTGAACAATAACCTGTTCGCGGCCAAGAACATCCGTCACCACCAAACGAACCTCGCCTTGTCCCGACAATCCTGGAATTCGATCGATCTCAAAGGGTCCACGCGGCACGTCTGTCGTTGCCCGCAAGACATCATTGACGAAGACATCGACGACCGAGGGACGGTCCGCCAGGCCCGCGACGCTTTCCTTGGGCGTGGTAATAAAGGTTGGGTCGGTCGCGAAGTTGGTGGCCCACTGGACGCCCCCGAAACGGACTGGAACAGCCAGCGCGCTGGCAGCCGTGAAAGCGTCACCGACTCTGATCGATTGACGTTTGTCGATGAGATCCTTGGTCCATGTGCTTTCCAATCGTGCCAGCCTGATTTCTCCTGTGCCGTCTTGGACCAAGACCCTGTTCTCCAGCACGCCTAGCTCCGGGGCTCGGAATGCGACGAATTCCGCGACGCCGCCAAGATGTGTATCCCTTTCTTCACCGATATCCAGCACCACATCGTAGTTTAGATAGGCCCCCGCCCCAGCTTGCGGCAGGAGGCGACGTCTGGGTTGAAAGAGGATGGTTCGGTCGAACAGCTCCGGTGGGGCACTAATGTCAAGCGTAAGGCTTGCCGAATCCAAGCGATAGGTGAGGCCAGAAATGGCATCGAGGAAGGCGAAGCCTTCGCCTTGGGAGAAGAAAGTCGCTTCCGTTGGCGGATTGAGACGCCAATCGCGGAAGTCGGCCACCCGGGCGGCATATCGACCTTTTTCAGACTCCAAGAGAAAGGCATTCTCGGCAACGACTTCACTGTTGATGCGAACTGTAAGGAAGGTTTGCCGAAGGGATGTCTCCGCCGCCATGGGAAGACTGGGCCAGGCCATCCAGAGCAACAGCAAGACCTTACCGGCGAATGGGAAGGATCTCTTGCAGCTCGCCAAGGTTCGTCGTTGCCTGAAGAATGAGCCTATCGACCTGAGGAGCCACGCTCAGCGGTAAAGTCCATTGCCTTTTTGACCCAGCCAGGACGTAGGCGACCGTCGTGTGCTCGGCCAAGGGCGCTTGGTCTTGCAGCGACGAGAAGATCCGGATGCCGGTAACCCGAAGGTGTGCCAAGCCCTGGTTGTCCAGCTCGAGCCGCAGGTCCCGCGCCCCAGGCATCACGGCCGACCAGCCAGGCTTGGCTGCAGCATCCGGGGGCGTTAGGAAGATTGGCAAGCTCAAGCGTAACAAGACCGTCACCCCTGAGGCCGGATCGGTTTGGTCTGGGACCTGTGATAGGATCAGACGATAGCTCTGTTCGCTTTCCGCATTAGGCGGTTTGCGAAAGCCGACACGCAGCACCTGCTCGCCATCCGGCCGCAGCTCGAAGACCGGCGGCACGACGATGAGCTCCGGCGCGGCGGTCAATCGATTCTTGCCGTCTTCCTGGGACCAGAGAAAAACCTCGGCCTGGACGAGAACCGGGGAGTCGTCCGGGTTGTGGACTGTAATGACCCCGCGGGCGTTTTGCGGCGATAGGTACAGACGAAGCGGCGAAACCGTCAGGCTCGCCGCGCTCGCCTCCAAGCACCCGGCAAGTGCCAAGCCCACGACCACCAGCAGCAGCCAGACCGCCCGGCGCTGAGTCATGAGACTCTCCCTTTTAGCGCCGACCTAAAAAGTGATGGTCATTGAATAGTGATGGTCATCGTCACAGTGTCAGAGTACTGACCGACAAGAGCAGTTTGGCCAGCTGATATTTCACCGAAAATTGAGGGATCTGGGTCGCTTCCAGTGCCACTAAGGACAGAGCCCGGACAGGTTTGTAGGTCGCCAGACCCGAGTTCGGCTGCATTTTGATCTTGGAGAAGGTAGATCAAGAAACTGTTGGGGTCCGTGTCATGTTGCATTCGGCGGATGCAGCCGTTCGGGTTAAGACCGGCGTCAGGGACGATCGACCATTGTGTGTTGATATCCTGGCAGGTCACATCAATTAGTGCGTTCGCCGTTACGGCTTGGGCACCGCTGTAGTTACCGAATGCCAAGTTTGCGCCAGCCATGGTGCACTCGTCGACTACCGTGGCCGTCACATTAAGATTGGCGCTTGCGGCCACAGCCGTAGAGGGTTTCATGGCGCTCTCCCATGTGCCAAGCGCGATGATCGATAGGGCGGGAAGGATGTACTTCAGATGTGATCGTTTCATGGTCCTAGTCCTTTCCTTGCGAAAACATTCGAGTTCCGGGTCTGGCTCTTGGATCGCACGCCATGCCTGAAACGCCATCGCGCACCCGGCCTCGCCCGTTCTCCCTGCCAGCCATAATGGCAGCCCCCACCAAGGCGCGCCTCGCCCAGATGGGCGAGTAACCGCAAATTTTTTCGAAAATTTTCTGCCGACGCAGGTGTATCGACTTAAAGGCAGGACCGAAGCGCCTGGGGTCTGGAAGCTTGAGACCGTACTAACCAAGGCCGAGAGCAATGCAGGAAGTAACGGCCTATCCAGGCTTAATGCCCAATCAATCAAGAATATCTGGATAGTCTGCAAGTATCAGATCTTGGCAGATCGATAAGTTGTTGAACAAGTTGGACGGACTTTACTTTTGACTACGAGGAACATAGAGCATAGGGTCGCCCCATTTCCTCTCGCTCCAGGGCTTGGCAAATAACCTTGATTGCAAAAGGCAGTCGCTATAACTGGTTGAATAAGTGATAAATTTCCGCACGCGGCGTTCCTTGGGAAGGCGAGGCCTTGGGTGTATCGCGGTGTTTTCATCAACGTCGGTAGTTCACCATTGGCCTTAGGATGATATGGCCGCGCCCTGTACGGCTCCTTTGCCTGCTGATCATTTTGGTCAACCCAGGCTTGGCACATTTAGACGAACTCTTAGAGCCGTTCTCGGGTGAAACGCCGGCGAAGGCGCAGAACGCACAAAGTGAGGAAGCGCGACCAGTACGAGAGGATCGTGCTGCCCCAGGCTCGCTCTTCGTGCCGGTCTATCCGGGCCGCCGCTGGGAACAGCGCGCCGCACCCCTGGCCGATGACCCGCGTCAGGACCAGCCGATCAGCGCCACGGTCTTCGACGATGAGAGCCTGCGTGATGCCAAGATCGAAGACGTGGTCGACCTGGTAAACTTGGTGCCAGGGCTGAGCTTCACTAGCCAGCGGGCGGTGTTATGGGTGATGCCTTGCAGCTCGGCATAGTCAGCGATGGTGTGGCCAGAGACCAAGGCCTCGGCAAGGCGGGATTCCGCTGGTGTTAGGCCGAAGAGCAGGCCGAGCCGCCTGGATAAGGGGGCGGGGTGGATCCGGATTTCGGCCAACGAGGACTACAGCACCAAGACGCTGCACATCTTTGTCGCCGCGAGATCGCAGCCGACAGCGCCATCAAGACCGACGGCTACTCTACAACGACTCGCCTGAATTGTCCTACTTGACACACGTTGTCGGCGCTGCGCTCGCACACTGGTGCTGTCTTGGATCCACCGCGTCTTCGCAAATTTCAAGGCTTGGGTGATCAGTGTCTATCAAGGCCTGGGTGCCAAGTATCTTCAAACCTACTTCGACGAATTCGGCTTTCACTTCAACCGCAGGCGGTCCTGCCACGCCGGCTACCGATCCCTGTTGAGCATCGTCAAAAGCTGATCGCCCCTGAAGCAATGGCATAAGGCTTCCGATGGGTACTCGGGTCATTCGGTGCTGTTTTGTCAAATGGCCAGTTTATGCTACCACTTGGCATTAAACTCTTCGATCACATGCTCCGGTGAAAGGTTGAGATAAATCTCTGTCGTCGCCAGCGCGTCGTGCCCCAATAGCCGCTGCAGGGCCGGCAGGGAGATACCGCGCTGAACGACGGTAACAGCGAAGGTGTGGCGCAGCACATGCGGGGTCACCGGTCGGCTGATGCAGGCGCGACTGGCGACGCGTTTGACAATCCGCTGGATGGTGCGGTCGGTGAAACCCAGTGTTTCATTGATGGCGAAGTGACCTTCGATCAGCGGCCGGATCCGGCTGGTCAGGGGAATTACCCGACGCTTGGTCTTCGACCCGTAGGGACCACCTTTGCCGTAGATTGTCATGCGGTGCGCCTGCCAGTCGATGTTCATGCGATGGAGGCTGGAAAGTTCATTCACCCGAAGGCCGGTATCGAGAAGAGTCCAGACCACCAGCCGCTCCTCATGCGTTTCGCAAGCATTTGCCAGCGCCGTCGCTTCGCCGGCGGTCAGCGGCTCGCGTTTGTATTGGTAGGCCATGTCGCAATGTATCACAGATTACGACAAACTGTCGCGATCCTTTGTTAAAACACCGCCAAATTCTGGGACTTTTCAACGATCTGCTCCATTGGCTGTCGCCTTTTAGGGTGGAAGGCGACAGCGGATCGACCACGGTTGCTCAATGAGCTGCCAGCCTCACGGGGTGTTTTTCTTGTAGAATCTTCGTTTCTTTCACCCATGTGGGTGATGCGCGCCGGGACGAAGTCTGCAATCATGGCGGGCAGGACAAGCTGGTCGCCGACTTTCGAAAAGACTATGGTACGGCGATCCGCAAACTTCGTGCCCGCTTGGTCCCGCTTTGGGGAGTCAGGTGCGCTTGCCGATCGGGCATCGTCGGCGAGCTTTGCCATCGATGGCTAGAAGATCAAGGCGATGAACAACCGGAATCGGAGTTCCACCAAAGCCAAGATGGCAAGGCGGATGAGTCAGATCGAGGAAAGTGTCGCCTGTTGTTTGCATCGGCATCAAGCCTGTGATGGCGGCAATCCAGGCAGAACTATGTGGTTCAAATTCAGTTCTGCTCAAATTTCTAAGCTACGGCAGATCCAAAGCACTCCATTGGCCCTCAGCAGAATCAACAGAAAGAAATTCAGAGAAACGCCCCACAGAAGCGCAAATCAGCATTCCCCTATGTCCAAACCATTGGCTCCTGATGAAATTCCACCCACCAAAGGGTCAATGCCGTCGCGAGGACCTCGCTCGACACTACGACTAAGCAGGACGGAATTCGCACTAAACTATACGACTATTCCGGGATTTATGTCATCTATGGTTGCGACTATTTGGAAACCGATGCTATGAATGGAAGTACTGCTCGCGGGTCACCTGAAAGCGCATTGCGAGGCGATCAGGAGGAAACCACCGTTGCCTCTTTAGAATGGAGAAGACCATGAGTAACTCGGAGGTCAGTTGGGATGAAGCGACATGGAAGGAGATCAACGATTCTGTCGTAGCCGAAGTCTTAAAAGTACGAACGGCGCAAAAGGTGTTTCCGACAACGGTCTTGGACACAAATCCGACTGAAATACCCAATGATGTGATCGACTTTGCCGACTTCAGAATCAAAGAAGGGCAAACCAAACAACTCGTTGAGATTTATTGCGAGTTTGCATTGACCGCCACGCAGGTCAGCAAAGAAACGGAGCTCAAGACCTGCAAAATATTGGCACGTATGGCCGCAAAGGCGCTTGCACTTGCGGAAGACACAGTAATTCTGCAGGGCAAGACAAGGAAAGGGAACCTCCCAGCGAAGGTAAAAGAAGAGCTAATAGAGTCAGCAGGCGAGGGCTTGCTGGGCGAAGCCAGTCCAGGGGATGCCGATGATTCCAATCCGGACAAAGTCAGCAAGCCCATTGATGTTAAGATAGCACACCCAAAGAAATCTAGTGTCTTGTATGGCGAAAATATTTTCTCCGCGGTTGCAGAAGGCATTGCAAAACTGACCGCCAAGGCCCAGGCGCCCAATTTTGCGTTGTTCCTGCCCGTAAAAGCTTATGCCGATACCTTTGTGCCACCTGGCGACCAAAGCCTGATCACGACCGCCGAACGAATAAAGCCATTGGTGGAAGGAGGCTTTATGGAGACGGTCACCTTGCCGCAGGACAAGGGCCTTTTGGTAGCGCTAGCTGGCGATCCAACAAGTTTGTATGTAGGCCGCGAGGCAACCACGGAGTTCGTGCGCAAAGAGGGTTCAAAGTACTACTTCCGGGTGGTCGAACGAGTTCAATTCGTGGCGCGTGATGCACGAGCGTTCGTACTGCTGAATTTTAAACAGCCAAAATCGCCATGAAGTAGTTGGTCCGCTAGAACGGAGGTGGCCCTTGAACCCTGAAAAATTGAATGTGGGCGACTTTGGCGATGATGTTGCTCGCCTCCACGAAAATTTGAAGGCACGAGGCTTCGACGTTTCCCCGGACGAAGTGAAACGCAAGTTTTTCGGCCCTGCTACTCGAGATGCGGTTCGAGAGTGTCAAACTTATTACGGGTTAGGGGTTACCGGAGAGGTTGATAAGGCGACGGATGCGGCCTTGTCGGCGATAGCATCGGATAAACCTTCAACTTCAATTTCCGCCACAGTACCGCCAGTTCTTGCTTCCTCCACAGAAACGCTCCTCTCCGAGGTGCGATCAAACCCAGGCCTTTCTTCAGCGGGACGGCGCGCCGGAGGTGGTGCTGGGAAGTACCGGGTTGACGGCAGGATTGCGAGTCGTATCAGTGCATCCGTAAATCGATTGCGGGTCGTGATAGTCGACAAGTCGGTTGGCGATGACGTGCCTCTCGCCGAGACCACAACGGATTCGCGTGGCAACTACCGAGTTTCATTTTCGGATGACGCGCTCAGGCGCCGGGGTAAGGAAAAGCCAGACCTGCAGGTGCGCGTCTATTCCGGCGAGCAATTCCTGGCTGCCTCCACCGTCCGCTACGATGCTTCAACACAGGAAGAAGAGTTGAACGTCTTTTTAGACGAGAAAGCATCAAGCGTCCTGCGTTCGGAGCATGAGACCCTTACCGCCACCCTCTCTACTTACTACAATGGCAATCTGAGAGATCTGCAGGAGACGGACGAGCGACAGGATATTACGTACCTTGCTAATAAGTCCGGTTGGGACGCCCGCGCGGTTGCTCTGGCTGCACTTGCCGAGAAGTTCAGCGCCCAGACCTCGGCTGCGGCCAACAATGCCCTAATCGAGCCGGCTTTCTTCTATGCGCTGTTCCGTTCTGGGTTGCCCGCCAACGAGGCAGCTCTCTATCGGACGAGCCCCAAGACCGTTGAGGGGATCTGGAAACAGGCCTTCAACCAAGGGATAATCCCGGCGGACCTGGAGCCTCGTTTTGCGATGGCGTCCAAGCATTTTCAGCAATTGGCCGCTCGAAACTTGCTTGAAGGGTCGCCGAGCACCGGATTGTCGTCGTTCAAGGAGATCCTGCAACTGTCCTTGCGCGATGACGTCCAGAAGCAGCAGAAAGCCGCCGACCTCTACATTCGCCATGCAGATGATCGGCCAAGGTTCTGGGAAGCCGTGGAGGGCGCCTTAGGCCAAGCGACGGCGAGCCGCCTCAGGCTGGACGGCCAGCTCGCCTACCTTACCTTGAACAACGCTCGGCTGATCCAAAAGGTGCACGGCACAGCTGGCGGAACTGGCATTGGGGAGAGTTCGGAGCTCGTAGGACAGGGGTTCTACCGCGCCGACAGGTGGAAGGAAGTTGTCGGCAGCGACCCGGTGCCCCCGGAGATCCCTGGCGAGAACGTGGACGAGAAGCGCGAACGTTATGCCGAGCTGCTGGCCGCCCAGGTGCGCTTGAGTTTCCCGACAGCGGTCGTGGCGCAAATGGTGAAAAGTGGCGAGACACCGACCGGGTCCGCGGAGGTTCGGAGTCGTATACACGGCTTCCTCAGCGAGCATAAAGGCAAGTTCGAGATCGGCGTACAGCCCATTTCTCAATATGTGGCGCGCCACAATCTACAGGTGGATTCCAAGGTGACTGAAGAGATCACCCGTATCCAGCGTGTCTACCAAATCACGCCTAGTGATGAGGCCATGAATGGCCTGCTCGAAAAAGGGATCGATTCAGCTAATGCCGTGGCGCGTTACGAACGGGAGGAGTTCGTCCGGGCGTTCAAGAACGACATTGGGGGCGAGAAGAACGCCCGATTGGTCTATGCCAAGGCACAGCAGGTGCACACGGCTGTGCTGAACGTCGCACTCACCTTCCTTGCCGCCAGGAACGCGCCGGGCATCGGTATCCATTCGCCGGCCTCTATCGTCGATCCCACCCCGTCGCCCCCGGCCAACGCAGCAGATGTGCTCGCTTACGGCACGCTGGAGAGCCTGTTCGGGGAGATGGACTATTGCTCTTGTGATCACTGCCGCTCGATCCTCAGTCCAGCGGCCTATCTTGTAGACTTGCTACAGTTCCTTTACAGCGATGATGATCGTTGGTTTTCATTCGCAGAAACCTGGAAGACAGAACACGCCAGCACCCCCTATCCTTTCGTCGATCAGGCGTCGTGGACCAATTTCCAAAATGACTGGAACGCTCACAATCCCGGTGAGCCGCTGCCAGACACCGAAATTTCCCCCTTTGATGTGCTGACATCGCGCCGCCCCGACATCCAGCATCTGCCTCTCACGTGCGAGAACACGAACACACCGCTTCCCTACATCGACCTAGTCAACGAGACGCTGGAGTACTACATCACCAACGGGCTCTCCTTGGCCGATACCAACCCCGATACCAACATCAACACCGAGTATATCGGTCACAGCACCGACGGCAGCACAAAGCCTGAGGAACTCTTGGCTAGCCCACAGTTTGTCAGCGAGGCCGCCTACACCGCGCTGGCTAACGAGCACTTCCCGTCGCCACTGCCCTTCCGCCAGCCCTTGGAGTACCTGCGCCGGTACTTCCGCCGCTTCGAGGCTCCGCTGCCGGAAGTCATGGAGGCGCTGCGAAAGAGCGACAGCTTGGAACGAGCGAGCACCACTGGGTACGGATGGCGAGACATCTGGATGGAGACGCTCGGGCTGTCGCGTGCAGAGCATCGCCTGTTAACCGAGCGCTGGCTCGCCGGTGGCGCCACCGACGTCATGCTGACGGTGAAGAAGCTCTACGGCTTCGATGCTGCCGCGCCCGACGCCGACGTGCGGGCGGTCCTCGATAACGCCAAATCCTTCAGCCGCCGGGTCGGGATCACCTACGAAGAACTCGTGGAGATACTGAGGACACGTTTTGTCAACCCGAACTCCCACCTCATCCCCCGAATAGAGCGGTTACATGTGCCGTTCGCTGCCCTCAAGGCGCTCAAGGATGGTGCCATCTCCGACGCCGACTTTGATGCCTTGATAGCCAATGACCTCGATCCAAAGCATTACGGCGGCGACATTAAGGCCTGGGTGAAGGACAACGATAACTACAGTCGGATCATGGGCCTCGTCACACTGACCAACCCTGCCGATCCGGAAGACGTTTGCAGCTTCAATAAGGTGGAGTTTCGCTACTCGGACCCTGATATGGGCACCAACCAGCTCCGACCCTTCGAGTTTGTTCGCCTCATCCGCTTCATCCGGCTCTGGAAGAAGCTGGGCTGGAGTATCGAACAGACGGACAAGGCGGTTTCAGCCCTCTACCCGGTGGTGCAGACGCCCGACGACGCAGACGATGCGGTGAATTTAGAGCGGCTCGACGCCGGGTTTCTTGCGCTTCTTTCCAGCCTTGGGGTCGTGCTGCAGGTAATGAACCTTCTCCAGTTTTCGTCCAAGAAGGACCTGCTCCCGCTGCTCGCCTGCTTCGCCCCGATCGATACCCACGGCGAATTGTCCCTCTACCGGCAGATGTTCCTCAGCCCATCGAGGCCCGACGATGCCTTTGCCGAGGATGGCCACGGCAACTACCTGCAAAGAGTGAAAGTTGAATATTCGCAAGCACAACCCGATCTGTTGCCGGCAATCGCTGCCGTAGCAGCCGACATCAGCTACGACCACTCGCGCGGACAGCTCGCGTATATAGGACCGCTTAGCACCGCAACGCGGGATGCTCTCAAGAATGTTGCCGGAACATCTGCGGCATTCAGAGATGCCGTCGATGCTCTTTACTCCAACGGCAGAATGGTCGCGCATTCTGAATCGCTTCGCGCTGCCTTTTCGCTCACCGCTAGCGAGTTCAGCGAGATCACGGCTGCACTGGGCTACGACGCCAGCACGCCGCTCACCCTCGACAACATCAGCGCCGTCTTCCGTAGCGGCTGGCTGGCGCGCAAGCTGAGGCTGAGCGTGCGGGAGTTCCTCCTCCTCACTTCATTCACGGGTTATGAACCGTTCGAATCGCCCAACCCGGTGAATCCCGCCATTGTGCGCCTCATCGAGTTTGTTGGTCGCCTGCGTGCCCTCGGTGTCAAGCCGGTGCAGGCCCTCTACCTGATCTGGAACCAGGACCTGAGCGGCAAGTCAGCGCCAGCCGAGGCCGAGGTGACCGGTATTGCCCGGATGTTGCGCAACGCTATGTCCGAGATCGAGGGCGAGTTCGCAATCGTCGACGACCCGGACGGCGCGATCGCCCGCGAGCGCATGGCGTTGGTCTACGGTAACGAGGCCACCGACCTCTTTTTCGGCCTTCTAGAGAACACGCTCGCTACAGAGGTGGAATACAACCATGGCCAAGCTACGCTGGAACAGGCGATCCTCGACGCGGCACCCGATCGCATCACCTATGATGACTTCAGGAAGCAGCTCTCCTATAGCGGCGTTCTCACGACGGCCGCCCGCGATGCGTTGAAGGCCCTATCCGGGGTAACACAAGCTTTCAAGGATGCAGTGGATGCGCTCTACGCCGAGAACCAGAAGGTGGTAGGGCCGTTCTTCGACCGCTATCCGGAACTGCTGCAGCTCCACGATACCTATCGCGGCTCCTCAGACCCAGTGGAGGAGAAGCGAACCGAACTGCTAGAAGCATTCCTGCCGCAGCTAAAGAATCGGCGAAAGCGGCAGCAGTCGTTGCAGTTGCTCAGTGCGGCAGCCGAGACCGACATTGGGCAGGCGAGCGGCCTGCTCGAGGACGCAGTCGTCCTCCACGCGGCTGAGGACGCGGGCCGACCCGTCCTTGATGACTTTACTGCCATGGAGACGGCGGGCCTGGCCGCGCAGTACTTCTATGCCGCCACGGTCGCGGAGGATCCCGATCTCACCAGCGACGCCGAGGGCAACCTGGATTACACCGCCACCGGAAGCAGTAAGCTGCCGCCGAACGCCGCCGCGGCGGGCTCCGCGATCTCAGGTGTCTGGAGTGGCTACCTGGAGGCGCCGGAGAACGGATTCTACAAAGTCCGCGTCGACACGGACTCCACCGCGGCCGTGGCGCTCACACTGAACGGGGAGGCGGTCTCGCTACTGCAGAATGGCGGAACGTGGGAAAACACCAAGAGCATCAAGCTACGGACTGGCACACTTTATGTCGTTTCCCTTAAGGTAGAGAACGTCAAGAATAACCTCTCTGTCAGCTGGCAGACGGCGGGCCATGGTTGGGAGATCGTCCCCGCCCGGCATCTCTATTCATCAACCTTAGTGTCCTACCTGCGCCAGGCATACATCCGCTTTTTGAAGGCGACCGAACTGGCAGAGGCGTTGAAGCTGACACCAGCTGAGATGGTGCACTTCGCTGCTCACACCAGCTACCAGGTCAACGGTGAGGGCTGGATGAACCTCCTCTCTGTGACAGGCAGTCCCGACAACGCTACCGCCACCGCGCTGCTTAAGACCTTCAAAGGGCTTCTAGAATTCACCGGCATGAAGACAGACCTGTCACCTGGTGTCGATCGTTTGTTGGAGGTTCTGTTGGATCCAGAGTCGGCGACGGCCGACGCGGATAGCCTGCTCTACGGTCTCACCCGCTGGGAGGAGGACTCTCTCGACACGCTTCTCGTCCACTTCGGCAAAGTTGCCTCCGATCTGGCTCACGTGGAAACCCTGCGGCGGGTCTATGACGCCTACGGGTGGGTCAGGAAGCTGGGCATCCCTGCTGCCGCACTCATCGATGCAGCGACCAACGAGCCCTCCACCGCCGCGGTGGACAGCTTCCAGGCTTCCCTACGCGCCCGTTACGACGAAAGTGTCTGGCTGGAGGTGCTTAGGCCCATCAACGATGAGATGCGATCGATGCAGCGCGACGCCTTGGTGGCGTACATACTGCATCGAATGCGCTCAAATCCGGCCTCTGCGCATATTGACACCCCAGAAAAGCTCTTCGAGTACTTCTTGATGGATGTGCAGATGGACCCATGCATGCTCACTTCGCGCATTCGCCATGCGCTCTCGTCGGTGCAGCTATTTATTGAGCGCAGCTTGATGAACCTGGAGCCCAGGGTCTCGCCGGCGAGCATCAATGCGAAGCATTGGGAGTGGATGAAGCGCTATCGGGTCTGGGAAGCCAACCGGAAGGTCTTTATTTGGCCGGAGAACTGGCTAGAGCCTGAACTGCGGGATGACCAGTCGCCTTTTTTCAAGGAAACAATGAGCGAACTCTTGCAGGGGGACATCACGGAGGATCGGGCGGCCGAGGTGTTGATGGGCTACCTCACGAAGCTTGAAGAGGTGTCGAAGCTCGAGGTCTGCGGCGTCCACTATGAGGAAAAAGGAGAGGGCACTGACGACGACGTGGTCCACGTTGTTGCTCGCACCGCGGGGGCGAATCGCAAGTACTTCTATCGCCGCCGCGAGCCCAGCGGTTGGACGCCGTGGGAGAAGGTGAGCCTCGACATCGAGGACAATCCGGTGCTGCCGGTCGTGTGGAAGAACCGCCTGTTCCTTTTCTGGCTGAAGGTCGTGCAGGAGACGAAGCAGGAACCACTACCGACGTCCGAAGCCGAAACACTTGCTGTTGTCAATCCCCGCGACGCCTTTCCGAGTAAGAGGCCGCAGCTCATCGTCAAGGTTATCCTGAACTGGAGCGAATTTCTGGAGGGCAAGTGGCAGCCAACGCGTACTTCGGATCCGGCGAACCCGCTCACGCTCAACAAATCGAACATCACAGACCCGCACCTCTTTGGTTTCGATACCGATTCCTTCGACCGCTCTAAACTGAGGTTCTGGGCCGAGTTACTGCCGAGAGTTAGCGAACCCAATGGTGTCCTGCGTGTCATCGTCTCCTACAATGGATTGGGGTGGTCGTCTTTCGTCCTCTACAACCCCTTCAGCACGCCCGAGCTGTGGGAAGGGGACCAGGAGGAACGCTCAAGGCCCGAGCGGTGCCTGGACACGACCACGGCACGCCTCGAAATCAACTTTTCCGGCCCGTACCGCTCCCATACCGTCCTGGAGAAAAAATTAATCCTCATCCACCGTGCGGTAGGCCCGTGCCATCCGCTAGGTGGCAACTCCTGGGATCCGCCGTTCTTCTACGAGGACAGCCGTCACGTATTCTACGTGACGGCATCTTTGTCCAAAGTCACGGTCCCTGTTTGGGAGGGTATCGGCATCCACGACAGTATGACTAAGTCGTCCTTCGAGATGGCCGCGCTTGTTGTCGGGCCTGATAGGGTGAGATCCCCGACCCCACCTACTTGGCAGCCGGGGTTTGGCGTAATCGACCCGTCGCCTATCGACCGCTACATCACTGAAGATGCCTACATTAAGACGGCTATCGGTACGCCAGGAACTGTTTCTTATGGCGACAAGATTATCGGCCCTTCTGGCAGTCAATTCGCAGCTGACCGCATCCGATAACCAAAACATGGAGAAACGAAATGAAGCCCGAGGGAGACAATCTGACCGGCTTTCACGGGCACGGGGACAATGACCTTGGAAGACTTCCGAACGGTCCGTTGGACAAGCAAGAGTTGTCGTTAACGTACAGATTTCAGAATTTCTTCCACCCTTTCATTGAGGAGCTGATCGAGAAGCTCAGTAAAGAATCGCTAACCGGGCTGCTCGATCCGCTGTTCCACGAAACGCTAGGCGACGTCAACAAGACGCCATCAAGCGAAATGCCAGGGAACTACTACAACGGAATCCCTACTTACAGCGATCCGATCAAGACAATTTTTCACGACAAGCAAATCGATGTCAGGACAGGTGGACCATACGCCAACTACAATTGGGAGCTATTTTTCCACATCCCGCTCGCTATAGCTGTACACTTGAGCAAGAATCAGCGCTTCGCCGAGGCTCAGCGGTGGTTCCATTTCATCTTCGACCCCACTGCCAACGATACTTCAATTGCCGTGCCGCAGCGCTACTGGAAGTTCATCGCCTTTCGGAAAGGTAGTGCTGGCCGGCAAGTCGACGAGCTGCTGGCGCTGCTCAGCAAACCAGATTCCGAGCTCAGGTATGATGAGCAGAAGCTGAAGGATGGTATCCGAAAGGGTTACCAGGAGATCAAGGACAAGCCATTCCAACCCCACGCGGTCGCTCGCACACGGGATCTCGCCTACATGTACTCTGTGGTCATGAAGTACCTGGACAACCTCATCGCGTGGGGTGATCACCTCTTTCTTCAGGACACCATGGAATCGGTCAACGAGGCGACGCAAATCTACGTCTTGGCGGCCAACATCCTGGGCCAGCGACCCGAGAGAGTCCCCGTCAAGGGAAGGGTGCGGCCCAGGACTTTCGCTCAACTCAAGTCTCGGGCCCTCGACCCCATGGGCAACGCCCTAGTGGAGCTCGAAGGTCAGATGCCTTTCAATTTCGGCGTTCCGAGCGGAAGCGAACCTGCCGATGCCGCCGCGCCGCTTTTCGGCATTGGGCGGACCCTGTACTTCTGCATTCCACGCAACGACAAGCTTCTCGCTTACTGGGACACCGTCGGCGACCGACTGTTCAAAATTCGCCATTGCATGAACATCGAGGGCGTGGTGCGTCAACTCCCCCTCTTTGACCCGCCCCTCGACCCGGGCATGCTGGTCAAGGCGACGGCCGCCGGCATCGAAATCGGCGCTATCGTCGCCGGACTGAATCAGCCGGTCAGCCCCGTGCGAGCGCTATTGCTCATTCAAAAGGCGCTCGAGCTATGCGCCGAGGTGCGAAATCTCGGAGGTGCGTTGCTCTCGACGATCGAAAAAGGCGACGGCGAGCGCCTTGCATTGCTGCGCCAGGGCCACGAAATCAAGATTCAGCAGATGCAGCAGGAGGTACGTTTCCTGCAATGGAAGCAGGCGCAGGAGGGGACGGAATCCCTCCTGAAAAGCCGGGCCATCGCCCTTGAGCGATACCTGTACTACCTACGTCTGCTTGGGCAGGAGCCCGATGACAACCTCGCCCCGGATACTCTCTCCATCGACCGCCGCGAACTTACGGAGGAGAACTTCGACGAGTCCTACGAGGCGCTCGTCGGCCAGTATGAGAAAGAGGTTTCGGGACCGGCGTACCCGCAGCTTAGTCTGGCACGCGATGGGTCACCGGCCGGCCAGGCGGGGGGGCAAGGGTCGGGCAAATTTTCGCTCACGACCACTGAGAGCGATGAACTCAACCATTTGATTAGCGCCAGGAATATAGGGCTGATAGCCTCTGTGGCAGGTAGTTTGGCGTCTGCATTTGCGCCAATTCCCGATGCTGATGCAGACTTTCACTTTTGGGGAATTGGAGGCAAGGCTAAGCTGAAGGTGGGAACCGCTTTGGTTATGCAGGCGAAAACCGCTGCGGAAATTAGTGGCATAATTGCGGCGTGGGAACGAGATCTGGCGGGTATTAGTTCACGCACCGCCTCTTACGAACGCCGCGCCGACGACTGGATCTTGCAGGCCAGTTTGGCTGCCCGCGAGTTACGACAGATCGGGCGACAGGTCATTTCCTCCCTCATCGCCGAGCAGATTGCTTACCGGGAGTACCAGAATATCCAACAGCAGATCGAGCACGCCCAGGAAACCGATCGTTTCCTACGGGAGAAGTTCAGCAACGCCGAGCTCTACGCCTGGATGCAGGGCGAGCTCTCACGCCTCTACTACGAGTACTACCGTTTTGCCTTCGACATCGCCCGCCGTGCCGAGCAAACGATGAAGCGGGAGCTGATGCGGCCCGAACTCGACGGCAAGACACTCGTCAAGTTCAATTATTGGGATGGGGGTCGCAAGGGGCTGCTCTCCGGCGAAGCGCTCTACTTGGATGTGAAGCGCATGGAGATGGCCTATCACGAACACAATCTACGGGAATACGAGTTGACCAAGCATGTCAGCCTCCTCCAAGTGGACCCGTTAAGCCTGATTCAGCTTCGCGCAACAGGCCGCTGCACCGTAAGCTTGCCAGAACAGCTGTTCGATATGGATGGTCCGGGCCACTACTTCCGACGTATCAGGACCGTCGCGCTGAGCGTCCCTGCCGTCACCGGCCCCTACGCTGGCGTCAACTGCAAGCTGACACTTCTCAAGAGCAGCATTCGCAAATCGACGCTGCTCGACGGTACCTACGAGCGGGAGGGTTTGGAAGACGAGCGGTTCCAGGACTACTTCGGCAGCATCCAGTCGGTTGTTGCCAGTTCCGCGCAGCAGGACAGCGGTCTCTTCGAGACTAACTTGAGAGACGAGAGGTACCTGCCCTTTGAGAACGCCGGCGTCATCAGCGATTGGCAGCTCGAGTTACCCGCCAATCCTGGCCAGGATGAGCCCGCCCAATTCGACTACAGCACTATTTCCGATGTCATCTTGCACATTCGCTACACCGCCCGTGATGGCGGAGCGTCGCTACGCACCGCGGCGATGCAGCGGATCAAAGACCTCATTGCGGACGGCCAGGCTGCCGGCTCGGTGCGCTTATTCTCCATGCGCCATGAATTTCCCACCGAGTGGGCGACGTTCACGAACCAAACTCCGGGTCCCAACCAGCGCTACGAACTCACCTTTGGCCCCCGCACCGAGCACTATCCCTTTTGGAGCCAAGGCCGCCTGGATACCGCCGCGGTCATTCGTGTCGACCTGTTCGCGCTAAGCGCCGACGACTCCGCCCCAGCAGCCATAGAAGTTTCCGATAGGGCGGACAAGATGGACGCCGGAACCAAGAAGGACTCGCTAACCAAGTTCCCATCCTCGAACGACCTGCTCGTCGGAAAACTGACTAACGTGCCCCTACCTGCCCAGCCCACTGACGAGCTCAAGCTCTACTTTGACGATACCAAATTCACCGACCTCTGGATTGCCGTGACATGGAGTGGATAGTGACACGGTCTTGGTTGACCATTACGGCGGACTCGCAGTTGACCTGGGAATAGCAATGATTCAGGAGTCACAGCGGGGAACGACTTCTTCTAAGCGTGATACGACGGTAGAGGGTCCCAAAAGTCCTGGATCAAATCAAACTGGTGACGACTCTCTACCGGCAAGTAAGTCTGGAGTGCTGCCTTCGGTCTCAACTCCCAAAGGTGGCGGGGCAATCCGTGGCGTTGGGGAGAAGTTCGCCGCGAACCCGGTGACGGGTAGCGGATCCATGACGGTACCCCTGCCGCTCAGCCCAGGACGCGCTGGCTTTGGGCCGCAGCTCGCCCTTTCATATGACTCCGGCAACGGCAACGGTCCCTTCGGGTTTGGCTGGTCACTATCGCTGCCCAGGATTAGTCGCAAGACAGACAAGGGGCTGCCCCAGTACCGTGACGCCGAGGAGTCGGACATATTTCTTCTGTCAGGTGCGGAGGACCTTGTTCCGATGCTGCTGCCGGACGGCACCCGGCACTCAGACACGAATAGTCACCCCGGCTGCACCATCCATCGGTATCGTCCGCGGGTCGAAGGTCTCTTTGCCCGGATCGAGCGTTGGACGGAAGACGTCACTGGAGATGTTCACTGGCGGTCTATCACCCGTGACAACGTCACCACCATTTACGGACACAGCAACAAAGCCCGCATCTTCGACCCTGACGAAACCAGCTCGCCTCATCCGCGTCGCATTTATGAGTGGCTCATCTCTGAAAGCTATGACGACAAGGGCAACGCTATCGTATACGAGTACGCGGCCGAGAACGACACTCATGTCAATCGGATGCGCGCGAACGAGCGCAACCGTGTCCGGACGGCGAACCGCTATCTCAAGCGCATCAAGTACGGCAATCGCGTCTCTCGGCTCATCGAGTCGGATCTCTCGAAAACGGAATGGCTGTTCGAGGTGGTGTTCGATTATGACGAGGACCACTACGCGCAGGCTCCGCTCGACCCTGCTCGACTGGAAGCGGAACAACATCGTTTTGCTCAGGCGTGCATCGATTCAAACGGCAACTGGCGTGTGCGTCCTGACCCGTTCTCGGTTTACCGCCCGGGGTTCGAGGTTCGATCGTACCGCCGGTGCCGCCGTGTCCTAATGTTCCATCGCTTTGCGGAGCTCGGCTCAGAGCCATGCCTCGTGCGGGCCACAGAGTTCGAGTACGACGACCTCGTCGACTACGAAAGCGATGCACCGACGTCCCTCGAAGCCGAGCTAGGTCATCAAGGCAGCACGCGCTACGCATCGTTCATCCGCCGAGTGATCCAGTCGGGGTACGTGCGTGACGAAGCGAGACCGATCGAGCTCAGAGCTGGGCTTCGATACGTCACTTATCTCCAGAAATCACTCCCCCCGCTCGAGTTTGAGTACACGAAGGCGCAAATCCAAGATGAGGTCCACAGGCTCGATGAAGAGAGCCAAGAGCATCTCCCTATGGGCGTCGACGGCAGCGTCTACCAGTTGGTGGATCTCGACGGTGAAGGGCTCTCAGGCATCCTGACAAAGCAGGGTGGTGCCTGGCACTACAAACCGAACCTCGGCGACGGGAAGTTCGGCGCGATGCAGACTCTGCGCACCCAGCCCTCGCTCTTCGCCCAGGCTGCCGGTGGCGAGCAGCTGCTCGACCTTTCCGGCGACGGGCAGCTCGACGTGGTCGCGTTTGCAGGAGCGACACCAGGCTTCTATGAACGCGCTCACGATTTGAGAACTGGCGACTCCGGCTGGGAGTCATTCAGGACCTTTCGACAGCTTCCCAACATTCGCTGGGATGATCCGAATACGCGTTTCATCGACTTGAACGGCGACGGTCACGCCGACGTGCTCATCACCGAGCACGAGGTTTTCACTTGGTATCGGTCGCTCGAGGAAAAAGGGTTCGATTCAGCGGAGCAGGTACGCACTCCCTGCAACGAGGAAGAGGGTCCATGCCTGGTCTTTGCGGACGGGACGCAGTCGATCTACCTCGCGGATATGAGCGGCGACGGGCTCACCGACTTGGTGCGCATAAGGAACGGCGAGGCGTCCTACTGGCCCAACCTCGGATTCGGCCGATTTGGGGCCAAGGTATCCATGGACAACGCGCCGTGGTTCGACCATCCAGATCAATTCAGCCGATCACGGCTCCGGTTGGCAGATATCGATGGCACGGGCACCAATGACATCCTCTACCTCGGTCGGGATGCAGTTCGCATCTACTTCAATCAGGCCGGTAACGGGTGGAGCGAAGCACGAAGGCTCCATACGTTCCCCTCCGTCGACAATCTATCTTCAGTAACCACGACGGACTTGCTCGGTAACGGCACCGCTTGCCTCGTCTGGTCGTCGCCTTTGCCGGCCGATGCGGGGAGACCAATCCGGTACATCGACCTGATGGGAGGTCAAAAGCCCCATCTACTCACCAAGTCGATCAACAATCTCGGCGCCGAGACTCATGTCACCTACGCCCCGTCTACGAAGTTCTATCTGGAAGACAAGCGAGACGGGAAGCCCTGGATCACGCGTGTACCGTTCCCGGTGCACGTAGTCGAGAGCGTCGAGACCTACGACCGCATCAGCAAGAATCGTTTCGTTACCCGCTACGCCTACCACCACGGCTACTTCGACGGGCACGAGAGGGAATTTCGGGGCTTTGGCCTCGTCGAACAGTACGACACCGAGGAGTTCGCGGCGCTCAGCGCGAGCAACGTCTTCCCGACGGGGGGAAGAAACATCGAGGCCTCGTCCCACGTCCCACCGGTCCTAACGAAGACGTGGTTTCACACGGGCGTGTACCTCGGGCACGACCATGTCTCTAACTACTTCGCCGGTCTCCTCGATGCGCACGACACCGGTGAATATTTCCGAGAGCCTGGCCTCACCGATACACAAGCACGGGAGCTTCTGCTTGATGACACCATCTTGCCCGCAGGTCTTACGGCAGATGAGAAACGGGAAGCCTGTCGAGCGCTGCGGGGATCCCTCCTGCGTCAAGAGGTCTATGCCCTCGACGACAGCAGTAAAAAACCTCTGCCCTACGCCGTCACCGAGCGCAACTACGACGTCAAGTGTCTCCAAAGACGCGGCAGCAACCGTCACGCAGTTTTTCTGACGTACCCCCGTGAAGAAGTCGTCTACAACTACGAGCGTACCCTCGTTTCCGTACTTGGAGGGCAGCTCGTCGACGAAGCGACGGCAGCAGCTAATCCCAACGTTGAATGGCTGCTCGACCCTCGCGTTGCCCATTCCCTGACGCTCCAAGTCGACGACTTCGGCAATGTTACGAAGGAAGCGAGCATTGGCTACGGGCGGCGGGTCGTTGATCCTTCGCTGCCTCAAGTTGCTCAGGATGAGCAGGCCAAGATGCACGTGACCTACACCGAGAACCGGGTCACGAACATGGTCGATGGCGCCTCCGGCTATAGAGCGCCTGTCGTGTACGAGGCCCGCACCTACGAGCTCACAGGTTACGCACCATCCGGCGCCGCGGGTCGGTTTCGCCACGAGGACTTCGTGCAGCCAAGGCCGGGAGATCCAGGCGGCTATGACGCCGTCTTCGATGACGAGCTCGACTACGAGGGAGCGCCAACGAATGGTAGGCAACGCCGCCTGATCGAACATGTCCGAACGGTCTTTCGCCGCAACGACTTGGTGGACGCCCTCCCGCTTGGACGGCTGCAGGCTATGGCGTTGCCTTTCGAGACCTACAAGCTCGCATTGACTCCGGGCCTTGTACATCGGGTCTACAATGAGGACGGCGCCGTGAACCGAGTGTCGGACGCCATGCTCGACGGTTCGGGCGCTACGCCAGGAGGTCGATACGTCCACACTCGGGACGAAGCGGACGTGCTCGACGGGAACTGGTGGAATCCGTCCGGGAGGGTCTTCTTTTCGCCGGGCTCGGGTGACACGGCTGCGCAGGAGCTCGATTACGCGCGGGCGCACTTCTTCCTGCCGCACCGCTACCGCGATCCCTTTCACACCAATGCAGCGAGTACCGAGAGCTACGTCGAGTATGACGACTATGACCTGATGGTCCGGGAGACGCGGGACGCACTCAAAAATCGCGTCACCGTAGGTGAAAGGCAACAAGACCCGACGCAGCCGCTCGTCCACCGCGCGCAGGACTACCGAGTCCTGCAGCCGGCGCTAATTATGGACCCAAACCGCAACCGCTCGGCGTTTGCGTTTGATGCCCTCGGTATGGTTGTTGGCACGGCAGTGATGGGCAAGCCAGCGCCGGCCACCGTCGAAGGTGACTCGCTGAACGGTTTCCGCGCCGACCTTACTCAGGCCGAGATTGACCAGATTCTGGCGAATCCCAAGGGACCGCCCGCCGCTATGCTGCTTGCCGACGCCACCACCCGCATCGTCTATGACCTGACCGCATACTCGCGCGAGCCGAACAGTGCGAAGAAGCCGCCCGCCGTCGCCGCCACCCTCGCCCGTGAGACCCATGTGAGCGACCTCCAAGCGGGTCAGCAGACAAAGATTCAAGCCAGTTTCTCCTACTCCGATGGCTTCGGCCGTGAGATTCAGAAGAAGGTGCAGGCCGAGTCAGGACCGGTGCCTCAGCGCGACACCAATGGCGACATCGTGCTCGATGCGAACAACCAGCCGCAAATAACGCCGCATGATGTGAGCCCGCGCTGGGTCGGCAGCGGCTGGACCATCTTTAACAACAAGGGTAAAGCCGTCCGCCAATTCGAGCCGTACTTTACCGACACCCACCGCTTTGAGTTCGACGTCAAGATCGGCGTTAGTCCGGTGCTCTTCTACGACGCAGTCGAAAGGGTAGTGGCGACCCTACATCCCAACCACACCTGGGAGAAGGTGGTCTTCGGGCCGTGGCACGAGGCCTCCTGGGACGTGAGCGACACGGTGCTGGTCGCTGCCCCCGAGAAAGACGCCGACGTGGGTGGCTTCTTCGCACGCCTGCCTGCCCTAGAATACACGCCTACATGGCACGCGCTGCGCACCGACGCGGCCAACGCCGCTGCCTTCGCAATGCGCTATCCGGACGCGAGTGATCGCACCAACGAGACGCGGGCCGCTGAAAAGTCGAGTGTTCATGCGGCAACGCCTACCGTCGCCCATGCCGACTCGCTCGGTCGCGGCTTTCTCACTGTCGCCCACAACAAGGCCAAGTACAGCAACACCCCCGCAGCTGCTCCACCCGTGGAGGAATTCCATTCAACGCGCATCGTGTTCGACATCGAGAGCAACCAGCGTGAGGTCATCGACGCCGAGGGCCGAGTTGTCATGCACTACGACTACGACATGCTTGGCAACCTCATCCATCAAGCCAGCATGGAGGCGGGCGAGCGCTGGATGCTGAACGATGTCGCCGGTAGTCCACTCTACGCCTGGGACAGCCGCGGCCACCGCTTCCGCGCCGCCTATGATCCACTGCGGCGACCGACGGAATCCTTCCTCCTCGAGGGTACCGGCCCAGAGGTGATGCTCGGACGCAGCGTCTACGGCGAGACCGGTGACGACCCCGAAGCAGAGAACCTCCGCGGCCAGGTTGTGGCGCTCTTCGACCAAGCCGGCGTCGTCACCAGCGATCGCTACGACTTCAAGGGTAACCCCCTGAGAAGCTCTCGGCAATTGGCTGAAACCGTTCAGGTCAACGGGCAGCCGCAGCCGGCGTACAAGAATAGGGTCGACTGGAACGGTGCCGTCGCCAAGGCGGCGGAAAACTATGTCAGCCAGACGCGTTTCGATGCCCTCAACCGGCCAACGCAGCTGGTTGCGCCACACAGCGACCAGCCGGGCACAAAGGTCAACGTTATCCAACCCGGTTACAACGAAGCGAACCTGCTGGAGCGCATGGACATATGGCTTGACCATGGGACCCTGCCGGCTGCGATGATTGACCCGGCCGCCGTCACGCCTTCGCCGGTGGGGGTGGCAAACATCGACTACGATGCCAAAGCCCAGCGCGAGAGGATCGACTACGCGAACGGCGTTTCGACCCACTACAGCTATGACCCGGAGACCTTTCATCTCATTCACCTGCGCACGGAAGAAGCGGGCCCAGGACGGCTTCTTCAGAACTTGCACTACACCTTCGACTGCGCTGGCAACATCACACATTTCCGCGACGACGCACAGCAGACGGCCTTCTTCGCCAATGCGCGCGTGGAGCCGAGCGCCCAGTACACCTATGACGCCCTCTTCCGCCTGATCGAGGCGACAGGCAGAGAGCACTTGGGTCAGGTGGGCGGAGCGCCGATCCCACACTCCTACAACGACGCCCCCCGCGTTGGCCGTGTCGGCATCCCACACCCGAGCGATGGCCAGGCCCTCGGTACCTACAGCGAGCGTTACATCTATGACGCTGTCGGCAACTTCCTGGAAATACAGCATCGCGGCAGTGACTCAGCCCATCCCGGCTGGAATCGAACCTACGCCTACGACGAGTCAAGCCAACTCGCGCCCAGCTTGGTCAGCAACCGGCTGACGAGCACCGCCATCGCCGGGACGACCGAGAGCTACAGCACCGCCGGCGACGGCTATGACGCCCACGGTAACATGCTGAAGATGCCGCAGCTGCAGGTCATGCAGTGGAACGAGCACGACCAGTTGCAGATGACCCAGCGCCAAGCCGTCAGTCAGACCGACGCCGAGGGAGTTCAGCGACAAGGCGAGCGTACTTGGTGCGTCTATGACGCCGGCGGGCAGCGGATCCGCAAGGTGACGGAGCTGGCCAATGGCCAGGTCAAGGACGAGCGACTCTACCTGGGCGATTTCGAGATTTATCGCAAGAAGGGGGCAAATCCCCTGGTTCGCGAAACCCTGCACGTCATGGACGATACCCAGCGCATCGCCCTGGTGGAGACACGCACTCAAGGGAACGAGCCAGGGATCCCGGCCGAGCTAATTCGCTACCAGCTCGGCAATCACCTGGGCTCGGTGTGCCTAGAGGTCGACGACCAATCCCAAATTTTGTCGTACGAGGAATACACGCCTTACGGCAGTACTGCCTACCAGGCGGTCCGCAGTCAGACCCAGACACCGAAGCGCTATCGCTACACAGGCATGGAGCGGGACGAGGAGAGTGGGCTGGCGTACCACTCGGCCCGGTACTACGCGCCGTGGTTGGGGCGGTGGACGGCCGCTGATCCGGAAGGGTTGGTGGATGGGGCAAATCTTTATGCTTACTCGAAGAGCAATCCTGTTTACTATATTGACTTAATGGGTGAGGAAGCCACAGTGTCGGTCAGTAAGAAACATAGCGTACTTAGTAAAGTAGTGAGACTTGCGGATGGCGGGGCACATTTCAAATCGCTTGGCTTGGCATATAGAGAAAAATTTCTACGAAGATATGCGGCGGAGTTAAAAGAATTATTTTCTCTTGATGCAGAAATCAATGCCTTTGAAGGTACGATCAAATGGAAAGATGATATAGAGGCCGCTAGACGGTTTGATCAGATCTCAAAAGGAATTGACAGGAAAATCAAATCTGCTAACGAGAGTCTAAGTAGCGAACATAAGGTTGTCGGCGGCCACGCTAGAGACGTACTAAAGAAACTTTTTGAGTCACTAATGTCTTCTTCATTTTCTCATAATGGTCATGTTGACCACAAGTTTTCATCGAGAAATGTTTTAATTATACTACGTGACGATGAGGAAATTAAGAGAGTAGGAGGCTCGGCTAAGGCTGATAAAGTGACCGGATTCAAGAAACCCATCAAATACTCTATTGACATGACGGATGCAAGGCGCAACATGGCGCGGAAGTCTGGCCGATTGTTCAAAGCGGATGATCGAATTCATTTGGCTTACGGTTTTACGATGTTGGGAGCGCACGAAACAGAACATCAGACGGCGAATCTTGATGACGATGCAGAACGTTTTCCCGGCGATCAACTTGGTTTTGTGGTTGCGAAAGTTAATGCTTTACGAGTAGTGTTAGATCTACCCATAAGGACCAGTTACAGCCCAAAACAAAGATTCAGAGAAGTGCGCGTGCGTGCCTGGACTCCGCGACGAACTGAGCCAGTGAGGTACGAGAAAGAAAAGCGTCCCTATGGGCCAAAGTTTTTGCCGTTTTTAGGCTATAGAGCAAGCAAAGACCATGTTCGCAGCGGGATTTTTCTTAAGAAACCCTGAATGTTATGATCTTGTAGAAGCTGTTGAAAAAGTCAGGTTGCGGCGCGGTCTTGTTCGTTATCCTGTGAAAGTGGGACGATTCGAGCGGGAGTTTCGCGGTGATGGGGTGTCTTGAACCGGGTCAGTCGCGCCTGTTCTATCGGTTTTGCCTTGATGAGCAGATTCCAGCGCCCCATCTTTTGCGAAAACTGGATGCGCTCCTAGGAACTTGCGGTGACGCACAAGACTGTTTTCCAGAAGGTTTTGGCTGCGGTGGTCCCGAATTTGTTTAGATTTATTTTGCGAAATCGAACCAGGACTAAATGGACTGGATCTACAATAGACGAGGGCATCAATGTGCCGATCTAAGCAGGGTCGTTCATATAGATGACGAGTGGCTCGGCGCTTCATCGGGCAAGATCTTTCGGGGCCCGCTTGGGAGTGAAAAGGGCGAGCATGGCGCCCTTAGCACTGCACGCAGTCAGGCGCACGGCAAGTCCAGGAGAGGCACGTGGAAAAGCCGCAACGCGTCAATCGAATTCCTTCGGTTTCGCTATGTCCATCGCTATCGCCTTTCAGCTCGACCACGAGGGTGCACGCGCGCGCCTCCGTCAGGCCCTGAACACGATTGGTCGTTGCCCCGGGAGTGTTCCCCGGATCTGAAGTTGGGTGCCTCGGGCCACCCATGGCTTCGTCTTCCCTCGGCGGACCCTTTGCGGTGCCGGGTGAAGGGTCGACCCTCACGCGTTATTCTACATGACCCACCTATTTTCTTCGAATAATTGCGATTTCCATTGCATGGCGATAAGCTTTTTCTGTGCTTGGGGAAGAAAGGAAGAAATCAGGCCGAAATGGCGCCTGGGTTGGGGATGTTGCTCGGTGAGCCAGCTACATGAGATTTCCAAGGCGGCGGGGCGTGCCAGAGGCTCGTTGATCTTCGTGCACGGTTTGGGCGGCGATGCTTTTGGTACCTGGCGGCATGGCAAGGACGCGACCAGTTCCTGGCCGCACTTTCGAGGCGGCGGCATTTGGATTGGCCAAAGTCCATCATGGGGCCAAAAACTTGAACCTGGCGTTTCCGACCTCAGACCAAGTTAGCGCATGTAGGCCCGCAGCCACCGCGTGGTTACTATGTGGTTACTTTCAATGTTCTACGAGATAATAAATCCGTGTAACCAATTGAAAAACTTGGCGGACCCGACAGGATTCGAACCTGTGACCTCTGCCTTCGGAGGGCAGCGCTCTATCCAGCTGAGCTACGGGTCCTCAAATGCCGAGGCGGAGAATACTCGAAAGCCGATCCCCAGGTAAACAAGCTTGCTCAGGTAAACAAGCTTGCTCAGGTAAACAAGCTTGCCCAGGTAAACAAGCTTGCTCAGGTAAACAAGCTTGCTCAGGTAAACAAGCTTGCCCAGGTAAACAAGCTTGCTCAGATAAACAAACCTGCTCAGGCAATAAGGGCCACGCCGCCATAAAGAGGCTTGATCGGCGCCATCTTCCGGTCCGCCCCGGATTCCGTAGCCGTCCGCCGGTCATGGCGCGGCTTGTTCACCAGCGGTCAGCTGCAGGAAGATGTCTTCCAGGTCCGACTCCTCGGTGGTCATGTCGATCACCTGCAGGCCGGCATCGCGCACGGCGGTGAGGATTTCCGGCACCGGGCTTTGGCTGGCGCGGTAGCGAAACTCCAGGCGCCGGGGCCCGGCAAGCTCGGCTGATAGCGGCCGCAGGGAGGCCGGGATCTCGGCCAGATCCTCGGCCAGGATCAGGGTCAAGGACTTGTTGTCGATGCGGCGCAGCAAGGCCTCGGTGGAATCGCAGGCGATCACTCGGCCGTGGTTGATGATGGCGATCCGGTCGCAGAGCTCCTCCGCCTCTTCCAGATAGTGGGTGGTCAGCACCACCGTAGTGCCCTGGCGGTTGAGGCCGCGCACCTGCTCCCACAGCTGGCGCCTCAGCTCGATATCGACCCCGGCGGTGGGTTCGTCGAGGACCAGCACCGGCGGCTGGTGGACCATGGCCTTGGCCACCATCAGGCGGCGGCGCATGCCACCCGACAAGGTACGGGCATAGGCTTCGGCCTTGTCGGCCAGGCCAAGGGCGGTGAGCAGCAGGTCGGTGCGCCGTTCGCGGGGCGGCACGCCATAAAGCCCGGCTTGCAGGTCCAGGAGCTCGCGCGGGGTGAAGAAGGGGTCGATGTTGAGCTCCTGCGGCACCACGCCGATGGCGGCGCGCGCCCGGCGCGGCTGCTGGATGATGTCGAAGCCGCAGATCCTGGCCTCGCCGGATGTCTTGGTGACCAGGCCGGCCAGGATGTTGATGAAGGTCGACTTGCCGGCCCCGTTCGGCCCCAAGAGCCCGAAGATGATGCCCCGCTCGATGGTAAGATCGATGTCGATCAGCGCCCGCTTGGGAGCGCCTTTGCCGCTTGCCTTGTAGGTCTTGTTGAGGCCGCGGGCCTCGACCGCGGGCGGCGCCGGGCGGGCGGTCTTGGAACAAGCGGCGTCGGCCGCCGGCGATGGGGCGAGTGGCATCGAGAAGGAACGTCCCAGGCAAACACAAGGGATTGATTGCGCGCCGACAATGGGTATCATCCGCCGGGCATAAAGGTCAAACAATCCGGCCAAGTATCGGCCGTCAAAGAAGGTCGAGGCACCATGGAAGCGGCAGAAACGATCACAGTGGAAAGCGTCGAGCTTAGTTGCGATGGCGGCGGCGGCGCGCTCGGCCATCCGCGGGTCTTCCTCAACATGGGCGCCAAAGGGGAGATCGACTGCCCCTACTGCGGCCGCCACTTCGTCTTGAGCGAAGACGCCGAGGCCGGGGCCGGGCACTAGGGGGCGTGGCTGTCGCCTGGGGACCACTGTCCAAGTCATTGCGAGCGCAGCGCGGCAATCCATACTGACTCCCGGCGGCAGCGCCTTAGACCGAACGGGAACCGCCGATGCCAATGGCACCACTTTATGGATTGCCGCGGCCCTCCGGGCCTCGCAATGACCATAACAGGCTGCCAGCCGATTGAAAGGGCGGGCCTTCGACGGCCGTGCGTTCGGAGATCGGAACCGCACGGCCGAACATGTTCTGATACCAGGCAAAGCGAAATTCCCACGCCGTCACCCGGCAGGCACTCGACTTGCCTCTCGCGCTCGGGCAGACTGCCGGCCATGACAGAGACCGCCACGCTTCCCCAGCACATCTATCTGGTTGACGGCTCGGGCTACATCTTCCGCGCCTACTACGCCATTCCGCCGCGCAGCACTTCCGGCGGCATCCCGACCAACGCCACCTTCGGCTTCACCAACATGCTGATCAAGCTGCTGCGCGAGAGCGATGCCGACGGGCTGGCGGTGATTTTCGATGCCGGCTCCAAGAGCTTTCGCAACGAGATCTATCAGGATTACAAGGCGCAGCGGCCCGATCCGCCGGAAGACCTGATCCCGCAGTTCGCCATGATCCGCGAGGCGACGCGGGCGTTTGCCTTGCCCTGCATCGAGATGGAGAACTTCGAGGCGGACGACATCATCGCCACCTATGCCCGCCTGGCCCGGGAAGCCGGCTTGCGGGTGACCATCGTCTCCTCGGACAAGGACCTGATGCAGCTGGTCGGCGAGGGCGTTGACATGCTCGATCCCATGAAGGACCGCTGGATCGGCCCGGCGGAGGTGGTGGAGAAGTTCGGCGTGCCGCCGGAGAAGGTGGTCGAGGTGCAGGCCCTGGCCGGCGATTCCGTCGACAACGTGCCGGGGGTGCCGGGCATTGGCCTCAAGACCGCGGCGCAGCTGATCGACGAATACGGCGACCTGGAAAGCCTGCTGACCCGGGCGCCCGAAATCAAGCAGCCGAAGCGGCGGCAGAACCTGATCGAGTTCGCCGAGCAAGCGCGGATCAGCCGCGAACTGGTGCTGCTGAAATCGGATGTCGATGTTGCCGATTCCCTTGAGAGCTTCACCCTCGCGCAGCCGGAGCCGGAAACCCTCAAGGCCTTTTTGGAGCGCTATGAGTTTCGCTCGGTCTTGAAGCGCCTGGCCGAGCAGTTGGGCGAGAGTGAACTGCTGGCGCCGGCCGCCGAGGCGGTCGAAAGGCCGCAGGGCTACGAGCTGGTCGATAGTCTGAAGGCACTTGCGGCCTGGGTCGATCAGGCCTGCGATCAGGGTGTGGTGGCGGTCGACACGGAGACCACCTCGCTCGACGCCTTGCGGGCCGAACTGGTCGGGGTCAGCCTGGCGCTCGGCCCCCGTCACGCCTGTTACATCCCGCTTGCCCACAAGGCGCCGGACAAGGCCGACGGCCTTGACCTGGACGGGCCGGCCGAGGCGCCCAAGCAGATCCCGCGCGACCAGGCGCTGGCCCTCTTGAAGCCGATGCTGGAGGACCCAGGCGTCCTCAAGATCGGCCAGAACATCAAGTACGACATGCTGGTCTTGGCCGGCTGCGGCATCGAGGTGGCGCCGATCGACGACACCATGCTGCTCTCCTACGTGTTGGAAGGCGGGCTGCACGGCCATGGCATGGACGAGCTGGCCAAGCTGCTGCTCGACCGCTCCACCATCAAGTTCACGCAAGTGGCCGGCTCCGGCCGCAAGCAGGTGACCTTCGACCGGGTGCCGCTCGACAAGGCCCTCGACTACGCGGCCGAGGACGCGGACATCACCTGGTGCCTGCACGCCGCCTTGAAGCCGCGCCTGGTCACCGAGCAGCGGGTGACCATCTACGAGACCATCGAGCGGCCGCTGGTGCCGGTCCTGGCGACCATGGAGCGCCGCGGCATCAAGGTCGAGCGGGACGCGCTGCGCCGGCTTTCCAACGATTTCGCCAGCCGCGGCGCCCAGTTGGAGGAGGAGATCTACAAGCTGGCCGGGCGCGCCTTCACCATCGGCTCGCCCAAGCAGCTGGGTGAGATCCTCTTCGGCGAGATGGGGCTGCCTGGCGGCAAGAAGGGCAAGTCCGGCGCCTACAGCACCGGCGCGGACATACTGGAGGGCTTGGCGGCCCAGGGCCACGCGCTGCCGGCCAAGGTCATCGACTGGCGCCAGCTATCCAAGCTGAAGAGCACCTATACGGACGCCTTGCAGGAACAGATCAATCCGGAAACCGGCCGGGTTCACACCTCCTATTCCCAGGCCATCGCCTCGACGGGGAGGCTAAGCTCCAACGACCCCAACCTGCAGAATATCCCGGTGCGTACCGAAGAAGGCCGCAAGATCCGCCATGCCTTCGTGGCCGAGCCGGGCTATAAGCTGCTCTCCGTCGACTACAGCCAGATCGAGCTGCGCCTGGCCGCCGAAATCGCCGAGGTCGAGCCCCTGCGCCAGGCCTTCCTGGATGGCCAGGACATTCATGCCATGACCGCCGCCCAGGTCTTCGACATCCCGGTTGAAGGCATGGACCCGATGGTGCGGCGGCGCGCCAAGGCGATCAACTTCGGCATCATCTACGGCATTTCCGCCTTCGGGTTAGCCAACAACCTGGGCATCCCCCAAGGCGAGGCCAAGGCCTACATCGAGGCCTACTTCGCCCGCTACCCCGGCATCAAGGACTACATGGAGCGGACCAAGGCCTTCTGCCGCGAGCAGGGCTTCGTCACCACGCTCTTCGGCCGCAAGATCCACATGCCCGGCATCAAGGACAAGAACCCGGCCCGGCGCAGCTTCTCAGAGCGGGCGGCGATCAATGCGCCGATCCAAGGCACCGCCGCCGACATCATCAAGCGGGCCATGATCCGCATCCAGCCGGCCCTCGACCGCCAGGGCCTGGGCGCGCGCATGCTGCTGCAGGTGCATGACGAGCTGCTCTTCGAGGTGCCCGACGCGGAGGTGGATGAGACCTCGGCGGTGGTTCGCCAGGTGATGGAGCAGGCCTGCGACCCGGTCCTCGAACTCTCCATTCCCCTGGTGGCGGACGCCGGCGTCGCCGCTACCTGGGCCGAGGCCCATTGAGGGTATGAGACCAATACAGCTTCCCCTCGAAGGCGGATGCCAATGCGGCGCTATCCGTTATCGCATCACCCAGGCGCCGCTGACCCTCTACGCATGCCACTGCACGGAGTGTCAGTCCCAGTCCGGCAGCGGCTTTGGCCTTTCCATGCCGGTGCCGCGCGACGCCCTGAAAGTGGAAGGAGCAGCCCCGAGTAGCTGGAGCCGCCAGGCCGCGAGCGGGCGTCAAGTACAGTGCCGATTCTGTAAGGTATGCGGCACACGGCTGTTTCACCAACCAACCCGCAATCCGGATGTCGTCAACCTGAAACCTGGAACCTTGGATGTAACCGACTGGTTAGAGCCAGTGGCGCATCTTTGGACCGGCAGCGCCCAGCCCTGGTTCAAGGCACCTGACGACGTGATCGTCTATCGGGAGCAACCGGCCGACTTCGATGACTTGTTCCAACGCTGGGCGGAACGCGTCGCGCCGCGCTTCGCTTCCATATGATCGCCAAGAATCGGCGCTACCGCCGGAACCATACTGACGAGAACCTGGCGTCGATACGCGGAAGGGAGTGACCAGAATGGCTCATGGCTTCAATCCTGAGGGCGTTTGGCATCCGCGCGGGCGGGGATTCAGCATGGCTGTCGTGCAGCCTGTGGGCCAGGTTCTTCACTTTACCGGCCAAGTCGCTTGGGATGCGCAAGAGCGGATCGTCGGCAAGGACGATGTCAAGGCGCAAACACGCCAATGCTTCAAAAACATTGGGGCATTCTCGCGGCAGTTGGGGGAGAATTGACGGATATCGTATCAATCACGACCTACTACACCGATCAATCACAACTCCCTTTGATCCAAGATGTGCGCAGTGAGTTTTTTCCTGACGTTACTGTTACGCCTGCAAGCACCTCGATTATGGTCGCCGGCTTGGGACACGAAGACTTTCTGGTTGAACTCGCGCCCATCGCGGTGATCCCAAACCATCGCTTCAAGGATCCCCGTTAACAGCCTGGGGGAGATTCCCCTCTCCGGCTGCGCCGGCTCGCCAGCTCGTGGTGGGTCGGCTAAAGGACCGGCAGGGCAGGGCCGTTCGGCCACGCCGTGATCGATGCATTGCCGCATGGCGCGCCGAGAGAACACACTCTCCTAGATGACTATCATACTATGCAGGGCTCCCGTATTGTGGGAATCCTTCATGCTGCGCGAGGCTGAAAAGTGGGCGAGATGACATGACCTTACGTCGGAAACTGCACGCTGTCCTGGAACGCTCCGAGCGTGGCGACCCGGCCGGCCGGCTGGTCGACCTGTTTCTCATCTTGCTGATTTCTTTGAACGTGATCTGCGTTATTCTAGAGACGGTCGACTGGATCTACGATCGTTATGCGGTCTACTTCGACGCCATCGAGGTGGTATCGGTGGCGGTCTTCACCGTCGAGTATCTGCTGCGGCTTTGGTGCATCGTCGAGGCGGAACCGGAAAGGCCAGCCCTCTATCAAAGGCTGCGCTACGCCGCGTCACCGGTCGCCATAATCGATTTCCTGGCGATCGCACCCTTCTATCTCTCCTTTGTTTTCGCCATTGACCTGCGCTTTCTCAGGGTCTTGCGGCTGCTGCGGATCTTCAAGCTGACCCGCTACTCCTCGGCCATGACCATGCTGCTCGACGTCTTTCGCCAGGAGGCGAGCGCCTTTTTTGCCGGGTTCTTTATCCTGATCGTGTTGTTGATCTTGACCGCGAGCGGCGCCTACCTGGTCGAACAAGATGCCCAGCCTGATAAATTCGGCTCGATCCCCGAAGCCATGTGGTGGGCGACGGCGACCCTCACCACCGTGGGCTACGGCGACGTGACACCGATCACCCCGCTGGGCAAGATCTTTGGCGCCTGCGTCACCATCATCGGCATCGGCATGGCCGCCTTGCCGGCGGGCATTTTGGCCAGCGGGCTTGCCGATCAACTTCGCCGCAAACGCCAGCAACTCGCCGAGCAGTACCGTCAGGCGCTGGAGGACGGGACCATCGATGCCGACGAGGAAAAGGAACTGGAAGACTTTCGCAAGACCCTGGGGCTGAGCCGGGCGCTGGCCGCGGAGATCCTGGAAAATCTAGCCCTGCATAAAGGGCAGGGGGAATTGCGCCACTGTCCCTATTGCGGCGGCGACCTGTCGGGCCATCGCTGATCGATTTTTGGGGTTGTTATAGCGCGTTGGCGCGCTCGCAGTCAGGTGAGGGATTTGCTTAGCCAGGCATACCAGAGCGCGGCCGCAAATCCCAGAAACACGGCCGAGAACAACAGCCTCTGCCAGCCTTTCATGGTGGTCGTGTGATTCGGGTTGGCGGCGCGGTAGCGCAGCGCCACCAGTTGGCCGATCGGCCACTCTTGATTGAGCCCTACGTCGCCGCGGACTTCGTAGACCTTGCCGTCGGCGGCGGCAAACTCGATCTTGGGAAAATAGGCGTAGCGTTCCCCCTCGTCGGAGCGACGTTGGGCCATGTTGCCGACCACCCGCCCTGTGGCGCGCGGCCAGCGCGACGCCAGCAAGAACAAATGGAAGAAGGTTCCGACACCAAGGATCGTTGCGACGATCGCAGCGATCAAAGTGACTGTAGTGACCGACATGTCTGGCTGGCCTGGCGTTTGTGGATTTCTGTCAACCTGTATAATGATTTATTTGACAAATCCTTGAATTTCGATCGACTAGCGCGAGCCGACAGCTTCACCACGAATTGACCGCGATTGCCAGGCCAGTCTGCGCATGCAAGACAGTGATGCAGCAATGCAACTCTATGGGGGCAAACCATTACAATGTACGCAAGAGTGACCAAGTTTCAGTTCGACCCGGCGCGTCTCGACGATTTGACCGCCAAGCTCGATAACGTCAAGGCGCAGGCTCAGGCCATTTCCGGCGTTCTCAGTGTCTATAGCGCCTGGCGCGCCGATGGCGACGGGGTGACGATGGCGATTTACGAAAGCCAAGCCGCGGCAGAGGCGGCCGGCCCGCAGGTGCAGGAAATTTGGGCCGGACTTGCCGACTTACTGCTTGGACCCCCATCGGCCGAGACTTACGACAGCGTCATGCACCTAACGCCTTAGCCCGCGGGCTCGACTCTAGTCCAGAATTCGATACATCAAGACTTCGTCCAGGTAGTCGTCGTCGAGTTTGATGGCGCGCGGTTCCGTTCCATAGACCCGAAACTCGTGTTTCTCATAGAGCTTGCGGGCGCGGTCGTTGCTGCTTGTGACCGATAGCTGGAGCTGCTCTACCTCGTATCGGGCATGATCCAGGATGGCGGTGACCAGCAATCCGGCAAGCCCGCTGCCCTGCGCATCCTCAGCCACGTACATGCCGAAGAGCACGCCTTTATGGCGCAGCTTTTCGCCGGTGAGGAGGTAGTAGCCGCCAACGCCCAACAGCCTCGTTGCGCCAAATCCGCCAAAGACGACATTGCGCTCTAGGCGGTCCGCAAAATACGTGAGGTCCTTGACCGATTCCTCGGCAAAAGACGCGCCGAATCCCCCTGAATGCTTGGCCAATCCTGGCAAGCGTAGGCTGCGATAGTCCGTCGCGTCGGATTTCGCCAATCTCCTGATGTCGAACACTTTTTATGCGATCCAATAGCCTCCGCAAAGGCGATTGCCTTGCTGTTTTGTAACAACTGTCTACTCAAACACCCTTAGCCCTATCCCGGCCCGGCGACCTCATGCCCTCCTCATGGCAAATAGCGTCGCCTTATCGCTAGTCAGGCCGGCGTTCCTAGGATAGTGAGCTTTGATGGAAGGTTTTCGCATGCGGATAGGATTAGGGAGGTTGCGGCCATGACTTCGAGCATCCATGACGTCGGCGGTGAACGGGAACGTTTGGTCGCTCCCCACATTCAGACCCTGCGGGCGCCTAACCTGAGCGAAATCGACTTCAAGGCGCTGAGAGCCAACCGCCTTGCTCGTCTGCAAGCGATGATGAAGCGGCACGATATTCCCATCTGTCTTTTCTACAATCCAGGCAACATCCGCTACGCCACCGGCACCGAGGTCATGGGCGTTTGGACAGCCACCACGCTGGCTCGCTATAGCCTGGTGCCGGCAGAAGGCGAGCCAATACACTTCGAATACATGAACTCAGTGCACGTGTCGCAAAAGTTCGTGCGCGACGTGCGCCCCGCCAAGTCGTGGCAGTACGGCAGCACCGAGGGCCTCGGTCGCGCCCGAGTTTGGGCTGAGGAAATCAAGGCGGCGATGGCCGAGCTGGGCTATGCCGACGGACCCCTGGCCGTTGACAAGCTGGATGGCTACGGCTTCATGGCCCTGCAGGAACTCGGCATTCGGGTCACCGACCCCAGTCCGGCCACGGTCGATGCGCGCGAGGTCAAGGTTCCCGAAGAGGTCGAGCTGATGATCCTCAACGGCCAGATCGGCGATGCCATGATGGCCGAGTTCGAGGCGGCCATCCGCCCCGGCATCCGCGAGTACGAGCTCTTGGCTGTCTTGAACGATTCGCTCTTCCGCCACCACGGCGAGTTCATGTTCACCCGTCTGGTCGCGACCGGCACCAACACCAATCCTTGGATGTCGGAGGCCCATGACAAGCTCGTCCAGCCGGGCGACCTGGTCGGCATCGACACCGATGCCAACGGCTACGAAGGCTACGTCATCGACTTTTCGCGCACTTTCCTTTGCGGCGATGTCGCCTCTGAGGGACAAAAAGAGGCCTACCGCATCGCCTACGACTGCGTCATGGGCATGCAGGAGCTGATGAAGCCGGGCATGAGCTTCGCCGAGTTTGCTCATGCGGCGCCTAAGTTGCCGGAGGGCTATCGCAATGGGCGCTATGCCGCCATGTGCCACCAGGCCGGTCTGGAAGACGAGGGGCCGGGCATCCCTTATCCGGACGACGAGCGCAAGGGCAAGGTTTTCATTCCCGACCGGGAAATCCAAGAGAACATGGTCTTTTGCCTGGAATGCTATGCCGGCAAGGAGGGCGCGCCCTATGGGGTCAAGTTGGAAGACCAGGTGATCGTCACCAAGGATGGCGTCGCCCCGCTGATGACCTATCACTTCGACGCCAAGCTGCTTTAGAGGGACGGGTGCTTGCTGGTTTGATCGCGCCTTAGGTGGGGGTGCGACGTCGGGTCCGACCAACGCCGTGCCGGCTCAGTCCATGCCGGCGACCGTACTTCTACGTTCCAGCAGTGCCACATCGCGCCACTTGCCGGCGTGGCGGCCATAGGTCATGCGGCCCAAGCGCTCGCGCAGGCCGATGAGGGTGAAGCCGGCCCCTTGATGCAAGGCGATGCTGGCGAGATTCTCCGGGAAGATGCCAGCCTGCAGGGTCCAGATGCCGGCGGCCTCCGAGGCCTTGACCAGGGCGCTCAAGAGGCGGCGGCCAATGCCGAGGCCGCGCGCGTCGGTGGCCACATAAACGCTCACCTCCGCGACGCCGCGATAGACCTCCCGCGTCGAGGTTGGCGCCAAGGCCGCCCAGCCGACAACCCGGTTCTCGAGCACCGCGACCAGACGGCAGTCGTCGAGATGCTGCCGGTCGAAGCCCTGCCAGTCGGGCGCCGCCGCGGCGAAGGTAGCGTCGCCGGTCTCGATGCCGCTTTGGTAGATGGCGAGCACGGCTGCGGCGTCGTCGGGCCTCAGCGCGCGCAGGCTGGGTGTCGGGTCTTCTTGGTCAAAGCCGGTCACGGATCGCTGCCTCTCGTGGTTCTGGTGAGATTTGCGTGATGCCCATAGCTTGGCAAGGGGCCAGGCGTAAAGGAGAAGCGTAAAGGGCAAGCATAAGGAACAAGCGTAAAGACATTGTGGCGATTGATCCGAGCTGCGGGCTTTCGCCGGCCGCCACCAGCGCCTAAGATGGGGACGTCGCTAGACCCATATGTACGGAGCCGCTTTCGTGATTATCGAGCAGATCTGGACCGCCAACGCCTACAGGAACTTCAACTATCTGATAGCCTGCCCGGAAACCGGCGAGGCCCTGGCGGTCGACCCCTTGGATCATCGTAAGTGCTTGGCCGTGGCCAAGGACAAGGGCTGGACCATCCGCACGGTGCTTAATACGCACGAGCACGGCGACCATACCGGCGGCAACCGGGCGATGATCGCCGCCACCGGTGCCGAGCTCCTGGCGCATGTCAAGGCCAAGGACAAGATCCCAGGCATCGACCGCGGCCTTGCGGCCGGCGACGTGGTCAAGGTGGGCAAGACTGTGGAGATCGAGGCCTTGGATACCCCCGGGCACACCATGAGCCACGTCTGCCTCTTGACCCGGACCGACCAAGCGGCGCTGATTTCCGGCGACACCCTGTTCAATGCCGGCGCCGGCAATTGTCACCACGGCGGCCATCCCGAAGAGCTTTACGATACCTTTGCTCAGCAGCTGAGCCAACTGCCGGACGATACCTTGATCTACCCGGGCCACGACTATATCGCCAACAACCTGCGCTTTACCGTCGACCGGGAGCCGGACAACACCCGCGCCAAGGAATTGCTGGCCGAGGTCGAGGACCAGGATCCCGATAATGCCCTCGTGGCGACCCTAGGGTTGGAAAAAGAGATCAATACCTTCTTTCGCCTGACCAACCCCAGCGTCATCGCTCAACTGCGGGAGCGCTTTTCCGACCTGCCGGAGGACCCGGACCCGCGTGCGGTTTTCCTCAAGCTCCGCGAACTGCGCAACAGCTGGTAGGGGAGAGGGTATTACCCTGGGCGCTTACCTACCCTCTAGGTCGGCCTCCTGGACCATGGCGTGGCGCTTGACCGAGCGCGCCAAGACCCGGCCGAGATAGGCCTCGGCACGCGCGGCTGGGATGCCGGTGCCCGGCTTTTTCGTGCTGAGCGTTTCGGTGGTCAAGGTCTCGCCGGCGGCCATGTCGCGGGCGTAGACCAGGCTCTTCATGAAGATTGGGCGCAAGGGAGCGGCGGCTTCGCTCACTTTGCCCTTGTCGACGTCATGGTGGCGCATGGCCTCGGCGTAGCGTACACCGCGCACCAGTTCGGCCAGCTCCTCCACGGTCAGCGACGCGACCACATCGGGGCCGAAACTGCGCCGTGACAGGGTCAGGTGCACCTCCAGCACCTGGGCCCCCAAATAGGCGGCGCAGACGCCCGGGAAGATGGTGGCCGAGTGATCCGAGAGGCCGACCGCGACGCCGAACTCGCGGCGAAAGGCATCGAGCACGTTGAGCCCGACCTGCTCTGCCGGGGTTGGGTAGATCGAGGCGCATTGCAGCAGGGCCAGCGGCACGCCGGCCGCCCGAATGCGCTCGACGGTGGCGCCGATTTCCGTCAGCGCGCTCATGCCGGTGGAAAGAATAATCGGTCGGCCATCGGCGCAGATGGCGTCCAGCATGGGGAAATTGGTGATTTCGCCTGAGGCGATCTTCCAGCCGGCGACGCCGATCCGCTTCAGCAGGTCGACCGCCTGCATGGAAAAGGGGGAGCTCAAGAATAGCAGACCCTTCTCCTCGGCGTGTTGGCGCAGGCCCAACCACTGGGGCTCGCTGAACTCCATGCGCTTCCAGTAGTCGAAGCGGGTTTCGTCCTGGGGGCTGAACTTCTTGCGCCAAGGCTCGTCGGGGGAACTCTCGGCCTCGGCGATGTGGGTTTGGAACTTGACCGCGTCGGCCCCGGCCTCGGCGGCCGCATCGATCATGGCGTGGGCGGTGCCGAGGCTGCCGTCGTGGGCCTGGGCGATCTCGGCGATGATGGTGCAGGGGGCGTCCGGCCCCGGCCGGCCAAGCCAAGTGGTCATGGCGTGGCCTCCTCCTTCATCGCAGGAGCCCCTTCCAAGAGGGCGCGGACTTCGCGTAAGTCCTCTTCCGTATCGATGCTGATTGCCGGTCCGGGCGCGATAATGGCCTTGGCGCGAAAGCCGTGGATGCTGTGGGCGGCGAGAAAGGCGTCGCAGCGCACCGCATAGCAAAGGCCGTTGCGGACATAGGTGGGCGCCAGTTCCTGGCGGTTGATGTTGGGCTTGGCGTCGGCGAGATAAAAGCAGGCGCGGCCGTCGGGATCGACGCTGAAGTGCTTGCGCGGATGCAGGTGCAGGGGCACGGGGCTGGCGGTGAAGGCGGCGTCCCAGCCCTCCGCCTCCGCCGCCAGGGTCACTTGGCGCACGATCTCGGCTGTGCGCAGGGGCGAGGAGGGCTCCAAGAGCGCCAAGGTATCGAAGGTCTCACCCCGCTCGGCAAAGGTCTCGAGCGTGAACTTGATGGCATCGGCGACCAGGCTTTGGTCACCGGCCAGCGCGGCGGGACGCAGGAAGGGGACGGGCGCTCCGGCGGCCAGCGCCGCCTCGGCATAGCGCTCACTATCTGTTGAGACATAAACCCTGTCAAAGAGGCCGGAGAGCCGCGCTGTGCGCACCGCCCGTTCCAGCAAGGTCTCGCCGGCGACCACTTGCAGGTTCTTATCCGGCACCCCCTTGCTGCCGCTGCGCGCCGGGATGATGGCCAAGCGACGCTGCCCCATGAGGTGCGACGCCTCAGCCACCGGCAGGGACCTGCCTCACGCCGGCGATCACGTCAGCACCTCGAGGCGGCGCTCCGACTGCCAGGCGACCCTCGGTGGTTCGGCATATTGGACCCGACGGCGAAAGCGCTTTACCGGATAGCGGGAGATCAGCATGGTGAGGCCGGCAATATCATCGCCATAGAAGGCCAGCTCGCGCTTAATGGTAGTTTTCTGCTTATCGGTGTGCTGGATCGACAGGCGGACCGGATAGCGTAAATCCTCCAACTGACCGCCGTCGCGCGCGAAGCTCGGGTCCATGGCAAGGCGCAGGATATCGTAGGAGAAGCTCTCCTCGAAGACCCGCTCCGTATCGAAAAGATCGAGCTTCTGACAGCGGGAGTAGCGCTCCAGCTCGTCCACCACATCCGCGCAATCGGCGCGGACTTGCCGGAGGTAGCGGCGCAGATAGCCGAAGGCCGTGTCGTGCAGGGCGGCAAAGTGCTCGACGATGGATTTGGCGCGATACTTGTAGATGATGTTGCCGCCGACCTCGCCGCTGGCATAGCGGTCGACGTCGCGCGAGACGTCCTGCACCAACTGCGCCGGCGTGTCCCATAGCTCGCCCGCGGTATCGGCGCTGAACGCTTGATAGAGTTGGCGCAGGCCCGGATCGAGGCGGTCGAGGTCATCGTGGATCGCCTTGATCCACTCGAAGGTGGAAAGCTTCAGCAGGCGCAGCAAGGCGTGGATCTCGCCGAAGATCCGGTCGTTGTAGAAGATGCCCACGGTGAGGTAGAGGCGGCGCATGTCCAGGTAGTCTTCGAAGGACAAGGTGTTCGACGCAATGGCGATTTCCTCGATCTCGACGGCCACGAAGTCCTCGCCCAAAAGGCGATAGCGCCCGGCGCAGCGCTGGATCGGGCGGAAGCCGGAGCGATAGGCGTTGTTTTCCCGCGAGGCGCTGCTGTTGAGCTCGGTACCATGGATCAGCGCCAGCTGGTGCTGGGTGATGTTGCCGATGCCGATGGCCATCAAGCCCTCGATGCTGGCTTCGTGGCGCTCGGCGGAATCGTTGGGCAGGGCCAGGATGATCTCCGAATAGGCGTGAGTGTCGGTATCGCTGGTCTCGTCGGAAAGGTACATGAGCCCGTCGATCGAAATATTGTCCCGTTTAACAGCGGAGAGCACATCCCGGTCCAGGGACTGCACCGAGGCGGTGAGACGCATGGCACCGTTTAAAAGCTCGTTGCACTTCAGCACCCGTTCCTTCCGGTTCTTGCCGGTGGAACACATGATGTATTCGGGATAGTTGGTGCGGGCCTGCATGGCGCCGAGGAACTCGCAGAAGTCCTGATCCTCGGTGAACATGCCGAAGTTGGAATCGGTGATGCGCAGGGTGCGGGTGTGCTTGACCCGGTCGACGATGTAGTTGACCTCGGCGGTCTTGCGGTCCAGCGTGCTCTTGAAGACCTTGTTGTAGTAGCGTCCGCCTTCGGTGCAGAAGGTGCAGGTGAAGGGACAGCCCCGATTGGTCTGGATGGTCGGCACCAGCTTGTTGTCGAAAAACTGATCCATCAAGCCGGCAAGATAGGGGGACGGCACCGACGCCAGGTCGCGGATGCGCGGCGCGGTTTCGCCGAAATGGGGCTCCCCGTCGATTAGCCCGTGGCAGCTCTCCAGCTTGGCCCGCTTGGCCGCCTCCAAGTCATTGCCGGCGAGGAGATAGCCCAGAAGTTCGGTAAAGGGCACCTCGCCGTCCTTATAGATATAGATGTCGATCGCCGGGTATTTGCGCAGAAATTCGACTTGGTCGGGCCCTTCGTCCGGGTAGTTCGGGCCGCCGAAGACGGCGATCACCTCCGGGTACTTGCGCTTGATGATTTCGACTGCCTGATAGCCGAGATCGATGTTCCAGATGTAGTTGGACACACCCAGCAGGAAGGGCGGCGCTTCGCGCAGGGCGGCATCCAGGTCGTCGATGAACTTGAAAATCTTGACCTCGATCTGGTCGCCGAACTTGTCCGCGCAGTAGGCGCCGACGAGGCCCAGCTGCAGGGGCATGGTGTCGCTGCCCAGACCCAGCTTGCTGTCGTGGGCCAGATCGATGAGGTAGATCGGAAGCTTCGACATCATTCTTCCTTACTCCTAAGCCTTCCCGCCGTGCCGCGCAGATAGGGTAGCATCGACCGGCGGTGCCAAGGCCACGGTGATTCTATCAGCCCAACACCGCGCCGGACAACCGGCCCTTACTGTTCGAGCGCGAAGATGCCTTCCGAGACTTGCCGGGCTTGCACATTTTCGAAGCGCCCGAGCAGGCCTTGCAGGCGGGTGATGCGCTCCTCCACCTCGGCCAGGGAAACGCCAGGAAAGCGGTGCTTTTCGTAGACCGTCCAATTCTTGCTGCCGGGCACCAGGGAATTGGCAATCTTCTGGGCGGCGCGGCCGCGCGACTTCAAGATGGCGCCGAGGCGTTTTTTCGATGGCGCTGCCTCACCCGGTCGCCGAGCCGCCGATCCGGCAATGATCTCCGTGATCTGGTCCGAGGCAAGGCGGCCGTTGCGCGGAGCTAGATGGCGTTCCAGCAGGGCCTCTTTTGCGGCATCGGACGCATCGGGCGATGCCGCCCGCGCCGCCTCCACCTTTTCGATCAGCTGCTCGATATCGAAGGCAGGGCTGCTTAGGCCGTCCGGCAGATGTCGGTCGAAACGCTCGGACACGATCGGCTTATAAGTGACCGCGGGACGATCGAGCATATAGGCCTCGACCGCTGTGGTGCAGCCATTGTGAACGATCGCGTCGCTGGCCATGATCCAGGGGACGACGCTGCCCTCGTGGATGACCTGAACATTGGCGCAGCCGGCCGCCGCCTTTTGCCAGACCTCGTGACCTTCGGCCGGATGCGGGCGCAGGATGATGGTGGTGTCGGCGAAGGCTTTGGCGAGGGCGGGCACCATCTCTTGGAACTTGGCGAAAAGCGTGTCGCGGTGGAGTGAAAGCTCATACTCCCAATCCGCCGTATCACTGCTCTGCTTGGCTTTCACGGTTTCCACGGTGACGGTCTGGTTGGGCAGAAAGTGATTGGAATGGCCGAAATTGGTGTTGATCAGGAGAAACCGGCCATAGCGGTCGTTCAGGCGCTCGGCGGCGGCCGCATAAAAGGGTCTTACTTCCCGGCGCAGCATGTCGAAGCGCGGGTTGCCGGTGACGTGGATGGGAAAGCCCGGGTAGCCGGCAAAGGTGGTGAGGATCTCGGCATCCTCGCGGCCCCAGGCAAACCAGGCCGAAACCCGCTGAAGAGCTTCGGCGGAAAGGCGCATCTTGAAGTACTGTTGGGAGGGATAGCGCACCAATCCCTCCTCATCCCAGCCAACAATTTCATGACCGAGGCTTTTGAAAATCTTCAGCATTCGAAGCTTGCTGGACCGTGCATCCTTGGTCAGATAGATGCCGCGTGGCAAGCTGTCGGCTTTCTGATGGATCTTGGTTTGTGAGCCCAGCACCGCGCGAAATCCCTTCTCCGCTGCCACGCAGGCGAAGAGCAGCTTTGAATCGAACTCCCGCACCTGGGTTTCGACCGGCACAAGGATCGTATCAAGGCTCGCGGTCATAGCGTTTTGCACCTTGATCCCAGGGCGAGGGCTATGGCACAAGGCTTGGCTGTCGGCAGGGGCATTAGCGGATCCAAACGGTCATAAAGTGTGAGGTCGGATCAGCAATAAGGCTGATGGACCGGGGGGGACGCCGACCGTCACAGGCGCCCAAACTACATTGACAATCTTTCCCTTAAGGCCGCGCGATCCAGGCGATTTCCAGCCCCGGCGTTTCCTTCGCGGAGCGACGGCGCTAATGTGACCTCAGATACTGTCGGGCCCTTGCAATGTCAATCCTTTCAGCCGATGCCATCTTGCCCGATGGAGACCAATATTGCCGGCGACTTCTCGATCCTTGGGTACTCTCGATCCATCCGCGCAACAGCCTCGCCTGGTCAGGGATCAGATCCAGGGATGCGGGCCACTGGGGGCGAAAGATCCTCAAGCGCTCGATTTACTCCTGCCTTTCAAAAGGGGTTTTGCCGGTCTCCGCCTACCGCACCGAAGCGCATGTGAGGCGGACCTACGACCGGACCTGGGCGCAGGTGCCTTGGCCGCGGCCTGGTGACGCTTCGCTCGGGACTACCCCCGCCGAATGGCGCGACGAGGGCCTGTTGATTGGCAAGGGTGGGCTCAATTTCATGGAGCTCGATCGGCTGATGGCTGCGGTGCGGATCCTCCAGCCGCAAAGGGTGTTGGAGGTTGGCGCCGGCATGGGCAGCAATCTCTTTGCCATGGCGGCGGCCTTTCCCGACAGCCGCTTTACCGGCTTGGAGCTAACCGACCGGGGCGTTGAGCGGGCGCGGAGCGTCCAGGCGAGCACGACCTGCCCTGGGTTTATCGAGGATCTTTCGCCGGTGCCGATCGCCGATCCCACCGCCTTTCGCCGGATCGATTTCCAGCAAGGCAATGCGGCGGCCATGCCCTTTGCCGACAAGAGTTTTGATCTGGTCTTCACCCGCCTGGCCTTGGAGCAAATGGAGTTGCTGCGCGACAAGGTCCTGGCGGAGATCCGTCGGGTGGCGCGCTGGGGCTTCCTTTGCGTCGAGCCCTTTGCCGATTTCAACAGCACGCCGCATCGCCGGCTGGCGCAAAAGGCCAAGAACTACCTTTCCATGCCGATTGAGGCGCTGCCGGCCCACGGCCTCTTGCCGAAGGTGGTCTTCGCGGATTGGCCGCAGAAGCTGCACGAAGGGGTCGGCCTGGTCTACTGCGAGGTCGCTTAAAGCAAGCTCTCACTTCTCCTGAAAGAGCGCCCGCACGCGCTCGATCGCCGCGCCCAGGGAATCAAGCGCCTGCGCGGCAGGCTCGGGGGCTGGATCGCCTAGGCGCGCGGCCAGGCGCCTGTCGAGCAGCAGCCGGTGGAAGGCCGCCATGTCCCGGGTGGAGGTGATGAGGCCAAGGTCCACTAGCCGCCGGTAAAGGCGCGGCCAAAGGCCGGATGCCTCGGCCGCGGGCTGCCAAAAGCGGGCGGCGCGCAATCGCCAGTCCGGGCGCTCCGGTAGCGGATAGATAAAGACCGGCTTTCCGGTCGCGCAGGCCTCGGAAAGCATGGAGGCGCTGTCGCCGGTGACCACCAGGCTATCGGCCAGGCCCAAGAAGCCGTGATAGGGGTTGTCACCATCCTCAGACCAGCGGTGGAAGTAAGCCGGCCCGGTGATCGCGGCCTCAAGGCTTTCGACCGCCTCGGGATCGCTTCGCTTGCTGGTGGTGACGAGCAGGCTGGCGCCCTCGTCCTCAGCCAGGCGGCTGGCGGCACGACCGAGTTGCTCGGCAGTCTTGGCGTCGAAGACGAAGGGGCGGGCGCTGCCGCCGACGATCAGGGCGATGCGGGGCTCCGGCAGGTCGGCAAGCCGCGGCGACCAGGCCTGCGCCGCCGCCATCAGGGCGCCCGTTTCGACCCGGTTCAAGGTCAAGGGGTTGACCAGGACATTGGGCCGCGCCGGCAAGGCATACTGTGGGGTGGTGACCACCAGATCGAAAGGGGCTAAGGGTGCCCAGGGACGACCAATGTGCACCAGACGGCAGCCCGGGCCTGCCTGGCGGGCGATCCAGCGGGCGATCGGGGCGCTGCGGCCGCCACTGGCGATGACCAGATCCGGCCAAGGCGGCGACAGGGTATCGGAAACGGCGGTGTCGAGGCTGATGCGCGAGGCGCCAAGCAGGGCGTTCGGCAGGATACGGCACAGGTTGTAGCGCAGGCGCTTTTCCTGACATGGCCAGCCCAAGGCCTCGGCCAAGGCGAGGATCTGCGCCCGATCGCCGGCGCGGCTACCGGTCAGGGCCCATATCAACGGCTGGGCGGAGATTTTCTTGTCCGGGGTGCTGGCTGGCGGCATCGCAGATCCTGGCGAGGCTGTGATCTTGATGAGCCTCGCGGTCGGCCGGAAGATCAAGCAACAGGGGCAGGGAACAGAAAGCAGCCAGAATCCCTACCAGATCAGCGATCATAGGAAGCGGTATCCTAGCTTGCCAACAGGATAGCACTTCTATTGTTCCAGGCAATCAACCACACAACGATTAGCCAGCAGGCTTGCCATCGATGAATTATATAATATATAATAAAATTGTGTATCACCGACAGGGTGCGTGAATATGCCGAGCAAGACACTCACCGTGACCATACCCGAGGAGCTTTACAGGCAAATCGAAAAGCAAAGGGAAGCCGGACACTATTCCCGCAGCGAATTTGTGCGTGAGGCGCTGCGAAGGTTTCTCGGTGTGCCACGCGTGGACGCGACTCCTGAGGAGAGTTCTGCCATTAAAGAAGGGCGCGCAGCCTATAGACGCGGGGACTATGTGACGCTTGACGAGTTGCTCGACCAATGACATGGCAGGTCGTGGTGACGCGACCAGCTGAGCGTGCCTTCCGAAAGATGCCCAAAAAAGACGCCGCGCGGGTTGCCGAGGCGCTGCGGCGCATGGCGGAGAACCCCTTTGACGGCGATATCGTCGCTTTGCAGGGGCCGCACAAAGGCGCGTTTCGCCGCCGCCTTGGCCACTGGCGACTGTTCTTCGATGTGCAGACAGTTGAAAAGCGCGTGATCGTCTTGAACATCCGCCGTCGCACCTCGCAGACTTACTAGAGGGCGTCACCCTGAATGAAGGGGCCAGGATTTCGATTGACCTGCCGGGTCGCCGGTGATGAATTGCCTGCCGCTTTGGCCGGCGGTCGAACTCCGCCTGTGCTTGGCCTTGAAGGATTGGAGACCCATGCGCCGGAAAGTTTGCGTCGTTGTTACGGCCCGGCCCAGTTACTCGCGGATCAAGACGGCTCTTGAAGCCATTCGCGACCATCCTGACCTGGAGCTGCAGCTGGTGGTGGCCGCCTCGGCGCTGCTCGACCGCTATGGCAACGCAATCGAGGTGATCGAAGAAGAAGGCTTTCACGTCACGCGCAAGGTCTTCATGGTGCTGGAAGGCGGCAGCCTGCTCACCTCGGCCAAGTCGACGGGCTTTGGCCTGTCCGAGCTGGCAACCGCCTTCGACGAACTCAAACCGGATCTGGTGGTCACCATCGCCGATCGCTTCGAGACCATGGCGACTGCCGTGGCCGCCTCCTACATGAACATTCCGCTCGCCCACATCCAAGGTGGCGAGATCACCGGCTCCATCGACGAGAAGGTCCGCCATGCGGTGACCAAGCTTGCCGACCTTCATCTGGTTGCCTCCGAGGCCGCGGCGGAACGAGTCCTTCGCATGGGCGAAGATCGCGCGCGGGTGTTTGTCACCGGCTGTCCGTCCATCGATCTTGCTCGCGCCGCCGAGGCCACGCCACGGGAGGCGGCAGAGATCCTGGCCCACTATGGTGGCGTGGGTGAAACGATAGACTTGTCAAAGGGCTACATCATCGTCTTGCAGCATCCCGTCACCACCGAATTCGACTTGGCGCGAGAGCATATGGAAGAGACCCTTTGCGCCGTCAGGGATTGTGATTTTCCGGCAATTTGGCTGTGGCCCAACGTGGATGCGGGCTCCGAGGCGGCGGCCAAGTCCATGCGGGTCTTTCGCGAGCGCGACGTCCTTTCGCATGTGCACTTCTATCGCAACTTCAAGCCGCTCGACTTTCTGGGACTGCTAATCAAGTCCAAGGGGATTGTCGGTAACTCGTCGGTTGCCATTCGCGAATGCTCCTATCTGGGGGTGCCGGCGGTCAACATCGGCACGCGCCAAGCGGGCCGCGACATGGGCCGCAATGTGGTCACCGTCGATTACGATCAAAAGCGCATCGCCGCCGAGATCGATCGGCTGATCGGCGCCAGCGAGCGGCCGCGCGATAGCCTCTATGGGGACGGCAGGGCCGGCGGCAAGATCGCCGAGGTTCTGGCCAAGGCCGAACTCAGCATCGAGAAACGCTTGACCTACTAGCGTGATTTCTGAGGCTAGGACCCGAGCTCAGACGCCGTCGGCGGCCATCGCCGCGAGGTCATGCCAGCGCTGGTCAAATTGATCGTAGAGGCAAGGATCGTTGCTCATGGCGCTGATTTCATGGTTCAGATAACTCGAGCGGGCAGTCCAGTTCCAGCTACCGAAGCTTACCAGCCGCTCGCCGCCGGCCTCCAGCAGGGCGAACTTGTGGTGCATTGGTACCTGCCGTCCGTCGCCCAGGCGGATCAAATTGGCACCGGCTTCTCGGAGTTGCTTGGCGGCCTTTTCCGGCACCCGGCGCCTCGCCACATCGCAGATGATCGCGACCATGATTCCGCGCCGCGCCAGGTCACAGAGCCGGTCGACGGCGGCGCAGGGTTTAATGTGGGAGGCGGCGAGCCGCAGCCGGTCGCCGGGGGCCAGCAAGGCCAAACGTTGCACAATCGGGTAGGGACCCTGCCTTGGCCAGAAGTGGATCGAGGTGCCGCCAACCTCTAGGTCACCTTCGGACCGGGGAAGCCCAGGTTGGTGACGGCTCTGCAGCCCTTGATGCAGCTGGCGCGCGTGGGCTTGCAAGCCGGCAACCAAGACCGGCTCGTCGATCTCCACCAGATCGTTGAAGCCGCGATCATGATCGCCGATCTCGCGCAGCGCCCCCGGGTCGGTTTCCGGTTGGTTTCCGGAAGGATTGAAGCTGCCGAGCAAGGCATGCGGCAAGGGATGAGAAAAGGCGTAGAGCTTGCCGTGCAAAAAAGGCCTTTTCCATTGCGGTCCGCGCGCCAAGACGCGCGGCTGCGAGGAAAGTGCCAGGTCGGGCCCGAGCGCTTGCAGAAGCTGTGCGGCGGCATCATTAGCGTGCCTGAGATGAGGCCTTGCCTCGAGGCTGATGCGTAGCGCCACCCCTCGCTCCTTGGCCCGCAGCAATGCTCGTACCAAACCAATGTCACGCAGGTAATAGGTGACCCAGTCGACCGCGCCATCCGCCGGCACCGCCTCGATGCGCGCTTCTAATAGGTCCCGCAGCTGCCGATAAGGAAGGTCGGGGCCGCCAAACCAAACCGCGCTCATGGCGCTAGTGATCCTGACTTGCCGCAGCGGAACTTGAAAATTCGGCGCCTGGCTGCTGGGCAATGCGGAAGATGTGGCGACTGTGCTGATTGACCGTCACCCTCTCAAAGCGGCCCAGGAGGCGGCCGAGCCGCGCGATACGATCGGCGATCTCCCTTGCCGTCGTCTCCGGGAAGCGATGGTCGTGATAGTGCTGGGCATTGCGGTGATCGGCGCGGCGCATGTTGAGCCGTTTCTCGGTGCTGCGAAGCCAGGTGCGAGCCCGACCCAAGTTCCGGCTTGTGGCCGGCGGTTGTTGCGGTGGCCGGGTGGCGTAGCCCGCTTCGGCCAGGACCGAGACCATGCGCTCGGCGGCCAGCGTCCCATCCAGCCCGGTGATATGGCCTCCCAGGCACGCCCTCCGCACTTCTGACTGGAACACGCCCGAGGAGCCCAGAGTAGTCAGCAATTTCACCAAGTCGTCAACATTTTGTGCGGGTTGACTAACCTTGTGGGGCAATTCCTCGTCATAGGCCTCTGATAGGATGGGCTGAAATGAAATGGCAGGGGTGCGGAGAACGGTGGCCTCGACCAGCGTGGTGCAGCCGTTGGCGATGACCGCTTGAGCCGCCATCAACCAGGGTATGATCGCGCCCTCGTGATGCACGACGATGTTCTTGCGACCTTCCGCAATGCTGCGCCAGGGTGCCGGGTTTTCGGAAGGATGAGGCCGCACCACGAATTTAAGGAGGGGAAGCGCCGTGGCCAAGGCCGGCAACATCGCCCTGAAGTGACCGAAGAGTTCGTTTCGATGTTTGGCCCAGCCGCGGAGGTAGCCATCCACGCCGGTGGTCGCTGGTTTGTCGAGCAGCACCAGGAACTCGTCGAGTGCCGGCACGAAGGGATTGAACTTGGAGAAGTTGGTGTCGATCAGGACGAAGGCGCCATAACGCGCCCGCAGCCTTTCCGTTTCGGCCCGATAATAATCGAGTAAAGGCGGGCGCAGGAAATCCGTGCGCGGGTTGCCTGTCACATGGATCGGCACCGCCTGTCGACCGGGATAGTCTTGCAAGGCACGGGCGTTGTCCGGCCCCCAGGCGAAGAGATGGTCGAGCTGGGCAATGGCCCTGGGCGAAAGGCGGCGTTGGTAGTAGGCGGCGTCCGGCATGCGCACCAAGGCTTCCTCATCCCAGGCGACGATGCGATGCCCAAGCTGGCGCAGGATGGAGAATAGGCGAAGGCTCGACGCCCGCATGCTTTTGGCCAGATAAACTCCAAGCGGCAACTCGGCCACGGCAAAGTGAAGGTAGGCGCGGGATCCTAGGTAAACCGGAAAGCCGCGCTCGGCGGCGACAGCGGCGAGCAGGATCTTGGCGTCCAACTCTCGGACCTGATTTTCCACTGGGATGAGCAGTGCCGTCTCAGAAGAAGGCATCAGGGTGTTCCGTGTCCCTTGATAAGGCTAAGGCGTGGTCGGAGTTCATTTTTGCGGCAAGCTCGCTGGCGCCGCAAGCGACTTTAATCCTGGGTGTTAGAGTTGGAAAATCGATGATCGGCCGTTGTCACTACGCTGCTCCGGCAAGCTGGCTCTCATCGGGAAAATAATGTTAAGCTCTTGGCGCCGAAAGCGAGCCCCGCCGGTGGGCGGCAGAATTCGCGACAAAGGATTGAGGGAGGAAGGGTCATATGCCAGAGGGTAGCGGTATCGGTGCAGCGGTAAGGCGGGTCGAAGACGATCGTTTCCTCAGGGGTAAAGGACGCTACGTTGACGACATCAACCGTCCCGGCCAGGTCTATGCAAGCTTTCTGCGCTCGCCTCATGCCCATGCAATCATCAAGGCCATTTCCGTCGATGCCGCCAAGGCGGCCCCTGGCGTGGTCGCCGTGTTCACCGGTGCTGATCTGGAGGCGGCTGGGGTCGGCGGCCTGATTTGCGGCTGGACCATAACCCAGCCCAACGGGGAAACGCACAAGGCGCCCAAGCATCCGGTCATCGCCGTCGGCAAGGTCCGCCACGTGGGCGAGGTGGTGGCCATGGTGGTGGCCGAAAGCCAGGCCCAGGCCAAGGATGCCGCCGAGCTCATCGACATCGACTATGAGGAGTTGGCACCAAGCATCGCGCTGGACAAGACTTTCGATGAAGGCGCTCCTCAGGTGCATGACGATGCGCCGGGAAACCTTTGCTATGACTGGGAGATCGGTGACAAGGCGGCGACCGACGCGGCCTTTGCCCGCGCCCATCACGTGGCCAAGCTGGACCTGGTGAACAACCGCCTGATCCCCAATGCCATCGAACCGCGGGCGGCGATCGCCGAGTACGACGAGGCGACCGGCGACTACACCTTTTTCGTCACCAGCCAGAACCCGCACGTGGCGCGGCTGATCTATACCGCCTTCATCGGCATTGCCCCGGAGAACAAGATCCGCATTATCGCCCCGGACGTGGGCGGCGGATTTGGCTCGAAGATCTATACCTATAGCGAGGATACGGCGGTTCTTTGGGCCTGCAAGGCGGTCGGCCGGCCGATCAAGTGGACCGGCGATCGCAGCGAGGCCTTCCTGACCGATGCGCACGCCCGCGACCACGTGACCCATGCGGAACTGGCCTTGGATGCAGACGGCATTTTCATCGGCCTGCGTTGTTCCACCAAAGCCAACATGGGCGCCTATCTGCAGGTCTTCTCCACCGCTGTTCCCAGCTATCTTTATGGCTGCCTTTTGGCCGGCCAGTACCGCACCCCGGCGATCTACTGTGACGTCAAGGCCGGCTTTACCAATACCGGGCCTGTGGACGCCTACCGCGGTGCCGGGCGGCCGGAGGCCACCTATGTGGTCGAACGACTGGTGGACATTGCCGCGCGGGACTTGGGGATCGATCCCATCGACCTGCGGCGGCGCAATTTCATCGCGCCGGAGGCCTTTCCTTACGAAACCCCGGTGCTGATGACCTATGATTCCGGCAACTTCCCGCTGTTATTGGATAAGGCCCTGAAGCTGGTGGATTTCGACGGATTTACCGCACGCAAGGCCGAATCCCAGGCCCGGGGCAAGTTGCGCGGCATTGGTTTTTCCTGCTTTATCGAGTCCTGTGGCTTGGCCCCTTCGGCCGCGGTGGGCGCGCTGGGCGGCGGCGTCGGCCAGTGGGAATCCGCCAACATCAAGTTCGACCCCACCGGCACGGTCACCCTCCATACCGGCAGTCACACCCACGGCCAGGGCCATGAGACGGTCTTTGCTCAGATCGTCGCCGAGCGTCTGGGAGTGCCTTTTGAGTCGGTCAAGGTTTCGCACGGCGATACCGGCACGGTGCCCTTCGGCATGGGTACCTATGGCTCGCGCTCCGGTCCGGTTGGCGGCGGTGCCGTCGTCAAGGCCGCGGACAAAATCATCGCCAAGGGCAAGAAGATCGCTGCTCACCTGATGGAGGCCTCGGCAGGGGACGTGGAGTTTGCCGACGGCAAGTTTACCGTCGCCGGCACCGACAAGTCGGTCAGTATCGGCGAGATCGCCTTTGCCGCTTACGTCCCGCACAACTATCCCTTGGAGGAGCTGGAGCCAGGCCTGGACGAGACCGGCTTCTTCGATCCGCTCAACTTCACCTTCCCCTCGGGCACCCATATTGCCGAGGTTGAGATCGATCCGCAGACCGGCGTGACCGAGCTGGTGGACTGGGTGGCGGTCGATGATTTCGGCACTATCCTCAACCCGCTGATCGTCGAAGGCCAAGTCCATGGCGGCGTCGCCCAAGGTGTGGGTCAAGCCAAGATGGAAGGCTGCCACTACGACGAGTCGGGCCAGTTGATCACCGGTTCCTATATGGACTATTGCATGCCGCGGGCCGGTGACCTGCCGAGTATCCGCCTCGACTTCACCGACATTCCTTGCCCGCACAACCCGATCGGCGTGAAGGGCTGCGGCGAGGCGGGGGCGATTGCCTCGCCGGCGGCCTATATCAATGCGGTGGTCAACGCGCTCGGGGTCGACATCGACATGCCGGCCACGCCTGAACGGGTATGGCGCGCGGCTCAGGCAGCCCAGGCCTAGGACCGGCGCAGAGAGCCAAACTTGGTGGGGTGAAGGGGCGCTGACGAGGGGCTTTTCGCAAAGCTCGGGTTAGAAGCGCAGCCGCTTTAGCGGCCGCGCCTCGCTACACCCTAAAAGAACAGAGAAAATTGGTGGATCTTGTCCGCGGGGCCGGACCGCCGGGGGCTAATGGGTGATGACCGGCTTGAGATCCTTGGCCTGCTCGACCCAGCTCGCCACCTGGCTCTCCGCGGGGACTTGGCGGGTCAACTTCTTGGTGGCGTTCACTTCGGCCATCTTGGCGGCCAGATTTTCCGGCTTGCGGTGCTTCAGCTCCTTGACCGTATCGACACCGGCGGCCTCCAACAGCTCGGAATACTCCTCGCCGACGCCCTTGATGCGCATCAGGTCGGCCATATTGGCCCATTTTAGGAGCTGCTTTTCTTGCAGGCCGGTCTCCGAGGCGACCTCGCGGCGACCCTTGGCGCTGGCGCAACGATCCAGCAATGCTGCGGTCGTTTTGATGTTCGCCGCCTCGAGCTTGGCGCCATAGGTTGGGCCAATGCCTTCGATTTCGGTAATCTTGTAGGACATACTTCTTGTTCTCCTCTTTCGACGCCGGAAAGCTTCCCAGCCCTGATAACGGAAGGCTGAGTTGATGCCAAGCCTTAATACCCCGATTTGACTGTGAAATGGGGCTTCGCCGCCTTGTTTGGTTGCCCAATGTGTCGGAAACAAGGCGGCTGCAGCAGCCGTCGAGCGCCCGTTACCTATTGGGCAGGGGCCAAGGCTTGCTGGGTCAGAAAACCGCTTAGCCAATTGCGTATCAAGGCTTCGTCAGTTGCCTCATGCAAACTGGAAAGAGCGGTCGTTACGACCTTGGGACCAATCAATTCTTGCCGAAAACGGTAAAGCTCGGCGGCAAAATCCTTGGTCATCTCCGGGTGATTTTGCAGGGTCATGATAGTGCTGCCAATCTGCATCATACCGATCGGGCAGAACGCGTTGCCGGCGAGCACCTCAGCGTTCGCGGGTGGGATGGTGACCTGGTCGCTGTGCGAGGCGAGAATGGAAAAACTTGCCTTGACGGGTTGCATCCAAGGAAGTGACCGATGGACTCTATAGCGTTGCCTGCCGATTCCCCAGCCGACTCGCTCGACCCGGCCACCCAAGGCATCGGCAATCAACTGGTGACCGAAGCAGATGCCCAGGACCGGCCGATCGACGGCGGCGCGCAGCACGAAGTCCTGTAGCTGACGCATCCACGGCGTCGGATCCGTAACGCTGTGAACGCTGCCGGTGATAACATAGGCATCGCAAGCCGCCGGGCTCTCGGGGATCTGGCCGCCATAGGCGGCAAAGGCACGATAAACAAAATCGCCCGTCGGCCCGTCACCGAAAAACCGGCGAAACCAGTCGGCATAGCTCCCATGGTCGGGAACGAACTCAGCTCGATTGGTCCCGGCCTCCAGAATGCCGATGGTTAGCTTCGCCATGGTCGCACCGTCTCCCCGAGCAGCGTTTCCCCGAAAGGTGCCGTCAAGCTGTCAGGCCCCACTGAGCTCTTTCCATTGAGCGCTGGGCCCGCGTCTTACACCAAAAACCGGTTGCCACCAAGCGCCAACATCATTGGTCGCCGGGGACCCCATAGGAGGGGGCCGCTTCCGGATTAAGCGCTCGCAATCGGTAGGCTTCGGCTTGCGGCTTCCACAACTCCCATAGCTGAGCGAGGCGAGCGATGGGATCGCCTTCATCCCAATCGACCCTGAGGTCGGTTGTCGGCCAGGGTACATCATCGACCAGCAACATACCGGCGGAGCGCACCGGCCCCGCCTCGCCGCCGGCGGCCAGACCGGCCAGCATGGCGGCGACCAGCCGTTCGCCCAGGTGTCCCGCGGTGGCCGCGAAGGCGGCGGTCATAGCGGCTGGAACTTCCGGATTGGCGAGCAGATTGCCGGCGGCAACGCAATTGACGCCATAGCTAACAGCGTGGGTGCCGAGCGTATTGGCGCCGGAATGGCTGGCTGTCCCGCCGGCCGTGTCGATCGCCGTCAGCTGCCGATAATCGCTATGCGGGGCGCTGCGTTTGAGGGTGGCGATGACCTCCTCGGCCGTCGCTCCCAGGGCCATGAGATCGAGGCCCTTGGGTCCGAGGCTGGGATCGGTGATGTTTTGGCTGGCGACCGCGCCGACGCCGGCACGGGCATAGGCGCAGCGCGCGGCGACCGCCGGCGAGGAAGAGGAGACCGCAAGACCGAACATAGCGGTATCAGGGCAGCGAGCGGCAATCGAGAATGTCATGAGCCTTATCCCTCCGCTTCAGGAATGACCGCGATGACATCGATTTCGACCATCCACTCGGGCCGGGCAAGGTGCGGCACGGTAAGACCGGTGGAGACCGGATAGACGCCCTTCAGCCAACGTCCGACCACGCGGTAGACGTCCTCGCGGATGCGAATGTCGGTTAGGTAGATGGTGACCTTGCAGATATGGCTCAGCTCGCTGCCGCATTCTTCCAGCAGCATGGCGATGTTTTGCATAGTCTTTTCGGTTTGGCCGACCGGATCGCCGACGGCAACGCTCTCCCGGGTATCGAGGTCCTGGGCCACCTGACCGCGCAGATAGACGGTGTTTCCCGCCACCACCGCCTGGCAAAGGTCATTGTCGAGGTTTTGTTCGGGATAGGTGTCTTTGGTATTGAACTTGCGAATGCGCCGGTGAGCCATGGAGCGATCAATCCTTATCCGAGTGCGGGTATCTCAGCCCAGCTTATCGTCGCAGGCGGCCGTGGGCTAGATGCAAGATGAGGCTCGCTTTGGATGGCTGGCTCGGCGCTGCAGCATCTGCCGAAGCTGCCACAATAGGCCTCGGATCAACATCGTCGATAGGAAACAAAGAAATACTTGAGCCCGCGGCGTTCCCCTGATATGGGCGGACGATAATCAACTCAGGGAAGGGGAGGGTGACATGGGCGAGAGCATCACCTGCGGCGAGGCGACAATTCGGCTCCTGGAGCGTTACGGGATCGATACCGTGTTCGGCATTCCCGGTGTCCATACCTTGGATTTTTGCCGTGGCCTCGGTGACAGCAGCATCCAGCATGTGCAGGCCCGCAACGAGCAGGGCGCCGGCTTCATGGCCGACGGCTATGCCCGAGCCAGCGGTCGGCCGGGGGTGGCGCTGGTGATTTCCGGCCCCGGCGTCACCAACGCCCTGACCGCCATCGGCCAAGCCTATGCGGACAGCATCCCGGTCTTGCTGCTCTCCAGCGATGCGACCAGCGAAAGCCTGGGGAAGGGTTGGGGCTGCCTGCACGAAGTTCCCTCGCTGACCGACGTCACCGCGCCGCTGACCGCCTTCAGCGCCACCGCCCGTCGGCCGGAAGATGTGCCGGAGCTGCTGGGCCAGGCCTTCTCGGTCTTTGCGTCGGGACGACCGCGCCCAGTGCATATCGCCATTCCCATCGATGTCTTGGCCGAGCCGGTCGGCGAAGCCTGGAGCCCGCGCCGGCCGCCTAGCCGGCCCGGCGCCAGTGCCGAGGATGTAAAAGCGGCGGCGGCCATGCTGGTGGAGGCGCAGCAGCCCTTGATCATGATTGGCGGCGGCGCGGTGGGTGCCGGCGGCGCGCTCACCCAGATTGCTGAGCGTCTGGGCGCCATAGTGGTCGCCAGCTCGGCCGGCAAGGGCATCGTTGCCGATGATCACCCCTTGAGCCTGAGCGCCAGTACCGAATGCGGGCCGGCCCACGAGCTCATCGCCGAGGCGGATGTGGTGCTGGCCATCGGCACCGAGCTTTCGGAAACCGACAGCATTGACAATCCCTATCGCTTCAGCGGCAAACTGATTCGCATCGACATCGACCCTGGCAAGATCAACGATTTCTACCCGGCCGATCTCGGCGTTGTGGCCGATGCGGGGATGGCCGCCGCTGCGCTTTTATCGGCGCTGGGCAGCGGTCAGGCGCGCGCCGGCGGAGCCGAGAAGGTGGCCACCGCGAAGGCGGCTATCGCCGGCGCCCTCAATGAAAGCCAGGCCCAACATCATCGGGCGCTCGGCGTCCTGCGCGAGGCCTTGCCCGACGATGCGGTGGTCATGGGCGACATTTGCCAGCTCGTCTATTCCGGCGCCTTTGCCTTTGATGCCAGAAAGCCACGGCAATGGCACTATCCGGCCGGCTATTGCACCCTGGGCTGCGGCCTGCCGGACGGCATCGGCGCTAAGCTCGCCCTGCCGGAAAGCCCGGTTGTGGTGCTGGCCGGGGATGGCGGCTTTATGTTCACGGTGCAGGAGCTGATGACCGCCTCGGAGCTGAAGATGCCCCTGCCGATCATTCTGTGGAACAACGGCGGCCTGAAGCAGATTCAAGACGACATGAAAAGGCGCGGCATTCCTCTTGTGGGGGTGACCGGTCCCAACCCCGACTTTCAGGCCCTGGCCCGATCTTGCGGTTGTCACGCCTGCATGATCGACAGCGCGGCGGGCTTGCGTGGTGCGCTCGATGCTGCCTTCGCCGCCGATCGGCCGACCCTGATCGAGATTCGCGAAGGTGATGCTTGGCTCCAGTCGTGAGCGCAAGTTGCAGGTGGCGAGCCCGCCTTACGCACTTCGGGCAAGTGCCTGGCTGGGCCCGAGCTTGACCACATTGATTGCCGATCCCAGCGCCTTGCCGGCAACAGCAATCAAGTGGTCGTGGTGGCTGAGGTAGAGCACTTGGGTATGGCGGGCCAGGTGGGCCAGGGCCTGAAACCCGGCCGCCGCCCGGTCATCGTCGAAATTGACGAATAGGTCGTCGGCGATCACCGGGAGCACCGGGCCCTTGGCCAGTTGCAGCTCCATCGCTGCCAATCTGAGGGCCAGATAGAGCTGGTCGCGGGTGCCGGTTGAGAGCGCCGACTCGGATTTCTCGTCACCGGAAACGGGCCTGGCTACCAAACGTGGCTCTCCCTGATTGTCTTCTATGGCAAGCCCCTCATAGTGGCCGGCGGTGAGCAGGGCGAAGAGCGGGCTCGCCCGTTCCAACAAGGGGGCCTTGTTCTCCTCGCGATAGCGCTCTATCGCCCAGCGCAACAGGCGGGCTCTCAGATAACCTTCAATGTAGTCGCTGGCGATGGCGGCCATGCGGGCGATCGCCTGCTGCCGTTCTTCTTCCGCCTCCGAAGCGGTCGAGCCTGCTACCTCGCCGCCTATGGCATCGAGCTCGACTTGGGCGGCTTGGACCGCTTGGCCAGCCTCCACCAGTTGTTGCTGGACATCGTTGCGATCGAGGTCCAGGGCTTGCAGGCGTGCCTCGATCTCATTTGGCTCGATTTCGGTGAGCGCTTCTCGCAACGCTTCGATCGGGACGCCGCCCGCCGCGGTGCTCAGCTGTTGATGCAAATCCGCGCGATCATTTTCGAGACGACGGCGTTCGTCGGAGCGTTGCACGGCGACAGTAAGGGCTGCATAGTCGTTGGTATTCAGCACGCCAGCGTCGGCGAAAAGCGGCGCCATGGCGGCATGCAGTTCGGTCAGACCAGTTTCGGCATTCTGGAGGCTAGCCTCGATCTCCACCAGATTCTTGTCGATGGCCCGGCGCCGGCTGCGCAGTTCCTTGGCTTCGGCCAAGCGCCGGGACAGGGTTTGGGCGATTTCCTGGGCGTCTTTGGTGGCGAGATCCGGCGCGACCGTCTGAGCCAAGGTCGTTGCCTGCTGGGCGAAGGCCGCGAGATCGCGCCGCATGGTATCGATCCGCTCCCGCTCGGTCTTGCCGATCTCTTTGAGGTGATCCTCGATCTTGGCCATACGCTTCAGCGCACCGCGAGTCGCCGCCATGCTGATGGTTGCCGGCAGATGACAGGCGGCGCGGGCGGTTACCCAGGCCGCATGCCATTGGGTCCATTGCCCATCGGCGACCGTCTTCTTGCCCTCAGCCTCTGCGAGCTTGCCTTTCGCTTCCTCGATAAACTCGGTGTTTTGTTGCTGGCGGGCCGCCGTGGCATCGGCTTCGGCAATTCGTTGCTGGGCTTGGTGCAGCAGCCAGCCAAAGCGGGCGGCAAGCGGGGCGGGCGGGTCGCTATGATGGGGCTTGGCTTGCGCCTGCTCTAGGTCTCGAACGGCCGCCTCGACCTGCCCTTTGAAGTGCTCAAGAGAAGCGTAGCTCGCCTGCTGATCGCGGCCGCGGGCCAAGGCTTCGCGGCGTTGGGCGAGCCAGTTGCGCAAAGTCGGGGGCGGCATATCCGGCAAACCCAAGGAAAGGAGCCGCTGCGACCAGGCGGCAGAGCGCGCCGAAATATTCTCCAGCAAGCGCTCTCTTTCGCGCTCGGCTTGCTTGAGCTCAATGGCGAGGCCCGCGATCTCGACCGTCATCTGTTCGGCCCGCGTCAGCGCCTCGGCCTCGGCATAGCGCCGGTCGGCTAGGGCGTCGGTCTCCAAAACCAAAGCTTCGTAGTCCGGGGCCACCGCCTTCGGCTGGGCCTGGCCGTCGCGGATTTGCTGCCAAAGGGTGTCACGTTGCGCGCGTGCCAGATCAAGGCTCTCCTTGTCGACCAAGTCCCGCTGCGTCCGCTCCGCGGCCAGCCGGGCCTGCTTGGTTTCGAGGACCCTGGCGGCTTCCGCGACGGCCTTGACTTGCAGGCTCAGGGCCTCGGCTTCGGCCGTCATCGCTTGATCGGCGGCGTCGATCTCCTGGGCCGCCGGCGGGTGAATCACTGCCAGCGCTTCCAGATCGCCTGACCAGGGCGCGAGCACGGTGATCGCTTCCCGCAAGGCGCGCGCCTTGCTGTCAGCGTTGGCCGAGAGCTCCTCTAGCCGTTGGGGCACATCGCCCAAGGCTTGGGCCGCTGCCGCCGCGCGGCGAAGGGAATCATCGACCTTGGTTGCCTTCATCCTATCCAATAGCGCATTTTTTTCGGCCAAGGTTTGGCGGAGATCCTCCACCGCCTGACGATGGTTGTCGCGTTCGATTTCGATTGCCTGGCCACGGTTGAGCAGATCCTCGAGCTCGTCGCGGACCAGGCCGGTGGGCAGCGTTGCCTCGAGGGCCTGGCGGCTTGCGCAGCGCCAGCCAATGTTGCGGGCCTCTTCCAGGGCCTGCGCTTCCAGCGCGGCAATCTCCTCTCGGCGCTTAGGGATGTCGTTTCGGTGCCGGCTCGCAACCTCGGCTTCCTTGTCAAGTGCCTCGATGACCGCAGCCTCAGACAGCAGCTTTTCATCGATCTCGAGTGCGCCGCGTTCTTGGCGCGCATGTTTGCACCTTTCCCCCTCACGGTTGAGGCTGTTGCGAAAGACGGCATCCTGGCGGCGGGCCTCTTCCAGGCGCGCGCCGGCGTCACCCGGCAGGCTAGCCGCTTCGTCCAACGGCCGAATTGCCGCATTTACCGCATCCAATTGCGCGATCAGTGGGGCCGCCCGGCGCAGTCGTTCCAGATGACTTACCTGTCGGTTTAGGTCGTTGACCTTTTCCTTAGCATCTTTCAGCCTGGCCTCTGCCACCTCCTTGGCACGGCGCAGCTTGGCGTAAGCGGGTGCCGTGGTGACCGCATTCTTCTTTTTTTTGCTAGCATCCTGAAGGTGCCGGTGCGCCTCAGCGTAAGCGCTACTCCGGAGCTTTCGGCCATCGCCGCTCCAAAGCTTACTTGTCTCCTCCTCCAGGACCCGTTGCCGGTTGGAGAAATCGGCGATCCCGCTGGCCGCGGCGAAGAGGGAAAAGGCCGGATCGTCTTGATCCCGCAATAGGGCCTCGCCGCCTTCAACCATTTGAGCGTGATCCAGGGCGAAAAGCCGGAAAAAGGCCCTTTTGTCCAGCCCGCCCAGCAGGGTCGCCAGATGGTCGTCGGCGAGTTCGTCTCCTTCCGGCCGACGCAGCGGCCTTTTGGTTTTCTTCAGGCGCTCGATTGCCTCGACCTCCTGACCGTGGCGCAGTTCGGCACCGAGGGCAAGGGGGTGATTTGACAGGCGGTGAAGGAAGGTATAGGGGCTGCGCGGATGAAAACCGAACAGCAGCTCGCCGACCGCCGCGCGGAAGGTCGACTTGCCGGCCTCGTTGGGGCCGATCACCAGGTGTAAGTCTGGGGCCTTCTCGGAGGGCAATGGAAAATCGAGGAATTGCTCCGTAAAGTGGCCAAATCGGGTGAGATGAAAACGATCGAAACGCATGCCTGCTCAGCCCGGCGCCAGCCAGTCGATCAGCACCGTTCGGGCGTCAGGCAGAAGGCATTCAAGCTGCGCAGCTTCAATCGCCCCGATGCGCTCTGGGTCCTCCTCCTTGAGGGCGGTCCTTACCTCCGCGGGGAGCTTTTTCAAGAGATCTTGCAGGTGCCTGCCAAGCTCCTCGAGCAGGGCCTCATCGTCTTGCGCCTTACGCAGAAGCGCCTGTAGCTCGGCCAGCGCATCGTGCCGTGCGGCCAAAACAGTCGGGTCGAGGGCGGGTGAAGTCCGGACGCGCAGATCTTCGATGTAAAGGCGGTCGGGTGCTAGGGCGGCGGCTTGTCCTCGCACCTCCTCGCGCAGGTGCGCGATGTCGAAGTTCAGTCGACCGTGCAGCGCGGTCGTGCCGGTCAGGGTTATGCGCAAGGCCAGCAAGCCTCGGTCCTTGGCTGCGTCGGCAGTCTCGACCGACTGTGAAAGCGTGTCGCCCATGAGGCGGACCGCCGCCTTCCAATCTGCCACGCCGGCCACATCGATCTCTAGGTGGTGCCAGCGGACCACGTCGAGGATCAGGGATTCGACCGCCACCTCGGCACCTTCGATGGTCACCAACAAGGCGCCCTTGGCCCCGGTTTCGCGGATGTGACGACCCTGCAGCACACCGGCATAGGCGATGGTTCCGCCCGGCCCCTCGGCGACAATCCGTCGTTCGTGCACATGCCCGAGCGCCCAGTAGTCATAGCCCTTGGCTTGCAGGTCGCGAATGCTGCAGGGCGCGTACTTGGCGTGATTGGCATCGCCCTCGAGGGCCGTATGTAAGAGCCCGATGTTGGTCCAACCCGGCAGCGCCGCCGGGTAGTCGAGGGCGATGTTGTCCTCGACCGCCGGCACCGCGAAGCTCTGGCCATGCAGGGCGATACGCTTTTCTTCGAGGCAGAGCGTTTCGGCCTTGCCAGTGGAGAAAATGCGCAGGTTCTCCGGCAAGGTGAGCGAGCGGGTCATCTTGTTGTCGGCATCATGGTTGCCGAGAATGACAAAGACGGGAATCTGGGCGCGGTTCAGCTCCCCCATCATGCGTGCGAAGAACAAGCCACTGCCGACATCCTGCCAATCCCCATCCCAAAGGTCGCCGCAAAGCACGACGAAATCGACCTTCCGGCGCACTGCCTCTTCGATCAGCTTGGTGAAGGCCTGACGGCTGGCGCCGCGCACCCGATCCAAAGGGGCACCCTCGTAGTCCGGCAAGCCCCGAAGCGGGCTATCCAGGTGCAGGTCGGCAGCGTGCAGGAAGGTGATCGGCATGCAGAAAAAAGATCGATGGGGCCGTTGGCTGAATCAGATAGATACCGCAATCAGCCTTCTGACCCCAGGTGCAAATTCTCATTGCGTGGCGAAAAAAGATCCGATAGGCCTCGCGTTATGCAGTTCTCGTCACTGACCCGCCGGATCGCCGGCCCGCGTGCGCGCGCCTGGGATATCTCCGACCGCGCCGCGCGTATGGTGGCCCAAGGGGCCGATGTCATCCAGCTTGGGATCGGCGATCCTGATTTCGCCACCCCGAAGCCCATCATCGCTTGGGCGCACGAGGCGATGCGTGCCGGGCGCACCCACTATCCGCCGCTGGCTGGAGAGCCGGCCTTGCGCCGCGCGATTGCCGAGTATACGGCCCGTGGCCTTGGCTTTGAGGCCCCCTACGACGAGATCGTCGTCTTTCCCGGTGCCCAGTGTGCGCTCTTCGCGGTCTTCTCCTGCTTGGCGGAAGCCAGCGGCGAGGTGATTTTGCTGGAGCCCGCCTATTCCACCTACGAAGGCCTGATCCATGCCTGCGGTGCCCAGCCGGTGCGGGTCGCACTGCCGGCCGAGCGGTCTTATGCCCTTGATGTGGATGCCATCGCGGCCGCGGTGACGGCGCGCACCCGGGTCATATTTTTGAACACCCCAGGCAATCCCTCGGGCCGTGTCTTCGATCAGCAAAGCCTGCGGGCGCTGATCGCGCTCTGCTGTGACAAGGAGATCTGGCTGGTTTCCGACGAGGTTTACTGGAGCCTGACCTATGATTGCCGGCACGTCTCGCCGCGGGCCCTTTCCGGCGGGGAGCAGGTGGTGGTCCAGGTCAACAGCGTCTCGAAGTCGCACGCCATGACCGGCTGGCGTCTTGGCTGGGCGGTGGCACCGAGTGGGCTGGCCAAGAATCTTTGTAACCTAGCCCAGTCGATGTTGTTTGGGGTTAGCCAGTTCACCCAAGATGCGGCGGCTAAGGCCTTGGTGCACCCTATGGACGAAGTGGCGCACTTTCGCGAACAGTCCGAAACCCGCCGCAACGTCCTTTATCAGGGCCTAGCGGCAATTCCGGGCTTGAAGCCGGTGCTGCCCGATGGGGGGATGTTCATGCTGGTCGATATCGCCGAGCTTGGCATCGATGGGTCGAGCTTCGCCTACGGCTTGTTGGACGAAGCAGGGATCGTGGTAATTCCGGGTTTTGCCTTCGGTGACACCCTTAGCAACTTTGTGCGCATCGGCTTCCTGCAGCCGCCGGCCGTCCTGGAGGAAGCGGTGGCGCGGGTCGGCAAATTTGTGACCTCGCTCCGCCGCAACTCTCTGAGCCAAGATCTGACCAAGGCTCAGTAAGGTTTTCTAAGGCTCAATAAGGCGCTCAATGGATTCAAGTCGCTCGGCATCCTCGATCGGCTTATCCCAGCGAATACGGTGGATGCGCGGAAAACGTAGCGCCAAACCGGACTTGTGTCGGGTCGAGCGCTGCACCGCGTCGAAAGCGACCTCCAGAACCAGGCCGGGCTTGACGGCCCGCACTGGCCCGAACCGTTCGGCCGTGTTGTTGCGCACCCAGCGATCGAGCTGGCGCAGCTCCTCGTCGGTGAAACCGAAGTAGGCCTTGCCGATGGGCACCAGCTCCGGCCCGCCATCTTCGCCCCTGCGCCAGGCACCAAAGGTGTAGTCGGAATAGAAGGAGGAGCGCTTGCCGTGGCCGCGCTGGGCATACATCAGCACCGCATCGCAGGTCAGCGCGTCGCGTTTCCACTTGAACCATGGCCCTCTAGGGCGGCCCGCTATATAGGGGCTTTGCCGATGCTTGAGCATCAGCCCTTCGATACCGTGGGCGCGGGCGTCGGCGCGCAGCGCCGCCAGCTCATCCCAGGAGGCGAAAGGGAGCAGCGGCGAAAGGTCCATGCGTTCGGGGTTGGTCTCCTCGAACCAAGCGTCCAGCCGTTGCCGGCGTTGGTCGAAGGGAAGGTGCCGCAGGTCGCGTGGTCCTTCATAAAGAATATCATAGAGCCGCACGTGAGCCGGAAAACGTTCCAGCAGTTTGGCCGACACGGTCTTGCGGTTGAGACGTTGCTGCAAGTCGTTGAAGGCCGCCACCTGACCATCGCGCATGACTAAGAGCTCACCGTCAAGCACTGCATCGAAGCGTGCCACGGCAGCGATATCCGGAAAGCTGCCCGCGATATTGTCGCCACTGCGGGAGAACAATCGGAGTGCTCCCCCCGCGGCGACCAGCTGGACCCGGATACCGTCCCATTTCCATTCGGCCCGATAGTCGTTGGCGTCGAGTTTTTCCTGCTCGCCGGCTTCCAGGGGATGGGCCAGCATCAGCGGCCGAAAGGCGGCGCGCGGATCGACCGTGGGGCGATCCTGGCGGCCGTCCAACCAGGCGAATAGTGAAGGGTAGGGCGGGGAAAGGCCGTGCCAGACCTCTTCAATTTCGCTAACGGCCACACCGCCAAGTTGGGCCAGCGCTGTCTTGGCCAGGCGTGCCGAGACCCCGACCCGAAGGCCGCCGGTGATCAACTTGAGCAAAGCCCAACGGCCTGTCGCATCCAAACCATCGAGCCAGGTGGCAAGCATGGCCGGAACTTCGCTGCGCCCGGCCCGCCGCAGGCTGTCCACTACCTCGGTCAGGGTGAGATCATTTGGCTCTTTCCCCGCACTTGGCCATATCAAGGCGACGGTCTCGGCCAGGTCGCCGACATAGTCGTAGGACCATCGGAACAGCAGAGGATCGACCCGACTTTCCACCAGTCCGCGGACCATGGCGGGTTTGGCCGCAGGAAAATCAAGCGAGCCAGTCAAGGCTGCAAGGGCATAGCCGCGGTCCGGATCCGGGGTGCTGCGAAAATAGTCCTCGATCACCCTAAGCTTGGTGTTACGCGCAGGCGTAAAGGCCAGCCGATCGAGGAGGGCGGCGAAAGCCTTCATACCCGAAGCTCCGGCGCCCTTGTCGCGTCGACTGTTGCTGCTTCTTGCTCTTCTTCGCCGCGGCCAGCCAACGACAAGGCGGCGGCGCGAATGTCATTGCTCCAGCAGTGGTGTACGAGAGCTTCTTCGTTGCCGTGGGTCACCCAGACCTCGGGGGCGTTGACCTCTGACAGGGTTTGGGTCAATTCATCCCAGTCCGCATGATCGGAGATCACCAGCGGCAGTTCGACGCCACGTTGGCGCGCGCGCTGGCGCACCCCCATCCAGCCCGAGGCCATGGCGGTGACCGGATCCGGAAGCCGACGAGACCAACGGTCGTTGAGAGCGGAGGGTGGAGCCAAGACGATCTGGCCGGCGAAGACCGCTTTCGCCTGATCGCCGACAGGCGCTAGCGGCCCGAGTTCAATACCGCAATGCGCGTATAAGTCACAAAGCCCTTGAAGGGCGCCGTGCAGGTAGATCGGCCGATCATAGCCAGCTGCCCGCAACAGCATGATCAAGCGCTGCGCCTTGCCTAGCGCATAGGCCCCAACCAGATGCGCGCGCTCCGGAAACAAAGCCAGCGATCGCAGCAACTTGGCCACTTCTTGCTCGGCCGGCGGATGGCGGAAAACCGGCAGGCCAAAGGTCGCCTCGGTAACGAAGGCATGGCAGGGCACCACCTCGAAGCCTATACAGGTCGGATCCGGGCGCCGCTTATAATCGCCGGAGACGACAATGCGCTGGCCGCGCCAGGTGAGGACCGCCTGGGCGCTGCCAAGAATGTGCCCCGCCGGTGCTAGGCGCAGCTCCAAGCCCCCCAGATTGGCCGGCTGGCCATAAGTGAGCGATTGCATGCGGCGGCCGGCTCGCGCGCCGAAGCGATGGCGCATGATCGCCAGTGTTTCCGGCGTGGCCAACACGGCACCGTGGTCCGGGCGCGCGTGGTCGCCATGGCCGTGGGTAATGACTGCCCGTTCCACCGGGCGCGAGGGATCGATATAGAAATCGCCGGGCAGGCAGTGCAGTCCGGCATCGGTTACCCGCAGCCAAGCGCCAAGCGTCTTGCGATGGGCGCCAAGCTGCTCTGTCATCAATCTTCCTTTCGCGCTCTGAAACCTACCTACTTCCCATAGCCCATGGGTAGGCCGACCTCTTCGCGGACTTGCTCGATGACAGCAATCGCCTGGTCGTTCTTGCCCTCACGGCAGAGCGCAATGGCCTTAATCAACTCCTTGCGGATCTGCGGAAATGCGTTGGCATCGGCCATGTATTCTTCCTTGAACACGGCTATCGTCCGTTCGCATGAAGCTTCCTTTTTTTCAGCAGCTTGCAAATCAAAGTTAAAGTAGCAAAACAATGAAGCAAGCATCGACGCCAAAACCAGGTGTCGACCGATGCCAAAAAGCAGTCCGCTTGCACAGGCCGTGCCCGGCAATGTGGCATAAAAGGACATGTCATCGAGACTTAATATGTAGCCCGGGTCTTTCTTTCCACAGGATAGGGCTCGACCGCAAGTGTCCTCTCGAAAGATATCCTAAAGTGACTTCAAAAACCGTAGCAAGGCCGTGCGATCGGATTTGCCAAGAGCGACGACAGCATCGCGTGAGGCCTTGGCTTCGCCGCCGTGCCACAACACAGCCTCCATCAACCCGCGGGCACGACCGTCGTGCAGGAAAAAACTGTGCTTGCCCACCTGTTCGGTAAGGCCGATGCCCCACAGGGGCGGGGTGCGCCATTCCCGGCCGTTAGCCTCGAACTCAGGACGACCGTCGGCGAGGCCCGGTCCCATATCGTGCAGCAGGAAGTCGCTGTAGGGATGTATGCGGTGGCCGGCGAGCTCCGGCAGGCCAGGTCGATTTTCAGTCGTCAGACTAGGGCGGTGACAATCAGCACAGCCGATCTCAGCAAAGATCTCCTCGCCGCGCTGAACCTCAGGATCACTCCTGCCGCGCCGCCCGGTAACCCCCAAGAGCTGCATATAGAGTAGCAGGTTCTCAAAATGCTCTGGCGGGATTTCCGGGTCGCCGCCGGTGCCTGCGGCCCAGCAGTCAGCTTGAACAGCAGAGCAATTCTGCCGGCTATGGAGCGCCGAAGAAATACCCATGTCGCCAATCAGCGCATCGGCGGTCTGTTGGCGGAGGCTGGCAACTCCGGCCTTCCAGCCGAAGCGACCAAGTTTGCGGCCTCCGTCGATCGGATCGACAACGCGGTTGGGGCGGCCGGATATGCCGTTGCCGTCGCGGTCTTCAGGATCGCTCCAAGCCAGGATTTCTTTCTCGGCTACGGACTCGATGAGACCCAGGCCGATCACCAGGGGCGAAACCCGCGGCGACACCTTGATATCTTCGCCGAGGGGGCCGTAGGCGAGATCGGCAAACTGTAAGCGCGGCTGCCGCAGGCTATAGGGCTCGCCATCGGCGAATTGGCCGGTAATCTCCTGATAGGTGAAGTAGGCGCGCCCTTCTGGCTTCACGCCCGGCACCGCTTGGTCATTGAGCTGGGTGCCATAGTGGGGATGTGGCCGCGGCCCGCCCTGACCCGATGTTCCGGGCAGGCTGATCCGGACGATCATCGACTTCATTGGCTCGTCTTGGGTAAGCGGCGGTCGACCGCGGCCGTTGTTGACGTGACAGCGGCTGCAAGACGGTGCGTCGTAAACCGGGCCCAGGCCGTCGCGGTTGGGGTTCTCTCCGGCGTCCGTCTTCCAGTTGGCATTGAAGGCCCGATTGCCGGCGAGGAAAGCCAGTTGGCGTTGGTAGTAGAGCTCAGCCACTGGCCGCTTGAAGATACCTTCCTCTCTGGGGCAATAGGATACCGGATGGTCCGGCACGCATTTTTCAATGCCCGAGGCATTGAGGCCAGAAAACGCGTCTTCTGTCTTAAGGCTCTTGGGCTGGAAAAAAGCTGCAAGCGACGTGTCGGCCGCATTGCTGGCCGGTTGCTTTGCGGCGGGGTCGCAGGCAGCGCCTGCCAAGAGAAGAAACACCATAGCCGACCCGCGCCGCCATCCGTAGGCAAGGCCGTGGCGAGATCTGCTGAAAGTCATTGGTCGAGAAACCCCCTCATCTGCTGCTGTCGTGTGGCGACTCTTGCCACAACGCTAAGGCCAATGGCGCCGGCGCTCAAGACCTAGGCCGAAACTCTTTCTCGCCGAGCTTGTCGAGTGGCCTTCTGGCCATTTTAGCGTGTTGTCGGTTTGAAGCGGTCTACATCGATTTCTTCGGCCCGCGCCCGGATTTGGGCAACGTCATAGGAGACTTGCATGCGTAGCAATAGCTCCATGGAAACTTCAAAGGCTTTCTCAAGGCGCAGTGCGACCTCCGGCGTTAGCCTCGCCTTTCCATTGACGATGTTAGAAAGAGTGGGTCGGCGTAGCTTCATTATCCGGGCCGCCTGAGAAATTGTGAGACCAAGAGGGCTCAAAATTTCCTCGCGGATGAACTCGCCCGGTGAAGCTGGCATCATGCCTCGTTTGATTGGCTCTTCGCTCATCAGTGATAGTCCTCAAGATTCAAATCGTAGATCCCATCTTGTTCCACGCGAAAGGTAATGCGCCAATTTCCGCTGACGCTGATCGACCAGGTACCATGCCGCCTGCCGTGCAGTGGGTGCAGGCGCCAACCGGGCAGAGTGGCTAACTCGTCGAGCGATTCTGCATCTCCAAGTGCTGTCAAGATGCGACGAATTTTTGCCAGCCTTTACTGTGGCAAGCCCCGACTTTTGCCGCTCGTGTAGAATAGTCGTAGACCTCTGTGGCGAATCGAGTAGACGCCCATTAACTGGATTGTACGGAAAAATGTACAAATTCATACCCAGAATTACTCCAAGTGGCTAAGCAGTCTTAATCTTGGTGCAGGCCTGGCTATAGTTGAGGCCATGTTGGAGAATTCCGCAGACTCCCTGCTCCTGCCGGCCAAGATATCGGCCTGGTTTGCCGGTCGTGGCTGGCAGCCGCACGCCCATCAGTTGGCGATGCTGGCCTCGGCGCGCGCCGGCCGCTCGGCCTTGCTGATTGCACCGACCGGTGGGGGCAAGACCTTGGCTGGATTTCTGCCGAGCTTGGTGGCCTTGGCGGGTGCTGGAAAGACAGGGGCAACGCCGTCAGGGCTGCACAGCCTCTATATCTCGCCGCTAAAGGCCCTGGCGGTCGACATCCAGCGCAACTTGATGACACCGATCGCCGAGATGGGCCTGGATATTGCGTGCGAGACCCGCACCGGCGATACTCCGCAGTCCAAACGCCAACGCCAGCGCCGCCGGCCGCCGCAGATTCTGCTGACCACACCGGAGTCTCTGGCTTTACTGCTTTCCTACTACGACGCGCCACAGGTCTTTGCCGGCCTGTCTTGCATCATCCTCGACGAGCTGCATGCGCTGGTCGACAACAAGCGCGGTGAGCTGCTGTCACTTGGCCTGGCGCGCTTGCAAAGCCTGGCACCGGGCCTCAGGCGGATCGGCCTTTCCGCCACCGTGAAAGACGAGTCCGGGCTGCGCGCCTGGCTGTCGCCGAATGCCGATCCGGAAGATGAGCGTGTCCAATTGATCCGCGGCGCGCCCGGTCCACCGGCGGAGGTCGAGATCTTGACCACCCGCGAGCGGCTACCCTGGTCGGGCCACATGGCCGTGCATGCCTTAAGCGAGATCTATGAACGCATCAAGCAAGCCGGCACCACCATCGTCTTCGTCAATACCCGGGCCCAGGCGGAGATCGTCTTTCAGGAGCTATGGCGGCGCAACGAGCATAACCTGGCCATCGCCCTCCATCACGGCAGCCTGGCGGTGGAGCAGCGGCGCAAGGTGGAGGCGGCCATGGCCCGCGGCGATCTGCGCGCCGTTGTGGCGACCGCCTCCCTCGACCTGGGGATTGACTGGGGGGCGGTTGACCTGGTGGTGCAGGTGGGGGCGCCCAAGGGGGTGTCGCGGCTGCTGCAGCGGATCGGCCGCTCCAACCACCGGCTCGATCGACCGAGCCGAGCCCTCCTGGTGCCCGCCAACCGCTTTGAAGTGCTGGAATGTCGGGCGGCCAAGGAGGGAATCCACGAATTGACCCTGGACGGCGATCCGCTGCGGCGAGGCGGATTGGATGTCCTGGCCCAACACATTCTCGGCACGGCCTGCGGCGGGTCCTTCGAGGCTGATGCCCTATATCAGGAAGTTCGCACGGCCGCCCCTTACGCCAAACTGTCGCGGCAGACCTTTGACGACGTCCTAGACTTTGTCGCCACCGGTGGCTATGCGCTGAAGTCCTATGAACGCTACCGCCGCCTGGCACGTGACAAGCAAGGACGCTATCGGGTGGCGCGGCCGGCGCATGCCAAACGCTATCGCCTCAATGTCGGCACCATCGTCGAGGCGCCGACCGTGAAGGTGCGCCTGAAGGGCGGCAGGAACCTGGGCGAGGTGGAGGAGTACTTCGTCCAGGGCCTGAGGCCTGGCGACACCTTCTTCTTCGCCGGTCAACTGCTCCGCTTCGAGGCGCTGCGCGAGACCACGGCCGTCGTCAGCCGGGGCGGCGAGGGGGAGCCCCAGGTGCCGACCTATATGGGCGGACGCTTGCCGCTCTCCACCCACTTGGCCGAGCGAGTGCGGGCCATGTTGGAAGAACGGGGTGCCTGGGGCGCCTTTCCGCCGGCGGTCAAGGAATGGCTGCGGCTGCAGGCTTGGTGTTCGGTGCTGCCGCCGCGCGACGGCCTGTTGGTCGAAAGCTTCCCGCGCGGCGAGCGTCACTACCTGGTGGCCTATTGTTTCGAGGGTCGCAATGCCCATCAGACCCTCGGCATGCTGTTGACCAAACGGATGGAGCGCGCTGGCCTTGGACCGTTAGGGTTTGTCGCCACCGACTACGTGCTAGCGGCCTGGAGTCTGCGCCCGGCCGAGGAGGTCGACGCACTATTCGACGAAGACATGTTGGGCGATGATTTAGAGGCATGGATGGCCGAATCCTCTATGCTACGCCGAGTCTTTCGTCGCGCGGCCGTGATCGCTGGTCTGGTGGAGCAACGCCAGCCCGGCGCCGAGCGATCGGGCCGGCAAATGACGGTGAGTGCTGATTTGATCTATGACGTGCTACGCAAGCACCAGCCGGAGCACGTGCTGCTGCGGGCGACGCGGGCCGACGCGGCCGGCGGTCTGACCGACATTGGCCGCCTAGCGGCGATGCTATCGCGGGTCAAGGGCCGTATCCTGCACCGCAGCTTACCGAAGATCTCTCCCTTGGCGGTGCCGGTGTTGCTGGAAATCGGCCGCGAACAAGTCTATGGAGAGGCCTACGACGAACTCTTGGAGGAGGGGGCAGAGGCCTTGATCGCAGAGGCGACTCAAGGCGTGGCCCAGGGGGAGCTGCCGTTGTGAATAAAACCGCGGTTGACGGCTCTTCGGTAACCGAGATCAATGGCGAAACCCTGCGGCTCGACGTTACCGGCGCTCTTTACTGGCCGGCCCGGGCCTGTCTGGTGGTTGCCGATTTGCACCTGGAAAAGGGCAGCGCCGAAGCCATCCGTGGACGCCTGATTCCGCCCTATGACACGGCGGCGACCCTGGCTTGCCTTGCTGGGGTGATCAAACGCTACCAGCCACGGCAGGTGATTTGCCTCGGCGATAGCTTTCACGATGGCGAAGCCGGTCGGCGCCTGGGTGAGGAAGAGGCAAGGACCCTTTCGGGCCTGGCTGCTGGCCGGGAATGGTACTGGATTCTTGGCAACCATGATCCGGAGCCGCCGGTTACCTGGGGCACCGCGTGCGCAGAGTTTCGGGTCGGCAGGCTGGTGTTTCGCCATCAGGCCGAGTGCTTCGGCGGTGGCGAGCTCAGCGGCCATTTTCATCCCAAGGCGGCCGTTAGGGTGCGAGCGAAGCGATTGTCGGGGCGCTGCTTCGTCGGCGATGGCCGGCGCCTAGTTTTACCGGCTTTTGGCGCCTATACCGGTGGCCTGGATGCGCTGGATCCGGCCATTTCGAGCCTGTTCCCCGGTGGTTTCACGGTACACCTTCTTGGCCGACGTGGGGTTTTCGCTTACCGTCGCCAGCTCCTCGTACCCTGGGCGAGACCGCATCCTGCCTTACTGGTGCAAAGTGGGGCATAGACCCTTGGCGGGATTTGGCCAGCTCGAAATCGTCGCTGTGGCCCGTACCGAGGGTAGCGCAAGAAAATTGCCGGCCAAAGTGATCGAACTGGCACAGTACTGCGTATGAAGGGGCAGCATTGCAGAGGGTGGTTGCCCGGTGCGGTCTGGTTTGACTATGGTTTGTTCGGGCCGGGGCTAGACGAAAGTAAAAGGGGAACCACGTGTCAATACTGTGTGAAACACTTATCGCTTTGCCGAGGTTTTGGCTCTTGCCATCGTTGCGCATTGGTCAACTGCTTTGTTCCTTAGGGCGGCACCTTGCCGCTGCTCGCCTCCCATGAAGATCGCGGTTATCGGCGCTGGCATCAGTGGTCTCGGTGCCGCTTGGGCCCTGGGGCGAAGTCACGACGTGACCCTCTACGAGGCGGCCAACTATCTCGGCGGTCACTCGAACACCGTCGATGTGCCGGTCAATGATCGGACGATTCCGGTGGACACGGGCTTTATCGTATACAACCAGCCCAATTATCCGAACCTGGTGCGATTGTTCGAACACCTGGCGGTGCCCGTCGAAAAGAGCACGATGTCGTTTTCGGTCTCTCGCCACAAGGGTGCCTTCGAATATGCAGGCAACATCCGCGGCCTCCTGGCGCAACGCAGCAACTTGCTGCGTGCCGGTTATTGGCGAATGCTACGCGACGCCTTGCGCTTCTACCGCGAGGCACCGGCAATACTGGTCGACGATGCGGGGCAAGAGGAGCTGACGCTCGGTGCCTTTCTCAATCAGGGTGGCTATTCCCAGGCATTTGTTGATGATCACCTGCTGCCGATGGGCGCGGCAATTTGGTCGGCTTCACTCGACGGCATGTTGGCCTTTCCCGCCAAGACCTTCGTGCGCTTTTTTCACAATCACGGGCTCTTAAGCTATGCCGGACAGCCCCAGTGGTGGACGGTGAGCGGCGGCAGCCGCGAATACGTCAAGCGAATAGTCGAGGATTTCTCCGGCGAGGTCCTGTTGGCGACGCCGGTTCACGACATTGAAAGGCAGGCAGGCGAAGTGATTGTCAGGGATCGCAATGCCGGCCAGCGACGCTTTGATCATCTGGTGCTGGCCTGTCATGCCGATCAGGCCCTGGCGCTGCTGGGGCGGGGCGCCAGCCAAACCGAACGCGACGTGCTAGGCGCCTTTCGCTACGAAACCAACCGGGCGGTGCTGCACTGCGACGTCCGACTGATGCCCAAGCGCCGGGCGGTTTGGGCGAGCTGGAATTGCATCAGCGACGGTGCTTTTGATCGTCGGCAGGTGGTGTCGCTGACTTACTGGATGAATTCCTTGCAGAACATCGACCGGCGCCTGCCGATTTTCGTGTCTCTGAACCCGCACCGGGAGCCGGCGCAGGAGCTGACCGCGGCCGAGTTCAGCTACGATCATCCGCAATTTGACCGCGCCGCCCTGGCCGCCCAGGGTGCACTGCCGGACATCCAGGGGGTGGCCCGCACCTGGTTCTGCGGCAGTTATTGCGGCTACGGTTTCCACGAGGATGGCTTGCAGGCCGGTCTGAAGGTTGCCGAGGCCTTGGGCGCCCCAGCGCCATGGGCGAAGGAGGTGACGCCCATCAGCCCCGCCGCCGGTGCTGTCTTTAGAGACGTGCCGCCGGAAGCCGCCGAGGCGGCCTAGGGCCTGTGGCCATTCATTTTGCCGCTGTGGTCCGAGCCCCTTTGGTCTGCTGTTAGGAACGAGGATGCAGGACATGTATGACATATTCAAAGACGAGCGACGCGGCAGCAGGCCAAAGGGGCCGGATGCTGCGGGCACGGGGCGGCTTTGCGCCCGGTTGAATAGTTATGGGGCCGCGTCGCTCCGGGCTTATGGAGAGCCATCTCCACCGCGCCCGTCGCTCCTAGCCCTGACACAAAGCCAATCCCGCCACAGCGGCGAAATCAATGGCCACAGGCCCTAAGGCACGGGAGGGATAGAGTGCCGCCAAGCTTCGCCTCCTGCCTCTATTTGGGTCGCGTCATGCACAAACGGTTGCGGCCCTTTCGGCATCGCTTTAGCTACCGGGTGTTCTCGCTGTTGGTCGACATCGACGAACTGCCAAAGCTGCACCGCCGGCTCTGGCTGTTTTCGCACAATCGTTGGAACATCTTCAGCTTTCAAGATCGCGACCATGGCCGACGAGACGGCTCCGCGCTCAGGCCTTGGATCAACGCGGAGCTGGCCAAGGCGGGGCTGGACTTGGCCGGTGGCAAGGTCTTGCTGCACAGCTTTCCGCGCCTCTTGGGCTATGTCTTCAACCCGCTGTCGATTTGGTTTTGCTACGACCGGCAGGACCGCCTGAGAGCCATCCTTTATGAGGTTTCGAACACCTTCAAGCAGACGCACGGCTATCTTTTCACCATCAAGGAGGGGACCAACGCCTCCGAGCCCTTGGTTCACGATTGCGACAAGCTATTCTATGTCTCGCCTTTCATCGAGATGGCGTCTCGCTATCGGTTTCGCCTTAGGGCGCCGGATGAACGGCTGTCGATACTGATCCGGCAATCAGTCGAGGAGGGCGAGATCCTGATTGCCACGCATAATGGGCGACGCCAGGTTCTTTCCGACCGAAGTCTGCTTGCTGCCTTCTTTGCCTATCCCTTGATGACGGCTAAAGTGATCGGGGCTATTCACTGGCAAGCACTATGGCTTTGGGCGAAGGGGGCTCGCTATCAGCAGCGGCCGGCGCCGCCGGCGGTCCAGGTAACGCGGGTGACAACACCGCGGCTCGAGACCGCCGAGTAGAGGGGATTCAAGGGACATGGACAGAGTTTTGACCAAAGATGAGAGCGGACTGCCGCTTGGGGTTCGGATCCTCTTGGGATTCGGAAAAAAACTTCGTTACGGCAGGCTGGTGATCGAGGCGCCGGATGGCCGGCGTTACCTCTTCGATGGCAGTGAGCCCGGCCCTTCGGCGGAACTCTGGGTTAGGCGGCCGCGCATGGCCTGGCGCCTCTTGACCAATGGGGATACGGGCTTTGCCGAGGCCTACATCGACGGTGATTATGAGACGCCGGACCTTTCTGCCATGCTCTATCTCGGCTTCTTGAACGAGCCGGTCTGGACCCGCGCCTTCGACGGCAACCCGGTCTTCACCTTCGTGCATCGGCTCTACCATCTGATGCAGCCCAATACGGTAACCGGATCAAAACGCAATATTGCGCGCCACTACGATCTCGGGAACAGCTTCTACGAAGGCTGGCTCGACCCCTCGATGACCTATTCCTCGGCGGTCTTCGAACCGGAATCCCAAAGCTTGACAGAAGCGCAGAGCACCAAGTACCGCAAGCTCGCCCAAATGGCCGGCCTGCAGCCGGAGCAACGGGTGTTGGAGATCGGCTGTGGCTGGGGCGGCTTTGCCGCCTATGCGGCGGGTGAAATCGGTTGCAAGGTCACGGCAATCACCATTTCCGACGCGCAGTACGACTATGCGCGCCAACGTATATTCGAAGCCGGCTTGGCGGAGCGGGTGGAGATCAAGTGTCAGGATTATCGCCAGACGGAAGGCTGCTTCGACCGCATCGCCTCCATCGAGATGTTCGAAGCGGTGGGGGAAAGCTATTGGCCAACCTTCTTCCGCAAGATGCACGAGAACCTGAAGCCAGGCGGCCGGGCGGCCTTGCAGGTAATCACCATGAGCGACGCTTTCTGGGATCGCTATCGGCGCGGCGCCGATTTCATCCAGCGCTATATCTTTCCCGGCGGCATGCTGCCTTCACCTAAGGCGTTGGAGCAACAAGTCAAAGCCAGCGGCTTCTCCTGGGAGAGTGACAAAGGCTATGGCCTGGACTACGCGCGCACGCTTTCGACCTGGGGCAAGCAGTTCGAAGCTGCCTGGCCAAACATCAAGGATCTCGGCTTCGACGAGCGGTTCAAGCGCATGTGGCGCTATTACCTGGCCTACAGTGAGGCAGGCTTTCGGGTTGGCCGGGTCGACGTGAAGCAGATCTCCCTGGCCAAGGCCTGAAGTTAGAGCTTTGGTCTTGCCGATTATCCGGCGTGCGTTTTGGTTGCATAGTCGGACACTCCGAGGACTATCATTGCGAGGAGCGCAAGCGACGCGGCAATCCATGTGGATCGTGACCGACAGCGAGGTTTTATGGATTGCCGGGCCCCATCTAACGATTGGGGCACGCAATGACAACGGTGTATTGTCGGCTGATTCCCATGGGGTAAGCCCTTAAATGCCCCCGGCGGGGCAGCGCCTAACGGCGGGCCGGCTGCTCGCCTATGGCCTGCCAGGCTTGCCCTTGGCCGCCTTGACTTTGCCGGTGACCCTCTATCTGCCGACGGTCTATGCCGACGATGTGGGCATCGGCCTGGCCACGGTTGGCGCGGTCATCTTGGCTGCCCGCATCTGGGATGTGATCACCGATCCCTTGGTCGGGGCCCTTTCCGATCGCTTCGAGACCCGCTGGGGCCGGCGCAAGCCCTGGATTTTGGCTGGCCTGCCGCTGTTGATGCTGAGCGTCTGGCTGCTGTTTCGGCCGCCGGAAGGGGCCGGCTGGGTCTTCCTGCTGGTCTGGACCATGGCCCTCTACCTAGCCGATACGCTCATCCGCCTGCCCTACAGCGCTTGGGGGGCCGAGCTTTCCGCCGACTATCACGAGCGCAGCCGCATCGCCGCCCCGCGTGAGGCCTTCGTGGTGCTCGGCCTGGTGATGGCGGTTAGCCTGCCGGCGGTGGTCGGCGGCGGCGCCGGCGATGCCCTGGCGGCCCTGGCGGTGCTGTTGGTCGTACTTCTGCCGCTTACCCTGGTAGTGGCCTGTAGTATCGTTGCCGAGCCGCGCGGCCTGCACATCGAGCCCTTGCCGTGGCGGCGCAGCTTTGCGGTCCTGGCCGGCAATGGCCCTTTCCTCCGGGTGATCACCGCTTACTTCCTGAATGGCATCGCCAACGGCCTGCCGGCCACCTTGTTCCTGCTCTTCGTCGAGCACCGGCTTGGCCTGGTCGAATGGCAAGGGCCTCTGTTGTTGATTTACTTCCTCTGCGGCCTGGCCGCTGTTCCGGTGTGGCTGAAGCTCTCCTTTCACTTCGGCAAGCACCGGGTCTGGTCCTGGGCAATGATCGGGGCTTGCCTGGTCTTCGTCTGCGTCCCCTTGCTGGGACCGGGCGATCTGGTCGGCTTCATCATCATCTGCGTCCTGACCGGCTTTGGGCTGGGCGCCGACCTGGTGCTGCCGCCCTCCATCCAAGCCGACGTCATCGACCTCGACCGCCTGCGCAGCGGCTCGGACAGGGCCGGCCTATATTTCGCCCTCTGGGGCATGGCAACCAAGCTGGCGCTGGCCTTGGCGGTGGGTATCGCCTTTCCCTTGCTCGAGTTCTCGGGCTTCGACACGGCTGCCGCGACGCAACCGGAAGCGGCCTTGGATACCCTGGTGGCGCTCTACAGCCTCGCCCCGGTCGCCTTCAAACTGACCTCCATCGCCCTGATTTGGCGCTTTCCCATCACCCAGGACATGCAGGCGCGCATCCGCCGCCTGATCGCCCGCAAGTCAGCCCTCAAAGCCACAGGAGCCACCCCATGATCCGCCGACTTGGCCTTAGCCTCATCTTTGCATCCCTCCTCATCGGCTGCAGTTCCATGGCGCCGGAGGATTTCGCCGGCAAGGAACCGCGCCTGGTTTTGGAAGAGTTTTTTTCCGGTAAGACAAGGGCCTGGGGGGTGTTCTTCGACCGCTCCGGAACCCTGAAGCGGCAGTTCACCGTCGACATTCTGGGCGAGTGGGATGGACGTACCCTCACGCTTACCGAGGATTTCCTCTTCGCCGACGGCGAGGTGGACCAGCGGGTTTGGCGCATCGAGAAGATCGACGACCACAACTATGAAGGCCGTGCCGACGACGTGGTCGGCGTCGCCAAGGGCGTGGCCTATGGCAATGCCCTCAACTGGGCCTACACCCTCGACCTGGAAGTGGACGACAGTACCATCGAGACCCAGTTCGACGACTGGTTCTTCCTGCAGCCCGATCAGGTGCTGGTCAACCGCGCGGTCCTCACCAAGTTCGGCATCACGCTCGGCGAGCTTTACATCGTCTTCAATCGGGTTCCGGCGGCAAGCTGAGGCGGCGCTTGACCAGGCGAATGAGGCTGCCCAGCAGCGGCACCCGCTCGTAGAGCTGGGCGGCCGCGTCCCAGTGATCGATATGGGCGGCGACCTGGCCCGCCTCGTCGAAGCGCACTTCGCTCATCCCCTCGATCCGCCAGGGGGGTTCGCCGGGCTTGCGACGGAAGGTCATGGTCCAGCGCAGATAACAGGTATCGCCGCTGATGGCGATATCGCTGACCAGAAAGGCCGGCTCGAGGACGTCTTCGAACATCTGCGCGAAGATGCGGGTGACCGGCTTGATACCGACCACGTCATTGAAGGGGTCGCGGAAATGCACATCCTGGCGGCAGAGCTTCGGTAGCTCTTGCAACGTCGTGGGCGTCAAAGTCTCGTAGAATGCGGCATAGCGGCGGGCGGCCTCCTCGATCGAGAGAGCCTGGCTCACGCCTTTTCCTCCGGCACCAGCCTGCGGGTGGCGGCGAAGAACAGCGGGTAGGGCAGCAGGCGCAAGACCTTCATGATGTAGGCAAAGCGGCGCGGGAAGATGATTTCGAAGCGCTGCGACTGCAGGCCACGGTAAAAGGCTTCGGCCGCGTCCTCCACCTCCATCAGAAAGGGCATGGGAAAGGGGTTCTTGTCGGTGAGCGGCGTCTTGACGAAACCTGGCGAGACCAGCTGCAGCTTGATGCCGATCTCGTCCAGCTCCGGTTTCAATGCCTCGGCCATGTTGATGACTGCCGCCTTGGTGGCGCCGTAGGCGGCCGAACTGGGCAGGCCGCTATAGCCGGCAAGTGAGGCGACCAGCGCGATGTGGCCCCGCCGGCGCTCGCGCATCGGGCCGAGCACCGCTTCCAGGCCGTCGACCAAGGAAAGATAGTTGATCTCGTCGAGGCTGCGAAAGTCGGCGGCATTCAGGGTCTTGGCCGAGACCGGCTTGTGGGTGCCGGCGTTGAAGACCGCAAGGTCGATCGGCGCGATCTCCGCCTCGATGGTGGCGACAGCCTGCTTGAGGGCGCCGGGCTCGGTCACGTCCAAGGGCAGCGGATGGATGCGGCCGGGAGTATCGGATGAGGCCTCGGCGAGGGCCTGCAGCGGCTCGGCGCGACGGGCCGAGGCAACCACCTGCCGGCCAGCCTTGGCAAGGCGTTTGGCGAGCGCCTGGCCGAGGCCGGAACTGGCCCCTGTCACCCAGTCGCAGCCCGCCCCCACGGCCACGATGCTATCCGATCGCCGCGGTCATGAGGCCGAGCCATTCCACGGCCGATAGACCACATCGGCGCCGCGGGCGCTGAACTCGATCTTCAGCATTTCGTCGTTCGGCCCGTACCATACGTCAAGTTCGATATCGCCGCGCATTTGGTATTTCCTGGCGGCAATGGTCTTACCGTCAATGACCAGATCTTCCTTGCCGACCGGTGTCACTGTCATGCTGGCGATGCGGCCACTTTGCGTATCCAGTAACTCGGTCTTGTCGATGGTGCCGATATTCCAATAGCTGGTGGGGAAGGTGTCGGCGGGGGCCAGGTAGCTGCCGCTTGAGCCTTCGACGGCCAGCCCCTCGGCTGTGGCCTTGGCCTTCAGCCAGAACTTGTCGCCATCGTCGTCGGTCTTGGTTTCGATCGACACCAGCTTCCCGTCGCGCCAAACCTCGCGGTTTTCATGCTCGTAGTTGAACAGGGTGACGAAGGCGACCTTGTACTGCAGGCGAATGTCGATCTTCACGTGCAGCTCGCCATCCTTCTCCTCGAACGTCAGAGTGTGGCGGCCAAAGGGGTCGTCGGCGCGCAGGATCTCGAAGTCCAGCACGCCGTTGGTGGGCACCGAGGCCAGCACCGGCAGTCCCAGCAAACATAAGCCAAGGCCCAGCCATCTCAGTATCTTTGATCGCAAGATGGTTTGGGACAGGTGCTCTAACAGTGTGCACATGGTCTTGGTCCCATAGCTAATCGTCGTCCTCCAAAGGCAGTGCCGCCCCCCGGATCGGGGCCGCCCTACAAGGCGTAGGGTGGATAGTCGAGCCCCTTGGGAGAGCAGGTAAAGATCTCGTGGCCGGTGGCAGTGACGCCCACCGAATGCTCAAACTGCGCGGAAAGCGACTTGTCACGGGTCACCGCCGTCCAGCCATCGCCGAGAATCTTCACTTCCGGCCGGCCAGCATTGATCATCGGCTCGACCGTGAAGAACATGCCCTCGCGCAGTTCGATGCCTTGACCGGGCCGGCCGAAATGCAAAATGCTTGGAGCATCGTGAAAAACCCGTCCGAGCCCATGGCCGCAGAAATCGCGAACGACGGAAAAGCGATGCCCCTCAGCGAACTGCTGTATTGCATGGCCGATATCGCCGAGGGTGGCGCCCGGCCTTACCACCGCGATGCCGCGCATCATCGCTTCATAGGTTACCTCGATGAGGCGCCGTGCTTTCACCCCGAGTTTGCCGACATAGAACATGCGGCTGGTGTCGCCGTGCCAGCCGTCGAGAATAACGGTCACGTCGATGTTGAGCGCGTCACCGTCCTTCAGCACCTTCTTCTCGCTGGGAATGCCGTGGCAGACGATATGGTTGGCAGAGGTGCAAATGGACTTGGGGAAGCCACGATAGTTGAGGGGGGCCGGCACCGCCCCATGCTCGACGATGAACTTGTGACAGAGGGCGTCGAGTTCGCCAGTGGTAACGCCGGGGCGTACGTGAGGCACAATAAAGTCTAGCGTTTCCGCTGCCAGCCGCCCCGCCTTGCGCATACCCTCAAACTCGTCCGGTCCGTGAATGGTGATGCGCCGCGCTTCCGGCGAGAGTTTGACCACCTGATCTTGGTTCATAGCGTCGCCGTCCTCGGGGCCATTCGGACCCTAGTCACGATCGAGTGTTATCGGGCCTCTCAGCTCGATAGCCTCGGTAGATATTGCACAATCATAGCACAAAACCTCCACCCCTTCAGCCCTCGCTTCCCGGAACGCCTGGTCATAGGCAGGATCAATGTCGGCGGCAATCTTGAAAGCCGTGCAATCGCCCCTTTGCACTAGGAAGAACATGACGGCCCGACCGCCGCCGCGCACAATGTCGCTCAGTTCGGTCAGATGTTTGGCACCGCGGGCGGTCACGGAATCGGGAAACTCGGCTATGCCCGGATGGCGCATTAGATGCACGTTCTTGACCTCGACATAGCAAGGCGGCCGGCCATCGCTGGCAAGCAGGATGTCGATGCGGCTGTTGCGGCCATAGCGCACCTCGCGGGAAAGCTGGTCATAGCCCGTCAGTTCCGATACGGCACCGGCGTTGATCGCCTCCTCGACGATCGCGTTGGGGTGGCTCGTATTGATGCCAACCAGATCACCCTCGACTTCGATCAGTTCCCAGGAGTATCGCAGCTTGCGGGCTGGATTGCGCGCCGGTGAAAGGTAAACGCGCGCGCCAGACTCCTTGAGGCCGAGCATGGAGCCAGGATTGGCACAGTGCGCAACCACGACATCGCCGCATTCAAGCTCGATATCGCAAAGAAAGCGTTTATAACGTCGGATCAGGCGACCTGGCAGCAAGGGATCGGGAAATCGCATGCCAAACAGAATAGGAAAACAGCCTCAGTCACGCAATCTTTCTATCCTGATGTAATAAGTAAATGTCATATAAAAAAAGGTTGATTTAGATACAATAATCGTCGTTGTGAAAATATGTTTGGAAAATTGCAAGGAACATGCCCTAGGGAATGCTGCGAAGGGATCTTGCAATACTCAGTGCCCGAACGCACCTTAAGGACAGTGCTATATTGCTGACCTTCGATTCGGCGGGTGAGGAAGGTCTTTAAACGATTGCAATTCACTATGGACAGATTGTATTTTCTCGTGGCCCTGGTTGTTATGCTGGGGGTTGTCGGCTGTAGCTGGGGCGGACCTTCTGAACGGTCGACGCGGCCGCGTGCCGGCAACGTTCCAGCGGGTAGCTACCAACCTTCCAATACCGACAGTACCACGGCCAACTGGGTAAAGCCGGGGGTCGAAGGTGATCAACTGCGGGCTGATCTAGATGCCTGCTATGGCTATGCCTTGGCGCAGATCGATCATGACCGGGCGATCGACGCGGATCGTTCGGCGGCGACCTATGACATCAACGCCGGCCTGGGCTATCGGACTTTGGAATCGGGGCAAAAACGCTTCAGCGAACGCCGCCGTCGCTCCGCCAACTTCGAGCGTTGCATGGTGGAAAAAGGCTATACCCGTCAATAGCCCATGCCCGAGCCTGCCGCCGATACCAGAACTGTTACCGCCTGCTTGATCATCATCGGCAACGAAATTCTTTCCGGTCGGACTCAGGACGCCAATCTGGCGTACCTGGCCAAGCGCCTCAACGACTGGGGCATCCGCCTGACCGAGGTGCGGGTGATCCCGGACGTCGAAACGACGATTGTTGAAACCCTAAACGCGGTGCGGCCCAAGTTCGACTATGTCTTTACCACAGGTGGGATCGGACCGACCCACGACGACATCACCGCCGACTGTGTCGCCAAGGCCTTCGGCGTGCCGCTCATAGAGAATCTCGAGGCACGGGCGATCCTGGAAAACTTTTACGGGCTTGCGAACCTCAATCCGGCCCGCCTGCGTATGGCGCGAACGCCGGAAGGCGCGCGGCTGATTGAAAATCCGATCAGCAAGGCACCTGGATTTGAGATCGGCAATGTCTTTGTCCTGGCGGGCATTCCCAAGGTGATGCAGGCGATGGTCGAATCCCTGGCCGAGCGTTTGCGCGGTGGCCAGCCACTGCTATCACGTAGCCTGTTGGTGGAGATGCCGGAAAGCGTTGCCGCGCCGGCGGCCCTTGCCGTTGAGCAACGATTTTCGACGGTCGAGGTCGGCAGTTATCCGGCGCACAATGATGGCCGTTTTCAAGTCACCCTGGTTCTGCGCTCGGTGGATCCGGCGGCCTTGGACAATGCCTTGTCTGAACTGACGCAGTCCCTCACCACCCTGGGCGCCAGCCCGCGCGAGGTTTCCGCATAGGGCCGGATTGGCCCATTTCCTCGGCCCCATTACCCCGACAAGGTGGCAAAATCTTGTTGACGGCAACGGATTATGCTCTGCTTTGCCGAGCAATGCGTTTCGGGGGCGCGAGCTGTTATGCCTTTACTCTTTTTTATGCGTCGGCGACGCTGGCAGGACTTTCAGAGAATATTGCGCCAGGCGAGTATTCGCCAATCGCTCATTCGCACGAGCCTTTATCTCGCCTTGGTGCTGTCGCTGCACGTCCTAGCGATGATGTTCCTCGAGGGTCTGTCCCTGGCCGACGCCTGGTGGCTGACCGCGACCACGGTGGTAACCGTCGGCTACGGTGATCTATCGGCAGATACCGGCCTGGGGCGAATAGCCACGGTTCTGCTGGTCTACATTGGCGGCATCTTCGTCTTGTTTCATGCGGCAGCCGACTATTTCGACTATAGGACCGAGCGCAGGCTCAAAATGCTGCGCGGGCGCTGGAGATGGCACATGAAGGATCACGTTCTTTTGCTGAATTCGCCTACCATCAACCCTGATCGATACTTCGCCCGGCTGGTTGAGGAGTTCCGCGAGCACGAGGCCTTTGCCGATACCCCGGTTCTCTTGTTAACACCGGAATACCCGGAGGGTTTGCCGGAACACCTACTGGACCTCGGCTTGGTACACTACCATGGTCACGCGACCGATCCGGAAGCCATCGCCGCTTGCGATACTGCGGCAGCGCGGATCATTATTGTCTTGGCGGAAAGGGCCGTGGACCCGCGCTCCGATGCCACCACCTTCGACATACTGCACCGCATTACCGAGTCAGGAACCAAAGCTACGATCCTGGCCGAGAGCGTCGATGACACCAACCGCGAACGCCTGAGACGCTCCGGCGCGCGGGTGGTCTTGCGGCCGGTGCGATTTTATCCGGAAATTGCCGTGCGCGCGGTCATCTGCCCAGGGTCGGAGGCCATCTTGGAGAATCTTTTCACCGCCTCCGGCGACGAATGCCACGGTTACAAGTTGCGCCTTAAGGCCAAGCGTTGGGCAGACGTGGTGCATCGGCTGATGGAGGAAGGGGTTGGCACGGCGATCGCCTACGCAGCGGCGGACGGCAAGGACATTCGCTGTAACCCAAGGCCAGACGAGGCGGTGGACGCGACGGCGATTTTTGTCATAGCCAAGGAAAACCATGTGGTCTCCAGCCGGCGCATGGCGACGATCATGGACGGCCTTTAGCAGCCGCGACCCGGTCGGCCACGTGAGCCTGGCGAATCGCCGCGATCTGCGGCGATAATCGGTCGATCTTAAGGGGGGCGCAGGATGCCTGAGACGGGTTACCTCGTCGACGTGGTCGTCATCCTCCTGGCGGCGGTCGTTTCGGTATCCTTGTTCCAGCGACTGAAGCTCGGGGCGGTGCTCGGCTACCTGGTGGCGGGAGCCGTGATTGGCCCGGCGGGGCTAGCTGCCGTCGACGATCTCGAGGCAACCCAAACCCTGGCCGAATTGGGTGTTGTTTTTCTTCTCTTCACGGTCGGGCTGGAATTGCCCTTCCAGCGCCTGCGGGTAATGCGCGGGCGTTTTTTCATCCTCGGCTTGGCCCAGGTCGTGGTTACCAGCCTGGCAATCGCGGCGGTAGCCTCGCTCCTGGGCAGCCAGCCAGCGACGGCGATCGTCATCGGCGGGGGCTTGGCATTCTCCTCGACCGCCATTGTGCTGCGTATGCTATCGGATCGTGGCGAACTGACGACCCAATTCGGGAGGGCCGTCTTTGCCGTGCTGATCATTCAGGATCTGATGGTGGGCCCATTTCTGGTGCTGGTCCTGGCTCTCGGCCAAGGCCAAGAGGGGAGCTCGCTGGCCGTGGCCCTCGGCATCGCTGCCTTGAAGGCGGCCATCGGCGTGATGGCAATGCTGGGCGTGGGTCGTGCGGTGCTGCGCCACGTCTTCACTTCGGTGGCGGCAACGCGTGAACCGGAAATCTTTGCCGCGCTGACCCTTTTCATTGTTCTAACCGCCGCCCTGTTCAGCCATCTGGCCGGCTTGTCATTGGCCTTTGGCGCCTTGCTGGCTGGCATGTTGCTCGCCGAATCGCCTTACCGCCATCAGGTTCATGCCGATATTCAGCCCTTCCGCGGCTTGCTGTTGGGTCTGTTCTTCATGACTGTGGGCATGCAGGTTGATCTGCGCTTGAACCTGAGCGAGGCGGCGCTGATTTCCGCTTTGGTAGTGGCGTTGTTGCTCGGGAAGGCCGGGATTTTGATCGCCTTGGGCCGAGGGCTTGGCCTGCCGACGGCCCAGGCCCTGCATCTCGGCGTGCTCCTCTCGCAAGGTGGCGAGTTCGCCTTCGTGTTGCTGGGCGCGGCGATGACCGTCGGCGTCCTGCCCTGGGGCGATGGCCAGCTGCTCATTCTGGTGGTCGCGCTCTCCATGATGCTGACGCCGCTGCTGGCGCGGCTGGGGCGCAGCTCCGAACGGGCCGTCGAAAGGTCCCACGTCGCCGAGGTCGAGGCCGCCGGGCCAGCCACCGAGGCAATCGACGAGCACGTTGTTATCGTCGGCTTCGGCCGGGTCGGCCGGGCGGTAGCGCGCAGCCTGAGCGAGTCCGGCGTGCCCTTCCTGGCGCTTGACCTCAATCCGCACAGTATTACCCAGGCGCAACAAAAGGGGTTGCAGGCCTATTATGGCGATGCGACCCGCCCGGAGGTGCTGCTGGCCGTGCACGTCGAACGCGCCAGGGCTATGGTGGTCGCTGTCGATAACCCGAAAGCGGCCCTGCAGATCGTGGCCATGGTCCGCTACATCTTCCCGACACTGACGGTCTACGCGCGTGCCCGCGACGAAGCCCATGCCCAGGAGCTCGAGCGTGCCGGCGCGCACAGCGTGGTACCCGAACTGGTTGCCACCGGCGTCAAGCTGGCCGGCAGCCTTTTGGCGGACGAGAAACCGGGGGAAGGGAGGGGCTAAAGCTGCCCGATTCGCCTCCCGATGACGGCTGCAACGGGCCGTATTTTCTGCCGAATAGCCTGGCATTCGGGGACGAATAGCGTGCCAGGAGAGATTGTCTTCGTTCCCCACAGCTTTATCTTGACGTGGCAGGGGGCCATCAATATGCTGCGCCAACCTTAGCGAGGCCGGTGGTAGGTCGTCGCGGCTTAGACGCGGCCTCAGGGATATACGGGACTATTAGGGTTATAGGATAGCGACGGCGCTTCGAGGGCTCCGCGAGGCGGGCAAGTGGTTTGTCCCCTTCGCGGACTTTTGCATCGCCGGGGTGTTCTTTGGCCAGTGTGCTTTGGGAAGTAACGGAATGCCGACGATTAACCAGCTGATTCGCAAGCCTCGCCAGGCGCCAATCGTGCGCAACAAGGTGCCGGCTCTGGCTGCCTGCCCGCAAAAGCGCGGCGTCTGCACGCGGGTCTATACGACGACACCGAAGAAGCCGAATTCGGCCCTCAGAAAGGTGGCGCGGGTGCGCTTGACTAATGGTTTTGAAGTCACCAGTTACATCCCTGGCGAAGGCCACAATCTGCAAGAACACTCGGTGGTGCTGATCCGTGGCGGGCGGGTCAAAGACCTGCCGGGCGTTCGTTATCACACCATTCGTGGCACTCTAGATACCCAGGGTGTCAAGGATCGACGCCAACGGCGCTCCAAATACGGCGCCAAGCGTCCGAAGTAAGTGAAGGAATTTGCGGAGGGGCCGTCCAATTTGGGCGGCCGCATTCGTCGAAGTCAAAGGCATTAGTGGATCCAAACGAGAGGGACATCGGATCATGTCGCGTCGTCACCGGGCAGAAAAACGCGAGGTCTTGCCAGACCCGAAGTACGGCGATCAGGTGGTTTCCAAATTCATGAACTGCCTGATGTATGACGGCAAGAAGTCGGTCGCGGAAGGCATTGTCTATAGCGCTTTTGACCGCATCGAGGGTCGCGGCGGCGGTGACGCGGTGCGGGTCTTCCATGACGCCTTGGAAAACGTGCGCCCGCAGATCGAGGTGCGATCGCGCCGGGTCGGGGGCGCCACCTATCAGGTGCCGGTGGAGGTGCGCGCGGAGCGGGCTCAGGCCTTGGCCATCCGCTGGATCATCGGCGCGGCGCGCAATCGCTCGGAAACGACAATGATCGACCGCTTGGCCAACGAGTTGTCGGACGCCGCGCACAACCGCGGCACCGCCGTTAAGAAGCGTGAAGATACCCACCGCATGGCGGAGGCCAACAAGGCCTTCTCCCATTACCGCTGGTAACATTAGGACAGCAAGAGTGCCCGGTCATGGCTCGTAAGACACCGCTTGCCCGTTTTCGCAACATCGGCATCATGGCGCACATCGATGCCGGCAAGACCACGACCACGGAGCGCGTCCTCTACTATACTGGCAAGTCGCACAAGATCGGCGAGGTGCACGACGGCGCTGCCACCATGGACTGGATGGAGCAGGAGCAAGAGCGCGGCATCACCATCACCTCGGCGGCGACCACCTGCTTTTGGCGCGATCATCGGATCAACATCATCGATACCCCGGGCCACGTCGATTTCACCATCGAGGTCGAACGCTCGCTGCGGGTTCTGGATGGCGCGGTCGCCGTTTTCGATGCGGTGGCGGGCGTCGAGCCGCAGTCGGAGACCGTGTGGCGCCAGGCCGACAAGTACGGCGTGCCGCGCATCTGTCTGGTCAACAAGATGGACCGCACCGGCTCGGATTTCTTCCGCTGCGTTGACATGATAGTCGACCGCTTGGGGGCCAAGCCCTTGGTGACCCAATTGCCGGTCGGCGCGGAAGCCGACTTCGTCGGCGTCGTCGATCTGGTGACCATGAAGGCAGCGGTCTGGAAAGACGAGACCATGGGCGCCGAATATGTGATCCAGGAGATCCCGGCGGAGCTCGCTGAGCAGGCGGCCAGCTACCGCGAGCAGCTGGTCGAGACCGCGGTCGAACAGGACGAAGCGGCGCTGGAAGCCTATCTAGAAGGTGAGGAGCCGGACGAGGAGACTCTCAGGCGCTGCATTCGCAAGGGGACCTGTGCCGCTGATTTCGTGCCGGTGCTTTGTGGCTCTGCTTTCAAGAACAAGGGGGTCCAACTGCTGCTGGATGCGGTGGTCCACTATCTGCCGTCACCCCTCGATGTGCCGCCGGTCAAGGGCATTAAACCGGACAGCGAGGAAGCGGTGGTGCGCGAGTCCGATGACGATGCACCCATGTCGGCCTTGGCCTTCAAGATCATGACCGATCCCTTCGTCGGCTCCCTGACCTTTGTTAGGGTTTACTCCGGCGTGCTACAGAGCGGCAGCCAGGTCTTGAACTCAGTCAAGGATAGTCGCGAGCGGGTCGGCCGCATGCTGGCCATGCACGCCAACCACCGCGAGGATATCAAGGAGGCGCGGGCTGGCGAGATCGTCGCCATTGCCGGGCTGAAGCAGACCACCACCGGCGAGACCCTCTGCGATCCCCAGCGCCCGGTAATCCTCGAGCGCATGGAGTTCCCCGATCCGGTGATCGAGGTGGCGGTCGAGCCCAAGACCAAGGGCGACCAGGAAAAGATGGCGGTGGCCTTGGGGCGCTTGGCCCAGGAAGACCCTTCCTTCCGGGTTTCCTCGGACAAGGAAAGCGGCCAGACCGTGATCAAGGGCATGGGCGAGCTGCATCTCGACATCATCGTCGACCGGATGAAGCGCGAGTTCAAGGTCGACGCCAATGTGGGCGCGCCGCAGGTTGCCTATCGCGAGACCATCTCGCGCGAGACCGAGATCGACTATACCCACAAGAAACAGACCGGCGGCTCCGGCCAGTTCGCCCGCATCAAGCTGATTTTCGCGCCTCAAGAGCCCGGCGAGGGCTTCGTCTTCGAGAACAAGGTGGTCGGCGGCGCGGTTCCCAAGGAGTATGTTCCCGGCGTGGAGAAGGGCCTAGTCGGCGCCATGGAGACCGGGGTGATCGCCGGCTTCCCGGTGATCGATGTCAAGGCCAGCCTGGTGGACGGCGCCTCGCACGACGTGGATTCCAGCGTCATGGCCTTCGAGATCGCCAGCCGTGCCGCCTTTCGCGAGGGCATCAGCAAGGCCGGCCCGGTTTTGCTGGAGCCGATGATGCGGGTCGAGGTGGTGACGCCGGAAGAGTACATGGGTGACATCATCGGCGACCTCAACAGCCGCCGCGGCAACGTTTCGGGCATGGATACCCGGGGCAATGCGCGGGTCATTAACGCCATGGTGCCGCTGGCCAACATGTTCGGCTACGTCAATACCCTGCGCTCCATGAGCCAGGGGCGGGCCCAGTACACCATGCATTTCGACCACTACGAGCGCGTACCCAGGGCTGTCGCCGATGAAGTGGTGGCCAAGTTGGCCTAGGACGCCGACTTGGTCACGAGAGTTTAAGGACACTAAAACGCACACGAAGGCCTAAGAACGGAGAGAAGGACCGATGGCAAAGGCTAAGTTTGAGCGCACGAAGCCGCACTGCAACATAGGGACGATTGGCCATGTTGATCATGGCAAGACGACCTTGACGGCTGCGATTACGAAGATATTGGCGGAGAGCGGCGGGGCTCAATTCACGGCCTATGACCAGATTGACAAGGCGCCTGAGGAGAAGGCGCGGGGGATCACGATATCGACGGCGCATGTGGAGTACGAGACGGCCAATCGGCACTACGCGCACGTGGATTGCCCGGGTCATGCGGACTATGTGAAGAACATGATCACCGGGGCGGCACAGATGGACGGGGCGATCTTGGTGGTTTCGGCGGCCGATGGGCCGATGCCGCAGACCCGCGAGCACATTTTGCTGGCGCGCCAGGTTGGGGTGCCGGCGATCGTGGTTTACATGAACAAGACGGACATGGTGGACGACGAGGAGCTTTTGGACCTGGTTGAGTTGGAGGTTCGCGAGCTGTTGTCGAGCTATGACTTTCCGGGCGACGACATACCGGTGATCCGGGGTTCGGCGCTGGAGGCGCTTGAGGGGGGTGACGAGGCGCGCGGCCAGGGCTCGGTGATGGAGCTGATGGCGGCGGTTGACGACTATGTGCCGCAGCCGGAGCGGCCCAAGGACCGCCCCTTCCTGATGCCGATTGAGGATGTGTTTTCGATTTCGGGCCGCGGCACGGTGGTGACCGGCCGGGTTGAGCGGGGGGTGATCAAGGTCGGCGAGGAGATCGAGATCGTCGGCATCAAGGACACCCGCAAGACGGTTTGCACCGGGGTCGAGATGTTCCGCAAGCTGTTGGATTCGGGCGAGGCGGGTGACAACATCGGCGCCTTGCTGCGTGGTATTGGGCGCACCGAGGTGGAGCGCGGCCAGGTTCTGGCCAAGCCGGGCTCGATCACGCCGCACACCGAGTTCACGGCCGAGGCCTATATTCTGACCAAGGAGGAGGGCGGCCGGCACACGCCGTTCTTCACCAACTATCGGCCGCAGTTTTACTTCCGCACCACGGATGTGACCGGGGTTGTGACCCTGCCGGAGGGCACCGAGATGGTGATGCCGGGCGACAACGTGTCGATGTCGGTGTCGCTGATCGCGCCGATCGCCATGGACGAGGGCCTGCGCTTCGCCATCCGCGAGGGCGGCCGCACCGTCGGCGCCGGCGTCGTCGCCGCCATCGTCAAGTAGGCGAAAAATGACAAAGGCCGCCGAGGGGTTCGGCGGCCTCTTTAGCTGGGAACGCTGTTAGGCGAGCTTGGAACCATGGACAGGCAAGACATAAGAATACGCCTCAAGGCCTATGACCACCGGGTGCTGGATCAGTCCACCTCGGAAATCGTCAATACGGCCAAGAGGACCGGGGCGCAGGTGCGCGGACCGATTCCGCTTCCCACCCGCTTCGAGAAGTTCACGGTGCTGCGTTCGCCGCACATTGACAAGAAAAGCCGCGAGCAGTTTGAAATCCGCACCCACAAGCGGCTGCTCGATATTGTTGACCCGACGCCGCAGACTGTCGATGCCTTGATGAAGCTCGATCTGGCCGCCGGTGTCGACGTCGAGATCAAGCTGAAGGGCTAGGGCGATGCGCAGTGGTTTGATCGCCCGCAAGCTCGGCATGACCCGGGTTTTTTCCGACAGCGGGCAGCACCTGCCGGTGACGGTCCTGCATGTGGACGATTGCCAGGTGGTGACGGTCCGCAACATGGAGAAGGACGGCTATTGGGCGGTGCAGCTGGGTGCCGGCAAGGCCAAGGTCAAGAATGTGAGCCGGGCCCAGCGCGAGCACTTTGCCAAGGCCCGGGTGGAGCCGAAGCGCAAACTGGCGGAGTTTCGGGTCTCCGAGGACGCGGTCTTGGAGCCAGGCGCCCGCCTCAGCGCCGAGCATTTTGTCGCCGGGCAGTATGTGGATGTGATCGGCACCTCGATCGGCAAGGGTTTCGCCGGGGCGATGAAGCGCCACAATTTCGCCGGCCTCAGGGCCTCCCACGGGGTCTCGATCTCGCACCGGGCCCATGGCTCGACCGGCAACAGCCAAGATCCGGGCAAGGTCTTCAAAGGTAAGAAGATGGCCGGGCACTTGGGTGATTCCCGGGTCACAACGCAGAATCTCGAGGTGGTTTCCACCGACGTGGCGCGCGGCTTGATCCTGGTCAAGGGCGCGGTGCCCGGCGCCAAGGGCGGCTGGGTGCTGGTTCAAGATGCGGTGAAGAAGCCGCTGCCGGATTCAGCGCCGCTGCCGGCCGGCCTGATCGAGGTGGCAAAACCCGAGGCGGTGTCGCCGCCGGCAGAAGATCAAGCGCCGGCAGAAGATCAAGCGGCAGAGGATACGCCGGTTGAGGAATCGGCCGCGCCCGAGGCCAAAAGCGCCGGCGGTGATGGCGGGAAGGATGACGCGCAATGAAATGCCCGGTCACCACGCTCGATAATCAGTCGGCTGGCGAGTTGGAACTCGACGACGCGGTCTTCGCCTTGCCGGCCCGTAAAGACATCTTGGCCCGGGTGGTCAACTGGCAGTTGGCCAAACGGCGAGCCGGGACCCATTCGGTCAAGGGGCGCAGCGAGGTCAGCGGCACCACGGCCAAGGCCATGCGGCAGAAGGGTACGGGCCGGGCACGGCGGGGATCTCTGCGGGTCTCGCAGTACAAGGGCGGCGGGCGCGCTTTTGGGCCACTGCCGCGCTCCCATGAAACCGGTTTGAACAAGAAGGTGCGCAAACTCGGCTTGAAGACGGCGCTTTCCGCCAAGCTGGCCGAGGGCAAGCTGGTGGTCCTGGAAGCAGCCAAGTCCGACAGCGCCAAAACCAAGGATCTGGCCGGCCAACTCAAGACCCTGGGATGGCAACAAGCGCTGATCATTGACGGCGGCGCCTTGGATGAGAACTTCGCCCGGGCAGCGCGCAACATCGCCGGCATCGATGTGCTGCCGCAGCAGGGTGCGAACGTCTATGACATCTTGCGCCGCGATACCCTGGTCTTGACCAAGGATGCGGTGGCGGCGTTGGAGGCACGGCTGAAATGAGCAAAGCGCGACCGCCGAGAAAGGGCGATATCAAGATTTCCGTCGAGCGGATGTACAGCCTCATCCGCCGCCCGGTGGTGACCGAGAAGTCGACCCTCGGCTCGGAGCATAACCAGGTGACCTTTATCGTGCCGCTGGACGCCAGCAAGCCGGAGATCAAGGCTGCGGTCGAGCAGCTCTTCAACGTCAAGGTGAAGGCGGTGAACACGCTGCGGCAAAACGGCAAGGTGAAACGCTTTCGCGGCCGCCCAGGTCGCCGCAGCGACTTCAAGAAGGCTTTCATCACCCTTGTCGAAGGCCACAGCATCGACGTGACCACAGGTATTTAGGAGCGGGGACGAGGCTATGGCGCTGAGGAAATATAACCCCGTTACCCCGGGGCGCCGCGGGCTGGTCTTGGTGGATCGCTCCGGTCTTTACAAGGGCAAGCCGGTCAAGGCGCTGACCACCGGGTTGACCGAAAAGGGCGGGCGCAACAATTGTGGCCGCATTACCGCCAGACGGCGCGGCGGCGGCCACAAGCGGCGCTATCGCTTGGTCGACTTCAAGCGGCGTAAGTTCGATATGCCGGCCACGGTGGAACGTCTTGAGTATGATCCCAATCGCAGCGCCTTCATCGCCCTCATCAAGTACGAGGACGGTGAACTGAGTTACATCCTGGCGCCGCAACGGCTGGCGGTCGGTGCCTCGGTCATTTCCGGCGCGCGGGCCGATATCAAGCCGGGCAATGCCATGCCGCTGTCGGCCATTCCGGTGGGCACCATCGTCCACAACGTGGAGCTCAAGGCAGGCAAGGGCGGCCAACTGGCCCGCTCCGCCGGCACCTATGTGCAGATCGTCGGCCGCGATGCGGGCTACGCCTTGCTCAAGCTCAGTTCCGGGGAGGTGCGCATGGTGCGCGCCGAGTGCATGGCCACCATCGGTGCCGTGTCGAACCCGGATCAGGCCAACATCAAGCTTGGCAAGGCCGGGCGCAAGCGTTGGCTTGGCAAGCGACCTTCGGTGCGCGGCGTGGTGATGAATCCGGTTGACCATCCGCACGGCGGCGGTGAAGGCCGCACCTCGGGCGGGCGCCATCCGGTCACCCCCTGGGGCAAGCCGACCAAGGGCGCCAAGACCCGCAGCAACAAGAAGACCGACGCGCTCATTGTGCGTCGCCGCCACAAGAAGAAGTAACGGAGGGCAAGGCTCTTGTCACGATCAGTTTGGAAAGGCCCCTTCGTCGACGGCTACCTCTTGGCCAAGGCGGAGAAGGCGCGGGCCTCGGGCCGCAATCAGATCATCAAGATCTGGTCTCGCCGGTCGACGATCATGCCGCAATTCGTGGGCCTCACCTTCGGGGTCTACAACGGGCACAAGTTCCTGCCGGTGCTGGTGACCGAGAACATGATCGGCCACAAGTTCGGCGAGTTCGCCCCGACCCGCACCTTCCTGGGGCACGCGGCCGACAAGAAGGCGAAGAGGCGGTAAACCATGGGAAAGCCTAAGTTCCTGCGCCGACAGGGCGACGATGAGGCGATGGCCATGGGGCGCAACCTGCGCTCCAGCGCGCAAAAGCTCAATCTGGTGGCCAAGTCCATTCGCGGCCTCAGCGCCGAGGCGGCTCTGGCGGAGCTCAGTTTTTCCAAAAAACGCATCGCCGGCGACGTCAAGAAAGTGGTGCAGTCGGCGATCGCCAATGCCGAGAACAACCATCAACTGGATGTAGACCGGCTCTACGTGGCCGAAGCCTCGGTCGGCCGGTCCTTTGTCATGAAACGCTTTCGGGCCCGGGCCAAGGGGCGTCCGGGGCGGATTCAGAAGCCGTGGAGCCGTTTGACCGTAGTCGTGCGCGAGCGTGAGGAGCAAGCCTAGATGGGCCAAAAAATCAACCCGATCGGCGTCCGCGTCGGCATCAACCGGACATGGGATTCACGCTGGTTTGCCGATGAGAACTATGCCCAGTTGCTGCACGCGGATTTGGCGATCCGCGACTACTTGCGCAAGCGCCTGGCGCAGGCCGGGTGTAGCCGGATCGTAATCGAACGGCCGGCCAAAAAGGCGCGTATTACCATCCACACCGCTCGGCCGGGGGTGGTGATCGGCAAGAAGGGCGCGGATATCGAGAAGCTGCGCAGCGCACTGCAAAAGCGCACCGGTGACGAGGTCCACCTCAATATTGTGGAGATCCGCAAGCCGGAGATCGATGCCCTGTTGGTGGCCGAGAACATCGCCCAGCAACTCGAGCGCCGGGTGGCATTCCGGCGGGCGATGAAGCGGGCCGTGCAGTCGGCCATGCGCCTGGGTGCCTTGGGCATTCGCATCAATTGCGGCGGCCGCCTGGGGGGTGCCGAGATTGCCCGCACCGAGTGGTACCGCGAGGGACGGGTGCCGCTGCACACCCTGCGTGCCGATGTGGATTACGGCGAGGCGACGGCTAAGACCACCTACGGCACTTGCGGGGTGAAGGTTTGGGTCTTCAAGGGCGAGATCTTGGCGCACGACCCCATGGCCCAGGACAAGCGGCTGCAAGAAGCGCAGGCCGGCCGCTGAAGGCCGGGTGGAGTAAGGGACAAGGGCGATGCTACAGCCGAAGAGAACCAAATACCGCAAGGCGCATAAGGGCCGCATTCGTGGCCGGGCCAGCAGCGGCACGACCCTGAACTTTGGAAACTATGGCCTGAAGGCCATGGAGCCATCGCGGCTGTCGGCGCGCCAGATCGAAGCGGCGCGCCGTACCATCACCCGTCACATGAAGCGTGTTGGCAAGCTGTGGATCCGGGTGTTCCCCGACGTGCCGGTGTCCTCCAAGCCGGCGGAAGTGCGGCAGGGCAAGGGCAAGGGCTCGCCAGAATGGTGGGCGGTTCGGGTCAAGCCCGGACGGATCCTGTTCGAGCTGGATGGCGTGCCCAAGAACGTTGCCGAGGAGTCTTTTGCACTGGCTGCCAGCAAACTGCCGATCGCGACCAAGTTCGTCAGTCGCGTGAGTGAAGAGGGCTAGGATCATGAAAGCGGCGGATTTGCGGACCAAGACCGAAGACGAACTGCGCGACGAACTGATTGGCCTGAAGAAAGAGCAGTTCAACCTCAGGTTCCAGCGGGCCAGCGGCCAGTTGGAAAACACTGCTCGTATGCGCAGCGTTCGCCGCGATGTGGCGCGCATCAAAACACTGCTGGCGGAGAAGCAACAAGCCGCCGCCAAAGGAGAAAGCTAAATGCCACGCCGTGTCTTGCAAGGCTTGGTGGTCAGCGACAAGTGCCATCAAACCGTTACCGTCTTGGTCGAGCGGCGGGTCATGCATCCGCTCTACAAGAAGTTTATCAAGCGCTCCAAGCGCTACCACGCGCACGATGCGGAAAACCGCTGCAAGGCGGGCGATATGGTTCGCATTCGCGAATGTCGGCCAATTTCCAAGACCAAGTCTTGGGAGGTCATCTTTGATGAGGTCGAAGCAGCGGCCGGGCAAGCCTAGCGGGCCGGATTTGAAGGGAGTGCAATCTCGATGATCCAGATGCAAACACAGCTGGATGTCGCCGACAACTCCGGTGCCAGGCGGGTGCAGTGCATCAAGGTGCTGGGTGGCTCGAAGCGGATGTCGGCGGGAGTCGGCGACGTCATCGTTGTCTCGGTCAAGGAGGCGATACCGCGCGGCCGGGTCAAGAAAGGCGACATCCATCGGGCGGTGATCGTCCGTACAGCCAAGGAGATACGCCGCCAAGACGGGACCAGCATTCGCTTTGACAGCAATGCGGCGGTGCTGATCAGCAAGCAGAACGAGCCGATCGGCACGCGCATTTTTGGCCCAGTAACCCGCGAGCTGCGCGCCAAGCAGTTCATGAAAATCATCTCGCTCGCACCAGAGGTGCTGTGATGGCCAAGAAGTTCAAGATAAAGAAAGGCGACAAGGTGACGGTGATCACCGGCCGCGAGAAAGGCAAGAACGGCGAAGTGCTGCGGGTGCTGCGCAAGGACGATCGGGTCTTGGTGCAGGGCGTCAACCTGGTGCAGCGGCACACGCGTCCGTCGCAGACCAGTGCCGGCGGGATCATCGAGAAAGAGGCACCGATCCATATCTCCAATGTCGCCCATATCGATCCGAAAACTGATTTGCCGACCCGGGTCGGCTTCAAGGTGGACGAAGGGGGGCGCAAACTGCGGGTGGCCCGCCGCTCAGGTGAGGTTATCGACCAATGAGTGAGAAACAAGCCGCAGCGGCGAACGGCCAGTTGCCGCGCCTGAAGCAGCGCTATAACGAGACCATCAAGGCCGCCTTGATGGAGCAGTTCAGCTATAAGAACGTCAACCAAGTGCCCAAGTTGGAGAAGATTGTCGTCTCCATGGGTGTTGGTGAGGCGGTGCAGGATCAAAAGAAGGTCCAGGGTGCCGCCAAGGAACTGGCGCAAATCACCGGGCAAAAGGCGATTGTCACCCGTGCCAAGCGCTCGATCGCCAGCTTTAAGCTGCGCGAAGGCATGCCGATCGGCTGCAAGGTCACCCTCAGGCGCGACCGCATGTATGAATTTTTGGACCGCCTGGTGACCGTGGCCTTGCCGCGGGTCCGCGATTTTCGCGGTCTTTCGGCCAAGGCCTTCGACGGCCGCGGCAACTATGCCATGGGGCTGAAAGAGCAGATCGTCTTTCCGGAAATCGACTATGACAAGGTCGACACGATCCGCGGCCTCAACGTGGTGATCTGCACTTCGGCGAACAGTAACGAGGAGGCGCAAGCGCTCCTCAAGGCTTTTGATTTGCCGTTAAATCGGTAGTTGGTAGGACAAGGAATCCCAAGACCATGGCGAAGAAGTCGGCGGTCGAACGCAATAGGAAACGGGAACGTATGGCGGCGCGGTTTGCCAACAAGCGGGGCGAGCTGAAGGCGATCGGCAAGGATCGCGGCTTGGCGCCGGAGGAGCGTTTCCAGGCTTACTTGAAACTGGCGAAACTGCCGCGCAACAGCTCGCGGACTCGGGTACGCAATCGCTGTCAGGTGAGCGGGCGACCGCGCGGGTTTTATCGCAAGTTCCGTTTGTCGCGTGTCTCCCTGCGCGATCTGGCCTCGGTTGGTCAGATCCCTGGGATGGTGAAGTCAAGCTGGTAGGAAAGGGTTCGCGTCATGGCGTTGAGCGATCCGCTGGGAGATATGCTGACCCGCATTCGTAACGGGCAACGAGCGCACAAGTCCGCGGTCTTGGCACCTGCTTCACGCCTGCGGAGCAATGTGCTGGAAGTGTTGAAGCGGGAAGGCTACATCCGTGGCTACAGCGCTAAGCCGGTCGGCCCTGGTCTTGGTGAACTTAAGATCGAGCTTAAATATGCCGACGGCGAGCCGGCGATCCGGGAGATTGCCCGGGTTTCAAAGCCAGGCCGCCGGGTTTATTCGAAGATCAAAGAACTGCCCCGGGTCCATAACGGCTTGGGCATTACCATCTTGTCGACGCCGCGCGGCGTGATGTCAGACCAGGAAGCGCGGGCGGCCAATGTCGGTGGCGAAGTTCTCTGTAAGGTGTTCTAAGGAATCAGGCGATGTCGCGCGTAGGCAAGAATCCGGTAGTCATTCCCGATGGCGTCGAAGTCCGCGTCGATGATCGGCAGGTGACGGCGAAGGGCAAGCTCGGAGAGCTTAGTTACGTGGTGACCGATGACGTCGACTTTACCTTCGAAGATGGCAAGTTGACCGTCGCGCCACGAGGCGAGAGCAAGCGGGCGCGATCCATGTGGGGCACCACGCGGGCACGCCTGCAAAACATGGTGCAAGGCGTTTCTCAGGGCTTCACCAAGAAGTTGGAGATTAGCGGCGTCGGCTACCGGGCGGCGGTTCAGGGACAAACCCTGCAGCTGCAGCTCGGCTATAGCCATGATATTGCCCAAGCTATTCCCGATGGCGTCACGGTCAAGTGCGAACGGCCGACGCTGATCGAGATCACCGGGGCCGATAAGCAAGTCGTTGGACAACTGGCGGCGGTGGTGCGCAGCTACCGTCCGCCCGAGCCCTATAAGGGTAAGGGCATCAAATACGCCGAGGAAATTATCCTACGCAAGGAAGGCAAGAAGAAGTAGCCATGGCCACGACCAAACAATTGTTTGAGCGCCGCCGCGGGCGGGTTCGCAACAAGATACGAGGCAAGAGCCGAGGCCGGCTGCGACTGTCGGTGTTCCGCTCTTCGAAGCATATCTACGCCCAGGTGATTGACGACGCCAAAGGCACGACGCTTGCGGCTGCCTCCACCTTGGATAAGGACCTGCGCGGTTCGGTCAAGACCGGAGCGAACCGCGAGGCGGCCTCTGCGGTTGGCAAACTCATCGCCGAACGGGCGACGGCGGCGGGGGTCAAGCAGGTGGTGTTTGATCGCGGCGCCTACATTTTCCACGGCCGGGTCAAGGCCCTGGCCGATGCGGCTCGTGAAGCCGGACTGTCGTTTTAGAAGGACCAAGTAAAGATGGCACGACCACAAAGAGACGGCCGCGGCGGTCGCGATGATCGAGGCAACCGCGACGAGCCGGAATTGGTGGAAAAGCTGGTCGGCATCAACCGCGTGGCCAAGGTGGTCAAGGGCGGACGACGCTTTGGTTTTGCCGCCTTGGTGGTGGTCGGCGACGGCCGCGGCCGGGTCGGCCATGGTCACGGCAAGGCGCGCGAAGTGCCGGAGGCAATCCGCAAAGCCACGGAATCGGCCAAGCGGGCCATGGTGCGGGTCCCCCTGCGCGAGGGACGCACTCTGCATCACGATGTGGAAGGCCATTACGGCGCCGGACGGGTGGTGCTGCGGGCGGCGCCGCCGGGCACCGGGATCATCGCCGGCGGTCCTTTGCGGGCCATTTTCGAAGCGGTTGGTGTCCAGGACGTGGTCGCCAAGTCGGTCGGTAGCTCCAATCCGCACAACATGATCAAGGCCACTTTCTCGGCCCTGGACCGCTGCTTTAGCCCGCGCATGGTCGCCCAGCGTCGCGGCAAGAAAGTGGCAGATATCATTGGCCGGCGCGACAAACCGGCAGCCGAAGCCAGGGAGTAAAGGCGGTGGCGAAGAAAAAGGCTAGCACCGTCAAGGTGACCCAAATCGGCAGCCCGATTGGCCGCCGCTCGGATCAGCGGGCCACCTTGGTGGGTTTGGGATTGAACAAGATGCATCGCACCCGTGAGCTTGAGGATACGCCGGCAGTGCGAGGCATGATCAACAAGGTAAGCCACCTGGTGCGGGTGGAAGACAATAATTAGGGCCGGATGGCCATCGGCGACCCGGATGGCACCTACCGGATGGCACCTAAAGGAAGAAAACGATGCGGCTGAACGAGATAGCAGATAACGGTGGGGCCACACGGTCGCGCAAGCGGGTCGGGCGAGGGATTGGCTCGGGCACTGGCAAGACCTGTGGCAAGGGCCACAAGGGGCAAAAGTCACGCAGCGGTATTGCCATCAAAGGCTTCGAAGGGGGGCAGATGCCCTTGCACCGGCGCCTGCCCAAGCGCGGGTTTAACAACATTTTCGCCAAACGCTTCGTTGCCATCAACCTGGGTCGTCTCCAATCGGCGATCGACGCCAAGCGTTTGGATAGCAGCCAGCCGATCGATGTGGCGGCCCTGACGGCCGCGGGATTGATGAAAAACGCCAAGGATGGTGTGCGTCTGCTTGCAAAAGGCGAAATCAACACCAAAATTCAAATCACTGTTGCCGGCGCCTCTAAGGCGGCGGTTGCGGCCGTGGAAAAGGCGGGTGGTCAGGTGATCATCGCGGCGCCGAAGAAACCGGCTCAAGATAAGGAACAGAACAGCACCGAAGGGACGGAATAGTTGCATTGTCGGGCTGCCATCGCGATCGCCCGGAATACTGGGAGTGGCCCGACCAGGCCCTCCCGGTCGTTAGATAAGGAACCGCTTCATGGCTTCAGCCGCTGAGCAGCTTGCCGCCAACCTCAATTTCGGTGCCATTGCCAAGGCGACCGAACTCAAGAAGCGGATTTGGTTTACCCTCGGCGCGCTGGTGATCTATCGCCTGGGTACCTACATCCCCGTACCCGGTGTCGACCCTTTCGTCCTGTCGCAGATCTTCCAACAACATTCCGGCGGCATGTTGGGCATGTTCGACATGTTTGCCGGCGGTGCGCTGGGGCGCATGACCATCTTTGCCCTCAATATCATGCCCTATATCTCGGCAGCGATCATCATGCAGCTGCTGACGGCAGTATCGCCGAAGCTGGAAGCCTTAAAGAAGGAAGGCGAGGCGGGCCGCAAGAAGATCAACCAATACACCCGCTATGGCACGGTGCTTTTGGCCTCCTTCCAGGCTTATGGTCTCTCGATTGGCCTTGAGAACATGCAAGGGCCAAGCGGTTCGGCGGTGATCGACCCGGGTGTCTTCTTCCGGGTGAGCACGGTGATTACCTTGACCGGCGGCACCATCTTCCTGATGTGGCTGGGCGAGCAAATTACCCAGCGCGGCGTTGGCAACGGCATATCCTTGATCATTTTCTCAGGTATCGTCGCCAACCTGCCGGTGGCCTTAGCGAGCACCTTGGAGCTCGGGCGAACCGGGGCGCTGTCGGCGGCCATGATCATCTTCCTTTTGGTCATGGCGGTTGTGGTGATCGCCTTTATCGTCTTCGTGGAACGGGCCCAGCGGCGGCTGGTCGTGCAGTATCCCAAGCGCCAGGTCGGCAACAAGATGTTCGGCGGGGAATCCTCGCACCTGCCGTTAAAGCTCAATGTCTCCGGCGTGATCCCGCCGATTTTCGCCAGCTCCCTGTTGCTCATGCCCTTGACCGTGGCCGGTTTTTCCGGCCAGACGGGACCGGATTGGCTCACCACCATCACCGCGGCGCTCGGTCGCGGACAGCCGCTTTATCTTTTGATCTATATCGGACTGATCGTCTTCTTCGCCTTTTTCTACACCTCGATCGTCTTCAATCCAGTCGATACGGCGGACAACTTGAAGAAACACGGCGGCTTCATCCCCGGGATCAGGCCTGGCAAGAACACGGCCGAGTACATCAACTTTGTCCTAACCCGCCTCACTGTGGTTGGTGCGGCCTATCTGGCCTTGGTCTGCCTCTTGCCGGAGATCCTTATATCCCGTCTGGCGGTGCCGTTTTACTTTGGCGGCACCAGCTTGCTGATCGTGGTTTCTGTCACGATGGATACGGTGGGCCAGATCCACTCGCATTTGTTGGCCCATCAGTACGAGGGGCTGATTAAGAAGTCGAAGCTGAAGGGTAGGCGGCGATGACGATAGCCGAGGCCGGGGGAGGCCGCGTAGCATGAACATTATTCTTTTGGGCCCGCCAGGCGCGGGCAAAGGCACCCAAGCGCAGCGTCTAGAAGATTCACGCGGCCTGGTGCAGCTTTCTACCGGCGACATGCTGCGGGCGGCGGTGGCCTCTGGCAGCACCTTGGGTCAGGAAGCCAAGAAGGTGATGGAAGCGGGCCAACTGATGCCCGACGATCTGATGGTGGCGATGATATCCGAGCGCATTGCCCAGCCCGACTGTAAGAACGGCTTCATCCTCGATGGCTTTCCGCGCACCACACCACAGGCGCAGGCGCTGGATGCCATGTTGGCTGAGAAAGGCATAGCCTTGAACAGCGTCATCGAAATGCAGGTGGACGAGGAAGCCTTGGTCGCCCGTATCGTCGGCCGCTATTCCTGCGCTAACTGCGGTGCGGGCTATCATGATCGCTTTCAAAAGCCCAAGACCGAAGGGGTATGCGACAAGTGCGGCCACCGTGAGTTCAAGCGCCGCAAGGACGACAACGAAGAAACCGTGCGCGCCCGGCTCGAGGCCTATCACGCCCAGACGGCGCCGATCCTTCCCTATTACCGGGAGAAGGGCATCCTGAAGACGGTTGATGGCATGGCGCCGATCGACAGTGTCACCAGCCAAATTCAAGCGGTCCTGGATCACCTGTGATGATTTCATTGAAGGCCACCCAAACGATGGTTGACAGCCTTGCCGCGATGCCTATAATCCGCGGCTCCTGGCGCCACCGCGTTCGGGCCTTTCCTTATGTCCTAATACCAGAGGAGTGAAGACGTGGCACGAATAGCTGGCGTCAACATCCCGACGCAAAAACGCGTGGAGATTGCCCTGACCTATATTCACGGCATCGGGGTTACCAAGGCGAAAAACATTTGCCAGACCGTCGGCATTCCCACCGAGCGCCGGGTAAACGAATTGACCGATGACGAAGTGGTGCGCATCCGCGAGACCATCGACCGCGAGTATATGGTAGAAGGCGATCTACGCCGCGAGACGGCGATGAACATCAAGCGTCTTATGGATCTGGGCTGCTATCGCGGCCTGCGCCATCGCAAGGGTTTGCCGGTGCGCGGCCAACGCACGCACACCAATGCGCGCACCCGCAAGGGCCCGGCCCGGCCGATCGCCGGCAAGAAGAAATAGTCAGTAACGTAAGGGCAATACTATGGCCAAGGCTCCTACGCGGATCCGGCGTCGCGAGCGGAAGAACATTACTTCCGGCATTGCGCACGTCAACGCGACCTTCAACAACACGGTGATCACCATTACCGATGTCCAAGGTAACGCCATTTCTTGGTCGTCGGCTGGTGGCCAGGGCTTTAAGGGCTCGCGCAAGTCGACCCCCTACGCCGCCCAGATTGCCGCCGAAGACGCCGGCCGCAAGGCCCAAGAACACGGTATGAAGACTTTGGAAGTTAATGTGAAAGGGCCTGGATCGGGCCGCGAGTCGGCGCTTAGGGCGTTGCAGGCAGTGGGCTTTACCATAACTGCTATTCGCGATGTCACACCGATTCCCCACAATGGATGCCGGCCGCCGAAGCGCCGTCGGGTGTGATAGCGGCTGCCATGGAACCAGGCCGCCGGAGTGGTGGGGATGAAATGAGAGTTGTTGGCTGTGCGAGCTAGCCCGCATGCCGGAAGTTAGAACCTCACTGAAGATACAGCCGCTAGCAACGCGAGGGTGACGTGCTGCAAAGAAATTGGACCGAATTAATCAAGCCCAACAAACTGGAAGTGCAAGCAGGTACCGACGGCAAACGCTTTGCCAAGGTGGTGGCCGAGCCGCTGGAACGCGGCTTTGGGCTGACCCTGGGCAATGCCTTGCGGCGGATCTTGCTGTCTTCCTTGCAGGGGGCGGCGATCACCAGCATTCAGATCGATGGTGTGTTGCACGAGTTCTCGTCGATCCCAGGGGTGCGCGAGGATGTGACCGACATCGTCTTGAATGTGAAGTCCATCGCCCTGCGCATGCATGGCGAGGGGCCAAAGCGCATGCGCCTGCGCGCCGACGGCCCGGGCGAGGTGACGGCCGGTCAGATCGATACCGGCCACGACATCGAGGTGATGAATCCGGACGTGGTGCTTTGCACGCTCGACGACGGGGCGCGCATCGATATGGAGATGACGGTGGAACTGGGCAAAGGCTATGTGCCTGGTTCGCAAAACCGGCCCGACGATGCGCCGATTGGCCTAATACCGGTGGATGCGGTCTTCAGCCCCGTGCGCAAGATTGCCTACAAGGTCGACAACACCCGCGTTGGTCAGGTCACCGACTATGACAAGTTGACCATGGAGATCGAAACCAATGGCGCGGTGTCGCCGGAGGATTCGGTGGCCTTGGCAGCCAGGATCCTGCAAGACCAACTGCAACTCTTCATCAACTTCGAGGAGCCGACCGCCCGCGAAGCCGAGGACAAGCCCAGCGAGCCGCCGTTCAACAAGTACCTGCTGCGCAAGGTCGATGAACTGGAGCTTTCGGTCCGCTCGGCCAACTGCCTGAAGAACGACAACATCGTCTATATCGGCGATTTGGTGCAGAAGAGCGAAGCCGAGATGCTGAGAACCCCTAACTTCGGCCGCAAATCGCTCAACGAAATCAAGGAAGTCTTGATGCAGATGGGGCTGCAGTTGGGCATGGAGATCCCCAGCTGGCCGCCGGAGAACATCGAAGAAATGGCCAAGCGCCTGGAGGAGCCTTACTAGGGCGTAAGCCCTGGGGGCGGGAGGAGAGAAAATGCGTCATGGCCTGAGCGGTCGCAAGTTGAACCGAACCAGCGCTCATCGCAAGGCGATGTTCGCCAACATGGCAGCCGCCCTGATCAAGCACGAGCAGATTAAGACCACCCTGCCCAAGGCCAAGGACCTGCGCCGGGTGGTGGACCGCCTGATCACCCTGGGCAAGCGCGGTGACCTGCATGCCAGGCGCCAGGCCTATGCGGTGCTGAGGGATGACGCCACGACGGCGAAGCTCTTCGGGCCCCTCGCCGAGCGCTACAAGGAGCGGCCGGGCGGCTACACTCGGGTCCTAAAGGCGGGTCACCGTTATGGCGACATGGCGCCCATGGGGATCATCGAGTTGGTCGAGCGCGATGTCTCGGCCAAAGGTCAGGATTCCGGCCCGACAATGGACGACGATGATGATGAGGAAGAAAGTTAGTCCTCCGTCAGGGCTCGTTTGCTCACGCAGAAGTAAGGCAGCCCGGGGGCTGCCTTATTGCTAAGGACGAGCCAAACCGGTGTCATCTGGAGCCTTAGCGCAGGATTCCCTAGGCTCGCCTTTGTGTCAGTCCGGCATTAAACTGGCGAGCTGGGAAGGGAGAAGGTGAGGATTTCCGGGCCCATGCGAGCGGTCATCTGCTGGTTTTGCCTGTCTTACCTGGCTTGGGCGATGCCGTTGACTGCGGCTGCCCAGGACAAAGAGATTCCGGCCACGAAGGCGGCTATCGAGCTTTCCTTTGCGCCCCTGGTCAAGCAGGTCGCCCCCAGCGTCGTGAACATATTCTCCAAGCGCAAGGTGGAGCAGCGCTCGCTCTCCACCCTCTTCGACGACCCCTTCTTTCAGCGGTTTTTCGGCCGCGGCTTTGGCGGTTTCGGTTTGCCGCGGGAGCGCATTCAGTCCTCCCTCGGATCGGGCGTTATCGTCTCCCCTGAAGGCTTGGTGGTGACCAATCATCATGTCATTGAAGGCGCTGCCGAGATCATCGTGGTGTTATCTGATCGACGCGAGTTCGCCGCCGAGATCGTGGTTGACGATAAGGATACAGACCTTGCCGTGCTCAAGGTGGCACCGCCGCCGGAGGATCTCCCCTATCTGGAGCTACGTGATTCCGATACCATTGAGGTCGGCGACCTGGTTTTGGCCATCGGCAATCCCTTTGGTGTCGGCCAGACGGTCACCAGCGGCATTGTCTCGGCCCTGGCCCGCACCCAAGTCGGCATTGCCGATTTCAATTTCTTCATACAGACCGACGCGGCCATCAATCCGGGCAATTCCGGCGGTGCCCTGGTGACCATGGACGGCAAGTTGGCGGGCATCAATACGGCGATTTATTCCAAGAGCGGCGGGTCGGTCGGCATCGGCTTTGCGGTGCCCTCCAACATGGTGCGCACGGTGATCGCCGGCGCCGACCGTGGCGGGGCGGTGCTGCGGGCCTGGATCGGATTGACCGGCCAAAGCCTGACCAACGAACTAGCCGAAGGCTTCGGGCTCGACCGGGGCGGTGGCGTGATCGTCAGTCGTATCTTCGAAGACGGGCCGGCCGATGAGGCGGGGCTGAAACTCGGCGATGTTATCCTGGCGATCGATGGCTTGCCGATCGAGGACCTGCAGTCGCTTCGCTTCCGGGTTGCTACCCAGCCGATTGGCGAGACTGCCGCCTTGTCGGTTTGGCGCGCCGGTGCCACCATCGAAATGGAAATGCCGCTGGCGGCGGCGCCCGAGTCCCCGCCCCGCAACATGGGCACTCTGGAAGGCCGCCATCCCATGGCCGGCGCGGTGGTGGCCAATCTCTCGCCGGCTTTGGCGGAGGAGTTGGACCGGCCAGGTGCCTGGTCCGGGGTGATCGTCATGGGGGCGGCAAGGGGTAGCCCGGCCGAGCGCTTCCGCTTTCGCAAAGGCGATATCATCGTCGCGGTGAATGACGTGGAAGTGAAGTTGGTGGAGGATTTGCGCCGAGCCCTCAATATGGCCGACGGTAACTGGGTTATCCGCTTCAACCGCAACGGCCGCCTGGCCAGCATCGAGATCGGTGAGCCATGATGACCATGCCAGGTCCTCGGAAGAAGCCGGCTCGTAGATAGGGTTACTTGACCGTGGCCGGATTGTTTGAAGAGCTGGCGCCGAGGCCTTTGGCCGATCGATTGCGGCCCAAACACTTCGACGAATTGGTCGGGCAAGATCATCTCTTGGCCCCAGATGGGCCAATTGGGCGCATGATCGCGCAAAAACGCATCGCGTCGATGATCCTTTGGGGTACGCCCGGCTGCGGCAAGACGACCTTGGCGCGGCTGCTTGCCGAGGCCAGCGATTTGGCTTTCGAACCCCTCTCGGCCGTCTTTTCCGGCGTTGCCGACCTGCGCAAGGTCTTTGACCGTGCCGGCGAACGACGGCAGGCGGGGCGCGGGACCCTACTTTTCGTCGACGAGATCCATCGTTTTAATCGGGCCCAGCAGGATAGCTTCATGCCCTTCGTCGAGGATGGCACGGTCATTCTGGTTGGCGCGACCACGGAGAACCCCTCCTTCGAGCTGAACCCGGCCCTGCTGTCGCGCTGCCAGGTCTTCGTTCTCCGGCGGCTCGACGAGCCTGCCTTGAGGGAACTGCTGCGGCGGGCCGAGGCGGCCTTGGAGCGAAAACTGCCCCTGGACGAGGAAGCACGCGAGGCTCTGGTGGCCTTGGCCGACGGCGACGGTCGCTATCTACTCAATCTGGCCGAGGAGCTGCTGCAGTTGCCGGATGGTGACAGTGTTGATAGCGCCGGCCTGGCGCGGCTGGTGCAGCGTCGCCTGCCGCTTTACGACAAAGGCCAAGAGAGCCACTACAATCTGATCAGCGCTCTGCACAAGTCGCTACGTGGGTCTGACACCGATGCAGCACTCTATTGGCTGGCGCGGATGTTGGCCGGCGGCGAGGATCCGCACTACATCGCCCGGCGTTTGCTGCGTTTTGCCAGCGAAGACGTGGGCCTGGCTGATCCGCAGGCCTTGACCCAAACCCTGGCCGCCTGGCAGGCCTACGAGCGCCTAGGATCGCCGGAAGGCGAGCTGGCGATCGCCCAGGCGGTCATCTATCTCGGCAGCGCGCCCAAGTCGAACGCCGCCTACCGAGCCTTTGGCGAGGCGCGGGCGGCGGCGCGGGAGGAAGGCTCCTTGATGCCGCCGATGCATATCCTTAACGCGCCCACCGGCCTGATGAAGGAGTTGGGCTACGGCAAGGGCTATCATTATGACCACGATGCGCCGGACGGCTTTTCCGGTCAGGACTACTTTCCCGACGGCATGGGGCGGCGCCAGTTCTACCGGCCGTTAGAGCGAGGCTTCGAGCGGGAGGTCAAAAAACGTCTTGATTACTGGGCCAAACTGCGCAGCCAGAGGGCCGAAGGCGGGTCCGCGTGAGCTGTCTAGCCATCGTGGATCGGGCCACCGTCAAGCCTTGCGAATCCTGCGCTGCTGCCATGCTTTTACGCCTGTTGTCAAGCGGCCGAGAATTCCCAAATTCGAAACCAACAATAGCCGTATCAGTTGTCCTTTTTGGGGGGAAACAACGATGCTAAGTGACATCGACGAGATAGACTATACCATGCCGGAGCGTGGTCGCGCGGCGCTCCTGACCATCTCTGCACAGCGTGATTATTGCCAGTCACGGGCTCCGGTTCACACCGCTGGCGCGGGCCGGGTACTGGCGTCCATGGTTCCCCTGGTCAAGACCTTTCGCCAACAGGGTGCTCCAATCATTCACAGCGTTCGCCTTTACCGCCCGGATGGCTCCAACGTCGATCTTTGCCGCCGGCGTGCGGTGGAGGAGGGCCTGCGGATTCTCATGCCGGGGACGCTAGGCGCCGAGCTGGTTGATGAAGTCAAACCGTCTCCGGACATTCGTCTCGACCACGCCGCGCTGTTGAGTGGCGAATTGCAAGTGATCGGCTCCAAGGAATGGGTCATGTACAGGCCTCGTTGGGGCGCCTTTCACGGTACCCAGCTCGAAGCGCATCTACGGGCGCTTGATGTCACCACCTTGGTCATCTGTGGCTGCAATTTCACGACCGGAGCGCGGGCGACAATATACGAGGCAAGTGCCCGTGACTTTCGTATTGTCCTGGTGCCCGACGCGGTGACCGGTGTCTGCGATCGCGGTATCGCCGAGGTGAGCCGCATGGGCGTCTACCTGATGAACCGGGATAATTGCTTGGGCTGGATGCGCCCAAAGCCCTTGGCGGCCGCTTGAGCGATCGCTCAGACCGCATCTAGGAATGCCGGTTTCGACCCTCATTGTAAATCCCGAGGAAGCCGAGCTGCGCTTGGACCGATGGTTCAAGCGCCGCTTTCCCGACTTGACCCACGGTCGCCTGGAAAAGCTGTTACGGACCGGGCAGGTACGCCTAGACGGCAAGCGCGCCAAGGCAGCCGATCGGGTGGTCGCCGGGCAACGGGTGCGGGTGCCGCCCCTGGGGCCTACTGAGCCGGCGGCCAAGCCGCCGCCCCAGCCGAAAGTGTCGGCTGCAGACGATGCCGCCTTGCGGTCGGCAATCATCTACCAGGACGACTGGCTGATGGCCATCGACAAGCCGCCCGGGCTTGCCGTCCAAGGTGGCAGCGGCCAAACCCGGCATCTGGACGCCATGCTGGAATCCCTGCGATTTGGCCGGGCGGAGCGACCGCGGCTGGTGCATCGGCTCGACCGGGATACCTCTGGTGTTCTCTTATTAGCCCGATCCGCCCAGGCGGCGACTCGATTGGCGGCCTGTTTCCGCGATAAGCGGGCGGAAAAGCTTTACTGGGCCGCGGTACGCGGCCTGCCCAAGGAGCCCTCGGGTCGCCTCGACCTGCCGCTCGGCAAGCGACCCGGCCCGGCGGGTGAGCGGGTAACCGTGGATAGTGAGCACGGAAAACGGGCCATCACCCTTTACCGGGTCCTTGACAAGGCACAAAAGCAAGCCGCCTGGTTGGAGCTGCAGCCGCTGACCGGGCGCACCCATCAGCTTCGAGTGCACTGCGCAACCCTCGGCACGCCGATCCTGGGTGACGGCAAGTATGGTGGCAAGGCGGCCTTCCTCACCGGCGACGGCGTCGCCCGCCGATTGCACCTGCATGCGGCGCGAATCACCCTGCCGCATCCTGATGGAAGCGGTCGAAGCCTGAGTCTCAGCGCCCAATTACCGCCACATATGCGCGCTACCTGGCGTTTTTTCGGCTTTCAATTGCGGTGACTTAGCAAGGATGCATCGTTCGTCCACAGGCAGGGCCCTTGCAAGGCGCGCAGGCCTGGGTTAGTGCTGTTGCGGTTCCCACCGGTGATCAAGGCATGCCGGCACAACATCCCTTCAAGTTAATCGTCTTTGACTTGGATGGCACACTGGTCGACAGCCAGTACAACATCCTAGCGGCTTATTCCCAGGCCTTTGCGGCTGAAGGGCTGCCCGCGCCGGCTATCGATGCGGTGCGGCGGGTGGTTGGCCTGCGCTTGGAGGAGGCAACCCTGAGGCTTTGTCCCGAGGCCGACGAGCGCCAAGTATTGCGGGTCACCGAACGTTATCGGGAGGCCTTTTTCGAGCAGCGCCGCCGGCCCGACTACTACGAGCCGCTTTTCCCAGGCGCCAGCGAGACCCTCGCCACCCTCAACCAACCGGAGGTCTTTCTCGGCATTGCAACAGGCAAGAACCGGCGGGGCCTCCATGCGGTCTTGGAGAGGCATGGCATCAAGAAGCACTTTGTTACCCTGCAAAGCGCCGATGATGGTGCCGGCAAGCCGCATCCTCAGATCTTGCATCAGGCCATGGCCGAAGTGGCCGCCGAGCCTAAGGAAACGGTAATGGTTGGGGACACATCCTACGATATTGAAATGGCCGGCAACGCCGGCACCCGCGCTGTTGGTGTCGCTTGGGGGTATCATCCCCCGGCAGAGCTCATCTCGGCGGGTGCGGACTGTGTGATCGCAGGATTTGCGGAGTTGCTGCCAGCCCTCGTTGCAATGCGGAGATAATTGGCATGAAATTCATCAAATGGTTAGTGATCGGCTTGATCACCCTTGTGGTGGTCGGTGCGATCGCCATCGCGGTGGTTTTGAGCACCCTCGATCTCAATGAGTACCGCGATGATATTCAAGCCGAAGCCAAGAAGGCGACGGGCCGAGACCTAACGATCGGCGGCCCCATAGATCTGGCCGTATCCTTGACCCCGGCGTTGGTACTGTCGGACGTCTCCTTCGCCAATATGCCGGACGGTAGTCGCCCGGAGATGGTGTCCTTGAAGCGCCTGGAGGTCGAGGTCGACCTGATGCCCTTGCTGCAAAAGCAGATCAAGGTCAACCGCATCATCCTGCTAGAGCCTGACATTCTCCTCGAAACCAATGCCGAGGGGAAACCGAATTGGGAGTTGGAAGGCTTGGCCGGCGGTGCTGCGGCGGAGCCATCCGCCGCGGGCGACGGGTCGCCGCCGCTTCCGGCGATCGGCAAGATCATCATCAAGGATGCACGGCTGACCTATCGCGACGGCGTGACCGGCCAAGAACAACGCATCGAACTACAAAACTTTGAGGGTAGTGCGGCCTCACCGGATAGTCCTCTATCCTTGGCCCTGGCGGGCAGCTATCAGGGCGAAGCCTTCGAGGCCGAGGGCGAGTTGGGGGCACCGGCCTTGCTGTTGGCCGGCAATCAACCCTACCCGCTGCAACTGCAAGCCAAAGCCGGCGGCGCCGATATTGCCGTGGACGGCCAAATCGTGGGCTTGAAGGAAACACCGACCCCCGATCTTACCATCACAGTGGAAGGCGAAAGTCTGGCCAACCTGAGTGGCCTAGCCGGCGCCCCACTGCCGCCCTTGGGGCCCTACAGCCTGACCAGCAAGGTCAAAGCAACCCCGGAGACCGTCCAACTAACCGGCCTGCAAGCCAAGATCGGCGGCAGCGACCTGGCGGGCGACGCGACCCTGGCTTTAGGGGGCGCAAGACCGGCCATCACCGCTAACCTCTCGTCCAGCCTGCTCGACCTGGCTGACTTCACCAAAGGCGGGGAGACAGCAAGCGAAGAAGCGGCGGCAGAGGCCCCTGCGGATGATTCGCCTTACGTCATCCCCGACACGCCGCTGCCCCTGGATGGCTTGAAGGCGGCAGACGCCGACCTCAAGGTAGCAATTGCGAGCCTGCGCCCGCAGCCAGGCATGGAGATCACGGATGTCGACGTGACCCTGGCATTGAAGAACGGGGCGCTGTCGCTCAAGCCGGTTCTGGCCAAGATGTACGACGGCGCGATCGAGGCCAATGTCGATCTAGACGGCGGTAAGGAGGTTCCGAGCCTGGTGACGAAGGTGGACATCAAGGGCCTGGACTACGGCAAGTTGCTGAAGGACCAAGAGTTGACCACCGACGTGGAGGGCACGCTTGACGTCGATTTGGACCTCACGAGTGTCGGCGGATCGCCCCGGTCGCTAGCGTCCAACCTCAACGGTACGACCGAGATCGTCGGCAACAAAGGGGTCATCACCAACCGGCTCCTCAAGCTGATAAGCTCGGCGCTGGCCAGCATTCTCGAGCCCTTGATGTCGGGCGAAAAAGACGTACCGCTGAACTGCATCGTCTCCCGATTTGACGTCAAGAACGGCCTGATGACCAGCAACGCCCTGCTGTTCGACAGCGACATCTTCACCCTCAACGGCGGCGGTACGGTGAACTTGGGCAGTGAGGAGCTTGAGCTCGCCTTTGACACCGCGACCCGCCAGGCCTCGCTGCTGAGCTTGGCCGTACCCTTCAACGTCGGCGGGACTTTCAAATCTCCAACGGTGGTACCCGATCCCCTGGGCACGGCACTGAGCGCGGCCAAGGTGGCCGGCACCGTCGCCAATCCGCTGGCTGCACTGGGCGTTGTGGTCGGGGGTGCGGTGGCCGAGGAAGTGACCGGCGGCGAGGAAAATCCCTGCGTGGCCGCTCTCGACGGCACCGCCGCGCCGGCGGCAGCTCCCCAAGGCAGTGCGGAACCGGCTCCAGCGAGCGAGCCCGCCGCGGTCGAGCAGCAGGCCGAAGAGGCGGTCAAGAACGTAGAGGAAACCCTCAAGGAGGGATTGAAGGGCCTCTTCGGCGGCGACTGAGCCCGATGTTCGCTGGCAAGCCTGGCAAAAGGCTCTACAAGCGGGCTCAGGCAGCGGTCTTAGACGAGACACATGTCGTTCTCTTGGACGAAAGGCCGCTGCAAAGCCCGGCCCGTCGTCGCCTGGAGCTGCCGAACGTCGACCTGGCGAAGGCCATCGCCGCCGAATGGGCGGCGCAGGAAGAGCGGATCGCACCGGCGACGATGCCGTTGACACAGCTCGCCTGCACCGCCGTCGATCTTGTAGCGCCCAAGCGTCAGGATGTGGTGGCCGAGCTCGCCGCCTTCGGCGGCAGCGACTTGGTTTGCTATTGGGCTGAATCACCGGATAGCCTGGTACGCAGGCAGCAGGCAGCCTGGCAGCCGCTGCTCGATTGGTTGGAGGTGCGCTTTGGCGCGCGTCTTACCGTGGCCGCAGGTGTGATGCCAGTTCAGCAACCACCCGAGGCGCTTGACATCTTGCATCGCAGCGTCGAGGCGCGGTCCGACTGGGAATTGGTGGCGCTCGCGTCCGCCGTGCGGGCGAGCGGCTCGCTGGCCATAGGGCTCGCGTTGTTGGAGGCGCGCCTGACCCCTTGCGAAGCCTTTGCCGCCGCCGAAGTCGACCAGAGCTATCAGATGGAGAAGTGGGGCGAGGATAGCGAAGCCTTGGCGCGTCGGGCAGCTCTCCAACAAGAGCTGAGCGATACGGCGCGTTTTTTGCGGCTCTTAGGCGGCTAAACATCCTATCTCGGAGGAACAGCGTTTTCCCCTGACGCCCGTCATGGTATCAGCATGGCTTTTGGGGGTGAGCCTGTGCCATATGGTCAGGCTCGATGGTTACTTGAACGGAACACTTGCGATGCACGACATCATTCAAAAACTGGGAGCAAAACGCGACGGAGCACGGCTTGGCGGCGGCCAGCAGCGTATCGATGCACAGCATAAGAAGGGAAAGCTCACCGCCCGCGAACGCATCGAACTGCTGCTTGATCAAGACTCATTCGAAGAATGGGATATGTTCGTCGAGCATCGCAGCCACGATTTTGGCATGGCGGCTCAGTCAATACCGGGTGATGGCGTGGTCACCGGCTATGGCACCGTCAATGGACGCTTGGTCTTCGTCTTCAGTCAGGACTTCACGGTCTTTGGCGGGTCTCTCTCGGAAGCCCATGCGGAAAAAATCTGCAAGATCATGGACCAGGCCATGAAAGTCGGGGCTCCGGTTATCGGCCTCAATGATTCCGGCGGCGCGCGCATTCAGGAAGGGGTGGCATCACTGGCCGGCTATGCGGAGGTATTCCAGCGCAACGTTACGGCCTCCGGTGTCGTACCGCAGATCTCCTTGATTATGGGGCCCTGCGCCGGCGGTGCGGTCTATTCGCCGGCCATGACCGATTTCATTTTCATGGTCAAGGACACCTCCTACATGTTCGTCACCGGGCCCGATGTGGTGAAGACGGTGACCCATGAAGAGGTGACCCATGAGCAACTGGGCGGCGCGGGCACCCATACCAGCAAGTCGGGGGTCGCGGATCTCGCCTTTGAGAACGATGTGGAGGCGCTTTTAGAGCTGCGCCGCTTTATCGATTTCTTGCCGCGCTCCAACCGCGAGGGTCCGCCGCAACGGCAAACAGCGGACTCAGCCGAGCGCCAGGAGGCATCACTTGACAGTCTAGTTCCGGCCGACCCGTCCAAGCCCTACGACATGCGCGAGCTGATCGTGAAGGTAGCCGATGAGGGTGATTTCTTCGAGCTGCAGAAAGATTATGCGGGCAACATCATCATCGGCTTTGTGCGCATGGAAGGCTCGACGGTCGGTATTGTCGCCAACCAGCCCATGGTCTTGGCCGGCTGCCTTGACATCGCGTCGTCGATTAAGGCGGCACGCTTTGTGCGCTTTTGCGACTGCTTTAACATCCCCATCCTGACTTTCGTCGACGTCCCCGGTTTTTTGCCCGGCACGGCGCAAGAATATGGCGGCATCATCAAGCACGGCGCGAAGCTGCTCTTCGCCTTTGCCGAGGCGACCGTGCCCAAGGTTACGCTGATCACCCGCAAGGCCTATGGCGGTGCTTATGACGTCATGAGCTCCAAGCACCTGCGGGGCGATGTGAATTATGCCTGGCCGTCGGCGGAAATTGCCGTGATGGGTCCGAAGGGGGCGGTGGAGATCATTTTTCGAGCCGACATTGGCGATCAGGACAAAATCAAAGCACGCACCCAGGAGTATCGAGAGAAATTCGCCAATCCCTTCGTCGCCGCGTCGCGCGGCTTTATTGACGATGTGATCATGCCGCACAGCTCCCGCCAGCGCATCTGCCGAGCGCTAGCCATGCTGCGCGATAAGCAACTCGAGAATCCTTGGAAAAAACACGACAACATTCCGCTTTAGGGGAGGCGCTTTAGGCCGATGCAGTGGCCGGGAGCCCCCGGTCTTGGACCGCTTATGAGAGAGGTCTAGCGCACGATCGGCTTAATCGGAATCGCTTCAGCGCTCTCGATTGAGCCGTGAATCGTCCGCTAAGCATTTGAATAGAGACTGATTCACGACTTAATCTCGATCACGACAGGTGATTGAGATTAAGTCGATCAGGCTCTAGGTATCAGGCGTAGGCGTCACCGGCCTCGGCAAAGACTCTGTTGCGGCCGGCATTCTTGGCTTCGTAGAGAGCCTCGTCGGCGAGCTGCAGCAGCCTCTCGGCCGTCTCGTCTTGTGCCGCACTCGAGGCAATGCCAAAGCTCGCGGTAACTGGAACGAAGCCTCCCTTACCGTCACCGATCTTCATTTCTTCTATTGATTGACGCAATCTTTCTGCGACAGAAGCGGCCATTTCGCCCGTGGTTTCGGGCATTAGTAACGCGAATTCTTCACCGCCCAACCTGCCGACCAGGTCGTGGGTCCGCAATCCGGCTACGAAAGACTGCACGCTGGCAACGATCACATCATCACCGATCGCATGGCCAAAGGTGTCATTAATCTGCTTGAAGTGATCTAGGTCGACGACCGCGATTGCCAGCGGTGAGGTGTAGCGTTTGGCGCGGGCCACCTCGTCTTTCAGGCGGCGCAAAAAGCTTCGCCGATTGGCCGCCCCGGTGAGCGGATCGGTGTCGGCGAGCGCCTTCAAATGCTGTTGCATGCGAACAATTCGCGATGCGGCGCGCAGACGCGCTTTCAATTCCGATTGGTCGTAGGGCTTGCGCAAGAAGTCATCGGCACCGGAATCAAGGGATTCCACGACCCGATCCTTCTTGGAAGAGGCGGTGACGATGATCGTGTAAACATGCGCTAAGGAAGGAGCGGACTTAACATGCCTGCACAGATCAAGACCACTCATGCCGTCGAACTCGATTCCGGTGACCACTAGGTCGGTCGGTTGAGCGTTGAGGCAAGCAATCGTTTCTTCACAGGTGCTGGTCGTGGTCACATTGAAGCCCACCTGTTTTAGCATTCCCGATAGAATGCTGCGCTGAACCTGGCTGGCTTCGCAAACGATCGCGCTTATTGGCAGCTCAGGGACGGGGGTAAAGCCTTGGTTTTGTACGCTTTGAGGCAGACCCATAGTATTCACCGCGCTAATTTGCTTCACGCCCAGGTGTCCGGCACCCATATAATTGATGCCGCCAATAACACCTGACTATGCTAATTCAAAAGAATTAAAGAAGTTTCTTCCTGGTCCCATTTAGATACTCTGGACTACTGAATGCCTTAATTATATGGAATAATTCGATTTTTCTTATCCAGTGGATACCTTTCTCGTCTAATCCTACCGTGCAGTTGGTCGATAATGTAGTTGGCTAAGGCCTGTCGATAGGTAAGACCAATTTTCTTTCGCCCTCTATATAGAAAGTGATATTGGTCGCCGCCACGTGCGAGAAAGTCGGTCGTCGCTACTGTCACGGGCTTTCCGTCCGGCACCACTTCGCCATCCTGGACCAGGATCCGACCATCATCGAGAATTAGAGACAGGAGTCGTTGACCTGGTATCACAACGGTTTGTTCGTTGTCGATCACTTGTTTAGGCAAAGCCGGGTCGTAACCAATTGAAAAGCCGGAAATCTGGGGAAAGCGACCGGCGCCCAGCTCCACCTTTGACAAGGCGTTTTCCAAAAGACTTTTGAGATTTTCGGGTGTTACCCCTTCGACGATCGTGACGAAATTCGGGAAAGCCGCGATTTCGAAGGTATCAAGCTCGGTGATCGGGCCGGCGGGAAGGATGGCGTTGTTTCGAATGCCGCCGCCATTCTGGATCGCGATGTCGGGCCAGAGCATGCCATAGTCCGCTGCCAACAGCCTTGCCTGGTGGAGGAGTGCATCGCTCATCAGGTTGCCAAGATTGGTTTCTTGGGTGCGCACACCCGGCGCCCGGCGGCCATCCAGGGGAACTTCCGAGATCCCGATGACGCGGCTGGCAAGGTCATCGAGGTAGTGGCGCAAGGGCGCAAGGACGGGACCGTCGATCTGGGGATCTGGGGCCACACCGTCGGTATGGCTCTCCGCCGCGACCCGCAGGAGGCCGCCGTCGGCCCGCAAGAGCTTGCCTGAGCCATCGAATAGAAGCTCGAGCCGGCCCAGATACTTGAGGTCGCCCGGCGTGGTGACCACGGGGATCAGGCGGCCGTCGGCCCCACGTGCCCACAGCGGGTAAGGGCCAAATCGATGATCTCCATCGCCGGGAACCAGGCGATCGCCCGCGTTGGCCAAGAGCTCGTCGCCACCCCCGGCTATGGCAGCATCGACGTCGCTTAGCTGGGGCAGCAAAGCCAGATCCTGGTGAATGCCTTGCAAGTGGCTGATCAGCACGATGATTGTCGCGCCTTGGGCCTTCAGCCGGTCGATTTCAGCGCGAACCGCGGGCAGCACCGGATCAACGGCGACCCGGCGCGGGCTGGAGTTGTAGACCAACGCCTCGGTGGTAGCGCCAATCACCCCGATGGTCAGTCTGCCCTTGCGGATGACGGTGCTCTTGGCGATCTGGCCATCATCGACCAGGGCTTGGAGCCGGGGTTCATCGGCAAAGTCCAAATTGGCGCTTAGAAAGGGGACGCGCTTATCGACCCCAGCGAGGAAGTCGGCCAGGACATCCGGGCCGAAGTCGAACTCGTGATTACCGAGGGCCAAGGCGTCGTAGCCGATAGCCTCGACCACCCGGCTGTCGATGAAAAGCGGGCCGGCCTCTAGGCTTGCGGTGAACTCCGGGCCGGCGAGAAAGTTGTCGCCAGAGCTCAAGGTAAGGACGGCGCAGCCTCTGTCCTCGGCGCGCGCCCGCGTCTGCCGAACCAAGCTGACGAAGCGGGTCGCACCGCCAAAGTCCTTGCGCCCTGGCCCCGCATGCAGGAGCTGTGATTCCGCGTCGTTGTTATGCAGGATGGTCAGGCAAGAGTCGCCGGCGGCGACTTGTTGTGGGAGGCAGAGACCCACCGCCAGGCCCAAAAGCGCAGCAATCCGCAGAGGCTGCCGGGCGCCGGTCCGGCCCATCTCACTACCTACTCATTGGCCGCCAGCAAGGAGGCATTGCCGCCCGAGGCGGTGGTGTCGATGCAAACCGTGCGCTCGACCACGAGCTGCTCCACCGCGTTCAGATCGGTGATGAGCGGCACAAGCGCTCCGTCGCGCGCGGCTAGCGCGACACGGTAGGGTCTCAGGGTCTCTGCGTTGCCCTGCAGGTAGAGACCGTCCAGGTGACGAAGCCGTTGCAGGTGATCGGGATTGACCGTGCCGTCGATGATCTCCAAGGGCAAGTCGAGGCCCTTGCCAAGGGCTGCGAGCCATCCGGTACCGGCGGCGGCGATCACCACCGGATTGCCGAAGGACAAGGCCTGCATGGCTTGGCAGAGGGCACTCAGGCCGTCGTCCATTGCCGTCGCAGCGCCCAGGCAAAGGATGCTGCCGCGCGGGTGCAGCGAGAGCCGATTGCTTTCGCCGGTCGGCCCTGGCAGATCCCGTGGTCCAGGGTCCAAGACCGCCGCTAGATCGATCGCCTGGCGGGCCGCTTGGGCCATGGATCCCGGCAGCTTGTTCAGTAAGGTCGCAAGGCTCTTGGCGTGGGCGCCGGGCTCGGCGGAGGGTTGCTTGGCCAGGGTGTCGAGAGCCGCCTGCAAGGTCGCTGCCGCCAAGCGCGTCCCACCCAGCCGGCCGCCGGACGTCCCCTGTTGCGGCTGCTTCTCGCCGGCGAGGAAGCGGCTCAGATAATGCGGGCCGCCGGCCTTGGGCCCGGTACCGGAAAGCCCCTCGCCGCCGAAGGGCTGGGACCCGACCACGGCCCCGATTTGGTTGCGGTTGACGTATATGTTGCCGACGCGGGCCCGTTCGACCGCCCGCTGGACCCGGTGATCGACCCGGGTGTGGATGCCGAAGGTCAGGCCATAGCCGGCCGCATTCACCTGGTCGAGGACTTTGTCGATGTCGTCGGCTTCGAAGCTCGCCACGTGCAAGATCGGCCCGAAGACCTCCCGCTCGAGATCGGCAATGCCGTCCACGCGATAGACCGAGGGGGCGACGAAATGGCTGTCGCCGGGAGTCACTTCCTGCAAGGTCTTGATCTCCCTTCCGGCCGAGCGCATTTGCTGCCGATAGGTTTCGATCTCCTTCCAGGCGGCGGCGTCGATCACCGGCCCGACATCGGTAGAAAGCTGCCAGGGATCGCCAATGCGCAGGGCTTCCATGGCCCCGGTTAGCATAGTCAGCACCCGTTCTTGTACATCGGCCTGCACGTAGAGCAGCCGCAAGGCGGAACAGCGCTGGCCGGCGCTCTGAAAGGCGGAAGCCAGGATGTCACGCACCGCCTGCTCGGGCAGCGCCGAGGAGTCGACGATCATGGCGTTGAGCCCGCCGGTCTCGGCGATCAAGGGGGCGTCAGGCGCTGTCTTTTCCGCCATTGCCCGGTTGATGCGCTGTGCGGTTTCGGTGGAGCCGGTAAAGCAGATTCCGGCCAGGCGCGGGTCGGCGACCAAGCGGGCGCCGACGCTGGGGCCGTCGCCGGGCAAGAGCTGCAGCACGCCCTCCGGCAATCCGGCCTGGCGCATCAGCTCAACCGCGCGGCCGGCGATCAGGCTGGTCTGTTCCGCAGGCTTGGCGATGACCGCGTTGCCGGCGGCAAGCGCGGCCGTGATCTGGCCGGTGAAGATGGCAAGCGGGAAGTTCCAGGGCGAAACGCAGACGAAGACGCCGCGCCCGCTGGCTCGGCCTTGGGCCGCGTAGCGCTTTGCCTCGTTGGCGTAGTATCGGCAAAAATCGACCGCCTCGCGCACTTCGCCAACACCGTCGAGCCAGGTCTTGCCGGCTTCGCGCGCGGCGAGCGCCATCAGCTCGGCGGCATGGGCCTCGTAGTGGTCGGCGACGGCCCGGACGATCTCGGCGCGCTCTGCGACCGGGCGGGCGCTCCAGGCGGCAAAGGCCTCCTGCGCCGCGGTGAAAGCGGCATCGATGTCTTCGGCGGTGGCGTCCTGGACCCAACCCACCACGTCGGTCGGCCTGGCCGGATTGACAACCTCGCGCGCTTCGCCAAGGCTGCTGCCGCCTGCCGCGAGCATCGGCGCCGCCCGCCATTGCTGGTGGCTGAAGGCGTTACGCGCCTCTCTTAGAGCATCGACCGTGTCGGCATCCGTAATGTCCCAACCCTTGGCATTCACCCGGTCGGCGCCAAAGATGGTCGAGGGGTGTGCGATCTTCGGGTTGACGATCGCCTCCTCGCCCAGGGCCTCGACGGCGGCGAAGGGATCGCTTGCCACGTCCTTGGCCGGTACCGAGGTATCGACGATCTGGTTGACGAAGGAGGAGTTGGCGCCGTTCTCCAAGAGGCGGCGCACCAGATAGGCTAGGAGGTCCTCGTGTTCGCCAACCGGGGCATAAATGCGGCAGCGGGTGCCGTTCTTTTGCTTGACGATCTCGTGCAGCGCCTCGCCCATGCCGTGCAGGCGCTGGAACTCAAAGGCTTCTGGGCGGGCGCCCATGGTCAGGATGGCAGCGGCGGTGTGTGCGTTGTGGGTGGCGAACTGGGGATAGATGCGCTCGCCCATTTCCAGAAGCCGGCGAGCGCAGGCGATATAGGAAACGTCGGTGTTCACCTTGCGGGTAAAGACCGGGTAGGTATCCAGGCCCAAGACCTGGGCACGCTTGATCTCGCTGTCCCAATAGGCGCCCTTGACCAGGCGCACCATCAGCCGGCGGTCGCGTTGCTTGGCCAGCGCCTCGATCCAGTCGAGCACCGGCATGGCGCGCGGCCCGAATGCCTGAACGACGATGCCGAAACCGTCCCAGCCGGCGAGCTCGTCGTCGGACAAAACCGCTTCGATCACGTCGAGGGACAAATCCAATCTGTCCGCCTCTTCCGCGTCGATGTTAAAGCCCATGCCGGCATCGCGGGCCATCACCGCCAGATCGCGGACCCTGGGCACCATCTCTTCCAGGACCGATCGACGTTGGCCGAACTCATAGCGCGGGTGAAGCGCCGAGAGCTTCACCGAGATGCCCGGGTTTTCGCGGATATCGCGGCTTTTCGCTCGTGGCGCGATGGCGCGGATGGCGGCTGCGTATTGATCGAAGTAATGGGTGGCGTCGGCCGCCGTGCGCGCCGCTTCGCCCAGCATGTCGTAGGAATAGGTGTAGCCCTTGGCCACCATGGCATCGCCACGCTTCAAGGCCTCCTCGATCGAACGGCCGAGCACGAACTGCTCGCCCAATTCGCGCATCGCCGTGGAGACGGCGGTTCGCACCACCGGTTCGCCCAGGCGGCGCACCGCACCGCGCAGCACCGCTGCTAGGCCATCGTCGCCTTCCGGCTCGGCAATGACGCGGCCGGTCAAGAGCAAGGCCCAGGTCGAGGCGTTGACCAGGGAGGAGCTGGAATGACCCAGGTGCTTGCCCCAGTTACCGGGCGAAATCTTGTCGCGGATCAGGTCGTCGATGGTCTCCGGATCGGGCACCCGAAGCAGGGCTTCGGCCAAGCACATGAGGGCGATGCCTTCCTTGGTGGAAAGGCCATACTCGGCCAGGAAGGACTCCATCATCGTCGTCGTGCCTTGTGCGCGTACGGCCCTTACCAGGTCGACGGCCCGCTCGACGATGGCGGCGCGCTGAGATGGCTGGAGGGCCGCTACCTGCATGAGATGCCCGACCACGTCGGCCTCGCTGGCCCGGCCGGTTTTACGGATCTTGGTGCGATGGTTCGTCAGAGGATTCATGGGGCGATGACCCGACAGGTGGTAGAGGCTGGGAGTACAATCTACGCCCAAAATCCGGCCGGCGTCGACCGCTGCTTGTGCGACCAAGTGTTAGCGGATGCCAAGCTCGGGATAGGGGGTATTGTCGATCACCCGTTGGAAGCCCAGCCGCGTGAGATCGAGGGTTTCGAAGCGGCCCTTCAGCACCAGTTCGCTGAGCGCCCGGCCGACCGCCGGCGCATGCATGATGCCATGGCCGGAAAAGCCGCATAACCCAAGCCCCTCAGAAGCGGCAACTGTCAGGCAATTACTCTATCTGTACAAACTGTGTATGACAGCCAGCGACGATCGCTTGAAGACGACTATTATCCGAACAGTCCACTAGCCAACCTCAGCAATCACTAAGGCAGTGACATAACCTTGATAAGGATCGTCAAAGTTTTTGTCTGCATAGTTGCATTCGACACGGATGGTTACAGAACTGCCGGAAATTGAAACGACGTCGGTGTCGGCTTCTACTATGTTAATGTTGCGGTCGGAATTCACGTAGTCTAGCTTAAAACCATTCAAAGCGACATTTGCATTTCGGACTGTCCCACTGAACTTTGCACTGCCTTCGATGCTTCGACGACCAGTACCAGCCGGAATGCTAATGCTAACTGTACGAAACTCGGTTGCCGTTGTACCTCTCAATGGCCCCAATGTCGTATCAACTCTGGCGAGATTTTTTGTGGAGTCATAGAAATCGTCCTCGAAACGGAGCCTCAGACTGTCTACTTGGTCGACTAAGTCGTGTACCTTTTCCATGTCTCCGGTGATCACAACGAACGCGTTCTTAAAAAGTTTCTGTGATGTCGATACGCTAGGTACTCGTCCTCCTTCAGCCCAAATGATATTCTGAGTCGTAAGCCTCTTCTTGTCGGCCGAATACACATTTCCAGAAATCTGAGAAATGTTTGAAAGCAAGTTGAAGTCGCCCACCTCCAGCGGTCCCAGAAGGCCCATTAGGTAGAGGTCCAGGTTGCAATAATTACGCTCGTCTGATGACAGTGCCATGCGTCTGAAATCGCCGTTAGTTGCCACCCAATCATAGGGATCGTAGGACATAGAGGACTGATCCTCGTCGAACTCGTACGCCCAGTGCCCCCATCCGCCGAGCATGTGATCGTTTTGGATAGGCCCCGTCGGCGTGTCGCGGTAACGAGCGAAGGCTGCCCATCGATGTGCCTGTTCTTGCAGCATTACATATCGCCAGATGGGAAAGTGTCCTTGGTTCAAGAACATGATGCCTTGAAGAACATTGGAGTTATATGCAGGACGTTGGTTGAAGGTAGGGCTGAAACCAATCCCCTGGGTGTCGTTAAAGACGAACCGATACCATGAAGAACCGCCTTGCGGAGGCATGCCATGAGCGGAGTCGGTGAAGAACGTGACGAAATCGTAGATGTCAGGGTGGGTTGTACGAAAGAGCTTGTACGCCCTGACCCAGTCCACGGTTTGTGTCCCACCGACGGTCTTGACTAAGGTACCGTCATCCTCGATTACACACACATCCCCAAAATCCTGCACATTTCCGTGCCAGGCGATCTCGCCACCACTTTCAGCCATCCACTGCTCATGAAGGCGTTCCCACTCGACAAAGGACATATCGTCCGAGTGCGTGTGCCCTTCGAAGAAACCCAGAGCATCCTTGGGTGCGTCAGCGCCAAATGGTGCGAATACGTCAGTTTCCATTCCCCGGAACTTCCGGGGAATAAGGTAACGCTTGTTCACCTCTCTTTTTGGTAATTTGTCCTTCACTAATACTACTAGCACAATTTCATCATGGTGGATTTCGCCTCTTTTTCTTCGCACCCCAATTCTCGCGCCAATGAAGTTCGGATCCTTGCCAAATGCCTTATTGGCCTTTTCCAAAACCTTGTTTACATCTGGATGTTCTTTGGATATGCGGGCGCTAGATGCTTTCTTCTTTTTGGCCATCGTCTCAAATCCCTGATAGTTTGATTGATGCTCTCCGGTCGATCGAGTTTCCCAGGTGAGTTTTTGATGCCTCAATATCCACTATTTAGAGGAAGCGGCCACCAAGTCTCTACGAGTCTCAAGTCAACTCGAGATATTTAGATATATATTTTTTCTCGTTTAAATAGCATTACACCAATTACTATACTTAGATTCTTCATGAGCAGGTTATTTGTATCATATATGCTATCAAAAGGGGAAATAAAATCTGGTACAGATAGTCGACGGCATAATTTCAGCTATCGACCTGCGCAAAGAAGACAAATTTTCTAGTTCTCTCGTTATCCGGACAAAATCCAGTTGTCGATTTCCAAGCAGTGACTTAGTGTCACATGCCTTGCGAGGTAAACGGCGTCAACGAGGGATCGCAGGTCGCCTAGTCATGGTAGCGGATGCGGATGTCGAACCTAGCTCGCCGTTAGCGGGTGCCAAGGCACGGGCTCGCAGGGACTTTAACCCTGGCCGGCGGGCGTGCAGTCCGTCGGGCGAAGGCGCCTGGCCGGGTGGCGCTGGCCGTTGGGGCCGAGGCGGGCGCCGCGCAACAGGCGGCCGGGCCGAGCACCCGTATCCTGATCGTCACAGGCCACTTCTTCACCGGCCACGAAGGTATGGCGATAGCCCTTGGCGCGCTGCACGATACGTTTGCCGCCGGCCGGCAGGTCGTGCACCACCTCGGGCCGGTAGAGGCGCAGGCCGGCAAAGTCGATCACATTGAGGTCGGCGCGATAGCCGGGGGCGATCAGGCCGCGGTCGTGCAGGCCATAGCTGCGGGCCGTGGCCTGGGTCTGCTTGTGCACCAAGTACTCCAGCGGCAGTTTGGGGCCTCGGGTCCGGTCGCGGGCCCAATGGGTCAGCATACTGGTCGGCGCGCTGGAATCGCAGATCAAGCCGACGTGGGCGCCGCCATCGGCGATGCCGCAAACCGAATTGGGATTGCTGAGCATTTGGTGGACGACGCTCATGTCGCCGCTGCAGTAGTTCTCGAAGGGGTGCAGCAACAGTGTCCGCCCCTCGTCCTGGAGCAACAACTCGAGCGCCAGATCGAAGGGGTCGCGACCCGCTCGGCGGGCCCGCTGGGCGATGCTTTGCCCTGGCTCCGGCTCGTAGTTGACCGGATCGCCAAGTTCGAAGCTACGCTCCAAAATGGTCGTCATCTCGCGGCCGTGCTCGTCATCCGGCCGCTCCTGCCAAAGGCGTCGGCGCAACTCCGCATCGGCACCAAGACGGTCGACCGCCGTCTCATGGCCAAGCGCCTGCAGCTCGAGCCACAGCGGGTGGGTGAGGAAAGGATGCTGCGAGCCTTGTAGGCCGAGCAGGATGCCGATCGGCCGCGAGCCCACCTGCGCGGTGACATCCAGTCCATCGGCGACCGCCTGGTCGATAAAGCCGAGGGTTTCCGCCCAGCGGTCCGGGCAAACATCCATCTGCACCAGCAGCGCCGATAGCGGCCGGCCGGCGATCTCGGCGGCCTGGCGGAGACGCTGGAAGTCGCCGGCCTCGAAATCGGAGTTGACCTCGATGACGCCTTTGCCGGCGCGGCCCATGGCCCGCGCCAGGCCGGCCAGCTCCGGCTCGGCGGCGCTCAGGCTCGGCGTCGGCCGACCATCGGCGGCCAGGTGCTTATAGGTGCGCGAGGTGGTAAAACCGAATGCGCCGGCCTCCAAGGCTTCCTCCAGCAGGCGCCCCATGGTCTCGATTTCATCCTCGCTGGGGGCCTCGCTGTGTTCGGCGCCGCGATCGCCCATGACGTAAAATCGCAGCGCTCCGTGCGGCACCTGGGCGCCGATGTCCATGACTCGCGGTGTTTCCTCCAAGACGTCGAGGTACTCGCTGAAGCTCTCCCAACGGAAATCCAATCCTTCCGCCAGTACGGTCTCGGGAATGTCCTCGACCCCTTCCATCAGGTTGATGAGGTAAGTCTCCGAGCCCGGCCGCACCGGGGCAAAGCCGACACCGCAATTGCCGAAAATGGTGGTGGTGACGCCGTGCCAGGATGACGGCGTCAAGGCCGGGTCCCAGGTTGCCTGGCCGTCGTAGTGGGTGTGGATGTCGACCCAGCCCGGCGCGACCAAAAGGCCTTCGGCGTCGATTTCCCGGCGGGCCGGGCCGGCTTTCGGCGTCAGCGCCGTGATCAGCTCGCCGTCGACTGCAACATCGAGATGCTGTGCCGCCGCGCCGCTGCCGTCGACAACGCTGCCGCCGCGGATCACCAGATCATGCATGGGCCTATCCTTCTGTCGTTCATCCAAGAGGGCAGCAAAGCGCCGCCGGCTTGTCAACTGGCTTGGACATCAAGCGAGTCCTTGTCCGCCTTTAATGTCGTCATCGCGAAGAGCTAAGCGACGCGGCGATCCATGCGCACGTTGCCGCTTGCGCCGGGATCTGCGGATAGGGGCTCATGGATTGCCACGCCCCAATCTACAGATCGGGGCTCGCAATGACATTAGGGGGTGGGAGTCCTAGTAACCGCGCGCGCGGTCGACTTCGTTAATCAGCGGTTGGCCCGCTTGCAAGCGGCGATAATTTTCGGCCACCACCTCGGGCACACCGGTCAAGTGCCAGCCGGAGACATGGGGGGTGACGGTGATCTTCGGATGCTGCCAAAAGGGATGATCGGCCGGCAGCGGCTCCTGCCGGAAGACGTCCAGCACGGCGCCGCCGAGCGCGCCACGATCCAAGGCCGCTAGCAGGTCTTGCTCGACGATGAGGTCGCCGCGCCCGACGTTGATCAGGAAAGCGCCAGGCTTGATGGCGGCAAAGGCCTTTTCATCGAAGAGGTCGCGGGTGGCCTCGGTCGCCGGCAGGATCGAGGCCAGATAATCGCATTCGCGCAACAGCGGCAGCAAGGCGTCGGCGCCGTGACGGCAGTCCACGCCGGCGATCGTCTTCGGCGTCCGGCTCCAGCCCAGCACCCGGTAGTCCAAGGCGGCGAAGCTGCGCGCAACACGGCTGCCGATATGGCCGAGGCCGAGCACGCCGACGGTGGTTTCCGGCGCCTGCTTGGGCGCCCGTGCCTGCCAGGTGGTGGTGGCTTGGTTTGCTGCATGAAAGCCAAGGTGGCGCTGTTCGCGCAGCACATAGGCCAGGACGTACTCGGCGATCTCCCGGGCTGGGGCGTCCGGCTTGAGGCGGGTGATCCGCACCTGGGGCGGCAGGTTGGGGTCGCGAACCATGCTCTCCACCCCAGCCCCCAGTTTCTGCACCAGGCGCAGATTGGGGAGCATCGCCGCCCTTCCGGCCGCCAGCTTGACCGTGACCAGCATGTCGATGTCGCGCGGATCGCCCATGGCCTCAGGGCTGCGCAAGTCCGCATCGGGAAGTAACGGGCGCAGGGACGCGAAGAGCTCCTGGTCCGTCAGCCAATCGGGCGACTGAATGTCGATCAACAGGGCCACGGCGACGCCTCCTTATCTCAGGCGGCAAGCACGGCCTTGGCGTAGCCGGCGTAATGCTCGACATAATAATCCCGGTCGTTGGCGATCTCTCGGACCGAGGGGCGCTCGGACATGGCATGGATCCAGGCGGCAAGGCGCGGACAGTCCGCTGGAATTTGGATGCCGCGATAATGGGACCAGGCCGGCAGGCGCTCGAAGAAAGGATACCAGGCAAGGTCAAGCAGGCTGACCTCGGCGCCGAGCCAATAGGGCCCATCGCCGCTTAGCTTGCCAAAGCCCTCCTGTTCAACCCGGCGGAAGCGCTCGCCGAGCTTGTCGAGCAGGCCTTGATGCTGGCTTGGGTCCTGGTTCTTGAGGACAGCGTAAAAATCGCCGGTGAAGTATTCGTCGCAATAGTGATTCCAGATCCTCACCTGGGCCCGGCCGAAGGCGTCCTCGGGCATCAGGCGCGGCTCGGGAAAGACCTCCTCCAGGTATTCGTTGATGATCAAGCTTTCGAAGATGGATCTCCCATCGTGCACCAGGGCCGGCACCTTGCCGTAGGGCGAGACCGCCAGGAAACGGGCTGACTTGTTCTCGAAGTCGATTTCACTGTGCTCGAAGGAAAGGCCCTTTTCCAAAAGCACCAGTCGGGTGCGATGGGCGTAGGGGCAGACGCGGGCGGTGAAGAGTTCCATAAGGCAGGATTCCTTTCGTGGACGCAAGGCCTAGTGTTTTTCTAGCATCTTGCGCGGCGAAATCTAACACCTGTGGTCCAGGCGGTCGCAAGAGCCGGATCGGGCCGTGACCAAGCCTGCGGCTCCGGCTATGGTCGCAGAGTCATTGGTGCCGCACGGGCGGGGCACCATGGCGACAGTCCGAGGAAAGCAAGGGTGGCGAGGTGGCGGTAACGATCCCTTTTGTGCGCAGCATGGCGTTCGACTATGGCCGGGTCGATCAGGTAAGTCCGCTGATCCGGCGGGTGATCGCCAGAAATCCCAGCCCCTACACCTTCCATGGCACCGGCACCTACATCATCGGCCAGGGCGAGGTGGCGGTGATCGATCCAGGGCCACTGCTGGATGACCACTTGCAGGCACTGCGCCAGGCGCTTGGCGACGAGGTTGTCAGCCACATCCTGGTGACCCATACCCACAACGACCATTCGCCCTTGGCGAAACCGCTGAGCCAGATAACCGGCGCCCCGACCTACGGTTTCGGACCGCATGGCTCCGGCCGGTCGGAACCGGCGGTCAAGGTCGAGGAGGGGGGTGATCGGGCATTTTGCCCGGACTATGCCTTGCGTGACGGCGACGAGATCGAGGGGGCCGGCTGGACCCTCGGGGTGCTGCATACGCCAGGCCACACCTCCAATCACCTCTGCTTCGCGCTCAGCGAGGAGCAGGCGCTTCTCCCCGGCGACCATGTGATGGGCTGGTCGACCACGGTTGTGGTGCCGCCCGATGGCGACATGCAGGCCTATCGGCGTTCCTTGAAACGCCTGCTCAAGCGCCCGGAGAGAATCTACTGGCCGACCCACGGGCCGCCGATCACAGCCCCGCGGCAGCATGTGGAGGCACTCATTGCCCATCGCGCCAACCGCGACCGAGAAATTTGCGAGGCCCTGAGGGCCGGCTCGACGGACATTCCTGCTATGGTCGAGCGAATTTATGCCAAGGTGCCGCGACATTTGCACGGGGCGGCTGCTCAGACAGTCTTGGCCCATCTCATCCATCTGGTCGAGACAGGGGAGGTGGATTGCGAGGGACCGCCGGATATGGGAAGCCGCTTCGCGTTGCGGTCATGAAACGAAGGCGGTTCGTGGCCCGCGGCGCTAGGCCTCGTCGGCAAGCTTGAGGAGAATGGCGCCTTCCTGCACCCGCTCCCCCTCGGCACAGAGTAGCTCGGCGACCCGACCGGGCCGTGGTGCCGGCAGGCTCAGCTCCATCTTCATTGCCTCCATGACGATCAGCGGATCGCCCTTGCTGACCTCCGATCCCGGCTCGGTTTTGACCAGCTTCACCAGACCCGGCATGGGCGCGGTGACCACGTCGCCGCCAGCCTCGACCCCTTCAGCCTTGCTGAGGCGGTCCGGCAGGGTGAATTCGTAGCTGTCGCCGTCCCAAAAGACCGTAATGGCATCATCGGCCTCGACCACATCGGCGAAGACCAATTTCTCGCCGAAGCGCAGCCGCAGCCGGGTCGCCTCGCGCCCCTCCAAAGCGACCGGCAGAACGGCGCCCTCGCCATGGACCTCGAAGTCGCCGGTCCCCTTGGCGATCACTAAGCGCTCCAGGGACTCATTGCGCCAGTTCAAATGAGCGAAGTGCTTGGCCTCGCTCCACAGGCGCCAGCCGGCCAGCGAATCCCAAGGGTCGGCAGCCGGGCGCGATGCCAGGAGCCCGAGCGAGGCGAGGGCCGCCAGCGCCAGTACCTCCTCAGGCGGCGGCTTTTCCCGGGCTAGGTTTTCCAGGTCGCGGTCGATCAGGCCGGTGTCGACCCGCCCGGCGGCGAAGTCTTGCTGCCGGCTGAGCGCTCCCAGAAAGCTGAGGTTGGTGGTGACACCGGCGACCAGGCAATCGGCCAAGGCCGCCGAGAGCTTGTTGAGCGCCGCCTGCCGGGTAGCGGCGTGGACGATCAGCTTGGCGATCATGGGATCGTAGTAGGGCGATATTTCATCGCCTTGGCGAACCCCAGTATCGACCCTCACCCCGGCTGTCTCGACAGGGAAGGCCAAATGGCTCAGCCGGCCCGTCGCCGGCAGGAAGCCGCGCGCCGGGTCTTCGGCGTAGAGACGTGCCTCGATGGCGTGGCCGGTGATGGCGAGGGCCTGCTGGCTGGCCGGCAGGGGCTCGCCGGCGGCGACCCGGAGCTGCCATTCGACCAGATCGCGGCCGGTAATCGCCTCGGTCACCGGATGCTCGACCTGCAGGCGGGTGTTCATCTCCATGAAGTAGAAGTGCTCGGCGCTAAGGCCGTGGCTGACATCGGCGATGAACTCCACCGTGCCGGCCCCTTGGTAGCCAATCGCCTTGGCGGCGCGCAGGGCGGCCTTGCCCATGGCCTCGCGCAGCTCCTCGGTCATGCCGGGGGCAGGGGCTTCCTCGATCACCTTCTGATGGCGCCGCTGCAGCGAGCAGTCCCGTTCGAAGAGGTGGACTGCATTACCGAAGCGATCGGCGAAGACCTGGATCTCGATGTGCCGGGGTTGGGTCAGATACTTCTCGATCAGCACTCGGTCGTCGCCGAAGCTGGAGGCCGCTTCCCGGCGGGCACTTGCCAAGGCTTCGGCAAAGCCCCCGGCGCTGTCGACCCGGCGCATGCCCTTGCCGCCGCCGCCGGCGCGGGCCTTGATCAGGACTGGGAAGCCGATGGCCGCAGCTTGCTGAGCTAGGAGATCGGGCTCTTGGGCATCGCCGTGATAGCCCGGCACCACCGGCACGCCGGCTTCCTCCATCAGCCGTTTGGCCGCGTCCTTTAAACCCATGGCGCGGATCGCATCAGGCGGCGGGCCGATAAAGCTGATGCCGGCGGCCGCGCAGGCCTCGGCGAAGTCGGCGTTCTCCGACAGGAAGCCGTAACCGGGATGGATCGCCTGGGCGCCGCTGGCCTCAGCAGCCGCGATGATCTTGTCGATCTTAAGATAGCTCTCGGCCGCCGGTGGTGGACCTAGGCGCCAGGCCTCGTCCGCCTGGGCCAGGTGCAGCGCCTTGGCATCCGCATCGGAAAAGACCGCCACCGTCTTGATGCCCAGCGCCTTGGCGCTGCGGATCACGCGGCAGGCGATCTCACCACGGTTGGCAATCAGGATTTTGCTGAACATGGTTCGCTGGATCTATGATTCTTGTTGGTGTTCGCGAGCGCCGCGGTCATTGCGAGGCCCGAAGGGCCGCGGCAATCCATCGAACAGAGTAGACGGACTATTCGCAAGATCCGGCCGACGCACTTCCTGGCCGTGAGTTTGCCCTCGACACAAGCCTTATGGATTGCCGCGCCCCATCTAACGAATGGGGCTCGCAATGACAAAGTGAATGGGTCGATCGAAGAAACGAGTTGTTCAAGCACCGCTCCGTCCGCCCCTCACATTCTAAAGACGCCGAAGCGGGTTTCCGGGATCGGCGCGTTGAGTGCAGCCGAGAGGCTCAAAGCCAGCACCGCGCGGGTCTTGCGCGGATCGACAATGCCGTCGTCCCAGAGGCGGGCGGAGGCATAAAGCGGATGGCCCTGATGCTCGAACTGCTCGACGATCGGCGCCTTGAAGCTGGCCTCCTCCTCGGCACTCCAGCTGCCGCCCTTGCGCTCGATGCCGCCGCGCTTGACCGTGGCCAGCACGCCCGCCGCTTGCTCGCCACCCATCACCGAGATACGCGCGTTCGGCCATATCCATAGGAAGCGCGGGCTATAGGCACGGCCGCACATGCCGTAATTGCCGGCGCCAAAGGAGCCGCCGATGATGCAGGTGACCTTAGGCAGCTGGCTGGTGGCGACGGCGGTCACCATCTTGGCGCCGTCCTTGGCGATGCCGCCGGCTTCATACTTCTGGCCGACCATGAAGCCGGTGATGTTCTGCAGGAAGACCAGGGGAATGCGCCGCTGGCTGCAAAGCTCGATGAAGTGGGTGCCCTTCAAGGCGCTTTCGGAAAAGAGCACGCCGTTGTTGGCGAGGATGCCGATCGGCAGACCATGCACATGGGCAAAGCCGCAGATCAGCGTGGTGCCGTAGCGGGCCTTGAACTCGTCGAAGCGGGAGCCGTCAACCAGGCGGGCGATGACTTCGCGCACGTCATAGGGCTGGCGCGGGTCGGCCGGCACGATGCCGAGGATCTCTTCCGGGTCGTAGCGCGGCTCCTCCGGGTTCTGGCGTTCCACTGTCGTCGGCTTGGCGGCGTTGAGGCCGGCGACCGCCCGCCGCGCCAGGGCCAGCGCTTGGGCGTCATCGCGGGCGAGATGGTCGGCCACCCCGGAAAGCCGGGTGTGCACGTCGCCGCCGCCAAGTTCTTCGGCGGAAACCTCTTCGCCGGTCGCCGCCTTTACGAGGGGCGGGCCGGCCAAAAAGATGGTGCCCTGCTCGCGCACGATGATGGTCTCGTCCGACATGGCCGGCACATAGGCGCCGCCGGCGGTGCAAGAGCCCATGACCACGGCGATCTGTGGGATGCCCTTGGCCGACATGTTGGCCTGGTTGTAAAAGATGCGGCCGAAGTGATCCCGATCGGGGAAGACCTCGTCCTGGTTGGGCAGGTTGGCGCCGCCGGAATCGACCAGATAAAGGCAGGGCAGGCGGTTCTGCTCGGCGATCTCCTGGGCGCGCAGGTGTTTCTTGACCGTTAGCGGGTAGTAGGTGCCGCCCTTCACCGTGGCGTCGTTGCAGAGGATCATCACCTCGCGGCCGCTGACCCGGCCGATGCCGGCAATCAGGCCGGCTGCCGGCACCTCGTCCCCGTAGAGGCCGTGGGCGGCAAAGAGCCCGATCTCCAGGAAGGGCGAGCCCGGATCGAGCAGCCGGCTGACGCGCTCGCGCGGCAGGATCTTGCCGCGGCTGAGGTGGCGTTCGCGCGCCGCCTCGCCACCACACTCCATGATCTTGGCGGCTGCCGCGCGGGTTTCTTCCAAGGCGCGCTGCATCGCTGCGGCATTTTCCCCATAGCCGACGGAGCGTGGCGAAAGGGAGGAGGTGAGAACGGCCATCGAGGCTCCTGGGCTAGGGCGGCTGCGGGCGCCGCTAAGATTATCGGTTTCCGGCCTGGGCAAGCGGCGCTATTGATAGCACAGGACAAGCGTTAAGAGGATGTTGATAGAATGGCTTCTGATAGCAAAACAGCGATTGTAACCGGCGCCGGAACAGGGATCGGTAGGGCCGCCGCTCTCGCCCTTCTCGATGGCGGACATCGAGTGTTGCTGACCGGCCGCCGCGCCGGACCACTGGAAGAAACCCGGGCGCTGGCCGGTTCGGCTGGCGAAAGGGCGCTGCTGCATCCAAGCGATGTGACCGAGGAAGCCGCGGTTGCGGGTCTTTTTGCCCAGGCGAAGGAAGCCTTCGGTCGGCTCGATGTGCTGTTCAACAATGCGGGTGCAGGGGCGCCTGCTGTGCCCTTCGAGGACTTGACCGCCGATCAATGGCGCCAAGTGGTCGACGTCAACTTGACCGGCATGTTCCTTTGCAGCCGCGAGGCCTTTCGGCTGATGAAGGCGCAAGACCCGCGCGGCGGGCGCATCATCAACAACGGTTCGATCTCGGCAACCGCGCCCCGACCTTTCTCCGCCCCCTATACGGCGACCAAGCATGGGGTGACCGGCCTCACCAAATCCACCTCTCTTGATGGACGCGCCTACGACATCGCCGTCAGCCAGATCGATATCGGCAATGCCTTGACCGAGATGACCGGGCGCATGGCCGAAGGGGTGCCGCAGGCCGACGGCAGCAGCAAGGTCGAGCCGACCATGGACGTGGCCGAGGTCGGCCGCGCGGTCGCCTACATGGCCAGCCTGCCGCTCGACGCCAACGTCCAGTTCATGACCGTGATGGCCACCAAGATGCCCTTTATCGGCCGCGGGTGAGGGGGGGGTAGCAGCCGTTACCTTCTACTCGGGCAGGTACATTTCCGACCAGCTGAGGCCGGCGGCGCCGCTTTCGATCATGGCGTCGATGGCGTCATCGTCATAGCCGATTTCCCGCAAAATCTCGCGGCTGTGCTGGCCGTACTTCGGCGCCGGTCCCGGAATGCTGATCTTGCTGCATTGGCTGCGCACCGCGTTGGGCGCCACCAGATCGCACCAGTGGCCCATGGGGTGCCGGTCGTGGCGGATCACCCGAAAGGTCGCCTGGCGAATATCGATCTCGCCCGCGCTCTCCACCTGGCGGGCGGCGTCGCGGGTCTCCAGCAAGGAGGCGAGCCGGACGACGGTCGAGGAGCCGCCGGAAAAGGCCGCCTGCCAATGAGTCAACGGGCGGGTCTTGAAGCGCGCCGCCAGAGCTTCTTGCAAGGCCTCTTCGGGCAGGCTCGCCAGATCGCTGAGTGCGGGGACCGCTGCCAGTGCCGCTTCGCGTTCCTTCGGCGCGGCGAAGAAGAACCAGCCGTCTTCGGCTTCGTAACAGTGATAGTAAGGCCCCCAGCCGCGCGCTTTGCGGCCGCTCGGCTCGTCGAAGGGCGCGCGACCATCGAAGTCGTACATGAAGGGTGCCTGGATTAGATTGCCGGCCGCCGCCAGGGAGGCCCGCGCCACCCCGCCTCGGCCAGTCCGTTGCAAACGCAGCAAGGCACCGCCCAGGGCGACACAGGCGCAGAGGCCGGTCAGCACGTCGATGGTGCCGAAGTGGGCATGCTCCTCCGGCGTTTCCATGCCGCCGCCGAAGCGCAACATGACGCCGGTCGCCGCCTGGGCCAAATCATCATAGCCGAGGTGATCGGATTTCGGGCCACGCCGCGGACCACCGAAGGCGTCGAGCTGCACCAGGATCAAACGCGGATTGATCGCCGCCAGCGCCTCCGGCGCCAGACCCAAGTTGTCGCGCTGCGCATCGGTGCCGTTCATGGTGATGACGTCACTGCGGGCGATAAGCCGCTGCAGGGCTTCCTTGCCGGCCAGCGTGCCGAGATCGAGAAGCAGGCTTTGCTTGCCGCGCTGGGCATGGAGGCCGAAAACCACCGTGTTCCATGGGTCGACCGAGGGCTTGACCGGCTGCACCAGGGTCACCTCGGCGCCATAGCGGGCAAGTGTCGAGCCGATGGTGGGGCCAGCGATCACATTGGTAAGGTCGAGGACCTTGAGCCCATCGAGCCAACCGGCGCCGGCGCCACCACCGCCATCTCCCCCGCCGCCTGCTCGGGGTGCTTCGGCAATGAGGGAGTCAAGCCGCCCTCGCGCATTGTCGGCAATCGGGCCCGCAGCCTTGTGTGTCGCCCCTTCGTCACCGGCGAGCCAGGCGACATTGCCCATTTGCCGCATGCTGCCGTGGCGGGGATCATCCACGTTGAGGACGAGGCCCGATGCCAGCGCATGAGGGTCAGAAAGCCATTCCTGGGTGGAGCGTTGCGCGGTGGCAGGGGCCTTGGCGGAACCGAACAAGGCCTCCCACTCGGCCGCTGGCTTGGCGCGGAAGGCCGCTTTCATGGCGGCGGCGATCCGGGTTCGGTCACCGGCCCCAACCGGATAGTTCCGTAAGCTCCAGTCGGCCGGCCACTCGGTGCTGTCGAGATAGGCGTCAAAGTCGGGCAGCCCGGCGAGCAGATCGTGCAGACCCAGGGTCTCGAGCACCCGGCGGGGATGGTTGACGACGCTGCCGGCCACCACATAAAAGCCGCGCCCGTCGGCGCAGGTGTAGGTGCGATAGAAGGGATCGAGGAACTCGGACAGCTCGGCGAAGTTCAGGTTCATGGGCAAGCCTGCCGCTTGCCGCCGATCCAGCTCGACTTCGCGCGGCGACTTGTAGCGCTCGGGGTAGTCCTCGATTTGCTCGCAGTTGTAGACCAGACCCTCCAGCAGCGCGGAAGCCAAGGGCACTTCGATGGTATCGCCGCCGTTCCTGGCCCGCGCCGCTAGTGCGAAGAGCACCGCCATGGCGCCAAAGGCCGCCCCATAGGCCGATGCCAGGGTCAGGGGGGTGAAGGAAGGGTTGATCCCCATGAGGCGGCGGTTCAGGCCCATATCGGTGAATTGGCCGGTGGAAGCGGCGACCACCGCCTCCCAGGCCGGCAACTCGGCCAGCGCCGGGTCGGTCGAGGCGAATCCCGGCAGCGAGAGATAGACGAGCTGGTCGTTTTCAGCGCGCAAGACATTGGGCCCCAGCCCCAAACGTTCCATCACGCCGGGGCGAAAGTTCTCGATGACCACATCGACGCGCTTGGCCAGCTCAAGGGCCGTTTCCCGCCCAGAGGCGGCCTTCAGGTCCAAGACCAAGGAGGTCTTGCCGCGCGACAGCATATCCGCCGCCGGGTCTTTGAAGAGCGGACCGCCCGGAGGGTCGACGCGGATAACCTCTGCCCCCATGTCGGCCAACATCATGCCGACCAAGGGGCCGGCCAAGTACTGGCCGAAATCCAACACGCGAAGCTGGGAAAGTGGGCGGTCGGCCATGGGCACATCTCGTCCTTGCCATGGACACAGCGCCTCAGGACCGAGGCTACATCACAAGAGCCCAAGTTCGCGCCGATGGCAAGTCGGATTTGTGACTTTTCGCACAGAGATTGTCGCGCGCTTAGGCGGCTAGGCGCGCTGCGTCCTTCATGACATCTGCGACCTGGGTGTAGGTCTCAGCCCAGGCATCGCGCACCGATTCGGTAAAGGCATCTCCCAGGCCTTGCTCCAAGGTCCAGAGCAGGGCCGCACCGACCGTGTCGTAGTGGCTGTCTTGGACCCCATAGGAGGCGTGGCGTTCGCCCAGCGCACGCACTGCCGGCACGATCTTGTCCAGCTTATCCAGTCCGTTCACCGCGACTTTGAGCAGCGCCATCAGTTTGCGGCCCTGTTCTTCCATGTCACCCTTGAAGAGCGGCCTTACACTTGGGTCGAGTTCGAACAAGCGATCGTAGAAGAGCTTGGCGGCCTGCTCGGCGATGGGCTCCACCTTGGCGAAGCTTGACTGCACGAGCCGCACCTGGCTCATACTGAGGGGGCTGTGACTTCTGACGGCCGTATCCTCAGGGTTGGATCCGCCCAGCGCACCAACGGCCTCATGCAGTGCCGATATGCGCTCGGCAACAGTGCGGGCGACCTGATCGATTTGATCGGTGGCTTCACGCGTGGCGCCCGACAATGCCTTGACTTCCCCGGCGACCACGGCGAATCCGCGCCCCGCATCGCCGGCGCGTGCCGCCTCGATTGTGGCATTGAGGGCCAACAAGTTGGTCTTCGCCGCGATGCCGTTGATTCGGTGGGCCACGTTGCGAATTTCATCAAGATCGCTTTCCAGCCGGCCGATCAAGTCGGTCATCCGTTCGGTTTGTCTGTCTGTTTGCTGCGACATTCCCTGCCTACCCTAGTGTTTCAGCGTGGGCACAGCATGCTGAGACCAGCTTTATGCATTACTAACATTATCTTTGGATGCGAAAATTCATTCTTAAGTTGAATGATCTTGACCACTCTATTGTAGATCACGGACACTCATCGGGTCCTGGCTTTCGTTTACGAGAAAGCTCTTTCCAACCGAAGTGCAGCAAGGGGCATCCATGGCCGATTCACTGATCCAAGCACCGTCGCACGCGCCACTGAGCTTTCTTAACTTTCCGTTAGTATCGAACCTAGATGACCTGACGGCGGATATTGCCATCCTGGGTGTGCCCTTCGGCAAGCCTTACAGGACCAAGGAGATGGCCAACGACCAGAGCCGGGCGCCGGATGCCTTGCGCGCCCATTCCAAGTTGCCCAGTTATACGCGCAACCATTTCGACTTCGATTTGGGCGGACCCTTGCTCGATGGGCGCGACATCACGGTCGTCGACTGTGGTAATGTCACAGCCGACCGCTATGACCACGACGTCCACTATCGGCGGGCAGAGGCGGTGGCGCGGCAGATTTTCGCGGCCGGATCGACCCTGGTGACGATAGGCGGCGACCACGGCATTCCGATTCCCATCATGCGCGCCTTGGAGGATCAAGGAGAAACCGTCACCCTGGTTCACGTCGATGCTCACCTTGATTGGCGGCAAGAAGTCAATGGCGAGCCCGAGGGTTACTCGAGCCCCATTCGCCGGGCTTCGGAAATGTCTTGGTTTGGATCAATCATACAGATTGGCATCCGCGGCATCGGCAGCGCGCGCGAAGGAGAGGTGGCCGATGCCAAAGCCTATGGTGCGGATATCGTTACCGCCTACGAGCTGCACGACATCGGCATGGCAGCGGTGCTGGATCGCATTCCCGACGGCGGGCCCTACTATCTGACCATCGATGCCGACGGCTTGGACCCGACCATCATGCCTGCGGTGTTGGCGCCGACGCCCGGCGGGCTCGACTGGCTGCAGACCCGCCAGCTCATCCACGGTCTAGTGCGCAAGGGTCGGGTGCTGGGTATGGACCTGGTTGAGATCGCACCGTCCTACGATGTGCGCGATCTGACAATGGTTTACGCCGAACGGCTGATTTGTAACTTCATTGGTGCTGCGGTGCGGGCTGGCTACTACGATCGTAGGGAGTGATCGACCGAGCCGGGTTCATCCCGGGCAACGAAGTCATCTGTTGCGGCGGCTTTGCGTTACTGCTCCTCAGAGATTGTGAGGAAGCCCTTGGTGACTTGCGCTTCCTGGGCCAGCATCATGCGCTGTGCCGCGTGCATGTGGGCCTGCATGACCGCGCGCGCCGTTTCCGGGTCGCGAGCGCTGAGCGCCTCGATCAATTGCTGCTGGTAGGAGACGCCGCGCTCGCGCAGCTCCGGGTTCGGCTGGTCATAGATCCGTTTGCAGACGGTGAGTTCCTTCAACAGACAAACCAGGAAACCACAAACAAATCCCAGCAGGGGGTTGACCGAAAAACCAGCCAGCGTCTGGTGGAACTCCAGCTCGGCGACCCGCTGCTCGCGCTCCTCTTCGATAGAGGTCGGTGGTGCCGTATAGGCGCTCATGCGGGCGCGTAGTTCTTCGATCTGCTGGTCGGTGATCCCTTGCGCCAAGTCGCCCACAAGCTGCGGTTCCAGCGAGATGCGAAGCTCGTAAATGTCGGCGATCGAAAGGTCTTTGAAAAAGAAATGATTGGCCAGGAGGGCGCTGGCATGGTCCTTGTGAACCTCGGTTATGAAGGCGCCGCCGCCAGGGCCGGTTCGGGTGCGGATCAGCCCCTGGGTCTCCAGGACTTTTAATGCCTCGCGCACTGTTCCCTTACTTACCCCAAGATCGGCGATCAGTTGGTGTTCCTGCGGCAGGCGATCACCGGGGATCAGGCCGTGCTCGATGATCCAGTCCTTCACAGTTTCGGCGACGGCCTGAGGACGATTGCGTCCGCGGCCCGTCGCCCGAGGCAGGGACTGCTCAGTTGAGAGGATGGTAGCAGGCGACTTCATGATCGCTTGAAATCCTTGTGATGGCCGGCGAGGTTGAATAGCACTCGTCTCTAGCATGCGGGCAACGAGCGGCAAAGGCGCAACCTGGGGGTGGATGCAGGGGATCCGGCAGCTCTGCCGCCGCAGCTTCGGTGCGGGCAAGCGCCCGGCCGACGACAGGCGCGCTCCTTTCAAGCAGGCTGGTGTAGGGATGGCGCGGCGCGGAAAAAACATCGGCCGCATTCCCTATTTCGACAATCCGGCCAAAATAGAGCACGGCGATGCGGTCGCTCACGGCTTCGACGACGGCCAGATCGTGACTGATGAAGAGGTAGGTGAGGTCGAAGGCACGACGCAGCTCTGCCAGCAGATTCAGGACTTGCGCCTGCACCGAGACATCAAGTGCCGAGACCGGCTCGTCAAGCACGAGAATGCGGGGGGCTGCGGCCAGGGCGCGGGCGATCCCGATGCGCTGGGCTTGGCCGCCGGAAAATTCGTGCGGATAGCGCTCAAGAAACTCGGCCCGCAGGTTCACCGCCTCGAAGAGTTCGGCGATCCGCGCCTTGCGGCCGGGGGCGTCCATGCCGAGCAGATGGATGAGCGGCGCCTCTAGGATTTGCCGGATGGTCTTGCGTGGATTCAAAGAGGAAATAGGGTCTTGAAAGACGTACTGGATCAAGCGTCCGAAGCTTGCCGGATCACCGCTTTGGTCCGAGAGGTCCTTGCCCTCAATCACGATCGAGCCCGCCGTGGGAGAAAGCAGCCCGACCAGCATGCGGGCGAGGGTCGACTTGCCGCAGCCAGACTCGCCGACGATGCCGAGGGTCTCGCCGGTGGCGACAGCAAAGCTCGCGTCCCGAACCGCGTGGACTTCCGGCTTTGGCTGGCCGAACAGGCTGCGTCCGCCGCCGAAGGTCTTCTGCAAATCGGTAACAGCCAGAGCGGGCGTCATGGTGCGACCTTCTCCTGCTCTTGCGGAAAGAGACAGCGCACCGCCCGCCCGCTAGCCTGGTCGAGCGCTATGTCCTGCTGCCGGCAGGTATCCTGCGCGAGCTCGCAACGCGGCGCGAAGGCGCAGCCGGTGGGCAGCGCGTCAAGCGGCGGCGGCAGGCCCGGAATGGCCGATAGCGCCCGGCGACCGCCGCCGAGCTCCGGAACACAAGCGATCAGGCGCCGCGTGTAGGGATGACGGGGTGCCGCCAGTACGTCGCCAGTCCGGCCGGTCTCGACGATCCGACCGGCGTACATAACGGCCACCCGGTCGCAAAGCTGTGCCACCACGCCGAAATCATGGGTGATGAAAACCAGCGCCAAATTGCGCTCCCGCCGCAGCTCGTCGAGGAGGGCCAGGACCTGGGCCTGAACCGTGACGTCGAGGGCGGTCGTCGGTTCATCGGCGATTACCAGTTCCGGGTCGTTTACCAAGGCGAGCGCGATGCCGACCCGCTGGCGCATGCCCCCGGAAAGTTCATGGGGGAAGGCTTTCGCCCGGGCCGCGGCATTGGGTATGCGTACCTGCTCCAACAGCGAGACCGCGTGCTGCCAAGCCTCGCGCCGGGGGAGCGGGCGGTGGGCGCGTATCGTCTCGACCATCTGGTCGCCGACGCGGTAAAGCGGATGCAGAGTCGCCAAGGGGTCCTGAAAAATATAGGCCACCCGGTTGCCGCGGGTGCGACGCAACTGCTCGGTCGTCATGGAGAGCGTGTCCTCACCGTCGATGCGAACGGCGCCGCCGGTGATAACGCCGGGCGGTGAAGCCACGAGACCCAGCAGGGACAGGGCGGTCACCGATTTGCCGGAACCGGATTCGCCAATGATCCCGAGGCACTCGCCCGGCGCCACGGCAAAGCTGACACCGCCGACGGCTTTGTAGACCCGTGCGCCAACCTGGAATTCGGTGCGCAGATCGCCGACGTCGAGAAGGGCCGAGCTCGGCTGCGGCGGCGGGACTTGTTTGCGCTCCACACGGGTCGCGGCAGCCGGCCGCGACAGCGCGCCGGAGCGCAGGCGCGGATCGAGCGCGTCACGCACCCCGTCGCCGAGGAGATTCACGCTCATGACGATGATGAAAATCATGACGCCCGGGACGATCGATGCGTGCGGCGCATTGATCAGCAGCTTGCGGCCTTCGCCCAGCATCGAACCCAGGTCGGCTTGCGGCGGCTGCGAGCCGAGGCCGAGGAAGGAGAGGCCGGCGGTCTCCAGGATCATCCAGCCGATGGTGGTCGACATGGCTATAACGATCACCGGCAGGACGTTCGGCAGGATCTCGGAGCAGATGATGCGCAGGTTGCCCATGCCGGATAGGCGAGCGGCATCAATGAATTCCCGATGGGCGATGCTGACGGTGACGCCGCGGATGTTGCGCGCGAAGAAGGGGATATTGACGGCGGCAACCGCATAGAGGGCATTGAGGAGGCCGGGGCCCAGCACCGCGACAATGGCCAGAGCCAGCAGGATGTAAGGAAAGGCCATCAGCATGTCGATGCCGCGCATGATAAGGCTGTCGGTCCGCCCGCCGAAAAAGCCGGCGACGATGCCGATCGCCGATCCGATGAGGGCGGCCAGTACCGCCGCTGCGACACCGACGGCGAGGCTGAGGCGGGTGCCCCAGGTCAGGCGCGACAATAGATCGCGGCCGAGATGATCGGTGCCGAGCAGGGCTTCCCCCATGAAGGGACGCTGCAAACGATCGGCGGGATTGGTCAGGTCCGGATCGGCGAGAGGCAAGAAGGGCGCGATCAGCGCCAAAACAAGCACGCAAAGCAAAACCAGGCCGCCGAAGGCTGCCAAACGGTTGCGCAGGATCAGCTTGAGGGTGACCACGGGCGGTTCCTCAGGTCTTCACCCGCGGGTCGAGCCAGCTTTGCGCCAGGTCCGCGAGAAGATTGAAGAGCACGTAGCTTGCGGCCACGAGCACCACACCGCCTTGCACCAGAAGGATATCGCGGGTCGAGATCGCCTGGACCAGCATGCGGCCGATGCCGGGCCATTGAAACACGGTCTCGATGTAAACGGCGCCGCCGAGCACGAAGCCCGCCTGCACCCCGATCACCGGAATGATGGTGACCAGGGCCGCCTTGAAGGCATGGGCGTAGAGCACCCGGGTTTCGGTTACACCCTTGGCGCGGGCGGTGCGGATGAATTCTTGCCGCAGCACCTCGAGCATGGCCGATCGCGTGAGGCGGGCAATGACGCCGGTGGCGACGATCGACAGGGTCAATGCCGGCAAAATCAAATGCTTCAGGAGGTCCGGCAGATCGCCGCCGCCATAGATCGCAAACATGCCGCTGGCGGGCAGCCACCTGAGCTCGACCGCAAACAGCAGGATCAGCAGGAGGCCAAGCCAGAAGGAGGGAATGGAAATGCCGATGAGGACGACGAAGGTGAGGATCTTGTCGGTCCAGCCATACTGGCGGGCGGCAGTCCAAATGCCGATCAAAAGGCCCCAGACCGTGCAGAGCAAGAAGGCCGCACCAGCCAGGATCAAGGTCGCGGAGAAACGTTCCAGCACCTCGTCAAGCACCGGCCGATTGAGACTGTAGGATCGGCCGAGGTCACCCTGCAGCAAGTTGCCCAGCCAGATGACGTACTGCTGGACCAAGGGCTTATCGAGCCCGAGCTCTCGGTTCAGCTTGGCCACGTTCTCCGGTGTCGCATAGGAGCCAAGGATGGCGGTCGCCGGATCGCCCGGGATCAGCGCCATGATGGCGAAGACGATGATCGTCAGGCCGATCAGGACGGGAATGACGGCAAGGATACGCTTCAGGATGTAAAGCTGCATGGCGCCGCCCTTTAACCTCGGGTCAAGAATGGGGCAGGCTGCACAAGCCCGCCCCAACACCTGATCAGTTCTTCGATACGCCCTTCAGCAGCAAGAAGAAGGAAGGCTGCAGCTTGAAGTCCGACACGCTGTCCGCCGTTGCCGCGTTCTGCTTCCAGTTGGCGATGAAGGCCCAAGGCGCGTCGTCGTAAACGATCTCCTGCATCTCCCGATAGAGCTTGGCCCGTTCCGCCTGGTCGGTTGACGAGCGCGCTGCCTCCAGCAGTTCGTCGACCTTCGGGTTCGAGTAGTAGCCCGAATTGAAGCCGCCCTGGTCAGGCCAAGCGCCGGTGCGAAGCGCCAGGAAGGGGAGGGTATCCGGGTCGTTGGTCATCCATGCCATTTCCGCCATGTCGGCCTTGCCCTCCAGGCCTGGGTTGACCTTGCCGAGAAAGGTGTTCCACTCGTAGGTTTCGATTTTGACATCGAAGCCGACCTTGGCGAGATCGGCCTGGATCGCCGCGCCCATGGGCACTGGGTCCAGCATGCCGGAGCCTCCTTCGGTGACATAGAAGGTGAGGGAAGCACCGGCGTGGCCGGCCTCCTCGATCAGCGCCTTCGCCTTGTCGGGGTCATAAGGATAGGGCTGTAGCCCGTCGTTGTAGGCCCAGGCGAAGGCCGGCGGTGTCGGCCCGGCCGCCACTTCCGCCGTGTTCTGCAACACGTTCTCTACCAACGACTTTTTATCGATGGCGTAGTTGATTGCCTGGCGCACACGCTTGTCGGCGAAGGGACCCTCCTTGGCATTCAGTATAAGGAACCAAACATGGGGGCCCGCCTGCTCGTGAAGCGTGAAGCCGTTACCGTCAAATGACGCGACCGAGTCAGGCGGAATCTCCACCATGACGTCGATACCACCCGACAGCATCTCGGCCACGCGGGTGTTGGCGTCGGTGATGGGGCGGAAGACCACGGCCTCGAGGGTGGGCGCGCCGTCCCAATAGTCGTCGTTACGGACCGCCACCACCTTGGCATTCGATTCCCATTCGGCAAACTTGAAAGGCCCGGTACCCGAGGGGTTGCGGCCGAACTCGGCACCCTGGGACTTGACCGCCTCCGGGGAAACGATAAGGCCGGTGGGATAGGCGAGGTTCGACAGGAAGGGGGCATAGGCTTCCTTTAAGGTGAACTTGACCGTGTCCGCATCGACGGCTTCGACATCCTCGATGGCAGAGAAGAAGAAGGACAGCGGGAAGGGACCGGTGTCGTGATAGGGATGGTTCTCGTCCAACATCCGGTCAAAATTGAACACAACGGCCTCGGCATCGAAGGCGGTGCCATCGTGGAAGGTCACGTCGCTGCGAAGGTCGAAGCTGTACTCGGTACCATCGGCGCTGATGGTCCAGCTTGTTGCCAGCGCTGGTTCGACTTCGAGAGCCTCGTCCTTGTAGCGGACCAGTCCATCATAAAGGTTCATAAGAATGCGGAAGTCGTTGACGGCCGTCACCGTTGCCGGGTCAAGCGACTTTGGCTCGGCAATCTGGCCGACAACCAACACACCGGGCGGGGTCTGCGCAACGGCAGCCGGCCCAGCAAGCATCGCGGCCGTGAGGCCAAGACAGAGGCCCCACTTGGAGAAAGTATGCATTGTCGCCTCCTCTGTTGAGTCAATAAAATTAATCATGATAAATTGCGCTTCGCAAGTTTATTATGATAAATTATCGAAAAGTGCTTCGCAAAAGGGCGATAGGTGACATGACATTTTCCGTTCTGGCGCTGGACCCGGCGAGCGGCGCGATCGGTTGTGCGGCGGCTACCGGCAACCTGGCGGTTGGGGCCTGGGTTCTGCGTGCGGCGGCGACGGCTGGTGCGGTGGCGACCCAGGGCCTCAGTGTCAGTTCTCTTTGGGGTGATCGGGGGCTTGCACGTCTGGCGGAAGGTGTCGGCCCCGCGACGGTTCTCGAAGAGCTTACCGGACCTGATGCAGGCCGGGATTACCGCCAGCTCACGGTGTTGGATAGTCGTGGGGGGACGGCTGCTTGGACCGGGCGCCAGAACAAAGATGAGAAGGGCCATATCCTCGGCAAGAACTACGTGCTGGCCGGCAATTGGCTTGCCAGCGCGTCGGTCTTGAGGGAAATGGAGCGGGCCTTCGATGGGGCTGCGGAATCCCAGGACATGGACTTCGGACGGCGGCTGCTTGCGGCCCTGGCGGCGGCGGCGGCGGCGGGTGGCGACTCACGCGGTACCCAGTCGGCCGCCATCCGCATCGTGCACCCGGAACAGGCACCGCTTGATCTCCGGGTCGACCATGATGACGATCCGGTGGCACGCCTTGGCGTACTCTACGATCTTGCGACCAGTCCGCCTTACAGCGAGTGGGTCAACCAGGTGCCGACACTGGCAGATCCCTACCGGTCCTGAGGGGGCTTTCAGGCAAGGTCGGCAACCGTGTTTTGCGGCCGGCGATCGAGGATTGACAACCCGTTCCTAGTTGTCCAGGAAGCATGGCGACGATGCTGACTTGCGTGTGATCCAAGTTTGGGCACGTCGCGGCCTTGCCCCAAATGTGTCGTTTCCTGAAAACGGCATTGGCGATAGGGGAGTCGGAGTGTGAAACGTTATCCCCGTGACTTGCGCGGCTACGGCGCGCATCCGCCGGATCCCGAATGGCCTGGCGCGGCCAAGATTGCCGTTCAGTTCGTCTTGAACTACGAAGAAGGCGGCGAGAACAGCATCCTGCATGGCGATCCTGCTTCCGAAGCCTTCCTTTCCGACATTCCCGGCGCCGCGCCTTGGCCGGGCCAACGGCATCATAACATGGAATCCCTCTATGAGTACGGTGCGCGTGCCGGTTTTTGGCGACTGCATCGCCTGTTCACCCAGAAGAATGTGCCGGTCACCGTCTATGGGGTGGCGACGGCCCTTGCCCGCTCGCCGGAACAGGTGGCGGCCATGCAGTCGGCGGGCTGGGAGATCGCCTCGCACGGCCTCAAGTGGATCGAGCACAAGGACATGGCTGAAGGCGACGAACGGGCCGCCATCGCCGAGGCGGTTCGCTTGCACCGGGAGGTGACCGGCGAGTGCCCCCGCGGCTGGTACACCGGCCGTTGCTCGGCCAACACGCTGCGGCTGGTTGTCGAGCACGGCGGCTTCGACTATATCGCCGATGCCTACGACGACGATCTGCCGCATTGGCGCGAGTTCGGGAGGCTTGATCAGCTGATCATTCCCTACACCCTGGAAGCCAACGACATGCGCTTCGCCGTCGCGCCGGGCTACGTCACCGGTGAGCAGTTCTTCCAATACCTCAAGGACAGCTTCGATACCCTTTATGCCGAGGGTGCGGCCGGGTCGCCCAGGATGATGAGCGTCGGCTTGCATTGCCGCCTCATCGGTCGCCCCGGCAAGAACGCCGGCCTCAAGCGCTTCCTGGACTATATCGAGGCCTTTGACGGCGTGTGGGTCGCGCGCCGCATCGATATCGCCCGCCATTGGGCCGCCAAGCATCCGCACCGGCGCTGGGTGCGCCCCAGCCAGATGGATCGGGCCAGTTTCGTCGCGCGTTTTGGCGCGGTTTTCGCTGAGACCCCCTGGGTTGCAGAACGCGCCTACGACCTGGAGCTGGGGCCGGCCCACGATAGCGCGGCTGGCCTGCACAACGCTTTCTGCCGGGCCTTTCGCGCCGCCTCGCGTGAAGAACGCCTCAGCGTGGTGCAAGCCCAGTTGGGCAAAGGAGCGCGGGCTTCGATGGAGCGTGGCGTATCCGAAGGTGAGAAGACTGCGCCGCCTGCCGGCGACCGCCCCGAGGCCTTGACCGACAGCGAATTGGCCGATGCCTCAGCCCAGGTGGAAGCGATTGCCATGCAGCGGCTGAGGACCTTGCTGCCCTAAGAGCCCCTGGTGCTGAAATTGGTGGCGCGTACCTCGTAATGACGGTAAGGCAAGAAGACGCCCAATTTGGGAATATGATAGCTGGATCGCTGAATGACTGATTTGCCTGATGAGCTAAGACTTGAGCATTTGGGCTTCAGACCGCCGGCCTTTTCGCAAGCGAAGTTGACGGCGATCCTTGCCGATAAATTCGGCATACGCGGATCCTTGAGTCCACTGGCCGGTGAGCGCGATCAGAACACTCGGGTCCTGGCCGGTGACGGCGAAGCCTATGTGCTCAAAGTCTCCGGCCCGGGCGAAAGTCTCGAGCAGGTGGATTTCCAGGTCCAGGCCCTGGAACACATCGCCCGGGTGGACCCTGGCCTGCCGGTGCCAAGACACATAGCCACCCCGGACGGCGCGTTCACCACGCCGGTGCTCGACGCAGAGGGGATTTGCCATCAGGTGCGATTGCTGACCTTTGTCGAAGGCACGCCCATTGAGAGCCTGTCGCCGCCCTCGCCGAAACAGATCCGGGAGATCGGTGCTTTGGCCGGGCGCCTGTGCCTCGCCCTTCGCGACTTCGACCACCCAGCGGCGACGCGCTTCATGCCCTGGGACCTGATGAATGGGCTTGTCGTGCGAGAGACTTTTCGCACACGCTATTTCCCGGCGGAGTTGGCCGACGCTTGTGCCCCCCACCTCGATAGGCTCGAGCGATGTTCACTTCGCCGCATGGAGGCATTGCCAGCGCAGGTCATCCACAACGATGCCCATCTCGGCAACGTCCTGAGCGACCCCGGCAAGCCTGACAGCGTGACCGGCGTGATCGACTTTGGCGACATGGTCAAGCGGCCCGTCGTGGTCGATCTGGCGGTTGCCCTCGAAGGCCTTATTGAGACCAGTTGCGACGTGATCCGCTGTGCGCGTCAGTTGCTGCAAGGCTACGAGCGCTGCGTAGCGGTCGCCGACGCGCAGCTCGAGCTCCTGTTTGATGCGGTTTTTGCCCGTTCGGCCCTCACGCTTCAGCTCTTTTCGTTCAGACTGCAAAATGCCAGCGAAGAGGATGGCCTAAAAGCGGTATCCTTGCCCCAGGCGATGCACGGCATGGAGAAGCTGCTATCCCTTGACCGCGAGCACTTCATTTCTGAAATCATGCGCCGTCGGTGAAGTAAGGGCGATTGAGAGTATCAGGAGACCAAGATCCCAATGTCGACACGAGACCTGGTCAAGCGAAGAGAACGATGGCTCAGCCCATCCTACTATCACTTCTTCGACGAGATCCTACACTTGGTCAAGGGGGAGGGGATGTGGCTGTGGGACGCAGATGGCAACAAATACTTGGATTTCTACAATAACGTCCCGGCGGTCGGCCACTGTCATCCCCATGTGACCGAAGCCTTGATCAAACAGGCCACCGCCGTCAACGTCAGCACCCGCTATCTTCACGAAGCGGTCATCGAATTGGCCGAGGCTCTTTCCAGCAAGTTGCCGGATCATTTGGATAGCTGCACCTTCGCCTGTTCAGGGACCGAGGCCAATGACCTTGCGATCCAGATGGCCCGCCACATATCGGGCAACCAAGGCGTGCTCGTCGCCGAGTTCACCTACCACGGCAATTCCGATCTGGTACTCAGGCTTTCGACCGACAGCTACCCGATGGACGAGCGCCCCGATTGGCTGGCGACCTTTGAAGTGCCCGACCCCTATCGCGGCATCTATGCGGATGACGAGCCGGATACTTGCGAAAAGTATCTGGACCAGGCGCGGGCCCAGCTGGACGCGTTGCAAGCGCGCGGCCACAAGCCGGCCGCCTTGCTGGTCGATTCCTCCTTCGAGGCCCATGGCGTGATCCGGGCGCCGCAAGGCTATCTGGCGGCACTTTGCGACGAGGTGCGTGGGCGGGGCGGCTTGATCGTCGCCGACGAGGTCCAATGCGGCTATTGCCGGATGGGCGAGCATTGGTGGGGCTTCCAACACCACGGGGTCCAGCCGGACATCGTCACCTGCGGCAAGCCCATGGGTGCCGGCCAATCCCTCTCCGCGACGGTGACGACAAGAGAGCACGCGGAGCATTTTTCGCGCAAATACGGCTATTTCAATACCACCGGCGGCAACCCGGTCGCAGCCGCTGTCGGCAAGGCGGTCATCGAGGTGATCGATCAGGAAAACCTGCTGCCGTCGGTCACCGATACCGGCGCCTATATGGCTGAAAAACTGAAAGCCCTCGCGGAGCGCCATGAGATCGTCGGCGCAGCCCGCGGCTATGGCCTCTTTCAGGGCCTGGACCTGGTGTTGGACCCAGATAAGAAGACGCCGATTTCTAGAGACCAACTCCGCCATTTGACTACCCTCGTCGCGCAGGAAGGGGCGATAACCGGGACCACCGGGCGCCACGGCAATGTCTTGAAGCTACGCCCGCCTTTGCCGGCCAAGCCTGACCATGTCGATCTGGCCATCGAGGCGGTCGACCGCGGCCTTACGAAGTTCGCGGCGAGCTTGTGATCGGCCGATTTGGCTCGTTGGATGAGATCCCGGAGGTTAGGCCGAGGCGTTCGTCCCCGGTCTACCGTGTTGTAGAGCGCCGATAGGGTGTCTCCCGGCCGGCCTATCGTCTGCTGTCGACCGAATGGGCAATGATGCACAGCATCTCGAACATCAAATTGGCAACCGTGACACAGGTGATGCCGGTCGGATCGTAGCAGGGTGAGACCTCGCTGATGTCGGCGCCGACGATCTCGCGGCCCTGGAGGGAGCGCAGGATGACCTGTACGTCCCGGGGAATGAGGCCGCCGATCTCCGGAACCCCGGTTCCCGGCAGATAGGCCGGGTCGAGACCATCGATGTCGAGGGAGATGTAGATCGGCCCTTCGCCCAGCACCTGGTTGATCTTGGCGATCGCCGCCTTACGCCCCATTTCGTCATAGTCGTCCATGGTGATGATGGCAAAGCCGACATCGTAGCCGAACTGGATGTCTTCCGGGGTAAAGCGGCTGCCGCGCAGGCCGACCTGAATCGCCCGCTTGGGATCGATCAAGCCTTCCTCATAGCCGCGGCGCATGAAGGTGGCATGGTTGATCTTGTCATCGCAAATCTGGTCCAAGGTATCGGCATGGGCGTCGAAATGCAGGATGCCCACCGGCCGGTCCTTGGCCAGCGCGCGCAATATCGGCAGAGGGATGGTGTGGTCGCCGCCGATGGCAATCGGCACGATCTTGGCTGCCTGCACCGCTTCGAAGAATGACTGGATCAGCGCCACCGACTTATCCTTGCTCATGGGGTTGATCGGCGCGTCGCCGATGTCGGCCACATTGCAGATCTCGAAGGGCTTGATGCCGCTGGTCGGGTGGACCCGGCGGATGAGGCGCGACATCTCGCGCACGCCGGCCGGCCCGTGGCGGGCGCCGGTGCGATGATTGAGCCCCAAATCAAAGGGCACCCCGCAGAGGCCGATATCGACTTCTTCGGCGATATCGTGCTGACGGGTCCGCATGAAGGTCGCGACCCCGGCAAAGCGCGGACTGACCGAGGGGTCGACCGGTTGGAAATCCTCTCGCTTGGTCAATTCAATATCTCCGGGGCAGGGGGATCACAAGGGATTGCCGACGGTAAGGTGAGTGCCGCCGTCGATAACCAGCAGCTGGCCGGTGATGGCCTTGGCGTCGCAGGCAAACCAGCAGGCAGCCTCGGCCACATCTTCCGCCGACACGATACGCTGAAGCGGCGCCAGGCTGGCAACCTTTTTCTTGAAGGCCGAAAGCTCTTCGTCGTCGAGCTTGGCCGACATCCAGGTGGTGTCGACGAAGCCTGGACAGACCGCATTGACGCGGATCTCTGGCGCCAGGGCAAGTGCAAGCGACCGGGTCAAGGTGTTGAGCGCCCCTTTCGAGGCGGCGTAAGCCGTCGACGAGCCGATCCCGGAGAAGCCGCTGTGGGAGGAGATGTTGACAACAGAAGCGAGCTTCGACTCCTTCAGATAGGGCGCGGCCGCCCGCGCCAGCTGATAGGCGCCGACGACGTTGACCGACAGGATGCGTTGGAAATCGGCGGCGGAGAGCGCCTCGAGATCCCGCGCTTCGGCGAACTTCGTGACCCCGGCGTTGTTGATGAGCAGGTCCAGCCGGCGCCACCGGTCAAGCGTTGCCTGAACCACATCCCGACAGGATCGATCGTCGGCGACATCGCCCGGCACCGCCATGGCATCGCAACCCAATTGCCGGCAGCGCGCGGCCACCTCGGCGGCTTCCTCGGCGCTGCGGCTATAGTTGACCACGACTCTGAAGCCGCGCTCCGCCAAGGCGAGGGCGCAGGCAGCACCGATCCCCCTGGCACTTCCGGAGACGATGGCCGTTGGTTTAGCTTCCGTCTCAGGCATCCTTGCACCACCAGCAACGCCACCGATCGAGGTCTAAAGGGCTCAAGTGACCACGATCATAGGATTCCAGGCCCGTGAAATCGACCCAAAATATTTAGGCACACGCAGGCCTTAGCGGCGATCAGTTAAGGCTTTCCGGGAGGACACTCTATCCTCCCGCAAAGCGCCGATGGTGGAATACCGAATGTCGCCGTCGCCCCTGCAGTACTGGCTGGTGGTCAAGCGCGGCCCGGCCAAATTTTGCAGGGCCAGGCAAGATTGTCAGCTGGCCGGCTTGGCGACGAGAATGACCTTGCTCAGCCTCCCAGCCCAAATCTCCTTAAGGGCGACCTTTGAGCGCGCGCTCACCGTCCCGTTTGTTGGTGCCGGCAGATCGCGTTGATGCGAAAGAGCCTGCCGTTCCAGTTCTTTTAGATGCAATTGCACGCCAAACGGGTTAACATCCATCGTCACGGCTTCGTCTCCTCGTGCCTTGATTGAACAACGAGGAAAGTTTAGGAGGCGGCCATGAGCGCGCTGTATGAGCGGCCGTGAACGAAATGCAAAATCGACATTCACGGTCCTTTGCGAGGGCCGAGATGGTCTCCATGCTGCGATTGCGCTTGCTTGGGCCCATGCAAATCGATTTCGGTGGTGAAACGGTAACGCTTGCCGCCCGCAAGGCACGGGCGCTGCTGGCTTACCTGGCTTTGCGGCCGGGTGAGGCGGTGCCGCGAGAAACCCTTGTCGGGCTCTTGTGGGCAGAGCGTGGCGAGGAACAGGCGCGCGCCAGCTTACGCCAAGCCCTGTCCAGTCTTCGCAAAGCACTCGGCGCCGAGGCGAACCGCGCCCTCAATGCCACCAAAGAGGCCGTGTGTCTGGCCCCAGAACGCATCTGGGTCGACGCGAACCTTCTCACCGGGGCCATTGACCACTCCTCGCTCGACGCTCTGACCGAGGCCGCATCCCTCTATCGGGGCGAGCTCTTGGAAGGTTTAGCCTTGGGCGAAGCTCCCTTCGATCAGTGGCTGGCAACAGAGCGGGAAAGGATGCGCGCCGCCCAATGCCGTTTGCTCAGCCGGCTGGTCGACTGCTTGGCCAGCGAGCATCACGTAGAAGAGGCGATCGTCCAAGCAACGCGGCTGGTTGCCTTGGACCCTCTGCAAGAGTCTGTGCACCGCAGGCTCATGCAGCTCTATCTTGCCCAGGGTCGTCATGACGCGGCGCTCGGTCAGTTCGAGCATTGCCGGCGCTACCTGGCCGAGCAGCTTGACGTGACCCCGGAGCAAGAGACTCTGGACCTAGTCACAGTGATCAAGGCACGCCGCCGTCAGGTGAGCCATGCGACCCCGGCCAAGCGGGAGGCGCCGCCGACGCTGCCGGTGGCCCCTGCAACGACCGAGAAAGCGACGATTGCCGTCTTGCCCTTCGCCAACCTCTCCGCTGACCCGGAGCAGGAGTACTTTGCCGACGGCATCACCGAAGAGATTATCATTCAGCTGACCCGATTCCGCTGTCTTACCGTGATCGCACGGAACTCTTCCTTCCATTACAAGGGGCGTGCCGTCATCGTGCAGGAAGCGGCGCGAGAACTGAATGTCCAGTTTCTGGTTGAAGGGAGCGTTCGCAGGGCAGGGGATCGAGTGAGAATCACAACCCAGCTTATCGACGGCGTCACAGGCCGTCATATCTGGGCAGGACGCTTCGAACGGCAACTGGAAGATGTCTTCGCCGTTCAAGACGAGGCCAGTCAGTCCGTGGTTGCCGCGATTGTGGGGCAGCTTGAGGAATCTGCGGCCGAGCTTGTCAAACGCAAGCCGCCCCAGAGTGCGACCGCCTACGACTTCTTTCTCCGAGGACTTAAGCTCTACCAGACGCACGACGACAGATATTTAATCGAAGCCCGACGACTGTTCAGGAAATCAATCGAGCTTGATGAAAACTTTGCCCGTCCGCGCGCCTATCTGGCATTGGCCACTTTCATCGAAGTCTTTTACGCTTATGGCGGAAATCCAGACTTAGAGGAAGCCTTAGTCGAGGCCCGAATGGCCGTGGAACTTGATCGCGCCGATCCGCAAGCTCATGCGGCCCTCGGTCTCGTGAGATTTGTCCAGCGTCACGACAGGGAAGGTCTGGCAAGCTTGAGGCGGGCAATTGCCCTCAATCCCAATGATCCGGAGCTGGCGCAGGCTCTGGGTTTCGTCCTCACCTACGTTGGAGAGCTAGAAGAGGCCGTCAGCTTGCTTCGATCGGCAATACGCCTCAATCCCTTTCCGAGCAATTCTTGGGTTGCCCTCGGTATCGCTCTCTACCAATTGAACCGATATGTGGAGGCGGTTGAAGTCTTGCAAGGTTGGGGCCACTGGGGTCTCTGTTATTGGGCCGTCGCGAAAGCGCAGCTGGGCGACATCGAGGAGGCAAAGGTTGCGGCCCAACGATTTTTTGAGTCATTTCAGGCGCAGGCGCGTGCCCGGGGCGAGGCTGTCCCGACGGTCTCGGAAATCATCCGCTTAGAAACGGACTTCATGCGGCGCGCGACCGATGCAGAGCACCTGCTCGACGGCCTGCGCAAGGCCGGGGTGGAGTTGTCGGATCGTGCGCTGCTCCAGCCGGTTGGTATGCTCGCCCCAATGGAGAAAGCGACGATTGCCGTCTTGCCCTTCGCCAACCTCTCCGCTGACCCGGAGCAGGAGTACTTTGCCGACGGCATCACCGAAGAGATTATCACCGCGCTTGGCCGGTTTCGCTCGCTCTGCGTCATCGCCGGCGCCTCGTCCTTTGTCTGTAAGGCCCGAACAGTGAGCTTGCAGGACTGTGCCGCCGCGCTCGGCGCCCGTTATGTTGTGGAAGGCAGTGTTCGCCGGGGCGGCCAGGCTTTGCGCATCACCGCCCAGCTGCTCGACGCCCAGGCCGCTACCCAGCTCTGGGCGGAGCGCTACGACGGCGCGTTCGAGGACGTCTTCGCCCTGCAAGACGAGGTCACGGGTAAGATCGTTTCGACACTGGTGGGCCACCTGGAGGAGGCCGAGCAGCAGCGCAGCCTGCGTGGCCAGCCGGAGACCCTTTCCGCCTATGACCTCTGGTTGCGCGGCAAGTACTTCCTGAACAAAGGGACCAAGAATGAGGTTCTAGAAGCACGGCGCCTTTTCGAGAAGGCCATAGACCTGGACCCCGCATTCGCCTCGGCCTATGTGGAGTTAAGTTGGACCTACTGTGCAGAATTTAACTCAACCTGGACTGTCTCGAAAGAGTGTGCCCTGCAGCAAGCATACGACGCCGTGCAGAATGCTATTGATATCGATCCGCACGACAGTCGCGCGCGCATGGTCCTCGCCTGGGCGGACTTCAAGCTCAATGTAAATTTTGATTTCGCATACGCGCAGATAGAGCAGGCTTTGAACCTTAACCCGAACGATTACTACAATTACTGTGTCAGGAGTTGGCTTTCGGCCTGTTCGGGCGAACTTGAGGATGCACGGACCAGTGCCCGTGAGGCCTTGGCGCGCAGCCCTATCATGGCTGACGGTTGCCTCTATTCAGCTGTCGTCGCCGACTATCTAGCAACCGACTATGGTGCCGCAATTTGCGCTTTTAGCCGGATGCGCCAACCCGACCCGGAGCTCCATGCTTGGGCAGCCGCTGCCTATGCGCAGCTCGGTCGCATGCCGGAAGCGGCTGCCAAGCTGGAGACATTCTATGAGGCGCTGCGGCCCTTTTCCGATGTTCCCGTCCGCGACGATGCCGAGGGCTGGCGCGGCTATTGGGCCAAGATGTTTCCGGCGCGCGATCCGGCCGCCCGCGAGCATCTGCTCGATGGCCTGCGCAAAGCGGGTATGGTCGTTTGAGGGCGAACCTTACGGGCCGGTTTCATCACCCCACAAGGGCTTGAGCTGCCGGCCTTCGATGCCGTGCGACTGGCGGTAGCGGGCTTCGGCATAGGCGCCGTAGGTGATGGGCGGGTACTTGGCGCTGCCGTCTGGATCGCGAAAGGGCGTCAGGCATTCGATCACCGCATCTCGGTTCGGGTTGTGGAAATAGGCGATCGACTGACGCCGGCTGGGAAGCTCGGTCGCGGCCGGCGGGTTCACCACCCGATGCCGGGTGGATACCCAACGGTCATTTGACCAGCGCATCATGCAGTCGCCGATGTTGACGACGAAACCACCCGGCACCGCCGGCACGTCGACCCAATGCCCGGCCCGGTTCAGCAGCTGCAGACCGCCGGGCCTGTCCTCGGAATGCAGGATGGTGAGAAAGCCATAGTCGGAATGGTCGCCGGCCCTCAGTTGGCCGGGCATCGGCGGGGCGTCTGGCTCTGGATAGTCGATCACCCGAAGCGACGACATATGCCGGTCAAAACTGGTCTCGAAGGCATGCGCCGGCAGGCCGACCGCCATGGCGAAAAGCCGGCGCAGCACGGCGGCCAGGTCGGATAGGGCGGCGAAATAGTCCTCCCACGCGGCCTGCAAGTCTGGCGGCCGGGTCGGCCAGGCATCGCCGTAGAAACCGGGGCCCTGATCCAAGACTTGCTTCAGGTCGGGAGGCGTGGCCGCACCCAGGGTGGCGGCAAGGGCCTCGTGCTGGTGGGGCAGGTACATCAGGCCGCCCAGCTGCTCGCCGGTTTCACCGACCCGGCGCTTTTCCGCCTCGGGCAGGTCGAAGAAGGCAGTGCAGGCCGCCTTGAGTCGTGCCACCCGTTCGGGCGCCACCCCGTGTCCGGTGACGGCGAAAAAGCCGGTCTCCTCACAGGCGGCGGCCAAGGCCGAGATCGTCGACGCATGCTCGCTATCCCCGGGCAGGCCGCGACGAAAGGCGGATAAGTTGATGATTGGAAGGGTTGTTCGTCGGGCGGCGTTCATCAAAGGCCTCTTTAGCGGATTGGGTAATCGCTCGGGTAAGCAAATATGAGCACACACTCGCTTTCACGCGACGAAGTCTTGGCTTGACGACACGACGTCTCAGATGTTGACGGTCGATCAGACCAGAGATTCCACCATTACATCCTCGCATGGCCGATTGGCAAGGCGCTGCAAGGTGGTCTGCGCGAGAGGCGAGGAACCGGCCTCTGCGTTCGCTGCCAAGCTTTCGAAAACTTTCTTTCAGCCCCGGTGACGGCCGTCACAGCCGGGCAGGAGAGAGGGTGGCAGAGTGAGGCTGGGGTTTGATGCCCCGACCTTGCAACAACAGAAGGAAACGTCATGCGTCTTTCCTCCCTGAATGTTCGCTTCGACATGGATGATCTTTTGCAGATCGGCGTGGGTGAAATCGTCGTGCCCCTGCCGGAACTGCCCGACGATGACGGATCCACCGAAAGCGAGTTGGATCTACCTGGCTTGTTCGAGCTGCCGACGGCGCCGATCTTTGAACTGGAGCCGCCCCTTACCCTGGCGCCGGAAGGTCCTACTGCCGGCAACGACACGTTGACCGGTGGTTCTGGCGACGACAGCCTGTCCGGTCTCGGCGGCAACGATTTCCTCCGCGGCGGCGCCGGCAATGACACGCTCGCCGGCAACTCGGGCAACGACCAATTGGATGGTCAAGCCGGCAATGATCAATTGGACGGCGGTTCGGGCAACGACTTTCTCCTGGGTGGAGATGGCGACGATGACCTGCGTGGCGGCGAATCGAATGATACGCTGGCCGGTAACGCAGGTGACGATCGCCTGGATGGGGGCGCCGGTTTTGACTCCCTCGGCGGCGGCGCAGGCCGTGATCACCTTCGCGGCTCTATCGGCAACGATACAATCGTCGGCGGTAATGGCCGTGATGTCCTTGACGGCGGTTCCGGCGACGACAGGCTGGTCGGCAATCAAGATCGCGATTTTTTGTTCGGCAGTTCAGGCGACGACCTGTTGCGAGGATCGCGTGGCGACGACGCGCTCCTTGGCGGCGGCGATGATGATCGCCTCTTCGGCGGCACCGATAACGATGTCCTGTCGGGCGGTGCGGGTCAGGATGTTCTGCGCGGCGGCCGTCAGAACGATCGGCTGCTCGGCGGATCGGGCCAGGATACCCTGAATGGCGGCGTCGGCGACGACCTGCTCGTCGGTGGCCAGGACGTGGATCTCTTCGTCTTCGATCAGGCCGGCGGCAGCATCGACAGCTTTATCGAGCCCGGAACCCAGATATCCGGCGGCAGCGGCCGCGACCAGGTCGATGACTTCACGCCGGGTGAGGACATCATTTTGTTGACTGCGACCGTCAATGGCCTGGCGCTCAACAGCGTTGGCGACATCCTCGCCCGTATCGAGGCAGTCGGGCCTGACGACTCGATCATCGACCTAGGCGGCGAGAACCAAATTCGGCTGGTCGGTGTTCAAGCCGACGATTTCTCGGCGAGCGATTTCCAGCTGGTCTAGGGTACGCCTTCGAAGGGTACGACACCTACCCATCCTTGGCCGGGGGATGGATTCCGGTGAGGGCCGCCTCGCCGCGGTCGAGAAGCAGCCGGCCATCCGCTGGTTCCGAAATGCGTGGTCGAGGCTGTGCCACTTTGTACGCCTGGTTGCGGCATGGTGAAAAATTCTCCCAGCGAAGTGGAATATTTGGCGAAGTGTTTCGTCCATTTAGTCAGGGCGAGTTTCGCCCTTCCAGGCCCCTGGACCTGCAAGTCTGCCCCGCTCGGATAGACCCCCATGCGAGCGGGGCATTTTTTGGTGCCGGTTGCTCTGTTGCCGTTCGGCAGAACCAAAGGCAAGCCAAAGATCAGAAACGAAGGACCCAGTGCATAAGCAAGTATAGGAGAGCTGTAGTTCTGCTATAGATGGATAACCAAATAGGTCAACCACCGCTGTTCAATACCTAGAGCGGGTCATGCTTTGATAGAATCGGGGTGATATCTTTTTTGGCTGAACTGTGCTTCAAGCATCCTTCTGGCTATAGGAGGCAGGATGCATGGCCAAGCCTTATTCGATTGACCTGAGACAGCGGGTTGTGGATGCGGTGGTTTCGGGTGCGCCGACACGGTCGGTTGCGGAGCGTTTTGGGGTTGCGGTGTCGTCTGTCGTGAAGTGGCATCAGCGCTACCGCGCGACAGGCAGCGTTTTGCCGGGCAAGATGGGTGGCCACCGCAAGGTCCTTCTGGCACCCCATCGTGATGTTATTATCACGGCAATAAATACCACGCCGCACCTGACGGTGCGCGGCCTACAGGCGATCCTGGCGGCGCGCGGCGTGTCGGTCTCGCATCATGCGGTTTGGAGCTTTTTGCGCCGCGAGGGACTAAGCTTCAAAAAAAACACTCTTCGCCTTTGAACAAGCACGTGCCGATGTGGCGCGCAGACGGCGACGCTGGAAGAGCTTCATGCCAAGCCTGGATCCCAGGAGATTGGTTTTCATTGATGAAACCTGGATCAAGACCAACATGGCCCCGATCCGAGGCTGGAGCCCCAAAGGTCAACGCCTGAAGGGCTATGCGCCGCATGGCCATTGGCGAACCATGACCTTCATCGCCGCCTTGCGCTGTGATGCCTTGACGGCGCCCTGTGTCCTCGACGGTCCCATTAACGGCGTGGCATTCCAAGCCTATGTGGAACAGATCCTCATGCCGAGCTTGAAGCCTGGCGACATCGTCATCATGGACAATCTGGGCAGCCACAAAGCCAAGATCATCCGCAACCTGATCAAGCGGGCCGGCGCGCGCCTGTGGTTCCTGCCGCCCTATTCGCCCGACATGAACCCAATCGAACAGACATTCGCCAAAATCAAACATTGGATGCGAAGGGCACAAAAGCGAAGCATCGAAGAAACCTGGCGAAAAATCGGCCAGCTCATCCAAACCATCAAACCCAGCGAATGCCAAAACTACTTCAGAAACGCAGGATATGCTTCTATCTAAACATGACAGACTCTAGACATAACTTCCAGCGCGGTGTTATTGATTTTTCAATGTTCTTATAGATTTTAATCACTTCTAATTAATTTGTACTATACATTGGAAATGTGACCAAGTTTGACGTTGACTACCTTGGTTGCCAATTAGGGAACTACTTCTCGGGATCTTGGCATGCGCGGTTTGATCTTTTGGGTATTGATTCTAGGTCTCGTTCTGTGGACCGCTGTCCATGGTTACGACACATTTTTGTTTTTGACTGGTAAGGCCCAGGACGGCGCCATGCTGATGTCTTTTTTCGTGGCCGAGGATCAAAGCGGTGGTGTGATCAAGCCACTGTTTTTGGTGGCCCGTTTTCTTGCTTGGGGCGTGGTCGTGGCACCACTAGGACTTTGTGCCTTGATGATGTCGGATGGGCGCGCGCGCCATGAGTCTGTCTTCCTTCCTAAGGCGTCGATTGTCGGCCGGCGGCGCCAGGAGCCGACGCTCGTCCCGCCAGTCAGCTAATGGCAAGTCGGCGATATGCTGGTTCGCCTGATGGTGGCAAGGATGTGGTTACTTTGCTGCGCTATAGGGTTGTATAGATGGACCAAGGTCCCACTCCCTAAGCTCGCTTGGAGGCCAAACTGATGAGCCGAACCCAGCCTCGCGTTGAGAATCTGTTGCCGGCGACCGAGGCCGGCGAGACATTCCAAGGGATATCAAGCGCCGATCCATCGTACCTCTACGATGACGAGGCCGACCACCAAGTTTATACGGCGGCAATTGCCCGAATATTCGATGGCGAACGCCGACTTGCGACCAACCTAATGGGGACCTGGCAGGGACTGCGCGCCGATCACGCCCTGCCAAGATTTCGGGACTTTATGGAGAACTTTCCCGAAAATCAGAAGATAAACCAGGTTTGGCACAACTGCTTTATCTTGAGCATCGAAGAAGATGGCCAAGACGGCGCTTTTGAACTGATAGGTGACGGTATTGCTGAACGTTCCGGCATTAACCCGGCCTGTGGCACAATCAAAGACGTGCCCGAGGCATCCTTCCTAGGGCAAGTTCTGGGGGCTCGTCAGGAAGTGGTGGAGAAGGCCTTTCCGATGCTCAACCGTGGCCAATTTCGAGGTGTCGATGGCAAGACCTACGTGTACCGTAGTATTCTCTTACCGTTCGGCGACAAAGAAGGCCACCTCGACCATTTGGTCGGAGGAGCAAACGCCAAGATCCTAGCGCTGGATAAGGCCAGCTAAAGTTAGCCAAAGGACTTCGGACCGGACCTCAATGCCCGGCCCGGCCGCTGTCAGTCCTTGACTTGCAAATTTTGTGCCGAAAAGCGCCCGTTTCGCCCTTCGATCAGCTCGTACTCAATCGCTTGCCCTTCCCGTAAACCGGTAAGGCCGGCGCGCTCGACGGCAGAAATATGAACGAAGGCGTCGTTGGAGCCGTCATCGGGTTTGATAAAGCCATAACCCTTGACGTTGCTGAACCACTTTACGGTCCCACTGGGCATTGCACGCTCCTTGAAGTCACATCTTGTGCTCCAAGGCACAGACACCCATTCAGGTGCCACGGCGCGATTGGAACACACACCCATGGCCCGGGCCACTCGGCGGCCAGCCGTCGAATCACCCGCCTCATGCCAGCCAGCAAATTACATTGCGCCGCCGCTCAATCAAGAAAAATCCGTCATTTTTGGGCGTAAGCTAACCAATGTTGATGCCAAGTCTAAGCGACCATGCGCATCAAAGTTGGTATTTGTCTGATAATGTCGCAGCTCTAAGGCCAAACCAATAGCGCAGGTATCTAAGGGGACCGCGGCGATTGCGCCAATGACTGGCGGTCAAGTTCTGAGGGTCCTCGTCGCCGCCCAGCAAGCCCGGGATAATGCAGTCGATCTCCCAGCCAAAGCGGCTGCCGCGCTTGCCGAAGTCCTGGTAGTTGATGGCCGAGTTGAAGCCATCTCGGCGCCACACTTGCGGATCGTATCCGGGTATCTCGCCGGCTTTCTCCCAAGCGGCTAGTTTTCTTTGTTCAAGCTCCTTACGGCTGATTGTCATTTCCATGAGATGGATCTCCTTCCAACTCCCGATGACAGGTTTCTAAAGATAGACTACTACATTTCGTGCACCTTGGGAAGTTGCCCACAATATGTCGAATTGCTGGCCTCCTCTCGGATCCAATCACAGAAGGCCTTGAGGGACGGATTGGTCATCGCACCCGGTGGATAGGCCAGGAAGTAGCCGTAGTCGGCCAGTAAAGACCAAGAAACTTGGATGAGTTGCCCGGCGGCCAACTCCGCCGCCACCAGCGCATCGTTGATGGCCACGCCTTGGCCGTCGATCACCGCCTGCACCCGTACATTAGGGTCCGGAATCACGAGGTCATCCTCTCGTTTGGTAAAGGGCAGGCCTGCAACCTCATGCCAGTCCGACCAAGCCGTGCTGCCGTCACGGTCGTGCAACAAAGGCACTTGCGTCAGTACCGCTGCCAATCCCCCTTCAGCAGCGCGCTGGGCGATGACCTTGCCGGCCGTCGGAAAGGCCGGGCAGGTGAATAGCGGCTCAATTTCCATGTCCCGCCAGGCGCCGTTGCCCCAGCGAATCGCCAAGTCGATCCCCATAGATTGCAGATCGAAAAGGTCGGTCAGAGGTTGGAGGCGCAAGGGGATGCGCGGGTGGCTGGCCGTGAAACGCATCAAGCGTGGCGACAGCCAACGCGAGGCAAAATACGTCGACATGCCAATGGTGATGCGTCCGGGGGCATCAGCCCTTAGGCGGGCAATCTCCTGATCAAGATCGCGGAACGCCACGTGTGAAGCATGCCACAGGGTTCTACCCTTGTCTGTCAGGGTGATGCCCCGATGTCCGCGGTGGAAGAGCGCAAAACCGAGCGCCTGTTCCAACTGTTTAATCTGATAGCTGACTGCGCCCTTGCTGAGGTTCAATTCGACCGCGGCGGCGGTAAAGCTGCCGTTGTGCGCCACCACATCGAAAAGACGCAAGCCGTCATAGGACCTAAAACGCATGGACTGCGTTTAAAATAATTGAACACACAGTGCAAATCATTTGGTTTGCGCTGGGCGCGGATTGGGTATTTGATTCGAGTGTGACAGAGGTCGGGTTGCCAGGCTATGAGGCGGGTGGTCCACCAGTCGAGCCAAGTCCAAGAATTTTGATCGGAACGATGGGCCATGCATATTACGGGGGTTGATCATCCGAAGTACCCTCGACGACGCAGGCGGCAGCGCCTCGGGTCTAGAAAAGCGGTGGCCGACGGCGATGTGCGCAGTGGCGGCCGGGCGGCTCGGCTCGCTCGCCACTATCGAACCCCGTCTAGGCCTGCGAGTGCCGTCATCAGCCGCCGTATACCCGCCTACGAGCTTTTGGATGAGGAAGCGCTTTGTCGCTTGGAGTCCCATGCCGACTGGATTCTGAAGGAGATCGGCATCGAGTTTCGCGGCGACGCGGAGGCGCTTGAGTTGTTCTGCCAGGCCGGTGCGACGGTGACCGGCGAACGGGTGCGCTTCGACGCCGGCATGGGCAAGGCGCTCTGCGCCAGCGCGCCGGCGCGCTTTCACATGCACGGCCGCGATCCGGCCTCATCCATCACTCTTGGTGGTGAGCACGTGGTCTTCATGCCGGCCTATGGGCCGCCCTTCGTCACCGGTCTGGGTGGTGGGCGCCGTTATGCCACCATCGCCGACTTCCAGAACTTCGTGAAGCTGGCCTACGCCTCACCCTACTTGCATCACTCCGGCGGCACGGTCTGCGAGCCGGTCGATCTGCCGGTGAACAAGCGTCATCTCGATATGGTCTATGCCCACCTGCGCTATTCCACCAAACCCTTCATGGGATCGGTCACCGCGCCGGAACGGGCGGAAGACTCCATCGCCATGGCCCGCCTGGTCTTCGGTGAGGCTTTCCTCGAGGAACATTGCGTCATCCAGGGCAACATCAACGTCAACTCGCCCCTGGTTTACGATCACATTATGTCTGGTGCCTTGAAGGCCTATGCCAGGGCTGGGCAGAGCGTGGTCGTCTCGCCGTTTATCCTAGGCGGCGCCATGGGGCCGGTGACCCAGCCGGCGCTCCTCGCCCAGGCTCATGCCGAGGCGATGGCAGGTATTGCTCTCAGCCAATTGGTCCGCAAGGGGGCGCCGGTGGTCTACGGCAGCTTCCTCACCACCATGGACCTGAAAAGCGGCGCCCCCACCTTCGGCACGCCCGAGGCCAACCTATCCACCTTCGCCATTGCCCAGCTCTGCCGCCGGCTGGGCCTGCCACTACGCTGCGGCGGTCAGCTCACCGCATCCAAGCTGGCGGATGGCCAGGCCATGCAGGAATCCGCCGATAGCATGATGGCCGGTATTCTGGCCGGCTCTAACTTTCTGTTTCATGCCGCCGGCTGGCTGGAAGGCGGGCTGACCATGGGCTATGAAAAGTTCGTCATGGATCTCGATCACTGCGGCATGATGCTGCGCATGATCGAAGGCCTCACCGTCGACGAGAACAGCCTGGCGGCGGAGGCTTACCGCGAGGCGGGGCCGGGCCAGGCCTTTCTCGGTACGGCCCATACCATGAAGAACTTCGAAACCGCCAACTATCGCTCGGCGTTGGTCGACGTAGGTTCCTACGAACAGTGGTTGGATGACGGTGCCCAGGACATGCAACAACGGGCCGACCGCCGCTGCGAGGCGCTCTTGGCCGACTATCAAGCGCCGCCACTTGACCCGGCCATCGACGAGGAGCTGCAAGACTTCATGGCCCGCAAGAAGCGGGCCCAGCCAGACCAATGGCATTAGTCCACTAGTCCAGGGGAGACATATCTATGAGTAAGTGCATCAGACTTCCAACCGCTGGTGCCGTCGCCGGCTTGGAGGCGACTGACTACATCGCACCCGAGATGCTGATATCCGGCGATCCGCAAGAGCGCGGTCGCAGCTTCTACGCCGACCAGACCGGTCAGCTTGACGCCGGCTATTGGGAATGTGGACCCAATCAGCACGTCTATCAGGACTCGCCCTACGACGAGTTCGTCTACCTGCTGGAGGGACGGGTCGACGTCATCGACGACGAGGGCCAGGTGGAGACCTTCAAGGCCGGCGACAGTTTCATCATGCCGCGCGGCTGCCAGTGCACCTGGGCGGTCAAAGAGCCGCTGCGCAAGCTTTACGTGGTGCTGACGGCGGAGGCCTACAAAGGCTAGGTCATGAGGAAAAGTCCGGGCGTCGGCGCCAAGGGCATGCTAGAGCCAAGCCCCTGCAAATCGGCTGTTCCCGATTTGTTGTTCGAAGAAGACATATGAACCGGGATGGTATCCCGGTTGAGGGGGACGGGCGGTTTGGCGCCAAATTGCCGCCCGATGCTCTAGGCAAGTGCTTGTCTCTTTCGGAAAGATTGGGAACCAGTAAAAAGATTGGCTCGGGCTTGATTTACATCAAGGTGGGACGAGGGGGTGGTCCCTATAGTCCTCCTCACGACCTCTCATTACCCCCGGTAGGAATACCTACCCTTCGCCCCGCTGGCGCATACGAACCGGCGGGGCATTTGTTTGTGGCGGATGCCCGCGACATCGATGCGACCGGGAAAAATGCCAGCTACCAAGTCCTTATAGTGAAGACGCCTCTCGCTGCATAGTGAAGACGCCTCTCGCTGCGACATCGCGTCCGGCGGCTGCTGCCCTGCATGCGTTGGGGGGAACCCACAAAGGTCTGCAAAGCCTGAACGCCGGCAAGGGCGCCAGGTGCGACGATCGATTGGATGTCACCTTGAGCATTGCGTCTCGACCAGGGCCAGGCATTTGCGAAGGCGCGGCATGGCCACATTAACGAAGGCTACCACCTTTCTTGGCAGGAGCCTGCCGTGCGGATAGACGATGCTCACCGGCGACGGTGCGATTTCAAAATCCCTGAGGACGATTTCCAAATTACCCGCAGCGACATGGGGTGCGACCTGATAGGCGTAGAGCTGAGCCAGGCCCGCGTCCCTTAAGGCTGCGTCCACGCTCCCCTCGATCGAATTGAGGGTCAGCTGCGTGGGCACTGCAACGGTCTGGGTCTTCCCGCTTGGCATCTGGAAGGCCCATTCCGGCGGCGCGCCAAACTTAGAGAAGGTGATGCACCGATGGGCTGCTAGGTCTTTTGGGGACCGGGGGCGGGGATACCGGGTGAGATAGCCGGGGCTCGCGCACACGACCTGGCGGACTGTTCCCAACTGGCGCGCCTTCATCGCGCTGTCCGACAGACGTCCGATCCGAATGCTCAAGTCGATATGCTGTTCCAGCAAATCCACGATGAAATTGGTCAGATTAAGCTGGACGTCGATTCCGGGGTGGCTGTTCATGAAAGCATTGACGATAGGCAGCACATGGAGACGGCCGAAGAGGGTCGGCGCGGTAATTGATAGGCGCCCGGTTGGGCGTTGATATTCGCCGGAAACCTGACGCTCCGCCTCTTCGATGTCATCGAGAATGCGGCGGACTTCCTCGTAGTAACGCCGCCCGCTGTCGGTGACTGAGACCTTGCGCGTTGAACGGGTCAGCAGTTGCGCGCCAAGGTGGCTTTCCAGTTCGCCGAGCTTGCGGCTGACCGTCGGCAGCGGCATGGCCAGGGCGCGAGCGGCGGCCGAAAATCCCTGTTCATCAACTACGGCCACGAAGACGCGCATTGCGGCGAGGCGATCCATTTTTTCCTCTCGATCTCCGAGATGGTCTTTCTTATGAATGCCGTATTCTATCACAATTCGAGATAAGTATACTGGCTAATGTGATTGCTGGGTTTATCATCGAGTATTGGCGGGGGTCGTTATGGCGGACCGCGAGGCAGTGCCTCGGACATCGCGAAAGGTGATTGGCGGCGCCCTGCTTGCGACGCTCAAGGCGGCCGTCGCGCTAGGCACCTTCTGCATCCGGGTCGAGCCAGCCTTGGGATCGAAATCCGGCGTATTCTTCTTGATCAACGCGCCGCTTTGTCTCAATCCGCGCTGCCGGAACTGGTAGCCTATGCCTCGACCAGTTAGCGGGCACCGAACGTCCCGAAACGACGCGGGATAACACAATCGCCTCCAAGGGAGAGATAACGATGAAGAACACCAAGCGCCAGCCTGAGAAAGACCGGCTGCCCGAGAAAGACCGGCTGCCCGAGAAAGACCGGCTGCCCGAGAAAGACCGGCTAAAAGACCGATCGGATATCGGCAAGGTCGAATTCCCGATCGAGAAGCTGATGAAATTCCGCGACGCTAGCGCTTCTTGCGTCCACATAGAGGCCGCCTTGCAGTCGGGTCGCGGCTTGACCGACAGCGGGAAAAAGCGCTCAAGATGAAGTGACTGGCCCCCAGAATGCAGCGCGCCGGGCTAAAGCCGGCGCAAGCAACCCGTCACGCCGGCCCCCAAGACGCCGACCCCCAAGACGCCGGCCCCCAGGACGCCGACCCCGGATGAGCTCCGGGCCAGCACGGGGGCTAGGTCTGGGCCTGCGTAGTTAGTCTGACTCTAGCCTCGAGACCTGCTGATGATCCGATCGCGCTTTTCGTCGAAGCGCTCGTTTTCCCGGGCGATCTTGTCTTCGAACTTGCCGTAGGCTTTGTCGACTTTCTTCTCCAGCTTCTCGCGCTTCTTGCGAATCTTCTCCGGCTTCGATTCCCTTCTGGCCTCGCGCTCGAACTCCGCCTCGGCTTTTCTCAGATCTCGTTCCAGCTCGTCCTGCAGCTTGGCGATTTTCCGGTCGTGTTCTTCGTTGAGCTGCTGAAGCTCGCGCCTGGTCTCGTCGGACGCGTCCTCGCGCAGGGGCTGGTACTGCCGGTTCGGGTCGTAGCCCCTTTGGCGCAAATCGATGCCGGTGTTGCGCCGCACTTCCTCTTGGGCCGTGTGGATGGTGCGGTTAACGACATCGTTAACGATCCCGTCGATCAAGTCTTGCGCCGTATTCGACTGCGCCGTGGCGGCCGATATGCCAAGGGCCAGGAAGATGGCCGGGACAATTGCGGTTAACCGGTGGAAATTCATGATACTTTCCATCTTTCGTGTGATGCCGTGGAATGCTTCGTCTGCCGGTTTCTACGCGCTGGCCGGTAAACTTATCCCTAAGGATGGCAAAAACATGACGGCGGGTGCAGGGACAGGCCCAGAGGCCGGGCCCAGGCGGCGGGAGCCTGGCTGAGCCTTTGGCCAAAAGCCACTCATTGTTGCTCGCAAAAAATGCTATTATGGGAAGCGGGAGGGCAAGCTATGGGAAGCATTGATCCCTACAGTATGACCGATAAGTTGGACGCGGCGGTGCTCGACGTCATCGTCACCCGCTTGGAGGAACGCGGCAAGCACCCGCGTTTCGTCGCCATGCTGAACGACTATTTGGAGGCGATGGCGATCGACGATGCCCGGACCGTGCTCGACATGGGCTGCGGCACCGGGGTCGCGGCGCGAGCCATCGCCCGACGCCCGGGATTTGATGGCCAAGTAACGGGCGTTGACCTTAGCGGCAGCCTCACGGCCACTGCCAGCGGATTGGCCAAAGACGAAGGCCTCGATGACCAAACTCAGTTTGAGACGGGGGATACGCAGTCCCTCGGTCTGCACGATGCCAGCTTTGACGCGGTGGTTGCGCACACCCTGCTCAGCCATGTGGACGACCCTCTTGCGGTCCTTGCCGAGGCGCGGCGGGTGGTGCGGCCAGGCGGGCTCATCGGGGTGTTCGATGGGGACTACGCTTCGGTTACCTTCGAGGTCGGTGACGAGGCAACGGCGAAGGAAAACGACCAAAAGCTCATTCGCGCGGTGATCACCCAGCCTCGGGTGATGCGGCGCCTGCCGATGATGGCCCGCGACGTCGGTTTGGAGATCGCAGACAGCTTCAGCTACGTCTTGACGGAGATAGGCCGGGCCGATTTCTGGCTATCGGGGATCCAATCCTTCTCCAGACTGATTCCGAAATCCGGTGTCATGGACGAGGCCGAAGCCAGCGCCTGGGCCGCCTCGTTAATGGCGGCCTCGGAGGAGGGGGTGTTTTTCGGCTCCAGCAACTACTACGGCTACGTGCTCAGGCGGGTTTGACGCTCACTTCGTGGGCAAGCTGCGATCTCTTTCAGCAGTCTTGCTGGTAAGTGATGTTATCCGTTGTCGGAGACGAGTGCCGCGAGTTGCTTGGGGGCCAGAAACATCGCTTGGCCCGCATCAAAACGTGCCCCAATCGCAAGGTAAAAGTCCTTTGCCGAGGTGTTGTTAGGAGCGACCATCCACTGCAGGAATAGGGATGTTGAAGCTGGCGCCCGCCGAGCCGCAAAAGCGATGAGCGACCGCGCGATCCCACGGTGGCGGGAGCGTTGTTCAACATAGAGGTCCGCTATCCACAGCACGGGACATCCTTCCAGGAAATCAAAGCCCTGCGTCACGCATATATGGCCGACGAGGGATGGCTCGCACTCTGCTACATAGCAATCAAAGATGCGATCCGATCCAAAGCCGAAAGCCAGAAAGGTTGCTTCATCGAGCTTTGGGGTCGACGAACCTTCGTGCACGCTGACGGCATGGGACATTTCGACCACACGCGCGGCATCCCGTTGTTCCGCCCTTCGAATTTGGGCAGGCACTCGCTTCGGCATGGCTTGAGAATCTCGGAGAGGTTCAACTGACTAGCGAGTATCGCCTTTGAAACGGCTTATGACAAGGTTGGAGTAACTGAATGTGTCAGAGTAACTGAATGCCGATCCAAAAAGGGCGGGAAACTCGCGGGGGTAGGATGCCCCGAGGACTGTTTTGAACGCGTGATATTCGGTTATGGAGAGGCGCTTGGATAGAGGAATAATATCATGCATTGATTTATAGATATATATGCGACTATAAGTAATTTTGTGGCATGAACAAATGCCGCGTGGTTCGGCATCTAACCGCCACAGGAAGGGCAGGTGATACTATCCCTACGAAGTTGTCATCGACGAGGTTTGCGCTCCTTCCTCGTACCAGGAAGACGGATCATCTTCCCTTAACGATCCATAATCTGGTCCTATGCCTTCGCGTTCAAGATGAACCAACTCTGCATCGGTGCGCCGTCTTCGACCCAAATGTACGCGAGCCATCTCCGTAGCGGCACGAGGTCTTGAGTCATGGATCTCGGAAGCCTTGGAATGCCGCACGGTAAAATGGATCGGTTGGCGCAAACTCATTCAAAGATAATCTGAAGATAAAGTCGCCGCGACCGAATGGCGCTCGAGAAAATAGAGGAAACCAAAATGAACACAAATATTAAGCGGATAACCGCAAGTAATGCGGCCATCATAATGGGGTTGGTTTCGCTGACATTTCCAGCGTCCTCTGTGCTTGGTCAATCATGCACCTTAAGCGACACATCGGAGATTATCGAAAACTCCCACAAATTGCTGCACGATTTCGACGACCCCGTACCAGGATGTAACTCAAATTTTGGCCCAAGCGGCATCGTTTACCATCCGGGCCTGGATCGCCTCATCGTGATAAGCGACAAGGGCGGTCAATTTGCCACCATGAAAACCGACGGATCGGATGTCGAATGTCGGGACATAAGGGATAAGGATGGCGATCCACTGGCAGGTGTCGACCACGAGGGCGTTACTTTTGCCGATGCAGGCGACGGCTTCATTTATGTCGGGCTTGAGAGCGGTCCAGAAGACGGAATCGCGATAATCCGACAGGTAGAGCTCTCGTCGGCCAAAGTGATGGCCACCTGGAGGATAGATTTTCCAGGGGGGATAGTGGAGAATGACGGATTGGAGAGCCTTACTTTCGTGCGCGACGGCTCTCATAGAGAGGGCGGCACGTTCTATGTTGGTGACCAGACCGCCAACAAGGTTGTTGGCAAGTGCGAGGTACCGATTAGGAGCGGCGGTGATGCCGATGCCCTCTACGGCTGCTCCATTGAGATTGATCCGCAATTCCAAGAGGTATCCGGCCTCGACTATGTTGCCGACGCTAAGATAGATGGCCACGTTGGGGTTGTTTTTCTATCCAGCGATGGAGACAACAAGATTACGGCATTTTCGCCCGAGGGTACGTCCCTGGACTGGACTCGCGAGTTTCCGGAAACATCAGAGCATGGTCAGGAAGGGCACGCGATAAAAGGTTGCGAACTCTTCATCAGTTCAGACGCAAACGCCGACTCTCAAAAAATCCACCGATACCAGTTCTCTCCCTAAAGTCTATGCGAAGCGATAGGAGAAAGTGTTAGGCGTGGCCTCGGAGGAGGGGGTGTTTTTCGGCTCCAGCAACTACTGCGGCTACGTGCTCAAGCGGGTTTGACCCTCCTTTCGAAACCGCGCGGTGCTAACCTGGCGGCATGCCGGATGCCGCGACCCTTGTCATGGTGGCCGCCGCCTTCTTGATTGCCGGGGCCGTCAAGGGGGTGATCGGACTCGGTTTGCCGACGGTCAGCCTGGCCCTCTTGACCGTGACGCTTGGTCTCCCCCAGGCCATGGCACTGCTGCTGATCCCCTCCTTCGTCACCAACCTCTGGCAGGCGGTGGTCGGCGGCCATGGCAAAGCGCTCCTGCGCCGGCTTTGGCCCTTCTTGTTGACGGCGACGGTGACGGTCTGGCTAGGGGCAGGGGCCTTGACCCGGCTCGACCTCGGCCTGCTTTCGGCCCTTTTGGGGGTGTTGCTGGTGGTCTATGCGGGGATCAACCTGTCCGGCTTTCTCCTGGCAATCGATGCCCGCCGGGAACCCTGGCTCGGCCCGGCGATGGGGGTGGCCAACGGCATCCTGACCGGCATGACCGGGTCCTTCGTGGTGCCGGGGGTGATGTTCTTGCAAGCCATCGGCTTGTCGCGCGACGGCCTCATCCAGGCCATGGGGATGTTGTTCACTCTCTCGACCCTGGCCCTGGCGTTTTCCTTGCAGGGCAACGGCCTCTTGAGTGTTGAGCTCGGCGCCACTTCTGCCGTTGCCCTGGCGCCGGCCCTGCTCGGCATGTGGCTGGGACAGCGCCTACGCAAGCACCTTTCCGAGGAACGCTTTCGCCACGTCTTCTTCCTCGCCCTGCTGGCACTTGGCGCCACCATCGTCGTCACCGCGCTGGCCGGAGGGAGCTGACCCTGGTCGGGTTATCCACCCCACCAAATTTCCGAGGGGCGGAAGTCTTGCGCCGCCTTGACCGCCTCGGCGCGGCCCTGGACCGTCGTCTTGTAGGCCATGTCCTCGATCAGGATGTGATGATTGAGCCAGTCCTTGAGGTAGGTGACCAGTTCCTCGTTGATTTCGGTGGCCACCGCATCGGGATCCTTTTCGCAACGCTTATTAATCGCACTGACCTTGCGGATGAAATCCTGGTGCTCCTCGCGTTGGGTATCGAACGCCGGATAGTCACAAGCCGTCAACACCGCTTCCTCGCGGGCAAAGTGGGTTTCCGCATAGCGCCTGAGGGATACCAGCGATTGGCGCAGGATCTGCGCGCTGTCGGCTCGCCCGGTGGCCTCCGCCAGGCCGTTGATAATCTTGATCAAACCCTTGTGGTCCGTATCCAAGATCTCCATCCCGACGGACATTTCCGGCGACCACTTCATGAACGTCATGCGACCCTCCCACACTTTCGATCGCTTATGACAGGCTGATTCGCCCGATGCTCGCATTGACTTAGGTCAAATTCTTGCGACCAAGAGAGAGGCTTCTTCGATCGCCGTCGACCGAGCAATGTGAGTTTGCCGCTTGTCGAGATGGCTTAATCAAGTCAAGATTACAAGGTCTAGCGTGAAAGGGCGAGAGGGGAGGCGCATCTTCGCACTTCCGGGTCCCTTTGGCGCAGTTCCCTTTTGGATAAGGGAGGCGGCCGCTGCGATGACTCATTCGGTTCTGATCGTCGACGACGAACCGAACATTGTGCTCTCCTTGGAGTTCTTGATCCAGGAGGCGGGTTACGAGGTGCGCGTCGCCCGCAACGGCGAACAAGCCCTGAAAGCCATTGAAGAAATTCCGCCGTCGCTGATCCTGCTGGACGTTATGATGCCCAAGAAGGACGGCTTCGACGTCTGTGAACGGGTGCGCGCCAATCCGGCCTGGAAGGACATTCGCATCATCATGCTGACTGCCAAGGGACGCGACATCGAACGGGAGAAGGGCCTCGCCCTGGGCGCTGATACCTACATCACCAAGCCCTTCTCAACCCGGGCGGTGCTGGAACTGATTCGGCGCCACCTGTCGCCGGACGCGCCCTAGTCCTACACCTGGCGGCGGCTTGCCGATGAACCCGCGCGCGGTCATCTCCCTGGCGATCGGACTCCTGGCGCTGGTTGCCTTGGGTGCCTTCGCCATGGGGCTGTGGCTGGTTTGGCAGAGCGGCGGCGACCCTGGGCGTCTGCGCCAATATATGTCGCTTTGGGGGCTGGGCGCAGGCCTGACGGTGAGCGTCGCGGCGGCCTTGGCGTGGGCTTTCCTGGTGTTGCGTCTCGACCGTCCCATAAAGGCGCTCGACCGCGAACTGGAGGCGCTGCTGCACGCGCCCTCCTGGGGCAAGATCCGACGCCCGGCCAAGCATGCGCTGGGTCATCTGCCCGATGCCTTGGAGCACTTAACCGAGAGAACCGCCAAGGACCGCGACGATATTGATCGCGCGATCGCCGAAGCGCTCAGCAAGGTGGAGGAGCAGAAAAGCCGCCTTGAGGCCATCCTGCTCGACCTCAGCGAAGGCGTCCTCATCGCCAATCTGAATCACACGCTACTGCTCTATAACCAAAGCGCCTTGCGTATCCTCGGCATGCCGGAAGCGCTCGGGCTCGGGCGCAGCCTGCTGTCGGTGTTGGCGCCCCAGCCCTTGCGTGACGCGCTGGCGCAGCTGACGGAGAGCTATGCGGCCATTGGCCTGCGCGCGGCCAAGGAGGCGGCCCGCCAGACCGTCACCTTCCACTGCGACTGTCCTGGCCAAGGGCAGCGGCTGCTGTTACGCATGACCTTGGTGCTCGACACCCAGGGGCGGGCGACGGGCTATGCGCTGACCTTCGCCGATGCCAAGCCTGCCGCCAGCGCCGAGCCGCAGGCCTTGCACGGTCTCCCGCCGCGGCCCGAGTTCTACGACTTCGACCTTTACGATCAATCGGCCGCGCCTGACGATCTGCATGCCTGGCCGCTGGCTAAGCTCAGCTACGTGGTCTTCGATACAGAGACAACCGGCCTCAAGCCCTCGGAGGGCGACCAGGTGATCTCGATTGCCGGGCAGCGCATCGTCAACGGCCGCATCCTCTCCGGCGAGACCTTCGATCGGCTGATCAATCCGGGCCGGCCCATCCCCAAGAACTCGATCCGCTTTCACGGCATCACCGACGACCAGGTCGCCGGCCGGCCGCCAATCGAGGTGGTGCTGCCGCAGTTCAAGGCCTTTGTCGGCGATTCCGTGCTGGTCGCCCACAACGCCGCCTTCGACATGAAGTTCCTGCGCCTGCAGGAAGAGAACTGCGGTATAACCTTCGACAATCAGGTGCTGGACACCCTCTTGCTCTCGGCCTTCCTGCACGACCATGAAGAGGACCACACCCTCGATGCCATCGCCCAGCGCTTTGGCATTACCATTAGAGAGCGTCACTCGGCCCTGGGCGATGCCCAGGCGACCGCCCAGGTCTTTCAGCACATGCTGCAGATCCTGCAGGCGCGCGGCATCGACACCCTGGGCGCCGCCCTCGAAGCCTCGGAAAAGATGGTGCAGATTCGCAAGCTCCAGGCCCGGTTTTAGAGGGAGGGCTAGGCTGGGCCGTGGCTCAGTCTGCATCAGTCGTTGTAGGATGACGTGTCCGACAAGGGACCTGATCTGCCATGACCGTGAGTATGGTCGAAATCCTGGCTTGAAAACGGGGCTGACGAGAATACTCTCTCAAGGTTGAAGTCTCTGTCCGGTGCCTTATCATTCATAAGTAGAGATCCCTGTTCGCTTGCGAAGCTGGCTATGATCCTATGGCGTCCGATATGCTTTGGAGTGGTCTTGCTGGTGGCCGGGCAAATCGGATTTGGGCCTGCCCAATCGACCGAGCCCGGATTTGTCAAGATCGTCGATAGCTTCACACCCGTGCCGGGCGGCTCGGGCTTCTTCGGCGAGTTTGATGGAGAGATTGGCGCCAATAGGCAGGTCGTCTTTTCCGGCTCTGCGCTTGGGTCCTTCGAGACCGGGCTTTTCAGCGGTGATGGTGGGACGGTCACGCGACTCATTGACGGTGTGCGCCTGCTGCCCAACAGCCTGCAAGCGGTTACCGATTCAGGGCCCCTTTTTCCTGGTGGCGGGCGCCTGCTGGGCGTATTGAGTGCTGAGGTTCCGGGCGGATTGGCGCCAACTTTTCTGAACGGCCTATATGAGTTTCAAGGGGCGACCTTTCGCCCAGTCGTGGATTTTACGACAGCCCGACCGAACGGTGGTCTCTTTGACAGCATCGACAACTACTTTCCCGTTGACGTCGCTGCGGCGCGAACTGCTTTTGTCGCAACCAGCCGAATCAGCCTTGTTGCTTCGCTCTATCTTGAAACGGCTGGATCAATCGAGTTTATCGCTGACTCGCTGACCACCATCCCGGGGAAGGCAACGCCGTTCGTCGGATTTCAGGAAATTGCAATTGAAGACGATGCAGTGTTCTTCGGCGGCGTCACGGAACAGGAATTCATTACTGTCATAGGCCGAAGCTTTCCCCAACCACCGACAGTTGGTCTCTATCGTTATCAAGAGTCGTTGCTTAGTCGTTTGGTTGACGATACCACGGCCTTTCCGAACAGCGAGACCACCTTCAAGTCGGTATCATCGATTGTTCCAGGAAGCGCTGCGGTTTCGTTCATCGGCGAGTCCATGCCTCGTGAAAATGAATCGCCCTGTTGCCCGGACGGCGTCTTCACTCATGACGGTACGGACCTTGCAGTCATCGTCGACCACACAACGATCCTGTCAAATGGGACAGGTAGGGTAACCGAAATTCGTAGGCTAGCAGGGAGCGAGGGCGGTTTGGTCTTTGCCGCAACAGGCGGCGACGGCGAAGAAGGCATCTATCGTCACGACGGAGCCAATTTTCAGGTCGTGGCTGACCTGACGACGCCGATCCCCGAAGGCTCCGGTACATTTACGCGTTTCGGTGTATTTGATCAAATCAGCCCACCCAACATGCACGTACAAGGTGGCTTGACGGTGTTTCTTGCCATGGGAGCAAACGGCCAGAAGGGCGTCTATGCCGATCTCCGCGGTCGACTAATCAAAATTGCGGCACTCGACGACGAACTCAACGGCGCAGTGGTCGAAGAGCTGGAGCTGCCCGGCTCGGAAATCCAGGATTATTCCTTCCTACTGTCAGTTAATCCAAGTCCTTCTTTTCCCAGCACCTGGTCCCGGGTCGATCTTGGCACCCAGGTCGTTTCCGCGGTCTTGCCGGGCAGTCGCACAGCCCGGGTCGGCGAGCCGGTCACGGTCTTTGCCACCATGGTCAACGGCGGCCCGCGCACAGCGGTCGGCTGCCGCATTGTCGGACCGCCGGACCTGCCGGGCGAGGTCACCTTTGTGGCCAGCGATCCGGTTAGCCATCAGCCGATTGCAACAGTCAACGATCTCATCGACATACCCGCCGCTGGCGCCCAAAATTTCCTGGTGACCATCACACCGGCTGAAGCCTTTGTGCCGCGCTCGCTCACCTTCACCTTCGATTGCGCCAACGCCGACGCGGCGGATCGGATCACCGCCATCAACGGCCTTTCGTTGTCGGCTTCGGCCACGCCGGCACCGGATGTCGTGGCAATAGCCGCAACCGAGGGCAACGACGGCATCGTCACCGTTCCGGGGTCAGGCGGGCAGGGGGTCTTTGCGGTGTCGACCATCAATCTCGGCCCTGGCGACGCTATAACGGTCAAGGCGGACGGCGGCGGCCTGACCTTGCCTTTGACCCTGGCAATCTGCGAAACCGATCCGGCCAGTGGCGGCTGCCTCGGCCCTGTGGTCGATGCCGCGAACGGTGTTACCCGCACGATCGCCTCCAACGAGACGCCGACCTTCGGGATCTTCGTTTCCAGTCCGCAAGCCATCGCCTTCGATCCGGCCGCCAATCGCGTCTTCGTGCGGTTTTTTGATAGTGATGGCACCTTGCGCGGCGTGACCAGCGTCGCCCTGCGCAGCCAGTAGCCTTTTCCCTCGCCGACGTGGCAGGCCTGCGGCCGTTTCCTCTCTTCTCGCAAGGCTCCGCGTCGTCCGTTCCGGGAGCTTCTTCTTTTCCCTCGTTTTAAGACTCTAGGCACCATTCGTGGGAACAATGTAGAATTCGAGCCTTTGGCTGCACAGCGACTGCGTCATGACCCGTCATCAAATCACCCGCGAACGCTTGATCGCTCTCTTCTTCGTCGGCGTGTTGCTCTTCAACCCGCCGCTTTTGGCTGTCTTCGATTTGCCGGACTCCTGGCTCGGCATCCCGGTGCTCTACCTCTTCTTGTTCGCGGCTTGGTTCGGCCTCATCCTGCTGCTCGCCCTGGTCATCGAAAGTGCGGCGATGGAGGAGCCCGAAGAGCCGGACGATACGGTCTAGGGCCTGAGGCCATGCTGCAGGGTTGGGCCATCGTCCTCTTCGCCTTCGGCTATCTTGGCGTTCTATTCGCCATCGCCTACTATGGCGACAAGCGAGCCGATGAAAAGCGCAGCCTCATTGCCAATCCCTACATCTTCACCCTGTCCTTGGCGGTCTACTGCACGTCCTGGACCTTCTACGGCAGTGTCGGGCGGGCGGCTTCGACCGGTATCGGTTTTCTGCCCATCTATCTGGGGCCGACCCTGACCTTCGTCTTGGGCTGGTTTGTGCTGCGCAAGATCGTGCGCATCAGCAAGGCCAATCGGATCACCTCCATCGCCGACTTCATCGCCTCGCGCTATGGCAAGGACCCGGCCCTGGGTGGCCTGGTTACGGTGATCGCGGTGATCGGCATCATGCCCTACATCTCGCTGCAGCTAAAAGCCATCTCCACCAGCTTTTCCGTACTGCTGCAGTATCCCGAAATTGTTATGCCGCGCGACCTTGGGACCACTTGGGTGATCTCCGACACAGGTTTCTACGTAGCCTTGATCATGGCAGCCTTCACCATTCTCTTCGGCACCCGGCACATCGATGCCAGCGAAAGGCACGAAGGCATGGTGGCGGCGGTCGCCTTTGAGTCGGTGGTCAAGCTGATCGCCTTTTTGACCGTTGGCATCTTCGTCACCTTCGAGGTCTACGATGGTTTCGCCGATATCTTCCGACAGAGTGCCGCGGTGCCGGCCTTGGCCAGTCTGGTCACCATGCAGGGGGCCGGTGGTTATGGCTCCTGGCTAGCGCTCACGCTTTTGTCGATGGCCGCGATCATCTGCCTGCCGCGCCAATTTCAGGTAGCGGTGGTGGAGAACGTCGACGAGTCCCACATCAAGAAGGCGATCTGGCTGTTCCCGCTCTATCTTCTCTTGATCAACATCTTTGTCTTACCGATCGCCTTCGGCGGCATGCTGCAGTTTCCCGATGGGACGGTCGATGCCGATACCTTCGTGCTTACCATTCCCATGGCCGAACGGCACGAGGGCATCGCGCTCTTCGCCTTCATCGGCGGCTTGTCAGCCTCGACCGGCATGATTATCGTCGCCACCATTGCGCTCAGCACCATGGTCTGCAATGACCTGGTGATGCCGCTGTTGCTGCGGGTCGGCCGGCTGCACCTCTCTGAGCGTCAAGACCTGACCGGCCTGCTGCTGTCGATCCGACGCACCACCATCGTCTTGCTGCTGCTCCTCGGCTACAGCTATGTGCGCTTGATCGGCGATTCCTACGCTTTAGTCTCTATCGGCTTGGTTTCCTTTACCGCCGCAGCCCAATTCGCCCCCACCATTATCGGCGGGATCTTTTGGAAGGGGGCCAGCCGCTCCGGCGCCTTGGCCGGCTTGACCGGTGGCTTCATCGTTTGGCTCTACTGCCTCTTGCTGCCTTCCTTCGCCCGCTCCGGCTGGTTGCCGACCGGCTTTATCGAACAGGGGCCCTTCGGCATCGACGTGCTGCGCCCTTATCAACTGTTTGGTCTGACCGGCATGGATGCCATCAGCCATGCCCTGGTGTGGTCGATGCTGGTCAATGTCGCCCTTTATGTCTGCGTCTCCTTGTTTACCCGGCAGAGCATCGTCGAGCGCAGCCAGGCGGTACGTTTCGTTGATGCCTTCAAGGTCGGTGTCGATGGTCCGCGTTTGTGGCGCGGCAAGGCGACGGTTGGCGACCTACGATACTTGGTGGCGCGCTTTACCGGCACCCGCGCCGCGGCGGCCGCCTTTGCTGGCTACGGAAGCGCGCGTGGGGCTGGCTACGGCGACGACAGCGCCGTGGACGCGTCGGTGGTGCGCTTCGCCGAACGCCAGTTGGCCGGCATCATCGGGGCCGCATCGGCCCGGATCATGGTCAGCTCGGTGATCCAAGAGGAGATGCCCGATATCGATCAAGTCATGGAGATCCTCGACGAGGCCTCGCAGGTGATCGAATATAGCCGTCGGCTGGAGCACCAGTCGGCGCAGCTGAAGGCGGCCGGCGAGGAGCTGCGGGCGGCGAACGAACGCCTGAAAGAGCTCGACAAGTTGAAGGATGACTTTGTGGCTACCGTCAGCCATGAACTGCGCTCGCCGTTGACCTCCATCCGCTCGTTTAGCGAAATTCTTTACGACCGGCCGAACATAGACAACGAACGCCGCCAAGAGTTCCTCTCCGTCATCATTTCCGAAAGCGAGCGTCTCACCCGCCTCATCAACGACATGCTCGATCTGGCGAAGATGGAGGCCGGCAAGCTTGACTGGTACATGACGGACATCTCGCCACGCGCGGCCATCGAACAGGCGCTCGCCGCCACCAGCGGCCTCCTGCAGCAGGACCCCCCGGTGCGGCTGACCGCCGACCTGCCCGAACATCTGCCCAAGATTCATGCCGATGCCGATCGATTGACCCAGGTGGTGGTCAACCTGATCTCCAACGCCGTCAAGTTCTGTGACGACCAGGAGGGTTGGGTTGGCATCGAGGCTAGGGTAGTGGAGCACCATCTGCAGGTCACGGTGTTAGACAACGGGAAGGGCATCGCCCGCGCCGATCATGCAAAGATCTTTGATAAGTTCCAGCAAACCGGTGAAACCGAGCGCAACAAGCCCCATGGCACGGGGCTAGGGCTTCCCATTTCCCGCCAGATCATCGAATATTTCGGTGGCCGAATTTGGGTGGAAAGCGATCTTGGCCAGGGTACGCGGGTGTGCTTCACCCTGCCTTTGGCCAGGTCTGATTCTCCGCAGGGCCCGGCGCCGCAACGAGGTCAGCCCGCCGAGGCCTTGAGCTGAAAAGGGATGAGCGATGAGCAGCAACCTCAGAATAGAATCGGTGACGCCGCTGATTGGAGCCGAGGTCCAGGGCCTTGACCTCAGCCAGCCGCTCGATGCGGAAACGAGGTCAGCGCTGCACGATGCTTGGATCAAGCATTTGGTCTTGTTCTTTCGTGACCAGGATTTGAGCAGGGAGGCCTTGCGTTCCTTCGCCCAGTCCTTCGGGGAACTGCATGTCCACCCGCTCGGTGATATTCCGGGTTATCCGGGCTTGATCGAGGTCACCACGGATGCCAATTCCAAGACTTATTCCGGCCATCTCTGGCACTCTGACGTTTCCTGCGAGGCCGAGCCGCCGGTTGGCAGCATTCTTTACCTGCACCAGGTGCCGGCCAGCGGCGGCGATACCCTCTTCGCCAACATGTACGCGGCCTTCGAGGCCCTCTCGGCGCCGATGCAGGACTTCCTTGAAGGGCTGAGCGCCCAGCATTCGGGCGAAATGAGCTATCGCGACTATTTCGGCACCCCGCCGGAGGCGATGCGCGACGGCGTCTATCCCAAGGCCTCCCATCCGGTCGTGGCCCGGCACCCGGAGACAGGCCGCAAGCTGCTCTTCGTCAACGAGAACTTCACCCACCACATCGAAGGCTTGGATCCGGCGGAGAGCCGGGCCTTGTTGGATTTCCTCTATCGCCACATCAACCAGCCACGCTTTCAGTGCCGTTTTCGTTGGCGCGCCAACTCGGTCGCCATGTGGGATAATCGCTGCACCCAACACCTGGCCTTGTGGGATTACTACCCGGAGACCCGCGCCGGCGTTCGCGCCACTTTCTCCGCGGCGCAACCTGCTGCCTAACCAAGCGTTACGTGACGTGAAAATTCTCTTCGCCCATCAGAATTTTCCCGGACAGTTCAAGCACCTGGCCCGCTACCTCGCCGCCAACGACCAAAACCAGGTGCTGTTCGTCACCAAGCGCAAGGAGGGCGAAATTCCCGGTGTGCGCAAGCTGATTTACGAGCCCAGTCGCGAGCCGGCCAAGTCGACTCACCACTATCTCAAGGAGTTCGAACGCGGCGTGCTGCACGGTCAGGCGGTGGTGCGGGTGGCCCAGGCTCTCAAGAATGAAGGCTTCCAGCCGGACCTCATCTATGCCCATCCGGGCTGGGGCGAATCACTCTACTTGAAAGACATCTACCCGCGGGTTCCGCTGGTGAACTTTTGCGAATGGTATTATCACGCCTTCGGCGCCGACGCCCACTTCGACCCGGCCCAGCCGGTGAAGTTCGATAGCCTGTGCCGATTGCGCACCCGCAATGGACTGCATCTCTTGAACCTCGAGGTCTGTGATGTGGGCGTGGTACCGACCCGCTGGCAGCTGCAGCAATTCCCGAAGGAGTTTCGCTCCAAGCTTACCGTGATCCATGACGGCATCGATACCGAGACGGTGCGGCCAAATGAGGGCGCGCGCTTCGATTTGGGGGAGGGAAGGGCGCTTAGCCGCGCTGACGAAGTCCTCACCTATGTGGCCCGCAACTTGGAGCCCTACCGTGGCTTTCCTTCGTTTATGCGAGCGCTTCCCTCGATCCTGGCTCGCCGCCCCGACTGCCAGGTGGTGATCCTCGGCGGCGATGACGTCAGCTATGGCGGTCGCCTGCCCGAAGGCGAGAGCCATCGCCAGAAGATGCTGGAGGAGGTGGCGATCGACCATAGCCGGGTCCATTTCCTCGGCCGCGTGCCCTACGCGCGTTACCTGGCGTTGCTCCAGGTCTCTAGCGCCCATGTCTATCTCACCTATCCTTTCGTTCTTTCCTGGTCGCTCTTGGAGGCGATGGCGGCGGGCTGCCTGGTGATTGGCTCCAATACGCCGCCGGTGGCCGAGGTCATCACCCACGGCGAAACTGGCTTCCTGGTCGATTTCTTTTCGCCCGAGGCGATCGCCGACAAGGTGGTTGAGGCCTTGGAAATTCGTCGGGACCTGACGGCTGTCTCCGTCGCCGCCAGGCAGCACGTGGTAGCCCACTACGACCTCAAGACCCGCTGCCTGCCGGCGCAGGTAAAGCTCATCTCCGCTCTCGTTCAAGCCGCAGCCCGACGAAAAGCAACTAGCGCCTGAAGGCTTGCGCGCCGGCGGTCCGGTCGGCAAGATGCCTCACCGTGTTAATGCTCGCCGGGAGGAGGGGATTGTGCAACAACCGGAAGACTCACCAGGCTGGGCCGGCAACCCCAACTACGTGGTCTATTTCGATCGCATTCCGGCCAAGGTTGCGGCCATTTTCAACGGCGAAACCGTGGCCGAAAGCGACGAGGCGCACGTGATGCTGGAGCTGGGCCATGCGCCTGTCTATTACTTCCCGCGTGCCAGTTTGAACCAGCGGCTGTTCGAGCCCAGCGACCATGACAGCTTCTGCCCCTATAAGGGGGTGGCCAGCTATTGGAGCCTCAAGGTCGGCGATCGCGGCTCTGAGAACGCGGTTTGGAGCTACGAAAATCCCTATCCACAACTCGGACAAATAAAGGACTTCATCGGCTTTTATTGGGGCCGCATGGATCGCTGGACCGAAGATGGCGAGACGGTTGCCGGCCCGCGGGAGATCCCCGGCCGCATCGACACCACTTTGCAGCTCAAGGCCCAGTTCTCGGCGCTTGCCCGGCAATGGCACCCGAGCCGCAATTCTGGCATCAAGCCTTATGAGTTTCCGGCTGACAGCGACACCGTGGTGTGGTGGCAAGACGAGGGGGGCCGGGAATGGCAGGAGCCCATTCGTACCCGGGTGTTGGCGCTTACCCGCCTGCGCGGCGACGGCGATGCAACACCTTATGGCTGATGGCCCTGAGGGTCGAGGTGAGTTCAAAAGGAAGAGATAGTCGAATTTCCCTCGACAAGTCCTGGCGACCCATTTACCTGAGTAGCCATGCGGTCTGGCTCTAGTGTCCCGATTCCGAAATTCGCTTCATAGAGTGGCCTGCACCGACCGCATTTCGGGATCGATAAGGACACTAGTATGGTATTGAGTCTCGTGTGGTTTCCGGATTTGAAGCTCCTCTCGATGCTGCTCCAAATAATGATAGGAACTTCAAATCCACCACACTAGGGTCCGACGCCAAGAGGGTATCGAATTCGGGGCAGCATCAGACCGTGATTTCCATTCTTTTCCTTGGCTTCTTGATCGGCCTCCATCATGCCTTGGAAGCAGACCATGTGGCCGCCGTTTCCAGTCTGGTGGCGGGCACATCGGGTTTGCGGCGTATCCTCAGCCATGGCGCGGCCTGGGGGCTTGGCCACGGGCTTACCTTGCTGATGGTTGGCGGTGGTGCCGTTATCCTCAAGACCGAGATCGACGGCAGGCTTGCCAACCTGCTGGAATGCCTTGTCGGGGTGATGCTGATCGGCCTTGGCGGCCAGCTTCTCCATCGCTTATGGCGTGATCGCATCCATTTTCATCGCCACCGGCACGACGATGGCACGGTGCACTTCCATGCCCACAGCCATCGCGGCGAAACCAAGCCCCATCGCGCCAGCCAACATGAGCACCGTCATTATCAGGGTGGCTGGCAGCGCAGCCTTGTGGTCGGTTTGATGCATGGCATGGCGGGGTCAGCGACCCTAGTGGTCTTGACCGCCACGAGCCTCGATGGGGCTGGCGCCGGTCTTGCCTTCGTGCTGCTCTTCGGCCTGGGCTCGATCCTCGGCATGCTGGCGCTCTCGGCGGCGATAGCCGTGCCGCTTTCGCTCACCGCGCGGCGCCTGACGGTGGCAAACCAAGGCCTGCAGGCCTGTGTCGGCCTTGCCACGACCGGAATTGGGGTCTTCATGGTGATGGAAACCGTTCCAGGTCTTGGGGTCCTTTGATTTCCAGTTCACCGTGAAAGTGCCAGGATTTCCTCATATAGCCCAACGGGGATGCTGATTCCCTCCCGTTCGGCGGTTTGACGGGCGGCAAGCCGGCGGCTGCCGGGCAAGCGGGCACCGTCTTGCTCTTCGATGGCCGCGATCAGCGCCTCGAGCCGTGCTGCGAACTGGCCGGCCGAGAAGGCCTCCGGTGCGAAGGCGAGGATCAACTGGCCCACCCCCGGCGGCGGCCCCTCGGCGCTGAAAAAGGAACTGGCCTCGAAGCCGTGCCGGGCGCCGACCAGACTGGCGGCCAAGATCTCCACCATCAAGGCAAGCGCCACTCCCTTGGCCTCGCCGATGGGGATCATGGTGCCGGCCAGTGCTCGCTCGGGATCGGTTGTCGGCTCGCCCGCCGGCCCCAAGGCCCAGCCCTCCGGGATTGCCTCGCCGGCCTTGGCGGCGGCCATGATCTTGCCGCGCGCCACCTTGGAAAGCGAGAGGTCGATGACCAACGGCGGCGCCTCTTCGCGAGGTGCCGCCAGCGCCAGGGGATTGGTGCCGAAGACGCCGCGGCTGCCGCCCCAGGGGGCGATCGCCTGCGGGCTGTTGGCCAGCATCAGCGCCACCAGGCCGCGCTTGGCCAACTGTTCGACGTGATAGCCCGCCTGGCCGCAGTGGTGGGAGCAGCGGACGGCGGCGGCGGCAATGCCGGTTTCCGGTGTGAGGTCGGCAAGGCCTTCGATGGCCAGGGCGAGGGCTGGAAAGGCGAAGCCGTTCTTGGCGTCGATGCGCAAAAGGGCGCCGCCGCTCGGCGTGCTGCTGGGTTCTGCAAAACCGTCCACCTTGCCGCTTTGCACTTGGCCAGCGTAGGAGGGCAGGCGAGAAAGGCCGTGGCCCTTCTGGCCATCGGCTTCGGCGGCAACCAGGGCACGGGCGACAGAGGCGGCGTTGGCCGGCGAGACCGCGTTGGTTTCCAGGCAACGGCGGGCCAGGCCTTCGGCTTGGTCGAGACTGAGGTTGTGGCTCACGCGGTTTCCTCCAGCACTCGGCAGACATTCGCGACCGTGATCTCACCGACCCGGCGGTTCGATTCCTCGGTCAGGCCGGCGATGTGCGGCGTGAGGATCAGGTTTTCCAGGCCGGCAAACTTGGCTCCTGCCTGTGTATCGAGCGGTTCATCCTCATAGACGTCGAGAGCGGCGCCGGCGAGCTTGCCCTCGCGCAGGGCCGAGACAAGGGCTGCCTCGTCGACGATGCCGCCGCGCGCCGTATTTATGAGGAGCGACCCCGGCTTCATGGCGTCGATTGCGTCGGCGTCCAGCAGGCGGCGTGTGTTGTCCGTCAAGGGCACATGCAAGCTGACCACATCGGCCTCGGCCAAGAGCGCTGCTAGGGAAAGGCGGTCTATGGAGGCCCAAACCGGGTCCTCGGGCGGTATCAGCGGATCATGGGCGGCGACCGTCATGCCCAGGGCCTGGGCCCGGCTGGCGACGGCGCGGGCGATCACCCCGAGCCCAATCAGGCCGAGGCGCTTGCCGGCGATCTCGCGGCCGATCAAGGCGGCGCGCGGCCAGGCACCGGCCCTGAGCGCGGCGCTCGAGCCATAGGCGCCGCGCAGCAGTAGCAGGGTAGCGGCGATCACATATTCGGCCACCGCCTGGGCATTGGCCCCCTGGGCCGGGCAGACGGCGATGTCGCGTGCTCGACAGGCGGCAAGATCGATGTTGTCGAGACCGACCCCGAGCCGCCCGACCACCCGCAAGGCCGGGGCCGCCTCCAGCAGGGGACCGCGCACCTGGGTGCGGTTGCGCACGATCAAGGCGCGGGCAGAGGCGACCGCGGCCATGAGCGCCGGCGCGTCGTCGACCAGCCCTGGGTCGTAGAGCACCGCATAGCGTTGCGCGATCGCCTCGACCGAGGCCTCGTCCATGAATTCGCTGATCACGATCTCGGCCATGGGGGAGGGCGCCGCTCTTACTGCCTGCATCGGGGAGACCCCAAGCTAGCGCTTGCTAGTGATGGTGGCTAGCCATCTTTGGAGAGGAAATGCAGTGATGGCGTGAATGGGAGACCCTATTTCTCCGGATGCAATAGGGGGAAGACGCTTATGGATTTTCGCAATCCCACAAGGGGCAGGAAATCTAGCGAAAAATAACTGAAATGACGAGATGCAATAGGAGTTCTAAAGGCAGTAGCAGCCACTTAAAAACCTTTGAGTTTTCGCGCGCCAGAGCCAATCCCAGGCCGACGGCGGTGCCGGTGAAGAGGGCGATAAATAGGGGCTTGCTGAATAAGGCAGCAAAGAAACCGATGCCGATGAGCTTGAAAATCCAAGCCCAAATCCCAAGCATCAGCCAGCAAAGGCCGAGGAAATAGCCGGCGAAGAAGAACGCCAGGCCATTGGCCCGGAGATTTAAAAAAAGCTGCTTGATAGGAAAGGTAAAACGGCCGGCGGTTCTGGCAGCTTGATAGTAGGATAGGGGCAGAACCAGGAGCAGGGCGACGATGATGAGAAAGACGAAAAACAGGAGATAGAAATAGTTTGAATATGCTTCCCGGTTGTCACTGCCGAGAAGCAAGAAAAACAGTATTATTGCAAGAATGACAAAGCCAACAGTAACCAGGCCGACCACCAGGGCAAACAATAAATCCCGCTTCCAGGAATGCCGTTTCAGGGCCAGTATGGCCACCAAGGGCGTGACCATGACCGTGCCCAACACTGGGAAAAGAATCAACATTGTAACGCCTTGCCAGTCCCACGCTTTGAGTAGGTAGTAGATCGCTAAACCCTGGCAAAACCCGATTGTGGCTAAGTCGAACTGTTTCCAGGCGATGGAATGGTTGGGATTGGGTGCTATGGTCGATGACGGGCTTTTCGGGTTACATTGGGACATCGGGTCTGCGGCGTAGTAAATTTCGTCAATAGCGCGCTTCTAAAAATAATCTTCTATTATTTGGTTAATTCAGCGATATTAGCGCGGAAGGTGCTCACTGACATCGCGTAAGGCATTCGCTTTGGTCATTCTGACCCCAATCCCTCCCGTCATGGCTGCTCGGCGATGCAAGGGCCTTCGACATTGGGTCACGGCGGATTAAGCTGGTGGCGGCGTTCAGCGCCTCCATCCACTGGCCGAAGGAATTCGTCATGACCGTTGCCGCCATCGAAACCCTGCGTCTGGCCGAATTTCCCAATGCCCTTTGGGTCATCGTCGAGGATGAAGACGGCGAGCGCGGGCTGGGCGAAAGCTTCTTCGGCGCCGAGGCGACGGAAGCCTATATCCACGAATCCGCAGCACCCTTGCTTCTGGGTCAAGCGGCCGAACCGGAACCGCTGCGCGGGCGGCTGCGCCCCTATCTTGGCCATCAGGCGCCGGGGGCGGAGCTGCGCGGCAACTCGGCCATCGACATCGCCTTGTGGGACCTCTGGGGCAAGCGCACGGGCCAGCCCCTGTGGCGCCTGCTGGGCGGGCGCTGCCGGGAGGCGATCCGGGTCTATAACACCTGCGCCGGCTATCGCTATGTGCGCGCCAACAAGGGCCAAAGTAGCGAGAACTGGGGCCTGGGCGAGGCAGCCGGGCCTTACGAGGATCTCGACTGGTTCTTGAGCGATGCCGGCAGCCTGGCCGAGGATCTCATGTCCGAGGGCATGACCGCCATGAAGATCTGGCCCTTCGACCGCTATGCCGAGGCCTCCCAGGGCATGGCTATCACCCCGGATCAGCTTGCCGAGGGGTTGGAGCCCTTCCGCAAGATCCGCGCCGCGGTGGGCGAGCGCATGCAGATCATGCTGGAGCTGCATTCCCTTTGGTCGGCGCCGGCCGCCGTCGACATCGCCAAGGCGGTCGCGCCCTATGACGTCTACTGGGTGGAGGATCCGATCCAGGCAAGCGGCGTCGCCGCCCTGGCCGACCTCCGCCGGCAGATCCCGCAGAAGCTCACCGCCTCGGAGACCCTTGCCGGACGGCGCCAGTTCGCAGAGCTGATCTTCGCCGACGCGGTCGACATCGTCATGTTCGACATCGGCTGGTGTGGGGGTATCAGCGAGGCCAAGGCGATCGCCGCTCTTGCCGAGGCCCGCGCCCTACCGGTGGCGCCGCACGACTGCACCGGGCCGCTGGTCTGGGCGGCCTCCTGCCATTTCTCGGTGCACGCGCCCAATGCGCTGATCCAGGAACGGGTGCGCGCCTTCAACAGCGGCTGGCACGCGGAGATCGCCGAGAACCTGCCCGAGGTCGCCGATGGCCTGGTCGCCCCGCCCCAGGGCCCGGGCCTCGGCACCCGCCTCAAAGACACGGTCTTTCAGCGCCCCGACGCGCGGGTGCGGCGGAGTGGGTGAGGGGGGTTAGCGAACCGCAACCACAAAAGGCCTGTTGCTTCAGCAAAAATTCGGCCATCCTCGCTGCTTGATAGGGGGAGAGCCTGGCCGATGACTTGGTCGAAGGAGCTTGACGAGCTGGCGGAAAAGCTAGCGCTGGCCCGTGCCCAGGGCGGCGAGGCGGCGGTCGCCAAGCAGCACGCCAAGGGGCGGTTGACCATTCGCGAACGCATCGACGGTCTGGTCGATCCCGCCAGTTTTCGCGAGCTGGGGGCCGGGGCCGGCGGCGCCGAGCGCGACGACGAGGGCAAGCTGAGCGGCTTCAGCCCCGCCAATTTCGTTCTCGGCTTTGCCAAGCTGGCCGGGCGGCTCTGCGTGGTCGGCGGCGAGGATTTCACCCTGAAGGGCGGCTCGCCGAACGAGGCGGGCCTGCGCAAGTCGGTCTACGCGGAAGAGCTCGCTTGCCAGTACCGGGTGCCTTTGGTGCGCCTGCACGAAGGCGGCGGCGGCTCGGTCAGCGGTAGCGGCAGCAAGACCGTTGGCAGCCCGGTCTTTCAGGTACCGCGATTTCGCTCGGTGGCGCGCGCCTTGGCCAGCGTGCCGGTCGCTTCGGCGGCCCTGGGGCCGGTCGCCGGCCTGCCGGCCTCGCGCCTGGTCGCCTCCCACTTCTCGGTCATGACCAAGGATGCCCAGGTGCTGGTGGCCGGGCCGGCGGTGGTCGAGCGGGCGCTCGGCAAACGCAAGTCCAAGGAGGAACTGGGCGGCCCCGAGGTGCACACCAAGAACGGCGTGGTCGACAACCTGGCCGAGGACGAGGCCGAGGCCTTTGCCCAGATCCGCCAATTCTTAAGCTACCTACCGCAAAACGTTTCCCAGTTGGCGCCGGTCGGCCCTTGCGACGACAGCCGCGAGCGCCGCGAGGAAGGCCTCCTCAAGATTCTGCCGCGCGACCGGCGCCGGGTCTATGACATGCGCCAAATCCTAGCCTTGGTCTTGGACCGCGGCTCCTTCTTCGAGATGTCACGCTTTTACGGGGCCGGCCTGATCGTCGGCCTGGCCCGCCTGGCCGGCCAGCCGGTCGGCATTTTCGCCAACGACTGTACCCACTATGCCGGTGCCATGACCGCCGAAGGGGCGCAGAAGCTCAAGCGCCTGATCACCCTTTGCGAGACCTTTCATCTGCCCATCGTCACCTTCGTCGACGAGCCGGGCTTCATGATCGGCGCCGAGGCGGAGCGCGCCGGCACCATCCGCTATGGCACGGAAACGGTTATGGCGGTGGCCGATTGCCCGCTGCCCTGGGCCTCGGTCCTGGTGCGCCGGGCCTTCGGTGTCGCCACCTATGCCCACTTTGCACCGGGCGCCTATGTCTTGGCCTGGCCTTCTGCCGAGTATGGCGCCCTGCCGGTGGAGGGTGGCGTCGCCGTCGCCTTCGGCCGCGAGATCGCCGCTGCCAAGGACCCCCAGGCCCGCCGCCGCGAGCTGGAGGCGGCCTTGGCCAACCAGCAGTCCATCGTGCCGCGGGCGGAGTCCTTCTCGGTGCACGACCTCATCGACCCGCGCGACACCCGGCCGCTGCTCTGCGACTGGATCGAGCGGGTGCAGCCGCTGTTGCCGGGGATGCTGGGGGTGGGGCGGTAGGATGCCGTAGCAAGCGATCGATTTTCGATTCCGTTTGGTTCGCAAATCATGCAGATGATGGCGACCAATCGGTAGTCTTGTCGCCGTCTTCACCCCGGCACCAGGTCGATAATCACCACCTCCGGCGGGGTCAGGAAGCGGACCGGCATCAGCGCGGTGCCGATGCCGGCGGTGACGAAGAGCCGGCGTCCTCCTTCCTCGAATAGGCCGCAGGCGTATTGCTTATGGCGGATCGGCACGATGGGGCGGCCGACGAAGGGGACATAGACTTGGCCGCAGTGGGTGTGGCCGGAGAGGGTCAGGGCCGGGCCCGGCGGCATGCGCGGAAAGATGTCGGGGCTGTGGGAAAGCACCAGGGTCGGCGCGCGGTCGTCGGTCCTCGCCAGCACCCCTTTGAGATCGGTGGGGCGGGGTGCTGAGATATCGTCCAGCCCGGCGATCCACAGGCTGGCCCCGGTTTCAGGATGGGTCACCAGGACCGCTTCGTCGATCAAGAGGCGGATATGGGTTTGCCGGATCAGCCGCTGCACCTCCGGCCCATCCCACCACCAGTCGTGATTGCCAAGGATGGCGTAGGAGCCCATGGGCGCGTCGATGCTGGCCATGGCTTGGATGGTTTCGGCCGGTTCCACGAAGGTCCAGTCGCGGATGTTCAGGCGCTGATAAAGGCCGCCATCGTAGGCATAGTCGCCCAGCCAGAGGATAATGTCAGGCTTCTCGGCCGCCGCCCGGGCAAAGGCCTGGCGCAGCCGCGATGGTGGCCAGTGCAGCTGGGTTGGCTGTGGATCGCCGATGGCGGCCACTCGAAGCGGCGCCTTCAAGCCATCGACAGTGAGGCTCAGACGGGTCACCACCAGGCTGCGGGGTTCGATCCAGTATCCCCACAAGGCAAGGCCGAAGGCCAAGATCAAGAGTGAGGCAAGCAAGATCAGTAGGCGACGAAGCATGCTCGACGGAATTCTCCCGGCTGCTAGAGCCGATAGTGAAAGCCGTCACCGGCTAACATTTGGCTAAGAACGCTTGTTTCACTCAATCCAGAGTTAAAGTAGATCGATCCGGTTTGAATCCAAGCCGTGCTTTGGCCTATCGTGGCGCCTTCGTTGCTGTCGATGAGGAGTCCGCCAATGACGGGACCGCTGACCGGCTATCGCATTCTCGATCTCACCTCGATGATCTCCGGGCCGCTCTGCACCCAAATTCTGGGCGACCAGGGGGCCGATGTCATCAAGGTCGAGCGGCCGGGTTCGGGCGACCACGTGCGCGCCGGCGGCAACCGCCAGGGTGGGCTGGCCGCAGCCTTTCTCAACAACAACCGCAACAAGCGCTCGCTGGCCCTCGACCTCAAGCAGCCGCAAGGCCGCGAGGTCTTAAAACGCTTGGCGGCGGGCTGCGACGTTCTGGTGCAGAACTTCCGGCCGGGGGTGGTCGATCGCTTGGGCATCGGCGAGGCGGATATCCGCGCCGTGGCGCCGGCCATCGTCTATGTTTCCATCAGCGGCTTTGGTGAGACCGGGCCCTATGCGCAAAAGCCCACCTACGACCCCATCGTCCAGGCCCTTTCGGGTCTTGCCTCGGTGCAAGGCGGCTCGGACCAGCGGCGCCCGCGCCTGGTGCGCACCATCTTGCCGGACAAGCTGACGGCGGTGACCGCATCCCAGGCGATCACCGCGGCGCTCTTGGCGCGCGAACGCAGTGGCCAAGGCCAGCATGTTCGTCTTTCGATGCTGGATGCGGTGGTCTCCTTTCTCTGGGCCTCCGACATGGGCGGCCAGACCTTCGTCGGCGAGACGGTCAGCGAGCAACAGGCGGCCAGTTTCATCGACCTGATCTACGAAACTAAGGACGGCTATATGAGTGTCTCGGTCATGTCGGACCGGGAATGGCGGGCCTTTTGTCAGGCCGCCGAGCGGCCCGAGTGGCTGGAGGATCCGCGCTTCAAGACGCCGGCTTTGCGCGACCGCAACATCGATGATCGCCTTGCCTTGATCCAAGAGCGCCTGGCCACCCGCAGCACGGCGGAATGGCTCGACATCCTGGAGGGGGCGGGGGTGCCCTGCGCGCCGGTGCTGACCCGCAATGCGCTTCTCGAGCATCCTCAGTTCCAGGCCAGCAAGATCGTGGTGGAAAGCGATCACCCGCATGCGGGCCGCCTGCGCCAGGCGCTGGCCGCCGCCCGCTTCGACCGGACGCCAACCAAGATCCAGCGCGGCGCGCCGAAATTGGGGGAGCACAGCCAGGAGATCCTTGCCGAGATCGGCTTGACGCCGGATGAAATCGACGCGCTGCGGCGCGACACAGTGGTCGAAGGATAAGGAAGCTCTCATGTCGGATCTATCGCTTTTTGACTTGAGTGGCCGGGTGGCCATCGTCACCGGTGGCGGCCGCGGCCTCGGCAAGGCCATGGCAGGCGGTCTGGCAGCCGCCGGCGCCAAGGTTGTGGTGGCGGCGCGCAGCGAGGAGGAGGTGGCGGCCTCGGCTCATGCCATCGAAGCCGCGGGCGGCACCGCATTAGCGTATGGCTTTGATGCCCGTCGGCGGGCCGATTGCGATGGCTTGGTTGCCTTCGCGGCCGAGCGTTACGGCAAGCTGGACATCATGTTGGTCAACCACGGGGTCGGTGGCGAACAGCGGGCAGAAGAGACCGAGGATGGGCTCTGGGACATGACTCTCGCGGTCAACCTCAGCGGGGCGTTTTATTGCAGCCAGGCGGCGGGCCGTCAGATGATCGGGCAAGGCCACGGCGGCTCTATCATCCTCACCTCGTCGACCGGTAGCCTGGTCGCCTTCCACGGCCTCTTGGCTTATGGTGCGTCCAAGGGCGGGGTCGACCAGATGGTGCGCCAGCTAGCGATGGAGTGGGGCCGACATGGCATCCGGGTCAACGCCATCAACCCGGGCTATACCACGCACGACATGCGCCACGGCGCCGGCAGGCCGGAGAATGAGGCCTTCGAGGAAGCGATCCGCCGGCGCACGCCACTCGCTCGGCGCGGCGAGCCGCGAGAGTTCATCGGTGCTGCCATCTATCTTGCCTCCGATGCTTCTTCTTTCGTGACTGGCATCACCCTGCCCGTCGACGGCGGCTACTGCGCGGTTTGAGGGCGGAGCGAATTTTCACTAGAGCATCGGGCGACAGGCCAAAACTGGCTCTACAATTAGTGCCTTCTCCAAAAATCAGTGCCACATATTGTGCCGATCTCGCATTAATAGTATAATATTGAAAAAATTAAGCTTTTAATTGATTGATATTTTCGTTTCAGCGATAGATTTTCTGAAACAAATATTATAATAATTGGCCAAAGAATAGGGGAACAAGTGCCGAGATTCATCACTTGCATCGAAATGAGCCGGTCGCTCAGATCTTGCGAATTGCCCATCAAGATCAAAGACAGATCGCGGAGGCTTAGCGAATCACGACGTGTCTTAGAACGTCTTCACGACACCGAACATAATTTGTCCCGTTCGGTTGCTTTGGAGAAAAGAGCGGCAAGGTGATGTCGAACACCATTGCTGAGGGTGACGATAGAAATGTCCAACGCTATCGCCAAAACCATTGACGACTTGAAGGACCGCGGCGGTCTGAAGAGCGTTGATGTGGCCAATATCACCGGGGTCTCGAAAGCCACGGTGAGCCGTTGGTCGGCCGGCAAAAATCGGCCACACCCCAGCACCCAGTTGGTGCTCTCCGATTTGCGTTACGTCGTCGACCGGCTGGCCGAGTTCTATGGTAAGGACGAAATCAGGCAGTGGCTGAACGCCCGCAACGAATTACTGGAAGGCCGACGGGCCATTGATCTTGTTCACGACGGCGAGACCGAAGCCGTCCTTGAAGTGATCGAACGCTTGGGCGATCTTGCCTATCTCTAATGCCCGCCCATGGCCGATAGTCCCACCCACGATCCATCGCTGCTGGATGCCTTGGAGAGCTTGGTGCCCCAAGCCTTTGACGGTGAACTTTGGCGGGTCACCTGGGCGGCGCACGATCCTTTGATCGGTGGCACCGGTGGCGGTCGTTGGCATCCTCCCAACCGCTTCGAAGTGCTTTACACCAGCCTGTCGGAAGATGGCGCCTTGGCGGAAGTCTATTACCATCTCTCCCGCCAGCCGGTCTTTTCCTCGTCACACGTCATGATCAATAAGCTGGCACTTCGTTGCGATAGAGTGCTGATTTTCCCTGATGTTGCAGCCTTGGCACCGCTTGGCGTTTCGGCCGAAGATTTTCACAAGGGCGCCTACACCAGAACTCAGGAGATCGGCGCTGCGGCACGTTTCTTGGACTTGCAGGGTCTCATCGTTCCCAGCGCGCGGTGGGACGGCAGCAATCTGGTGTTGTTTCCCGAGCTCCTTGAGGATATCGCTTGCCTCAGACTTCTTGAGCAGCGTGACATCAACTGGCCAGCTTGGCGCGAGCGCTCGCGATCATCCTAACTCGCACTAACTCGCAGAGTCCCCGAAATGGCATCGATCACGGCGCAGCTCGGGACGGCAGCGGGACCGAAAGATAGAGGCCTTGCTCGTCCGGGAAGTGGCATTCGACCACCGCATGGACGCGGCCTTGCTTGTTATCGAAGACGTCCTCCTCGGCCAGGGTCAAGGGCGCTTGGTGCCAGACACCGGGATCGATGTGAAAGCCGGCTGAGCCGTCGGAGTGAAGAGCGACGCAGTCTTCCGGACGCAGGTCATCCCCCGGCGGCGCCAAGAGAAGCAGAAAGGGTTGGCGGTGGCGGGATGCAAAGACCTGTCCGCCGTCGGGATGGTAGTTGATCAGGCTTACCAGGATCTGCGAACGCCGGGGATTGGCGGCCTGACGATCGGCCTTTGCCGGGTCCTGGCTCCAGCCCAGAACGTACTCGGTATGAAAGTTGTCGACCTCGAAGCTGTCGGACAAGCCGGTCAAGATCTCGCCCCGCCAGCGCACCTTGAAGGCGCCCTGAGTGATGCCGCCCTCATTGCCGCGGGTGACCGGGCGCCAGCCCTGCTGCGGCCAAGCGACGATCGTTACCTCAGCCGCGTTGAAGTCATCGATGACCCGGCCTAGCCCGATGGCATTGTCGGGCGTCATCGGCTTAACGGGAACCTGGTGGAACTTCATTATGGGACCCTTGTATACACCCTTCTCCTGGGCGGGGAGGTATGGCGAAGAATCGCCTCACTATCAATCATTCGTCTCTCACGGCATCGGCCATGGCCTCGCGCAGCACGGCGGCTACCAGGCTCGACATGCGCATGGAGCTGTTTGGGGTGACGAAGCGGCCGCCATCGCCGGAATTGAGGGGCAGGCCCAGGGCGGCGGCGAACTCCTCCTCGAGCAGCGCCGCCGCGGGAAGCGAGGAACGGTCCTCGCCGTAACGGAAGAGCCGCCCGTCGCGCAGCAGCCGCAAAGCCGCCTCGATCCCTTCCTCCGGGATCGGATCCGGGGCGCTCAGGTTCTTGGTGAAGAAGGCCCGCTTGGCAACAACGGAGGAAGTTGGTCGGCTCATGGTTGCAAACCTTGCTTGCCGAACTCGAAGCGTTCAGCCATGGTGCCTGGCCTGTCTTGCGATTAGGCTGCACACTGCAGCAACGGCGACTATCCCTTATTGGGGTAGCAGCATCCAGAAATTTCTGAAGGTGGGAGGTCAGGTGTTCCAAGCAAGTGCCTGGATGGCACAAACTGCGTCAGGGCCGGCGTCTTGCTAGGCGACCACAGGCGATGAGCCGCCATCTTTGGACAGCCGGTGACGACCGTGGCAAGGGGCTCTTGGTTACCGTCGTTGGGGTGTTGGTCATCAGTCCCGACAGCCTTCTTGTGCGGTTGATATCCGCTGATGAATGGACCGTGCTGTTTTGGCGCGGCCTCTTGTCCGGTCTCGCGATTCTGGGTGGGCTTCTCTTGGTGCGGCGGCGAGACTTTCTGTCCGAACTGCGGAAACTTGGCCTATCGGGACTGGGTTTTGTGCTGCTCTTTGCAGCGGGCACTATCCTCTTCGTCGTATCGCTTGCCCATACTAGCGTTGCCAACACGCTCTTTATCATCAGCACGGCGCCGCTCTTCGCTGCTGTTTTCGCTCTCGTCTTTCTTCGCGAGACGGTGGCGCTGCATACCTGGCTGGCGATATTCTGTGCGCTTGGCGGGGTTGCCGTCATCGCCTCGGGCAGCGTGCGACAGCACGACGGTTCGGTGTTGGGGGACTTGGCAGCCGTGGGAGGTGCCATATCCTTAGCCGGCACCTTTTCGATCGCCCGCCTACGGCGCCCGCAGAGCATGGTGCCGGCAACCGGGCTGGCCGGCATCCTGACCGCCCTCCTGGTATTGCCCTTTTCCTCACCTCTCGAGGTGTCCGTCGATGATTTTATCTTTGTCACAATGATGGGATTGTTGGTGGTCCCGCTTGGGTTTAGCTTAATGACGCTTGGCCCGCGCTACCTACCAGCGCCGGAAGTGAGTTTGCTTTTGCTGTTGGAAGCGGTGATCGGGCCGCTTTGGGTTTGGCTATTCGTCGATGAAGTACCGGCACGAGAAAGTTTGCTCGGCGGCACCATCGTCCTGGTTACCCTGGCCGCGTTGAACCTGCGGCTGCTCTATCGGAAGAGAGCGATTTAGGAAAGGTAGATCCTCCATGGCTAGGGCCCAGAACATCCTCTTGCTGACCGCGGACCAGTGGCGCGGCGATAGCCTGGGTCGTTTTGCCAGCTTCGACCTGCGCACGCCCAACCTTGACCGATTGTCGGAACGGGGCATCACCTTCCGCCGCCACTTCGCGCAAGCCTCGCCCTGCGGTCCCTCGCGGGCTTCGCTTCTCACCGGGACCTATTTGCACCGGCATCGGCAAACGGCCAACGAAGTGGCCTTGAGCCCACGTCTTGCGAATGTGGCCAGCGAAGCGCGAGCGCTCGGCTATGACCCGGTTCTCTTCGGTTATACAGATACACCCGTGCCGGAAGACCGCGTGGCCGGTGGCCCGGAAGACAAGGTACCGCCTGGTCTAAGACCGGTGGTGATGAGCGATGATCTGGCCGCTTGGCGCGCCGCCCTCATCGAACGGGGGTACCAGGTGCCCGACGACCCTATGGGCGTTTTTCGGCCGGGGCGCTGCGAGGACCCGACGCTGAACATCGGCCCGGCCCTGTTTGCCCGCGAGGATAGTGACGCTGCCTTCCTGACCGACGCGGTCTTGGATTATCTCGAGGGCCAGGGCGACCAGCCCTGGTTTGTGCATGTCACCTATTTGGCGCCGCATCCGCCTTTCGTTGCGCCCGAGCCCTATTGCCGCTGGTACGATCCAGCGACGCTGCCGCAACCGGTCGGTCTTGCTGATCCTGAGACCATGGCGGCACAGCATCCCTATCTCAGGGATTGCATCTTCAACGCCCGCGGCTGGCCGCTGCTTTACGGCATGGATAACGCCCGACTACCAAATCTTACTGGTGACGAGGTCATGCGGCTGCGCGCCCAGTATTTCGCCATGATGTCCGAGGTCGATGCGCAGGTTGGCCGACTTGTGGAATGCCTCGAGGCCAGTGGCGCAATGGATCGGACCCTCTTCGTCTTTACCTCCGACCATGGCGAACAGCTCGGCGACCATTGGCTCTTTGCCAAGTATGGGTACCAGGACCCCTCCTTCCACATCCCGCTGATTCTGGCCGGCGGAGCGGTGGTGCCCTCGGCGCGCGGCTGGGCGAGCGAGGCCCTTACCGAGAACATCGACATCATGCCGACGATTCTGGAGTGCCTGGGAGCCAGGCCGCCAAGGCAGTGCGATGGCCGCTCGCTGGTGCCTTTTCTTGAAGGGGTGACCCCGAAGGACTGGCGCGACTGCGTTTACTACTCCCTTGATTTTCGCGATACCCTTGGGCCGCGAGGTGAAAGCCGCCTGGGCCTGAGGCCCGAGGAGTGCGTGTTCACCGTCGCCCGTAGCGCGGCCTTCAAGTACGTTCACTTCGCCGGCCTCGAGCCATTGCTTTTTGACCTGCGCGACGATCCGAGCGAGTGCAGCAATTTAGCTGTTGATTCGGCCTGGCAAGATGAGGTCTGCCGTCAAGCCCAAGCCCTTTTGAGCTGGCGTCTTTGTGGCGACGAACCGCCGTTGGCCGCTTTCTAGAGCGCAGTTTTGCTGGCATTTTACAGTTTCAAAAAATTTTTGTTGCACTGCACAAAAAATCCTTGAACGGCAGCCAGATCTTGCTATATGAGGGTCATGCTGCGGTGCAGCAAATAGTTCACCCGAAAGCGCGGCTTTTGCGCCGGTCGGGCAGGCATGATTAAGAGAGTGAGAGGAGTTAGGACCATGGCAGCGAAGAACACCTCAGCTGCAGAAAATCCCTTCGCGGCCTGGCAGGCCGCCGGCGAGCAGACCATGAAGCAATTCACCAAGGCCTTTGCCGACTACGAGGGCTTGGCCGCCCTTGGCAAAGCCAATCTTGACGCAGTCGCGGGCGCCAACCAGGCTGCCGCGCGCGGTGCCGAGAGCGTTACCAAGACGATCCTCGCCAATGCTCAGCAAACTTGGGAGGACAATGTTGCCCACGCCCAAGCCCTGGCTGCTGCGAAGACCGTCAACCAGTTCGTCGAGCTGCAGAGCAACCACATGCAGACCTCGATGAAGAAGGCGATGGACCAAGGCGTGGCGCTTTCCGAGCTGACCACCAGCGTCGCCAACCAGGTGACCGGCCCGCTGCAGGCCCAGGCGAAAGCCGCTACGGAGAAGTTCTTCAAGTCGGTTGCCGCCTAAGGCAAGCGCTTGAAGAATCGGAAGGGGGGAGGCCCCCTTCCCCTGCGCGCGATGTGAAAGATCGTCGCCGGAGGGGGAGGGGGCCTTTATTTTGTCGGCGCCAACCGACGTTCCAATAATTGAGTGAGTTCCCGAATAGTCATACCTCATGGCAAACCTGATACAATGTCTTGAGCATTGTTCGGGAGGCCCAGGGGTCATGGGCGGTTTTGCGCCACAAGAGCGCAGCGACGAGGCGGAAAGGGGCGAGGTAGCCCCGGAGCGCCTGACCGGCACCGTCGAGCGTGTCGTCTTTCATAACCCGGAGAACGGCTTTTGCGTCTTGAGTGCCTCGATCACCGGTCGGCAGGGATTCGCTACCCTGGTCGGGCGGGTCGCGACGGTCAACGCGGGCGAAGTCTTCGAGGCGGCCGGCTGCTGGGCGCTTGATCCACGCCACGGTAAGCAGTTCCAGACTACCAGGCTCAAGATCCGGCCACCGAGCACCATTGCCGGCATCCAGCGCTATCTGGCATCGGGCCAGGTCGAGGGCATCGGCCCGATCTACGCCAAGCGCCTAGTCAAGGCCTTCGGCGAAGAGGTGCTCGATGTCATCGACAAGACACCCGCGCGGCTGCGAGAAGTGCCGGGGATCGGCCCGAAGCGGGCAAGCCGCATCGTCGCCAAGTGGGGCGAGCAGCAGGCGATCCGCGAGATCCTAGTGTTTCTCCACAGCCACGGCCTCGGCACCGCCCGCGCGCTGCGCATTTTCAAAACCTACGGCAGCCAGGCCGTCGACCTTATTCGGCAAAACCCTTACCGCCTATCGCGCGACATCCGCGGTATCGGTTTCAAGGCGGCCGATGCGGTGGCTCGCGAACTGGGCATCAAGGCCAGCGCCATGGACCGCCTGCGTGCCGGCCTCAGCCACGTGCTCGAGGAGGCGCGGCAGCAAGGGCATTGCGGCCTGGCCCGCGAAAGCTTACTCGCCCGGGCCCACGACCTGCTGCAGGTTGCAGCGGAGGAAATCGAACAGGCGCTTGATATTGAGCTCGCTGAGGGTCTCTTGGTCGCTGAGGAGTTAGAGGGGTGCCCGAGTGTCTTCCTGCCGGCTCTCTATCAAGCGGAATCCACGATCGCCGCTCGCCTTAAAGGGCTGGTCAGCCGTCGCCCTCCCTGGCCGTCTATCGATGCGGACAAGGCGATCACCTGGGTTGAGGATAAGTTCGGCGTTACCCTGGCCGCCAGCCAACGCCAGGCCATTGGCTTGGCCTTAGGCTCCAAGGTTTTGGTCATCACCGGCGGTCCCGGGGTTGGCAAGACGACCTTGGTCATGTCCCTCCTGAAGATCTTGAAGGCGAAGAAGGTGCGCATCGCGCTGACCGCGCCCACCGGTCGGGCGGCCAAGCGCCTGGCCGAGACCACCGGCGAGGAGGCCAAGACCATTCATCGCCTGCTTGAGATCAATCCGGCGACCGGCCGCTTTCGCCGGGCCGAAGAAGAGCCGCTGGATTGCGATTTGGTGGTCGTCGACGAAGCCTCGATGGTCGATGTCGGGTTGATGGAATCCCTGCTGCGCGCAGTGCCGGATCGCTCCGCCCTGATCCTTGTCGGCGATATTGACCAGCTGCCATCGGTGGGGCCGGGACGGGTACTGGCCGATATTATCGCCTCTCAGCGCCTTCCCGTGGTGCGGTTGACGGAAGTCTTTCGCCAGGCCGCCGAGAGCCTCATCATCGGCAATGCCCATCGCATCAACCAAGGGCAGATGCCGCTTTGGTCGAAGGACCAGCCGGAGGCGGATTTTCACTTTGTCGCCTGTTCGGATCCCGCCGATGGCATGGCCAAGCTCGTCGAAATCGTCAGCCAGCGGATACCGCGGCGCTTCGGCCTCGACGCTCTGCGTGACGTTCAGGTCTTGACGCCGATGAACCGGGGACCGCTGGGCACGGTCGCCATCAACGAGCAACTGCAGGCGGTATTGAACCCACCCTCGGAAGCCAATGCCGCTCTTGAGGGTCGGTCCCAGCAGTTTCGCCGGGGCGACAAGGTGATGCAGGTCGAAAATGATTATGACAAGGAGGTCTATAACGGCGACCTTGGCTTTGTCCTGAAGATCGATGGCGAAGAGCGGGCAATGGAGGTGGCGTTTGACGACCGCCAGGTGGCCTATGCCCCAACAGAGCTCGATCAATTGATGCTCGCCTATGCCACCACGATCCACAAGTCGCAAGGCAGCGAGTTTCCGGCGGTGGTGATACCCTTGATCACCCAACACTTTACCATGCTGCGGCGGGACCTTCTTTATACGGCGGTGACCCGAGGCAAGCGCCTGGTGGTGATCATCGGCCAGGAAAAGGCTTTGGCGATGGCGGTCAAGCAAAGCGACGCCCAGGATCGCTGGACTCGTTTGGCCGTGCTCTTGCGTGACTAAGAGAAAGGCCCCGCAGCGCTCTGATCCGATGCGAAGAGTTTGCGTGGCAAAGCTTCACTTTGATATGACGGGTGATCGAGAATAGGAGCTGGCGATGGCAAATCTTGGCGAAACACGGATCGACCTGGCCTGCGCCTTGCGTTGGGCCGCTCGTTTGGGCCTAAACGAAGGCGTCGACAATCACTTTTCCGTCGCCATCCCCGGCGAGGACGGCCGGATGACGGGTGATCGTTTCTTGATCAACCCCTATGGTTGGCACTGGTCGGAGGTGACCGCGTCTTCTTTGGTGCTCTGTGACAGCCAGGCCAATGTGCTCGAGGGCACGGAGGCGGTTGAGGATTCCGGCTTCTTCATTCACAGCCGCATCCATCTGGCCGCCCCGAACGCGACCGTCGTCCTCCATACCCATCAACCCTATGCGACGGCCCTCACCCTGCGCGACAAGGGACGCTTGGAGATGGTCGAGCAAAATGCCCTGATGTTCGATGGCCGCATCGCCTATGACGACGACTATGCCGGCTTGGCGCTGGATAAGGCGGAAGGCGACCGCATCGCCTCGAAACTCAATGGTCGTTCGGTCCTGATGATGGCCAGTCACGGCGTCACGGTGACCGGACCGAGCATCGCGCAGGCCTTTACCGATCTCTATTACTTAGAACGGGCGGCTCAGTTCCAGGTCTTAGCGGCGTCCGGTGGCAGCAAGCTCAGGCAGATCGATGCGGATACCCGGCGTCGGGTGCGCCAGCAAATGGCCGGCGAACTGCCGCTTCTAGCGGCGCGGCATTTTACCGCGCTGCGCCGCGTTCTAGATCGCGAGGAGCCGGAGTACCGGAGCTAGAGCATCGGGCGGCGGTTCCGTCGGGGGTGGCCGCGGTCAGCCGGTGGTGAGCAAGAGGCGCGAGCCCTTTGAATAGTAGATCGTATAGAGGAGATAACGGCCGTCGCCGATCATGCCTTTGTGTCTTTCCGTCAGCGCATCACGCTCACTCGGCGGAGTTTGGGTAGCTGATTCCAAGGTTAGCTTGCGCGATGGCTGGCTCCGGTCGTCGGCGTTCACCACCTATTGTCTCCCCCTTTTGGGCAAGTAAACTCACCATTGTTTTGCCCGCGGTCATGAAGCTGCCGCAGTTCTATCTGCCAGTCGACACCAGTCAATCATGACTAGGGCGATTAGCTGTCCCCCAATTCTCAGCATCGACTAGAGCAAAGTCGGACGAGGCTGTCAATCAGGATGACACCTTGCCTTTCATTGCCTTGCCGATATTTGCTGGTAGGCCGGATCTATTACTAGTCGATGACACGACATGTTGTGATGTCTTTTATTCTTCTTACAAATTGTCGGCCTAGTATTTCAAACTATCTTATTCCGTATAGGCGAGGGTCGACAACGCTGGTGTGTCACCATAGTGGGGGATCGGCCTCAAGCCTGGCCGGCGCGAGCCGCGGCCGACCTTAGCTTTCCTCCTCGCTAAAGAGCGAAAGATCGAGCGGTAGCATTTGCCCCATCCACATGGCGTAGTTCGTGTGGTCGGCTAGGTCATCGCCGGTCTGGGTGTGGATAAAGACGGTCAATCCATTGCGGTTTAGCGCAAGCCAGGGGATGACCGCGCCGAACTTATCTGCTGTGAAGGCCAGTTGACAGCTCCAGACCGGGTGCGGGCCGACCGGTCTTTGGTGCATGCGGCCCATGCTGATCGAAAAACGATCACGGGCCGCCTCGCAGAGCCGGCGTGCTTGTTCGAAGGTTTCTTGGCTGAAATAGACATGCGCGTGAAAACCCTCTATTTCCGCCATGGCTCTTTTTCCTCGCTGCAACAGGTGACTATTGGTATTGACAGGCGAGCGATACCACAGCGGGCAGCGCAGGTCACCAGGCCACTATCGAGGACTGTTCAGAGGTTTCTATGAGCCGGTTGCTGCCGCGCAGTATGACCAACAGCAGGCAGCCCGACGGCGAGCGGGAGAAATGCTTAGAGCCAGGCTCGTAGACAACGAAATCGCCGGCCTTGAGGATCCGGCCGTCGTTGTCCTCGAGTTCGCCTTCCAACACCAGGAACTCCTCGCCGGCCGTGTGTTCATGGGGCAGGGAGGCCGCCCCCGGCTTAAACCGAAGGAGAAAACATTCGAAGTCGCTGCCGCGTTCGCCGCTCAGCGGCAGCCACTCGAGTTCCGGCTGATAGACGCCAAAGCGGTCATAGGGGAGCAAGGACGCGGTGCTCACCACCCGTCGCAGGGCATCGAGTTGCTGGTCGCCAGTGGTCATTATTGCCTGCCCGTAGAAAGCCTACGGATCGCCTGGGCAATCGTAGGAAGCTGCAGGGGAGGGCCTTGACCAGCCCTCCCCGAACCAATACTTCGCTTGCCCCTTAAGCAAACCACCAGCGCTCGGCTAGGCGGGCGCCGTCAAGCTGCCAGAGATTACCCAAATGCTCCCCATGGGCCAGCTTCTTCGAGTTGGCATCGACCCAGTTCGCGAACATTGGAATGGCAACGCCGCCCTCGTCACGGACGATGACCTGCATCTCAAAATAGAGTTCACGACGTTTCTCTTGGTCGAGGGTGCCACGGGCCTCGATCAGCAATTTGTTGAAGCGCTCGTGGTCCCAATAGGAGTCGTTCCAGGGAACCCCCTGCTCATAGGCGGTGGAGAACATCCAATCCTCGGTCGCCCGCCCCGACCAGAAGCAGGCCACATAGGGCTTCTGCAACCAAACATTTTTCCAATAGCCGTCTTCGGGCTCACGCACGACCGTGAGGTCGATGCCGCATTTGGCCGCGCTTTCCTGGTAGAGAACCGTCGCGTCCACCGCCCCGCCGAAAGCCGCTTCAGAGGCGGAAACGCTGATCTCGAGCCGGTCGACCCCTGCCTTTTTGAGATGGAATTTGGCCTTATCCGGATCGTAGCTGCGTTGCGCTAAGTCCTTATGCCAAAATTGGTTGGCAGGCCCGATGGGGTGGTCGTTGCCCGGGATGCCGTGGCCGCGCAGGATCTTTTGCACCAGTTCCTCGCGATCGAAGGCGTACTTTAGCGCCTCGCGCACATCGTTGTTGTCGTAAGGCGCCTTGTTCGTGTGCATCGGATAGGAGTAGTGCTGGTTGCCGGTGACCTCGAACAACTCGACGTTTTTGTGGCGCTCGAGCAAGTGAGCCGTCTTTAGGTCGACTCGGTTGATCACGTCGACTTCGTCCGTCACCAAAGCGTTTTGCCGCGAGTTCGGGTCATTGATGGCGATCATCTCGACGCTGTCGAAGTAGCAGCAATCAGAACGGTGATAGTTCGGGTTGCGCTTAGCAATCGCACGGACTCCGGGCTCGAAAGCCTCATGGATGTAGCCGCCGGTGCCGATCCCCTTGGCGATCGCTTCTTCTTTCATACCCGCCGGGTAAATGAGCAAATGATAATCGCTCAAGAGATAGGGGAAATCGGCATTCCCGCTGTTGAGGACAAAGGCCACCGTGTGATCATCTTCCTTCTTCAGCTCGGTTATCGGCGCGACAATCGGCTTGGCGGCCGACTTGGATTCTTCGCCCATGTGGTGCTGCATGGACTCGATGACATCATCAGCGCCAAAGGACTTGCCGTTATGGAAGGTCACGTCCTTTTTCAGCTTGAAGGTCCAAACCGAGGCGTCATCAGAGGCGTCCCAGCTTTCCGCCAATTCACCCGCTAAGGATCCGTCTGCCTTCACCTCGGTTAGGCAGTCGAATACCATCCCGTGGCCCAGCATCTGCATGAAGATGTCGGAATGGGTGCCACCATCGTAGCTATCGGAGGTGTTGGCACCGGCGCAGCCGATTTTCACCGTGCCGCCTTGTTGGGGCGCGGCCAGGGCCGAGCTGCTCATCAATGAATTGGCGAATGCGGCGCCGCCGGCCAGCATGCTGGCCTGAGCAATAAAGTCACGCCGGCTGATTTTTCTTGCCTGAAACGCGCGTTGTAGTTCGGTCAATTTCTCCACGGTTGCCTCCTCTGCGGTCGATTGCGCACCAATATGTCAGCACTTAGTTTAAGAGTATCACCTGTTGTAACCGGTTACAAGCGATGATTAACAAACGGACCCAGTTTGGACTGTCATTGAACTCATCGGTAGTTTCAATATTGTCGGTGACGGGGAGGCAGGCCATAGAATCGAGAGGCGACTGTACCCGAGATGAGCAAACAGAGCTTTCCGCGGTGTTGTTCGAACCGGCTGCTGCTTGGCAAGAAAGTGTGATGCATGTATGACGACCAGGCTATGACGGGAGAAGACGCTGAAGGCAAAAAGGCGGCTGAGGCAAGCCGTCCGGCGACTGTCGGCATTCGTCAAGTAGCCCGTGAGGCGGGTGTTTCAGTTGCCTCCGTGTCCCGCACCCTCAATCGTCCGCAGTCCGTGAGCCTCGCCATAAGGCGTAAAGTCGAAGAGGCGATTGGGCGGCTTGGCTATGTTCCCAATCCGGCGGCCCGATCGCTGTCGCTGCGGCGCAGTCATTCCATCGGTGCCGTGGTTCCGACCCTGGATTATTCGATATTCGCACGCTTCATCGAAGCACTCCAACATCGGGCCAACGAGGCGGGCTACAACGTCATTTTGTCGACCTCCGGCTTTGATCCCGAGCAAGAATTGGAACAGGCGCGTGGCCTTCTTGCCCATGGTGTTGAAGCGCTGATGCTTTCGGGCGAAAGCCATTTGCCAGCTCTCCATCAGCTTCTGCGGGAGCGCGAAATTCCCTACCTGCACACCAGCGTTTTTAACCCCAAAAGTCCCCATCCCAGTGTGGGCTACGACAATCTAGGGGCGGCCAAGGACGCGACCAAGCACCTTCTCGAACTGGGACACCAACGGTTTGGTGCCATCATCGGTCCGCGGGCTACCAATGACCGTATGGCCCTGAGAGTTGAAGGGATTCGCCAGGCCTTGGCGGCACAACGCTTGTTCCTGCCGGAAAGGAATATCGTTGAAAAGCCCTACTCGATCGCCCTGGCCCGCGAGGGCTTCCGCGAGCTTTACCGACGAGAGCCTGAGGTGACCGCCATACTCTGCGGCAACGATGTTTTGGCTTTCGGCGTGATCCTGGAGGCGCAGGCCGCCGGACTGCGGGTGCCGCAGGACCTGTCGGTGATTGGCTTCGACAACCTGGAGTGGGCGGCGGAAATCACCCCGGCTCTTACCACCGTCAAGGTGCCGACTGGTGATATGGGGGTAGCGGCCGCCAACTACCTGATAAACCGCCTGACGGGCAAACCCGCCCCGATGCACACCGAGCTTGCGCTCACACTGATAATTCGAGGTTCCTCCGGCCCGGTGCCACAGTCTCGGTAAGATCGACCCCGAGGGGTCGCCGGGGGATTAGCTGCTTGTGGGTTCTTGCGAGACGCTTGTGTCCCGATTCCGAAGTTCGCATTGATTTGCAGCCTGCCCCGATGATCATAGGAACTTCACATCCACCATACGAGCGCGATGGTAGATGCAAATGTCTGGGCGCCTGCTGGGCGGCCTATTGGCGTTTGTTTTTGCCAGCCTCCGGTCATCGGAAAATCCTTGCCTCATTTTTTCAATCAGACATCTGTCGAAAATTATAGTCGGAAACAGCATTTCTCTTATAAGAGGAAAAAACAGAAAAACGCACCTAATAATAGTTTATTGATGACTGACAGACTTCGCTTTCTCCCCGTTATCCTTAGTAATAGTGATGACTGCCAGGGGGTGAATTTATAGTAATGAAAATCATAGGAAAAGCGTTGAAAGATCGGTCTTTTCCTTAAGAAGAATGAAACCAATCCCGGCCATATGGTTATCGGTGAACCGCTTTGCACTGGTGTTGCAGAGGTCAAACCCGAAACGCTTCTTTCATGACAAGACCGCCACGCCATCCCAAGCAGCTTCCAATGCCGATTAAGACGGCCACGGCCACGCAGAAGGCCGAATCCGCCTCTTCGGAGGCCGGACGGCGACGTATTCTTGAGGACTTCGCCGAGTCTTCCCAAGGCTGGTTCTGGGAGACCGACACCGATCACCGTTTCACTTACTTGTCGAGAAGCGTTCGGGACCGGATTGGTTTATCCCCAAAATGGCATCATGGCAAAAAGCGTGCCGAGGTCGCCGTGCCTGGATTGCCGTCGCCTGAGGCATGGCAACGGCATCAAGATGATCTCCAAGCGCATCGCCCCTTTACGGATTTTCGCTTCAAGCGGCGAACCGCAAACGGGGATGTTTGGCTGTCGTCATCCGGTGCGCCACTGTTTGATGGCCAAGGCAAGTTCCTCGGCTATCGTGGGATCGAACGAGACGTAACCTCGGAAGTTGACTTGCGAAAGTCACTGCAGCGCCTGGAAACCGCCATCAAACAATCGGGCCAGATCTTCGTTCTATGGGATCCGCAGGACCGCCTGGTGATCTGCAACGATCAGTTCCGCGAAATCCATGAGGCGGTTGGTCAGACCACGGTACCGGGAACGCTGTTTCGCGATCACCTCAAAGCCGCCCTTAGGGCCGGACTATACAAGGACGCCATAGGTCGTGAACGCCTTTGGTACCGAGAGCGATTGAGGCGCCACAAAAACCCTTCCGGCCCTTTCCCTGAACGCTATCAAAATGGTCAATGGGTCCAGGTTCTCGAGCAAAGATTGCCGAATGGATCCCTGCTGACAGTGTCGACCGACATCACCATTCAAAAGGAATTCGAAACGGAGCTGGAGCAGCGCTTCGCAGAACTGACGAAAACCAAAGAACGCATGAAGAAGCAGTCGGTCCAGCTAGAAAAAATGACCCAGGACCTCGCCCAGGAACGTAATCGGGCGGAAGCATCCATGCGCTCCAAATCCCAATTTCTGGCCATCATGAGTCATGAAATTCGCACGCCGATGAATGGTATCCTCGGCACCTTAGATTTGTTGGCGGATGAAGGCTTGAGTCCGGACCACCTCAAGCTCATGCAACTTGCGCGCGAATCCGCGCAAAACCTGCTGAGCTTGTTCAACGATATCCTCGATTACTCCAAACTGGAATCTTCGGCAATCAGGCTGGAAGACATCAGCTTTAGCCCGACTTCCATCGTCGGTAACGCGGTGTCTTTGCTGCAGACACGTATCACCCAAAAGGGCCTTTCGGTGGTCACCGAAGTGGCACCGGATATGCCGCAGTGGATCATTGCCGATCCAGTCCGACTGCGTCAGATCTTGTTTAACCTGGTCGGCAACGCCATCAAGTTTACCCATCAAGGGCGCATAACAATCCGTGCCCGTCATGAGGAATTGGCGGCCGGGGAAATGCGGGTACGCTTTGAAATCGAAGATACCGGCATTGGCATTGCCCAGGAGCATAAAGACAAGCTCTTTAGCCGCTTTACCCAGGCCGATAGTTCAGCGTCGCGCCGCTTTGGCGGCACCGGCCTGGGCTTGGCCATTTGCAAGCAGCTGGTCAAGCTGATGGGTGGTGAAATCGGCGTCGATAGCGCCCTCGGGCAGGGCAGCACATTCTGGTTTACCTTCTCTTGCCGAGCGGGCGAAGATCCCGGCGAGGTGCAAATCGACGATGACGTCGATCCAGGGCCTCTTGCCCGGCGTCGGCTGCAAGTGCTTGTGGCGGAAGACAACGAGATCAATCAGCAAGTCATCACTGCCATGCTGCGAAAGCTCAACTATAAGGTCGATATCGCGGCCAACGGCCTGGAGGCGGTCGAAAGCTTCCGGCGCCGGCCATACGATTTGGTGCTCATGGACGTGCAAATGCCGGAAATGGATGGCCTGGGCGCCACCCGGATCATCCGAAATCTGGGTGGTAAGATTTCTTCGGTACCGATCATCGCAGTCACGGCCAATGCCATGGCAGGAGACAGGGAGGCATATCTAGCGGCCGGGATGAATGACTATGTCAGCAAGCCGATTGCACCCAAGGCCTTGTTTTCAGCCATCGCTCGGCAGATACCGGCGCACCATCGTCACGACGCCATGCCCGAGCGGAAGGACGGACAACGCCGTTCACCGGCTACTGAGGGTGAAGACACGGGCGTCTTTGACGCCTTGCTCGGCAAGCTCGACAACTTTGATGCCGGTGCTGGCTGCTAACTCCGGGCGTTCAGAGCTTCAAGGCGTCGAACTTCATACCCAGGTTATTCCCAGCCTGCCAAACACAATGACCGGTAAGGCGCCCCAGCTGGGGATGCTCAACCGCTAGCCTTAGGACCTGAGGCGGCATATCGTCAAAGGCCAGGGTGGCGCCACCCGTCGAAATGTTGATCAGCCGGCAAAGATATCTTTTCCCGTCGACCTCGACCACCAACTTGCTCTTGCCGTCAATGTGCGAGCGCGGCGAAAAACGCCGATCCGCGAAGTCGTCTTGGGGTTGAGGGTCGTCCCATTCCATGGTCACAGCTCATTCGGCGTTATCATCCAGCCTGCTGAACGATCATGCGCGCTATTTGTTACCAAATTCTTCCGCGCCAATCCGTTACTGTTGATTGTTTCCTGGGCATGAAATTCTCTCAGAATCGATCGATCACCGTGATTCCTAGGGTGTCGTAGCCGTCCATGGCCGCTAAGACATCGCCGGCTTCCTCGAGGGGAACAGTATTGCTGACCAGCTTGCCCGGATCCATGCGCCCGGCGGCGATCATGGCCAGCATAGGTCCGTAGCCCGCCGGCGGCATGCCGTGCGAGCCGACCAGAGTGATCTCCTTATCCACCATCAAGTCGATCGGCAGGGTCAGCTCGCCCTTGTCGGCCCCGGTGGTCATGCCGATCTGCAAGTGCCGCCCGCGGGTTTTCAGGGATTTGATCCCGTTGCGACAGGTGGCGGCGATGCCGAGCGCATCGACAGAGACCTCGGCCCCGCCCTTGGTGATCTCGCGTACCGCCTTGGCGGGGTTGTTGTGCTCGGCCGCGTTGACCGTGGCAACAGCACCCAAGGACTTGGCCAAATCGAGCTTGTCCTGGCGAATGTCGACGGCAATCGCCTGGGCGCCCAGGGCGGTGGCGATCTGGACGGCGGAAAGGCCCACCCCACCGCAGCCGTGCACCGCCACCCACTCGCCGGGCTTGACCTGGGCGCGCTCCACCAAGCCGAAGAAGGCGGTCATGAAGCGGCAGCCCATGCCGGCCGCGGCGACAAAATCGATGGCCTCGTCCAGGCTCACCAGGTTGAAGTCCGCCTGATCGACGCTGACATACTGGGCAAAGCCGCCCCAGGAGCGAAAGCCGGGCATGACCGGCCGTTGGCAGAGGTGGGCCATGCCGGCATAGCACATGGGGCAGGTCGCATCGCCGCCGGAAAAGGGAACGATCACCCGGTCGCCCTTTTGAAAGCCTGAGACTTCGGCGCCGGTCTCCTCGACGATGCCGCACATCTCGTGGCCCAGCACATGCGGCAGCGAGAAGAGCTTTGGCCAGTCGCCGACCCAACCGTGCCAGTCGCTGCGGCAGATGCCGTTGGCTTCTACCTTGATGACGGCGCCGTGCGGGGCGGGGGCGGGGTCCGGCACCTCCTGTATGACCAGGGGCTCGCGAAAGGCTTCGATGACGGCTGCTCTCATGGGATGGCTCCTCGGGGATCGGCTCCGCAGGCTCTTGTGGGCGACGCCAGGCGTCCTGTTGCCGTTCCTACGGCATTCGCGTTTCGGCATCAAGCGTGGACCTTACATGCATCTGTCTTGCGGCCTGGGTCGGCGGCGGGGCATCATCGCCCAGGTTTTTGAAAGAGGGACGCTATGACCAGCACCGAAAGCAGCTTTGGGAGGGCCGCCTATGGTGGGCCCGGATGGCAAGGGCGGGAGCGCCACCACGCCGAGGAAATCGGCGATCTTTGGGCTTCCTGCCGGGTCGAGAGCGAGTGGGCGCCCTTGACCGACGTTCTGTTGCACCGGCCGGGCCCGGAGCTGGTGGCCGGCGAAGACCCCAATGCCGCCCTGCAGTTGGCGCCCCTGGATTTGGCTCGCGCCCAGGCCGAGCATGACGGCCTGGCCGCCGCCTACGAAGCGGCCGGGGTGCGGGTGCACCGGCTCGATCCGCCGGGACCCGTACCGGCCAACCAGATGTTTTGCGCCGACCTGCTGTTCATGACCGGCGAGGGGGTGATCCTGGCTCGGCCTGCTTCCCGCCAGCGCGCCGGGGAGGAACGCTGGGTGGCCCGCCGCCTGGCCGCCATCGGCGTGCCGATTCTGCGCACCATGACCGGGGTCGCGACCTTCGAAGGGGCCGATGCCCTGTGGCTCGACCGGGAAACCGTGATCATCGGCCGAGGCTTGCGCACCAACCAGGCGGCCATCGAACAGATTGCCACGACCTTGGCCGAGATTGGAGTGGCGAGCCTGGCCGTCGACATGCCCTATGGCGCCATGCATTTGATGGGTATGCTGCGCATCGTCGATAAGGACCTTGCCATCGCCTGGCCGAGGCGCACGCCCCATGCCGCCGTCGCCGCTCTTAGGGAGCGCGGCTATGAGGTGGCCTTCCTGCCCGACGAGACGGAGGCCCAGCGCAGCCGCGCCCTCAACTTCGTGACCTTGGGGCCGCGGCGCATCGTGATGCCGGCCGGCTGTCCGGCGGCGCAGGCGCTCTATGAGCGCCATGGCATCGAGTGCACCATCACCGAGACGGCGGAGCTCGCCAAGGCCGCCGGCGCCATCGGCTGCCTCACCGGCGTGCTGGGACGGGGGTAGGGGGAGCGGGGCGTTGGAAAGGGCGTAGGCGAGCGAGCCGGGTGTTGGGCGGCTAGGTGGGGCGGCTTTGCTCCCTATACCGATACCGGGACCTCCCTTGCCGGGACCTCCCTTGCCGGGACCTCCCTTGCCGGGACCGCGCCTTCTCCTTTACCCGCGGCAATCCATGGTGCCTCACCGCAGCCAATATGGATTGCCACGCTGCGCTCGCAAAAATTGGACCAGCGTCTCTCAATACCGCCGCGAGTTACAGTCAGTCTCATACCACGTCAGCATTTGGGCGGGTAACGTGGAATAGGTCACCCTGCCGTCGATCAAGTGTTGGGGGGATGTTGTGTCTCGATGTCCCGACGCCCACTCAAGCCGCGGCGTGAATGCCGGCGGCCCGCACCCCTTCGTCGACGTGGGCTTCGAACTGCTTGAAGTTGGCCTCGAAGCGGCGGGTGACTTCGCGCGCCGTCTGGTCGTAGGCGGCCGGGTCGGCCCAGGTGCTGCGCGGATTGAGCACGCCCTCGGGGACGTCCGGGCAGGCTTCTGGAATTTGCAGACCGAAATCCGGATGAACCACCGTCGACACTTGCGTCAATTTGCCGTCCAGCGCGGCCCGCACCATGGCCCGGGTGTGGGCGATTTCCATGCGCTGGCCGACGCCATAGGCGCCACCGGTCCAGCCGGTGTTGACCAGCCAACACTGGGCGCCATGACGGGCGATCTTCTCGCCGAGTAATTTGGCGTAGACCGAGGGGTGCCGGGGCATGAAGGGTGCGCCGAAACAGGTGGAGAAGGTGGCCGAGGGCTCGCTGCCAATACCTTGCTCGGTGCCTGCCACCCGCGCCGTGTAGCCGGACAGGAAGTGATACATGGCCTGCTCGGGCGAGAGGCGACTGATGGGCGGCAGCACGCCGAAGGCATCGGCGGTCAACATGATGATGTTCTTGGGGTGGCCGCCTTGTCCACTGGCACTAGCGTTGGCAATGAATTCAATCGGATAGGAGGCGCGGGTGTTTTCCGTGTAGGTATCGTCGTCAAGATCGAGCTGGCGCGTATCCGGGTCCATGACCACGTTCTCGAGCACCGTGCCGAAACGCTTGGTGGTTCCGTATATCTCCGGTTCGGCTGTCTTGGAGAGTCTGATGACCTTAGCGTAGCAGCCGCCCTCGAAGTTAAAGACGCCTTGGTCGGACCAGCCATGCTCGTCATCGCCGATCAGCGTGCGGTCGCCGGTTGCCGAGAGGGTGGTCTTGCCGGTGCCGGACAGGCCGAAGAAGATCGAGGTATCACCGGCCGGTCCGATGTTTGCCGAACAGTGCATGGGCAAGACGCCGCGCGCCGGCAGCAGGAAGTTCAGCACGGAGAATATGGACTTCTTAATTTCGCCGGCATAGCTGGTGCCGCCGATCAGGACCAGATGCTTGGCGAAGTCGACGACGATAAAAGTGCCGGAATTTGTGCCATCGGTCCTGGGATCGGCCGCCAAGCCTGGAGCATGGAGCACCGTGAAGGCCGGCTGAAAATCCCTCAGTTCGTCGCCCCGCGGCGCCAAGAACATGTTGCGGGCGAAGAGACTCTGCCAGGCGTTTTCCGTAACCACCCTGATCGGCAGGCGGTAGTCGGGATCGGTGCCCGCGTGCAGATCCTGGACGAAGGCCTCGCGGCCTTGAAAATAGGATAAAACCTTTTGCTCTAGTTGAGCGGCGCGAGCAGCGGTGATGGCCACATTGACATCACCCCACCAGATATCGTCGCGGCTGGCGGCCTGGTCGACAATGAACTTGTCCTTCGGCGACCGGCCGGTGTGCTCGCCGGTCAAGGCGACGAGCGGACCATCGGCGGCTAGACAGGCTTCGTCGCGCCTCAGTGCGGCTTCATAGAGGGCCGCGGAGGTGAGGTTCCAATGAGCGCGGGTCAGCTTGGTAAGCCCATGCGTACTAAGATCAAATCGGCTCACCACGGGGCCTAGATTTTCGATCATGCGTCCTCCTGATCGGCGGGGCGTGAGACCTGTTGTATGGGACCTCGCCAAACCTACCCTTGCGCCGTTACTTCGGCGTTCGGGCTAATCAACATCCATTTGTACTGTCATCGAAGCGATGGAAACCACCCATTGCCGGCTCTGCTTCTATGAGCTGGATCAGTTCCTGCCGACAAGCGTCGGCATCCAAGGCGGTCCGTTGGAAGTTTAGACGTTCTCGTCGACCATTACAGGTAAAATCAGCGCCATCCGGGTCGATCGCAACGATCTGCCAGCCATCGTCGGATTGACCGAAGAGCGATTGCGCCGCCTGATCGACTGACTGGCTATGGACCGCAGTCATGTGGTCGAGCAGGGCAGTTTCGCCCTCGGCCAAGCCTTCCCAGGCCGATCGTGCAAGGCGGATCTCGGGGCCATCGAACCAAGCTATCTTGCCAAACCCGGCGACCAAATGGGCCGCCTCGATCGCCACATGATACAAGCGGAAATCAGTGAATTGCCGGTATTTTTCGGCATCAGGATAGCGCGCTAAGTATCGCCGCCAAAGGCGCTGAGCATCGGCCGAACGGGCTTCGACCGGCGCCGCGTTGCCGAGAAGGGTGACCCGTGGTCCTGCCAGGGGTGCCGGGTAACCGGCGGTCCCGTCGAAGAGCAAGGAGATCCGTGAATTCGCAGAAATGTTCTTGGAATGTTCAGCTAGATCCGACAGCAACAATAGAGGGCAGGCGTCTAGATCGAAGGCCGGAACGACCAGAGATACGTAAGGCCAGGCATCGCCATTGATGGTTATTGAGGAGGCGAGGGTGGCGCGTGAGGCCGCGCGCATGAGGCCGCGCACCAGCCTTTCTGAGCGATCTTCGTCGCCGTCCGCATCAACTGCATTCTTGCTTCGGGGTCGCGCCACGGGACTACTTAGGTTAACAGAGCGCTCGTTTATGACATTTCCATAATTAAGATTTGGTTGCGGTTTGACAAGCCATCATTGGCATTCAGGCTTTCGGCCGGCAAGTCGGTGCTAGTAATCTAACCTCTCGGTGCTGCCTAATTTGTGACAAGAGTTGATGCTTATAGTGCGAAAAGTTCGGCTGGTCTCGCTGTGCAAGCACCACAATATCTAGCCTAGCAGGGCTAGGCACCATAGGGAGCCCTGGACCGCTAGCCGATGATGCTGGATGCACTGGGATCGAAGGAGAAGGAGGGCAGCCATGCAAAGCTCTATCGCTTTAGTAGATGATGATAGAAATATTCTGGCGTCGGTATCAATGGCGCTGGAAGCCGAGGGCTTTCACGTCCGCACCTATACGGATGGCGCCGAAGCACTGCGCGGCTTGACTACGAAGCCGGCCGATTTGGCGATCTTGGATATCAAGATGCCGCGCATGGATGGCATGGAACTTCTATCTCGATTGCGCCAAGCGTCCAATGTCCCGGTAATCTTTCTTACCTCCAAGGATGACGAGATTGACGAGGTGCTGGGTTTGCGCATGGGCGCGGATGATTACATCACCAAGCCTTTTTCCCAGCGCCTCTTGCTGGAACGCATTCGCGCTCTCTTGCGGCGCGAGCAGACCGGCCGTGGTGAAGGCGAGCCCAGCAGCGACGAAAACGTCCTCACCCGCGGCGAATTGATATTGGATCCAGGCCGGCACCTATGTACGTGGAAGGGCCAAGGCGTGAATCTGACAGTCACAGAGTTCCTAATACTCAAGGCGCTTGCGGCACGCCCCGGCCATGTCAAGAATCGGGACCAGCTGATGGACGCTGCCTACGGCGAGCATATTTATGTGGATGATCGAACCATCGATAGCCACATTAAACGACTACGTAAGAAATTTAAGGATATAGACAAAGAGTTTGCCCAAATTGAAACGCTTTACGGGGTCGGCTACCGCTATCGGGAAGAGTGAGTAACCGGCGAGCGGTAAATGCGGTGTTTGCATTTAGTTGTGACCAAGGTATTTTTCATAATTACTTGATTTTGTGAGGCACTTTTCCCAAGCCCTAGCGAGCAGGATAAGGTGGAAGGATCGCAAATGGCCGTCTATCGGGATTTTAGCCCCCGACTAAACGAGCCACCGATAAAAAGCGTCCGCGATGAAAAAAGCGGCGACTCTGTTGCTAGGATCGCAAAGGCGCCGCTTCCCCGGCGTGGATGGCCTTCGCCACTGACCAGACGGATCTTGGTGCTGAATGTCTTGGTCTTGCTGATTCCGGTCATGGGGCTGCTGCACCTGGAATCCTATCGGGCGACCTTGATCGAGGCGGAACTCGAATCCCTGCGCATCCAAGGCCAAGCCTTCTCCCTCACCCTCGGCAGCAGCGCGGTTATCGCCAGCCGCGTCGGGCGCGAGCGGTTACTGCCGGAAATGACCCGACATCTGATGCGGCTGCTGCTGACCGACGGCGGTGTACGTGCCCGCTTGTTTGCTCCCGATGGCCGCCTCCTGGCCGACAGCTTTATGCTTGTGGGGCCCGGCGGCCAGGTCCAGGTGGTTGAATTGCCGCCACCGGACCAGAGCTCGGCCCTGGGGCGCGAGCTCGAGCAAATGTACAACAACATCATCGATTGGCTTCCTGGCTCGCTCAACCTGCCAGAGTATCGCGAGGCTGCTGTGCAAAGCGCTTCCGACTACCCGGAGGTGCTAGGGGCGCTGAGCGGCGATGCGCCTGGCATGGTACGCAGCGGGCGCAATGGTGAGTTGGTGCTGTCGGTGGCGCTACCCGTGCAAAGATACCGCCAAGTCCTCGGCGCCTTAATGGTGTCCAAAGACGGGACCGAAATCGATCAGGCCGTACGCGCCCGCAGGCTGGATATCTTGATCGTATTTGGTGTCGCGCTTGGTGTTACGATCCTACTTTCCTTTTATCTCGCTGGTACCATTGCCCGGCCGATCCATCGCTTGGCGCTTGCCGCCAGCCGGGTTCGCTATGGGACGGGCCGCCAATTCGAGATCCCGGACTTTTCGCGTCGCGGCGACGAGATAGGCGATCTTTCGTCTGCCTTGCATGACATGACCGCAGCCCTCTGGCAGCGCCTTGATGCCATCGAAGGCTTCGCCGCCGACGTGGCGCACGAGATCAAGAATCCGCTCACGTCGCTGCGCAGTGCGGTGGAGACCGCCGCGCGCATCGAGGACCCTGAGCAGCAGCGCAAACTGATGTCGATCATCCTCGACGATGTGCAGCGATTGGACCGCCTGATTTCCGATATCTCTGATGCGTCGCGACTGGATGCGGAACTCTCCCGCGCCGATACGGAACCTGTTGATGTTTCGGTGCTGCTACATACGCTTGCAGAGGTCTACGAGGCGGCGCTGAGCGAACAGGACCTCAAGATAGTCTTCGATCTTGAAAGGCAACGAGACTTGATGGTCGCTGGCATCGAAGGCCGCCTGGGCCAGGTATTCCGCAATATTATCGCCAATGCCATATCTTTCAGCCCCAAAGGCGGGACCATCAAATTGACCGCCAGTCGCGACAACAAACAGGTAATCGTGACGGTCAGCGATGAAGGGCCGGGTATTCCGCCGGGCAAGCTTGGCTCGATCTTCGATCGATTCTATAGCGAGCGGCCGAAAGAAGAGAAATTCGGCACCCATTCTGGCCTGGGTTTGTCAATTTCACGGCGAATCATCGAGGCCCATGGGGGCGTCATACGCGCGGAAAATCGCCTTGGGCCAAGACAAGAGGTGATCGGTGCCCGGTTCATCGTCGAGCTGCCCGCCAAGTAATCGAGCGACTTCCCAAAGCCAACAGGTTCATGCGACCTGCATCGCCGTCGGCGAGGCCGGAGTCCTGTTGCGCGGAAAATCTGGCTCCGGCAAGTCGGATCTCGCTTTGCGGATGATCGATAGGGGCGCCCGACTGATCGCCGATGACCGGACTGATTTGGCACTGGGCGAAGGCGGTCAAGTCATGGCCCGGGCGCCAGCGGCGATCAAAGGTCGCATGGAAGTGCGAGGCCTGGGCATTAATGAGATGCCCAGCAAAGACCAGGCTGAAGTCGCTTTGGTCATCGACCTGGTTGGGTTAGGTGAGGTCGAACGCCTTCCCGACTCCAGTTCCGTGTTTTATCTTGGCCGCCGGCTGCCGCTCGTCAGGCTTGATCCTTTCGAGAATTCTGCGCCTGCGAAGGTGGCACTGGCGGTTAAACAAGTTACAAGCCGAAAGGGTTCGCCGATGCCCGATCCGTCAGTTACCGCGCCACCCAGCGGCCGCCGCCGCGTTGTCGTGGTGACTGGCCTATCAGGCGCCGGCCGATCCTCGGCCTTGCATATTCTTGAAGATTGTGGCTACGAGGCCATTGACAACCCGCCACTATCCCTTCTGGACACGATTGTGACCAGCGACGGAGCGGAGCGACCAATCGCCGTGGGTCTGGACGCGCGATCCAGGCACTTTGCGACAGAGCCGCTCTTGCGTCGTCTTGATTACCTGGCAAGCCACAACGAAATTCGGAGCAGCCTGCTATTTCTCGAGTGCGAAGACGAGGTTTTGCGCCGCCGCTACACGGAAACCAGGCGTCGTCACCCCATGGCTCAGGATCGGCCCGTGTTCGACGGCATCAGCGCTGAGCGGCGGCTGCTGTTGCCGCTGCAACAGCGTGCCGATGTGACGATTGACACCACGGCCTTGACGCTTGGGCGTTTGCGTGAATTGTTGGCAGGGCATTTTTCACTAGACGAGATCCCGAGTATGGCGATCTCCGTCTTGTCGTTTTCCTTCCGTCACGGCTTGCCGCGGGAGGCCGATTTGGTTTTCGATGTTCGTTTCTTGCGCAATCCGCATTATAGTGCCGACTTGCGGCAACGTGATGGGCGCGATCCGTCGGTTGCCGCTTTTGTCGAGAGTGATTTGGACTTTGGCCCCTTTTTCGACCAACTGGTTACCCTGTTAGAGCCGCTACTGCCGCGTTATGAAAAGGAGGGAAAGAGCTACTTGACGATCGCCTTTGGCTGCACGGGCGGCCGCCATCGCTCGGTCATGCTGGCAGAACGGCTTGCTGCCTGGCTTAGGGAACACGAACGCCAGGTTAATTTGGTGCATCGTGATATCGAACGTGCGTCGCGCGGTGATTCGGCGTAAAACGGGCCGCTTAATCATAAGGAACTGCCGATGATTGGAATGGTCCTCGTTACTCACGGACGCCTGGCGCGTGAATTTATCGACGCCGTGGAACATATCGTCGGCCCACAGGAAAATGTCGCCGCTATTTGCATCGACGGCGATGACGACATGGAGCTGCGCCGTCAGGAAATCATTGACAGTGTGAAGAAGGTCGAACGTGGCAAGGGGGTTGTCTTGCTCACGGACATGTTCGGTGGCACGCCCTCGAATCTGGCCATGTCGGTCCTCGACCTCGGCAATGTGGAAGTGATAGCCGGCATCAATCTGCCGATGTTGATTAAGCTCGCCAGAGTGCGCGACACGGACCCGCTCAAGGATGCTGTCGCCCAGGCCCAGGAAGCCGGGCGCAAGTACATCAACGTGGCCTCACAGCTCTTAAACGCGAAGAAAGGGTAGCTGGGGCCGTTTGATATGGATGAGAGTGTTGCGATTGCTGCGGTCCGGCGGGTGACCATTGTCAATCAACGCGGCCTCCACGCCCGGGCTGCCGCCAAGTTTGTCAAGCTTGCCGACTGTTTTGAGGCGACAATCTGGGTGCGCAAGCTCAATGATCCCTGCGCTGAGGAGAGCGTTGCCGGGACATCGATCATGGGTTTGATGATGCTGGCTGCTGCCAAGGGCAGCGAGCTGGAATTGCGCGCCAGTGGCCGAGCAGCACACACGGCTCTCACGGCTCTTGCGAAGTTGGTGGCGGACAAGTTCGATGAAGAATAAGGAAGGACCCGATCTGCCGAAGTCGACGGCGAATGGTGGAGAGGCGGCCCGACCGGAAACTGCCACCATTGGCCAGGAGCGAATTTTCGAGGGGCTTGCGGTTTCTCCGGGGGTCGCCATCGGACCAGCATACCTGCGCGATACCGGCGACATCCAAATCGCTGAGTACGTGATCGAAGAGGCGGCCGTCACCACCGAGTGCCAACGTTTTACCGACGCGGTAGCCAAGGCCACCCGGCAACTCAGCAAGTTGCGGGTCAAGGCTTCACATTTCCACGGTGCGGCCGCCGAAGAGCTCGGTTACCTCCTCGATGCGCATCGGCAAATGTTGTCGAGCTCCCGCCTGCTCAAGGGGGTCAAGCAACGTATCGCCAACAATCTCTCCAATGCGGAATCCGCGGTCGTGGCTGAAATCGATCAAATTTCAGCGAGCTTCGCGGAAATGGACGATTCTTATTTGGCCGCGCGTGCGGAGGAGATTCGCGAGGTTGGCATGCGCATTGTGCGCAATCTGTCCGATAAGCAGTTCAGCGGTTTTGGCACCTTGCCTCCCGACAGCATCATCATCGCCGAAGAGATCACGCCGGCCGATACGGCTCTGATGGATCCCCAGCAAGTTGGCGGTTTTGCGAGTGTCCTGGGCGGGGCAGAGGGTCATACCTCGATTATGGCGCGATCGCTTGGACTGCCTGCGGTGCTCGGGGCTGCGGGTGTTTTGGAAGGCATTCGTGCCGGCGATACCGTGATCATCGATGGGTCAAATGGCCTGGTCATCGTCAATCCCTCGGCGCGGCGGCTTGACGAGTACCAGCGGCGGCGCGAGGAAATGGCCCGCGAGACCCGTGCCCTGGAGCAGTTGCGCCATGTCCCGGCGATCACGCTCGACGACGAAAAAGTGAGCCTCCAAGTCAATCTCGAACTGCCTCGGGAAGTTGGTCAGGCCCTGGCGGTGGGTGCCGAGGGTGTTGGTCTTCTGCGCACCGAATTTCTGTTCATGAATCGCGAGGACCCACCGAGCGAGGAAGAGCAGTACCAAGTTCTGCGGGAAATGGTCGAAGCCATGGGCGGGCAACCGATAACCGTGCGAACTTTGGATATCGGCGGCGAAAAGCTGGCGACTTCGGTTGGCCTTGACCAGGGCGAAAGTCTAAACCCTGCCTTGGGTTTGCGGGCCATCCGCCTGTCACTGAAAGATCGCACGCTTCTGGACAATCAGCTAGCCGCAATGCTGCGTGCGGCAAACCACGGGCCCGTCAGAATCTTGCTGCCGATGATCTCGACCGTAAGCGAGGTTATAGAGGTGCGGCGCGCCTTGGGTGAAGTGGCTGAAAAGTTGGCCGAACGGGGACAACCCGTACCTAATCCCCTGCCGCCGCTTGGGGTGATGATCGAGGTGCCCGGCGCAGCATTGAGTGCCGATGCGCTCGCCAAGGTCTCGGATTTTTTCGCCATAGGGACTAATGATCTTACCATGTATACCCTGGCGATCGATCGGGGAGAGGAGCGGGTCGCCCATCTCTATAACCCACTGCACCCGGCGGTCTTGCGCTTGATACAGTTCTCCACGGAGGCTGCCTTAAGGGCTCGCTTGCCGGTCTCGGTGTGCGGCGAGATTGCCGGTGATCCGCGTTACACAGCATTGCTCCTCGGTTTGGGCGTACGCGATCTTTCGATGACGGCCAACGCGTTGCCGCGGGTGAAAAGCCGTATTCGGGCACTCGACATGCAGGCGGCCAACCGCCGGGCACAGGTGATCATGGACCAGGTTGATTCAGGCCGCATCGCGGCACTACTGGATGATTTCAACAGCCTGGCCTAGACGACCTGGCCTGGCAATTTGCGTAATCACCGCATTTAACCTTGAAGCCTTTAGAACGGATTGATACATGAGCCTAAAGTCCGTCGGCGCCCCTCTATTGGAATGGCATTGTCACCCTTCATCTCGCCGTAATCTCATCTCGCCGTAATCTCATCTCGAAGGACATCAAGAATGGTCGATACCCAGGATTTTAAGGTCGCCGACATTTCGACTGCCCAGTGGGGGCGCAAGGAAATCGAGCACGCGGAAAACGAAATGCCCGGTTTGATGGCGCTGCGTGCTGAGTATGGGGAAAGCAAGCCGCTGGCTGGTGCCCGTATCGCTGGCTGCCTGCATATGACCATCCAAACCGCGGTGCTGATCGAGACCCTGACCGCGCTGGGCGCCGAAGTCAGGTGGTCTTCCTGCAACATCTTCTCCACCCAAGACCAGGCGGCGGCCGCCATTGCCGCCAGCGGTGTTCCGGTCTTTGCTTGGAAGGGGGAGAGCGAGGAGGAGTTTTGGTGGTGCATTGACCAAACGATCGTCGGGCCGAACGGCTGGCGTCCAAACATGATCCTCGACGACGGCGGTGACCTGACCAAAGTCATGCACGAGAAACACCCGGCGCTGATGGCCGATGTAAAAGGCCTTTCCGAGGAAACCACCACCGGCGTGCATCGGCTATACGAGATGGCCCGCGACGGGACCCTCAAAGTCCCGGCTATCAATGTCAATGACTCGGTGACGAAATCCAAGTTTGACAACATTTATGGTTGCCGGGAGAGCTTGGTCGACGGCATTCGCCGGGCCACCGACATCATGATGGCGGGCAAGATCGCGGTGGTGAGCGGCTATGGTGATGTTGGCAAGGGCTCTGCCGCTTCGCTGCGCAACGCTGGCTGCCGGGTGATGGTCTGCGAGATCGATCCGATCTGCGCCCTACAGGCAGCCATGGAGGGCTATGAGGTGGTCACCATGGAGCAAGCGGCTCCGCAAGGCGACATCTTTGTCACCGCCACCGGCAATATCGATGTCATCACCCAAGAACACATGCGGGCGATGAAGGACCTGGCCATCGTCTGCAACATTGGCCACTTCGATTCGGAAATCCAAATCGAGTCGCTGCGCAACTACAGCTGGACCAATATCAAGCCACAGGTGGATGAAATTACCTTCCCCGATGGCAAGCGCTTAGTGGTCTTGGCCGAAGGTCGCCTGGTCAACCTCGGTTGCGCCACCGGCCATCCGAGCTTCGTTATGAGTGCGTCCTTTACCAACCAGGTACTGGCCCAAATCGAGCTTTGGCAGAAGTCCGAGGACTACGAAAACAAAGTCTATGTCTTGCCTAAGCATCTGGACGAAAAGGTCGCTGCCCTTCACTTGGAAAAGGTGGGAGCTAGCTTGACAAAGATGTCGCAATCCCAAGCCGACTATATCGGTGTACCAGTCGACGGCCCCTACAAGCCGGATCAGTATCGCTACTGATGCCGACGATTTGAGGAAGGCACGAAAGGCTTGCGACTGGCCAGGTTAAGGCACTGCTTGTCGGATGCTGCCTAAGCCCCTAGACTCTTTGCGATTCGCGTCGAGTTGGTCTTCAGCGCACAGGTTAGAAGGTGAGGAGCCCAGCTTGACGGGGTTGCGATCGAACCGGAAAAGCTGAATGGCCCTCTTGGCGGATTTGCCCTTTTACCTACCCGCAGCGGTCTTTGGCCTGGTCGCCGGGGTGGTTTTCGCAATTTTGACCTTGTTCTATCGCCGTGAAATGAACAAGGCCCGGAACTTGGCGATCCACGCGACCGGCCGGGCCACAACGGCCGAAGCGATGCTGGCCACTGTACCGATTGGCTGCTTTTCGATCAGCTACGCGGACCAGCGCTCCCGCTGCTCGGGCACCATTGCGGCGGCGCTCGGCCTCGACCGTCGCGAGGCTGACAATCTCAGCCGCATGCTTTCAACCCTGCGAGAGCAAGACGCCCAGCGTCTCGACGATGCGATTTCGCGGCTGCACTCAGAGGGCGAGCGCTTCGAGATGATGGTCTCGCGCAAAGATGGGCAAGCCAACTTTAAAGTTACCGGTGAGCAGGCGAGAAACAGCGCCAAGGCGGTCTTTGCCGATCTCCTGTGGTTTCAGGATATCAGCTCGATCGCGCAACACATGGCTGTTTCAGAGCGCGAGCGAGGTCGATTGGCGGGTTTGCTTGATACCCTTCCGGTTCCGATTTGGCAGCGCGATCGCGATCTTAATTTGACCTATTGCAATCGAAGCTATGCCACGGCTGTTGGTTTGCCACAGGCCGAGGTCCTGTCCAAGGGCGTGGAGCTGCTGGGGAGCGCTCAAGGCGATGTCTCGCGCGGGCTTGCCGAACGCGCCCGTGGCGGAAGTGCATCGGTCTCGGAAAACCATCATGTGGTGGCCGCGGGATCGCGACGCTTGTTGGAGATTCGCGAGCATCCCTTGCCCGATGGCAGCTTGGCGGGCCTAGCCCTCGACTTGACCCCAGTGGAGGAACTGCGCGGCGAGCTCTCCCGCCATGCCGACGCCCATGCCGAGGTGCTTGAAAACCTGGCAACCGCCATAGCCATTTTCGGGCCCGACATGCGTCTTGCCTTCTTTAATGCCGCCTACGCGCAGCTCTGGGGCCTGGACGAGTCGTGGCTGGTCAGCGAGCCAAACTTGGGTGACATTTACGAGAAGCTGCGCGAACGGCGTCGGATGCCTGAACAAGCGGATTTCCCACGCTACAAGCGGGAAACCATCCAACGCTTCCAGTCCTTGATCGAGCCGGTCGAAGAGCTCATCCATTTGCCTGATGGTTCGACCTTAAGGATGATGGCCGCGCCGCATCCCTTTGGCGGAGTCCTCTTCACCTATGAAGACGTGACGGACCGCTTGGCGCTTGAACGCTCCTACAACACCATGATTGATGTCCAGCGCGAGACCCTAAACAATCTTTACGAAGGAATAGCGGTCTTCGGCAGTAACGGCCAGCTAAGGCTTTCCAATCCCGCGTTCAACAAGATGTGGGGCCTGAAAGCGGAGATGGTTGCCGAGCGACCGCATGTGCGCGAGTTGGTGGTGCAAATCAAGGAGTACTTTCATACCTCGCCGTCTGAATGGCCGAAGTTGGCTGAAAGGATCGTGGCCAAAGCAACAGAACCGGAAGCGCGCTCCGGTCGCCTCGATCGGATCGATGGAGCGGTCTTCGATTGGGCCCAGGTGCCGCTGCCCAATGGCGACAACCTCTTCACCTACTTGGATGTGACCGACACCACCCACGTGGAGCGGGCCTTGCGCGAACGAAACGAGGCCTTGGAAACGGCTGACCGATTGAAATCCGAGTTCATCGCCAACATTTCCTATGAGCTTCGTACGCCGCTTAACGCCATAGTTGGCTTCGCGGAAATTCTGGAAAATCAATTCTTTGGTGACCTGAATGAGCGTCAACTGGAGTACAGCAAGGCGATCGTCGAATCGTCACAACGCTTGATCACTCTCATCAACGATATCCTCGACCTGTCGACCATTGAGGCCGGCTATCTGCATTTGGAGCCAAGTAAGGTCGACATCTTCGAGCTCCTTCAAAGCGTCGAATCCCTTGGCCGCGAAAGGGCGCGCGATCGCGACGTGAACTTGGTCCTCGACTGTCCCGACCAAACCGGCAGCGTCTTGCTGGACGAAAGGCGCATGAAGCAGGCACTCTTCAATCTTGTTTCCAATGCGTTGAAATTCACCCCGCAAGGGGGAACGGTGACGATTGCGGCGCGCCGGAAACAGGATGCCCTGTTTCTCAGTGTCATTGACAACGGCATCGGCATTGCGCCGGAGGAACAGAGCAAAGTCTTCGGCAAGTTTGAGCGCGGCAGTCAGGCCGGCCGTCACTCGGGCGCGGGCCTTGGTCTGTCACTGGTGAAGTGTCTGATTGAGCTGCATGGTGGTCGGGTGGAACTGCAGTCGGTTCCCAACAAGGGAACCCGGGTGACCTGCTACCTGCCGATCCGGGCCGGCGTTGCGGCAAAGGACGCCACACAGGTGCCCACGGCATCGGCACAGCCCGCCGGCGTAGGCAAGGTCGCGTCCTGATCGAGAGGGGGACGTCAGTCCTTTCCGATGAGGCCGGGAATGCCTTTGGTTGTCGAGTACTCCCAATGTAGGGCGTCTTCTGGGTGGACCCGTTCGTAGATGGCATGAGCCGCCATCGCTGCCTCCGAAAACCCTGTCAGAATGAGTTTCAGCTTTCCCGGGTAGCTGTTGATGTCACCGATTGCGTGCACCCCTGGCAGGTTGGTGGCGCAGGTTGCCGGGTTCACCTTGATCAGGTTTCGGTCGAGCTCCAAGCCCCAGTTGGCGATCGGGCCGAGTTTCATGGTAAGACCGAAAAAGGCCAGCAGGCAGTCGGCTTGCAATTTTCTAAGGGTACCGTCCGAGCCTTGAACGATGACGGCTGACAGGGTTTGGCCGTCGCCCTCGAGGCCTTGTAGTTGCACCGGTGTGACTATCTCGACGACATCGCCCTCGGAAGCCAGCCGCTCCAGGCGAGCCATGCTCTCGGGTGCTGCGCGAAACCTTGCCCGGCGGTGCACAACATAGATTTTCGCCGCCGTATCGGCCAGCGCCAGCGCCCAGTCGACCGCCGAATCGCCGCCGCCGGCGATGACCAGGCGCTGGCCCCGAAGGTGGTTCTTGGAGCGGATCGCATAGTAGACACTCTTTCCTTCATAGCCGACGATGCCGGCCAGCGGCGGGCGGTTCGGAACATAGACGCCGGCTCCGGCAGCGATGATGACCGCGGCCGCATCGATGATGGCGCCGTCGGAGGTATGCAGGCGCCAACCACCGTCGTTCGCCGCCAATGCGCGGACCTGCTGACCGAGGTGGTAGCGTGGCGCGAAGGGGGCGGCCTGTTGCTCGAGCTTGTCGATCAGCCCCTGGGCCATGATCTCCGGATAGGCGGGGATGTCATAGATGGGCTTTTCCGGATAAAGGGCGGTGCAGGTGCCGCCGATGTGGTCGAGGCTATCGATGACATGGCAGCGCATGTTCAGCATACCGCATTGAAAAACGGCGAAGAGGCCAACCGGTCCGGCACCGACGATGGCGACGTCGGTACGCTCTGGGCATGTGGGCATGGCGGCTTCCTGGATTCGGCTCGGGTACTGGTCGTGGCGGTTAGTGAGGCGATAAACATGGTCGAGACCGTGCCTCGTGACAAGCCTGCTAGCCCGGTGCAGGTTTTCCTATTCGGATCGCAGGGTCCGGTGGTTGCCCTGGCCTGATCCGGAAGCTACAAACGGTGTTGCCATGGTTAACTCCAATGTGACACTGCCATTGCTTTCGAGCCTGTCGCTCGCAGATCTCACAGCGACGGCTGCCTTTGCCCGGCGCTTGGCCGGGGTCGTGCGCATTGGTGATGTCTTGGCGCTTTCGGGTGAACTCGGCGTCGGCAAAACGACCTTTGCCCGCAGCTTTATCAACGCCTTGCCGCGACCCACCGGCGACTATCTCGAGGAGGAGGTGCCAAGCCCGACCTTTACCTTGGTTCAGATCTATGATCGACGCCCGGCGGCGGTATGGCACGTGGACCTTTACCGCCTGACCACGCCGGAGGAAGCGGTTGAGCTTGGCCTCGAGGAAGCTTTTGCCAGCGCCATCACCTTGATTGAGTGGCCCGAGCGCCTAGGGCCCTACCTCCTTGCCGACCGCTTGCAGCTTGCCTTTCGTTTCGCCGATGGATCGGACGGCCGGCAGGTCGACCTCTTCGGCGGTCAGGGCTGGCAGTCACGCTTGTCGGGAGTGCTCGCCCATGCCGGAGCGTAGCGCCCTGATTGATCAGTTTGTCGCTGCGGCCGGCTGGGGTGATGCCGAACGGAAGCCGCTTGGCGATGATGCCTCCTTTCGACGCTATCTCCGGCTAACCCGCGACCATCGGCGCGCCATACTGATGGACGCGCCGCCGCCGATGGAAAACGTTGGCGCCTTCCACAAGGTTGACAGTCTGTTGCATGAACTGGGTTTGTCTGCGCCGAAAATTTTGCGTGTCGATGCGGGCCACGGTCTAATGCTTCTCGAAGACCTGGGCGATCGTACCTTCACCCGCGCCCTTGCCGAAGGGGAGCCGGAGGAGGCGCTCTATCGCCTTGCCACCGACACCTTGATCGCGCTGCACGACCGCTGTGGCCGCTCGTTCCTCGAAAAGCGTGGTCTTAGCCCCTATGACGACGAGAAACTGCATGAGGAAGCCTTGCTGTTGACTGATTGGTATTGGCCCGCCGTCCATGGTAGCCCGATCTCCACCTTCCTACGCGAAGCCTACATTGAAGCTTGGCAAAAGGTGTTCCCGATCGCGCGAAGCGTCCCCGATACTCTGGTGCTGCGCGACTATCATGTGGACAACCTCATGATCCTGGACGACCGGACGTCGATTGCCGCCTGCGGCCTGCTGGACTTTCAGGATGCGGTGGTCGGTCCGGTCACCTATGACCTGGTTTCCCTCTTGGAAGATGCCCGTCGGGACGTTTCCCCAGCGGTGAGCAAGGCCATGCTCCGGCGCTACCTAGACGCCTTTCCCGACATGAGCGAGGAGGAGTTTCAGGCCTCCTACGCGGTGCTCGGCGCCCAGCGCAGCGCCAAGATTATCGGCATTTTCACCCGGCTCTGGCGGCGGGATGGCAAGCCCCAGTACCTGCGGCATATTCCCCGGGTTTGGCGCTGGCTTGAGGGTAATCTTCGCCAGCCAGCCTTGCGGCCGGTGGCCGAATGGTTCGCCGCGCACCTGCCTGCCTCCGAGCGTGCAACCCCGTCACCGGCCTACCATTCCGAGCCTGCCTCATGACAGCGTTCTCACCCCCCATTCAACAAGCCATGGTGCTGGCCGCCGGCAAGGGCATGCGCATGCGCCCCTTGACCGACAAGAGGCCAAAGCCGCTGGTGGAAGTCGGCGGCCGAGCCATGATCGATCTGGTACTCGACCGCCTGGCGGCCGCCGGCGTCGAAAGGGCGGTGGTCAACCTCTATCACCTAGGTGAGCAAATCGAAGAGCACCTGAAGGATCGCGGCACGCCGAGGATCTGCTTTTCTCGTGAAGAGACTTTGTTGGAGACCGGCGGCGGTGTGCGCCAGGCTTTGCACCACTTCGGCAATGACGCCTTCTTCGTTGTCAATGGCGACGTCGTGTGGCTGGATGGCTTGGAGCCGGCTTTGCTGCGCTTGGCGAAGGCTTGGGACGATCAGTCCATGGATGCGCTCTTGCTCCTGCATCCGACGGCCCATGCCCTCGGCTACGAAGGCTTGGGTGATTTCTTGCTGGATCCCTTGGGGCGACTCAAGCGCAGGCAGGAACGGCAAATTGCGCCGTTCATTTTTGCCGGCCTGCAGATCCTCCATCCTCGACTGTTCGAAGATACCCCCGACGGCGCATTTTCGCTCAATGTGCTCTATGACCGGGCCATTGAAAATGACCGCCTCAAGGGGCTACGGCACGACGGCGAGTGGTTTCACGTGGGTACCACCGAGGCCCTGCGCCAGGTCGAAGAAGAGCTGCCCTTTCTTGGGCCCACAGCCCACTACCGATGAATGAGTATCGTTCCACAGCAGCACCGGGTGGTCCAGCTACGCTCTTTACAATCCCTCCGGGTGTGCCGTTTCTTGATGCCCTGGCGCGGGGCGTCATCGATAACGTTGGAACGGATCCCTTGGCGCTCACGACGGCCCAGATCTTCCTGCCAACAAAGCGCGCCTGCCGTAACTTGCAAGACGCCTTTTTCCGTGTCAGCGAGGGTTCGGCGGTGCTTTTGCCGAGGCTGCAGGCCTTAGGCGATTTGGAAGCGGACGAGCTTTCCCTTCTCGATCAAGATCTCAATGGTTCGGATGCGGATGCGCAAATCCCTCCGGCCATGCCGGTCCTGACCCGACAGATGCTAATGACCCGCCTGGTGCTCAAGTGGGCTTACGGCAGGGGAGAATTGAGCCTCGGCCACGCCGCCCGGCTGGCAGAAGAGCTGGCCCGGCTGATGGACCAGGTCGCCGCCGAAGGCCTTGACCTTAAGGGTCTAGAGGAATTGGTTCCCGATACCTTCGCAGAGCATTGGCAAGCGACCTTGCAGCTGCTGCGGATTTTGACCGAAGCCTGGCCGGCGATCGAAGCCGACTATGGCGTCATCGGCGTGGCTGAGCGCAGGCGACGCCTTCTTCAAAAGCAAGCCCGTGCTTGGCGGGAGCAAGCGACCAGCGAGGTGACGATTGTCGCCGGTTCGACGGGCAGCCTACCGGCGACGGCCGAGCTGATGTCGGCGGTTGCCCGGCTTGCGCAGGGCATGGTTGTTCTACCTGGACTGGACCGGGAGGCAAGCGATGACCTATGGGAGGCCATCGGCGAAGACCCCTGTCATCCTCAGTATGGTATGGCCCGCCTCTTGGAACGGCTCGGCGTCGATCGTTCGGACGTGGCAGATTGGCCGATGTCTGTTCCCAGTAAGACGATTGCCGCGCGCACACGCTTGTTTCACTTTGCCCTCAGACCGGCCAAGGTCTCGCAGACTTGGCGGCACGAGGCCCATGATTACGTTCACCAGGCGGGCCAGGCTCTAAGCGGCATCGAACGCATCGACTGCGCGAGTTCGGCCGAAGAGGCCCAGGTCATCGCCCTGGTACTGCGCCAGGCCCTTGCCGTGCCGGGCCAAACAGCCGCCTTGGTGACCCCTGATAGAGACCTGGCACGACGGGTTGCTTGCGCATTGAAGCGCTGGGAGATCACGGTGGATGATTCTGCCGGTATGCCCCTTGCCTTGACACCGCCTGGTACATTCTTGCTGCTCGCGGCGAAGATGGTCGTCGAGCAATTCGCGCCCCTGTCTCTGCTGGCGGCCCTGAAACATCCGCTGGCTGCTGGCGGCGCGGCCACGGTGGTGATGCGGATGCGGGTGCGCGAGCTCGAGCGGTCGGTGTTGCGGGGGCCTCGACCGGCCCCTGGCATTGCCGGTCTGCGCGTGGCCCTGGAAAGTCGCGGCGACCGTTATGGCCTCCTGCCCTGGCTTGCGGCGCTAGAACGATCGCTGTCCCCGGCGATCAGAGTGTTTGATCAGGCCACGGCGGACCTGAGCGAATTGATCGACGCGCACATTGGGCTCGCTGAGGGGCTAGCCTCCAGCGCAGAGGAAAGCGGTGATCATCGCCTTTGGAGCGGCGCTGCCGGCGAAGCGACTGCGCAACTTTTCGCCGAACTGCGCAACGCCGGGATAACCTCTCTCAGCCTCGACGCTGCCTCCTATCTGCAGCTCGTGGAGATCCTGTTGCAGAGTATGGCGCTGCGCCCACCCCACAACCGTCATCCAAGGATCGCCATCCTCGGGCCACTCGAGGCACGGCTGCAGCACGCCGACGTGATGGTTCTAGGCGGACTGAACGAAGGCAGCTGGCCAAGCGAAACCGACACCGGCCCTTGGCTCAGCCGGCCCATGCGCCGGCAACTGGGCCTGCCAGATCCGGAACGCAAGATTGGCCTTGGCGCCCATGATTTCCTCCACCTGACGGCCCAGCCGCGGGTGATCCTGACCCGAGCGACGCGGGTGGCAGGGACGCCGAGCGTGCCCTCTCGCTGGTTGCTGCGATTGGACGCGGTGCTGCGGGCGGCGGGTTTGGACGGCGAGCGGTTGTTGGCATCCCAGCAGCCCTGGCTGCGCTGGGCAGGACTGCTCGACAATCCGCAAAGGATCGTCCCTTGCGATCAACCGGCGCCGCGGCCACCGGTGTCGGTGCGGCCGCGCCGTTTGTCGGTTACTAAGATCGAAACCTGGATGCGTGATCCTTATGGCCTCTATGCCTCGGAAATCCTGAAACTCAAGGCGCTAGAACCCATTGACGCGGATCCGGACGCGGCGACTCAAGGCACGCTCATCCACCGGGCACTCGAAGCATTTACCAGGCGATATCCCGATCAATTGCCGATCGAGGCGGAAAGAGAGTTGATTAGGATCGGTGAAGAGGTTTTCGCGGAGGTGCGCGACCGCCCGGGTATCCATGCCATCTGGTGGCCCCGCTTCCTGCGCATTGCCGAGTGGTTCATCGGCGAAGATCGAAAGCGTCGGCAAGCCAAGGCAAGACCCCTTGGAGAGGTCCGGGGCAGTCACAAGCTGGCAAACGGATTTGTCCTCTACGCCAAGGCCGACCGCATAGACATCCGGCGGGACGGCAGCCTCGTTGTCCTGGACTACAAAACCGGCCAAGTCCCCAAAGAGCCCGACATACATGCCGGTTTGGCACCGCAGCTACCCCTGGAGGCAGCCATCGCCGAGCAGGGGGGATTTCAAGGCGTTCCGAGTAATGCGGTCCAGGCTCTGGAGTTTTGGCAACTGACCGGCCGTATGCCGGCTGGCATTGTCACCTCCCTGTCCAAGTACACGCCCGAAACGGCGGCCCTGGCTTTGGCCGGCTTGACCCAACTGGTGACTGCTTTCGACGATCCCGAGACACCCTATGTCGCGATCAACCATCTGCGCGAACGGCCCCGCTTTAACGACTTCGAACATCTTGAAAGATTGCATGAATGGGCCGGCGATTTAGAGGAAGAGCAGCGGTGAGCCTGGCGGAGCCATCTGCCGTGGAAATGGCGAGCGTCGACCAGCGCCGCGCTTCCGATCCCTCGGCCTCGGCCTGGGTGGCGGCGTCTGCTGGTTCGGGCAAGACCAAGGTTCTGACCGACCGGGTCTTGCATCTCCTGCTCGAGGACGTAGCGCCCAACAAGATCCTTTGCCTCACCTACACCAAGGCAGCCGCCGCGGAAATGGCCAATCGCTTGATGTACCGGTTAAGCCGGTGGGCGACCATCGAGGCAGATGCCCTGCGCCTCGACCTAACCGGCTTACTGGGCAGGACGCCGAGGCGGGATCAGGCCGAACGGGCCCGCCAACTTTTTGCCAAAACCATTGATGACCCCGGCGGACCGCGCTTTGAAACGGTGCACGCCTTTTGCCAGGCCCTGCTGTCGCGCTTTCCTCTCGAGGCTGGCCTGCCGCCGCATTTCGAGGTGCTTGAGGAACAAGCTGCCGCAACGCTGCGCCAGGCAGCCCAGGAGCATGTTTTTGCCACGGCCGAAGAAAACGGAGATTCCTTGCTAAGCGCCGCAATCGCTACCGTGGTGACCTATGCCGCTGAGCGGACACTACGCAACCTCCTGAGAGAGCTTTTGTCGCAACGTCTTCGGCTTAACCAGGCCTTGCTGCAGGCCGGTGGCCTCGAGGTCTTGATCGAAAGGGTATTTGCCCATCTGGGCGTTTCGATGGAAGACGGCGAGGCCGCCATCAAGTTGGCTGCCAGCGAAGATGACGCCTTCGACCTGGACGCGGTCTTGCGGCTGCAGCGCGGCCTGGCAACGGGTGGGGTTAGGGATCGTGGCTATGCGGCGCGGCTGAATGCCTGGCTTGCTTCCACGCCTCGAGAACGCCTGGACGTCTTTGAGGATTACAGATCCGTGTTCTTGACCAAGGACAACGGGCTGCGCGGCAATATACTGGACAAGAAGAGCCAGAAGGCCTGTCCCGACGGTAAGGAGATTCTCGCACAAGAAGGCGAGCGCTTGCTGGCGGTGCAAGAGCGACTCAACGCTCTGACGGTGGCGCGCGCGACCGAGGCCTTGCTGCGGCTTGGCACGGCGCTCATCGATCGCTACGAACGGGAAAAGAAGCTTCGCGCCGAGTTGGACTACGACGACCTCATTGAATGTACCGGCCGCTTGTTGCGCCGCCACGGCGGTGTCTCTTGGGTGATGTACAAGCTCGATGGCGGCATCGATCATATCCTAATCGACGAGGCGCAGGATACCAGCCCTGCCCAGTGGCAGATGGTAGAAGCGCTGACCTCAGAATTTTTTGCCGAGGAGGCGCAAAGAGAAGTCGAGCGCAGCATTTTTGCTGTGGGCGACTTGAAACAGTCGATTTACAGCTTCCAAGGCGCCGATCCTGCGGTCTTTAGGCGGCTCAGGGATAGCTATGGTCATAGAGTGAGCAATGCCGGCCGCCGCTGGCGCGCGGTGGAGCTCAATTTCTCCTTCCGTTCGACGGAAGCCGTCTTGAAAACCGTCGACGGGGTTTTCGCCGGCGAGGATGCGGCCCGCGGGCTGCGCTTTGATCAAGCACCCATAAGCCACGTCCCGTCGCGAAGCGGCATGGCTGGTCTGGTGGAAGTCTGGCCCGCGTTGATCGAAAGCGAACTGGTTCGGCCGACGCCCTGGGAACCGCCGAAAATTCGCAAGAGTGAGGATTCCGCCCGGCGCAAGCTCGCCAAGCTGTTGGCAAGGAAAATTGAACGTTGGATCGATCCGAAGCGCGAGGACCCGGAGGCGTGGCTGGAGGCCCGTGGTCGCCGCATGAGGGCGGGCGATATCTTGGTCTTGGTGCGCCGACGTATCAAGTTCGTCAAGGATTTGGTGCGCGAGCTCAAAGAGCGCGGGGTTCCGGTAGCCGGCGTCGACCGCATGAGCCTTAGCCAAGAGTTGGCGGTGATGGACCTGATCGTGCTTGGTCAGTTCCTGCTGTTGCCAAACGACGATCTGGCGCTGGCCACTGTCCTGAGGGGCCCCTTGATCAACCTGTCCGATGACGATCTCTTTGACCTCGCCTACGGGCGCGGCAAAACCTCGTTGTGGCGGCGTCTGGTTGCCAAGGCCGGGGAAAATTCCGCCTATGAAGAAGCGCATCGCAACCTGGCCGACCTCATGGCAAAAACCGACTACCTTTCGCCTTTCGAACTCTACAGCGATTGTCTCGATCGCCAAGGGGGTCGAAAAGCTTTGCAGGCGCGCCTTGGCTTGGAAGCCAGGGATCCGATCGATGAGTTCTTGTCGCTGGCGCTTGAGTTCGAAAAACGGGAGGTCCCTTCGCTGCAACGTTTCCTGCAGTGGGTCGAGGCCGGGGAGCAGGAGATCAAGCGCGACCTAGAGCAGGGGAGTGATGCGGTTCGGGTGATGACCGTGCACGGCGCCAAGGGCCTGCAAGCCCCTGTGGTCATTCTGCCGGATACCATGCAGGTGCCGAGCCCGAACCAACTAAAACCGATCCTGTGGAGCGCAGAGGAGGGTTCAGGGATAAGTTTGCCGCTTTGGCTGCCTAAGGTGGAGTTCGCCGAACAGCATTGCCGTGTTGCTCGAAGTCGGGCGCAAATCCTAGTTGAGGAAGAACAGAACCGGCTGCTTTACGTGGCCATGACACGAGCCGAAGATCGCCTTTACGTCTGCGGCTGGGCCGGCCGGCAAACGCCGAAGCCTCATTGTTGGTATAACTTGATCAAGACAGCTTGCGAAGCGGACGTCGAAGGTGCGCTGCGGCATAGCTTTGACTTTTCCGATCTTGGGGAAGACCTGGCAATCCCACCCGGCGAAGGATGGCGCCTATCTTGCGCGCAGGCGGCGGCCAGCCCGCGCGAGGACCCTGGGACCATCGGAAAATCGGACCAGCCTCTGCCGGATTGGGCGCAAAGAGCTGTCACGGGTGAGGTTCAGCCGGTGATACCCCTGGCGCCGAGCGCGCTTGGTAAGGAAGCAGCACTTCGCTCGCCGCTTGGGACCGACCATGGCCTGCGGTTTCAGCGTGGCCGCCTTATCCACCGACTGCTGCAGATCCTTCCGGATTTACCTGAAGATGAGCGGGTAAACGCAGCCAAACACTACCTATCCTTGCCCATTCATGGGCTCGATGGAGGGCAGCAAAATGAGATTTTCAAGGAAACCCTCGCCGTGTTGAATGATCAGGCCTTTGCCCCCCTGTTCGGGCCTGGAAGTAGGGCTGAGGTGCCGGTTCTTGCCAAGGTTCAAACGTCTGCGGGGCGCAGCACCTTGTCGGGCCAGATAGATCGCCTTTTTGTCAACGATAAGAGTGTTTTAATCGTTGATTTTAAGACCGATCGGCCGGCGCCTGCCAAGCAAGAAGAGGTCCCTCGATCCTACCTGCGCCAACTGGCGGCCTATCGGGAAGCCATCGCTGCGGTCTATCCAGGAAAGCCCATAAACTGCGCCCTCCTGTGGACGGATGCCCCGCGTTTGATGCAAATCAGCGATGATTTCTTGGCAGAATACGCGCCTTGACGCCGCCGGGTGAGCCTCCCTACATTGAGTTCATGCTCCCGCGCTGGAAGGCAGGGTCCGGCGCTCAATCGCATAAGGAAACCAGGAATGAGTACGACGAGTGTCAGCGACCAGAGTTTTGATGATGATGTATTAAATGCATCAGGACCCGTTTTGGTTGACTTTTGGGCGGAGTGGTGCGGGCCCTGCAAGATGATTGCGCCGGCCCTAGAGGAAATTGCCTCAGAAATGTCTGAGCAGTTGACTGTGGCCAAGATGAACATCGATGACAATCCGCTTACGCCGCAGAAATACGGGGTACGCGGTATCCCGACGATGATGCTGTTCAAGGACGGTCAGGTCGCCGCCACCAAGGTGGGCGCCTTGCCGAAGACTCAATTGGCGGACTGGGTGCAGTCGGTCATCTAGACCACAAGACAAAATCCTTAGCGACACAGGCGAACCTCGTCGGTCTCGGCGAGGTTCGTTGCCTGTTGGCGGTTACGAGTTGTCGCGTAGAACGGTGCCGGCAAGGTAAAGGGAGCCACAAATGAGGATTCGCCCGGGCCGCTTCTCCTCCAGCAACACCTCATTCACCGCGGCTGTCACACTCGACATGGCCTTGACCTGAATGCCCAGGGCCTCAGCTTGTTGGGCCGCGTCCTTGGCCGCCAAGGCGCCGGTTTCGCCTGGGATCGTGACCGCGCGCACCGAACCCACCAGGGGTATCAAGGGTCTCAAGAAAGTTGCCGGCGCCTTGGAGTTCATCATGCCGAATATGAGATGGACAGGCTTATCTGACCAATCGCGCAGGACCTTGGCAAGCACGCGCCCGGCCTCGGAGTTGTGACCGCCGTCTAGCCATAGTTCCCAAGCAGATGTCCCCTGCGCCTGCGGTAAGAGGTCCAGCAGTGGGCCTTGCGACAATCGCTGCAAGCGACCGGGCCAGCGGGCTTCGACAAGACCTCGGCGTCTGGCGTCGTCGCTGAGGGAAAATGCGGGCAGGGACTCCGCGCAAGCAAGCGCAAAGGCCGCGTTCTCCACTTGATGGTCGCCGATCAGGCCTGGCTTTGGATAACGTTGCTTGCTGCCGGCGCCAGAGTAGATAAAGCCGCCCACTGCCGACCGATAGGTCCAATCTTCGCCATAAAGGAAGAGGGGAGCTTCGACTTGCTGCGCATGTTCTAGGATAGCTTCGCGCGCAGGCTTGGGCTGTGGGCCGATTACCGCTCGAACCCCAGGCTTCAGAATTCCCGCCTTTTCGCCTGCGATACGGCGTAGGGTGTCGCCCAGGAACTGCGTATGATCGATGGATATAGAGGTGATCGCCGAGAGCGCGGGACAGGGTACCATGTTGGTTGCGTCCAGACGCCCGCCCAGCCCGGTTTCCAGTAAGACCACATCGGCTGGCGTTCGCGAAAAGGCAAGAAAGGCCGCCGCCGTGGTGATTTCAAAGAAGGTAATGGGCTCTCCGCTATTGGCCGCTTCGCATTCGCTCAAAAGTTCCGCCAGATAGCCTTCGTCTATCAAGCTACCGGCCAGGCGAATGCGTTCGTGGAAGCGCACCAGGTGCGGCGAGGTGTAGACATGGGTCTTGAGCCCGTCTGCTTCGAACATGGCTCGGAGAAAAGCGATAACACTGCCTTTGCCGTTTGTTCCGGCCACGTGAACCACGGGCGGCAAGCCTTGCTGCGGGTTGCCTAGGCGTGCCAGCAAGCGCTCGATACGGCCGAGCGAAAGATCGATGACTTTCGGGTGTAACCTGCTCAGCCGCGCCAAGATGGCGTCAGTTGGCGGCCGGTTCGTCGCCAGTGCTGGATTGGTCAATGGTTTCGGGCTCGCTTGGCGAAGCGTCTGACTCTTCGTGGGTTGTGCCGTCGGGTGCGTTATCCGGGACCTTGTTTCGCAGCAGTTGCAAGAGCTGTGCTAAAGTCGCACGCAAATCTCGCCGGTGAACGACCATGTCGATCATGCCGTGATCCAGCAGGTACTCAGATCGTTGGAAACCCTCCGGAAGGGTCTGGCGGATGGTTTCCTCGATCACTCGCGGACCGGCAAATCCGATGATGGCACCGGGTTCGGCGATTGCCACGTCCCCCAACATGGCAAAGGAAGCGGAAACTCCGCCGGTCGTCGGATCACTCAAAATCACAATGTAGGGAAGACCTGCCTCGCGCACCATGTCACAGGCAATCACGCTACGCGGCATTTGCATCAGCGACAGAATGCCTTCCTGCATGCGGGCGCCGCCCGAGGCAGGAACCACGATCAACGAGGCCTCCTGCAGCACGGCCAACTTAGCGGCCGCGAGTAGGCCTTCGCCGACCGCCACCCCCATGGAGCCGCCCATGAAACTGAAGTCAAAGGCGGCGATGACCACGGGGAGGCCATCGATCTTGCCATGGGCGACGGCAATGGCTTCCGTTAGGCCGGCACGGGTATGGGCTTCCTTGAGTTTGTCCGAATAGCGCTTGCTGTCGCGGAACTTAAGCGGGTCAATGATGGTCTTGGGCAGCTCGATAACGTTGTAGCTTTCTGGATCGAAGAGCAGCTCGAAGCGACGCGCGGCACTGATCCGCATATGATGATCGCAGTGCGGGCACACCCGCAGCCCGGAATCCAAGTCGCGGTGAAAAATCATTTGATCGCAAGCCGGACATTTCTCCCAAAGATTGTCCGGCACGTCCGATTTTTGCACCAGCGCACGGATCTTCGGCCTGACGAAGTTGGATATCCAGTTCACCGGGGCCTCTCTCTTCCTAAATTAGCCGCGGGCCCGTCGAACGCCATCGGCAAGCGACGATACCAGTGACAGAACCTGGGACACCAAGGAATCGGTGGGTCGCCCTTCGCTGTCCAGGCCTTGCTTCACTTTATCGACCAGGGCAGAACCAACCACGGCGGCATCGGCGACTTTGGCGACCGCAGCGGCCTGTTCCGGTGTCTTGATGCCAAATCCGACGGCGATTGGTAGGTCGCAGTGTTCCCGCAGATGGGCAATTGCCTCCCGGATTGAGGTTTCCGTCGCCGAGCGCGTGCCGGTTATCCCCATGACCGAGACGTAATAGAGAAAGCCGCTGGTGTTCTGCAGCACGCGTGGCAATCGCATTCTGTCGGTCGTCGGGGTCGCCAAGCGGATCCAATGCAAACCGGCACGCAAGGTTGGCTCGCAGAGCTCGCTGTCTTCCTCCGGCGGCAAGTCCACCACGATCAGGCCGTCGACACCGGCAGATAAGGCACGCTGCAGGAAGCGCTCGACCCCATAAATGTAAATTGGATTGTAATAGCCCATCAAGACGATCGGCGTCTCGCGGTCCCTTTCCCGAAAGGCGCTGACCAAGTTTAGGGTCTTCTCGAGTGTCATGCCGGCGCGCAGGGCCCGTTGACCGGCCGCTTGTACTGCGGGCCCGTCCGCCATGGGGTCGGAGAAAGGCATGCCGATCTCGATCACACTGGCGCCGGCAGCTGGCAGTCCGCGAAGGATTTGCAGCGAGGTCTCATAATCCGGGTCGCCCGCCATGGTAAAAGTGACAAACCCCGCACGACCTTCGGCTCGAAGTGTCGCAAAGCGGTGCTCCAGCCGGCTCTCCACGCCGGAAACCGTCCTGCTAGAGTCAGCCTGTGCCATGCAATCCTCTAAATCTCTGCGCCCAGCGCATCGGCTACGGTGAATATGTCCTTATCGCCGCGCCCGCACATGTTCATGACGATCAGGTGATCCTTGGGCAGCGCTGGCGCCATCTTGGCCACGTGGGCCAGCGCATGGGAAGGCTCTAGCGCCGGGATGATGCCTTCGAGGCGGGAACAAAGGCTGAAGGCGGCAAGCGCTTCCTTGTCGGTCGCCGATACATACTCGACACGCTTCAAGTCGTGTAGCCATGCATGCTCCGGTCCAATGCCCGGATAGTCCAAACCGGCGGATATGGAGTGTGCCTCCTTGATCTGGCCGTCGTCGGTCTGCAGCAGATAGGTGCGGTTGCCGTGCAGGACGCCGGGACCGCCGCCGGTCAAGGACGCCGCATGTGCGCCTGTCTCTAGGCCATGACCGGCAGCCTCGACCCCGATGATGCGGACATCCTGGTCATCAAGAAAAGGATAGAACAGGCCCATGGCGTTAGATCCGCCGCCAATGCAGGCCACCAAGCTGTCCGGCAGGCGCCCTTCGGCGGCCATCAGCTGTTCGCGGACCTCTTCGCCGATCACCGATTGGAAGTCGCGAACCATGGCCGGATAGGGGTGTGGCCCCGCCACCGTGCCGATGATGTAGAAGGTCGATTCAACATTGGCCACCCAGTCGCGCAGCGCTTCGTTTAGCGCGTCTTTCAGGGTTCTGCTGCCGCTGGTGACCGGCACCACCTCGGCGCCCAGCATCTTCATGCGGAAGACGTTGGGCTTTTGCCGTTCGATATCGGTTTCCCCCATGTAAACCACGCAAGGCATGTCGAAAAGGGCGCAGACCGTGGCAGTGGCAACGCCATGCTGGCCAGCGCCGGTTTCAGCAATGATCCGCTTTTTGCCCATGCGCCGGGCGAGGAGGATCTGGCCCATGCAATTGTTAATCTTGTGGGCGCCGGTGTGGTTGAGCTCGTCGCGCTTGAAATAGAGCTTGGCGCCGCCGAAGTGTTCCGTCAGCCGGGAGGCGAAATAGAGCGGACTCGGCCGGCCGACGTAATGGGTCGCATAATAATCAATCTCTGCTTGGAATGCGGGGTCGTCTTTCGCCGCGTCGTATGCGCGTTCGACATCCAAGATTAGGGGCATCAGGGTTTCTGCCACATAGCGGCCGCCATAGATGCCAAAGTGTCCTGCCTCGTCCGGGCCGTCGCGGTAGCTGTTGCGGCTTTGCATCGCCTGTCATCTCTAGTTCATGAAAGCGCGCCGGACTTTGCCGCATTCCGTCGTCGCCCGCAATGGCTTGATTTTAAGGGCTGACCTCTTTGGCGGCCAGCTTACGCGCTAGAGAGCCGCGGCGGCCGCCAAGAGCGCACTGATTTTCTCCGGCGACTTCACCCCGGGACGAAGTTCCACGCCGGACGCGAGGTCCACCATCTTGGCGCCGCTCGTCCGCACCGCCGTTTCGAGATTATCGAGGTTGAGGCCACCAGAAAGGAGCCAAGACGGGGGCTTTTCGCCTTGGAGCGCTTCACAGTCGGCCAGCAGGGTCCAGTCGAAGTGCAGGGCGTTGCCGCCCGGCAGGGCATTTTTCATGCCTTTCGGTGGCTTTGCGTCGAAGAGGAGGTGATCGGCAACCTCGACAAAACGGTCGACCTGGTCCAGGTCTTCACGTGTGGCGATGGGTAGCACTTTGATCACTGGCAAATTGAAGCGCCGGCGAATTTCGGCGACCCGTTCTAGGCTCTCGCCTCCATGCAGTTGCAGCAAGTCGAGGGGTGCTGAACGCAAGACCTCGGCAATGCTTGCATCGCTTTCGTTGACGAAGACGCCAACGATTGCCGTATCGCCGCGGCGCTGTGCCGCCAAGATGCCCGCTTCTTCCGCCGTGATCGCCCTCGGGCTGGGCGGGTAGAAGTTAAACCCAACCATCTGCGCCCCGCCAGCAACCACCGCCGCCATCGCCGCAGGCGAATTGATCCCACAAATTTTGACACCGACCGGCATTGCCTTTAGCTCCGCGGCGCTTGCCAACCGGTACGACGCCGGAAGACGACCGCCAGCAAGGTGAACCAGAGCCCGTAAATGAGATATCCCAAGAGCCCGCCGACAATCAACGCGGGCGCAACCAATCCCTGCACCGATGTGACGAAACTGATGAGAATCATCGCCGCTATTTGCGCCGGCAGAAAAATGACGATCACGATACTGAGAAGGTTGAACAGGCAATGTCGCGAATCCTGCCATGCCTGGCGAAGCGAATAGTTTTCATCTACTGCCTCGGCGGGCAGGCTTAAACAAAGTCCGATGATCACCGCGAGAAGGATAAAGCTCGCCAACATCGCGAGGAGCCCGGCAAGGAAGCTGGAGCCCTGCTGTGGGCTCCCAAATTGGACGAGGATGGCGGTGAAGGTGGCTGCGACAACAACAATGATGATTAGATTCCGCAACACGCGGGTTTCACGGCGCGACCAGCGTAGCAGCGGGTCCTTCAGTGACTCGGCTGGCCCCAATAGAATCAGACGGAACCAGGAAACCGCGAACAAGACCATCGGCGGAATCTGGGCAAGAGCGAAGATAGCGAAACTGGCAAAGCTGGCCCGTCCCGCCAATGCCTCCATGATCATAAGAAGAAAAGATAGGCAAAAAGGGACCAGTGCCGCATCGGGCAGGTACCGAAGATGGGTTTTGTAGGTCACAAAAACTTCCCTTGCCGTCTCCATGACCGGCAAGGGATTTAACGTTTGCGGGCCTTGGGCTCGCGCCATGGTCGGATTCCAATCTGTTCATGCTGGCGAGGTCGCGAACGCCTCAGCGATCTCGCGAGCGATATCCCGGCAGGCTCTTGCCGGTGAGACCGCCTCAGTTATTGGCCTCCCAATCACCAGATAGTCCGCCCCTCTGGATACCGCTAGCGCTGGCGTTGCGATTCTTTTTTGGTCGCCCAGGTCCGTGTGCTCTGGCCTTATTCCCGGTACGACAAGTAGGAAGTCCTCACCACAGGTGCGACGCAGTCGTGCGATTTCAGCAGGCGAGCAGATTACTCCGTCGAGACCTTCCGATTGAGCGAGCGCCGCAAGCCTTAGAACGTAGTTGGAGAGCGACATGTCCGTCCCGTGGCTTAGTTCCGCCAAGTCGGCTTCATCGAGGCTGGTGAGGACCGTTACCGCTAGGACCAACGGCCGCTCAACGCCAAGGTCGACACTTGCCTCCTCGGCGGCCAGCTTGGCTGCGCGCATCACGGCGCGACCACCGGCTGCATGGACCGTGATCATGGTCGGCCGGCAGGTGACGGCGGATCGCATTGCACCAGCCACGGTGTTGGGGATGTCATGAAGTTTAAGATCGAGGAACATGCGGCGCATCGGCGGCAAGGCCCGCACGCCTTGCGGGCCTTGGGCGTTGAAGAATTCAAGGCCGACTTTGAAACCGCCAACCTCCTCTCGGCAATGCTCAATAATCCCTGATGCACGTGCGAGGTTGGGCGTATCCAGCGCGACCAGAATGCGTTCCTTGGGTTGCAGTTCTTGCAAAGGTGTTCCTTTCATCTTAGCGACAGCTGCCGGGCGCCTCCCGGTAGACTGATTGTTGTCGTAGCTTGGCACCGACGGATCTTCCACTGTTTGGCTTTGAAGGTCTATTGAAACGAAAACTCCTTGGCGACTAGATTCTTTCGACGGCTAGCTGTGCCGCCGCCAAGTCCGCAATCGCCGTTCCCACCGATTTGAAGAGCGTAATTTGATCATAAAACCGTCGTCCTGCGCGTTCGCCTCGGGTTAGTTGGTAGAGATCAGCGGCGATGTCGTCGGCGGACAATACCCCGTCACGGATCGGTTGCACTATATCTCCTGCTTCCTCCAAGGCGCCCTCGCGGGTGTCGACAAACACTCTAGCACGACGCACCGCTACATCATCACATTCGCGCATATCCGGACGAAAGGCACCGACCAGATCGATATGTTGGCCTTGCTGCAGCCAGTTCCCCCTGATCAAGGGTTCTGTTGATAGGGTCGCACAAGAGATAATGTGCGCGCCGCGGGCCGAATCTTCTAGGTTGTCAGTCGCGGCGACGCGAAAGTTGGCGCGATTGAGGCGCTTTGCCAGCTTGACGGCTTTGCCATGGTTTCGCCCCCATATTAGCACATTGCAGATCGGTCGCGCGATCGCATGCGCGGCGATGAGGTTTGGTGCCATGGCGCCGGTGCCGACCATCAGCAGGCGCTCGCTGTCGGGACGCGAGAGGTAGCTGGAAGCCAAAGCGGAAGCGGCCGCCGTTCGTTTGACAGTCAAGCACGCCCCATCGATGAGCACCAAAGGGAGGCCGGTTCGACCATCGAGCAGTAGGTAACTCCCCATGACCGACGGTAGGCTGCGATCGGCATTGCCAGGAAAGATGGTGACGACCTTGATGCCGAGATGCCGGCCCATTTGCCACGCCGGCATCAACAGCAGATCACCGTCCGCGCTGCCTTGGTTCTCGATAATGTGATGATGCCGGGCCGGGACCGTCGCTCCCCGACGAAAGGCGTTCCGCAAGCGCTCCATAAGACTGTCATAATCAAGCGCAGTCTCGATGTCCGCCGCGGAAATGATCCGCATCTGGGCTCCTAAGAGCCGGCAGAAGGCGCTGGCAATGAGGCTACGGCTGGTGATCCAGACGGTGGCGGGGTCTTGCTTGCGGAGCTCGACTGGCTTGCCTCCTGGCGCCGCTTTAACTGCTCGATCTCGCGTTCCATGGTCGTCACCTTGAAGGCATTGGCGCGCGAGCGCTGCCGTCGCCGTCCGCCAGCTAGCCAACTCGCGACCACGCCGGCCAGAAAGCCGAGGAAGACGGCGCCCAACACCACCAAGTACATTGGCAGGCTAACCTCCCTTTCCAAAGGCCAAAGATCAATCGTGACCAGATCTTGATTGGCGATCGAAAAGACCAGGCCTATGGCTAGAAGGGGGAGGGTAATAATCCAACTAAGGTGTTTCATGATTTTCCTGCAGCCTCATAGGCCGAATTCCCTTTACTCGGGATCCGCCGGTGTTCCGAAGGCGCCAGCCAACAAAACGCGTGCGCCGTCAGGTTGGTGAATTCAGACGCTCACGCAGTTGTTTACCGGTCTTGAAGAACGGGGTGTTCTTTTCAGCCACATCCACAGCATCCCCTGTTCGCGGATTTCGGCCCACGCGGGCACCCCGCCGCTTGACGGAAAATGCACCAAAACCGCGCAACTCTACGCGATCGCCGCGAGCCAAAGCCTCGGCAATCTCATCAAAAATCGTTGCCACGATTCGTTCCACATCACGGTGGTAAAGGTGCGGATTGAGCTCAGCAATCTGCTGAATGAGCTCGGACTTGGTCATATTGACGTCCTCACATGAAGGCCGATTACCCATGCCTGTCTTGGCGGGAAGGCAACGCCCCAAAAGACGAACGGGGAACCTCCTCGCGTGCCGATAACACTTCTGCCGGGGCTGGCGGCACCTTCCACCCTGACCATGCAAGGGTGCCAGAGCGACCGGTTCACGTCAAGCATAGGGCTTTGAGAACAAAGCCCGATTCCTCAGAACATCCGATCGCTTCCAGAACGCGGCCGCCACACCTAGTTGGCTGCGGAAGAATCGACGTTTCCCGTTTCGAGAGCAAGCCTTAGGAGCCGTCGCTGTCGGTCGCAGGGGCCTCCTCCTGATCGGCCTTTGGGCCTTTTTCTTGGACAGCCCGAGAAATCGCCGGTCCAAGAATCTCGCCCAGGCTCGCGCCCGAGTCCGACGAGCCGTATTCGGCCATGACTTGCTTTTCCTCTTGTATCTCGCGTTGCTTGATCGACAACGAGAACTTGCGATTCTTGCTGTCAATCGAGATGACCTTCGCGTCAACCTTCTCGCCGATGGCGAAGCGGTCCGGACGCTGGTCGCCGCGGTCCCGGCCGAGTTCTGCTTTGCGAATGAACCCAACCGCACCGTCGGCGAGCGTCACCTCGATTCCATTGTCGACCACCTGGCTGACCGTGCAGGTGACGATATCGCCCTTCTTGGTCGCCTTGAGGCTGGTGCCGAAAGGATCGCTTTCGAGCTGCTTGATACCGAGGGATATGCGCTCCTTCTCGACATCCACATCGAGCACCTTGACCTTGACCATGTCGCCCTTGCGATAGTCTTTGAGCGCTTCGTCGCCCGAGCGATTCCAGTCCAAATCGGACAGATGGACCATACCGTCGATTTCGCCCGGTAGGCCGATGAAGAGGCCAAACTCGGTGATATTCTTGATTTCGCCCTCGAGCTCAGAGCCGGCGGAATAGTTGTCGACAAAGGCCTCCCAGGGGTTGGACAGGCACTGTTTCAGGCCGAGGCTGATGCGCCGCTTCTGCTCGTCGACGTCGAGCACCATGACCTCGACTTCTTGACTGGTCGAGACGATCTTGCCGGGATGGACATTCTTCTTGGTCCAGCTCATCTCCGACACGTGTACCAGGCCCTCAATGCCGGCCTCAAGTTCCACGAAGGCGCCATAATCGGTGATGTTGGTAACCCGACCGGTGAACTTTGCCCCGATCGGATACTTGGCACCCACCCCTTCCCAGGGGTCGGCCTCAAGCTGCTTCATGCCGAGGCTAATACGCTGGGTCTCCGGGTTAAAGCGGATGACTTGGACATCCACCTGTTGCCCGATGCCAAGCGCTTCTTGTGGGTGATTGATGCGCTTCCAGGAAATGTCGGTGACATGCAACAGGCCGTCAACACCGCCCAAGTCGACGAAGGCGCCATAGTCGGTGATGTTTTTGACCACACCTTGCAAGACCTGGCCCTCGCGCAGGTTGGCGACCAGCTCAGAGCGCTGCTCGGCCCGCGTCTCCTCCAAAACCGCGCGCCGGGACACCACGATGTTGCCGCGACTGCGATCCATCTTCAGAATCTGGAAGGGTTGGGGGGATCCCATCAAGGGGCTGACGTCACGCACTGGACGAATATCAACTTGGCTACCGGGCAGAAAGGCTACGGCACCCGAGAGATCGACCGTGAAGCCGCCCTTGACGCGGCCAAAGATGACACCGGTCACCCGCTCGTTGGCGGTGAAGGCACCCTCCAACTGGGTCCAGGCTTCTTCGCGCTTGGCCTTCTCTCGCGACAGGACCGCTTCACCGTTTTTGTTCTCCATGCGTTCCAGGTAGACTTCGACCTCGTCGCCGGGTTTCACCTCGGGCGGTTGTCCCGAGCTCGCAAATTCCTTTAATGCGACGCGTCCTTCTGACTTCAAGCCGACATCGATGACGGCGCTGTCATTGTCGACAGCGACCACAATGCCTTTGAGAACGGTGCCTTCCAGATGCCCGGCGGAACCGAGCGACTCGTCGAGCAGGGCGGCAAAGCTTTCCTTTGGAGAAGTGTCTGTTTGGTTGGCGGTTTCGGCCATCAAGAGGGTTCCTTCTATACAATAGTCCAGGCCGACCGGTTGGTTCCGGTGGTCTTCCCGATCTCTGTCGGGCTGGATGGGGGTGTTTGTGGCACTTGCCGTTAACGGCCTTTTTCCTGGAGCCGTGCGTCTATCAACTTCAATGCGGCCGCGAAGGCCGCCTCACTGTCCAGCGAGCTGGTGTCGAGGACCACTGCATCCTCCGCCGGTCTCAGCGGGGAAATTTCGCGGGCACTGTCGCGCCGGTCGCGTTCAACCAGTCCGTCAAGGACGCGCGCGTATATACTCGGCTCGCCGCGTTCAAGCAACTCCTTATGTCGCCTTTGTGCCCGAATTTCCGGGGCGGCGGTGACAAAAAGTTTAATGTCCGCGTCGGGACACACGACCGAGCCAATATCGCGGCCATCGATTACCGCGCCATCAGCCCCGTTGGGAGGGCTGGTGGCAAAACAACGCTGCAGCGCCAGCAGCGCCCGCCGCACTCTCTGATCAACGGCGATGGCCGAGGCCAGGGCGCCCACCGCCTCATCACGTAGGCCCGCTACGGCGAGATCCTCCAAGTCGAGTTTTTCGGCAATGGCCAGGGCCTTGGCCGAGTCAGCGACGTTGACCCCTGTGGCCAGCATCTTGGCCGCTACCGCGCGGTAGAGTCTCCCGGTATCGAGGTAGGCGAAGCCAAAGTGATCAGCGAGCCGCCGGGCCAGCGTGCCCTTGCCGGCCGCAACAGGTCCATCGACGGCGATGATCATGGCGTGATCCGGGCACCAAGGCCGTTCATCAAGCGGGCAAAGCCCGGAAAGCTGGTGGCAATAGGCCCATCGTCATCAATAGTGATCGCTTTCTGGCTTATTGTACCGAGGACGAGAAAACTCATGGCAATCCGGTGATCGAGATAGGTCGGAATAGCCGTTTTGGGTCCGCCCTTTGGCCGGCCGCCAGCACCGAGGACAATCAGACTGTCCTTGCCCTCCTCGACACTGACGCCGCAGGCCGCTAGGCCACTCGCCATGGCGGCCAGGCGGTCGGTTTCCTTTACCCGCAGTTCGGCCAGGCCATACATGGCGGTGGGTCCTTCAGCGGTTGCCGCGGCGACCGCAAGGATCGGGTATTCATCGATCATCAAAGGCGCCCGTTCAGCCGGTACTTCGACACCGTGCAACGCGGTTCCGGCCACAAGTAAATCGGCCACCAGCTCGCCGCCGACCCGATGTCGGTTCGAAACACGGATCTTGGCGCCCATCTCTTCGAGGGTCGAGATCAGACCGATACGTCGCGGATTAAGGCCGACACCCGGAATGTGCACCTCGGAACCCGGCAAGCAGGCAGCGGCAACCATGGCAAAGGCTGCCGAAGACGGGTCCGCCGGTACGGCGATATCACAGGCGGTCAACCGGGACTGGCCCTGCAGCGTAATACAGTCTCCTTCTTCTCCTGTTTCCAACTTGACGTTGGCGCCGAAGTGGCGAAGCATGATTTCGCTGTGGTCGCGGGTCGGTGTGGCTTCATAGACCTTGGTCTCACCCGCGGCCGAAAGTCCGGCCAGCAAGATCGCCGATTTGACCTGGGCCGAGGCGACCGGCAGGCGGTAGCTGATGGGGCGCAGAGAGCGTCCGCCCGAGATTGCCAGGGGTAGGCGACAGCCTTGGCGCGCCAGTACCCGAGCACCCATGGCCCGCAGTGGCTTGGCAACCCGTTCCATAGGGCGCGCCTGCAAAGAAGCGTCGCCGACGAAGATCGCGGTTAGCGGATGCCCAGCGGCCACACCCATGAGCAAGCGGATGCCAGTGCCGGAGTTGCCGAGATCGAGAACCTTGGTGGGCTCCTTCAGCGCCCCCAGGCCGGGGCCTTCGATCAGCCAGGTTTCGTCGGGCCGCCGGTCGATCGATGCCCCTAGGAGGCGCAAGGCCGCGGCGGTCGCCATCACGTCTTCCGATTCCAAAAGCCCCCTGACCTGGCTTTGGCCCTGCGCCAAGCTCGCCAAAATGAGTGCTCGGTGGGAAATCGACTTATCCCCAGGCAGTCGCAGACAGCCCGACAAGGCTTCGCTGGGATGGGCGATCAGGGCTACCACTGGCAGCTAACCTTTCCAAAATCATCATTTGAAACACAACCCAAGAGGCTCTCTACCACATTGTTCTCGGCATGCAACAGCAAGCATGATTGCAGCCAAGCCACAAAGCCCGTCAGGCGCCGTTGACAGGAAGGAATCTTCGTGGCAATTGCCAGACTGAATTCTCTACGTGCCGACCAGTGTCGAAGGGGAGCTGTCGACATGTCAAACAAAGGCATCAAGCGCATCTGTCAAAGTTGCAGTGCCAAATTTTATGACCTATCGCGGTCGCCGATTATCTGCCCACGTTGCGACGCTGTCTTTGATCCAGAAGCAGTCTTGCGCTCCAGGCGCGGGCGCGGCAACGCCTCGGCGAAGCCGGAAGGCCCAGCCGCCAAGAACGAACCGACCGAGAAGGCTTACAAGCTTGAGGATGCGCAAGATGATGAGGACGAGGAAGAAGAAGACGCCTTGATCGAAGATGCATCCGAACTGGGTGAAGACGAGGATGATATGGCGGAAGTGGTCATGGATGGTGACGATAAGGAGGACGTTTAGACGATTTAGGGAGGATCTCTAGACGATAGGGAGATGGCTGCGGGGCGGTGCGAACTTTTCACTTGCGTCCTCGCACGCTGAACCATACCTTCCGAGCCAATTCGGCGGCGCGGCGTCGCCGCTTCGTGGGGCCGTAGCTCAGTTGGGAGAGCGCTACAATGGCATTGTAGAGGTCAGGGGTTCGACTCCCCTCGGCTCCACCATCCAGTCAGAGGGATTTCGCTCCCTTCTCCGAGTTTCCAGAATAGCTTAAAGAGTTCCGCGGGCTAGTGCCTGTCAGGGCGCTATCTATTGGCCGAGAGATGCCGATTTCGGGAACGACATGGCCGATTTCACCAATCGTCTCTGCCGGCTCCTTTCGCGAGCCAATAGATTTGGGAAATACTGCTTTGCAGCTTCTCAGGAAAAGCCCAAGACACGTCGCTGCTCGGCCCAGGAAAGCGGCAGATCGCTCATCTGCATGAGACGCGATGCGGTCAGCCCGAGCGGCTGGCTGCCTGCCAGGATGGCCGCGACCATCTCCGGCGCCGGAAGGGCCAGCGGCAAGACCCCTGCGACCTCGGCGTGGTCGACCCCGCTTTGCGCCATCAGATCCCGGTTGGATCGGGCCTTTCCCGTCTTTAGATCCTCGAACCAACAATGAGCCTGGGCCAGCAGCCGGATGAGGGTGGGATCCGGCTTGGTTTTCGGATCCTGATCAGCGGCCAGAAGCAGTTTTCTTTCCACGCCGCGTTTTTTTCAGACGGGTTGCCTCCGTCAGACGAATCGCTGCACCCTCGACGGGAGTCAATCCACCGGCGCCGATCTTCGCCATCAGCGCGCGCCCGTCGACCGCGATGCGGACCTGGTTCGGCTCCAGGTCCACGGCGGCGCAGGGGCTCGCGGCGGCAGATTTCGCGGCCAAGGCGTTCGCGGGGGAGGGAAGGGGATGCCGCAAGAGCATCTGACAGGTTCTTCGCTCTTCCTAGCGCAGGATCGGCATAATCGGCATCGCGTCGGCGCTCCTGATTGAGCCGTAGATCGTCCGCTCAGCATGTGAACAGCGGCTCATGCCGGCGCCGCCCCGCCGGCAAGACCTCGGTCATCTCCACCTTCTGCACCAGCATGAAGACCCGGCAGTCGCCCAGGCGCAACCCTTGTGCCTCGAAGCTGGGGCAGCCCGGGTGGTCTTCTGCTGGAACTTGCTCGGCTGGCACCGGCGGGCATTTCCAGATCTGCCGATAGACCCGCGCCAGCTTGCCGCGGGCGCCGCGCAGCAGATAGACCACCTCCGCCTGCTTGAAGCCGGCATCCAGGAGATCCAGGGCCACCGCCAGGGCAAAGACAGCATAGGGCCGATAGCCCACCTCCACCCCGTGGCCCTGGGGCGCGTCGTCGTAGAAGGCGTAGCGCTCGCCCGTTACCGCCTCAAGCTCGGCGAAGGCCTTTTCCCGGTCGAGGTCGAGGAGCCATTTGATGCGCGTCAGAAACTTCGCCGGCGGCCCTCCCTCGGAACGGCCCCCAGACCGTCCCACCACAGACCGTCCCACCACAGACCGTCCCCCTGCCGGTCGGTTCGAGGCGAAGAGCTGCCACAAGGCCCACTCCACCTCACCGCGGCGATAGGATTTCTCGCGCATCAGACCGAATCCATTTTGGCACCGCCATATTGTTACCCTATATAGGGCGCCCTCAATTTTATGAATCCCCACACGAGGTTTTATGGAGTGGCCGCTTTCTCATTGGAGCCGTCATTGTTCTCCCTTTCAACATTTCCATCCTGATCGGAGACTGGCTTGGCCGTTTCCGGCGAATGGGTGCTTGGAGCCTAAAAACGGCAATCTGCGTCAAGTGAGATGCTGCCGCCCGGCACGGTCCAGTGGATGTGCACAGCGCGTAGCGCGGCTCTTCGCGCGGGTCATGGCCGAGCCGGGCTCAACCCAGCGCTATGCGCAGCATGCAGCACGCCGATAAATCCGGTCATCGCCGGGCTCTGCCGTTTCCGTTCGCTTTTCGTCGTTGGCCGAAATTCGTCATTTGCCTTTAGAGATCATCAGGTCAATCACCGCGAAATCTCGAGCGCTCTGGGGGTGCGATACATCTTGAATGGCAGTGTGCGCCGATCAGGCGGTCACGTCCGAATTTCATCGCATCTGATCGATGCAGAAACGGGAACCGACACCTGGTCTGAACGCTATGACCGCGAGCTGGGCGACTTGTTTTCTGTCCAGGACGAGGTCACGGATGCCATCGTTCAAGCTATCGCTCCGAAGATCGGCGACGCTGAAAGGGATAGGGCTCAATTTCGCCTGACAGCGTGCGCAATTGCCCCCCAAGAACCCCTATCGCCGTCAGCGCTTCGTTCTGAAGCGAAAAATCACCAAATCGCGCCAAATTCCAACCCCCGGACCGTGAACTTGCGTCCTATAATGAAATTCTTCGTTCGCAACAAACAAATTTACTTTCTCTCCGACCAGCTCCATCGAGCGGGTCTCACTCTTTCGGAGGTGGCAATTCTGACGGGTCTTGGGACGAGGTGTGCCGCATGGCAGGCGTTGGCACCTTCCCAAGAGGTTCCCCCGCCAAAACCGCCGGACTTCTACAGTATCGATCGATCGTGACGCAGGCGACCAGGTCTCCGGTCACGTTTACGGCCGTCCGGCACATGTCGAGCAGGCGATCGACACCCAGGATGATGGCTATGCCGGCGGGTGGGATGCCGACACTGTTTAAGATGGTCGCGAGAATGACGATACCGACGCCGGGCGTTCCGGGAGAGCCGATAGCCGCGCCCGTGGCCATAACGACGATCAGTACCATGCCTGAAAACCCGATATCGACCTGGAACACCTGGGCCAGGAACAACGTAGCTACACCTTGGTAGAGCGCCGTGCCCGCCATGTTGATCGTCGTACCAAGCGGTATCACGAAGCGCGCGACGGATGCAGTGACATTGAGCTTCGTTTCTGCGGTTCTAAGGCTGAGCGGCATTACCGCGGCCGAGCTCGACGTGGAGAAGGCCAGAAGCGCGACTTCGCGAAGACTCTTGAGAAAGTTCCTCACATTGCGTCGGGCGACGAGGCCAACAACTCCGATGTAGATCGAAAACAGCAGCGCCAACCCCAAGAGAACGGTGGCCACATAGACACCGGTTCCAATCAGGGCCGAAAATCCCACCCGCGCCGTAATGTGAACCAGCAGTCCAAACACGGCGAGAGGCGCGAAGCGGAGAACCCAGCCGACGATCACCATGCAAGCGGACTGGACCGAGGCCATTAGGTCGAGAAGCGGTCTGCGCTGATCCGGGGCCGTCATCACTAAGGCGGCGCCGATGATGACCGCCGTCAACACGATCTGCAGCATGTTGCCGCTGATAAACGTGGTTAGGGGATCCTTTGGAAAAAGGCTGATGATGAAATCAGGTATTTCCTCGGGATTCGGCAGATGGGCAGCTTTAGGAGCATCCCCCTTGACTGACTCTTGTCCTGCCATCACCGACTGGAGGGTTCCGCCTTCTATATAGCTTCCGGGGGCGATCACAATTGCCACCAGAAGGCCTATGGCCACGGCAACGAGGGTGGTGACGAGAAAGAAAGCCGCGGTGCGGCTCCCCAGCTGCCCAAGACCCACGTCACCGTCACCGTCACCGTCACGAGCGGCTATGCCGCGGATCACCGATGCGACAACCAAAGGAACGACAACGAACTGAATGGACAGCAAGAACAGCTTGCCGGGCAGTGCCAGCCAGTTACCGATAAGAACCGCCGTGTAGGGGTCCACCAGGCCCATCGTCGGACCCAGGAGGATTCCCAGAACGACACCCGCGAACATGGCGATAAGAACTTGGAGCCACAAGCGCTGGCGGTCCAGAACCCCGATCTTGCCCCCCAAGTGCACAAGAGACCGCTCAAAAGGCACCAGTTTCTGTCCCTGTCGTATCGTTGAGCTGCTACCAGCTCAAGGTAAAGCACCAAATTAAACATTCACTTGGGCCAAATCAATGACACCGATCAGTCAAGATCTCATACTTCTATAGTCTACTGTCCATTCAATGATCCTGCCGTTGGGTCACGTATTTCACTATCCCTTGTATACACGACCTCCTCGGCGGCAACAGCCGCTTCCTGTCGGTGATGGATCGAGCCTCTCGTGATCAAATAGCGACGTTGCTCGGTTGATGAAAGTGACTGGACCAGGCCCATAATGTCGATTTAGTGAAGCGATTTGTGTAAGCGCAAAGCTAAAGTGTCATCCCTGAGCAAAGCAGAAATGTCACTCTCCCGGACAAATTGGGATGTTTGGGAGTGCGTGCATGGGACGGGTTTTAATGAGCGAGCGCGAGCTTCAGCGGGTTGAAGTGCTGGCACAGGTTAGCGAGGGTGTTCTAAACGGAGAAGCCGCTGCCAACATCTTGGGCGTGACGCGCCGCCATCTCTTCCGGCTGCTCAAAAGATATCGCCAAGGCGGCGCATCCGCTCTGAGGCACAAGGCCCGTGGCCGGCCTGCGAACAATCGGCTTTCGGATGCGCGCCGGGATTTTGTCACCGGTCTTGTCCGCGAGAAGTACGCGGACTTCGGCCCCACCCTGGCAGCGGAGATGCTGTCGAAGCATGACGGTATAACGGTTTCGCGTGAGACCTTGCGCAAGTGGATGATCGAGGCTGAGATCTGGGTCCCGCGCAAGCAGCGTCGCCGGTTTCATCGACCGCGTTTGCGCCGGGAATGCCGGGGCGAGCTGATCCAGATCGACGGCTCGGAGCATTGCTGGTTCGAAGAGCGTGGCGATCCCTGCACCTTGCTGGTCTTCATCGACGATGCGACGAGCACCCTGATGGCCTTGCGCTTCGTGCTGTCTGAAAGCACCTTCTCGTACTTTGCCGCGCTGGACAGTTATCTGCGTGCCCATGGCCGTCCAGTGGCCTTCTATTCGGACAAGCATTCCGTGTTTCGTGTCGCCAAGCAGGACGCCAAGAGTGGCAGTGGGATAACCCAGTTCGGCCGCGCCTTGTCGGAACTGAACATCGAGATCCTCTGCGCCAATTCCTCTGAGGCAAAGGGGCGGGTCGAGCGCGCCAACCGAACCCTCCAGGACCGCTTGGTCAAGGAGCTGCGCCTGGCAGGGATATCCGATATCGATGCTGGAAACGCCTTCTTGCCGGGCTTTATAGACCGCTTCAACGCCCAGTTTGCCAAGAAACCGGCCCGTCCTGACAATTTGCACCGGGCCTTAAACACGGGCGCAGAGCGGCTGTCGGAGATCTTGTGTTGGCGCGAAAAGCGCTATGTCGGCCGGCAACTGACCCTGACCTATGATCGGCGCATGATCATGCTCGAGGAGAACGCGATCACGCGCGCGATTATCGGCAAAGAGGTGGACACCTTCGCCTTCCCCGACGGCCGGTTTCAGGTGCGCTGGAAGGGCCAGGCCCTGCCCTTTAGCGTGTTCGACAAGGAACAGCGCGTTGCCCAGGCTGCGATCGTCGAGAATAAACGTCTCGGCGAGGTGCTGAAATGGGTGAAGGAAGAGCAGGAGAAGCGACCCCAGCCAAAGCGCCAGCCCATCAAGTCAAACTCGCAGAAGATCGGATACATCGCAAAAGCGAAGAAACCGTTCCGGCGCGGCAAGGACGACCCGACCGCCATTTGCGAAGCGGTTGCGCATGACGTCAGCGGTATTCCCTAAAACGGCACTCAAGGCGTGGTGGCGCGAAAAAGAGAAGGCCGCTGCCGCGGCCTCCAGGTCTGTCGGCACTGCGGTATATGGGGGCCTGCGCACCGCCAGACCTGGTAAACGTCACCCTACCCTGCGACATTTCTGCTTTGCAGAAAGAGGGACATTTCAGAATGGTTGCAACAGATTTGTCATTGCCGGTGACAAGATCAAGGAAGTCGACTTGCAGGAAGCGGTCGACCTTCCCATCGGCGCCTTTGAGTGGCTCCATTTCGATCGGGTACGCCCCGAGACACGGCGCTGGCTGGAGGAGCAAGCAGGGCTTGAGCGCTTGTTGGTTGAGGCACTCCTCACGGAAGGGGGCAGGCAACGGTGTTCGCTGTTCAGCGGCGGCATTCTGTTAAACTTGCGGGGTATCAATCTGAACGAAGGAATGAAGCCGGACGACATGATATCTCTGCGACTATGGGTGACGGAGGAACGGGTCATCTCGCTTCGCCGATATCGCATAGAGGCCATAAACGATACTTTGGATGAAATGACCGATGGTCGCCTGCCACGTTCCCCACACGACCTCGTCAATCGATTTGCCTGGCATCTTGCGGCCCACATCTTTGATGCTCTCGACAATCTCAATGAAGAACTCGACACGATCGAGGAAACGATCATCGCTGCGCTGCAACGGGCGTCGCGCCGTAGAATGACCGAAGTTCGCAGACAGGCAATCGTTCTGCGTAGATATCTCGCACCACAGCGAGACGCGCTTGGTCGATGGATGGAATTCTTGGGAACGCTCAAGCACTATGTGGAACGTGAACAGGCCAGGGAAACAATTGATGTTGTTCAGCGTTTTGTAGAAGACCTTGATGCCTTTCGTGATCGTACCAGCGTGGTCCAAGATGAGTTCCACGTTCGGCTGTCGGACAGGCTCAATCGGAACATGTTCATTTTAGCGATCATTACGGCATTTTTCCTCCCGCCATCATTCGTCACCGGGCTGTTGGCAGTAAACCTTTCCGGCATTCCCTATTCCGAGGAAACCTGGGCTTTTTCGGTATTGTGTCTTGGATTATCTGTCGTTGTGATCTTGCAAATACTCATTCTTCGGCGATTAAAATGGACCCGGATCAGGTAGGGTCAGTTCTTTGAAAACGCCGAAATTTTACTAACACTGCTTGTCTCATGCGTAAAACTATGACCTTCAAACGCCGCGAGCCTTCCTCGCTTCGCCACGGGCGCGCAGTCGCACTTCAGTCAGATCTCGGTGAATCAAAGCTAACGAGATCCGGAAAAATATAGAGTATTTTTTGGGGAGCAGAATTACATCGTTCGACGATATTAGAGCGTCGGGCGGCAATTTGGAACCATTCCTTCCCTATCAATAGACTTTCGGCACGTAGAGCCCTTTCGGCAGGACCTTTCTCTCGTAATTTGGGTTGAAGACCCGATCCGGCAGAGTGATGTCCTGATGCGGCACTTCTTCATAGGGAACCTGTGAGAGAAGATGATGGATGCAATTGAGCCGGGCACGTTTCTTGTCGTTGGCTTCGACGATCGACCAAGGTGCTTCCGGATGATTGGTTCGCTCCAACATCTCCTCCTTTACCCGGGTGTACTGCTCCCAGCGTACGCGTGACTGCAGGTCCATTGGACTCAACTTCCATTGCTTGATCGGGTCATGTATTCGCATCAAGAAGCGAAACTGTTGTTCCTGATCGGTGATGGAAAACCAGTACTTGACAAGCTTGATCCCAGAGCGAACAAGCATTCGTTCAAAGCCAGGTACATCGTTGAAGAATTGCTCGACTTGCTCCGGCGATGCAAACTCCATAACCCTTTCGACACCGGCCCGGTTGTACCAGGAGCGGTCAAACAGAACGATCTCGCCGCCGGTTGGGAGATAGGGGACATAGCGTTGAAAGTACCACTGATGTTTTTCGCGCTCGGTCGGTGCAGGCAAAGCCACGACGCGGCAGACCCTGGGGTTTAAGCGCTGGGTGATTCTCTTGATGACACCGCCTTTTCCGGCCGCATCTCGCCCTTCGAAGACCACCAAGATCTTGTACTTACTATGGACGACCCAATCTTGCAACTTGACCAACTCGGCCTGCAGGCGCAAGAGCTCGCGAAAGTAGATCCGGCGGTCAAGGGCCGAGTCCTGTCGCTGGTCCGTGATATCGCGCAAACATTTGGCAATGCGTTCGTCATCGATCTCCATTTCCAGCTCTTCATCGAAACTGTCCTCAAGCTCGGCCTCAACCCAGCTCTTCTCCGTTGGTTTTCGAGATTTATTGCTCATGGGGAATCCGGCCTTTGTTCGACTTCGTTAATGAGGATCAGCAGATGAACAACTAGGACGCAACCGGCCCCAAATGACTGCTGTTCCGTAGGTGACCAAAAACGAACCTCCATTGTAAGAGCTTTGTTGCCGACGGATAGAACCTGCATGAGACGATGGGCGAGTTCCCGCCGAGTTTCACGACCGTGCCATCAAGCACAGGGGAGCGATCAACTGGTTGGCCCAATTCATTTTTGGATCACTCGCCTCAACGACATCCACGGCCCAAGGAGCAAATTATTCATACCGGACCGGCAGCCGTCAAGGCGAGGAATTGGCAACAGGCGACCAGCCGAGATCAGTGCCAAGTTCAGGCTGATCAAGCTTAGTTTGTCCTTTTCGGTGGTGCATTGACATTATGCGGTGTGCCGTCGTTCAATTCGGCGCGCCACCTCGAGCCAGAGCGGGCTCAAGACCAAGCTGAGAGTGATCACCGAGACGAGGAGCCGATGAGCTTCGGGCAAGACGGCGCCGGAGGCAAGCCCGACAGCGCCCTCTGCGATTTCATGACTGGCATGCATATATAGGTGCTACTCCGGCGGCGAACGATGTAACGAGTCCGGGCCTTCGGGAGGGTAGTGGTTCATGAGCTTGTCCGGCAGCATGACCTATTCCCGCCGGGCCCCGGCGTTCAGCCCCGAAGGTGTTTTCTCAGCTGCAGTCGATACGATCGGGGGTTGGGCTTGGCCGTTTTCTGGAGCCGACGCCAGCGGATCGATGTTCGAGATGGTCTGCGCCACACGAATGGAGTCGGCAAAAGCTATGCGCTCCTCTTTAGGGGCGCGGCTGCGTTTTCGCATGCGACAAAGCTGCCCGTCTCGACAACCGCGAGAAAGGTTCGCGCCAAATCGACGTCCATGGGGCGTTCCTGATGCAATCCGATCGGCTATGCGGATTTGACTGATGGTTTTTGTATTCGAAAATCCAATTTATTCCATCGCAAATATTCGCTTTTCATAATCGTGGGAAATGAGCACATCGCCAACATGCGGCGGATGGACGCCGCAATTGAAGGAACCCCAACCATGAAAACCAAGAAAGCGTCTAAACCGTCGAGCAGCCCGAAAGTCACTCCCGTGCAAGTCTCGCCGAAGCCTGAGGCAGGCAAGCCGGCCGGCAGTGGAAAGGGCGCCGGCGGTAAAGCCGCGGCTGCCAATAGGTGACACCCGGATCCGAGCGCGCAAGGAAAGAACGCCGAGATGAAAAAAGTCACTCTCTTCGCATTGGTGGCGGCAACGCTTTTTGCCTTTGGCGAGGCATTCGCCCTCTCTTTGACCAATCGCGACAGTGCGGAGCACCGCGTGACGGTTTCCAAAGGCAACGACGAGGCAGCTACCTCCGAATTCGTCATGGACGCCGAAGAAGCCTTCGACGATCTATGCCTGGAAGGATGTGTCATCACCCTAGGTAATGGTGCCCAGCAGAGCTTCGAAGGATACGAGACGGTCCACATCCAAGATGGGCAGTTCGTCGTCGCGGAGTAGCCTGGCCTGGTCTGGGGAATTCCACTTTCAGAAGAGGCGGCGCGCTCGTGTCGCGCCCCCCATGTCGCGCCGCCCCATTATGGCAACAGTTTGTTGATCATTCCCGCTTGCAAGGTTTCAAGACGGCACATTTTCGCCTGAAAGAGTTCCCTTCTTTTTGAGCATTGAAATCCATCACATGAGAAAACTGCCAAGCCTTAAGATGGGGAAAATAGAGGACGACCAACAGTGACAAACGTCAAGGAAAAATGTTCGTCGAGGTGTAGGCGGTCAGCAATCACGGGACATTTGACGGGGTTGTCTTATCGAGCTGGAAAACGGCAATCGGCAGCGGTTTGATGGCTACGAGCTCGTACTCATTCAAGACGGGCGGTTCTTGGTCATGCGATAGGTCGCATCGACCAAGGATCCTCCGCCCCGATGGCCGCCTTCGCATTGTGAAGCCGCATCTGACTTAGATCACTGCCGACGCTTGCGCGTTGGTGTTTTACGTCTGGCATGCTGCAGTGAGCTGACTTGACGGTATCGGACTGGTGCCGATGAGAGCTTGCCAACCAGCGACGGGTGGTATGGCTCTAGAACTAGGAACAATGAGAGATGACTGTTCGCAATCTAGATTCCATGTTCCGGCCGCGGGCCGTTGCGGTCATCGGCGCCTCGAACCAGCCACAAAGCCTTGGCCAGACGGTGATGCGCAATCTGCTCGGTGGCGGCTTCGCCGGAGCGATCCTGCCGGTCAATCCGAAGTGGGAGACCGTTGCTGGCGTGCTTGCCTATCCCAGCATCGAGGCCCTGCCGCGCACGCCGGATCTCGCCGTCATCTGCACGCCGCCGTCAACCGTTCCGTCCATCATCGGCGAACTGGGCCAAAAAGGTACGAAGGCCGCCATCGTGCTCACGGCGGGATTTGAAATCGCCCACAAGGACACCGGTACGGATTTTCGGCAAGCGATTCTTGATGCCTCCAAACCCTATCTGTTGCGCATACTCGGACCCAACTGCGTCGGCCTTCTGTCGCCTCACGCCGGTTTGAACGCCAGCTTCGCGCATGCACCGGCGCGGCCCGGAAAGATCGCCTTCGTTTCGCAGTCGGGGGCTCTCGCCACGGCCGTGATCGGATGGGCCAACAGCCGTGGCATCGGCTTTTCCCACTTCATCTCGCTCGGCAACTGTTGGGATGTCGATTTTGGCGACGTGCTGGACTACCTTGGAGGTGACCCGGAAACGCGCTCCATCTTGCTCTACATCGAGTCGATCACCGGGGCACGGAAATTCATGTCCGCCGCCCGGGCGGCAGCGCGCAACAAGCCGGTGATCGCCATCAAGGCGGGACGCTATGCCGAAGGCGCGGCGGCGGCGGCGTCCCACACCGGCGCCCTTGCTGGGGCGGACGAGGTCTACGACGCCGCCATCCGTCGGGCGGGGCTACTGCGGGTCGACACCATCGAGGACCTCTTCAACGCGGCCGAACTCTTGGGCCGCGACACGAGAGTCAAGGGTGAGCGACTGGCCGTCGTCACCAACGGTGGCGGTGCCGGGGTGATGGCCGCGGATGCGATGGGCGCGCGCGACGGGGAACTGGCTGAATTGCTTGCCGAAACGATTGCTCGTCTCGACGCGGTGCTGCCGCGCAACTGGTCCAAGCGCAACCCCATCGACATCATCGGTGACGCCCCGGCGGAGCGTTATGGGGCCGCCTTCGAAGCCTTGGCCTCGGCCCGAGAAGTGGACGCGGTGTTGCTAATCCAGGCACCCTCGGCCATTGTTCCCAGCCAGGACATCGCGGCCGCGCTGCTCCCGAAGTTCAAACAGTATCCGCACCCCGTTCTGACCTGCTGGCTGGGCGGCGATGCGGCCTTGGAGGCCAAACGCCTCTTGAGCGGCAATGGCGTGCCGGTCTTCGAGACGCCTGAGGATGCGGTCGGCGCCTTCGCGCAGCTGGTCGATTTCCGCCGCAACCAGGGGCTTCTGGCAGAGACCCCGCCTTCAGTCGTGGGCGGCCTTCAATCAAACCGTTTGGCGGCAAGGACTGTTATCGAAGGCGTTCTGGCGGAGGGCCGCCCTATGCTTTCCGAACCCGAGGCCAAAGCAGTGCTGTCCTGCTATGACATCCCGATCGTCGAGACGCGCATCGTCACCACCGAGGCGCAAGCCAAGCGCGCCGCCGAAGATCTGGGCTACCCCGTCGCGCTCAAGATCCTCTCCGACGACATCTCCCACAAGTCCGATGTCGGCGGTGTGGTCCTCGACATTGGCGATGCGGATCAGCTGGGCGCGGCGCTGGCGGGGATGGCGGCTCGGGTGGCCGAGATCATGCCCTCCGCCCGGGTCAAGGGCTACACGCTGCAGCCCATGGCGCGCCGGCCACAGGCCTTCGAACTGATCGTGGGAGCCAAGAACGATCCGGTCTTTGGTCCGGTGTTGCTGTTCGGTCAGGGCGGCACCGCGGTGGAAGTGGTCGCCGACCGAGCCTTGGGCCTACCGCCGATGAACCTTGGCCTCGCCAAACGCTTGGTGGACGAGACCCGGATCTCTCGTCTCTTGAAGGGTTACCGCGACCGCAAGCCGGTCGATCTCGCGGGCGTCTACCTGACAATCCTGAAGCTGTCGCAAATGATCATCGATGTTCCGGAGATCGAGGAGCTCGATATCAATCCTCTGCTCTCGGATGCAAGCGGCGTCATTGCCCTCGACGCAAGGATTCGCGTAGCCGAGAGTACAACTGACGGCATGGCACGCCTGTCGATCCGCCCCTATCCCAAGGAACTCGAGGAGACCATCGAACTCGACGGGGAACGCCTCTTGCTGCGGCCGATCCGCCCCGAAGATGAACCCCAGCACCGGCGCTTTCTCGAGAGCATGGATCCTGAGGACATCTATTTCCGCTTTTTCGGCATGATCCGCCGCTTCGAACACAGTCAGCTCGCCCGCCTGACGCAAATCGACTTCGATCGGGAGATGGCTTTTCTCGCCGTTCAAGGCGCTGGCACGGAGGATGAGAAGACACTCGGCGTGGTGCGCATCGTCTGCGATCCTGACAACGTGGAGGCGGAATTCGCCATCATCGTTCACTCGTCCTTCCAGGGCCGCGGCTTGGGTGCACAGTTGATGCGCAAGCTGCTGGCCTATTGCCACAAGCGAGGGACCGGACGCGTCGTTGGCCAGGTGCTCGCCGCCAACAAGGCCATGCTGGCGCTTGCCGATCGCTGTGGCTTCCAACGTCAGTCGAGCTCTGAACCTGATGTCGTCCAATTGGAGCTCGACCTAAAGGCCGATTCGGCACCTGTCCGGCGCGGCCACGAGGGTTAGATGATCCCCAGGATCGTGGATCCCCCGTGCCGGACACAGCAAGTCGCCGAGATGCCTGCACCGGGCTGCCGCTGCAATGAACAGTGAGGCTATGGAGGATTTGGGTATGCTTGCAGCCGGATTGACCGCTGACAAACACGCACCTGGGACCTGTGAAGAAGACCTGCCGGAAAGCGGAAGCTTCGCCACCATGGATCGAATGGCGCGTGCGGCTTTAGGTCGCTATACCCTGGGCATTTCACCCGCCGCCTTGTTCCTGGCCTATGCCGACTGGGCCATGCATCTATCGCTTTCGCCGGGAAAGCAGCAGTTGCTGGTGCAAAAGGCGCTGCGAAAGGCCATACGCTATGCGCTTTATCTCAACCGCACCGCACACGATCCCGAAGCAGAGCCATGCATCCTGCCTCTCCCTCAGGACCGCCGCTTCAGCTCCGACGCGTGGCGCCGTGCGCCATATAGCTGGATGTTTCAGAGCTTTCTGCTCAATCAACAGTACTGGCATAATGCGACGACCGGTGTACGCGGTGTCTCGGCGCATCACGAACAAGTGGTCACCTTCGTAACGCGACAGATCCTCGATATGTTCGCACCATCGAACAGCTTGTTCTCAAACCCTGATCTCTAGAAAAAGACTTATAAAGAAGGTGGTCAGAACCTTTGGCGGGGTTGGCAGCTTTTCCTCGAAGATTGGCAACGCGCCATTGCTGGCAAACCGCCGGCCGGAGCGGAGGATTTTGTTGTCGGCCGCGATGTCGCGATAACGCCCGGCAAAGTCGTTTTCCGTAATCGGCTAATCGAGCTATTGCTGTACGAGCCGACCACAACCGACGTGCAGCGCGAGCCGATCTTGATCGTTCCTGCTTGGATCATGAAATACTATATCCTGGACCTCTCGCCGGAGAACTCGCTGGTTCGCTGGTTGGTCGCGCGCGGTCATACTGTCTTCATGATCTCCTGGCGAAATCCGACCGCCGAGGATCGGGATCTCGGGCTCGACGACTATCGGTGCCTCGGCATCATGGCCGCCTTGGATGCGATCGGCGCGGTCTTGCCCGACCGGAAGGTCAATGCCGCCGGCTACTGTTTGGGCGGGACACTGCTGGCCATCGCCGCTGCCGGTATGGCCAGAGAGAAAGGCGATCGCTTCAACTCCGTCACGTTGTTTGCCGCTCAGACCGACTTTGAGGAGGCAGGTGAGCTCTCCTTGTTCATCGACCACAGCGAAGTTGCTTTTCTGGAAGATATCATGTGGGAACAGGGATATCTCGACGCCCACCAGATGGCCGGCGCTTTCCAGCTGTTGCGTTCGAACGACCTAATCTGGTCACGACTGCAGCGCCAATACTTGGCCGGCGAGCGGGAATCGATGTCTGATCTCATGGCCTGGAATGCCGACACAACGCGGTTGCCCTATCGAATGCACGCGGAATATCTCGAGAGGCTCTTCCTCAACAACGATTTGTCCGAAGGGCGATATGAAGTCGACGGGCGTCCCGTCGCTCTGTCCCATATTCGCGCGCCAATCTTCATGGTTGGCACCGAAAGCGACCATGTCGCCCCCTGGCGCTCGGTCTACCGCCTCAATCTCTTTGCTGATTGCGACACGACCTTCGTTCTCACCAACGGTGGGCATAATGCGGGAATCGTGAGCGAGCCGGGCCACAAAGGAAGACGATACCGTATTCGTGAAAGCCCGGCCGACGATTCCTATGTTGACCCGGACCGCTGGGTGCAGGTGTCAGAGATCAAGGAGGGTTCTTGGTGGCCAGCTTGGGACGCCTGGCTAAAGAAACTTTCCTCCGGTGTCACCGCGCCGCCGTCAGCCGAAGACGTAAGGAATTCGATAGGTGCATTGGAGCCTGCGCCCGGCAGGTACGCTTTCCAGCGTTAATTTTAAGCTGGAATTTATGTCGGCGTGGTCCGGGTTGAATCGCTGGGGGACCAACGTTCGGAGTTCAGTTGGCAGGGCATATATGATCCGAATGGCGTATCCGAAGAGGAAGCCGATGAGATCCTCGGCGGTTTCTATAACGCCATCGCCCAAAAAGTCGGGGAAATCTATCCGATGGAGTAGCCGATCGTATTGGCTCACATGGCTCACGCACATCGGCTCTAAACGTAATTGGTCCGCCCTGCTGGAACCTGGTCGTTCGCTATGCCAGCGCGTTGGTCTTCCGAGTCATTGGAGCGCCGCTTCGAGAAATGCAATGAGGTCGGCGCGTTCCCACACGCCCAGCCGCGCATGGAAGGCGATGTATCGGTGCAGATCGGCTTCGCTCCAAATGGGCCCTAGAATCTCGAACACGAAGCGGTAGGGAAATCCGGCGACGGCGCCGGGGGCTTGGCTCTGGACGGCGATAGGAAGTTCGGTCCTGCTGTCGAAATGGGCTTGCGAGATGCACTGGCATCGCGACCGCAGCCGTTTCGCCAGCGGTTCGCCACGCCAGAGGCCAAGCGGAATTGATCCCAAATCGCCGCCCGATGCTCTAGATTGACACCGCCCACAGCCTGTCGAGTCGAGGCGATCCTCCTCGGGATGAGATTTTCGGTAACGACAGGCCGGCGCTTCAATCGGTACCCTCGACAAACGCCCCGTCGCCCATGAAGGCCTGCAGCCCCTCTCGCATGGCCCGCGTGTTGATCTCGGACAGAGAGGAGGCGAAGGGTGCTTCCCCGCGCCAGAAGGGAAAGCCGCCAAGATGGCTCGCCAAGGGTGCGGGGTGGTGCGGGACCGCTATGTCCTTCAAGGGCGCAGCATGGTCTTTCGCACCCGACCAGAAGGCTTGCGGATCCGTCGCAAGCGGCTCAGGTGGCGCAGCGCGCGCCTGAGAGACCGCTGTCCCCTCCTCGCCGCCGGCGCGGCCGATCCCGAGCAGCCCTATGAGGTCGTCGCGCCCCATACCCCTCAGGCGGAACAACAAAAAGGGATCACGGTCGAAGGCCTCGGCCAAGAGGTAATAAACGGCGGCGACGTGCTTGCAGGGGTTGGACCAATCGGGGCAGCTGCACGTGGTCGCCAGGTCCGCTTCCTTTGCCGGGAACAAGGGTGCCTGCGCCTCACCGAAAACCGCCTCGATCTCGGGCGGCAACACCCCGGCCATGAGCTTGGCGGCCACCAGCAGGTTTTCGGAGGCTCTCCGGGCGATCTTCTTCCACTGGGGGGTCGTGATCGGCTGCACGGTGATCGAGACCGCATAAGGCCGCGGCCGAGAGCCCTGGACCTGAGCCGTGGTCCGCCCCTTTTCGATCTTGAGGGATGTGACCTGCCCCTTGCGGGCATAGCTGCGCCCGCGACCCAGACGCGCGCCGATGGGAAAGGACTCCAACGTGGCGATCCAGCGCTGACCCCACCAGCTGGTGGCGAAAGCACCCCGCTTGCTCTGCGCCTTGATGCCGCCCTTGGCCTCGCGCGGGCGGGACAGCGGGTAATCGCCGAACTCATACCATGGCGCCATCGTCACCCTCCTTCCTTCGGGGCTGAGGGAGCTCCGCGGCCCTGCGCAGCAGGCCGCTCTGCCGGTCGAAGAGGCGGATGACCCGCTCCGGCGCCAAGACTCGGGTGTAAAACACAAAGTCCTCGTGCTGCTTCAAGAAGGGCGTGGCCCCGCAGCCTGGCACCGCGCAATCCGGCTTGTGCTTGGGACAACGATTGAAGTCGCACAGCCGGCCGAGATAGCGGTCCGTGCCTGCAGTCAGCAGGAAGACGTCCACCTGATGGGCAGCCACGCCGACCCCGGTCTCCTCAAACATCTGAGTTAAGGCGCGGTTCTTCGCCTTGCGCAGCCGGCCCAGATCGGCGGTGCTCGATACCCAAAGGGCCAGGTCCAGGTCCTTGCATTCGTGCCACAGGGCGATCCCCGCCCGCCGGTAGCTGGAGAAGCGCGGCACCTCCTTCCACAGCGGCAGCGCCACCGAGCCGATCAGCGCCACCGCTTCCACCTCTCGGTGGTCCCGCCAGACCGCGGTCACGAAGTCCGCCGCGAGGCGGAAGTCGCGCTGCCGCCGAAGCAAGGACCGGTTCTGCTCGGCGATGCCGGTGGGAGACAGCTCGTATTCCTCCAAGCGCTTTCTCTCCGCTTCCATTCCCGCCTCGATATCCTCAGGGTCGAGGTCGTCCCAATTCCTGCCCACATTAAACTCCGATCGCCTCTTGGCGCAGGCTCAATATTTCGGCTAACTGCTCCGTGGTCAGCTCGGTCAGCCAAGCCTCGCCGCTGCCCACGATGGCCGAGGCCACGGCCTGCTTGCGCTCGATCATCTCGTCGATCCTTTCCTCAAGCGTGCCCAAGCAAAGAAACTTGTGCACCTGCACCCGGCGGGTCTGGCCGATGCGGAAGGCCCGGTCCGTTGCCTGGTCCTCCACCGCTGGGTTCCACCAGCGATCGAAGTGGAACACATGGTTGGCGGCGGTCAGATTGAGACCCGTGCCGCCAGCCTTGAGGGAGAGTAGGAAAAGCGAAGCGCTGCCCGTCTGGAATCGCGTCACCATGCTGTCCCGTTTTGCCTTTGGCACGCCGCCGTGCAGGAACAAGACCTCGTCGCCGAAGGTCTCCTGCAAGTGCGTCTTGATGATCTCGCCCATCTCGGAAAACTGGGTGAAGACCAGGGCGCGCTCGCCCGTCTCCAGAACCTCCTCGATCATCTCCACCAGCCGCGCCAGCTTGCCCGAGCGCCCCGGCAAGGCCGAATTGTCGCCCAGGAACTGGGCCGGGTGGTTGCACACTTGCTTGAGCTTGGAGAGCGTTGCCAACACCACGCCCCGGCGCTCCATGCCGTCGGCCCCGCTCAGGACGGCCAGGGCCTCCTCCACGACGGCCTGGTAGAGCGAGCCTTGCTCTTTGGTCAGGTTGCAGTAGACCTTCATCTCCATCTTCTCCGGAAGATCGGCGATGATCTTCTTGTCGCTCTTCAGGCGGCGCAGGATGAAGGGGCCGGTCAGCGCCTTCAGCTGCTCGATGGCTTGAGCATCACTCTTGCCCTGGATGGGCAGGAAGAAGCGCCGCTTGAAATCGGTTGGCGTGCCGAGCAGTCCCGGGTTCAAATATTCCATGATCGACCAAAGGTCGCCCACGTTGTTCTCCACCGGGGTGCCGGTGAGCGCCACGCGATAGCTGGCCGTGAGCGAGCGCGCAGCACGCGCCTGCTTGGTCTCGGCGTTCTTGATGTTTTGCGCCTCGTCGAGGACGACGCCCTTCCAGGTAACCGCACCCAGCGCCGTGATGTCGCGCTGCAGCAGGGCGTAGCTGGTGATCACCAGATCCTTCTTGACCGCCTTCCTTCGCAGGGCGGCACCACGGCCGCGGGACACGCCATGGTGAATCATAACCGACAATTCGGGGGTGAAGCGGGCCGCCTCATGCTGCCAGTTGCCGATCACCGAGGTCGGGCAGACCAGCAGGACCGGCGCTGCCTCGGATGAATTCTCCCGGTCGTGCAGGATCAGCGCCAAGGTCTGGACCGTCTTGCCGAGCCCCATGTCGTCGGCAAGGCAGGCGCCCAGGCCCCAGCGGCGCATAAATTGCAGCCATGCATATCCTCGCTCCTGGTAAGGCCTAAGCTCACCGACAAAGGCACCGGGCAGCGGTAGAGGCTCGATGCGGTCCCGGTCTTTCAAACCAGCCAGGACATCGGCAATCCAATCCGGCAGCGCGACGTCACCGGGTGCGACGCCGTCACCTTGGAGCGACCCGCCGAGGGCGATGCGCAGTGCATCACGGCCCGTCAGTCCTTCGTCTTTGCGCTTCAGTCGGTCGATCGCAGCCTTGATCTCTGCCGCGTCCAGCAAGACCCATTGGCCGCGCACCCGCACCAGGGGCACCTTCAGCTTGGCCAGCGCCATTAGGTCCTCGCGAGACAGGCTCTGGTCTCCCAGCGCCACCTGCCAGTTGAACCGAACAACCGCGTCAAGCGAGAGACCACTGCCGCCCTGTATCTTCGGCGACTTAACCTGGGCGCGGGTGGCGAGGCGCAGCTTGGTGCCCTTGGCCGTCCACCAGGCCGGCAGCAGCACGGCGAATCCCGCTTGCTCGAGGATCAGCGCATGATAGGTGAGGAAGTCCACCGCGCCGGCGGCATCGGTCACGTGACCGACAGGCAGGTCGCCGTGCAGGCTCTCCTCTAGGGCGGGGCAGAGACGCAACGCTCGGCCTAGGGACGACAGAAGGAAATCCCGGAGGTCGACGCCATCCGCCTTGAACGCCGCCGCTATCCGACCGCGATCCTTCCATGCCTTGGCGGCGGGCACCAAGAGGCTCGGGTCACGGTTGGACTGGATCAGGTAGCGAATCGTCCAAGCCGCTTCCCCGCCAGCCCAAGCGCCTTCATCCTCGACCTCCGTGGCAGCCGGCTCCTCGAGGCGAAAGCACAAGCGGAACGGCCCTTCGTGCACAACCACCACCGGCCGGCGCCATTCCCAACATCGCTGGCGGAGCGCGGCGAGCGCTTCCTTGCTGCCGTGAACCTGCGGGTCGGGTCCGTTCAAAGCCGCCAGCCAGCGGTCGTCGACACTGTTGCCGGCACCCACTTTCGCCGCAATTACAGTTTTGCGCCTTTGCTTCTGCGCCGCCGCGCGGGCAGTCTCCGGTGCCTCTGACAGGCGCACGAAGCTGTCCACGGCCCTCTCTAGGAAAGCGCTCAGCAGCGAAGCCCGCGCGCTGTCCGGCGGGGTCGCGCCCGAACCGGCGGCGCGGCAGGCCTCGGGCATGGCATCCGTCAAGCGGGCCTGCACGCCGCGCTCCTTTCCCATCACCACAGGGCGCCATCGCGCCAGGAAGGTCTCGTCCTCTTCGATCAGGTCCGGAAGGAAGTGTCCGCTGGCCACCAAGGCGCCGGCAAAACGCAGGGCCTGCGCCCAGAACGTTAAATCCTCTGCCGCGAAGACGCCCGGGGCGAGCCGGCGCATGCCGACAGAACGGCTGATCGAGGCTACCGCATCCGCCATGGCGACGTTCAGGGCAGAGACCCGCCAGGGCGCAATCGTGATATGGTCCGTAGTCGTCGTCGTCGGCTCTTCGATCAGCGGTCGGGACGCCACCGGTCTGCCGCCGGCCGACGGCAGCCAGACGACTACCTTGTCAGCAGGCGAGACCTCGATCCCGGGCCAGCCCGCCGATAGAGCCGCGGCCAAGGCTTCGGGCCCGGGGTCGAAGGGAAAGGGCAGCGGCGGAGGCACCTTCGGCCGCCGGCCGCGCAGCTTGCCGATAGGCACCGCCTGTGCTGGGGCCGTCTCGCCCCAAAGCAGGAAATGCCTTCCCGTGAAGGACCCATGCACGAACAACACAGCCTCGGTGCCCGCCCTCCGCACTCGCCAACGAAACCCTTAATCCCCGGAGATCTACCAGCCGGGACCGCGGCAGGCTACCGCAGAACGGGCCGGTGATGATAGAGGATTAGCCCCCCGCAAGACCGCTGTGTACCTCGGAAGGATCTTGAAGTCGAGAGCGACTAAGAAACGACGCCCGCAATTTCGGCGCGCCGACCCGATATCCCAGGAACGCCGGCTGCCGCAAGGTCGTGACGACCGGAAGAATGCGGCGCCCCGCAAAGTCTCGGAAGAGCGATTCCCTGTTCTGCGAAAACAATTCCCTGCAAGGCCGATTTAACTCCCTGTTCGCCAGAAAAAATTCCCTATTCTGTTGTTTAGAGAATTAGACAAAAAGCCGCATAGTTTCAAGCGCTTACAACACCAGGCTGGTGCGATTACGGTAGATTTTTGCGATTTTTCCCTGTATCTTCCCTCTTATCAGGGAAAACGTCCAGAGACCAGTTCGCGGTAGCCCGCTTCCACCGCCATTTAAACATATGATGTAAAACAATAAAATTGACCCGCTATAACTTACGGGCGCTTGTTACGTCCATTGGGGCACCTATAGGGCACCCTAAGACAAATAGGGCACCCTAAGACAAAGATTCACGCATCAAAAATTAGACCGTGCCGACCATTGGCACGACTTCGGTGTCGAACTCGCCGGGAGTTGGTACAACTATCTGGTGTAAGGTGGCAACTACGGGCTAACGCAACCCCTATGGCGGGCTTTGGGATGGCCATAACGGCCATCTACCGGGTGACGAACCATGCCGAGGATGAAGTTACCAAGATCGATCGCCACTCCTTCTACCAGGAATTCTTGTTGGACCAGGATCTTGGCTACAACCTCACCGTCAAGACCTGGGGGCGGCATGATGAGATCTGCGTCCTCAGCGTCCAGCGGGACAAGGCCTATGGCCAGGCAACCCGGCGCGAGGTCGAATTGCTGCGCAAAACCGCGGTCCATATCGCGGCCCGTCGGTCCATCGGTTGCAGCCTGAATGAGGGGCTGCCCGATCATTTCAGCCCGACCCGATGAAGCCGCGTGCACGGCGTGAGCTTACGGCCGAATTCAAATGCCAAGCAGTTCGCCTGACGCAGACGAGTGTATGAGCACTCACGCGGGTAGCCCGTCCCGACAGCGGATCGCCACGCCAGAGGCCAAGCAGAATTGATCCCAAATTGCCGCCCGATGCTCTAATCCCCCACAACCGAAATGAAAATCAATCCACCGTCCAAGTTCAACGGGCTTTGTCAGCAGCAAAAAGCAGCCCCCAAATCGGGGGCCGCCCGATGCGTTTGAAAATTGACAGACTTTACTGTGTATTAGGCCGCCGCCTACGCCACTTTCTGACGGCGCCGACGGGTGGCCGCAAAGCCGAGACCCGCCAGGCCGATGCCCAAGAGGGTCAAGCTCGCCGGTTCGGGAACCTGTGGCGGATCGGGATCTTCGCTACCGCCACCGGTGCCGGAGCCACCTCTGATCCCAAGCGCCTGGGAATTGAGTGACTGATAGCGCACCCCGAAGTTCGTCAGTTCGATCGAGCCCGGATCGTCATTAAAAAGAAGCGACAAGGTAAAGGAGCTCGTGTCGCCTATTTGCAGGCCGGCACCGCCGCCACCTTGGCAGTTGTTGGGGCCGCCACCGGCCTTGACGCAGAGATCAATGGGCCCGAAACCATTGGGAAGACTGCCGCCCAGCACAAACGTGTTGAAGATGGGGCCAGTGGCGCTACCGCCATCCGGGTCAGGATTTACATCGAACCCAATCACCGATACCCGAGATTGCTCCCATGTCGTGGTTGTGCCGTTCTGGTTCGTCGTATTGGTGACATCGACCGTAAAGTTATAGGCCGTAGAGCCGTTGGTTGTCACGCCTGTGAAGGTAAAGGTGGCTTCCGCCGAAAGGTCCGGCTGAACGACGCCGCCGACATTCCCATCAAAGGTTATTGTGAAGGGATTGGTTCCGCCTGGAATCATAATGGCATGAGCGTTCGTCGCCATAAACGTCAACCCGACGAAGCCGGCGATTGCCAATGCGCTCAGTTTTTTCATCACGGCATCCTTCCCCTAGAACGTGATACCTGTTACCGAAACGGGATACCTGTTACCATTGCTTTACACATCTCGCCAAATAGCAACAGATTAACCTTAATAATAGCAACATTCGTGCCATTTCGTCATCGTCTAGAAAAAACAACGCCCTGCGTTTAGCCATGAGAATCGCGCTTTGAATTGGCTGCGACATCTGTAAAGAATTCTGACACCCTGTGTAGTGTGAGCGGCTGGGTCGCCATGCTGAGTAGAAGTTAATCCTCGCTGCTCGTCAAAGACCGTTTCGCCTTCGCTTGCCCATTGTGCCGTCGGCCCCAGTCTTGCGCTGGATGATCGTCCCCCCTCATTTGGAGGGGGACGGCTGGGTTTCGCGCGGGACAAACTTGCCTGCGTTGATGGCTTGCCCTTCCAGGTGCAACCGCGCCTGTTCCTCGAGACAATAGCTCGGGGCGGCAGGGGCGCCATCAACGAAACGTCGGCAACCAGGCCGGCAGAAACACGAAAACGACCAAGCGAGAAGGACCAAGCGAAAACGAACAGGAGCTCAAAGATGGTCAAGTTACAGAAAACCCTGATGCCGGTGATGGCCTGGGCCCTCGCCATCGCTCTGTTGGCGGTGCCCTTGACGGCCGAGGCCGGCGACGACGTCACCGCCAAGATCGCCGCCCTCAACCAAAGCTGGGACGATGCCTTCAACGGCAAGGATGCCGGCAAGGTGGCGTCGCTTTACGCCGAGGACGGCCGGGTGATCACCGGCGACGGCACCATCCTCAACGGGCGCGAGGAGATTCAAGGCCTGTTTCAGGGCTTCATGGACGGCGGCTTTCACAACCACAAGATCGAGATGGTCGACGTCAAGGTGATGGGCGACGTCGCCCACGAGACCGCCAAGTGGAGCGGCGTCGGCGGCGACAAGAAGAGCTATGGCGGCCACCTGGTCAACATCTATCACAAGGGCGCCGAGGGCTGGCAGGCGGTCCTGCATATCTGGAACTGAGCCTGTCTCGCAGCCTGGGAAACCCGCGGCCGGGGAAGTTGCGGCCGGGGAAAACGAAACGCGGGTCAAAGGGCGGCTCAAGTAGCGTGGACCGACCGGTTCCGGCTTGAAAGGGCGCCCAATCCTGCCTGGTCCGAGCGCGTTCCCTGTGACCAGGCAGGCTTGGCCAGGTTGAGTTGGCCAGCTAGGGCTTGGGGCCGCTTTGCCGAGGACTGAAAGTATTTTCGATGATTGCGACATCACGCCTCCCCCCGGGGCGAATGGCAACCTTGCCGTTCGGCGGAAAGGCGCGAAAAAAGTCCGCGTAGATCCCTAAAAAACTGTCAAATGCAGCTTTTTAGTGTTGCAAAGCGAACTTCAATGGCAGTCAGTGTCTTCCGCATCATCCATATGGATGAAACAGTGTTCCGCTGACGCGCCGACGGGCAGCTTTTTTGCCCGATTAAGGGAGAGAGTTCTCCTCAACCGCCCACCTGGGGGAGGTCTAGGCTCGCGACGGCGCCGCCGGTCGGTTCAGGCGACAGCTGGTTTCCTTCGGGCGTGTGTCGGCGACAGGCAAGATAGTTCCGTTGTTGGCAGCTTGAGAAGAGATGCGCTTGGCAGGGAACCGTTTCACAGCGGAAGGAAAGGGATCCTTAAGACATGAAATCACTGATTTTGATTTGCGCGCTTGCCATACCGCGAGCCGACTGTGATGGGTCAAATGCTCGAATTTTGCTACAGGGGCCCGAGGTTTCCAATCAGATTTCCTGCGCCTTGCACGCGCAAGCCTTGGTGGCCGGCAGCGTTCTATCGCTTGGCCCGGGGGAGTACCTCAAGATCCTCTGTCTACCGCAAAGTCTTGCGGCAAGAGCCAAATCGCACCAGTAAAATATTGAACGTGAAACCGCAAGGCGGCCGCCACCAGACACTCCCGCTGGATTAGCTTAGATGCATTACCGGTCAACGGCTTTACTCTCTGGAAGCCTGCGCGTGTCGCAGCCGAACAGGGAGCCGGCAACAAAGCCAACGACAAGATAACCCAAAGGAGCCATCGGCCGTTTTGCACAGCGTGCCGGGGGCATATCATGACAGATCACCCCGATGACGCCATCATCGATGACTATGCGGCTATTCTGCCGACACTGGCCTTGAAACCGGATTTGCACGTCCACAGCGGCGAAAGCGTTCTACCGATCAAGAACGGCCTGCCAAAGTTCAAAGACCTCCCTACGGCGTTTGGCAGATCGGGAGAAGTGGTTCCCGAAGGCAGGATTGCTAAAGGAGGAACCAAAGCATCGGGCGCCCACCAGAGCCAAGCAGAATTGATCCCAAATTGCCGCCTGATGCTCTAACAGCCAGGAAACGATATTTGCATGCAAAGGTCGCTGCGACCGTGTACTGATCCCCATTTTGCGGAACCGTGCCGTCGTTCCCATGGCTAATAGTTTTGACGGCTGCTTGTTGGCCGCTGCCCGGTTGCTTTGATTGCCACACCGTCGTTGAACGGCGATCTAGTGCCGTTCCGTGCTATCAGACGTTATCAATTAATAGTAGCGTTATAATCCGAGAGATTAAGCGAATATTAGAGGAAATAGTAGGGCATTAGATTTAAAGCACAAGATTTAGCATGTTTCTCCTTTGCTGCCGAATTTCCAGGAAGAAAAATGCGAGGCAAAGCCGAATTATGCACTTGGTTACAAATTTATAATTGCGTATTTGGTAATTTTCGCCTTAAATAGATCCAACAGAGAATTGAATGCTGGCAAAAAAGCGACGTCGGGGCAAAGTCGATATGCCATCTTACCGAGTATTTCGTGAGGCTGCAGGACGCTCCACTCCCTAGAGTGGTGGATCGAAGGCTGTTCCTTAACGCGCCCTGATCGATTGCAAACTTGCCATCACAGTCCTCTTTAAGAGGTGGGCCGATGCGCTTTTGCGAAGGCGTGGCCCGACACAATGCTCGAGCAGGGGTGGCCAAAGTGAGCCCACTTGATCTGCGAGCGGCGAAGGACGAGGCATGACCTTGCGCCGCCCTCAGCCGAAGGCTCCCTCGACCCGGTAACGAGCCATAAAAATAAGGAGGTCCCAGGGATGATCTTTTTCGCCTTCGATAGTTAACGCCGCCGGCGGTAACGCTGCACTCGGCCGAATAACCGGTCTGCGTGTTGGCGAAAGCCGGCAGTCAAAAAAAGACGGCATCTTAGACATTGACGCTGAACTTAAAGGGCGAGTTTGTGCTCCGCTCAACACGTTATCACTGCGCCTGTTGCGGCGAAGATTTGTCGTGGATTGCTACAGGAGAAGACGCATAGCGGGTGGCCCATGAAGGAATCGCAGAACGGCCGCAGAACGGCCAGCGATCTAGCCGACGGCGATCCACGCAAGGTGAACTGGATGACGACAGAATTCACGGACGACTAACGGCAAGGCAGACAGGGTAGAGGCGGCTCGATCCAAACCTGACCGAGCCCTACTGAACGGGAGAATGAACATGGCAACGATTACGATCAACGGCGAACTGAGGCATGATGAAACACTCGATCTCCAGGACAGCGATGTCGACTTGATAAACCTACCGACAGAATTCTCGGACCGACTATTCGATCCTATATCAGAAGGTGGTCTCGCGCTCGATTCCACCTTTGCCGACGACAACGGTGTCGGCGAAAGCCCGGACGACTTCATCACGGTTACCGGGACAAGCGGCGACCCCAACCTCAGCTTCTCGGTCACCGACGGGACTGACAGTGAGTTGTTCACCCTGGATCCGCTGGACCCTCTGGATCCGGATGGCCCGCGTGAGTCAATCTACCTCTTTGCCGATCCGGACAACCCCAACATCGTCTACGGCATCGATACCGACGACGGATTTGACCCAGTAACTGGCAACCTGCTTGGTGGCGACATCATCTTAGCGCTCTATCTCGAGCCGGCCGCAGACGGGCTCACAGCGAAGGTCTGGTCGGTGCTGTTCGAACCCCTGTTCCATGGTGATCCCACTGACCCTGACGACACCGAAACCCTGCAGGGGCTGGGTGTTTCCGCCAGTTCCGAATTGTCGTTTCCCTTCGACGACGTCAAGGCGGGCAATTTCTACTATATCATGCTCGGCGATCCGGAGGCCGCCGTTCTTATTTCCTCCTCGGACCCGGACAACGTCACCACCAACACCAGCCAGGGCGGTATCGGGGCCACGGTCGGCTTAGGAAGCCAAATGGCGGGTGAAGATAATACCTTCGTGTTGACTTACGTCACCGGGGCTAACTCGGCTCATCTTAACTCGCCCAGTCCCCCCAATAAGCATTGGGGTGAAGAGAGCCACATTGCCGAAGCGCTGCCCAGCGCCGGTCAGGATGGCGGGGCCGACACCCTGGAAGGCACCGGCGGCAGTATTTCTATCTCACAGGGGCAGGGAGGTGAGCCTGCAAGCCTGGTCCTCGCGGCCTATGATACCGATCTCGAAACCGGTAGTACGGGCGGTGACGATGATTATTCCGATGGCCTTAATGACGATGACCCTGTTGCCATCACCAGTGTGACCATCGTTGACGCAGGCGGTTCGGTGACTGCCTCGGCCAGCGAGATCCTGGATGAGTTTGGCGAGGGCACCGGCACCTGGCTCGTGACCAATCTGGAAGCCGGCGACGTCATCCAGTATACGACCGATGGTGACCACAACCGCGTCACCGTGTCCTACAACGGCGACAATCCGGATGCGGACGGGGCCTTCGACATCGGCGGCGTCAGCCTCAACCAATCGACCTCGGATACCTTTGGCCTGACCAACATCTTCTTCGACGATGATGGGCCGACCGAGGGACCCCCTGTCGCACCGCCGATGTTAGTGCTCGACGAGACGCGGCCCGTGGACGAGGATTCTGACGACGGCAGCGCTCCGGCCGGCTTGGCGTCCACCAGAGTGCAAGTGTTCGACCCCGAGAATCCATCGGGGGATTTTGGCACCGACGGCGGGGGTACGGTGAGCTACGCGCTGCAACTCGAGAGCAACAGTAGCGAACCCATTGGTTCGGGCATGTACGCCCTTGATGCGACGGACACGGACGACGTCGCCATCGACGGCGACGGCATCGGTAAAGGCGAGGAGATCACCCTCAGCCAGGAAGTATCAACCGGCGACATCGTCGGCACCTCAAGCGCCGGCGAGCACTTCCGGATCTCCATCGATGGCGATGGAAAATTGACCTTCAGCCAATCCATAAATGTCTGGCACGGAGATACCGCAGATCATGACGATACCGCCACTCTGACGGCGGCCGGCACCATAACGGCGGTAGAGACCGTTACCGATGCCGAAGGTGATTCCGTCAGCACCACACGCGATTTCAGTGACGGCGTCTTCAAGATCCAAGACGACGGGCCGAGCGCGGCGGTCGATCCGGCGGCAGAAGTTGGCATGGCGATCGTCGATGAAAGCCCTGAGGGTACGGACCCTGGCGGTGACAATGACCCGGCTGGGGTTGCTTCCGACTCCTTCAGCGTCGCGGACAACTTTGCCACCGGTGTCGACTACGGCACCGACGGCCCGGGCTCGGTGAGCTATGCGCTCGCTCTCTCAGCCGATGGGGTTGGCTCGGGCCTCTTCGCGCTTGAACCGGGGGACACGAGCGATACCGACACCGATGGCATCGGTCAAGGCGAGGAGATCACACTCAGCCAAAGCGGTGACACCATCACCGGTTCGGTCGGCGGCACGGACTACTTCACCATCGCGATCAACCCCGGTACCGGTGTCGTTACTTTCACCCAGATCAATAATATCTGGCACGGCGATACCGCGGATCATGATGACACCGAGACGCTCACCGTTGATGGTGAAGGCGAGTTTTTGAAGGTCGTGCAGACCGTCACCGATGCCGACGGGGACACGGCCACCGCGGAACTCGATCTCAGCGCCGGCGTTTTCAAGATCCAAGACGACGGGCCGTCGATCGATGGACTTGATGGCGGCACGGTTGCGTTTGAAGCTAATGCCACCACCGGCGATACCGGTTTCCTGGATTACGGTACGGATGGGGCCGGCAGCCTGGTCTTCACCAGCTATACGGAGTCTGTGGATGGTGGAGCCGCCCTCGGCACCATCACCGGATCGCCCACCAATGGCGATACCGTGATCACCTATAGCAATGAAGAACACGGCGACCTCTTCCAGGTTACGCTGGATGGAGATGAGCCCGACGGCTACACCTTCGAAGTACTGCAGGATGCGCCGCAGATTATCAATGAGATCGACTTCTCGTCGGTTAAGGCCCAAGGTCCGAAGGAGCAGTTGACGGTGGAAAACATCACCTTCGACGGTGGGTTCTTCAGCGATGGCGGTGATGGCTGGCAATTTGAAGACATCTACAACAACATAGAACACTTCATCGGTAGCAATACGGATGACGTGAATCCCAACAATGGCGGCGGCATCGGCATCGGGGACGGGAATATTCAGAGACTTGAAACGCTCTGCATCGATGTAACCGGATCCGAAGCTGATATCTCCGGCGTACGCTTCGTGCTCGATGGCGTTGGCGGCGGCGTTCCCGGCTCCCTCGACGTCTGGTGGGTCGCCGTAGACGACAATGGTGATATTGTAGCGACGGGCTCGGAGACCACGGAAGACATCAATGCGAGCAAGAGCGTCGAGCTTGCCGATGGCACAATAACCAATGGCGAGTTCGTGTTCATCGAACCGGAGGTCACCTTCGACCAGATTTATGTCGCGATTGACCCGACTGACATCGATGGCAATGACAAAGTGCGTATCAACAACATCGCGACGCTCGAACAACTGCCGATAGACGACCTCAGCTTCGACTTTGAGGTGAAGGCGACGGATGCCGATGGCGATATGGCAACGGGCACCTTTACGGTCGTTGTCGACGGCGACGGAATAATCGGTTGAGCAACCAGCGTCGGCTCTGACGACGTGCTGCTTTAGGGCTTTGTGACCAGGGCTTGCCGGTAGATTTATCGGCAAGCCCGCCCGACCTTCGGACTGTATCGGGAGCCACCCTGCCCATAGCCTTTGGGTGCTTGCCGGGATAAGAAGCTTGGTCCACCTCCCGGCCATGGCCCCTTTGCCATCTGGGCCCATCTCGGCCAGCGTCGACCTCCTTACTGCCGCGCCTTTGGCCGGCCATGACGGTTAAGATGTTGATCTTCTCGCGGTGTGGACCGTGGGCTTACTTGTGTCTTTGCTGCTGATCTAGGGCTCGCGTGCCGACAAATAGGGCATGTATTCCTGCCAGAGGGCTTTTACCGCAAGGTCCATTTGCCGGGCCACAAGGATCACGAACTGATTATCGCCGTAGCCGTCAGGATCCGATCGACGCTCAGAACGACATGAAAGCTCACTCTATCGAGGGCAGGTCAATTCTGAAGCCATCATCATCTTCAATAAGGCTTGCCGCAGCCAGCAAAGTCTCTTCATCGAAGTGTCGCGCGACGATTTGGATCCCCATGGGCAGGCCTTCTGAGTGGAGGCCGACGGGCAGGGTGATGGCGGGATGGCCGGTCATGTTGAAAAAGGTCGTATAGCGGGTTACCGCATTCCCGACCGCTTCCTCGACACCCCCCAGCTTCACCTTGACCGTGCCGCGTTTGGGCGCAATCACCGGCGTGGCCGGCGTCACCAGAACATCGACGTCGTCGAAGATAGCGCTGGTTTGGCGCCGGTAGAGCTCGACGCTGCGCTTGGCCCGCACATAGTGCTCGGCCAGCAGGCATTGCCCGAGCGCAAGGCCGGCCCGGAAATCGCGACTGTAGAGGTCGCCCCGCTGTTCCAAATATCGGCTGTGGTAGGAGAGCGCCTCGGGCATCTGAACAGCTAAGGAAACCGTGCGGCAATGCGCCATTGACGGCATTGGGACCTTCTTGAGTGTGGCCCCAGCGGCCTCGAGGTACCTCAGAACTCTCTCGCTCGCCGCCAGAATCTCCGGGTCTGCCCGCTCGAAATAGAAACTGTCGGGCACGCCGACCTTGAGGCCAGCAATTTCGCGGCTGGTCGCTTTCGAATAGGGGGCGACCGGCTGTTGGACGCTGGCAGGGTCAAGCGGATCATGGCCGGCGACCGCTTCGAGCACCATCGCGGCATCGGCGACGGTCCGGGAGATGATGCCGAGGTGATCGAAGCTCCAGCAATAGGGGATGACGCCGCGGGTGCTGATCCGTCCCAGGGTGGGTTTCAGGCCGACAAGGCCATTGAGGACGGCCGGCACCCGAACCGACCCGCCAGTATCGGTGCCGAGGGCGAAAGGGCAAAGGCCGTAGGCGACGGCCGCTGCCGAGCCGCTACTCGAGCCACAGGCCAGACGAGTCTCATCGTAGGCGTTGACGGGCGTGCCGTAGGTTTCATTCTCCCCGGTGGCGCCGTAGGCGAACTCATGCAGGTTGGTCTTGCCGAGAAGCACCCCGCCATTTCGGTTTAGGGCTTGCACACAAGCAGCATCTTCTTGTGCCACGTTGTCGTGGAGAACCCGCGAGCCGGCGGTCGTGCGGAGACCTTTAACGTCGATCAGGTCCTTAAGGGCATAGGGGATACCAGCGAGCGGTCCGCCCTTGCCGCCGGTGATTTCGCGGTCTCGGGCTGTGGCCACAGCTTTAGCGCCCGCCTCCCGCACTTCGATGAAGGCCTTGGAACGAGCGTTGTGGCGCTCGACCCGCGCCAGAAACAGCTCGCAGAGCTCGGCAGCCGACACTTCCCGCGAGAGGAGCTTCCGTTGGATCGAAACGATCGATTGGAACGCGAGTTCGTCGCTCAACGGTCGCTAACCGTCGCCCGGACAGCCTGTGCCGGTGGCAGGCTGCCGAGATCGCTGCGGCGCAGCGCCTCCAAACCCTCGAGGAGCTCCTGAAAGCCCGTGATGATCCCGAGTTTAGGCTCGACCAGCTCCTCCAGGTCGGAATCAGGCCAGGGATGGGCTGCCAACTCATGGCAAAGCTGAGACAGGGTTGATTTCTGAAGAGGATTCATCGGCTTGCTCATCGAATTTGGAGACCCTGCGGGGTCCTGGAGGTGAGAACTTCACCGCCGTCTACGGTCAGGAGGACGGTGTTGGAGATGAAATAGCTGAAGTCGTCGCCGCGGCCGGTGTCGGTAAGCCAGGAATGGGCGTGAAAGGTCATCCCCGCTTCCAGCACACGGGGACTGTCCGGTGCCAGGCTCGTCACCATGCTGCCGCCGGTCCAGCTCGGCGGAAAACCGATACCCACCAGATAGCCGCAATGATGGCGGTGGTAGCCCTCCAGTCCAGCCTCGCGGGCGACGCGATGCCAGGACGCATAGACCTCTCCGGCCGTCACGCCGGGCTTGAGTGCGCTCACGATCGCGTCCATGCCCTTGATGGAGAGAGCCGCCGCATCCTCGGCGGCTTCAGACGCTTTTCCGACGAACACAAGCCTACCCATCGGTGCCTGGTACTTGCGACAAGCCGCGCCAATCTCCAGAAAAACGGCGTCGCCTGAGCCGAAGACGTCGCCGCACCAGGTCGTGTGTTCTTCCCCCAGTCGACGGGTCGGGCGGATGAAGGGCCCGAAACCAGGATACTCGCTGCCTGCCGAAATCATTGCGCGGTGGCATTCGGCCGCCACGTCATAGTCGCTCGCGCCCTCGCGAAGGGCTTCGATCGCCGCCAAGGTGCCGGCGTCCGCCGCCGCCGCTGCTTTGCGGGTGTAGTCGATCTCCAAGGGCGACTTGATAAGGCGAATGTCGTCCAGCAGGCCGGAAGCGTCCCGCCAATCGGCGCGCGGGATCTTGGCGACGATGGCTTCGGCATGATGTGGTGTGAGGAAAAGACTACGCTTTTCAAGTCCCAAACGACCATCGCAGAGGCCGAGATCCTGGATCGCTTCGGCGACGTAGTCAGATAGCGCCTCGTTGTCTTTGTGACCATAAAACTTGGCATTGGAAACCTGGTTCTCGAAGGTAACGCGCTCCATGGCCCGGCAAGCCAGCGCCATTTCACCGTCGCGGGGAACAATCAGGATATGACAGGCAAAGAAACCCCAGTGGTCGAGGCCGGTCAGGTAGTAGATGTTCTCAGGGACCGAAATCAACAGACCGTCCAGGTCTTGTTCGGCCATGGCCGTGCGTAGCTTTACCAAGCGTTGGCTTAGCTCCGTCTCTGGAAAGGCGGGTGGTGACGTCATGGCGCGCGTCTCTCGGAGTTCCGCAGATCTAGCCTCGGCCCTTGGAAATGAACTCACCCACGCGGATCTTTCCGAAGGAAATATGATTTCGCCGAATGTTGGCGACGGCTTTGACGTCTCCTGATCGGGCGGCCTCCAAGAGCTCCGTTAGCTCGTTGCGCAGCATAGTGACCTCCCGATCCCAATTTTCGCCGGCCAGCTGATACCAGAAGCGTGAGACTTTGTAGTAGTAGTACTCATTCAATCTGGCCAGCTCACGATTGCCGATGAGGCTGTTTATGAGCTCCTGAAGATCATGGTTGATCTGCCAGAAGGCCTCCTTTTCCGCGCTTGATTGGAGTTTTTCAGCGCGCAGCAATAGACTCTCAATGGCCTGAACGAAGTCTTCGCCGACAGGGCACGGTGAGAGGCGACCGATCATTTCCGCCATCTCGATGCGCAGGTCATAGGCATCGATGAAGGACTTGAAATCGACGCTGGTGACAAAGGTTCCAACACCATTTCGAGTGTCGATAAGGCCCTCAAACTTGAGCTGGTGCAGGACTTCCCTGATCGGTGTCCGGCTAACGCCAAACTCGACCGCCAGCTCGGTTTCCTTCAAGAGCTTGCCCGGTTCATAGGTAAGAAGGCAGATGCGCCGCCGAATCGCGTCGTAGATCTCCTTGCTGGAGCGACGACGAGGCACATCAGGAGGTGGCTCTACATTGTCTTTCGTAAGCTCGGTAGCTGCCATCAATGACCCTCATTTTATGGCCCTGACACCCTTTTAAGGCCGGCCAGAATTCTCAGCCGGGCAGGGGGCGCGCCGTCTCGGAGGGCCGGCCCAACTGTGGCAAGACCGGCCCAATTGCAACAGGCCGCCATTTGCCGCGAAAGCAATTAGCCCGTCAACCACCAACGCTTGACACAATGACCGCCGTCGAGATCCCAGCTAGCACCGATGTTGTCGCTGGTGCCGACCTTGGCGCCAACCGCCATCACCATATTTGCGAAGGCGGGTACGACGACGCCACCCTCGTCGCGAATGATGAGCTGGATGTCACGGTACATCTCGGCCCGTTTTTTCTGGTCGAGTTCGCCGCGTGCTTCGATGATCAACTTGTCCAGCCTCTCATCCTTGTGGCGTGTTTCGTTCCACGAGGCGGTGCTGAGATAGGCGATGGAGAGGATCATGTCCTCGGTCGCGCGGGTGCCCCAATAGGAGGTATACCAAGGATCAACCATCCAGGTGTCCGTGTAGTAGCCATCGCTCGGTCGGCGATCGATGTTGACCTCGATGCCCGCCTTGGCCGCGTGGGACTTGTAGAGCACCGCAGCGTCGACCGCGCCCGAGAACAGGAAGTCAGCGCTGCTTAGGTTGACCGCCACGGACTCCAATCCGGCCTTCTTGAGGTGATGCCTGGCCTTGTCCGGGTCGTAGCTGCGCTGGGGAATGTCGCTTGCATAGTAGCGGTAGGGCGGCCCAATCGGGGAGTCGTTGCCGAGTACCCCATAACCCTTGAGAATCTTCTGCAAGTATTCCTCGCGGTCGATGGCGTATTTCATCGCCAGGCGCACGTCGTTGTTATCAAAGGGCGCGACCTCCATGTTCATCGGGAAGACATGATGCAGGCGCCCTGGGACATCCAAGACTCGCACGTTGGGATGCTTTTGAACCAACCCAACGGTCTTAAGATCCACCCGATTCATGCCGTGCAGCTCCCCGGTCACGACGCCGTTTTGCCGCGCGCCCGGATCGTTGACCAACAGGACCTCGGCGGAATCAGCGAAACCCACCTCCTGCTGCCAACGATTGGGATTGAGCTTTAGCTCGGAGCGAACGCCGGGCTCGAAGTGTTCCAGCGTGTAGGCGCCGGTCCCGACACCCGCCTGCCAATCTGCCTTGCCGTCCTTGGCCGGCACAATGTTGAGGTGATAGTCGGTGAGGATGTATGGAAAATCGGCGTCGCTGCTCTTTAAGGCGAAGATTACGCCGTCGGTGCCATCGGCCTTTATGTCCTCGATGCCGGCCACCACACCCTTGGCCCCGGACTTCGAATCTTCTCCCCGGTGCAGGTTGAGCGAGGCGATGATGTCCTCGGGCTCAAGCGACTTGCCATTATGCCATTCGACGCCCTTGCGTAGCTTAAACATCCAGGTCTTGGCGTCGTCGCTCGGCTCCCAACTCTCGACCAGTGCGCCTTGTAGGGAATTGTCTGGGCCGATCTCGGTGACGTTGTTGCGGAAGCTGTTGCCTGTCGTGATCATGAAAGTCGCATCGAAGGTCGCCGGGTCAAGGGAGTCCGATGAAGCGCCGCCGCCGATGCCGATCTTCATGTGCCCGCCCTTGGTGGGCGCGGCCTTGGCGGCCTGGCTCCACAGGGCCGACGCGGCGGACGCCGTCAAACCCATTGCCGTGGCGCCAACCAGAAACTCCCGGCGCGACGTCTTCCTGTCTGCCAACATACTGTTCAAGATTTCTTGCTGTTCCATCACTCTCTCCCTTGGGGCTTTCTATAGGTCAGAATTGGCGCGGGGTTCGGTGCTGGGGGAACGCGGTCTCTCACTAGTCGGCGTTGCGACGCGCAGATGAGAGGCCGATGTCCACGACGTTGTCTCAGAATTCCCTGAGCAGCCTCCCGTAGCCCTCGATACGATCCCCGATGCCGGCCAGGCGCAGACATTCCCAGATCATTGCCTGATTGCTGACGATCACCGGCTTACGCAGCCTGCGCTCGATCTCATCGACAACCTCCAGGGAACGCAGGGCGCCGCAGCTGAGAAGCAGTGCATCGGCATCAGGCCGGTCAATGGCTTGCGCGAACTCAATCAAGTAATCCGGTGAAACGCGGATCATGTCGCGATCATAGTTCAAACCAAGGCCTTCGAATCCGACGATCTCAAAGCCGCCTTCGATCAGATTTCGGGCAACCCTGCTATTGAGTTCGTCGACGTATGGTGTGCCCACCACAAGTCGCCGCACATCGAAGCGGCGCAGTGCCGCCTTTACGCTGGTGACGAGCGTCGTGGCCATAGCACCCGGGGCGCCCTTGCTTAGCTCCGCCATGGCGCGCGTCTCACCGACAGCAACGGCCCCCGAGGTGCAGGCAAAGCAGATCACATCCAGTTTGTCGTCGGGAAGAATGCGACCGGCTGTCTCTGCAAGGCTGTCCCCTAGGCGCGCGAGCGAGTCTGTCGAAATCTCGTGCGGCATTGTTGCGCGCGAAAAATAGAGTCCGACCCCTCGCGGGGCGACCCGGAACATATCCTCCTCGATCGTCTGTTCGTTAGGGATCAGAACGAACCCAATCTTGCCGCGCCAATTCCGGCCGCTGTCGAAGCGAACGGCCCAGTGCTCAGAGCGCACAGTGCCCTCGCTTGACTTCGGATTTGGCGCTGTCCGTAGCATAGGAATGCCCTTCCTTGCCGGCCGCCGCCTCAATTGGCCGAACAGGCCAGTTCACTCATCGCCTTACCGCCAAGCACCGCATCGGACTAACGTCGGCTCGGCATCTTGGTCGCCATGAGTTACACATTATGTATACAGTTAATAAAACAGTCAATAATATAAGAAGCGTATAGAGCTGTAGTTCGGCGATCGTTGTCGGCTGATATCGACCGCCTGTTGCGTCTGAGTGTCCTGCGGGCGCGGATTAACTTATTGTAAATTAGCAATATTATGCAAAATCATTCTGCAACAAGGTAAGCGAGAACACTCTCATTGACGGTTGCGCTGAAAGAGCGTAATTTTCGGCGTAGTATTTCAGTCGACAGAACGTATACAGTTGGAGTGATTCAAGAGTAATATTGCTGGCTGCCATCAGGGGAAGGACTTGCCATGAATTCGGTTTGTCAGGACCGCGTCACGCGTCTGCAAGAGCGCCTGCGGGAGCGGAGGATCGACGCTGTCGTTCTGTCTGATGCCGACAGTGTCTACTACTACACCGGCTTTGCTAACTACCTGGCGATGGAGTTCGGCCGGGCAACGGTGGTGATTGTGGCACAGCAGGGGGAGCCCGTCCTGATCACGCCCTCTCAGGAGGCGGAGATGGGACGCGCGATGAGTGGGCTCGCAGATCTGCGGGTCTGGCAGGACGGCGTCGATGACGAATGGCGACGGCCGCTGGCCGGGGAGATCGAAAATCTGGGCGCCGGGCGGATCGGCCTCGAAAGAGATAAGACCCACCCGGCCGTCTCACGCGGCATCGCCGGTGCGGCTGCCGGTGCCGAACTCGTCGACATCGGTGGCATCATTGGTGAGCTGCGGGCCGTCAAATCGGCCGAGGAGCTCGCAACCATGCGCAAGGCGGGCCAGGTCGCCGTTGCGATGGTGGAGGCCGGACGGGCGGTCATCGGCGAAGGAGTGCCAGAGTACGAAGTTGCCCTGGCGGTGATCGCAGGCGGCACCCGCAAGGCGGCCGAGCTTCTCGACGAGGAGGGGGCCGATGCCTTTGTCTCCCCGACGATCCATAACCTTCAGGTCCTGCAATCGGGCCACCACACCTGTATGGTGCACCGTCGCTCCTCGATCAGGCGAATCAAGAAAGGCGACCCGGTTTATCTCTGTTTCTGCGGCATCGCCAACTTCAAACAGTTCAAACTCGGCTTCGATCGGGAGTTTTGGGTGGGGTCGGTCACCGACGAGCAGGCGCGGGCCTATGAGATCATTGTGAAGGCGCAACAGGCCGCCCTTTCAGAACTGCGTCCCGGGGCGCTTGCGAAAGACGTGCACGCGGCCTCCGAGGAGGTCTATCGCTCGGCCGGATTTGGTCCTGCCTACCGCACCGGCCGGGCCATCGGATACTCGTTCCTCGAGCAGCCAGAGCTCAAACGTGGGGATGAAACCCCGCTCCAGGCCGGCATGACCTTCGCGGTGGATGGCGGGATCGGCGTCGAGGGACAATACGGTGTTCGTATCGGCGATTCCGTGGCGGTCACCGAAACCGGGTTCGAGTACCTGACCAACTATCCGCGAGACCTTGCCATTCTCTGATAACGTCGTGCTGACCTTTGGGCTGGGCGCGCGCGCACTGCGATACAGATGGCACCGTCCTCATCGATGGTATCCTTCTGAAAATGCCGTCGTGACGATCGCGCTTGGCGGCTTTTGCGACGGGTGCGCTGATGCGTGCAGCCTGATCGCCCATGGCGAACGCTCTTTCCATGGCTTGCAACAGCGCCGGTTCCCAATCAAAATGCCTCAACTGTCGCCCAATCCGTCGACCGGCGAGCGCCGCAAAGGGATCGCCCCCTATTCTCTGCTGGGGTTTATCGATGGGTGGTTTTCCCAAGGTTAGAATCAAAGGCTTAGGCCCGGCTAGACATGATGGAAGGCCCGATGACGCTTCGAGAACGCCGACTCAGCCTCGCGGCCATTGTCTCGACCATGGCGGTAACCAGCCTGATCTATGGCTTCAGCTATCCATTGCTGGCCCTGTCGCTCGAACAACAAGGTGTCGAGGACACGATGATCGGCCTCAACACGGCGATACAAGGCCTTGCCGTTTTCGTTGCGGCGCCAATGGCGCCGCGGATGATCAGCCAATTTGGTGCTGCTCGGGTCATGCTGACGTCGCTCGTTCTTTGCCTTGTGCTGTTCTTGTCGCTGCCGGCTTTTCAAAGTGTCCACGCCTGGTTCGTCATCCGCTTCCTCCTCGGTGTGGCCAATGGCCTGCTGTGGATCACCGGGGAAACATGGGTCAATGCCTTCGCCAAGGAAGAGACGCGCGGTCGTCTCATCGGGCTTTACAGCACCGCGCTTGCCGGGGGTTATGCGCTTGGCCCCCTGGTGCTGGCCCAGATCGGCAGCACCGGCTGGCCACCCTTCCTGCTGGGCGCTGCGATGATCGCCGTATCGGGCGCACCCCTATTGTTTATCGGCTCTCTTGTCCTGCCCATCGACAAGCCATCCTCCCTGCGCCTCCATACCTTCTTGTGGCTGGCGCCAGCGGCGATGGCGGTCAATTTCACGGCTGCGGCCGCCGATTCCGCGCTGCTCACCTTCCTACCGATTTACAGCATGGATCATGGATTGGGGGAAAGTGCCGGGCTCTATCTCATCACGGCATTGGGGATTGGCGGCATCGTCTGTCAGCTTCCCCTTGGCTGGCTGGCGGATCACCTGGAACGCCGCCTGCTCTTGATCGTATGCATCGCTGTCGCCGCGGCCGCCGGTCTCGCCATGCCAATGCTGACCGGGTTGACGCCATGGAACTGGATTTTGATGTTCGTCCTCGGCGGTTTGTTGGGCGGGCTTTACACCCTTGGCCTGGTCATCCTCGGCGAGCAGTTCAGGGGAACAGAACTGGCCGGAGCCACGGCGGTCTTCAGCTCGATGTGGGGGATTGGCAGCGTCGCCGGTCCGCCGGTCGCGGGCGGGTTCATGGATTTGCTGCCGCCGCACGGGCTGCCGCTGTCGCTGGCGCTGATGTTCCTTGCCTGCCTGCCGTTTCCATTGTTGTTGTATTGGCGTCGTAAAAGGTCGCTCGGCTGACCAGATCAGGCCGCCGAAGGCTTTCTGAACACCAGCGTGTAACTCATCGGGAAGTAGGGAGCCTGCTTTTCCACGTTGTACCAGGTGTTCGAAATGTGCGCCGGTCGCTCTTCGAAATGCTCCACACCCAAGCCTATCCTTGTGCCAGCCATGACCACATCCGACATCTTGTGGATGAAGGAATAGAGCGGCTTGGAAACATAGGTGCCGCCTCCGAAATAATCGAGCCCCTCCGTATCGACGATCGCTTCGCGGCTAAAATAGGAATATTCGAACTCAAGCGGGTCTTCTGACGCGCCGGGCTTGAACACCTCCAAGATCGGATGTTGTTCGTAAATGAAGAATGCCCCGCCAGGCCTCAGCAATCGGTTGGCAACGGCGAAGAACCCATCGAGATCAGGCATCCAGCCAAGCACGCCGATGGTCACGGTGAGGATATCGAAGCAGGCATCATAGCAGGGCTCGATATCGTAGATATCGCAGCAGACGAAGCTGCAGTCGATGATGCCCTCTGCCGCCAGTTCCCGGGCTTGCTCGATAAAACCGGCGGCGCCATCGAAGCCGACGCAGCGGCCAGCACCCAGGTTCTTAACCGAAAGCAGCTCGCGGCCGTTGTTGCAGCAGAGTTGAGCCACATCCTTGCCCGCCAGATCCAGCGCCCGCAGCATCTCGGTCTCGATGGGATCGAGGCAGGAGTGGCCAGGCTGGCGAAAGTTCTCGAGGAGGCTCGCCATATTCTGGCGGCGGTGCAGGGGTGCGGCCTCTTCCCACGCCTCCCGGTTGGCCTGGGTTACCTGGCGGGTCTTCATGGGAGCATCTCACTCTTCTGGTGTAGGGTGACGGCCGGACTGGCGCAGGCTGGAACGGTATGTAATCCTGGCATGTGTTTATGTAAACCTGACATGTGACAAAGCCCGGCGTGAAGGCCGGCAAGGTGGACTGAAAGGCTAGGCCGATGACAGCGGATGACATCCAGGAATATGATGATGCGATGGTGACATTGCTGGAGGCCGTGTGGGGCGAGGGCTATATGTCGCCCGGCGGCCCCGACGAGATCAGGCGGGTGGTTGACGGGCTCGATCTGGCCGGCTGCAGCATTCTCGACATCGGCTGTGGCACCGGGGGGATCACCCGCTTCCTGGCGCAGGCCTTTGGACCACGCCAGGTGATCGGCATCGATGTGGAGCAGGGGTTGATCGACACCGCCGAACGCGAGGCGGAGGCGGCCGGTCTAGCCGACCGCTTGTCCTTCAAGTGTGTCGAGCCCGGACCGCTAGCTTTTGAGCCGGGTAGTTTCGATGTGGTGTTCAGCAAGGACGCGATGATCCATATCGCCGACAAGGAGAGCCTGTTCGGCGAAATCTTCAGGGTCTTAAAGCCGGGGGGATGCGTTGCCGCCTGCGACTGGATGTCCGGTGCCGAGCCTCCGTTTTCGCCAGAGCTTGAGCGCTACATTGCCCTTGAAAATCTGGGCTTTGGCATGGCATCACCGCCGCGCTACCACAGTGCCATGCAGGCCGCCGGCTTCAAGGATATCGAACTGCGGGACCGCAACGCCTGGTACAGGGATGTGGTCAATCAAGAGTGTGATGCCTTGGCCGGCTCCCTTTACGACCGGCTGGTCGCTGAGGTCGGCCGCGATTTCGTCGATCATTCGATCGAGATCTGGCAGGCCCTGAAGGTGGTCGTTGACCGCGGCGAATTGCGGCCGACCCACCTGCGCGGGGTCAAACCGGCGTAATCGGTCTAGCTAGTCGGTGTCGGGCTGCGATTCTTCGTCCAAATGCACCGGCGCCAGCTGCTTTTCGCCAAGGCGCTCTTTCATTCGCTTGTAAGCCTTGTGCCGGGCGTCGCAGGTCGTGCAGGCCGCCTCATCGGTGGCGGTCGCTCGCGGATTACCATCGCCCGGCGGTCCGCTGAGCAGCAGATAGGCCGCCAGGGCAAGCCCGGCTAGACCGGCGACGGCAACGGCCGACCAGATCTTCACGAGGGCTCGCTAGCCGCCGCTGGCGGGCGCGTAGATTGAATAGAACTTGCGCACGGTCTCGCTACTGCGCCAGCCGCAGTGGGCGCCCTTGGGGACATAGACGCTTTCGCCGGCCTTTACCTGGATCTCCGTGCCGCTGCCGTCGGTCAGCGTCACCGACCCCTCGAGCAGAAACATGAGTTCATTATGGCCGAAAGGCGAGGGCCTAGTGGTAAAGGGCGTGCTTTCCCAAAGGCCGACCTCCATTTGGCCACTTGGGTCGCGGTAATAGACGTGCTCTCGCTGGGTCGGGGTATCGCCGATGTAGTCGGAAGGATCGTCGATCTCGACCCGGGCAAGCCCGCCCGCTGGCCCCGAGGCTTTCGGCAGAATGACGCCAAGATCGGACAGGTTCGTGGCTACCGGGGATCCGGGATTTTCCAGGATCATAAAGTACTTGCGGACGTACTCCTCCTGTCTCCACTGGCACGGCAGGCCCTTTGGTAAAACAAATACCTCGCCGGCCTTGATCGGAACCTCCGATCCATCGCCCAGGACCATGGTCAGCGACCCTTCCAAAAGAAGCATGAACTCGTCTACTTCGTAGGGCTCGAACTTGCCGGTCATGGCCGTGCAATCCCAGACACCGGTCAGATAGCCGGCAGTCTCCTGTTCATCATAAAGATGTACGTGCTGTACCGGTGTTCCGGCCTCCAGGCTGGCTGGGTCGATGGGAAACCACTCGGCAAGCCCGTTATTGCCCGGGCCCCGTGGCTCAAATTTGACGATCTTTGGCGTGGTCATTGCTGTGGCCTTTGTTTCAAAGTGGGCCATGTCACTCCTAGAACGCAGGCCCGAATTGCTTGACACTTTCGATTTGTCAACTCTAACATCTGAATGAACGTTCAAACAGTCAACACTGCAAGTGATGTGGTAAGCGAACGTTGGTTGGCCCGCGCGAGGCGTCGTTCCCGTTTTCGCCATGGCAGCAGGGCAATCGTCTTTGACAAGGTGGTCCGAGGCGGCGCAACAAGCCGGGGCCGTCAAAAGGGAGGATAAGAAATGGATGTCGTCGACCAAATGCACGCCGTGCGTAGCGGCAAGCTGAGCCGTCGGGCCTTCAACAAATCGTTGCTCGGTGCTGGGGTTTGCCTGGCTACTGTCCCTGCCGCATCGCAGTTAGCCCAGTCAGCGGCGGCAGATCAGGCTTCCTATTTCACCTGGGGCGGCTATGACGTGCCGGAATTGTTCGGTTCCTACATCGCAAAGCATGGAGAGGCGCCGAACTTCTCAACCTTTGGTGGGTCGGAAGAAGCCTTGACCAAGATGCGCGGCGGCTATGTTGTCGATGTCTCTCACCCCTGCAATCAAGCCATCCCCCGCTGGGTCGCCACCGGCCTGTTCCAGCCGGTTGACACCAGTTTGCTATCGAACTGGGATAACGTCATGCCCGAACTCTACAACCTCGAGGGCAATATGGCGGACGGCAAGCCCTATATGGTCCCCATGGACTGGGGACAGACGTCTGTCACCTACCGGACCGACCTGTTCGATCTGGAGGGCCAGGAAGAGTCCTGGGGCATGCTTTGGGACGAGCGCTACAAGGGGCGCCTCGGTGTGCTGGCATCGGCGGCCGATACTTGGTGGTGCGGCGCGATCTATGCCGGGGTCGACTTCAAAGAACTGTCGACCGAAGAAAGCTTCCAAAAGGTTGCAGCGCTCATGCGCGAGCAGCGCCCGCTGATCAGGGTCTACACGGACGATACGACGACACTGGAACAAGCGCTGGCCTCCGGTGAGCTGGTGGCGGCGATGACTTGGAATAGCTCGGCCGTGACTCTGAAGGGCGAAGGCCTTCCGGTCAAGTTTGCCTCGCCGAAGGAAGGCGCGCTGACCTGGGTTTGCGGCGCCATGATCCACAAGGATGCGCCGAAGCTGGAAAAGGCCCATGACCTGATCGATGCGATGATCAGCACCGAGGCCGGCAAGTGGTTAATTGCCGACAACGGTTATGGTCATTCGAACATCAAATCGTTCGACCAGTTCACGGAACAGCAACTTGCCGATCTCGGCCTGAGTAGCAATCCGCAGGACATTCTAGGGGCCGGTAAATTCCAAGTACCGCAGACCCAAGAATTTGAAACCAAGATGAACCAGGAGTTCGAGCAGATTAAGGCCGGTTTCTAGGGTTTCCTCACACCCCGGAGGGGCGGGGCCGCAGCACCAGATCCGTCGCGCCCCTTCGGTGCCGTGAGCTATCGACGTGACGTGCAGCCCATGTGGGCGCTCGTCTGGTCGGTAATCCTACGGCAGGTTGGTGTGTCGTCTCGGATGGGGGAGGTGAATTGAGTAATTCCACCCTGGTCGCCGGACCGGCCATAGACACAGAAGAACGGCAGAGCGGCTGGTTCGGGCGCCTGTTGATGCGCAGTGAAGCAGCACGGGGCTATGCGCTGTTGTCGCCGACCTTACTGGTTATGGTGGCAGGCATTTGCATCCCGTTCTTCATCCTGATCACCATGAGTTTTTGGACTCAAATCGCCTTTGAGTTCAACACCAGCTTCTCGACCACCAACTACGCCAAAGTTCTCGAATTTCCGGTCTACGAGACTTTGTTAATTCGCTCCCTGGTGATCGCCGGCCTCTGCGCCATCGTGACCGTCGCCTTGTCCTATCCGATGGCATACTTCGTTGCCTTTCACGTGCATCGGCGCAAGCTCTTGTGGATCATCTTGATGACCCTGCCGTTTTGGACCAGCTACCTGCTGCGGGTGTTTTCCTGGAAGATCATTCTCGGGTTTAACGGTGTCATCAACTCAGGCCTGAAGAGCATCGGCGTCATCGAGCAGCCGATGGAGTTCCTGCTGTACAGTCCGTCGGCGGTGATCATCACCTTAACCCATGCCTGGGCCGCTTTTGCTGTATTGCCGCTTTATGTCTCGCTGGAGAAAATCGACCGCTCATTACTTGAAGCAGCGACCGATTTGGGGGACGGGCCGGTGGCGCGCTTTATGCGCATCACCTTGCCATTGTCGATGCCCGGCATCCTCGCGGCCCTCCTAATCATCTTCATTCCGACCGTGGGCGACTATATCACGCCGGCGCTGCTCGGCGGGCCGGACGGCATCATGCTTGGCAATATGGTCCAGGCGCAATTCGGAAAGGTGAACAATTGGCCCATGGGGGCCGCGCTTGCCGTCATCATGATCATCACCGTTGCCTTATGTGCGGTGGTCTTCATGCTCGCCACGCGTCTCCTGACGGGAAGGCTGCGATGAGCGACGTCTCCTACATCAATCGGCCGAACCGAACGCTCAGTATCTATGCGATCTTATACCTCGCCTTTCTCTACATCCCGGTTCTGTTCCTGCCACTCTTTTCCTTCAATGATTCGATATACATTGCTTTTCCGCTCAAAGGCTACACGACCCAGTGGTACGCCCAGCTAGCGGAAAACGAGCCGTTGTTGGCGGCGCTGGTGAATAGCGTGAAGGTCGGGGCGGTGTCGGCGGTTATCTCGACGGTCCTGGGGGTGTTTGCGGCTAAGGCCGTGACCCGATACCGGATGCCTGGGCGGGCGCCGCTGGTCGGCTTCATTATGTTGCCGTTGGTCGTACCGGGCATCATCTTCGGCGTCGCGTTGCTGATCCTGATGAGTCGGCTCGGCGTACCGCTCTCGCTTTACACGGTCACTTTGGGGCACGTTATCGTTTGTGTGCCCTTTGCCATGGCCACACTGATCCCCCGCTTTGAAGGCTTCGACAAGTCGATCGAGGAGGCCTCGGCCGACCTTGGCGAGAATGCCTGGGGGACGTTCAGGCGGGTGACGGTGCCGATGGTGTTTCCGGGCATCGTGGCGAGCTTGCTGCTCAGTTTCACCATATCCTTCGACGAGTTCATCATGGCGTTCTTCCTGTCGGGCACGGAACCGACGCTGCCGGTATTCATCTGGAGCCAGTTGCGCTTCCCGAACAAGGTCCCCGGTGTGCTGGCGCTGGGCTCCATCGTTTTGCTGGTGTCATTCATCGTGGTTTTCTTTGCGCAGTGGCTGACCAATCGGGGACGGCCGCCCAAACCAGGAGGTCAAGCATGATGGCAAGGGACGACGATGCCTTCATATCCATCCGCAATGTGACCAAGAGCTTCGGCCCGGTAGAGGCGGTCAAGGAGGTGTCCTTTGACATTGCGAAGGGCGAGTTCTTCTCCCTGCTTGGACCTTCCGGCTGCGGCAAGACTACCTTGCTGCGGATGTTGGCGGGCTTTGAAACCCCGACCTCCGGCGAGATTTTCATCGACGGGCAGCCGATGTCGGCGGTGCCGCCGCATCACCGGCCGGTCAACATGGTGTTTCAGAGTTACGCCATCTTTCCCCACCTGAACGTTGCCGCCAACATCGCCTATGGTATGCGCAAGGCGAAGCTGCCCAAGGCGGAGCTCGACGCCAAGGTCGAGGAGATGCTCGAGATCATCAATCTGCCGGGATATGGCGGGCGCCGCGCCCACGAGCTGTCGGGCGGCGAACGCCAGCGTATCGCTCTCGCCCGGGCATTGATCAAGCGGCCGAAGGTCCTATTGCTGGATGAACCGCTGGGTGCGCTCGACAAGCAGCTGCGAGAGAAGATGCAACTCGAACTACGCGCCCTGCAGCGTTCGGTCGGGATTACCTTTGTCTTTGTCACTCATGATCAGGAAGAAGCCTTGACGATGTCCGACCGCATCGCGGTGATGTCGAAGGGTGAATGCCTGCAAATCGATACACCGACCAGACTCTACGAGGCACCGAGCAACCACCAGGTGGCGGCCTTTATCGGCAATATGAACTTTTTTGACGCCCGCGTCACCGAAACCCAAGGGGATCGGGTATCGGTTGATGCCGGCGCTTTAGGCCAGTTGTCGAGCCCGGTTACCATGATGGCGTTTTCTGCCGGTGATCCGGTTACCGTCGCCATTCGTCCAGAGAAGCTCGCCATCGAGGACAAGAAACCCAACGGCCAAAGCAACTCCGTCAAAGGTGTGTTGGATAACGCTGCCTACTTGGGCGAACGCAGCCACTTCTACGTACAGATTGAAGGCTTGGACAAGCCGGTGGCCGTCTCAGCGCAAAACGCGGTTCGGAATTTAGAGGGCCTTGGCGAAGAGCGACGAGAAATCTGGTTGAGCTGGCCGGACGATGCCATGGTTTTGCTCGATGCAGAAGAAAGAACAGATGTTGCGGTGAACCGACAGTAGGGCGCCTCGAAGCCACAACAGGCCATGAAATGACTGTGGGGACTGAAACAGTATCTATTGTCGGTCGGACTGCACCGAGGAAGGTTCGCCGCGAGCAGTTGATCAAGGCTGCGATCGATTCAATCGCAAGACGCGGGCTTTCGGGGACCACGCTGGCGCACGTGACTTTGGGCGCCAATCTGTCGCAGGGCACGGCGAACTATCATTTCACCAGCAAACAATCACTCTTCGTCGAAACGCTGAAGTATCTCGTCGAGGAACATCGAAACCAATGGCGAAAGAATCTGGAAAGGTCGACGTCGTCTCCTAAGGATCAACTCTTGGCGCTCATTGATACCGATTTCCATCCAACGATTTGCAATCGAAAGAAGCTTTCGGTTTGGTATGCCTTCTATGGCGAAGCCAAGTACCGCGAGGCCTATCGTAAAACCTGCGAAAGGGTGGACAACGAACGCATCGACGAAACCGAACAGCTTTGCCGGGCCTTGGTAGAGGAAGGCGGCTATCGACACATCGACCCGGGCATGTTCGCGCGGAGCCTTGAGGCCTTCACCGATGGCTTATGGCTGAACATGCTGCTTTACCATCGGAAATTTTCCCGCGCCGAGGCGAAAGCCGAGTGTCTTGCCTTTCTGGCCACCACCTTTCCGAAGCATTTCCAGGCTGCGGTAATAGCCTCGACTTGTACGGCCGAATGACTCGCGACCCACGGTTCGACGTGCTGTTCGAGGCGGTGCCCATCGGGCCGGTCACCGCCAGAAACAGGTTCTACCAAGTGCCCCATTGCAACGGCATGGGACGGAGCTATCCCTCGAGCATGGCGGAGATGCGCGGTGTCAAGGCCGAAGGCGGCTGGGCCGTGGTCTGCACCGAGGAGGTGGAGATCCACCACAGCTCGGAACACAGCGCCGGCATCGAAGGCCGCCTGTGGGAGGATCGCGACATTCCCATACTAGCGCGGATGACGGAAAAAGTGCATGCGCATGGCAGCCTGGCTGGCATCGAGCTGGCCTATGAAGGGGTGGTAACCGCCAACCGCTACAGCCGCGAAATTCCGATGGCACCGTCGCACATGCCGGTAAGCGGATATGACCCGGTGCAGTCCCGGATGATGGATAAGGCCGACATCAGGGCCGTGCGTCGCTGGCACATCGATGCGGCGCGCCGGGCCAAGAAGGCCGGGTTCGACATCGTCTATGTCTATGCCGGGCACGACCTCTCGATCCCCATGCATTTTTTGTCACGGCGCCACAACCGGCGCAGCGACGAGTACGGCGGCAGCTTAGAGAACCGCGCTCGTCTTTTCCGGGAAATTCTCGAAGAAACCAAGGAAGCGATCGGCGATAGCTGCGCGGTTGCGGTGCGCTTTGCCGTCGACGAGCTGCTCGGTAGCGATGGGATTTCCTGCGAGGCCGAGGGGCGGGACGTGGTTGAAATGCTCGCCGAGTTGCCGGATCTGTGGGATGTCAACGTCAGCGACTGGAGCAATGACTCGGTAACCTCGCGCTTCGCCGAGCAAGGCTACCAGGAGTCCTATGTCTCCTTCGTTAAGTCGGTCACCAGCAAGCCGGTGGTGGCGGTTGGGCGTTACACCTCGCCGGATGCCATGGTTTCCCTGATCAAGCGCCAGCTTGCCGACTTCGTTGGCGCCGCGCGCCCGTCGATCGCCGATCCCTTTCTACCGAAGAAAATCGAGGAAGGTCGCCTCGACGATATCCGAGAATGCATCGGCTGCAATATCTGTGTCAGCGGTGATTTTACGGCAACGCCGATGCGCTGCACCCAGAACCCGACCATGGGCGAGGAATGGCGCAAAGCCTGGCATCCCGAAAGGATCGCGCCACGCAAGAGCGAGGATAGTGTGCTGATCATCGGGGCCGGACCGGCTGGGTTGGAATGCGCCCGCGCGCTCGGCCAGCGCGGCTATCCGGTGACCCTGGCGGAGGCTTCGACCGAGCTGGGCGGCCGAGTTTCGACCGAGGCTCGCTTGCCGGGGCTGGCCGAGTGGGGCCGGGTGCGCGATTATCGGGTCGGCCAGATCACGGCCATGCCGAACGTGGAGGCCTTCCTCGACAGCCGGATGACCGCCACCCAGGTGATCGAGTTCGGCGCCTGCCATGTGGTCGTGGCCACCGGCAGCCACTGGCGATCGGACGGCGTTGGTCGGCAGAACCATGCGCCGATCGAAGGCTCTCAAAACAATCCCGTGTTCACACCCGACCATATCATGGCGGGAAGCCCGCTGCCCCATGGTCCGGTCCTCGTATTCGACGACGATCACTTCTACATGGGCGGTATCCTCTGCGAGAAGCTGCGCGCCGAAGATCATGATGTGATCTTGGTGACGCCGGCCGCCGACGTTTCGCACTGGACCCACTACACCATGGAGCAAACCCGCATCCAAAAGCGCCTGATCGAACTGGGTGTCGAGATCCTGCCCTATCACAACCTCGTGGCCATCCGGCCTGGTGAATCACAGTTGGCCTGCACCTTTACCGATCGCCGGCAGGCGCGGGCCTGCGCTTCAGTGGTGTTAGTCACCGCTCGCCTGCCCCAGGACGGCCTCTACCACGACCTGATGAATGACGGCGAGGGGCTTGCCAAGGCGGGCATCCAGTCAGTGACCCGCATTGGTGATTGCTTGGCGCCGGGGACGATTGCGGCGGCGGTTTACGGCGGCCATCGCTATGCGCGCGAACTGGACGAGCCGGTCCCGGAGGGCGTGCCCTTCCGGCGCGAATTGCCTGAGTTAGCTTCTGATTAGGCCTCGTCTGAAAGGTCCAGCTATGCGTGATCCACGCTATGATATTCTCTTCGAACCGGTGCAGATCGGCCCGGTCACCGCGCCGAACCGCTTTTATCAGGTGCCGCATTGTACTGGCCTTGGCTGGCTGCGGCCGCGCATGCTGGCGGCGCTGCGCGGCATGAAGGCGGAAGGCGGTTGGGGTGTCGTCTGTACCGAGTACTGCTCGATCCACCCTTCGTCCGACGATCTGCCGCATCCCTCTGCCACCCTGTGGGATGAGCGGGACATCAAAGCGCATGCGCTGATGACCGAGAAGGTCCACGAGCAGGGTGCCTTGGCTGGGGTCGAGCTGTGGTATGGCGGTGCCTCGACAGCCAATCTCGATACCCGCGAAGTGGCCATGGACAACGACAGCGTGGCTAACCTGGTCGGAAATCCCTTCCAGACGAAAATCATCGACAAGGCCGATATCAAGGCCTTCCGGACCTGGCATCGCGATGCCGCGCTTCGGGCGCGGGCGGCGGGTTTTGACATCGTTTATGTCTATGCGACCCACGGCTACATGCTGTCGCGGTTTCTGTCGCCGGTTACCAACACGCGCAGCGACGAGTACGGCGGCTGCCTGGAAAACCGGGTTCGGTTGGTACGCGAGATCATCGAGGATACCAAGGAGGCGGTCGGCGACACGTGCGCGGTTGCGGTGCGCTTTGCCGCCGATGAGAAAATCAATGTCGACGGCGAACCGGTCGTCGGCGAACGTCGTGAGATGCTGGCAATGTTAGCCGAGCTGCCCGATCTCTGGGACATCAATATCCAGGACTATTCGCGCGAGATGGGGGTGTCGCGCTACATCAAGGAAGGCTCACTCGAGCCCTACATGTCCTACGTAAAGTCGGTGACCAGCAAGCCCGTCGTCACGGTCGGCCGCTTCACCTCGCCCGACACCATGCTGTCGCAGATCAGGCGCGGCATCGTCGATTTCATCGGCGCGGCGCGGCCTTCCATCGCCGATCCCTTCTTGCCCAACAAGATCAGGGACGGACGGCTCGACGACATCCGGGAATGCATCGGCTGCAACATCTGCTATGTCGGTGATGCCAAGAGCGTGCCGTTGCGCTGTACGCAAAACCCGGCGATCGGCGAGGAATGGCGCCGCGGCTGGCATCCGGAAATCATCCCGGCGAAACGCTCGGACGCCAAGGTGTTGGTCGTTGGGGCCGGCCCGGCGGGGCTGGAGGCCGCCCGCGCGTTGGGTCAGCGCGGATACCAGGTTCTGTTGGCTGAAGCCGGACGCGAGCTGGGCGGACGGGTGACCCGCGAGGCCACCTTGCCGGGCTTGAGCGAATGGGCCCGGGTGCGCGATTATCGCGTTCAGCAGCTCGACCACATGGTAAACGTCGAGATCTTCCGTGAAAGTCACCTGACTCCTGAGGACGTGCTCGAGATCGGAGCGGAGCATGTGGCGATCGCCACCGGATCGAGGTGGAGGGCAGGCGGCTTCACCACTCCCGGATCTGAGTCAGGCTCTGGAGATGCGGGGTTAGGCATTATGACACCGGATGACATCATGGACGGGCAAATGCCCTCGGGCCGCACACTCATCTTCGATGATCACCATTACTACATGGCAAGCGTATTGGCCGAACACCTACGCGGCCAGGGCGTTCCGATCGTCTTTGTCACCTCCGGCGACAAGGTTGCCACCTGGTGCGACAACACTGCCGAGCGCGTTCGCGTGCAGCGCCGGCTGATGGAGCTCGACATTGAGATCGTCACCGGGCACGGCCTGCAAGGCTTCGACGGCGGCTCGGTCCAGCTCGCCTGCAGCTACACCGGCCGCATCCGAAATCTTGCCGCCGACGTGCTTCTCGTCGTCGGCCGCCGGCAGCCCAATGATCGGCTTTATCACGATCTCAGATGCAAGATCGCCGATGACCCCGCGGCCGCGCCAAAATCGCTCCTGCGCATCGGCGATTGCCTCGCCCCCGCCATCATCGCCGCGGCCGTCTACAGTGGACATCGCTATGCCCAGGAGCTTGAAGACGATCGCCCGCGCGATAGTCTTGCTAGGTTCGACAGGGTCCTGTTTGATGAGACCGCGGCCGTTTGACCCATGGTGCGCCGGGGACTTCGTGGGCTGATCTTCTATGCGGTTTCGCTCGGCGCTCTTTTCGGCGGACCGGCGCTGGGTCAAACAGGCCAGTCGGTCAGCCTCGAGCTGGTCCTGCTCGTCGATGTCTCGGCCAGCGTGAACGATCAGGAATACCACCTGCAAACCGTCGGTCTTGCCACGGCATTGCGAAGCCCGCGGGTGCTCTGGGCATTTGAGACAATGGCATCGAGGGGCGTGGCCATCTGCCTGGTGCAGTGGGCGGATCGGCATAACCAGCAGCTGGTGGTCGACTGGACGCTAGTCCGCGGTGCCGATGATGCCCTGCGGCTTGCCGAACGCATCGAGACATCCGCCCGGCAGATCCATGGTGGGCATACCGCCTTGGGTGATGCGCTGGCCTTTGCGCTCGAGCAGCTTGAATCCAATCGCTTCACTGGCGTCCGCCGGGTCATCGATCTATCCGGCGATGGCCGCTCCAATGACGGCCGCTCGCTCTTCTCGACACGGCTCACCGTCTTAGAACACGGCATCACCATCAATGGGCTGGCCATATTGAATGAGTTGCCGCTGCTCGCCGGTTACTTCCGCGAGCGATTGATCGGCGGCCCCGGTGCCTTTGTCGAGACGGCGCAAGACTACGCCGATTTTGCTTCCGCCATGAGCCGAAAACTGGAACGCGAGCTGACCGCCGCGCCGCTGGCCTTCAATCAAGGTCCCGCCAGCAAGTAAAGACAGAGTTTGTGATCGCTTGGTGGATCGAGCGATGATCCTTGTCGGACTGCTGGTCTGGGCTTTTCATGTAGGCGTAGGCGTCGTCCAGCTGCTGCCGGTCCCGGAAGGTCATGATCGCATAGTAGGCGGGCGCATCGGCATGATCCGTATCCATGGGCGTGTTCTCCTCGCGCCTGCCAAGAGGGCCCGTCGACACTATGAGATCGAGCGCCTTCATCCGCGCCGCAAAGGCCTCATAGCGCTGGCGCAATGTCTCGATGGTTGTGTGCGGCTGCAGGTCAAAGCGGCTGAGCATGTGGATCATCCCGGTCCCTCCATCACGGATTTGGATGCGATCACGAAAGCGCGGCGGGATCAAGGCGGGACCGCGCGAATACCGCTTAAATGCCCAAAATTCTGCCGATTTTGGTTGGTGCCGCCAGGCTCTTGGGGCACACTACCAAGGAGAATTGAACCGCAGGCAAGGGGCAAAGGATGAAGCCGATTCAGCCGCATGAACGACGGGTCGTGAACATCACATCCGGTGATTACCAATCCTGGATCAATGCCGACGGCAGCGACAGCGGCACCAGTGTGCTGACCCTCAATAAGGAGGCGCCGTTCGGTACCGGATTCCATGTCTACAGAATGGCTCCCGGCTCGAGCAGTGAAGCCCATGAGCACAACGGCAACGAAGAATTCCTGGTGCTTGAAGGCGAGTTGACCGACAACGACGGCACCGTCTATCGCAAGGGCGACCTCGTCTGGCTGAAGGAGGGAACGCAGCATTGGTCGCACACGCAGGAGGGCTGTTTGCTCGCTGTCTATATTCCCGGACCGGAACGCCCCTTGCAGGAGTAACGCCGTGAGCCAATCCTATGTCGTGTCAAAGGAAGACCTGCCGCCGCCGCCCAACGACTGGGACCGACGCGGCCTGCCGGCCTGGGCCTATTTGAGCCAGGATTTGCTTGAGCTGGAACGGGACATTCTCTTCAAGCGCCATTGGCAGCTGGCCGGGCATGTGGCCAACATCCCCGAGCCAGGGGATTATTTCTGTTTCGATGTGGCCGGCGAGCGGGCCATCATCCTGCGCGACAAGGACGGCGAGATCCGGGTGTTTCACAACGTCTGCCGGCATCGGGGGTCACGGGTTGTTGCAGAAATGGACGGTCGTTGCGGTTCGGCCATTGTCTGCCCCTTTCACGGCTGGTCCTACAATCTCGATGGCACTTTAAAGACCGTTCCCCACCCGCGCGCGCTGCCGCCTCTGGATCCCAAGGAACACGGGCTTTTGCCGGTCGAGTTCGAAACCTGGCACGGGCTTATCTTCTTGCGCTTCCTGCCCGGGCCGCAGCCGAGCGTGGCGGAGATGATGGCCCGGCACGAACGGGAGGTCGCCCCCTATGGCTTGGCCGAGATGGTGCCGAGCGAGCCTTTCTGGTCCGGCAGCATCGATGCCAACTGGAAGTGCGTGCGCGACGTCGACAACGAAGGCTACCATGTGGCCGCCGCCCATCCCGGGCTGCAGGATCTTTATGGGCGAAACTACTTCGACGAAGCCTGGCAGGATGGCACATCGCGCTCCTTTGCCTGCTTCGACGACAAGGACGCACGGCTGTGGAGTGTGCGCAACTACAAGGCCTTACTGCCGGAGGTCACTCATTTGCCGGCAAGCCACCGCAAGGCCTGGCTCTACATCGGGCTCTTTCCCAATGCGGTGATCGCATTCTATCCGGAAGGTGTCGCCTTCTATCAGGAGTTCCCGCTCGCGGTGGACAAGACTCTGCAGCGCGGTGGCGACTATGTCTTGCCGGGCGAGACGCGGGAATTGAAAGTAGCCCGCTACTTGAGCGATCGCATCAATCGCGATACCACCCGCGAGGACATCCAGCTGACCATCTGGTCGAATGAGGTCGCCCATTCCAGCGGCTATCGCGGGGTTATCTTGTCCGACCTGGAGTATGGCGTGCGCAACTATCATGACCAGCTCAGGGCGGTGATGCCGGTGCTCAATAAGGAAAGCCAGCCGGCACCGGGAAGGGTGGCGGAGATCAACGCCGCCATGCTGGAAGGGTCTCGCTAGGGGCCGAAGAAATCATCCGACAAGGGAGGTGCCCATCCCTTCGGCAATCTTGTCGGCCATATCGGTCCGCAGCCAGCCTTGCATGGCGGAAAGGGCGATTTCCATCTCGCCGAGCAGGCCGGTATCGTAAGCGCCGCTCTCCAGGCCCGCCTGCACGGACTCGATCAAGTGGCTATCCTCGGCACCGACTTGAGTGTTGATCCGGATATTGAGTTTGCGCACCATCTGCAACCGCCGGTCAGAGCTCGGCAATCCGTAGGCCCGATAGCGCAGCTCGCTTTGGCCCGGCCCGGTCGGCACCACATGGAAGTAATCCATCATGTCCGGGTAAACATCGAAGGCAACACCGGGGTAAAGATAGAAGTAAGACCACTTGCGCCGTTGTTCGGGTGGCAGATGCTCCTGCTCCGGCAAGAGCGACGCGTAGCGCTGTCCAGCCCAGCCTTTGGGCTTGGCGCGAATGACATGACTGAGCCGGATCAGCCGCTGTTCGTCGAAGGGCTCTCGGTCGTAGTCCTTGCCCATCAGGCTGAACAGTCCCGGGTGCCCGGTCGGGAAATGATAGTCTTCTAGGTAGTTGTCCCAGACATTCTTCCAGTCGGCCCGGACCGGTTCCCTAACGTGGTCATAGAGGCGCACCATGTCCTCAAAGCGGTAAGGGGCTAGTTCCTCGGCAACCGGCGCGAAACGCTCGCCTACGCTCGGGCCGCCCGGCTTGAAGCAGATGAAGACGAAACCCATAAAGACCTCGCAGGCCACCGGCTTCAGGCCGAATTTCTCGCGCTCAAAAGGCGGAAAGGCTTTCTTGGCAGCAATGGCCTTCAGGGCTCCCTTGTCGTCGAAACACCAGGAGTGATAGGGGCATTTGATCAAACCGGCGCAATTGCCGCTGCCGGATACGACGGCATGGGCCCGGTGCGGGCAGACATTGTGAAAGGCCCGGATCGCGCCGTCCTTTCCCCGGATGACAAAGGCACGCCGGCCTAGCCCGTTATAGGTTTCGAAGTCACCGATGTTCGGAATGTCGTTCTGGTGGCAGACGATCTGCCAGGCGGGGAGGTGAATGCGCTCGATCTCCGTTTCGGTGAAGGCCTTGTCGCTATAGGTCCAGGCCGGCAAGGTAATCGGCAGACCATTTTCTAGACTGCTTTTCTCCCGGCCTTCGGCGGGTTGCGACAGGCTGCGCCCGGCGAAGGTCTTGGGCAGCACACTCTTGAGAAACTGCACGCAGGTGTCGATGGCAGCCGCACGATCGAAGGCCTCTTGCTCGACCAAGATGTCCTGCCACAGGACGTCCATCAGGCCGCAAAGGCCCTTCGCCAAGGCATAAGGGGCGAGGTCCCGATCTTCCTTGGCGCAGGCCTGCTCGATCAGGTCTTGAACTGCGGAGAGATGGAAGGCCTCGACATCGCTGCAGAGGGCCACATACTCGCTGCGCGCTGGCGCCTCACCCCAAAAGGAGTACCAAACCGCTACCTTCGCCGGATCCGACACACTGGGATCGAAGGAGGCGCGCACGAGGTTCAGCAATCGATCCGATAGACTGCTGTGCTGATCCGCGAGGACTGCACGAATTACGGATATAAACTCATCTATGACGCTCTGGAAAGTTGCTGTTAGGAGTTCCTGCTTCGAATTGAAATGAAAGTTCACCATGCCGGCAGTCAGACCGGCCCGCCGCGCCACGGAGTTGACGGTGGTGCGCGAGAGGCCTTGTTCGGCGATTGAACGAATGGTTGCCTGGATCAGCTGTTCGCGCCGGACTTCCGGCGATTCCCGCAGGGAGGAGACACGGTCGGTGAGGCCATTGGCGAGATACGTGGCTTTTGACATGGGAAACCTATATTGAATGTTCGTTCGATATTATCGAAAGATAATATAATATACCTTAACCAGCTTGACAATGTATAAAATAATCATTCAATAAGGGATGGTCACAGGCAGCGGCCGGCCATCAATCCCTCATAAACCGCTTCTTCGGCGGTGCGCGGACTGCGGCAGTCGCCGACAAGCTTTACCGGTATGCCGCATGCGCCTAAGGCTGTTTCCAGACTGGTATCCGGTTGCTGGCCTTGGGCGACGATGAGCGTGTCCATCCCTGCGCACTCGATCGCCTCGCCGGAAAGGGCGTGCATGAAGAAGGCGGTGTCACCCAACGCGCCGAAGAAGCGCGCATAAGGAACAATCTCGACGCCGAGCTTGTGCAACTGGCCGAGCCAGCGCCAGCGCAGGTACTTTTGCAAATTCTGCCCCGCCATTTCGCCATCGACGCACAAACGCACGTGCGAGCCCTCGCGGGCGAGTTTTTCCGCAAGCCCCAGGCCGACCCAGTCGCAGCGCCAGTCGGCGATCACCACCGAGGCACCCGGATTGACTTCGCCTTTCAGGACTTGCCAGGCATTGGCGGCATGCACGTCCTCGCCCATCTCCACCGGCGGCATATAGGGTGTAGCACCGGTCGCTAGGATGATCGCGTCGGGGCTGAGGGTTTCGACAAAGGCCGGGTCGACGGGGCAGTTGCGCCTGACCTCCACTTCGGCAAGCGCCATCTCGCGCTCCAGATTGGTGACGATGCCGCCGAACTCGGCGCGCCCGGGCAAGAGCTGGGCAAGCAGGGTCTGCCCGCCCAACTGGCCGGTCGCTTCGCACAGCGTCACCCGATGGCCGCGTTCCCCGGCGACGGCCGCCGCCTTCATGCCCGCCGGGCCGCCGCCGACCACCAGAACCTCTTTGGGAGCCTCCGTCGCTGGCTGTGGGCGAAGCTCGCGTTCGCGGCCGGAGACCGGGTTTTGGATGCAGGAGATGCGCACGCCCATGTGGTAATGGCCGATGCAGGCTTGATTGCAGCCGATACAGGCGCGGATGTCATCGAGCCGACCGGCCTTGGCCTTGTTCGGCATCTCCGGATCGGAAATCATCGCCCGGGTCATGCCGCACATGTCGGCCTGGCCCTTTTCCAGGATTTGCTCGGCGATTTGCGGCTGGTTGATGCGGCCGGCCACGAAAATCGACTTGCGCACCTGGGCCTTGATCGCTCCGCTCTGCGGCGCCAGATAGCCGTGCGCGATTTCCATGGGCGGCACTACGTGGATGGAGCCCGCCAGCCCCATCATCGATCCGGTCGTGACGTTCAGGAAGTCGAGTTCCGGTTCTTCGTTGAGGCGCCGGCAGATGGCCAGCCAGGCCGCTTCGTCCAGCCCGTCGGGCTCGATCTCCTCGGCCGAGATGCGCAGGCCGAGGACCTTGTCCACGCCGATCGCCTGGCGTGTCGCCTGCACCATCTCGGTGACGATGCGATAGCGGTTTTCCGGGGAGCCGCCGAATTCGTCTTCGCGGTGGTTGGTCAGGGGGTTGAGGAACTGGGCGATCAGCATGCCGTGGCTGGCGGCCAGTTCGACCCCGTCGAGCCCGGCTTCGACCATCCGCCCCGCGGCCTTGGCAAAGGCGTCGATGATGAACCAGACGTAGTCGTTGGACATGGCCCGGGGCATGCAATGAAAGCGATGATCGGGCACCACAGAAGGGGCGTAGGCGACCCGCTGCAGCCCATCGTGGGCGTAGGTGATGCGGCCGCCGTGATTGATCTGTGCAAACAGCCGCGTGCCATGGCGGTGCACGGCCTCGGCAACCCTGCGGTAGCCTGGAATGCAGCGGTCATGGCTGCAATCGAGATAGTAAGATTCCGACACCTCGTCGTCATTCGGGCGCGAGGCCTCCATGATGATGAGACCGGCGCCACCCCGTGCGCGGGCTTCGTGGTAGGCCACCATGTCGTCTCCCGGCACCCCATCGCGGGCCAGGATCGTCTGGTGGGCGGTCGAGAATATCCGGTTATGAAACTCGCAAGCCCTGATCCGGTGCGGGGTGAAAAGATGTTTGAAGGTCACGGCGCCAACCTCTCTGCCACGGCCCAATCGCTAGTGTCCCGATTCCGAAATGCGCCTCATGTTGTGGCGTGCACCGACCGAATTTCGGAATCGATCAGGACACTCGTATGGTATTGAGTCTCGTGTGGTTTTTCGGATTTGAAGCTCCTCCCGGTGCTGCTCCAAATAATGATAGGAACTTCAAATCCATCACACTAGGGTGAGAGTGGCATCCGAGCGGCGCTTACACAATCCCCGCCCTTGCGGTGGCCGTATTTCAGGTATCGATCTCGAGCCGCATGGTGTCCATGTCGTCGATCAGTCTGGCTCCGATGCCGCGATAAAACTCGTAGGCCAATCGATTTGGCTTGTAGACCGACCAGATCATCTGCCCGACGTTGTTGCGGCGACAGAGGTCGCCAGCGTGGAACATCAAGGCCCGGCCGGCTCCATGCCGGCGACGGGCGGCGCGGACAAAAAGGTCGATGATGTGCATGGTCCGAGATGCCAAATCCACGTCGTAGCCAAAGTGATAGAGCAAATACCCGATCACCTCGTCATTCAGCTCCGCGACCAGACCGCGGAACGCGGGATTGGGCCCGAAGCCGTCGCGCCGATAAGCCTCTACAGAAAACTGAAACTCAGCGGGATCACCGAGATCCCTGAAAAATCGGCAGGACTCCTCATAGATAGAGGCCACTTCTTCGGCGTCAGCCTCGACAGTGGCACGGATGGTAAGGCTCATGGTTTCCGGTTCTGCCCCCGGTAATGCGAAGGCCTTTGCATGGTGACGATGTTACTATCGCGCTTCCCGGTAGCGTACAAGGGAAGTCCGTGGTAGCGACGGCCCCCGTGGCTTAACCGAGTTCGAGTGGTGACCGATGACAAAGGTCGTTATCATTTATGGGCAAGAAGGAGAGAAGGTGACGCAAATGCGCTTGCAGCAGAAGGTGGTCGGGCCGGATTGCCCGGGCGGCGGCCGGGCGATCCGATTTGCTGTTATTGCAGCGGCAGGGGCCTGAGTAGTGCGCCCTCTATCGCAAATGCCAAGAGAGGTTGCCGCACAAATCCACTGCGTCTTGACCGATATCGACGACACCCTCACCAGCGGCGGGCACCTGCCGGCGGCTGCCTATGGCGCACTTGAACGGCTTTGCCAGGCGGGGATCTTTGTCGTCCCGATCACCGGCCGGCCGGCCGGTTGGTGTGACATGATCGCACGCTTCTGGCCGGTGGCCGGCGTTGTCGGCGAAAACGGCGCCTTTTATTTCGCCTATGACCATGCGACCCGGCGCATGCGGCGGGTCTATGCAGCCGATGCCGAGACCCGGCGGACCAACCGTGCCCGCTTGGAAGAGATCCGCCGAAGGGTACTGGCTGAAGTGCCGGGGGCGGCGGTGGCCGCCGATCAGGCCTATCGCGAGACTGATCTTGCCATTGATTTCCGAGAAGACGTGGATCCCTTGCCCGAGGCATCGGTCGATCGGATCAAGGCGATCTTCGAGGCCGCCGGTGCCGAGGCCAAGGTTTCCTCCATCCATGTGAATGGCTGGTTCGGCGCCTATGACAAGCTGACCATGACCCGCCGCTTTGTCGCCGAGGTTCTCAAGATGGATATGGATCGCGACGAAGGGCGTTTCCTCTTCTGCGGCGACAGCCCTAACGACGCGCCGATGTTCCAGCACTTTGCCAATGGCTGTGGGGTCGCCAACGTCCGCGACTTCGCCGGACGGATGGAAGCGGATCCGGCCTGGGTTACCGAGGCGCGCGGCGGTCTAGGCTTCGTCGAAATCGCCGAGCTTGTATTGTCGGCACGCTGCGTTCCATCCCGCACGCCGAGCGGATGCCGGCCAAAGCAGGGGGAGGTTCTGTGAAAAGGGCGGAAAGAGCGCTGCGCCAGGAAATAATCGAGCGATGCCTGGAGATGAACGCCAATGGCATCAATCAAGGGACCTCCGGCAACATCTCGGCGCGCTTTGAGGCGCGCATGCTGATCTCGCCTTCGGCCGTTCCCTATCACGAGACGACGCCTGAGATGATCGCCTCCATGCCACTCGATGGCGACGGGGCGTGGGAAGGGCCGAGGAAGCCCTCGACGGAGTGGCGATTTCACTTCTCGCTGCTCCTGGCACGGCCCGATGTCAATGCCGTCATACATGCCCACCCAAGCTATTGCACGGCGCTTGCCATTGCCCGCAAGGAGATTCCCGCCTGCCACTACATGATCGCCGCCTTCGGCGGCAACAACGTGCGCTGCGCCGGCTATGCGACCTTCGGCACCGAGGCCCTTTCCGAATTGGCGGTCGAGGCCCTGCGGGATCGCAGCGCCTGCCTGCTGGCGAACCATGGGATGATCGTCGTCGGCGAGGATCTGCGCACGGCCATGTGGCGCGCCGTCGAATTGGAGACGCTCGCCCGCCAGTACTATCTTTCGCTGCAGCTCGACGGGCAGGTCATCTTGTCCGATGCGGCGATCGACGAGACCATCGCCGGCTTTGCCAGTTATGGGGTGCAAGAGAAAGACGGCTCCGCGCCAGCGAAAAAAAGGCGTGTCGTTGTCACAGGGCATGGGGCCAGGAAGCGCGGGGCGAGTTAGGCCCGGCGCACCAGGACCGAGGCAATGCGGCACAAGGCAGGTGGACTCCCGTAACGTCGTGCTTTGGAACTATCAATGCCTGTCGACAAAGGTCGCCAAGTCGTCAAGCACCGGCGCGAAGTCGCGGAAGACCGATGCTAATGCCAAGAGGATCTTGAAGTGTCCGATGTCGGGATAGGTCTTAAGCTCGGCTTTTCCGCCGTGGGCGCGGATCTTCTCGGCAAGATCACTGGAATTGAAGAGAAAGACCTCTTCGTCCTCGAGGCCATGCAGCAGCAGCATTGGCGGCTCGCTGCCGTCGGCAAAGGTGATCGGTCGCGCGATTTCTACGTCATCGACGTGCGCGAAGACCTCGCGAATGCTGGGAAAGCGGGGATTGAAGGCATAGGGTCCGGCCAGGCCGACAATGCCGCGAAGCTCTTGCGGCCCTAGTCCCTGGCCAGCCAGATAGGCCGGGTTCAAGGCCAGCATGGCGGCGATGTAGGCACCGGCTGAATGCCCGGCCAGGAAGACAGCATCCGGGTCGCCGCCGTCGTTTGCGATGTGCTGCTTGACCCAGGCCACCGCCTTGGCGCTGTCCTCCAAGAAAGCGGGGAAGGCGACTTCAGGATAAAGTCGGTAGTCCGGCAGGACCGCGATGAAGCCGCGGCTGGCGAGCGCCTGGCCGACGAATCCATAGTCCTCCTTGGCCCCGGATTTCCAACTACCGCCGTAGAAGAAAACAATGACTTTGGCGGGCTCATTGGCGTTACTAGGGAAGTAGATGTCGAGGCTGTGGCGCGGATTTGGCCCATAGGCTACGGCGGGGGTTACGCGATAGCCGTCATCCGGTACTGTCGCATTCAGTAGCTTTAGCGGCGAACAGCCGACAAGCCCAAGGCTGAGCCAAATCAGAATCCCACAATGAACAAGCCGCGCCCACCGCATAGCCCCTCCACGCCCCCTTCAATCGTCTCCCCGAGATTACCGGTCCATATAGGCCGGTGGCCCTTTCCTATGGGCAACCTAGCAAGCCAGAGGCCGGCCGTCACCCAGTCGCTGTTGACGCTTCTCGCCATGGCCTGGCAGGGTTCCAGCCTGTTCAGTACCGTAGCGACTATCGGCCGAGAATAGGATAAGCCCGAATGACTTGGCTGTTGGCCACCTTGGCGATGACCCCGGCCCAGATCGGCATCGCGGTGCTGGTCGTAGCGCTTGGCGGTTTCATCAAGGGCTTCGCGGGCTTTGGCGCCTCGATGGTGTGGGCGACAGGACTGGCGCTCGCCTTGCCGCCGCGCGAGGTGGTGCCGCTGGTGCTGCTGTTCGAGGTGGCCAGCAGCATCCATCTTTTGCCTGGGCTATGGCGGCAGGTGGACTGGCGGTCCCTGCGGGTACTGCTGGTGGCGACTTGGCTTTTCACGCCCCTGGGTATCTTGGTCTTGCAACGCGTGCCTGCCGATCCCATGCGGCTGGCGCTGGCCAGCGCCGTGCTGATCGCCGCCTTCCTCATTTGGCGGGGATTTGCACTGAAGACCGTGCCGGGCACCGCGGCTACCCTGTCGGTCGGCGCCAGTGCCGGCTTTTTGAATGGCAGCATGGCGATCGTCGGTCCGCCGGTCATTCTCTTCTACTTTTCTTCGCCCCTTGGCCTGACGATCGGTCGGGCGTCGCTGGTTGCCTTCTTCTTGGGCACCGACAGTGTCGGCACGGCCATGCTGGCAGCCCAAGGGGTGATCGAGGCGCAAACCCTTTGGCGGGCGGCGGCTTTGTTGCCTTTCGTGCTGCTTTGCGTAGCGGCCGGCAACCGCAACTTCATCAAGGCCTCGCAAGCGCGATTCAAAAACGTGGTGCTCGGCCTGCTGATCGTGTTGGCACTCACCCTGGTCGTGCAGGTGCTGTGGCGAATGTAGGCGCCGCGGTTATCCGGTTGCCGCCATCCGGCTTTGGCGGTGCGTTAGCCACTCTTGCAAGCGCGCCTTTTGCTCGAGATTGAGCCTGAGTCCCAGCTTGCTGCGCCGCCAGAGAATGTCATCGGCGGTTTCAGCCCACTCTTGGCTGATCAGATATTCGACTTCCCGTTGATAGAGATCGCTGCCGAAGGCGAGGCCGAGATCTGCCGGCGTTTGCGCATCCCCCAGGATTTCTCTTGCACAAGTCCCGTAACTGCGGGCCAGGCGCTGCAAAAATTTCCGGGGAAAACGGGGAAACTCAGCATAAAGACCATTGAGGAAGTGATCGAAGACTAACATGCTTTTGTCGCCGCCCGGCAAGCTTGCGTCCCTCGTCCAGGGATGCGCTGTGGCCGGCAGCCACGGGGCGAGCTTGGCAAGCGCGTCCTCGGCGAGACGTCGGTAGGTGGTGATCTTGCCGCCATAGACATTGAGCAGCGGAGGCTGGTTCTCCTCGCCAATAAGCTCGAGCGTGAAATCCCGGGTCACTTTCTGGGCTGCCCTGCTGCCGTCATCGAAGAGGGGGCGCACGCCGGCATAGCTGTGGACCACATCCTCGGCTGAAATCGGGTGACGGAAGTACTGGTTGACCGCCCGGCAGAGATAGTCGGTTTCCTCTTGTGAGATGGCGACATCGGCCGGATCTCCGTCAAACTCGATATCGGTGGTGCCAATCAGGGTGAAATCCTGCTCGTAGGGGATGGCGAAGACGATGCGATGGTCGTCATTCTGAAAGATGTAGGCGCGGTCGTGATCGAAGTGCCGCGGCACGACGATGTGGCTGCCCTTGACCAAGCGGACATTCATCCGCGAGTTCAGACGCAGCTTGGATGACACTACCTCTGCCACCCAAGGACCGGTTGCGTTGACGAGGATGCGCGCCGCTGTCGTCTCATGCCTGCCGCTTGCCTGCTGCTTGAGCGTCAAGGTCCAGGCATCCTGCGCCTTGACCGCCTCCTCGAGGCTGGTGCGAACCTGAATATCTGCGCCGCGACCGGCCGCGTCCCTGGCGTTGAGTACCACCAGACGGACGTCGTCGACCCAACAATCCGAGTACTCGAAGGCCCTCCTGTAGGCCTCCTTAAGCGGCTGTCCCGCGGCGTCTCGCTGCAGGTCTAAACTGCCCGAAGCAGGCAGATGTTCGCGCCCGCCTAGGTGGTCATAGAGAAAGAGGCCGAAGCGCAACAATGGCCAGGGGCGCAGGCCACGATGATGGGGCAGGACGAAACGCAACGGCCAAATGATGTGCGGCGCCATCGACCAGAGGACCTCACGTTCTTTGAGGGCCTCGCGCACCAGCCGGAACTCGTAGTGCTCCAGATAGCGGAGACCACCGTGGATCAACTTTGTCGAGGCGGCCGAGGTGCCGCTTGCCAGATCGTTCTTCTCGACCAGTAAGACCTTTAGGCCTCGTCCTGCCGCATCGCGGGCAATGCCGCATCCGTTGACACCGCCTCCGATCACCGCGATGTCGTACATGAGGTGCTCCGCTTATTCCTGCCCGGTAATCGCCCCTGCAGACCAAGGGGTCGCGGGTGATCCCAAGAAGAAGTAATAGGTGACCAGACGGGACCAAATCAACAGAAAACGAGCAAAATCGAAACTAAGTGAAAACAGCTTCGTCATTCGCCAAGGCGATGCTCACCTGGTGCTCGCGGCACACGGACTGCAGGGTGGCAGGCGGCGGCGCTTCCGTGACGAAATAGTCAAGGTCCGAAAGGTGACTAACCCGAACCGGGGCCGTGCGTTCGTACTTCATGCTGTCGGCCACTAGGATGGTCTTGCGGGCACAGCTCATAATGGTTTGAGCCACCGTGACTTCGCGATAGTCAAAATCGAGCAGCGTGCCGTCGGCGTCGATGGCCGAGGTGCCGACCACCGCGTAGTCGACCTTGAACTGCTGAATGAAGGCGACCGCTGCCTCGCCCACAATACCGCCGTCAGAATGACGCACGATACCCCCGGCAACGAAGATTTCGATGTCTCTGTGTCCTTGCAAGATGCTGGCGACATTCAAGTTGTTGGTAATCACCAGGAGTTCCCGCCGGTGGCGCAGCTCGACCGCCACCTGCTCGGTTGTGGTGCCGATGTTGATGATGATCGAGGCGTTATCGGGGATCAAGCTTGCGGCTCTGCGGCCGATGGCGCGCTTGGCCTCTGGCGCCAATTGTCGGCGCGTATGATAGCCCATGTTGGCTGAGCGAGAGGCCGGCATGGCACCGCCGTGAAAGCGCTGCAGGACGCCCTGGTCGCAGAGTTCATTCAAGTCCTTGCGAACGGTTTGCGGCGTGACGTTGAAGTAAGTCGCAAGACCATCAACAGTAACCCGGCCCCTCGCCTTGGCGATTTCAACAATTTCGGACTGGCGCGGTGAAATTTTCTCCATTCAAGGGTACTCGTCTTCGTTCTCTTTAGTCGAAACTACTTCGAATATGAAAATACTTCAAGCGGGCAGCCCTACCTCACGCCTATTATCTTCGAAAATATGAAGAAATGCCATTCGTTTATCTTCGATTTTATTATAGTTTTTTCGTTTGACAGGTGATTATTCTCGTTTATAAACCATAATCGGGATTTAAGAAAGGGAGGGTCCCCCCAAATGAGGAAGCATCTGATGATTGCCGTTGCGGCAATCGCCCTCGTCGGCTTCGTATCGCCCGGCATGGCCGGCATGGAAGAGGCGAAAAAATGGATCGAAAACGAATTCCAGCCCTCGACGCTGTCCAAAGAAGAACAAATGGCCGAGATGGAGTGGTTCATCAAGGCGGCTGAGCCCTTCCAGGGTATGGAGATCAATGTTCTTTCCGAAACCATTCCAACACACACCTATGAATCGCAGACCCTGACCAAGGCCTTCGAGGAGATCACCGGCATCAAGGTCAACCACCAGCTTCTCGGCGAGGGCGAGGTGGTGCAGGCGGTGCAAACGCAAATGCAGACTAAGCGGAATCTCTATGACGCCTATATCAATGATTCCGATCTCATCGGCACCCATTCGCGCCTGCAGCTGGCGGTCAATTTGACCGACTGGATGGCCGGCGACGGGGCGGACGTCACCAACCCCATGCTCGATGTCGACGACTTCATGGGCAAGTCCTTCACCACCGGCCCGGACGGCAAGCTCTATCAGCTCCCGGACCAGCAATTCGCCAACCTCTATTGGTTTCGTTACGACTGGTTCCAGCGCCCGGAGCTGAAGGAACAGTTCAAGGAGATCTACGGCTACGATCTGGGTGTGCCGGTCAACTGGTCGGCCTATGAGGACATCGCTGAATTCTTCTCCGAGCATGTGAAGGAAATCGACGGCGTGCGGGTCTATGGTCATATGGACTATGGCAAGCGCGCGCCTGATCTTGGGTGGCGCATGACCGATGCCTGGCTTTCCATGGCCGGCGCTGGCAGCAAGGGCTTGCCCAACGGCGTGCCGGTCGATGAATGGGGCATCCGCATGGAGCCCGGTTCCTGCAATCCGGTTGGCGCCTCGGTCTCGCGCGGCGGTGCGGCCAACGGGCCGGCGGCAGTCTACGCGATCCGCAAATGGGACGAATGGCTGCGCAAGTATGCCCCTCCGGGTGCCGCCAGCTACGACTTCTATCAGTCCCTGCCTGCGCTTTCCACGGGCAACGTCGCCCAGCAGATCTTCTGGTACACCGCCTTCACCGCCTCCATGGTGGCGCCCAAGAGCGAAGGCAACAACACCGTCGATGACGAAGGCAACCCCTTGTGGCGCATGGCGCCTTCGCCGCATGGACCCTATTGGGTGGAAGGCCAAAAGCTCGGCTATCAAGATGCCGGCTCCTGGACCCTCTTCAAGTCCACGCCGGTCGATCGCCGCAAGGCAGCCTGGCTTTATGCCCAATTCGCGGTCTCCAAGACGGTTTCCTTGAAGAAGACTCATGTCGGTCTGACGCCGATCCGCGACAGCGACATTCGCCACGAGTCCTTCACCGAGCGGGCGCCCAAACTCGGCGGCTTGGTCGAGTTCTATCGCTCACCGGACCGGGTGCGCTGGTCACCAACCGGCATCAACGTGCCTGACTATCCGAAGCTGGCGCAGATTTGGTGGCAGCAGATCGGTGACGTGAACTCCGGCGCCTTCACCCCGCAACAGGCCATGGATCGCCTGGCGAGCGAAATGGACCAAGTGATGGCCCGCATGCAAGCCGCTGACGAAAAGGCTAACACCTACGGTGGCTGCGGTCCCCGCCTCAACGAAGAGACGGACCCGAACGAGTGGCTCAACAAGGAAGGCTCACCCAAGGCCAAGGTCGACGAAAAGCCGCAGGGCGAAACCGTCGACTACGACGAACTGGTGAAGCGCTGGAAGAGCTGATGGGGGCGTAAAGGCCGGCCCAACATTCTGCCGGGGAATGCAGGTAGCTTGCGTTCCCCGGCGGGATGGCGCAAACACTAAAACGCTAGTGTGGTGGATCTGAAGTTCGTATGATTATCGCGGCGCCAAACGAAACGAACTTCAGATCCGAAAACCACACTAAATTCAACAAGTTGCTAGTGTCCTCATCGATTCCGAAATTCGCTCGGAGTTCGCCGCAAATCTACGCGAATTTTGGAATCGGGACACTAGACATCTAGTCGATCGCCGCCGGAGTTGTCTCCCCGCCACGCCGGCGCGGTCGCGGTGCCGAGCCAAGCTTTGCTTGGCGATTGGGGGAGGGTGCATGGCCCTTGAGTTGAGGAACGTCGTCAAGCGGGTGGGGGCCGAGATCCACATCTACGAGACGAGCGTGCGGCTTGAGGAGCGGGGCTTCAATATTCTGCTGGGCACGACCCTGGCCGGCAAGACCACGCTGATGCAGTTGATGGCCGGGTTGGAGCGACCGAGCGCCGGCGAAATCTGGTTCAACGACAAGAACGTCACCGGCGTTTCGGTACAAAAACGCAATGTCTCGATGGTGCACCAGCAGTTCATCAACTATCCCAATATGTCGGTGTTTGAGAACATTGCCTCGCCACTGCGGGTAGCCGGCATCAAACGCGACGAAATCACCAGGCGGGTGAACGATGTCGCCGAGATCCTAAAGCTCACGCCCATGTTGCGGCGGCGGCCCAACGAGCTTTCCGGCGGCCAGCAGCAGCGAACGGCGCTGGCCCGGGCCCTGGTCAAGGACGCTGATCTGGTGTTGTTGGACGAGCCGCTTGCCAATCTCGATTACAAACTCCGCGAAGAGCTGCGCGACGAGTTGCCGAGGCTTTTCGCCGAACGCGGCTGCACGGTCGTCTATGCCACCAGCGAGCCCAGCGAAGCCTTGCTGCTCGCTGGCCATACGGCGGCCTTGCATGAAGGGCGGATCACCCAGTTCGGCCCTACCGCCGCGGTCTATCGCCGCCCCAACGATGTCCTGACGGCCATGGTCTTTTCCGATCCGCCGATCAACACAGCCCGGGTGCGAAAGGCGGAAGGCGAGATTATCCTGAACCAGCAGGTGCGCTGGCCGGCGAGCGGGGCCCAGCAGGCGATGCCCGATGGCGATTATACCTTGGGAATCCGGCCCCACAACGTTGCCGTCAGCAACGGCGTGGCCGAGGCGGTAGCGGTCGATGGGCGGGTCGTGGTGACCGAACTCAGTGGCTCGGAAAGCGTCGTCCATTTCGAGGTTGACGGCCGAACTTGGGTGTCACAATCGCACGGCGTGCACCCGCTCGACGTCGGCACCATGGCGCGTTTCCACCTGGATGTCGATCGTGCCCTGTTCTTTGACAGTAGCGATCGTTTGGTCGACGGCGCGAGGCCCGGGTGATGGCCAAGATCAGCCTTCGCGATCTGCGGCACAGTTATCTCACCAATCCCAAGACCGATGCGGATTGGGCCCTAAAGCACATGACCGTCGACTGGTCGGACGGTGGCGCCTACGCCTTGCTCGGACCGTCGGGCTGCGGCAAGACAACCCTCTTGAACATCATCTCCGGCCTGCTGACGCCGACCGAAGGCAGCGTGTGGTTCGGCGAAGAAGAGGTGACGGCGGTGCCGCCGGATAAGCGCAACATCGCCCAGGTGTTCCAGTTCCCGGTCGTCTACGACACCATGACGGTCTACGACAATCTGGCCTTTCCCTTGCGCAACCGGGGCGTGGGGGAGGCAGAGCTGGACGCCAAGGTACGGCAGATCGCGGCCATGTTGGATCTTGACGGGATGCTGCCGCGCCGGGCCTCGGGGCTGACCGCCGATGGCAAGCAGAAGATCTCGCTCGGCCGCGGCCTGGTGCGCTCAGACGTCAATGTGATCATGTTCGACGAGCCCTTGACGGTGATCGACCCGCATTTGAAATGGCTGCTGCGATCCAAGCTGAAGGAGCTGCATCAATCCGTCGGTTCGACCATGATCTATGTGACCCACGACCAGACCGAAGCCTTGACCTTCGCCGATCAGGTGGTGGTCATGCATGAAGGGACGGTGGTGCAGATCGGCACGCCGGTGGAGCTCTTCGAGCGGCCGAAGCACACCTTCGTCGGCCACTTCATCGGCTCGCCGGGGATGAACGTCTTGCCGTGCAGCGTCGAGAACGGCAAGGCTGTCTTTGGCGGGGCGGCGATCGACACCCAATCCAACCTCCAAGAGGACTTGACCGGCCATTTAGAGATCGGCGTGCGCCCGGAGTTTGTCTCCTTTGCGTCCGAGGGGGTTCCCGTCGAGGTGGTTACCGTCAGCGACATCGGCCGCTACCGCATTGTCGAAACTCGTCACGGCGCGCATGCGGTCAAGCTATTGGTCAGCGAGGGCACGGAGATCCCTTCCGAGAAGCCTGCCTTGCGTTTCGATCCCCTGCACACCCAGGTCTATGCCGATGGCTGGATGGTGAACTGAGATGAGCCGATGAGCAGCAAGACAACCAATCAGAGGGCCTGGCTCTTCGTGCTGCCGGTGGTGGTGCTGGTTGCCTTCAATGCCCTCATCCCCCTGATGACGGTGGTCAATTATTCGGTCCAGGAGACCTTTGGCGACAACGTCTTCTTTTGGGAGGGGGTTAAGTGGTACGAGCAAGTGCTGCATTCGGAACGCTTTCATGACTCCTTGCTGCGCCAGATGTTCTTCACCGGCACCATCCTCATCATCGAGGTGCCCTTGGGCGTAGCGATTGCGCTCACCATGCCGCGCAAGGGCTTCTGGGTTTCCGTCTGCCTGGTCTTGATGGCACTGCCGCTCCTGATCCCCTGGAATGTGGTCGGCGCCATGTGGAACATCTTTGCGCTGCCGGAAATCGGCCTGCTGGGGCGCATGATCAACGGCATGGGAATCGCCTATAACTTCACCCAGCAGCCGGCCGCCGCCTGGTTCACCACCGTCTTGATGGACGTTTGGCACTGGACCTCGTTGGTGGTGCTGCTGGCATATGCGGGCTTGCGCTCGATCCCCGATGCCTACTATCAAGCGGCGAAGATCGACGGGGCGAGCAGCTGGGCGGTGTTCCGCTATATCCAACTGCCGAAGATGAAGCGGGTGCTGACCATCGCCATCCTGCTGCGCTTCATGGACAGCTTCATGATCTATACCGAGCCCTTCGTGCTGACTGGCGGCGGGCCGGGTAACACCACCACCTTCCTATCGATCGATCTGGTGAAGATTGCGCTTGGCCAGTTCGATCTCGGACCGGCGGCGGCCATGTCACTGATCTACTTCCTGATTATCCTGCTGTTGTGCTGGATTTTCTATACCCTGATGATGCGGCACGAGGAGACATGATGCGACACGCCCGCTGGCTGGTGCCGACCTTCTACATCGTCTTCCTGCTGCTGCCGATCTATTGGCTCTTGAACATGTCGTTCAAGACCACCAACGAGATATTGGGTAACTTCACCCTCTGGCCGGCGAACTTCACCTTTGAGAACTACGTCAAGATCTTCACCGATCCGACCTGGTACAACGGCTACTTCAATTCGCTCACCTATGTGCTGATCAACACCGCCATATCGGTGACTGTTGCCCTGCCGGCCGCCTACGCCTTCTCCCGCTACCGCTTCCTCGGCGACAAACACTTGTTCTTCTGGCTGCTGACCAATCGCATGGCGCCGCCGGCGGTCTTCGCGCTGCCCTTCTTCCAGCTCTATTCGGCGGTCGGCCTCTTCGATACCCACATCGCCGTCGCCTTGTCCCACTGTCTCTTCAACATTCCCCTGGCGGTGTGGATCCTGGAGGGCTTCATGTCCGGGGTGCCCAAGGAACTGGACGAGACCGCCTATGTGGACGGCTATTCCTTCTGGCGGTTCTTCCTGCGCATCTTCGTGCCGACGATCGCCGCCGGGGTCGGGGTTGCCGCCTTTTTCTGCTTCATGTTCTCCTGGGTCGAGCTGCTCTTGGCCAAGACCCTGACCTCGGTCGCGGCCAAGCCGATCGCGGCGACCATGACCCGCACGGCCAGCACCTCGGGCTACGAGCTCGGCTTGCTGGCGGCGGCCGGGACGCTCACCATCGTTCCCGGCGCCTTCGTCATCTATTTCGTGCGCAACTACATCGCCAAGGGCTTTGCCCTGGGGCGTGTGTGAGCAAAGGGGAGGGCGCGTCATGGGACTATCGTGGATGGCCTGGACCCTGCCGACCGCGGCCTTCTTTTTGTTCATCCTGTGCTGTCTCGTGATCATGGCGCTTTGGGAATGGCGGCGGCCGGGCGGCGATCCGCGGCGCGGCATTCTGGGCCTCGATACCACCCGCGGCGACCGTCTCTTCATTACCCTCCTGGGCAGTGCCTTCATCTCGCTCGCCTGGCTCGGCATCATGGGCACGCCGCTTTGGGGTGCGCTGGGGCTGTCGCTGGCCTACGGCTTCGTCGTCTTCCGTTGGGTTTAGGCGCGGGTGAGATTATCTCCAGCTGCATTGACAAGGCCAAGGCGCGATAACAAATTGGGTCAGAACATCAACTAGGTAGGTCTCATTCACGCGGGTGTCGTCATTGCGAGGCCCGTGAGGGCCGCGGCAATCCATAGGGGCGGGGAGACTTGGATCCACTCAATGGATTGCCACGCCCCGGCCTTATGGCCGTGTCTCGCAATGACAAGGAAAAGATTTGCTATTCGTGTCGCTGAACCCTCGTGGTGGATTATCTTCTCAAGATGACCGCGCCTGAAACCCGACAAGAAAAACTACTTTCCTGCATCGACCGGACGCGCGGACGCGGCTTCGAGATCGGTGCGCTGAACAACCCGATCCTCACCAAGAAAAATGGCGAAGTCGCCTACGTCGACTACACCAGGACGGAGGTCTTGCGGGAAAAGTACGCAGCCGACCCCAACGTCAAGGTGGAGGAAATCGTCGAGGTCGACACGGTTTGGGGCGAGCGGTCGCTTTACGCGGCCCTTGGCCGACGCTTCGATTACTGCATTGCCAGCCATGTCATCGAACACGTGCCCGATCTCGTCACCTGGCTGAAGGAAATCGCCGAGGCCTTGGTCGAGGGCGGTATCGCCTCCTTCGCCATTCCCAACAAGCGTTATACCTTCGACTACCGGCGCCGCCTCACCGAGCCGGCCGATGTGATCGGTGCTTATCTGCAACGCCTGCGCAAGCCCTCGGCCCGGCAAATCTTCGACTTTCATTCCCAAGCCGTGGAAATCGACAGCCTGGCCGCCTGGGAAAAGCCGCCGGGGGACCTAGAGGTCAAGGCCATCCATACCCCACAGGGCGCCTTGGCCGTGACCCGCGAGGCCGCCGCAAGCGACGCCTATCACGACGTTCACTGCTGGGTCTTCACCCCGGCCTCGTTCTTCCGGTTGCTCGCCGGCTTGAGCGAGATCGGCCTGATTGACTTCGAGGTCGCGGCCTTCTTCGACACCGGCTTCGGCGAGGCCGAGTTCTTCGTGGCCTTGCGCAAGCTGCCGGAGGAGCTGCCGCCGGAGGAAAAGCACCGGGCCTTCATGGCATCGCTCCCCAGCGACATCAATCTATCATCAGGCGAGTCCGAAGCCGCGCTGCGCGATCGCCTCGAGCGGGTGGAAACGGAGCTGGCGGCCATCAAGCGGTCGCGGGCCTGGAAGCTGGTATCGGCGCTACGCCGCCTGCGGCGGTTGTTCGCGAAAGGATAGGCGCGTTGTCTGACCTATCGGCCGACGAGTTAAGAGGCTATTGCCTCAGATAGCCACCTGGATAGTAATCTCCCGAAATTGTGCGGCTGTATTCCTGCCAATCATATTTCAAAGCATCCTTACTTCGTCCAACCCTGTAGAAAAAATGTACATTATGCTTAAGCTCGGCCATGAACGGCAACTCTATTGAGATCTCGTAATATTCCCCCAGTCGAGGTAACAGGAAAGACTCTCGATCCATCATATATAGGCTTGGTGGTGTGTAGGATAGATCCTCGTCAAGTTTGTCCAGGTTCGGCAGGTTTGTGTCTAGAGCTTTTGCGTCTTTCAGCGGAATACAGATCGACGGCATCAACGAGTCGCTGCGCTCGCACACCAGGTCGATCCATACTTTGAATGGCTCGACAAGTTCACTCACGGAGAAATGGACATCTTTCCCCAAACGCCGCGACAATTCATCGACATGAATGTCTACGGGATTGTCCGGCTTAACATGATGGATCACCTCGTCGATCCAACCGCTGAGAACCCTTCGAAGGTCGTCATCTGCCGTCACCGGGGTAGACTCCATCCGTTCTTGATCAACCAATCCCTCACCGCGTAGATACCTTTTACGCCTTCGAACATAGGGTCTACTGCCTCAAATAGGGATCTGGATTGTCGTTCTCGCCGTACGCAATACCTCATTTAAGGTTATGGTGAGCGCTTGTGCCGGATGAAAACCCGTACAAGGACATCGACCTGTTCGTTGCCCCAATCTTTACTTTTAAGTCGTTGAGTCACATATTCTACTTTAATTTTGCGTCCTTCTTCATAGAGATCTTGCCGGCCTTCGCGTGTCCACTGCGTTACTTTGCCGTCCGCCTCCACTTCGAACTCCGGCCAATCATTGTGCCCCGTCATGTAGACCCTTGAAATCGTCCCATCTATGCGGTGGAGCGGTATTCGGCCATCTTCAGTTGCCCGCCACCATTCATCTGTTCCAAACAATGCCACCTCTGGAACCAGCCCGAAATTGTCTGTTTCAAGAGTTGCTTTTTGACAGTCCCGAATCTGCTCTTGGTCCTCTGCCAGGTCATAGACTTTGACCCAGGTATGGCCTGATTGGTCTACTCTACTTTGGTCTGTCTTGGCCCCGTGGAACTCGTGAATGACTTCGATCTGGCCGCATATTTGCTCGTTAAACGCCTCAAGCTCTTCAGATGGTATCCAGAACTCGCTGTGACCGACGCTGCCAACATTATGAACCTTGAATCGTCGATAATATTTCGCAGGTATTTGGAAGCGGGTTACATAGCCCGATCCGGAATGTTTGACGTTCCAGTCTCGCGCAATCTGCACGGCATAGGATTCCTGCAAGACCGGATAGAATATCGGTTGTTCCGGCAGCCTTGGCGGAAAGCTCTTCCACCCTGATTCTCGAATTAAATCAAGCTCTTTAGGCCCAACCGGGCGGTACAAGGTTTTCGTTTCGGTCAATGGCGTATGCCTGGCTCAGGTGTAGCGATCATGCGAAATGGTAAGAGCTGAGGCAAAGAAAGGTCAAGTTGCAATCCGACACCTTTGCTGGTCAGCGAACCGCCCCGCTCTTGCCTGAAAGCTGGTATCGGCGCTACGCCGCCTGCGGCGGTTGTTCGCGAAAGGATAGGCGCGGCGCTTCCTCAGTCGGACCCCCCCAGGAAGCGATCCAGCACATTGCGGGTCACCTGCATCACCATGGGATCGCGGCGCAGCAGGCCGGCGACCCACTCGCAGCTGCCGGCGTGAAAGACCTCGCCCTTGCCTCGCCGAAAGGTCACGATCATGCCACAGCCTCGTTTCACCTGGTCGATCGCCTCGGGGCCTGACGCGCCGAGCAGTACCTCGGCCACAAAGGCGCTGTCGTCGTGCTTCAGCCACGAGGCTTCCGGGTCGAGCCAGTCACCTTCCTCGCCCAGGCTTGCCAAGCCAAGCGCCAGGATTTCCAAGCCGTCAGGCACGGCCTCGGGCTCGCTCGGGAAGGGCAGGCCGCCGCGGATTTCATAGTCCAGGCCATCGACCTCATAGCCGAAGATCTGTGCCTCGGCGCCGAGCAGATCGCCATAGCTCAGGCCGGTGCCGGCAAAGGCCCAATGCGCCGGGCGGTAAATGGGAAAGCCCTTGGCCCCGCGGGCGGCACAGGCGCCCCATCCCGCATAGATGCCGCGCGCGGCGTTGAGGCCAAAGGTCGCCGCGCCGTGCCGGCCAACTTCCGGCGCCTCCCAGGAGGTCGAGGTGAAGCGCTGCTGCGGGCCGCCATAAAGCGGGTCTTCGGCGCGGGCCCGGTATTTGTAGCAGACCTGGCGGCGCCCTCCCTCCTCCATGCGGATCTGCCACATGAAGTTGCCGGCGAAGCGGGCGACCCGGCCGCCCTGCTCGACGAAGCGGTCGACGGCATCGCGCATCGCCCAGGACCAGTATTCGTCGTGGCCGACCATGACAAGGCAGCGATAGCCTTCCAGCAGCTCGGGCCGGAAGTGCAGGTCGTGCTGGGTAATGACATCGACCTCGTAGCCTTCGCCTTCGGCCCAGTCGACAAAATGCCGGTCATAGCTGGCCCAGCCGGCCGAGGCGTACTTCTTGCTATGGCCCGTGGCGAAGGCCCATTCCATGTGGGGATAGCGGGGCTGGGCGGCGATCATCGGCGGCGCCTGCAAGGTGACGCGCGGCGCCTCGGCCGGCAGTTGGATGAAGCCGCGCGCCCAGGGTCGCTCGATCGACAGGAGGGGCGAAAACTGATCGCCGTTCGGGCCGGTGATGCCTTCATAGGCATTCGATCCGCCCCAGTCGTTGTAGGCTGTCCAAGTGGCGCTTGCGGTGACGAAGAGCAGGCGATCTCCTCCGCCCGGTGAGCGCGGCCGCAGCACGAAGAGGTGGTCGTAGGTGGCTGCGCCGCCGGCCGCCGTCACGGTTATGCGATAGGCGCCGGAAGGCCAATCCACGGGCAGTTTCAGATCAAAGCCGCTCGGCCAGCCGCAACCGGTAACCGCACAGTCCTCAGGCGTCGGCGCTTGCCGGCCGGTCAAGCCGGATTTTTGTAGCAGCGATCTTGGGCTCGCCCCATCACGCCAGATCTCCAGATCGAAGCTTGGCGCGGAGCAACTGACTTGCAGGTGCAGGGTCTCGCCGGGCCCGTAGGTGAGCTGGTCCGTGTAGCACCAGATTTCCTCGCCATCGGAGCCTCCCGGCGCCTCGTAGTAGTGGCCGAAGGTCGCCTGATGCCGCTCCTCGGGCGTCAGGCCGAAATCCGGATAGCTGGTCATGTTCTCCTACGCGGCCTGCCCTGATTCGATCTCAGGCTTGCGCTTGGCGACGAAGTCTTCCAAGGCCTCCTTGACGCCGGGGTCGATGGGTGGCGGCTCGTAGTCTTTCAGCATTTGCTTCCAGATTGCGTTGGCTCGCTTGGTGGCGGTCAGGGAGCCCGCTTCCTCCCATGTTTCGAAGTTCCGCCAGTCGGAAACGATCGGCGGATAGAACGCGGACTTGTAGCGCTGCAAGGTGTGCTTGGCGCCGAAGAAGTGGCCACCGGGCTGGACCTCGCCAATCGCTTCCAGGGCCAGCTGGTCTGCATCGACCTCTATTGCCTCCAGGGATTCCGCCAGCATCTGCAGCATTTCCGCATCGACGATCAGCTTCTCGAAGGAGGCGACCAAGCCGCCTTCCAGCCAGCCGGCCGCGTGGAACACCAGGTTGGCATGGCCCATGGCCACGGCCCAAAGGGACATCTCGCTTTCGTAGCTCGCCTGGGCATCGACCACGTTGGAGGCGTTGGTGTTCGAAGAGCGATAGGGCAGGCCGTAGCGGCGTGCCATCTGTCCGCCGGCCAGGGTCGCGCGCACATATTCCGGGGTGCCGAAGGCGGGGGCCCCGGTTTTCATATCCACGTTGGAGGTGAAACCGCCATAGACCATGGGATTGCCGGGGTTGAGCGTCTGGATCAGGGAAAAGCAGGCCAGTGCCTCGGCGTTCTGCAGGGTCAGCGCGCCGGCAATGGTGGTCGGCGCCATGGCCCCCAGCAGGGTAAAGGGGGTGACGACGATCGCCTGGTTGTGCTCGATCAGCACCATCATGCCGTCGGTCAGGTTGTCGTCGAGCTGGCGCGGCGAGTTGGTGTTGATGTTGCCGGAGATGATAATGCCGTCCCGATCGGCGAGACCCCCTAACTCCACCTCGTGGGCCATAGCGGCCATGGTCAAGGCATCCTTGGCGCGGGCGGTGCCTAAGAGGGAGGCGTGCAGCACCTTGTCGGTCAGGGTCAAGGCCGCCAGGGTCTGATCGAGGTGCCGCGATTCCGCCGGCAGGTCGAGGGGTGAGAAGGACCCGGCCCCACCCACGTGCAGGATATCCAGCATCTGGATCAGGCGGATGAAATCGCAGAGTTCCGCATAGGTGCCGGCGCGCCGGCCGCGGTCCAGGTCGGAGACAAAGGAGGGGCCGCCCACCGGGCAGAAGTTGATCGAGTTGTCACCGATGACCAGCGATTTCTTCGGATTGCGGGCGTGGAAATTGAACGAGGCAGGTGCTGTCTTGATGGCCTCCTCGACGAAGTCCGGGTCGTAGTAGACCATGGCCTCGGCCTCATCAACTCGGTTGCCGGCGGCCTTCAGCACCTGGCGGGCCTGCGGCGAAAGAATTCGCATGCCATAACGGTTGAGGACCGTCAGCGAGGCGCGGTGGATCTCCTCCACCTGATCGGCGGAGAGAGGCTCGACCGGCGGATAGGGGTTGATGGTCCGTTTCCACGGCCTGAGCGTCGCTTTGTTGTGATCAACGGCCCGGTTCTTGCGCCTGCGCCCCGGTCTTTTGCGCCCCGGTCTTGCCATGGCCCGACTCCTTAATGCCAATCGATGAGAGGGCGCATGAGAGCAGGCTTTAGGGAATTGCGCCAGGGGGTATCATGCCAAAGACCTGCATCAGGAAGGAAAACTCATCGGTCCAGCGCAGAACGTCGGACTCAATCCGGTCACCGCCACCGTGCCCGGCCTGGCTCTGCACCGAGAGCAGGGTCAGATTGCGGCTCTGGTTGGCAGCCTGTAGGACGGCGGCCAGTTTGCGTGCGTGCAACGGCTTCACCCGGTCGTCGGTGTCCGCTGTTTGCACCAAGACGGGGGGATAGGCCTGATTGGGATCGACCCGATGATAAGGGGAATAGGCATAGAGTGCTGCGAAGTCCTCGGCGATGTCGGGTGAGCCGTATTCTTCGATCCAGGTCTTGCCGAGGCCTGTCTTAGTAAAGCGAACCATGTCGGCCAAGGGCACGCCGCAGAGGACCGCACCGAAGAGGTCGGGCCGCTGGGTCATCACAGCGCTGACCAAGAGACCGCCGTTGGAACGGCCGCGGATCGCCAGGCGCTCCGGTTTGGTGTAGCCGCGCTGGATCAAGGTCTCGGCGGCGGCGATAAAGTCATCGAAGGCATTTTGCCGGTTGCGCCGCATGGCGGCGCGGTGCCAGGCCTTTCCGAACTCGCCGCCACCGCGCAGGTTGGCCACCGCCAACCCGCCGCCGGCCTCCATCCAGGGAAAATAGGCCGGCCAAAATCCGGGACGGATTGGGGTGCCAAAACCGCCATAGCCATAGAGTTGGAAGGGGTTAGAGCCATCGAAGGGCATGTCGCGACGGCGGATGACGAACATCGGCACCCGCGTGCCATCCTTGGAGGTGAACCAGATCTGCTCGGTCAGGTAAGGGGTGGGATCGACCGGGGCGTCCGCCTCGCTCCACAGGCGCGACCGGCCGCTCGCCATGGAAAGCTCCATGGCTTGCCAAGGATGGGCGAAGGAGCTGAAGGTGTAATAGGCCTCTTTCTCGTCCGGGTTGCCCTTGAGCCAATTGGTCCGCCCTATGGCCGGCAAGTCAATTTCGTGCAGCAAGACACCGTCGAGGTCGCGGATCTGTAGTTCGTTAGCGGCGTTGCGCAGCAGGCGGACCAGAAGCCGGCCGCCGGCATTGAAGACCTCGTCCAAGACCGCGTCCTTGGGTTCCGGGATCACCGTTTCCCAGGCCGCGCGGTCGAAAACGCCGACGGGCACCCGCTCCAGCTTCTTGTTGGGCGCGTTTTCGTTGCCGTGGATGTAAAAGTAATCGCCGGCCTGGAAGACCCAGATTTGAGCATCGCGATTCTTGTAGAACAGCGTCAAGTCGCCGTCGGGATCAGCCAGGTCCTTAACATAGACCTCGGATCCCACCCAGCCGTACCAAATATAGACGAAGAGCCAGCGCCCATTCCAGGAGACGTGCGGGCTGAGGAAGGTCTTGGGATCGCCGGTGGGGCCGAAGACGACCGCGTCCTCGCTCTGCGGCGTGCCGAGGCGGTGAAAGCGGATCTCGGCGTGGCCGGGGCGTTCGGTTTCCGGGATGGCCGGGTCGGTCGGCCGACGGGTGTAGTAAAAGCCGCTGCCGTCCTTCACCCACTTGATGCGGCTGTTGCGGGTTTCGGTCAGGAGGTCGATGGCACTGACCTCGCCGCTGGCGACGTCCTTCACATAAAGCAGGCTTTCATCGGCGTTGTTTTCGCGTAGCTGGTAGGCAATGGTCTTACCATCGTGGGTGATACTGTAGCGGCCCAGAGAGATGTTCTTTTCCGGCGTGCTGAGGCGGTTGGGGTCGATCAGAGGCCGTTCCGGCCCGCCGGCCTTGTCGCGCCAAAAAAGGATATCCTTGTCCAAGTCCGCGAGGCGCCGATGATAGAACTGGCGGCCGCCGCGGACATACGGTGTGCCAACCCAAGGCAAGGCTAGGAGTTCGCGCAGGCGACTGGAAAGAGCCTGGCGCCCCGGCAGGCCGTCGAGATAGCCGCGGGCGAGATGATTTTGCGCTGCGCTCCAGACGATGACCTCCTGCGCCTCGGCGTCTTCCAGCCAGCGGTAGGGGTCGGCCACCTGTTCGCCGAAGATCTCCTCGACGATCGCCTGGCGGCGCGTTTCGGGATAGGGCAGGCTGATGCTCTCGCCGCTCCGCACTTCAGCGGGCGCGAGCAGGACAGTTTGCCATAAGACAAAACAAAGTAGCCCGTTTAGTGGGCGCAAGCGGAACCACATGGTCACGATCCGACCAAATTAAAATTGCTCGTACTAGTAACAAAGAAACTCTATTCGCTACTCAAAGTCTAGCGCTGTTGAGCAATTATGATGGGGACGCCAAGAAAGGAACCAAACAGACGACGTCAAGGGGCCGTCTTATCTCAGCACGCCATCAAAGACGACCCCGCAGGCGTTTGCCACTGGGGTCGAAGGCGGCCACGGTGCTGACCTTGCCGACGAAGGATTGCCCGGCGATGTCGACCTCCACTATTTGCCCTTCCACATCGCCATGGAAAGGCTCGAGGTCGATAGAGCCCAGGGCGACGGGCCGACCGATGCGGTAACCGAACGCGGCGGAGGTGACTTGGCCGACGATCTCACCCTCGCGATAGAGCGGCTCGTGGCCCAAGGGATTGGCGCGCTCGTCTGCGAGGACAATGGATACCAATCGGCGGCTTGCTCCCTTCGACCGAATCTCCTCCAGCGCGGCGCGGCCGATGAAGTCGATATCCGACTGCATTTTCACCGCAAATCCGATACCGGCGGCCAAGGGGTCGTCATCGGGGCCGATATCGTGGCCCATGGCAAGGTATCGCTTTTCGATCCGCATGGCGGTCAGTGCGTTTGCCCCGGCGTAGCTGAGGCCAAAGGCCTCGCCGGCCGCCATCAGGGCGTCGTGCACCGTAACCACCCTATTGCTGGGTATCGTCAGCTCCCAGCCCGGCTCGCCGACGTAGGAGATGCGTGCTGCCGTAACGGCTGTGTCGGCGATCCTGATCGCCCGGTGCTGGAAGTAGCCGAGGTTGCCCAGATCCTCGCCGATCAGGGCTTGCATGATCGCTGCGGCCTTCGGCCCCATCAAGCCGAGCACCGCGTAGTCGTCGGTCTCGTCGCGGATCTCGATCTTCTCGTCAGGGCGACGATGGCGCGCCAGCCAGCTCAGGTCCCGGCGGATGGCGGTGGTGCCCACATAAAGCCGGTAGTCGTCTGAGTCCAGGCGCAACGCCGTCAGATCGCTCTCGAAGCCGCCGCGCGGGTTCAGCATGGCCGTGTAGATCACCCGGCCCGGCGCCCGGCCCATATTGTTGGCGCAAAGCCGTTGCAGGAAGGCCTCCGCATCGGCGCCGGTCACCCGGATCTTGCCGAAGCTCGATTGATCGAAGAGGGCGGCGGCCTTATGCGCCGCCATCACCTCGGCACCGACCTGCTCGAACCAGGCCGGGCGGTCGAAGGTCAAAGCCGGCGATGTTTGCTTGGCGCCAAAGTAAAGCGGCCGCTCCCAGGCGAAACGCTGGCCGAAATAGGCGCCGGCAGCCTGGTACCGGGCGTGCAGGGGCAGTTTCTTGAGACCCCGGGCCGAAGACCATTCGCGGCCGGGATAGCTGATCTCGTAGTGCTTGCCCAAGACCTCCGGCGCCCGCGCGGTCAGGCCCGCCACACTATCTTCCAGGGGCGAGAAGCGGCGCGGGTCGGCTTCGCCCAGGTCCATCGAGGCCTGGTCGCCCAGCACCCACTCGGCCATGGCCAGACCGGCGCCGCCGCCGGTCGCCACCCCCACCGAGTTGAGGCCGCAGCAGAGATAGAGGCGCCGGACCTCGGCACTCTCGCCCAGCATCAGCGAGCCGTCGGGGGTAAAGCTCTCCGGCCCGTTCAGCAACATGCGCACCTCGGCGGTCTCCAGGGCCGGAATGCGGTGCAGTGCGTTCACCATCATCGGCTCGAAGTGGTCCCAGTCTTCGGGCAGCAAGGTGAAGGCGAAATCCTCGCCCAAGGCTTTGGGGTCAAGCGGCTTGCCACCGGGCTCGAAACAGCCGACCAGGAGCCCGCCCACGTCATCGCGGATATAGAGGTGGGAATCGTGGTCCGACAGGGTCGGCAGATGACCGTCGATGCCGGCGATCGGCTTGGTCAGCAGGTAGAAGTGCTCGCAAGGCAGCAGCGGCGCCGTCACCCCGGCCATGGCCGCCACATCCCGGCTCCAAAGGCCGCAGCAGATGACCACCGCGTCGCAGGCAATGGTGCCGGCCCCGGTTTCGAGCCCGGTTTCGACCCCGGTCACCCGCCCTTGCTCGAGGCGAAAGCCGGTGACGCCTGTATCCTCGAAGACCCGGGCGCCGCGAGCCTTGGCGCCCTTGATCAGTGCCAGGCAAAGGTCGGAAGGGTTGACCCGGCCGTCATCGGGGGAGAAGACCGCGCCGATGACGTCCTCGGTATTGAGCAGGGGCCAGTGGCGCGCCGCCTCGGCGATGCTGATCTCCGCGGCCTCCACCCCATAGGCCTTGGCCAGCGACAGTTGCCGGCGAATGTGGGTGAGGCGGTCGCGGTTGCTGGCGATCGATAGGGAGCCGGTCTTGATCCAGCCGGTCGACTGGCCGGTCTCCGCCTCCAGGCCGGCATAAAGCGAGGCCGAATACTGGATGAGGCGGGTCAGGTTCTTGGTCGAGCGCAGCTGGCGCACCTGGGCGGCCGAATGCCAGGTGGTGCCGCTGGTCAGCTTGTTGCGCTCCAGCAGGATGGCGTCGGTCACTCCCAGCTTGGCCAGGTGATAGAGGGTGGAGCAGCCGATGACGCCGCCGCCGATGACGATGACCGAGGCCTGCGAGGGTAGATTGGAAGTCGATTGCCCGTGAATCACTTGCCCGGGAGTCGCTTGCCCGGGAGTCGCTTGCATGCTGCTGCCCCGCCGCTGGAAAGCCCGAAAAGTCCTATCAGGCCTCGACCGATGGCGATGTCAATTCCTATATTCCTTAAAGACCGATTGAAACGCGCACCACCAGGGCGGAGGAGCCAGATGATCAAGGGTTTGCACCACAATGCCTATCGCTGCCGGGATTCGGAGGAGACGCGGGCCTTCTACGAGGACTTCCTCGGCCTGCCGCTCGCCGATGCCTTCGAAATCAAGACCACTTTGACCGGCCGCAAGACCTCGGTCCTGCACAGCTTTTACCGGCTGGGCGACGGCTCCTTCCTGGCTTTCTTCGAAGCGCCCGGCACCCCCTTCGACTTCAAGGAGCAGCACGACTTCGACCTGCACATCGCGCTTGAGGTCGACGCGCAGACCCTGGCGGCCATGTTCGAAAAGGGCAAGGCGGCCGGCGTCGAAACCCGCGGGGTGGCGGACCACGGCTTCATCCGCTCGATCTATTTCCGCGATCCCAACGGCTATGTGATCGAGCTCGCCGCGCCAACCGAGAGCGCCGCCGAGCACGCCCGCGAGGCCGCCAAAACGGCGCATAGCAACCTCGCCAACTGGCAGGGGAGCAAAGCGGCGTTGGGGTAGGGGAGAAAGGGTCTAGGCGCCACAAGGGGCGGCACTCGCCCTCACACTTCGACCAGGCTCAGCATGAGGGCTGATCAGCGGTGCCTATCGTCCCTCCTTTACGCAGAAGTAAAGGGCGATAAAGGGCGGCATGTTGTTGTGGGCTTGGGCCGGCGGCGTCTCGAGGGTCCTTGTCGGCGTGATAGGGAGCTCGGTCGTCGGCTCCTCAGGATGCTGATAGGCGCCAAACCACAGCTGAATGCCCTCTTCGCTGGCGGTCGTTGCATGGAATTCCTCAGTCAATGGTGGGAGAGCGGTGAGCAACTTTCTCGGAGCGCCATCGGCAGGACCGAGCCCGAAGTAGGTGTTGTGTGCGTGTTCTGCCGCCTGTGATTCCGTCAGTGTCACCCTTTCCTCGCCGCCTTGGTCTTCGAAGGCGAGCGGCTGCAGTTTGGCCGGCATGGCCGGATGCCCGTGATCGCCCTTGGGGGTCAGGACGCCGTGGCCGACGCCGATGATGAACTTGCCGCGGGCTGCAACGTATTCGTCCCAGCCAGCCTCGGGACAGCCCTCCTCGTCGGCGACCATCAAGACCGTGCCTTTTGGCAGGGCGGCATCCGCCGCCGCGTGCTCTGGCAAATCATCCAGCCTTTCTTCTAGGTCCACGACTTTCTTCCGAAGTGCCTCATTGTCGGCCTTGAGTTTGTCCAGTTCGTCAAAAATCGGCTGAAGGTCTTGTGCCGCGGCGTGTTGAATGGTAGCAGCACCAAGGAGAAGTAGTGCCGCACCGAAAGCCATTCCGAGTATCGTTCGTTCGCGTTTCATTGGCGTCTCCCTAACAAAACGACGGATAACGCTTGCAGTACAGTTTGCAGTCTGTCTCCGACAGACCATCGCAGGCCTGCGGCCTTGGGCCATTGCTACTTTCCCCGGTCACTAGGTGTACAATCCAATCTCGAAGATCAGGGTCGATCCAAAATACAGCCAATAGTATCAGGAGAAGTGCGGCCACGACGCAAATGGCAAATATTCCGGTGATCTCTATTTCCTGACCGAGAATTTGGAAACGGATAACGTGCCTACGTTCTGGAGTGGCGTTACTATTTTCTGTCCCCACAGGCGGCCCCCAATTTTGCTTCGTCACTTTATCGCCTAAACCACCATTAGGGTATAAAAATATTTTGAGTTCCTCTCCAGGTCGATGATCTTTGGGTTTGGATTGTATCCTTCCCTGTCAGGACTGTGTCACGGCGAGGTGGTCGCCTGGCGTCATTTTGTGACTACCCATTGCAGGAAGCGCACCACCAAGCCCCGACCAGGCGAAGGCCTTTTATCAGGTGCGTCCAAGCGACGCGCCCGCCGGCGGCGGGGGCACCCAAGAACCGCCAGGGGCGCCCTTTCGATCATGGTAGGCGCTTTGCAGGCGATGCCATCGTTGTCAAGGACGCGCGAGCGCGCCGGCTTCGCCGGTCTCGATCCTTGACAAGGGTGTCAGCGCCTGCGTTTTGTTCTTCATGATCTTAAGGGCGGAAAGTGACACGGAGGCGCTGGATGTTGTGGCGCTTTTCGCTCACCCTGATTACGCGTTTTGGGCGGGCTCAAAATCGAGTGCAGCGCGACGGGTTCCAGCCCGCCCCTAGCCCCTACCGTATCAGCGCTTGCAGGTCCTTGAATTCGGGGGTGCCGGCGCGCTCAAGCCATTCGAAGGCGACCATTTCCGAGGTCACCACCGGCACCCCGGCCTGGGCCAGGCGGGCGAGGGCGCTTTCCTTGTCCGCTGCCCGGCGCGAGCCGACCGCATCGGCGACGACGTAGGGCGCCAGGCCTTTCTCCTTCAGGGCAGCAGCACTCTGCAGCACGCAGACATGGGCCTCGGTGCCGATGACCACCACCTGGCGGCGCCCGGCCTCGGCGATGCGCCCGGCGCAGGCCGGCTCGTCGACGCAGCCGAAGTGGATCTTCTCCAGGATCTCGCCGGGCTCTAGGAGCTCGGCAATGGCCGGGACCGTGGGGCCGAGGCCCTTGGGGTACTGCTCGGTCGCCAGGATCGGCACCTTGAGGCGGCGGGCGGCCTGGATCAGGAAGCGGGCGCGCTCCAGCACCCGGTCGACCGCCTCGATGGCCGGCGCCAGGCGGGCCTGCAGATCGATCACCAGCAACAAGGACTCGTCTCGGCGAAGGCGCATGCCCGCATCATCGCAGCTTTGCCCAGCCCTGGCCAGACTCCTCCGGTGGGACATTTGCCGCGCCCTGACACTTCGAGACGGCGCTGGCGCGCCTCCTCAGGATGAGGGCTAGCTGCCCGCTTTCTCCGGCACAATCCGATAGGCGCAGCGGCGGGCGCCGGCGAGCAGGTGGTCGACCCGCTCGACCGTCACCTCGGGACCGAGGACTGCTTGGAAGATGGCAAGCTCGGAGCGGCAGAAGCCCTGGCAGGCGCGCGCCGCCACGCAGATGGGGCAGTGGTTCTCGACCAGGAGATAGCCGCCCTCGGCCGATTCCGCGACCTCGGCCATATAGCCCTCGCGACTGCGCGCTTCGGCGAGAGCCTGCAGGCGCGCCTCGAGGCCAGTCGAGCCCTCGAGGGCCCGGCGATAGGCGGCCAGGGTGGCGGCTTCCCGTTGGCTGATCAGCCGCTCCAGCCCGGCCTCGCCGAAGCTATCGCGGGCGGCGGTGATGAGCTCCAGAGTCAAGGCGCCGTGGCTGTCGGGAAAGCGGCCGTGGCCGGCGGCGGTCAGGGCCCAATAGCGCCGCGGCCGGCCAACCGCCTCGCGCCGGTCGCTGTAGTCGATCAAACCACGCTCGGCCAGGCCGGCCAGTTGCTTGCGGGCGGCGACGCTGGTCACCCCCAGTTCATCGGCGATGGCGGCCGCGGTCTGGGGCCCGCGCGACTTCAGCAGGTAGAGAATGCGCTCCTCGGCGCTGTCGGCCATATCACCCTCATCCAAGCTCTGGTTGGGCCCTTCAAGATTGTTCCCAGTCGGAGCCGGCCCGCTCCCCCTCCCGACCACCCACAGCGTACAATGGCATTGGGTGGCCGGGAGGGGGAGCGGGCTGGTGCCGATCATACTTGAAAGACTCTAGCGCGCTATTTAGAAACAAAATGGTTATTAAATGTCAAGGATCCGTCCAGCCAGTCCGCCCAGCCAAACCGCCCAGCCAAACCGCCCAGCCTGGCGGATCGTCCTAGGCCTGGCCCGGCGAGCGCGCCTCATGTGCCAGCAGCCAGGCCTTGCGCTCAAGGCCGCCGCCATAGCCGGTCAAGGCACCGCGCGCGCCAAGCAGGCGGTGGCAGGGAATGGCAATCGAGATCGGGTTGCTGCCGTTGGCGGCACCCACGGCGCGATAGGCGCGCGGCCGACCGAGGCGGGCGGCCATCTCGGCATAGCTGATCGGTTGGCCCGGCCGAGTTTGTCGGAGCGCCGCCCAGACTACTTCCTGGAAGGGACTACCCCGGGTGAGCAGCGCTTGTTCCTGGAGGGCCGTGGTTGCGCCGTCGAAATAGGCCTCGAACCGCCTGTGGATGCTCGCCGGCAAGGGGGTCAGCCGCGGCAGCTCGGTCTGCCAATAGTGGCGCAGATAGCGGGAAATCCGCGCCGGACGGTCGGCGAACTCGGCCAGGCAAAGGCGCTCCTGGCGATGCACCAGGACCATCTCGCCGACCGGTGTCGCCAGCCGGCCGGCCAAGAGCGGTAGCTCGCGCATCCCTAGGCGGCCGCGCCGTAGTCCACCGGGGTGGCGTAGCGGCCCTCCTCGTGCCAGCGCCAATAGGTCTCCTTGATCTTCAGAGAAATCGGCCCCGGCCGGTCGTTGCTGAGGATGGTCTGGTCGATGCGTGCCGCCGGCATCACGCCGCCGGCGGTGGTGGCGGCGAAGATTTCGTCGGCCGCGTAGAGGTCGGCGCGGGTCAGGCGGCCGAGGCTGATGGGGATCTCAAGCGCGTGACAGATTTCGAAGACGGTCTTGCGGGTGATGCCTTCCAAGACGCCCCGGTCCGGGGTCGTGACCGCGCCATCCTTGACGGCGAAGACATTGAAGCCTGGGCCCTCGGTGACCCAGCCTTCTTGATCCAATAGCACCGCGTTGTCGGCGCCGGCGGCTTCCGCCTCGAAGAGGCCGCTGACCAGGTCGGCCCAGTGGTAGTTCTTGATGGTGGGATCGACCGAGGCGGCGGGAATGCGCGGCCGCGAGGCGACGATTAAATGCGCGCCACGTTCCTGCACTTCGGGAGTGATCACATCGACCCAAGGAACGGCATAGGCGAAGAAGCGATTCTCCACCAGGCTCGGTCGGCCGCGCGGCATCCAGGGCGCCGGTACACCCCGGGTGGCGAGCATGGCGACATAGGCGTCCTGCAGGTTGGCCCGCCGAACACAACCGGTCAAGACCTCGGCGATGGCCTTGCCGTCGTAGGGAATGCGCATGTTAAGGCCGGCCAACGACTTGGCGAAACGCGCCAAATGGTCGTCGAGACGGAAGAAGGCGCCGCGCCAGAGATGAACCACGTCGTAAGTGACGTCGGATTTGGAAAAGCCCCAGTCCAGCAGGGAGACCTTGGCCTCTTCTACAGGACAAAAGGCCCCGTTCACGAAGGCGGCACCTTTGGCGAAACGCGCGGTGACGGTCATGCGAAGTTCCCTTAAAAGCGGTTTTACATTTAGTTAATACTACTTTCGAGAAAGATTGAGGAAGACCAACATCGCCTGCCGGAAGCCGCCGACAAAGGGCTAAGAAGCGAGGGTAGCCTTTCTGCCAACGCTAGTCAGCAACAAAGGCCGCGGATGCTACCCGTAAGCTAGGGCTGCCAGGGAAAAATGTTAATGATTCGAGCAATCAAGCGGTATTTAACGCTTAGGGCGGATGATGGCATGGGTGCAAATGCTGCTTCGCGCAAGAGGGGTCGATGCTTCCTATTCCTGGCCAGGTACAGCGGTGTACGTCAGACCGTCGCTCCGGCCCTGTAGCTTACAGCTTCGACGCAATGCCCGCCCTCCTAGAAACCCTGAAGGAGACCTTGACGCTTGCCGTCATCTACGGCGGCGACAAGGCTGAATCAGGAGCGGTCATCCACCGGACCCACAACCCACGATCGTGGAAATCCTATCGGTCAGTCGCTGAGGACATTGCTCAGGCCCTGACCAATCTCGGTTTCACGAAGGTACACCTGCTGCCCGAGAACATGGCGCTCGGCGCAGAACTGGCCCGGTTGGCGGTCGACTTGGCCTGGCTCAACAGCGGTGGCGTACAGGGATACAACCCGGTTTGCCACCTGCCGGCGATGCTGGAGATGCTGGGCCTACCCTACCTCGGCCACAATCCCTTGCTTGCCTCGGTCCTTGACAACAAGCATGCCTTTAAGCGTGAGCTTCAGACGGCGGACCTGCCGACCGCAGCTTATGTGACCTGGGACCGCACGCGAGGACCCTTCCGGCCCGACCTCAACTCGCGTTTTCGCGCCGCCTTTGCAGGTCATAAGGGAGCCTTCGTGGTGAAGCCGGTGTCTGGTCGGGCCTCACTCCAGGTGCACGTCGTCGACAGCTTGGCGGAGCTGCCGAAGATCGTCGACAGGGTCTATGAGGCGACCCACAACCTAGTGCTGATCGAACCCTTTTTGCCGGGTCGTGAGTTTGTTGTCTCCGTTTGCGGTCCAGTCACCAGTCGCCGACGGCACCTCGCCAAGTCGATCGAGCCCTTCGTTTTTTCTTGTGCCGAGCGGTTGCTGACGCCGGACGAGCGCATCTTCACCTCGATGGATCTGCGGCCGGTAACGCGCCAGCGGATCAGGCCTTTGGATCCACAGCGGGAGCCGATGTTGCTCGGCGAACTGGCCTCTCTGGCGAGCCGGGTCTTCCTCGACTTCAACCTAGAAACACTGGTGCGCCTGGACCTTCGTTGCGATGCGGCAGGAAAGCTTCAGATCTTAGAGGCTAACCCCAAGCCGGACCTCACCCGGCCCCGCGGCAACAAGGTCAGCTTGGTCACCAGCGGCTTGGAAGCGTTGGGCATGGACTACGAGGACCTGATCCTCTCGCTGATTGTCAATCGCCTTGATTTTCTCATGACCCATCGGCCGATGACCCTCGACCATATCATCGAGAAGATCGAAGGAGCCCGATGATGGTCCGCCGCAAGAAGAGCTGGCCCTTCTTTGTGGTGCTGACGATTGTCGTCGCGGCGTCTTTGGCTCTTCTCGCCTATGTTGCCTATGGCGAGGCGCTTCGCACCTACCCAAAGTTTCAGCGCGACAAGCTGATCGCTCAAGGGGAAACCCTTCAGACCTCGATCGAATCCATGCTGCGGGCGGGGGTTCCGCTGCGCCAAATCATCGGCTTCGACAGCCTGGCACGGCGCCTCATCGCGTCTGATGACAGTATTGACAGCATCTCCCTGATGGATAGCGAGGGCCGCAGGGTTTTTCGTAGCCGCGGGAAGCAAAGGGCTGCGCCGGCAGGGTCGTCGACGCGAATTCTCCCGCGCCCGGTCAAGGCCACCAGGTTCTTCGAAGACCGGTGGCACTACAAGGCCGTCCTGCCGCTCAGCAGCAAGATCGAGACCCTAGGCTACCTCGTGCTTTCCATGCCGCGAGAGGTGGTCCGTGATGCAGTTGATGACCGCTTCGCCCCTTTGGTGCCCTTGGCTGCCGTGCTGCTCGGCGCCTTTGGATTATTGATCGTGATCGCACAGCGTGGCGATGAGGCGAAACTGCGACCTCGCCTCAATTTCGGCTACGTCTTGACCTTCTTGTCCATGGGCGTAGCGGTGGTGGCGGCCATGGTGCTGCTCTATGCCGATGGGGTGCAGGGCAAGACCAAGGCCTTGGCCGATGCGCTCGGCCAAAGAATAGGGCAGATCTATGATCTCGGCCTATCCCTCGACGACTTCGAGGGCCTTGATAAGGTCTTGGCCGCCTATCACGCACTCAATCCGGAGATCAGTGAGATCTCCTTGACCGTAGATGGTCAAGTCGTCATGGGTGCCGCCAGCGCCGTCACCGGCAGCCAGTGGCAATCCAATCCGGCCAACTATGAGTACCTGATCGAGCTAAGCCAACCCAAGGGGGGAGAGGCGGAACTCAGGCTGGTTGTCGGCATTCCGACCGCTATCGTGGCCGCCGAGATCGCCCGCAGCGTCAAGAACTTCGCTGTCCTTTTTGTCGCCTCTGCCTTGCTGGCGCACCTTTTCCTACAGTCGGCCCTCGCACAGCGAGGTGCGCCCAGCGGCGGCGAGGGCGGCAGTCTCGGACTAGACCGCCCCCCGGACGGGCAGACACTCGCCCTGATCCCGCCGTTCTTTTTCCTGGCGGTGTTCGTCGAAGGCCTCAACATGTCCTTCTTGCCGCGCCTACTGGAGGATGTGTCCAGCCATGCCGGTGCGACGGAATTCACAAGCTCGCTGCTGTTCATGGCCTATTTTCTGAGCTTCGCGATCATCTTGCTGCCAGCCGGAAGCTTCGCCGAACGCCACGGACCGCGGGCACTTTTGGTCGCAGGTGCGTTGGCGGCCGCCTTCGGCATGGTGTTGATGATGGGCGCCAACACCCCGGAGTGGGTCGTCATCGCGCGGGTTCTTTGTGGTGCTGGGCAGGGCGCCCTCTTTATCGGCGTGCAAAGCTTTATCCTGCTTCATTCGCCGCCCGGCCAGCGCACCCGCGGCGCGGCCATCATCGTCTTCGGCTTTAACGGCGGCATGATCTCCGGCTCGGCGATCGGCGCGCTCTTGGTCAACTACATCGGCGGTGCGGGCGTGTTTCTGGCCGCTGCTTTCATCGCGGCGAGCATTGCTCTTTACGCTGGATTCGTCTTGTCGAAAGTGGATCCCAGCCGACCCCAGTCCTGTGAGGAGAGCGAAAGGACAAACTTCGCCAAAGGCCTGCTGCAGTTGATCAAGGACTGGGGCTTCATCAGAACCGTGCTCTTCGTCGGCCTGCCGGCGAAGGCGGTGCTGACCGGGGTTGCCATGTTCGCCCTGCCGCTTGTCCTCTCCCGCGCCGAGGTCGCACAGGAAGACATCGGCTTGATGATCATGCTCTATGCCGGCGCGGTGTTGCTGGCAAGCCGCTTCGCGGCAGGGGTTGTGGATCGGCTCGGTCATACAAGTCGCATTCTCTTCATCGGCTCGGGGGTCAGCGCCATCGCGCTTCTGATCATCGCCTTTGGCAACCGGGAATTGCTGGAAGCGAGCTTTGACCTAACCTATCTCGGCTGGTCCGCGACCATCTTTGGCACGCTGTTGTTGGGTCTTGCCCATGGATTGATTAACGCGCCGGTGGTGACCCACGTGGCCAACTCCAAGGCGGCGCTTGCCCTTGGTCCTGGTGCCGCCACCTCGATCTATCGGCTGGCGGAGCGTTTCGGCCATGTGGCCGGCCCCTTGCTGGTCGGTCAAGCGATGCTGCTCAGCAACCAGGACCCGATCGCCATCGGCTATGTGGGGTTGGGGGTAGGCTTGGCAGCGCTCCTCTTCCGTCTTGGTCGCCAAGAGGCCGAGGTGTCGGCGCCGGTCTTAACGGAGCGGACCACATGAGGCGGTATTCGCAAGTCCTTATGCTGGCGTTTTTGCTTTGCGCCATGGGCACCCCAGCCCGGTCTGGTGAGTCGCTGCCGGATTGGTTTGCCGTAACGCCGGAGGTCTCGGCAAAGTGGTCGATGGTGATTGCGCCGGGCGAGGAGCGGGTCCATTTGTCCCCACTAGAGCCGCCGCCCGGCCGGCCGGCCCGGATCCTGGTCCTCTACACCAAAAAGTCGAGCGCCTATAAAACAGCTCTCAGCCGGGTGATGCAGGAATTTGTGGCCCGCGACCGGCCGGTTATCTTCACAGTGGCCAAGTTGCCGCAAGAGCCGCTTGCCTGGTCGCAGGCGCTCGCTCGGGCCAAGCGCGAGGGCCAAGAGTTGATCCTTACCATGGGATCGGCGGCCACCGCCATGGCACACCATTACTTGCGCGGTGCCGCCTTGCCGGTGGTCTCGGTCTGCTCTAAGGACCCAGTGCTGCTCGGCCAGGTCGAAGACTACCGAAGTGGCAGCCGAACAAACATTGCCTTTACCTCGCTCAATGTGCCGGTTGCCACGCAACTGAGCTATCTGCAGAAACTGCGCCCGGCGCTGAAGGCCATTGCCGTGCTCTACGCCAAGCAGAACCAAAGTGCCGTGACCACACAGCTTGAGCCACTCGCAAAGCTTGCCAAAAAGACTGGAATTGCCATCGTCAAGGTCGAGGTCGTAGAGCGAACGCAAGCCAAGGCCGAACTGGAGAAGCTGATGCCGCAGGCGGTCTCAACTCTGCGCAATGAGGATCCGAGCCTCGCCAACAGCGTGTTCTGGGTCACTGGCAGCACCGCGGTGTTCCGCGAGATTGATACCATCAACCGCTTGGCCGAGGAAGTGCCGGTGGTCAGCGTGGTGCCGGATGTGGTGCGGGCCGGCGACGACAGTGCGGTGCTATCGATCGGCGTTGGCTTTGAGAGCAACGCCCAGATTGCCGCTGCCTACGCCATTCGCATTTTGACCGAAGGGGTGCGGCCCGGTGCGCTGCCGGTCGGCGTCGTCTCGCCGCCGGATATCGCCATCAATTTCCGCCGTGCCCGCGCCATTGGCCTGAAGCTGCCCTTCGACTTCTTCGAGATCGCGGCGACTGTCTTTAACGCGGAAGGCGAGCTGGTGCGCCAGGGCGGGATCAAGGTCCAGTAATCACAACCTTTGCCTGGCGGCCGTTTTCTCAGTAAGCGTCAATCGGCCCGGTTACCTCGATAATGATTTCGAAGCCTTCGAGATCGCTCGGCAAGCCCGCAGCAGCCGATTTTTCTTCCAAGTAGACGACGATTGCATCGTCACCCACGGCATTTTGCCCGATGCCGACACCCGTTACCTTCGGCCGCCGCAGCAGAGCGCCTTCGTGGCGTAGCATCACCTCTTCAACGACGCTGCCCGGCTCGTCGGGTCCCGGGTCGTAGTCGATGCCAATATCGTCGGGTAAATCGCCCATGCTTACCATCACGGCTTGCCTCCTCTCTCGCGCAAGCGGAAATCTTTATGCCGATTGCCGGCGTCCCAGCCTCAGCACGCCTCCCCGACCTTATCGGGGCAGGGCGTGTCGGGGCCCGAAGACCCCGACCGCCATGGTAGCTAGGTATAGAGATTGATGTCGAGCGCCGAGAGCACGCGATGGATCTTGTTGGCAAAAGTAAAGCCGCCACCACCAGCGAAGAGCAAGCCGATCGGGTTGCGCCTGCGGTCCCAACTCCAGATCAGCGAACCGGAATCACCGCCAGCGCTGAAGTTGCCACGCAATCCCCGGATGGTGATCTGGTCACGGAAATTTGCCACCCGGCCGCCGCCGAAGTTGACACGAATGCTGGCATTGCAATCAGTTATACGTCCCACGGTCAGCTGAGTCGTGCGGCCGCTCTTGCCGACGCGCATTCCGACCCGGCAGCCCCGGGGCCGATTGCTGACGCGGAAGTAACGCCAACGACCCCCTCGGCGGTAAATGAACTCGCGCCGGACCCGCTTGTGCCAGCACCATCCGGTCGCGCAGTCCACGAAGTTCGGGCGCCCATCAAAATGGATGTTCACGAAGTTCTCTAAAATGGCGATGCGGTCCTGCGGATTGCGACCGCCGTCGGCGGGACCCGGTTGCAGGATCGCGTCGCCGCGACGGCCGGCATTGCTGTTGGCAAGCACGTGATTGTTGCTGAGCATCAACACCCGGCGGCGCCTTTCGCCGCTACGACCACGTGCCAGGCAGCCTTGCGTTCCTGCAGTGATATCCTTGTGGCCGACCGAGATGCCGTTGGGGGAGGGCCGCTCGCGATGGCGGTGGGGCAGGGCGTCGATGACACCGGTGCAAATCACATTGACTGGAACTCTGTCGCTCGCGACAGCTCGCACACCGAGGTCGTCAACAACGCAGGCGCGCGCGGTCTCCATCGTTGTCGGTTCGGCCACGTAGACGTTGAGGACAGGGACACCCGGACCATCGTCGCTCATTTGATCGAGATCGACTTCGGGGCTACCGATTCCGACGCCGACGATGTTGTTTGCGCCTTGGAAGGCTTCGGCGGCGGCGATAATGCCACTTTCGGCCGACTCCAGAGCGAATAGCGCCTTCTCCGCTTCGGCATGGAGTTCGAGAAGCTCAGAGCTTGGAGCGCTTTCCGCCTCGGCTTCTGCTTCCAGGGCGTCTTCGTCTTCCTCCGGATCAATGGGAGAAAGGTCATCATCATCTAACTCGTTTTCTGCGTGCGATTCATTGGCTGTGCCACTGGTAGGATCGTCAAAGGCATCTTGCGAACTTTGGTCTTTGGATTTCTTCTTGGCCATGATTCCATCTCCTCTGGAAATCCGCCTTATGGCCTCGTCAAAGTTGTCCGCTTTCAGCCTCAACGTGGCCAAGGCGAGTGACGTAACATCAAAAAATCCGGCGCTTCTTCGCAGCCCCCAGTTCGCATGAACGTTCGGGCCTTTTATTTCCGTCTGTTCATGCACGGCCTCCACAGGTGTGAAACACCGGAAGTGCTGGTCTACAAACGCGACCTTTCAGCTAATTCCGCATGAACGTTGCAGATCCATGTCACGTTTGAGATTTGGAGAATAGAATACTTATCGTGATAGTACCGTGATTACGATACGCGTAATAAGTTGATCTTACTATTTATAGGGTCTTTAATAAAGAGAGATCAAAGGTATCAGTATTACGTGATTAGGGTAGAGATTCAGGAAAATGCAAAATCTTCTTGCACGTAAGCGGCGATAGCGAGTCGAAAGTGCCGCATGCCCAATCCCCGCCCGTGACGTCAATCAGGGGAACCAGTCTAAATTTCATAATGACGGCGAGAATTCTTAAGCTGCGGGTCCTTTTGCCCGAGTACCTCTTTCCAAACCAGCTTTTTCCGAGGCCTTGAGGTCCCGCTCCATGGCCTCGCCGCAGCGCTCGATCATCACCTGGGAAGCCTCATCGACGCCGCCGCGCAGGTCGATGGCGCGCAGGAACTGCTCCATCGCGGCGCTCCAGTCGCCCTTCAACAGCAGGTCGAGGCCGCGCTCGTAGGCAACGATCCAATCGAAGGAGACCGTCGGCTCGACCTCGTCGCGCATAGCGATCAATTCGTAAACATAACTGGCTTCTTCCTTGCCTCGAACCGCCACCCGGTCGAGGCGCCGGGTGATCACGTCGTACTTGGCCAGCTCAAAGGTGTTGTGGCCGATCAGGATGCGGGTGCCATAGGTCTTGTTAAGGGCTTCCAGGCGCGACGCCAGGTTCACCGGATCGCCCAAGACCGTGTAGTCGATCTTCTGATTGGAGCCGACGTTGCCGACGATCACCCGACCGGTATTGAGGCCGATGCGAAGATTGAACTGCGGGCGGCCCTGGTTGGCCCATTCCACCCGCCGTACATCGAGCAGGCGCAGGCAGTGGAGGGCGGCGCGGCAGGCGTCGGCCGCATGGTTCTCGTTGTAGTGGGGCGCCCCCCAGAAGGCCATGATGGCGTCGCCGATGTATTTGTCGATGGTCCCCCGATTGTCGACGATCTGCTGCGACATATCGGAGAAGTACTCGGCGAGGTAGGGCAGAAGGCGGGGGCCAAGCGCCTCGGTCTGGCCGGTAAAGCCCTCGACATCCATGAAGAGGACGCTGAGGGTGCGGTTCTCTCCGCCAATCGCCACGCCGCCTTCCTGCTTGATCAGGGTCTGGACCAGTTCGACCGGCAGATAACGACCGAAGGAAGATAGCCCTTGGCGCATGGTCTGCACCGCGTTGGAAAGAGCGGTGATCTCGGCGATGGGTGAGGGGACCCGCCTGACCTCCTCCAGCTCGAAGCGCTCGACTTTCTCGATTTCCTTGATGATGCGGGCCAAGGGCCGACCAAAAAGCGCGCGCGAGAAGATTGCCGCCGCCAAGGCCACGATCATCACGTTAACCAGCAGCAGGCCGAAGAGCTTTTCGATGTTGCGGCCCACCTGGGCGAGGAAATCGCCTTCCGGCACGATGGTCGCCACCAGCCAATCCCGGTGCCCGACCGGCTCGAAGGTGACAAAGAGCGTCTCCTTGCTGCCGGGCAGGATATGCTGGAACTGGCGATGGGAATGAATATCGCCGATGACGGTCCCCGCGTTCTTGAGGGCAGCGTTGGCGGCCAGCAGCAAGGGATGGCGGGCACTTTCCAACTTGCGCAAGCGCGGGCGGGTGTTTTGGTCGATATCGATCTTGACCTCGTCGGGATCCTTGAAGGCAATCAACTCGCCTTCGGCATTGAGGATCACCGCCACACCGCTTTGGCCGACGCTCAGGCTGCTGAGATAGTGGGAAAGCCGCTCCAGCTCGATGGCGATCGAGATCACGCCCATGGTCTTGCCGGCGATTTGCAGGCGCTGGGCGGTGTTGATGCCTGGCTTGCGGGTGGAGGCAAAGACATAAACATCGGTCCAGATGGCGCCGTCTTCCTGCAGCGCCATCTCGTACCAGCGGCGGCGCGGGGCGTAGTAGTCGTTGTGCTTGGTCTTGGAATGGGTGAAGTAGGTCTTGTGGTCGTCGGCCACATAGTAGTCGATCTCGCGCCGGGCCTGCTTGATGACATCGTCCCAAACGCTTTCCACCAGCCGAAAATTGCTGTCATCGCGACGCTGGGCGCCGAAGAAATTGCCGTTCGGGAAGCCGAAGCTGACCCAGGAAATGTGCGGGTTGGCTTGCAGCATGGCGAGGTAGAACTGGCGGCGCTTTTGCTTGTCGTCGACCTTGATCACTTGTGTTTTGAAGACCTCGGCCACCGCCGCCTGGGTGGCTTCGGTGCGCTCCACCAGGTCGGCCACTTCGCGGCGGATTCCAGTGATGATTTCGTTGTTCAGCTGGTGGGCGACGTCGAGGACGTTGCGCTTGGCGGTTTCCTGCCACAGGAAGTGGGTCACAAACGCGCTGACGCCGACGATGATGAGTGTGGCGCAGATCAGCGCCACGCCGATGCCCAGCTGGAATCGCGGCGCGGTCTTGGGGGCGGGCTCTTGGCCCGCTGCGGGCCCCGAAGGCGGCGCCGAGGCTTTTTCCGGAATCATGGCCGGCAGGCTGAAGAAAAACGGTGAAGATTCCGATAATGGGGCGTGGCGGGGGAGGCTAAAGCGGGAATGGGGAAATGATGGAAAGTTCTAATTAATCGTGTTTTGTGAAAAAAATATCAATCTTAAATTATTGACTTCCTCTTAAATCGGGTTAACGATGATGTATTAGATGATTATCGGGCGGGGGTGTTTCATGGCCAAAGACCCCATCCAGTTTCCAAGCGAACTAGCATCCGGCCTCTCCGACGATGCGGCGGCTGAAACTATTAGGATTGGTGAAACCGATCCAGAGACGGTGCCCGGCCCAGCGTGGTGCCCCATTCCCCTGCCGCAACCTAACCCGGTGGATGTGGAGGCCACTGAGATCGCTGGATGGTTTGAGAAGAAATATCACGAAGCACAGGATAAGGCGCAGCACCAAATCACAATTATCTGGTGGCTCTTGGGTGGTGGCCTGGTACTGCTGCTGATCTTGCCGCGCATCATTCAAGGTGTTGATAACATAGGGCTCGGCAGCAGCTTTCAGGCCTCGCAGCGTATCATTGAGCCAAGCGAGCCTGAATCCGAGCCTGGGTCGCCTAGTGAACTCCAGCGGAACCAGGGGATTGCCCTTGAGGAGTTCGAGCGCTTGTGGCGCGACAACAGCCTGCCGGAGGCGGTGATCCTATCAGCCAAGAAGATCGAGGACGATCTCAATATCAACAAGGCGGAAATGCAAGGCGAGGTCGGAGAGGCAACTGCGCGGCGGAATGAGATCGCCGATGAGCTGCGAAATCTCAAGGAGCAGCGAGAAGTATCGGCAACAAGACTAAGGGCCGATCTCGTGCAGCCCTTCCGCCTGTGGTGGAACAGGACACCTGGCGAGCGCGAAACACCTGGCGAGCGCGAAAGTTTGATTCGGATCCGTACACTCACCGCTCTTTCATCGGGCGGAATCTTGGCTGCCGGAAATAGTGGCAGTTTTCGCAGCCGCAAGCCTCTACTGCTTCACTCACAAGATGGTATTGATTGGACTCAGATCCTGCTGCCGGTGGCCAACGAAGAGTATAATGTAGCTCGCGTCGTCGCACTAGCCGAGAACAAATCTGGCGCTAGCATCGCCGTAGGCGAAGCCCATGGAGGCATTTTTGTGTGGCGAGAGAATGCCGAAATAGGCTGGGAACCGTTGCCGTTGGAGTTAGATGAGGAGATCCCCGGTACTCTTGCCGCGGTGGCGTCAGATGGCGGCCACGGCTGGCTTGCCGCCGGTCTGGAAGAGACTGCGAAGGAAGAATCTGAGGTGCTACTGCTCCATTCGCGTGACGGCAAGAACTGGAATAAGATCGAGCCACAAGAGAAGAACAAAAGGATCCAAGGAAACCTCTCGGCTTTGGCGCCCGATGGTAGGGGCGGCTGGCTCGCCGCCGGTTGGGAAGCGACTGCGGAGGGACCTCAGGTGCTTCTGCTTCGTTCGCTCAATCTTAAGATCTGGATGCCGATCCGGCCGCAAGAGAATAGTGAAAGGATCGGTGGGGCACTTTCCGCCTTGATGCCAGATGGGGACAGTGGCTGGCTAGCCGCCGGTTGGGAGAAGGGAGCCGATGCCGCCGAAAAAACCTTGCTGTTGGAATCGCCGGACGGTGAGGACTGGAAAACGATCCGTCCGCGCGAGGGCGGCGAAAGAATTGGCGGTGAGCTAAAAGCGCTGGTATCGGACGGGGCAAACGGTTGGCTTGCCGCAGGCGAGGAGGTAGGGCCGAATGGACCGCGAGCGTTTCTGCTGCATTCACCTGATGGTGGCGACTCGGCCCCAATCCGGTTGGCCGCGGACGGCAACAGGATTTTCGATACGTTTTACGCCCTGGCACCGGCGCCAAATGGAAGCTTTATCTTAGGTGGCGACAACAGCTTACTGAAATCACTCACCGTGGCGGAAATTGAAAATACCAAGAAATCTCTGCTTGACAGTGAGAAGGTGCAAAAGAATCTCATTCTCCCAGTAACGGCAGCAGGCTACCGGTCGACATTGCGTGCTAGCAAACAGCAGGTCGAACAGTCTACCGCGGAGCTGGAGCAGCAAAAAAAATTCCTGGCAACAGCCGAGGCCTCCTACGACCGACAGAACACGGCGGTGACCCAGTTCGGCAGCGTGGCGACCGAACTGGAAACGGCGCTCAGGACCGCCGACAAAATTCGCCTTGCCGGGCAGGTCGCCACCCGCCTAGCGGTGATCGGCCTCTTGATCTACCTGGTGCAGATCCTGGTGAACCGCTATCGCTATTTCCAACGCCTGGCCGGTTTCTACCAGGCTCGCGCCCAATCCCTGCGGCTCTTGGCCGCCTCGGGCCAGGCGTCATTGCTGGCCGAGGTGCGGCTGCCCGAGGTAACCGGCATGCTCTCGCCCGACGGCATCGGATTCGACAAGGCGCCCGATCCACCGACCAGCCAGATGGTCGCCCTGCTGCAGGCCCTGCTGCGCAGCAAGAACTGATCTCCCCTCAGCTTACGACTTTCAACTCTTCCCACGGTCCCCTCCTTTCAGGCAGGATAGAAGTGGGAGGCGCTGGCGCCGGGACGGTGCGCCTCGGCTGTTGCCACCCCCCAATGCCCTTTGCATTCAGGAGCCTTCTTGCCCATGTCGTCAGTCGAACTGCTACGCCAGGAGCCCGCCACGGTGCCGCTGCGGCCGCCGGCGGTGGCCATGGATCTGGCCCGCATGGGCTCCGCCTTTCAGACCCGGCTCAGCTTCATGCGCCGGCTGATCCGCCGTATGCACCGGGAAGGCTGGCGCATCGAGGCGACCCGCTTCGACCTCGACCAGGAGGGCTATGGCACGGTGGTCTATCAGGCCATCACGCCTCGACGACGCTATAGCCTGATCGGCTTTTCCCAGTACCTTGACCCGGAGCAGCGCACCGATCGGGTGATCGCCGAGGCTTGGGATGCCACCTTCACTCTCTTCGACGGGGTGCCGAGCGACGGCGATATCGAGCGGCTGCGTGACGAAACGCCGAAGCAGGAGGCCGGCCGTTACAGCGCCCGCGAGCTGGTGTTGAGCCGGGCCAACAAGAGCCTCCGCCTCTTCGAGCTGGTGACCGGCAGCCTGGCCCAAGGCCGTCAACCCGATCCCAAGGCGCTGGCCGAAGTCGGCTATTTGATGCGCACCACGGCGGTCTACGGCAACGGCAAGTTCGGCATGGCCGACCGCGCGCGCTATGCGGATCGGCCGGAGCTGGCCGCCCCCTTCGAGGCGGAGATGCTGACGGTCTATCTCATCCGTTGCTTCACCCACGACCTGATCGAGCACCTGGCGCGGGTGAGGAACCCGGCAAAGGCCGTGCCCTTGGCGCCGGCCTTGCGGCGCTTCCTGGGCATCGGCAATGCCACCGGGCTCGGCATGGCGCCCTTCCTAGTCAGCCACCCGCAGCTCATCCACCGCTGGTATCAGGCGCGGGAAAGGGCGCTCGCCCGGGTGCGGGCGCTCCCCCAGGCAAGCGAGGACGAGGTCGCCGCCTTTACGACGGTCTTCGCGCGCGCCCGCCGGCACGTGGGCGAATGGCGGGTCGACGATGCCTGCCAGAGCGAGCGCATCGCGCGCCTGCGCCAGGACCTGGAGACGCTGTCCGGCTGGCTGGCCCAGGAGCCGAGCCCATGGCGCCGAGCGCGGCCCTGGGACGAACTCTATCGCCGCGCCGAAGGCCAGCTCTCCTTGGAAGGTCAGGAGATCCTGGTCTCCCTGCTGCTCGAGCCCCATGGCGAGCTCGTCGATGATTTGGCCGAGGGTCTGGAGATCGACGAGGAAGAGCCCCTTGATGCCGCCATGCCCTTGGCCGAGCTGCGCCGCCTGCTGGAGGAACACTACGATTGGGCGCTGGCGCTCGACTTCGGCAGCGAGGCCGAGGACCGCTATTTTTGGTATTACTCGCAAGACAAGGTGGAGCCGCGGCGCGGCTTGCGGCGCGAGGAGCCGGGGGCCGAGAAGGAAATGCCGCTGGCGGTTGCCCGCGATGTAGCCGCCCTCCAGCGTGACCTCGTGGCGGCGCCCGCAACAGAGACCCTCGCCAGCTTTCTCCTGCGCCAAGCCCAACACCGGCATACGGTACGGCGGGTACAGCTCTGCCGGCGCTATCCCTATGCGGAGATCCGCCACAACCTGATTGCCGCCGATTGCCGGCCGATCGACATCCTGCGCTCCAAGCTCGCCTATTTCGGCGCCTCCAAGTTCGATCCTAAGTCGGACCTTTGGACCCGGATCACCCTCTATCAGGGGGCGCCCCTGCCCGAGGAGCTGGCGCGCTCGGACGCCGATGACTGGTGCTTCCCGGTGATGCCGGAGGGGATGTGATGCATGTTTCACTGAGCGAGATCGCCAGCACCGTCACCAAGGCCGGGCAAAGCGTGGGTCTCGCGATCGGCCAGGCGGAAGACGCGGGCCGGGCGGCGCGCTTTGCCGCCGAATGCGGCCTGGCGCCGCTGGCCGCCTATGCCGATGCCCTGGGCCGGCTCGATCGGGGTGAGGCGAGTGGCCCGGCCGGCGACCTCCCGCCAGGAGAATTGCAAGCCGAGGATCCGGAAAAGCCGCTTTCGGCCCTGCTCGCCGGGCCGAGCGCCTGCGATCTCGCCGTGGCGGCGGCGGAGGGGGTAGGCGGGGCCGCGCCCGTCACTCTGGCCGATGTGGACGCCCCCGCCCTGCTGCTGTTCCAGGCCATGCTCGCCTCGCGCTATCTGGGCCCCGGGTTTCGTTTGACCTGCGCTTGTGCGGGCGAAGCGCATCTCGACATTGCCTGTCGCGCCAGCGCCCTATCCATGCCGTGGCAAGACCGGCCCGCCGCGCTGCATAAGCCTTGCCCGGCGCTCCGGGTTTCCCGCCTGGCGGCAGGCGAGGAGGCGGGCCTAATCCCGCACCACAGCGAGGAGGCCTTGTCCGACGGCATCGCGGTCGAGGACCGGGTCTGGCGGCAGCTCACGGCACTCGCCAAGCGGCAACTGGTGGAGAGCTCCGAAACCTCGCTCCAGCAAGGGGCCGGCGCCGGAGTGGTGGATCGGGACTAAATCGAATGCGACTGAGCATTGCCAATCCGTCATTGCGAGCACAGCGTGGCAATCCATAGTGAGTCGCCGCCGCGCCGGAATTGACGGATAGGGGCTTTTGGATTGCCACGCCCCAATCTATAGATCGGGGCTCGCAATGACCGCGACGGCAATGTTGGGTCGGACGCCGGGCTTGGCGCTGGACCTTGCGCCCGCCTCCTCGCCATGACCTTCGAAGACAAGGGGAACCCTCACCCCTCCCGCTGTGGCGCGCCTGGCCGTTGCCGCGTCTCCCATTCCGGGTCCACGTAGAAGGGCGCGTTGGAGGCGGGCAGGGGATCGCGGCCACGGATGAGGTCGGCGGCCTTTTCCCCGACCATGATGGTCGGCGCGTTGAGGTTGCCGTTGGTAATCGTCGGAAAGACCGAGGAATCGACCACCCGCAAGCCCTCGATGCCGCGCACCCGGCAGGCCGGGTCGAGCACCGCCATGGGGTCGCCGTCGCCGCCAATCTTGCAGGTGCAGGAAGGATGATAGGCGCTTTCCGCGTTCTCGGCGATCCACTGGTCCAATTCGTCGTCGCTTTGCCGTTCGATGCCCGGTTGGATCTCGCGGCCGCGATAGGGGTCCATGGCCGGTTGGGCCATGATCTCGCGGGTGAGGCGCAGGCAGTCGCGAAAGGCCTGGCGGTCTTCCGGCGCCTCGTTGTAATTGAAGCGGATCTTGGGTTTCTGGCGGGGGTCCGGCGAGGTGATCTTGATCCAGCCGCGGCTCTTGGGCTTGTTGGGGCCGACGTGGACCTGAAAGCCGTGGCCCTTGACTGCTGATTGGCCGTCGTAGCGCATGGCTGCCGGCAGGAAGTGGTACTGGATATCGGGCCACTTGATACCCGCCCGCGAGCGGATGAAGGCGCAGGATTCGAAGTGGTTGGTGGCGCCCAGCCCGTCCTTGAGGAAGAACCAGCGGGCGCCGATCAGGAACTTGTTGAAGGGGTCGAGCTTGCCGTTCAAGGTGATGGGCTCCTTGCACTCGAACTGGAAATAGACCTCCAGGTGATCCTGCAGGTTGGCGCCGACCCCGGGCAGGTCGTGGATGACGGCGACGCCGGCTTCCTGCAGCACCGCCGCCGGGCCGATGCCGGAAAGCTGCAGCAGGCTGGGCGAGCCGACCGAGCCGGCCGAGAGAATGACCTCGCGCCCGGCCCAGGCGAGGCTCGTGGTGCCGGCCCTTTCGTATTCGACGGCGACGGCGCGCTTTCCCTGCAAGACCACCCGTCGGCAGAGCGCGTCGCTGACCACCGTTAGATTTGGCCTATCCAGGGCCGGCTTCAGATAGACGTTGGCGGTCGAGGCGCGCACGCCATCCTTGACCGTCATGTGCATGGGCCCAAAGCCGTCCTGCTGCTGGCCGTTGTAGTCGGCGGTTTCCAGGTAGCCTGCCTGCTGGCCCGCGGCGATGAAGGCGCGGTAGAGCGGGTTTTCGAGCCGGTTGCCGATCGAGGTGCCGAGCGGCCCACCCTGCCCGCGATAGTCATCCGGCCCGTCGACCCAGGTTTCGGCCTTGCGGAAATAGGGTAGGCAGTGGCGATAGCCCCAGCCGCTGGCCCCTTCCGCCTCCCACTCCTCGAAGTCGCAGGCATGGCCGCGCACATAGACCATGCCGTTGATGGAAGACGAGCCGCCCAACACCTTGCCGCGCGGACAATGCAGGCGCCGGCCGCCGAGATAGGGCTCCGGCTCGGACTCGAACTGCCAGTTAAAGCGGGCCATGTTCATGGGAATGGAAAGGGCGGTCGGCATCTGGATGAAGATCGAGCGGTCGCTGCCGCCGGCCTCGATCAAGAGCACGCGGGTCTCGGCATCCTCGCTCAGGCGGTTGGCCAGCACGCAGCCGGCCGAGCCCGCGCCGACGATGACGTAGTCGAAACTGTCAGGACCCATCACGACCACACCTTTCATTCACAGGCCCTGTCATTGCGAAGCCCGAAGGGCTGCGGCAATCCATAAGCCCTGAGCCAGCTGCACCGCATTCATGGATCGCCACGCCCCGGCCTTTCGGTCGGGTCTCGCGATGACGGTGTTGCAAAGGGGAACTCATCATTTTTATAGGTCCTTGCACAGCCTGAGGCCATCGTAGATGGCGGCGTGGATGTTGCGGCTGGCGACCGCGTCGCCGATGCGGAAGAGCTGGAAGCTTCCCTCCGGGTTGCTTTGGATCGCCTGGGGGCGGCCGTGGATCAGGGCCTGATAATCCATCTCGCCGCGGTTCGAGGATCGCTCCTTCAAGGCGAAGTAAAGATCGTCGAGGGGCAGGGTGCCGTGCTCGACCACCACCTGATCGACCAGCCGGCGGCGCCGTTCCGGGCTGTAGTCGGAGCCGACCGTGGCGGCCAGCTTGTTGCCCTCGCGCGCGACCGCCAGCAGGCGGCTGTTAATGGTGATCCGCGCGTCGTTGGCGTGGAAGGAACGGGCATAGGCCACGTGGTTGAGGCCGCCGATCTCCGGGGCGAAGAAGCGCTCCGGCGAGACGATCTCCAGCTTGGCGCCGGCCTCGCTGATGGCCTCGGCGGCCTGCATGCCCGGATGGGCACCATTGTCGTCATAGAGCAGCACTTCATCGGCGATCTTGACGTCACCCGAAAGGATGTCCCAGGAACTGACAACCAGGTCGTTTCCGGCTTCCAGCACCGCGGCGTTCGGCAGGCCGCCGGTGGCGACGATCACCACCTCGGGCTCCAGGGCCAAGATGTCGTCGGCCTCCGCCAAGCTGTTAAGACGCAACTCCACGCCCAGGCGCTCCACTTGGGCCATGCGCCAATCGACGATGCCGATCAAGTCCTTGCGGCGGCGGGCGCGGGCCAGCAGACGGATCTGGCCGCCGGGCTCGGGTGCCGCCTCGAAAAGGGTGACATGGTGGCCACGCTCGGCCGAGACTCGCGCCGCCTCCAGGCCGGCCGGGCCGGCGCCGACCACCACGATCCGCCGCCCTGGCTTTTGGGCGCGCTTGAGCACATGCGGCATGGTCGCTTCGCGGCCGGTTGAGGGGTTGTGGATGCAGAGAGTCTCGTGGCCTTCGTAGATGCGGTCCAGGCAATAGGTGGCGCCAACGCAAGGGCGGATCTCGGTCTCGCGCCCCTCCGCCACCTTGAGGGCGATGTGCGGATCGGCGATGTGGGCACGGGTCATGCCGACCATGTCCAGCTTGCCTTCGGCAATCGCGTGGCGGGCGGTCGCCACATCGGCGATCTTGGCGGCGTGGAAGACCGGAAACTTGGTGATCTGGCGGACCTCGCCGGCGAAATCCAGATGCGGCGAGGCAGCCATGCCGGTGACGGGGATCACCCGCGTCAGCGCCTCGTCGGAGTCGACATGGCCGCGGATGATATTGAGGAAGTCGACCTGGCCGCAAGCGACCATGCGTTGGGCGATCTCGACCCCTTCCTCGCGGCTCAGGCCCTTGTCCCAATCTTCGTCGGCGACCATGCGCAGGCCGACCAGGAAATCGGCCCCCACTTGCTTACGAATTTCGCCCAACACCTGGTGAGTGAACCGCAGGCGGTTGTCCAGGCTGCCGTTATAGTCGTCATCACGCTTGTTGGTAGCCGGCGACCAGAAGCCGTCCATGAAATGGCCATAGGCTTCGATCTCGATGCCGTCGAGGCCGGCCGCCTGCATGCGTTGCGCTGCCGCACCATAGGCCTTGGCGATGCGTTCCAGATCCCAGTCCTCTGCCTCCTTGGGGAAGCTGCGGTGGGCGATTTCGCGCACCGGCGAGGCAGCCAGCACCGGCAGCCAGTCGCCCTTGTTCCAGTTGGTGCGTCGGCCGAGGTGGGTGATTTGGATCATCACCGCGCATCCGGCCTCGTGGCAGTCGTCGGCCAGGCGTTTTAGCCAGGGCACGATTTCGTCCTTATAGGCGTGCAGGTTGCCGAAGGCTTCGGGCGAATCCTCGGCGACCACGGCCGAGCCCGCGGTCATGGTGAGCGCGATGCCGCCCTTGGCCTTTTCCAGGTGATAAAGCCGGTAGCGGTCCTTGGGCATGCCGTCCTCGGAGTAAGCCGGCTCGTGCGCCGTCGACATGAGGCGGTTGCGTAAAGTGAGGTGCTTGAGCTGGTAGGGCTGCAAGAGCGGATCGGTCGAAGCCATGAAAGCAAGATCTCCGGATGGATTTTCGTCGTCGCCATCGAAAAGTGCGCCGACATCAACGTCTAATGTCTCTTGCCATTACGCAAGCGGAAAGCATCGGATTTAGCATCCACTCAACGACAATGTACAGGCCATGCCAAGCCCGCTAGGGTTCCCCGTCAACCAAAAACATTCCTTTGGGGTAGAACCAGAATGTCGAATTATGAACAGGCAATGATCGTCAGCGCGCAGCCCGAAGCCTCCGAGGCTGGCGCGCGCGTCTTGATGCGCGGCGGCAACGCGGTTGATGCGGCGATGGCCGCAGCGCTGGTTCAAGGCGTGGTCGATCCGCAGATGTGCGGCATCGCCGGGTTTGGTTCCTGCCAGATTTACCGTCCCAAGCGGGGCATCCATACCTGCATTGATTTCCACGGCAAGACGCCGCTGGCGGCAAGCTCGGATATGTGGCTCCCCCTGCTGGAAGGTGAGGCGCGCGACGGTTTCGGTTTCATTCTCAAGGGGAATGTCAATGACCTGGGCTACCAGGCCGTCACGACGCCGGGCTCGCTCTTGGCCTACTACGAGATGGCCCGCGATTTCGGCACCTGGGACTGGCGCGATATCTGTGGACCGGCGATCGAAAGGGCGGAGCAGGGGTTTTTCGTGCGCCCGCATGTGCACTATTGGTGGACGCACGGGGCCGATATGGGGCGGGTCGATGTGTCGGAACGCCTGGCTTTTTCCAAGACCGGGCGCGCGATCTATTTCCGTCCCGATGGTAGCGTCAAGAAAATCGGCGACCGGGTCGACAATCCGGACTTGGCTCGCACCTTGCGACTGATCGCCCGCGATGGCGCCCCGGTATTCTATCGCGGCGAGATCGCCGAACGCATCGAAGCGGACATGAAGGCCAACGGCGGCCTCATTACCCGAAGGGACTTGGCCGAATACCGGACGACCCGGACCGAGCCATTGCGCGGACGCTACCGAAGCTTCGACATCACGAGCAACAATCCGCCCGGCGGCGGCATCATGCTCATTGAAATGCTGAACATCCTGGAGAATTTCGATCTAGCTGCGATGGGTCACAACACGACGGACTACATTCGGGTCGTTGCCGAAGCGATGAAGGCGGCGACCGCCGACAAAGACCAACACGTCGGCGATCCCGCCTTTGTCGACATCCCGCCGCACCTGACCGACAGGGACTATGCCGCCGGTCTGGCGGCACGCATCAAAGCCGGGGAGCGGTTGGAAGTCCAGCGTCTAGGTCAAGCCGAGCCGAAGGACACCACCCATGTGGCGGTGGTCGACCGCGATGGCACCTGCGTCACCATGACCCATTCGCTTGGGATGCCATCCGGGGTTATCACCGATGGTCTCGGCTTCATGTACAATGGCTGCATGGCGGTTTTCGATCCGAGGCCTGGGTCGGCCGGGTCGATCCAACCGGGCAAGAGCAGATTCAGCTCAGTTTGCCCGAGCATCGCCTTTCGCGATGGCGATCCCTTTGTCGTCTTGGGTGCCCCGGGCGGAACCCAGATCGCCATGGGGGTGCTGCAAGCACTCCTCAATGTTCTGGATTTCGATATGACCATGGAAGCGGCTGTCTCGGCGCCGCGCTTTTCGGCCACCTCCAATGCCATCGACATCATGAACCGCATCCCCGACTATCAGGTAGAGCCCCTGCGCGACGCCGGCTACGAAGTCATTCGCTCGGCGCTTACCTTTGGCATCGCCGCCGTGCATGGCATCCGCATCGATGGCGGCCGGTTAAGCGGCGGCGCCGACCCCGGCCATGACGGCGTGGCCTTCGCAATATAGGAGATTGTTCTTTAGCCGGCGCGAGCAGCGAAGCGGATGGCTTCCTGGGCAGCGCGGATGAGCGCTTGCGCCTTGTTGCAGCTTTCCTGGAATTCGGCTTCCGGGTCACTGTCGGCGACAACGCCGCCGCCGGCCTGCACGTACATGGTGCCGTCCTTGACCACGGCGGTCCTCAGCGCGATGCAGGTATCGAGCGCGCCGCTGGCGCCGAAGTAGCCGACGGCGCCGGCATAGATGCCGCGCCGTTCCGGCTCCAGCTCGTCGATGATCTCCATGGCCCGCACCTTGGGCGCGCCGGAGACGGTGCCGGCCGGAAAGCCGGCGATCAGCGCATCCACCATGTCGTAACGTGGCTCGATGCGCCCTTCCACGTTGGAGACGATGTGCATGACATGGCTGTAGTGCTCGATGGCGTTTTGCTGGGTCACCTTGACCGAGCCGATCTCGGAGACCCGGCCGACATCGTTGCGTCCCAGGTCGAGCAGCATCAAATGCTCGGCCAGCTCCTTGGGGTCGCTCAAGAGGTCCCCGGCCAGGGCCGCGTCGTCTTCGGCCGTCTTGCCGCGCGGGCGGGTGCCGGCGATCGGCCGGATCGTCACCTTGCCGTCGCGCAGCCGCACCAGGATCTCCGGGCTCGAGCCGACGATGGCAAACTCCCCGAGATCCAGGAAAAACAGGAAAGGAGAGGGATTGAGGCGGCGCAGCGAGCGATAAAGCGCAAAGGGCGGCAGGCTGAAGGGCAGGGCAAAACGCTGCGACAAGACCACCTGGAAGATATCGCCGGCGAAGATGTATTCCTTGCCGCGCCGCACCATCTCGTGAAAGGCGTCCTGGCTCATGTTGGACTGGGGCTCGGGCACCGGGCCTTGGCCAAGGCTGCGTTCGCGGCGATAGGGCAGGGAACGGGCGAAGTCGCTGGCCACGTCGGCAAGGCGCTCACCAGCCTGATCATAGGCGGCGCGTGCGCTGACACCTTCTTGCGGCCAGACAGGGGTCACCACGGTGACTTGATCTTCAACCCGATCGAAGATGGCGATCACGCTCGGCCGCAGGAACATGCCGTCAGGCAGGCCTAGGACATCCCGATTTTCATCGGGCAGCCGTTCCATCAGCCGCACCGTGTCATAGCCCATATAGCCCACCAGCCCCGAGGCCATGGGCGGCAAGAAGTCGGGCAGCTCGATGCGGGATTCGGCGATCAGACCGCGCAAGGAGTCCATGGCCCCGGCCGGCTCGCGCTCGAAGGCCTCGAGGTCGATACGGGCCTGGCGGTTGATCTCGGCCTTCTCGCCGTGGCAGCGCCAAATGACGTCCGGCTTCAAGCCGAGGAAGGAATAGCGGCCGATGGTGGTGCCGCCCTCGACCGATTCGAAAAGAAAGCTCATCGGCTGCCCGTCGGCCAGCTTCATGAAGGCCGAAACCGGGGTCTCCAAATCGGCGACCAAGGTGGTCCAAACAACCTGTGGCTTGCCCGCCTGGTAGGCTGGCTCGAAGCTGGTAAAGTCGGGGGTTCGTTCCATAACCGCGTCGGTCAGCCGCGTTAGTAGCCGGTGACCAATTGCTCAACCAGAGCCCGGTTGAAGCTCACCCCCAGGTCCTGACGCAGGGCGGCCACAAACTGATCGGTCAGCTCGGCTTCAAGGCTGCGTTTGACCTGACCGGCCACATTGGCGAGGGCCTCTGCGTCGGCGCTAGGATCGGCTTGTTCAATCTTGGTCAACTTGGCAACGAGGTGGCCGGTGGGGGTCGAGACGAGGGCGAACTCCCCCTCTTTGATTTGAAAAATTTCACTCGCCAGGTTGGGCGAGGTGGAGACGTTGGGATCGGTGCCGAAACGGTTGATGGGCTGGGAAGTTATGACGGACAAGCCGGCTTCCTCGGCCAGTGTGGCGAGTGTCTCGCCCAGCTTGGCCCGTTCCAGGAGCGCTTCGGCCCTTTCCTCAGCCAAGCGGTCGCGGGTTTCCGACTGCCAGCGTTCGACGACATCGTCGCGCACTGTTTCGAAGGGCCTGGTCGCGGCCGGGGTGGTGCCGTCGACCCGAACGATGAAATAGCCGCCATCGAGGGTTTCCCGCAGCAGGCTTTCCTCGCCTGCCTCGGTCTCAAAGGCAACCGGCAGGAACTCGTTGCCGGACGGCAAGCCCTCGACGACATTTCCTTCCGGGTCGTTGCCCTGCTGGTCGATGGCGGCAATGGATTTCGCCGTCAGACCGAGGGCGGCGGCTGCGTCTTCTAGGGAGGCGCCGCCGGCCACCTCGTCATCGAGCTGATTGGCGACCGATACGATGGCGTCTAAGGCCTGATTGCGGGCCAAGGCGTGGCGCAGCTCCTCGCGCACCTCCTCCAGACTTGGTGTGCTGCCGGCTTCGATGTGGTTGACCCGCAGAATGTGCCAGCCGAGCGGACTCTTGAGGACCTCGCTGATGCCGCCGACTGCCAGGGCAAAGGCGGGCCCAGTCAGCTCGGCTAAGAGGTCAAGCTCGGCGATCAGGCCAAGGTCGAGCGGCGCCTGGCCGGTCACCGCCTCGGAAACCGCGACAAAGTCCTCGCCGCCGTCGATCCGTTCTTTAGCCTGCTTGGCGGCTTCCTCGTCGGTGAAGACGATCTGCTCGATCTGCCGGCGTTCCGGCACCGTAAACTCCGAGAGCCGTTCTTCATAGGAAAGCGCGATCTCCTCTTCGGATACCGCGACCTCTGTCGCAAGATCCTCTGGGGCTAAATAAATCACTGTCAGGGCGCGATACTCCGGCGCCTGGAACTCGGCGGCAAAGTCCTCGAAGACGGCCTTGAGATCGTCCTCGCTCGGCTCTGGCAGCTCGGTGATGCTGTCATTGCGGATCATCAGGGTTTCGGCCACCCGCTCTTCCTGCAGATAGCGGTAGAGGTCTTGGCTGAGCGTCGTCGGCACCGAAACGCCGCCGGATAGAGCCTGCAGCAGTTGCTGGCGTTGTATGTCGCCGCGCAGCGCCGCGATAAATCCCTCTTCCGTCATATTGTTGGCAAACAAGACCTGTTGAAAGCGGTTGCGGTCGAAATCGCCGAGGGCGTTTTGAAAGCCGCTGTCGTTCCTGATGCGATCGCGCACCAGATCGTCGCTGACCGCCATGCCCATTTTCCGGGCCTGCTCTTCCACGGCCGTGCGGTTGACCATCTGCTGAAGAACCTGCTCGGGCAGGCCGAAGGCGACGGCTTGCTCGGGCTCCAGCCGGCCGCCGAACTGTTGCCGCAGGCGGGCCAGCTCGCGGTTATAGCCGTTGGCGAAGTCGCGCTGGTCGATGGCCCGGCTGCCGACTTCGGCCACGGCGGTGTTGGCGCCGCCGCCGCGGAAGATGTCGCCGATGCCCCAAATCGCAAAACTCAATATCAAAACGCCAAAAAGCAGCCCGATCAGCACCTTGCTGACGGCGCCGCGCATCTTCATAAGCATGGCTTAGGCTTGATCCTTGTCCGTTGCGCTCGCTCGGTCGCGACCAACGCTGTGGTCTAAAGTGGCGCGGCATCTTAGAGAGACCTGGCTGCGCCGGCAACAGGGGAATGTCATGGCTGGCATCGGCCATGCCAGTTGTGCTAGAGCCGGGCTTGCCCCTGGGCCACGACCATCCACGCCGAAAAACGGAGGGTAATGCAAATGCCGCGGAACCTGATCGCCGGAAACTGGAAAATGAACGGCAGCCTGGCGGAGGCGCGCGCGCTCGCCGGGGCCTTGACGGAGAAACTGGCGAACGCTGGTGAGGGCTCGGCTGAGCTCCTGGTTTGTCCGCCGGCGGTTCACCTCCACCCGGTGGCCGAAATCGTTAAGGGCACTGCCATAGCCCTTGGCGGCCAGGATTGCCACGAGCAAGCGGCCGGTGCCCACACCGGTGACATCAGCGCCGCCATGCTGACCGACCTGGGTTGCCGCTATGTCATCCTCGGCCACTCGGAGCGGCGCGCCGATCACGGCGAGGAAAGTGCGGCGGTCAAAGCCAAGGCCAAGGCGGCCGCCGCTGCCGGGCTGGTGCCGATCATCTGCGTCGGCGAGAGCCTGGCCGAACGGGAGGCCGGCCAGGCCTTGGCCGTGGTGGAAGGGCAGGTGACGGCCTCCCTGCCGGCGGTGTCCGAAGCGGCGGAGATCGTCGTCGCCTACGAGCCGGTCTGGGCCATCGGCACCGGCAAGACCGCCACCCCCGACGACGTGGCTGAGGTGCATGCCGAGATCCGCCGGCTGCTCGTCGCCCAGCGGGGTGCCGCACCGGGCGAGGCGACGCGCATCCTCTACGGCGGCTCGGTCAAGGCGGCCAACGCCGGCGAGCTTCTAGCGGTCGCCAACGTCGACGGCGCCCTGGTCGGCGGCGCCAGCCTCAAGGCCGAGGAATTCTGGGCGATCGCCGCGAGTGTCGGGTGAAGCGGGGGCGGCTCACGAACCTCTCTTCTATTGTAACGAATACACTAACCGGAGCTTTGCAGTCGAACCCATTCCTGCCGAGTAATTCGGTAACTGGGGGCTTCTTCACCATAACACTGCATTGTTCCCCTATCGGTGAAGCCGGCCTTTATAAGTACATTTTTTGACGCTTCGTTTTCATCGTAGAAAGATGCAACGATTTCATCCAAGGGGGTCTTTTCAAACGCAAATCTTACTAACCGCCTGCATGCTTCTGTTGCGTAACCTTTGCCCCATGCTGAGCGCTTGAAACAGTAGCCTATCTCAATATCGCCATCCGGGACCTTGCCCGGTACGACAAGGCTGTAATCGGTGTCGTCTTCTTCGATCGGCATCGGCAAAAGAAAGGAACTGCCCAGCTTTTCTCCAGTTTTTCTGTCCGAGACGCACCAAATGCCAATCCATCCATCGCCGCCTCTTCGCACCGAATTCGACATCTCGGCACGGACCATATCCTCGTCCATGAGATCACACACATATTTGACGACGTCAGGATCTGTGAACATCTCTATGGCCAGATCGAGATCGCACCACGAAAGGGGGGTAAGCCGCAAACGATCGGTAATCAAATCTAGGTCCATGACTACGAACTTTAATGATCTCGCACTGCTTTGCACAGCGGATGGCGGTTTCTGGCTAAATGTTACCCCGGCCGAGCAAGGGCAGTGTGAGCCTGTCCCTGAATGCCGGTGCCCCCGCCGCTTGGCTTGGCGGCTCGGTCAAGGCGGCCAACGCCGGCGAGCTCTTGGCGGTCGCCAACGTCGACGGCGCCCTGGTCGGCGGCGCCAGCCTCAAGGCCGAGGAATTCTGGGCGATCGCCGCGAGTGTCGGGTGAAGCGTGGGCTTTCTGTGAGGTAGGCGGCAGGTGAGCCGCCGCGGAAGACACGCCCGTTAGCCGGTTTTCGCTGGGACCGAGAAAGACTTTCGCTGCAAGATTCAATGCCCGTGGCGGCTGACCTCGTCGCGCTTCGCCGCCAGATAGTCGAGGTCGAAACCGAAGAGCCGCGCGGCGTTGGCGCACAAGACCTTGTAGGCATCCTCCGGGCCAAGCCGCTCTCTGATCTCCGCGATGGGCCGGCGGCTGTGCGGGAAGGTGCCTTCGTCGTGCGGATAGTCGTTGCCCCAAATCAGGCAATCGCAGCCGGTCTGTTCGACGTTGTTGAGCGCGACGGGGTCATCGGAGATGGTGATCGCGCCCTGGCGCTTGAAGTAGTCGCTGGCTCTTAGGGGAAGCTTGCGCATGGCGATGTAGCGACGCTCCTGCATTTGATCCATCGCCTGCAAGAGCCAAGCCAGCCAGCCGCATTCCGACTCTGTCACCACGAAGCGAAGCTTGGGATGACGCTCAAGCACGCCGGCGCCGGTCAAATTGACGATCGGCGACATGCCGGCAGCCAGGCCCAAGACGGCATCGAGCAGTTCCTCTGTATCATCCGACACCTTTGCTGCGCGCCGCGCTTTCTCGTAGCGGCTTTGATCGAGGTCGCCGGCACTGGCGAAGTCATTGCGGAGCGCGAGATTGCCACTGAAAATATGGAAGTTCAGAGGAACGCCCGCTTCCTCGGCCAAAGACCACAAAGGCTCGTAGACGGGCATCCAGTAGGGCTGCCATGGTACCACCGCCGGCAGAAAGAGCGTGCAGAAGCCGCGTTTGATACAGCGCCCGGCCTCGGCCACCGCCAGCTCGATATCGTCGATGGGAATCATCCCGGCCGGCTTGAACCGATGCTGGTATGGACTGAAGAGGTCCCAGACAAAATCGTTATGGGCGCGCGCCCAAGCCTGATAGTACGCAACGCCTTCATCACCCATGGAGCAACCAAGTCCGATGTTTGGAAAGATCACTTGGCCGTCGACACCTTCGACCGCCATGTCGTGAAGCCGACGGTCAAGGTCGGTTCCCTGCGACGGGTCCGAGCGGAACTCGCGCAGTAGGTCTTCCGCCGTCGGCTTGCGCTCAGCCGGGCCATAAACGACCTTCCCATCTACCTTGAACAGAAGATTTCCGTCCGCATCGACAGCCAACTCCGGCAGGCAGGCGCGAAACTTTTCCGGCAGACATTGGCGCAAGGCCTCCGGCTCGCCGACATGGGAGTCAGCGCTGATCACCAAGTCCGGTAGCGGATTAGCCATCATCACAAAGCTACGGTTCGCTAAGACCCGATGAAGCGATGGAAGCCGTCGAACTGGCCAGGCCTAGAAATCCCGCCTTCAGCAAATCCGTTAAGGATTGCGCGCCACTTGATTGGCGCCCTCGGGCAGCTCCAGCCAGTCGAGCTTCTCCTCGCACCAGATGTGAGCCGCTGGCACGGCCCAGTTTGGATCATCCAGGGTTCCGGCCTTGATGAATTCGAGACCCTCATAGGCCGGGCCGCCGGCGAGAAAATGCGAACCGCATTTCGAACAGAAATGCCGCTCGAAGGGCTTGCCGCTGGCACCGGAGCGGTCGACATAGGTGGTCGCCGCGTCCCCCGTCACCGCCACCGATCCCTTCGGCATCGCCAGGTTGAAGGAATTGGTCGAACCGGAGTTCTTTTGGCAGGTCTTGCAGTAACAGTTTATGATGGCTGCCGGTTCCGCATCGCTGCTGTAGCGCACGCTGCCGCACAGGCATCCGCCTTCGATCTTGGGCATTTCATTCCTCCTGACCGCGATTACTTCGCCAATCGTCACATAGCCGCGTTCCAACCACAACCGAGAACTGTCCTGCCAGCGATGCCAAAGGATAGTAATTTGCGGGGCCGGTTTGATCGAGCAGGATAACGACCATGATCGAGCCACCGAAGTTCCGGCTGCGCAAGGCAACTCGACAAGATCTCGCCTTCGCCTGGGCGCTCTATCGCGCCTCGATGAAGCCCTTGACCGAGGCGCTTCTGGAGTGGCACGAGCAAAGGCAACACCGCATGGTGAAAGAAACGCTCCTTGCCGCCGGGACATCCATTGTCACGATCGGGGGGTCAAGAGCCAATTGGCTGCAAGTGCGCGAAACCGCCGACGAGGTCTATCTGGCCCAGCTTTACATCCGACTGGATTGGCAAAATCGAGGGATTGGAACCGCGATCGTGCAACGGCTCTGCGACCGGGCGCGCCGCCAAGGTAAAGCCATGCGGCTGGATATCATGAGCAACAATCGGGCCCGCACCCTCTATGACCGTCTCGGCTTCCGACCAATCGCACGATCAAAGCTCAAAATCAAAATGCAGTGGTTCGAGACCAAGTGACACGCCGTCGCGTGCTGGAGCCGCGTAAACGGCGATCCCTTGACAACAGTCTTGGCTCGTTTCTGCTCGGCGCAAACAGTGGTATTGTTCGACCGTAAAAAGTTCATACCTCGGTATGTTGGCGTCTTCGCGGCCGAACGAGCGTTAGACCGATCAGCATGCAGGCTAGCGAAAACCAGACCCAAATGGAGTGTTGCTCGTCGAACAGGATGACGCCCCAAGCGACGCCGGAGATGGTGGTCAGATAGGCCACCTGGGTGGTGAAAACCGGACCCGCGTAGCGTATCAGGTAGATGAGCATGCCGAAGCAAACCGCATTGATGGCGGCCATCCCGGCGATTGACCATTCGACGACGCCCCAAGGCCAGGCCAAAGGCAGAAAGGTACCGGTTACTGCCACCAGTCCCGCCAGGATGGCCGAGGAAACCAAGAAGTTGCCACAGGCGACCGCAAGGGGGCTAGCGCCTGAGGGTAGGCGAAAGGTCAGGATCATGTTCTCCAGCGCGTAGCAGAGGCCGGGGAGGCAGGCCAACAACACCCAGGGCATGGCCGACGGGTCCGGCAAGCTGGCCTCGGGCAAGACGAGGAGGGCTACCGCCAGGACCCCGAAGGCAACACCCAGGATGCGGGGCGAGACAAAGCGCTCAAGCCTGAAAAAGACGGAAAACAGGAAGGTCAGGATGGGGCCTATGGTCACCGTGATGGAGAGCACACCCGCCGGCACGTGGGGCGCTGCGAAGTAAAACGCTATCGCCGGAACCACCACACCAAGCAGGCCACAGGCCAGGTATAGCCCTAAAAAGTCACGCCGCAACGAGACGCGACGGCGCGCAGCGGTACTGAAAACCAATAGGAACCCGGCGCCCAGCAGGCTGGTCCACATGGCGATGCCGAAGGGGTGTCCGCCACCGGCGGTGATAACCTTGGCTAGGATAATCGTGTACCCCCAAGCGACACCCATGATCACTAACATGATCCAGGCCCAGATTCGTCCAAGCGAGGAAGTCGGCCCGGTGTCGACCGGTTCTGTGTTTGGATGAGGACTCTTAGAGTGGCCTTTAGTCATGGGGTTATCCCATACCACCTTCACGCTTTATTCATCATCTTTTACCACTGTCCTGAAGGACGGCGTTTTCGTTCGCGATCCTATCGCCGACTCTAGTCCCTTAGGAGAAGGAATGCCCGATAGCGATCTGCAGGACCTCAAAAACTCCTGCGCCACGGGAAACCTGAGGTCGGAACTTCAGCAGCTTCAGGAAGGCGAGACGACCTGGTTCGTGGGTCGGCCCGTGCCCACTGCCGAGGGGATCATCGCCTTATCGGTCGGCAAGACCGTCACCCTGGTCCTGCAGCAAAAGGACGTGCTCGATGCTGTCAAGCAGGGCGATTTCTATCTGGTCAAGACGAGCGTGGACGCTAATGTCCTGTTTCGGCAGGAAGTTCTCCTCAAAGCTGCCCCCAAGCGCGGGCCAAGCTGTGACTGTGGCAGCGGCGGAGTGGGCGACGGTGATGGGGGTGCCGCGCGCCGCCCCTTGCCGCCGGACGTCCTTCAGGTTCCCGACATTCCCGATTTTTTCTTCGATTGGGATCATCCGGGTCAGTGCTTCAGCGACTGCCGCCTGGAAATGCGTTGTCTGCCGACCCTGGCGCCTGATGGGACCGTCTATAAGGTTTGTTTTCCCGCCTGGAGCTGCGTCACACGCTGTTCCCCAGGTTCCGGTGGCGGCTCCTCTTCCGAGGTGTAGAGGCTTTGCCAGGTCGTGGCCGAGCTTTGCTTCGCAACCGGGCCCTAGGGCGAAAAGGCACTGGATATCCAGCTTAAGAAGGCCTAAATAGGCGGCAGGCGTGCTCGGGGCGGCGTCGGATCCCCGCTTTCGCACGCTTGAAATAGGGTTCGTCATGATTCAAGTACTTTTGGTCGTTCATCTGCTCATAGCGCTTGCCATGATCGGTGTGGTGCTGCTGCAACGCAGTGAAGGCGGTGGCCTCGGCATTGGCGGCGGCGGTGGTGGAGGCGGTGGCATGTCCGGCTTCCTGACCGGGCGCGGCACCGCGAACCTGCTGACCCGCACCACCGCCATTCTGGCGGCGATCTTCATGGTCACCAGCTTGACCCTGACAATTCTCTCCACCGGCGGCAGCGAGCGGCGCTCGATCCTCGACGATCTCTCGACCACCCTGGATGAGCCGGCCGAGCCCGAAGGACCGAGCGTTCCCGTCCAGTAAGCTGCAAGCAGGAGCTCGGGCGAAGCGACTCGATCTCTCTGGGCTAAGCGGCGACAACCCCCCAATGGCTGTGGGACGGACCCTATGTGCTGCTGGAACGGGATCAGTGGGTGTTGCTTTAAGGTGTTGACCTTTAGGAAAATAATTAGTTTCCCTTGGTTCGTCCCCGGTTACTTTTTCGGTTGCCTCACTGAGGGCTTGCCCGCGGGCCGAAGTTACCGCATTACTGTTGGTCCATGACCCGGTTCATTTTCATCACCGGCGGCGTGGTCTCCTCTCTGGGTAAGGGACTCTGCTCCGCGGCCTTGGGCGCGCTGCTGCAAGCGCGCGGTTATCGCGTGCGCTTGCGCAAACTCGATCCCTATCTCAATGTGGACCCGGGGACCATGAGTCCCTACCAGCATGGCGAGGTCTATGTGACCGACGACGGGGCGGAGACCGACCTGGATCTCGGCCACTATGAGCGCTTTACCGGCGTGCCCTCGCGGCGCGGCGACAACGTCACCACCGGGCAGATCTATTCCAAGGTCTTGGCGCGCGAGCGCCGCGGCGACTACCTGGGCGCCACGGTACAGGTCATTCCCCATGTCACCGATGCCATCAAGGCCTTCATCCGGGCCGACTTGGCCAGCGAGGACTTCGTGGTTTGCGAGATCGGCGGCACGGTGGGTGACATCGAAAGCCTGCCCTTCCTCGAGGCCATCCGCCAATTGGGGTACGAATTGGGGCCGGAACGGACGCTCTTCGTGCATCTGACCCTGGTGCCCTACATCGGCTCAGCCGGCGAGCTTAAGACCAAACCGACCCAGCATTCGGTCAAGGAACTGCAAAGCCTCGGCATCAAGCCGGAAATCGTGGTTTGCCGCTCGGAGCACGCGATCGATCTGGACGCCCGGCGCAAGATCGCCCTTTTCTGCAATTTGCGCGAAGACGCGGTTATTCAAGCGCTTGATGTCGAAAACATCTACCAGGTCCCCCGCGCCTATCACGAGCAGGGGCTGGATACGGAAGTCTGCCGGCACTTTGGGCTGGATACCGGCGAACCGGACCTCAGCCGTTGGGACGGGGTGACCGATCGGATCAGCAATCCGGACGGGCAGGTGACCATCGGCGTGGTCGGCAAGTACACCTCGCTGCTCGATTCCTATAAGTCCCTGGCCGAGGCCTTGGCCCACGGCGGCATCGCCAATCAGGTGGCGGTTAGCGTCGATTGGCTTGATTCGGAGATTTTCGAGACCGAGGGCGCGGTCAGTCGCCTTGAAAACGTGCACGGCATTCTGGTGCCGGGCGGCTTCGGTTCACGCGGTTCGGAGGGAAAGATCGCCGCCGCCCGTTTCGCCCGCGAGCGCGGCGTGCCCTACTTCGGCATTTGCTTTGGCATGCAGATGGCGGTGATCGAGGCGGCCCGCAATCTCGCCGGTCTGGATGGGGCCGGTTCGACCGAGTTTGGTCCCTGCACCGACCCGGTCGTCGGCCTGATGACCGAGTGGACCCGCGGCAACGAGGTCGAACGCCGCAACGCCAATGGTGAGCTCGGTGGCACCATGCGGTTGGGTGCCTATCCTTGCAATCTGGCTGTGGACAGCCAGGTCGGTGAGATCTATGGCGGCGAGGCTCGGATCAGCGAGCGGCACCGTCACCGTTACGAGGTCAACATCAATTATCGCGAGGCCCTAGAAGGGGCCGGCCTGCGCTTTTCTGGACTATCGCCCGATGGCAGCTTGCCGGAGATCATCGAGATCGCCGAGCACCCCTGGTTTGTCGGCGTGCAGTTTCACCCAGAGCTGAAATCAAAGCCCTTCGACCCGCACCCACTCTTTACCTCCTTTATCAAGGCGGCGGTCGAACAGTCGCGGCTGATGTAGGAATAGTGAATAGATGACGGCACCTCAGGTTGCCCCGCCACGCCGTGTGCAGGTCGGCAAGATCACCATCGGAAACGACCAGCCCTTGGCGCTGATCGCCGGCCCCTGCCAAATCGAAAGCCGCGCGCACGCCATCGAGGTGGCCGGAGCTTTGGCCGCCATGGCCAAGGAACTCGGTATCGGTCTGATCTACAAGTCCTCCTATGACAAGGCCAACCGGACCAGCCTTTCCGGCAGGCGCGGGGCGGGACTGGATCAAGGGCTCAGCATTCTATCGGATGTCCGCGATGCGACCGGTCTGCCGGTCTTGACCGACGTTCACCAAGCCGATCACTGTGCCACGGTGGCTGAGGTGGTCGACGTCCTGCAGATCCCGGCCTTTCTCTGTCGTCAGACGGACCTTCTGGTGGCGGCGGCAGAAACAGGGAAACCGGTCAACGTTAAGAAAGGGCAGTTCCTCGCCCCCTGGGACATGAAGAACGTGGTGGCAAAGCTCGTCGACAGCGGCAATTCGAATGTCATGGTTTGCGAGCGCGGTGCCTCCTTCGGCTACAACACCCTGGTCAATGACATGCGGGCGCTGCCGATCATGGCCAAGGAGACCGGCTGCCCGGTCGTCTTCGATGCCACCCATTCGGCGCAAGAGCCAGGCGGGCGTGGCGGCTCCAGCGGTGGACGCCGGGATATGGCGCCAGTCCTGGCCCGGGCGGCGGTCGCCGTCGGCGTGGCCGCGGTCTTCATGGAGACCCATCCGGACCCGGATAAGGCGCCCTCGGATGGGCCGAACATGATCAGGCTGAAGGACATGCCGGCGATCCTTCGCACCTTGCAGGACTTCGATCGCCTGGCCAAGGCGAGGCCAGTTGAGATTGCCACACCGTAACGCTTAGCACATGGGGGAAGGATCATGACCGCCATCGTCGACATACGCGGCCGCGAAATCTTGGATTCCCGCGGCAACCCCACAGTGGAGGTGGAAGTGGCGCTGGAGTCCGGCGCCTTTGGCCGGGCGGCGGTACCCTCCGGCGCCTCGACCGGCACCCACGAGGCGGTGGAGCGGCGTGACGGCGAGAAAGAACGCTATGGCGGCAAAGGGGTCAGGCAGGCGGTCGAAGCGGTCAACCACGACATCTTCGAAATGCTGTCCGGCCTCGATGCCGAGGACCAGGTCAAGATCGACCAGGCGATGATCGACCTCGACGCCACCCCCAACAAGGCGAGCTTGGGTGCTAATGCGATGCTGGGGGTGAGCCTGGCGGTTGCCAAGGCGGCGGCCGAAGATGCCGGCCTGCCGCTCTATCGCTATGTGGGCGGCACCTACGCGCGGGTTTTACCGGTGCCGCTGATGAACATCGTCAACGGCGGCGCCCATGCGGATAACGCCCTCGATTTCCAGGAATTCATGATCATGCCGGTGGGCGCTGCCAGTTTCGCCGAGGCGCTGCGCTGCGGCGCCGAGGTGTTTCACAGCCTGAAGAAAGCGCTGAGCGAAGGCGGGCACAACACCAACGTCGGCGATGAAGGGGGGTTTGCCCCGGATCTCGCTTCCTCGGAGGCGGCCCTGGGTTTCATCGCCAAGGCGATCGAAACGGCCGGTTACCGCTTGGGGGACGAGGTGGCTCTCGCCTTGGACTGCGCGGCCAGCGAGTTCTGCAAGGAGGGCCGCTATCATATGACCGGCGAGGGAAAGGTGCGCGACGCCGGCGCGCTGGTCGACGAACTCGCGCGCCTCTGCGATGCCTATCCGATCGTCTCCATCGAGGACGGCATGGCCGAGGACGACTGGGAGGGCTGGAAGGCCCTGACCGACCGCCTGGGCGAAAAGGTGCAGTTGGTGGGCGACGACCTCTTTGTCACCAACGCCGAACGCCTGCAGCGCGGGATCGATGCGCTGACCGCCAACGCCATCCTCATCAAGGTCAATCAGATCGGCACGCTCAGCGAGACCCTGGAGACGGTGGAGCTGGCACACCGGGCAAGCTATGCGTCGGTGATGTCCCACCGCTCCGGCGAGACCGAGGATGCCACCATCGCCGACCTGGCGGTCGCCACCAACTGCGGGCAGATCAAGACCGGCTCCCTGTCGCGCTCGGAACGCATCGCCAAGTACAACCAGCTGCTGCGCATCGAAGAACAGCTCGGCAGCCAGGGCCGCTATGCGGGAAGAGCCGTCGTCCGTTTGTGATTTAGGCGCCAGGCTGCGCTTTACCCTTGAACGAATCGCCCGCCATGGTGTCAGCTTGCTTGCATGAGCCTCATCGCCGAGCTTCGCCGACGCGCCAAGACCATCACCCTGCAGGTGCTGGCTGCTTCCGTTGTCGGCTACTTCGCCTATCACGCGGTGCAAGGCGATCACGGAATTCTCAGGCTGATGCGGCTCAACCAGGATCTTCGCCTTGCCGAAGCCGAGGAAGCGCGCTTGGCAGCAGATCATCAGACCCTGCAGCGGCGGGTCCGGCTCATGCGGCCCGACAGCCTCGACCCGGACATGCTGGAAGAGCGGGCGCTGCAGGTGCTGAACTTCGGCCACGACAGCGATTTCGTCATCCTCACGCCGGAGGGAGCGGAGTAGGGGCGGCAGAGGCGGTATCCGCCGCCATGCTGCCCTGCGCGAAGGAACGCCCACTGACCGCGGTGCAAGTACCGAATATCGGGCCGGCGGCGGGCTACCGCGATGTCGGCTAATCCGGGTCGCACGGTCAAGGCCTCGTTCCTTCGCTAAAGAAGGCCCTGAAAGAAGAGCCCGATCCGCTCAATCTGTTCAAAAACGGCAAGACATAGAAAGTCCTTTGCCATATCTCATCACAGGAGAATAAGAGTAGGATCTTGGGATGACCGATATATTGCGCTTCAATCCAGGCGAACGAATGAGCCAGGCAGTGGTCTATGGCAATCTCGTATGGCTGGCTGGTCAGTGTGGCACTGCAGGGCAGAGCGTTACCGCACAGGCAACAGAGGCACTTGGGAAAATTGAAAAGTTGCTGTTGGAGGCCGGCTCGGACAAGACCAGGATATTGAATACGACAATCTGGCTGGCGAATATCGAATCCTATGATGAATTGAACGCGGTCTGGGATGCTTGGATTCCAGAGGGTTGTGCACCGTCACGCGCATGCGCGGAGGCGCGCCTCGCCGGTAAAGGGTATGAGGTCGAAATCATCTGCATCGCGGCCAAGAATTGAACTGACTTTCACGCCCCGGACTAACGCGACAATCATGCTTTCCTTGCTCCCAAAGCGCTTATCTGGGCTGCTATCAGTTCGGTCGGGCTTAGGGACAAGAGCCAAGTCATAGAAAAGAAACGAATTTGGCGAAGGGCCGTTCATTCGCCAAAACAAGCGTGATATTGGCGGTCCTCCGCACCCTCAAGAACCGCAAGCGGTCGTGGGCGGAAATCTTGTTTTATGGGGATGACGGCAGTGCGGACAAAGTGTGAGTTCGTTGCGGTTGCGCCAATGTCCGCAATAGTGTTTCGTCCAAAGTAACTAATCGAAAATCACCATTCTGGTTGATCAAGCCTGAGTTGGCCCGCCGGAAAAGGCCATTTTGGTTTAGCGTCATCCATGAGTATCGGGAAATGCAGGCGCTGTGCGGGGCCCCAACTTGTCATTTCGGTGATTGCCGACAGGTCCTCTGCTGTTTTTTCGATGTCTTTGCCTCTGAAATCTTGGGCCGGTTCAGACATGAGCAGCAATGCAGTTCTTGCTAAGGACAAACGGGCGGACAGAATTCGCCCGGTTTCATTGCGGATCCTTATTGCTCGCAAGACAGCTGCTGCCATCAGATAACCTGTCGCATGATCAAGGGCTTGCACCGGCAGAGGTACGGGGTGTTCGACATTCTTTCGGACCATACCTTCATGGGCAATCCCGCAACTCATTTGCACCAAACTGTCAAATCCGCGTCGGTCAGCCCAGGGTCCTTGTAATCCGTACGCGCAAAGGCTGACGTCGATGATATGAGGTGCGATCGCGCGCAGACGCTTTCGATCATAACCTAACCCACTAAACGCACCTGGCCGATAGCCATGAACAAGAACATCCGCTTTGGCGAGAAGATCTTCGAAACTTTCTCGGTCCTTGGCGTGTGTAAGATCAAGCCCCGCCCGTTTTTTGCCAAGGGTAACTTCTGGTTCAACCCCTGGTTCAGACCACCACGGCGGGTCGATTCGCAGAACATGCGCACCGTACCCGGCTAAAAAGCGGGTGGCCACCGGACCAGCAAGCACACGCGTGAGATCGAGCACCTTTAGCTCGCCTAGCGCGATCTTAGAATTGCTATTCGCCACTTCGTCCCATGCGATCATGGGGTCTTGAGCTACTGCCTGTCCTTGTGGAGTGGCAGACCATTCAGCCATGCTGTGCATCGCTGCAGCAGCTCCATGTTCGGCAACAATCGCATCTTCGAGTTCCGACTTGCGCCATGAGGCCACTGCCGCGCCTACTGTTGCTTTGTATGCCTCACACCCAAGAACACGCAGGGCAGCCTCTCTATGGTGTGGCGCATTTGTGTGAAGTCGTATCCAGCCATCAGATGCTTGATAAACGCCCGCTATGGCATCCCATGCATCTGGCAACACCCACCCTTGCGGCCTTAATGTCATATCGAACCAGAGTGATGCTAGTCGACGGTCAATGGTGATTTCGCGCGCGCCGATCAGGCCCCCAAGCTGTTTGGCAGCGGCAGTCATGGTGGCTACAGCAAAATCGGACACTGCAAAACAGGACGGCAGTTCGGCGGTGCCTGTTTCAACCACTCTCAGTGTTGTCGGACTAGGCGTGCCAAGAGCGTTTTCAATTTGAGATAAGAATGAAGTGGCCATCAATACTCCTTAGATCGGTATGGCCAAAGTCCAGATTCTTGACCAAAAGTAAATCTTGATCAATATAATCAATATGAAAACTGATGAATGGATCGACACGCGCGCCGCCTGCGCTTTGCTGGGCGTGAAGGTACAAACGCTTTATGCGTATGTCTCTCGACACCGTATCCGAACAAGGGCTGATCCTGGTGATGCGCGGTCCAGTTTGTACTTCGTGCCCGATTTAGAGCGCTTACTTACTCAGAATCGTCGCCCCAGAGCGCGGGCCGATGTCGCGCAAGCGGCCATTCGGTGGGGCGATCCGGTTTTGGCAACTTCCATTTCCGAAGTTCGTGAAGGAACAATCTGGTTGAGAGGCCGTCCGATTGAAGACTGCGCCAGGCAGATGACACTTGAAGAAACAGCAGCACTATTGTGCGGTTTCGACCGGGTTATACTACCGGAAACGAGGATTCGCTCTTCTGGGACATCACCTTTTGCACGGGCGATGAAAGCCCTTGCCAAAGAGTCTGATAGTGCGCCGACTCTCGCCTATCTAGTCCCTTCGGATATTGCTCAGGAAGTTGGGCACGCGCTTTCCGTGGTTACCAACGCCTGTCTGGCCGAGGTTGTGACTGGTGAGGTTCATCGACGGATCGGAATCAAATGGGGCCTCACGCAGCAAAGTACCGATGTTGTCCGACAAGCCTTAGTATTGCTAAGCGATCACGAGCTTAATCCATCGACATTTGCAGTGCGTGTTTCCGCGTCAACGGGCACAAGTCTTGCCGCTGCGTTGCTTGCGGGTGTGGCGACCTTGAGTGGCCCTCGCCACGGCGGCGTGGCATCGTTGGCGAGCGAAGTCTTACACGCGGCGCTTGACGGCGAACTAGACCAATTCCTGGAACAACATACCGATCAATCCCCGTATTCATTTGGCTTTGGTCATCCCCTTTACCCAGCCGGTGATCCAAGGGCTGCATATTTGCTTGATCTCATTCCGAAAGGCGCACCAGTCCTTCAAGCAGTAGATAAAGCGTCAAACCGCGTTTTGCATCGGGCAAATGTCGATACGGCCTTGGCAGCAATTACCCACCACTTCGAATTGCCGAAAGATGCCGCGACCATTCTTTTTACGGTTGGTCGAACGGCCGGCTGGTCCGCACATGCGATTGAACAGGCAAAGAGTGGCACGCTTATCCGACCGCGCGCAAAATATCAACCGAATCGTGCCGATCGTTGATTCAAAGCAGACATTCATGCGCTGCGCAACATTCAGTACTTTGGCCTCACAACGGTTATCTGGGCTGCCGTTAGTTCGGTCGGTCCTAGGGACAAGAGCCAAGCCTTAGAAAAGAAACAGACTTGGCGAAGGGCCTTTCATTTGCACAACTAACCATAATTCAGTTAATCTCACTATATCTCTGATATCATTAATGTAATGGTAACTTGAAAAGACCTAAAGCAAGTCTTAGGCTATGCGATGTAAGCAAGCAAGGCTGTCATTGGGAGGATCGGTCTAAGCCATGGCTACCAGGAAGGAAACCACCCAACGCAAGCCGACATCGCGGCGCCGCTCGGCGGAGGTACGCTTGGCGGAAGCAAAGGAAGCCGCTACCCCCGAAGAACTGATAGGTTTTTACCGAGACATGCTGCTGATTCGCCGCTTCGAGGAAAAGGCGGGTCAGATGTACGGCATGGGGTTGATCGGCGGCTTTTGTCATCTCTACATCGGCCAGGAAGCGGTGGTCGTCGGCATGCAGGCGCTCACCCAGGCGATTGATACGGTGGTCACCTCCTACCGCGACCATGGCCATATGCTGGCCTGCGGCATGTCCGCCAAGGGGGTGATGGCCGAGCTGACCGGCCGCCGTGGCGGCTACTCCAAGGGCAAGGGCGGCTCCATGCATATGTTCAGCCGGGAAGAAGGCTTCTTCGGCGGCCATGGCATCGTCGGCGCCCAGGTGCCGATCGGCACCGGCCTCGGCTTCGCCCAGAAGTATCGCCAGACCGGCGGCATTTCCCTCACCTACCTGGGAGACGGCGCGGTCAACCAGGGCCAGGTCTACGAAGCCTTCAACATGGCGGCCCTGTGGAAGCTGCCGGTCGTCTACATCATCGAGAACAACAAGTACGGCATGGGCACCAGTGTGGAGCGCGCCTCGGCCCGCACCGACCTCTACCATCGCGGTCAGGCCTATGGCATCCCCGGCGCCCAGTGCGACGGCATGGACGTGCGCGCCGTCAAGCTGGCCGGCGCCAAGGCGGTGGCCCATGCGCGTGGCGGCAAGGGGCCCTACATCTTGGAGATGCTGACCTACCGCTACCGCGGCCACTCCATGTCCGATCCGGCCAAGTATCGGGCCAAGGAAGAGGTGCAAAAGATGCGCCAGGAACGCGACCCGATCGACCGCCTGCGCGCAACCCTGTTGGAAGAAGAGGTCTTGGACGAGGCGGGGATGAAGGCCATCGATCGGGAGGTCAAGGCCATCGTCTCGGAAGCCGCCGAGTTCGCCCAGGAAAGCCCCGAACCCGATGCCAGCGAACTGACCACCGACGTGGTGGTAGCCGCCTAATGCGACACCTGGTTGGCCATGGTGCCATACCTCTAGTCCCAAGCGTAACTATGGGTAAAACTGTCGACAGTGGCCCTGCCTCTATGAGGCCGAAAAAGGGAGGCCTTGATGCCGATTGAAATCCTCATGCCGGCCTTGTCGCCGACCATGACCGAGGGAAAGCTGGCCCGCTGGCTGAAGGCCGAAGGCGATGCGGTGGCATCCGGTGATCCGATCGCGGAGATCGAAACCGACAAGGCGACCATGGAGGTGGAGGCGGTGGACGAAGGCGTTCTTGGCAAGATTTTGGTGCCCGAGGGGTCGGAGAACGTCGCCGTCAACACCCGGATCGCGCTGCTGCTGGAAGACGGCGAAGAGGCGAGCAGCTTGACCGACATAGGCGCCGGCGCGACGCCGTCGGCTGTGGCCCCTGCTGAGGCTACGGCTCCTTCGAGTGTCAGCCCGGAACCTCAGCCGGAAGCGGTAGCGGCCGAGCCGGAGTGGTCAGGATCGACCGTCACCTTGAGCGTGCGCGATGCCTTGCGCGATGCCATGGCCGAAGAGATGCGCGCCAACCCGGATGTCTTCTTGATGGGCGAGGAGGTGGCCGAGTACCAGGGCGCCTACAAGGTGAGCCAAGGCCTGCTGCAGGAGTTCGGCGCCGAGCGGGTGATCGACACGCCGATCACCGAACATGGATTTGCCGGCATCGGCGTTGGCGCCGCCATGTATGGCCTCAAGCCCATTGTCGAGTTCATGACCTTTAATTTTGCCATGCAGGCCATCGACCAGATCATCAACTCGGCGGCCAAGACCCACTACATGTCCGGCGGCCAGATCACCTGCCCGATCGTGTTTCGCGGCCCCAATGGGGCGGCCTCCCGGGTTGCCGCCCAGCATTCCCAATGCTACGCCAGTTGGTACGCCCACTGCCCGGGCTTGAAAGTGGTCGCCCCCTATTCGGCGGGCGATGCCAAGGGCCTGTTGAAGGCCGCCATTCGCGATCCCAGCCCGGTCATTTTTCTGGAAAACGAGATCCTTTATGGCCAGAGTTTCGAAGTGCCGGAGGCGGAGGACTGGCTAGTGCCGATCGGCCGCGCCAAGGTGGCTCGGGAAGGGGCGGACGTTACCATCACCGCCTTTTCCATCATGGTCGGCAAGGCCTTGGCGGCAGCCGAAGCCCTGGCCGGAGAAGGGATCAGCGCCGAGGTCATCGATCTCCGCAGTCTCAGGCCGCTGGATAGCGATGCGATCGTCGCCTCGGTCAAGAAGACCAATCGCCTGGTGGTCTGCGAGGAAGGCTGGCCGACCTGTGGCATTGGCGCCGAACTGGCCGCCCAAATGATGGAGCTTGCCTTCGATTGGCTGGACGCGCCGGTAAAACGGGTCGCCGGCGCCGACGTGCCCATGCCCTATGCGGCAAATCTGGAGCGCCTGGCCTTGCCGCAGGCCGAGGACATTGTGGCCGCGGCCAAGGCCGTGTGCTATCGCGACTGATAGCATCGGCCAAAGCGACCCAAGGGAACACGACACATGCCGATCAAAATTTTGATGCCGGCTCTTTCGCCGACCATGACCGAGGGGACGCTTGCCAAGTGGCTCCTGCAGGAAGGCGCTCAGGTGGCTTCCGGCGATGTCCTGGCCGAGATCGAGACCGACAAGGCGACCATGGAGTTCGAGGCCGTCGATGAAGGAACCCTGGCCAAGATCGTGGTCCCGGAAGGCACCCAGGGGGTTGCCGTCAATCAGGTGATCGCGGTACTGTTGGAAGAAGGCGAGGACGTCTCGGCCGTCGAGGAAGTCCTGGCGGGAACGAGTAGCGCTCCGCCGCCAGCCGCCGAGCCAGTTTCGGCAGAAGCACCGGTGGCATCTCCCCCTAGCACTGCAGCCTCAACGCCCGCACCTGCCAGATCCAATGGCCAGGGGCGTCTCTTTGCCAGCCCATTGGCCCGACGCATGGCCAGCCAAGCCGGCCTCGATCTGGCCCAGCTTACCGGCAGCGGCCCCCAGGGGCGGATCGTCAAGCGCGACATCGAACAGGCGCTTGCCAGCGGGTTGCCGGCCAAGATTGCGGCGCCTGGCCCGGCACCGGCGGTCCCCGCGCTGGTCCAGCCGAGTGGTCCCGGCCCGCGCGCGCTGGCCGATCTCCTCGGTGTTACCTATCGATTGGAACCACTCACCAATATTCGCAAGACGATCGCCCGCCGCCTGACCGAGGCCAAGCAGACGGTGCCCCATTTCTACCTGACGGTGGACTGCGAGATCGACGAGCTCCTGAAAATCCGCAAGCAGCTCAACGCCCGCGACGAAGGCTTCAAGCTCTCGGTCAACGATTTCATCATCCGCGCGGTGGCTCTGGCCTTGAAGAAGGTGCCGGCCGCCAATGCCTCTTTTAGCGACGAAGGCCTTCTCTATTACGAACACGCCGACATTGCGGTGGCGGTGGCGACGCCGAACGGCTTGATCACCCCGGTGGTGCGTGCCGCCGAGAGCAAGGGTCTGGCCGCCATCTCGGCCGAGATGAAGGATCTGGCGGCTCGGGCCCGTGACGGCAAGCTCAAGCCCGAGGAGTATCAGGGCGGCGGCTTCTCCCTTTCCAACCTGGGCATGTACGGGATCAAGGAATTTGCCGCCATCATCAACCCGCCGCAAGGCTGCATCCTGGCGGTCGGCGCGGGCGAGCAGCGTCCCGTCGTCAAGAATGGCAATCTGGCAGTGGCGACGGTGATGAGCGCCACCCTCTCGGTTGATCACCGGGTGGTGGATGGGGCGCTGGGCGCCGAGTTCCTGGCGGCCTTCAAGAGCCTCATCCAAGATCCCTTGGCCATGTTGCTTTAGAGTCGAAAAGGAAAGGGCGCCGTGGAGAAAGTCAACTTGCAGGAAAAGCTTTCGCTGTTTTCCGAGCACTGGAAGCCAAAACTGGTGGGAAGCATCGACGACTATGAGATCAAACTGGTCAAGCTGCAGGGCGATTTCGTCTGGCATAAACACGACGCCGAGGATGAACTCTTTCTCGTGATCAAGGGCGTGCTGGGTATGGATTTCCGAGATCGACGCGTGATGATCGAGGCGGGCGAATTCATCGTGGTGCCCAAAGGGGTTGAGCACAAGCCTTTCGCCGACGAAACCTGCGAAATCATGCTGTTGGAAAAACGTGGCGTTATCAATACGGGTGACGTGGACGATCCGCGGCGAGTCGAGAGACCGGAAAGGATCTGACTTTGGCGGACAAGAAATACGACGTCATCGTCGTCGGCGGCGGGCCGGGCGGTTATGTGACCGCTATCCGCGCGGCCCAGCTCAAGATGACGGTGGCGATGGTGGAGCGCGATCAGTTGGGTGGCATCTGCCTCAACTGGGGCTGCATCCCGACCAAGGCCTTGCTGCGCTCGGCGGAAATCTATCACGCCATGACCCATGCGGGCGATTATGGCCTGAGCGCCGAGAAGGTCGGCTTCGATCTGGACAAGGTGGTCAAGCGCTCGCGCCAGGTCTCCAAGCAACTCAACGCCGGGGTCGGGCACCTCTTGAAGAAAAACAGGGTCACGGTTATCAAGGGCCACGCCAAGCTCAACGGTCCTGGCAAGCTGACAGTGAGTGAGGGCGGCAAGACCGTGGCCGGGCTTTCAGCCCCACACATCATCCTGGCGACCGGCGCCCGGGCGCGCGCCCTGCCGGGCTTGGAGCCGGACGGCAAGCTGATCTGGACCTACATGGAGGCGCTGCTGCCGGACCGGGTGCCCAAGTCGCTGCTGGTCATCGGCTCCGGCGCCATCGGCATCGAGTTCGCCAGCTTCTTCCGCACGCTCGGCAGCGAAGTCACGGTGGTGGAGATTCTGCCCCAGATCCTGCCAGTCGAAGACGAGGAGATCGCCGGCCTGGCGCAAAAGCAATTCAAGAAGCAAGGCATGACCATCATGACCGGCGCCAAGGTGACCGGCGTGGAAAAGAGCAAGGAGAACGTTACCGCCATCGTCGGGGACGGCAAGGGCAAACAACTGAAGCTGTCGGTCGAGCGCATCATCTCCGCGGTCGGCGTGGTCGGCAATGTGGAGGACCTGGGCCTTGAGACCACCAAGGCCAAGGTCGAGCGCGGCATGATCCAGACCGATGGCTTCTCGCGCACCGCCGAGCCCGGGCTCTATGCCATCGGCGATGTGGCCGGCCCGCCCATGCTGGCCCACAAGGCGGAGCACGAGGGGGTGATCTGCATCGAAACCATCGCTGGCCTCATGACCCACCCCATCGATAAGGCCAAGATCCCCGGCTGCACCTACTGCCGGCCGCAGGTGGCGAGCGTCGGCCTGACCGAAGCCAAGGCCAAGGCGGGCGGGCGCAAAGTGAAGGTTGGCCGCTTTCCCTTCATCGGCAACGGCAAGGCAATCGCCCTCGGCGAGCCGGACGGGATGGTCAAAACCGTTTTCGATGCCAAGACCGGCGAGTTGCTGGGCGCTCATATGGTGGGGGCCGAGGTGACCGAGCTGATCCAGGGCTTCGTCGTCGCTATGGGCCTGGAGACCACTGAAGAGGAATTGATGCACACGGTCTTCCCGCACCCCACATTGTCTGAGATGATGCATGAGTCCGTGCTTGACGCCTACGGCCGGGCCATCCACTTCTAAGGGGGCGACGTGCGATATGGTTGACTTAGTGACTCAATTTCATTTCGTCATTGCGAGCGAAGCGCGGCAATCCATAGGGCCTTACAACCACAGCACCACCGCATGGATTGCCACGGCGCCGCGCTATGCGCTCGGCCTACGGTCGCGCCTCGCAATGACGAGCTGTTGCTGGCCATGCGGTCACCAGGCCGTGGTTGTCGCAAGGGAGGCCAATTGACCATGACCCTCACAACCGAACGCCTGCGCCACCCTGAGAAGGCCCACAAGCCGGATAATCCGGTGCCGCGCAAGCCTGCCTGGATCCGGGTCAAGGCACCGGGCGGCGCGGCCTTCAACGCCACGCGCAAGATCATGCGCGACAACAATCTTTCAACGGTCTGCGAGGAGGCGGCTTGCCCCAACGTCGGCGAGTGCTGGGCCAAGAAGCATGCCACCATGATGATCATGGGCGAGATCTGCACGCGGGCCTGCACTTTTTGCAACGTGGCGACCGGCAAGCCGGGCGCGCTCGACCCCTTCGAGCCGACCAACGTGGCCAGCGCCGTTGCCAAGCTCGGCTTGGAGCATGTGGTCATCACCTCGGTCGACCGGGACGATCTGGCCGATGGCGGCGCCCGCCACTTTGCCGAGGTTATCGCCGCCATCCGCGAAGCCACGCCCAAGACTACCATCGAAGTGCTGACCCCGGACTTCCTGCGCAAGGAGGGCGCCATCGAGGTGGTGGTCGAAGCGCGGCCCGATGTCTTCAACCACAACCTGGAAACCGTGCCCCGGCTTTACACTGAAGTGCGGCCGGGTGCCCGTTACTTTGCCTCGCTAAGGCTGCTCGACCGGGTCAAGCAGCTCGATCCGGCTATGTTCACCAAGTCGGGGATCATGGTCGGCTTGGGCGAAAGCAGGGAAGAGGTGGCCCAGGTGATGGACGACCTGCGCGCCGCGGACGTGGATTTCATGACCATTGGCCAGTACTTGCAGCCGACCCGCAAACACCATGTGATCGACCGCTTTTGGACGCCGGACGAGTTCGAGCAGCTAAAGCGCCTGGCCTACGGCAAGGGTTTTTTGATGGTCTCGGCCTCTCCCTTGACCCGCTCCTCCTACCACGCCGGCGACGACTTCGCGCGCCTGCGCGCCGCACGGCAAGCCCAGCTGGCGGGTTAGCGAGACGGCCTGTCATGCCGGAACATGCCGAACAGCGGCCCTTGCCTTACTCGCCGGAGCAGCTCTACGAGCTGGTTGCCGACATCGAGAGCTATCCGGAGTTCCTGCCCTGGTGCCTGGCGGCCCGTATCCGCAGCCGTCGCGGCGATCTGGTGCTCGCCGACCTGATCATCGGCTTCAAGATGATCCGTGAGCGCTTTACCAGCCGGGTGCAATTGGATCCGGCGAACCTGCGCATCGATGTCAGCTATGAGCAAGGGCCGCTCAGGCATTTGACCAACCGCTGGGTCTTCCTCGAGCATCCCGAAGGCTGCCTGATCGACTTCTATGTGGATTTCGAGTTCAAGTCGCGGGTACTGCGCCGGGTCTTCCAGCCCCTCTTCCATGAGGCGATCAAGCGCATGGTCGTCGCCTTCGAGGCCCGAGCGCACGCGCTCTATGCGGAGGGCCCGCCGCCGGCACCGGCGTGACCTTCTACTATCTCTATATAGCCTTGCTTGGGCTCTGGTTGCTTGTGTTGTGGCCGGCTTGGGCCATCGAGCAGCGCTGGGCCAAAGGCTGGCTGGGGTTGGTGATCCTTGCCGGCCTCGTCGCTTCCATCCATGAAGTTCGCCAGTGGTTCGGGCCGCCCACGGCCATTCGCCTCGACATTCCCTTCATCAGCTTTGCTCTTGTCCTCATCTACACCGCGGCGATCGCGGTGCTGTTCTGGCAGGGTTGGCGTCGCCTTGCCATCCTGCTTGGGGTGATTCTCGCCGTGATCGCCGGGGCCATGGTCTACGAATGGATCAGGGTCGGCCGTGAAGCTGAACGCTATGAGGTCGTTTTGCTCGGCCATGCCGTGTCGGGTGACATGCCGTCTTGCGACTAGAGATTCAGCACTCGTTTCCCCTAAAGCAGCAGAGCCAGCGCCACCGAGGCAAGCAACAGGACCGCGAAGCCGATGTTGATGGCGCGGCCGAGCCTTGGGTTGTGGCTGAAACGGGTCAGCGCCGAGCCGATGAAAAGCCAGGTGACGTTGACCAGACTAGTCATGACCAACAGCACGCCGATCTTTGCCGTCGCGTCCCACACCACGCGATCCGGCAGCAAGACAAAGCCCGAAAAGAGAGCCGCCATGGCTGCATAGGCCTTGGGATTGGCGATCGACAGGATGAAACCGCCGGCAAAACTCGGGATTTCCGTCTGGGTGGAAACACTGCCGAGCGGCGGAGCCGTGGCGATCCGGTAAGCGAGATAGGTCATATAGGCGGCGGCCAGTCCGGTCAGCAGGATCGCCGCCCCCGGCAAGGCCAGCACCAAGCCGATGACGCCGCTTGCGGTCAAGCCGATGACTAGCCAGACCCCGGCGATGACGCCGATCACGTAACCGAGGCTGGGCCTCGGCCCGAAGGCGGCGCCGCAGGCCGCGCAGCTCAAGGTCGCCGGGCCCGGGCTTCCGGTCAAGGAGAAGCCGGCAATGAGGAAGGCTAAGAGATTGTCTATCAAGGCTATCCTAGGGCTCGCTGGAAAGGCCAATACCTGGTATCAAAGACCACAAAGCTTTTGGAAATTCCAGGCCGCGTTCTGAGAAAGGCATTTACTTGACGACAGTTGGCTTTGGCGGCCCGCCAGGCACGGGCTTTGCCGCCGTTTGGCAGAAATGGTTCCCAATGATCGAGGCCGGTGCGGCGCCCGTCAGTCAGCGCATGCTGGCCTTGGCCGGGCTCGGCGGGTCGGAGCAAGTCCTCGACGTCGGCACCGGTGTTGGCGAGCCGGCCTTGACTGCGGCCAAAGCCCTGGGGCCGGGTGGTCGAGTGACCGGCGTGGATCACGACCCGGATATGGTCGACTTCGCGCGCCGTCGGGCGGCCGACGAAGGCCTGGACAACGTCACCTTCACCACCATGCGAGCCGAGGAGCTGGATTTTCCGCCCGCTTCCTTCGATGTGGTGCTCTGCCGCTGGTCTTTGATGTTCGTCGACGACCTGGCCCAGGTCTTGGGCTCAATCCACGGCCTCTTGCGTCCGGGCGGGCGTTTCGCTGCCACTATTTGGGGGCCACCGGAGTGGGCGCCGGGCCTTAGCCTGCCCAAGCAGGTTTTGCACAAGCGTTATGGCCTGACGCCCGAGCCCTTCGGTGCGAAGTCGCCCTTTGCGCTTTCTGATACCAACGCCTTTTGCAAGACCGTCGAGGCGGCAGGATTTTCTGGGCTAGAAGACGACTGGGTTTCCGCCATCAATGTCTTTGCCACGCCTGAGGCCTATTTGGAAAATCGCCAGGAATGCACGGGCCCGATCTTCGCCGATCTTCCCGACCTTTCCGCGGCCGAACAACAGGCGGCCCTGACGGCGATCCGCACCGCTCTCGAGGCCTATCGCCAACCCGACGGCTCCCTGCGCTTCGAGAACCGCGCCTATGTGGTGGCGGCCCGGCGGCCGGCCCCATAGTCAAGCGGCTTATTCGTCCAAGGCTTGGCGCAGGAGCGCAAAAGCGGCTGCTACCGAGGCCAGACGCACGGCCTCTCGGTCGCCGGCAAAGGTTTGGCGCTGGTGTTGCGGCGGGCCGTGCCGGGTCGCCCAGCCGAGATAGACCAGACCCACCGGCTTTTCTCGGGTCGCCCCGCCGGGTCCGGCAATCCCGGTGACTGATACCGCCACATCGGCGTGACTGCGGGCCAAGGCGCCGGCGGCCATGGCCTCGGCCACCTCGGCACTAACCGCCCCTAGCTGGGCGATCATCTCCGCCGGTACCCCCAACATCTCCGCTTTGGCTGCATTCGAATAGGTGACGAAGCCCCGCTCCACTACGTCGGACGAGCCGGCGACCGCGGTTAAGCTTGCGGTGATCAGCCCGCCCGTACAGCTCTCCGCGGTGACCAGCTTCTTGCCGGCCGCGCGATAGGCGGCCAAGAGACTTTCTGCGTCGTCCGTCAGTTCCAAATCCTCATCCTCCCGCAAACCACCACATCTTAGCTAGCCAGCATACGAGGCCCGCATAGATCCCGGCGGCCATATCGTCGGCCATGATGCCCAAGCCGCCCTTGACCTTACGGTCCAGCCAGCCGACCGGCCAGGGTTTGGCAATGTCGAAAAGCCGGAAGGCCAGAAAGCCGAGGGGATAGAGCAGGGGATCGAGGGCGATCGGCACCAGGCTCAGCCATTGACCGGCTACCTCGTCGATCACCACTTCGGCGGGGTCATTTTCGCTGCTGGCTTGGGCATAGCCTTGAGCGGCCCAGATGCCTAGAGCGAAGGCACCAGCGGCCGCCAGCAACAGCAGCCACGGGCCGCCCAGCCAGGCCAGGCCAAAGGCGAAGGGCAGGGCGGCGAGCGACCCCCAGGTACCCGGCGCCGGTCTGACCAATCCGCTGCCGAACCAAGTCGCAATCAGGGTGACGGGATGGGAATAGGGCAGGGCCGGCCGGTGCAACTGCATCACCTCAAGTCACCCTGCCGACGGCAGCAGCAGGGTTGCAATGGCTTGGGCTGCAATCCCTTCGCCCCGGCCGGTAAAGCCCAATCCTTCCGTGGTGGTGGCCTTGACGCTGACCTGCTCACTATCGAGGGCCAGCAGCTCGCTCAGGCGCTGGACCATGGCCGGACGGTGCGGGCCGATCTTTGGCCGCTCGCAGATCAAGGTGATGTCGACATGGCTGATGCGGGCGCCCCGCTGCGCCGCTAGCGCACAGGCATGAGAGAGAAAAAGGCTGGAATCAGTCCCCCGCCAGCGCTCTTCCGAGGGCGGAAAGTGTTGGCCGATATCGCCAGCCCCCAAGGCGCCAAGAATGGCGTCAGTCAGGGCGTGCAACCCGACATCCGCATCCGAATGGCCGCTCAGCGCCTGATCGTGCGGGATCACCACACCCAGAAGGGTCACGGCATCGCCCGGGGCAAAGCGATGCACGTCGAAGCCTTGGCCGGTTCGTGTCTCCATGCGGCCGGCGAGCCAGCGTTCGGCGCGGGCGAGGTCATCCATGGTGGTCACCTTAAAGTTCTCCGCACTGCCCTCGACCACCTGCACTGCCAGGCCATAGGCCTCGGCCACCGCCGCGTCGTCGGTCAGGTGCTTGCCCTTGGCCGCCCGATGGGCCGCCAGAATAACAGAAAAAGGAAAGCCTTGCGGGGTCTGCGCCCGCCACAGGCCGGCCCGGTCGAGTGTGGTCTCGATAAGGTTGCTATCGACCCGTTTCACCGTATCGGTCATCGGCAGGGCGGCAATCGCCCCTTGGTGGGGATTGATCGCCGCTATGATGCGGTCGACTATGACCGTGGGTAAAAAGGGTCGGGCACCATCGTGAATGAGGACCCGCTCCGGCGGCTCGGTGGCCAGGGTCTCGGTGGCCAGGGTCTCGGCGGCCAGGGTCTCGGCGGCCAGGGTCTCAGCCTGGGCCAAGGCTTCGAGCCCGGCCAAGACCGACTCCTGCCGGCTATCGCCGCCGAAGACCGGCGGATCGAGCGCCAAACCCGCGACCGCCTGGTGATAGAGCGCTTCATCATCCCGATGGATGACGGCCAGCACCCGGTCGACCTTGGGGTGTCGCTGCAAAGCCGCTATCGAATGGCGGAGCACACATTGCCCGGCCAGGGGCGCGTATTGCTTGGGCAGGTCGCCACCAAAGCGCTGGCCGCGCCCCGCTGCCACCACCACGGCCGCCGTCTTTCCCATCTAAGCTGACACCTCCATCAGTCCAGACTCCCGCCTGTGGAATTGTCAGCGACACTAGCCGCGCGTGGCGCCAAGGCCAAGGCATGATATAATGTGTCTTGCCCCACGAAGGCGAGGCCGGCCGGTCGCTTTCGGGCTAGACAGCACCGAATCGCCTTTGCTTAGTGTTCGAGCCGTGATGCCATGCCGATGATGCTTTTGAGTTTGGCTGCCCTGGCCGCCCTGATCCCGGCGGCGGTGGTTTCTTTCCGGCGGGAGCTGGGCCGGCCGGATGGCCTCTTCTGGCTGCTCTTGGCGGCGGCTCTCGCCGGTGCCGTGGCCTACGCAGCGGTAGAGATGGGCGGCGGCTGGCGCACCAGCTTTTCGGTTACCCTGTGGACCTCGATCGCCGCCAGCCTGGCGATCTTCGCCTTGCTGGCGGCTGGCACCCAGGAAGCCTGTCGCCTGGCGCCGCTGCTCTTGCCCTATTTGGCGGTGCTGGGCCTGCTCGCCACCTTGTGGAGCCATGCCGCTCGCGGCGCGGCCTTGCACCAAAATGCCGATGCCTGGCTGGTGCTGCACATTATCGTCTCGGTCCTGACCTATGCTTTGGCCACCATCGCCGCCGTTGCCGGTACCGCGGTGCTGCTGCGCGAACGGGCCTTGAAGCGTAAACAGCCGGGTGGATTCGTTCGGCTGCTGCCCTCGGTGGCCGAAGGCGGCCGCTTGCAGGTGCGCCTGCTCACCGCTTCCGAGTTCATCTTGGGCCTGGGCGTGGTGACCGGCATGGCGGTGCAATACCTGGCGACCGGCCGAGTCCTGGCGTTGGATCACAAGACGCTGCTGTCAATCCTGGCTTTCGCGGTGATTGGCCTCTTGCTGTTCCTGCACTACCGCACTGGTTTGCGTGGTCAGCGGGCCGCCCGGCTGTTGTTGCTCGGCTATCTGCTGCTAACCCTGGCCTATCCGGGGGTGAAGTTCGTCACCGATGTGCTGATTAGCTGATAGCGCTCTGGATCAGCTCGATTTTTTTCTTGCCAAAGCCGGCCGTCTGGCCAATAAAGCCTAGTTTTTGAGCAAATTTTTCCGGGCGCCTAATTTATGAGCATTAATGTCGGCCCGATCACCTTAGCGTCGCCGGTTATCCTCGCACCCATGTCGGGGGTGACGGATTTGCCGTTTCGTCGGCTGGTCAAAGGTTTTGGCGCGGGCCTGGTGGTCTCGGAGATGATCGCCAGCCAGGCGATGATCCGCCACACCCGGCAATCCATGAAGATGACCACCAACTGCGCCGAGGAGTTTCCCATGGCGGTGCAGCTTGCCGGCTGCGAGCCGGCAGTGGTGGCCGAAGCGGCGCGCCTCAATCAAGACCGAGGGGCGGCCATCATCGACCTCAATTTTGGCTGCCCGGTCAAGAAGGTGGTCAACAAGCAGGCCGGATCGGCGCTGATGCGCGATGAGACCTTGGCCGGGCGCATCCTGGAGGCGACGGTGGCCGCGGTCTCTCTTCCGGTTACCTTGAAAATGCGCCTGGGCTGGGACGATACCAACCGCAATGCCCCGCGCTTGGCCCGTATTGCCGAGGCGGCCGGCATCCAGATGATCACCGTGCATGGCCGTACCCGTTGCCAGCTCTACACGGGCAAGGCGGATTGGGACTACGTGCGTAAGGTCAAGCAAGCGGTTTCCATTCCGGTGATCGTCAATGGCGATGTTGTCAGTCTCGAAGATGCGCGCCAAGCGCTTGACGCCTCCGGGGCCGATGGCGTCATGATCGGTCGCGGGGCCTACGGCCGGCCATGGTTTCTCAATCAAGTCGCCGACTTTCTCGCCAAAAGCCACCCCCGCAGAGACCCAAGCTTGGCCAAGCAACTGTCATTGATATTAGAGCATTACGAGGCGATGCTGAGCCACTATGGAAAGCAGATAGGCCTGCGCATGGCGCGCAAACATTTGAGCTGGTACAGCAAGGGCTTCGCGGGTTCGGCTGGGCTGCGCGAGCAAATCAACCGTGAGCCGGAGCCGGAAAAGGTGCGCGCCGCGCTGATCCGCTTCTATGGCCGGCAACAAGAGCGGGAGGCTGCCTAATGAGCCTCGCGGAAGTGGATATTCCTGCGACCACGCCGGAGACGCGGGATCCGGCAGCGCCGGCAATTTTGAACGCCCTCAGCGACCCGGTCATGGTGGTCGATGACAAAGGCCAGATTAGCTTCGTCAATCTTGCCTGCGAGCAATTTTTCGCCGCCGGCAGCGCCCTCCTACTGGGAAAAGATCTTACCGACCTCTTGCCGGCGGACAGCCCGGTCGCAGCGCTGATCGAGCAAGCCCGCGAGCGCTGCCAGAGCTTTAGCGACCATAGCATAACCCTCCAAACCCCACGCATTGGGCCGGTCGTCGTTTCCGTCGATGCTAGCCCTCTTAGTGAAATGCCGGGCGGCGTGGTGGTCGCTCTGCGGCTCCATTCGATCGCCCGCAAGATCGACCAGCAACTGATCCACCGTCACGCGGCGCGGGCCGTCACCTCCATGGCGGCGATGCTGGCGCACGAGGTCAAGAACCCGCTGGCTGGGATCAGGGGGGCGGCTCAGCTCCTGGAGGCCTCCCTGAATGATGAAGACCGGATGCTAACGGAGCTCATCTGCAAGGAAAGCGAGCGCATCGCAGCCCTGGTGGACCGGCTTGAGATGTTTTCGGATAGTCGCCCGCTGCGGCGCACGGCGGTGAACATTCATGAGGTGCTGGACTATGTGCGCCGGGTGTCGGAAAGCAGCTTCGCGCGGCCCGTTCGCTTCATCTTGGACTATGACCCCTCTCTGCCGGCCGTCTACGGCAATCGCGACCTTTTGATCCAAGCGGTGATGAACCTGGTCAAGAACGCGGCCGAGGCAGTTTCAACCGATGGCGGCGAAATCCGGCTGTCGACCGGCTATCGCAAAGGGGTGCGCTTGGCCGCGCGCGGCGGCGACAGTCTGGTCGACCTGCCGTTGGAGGTTTGCATTCAAGACAACGGGCCGGGCGTGCCCGACGACCTGAAGAACCATCTTTTCGATCCCTTCGTCACCACAAAGCCCGGCGGCAGGGGGCTGGGGCTGGCGTTGGTCGCGAAGATCATCGGCGACCATGGCGGCGTGATTGAGGTGGAGAGTGCACCGCGCCGCACGCTTTTCCGCATGATGTTGCCGATCATCGGCGACGCGGGCGAAAAGCCATGAGCGGGGCAACGGTTCTGGTGGCCGATGACGATCAGAGCATCCGCCTGGTGGTCAGCCGCGCCTTGGGCCGCCAAGGCTACGAAGTACGCAGCACCGGCAGGGCGGCAGTCCTCTGGCAGTGGATCAAGGAAGGCGCCGGCGATCTGGTCATCACCGACGTCATCATGCCCGATGACAATGGGTTGGACCTCATTCCCCGTATCAAGGCGGAGCGCCCCGGCATGCAGATCATCGCCATGAGCGCGCAGAACACCTTGATGACCGCGGTTAAGGCCGCCGAACGGGGCGCCTTCGATTATCTACCCAAACCCTTCGACCTGACTGAGCTGGTGGGCCTGGTCGAGCGCGCGCTGGCCAGTTCACAGGCCACTGCCGCGCCAGATACTTCGCCTCCGACGGAGGAGGGGGAAACTAAACTGATCGGCCGCTCGCCGGCCATGCAAGAGATATACCGCGTGCTGGCACGCCTGATGGGGACGGACCTGTCGGTCATGATCTTGGGGGAATCGGGCACCGGCAAGGAGCTTGTGGCGCGCGCCCTGCATGACTATGGCAAGCGCCGCGACGGGCCTTTTGTGCCAGTCAACATGGCGGCGATCCCACGCGAGCTGATCGAAAGCGAACTCTTCGGCCATGAAAAGGGGGCCTTTACCGGCGCCAGCAGCCGCTACGCAGGACGCTTTGAAATGGCCCGCAAGGGCACCTTGTTCCTCGACGAGATCGGCGACATGCCACTAGAGGCGCAGACCAGGCTGCTGCGGGTGCTGCAAGGGGGCGAATACACCAGCGTCGGCGGTCGGGTGCCGATCACCGCCGATGTTCGCATCATCGCCGCCACCCATCGCGATCTGCGCCAGTTGGTACGCCAGGGCTTGTTTCGCGAGGACCTCTACTATCGACTGAACGTAGTGCCGCTGCGCCTGCCGCCGCTCAGGGAACGCAGCGAAGACATTGCCGATTTGGTGCAGCACTTTTTCCGCCAGGGAGAGCGCGAAGGCCTGGCGGTCAAGACCATTGATGGGGCGGGCATCGAGTTTCTGAAGCAACAACCCTGGCCCGGCAACGTGCGCGAATTGGAAAACCTGGTGCGCCGCCTGAGCGCGCTCTACAGCCAGGAGGTCATCGGCGCTGCTGAGTTGCGGGCTGAACTTTCCGGACCTACCCGCGAGAACCGGGCCGCGGAGACTCAATCCCTGTCGTCGGCGGTAGAGGGCCACTTAAGTGCTTACTTTGATGCCCACGGCGATAGCCTCCCGGCCGACGGCCTCTATAGCCGAGTCCTCAGGGAGATCGAGCGGCCGCTGATCGAGCTCAGCCTGCGGGCGACGCGCGGCAATCAGATTCGGGCGGCCAGGCTCCTAGGCCTTAACCGCAATACTCTCAGAAAGAAGATTCGCGATCTCGGTCTCAGTACCCAGCGTGGCGCCAAGCAGCGCTAGGGCCTTTTCGAAACGTTGGGTGAAATGAAATAGCTGTGGTAATTTTGCAACAAATAGGCGAGGCTGCGGGCGGAGAGAGGATTCCCAGCAATGACCGCTGATACCCTAGAGGCGGCACCGCAAAGCCTACTGCAGCGCCTCTTGGCTTGGGCGCACAAGGTGCATTTGGAGCGAAAGCTTGCTATTTCGCTGCTCGTTGTTGGCCTGGTCTCCGGGGTCAGTACAATCAGCGTATTAGCCCGCCATGACACGGCGGCCTCCGATCCCTTGGTCATCGTCCTGCTGCTCAATCTGGATTTGATCATCCTGCTCGGCCTTGGCGCGCTGGTCGCCCGGCGTTTGGTCATTCTTTGGGTGGAACGGCGTCGCGGCCGTGCCGGTTCGCGCCTGCACATTCGCTTGGTGGCGTTGTTCAGCCTGCTGGCGGTCATCCCCACCATCGTGGTGGTGCTGTTTTCCATGGTGGTCTTCAATCTGGGCCTGCAGAGTTGGTTCAGTGAAAGAGTGGGCACCGCGGTTGGACAGTCCTTTGCGGTGGCTCAGGCCTACTTGAAGGAGCATCGGCATGCGATCAGCAGCGATGCCCTGGCCATGGCCAACGACTTCAACCGCGAAGGCCCGTTGCTGATCTATAACCAGCCGCGATTCAAGCAGGTGATCGCCGCCCAGCTGGCTTTGCGCTCCTTGACCGAAGCCATTGTTTTCGACGATACCGGCCGGGTTCTGGCCGAAGCCGGCTATGACTTGATGCTGCAGTACAACCCGGAGATTCCCGACTGGGCCTTGCAAAAGGCCAATGCTGGCGAGGTGGCGCTCCTCGACAGCGACGGGGACCGGGTGCGTGCCTTGGTCAAGCTCAATACCTACGTGGATACCTACCTGGTCGTCGGGCGCTTTATTGATCCGCGGGTGCTCGCCCATATCGAACGCACCGAAGGGGCGGTTCAGCTTTACGAGGATCTCGAAGGCCGGCGTTCGGGCATCCAGATCACCTTCGCCTTGATCTTCGCCGTAGTCGCATTGCTGATCTTGCTGGCTGCCGTCTGGGTGGGCTTGGCTTCCGCCAATCAGCTTAGCCGGCCGATCGGCTCGCTCATTGCGGCCGCCGAAAGCGTGCGCCGTGGCAATCTGACCACCCGCGTGAACGAGCCGGAGCGCGATGACGAACTCGCTAGTTTGTCGCGGGCCTTCAATCGCATGACCGACGAACTCGGCAGCCAGCGCCGGGAGTTGTTGCAGGCCAATCTGCAGCTGGACGATCGAAGGCGCTTCATCGAGGCCGTCTTGGGTGGGGTCTCGGCCGGCGTTATCGGTCTCGACCGAGAGGCACGGATTACCCTGGTCAATCGCTCGGCATGCGATCTTCTGTCGATCGACGCCGGGGGCCTGCGCGGTCGAGCGATCAGCGACTGCCTGCCAGAAATGGCCGCCTTGGTGGAGCGGGCGCGGCGACGGCCGGGGAAGATCAGCCAGCAACACCTCAATCTCGAACAGGCCGACGGTAACCGGCGTTCCTTGCTGGTGCGCGCCACGGCCGAGGTGGATGAAGAGGGCGCCAACGGCTTCGTCATTACCTTCGACGACATCTCCGAACTGGAAGCGGCTCAGCGCAAAGCGGCCTGGGCGGATGTCGCCCGGCGCATCGCACACGAAATCAAGAACCCGCTAACCCCCATTCAGCTTTCGGCCGAACGCCTTAAGAAGAAATATCTGAAGCAAATCGAAGATGACCCAGATACCTTCAAGATCTGCACGGATACCATCGTCCGGCAGGTCGCCGACATCGGCCGGATGGTGGACGAGTTTTCCTCCTTCGCCCGCATGCCGACTCCTGTTCTGGCCGAGGAAAGCCTAGCGCAACTCGTCGAACAGTCCGTCTTTCTCCAGCGCTCCGCTCATCCCGGCATCACTTTCGTGAGCCGTCATCCAGAGCAACCGATCATTCAGTCCTGCGATCGCCAGCAGATTGGTCGCGCCTTGACCAATCTCTTGTTGAACGCGGTCGAAGCCATCAAGGCGCGGCGAGCAACCGATGGCACGCCGCTGCCGCGTGGCTGCATCGAGGTCCGTCTTGCCAGTACAGGCGGGCAACGCACCATAGATATCGAAGATAATGGCTGCGGCCTGCCGCCCGGCGAGCGCGATCGCCTGACCGAGCCATATGTGACGACGCGGGAGCGGGGTACGGGCTTGGGCCTGGCGATCGTCAAAAAGATTATGGAAGACCATGGCGGCGATCTGGTCTTGGAGGATCGTCCCGGGGGTGGCGCACGGGCACGTCTCATTTTCCCTGGCGAGGTGGAGAAAGGCCCGATAGACACCCCCTGCAGCGCAAGCAATCAAGACGAGACGGCCGGTCATGTCGCTTGAAGTTCTGGTCATCGATGATGAAGCCGATATCCGCCTGTTGATTGCGGGCATCTTAGAAGACGAAGGGTATACCACCCGTGACGCCGCAGACGCCGAAAGTGCCCTCGAGGCCATGCGCCAGCGCCGCCCCAGCTTGGTTCTTCTCGATGTTTGGCTGCACGAAAGCTCGATGGGTGGCCTTGAGTTGTTACAGGCCATCAAGCAGCAATGGCCGGCGGTCCCGGTGATCATGATCAGCGGCCACGGCACCATCGAAACCGCCGTCAAGGCGATCCAGCTGGGCGCCTATGACTTTATCGAAAAACCATTCAAGGCCGATCGACTGCTGTTGTTGATCGAGCGGGCGATTGAGGCGGCGCGGCTCAAGCGGGAGATCGAGGAACTGCGCTTGCGCGGCGGTCCGGAGGCCGAGCTAATCGGCAAGTCCCTTGTCTTCCAACAGTTGAACCAGACCATTCGCAAAGTGGCGCCGACCGGCAGTCGGGTCTTGATCACCGGCCCCGCCGGCGCCGGTAAGGAGGTGGTGGCCCGGCAACTACACGCGCACTCTCGGCGGGCCAAGGGGCCCTTTGTGGTGCTGAACTGTGCGACCATGCGACCGGAGCGCATGGAAATAGAACTCTTCGGTCGCGAGCCAGGCGCCGAGGGACCGGATTCAAACGGCAAGCTCGGTATCTTCGAGCGCGCTGACGGCGGGACCTTGTTGCTCGATGAGGTTGCCGACATGCCGCTCGAGACCCAGGGCAAGATCGTCAGGGTGATGCAAGAGCAAACCTTCGAGAGGGTTGGCGGCAACCGGCCGGTGAAGGTGGAACTGCGGGTGATCGCCTCCACCAACCGCGATCTTGCGAAGCTGATTGAAAGCGGCCGATTTCGCGAGGAGCTCTATTACAGACTGAACGTGGTGCCAATCCAGGTCCCCGCCCTGCAAGACCGACGCGAAGATATTCCGCTGCTGACCCGCCACCTCATGGAGCGGGCCGCCGAGTTGGCGGGCCTGCCGCCGCGAAAACTCTCCGAGGACGCGATCGCCGCATTGCAGGCCTATGATTGGCCAGGCAACGTGCGGCAGTTGCGCAACGTTGTCGATTGGGTATTGATCATGGCCGGAGGAGAGGTCGGTGATCCGGTCACCGCCGAGATGCTGCCTCCTGAGATCAGCGCTGCTGCCCCAGCCGTCCTGCGCGGCCAGCACAATAGTGAGATCATGCTGATGCCGCTGCGCGAGGCACGCGAGGTATTCGAGCGCCAGTACCTGGAAGCTCAGGTCACCCGATTCGGCGGCAACATTTCACGGACCGCCAATTTTGTTGGGATGGAACGCTCCGCGCTTCACCGCAAGTTGCGCAGCCTCGGCATCACCTCAGGAGAGCGCTAGTCCATGCAGGTTGTGATCTGCGGCGCCGGCCAGGTTGGCTCCAACATCGCGCGCTATCTTTCTGGCGAGGACGCCGACGTCACCGTTATCGACATCAGCCGCGAGTTGGTCGAGAAGCTCACTGATTCACTGGATGTGAAAGGTGTCATTGGCTTTGCCGCCCATCCGCAGGTGCTGGAAAAAGCCGGCGCGCGCGATGCCGACATGGTCATCGCGGTCACCCATGCCGACGAAGTCAATATGATCGCCTGCCAGGTCTGCCATTCCCTTTTTGGCGTGCCGACCAAGATTGCCCGGGTGCGTCATCAAGGCTATCTCGATCCCATCTGGGCAGACCTCTTCAGCCGCGATCACATGCCGATCGACGTCATCATTTCGCCGGAACTTGAAGTGGCGCAAGCGATCGAGCGTCGGCTGAAAATACCCGGCGCCTTTGACGTAATCCCCTTGGCCGACGGTAAGGTCAGCCTGATCGGGGTCCACTGCACGGCGGATACGCCAATTCTCGACACGCCGCTGCGCCAACTGACCGATCTTTTCCCCGATCTCCACATTGTGGTCGTCGGCATCCGCCGGGATGGCAAAGCCATCGTGCCCAGTGCCGACGAACAGCTCTTGGCCGAGGACGACGTTTATTTCGTTGCCGACAGCGAGCACATCGATCGCGCCATGGCAACCTTCGGACACGAGGAGCGGCAGGCCCGCCGCCTGGTTATCGTCGGTGGCGGCAATATCGGGCTGCACTTGGTCAAGACCCTGGAAGAAACACAGCCGCATCTCAACCTCAAGCTTATCGAGGTGTCGAAACGGCGGGCGGAACAGGCGGCCCAAACGCTCGACCGCACGGTGGTTATCCATGGCGATGCGCTGGACAATGAGATTCTCGACGAGGCCAGCGTGCAAATTGCCGAAGCCGTGGTGGCCGTATCCAATGACGACGAGGTCAACATTCTCGCGTCCTTGCTGGCCAAACGCTTCGGCTGTCAGCGTGCCGTTACCTTGATCAACAAGAGTACTTACTCGCCACTGATTGGCACTTTGGGTATCGACGCAGTGGTCAATCCGCGGATGATCACCGTCTCCACCATTCTCCAGCATGTGCGGCGCGGTCGCATTAAATCGGTGCATTCCCTCTCCGAAGGCTTTGGCGAGGTGATCGAGGCGGAAGCCCTTGAAACCTCCAGCCTGGTGGGCGTGCCCCTGCGCGACGCCAAATTGCCGGTTGGTGTTATCGTCGGCGCCCTAGTCCGCGACGACGAAGTCCTTATCGCGCGTAGCGATACGATCGTGCGGCCAAAGGACGAAGTGATCCTGTTCGCGGCCACGGCCGCCGTTAAGAAAGTAGAAAAACTCTTCTCGGTAAAGCTGGAGTTCTTCTAGTGTCCCGATTCCGAAATTCGCATAGACTTGCCGCGGGCTCCGACCGTATTTCGGGATCGGGACACTAGAGGTAAGAGCTTCCGCAATTCCCGTTTTAGAGCGTGCACACGAAGAGATCGCCATGCCGCGTCTTGCCTATGTCAACGGACGCTATCGGCCTCACGATCAGGCCAGTGTCCATATCGAGGATCGGGGCTATCAGTTCGCCGACGGTGTCTATGAAGTCGTGCCGATCCTACGCCGGCGATTGGTCGACGAAGCCGGCCATATCCGGCGCCTGCAACGGTCCCTTGGCGAACTCAGAATTGATCTCCCGCTCGCGATCGAGGCCCTGCGCTTCGTCGCCCGCGAGCTCATCGACCGCAACCGGATCACCAATGGCTTGCTCTATGTGCAGATCACCCGCGGCGTGGCGCCGCGCGAGCACGCCTTTCCCATGCCGGCCACAAAGCCAAGTATTGTCATGACCACGCGGCCGATGAAGGGAGAATGCGACCCGGAGAGTTTGACCGGCATCGCCGTCATCACCCTGCCGGACATTCGATGGCGGCGGCCGGACATCAAGTCTGTTTCCCTCTTGCCCAACATCCTGGCCAAGCAACAAGCCGTCGAAGCCGGTGCCGGCGAGGCCTGGCTGCTGGACGACGATGGCTTTATCACGGAAGGCTCTGCCACCAACGCCTGGATCGTCGCGGCGGATGGCAAACTGGTGACCAGAAACGCGGGAAAGCGGATCCTGAATGGCATCACCCGCCTTGGTCTGATGGCCTTGCTCGACCAACTGCAGCTCGAGGTCGAGGAGCGGGCCTTCTCCAAGGACGAGGCCCTGGCGGCCAGGGAGGCCTTTATCTCCGGTAGCGGTGGCTATGTGATTCCGGTCACCAAGATTGACGGGAACACGGTCAGCGACGGCTCGCCAGGGCCGGTTACCCGTCGGCTACAGGCAGCCTATGCCGCCTTTGCCCGAGGAGAATGAGTCCCGCCATGATGCCGGTACCCCCGCGTATAATCCTCTTCGACTGGGACAACACCCTGGTCGACACTTGGCGGATCATTCACCATGCTCTGGTCGCGACCTTTGAAGGCTTGGGGGAAGTTCCTTGGACGCTGGAGCAGACCCGGCAGCGGGTCAGGGCATCGGCCAGGGATTCCTTTCCGCGGCTCTTTGGCGAGCGCGCCAAGCAAGCGGAAAAAATTTTCTACGCGACTTATGAACGCGACCACCTTGCCGAACTGCGGCCTTTGCCCCATGTCGATAGTATGTTGCGCGTTTTGCATGCGGATGGGCAGGCCTTGTCAGTTCTGTCCAACAAGAAGGGGGAGTTGCTGCGTCGCGAAGTGGCCCATCTAGACTGGGGCCGTTACTTCGGCTGTGTGACCGGGGCTGGCGACGCGGAGCGGGATAAGCCGGCTATCGAAGCGGTTGAGGCGGCGCTTAGTGGCAGTGGTGTTGCGGCCGGCAAGGACGTATGGCTGGTCGGCGATACAGACATCGATATGAGATGTGCGATCGATTCAGGCTGCACGGCGATATTGCTGCGTGCCGAACCTCCTGGCAAAGAAGAGTTTGCAGAAACACCCCCCGCTCACCATGTGCAGAACTGTCGTTCTCTGCTAGGATTGCTTGCTGCAGTGCGAAATAGTACATATAAGGACATCAGAGTTAACTGAGGACTGTCATCGCGTGCGCTGGCCCTGCCGACCCACTGAAAATGCGAGCTGACGCGGACGATCCGGCCGATTCCTCGAAAAAACAGGTTAGATAACTACCGAGGGGGCTCATAATGGCCACTGAAAAATCACAAAATGTACAGGACGTCTTCCTCAACCACATTCGCCGGAACAAGATCCCTGTGACCGTCTTCCTGGTGAATGGCGTAAAACTGCAAGGCGTCATCACCTGGTTCGACAACTTTTCGGTCCTGCTTCGCCGGGATGCGCATTCTCAGTTGGTCTATAAGCACGCGATCTCTACCGTAATGCCGGCCGCACCGATTCAGCTGTTCGAGCCGGCAAAGGATGGCGAGCCCGCTTGATTAAGGAAACTCAACTCCTAACGCCCTGCGCTGCAGGTCGGTTGGCTGTTGCCTAGCCGGGCTGTTACAGGTCGCGCAGCCGTTGTCCATCCCGCGCTTGCGGACGCCGATGGGCGCTCCAGTGATGGCCGCCGCGCGCAAGCCCGCTTGGAAGAAGCCGTCGCTCTTGCGCAAGCCATATCGCTCAAGATCTGTCACGCGGATACCGTGCGGCTGGATCGGCCGCGAGCCGGGACGTTTTTCGGCCGCGGTGTGATCGAGCGCCTCGAGGCGGTGATAGCCGCTCAAGAGATCGACCTGGTGGTCATCGATGGCACCCTGTCGCCCGTGCAGCAACGCAATCTAGAACGGGCATGGCACTGCAAGGTGATCGACCGTACCGGCCTTATCCTGGAAATCTTTGGTGCCCGCGCCCGCACCAAAGAAGGCAAGTTGCAGGTCGAGCTGGCAGCGCTTAGCTACCAGCGCTCGCGGCTGGTGCGCTCCTGGACCCACTTGGAACGCCAGCGCGGCGGCGCGGGCTTTTTGGGCGGCCCCGGCGAAAGCCAGATCGAGCTGGATAGGCGTATCATTTCCGAGCGGATCGATCGCTTGAAGGCGGATTTGCTCCAAGTAAAACGGACCCGAGAATTGCACCGCAAGGCGCGGCGACGGGTCCCTTACCCCATCGTCGCTTTGGTCGGCTACACCAATGCCGGCAAGTCAACGCTTTTCAATCGCTTGACCGAGGCTGGGGTGGTCGCCAAAGACCTGCTCTTTGCCACCTTGGACCCGACCATGCGGCGCCTCACGCTGCCGGGCGGTCAGGATATCATCCTTTCCGATACAGTGGGATTTATCTCGGATTTGCCCACCGACCTGGTGGCCGCCTTCCGGGCAACCCTGGAAGAAGTCGTCGAGGCGGATGTAATCTTGCATGTTCGCGATGCCTCCCATCCCGATGGCGAGACCCAATGCCAGGCCGTCCTTGAGATCTTGCAGACGCTGCAACCGAAGGCAGACCAATGTGAAAGCGTCATCGAGGTGTTTAACAAGATCGATCGCTTGAGCCCTGAAGAGCGCAGCGTTTTGGAAATCACGGGGCGGCGCAACGGCGGACCGCTTCTCTGTTCGGCCATCACCGGAGAGGGTTGCGAGGCGCTGCTTGAAAAGATCGCCAGTCATCTGCGACGCTCCCACGATCTCGTGCACCTGAGCGTGCCCCATCGCGAGGGGGGTGCGGTGGCCTGGCTTTACGACCATGGTCACGTGGTCTCTCGCCACGATGATGAAGGGGCCGCGCATCTGGACGTCTTGATCGATCAGGAGAATTTGGCACGATTTCACCGGCGTTATGGGACCGCCTGTTCGAGGACGAGCAGCCCATAGCAATTCGCACTGCCACGACATCGACCCGCGCACCATCTGAATAAGTTGGCACGAACTATGCTCCCCAAGATTCCCCAAGACGAGAAGGTCATCGCAATCATCTCGGAAGCGGCAGAAACGGAAATTCTGCCGCGGTTTCAAAGGCTTGATGAAGACCAGGTTCGGGCCAAGACATCCGGCGAGCTGGTAACTGTCGCCGATGTGGCAGCCGAAAAACACCTAACGCAAAGGCTTCGTGATCTCTTGCCTGGCTCCCTTGTGGTGGGCGAAGAAGCGGTAGCCGAGCGGCCGCAAGTGATCGAGCATTTCGCCGAGGAAGATCCGGTTTGGGTCATCGATCCTATCGACGGGACGGGAAACTTCGCGCGCGGGCACCCCGTGTTCGCGGTTATGGTTGGGCTGGTCGCCGCTGGCCGGGTCCTTGCTGGCTGGATTCACGATCCCATCGGCGGCGAAACCGTGACCGCCCGCCTGGGCGAGGGGGCTTGGCTTGGCGCCAGAAGATTGCGGATGGCCGACGCGGAGGGGCCAGTCTCGGCTTTGCGCGGAACCCTGCATGCCGGTCAGTTCGCCACGCCCGAGATGGCCAGCCATGTTCGCACCCGGCGGGATCGGGTAGAGGCCATCAATTCGCTCAACTGCGCTGGCCACGAATACATCCGAATGGCCAAGGGCGAGATGCATTTTTCCTTGTTCACCAAGGTGATGCCCTGGGATCATGTGCCCGGAACTCTGATCCTGGCCGAATGCGGCGGTCAGTGCCGCTTCTTGGATGGCGAACCCTATGAACCGCGCCGCCGTGATGCCGGGGGGCTAATGCTGGCCCCCAGTCTCAAAGCCTGGCACGACCTCAAAGAGGCCTTGTTCGGAATCGATTGACAGTTGGCTGCCAGCCGACAAAAAAGGCGGCACCAGAGACGTGCCGCCTTCTTCTCGCTTTGCTTTCCCCTAGAAAACTTTAACTTTGTTTTACGTCGGCACCAGCCCGCTCCCCCTCCCGGCCACCCACAGCATACAATGACATTGGGTGGCCGGGAGGGGGAGCGGGCTGGTGCCGATCAAGCCTGAAAGACTCTAAAACTTGGCGAGCACCTTGTGCAGGGTATCGAAGATCTCGTCGATGTGACGCTCTTCGGCGATCAAGGGTGGCGAAATGAGTGCCGCATCCCCGGTGGTCTTGATCAGCAAGCCGGCGGCGAAGAGCTGCTTCAAGAACTCATAGCCGGCCTTGCCGGGCGCTTCCGCCGGTGCCAGGTCGAAGCCGCCCAAGAGCCCAAAGCCACGAATGTCGGTCACCCGATCATACTTTTGCAGGCTGCGCATCTGCTCGAGGAAATAGGGGCTCAACTTGGCCGCCCGCTCGAAGAGGCCCTCCTGGTGATAGATTTCCAAAGCCGCCAAGCTGGCCGCGCAGGCGACCGGGCAGCCCGAATAGGTGTAGCCATGGAAGAGTTCCACCGCACCGTCGGCGGCAGCACCCGTCACCGTTTCATAGACCTCGTCGCTGACCGCCACGGCCCCCATCGGAACAACACCATTCGTCAAGGCTTTGGCCATGGTCATCATGTCCGGGGTAACGCCAAATGTCTTTGCCCCAAAAGCCGTGCCGGTGCGGCCAAATCCGCAAATCACCTCGTCGAAGATCAGCAAGATCCCGTGTTTGTCGCAGATTGCCCTGAGGCGCTCGAGATAGCCCTTGGGCGGCACTAGGCAGCCGGTCGAGCCGGCGATCGGTTCGACAATGCAGGCGGCAATCGTATCGGTGCCGTATAGGTCAACCATCCGCTGCAGGTCGTCGGCCAGCTCCGCCCCCGTCTCCGGCTGGCCCAGGGTATTGCGTTGCTCCGGCGTCCAGGTGTGACGGATGTGGGCCACACCGGGCAATCCCAAGCCAAAGGACTCGCGATTCCTAACCATGCCCGCGACCGACACGCCACCGAAGTTGACGCCATGATAGGCCCGTTCCCGGCCGATCAGCCGCTGGCGCCCGCTCTGTCCTCTTGCCCGGTGATAGGCGAGGGCAATTTTCAGCGCAGAATCAACCGCTTCCGATCCCGAGTTGCCAAAGAAGACATAGTTTAGATTGCCGGGTGCCAGGGCCGCCACCTGGCGCGCCACTTCAAATGAGGCGGGATGACCAAAGTTAAAGTGCGGGGCGTAGTCGAGCTCGCCGAGCGCGTTGGCAACCGCTTCCTTGATTTCCGGCCGGCCATGGCCGGCGGCCACGCAAAAGAGGCCGGCGGAGCCATCGATTAACTTGTCGCCACGGTGGTTCCAATAGTACATCCCCTCGGCCTTGACCAGCAGACGCGGATCCGCTTTGAAGTCGCGATTGGCGGTAAACGGCATCCAGTGCTGCTCGAGAGTGTTTGGATTGGCCGAAACGTAATTCATGGCGGACTCCACCTGCTTGTATCATGTTAGAGAGAAATCTAGACTCACCGTGCGGATCATTTATAGGTCCAGTCAGATATTTCTTTGAGGCCACAGGATGCGGGACTTCCTCTTTCCGCTACGTCACGGTACGCCGGTCGGCTTGCAAGTCCAGTTGCGCCGTCAACTGGTCGACGCGATCTTGGATGGCCGGCTTTCAACCGAGGACCCGCTGCCGTCCTGCCGTGGCTTGGCGCGCATCCTCGGTGTCTCGCGCAACACCGTGGTGCTGGCGTATCAGGCCCTTGCCGACGAAGGCTATCTGGTCGCACGCGAACGCATAGGCTATTTCGTCAACCCAGAAATGCTGGAAGAGCGGGCGCCGGAAACGCCCGATCATGCGAATGAAAACCGACAAGATATTGATTTATGTAAACATTTGAAAATCCGGCCGTCACTACATAGCCAACTGACCAAACCTGCTCGGTGGCACAGCTACGCCTATCCCTTCATCTACGGACAGGTGGACTCACACCTCTTTCCAGTGGCCGCTTGGCGCAACTGCTCGCGCCAGGCCCAGGCGATCTCGGCGATTCGCGATTGGGCTGAAGATAGCTTTACCGAGGATGACCCGCTGCTAATCGACGAAATTCGCACAAGGGTTCTGCCGCGGCGCGGGGTCAAGGCAGCGCCAGATGAGATCCTCATCACCCTGGGTGCGCAAAATGCCCTCTATCTGGTGGCGCGACTATTGGCCAACAAGGAGGCCACCGTCGGCTGCGAGGACCCAGGCTACGTCGATGCGCGGCAGATTTTCGCGTTAACCGGCGCCCGCTTGCGGCCGCTGCCGGTCGACCGCGATGGCCTCATCATCGACGAAAAGCTGCACGGCTGCCAATTTGTCTATGTCACCCCGAGCCACCAATCACCGACCACTGTGACCCTCGACATCGAGCGCCGCAACGCCTTGTTGGATAAGGCCAAGACCCACGATATTCTCATTGTCGAGGATGACTACGAGGCCGAAACCAACTTTGTCAGCCGTCCCACGACCGCCCTCAAGGCTTTGGATCGTGATGGGCGGGTTGTCTATATTGGGAGCTTTTCCAAGTGGTTAGCGCCCGGAATTCGAATGGGATTCCTGGTCGGACCAAAGGCCTTCATACGGGAGGCGCGGCTGCTTCGCCGGCTCATCCTGCGCCACCCGCCGGCCAACAATCAGCGCACCATTGGGTTATTCATTTCCGCTGGCCACTATGACGCCATGGTGCATCGCTTGCAGCGCACCTTTCGCGAACGCTGGGAGGCGATGGGCGAAGCGCTCTCCCGGCACATGCCCGACTCGACGGTCATGCCCTCTTTTGGCGGCAGCAGTTTCTGGGTGCATGGACCGGCGGAATTAGATGCCGCGCGGCTTGCAGAAACAGCCCTGCAGCGCGGCGTCGTGTTTGAGCCGGGCGCCATCTTCTTCATGGCCAAACAGCCTCCTCTTAACATGTTCCGCCTTGGATTTTCCTCGATATCTGTCAAGCAGATCGAGCCAGGCGTTCGTCTGTTGGCCGAGCTGATGGAGCAGGCGCTGGATGGTAAAGCCCCAGTCTAGGTCTCCAGCCATATTGCAAGGTCGCCCCACCGGCAGTACAGTGCCGACGAGATGATTAGCCAGGCGGACCACGAGATCATGCCCCTCGACGCAAAATCAGGCCCAGATATTGTGCATTCCGTGTGTCCGCATGACTGTCCGAGCACCTGTGCGTTGGAAGTGGAGCGGCTCAGCCAAACCCGGATCGGCCGAATCCGCGGCGCCCATGACAACAGCTATACAGCCGGTGTGGTTTGCGCCAAGGTGGCCCGCTATGCGGAGCGGGTGCACCATCCCGATCGGCTGACGCTGCCGCTGCGTCGAACCGGCGACAAGGGTGGCGGACGAGAGGCCTTTACGCCGATCGATTGGGAAGATGCCCTCGACCTGGTGGCCGAGCGACTGACGCAGGCCGAACAGCGCTATGGCTCGGAGACTGTCTGGCCGTACTTTTATGCCGGCACCATGGGGCACGTCCAGCGTGATGGAATCGAGCGGTTGCGCCACGTTAAGCGCTACTCTGGCCAAGACTCGACCATCTGTATCACGCTGGCCGATGCCGGCTACATCGCCGGGGCCGGCATTAAGCGGGGCCTCGACCCGCGAGAAATCGCCAAGTCCGACCTCATCGTCGTCTGGGGTGGCAATCCGGTCTCCACCCAAGTCAACGTCATGACCCACATTTCCCGCGCCCGCAAAGAGCGTGGCGCTAAGCTGGTGGTGATCGACCCCTATCGGTCGCCAACCGCGGAAGTCGCCGATCTGCACCTGGCGCTAAAGCCTGGAACCGACGGTGCCTTGGCCTGTGCCGTTATGCACGTCTTGCTGAACGAAGGCTACGCCGATCGGGATTACTTAGAGCGCTTGACCGATTGGGACGATGAGGTCGAAAGCCATATTGCCTTGCGTGGCCCCCAGTGGGCGGCGGCCATCACCGGCCTGTCGGTCGACGAAATCACCGCCTTCGCCCGCCTCTACGGCACCACCGAGCGCAGCTTTCTTCGGCTTGGCTATGGCTTCTCGCGCAGCCGCAATGGCTCGGCCGGCATGCATGCGGCGCTCTGTCTGCCGGCAGTGACCGGCGCTTGGCAACATGAAGGAGGCGGCGCGCTTTACTCCAATGCGGGGCTCTACCCCTTGAACAAGACCTTGATCGAAGGCCTTGATTGTAAAGATCCTTCAATTAGGGTGCTCGACCAGTCGCGGCTCGGACCTGTGCTGACCGGGAACCGACGCGATTTGGGAGAGGGTCCAGCGGTGACGGCGCTCTTCATTCAAAATACCAACCCGGTGGTGGTCTGTCCGGAAGGCAGCCTGGTGCGCCAAGGTTTCGCCCGCGACGACCTATTCGTCTGCGTGCACGAGCAGTTCCTCACCGAAACCGCGCGCATGGCCGATGTCGTGCTGCCGGCGACCTGTTTTTTGGAGCACGACGACCTTTATACCAGCGGCGGCCATACCCACTTGCAGGTCGCGCGCAAGGTCATCGAGCCGCCGGAAGGCTGCCGCTCTAACCATGAGGTGCAGGTGGCGCTCGCCGCGCGCCTGGGAGCCGAGCACCGGGGCTTTGAGATGAGCGCTTGGGAGATCATTGAAGCCACTCTGGAAACCTCCGGCTTGCCGCCGACCTCGGCCTTCTACCAGGGGCGCTGGCTGGACCGGGCGCTGCCATTCAAGGAGGCCCATTTCCTCAACGGATTTGTGCATGCGGATTCACGCTTTCACTTCAAGCCGGATTGGTCCGGCGTTGGCCAGGCTGTTGATCGAATGCCGGCCATGCCCGATCACCTGGACAACATTGACAAAGCCAGCGCGGACCATCCATTTCGCCTAGTAACGGCGCCGGCCCGCAATTACCTCAACTCCACCTTTACCGAGACGCCGACCAGCCGGACCAAGGAGGAGCGCCCGAGAGTCCTGATCCATCCGCAAAGCCTGGCGGCGTTAGGCCTGAGCGATGGTACCCGGCTTCGCCTGGGCAATGCCCGCGGATCGGTGGTGCTACACGCCAAGGTCTTCGATGGTCTACAGCCGGACGTGGTGGTGGTGGAAAGCCTGTGGCCGAATGCAGCCTTTGAGGAAGGGGCGGGGATAAACACGCTCACCAGCGCCGATTCCGGCCCGCCGCGGGGGGGCGCTGTCTTCCATGATACGGCGGTATGGATTCGCGCGGCGTGAGCAAGCAGAGACCCATAAAACGACCTTACGTCATCGTCCTTGGTAACGAGAAGGGCGGCTCTGGTAAGTCGACCACGGCTATGCACCTGATCGTCTCGCTGCTGCGCGAAGGCGCGCGGGTCGGCAGTATCGACCTCGACGCCCGCCAAGGCTCGCTTAGTCGCTATGTCGAAAACCGCCGCATCTTTGCCCAAGAAACCGGCATGGACCTCAGCCTTCCGGAACATCGGCGTCTCTACCGATCGGAAGCTGAAACGGTGAAAGAGATCGAGGCCGAAGAGCAGGCGCGCCTCAAAGCGGCGCTGGCCGAGCTCTCCGACTCGGATTTCATCGTCATCGATACGCCGGGCAGCGACAATTCGCTGTCGCGTTTCGGCCACGCCGAGGCTGATACTTTGATCACGCCAATGAACGATTCTTTCCTGGATTTAGACTTGCTCGCCCGTTTTGACCGCGAGGGCGAAAAGATCCTGGCCCCGAGTATCTACAGCCAGATGGTTTGGGAACAGCGGCAAACACGGGCCAGGCTTGGTCGCCAGCCCCTCGATTGGGTGGTGACCCGTAACCGCCTAAGCCATATTGATGCCCGCAACAAGCGGGCAATCGCCGATCTCTTGGCCCAGTTGTCCAAGCGCATCGGCTTCCGCTTGGCCCCTGGCTTTGGCGAGCGGGTGATCTTCCGCGAGCTCTTTCCGAAAGGACTGACGCTGCTCGATCTGCGTGAGGAAGGCAGCACCGTATCCATGACCATGAGCCACGTGGCGGCGCGTCAGGAACTGCGCGGCTTGCTGCAGGCGATCGATCTGCCGGAGATGGCAGTGGCGCTCGAATCCGATGATCTGGCGGTCATTGGGGGTAGACGAGCGACTGCCTAGCCCCTAGCTAAGTGGTAGGGTCAATGCCAGCCACGATTGGGGCAGGAGGCAGGAGCGGACCATGGGCGACGACAAGCTGCCGAGCCGGTCAAGCCGCGGCGACGTCGACGCGTTTTTGCGCCGCGTTGCTCTGACGCCTGCTCCCAGCACGGGCGACAAGCGCGGGCGGCTAATTTTCGGGATGGATGCAACGGCGAGCCGCGAGCCGACTTGGGATCGGGCTTGCCACATCCAAGGTGAAATGTTCACGGAAACCGACGCGTTGGGCGGGCTCGATATCCAACTCGCCTACTATCGTGGCTTTGGTGAATTCAAAGCCACGCCCTGGATCGGCCGGGCGACCGACCTGCTGCGACAGATGACCTCGGTTCACTGCCTGGGAGGGCGGACCCAAATTCGCAAGCTCTTGCAGCACGCCTTGAACGAGACTAAGCGAGAGAAGGTCAATGCCTTGGTGTTTGTCGGCGATTGTATGGAAGAGGATATCGACGAGGTTTGCCATGTGGCCGGAGAGCTTGGGCTGCTTGGCGTGCCCTGCTTCCTGTTTCATGAGGGTGGGGACCCGGTCGCCAGGCGGGCCTTTCAACAGATCGCCCGCCTGACCAAGGGGGCCTATTGTCCCTTCGATGCCTCGAGCGCCCAGCAATTGCGCGATCTCTTGAGTGCCGTCGCCGTCTATGCCGCCGGCGGGCGCAAGGCGCTGAGCGACTATTCAAAGCAACGCGGTGGCCTGGTGCGCCAAATCACGCACCAAATTGATTAGTGTGGTGGATCTGAAGTTCGTATGATTATCAGGGCGTACGGCGAAACGAACTTCAGATCTGAAAACCACACTAAACTCTTGAAGTTGCTGGTGTCCTCTTCGATCCCGAAACTCGGTCGGAGGACGCCTCATGATTATGCAAATTTCGGAATAGGGACACCAGGCATGACCTTAATCATGACCGGCATCAAAGATGATTAAGCCAGATTTGGTATCCTAGTGCCGTGATTGCGTACTTTGTCCTTGGATTGGCACTGCTGGTGGGCCTGGTGCTCTTGGCCCGCTGGTTCGCCTATGCTGACACCAAGCAGATTCTACCGAAGCTGCGCTGGATCCTGATCGGCCTGGGGGTGACGGTCGGTTTGGTCGTTCTCTTGCTGTTCCGGCAGTACTTTATTGCCTTACTTCTGCCATTTCTCATGCTTTATTTGCGGCAGCGCGGCTACTTACGGCAGCGCTGGAAAGCATCGCGCGGGCCAACGCCCAGCCAACATTCCGACATCACGACACGGTACCTTAAGATGACCCTGGACCATGACAGTGGGGCGATGACAGGCGAGGTTTTGGAAGGGGCCTTTGCGGGTCGAGCGCTTTCGGCCCTTTCCATGGACGAGCTGGTTTCTTTGTGGCGGGAATGCATGGCCGCCGACCGAGAGTCGGCAGCGGTGCTGGAGGCCTACCTGGATAGGGAAAAAGGCGAGGCTTGGCGAGAGACGGCCGGGGCCAGTGAAAGCGCCTCGGACGCGCCGGCCGGCGGTCGCATCGAAATGACGCCGGAAGAAGCCTATGCGGTGCTCGGCCTCGAACCAGGCGCCAGCGCTGAGGAGATCAGCGAGGCTCACAAACGTCTGATGCAAAAGATACACCCGGACAAGGGTGGGTCCAATTACCTTGCCGCAAAGATTAACGAAGCAAAAAGGGTCCTTTTGGTAAAGTAGAAGGGCCCACAGCACAGGTTAAAAGCGAAGGCCATAGCAAATCTTAGTTAACCTGGGGCCGGGAGAGCGGACCCCGACTGTAAATAATTCCGAGCAAATAGGGATGTGAATTACATGCAGCGACCCGTCCGCAAAGCGGTCTTTCCAGTCGGTGGTCTTGGCACCCGATTTCTACCGGCAACCAAAGCGGTCCCCAAGGAGATGCTGCCGGTGGTCGATCGGCCGTTGATCCAGTACACCATCGAGGAAGCCCGCGCCGCCGGCATCTCGGAGTTCATCTTCGTCACCGCGCATGGCAAGACGGCGATCGAGGATTATTTTGACCATGTCTCGGAACTGGAGCAAATGCTCGCCGAACGGGGTAAGCAAAGCACGCTCGACGATCTGGCCGCTGCCCTGCCCAAGCCGGGTGAGGTGGCCTTTACCCGGCAGCAGGAACCGCTTGGCCTCGGCCATGCGGTTTGGTGCGCCCGCAACCTGGTCGGTGATGAACCCTTTGCCGTGATCCTAACCGACGACCTGGTGATGGCCGAAAAGCCCTGTCTGCAGCAGATGGTCGAGGCCTATGAAGAGGTCGGCGGCAATCTGGTGGCGGTGATGGACGTGCCCCGCGAACACACGGACCGCTATGGTATCCTGGATGTCGTTTCCGATGACGGGCGCTTGGCGAAGGCCCGCGGATTGGTCGAAAAGCCGGCTCCGGCCGATGCGCCCTCGACCCTGTCGATCATCGGCCGCTACATCCTCCAGCCCAGCGTCTTTACCGAGCTCGATCGTCAGGAAACCGGTGCCGGCGGCGAGATACAATTGACCGATGCCATGGCGCGCACCATCGACCGGGTCGCCTTCCATGGCCTGCGCTTTGCGGGGCAGCGCTTCGATTGCGGCGACAAGGCGGGGTTCTTGGAGGCCAACATCGCTTACGCGCTGGAGCGTGCCGACCTTGGCCCCAAGGTTGAGGAGATTCTGCGCCGCTATGACACGGCCCAAGGCTACGTGTCCAAGGCCGTCTCCCAGTAACGAGAGCCAGGGGAGAGACGCCAAATGCGTATTGCCATGATTGGCGCAGGCTATGTCGGTCTGGTATCGGCGGCCTGTTTTTCCGAGTTCGGCATCGATGTTGTCTGTGTCGAGAAGGACGCCAAGCGCCTCGACATGCTGCATCGGGGTGAAATGCCGATATACGAGCCTGGTCTCGAGACTCTGGTCGCCAGCAACGTTGCGGCGGGCCGGCTTAGTTTTACCAACGACTTGGCTGAAGCCATGGCCGGTGCTGCCGCTGTCTTTATTGCTGTCGGCACCCCCAGCCGGCGCGGCGATGGCTATGCTGACCTCAGCTATGTCTATGACGCGGCCCGCGAAATAGCATCCTCCATGAACGGCTACACGGCAGTGGTAACCAAGTCCACCGTTCCGGTCGGCACCGGGCGCGAAGTCGAGCAGATCATTCGGCAACTGCGTCCTGATGCGGACTTCGACATGGTCTCCAACCCGGAGTTTCTGCGCGAGGGCTCGGCAATCAACGATTTCATGCGCCCGGACCGAGTGGTGATCGGCACGCTTTCCGAAAAAGCGCGCGATGTGATGCGCCAGCTCTACCGGGTGCTTTTTCTGATCGAGACGCCGATCCTCTTTACCTCCCTGGAGAGCGCTGAACTGACAAAGTACGCCGCCAACGCCTTTCTGGCGACCAAAATCACTTTTATCAACGAGGTTGCCGACCTTTGTGAGAGAACCGGTGCCGACGTGCACGACGTGGCCAAGGGCATCGGCCTCGACGGGCGTATCGGCGGCAAGTTCCTGCATCCGGGCCCGGGCTTTGGCGGGTCGTGTTTTCCCAAGGATACCAGGGCTCTGGCGCAAACGGCTGAGCGCGAGGACGTGCCTCTCAGGATCGTCAATTCGGTGATCGAAGTGAACGAGGCCCGCAAGGCGGTGATGGCCGAGAAGGTGATCGATAGCTGCGGCGGCTCGGTTGAAGGGAAGACGATCGCCATCCTCGGCCTGACTTTCAAACCGAACACCGATGATATGCGCGAGGCCCCCAGTCTGGTGATTCTGCCCCTGCTACGGCAAGCAGGCGCGCAGCTGCGGGTCTTCGACCCGGCAGGTATGGAGGAGGCTAGGGCGATGCTGCAGGGCAACAGCATCGCCTGGTGTGACAATGCCTATGAAACCTTATCGGACGCGGACGCCTTGGTGATTATCACCGAATGGAACGAGTTTCGCGGCCTCGACCTTGAACGTGTTAAGAGCCTGATGAAGGAACCGGTGATGATTGACTTGCGAAACATTTACAACCCGGATGAGATGGCCTCCCAGGGCTTCCACTATGTTTGCGTTGGCCGCCCCAGCGCCCCGGCATCACTTCAGTAGGGGAGGGCACATAGCATGAGCGAGGTGAGCAGCGTGAGCCATAACGAAGCCCTTGACGAAGGCCACATTTTCGATCCGACCATCCTCCGGGAATACGACATTCGCGGCCGTGTCGGGCAAAGCCTGCACCGCGAAGATGCCTATCACCTGGGCTGCGCCTTCGGCACCATCTTGCGACGAGGTGGCGGCACGCGCGTCTGTGTCGGCTATGATGGCCGGCTGTCGTCGCCAGATTTGGAGGCGGCCTTGGTTGAAGGCCTTATGTCGACGGGTCTAATTGTGCTGCGGACCGGCCGCGGGCCGACGCCGATGCTCTACTACGCTGCCTACACGCTGGATGTGGATGGCGGGATCATGATCACAGGGTCGCACAACCCGGCCGACTACAACGGCTTCAAAATCGTGCGCAACCGCGCGTCCTTCTTCGGCGATTCCATTCAAGAGCTTGGCCGCTTGGCTGCCGCCGGGGACTATGAGCGCGGGGAAGGCAGCGTCGAGGAGCATCCGATCTTCGATAGCTACATCGATCGTTTGCTCCAGGATTATGATGCCAGTCGCCCCTATAAGGTCGCCTGGGATGCCGGCAACGGTGCCGCCGGCGAGGCCATGGTCGCCCTGACCAAGCGCCTGCCCGGCGAGCACATCCTGCTCTACGAAGAGATTGACGGCCGCTTTCCAAACCATCATCCCGACCCGACCGTGCCGGCGAACATGGTCAAGCTGCAGGAAGTGGTGCGTGCCGAAGGCTGCGATCTTGGGGTTGCCTTCGACGGCGACGGCGATCGCATCGGCACCGTGGACGGCCAGGGCCGTATCCTCTGGGGTGACCAGTTCATGCTGTTGATGGCTCGCGATATCCTGAAGGAACGCCCCGGCAGCACCATCATCGCCGACGTCAAGGCCAGTCAGGTCTTCTTCGACGAGATCGAGCGCGCCGGCGGCAAGCCCTTGATGTGGAACACCGGCCACTCGCTCATCAAATCCAAGATGCACGAGGTCCACTCCCCCTTTGCCGGCGAGATGAGCGCCCACATCTTCTTCGCCGACAAGTATTACGGCTATGACGATGCGCTTTATGCCGCGGTTCGCCTGATCACGGCACTCGACCGTTCCGGCGGCAGCCTGGCGGATTTCCGCGATTCCTTGCCGCAGGTGGTCAATACGCCGGAACTGCGCTTCGATTGTTCCGAGGACCGCAAGTTCCAGGTTGTGCAGGAAGTGCGCAATCGTCTCCGGGAGAGCGGTGCCGAGGTCAACGATATTGACGGCGTGCGGGTGAAGACGGATGACGGCTGGTGGCTGTTGCGCGCATCCAACACTCAGGATGTGCTGGTCGCTCGCTGTGAGGCAGCCGATGAGGCGGGTTTGGCCCGGCTGAAGTCAGCGTTGGTCGAGCAGCTCACGGCCAGCGGTATCGAGGCGCCGGAAAATCTTTGAATAGAAGCTGGGATTGACGTCGCGGCAAGCGATTACGGCGATGTTCCCACTGTCTTTGAAAGTCAGCGGCGACCGGGGCCAGGGTTCGGCCCCGGTGAACGCCATTTGCTGAAGGCTTCCAGTTCAAGCGAAGGCTAGTTCAGGCCGGCCACCCGGGTACCGCCACGGACGGTGACAACCAGACAATCGAACTCGGCTGCCCGCAGGCCTTTGCAGGCAAGGCGTGCCTGCTGGCGCTCTAGGCCCACCAGACGCGCCCGAAACAGTCGACCATTGCGACCGCGGACGTGGGTGACTGAGACCCGGCTGCCGGAGAGTAAGTCTGGAAGTGCGTCGGCAGCCTGGGCAGCCCGCCGTTCAGCCTGACGATAAGCATAGTATGCCCCGACCTGTATGCCAAACCGGCCGTTGCTGCGCTTGCTTGGTTTGCGGGTTGCCACCGGCGCAACACCATGAGCCGCAGCGACCTTGCTGTTCGAGAAATCTTTGCGTACCGGCTTGGGCGCCACTGCGGCCAACCGAGTACCCTCGTGTTTCGCGTTAAGCCAAGCTTTGGCGAGCGCCAGTGGCTTAGGTGCCGCCGGGAACACGGTTTTCGGTGTTGGCAGTTGGGCCAGCTGGGTATAGCCGCGGTCGAGCAATTTGGCGATGTGGCGGTTGCGTGACCGGGAAGTCTTGCCGCCGAAAACAACGGCGATCAGGCGACGACCGTTGCGTTGACTAGAAGCCGCGAGGTTGTAGCCGGAGGCGCGAATATAGCCGGTCTTGATACCATCCGCGCCACGATAGTTTTTGAGAAGTTTGTTGTGGTTGCGATAGGTGCGGCCGCGATAGGAAAACGTCTTGGCCGAGAAATAATGATAATACTGGGGAAAATCCCTCAACAGCGCCAGGGATAGGGTTGCCATATCCCGAGCCGTAGACAACTGGCCACGATGCGGGAGGCCCGATGCATTGCGAAAGGTGGTCCGGGACATGCCCAAGGCCCGTGCCTTGCGGGTCATGATCTTGGCGAAATTCCTCTCGCTTTTACCCAGCGCTTCAGCGAGGACGACGGCGACATCGTTGGCCGACTTGGTCACCAGGGCCCGAATTGCGTCTTCCACGGTGATTTTCTCGCCCCGCCGCAGCCCAAGCCGGGATGCCGGTTGGCGCGCAGCCTGCCGCGATGCCTTGAGTGGATGCCCTAGGGTCAAACGGCCATTTTCCAGAGCCTCAAACGCAAGGTAGATGGTCATCATCTTGGTCAGCGACGCAGGATAGTTGCGGGTGTCCGCGTTCACCTCATGCAAGACCTTGCCCGTACCGGCATCGATGACGATCGAGGCGTACTTGGCCTGGGCTAAAGGCGCATTGGCAAGGAGCAGAAGGCCGAATGAAAAAAACGCGATGCCAAGCCACCGTAAACGGCCGGAACCGCAAGCATAGTAAAAACGATCTTGTTTTGCCCCAAACAAGGAATACCTCCCCACCCCCGAAACATTAAACATAAATAGGCGGATAGATTCTAGAAAAACGAACTACAGATGTCCACATATTATCCCTAACATCTTGCATTCTCGTTAAATGAATCACCGAATTGGGCCACTATATCACAAAACATAGTCTTTGCAGCGCCTTTACATTGCTTTCTCATGTTTTCCTGTACGAGAATCTTATCAAATAGAGTAAAAATTTAGAGAGCGTGCCTTTGCGTAGGCCTTGCCGCTGGGCCGTCGGGATTGGGCATGGGAAATCGTAGGGGGCCTTGGGCTTGCCTCTTATCTTGCCCTCCTGGGTGGGAACTGAATTATGATTTTTTAATTATAAAACATATGATTAACTGATTTTTTCGTTAATTAAGTTTAATTCGGTTGGTTTCGTTAATCCTGTTTGCGGCTTGCGGCTTGCGGCTTGCGGGAGGAGCGATCGAGGCTGACGAGTGGTGTGAAGCCTTCTTTACAGAGACCGCCTTGGACTACAGCACGGTTCATGTTTTTCGGCGGGCAAGGAGACTGCATTGATCGCTGCCGCCTGTATGTCGGCTTCCCGCCGGCGAGGCACGACAGAACCTTGGCGGGGCATTCGCGATGTGCCCTGGGGTTGACTCTCGGCCGGTACAGGGCGGAGAGTGGTTTTTGACTAAGGCCGTCGACTTCTCCGACAGGTTGGATCAGAATTTAATCGCCTGAGGACTTTTCCTTGCTAGGGTCGATCTCATATCATGAGCAGGTAAGACTCTGTCACGGGCATCCATGTCGTTTATGAGTGATCGCGATAACAAGAACGAGCCGCCGCCATCGACGGGCGTCGTCGTCAAGACGAAACCTAAGACGAAGAAGCCCTCAATGTATAAGGTGCTCATGCTGAACGACGACTACACGCCCATGGAGTTCGTCGTTCACGTGCTGGTATCCTTCTTTGGAAAATCGAGGGAAGAGGCCACGGAAATCATGTTGCGCGTACATCACCGCGGGGTCGGCGTCTGCGGCGTCTTCACCTACGAGGTGGCGGAAACGAAAGTCGCTCAGGTCATCGACTATGCCCGCAAGCACGAACATCCGCTGCAGTGCACGCTGGAGAAGGACTAAAGGAAGAGTCATTAAGCGTTAACAGGCAACCTTGATCGGGGTTAAGGCTTTGATAGGAACCTCAAGCTTGAAGGGAACGGTCGTCGGATGCTGTCGACGAATTTAGAGAAAACGCTGCATCGTGCCTTGGCCCACGCCAACGAGCGTCGACATGAGTACGCCACGCTAGAGCACCTGCTGATGGCCCTGACAGAGGACGCGGACGCTACTGCCGTGCTGCGCGCCTGCGGGGTCGATTTAGAGCGCTTGAAAAGCACGCTGCTCGACTACATCGATAACGAACTTTCCAATTTGATCTCGGTCCATATGGACGATGCAACGCCAACCGCGAGCTTTCAGCGGGTACTGCAGCGGGCTGCCATCCACGTGCAGTCATCCGGGCGCGAGGAGGTCACCGGCGCCAATGTACTGGTGGCGATGTTCTCGGAGCGCGAAACCCACGCGGTCTACTTCCTGCAACAGCAGGAGATGAGCCGCTTGGATGCGGTCAACTACATCAGTCACGGCATCGCCAAGGTGCAAGGCAAGGAACAGCGCCGGCCGGTGAGCGGCGCCGACGAAGATGCCAATGCCGAGGAGGTGGTTCGCAAAGGTCACGAAGCCTTAGACGCTTATTGCGTTGATCTCAACAACAAGGCGATGAACGGCAAGATCGATCCATTGATCGGTCGTGAAGCGGAAACCGAGCGCACCATCCAGGTCCTTTGTCGGCGCACAAAGAACAATCCGCTCTTCGTTGGCGAGCCGGGGGTGGGTAAGACCGCCATAGCCGAAGGATTGGCACGGCAGATTGTCCACGGTGAAGTGCCGGAAGTGCTTGTGGGCGCAACTATCTTCGCCCTCGACATGGGCTCCCTCTTGGCCGGTACGCGCTATCGCGGCGACTTCGAAGAACGCCTTAAGTCGGTTGTGGCCGAGCTGGAGGCCCACCCGAAGGCGATCCTTTTCATTGACGAGATCCATACGGTGATTGGCGCGGGCGCTACCTCGGGCGGTGCCATGGACGCCTCCAATCTGCTTAAGCCCGCCCTACAAAGCGGCACACTTCGTTGCATAGGGTCAACGACTTACAAGGAATATCGCAACCATTTTGAGAAGGATAGGGCGCTCGTCCGGCGTTTTCAAAAGATCGACATCACCGAGCCATCGGTGGAAGATGCGGTCAAGATTCTGCGCGGCCTGAAGCCCTATTACGAAGAACACCACGGTTTGCGTTACACCCAGGATGCCATCCGCACGGCGGTTGAGCTGGCGGCTCGTTATATTTCCGACCGCAAGCTGCCGGATAAGGCGATCGACGTGATTGACGAGGTCGGCGCGGCGCAGATGCTGCTGCCCGAATCGAAGCGCCGCAAGACCATCGGCGTCAAGGAAGTGGAGGCGGTGATTGCCAAGATCGCCCGCATCCCGCCCAAGAGTGTCTCGAAAGACGACCGCTCGGCCCTGAAGAACCTGGAACGCGACTTAAAGACCATGGTCTTCGGTCAGGACAAGGCGATCCAGGCCTTGACCGCGGCGATCAAGCTTTCCCGCGCCGGGCTGCGCGACCCGGAAAAGCCGATCGGCTGTTACCTCTTCTCCGGACCGACCGGCGTCGGCAAGACGGAAGTCGCGCGCCAGCTATCACGGTCTTTGGGTATCGAGCTCACCCGCTTCGACATGTCGGAATACATGGAGCGGCATTCGGTCAGCCGTTTGATCGGCGCCCCGCCCGGCTATGTCGGGTTTGACCAAGGCGGCCTCCTGACCGATGCGATCGACCAGCATCCCCACTCGGTGCTGCTTTTGGACGAGATCGAAAAGGCGCACCCGGACCTTTTCAATATCCTCCTGCAGATCATGGACTATGGCAAACTGACCGATCACAACGGCAAGTCGGTCGACTTTCGCAACGTGATCTTGATCATGACCACCAATGCTGGGGCTGCCGATCTCGCCAAGCCGGCCATGGGCTTCGGTCGCGAAGAACGGATGGGTGACGACAAGGAAGCCATTGATCGCATGTTCACCCCTGAGTTCCGCAACCGCCTGGACGCGATCATCGGCTTCAACAGCCTCTCCGAAGCAGTGGTCTCGCGGGTCGTCGACAAGTTCGTGATTGAGCTGGAAGCCCAGTTGGCCGACCGCAACGTCACCATCGAGCTCTCCGAGGACGCCCGCAAGTGGCTCGCCAAGCGCGGTTATGAGCCGCTCTACGGGGCTCGCCCCTTGGCCCGGGTGATCCAGGAGCACATCAAGAAGCCGCTGGCCGATGAATTGTTGTTTGGTAAGCTCGCCAAGGGCGGCTTGGTGCTGGTGGAGATTGAGGATGGCAAACCGGTCTTCCGCTATCCGATGGCCGACCAGGGCCCGAAGCAGCTACCCTCGCCGAAGACACCGGACAAGCTCCCCGAGCCAGTGAAATAGCGGCGGGTCTCGGTCAAGCGTGCGGGACGTCAGACCCTCGTGGGTTCCCAGCTGAGGGAATGGACCACGAAAATCGAATATGCCTCGGATCGATTCGGGTCTAGACCATGCCTGACGGAAGCGAAAACATCGAAATCAAAATCCTAGAGCGGATTTCTGATGTACCTTCCGAGGAATGGGATACCTGCGCCGGAATTCACAATCCCTTCGTCAGCCATGCCTTCCTAAACAGTCTGGAGGAAAGCGGGTCGGTGCGGCCGAAAACCGGCTGGCTGCCTCAGCATCTGGTTTTGCAGGATAGAGCCGGCAGGCTGCTCGGTGCAGTCCCGCTCTATCTCAAAAGCCATTCCATGGGCGAGTACGTCTTCGATCACAGCTGGGCCCATGCCTACGAGCGGGTGGGCGGCAGCTATTATCCCAAGCTGCAGTCCTGTGTCCCTTTTACGCCGGTGCCGGGGCCGCGGCTGCTGGTCCGACCGGATGCCGATCGGGACAGCATCGCAGCCGCGTTGATGACCGGCCTGCGGGAAGTAACGCGCGCCCACAAGGTATCATCCCTGCACGTGACCTTTCCGCAAGAAGAGGAATGGCAAAGTCTGGGAGAGGCCGGCTTTTTACAACGCCAGGGCCTGCAGTATCATTGGCACAATCAGGGCTATGGCGACTTCGACGACTTCCTTTCAGCCCTTTCCTCGCGCAAGCGCAAAGCCATTCGCAAGGAGCGGCGCGAGGCGGCGGCAAGCGGCCTCACCATCCGGGCCTTGAGCGGCGGCGATATCTCCGCCTACCACTGGGATGCCTTCTACGAATTCTATCTCGCCACCGTCGACAAGAAATGGGCCTATGCCTATCTCACCCGCTCCTTCTTTCGCTTGCTGGCCGAACGCCTGGGCGACCGGGTGGTGCTGATCGTGGCGGAAGACAAGGGGCGGCCGGTCGCCGGCGCGCTCAACCTGCAAGGTGCTGATGCCCTCTACGGCCGCAACTGGGGCTGTGCCGGCCATTACCGATTTCTTCACTTTGAGCTCTGCTATTATCAGGCCATCGACTATGCCATCGCCCAGGGCTTGCAGCGGGTCGAGGCCGGGGCCCAGGGACAGCACAAGATCCAGCGCGGCTACCTGCCGGTGCCGACCTATAGCGCCCATTGGATTCCCGATGCGGGCTTTCGCCAGGCGGTGGCGCGCTTCCTCGATCAGGAGCGGGCGATGGTGGATGAGGAGATCGAGGCCCTGGCGGCAGGCGGCCCCTTTCGCAAGGAGGCGATCTCCTAGCGGGTTTCTGGATGGGCGGGTCTCTCTGGACGGGCGGGAGAAAGGACGTGAGGAAGCTTTGATGGCAGATCCTGGGGCATCAGAACGCCGGGTGATCATCTTCGATATCGACGGCACGCTTGCCAAGGTGGAGCATCGCCTGCACCATATCGAGACCCGGCCGCGCGATTGGGGGGCGTTTTTCGCTGCCTCCTACAAGGACGAGCCGCACGACGAAATCCTCTATCTGAACCATCTCCTGGCCAAGGACCCCAACAACCTGATCCTCGTCGTCACCGGCCGCTCCGAGCACCAGCGCGGCACCTCCATCGAGTGGCTGGAGCGGCACGAGATCTACTTTCACGACATCTTTCTCAGGCCCAAGGGCGACCGCCGCGAGGATTCCGAGGTCAAGGCGGAGATCCTGGAGCGGATCATCGCCGATTATGGGCGCCCCTACCTGGTCTTCGAGGACCGCAGTCGGGTGGTCGAGATGTGGCGCCAGAAGGGCATCAAGTGCCTCCAAGTCGAACCGGGGGATTTTTAGGTGCGGTCTCGCGGTGCTTCCGCCGGCCGGTGGCGGAAGAAGATGACCAGGGGCAGTAGCGCGAAGATGACGATGGCGCTGATGAGAAAGCTGTTGTTGTAGGCGATCATCGTCGCCTGGCGGGTGATCTCCAGGTCGAGGGCGGCTAGCCCCTCGGTCTTGGTGATCTCCCACAGGCGGCTGGCGCTGCCGTAGCGCAACAGCTCGTTGAAGGGGGTGACCGCCTCGGTCAAAAGCGCGTGGTTGAGCTGGCTGTGGCGGGCGTGCAACGAGACGATGGCCGCCGTGCCGATGGCGCTGCCGATGTCGAAGTTGAGGTAGAAGAGGGCAAAGCCTTGATCCTGCACCCGCTTGTTGAGGCGGGAGAGGGTAAGCGTGTTGAGCGGCGCCCAAATGGCCCCGGCCGCACTGCCTTGCAGGAAGTTGGTCCAGATGACGTCCCAGGGCCTGACATCGACGGTCCACTGCGACATGGTCCAGGCGGGATAGGCGGCGATGATCAGGCCCAGGCAGAGAATCGGCCGCGGGTCGATGCGGTCGCGAATCTGGCTCATGATGGTGAGGCCGAGGATCGAGCCGAGGCCGCGCGACAGCAGCAAGTCGCCGATTTCGATCGACGGATAGCCGCCGATGTGCTGCAGCAGCAGGGGCAGCAGCAACAGCGGCAGGTAGAGGACCGCGCCAACCAGGAAGATGCTGAACAATCCCAAGGCATAGTTGGGATCTTGGAAGAGGGCGCGGTCGACGAAGGGGTTCTTGGCGGTGAAGGTGTGCACCAGAAAGACATAGATAGCGAGGCCAGCAACGACGGCTTCGATCACCACCTCGGTGGAGGAAAACCAGTCCAGGCGCTCGCCGCGGGCCAGCATCAGCTGCAGCATACCCACCCCGATCAAGAGCGACAGCAGCCCCATCCAATCGAGCCGCCGGGCCGAGGTCTCGCTGTTGGGCAAGAGGAAATAGGCAAAGACCAGGACGCCAAGGCCGATCGGCGCATTGAAGTAAAAGATCCAGGTCCAGCCCAAGTCGTCGATCAGGCGGCCAGCCAGGGTCGGTGCGATCACATTGCCGGTGACGAAGCCAAGCGCCCAAAGCGAGGTCGCCTGGCCATGGCGCCCCGGCGGGAAGGAATTGACGGCAATCGCCTGCCCCAAAGAGATGAGCGGCGCCCCGGAGGCACCCTGAACGAAACGCCATAACACCGCCTCCGTCAGGCTGGACGACAGGCCGCAGCCGAGCAGGGACAGGGTGTAGAGGGAGGTTGCCCAGAGGTAGACTTGGCGGCGGCCGAAACGGGCACTGAGCCAGCCGATACTGGCGGTCATCATGGCGCCGCCGATGACGAAGGCGATCATCACCCAGGTGACTTGGTCGACGGTGGCGGAAAAGGCGCCTTGCATGTGCGGCAGGGCGACGCCCACCGAATTCCAGGTAAAGGAATAGGCCCAGGTACCCACGGTTACGCAAAGCGCAGTGGCCAGCCCGCGTCGGGTGAGGCGTGCCGGCGCCGATTCCGCCAGGGCACTCATGCTAATCCAAGGACGGCCGCTGCAAGACGCCTTGGATGGCGGCCAGGGCATCACGCTTGTGGCCGGTGTCGATACTGACGGTGACCGTCATGCCGGCGCGCAGCAATCCCATGTGCGGGCTGTCGTGCAGCTTCAGGCGGACCGGCACCCGCTGCACCACCTTGACCCAGTTGCCGGTGGCGTTCTGCGGCGGCAGAATGGCGAATTCCGAACCAGTGGCCGGGCTGATGCTTTCGACGGTCGCGTGCCACAAGAGGTCCGGGTAGCTATCGACCACGATCTTCGCCGATTGGCCCAGCCGGACATGGGTCAGGTGAACCTCTTTCAGGTTTGCCTCCACCCAGGGCTCTTCGATGGCCACCAAGGCGAAGAGGGGATCGCCCGCTTCGACGTACTCGCCGAGCTCCAAGCTGACATTGCTGAGGATGCCGTCGGCTGGCGCCTGCACCGCTGCATAGCTGAGGTCGAGGGCGGCCCGTTCTCGTGCCGCCAGGGCCTGCAGGTAGAGCGGATGGTCCTCGCTCGGAAGGTCGGCGGCCCCGCCAAGTTCCGCCAAGACCATGCGATTGGTCTCCTTGACAACGCCCAGGCGCCGACGGGCCATAAAGTAGTTGTGTTCGGCCTCGTCATGCCGCGCTTGAGTGCCGTGGCCCTTGGAAAGAAGCTGCTTCTGGCGCGCGTGTTCGCCTCGCAGGTAGCGCAGGCGCTCCTCCGCGGCGGCCACCTCCATGCGCCCCTGCTGGAATTGCGCCCGCAGGGATTCAAGGCGCTGGCGTACATTGGCAAGTTCCGCATCGGCCGCCGTCAGGGCGATCTCATAGGGGCGGGCATCGATGGTGAACAAGAGCTCGCCCTGCTCGACACTCTGGTTGTCGCGGGCATGGACGGCGGTTACTTGACCGTCGATGTTACTGCTGATGGTGATGATATCGGCCTTGACGTAGGCGTTCTCGGTGGTGACGTAGCGCCCACCCGTGACATAGACATAGGCAAGAATGCCAAGCGCCACCAAAGGTGCCACGCCTAGGAGAACGCTCCGCAGCACCAACCGCCCTCGGCCTTTGCCACGCTCCTCCGTCATCCGCCGTTGCTCCTTCCTGGGGGAGACTAATCGGGAATTAACCGCAGGTGAAGACCGGCAAGTTGCATGGCTGCTATGCATTCCAATCTGGGGAACGGCAGGGCTCGTGATTTTCGGTCCTTGGTAACGGTTCAACACCTTCCCGAAGGCAGATCCGAGATTGCGTCATCGGCAGGAAGATCTTCCACACAACGATCACGGTTAATCGACGGCCGAACTGACTAACACGCAAGCCACTCAATTCGAAAATTGTCGGATAATTTTTTTGTAACGCTCTATGTATTGCTAATTATAGTATTAATACTAATATATATATAAAGAAATGATTGAATATTTCCCGTAAAAAGGTTTTAATTATTAATTGTAATTAGAAAACAATCAAAAGGGGATTGAAATGAAAAAAATTAAAACCAAAGGAGGCTGTGTTTCTTGCAAAGACGCTGATACCTGTGATTGGTATGCATGGATAAACCTTTCTCCGCCCGCGCCCCACGATTTCCATGTGGTTGGTGAGGTCTATGTAACAAATCCTGGTGTGGAACCTATTTTGGTGCCGAAGGTCCCTCAAGGAATCAATCCGCAAATACTATTGTTAGACCTCGTTCTTTGCCAAAGAACCGGTAGATGGCCAAAGGTATTTGTCTGGAAGCCTGTTCGTTATGACAAGGTCCTGCGCGCGCGGCTATATACCGAAGTAAACGTGTTCTGTGACGCGAAGGGCATAGCGGACATTCCTGTAGACGAAATCCACTAATGCCGGTTTTTCCATCGTTGGGGCGCCGACGTTAGCACGCCGCAAATCATAAAGGGTGAGGACACTGCTGCTGTTCCCGTAATTGGATAGCGGAAGGCCGCTGCGGTCCGACCCTGACTTAGGTAGCCGCGTTCCTGGCAGATCGGACTTGGCGTGTTTGGATCGCTGCGTGACGATCTGATTCGTTGTAGCTGGCCTCAATGGCTTCGAATGCCATCAAGGAACTCTTCACTCTGGTTTGCTGTTATAAATCTCTTCGCTTGGACGAGTGGCCTCACGTGGAAAGAGGAAAGACATCGTGCTGGTGGCGGATATCGGCGGCACCAACGCTCGCTTCGGCCTCGTCGGCGCAGACGGCAAGCCGCAGCGGCTAGCTAGCTTGGCTTGTGCCGACTACCCAGATGTAGCAAGCGCTGTGGAGGCCTATCTGTCTCAGCAGGCGGACCGCAGACCGCGTTATGCTTGCTTTGCAGTTGCCTGCCCGGTGAAGGGTGACGAGGTCCGCTTTACCAATAGCCCATGGCAATTCTCCATCGCCACCACGGCGGGCCAACTTGGCCTGGAAAAGCTGGAAGTGATCAATGACTTCACCGCTTTGGCCATGGCCTTGCCGGGCCTCTCTGCGGCAGAAAAGCGCCAAATCGGCGGTGGGCAGGCGGTCGAGCGGGCAACGATCGCGGTGCTCGGTCCTGGCACCGGCCTGGGCGTTTCCGGCTTGCTTTGGTCGCCCGTCGGCTGGATCCCGCTGGCCGGGGAGGGGGGGCATGTGGGTTTTGCTCCCTTTGATGATCGGGAAGCCGAAATTCTGCGCTTGTTGAGGCGCCGCTATGGCCGTGTTTCCTTGGAACGGCTGCTTTCCGGGGAGGGACTGCGGGTGCTTTACCTGGCGCTATCGGAGCTAGCGGGTGCGGTACCTGAGGCGCTAGAGAGCGCCGACATCGTATCACGCGGCATCGATGGCTCCTCGCCGCTCTGCTGCGAAACGCTGGATCGATTTTCGGCGATATTGGGTGGTGCGGCCGGGGACTTGGCCCTAACCCTGGGCGCCCGCGGCGGCCTCTACCTTGGCGGCGGGATCCTGCCACGCTTCGCCGAGACCTTTGCCGCCGGGCCCTTCCGCGAGCGCTTCGAGGCCAAGGGCCGCTTCTCTGATTATGTGCGAGCCATTCCCACCTGGCTCATCGAGGCGGAGATGCCGGCCTTGCGTGGTGCGGCCGCCTGGCTGCGGCACGGGCAAGAAACCTAAGGCCCTCTAAGCCACCCGATTTTACCGCTTCTCAATTCTATTCGGCTAAACGTAACAGGCACTTGGAGCCGCTGGTTCCTGGGCCTGCAACCGCAAGAATTGAAGCGATCATGACTTTGACACACGGTGCCTCGCCCGAGGTTTCGGTCCACTTTATCGGTGACGGCAGCCTGTTATTCCATGCCGGGCGCCAAGAACTCTACGAGGCCAACACAACCGCCACCTACATCTGGTGTTGCCTGGCCGAGGGGCTTGATCCTGAGCAGGCGGCTCAGAGCTTGAGTCACGAGTTCGCGCTCGATCGCTCGCTAGCGGACAGCTACGTGGCGCAGATCCTGCGCGAATGGAGCGACCGGAACTTGCTGGACAACGGCAGCGTGGATGAAGATTTCTTCTTCAACCACCTCGAACCCTTTCCGGCCTACCAAGCCCCTATCGATCCAAAAAGCCTGGCCAACGCAGTCTTTCAAGGAGGCGACTATCGCCTCCTCGACAGCCTCTTTCGGGTCGCCTACGCCGATCGTCCCTTATATGACTGGATCCACCCGGTTATCGGGCACTTGGCCTGTGCGGAAATGACCAATCAGCCGGACCGCACCTACCGTGTGGCCTGGCACGGCGATCACATCCTCCTGCTGGAAGATGGCTTGCCGGTCTGCGATGCCCAGTCCCTCGACGCCATTGCCCCGGCGGTCAAGGGCCATATGGTGGTGCGGGCCCTACAGAACTCTGCGGGACTTTGCGCGATCCATGCCGGCGCCCTGCTGCGCGGCGGCCGCTACCTCTTGATGCCGGGCAAATCGGGGCACGGCAAAAGCACCCTGACGGCGGCGCTTTCGGCCCGAGGCTTCGATCTCCTGGGCGACGATACCACGGTCCTGGCCAAGGGTGACTTGTCGGCGCGGGCGGTGCCGATGGGGGTCTGCGTCAAACAAGGCTCTTGGGAGTTGCTACGGCCCTACTACCCTCAGATAGACGATCTGGCCATACATCACCGATGTGATGACAAGATCGTCCGCTATCTCCTGCCCGAAGGTGTTGCTGCCCGTCCCAGACCAGAGCAATCCTGGCCGGTTTCCTGGATCGTCTTTCCCAACTATCAGCCCGATGCGGAAACACGTCTTACGCCCATGGCGCCAGCCGACGCCCTGCGGCGGCTGATGATCGGCTTCTGTCCGATCTTCGGTAAGCTGACGGCCGAGGAAATTGCCCAATTGGTGCAGTGGATTGAGGGCATCGCGTGTTACGAGCTAAACCTATCGGGGCTCGATCATGCCATCACGTTGCTCGAGGATCTCTGCCAGTGATCCCGGTGCCGGCCTCGCTGGCCGCGGCTTGCGCCATTCTTAGCCCGGGCCGGGAGACTTGCCCGGAGCGATGGGACCAGGAAGACGTGGTCCTACTAGCCAACGAAGAATTGGTCAGCCCGGCGCTTTACCGCAGCCTGCAGCGACAGGCTCGCCTCGAGGTCTTGCCGGACGATTTGGCCGACTATCTGGCGATGCTCTATGAGCTTAATGAAACCCGCAACCAGGCCCTCAAGAAGCAGGCCATCGAGGCGGTTCGGACCTTGAACGCCGCCGGCATTGAACCGATGCTGATGAAAGGCGGTGTTGGCCTTTTTGCCGCGCCCCATTGCGCGGATACGGCGCGGATGATGGCGGACCTGGACCTACTGGTGCCGGCAGAGCTGGCAGAAGAGGCCGTGGTCGCCCTGGACCACATTGGTTACCAGGTCATCAAGCGCTATCCGAGCGAGCTGCACAGCCACGCAGATCTCGGCCGGCCCGGGCAAGACCCCGGCGGCATCGACCTGCACAAGGAAGTGGTGCGCCACACCTATCTGCTGCCGGCCAGCGAAATGTGGCGGCATGCCGAACCACTTGGCGACCGCATCGACGGAAAATGCGAGGATCAACTTCGTCTCTTTGCCCCGTCGCCGAGCTGCCGGGTTCTGCACAATCTCCTGCATTCTCAGGCCCACGACCGGGGCTTCTACCATGGCGTCTTGCGACTGCGGGATCTGCTCGACCTCACCGCCATCCTGCGCTGTCATTGGCAGGCTATCGATTGGGCCTGGATCGAAGACCGCCTCGATCGCCAGCGCCTCGGGGTCGTGCTCGATGCACAGCTCCTGATGGCCGGCCATCTCTTCGGCCTTGAGTGGCCGTTCAAGCGACCCGCCCGAGCTGGTGCGCTGTGGCACCGGGAACGATGTTTAGCGCAGCTTTACAGTGGCTTGCTTGCCCAGGTGGGCCTCTATTGGGGCAATCTACGCCTGGCTTTCGCCTGGCATCGGCTGAGCCGGCGCTATGGGTCGAGTGGCAACCTCTTCACCTGGCAACTGCATCACGCGGTCGATGTTCTCAGTCGCCTCTCACCGGGGCGCCTCTTGGGGGAAATGCGCCGGCGTAACTGACGATCTGGCGAGTTATGTGAACCGGCAAAGGACTTAGGGCGCCGCTTTTTCAAGCAGCGCCCTTTTCTGAGACTTAGAAGGCGAGGGCCGGTGTCGCAGCGTCTAGTCGCTGCCGTGGCGGCGGCGACGGCGTGGGCGGTGGCCGCCGCCATATCCGGAGCCGTAGGTGGCCAGGCTCTCCTTCGATGTCGACAACATCAAAGCGACGGTGGGCGGGGTGACGGCGGCGAACTTACCGCACTTTGCCAAAAACGCGCGACGATCAACAGTTTGTGCGACTTCTTCAGTATTTTGCTTCTTATCGTTAGCCATGTTCAATACTCACCAGGGACAGCGAAAATGTTGATGAGATCATGACAGATAGGATTTTGAAAATCAATAGAAAAAATTTGATTTTTATTTAAATTTTGTCTCAAATATTAAAGATATCTGTGAATATTTATTTAATCAATAAAATATATATCATATTTATTGTCCCCGCCAAAGAAATTAAGAAATTTTTTATTATTCATCGTAGAGGGCAGTCACATGCTTGATCGTTCAGAAGCGCTCATGGACGATGAAGACTGCGGACTTGGCTGGCCAACAAAACCGAAATTGCCTCGATGACCCAGGGGGCGCTAACCAATGATCACGGTAGCCTGCTTGGCGAAGAGGTTGAAAGCGCCGTACTCGTAGCGCCAGCCGTGAGCCGCCACGGCTTCTTGGAAGGCCCGATACTCGTCGTCTCGCCACTGGCCGGTGCAGAGGTACTCGTCGAAGACGATCACCGATCCCGGCACGATGCGCGGCGCCAGGTGATCAAAGATGGTCTTGGTCGAGCTATAAAGGTCACAGTCGACATTCATGAAAGCGACGGGCCCCGGGTGTTCAGCCAGGAAAGCCGGCAGGCTGTCCTCGAACCAGCCTGCGTGCAGGCGAACGTTGTCCGCGACCTTGGGCAGCCGGCCGCCCGTGGTATAGGCGCCGGCGTGTATTTGCCCCCAGTCCTCCGGCAAGCCTTGGAAGGAATCGAAGCCGTGCACTTGGCCCTGATGGTGGCCAGCGATAAAATTCAAGCTGCGGCCAAAGAGCACGCCAAATTCCAAAACCAGGCCATCCTTTGGGGCCAAGCTCAATCCATGGCGCAAAGTCTCGAAGGATGAGGAAAAAAGACGGGTGGAGGCCTGGCACTGGCCCTTCGCATAGTGCCAGCTTTCCACCAGGAAGCCACGACCCTCGGCCACCAGCCCGGCGAAGAGTGGCTCCGCCTCGTCGGCCTTACCTTGCTGGTCCCTGATCATGCCCAGATAAAAACGCGCCCGCCGATGGCTTGGGTCCGCCGCGATGGCGCGTTCCAAAAGCGCGCCGGCGACGCCGGGCGTTGCCTCCTGGTAGCGGACAGCGGCCAGGCCGACCAAGGCGTCGGCGGTGTCATTATCAATTCTAAGGGCAGCTTCGAATTGGGTCTCGGCGTTTTCGTCCATCCCCATTGCCCAAAAGGCTTCGCCCAAGCCGACCAGGATCCGGGTATCCCCTGGTGCCAGGCTGGCCGCCTGTCGCAAGCTTTCGACCGCTTCGTCGTAGCGGCCAACGGCGCTCATGGCGCTCGCCAGGTTACGATGATGGTCAAGCTGGTACCGGTCCAGGGCGACCGCTTTTTTGAAGGCGGCGATGGCTTCATCGTGGCGCCTTTGTTTCAACAACAGGCCGCCAAGGTTGTTGTGCCCTTGAGCGAAGGTCGGATGCTGTTCGATCACCAGCTCGTAGGCGGCCCGCGCCTCTTCCTCCCGGCCGAGCTGTTCTAAGGATATGCCGAGATTGCTGCGCGCCTCGCCATGCTCGGGCAGCAAGGTCAGCACCTTTTGAAAGGCCTCGACGGCGGCTTCGTGCTGGGCCTTGCCTTGCAAGCCGACGCCCAGGTTGTTGAGCGGGCCGGGACTGTCGGGTGCCAGGGTCAGGGCCTGGCGATAGGCGGCAATGGCGCCTTCCACATCGCCACTTTCTTGTAGTACGACTCCGAGGTTGTTGAGGGCGTTGACGTGAGCCGGATTGAGCGCGAGAGCCTGACGGTAGCTTTCGATCGCCTCTTCGATGCGGCCTTGCGCCTTTAGGGCGTTGCCAAGGTTGCTGAGGGCCTCCGCCGAGCGGGCGCCGCAGGCAATGGCCCGGCGGATCAATTGCTCTGAAGCCTCCGGCCGCTTGGCCTGGTAGGCAATCACCCCGAGAAGATGCAAGGCGGGACCGTGCCGGGGATTCTGTTGCAAGATCTGACGATAATGCGCCTCCGCCTGACGAAGCTTGCCGGCGCTGTGGCAAGCAACAGCCTGGCGAAAGGTCTCGTCAATGTCGTTCATATCGGAAGGCATGGAACGGGATTGCTTGCTACAGGCGATCGAAGCGCATACCGCCACAAAGGCCGATGTCTCGCAAGCAAAAGCGTCACCCCAAGCCGAGATACCCACTGCCATTTGCTCGCCCGCCTGGGTAGTCTGTTCCAATGGCGCAAGCGGCGGGAACGTCAAGCGGGGCGAACGTCAAGCGGTGGGAACGACAAACGGCGGGAACGACAAGCGGTGGGAACGACAAACGGCGGGAACGACAAACGGGGCCAAGCATTAGAAAGGACCAAAGGAATGAGCGATCAGCAGGCCAGCATCGGCCGCATGTTCAAGGCGGGGGAGGGTAACACCACCTTCCTGGGGCTGCCGGCGGCACCCATCGGCGCGGACCTGGAAGCCGCGGCGGCCATCCTCGGCGTGCCGATCGCCACCTCCTATCGCTCGGTCGGGGCCTATTGCGCCGGGGCGCCGGCCGCCGTTCGTGCGGGTCTTGCCGGCTATAGCGCGGCCCGCCACCATTGGGATTTCGACCTGGGCGGACCGCTGCTGGGCGAGCCGCCGGCGCGGGTGGTCGACTGCGGTGACCTCGATTGCGATGAGGTGGACTTCGCTGGCAATCGCGCCGCCATCACCGCCGCCGTGCGCCAGATCCTTGCAGCCGGCGCCCGGCCGATCCTGTTGGGCGGCGATGATTCCCTGCCCATCCCCTTCTTTCAGGCCTATGAGGGGCGGGGATCCTTCACCGTACTGCAGATCGACGCCCACATCGACTGGCGCGACGAAGTGGATGGTGAGCGTTATGGCCTTTCCAGCCCCATGCGCCGGGCCTCCGAGATGCCGTGGATCGAGCGCATCGTCCAGGTCGGCGCCCGCGCCCTCGGTTCGGCCCGCGCCGGCGACTATCAAGACGCGCTCGATTGGGGCGTGCACTTTGTCACCGGGCGCGAGGTGCAGGCGCGCGGCATCCAACCGATCCTGGAGCTGATCCCGGCAGGGGCCGAGGTGCTGATCACCATCGACTGCGACGGCCTCGACCCCGGCATCTTCCCGGCGGTGATCGGCCCGGCACCGGGCGGCTTGAGCTATTGGCAGGCGGTCGAGTTGATGCAAGGCGTGGCCGGCAAGGCGCGCATCGCCGGCTTCGACATCGTCGAGTTCATGGCCTCGGCCGATCGCGACGGCCTCTCGGCGCTCACCGCCGCCCGCCTGGTCGCCAACGCCCTCGGCCTAATGGCCCGGCGGGGCTAGAGGGTGGTTGGAGGGCAGGGGAAGAGGTGGCGGAGCAGCCCAAAACAACGCCCGCCCAATCTACATCACTGTAAGCGCAAATAGACTAATAGGGCGTTTCAACGGATATCGTCCGCCTCCTCCAAGATTTAGTCGTCCGACGAAGTTGGTTTGTAACTCAAATAACTTTTTTTAGCTTGCAAAACATCTAGATAAGCCAAAAAAGCGGCAGTGAACGACCAAAGGATTATTATAGCTACCATTAAAATCAAAGTAGCATTTCTATGGTATGCACTTCCAAAAATAACATCATAGCCATTAATTATTCCAACTAGCAAAAAATTTATGCTGGTCAATAGAAGGGCAATTGATGATAACAAGTTTAGTATAAGGCCTTTATAGCTGATTAGCCCAAAAAAAATAATTACAACAAACCAAATAATGTGAATGGTATTAAAAAACTGAATTCTCTGATCGTCAGAATCACTGCCAATGTAGGAGTTAAGTGAAACCAAACATATCGGAATCCAAAACAGGCAAAATAATACTCGAATGAGCAACACTATTCGGCCGGTCCAAGGTGTTTTCTTTGCCATCGCCAGTACAACATGGCTGTTATTTTTAGGGTTGATAATAAGCCATCATCATCGTACCTGTGCAATTTCCAGCCCGCCGCCCGGCAATGCCAGGAGACCGCCGGAGGACACCGCCAGGAGGCGTCGATCGGAGCCAAAGGCAAGGCCATAAGCGCCGGGACGTTCGACATAGGGCTGCTTCGATGAATGTCGGCCAAACTGCGGTGATCGAACAGTTCTCATGAAAAGGGAACACCTGCCTTGGCCCAAGACGAAGACCGAAGGAGCGAAATCATAGAACCATCTCCTTGATTTCTTCCACACCCTATTAGTAGTGTTTTCTTTATCATTTTTTCGGCCGATCTGGGTCTATGACGTCATAGTTCAATGTCACTATTGGCCTAACGACGTACCTATCCAACATTGACTTTATTACCAAAAAAGTTTCATTATTTAATGACTCTTTGTCTAGGCGGGAGACAAATGGTTCGCTCGGAATTCTCAAGAATCCTCTTGTGTAATTATCTCGGGTTATCCGAAGAGCAATTGACCCCATATACCCGTCAAATTGGCTGTCTTGTTTAGATACTTTCTTAACTGTTATATAAAATAACATCCTAAATGTATGAGGCTCTGTAAAGTCCCTAAGCCGCTTGCTGGAATTCTTTGGCACCCAGACTACGTCAATATCTGGTCTCTTCAGCATGATTTTGTTTCTAATATATCTTGCCGATTCTTCTGCTATCAAATCTTTGCCGTGAAGGTCATAACTGTCTTTTTCTCCAGAAAATAATACGCGAAGAACAATGCTCCGAATCTTGAAGTGTATATGATCGCGAAGAGTAGAGAACGCGTTCCTTGTGGTTGCTAGCCCGAGCGCTGAGGCTATAGCTGTACTGAGGAAAACTCTACGATCCATCGTTCAGTTCCTTTCGATAAAATCAGCTTTTTAGAACCATGGTCGTCTACTCCCAACCCTGATTGTTTTGGATTTGCCGAGTTTGTCTCGGCGAAGATCTTGAAGCCCTCGGCCTTCGCTTTCTCCTACTGTCGGCTGGGCCGACCCCGGCCGCCTCGCCTGCCTGTCGGTTACGGGAGTGATTGAAACAAGCCTCTGTCATCACTGCTGTCACTGCCGCTATCATCGTTTCGCGCACGGCGAGAGCATAACAACCTTAGGAAGCTAATTGCTACTTCTCTATTAAGAAATGGCCACATTCCTGGTCGGTAAGGGCGTGGATATGCAACAGAGGCAAGTAAAAGAGCCGTTCTCTCGGCTGATCCTTGGGGCTGATCCTTGGGGCTGGTCCTAGGGGCCGATCTTGGGTGCCTGTGCCCTAGCAGCCGTCACCCCGGCAGGTGCTCTTGAGGCCGGCGACCAGGGCCTTGAGGCCGAGCCGCGCCTTGGCGGTGGCCGAGGCAAGCGCGGCGGCCTGCTGCTGGGAGAGCGCGCCCAGCGGGCTGGCTGCCGCCGCCGAGGCAAGCTTGGCACTCGGCACGGCGGGCGTGGTCAGCTTGCCGGCAGCGCCATAGTGCGGTGGCAGGCTGCGGCGGGCAACGCCGGGCTGGGTGATTCCGGGCTGGGTGATTCCGGGCTGGGTGATTCCGGGCTGGCCGGCCTTTGCGCTGACAACCGACTGCACGAGTGAGGGTACCATGCCCTGCTTGGCCTTCTCGACACCGCCGGCCTGCAGGCTCAAGCCTTCCAGCATGCCGGCGAGCGTACCCGGCGGGATCTCGTAACGCACCACCGGCTCGATCGGCACGGCGGGGGAGGAAGCGGGCGCAGCGCTGCCACCTGTCGCCGCCGTCGCGTCCTGCTGCCGCCCAAAGCCCAAGGCCAGGCGAAAGGCCGCTGACGGGGCGGCCGCGTTGCCGCCGTCATCTACGCGGGCCGGCAGGCGCTCCACCACGGCCTTTCGAGTTTGCGTGCTGGTGACCACCAGGCGCGCTAGGCGATCCTGATCCATCACCGCCACATAACTGCGTTTGGGCAAGAGGCGAGGGAGCAGCTCGGTTAGCGGCCCCTGAAACTGGCCAGAGATGCGCGGCGCCTCGAGTGGCATGCCGGTCCAGGCGACGGTAAAGCCGAGCGCTTCGCTGAGGCTGGTGAAGAGCAGGTTGGGGCTGACCTCGACGGCCTCGATGGCGATCGCCCCGCTGCCCTGAACCTCGATGACCAGCTTCGGTGCCTCGGCCCTCGCCGGCAGGCCGGCAAACATCCAGCCCGACATCAAAGCGGCGATTGCGCAGGCGCTTAGGGCTGTTCGCTTGCGGTGCATGCTCTGCTCGTCCTGTGGCGTCTACTCATCGTGTGGCGCTTGGACCCGATTGCGAAGCTCCAGCCAGCAATCTACACCGTCGTGCATTGCTTTGCCAAGGTTGCCGGGCTCGCCGCTGATTTGATTAGGCTTTCTCGGCCCCCTTGCGCCGGGCCCGCGCCAGATGGCGCAGCGGCCGCTGCAGCCAGCGATAGACCCAATGGCTGCGGATGGTGGCCAACTCTTTTTCATGGCCGGCCAAAATTTCCATGGCCTGTTCGAAGCCCTTGCCGACCTCTTCGAGACGACCGTTGATCTCGGTGATTTGTTGGTCCTTTCTTGCCAACTGTTGCATCGCCTCATCGAGCCCGGCCTGGGTCGTGGTTAGCTGCTTGTCAATGGTGGCGATCGCCTCGTCTTTTTTGGCGATGATCCCCTCGGCGAGTCGCAGATTGGCCTGCGAATTTTCAACGTGCTCGCGCATGCTGTCGATGGTCGCCAAGGCCTGGTCCAGCCCTTCGCCAAGCTCGTCGATGCGGTTGCGTTGTTCCAGCATCAAGGCGCCGGGGAGCGCGAAAGCCGGGCCGAGCTCGGCAAGCGTCTGTGTCGCCGGTCGATGGGGCGCATCGGCCGCTTGAATTTCTTGATAGACCTGCTGCATGCGCCGGGCCAAGCCAAGCGCGTCGTCGAGCTCTTCCTGGCGCTGTTCTGCCGCCCGGTAGTGCTGCAAGTCAGGGGTCAAGAAGGCTTCCACCGCCTCGGCGCTTTCTTCGAGGCTTTTGGGAAATTTTTCTCCAAGATCTCGGCTTGCCGATTCGAGGCAGCCGCGCCAGTCGGCGAGCAGCGCATCGTAGGTCAGGATGCTGCGCGGCAGGCCGCGGCTGGCGCTGAGCGATCCCGCCACATGCTGCAGCCACAGCACATGGCCCATCATCGGCGGGATGCGGTGATGGCGTTCCAGCGAGCGCACCACCTCGTCGGGCCGGCGCAGAATGATCAAGGCGTGAACCCGCAGCCCCAGCTCGCCCAGCACTTCCAGCCACAACGGCAGCACCCGGCAGAGGCGGGGATCCTTGAGACCCCAGGTCGGCACGCCGGCGAAATCGCGTTGCACGAGCTGGCGCAGGTCGTCCTTCAAGGGGGCGAGTTCCTGGCGTCGCCACCAACCCTGTGGCAGACTGCCGATATCGTCCCAGCGGGACCCCAGCGCATCGAGTATCGAGGCGTTGAGCGCCACGGCACCCCGGTGTTCGAAAAAGCCGCGCGCGTTGGCTTCGGCATCGGCACCGTAAAGATTGTCCCCCAGTTCCACGCCCATTCGGGCCAGCAAACCGGCCAGCGCGGAAGTACCGCTGCGGTGCATTCCGAGAATCAGGATGGCGCGCGGTATCGGTGGGGGTCCAACGGTTTGGGGCATGCTCGCTGCGCTCTCGTCCATCTGCGGCTTTACGGCCTTATGATATGGCTCTTGGCCAAGAAAATATCACAGTCCCACGTGCAATCGACAAAGGAAATCTGTCGCGATTAATGAATGGAAGGTCAATTCAGCAAGCAACTTCTTGGACTTGCGACGGCCCCGCAACTCCCGGTCAAGGATAAATCCCAGTCACCCGTAGTGCTCGGATTGACAGTCGGGGAAAGCAATTTTACTCTTCCTAGTAAGAACAGCACGGGCCGGTGATTGGCGGCAGATAAAAAATTTCGCCCCTGTGACAAAATGGTTTGTCTAAGGGAAGTAAGAAGCGGTTGCGCTATCTGGCCGCTTGGTGGTGACAAGAGCGTTGGAAATCATCCCCAAGCATAGCGCGGTTGCGATCAGGCGGGGCAAGAATGACCGATCATTTTAAGGTCGCTGTCGTTGGTTCTGGACCAAGCGGAATGTCCGCTGCGGGTCGGGCGGCACAGCGAGGTCTCTCTCACATTCTTTTGGAAAAGACCGATCACCTCTCCGACACGATCTACAAGTACCAGAAAGGCAAAGTGGTCTTTGACGAGCCCAACATTCTTCAGCTGCGCTCCGACTACTCCTTCGCCTACGGCATTCGCGAGGACATTCTCGGCACCTGGGACTCGGAAACCGAAAGCCTCGGCGTCAATGTCCGCTTCAATGCCGACGTCACCGCGATCGCCAAGAGTGGTGATCGTTTCGAGCTGACCATCAACAAGTCGCAGACCATCACCGCCGACTACGTGATTCTCTGCATCGGCCTGCAGGGCAATTTGCGGCAGCTCGAGGTGCCGGGCGCGGCGGAAGCCAATTTCATTCAATATCAGCTCGACGATCCGGACGAGTACGAGGCCGAGAACATCGTCGTCGTCGGCGCCGGCGATGCGGCCATCGAAAACGCGGTGGCGCTGGCCAAGCACAACACGGTGGTGATCGTCAATCGTCGTGACGAGTTCGCCCGCGCCAAGCAAGGCAATGTGGCGGCCATCACCGAGGCCATCGAAAACCCGAGCGTCGCGCTATCGTGTCTCTACAGCGCCGCGCCGGCCAAGGTCAGCCCCGATTCGATTACCATGACCACCCCGGATGGCGAGGTCGACGTCAAGTGCGATCGGGTGATCGCCCGCTTAGGGGCGATCGCCCCGCGCAAGTTCGTGGAAGACTGCGGCATCGAGTTCCCTTCCAAGGACGCCTCGGCCTTGCCGGAGGTCAGCGGCACCTACGAATCCAATGTCCCCGGGCTCTTCATCATCGGCGCGCTCGGCGGCTATCCCCTGATCAAGCAGGCGATGAACCAGGGCTACGAGGTCATCGAGTTTATCGAAGGCAACATGATCGAGCCGGCGGACGAGCCGCTGCTCAAGGAGGCGCTGGCGCCGCTCGGCAGCATGTCGGTCGACGATGGCCTGCGATTGATCCGCGAGAACCTCCCGGTATTCCGTGAACTCAATCCATTGTTGCTGCGCGAGTTGATGCTGAGCGCCACGGTGCATCGGCCGACCCAGGGCGACGTCATCTTCGAGCGCAACGACTATACCAATACCTTCTATAGCATCATCGAGGGCGAGGTCGCCGTCGAGGTCAATCCCGAGGATCCCTCGGAGACCGTGGCCCTGCGCCAAGGTGAATTCTTCGGCGAGATGGGCTTGATCGCCGGTCGGCGGCGAACCGCCACGGTTCGCGCTGGCAAGAACTGCATCCTGCTTGAGGTACCGCGACGGACTATGATCCCACTGATCAACTCGATCGAGTCGGTCAAACGGGCGATCGACGGGGCGGCTATTGCCCGGCAGATCATCACCTATATGGCGCCCGACCTGACCCCGCAGGATCTGGAGCAAGTGGTCGCCACCGCCAAGGTCAAGACCTTCAAGCAAGATGATGTGATCTTCCAGCAGGGTGACGCGGGCGACAGCGTTCACCTCATTCGCCGCGGTTCGGTCACCGCCTCGCAACGGATCGCAGGGCGTGAGGTGGTGCTCTCTTACACGCCGGCGGGGCACTACATCGGCGAGATGGCGATGCTGTCCGACCAGCCCCGGGCGGCGACGGTCAAGGCGGCGGTCACCACCGAGACCGTGGAAATGGACAGCGGCGTCTTAAAGGAACTCCTGGCCGCACACCCAACGGTTAAATCGGGTCTAGAAGAAAAGTTCCGCGACCGCCTGGTGCAGAGCGAAGCCATGGAGCGCTCCAAGAATGCCGGCGGCATTATCCAGTTCCTGGTGCAGCAAGGGGTTGGCGAAGCAACCGATGTGTTGCTGATCGACGAGGCGCTTTGCGTGCGCTGTGACAACTGCGAGAAGGCCTGTGCCGAGACCCATGGCGGCATCAATCGGCTGCATCGGGAAGCGGGGCCGACCTTCGCCAATGTGCACGTGCCGACCTCCTGCCGACACTGCGAGCATCCGCATTGCATGACCAACTGCCCGCCGGACGCGATCCACCGGGCTCAGGACGGCGAGGTCTTCATCGACGATAGCTGTATCGGTTGCGGCAACTGCGTGCGCGACTGCCCTTACGACGTGATCCATTTGGCGGCACAGCCACCGAAGAAGCCAGGCCTGCTGAGTTGGCTGCTCTTCGGTGCCGGCCCGGGCCCAGGCGAGCACAAGGAACTGATGAAGGACTTGCCGGAGGGCACGGTGAAGAAGGCGGTCAAGTGCGATCTTTGCAAGGACATCAAGAAGAATCCAGACGACGAGGTTTCCTGCGTGATGGCCTGCCCAACAGGGGCGGCCATTCGTGTCAGCCCGGCCGAGTTCATGTCGTTGGCCTCGCTGGCTCGACGCTGACCGGGGCGGGAACTTGGCGGCAGCGGAAATCGCGGCGGCATTAGGGGAGATAGGCGGACAGCGACGATGCATCAATCGGTACTGAGTTATAACGGCTTTCGCTATCTCAAGATCGCCAGCATCGCGGTCGTGGCGGCCATCGTCGCCTATGCGGTCGTCGATCCGGGCGGCGCCCACAGCGGCCACAATGGCGGCACCTGGCTTGGCTACACCCTGGGCAGCATTGGCGCGCTCCTGATCCTCTGGCTGATGTGGTTCGGCATCAAGAAGCGTCGCTACAGCCCCGGCAGAACCCCGCTGGTGGAATGGCTCTCGGCGCACGTCTATCTCGGCATTGCTCTCATCATCGTTGCCACCTTGCACACCGGCTTTCAGTTCGGCCTGAACATCCACACCTTGGCCTATACCTTGATGATGATCGTCATCATCTCCGGCATGTATGGGCTTTATGCCTATGTGCGCTATCCGGCCGAGATGACCGCCAATCGGGATGGCCGCACCCTCGACGACATGTTGCGCCAGTGTGCCGATATCGATGCCGAGGCGCGCAGCGTCGCCATGAACTTAGGCGACGAGATCAACAACGCGATCCTACGGGCGGCCAAGGAAACCAAGGTCGGCGGCGGTGTCCTGCGCCAGCTGTCCGGGCGCGAGCCGAACTGCCCGACCGCGGCGGCGCTTGCCACGGTGCAGCGCTTGTCCACTTCGGTCGCGGATAATGATGCGCCCTATGCGCGGCGTTTGTTGTCCTTGATGAGCCGCAAGTCGGAACTGTTGCGCCGCGCCCGTCGGGACGTTCGTTTCCTGTCCTGGATGCAGGTTTGGCTGTTCTTCCATGTGCCTTTATCCTTCGCCCTCTTGGCGGCTTTGATCGGGCACATTCTTTCGGTCTTTATCTACTGGTGACGCCAGGGGAGGTTTCCGATCGACGCGCTCGTTACAACGCTTATCCGCAAACGCAGCGGCGACGTCGCGCGGCGCGGCAAGGACGTCTCCGGCGATATCCTGCGGGTGGGACGGGGAACCGATTGTGAGGTCTATCTTTCCGATCCACGGGTGCCGCTGCGCCACTCGGAGATCCGCGAAGGCGAAAGCGGCTATGTCATCGAGGTCGCCGACGAGACCTATGATCTGACCGTAAACGGTGACCTCCGTGCTTGGGCTCCGCTCAAGGAAGGGAACGAACTGCATATCGGCCCCTATCGAGTGGAGATAGAGCAAACGCCGGCGGACAAGGACTTGGCCTTGTCGCTGGAGCTGATAAGGCCGTTGGGTGATGATTTTGCTGAGCTAAAGACGCGCAGCAAGGCAGGGCTCGGCGGCGGCCGCTTCGGCAAGCGCGGCTGGGCCTGGATCGGCTTTGCCGCAGCCTTGATCCTTTGCATTATCTTGCCTTTGGGTGCCTTCTTCCTCAAGGCGCCGGAGCCGCCGACCCAGGCAACGCTGGAAAAAATGCACGGCGAGAAGTCGTGGCTGGGCCTGGCCGACACGGTGTGGCTCTCGGGCGGCATGTCCGGCCCGCACCGATACTTCGGCGATAATTGCGAGGCCTGCCACTTCGACGCCTTTGTGCAAGTGCGCGACGCGGCTTGTATCGAGTGCCACAAAAAGGCCCTGCATCACGCCGACCCGCAGGTCTTTAAGACCTCGACCTTCGAAGACTACACCTGCGCCAAGTGCCACAAGGAGCACAACGGCATCGAGCCGATCGTCTTGGACGCGCAGGCCTTCTGCGTTTCCTGTCATGAAGGCCTGAAGGCGCAAGAGCCAGAGACGACGCTGATCGACGCCTCGGATTTCCTGACCGACCACCCGGAATTTCGGCCGACCATCGTCACCGATGTCCAGGCCAATACCTGGGAACGGATTTCCCTCGACAGGGAGCCCGGCCCGGTTGAGAAGTCTAATCTGGTGTTTCCCCACTGGAACCACATGGTCGGCCGCGGGGTGCGCAACGCCAAAGGTGAAACCGTCAAGATGATTTGCCAGGATTGCCATGTGCCGGAGCCCGGCGGCGGCGGTATGGAAAACATCGTGATGGAAACCCACTGTGCCGAATGCCATCCCCTGAATTTCGAGCCCAAGGAGCCGGATCGGATGTTGCCGCATGGTGATCCCCTTGGCGCCATCACCCTGATGCGCGAGTACTATGCGCGCAAGGCCTTGGCCGGTGAGGTCGAGGATCGTCTGGCGCCGGCGATTGCCACGCGCCGCCGCATCGTCGGCGATACGATCAATGCCGAGGAAGGCGATGACCTTTTGAGCTGGGCACAGGAAAAGGCGGCCGAGGTGGCGGGCTACTACTACGGCCGGACCGTCTGCGGCAACTGCCATGAGATCGACAAACCGAGCCCTGCCGTCCAGGACCTGTGGGAAAACGAAGACCTGCTTTGGGATGAGGAGGGCGACGAGGGGGTTTGGGATGTCAAACCGGTGAAACTGGCCAAGCGCTGGATGCCCAAGGGACTCTTCGATCATGCCAGTCACGCCCATAAGGAATGCGTCTTTTGTCATGAAGCGACGGAGTCGCGTTCGGCACAGGACGTACTAATGCCAAGTATCGAAATCTGTCAGGCTTGTCATGGCGGAGATAATGCCGAGGAATTAGTTCCTTCGACCTGCATCACTTGCCATGAATTTCATCAACCTTGTCACGATTTTCAACAGCCTTGCCTACCGCCAATTACGGCAAGCGGCGCACAAGTCCTTAGTTCTGTTTCAGGGCTTGGAAATTAGTAAGAACTATGGTTATCATGAAGACCAATGAGAGGGGAAAACGCTATTGTCGACTGAGATAGGCACAGAAGACATGAGCGCTAGGCTCGCGCCTAGATAAGGCGCGGGACGCAATCTCCTCCCCACCTTACACGGGGGGTGACGATTTGGTGACGAGTATCACACAAGTGAACCTGGCGAAGTGCCGGTCTGCGCGATCGGTATGCTCTGTGCGATCGAGATGCGACGTCCCTTTCTTTCCTGCCGGCCAGATAAATGTCCAGCCAGCTATCGAGATGCGGTGGTCATGAAAATCCAAATGCTTTGTCGTGCCCTACCTGTCCTTGCTGTGAGCTTCTTGGCTGCGGGGCAGGCAGCAGCGCAAGATCTGGCAGCAGCCGTCTTGCCAAACAGTCGTTCCGTCGAGGTCGGTGCAACCGCAACCGCCTTCGTGACCGTAGTGAACAGCGGCGCGGTGGCTGCTACCGGCTGTACTATCGCGCCGGCGGTTTCTCTGCCGTCAAGCTTTAGCTTTCAGGCAACAGACTCGACCACAAATGCGGTCATTGGCGTGGCCAATGCGCCGGTAAACATAGCGGCTGGCGGGTCCCGGAGTTTCGTCGTCGCCTTTCGGCCGACTGCCTCTTTTGCCGCCACCGAAGTCGCCTTCAACGTGGCCTGCGCGAACGCCGGTCCGGCACCGGTGACCTCCGGGGTCAACACCCTGTTGCTAGCGGCCTCTGACACGCCGATTTCCGACGTGGTGGCGGTGGCCGGCACGCTCAGCAACAACGGTGTCGTCACAATTTCCGGTGATAAAGGCACCGGCGTCTTTGTGGTTGCGAGCTCCAACCTAGGTGCCGGCGGCGATGTCACGGTGACAGCCAGCATCGGCGGGGTTGGCGTCGACGCCTCGGTGATGTTGTGCGAGACCTTGGAAGACACGGGTGCTTGTCTCGCTAACCCAACCCAGGCAGTCGCTACCAATGCGATAAGTGGTCAGACTTCCGCTTTTAGTGTCTTTGTCACGACCAACGCCTCGGTGCCGTTGGATCCGGCTAGCAACCGCGTCTTCGTGACCTTCCGCGACGGCAACGGCGCGGTGGTTGGCATGACCAGTGTGGCGCTGCAGACCTTGACACTCGATACGCCGAGCGTCGCGCAGGTGCAGCAGATCATCGCCCAGGCGGTGGAAGAGGCCTTGCTTTTGGGCGCCCCGGCGACCATTGCGGTGGTCGATCGGGTCGGTAACGTGCTGGGTATCTTCGAGATGAACGGTGCGGCGGGACAGAACGTTCTCGTCGATCCGGGTCGAACATCGCTTGCCGAGACACCGGGACGGGTGGTGAACTTGCCTGCTCTTGACCCGAATAATGGCCTGAATAATGTGGCGCTGCCTCTTGGGCGTGCAGCAGCGGTGGCAAAGGCGATCACCGGTGCCTACCTCTCGTCGAGCGGCAATGCCTTCACTAGCCGCACGGCCAGCCAGATCGTCCAAGAGAATTTCAATCCCGGCGAGGTCAATCAGAATAGCGGCCCGTTGTTTGGGGTGCAGTTCTCCTCCTTGCCCTGTTCCGATTTGGTGCAGCGGGGCAATACGACGGCGGGCCCGCATCGCACGCCCTTAGGTTTATCGGCGGATCCCGGCGGCTTGCCGCTTTATCTCGAAGGCCAGGTGGTCGGCGGCATCGGGGTGATGTCGGACGGCGTCTATGGCGTTGATCTGTCGTTGGGTGATATCGACAACAACACCGACGAGCTGATCGCCATGGCGGGGCAAAGGAATTTCGAGCCGCCGGACGGCATTCGCGCCAACATGATCACGGTCGAGGGCAAGTCTTTCCGCTATACGGACCGGCCACCGAGTGCCTTGCTCTCCGATCCGGCCTTGGTGCGCTCCTTCGCCGCCATCAACGGAACGGAAGGAAACCTGGTAGCCCTCGGCGACTATAACGCCGGCGCCATCGTGGCCGGGTCGCTCTACGGCACCGCCGCTTCGGGCTATGTGGAGGCGCCGGCCGGCCTTTTCCCGGCGGTGCGCAACTTCGTTCCCTTTATTCTGGTGGATACGCTCGGCAACAATCGGCATCCGCCAAGGGCCGGGACCGACGGCATCTTGACCCAGGCCGAATCCGTTTCCTTGGTCTCCGAGGCACTGAACATCGCCGGCCGCGGTCGGGCGCAGATCCGCCGGCCGCTCAACAGCTTCATCCAGGTGACCGTCTCACTGGTGGACACCAATGGCGAGATTCTGGCCGTTGCACGAACCCCGGATGGGCCGATTTTCGGTACCGACGTGTCCCTGCAAAAAGCCCGGACTGCGGCATTCTTTTCAAGTCCGCAGGCAGCCGCCGACTTATTGGCCACCCCCAATCCTTCGCCACCCTTCCCGGTGACCAATGTTTCCGGGTACGTCAGTCGGGCACGAAACTTTCTCGGCGATCCGACCGCCCTGGCAAACGGTATTGCCTTTGCCGACCGTTCCGGCGGTAACCTGTCACGACCCTTCTACCCGGACGGCATTAGCGGCAATGGGCCGGGACCCTTTAGCGTCCCCTTCGAGATTTGGTCACCATTCAATACGGGTCTTCAGTTTGACGCTGTCTCCGCGAACGTGATCCAGCACTTGTTGTTCCTATTGCCGGATGTCGCCATCGCCTTGACCGGTGGTACTGTTCCCGATGTCGGCGCCAGTTGCACCTCGATCCCCAATACCTCCGGCGGCTCGGCGACTCGTTTGGCCAACGGCTTCCAAATCTTCCCGGGTTCGGTGCCGGTCTATAAGAACGGTGTGCTGGCCGGTGGTCTTGGTGTCTCCGGCGACGGTGTCGACCAGGACGACATGATTTCCTTCTTGGGTGTCTTTAATGCGGGCGAGATCCTCGGCACGGGGGTCGGGCACGCTGACCCAAGCATCCGAGCGGACACGATCAACGTGCATGGCGCGCGCCTGCGCTATGTGAACTGTCCGTTCAAGCCCTTCATCGATTCCAATGAACAAAACGTGTGTTCGGGCAAATGAAGAATCAGGCACTCATCGCACTGGTAGGGACCGCTCTCATCGGGGCGGTCAATCCGGCCTTCGCTGAACGGGACGATCCTTACGAGTTTGAGCCTGAACTGCGCCATGTCGCCAGCGACACGTCGCGCATTGCGCTCGAGCTCGGGCTCTCGGGCGACGTCCTCACTTACGCCACGGACACGGAGTTGGCGCAACGATCGAAATTGCGTAAAGACGGCGGCGCAGCCGAAGAACCGGTGCCGGCCAGCCCGGATGCGCTCGACAGCGACGAGTTGGCGCCAGCCACTGTGCAAGAGCAGGTGGAAGAACAAATCCAACAGCAGCAAGAACAAGTCGAACAAGAAATCGAACAGGTTCAAGAAGAGGTCGAACAACAGCAAGAACCGGCGCAGACACAGGTCCGGCAACAGCGTACGGCGCCGGCCTCCGGCCGCCAGAAGCTGCGGGTCGATGCCCCGCGCGATGCCGAGCCGGAAGATACCGGTCGGCGCGATCTTCGCCGCAGCCGCAGCGAGGAGCGCGACGTCGCCGCGCCAAGCCGCAGCCGTCTGCGTCGCGATGCGCCTGAAAAGGAGGCCGCCCCGCCGCCGCTGCCGATCGAGATCGATCCCACGGCTGTCGAGCCACCTGACAAAGACCTTCCCGACGAAATGGTGGTGGTGGAGAACCGCTGGGAGCACGTCGAGGCAATCGGTGTCGAGGACCGTTGGTGGGATCCCTACAATCAGAATACCCTGAAGGGTGACCGGCCGATCTTCGAGGACTACTTCATCAATCTGCTGCTGATCTCCGACACCATCGTGGAACCGCGCAGCTTCCCGACCCCGGTGCCGGCGAACTCCAGTGAGGATGCGGGTGAGCTCGACGTCTTCGGCGGCAACGATCAGCTGCTGCTCAACCAGACCTTCACCACCTCGGTGTCCTTGATCAAGGGCGACACGGCTTATAAGCCGCCGGATTTGGAACTGCGCATAACGCCGGTCTTCAATTTCAACCGCGTCTATTCCGACGAGCCCCGTTTCCTGGAGATCGATCCGGGAAACGGCAGCAACCGCACTGACCACCATTTTGGGCTGCAGGAGTTCTTCCTGGATTATCACCTGCGCAATGTTTCGGCGCGCTATGACTTCGACTCCATCCGGGTCGGTATCCAGCCCTTCCAGTTCGATTTCCGCGGCTTTCTGTTCCAAGACCAGCAGCTCGGCATTCGACTTTTCGGCACCCGCGACAACAACATCTTCCAGTACAGCCTGGGCTACATCCGGCGCTTGGAGAAGGACACCAACTCAGGCCTGAATTCCATCACCGACGAGGTGCGTGACGACGAAATCTTCTTCGCCAACCTGTTTTGGCAGGATTTCCCGGTGCTGGGCTATATCTCCCAGTGGGTGGTGGCCCATAACCGGAACCGGGAAGGCAACGACGAGCTCTTCTTCGACGACAACGGCTTTATCTCCCGGCCCGCGTCCCTGGGCGATGAACGGCGCCGCGACTATGACGTGACCTACATCGGCTTCAACGGCGATGGCCACTTCGGGCGCTTTAACCTGACCCATTCCTTCTACTTCGCCTTTGGTGAGGACAGCCCCAACCAATTCAACGGCTTTGGCGAGGATGCCAAGGTTCGGGCCTACTTCATCGCCCTAGAGCCTTCGATCGACTTCTCCTGGATCCGGATCCGCGGCTCTTTCCTGCACGCTAGCGGTGACAACGATCCCTTCGACGACAAGGAAACCGGCTTCGACGCCATCTTCGAGAACCCGCAGTTTGCCGGCTTCGACACCAGCTACTGGATTCGCCAGGCGATTCCTTTGATCGGCGGCGGCGGCGTGGTGGTCACGGGTCGCAACGGGGTGCTCCCCTCGTTGCGCAGCTCCAAGGAGCAGGGTCAGTCGAACTTCAACAATCCTGGCTTGACCTTGATTGGCCTTGGTACCGACTTCGATGTCAGCAACGAACTGCGCATTTCCACGAACTTCAACTACCTGCGCTTCGATAACACTTCGTCCTTGGAGTTCGCGCGCAATCAGGGCGATATCGATAAAGAGATCGGTTGGGACCTATCTCTTGCCCTGATCTGGCGGCCGTTTTTTACCCAGAATGTGGTGTTTCGCGCTTCCGGTGCGGTTCTCATCGCCGGCGATGGCTTTAAGGATCTCTACGAAACCGAAAGCGATGACGACATCTTCTATTCCGGTCTGTTCAACCTGACCTTGACCTTCTGAGGCATGGCTATGAACCGTTTGCTTCCCGCACCCATCATCGCCGTTGCGCTGGCCTTGGCAATTGCAGCTCCCGCCCAGGGGGCAGGGGGTAAGTACAGCCCCGAAACACCGCGCACGGATGTGGTCTATGAACCAACGCCGCCAGCGCCCTTGCGCCAGACCCCAGGCGAGGTCTTGGCCAAAAGCCGCGGCTGCATGACCTGCCATACGAAAACGGAAGCCCCGTCCATGCACCGCAACCCGGCCATCCAGCTGGGCTGCACCGACTGCCATGGCGGCGATGCCTCGATCAACCGGCCGGCAGGCGAACAACAGAGTGCGGCGGCGGCAAGCGATGGGCATAGCGATCGCGGATACAGCGGCTCCTACCGTGCCGCCCTGGATGCTGCTCACGTAACGCCGACAATGCCGAACACTTGGAAGTACCCCTCGAGCGCCAACCCGGAGGTCAGCTATACGCTGCTCAACAAGGAATCGCCGGAGTATGTGCGCTTCGTCAATCCCGCCGACTACCGGGTCGCGCGCGAGGCTTGCGGCGCTTGTCACCTGAGCATCATCCAGGCGGCCGAACGCAGCCTGATGTCAACCGGCGCCATGCTGTGGGGCGGGGCCGCTTACAACAACGGTATTCTGCCCTACAAGAACTACATCGTCGGCGAGGCCTATAATCGAGAGGGCAAGCCGGTCACCATCATGAGCCGCAAAGAGCCGGATGAAAAGATGAAGGCGCGGGGAATCCTGCCCTTCCTGACCACGCTGCCGGCTTGGGAAGTGATCCCGGGCGCCGACGTTTTCCGCGTGTTCGAGCGCGGCGGCCGTAACATTTTGAACCTGTTTCCGGAAACCATCGCCCTGCCAAGCCCCACAGGCCTGTTGCAGCGGCTCGAAGAGCCGGGTCGACCCGACCTGCGCCAATCCAACCGTGGACCCGGCACTGGGCTGCGGGTGGCGATTCCGGTGCTCAATATCCACAAGTCGCGGCTCAACGACCCCTTTATGTGGTTCTTGGGCACCAACGAACAGCCCGGCGATTATCGTTCTTCCGGATGCGCCGGCTGCCACGTGGTTTATGCCAATTCCCGTGACGTGAGGGATTCCGGCCCCTACGCCAAGTTCGGAAACATGGGCGAGACCCAGACCAAAGACCCGACGATTCCACATGGCGAGCCCGGGCATCCACTGGGCCACGAGTTCACCCGGGCGATCCCCACAAGCCTCTGCATGAACTGCCACATGCACCAGCCGAACGTATTTGTGAACCCTTATCTCGGTTACACCATGTGGGACTACGAGTCGGATGCGCCGGCGATGTGGCCAGAGGAACAGCAGTATCCAACCCACGAGGAAATCCGCGCGCGCAACGAGCGCAACCCGGAAGAAGCGGCGATCCGCGGCAAGTGGCATGACATCAACTTCCTGAAGGACGTCTGGCTGAACAACGACAAGCTGGAGCACACCCAGTTCGCCGACTATCACGGCCATGGCTGGAATTTCCGCGCCATCTTTAAGAAGGACCGCAAGGGCAACCTGCTGGATGCCGAGGGCAACAAGGTCAGCCCCGACGATCCAAACAAGTTCAAGAAGGCGGTCCACATGGCCTCGATCCATGCAGATGTCGGCATGCACTGCGTCGACTGCCATTTTGCGCAGGATTCTCACGGCAACGGCTGGATCGTCGGCGAGGTCGCCAATGCGGTGGAAATCCGCTGCAAGGATTGCCACGGCACGGCCGAACGCTATCCCAGTCTGCGCACCAGCGGTCCGGCGGCGCGCCCCGGTGGCAACGATCTGAGCCTGCTGCGCGTAGCCGACGGCCGCAAGCGCTTCGTCTGGCGCGGCAGCGAATGCAACTACCCGATCAACGTCGAACGCGACTGCAAGCTCTATCAGCGGCCGGCGCTCTGGGGTACCGGTACCACCCCGACCGGCACCCAGAAAGCAGCGCTTGGCCCCAACCTGGAATGGGAAGTCAGCCTAGTCAAAGACAGCGTCAACCCGAACCACTCGGACTACAACAAGAAGTCGGCGCGGGCCAAATTGATGTCCAAGGGCACCTCCATGAAATGGGGCCCGGGCATTCCCAAGGAGCAGCGGGCGCACACCAACGAAGACATGATGTGCTTCACCTGCCACCTGGCCTGGACTACCTCCTGCGCCGGCTGCCATCTGCCGATCCAGGCCAACTGGCTGACAGAACGGCATCACTTTGAAGGCGGCATTACCCGCAACTACGCCACCTATAATCCGCAGGTGGCGCGGGATCAGATGTTCCAGCTGGGCATCCACTCGACGGTCAAGGGCAACACTATTGCGCCGATCCGTTCGTCTTCGGCGCTGACCCTGTCGTCGCGCAATATCAACCGCGAGCTCATCTACATCCAGCAGCCGCCGGTCGCGGCCTCCGGTCATTCCAGCCAGGCTTTCGCGCCGCACTTTCCGCACACCGTGCGCAAGACGGAAACCAAGACCTGTTCCGACTGTCACATCTCGGAGAACAACGACAATAACGCCATCATGGCGCAGCTATTGTTGCACGGCACTAACTTCGTCAACTTCGTGGGCTATATGGCCTGGGTCGGTGGCGAAGGCGGATTGCAAGCCGTCCGCGTCACCGAGTGGGAGGAGCCGCAGGCGGTCATCGGTAGTTACCTGCACCGCTACGCCTATCCGGATTGGTACCAGGAGCATCAGGATCGTGGCCGCGAGCTCTATGAGAGCTACACCCAGCGCGGCAATCGGACAGGTTGCCTGCAAATGCGTGGCGAGTACCTCTATGCGGCTGAAGGCCCGGACGGCATGATGGTCTATGACATCGCCTCGATCGCCAACAAGGGCTTCTCCGACCGCATCATCGAGCAGCCCTTCGGGATCCTTGGCTACAACGCGCGCCTGAGTACCGAGAATGCCACCTGCGTGGTGCTGCCGACCAATCAACCGATCCATCCGGACCGCTTCGACAAGGACGAGGCGACCAAGAAGTTGATGATGGTGGATAATCAGGAGCAACCCTGGCACCCGATCTACGACTTCGCGTTTATCACAGATTCGGTTGAAGGCTTGATCCTGACCGATGTCAATACCTTCTCGGATCTGGAGCCGCGCAACAACGGGGTGACCCGAGCGCTGACCTGGAACGAGAACGGGGTTCTCGACGGGGCCAAGCATCTCACCATCGCCGGCTATTATTTCTATATCGCGGCCGATGCGGGCATCGTCGTGCTCAACATGAATGATCCGATGAACCCGAAGGTGGAATCGGTCCTGCCCTTCGATGGCGCGGAGGCGAGCGCCTTCCAGTTCCGCTACCTCTTCGTCACCGACCGTCAGGGTTTCCACGTGGTCGACGCCACCAACATGGCTCAACCGAAGAAGGTGGCGGGCGCCACCATCCCCTTGGCCGAGGCACGGCGCATTTATGTGGCCCGCACCTATGCTTATGTGGCGGCGGGCTCCGAGGGTCTGGCGATCATCGATGTGGAGCGGCCGGATAAGCCCTGGGTCTACATGATGTATACGGCCGACGGCCGTTTGACAGACGCCTACGACGTGATGGTCGGTTCCACCAACGCTTCGCTTTACGCCTATGTCGCCGATGGGGAAGCGGGCCTCAAGGTGGTTCACCTGACCTCGCCTGATAAGCAGCCGCGTTTCTATGGCTTTAGTCCAGAGCCCAAGCCGGAGCTTATCGCCTGGTGGAAGACCAAGTATCCGGCGATCTCGCTCTCCAAGGGTCTCGACCGCGACCGCGCGGTGGACGAGACCGGCGGCCAGATCGCCATCCTCGGCCGCCTCGGCAGCCGGCCCTTCACCCAAAAGGAGATGCAAGACTTCTACCTCGATGAAAACGGCAATCCCTGGTTCGTCAGCGATACCGGGCGACCGGAGGATTACAACACCGACTGGGAGAAGGAACTGGCCCAACCGATGCCGAGCGACGATGCCTCGGTCCTCGGTTCCTACATCGTCTACTTCGATTTCGACGACGATCGTCTGAGCGGCGAGGCGAGGGCCACCTTGGAGAAGGTGCTGCAGGACGCCAAGGCGAAGAGTGCCACGCGTATCAACATCTTCGCCTTCACCGATGCGGCCGGCAACAATGCCTATAACCAGTCCTTGTCGAGACGGCGGGCGGCGTCTGCTGCGGCCTATCTGCGCGATGGCGGCTTCGATGCCTCGAAGATGTCCTATTCGGCGCTTGGCGAGGGCAGCCAAAGAGTGGCCACCGCCGATGGGGTGCGCGAGTCGGAAAACCGCCGGGTCGAGCTGCGCTTGGTTCGCTAAAGAGTTTCAGAAAAAGCCTCGACCATGTGAGGCGGGCCGGCTGGGAAAACCTGGCCGGCCCTATTTCTTTTTGTGGCGCGATGCTGGGGTCAGCTAGACCTCGACCCGATAGGTCAATTCGAGCTGATCGGCCACCTTGCCTCTGATGCCCCAGTTGTTCTTGGGCGATTCCAGAATGACGATCTCAAGGTCACGGGTGGGCATGCCGATGGCCTGCGGCACCTGGGCCATCAAGCCCTCCAGGCAGGCGCGCTTGGCCGCATCGGAGCGTCCGGTGAACATGACGATCTCGATGATTGTGTATTGGGCGCCGCGGTCATCGGGATAGATGAAATCCGCGTCATCGAACGCGATAAAGCGGTGGAAGCGTTTTTCCGCCGGCAGGCCGAGGGCTTCCTGCAAGACCCTGTGAATGCTATCCGAAAGGGCCTTTTGGTGGACATCGATCGTCTCGCGGCGGGCAAATATTTTAACTTGGGCCATGGTGAGGCTCGATCCTTGGTCGGGTAAGGGGCCGCACCATAGGGAAAACAAAGCCCCCAACACAATACGCGAATCCCAGCACAGTACGCGAAATCCAGCGCAGCACGCGAAAAGAGGGGGCGGCCCGAAAGCCGCCCTCCACGTTGCCTCGCCTTGACGGCGAGGGTTTCGACTAGCCGTCGTTACAAATTCGGTATCGAGCCCTCAACCGCCCGCAAGGCCTGGATGAACTTGGCCGGCCGATAGGACTTATCCACCTGCACTGCGTCATAGCAGGCATTAAGCGCCGTGTTCATCTGGTCGTACTGGCCCTGACTGATGAGCTGCGAGGCCCAGAGGTTTTCCACCACGGCGGAAAGCGCCATGGTTGCCTGTTCGGCTGCCTGGAAGTCAACGTACTCGCCCTTCTTGCCTTCTGCCACCAACCCCCGCATCAGCGCGCCCATGTCAGATTTGCTGAACTTGTGGCTGGAAAGCGTGCCGACAAACTTGCTGACCGTGGCGTTCAAGGTCTTGGCCGCCGCCGCCGTCTCGTTGATCCCCTGCCGGGACGCCTTGTGCAGGGCTCGCGTTTGTTTCAGCAGGGTATCGGCCATCCCTTTATCGAGGTGATTGGCGATCACCCGCAACATCACCAAGTTGGAATCGGTCAGGCGAATGACCCCGGGCGGCAAGCGGGTGCCGCTGCGCGGCCGCCAACGCAGATCCCGATCATCGGTCATGGCGTGATGGCAGGCCTGGCAATCGAAGAAGGTCAGTTCCGGCATGCCGCCATCCCGATTGCGCTTGGAATTGGCAAGGCCGTCGAGGACCGAGTTGATGGCAAGAGCCTGCCCGATTGCCCAGGTCTGGACCCCCTCCAGGAACTGCGGCTTGCGTTTGCGGTAGTCGGCGTCATAGTTGAAATGGGCCGGCTGGATCCAGGTGAAGGTATCGAGCTCGAAGCGCAGCCGTGGGTGTCCGGCGCCGTAGATGCGGTGGGTGACGAACTTGGTCGCATCGCCGAAGTGGCAGGAAAGGCACAGCTTCGCCCGGTTGACCGGCTCAACGGTCGGATACATCCCGGCTTCGACATTCTTGGCGTAGCCCTGCCGAGAGAGGTGCGGCCCTAGCCAACGCTGGCCGCCGCCGTGACAGGCCTCGCAGCCGACGCCGTCGCTCATCTGGAAGGTCGCGCCGCGCTTGTCCGGGGCGACATTGTCGGCATGGCAATCGAGACAAAGATCGGCCGTGTGCGCCGATTCAAGTCCGAGAGCCGCCGCCATGCGCTTTGACCGCTTGTTAAAGAGTACGTCATAGGCGCGGGCGTGCAAGTCATCCCGCTGCCATTTGATGTATTCGTTTTGCAGCACGTTATAATTGTCTTCGACATCGGCATCCTTGGCGCCATGACAATTTGCCCCATGACAAGACGCCACGCCGAGGTGGACCTCTCCGTCATATTGCGGAAGGGCCTGGGCCTCGGCCTTGTCGCTGGCGGCAAGCCACAGGCCCAGGGATAGTCCGATTACGGCAACACAAGATGTAACGACATTTGAAAATTGGGTGAAACCTCGCACCGATTCTCTCCCCCTCTGGCCAGTTCTTGGATACGGATGGTGCCCGGCAATTATCCCTCAAACTGCCGCAAGGACAAAGTGCTTTAGGTCGGCAAATGTCTAATTATCGGCCTTCATTTCCTCATGCTTGCCGCGTTCGGCCGCGATATTCGAGAGCGCTTGCAACGCGCTGTTGATTTCCGGATCGCGCGGCAGCAAGGTGGCCGCCTGGCTCCAGGCGCTGACCGCATCGCGGTAGCGCCCTAAGGCCATGTATGATCGGCCGAGCATTTTCCAGCCTTCGCCGTCTTCCCAGTCGGTCTTCAGCCGCTGCTCCAGCGCCGCTACTCGTTCGAGAATTTCTTCTTGGGACGGTCGGTCGCCGCCGCCGGCTGACGGCGAAGCGGCCCCGCCAGATGGCGCCTTGGCCCTGGTGATTGCAGCGCCCGGTGAGCCATCGGAAAGCCAATAGAGCGCACCCAACGACACCGCCGTTGAAACCAGCGCCAGCAACAAGAACGGCAGATAGCGTTTTAACATTCGAAAGTCTCTACTTTGCCCTCCTTCAAAGCTAGGAGCCCGAAGCGGCAATGGCAAGGGACCTCAGCATTCAGCTCTACGCCCTCAGAACGTCGCGCATGGTCACGATGGCTTTGTCGATTCCTTCACGGTCGACGTCCAGGTGGGTAACGGCGCGCATAAGCTCGTCATTGAAAGCGCCAATGCGCACGTTCCGTTCCGCCAGGCATGTATCTACGTCAGGAGCTGTCAGGCCGCTTTGCTTGACCGAGAAGAAGACAATGTTGCTCTCCACCTCAGCCGGATTGAGATCGACCCCGGGAATCTCCGCCAAACCCTCCGCCAGGCGTTTGGCATTGGCATGATCCTCGGCCAGGCGTTCGACATTGTGGTCGAGGGCAAAGAGGCAAGCGGCGGCAATGATACCGGCTTGCCGCATGGCGCCGCCCAACTGCTGCTTGCAGCGCCAGGCTTCGTCGATGAAGTCCTTGGAGCCGGCCAACACGGCCCCGACCGGCGCGCCTAGGCCCTTGGAAAAATCGATCCACAGGGAATCGAAGGGCGCGGCATAGGTCGCCGCGCTGGTGCCGCTAGCGACCACCGCGTTCATCAGGCGGGCGCCATCCATATGGCAGGCCAGGCCGGCCTCGCGCGCTGTTGCCGTGACGGCGTGGATTTGCTCGATCGGCCAGACCGCGCCGCCGCCCGTATTGCTGGTGTTTTCCACAGAGAGCAGGCGCGAGCGCGGATAGTGCCGGAAGTTGGGACGGATCGCTTGGCGCACCTGTTCGGCGGTAAAGCGGCCGCGTTCGCCGGCGACACCGCGCAGCATGACCCCGGAAATGGCCGCCGGCCCGCCGGACTCGAAGTGGATGCCATGGGCGGTCTCGTCGAGGATGATCTCGTCGCCGAGGCGGCAGTGGACCCGGTAGGCGATCGCGTTGCACATGGTGCCCGACGGCAGATAGACGGCCGCTTCCATGCCTAATAGTGCGGCGACCCGGTCGCAGAGCGCGTTGACGGTCGGGTCCTCAAAGCTTTGTTCGTCGCCCACCTCCGCCTCGGCCATGGCCCGGCGCATGGCGGGGCTTGGCCTGCTTTTGGTGTCACTATAGAGATCGACGATCGTGTTCATGGCGGAAAATCCATCTAGGTGATGGCAGCGCTTAGCTGCCTTTGCTGTGGGCCGCTCTTATGGCCTGCCAGACCCTAAAGGCTGTCAGGGGTGTGTCAATTGTCTTGACCCCTTCATCCCACAACGCATCGAGGACTGCATTGACAACAGGGCCGGGCAGGCCGTTGGTCGCCACCTCGCCCGCACCCTTGGCAGCGAGGGCGTTGGTCGAGCAGCGGGTGGGCCGCATTTGGTTCTCTAGGCTCGGCAGGTCATCGGCGCGCGGCAGGCAATAGTCGAGGAAGGAGCCAGTGAGCAGCTGACCGCTCGCCGGATCATAGATAACATCTTCTAGTAGGGCCTGGCCGATCCCTTGGACCGCACCGCCGTGCAGTTGACCGAGGGCGAGCGCCGGCTCGATCAACTCTCCCAGATCATTGACGCAGGTCAGGCGTTGCAAGCGGACCAGCCCTGTTTCCGGATCAACCAACGCTTCCACTACGTAGGCACCGTTGGGGTAGGTCTTGAGTTCCCCCTCGAAGGCCAGGCTGGCCACACAATCACGCTTGCTATCAGGTGCCGGATCGTCTGGGGATGGTGCTAAGTCGGCCAGGCCCACTGCCCGATCCGTCCCGACGATGCGGCAGACCCCCTGCCGGTACTCAATATCGCCAATAGCAGCTTCCAGTCTCTGGCTGGCCAGCTCCTTGGCCCGAGCGACAAGGGCACGGGCCGTGCGTTCGGCCGTGGTCGCGATGATCGAGGTGAAACAGGACCCGCCGGTGCCGCCGCCGGAGGCGAGGCGATCGCTGTCACCTTGCTCAACGACAACCCGCTCGGCGGCGATCTCTAGGATCTGCCCGACGATTTTGGCGAGCGCCGTTTCATGACCCTGTCCGCCCGATTGACTGCCGGTCAGAAGCAAGAGACGGCCGTCCGACAAGGGATGCAGCTGGCAGACTTCCAAAGGGGTGCCACCGGTGGTGTGAAGGTTCATCCCGAGCGCAATGCCAGCCCGCAGTCCTTTGTCACGGGCGGCCGCGCGCCTTGCCGGAAATCCCGCCCAGTCCGCTGCTTTGAGCGCCGCCTCCAGGGCGCCCGGGAAGTCGCCGCTGTCGTAGCGCTCACCAAGGGGGGTCGCGTAGGGCAGATCCTGGGGTGTGATCAGGTTGCGCCGCCGCAATTCTATGCGGTCGATGCCGAGTTCTCTGGCTGCTTGATCGATCAGCCGTTCCAAGGCGGAGATGGTCTCCGGCTTGCCGGCCCCCCGGTAGGCATCGACCGGCGCCGCATTGGTAAAGGCGCCGCGCACCCGGTAGCGAACGGCCGGGATGCGAAAGCAGTGGCCAAGCACGATGACCACCCCCTTGGTCACCACCGATGGCGCCACCGTGTTCACATAGGCGCCCAGGTCGGCGAGGGCGTCCAGTCGGAGTGCTAGCATCTCGCCGTGTGGGCCGAAGGCGAGCTCGATGGTATCGACCCGGGCGCGGCCTTGGGCATCGGCGAGAAAGGCCTCCTGGCGGCTCGCCACCCACAGCACCGGGCGGCGCAAGGCGCGGGCGGCAAAGAGTACGAGGACGTGTTCCGGATAGGGGTAGATCTTGACCCCGAAACTGCCGCCGACGTCTTCAGTGATGACCCGCAGCTTTTGCTTTTCGATCTTGAAGACCTGCTGGGCGAGGATGTTGCGGATCCGGTGGACGCCCTGGGTCTGGGTGCGCAGGGTCAAGCGGTCTTCGTCAGGGTCGTACTCGCCGATCGCCGCCCGAGGCTCCATGGGGGACATGGCTAAGCGTTGGTGAGTGACCGTTAGCTGGGAGACATGGGCCGCCGTGGCGAACGCCGCTTCGACCGCGCCTTCGTCGCCGGCTTCCCAATCGAAGGCGAGATTGCCTGGCGCTTCGGGCCAAAGCTGCGGCGCCCCCTCGCTGATCGCTGCCTCCGGGCCTATGATGGCGGGCAGTTCCTGATAGTCGACCTCGATGGCTTCGCAGGCATCCATGGCCTGCTGCATAGTCTCGGCAACGACCAGGGCCACCGCCTCACCCAGGTGCCTCACCGCGTCGAAGGCCATCACCGGCCGTCGCGGTTCCGCCATCGGCGAGCCGTCGCTATTCTCGATCGGTGTGATGCAAGGCAGGGGACCCAATCCGGCGTCCGCCAGATCGCTGCCGGTAAAGATGCCCAGCACCCCCGGCATGGCCTTGGCCGCGGCGGTGTCGAGACGGGCGATGCGCGCGTGGGCAAAGGGCGCGCGCAGCACTACCGCCTGGGCGCAGTCTGGCGACGCTTGATTGATGACAAATCGGCCCCGGCCGGTCAGCAGGCGATCGTCCTCGTGCCGGCCGCGAAAGCCTCCCGTCGGCATGGACTAGGATTTTACCTTTTGCTGCCGTCCCGCAGCCGTGGCGGCGCTGTCGACCACCCCGTCCTCGCTCATCACCACCGCATAGTCATTCTCGGCAGCGGCGGCCGAGACCAGGCCGTTGCGCACGTCGCTTTCCACCCGCTCGGGTTCACGCGCCAAGGGATCGCCGAAGCCGCCGCCGCCGGGCATCTCCATCACTAAGCGGTTGCCGGCGGGTACTGGTTGGCGTCCCTTGCCGCGCAGCTCCTTGCCCGAGGCAAGATAGAGGCGGCCGCACTGGCCGGCCTGGCCGCCGTTGCGGCCGCGCGGCGGAAACTCGAGGCGGTCGAACATGGGCGAAACGGCGAAAGGGGCGCCCTCGGCATGGCTGATCTCCATGACCTGACCGGTGCCGCCGCGATGCAGGCCCGGCCCGCCGGAATCTTCGCGGTACTCCTTTTTCCAGAACAACAGAGGCGCGATGGTTTCGTTGATCTCCACCGGGGTGTTGCGTACCCCCGAGGGAAAGGAGGTGGCGTTGAGGCCATCCTTGGTAGTCCGCGCGCCGGTACCGCCGGTGTGAAAGATGTTGACGGCGAAGGGGGTGGCATCGCCATAGTCGAACTCGCCGACCAAGCCATGGCCGCCCAGCAGGGCCGGGTTCCACAAGCAGGAGGTGCCTTCGGCCGGCGCACCTTCCTGCAGGGCCTGGTGCAGGCAGCCCAAAACCACGTCCGGCAGCATCTGGCCGATGGTGTGGCGGGCGGTCACCGCGCAAGGCTCCGGTGCGTTCAAGATAGAGCCCGCGGGCGCGCTCACCCGCACCGGCGCCAAGGAACCGGCGTTGTTGGGCACCGAGCCGCCGACGATGCAGCGCACGCCAAAGGAGCCATAGGCCTGGGTATAGGTGAGCGGCACGTTGATGCCGTAGGTGGAGACCGAGGAGGTGCCGGTGAAGTCGAGATCGATGCCGTCCTCGCCGATGGTCAGCGCCGCCACTAGGTCGAGCGACTTTTCATAGCCGTCGATGCGCATGGCGTTGCGGTAGGTGCCGAAGGGCAGTCGGCGGATCTCCTCCAGCATGGCCTGGTGGGAGTTGGCGATCACGTAGTCGGCTAACTCGTCCACCCGATCCAGATCGAATTCCTTCATCATCGCCAGCAGCCGGTCACTGCCGGTTTCGTTGCAGGCGGCAAGAGAATAAAGGTCGCCTTCCACCTGGATGGGCTCGCGCACATTGGTCTTGACGATCTCAATGAGCGAGCGGTTGATCTCCCCCTTCTTGGCCAGGGCCATGATGGGAATGCGGATGCCTTCCTCATAGACCTGCCGGCCGTCGGCGCCAAAGCCGACACCGCCAACGTCCACCACATGACTGGTCGAGGCGAAGAGGGCGACCGGCTTGCCGTCGCGGAAGGTGGGCGTCACCAGGGTGAAGTCGAGCAGGTGGCCGGTGCCCTTCCAGGGGTCGTTGGTGATATAGACATCGCCTTCCGACATGGACTCGATGGGAAACTTCTCTAAGAAAAAGCCCACCGAGGCGGCCATGGCGTTGACATGCCCCGGGGTGCCGGTCACCGCCTGCGCCAGCATGCGCCCGGAAAGATCGAAGACCCCAGCGGATAGGTCGCCCGCCTCGCGCACGGTGGGGCTGAAGGCGGTGCGCATCAGGGTTTGGGCTTGCTCTTCCACCACGGAGATGAGGCGGTTCCACATGATCTGCATGTGGATCTGTTCCAGGGGCGAGTTCTTTTTCATGGGCTTACATCCGCGCTGGCCTGCAGTAGCATCACTTATATCCGCCTTCCATCTCGAATGCACGGCCTGTAGCATCCTCGCGTAAAGGCCATGGAAAGCGGTTCGCGAAGTGGCCAAAATACCAAGTATGGGAATCGTGAGTGGAGCTACATGCCTGAACCAACGCAGACCAGTGAGGCGGCCATCGATTGGCCGGGGGCGATCCATGAGATCTTTCGCGAGGCCGGCCTCAGCCAGATCGCCTACGTGCCCGATGCCGGCCATGCCCGACTGATCGAGCTTTGCCGCCAAGACCCAAGCATGCGGGCCGTGGTGCTGACCACGGAAGAGGAGGGGGTGGCGATGCTGGCCGGCGCCTGGTTGGGCGGCTCTCGCGGCGCCTTGCTGATGCAGTCGAGCGGTGTCGGCAACTGCATCAACATGCTGTCGCTTATGAAGACCTGTCGTCTACCGTTCCTGACCCTTGTGACCATGCGCGGCGAATGGGCGGAGTTCAACCCCTGGCAAGTGCCCATGGGGCAGTCGACCCAAGCGGCCTTGGAGCTGGCCGGCTGCGTCGTCTATCGGGTTGAGGAAGCGGCGACGGTGGCGCCCACGGTGGCGGCGGCGACACGTTTTGCCTTTGACAGTGGTTTGGCGGTCGCCGTCCTGATCGCTCAAGCCCTAATCGGAGCCAAGCGATGGTAGAGCACCAGGGACCAAAGTCAAAGGCCCTGGACCGCCGCGCGGTAGTCAAGCGCCTGCTGGCCGATCGCGGTGACCTGTTGCTGGTCGCCGGACTGGGGGCGCCTGCCTGGGACAGCTTTGCCGCCGGCGACGCGCCCGCAAACTTCTATCTCTGGGGCGCCATGGGCGGGGCCGCCATGATCGGCCTGGGCTTGGCGCTCGCCCAGCCAAGCAGGCCGGTTGCAGTGATCACCGGCGACGGCGAGGCCTTGATGGGTTTGGGAGCCCTGGCGAGCATCGCCGTTCAGCGGCCGAGCAACCTCTCGATCATCGTGCTCGACAATGAGCGCTATGGCGAGACCGGCATGCAGAAGAGTCACACCGCCGATGGCGTCGACCTCGCCGCCGTCGCCGAGGCTTGCGGCTTTCCGCTTGTCAGGCACATCCATGACGAGGCGGCGCTGGATGCCTTGGCCCGCGACATAACGGCCGGCGAAGGGCCGCTCTTCGCCCAGATCAAGGTATCGGCCGAGGACGTGACGCGCGCGCTTCCGCCGCGCGATGGCGCCTTTCTCGCCCAACGTTTCCGGCAAACCGTCGTCGGATCAATCGATTGAGTTGGCAACCATCCAAAGGGCGCAAGATCTCGTGAGTCCGTCCTTGACCGTTTGGTAAAAAAACGATCAACTGATCAAGCTGGATGCAAGTAGGGGACTGATCGTCGAAACTGTTGACGTGCTACGCTGCCAGGGGGAGAGGAATCCGGAAATCTGGTTTCGCGCGGCCTTCCCCGATAAATAAAGAGGGTCAATCCAACGGCCTCTCAGCGGCGGTGCTGACCGCCCAAAATCCACGTGAAGACTCACTAGGGAGGAGTTAGCTCATGTTAAAATCGATATTTTCACGCCGTAGCCTGATACCTTTGTGCCTGGCCGCCGCGTCCCTGGTCCTGGCCCTTGGAAGTGGGGCGGCGATCGCGGCCGAAAAGATCAAGGTGGCGGCCATCTACACGGTTCCCGTCGAACAACAGTGGGTGAGCCGCATCCACCTGGCCCTCAACAAGGCGGTGGAGCGCGGTGACATCGACTATGTCTTTTCGGAAAACGTCGCCAACACGGACTACGAGCGCGTGATGCGCGAGTATGCCGAGGCCGGCCACGATTTGGTGGTGGGCGAAGTCTTCGCCGTCGAGCGGGCGGCCCGCAAGGTGGCACAAGACTATCCCGATACCGCCTTCCTCATGGGCTCCAGCTTCGGCCCTTCCGGCGAGAACTTCTCGGTCTTCGATAACTGGATCCACGAGCCTTCCTATCTGACCGGCTTGATCGCAGGATCGCTCACCAAGTCCAACACCATTGGCGTTGTCGGCGGCTATCCGATCCCCGAGGTGAACCGGCTGGTGCATGCCTTCATGGACGGCGCCCGCGAGGTCAACCCGGAGGTCAAGTTCCTGGTCACCTTCATTGGCTCGTGGTTCGATCCGCCCAAGGCCAAGGAAGCCGCCTTCGCACAAATCGACCAAGGCGCCGACCTCATGTATGCCGAACGTTTCGGCGTTTCAGACGCCGCCAAGGAACGTGGCATCCCGGCCATCGGCAATGTCATCGATACCCAGGCCCAGTACCCGGATACGGTGGCCGCCAGCGCCCTATGGCACATGGAGCCTTCCATCGATCGGGCCATTGATAAGGTGAAGGCCGGCGACTTTGGCGCCGAGGACTATGGCCAATACTCCTACATGAAGTATGGCGGGGCGAGCCTGGCGCCGCTGGGCACCTTTGAAGGTAAGATCGACGGCAAGGTGATGGCTCTGGTCGAACAGCGCCAGCAGGAGATCGTCGACGGCCTGTTCCGGGTCAACGTCAACGATTCGGAGCCGAAATCAACCCGATGACGGCAGAGCTGCCAGTTGAGCCGGAGCCGACTACCCCCGAAGTCGTGCTCCGGCTTGCTGGAATCACCAAGGCCTTCGGCGCGCTCACTGCCAACAACCATATCGACCTGGAGCTGCGGCGCGGCGAGGTCGTGGCCTTGCTGGGCGAAAACGGCGCCGGCAAGACCACACTGATGAACATTCTCTTCGGCCATTACGTGGCTGATGCGGGCAGCATCGAGGTCTTCGGCAAGCCCTTGCCGGCCGGTTCGCCGCAAGCGGCGATCGCCGCTGGCATCGGCATGGTGCATCAGCACTTTACCCTGGCCGAGAACCTAAGCGTGTTGGACAACGTTCTGCTCGGAACCCAGTCCCTGTGGCGGCCCTGGCAGAGCCGCTCGCGGGGACGGCGGGCCTTGATCGAGCTGGCCGGGCGTCTCGGCCTAGAGGTCAATCACGATGCCTTGGTCGGCGGCCTTTCGGTCGGCGAACGGCAGCGCGTGGAGATCCTGAAGGCGCTTTTCCGGGATGCGCGCATCCTCATCCTCGACGAACCAACCGCGGTGCTGACACCCCAGGAAAGCGAACGGCTCTTCGGCACCATTCGGCGCCTGGTAAATGAGGGGCTCTCGGTCGTCTTTATCTCGCACAAGCTGAACGAGGTGATGGCGATCAGCGACCGGGTCGTGGTGTTGAGCGCCGGCGAGGTGGTCGCCGATCTAGCCACCAAGGAAACCGATCGCGGTCAACTGGCCGAGTTGATGGTCGGCCGCCCGCTCAAGCCGCCGGAGCGCGAAGCTCTCGAGCCGGGGGAGCCGGTCCTGCGGCTCGACAAACTCACGGTATCAGGGGCTGATGGCCGCGCCCTTCTGGACCAAGTCGATTTGATCGTCCGAGCCCATGAGATCGTCGGGGTGGCCGGGGTGTCGGGCAACGGACAATCCGCCCTAGCCGACTTGCTAAGCGGCTTGGCAAAGGGCGAGGGCGGCAGCTTTGAGCTCTTCGGCTCGCCAGTGACCGAGGGCGGTCCCCGCGACATGGTGGATTTGGGTGTCGGGCGGATTCCGGAGGACCGGTTATCCAGCGGCGTGGTAGGGGACCTTTCGCTTTGGGAAAACGCCATTGTCGAGCGCTATCGCAGCGCCGCCTTCAGCCGCCTGGGCGTGTTGCGCTTGGGCGAAGCGGCGCGCTATGCCAAGCGCATCATCGAGCGCTTCGATGTTCGTTGCCCCTCCCATCAAGTGGAGACGCGGCTTCTCTCCGGCGGTAATATTCAAAAGCTTATTCTGGGTCGGGTCTTGAGTGAATCACCCAAACTGATCCTCGCCAACCAGCCGACCCGTGGCCTTGACGTAGGCGCTGTCGCCTATGTCCAGGGCGAGCTCTTGGCCGCCCGCCGGGAAGGCGCCGGCATCCTGTTGATATCGGAGGACCTCGACGAATTGCTGGATCTTTCCGACCACATCGTGGTGATCTATCGCGGTCACCTCAGCCCGCCATTCCCGCGCGACCGGGTCAGTCAGCGCATACTCGGCTTGATGATGGCCGGGCAGGACCCGCAGTTGGCCGGCTATGCGGCTTGAGCCGCGCGAAAAGACCTCGCTTGTCGCCTCGGTGATGGCGCCGGGCTTGGCGCTGCTGACCAGTCTTGGGATCTGCGCCTTGTTGATCCTGGCCTGGGGCGGGGTCGCGGTTGGCGATGCCGCCCGCCTGATGATTCAAGGGGCCTTGGGCTCGACCTTTGCCATCACCGAAACCCTGACCCGGGCGACGCCGCTTATCCTGACCGGATTGGCGGCAGCCGTCGCCTTCCGCGCCAAGCTGTGGAACATCGGCGGCGAAGGCCAGCTCTACATGGGCGCGGTGGTGACCATCGTCCTCGGCACCGGCATGGTCACCTTGCCCCAGCCGGCGATGATCCTGCTGCTCTTAGCGGGAGGCGCCATGGCCGGCGCCTTGACCCTGCTGGGACCGGCGCTGCTCAAGGTGCGCTTTGGGGTCGACGAGGTGGTGACCACCTTACTGCTCAACTTCGTCATCCTGCTCTTCGTGAGTCTGCTCCTGGAGGGGGCCTTGAAGGACCCCATGGGCCTCGGTTGGCCGCAATCCGAGCCGGTAATCGAAGCCGCCGAACTGCCCAAGCTGGTGGCCGGCAAGCGGTTGCATTTCGGCCTCGTCATCGCGCTGGTGATGGCCTTGGTCATCTTCATGGTGAACCGCTATACCGCCTTGGGCTACGAGATGAAGGCGGTCGGCGCCAACCCTAAGGCCTCGGCCTTTGCCGGCATGCCGGTCAATTGGGTGATGCTTAAGGTGGCCCTCATCTCCGGTGGTCTCGCCGGCCTGGCCGGGGTGGGCGAGGTGGCCGGATTGAAAGGCAATCTCACCCTTGATCTCTCGCCGGGCTTCGGCTACAGCGGCATCGTCGTTGCCATGCTGGCGCAGCTGCATCCCCTTGGTGTTGTGGTGACGGCGGTCTTTATCGCCGGCATCTTCGTCGGTGCCGATGCCATGAGCCGGGCGGTCGCCGTCTCCAACTACTTGGCCGATGTGGTGGTGGCGAGCTCGCTGCTGTGCATGTTGGTCGCCATTCTTTTTACCCGCTATCGGGTGAGGGTGAGGTAGCGGCGATGGAGTGGCTCGAGTTCTTTTTGACCACGGGCTTTTGGGTGGCCGCCGTGCGCATCGCCACGCCGCTGATCTTCGGCACCTTGGGGGAGCTCATCTGCGAGCGGGCCGGGGTTCTCAACCTGGGTATCGAAGGGATCATGACGCTGGGTGCCTTGGCCGGCTGGATGACCGTCTATCAAGGCGGCGACCTTTGGACCGGCGTGCTGGTGGCCGGGCTGGCAGGCGCCATCATCGGTCTGCTGCACGGTTTCCTGACCGTGCCCTTGGCGCTATCACAACATGTGACAGGGCTCGGCATCACCCTGCTCGCCACCTCGCTTTCCTACTACCTCTATCGCTTGGTCTTGCCGGAGGTGGCCTCGCCACCGACGATCGAACCCTTTCAGCCCCTGGCGATCCCTTGGCTTTCCGAGATACCCGTTATCGGCCAAGGCTTTTTCAACCAGACGCCGATGACCTACCTGGCCTTCGCGGCTGTGGTCGGTGTTGCCTATGTGCTCTATGTCACGCCCTTGGGCTTGGCGGTGCGCATGGTCGGCGAGAACCCGGCGGCCGCCGAAGCGCAAGGCATCAACGTCACCGCCGTGCGCATGGGGGCGGTCGCCGCCGGCAGCGCCTTGATGGCCCTGGGCGGCGCTTTTCTCACCTTGTCCGCCTTCAACGCCTTTTTCTTCAACATGGTGAACGGCCGCGGCTGGATTTGCATCGCGCTAGTGGTGTTTGCGTCCTGGCGGCCGTTCAAGGCACTGCTCGGCGCCTTCCTCTTCGCCGCGTTCGACGCCTACCAACTGCGCCTGCAGCAAATCATCGCCGGCATTCCCTATCAGGTCTTCCTGATGCTGCCTTACCTTTTGTCAATCCTGGCGCTGGTAATTATGTCCCGTCGGGCCGCCTACCCGCGCGCCTTGATGGTGCCCTATCGCAAGGGTGAACGCTAACGAGGAGCGAACCCTAAGGAGGAGAACAGGAGCGGTGATGGACTTGATCCTAAGGGGAGGCAACCTGCCCAGCGGCACGACTGGTGTTGATGTCGGCATCGATAAGGGAATCATCGTTGCGGTCGAGGCAAAGCTCGAGGCCGAGGCGGCCAAGGAGATCGATTGCAAGGGGCGCCTGATCAGCCCACCCTTCGTCGATGCCCACTTCCACATGGACGCAACCCTGAGTTATGGCCAGCCGCGGGTGAACCGCTCGGGCACCTTGCTCGAAGGCATTGCCCTTTGGGGGGAGTTGAAGCCACACCTGACCCAGGAGGCCATCGTAAAGAGGGCCTTGGCCTATTGTGACTGGGCGGTGACGCGCGGGCTTCTGGCGATCCGTAGCCACGTCGACATCTGCGACGAGCGACTGCTGGCGGTGGAGGCGCTCTTGGAGGTCAAGCGCCAGGTTAGCCCCTACCTCGACTTGCAGCTGGTCGCCTTCCCGCAAGACGGCTTCTACCGCTCGCCGGGGGCACCGGAGAACCTGGCCCGCGCCCTTGACATGGGGGTCGAGGTGGTTGGCGGCATTCCCCATTTCGAGCGGACCATGGCGGAGGGCACGGCCTCGGTCAAAGCGCTTTGCGAGATCGCCGCCGAGCGCGGACTGCCGGTCGACATGCACTGCGACGAGACCGACGACCCCAACTCCCGCCATGTGGAGAGCTTGGCCTATGAGACCCAGCGCTTAGGGCTGCAGGGACGGGTGACCGGCTCCCACCTGACCTCCATGCACTCGATGGACAACTACTATGTCTCCAAACTGATCCCCCTGATGGCGGAAGCAGAGCTCAACGTGGTCGCCAACCCCCTCATCAACATCACCATCCAGGGGCGCCACGACAGCTATCCCAAGAGGCGCGGCATGACCCGCGTGCCGGAGCTGATGGCCGCCGGCCTGACCGTGGCCTTCGGTCATGATTGCGTCATGGACCCCTGGTATCCGCTCGGCCAGGCCGAAATGCTCGAGGTCGCGCACATGGGTCTGCATGTGGCGCAGTTGACTAGCCAGGATGGCATGCGCGCCTGTTTTGACGCGGTAACCAGCCAGGCGGCCAAGGTCATGGGCTTGGAAGGTTATGGCATTGCGCCGGGTTGCTTTGCCGATCTTGTGGTGCTGCAAGCCCGGGACCCGGTGGACGCCATCCGCCTCAAGCCGGCCCGCCTGATGGTTTTCCGCCGGGGCAAGGCGATCGCCGTCACCGCGCCGAACGAAACCCTGCTCGACCTGCCGGGGCGCCCAGGACGCCCTAACTTTAGCGTTAGATAGTTACAGGTCTGAAGGGACAAAGACCGTTTTCGAGAGCGGGCCGGGAAATTCTTAATCCGAACACCAAGTGGATGATCGGTAGCTCTAAGAAATATCGGCGTAGCACTCTATGATGTTATCTTCAGGGTCACGAAAAAACAGGGTACGGTGCCCAAAATCCTGATCAATGGGGGGACTAACGACTTTGACCCCATGCTCAACAATCTCGCGATAGCACACATCGATATCTTTGTAGTCCATTAGGAATGAGAGTTGTACGCTGGCCGAGCCGATGGGGATCTCGCCATCATGCCAATCAAGCCACTTTCCTCGGGGGCGCAAGGTCAAGAAGGTTGAGCCGACTTGAAATCTAACCCACTGCGGATGATCTTCCAGCAAAGGAAACTTCATCACGTTTAAATAGAACTCCCTTGCCCTGAGTAGATCGCGGCAGGGCAGGATGAGATAGTCGAGCTGCTGGATTTTCTGAATGCTCATCCAAGCAGTAAGAAACAGGTAGGCGGGCGGCGTCTATCCGAAACTTGCGTTCATTTACATCCGGACGACTTTGTTCGCGCTTCCTCGTTGGTGCACAACGCCCTGGTCTAGACATATCTGGGTCCACCGTGCAGGAAGTGACCCCAGGCAAGAGTTGTCAATCCGCGCAAGAAAGAGCAGTTACGCTTCCGTACAGAGCTCAGAAGGTAGGGGTCGGCCCGCCTTCGCGAGCTGGTGCGCCGCGTGCTCGACGAACTGCAGCAGCATCCGGTTTGGCACGCCGGTGCGTCGCGAAGCGGCCACGATTGAGAGTTGTTCTAAGTCGTCTTCGATCGCTAAAGCGCTGACTTGCTTGCCCTCATAGGTAACATCATGGCCGGGGCGCAAAGCCACGATCGAAAATCCAAACCCAGCACCCACCGCGCTTCTGACACCCTCCAGGGTCTGTGAGGCGTAAGCTATTTTCGGAGTTAGTCCCGCCTCTTGAAGTAGGGCGGCAAAATACTCTCGGCTACCCGGCGCGTCATAGATGACATAGGGTTCGTCGGTGAGGTCGCCGAGCGCGATAGAGTCCTTTCCAGCCATGGGATGGCTCGCCGCCAGCAGAACCTTCGGCCTAATCATGGCAAGCGGCCGAACCTCGAGCCCTTCGAGACTCTCTCCGATGTCATAGGTCAAACAAACATCGAGCTCCCCTTGACGGACCCTCTCGGCCAGAGCATCGAGGGTCGCTTCTTCCGCGGATACGCGGATCGAGGGGTGAACTTCGTTGAAGGATCGTATCAGCGCGGGCAGGTAAAAGGCGGCAATGGTCGCAAAGCAGCCAAGACGCAGCTCCCCTGCCTGATAGGCGGAAAGCGCCGCGGCGTCGCGTTCCACCTGTCTTGCGTTATCCAAAAGGCCGCTCGCATAGCCGAGGAACTGACGACCCTGGCTGGTGACGGTCACGCCACGCGCGTGGTGGCGCTCGAAGAGGACCAGGCCCGTCACCGCCTCCAACTTTTCCAATCCTTGGGCAACCGAAGGCTGGCTTATGTTCAAGCGTCGCGCTGCTTGGGCGATACCGCCGTACTGGTCTACGGCGAGGGCATACTCGATCTGACGAAAGGTGAATCGAACCATATTTCTCCTTTCTAGTTTATAGGATAAACAATTTTTTTCTTTTATTCAAACGGGGATATGATGTCTCCAATCACTGTGCCGCGATCGGCGCCAAGGGAAGCTCAAGGGAAGCTCAAGGGAAGGCCATGACCATCATTGAACCTGTTGCTCAACTCATTGAAAACGTCGGCACACCCTTTCATCGCGCGCGCGCCATGCCGGCGAGCGTCTATACGGATAAAGAGTTTCTCCAACGCGAGTTGAGCCAGGTCTTCGCCCGCGACTGGGTCTGCCTTGGCCGCGCGAGCGCCCTGGCGAAGGCGGGGGATTACCTCACCTATGAGCTCGCCGGGCAGCCCATCTTTGTCATCCGCGACCGGGACGGGGTATTGCGGGCCATGTCCAACGTCTGTCTGCACCGCATGTCGACGCTGCTGGAAGGGTCGGGCAACAAGAAAGCCATCGTCTGCCCCTATCATGCCTGGTCTTACAGCTTGGATGGCAGCCTGCGCGGGGCCCCGGCGATGAATTTGAACGAGGGCTTCTGCAAGGAGAGCTATCGCCTGCCGCAGGTCCGCTGCGAGGAGTGGCTGGGCTGGATCATGGTCACCCTCAACCCGGATGCGCCATCGATTTCATCGCAACTTGCCGAGGTCGAGGCCTTGATCGGTGACTATGGCATGGAGCATTACGTGGAAAGCTTCCACGAGACCCATCTCTGGAACACCAATTGGAAGATCCTGGCCGAGAACTTCATGGAGAGCTATCACCTGCCGATCTGCCACGCGGGCACCATCGGCGGCCTGTCCCGGCTCGATGAGATGGTCTGCCCGCCGGGACGGCCGGCCTTCAACTACCACACCATTCTGAAAGACGAGGCCCTGAAGATCGCCCTGGCTCATCCGGAAAACGATCGCCTGACCGGCGAACGGCGGCGGATGACCTACCTGCTGACCATCTATCCCAGCCTGCTCATCACCCTCACGCCCGGGTATTTTTGGTACCTCTCCCTGCATCCCCACGGCGTCGGCCAAGTCCACATCACCTTTGGCGGCGGCATGGCGCCCGAGTACGCCCACGCGGATGAGGCGCAAGACCTCTTTGGTCAGCTCAAGACCCTCTTGGACGAGGTGAATGTGGAAGATCGCGGTTGCACCGAGAAGGTCTATCGCGGCGTTTCCGCCGGGCTCTCCGAGCCGGGGCATCTCAGCCATCTCGAACGCCCGAACTATGACTTCGCGCAATACCTGGCCGAGCGGACCGGCGGGTTCCAAAGAGCGCATTCGATATAGAGAGTGCTGGCACCGGCGTGGCATTGAGGCTGCAGCAACAGCGCAAGGGCAGAGGCAAAAGCGAACACTTCTACGTCTTTCCGGGATCGTTATGATGTGAGAGGATGTTCACCAACTTGCCAAATGGATCGCGCAAAAAGAATCGGCGGACGCCCCAAGGCTCATCCGTCAGCTCGTAAACAATATCAATCCCGGCGGTCTTCGCCTGACCGTAGATTTCCTCGATATTGTCCACTTCAATCGAAATATCCGGGACGTCGGCGCCAGAGCCACCCTCGCGAGCCACACTTATCTGGGTTTTGGAGGATGCGTCGGACCCGAAGGTAACAACCCAACCAAGGTCCATTAAAACGTCGAGGCCCAGGAGGTCACCATAGAATGACTGGGCATCCGCGATATTTTCTGCTGCAATGTTGGTGACGATCCGTTTGATTGTAATAACACCCTCCGGAACCGGTCGTCCGACCACCGCCGCCCCTACTTGGTGCCGTAGAGCCGGTCGCCGGCGTCGCCCAGGCCGGGCACGATATAGCCGTGGTCGTTGAGGTGGCTGTCGACCGCGGCGGTGACGATCGGCACATCGGGATGGGCCTCACCCAAGGCCTTGACACCTTCCGGGGCCGCCAGCAGGCAGAGGTACTTGAGGTTCTGGGCACCCGCCTCCTTAATGCGATCGAGCGCGGCAATCGCCGAATTGCCCGTCGCCAGCATGGGGTCGACCGCCACCACCAGCCGGTTCTTCAGGTTCTCCGGCACCTTGAAATAATACTCCACGGCCCTCAGCGTTTCCGGATCGCGGTAGAGGCCGACATGACCGACCCGTGCCGAAGGCACCAGGTCCAGCATCCCTTCCAGCAAGCCGTTGCCGGCCCTGAGTATGGAAATGAAGACCAGCTTCTTGCCGGCGATGACCGGCGCCTCGTAGGCGGCCAGGGGGGTCTCGATCCGCTCGCTCGCCAGCGGCAGGTCGCGGGTCACCTCGTAGGCCAGGAGTAGCGAGATCTCGCGCAGCAGTTGGCGAAAGGAGACGGTCGGCGTCTCCTTTCGGCGCATTAGGGTCAGCTTATGCTGAATGAGCGGATGCTCGACAACGGTGATCTGACCTGACATTTCGCTACTCTCCCTGGCTCACGCGCTTGATCCCTCGATCTCTGCCCTCGCCGTTACTAGCATCCGGACATCGTGGTGAATTCTAGACCCGCTTCCAAAACTCGCTTCATAGAGTGGCATGCACCGACCGAATCTCTAGAAGGGAATATCGATTTCGCCAAGGCGTTTGGTCATCTTCAGGTTTTCCCGGTAGTCCACCGGCACGGCGATCAGGGCCGGCTTCTTTTGCCGGAAGGCCTTCATCAAGGTGGGGACCAAGTCCTCGGCCTTGGTCACCTCCGCACCCCAGATGTTAAAAGAGCGTGCCAACAGCTTGAAATCCGGGTTGTTGAAGGCAAGCTCGGAGTGCTGGCCGTTGAAGGAGTTCTGCTGCTTCCATTTGATCAGGCCGTATTCGCCGTCCACCCAGACCATGCAGACGATGTTGAGGCCGCGCCGGGCGGCAGTCTCCAAGTCCTGCACATTCATCAGGAAGCCGGCATCGCCGCAAATCGCCAGCACGCGTCGGTTGGGATAGGCGATCTTGGCCCCCATGGCGCCGGGCAGGGCAAAGCCCATGGAGCAAAAACCGTTCGAGATCAGGCAGGTGTTGGCTTCATCGCACTGGTAGTAGCGCGAGATCCACATCTTGTGGGCGCCCACATCCGAGAGCAGAATATCGTCCGGCCCCATGACCTGGCGCACATCCCACAGGATCTTCTGCGGCTTCATGGGAAAGGCCTTGGAGTTCTTTTCCATGGCGAAATCGTCGAGGATTTGCTTGCGCAGCGGCTGCGCATCGTTGATGTCGAAGAGCGGCAGCTTGCCCTTGGCGGCGAAGCGGTGATTGAGCTCCTCGTTGATCTGCCACATGGCGTCGGCAATATCGGAGGCGACATCGACGGTTACCGGGTAATCGGAATCCACCTCCGCCGGGGTGAAGTCGATGTGAACGATCTTCTTGCCCGGGGTCTTGTTCCAGTGCCCGGGGCTATACTCGACCAAATCATAACCGACCGAAATGATGACGTCGCATTTGTCGATGGCCAGGTTGACGTGGTCCTGGCCCTGCAGGCCCATGGTGAAGAGGCAGTGTTCGTCGTCGCGCGGGATGGCGCCCTTGCCCATGAAGGTGTTGACCACAGGAATGCCGGTCTTACGGGCGAAACGGCGAAGCTGGCGGGCGGCCCGCTTGCGCACCGCCCCGTTGCCGGCGAGCACCATCGGGCGCTTGGCCCTGGCGATCACATCGACGGCTTGCGAAACCGCTTTGTGATCGGCGGCTGGGCGCCGGGTTTTGGTGACCGGTATCGGCTTGGTCTTAGCCGGCAACATATCCTCGGCCAGGTCTTCCGGCAGCTCGATCACTGCCGCACCGGGCTTTTCGGTTTCCGCCGTCTTGAAGGCATAGCGCACCATCTCGGGTATGTTGGAGGCCTTGGCCACCGTTTGCGCCGACTTGGAGATCGGCTTGTACATGGTGATGGAATCCATGTTCTGGTGGCTTTCCTTGTGCAGCCGGTAGGTGCCGGCCTGGCCGATGATGACCACCATCGGTGCTCGGTCCATGTTGGCATCGGCCACCCCGGTGACCAGGTTAGTGGAACCCGGCCCCAGTGTCGCCAAGCAGACACCTGCCTTGCCGGTGAGGCGGCCATAGGCATCGGCCATAAAGGCGGCCCCCTGCTCGTGGCGAGTCAGCACAAAGTCGATGGGGCTGCTGTTCAGCGAGATCATCACATCCGCGTTCTCTTCGCCGGGAACGCCGAAGATGTGAGTGACGCCTTCTGCTTCAAGACATTTCACAAAAAGATCGGAGGCCTTGATGCCTTTGGATTTGCTGCTGCGCGTGGCCATTGTGACGTTTCCCTCCCGGTATGTGATTTTTCCTTGGCCGTCCGACGCCGTTGCGAGCTCCTTTGCCCTAAAGCTCCGGCGACCGGATCACGACCATCTTCTCAATCTGCATTTCGTGCATGGTGTAGGGGATGCCGCCGACCCCATGGCCGGATTCGCGCAAACCCGCGAAAGGCATCCAATCCACGCGGAAGGCCGTATGATCGTTGATCATCACCGCCGAGGCGTCGAGGCGCGCCGTTGCCCGCAGCGCCGTGTCGATATCCTTGGTGAAGACCGCGGCCTGGAAGGCAAAGGGCAGGGAATTGGCCCGCGCGATGGCCTCGTCCATATCCTCATAGCTGAAAACGCAAACCACGGGCCCGAAGATCTCCTTGCAAGAGGCCTGGGCATCGGCCGGCGGATTAAAGAGGACGGTCGGCTGGTAGCAGGTGTCGGAAATCTTGTTGCCGCCGGTGAGTACCTCGGCGCCGCCGGTGCGCGCCTCTTCGACCCAGTCGTGCACCCGGTCGACTTCCGCCGGCTTGATCAGGGGGCCAACCTCGGTTTTCTCGAGGGTCGGGTCGCCAACCTCGAGCGTGGCGGCGATCGCCGCCAGTCGGGTGGCGAAGTCAAGCGCGATGGAGCTGTGCGCGAAGATCCGTTGCACTGAAACGCAGACCTGTCCGGCATGGTAAAAGCCACCCTTGGCCAAGGTTGGTAGGGCGCTTTCCAAGTCGCTGTCGGCGGCCAAGATGACCGGAGCCGCGCCGCCGTGTTCGAGCGCGCAGCGGGCCCCCGGCGCCAGCTTGGACCTGAGCGACCAGCCGACCGCCCCGCTGCCGATGAAGCTGAAGAAGGCGACCCTGGGATCGGTGACCAGGGCGGTGGCCACGTCCCGGCCGGAGGTGACCGCCGGCATGCACCATTCTTCGGGCAGGCCGGCCTCCCGCAGGATTTGTACGAAACGCAGGCATGAAAGTGGCGTTACCTCAGCCGGCTTGACAATGACGGGGCAGCCCACGGCGACCGCCGGCGCCACCTGATGGGCGATGAGGTTCAGGGGATGATTGAAGGCGCTGACCGCCACCACGACGCCGATCGGCTCCGGCCGGGTGAAAGCCACCCGATTGGCGGAGGATGCGGTCACCCCCATGGGAATGACCGAGCCTCCTTCGCCGCGCAAACCCTTGATGCAAAGCTTCACGCTGTCGATCGCCCGGTGGACCTCGACCCGTGAATCGATCAAGGGCTTGCCGCCTTCGCGCGCCGCTTCGACGGCCAAGGTTTCAAGGCGCTCCGCCATGATGGCGGCGGCACGTTCAAGCACCGCGATGCGTTTGGGAATGGAAAGCCAGGCATCCCGATCGCGATATAGCCCATAGGCGATTTCCAGCGCCTTGTCCGCGGCAGGGCCATCGGCCGAGGCTACAGAGGCTATGGGCCTGCCGTCGTAGGGGGCGGTCACGGTAATCCTGCGTCCGGCGCTGCTGGCGCGCGGAATCATTAACGGAAAATGCTCGTCGACCTCGGTCATAGCGCCCCTCTCTGTCCTAAGCCTGAAATCTGCCCGATGACTTCGGCCTTCGGTCGACACGACACGGCATCGAATGTCAGCCCGTTATGCAACGGACATTGCCCACACCATAACAATACACTCGAGCCGCCAGCGCAACCGGCGCTGCGACATCAGGGCTAAATTTTCTGAATTCGTCGACTGGGCCACGGCAATCTTGCCACTGGGACGCGGACCGCCAGGGTGGATTATGCGTCAGGCGGGAATTTCCACCGGGAGTCAACACAACGCCGCTGAAATGCGTGCCAATCCAAAATCGTGCGCCAGAGAAATCCGGCCCCAAGACCGGAGATCAAGATCAGGACAAGGTGTGATGCTTCAACCATCCAGGTCGCTTTTGGCTGTCCAGGCCTCGGAGTCTTGCGGCCCGGGTGTCAGGTTGGTCGCGGACGATGGCGCAAGCCGGTTGCTGTGGCTTGCGGAAAGAGACCCAGGTCGCATCGGAACCAAGGTAGTGTCTTGCAGACTAACCCGCCGTCGTTCGTCGGGCTCCGGCACCGAATCTTTGTCCTGAAAAAACACGCTAAAAGAGTGTAAAAAATTCTCTGAGGGACCGTCGGCGATGGTGCCCTGCGCATCCGACTTTACCAGCCCATATGCCGCAAGCGTGAACAGGATGACCACCATTGACCATCGCATCGTAGCAGAACCTCTCAGAGCGAAGCTGTCGGACGAAACTTTCCAATGTCCGAATCTTAGTCATTGACTCGAATAGGTTTTACCAAAGGGCGACCCATCAATGTTGTGTCAAAGTTGGGACAAGGGGGCAGACCGTGAAAGATGCTTTGGCCGGTGAAGTTTATCCCTTACAAGTTAAAGCGCGCGATGAGTTTCTCTATAGGCGGCGGCGAGGACAGATTTCATGACATCAGATGATGCGGCAGAAGACCCCAAGGCAGAGAGGACAGGCGGATGTTTATGCGGCGCGGTCCGCTACCAGGTTACCGGGGCGATGCGGCCCGTGGTCCTCTGCCACTGTGGCCAGTGTCGGCGCACACATGGTCATGTTGCGGCCTATTCATCGGTCCTCTGGCAGCAGGTGACCCTGTTGGAGGAGCGAGGACTTAAGTGGTTTCCATCGTCCGATATCGCCCGACGCGGGTTTTGCCAGGATTGTGGCGCGAGCCTGTTCTGGGAACCCAGGGGCGAGGGTCGGATAGATATTGCCGCCGGCAGCCTGGATCTGCCGAGCGGCCTCAGCACCGTTGGGCAGATCTTCGTCGAGGACGCCGGCGACTACTATAAAGTCGATGACAACCTGCCCATCGGGCACGGTTAGGCAAAAGTGACATGCAAAGCCAATCGCCATGATTGCCTGCCTGCCGGCCTATGATTTGCCGGAAATCGAATGGGCTACCAACGAATGGTGGCTGCATCTGAGGCAGGGGTTTCTGCGAGCGGGGCTTGTCGAAGTGCCGACGGAGCGCCACCGGCCGCCAGACTTTCTCGCCCACTTCAAGAGTAGTTCCCTGCTATTCAGTCAATGTTGCGGCTATCCATATTTGAAATTTTTTTCAAAAGATCTGTTGTTGGTTGGGACGTCCGTTTACGACTTTCGCGGCTGCGAGGGGCCGAACTACCGCAGCTTCATCATTGTCCGACAGGACGAGGCGGCGGCCTCCTTGCTGGAGATGCGTGGTCGACGCTGTGCCATCAACGCCCCGCACTCCCAGTCCGGTTACAACTGTCTGCGTGCTGCGCTTTGTGCGCTTAGGGCACCCAAGCCAATGTTCTCTCAGGTCATAGAGACGGGCGGTCACATCGCCTCGCTGGAAGCCGTAGCCAGGGGGCAGGCGGACCTGGCCGCAATCGACTGTGTGACCTTTGGACTGGTCCAGCGTTATCGACCAAACCTGATTTCAAATCTCAATATTTTGGCCGAAACCCTTTCTGCACCAGGGCTGCCTTACGTCACCGCTGGCGATGGGGATTGCCGGTCACGCCTGCGCCAAGGGATTTCGGCGGCCCTCAACGATCCGGCCAGCAAGAACTGCCGGCAGGCGCTTGGTTTACAAGATGTGCGCTTTCTCGAGCCGGCGGCTTATGCGCCGATCCGCGATATGGAAACCCGCGCCATTGAGCTTGGCTACGACGTCGTCGCTTGAAGGCCTCGCCTCGACCGTCGTCACGCGTTAGCCCTTAAAGGCGCCGCCCCATCGTCAAGCGTTCGACGATCCGGTACTGGCGATCATTCAGTTCTACGAACCTTGCGCCAAATCGACTGTTTTCGACGTCGCAGTGGGCGATCTCAATCTTGAAGCTTTCCTCCACGCCTTCGCCGAAGGAAAGGCGAAGGGTGGCGCAATCGCCCGCCCTGGGCATATACCCAAAGTCGCAGGAAAGCTCCAGGAAACTGGCTCCAAGGCCGCCAAGGCTGATGTCATGCACCTGCACCACATTGCTATTCATGATTGCAGGAATTTCGATTGGCCGCCGATGGTCGCGACGATTGTTGATGTTGTGTTTTCTAATGACCCGCATCGTGAAAGCTAAAGCCTCTCAAAAGGTGGCCGCGAGAAACTTCTCCTATTCGGTTTGACAGGGAAATTAGCAAGATTTGGTATAAAAAGGATTAGACGATGGTCAGAATCAGGATTTTTCTATCAGAAAGCGTGTTTCCTGGTGGCTAATGCGACTCAATAAAGGCCATCATGTCGTCCAGCACTGGTGTGCCGTTACGAAAGGGAGGAGCAAAGGCTAGGACAATCTTGAAGTGGCCAGTATTCGGATAAGCAATGTAGGTTGCTTGGCCGCCGTTCTCGGTAATCTTCTGATTCAGCAACTCTGAATTGCGACGATAAACGGTTCTGTCGTTTTGGCCGTGGAGCAACAGCATTGGCGGTTCATCGCCTTCCGCAAAGGTCACAGGCCGGGCCTCGTCCGGATCCGCCAAATGGGCAAATACCGGCCTGACGCTTCGTGCCTTGAGAGGATCAAATGCGTAGGGCCCGGCAATACCCACGATGCCGCGCAAGTCCTCTGGCCTCAGTCCCTGCGCCTCCAAGTAGTGCTCATCAAGGCCGAGCAAGGCGGCAATGTGCGCACCGGCGGAATGCCCTGCGACGAAAACCTTGTTGGGGTCGCCGCCATATCGGGAAATGTTGCTCTTAACCCAGGCAACGGCCGCCGCGGCGTCCTCGACGAAGCCCGGAAAGCGTACATCGGGATAGACGCGATAGTTGGGAAGGACCGCAATCACCCCGCGGCTTGCCAAGGCCTGGCCGACGAAGCGGTAGTCTTCCTTGTCGCCCCGCTGCCAACTGCCGCCATAGAAGAAGACCACCACTTGCGGCACTTTCCCCAGGTCTTGCGGCAGGTAAATGTCAAGCTGTTGGCGGTCCAGGGGCCCATAGGCTAAGGAGCTTTCGAGCGCGTAGCCATCGTCGGGCACCGTAGCGTTCAGGAGGCCAACAGGGGAACAGGCTACCAACGATATGCCAAGTACCGCCACTAGGAGCAAGCCAAGCAAGCTGGAGTGCAGCATGTCATCCTCTTGCGTTAACGTTTCGGGTCGGGCCTCTAACTACTACGTTTCCAAGTTAGAATTGGATGTCTGCCAATTTAACCTCCCGCGGTGCAGCGTCGTCTCTGGTCTTTCGTGGGCAGGAAACGACAAATGTCGCCTGCCTGATAGACGCGGCAGTTGGTCGTGCCCTGGCCGACGAAGATATAGATCATGCCGGGAATAGATAGGCGGCCACGATCCCGCAGCCCGCCGTGTCCGCCAACCGCTGCGCCATAGGTTTTGCCGTTCAACACTGCAATATAGCGCCGATCCTGGCGCTGGCGAAAGCGACCGCTGCGGCAGGCGCGGCTGTGCTGCGTTGATGGCTCGGCGAAGTTGTTCAAAGGCTCGGCGCGGCGCAGGAGCACAATGGAGGTTTGCTTGGGCTGACGGCGCTTTTTTTGTGTAAGCGGCGCATGAAGGGGGATCAGATCGCTGGATGCCGCTAGTGTCGCCCTACCATCCGAGATGTTCTGCCCAAATACCGCTCCTCCCACCAAGCTCGCGAGCAGCGAAATGGCAAGGCCGATGGGCATTAATCGCCGATTCCTCAGCCCGACTCGAAAGCTGTAGCGCATGGCTAGACCCGTAGCCGTGGTAATGCAAAAGCGGAACTGAAGACTTACGTTCCCCCGCCATCTGGAAGCAATTGAGCGGAAATCTCATGAACAAATGTTGAAGATCGCCCTAAAGATGAGGGAATCTTGCCAGATCGAGCGGGCAACAAGGCTCGGGCTATGACCGGTAGGATAGGAGTTAAGGCTTGCCTTGCCCAGCGCCGATAGGTACCGTGCCGTCATGCTTAATGGGCCAGTTTGCTTGGTTCTGTTTATTGAAAAAAAGACGGATTCGCCTCGTCGAGAGAGCATAAATTTGATCGAGCGCATGGCAGGGTGCGCTTGTTGAAAGATGCGAATGAGCAAGTCCTGGTGAGGTGGGAATTCTGGGCTGGCCGCGCCCTGCGAGTATGCGCCCGGCCGCATAGAGTGGGGCGAAAGGGGTATCGCCCTGCATCGGGGGGAGGTGGTAATTGACGAATTTCCTGATGCAAGGCTCGAACCACCGATCCCGGAATCCTGTTTCACGGCTGCTTGATCGCGCATTCCCACCGCGCGAGCTTTTCCTTAGGTCCGGCGACGACGTGCGATACTACCGCCTGTCGTCAACCCTGCAAAAAGGTAGCGCCGCGGCCGCCATGTGTTTGGCTGGCCTGGCGGTCGTCCTTGTCATCGTGACGCTGAGCAAGGCCCAAAAGGCCACAATGTCCCAACGAGCCTTGCAACTGGTCGCAGAAGAAAGGACCGAGGCACAAGACGAAGCCGTCCTCTACCGCCGCGACCTTGACCGCTTGGCCGAGCGCCTTGAGGCACAGTATTCCTTTTTGGCCGGCATCGTGCCGTCTTCGCCTGACGCTATGGGAGCAAGCACAAAGGGCAATGGCGACGCGCCTGGCCTGGCCGCCGCTGATGACAGTATAGGCCACCCCCGGCTTAGCGAGAGTTTGACGGGTATCGATCAGGCGCTCAGCCAGGTGGCGGGCCATAACCTCGCCCTTTCTGCGGAGCTCGAATCCGTTCAGGAACTGCTGGCAACGGCCCAGGCAGACCGAAAGGATTTCTTGGCTGAGAAGCAACACTTGACTGGGGTCCTTTCCGAGCTGCAATCGGACCAGAAGGCGTTGCGTCAGGCGAAAAAGACGCTCGAGATCGAGTTGGCAAACTTGCAATCCGCAGTGACAGCCAAACGTACCCTGTCTCAGGAAAAACAACCCCCGGCTCCGAACCTCCTGGCGGAAGGCCGCTGGCGGGCGGCGCGCGACCAAGCCGTGGTGTTGCAGCGCGAAGTGGATCACTTGACCGAGCAATGGGGCAAAGCTCGCCGAGCGAACCTGGACCTTGCCCGGCAACGTGACGCCATCAAGCGCGAGCTTCAGGTCATGAAGATCGCTTTGGCCATGGCCAGCCAAGGCGGTCCCGCGCCGAACAGAGAAGTTGCCGATTTGCATGCACGATTGGAAGAAGCGCTTGATGACAAATCGGCTATCATAGCCGACCGAGATGGATTAATTGCGAGCCTGGAGGCGACAAAGCGCGAGCTCGGGACCGCGGATTTGGAGCGCGTGAGCCTCAGAGTGGAACTCAACACTTTGCGCGCTCAGTTGAGCTTGAGCGAAGATGCACGCAGCCAACTGCTAACCGACAAGGCCGGGTTGGCCGAAGAGCTGGCGAGCTTGAAACAGCAGTCCCAACACCAGGATGTGGCGTCCCTGGCAGTGTCCGGTGTTACGGGTCCTAATTCCTCGGCTTTGGACGCGGCGCTACAGCGGGAATCCATTCTGAAGAAAGATAACGATCTTTTGCACTTCCGCATTGCCAGCCTAGAAGAACGACTGGAAGCGATGGAGAGCTCACGGCAAGAGGTGCTAACGCGGATTTCCGAGCATGCGGTTGCCAACATCGAGCTTTTCGAACGCACCATCGAGAAGACCGGTGTCGGCATCGACGATCTGCTTCTGGGTATTGATGCAAGCGAGGAGGAGATGCCGCAGGGCGGCCCTTTTTTCCCGATTGACCGGGAAGGGGAGTTCAGCACCACCTCGGGTGTATCCTTGGGATTTCTGGAAATGCAGATGCGCCGGTTAAACGGCCTGCAAGCCGCCTTTCAGTCCTTGCCGCTGGGTGCACCGCTCAAGGAATATCGGGTGACCAGCCGGTTTGGGCGCCGAAAGGACCCCATCAACAAGCGTCGGGCGATGCATTTCGGTCTTGATTTTGCCTCGGCCCTACGGGCCCCCATACTGGCGACCGCTCCCGGAAAAGTGACCATGGCTGGGCACAACGGCCGTTATGGTCGGATGGTCGTGATCGATCATGGCTTTGGGCTCAAGACTCGCTATGCCCATCTGCGTAAGATCTTTGTTAAGCTCGGGCAGACCGTGACGTATCACCAAGAGCTTGGACAGCTCGGCAGCTCCGGTCGCGTGACCGGACCACACCTGCACTACGAAGTGTTGTTTAACGGCAAGCCTCATGATCCGTTGAAGTTCATCGAGGCAGGCAAAGACGTTTTTGAAGGCTAGCAAACCAGAAGGTGTTTACATGATACCAGAGCTAAACGAGCGCGCCGAACCACAAACCCCAGACCAGGCCCGGCAAAATCCCATCCCCTCGATGATCAGCGCCGACCTCAAGGTGGTTGGCGATCTCTATAGTCGGGGTGACCTGCAAATCGACGGGCGCATCGAAGGCAACGTGCAAAGCCGGAGCCTGACCGTTGGGGAAAAGGCAAAGATTGAAGGCTCCATCAAGGCCGAACAGCTAACGGTCAATGGTTCGGTCGAAGGCGAGATTCACGCAAATCAGGTGAAAATCGCCCGGTCAGCTACGGTTTCCGGTGACGTCATGCACCATAGCCTGGAAATCGAGTCTGGTGCCTTTATCGAAGGGCGGTGCCAAAGAATTAAGGAAGCCCCTGCCAAGACGGCAGTCAAGCCGACGATCGCCAAGCCGGCCGCCGCCGCCCCGAGCAAGGCCAGCGGCAGCGCCTAGGCCGTCGCCAGGCAGGCCAGGTGCATTGCCGTGTCGACATTGCCGCCCGATAGGGTAATCGCGACTTTCTTTCCAGCGGCGTCGAAGCGTCCGGAGAGCAGGGCGGCAAGGCAAACCGCACCGCCGGGTTCGACCACCAGCTTGAGGCTGTGAAAGGCGAAGGCCACGGCGCGGCGCACCTCTTCATCGCTGACGGCGATGCCGGCGCGCAGCAAACGGCGATTGATGGCAAATGTCATGACCCCGGGCGAGGGAGACAAAAGGGCATCGCAAATCGAGCGTGCACCCGGGTCAACCGCCTGCCGCTTGCCACTCTCCAGAGAGCGTTTGGTGTCATCGAAACCCATTGGCTCGACCCCATAGAGCGCGGCTTTAGGCGCCAAGGCACGCAGTGCGAGCGCCGAGCCGGCGGCAAGCCCGCCGCCGCCAACGCAAATCAAGACGGCGTCCAGTTCCGCCCCCAAGGCCTGAGCCTGTTGGGCAATTTCCAGGCCACAGGTGCCTTGGCCGGCGATGATGGCTGGGTCGTCGAAGGGCCGTACCAGGGTCGCACCCCTTTCTTCGGCGATGGCTTCGGCTAAGCGCTCGCGCGATTGGCCAAAACGATCGTAGAGCTTGACCTCGGCGCCGTAACCGCGGGTATTGTCGATCTTGATCGTCGGCGCATCGGCCGGCATGACAATGGTCGCTGGGATGCCCAACAACTGTGCGGCGGCGGCAACCCCCTGGGCATGATTGCCGGAGGAATAGGCAACCACCCCGGCCGAGCGCTGCGCCTCGGGGATCTGGCTGATCTTGTTGTAGGCGCCGCGAAACTTGAAGGAGCCGGTGCGCTGCAGGGTTTCCGGCTTAAGGAAAATTTGGCCGCCGAGCTTGGCATCGAGGGCCGATGAATTCAGCAAGGGCGTCACCACCGCTTTGCGCTGTAGACGCGCTGCCGCCGCCTCGACATCGGCAAAGACCGGCAGGCTATTCATGTCGGCGCTCGACTCTCGTGAAGAATTCATCGACTGCCTTCTCTACTTCTGGCTCGTCTAAAGATGGCGCATGGCCCACGCCTGGAACGATCACGCACGTCAGGTCAGGTTTTTCCTCAGCCATGCGCGCGAGTGTTGGCGAACTCAGGACATCCGACTCACCACCGCGGATCGCCAGGCAGGGAATGTGGCGGAGCGCGCGAAACAAGGGCCAGAGATCCCGCTCTGCATCAACATTCTGCCGAAAAGGTCGGGCAAGCGCCAAGTCCCAGTCGAAATGGAGCTGGCCATCCTCGCCACGCCGGTATGTGGATTCGGCGAAGCGTTGCCATTGGGCGTCATCGCGCAGCGACAACTTGGGGAACATTGTCTTGCAGGCGGCAATCGCCTCAGGCCAGTCGGGCTGGGGGCGGTCGGTCGAAATGAGATCCAGAATGCGCGCCGAGCCGCCCGCTTCCACCACCGGTCCCACATCGTTCAAGATCACGCCACGGACCATGGTCGGCGCCAGCACGGCCAATCCCATGGCCAGCAGGCCGCCCAAGGAAGTACCGAGCACGACAACCTGATGAAGGCCGGTGGCGAAGAGCAGGGCTTGCACATCGCGCAGCAGAACTTCCGGCCGGTAGTTCTGCCAATCAGGGTCATAGGCTGAGCGACCGCGGCCACGATAATCGGGGCAAAGAACCCGTCGACGGTCGGCTAGTCTCTCGGCAATGCCCGCAAAATCGCGACTGTTGCGGGTCAATCCGGGAAGACAGAGCAGCGGTACTCTTGATGCGGAGGGATTTCCGTAGTCCCGATAATAAAGCGACAGGCCATCCTGGGCGCTAAAGCGCCGCTCACGGTAGCCTTCATGAGCCGGTAAGGTCATAGACCGAGCAGGGGTGGCAGGGCATCAAGCCCTTCGATGACCGCCGATAATTCGCCCGGCAGGCGCTCGGCCTGCTGGCCAAAACGGTTCATCCAGGCGACCCGGAAACCGAAGTTCGCCGCACCGCTGGCATCCCAGGCATTAGTGGAAACAAAACAGATGCGATCGGCTGGCACGTCCAAAACCTCCACGGCCATTTGGTAGACCCGTGCATCGGGCTTGTAGATGCCGACCTCCTCGATCGAAAGCGTATGATCGAGAAGGTTGTCGATGTCCGCAGAAGATATCGCTGCAGCCAACATTTTGGGGGTGCCGTTGGAAAGGATAGCCGTGCTTTTGCCGCCTTGTCGCAGACGGTCGAGGGCGCCGGTTACGTCCGGGTAGGCCTCGAGGGTCAGATAAAGCTGCATCAAGCGGTCGCGTAGTGCCGTATCCTCGACCCTATGGGCGGCGAGGGCATAGTCAAGGGCATCGCCCGTAACCTGCCAGAAATCCGCATGCTCCCCCATCAGGCTGCGCAGCCAGGTATACTGCAGCTGCTTGTCGCGCCACAAAGCAGAGACGGCCTGCGCTTTATCGCCGAGCGACCCGCCACCACGAGCGACCGCCGAATGCACATTGAAAAGTGTCCCATAGGCATCAAAGACGCAGGCGCCAATATCGCTAAAGGCGGGATGATTCATGACGAGGCCTCCTCTTGCTCCCCGACCCCTAAGCAAGCGCTTCGCGTGGCCGCTGGCAAGGATAAAGAGGCTGGCTGCGGATCAAGCTATCGCGACCGGCGCGAGTTTCTTGATGCTGAGCGGAGGATTCACGACGCAATCGGGAGCGCCAAAGCGATTCCGATCAAGCCGATCCAGCGCTAGTTGGTCTGAACAGAAACAGCGGCTGTCCTATGCAAGGCGGGAATAAGCGATGCGGCCACCGCCTGCGGCTTCAGCGCCTTGCGGTAGCCGAGCAAGGATTCGAGGATGCGCTGCACATAGTTGCGCGTTTCCGCGATGGGGATGCTTTCGATCCAGTCCACCAAGTCCACCGCTGGATGACGCGGGTCCCCATAGGTGCCTAGCCACTGATCCACCCGATGCGGGCCGGCGTTGTAAGCGGCCAGGGCAAGAACGTGCGAACCGTCATACCGGTTCAGAAGCTGCGTTAGATAGGCGCGGCCGAGGCGAAGGTTATAGTGGGGATCCTCGGTCAGGCGATGACGGCTATAGGGCAGCTTGAGCGTGCGGGCGACCTGTTGTGCCGTGCTCGGCAGCAGCTGCATCAGGCCGCGAGCGCCGGCGCGGCTAACGGCTGTCGAGTGAAAAGCGCTTTCCTGACGGGCAACAGCCAGTACCAAGGCGGCGTCTGCCGGCCTCAGGCCAGTCAAAGAAGGCAGCGGGTAGAGGAGATCCGGTAGCACGATGTCGTCTCGACGGGCCGCCTTGGCGGTCGCGACCACAAGATCGAAGCGGTCGAGATCGCGCGCCAACTCGGCTACCAGGCGATACTCAGCCGGTGTCTTGGCACGCGTTAGGAGCGTGTGGAGAAATGGTCTAATGCGGTCGTTTTGGTCGATTTGACCGAGTTGACGTACCACCTGAACAAGTTGATTTTTCTCAAAAATCTGCCTTTGTTCCGGCGAGACTGCTGCTCTGCGGTCGGGAAGGACCGCGACCGGCTGTCCCAGCCGGGCCGCCGCCAACTGGCCATAGTAGGTGGTCGCGTGGGCAGCGGCACGCCGGTACCACACCTCATGGGTCTCAAGCAGGCCCTGTGTTTCGGCCGCCCGACCCGCCCAGTAGGCGGCCCGCGCACGGCTGACGGCGGTGGTGACGCCGTTGTGGAGCTGTTCGAAATGGTCAAGGGCAACCCCCGCCTGACCAAGAAAACGCAGCGCCAGCCAACCGGCGAGCCACTCGCCTTGCGCAAATCCAACGCCACTTTTTAGGCCATGGGCCTGGGCTAGTCGGTAGGCGGTGCGGTGATCGCCCCGCTTAAAGGCTTCCCGTGCCGCCCAATGGCGCAGTGGCCACCATTGCTCAGGATGGGGCAGGTCAGCCCGCGGCGGGTCCAAGAGCGCAAGCGTGTCCAAGTAGCGACCGCGGCGCTTGCGCCAGCGGGCGCGTTCGAAAACCAACCCCGGATCTTGGTGTAGGGCCACTGGGACGCGCTCGATGGCGGTGTCAACGCCACCGCTGTTGCTGGCCAGGGCCATGCGCGCTTTTGCTAAGGAGGCTTGCTCAGCGCCAAGACGAACCGCATGGCGAAGAGCCTGATTCCGCCGTCGTTCCCAGAGCAGGCGGTCGAGGCGGGCGGCATGGTCCGCCGGCGTGAGATGTCGACCATGACGCCGCAAGAACTGCCGTTCCAAAGGAACATCGAAGTTTCCGCTGATCCAGGTGCTGCGGGCGAGAGCACGGGCACGTTCGCCTTGATTGGCGGCCAGCAAAGCCGTGATCAGCCGCATGGCCCCCGTGGCCGTCACCGGTGCCCGGTTCTGAAACCAGCCCACCACCTGCGGCCAAGGCAGGTTCTCTGGCATGGCGAGCTCCGCCGCCCGCTGTAGGCGGCCTTGTCGCGGCCAGTGCCCAAAACGGTCAAGAAAATCGCTAACTTCCAAAAAATCGGGCTGTTGTTGCGCTTGGCTAAGCGCAATCCACCTTATGACTTGAGCCAAGAGCGGATTCTTGGCTTGCCGGGCTATCGCTCTAGCCTGATCAATCTGGCCTGTCTCAACCCGGCGAAAGGCGGTCCGGTAAATCGATTGGTCGGCGGCCGAAAGGCCGGTCGGCTCGGCGGTCTCCCAGAGGCTTTCCGTACCAGCCGTCGCAGCAGCGACGGGACCGACTCCGGCCACCAGGAGCCAGGTGGCGCAGAGCGCTAAGAAAACCCGTCGAACCATCGGACCATACCAAAAAAACAACAGTGGCACGGGCCGCCTGGTTTATGGCCCGTTCCTAAAGAATATAGCATTCGCTGATAATTTTTTGCTTAACCCTGTCCAAAGATTGCCCTAATACCAAATCTCGATAGGAATCACCCATAGCATGGCGGCGATCTGGCCCGCCGGTTAGGCGCGTTGCGCGGCGCGATGCCGTACGTATCGGGCAAGCAACGCAACGCGGCTGGCGGGCCAAAGCGCCCCACCGGAGGCCGGCTTTTCCGGCGCGCTGGCCGCGTTGCAGCCGGCTTATGGTGCGCAAGGCACCCCCAGGGACTTCGGGGCGCCGACCGCGCCTAACCAACACGCCGGAAAAGCCGGTGCTACGGGTGATTCCTATCGAGACTTGGTATAACTCTATGCGGCTGTTTGCTTCTCATTTCGCCTATGCGCCTATGTTTGCATGATTTTTCTTTCGGTACAGGACATGTGCATTAGTTCGATTGAAGGCCCGGGAAACATGGGATTTCCCTGTGAGGGTCCCTGATGGCGACCGAAGAACGCAAGCTGGTTGCGCAAAACCGCAAGGCCCGCCACCTTTATTTCATCGAAGATACCGTGGAAGTCGGGCTGATGCTGACGGGCAGCGAAGTCAAGTCGTTGCGGGCCGGGCGTGCGTCGATTGGCGAAGCCTACGCGCAGATCAAGGGCGGCGAACTCTTTCTTTCCAATGCCCATATTCCCGAGTACAAGGCCGCCAATCAATTCAACCACGCGCCCCGACGCCTGCGCAAACTCTTGGCCCACAAGCGGGAGCTGAAGCGCCTTGCCGGTCAAGTGCAACGGGAGGGCTACACCCTGGTACCGCTCAGCATTTATTTCAACGAGCGAGGCATCGCCAAACTGGCGCTTGGACTGGCCCGCGGCAAGCGCAAGGTGGACAAGCGTGAAACGGAAAAACAACGCGACTGGCAACGTCAAAAGGCTCGGCTTTTGCGCGAACGCGGTTGAAGGGTTTAAGGGGCTGGCAAAATTTTTCGAATGGTTTCAAATACCTGATGGAACATGGCCTCGGTGAGGCGGCCGGTATTGGTGTTGTAACGCGAGCAGTGGTAGCTGTTGGCGAGGGTCAAGCCGTTCGCTAGGCAATGGGTGGCACCATGGCCAAAGCGAAAAGCCGATTTTTTGTGACCCAGGGCGGCTAGGACTGCCCCATGGGCGACGGTCCCCAGTGCCAGTATCACGCGCAATCGATCTAATGTCACAATTTCCGACTGTAGGTACCTTTGGCAGTTCTTGACTTCGGCGCCAATCGGCTTGTTGTCGGGCGGCAGACAGCGTACGGCATTGGTAATTCGGCAATCGCGCAACACCAGGCCATCATCTGCTTCCTGCCCGTAGTGGCCGCTCGCCAGGCCATACTTCAAAAGTGTGCCGTAGAGGAGATCGCCGGCGTAGTCGCCGGTAAAGGGACGTCCCGTTCGGTTCGCTCCGTGCAGGCCCGGCGCCAAGCCAACCACCAGAACCCGGGCATCGATTGGGCCGAAAGAGGCAACCGGGGCGTTGTGGTAGTCGGGCAGCTTTTGTTGCAAGGCATTGCGCAGGTCTGCAAGCCGGGGACAAAGTCCACAATCCTTCGGCGGTAAAAGCGATGCCTCGCGCATATGTGGCGCTGAGGCCACCTCAGCTAAAGCATGTCTCACGCGGTTTCTTCGTAGAAATCGTCCTCGTCACCCTCAGCCTCAGCATCCGAGAAATCTTCGTCATCTTGGTGCCGATAGCCCTGGTGTTGGTGGCTGTCCTGAGGCAAGTGCCGCGTGATGTCTTCTTGCAGATCGCTCAAATCAACAAAGGTATCGGACTGGCGGCGCAGCTCGTCAGCGACCATTGGCGGCTGCGAGCGCATGGAGGACACAACGGTTACCCGAACACCCTTGCGCTGGACGGCCTCCACCAAACGGCGAAAGTCACCATCGCCCGAGAACAGCACAATGTGGTCCAAATGATCGGCCATCTCCAGGACATCGATGGCCAACTCAATGTCCATATTGCCTTTGATCTTGCGCCGGCCGGTGGCGTCGGTGAATTCCTTGGTGGGCTTGGTCACCATGGTGTAGCCGTTATAATCCAACCAGTCGACGAGAGGGCGAATCGGGGAGTATTCTTGGTCCTCAATCAGTGCCGTATAGTAAAAGGCACGCACTAAGTGACATTGTGTGGAAAAAACATTCAAAAGCCGCTTATAGTCAATGTCGAAGTTCAAGGCCCGTGCAGTCGCGTAAAGGTTTGCCCCGTCGATGAAAAGCGCTACCCTTTCTTGCGGATAAAAATGCATAATAAACCTTTCGTTATGGAGTTTCTGTGGTTCAGAATCGGCAATGAGAATTACAAATTTTGTTAACGTGCGTCTTTTTTGCCGACTCGAATCCATTCGTTAACCATATTAATTCTTTTGTCGTAGCGAGCAAGCATTAGAAAAACAAAGGCTAGTCTATGATTTTCATTGCGGTTGGTGCCAATCTCCCAAGTAATCGTTTTGGGCCACCGAAAGCCACCTGCGAAGCCGCCTTGATGGCAATTAATTCCAATAATGTCAAGGTATTACGAAGATCACGCTGGTACCGCAGCGCACCGGTTCCTGTATCTGATCAGCCCGACTTCATCAATGGCGTGGCAGAACTTGAAACCACGTTGTCTCCGGTCGCGCTGTTGGAACAACTGCACCGAATCGAAAATGATTTTGGCCGCCTCCGCCAGGAAGTAAATGAAGCCCGGTCGATCGATCTCGATATCATCGCCTATGACCATCTCGTCACCGGGGTCGATGAACGGCCGGCTTTGCCCCATCCGCGCATGCATGAACGGGCATTTGTGGTCGTCCCATTGCTCGAACTTGCGCCCAATTGGCGTCATCCAATTCTGAAGCTTACCTTGCGCCAATTGTGCGAACGACTGCCTGCCGGACAGATTATCGAGCCGGTCGAAGACGATGTTGCGTAGTCTTATGGAAATCGCGGTTCCGTGCTTGCGTCCACTTGAATCCATTCATATATTCAGCCGATTGGGTTCCTTTTGGCTTTGGTCGTGCGAAAGGGAATGTCGTTGGGAAAATAGGGCGGAGTAAAGAACGAGATGGCGCGGGTTACTGTCGAAGACTGTGTATTGAAGGTTCCGAACCGGTTCGATTTGGTCATGTTGGCGGCGCAGCGTGCCCGCGACATTTCCGCTGGTGCATCCTTAACGGTAGAACGGGATAACGACAAGACCCCGGTGGTGGCCTTGCGCGAGATTGCCGATGAGACCATCGATTTGGAACAGCTCTCCGCGGCCCTCATTCTCGGCTTGCAAAAGCATGTCGAAATTGATGAACCCGAGGAAGAAGAAGGCGGTGAGTTCGGCAGTTTTGCGCCATCTTTGACCAATGAGGCGGAGCCGGCCACGGCGTCTTCCTACGCGGACACGGTTGCTGCCGATACGAAGAACAATGACGATGCCGCCCTGGCCGAGGCGATTTTTGGCAGCCGCCCGCCAGCCGCCGAGGATCAAGGCGACGATAGTCAATAGGCCGCCAGCCAGCTTGGTGATTGAGCCGCAATATGGGGCAAAGGCATAAGGGGATTCGGTTTAGGAGGGTGCCAGATCTGGCAAAGTCACATAGTCTGAGATGATTCGGCAATTTGAATTGGTGGAACGGGTCAGAAGCTATGACCCCAGTGCCGACGAAGACACCCTCAATCGCGCCTACGTTTATGCAATGAAAATGCATGGCACGCAAACCCGTGCCTCGGGCGATCCTTACTTTTCTCATCCTCTGGAAGTAGCTGGCATCCTGACCGGCTTGAAGCTGGACGAAGCCTCCATCGTCACCGCGCTGCTGCACGATGTTGTCGAAGATACCGAAGGAACCCTTGAAGACATCACAAAGGTCTTCGGCCCGGAGATTGGCCGCCTGGTCGACGGCGTCACCAAGTTAACCCGCCTCGAGCTGCAGTCCGAGCAGACCCAGCATGCGGAAAACTTTCGCAAGCTGGTGGTTGCCATGTCGGAAGACATCCGCGTGCTCTTGGTCAAGCTGGCGGATCGCCTCCACAACATGCGAACCTTGCATTTCGTAAAATCGGAGGACAAGCGCCGACGCATCGCCCGCGAGACCATGGATATTTATGCGCCCTTGGCAGAACGGATCGGCATGCAGCGCTTCAAGGACGAGTTGCAGGATTTGGCCTTTACCGAGCTTAATCGCGAAGCCCGGGATTCAATCTTGGCCCGCTTGGAGTTCTTGCGAACCGAGGGTGAGGACCTACGCGATCGCGTCATCGCCCAGTTAAAAGACGGCCTTTCCAAGGAAGGTGTCCAAGCCGAGGTCTCGGGACGCATGAAGTCGCCCTACTCGATTTGGGGCAAGATGCAGCGCAAAAACATCGGCTTCGAGCAGTTTTCTGACATTGTTGCCTTTCGTATTGTCGTCAAAACGGTCCCCGAGTGCTATCAGGCGCTCGGTGTCCTGCACAGCCGCTATTCGGTGGTTCCCGGGCGCTTTAAGGACTACATCTCGACCGCCAAGCCGAATGGCTATCGCTCGATACACACCTCTCTCATCGGACCGGAAAAACAGCGCATCGAAGTGCAGATCCGCACCAGGGAGATGCACGACGTAGCGGAATTCGGTGTTGCCGCCCACTGGAGCTATAAGCAAGGAACGGCGTCGATCGATGGCCGCCAATACCGCTGGCTACGCGAATTGCTGGAGATCTTGGAGCACGCCTCCGGACCTGAGGAGTTTCTCGAGCACACCAAGCTTGAGATGTTCCAGGATCAGGTCTTTTGCTTTACCCCGAAAGGCGACCTGATAGCCCTGCCGCGCGGGGCGACCGCGGTCGACTTTGCCTATGCCGTCCATTCGGAAGTGGGCGATGCCTGTGTTGGCGCTAAAGTCAACGGACGCATGCGGCCGCTCCGATCGCTCCTACAAAATGGCGACCAGGTAGACATTATAACCTCGCGCGCGCAAACCCCCTCGCCGGATTGGGAGAATTTCGTTGTCACCGGCAAGGCCAAGGCGCGCATTCGGCGCTTCGTGCGCCTCAAGGAGCAAGAACAGTATGGCGAGCTGGGCCGCCATCTGCTGCAGAAGGTCTTTCGGCAGGAAAGCTATGATCTGACGGACAAAGCCCTGGAAGACGTGGTCAAAAAGTTCAAGTGTGACAGCGTCCACGGCCTTTATCGCTTGGTCGGTTCGGGTAACTTGAGCGCCCGCGAGGTCCTGGTGACCGTCGTGCCTGGTGTGCGCAAGGCGGCCAAGGCCAAGGCCCAGATGCCGCGCGCCAAGCGTAAGAAAAAGCGCGGCAAGGATGAAAGCGGGGTGCCCATCAAGGGCCTCATCCCTGGCATGGCGGTCCACTATGCCCACTGCTGCCACCCGCTCCCCGGTGACCGGATCGTCGGCATCATCACCACGGGGAAAGGCGTTACCGTCCACACTATTGACTGTGAAACCCTGGAAAACTTCACAGATATGCCGGAACGTTGGGTCGACCTCGCTTGGGAGGCAGATGGGGAGGGGCCCGGCTTTACCGGTCGGCTGCGGGTCATGTTGGCCAACGAACCAGGTAGCCTTGGCGGGCTTTCTACTGTGATTGGAAAAAATGAAGGCAACATCAGCAACCTTAAAATAACCAATCGTTCACTAGATTTCTTTGAAATGCTCGTGGATGTCGAAGTGCGTGACATAAAGCATTTGACCAACATCATCGCAGCCCTTAGGGCCACTCCGGTGATTACATCGGTGGAACGCGCTAAACATTGATGCTACAAACAAGCTTGCGGTGATAGTGAGGTTAAACTGTCTCGCATTTTGGGGGTCACAGTGAAGGCGCCAAGCCTATGTTTGGACGTCGCCAGCCATTAACGACTTTGCACAAGCTTCGCGAGCTCTTGTGGCCGAAGCAGGGTTGGCATCGGGCGGCGCGCTACTTGGGCCATCGGCTGGCGCGGATGGAAGGCTCTTCCTATAGCATTGCTGCCGGATTTGCTTGTGGCGCCGCCATTTCCTTTACGCCATTTGTCGGGCTTCACTTCGTAGGTGCGGCCTTGATTTCGGCATTGATTGGCGGTCACATTTTTGCCGCCGCGCTCGGCACCGCCGTCGGCAATCCCTGGACCTTCCCGATTATCTGGTGGTGGATTTTCAAGGTTGGACGATGGGTTCTTGGCGATGGCGATACCGGCGAAATCCCCGATGACTTCAGTTTCCACTACATTCTAGAGCACCCCTGGGGGGTCCTCTGGCCGATGGTGATTGGCAGCATTCCCACGGCCTTGGTCGTCTGGTTGGGATCCTTCTGGTTCGTGCGTAAGGCGATCGATGGCTATCAGCGGGCCCGTCGCATACGCCGCCTGCGGCGCATGAAACGACGTAGCAGCCGCCTGGGTCAGGTAGTCTCGGCAGCCAAACGATCTATTCGCCGTGATCAGGAAGCGCGTCCATGACACCGCACTTAAGACTGGGCGTTAACATCGATCATGTGGCCACGATCCGAAACGCCCGTGGGGGCCTGCATCCTGATCCTGTGCGGGCGGCGCGGCTGGCACAAAAGTCGGGCGCGGATGGTATCACCGCCCATTTGCGAGAGGACCGCCGGCACATCTCCGATCACGATATTGAGAGGCTGATCAAGGAGATCGACCTGCCTCTGAACTTTGAGATGGCGGCCACCGAAGAAATGCTCGAGATCGCGCTGCGGCACCGGCCGCACGCTGCTTGCTTGGTGCCGGAGAAACGAGAAGAGGTTACCACCGAGGGCGGTCTCGATGTGGTCGGCGGCTTTGACACCCTGAAGCCCTATGCAGAGGCGCTGCAACATGCCGAAATACGCGTCTCGCTGTTTGTCGATCCGGATGCTGCCCAGATCGACGCAGCAACAGCCTTGGGCGCCCCGGTCATCGAAATTCATACCGGTGCCTATTGCGACGCCTTCTTGGAGGATGGCGGTGGCTATCGGAGTGCCAAAGAACTCGATCGCATCAAACAAGCGGCCGTCAAGGCACAGGCCCTTGGCCTCGAGTGCCACGCCGGACATGGTCTTACCTTCGACACGGTCGGGCCGATCGCCGCCTTGCCGCAGGTTGTCGAACTCAACATCGGCCACTTTCTCGTCGGCGAGGGCATCTTCGGTGGCTTGGAAAGTGCCATAAAGCGGATGCGCGCGTTAATGGACAAGGCGCGGGCCGCATCGAGTGGCGCCCTATCCGCATGAGCAGGCCATGATTATCGGTCTTGGCAACGACCTCGTTGACATTACCAGGGTGGAACGGCTACTGGAACGCTTTGGCGATCGCTTCACCCATCGGGTTTTCACTGAAACCGAGCGCAAGAAGTCTGATCGCCGTGCCCAACGTGCGGCAAGTTATGCGAAACGCTTTGCGGCAAAAGAGGCTTGTGCCAAGGCATTGGGAACCGGCGTCCCACGCCACGGGGTGCATTGGCAACACATGGGCGTGGTAAACTTGCCGGGTGGCAAGCCGACTTTGGCGCTAACCGGCGGTGCGGCGCGGCGACTGCAGGAGATTACACCGGAAGGCATGCGTGCTCAGATCGACATCACTATTACCGATGACTATCCGCTCGCCCAGGTTATTGTGTTGATATCCGCGGTCCCGGCATCCTCCGCGCAGGAAAGCGCGGGCAACCGGCAGCCCTAGGGTTGGCGGCAGATCGGCGCTTTAATCTTCCCTAGTTACGAAAGCGTACAGAACTTATGGAAAGAGCCATGTCTGAAAAGAGGTCGGGGGGCCTCGGCGAGACGATTCGCACGATCATCTATGCGGTCCTGATCGCGCTCGTCATCCGAACATTCGGTTATGAGCCCTTTAACATTCCGTCGGGATCGATGAAGCCAACCTTGCTGATCGGCGATTATCTGTTCGTCTCCAAATTTTCTTACGGCTACAGCAAGTATTCCTTTCCCTTCAGCCTGCCGATCTTCGAGGGCCGCGTCATGGCGGACGAGCCAGAGCGGGGCGACGTGGCCGTGTTTCGCCTGCCAAGCGATCCCAGCATTGACTACATCAAGCGTATCGTCGGCCTGCCCGGCGACCGGATACAGGTGGCCGGCGGCATTCTCCACATCAACGACAGCCCGATAGAGCGGCGCGAGGTCCAGTCGCCGGTGCAGGAGGATCCGCTCGTCCGATCGGGCCGGATTAAGACATTCATCGAGACGTTGCCGGGCGGTCGCGAGCATCTGATTTACGAGCATTCGGATTTTGCCGGTCTCGACAACACACCCGTCTACACGGTGCCTGAAGGCCACTATTTTCTCATGGGAGACAATCGCGATTCCAGTCGTGACAGCCGGGTGATGGGCGAAGTCGGGTTTGTTCCGGCGGAGAACCTGATCGGCCGTGCCGATATTTTGTTCTTCTCCCACAATGGTTCCGCCCGTTTTTGGGAGATCTGGAAATGGCCGCAGTTGATCCGCTTTGGCCGGATCGCCAACACGATCGAGTAACGCCTTGGCCGGTGAAGATACTCTAGACGACGGCTCCCTTCATCAGCTCGCCGACACTCTCGGCCATCGCTTTCAAGAGCCCGGCCGACTGCGCTTGGCCTTGACCCATCCAAGCGCGGCTGGGCCACAGAGCTACCAACGGCTGGAGTTTCTAGGCGACCGGGTCCTCGGATTGATCGTCGCCGAAATGCTCTTCAAGCGCTTTACCGAGGAAGCGGAAGGAGCGCTGGCCCGCCGGCATGCGGCCCTGGTGCGCCGGGAATCGCTGGCTGAGGTGGCCGCCACCATCGGCCTGGGCGAACACATGATCCTGGCCGAGGCCGAAGCCGGATCCGGCGGGCAGGAGAACCCGGCCATTCTCGCCGATGGCTGCGAGGCGGTGATTGCCGCCCTCTATTTGGACGGCGGACTATCGGCGGCGAAAGCCTTTGTCGAACCCCAGTGGAAGCCATTGATGGAGGCCGATCGCAAACCGCCGCAAGACCCCAAAACTGCCTTGCAAGAATGGGCCCAAGGACGCGGTTTGCCTCTGCCGGTCTATCGCGAGCTCAAGCGGGAAGGGCCGCCGCACGAACCCTGCTTCACCATCGAGGTATCCGTCCAGGGCCAGGAGGCGCAGAGCGCCGAGGGGCGCTCCAAAAGACAGGCGGAATCGGCCGCAGCAGAACGATTGCTAGGCAAGGTGACGGGCAAAGATCCATGAGCGACATCACCGGCGAGGGACCGACCCGCTGCGGCTTTGTCGCCCTCCTAGGTGCTCCGAACGCCGGCAAATCGACCCTGCTTAACCGACTGGTCGGCGCCAAGGTCTCGATCGTCACACCCAAAGTGCAAACGACGCGATTTTGCATTCGCGGTGTTGCCATGGCTGGCCAAAGCCAGCTGATCTTCATCGACACGCCGGGCATCTTCGCCGCCAAGCGGCGCCTTGAACGTTCGATGGTGCACGCCGCCTGGAGCGGCGCGCGAGAGGCCGATCATCGCCTTCTGCTGGTCGATGTGTGCAAGGGCACCGGTGACAAGGTCGAAAGCATTCTCCAAGGCTTGAACGCGGCCGGGCAGAGGGCCGATGTGGCGCTCAACAAGATCGACTTGATCGCCCGGCCCAAGCTCCTGGCCATGGCCGAGCGGCTGAGCCGCAGTCCAGTGGTGGCGGACATCTTCATGATATCGGCCAAGAATGGGGATGGGGTCGACGACCTCAAGGCTCATCTGGCGGCCTCATTGCCGGAAGGGCCCTGGCACTATCCGCCGGATCAGCTTTCCGATTTGCCCCTGCGGTTGATGGCGGCGGAGATCACCCGCGAGCAGTTGTTCTTGCACCTGCATCAAGAGCTTCCTTACGCGCTGACCGTCGAAACCGAGGACTGGCAGGACTTCAAAGACGGTAGCCTGCGTCTTGAGCAGGCCATCTACCTGCAGCGGGAAAACCACAAGGGTATCGTTCTCGGCAAGAAGGGCGCCACCATCAAGGCGGTGCGCGAGGCGGCGCAAGCCGGCCTCGCCGAAGCCCTGGAGCGACCGGTCCACCTCTTTCTCTTGGTCAAGGTTCGTGAAAACTGGCTCGATGACCCGGCCCGCTATCAACCTTGGGGCCTGACCTACAACGTCTAGGGCGTAAGTGCTGCATGGAATGGAGCGATGAGGGTATCGTCTTGCAGGCCCGGCCACACGGCGAAACGGCGTCGGTGGTCAGCTTGCTGACCCGTGCCCATGGGCGCCATGCCGGCCTGGTGCGCGGCGGGCAGGGCAGGCGGCTGCGCGGCCTCTATCAGCCGGGCAACCAGATAACCACCATTTGGCGGGGGCGCTTGCCAGAGCACCTGGGCAGTTTTACCGGCGAGCTCCTAACCGGCTTTGCCGCACGCTACCTCGATGATGCCGAGCGCCTGGCGGGCCTGGCCTCGGTCCTGGCGCTGATCGAGCGTGCCTTGCCGGAACGTGAGCCGCATCCAGCCTGCTACGATGGCACATTCGCGCTCCTGTCTGCCTTCGACAACGAACATTGGGCCGAGGCGACGGTGCGCTGGGAACTCGCGCTGCTGGCCGAGCTCGGCTTTGGGCTCGACCTGGAGCGCTGTGCCGGCGGCGGGAACAACGATCAACTCGCCTATGTCAGCCCGAAGAGCGGCCGCGCCGTCTCCCTGGCGGCCGGAGAGCCCTATCGGGACAAGCTCCTGACGCTGCCCGGCTTCCTGGTTGGTCGCGGCGAAGGGGGCCAACACGAAGTAGCGGCCGGACTGGCGCTGACCGGTTTCTTTCTCGAACGCCATATCTTCCACCCCAACAACCAAGCCCTGCCGCCGGCCCGCCAACGCTTTGCCGAGCGATTTCACGATGATGGGGTCCAAGCCTAACTTGTAGCTTTTGTCAGAATAACCTACTATATCTAGCTGATTCGACAGACCTATCCTTTCGAGTGCCTTAATGCCAAAGAAGTCTCTTGCCAGCCCACCGGCCGGTCCGCCCGATCCGCCCGCCGAGGTGCGTGAAATCCGCCTGACCCGCGCCTTGTCGGAGCGCTACTTGAACTACGCGCTTTCTACCATCATGGCCCGCTCCCTGCCGGATGTGCGCGACGGCCTCAAGCCGGTGCATCGGCGCCTGCTCTTTGCCATGCGGCAATTGAAGCTCGACCCGGCGAGCCCCTTCAAAAAGTCGGCCCGGGTGGTTGGTGACGTCATCGGCAAGTTCCATCCACATGGCGATCAAGCGATCTATGATGCCTTGGTTCGTCTGGCCCAAGATTTTTCCTTGCGCTATCCCTTGATCGACGGGCAGGGCAACTTCGGCAACATCGACGGCGACAACGCGGCGGCCATGCGCTACACCGAAGCCCGCCTGACCGAGGTCGCCGAAGCCTTGCTCGCCGGCATCGACGAGGATGCGGTCGACTTTCGCCCCACCTACGACGGCGAGGCGGAAGAGCCGGTGGTATTGCCGGCTGCCTTTCCCAACCTCTTGGCCAATGGTGCCCAAGGCATCGCGGTCGGCATGGCCACTTCGATCCCGCCTCACAACACCGGCGAGATCTGCGATGCGCTCTCCCACCTCATCAAGCATCCCAAGGCCTCGGTGGAAAAGCTGGTCGAGCTGATGCCAGGCCCCGATTTTCCCACCGGTGGCATTTTGGTGGAGAATCGGGATGCGGTTGTCGAGGCCTATCGCGGCGGGCGCGGCAGTTTCCGCTTACGGGCCCGTTGGGAAACCGAAAAGCTGAAGGGCGGTCTCTACCAAATCGTGGTCACCGAAATTCCCTATCAGGTGCAGAAGTCGCGACTGATCGAGAAGATTGCCGAGCTCTTGAACGCCCGCAAGCTCGCCATGCTGGCCGATGTGCGCGATGAATCGGCGGAGGACGTGCGCCTGATCCTGGAGCCCAAGAACCGCAACGTCGATCCAACGGTACTTATGGAGTCCCTCTTCCGGCAAACCGACCTGGAGGTAAGGATCAGCCTCAACATGAACGTGCTGGACGCCGACAACACGCCCCGCGTCATGTCCTTAGCCGAGGTCCTGCAGGCCTTTCTCGACCATCGCCACATCGTCCTGCAGCGGCGCACCCAATTTCGCCTCGAGAAAATCGCGCGTCGCCTCGAGGTGCTGGAAGGCTATCTCATCGCCTACTTGAACCTGGATGAGGTGATCCGCATCATTCGCTACGAGGACGAGCCCAAGCAGGTGATGATGGCGCGCTGGGATCTGACCGACGTCCAGGCCGAGGCGATCTTGAACATGCGCCTGCGCGCCTTGCGCAAATTGGAAGAAATCGAGATCCGCAAGGAACACGATGCGCTCAGCGCCGAAAAGGCCGATCTCGAGGACCTGATGGCCGACGAAGGCCGGCGCTGGAAAGTGATCGGCGCAGAGATCCAGGATATCAAGGCTCGTTTCGGGCCGAAGACGGAGCTTGGCCGGCGGCGGACCGAGTTGGGCGAGGCGCCCTCGGCCGTGATCGTTCCTCTGGAGGCCGTGGTCGAGCGAGAGCCGGTCACCATTCTTTGCTCCGCCAAGGGCTGGATTCGCGCGCTCAAAGGTCACCAAGAAGACACCGCCGAAGCCAAGCACAAGGAAGGCGATCGCGCCCGCTTCGCCATCCATGCGCAGACCACTGATAAGCTGCTGGTCTTTGCGACCAATGGCCGCTTCTACACCCTGGGCGTCGATCGCCTGCCCGGTGGCCGCGGCTTTGGCGAGCCGATCCGCCTAATGCTGGGGCTGCCGAACGACCAAGATGTGGTGACACTGATCGTACATGAAGCGGGAAGGCGGCTCTTGGTGGCCTCCTCGGACGGACGAGGATTCCTCGTACCCGAGGATGACGTGATCGCCCAGACCAAGGCCGGAAAGCAGGTACTGAACCTGGGAGCGGGCTGTGAAGCGCAGGTCTGCCGCGCGGCACAGGGCGATGCAGTGGCGGTCGTGGGTGAAAACCGCAAGCTCCTTGTCTTTCCCTTGGAAGAGCTGCCGGAGATGGGCCGCGGCCGCGGCGTTATCCTGCAGAAATATAAGGACGGCGGACTAAGTGATGCGACCGTCTTCACCCTTGAGGAGGGCTTGGCCTGGACCATGGGCGGTGGTCGGCGCCGCTGCGAAAAGGATCTGCGCGCCTGGATCGGCAAGCGTGCCCAGGCCGGGCGCCTGCCGCCGATGGGCTTTCCAAAATCCAACAAATTCACCTAGTGTGGTGGATTTGAAGTTCCTATCATTATTTGGAGCAGCACCGAGAGGCACTTCAAATCCGAAAAACCACACGAGACTCAATACCATACGAGTGTCCTGATCGATTCCGAAATTCGGTCGGTGCAGGCCACTCTATGAAGCGAATCTCGGAAGCGGGACACTAGAGCGCTTTCCGACCAGATTGAATCAATTCTGTTTCTCGATTGGTGAGGCGGACCGTTGCGTGAAGCGGGCGAAGCGCGATGCCGGGCCTCGGGCAAGTCCGTTTTGCCGTCGGACGTCCGCCAATCGGAAACCCGAAGGGACGGGCGCTTTTGGCCGATTTCAGCGTTGCTCGTCCTCGAATATGCTTCGGCATGTCCTTCGTCCTCGCACCTTGTACTCGACCGAAATCGCTCCGTCAGAATGGTTCAATCTGGTCGGAAAGCGTTCTAACTAGCGGCCGACAATGAGCAAAACGCTGGCCAAGTCTGTCAGCCTCCGATAAAACCTAGCCAAGGAACAGGGCCGGATCGGAAAAGAACTGCCGGCCGCAATCATGGGGGTGGCAATCTTGTGAAGGCGCTTGCCGCATTCGTGCGATGGGTTGACCGCTGGAACGAGATCATCGGTCAGGGTGTGGCTTGGCTTACCCTTGCCATGGTTCTGATCGCCTTCGTCGTGGTCATTTTGCGATACGTCTATGCAATTGGCTGGGTGTGGATGCAAGAATCCTACGTCTGGCTGCACGGCGTCGTCTTCATGGTCGGCGCCGGTTACACCTTGCTGCACAATGGCCATGTCCGGGTTGATGTCATCTACCGGCCAGCAAGCCCACGTTACAAGGCCATCATCGACCTCTTGGGGTCTTTGCTGCTGTTGTTGCCGGTTGTGGTGATGGTCTTTCTGGTTAGTTTTGACTACGTGGTGGCGTCCTGGTCTAAGCTTGAGGAGTCTCGGGAAGCCGGCGGTTTGCCAGGCCTCTTTTTGCTGAAGACCGTCATCCTAATTTTTTGCGGCCTGATGATCCTGCAAGGCCTTTCTTTGGCGGCGCGCAGTCTCCTGATTCTGCGCGGCGATCGCGAATTCTTGCCCAAGGACGAAGAAGCAGAGGCACTCTAGGGCCTGTTTACATTCATTTTGCCGCCGTGGTCCGGCCCCAAGGGCCCGCTGTTAGGAACGAGGACGCAGGACATGTTCAACATATTCAAGGACGAGCGACACGGCAGTGGGCCCTTGGGGCCGGATCCCGCTGGGACGGGACGGCTTTGCGCCGGGGCCGCGTCGCGGCGGGCTCATGGAGGGCCTGCTCCACATCGCCAGCCGCTCCTAACACTGAAGCAAATCCGCTCCCGCCACGGCGGCGAAACGAACGTAAACAGGCCCTAGGCCCATGGACCCAGCACTGATCGGTGAAATCCTGAGCCTGGTGATGTTCGCCACCGCCTGCGTGATTTTGATCCTCGGCTATCCGGTGGCCTTCACCCTTGCTGGTACGGCGCTCGGCTTTGCGGTCCTTGGGTTTTTCTTCGGCATCTTCGATTTTCGCCTGATGGGCGGTCTCGCCTCGCGCTACTTCGGCGTCATGGTCAACGAGCTTTTGGTGGCGGTGCCGCTCTTCGTTTTTATGGGGGTGATGCTGGAGCGCTCCAAGATCGCCGAAGAACTTCTGCAGACCATGGGGCTGATGTTCGGCCAGCTGCGCGGTGGCCTCGGTCTATCCGTTGTGTTCGTTGGCATGTTGTTGGCGGCTTCGACCGGTATCGTCGGTGCCACGGTGGTGACCATGGGCTTGCTGTCCTTGCCGGCCATGCTAAAGGCTGGCTACGACCCCAAGATTGCCTGCGGCACCATCTGCGCTTCGGGCACCTTGGGGCAAATCATCCCGCCGTCGATTGTACTGGTCTTGCTCGGCGACATCCTGCAAGGCGCCAACACCCAGGCCCAGCTCGCCCTGGGCAACTTTGCGCCGGAGCCGGTTTCGGTAATCGATCTATTCGCCGGCTCCTTCTTGCCGGGGATGATGCTGGTCGGCCTCTATATGGCGTGGATTCTGATCAAATCATTTGTCAGCCCAGAGGCCTGCCCGCCGGTTGAAGATACCGCCAGCGATGAAGCCCTGGGTCCACGAATCCTGCGGGTTCTGGTACCGCCGGCAGCGCTGATCGTCCTGGTCTTGGGATCGATCTTGATCGGTGCTGCCACACCCACCGAGGCAGCCGCTATGGGCGCGGTCGGGGCCCTGCTCTTGGCCGGTCGTGCGAGCAATCCCAGCCGCCCCTGGCCGGTCTATCTCGCCGGCCTTTGCTTGGTCGCCCTGGTGCCGCTGGTGACCCTCTTTGATTTGCGCATGCAGCGCGATGAAGTGCCGACCAGCGATTTGGTCGCCGCGATCGTCGCTGGCGTCGCCATCCTGGCCTTGGTCTTCGGCGTCATCGTCAGCCTGGGTCGGGTCTATCGCAGCGGCATCCTCTTTGAGGTCATGCGCTCGACGGTACAGATTTCCTCCATGGTCTTCGTCATCCTGCTCGGCGCTTCGGTCTTCAGCCTGGTGTTCCGGGGATTGGGCGGGGAGGAAATCGTTTCGCAAGTCCTGAACAACATGCCGGGGGGTGCCTTTGGCGCCATGCTGGTGGTCATGGCGCTGATGTTCGTTATGGGCTTCTTTTTGGATTTCATCGAGATCGTCTTCGTGGTGGTGCCGATTGTCGGGCCGATCTTGCTGATGATGGAGCTCGATCCGATCTGGCTCGGGGTGATGATCGCGGTCAATTTGCAGACCAGCTTCCTGACCCCGCCCTTCGGTTTTGCTCTCTTCTATCTGCGCGGTGTAGCGCCGCCCAGCGTCACCACCTGGCATATCTATGCCGGGGTCATGCCCTTTGTGCTGATCCAGATCCTCGGACTCATCCTCATCGCCAGTTTCCCGACGCTCGCGACCTGGCTGCCCAGCATTCTGTTTAAGTAGGGTAGCTTGTTCAAATAGAATAGGGTGCCGCCCTCTGCTAAGGTCTTTCCAAAGACTTAGACAGTGGATAGGGGATACTCCATGACTGAACCGCAGTCCGGCGTTCTGCCAGACGCCAAACCCCATGCCGTTTTCCTCACCCTGACCCTAAAGGAAGGCGAGGACGCTGAGGTCCGCTGCCGCCAAGTCATCCGCGGCTTTCCGGCTCGCTGCGATGAAGTCGCCGCCCTGGATGAGGAGGCAGAACTGGCGGCAGTAGCAGCCATTGGAGCGGCTGCGTGGAAGAGGCTCTATCCCGATGGAAAGCCGGAGGGATTGGACGGTTTTACAGCTTACGCCGATGCGGGCCGTGAGGCGCCGTCGACTCCTGCCGACCTGCTCCTCCACATTCGCGGCAACCGCTTCGACCTTTGCTTCGAGCTGGCCCGCCGGACCCGCGAAGCCTTGGCCGACGCGGTCTCGGTGATCGAGGAGATCCACGGCTTTCGCTACCTAGACAGCCGCGACCTCACTGGTTTCGTCGACGGTACCGAGAACCCGGCTGGCGACGAGCATCGCCGGGCGGTGGCGGTGATAGCCGAGGGGCCCTTTGCCGGCGGGAGCTTCATCGATGTGCAGCGCTACATCCACGACTTGGCGAAATGGCAGCAGTTGAGCGTCGCCGATCAGGAACAAATCATCGCCCGGACCAAGGAAGACAATATCGAGTTCGAGGCCTCAGAGAAGCCGCCGACGGCCCACATCAAGCGGGTTTCCATCAAGGAGGACGGCCAGAGTTTGGAGATCCTGCGCCACTCCATGCCCTACGGCACGGCGAATGAGCACGGGCTCTACTTCATCGCCTACGCCGCCCGGCCCGATGCCTTCAGCCGTATGTTGGAGGCGATGATCGTGGCCGACGAGGCCGGCCACTACGACCATCTCATGGACTATAGTCGGGCGGTGACCGGCGCCCGCTTCTTCGCCCCTTCGCGAGACTGGCTGGAAGGGAAGGGCGGCTAGGCGGCCGACAGGACCAGCCTTCGTAGCGTTAGAACCGCCAGGCAGGCTTCGGCCACCTCCCGGCCCTTGACCCGAAAGTGCTCAAGGAAGAAGCGCTGGTGTTCCTCGCTCTCATGAAAATGGTGCGGCGTGAGGACGGCGGAAAGGACCGGCACGTCGCTTGCCATCTGCGCCTGCATCAACCCGGTTATGACAGCCTGGGCAACGAAGTCGTGGCGATAGATGCCGCCGTCGACCACAAAGGCCGCAGCCACCACCGCCGCAAAGCGGCCGCTTTTGGCGAGGTCGCGTGCTTGCAAAGGGATTTCGAAGGCGCCCGGCACATCGAAAACCGCGACGGCGATCCGCCCTTGGCTCTTCTGGGCGATCGCCTCGACAAAGGCCAGGCGGCACTGGTCGACGATCTCGCCATGCCAGCGGGCTTGGATAAAGGCGACACGACTGTCGTGGGGAATTTCTGGGGAGCTCTGATTCATGGTGTTCTCCTCTTAGGGTTCTAGAGCATCGGGCGGCAATTTGGGATCAATTCTGCTTGGCCTCTGGCGTGGCGATCCGCTGTCGAAACAGGCGCGGTCGCGATACCATCACATCTCGCAAGCCCGTTTCGCCAGCGGGCGCCCGCCGGAGCCCAGCCCTTCGGGACGGGCGGTTTGGCGCCAAATCCTACGCCAAGGCTCTCGGACGTAATCGACGGATAGGCCCATCGAGCCTTCGCTTGACCTTGTCGCCAAACCGCTCCGTCAGAATGGTGCCAAATTGCCGCCCGACGCTCTAAGACCAGAATCAGGGCGGTGGAACCAGCGCAGCCGCCCGCACCGGCGGCCGACCGCGCCACTTCGCTCTCTTCCATCCGGACTGTCACCGTCGGCTTCGGAATTGCACCGAATCTGCTGACCCCCTCGGACCAGGGCCGAAGGGCGCTCGCGGGCTTAAGCCTCTGAGGCTCTTACCGCCGGTGGGGACTTCCACCCCGCCCCGAGAACGCGCCCCGCCATTTGGGCGAGGCCGAGGAAAAGGGTAATCGAAACGCTCCCAAAAGAAAACCGGCGGGGAGACCTCCCCGCCGGTTTGTCGTGTCAGGCCGGGATTGGCTCCCGGCGTCGTCAACCGCCTAGAGGCTCACCCACTTAAAGGGCAGGGCGCGGGCGTTATAGAAGGCCTGCTCGGAGACCTTGGCATAGGCGATGGACTGCTTGCGGAACTTGGCAATGCTTTCCATCACCTCGCGGCTTAAGGCATCGGCCGCCGCCAAATCGCCGATTACCTGGCCGGCGAGCCCACCCAAGCCATTGAGTACCTCGTCTGGGAACTTCTTCAACTCGACCCCGTGCTTGTCGACGAGCGTTTCTAGCGACGAGTTGTTGTTGGCGGAGAACTCGTTGATCACCAGAGAATTGGCGTAGGCGTTGGCCGCTTCGACGATGGCCTTTTGCTCGGAATCGAGGCCCTCCCAGGCGGTCAGGCTGATGAAGTTATCGAGCAGGGTCGCCGGTTCGTGCCAGCCTGGATAGTAGTACTTCTTGGCGCTCTTGTAGAGGCCGAAGGCCAGATCGTTGTAGGGGCCCACCCATTCGGTGGCGTCGATGGCGCCGGAGGCCAGGGCCGGTGGGATTTCGCCGCCCGGCAGGTTGACCACGTTGCCGCCGGCCGCCTTCACCACCTCACCGCCGAGGCCCGGGATGCGCATTTTCAGGCCCTTGTAGTCTTCCAGCGAGTTGATGTCCTTGTTGAACCAGCCACCCATCTGCACGCCGGTATTGCCGGAGGCGAAGAACTTGCAGCCGAGCTCCTTATAGACCTTGTCCGCCAGCTCCTGGCCGCCGCCGAACTGTACCCAGGCGTTCTGCTCGCTCACGTTCAGGCCGAAGGGGATGGAGGCGATGAACTGGCTGGCCGGCACCTTGCCCTTCCAGTAATAGGGGGCGCCGTGACCCATTTCGATGGTGCCGCCGGAGACCGCATCCATGGTTTCGAAGGCAGGCACGATCTCGCCGCCGCCGTAGACCTCGACCTCGAGCTTACCGCCGGTAGCCGTGGTGATGTACTCGGCCAGCTTGTTGGCGCCGGTCCCCAGGCCGGGAAAGTTCTTCGGCCAGGTGGTCTGCATCCGCCATTTCTGCAGCCCTTGCGACAGAGCCGGCGTCGGAAAGCCGGTGGCAGCGACCGTAGCCGCGGCGGCGGTCGACAAGGTCGCCGTCTTGAGAAATTGGCGACGCTTGGCGTCGGCTGCGCTCGCCCTGTTCTTCTTGGAATCAGTCATAAAGCCCTTCCTCCCTGTAGGATGCCATCAGAATCGAAGTTCACTTCTTGGCAATCGAAGCCTTGCCGGTGAATCCAAAGCGCAGGATAGGTAACTCCCAGCAAGAGCGCAACAGGCCCAAGCAGCTCCGCCGGGTGGAAGGGAAGAGAATTGGCAGGCTTGGGTCGGCTTTTCGGCGCAAGATGCGATCTGAGGGGACGAGGATGGGCGAAACGGGGTGTCAGGATGCTTGAAGAAGCATCGGACCATTATTCCCATTGGAACGCCTAGAGGGAACCGAGCACCTGAACATCTCGAATCGGCGGCTCGATCAGACAAGCCCATCATCGGTATTTGTTCAAGCTATGTCACTGCTTCGGTCGCACGGCAAACGAGTCAGATGCCTTTGTGCCTACTTGGGCTTTGCGCCGTCGGGACGCTCTGTCTCCACGTTCTCTAACCGATGTTTAAGAGTAGCGACTTCGGCGGAAAGCTCCTTGAGCGCCTCGACCAACACCGGAACCACCCGCCCATAGGCAACTCCATGAAGACCGTCGCGGGTCTCGACAACAACCTCGGGCAAGACTGTCTCGACTTCCTGGGCGAGGAATCCGATTTCGCTCATACCATCGGGCATCGTGGCGTCAGCCTTGCGCCGATAGGTTATGCCTCTGAGCGCAAGGATCTTTTCGAGTGCCGCCGACAGGGTTGTAACATCCCTCTTGAGCCCTTGATCCGAGACCTCGGTTATCGTCCCTGCCACGGTAATGTTGCCATCGACCTTGAGGTCCGTGTCCGCAAGCTCCAGGCGATCAAGCTGATGCTCGTTGCCCTTCTTGTCCGTCTTGATCGCGTGGATCACCGCCTGCATTCTGACGCTGGCGGGCACAAGCGTCGTGGAGTCCGGCGCCATGTGAATTTCGCCGACAAAGGTATGGCCGAGTTCTAAAATTTGCCGGTCGTCACTAGGGTCGTCACTAGATTGGTTCCTCGCGTTCAAGACGATCTTCACCTGCTCCAGTTTGGCACCTGACGAACAGCGAAAATTATGCTTCGAATTGATGCGAAACTCGGAAAACAGCACTCTGGTGTCTTTGATGTCGACGGCAAACTCGCTCGCGCCGTCCGAAACGTGGTCGTAGAGCAGGTTGCTGACTCGTCGCTTGCCCTGGATCTTAAGAGCAATCGTTGGCTTTGTGCCGGGATTGCCACTCCCTTCACTCTTGAAGCGAGAGATTTCGATTCCTGGCATGTTTTGGCTCTCAGCATCCAGCACGATTTGAGGACCGGGGCCGGCATTGCGGACCAGGATGTTTTCCATTCGGATGAAGCGAAAGCCATGAACGAAGACACCGCCGTCGTTGGTCTTGCCATTTACTCGAACGGCAATCAGGTCCTGGACCGCGGCAGATGAAGCGCAGGTTCGGTCGATTCCGGTTTCATCGTAGGTGGACTCTATAACGTCGCCCTCGCGCACGTCGAAGCCGAAGAACATGATATAGCGTCCGCCGCCACTCGTGAAATCGCCGCCGATAAATGTATTGACTTCGCTCTTCACATTGTAGACGGCGGCGGTGCGCCAATTCCCGTTGATTTGCGCGCCGTGGAAAATATGGTTTCCCGATGCCTTTCCCGCATCAGGGCACTTGGGCGGATTTGTGCATTTGGCCGGATCAGGTGGTTTGCCTTCAACCGGGCAACCGTACTCGTCTATGCATTTCGCCAGTTTAGGGCAATTGCGCGGATGATGGTCTCGGACATTTGCCCGGCTGCGAGCCAGAAGAATGCCAATGTCGCCATCCAGTCCCTGGAGCTTGAGATCATAGACCAGGAGGCCTTGCGAGTGGGTCATGTCCATGGCTGGTCCGGAAATGCCGACCGCAAAGAGCCGTGCTTCGCTAAAGTCCAGTGTCGTTTTTCCGCCGTTGCGAATTCCGGTCATGTCGAATGCGGTCCAAAAACAGTGTTCGCCCACCACCTTGTAGCGGCGCGAACGCACGCCCCGGATCCCGAGATCGATACTTGCCTTCATGTTGTTCCAGCGCTCGGCGATATCGGCGCCGCTCCACCAGTTGGCGATCAATTCGCCCGTCCAAGTGACCAAGAACCTCCCGCCTGAACTCACATCGAAGATGGCTTGCTGGCTGGCGAGTGTGAAATCGGGCCGTTCAGGGCAGCTGACCCCGACACGGTGATTGGTCGGGCCTTCGGACTGCGGCGCGAGGATTGCCCCCTCTATTGTAACGGTCACACGCGGGTCGCGTGGGCGCAGCGAGCCGCCGCGCGTGAACCAAAGCTGGATGTTCGCAGGTACAATGATGCTTTTGCGAACCTCAACTGGCTCGGGCACCAAAAGCGTACATTCGGAGTTCCCAATCGCGCGAACCGCTTTCTCAAAACTGCGCCATGGCTCGCTGAGAACATTGACGATGCCGGAGTCACTTAAGGGGCAACCCGCTGCTCGCACTGTCGTCAATTCGAAGACGACGGTGGAAGAGACCAACATCGCGATGAAGAGGGGTATTCTATGCCACAATAACATGTTATACCTCCGCCATGTTCTTCCAATTAGAATAGAAAGACCCCATACAAATTCTTTACGTTGATTTTTACATTGTATAACAGCCATAAAGGGTATCAATTTTTTGCACGCGACGTCAACATGATGGCAGGCAGGACATAACCTACGATGTGGTCGTCCCCTATCAGGCTGGATGGAGCGACGACCCCCGCCAGAAAAGCTGTTGGAAGCCAGCAAATAGATTTTTCAAACTATGTGGAAAAAAGGACGCAAATCAGCATTTTTGATCTTTTTCGCCTTTGATACAGACTGCCTTAGCGCAGGATCGATTTAATCGGAATCGCTTTGGCGTTCCCGATCGAGCCGTGAAACAGTCTCTAGTGCCTTGGATGAACTTTCACTTGCTCCCGCTGCCCGTTCTAGCGGCTGGCTTTCGCCTTCAGGCCGGGTTCTTCAGCCGCCGCCATCCGTCGTCGGCTAGGAACTCCAGGGGTGTAAAGCGCACCTTGTAGGCCATGTTGGGCACATCGTCGATCCAATAGCCCAAATAGACGTAAGGCAGGCCTTCGCGGCGCGCCTCCTCGATCAGCCAGAGCACCATATAGCTACCCAGGCTGCGCGCTGACAAACCCGGGTCGAAGAAACTATAAAGCGCCGACAGGCCGTCCGATAGGCGATCGGTCAAGCAGGCCGCCACCAGTGCCCCTTCTGGGTCGCGGAACTCTGCCAGCACTGTATCCAGGCTGGTCTCCTCGATCATTGATCGATACTCGGCGTAGCCCATGGTGGCCATTTCACCGCGGCCATGGCGGGTCGAGGTATAGTGGGCAAAAATCTCGAACTGTTCGAAGGTAGCGTTGGCTGGGACAAACCGTCCTGAAAGGTCGCGATTTTTCCGCCACACCCGGCGAAAGGAGCGATTAAGAAAAAACGAGGCCACCGGTACCCGCACCGGCACACAGGCCTGGCAGTCGGCGCAGGCCGGGCGATAGGCATAGTTATGGCTGCGGCGAAAGCCGGCGTGGGTCAAGCTGTCGTAAAGCGAGCCGGATTGCGGGCCGGTCAATTCAGTAATCAGTTTTCTTTCCCAGCGCTCCGGCAGATAAGGGCAGGGGGACTGCGCCGTTACGTAAAGCGTGTGTTGAGGTTGGGGTAGGCCATCGCCGCTGCGCGACCCGGGTTTGCTTTCCTGGTCAATCCTCATGCGAAACTCCCCCAGCACGGGTCACCGGTAGGCTAGAAAAGCATGCCCGCCAACAACATCCCAGGAGCATGCAGAGCTTTCTAGCCGCCCCTTGCGACGCCACTGGCACTACCGGTAAGCCCGTTCCCTTCTTCTAACGCCGGTCTTTAGCCGATCTTCCTGAATTATGACAGGAAACGGGGCCTTTGCGCCAGTCTTGATGAGCAAGATTGGAAGGATTCGCCGCAAAATTGGGCGTCTTTATCCCTCATCGCTGTCTTTTGCGGCAGCTTTAAGGTTACTTCCAGGCAGAAGCCTCGTCTTCTTCGCTGGGACTCTGCGGCGCAGGTCGCGCCTGAGGGGTGTTGCCCGCCTCGCGTAACAGGATGATCGAGATTCGTCGGTTGCGGGGCGAAAAGGGATCCTCGGGAACGAAAGGTTCCTGGGCGGCCCGCCCCGACACAGACGCGATGCGGTCCATTGTCAGACCAGATTCTACCAGTGCGCGGCGACTTGCGTGGGCGCGGTCGGTCGAAAGTTCCCAATTGGAGTAGCCGTTCTTGCCACTGAAGGGCGTGGCATCGGTGTGTCCTTTGATTGAAATCTTGTTGGGCAGCTGGGATATCGCCCCAACCACCAAGGATATGAGCTTTTTGGTGTGGTCGTACATCTGTGCGCCGCCACTTGGAAACATGGAGCGGCCCTCCTGATCGACGATCTGAATGCGCAGGCCCTCGGGGGTTTGATCGACAATCAGGTTTTTGGCCATGGACTTGAGATCAGGCACGGAATCAATGGCTTGGCGCAAGGCCTTCTCCGCCGCCTCGAATTTCGCGTTTTCGCGCTCCTCGATCTCTTTTCTCAGCGCCTCTTCACTCTTCGATGCTTCTGCATCGTCTTCGGCGCCCTTATCTTCGGCGTCTTCGCCGGTTTCCGCCTCGCCATCCAGCGGCGAGGGCAGGCTGATGTTCACGGTGACCGGTTGGCCGGCGCCTGAGCGCGACCCATCGGCCAGTACCTGGCCACCCAAGACACCGCCGGAACCGCTGTTGGTGCGGGCGACGCTGGCCGGTGCAAAGTAGTCGGCGATGCCTTTTTTCTGTTCTTGCGTGGTGGAGTTGAGCAGCCACAGCAGCAGAAAGAAGGCCATCATGGCGGTGACGAAGTCCGCATAGGCGACTTTCCAGGCGCCGCCATGGTGCCCATGTCCGCCTTTCTTGACCTTCTTGATGATGATGGTTTGGCCGCCAGACATATCAGCCATGAATTGGTGACCCTAACATCTTAATATTATTGATTTTATTGTCAATTCAACCCCTAGGCGACCGGGGGCAGCGCAGCGCAGGCCTCTTCTACTTCATAGAATGTGGGCCGATCCGTGGATAGGAGGGCCTTGCGGGCAAATTCCACCGACACGGCCGGGGCGGCGCCGCCCATGTGCGCCAAGAGGCCGGCTCGGATACACAGGAAATACTTGCTCTCGGCTTCAAAGGTGGATTTCGCCTTGTTAGCAATGGGGGCAAGAAAGCCATAGGAGAGCCAAACACCGAGGAAGGTACCCACGAGTGCGCCACCGATCAGCTTGCCGAGGACTTCCGGGGGCTCGGAAATCGAGCCCATGGTCTTGATGACCCCCAAGACCGCCGCCACGATGCCGAGCGCCGGCATGCCGTCGGCCATCGTCTGAATGGCGCCGGCGATGGCTTCATGCTCGTGGTGGTGGGTTTCCAGCTCCTCGTCCATCAAGGCTTCCATCTCGTGCGGGTTCTCGGCCCCAAGCGAAATCAATCGCAGATAATCGCAGAGAAAGTTGACCGCATGATGGTTCTTGCTGAACCCGGGAAATTGTTGAAATAACGTGCTTTCTTCGGGTTTTTCCACGTGCGGTTCGAGCGCTAGGTTGCCTTTTGACTTGGCTAGCTTGAAGACCTGATAGAGGAGCCCGAGGAGCTCGACGTAGGACTCCTTTTTCACCTTGGGGCCGGACATGGCTGCCTTGAAGGCGCCCATGGTCCCCTTCAACACTGGCTTTGTGTTGGCAATGATGAAGGCGCCGATCGCCGCGCCGACGATGATCACCACCTCAAAGGGCTGCCAGAGCACGCCAAGCTTGCCGCCCATGGCAGCATAACCGCCAAAGGTACAAGCTATCACGACAATGATGCCGATGATGAGCGCCATCTTGTCTCCACCGCAGTAAAATGCCTTCCTATCCGGACTTTTGAACCTTGCGCACTTAAGTTAAAAAGCCGTTTAACGGCTATAGCTTGAGGGTCTCCCCCGAGGGGCAGGTAAGAAGATCTTGAATGGTGCAAGTGGAGTCGGCAGCATGACAGGTAGCAATGCGCAAAGGGCAGTCGACAAAGCTGCCTTTCGCAAGGCGCTGGGGCAATTTGCCACTGGCGTCGCGGTCATTACCACGCTTGGGCTGCAGGAACAGCCCGTCGGGGTCACCGTCAATGCCTTTAGTGCCCTCTCCCTGGAGCCGCCATTGGTGCTTTTCTGCCTGGGCAGAGACGCCGCTACCTTCGACTTGTTCAATAATCCAAAGAGATTTGCCGTCAATCTTCTAGCTAAAGATCAACTGGCCCTCTCCGACCGTTTCGCCCGTCCCATGGTGGCGGATTGGCAGGGAATCAGCGTGGAGGAAGGGCGCTGTGGCCTGCCGCTTATAGTTGGTTGTCTGGCGAATTTGGAATGCACGCTTGAGGATAAGATAGACGGCGGCGACCATGTCATTTTCATTGGCCGTGTCGTCGGATTGGTGTGGCGTGACGGCGATCCGCTGGTGTTCTTCGCCAGCCGCTACCGGGAACTGGCGGTGCCCTAGAGCTAGCCTTCCGAGCTGTCGGAACGATCGGAAAGCACCCGGGTCGGCAGCCCGCCCTCGCGCAGGTGCTCGACGATCTCTTGGACATGCTCGGCGTTGCGGGTTTCCACCACCGCATCGATTTCGGCCAGCTTTGGCGGCACGTTCTGAAAGAGGCGCTGATGATGGATCTCGATAATATTGGCCCCGGTCTCGCCAATGTACTGGGCAAGGCGGCCCAGGACACCAGGCCGATCAACGATGTCGACGCGCAGGCGAACAATGCGCCCATCGCGCACCAGGCCACGGGTCAGTATCGAGGAGAGAAGGCGCACATCGATGTTGCCGCCGCCGATGACGCAGCCGACCCGGCGCCCAGCAAAGCGCTCCCGGTTGGAGGTGATCGCCGCCAGGCCTGCGGCCCCGGCCCCCTCGGCGACGATTTTCTGTTCCTCGACCAAGCAGTGAACCGCAGATTCGATTGCCGCCTCATCCGCAAGGAAGATGTCCTTGACCCTTACCTTGACGATTGCCTTGGTCAGCTTTCCTGGGTTCTTGACGGCTATCCCGTCGGCCAGCGTCTGTCCCCCTAGGTCAAGCGCGCCGCCGGTGACGGCCTGGACCATGGAGGGGTAAAGCTTTGCCTGAACGCCATAAATCTCGATGTCCGGCTTCAGCGTCTGGGCCGCGATGGCAATCCCCGAGATCATGCCGCCACCGCCAATGGGCACCACGATGGCATCCAGATCCGGTTGATCGGCCAACATTTCCAAGCCGATCGTGCCTTGCCCGGCGATGATATGCGGATCGTCGTAGGGATGAACGAAGGCCAGCCCCTCCCGCGCGGCGATCTCTCGTGCCGTATGGGCCGAAGCATCCAGGGTGTCGCCGGTTTGCAGCACCTTGGCTCCGTAGGCGCGGGTCCGATCGACCTTGGAAAAGGGGGCGAAATCGGGCATGACGATGGTTGCGGGAATGCCCAGTCTTCGCGCATGAAAGGCGACCCCTTGGGCATGGTTGCCGGCCGACATGGCGATCACGCCGCGCTGCCGCTGGTCAGGATCCAAGCTGATCAGCTTGTGATAGGCGCCTCGGTCCTTGAAGGAGCCGGTGGCCTGGAGGTTTTCCAGCTTAAAGAAAATCTCAACGCCAAGGCGTTGCGAAAGCCTTGGTGCCGGTACGGTGGGGGTGGGGATCACCGCACCGGCAATGGATTCGGCCGCCGCCCGTATTTGATCGATCGTGATATCCATGTCGGGTCCCCCGCTGGCCCTAACGCTTTCGCAGCAGTCAATTCTTGTCCGCCGGCGGCGTGAGAAGCAAGCGATCGGCTTCCTGCTTTCCGCCGATCGGCCAGCCGAGATAGGCACCATCCCGCCAAGCTTCGGCTAAGTCACTGTAATGGCGTGACAAAGGATTGCCGGACTGGCCGGGCACCATGATGAAAAGCGATTTGTCCAGATCCGCTAGATCATAAACCGCGCGATAGCCGGCGCCGTGGATGTGTTCGAAACGATGGCCCTCGTCGCCGCCGAAACGCGGCCCGCCCCGGTTGATCGTGTAGTGGCCGCCATCGGTTTCGACAGAGGTTTCAAAGAGTTTATCCAAGATCGGCACGCGTGAGAGCAGGGGATGGGGAAATCGGGCGACGTGAGCTGCTCCCCACCGCCACTCGCCGGGGTCATCGCCGAAGCGTTGCTCTAGGCTCTGCCAGGCGGCGCTAAGCGCCTCAACGACCTTCTCCTGACAGGACTCCGGCGGTAAGGTGGCAACATCGTCGCACCAGGCTTGGCCCTTTGTCAGGATGGCATGTAGCAAATCCGCGGTCGGCCGTTGAAACGCGGGAAAGTCCGGGCCCAGTTCGTCGGCGATCAAGGCTTGGTTCAGGGCCCTTACCCAGGCGTGAAAGACCAGGGGGGCGGCATCGTCCCGCCGCATGGTCCCATCCCAGCCGGCCAGCATGGCGGTTACCTCGGGGGCCGGATCGGGCGCATCCTGGATCAAAGGCAAGAGCGCGGAGAGCAATCGCTGCGCCGCCAAGGACAGGCTATCTTGCTGTATGGCCCGCATATCAATGGCTTGGGCTGGGCCCAACTGGTCGAGCAAGTCGTTGATACGCTGGGCGCGATGCGGGCGCTGCCAGTAGGCGGTAATCAAGTGCGGATAATCAGTGTCGACAATTCGATTGTTGGCATTGACGAACCGGCCGTCCGGCGGGTTTTGCCCTTGCGGCAGTTCTTGGAAGGGAAGGAACCCGAGCCAGTCATAGGCGCCCTCCCAGCCAGGCACCGGGCGCCGGCCATCGCCTTGAGGGCGCAAGGGCACCCGCCCGGCCGCGACCATGCCAATGCTGCCGGCCGTATCGGCGACCATCACGTTTTGCTGGGGGCTGTGAAAGTTCTCAAGGGCGACGAGCGCTTCCCGCCAAGTGCCTGCGCGATTGAGTTCGTAGAGCGCTTGCGGTGTCGCGTCGTCGTCTCTTAGAGCCGGCCAGGCCAGCGCCAGCATTTGATCCTTACCCGGCGCCGGCCCACGTAAATCGGAGATAATCGGCCCGTGGCGGCTGTAGCGGAAAGTCACTTCAACCGCCTCTTCGCCCTTGACCTCGATCATTTCTTTCCGTGTTTTCAGCGGCTTGTCACCATCGGGGCTGCGATAGTAGCCGGGCCTGTCGGCCGCCTGTTCGATGAAGAGGTCCTGGGTGTCGCTGTGGGTAGTGGTAAAGCCCCAGGCGATGCGACCGTTGTGGCCGAGAATGTGGAAGGGGACGCCGGGTGCCGTGGCCCCGGTTAAAGTGAGGCTCGGCGTTTCGATACGGGCCAAATACCAAACCGACGGCGTCTCGAGGGCCAAATGCGGGTCGTTGGCGAGCAGAGGCTTGCCGCTGGCGGTCTTGGCTCCGGAGAGCACCCAAACGTTGGAGGCCGACTTTGGCATCAAGGACCAGGGCAGGATGCTGGCCAGATCAAGCAGCAAGGCCGGATCGACACGCTCGGCGAGGGTGACCGGCGCGTCCTGCGGATAGGCTGGCCAAAGAAAATCGATTTGCGCCTCGCTGAGACGGGCGGCCAGCCTGGCCCTTAATGATTCAGCCCGCCAATTGTCGGAGAGCTCGAGCGCCATGGCCTTGCCCCAAACCAGGCTGTCGGCGGGCCGCCAAGGCTCGGGCGCATAACGCAGGAGCTGGAACTCGAGGGGCAGGGCGCCGCGCCGCTGTTCGAGGAAGGCATTGACGCCAAGGCTATAGGCGTCGAGCAGGGCCTGGGCTGGCGGCGATAGCTGTCCATAGGTGGCCTTGGCCAAGCGGTAGAAGTCCATCAATCGCATCAGCTTGTCGATGCCGAGGGTGGCGCTGCCGAAGATCTCGGAAAGCCGGCCGGCACCCGCCCGACGCATGAGATCCATCTGCCAGAGGCGGTCCTGGGCATGGACAAAGCCGAGGGCAAAGCTCGCGTCTGTCTCGCTCTGGGCTCGAATTGTTACCAGGCCCTGGGGATTGCGGCGGATCTCTACCTCAGCGCCAAGCCCTGGCAGGTTAAGGGTTCCGGCGGTTTTGGGCAGGGAGCTGCGGAGCCAAAGCAGGCCGCCACCCAGCCCTATCAGGGCCAAGACTAACAAGATGCCGAGGCCGCGAAACCCCCAGCGCCTAAGGCTGCGAAAAAAACTCAAATCGAACCCAATACGAACCCAATACGATCTTGCGTCGAGACCAAGCCAGAGGGGATCAGATAGTCCGACTCCCGAATGACGGTATTTAACCAAAGATTCGCTTGCGCCGCCCTAGTCTATCGGCGCTTGATGGTGGATTGACCCGGAACGGAGACGGCGATGCCACCAAACCCCCAATCGAGCCCACAAGCGGCAAAAGACATGAGCGAAGCCCCGCCGGAAAGCGTCTTTGAACGGACGCTCGGTAATCTAAGGAGCGCCTGGCACGAAATCGCCGTCGGCGCAGCGCGCAGCATTGGCCTCGACCGTCAGTCGGCGGCGAGCGGCGACGAACGGGCGCTCAAGGCCATGATGACCACCTGTTTGGCGGCGCGTGGCGGCGAGGTTTCGGCGCGCTTGCATGCGGCTGAGTTGGGGGAGACCTATCTGACGCTCGCACCGGAGGGAAAGCGGCGCTTTCTGGAAGTGCTGGCGCGGGACTTCGGCGTCGACGGCGAAGCGGCCGCCGCAGCCATTTCAGCCTATCAAGAAGCCGAAGGAGAAGAAGCTAAGCTCGCTGCTGAAAGTCGGCTGCGCCAGGCGTTGCTGCCGCCGCGAGTGAAACTTCTAACCCAGTTCAATGCTTTACCGGATGGTGTTAAGTTTCTGGTCGACCTACGCGCCGATCTCCTGGCCGAGCGTGGCGACGACCCGCACCTAGCCGCTCTGGAAGATGATCTGCGCGGCCTCTTGACCTCGTGGTTTGACGTTGGGTTCTTGAATTTGCGGCCGATCCGCTGGGATTCGCCGGCTGCCCTTTTGGAAAAACTGATCGCCTACGAGGCGGTCCACGAGATCCGCTCCTGGGAAGACCTGCGCGACCGCCTGGACTCCGACCGGCGCTGCTATGCGCTTTTCCACCCCCGCATGCCCGACGAACCGCTGGCCTTTGTCGAGATCGCCTTGGTCAACGGCATGGCCGATAATGTCCAGCAGCTCCTCGATCACGAGGCGCCGGCCAGCGATCCGGAGCGGGCCAACACCGCCATCTTCTATTCCATCTCCAACACCCAGCGCGGCCTCAGCCGCATCAGCTTCGGCGATTACTTGATTAAGCGGGTGGTGCAGCAGCTCTCCAAAGACTTCCCGAACCTAAAGACCTTCGCCACCCTGTCGCCGGTGCCGGGCTTTCGGCGCTGGCTGGAGGCGATCGACGAGGCGGTCTATGGGGAGCTCCTGACCAACGATGCCAAGAAGGTGATTGAATCGCTTACCGATCGCAAATCCCTCAAGGCCGGCCTGCTGGATCTCGCCATGCAGAGCGACTGGGAAGAAGACGGCAAGCGCCGCGACATCATGCGCACTGCCTTCCAGCGCCTGGCCATCGCCTATTTCCGCCAGCGCCGCGATGACGGCCGGCCGCTTGACCCGGTTGCCCGCTTTCACCTGAAGAATGGCGCTCGCCTGGAGCGTATCAATTGGCTCGCCGATAGTTCGGAATTGGGCATGAAGCAGGCGGTCGGCCTGATGGTCAACTATCGCTACGTCTTGGCCGATATCGAGAAGAACCACGAGGCCTATATGAAGGACGGTCGCTTGGCGCTCGGCAGCGAGCCCCGCGCCGTCCTGCGCGGCCTGCCGGCGAAGTACCGGAAGTAGGGCAAGGCGCCTAAGACCGGATCTCGATTGCTATTGCTTGCCGTCATCGCAAGAGACCGGAGGTCTGGCGCGAAGCGGGGGTCGTCGGAACGGGGCGTGGCGATCCAGGGGTGCCACCCGACGTAGAGGTGTCAATTATGAATGACAAAACCGTTTTTCCAGCAACGCTCGATGGATCGCCGCAGCGCCTGCGCGCTTCGAAATTGATAGGTTGACATTGCAGTGGCGGGTTTTTGAGATCTAGCCGACCCAAGTGGCTACAGTAATTGCTCCCCAATGCGCGGTGTGCCTGCCTCTAGCGTCCCTCGACAAGAGCCACCGCACCAACGTATATTCTTCACTCCCTTCTATTTTCAAATCTCGACTTCGCAGGAATTGTTAGGACCGTGCATGCCAAAGCAAAACAACAAGGGCATCGCGGCGCAGTTGGAATTGTACGGACATGGTCCGCACCTGGAGTTGCAGAAAAAGCTCGCGAGACTGGAGCCTGTCCTAGTTCATTCAAATTCGCTCTTTAATGGCGGTCGCACTTTTGGGGTCGAAGCGAATCATCCGTTCTCAATGCAGGAACTCTGCGGCTTCGTCGAAGAGTTCGGGATGATTGGGCTTTACTTTGTCGACCACGAGGTGTTGCCGTCTTATGAAGCAGCCGCGCAGTCGGCCGGTCACTCCTTTCAGGTTTGGAACCTACTGGAGTCAGATGGCGAAACCGCATCCATCTGCGCGGATGTTGCGAGCCAAAGATCTTGGCCGTCGCATTGGCGAGAATCTTTCTTAGACGAGACTTCCAACGCTTCGACGGTTCGCGAGTACCAGGACCTTGCCCAAGCTCAAGGGGTGTCTGGACCACCGGGTTACATGTTGAGGGGCGGACGGTATCAAACAGTTTCTTTGTTGGCATATGACGGCAACGGAGCTGCGGCGGTAACTGCATACTCAGCGGACAGGCATGCCCAAACGAGCAGTTATTCGAAGCACTTTTTTGCCGGAATGGTTGGGATCGCTCCAGAGTACCGGCGCTTAGGACTCGGCACACTGGCTCTGTCCCGCGTAATAGAAGAATCTTATATGAGGTACGAAGTCACAAATATTCACGCCGCAGTAAAGGCCGACAATCTGCCATCCAATGGGATGTGCAACCGTTGTGGTCTGCACTACAGGGGAAGACACTTAGCCGTAATACTGAACCCCGGTGCGTTCGAGGGAGCCTTTACGCGATAAGCGACGCTTGAGTTTAGTCTGAGCACAGGTAGAGTTTGGATTCTGTTGGTGGGCCGCTGTTTGTGCATGCTACAGGCTGTCGAAGCACGCGATGTATTGGAGATAGGGGCATCGTCTAACGGACCCGGACGCTATCACGTGCCGTCACCGCGAGAGACCAGAGATCTGGCGCGAAGCGGGGGGTCGTCAGAGTGGGGCACGGCGATCCATGGCAGCCACCCGACGTAGAGGTGTCAATTATGAATGGCAAAGCCGTTCTTCCAGCAACGCTCGATGGATCGCCGCAGCGTCTATGCGCTTCGCAATTGATAGGTTGACATTGCAATGGCGGGTTTTTGAGTCAACACGGACATTCGAGGCAGGTCCCGGTAGACTTGGGATTTACACTTGGACAAGTATAGATAGCTAGGAGAGAGTTCTGGTATCATGCGAATTCGACTTCGAAACGCGCTGCGGATGATTGATGTTTTCGCGTGTTAAAAAAACTGTCTTTTTATTCCTGGTGGCTACAACTCTGCTGCAGGGATGTGCACCGGATGCCGAACTACTTCAGACAGGTAGATCGTTTGACAGCACCGATACGTATGCCCTTGTGGTTTTCGGAGTTAAAGGAGAATATTTACCCGATGCCTCTCGGAATGGATCTCTGTCGTTTGCGAGGTTTGATCCCTCGACCGGGCAGTTTACGGGGTCTTGCTGGACAGGGACCAGCCGCCTAACAATCCAGGCTCCTCCAGAAAATACCGATGGCATGTCGTATTTGGCTTTCAGAACGCCGCCAGGAGTTTACGTGACTACTCCTTATTTGACCGGCTCATCCACGAAGGTGCAGGTCACCAACGAAAATACGTCCTCAAGAAATCGCGATCGTGGCATTCTAGGCTTCGCAGTGACATCCGGTGGAGCATACTATATTGGAGATCTTATTTTTAAGAATAGAGATCTCGTAGAAACCGAACCGGGATTCGATTTGGCCCGCGATTGGGCCGAAGAAAGTCTTGAAATAGCGGGATCATTATTGAGGTCAACGTTCCTCCAATACTACGGACCAATTTTTCACAGACTTTGCACAATATGACTTTCACAGATATTCGATTTCCGTATTTTATAGCAAGTTAGTTCTGATTGGTTGTCCAGGAACGAGGGTTTCATTCTCGCGGTCACTGATGAAGTACCATTGTCTGAGCCGAACGTCAGTTTATGAAAAAGCCGACTTCGACCGTTGGCCACTCGGCTTCCGCATCTCAATCGAGATTGACAGCGAGCACCGAATTGCATGCTAATGCCTTGATTCCGCTAGAGGTCCGATATTGGTGCATGCTATAGGAGACAACGGTGAGGGCATCCTCAACAGGGGGATGAATCACGGTACTCATGATCACAATAGTCGCGGCTAGAGAGAAAGACGCCGATCTATTGAGTGAAGTGGTTTGTGGCTCCATTCGCGAGCTTTGCGCCGCCGACCACCACGATGATCCCGAGCTGATTGCTCGATGGGTTGCTAACAAGACACCGGGTCACTTTGCCTGCAGGATCGCGGATCCTCGTTCAACGCTCTTGTTGGCGCGGCGTAGCGGGGAGCCTGCCGGGGTCGGTTGTGCCCGCGATGACGGCGAAGTGACACTCAACTATGTAGCCCCGGCCCATCGATTTAGGGGCGTCAGCCGCGCTCTTCTCGCTAGCCTTGAGGCAAATCTTGTGGAAAAGGGCATCAAGTCGGCACGGCTGCTGACGACGAAGACCGCACATCGCTTCTATCGCGAAGCCGGGTGGATGGAAGTGGGCGAGCCGCGAGGCGCCTTCGGTATCGTGGGCTATCCAATGGAGAAGAACCTCGCCCGTTGAATCGGATCGTTCGAAAAACCACCCTAGCGATCGACGATCCGGCCGGCTTCGACAAACAGCGTCGTCGTCTTCGGCTTTGCCCCATCGGGAATCTCCGAAGATGCGGGCTCGACCACCAAGGGCCCGGTAAACCAATGGGCCGGAACCTCGTCCGGCGCCCCGAAGAGATCGTCAAGCCTGACGTTTTCATTGTTATGCCAGGCATAAAAACCGATCAGCCAGAGGGTGTCGTCCCTGATCAGCCATTTGCCGATGTAGCCGCGCTCGCAGTTCGGCGTGCGCCGATCGAAATGGTCAGACATGTCCCGCTCGTGAAGCCATGGCAGCAACGGCGTCGTGTAGAGGGAGTGTAGGACCCCGTCGATGTAGATGATTTCGGGAAGCTGCTCGCCGGCAGGATTGCGAATCATCAGATTCTCCAACATAAGTGACGGTAGAGGGTATCAGCCGGGCCAAGAGGATCAAAGGGCCCAGCCGCTCAGGGCGATAGGAATTCCAAACCGGCGGAAAGCGGTGCCGGTCTGGCGCATCGAAAGCTCATTCACAATTTTGCGCTATCCTGTGGCGAAGGTTCTGCCTATAGATTTCTCTTGGCTGCCCCTGGCCTATCCGCGATCACACGAGGGCCTCTCTCTTGTCTAACCAACAACAACAGTTTCGTGATGTGCAGTCCGTGGTCATGGGCCTGACACCCAGCTACCCAGTGCACTGCGTGCGGCCCGAGGTCTTGGCCCAATCGGCCAGGAACTTCATCTCTCAGTTCCCCGGCACCGTGCTTTACGCGGTTAAATGCAACCCGCACCCCATGGTGCTCAAGGCGCTCTATGAGGGCGGCGTTCGCCATTTCGACACCGCTTCCTTGCCGGAGATCGCGCAGATTTGCGAAAGCTTTCCCAACGCCCATGCCTATTTCATGCATCCGGTCAAGGCGCGGGCGGTGATCCGCAGCGCCTATTCGGTCTATGGCATCCGGCACTTCGTGATCGATCACCAGAACGAGCTGGAGAAGCTGTTGGCGGAGACCGAGCGTGAGGGGCTGATCGTCGTCGTTCGCTTGGTGACGCCGCCCTCGCCGGGGGTGCTCTACCATCTCTCGGCCAAGTTCGGCGCCAGTGCGGACCAGGCTTGCGACTTGCTGCGGCAGATCAAGGAGGCGGGCTGTCGCCCCGGGCTCGCCTTCCATGTGGGCTCCCAATGCCTGCATCCTGATGCCTATGGAACCGCGCTCGGCATTGTCGGCGAGGTCATCGACCGGGCCGGCATAGAGCCGGTCTGCCTCGACGTGGGTGGCGGCTTTCCGGCCAACTACAGCAACGCCGAGGTGCCGCCGCTCGAAGATTTCATTGCCGCCATTCGCGCCGGCCTTAAGGCGCTCAAGCTTTCGCCGACCGTGGAGATCATGGCCGAACCCGGGCGCGCCCTGACCGCCACCGGGGTATCGGTGCTGACCCAGGTGCAGCTGCGCAAGGAGGACCAGCTCTACATCAACGACGGCATCTATGGCAGCTTGAATGAAATGACCGGCGAACGGATCCGGGTCCCTGCCCGCGTGTTCCGGGCCGAGGGCCAGCTTTCCGCTGAGATGCGGACCTTCACTATCAACGGCCCGACCTGCGATTCCTTGGACGTGCTGCATGGCGCCTTCACCCTGCCTGCCGATACCCGCGAGGGGGATTGGATTGAAATCGACCAACTGGGTGCCTATTCCAATGCCTTGGCAAGCCATTTCAATGGCTTTCATCCGGAAACCTTTGTCGAAGTGCATGATGCACCCCTGGCGGCCCAGCCATGACGCCCCGTCGGCACAGCTTACGGGGCCTCTCCACCAGCGGCTTTCACGAGATCGTCTACTGGGAATGGGGCGAGGCGGAAAACCCCGACACCATCATCATGGTGCACGGCCTGACACGGCAAGGGCGCGACTTCGATCACCTGGCGGCGCGACTAGCAACCAGCTACCGGGTGGTCTGCCCCGACGTGGTCGGGCGCGGTCAAAGCGGCTGGCTGCGCGATCCTTCGGGCTATGGCTTCCCGCAATACATGGCCGACATGAATGCGCTGATCGCCAGGTTGGGCTGCGCCGAGGTCGACTGGCTCGGCACTTCTATGGGCGGACTGATCGGTATGATGCTGGCGGCCATGCCGGACGCCCCGATAAAACGTCTTATCTTGAACGATGTCGGCCCGCACATCCCCCAGGTGGCCTTGGAGCGCATCGGCGATTACTTGGGGGCGGTGCCGCGCTTTGAGACCGTGGAAGAAGTGGAGGCCCATCTGCGCCTGATCCACGCGCCCTTCGGTCCGCTCAGCGATGCACAGTGGCGACATCTAACCGAACACAGCCTGCGCCGCTTGCCGGACGGCGGCTACGCACTTGCCTATGATCCGGGGATTGCCAAGGCTTTCCACGACACGCCCGTCGAAGAGGTCGATTTATGGCCCGTCTGGGACTTGATCAAGAGCCCGGTGCTTACTCTGCGGGGCGCCCGCTCGGATCTGCTGCTGGCCGATACAGCTCAGGCGATGCGGAACCGAGGGCCTGGAAGCGAGTTGGTTGAGTTCGCCGACTGTGGTCACGCGCCAGCTCTGATGGACGACGAGCAAATCGGCATCATCGAACGCTGGTTGGCCGCGGAAGCCTAAGCTCTGAGAGCCGGGTCCCGTGAACGCCACAACCCATCAATCCGGCGAGTTTTCCCTGCCAAGGAATGGCGCGGTCGAAATCTCGCCATTTCGCGCCCGTCCGCCCTGGTGGGGTGGTGACCTTCAGACCTTGCGCAACCTGCTGAATTTGAAACGCCAACCTTTGCCAGATGGCCCTGGCCAAAGGGTTCACCTGCGCCTGGCCGGCGAAGACCGCCTGGCCGCCTCGTTACACGGCATGGACCACATCGGCAAGCGCCCGCTTGTGGTGCTGCTGCACGGCCTGACCGGCTGCGAGGACAGCAGCTATATCCGCGCCAGCACGCTTCACTTCCAGGGCCTCGGTTATCCGGTCTTGCGCCTGAACCTGCGCGGTGCCGGCCCCTCTCGGGAAAGCAGCCAGGGCTTTTATCATGCGGGCCTCAGTGCCGATCTGCGACAGGCGCTCCACTATCTTGCCAGCGAGAGCCGGTCGCTGGGTTCTGCCGGGTTCCTGCTCGTCGGCTACTCCTTGGGTGGCAATCTGGTTCTCAAGTATCTCGCCGAAGGCGAGGGCATCGGTGGCGTTCATGCAGCGGCCACGGTCTCCGCCCCGATCGACCTCAAAGTGGCCCAGGAGGCTCTGATGCGCCGCCGTAACTGGGCTTATCATCGTTATTTTCTCGATCGACTACGTCGCGACAGCCTGGCGCCGAGCCTTGGCCTGAACCCTGCCGACCGGAATCGCGTTCGTCAGCTCCGCAGCGTTTACGAATTCGACGACCAGATCACCGCGCCCTATCATGGCTTTGACGGGGCTGAAGACTACTACGCCCGCGCCAGCGCCAAACCCCTGTTGGCGGAGATCAAGATCCCGAGCATGTTGATCAGCGCCGCCGACGACCCGCTGATACCCATTGATAGCTATCGCAGCATCGACTGGAGGCAGTATCGCCTCCTGGTAGCCTGCCAGCCAGCCGGCGGCGGCCATGTGGGCTTTCATGCAGTCGGCAACAAGACGGCCTGGCACAACCGTCGTATCGCCGCCTTTTTCGACGAGGTGTTGCCCGCCTGACGCCTCTGCGGCGCGACAAGCACCATGGGGCGGAAGGTTTTCACCCTCGTTTCATCATTTCGACCTAGGATCGCGAAGGTCCATCGGTCGCAAAGCCTGGACTTAAAGTTTTTGGTTAAGCCCAAGAAAGCTCTGCCGATCACCAGCACTGGCGATCACCCCCGGCAGATCCTAGCGGCGAGCGAAATCTTGGACCTCAGTCTTGGCTCGAAGGAGCGTGACGCCATGTCATTTGTTCGCACCGCCATTCTGCCGTTCATTGTCAGGCAGCTATTGGTCGTCTCCATACTGGCAGCCCTGCTGCTGCCGCCGGCGCCCATATCGCCTCGCGCAGAATCCGTGCCTTACGGCTACGGCCTCCTTTGGCAAATAGAGGCTGAAGGGGCTGAGCCTAGCTACCTGCTCGGCACCATGCATTCAAACGACCCGCAAGTGGTCGCACTGCCAGCGCCGGTGGACGATGCCTTTGCTGCGGCCCGCAGCGTTACCCTGGAAGTGATCGTAAACGAGGACGTCAGGGAGGAACTCGCTACCTCGATGATCATGATGGATGGCCGGCGCCTGGATAAGATATTGGACAGCGAACGTTTCGAGCGCGTCACCGAAATCGCCGCGATCTACGGACTGCCGGCTCTGGCGGTTACCTTCATGAAGCCTTGGGCGCTTGCGGTCTTGTTTAGCTTTCCACCGGACGAGGTTGATCGCCAGGCTGCTGGCGAGCGACCGCTGGACGAGATGCTGCAAGCCGAGGCGGAAGCTCGGTCGTTGCCCCTTTACGGTCTCGAACAAGCCGGCGAGCAGCTCAAATGGTTCGAAACCATGAGCGAGCCTGATCAGCTCGCCTTTCTCGACTGGGTCGTATCCCAGCACGGTCAGGGCGATCGCTGGTTCGGTGAGCTCCGTCGGCTCTATTTGGACCGCGACACCGGTGGCATGATGAACCTGATGGCCGGCTTGGATGAAAAGGCTGCGAAAACTGCCGTCTTTTTCAAGGATCGCGTGATCGACCAGCGCAATCGCCTCATGGCCGAGCGGATGCTGCCTCGGCTCAACGAGGGCGGCGCCTTCGTCGCGGTCGGCGCGCTGCACCTACCTGGGCAAGAGGGGATTTTGAGCCTGCTGGCGGCGCGCGGCTACGAGGTGACCCGTATCTACTGAGAAAACTCCAACGCGGCGAGTAGTCAGGCACTCGGCCCTATGGATCGGATAAATTGCGGATCATCCAAAGCGTCGTCGACAGCCTCCTGCAGTGCCTCGTTGGCGAGGACCCGCAGGTCTTCGACATCGGCAAATATTCCGGCATCCAGGGTAATCCGACTTCCAGTTACCTTGTCCACCTTGACATTCTTGGCATAGGTCTGCTGGCCCGATGCGAATGCCACTAAGGAAACGGTAAATCGAACGTGCGCCTCGCGGCGAGCATATTGGTTGCAATCAAATTGATCGACAATCACCTCCAAACCATAGGTGCCGGCCGTTGTGGCCAAGAGGCCCCGGCTATCGAGCGCTGAGGTGAAGGCGCGCTCGACAACGGTGCTTACTGGCACGTCCGTGGTCAGAGTCTTCAAGGGATTGCCGAAGCCTCCGCGGATAGCACCCAACCAGTGCGGATCATGCTTTCGGCGATCAACGACCGACAGAATCTTTACCGAGCTTATGGCGGCGCTCGACGTTTGACTGTGATTTGCAGTGTTCGAGTAGGGAAGATCGACCGTCGTGGTGCTGCAGCCACCCATGAACAAGAGCGCCAGCATGACAAGTATGGTCCGGATGCCGCAAAGATCGTTAGGTAACTTCATTATTCCCCTCTTTTGAATGCCTGCCGTTAAAGTAGTAAATTTTTCTCATAGCAATCTATGCTAAAAGTATTTGTCATGTAAAGCTACATACAGTTAGAGTGGAAATAAAAAGGATTACAGAGCTCAGAGGAGCATTTCACTATAATATCTAGACTAACTCTGAATTTCCGGCCGTGAATCAGAAGGGAAGAAGCAAAATACGCTTCTTTCCGGTCATCTGATATGCCGGTGCATCTTTGTCCGCTTCCGGGCCTGGTCGGATTCGCCACTTTCCGCGAGGGCTGGCGGGCTTTGTCGCTGGCCGATCACCCTTCCTTCAAGCGCCGCGCCGCTTCTGGGGCGAGATAGGTGAGAATGCCGTCGGCGCCGGCCCGCTTGAAGGCCATGAGGCTTTCCATCACCACCTTATCGTTGTCCAGCCAGCCGTTTTGCGCGGCGGCCTTCAGCATGGCGTACTCGCCGCTCACCTGATAGGCGAAGGTGGGGACGGCGAAACGCTCCTTCACCCGGCGCACCACGTCGAGGTAGGGTAGGCCGGGCTTGACCATCACCATATCCGCCCCTTCGGCCAGATCGAGGGCCACCTCGCGCATGGCCTCGTCCCCGTTGGCCGGGTCCAGCTGATAGGTCTTCTTGTCGCCGACCAGCATGCCGCCGGAGCCGATAGCCTCGCGGAAGGGGCCATAGAAGCCGGAGGCATACTTGGCCGAGTAGGCCATGATCTTGACCCCCTGGTGGCCAGCGTCATCGAGGGCCGCGCGGATGGCGCCGATGCGTCCATCCATCATATCGGAAGGCGCGATGACATCACAGCCGGCATCGGCCTGCACCAAGGCCTGCTGGACCAGCACCGCGATGCTTTCGTCGTTGAGGATTTCCTCGCCGGCTACCAGGCCATCGTGGCCGAGGCTGTTGTAAGGGTCGAGCGCCACATCGCAAAGAATGCCGATGTCCGGATAGGCCTGCTTTACTTGGCGCACCGCCCGGCAGACCAGGTTCTCGGGGTTCACGGCCTCCTCACAGGCCGGTGACTTGACCGAGGCATCGAGATAAGGAAATAGGGCAATTGCCGGTATGCCCAGTTCCCGCGCCGGGCCTACGGCATCGATCAAGCTGTCCAGACCATAGCGCTTGACACCCGGCATGGCCTCGATGTCGCTCGAACCGTTGGCTTCCTGTATGAACAGCGGCCAGATGAAATCCTCGGCGCCCAAGCGGTTCTCGGCAACCAGACGCCGGGTCCAGTCGTGGGAACGGTTGCGCCGCATGCGCACCTGCGGATAGGCCCCTAAGACATCCGGTGCCTTGCTTTTTCCGGCCGTTTCGGAAAGATCCCTCAGATAGAGGTTTTCGGCTGCTTTCGGTCCCGCCATGGCCCCTCTGCTCCTGCCCCTTTGCCAGCTAAGTCCTCGACAGTTTAGAACAAAGTGGTAGAGATTGCGATAAATCTGCCAGGTAGCGGGCCATGACAATGGCGCCCGAAACAAGTGGGGGCGCCGCAGAGCAGCGCCCCAAGATCCTCTGGAATAAGTGTTTTTAGTCGGTTCTGGTGATGACGATTTTGGCGACCGGATTGTTCCATCCGTGCACCGCAGGAATAAGATCGCCGACGCCTTGAATTCCGGCATGGACAAAAATGAAGCCCTCGCCGCCGGCGCCGCCCTGCTCGGACCCACCGCCAAGGGCGGCAACTGTCTCGGCAGTTTCGTCGTTTGCTTCCGTGCCGGCATCATAGGCATTGGTCATCAGCTCGACCGAGCTGCCCCGCCGCAAGTTGGCAACCTTGACGCGCGTGGCCCCGGTGAAGGCATCGTTGGTGGCCGCCAACATCATGGCGAAGCTCATCCATTTGCGCCCGCTTGGCGCCTCGAGAATGAGGGAAGAAGTGTGACCCGGCAGGATCACCGGCGGCACGCCAGGACCATTGTCGGTCAGCAAGACGCCAGTCGCACCAACCCGGTGGTCACCCGTCGCCTCTTGTTGAAGGAGACTAGGATCACCGGTTTCCGCCAGAAGCTCTAGGCCCAGGCTCGCGGTGCCGCCCAGCTCGAAGAGCTTGTAGTGTCCCCCATGGGCAACGGCCAACATCGGCGTCATGGGTTGCCCGACGGTCAGGTTGGTGACCGAAATCTCGTAGGTTCTGGTCGGATCGGCCTTGGCAGCATAACCAATGGTCATCGCAAGCGCTGCAACCAGAGCAAGTTTCGCTGACTTCAGTAACTCCCATCTGCAAGTCATGTTCTTGGATCCTTATGTTTGGGATTTTTGTTAGGTCAGTTTCACATCAGTCCTTCCAAGGCCTGTGCCTTTGGGAAGGATCATTCAGATGCGGACCAGCATAGGGAGGAAATTCCGCTGCAATCATAACATGTAATCAAATCGACGCGAGCCGCCGTGATCGACGTGCAAAGGGCATTCTCGGCTGTACGACACCACCGAGCCAGGATCACGCTTAGAACCTGTCGGCCGCGTTGACAGGTGCTTTTCGCAAGTTATGATCCGAAACAACACTCGCGTTAGCGTTCCCTCAAAGCCGGTCTTATGGATTTTTCTCCTACCGAAGAGCAGCGTGCCTTTCAGGAGGTGGCGCGCGATTTCGCCTGCCAAGAGATGGCGCCCCAGGCGGCCGGTTGGGATCAAGACAAGATTTTCCCGGTCGAAACCCTACGCAAGGCGGCTGCCCTCGGCTTCGGCGGAATCTATATCAAAGATGACGTCGGCGGCTCCGACCTGACCCGCCTGGACGCGGCCCTGATCTTCGAGGAACTGGCCTCTGCCTGTCCCTCGACCGCCGCCTACATCTCGATCCACAACATGGCCTGCTGGATGATCGACCGCTTCGGCGACGATCGCCAACGCCAGGCCTTCCTGCCCGAGCTGACCAGCATGGCGCATTTCGCTAGCTATTGCCTGACCGAGCCAGGGGCCGGCTCCGACGCTGCCGGGCTCGCCGCCAAGGCAGAACGGGATGGCGATGAGTATGTCGTCAACGGCACCAAGGCCTTCATCTCCGGTGGCGGGACCAGCGACATCTATGTGGTCATGCTGCGCACGGGTGGTCCGGGGCCGAAGGGTATCTCGACCTTGATTGTGCCCAAGGAGACGTCAGGGCTCAGTTTCGGCAAGCAGGAAAGAAAGCTCGGCTGGAACAGCCAGCCGACGGCCATGGTCGTATTCGAAGATGCGCGGGTTCCGGTGAGAAATCGTCTGGGCGCGGAGGGGGACGGCTTCAAGATCGCCATGGCCGGCCTCGACGGTGGGCGCTTGAACATAGGCGCCTGTTCCTTGGGGGGCGCCAGGGAGGCCCTGGAGACGGCTCGCGAGCATATGCTAGACCGCAAACAGTTCGGCCGGCCCTTGGCCGATTTTCAGGCTCTGCAGTTCAAGCTGGCTGACATGGCAACCGAGCTGGACGCAGCCCGCCTGCTGTTGCACCGGGCGGCCCAGTCCCTCGATCAGCAGGTAGCCGACGCCACCTTGCACTGCGCCATGGGCAAGCGCCTGGCAACCGACGTGGGCTTTCGGGTCACCAACGAGGCCCTGCAATTGCTGGGCGGTTACGGCTATCTCAAGGACTATCCGATTGAACGCATCCTGCGCGACCTCCGGGTCCATCAAATCCTCGAAGGAACCAACGAAATCATGCGGCTGATCATTGCCCGTAAGCTGTTGCAGGAGTGATGCGCTTGATAGAAAACCGGTCGAGCGATGAAATCCGCTTTGAGCGTCAAGGGCCGCTGGGGACCATCACCTTGACCCGGCCCAAGGCGCTCAACGCGCTCACCCTCGACATGATCCACCGGATGGACCCCTGCCTTGCAACCTGGGCCGAAGACGACAGCCTGCAGGCAGTGGTGATCAAGGGCGAGGGGGAGCGGGCCTTTTGCGCCGGTGGCGACATCCGCGATCTTTGGCAGGAAGGGCAGGACGGCGGTGATCTGCCGGCCCGCTTCTTCCGCGACGAGTATCGGCTGAATCATCGGATCCGCCGTTACGGAAAGCCTTACATCGCCTTGATCGACGGCATTGTCATGGGCGGAGGCGTTGGCGTCTCCATACACGGCAGCCACCGGGTGGTGACCGAGCGAAGCCTCTTCGCCATGCCGGAGACCGGGATCGGCCTTTTTCCCGATGTTGGCGGCACCTTCGTACTGTCGCGGATGCCAGGGGCCCTGGGGCTTTACCTGGGTTTGAGCGGCGCCCGCTTGAAGGCGGCGGACTGTCTTTATGCCGGGGTTGGCACGCATTTCGTGGAGGCTGCCCGGCTCGGCGAGCTAGAAGCTGCCCTGGCAGCCGCCGACTGGTCGGGCGGCAGCCTCGTGGTCGGCCAGATCCTTGCAAGCTTCGCCGACCATCCCGGCCCAGCCCCCTTGGCCGAGCAGACTGAGGCGATCGAGCGTTGCTTTAACGGCGAAAGTGTCGAAGACATTTTTGTCGCGCTGAAGAAGGAAGACAATGACTGGGCGGCCGCTACCCGGGTTCGCCTGGAACGCTGCTCCCCCACCAGTTTGAAGATCACCTTCCGTGCCCTGAAAGAAGCGGCGGAAAAAGACTTCGAAGCGGCGATGCTGAGCGAGTACCGAGTGAGCCAAGGCTGTATGCGCGGCCATGACTTCTATGAAGGGGTGCGCGCCTTGGTGATCGACAAGGACAATGCGCCGGCCTGGCAGCCCACCGCCTTGGACGAGGTCGACGAGGCCATGGTGGCGGCCCACTTTACCGAGCCCGCCGCGGGCGACTTGCAGTTGCCGCGGCCGGCAAGCTAACAGGAGGAGTGACGAGATGACGGCTATTGGATTCATCGGGCTCGGCAACATGGGCGGGCCGATGGCGCAGAACCTGGTGAGGGCCGGCCACCAGGTCGTCGGCTTCGACCTTTCCGAGCCAGCCATCGCCACTGCCCGCGAAGCCGGCCTGTCGATCGCCGAGAGCGCGCTTGACGCGGCCAAAGAGGCAGAGGTCGTGATCTCCATGCTGCCGGCCGGCGAGCACGCCCGGGCGGTCTATTTGGGCGACCACGGGGTTCTCGCCACGGCAAAAAAGGGCGCGTTGCTGGTCGACTGCTCGACTATCGATGTGGCCGCCGCGCGAGCCATCAATACGGCGGCCAGTGAGGCGGGGATCGAAATGTTGGACGCGCCGGTCTCAGGCGGGGTCGCCGGCGCGCAAGGGGCAGCTTTGACCTTCATGGTCGGCGGCAGTGATTCCGCTTTCGCCCGGGCCGAGCCGATCCTTAAGGTCATGGGCCGGGCCGTCATTCATGCCGGTGGCCCGGGCAACGGCCAGGCCGCCAAGGTCTGCAACAACATGATCCTCGGCATTTCCATGATCGCCGTTTCCGAAGCCTTCACCTTGGCCCGCGACCTCGGCCTAGACCCGAAGACGCTTTTCGATATTTCTTCCAAGGCATCAGGATCTTGCTGGGCGATGTTAAACCATCATCCCATGCCCGGGATCGTCGAGACCTCGGCCGCCAACCGCGGCTATCAGCCGGGCTTCTCGACCGCCATGATGCATAAGGACCTGAAGCTTTCGCAGGAGGCCGCTGCGCACGCCGGAACGGCAACGCCGTTGGGCGCCGCAGCGACCGCGCTCTACACCCTCTTCGCCAATTCCGGGAACGGTGACCTGGACTATTCCGCCATCATCAAAATGATTCAGGGAGACAGCGAATAGGGCGGGGCCGGGTACAAAAGTTCCAGAAATTGCCTTGCGGCCGGGTCAAATTTTTATGATGTTATAACATTATAGTTTTTGGATCGAAGACAATGCGAAGGCTCCATGTCCTTTGTCTGGCTTTGACTTTGATAATGGCTCATTCGCCGCAGAGCCAAGGCTCGGAACGCTGCCTGGCCGCCTACTCGCATAGCCATGGCCAGGTCAAGGTGGTGCTCAAAAGCCAAGACCGATGGCAGGCGCTGGAGGCGCTCGGAGCAGACTTCGTTGGTTTCGAGCATGGGGCCACCACAGCAGATGACAGGGCGCCGCCGCTTCGCCGCAACGGGCCTTAGGGGTCGTGTCGCAAACGCCACAGAGACAGACCGATATGCCGGAAGGTGAGTCAGTCGATGCCATCCTCACGCTCTCGCAGCTTTCTTTCACCTGGCCCGGGCAGCAGGGGTTTCGCCTGGAAGTACCGGCATTCACCCTCCAAAAGCGGGAAAAGCTGCTGCTGAAGGGCCCTTCCGGCAGCGGCAAGTCAACCTTCCTTAGTCTCATTTGCGGGATCGTCGCACCGACGAGGGGAGATATCGTGCTCGCCGGCCAGGAGATGACGGGGCTGCCGGGTGCCGCCGTCGACCGCCTTCGCGCCGACCACTTCGGCATCATCTTTCAAATGTTCAATCTCTTGCCCTTCGCAGGCGTCATGGATAACGTTTTGTTGCCACTCAGTTTTTCTGAAATTCGGCGAGGACGCGCTCAGCGAGATGGTTCGGCGAAAGAGGAAGCAGCGCGCCTTCTGACCCGTCTGGAAATAGATTCTGACTTGTGGCAACGAAGGGCCGCAACACTGAGCGTCGGCCAGCAGCAGCGCGTGGCCATCGCCCGCGCCTTGATCGGCGAGCCATCGATCGTCATCGCCGACGAGCCGGCCTCGGCCTTGGACCCGGAGCGCCAGGCGGCCTTCATGGCCTTGCTCTTCGATGAGGTCGAGCGCGCCCGAGCGGCCCTCATCATGGTCAGCCACGATGCGGCGCTGGCGACGCGCTTCGACCGGACCGTGGGCCTCGATGAGATCGTCCAGACGCAGGTGGGTGACCGTTGATCATTCTTCGCCTGATCATCTTGCGCCTGGCCTGGCAATCCCTCCGCAATCGTTGGCTGACCGCACTGCTGTCGGTTCTAGCTATCGCGGTCAGCATCACGCTTTTCCTGGGCGTGGAGAAGGTCCGCACCGGCGCCAAGGCCAGCTTCGCCAACACCATTTCCGGCACCGACCTGATCGTCGGCAGCCGCGCCGGCAACATCCAGTTGCTGCTCTATTCGGTCTTTCGGATCGGCAATGCCACCAACAACATCACCATGACGAGCCTGGCCGAGATTGCCGAACGCCCGGAGGTGGCCTGGGTGGTGCCGCTGTCCTTGGGCGACAGCCATCGCGGGTACCGGGTGGTGGGGACGACCGCGGACTACTTCGAACACTATCGCTTTCGCCGCCGGCAACCGCTGGCTTTTGCTGCAGGCCAGGTCTTCGATGATCTCTTCGACGTGGTACTGGGCGCCGATGTGGCAGCGTCGCTTGCCTATCAGGTCGGAGATTCACTCGTCATTCAGCACGGTATCGGCTCGCTTTCGGCCCAAGAGCACGACGACAAGCCCTTTCGGGTAAGTGGCATCCTTGCCAAGACCGGAACGCCGGTCGACCGCAGCGTCCATATCAGCCTCAAGGCCATCGAGGCGATCCATATCGATTGGCAGGATGGCGCTGGACAACGGGGGGTGAAGATAAGTGCGGAACAGGCGCGGCGCCTGCCCCTGCGACCGAAGGCGGTCACCGCCGCCCTCATTGGCCTGAAGTCCAAGCTGGATATCTTCAAGCTGCAGCGTTTCGTCAACACCTACAAGTCGGAACCGATGACCGCCATCCTGCCCGGTGTTGCCTTGCAGGAGCTGTGGTCCTTGATGGACGCGGCCGAAACCGCGCTTGCTGTGGTCTCGGGCATGGTGGTGTTGACCGCGCTCCTGGGAATGGTGACGATGATCCTCACAACCTTGAACGAACGGCGGCGTGAGATGGCGATTTTGCGGGCGCTGGGGGCCCGGCCGACCGCCATTCTCAGCCTACTCGCAGCGGAGGCCGGCCTCTTGACCCTGGGCGGTGCCGTCCTGGGCTCCTTACTGCTTTATGGTGGATTACTGCTTGCCCGTCCGATCGTCGATGCGCAATTCGGCCTTTACCTGCCTCTCGATCCTCCGAGCGGTGATGAGCTGCTGATACTGGCGGTGATCGTCGTGACCGGTGCCCTTGCCGGATTGCTGGTCGGGCTGCGCGCCTACCGCCTGTCGCTCGCCGATGGCATGAGCGTGCGGCTTTAACCTCTTACACTATTCTTCGTAGGGCTCGATCTCGCTTGCCCTGAGGGCGTAGCCCACATCGACATCCGATGAGCCATCGACGAAGGAAAGCGACTGAGAGCTGGGTGTCGTCGAAATTCTCCCGGTCACCCACACCGGGGTAAAGAGGCCCTCGCTTTCGTAGCCAGCGTCAGCCCGCACATGGACAATTTGGTTGGCCGGCGGCGGTGGCGTGTGGATACAGGCCCCGACATAGGGCACCAGGAGGAATTCGGTCATCAAGGTGCCCGAGAATTCCAGGGGCAGAGCAAACCCGGGAATTTGCACTTCCTTGCCGTCCAATTCTTCGACGAGAACCTGGTCTTGGGCGGCATAGAGCTCCTGCAACGTTTCAATTTTCGCAACTAGGGCGTCGACATCAACGCCGGCAGCAATCAGGGTTTGGCGCGCCTTATCTTCACGCACCGCCAGTTCGTCGCTTGTGTTACCGGCATCCTTGAGGTTGCGCACCCAGAAGATGTCCAGCAAGGCGTCCTGTTGTTCGAGGCTCAAGGCCTCCAAGGGATCGTCCGGCTCTTCCCAGACTGGCGCCAGATCCTCCCAGCCAATCCGTTCCACTGCGCCTGCTGCCGCAGCGAGGAACAATGACAAAAGAATTGCAAAGGGAAGCGTTAGGATAGATTGATGACGCAATTGCGATCTCCCTTGTCGGGCAACGGCCCAGCTTCGCCAGATATCCGGTAAAATAATCTCCCAATTGCCTGCGGCAAAGGAATTCATCTTTACCTCGCAGTATCTTGAAAGGATGTCGCCCGTGCAGAGCCTTTGTTCATGATCGATTAACTACTAAATTATATTAACCATAACAACAACTTAAGTGGACTCATCTGAACTCGCAACACCTTCGTTTTAAACACTCCTTAAGGGCCGACATCGTATGCTGTGATTTGATTGCAATGATATTTTTGTGCGAGGTATTCCCGTGAAGGCCCATTATCTTGAGACAATCACTCTGGTGGAGCGTTTGCACCGTCAGTGCCTGGAGGTGATCAAGGTGGAACTTGACCGCCTCGGCATCCGCGACCTTAACAACGTCCAAGCGCTCATTCTTTATAACATCGGCGATGACGAGATGAGCGTCGGTGAATTGACCCAGCGCGGCTATTACCTTGGCTCCAATGTGTCGTACAACGTGAAGAAGATGGTCGAGAACGGCTATCTCATCCAGGAACGCTCGCCACACGACCGGCGGTCCTTTCATGTGCGTGCGGCAGAGAAGGGGATTTCGATCTCCCAGCACATCTCAACGCTGTTCGACAAGCACGCCGACGTCCTGGCCGAAAGTAAGCTGAGCGAGGAATCGCTGGTCCAAGCGAACGAAGTCCTGCGCATGTTGCAGCAGTTCTGGTCCTCACCACGCCATTTCAAGGCCCAGTACGTCAACACACTGACCTCGGCTGCCTGAGTAACGTTAGGCCCTTCGGCCGAAGCTAACCGATACTCGCACAGCCTTTGCAAAATTCACCAGGCGCAGGCCCTTAACACAGGGGCCTGCGTTTTTCATTCTCCTTGAAAGCGAGCCGCCTGACGCCACTTCGTCTACTTCGGCCCCTCAGAACGCGCTGATGCCGGTTTGGGCCCGACCCAAGATGAGGGCGTGAATATCGTGGGTTCCTTCATAGGTGTTGACCGCCTCTAAATTCATCACATGCCGGATCACGTGGTATTCGTCGGCAACGCCGTTGCCGCCGTGCATGTCGCGAGCGTTTCGGGCGATGTCGAGTGCCTTGCCGCAGGAGTTCCTTTTCAACAAGGAAATCATCTCCGGCCGGGCCCGGCCCTCATCCATCAAACGGCCAAGGCGCAGGACAGCCTGGAGGCCGAGAGTGATTTCCGTCTGCATGTCGGCTAATTTCTTTTGAATCAACTGGTTGGCGGCGAGCGGACGACCGAACTGCTGGCGCTCCATGGTGTAATCGCGGGCCGCCTGCCAACAGAATTCAGATGCCCCCAAGGCCCCCCACGCAATGCCATAACGGGCCCGGTTCAAGCAACCGAAGGGCCCCTTCAGTCCGGAAACGTTGGGCAGCAGGTTCTCCTCGGGAACAAAGACCTCGTCCATCACGATTTCCCCGGTGATCGAAGCCCTGAGCGAGAATTTGCCTTCGATTTTGGGCGTCGACAGGCCTTTCATCCCGCGCTCTAGAATGAAGCCGCGAATGAGGTCGTCTTCGTCCTTCGCCCAGACCACCATGACGTCGGCGATGGGTGAATTGGTGATCCACATCTTGGCTCCGCTCAGCAACCAGCCCCCCTCTGTCTGCCGGGCGCGGGTCTTCATGCCGCCAGGATCGGAGCCATGGTCCGGTTCGGTTAGGCCAAAGCAACCCACGAGTTCCCCGCTGGCCAGCTGTGGCAAGTAGCGTTGGCGTTGCTCTTCGGTGCCGTAGGCATGGATCGGGTGCATGACCAGGCTCGACTGCACCGACATGGCCGAACGGTAACCGGAATCCACCCTTTCGACCTCGCGTGCCACCAGGCCATAGCAGACATAGTTGGCGCCCGCGCAGCCGTATTCTTCCGGCAAAGTCGATCCCAGCAGGCCCAGCTCGCCAAGCTCGCCCATGATATCACGGTCGAAATGCTCGTGCCTGTTGGCCTCCAAGACCCGCGGCATCAAGCGTTCCTGGCAGTAATCGCGAGCCACGTCGCGGACCATGCGTTCCTCTTCGCTTAACTGCTCTTCCAGGAGGAGGGGATCCTGCCACTGGAAGAGCGCCACGGTGGGTGACGACGGGGGAACACTTTCTGTCATTGCGACTTCGCCTGCATTCATAGCAAAGGTTCTCCTCTTACCTGACATCGCTACGGCCTAGCGGTTGATGGCTCTAGAGCGAGCGTCAACCCAATCTAAACCTTTCTCGACAATCAATGAACAAATTGACAACCACGTACCACAGGTCAATTCGCTGAGCGCCAGTGTCGCCGTAGTAGGAAGACGGCAGCGCGGATGGAAAGGTACTCCCCCTCGTGCGGATGCAGCAAGCTGGATCGGAAGTCATCATCGAGTTTCACCGCATGGGCCACTATGTGAAGGTCTCGGCGATCGATCCGGTCAGCCTAACGGAAGTCTCCATCGTCGGCTCCCCGCGCGTGGGCCAAACCACATTAGAGCGTACGGCCATCCAAAAGCTTCGATACGTCCTAGAACGCAAAGGCAGCAAGCCCTAGCCCGGCACGCCGAACCCCCTATCGAAAGTATGCCAAGAAAAAAGGCCGGGCGAACCTAAGCCGCACCGGCCATAACAGTACTAACAGTAAATTTCTTGGCCGCCAAATCGTTGTTTCGTTGGCAGTCTCCCCCCTTGCGGCCGTCGTCTTGTGGCCTTTTCGGCCTTGTTTTGCCGCGTTACTTCCGCAAGCGCTTCATCACTTTCCGACGAGCGCTGTGTCCAAGTCCAATTTTTTTTGCAAAATCAGACCGTTGTTTCGCGTAGTTCGGAGCAACCATGGGATAATCAGCGGGAAGCCCCCACTTCGCCCGGTACTCATCCGGTGTCATATCGTAGGAGGTGCGCAAATGCCGCTTCAGCATCTTGAGCTTCTTTCCGTCCTCCAGGCAAACGATGTAGTCCGGCATCACCGAACGACGCACCGAAACGGCGGGTTTTTGCGGCTCATCCTGGAGGTCGTTGCCGTCGCTAAGAGCGGCGAGCGAATTATGCACTGCGTTAATGACACCGGCAACTTCCGTCGTCGGCAAAGGATTATTCCCTAAATAAGCCGCGACCACTTGTGCAGTCATTTTTAATAGTTCAGCGGATGGTACCCTATCAGTTGCTTGCTCGCTCATTGGCGTGTGTTCCTTGCTTTCCCCGAGATTATCAATCAATTGCACAATAATATAGTAGTGTCAATTCGAAAGCCTCAGTCCTTAATATTGTTTCTATCCTTTGACAGTGGATTAGAATGACCATCTAATCCATTCCTATGGTTACTTATTAAGTCTTCGTTCGGTTCTTAAGCACATTTTATGTTAGAGTCCAAAGCAATCTTTGGCCAAGAGATAGTATAGTGCTTTTAACCACCTCCGACATGTGGTAGCTTCTGTCGATTTCTCCTAACATCACTGCAGGTTGCCTGCGATGACTGTATTGCCTATTGCCATCGCTTGCGATCACGCGGGGTTTCCCCTAAAAGACAGCGTGTTACGCGAGTTAAATGCGATGGAGTATGAAGTAATTGATCTCGGCACGGATGGGCCACAGTCGGTAGACTACCCGGATTTTGCCTATGCGCTCGCTCGTGTTATTGCCGAAGGCCGGGCCGAACGCGGCGTCTTAATCTGTGGAACCGGCATGGGCATCGCCATGGCGGCCAATCGGCACCGCGATGTAAGAGCGGCGGTCTGTCATGATGAAACCTCTGCTCGCCTTGCACGAGAGCACAATGATGCCAATGTATTGGCCCTTGGGGCACGATTGCTGGGTCCGGAAGTGATCAGGCGCTGCCTAAAGGTTTTCCTATCAACAGAGTTTGCCGGCGGAAGGCATATGGCACGGGTTGCCAAGCTGGGTCAGGGCTGCGCTGCCGCCGGTCATAGGGGGAATTGAGAGATGACATCGGCTGAATCGTCTAACTTGGCGACAAATAACGAAGAGTTCTTTTCACTACCGTTGAGTGAAAGCGACCCGGATTTGGCGGAAGCGATCCGCGGCGAACTGCGCCGCCAGCAAGACCAGATCGAGTTGATCGCATCGGAGAACATCGTGTCTCGAGCGGTGCTGGAGGCCCAAGGCTCGGTGCTGACCAACAAGTACGCGGAAGGCTATCCGGGGCGCCGCTACTACGGCGGCTGTGAGTACGTGGACGAGGTAGAGAAGCTGGCGATCGAAAGAGCCAAGCAGCTCTTCGATTGCAGCTTTGTCAATGTGCAGCCTCATTCGGGGGCCCAGGCGAACCAATGCGTGCTGCTCGCCCTCTGCAAGCCGGGCGACACCATCATGGGGCTTTCGCTTGATGCCGGGGGACACCTGACGCACGGCGCCCGCCCCAACCTTTCCGGCAAGTGGTTCAACGCGGTGCAGTATGGGGTCCGTAAGGAAGACGGACTGATCGACTTTGACCAGGTCGAGCAGCTGGCGAAAGAGCACCGCCCTGCGCTCATTATTGCCGGTGGTTCGGCCTATCCCCGCGTCATTGATTTCCCGCGCTTCCGGCAGATCGCTGATTCGGTCGGCGCCTTGTTTCATGTGGACATGGCCCACTTTGCCGGCCTGGTGGCCGCGGGCATTCACCCAAGCCCCTTGCCGCATGCCCACGTGGTCACCACGACGACCCACAAGACTCTGCGGGCCGGCCGCGGTGGCATGATCCTGGCCAACGACGAGGCGCTTGGAAAGAAGATCAACTCGGCGGCCTTTCCGGGCCTGCAAGGGGGTCCCTTGATGCATGCCATCGCCTCCAAGGCGGCGGCCTTCGGCGAGGCGCTCAAGCCCTCCTTCAAGGTCTATTCGCAGCACGTGGTCGACAACGCCAAGACGCTCGCGGCGGTGCTGCAGGAGCGCGGATGCGACATCGTCTCCGGCGGCACTGACACGCACCTCATGTTGGTCGACTTGCGGCCCAAGGGGCTGACCGGGAATATTACCGAGGAGAGCCTCGATCGGGCCGGCATCACCTGCAACAAGAATGGTGTGCCCTTCGATCCGCAAAAGCCGACAGTCACCTCGGGTATTCGGCTCGGCAGCCCGGCAGCGACGACCCGCGGCTTCGGCACGGCTGAATTTCGTCAAGTGGGTGAGTTGATCAGCCAGGTCCTCGATGGCTTGGCCGCCAATGGGGAAGACAACACTGCGGTCGAGGCGGTTGTGCGCGAGGAGGTGCGCGCGCTCTGCCGCCGTTTCCCAGTCTATCCCAACCTATAGGTTCTGGGCCAAACCCAAGTAAATGCGCGGGAAAAGCGCGAAGGGGGTGAAGCATGCGCTGTCCATTCTGCAGCCACGGTGATACGCAGGTCAAAGACTCGCGACCAACCGAAGACAACTCGGCGATCCGTCGGCGGCGCCAGTGCCCGAACTGTGGGGCCCGCTTCACCACCTTTGAGCGGGTGCAACTCCGCGAGCTCACGGTCAAGAAAACCAACGGCAGCCGAGAAGTTTTCGACCGCGACAAGGTGGAGCGTTCCATGACCATCGCCCTTAGGCGCCGGCCGGTGGACGCCGATCGTATCGAAAGGGTGGTCAACGGCATCGTCCGGCGGCTGGAATCATCGGGCGAAAGTGAAATACCTTCCAAGCTTATCGGCGAAATGATCATGGATGCCCTGTCCAACTTGGATCAGGTGGCCTATGTGCGCTTCGCTTCCGTTTATCGGAATTTCCGCGAGGCCCGTGACTTTGAGGAGTTTGTCGGCAAGCTCGGCGGCGAGGGCGACTAGGACTGGGCTGCGCCGGCGATGTTTACCGGGATCATCACCGACCTTGGTCGGCTCCGCCGGCTCGAACAGGGCGGCGACCGCCGTTTGGAAATCGAAACCAGTTACGACACCGGCAGCATTGCGATCGGCGCATCGATCGCCTGCTCGGGGGTCTGTCTAACGGTTGTCGCCACCGGTGACGCCTGGTTTGCGGTCGACGTCTCTAAGGAGACCTTGTCCCGCACCACAGTTGACCGCTGGCGGCCGGGCACCGCCATCAACCTGGAGCGGCCCCTGCGCCTGGGCGATGAGCTGGGCGGTCATCTGGTGTTGGGCCATGTCGACGGTCTGGCCGAGGTGGTGGATCGTCGCGTTGAAGGCGATTCCCTGCGGTTTGTCTTGGCGGCGCCAAGCGCCCTATCGCGCTTCATCGCCGCCAAGGGGTCGGTGGCCCTCGATGGGGTTTCCTTGACGGTCAATGAGGTGGAGGGGGATCGTTTCGGCATCAACATCATTCCGCATACGGCCGCCGCCACGACCTTCGGCAGCTTGCAGGTCGGCCAACAGGTCAATCTGGAAATCGACATGATGGCGCGCTACCTTCAACGCCTAATCGAACGGAACGGGTAGATGGCCATCTTGGAAGACGAGGCCAAATCAGATCCAGAAGCCTGGCGCCTGACCTTCAGCGAAATGCTGACGCCGAGCGAAGGCATCATCGAGGAAACCCGCAACGGCCGAATGTTTATTCTGGTCGACGACGAATCACGGGAAAACGAGGGCGATTTGGTGATCCCGGCGCAGATGGCGACGCCGGAGGCGATCAACTTCATGGCCCGCTTCGGCCGTGGCCTGATTTGCCTGGCCTTGACTCGCAGGCGCGTGGAGGCTCTTGAGTTGCCGCTGATGGCCCGCAAGAACGAGTCCCGCCACGAGACCGCCTTCACGGTCTCCATCGAAGCCCGCGACGGGGTGACCACGGGCATTTCGGCGCCGGACCGGGCGCGCACCATCGGGGTTGCCATCGATCCGACCAAAGGCCCCGATGACCTGGTGTCGCCGGGCCATGTCTTCCCCTTGGTGGCGCGTGACGGCGGTGTTTTAGAGCGCACCGGTCATACCGAAGCGGCGGTGGACCTGGCGCGCCTTGCAGGCCTCAATCCTTCGGCGGTGATCTGCGAGATCATGAACGACGACGGCAGTATGGCGCGGCGCGACGACCTGATCGCCTTTGCCCAACGCCATGGCTTGAAAATCGCCACCATTGCCGATTTGATCGCCTATCGGCGGCGTTACGACCGCTTGGTCGAGCGGCGCGAGGAATCCGAGATAACAACGGCGGCCGGCGGCCGTTTCCGCATGGCCATCTACGCCAATCCGGATACCGGGGAAGAGCATCTCGCCTTGTGGCAAGGCGACCTCTCCGGGGCAAAGGGGCCGCCCCTGGTGCGGGTCCACGTGGTCAACCTGCTCGATGACGTGCTCGGCGATCGCGAAAGCGGCAAGGCGGGCGAGCTACAGCAGGTCATGGCGATGATCGGTCAGGGCGGATGCGGGGTCGTGGTGCTGATCCGCGATCACGAGGCTATGGACTTGAGCCAAGCCTTTGCCAAGCGCCGCGAGGAAGACCCAAAGGCTTTCCAAGAACTGCGCGACTATGGGGTCGGCGCCCAGATTCTGCTGGACCTTGGCGTGAAGGACATGGTGGTGCTTTCCAATACTCGGCGGACCATTGTCGGCCTGGAAGGCTATGGCCTGCGGGTGGTCGAGCAACGATCGATCGAGGTGACATGAGCCAAATGGTGAAGCCCTCGTCGGCGCCGCACATCCTGATCGTTGAATCGCCCTACTATGCGGAAATCGCTGCGGAGCTCGCCCGTGGCGCGATTGCCGAGTTGGAGCAGGCCGGGGCCAGCTATGAACGGATCGCCGTGCCCGGTGCCTTCGAAATCCCGGCTGCCATTGCCTTTGCTCTCGCCGCCGACGCCACGCCCGCTGGCAAGCCGAGATTCGACGGTTTTGTTACGCTGGGCTGCGTCATTCGGGGCGAAACAAGCCACTATGATTATATCTGTGGAGAGAGCGCCCGCAAGCTGCAGGATTTGGCCTGTGATCGCGGTTTGGCCATCGGCTATGGCATACTCACCTGTGAAAATCGAGAACAGGCCTGGGCCCGGGCCAGTGTGAACGACAAGAACAAGGGCGGCGATGCCGCCCGGGCTTGCCTTGCAATGTTGGCGCTCAGGCGCCAATTAAAGCTGGCGGCAAGCCGATAGCGGTGTGCTTATTTCAGTGAACAGACTGGCTGAACCAATGCCTAAGCCAAGACGTGGCGAACGCGACTCAGGCCGCCCCGCGATCCGGTTTTCCGCTGCCCGGCTTGCGGCGGTGCAAGCCTTGCACCAGATGAACGTTGCCGAGGCACCGGCGGCCAAGGTCATCGACGAGTTCATCACCCATCGATTTCATGAAGAGGTCGATGGCGTTAGCCTCGACAAGGTAGACCGTTCGCTGTTCATGGAGCTGGTGCGGCAAACTGACTCACAATCGGAAGAGCTGGACGACATGCTGTCGGCCGTGCTGCGGCGTGACTGGCCGGTCGAGCGCCTGGAGAGCCTGTTGCGGACGATCCTGCGTCTCGGGACGATGGAGCTGGGCGAACGCCTGCAGGTGCCGGCACGGGTGGTTGTGGCGGAGTATACGGACATCGCCTATGCCTTCTTGGTCGAAAAGGAAGCGGCCATGGCCAATGGTGTCCTGGATCGCCTGGCAAGGCTGTTGCGGCACGAAGAGTTCGGCGACTCTGAACCGCCTGCCATTCCCGACGGGTTGGCGTGAGGCTAGTGTCCCGATTCCGAAATTCGCTTCATAATGTGGCGTGCACCGACCGAATTTCGGAATCGATCAGGACACTATTATGGTATTGAGTCTAGTGTGGTTTCTGGATTTGAAGCTCCTCTCGGTGCAGCTCCAAATAATGATAGGAACTTCAAATCCACCACACTAGGGCCTGTGGACATTCATTTTGCCGCTGTGGTCCAAGCCACTTTGGCCTGCTGTTAGAAGCGATGATGCAGGACATGTATGACCTATCCAAAGAAGAGCGACGCGGCAGCGGGCCTAAGCGGCCGGATGCCGCAGGCACGGGGCGGCATTGCGTCAGCTCTGTGTCGCTCCGGGCTTATGGAGAGCCGCCTCCACCGCGCCCGTCGCTCCTAGCCCTGACACAATGCCAATCCCGCCACAGCGGCGAAATGAATGTCCACAGGCCCTAGCGCGTGGCGTCCGGCGAATTCGAGGTCATCGCTCGCTACCTGGCACCGCTTTCCGCGTCGGCGCCCGGTGCCTTTGGCCTAAAGGATGATGCGGCGGCTTTAGAAGTGCCTCAGGGCGAAGAAGTTGTGGCCACCGTGGATGCCATGGTCGCGGGGGTGCATTTCCTCGCCGGGGATCCGCCTGCGACGATCGCCCGCAAACTCCTCAGGGTTAATCTCTCGGACCTGGCGGCGATGGGGGCTGCCCCCTTGGCCTATCTTTTGACCACGGCCTATCCCAAGGATCTCTCCGAAACGTGGATTGCCGAATTCGCCAAGGGGCTGGCCCAGGACCAGCAGGACTTCGGCATCACCTTGATCGGCGGCGATACGGTTTCGACCCCGGGACCGCTCAGCCTCACCTTGACCGCGCTCGGTTCCTGCCCACCAGGCCAAGCCCTCCGCCGCGGCGGTGGTCAGGCCGGGGACGACCTCTATGTTTCTGGAAGCCTTGGCGATGCGGCACTTGGCCTAAAGGTGCTGACCGTCGGCATCGAAGGCCTGGAGGGTGCGGCGGCCGCGGATCTCGCCTCTCGCTACCGCGTCCCCTTGCCGCGTTTGCGTCTCGGGTTGTCGTTGCGGCAGGGTCGCCTGGCTAGTGCGGCTATGGATGTCTCCGATGGTCTGGTGGCGGATCTGGAACACCTAGCGGCGGCGAGCGGCCTTGCGGCGGAAATTAAGGTGTCGGCATTGCCACGTTCAAAGGCCGTCGAACGGACGGAATCCATCCACCCGGACCTGGCCCTGCAGGCCATTTTGGCCGGCGGCGACGACTATGAGTTGGTCTTCAGTGCCCCAAGACAGAACCGCCCGCCGATTATGGCCCTATCACAAGAGCTTAACCTTCCGCTAACCTTGATCGGGCGGCTGGTCGAAGGGCAGGGAGTCCGCGTTGAAGGTCCGGATGGCCGCCCGCTTTCCCTGTCCCATAAAGGCTGGACCCATTTTTAACGATCTCAGTCCGGCTGATAGGGTGGCTATGGTTTAGGGATTCTTCACCGCAACCAGGGTATGGCTGGTGGAAGCTGCCAGATTTGGAGCCGATCGCGGTGCGGAAGTTCATCATCATCATGGTTACGGCCCTTATTGTGCTGGGCGGGGGTGGCGGCGCAGCCTGGTGGTTTTTCCTGCAGGAGCCGGGAGAGGAAGCGGTTGCGGAGAGTGCGGAAAAGCCTCTAAACGCGCGACCTGAGTTCGTTCAGATCGATACCATCGTCATCCCGGTCATCCGGGAAGGGGCGGTACTGCATCACCTCTCCTATAGCTTGGAGATCGAGGTCAAGGATACGGACGCCAAGTTCCGGCTCTACGAGTCCTTCCGCGAGCTTCGAGACGCCTTCATCGTTGAGTTGCACAGCTTGGCGGCAATGCGTTTTGTGCAGCAAGGCAATTACGACATTCATCTCATAAAGAAGCGGCTGAAACTGGTGGGCGATAAAATCGTTGGCAAGAACGTTATCGAAGCGATCTTGGTGCGTCATCTTGCCAAGCGGCGCCCCAATCGCTCTTAGTGTTGTTTTAGCCACTTAATCAACAACTATGCGCCTGAGGTCGGCTAGGAGTTGCCTTTGGAACACGCTTCTGGCATTTTCCGCGCGCCGCTCTCGCCAGCGAGAGTCGTCTTGCACTAATCCGAAATTTGAAGGCGCGCCGCGCCGAGTTATCAATCAAGGGAAATACTCATGTCCAATTGGTGGTTGCTGTTTGTCCTCGCCTGCGGGGCCTTGGCAGTAGGCTATGGTGTCTGGGCCTCGAAGGCAGTGTTGGCCGCGAGCGCCGGCTCGGAGCGCATGCAAGAGATATCAGGCGCCGTACAAGAAGGCGCGCAAGCCTACCTCAATCGACAGTACCGAACCATCGCCATCGTCGGCGCGGTGATCTTCGTTGTGATCGCTGTTCTCCTGGGGATTACGGTCGGCATTGGGTTCTTGATCGGCGCTTTACTTTCTGGCGCCACCGGCTACATCGGCATGCACATTTCGGTTCGGGCCAATGTGCGCACCGCCGAGGCGGCCCGGCAGGGCCTGGCCCAGGGTCTTGATGTCGCCTTTCGCGCCGGCGCCGTCACCGGCATGCTGGTGGCCGGCCTGGCGCTTCTGGCGGTCGGCGGCTACTACGGGATTTTGGTCGTCTTTGGAGCCGAGGGACGGGCGCTCATCGATCCCCTGGTGGCGCTCGGTTTTGGCGCCTCGCTGATCTCCATCTTCGCCCGTTTGGGCGGCGGCATCTTCACCAAGGGCGCCGACGTTGGGGCCGACCTGGTGGGCAAGGTGGAAGCCGGCATCCCCGAGGACGATCCGCGCAACCCGGCGGTAATCGCCGACAATGTCGGCGACAACGTCGGTGACTGCGCCGGCATGGCCGCCGACCTCTTCGAGACCTATGCGGTGACGGTGGTGGCGACCATGGTCTTGGCCTCGATCTTCTTTGCCGGGAGCGAGGCGGTGACCGGCATGATGGTCTATCCCCTGATGATCGGCGCCACTTGCATCATCACCTCCGTGGCCGGGACCTTTGCCGTGCGTTTGGGCGCCAGCCAAAACATCATGGGGGCGCTCTATAAGGGCTTTGTCGCGACCGCAGTCTTGTCGGCGGTAATCCTCTATCCGATGACAGCATTGGTCATCGGCGTTTCCGATAGCTATACGGTCGGCGGTGTCAGCTTTACCGGCAATTCCCTCTATTTTTGCGGGATCATCGGCTTGGTCATCACCGGTGCCTTAATCTGGGTGACGGAGTACTACACGGGCACCAACTACCGGCCGGTCAAGAGTGTCGCTCAGGCATCGGTCACCGGTCACGGCACCAACGTGATCCAAGGCCTCGCCGTCTCCATGGAAGCAACAGCAATCCCGGCCATCGTCATCGTTGCCGGTATTGTCGCCACCTATTTGCTAGCGGGGCTCTTCGGTATCGCCATTGCGGTTACCACGATGCTGGCCCTGGCGGGCATGGTGGTGGCGCTGGATGCCTATGGTCCGGTGACCGACAACGCCGGCGGTATCGCCGAAATGGCGGAGCTGGAGGAAAGCGTACGCAAGACCACCGACGCGCTTGATGCGGTCGGCAATACCACCAAGGCGGTGACCAAGGGCTACGCCATCGGTTCGGCTGGCCTGGGTGCTTTGGTGCTCTTCGCCGCCTATACCTCCGACCTCGACCACTTCATCGAGGAAGGGGTGATCGCCGTCGACCACATCGATTTCGGCCTCTCCAACCCTTATGTGGTGGTTGGCCTGCTGTTCGGTGGCCTCTTGCCCTACCTCTTCGGTGCCTTGGGCATGACCGCGGTTGGTCGCGCGGCCGGTTCGGTGGTTCTCGAAGTGCGCCGGCAGTTTAAGGAGATCCCGGGCATCATGGAGGGCACCGGCAAGCCAGAGTACGGGCGCTGTGTTGACATGCTGACCAAGGCCGCCATCAAGGAGATGATTATCCCCTCGATGCTGCCGGTGTTGTCGCCGATCGTGCTTTATCTGGTGATCACGGCGATAGCCGGGCAGGCAGCCGGATTGGCGTCGTTGGGGGCCATGCTTCTGGGGGTCATCGTTACCGGTCTCTACGTGGCGATTTCCATGACCGCCGGCGGTGGTGCCTGGGACAATGCCAAGAAATACATCGAGGACGGCAATCACGGCGGCAAAGGCTCGGAGGCCCATAAGGCCGCGGTGACCGGTGACACGGTCGGCGATCCCTACAAGGATACGGCTGGCCCGGCTGTCAATCCGATGATCAAGATCACCAACATCGTCGCCTTGCTGCTGTTGGCTGTCTTGGCTGCGTAAACCAACATCGGACAAACGTCAGAAGGGCGCTCTCGGGCGCCCTTCTTCGTTTGGATTCGGCGAGGGAGGGAAGGGCCCTAGTTGGTCCCGCCTATGGCTGACGGCAGGCGCCCGAGGTTGCCGAAGAGTTGCTGGAAAATAGTAAAGTCGCGGCCTTCGGTGGGGGTGATACGACCGACCGGCGAGATGTCCTTGCCATCGGCCAGAGTCAGCGCTTCCGTCTTATCGACCAAGCCGGCATCGTTGAATGAGACCACTAGGATGTTGCGCTCCAGCACCTTGGGCTTCTGGAAGGCGAAGGTTTCCACTTTGCTGCCAATGTAGTACCAGCGCTTGGACCCGAAAGTGGAAATCGACGATGGCGAGCCTAAAATGGAGGAGACCTGGTCGCGGGAATGGCGCCCTGGTTCTATCGAAGACACCAACTCTTTATCCGGCAGATTGCCGCGGACCTGCACCGGCACTTCGCAGGCCGATAGGACAGTAAGGGCCATCGCCGCAGTTACCAGTAAGGCACAACTGGGCCGACCGACCCTTTTCGTCGCGTTGCCGCGTCCTGTAGCAAAAGCCATGGGCACCCCCCGTTTGCTCCTTTGACGAACGCCTTGCATAATACGCACAAGCCTATCATTTCAAGGCTTGATTGGCTGTTGGCGCGGGCCGCAGGTGCAACAAGGAGGGATATCGTGGCTGTAAAATGGCTATTTGGAACGCCGGCAGAGGCCGAAGTTGCGAAAAAGCTCTATGCCACGATCGTCCGCCAGTCTCGCCAGCCGAGCTTCTATTCGCATCTTGGCGTGCCTGACACGCTGGATGGACGATTCGATCTGATTTCCTTGCATGTCTTTCTGGTGTTGCGGCGACTGAAGGCCGACCACTCGGTCACAAAAGCGCTTGCGCAGGCCCTTTTTGATACCTATTTCGGCGATTTAGATGCCTGTCTTCGGGAAATGGGTGCCGGTGATTTGGGGGTGGCGCCGCGGATCAAGAAAATGGCACAAGCCTTCTATGGCCGCATGCAGGCCTATGACGACGCGCTTGCGAAGGGTCATGAGGCGCTTTGCGCAGCGCTTTGCCGCAATCTTTACGGTACTGTCGCGGTGGGCGATGCGAAACTGTCGGCGATGGCAAATTACTTGCAAGCGCAAGTCGATCGCCTAGCCAGTCAGACCACCGAGCAAATTGTTAAGGGGCGCTTGGAATTTGGCCCGTCGCCGATGCCTCAGGAATGAAGATCAAGGAGTCCGCAGAACGTTGACCTTAACCGGCGCATGACCTATGGTGCGCGGCCTTGCGCGGCGGGTGGCCGGAGAGAGGGTGCCCGATGCACTCATTGGAATGTCAGGAGTACGAGTTGTCGCGGCCGATCGACGCCGCGCGTCTTGCTGCCGACGGGCAGGCCTTCGCATTGACCGCGACGCCTGCCGAATGTGCGGCGCTGGCCACGCGGTTCGGCATTTTGGCAATTCGTTCTCTTACCGCGACCCTGCAGCTCAAGAAGCTTGGCAAGCGTGAGGTTTTCAGGTTGGAAGGGCGCTTTGAGGCCACGGTGGAGCAGACCTGCGTTATCAGCCTCGAACCGGTGAAAACGGTGATAAGGGAGGCGGTATCGGCCACCTTTGCCGAGGACGCTGCGAGCGACCGGGGCACGGTGGATCTTGAACCTGACGATGAGGACCCACCCGAGCCTATCGGCAAGGACGGCATAGATGCCGGTGAGGTGGTGGCACAGCACTTGGCGCTTGCCTTGCCGGCCTATCCCCGTTCGGACGAGGCCGGGTGGGATGAAGGGCGCTGGCAAGATCAGGAATCAGAATCGGTAGAAAACCCTTTTACAGTACTAAAACCTCTGATACCTCACTAAACAGATGTGCTAGACAGGTGCTGGTGGCAAGCACGGGTTTGGCTGCTAAGCTTGCGACCGCAGGGCAAGTTGGATAATAAGCGGGATCGCCCCTTTGTGGCAGCCCAGTGACAGGAATACGAAGGTAAAATCATGGCTGTACCCAAAAAGAAGGTGTCAAAATCGCGCCGCGACAAGCGGCGCGCACACGATGCCCTGCCGACGAGCGTCTATCATGAGTGCTCGAATTGTGGTGAACTAAAGCGCCCGCATCATGTTTGCGCGGCCTGCGGCCACTATGACGGCCGCGAGGTCATGGAAATCGAGGCTGTCTAAGGCAGACCGTGATTGCATCGATGAGATGTCTTACGGTGATGTCAACTCGATAGAAACGGGGCTTCGTGAGCGACCGGCTGACCATCGCTTTGGATGCCATGGGGGGCGACGATGCCCCGGCCATGGTGATCAAAGGTGCCAATATCGCGCTGCAGCGCTTCCCGACGATAGAGTTCCTCATTTTCGGTCGCGAAGCCGAAGTTCGCCCCCTGCTTGATCGCTATGCCAAGCTCAAAGACGTCGCCCGTTTGGTGCATACCCATGATGTGATCAGCGGCACCGACAAGCCCTCGATCGCGCTGCGGTCCGGGCGCCAGTCGAGCATGCGCAAGTCCATTGACGCGATCAAAGAAGGCCGAGCCCTCGGGGTCGTCTCTGCCGGCAACACCGGCGCCTTGATGGCTATGGCGAAATTCGTGTTGAAGACCCTGCCGGGGATCGACCGGCCGGGAATCGCCTCATTCTTTCCGACGTTGCGCGGTGAAACCGTCATGCTGGACCTGGGAGCGAACGTTCATTGCGATGCCAGCAACTTGGTGGAATTTGCCGTCATGGGGAATGCCTTTGCCCGCGTCATGCTGGGGATTCCCGAGCCAAGCTATGGCCTGCTTAATGTCGGCAGCGAAGAGATGAAGGGCCACGAGGCCCTGCAGGAGGCCAGCGCCATCCTTCGAAATGCCAAGCTGCCGGGCCACTTCCATGGTTTCATAGAGGGCGATGACATTGCCAAGGGCACGGTCGATATAGTCGTTACCGACGGCTTTACCGGCAATGTGGCCCTGAAGACGGCGGAGGGAACGGCAAAGCTTTACACCGAATATCTACGCAGCAGCTTCAGGTCCTCAGCCATGGCCCGCCTGGGCTACTATCTTGCTCGACACGCCATGCAAAAGCTCCGCAAGAGGGTGGATCCTCGACGCTACAACGGCGCGGTGCTGCTCGGCCTTAACGGTGTCGTGGTCAAAAGCCACGGTGGCACCGATCCCGTGGGTTTCGCCACCGCCGTGGGTGTCGCGGTGGAAATGGCCTCGCAAGGCATTACGGCGACCATCCGCGACGACGTAGCAAACTGTCTGCGTGATCAGCCCAAGCCAAAGGCAGCTATGGGCTGACCATGATCAGAACACTAGTTGCTGGATGCGGAGCCTATCTGCCAACACGGGTCGTGACCAACGCGGAGTTGGCCGAGCGGATGGATACCAGCGATGACTGGATCCAGCGGCGAACCGGCATCCGCCAGCGTCACATCGCAGCCGATGGAGAGCGCACCTCGGACCTCGGGCTTGAGGCCGCCCGCCAGGCGCTCGGCGATGCGGGACTGACGGCTCAAGACCTGGATCTTTTGGTCCTGGCGACCTCGACGCCCGACCACACCTTTCCGGCTACTGCGACACAAATTCAGGCGGCGCTGGGCATGACCAAGGGCGCGGCCTTTGATCTGCAGGCGGTGTGTAGCGGATTCGTTTATGCCCTCTCGGTCGCCGACAATTTTATTCGCGCCGGGCAAGCGGAATGCGCCTTGGTCATCGGCGCTGAAACCTTTTCAAGAATTCTCGACTGGGACGACCGTGGTACCTGTGTGCTGTTCGGTGACGGCGCCGGCGCGCTGGTGGTGACCGCCAGCAAAGGACAGGGAAACGGGCTAGATCGGGGTATTCTATCCACCCACATTTATTCCGACGGGCGTTACCTGGAAGCGCTCTACGTCGACGGCGGCCCTTCCAGCGGCCAACAGGTCGGATATTTACGCATGCAGGGCAGGGAAGTGTTTCGTCACGCTGTGGTCAACATGGCAGAGGCCATCGACGCGGCGCTCGAAGCCAATGCGCTGACCCCCGGTGATATCGACTGGCTGGTACCCCACCAAGCCAATGCGCGCATCATCGAATCAATGGCCAAGCGCCTCAACCTGCCAAGCGACCGGGTCGTCATGACCGTCGATCGTCATGCCAACACCTCGGCCGCCTCCATTCCGCTGGCGCTCTACGAAGCAACGATCGACGGCCGGATTTGCGATGGCGACCTGGTCATGATGGAAGCCATGGGAGGGGGATTTACCTGGGGATCGGCGCTCGTGCGATGGTAGAAGGACACATAATTTTTAGGGTATCGCCAGGATTAGTCGTTTGTGATGTTTGACGACAGCGCCACGCATGCGTTAACCTTATCGTAACCAGAGAAAAGGGAGGCAGGTCCCATGGTTAGCCACACGGTGACCAGGGCACAGTTGAGCGAAGCCGTCTACCAAGAGGTCGGATTGTCGCGCAATGAGTCGGCCGAACTGGTCGAATCGGTCCTCAATCAAATCGCCGATGCCCTCGTCAAAGGGGAAATGGTGAAGATCTCTTCCTTCGGGAGCTTCGCCGTTCGCCAAAAGGGGCAGCGTATCGGGCGAAATCCAAGGACCGGTGAAGAAGTACCAATTTTGCCTCGCCGGGTTCTGGTGTTCCGGCCTTCGCACGTTCTGAAGAATCGCGTTAATGCCGGAAGTTCCGCCGATACGTGATGGCGGCTGAGTTGACCTGATCTTCGGCGGAGGCAAATGCTGTGGTAGCAATCTCTCGAACCAGCGGTAAATCCGCAGCCGCGTTTCGCACCATTAGTGAGGTATCCGAGGAACTCGAGGTACCGCAACACGTGCTGCGCTTTTGGGAAACCAAGTTTACCCAGGTTCGACCCCTGAAACGCGGCGGCGGCCGCCGTTACTATCGACCAGAGGTAGTTGAGCTCTTACGCTCGATCCGCGATTTGCTTTACGACGATGGCTATACCATCAAGGGCGTTCAGCGTCTGCTGCGGGAGGGGGGCTTGCGGCATACCGCTGGCTCTTCCGCGGGCGCATCAAAGGCTACCGCAAATGGTCTTGGCAAGGACGACGTCACCGAGCTGCAATCCATCCTGGAAGATCTCATGGCCATGCAGCGCCTCCTCCAGCAAGTCCAGCACTAACATTTTCGAGTAAACTCGGCCTCGCGCGGGACCAGCCAGACGTCGGCGTTGCTTTCCCGTCATTGCGGCACTAAAAGGTTTATCAGGCAATTCGGCGAGGGCGAAGCCGGAACGGCCTGATCGAAGCATAGTCGGAGCGTGGCGCAGCCTGGTAGCGCACTTGTCTGGGGGACAAGGGGTCGCCGGTTCAAATCCGGCCGCTCCGACCATCGCTCATGGTTTTCTCGCAGTTTGGGCGCCAATTGGCGGCAATAATGGCCGTTACAGGGATTCGCCCTCATTGATTATGCAACTCATTCGCAATAGCTTCTCTTACGCCGCGCAACATACCGCGCAAGAAAGGCGCATGTCGGATGGAAGCGCTCCGCCTGGAGCACATCAGCCACGCCTACGGCAACGTCCTTGCCGTGGACGACTTCAACTTGTCGATCGCACCGGGCGAGCTCGTGTGCCTGGTCGGGCCGTCGGGCTGTGGCAAGACCACAGTGTTGCGCCTGGTAGCCGGGCTCGAGCCCTTGCAGTCGGGAAGCGTTCTCGCCAATGGGCGGCCCTTTGCTTCGGACGCCATAGACCTGCCGCCGGAGGACCGTGACGTTGGCCTTGTATTTCAGGACTACGCTCTCTTCCCGCACCTAAATGTCCTGAAGAACGTCGCCTTTGGTCTGCGAAAGAATGGCTCTGCGGATCGGCGTCGGCTCGCCTTACAGGGCTTGCAGACGGTGGGTATGGCCGATTATGCCAAAGCCTACCCGCACACCTTGTCTGGCGGCCAGCAACAAAGAGTTGCGCTGGCCCGAGCCTTAGCAACCAAGCCTGCGATCATGCTGCTCGACGAGCCCTTTTCCGGCCTGGATACGATGTTGCGCCAGCAGGTGCGCGATCAAACCTTGCATATTCTTAAACAAAGTGCGGCGGCAAGCCTCTTGGTCACCCATGATCCTGAAGAAGCAATGTTTATGGCCGATCGCATTGCCTTAATGCGTGACGGCCGGCTGGTGCAGGTTGGCACGCCAACAGACCTCTATTTCCGTCCCGTTAACGCATTTGCGGCATGTTTCTTCGGCGAGGCTAATCGCCTAAGCAGCCGTGTGAGGAGCGGTTATGCGTCGACGCCGTTCGGCGCGGTCGCCGCGGAGGGGCTGGAAGACGGTCTGCCGGTCGAGGTGCTCATTCGACCCGAAGCATTGCATTTGCAGACCGGGGGGCCGGCGCAAAGCTCTGCGGCGGGAAAAGCACAGGTCATAGCCTCACGTTTGTTGGGTCGAAGCAGTTTGGTGCACTTGAGTGTTAGTCAGGGTGAAAAGGAGGCGCTGCACATTCATGCGCGGGTGCCCGGACGCTTCCTTCCGGCGGAGGACGAGGCTTTTGAGATCAACTTGGATAGCAGTCAGGCCTTTGTTTTCCCGCTTAGTGATGCCAAATAGGTTTAATTACGGAGCCGATCCTTGTTCTCTCTTGGCAGCGACGTTGCGGCCGGGGATGGATTTTGCAATAGTCCCGGCTTCGTTTGGATATCGACGCGCAAAGTCAAGGAGAACCCATTATGGGGACGTTTAGTGTATGGCACTGGCTTATCGTACTTGTTGTCGTGCTGGTGTTGTTCGGCGGCGGTGGTAAGATCCCGAAGCTCATGCGCGACATGGGCCAAGGCATCAACGCCTTTAAGCGTGGCCTGAAGGAAGACGAAAAAGGCAAGAAGGCCGAAGCCGATGCGCCAGGCGCCATCGAACAAGAGTCGGGCTCGACCGCTTCCGCGCGCAGCGAAGAAAAGGATAAGGCGGCCAGCGGCTAGTCCCGGACCAGGGACCGCCGCCGCCGCTTTATGAACACCAACAGGTCGCCATGTTCGATATCGGCTGGATAGAGATGGCGGTCATTGCCATGGTGGCGCTTGTCGTCATCGGGCCGAAAGACTTGCCGCGGGTGATGAAGACCGTGGGTCAGTGGACGCAAAAGGCCCGCGGCTTGGCCCGCGAGTTTCAATCCGGACTGAACGACATGGTGCGCGAGGCTGAGTTGGAGGAAGCCCGCAACTCCATCAAATCAGTCACCGGCACAGACTTGAAAAAAACGATCACCGATACCGTTGACCCGACCGGCGACATCAAGGGTGAGATCGGGTCGATCGGCGACAGTGTCGAGCGAGAGCCGACAGCCAGCGACGACAAGACTGGTGCCGATGGTACCGACGCCGGCGGCGCGACGGAAACCGGCGGCGCCACCATCATCAAGCAGCCCGTGCAGATGGCGCCGCCCCATTCGATCCGGCCGCCGGACGAGGAGGGCCCCGACCTGCCCAAGGCGGCCGCCGGCCCGGACAAGGACTAGCCGGCATGGAACATGCGTGGAAAAGGACTCCGGCGCGAAAAAGGACGAGCGCGTGAGCGACACCAGCGATGCCAGCAAGATGCCGTTGCTCGATCACTTGATCGAGCTGCGACAGCGTTTGCTCTATAGCGCCATCGCGCTCTTGGTGGCGTTCCTGGTCTGCTTTTACTTCGCCCAAAACCTCTTTGACTTCCTGGTCAATCCCCTAGCGGAGATCCTGCTGGAAAGTGGTGGCGACGACCGCCATCGCCGGCTCATCTTTACTGATTTGACGGAGGTATTCTTTACCCACATCAAGGTCGCCTTCTTCTTTGGCGCCTTCATCTCCTGCCCGATCTTTCTGACCCAGATGTGGCTTTTCATCGCGCCCGGCCTCTACCGCAACGAAAAGCGCGCGATCGCGCCTTTCCTGACCGCCAGTCCGATCCTTTTTTTCCTGGGCGGCGCCTTGGTTTACTTCATCATCACGCCGCTTGCCTGGACCTTCTTCCTGCAGTTTGAAACGCCAGGCCTGGACGGCAACCTGCCGATCGAGCTGGAAGCCAAGGTCAACGAATACCTTTCTCTGGTGATGAAGCTGATCTTCGCCTTCGGCATTTGTTTCCAGCTGCCGGTGCTGATGACGCTTATGGCCAGAGTTGGCCTGGCAACCTCGGAGGGCATGGCGCGCAAGCGAAAGTATGCCATCGTTGGCGTCTTCATCGTCGCGGCGATATTTACGCCCCCTGATCCAATCAGCCAGATCAGCTTGGCCCTACCGATTATACTGCTGTACGAAATTTCGATCTACATGGCGAAACTAGTTGAGAAGAAGAGACGGCAAAGTGAAGCCGAGGATCAATTTGAAGACTCGACTGACGTAGCCGAAGTCTAGCGGCCTTTCTCTGTAGACGTCGTAGAAATAAAACCGTATAAGGTCGCTGATTCATTTGAAATGATGTCGAGTCGTGGCGACGTATGTTTGACCTGCGTTGGATTCGTGAATCTCCCGAGGCCTTCGACGACGGCCTAAGGCGCCGTGGGCTTGACCCTGCATCTGAGGAAATACTCGACCTCGATAGCCAGCGCCGGGCCCAGCAAACCCATCTGCAAGAGCTGCAAACCCAGCGCAACGAGACATCGAAAGCCATCGGCGTGGCCAAGGGCCGCGGCGAGGATGCGGCGGACCTGATGGCCAAGGTGAGCGGCCTGAAGGACGAAATGGCCGCTTGCGAGGCCGAACAGCGGCGCTTGTCCGACGCCCTCGACACTTTCCTGACCGGCCTGCCCAACACGCCCGCCGATGATGTGCCCGTGGGCGCCGATGAAAGCGCCAACCTGCTGTTGCGCGAAGTCGGCGACAAACCGGATTTGGAGGCTCAGCCCCAGCAGCACTTCGAGCTCGGCGAGACCTTGGGCCTGATGGATTTCGAGACCGCCGCCAAGCTTTCCGGCTCCCGCTTCGTGGTGCTGCGCGGCGCGATTGCCCGAATGCACCGGGCCTTGGCGCAGTTCATGCTCGACATCCACACCACCGAGCATGGCTACACCGAAGTGGCGCCCCCTTATCTGGTGCGCGACGCGGCCCTCTTCGGCACCGGACAACTGCCCAAATTCGCCGAGGACCAGTTCCGCACCACCAGCGACCATTGGCTAATCCCGACCGCCGAGGTGCCGCTCACCAACCTGGTCGCCGGCGACATTCTGGAGGAGGCAAGCCTGCCCATTCGGGTAACCGCCTATACGCCCTGCTTTCGCTCTGAAGCCGGGTCCGCCGGCAAGGACACCCGGGGCATGTTGCGCCAGCATCAGTTCGACAAGGTAGAGCTGGTGTCAATCACCTTGCCGGAGCGGTCCGCCGAAGAACATGAGCGCATGTTGGCTTGCGCCGAGACCATCCTGCAGCGCCTCGACCTTGCCTACCGGGTGGTGGTGCTCTCCACAGGGGACATGGGATTCAGCGCCAACAAGACCTATGACATAGAAGTCTGGCTGCCGGGCCAAGGGGTCCATCGGGAAATCTCCAGTTGCTCCAATTGCGGCGACTTTCAGGCGCGGCGCATGAAGGCGCGGTTTCGACCCCAGGCCGGCAAGGGCACCCGTTTCGTTCATTCCTTGAACGGCTCCGGCGTTGCCGTTGGCCGGGCCTTGATCGCGGTCATGGAAAACTATCAGCAGGCCGACGGTCGTATCACCGTGCCGGAAGCGCTGCGCCCCTACATGGGCGGCCTCGAATTGGTGACGGCAAATGAATAGGGATCCCATCGAGCCGGCCGCCGCCCGCGTTCTCGTGACCAACGATGACGGCATCCACGCGCCGGGCCTGGCGGCCTTGGAACGCATCGCCGCCGACTTGTCGCCGGATGTCTGGGTGGTGGCGCCGGAAACCGAACAAAGCGCGACCAGTCATTCGCTAACCCTGCGCCGGCCTCTCCGCATCAGCGAGCTGGGTGCGCGGCGCTACTGTGTCGATGGCACCCCGACCGACTGTGTTCTGGTCGCTCAGCACCGTATCCTGGCCGATCGCCCCGCCGATCTGGTGCTTTCCGGCGTCAACCGCGGCGCCAACCTCGGCGAGGATGTCACCTATTCAGGCACCGTGGCGGCGGCCATGGAAGGGGCACTGCTCGGCGCCAGGGCGATAGCGCTGAGCGCCACCCGCCATGACGACGGCCAGTACCACTGGGCCACGACCGAGCATTGGGCACCAAGGGTGATCCGTCGGCTGCTGACCTTTACCTGGCCAAAGGATCTTTTGGTGAATGTTAACTTCCCGGGGGTGGCACCCGAGGCGGTTGCGGGACTTTCGGTCTGCCGGCAAGGGCGGCGCGATGAGGGGACGACACTGCATGATGGGCAGGATCCCAAGGGGCGCCCCTATGTCTGGATCGGCGAGTTTAACAGCGACGCGACCTCCGAGCCGGATACAGACCTAGCGGCGATTGACCGGGCTGCGGTTGCGATCACGCCGCTGCATTTGGACCTGACCCATCATGCCAGTTTGGTACCGCTGGCGGAGCTCTTCGCATGACCATCGAGGCGCGCAAGATTCGCTTGATCATGCAGCTCCGCAAGGCCGGCATCATCGATACGGATGTGCTGTCAGCAATTGAGCGCATACCGCGCGAAGCCTTCGTCCCGCAACCCTTTCAAGACCAGGCCTATGAGAACATGGCGCTACCGATCGGCCACGGTCAAACCCTCAGCCAGCCACAGGTGGTGGCGGTCATGACCCAAGCCTTGAAGGCGACCCGCCGTATGAAGGTGCTGGAAGTGGGAACCGGATCCGGGTATCAGGCGGCCATCTTGTCACGGCTCTGTCGGCGTCTTTACACCATCGAGCGCCACAAGCCCTTGCTGCGCGAGGCGGAGGCCCGTTTCGAGGCTTTGGGCTTGCATAACATTACGGCTGTCACTGGCGACGGCAATCTAGGCTGGCCGGAGCAGGCGCCGTTCGAGCGGATTATCATCACCGCAGCCGCCGATTCAGCGCCGGAAATCTTGATCGACCAGCTAGCGCCCGACGGCATCATGGTGCTGCCGATCGGACGCCAGGATCGCGAACAGGAACTTTTCCGGCTAACCCGCGGAAGAGATGGCGTACGCGCGGAAAGCTTGGGCGCTGTGCGCTTCGTACCGCTGATTCGCGGTTTGCCGGGTGGGGATCAATCGCCGGAGTCGCTCGTAGAAAGACATAGGCTCTTGGCATGAACGGCGAGGGTAGTGGCTTGGCGGGGGGCGTGAGGGTAGCGAGCTGGACAGCACAAGTGGGGGAGCGAAGGAGATGACGACCCTCTCATACAAGACCTTGGCAGGTGTTTTGCTGGTCGGTTTTTTGGTGGCCGGCTGTGCCAATGATAGGCTGACCACGCGTATTGCGACCTCTGGCCGCATTCCGGCCGATCCGCCGCCGGCGCCTATCGCCAAGCCGCCGGCACCGCCGAGTTTTTCTCGCCGCGTTCAGCTCGCCCGCGCCGCCGAGAGTGACATGGCGCCGGGGATCGTGGCGCGAGACTATTACACAGTGCAGCCCGGCGACACTGCCTATGGGGTGGCCCGCCGCTCTGGGGTGCCCTTCAAGACCCTCGTGGCCACCAATCGGCTTCGCTCTCCCTATTCCCTATCGCCAGGCCAACAGTTGATTTTGCCGGAGGGCTCTTGGAGGTCACCACCTGCGGCATCCACTGGCGGCAACAGGGTGGTTGCCGTGCCGCTGAAGCCCGTGGTGGTGGAACCGGCCTTGCCTAAAAGGGCGACGCCTTCGACCCATGTGGTTCGGCGCGGCGAGACACTCTACGGGGTGGCGAGGCGCTATGGGCTCAAGCCGCAACAGGTGGCGGCAGAGAACCGCCTTGCAGCTCCCTATACCCTGAAGCCAGGTCAAAGGCTTGCCATACCAACCGCGGCTTCCAGCGTCAGCGACAGCCAAGTGGCGACAGCGCCGCAGCGGTCTGATGCCCCGCGGGTGACGCTGAAAATGGTCAAGAACGCCATCAATGCCGCTACCAGCGAAACCGATGTGCCCCGCCCTGTTGCCGTGGGCGAACCACCGGCGCGCAGTCAATCACAGTTTCTGTGGCCGGTGCGCGGCCAAATCATCTCCAATTTCGGGGCTAAGCGCGGCGGCCTGAAGAACGACGGCATAAACATCGCTGCGGCCCGTGGCACCAGGGTCTTAGCCGCCGAAAACGGAGTGGTCGCCTACGCCGGCAACGAACTGCGCGGCTTCGGCAACCTCTTGCTGATCAAGCATGCGGATGGCTGGGTGTCGGCCTATGCCCACAATGAGGCGATCGTCGTCCGGCGCGGGCAACGGGTGCGCCGCGGCCAGGCGGTCGCCCGGGTCGGCAGCACCGGCAGCGTGTCCAAACCGCAGCTTCATTTCGAGCTGCGCAAGGGAAGTCGCGCGCTTGATCCCGTTGAGCTGCTAGGGCCGCGCCAAAAAGCTGCCGTCAGTTCGCCGATATCGTCCGACGAACAAGGCTAAGGCTGTTTACGACGCCGTCGTTAAAGCAGCCGCTTGCCCAAGCGGCCGGCAAGATCTTGGATGTACTGCCAAGCGACCCGACCCGAACGGCTACCGCGGGTGACCGACCACTCCCGTGCTTCGGCCTGCAACTGGGCTTTGGGCAGGTCGAGGCCGTAGTGGGCTGCGTAGCCCTCGACCATGGCGAAGAAGGTTGCCTGATCACAGTTGTGGAAGCCGAGCCACAGACCGAAACGGTCGGAAAGGCTGACCTTTTCCTCCACCGCCTCGGAAGGGTTGATCGCCGTCGAGCGCTCGTTTTCGATCATGTCGCGGGGCATCAGGTGGCGCCGGTTGGAGGTGGCGTAGAATATGACATTCTCCGGCCGCCCCTCGATGCCGCCCTCCAGCACCGCCTTCAGTGACTTGTAAGAGGCATCGCCGCCATCGAAGCTAAGGTCGTCGCAGAAAAGAATAGTACGCCGCTGCTGGCCGCGCAGGCATTGCAGCAGCCGGGGCAGGGAGGGGATGTCCTCACGATGGATCTCGACCATGGCCAAGCCCTCCTGCCCATCGCTTGCCATCTCCTGGTTCACCTTCGCATGCACCGCCTTGACCAGGGAGGACTTGCCCATGCCCCGCGCGCCCCAGAGAAGGGCATTGTTGGCCGGCAATCCGCGGGCAAAGCGGCGGGTGTTGTCGGCCAGGGTTTCTGCTTGCCGGTCGATCCCGCACAATAGACCGATGTCCACCCGATTGATGGCAGCAACCGCTTCCAGCTCGCCCGACTCGGCCCGCCAAATGAAGGCCTCGGCTCCTTCCAGGCGCGGCGGGGCCGGTGGCTTGGGGGCCAGGCGCTCCAAGGCCTCGGCAATGCGTGCCAGCAGGACTTGGTTCTCGCGGCCCTGGTTCTCACCCATCTCTGGTCCTCGATTTCACACAGTCGATGCCGCACTTAGATCCGGCGAGCGACCTTAGCCGAAGTCGGCGGCAAGATAAATCCGCAGTGCGCGACGCCCAAAAGGTAGGGATACACCGGGGCAAACGTTGCAATTCGCGTTCGGGCGAGTATAGTCCGCCGGTCCCGCGCCAATCGTGAAACCATAGGAGATCTTAATGTTGGTGTCCCCAGCCTTTGCCCAGGCTGCCGCAGGTGGCGGTGACAGCGCCCTGATATCGCTGCTTCCCATCGTACTCATTTTTGTCGTTTTTTACTTCCTGTTAATCCGACCGCAGCAGAAGAAGATGAAGGCGCATCGGGAAATGGTAAACAACCTGAAGCGCGGCCAGAGGGTGGTCACCTCCGGTGGGCTAATCGGCACGGTTGCCAAGGTGGTCGACGACGGTGAGGTTCAAGTCGATATCGCCGAAGGTGTCAGGGTGCGGGTGGTGCGCGGCATGATCCAAGACGTGCTGAGCAAGACCGAGCCGGTGCGCGATGCCCCCAAGGGCAAGAAGAAGGGCAAGAGCCAGGAGAGTGACGAAGAGGATGAGACCAGCGCCGAGGCACCAGCCAACGATCCGGCACCGCAAGAAAAATCCGGCCTCAGCCGCTTCAAAATCTTTGGTGGCGGCCCCAAATCGGAATAATCCAACCCGTCTGACGAGAGCCGCCTGACGTCATGGTCCATATCCCTAAGTGGCAGGTCATTGCCGTCCTGGCCGTCGTGGTTCTCGGGATCCTCTTCGCCACGCCCAATCTCTTCAGTCGCGCCACCACGGAAAGTCTGCCTGACTGGGTTCCGGCCGAGCAAGTCAATCTCGGTCTCGACCTACAAGGCGGCTCCTACTTGCTGATGCAGGTCGATATTGAGACGGTCATCCAAGAGCAGCTGGACAACCTGGTCGACGGCGTGCGCCTGGGCCTGCGGCAGGCGCGCATCGGCTATGGCAGTCTCGGCATCAAGGAGGGCGGCGTTGAGTTCACTCTGCGTGATCCCGAGCAGTTGGAACGGGGCCGAACCATCGCCCAGGGGCTTGGCGACGATATCACCATCGAATCAGGCAGCGACGGCGCCTTTCGCCTGTCCTTGACCGAGGAGGCCTTGCGCCAACGTCGCAACAATGTGATCGAGCAGTCTATCGAGATCATCCGCCGTCGCATCGACGAGACCGGCACCCGAGAGCCGACCATCCAGCGCCAGGGCGCCGACCGCATTCTCATTCAACTGCCAGGCGTCGATGATCCGGAACGGATCAAAGACCTGCTGGGCAAGACGGCCAAGTTGACCTTCCGCTTTGTCGATGAAGCGGTGACGCCGGGTATCGATCCGGTGCCGGCCGGCTCGGAAATCCTACCGGCGAGCGAGGCCGACCCGGCGGGTAATCCGGTCCGCTATTCGGTCAAGAAGCGGGTGATGATCAGCGGTGAGATGCTGGTCGACGCCCAAGCCACCTTCCAAGATGCCCAACCGGTGGTCAGCTTCACCTTTGATTCCGTTGGCGCCAAACGTTTTGCCGATGCGACCCGCGACAATGTCGGCCGAGTCTTTGCCATCGTCCTGGATAATGAGGTGATTTCGGCGCCGGTCATTCGCGAAGCCATCCTGGGCGGCCAGGGCATCATCAGTGGCCGCTTTACCGTGCAGGAAGTACAAGACCTCGCCTTGCTGCTGCGCGCCGGTGCCTTGCCGGCGCCGCTGCTGATCTTGGAGGAGCGCTCGGTCGGCCCCGGATTGGGCGCGGATTCGATCCTGGCCGGCAAGATCGCCTCGATCTTGGGCCTGATCTTCGTGGTCATCTTCATGATGATCGCCTACGGGCTCTTCGGGGTCATTGCCACTGTTGCCCTGGCGGTCAACTTGATCCTACTGCTGGCCGCGCTTTCGACCCTGCAGGCGACCCTGACCTTGCCGGGCATCGCCGGCATCGTGCTGACCATCGGCATGGCGGTTGATGCCAATGTGCTGATCTTCGAGCGTATTCGCGAGGAAGTGGCGGCCGGACGCGGCCCGGTCACCGCCATCGACGCTGGCTACCGGCGCGCCATGACCACCATCATCGATGCCAACCTGACGACCCTCTTCGCCACGATACTGTTGTTCTATTTTGGCTCTGGCCCGGTCAAGGGCTTCGCGGTGACGCTGTCTCTTGGCATTATCACCTCCATGTTCACGGCGATCATGGTAACGCGGCTCATGGTGGTGGGCTGGTTGCGGCGCAAGCGGCCGCAAGAGCTGCCGGTCTGAGGAGCGCGCGACCATGGCCCTCATCAAGCGTCTGCCCATCGACCCGAAGCTGGCGATCATCGACAAGCGCAAGCTCCTGATCGGCTTTTCAGTGTTCATGGTTCTGGCATCGATTGTCTTGGTTGGCGTTCGCGGCCTCAACCTCGGGGTTGACTTCCGCGGCGGCATCCTTTTCGAGGTGCGCACCGATGGCCCCGCCGATCTTGGCGAGCTGCGCTCGGTGCTTGGCGGCCTGGGCCTGGGCGAGGTGACTCTGCAGGAGTTCGGCCAGCCCACGGACGTGCTGATCAACGTGCGCCGGCAGGAAGGCGGCGAAAAGGAACAAGTCGCGGCGATCGCCACCGTCAAGGAGGCGCTGGGCGAGCGGGTGGTGGAGTATCGCCGTACCGAATTTGTCGGCCCCAAGGTGGGAGAAGAGCTGAAACGGGCCGGTTTGCTGGCTACGGTCCTGGCCTTAGCGTCAATCGGCTTTTACATTTGGTTCCGCTTTGAATGGCAGTTCAGTGTGGCGGCGATTGCCGCCCTGCTGCACGACGTTATCGCCACCCTTGGCTTCTTTTCCCTGACCCAGATCGAATTCAACCTGGCGACCCTGGCGGCGGTGCTGACCATCGCTGGCTACTCGATCAACGACACCGTCGTGGTCTTCGACCGAGTACGCGAAATGCTGCGCAAGTACAAAAAGCTACCGATGCCACAGCTGCTTAACATGGCCGTCAACCGCACCCTGTCGCGCACGGTCCTGACTTCGGTCACCACCCTTTTGGCGCTGCTGGCGCTTGCCTTGTTCGGCGGCGAGGTGATCCGCGGCTTTGCCCTGGGGTTGATCTGGGGCGTGGTCCTGGGCACCTATTCCTCGATCGGCCTGGCGGTGCCACTGCTGCTGCACATGCGCCTGCGCAGCTCTCAGGTCAGCAACGAGGCCGACGGCGGCTCGGCTCCTGGCAAGGAGGCGCCGCAAGCCTCCTAGAAGGATCCAAGCATGGATATCACGCCCTTTGTCCCCAAGGGCCTGTTGGTCATCGAAGCTTACGGTGACGGCGGATTTCGGGTGAGTGGTGAGCGCCACGAGGGTTCCGTGCTCGTCCTGCCGGAAGGTGCCGAAGCCTGGTCACCCGCGACCCCAGAGGAAATCACCATCGAGTCCCTGCAGCCCGTGCTGGCTTCGTCGGCCACCATCGATATCCTGTTCCTCGGCTGCGGCGAGCGGTCGGCGATGCTACCGGCCCCCCTGCGCCAGGCTTTTCGCGAGGCCGGCACCGCGGTGGAGGGTATGGACACCGGCGCCGCCTGCCGTACCTATAACGTCCTCTTGGCCGAAGGGCGCCGGGTTGCCGCTGCCCTCATCGCCGTTTCCCGATAGGCCGTTTCGTGGCCAGCGCCCCGCTTCAACAGCAGTGGTTTCGCCAGGCGCTGGAGCGTTGCATTGCGGCGCCTGAAGAAGCCTTTTGCCTACCGCCCCCTTGTTACAGCGATGCCGCGATCGAGTTTGCCGAGCAAGATCGGCTTTTCCGGCGGCACTGGATCGGCCTGGGCCGCGCCGATCAGCTCAAAGAGACCGGAGCTTTCAGGACCTTGGAGGTCGCCGGATCGAAGCTTATTCTACTGTGCGATCCGGCTGGCCGTCTGCGCGCTTTTGCCAACAGCTGCCGGCATCGCGGCACCCAACTGCTGGAAGGGGAGGGGCGCTGTCGGCGCATCACCTGCCCCTTCCATAGCTGGACCTATGGCTTGGATGGCAGCCTGCTGGCGGCGCCGCATATGGAGACGACCAAGAACTTCGATCGTGCTCAATTCGGGCTGCTGGAGTTGCCGCTTGCGGTGCGCGCCGGTTTCCTCTTCTTGCATTTGGGGAGCAAGCCAGGCGACCTGGACGAGCAGCTTGGCGACTTCGCCGCCCTGCATGCCCCTTGGCCACTGGAGAGTTTAGTCGCGACGCGGCGCCGGGACCTCAAAGTTGACTGCAACTGGAAGGCCTTCCTGGAGGTCTTCAATGAGTACTATCACCTCAGGTATGTGCATCCCAAGACTATCGACAGCCTTTATCAGCCGCCTGATCCTGCCGATCAAACCTGTGGCAGCTACGCCAGCCAATTCGGCGAGACCAGCGGCACCGGCGCCTTGCTGCGCGACCAGCAGGATCATGCCCTGCCGGTAATGCCCGGGCTGGAGGGGCGCTGGAGCCGGGGCGTGCGCTATACTTGGCTCTTCCCCAACATGACTTTCGCCGCCGGCCGCGAGGCCCTGTGGATGTACGAGGCCCATCCCCTGGGACCAGCCCGCTGCCGGGTCACTCAGACCATTTGTTTTCCGCCGGAAACCATCAGGCGCCCGGGTTTCGAGGATCGCGCCAACGCCTATTACCGGCGCCTCGATGCGGCTTTGGAAGAAGACATCGCGGTGCTGGAGCGCCAACAACGCGGCCTGGCGTCCGCGCATGCGCGGGCTGGCCCCTTTGCAGCCCGTCTGGAGCCCAGCGTGGCCGCCTTCGCCGCCTGGTACGCCCGCCAGCTCCTCGAGGCGCCGGGTCCTAGCCAGGCATGAAGGGGATATCGGTGTCGTCCAGCGTGCAGCCGGCGGCGGTAAGCATGGCGTGCACCTGGCCGCGGTGGTGGGTTTGGTGATTGAACATGTGGGTGACGAGCAGCCACTTGGGCTTGCTTACCTCGCGCCCAACGGCTCCCGAATACCAGGTAAGATCACCTTTCAGCCAGGCGGGATCGAGGTTTGCCGCCCAGTCGATGATGACCTGGTCAAAGGCCGGCCGCTCGACCATCAGCTCGGACCACTGGTAGTGATTGCCTGAATCGGGAATTCCGGACGCCTTCGGAGCCGGGGTACCGGCAAAACGGCTCATCCAGATCTGATCACCCCACAAAATATGGCTCAAGGTCGCATGGATCGAGCCGAAAAAGGCGCCGCGGGGCTCTTGCCGTGCCGCCTCGCTCAGGCTACTGGCGGCCCGGTAGTGGCTTTGGTTCTGCCAGCGGTTATAGGCAGCCATCAGCTTCATATAGTCAATCGTAATCACAGTGGATCTCCCTCCTACGCGGTCTTCGCGACTAGCGGCCCAATGCCAACGGGGCCCCGAAGGGCCCCGCTTTACGAAATGGCCTCTGTCACGAGATCGCTATGAAACGTGATAGAGCGACTGCGCCGATACCATGGCGAAGAGCATGGGGATCGACAGCAAGGTGTTGGTGCGCGAAAACAGCATCGCCGTACGCGCGGCTGCCGCCTTGGCCGTGGCATCCACTTCGACCATGCCCAGCGCCTTCTTCTGGTTGGGCCAGATGACGAACCACACGTTGAACCACATAATCGTGCCCAGCCACATGCCGATACCAATAGAGGTATGGCCGATCTCGCCAGAGGTGGCGCCCAGCGTGATGGCGTCGACCAGATAGCCATTCATCATGGCCAGGATCAGGCCGGTGACGATGGTTGCCATGGCGCCCCAGCGGAACCACCACAGGGCGGCGGGCGCGATTACCTTGCCAATCGCGGGCTTTTGCTCGTCAGGAATATTCGGCATGTTGGGGATCTGCACGAAATTGAAGTACCAGAGAAGACCGATCCACATGACGCCGCTTAAGACATGCAGCCAGCGGAAGAAGAACTTGCCGAACTCGGCACCTGTGTATCCCCAGGCGAAATAGATGATGAACAAGATCAGCGCCAAGACAAAGCCGGCGATGACGGTGTTGCGTAAAGATGTGAGAATAGCTGCCATGGTCGACCTCTCCCCCTTTTGGCCGCTGTTGCCGGCAATCCTGACCATCTGGGCCGAGTGCCGAGCGAGGTTTTGGGATCTGCCTGGGGGCGCTTCTGCGCGCCGACCCACGGCATCCTTTGGCGCAATACTTAGGGCTTTCGTCGCCGCTTGCCAAGCCATTCTGCGAAATCGGCAGCATGCGATCCCCATTTGGGCGCGAAACGGGCGAGACGCGGAGGCGGTCCTCTGTTAACCAAGAAACACGACGTTCTTTCTGCGTGCGGGCAAATCGTCCGGCGGTTCGACCACGACCGCTATCTGACCGTCCTCTTCGCGCCGGCCGAACGTCGGGAATCACTTTTTGCGCTCTATGCTTTCAATCATGAAGTCGCCAAGACCGCCGAGGTGGTGAGCGAGCCGATGCTCGGACAGATCCGCCTGCAGTGGTGGCGGGAGAGCCTGGATGGCATCTACCAGGGCAAGCCGCGCCAGCACGAAGTGGTCGAGCCCTTGGCCAGGGCCGTCGCCCAGCACGACCTCTCGCGCGCCCTCTTCGACCGTCTCATCGACGCCCGTGAGTCCGATCTGGAGAGCGAAGGTATGGTCGACCTCGAGGCCCTTGAAGAATACGGCGAGGCCACCAGTGTTGGCCTCATCGCCCTGGCGCATGATGTCTTGGTTTGCAGGGGAGCGGCCGGCGACGCGGCGGCTCGCCATGTGGGACAGGCCTGGGCGTTGACCGGGCTGCTGCGGGCGCTACCCTTTCACGCCCGCCGCCGGCACTTGGCCTTGCCACGCAACTTTTTGGAAGCCGCCGGCGTCCGGATCGGCGACCTCTTCGAACTTCGCTCGTCTCCCGCCTTGAAACAGGCCACCCGAGAGCTGGTCATCAAGGCACAAAATCACGTCGTGGCTGCCCGCGCCGATCTAAGTTCGGTCCCGGCTGTGGCGCGCTCGCCCTTGATGCTCGCCACGCTAGCAGAGGTGCATCTAAACCGCCTTGCGGCCGCCGGGTTTGATCCGCTCGCCCCGAGCCTGGCCCAGCCTCTGCCCCTGGCAGCCTGGCGCCTTACTTGGGCAGCCCTGCGTCGACGGTACTAGAGCTGGGACCAATAAAGGCGTTTGGCGAACGCCTGGCCAGCGAAAAATGCACTATTGGCGCGCAATGACGCCACAAGCGACCCGTGCCCCGGCACCCGCTTTGTCACCATATGTGTCAGGCTTGGCGTGAATGATAATGGCGGATCCATCCTCATCAAACAGCGCTCCAGCTTCACCGTCGACCATTGTGACCCAGGGATTGAGTACATCCGCCCTCGCTGATCCGTCGGCTCCTGCGTAGATGTTCGGCATGTCTCCGGCGTGAGGCTGGCCACCATGTGCATAGCCATGTGCACCGCCATGCGGGTTGTAGTGGCCGCCAGCAGCCTTAAAATCAGGCTCGCAGGATCCGGTTTCATGAATGTGAAAACCATGCCCACCGGGGGTCAGTCCATTCAGATCTGCCGCAACCAATACACCGTGTGATGTTTGCGTTAGCGTAACAACACCCATTTCTTCACCACCTGGGCCGGCCATTGTCGCAACGGCTTTTTGCTGCTCGGCTTGGGCTGCATGAGGTACAGCAAGTATCAAAACAGCGATAGCTAGAATGCAATGCGGAACAACGTGCTTCATTTGATTCTAATTTCCTCCCGAATATCGCATAGTCGATCCATTATCTTGATCGTTGTCAGACTGTGACGACAATACTATTGGTATTTTCCCGGGAACGCGACAGTTCTGAGGGGTCATCACGGAGTTATCAGGATATCCAAAAAGCTGTCTTGCCGTTCTACTCGGCGGCGACCCGTGATTGCCCAAGCCAGATGTCGAGATCGGCGAGCGCGCGCGCGCTCATGGCCGGGCGCCGTTGTCGGCGCCCGCGACGACCTGCGGCTGCACCTTCGAGCGGCGGAAAAAGCCCAAAGTTGACGTTCATCGGCTGGAAGGTTTCGGCTCTCGCCCCGCCGCAAAGGTGGGCGAGCAGCGCCCCGTGGGCGGTCGTCGGTGGCGGCGGCGCTAAGCTCTCTCCCTTTCTCTCGGCAGCCGCAAAGCGTCCGGCTAAAAGGCCAATCGCCGCCGATTCAACATAGCCTTCGACGCCGGTGATCTGGCCGGCAAAACGCAGGCGCGGCTGGACCTTGAGGCGCAACTGAACATCGAGCAGATTAGGCGAATTGAGAAAGGTGTTGCGATGCAGGCCGCCGAGGCGCGCGAACTGGGCCTCCTCTAAGCCAGGAATCTGGCGCAGTACGCGAATTTGTTCGCCGTGCTTGAGCTTGGTTTGGAAGCCGACCAGATTGTAAAGGGTGCCGAGCGCATTGTCCTGGCGCAGCTGTAGCACCGCGTAAGGCCGGCGCCCGGTGGCCGGATCGGTCAAGCCGACCGGCTTCATCGGGCCGAAGCGCAGGGTTTCGGGCCCGCGTTCGGCCATCACCTCGATCGGCAGGCAGCCCTCGAAATAGGGGGTATCACGCTCCCAGTCCTTGAACTCTGTCTTATCCGCGGCCAGCAGCGATTCGATAAAGGCCTCGTACTGGGCTTGGTCGAGGGGGCAATTGATGTAGTCCGCCCCGGTGCCGCCCGGCCCCGGCTTGTCGTAGCGCGACTGCAACCAGGCGCGGCCGAAGTCGATGCTGTCGCGATAGACAATCGGCGCAATCGCATCGAAGAAAGCCAAGGCCTCTTCACCGGAAAGCCCGCGGATGGCCTTGGCAAGCGCCGGTGAGGTGAGGGGACCGGTGGCGACGATGACCTGGTCCCACTCGGCCGGCGGCAGGCCGGCAACCTCCTCCCGTTGCAAGGTGAGCAAGGGCTCGGCCGTCAGGCGCTCTGTTACCCGCTTGGAAAATGCATCCCGATCGACCGCCAGAGCGCCGCCTGCCGGCAGGCGGTTCGCATCGGCGGCCTGCATGATCAGCGAACCGAGCCGGCGCATCTCCTCGTGCAGCAAGCCGACCGCGTTGTTCGCCGCATCATCGGAGCGGAAGGAATTGGAGCAGACCAGCTCCGCCAATCCGTCGCCTTGGTGTGCTTCGGTACCGCGGCGCGGACGCATCTCGTGCAACACCACGGGGACGCCCGCACAAACAAGCTGCCAGGCGGCTTCGCAACCGGCCAGACCGCCGCCGATCACGTGAACCGGTGCTAAAGACGAGGGGGATTGTCTATCGTCCATAGAGGGCTATCTGCGTCCTGCTGGTAGGGAGCAGGCATCATAGCCGCGTGGCGCCGGGGAAGCGAGGCCCCGGATAACACGTCAAATGGCGAAGAGGGTGGAAGCCGCTAGGAGGCAAAAGACCGGGAACGAAAGGGCGAGGCCAAGGGTGATGGCTAAGATCTGGCTGCTCGCCGGCGAAGTGACTGCTGTAGGCTTGCGTGACATGACTGTTCCTCCCGCGTGTTCGTCGTTGGGACGAGATTGCGGGAGAAAGTCGCTAGGCGCAGTGATGGCGGTCACAAGCTCTGCCATGGCTGGGGTCCGTGCAGTTTCCACAGACCCAAATGCAAAGCCAGAAATGGTAAAAAATGGTTAACGCGCGGCTCAGCAGCAGAAGGGACCCAACCTCGGAAGGGGTCCGGTTCGGGTTTCGAGATCTCTAGTCGCGTTCGATCGGCCGGGTGAGACAGGTCGGGCCGCCGTCGCCTTTCTGGGTTATTTCCTCACCGGAATAGACAAAGACCTCGCAGCCGGCTGCTTCCAAACGGGCGCGGGTCTGGGGATTCCCGTCCACCATCAGGCAGCGGCGCGGCGCCAACGCCAACACATTGCAGGCGGTGGTATCGAATTCCTCGGCCGCCACCTCGACCAGGTCGATGCCGCGGGCCAGCAACATCTCGCGAAAGGGCACCGGCAGCAAGGGCGAATGGACCAGGGCCAGGTCGCGATCGATGGGCGAGATCATCGACATCAGGTGAAAGACGTCATCCGGGCCCTTATAGTGGGGCAGGGCGACCACCACCAGCTCGACCCCATAGGGCTGCAAGCGCTCTTTCAGTTGGGCGATCCCGGCGGCATTGCTCCGATAGCCTTGGCCGACCACCGCCGTCTTGTCGTCGAGCCACAGGAAGTCGCCCCCTTCGAGACGACCTTCGCCGGCGATCCCCCCGCAAAGCTCGATCCCAAGGCGGCGAAAGGCATTGCTTGCGACGGAGGGCTCGGCGTCGCGCGCGGGCTTGCCCATGCGGCAGGAAAGCATGCCGCCCGGCGTCACCAGGCTGGCGTCGCGGACATAGAGGCTATCCGGGCCCAAGCCGGGCTCGGCCGGCAGAAACTCGATTGCGGCACCGGATTGCTCGATGATCTCGACGAAACGATCATATTCAGCCACTGCGCGCCCAAAGTCCGGCCGGGCGCGATAGCCAAGAGCTTGCCACTCGGCATCGATCTTGGCTTGGCTGCCGAATGCCTCGCGGGCGTGGCGCAAGGCAACCCGACGCAGGGCTCCATATTCGTTGAAGGCCGTCATGCGGAAAAGGGGGTTAGTAACTAAGTGTCGGCGCGGCGCAAGATCCAGATGACCTCGCAGCCGTGCAGGAAACTCAGCTCGACCTGCAAAGGAACACCCATGTCGCGGACCACATGATGGAACATCTCCAGCATGTCCTCGTGCTCCCAGACATGGAAGTGGATGTTGGCGTGCTTCTCCAGCATCCGGGCGAGCTTGTCGTCCGCTGCCTTGCCGTCCAGCTTGTCAACCAGTCGGATCCATTCCCGATAGTGCGCTTCAAGCGAGCCCTCCGGTCCCTCCTCATGATCGCGCACCAAATGCTCGATCGGCGTGACCGGCCGCTCGCGATCGAAGGTGAAGCGGCGATCCGGCACGGCCATATAGGCGACCCCGCCCGGCTTTAGCACCCGCGCCACGCTCTTCACCGCGCCGATGGGGTCTTCGCAATGCTCCAGCACGTGATTGGCGATGAGAAAATCTTGCGAGGCGTCGTCGACGCCGGAAAGGGTCTCGAACTTGGTCAGGATGTCCGGGCGCCTGATCTCCTGGCCCTCAAGCTCCGGGTATTTTTGGTCGAGGGTCTCGCCGTCTTCGAAATCCGCATAGCGCACCTCGACGCCGGGCGGGACTTCCAAAGGGCTATGAAGGGCGCCTACTTCCAGGCCGCAGCCGGTCAGGTAGTGGGCGGCGATGCTGGCTCGATTAAGGATCACCTTTGTCTTTACCCGCATGTTGTGAGAACTGGCAACTCGGCCTGCGCAGGCAAAGTAGGCAAGCACTCAGCACGGCGCAACAGCAAAGACAGCAGAATTCGCTAGAGGGTCGGGCGCATCGCGGATATCTTGCCGGCCAAAGTGAATGTATGCCTTGGGAAGGAAGCCTCATGCCGCTCGACAGTAAAGTCCAGTTCGATAAATCCAAGCTGCCCAGCCGCCACACGTCGGTTGGCCCGGCCTCGGCGCCGCACCGCTCCTACTACTACGCCATGGGCATGACCGACCGGGAGATCGAGCAGCCTTTCGTCGGTGTGGTCACCACCTGGAACGAGGCGGCCCCTTGCAACATCGCCCTGATGCGCCAAGCCCAGGCGGTGAAGAAGGGGGTCAAGGCGGCGCAAGGCACGCCGCGCGAGTTCACCACCATCACCGTCACCGACGGTATCGCCATGGGCCACGCCGGCATGAAGTCCTCCCTGGTCAGCCGCGAGGTGATCGCCGATTCCGTGGAACTCACCATGCGCGGCCACTGCTATGACGCCATGGTCGGCCTGGCTGGCTGCGACAAGTCCCTGCCGGGGCTGATGATGGCCATGGTGCGCCTGAATGTGCCGTCGGTCTTCATGTACGGGGGCTCGATCCTGCCGGGCCGCTATAAAGGCAAGGACATCACCGTGCAAGACGTCTTCGAGGCGGTGGGCGCGCACGCGGCCGGCTCCATGAGCGACGAGGAGTTGCATGCCGTCGAGTGTGCCGCCTGTCCCTCGGCCGGATCCTGCGGCGGACAGTTCACCGCCAACACCATGGCCTGCGTCTCGGAGGCCATCGGCCTGGCACTGCCGGGATCAGCTGGGGCGCCGGCCCCCTATGAGTCCCGTGATGCCTATGCGGAGGCGAGCGGCGAGGCGGTGATGGGGCTGATCGCCAGCAATCTGCGCCCGCGCGACATCGTCACCCGTCAGGCCTTGGAGAACGCGGCCATGGTGGTCGCGGCTTCCGGCGGCTCGACCAATGCCGGCCTGCACCTGCCGGCCATCGCCCATGAAGCGGGCATCGACTTTTCCCTCGAGGACGTTTGCGACATCTTCCGCCGCACCCCCTATATCGCCGACCTCAAGCCGGCCGGGCGCTACGTGGCCAAGGATCTCTTCGAAATCGGCGGCGTGCCGGTGTTGATGAAGGCCTTGCTGGAAGGCAGCTATCTGCACCCGGACTGCATCACCGTCAACGGCAAGACGATCGGCGAGAACCTGGCCGAGGTGACCTTCCCCGAAGACCAGGACATTGTCGTGCCGACCGCCAGGCCGATCACCGAAACCGGCGGCGTGGTCGGCCTTAAGGGCAATCTGGCGCCGGATGGGGCGATTGTGAAGATCGCCGGCTTGCCGTCGCTGCAGTTCACCGGCCCGGCCCGGGTCTTCGATTGCGAGGAGGAGGCCTATCAAGCGGTGGTCCGCCGCGACTATCAGGAAGGCGAGGTCATCGTCATTCGCTACGAGGGACCCAAGGGCGGCCCCGGCATGCGCGAGATGCTGGCCACCACCGCCGCCCTCTATGGTCAGGGAACCGGCGGCAAGGTGGCGTTGATCACCGATGGCCGCTTTTCAGGCGCGACCCGCGGCTTTTGCATCGGCCATGTGGGGCCGGAAGCCAATGTCGGCGGGCCAATCGGCTTGCTGCGCGACGGTGACATCATTCGCATCGATGCCGCCGCTGGCAGCCTGGATGTCGAAGTTTCGGAGGCGGAGCTGGCCGAACGACGCAAGGCTTGGCAGCCCCGTGAAACAGACTTCCAGTCGGGGACCCTGTGGAAATACGCGCAAACTGTCGGACCAGCCTCCGCCGGCGCCGTCACCCACCCGGGTGCCAAAGCCGAAACCCACTGCTATGCGGATATTTGAAATTGCGCCATTCATCAATGCTGCCATTGCGAGCGAAGCGTGGCAATCAATAGAACGTCACAACCGGCACCACCGCATGGATTGCCGCGTCGCTGGTGCTCCTCGCAATGACAAATGGGGTAGGGGCGTCCAGTAATCTGGTAGTGCCGCGCACTTCCGACATTCTCGTTGCCTGTCAACGACGCCTCCCTTACCCTTTGACGGCGGCGAAATCAATGTCCACAGGCCCTAGAAGCCTGGCATCCGGGGTGAAACTCGGTAAGCTCGGGTCAATGGCCTGCATCGAGAAAGGGAGGAACTGCGCCATGATCAATAAGGCAATACGGCTTTGCGCCGATTGGCGGGCAGTGGGACTGGCCGCCGGGCTATTCGGAATGCTTGTGTCGACTGCTCCGGCTCATGCCCAAGCGGATTGCCCGCGCGGAACACTCGACGTTCAGTATTGTGACCGGGATGGCGATCTGGTGGCCGACCTACCGCTAGATCCCGGCGAGTGGGTAGACCCGGATACGATCATCTTTTCCTACACGCCGGTCGAAGATCCAGCGGTCTACGCCAAGGTCTGGGACGGATTCATCGCCCACATGGCCGAGGTCACAGGCAAGAAGGTGGTCTTCTTTCCGGTGCAGTCTTACGCCGCCCAGTACGAAGCCATGCGTTCCGGTCGTTTGCATATCGCTGGGGTGAACACCGGCGGCAATCCGATCGCGGTGAGCTGCGCTGGCTTCGTCCCCTTTGCCATGATGGCCAAGGAAAATGGTCGATTCGGCTACGAGATGGAAATCATTGTCCCTGCCGACAGCGACATCCAATCACCCGCTGACATCAAGGGTCGCACCTTGGCCTTCACCTCGCCAACGTCCAATTCCGGTTTCAAGGCGCCCTCGGCCCTGCTGAAGGCTGAGTTCGGCATGGAGGCGGATAAGGATTTCCAGACCACCTTCTCTGGCAAGCACGACAACTCTATCCTTGGGGTCGCCAACAAGGACTACGAGGCGGCGGCGATCGCCAATTCTGTCCTGCAGCGCATGATCGATCGTGAGGTGGTCAAGGCGGATCAGCTGCGCACGATTTACAAGTCTGCGACCTTCCCCACCACCGGCTATGGCCATGCTCACAACCTGCACCCGGTTGTCGCAGCCAAGATCAAGGAGGCCTTTTTCACCTTCGATTGGAACGGTACAGCCTTGCAGGAAGAGTTCGGCAAGCAGGCGGATAAGTTCATATCCATCCATCACAAATCGGACTGGGATGTGATCCGCAAGATCGACACGGCCAATGGAGTGACTTATTCCTGTAAGTAGGTTCGGTCTTTTGGTGCGAGGTGCCGTGGGGCTGCGATGTTGAGCCTACGTCAGCTGAGCAAGCGCTACCCCACCGGCGACCTGGCTTTGAAGTCCGTCGATCTCGAGGTGCCGAAGGGCCAGGTGATGGCCTTGATCGGCCCTTCGGGGGCCGGCAAGTCAACCCTGATCCGCTGCATAAACCGTCTGGTCGAGCCGACCTCCGGGCAGGTCTTGTTGGATGGTGAGGACATCACCAAGCTGAGTGCCTGGGGCCTGCGCCGCATGCGACGGCGCATGGGTATGATCTTTCAAGAATATGCCCTGGTCGAGCGCCTGACGGTGATGGAAAACGTGCTGTCGGGCCGCCTCGGCTACGTCGGCTTTTGGCGCAGTTACTTGCGGCGCTTCCCGCAGAAGGACATCGACCGGGCCTTTCAGCTGCTGGAGCGGGTCGGCCTGGACCACATGGTCGACAAACGCGCCGACGAACTCTCCGGCGGTCAACGGCAACGGGTCGGGATCGCCCGGGCACTGATCCAGGAACCGCAACTACTGTTGGTTGACGAACCGACGGCAAGCCTCGATCCGAAGACCTCGCGGCAGATCATGCGCCTCATCTGCGAACTCTGTCAGGAGCACGAGCTGCCGGCCATCATTAACATCCATGATGTCTTGCTGGCGCAAATGTTCGCCCAACGCATCGTCGGCCTGCAGTTAGGCGCAATCGTCTACGACGGCCCGCCAGACGGTCTTGGCGACGAGGTCCTGACCCAGATCTATGGCGAGGAGGACTGGTCGGCCACCATTAAGAAAGAAGGCGAAGACGAAGGTAGCGAGGAAGGCGCGTCGGCGGACGCGCATTTGGGCTCCCCCGAACTCGATCGCGAACGCCTTGCCGGCATGACGTGACTAAGTTGTCCTCAGGCAGTTCCCAAGGTCATTGCGAGCGTAGCGCGGCAATCCATACGGCCTATCCCCAGACGAGGTCGTCGCGGCAAGTCAGATTGGATTGCCGAGTCGCTTCGCGCCGCGCAATGACAGTTTGTCGGGGCTGTCGTTGCCCTGGCGGCCTGCCGTGAGCGTCACTTCTGCAAGTCCGCGGCGCTGGCGGCCGCCGCCTTTGATCAAGGAGCGGTGGTTGCGTTGGGCCTTGGGCCTGGGGATCGCCCTCTACCTCGCCTTGGCACTCGGCAGCACTGACGTCAACTGGGCCCGGGTCTTGGAGGGCCTGCCCCGGGGCAAGGCCTTTGTCCTGGCCTTTTTCCCGCCGGACTTCGTTTCCCGCTGGCCCTCCATCGTCGATGGGGTGATGGAAAGTCTGTGGATGACGGTCGCCTCGACGGTTGTGGGCATCGCCATCTCGGTACCGGTTGCCTTGGGCGCCGCGCGCAACCTTTCGCCCTTGCCGGTCTATTATTTTTGTCGGGCGATTATTGCCACCTCGCGCAGCTTCCAGGAAGTCATCCTGGCCATCTTCTTCGTCAAGCTCTTCGGCTTTGGCCCCTTTGCCGGTTTTATCACCTTGAGCGTTGCCACGGTGGGCTTCTTCGCCAAGCTGCTGGCCGAAGACATCGAAGACATGGACCCCTCTCAAGCCGAAGCGGTCAAGGCCACCGGCGCCGGCTGGCTGCAATGGCTGAACTACGCCGTGCAGCCGCAGGTCATGCCGCGTTTCATCGGCCTGTCGCTCTATCGCCTCGACATCAATTTCCGGGAATCGGCGGTGGTGGGGATCGTCGGCGGCGGCGGCATCGGCGCCACCTTGAACACCGCCTTCGACCGTTATGAGTTTTCCTCCGCAGCGGCGATCCTGCTGGTCATCATCGGCATTGTCATGGTGGCCGAGTACTCCTCCGGGATCATCCGGCAAAAGGTGCAGTGATGCCGGTGAGCCAACAAGGCGCGGAAAAGCATTGGCAGCGCCGCGACCGGGGCCGGCAATTGGCCATCTGGGCCGGCTGGTTGATCGGTCTGATGATCTTCATCTATTGCTTCAAGCTGATTTCCGACAAGACCATCTGGTTCTTCGTTCTGGATGCCGGACAGCAGGCGGCGGACCTGGGCCGGCGCATGGTGCCGCCGAACTGGTCCTATATGGAACGGCTGTGGCTGCCGCTGTGGCACACCCTCAACATCGCCACCTTGGGCACTGTCCTTGCCATCATCATCGCCGTGCCGATCGCCTTTCTGGCGGCGCGCAACACCACCCCCAGCGTGCTGCTGGTGCGGCCCATCGCGCTTTTCATCATCGTCTCGTCGCGGTCGATTAACTCGCTGATCTGGGCGCTGATGCTGGTGGCGATTGTCGGCCCGGGCGAGTTCGCCGGCATCATCGCCATTGGCCTGCGTTCGATCGGCTTTGTCGCCAAGCTGCTCTATGAGGCGATTGAGGAAATCGACGAGACCCAGGTGGAGGCGATCACCGCCACCGGGGCCTCGGGCGCCCAGGTCTTGGGCTATGGCATTGTGCCGCAGATCATGCCGGCCTTCGCCGGCATCGCCGTCTTTCGCTGGGATATCAACATCCGCGAATCAACGATCCTTGGCCTGGTCGGCGCCGGCGGCATCGGCATCGAGCTCAATGCCTCGATCATGGAGCTGGCCTGGTCCAAGGTATCGCTGATCCTCTTGGCCATTCTCGCCACGGTGATTGTGAGCGAATGGGTCTCCGCCAAGGTGCGGCACGCGATTATTTGACTGGATGGGCAAGAGCCCCCGACGCCGGAGCATCGCAGTCCGCTGCCTCGGGGCGGCGCCGGAAAAGAGCCGCCAAAGAACTGAAGGCACGCTGGAAGGCCAGCGCCCGCTCGCGCCGGCCGCGGGCGAGCGCCTTGCTCATTGCCTGATGACTCAAGGGGTAGTAGGGCTGGAACACGGACTTTTTCATGGGACCTCTCCTTGCGACTTCACCGCGCCGCGAAATCGGCGATCGCGGTGACCAACACTTGAGAGCTAGATAATTCTTAACGCTGAATTATATAATCCCCGTCTATAGACCAAGACTTATGACAAACAGTTAAAAATGTCCGATGAGCAAGATCGATGACATGACCGTCTTTGGCCGGGTCGTTGAGGAAGGCGGATTCTCCGCTGCCGCCCAGGCCCTGGGACTGACCCCGTCTGGGGTCAGCAAGGTGGTTAGCCGGCTTGAGGACCGCTTGGGCGTGCGCCTACTCAACCGCACCACGCGCCGGCTGAGCCTGACCGAGGCAGGAGAAGGCTATTTCCAACGCGTGCAATCCATCCTTTCCGAAATCGAGGAGGCCGAGGCGGCGGTGAGTGAGGCGCGCGATAGCCCGCGCGGGACGCTCAGGGTCACCGTCGCCGCTTCCTTCGCCACAGCGCAGATCGTGCCCATCATCCCGGATTTCCTCGCCCGCTACCCGGAGTTGCGCCTCGAGATCTGCCTATCCGACACCGTCATCGATCTGGTGGAAACCGGCTTCGATCTTGCCATCCGCATGGGTGGTTTGCGGGATTCGACGCTCATGTCGCGCAAGCTGGCGGACAACCGCCGCCTCATCTGCGCCGCCCCCGCCTACATCGAGCGGCACGGGCGGCCCGAGACACCGGCAGACCTGGCGAAGCACACCTGTGTCACCGCCTCGGCGCCGAACGACGCACTCAACACCTGGCCCTTCGCTGGGCCAAACGGACGACAGGAGATCACCGTCGCCGGCCGGGTGGAGGCCAACAACGGCGAAATCCTGCACCAAATGGCGGTGGCCGGGCTCGGCATCGCCCGTATGGCCGAGTTTGTCGCCGGTCCCGACATCAAGGCCGGGCGCCTGGTCTCGCTTCTGGATGAGTTTCACCAGGGGGAAAGCCCGCCACTCTACGCGGTCTACGCCCACCGCCGACACCTGCCGGCCAAGGTCAGGGCCTTTATCGATTTCCTGGTGGAGCGCTTTACGCCAAAGCCGCCCTGGTGTTGTTGAGATCGGTTCGGCCACAGGAGTGAGCTGCGCGGCGGGTCCACGAGGCGGTCAAAGGCGCTTTGCCCCCCGTCGCCTGCAGTGATACGCTGACTTAATCCCAGCGTGCATAGGGGGAGAGGGTCCATGACCTCGTCATCGGTGACGGGAAGCTGCTTCTGCGGCGCCGTCGTCTTCGAAATCGAGCTGCCCACCTTGTTCTGCGGGCACTGTCATTGCTCCATGTGCCGGCGGCCGCACGGCGCTAGTTTCGTCACCTGGACCGGGGTTCCCCCCGATCGCTTCAGGGTCAACAAGGGTGAGGAGCACATCGCGCGCTACCAAAGCTCGGAAAAGGTGACGCGCAGCTTTTGCCGGATTTGCGGCAGCCAAATGTTCTGTCAGACCAATCCGAAGGTCATCGACGTGGCCCTCGCGGCCCTGCACGGGGAGATCGACCGAGCTCCTGATCGACACTACTACTTCGACTCGCGGGCGGATTGGACCATCATCAACGATGACCTTCCCAAACTGGGGGGCGAAAGCGGCAACGAACCGCTTTGATCTCTAGCGATAATGTTGTTCCGAGTGATACGGCCCTATCCGAAGATGAAGGGCCCGAGAAAGCCGGTATTTTCCAAGCGGAAGAGACCCAAGACCATGATCCCGAGGCAGAAAAGCAGCTCGAGGAAGTAGCGCAGCGGGCGGGCCGGTCCGGGCAGGGTCTGAACCGCGTCCTGCTGCAGCAGGAAAACCGCGTGGTGGGCTTCCGTCATCTCCGAGTGAACGCCACGGCGGTAGGGGGCGAGATGCCAAAAGAAGGCGCCAATCCCCAGCACAATCAGACCCAGCCCGCCAAAGAGAAGAAATGCTGGTAGGACCAAGGCGGCGACCGCGAGGTCAAAGTTACGGTTGACGATCATGATGGCCAAGCTTCCATTATCGATTTGCCGTACAACGCCGGACAACCCTTTGTCGGCATATTTTCCCGAACAAGATACATCACATGCGTCCGACACGGCAAAAAGTGGAGGGAAGGAAGGTCGCTGCCGCGGCAGTCGCTAATCCCAAGGCCGCTTCGATTGCCTGGCCGCGGTAGTCGTGGTCTTGGACCGGCCGCGTCCCGGCCGCTTGACCCTGAGCCCGCTCGGATAGTCCTCGCTGCCGAAAAGCGGGACGGTCTTGCGCTTTAAGGGGATCACCAAGACCATGCCGGCGACAAAGCCGCCGATATGGGCCCACCAGGCAACCCCACTGCCGTCAGGCCCCGCCGCCGCCAAGAGCTGGAAGCCAAACCACACCACCAGCAGCAAAAAGGCCGGCAGGTACATGGGAAAGATGATGATCGGCACCAGCACCTTGGCGCGCGGATGCAGCAGTAGGTAGGCGCCCAGCACCCCGGAAATAGCACCGCTGGCCCCCACCATGGGGATCTCGGAGCCGGGATCGACGGCTGCATGGGCAAGACCCGCCACCACCCCGCAAATGAGATAGAAGGCGAGGAACCGCAAATGCCCCATAGCGTCTTCGATGTTGTCACCGAAGACATAGAGATAGAGCATGTTGCCGATCAGGTGCATCAGCCCGCCGTGCAAGAACATGGAGGTGATCAGGGTCAGCTCGTCGCCGACGAAGTCGATGTCCGGCGAGCGTTCGGCGATATCGAAGAGGGTCGCCGGAATGGCCCCAAGGGCGAAGACGATGCGCTGTCCTTCCATCGGTCCGGCGCTGAATTGCCACCAAAAGACAACGCAGCAGAGGCCGATGATACCCCAGGTAAACCAGGGCAGCGCGATCAAGATGCGCGGGTTCTTGTCGTGCAAGGGCAGGAAAGGCATGGTTCTATGCCGGTCTGCGCCTAGGCGTCCGGGTTGTTGCCCGGGTGGCCCGGCAAATGCTCGTCGAGCCTGAGCCAGGAAATCCGGCTATCGGTCCAGATGTGGTTGTCCGCCGGCAGGGCATTCGGCTTGTCGAGGCTACCCAGGGTCACGTCCACCTGATCCGGCCAACCATCCCAGAGAAAGGTGATCTGCCCGCCGCAGTTCGGGCAAAAACCGCGCTGACAGCCTGGCGAGGATTGATAGCTTGAGAGTTCACCTTGGGTCACCGCGAAGCCGTCCTTGGGCAGATTAATCCAGGTCACCACCGGCGCACCGCTTGCCTTCCGGCACATGGAGCAATGGCAGTGGGTGACCCGAATCGGCGGGCTGGTAACGCGGTAGCGCAGCCGCCCGCAAAGGCATCCGCCGGTCAACGCGCCCGTCGTGCTCATGCCGATAGCTCGCAGCAAATGGGTGTGTGGTCGGAGGGGCTGGCCTTGGCCCGAGGCCCGGCGTCGATCTCGCAGGCCAGCAAGCGGTCGGCGGCCTGTGGCGACAGCAGCAGGTGGTCGATGCGGATGCCGTCGTCATTTTCGAAGGCCCCGCCCTGGTAATCCCAGAAGGTGTAGTGGCCGCCTCCGTCATTGAGGGCGCGAAAGGCTTCGGTCAGGCCAAGGTTCAGCAAAGCCTGGAACTGGCGTCGGGTCTCCGGCTTGAAGAGGGCATCGCCCTGCCAGGCCTGGGGGCTGTGACAATCGGCCGGTGCCGGAATGACGTTGTAGTCGCCGCCGAGGACGAAGGCCTCTTCGCTCGCCAGGAGGCTGGCAGCATGCGTCCTGAGACGCTCCATCCAGCGGAGCTTATAGGGGTATTTCTCGCTATCGGGCGGGTTGCCGTTCGGCAGGTAGATCGACGCCACGCGCAGGCCACAGGTCAGCACCTCCAGATAGCGGGCCTGCTCGTCCGCTTCCTCGCTGGGCAGACGGGTCAGCGCCACCTCGATCGGCTCGCGGGACAGCACCGCCACCCCGTTGTAGCTCTTTTGCCCGACCATCGCCGATTGATAGCCGGCCGCCTCGATCTCGACCTTGGGAAAGCCCGCCTCGACCGTCTTCAACTCCTGCAGCAAGACCACGTGGGGATTGGCTTCGGCCAGCCAGTCCAAGAGATTGGGCAGGCGTTTCTTGATCGAGTTAACGTTCCAGCTTGCGATCTTGACCATGAATTCCCGTGACGACCCTGGCAACCGACGGCCAGTTTAGCACGTCGCCAGCGGAAACATCAGATCGAAAAGGAAGATCCGCAGCCGCAAGAAGCAGTGGCTTGCGGGTTGTTGATTTGAAAGTAGGCGCCCATCATGTCTTCGACGAAATCCACCTCGGAACCGGCCAGGAGGTCCAAGGAGACCTCGTCCACCACCACCGTCACGCCGTCGCGTTGGAAGGTACGGTCGTCATCCTTGACCTGATCGTCGAAGCTGAAGCCGTATTGAAAGCCGGAGCAACCGCCACCGGATACCGAAACCCGCAACATCAGGCCCGGCCGGCCTTCCTGGGTGGCCAAGAAGGCGATACGCCTGGCGGCGCCTTCGGTCAGCGTTAAACCCTGCTGTAGACCCACGTCGGTCATGGCGATATGGCTCCCATCCTGGTAAGGCGCCCAGCACCTTTATGCCAACACCAGTATTTAGGGCAGGCAGGCGACTTGTCAAACCCGGCCTCGGTCTGCTAACCGAGCAGCACCCATCAACGCCAAGGCACGCCAAAGGCCCAAGCGACCGCCAAAGGCCCAAGCGACCGCCGGATCGCGCTAGCCATGACCCTTGCCCCCTATGCCTGTCGCCCGGAAGAAAGCCGCGGCCGGCTTGCCAGTGAGCCGGAAAGCCCGACCCGCAGCCCGCATCAGCGCGACCGCGACCGGATCATCCACTCGGCCGCCTTTCGGCGTCTGAAGTATAAAACCCAGGTCTTTGTTTACCATGAAGGGGATTACTACCGCACCCGCCTGACCCATTCCCTGGAGGTGGCGCAGATCGCCCGCAGCATCTGCCGGGTCCTGGGGCTGAACGAGGACCTGGCCGAAGCGCTGGCCCTGGCCCATGACCTGGGCCACACCCCCTTCGGCCATGCCGGCGAGGACGCTCTGGGCGCGGCCATGGCCGACTACGGCGGTTTCGATCACAACGAGCAGACCTTCCGCATCCTCACCCACCTGGAACAGCGCTACGCCGATTTCGATGGGCTAAACCTTACCTGGGAAAGCCTGGAGGGGGTCGCCAAGCACAACGGTCCCCTGATCGGCGCGGAGGATCAAAGCGGGGTGCCCGCCACCATCGCTCGTTTTTCGGCGGCTTGGGACCTGGAGCTGGACAGCCATCCCAGCGCCGAGGCCCAGGTGGCCTCCCTGGCCGACGACATTGCCTATAACAATCATGACATCGACGACGGCCTGCGCGCCGGCTTGTTCGGCATCGCCGACCTCTACGATCTGCCCTTGGCCGGGCCGGCCTTTCGCGCGGTGGAGGCACGCTATCCGGGACTCGAGCCGGGGCGCAAGATCCACGAATCGGTCCGCCGCATGATCGATCAGATGGTCAACGACATGATCGAGGAGAGCCGCGGCCGCCTGGCCGCCGCAAAGGCAGGCTCACCAGCGGCGATCCGCCGCCTCGGCATGCCGGTGGTTGCGTTTTCCGAGGAGATGCGACAAAAGGACCGGGCGCTGAAGGCCTTTCTTTTCGAGCGCATGTACCGTCACTACAAGGTCAACCGAATGGCCGCCAAGGCACGCCAGGTGGTGCGCGCTCTTTTTGAGCACTACCTTGCCTCACCCAATTGCCTGCCGCCGGAATGGCAGCAAAAGGCCCGCGAGTGCGATGAGCGCGGCCAGGCTCGTCTGGTAGCTGACTATATTGCCGGCATGACAGATCGTTTTGCTTTGGCCGAACACCGCAAGCTTTTCGACCCCTACGCCAAGACTTGAAGGCAAGATACTCAGATCACATGAACTTTTATCGGAGCCTGCTCGACCACGTGAAAGCGCGGATCGAGGATTTAGCCGCCGCCGGCGCACTGCCGGCCGGCTTGGATTTGTCCCGCGTCGCGGTCGAGCCGCCGCGCGACCCCTCCCATGGCGATGTCGCCTGTAACGCGGCCATGGTCTTGGCCCGTGCCGCCGGGCAAAAGCCGCGTGATTTGGCAGCCTTGCTGCGCGACTCTTTGGCCGAGCTGCCGCAGGTGGAAGAGGTTTCGATCGCCGGCCCCGGATTCCTCAATCTGCGTTTCGAAGCCGCGTTCTGGCAGGAGCGTCTGAAGGAAGTCCTGGTTGCCGGCCGATCTTACGGGGAGTCCAACTTGGGCGCCGGGCAGAAGGTCAATGTCGAGTACGTTTCGACCAATCCTACCGGCCCACTGACCGTCGGCCATGCCCGCGGTGCGGTCTTTGGCGATGCCTTGGCGTCTCTCCTGGCCAAGGTCGGCTATGTGGTGACCCGTGAGTACTACATCAACGATGCCGGCGCCCAGGTCGACACCCTGGCCCGTTCGACCCATCTGCGCTATCGCCAGGCCTTGGGCGAGGAGATTGGCGAAATCCCGGAAGGCTATTACCCCGGCGATTATCTCATCGCCGTGGGCGAGGCGCTTGCCGCCCGCGACGGCCGGATCTGGCTAGACCAGCCGGAAGAACAATGGCTGGCGCCGGTCCGGCAGTTCGCCATCGACGCGTTGATGGACGTGATTCGCGAGGATCTGGCGCGCGTCGGCATCAAACACGAGGTCTTCAGTTCCGAGCGCGGCCTGGTGGAAGCGGGCAAGGTCGAAACGGTCCTAGAGACCCTCGATCGACGCGGCCTGATCTATACCGGCACTTTGCAACCGCCCAAGGGCAAGACCCCGGAAGATTGGGAACCGCGCCCACAGACCTTATTCCGGGCCACCGATTTCGGCGACGACGTCGACCGGCCGTTGCGGAAGTCAGATGGCTCCTGGACCTACTTCGCCTCGGATATGGCCTACCATCTCGACAAGTTCGAGCGCGGCTTTGCCAAGATGATCGACGTCTGGGGGGCCGATCACGGTGGCTATGTGAAGCGCATGCAGGCGGCCGTACGGGCGCTGACGGAAGGGCAGGGAAGCCTGGATATCCGCCTTTGTCAGTTGGTGCGCCTGCTGCGTGGCGGCCAGCCGGTCAAAATGTCAAAGCGCGCCGGAACCTTCGTCACCCTGCGCGACGTGGTCGACGAAGTTGGCAAGGACGTGGTGCGCTTCATCATGCTGACCCGCAAGAATGACGCCGCCTTGGACTTCGATCTTGAGGTGGTTGTCGAGGAAAGCCGCGACAATCCTGTCTTCTATGTTCAATATGCCCACGCTAGAATTCATTCTGTATTGCGCCATGCTGCCGAAGAATTCAAAGAGGATTCTTTAAACTCGGAAGTGTTTATCAAATCATCACTCAATCTCTTGACCGAATCCGGCGAGCTTGATTTGATCAAATTATTAGCGGGATGGCCGCGAGTGCTTGAATCTGCGGCCGAAGCATGTGAACCTCACCGTCTGGCCTTTTACATGAATGACCTGGCGGGGGCGTTTCATGCCCTCTGGACTAAAGGCAAGGGCGATGCCCAGTTACGGTTCCTTATTCGCGAGGATCGGAATTTGACCATGGCGCGCTTGGCGCTTCTCCAGGCGGTCGCCACCGTTATCGCCAGCGGATTAGAGATCTTTGGCGTTGAGCCGGTCGAGGAGATGAGGTGATGGCCTCGCAAGCAAGCGATTTGCGGTCTGAACGCGGTCAGGTCAAAAACCTGGCTGCGAACACCAGTTCGGTGAAAAGCGACCGCCGCGGCATGGAGCAGCGGCCTGAGATCGATCTGGTAGATTTTGCGCCGAGCGATATCGATATCTTCGCGGAGGTCGAAAGACCCCGCAGTAAGCTACCGGCGGTCCTGGTCTCCCTGGTTGCGCTCTGCGGCTTCGGTGCTGTTGTCTGGTATGGCTATAGCTGGGGCAACCTTGCCGCTAAGGATGGGGAGCTGCCTATCATCACCGCAGATCTGGATAGCGAAAAGATTCGGCCAAGCGAACCCGGCGGCCTCGAAGTGCCCCATCAGGACACCTTGGTCTTGAACCAGCTCGAGCCGAGCGGGATCGAGGATCAAGAGGAATCGCTCCTGCCGCCGCCGGAAACACCGATGACGCCGCCGCTGGCGTCCCTTGCGGAACCGGCGGACCGGGTCGGTGACACGAGCACGCCAACAATAGCGGCCACAGAATCCCTCAGCGATCAATCGATCGACGGTGCCCTGGAGGAGGCGCTATCGGATGCCGGTGACGTGGCGATGGAAGGGACTGTCCCCGATGCCGGCGATTCACTGGCGCTTGATCGGCTGGTGGCCGAAGTGCAGAGCAAAGGCGTCCTGGCCGAAGCGCCGAGTGATTCAAACAGTAATCTTTCTGCCCAAACCCCGGCGGCGACTGAAGCCCCTGCCACGGCCGAAATTTCAGCCGCGACCGCGACGCCAACACCGCCGCTAAAGCCCGGCCTTCAGGCGGAGGGTGAAGCGTCGGTTGTAGAGCCTATTGTGAAGGATGTGGGCACAGCGGCGGTTGCGCCGACCCTTAACGGGGAATCCCTGGCTGCAGAGGCGGTCGATACGGCGTCGCTGGCGGCGCCTCAGGTAGCCACCGTCGAACCGACCGAGATTCCGGCGACAGATCCTGAAGTCGAAGCAACTGAGCCGGTAGAGGCCGAGCCGCTTTTGCAAGACGTGACACCGAAGATCGCCGCAAAGGCGCGCGGAGCCCTGCCAGATGTTTCGTCGGCAGGGATTGAAGAATCGTCCCGGGAAGCGATCCAACCGGCGGAAGTGCAAGTATCCGAACTGTCCCCCCTAGTCCCGGACGATAGCAAGTCTGCGGCAAGCCGTGCCGGTTCGATCGACGAGCCCGCAATCCCCGACGCCAAGCCCGTGGCCAATACGCCCAAGCTCGCCGAAGCCAAAGCTAGCCAGGCAGAGTCCATCACCTCGCCGCCGATCCTGGAAAAGCTCGATACGGTACAGCCAGCAGAACCGGCCGTAGCGCCAGCAAAGATCAAGCCCGCGGCGAAGAGCGGCCCGAGCTATGGCATTCAGCTAGCCTCGGTGCGATCAAATGCAGCCGCCGAAGCGGAGTGGCGTCGCCTGCAGCAACGTCATGGCGATCTGCTCGGCGATATGAGTCTGGTTACACGACAGGTCGATCTGGGCGACCGTGGCATCTTCCATCGCATTCAAACTGGGCCCTTTCCGAACCGCACCACCGCGGCCGACATGTGTTCCCAGTTGAAGGCGCAACAACAGGACTGCTTGGTGGTTCGCCGCTAGTGAAGGAGAGGATCCCCCGGGCGGCGATCTTCGGCTGTCAAGGCCCAGCCCTCAGCGATTGGGAACGGGGATTCTTCACCGAGACCAATCCGCTTGGATTCATCCTCTTCGCCCGCAATTGTGAGACGCCCCCACAAATTCGCCGCTTGGTCGAAGATCTGCGCGAGAGCATAGGTCGGAGCGATGCTCCCGTGCTGATCGACCAGGAGGGGGGACGGGTGCAGCGCCTGCGGCCACCGGAGTGGCGCTCGGCCCCGCCTGGCGCGACCTTCGGGCAGCTCGCTTCGCGCGATTTAGCAGCAGCAGAGGAAGCGGTCGCCCTCAATACCCGGCTCATTGCCGTAGAGCTGAGGGCGCTCGGTATCGACGTTGATTGCATTCCGCTGCTCGATCTGACCCAGCCCGAAACTCATGTCGCGATCGGCGATCGCGCCTTTTCCAGCGACCCGGACATGGTGGCGCGTCTCGGCCGGGCGGTGGCTGAGACCTTGCTTGCCTCGGGCGTTATGCCGGTTGTCAAGCACATGCCCGGCCACGGGCGGGCCACCGTCGACAGTCACGAGAGCCTGCCCGTCGTTTCAGTCGATCACGATACGCTCAGCCGCAGCGATTTTGCCCCCTTCGCGGCCTTGGCGGATCTGCCTTGGGGGATGACTGCGCACGTCGTCTACAGCGATATCGACCCCAATGCCCCCGCCACCACCTCGCGGAAGGTGATCGAAGAGGTGATCCGCGGCGAGATCGGCTTTGACGGCCTCCTGTTGTCGGACGATCTTTCCATGCAGGCCTTGCAGGGCGGACTCGGCGAGCGGGCGGCGGCGTCACTGGCGGCCGGTTGCGACATCGCCCTGCATTGCAACGGCGACCCAGCCGAGATGCAAGCGGTGGCGGCGCGAGTGGGCCCGATGACCGCCGAGGCTCAGCGGCGATTGGCCGCGGGTGAGGCACGGCGAACCTCTCGGCCCCTGGAACTTGATTTGGCCGCAACCGAACAAGAGCTTGCGCATCTGCTAGCGTAATCCTAAGTCTAGCCGCAATGGATTTTGACCTCTCCGGCATGCTTTACTCGGCATCAACCTGGGTCTTGCCCGTGTTGATCGCCATCACCTTTCACGAAGCGGCGCACGGTTATGTGGCCTGGCGCCTGGGCGATGACACGGCCTATCGGCGCGGGCGGGTCACCTTCAATCCCTTGCGACATGTGGATCCCGTTGGCACGGTGATCCTGCCGGCAGCCTTGTTTTTGATGAGCGCCCCGTTTCTCTTTGGCTGGGCCAAGCCGGTGCCGGTCGCCTTCCATCGGCTGCGCCAGCCGCGCCGAGACATGGTCTTGGTGGCAGCGGCCGGGCCAGGGATCAATCTTGCCCTGGCGGCCGTGTCGGCCTTGCTATTCCATTTCGTTGCGCATCTTCCCGACACGGTCGGGCTCTGGCTAGCACTCTGCCTGGCACGCTCGATCCTTATTAACTTGATCCTGGCGATCTTCAACATGTTACCGCTGCCGCCGCTCGATGGTGGGCGCATCGCGGTTGGACTTTTGCCGCGCGAGCTTGCTCTTCCCTTGGCACGACTCGAGCGTTTCGGCATGCTGATCATCATTGGCCTGGTGTTCCTGCTTCCCATGCTCGGCCGACAGGTAGGTTTGGATCTCAATCTCTTCTACTGGCTGGTCGGCAAACCCTTGGAATGGTTGTGGCCCTACTTTTCGGCCCTGGCCGGTTTTGATCCTGGAGCCTTCTTGTGACCGCCGAACCGATTCCCTTTCCCAGACCCGAGACCTCGCCTGACGAGGAGGGCCGCTTTCTAGTCGACCTCGAAGGCTATGAAGGGCCGATCGACGTGCTGTTGCAGCTGGCTCGCGATCAAAAGGTCGATATTACCCGGTTGTCGATCTTGGCCTTAGCGGAGCAGTACCTGGCCTTCATTCAAGAAGCCCGGCGTTTGCGCTTGGAACTTGCCGCCGACTATTTGGTGATGGCCGCCTGGCTTGCCTACCTCAAGTCGCGCCTACTACTACCGGAACCGGACAAGAACGAAGACGAGCCCAGCGGGCCGGAAATGGCTGCTGCCTTGCGCTTCCAGCTGCAGCGGGTGCAGGCCATGCGTGATTCGGCTGAAAGGCTCTTCGCCCGGCCCATGTTGGGCCGGGAAAGCTTTCCAAGAGGCGAGCCGGAACCACCCGCCGTATCGACCACCATGTCTTTCGAAGCCAGCCTGTTCGAGCTGTTGAAAGCCTACGCCGAAGGGCTGGAAAATGATCAACCCGACAGCTTAAGGATCGCCCCCGCGGAACTTTTCTCGGTCGAAGATGCCCGGCAACGGCTAGCTCGGCTATTGGGTGATCTTCCGGGCTGGCGCAGCCTCGATAGTCTACTGCCGAGCGAGATTGACGACGACCTGTCGCGGCGCTCGGCTGTCGCCAGCACCTTTGGCGCCAGCCTGGAGCTGTGCCGAGAAGGGCGCCTGAAGATCCGCCAAGACGGGCTGTTTGGCCCCATCTATCTCCGCAATGCCAGCGAGTGAGGATAGCCGTGGATAAACAAGAAGCCGAAACACAGGGTGATGTGGAAGGCGCAACCGAGGATCGTTTTCAGCGCCTTCGTTTGATCGAGGCACTGCTCTTCGCCTCGGCCGAACCCCTCACACCGCGCCAGCTTGCCGCACAGTTGCAAGAGGCGGAAGACGATATCCTCGGCCTTCTCCAAGAGCTCGCCGGCCACTATGCCAATCGCGGGGTCAACCTGGTGCAGCGTGGCCAGGCTTGGGCCTTCCGTACGGCCCCGGATACCGCCCAGGTTTTGCAGGTCGAGCGGGTGGTCAAGCGGAAACTTTCTCGGGCGGCCATGGAGACGCTGGCCACGATCGCCTACCATCAGCCGGTGACCCGCGCCGAGATCGAGGAAATTCGCGGTGTTTCCCTCTCGAAAGGCAGCTTTGACGCCTTGCTGGAGGCCGGTTGGATCAAGCCCAAAGGACGGCGTCAGACGCCTGGCAGACCGGTTACCTGGGGCAGCACCGATGCCTTTCTCGATCACTTTGGATTGGAAAGCTTAGAGGCCTTACCCGGCAAGGAAGAGCTGAAGGCGGCCGGCCTCCTCGATCGTCGCCCGGCGATAACCGCCATGACATCGCGCGGGGTCTTGCTTGATGAAACCGAGGTTGCGGGGGCGGTGGAGGGAGACGAAGGCGAAGAGGCGGAGCAACGTCAGCAGGCCGTGGTCCTGTCGCCGCCATTCGGCGTTGCGACCAGCGCCAAAGAGGCCGACGACCACGAAAATGCAGTGGCCGACCCCCACTAATGAGTCGTGATCGGGGCATTTTCCGGCCCTGACAAAGAATTGAGCCGGGTAACGCATGGCATCGTTACCCGGCTCAGATTTCTACTGAAGTCGCACCCAATATAGAGGTAGTTCGCATCGCTTGCTCTATGCTGCGATCATGGCGGCGCATTGTGGCTTGTCAAAGGCCCGAATATGGCAAGATTGGGGCGATCAGGTACGGTCTGTCATGGGCGCCGGTGAAAGCGAAAAATCGTCGAAAATTGAAGCTATTAAGGACCAGCGTGGCGTCTTTCTTTTAGGGCTCGACTTTGGGCTGAGGCTGATCAAGACTGGCAACGTCGCTCAGGCGATAATTTTGGCTCTTAAGATTACCGAGGAGGTCGCATGGCCAAGGGCTCGGTCCCACTTGCCCTGGTGTTTTCCAGCATTGGTCATGCCTATGTGCATGCCTTTACGGCCTTCTACTTTGTGATCGTCCTATCACTCGAATCGGACTGGCAGCTTCCCTACCACGAGTTGATCGAACTTTGGACCTTGGGCTCACTCCTAGTCGGCCTTGGCGCTATACCGGCCGGCTGGCTGGGTGATCGTTGGAGTGCGCCCGGCATGATGGTGGTCTATTTCTTAGGATTGGGGGCCGCTTCCATGCTCTGCGGCTTCTTGTCCTCGCCGCTCGCCATGCTGCTGGGCCTGGCAGCGATTGGGCTTTTCGGATCGATCTATCACCCGGTCGGCATCGCCTGGTTGCTACGAAACGCCAAAAAGAAGGGAAAAGCCCTTGGTATCAATGGAATATTCGGTGGCATCGGGGTTTCAGCCGCAGGCCTTATCGCCGGCGCCTTGATCGACCTTTTCGGCTGGCGGGCCGCTTTCTTTGTGCCAGGGGCTGTCTGCTTCTTGACCGGTCTGGGGCTATGGCTCTGCTGGCACCTGGGCTGGGTGGAGGAAGGCAAGCGCCCGTCCAAAGCGCAGCCGTCGAACGGGGGAAAAGGCATGGCCCGGGCCTTTGTTATCCTGCTTTTCACCATGTTTGCGACGGGCTTGATCTTTCAGATGACCCAGGCCGCGGTGCCGAAAGTCTTTGACCTGCGCCTGCGTGATTTGGTGGGAGAGGGTGCCTTTGGCATCGGCGCCATGGTGGCCCTGGTCTACTTCGTTGCCGGCCTAATGCAGATCCTGGGTGGCCTCTTGGCCGATCGCTATCCGTTAAAACCGATCTATGTGGGCGCCTTTGTCCTGCAGGTACCGGTGCTGCTGCTCCTGGCGTCTTTTGGCGGATTGCCGCTGATTGCCGTCACCGCCTTGGCGGTAATGCTAAGCAACGGCGGCATCCCGGCGGAAAACATGTTGCTCGCCCGTTTTGCACCGGAACGCCATCAAAGCCTAGCCTTCGGCATCAAGTTCGTCTTGGCTTTCGGCTCCGCACCCTTGGCGGTTCAGGCGGTCGCCTTCATCAAGGAGAATACCGGCGAGTTCACCTGGGTCTTTACTTCCTTGGCTATCTTGGCCCTGGTTGCGACCGTACTGGCCTTCATGCTGCCAGGGGAGCGGCGGCAGCGGCAGGCCCTCGCCCCGGCCGAGTAGAATCATGGCTATTGTGATCGATCACCTCGACCACCTGGTGCTGACGGTAGGTGACATGGAAGCCAGCATCCGCTTCTACGAGCGGGTATTGGGCATGCGCCGTCAGGACTTCGGGGAAGGCCGGGTCGCCCTCCACTTCGGCCGCCAGAAGATCAACCTGCATCCCCATCCCAGCCCAATCGACCCCAAGGCCCAAATCCCCACCCCCGGATCGGCGGATCTCTGCTTCATCACCGAAACGCCTCTGCCTGCGGTGATCGACCATCTCGAAGGGCAGGGAGTTGCGATTGAGTTAGGACCGGTCACCCGCAGCGGCGCCGAAGGCCCGATCCGTTCCCTTTATCTTCGCGATCCGGACGGCAACTTGATTGAGGTTGCCAATGTGCTTTAGGCCAGTCTACTCGTCCTAGTGGGGTAGACGGCAGGCGCTCGCGGTCTTAGAGTTTTCAAACCTGCCGCCACAAGGGGTTTCTATGAGCCGAGCACCCAGCAGCATGGAAGGCGAGCGGAACCTCCCGTTGACGGCTGAGGATCGGGCCTGGCTGGAGGAGGCGGTATCCCACATCGAGGAGCGCGTCGAGATTCTCCGCAGTGCCGAGCCCTGCCTGATCGACATGTCGGCGCGCGAGGCCACGCTTTCCTCCCGGCTCGGCCACACCCTCGACGACAAGATCGCCCTTTGGGAAATGGCGCGGGATCTTGGCTTTCACGACTTTGGCCTGTCGAATTTTTTCGCCTTCCCGTCGGTGACCGAAGCCTTCGTCGAGCACCTGATCGATCGGGGGCTGTCGCTCGATCCCTTTTTCGCCACCATTGCCGTGGAGCCCATGATCAACGGCCGGGAGCTTCCGCTCGGCCCGGCCGCCATGCAGACCCTCCACTACGGCATCCCCAACGTCATCCTGCTGGTGGAGACACGGCCCTCGACCCTGCTGCAGATTGGCTCGAGCCGACAGCAAATGTTGGAGGATTTGCGAGGCCATATCCGTGGTTACCGCGACCGACTGCCGCCGCAGGGCGAGCGCCGAGGCCGCATCTACATTCGCCTGGCCGACCCCTTCAACACTTACGACGAAGACCCGGAATACCTGCTGCAGGTCGTCAAGATGCTGGGCCAAGAGGAGATCACCGGCATCCTTTTCGAGGACGTCAAGGGCACCCGCTTTCCTTTCGAGACCTACGCCCTGGTCCGGCTCATGCGGCGCTATCACCCCAGGCCGCGAAAAATCCTCGCCCATCCGCATAGCGGCAACGGCACCGAGGATGCGGCCACCTTAGAATGCCTCCTGGCCGGCGGTGATGGGGTTTGGTCCGGCTTTACCCCGCAGGCAGCGCAAGGCGGCCACGGCTCGGCCCTGATGTTGCTCACCAACTTGATGCGCGCCGGTAATCCCAAGATCCGCCAGCACTTCAATACAGAGAAGTTTCAGGAGGTGGCCGCGCGCATGTGGCGCATCCACGACCACCAGGAAATTCCACCCAACACCCCGGTGGTGGGCGCGCGCGCCTACCGCTATGTCGATAAGTACTTCGAGCAAAGTGACGAACCGCGCGACCTGGACCCGGCGTCGATCGGCCGCCGGCCCGGCTATCAAGTCATGCCGAGCTGGGCGCCGACCTACATTATCGGTAAGCGGCTGGAGGAACTCGGCTACGGCACCAACGTCACCCGCAATCACGCCCTGCTGGTCAAGATGCGGGCGCTCATGAATGCGGCCCTGAACGATGGCCGGCAAGTGCCCTTCGATAACCCAGAGGAACTCATCGCCCTCCTGGAGACCGCCATGGCGGCCTTGGAAGGGGAGGGGTCCCTTGCCGAGGAACCGGACCCTGCCGCGGCCTTGACTCAGCGTTACCGATGAGCGGCTCTAAGCCAGATGCCATCGTCCAATACCAAGTAATAGGGGGAGAGCGACAATCATGATCCTTTACGCCATTCCAGTCAGCACCTACAGCGCCAAGGTCCGCATAGCCCTGGGGGTCAAAGGCATCGCCTACACCATGGAACCGCCGCCCGGCGGCTACAGCACCCCGACCTACATGGCTATCGTCCCGCAGGGAACCATTCCGGCAATCAAGCATGGCGATTTCTGCTGCAGCGAGTCCGACGTGCTGATCGAGTACCTGGAGGAGATTCACCCGGAACCGCCGCTTCTGCCGGGCAGTCCCGCCGAACGGGCCCACCAACGCTTCATGTCGCGCTATCACGACATCTGGCTGGAACCGCACCTGCGTCGCACCTTTGCGCATGTCGATCCCAGCACCCGTGTCGACAGCGAGCTAAATGCTCACCTCGATAAGTTCCAGGATCGGCTCGACAAGATGGAAGAGCTTTTCGAGCCAGCCCCCTACATCTGCGGCAAGGCCTTGACCATCGCCGACTGCGCCTTTCCCGCCACCTTGACATTGTCGGAAATCCTCTTGCCGGTCTTTGGCCGCGAAGTACGCTTTGGCCCCAAGCTGCAGGCCTGGCGCGAGGCTGCCTACGCCCACCCGGTGGTCAAGTCAGTCACCGATGAAAGCCGGCAAGCGACCCTGGATTGGATGGGTAGCGGCGGCGGATAGAGCCTTTTCCGACCAGATTGAACCACGCTGACGGAACGATTTTGGCCGGACATTAGGCGCAAGGACGAAGGACATGCTTGCGCATATTCGAGGACGCGCGACGCGAGGTCCGGCCAAAAGCGCCCGTCCTGTTCTGGTTGCCCTGGGCTGGCGCTCCGCGGCGTTGCGAGCCTCGCCCGATGCGCCCCATAAATCTGAACCGGGGCATCGCGCTTCGGCACGCGCCTAGCGGACGCCTCCAGCCCTGGTGCAACAGCGTTGATTCTATTTGGCCGGAAAAGGCTCTAAAGCGGCTCAGCTCATCGGCCGATCGCAGTAGTGGCGTACATCCAGTCGGGGCAGCTTGATGTCCGATTGGGGAAAGGATTCGAGCGTGTATTGCACGGCGATGGTGTCGTGGCTTTGTTCCGGCGCCATCATCAGGCCCAAGTACTGCAGGGGTGCCACCGCGCCCTTACCCTCGGCGATGACAGAGTAGACCCCATTGCCACTCGTCATCGCCAAGTCAACGAGGTCCTGGCGAAAGGGTCCGAAAACCGCGAAGTTTTCCACGTAGTTCCGGCCGCGCAGCGAGACCAGCCAACCGGGCGCGTTGCCGAAGGGCAACTTGATGACCCCCAACACCAATTCCCGGTTGCCTTCGGCGCCGCCAATCCGGTTGTTGCAGACTTGAATGACCGCCAAGTGGGTGACCCGCGAACAGCTCGCCCGCAGGCAATAGCCGACAACCAACCCGCCGTGCCGGCGTCGTAGGCTTTCCTCAATGGTATCGCCGGGGTGCTGATCCTCCTTGAGGGCGGCCACACCACCGGGGACCGGGACAAAGATGTCAGCGCGCGGCAGGAAGCGACGCAGCGGGTCTATGTCTAACGGGGCTTCGGCCTGGTCACCTGATGCGCCGATGGCGGGCGCCGCCAAGAGGACACACCACAAGGTGATCAGCAGGATGAGCCTTCCCATGCGACGCTCCGGCAAGTATTCAGGCCGAGGCCTTCCAAAGAAGAGTAGCGAGTTTCAGGCATTGCCGCATCTGCTCTTGTGAGATGATGGGCCTGGTTAGGTTACGGTAAAGAGCTGGCGGGGAAAGTCGGCGAAGGTCTTGGCGCCCGTTTCCGTCACCACGAAGGACTCACTGATGACCAGGCCTGTGTCATCAAGCCACAGAGCCGGAATGCAGTGGAAGGTCATATTGGGCTCGAGCAGGGTTTGATCGCCCTGGCGCAGGCTGCAGGTCAGCTCGCCCCAGGTCGGCGGATAGCCAATGCCGACCGGATAGCCGATGCGCGAGTCCTTCTCGATGCCGTGGCGGGCGATCACCCGGCGCCAGGCTGCCTCCAGGTCCTCGCAGAGCGCGCCGGGTTTTACGGCATCCAGTACCGCTTCCAGCCCCTCGGCGATGACTTTCGCCAAATCGCTGAGTGCCCTTGATGGCTGGCCGAGATAGCAGCAGCGGGACAAGGGGGCGTGGTAGCGGTGGCGGCAGCCGCCGAGCTCGATGTAGAACATCTCGCCTTCCTTGAGCGGCGCCTCGGTCCAGGAGAGGTGCGGGGCACTGCAGTACTCGCCGACCATGGCGTTGGGCGGCTTGCAGGTGAAGGTGCCGCCGAACTCCGGGGTGCCGCCAGTGGTCACCCGGTAAAGCTCGGCGATGGCATCGCACTGGCGCACCCCTGGCCGCGCCGCATCGATGGTGGCCTGCATGGCAACGGCGGCAATCTTGCCCGCCTGCATCATGAATTCGATCTCCTGATCGGACTTCACCATGCGCACCCAGTTGACCAGCAGGAAGGCATCGACAAAAGTGGCGTCGGGCAGACCTTCGGTCAGAATGGCGTGCCAGCGGGCGGTATAGTAGTAGTCGTCCATCTCGACGCCGATGCGCCGCTTCTGCCAGCCGCGCTCTTTGATGATCGCCACCAAGAAGTCCATGGGATGGCGCTCGCTCGAGGCCACATATTCGTCGGGGTAGGGAATCACCCGTTCCGGCGAGAGGTAGGCGGTGAACTTGGCGCCGACCGCGTCCATCGCCCGGCCGACCCAGATCGGGTCCTCCTCGTCGAGGGTCAGCACCACCATCTGCGGCGTATAGAAGGACCAGCCGTCATAGCCGGTGAGATAGAACTGGTTGGCCGGGCTGGCGACCAGTAGGAGCTCAATGCCGCGCTCGGCCATCTTGGCCTGGGTGCGGGCGACGCGCTGACGATATTCAGAAGTGGCGAAGAGGGTCATGGGGCCTCGGCGGAGGTGACTGAGGACAAACGGCAAATCCACTACATCTTAGATGATCGGTCCAGCCAATGTGTGTGCCGCTGCGATGACTCTGCCACAAATCCAAGTGCCTCCCAAAACAAGGCAGCTTCTTTTGTTCCGGCATTGACGGTGATGGTGTGGCCGCTTCGTCGCGCTTGATCGAGCAAGACCGCGGCAAGAGCCCGGCCAATGCCGCGCCCGCGAAACTGAGAACGGACATAGAACCGCCGCATCCGTAATGCACCTGGAATGAATGGGTCACCGGTGATTCCGCCAAGTCCAGCGAGGATGCCATCCTTGTGGGCAGCCAGCAGCACTTCATCCTGGCGATCAAATCGGCATTCACCGCTAGCCCACTGGCGCGCCAAGCGATCGAGGAATTGGTAGCCTTCTTGCCGTGCCTCTGCCCCCAAGACTTGAAAATCTGCGGGTAGACCATCGACGATGGGGATGATTTGTATTTCACTGCTGGGCAATGACAGTTCCTAGATCAAAGAATTGGTTGGCCACCCCAACCGTCAACTCCGAAGCTCTCGCCCATGCCAAACACGCACGACGACCAGTGACCTATTCGTTTTGTCGATACGATAACGCAAGATGTAAGCACTCTTGCCGAAGGGGACAAAGAGCTGACGGTATTCGATGTTGTGCTCCATTGGGATACCGAGAAAGGGATTTTCCAGGAGCAAGGTGATCCCTTCGTCAATCGCCAGCATCGCTTTCTGGGCAGCAATGGGATTCTTGTCGACCAAGAATTCAAAAAGTCGATCGATGTCATCGACCGCTTCAGGCAGGAATACCAGTTTCACCGTGTTTGCGTTTTACGCGCTGCCTCACCAGCCAAACCGTGAAGCTTCTCTCGAACCACCTGAAATGAGACATTCTGCCCGTCGGCAAGATAGCGTTGCCATCGTTCTTCGTCCTCGGATAATTCGTCAAGGATGCGTTCTTGCTCATCCGCATGGGCACATAGAACGGACTCCACAAGTTCAGCCAAAGAGGTGCCGCTGCGTGCTGCGAGATCCATCAAGCGTGCGCGCAATTCCGGCTCTATGGTCAACGGCGCGTCGCGTTCTTTCATAGGGCGCTCCTCTGCAAGGACCGGCTCGTAGAGCCCATTAGGTTTATGCCACCGCCTGCTCAGGGCCTCGTTTTCGTCTCGCTAATCATGCAAATATGTCATGTTTCTTGAAAAACTTCACCTGGCGACACTTCGTATGCCCACCATCCCATGCTCCCCCGCCCACCGTCTATCACCCGGCCGCCTTGGCGATCGCCTGCTCCAAATCGGCGATGATGTCGGCGGGGGTCTCCAGGCCGATGGAAAGGCGCACCACCTCCGGGCCGGCGCCGGCAGCCAGGCGCTGCTCGTCGCTCAATTGACGATGGGTGGTGGACGCCGGGTGCAGGATCAGCGAGCGGCTGTCGCCAATGTTGGCAAGGTGAGAGAGGAGCTCGCAGCTTTCCACCACCTTGACGCCGGCGTCGTAGCCACCCTTCAGGCCGAAGGTGAAGACCGAGCCGGCGCCCCTGGGCAGGTACTTCTTGGCCAAGGTGTGGTAGGGGCTGGAGGGCAGGGCAGCGCAAGAAACCCAGGCCACCTGGTCATGGGCCTCGAGATACTCCGCCACCACTTTGGCGTTGGCGCAGTGGCGCTCCATCCTCAGCGCCAAGGTCTCGCAGCCGAGGAGGGTGAGGAAGGCGTTCATCGGCGCCATGGTCGCGCCCAGATCGCGCAAACCCACCGCGTGGGCATGAGTGGTAAAGGCCATGTCGCCGAAGGTCTCATAAAAGCTGAGGCCGTGATAGGCGGGCTCCGGCCGGCTGAGGCCGGCGAACTTGTCGTTTTGCCCCCAGTCGAAGCGGCCGCTGTCGACCACTGCGCCGCCTACCGCCGTGCCGTTGCCGGAGAGGAACTTGGTGGTCGAATGCACCACCAGGTCGGCGCCCCAGTCGATGGGACTACAGAGGTAGGGGGTCGCCATGGTATTGTCGACGATCAGCGGAATGCCGGCCTCCTGACAGAGCCCGGCCAAGGCCTCTAGGTCGGAGACCACACCGCCCGGATTGGCCAGGCTCTCGACAAAGACCGCCTTGCACTTTGGCGTGATCGCCTTTCGCACCGCCTCGATGTCGTCTACGTCAACGAAGCGCGCCTGCCAGTCGAATTTCTTGAAGGTCTTGCCGAACTGGGTGATCGAGCCGCCATAAAGCCGATTGGAGGCGATAAATTCGTCCCCCGGTTCCATGAAGGCAAAGAAGGTGAGAATTTGCGCGGCATGCCCGGAAGCGCAGCAGGTGGCGCCACGGCCGCCCTCCAGGCTGGCGAGACGTTCCTCCAGCACCGATACGGTCGGGTTGGTAAGCCGCGAATAGATAAAGCCGAAGGTCTGCAGGTTGAAGAGGGATGCGGCGTGATCGGCATCGTAGAAGACGTAGGAAGTGTTCTGATAGATCGGCGTCTGCCGCGCCCCGGTTACCGGCTCGGGCTGGCCGCCGGCGTGCACCATCCTGGTTTCAAAGCCATAGTCTTTGGCACCCCCACCATGCTTCGCGTTTTCGTCGCTCATGCCACCGTCATCCGCCGTCGCTTGCTGGAAATGATGCGCGAGTTAAAGCCACCCCAGCTCAACTCCGTATTGAGCCGGCCGTACTCGATCTTGGGGCAACGGTCCATCACCACCGTCAAGCCGGCCGCCTCGGCCCGCGCTGCTGCTGCATCATTGCGTACGCCGAGCTGCATCCAGATCACCTTGATGGACTTATCCGCGGCCACCGCGATGGCTTCGTCAACGACGCCGCCAGCCGCCTCAGAGTTGCGAAAAATATCAACCATATCGATTGACTCGGGAACATCAGCCAGGCTGGCATAGCAGACTTCGCCCAAAATCTCCTGCCCGGCGGCACGGGCATTGACTGGAATCACCCGATAGCCTTTCTCCTGCAGATACTTCATGGCGAAATAACTTGGCCGGTTCCAATTGGGGCTGGCACCGACCATAGCGATCGTCCGGACGCGGCTTAGGATGTCCCGCAGCAAGGCATCACTATAGTTCAACGGCGCTGTCATCTCTTGACCCAGTGTCTTCAGACTGTCGTCTAATTATTTCTAGATCAAAGTCTTTCCTATTTGAAGGAATTCCTTGGCCAGTCATGCAAATGACGGCGGTGTCGACAATGCAAATAAAGTGAACTCTCGGTTTGACAAAGGAAAAATCGCTCTGCACAATATATAAATCATGACATTAACTATAAATGTTTAGGAAGTAAAGCACCTTGAATTACATCAGAATTGTTGACTATCGCCGATAATTTTGTTCTAATTACTCTCAAGATATCTATTTTTATTAGTTAAAATAAATGAAACTGCCAAATTAGTATGATGATAAATCAAAGAATTTGGCAGGTCTGGAGGACGCATGGAGTTCAGGGTACCGGGGCAAATTCCGAGTTTTCGAGCAAGTGGTGACGAGCGCCTGGCACGCTTGGCCGATTTTCTTTCGACACTGCCAGAAGAAGGCAAGCTGACCTTTTCCCGCTGGTATGATGACGGTCGCGGCTGTGCTGTCGGCCTGGCGGCGGGCGAGCCATGGTTTCGCGCCCAGGGACTGCGGCTTGAGCGCGACGACAGCCTCAAGGACTGCCAGCCAAAGTACCGCGAGAAAACCGACTGGCGGGCGGTGATGGGTTTCTTTGACATTACTTTGGAAGAAGCGCGAGAGCTCTTTTCCTGTAGCGGCTATGACGGTGACATCCGTCCGAACCCGCAGCGGGTTGCTCACAAGATCCGCAGCTTCTTGCGAAATCGGCCTGCCCAGGTGCCGGCTGCAGCCCAGTCGGCGAAGGAACGCGAGGTCGAGCTGGTCTAGGATAGAACCCAGCCGTCGGGCGCCGGTCCCGGCGTCATCCAAGACGCGTCGAGTCGGGGCGAGGGGGGACCTCCTCGTCCCGGTTTTTTTTGGCGGATTTTCCTTGGGTCGATAAAGGTTCATGACAGCAACAACCGGGGACCATCTGGCCACGACAGCCAAGGCCGAAACCTCTGGCCGTGGCTGCCGGCACAAGAGATTGTCGGGCTGGCGCCGATCGCCGTCAGGCTCTTAGAGACTGACAATTGTGAAGCTGTACCGTGGAACACAGCGCGCGTCATCGCTCCGAATGCGGGTTTCAATCTCGTCGCCCGCAGCAACATCAAGAACGACGGTACAGCTACCGGCAGGATTCGCCGCTTCTTGACCTCTGCGCGCAACGGCCTTTTCCTTGAATCCACTGTTTTGGTGATTGTGGAAGACGGCTATCTCGACGCCGCCGTCGCTCCCGTTTTGATCAACAACCGACCAAAAATCCACAGTCACCATGTAAAGACCACTGATCCCGGCCCGAAACGTGCGGTGGTCACGCCAAACCTCGCTGGATAGGTTCTCGCTGGCCACGATTTCGCTATAGTACAAGGGCGCCGCATCATGATCCTGCGTATCCGCTCGGTTGTCATAGCCAACAACTGAAAGCGCGATTAGTGGCGTCATGAGGCACTATTATTGATCAACCAGCACTATACTACGCTTATACAAATACGAACAAAATCGATCCTTGGACCAGAACTCGCTTGTTCTGGGATTTGCCGAGGCCAATTGGCGGGCTTTAGAGCATCGGGCGGCAATTTGGGATCAATTCTGCTTGGCCTCTGGCCGTCGCTCTAGGCTGGCTGTTGGTCGGGCCGTATAGGAGCGATAGTCAGCCGGACAAATCCGGGAGCGGGCTCCCCCGCCCTTGCATAAACGACCACGATACCTTTCAGACGAGTGACCTTAAGGCCTTAATGTGGTCGACTCCCAAACCGCAACATCCGCCAATGACCTGCACGCCGCGCCCGAGCCAAGATTGAGCATGGGCTGCATAGTCTTCTGGAGATATGGTCACATCGTAGTAGCATGTATCGCCAACCCAGCGGGCCGAATGGGCGTAGACCCCGACAGGGCCCGCCCAGCGATCCGCGACAATATCGAGGCAGGCGTTTACATATTCCACTTCCGTATGCATGATGCTGACAAGCGGGACGTTTTTGCCCTTGAGCACATCCAGCGCCTCAGACAGCAGGCCGCCGCGCTGCAGCACCATGGCACCGGGACCCTCCGGCTCACACGACAAGCCGATCCAAACCGGTAGGCCGCTTGCCTGCGCCGCCTCGAGGGTGACCAACATGCGGTCAATATCGACCATCATTTCCAGCATCAGCAGATCGGCACCTGCCTCGGCCATGATTGATGCCTGTTCTTCGGTACCTGCCCGCAGATCTTCGGGGGCGGGCCAGTTTCCCGACCAGGCCCAATAGGAGAGTCCCCCCGCGACGAGAATGCTCGGCGCCTGCGTGTGCTCACGCGCCTCGATCGCCAGCTCCACCCCGCGGCGATTGAGAAACTCGAACTGATCCTCGACACCAGCGTCGCGCAGGGCGTGCCGATGAGTGGCAAAGGTGTTGGCGATAATAATCTCAGCACCTTCGCGAATGTAGTCTTCGTGCACCTTGCGCAGGACATCCGGGTGGCTCAAGGCGCCGCCGCCGTTCCAGGCATTGTCCAATTGTGGTACGCCGCGCCTTTCGATCTCGGTGCCGGTCGCGCCGTCGATCAGAATCCGCTCGCCCTTTGCGATACGATCCATCAATCGACCATAGTCGCCCATGTTCAATTCTCCTGCTCACGCCGATGACCAAGTCGGAACCTTAGCAGAGTTTGCTGGGTCGGACCGACTCAAAGCGACAGTCGGCCGGGCAAGCTTGGAAGAGACTTCAACAATGAACTCTGGTAAGGCAGGGACGAGACAATCCAGGGCCGCGAGACCGGCCTAAGCACTCTTGCTATAGTCAACTCTATGGTCAAAACACCGATCATCCCCAAGGAAATGCAGAGCTATTATGATGATTGGCGCATGTCGCCGGGACTCAGATGCGACGGCTTTGTATTTTTCACAGGCTTTACAGGAGTGGCGCCGAACGGCGCGCTCTCAAGTGATCCTGAACAGCAAATTCGACAAGCCTTTTTACAAGTTGCGCGGGTGCTTGAGGAAGGCGGTATGGACTTTGGCCATGTCGTCGAAATGACAAGCTATCACGTTGGGCTGAGGGATCATCTCGAGCTTTTCAAGGCAATACGGGCGGAGTACGTGAAAGAACCCTACCCGGCCTGGACCGCTATCGAGGTCGCCGGCTTTGCGTCGGAGGGCACGATTATCGAAATACGGGTGATCGCACGACACCCATAAAAGCAACGCTGCTTGCTCGCCACAGGAGGCACAACCTTAACTCATCCGCCTAGTAAAGCCCCGCTGCTTTCAGGCCGGCAAGCGCCTTTTCGGCGTGGGCCGCGTCGCCGCCGGCGGCAATGCGGATTTGCTCGGCCAGGTGCTCGGGGGTCATGGCCGGATTGACGCGCTGCGCCCGGGCCATGGCGTCTTTTGCCTCCTCGCCGCGGCCGAGGCTGCCCAGCGCATTGGCCAGCGCCACCCAGGCGCCGACATAGCCGGGCTGGATGTCGAGGCTTCTCCTGGCAAAGCGGGCGGCATCCTCGAAGCGCTCCTCGAGCGAACAGGCGTTGGCCTTGAAATAGAGCCAGTAGGGGACCATCGGATGATTGGGAGCCGAGGCCAGAATGCGGTCCAAGATCGCCTGGCCCTCGCGCAACCCTTCCGCATCACCCCCATAGCAAAGGGTGCGCCCCAGTCGGCCCCAGCAATGAAAATCGAAGGGCGCGATCTCGACTGCCCGGCGCAGGGCGGCGATGGCCTGCTGGTGGCGGCCGCAATTGCTGCCAACTTTGGCAAGGGTGCGCAGCACGGCGGGGTCACCGGGCGCCAGCTCGGCGGCGCGCTCGACGGCGGCGGTGGCGGCGGCCCGGTCCGCCACCGGGTCATCACTAAAGCCGCTGATGATCCTTTGGGTCAGAACCGAGGCGAGGCAGGCATGAGCGCCCGCATAGGCCGGGTCGATTTGAACCGCCTCGCGGGCCATTTCCAGGGCCTCGCCGATGGCATCGCGGTTGACCGGCAGGTTGAGGGCGCGGGCCTTTTGCACCAACCCCCAGGCGTCCAGGCTGTCGGTAGGCCTGCTGCTCACCCGCTGCCATTCGGCGCGCAGATACTCGCCGCCGAAGGCGACGACGATGGCTTCGGCGATCTCCTCCTCGACCGTGAAGAGGTCGGCGAGGCGGCGCTGGTAGGTGTTGGACCAGAGCTGGCTACGGCTGGCGGTCTCGGTCAGCTCGGCGATCACCCGCAGGCGGTCGCCGGCGCGGCGCACGTTGCCGGTCAAGACATAGCGATAGCCCATCTCCTGCACCAGCTTCCAGGCATCGCCGCCTTGGCCTCGCGAGGCGAAGATAGCCGAACGGGAGGCGACCCGCAGATCGGAGATGCGCGACAGCATGTTGGTGATTTCGCTGGCAAGTCCATCGGCAATAAAGGCGTCGTCGGGGTCGGGCGATAGGCTATCGAAGGGAAAGACCGCGATGGATCCGCGTGCCTGCTCGAGGCGCGGCGGCGTCGAGCGGGCCGTGCGGCCGGGCTTGCGGGCCTTCCCCCCTAAGACGATGCGATAGACGCGAAGGGGATCGGCGAAATTCTTGACCGACTTCTCGCCCATGTCCTCGAAGGGGACGTCGAGCTTACCGCGGGTCTGCTCATAGACCGATTGGGAGATGGCGATACCGCCGGGCTCGGCCAGGGCCTCTAGGCGCGCGGCCACGTTGACCCCGTCGCCGTAGATGTCGTCGCCTTCCACCAGGACGTCGCCAATGTTGATGCCGATGCGATAGGCGACGCGCCGCTCGTCCGGCTGGCTGGCATTGCGTTCGGCCACCGCCCGCTGCACGTCGATTGCATAGGCGAGGGCGTTCACCACGCTGCCGAATTCCATCAGCGTGCCGTCGCCCATCAGCTTGACGACGCGACCACTATGTTGGCTCGTCTTGGGCGCCATGATCTCGACCCGGTCGGCCTTGATGGCGGCCAGCGTACCCGCTTCATCGGCCGCCATGAGGCGGCTGTAGCCGACGACATCAGCGGCCAGAATTGTGGTCAGTCGGCGCACCACGGCGGATCTCCTTGTCTTCCGCAGACTAACGACGCAGGGGAGGGGAATCCATAAAGCCGATGAAAAATGTTGTCGTCACGAGCGATCCTCGAACCGTCCTTTTGCCGTCGCCGAAACCGCCCTAGAGCGTGTGGAAATCACCACGGCCCTGAGAAATCATGAATCTTGGTCACTTGGGTTTGGAGCGTGTGCCCTGATGAAACACCATGCTCCAACGTTCGCCGTCCTGCCGCCAGATAGAGCTTCGAAGAGTGCCGGTTTCGCGAATTCGATAGGTGACCAGCACGATCGCATGGGCAAGCAAGCGCGCGCTGAAATCGGAAATCGTGCGCGGACCGTCAAACCCTGGGTCCTGCTGCAAAGCCTGGATCACCATTGACTTGTCGTATATACGGCCAGAACTTCCGATTTCAACAAAGTCGGCAGCCAGTAGCTGCTCAAGGAGGTTCGGCGATTGCCGAACCTTTGGGTCCAGCAAGCGCGTCTCCAAATCTCGCAGATGATTCACCAGCTCGGAGCCTTTTGTCATGCCCCTGTTTAACACACATCGCCCCGACAATGGGCAGCCCCTCACGGGGCCGGGACACAGAGGTATTGACACGACCTGACGTCCCTTTGGTGCATCAATCGTCGTCCGCTTGTGGGGATGTGTGACCGCGCGCTAGCCCGAAAGATTCGTGAAAAGGCACCGCCAATCTCCACAGATGCGTTATAATTCAGTTGCTTAATCGGAATTAGACGCGGAGATTGACGGTGACGGATTGTACCCCTTCGACGATTGCATTTCCACGCGTTTGTCGGCGTCAAATTTTGGCCGATTTCGGCGGCGGTGAGATCTCATCCCTTGGCGGGGCGTTGTTGTTGTCCGCAGCGGAGCGGCGTATCGGTCTGTTGCGGGATGTCGCGCGCCGTCTTGAGGATGAACGTCAGTCCGGCAAGATCCGCCACAGACTGCCGGCCTTGCTCCGCCAACGGGTGTTCGCCGTGGCACTTGGCTACGAGGACGTTAACGACCACGACGCCTTGCGGCACGATCTTGTCTTGCAAACGGCCGTGGGCCGGGATCAAACGCTGGCCAGTGCTTCGACGATCGGACGCCTGGACCGCACCGCAGATCGCAAATGGGCGTGGGCAGCGCATGTCTCGATGCTTGAAAGCTTTATCGCTTCATTTAAGGCACCACCTGAGGAACTGGTTCTCGATTTCGACGCCACCGATGATGCGGTGCATGGCAACCAGGAACGAAAATTCTACCACGGCTACTATGACCACTATTGCTTTTTGCCGCTCTATGTCTTCTGCGGCGACCAGCTTTTGGTCAGCTATCTACGCCCCTCGAAGATTGACGGCGCCAAGCATGCCTGGGCCATCTTGTCGTTGTTGGTCAAGCGCTTGCGCGAAGTATGGCCCAAGGTGCGTATCATCCTGCGGGCCGACTCCGGTTTCTGCCGCCATAAGATGCTCTCCTGGTGTGAACGCAGGGATGTTCACTATATCGTCGGCTTGGCCAGAAACAGCCGGCTTGCTGACTTATCCAAAACCGATATGGCCATGGCCCAAGAGGACCATGACAAAACGGCGAAGAAACAGCGGCGCTTTGCTGAATTTCGTTACGGCGCCAAGACATGGGGGCGAGCGCGCCGGGTCATTGCGCGATTGGAATATACCGCCAAAGGTGCCAACCCGCGCTATGTGGTCACCAACCTTGAGGGCGATGGCCAAGAACTCTATGACAGGCTGTATTGCCGGCGCGCGGAAATGGAAAACCGGATCAAAGAGCAGCAACTGGATTTGTTTGCCGATCGTACCTCCTGTCACCGTTGGTGGCCCAACCAGTTCCGGCTGATCCTAGCCAGCTTGGCCTATATCCTGATTGAAACCATCCGCCGCGTGGCACTGAAGGGAAGCGTCTTGGCGCGGGCGCAATGTGGCACCCTTCGCCTGAAGCTGCTCAAGATCGGCGCCGTGGTGACCCGCAATACCCGGCGCGTTTGCTTGCACCTCTCCTCCGCCTGCCCCGACAAAAAGCTCTTCGCAATGGCCTGCGCCAAACTTAAGCCCGGGTAGTGTCGATATCCGGCTCTTTCAGCCCAAACAATCATCTCGGTTGTCTAATTCCGGTCTCCGGGTCAAGCTCCAAAGCCTTTTTCGTCCTTTGCCGGGTTCACGGTTGTCTTCGAAGTCGTCACCGGCGGGTTTGCCGGCGCGCTTCATCATAGTGCCCTTTGGCTTTGGCCTCCCAATGTATTAGACGCGATGGCGAGGGATCGTTGGTGTCAGGATCGCTCGTCTTGCAACCAAGTTCGCGAGATGGCCTCAGGCCAGCGTCCCGGCGCGGGACGAAACCTCCTCTGGCTTTTTTGGAACCGCTTGTCGATTTGACTTTTCTACCCCTTCGCAGTGACCTTCTTCTCCGGCCAGCGAAAGGCCTCGCCGGTGACCAGCATGCAGTGCAGGATCACCGCCAGCTTGCGGGCGAGTGCCACGCAGGCCTTCTTGTGGCTGGTTTTCTTGCGGATGCGCCGCGCCCAGTCCTTTAAGGGGTGAGCGCGGCGGACGACGCTCAACAAGCTGTTGGCCGCCTCATAGAGAAGACTGCGCAGCAGGCTGTCGCCCATTTTCGATATGCGCCCGCTGTAATCCATCTCGCCCGACTGGTGGCGCCGCGAGGTCAGCCCCAAATAGACCCCCACGTCCCGCGATTTGGAAAAGCGCCCGGCATCGCCGATGGTGGCGGCAAAGGTCAGCGCCGTGATCATGCCGACGCCCGGCACCGTCATCAGCAAGCGGCAGGCCGGCGAGGCCTTGGCCGCCGCCGAGACGGCCGCGTCAAGGCCTTTGATCTGGACCGCCAGCGCCGCGACGCTGGCCAAGAGCGGCGCGATGATCGGTACCAGCTCGGGCCGGTCTTGCAAGGCCGCGCGTACCCGCTCGGCCAGCTTGCCCGAGCCCTTGGCAAAGCGCAGCCCCAGGGCGCCGAGAAGCCCCCGGATCGCGTTCTGGGTGTCGCGCCGCTGACGTACCAGATGCTGGCGCGCCTTGACGGTGATCCGATGGATCTGTGACGCCTCGCTCGGCAGCGAGACCGAGCGGCAAAAGCCCGTGCGCGCGATCTCGGCCAAGAGAACCGCGTCATTGGCGTCCGTCTTGTTGTGCTGCAGCTTCATCACCGCATGCGCCTGGCGCGCGTCGATGACATCCACCGGCAAACCATAAGCCCGAAGACCGCGCGCCAGCCAAGCCGACAGCGTCCCCGTCTCCAGCACGATGCGCGCCGGACAAAGGCTGTGTGCCCGCAAGGCCTCGAACAGCGACCGAGGGTCGCTCAACGCCTTGCCTTGCGCCAATATCTTGCCCGTCTCGTCGACCACGCAAAAGCGCGTCTCTTCCTTCGACACGTCCAATCCGACATACTCAACCATGGTCACTCTCCTTGTTTAGCCTCATGGGGCGCTCCTCAGCGACCCCGCATCTTAGGCTCGGGAGAGTGACCACCGGAATTACGCTATGTATTAAAGCGCCGGTTTGACGCTCGGCCCACTGCCGCCGAAATCCAGGAAAATTGCACAAAGACCTCGTAAGAACCGATGCCCGAAAACCTGATCCCTGCGAAATCCACTATTCCTTCAATGCAACAGCGCTCAGCGCATCTGAAATAAAGACATCCAAGCCCAAAAAACAGACTTCATGACCGATCCGGGCTAGCGCTCTTCTTACTGGGCGCTGGGATGAATGCGGTGTCGGGGACGCTCTAGATGCCAACGACCCAAAAATCCACGCCGTTGGGGCGACGATCCGATGACTGTTCCTGGCCATTATTGCCCATTTCAAACGGCTTTCCGCCTCTAGGTGGTGACGATCGTAGGGGCAGGCCCCGTTTATCCAATCCGTTCTCTCGGCGATGGATTGAAGCAAGCTGTTGCGCACCCGGACCGCAAAATCGCCGCGCTAGGGCGCCCAGAGAGTCGGCTCGTTCCAGGCTCGCGGAAGGCTGAGCGTCCCTCGCTGTTTCGGCGCGTCGCGTCGAAGCGCGATCGACTGCCAAGCCTCACGCCATTCCTCAGGCAAGGGAAAGGGCGGCGCAACCGATCGTTCCGCTTCAAAGCCGAAGCGACCGTAATAGGCTGGATCACCAAGCACGAAAACTTGGTCGAATTGAGCAGGTCGCAAGCGATCAAGGCCCGCGCGCACGAGCGCACTACCGATGCCAGCCTTCTGCCAGGCCGTTGCTACGGCGAGCGGACCCAGGAGGGCGACAGCGCCGTTTCCTCCGGTCACGCCGCAGGGCGTGAAAACGATATGCCCGATGAGCGTGGGCTCCACGAAAGCGGCCAGCGAGAGCAGGTTGGGCGTATCCTGTAACAGGTCTCTGACGAGAGGGCGAAGTTCTTCATTTGGGAAGGCATCCGGATAAAGCCGCTCGATCAAGGGGAAGTCGCACGCTCCGGTTTCGCGAATAGTGAAGCTATCCATAAGGTTCTCACGCTCATCGGCCGGCCAACGGGCTGATGCTAATCGCCTTGCTCTGCGCAATGTGTCCCACTGACCATCGAAAGGACGGTGCGGGCGAGATCGGCAGGGGAATCCACCAGCCGGTCTGCGCCGGCAGTTTCCAGTTCGTCTCGCGTACCATAACCCCAGAGCACGCCAAGACCGCGCATTCCGACCGCATTTGCCCCGATAATATCGTGTCGGCGATCCCCGACCATCAGACTGTGACTTGGCGAAAGACTATGTTTAGAAAGAATATGGGCGAGCAGTTCAGGCTTATGATCCAGCTCACCGCTCGGCACTGAGCCATAGATGCCGTCGAAGTAAGTGGTAAATTCCAGATGCTCCAGAATGCGGCTTGCGAAGATCGCCCTTTTTGATGTTGCGAGATAGATCTGCAGTCCAGTCCGCTTCATCTCTTCGAGGGATTTGCCAATTCCCGGATATGGCACGCTTCCGAGGTATCCGCATTCACCGTAATGTTGACGATAGGCGGCCACTGCTTCGTTGACCCTGTCATCTTCGAATGACCGGAGCAAATTTTGCATAATGTCTTCGAGCGGAGGCCCGATGGTATGCCTGATATCGAGACTTTCATCCGGTTCATGTCCAAGGGCGCGTAGAGCCGCAATGCAGCTTGCTAAAATGCCGGGGTAGGAATCGATTAAGGTGCCATCGAGGTCAAGAAGAACAGCGCAAGTCATGATCTGAAGATAGCGGCCGAAAGGAATGGTTTACAAGTTCGCGTGATGTCGTTTCTGGGTGACACGATCCTCTCCGTCCTGGCCACGGTCGGCCATGGTCCCTCGCTAGCGTCGCGGCTGCCAGTGGCGGAGGCCGCGTGGGGCCGGTTTGGCGGCGATGGCGTCGACGGCCGCTCGCCTGTGGGCGCCGCCCAGAGCGGAATAGTCTAGCCACCTGTGGAAATCATTTCTTGGACAGCGCGTGTTCCTTCAAGTCTTCTATCAAGGCCCTGGTTTGCGCGCAGTTTGCAAGACCAGGTTTGCAGACGAAATGCAATTCATCGAAACGGTCCTTCGCGCTCGGCGCGCTTGGAATTGATTCCAGAAAAAGCTCTCCATAAGGACCGCCGCCAAGTCGAATGAGGCAATCGATCTCATTGGTTCTGACCAGCTCAACATCAGTTGTTTGAATTGCGTCTCGCACATAAGGTTTCAGATGGTCGCAGTGACAGGGCCAACCCTGCGGCAACACAGTCGTCGCTTTTGCGCAAATGCCAACGGTAAATTTTTTGCCATTTATTTCAGGCGCTATTGCTTCTGTGGCTTCGGTTAAGTCTTCAAAGATTTTGGTGATCCGGGGTAGATATGCCTCCCCCTCATCCGTCAGCAGCAAACCCCGCGGTAGCCGGCTGAACAAGGCCACACCCAGCGATCCTTCCAATTTCTTGACCTGTTGGCTCACGGCGCCCGCAGTAACACCAAGCTCGCTGGCGGCCGCTTTAAAACTCAGATGCCGCGCTGCTGCTTCGAAGGCACGCAAGGTGTTCAGCGAAGGAAGTCTATAGGTCATCTTTATCTCCTCGGCGAAGAATTACATGAGATCACATCCATCGAGACTCAGTATTTCTACGCCTCCAACAGAGGTTTTCTGTGTTGTGAAACGCTCTTCAAGAAAGATAGCGTCATGCCGGTGTAGCGGTTCGCTGAAATACGGAGTGGCCCAAAAATGAACCAGAAACAATCTAACTCTCTGCTAAGGGACGCCATCAAGGAACGCGGAAGAATCTATCTCGAAGTATTTCGAGAACTGTCAAAACGATATGGTGAGACTGAAGCTGTCAGCGTCATGCGCAGTGCCAGCCATGCGCAGGGCACGGCCGTGGGCGAGACATTGGCGCATCTAGGCCCGCGCGACTTTGCAGGCATGGCCGAATGCTTTGCAAAATCGCCTGACAAGGGTGTCACTTACTCAACCGAAATCAGGCAACTAAACGATACCTGCCTCGAGTTCAAGAACATGACCTGCCCGTTGAAGGATGCGTGGATAGAGGCCGGGTGCAGCGATGAAGAAGTTTGCACTTTGCTCTACTGTGCGTCTGCCTGGGATCAAGCCGTCCTGGATACTGCAGGTTTCACCTATGAACTGGAACTATGGTCTCCGGGTAAGCAAGGTTGTTGCCGCACGAAAATCACCGAGAAACCTCGGTCATAACTCCGGGGACAGCCCAGGCTCGATAAATAGCATCGTCTATTCGGCGTGCTGGGCAGACAGGAACTTGTTCTTCATGAGCCATTTGACGCCGCGAGGCCAGGCGTAGTTGGCGCCCATCCTCAGGCCGGTAAACATGTTGGACAAAACCTCGCCGGATTGGGTGTCCCGGACCAGGATCTGAACCGTGTATTCGGTGCGGTTTATCCGCGTGACGATGCCTGCCAGCGATCGTTCCGCACCCAGTGTTTTTGCCAAGGCGCCTTCGCAACCGTCACAGTGTTGGATGCCGCCGGCCGAGATCACATCACCGGCAACACCACTGGTGTCGACGGTGGCATAGCGCCCCGAAGCGGAAAGCAGACGGCGCGCTTCTTCCGTTGACTTTCTGAGATACTCGCTGTCGGTTGCATCCTGGTCGATGATGCCGCCGCCCGCACTCCTATCAACCAGCTCGAAATCAAAGACCGCGATCCCAACCGGACCCGGTTCGGCCGTTTCGGCAGGCCGGATCAAAAAGGCAAACACCGAGATGACAAGGCTCGCCACGACAATGCGATGCGGCCCTGCCAGTAAAGGATTTCTTTTGCCGCCCAATTCCCACATATGATCAAACTTAAAAAAGATGGCTATATGCTACTGCGTTTCCTGTCGGATCTTCGGGAGGTTTTTCTGTGTCGGATGGCTCCATGGACCCAACACATGCAATCATATCATCAATCATGGCGCGTCCCGAAGGATCCTCGCTAATCTACAGGAGTGACAAGCAGAAATAAAGTGAACCCGGTCATGGATCGCCAAGCGCTGCAAGGGGAAGGCCGCCAGGTCTCTGCCGGGGGTCATCGATGGGTCATTTGCCCAACCAACCAATGATAGGGTTCGGGCCGATTTCTTGCCGTAGGCAAAACCGTCCCAGACTGGATTTTCTTGCGGCATCCTTGGCCACTGGAGGAGAAAGGCTCTATTCAAATGCTGAGCCGTGAATCCTCCGCTAGGGGCGCGGATCGTTTCCGCGCCCCCGAGATCACCACCATGAAGTGGCATTGGTCTCTTAGAGCATCGGGCGGCAATTTGGGATCAATTCTGCTTGGCTTCTGGCGTGGCGAACCGCTGGCGAAACGGGTGCGGTCGCGATGCCATCGCATCTCGCAAGCCCGTTTCGACAGCAGGACCGAACTTCCTATCGCCGGCCAAAGCCAAGCCCCCGCAAATCGGCTGTTCCCGATTTGTTGCTCGAAGAAGCCATATGAACCGGGATCAATCCCGGTTCAGGGGGACGGGCGGTTTGGCGCCAAATCCCGCGCCAAGCCTCTCGGGCCTATCATCGGATAGGCCCATCGAGCCTTCGCTTGACCTTGCCACAAAACCGCTCCGTCAGAATGGTGCCAAATGGCCGACCGACGCTCTAGGCGAACCACCAGCGATGATAGCCGCGCGCGCCGTCCAGCTCCCAGCTCGACGCCAGGTTCGGGCCGTGCTGGACGGACTTGCGCCGCCCATAGACGAAGTTGGTGAACATCGGGATGATGGTGCCGCCATCGTCTTTTGCCAGTTCGCACATCTCGCGGTACATCTCCGCCCGGCGTTCTTGGTTCAGCTCCTTCTTGGCGAGCAGCAGCAGCTCGTTGAACCGCTCGTTCTCCCAGTGGGATTCATTCCAATCAGCCCCCGCCTTATAGGCCAGGGTGAACATGTTGTCCGGCGTCGGACGGGCGCCCCACTTGACGAAGACGAAGGGCTTGACCAGCCAGACGTTGGACCAATAGCCATCGTTCGGCTCGCGCACCGGCTTGATGTTGATACCCGCGCCCTTGGCCTGCTGGCTGTAGAGCACGACCATATCGACCGCGCCCGGCAGGACGCTGTCGGCGGCCGATAGTTCAATATCGAGGGTCGAATGGCCCGCCTTCTTGAGATGAAACTTGGCCTTGTCCAGATCGTAGGGCCGCTGCGGCAGGTCGGGGTAATAGGGCATGCCCGGCGACACGTGGTAGTCGTTGCCGATGGTGCCCGTGCCATAAAGGATCTTCTGGACCAACTCCTCCCGATTGATGGCGTACTTCAGGGCCAGGCGGACATCCACATTGTCGTAGGGCGCCACGTCGCAGAACATGGGCAGGGTGATCGCCGAACCGCTCGGCACATTGTCGATCTCGACGTTCTTGTCACGGCGCAGCAAGGACAAGGTCTTCAGGTCCAGGGAGGTCACCGCGTCCACGTCGTTGGTTACCAAGGCGGCCTGGCGCGCGTTCGGGTCATTGAGGACCGTCATTTCGATTGAGTCGAAGTAGGCACCCTCTCTATGCCAGCCGTCATGCCTTTCAAGAGAAATCCGGACGCCGGCATCGCGTTCCTTTATCTGGTAGGGTCCTGCGCCCATGCCGGATTCCCAGTCCAGGGTCCCATCGTCCTTGGCCGGGCACATGGCCAGGTGATAGTCGGTCATGATCCACGGCAGGTCAGCGAAGCCCTGGTCGAGCTCCATAACAATGGTGTGATCGCCATCGGCCTTGATGTCGGTCACGCTCGACAGCAGGGGGGCGGCGGCGGAGGAAGTCTCGCCGCGATGGTGGTTCAGGGAAGCCACGGCATCCTTTGCGGTGAACTTGCGACCATCATGGAAGGTCGCCTCCTTGTTCAGCTCGAAGGTCCAAACCGCCGCGTCGTCGCTGGCTTCCCAGGAATCGGCCATGTCTGGCCCCAAGCCGTTCTCCGAGGTGATCTCCGTCAGATAGCTGCGATGGGCATGCGCCAGCTGAATGTCGCCGACACTCTGGTACTTGCCGGTATCGTGCGTATCGGTCGTGTTACCGTCGTGAACACCGACGCGAAAGTTACCACCTTTCTGCGGCGTCGCAGCTGCAACCCGTTCGGACCACAGGGTGCTGGCCGCCGCGATGGTTAGCCCCATGGCGGCTGTCCCTTCCATGAAGCGGCGCCGGCTCAGGCGGCCTTTCAAGGCTCCGGCAACAAGTCCTTCGATTGCGGGATTTTCACTCTTACTCATGTGGTTTTCTCCTCTGTTCGGAATCAAAATAGCGTCCTTCTCGCCTGGGACACTTGCTTGACCCCATCATGGCCAAAGAGGGGAATATCCGCAAGCCGGCACACCTGGCTGCAGATTGCCTGTAAAACGCCGACGCCAAATTGCGTTCCTAGAGGACAGGGGCTCTATGATTCAATGATGCTCTCGATAACACCGTCCTCGAAATGAAGCAGTCGGTCATCCGCCGGATATCCGAGAAGGGCGGCGGAGTAGATCTTTCGCGTGTCCAAATCGATGACGAGGGAGACGACGTCACCAATGTTCTCCTCGTGCCAAATCGTGTGAATAAGGCCGGGCCGGATCTCTCGGGACTGGTAGGGAATATCATTGTTCTCGCTACTGACCTGGCCACTCTCGACCAGGGCCTTGTAGGACGCTAGCCCGTCTTGAAAGTGGACTTCGAAGGCAAGCCCGCCCGAATAGGTGTAGCGGATCGTCTTGTTGTCCATCAGGTGCTTGGTCACATCTTGTCTCCGGTTGGTTAAGAAAAGTGCTGAGATGACATTGCGGTCGGGCTGATTCCTCAAACCCTTTGGCCCATAATCAATTGAATCGCCAAGTACTGACAATCCTGGCTTTGATATGACGGGGGACCTAGAGCCTGATCGACTCAGTCGGGAGCGCCAAAGCAATTCCGATGAAGTCGAGCCTGCGCTAGAAGTCAAAGTCGAGTAGTATTTCGGCAGGAGACGATGGGCGCGACTGACAAGCGAGTACTAGGCCGCGCTGAATGTTGCGTTTAGATAGAGCCCGTGTGGAAGCCATCGTCACCTCTCCACTTCGCAGTTGAGCCATGCAGGTGCCACAGTGACCTTCGGTGCATGAGCTAGGCACGTCAATCCCGGCGGCCAACGCGGCCGCCAACAAAGTCGCATCACCGGCGATCGGGACAATATGCTCTTCACCATCGAGGATCAGGCGAAAATCTTCGACCGGGGGCTCTGTGGATGCCGCGGATATCGCTGGCGCCGCGGCTTTCGGATCATTCGGCGAGAGGAATCGCTCGGTCCTGATCCGCGTAGCATCGCCGAACAGTTCACCGAGGACTTCTTCGGCCATGTCCATCAGCGGGGCCGGGCCACAGATGTAGAATTCAGCAGTTCCCCATCCCTTCGATTGCCGCCTCACGTCGTCCGACGTCATCAGGCCATGGCTGTCGTCAAGCCAATGATGGCAAACAAAACGGTCGCCAAAACGGCGCTCCAACCAGGCCAGCTGATCACGATAAATCACCGCGTTCGCATTTTGGTTGGCATAGACCAACTTCACCTTTCGCGTGGTATCCGCGAGCGCCTGTTTGATCAGTGAAATGCAAGGTGTAATGCCGCTGCCGCCAGCGATCAAAAGTACCGGCGACACACCAGGGCACAAGACAAATCGACCGGAAGGCGGGGTCGCTTCGATCCGGCTGCCGGTTATGAGGTGGTCGTTAAACCAGTTAGAGCCGCGGCCTCCGGCAACCCGCTTGACACATATCGTCATGTCGGGATCAACCTGCGGTGCACTCGACAAAGAATAACTGCGCAGGATGTCGCCGCCTGCATGCGGTATGCGAAACGTTAGGAATTGACCAGGACGATAGCGAAAATACCGCTCTTCGCTATGCTCTGGCGCCAGCACAAAGCTACGCGCGTCCGCCGTTTCGTCCTTTACTGCCTTGACCGTCAGGTAAAAATAGGAAGGCTCTGCAGCTTCTCCCGTTTCTTGACCTTGGCTCATATAAGGAAGATTGAATCGCCTTTCTCGACTCGCCCCTCCTGCAAGACCGCGGCAAAAACGCCGGCATCGCCGCTGTGATTGCGGCTGACATGTTGCAGCAGCTTCGGTGATTCCTCGGAGGTATCCGGATCGAGGGTGATCATTTTGCAGCGCGGGTCTCGCTCAATCACCTTAAGCTCCAGCTTCTCACCGATCTTCACGGACTTTCCGACCAATGAGAACTCGAAGTAGGGATCGTCCTGGTTCTCCCATTCGACATAGAAATTCGCCCGGAACCGACGCTTGTCGACAACCATCCCAGTTTCTTCACCAAGCTTGGCAGCCGCCGAAAGGGAGAAAATCGAAACCGGGCGACAATCATGCTGACCCTTCTGCGTCACATGAACCCGCAAGGAGCGTTCAGCCGTCTTTTCAAGGTCCTCTAGAAATTCGGGGCTCTCTATATCGAAGACCTTACCCTCTGGCGTCTCCACATCAACCTTGAAGGCGTCGGCGTCTGGATAAACTGGATTGATGCCAGGTGCCAAACCTTCGAAAGCGTCGAGATTCTCCGGCAACAGGAGGGCTTCGCTGGACTTAAATCTGGCATTATAGAGCACGAACTCCTCTTGATCGCGTCCGGTGTGCCAAGGAAAGGCAGGATCACCATCGGCCGCGATAACACCATAAATTCGGTCCCCCATCAGCCCACTAAAGGCAGTATACACATGAGGTATTTCCTCACCTCGCATCCCTTTTACTGGATAACGCCAGATGCTTTCGATTGTTCCTAGTTTCATCTTCTTGCCTGCCCTCCTGTTAGTATCCGAACAATTCATCCTTCTTAGGTCACCACCTTGGCCGGTCGATCTTGGCCAACTCGCCCTTACGAACTAGTGTCCCGATTCCGAAATTCGCAGTGATTTGCGGCGGGCTCCGACCGAGTTTCAGGATCGATGAGGACACTAGCAATTTGTTGAGTTTCGTGTGGTTTTCGGATCTGTAGTTCGTTTCGCTAAGCACCCCGACAATCAACCGAACTTCAGATCCACCACACTAGCTCGCGTTTCTTTTTAGTTTCACACTTGGGCGCCCGGGGTTGGAGCATAGAGTATTGACATTCTAGATACCAGTATAGGGTGCAACCACTTACATTTGGGAGCTGTGGTTGTTCGACAGTCTAGCTCATTCATCGATGATCCGCCGACGAAACGGCACCAGCCATCGGCCACCGCCCGGCTGGATCCACCTTTACCCGGCCGTCCGGGCCAGGATCGCGGCAAGGGCCGTGGCGGCGAGCCGGGCTTCGGGCGGATCGGCGCGGGAGGTGAGGGTGATCGGCACCTTGGCGCCCAGGACCAGGCCAGCCGCACAAGCGCTCATGTAATAGACCATGCCTTTGAAAAGGGCATTGCCGGCCTCGATCGTCGGCACCACCAGGATGTCGGCCGCGCCCGCCGCCGGACCAGTGATCCCCTTTAAGGCGGCGGCATCGGGCGAGATGGCGTTGTCGAGCGCAAGGGGTCCCTGAACATCGGCCCCCTCTATCTCCCCGGCGCTTGCCCGTTCGGCAATCTTGGCCGCCTCCAGACTGCTCGGCATGGCGGGGAGGGGGGTCTCTGTCGCTGATAGAACTGCTACCTTGGGTCGCAATACCCCTAGCGCATGATAGAGCTCGACGGCGTTGCGGACGATGTGCAATCGGGTCTCGATATCCGGTGCTACGTTGACGGCGGCATCGGTGATGCCGATCGCTCCCCGTCGGCCCGGCAGGGTCATATAGAAGAGGTGGCTAAGGCGCTTGCCGATCCGCAGGCCGGTATCGCGATTGACCACGGCCCGCATCAGGGCATCGGTGTGGATCTGGCCCTTCATGATCGCACCGGCTTCACCGCCGCGGGCCAAGGCGACCGCCGTTTCGGCCGTCGCTGCTTCGCCCTCGACCTCAACCAGGCGCAGGCCGTTAAGATCCCAATCGATGGCCCGTGCCGCGGCCCGGGTGGCGTCGCCTTCACCGACAAGAATGGGATCGATCAGACCGGCCTCCTGAGCCAGCCGCGCGCTCGCAAGGGCCAGAGCACCGGCTGCACCGGCCACGGCGGTCGGCACCGGGGCACCACCGCGCGCTTGAGTCAATAGTTCTTGCGGGCATTCAAATGGCGCTTGCGACAGCATGGGTCACCCCGGGGTTATGCAGACTATGAAGTATCGATGGGTCCGAGCTTAGTGCAGGAGGCGACTGTGCAGAAGGACCAAATCCTTGGTAGCCAAAGTCCTAAGCCGCAGAGAAGTCGGCAGATGTGCTGTTCTCGCTTGAGAATTTCTTTGTTGTCTGTACCGCCATGGCTTGAGGGTAGGGCGTTCCCGCCCTAATCTGCGGCGCGCAGTCATCGGGTCCAACAAGGGAGGCAAATCGCATGGCAAAGGCAGCATTCATCGGCTTAGGGGTTATGGGCTATCCCATGGCCGGGCATCTTCAATCGGGCGGCCACCACATGACCGTCTATAATCGCACCAAAGCCAAGGCCGATGCCTGGGTCGCCCAGCACGGCGGTGTTGCCGCTGATACGCCACGGGAAGCGGCTGATGGGGCTGCTTGCGTCTTCACCTGCGTCGGCAATGATGACGATCTGCGCAGCGTCGTTTTGGGTGAGGACGGCGCGCTTGCCGGGATGACGAGGGGCAGCATCCTGGTCGACAACACCACCGCTTCGGCCGGGGTCGCCCGCGAGCTGGCCGAATTGGCCATGGACAGGGGGGTTGCCTTCATCGACGCGCCGGTCTCCGGTGGCCAGGCGGGGGCCGAAAACGGCGTCTTGACCGTCATGTGCGGCGGCGCAGAGGGTGCCTTCGCCGAGGCCAAGCCGCTGATCGACTGCTACGCCCGGGCGACGACCCTTATGGGGCCGGCCGGTGCCGGCCAGCTCACCAAGATGGTTAATCAGCTCTGCATTGCCGGCCTGGTGCAGGGGCTCGCCGAGGGCATGAACTTCGGCCTGCGCGCCGGCCTCGACATGGAGAAGGTGATCGACGTGATCTCCAAGGGGGCGGCCCAATCCTGGCAGATGGAAAACCGCGCCAGCACCATGTGCAAGGGCGAGTTCGAGTTCGGCTTTGCCGTCGACTGGATGCGCAAGGACCTCGGCATCTGCTTCGATGAAGCCAATCGCAACGGCGCCCGCCTGCCGGTAGCGGCCTTGGTCGACCAGTTCTATGCCCAGGTGCAGTTGCGCGGCGGCAACCGCTGGGATACCTCGAGCCTGATGCAGCTGCTGCTGACCGATTAGGGTCCTTGCCGAGAGGCAAGCGAAGCGGAATTCAGCGCTTCCACTGGATCATCAGCATGCCGGTCACCACCAAGATGGCACCCACGACCCGCAGCAGGGTGATCGGCTGCGGCCGGTAGACCAGAAAGCCGTAGTGGTCGATGACAAGAGAGGCTGCCATGGTGCCGACGATGGAGGTCGAAACGAAGACGGCCGCGCCCAGCTTGGGTGCCAAGGTCAATGAACTCAGCACGAAAATTCCGCCCAGGCAGCCGCCGGTCCAGGCCCACCAGGGGGCCGCGACCAGGCCGGCAAAGGCGGGCAGGGGAACGCGCAGCGCCAGGATCACCACCATCAGCATCAGGCTGGCAACCGCCGTATTGGTCAAGGCCGCCATGAGCGGATGACCTTGAAACCCAGCCATCGTGGCGTTGATGCCGGCTTGAAGGGGATAGCCGGCGCCGACCAGCAGGACGATGACAAGCGACAACAAGATTTCCGGCGACATGCGGCCTCCCGGTTTGTGCGTTGGGAACAGCTGGTGCAGCTTTCAGTAATCGGTGTGACAGGCGTCTTAGACCCGGCTCTTATCTCATTCTTTTGCTTTTGCCATCTGCCAGGCCGCCTCCATTTCCTCGAGGCTGACGTCATCCAGCGCCATTCCCTTGGCGGCGAAATGGCGCTCGATGTAGGAAAAGCGTCGGCAAAACTTGGCGTTGGTGCGGCGCAGCGCGGCTTCCGGCTCGATCTTCAAGTGACGGCTCAAGTTCACCATCACAAAGAGCAGGTCGCCGAACTCGTCGGCCAGCGCGTCAAGATCCTCTCCAGATCGCATTTCTTCTTTTAATTCAGATAGTTCTTCTTCGATCTTGAGAACAACCGGTTGCGCATTCGGCCAATCGAAGCCGACCCGGGCGGCGCGCGCCTGCAGCTTCAGCGCCCGCGTCATAGCCGGCAGGCCCTGAGCCACCCCATCCAGCAGGCCAGCCTCTTCGCCTTTGGACTGGGCCTTGGCCGAGCGCTCGGCCGCCTTGGCGGCTTCCCAAGAGCGGGTCTGGGCGGCGGCACTCTCCACGCTGTCCGCGCCGAAGACATGGGGATGGCGGCGGATCATCTTATCGCTGATGCCGGCGGCCACACGGTCGAAGTCGAAGGCGCCAGCCTCCTCGGCCATGCGGGCGTGGTAGACGACTTGCAGCAGGAGATCGCCCAGCTCTTCCTTGAGCGCGGCCATATCGCCTTGCTCGATGGCTTCGGCCACCTCGTAGGCCTCCTCGATGGTGTAGGGCGCGATGCTGGCAAAATCCTGCTCGATGTCCCAGGGACAGCCGGTAATCGGATCGCGCAGCCGCGCCATCACGGCGACCAGCCGTTCGATGTTGGATTGGATTTTTGGGATCGCGTCGTCAGAGGAATCGGCCATCGCGGGAGCTTATAACAGACAGCCGTGCACTGGATAGGCCGACCTGCCGAAGCGGGACGGAAATACTTACGCGATCATCTCACGGCGCCCGGCGATCGCGACCCTCGAGAACAGCATACTTTTCCCGTCATCGAGATCCGCGTATTGTCGACAATCTCGGTCAACAATCGACAAGGCTCCGAAGGTACCCATGGCGCTCATCTATCGTCGAATGGTCCCGGAAGACCTGCCGGCAGTCTTCGTTGTCCGATTGTCGACAAACGAGAATGCCATCACCATGCGGGAACTCGAGCAGGATTACGGAGTTACGCCTGAGTCCTTGGCAAGAGCAATGACCACCACGGTGAGGGGTTGGTTGTGCGCGGATAACGGCGAGGTGGTAGGCTTTGCCATGGGCGATCGGGCCAACGGTGAAGTCCAGGTCGTGGCTGTGCTTCCAAACCATGAAGATCGAGGCATCGGCAAGAGGCTTCTGAAGAAAGTTCAGGACTGGCTGTTCGCGGAAGGTCACGAAGAAATTTGGCTATACGCAAATCCAGACCCGCAGCTTCGGGCGACCGGCTTTTACCGTAAGCTCGCTTGGCGAGCCACTGGCCAATCGCACGGCGACGACGTGGTCCTGACCCTGCGGAAGAGCGACGCTTGCCTATGAAGCGTCGCCACGAATGAGACCGATCCTGTTGCGATCATTCCACATCGGGCCTGAAAGCCTCGGCGCGATGACGTGTGAATGCGCCGCCGGCATCAAGCAAATCAATACGGGGGGCCAGCCTGCCCTAGCATCAAAAGCGCGCATAATGTATATTATGGGAAATGCTATGTTACCTGTGAGATCCACCCAATCTCCAGGCGTTTAATCCCGCTAGAGCCTGTGCTTAGAAGTCGATTCACGGCTCAATCGGGAGCGCCAAAACGATTCGGATGAAGCCCCGATCCTGCGCTAGCGACGCTCTGCACAAGGACCGCCGCGCTTTTCCCGGCCTTGGTCCGCATGTCTGTCGCCATTGGCAAAGCGCGCAACAATCCTTCGGTTCTTTAGGCTTTCACTAATGTCTTGCGCAGTAAGGCGGCTTGCCCGTCGCTGGCAAGCGTCCTGGAACGGCCGCGGATGCGCCTTTATGGTCCTTTGTTCAGTTTGACTTATCCGCCCGCCATCTTTTCGCCGCCTCATTACTCCCGGCCGGATTACTGCGTCCTTTGCCAAGCAAGGATGTGCCGATTGACGGCCCGAACCGCATCACCGGCGCTGTCGATGCGAAGCACGTCGATGCCTGCTTCTCGCAACACGGCAGCCCCTTGCCCAACAACAAAAAACGGCGGTTCATCAAGGCCATAGACGACACGGCTGATACCGCAGTCGATAATGCGCTGGCAGCAGGATTGGCGCCCAGACATCCTTTGGCTGCAAGGCTCCATGGAACTGTATAGTGTGGCGCCTGCGAGCGCTTTGCCGGCGGCAAGCGCTTTGGCGATGGCTATTTCCTCGGCATGGGCGCGTGCCTCGGTTTCCCGACTAAAGCCACGGCCGAGCTCCAGGCCCTGCGGCGAGACGATCACCGCCCCCACGGAAAAAGCCGTGTCACAGGGCGTGCAGTTGCGGGCCAAGTCGACGGCGCGCTGCAGCCAGGCCGCATCGTCCAAGGCGCCCAGCATGGAAGACCCGGCGCTCACACCCGGTCCCTCCGATAGGTCATGACCGCCGTCTCGCCAAGGCGCTCCACCGATTGCAAATGCAGAGCCTGGCCATGATTCTGGGGGTAAGATCCCGGCGCGAGGAATCGCGGCGCCTTGGGATCGCCAATGACGCAGGGTGCGATGGCCAAACGCAGGCAGTCGACCAAGCCTTGCGAAAAGCACTGTTGCAAGATATGGCTGCCGCCCTCGATGAGAATTCGTTGAAACCCGCGCCCGGCGGCATCTTGCAGAACCTCGACCAATCCAAATCCCGGCGCCAGGGCCACCACCTCGGCAACAGCCGAGAGTTTCGCGTCCAGCGCGCCACGAAGCGTGGAAGGGGCGTAGACCAGCTTGGCGCCAGTTCCCTCGGCGAAGAAACGCCTTGAGGAATACAAGATCCCGCTTTGAGTTACTGTTATTTTCGCCGGCTGGCAGGCACCGGCTATGCCGCGCACGTTGAGCGCCGGGTCGTCCTTGCGAATGGTGCCGGCGCCCACCAGAATGGCATGGGAGCGCGCCCGCAGCGCGTGGACGGCGGCAAGATCCTCCGGCGACGACAAGACCAGGCGACGATCGCTGGCATCATCGATACAGCCATCAAGCGACATGGCCACCGAAACCGTAACCTCAACCACACCCGCTAGCCTGCCAGCTCGATAACCATGCCGTCATAGGCCGGCTCGACCCCCGCCGGGCAGCGCGCGCGCAGTTCCTCATAATCCAAGTCATGGGTCATGTGGGTGAGGATAGCACGCTTTGGCTTGACCCGTTTAATCCACGATAAGGTCAAGTCGAAATGGGCGTGGGTGCGATGTGGTTGATAGCGCAGGCAGTCGACAATCCAGACATCGAGCCCCGCCAAGGCCGCAAAGGCGGCATCATCCAAATCCACCACATCGGTGGAATAGGCTAAGCCGCCGATGCGGTAGCCCAAGGTAATCTCGCCGAAGCCATGAATCTGCTCAAACGGCAGAATGGGAAGCCCGGCAACCGAAAACGGGCCGGAGACGATGCGATCGGTGAGCAACGGCCGATAAGGGCTTTCGGGATTACGGCTGGAGGCAAAAACATAGTCGAAGCGCCGGGTCAGTACCTGATGGGTGACCGGGTCCATGTAGGCATCGATAGGCTCCCTGCCCTGGCTGTAGATCAAAAACCTGAGATCGTCGACCCCATGGCAGTGATCGGCATGATGGTGGGTGAAGAGCACCGCATCGATCCGCTTGTGGCCGACCGCAAGCATCTGCTCGCGCAGATCCGGCGAGGTGTCGATCAGCACCGTTGCCGCGTCGGTCTCCACCAACAAGGAGACGCGACGGCGGCGATTCTTCGGATTGTTAGGATCGCAGGCCCCCCAATTGCCGGTCACCAAGGGCACGCCGCCCGAGGTGCCGCAGCCCAGGACCGTCGCCTTCATTGCTCTGGGATCGCCGTCATGCTCGACGGCTGCGCCTTCCCAAACAACGCAAAGAAGTTGGCTGTGGTGGTTGCCGAGAAATCGGCGAAGGGTACCTGAAACATCTCCGCCAAGTAGGCCGCCGTGTGAGCCACATAGGCCGGCTCGTTGCGCTTGCCCCGCTTGGGAACCGGCGCCAGATAGGGGCTGTCGGTTTCGACCAGCAGCCGGTCGAGCGGCAGTTCGCGTACGGTGGCGCGCAGTGCCTCCGCCTTCTTGAAGGTGACGATGCCGGCCAGCGAAATGTAGAAGCCAAGGTCCAGGGCGGTTTTCGCGAGATCAGGCCCGGTGGAAAAACAATGAATCACGCCGTTAAAGGGACCTAGCGCATGTTCCTCGCGTAAAATATCAGCAGTTTCCGGATCCGCGTCGCGGCTGTGCACAACTAGCGGCAAGCCGCTCTCGCGAGCCGCCCGGATATGGCTACGAAAGCTTTCGGCCTGCTCCTTGCGCGGGCTGTGCTCGTAGAAGAAGTCGAGGCCGGTCTCGCCGATGGCGACCACCCTGGGATGGGCCACCAGGGACAGTAGGGCCTCCGTATCGCTTACCCCCTCCTCCGCTGCCTCGTGCGGATGCACACCGGCCGAGGCAAAGACGCCGTCGAATCGCTCGGCGATGGCGATCACCTCCTGCGCCTGGCTGAGCTTAGTGCCGATGGTCAGCATGGTGTTGACGCCCACCGCCCTGGCTCGTTCGACGACCGCGTCCAGGTCGCCGTCCCGTGCCAAATAATCCAAGTGGCAGTGGGAATCGACCAGCATCAGCCAGCCCCCTCCCCTTCCTCGACGAAGCGCGGAAAAACCGGCTGCGGCTTGGCGATGGGGGTTCCGCTTTCGATGCGGATGCCTGCTTCGAGCTCGGCGAAGCTTCGCGCGTCCGCCGCCACCCCCAACTGGTCGAGTAAGCTTCCCGCCGAGTTTGGCATGAACGGCAAGGCAAGCAGCGCCGCCCGGCGAATGACCTCCACCAATACGAAAAGTACCGTGGCCATGCGCGCCGGATCGCTTTTCCGCAGCGCCCAAGGGGCCTGGCTATCCACGTAGCGATTGGCCTCGCCAATGAGAGCGAAGAGCTGGCCCAGGGCTTCGTGGAATGCTTGTCGGTCCAAGGCCTCCCGCATGCCCGGCAGGCAGGCTTCGGCTTGTTGCAAGAGCGCCTCGTCGGCAGGTGCCAGGTCACCCGGCTGCGGTACCTGGGCCTCGCAATTCTTATAAACCATCGACAGAACACGCTGCGCTAAGTTACCAAAATCATTGGCTAAATCGTTGTTGATGCGGCCCACCATAGCGCGATGGGAAAAATCCCCGTCATTGCCAAACGGCACTTCGCGCAAGAGGAAATAGCGCACTTGGTCAAGGCCGTATGTCTCGATCAGGTGATGCGGGTCAATCACATTGCCCAAGGACTTGGAGATCTTCTGGCCCTCGTTGGTCCACCAGCCATGGGCATAAACCCGCTTGGGCGGGGCAATGCCTGCCGCCATCAAGAAGGCCGGCCAATAGACCGCGTGGAAGCGGAGAATATCCTTGCCCACCATGTGCAGGTCCGCCGGCCAAAAGGCCTGGTAGCTCTCCGCGCCTTCATCCGGATAGCCGGCAGCGGTGATGTAATTGGTCAAGGCATCAAGCCAGACATACATGATGTGGTCCGGGTCACCCGGAACCGGGATGCCCCATTTAAAGGTCGTGCGGCTGATGGAAAGGTCTCGAAGGCCTTGGCGCACGAAGCTCATGACCTCGTTGCGGCGGCTGTCCGGCAAGACGCTGCCCGGGTCCGACTCGTAAAAATCCAGCAGCCGGTCCTGCCAGGCGGAAAGCCGAAAGAAGTAGGAGGGTTCCTCGACCCACTCCACCTCGGCGCCAGATGGGGCTAACTTCTTGCCGTCGGGGCCGTCGACCAGCTCGTTTTCTCCATAGAAGGCCTCGTCGCGCACCGCGTACCAGCCAGCGTAGCTGCCCAGATAGATCTCGCCCGCCGCCTGCAGTTTTTCCCACAAGGCCTGGCAGGAGCGCACATGCCGCGGCTCTGTAGTGCGGATGAAATCGTCGTTGGAGAAGTTGAAGGCCTTGGCCAGGTCGCGGAAGTTCTGTGACACCTGGTCGGTGAAGGCTTGCGGATCCATGTCTGCCGCCTGGGCTGATTTTTCCACTTTCTGCCCATGCTCGTCGGTGCCGGTCAGGAACATCACCCGATGGCCGTCCAACCGCTTGAAACGTGCCAAGACGTCGCAGGCCAAGGTCGTATAGGCATGGCCGATGTGCGGCGAATCGTTCACGTAATAGATCGGTGTCGTGACGTAATAGGCTGGCTTGGCGTTTTTTTCAGGCCCGGCCATGGGAGATTCCTTTGGGTGACGAGATAGCGGATGTTACCAAAGACAGTGCGTCTTAGGCCTTCGCCCGGGACGTCAAAGCCTCCAGCTCTAAGAAGGCACTGATGATGACCTGCTTGCGGTCGAGGCTTGCCCGTTCGGCATCGGCAAAGAGGCGGCTGACCTTTTCCCACAGGGCGAGCCATTGCGCAAGACCGGCCGTTGCCGCAAGACGCTGCAGCAGCGCCGCCTCGCCCGGCACGATCTCCTGCGGGAAGGCCTTTGCGGCATGGCCGCGCGCCAGGCGTGCCAACCACCAGGTCAAGAGTTGCGCCAAGGTCCGAAAGGCTTCGCCGTCCTGATCTCGGGCGATTTTCTCGGCGAAACCATGCACTTTCGCCATGTCCAGTCGAGGCAGTTTCTCAATCAACGCCAAGGCGTCGGAGAAAAGGCCGATGCCGCCAGAATTCGCTAAGGCCAGGGCGCGACCGATACTGCCGTCGGCCAAACGCGACAAGCTCTCAGCTTCAGGGCCTGACAACTCCGGCACATAACGATGCAGAAGCTGCAGCACCGTGTCCCGTGGCAAGGGAGGTACCGCCAAGCGACAACAGCGCGAGCGGATCGTCGGTAGCAGCCGGCCGGGAAAGTGGCTGGTCAAGAGGATCAGGGCGCGCGCCGGTGGCTCCTCAAGAACTTTCAGTAAGGCGTTGGCCGCATTACGGTTCATGTCCTCGGCGCCGTCGATCACCACCACCCGCCAGCCACCGAGCGCCGGGGTCAAGCGCAAGAAGGCCGCCGCTTTGCGCAAATCCTCGATGACGATGTCGCGGCGCAGGCGGTTCCTCTGGTCGCGCTGCCGTTCGATTGTCTGCAGGTCGGGATGGCCGCTCGACGCCACTTGCCGGAACACACCATGTTCGGGCGAAAGGCTGAGATCTTCGGGTGGCCCTAGCAAACCCGGCGGCTCGGATCCCTGGGCCAAAAGGAAGCGGGCAAAGCGGAAGGCTAGGGTCGCCTTGCCAACCCCCTGCGGGCCGGTGAGTAGCCAGGCATGGGGCATTCGTCCCGAGCGATAGGCCTGCAGCAGAACCTGCTGCGCAAGATCCTGCCCTACGAGATCGGGGTTGGCTCTGGGCTCAGGTGCCGCAGTAAGCCTGTCTTCGCGCGTCATGGCAGGGTGATCCCGAGACGTGCCTGAACCGCCTCGCGAAGGGCTGCTTGTACGCGCTCACGAGGTTGCTCCGCGTCGATCACGACACAGCGATCGGGCTCGGCGCCGGCGATCGCCTGAAAGCCGGCACGCAGGCGCTCGTGAAAGGCCCGATCCATACTTTCATAGCGTTCGCCACCGCCGCGCCGCGCGGCCGCTCGCCGCAGCCCGACATCGACCGGCAGGTCCAGGATGATGGTGAGATCCGGGGCAAAGTCCCCCACCACCATGCCATAGAGCTGCTGCACCACCTCAGGGCCGAGACCATGGCCGTAGCCCTGGTAGGCCAGGGTTGAATCGGCAAAGCGGTCGCAGAGCACCCAACGACCCTCCGCCAGGGCGGGCCGGATGCGTCGTTGCAAATGGTCGTGGCGAGCGGCGAAATGCAATAATGCCTCGGTCATCGGATCCCAGCGCTCGGCCGGTCCGTGGACCAGAAGCTCGCGAATTTCTTCGGCGCCTGGGCTGCCGCCCGGCTCGCGCGTGCATTCAACCGCCAAGCCGGCCGCCTGCAAAGCTTCGGCCAATCGAGAGAGCTGCGTCGTCTTGCCTGCTCCCTCCCCGCCTTCAAGGGTGATAAATTTCCCAGAAACCATGAAAGTCAGAATGGCAAGCGCCTGAGGGCAGGGTCAATCGTTGTCTCGCACGAAGCCTCACGGAAGCCCGAAAATCATATATTTCAGCGCCCCCCAAAGGCGACCGAAAGGCCCCGCCTTTTCCACCGCCTGACCGGCCAAGAGCGGCGCCTCGATCACCTCTCCAGCCGGTGTCGAGACCACCAAGGTGGCCACCCTTTGCCCTTCGGCAATGGGGGCTGGAATTGGCGAGTCGTAGACGACGCTGACCTTCATCTTTGACCGCTCTTTTCGCGCCAGGGTAACTGCGTAGTCTCCGGTCATGACCAGCGGCACCAGCTCCTCGACTCCCAGCCACACCGGCGCCTCGTCGACCACCTCTCCCGCTTTGAAAAGGGTGTAGTTGTCGAACTCGCGAAATCCCCATTGCATTAATCGAGTGGCTTCCTCCGACCGGGCCCTTACACTGGGTAGGCCATTGATCACCAAGATCAGCCGCCGATCGCCGCGTTTGGCCGAGGCGGTCAGGCCATAACCCGCTTCTTCCGTGTGGCCGGTTTTCAAACCGTCGGCGCCAATGCCCTTATAGAGTAGGGGATTGCGATTTCCTTGGCGAATCTTGTTCCAGGTAAACTCCTTTTCCGCATAGATCGCATAGAGATCCGGAAAGTTGTCAATGGTCCGTTTTGCCAAGGTGGCGAGGTCCCGGGCAGTCATGCGGTGATTGGGGTCCGGCCAACCGGTCGCATTGGCAAAAGTCGAATCGGTCAGGCCGATTTGCCTGGCCTTTTCGGTCATTGCTTCGGCAAAGCCCTCCTCGCTGCCGGCCAAGGCTTCAGCGAGGACGATGCAGGCATCATTGCCGGATTGCACGATCACACCGCGCAACAGGTCTTCCACCCGCACTCGCTTGCCGACCTCGACAAACATCTTGGAGCCGCCCTTGCGCCAGGCCTTTTCCGATACTTCGAGCTCCTCTTCGAGAGTGAGCCTGCCTTCCTTCAGGCTTTCGAAGACCATGTAGGCGGTCATGATCTTACTCATCGATGCCGGCGGCATGGAGACATCGGCATCTTTTTCCATCAGCACCACGCCGGTATCAGCGTCGATCAGGATGGCTTCACGGGCTTGGCTGTCGATGCTTGCCGCCTGGCAAACCGCCAAAGGCAGCGCAAGTAGGGCGAAGGCCCAAAAACCTGAGGTCAAAAATCTATAAACCAAGCACATAGCGAATTCCGGACGGATTTGTCATGTTCAGTAGGAGTGCGCCTCACAAAGCTCGAGCCGGACCACAGCTACCCGTTACTCGACGACGAGACGCGCCGCGCTAATGCCATTGGCGATCAACTTGGTCAGCAACTGGTCGGCATCCTCGAGAGAGGCGAGCGGGCCAAGACGCACACGAAAATATTGCTTGCCCTTGATCATGGCGGGGACAATTTGGCTTGGTCCAAGTGCGGCAAGGCGCGCCTTCAGGCGTTCGGCATTGTGCACCATGGTAAAGGCCCCGGCCTGGACAAAGATATCGGTGTCATCCACTGGCATCTCGGTGACCTTGCCGTCGGGCACTATTGGCGCCAAGGCCGTTTGCTCGATCGGTTCGACCCGCTGGGCCAGGTTGGTTTGCGGCACCGGCAGCTGCGTCCCATCCAGCCCTTGGCGTTCCACCGGGACAATTGGTGCTGCCGTCGGCGCCGGATCGGCATCATCAACCCCTTGCGCCAGCACCGCCAGGCGCCGGCTTTCGGGCGCCATGATTTCCACCTTCACAGCGGCTGTGCCCTTTTCTTTGAACCCCAGCACCTCGGCCGCCCTCTTGGAAAGGTCGATGATACGGCCATGGGCAAAGGGCCCCCGGTCATTTACCTTGACCACTATGGAACGGCCGTTATCAAGGTTGGTCACGCGCACCACACTTGGCATCGGCAGCGTACGATGGGCCGCGGTCAGCGCCTCCTCATTGAAAACGTCGCCGTTGGCCGTGCGCTTGCCATGAAAGCCCGGCCCATACCATGAGGCGATCCCCGTTTCCTTATAATCATAGTCGACCTCGGGATAATACCAAACCTCGGCGATTTGGTAGGGCTTGCCGACCTTGTAGACACCGCCGCCCAACTCCGTGTTGACCTGGTTGAGACTGTTCGGCTTGGAGGCTCTCCTGTCGGCGCAGGCCCATACGCCGGCCGCAACCAAGGCCACAATGACCAAGGCAACCGCACGCTTAGGGCTCAACGCGTTGCCGATTTTGGCCACCATTACCGCCATATCTAGGGAGAGTTTCATTTTTCCTTGATCAGTTGACCACTTCTTGACGCAGCCGATCAAGGAGCGCGTGGGTGGCGAAGCCGTCCACCGGTACCGCGATCTTGCGCTGATAGGCCTTGATCGCCGCGCGGGTGCGACGGCCCAGGCGACCATCGGGTTCCCCCGGATCGAAACCTAGCCCCGCCAGGCCGAGCTGCAGCTCTTCCACCTGTTGTCGGCTGAGGGGTTTTTCCTCGCTTCCCCGATCCGCCAAGAGATCGCCGGCACCGGCGATCCGATCGGATAAATGACCGACGGATATGGCGTAATGGATCGAGCGGTTCCACGCCATAATAGTCCTAAAATTGTCATAGACCAGAAAGGCCGGCCCGCGATGACCAGCGGGGAGCAGCAAGGAGCCATCAATTTTCGCTGACGGCAGGGGACGCCCATCGGCCCGCATAACACCCAGCTCTCGCCATTCGGCGACGGATCGGCGAATAGTCAGGCCGGCCAGCTCCCAGTCAAAATCTTTCGGCAGTGTCACTTCCCGCCCCCAGCGCTCGTCGCCCTTCCATCCTTCGGCCGCGAGATAGTTGGCGCCGGAGGCGAAGACATCATGCAAATTGCTCCAGAGGTCGCGCCGTCCGTCGCCATCACGGTCTACTGCGTAGGCCAGGAAGGTCGAGGGCATGAATTGCAAATGCCCCATCGCCCCGGCCCAAGAGCCCTTCATTCCAGCAACGCCAACATGACCTTGGTCGAGTATGGTCAGGGCATCCAACAACTGGGTCCGGAAAAAAGCACCACGCCGCTCGTCATAGGCTAAGGTGGCGAGTGATCCGATGGTCGGAAAATCACCCATAAAGCCGCCAAAGTTGGTCTCGAGACCCCAAAAGGCCACGAGGAATCGAGGCTGAACCCCATAATCGCGCCGAATTGCCTCCAGCAAATCGCGATGTTGTTTCAGCATGGCCCGGCCGGTTTCAACCCGTTCCGGCGTGATCCGCCGGTCAAGATAGTCCCAAAACGTCTGGATAAACTCCGGTTGGCGGCGGTCCAGTTCGATGACCCGCTGGTCGCGGGTCACCCCCTCCAGGGCTGCTTGTAAGGTCTCGGCGCTAATGCCGCGGTCGCGCGCCTCGGACCGCAACTCAGTCAACCATTCGGCAAAAGCCTCAGACGCGCTCGCGTTCGAAGCTGTCGCCAGGTAAAGGAGTGCAGCGACCAAGACCGAAATTCGGCGCACCATCTTGCTGACTTCCTGTGGGACGAAACGCGTGTTGGGGAATCGCTAAAGTGTCTTCTTGCCACAGGGGACGATACGATGCAACGGCTGCCGACTGTGTCGGCTCGCCCCTCGTGCAAAGGCGCAGAAAACTCCGGATTCGCTTAGGGGTCTAGATATTCCCAGGTGCCATCGGGAGCGCGACACGCGGTTCCTTGAACCGAATCGGTGTTGCCGTTGGCTAAGGTGATCATCTGCGTGAAGTTACGGCATACCCGTGGTCGCCCTTGGCGAGCGTTGCTGCCCAAGGCTTTGCCGTCTGCCCCCAGTAGGACCAGGTCCATGCCCGGGATATAGCCAATAGCCGAGTCATCTCGGCTGGCCAAATACCAGTTTGCGCCGCTGACCTTGCCCACGACCTCGACCTCGGCGCCAGGGGCAAAGGCTATGGTTTGGCGCGCGGCGAAGGAGGGGCTCACCCGAGCGGCCGTCTCGGTTTGGGTGAGAAATACACCGTCTTGCGGGTCCAAATGGACGTTGGTGTCAATGATTTCCGGCAGGGCCACCCTGGCCGCGCCATTAGCGGGAGATTCACTAACATAGGGGCTGCTTGCCGTCACCTCGCCCGAATTGCCACTGCGTGGATTTTTCCAGGTGATGACCTCGCTGCCGCTGGGCTCCTCCAGTGCCCGATCGGTCGCATTTCCCATTTGCTCGCGATCGCCCCTGGTCAGATCGCGGGCAATCTTGGAGCCCAGCCAGGCGCCGAGTAAGGCGCCACCGGCCACGGCCACAAGGCGCCCGGTGCCCTTGCCGATCTGTGATCCGATCAAGATTCCGGCCAGCGCGCCGGCGAGCTGGCCAAACAGCTTGGCATCCTCACCTTGGGCGGCGAGCTCATTACCGTTGGGTGCCGACTGACAGCCACCAAGAGCAAGAGCAAGTGCGCAAACCCCGCACAACAGCTTGGTCCTTAGGTTACTGAGTGGCATTCTTGCCTCCCTATCCCGCATCAACACACTGCCCCAAAGCTTGAGACTTTCAGCCCCTTGGTGCTTCTTAATCGTCTACCTAACATGTAAGATAGGCGAAAAGGCGGCAAAACCTCTATTTTTTGGCGCATGTTGGTGTGAGTGGAAAAATTCTCACCTAACACCTGCCCTTTTTAACGGGCAGGGTTAATAAGCTTCCCCAGATATTTACAGTCCTTTCGGCGCTGCTCGAACAAACGTTGCCTCTATGTTAAGATTGATCCGTCATAATCTTACGTAACCTCTGGCTCAAACTGATGTCGTGGACAGCCTCTATGACGTTTAAAACGCAACATTTGCTGGCTTTGTGTTTGGTGGGAAGCTTGGTTTCCTCACCAGCTCTTGCACAAGATTCCATTGGTGGCTTTTTCAAGCGCCTGGTCGACGACGCCAAGCAAATCATGTCCGGCGATTTTGATCTCGAGCCCAAGACAACCGAGCCACAGGCGACGGAAAACAGTGAAGATCTTGTCATCATTCAAGATACGATCAATCGCGCCCTGCAAAATGGCGCAACCGGACAGACTTTTCGCTGGAATAATCCAAGTAGTGGACACTATGGCAGCGTCGTACCCTTGTCGGACCGCCTGACCCAAGCGGGCAAGTCCTGTCGTCGGTTCTATCGATCAACCTTTACTGCGAGCGGTCCAGCTCACTATGAGGGATTGGCCTGCGCGGCCAGCCAGGGTAGTTGGGTGATAAGGCAGCAAAATGCCACCGGCGGACAGGCCGCCCCTAGTCAAACCGCATCAGAGGGGCATTCGACCGGCCCGAGTTCCCCTGTCGTTGGCTGGTCGATCGCAGATGTACGCGAAAGTCAGGAACTTTTAACGCGTCTTGGCTACCGACCCGGCCCCATCGATGGGGTGTTTGGTCCCAAGACCCGCGAGGCAATAGCAGCTTTCCAGCAGGATCAGGGCCTTGCCCCGGTGGGAGACCCTGATCGGCCGGCAATCCTGGCGATGCGGCGGGCGCTGGCTGAGAGTTGGGCTCGGACCGATGAGGCCCTTACCAAGGCAACCCAGTCCTCTGCCGGCCCGAAGCAGGCCTCGACGGGGACTGCCGCGCCGCAAGTGGCAGCTATCAGCGACGGCAACGGCGGAGGTGAGTCTTCAGACGTCAATAGAACGGCGTCCTTGGCGCCCAGCGATCGACCGGCTACCACAACGGCGGGACCAACGCCGGTAGCGGCCTCACCCGCCATGGCGCCTAAGGCGCGGGGGCGAACCGCTTTGGGCGATAGTGGTAAGAGCAGACCGGGTGAGCGGGTCAGCAGCAGCTTCGACTTCGATGGCATTTACCTCGGCATGAGCCGACGAGAGTTCGAATCCTACTACCCGCCGAACGGCCAAGACGACGTCTTCAACGACGAGTATAATGGTATACTGCTTGGCATTCAGTACACCTGGTTCGTACAACATGAGAGCGGCCTTGAGGAAAATGTCTATGCCTACTTTGTGCCGGAGCAGGGCCTCACCTCCTTTGTCCTTTGGCGCAAGGGAATCGCCAATTCCCGCCTGATCCAGACCTTTCAGGAACTCTGTGCTACTTATGGCTATAAATCGGACTGCGATGGCGATCTCTCTACCCCTGGCCGGACCATAACCTGGAAAGATCCATCATTTCCCGATGTGGTTCTCGGCGCGACCAGCGAAGCAGAAGCTGGCAACCAGGGTGAAGGATCGCTGTCATCCATTCGCCTAAGCCTAAGCAACGAACCAGCCATGGAGCGCAATCGACAGCGAGTGGCCAACAGCGGCGCCCGACGGGCTTCCACCGAGTAATGTGGCGGCGCGGAGCCGACGCAAAGTCGCCTTTTCGTTTCGCCTTTCAGCAAGCGCGAATTTGTCGTTTTTCCCTGCCTTGTTAGGCGTCGCGCGCTCGCAAGAGCCGTGCCGTCATCAGGTCAAGATGGCCACCGCCGCCATTCTTCATCACGGTGATCTCGCTGTTGCTTTGGCGGCCAGGGTGACGCCCACGGCAGAGGTCATAGTGGTCTGCCAAGATGTCGTCCATCGAGATCACACCAGAGGCCAGCGGCGCCATGATGTCCCCGCATTCTTCCACCGTGAAACGGCGCGCATCCACGAAGACGCGCCCCTCTGCCATCGCCGCATCATCGGCCTCGCGCATGTCCGGGGTGTAGCCGCCCACAAGGTCCAAATGGCAGCCGGCTTTCAGCCACTTGCCTTGAATGAGCGGTGATCGAGCCATGGTGGCACAAGAAATCAAATCGGCCCGGCGGGCGGCGGCCGCCAGGTCATCGGCCCACCCCAGGCGGTGGCCCGGCAGGGATAGGTTCTCGACGAGAGCCTGGGCGCGTGCCGGCGTCCTATTCCAGACCAAGACTTCCTCAATGCTTGGCCGCACCGCGAGATGGGCTTGAATCAAATGAGGAGCAAGTGCGCCTGCCCCCACCATCAGCATCACCGCCACATCTGACCGCGCCAGCATACGCGATCCCAAGGCCGAATCCGCTGCCGTCTTGCGCAGGGTGAGCGCCGTACCGTCGATCAGCGCCTGGGGTTCGCCGTTCTTGCCGTCGAAAAGGACATAGATCGCTTGTACGGCGGGCAAAACTTGCGGATCGTTGTTGGCAAAGACGGTTACCAGCTTGACGCCGATTGCTTGGTTGCGTTGCCAGGCCGGCAACAACAGGAAATGGGATGGATCGCCCCGGTGGTCCGGCTGACTCAGCGTGAGCCGGTCCAAGCCGTCCATATCCTCGCGGTGCATCCTCTTCAGACCGGCAACAAGGTAGTCGTAGTCCAAGAGGCGATGCACGTCGTCAGCCGAATAGAACTTCATCTCCCCTCCAAAGTATTTTTAGATTTAATTACTAATATACAATGCCTTATGAGTTTTTTTATGTCTAAATTACGAAGAAAATTATATTCGCCTTTGGGCCGCCTGTTAGCGTGATGTTAAGGCCTATCCGACTACCTTCGTGATCGTGGGTTCTTGTGCCCTTCTCGACCAGCATCTGAATGAGAAACCCCGCACCGACGACCATTCGGAAATTGACAATGACTGTCTTATCACAAATCCCTTTCGCCGCCCGCACTGTCTTGGGCGCGCTGACGATCCTCACCTTGGCAAGCTGTGGCGGCAACATCGCACAAAGGGCCCAGGCTCCCGTGGATCCCGACAACGAACCACTTACGGCTAGCCGCGAAATGCTGCAATTGGTGCGCTACTGCAACAAGGCGCGCGAAGCTCGGCAATTCGTGCTGGCCGTTGGCTTGTGTCGCAAGGCCCACGATTACCAACCCTATCACCCGCTGCCCCTGTTGTGGCTGGCCGACAGCCTAGCCGCCCTTGATCAGCCCCAGCACGCCATTCAGGCCTATCAAGAAGTGCTGCGCCTAAAAGGCGAACACCGCAAAGCAACCTACGGCATCGGCAAGACCTACTTGACCCTGCAAGAATGGGAGCTGGCCTACCAATACCTGGAAGATGCCCTGCGTGGCGACGACTTCGACGCCCATATCTATAACGCCATGGGTGTTGGCATGGACCAGCAAGGTCGCCACAAGGAAGCTTTGGCATATTATGACAAGGGCCTAAGGAAGAATCCGAACCTCATGTCGTTGCGCAATAATATTGGCCTTTCTCTGGTGATGAATCGGCGCTACGACGAAGGCATTGCCGTGCTCAGCAACCTGGTTCGTGATCCCCTGGCCGGACACACCAGCGCGCAAAACCTGCGCCACGCTCAAGCCGTGCAGCGCGCCGATCTTTATCGGGCCATGGAGGCCGGCCCCGGAGCCGGGCCGCAAACCACCGATGGCCCCCGTCCCTCGCCGATCCTGACACCCTCCCGGGTGCCGGCGGGCCCTCAGATACCGGTGCGCAAGCCCGCAGCAACGGCCGAGCCCAGCAACACCAGCGCGGCTCCTGGTAAGCCGTTGAACATCATCCCGCCGCGGCGCCCCAGCACCACCCAGTCGAGCGCTGCTGGCCCCTTTGTCTGGCTTGACGAAGAGGGCATCGTGCTGCTCCAATCAGATCAACAAAGGGAAGGCGCGATCGTTAAGCGCTAACTCAAATGGTTTTGCCTGCCCAACGCCAGGCAGCAGCGGGGCCCAAGATGCTTGGGCCCCTTTTGCGTCGAGCCATGCGGGCCCATCAGGCAGGCCTGCTAGATCAAGCCCGCCACGACTATGAATCGATCCTAGCAACTGACCCCAACAACGCGGATGCCCTGCACCTTTATGGGGTCCTGCAATGCCAGTCGGGCGATACCGAAGCCGCCATTTCCTTGATTCAGCGTTCCTTGTTGCAAGCGAGCGCCAACCCGGTGGTGCATGCCAACCTGGCGCTTGCCTACTTTCGTCACGGGGCCTTTGAGGATGCGGCTTCCTTTTGTCGGCAGGCCATCACCTTGGCACCGAACTATGCGGTTGCCCACAGTCGCTTGGCACAGGCGCTTGAGCGTTTGGGCGATCTAGAGGCGGCAGCCGCAAGCTACCGTCAGGCTCTCGAAAAAGAACCAAAGCTGCGCGAGGCTTACAGCGGCCTCGCTGCCACCCTCACAGGCCTGCGGCAAAGCCAAGAGGCGGAGACTATCCTGCGCCAAGGTCTTGGTTACTTTCCCGATGATCCGGATCTCCAGGGCAATCTCGCCTTGTTGTTGGAGCGCCGAAACCGCCTTGAAGAGGCGGCCGATGTGGCCGAGCGCGGCCTTTCCAAGGCACCCGGCCATGCTCTCCTTAACCTGGCCGCGGCCAAGTGCGCCCGGCGCAGCGGCGCCGCCAGCAAGGGCATATCCCTTGCGTCGGCTGCCCTACCCGCGGCCACAGAGGCCGACCTTCGCGCTTCGCTCCACTTCGAACTGGCGCGCGGACTGGACCGAGACGGGCAGTACGACCAGGCCTACGAACACTTTTGCCAAGGCAACACCCTGCGGCGGCAGCGGTGGCAGAATCAGGGCGGTCCGCCCTCCGCCGCCTATCGCCGACATCTCGTCTCCCTAAGGAAGCAGTTTTCCAAGCAGTGGGTGGAGAGTTGGTCAGGCGGTCTCGCGGTTCCACCACCCGAAGAAACTGCCCGCGCCCCGATCTTCCTGGTCGGCTTCCCGCGGTCGGGAACGACGCTCTTGGACCAGGTTCTGGACAGTCATCCGGCCCTTGCCACCATCGAAGAGCAACCCTTTACCGAAGCACTGGTGGCCGAGGTCGCGGCCCTGCCCGGCGGCTATCCCGCTGCCTTGGCTCAGCTCGATCAGGCCAAGATCACGGCGCTGCGGCAACGCTACCTCTCCTTGCGGAACCAGCACGCCCCGGTGGCGCCCGGCGGTCGGATCATCGACAAGCTGCCGCTCAACCTGGAAAAGGCGGGCCTGCTGGCGCGCTTGTTTCCCGAGGCCCGCTTTATCCTCGCCCTCCGTCACCCCCTGGACGCCTGCCTCAGCTGCTTCATGCAGGACTTCCAGCTCAACCCCGCCATGGCCCAGTTCTTTACCCTCGACGACAGCGCGAAATTCTACGCTGCCATGATGGGGCTGTGGCAGCAGTACCGGACGGTCCTGCCGCTGCGGGTCCATGCTATTGCCTACGAGCGCGTGGTAGAGGATTTTGAAAATGAGATCAGATGTTTGCTGAATTTCCTCGAGGTCAAATGGGATGACAGCGTTCGTGATTTCCATCAACACGCCCGCGCGCGAGGTCCGATCGACACGCCCAGCTATCAGCAGGTAAGCCAACCGCTCTATCAGCGGTCAGTCGGGCGCTGGCGGCACTATCGTCACCATTTCGAGTCGGCAACTCCGCCGCTCCAACCGGCCCTCAAGACCTTCGGCTATCGCGCGGACTAGCGCTCTCCCGACTTAGTGCCGCGCCACCCCAGCAACTTGGCAGCCGCCTCGGGTGAAGGCCTGTTTCACGGTGCAAAGCTTGGACATCTGGAAAACCAGATTGCCCTTGCAGTTGTGCAAGCTGACCCAAACGTCATAGCCGATCGGCGTGTCGAAGTTGGGGTTGGAGACCACCTTCAAAATACTGACCGATTTGATGGTGTCTCGGTCGAGATCGAGGCTGGACAAGCGCGCCTCGGCCTCGTCCAGGCAGGGGACCTTGGCGTTGGCAGCGCTAACGGTCAAAAGCGCTCCGGCAAGACCAAGAGCGAGGAAACGAAGGGGTGCACGCATGAAGGTGTCCTCCTGGTTCGATGAGAGCCTTGATAATGACATAGGCCACGAAAGTAGTGGCTCAAGGCCGGCAGGAAGCCTGCCCCAATGACAAACAGGTGAGGTGTGGTGAGCCCGGAAGGATTCGAACCTTCGACCTACTGATTACCTACCACCACGGCTTTCGCCGCCCCGGGGCCGATCCCGGGTTCGTGGCCTGGACTATCCCTTCGCCCTGTCCGACCGCGGCTACGGATCCGGGTCAGAGGTAGGCGGGTGCCGTCTAGTCTCTACACCTTTCCTGTCGAGGACAGGACTTGGCTCGGGGTTGCCACCGGCCGCAGCCGCTGAGGGTTCCCCGAATTTGACACCTTTTCACCCGACCGTTTCCGACCGGGGCTCCCAATCATGAAAGTCAGTTGCTCTGCCAACTGAGCTACGGGCCCACTCTTGCCTTCGATGCCGTCCCATCCTCTAGTGCCTAGGAGGCGCGGCGCGAAGAAGCATCGGCGCGACCATAGTGCCGTGACATGACCGGGTCAACTGCTCCGGTGATTGCCGGGCCAATCCTTGGTAACGGCAACCCGTCGAAGCGGGCAGCGCGCCCATGACGAAGGCCCTAGCCGAACTTTTCGCGCAGGTGTTCGGCGACCCGCGGACTGACGAAGGAGGACACGTCGCCGCCCAGGCGTCCGATCTCCTTGACCAAGCCGGAGGCGATGAAGTGCTGCCCTTCGGAGGCCATCAAGAAGACCGTCTCAATGTCAGGATTGAGCCGGCTGTTCATAGAGGCCATTTGAAATTCGTATTCAAAGTCGGAAACCGCCCGCAGGCCACGAATGATCACCTTGGCGCCCACGTCGACGGTGAAATTCATCAAAAGATTGCCGAAGGGCTGAACCTCGACGCTGGCATTGCAGGAAAGATTGGCGACCTCGGCTCGCACCATATCGACCCGTTCTTCGACCGTGAACAAAGGCCCTTTGCCGGCGTTGATGGCGGTTGCCACGATCAGCTTGTCGACCAGCTTGGCGGCGCGCCCGATAATATCCAAATGACCGTTGGTTATGGGGTCGAAGGTCCCCGGATAGACCCCGATAACTGGTAGATGATTCATGCTCTTCGGCTCCCCTGTGCCACGCCGCACAGCCACCTAGGCCTGGTCCGGCGCCTCGTCCTTACCTGTCTCCTTGCTTCCTTGCATTTCCTCACCCAAGTCGTCATTTTTTGGCGAGCCGGCATCCTCGTCGGACTCGTCTAAATTGTCTTCCTCCACCGCACCTTCTTGGTCATTGTCGTCCTGCAGCCGCGTGACCGAAACCACGCGCTCATGCTCGTCGACCCGGAAGAGGGTCACCCCGCGGGTGGTTCGCGATGCGATGCGAATGTCGTTCACCGGGCAGCGGATCAATCGGCCGCCGTCGGTCACCAACACTAACTGGTCGTTGTCTTCGATCGGGAAGGCGGCCACCACCGAGGCATCCGCAGCGCCGCTGCGGCTTAGGTCCATGTTGGCGATGCCTTGGCCGCCGCGCCGGGTGGTGCGGTAGTCATAGGCAGAAGTTCGCTTGCCGAAACCATCCTCGGCCACCGACAAGATGAACTCCTCCCGATTGCGGAGTTCTTCGAAGCGCTCGGTGGCGATCAGTCCGGCTTGCTCGCCAGCGCTGCCATTCTCGCCAGCCTCTGCCCGGCGGGCCTTAAGGAAGATGTCCCGCTCCTCGACCTCGACCTCCACGTGGTCGAGGATCGACATGGAAATCACCCGATCCTTCTTGCCGAGTTGGATGCCGCGCACGCCGGTCGAGGTGCGCCCGGAGAACACCCGCACATCGTCCACCGAGAAGCGAATGCACTTACCCCGTGCGCTCGCCAAGAGCACATCATGGTCCTTGGTGCAGGTCTGTACGCTGATCAGCTGGCCGTCTTCCTCGTCCAGCTTCATGGCGATCTTGCCATTGGCCTGCACTCGGGAGAAATCCGACAGGCGATTGCGGCGGATAGTGCCGGCGGTGGTGGCGAACATCACGTCCATGTCGCCCCAGGTCTTCTCATCCTCCGGCAAGGCCAGGCAGGTGGTAATGGTCTCGCCTTCCTGCAGCGGCAGCAAGTTGACCAGAGCCTTGCCGCGCGCCTGGGGCGTTCCCAACGGCAAGCGATAGACCTTCATCTTGTAGGCCATGCCGCGCGAGGAGAAGAACAGCACCGGCGTATGGGTGTTGCAGACAAAGACCTGCGTTACGAAATCCTCGTCGCGGGTGGCCATGCCGGCCCGCCCCTTGCCGCCGCGCCGCTGGGCCCGATAGGTGGATAGCGGCACCCGCTTGATGTAGCCGCCGTGCGAGACAGTGACCACCATGTCCTCGCGCTGAATCAAGTCCTCGATGTCGTGCTCGAACTCGGCGTCTTCTATGGTTGTGCGCCGCGGTGTTGCGAAGCGCTCCTTGATGTCCAGAAGTTCGCCCCGCAAAACATCTAGCAGGCGTTCACGTGAATCGAGAATTGCCAGGTATTCGCGGATCTTGTCGGCGATAGCCTGCAGTTCCTCGGCGATTTTCTCCCGTTCCAAACCGGTCAGGCGCTGCAGGCGCAGATCCAAAATGGCGCGCGCCTGCACTTCCGAGAGCCGGTAGCTGCCGTCCTCGGCAACCTGATGACCGGGCTCGTCAATTAGCCGAATGAGCGGCTCAACGTCACGCGCCGGCCAAGCGCGTGCTAGGAGAGCTTGGCGGGCGGCGGCCGGGTCAGGGGCAGCGCGGATCAGGGCGATGACTTCGTCAATGTTGGCAACCGCGATCGCCAGGCCGGCCAGAACATGGGCCCGTTCGCGAGCCTTACCCAGCTCGTAGATCGTTCGCCGGGTGACCACCTCTTCGCGAAAGGCGACGAAGGCAGCGATGACATCCTGCAGGGTCATCAAGCCGGGCCGGCCGTTATCCAGCGCCAACATGTTCACCCCGAAAGAGGTCTGCAGGGTGGTGAAACGGTAGAGTTGGTTGAGAATGACTTCCGCAACCGCGTCGCGGCGTAGTTCCACCACCACTCTCAGGCCGTGCCGATCGGATTCATCGCGCAGATCGGCAATCCCCTCGATCGTCTTATCGCGCACCAGCTCGGCGATGCGTTCGATCATCCGGGCCTTGTTGACCTGATAGGGCACCTCGGTGATGATGATCGCCTCGCGATCCTTACGGATTTCCTCGATCTCGGTCTTGCCGCGCATGATGACGGAACCGCGGCCGGTACTGTAGGCGTCGTAAATGCCATTGCGGCCGATGATCGACGCCCCGGTGGGAAAATCCGGCCCCGGCACCAAGGCCATTAGGTCGGCAAGCGACACCTCGGGATCATCGATAAAGGCACAGCAAGCATCGATCACTTCGCCCAAGTTGTGGGTCGGAATATTGGTCGCCATGCCGACCGCAATACCGCCGGCGCCGTTGACCAGCAGATTGGGAAAGCGCGCCGGCAGCACCGAAGGCTCGCGCGTCGTCTCGTCATAATTGGCTTGAAAGTCGACCGTATCACGGTCGATGTCTTCCAAAAGCGCGTCGCTGGCCACGCGTTCCAACCGCGCTTCGGTGTAGCGCATGGCTGCCGGCGGATCGCCATCCATGGAGCCAAAATTGCCCTGGCCGTCCACCAAGGGCAGGCGCAGGGAAAAGTCCTGCACCATGCGCACCATGGCGTCATAGATCGCCTCGCCGCCGTGCGGATGGTATTTACCCATGACGTCGCCGACGATGCGCGCCGACTTCCGGTAGGGCCGGTTCCAGTCGTAGCCTTCCTCCTTCATGGCATAAAGGATCCGGCGGTGTACTGGCTTCAGGCCATCGCGCACATCGGGAAGCGCCCGGGAAACGATCACGCTCATGGCGTAATCGAGGTAGGAGCGCTTCATCTCCTCTTCGATGGTGACCGGTGTTATGTCCGACGCCGGCGGTGGGGACGAGCTTGTCACGCGAGGTTCCTAAGACACGAGAGGCGTGAAATTGACAGCATGCCCTGTTTGACTGTCCAGGAACACACCAACGGAAAAGTAAGGCCTGATAAGTGTTTAACTATCCGGAGACCCTAGCACTCTTCGCATCTGCAAACAATCCTTTGTTGCAGTGCAACGCTGCGGTCACCGACGGAATTGACGATGCGGGACAACTATGGCTGGCCAGGCCGAGAAGCCCTGCAATGTGTAAACGATCGGCGCCGGGATCAGCCTCCAATCGCCTCGCGAAGATTCTTGGCGGGTTTGAACTTCAGCGACGTGCTGGGTGGGATCTCGATGGTCTCTCCGGTGCGCGGATTGCGGCCCTTTCTGGCCGGCCGTTGCCGAACCTCGAAGCTGCCAAGCCCGCTTACCCGCAACTTTGAGCTGCCTGTGCCTGGGTCTTCTGCCAGCTCGTGGATGCCGTGTTCGATGGCTTCGACGAAGGCATCGACCACCGCGCCGACCTTTGCCTTGCTAAGACCGGTTCGATCGGCAAGATAGATTGTCAGACCTTCTCGAGTTGCAGTCACAGACATGAGCCATCGCCCTCCAAGACCAAGTGATCAACCTAGCCAAGCGCTAGTGTGGTGGATCTGAAGTTCGAAAGATTTTCGGGGCGCCAAGCGAAACGAACTTCAGATCTGAAAACCACACTTAACTCTTGAAGCTGCAAGTGTCCTCATCGATCCCGAAACTCGGTTGGAGCACGCCACAATTCTATGCGAATTTCGCAATCGGGACACTAGTCGCATCCGAATCGTAAAAGGGAAGAATATCAGAAGCTACGAGTCGCTAGGATAGCATACCTCGCCCCAGCAACAACGTTCCTTGGACTAAAAGGGGATCTCGTCGTCGAGATCGTCGCTCGATCCCGGTCCGGGCGCCGGGCCGCCGCGACCTCCACCACTGGAGCCGCCGCCAAAGTCGCCGCCTCCACCGCCATAGCCGCCGCCTTCGCTGCGCCCATCCAGCATGGTCAGCTCACCGCGATAGCGCTGCAGTACAACCTCGGTGGTGTAACGCTCTTGACCATCCTGACCGGTCCATTTTCGGGTCTGGAGCTGGCCTTCCACATAGATCTTCGAGCCTTTTCGTAGGTATCTTTCGACCACGTCAACCAAGCGATCATTGAAAATAACCACCCGGTGCCATTCGGTCCGCTCGCGCCGTTCGCCGGAGCTTCGATCCCGCCAGGACTCCGAAGTGGCAACGGAAAGGTTGGCGATCTTGGTGCCGTCCTGGGTGTTGCGAATTTCCGGATCGCGTCCGAGGTTGCCGATGAGTATGACTTTGTTGACGCTGCCGGCCATGGCGTGGCCCCTTCCCTATTCATCCCGTAGCAAATGCGGCGCAGCTTAGCGTCTCGATGCTTCAGGTGTCAGCTCCCAATTCATATTCCTGGCATATTGTCAGGAGTGCGCAGCAAGGCAATCTTTCCCCTCTCGATTCTTGCCGCGACTTAGCCCATATTATGGCGAACTCGATGAGTGCCAGCTGATATCCCGGTGTCATGAACTCTGAACCCAGCACGCTTGCGGTGGCGGGCCACAAGATCGTCGTCCGCGGCGCCCGCGAGCACAACTTGAAGAATGTCGACGTGGTGTTGCCACGGGACCAGTTGGTGGTGATCACCGGCCTTTCCGGCTCGGGCAAGTCTTCGCTCGCCTTCGACACCATCTATGCAGAAGGCCAGCGCCGCTATGTGGAAAGCCTATCCGCCTATGCGCGGCAGTTCCTGGAGCTGATGCAGAAACCGGATGTGGATTCCATCGAGGGACTATCGCCGGCGATTTCCATCGAGCAGAAGACCACCTCGAAGAACCCGCGGTCCACCGTCGGCACGGTGACCGAGGTTTACGACTATCTGCGCCTGCTCTTCGCCCGTATCGGCGTGCCTTATTCGCCGGCGACCGGCCTGCCGATCGAGAGCCAAACGGTCAGCCAAATGGTCGACCGGGTCCTGGCCATGCCGGAAGGGACCCGCCTCTACCTGCTGGCCCCCATCGTCCGCGGCCGCAAGGGCGAGTACCGCAAGGAGCTGGCCGACCTGCAAAAGCGCGGCTTCCAGCGGGTCAAGATCGACGGCGAGCTGACAGAGATCGACGAGGCGCCGGCCCTCGACAAGAAGAAAAAGCACGACATCGAGGTGGTGGTCGACCGGGTGGTGGTCAAGCCGGGTCTGGAACAGCGCTTGGCCGACAGTTTCGAGACCGCGCTGTCGCTCACCGAAGGCCTGGCCTTTGCCGAGGATGCCACGAGCGGCGAGCGCACCACCTTTTCCGCCCGCTTCGCCTGCCCGGTTTCCGGCTTTACCATCGACGAGATCGAGCCGCGTCTCTTTTCCTTCAACAACCCCTTCGGCGCCTGCCCCGCCTGCGACGGCCTCGGCACCACCCAGTTCATCGATCCCGACCTGGTGGTCCCCGACGCGGAGGTGAGCCTGCGCGACGGAGCGATCGCCCCTTGGGCCCGGTCCACCTCGCAGTACTACCAGCAGACCCTGGACAGCCTGGCCCGCCACTTCAAGGTCTCCACCCACACCCCGTGGAGGGAGCTGAAGGCGAAGGCACGCGACGCCATCCTCTATGGCTCCGGCGGCCAGCCCATCACTATGCGCTATTCCGATGGCCTGCGCGACTATCAGACCAAGAAGCCCTTCGAGGGGGTGATCCCCAACATGGAGCGGCGCTGGCGGGAGACCGACAGCGACTGGGTGCGCGAGGAGCTGGCCAGGTACCAGGCGACCAAGGCCTGCGAGGCCTGCGACGGTCATCGCCTGAAGCCGGAGGCCCTGGCGGTCAAGATCCGCAACCGTCACATCGCCGAGGTGGCCCGCCTGTCGGTGGCCGAGGCCGCCGACTGGTTCCTGGAGCTTTCGCCGCATCTCAGCGAAAAGCAGCGCGAGATCGCCCACCGCATCCTCAAGGAGATCAACGAGCGCCTGCACTTCCTGGTCAACGTCGGTCTCGAATACCTCACCCTGTCGCGCGCCTCGGCGACCCTTTCCGGCGGCGAAAGCCAGCGCATTCGCCTGGCCTCGCAGATCGGCTCGGGCCTGACCGGGGTGCTTTACGTGCTCGACGAGCCCTCCATCGGCCTGCACCAGCGGGATAACGCCCGCCTGCTGACCACCCTGGAGCGGCTGCGCGATCTCGGCAACACGGTGATCGTGGTGGAGCACGACGAGGAGGCGATCCGCCACGCCGACCACCTGATCGACATGGGCCCGCGCGCCGGCCGCCACGGCGGCTCGGTGGTGGCCAGCGGCACCCCGGATGTGGTCATGCAATGCCCGGACAGCCTGACCGCCCAGTACTTGACCGGCTTTCGCCAGATCGAGGTGCCGGCCTTCCGCCGCAGCGGCCACAAGAACCAGGCGATCACCATCCGCGGCGCCACCGCCAACAACCTGCAGGATGTCACCGCGGCGATCCCGCTCGGCACGCTTACCTGCATCACCGGGGTCTCCGGCTCCGGCAAGTCGACCCTGATCATCGAGACCCTCTATAAGGCGCTGGCGCGGCGCCTGCACCGGGCCCGCGACAACCCGGGCGCGCACGAGCGCATCGAAGGCCTGGAATTCCTCGACAAGGTGATCGACATCGATCAGTCGCCGATCGGCCGCACGCCGCGCTCCAACCCGGCCACCTACACCGGCGCCTTCACCCCGATCCGCGATTGGTTCGCCGGCCTGCCCGAGGCGGGCGCCCGCGGCTATAAGCCCGGCCGCTTCTCCTTCAACGTCAAGGGCGGCCGCTGCGAGGCCTGCCAGGGCGACGGGGTGATCAAGATCGAGATGCACTTCCTGCCCGATGTCTACGTGCAGTGCGACCAGTGCAAGGGCCAGCGCTATAACCGAGAGACCCTGGAGGTCACCTTCAAGGGCAAGTCGATCGCCCAGGTGCTGGCCATGACCGTCGACGAGGCGCTGGAGTTCTTCCGTGCCGTGCCGGCCATCCGCAACAAGCTGGAAACCCTGCAGCGGGTCGGCCTCGGCTATATCCAGGTGGGTCAGCAGGCGACCACCCTCTCTGGCGGCGAGGCGCAGCGGGTCAAGCTGGCCAAGGAGCTTTCCAAGCGGGCGACCGGCCGCACCCTCTATATCCTCGACGAGCCAACCACCGGCCTCCACTTCGAAGACGTGAAGAAGCTGCTGGAGGTGCTCCACGCCCTGGTCGAGACCGGCAACACGGTGGTGGTGATCGAGCACAACCTGGAGGTCATCAAGACCGCCGACTGGATCATCGATCTGGGCCCCGAAGGCGGCGACAAGGGCGGGCGCATCGTCGGCGCCGGCCCGCCGGAAACCATCGCCGAGGTGCCCGAGAGCCACACCGGCCGCTACCTCGCCGCGCACCTGCGCGCCGCCCTACCCAAGCCCAAGAAGCGGGCGTGAGGGGGATTTGGGGGCCAAGCACCCAATCCGATAATCTGGTTTCAGGTTACCACGCGGCAACGCCTGGCGGATAAGTTACTGATAATAATACTTCTAATCTCATGTTAATAATATACTATTGATAATAGCGGTAACATTTTTTCTCGACTATATGTAGTGACCAAAATCACAGGTAAATGATGATGCAAATCGGCCAACACACATATCCCGCCCATGAAGAATTGTTGTTGGTGTATAGGTATGTTTAAGTTTATTAAAAAAGCGAGATTAGTAATTATAGCAGGCTTGGCGGTTGTGTTTGGGCAAATAATTATCGTGTTCTCATTGTTTGGTCCTTGTTATAACGGATGCACAGTCCTGTCATTTTTTGAGTTCATACTTGAAGAATTTCCTGTTTCGCTCGTGATATTATTCTTACTCACCTGCGCCGGCTTGCTGCACGTAATAGCTTTTTATTTATTTGGTGTTGCTCTTATTACTAAACTTCGTATGCACCGCTGGATATGTATATTACTGACTATTGCAACGACTCCAATGTTGCTACTCGCACTTTATGGTTTGATTTTTGACTCAGGTGACACAATAATATATGCGCCCTTAGCTCTTATTGCGCTGGGGCTTTGGGCTTTAATATGGTATCCGTCATTGTGCAAACGATCAGATAAACTCACTGCGCACGAGACACTATCAAATTGAGTTTAGAATATCGCTGCCTCGGTCAAGCAGAGCTTGATCGTCCACGGTTCTCGCCACAAGGGCGTTTCCAATTTTACATTTCTTTCAGCCATTAAAAATTAGCTCAACTCGAGACCGCCCGCTATCGAACTTTTTACTATACTTTTGAATATGACAGATTCTAAGCCTGATAATGACGGTAGACTCAGTGTCTCGTTAGATGTAATCGCTGCACTTTTAAGAGAGCAATTGCCAGGGGGGCGAAAGTTGAGAAATTCAAAATGTCACATTCGGCGGCTGGGACAATGTGACCCTCAGCCTGGGTGACGATATGTTAGCCCGTTTACCAAGTGCTGAAAGATATGTTCCAGTAGTACAACGTGAACATAGGTGGCTTCCTTACATAGCACACGGATCGCAGCGTCCCGGCGCCCGGTCTGAACCAAGGAGCTGCTCGGCGTCGCCAAGGCTGCCAAAGCGGGCAAGTGAAATCTGTGCCCTGTCCGCCCTCCCCTCGCCTGCCATTTTTCGGTCATTGCGAGGCCCGAAGGGCCGTGGCAATCCATAGGCCTCGAGCCAGCGGCACCATCCTATGGATCGCCGCGCCCAGGCCTCAAGGCCCCCGCTTCGCGCCAGACCTTCGGTCTCTCGCGATGACACCGTGGCTATGCCGGCGCCCCGTCCGTCCCTTCCCCTCTAAGTGCCACGGCGCAGGGGGGCTTCTTCCGGGCTGTGGCCGGCTTCCCGGTAGACCGCGTAGAGGTCGGAGAGGAAGGCGTCGATCAGGCTGGTCAATTGGGTGCCGGTGCGAAAGACCACCTCGAACTGGGACTCGTAGGAAAATTGATCGGCCAGCAGCGGCCGGATCTCGCCGCGCTTGACCCAGGTCTCGGCCCAGCCGATGGGCAGGTGGCCGGTGAACTCGCCCGAGAGGATCAGCAGCAGCAGGGCCTCCATGGAATCGCCGCTGGCCGCCACGGTGGTCGGCCGAAAGGCGCCCATCTGCAAGGTGCCGCCGTAGTAGGCGCGCCGGGCATAGGGCCAGGCCTCGATCTCGGCCGGGGTCAGCGCCGCTTCGGCCAGAGCGAACAGCGGGTGCCCGCGGCCGCAGTAAAGCCCCTGGGGCTCGACGAAAAGCCGGCGATAGATCATGCCAGGCGCGTGGCTGGGAAAGGTGTGGATGCCGATGTGGAAGCGCTCTTCCAGGACCCCCTGCTCGATTCCTAAGGGATTGACCATGGCAAGATCGAAGACCACGTCGGTGCCGCGGGCGCGAAAGCGGCCGATCGCCCGGTCCAGCAGGAAATCCGGGTTGCCGAGCAAGGCGTCGGCGAAGGCAATGCGCAGCTCGCCGGTCAGGCCGCCTTGCCGGGCGTTGACCTGGGAGGCGAACTGGTCGATGGAGCGGAAGAGGTCTTTGGCCGCCTGGTAAACCGCGCGCCCGTCCTCGGTCAGGGAAAAGCCGGCCCGGCCGCGGTTGCAAAGGCGCATGCCGAGGCGGGTCTCCAGCACCCCCATCTGGGTGCTGATGGTCGACTGCGCCACGTTCAAGGAGATCTGCGCCGCCGAGAATCCGCCGCATTCGACCACGGTGACAAAGACCCGCAGCAGATGAATGTCGGGCGCGCTCAAGGAATGCAGCATGGGCCGGTCGTGCCCCTTCCGTTTTTATGCATCGATGATCGTCGAAGAAACTATAGGGAATATTGAATTGTTTAGCGACAATCGAAGTGCGAGGCTCGGTCGAGACCGCTCTGAACCGCGCCCCGGGAGACCGCCACCATGACGTCTCGTGAACCGCCAAGCCAACCGCAATCCATGGTCGCACCCCGCTATAGCCAGGTGCCGACCTTCATGCGCACCCGCCTGGCGCTCGATCTCGAAGATGTGGACATCGGCCTTGTTGGCGTACCCTACGACGGCGGCACCACCAACCGGCCCGGCGCCCGCCACGGCCCGCGCGAGATCCGCAACATGTCGAGCCTCATGCGCTCCATCCACCATGTCACCCGGGTCAATCCCTATGCGCTTTGCGCGGTGGCGGATGTGGGCGATGTGGCCTTCAGCCGGGTCTTTCACCCGGAAGGCGCCATGGCCGACATCGAGGCCTTTTACCAGCGCCTGCAGCGGCGCGGCGTACTGCCGCTCACCGCCGGCGGCGATCACTCTATTACCCTGCCGATCTTCCGGGCGATTGCCGCGGATCGGCCCTTGGGCCTGGTGCATGTGGACGCGCACACCGACACCTGGGATGAGTTTCAAGGCTCCAAGTTCACCCATGGCGCCCCCTTCCGCCGGGCGGTCGAGGAAGGCTTGCTGGATCCTAAGCGGACCGTGCAAATCGGCATTCGCGGCGCCCAGAATACGCCCGAAGGATGGGATTTCTCGATTGAGAACGGCATGCGCGTCATCTTTATGGAGGAGTTCGACGAAATCGGCGTCGAGGCGGTGATCGCCGAGGCGCGGCGGGTGGTCGGCGACCAGCCCTGCTACATCTCCTTCGACGTGGACGGCCTCGACCCGGTCTACGCCCCCGGCACCGGCACCCCGGAGGTGGGCGGCATCACCACCCTCGAGGCGCAAAAGCTGCTGCGTGGCCTGCGCGGGCTCGATCTTTATGGCGGCGATGTGGTGGAGGTGGCCCCGCCCTTCGATCAGAGCGGCAACACCGCCTTGGTCGGTGCCACCATGATGTACGAGATCCTCTGCCTGCTGGCAGAATCGCGGCAGGCCCGGCAGGGTTCGGGCTGCTGACGGCGGCCTGCCCAGTCTCAGATCATTACCGCGCCGCCGTTGGGGCCGAAGGTCTGGCCGGTGATGAAGCTAGCCCCAGGGCCCGCCAGGAAGGCGATGACGCTGGCCACCTCCTCCGGCCTGCCGACCCGTCCCAGCGGGTTGTCGTATTCCATTGCCCGCTTTTCCGCCGACATCGTGTCGAGGCCCAGCAGCGGGGTGTCGACTGGACCGGGAGCGACCGCATTGACCAAGATATCGGGCGCAAACTCCCTTGCCCAGGATCGGGTAAGGCCGAGGATGGCGGCCTTGGAGGCGCAATAGGCACTGCATTCGGCCCGCCCCAACAAGGCCAGTTCCGAAGCGATGTTGATCACCCGTCCCGGCGCATCCACCTCCCGCATCAAGCGAATGGCCTCACGACCGATGAGATAGCTGCCGCGCAGATTGACGGCGATAACCTGATCAAACTCGGCAAGGCTGGTCTCCAGCAGCGGCTGGTCGCGGGCAATCCCCGCACAATTGACCACGACATCGAGACGCCCCCGCCATTCGCGCAGGCGGCCAAAGGCGCGCAGCAACTCGGTTTCGTCGCAGACGTCGGCCAAGAGGGTAAGGCAGTGCGACCGCGCCCCAATGCCGCGCAGAGTCTCGCTCGGGTCGGCGCGGTCGAGAAGGGCGACGGCGGCCCCTTGTGCCGAAAGGGTGCGAGCGGTGGCTTGGCCGATTCCGCTGGCGGCACCGGTTACCAAGGCCACCTTGCCCGCCAAGGGCGCGTCCTGGTCTAAGCTCATAGCAAGATCTCCCCACGGTCGACGGTTAAGGCCTGTCCGGTGATGTTTTGGGCCGCATCGGAAGCGAGAAAAAGATAGGTCGCCACAAGGTCCTTGGGCTCCATCAGGCCATCGAAGGCCTGGGCGTCGGTGATTTCGCGCAGCAAGTCCTGCTCGGAACGGTTTTGCCGCCGGGCCATGACCGACAGCGAGCGCATGGAGGCGGCCGTGCGAACCCAGCCGGGGCAGACGGCGTTGACGCTTATCCCCAGGGGTGCCAGCTCCTTGGCCAGGCTGCGCATAAAGCCGAGATTGGCGTGCTTACTGCTGCAGTAAGCGCTGAACTCGGCAACCGCCGTCTTGCCCCACATGGAGGAGGTAATGATGATGCGTCCGCCGCGGCGCATCTTGGGCAGGGCTAGGCGGGTCACATAGAAGGTGCCCATGACATTGATCTCGATGATGCGGCGAAAAGTCTCCTCGACCTCCGCCGATGGCTCGGTGATCGGCGTGATCACCTCCAAGCCGGCGTTGTTGACCAGCACGTCGATGGTCTCCAGGCCGGCCAGCGCCTTGGCCACCTGCGCGCGTTCGGCGATATCGCAGACCAAACTGCCGACGGGTCGGCCGTAGCGTTCGGCCAGTTGTTCGGCGATCGGCATAACCTCGTCGTCGAGGGCCAGCAGGGTGACGGAGGCGCCTGCCTGAACGAAACCTTCGGCAATGCCCAAGCCGATGCCCCGGCTGGCCCCGGTGACCAGAACTTGACGGCCTGTGAAATCGTAAGACAGACGCGTCGAATGATCACTGCAGCCCATCGGTCAAACCAAACGTTTCGACTGGTCGCGCATCAAATCGCGCACGTGGTTGCGCAGGCGAAAGAAGGCTTCGCTTTCCTTGGTCTCGGCGACCCGCTCCGCGCCCAGGGTCTCCGTAACCTTGATCTCCTCGATGATACGCGCCGGCCGCGCCGAAAACATGATGATCCGGTCGGCGAGAAAAACCGCTTCTTCCACGTCGTGGGTAACGAAGATGACCGCCTTGCGCTCCAGCCGACAAATTTCCAGCAACTGCTCTTGCAGGAAGTCGCGGGTCTGCGCGTCCAGGGCGCCGAAGGGTTCGTCCATCAACAGGATGTCGGGACCTGCTGCCAGAGTACGGGCAATGGCAACGCGCTGGCGCATGCCACCGGAGATGCGATTGACATAGAAGTTGGCGAAGTCCTTCAGGCCAACCAGCTCCAAATAGTGTTGGGAGATTCTCTCTTTTTCGGCCGCATTGATATCGTCGCGGTACTTGGTGCCGAAGCGGATGTTCTCCAGCACCGTCAGCCAGGGAAAGGAGGTATAGGCCTGAAACACCATGCCCTTGCGACGGTCCGGTCCGGTGACCGGCTCGCCGGCCAAGAACACCGCACCGCCGGTTGCGGTCTCCAGGCCGCCAACAATGCGCATCAGTGTGGTCTTACCGCAACCCGAAGGCCCCAGGAAGATCACGAACTCACCTTCGCCGATTTCCAGGGAAACACCATCGATCACCATGATCGCCTCGGTTTGGGCGTCCTGCGGCTCGAAGCTCTTAGAGACGCCTTGGATACGCACAAAGGGTCCGTTGACTGTCATCGTCACAGATACCGGAAATGCCGGCGATGCCAGGCGCGGATCAGCTGATCGGTCAGCAAGCCGATGATACCCACGGTCAGGATGCCGGCCATCACCTCAGGGGTCTTCAAGAAACGCCGCATCGACCAGATGACATGGCCGATGCCGCTGTTGGCGGCGACGATCTCGGCGACGATGATCCAGGTCCAGCACCAGCCGAGGGTGATCCGCAGGTTGTCGACCATGTTCGGCAGCATGGCCCGCAGCACGATGTCGCGGGTGATCTGCCGGGGCTTGGCGCCCAGGGTATAACCGGTCTCGATCAGTTCCCGAGGGATGCGTTTGGCATCGTCGGCGATCAGCAGTACCAGTTGAAAGAAGGTGCCCATCCACAAGACCGCCACCTTGGAGGCCTCGCCGATGCCAAACCAGATAATCAGCAAGGGCACCAAGGCCGGCACCGGCAGGTAGCGGATGAAATCGACGATCGGCTCGATCAGGGCGCCGACGATGCGATAGCTGCTCATCCAAATGCCGATGGGGATGGCCATTACCGCCGAGAGCAGAAAGGCTCCCCAGACCCGGGCGACCGAGATGCCCACGTCTTCGATGAAGTTGCGCTCGGCAAAGAGTCGCCACAGGGCTGCCAGCACTTGGTCCGGCAGGGGAAGAAAGCGTTGAGACACCAGGCCGAAAAACGAGATCAGGTACCACAGCGCCAAGAAAAGACCGAAGGCCGCCACGCCGAGGATCAGGTCCTGTCGTCCGGAACTCTTCCCCCGATAGGCAAAGAGGGAGCCCAGCCTTGCGCCTATCACCTAAGCTCCCTCCGCCCTATCGGCTGGGTCTGGCGTTGTACCATCCCGTCCCGATAAGCTCCATCGCCGCCAACCTGTTCCGCTTTTCCCCTTAGCGGGTTTTGCCCTCGAATAACCCCTCGGTCAAGGTCGGGTCGACCATGGCCTCGTAGGAAATCGGCGCGTCCATCAGGTCAAGATCGACATTGATGGCATTGAGGTCGTCGATCACCTGCTTCAGCTTGGGGTCTTGGCCGATGCCAAAGAACTCCTGGGCATCTTCATAGGTGGTGTAATAAACGCCGCCAAGATCCGCCTTCATTTCAGCCGGGGTCACGTTGTAGCCGGGCGCGGCGACCTCGAGGAACTTGTCCGGGTCGGTCTTGTAAAGATCGACGGCTCGGTAAATGCCGCGCATGAAGGCCGCGTATTTTTCCCGGTTGGCCTCATAGTCAGCCTTGTTGACGATAACCACGTCGGTGATCAGGCCGTTGAAGTCTTTCGACGACAACAGGATCTTGGACCCCTTGCGCGAGCTGTTGGCGGCGATCTCGCTGAGCATGGGCTCCCAACTGGCAACGGCTGCCACCTCCGGGTCCTCGAAGACCGCCTGGCCGTCGTCGGTGGCAATCAAGCGCAGGTTCACCTCGTCCAGGCTGTGGCCGGCTTGCTTGAGCGCGTGCGCGGTCATCACCGTGCCCGGGTGATTGATTTCCCCGGCGAAGGTCTTGCCGACAAGGTCGACGACCGAGTTGATCTCCGGGGCCGCGACCACACCGTCGGCACCCACGGAAACGTCGACTACGCCGATCACCACCAGGTTTGAATCGGCGGTCAAGGGCCGCGACATGTGTTCGCCGATGGTGCGCATGGTGCAGTTGACATCGCCGGTTTCCAGTGCCGGGTAGACATTGGCGCGGTCGTTGTCAAAGACCGCTTCGAACTCGATGCCCTCTTCTTTGAAATAACCCATTTCGTTGGCGACCGGTGCCGGCGCAAAGCCGAACCAGTAGGGATAGGCACAACGCACCACGTCATCAGCCTGCACCTGGCCGCCGAGCAGGCAGAGGGCCGCTGCCACGCCAAGCATTTTCCAGCGCCCTAGCCGTCGCTGCGGCGTTGTCGGACCACCTGCGACGCTGTCGTACCCGCGTGTCGAAGTCATGGATTGCCTCCCTCGTTCTTATGGCTATTGCGCCTACTTATTCTGGGGAAGGCCTTCGTTTTGAAAAATGGCAAAGTCTTGTACTTCACATCGATAAAAATCGATGAAAGAGGGGGCCTTTTGCGCAACGTGACGCTATCTGGCCCGGTAGCAACAGCGCGGCCGGGCGATGCCCGGCCGGCTAGCAACAACAACGTCCTCGTTTGACAGACGTCCTAAGGCCTAGAAGATGAAGTCACTGTCGTCCAGAGCCGAGGCGCTGACACCGGTTAAGGTGATGCTGTCAGCACCGAAGTCGATTACCGCGCCGGAGAGTTCGTCGAAGATCGTCAGATCGGCAAAACTCTTGACCGAGGATACAACGGAAAGGTCGATCTGGTCGATCTTGTTTTCGAAATCCAGGATCATGTCGTTGCCTTCGAAGTCGCCGAAGACGAAGTGATCCACCCCAGCGCCGCCGGTGAGCGCGTCATCGCCGAAGCCGCCGCGCAGGATATCGTCACCGGCGCCGCCATCGATACTGTCGGCGCCCCTGTCGCCCTGGATATAGTCCCGGCCACCGTTGCCGAACAGCTGGTCGTCGCCATATCCGCCGTAAATGTCGTCGTGTCCATCGCCACCGATGATGAGGTCATCGCCATCCCGGCCGTGCAGAAAATCATTGTCGTCAGTGCCCGGAAGGCTGTTGGCCCCACTGCTGCCATAAAGCACCACGCCGGCGCGATCGTCGTTGAACCGGATATCGGCGCTGGAAATATCCTTGGCATCGAGGCCTAGCAGCTTGAGCGTGTCGTTGTCATAACGCAGCTCGACGCCGTCGGCGACCTCGACGATATCGAGGAAACGCAGGCCGTTGAGGCCGAAGACCTCGGAGAAGTCGATAAGGTCCTCGCCCGGCGTAAAGTCGCTGATCGTATCCTGGCCGAACTTGTATAGGGTTGTCAGGCCCTGGTCTTCCAGACCGAAGGCGAAGACATCGGCACCGCTGCCGCCGGACAACAGGTCATTGCCGTTGCCGCCGTTCAGGGTGTCGTTGTCAAAGCCGCCCTGCAGATTGTCGTTGTCGCCGCCGCCCAGAAGAAGGTCGTTGCCGGCGCTGCCCAACAAGAAATCGTCGCCGGAGCCCGCATCGAGAGTGTCATTGCCACCGCGACCATAAAGCCGGTCGGCGCCGGCGAAGCCGTCAACGCTGTCGTGGCCTTCGCCGCCATCCAGATAGTCGTCGCGCCGGCCGCCGCTCAAGCTGTCGTCGCCATGGCCGCCATAGAGCGTGTCGTCGCCGCTGCCGCTGGCAATTGGCTCATCGCTGTCATCACCAAAGAGGCGATCGTTGCCATAACCGCCGCTCAGAAAGTCCGCGCCCTGGCCGCCGTTCAGCAGATCGTCGCCGTTGCCGCCGTAAATGCGGTCATCGCCCAGCATGCCTCTCAGGACATCCATGCCGTCGCCGCCGTCGATGGTGTCGTTGCCCGTCGCGATGGGCCCGAAGTCGCCTGAGATGGTGTCGTTGCCCGCATGGCCATAGAGCTGATCATGGCCGGCATCGCCGCGCAGCTCGTCGTCGCCCGCGCCGCCATAGACCCGATCGTCGCCGGCGCCGGCCAGCAGCTTGTCGTTATCGTTGCCGCCGGAGAGATAGTCGTTGCCGGCGCCGCCATCCAGACTGTCGTGGCCGTCATTGCCGTAGAGCGTATCGTTGCCGGCGGAAAGGCTGTCGTCGCCGGTCAAGATGTCGTTGCCGTTCAGGCCATAGAGCCGGTCGGCGCCGCCCTTGCCCTGCAGTATGTTGTTAATATCGGAGCCATAAATGCTGTCGTTGCCGCCGCCACCTTCCGCGTTTTCGATGCTGACCAGGGTTTCGGTGATGGCGGAACTCGCCGTGCCCAGGTCCAGGCGGATACTCCAGGACGCATTGCTGTAGGCAAAGGAAACCGTGTCGTTGCCGGCACCGCCATCGAGATAGTCGGTACCGCCGCCGCCGGAAAGATGGTCGTTGCCGTCGCCCGCATAGAGCCGGTCGCTGCCGGATCCACCGTCGAGGCTGTCGTTGCCTGTGCCACCGTAAAGGCGATCGCCACCGGCGCCGCCACTCAAAGAATCGTTGTCCGTACCAGCCGAGAGGTAATCGTTACCGTCGCCGCCCTCTAAAGTGTCGTGACCGCTGCCGCCGTAAAGATTGTCGGCACCGCCATAGCCTTTCAGGCGATCGTTGCCATCACCACCGTCGAGCAAGTCGTTGCCGTCGCCGCTGACCAGTTCGTAGTCGCCTTCCAGGTTGTCGTCGCCGGCGCCGCCATAAAGACTGTCGTCGCCCTGGCCGCCGGTCATGCGGTCGTCGCCCTCACCGCCCGAGAGGTAGTCCTTGCCCTCACCGCCGTTCAGGTAATCGTTGCCGTCCTGGCCATAAAGATAGTCGTCGCCGTCCTTGCCGTAGACGCTATCGTTGTCGTCGCCACCGTAAAGCCGGTCGGTGAAGGCGCTCCCAATGATCAGGTCGTTGCCGCCATAACCGAAGACGTAGCCACCGAAAAACTCGGCAGTGAGATATTCGCCAGCAGAATCACCATAGACAGCCATTGCCCCAATCCTCCAGTTTTCGTTTCCCAAGTTCCGGGGGCCGATTGACTTCTTTTGGATGGCCTCCCGTTCCGATCTTGGAAAGAAGGCTAGAGCACCTCAGACAGGCCGGCAGTGTCGGCCGTCACACCCCTTGAAAAAATTGGGTTTTTGTCGATTTAGGAACTACAACCGGGGCGATCGGACCGCGTAGCCGATGATCATTATTCCCTAATCACCGAGGCGGGCCAGATCGCCGCCATGCTATGGGTGATTCCTATCGAGATTTGGTATTAACCATAAATCTGCGGGATAGATTTACGTCGGTCTGAGACTGATCGGTTAACTCGAACCCATCCCGCCATAACATCCGGCCAAACAGGCCCGCTGCTTGACCAGGGCGAGAACCGTGTCCAAGGTCGGGGTCGGCGTGTCGGTCAGTCGGGCCAATTCCTGGACCGCGCCGACCAGGGCGTCGATTTCCATCGGCCGGCCCTTTTCCAGGTCCTGCAGCATGGAGGTGCGGTGGGCGCCCACCGCCTCGGCACCGGCCAGGCGCTTTTCCACGTCGATGGCAAAGCGCGCGCCGAGCGCTTCGCCCACCGCCTGGGCCTCGACCATGATGGCGCGGATGACGGCGCGGGTTTCCGGGTCGCGGCAGATCTCCTCGACCGTGCCGCCGGTGAGCGCGCTGACCGGGTTGAGCGAGCAATTGCCCCAGAGCTTGATCCAGATCTCGTCGCGCAGGCGCGGGCGCTGGGGTGCCTTGATTCCGCCGGCGATCAGGATCTGGCCGAGTTGACGTAGGCGCGCGCTGCGTTCGCCGCTGGGCTCGCCCAAGGAGAAGCGATCGCCGTCCAGATGGCATACCACCCCCGGCTCGCTGACCTCGGCAGCGGGATAGACGACACAGCCGATGGCCCGCTCCGGCCCGATGCCATCCCAGATACGCCCGCCCGGATCGACGCTTTCCAGGCGGCGGTTCTCGTGCGCACCGGCCAGACCATAGAAGTACCACCAGGGCACGCCGTTGACCGCGAAGACCACCGCCGTCTCGGGCCCGAGCAGCGGCTGCAGGCGATCCACGATCGGCGGCAGGGAGTGGGCCTTCAGGGTAACGATGACGAAGTCTTGCGGCCCCAAGACAGCCGGATCTTCCTCGGCGGTCAGCCTGACGGTCGAGCGCTCTTCCCCTTCGATCAGGGTGAGCCCCTTGGCCCGGATCGCCGCCAGATGCGGCCCGCGCGCGACCAAGGAAACCGCCGCCTCGGTGCGGGCCAGCTTGGCGCCGAGATAGCCGCCGATGGCACCGGCGCCGAAGATGCAGATCCGGGTCATGCGGTGAGGCCGAGCTTTTCCGCCAGGCCGATGCGCTGCAGCTTGCCGGTCGCCCCCTTGGGGATCTCGTCGCGGAAGATGATCTTGCGCGGCACTTTGAAGTCGGCGAGCTTGGCGGCAGCGAAGTCCCTGAGTTCCCGCTCGCTCGCTGCCTCGCCCTCACTCAGCACGACGACCGCGGCCACCTCCTCGCCCAGCTTGTCGTGTGGCAGGGCGAAGGTGACCACCTGGGCGACCGCCGGGTGGGCCTGCAGGATGTCGTCCACCTCGCGCGGGGCGATCTTCTCGCCACCGCGATTGATGATCTCCTTCAGGCGGCCGGAGATGATGAGGAAGCCCTCCGGATCGAAATAGCCTTGATCGCCGGTGCGGAACCAGCCGTTGGCGAAGGCCTCGGCGGTGGCGGCCGGATTGTTCTCGTAGCCGTCGAAGACGTTGGGCCCGCGAATGGAAATTTCGCCAGCCTCGCCCTGCGATAAGGGGGCGCCGGCGGGATCCAGGATGGCGATCTCGGGACCGGCGGCAAAGCCGACGCTGCCGGCGCGCCGGCGCCCGGGCGGCAGCTGATTGGAGGCCATCTGATGGGCCGCTTCGGTCATGCCATAGCATTCGATCACCGGGCAGCCGAAGGTCTCTTCAAGCTCGGCCATTACCGGCGCCGGCAGGGAGGAGGAGGACGAACGCACGAAGCGCAGCCGCATCGCGGCGAGAACATCCGGGTTACGTTTGGCCCGCGCCAGGATCGCCTGATGCATTGTGGGCACGGCCGAATACCAGCTTGGCTTCACCGCGGCGAACCATTGAAAGATCTTCAAGGCGTTGAAGCCAGGGGTCGCCACCACCTTGGCACCGGCCACCAGGGAGGCGGTCAGGCCGGCGAGCAGCCCGTGAATGTGAAACAGCGGCATGATGTTGAGGCCGATGTCGTCCGGGGTCAGCGCCAAGGTTTCCGATATATGCCGGGCCGAGGCGGCGATGTTGCGCTGCTTCAAGGGGACCAGCTTGGGCCGCGAGGTGGTGCCGGAAGTGTGCAGCACCAGGGCCTCGTGCTCCGACCCTGTAGGGCCGGCTGACGGGCGGGCAGCCGCGCTATCAGATTCTGGTCGCAGGGTGAACAGGCCGGCCTTGGCACCCACATCGCTCACCAAGCGAAGAACAGCGATCCCCTTGTCGCGGGCGACAGCAATCGCCGGCGACTGACTCTCGGCCTCGACAATCAGCGCTTTGGCGCCGAGGTCGCCGAGATAGAAGTCGAATTCCTCGGCCCGGTAGGCCGGGTTAAGTGGGGCGGTGCAGGCCGCGGTGCCAACTGAGAGAAAGGCGGCGGCCATCTCTGGACCATTCGGCAGCACGATGGCTACCCGGTCCGTGGGGCCGATGCCCTGGGCAGCCAGGCTCTGGCGCACCGCCTCGGCGAGAATGAGAAGATCGCCATAGGTCGAGGGGCTACGGTCAAGGGCGCCCAGTCCCGGGCGTTCGGGTGCGGCTGTTGCCAAGATTTGATGGAGTGAGTCCATGATCCAAAGTCCCGCTCTGCCGGGCCTTCGAACGCGCCGGCACAACCAAGATGCCACCAGCACCGCCGAGGGTCCAGCGGTCTTGCAGGCTTCCGTTAGAGGGAGGCTTTGGCTACCAGCGCAACGCTATAGCGCGCGCGAGGCACCTGATCGTTTGGGAATTGTTGTTGGGCTATTGGGCTGCGCAGGCCTGCGGCGTCTCGCGCATGAACTGAGTGGCACCTTGAGTTTCCGCAGAAGTCAACTCGCCCTGCAGAGCGGCGCTCTTGGCGTGGTCGCGGGTGACCATGGCAACCACCAGTTCCTGCTGTTTGTCGTTGAGCTTGTCCCTCGCCCGTTTGCTGACACAGGCACAGCCACTATCGCCCAGCTTGAGCTGCTTGTGGCACTCGGCTTCCAGGGTATCGGCGCTGTCGGCGCCAGCTTGACTGGTCAGGCCGGAAAGCCCGAGGAGGAGGCCGGCGGCAAAGGCTATGGCGAAGATTTTCATTGGTTTGTCCCTGTCTTGCTGTTGGTTCTTAACTAGGACAGTAATGCAAATGGCCAGGCTTGCAAGTCCCCGCCACGCTTCGTCAGGAGCCTTTACCCCGGCCCAGCCGGGCGGCCGCGTTTGAGAGGCGGCTGCTGGCGACGCAGTTCTAGCGTGGCGCGCAGGCTGACCGAGACGATCACCAAGGCACCGCCGGCCAGTGTCGCCGCACTCGCGGTTTCGCCAATAAACAGCCAGACCCATAGTGGCCCAAGGGCAAATTCCAAGAGCATTACCAAGGTCACCTCCGCCGCCGCCAGATGGCGAGAGGCGATGATGAACATCCAATTGGCAAGGCCCGACAGCAGGCCGCCCCAAAGGAAACACAGCATCATATCGGTCAGGCTTACCGCGAAATTATCGTAACGCAGGACCAGGGCGATGGTGACGATGATCAACGACGCAACCAAGAGGGTCGGCAACATGTCGATATGACGATAGCGGCGCACAATCACGGCAAACCCGGAAAAGCTAACGGCCGTCGCCAAGGCCATGGCGTTGCCAAAGAGCGAACCGGCCCCAACGCCATCGCCGACCATGATGACGACGCCGACGGCTGCGGTAACCATGGTGATCAAGGTCGTGCGCTTGAGGCGCTCTTTCAAAAGCAGCCAGGCAAGGCCGGCGGTGATAAAAGGAATGGCGCTCAGCGTAAAGAGCGTGTTGGCCACGGTGGTGTGGAGAAGAGCCTGCAGGAAGCAAATCCCGGCGGCGGCTCCCAACATGCTGGCCAGCAGGCCCGGCTTGCCGATGTCGCGGACTCTGGCAATGCAATCGCGGCGGTACTGGGCGAAGAGAATGCCGGCAACCACCGCGACCATGCTGAGCGAACGATAGAGGTTGATCTGCCAGAGGTCTGCGGCCTCAATGTTGCGCACGATGAGGCCACCGAAGCTGATCAAGACCGACGAAAAAATGATCAACAACAAGGCATAGCCGCGCCGCTCCCTGCCCACGGAGGCGGCGGCGTGAAGACGGTCAAACGTGTGTTTCGTTGCCACATCGGAAGGAGGCATCGGCCATAGACCCTGGTCACCACAACGGCGAGCTTGCAGCCTAGGCCCTGCCGGGTCTGGCGGCAATTACTCTTCTGCTTGAATAGACAGGTATTTAGCAGTATCTGCTTGTGGCGTTGGTAGTGCCCTGCATTGCCTTTGGGCGCCCTCGATCGTGTGGAGTTTGCCGCTATGCCAAGCGTTGCTATCACCGAATTCGACTACTCGAACCTCGACCTGGAAGCGGCGCTATTTGCCGAGCATGGCTGGCAGATGATCGCTGAAACCGAGCCCTGCCGAAGCCCCGAGGCGGTGATCGAACGGGCCGAGCATGCCGATGCCATCCTCGGCTTTAGCGCCCCTTTTGTCGGTGAGGTATTCCGTGCCCTGCCGCGGCTTGCCATCATTAGCGTTCCCGGCATCGGTGTCGATGCCATCGACCTTGCCGCGGCGCGCGACGAGGGGATTTGGATCGCCAATGTGCCCGACGGCAACGTCACCGAGGTGGCCTGCCATACCATGGCGATGATCCTCTCTTTGATCCGCGGCCTCCCCGCCTATGACCGCAGCGTGCGGGCCGGTCACTGGGATTACGCGGCGGCCGGCTTGTTGCGGCGCCCGGCTACGCTCTCTTTGGGGCTCTTGGGCTGTGGCCGCATCGCCCGCCTGGTGGCCGGCCAAGGCGCCAGTGTCTTTAAAGAAGTGCGGGCCTTCGACCCCCTGGTGCCGGCCGAGGCCTGGCCGCAGAGTATCACCCGCGTCAACGACCTTCAGGCGCTCTTCGCTGACTGCGACGTCGTGTCTGTACACGTACCGCTGACCAACGAGACCCGAGGCCTGGTCGATCACAAGCTGCTGGGTGCCATGCGGCCCGGCAGTTTCCTGGTCAACGTGGCGCGCGGTCCGGTGGTCGAGACGGCGGTAGTGATCGACGCCCTGGACCGAGGCAACTTGGCCGGCGCGGCGCTTGACGTCTTGCCGCAAGAGCCGCCGCCCAAGGATGAACCAGCACTCGCCGACCCGCGCATCCTCTTGAGCCCACACGCTGCCTTCTACTCAATAGAGGCTGACGAGGAACTGCGCCGGCGGGCGGTCTTCAACATCATTGATCTCTTCCGCTACGGCCGCCCCAACGACGTGGTGGTCGAAGGCCGCAGACCGGCGCCATGAGCGCGGCGGCCAACAACACCCGCGACGCCTTCCGTTTCTTTGATAACCGGGAGAAGTACCTGCTCTTCGTCACCACCTGCTCGGAAAAGTCCGCGGTCGCCGAGCGGGCGGGACGGGAGCTGACGCGCATCGCCCCGGATTCCCCTGGTCTCAAGCTCTTTGACGCGGGCGTCGGCGACGGCACGGTGCTCTGCCACCTGCTGCGCGACCTGCATGAGCATTATCCCTTCGTGCCCTGGCTGGTGGTCGGCAAGGAAGTCTCCATGGAGGACGTGCGCCTGACCCTGGAGAAGCTGCCGGACCGCTTCCACGAGCATCCGCAGATGGTGGTGGTGCTGACCAACCTCTATTACTCCGAAGCACCCTGGCTGAAACCCAACAAGCCCCAGTCGGCCGCCGCGCTTACCTGGCAGGTGGTCGGCCTGGAAGGCGACAGCAGCCACGCCTTTGGTCGCCAGATCCGCAGCCTCTATCCCTTCCTGGCGGAGAACTGGCAGGTGCGGAAATCCGAACGCACCGGCAACCCGCTTTACGTCCAGCCCTCGGTCCTGGTGCTCTACCGCAAGGATCGGGAATTCACCCTCAAGCCCTTGATGCCGCGGCGCGGCGAATTCGACGGCGGCTTCGACCTGGTGCTCGCCTCGCAGCCCTATCGCTCGCGCATGCCGGCGACCTTCAAGGTGAAAAACGTGATCGCCCCCCTGGCCCGGGCGCTTCGCCCCGGGGGACGCATGCTGACCGTGCAGTCCTACGGGCACGATCCGGGGATGGAGATCATCAACCAGCTCTTGCCGGAGGAAAACCCCTTCCAAACCGGGCGCCGCGAGCTGGTCGAGGCGGCCAAGGAAAGCCTGCGCGCGGCCGGCGAGAGCGACCTCATCTTCGACGCCTTGAGCGACGAGGACTCGCTCTTCCGCTATCACCTGCACACCCTGCCGACGGAGATCAGCGCCTCGATCGGCACCTCGACACTGATGGCCGCCTGGAACGCCGCCATCTACGTGGCCCAGATCGAGGATGAGCGCCTGACCGACATGCTGGCCGACAAGCGCTATCTGGAAGCAACCCAAGCCACCCTGCAGCGCCACGGCGGTCTCTGGTTCCAGGACGAGTCCTTCGTCATCGCCCGCCGCAAGGACTAGGGATTAAGCTTCCACCAGGTGGCAAGCAACACCGACGCCCTTGGAGGCGATCACGGCTGGCACCTGGCCACGACAGCGGTCAAAGACATGCGGACAGCGTGGGTTGAAGGCGCAGCCAGCAGGCGGATCGATCGGCGAGGGCAGCTCGCCCTTCAGGACGATGCGCTCGCTCTTACGGCCCGGGTCAGGCACCGGTGTCGCCGACAACAAGGCCTGGGTGTAGGGATGCTGCGGATCGGCGAACAGGGCATCACGACCCCCCTGCTCCACCGGCTTGCCGAGATACATCACCATCACCTCGTCGGCGATGTGCTTGACCACCGAGAGATCGTGGGAGATGAAGAGATAGGCTAGATCCAGGCGTTCCTGCAGCTCGATCAGCAGGTTAAGCACTTGCGCCTGGATCGAAACGTCGAGCGCCGAGACCGGCTCGTCCAACACCAGAATATCCGGGTTCAACATCAAGGCGCGGGCGATGGCGATGCGCTGGCGCTGACCGCCGGAAAACATATGCGGGTAACGGTCGTAATGCTCCGGCCTGAGGCCGACCGCGTCCATCATCGCCCGCGCCTTGTCGCGTCGCTCTGCCTTGGGAAGCCGAGTGTTCATGGCCAGCGGCTCTTCCAGCGCCGAGCCGATTTTCTGGCGCGGGTTCAAGGAGCCATAGGGGTTTTGGAAGACGATCTGCACCTTGGGCCGGAGCGCCTTGAGCACGCCCGCGTCGGCCTTTGCCAGATCTTGATCGGCAATCTCCAGCGCGCCCTCTGTCGGCGGTTCGATCATGGTCACCAGACGGGCGAGAGTCGATTTGCCACAGCCGGACTCGCCCACCACCGCCAGCGTCCGCTTGCGCTGCAGCTCGAAGCTGGCACCGTCCAGGGCCTTCAGCATGGCCGGGGGTTTGCCCAGGCCGCGCGACACCGGATAGTGCTTTTTGAGGCCGCGGGCTCGCAAGACTATGGCGTCCGTCATGGTGCCACCCCCAGGCTCGCATCTGGATGGGCTAGAGGTGCGCCGTCCTTTAGTGGATAGTGACAAAGTGCCTGCCCCAGTTTGGCTTCCTGACGGTCTGGGGCCCGGCTGCGGCAGTCATCGGTGGCAAAGCGACAGCGCGGCGAGAAGAGGCATCCTTCCGGCCGGTCGAACTGACCCGGCACCACGCCGGGGATGGAGGGCAAGCGACGCGAGTTGGCCCGCTCCGGCAAGGCCGCCAGCAAGGCTGCCGTATAGGGGTGGTGGGGTTCGTCGAAGAGCTTGGCGACCGGCTGTTCTTCCACCTTTTGCCCGGCGTACTGGACACTCACCCGCTGGGCGGTCTCGGCGACCACCCCCATGTCGTGCGTGATCAGCACCAGCGCCATCTGCGTCTCGCTCTGCAGCTTGAGCAAAAGGTCCAGGATCTGCGCCTGGATGGTGACGTCGAGCGCGGTGCTCGGCTCGTCGGCGATCAGCAGCTTGGGATGACAGGCGATCGCCATGGCGATCATCACCCGCTGGTTCATGCCGCCGGACAATTGATGGGGAAAGGCCGAAACGCGCTTTTCCGGGGCCGGGATGCCGACCATGTCCAAAAGCTCGATGCTGCGGGCGCGCCGATCGGCCCGCGACAGGCCGAGGTGCACCTTCAAGGCCTCGCCGAGCTGAAAGCCCACCGTAAAGCAGGGGTTCAGGCTGGACATCGGCTCCTGAAAGATCATCGAAATATCCTTGCCGATGATCTTGCGGCGTTCGCGGGCGGTCAGGGTCAAGAGATCCTTGCCGTCGAAGCGCAGCCGTTCAGCCGACACCGTCGCCGTCCACGGCAGGAGGCCCATCATCGCCAGCATGGCCACCGACTTGCCCGAGCCGGACTCGCCGACGATGGCCAGCACTTCACCCGCATCGGCACTGAGGGACAGGCGGTCAACCGCCCGAAAGGCGCCGCCGGCGGTGGCGAACTCAACGGTCAGCTGCTCGATCTCCAAAAGCGGCATCACGACCTCTTCAGCTTGGGATCGAGCGCGTCGCGCAGGCCGTCGCCCATCAGGTTGATGGCCAAGACGGTGAGCAGGATGGCCAGGCCCGGCAGGGTGACCACCCACCAGGCGCGCAGGATGAACTCCCGAGCCTCGGCCAGCATGGTGCCCCACTCCGGCGTCGGCGGCTGCGCGCCCATGCCCAAAAAGCCGAGCGCGGCAGCATCCAAGATGGCGGAGGAAAAGGAGAGTGCCGCCTGGACGATCAAGGGCGCCATGCAATTCGGCAGAATGGTGACGAACATCAAGCGGACCGGCCCTACCCCCGCGATCCGCGCGGCGGTCACATAGTCCTTGCCGCGCTCGCCCATGGCCGCGGCCCGGGTCAAGCGGACGTAGTGGGGCTGCTGGACAATGGCAATGGCGATCATGGCGTTGGTGAGGCTAGGCCCCAATACCGCCACCAGGGCAAGGGCCAAGAGCAAGCTGGGAAAGGCCAGGATGATGTCCATGATCCGCATGATGATGGTGTCAAGCGCGCCACCGACAAAGCCGGCGATCAGGCCGATCACCACCCCCACCAAGAGCGACAAGGAGACCACGATGCAGCCAACGAAGAGCGAGTAGCGGCTGCCGTAAATGAGCCGCGACAGCATGTCCCGGCCGACCGCGTCGGTGCCCAGGATAAAGCGCCAGTCGCCGCCGTCCTGCCAGACAGGCGGCACCAAGAGGGCATCGCGGTACTGGTCGGTCGCGCCGTGCGGGGCGATGACGTCGGCGAAAATTGCCACCAGCCAAACGCCGATGAAAAACCACAGCCCGATCACCGCCCCGCGGTTTTCGCTGAAATAATGCCAGAACTCGCCGAGTACAGCGCGCAGGCCACTCCCCCTGCGGTCGACCGGGTCGCTATAGGATAGGGCCTCGTCGCTCATTGTCCCCCCCTGTCATCCCCCCGTATGCCGGATGCGCGGGTTGATCAGGCCATAGAGCAGATCAACGACCAGATTGACGATCATGACGATGACCGCGATCATCATCAGGCCGCCCTGAACCGAGGGATAGTCGCGGCGGAAGATGGAATCGACCATCCACTTGCCGATTCCCGGCCAGGAAAAAATGGTTTCGGTCAAGATAGCACCGGCCAGCAACACCCCCACCTGCAAGCCGATGGTGGTGATCACCGGAATGAGCGCATTGCGCAGCGCATGCAAGCCGACAACGCGCAAGGGGGACAAACCCTTGGCGCGGGCCGTGCGCACATAGTCCTCGCTTAGCACCTCCAGCATGGCCGATCGAGTCTGTCGGGCGATCACCGCCAGCGGAATGGTTCCCAGCACGATGGTCGGCAACACCAAATGCGACAGGGCCGAGGTAAAGGCCCCCTTCTGGCCTGAGAGCAAACTGTCGATCAGCATAAAGCCGGTGACAGGCTCGAAAAAAAACATCAGCGAAATGCGGCCCGACACCGGCGTCCACTTCAAGATGCCGGAGAACAGGATGATGAGCAAAAGCCCCCACCAAAAAATCGGCATGGAATAGCCGACCAAGGCGGTTCCCATCACTGAGTGATCGAAGGTCGAACCGCGCTTGACGGCGGCGAACATGCCAGCTGGAATCCCCAGCGCCACAGCGAAGATAATGGCGCAGATAGAAAGCTCCAGGGTCGCGGGAAAGAGCGTAAAAAATTCGTCGAAAACCGGTTTCTTCGTGACCAAGGAGTGTCCCAGGTCGCCTCGGAAGATGCCGAGAAAGTAATCCAGATACTGCTCCCAAAGCGGTCGATCGAAGCCGAATTCCTTGAGAAGCTGGGCATGGCGCTCGGGCGTCAGGCCGCGCTCGCCGGCCATCAGCAATACCGGATCACCGGGCAACATTCGAATGAAGCCAAAGGAAGCGACGGTCACACCGATGAAGGTGGGAATTAACAGACCGAGCCGCTGCAAGATAAAGGCTAGCATCGTCGCGTTGTCACCTTCGTGGCCTTGCGGCTTGTCAAAACCTGCGGCGGCCAGGCCGCATGGAAGGAAGGGCAGCCCGAAGCCGCCCTTCCGTATCCGTCGCTACATCACTCAGCGATATCCACGCCGTAGAAGACATGGCCACCGAAGGGATCGATCTTGTAGCCTTCGACTTCCTTGCGCATGGCCTTGAAGACCACCGAGTGAGCAATGGTCGCCCAGGGGGCCTCGCGCTTAAAGACGACTTGCGCCTCTTCATAGAGCCGGGTGCGCTCGGCCGTGTCGGAAGTGACCTTGGCCTTCTGGATCAGCGCTTCGAATTCCTCGTGGCACCACTGCGCCCGGTTGGAGCCACCGACAGCATCGCAGCCCAAGAGCACGGCCAGGAAATTGTCCGGATCACCATTATCGCCGGTCCAACCCAGCAGCACGGCACCGTCCCGGTCCTCGGCCTTGGAGCGCTTCAGATACTCACCCCATTCATAGGAGACGATCTCGGCATTGACCCCGACAGCGGCGAAATCAGATTGGATCAACTCAGCCATGCGCCGCGCATTGGGATTATAGGGGCGTTGCACCGGCATCGCCCATATCTTCATGGAAAGGTCGCTCACACCAGCCTCGGCCAGCATGGCTTTTGCCGCATCCGGATCGTAAGGATCATCCTCGATTGCGTCATTATAGGACCAGATGGTTGGCGGAATGGGGTTCTTGGCGGCCTTGCCGGCACCTTGGAAGACCGCGTCCAAGATGGCTTGCTTATTGATCGCCATGTTAAGCGCCTTGCGGACCTTGACGTTATCAAAGGGTGCGACCTTGGTGTTATAGGCCAGATAACCGACGTTGAGGCCTTCCTGCTCGGGTAACTTGAGGTCCGGATCGTTGCGGATGGCTTCCAGGTCGGCCGGGTTCGGATAGGGGTTGAAGTGGCATTCGCCCGCCTTCAGGCGCTGGTGCCTGACGGAAGCATCGGTGGTGATGGCAAAGATCAAGTCGTCGATGGCTGCGCGCCCACCCCAGTAGTCATCGTGCGCCTTGAAGCGGATAACGGCGTCTTTCTGATAAGCGATGAACTTGAAGGGGCCGGTGCCAATCGGTTTTTGATTGAGGTCTTCCTTGGTCCCCGCCGCTTCCAACATGTCGGCGTATTCCTTCGAGACGATCGAGGCAAAATCCATGCCCAGGTTGGCGATCATCGGCGCTTCCGGGCGATTGAGGACGAAGGCGACGGTCATATCATCGACCTTGGCAACGTCCTTCAGCAGCGCCGGCATGGACATGCCGTCAAAATATTCCCAGGCAGTGCCGGCCGTATACTGGTGCCAGGCGTGATCCTTTTGCAGTTGGCGCAGGAAAGAGAACACCACATCATCGGCATTCATGTCGCGGCTGGGTGTAAAATAGTCAGTCGTATGGAACTTAACGCCCGAGCGCAGCTTAAAGGTATATTCCAAGCCATCGTCCGAAACGGTCCAACTTTCGGCCAAGGCCGGCACGATGTTGGTGGTACCCCGTTCAAACTCCACCAAGCGATTATAAATGGCGCGCGACGTGGCATCGAAAGTCGTTCCGGCCGTATAGAGGGCAGCGTCGAAGCCTTCTGGAGAGCCTTCCGAGCAGTGAACCAACGTCTTGGCCTGCGCTGCTGCGCTGACCAGCATGGTCGCGCCCAGCAAGGCCGGCAAGAATAGCGTATGGCGTATCATTTTGAACTCCCTGTCATCTTGATCGCTCTGCTTTAAATGATTGACGCCCCGTGGCGAGGCGCTTGCCCAAAGATGCACTTTTTTTTCAACTTTGCAAACGCCGCGGGTAGCCGTTCATGGGAATTTGATCAATCCGGATAATTGTTCCTCGACAAACCTCTGTGAAGAGCAGAACCGCCAAACCGCTTCGCCTGCCGATCAGTCACGATAGGGGTGATCGCGAAAGAGCGCCGATTTGACGGTGAGACCGTGACCAGGGCGATCCGGCGGCGTCATAAAACCCTTGTCCGGCAGCACCGGTTCCACCCAAAGGTGATCGTACCAGCCCATGTATTCGAGCCACGAAGCGTTGGGAATCGAGGCCACGAGATGGCTACTCAGCTCCGGGAACATGTGGGGCGCGATCTTAAGGCCGGCCCGCTGCGCCCGCTCAGAAATGACCCGCAGCTCACTATAGCCCCCGCGCATGATGTCGGGCTGCAGGATCGGGATCGTCCCGCTTGCAAAAAAGGGCTTGAAGTCGTGATGGGTGAAGTGGTTCTCGCCGCCGACGACCGGGGTGCGGATCTCCTCCGCAATGCGATGGTAGCCTTCGAAGTCGTCGGCCATCACCGGCTCTTCCAGCCAGGCGATGTCGTAGTCATCCAGCCGGCGGCCGACGGCGATCGCTTCGTCGACGCCCCAGCCCTGGTTCACATCGACCATGATCGCGATGTCATCACCCAGGGCGGCGCGCATGCCCCGCACATTTTCCACGTCCTGATCATGGGTGAAGAGATGGGCGACCTGCATCTTGATGGCGCTAAAGCCTTGATCGACAAATCGCTCGGCCTTTTCAATCATGCCGTCGTGGCCGAGGCCGCGAAAACAGCCCGAGCCATAGACCGGCAGCGGGTCCGGCCGGCCACCCCAGAGCTGCCACAGCGGCTTGCCTTGGAAGCGGCCCAGCGCATCCCACAATGCAATATCGAGCGCCGACATGGCCATGACGCTGATTCCCATGCGCCCGTGGATGAAGGTGGCCCGCCACATCTTCTGCCACAGCGCTTCGACCTGGCGCGCGTCCTCGCCGATCAGAAGCGGCACCAGCATCTCCTTGATGCACATCTCCAGGGTGCGCAAACACTTGGCTAAGGGATTGAGATGCCCGGTGCCGACGATGCCGGCGTCGGTTTCCACCTCAACAACCAGCAGGTCGATCGCCTCCAGCGCCAAGAAGCCGGTCTTCGGCGGCTCGACAAAGGGAACGGACAAGAGATGGGTGCGAATGTCGGTGATTTTCATGACAATTTATCCGCAGCAACCGCGCCTGAGTTCCGGAATTTTGGACGCGGCGAAGTATAGCGCGCGGGGCATGGCCCTGGAAACGGTGCTGGCTGAGACCGAGATTAGGTGAGGCAAGCCCCAACCAGGGATGACCTTGCCAAGTCATGAATTCTCGCCAGGCAACGTTGTAGAGCGGAGTTCAGCGCGAAAATCATAGGCGTTCCAAAAAAAATCGCCTTGTCATCCTCCGAACGGGTGACGTCCGAGAACTAATTTTCGTGTCTAGTCTGTTCAGTTGAAATGCGACGCCTACCCGAAAGAAGGCGCCCCAACGAAATCTTTCAGCCGATGTTGTCGGAGGAGAGAAAGGGAGAAAAGATATGTCAGAAAAATTCAAGAGCGCGCGCTCGCCTGGTGGTATCGCCACCTTCATCATGACAGCCATTGTTGCAGGATGTTTTGTTACCTCGACCGCAGGCGCACAGGGTGGCCCGCCAACCCCGCCGGTCCAAGACGTCAACATCGTCGGACAGGATCAATCCCTTGATGTGAACGTCGTTAATTCCGTTGAAATAAAGAACACTGTGGGCAGCCCCATAGGGGTGATCGAACGGCCCGGGAATGCCAACTATGTCATCAGTGGATTCATAAATGCGAACGCCCCTCCCGAGACCGGCGTCATTATTCCCCGGAGGTCGCATATGCAGGGTCTCACCGTCGCCGCCCTGGCCTTTGGCGATCATCCTGGCTTTTGTCAGCTGACCTTCTCCTACCCGTCCGATCCTGGGCCGCGCCCTAATAATAGCACCGTAGACATTGTCACGGTTGTCATTCCGAGCACCGGTGGGACCGTCCATATCCCGCTAGCGGATTTGTTCGTCGGTGAGGGAGTACGTCTCACCTATGAGACATTTGAGCTCGGGGACGGAGTGGTGACTTGTTCCTACCGGACATCCCTGCAACTGCGGCCGTTGCCAGGGGGCATCTTGCCGTGATCACAAGGCCTTAGCGATGGTTTGGGTGAGCGCCGCGGTCTTCCATGAAAGCGGCGGCACCTAGGCCTTTAGCACTGCAAGGGCGATAACGCCTGCATGTGAAGCGATAAAGGGAGAAAAGATATGTTTGCAGCATTCGAAATCAGACGCCTGGCTTTTGCCGGCGCCTCCGTCGTCATGGCGGCCATTGTCATGACAGGGTCGTTGGCGGGCAATGCTCAAGCACAAGGCTGACCGCCGGCAACAGAGGTCACGATCACTGACCAACCGATCGCGGTGGACGTCACAAACGAACCCCTGGCGGTCGATCTCCAGGATAGTCCGATCGCGGTGGACGTCATAAACGAACCCCTGGCGGTCGACATCCAGGATAGTCCGATCGCGGTGGACGTCATAAACGAACCCCTGGCGGTCGACCTCCTGGATAGTCCGGTGGAGGTCGAGATCGTCAAAGATTCATCGACTGTTGTCCTTGGGTTTTCATCTGGGCAAACAAGCGGGATGGCCAATGGCATAGGTGGCCTTCATGCCATGTGCCAAAGTAGCTTCGGGGCGGCCGCTCGGGTCTGCAATTCCGCTGACCTAATTGGTGCGCCCACCCTGACGCAGGTCCCTCTAAATCGCGGCTGGATTCAGCCGATCGTGCAGAATTCCAACATCATTCTCGAGTCGACGAGATGGTGGGCAGCCCAAACGGACATTTCCGGAGTGACACGAGTCGGAACAGATTTCAACAATCCCCAGGCGGCGATCAGCAGTGCTTCGCTGAGCTGTAATGAATGGCGAAGCGCCCACGTAAATTTTATGGGACTGGGTTACCTTTATCCCAATCAGTTCAACAGCGGAGGTATTCGGCTGTTCAATTGCGATAGGACCGAGCGGGTCCTATGTTGCTCCTCGGGACAGTAGGCTCTGCTGCGCTGCCCGCGTAGCGATGCCAGTCAACTCATCCTTCTGAATGCCAACTTAACAATTGGCATTTGATCAGGGCCTGCGGTTCCGTCGCCGGTGCCGGGCTTTTCGCCAGGGCGAATGAGGATCACTCGCCGGCCTGAAAGCGCCCGTGTTGCCTGCCTTCGCCCGGCAAGTCTCGGGTATTTAGGCAGCCCGGCGCCGAATTAAGGCCGGCAACCGGGAGGGGCATAACAACTCTCCCGGTTTCCGCTTGTAATGCTGGAACGCGCCCGATCGCCTGACGCCGCTATGGACTCTCATTATTGTTGACGTAGCAAGGCATCCTAGCCTGGCGCATTTTCCGCTTGTCTCATGGGGCCAAGCCTGAAACAACCGGTTTAAAGCGGGCCGGTATAATGCGAGTACATGGGATAAGGACCTCGAAGATGAGCGATGACATGGTGCTGACCGAACGGCGTGGCAAGGTGCTGGAGATCGTCTTGAACCGGCCCCCCGCCAACGCCATCAACCGCCCCATGAGCCGGGCGATCTTTGCGGCCCTCAAGGAGCTGCAAGACGACCCCGAGCTTACGGTCGGCCTGATGCGCGGAAGCGGCGAGCGAATCTTTTCCGCCGGTTGGGACCTCAAGGAAACGGCGGCCGAGGGGGCCATCGATCCCAGCCTCGACTATGATCCGGAGCAGGGCTTCGGACCCGGCGGTTTTGCCGGCATCACCGAGTTCTGGGATCTGAAGAAGCCGGTCATCGCCGCGGTCAACGGGGCGGCGGTCGGCGGCGGTTTCGAGATCGTGCTTGCTTGCGACCTCATCATCATGGCCGAGCACGCCTTCTTCGCCCTGCCCGAGATGCAGCGCGGCATCCTCGCCGACGGAGGCGCGGTGCAGCGCCTGCCCAAGATGATCCCGCTCTTTGTCGCCCGCGATCTGCTTTATACCGGCCGCCGCATGCCCGCCGAGGAAGCGGCTCGCTGGGGGCTCGCCAATCGGGTGGTGGCCAAGGAGGAGTTGGTCGAAGCCTCGCGGGCGCTGGCCGAGGAGATCTCGCAGGGCGCGCCGCTCGCCATGCAGGCGCTGAAGGAAGTGCTGACCTTCACCGAATCCATGTCGGGGCGCGAGGCCATGGCCCGCATCAAGGCTGGCGCCGGCGAAGGCTGCCCGGCCTATCAGCGAATGGTCGGCTCGGAGGATTCGATCGAAGGCATTACCGCCTTCGCCGAAAAGCGCGACCCGGTCTGGAAGGGGCGCTAGCGCCGGACGCAACGGCGGTCGAGGCTCCCTGCCCCCCTCCCAACGGTGCCCGTGGAAAGGAGGCAGATGACCGCAACGAAGATCAGCCCTGCGGCTGCGGCACGATGCGGATGTAGGGCTTGGGCTCCTTCCAGCCCTCCGGATAGCGCTTGGCCGCCTCTTCGTTGGAGACCGCCGGCACGATGATCACATCCTCGCCCGGCTGCCAATTGACCGGTGTAGCGACCTGGTGCTTGGCGGTCAGCTGGCAGGAATCCAAGACCCGCAAGACCTCGTCGAAGTTCCGACCGGTGCTCATGGGATAGGTGAGCGAGAGCTTGATCTTCTTATCGGGGCCGATCAGGAAGACTGTGCGCACCGTGGCGTTGTTGATCGCCGTGCGGCCTTGCGAGGTCTCGCCGGCTTCGGCCGGCAGCATTTCATAAAGCTTGGCGATCTTCAGGTCCGGATCGCCGATCAAGGGATAGTTGACCGCATGGCCCTGGGTTTCCTCAATGTCTTGCGACCACTTTTGGTGATCGGAAACCCCATCGACGCTCAGCCCGAGGATCTTGCAGTTGCGTTTTTCGAACTGCGGCTTCAGCCCGGCCATGTAGCCAAGCTCGGTGGTGCATACCGGTGTGAAGTCCTTGGGGTGCGAGAACAGGATGGCCCAACCATCGCCAATCCAGTCGTGAAAATTTATAGTGCCTTCCGTGGTTTCGGCGGTAAAGTTCGGCGCCTCGTCATTGATCCTGAGTGTCATTGTTTTTCCCCGTTTTGCTAGTGGCTGTCATGCAAGAAAATTGCCCCGTGCCGACGACCGATGTTCAAAGGAAAGCTGCAGCGCGGAGGGCCCAAAGGCAAACATCTTTTTCCCTGAACGCGGTCGAAAGTGCAGGCAGACATTCTAATCCTATCGTTAACGACGACAACCTCAAAAGCCTGTGAGGCGGTGGCCCAGCTTAAACTCCCCAAAGCCCCATGAACTTGCCTCGATGAGGGCGAGCAAGATAAGGAGCGTTCCATGAAGATCGTCGATCTCAAGACCTATGTTGTCGGTAATCCGCCGCCGCACCATGGGGGCAAGTACTTCACCTTCTTGAAACTGGTCACCGATGGCGGCGTCGAAGGTGTGGGCGAGGTCTATGCGGTTCCCTTCGATCCGCATGTGGTCGCCCGGATGATCGAGGACGTGGGCGCCCGCCTGGTCATCGGCCATGATCCCTTCAAGATCGAGGTCTTGTGGCGCAAGGTCTATTCCAGCGGCTATACTCAGAAGTCCGACCTCTCCATCATGGGCGTCCTGAGCGGTATCGAGATGGCCTGCTGGGACATCATCGGCAAGGAACTCAACAAGCCGGTCTACGAGCTCTTGGGCGGTCGGGTGCACGAAAAGCTGCGCTCCTACACCTACCTCTACCCGGACGAGGGCGAGGACGAGGCGGTCTACAACGACCCGGATGCGGCGGCCGAGCGCGCCGCCCGTTACGTCAAGCAAGGCTTCACCGCCGTGAAGTTCGATCCGGTCGGCCCCTACACCGCCTATGACCCGCGCCAGCTTTCCCTGGAAGCCCTCAACCGGGCCGAGGCCTTCGTCACCAAGTTGCGTGAGGCGGTGGGCGGCCAGGCCGACTTATTGTTCGGCACCCACGGGCAAATGACCGCGTCGAGCGCCCTTCGCCTGGCCAAGCGCTTGGAGCCGGCCGATCCCTTGTGGCTGGAGGAGCCGGTGCCGCCTGAAAACGTCGCGGAAATGGCCAAGGTGGCGCGCGGCACCTCGATCCCCGTCGCCACCGGCGAGCGCCTCGCCTCCAAATACCAGTTCCGCCAGGTGCTTGAGGCCCAGGCCGCCTCGATCCTGCAGCTGGCGCTTGGCCGTTCCGGCGGCATTCTGGAAGCGAAAAAGATCGCCGGCATGGCCGAGGCCCACTACGCGGTCATCGCCCCGCATCTCTACTGCGGGCCGATCGAGGGGGCCGCCAACATTCAGCTGGATACTTGCACCCCGAACTTCCTGATCCAGGAATCGATCAAGACCTGGGGCGGCTTCCACGCCGAGATCCTGAAGGAGCCGATCCAGTGGCAAGACGGCTACATCATCCCGCCGACCAAGCCGGGCCTGGGGGTCGAGCTCGACGAAGAGGTGGCGGCGGCCCATCCCTATGACGGCGACCAGCTGCACCTGGAAATGCACGGAGAGCCGCTTTAGGTAAGGAGACCTGGCCGTTTTGAGGGCAATCGCCCGCTTGAGGAGGAATTTCACGCATGTTGACCGAGCAGGACGAGGCGGATATCGAGCGGGTCTTGGGCTTCTGGTTCGGGCCGGAGGCGGCGGGCAAGTGGTTCGAAAAGGACGAGGCCTTCGACCAGCGGGTCGAGGAAGCCTTGGGCGAGGACCACAAGCGCGCGGTCAACGGCGCCTGCCAGCCTTGGACGGCGACCGCCCGCGGCTGTTTGGCGCTCGTCATCCTGCTCGACCAGGTGCCGCGCAACCTCTTCCGCGGCACTGCCAGGGCCTTCGCCAGCGACCCGCAGGCTCGGGCCGTCACCTGCCACGCGCTTCAACACGGCCTGGACCGGGAAATCGCCGATCAGCGCCAGCGCAGCTTTCTCTACCTGCCGCTGGAGCACAGCGAGGACATGGCCGATCAACAGGACTGCTGCCGACTGACGGCGACGCTCGACGAAGAGCCGGACTTGCTCAAATGGGCGCAGGCCCACCGCGACATCATCGCCCGCTTCGGCCGCTTCCCCCACCGCAACGAAGCCCTCGGCCGCGAGACAACGGCGCAGGAGAAGGCGTTTCTGGAAGAACCGGGCTCGGGGTTTTAGGGAGAGGCGCGGTCTTGGCGTAGCTGCGCCTGGAGCCGATGAAGCGGATGGTCTTGCGCGGATCGGCCCGGTGGCCTCACGGACGAGCAAACAAACGCCAATGTCGGCAGCCAAGAAGCGGCCCAGGAGAGAGGCCCATCATCCAGGACCAGCCGAGTTAGATAAACAACCAACAGACTATTGCGACACCCGGTCTTCAAGTCGGGGCGCGGCAGTCCACAGGGCCGCGACGCGCATGGCAGTGTCGCATGGATTGCCGCGGCCCGCCATCACGACTCGCGATAAAACCCAGAATGCCTTGCTGTCAAGCAGCCCGGAGTTCCTCCGCTCTCGCCCAGGCGCGTTGGGCGCCGGTGACATCATTGAGACCATCAAGCGCCCGGCCGAGGGATTTCCAATTGAGCACACTGGCCGGCTTAAGGGCGATCCGTTCCGACAAGAGCGCGTGCGCTAGGTTGAACTGCTTGGCGCGCAAGGCCGCCTCGATCAGGGTCAGCGATATGACATCACGCTGAGCGTAACTACCGCCGAAGACAAAGGATTTATAGCGGATGGGCAGCAGCAAATTGACCACCGCCTGATAGTTGCCGCGGCTAAAAGCGAGAAAGGCCCGGCAGATGGGAATGCCGACTTCCTTGGTCATGCGCTGGTTGGCGCCGCCCGGCTCGGTGACATAGCTTGCCGATGCCGCCAGCAGCCGCGCCGCGGCCGAATCCCGCTTGGCCCCGGCGAAGGTCATCATGGCGTGCATGTCGTTAAAGGCGTAGTGGGTGTCTTCGGCATGCGGCTCCCACTGATCGGCCAGATCACCCCAGCGATCATCGACGTCGACCCCCATGAGCTGCAAGCGCCACAGCATGGCCGCGGCGTCCAGCTCTTCAAGGGAAATATCAGAGCTCTTGTTGCGCACTCCGGTGTCGTAGATCTCAAGCACCTTGTCGATTTGACCCAAATCCAAATGGTAGAGCGCCAGGTGCCACCAGAGGTGAATGGCAAAGCCGCTGCCGGCCCAGTTCTCTTCGTTGGCGTTCATCCAGGCGATGCCGTCCTGTTGTCGGCCTTGCATCTCCATAACGTGGGCCACGGCATGAATGGCGTAGGTATCGCGCGGGTTGAGCTCGACGGCTTCCCGCGCCAGGTCTTCGGCTTGCGCGTACTCGCCGCACTCCTCCATGCCGAAGGCGTGAATGCCCAAGACATAGCCGTATCCCGGCACCGACTGGCCCCAGGCGCGCCGCACCCGGGCAATGCGGTCGCGCATCTGGCTGGGATTGCCCATGTAAAAATCCGCCATATGGCAGGTAAAGAGGGCGGTAAGGTCAAGCGGATAGTCAAGCAGGATGCGCTCGAAGCGGTTCTGCGCCTCTTCGATGTCGCCCTCCAGCCAGGCCCGGGCGGCGGCAATGTGTTGGCGTTCGCGTTCGTTTGCGCCGCCGGTTAGAGCTTCGGCCAACTCAATATCGCGGGCAACTTCGGGAAGTTGCTGGCGCTCCATCGATGTTAACTGCATCTCGGCCCGGAACACATGCCCCATGACAAAGCCCGGATCAGCCTTGAGGGCCTTGTCGATGGTGGCAATCGGATCACCCCAGATCCCCAAGGCCTCGTCCAAGGCCTGCTCATAGATTTCCAGGCAGCCGGAATTTTCACAGGACGTCGGCTGGCCGCGCACATCCTTCAGCGCCATGGTATTTTCCTCCGAATTTTCTGGCGATTTTTGACCTACTCGATACCCGAGGTCGACGGTAGGGACAAGATCCCATTGCGGTGGATTCGCCTTTTGTGAACGATAGGACCCGGCGAATTCTTTGGTGCATCCTTTATCTCGGCAGCAGAGGTGTGAACCATGCCTGGTTTATCGCCCCTTGTGAATGAGGCACACTTTGGGTATCAAGCGACTTGACCTGCAAGTGACGAACGCCGACGCCCTGGCTGGGTTCTATCACCACCATTTGGGGATGTCGCTCCTCGAGCGCGATGATAACCACGTCATTGTTGGCTTTGCCCAGGATAACGGTCCAATCACGAACATCGCCTTGCGGCAGATCAAAGAGCCAGCGGCAGCCTACAGGCATGGAAGAAACGACGTCTATTGGAAGATCGGTATCAGCCTGGCCGATGTGGCCGAAGCTTATCGCAGGCTCCGATCCCGCCATGTTGCGGTGTCCGATCCCCGACAGTTCAGGGATATCGGTTTTCTTTGTCATCTGGAAGACCCAGAAGGATTTCAGATCGAGCTGCTTCAGCACCGCTTTGAGGCAAACTTCAGCCCCGCACCAACCCTGGCCGATCACCCCCTGGCCGATCACCCCCTGGCCGATCACCCGCTGGCCAATCACCCGCTGGGCGGCCGGCCGGGCTTGGGGCAAATCACGATACGAGCTGTCGACATCGAGGCCAATCTCCGTTTCTATGGCGAAGGGCTCGGCATGCGGCTGCTTTCGATCCAGCCGATTGCAGACCTCGGTTTCACCCTCTACTTCCTTGCCTTCACCGAAGAACGGCCGCCGCAGCCGGCCCTAGAGTCCGTGGGCAATCGGGAATGGCTGTGGCAGCGGCCCTACACCACTTTGGAAATCCAACACCTCTGGGGCCAAACAGCGCCTGATAGGCTTAGCCTACCGGCTCCCGGACAGCCCGGGCCAATCGGCCTGACGATGGCGACGGGCGAGCGATCGTGCATTCTCGAACGGCTCAACCATCTGGGGTTCAACCGATCAGCATTGCCGCAATCCGAAGCAGTCCACTACCGCGATCCGCAAGATCTTTTGGTTACGATTGAATAGCGCTGCCGGAACCGGCGAAGGTCCAAGACTATCAGCGATGTGCCTGGCGTGAATCTTCCGGCGCTTCGGCACGGTCTTTCATGCCATAATCCCGCTCCACCGCCGCCACCCGCAGGCGATAGTCTTCGAACACACCGGCACGGCCGGCGGCTTGTGCTGCACGATGCTTTTCGACGTTGCGCCACGCCCGAATCGCCGCCTCGTCGCGCCAGAAAGAGAGCGACAGAATCTTGCCTGGCTGCACCAAGCTTTCGAAGCGTTCTATTGAGATGAAGCCGTCGATCTCCTCCAACAGCGGTCGCAGCTCGGCTGCCATATCGAGATAGCTGTTCTTACGCGCCGGGTCCGGCACCACTTCGAAAATGACCGCGATCATATCCTTTTCACCTCCCCGTGGGGTGCCGAAGCCAGGCGCAGAAAGAGCCGGTCCTCACGCCGAATGAACTGTTCCCGCTGGGCAAAATCATAGTTTTCTCGCCCGAGCGGATCCTCTTTCAGGCGCGCGCGGTAGGCTTCATAGGCTGCCAAGCTTGCGACGTTGTAGACACCATAGCCAATGGTAGAGGATCCTTCATGTGGCGCAAAGTAGCCGATCAGCTCGGCACCGCAACGGGGTATGGCCTGGCCCCAGTTCTGGGCATAGCGTTGGAAGGCCGGCACCTTGAAGGGATCGAGTTCATAGCGAATGAAACAGGTGATCATCGGTCCGTAAGCTCCTTGGGTAAGAGTACCGCAAGATTAGTCCATTGCATGTCAACAATGGTTCGTCTACGATCGAACTATGAAATACGGACCAGACATTGCCGCGCTGGCCTCTCTCATCGGCGATCCGGCGCGAGCCAACATGCTCACCGCGCTGATGAGTGGCGGCGCCCTAACCGCCAGCGAGCTGGCCAGTGAGGCCGGCGTGACCAAGCAGACCGCGAGTGCCCACCTCGGCAAGCTGTCTCAGGCCGGGCTGCTCGCCGTCGAGCGACAGGGCCGACACCGTTATTTTCGCCTCGCCGATGCGGAAGTGGCTGAACTGCTGGAAAAACTGGTGGGCTTTTCGGCGGGCCGTGGCCCGCAGCGGGTACGCACCGGCCCCAAGGAACCGGCGATGCGCAAGGCGCGGGTCTGCTACGACCATCTGGCCGGCGAGATGGGGGTTGGTTTGTTGGACGGCTTGGCCCGACGGGGCTGGATTTCCTTGCAGGATGACGCTCCGCGGGTGACTGACCAGGGCCGCACCTCTCTCAGCGAATTTGGTATTGATCTACTGGCTATTAGCCAGAAACGACGCCCTCTTTGTCGCCTTTGCCTTGACTGGAGCGTGCGCCGAAACCATTTGGCCGGCAGCCTTGGAGCTGCCCTGCTTTCCCGTTTCTACGATCTTGGCTGGGCGAAACGGATCGAAGGAAGCCGTATTGTCGCCTTCACGGCGAGGGGAGAGACCGAATTCGCAAGGACATTTGCCTATGATGGGCGAGGCATCTGAAAAGCCTCGCTGTTTTGCAAGCCTTCATCGCTTGTTTCAGATCGACGTGTATTAACACCTCACACCGGAGTGAGCCAAAACAGTCCCAAAGGGCTTTACCGGCTTGCCATGATGGCCGGTGATGTGCGATTGAGCATTGGAGCAACTGCAAATCATCCAACAGCCATGACTTAAGCAAAGCCCTCTAGTGTGGTGGATTTGAAGTTCCTATCATTATTTGGAGCAGCACCGAGAGGGGCTTCAAATCCGGAAACCACACTAGTCTCAATACCATACTAGTGTCCTGATCGATTCCGAAATTCGGTCGGTGCCCGCCACATTATGAAGCGAATTTCGGAATCGGGACACTAGGGCCAAGGCACAAGGCAGTGGGAAGGGACAATCTTATTGACCTCGCGATTTGTTTTCGGGAAATCTCCCTTCTATTTTGCCCGCCATGGCGAGACCGAGGCCAGCCGGGATGGCATACTTCAGGGCCAAAGCGAGACTCGCTTGACATCAACCGGTCGCCGTTCGGCCGAGACGCTGGCAATGACATTGCAAGTCGGCCAGCTTGGCTCGATCTACTCCAGTCCGCTCGACCGAGCCTGGGTGACAGCATCGATCATATCCCGACTGACCAAAACCCCGGTTTACGCCCTGGACGGTCTGATGGAACGCCACTGGGGCATTTATGAGGGAAAGCCAAAGGACCGCCGACCTGCCACCCTAAATCCGCAGAGCGTCGAAACTTACGAAGCCTTTACCGATCGCGTTTTTGCTGCCTTGCAATCCATCAATGGGCCCGAACCGGTGCTGGTGATCGCCCACTCCGGCGTTTTCCGCGCTTTCCTCCACCAGGTCAATTTGTCGGACGACCGCCATGCGTCGGTCGCCACCACCCAGCTATTGCTGGTCGAACCGCCAAACGCCAAGCGGTCCCATTGGCATCTGTCGGAAGTGCACCCTGAGACGATAGACTGATTACGCCAAGGCGCGTCCCCTGCCCCCTAGAGCCTGATCGAGATCACGTCGTCAATCAGTCTTTATTCAAATGCCAAGCGGATCAAATGCCAAGCGGATCAAATGCCAAGCGGACGATTCACGGCTCAAGTGCCGGTACCAATCCGCCCCGATCCTGCGCTAGGCAGCTTGGGCAAAGACTTCCCTGGGTGCCCGGTCGAAATCAAGGGCCATGTGATCTAAAATGGTTTTCATGCAATCTTGCAGCGCCTGCCCGGGCTCGTGGTTACGCACGATCGGCCAGTTCCATCGGTCGGCTTCGGAGAGTAAGTAACCTTGCAGATTCCAGATGGCCTCGAAGTTATCCAGGTAGCGGTCGGCGCTGCGTTGATCGCACTGCTCGCCGCGCCGCGCGAGCCGAGCCCGCAACTGTGACTGGCTCAAGACCGCAAGCATGATCGGCACAATAACCGCGTCACCGGGCTTTGGCAGCTTGGCAAGCAGTGTTGGCTCGACATGAACGCCTTCCAGGATGAGAGAGGTGTTCTCGGTCAGTGACCGGCGGACCACCGCTTCGCAAGGCACCGAGACGAGTTCGGTCTGCGCTTGAAACCCGGCGGCAAGCATGGTGTCGGGCCCGTAGCCGGACTCATTCTTGCCGGGAAGCGCCCACCAAGCCGAAAAAGACGAGGCGTGCAAGACCGGCAAGAGCCGCTCCGGCAGCATCATGCGCATCACTTCGCGCAGCATGTCGGTCGACTGGGTGCGATCGATTTCAAGGCGGTGGGCCAGCTTGGTCGCAATAGCGCTTTTGCCGGAGCCCGGTGCTCCTCCGATGAGCAAGAGCAGCGGCCGGCGCGCCAGGAGATGGTCGGACAACAAGAGATAACGTGTGGCGGCTTTCACGCCGCGACGGCGTTTTAGCAATCGATAGATTAGCAAGCCAAGTCGACCGGCCGAAATCTCCCCGATCTCCCGCCGCAGCAAATGCTGATAGACTCGCTGCGTGATTGTCATCGAATCCTCATAAGAAAGACCGCTGGACTCTAAATGCCTGCGCTGCTGTTCTCGTGAAAAGGCGGTTAGGTTCTCATCGGCGTCGCGGACCAGAATTGTCCCAGTTGCTGGCTGCGGCGATCGGTAGCGCTGCGCAACGTCTTCGCCAAAATCGTCCAACAGACGTTCAATCACGATTTTGCGAAGGTCTTCCTTGGTGACTTCTCCGGCCTCGGACAAGTCGTCGCGAATGGACGATGCGACGGCGTAGGCATCGTCGAAGGTAAGACCGGCGTCTTGCAGGGAGTGTGTCAGAATTCCCCGCAGGAAAGGAGCATTACTTTCAGGGCCATCCGGCGCAACGACCAACACTTTGGTCATGAAAGACCCCTAGTCAATCAACGAGCAAGACCGTTGGAAGAAGCCTGCCGATTCTTCCTTTCCTCTATTAGCATAGTCTAGGGATGCTGTTAATCTTCTTCGGTGGACCAAGCTACCGATCGGGCGACTTGATCGCGTAAGGTTGATCGCATCCACTTGAGCTCGTCGACTACCGCCTCGATCACGTCGCTGATGCTGATGATGCCCAAGAGCGAACCGTCTCGTAGTACCGGCAAATGGCGAATACGCTGGGCTCGCATTTTCTCCATCAAGCTCTCATTTTCCGTATCGGGCTCGCAGGTCACGACCCCGCTGGTCATAAGGTCGGACACGCTTTGATCAAGCACCTTCGCGCCACCTTGGGCAAGGCCGCGGATGATGTCACGCTCGGAAAGGATTCCGGTCAGTTTCCCGTCGCTCGATGTGACCAGGAGAGCACCTATGTTCTCCTGCTCCAACAGGGCAACGGCTTCCGAAATTGGCCTGTCAGGCGCGATCGTTACAAGCCTTTCGCCTTTTTTTTCAAGTATCTCGTGAACCGGCATGGCATTTAATCCTCATGCATTGGTGACGGACGGGCGGTGCACCGACAAGCGGTGTCACAGTTACAAAGGTGTTTGTCGCCCTAGTCGGACCAGGACAGCAGACCAATCACTCAGCAGCTTCGGCACCGATCCGCTCCGCCGCCTCCTTCCACTGCATCCTCGCGGTCTTGCGGCAGAGGCGATAGACGCGGCTGAAATTCTCGATGATTTCCATCTCACGAGTGAAGGTGCGAAGACGATTTGGCTCGTTGGCAACCAGGCGGTCGATTTGATGACGCGCCGTTTCTTCGGCCAGTTCCGTCATGCCCTTCTTCATCCCCTTCACCTGCAGCGCGATTGACCGGTCTTCGTTGACAAGCGCCTCCACGGTCTTAGCCAAGGCTTCACGAACCTCGTTGTGGTACTGCTTGATGATCGGCTGGGTATGTTCGCTGACCACCACCTCCTCTTCGATCCGGCGGCGACCGATGTTAACCAGGTTGGTTTCGATAATATCGCCGATCTGCTCCAGATTGTTGGCCGCCAACAACAGGGCCATCACTTCTTCGGACTGTTCGTCGGTCAGTTCTTCCGACCCTATCTTGCCGAGATAGCGAACAATCTCCCCATGCAGGATATCGATGTCCGCATCCATGGTCACCAAGGTGTCAAGTTCCTCGCGCGTGCCGGTAACCACGGCCGGATAGGTGGCGTCGAGCATATCCCCGGCCATTTCACCCAGTCGGCCGATTTCCCGCCGGGCCCGATCCAAGGCCAGGGGCGGCGTCGACAACAGCTCATTGTCCAAGAACTTGGGCCGGATGGTCTCCGGCTCCGTGCTGGGCCGATCCGGTACCACCCATTCGCAAAAGCGCGCGAAGAGCGGCGCCAGCGGCAGAAAGAGAAATGCGATGCCGACATTGAAGATCGTGTGCGCATTGGCAACTTGCCGTGGCGTGTCGGCGGCGAGCTTGTCCAGCCCAGTGAGGTCTTCCGATACCGGCGATATGCTGCGTACCAAATCCGCGAAGGGTGGTATGAACCAGACGATCAAGAGCACGCCGACGATCTTGAAAGTAACGTGCGCAACCGCCACCCGGACCGCCTCGCGCGGCTTGCCGATGCTGGCCAGACCTGCCGTGGCGCAAGTGCCGATATTGGCGCCCAAGGCCAAGGAAATGCCGCCCTCCAGGGTGATGAGGCCCTGCGACGCCAAGGCGATGACCACGCCCATGGTCGCCGAGGACGACTGCACCAAGGCCGTGAACGCGGTTGCCACCAAGATACCAACCACCGGGTTGGACACGTTCTGCATCAAGTCAATAAAGGGCTCATAGCTGCGCAACGGCTTCATACCGGCGCTCATGATCCCCATGCCAAAGAAGATCATGCCAAGACCCATAACCAGAGCCCCATATTGCCGAATGTTGTCCGACTTGCCGGTGAAAATCAGCACAAAGCCGATGGCAACCAGCAATAGGGCATACTTCGTGACTTTGAAGGCAACGATTTGCGCGGTAACGGTGGTACCGATGTCGGCACCCAGGATCACGCCGATCGCTTGCGAGAGGGACATCAGCCCGGCCGTGACGAAGCCTACCAGCATCACCGTCGTCACCGAGGACGATTGAATGATCGCGGTGACGAAGGCGCCGGTCAAAAGCCCCATGATCCGGCTGCCCGTCAGCTTGCCCAGGATGACCTTCATCCGGTTGCCGGCCACCTTCTTCAAGGCCTCGGCCATTTGCTCCATGCCGAAAAGGAAGACGGCGAGACCACCCATGAGCTCCATGGTCATGCGCCACCAGTCAATCGATGACGATTCGTCGGATGCGGCCAAGACTGGTCGAGCGGCCAGCCAAAAGATGACCCCAAAGATGATAATCGGGATCACGCGGGAATTGTCGGATTGCAAGAAAGAATGTTCCAGGCCGCGGGGGCGATTGCGATGTCCGATCATGATGTCGCTCCCCCATTCGCTTTGACAATCGTCACCGGAATCGGCGAGAGCTGCACCACTCTTTCCGCCTTGGATCCCAGCATCAGATGCGGCAACCCGGTGAGCCCTCGGCTGCCCATCACGATGAGCTGCGCCGACTCCTTTTTTGCCACTTCGAGGATTCGCGTATAGGGAATACCCTTGACCAGGATCGGTTCCGCCTCAGCCAGCCCGGCCAGGTCTGGGCGTGCGTCGCCTACCTTGGCAAGCAAGGTTTTCATCATTTCGGCAGCAGCGTCTTCCATGGGTTGCAGGAGATCCTTGCCATCCTTCAGGTAATGGCCGGGCGCATCGGCTGGATCGTGCACCACATGCAGCACCTTGAGCGGTGCACCAATCTTTCCTGCGTACTCGCAGCCCCACACCAAAGCTGCTTCGGAATCTGGCGTAAAATCAACGGCAACGAGCACCGGATGCGCCATTTCGGACGCGCCAGAGGTTTCTTCACTGGTCATGCTTGCCTCCCCCGCAAGGCCGATCTCGCCATCATTACACCGGCGGACAGCGATTGATCGCCGGAAATTAACCTAACCGTTCCATCCGCACAGAATATGAGATAGATCAGTTTCCAGGCAAATGTTTCGTCTCAAAAATTCGATTGGCCGTGCCACGCTTTCTCGCCATGCTGGCGGCAGCGCTAATCTGTGATGAAATGATCGGAGATCGGCAACAAAATGGATGAAGGGTCGCGCGCCTATCCAGGATGCTTTACGGACCCACCTCAGCCGCCCTTTCCAGGCCAGGGTAGTAGCAGCCGAGGCCCACAGCGCGGGCAAGCGAGAAGATCAACATAGCAAGCCACAGCCCGTGGTTGGCAAGCCAAGGGATGAGTACCCAACAGGCAATCAGGAAAACTACCAGGGAGGCGATACCAGCGTTGCGCATTTGGGCAGTGCGGGTGGCACCAATGAAGATGCCGTCGAGCTGGAAGGCGGGCACGGAGATTGGCACCAAGAGCACCAACCATGGAAGATAGGCCTCGGCGGCGGCGCGCACGGCCTCGATGGTGGTGAAAAGGGCGATCAAGGGAACCCCGCCAAGGATGACAACCAGGGTCAAGATTAGGCCCAGCGCCAGCGCCCAAAGGCTGGAAACGGTCACCGCCCGGCGCAGCGCCGCGCGGTTGCGGGCGCCAAAGGCATTGCCCACCAAAATTTCCGCCGCATGGGCAAAGCCGTCGAGCCCATAGGCGACGGTGGTGAAGATCTGCAGCAGGATAGCATTGCCAGCCAAGATGATATCGCCGAAGGCCGCCCCTTGCAGGGTAAAATAGGAAAAGCCCGCCACGATGCAGAGGGTGCGCAGCAGTATGTCCGCGTTGATGCGAAACAGTGCCAGCATCGCCTGCCGGGCCAGCAGCCGCGGCCAGTTCCAGGCCGCATGGTGGAAATGCCCTGCCCTCGCGACCAGGCCGAGACCAAGCACTGCCGCGCTAAGTTCGGCCAAGAGGCTGGCCCAGGCCACCCCCGCAATGCCCCAGCCCAGGCCCAAGACGAACCAAAGGTCGAGCAAGATGTTGAGCCCGTTCAAGAAAACCTGCAGGACCAGGGCGGTCCCGGCCCGCTGCACACCCAGGAGCCAGCCGACGACGGCATAATTCAGCAAGGCCGCCGGCGCGCTCCAGATACGGATCACATAATAGGTCTCGGCGTGGCCCTCGACCGCCGGGCTCGCCTCGATCAGCCAAAAGGAAAACCAGCCGATCGGCCCCTGCAGAATGATCAACACTAGGCCCAAGGCGACCGCCAACAGCAGGGCCCGCAACAGCCGCTGGGTCAGCTCCTCGACGAGCCCTGCGCCAAAGGCCTGGGCGATCAGGCCGGTGGTGCCCATGCGCAGAAAGCCGAATCCCCAATAGAGAAAATTGAAGAGGATGCCACCGACGGCAACACCACCAATCAGGCTGGCGTCCGGCAGGTGCCCCACCACCGCCGTGTCGACGGCACCGAGAAGCGGCGTAGAGATGTTCGAGAGAATGATCGGGCCGGCCAGCGCCCAGACCCGCCAATGCCAGCGGGCGTCACCGGGGCTGGTCCCGGTGGGTGTGGTCACGCGCTAGATCCGGGTTCTAGGGCCTGTGGACACTCATTTCGCCGCCGTGGCGGGATTGGAATTGCGTCAGGGTTAGGAGCGACGGGCGCGGTGGAGGTGGCTCTCCATAAGCCCGGAGCGACGCGGAGCTGACGCAAAGCCGCCCCGTGCCCAGCGGCATCCGGCCCCTTTGGCCCGCTGCCGCGTCGCTCGTCTTTGAATATGTGACACATGTCCTGCATCCTCGCGCCTAACAGCAGGCCAAAGGGGCTCGGACCACGGCGGCAAAATGAGTGTCCACAGGCCCTTGCTCACCGGCCCATCGCATAGCCCTGCATGAAGCGCGGATTGGCCGCCGCCGCCAGCATGTCACCCTGCTTGGCAACAGCCGAGAGGCGGCCGAGCGACCAATCCTCCGACACCGAGATCCGGTGGCCGCGGCGGCGCAGTTCGTCGATGGTTGCTTCTGGGAAGCGGGCCTCGACCAGCAGGCTGCCGAGATCGGCGGCGCGCGGCCAAAAGGAGCTCGGCATATGGTCGGTCTGAAACATGGGGGCGTCGATGGCTTCCTGCAGCTTCATGCCGTGCTGGCTCAGGCGCAGGAAGAGGGTCAAGCTCCATTGATCCTGATAGTCGCCGCCCGGCGTGCCGAAGCACATCTGCGGCTTGCCGTCCTTTAGCGCCAGGTTGACGCTGAGCGTGGTGCGCGGCCGCTTGCCCGGGGCCAAGCTCGCCGGTAGCCCTTCCTCCAGCCAGAACATCTGCGCCCGGCTGTTGAGGCAGAATCCCAGCGCCGGGATGATCGGCGATGACTGCAGCCAGCCGCCAGAAGGCGTCGCCGAGACCATGTTGCCTTCCCGGTCGATGATATCCAGGTGGCAGGTGTCGCCGCGGCCGACGGTTTCCGCCTCGACGGGACCGGTCTGTACCGTCGGCTCGCCGCCGCCCATGGCGTCGGCTTCCGCCGGTGAGGCCAGGCCGTCCAGATGACTCAGATTGTCAGCAAATCCCGACACCGACCCAGGCCGCAGTTCCAACGATGCAGCTTCGCCAATCAGATCGCGCCGCGCGTCGTTGTAGGCAGGGCTGAGCAGGTGGTCGAGCGGCACCTCGACGAAGTTGGGATCGCCGTAATAGGCCTCCCGGTCGGCAAATGCCAGCTTGGCGCATTCCACCACTGCATGGATGAAGTCCGGGCCCATGGGGTCCATGGATTTGAGGTCGAAGCCTTCCAGCAGGGCGAGCTGCTGCAGGAAGACCGGTCCTTGGCTCCAGGGCCCGCCCTTGCACAAGCGGTAGTCCTGATAATCATAGGTGACCGGCGCCTCGACGCTAGACTGCCAGGCCGCCATATCGGCCCCGGTCAGGACGCCGCCATGGCGCCGGCCGGAGGTATCCATGATCTCTTCGTCGCGGCAGAAACGCTCGATCGCCTCGGCGACGAAGCCTTGGTAATAGGCGCGGCGCATGGCATCGATTTGCGCTTCGCGGCCGCTGCCGGCGGCTTCGCCCTCGGCCACCAGGCGCTTGTAGGTCTCGGCCAGCACCGGGTTGCGGAACCGCCCGCCCGCCTGCGGCAAGGCACCGCCCGGCAAATAGGTGGCCGCCGAGGTCGGCCACTCCTCGCGAAACAAGGCTTCCACCCGCTTAATCGTGTTGACCGCGTTCGCCACCAGGCAATAGCCGCCGCCGGCGTAGTCGATGGCGTGGGCGAGAACCTGGGCCGGCTTCAGCCGACCGTGGTCCCGCAGTAGCCGCATCCATGCATCGAAAGCTCCCGGGACCACGGTCGCCAGTAAGCCACTACCCGGAATCAGATCGAGGCCGAGATCTCGATAGTGGGCGATGGTGGCCCCTGCCGGGGCGACTCCCTGCCCGCAGATGACCTCGATCCGATCGTGCCTTTGATCGTAGTAGATGATCGGCACCTCACCGCCCGGCCCGTTCAAGTGCGGTTCGACCACTTGCAGGGCAAAACCGGCACTCACGGCCGCATCGAAGGCATTGCCGCCAGCCTCCAGCATGGCCATACCGGCGGCCGATGCCAGCCAGTGGGTGGAGGTGACGACACCGAAGGTGCCGCGGATTTCCGGGCGGGTGGTAAACATGGGCTTCGCGTCAAATCCTTGTTGGCGGGTCAAGGGGCGACTATAACGATTTGCCGGGTCGAGCGGCAAGCAGCGGACCATGGTTAACAAGAGTCCGGCTAATTACCCTTGTGCGAACCTGTGGTACAGTCGTTTGGCTCGCAAGACCCTGGGGAGACAGGAGGGGACAATATGGCGATCGAACATCCCTATCTGATGTTCTTGGGTGATGCACCCGATCAGCTGGCGGCCAAGACTGCCGCCGGCGTGGCTCAGTGGCGGCCGGAATGGTGCCTGGGGCAGTTTCGCCTGCCTGGCTGTGCCGCCGATATTGGGCTCAAGGACATGACCATGAAGGAAGCTGCCGCCGCCGGGATCAAGACCGTGATCGTCGGCGTGGCCAATCGCGGCGGCGTGATTTCCGAGGCCTGGACAGAGGTCTTGGTCGAAGCGCTGGACCGCGGCATGGACCTGGCCGCCGGTTTGCACAACCGCCTGGCCGACGTGCCGCAACTACGCGACACCGCGAAGGCGCTCGGCCGGCAGATGACCGACGTACGCCATCCCAGCCAGAGCTTCGCGGTGGCCAGCGGCAAGCGCCGTTCGGGACGGCGCCTGCTGACTGTCGGCACCGACTGTTCGGTCGGCAAGATGTATGCTTCGCTTGCCTTGGAAAAGGAAATGCGCGCTCGCGGCATGAAGGCCGACTTCCGCGCTACCGGGCAGACCGGCATCTTCATCGCCGGCGACGGGGTCTCGGTTGATGCGGTGGTGGCCGACTTCATCTCTGGCGCCACCGAATGGCTGACCCCGGCCAACGATCCCGACCATTGGGACCTCGTCGAAGGCCAGGGCTCGCTCTTTCACGCCTCCTATGCCGGCGTGTCGCTTGGCCTGCTGCACGGCAGCCAGCCGGACACCCTGGTTCTCTGCCATGAGCCGACACGCGCTCACATGCGCGGCCTGCCGGACTATGGTCTGCCCTCCTTGGAGGCTTGCATGGAGGCGAACCTCACCGCCCTTCGGCTGCTGGGCAAGGAGGCGCGTTTCGTCGGCGTCGCGGTCAACACCGCCCAGCTCTCGGCACAAGCGGCCGAGCGCTTCCTAAGCGATACCCAGGCGCGCCTGGGGCTGCCGACCGTCGATCCGTTACGCCAAGGTGTTGCAGCGATCGTCGACAACTTGCAATGAGGCGGCTGACCGTCGCCGCCGAACGCTGGCCCCTCAAAGGAAGCTTTGCCATCTCGCGCGGCGCGGTGACCGCCGTCGAGGTGGTGGTGGTGACAATTGAGGAGGGCGCGGCGCGGGGACGCGGGGAATGCCGGCCCTACGCCCGCTATGGCGAGAGCCTGGAGAGTGTGACGGCGCAAATCGAAAGTGTGCGCGGCCGCCTCGAAGCCGGGCTCGACCGGGAAGAATTGCAGAATCTGCTGCCCGCCGGTGCGGCGCGCAACGCCGTCGACTGCGCGCTCTGGGACTTGGAGGCCAAGCAGCGCGGTGAACCCGTTTGGCAGTTGGCAGGCCTGCCGCCACCGCGGCCGGCTACCAACACCTACACCTTGGCGGTTGGCAGCCCGGAGGAGATGGGCAAGGCCGCCGCCGCGCACGCCCACTGCCCGTTGCTGAAACTAAAGCTCGCCGGCGAGGGCGACATCGAGCGGGTCCAGGCGGTGCGCCAGGGTGCCCCCCAGTCCCGCCTGATCATCGACGCCAACGAGGGCTGGCGCCCGGCCGACTATGAGGCCTTTGTGACGGCCTTGCACGATCTTGGGGTGGAGATGATCGAGCAGCCCTTCCCTGCGGGCGAGGACCAGGCGCTCGCCGAGTTACCGCGGCCGATCCCCCTCTGCGCCGATGAATCCTGTCATGATCGTGGCTCCCTGCCGCAGCTTGCCGGGCGCTATGACATCATCAACATCAAGCTCGACAAGACCGGTGGCCTGACCGAGGCCCTGGCGCTCAAGCAAGCGGCCATCGAGCAAGGCTTTGCAATCATGGTCGGCTGCATGATGGCGACCTCGCTGGCCATGGCGCCGGCCATGCTCTTGACCGAGGGAGCCAAGGTGGTGGATCTCGATGCGCCCCTGTGGCTGGCCGAGGACCGGCCCGCGGCCTTGGCCTTCGACAACACCGTGGCCGAGCCGCCCCAGCCGGAACTTTGGGGCTAGGCATGAAGCGATTAGCCCGCGTCACTTTTGTGATTTTCCCCTGTTTCTCAACCCCTACGCCGTCATTGCGAGCACCATTCAATAGATTGGGGCGTGGCAATCCATCGAATGAATGTGCAGAAGGCAAATACCTATGGATTGCCGCGCTGCGCTCGCAATGACGCAAAAAGTATTCCTAGATCATCATTGCGAAAAAGAACCTGCTTTTAGACGCTTATGATTTGATCTTATGCAGTGCGTCGTAGAGACCAAGGAAAGACTGGAGCATGGCGACAGACCGACCCCTTTACCCAGCAACGCTAGCCGCCCAGGGCCTGCACTTCGTGGATCGGCAAAGCGGCGGCATCATCCCCGGCATCCAGCCGTCGAGCACCTTCGCCCGGGATGAGGATTATAAGCTGCTCAACCCGGCCAACAGCTATCTTCGGGATCATTCGCCGACGGTACGCCAAGCGGAAGCGGTGGCCGCCGCGCTGGAAGGCGGCGGCGAGGCAATCGCCTTTGCGTCGGGCATGGCGGCGGTGATGGCGGTGTTCTTGTCCTTGCCCCGCGGCTCCCATGTGGTCGCCCCCAGCGTTGCCTACCACGGCACCTTGGACCGATTGCGCGGCCTCGAGGCCGACGGTGCCATTACATTGACCCTGGTTCCAGCCGGCGACGACCAAGCGCTCGCCGCTGCCTTGAAACCGGGCGAGACCGCGCTCCTCTGGCTGGAATCACCCACCAACCCGACCTGGGATGTCTTCGATATCGCAGCCGCCGCCCGAGCCGCCAAGGCCGCGGGCGCCCTCCTGGCAGTCGACGCCACGGTTTCCACCCCTGCCCTCACCCGCTGTCTCGACCTTGGCGCCGACATCGTCTTTCACTCCGCCACCAAGTACCTGAACGGACACAGCGATCTCACCGCCGGCGTGTTGGTCAGCCGGTTGGAGGACGAGCTATGGGCCAAGATCCGCGCCCAGCGGCATGCCGTCGGCGGTGTCTTGGGGGCCTTCGAGGCCTGGCTGCTGCAGCGGGGCTTGCGCACGCTCTATCTCCGGGTGGAACGAGCAAGCCAAAACGCCCTGGCAATCGCCGAACACTTCGAAGGCCACCCGGCGGTGGAACGCGTGCTTTACCCGGGTCTAAAAAGCCATCCCGGCCACGCGGTCGCCGCCCGGCAGATGCGAGGCGGTTTCGGCGGCATGCTGTCAATCCTGGTGAAAGGTGGCGAAGCCGAGGCGCTCGCCGTCGCCGGCCGGGCCAAGGTCTTCTTGCGGGCCACTTCGCTCGGCGGCGTCGAGAGCCTGATCGAGCACCGGGCGTCCATCGAGGGTCCGCACAGCCTGGTGCCGCGCAATCTGCTGCGCCTTTCCGTCGGCATCGAAGATGGGCGCGACTTGATCGGAGACCTTGAGCAAGCCCTCGGCGCTTGATCAACGAGGGCTCTCAAGTCAGGCGTTGATGGTGGCTTCCCGTTCGATCACGTCCTCGATCCCGGTGGGCCGCCAGTCGACGGGAGATTGAAAGGTGATCTGCCCCCGATAGCCACTGACCGTATTGGCATTGTCGAATATCTCGGCAATATCGGCGCGTTGCTGGGCCGACAGGGCCCAACGGCTGCGCAGCATCAAGTCGAAGCGCCGGTTTCGCACCAGACCGTCGAACTGCAGCGCCCCCATGCGACTGAGTTCCAGCTCTAGCAGGAAGCGGATGGCCTTGTCCTGCGGTTCCGGGTCGCCCCCCTTCTTGCCGTCGCGCCCGCGCAGCAGGAACCTGAGCGGCTGTAGCTTGCTGCCGTCGAAGAATGGCAATAGGAAAAGCCGCCACTCGCTGCCCCCTTCGGCCACCACCCGTTGGCCTTGCAGCATTTCCGGGCCAAGGCGATTGACGAGCTCGCTTTGACCGATCCGCTCGAGCAACTCCCTGCCCGCCTGGCCCGGCCATCCATCCAGTTTGCCGCCCTGGAGCGCGGCCAAGAAAAACAGCAAGCCGGTGGTCAGGCGCGGACCCGCTTGCGGCAGGCTGAGGGCGTCTACGGCGGCGGGCGCACCGCCGAGAGCCCCCAAAGCCTCAAAGGCCTGGAACAATTCCGGCCAAGTTCGAGCGGCACCGGCCTCCAAGGCGTTCGAGGCCGGCAACAGCGGAGGCAGCGGTCGAGGGTCTTGTAAGATTTCTAGGCGGATCTGACTGCCCAGGGTCAATCCGGCCGGGTTCTCGCCATTGGGTAGGCTCAAGGCCAAGCTGCCAAGGGACGTAGACACAATCGGCTGGCCGGACGCCGTTGTTCCCGTCACCCGTGCCATGATCTCTTGGCCGACCCGCAGCGACACCGTCACATCAGCGCTTGGCCGCGCCACGCTGTCCGCTCCTCCAGCATTGGGAGGCGTCGCTCCCAGGCTCGCAGCATGCGGCGCCACCGCCAAGGCGCGGACAAGAAAGCTGCTACCAGGCACGGGTTTGGTAGCAGCTGCCTGTTCGGTGGCCACCGTGGCTGCGGCTAAGGTGTCGTTTGCAAGCGCCAAGGAAGTCCCTGGTGACACAGGACGATCACCAACCGGCAGGGTCGCGCCAGCAGCGTTTGGGACAGTTGCCCCGGCACCCGCCCCCCCGGCAGTCGGGTTCGACGGAGTTGTCTTCAAGGTGACCTCTACCTGGAGCACACCGCTCGGCGCCTTGATCACCCGCAGTTCCACTGGCGTGCCGGGAGGAAGGCTTGGCAGGCCCGGCCGAACCGCCTGGGATTCGGCCGACGCACCGCCAGCGCTAGGCAAGGAAAGCACCACGGTGCCCTGCGGCGTGGCAATTTCGACCTGGCCACCGCCCAGGGTCGCTTGGACTTGGCCCTGGACCACTTGGTTCAATGCCTGGGTGATGAATCCGGGGGCTAATCGTTGCGGCCAAGCGGAAAAGATCTGGCCTTCTAGTGAAGTTGGCGCCGACACTGGCGCTTGGCCTGTCGCCCCCGAAGCTGCCGATGGCGGGCTTGCGGCTGACTGGCCACCGCTCGCCTGGCCAGGTTGCGGTAGGCCTTGGGTGGAGACCGCCCGCTTCGGCGCCAACACTCGAGCCATCAGCGGCTGACCGAGGCTCAAGACATCGCCTTTGGCCGCCTGGGCCAAGAGATTGCCCGCAGATTGAGTGGTCTGGCTCGGCTTGTTTTGGTCCGCCGTAGTCGGCCCATCCGACCGTGCTCGGCCGCCAGCCGCGTTCTGGGTGCTAAGCAGAATAACAAAGGGCGATCCGGCACGGATTTGCAGTGTCAGCAGGCTACCCTTGGCCAAGGCAGCGCGGCTGGCAACGGCAAAGGTGCCGAGCTCTGTTTTTAGCAAGAGCTGCCCCTGGCCGTCGCGGCCGGCTACGCTGGCCTCCAGCTGACTACCGATCGGCAAGCGCAAGAGTGCGGTCGGCGGTTCGGGAACGCGGACGGCGAGGGCTGACTGTGCGCTGACCGCCGATTGTCCGCTCGGCGTCGGCAGCGTGCCCGGTAGCAGCTCGACCACGATCCTAGTCCGCCCTTAGGTCCCCTGCCAGGGCTTCGACATCCTCTGCGGCCGGCGAGTTAGGAAAACAGGTGAGCGTCGGCTGCTGTTGCCGGATCGCCAGTTGGACCTTTTTGTCGCGACGAATGATGCCCGCCAAAGGAATGTCATAGCTAAGAAAATGCCGGCAGGCCTTGAGCAGGGTTGTGTGAATGCGCTGCCCCTCGGCAACACTTTCGGCCATGTTGACCACCAGTCTCAAATCAAGGCTCCGGTCGCGGCGCAGGCACAGCTTGACGAAGGCATAGGCATCGGTCAGCGCCGTCGGTTCCTCGGTGGTGACCACCAGAATGCGGCCCGCATCGCCCGCCAGGTTTAAGACAGTTCGATCCACCCCGGCGCCGAGATCGAGCAGAATCTGATCATAGTTGGGCGCCATGGCCACCAGACCCTGGCTGAGGCCGCTCAATTGGACGTCGTTGAGGCTTGCAAGACCGGCGGAACCGGAACGGCCAGCAATCACATCGAACCCACCAGTGTCGTAGGCCGTGGCGCAGGCCTCGAGGCTCAACTCGCCGGCGACCATCTGTCCAAGATCGAGCTTCGGGGTCAGGCCGAGTTGAATATCCACATTGGCCAGCCCCAGATCACCGTCAAAAAGCAGCGCCCTTTCACCGGCGCGGGCCATGGCATGGCTCAGTGTCACCGCCAGCCAGGTCTTGCCAACCCCGCCCTTGCCGGAAGCAATAGCGATCAGTTTCCGCCGCTCCTGGAAGGCCGACTGCGGCCGTTTAGCCTCGGCAAAATCACTCATGGCTTACTATCCTCAAATAAAAGGGAATTGGCGCCTCGGGCGCTGGCAATCATGGCGGTGGCCAGGCTGCGCGGGCTCGGGTCCACCATCAGGTCGCCAATCGAGGCCGATTGCGAAACCGCTGTAAGCGTCAGGCCGGCCAGGTCGAGGCCGGTGAGGGAACCGCCCAGGCGCCGTGAGAGGTCAATCTTGGAAACAATCATTCGCCGCACCCCAAGCTCGGCAAAGGCAGCTGCCTCTTCCGAGGCTTCGAAGGCATCAAGGCCGGCTCGCTGCACGAGGATCCGTTCCCCCTCGATGCGCTTCAGCCGCGCCTCCAAGGATTGCCGTTGCCTGTCGTCAAAGGGGGCGATCGAGGGCGTCTCGACGACACAGAGGCTTTTCCCGCGATGGTCGGCGAGCGCGGCCGCTATCTCGGCCATGTCCTCGGCCACACAGTGCTGGGCGTCCATGGCCCCTGTCAGGGCGGCCGCTCTTTCCCGGGCGCCGGTGGTCTTTGCGTCGAGAGAAATCAAACAAGCCCGGTCGCCGCGAAGGCGCGCCGCCGCACAAAGCTTGGCGGCTGTCGTTGTCTTGCCGCTGCCATGGCTGCCAAAAAGCAAAAGCGGCCGATCTGGCTGCAATGAGAGGCCTTCAAAGTCCAAATGGCCGTCAAGCGCCTGGGCGAGCCGCGTATCCGCGTCGCCAAAGGCGGCACTTGCAGCCACTTGCAGGCGCTCACGCAGGCCAGGCGTCATGCGGTGGAAGCGCAGCACTTGTTCGATGTTGAACACGGCCGAAGTATCGACTGGGCTCTCCGGCACGACATCGCTATCGAAGTCAGCGGCCGGCATTTCGCGCGCCGCCGTCAAGGTTACGCCGCCGTTGGCACCTGACTGCTCGTTGAGGATAATCGCGTCACTGCCCAGGGTGTTGCGCACCAGTGCCATGGCTTCCGGCAGGCTGGGTGCTGTGAAGGTCTTGAGCTGCATGAGCCAGGGTTACCCTAGAGTTGTCCCAAGGTTTTGATCTTGGCCTTGGGGTGAACCTCGTTTTGCGACATCACCATGGTTGAGGGGCGGAATCGCTCGACGATCGATCGCACATAGGGCCGGATCGCCGGGCTGGTCATTAGCACCGGGGACTCGCCCATCATGGCGTAGCGCTCGAAGGTCTGGCGCACCGCGGCGATAAAGGACTGCAGCTTGGAGGGCGCCATGGTGAGCTGGCGATCTTCGCCTTCGCCGACGATCGCTTCGGCAAAGGCTTGTTCCCATTGCGCCGAGAGGCTGATCAGCGGGATGAATCCTTCCTCATTGGTCTGGCTCGCCGAAATTTGACGAGCCAGGCGGGTCCGCACGTGCTCGGTGATCGCCGTGATATTGCGGCTGGCGGCCGCCGCCTCAGCAATGCCTTCAAGGATGGTCGAGAGATCGCGGATCGACACCCGCTCGACCAGAAGGCTTTGCAAGATACGCTGCACGCCAGATACCGAGATCTGGTTCGGGATGATGTCGGCGATCAGCTTCTGCTGCTCCTTGTCCAGTTCGTCCAGCAGCTTCTGGGTTTCGGCGTAGGAGAGCAGCTCGGCCATGTTGTCCTTGATCACCTCGGTCAAGTGGGTGGTGATCACCGTCGGCGGGTCGACGACCGTATAGCCGCGGAAGAGCGCTTCTTCGCGAGCGGAGGGATCGACCCACATGGCCGGCAGTCCGAAGGTCGGCTCGGTGGTTTCCTCGCCGGTCAAGCCGATCGGCTCGCCGCGCGGGTCCATGACCATCAGCATGTTGGGGCGCAAGTCGCCCTCGCCCGCCTCGATTTCCTTGACCCTGAGCACGTAGGTGTTGGCTGGCAGCTGCAGGTTGTCCTGGATGCGCACCGAAGGCAGGACAAAGCCCATCTCCTGAGCGAGCTGGCGGCGCAGGGCCTTGATCTGGTCGGTCAGTTGCTGACCGCCCTCGCCGCTGATCAGGGTCAACAGGCCATAGCCCAGCTCGAGACGCACGTAGTCGATCTGCAGGCTGTTGGCGATCGGCTCCTCGGCCACAGGGATATCTTCGGCCTCGGCACGATCCGCTTCGATTTGCTCTTCCACCTCCTGCTGCTGTTGGCGTGAGGTGAGCCAAGCCAGGCCGCCGGCGACGGCCGCCAAGGTAAGGAAAGGCACCAAGGGGATACCGGGCAACAGGGCGAGTGCCAGCATCAGGAATCCGGAAAGGCCGAGCGCCTTGGGATAGCCGCCCAGTTGACCGAAAAGCGCCTTGTCGGCAGACCCAGTGACGCCAGACTTGGAAACCAGCAGGCCAGCGCCGGTGGAGACGATCAGCGCCGGGATTTGGCTCACCAAGCCGTCGCCGATGGTCAGCAGGGTGTAGCTGTGGCCGGCCTCGGCCAGGGTGAGGTCCATCTGCGCCAGGCCGATGATGATGCCGCCGATGATATTGATGAAGGTGATCAATATGCCGGCAATGGCATCGCCGCGCACAAACTTGGCCGCGCCGTCCATGGAGCCGAAGAAGTTGCTCTCGTCTTCCAGATCCTTGCGTCGCCGCCGCGCCTCGGCTTCGTCAATCAGGCCAGCGGAAAGGTCCGCATCGATGGCCATCTGCTTGCCCGGCATGGCGTCCAAGCTGAAGCGCGCCGAAACCTCGGCAATGCGGCCCGAGCCTTTGGTGATGACGATGAAGTTAACGATGACCAAGATGCCGAAAACGATGATGCCGATGACGAAATTGCCGCCCATGACGAAGTTGCCGAAGGCTTCGATAACCTTACCGGCCGCATCGGTACCTTCATGGCCATGGGCGAGAATGAGCCGGGTCGACGCCAAGTTGAGGGCAAGCCTCAGCATGGTGGCGATCAGCAAGACCGTGGGAAAGGAGCTGAAGTCAAGCGGCCGGCTGATGAAGAGAACGGTCATCAACACCAGGACCGATAGGGTCATGGAGATGGCCAGGCACAAATCGAGCATCCAGCTCGGCATGGGCAGGATCAGGACCACCAGGATGGCGACCACGCCCAGCGCCAGAGCAATATCGCCGCGGCGGACGCTGACCAAGGCGCCGTCGATAAAGGACGGCGTCAAGGAGCCCTGCTTGGCGACCGCGTTATCGCTCTCGGCCATGGTCGTACTTTTCTACCTAGCCCGCCTGGCCCGCGCTCACGCCGGAGCGCGGTCGGAATCGCCCGGCATGGGCACGTTGACCCCCGCTTCGCTATAGAGCTTCAGCTTGTTGCGCAGGGTGCGGATAGAGATGCCGAGAATGTTCGCTGCATGGGTGCGGTTGCCAAGACAATGCTGCAAGGTGTCGATGATCAGATCGCGTTCCACATCGGCCACTGTGCGGCCGACAAAGCCGCTGTCGCTTGCCGACTGCGAAGGTGGCACGACGCTACTGGCTGGGGACGGTGGTGTTGGTGAATCGGCGCCGCCAATGGTGCCACCGGACATCAGCATGATCGATTCCGGGAGGATTTGCCCGTCGCTGGCCAGCAGCACCGCCCGGTGCATGGTGTTCTCAAGCTCGCGCACATTGCCGCGCCAGGGGTGTTGCATTAGTACGTTTAGGGCTGCCGACGTCAGCTCGGGCAGGGGCACGCCATTAGCCTCGGCGTACTTGCGGGCGAAATGGTTGGTCAGAATTTCGATATCCAGCGGCCGCTGGCGCAGCGGCGGCAGCAGCACGCCCACAACGTTGAGGCGGAAGAAAAGGTCTTCGCGAAAATTGCCGGCCCGAACCTCGGCTTCGAGGTCTCGGTTTGACGTGGCCAGCACCCGAATGTCGACCTTGATCGGTTGGCTCCCGCCGACCCGGTCGATTTCGCGTTCTTGGATGGCGCGCAGCAGCTTCGCTTGCAAACGCGGATGCATTTCAGAAATTTCATCCAACAGCAGTGTCCCGCCGTCGGCCTCTTCGAACTTGCCGATCCGCCGGCTGACGGCTCCCGTAAAGGCCCCCTTCTCGTGCCCAAACAACTCTGATTCCAAAAGATTTTCAGGAATGGCCGCACAGTTGACGGAAATGAAGTTCTTGCCCGCCCGCTTGGACTTGGAATGGATGTAGCGGGCCATAACCTCCTTGCCGGTGCCGGATTCCCCGGTAATCAGGACGCTTGCCTCTGATGGGGCGATCTGATCGGCCAGGCGCAACACTTCGGCCATGGCCGGGTCGCGGAAGACAAAGGCGGTGGTTTCTTCCGATACCGCCATCAACACAGCGGCGATCAGTTCCGCATCCGGTGGCAGCGGCACATACTCTTTGGCACCGGCCCGGATGGCTTCGACGGCGCGATCGGCGTCGGTGCCGATGCCGCAGGCGACCACCGGGATCGAGATCCGTTCGGATGCCAGCTGTCCGATCATGGTGCCCACGTCGAGCGCCACGTCGACCATCAGCAAGTCGGCCCCCTGACCGGCCCGCAAAGACACCAGGGCCGAGGCTATGTCGTCCACATGCCCAACCTTGGCGCCGCGCTCCATCGCCATTTTGCCGGCGGTGGTAATGTGTCCTTCCAAGGGTCCGACGATGAGAAGGCGCATCGCTAATATCTCCACTGTTTCAATGCGCTAAGAGCGCCTTGGGCGTCCGCCCTGCTAGTCAAAATAGGACACCCGTTCATAGGGTGGCAGAATGGTGTTGAGGATGACCTCGAGGCGGCGCGGATTCTCCTGCCGGCTCATGGAGGCGACCCCAAGCGAATAGACTTGGTTGTTGAGCAGCTCGGTGCTGGAGTTGCGTTCCAGCTTGTTGGCGATAGGCAGGAAGACCATGTTGGCGAGCACCGCCCCATAGAAGGTCGTCAGCAAGGCGACGGCCATACTCGGCCCGATGGTCTCCGGGTTCTCCAGGTTACCCAGCATCTGAACCAGACCGACCAGCGTGCCGATCAGGCCCATCGCGGGGGCGACCTCCCCCGCCCGACGGATAACCCCTGCGGAGCGCAGATGGCGCTCGGACATGGCGCGGATCTCTTGCTGCAGAATGCCTTCGAGGGCCTCGCCTTTGGTGCCGTCGACCACAAACTGGAGGGCGCGCACCAAAAACACTTGATCGGCAATCCGGCCGAACTCCTTCTGCAGCGCCATCATGCCCTGCTTGCGGGCGATCTCTGAAAGCTCCAGGGTCAGGAAGGCAGCTTGCCGCGGACCGGGCGCATTGAACACAATGGCACGCACCATGACCAGCAGCGCGCGTCCGGTTTCCGGCCAGGAAAACGAAGCCGAGGTGACGAAGAGCGTGCCGCCAAAGACGATCAAGACGGACGGCAAGTCGACGAAGGAGCCGGGAGAACCACCGACAATCATCGCCGTGGCGATCAATACAAATGCGCCCACCACACCCACCAAGGTCGCGTAGTCGATCCCGCTTCGCCCTGCCTTTCCTCGATTCCGGGCGGCTAGACGGTCGCCGCCGCCGCGGATATTGCCGATACTCGCCATGGCTGCAACTAGCCCTTTCGCGCTATGACCTATCGCTCTTAATGATCTCCGTCATGGTCACGCCGAGGCGGTCCTCGACGACCACCACTTCGCCACGCGCCACAAGACGGTTGTTGACATAGATATCGATGGCCTCGCCGACCTTGCGATCCAGCTCGACCACCGCGCCGCGGCCCAGTTTCAGAAGCTGTGCAACCTGCATGTTGGCCTTGCCAAGCACGGCGGAGACTTGCACCGGGATCTGATAAACCGCTTCCAACTCCTTGGCGTTGGTTGGCGGCTTGACGACCTCTTCCTCCTTCTCTTGCTCTTTCGGCATTTCCAGCTCGGGCTCTAGATCTTCGAGCTCACTCAGGTCGAGATTGCTTTCGTCGCTCATCGGCGATCCCTTTCTTACACGTGAGAGGCGGCTTCATCCGCCGCCGCTGTCTTCGGCCCCGCTACCGGTGGGGCATGATCCTCTTGCAGCGCTTGGGGGCAGGCGGCAGACAAGATCTGGTCGATATCGGCCAAGAGTCGGCCACTGTCCCGTTCGGCGCCCCCATCGGCCCATTCAATCAAGACGTCGCCGGGCCCAAGCTCCTCTTCCGCCAGCAATACCACTTTTCCTTGAAATCCGTTTTTCTGGGCAATTTTTCCAAGCCGTTCCTTGACCGTATCGAGCATTTCGTCGCACAAGCGGATGACTATTCTCGGTTCGCCCTTGAGCCGGCCCATACAAGTGGCAATCAAGGCTTCGACCTCGTCCAAGGCGCCGCGCTCGGCAAAATTCGGAAAGAGTTTCTTGATAGCCGCGCGGGCAATCGCCACCGCGTCGCTCGAGACACTTTCAGCTTCCCTTTCCTGCTGCTCGAGTAACCGGCTGAGCTTGGCCTCGCAGGTCGAGAGAACGGCCAAGCTCTGAGCCTCCATATCCGAGCGTTCTGCCTGCCGGCCCGCGGCCTCGCCCTCGGCGTAGGCCGCTTGGCGAGCGCGCTCGATCTCGGCTTCATCAATTTGCGGAATTTCCGGCTCGATAGGATCAGCTTCGGGTTCGGCAATCTCCACCTCTTTTGGCAGGGACTCCCGGCTCGGCGGCGGCTCGGCCGGCAACCCAAAGTCATTATCGAAGAGAAATTTTTTCATTTAATTGCTGTTACTTAGTACACCAACTCGTCATCACCCTTGCTGTCGGCGATGACGATTTCACCTTTTGCGGCCAGGTCCTTGGTGACGGTCACCATCAACATCTGAGCCTCGTCCACGTCTTTCAGCCGTACCGGACCCATGGCCTGCATATCCTCACGCATGATCTTCGCCGCCCGCTCGGACATGTTGGAGAAGAAGAGGTCGCGCAGGGATTCGGAAGCCCCTTTCAAAGCCAGCGCAAGTTTGCCGTTGTCGACCGCCCGCAGCAGCGTTTGCACGCCACCCGGATCGAGGTTGCCAAGGTCCTCGAAGGTGAACATCAAGGCCTTGATGCGCTCGGCTGAGTCGCGGTTGCGTTCTTCCAAAGCAGTGAGGAAACGGTTCTCCATGTTGCGATCGAGATTGTTGAAGATGTCGGCCATCATCTCGTGGGAATCGCGCCGATTTGTGCGTGCGAGATTGGACATAAACTCGTTGCGCAGCGTGCGCTCGACATCGTCGAGGACTTCCTTTTGCACAGCCTCCATACGCAGCATGCGCATGACCACCTCCATGGCAAAGGGCTCGGGCAGGATGGAAAGGACACGGGCGGCGTGATCCGGCTTAATCTTTGAAAGAACGACGGCGACGGTCTGGGGATATTCGTTCTTCAGATAGTTGGCCAAGACCATCTCATTGACGTTGGCCAGCTTCTCCCACATGGTTCGACCCGCCGGACCGCGGATTTCCTCCATGATTGTATCGACTTTTTCCTTCTCCAGCACCTTCATCAAGAGACGCTCGGTACTGTCGTAGTTGCCGACCAAATTGGCGGTGGAGGAGATCTGATTGGCGAACTCGAGCAGCAATTGCTCAACCACCGGAGCAGCAACATTGCCTAGTGACGACATGGTTTGCGAGATCTCCTTAATCTCTTCCACGTCCATCAGGGCAAAGAGCTTGGCTGCTTGTTCTTCGCCAACTGACATGAGCAGCAGCGATGCCTTCTGGGGGCCACTCAGTGTACGGTAATCTTCGCGTAGTTGCATGATGATCTACGTCTCTTGGTAGAGCCAGGAGCGCACGATGGCGACTGCCTCGTCCGGGTGATTTTCAACAATTTCCCCGATCTGCTTAATGATCGAGGAGCGGACCCGGCCCTCCACCTTGTCGATGTCGATGGTCCTATCGGAGTCATCGCCGTCATCACCAACAGTCGGCAGATTGTCGACCCTATCGCCGGACTTGTTGAGGTCCGGCGGGGCCAGCGCCGGGAAGGCGCCCGGCGGCACCGAGCCGTCGGCCAACAACGGCACTGGATTGCCTTGCGCGTCGACAGCGCCGGTCGCAATCGCGTTGCCACTGCTGGCACTGCTTTCGAGCAGGCGGCCCAAGAGCGGGCGCACCACCAAGATCAACACGAGCGCGCCAACCAACCCCAAGACCAGGAGCTCGGCGACGCGCATCAGGTCGCCCTTGGTCAAACCGACGAGCTGCATGATCCCTTCATCCGCCGGCTCGCTCATCGGATCGACAAACTGAAGGTTAACGATCTCCAAAGTATCGCCGCGGTCTTCTTGAATTCCGGCGGCCGTCCTTACCAAGGTGGCCAGCTGTGCAAGCTCCGCCTCGCCGCGCGGCTGGTAGACCAGTTCTCCTTCCGCATTTTCGGCATAGCTGCCATCAACCAAGACAGCGACCGACAACCGCCTAAGCATTCCAGACTCGCGCACGTGGGTCTTGACCACTTTGGAGATTTCATAGTTCACCGTCTCCTCGGTGCGGGTCGTTTGGCTGGAACTGTTCGAGCCCTCCTCGCCGATGCCAGCCAACTCGGCGCCGGGCAGATTGTTGTCCACCGATACGTTCGGTGCACCGTCGCTGTCTTGGCTATTGGCCGCTTCCTCGACGGTCTGCGTGGAGCGAACGACTTGCCCGTCCGGATCATAGATCTCGGCGTTTTCCGTCACCCGGTCAAAGTCCATAGTCGCCGAGACTTCAACCCGGGCGTTGCCGCGGCCGACGGATCGTTCCAGCAATTCCTGAATAGTGTCGGCCAGGCGTTGTTCGAAACTGCGGCGCATTTGTTCTGTGGAGGAGACAATCGCTTCCAATTCATCGCCATCGCCGCCACGCGCCAAGAGGCTCCCCTTGTCGTCGACAACGGAAACCTTGGTCGGTTTCAGGCCTGGCACTGCGGCTGCCACCAAATGTTGAATGGCCAGCACCTGTTGCCGATCCAAGATGCGACTTCCGACGATGGTCAACACGATGGAGGCAGAGGGTTCTTGCCGGTCGCGACTGAACAACTCGCGGCGTGGCAGCACCAGGTGAACGCGCGCCTGCTTGACCCCCCGAACGGTGCGAATGGTGCGTGCCAATTCGCCTTCTAAAGCGCGCACATGGTTGATGTTTTGAACGAAGTTGGTCGTCCCCAGACCTTCCGAGCGATCAAAAATTTCATAGCCAATGGAGCCGCCGCGCGGCAGGCCTTCTTCGGCCATGGCCAGCCGCAGGCGAGCAACTTGGTCATTGGGTACATAGATTTGCCCGCCGCTAGCCCCAACCCGTACCGGGACTTCCATTTGTTCCAAACGGCTCACGATCGCACCGCTGTCTTCGGGATCCAGTTCGGCGTAAAGTAGACCCATTTCCGGCGCGGCGACGCGGCTCATCATATAGATGAAAAAGCCAAAGATCGCCGCTGCCACCCCGGCCATCATTGCCAGGCGCGCCGGGCCTAAGTTACGCAGCGTTTCAACGAAGCTATTCAAACGTGATCGTCCTAGGCAGATCCAACCCCAAGGTGAATTGAAGACCGGACCATGGATAGGTCCCGCATACCTCGAGGATTTAAGCTAATTTGACCACGTAAAATCTGCGTTAACAGCAGGAATTATTTGCCTATCAAGTAGGAATTATTTTCCTATCATTATTTTTATTAAGATTAATTCTTAAATAATGACAAGCGTTATCGATACCCGTTACTTCCGAAAAACCCCACCGTGGGCCAAATCCCAATGGCAAGGCACCCTTAATGCAGGCACGGAAGACTAGGTATTGGCCGGTCGCTTGTTAGGCTCAGACCAATGCTGTGGCTCGTCCGGTTTGCGATACTGCTGCAACCGCGTGGTACGCAAGCCTCGCATCCCGTGAGTATCGATAAGACGTTGCCAAGAAAGAAACTCTTCAACCGACAGCTTATAGCGCTGGCAGGCTTCCTCGAGGCTGATGAGGCCAGCACGAACGCCGGCAACGACTTCGGCTTTCCGCCGAATAACCCAACGTTTGGTGTTGGGCGGCGGAAGATCATCGATCGTTAACGGCATACCTGCCGGTCCGATCACGGGGGTTGACCTACCTGGATCTACGGGGGCCATTCCTCTGACTCCATTCCTAGCTACCAGAACTGCGGCAATAGAACCGCAGACCTACGTGTGAAGAATACAGGCAGGCTGTTTAAAAACCCCTAAGTCAATGGGTTAAGGTCTTGTTTCTATTACTTAACTACTTATTCGCAGAGGTTAAATACTCGATATCATTTGTTAATGTGTAGAGTATTACTTTTAACACTTGAAAGTTTCAGCCCGATTTTATTTGAAACACTAAAATCGGGCTGAAAGTGAGGAATTTATTTTTTTGAGGCGACTAAATTCTCACCAGCTCTTCAAGCATCTCATCTGCAGTGGTGATGATCCGAGCATTGGCGGAATAGGCTCTTTGTGTGACGATCATCTTGGTAAATTCCTCGGCGATGTCGACCGTTGAGGTTTCCAGAGCCGAAGAAACAATTGATCCGGCGCCGCTGGTCGATGGTTGCAGCAATTGGGCCTGGCCGGAAACCACGGTTTGCTGGAAGGCATTGCCGGATTTTGCTTCCATTCCATTGAAGTTGGCAAAAAAGGCAATCGGTACCTGGTAGATGTCTTTCGTTTCGCCGTTATCAAAGAGTGCGGTGACGATACCCTCTTCACTGATCTCTACGCCGGTAAAGTTACCAAATCGCACGCCGTTCTGTTGGGCTTCGGCGACGAAAAAGTCGCCGGCAAACTGGCGCATGCCTTCCAACCCGTTAGGATCCGAAAGACTGAGGGTGATGCGCTTGCGATCCTCCTCCAGATCGGTGGTGAAGTCGTTGTCATAGTCGACGTGGAACACCAGATCATTGGTCGCGCCATCGACGCTGACGAAGGGGGCGACCGGCGTTAGGGTCTTGAGCAAGCCATTGGCGCTGAACTCCAAGTCAGCCATGCGCAAGCCCACCGTGTTGTCGATCATCAGCAAGCCGTTTAACGCATCTGCGAGGTTCGTCTGCAGCACGGCGCCATCGGTCGCACTTTGCAAGTCATAAGTCGCCAGGCTGGTGGCGGGAATATCCAGAACCAAAGTCTGTCCACCCGCGGCGACCAGCGTTAAGGTATCGCCGGTGCCACCGGGATTGAGTTCAGCCGTGCCATCCGGTATCGAGCCGGTGGAAAAGGTCAGCAGGTTGAAGGCCGCGTTCAACTGCGTTTGGACGGTGCCTGCGGCTGCATCCAAATCGTAGGGCCCGCTTAGCATATCGAGGGTGATGGATTCCGCACCGGTGGCATCGGTGAGGGTCAGGGTCGAGCCTGTGAGGTCGTTGCCCGCCGCACCGTCCGTGGTCACCACCTGACTATAGGTAGTACCCCCAATTCCCACCGATATCGTGTACTCATTGACAGCGGTCAAGGTGACGCTGGGGGTGGCGGTGATACCACCGTCGACACCGGTGGTTGCCACGTTGTAGGCAAAGTTGGTCTCGTCCGCCAAGACATTGCCGGCCGATACATCAAAGGTGCTTTCGAAGTTTTCACCACCGACGGGCACTTGAACGACCACCGTGTTGCCATCGGTCTTGCTGACCGACACGGCGCCAATGCCGCCAAAATGATTGCCGGTGGCGGTATTGAAGGTGAAGTGGGTCTCGTCGCGCAGCTTGACCTTTGTCAGATCGTCGGCGGAGGCCGTGTCTTCCAAGGAAAAGGTCGCGTCCGGATCCTCGAGCACACCAGTCAGCCCCCAAGTATTGTTCGCTGTCTTAACGAAGAAGTAGTCGATGGAAAGCTGGGTGCCTTGGCCATCGAACAACGGCACGGTCACCTGATGCACGTCCCCAACTTCGGCGGTTGCCGGCAGGTTGGCGGAAACTGTCATGGTGGTGGTCGGCCGCGCGGTGACGCTGAGACCGGCGATATTGACGGTTTCGAGGTTCTCAAAGGCCAGGGTTGGCACCTGACCGGTGTCGCTGATCGGCAGGCCTTGCAGGAACAGGCCCGCGGTCGAAGTGACCAGTTGCCCGTCCTTGTTGGTGATGAAGGAACCATCCCGGGTAAAGCGGAACTCGTTGCCTGGGCCGACGTTCGGGCTTTCCCGCACGGTAAACATGCCAGCACCTGAAATGGCCAAATCGGTGACCGAGGTCGTGGTCTGCAAAAGGCCTTGCTGGTCAACCTCTTGAAAGCGGTTCGAACGGACGCCGCCCGGCGAATGCGCCCCGTTGATGGACTGCTGCGTAACCAAGCTGGAAAAGCGTGCTTCGACGCCCTTGTAGCCGATGGTGCTGACATTTGCGATGTTGTCGGCGATCATGCCCATGGATTGGCTTTGAGCACTCAGGCCCGATACACCCGCTGTCATCGCGCCGAAAATCGTCATACCTTGATCTCCTTCAGCTTTCGCCTTGATGTGCCCCGCACATCACTTGTTTTCAGGGTCGCGAGCCGGCATTCCTGACTGCCCGCGTTGTCATAATCAAAATAAACCAGGTACCTAGGGCACCTCTTTAAGTGAACGAACGTCCTTTATTCCGGCTGTTTCCGAACCCAAATTAAGACTAACCTCCCCCTGGTCGACCTCGACCCCGGTTACCCGGGCGAAAGTCGTTGTCGTTGTTGGAACTGTGTTGTTTTCACCATCGACCGAGACCACGAACACCGAGTAGACGCCGTCTTCGACCGCTTCTCCGCGATCGTCGATGCCATCCCAGGAAAACTCATGCTTGCCGGCCTCGACCGCCCCGGCGACCCGGCGCACCACCGTGCCCTGGTCATCGATGATCGAGATGGTCGTCTCGGCGGCCGAGCCTTCTAGGTCATAGCCAAGGCGCGCCTGGCCGTCGGCCAGCTGCAATCGGCTGCTCGGGACCTCGGCCAGTTTGCCAATGAACGCGACCCCGGTGGTCAATTGCCCGGTCGTCTGCGCGTCCACCAGTTGGTCGAGTTTCTGATTGGTGTTGATGCCCTGTTCGACCTGGGCAAACTGGGTGATTTGATTGGTAAACTCTGTCGTATCCATCGGCGATAGCGGATCTTGGTTTTGCAGCTGCGTAGTCAGCAAGGTCAAGAAGGTATCGAAGTCCTTGGCTATGCGCGCGCCGCTGCCGCTGGCCGGGGTATCGACGAATTGAACACCATTAACTTCCATGACTAAGATTCTCTATTAATAGGTAAAACACTGTCTTCAATTACACGCGTACATCGATTAGGCGATCGAGCTGTTGACCATTGGACTCATCTTCCGAAGCGATCTCCGCCAATCCAGGCTGATCCTCCTCGTCCCTTGAGCCGTTATTGCTGTCCTCATTCAGGTCCCTCGCGGGATCGCCGCTTGCCTGTTTATCCTGCTGACCGCGGTTCTCGTTTTGCAGGTCGTAGTGCAGGCTCATGCGTTCGCTGGAAAAGCCCGCGTCCCTCAGGGCGCGTTCCAGGCTCTGGCCATCGCGCTGCAGCAGCTCAAAGGTTTCGGCGCGCTCGACAGCAACGACCGCCTTCACCCCACCGTCCCGGCCGAAGTCCAGCTTGACCTCCACCCGACCGAGCTCTGCCGGCTCCAGCTGCACATTAAATCGGGTCCGGCCCGCCAAAGCCTGACGCTGAACCTGGACCGCAAGCTGTTCGGCCGGCTCACTCAGAAGGGCCCTACCGGAGCCGGTGAATGGTGCCTCGCCGGCTATCTGCCCCGCTTGCGCCAAGACGGGCGGGCCACTGGTCACCGGGCCGGAGGGTGGCGTTGAGACGGTGAGCATCGGCGCTGGCGCTTCTATCGGTCGCAGACCCTCTGGCGTGGTTGCTGGCGGAGATGTCGAGGGCGCCGACGGCTGCGCCGATACGTTCCTTAGCTGCTCACCAAGAATCATTGCCAGGGAGGGCCGTGCCGGCCTCAGCGGGGCATTATCCCGAGTATCAGCTTCAAGATCACCGACGGGCATCAAACGGGCCGGTTCTGTCGGTTTCTCGTCGTTTCCGGGCTGGCGGCCGGCATTTCGCAAGGCCAGAGTTTCAGGCTGCAAGGCCGGGCGATCTGCTGCCTGCCCCACCGCATCGCTGGGGACGGTCGGCCCGTCGGTCGGAACGAGAGGCAAGGGTGCCGCGCCCTGCCTACCTGCACCAGGCCTCGGTGTTTCAGGCAGTTGGGCCGGCGGCTGCGCCGTGACATTTGGCTGACCAAGGCTGGCAAAGGCCAGCTCAGTGGGCTGTTCGATGAGCGCGAGCTCGCTTGGCGCGGCCACAGGTTGGAGGGTTGTATCCTCGCCCACCACTTCAGAGACGGTCGCAATACGGTCCGCACCGCCGACCTCGGCAGGCGGCGCTACTGCCGTCTGCGGAAATTCACCCGCTGACACGATCGGCTGCTCTTGGTCGCTGGAGGCCAAGGTTTGCCCTACGGCTGGGTCATCTTTGGCGGCGGTAAAATCCGGCGAAGCAGGCTGCGGCGCGACAACGACCTTGGCCTCGGTTACATCGAGATCAGGCTGCGCCGAGGGATCCACGAACGGCATGCTAAGACTGTTTTCATGGATTGCCTCGGCGCCCCCGATTGCCGCCATCTTGGGTAGATTTGCGTCGATCGGAAGGATTGTGCTTCCTGTTTCGAAGGCGGCTTCGACTGTGACCGCGCCAGTCACTCCCTTTCCCGGCGGAACGATCGCCGTGCTTTCTGTCAAATCAATCTTGGCGAGCAGGCTCGCGAAGCCACCATTGGCGTGGGTCTCGACCTCCGATATTTTCGGCAGCCCGGACGGGCCCTGTGCCGGAAGCGCCAGGCCGAGCAAAGCCAGTAGGTCGAGGGGCTGCGCAACCATTCGAGTGTCCTCGTAGACCTGCTCTACTCAGGCCGGGGAAGCGACGACGGAGAGCTGTGGCTTGCCGCTGCGCAAGGCTTGCGCCACGGTGGCTTCTTCGGCCTCCTCGCCATTCTGTTGCATGTCTACGGCCGCCCAAGCGTCACGCAAGTCTTCCAGCAGGGCGATCGCCTTTTCCGCCCAGTAAGCGTCGTTGCGTAGATTCACTTGGGGCAGTCGGGTAATGATGAAGCCATGCACTCTAAGAAGGTTCTCTGCTACCTCACGATCGGCGCTCAGATCTACGCAGTCGCTGAGCAGTCCGAGGAAATCGATCGCCCCGGTAATGGCATTGCAGCGCACCTGAATCTGGCCGCGTTCGACCGCCACGATGGCGATGTGCAATTGCGCAATGGCTTCGTCGTAGAGGCCGGCCAAAAGCCGTGGGACCCCGCCTTTCTGCAGCTCTTCAATGCGTTCCAATGAAATAGTCGTCGTCATAATCGTCACTCCATTTGCTCGTCTCGAGCTCAGGCTAGTCGTCGCTGAGGGAGGCTAGCGATTGATCCCGTTCTTTACTGGAATAGCTGCAGGAGATTCTGCGGCAGCTGGTTGGCCTGTGCCACCATCGCCACACCGGCCTGCACCAAAATCTGCTTGGAGGTGAAGCTGGTGATCTCCTGGGCAACATCCAGATCCAGAAGCGCGCTGCGCGCGGCCTCGATGTTCTCCTGAGAGACAGCGAGATTAGACGCAGCTAGATCGAGCCGGTTCTGCAAGGCGCCGGTGTTGGCGCGGGCGACCTGCAGGCTCGTTATGGCTTCGGTGATGGCAATCGCCGCGTCCTCTGCTTGATCCAGGGTGGCAACGCTTTGCCCGCCTAGACCGAGCGTATCGGCGTTGACCGCATCGAGCTTGAGGACAATGTCGTCCGTATCCTCATTGCCGGTGCCAATTTTGAAGGTAAACTCAACGAAATCGTCGGTGCCTTCCGCGTTGTTGTAAAAGACGCCCTTACCGAGCTGGATGTCGATTGTGCCCAGCGGGCCGATCCCACCGGTGTTGACATAGTCGGCGGTCAAGGTGCCAACCTCGACCAAATCACCGGCGCCGGTGAGCACCGAAATGACGGTTTCTGATGCGGTGCCGGTTTGGTCAAAACCCTTGTTGCCAACACCAAGCCCGAGATCGATGCCGGTCAGCCCGTCGATGGTGACCGCACCACCGGCACCTGCCGTATCGTCGGAGACCTGCAAGCTGAGGACGCCGGTAACGCTGTTGTAGCCAATGCCCGTGGCCGCATCGAAGCCAACCTCCAGCAAGGCATTGAAGACGTCCGGTGACAGGAAGCCTGTGTTTTCCACAAAGCTGGCGTTGGTCACTTCCGGCGGCAGGGTCGATGTCGCTACCGCCGGCGCGGTGAGCAGATCACTCGCACGGTCGAAGCCGCGGTCGAAAGTGACCGTCACGCCAAACTGCGGCACGTCAATAGTCAGCTCGTTGTCGCCGCTCAGGTTCTGTCCGGTCCCTGCCGCCGCATCGAGCTCTTCGGTCAGATCGATCTGCAGTATTTCGTCGCCGGTGCGAACTACCGCCTGGTCGTTGACGATGATGCCTTCCAAGGAAACGACGATGTCGAAGGTACCGCCGTCGGTGGCACCGGCCAGGTCGATGCCCGCCAAGTTCAAGGTGCCGACCGCCGTGCCATTGAAGTTGAGCACGGTGTTGGCCGCCGCGGTAATGGTTGCCGAGTCATCGCCCGCGGTACCCGCGTCATAGGCGAAGCCCGCCAGACCGCCCAGGGTGAACTGGTCGGCGGCATTGGACACCACCGTGGCGGTGATGGTCAGCTCGCCGGTGGCGGTGTCGAAGTTGGTCAGGTTGGTCAAGGCCGCATAGCCGTCGCCGTCCAACAAGGTGGCATTGCGGTTGAAATCGACCGTCGTCGCCGCATTCACATTGGCTTGGTTGGTGTCGATGGTTGCATCGTCAACCACGTTCGCCGCCGTGATGTTCACCGTCCGGTCAAAGCCCTCCTGGATGATGACGCTGAGATCGAAATCCGGAATCGGGAACTCTAGGGTGTCGGCCGCGCCCACCAAGTTCGTGGTCTCGCCAAAGGCCGACTCAAAGGCTGATTCGATATTCAGGCTGGATTGCTCACCGGTGCTCTCGTTGACGATGGTGAGCTGCTCGGTGGCGGTATCGAATTGATAGGAGAAAACGTGCTTTTCAGCATCGGGTCCAAAGGTGAATGAAATGCCGTCGGCGGTAACGTCGTCACCGTCAATGTTTTGCGCCCGGTTGTCGAGAACTGCGTCGGCACCGAGCTTGGAGATGGTCAGAATCTCCTCGATGGAATCATAGCCGTAACGGAAGGTCGCGCCGTCGGCGACCGAAGAATCAAAGGTAAGGCTGGAGACCCCGTCGAGGGTGGGCTCGAAGGGTGTCTTTAGCTCGCTAATCCCGCTGCCGTTCAGCAGCACACGGCCATTGAATTCGGTATCCCCGGAAATGCGATCGATTTCTTGAAGCAACTGTTGAAATTCAGCATCGATGAGGCCCCGTTCCGCCGCCCCGAGGTGGGCTGATGCCGCTTGGATGGATAGCGCCTTCAAACGCACCAGGATGTCGTTGATTTGTGACATGGCGCCATCGGCGATCTGCAGCATGCTGGCCGCTTGACCGGCATTGACATTCGCGGCCCTAATCGCTGCCACCTCTGCCCGCAATCGCGACCCCAGTGCCAAGGATGCGGCATCATCGCGCGCAGTCAGCACCCGCGTTCCAGAGGACAGCTTCGCCACCGAGCTTGATGCCTGCATGTCCGATTTCATCAGATTGCGATGGGCCGTGTTCGCCGCGCTGTTTGAGATGATATTGAGAGGCATGGTTAGATCTCCCGCACTCCAATCCAGTTCGTTTTGGCTACCTGCTCAACGGCGCAGGGAAAATCCGCGTTTCCCCGCTGACACGCCAGGCGCGTCACCCTGCAAGGCTCGAATTTCTGTAACATTGTCATCTTGCGCGTCCTGGTTCCGTCGAGTTGGTCCTAAGTGTCTGCCGATACCTTGCGGACACGGCACAGCAATCCTTTCAGAGCAATCGACGTGCCAAACTGAAAAATTTATCTAACTCGTTGATATAGCAATGATATTCTTGGGCGCGGGCGCCACCTGGACCGCCTTGCTTGTCGAGAACGCGGAAATCCTTGCTGGGCGTCCCCGGCAGTTTATGCCGGCGGGACGTCGAGAAACCGGCATGAAAACCCTCGACTGAGCCCTACCCGACCGCAACAACGGGACTGGGCGACCGGCGATGCAGAGGAGAAGCATCGTAAGCGCATAGCGGCCAAAACATCTGAGACTTGTGACAGAAAATCTAGCTTGGCAGGCAGCCAAGGAGCATACGCGACGTTTATTCGTATAACATTCTTGTGAGCAGGTGTGACTTCCTCATTGGAGCCACCTTTGCCAGAACTAATAAAAATTCATTTCTGATTCTCGGCCGTAAAGACTACGCAAGGTCGTAGTAGCTATCCCATACACTTATCATGGGGTGCACCATGGTGCAGCTGCTCGACCTCGCTATCGCCTGTCATCAATCGGGCCGGCTGACTGAAGCGGAAGCTCATTATCGCACCCTGCTAAACAGCAGCCCGGACAACCCTGATGGCCTGCGGCTTTATGGCTTGCTGTTGCATCAGCAAGGGGAAAGCGAGTTGGGCCTTGAGCTGCTCAACAAGGCGCTTCGCGTAGCCCCTCACTCCCCCCGGGCCCACGACAGTCTCGGCTATATCCTCGCAAGCCAGGGCGACATCGAAACGGCAATTGCGCATTTTCGTCGTGCCGTCGACATCACCCCCGCTTTTGCCCAAGCCCACTTCAATCTGGGCAGCGCCCTGCAACGGCAAGGCGATGTCAACGAGGCGATCCGCGCCTTTCAGAATTTTCTGGCGCTTCAACCTGATGTGGGTGAGGCTCAGGCTAAGATCGGTGAACTTTATCTCCGTCGGAACCAGCCGACCGAGGCCTATCAGCACATCGAAAAATCACTGGCCCTCGCTCCCAACGATATTTGGGCGCTCGCCCTAAAATCGGTCTGTCTGTCCGAACTTGGTCGCGCAGAAGCGGCGGCTGAGTTATCGGACCCAAGCCACGTGCTACGGTTAGAAGACATCAACTTGACCTATAGAGACAGGCCGCTGTCAGCGCGCCTTGCTGAATTTGTCAGCAATCATCCTAGCTTGCACCAAGACAAGACGACGCAAAACGGGTTGGATACAACAAACCTTTTCGCCAACGCCGATCCGATGATGGCGTTCTTTCGGGGACTCGTTTCGCTTGTTGTGAAAGATTACTTAGAGGAGCTTCGTCACAAGCCTGGAAACCCATTCCAAACGCTAAAGACAACGGAATTCAAACTGCACGCTTGGGGCGTCAAGATGTGGGGCGGCGGTTACCAGGTGCCGCACAATCACCCCACCGGTTGGATAAGCGGCGTGTTTTATGCCAAGCTGCCTGCTGCGGTTGCCAAGACCGATGGATCTCATGCCGGCTGGATCGAGTTTGGAACCCCGCCTAAAGAATATGTCCACCGATCACGGCCAAGAACCCGGCTGGTACAACCCCAGGAAGGAAAGATTATCCTTTTCCCCTCTTATATCTGGCACCGCACCCTGCCGTTCGAAGGTGAAGAAGAGCGAATCAGCCTCGCCTTCGATGCTATGCCAACAGCCTACTCTTAGACGTACCCCATAACACCAGCGCAGCATCCCCGGTCGAATACTCCGTATTTTCAAAAGGGGCCAATCGCTGTGCAATTAGCCTCTATTCAAATGCTTAGCGGACGGTTCGCGGCTTAACCCAACTTACGCTATTCGGCCTATTTGCGAGGGCCAAGGCGTTGGAATTTCTGGAATCAGGGTCCAAAGGTCGGCACTACAGGCGGGTCGCTGGGTCAGCGTGATTGAGGGGCCTGGGCGGTGATCCGGGGCGGCGGCTGCGGCGGTAGGGTCAGCTTGAGGCGCTGAAGCAGGATCTGCTGATCCTTGTTCGGCTGGGTGGTGCGCGGCAGCACGATGTGGCGCCCGTCGGTGGTCGGCAGCTGGACATCGACCATCTGCATGGCTTTGAATTTTTCCAGCACGGCCCTGGGGGTGAGGCCAGGCGCCAGGGCGCGCAGGCGTTGTTTGAGGGTGACCTGCAGGCAATAGGCCATGAAGGCGACAAAGATATGCGCCTCGATGCGGCGGTCGAGCTGGTGATGGATCGGCCGGATCGCAAGGTCACCCTTCAAGTCCTTGAAAGCCTGCTCAACCTCGGTGAGCTGGATATAGAGGCGCCAGAGATGGGCCGGGTCGTCGTGCGGCAGGTTGGTTCGCAGCAGATAGCGGCCCTCGCGGCGCCGGGCCTGGCGTAGCTTGTCCTTGCGCAGGCGGTAGGTGAAGCTCTCGGGGCTGACGGCTTCATCGACCTTGGGCAGACTGATCTCGACCAGGCCCCAAGCCCGACCGGCCTCTTTCTTGGCAGCGCCGAGCTTGAGCAAGAGCTGGTCGCGGCTGAGCTTTTGCTGGCGCAGGTCGCCCAGGCGCCGCCATAGCTTTTTCAGGCGCCGGCGCCGCATGGCGCGTTCCTTGTTGACCCGATCGGCGCTCTGGGCCAGGACATAGACTTCGCCCTCTTGCGCCAAGAGCTTGACCTGCACGGATTGGCGCACCGCCTCCCAAGGCCGGTCGAGAAAGGCCTTTTCCAGTTGGCTCAAACGACCCTTGGGGGTGCCGACCAGATAGTGGATCGGCGCCTTGGCGGCGCGCATCCGCGCCAGGCTGGCCTCGCTCGGAATGCCGCGGTCCATCACCCAGGTCCGCTTGGCCTTGCCGTAGAGCGCCTCGACCTTGGCCAGGAAAGCCTCCAGGGTGGTATTGTCGGCGGTGTTGCCTGGCATCACCTCGTAGGCCAAGGGAAAGCCCTCCGGCGTGACGATCAGCGCGATCACCACCTGCACACAGTCACCCCGCCTGTCGCGGCTGTAACCGAATTTACGCTTGCTTTCCTCGCCTCTGGTAGCCGGCGGCGGGCTCTCGAAATAGGTGCTGGTCAGGTCGTAGAGCAGCAGATCGAAGGTGATGCCAAAGAGACTATGCCAACGCGCCTTCAGAGCCTTGAAAAAGGCCGCCTTGTGGGCCAGCAGCTTGTCCAAGCAGCGGTACAGCGTGTCGATCTGTACCACACTCAGGTCCTCACCCAGGAGATCACCCATGGCGCTCTGATCGAACCACTGGCGATGCAAACGCCATTCGCTGCCGGGGTCGAGCAGGCGGTAGGCCACCAGGGTCTTCAAGACATTCAGCCAGCGCGTCCCTTTGCGGCTCACCGGCAGGCGCGGTGACCAAAAAGCGTCGAGCTCCAGCTGGTCCCACAGCTGGCAGGCCAGCCAGCAACCGCCCCATTGCCGGGGCCGGCGCAGTTGCAGATCGCCGAGGCGTACTTGCACCACCTCATCGTCGCCCGGCACCGGTGCCCCACCCTCCGGGAACAGGGCCATCTGCCGAGCCCGCCCCCTTGGGACACCGGGGCCCTGCCCAGAGCGCGCATCAAACACTTCGATGCTGCGCCGCCAAGCGGCCTGCTGGCTGTCATTGATCTCGCCGAGATAAAGCACCTGGCGCTGGACCACCCGGCCGCCGCGCACCCGCCGGTTCTCCACCAGGCTCCAGGAGCGGTGCGCCTTGCCGTCCTTGCGGCGCGTCTTGCAGCGAAGGAACATGTCCAAGAAACTGCCGGCCAGGATTCGAGCCGGTCAATGGGGTAGGTCGGCACTACAAGCCAATTTCGCCGATTTCGGCAACATCATGCCAACAATTTCAGTGTTCTAGCCAATAAACCCAGCTCGATTTTCCTGAAATCATCGCCGAATAGCGTAAGTTGGGTTAATCGGGAGCGGCAAAGCGATTCCGAATAAGCCGATCCTGCGACAGAAGCCAAGCAGAATTGATCCCAAATTGCCGCCAGATACTCTAGGCTGAAAGATTTAGGGGGCGACCCGGGGCGGTTGGCTGTTGCGGAATCGCGGTCGTTGCCTTTGAACTCGCCGCCTGGACGGGAGCAGCAGCGTCCGTCTTTGCGGTCTGACCGGCTGCGATGGTCTTCCAGGAGTCGCGCAACGGTATCAGCAGTTGGATGACCTCGCGCGCCGGCGAAGGGTCATTCTTCAGATCAACGTCACCCAGTCGCTTGAGCATGAAGTTGTAAAGCTGATCCAAATTGGCGGCGATCTCCCCACCCGCTTCCAGGTCCAGGGTCGCAGCCAGATGATCGATGATCTCGCAGGCCCGCTGGTTTGCCTTCCACCGGCGCTCGACCTCGCCGGCTTCGATGGCCGCTACCGCCTCTTTTAGACAGGCAATGGCCTTATCGTAAAGAAGAGCCACCAGCATGGCTGGAGAGCTGGTCATGACCTGCTGGGTACCGTATGCCTTGGTTGCGTTGCTCCGCACCCCGTTTCCTCCCTCACTTAATGTCTCTGCTGGTTTGAACGACCGACCTAATTGTCGCGCGGTTGCAGGGCGGCGAGCTGTTGCTCTAGCGTGTTAAGAATGTTGTTCATGGTGGAAATCGCCTGCTCCATGGCGATGAACCGCAGGCGTAGGTTTTCCCGTTGCGTCTCCAAGCGGGCCAACATTTCTTCGATCCGGGTTTGCGCCAGGTCGGTTTGATCGCCCAGGCTATTGACTTCGGTTTGGATGGCCCCGGTGTCCTCGTCCAGGAGCTGTTCGACACCGAAGTAGAGCGAGGAGGCCACGCCAGAGGATAGATCCAGTTGCACGCCGCTGACCGATTGGTCGCCGGTATAGATGAAGGTCAGACCTTCGGCACCCGTAGCGTCCGTGGCGGTCAGGATATTGCCATCCACTGTTACCGAATTGGCCACCCCGTTTATCGTCGCCCCGGTGATTTGACCACCCGAATAGGTAATATCCAGCGTATAGCCACCCTGCGCCGCCGTGGTGTTGCCGGTGAAGTTCAATACGGCGACCCGCGGATCGTCGACTGAAAAGTCGAAACCGAAGAGGCGCCGCACCTCGTCTGGCTGGTTCAGCAGCGCTTCGTCCAGCACGGTTTCGTCAACCTCCAGCGTGTCAGCCAGCAAAGGATCGCCTATCGCCTGATTGTCGACAAAATCGATGCCGATCTCCGACAGAACCCGTAGGCCTTCGTTGATTCCAGCGGCCCCTTGCCCGATCAGGCCGGAAAGGCGCTGTTCGACGCTTGAAAGCGCCGGATTACCAAACAGGGCACCGGCATCTTCTGCCGCACCGCCCGTGGCCGGATCCGTCAACTGCTGTTGGTTAATGAAACTCCGCACCGCATTATAGGATTCGACGAAGCTAAGGATGGTCTCCTTGACGCCGCTCAGGTTCTGCTCGATGTCCAGCTTGATCTCGGTGCCAACCTCCTCCTGAAATAGGGTCAAGGTGACACCATCCAGGACATCGTCGATGGTGTTGCTTTCCCGCTCGAAAACCTGCTCTGGTCGACTGAGGGCAAGCTCGGTTGGGGCCGTTGCCGTCAGGGTCGCGTCATGCTGAACCACCAGGCGGAAGCTGCCGCCCTCAGCCACGGCACTGGCGGTGACCCCGGCGGCGATCAAATTGGGATCGGTGTTGATCGCGTTTACCACGTCATCCAGGCTATCGCCTGGGTTCACGTCGATGGTCGCAATGTTGCCGCCATCAAAGGCAAATACCAGATCCGCATCGAGCGCCAAATCGTCGGTGGTGGCCGTCGGCCGGGCATCGAGAATGCCTCCGTCGTCCGTCGTGGTGAGCGAGCTTTGCCGAATTTCGATGCTGAAGTTGCCATCGGCATCTTCAATGACCGACGCCGTGATGCCGGCGGCTGCGAGACTTGGTTGATTGGTGTTTATCTCGGTTGCCAGGCCATTTAACGAAAAGGTGTCGACGTTAGCGATGGTCACAGGACCGCCGCTTGGAATTTCAATGACGAGATCACCATTCGACACGCCTTGCGAGCCAAGCGTATCGCTGTCGCTGGCGAAGGCAGCGCTGCCGCTGGCCCGCGTGTCGAGCAGTCCGTCGGCAGTGAACCGAGCACTTTGGGCCTGGCGCAGCTCGTTCAGGAAGGTGGCGCCGCCATCGCCTGATATGCCGAGGTCCGATAGCACGTCTTGGCTGTCGCTCAGGACATGCTGGAAGCTGGCGCCGCCATCAAGGGAAATCCCAAGGTCATTCAGCACATTGGTGGTCTCGTTGGTGATCGCCACGTCAGCGGTCGGGTCGCTGGATGTGATCGCCAAACGGTGGTTCACTCCGTCGCTGATGACCTTAGCAGTCGCACCGGCATCGGCGGCATTGATGGTCGCCGCCAGGCTTTCGAGGCTGTCCGTCCCGGCGACGTTGATCGTGGTTCCATTGAGATCAAAGCTGCCGGATATCGAGCCGGAAGCGCCGCCGAAAGCAAGCCCCAGGTCATCGGTGGCGGAACTTGCCTGATCACTGGCGACGCGGTGCAGTTTGCCAAGTTCGATCGCCTTGCCGGTATCGTCGGCGGTCAAAACCAGGATGTTTTGTCCAGCATCAACGGATACTATCGAAGCACTAACGCCGCTGGCGGATTGGCCGGTATTGGCGGTGTTGATCCGGTCGGCAAGATCGATGAGTGAATCAGTGGCCGAAACGTCGACTAGTCGACCGTTGATGGTAAAGGCGCCGGCTATCGAGCCGCTGGCTCCGCCAAAGGCTAACCCCAGATCGTCCGTATCGCTGGCCGCAGTTGCGGTGGCAAGCTTGTGAGCGGTGGCGACTTGTAAAATTTCTAGGGTGTGGCTGCTGGCTTCCGCTGCGTTGGTAACACTGACGCCGATCAGGTTCGTGGCCGGCGAGGCGGTACCGCCGTCGCTTCTGCTGGTAACGGCGAAAACTTCCTTTGACTCGAAGATATCGGCTTCGCCACCAAAACTGATGCGACCACGCAGCAAGTCAAGGCTCTGCTGCAGGGTGTTGAGCTGTGCCGCCAGTTCGGAGAAGGCTGCGACTTTCGCTGTGTTCTCTTCAACTTTGGTTTCTAGCCGATCGACAGGAATGCGCCGGGCAGCGATGATGTTGTCGACAGCCGCCTCGAAATCGATTCCAGAACCGATACCAGACAGATTGACACGACCATTGTCGTCAACTTGTAAGTTATTCAAGTTCAAACTATCGACCATCGGCTGCACTTTCCCGATCGTTCAACCACATTGACAAACAAATACTTTTCTGTCCGGCTCGCCTAGACGGGCTGATCAAGTATCGTGCCAAGCACTTCTTTCAAAAGTGCCGATTGCCGGAGAACAGATTCCGTCGGCACTTGGCTAACCAACTCACCCGATTGCCGCTCATGGATGAGGGCAACCACTCGTCCGGTCCCGTTGTCGATGTCTAACTTGACGCTGTACTTGTTGATTTCCGTCGGCTGTAGACCGGCGGCTTCCAACACTTTCCGCGTCAAGGCATCACTGGGTGCCGAACGCCTTTCCTGATTGGCGCCAACTTCGGCGGTACGGGGGCTGACTGCCGGAACGGCCGACGCGCCCTGTGCCCGGCTTGCGCCACTCAGAATTGCTGGGCTAACTGATCTTACCTCCATGGTTCCAAGCTCCTAACGACATCATCGAGATGCCGTTCTTGCTTTCCACACACACGATCATCCGGCAAAGGTGCTAACAAATTGCCACAGGGGCCCAGTGCGCCGAGAAATCTGCTCACTCTATCTGCCATGGTGCCACCTCCGCAGGAGCGTCGGAGAGAGCGAACTCCCTCCGACTTCCTTCGTGCGAAACTACTGCAGCAACCTCAGAAGGTTCTGCGGCAGCTGGTTGGCCTGCGCCAGTGTCGAGACACCGGCCTGGACCAGGATCTGCTGCGAGGTGAATTTCACCACCTCTTGAGCAACGTTCAGGTCCAACAGGGCGCTTCGGGCTGCTTCCGTGTTTTCGATGGTGGTCGCCAGGTTGTTGGTGGCAATCTCCAGTCGATTTTGGAAGGCACCCACGTTCGCCCGCGCCCGGTTAAGCACGGTGATGGCATCGCTGATCGCATCCGACGCAGCATTGGCGTTATCAGCCGTTGTCACGTCGGTACCATTGATGCCGAGGGCTTCGGTGGTGGCCGCATCGAGTGCCAAGGTGATGCGGTCTTCCGCCAAGTTGCCGGTACCGATCTTAAAGGTCAGCTCGGTGATCGATGCCGTCGGGTCGACGTCGTTGAAGAACGTGCCCTTGCCAATCTGGATATCGACCGTTCCCAGGGACCCGGCATCGCTGGTGTTGACGTAGTCAGCAGTCAGCGTTCCGAGTTTGACGACGCTGCCATCGGCGGTCTGGATCGAAATATCGGTCGCAGAAGCCGCGCCGGTCAGGTCGAAGCCTTCGTTGCCGGCACCAAGACCGAAGTCGATCCCGGCCAAGGCGTCGAAGGTGACCACGCCGGCAGCACCGTCCGTATCGTCCGAGACCTGCAGGCTAAGTACACCGGTGTTGGCGTTGTAGCCAATGCCAGTCGTGGCGTCATAGCCAAGGTCAAGCAATGCCTGATAGGCATCCGCCGAAACGAAGCCATCGTTCTGCACGAAGCTGGCGTTGGTTACCTCTGCCGGCAGGGTCGCGGTTTGGACATCGGTGGTGCTGACAATGTCAACCCCACGATCGAAGCCCTTGTCCAACGTCAAGGTCACACCGAACTGGTCATAAGACACGTCCAGGGTCTGGTCGAACGCCAGGTTGTTGCCGGCCCCGGCTACCGCATCAAGATCGGCGGTAATGTCGATCTGGATGGTCTCGTCGGCAGTCCGCGTGACCGTCTGGTCGTTGACGACAAGGCCTTCTAGGGAAACGACGATGTCGAAAGTACCGCCGTCGGTGGCACCGGCCAGGTCGATGCCCGCCAAGTTCAAGGTGCCGACCGCCGTGCCATTGAAGTTGAGCACGGTGTTGGCCGCCGCGGTAATGGTTGCCGAGTCATCGCCCGCGGTACCCGCGTCATAGGCGAAGCCCGCCAGACCGCCCAGGGTGAACTGGTCGGCGGCATTGGACACCACCGTGGCGGTGATGGTCAGCTCGCCGGTGGCGGTGTCGAAGTTGGTCAGGTTGGTCAAGGCCGCATAGCCGTCGCCGTCCAACAAGGTGGCATTGCGGTTGAAATCGACCGTCGTCGCCGCATTCACATTGGCTTGGTTGGTGTCGATGGTTGCATCGTCAACCACGTTCGCCGCGGTGATGTTCACCGTCCGGTCAAAGCCCTCCTGGATGGTAACCGTCATGTCGAAACCGGCAACCGCAATATCCAGCGACTGGCCCGGATCGACCGTGTTCACGGTCTCGCCGAAGGCCGACTCAAATGCGCTTTCGATGTCCACAGATTGGGTTTCACCAGTGCTCTCGTTGAGGATGGTGAGCTGCTCGGTGGCGGCATCGAACTGATAGGAGAAGACATCCCCTGTGGCGTTTTCGCCGAAGGCGAAGGAAATGCCGTCGGTGGTAACATCGGCGCCATCGATACTCTGGGCCTGACTGGTGGTTACCGCATCATTACCCAGCTTGGTGACAGTCAACACCTCTTCCGCTGCCGAATAGCTGTACTGGAAGGAAGCGTTGTCCTCGACCGACGCTGTGAAATTGATGCCGGAAATGCCATCGACGCCTGGATCGCTCAGCTGCACCAGCGAGCTCAAGGTACCGCCAGCAATAAGCTGCTGGCCATTGAACTCGGTGTCTTGAGCGATACGATCGACTTCCTGCACGAGCTGCTGGAATTCGGTGTCGATCAAGGCCCGTTCCGTGGAGCCCAACTGGTCCGAACCAGCCTGCACGGCCAGAGATTTCAAACGAACCAGGGTGTTATTGATTTCCGACAGCGCACCGTCGGCAATCTGCAGCAACGAAACAGCCTGACCGGCATTCACGCTGGCCTGCTGCTGCGCTGCTACTTCAGCCCGCAACCGCGAGCCGATGGCCAAGGCCGCCGCATCATCCTTGGCAGCCAGCACGCGGCTACCGGAGGAAAGCTTGGCCACAGAACCCGAAGCCTTCGAGTCCGAGACGGTCAAGTTGCGGAGTGCGGTATTGGCCGCCGAGTTAGAGACGATATTAAGAGGCATAGATCTTTCTCCTACTTGGATCCTATGTTTCGACATCCTGTCGATGGAAACTACCTGTTTCCGGTTGGGACCCTTGGCATTACACCTTGTCCCAAACGCCTAAGTGCTAGCGCATAGCCATTTTAGCCTGGCAAATGATAAGAAATCCTTTTGCGGCACTGTTAACAGTTGGCAAAGAATGCCTAAAAAGCCCGGAAAACCGGCAAATTTTGCCGCTTTAGTATCCCGTCGCCCGGCGATTTTTTCTAACCGTGGTCTCTTTCCCTGTCCGGCGTCTTGCACATTGCTGTCACGAATTCGATTTACGACACCAGAACTGATACATACTGACGAAACTGTCCGGAAAATCTGCTTCAAACTCTTCCCAGCAATCCAAGTCATTCATCGGGTGATCCCCCGGATAGCGTTCCCGATAGCGCTTTCCGATTTTCTTGTTTTCCAGTTCAAAGCCCACGAACTCCAGGCCATGCCGAGACAATATTTGTTTTAAGGTCAAGGGTGTATAGCGATGCTCTACGACATTGAAGAGAAGATCGCGACAACCGTTCAGGTCATGAAAGTCGGTCAAACCAATGAGCCGCGCTTGGATTTCCTTTTCCTCACCACTGAGAACGCGTTGCCGGAAGGACTTAATGTCTGCTGGCGTGGGTTTCAAACCAAGCGCAGCAATGCGCTTTCGCGCTGCAACAATGACCGCTCGCGCCCGTTCGCTATAGAGTCCAAGACGCATCAGGCCGCCGGGATGCAACAGGCCTAACAAGACCTCCAGCCCCGCCTCTGGATCTTGCATGTGATGCAGCACGCCAGCGCATTCGATGATGTGAAACCGCCGATCCAAGCGGCCCAGTTCCAAGATGTCTGCCTGCGCAAAGGAAACACCCTGGGCGCCCATCACACCGGCCATTCGGGCCGCATAGGCAAGGCTGCTTCGACTGAGATCAACCGCCAGGACATTCAGCTCCCGCCAGCCCAGCGCCCGGCCGATGGGATGCTGCCCGGTGCCGCAGCCGGCCACCAACACCTGATGTGGAGAGGCTGGGAACGCCTGCAGATCGAGATGGGGAAAAGCGCGGCCCATGTCCTGACGGAAGTCCACCGCCGGCGTCTTGGCAAGAGACAGCCAACGAGGATAAGGACTTTCCTCATACTGCGACTGAACCTCACGGGAAACCGCCGTCGAAACTGGGGTGAGACACGGGATGTCATCTTTGAGGCGCCGTTCCTGCAAGTCCTTGACGAGCGTCGCATTGACCAATTCGCCAAGAGCCGCCGGCAGATCAGAGACGCGGTCAGCCAACTCATTCAATCCAGCAAGACTGACCAATGGGCGATACATAGCGTAGCCAAGGATTTCCGCTTCCTCGACGGTGCCTTCCCCGCTATCCAAACGCGGCCCGATCGCGTCGATGCGGTCGCTCTCAGCCGAGGTCTCCTGCCAAACGAAACCGTTGCCATAAGTTTGCCGGGCAATCGCCACCATGAGGCGCAGAGTTTCCGGGCCAAGCACCAGTCCTCGCCCGGCTAGGGAGAGGAGATGCCGGCGAAGGCCGGTGAACAGACGCTCTAAAACCGAATCGGTGTTGATGGTCTTTGCGAGAAGGCCTAATAGGATGGGATCGGTGGTAAAGCCTTCAACCGGACAGGTGCTGGCCGCCTCACCGCCCTTGGCCAACCAGCTTTCCAGCTCCAGCCATTGCGCCTGGTACTTGCGCCTGAGATGGCGGGCCGCAATCACCGACAGGCGTTGGTGCCGCACGTAGTCGAAGCCAAAAGCCCGGGCAAGATGGTCATCAAGGGCGCGGTCATCCAAGCTGCCCGAGGCTTTCACCAAAGCTTCAATCAGCCCGCCTTGGGCGGCGGCATAGCTCGGATTGGCGTCGCAGGCTTTGACAAAACAGTCCACGGCCTCTGTTGACTGGCCTTCCTCATCTGATTCAAGAAGACTTATGCCTAGATTGTTCCATGCAAGGTAAAAATCCCGGTCTTCTTCCAGCGCTTTTCGGAGGTGAGAGATCGCGCGCGAATAGTCTTTGCGAGCCATGGCGGCACCGGCGATGCCATTTTCGACCTGGGCGTCCACCGGCCCTAGGGCAGCTGCTTTGCCAAGCGATTCCTCTGCCTCCTCCAGCCTCCCCATGTTGAGCAGGATGAGGCCCATCACCTTGTGGGTCGGCCAGTGTTTTGGCTGCATCGATAAGTTCTGCTTGCAGGCCGCCACCGCCGCTGCGGCATCGCCGATCTCGCCAAGGCAAATGGCAAGGAGGTAGCCACTATCCAGGCGCCCGGCATCGATCGCCAGGGCCGCGCGGAAGCCAACAGCGGCCTCGTCCAGGCGGCCGAGCGACTTTAAGACCAGTCCGCGCTCATGCAGACATTCGGCATCCTTGGGCCGCAAGGCCAAGCAGCGATCGAAGGCCGAGAGAGCCGCCTGGTGCTCGCTTGTTCGAGCCCGTGCACGACCCAAGTTCTTCAAGGCGTCGGCGTAGTCCGGCTGCAGCCGGAGCGCGATTTCGAGCTGCTCTGCCGCTCGATTGGGCTCTCCCATAGCCAAAAGAATAGCTGATAAGTTATTATAATAGGCGGCAGAATCCGGGTTTATCGAGATCGCTTCCTCGATTAGAGTGAGGGCCTCCCGACTATGCCCCTCTTGATGGGCGATAACACCGGACAGATGCAGGGCGTCGCTTTGCCGTGGGTCGATGGCGAGAACCGCTTGATAACCCTTGGTGGCGGCGGCCAAGCGGCCGCCTTGGTGATGCGCCACGGCCTTTTCCAGTAGGCGCCCGGCCTCGACCGACCGCGTCGCATTCGTCCCACGCCGCTGCCGTTTTTCCTTTGCGAGGGCCCCCATCATCGCAGCTCCGGCCGCCGCGGATTTAGAGGTCTCGGCCCTTTCGTAGGCGACGACTTGCGCTGTGCGGCCGCTTCGCTGGCAGCGGGTCTGCGGCACCAGAATTGGTACATACCGAGGAATGTTGACGGGTCGCGCGTTTCAAACCGCGACCAATTTTCCAGGTTTGTCATGGCTGGGTCATCGGGAAAGGCCTTGAGATAGCGGGGCTTAATCTTCGGGTCGGCAAATTCGAAACCCTCGAAACGAAGCCGTCTTTCCGCCAGCATTTCGGCAATGCTCGCCAGATCAAAGACATGCTCGCAAGCATGACAGACGAAATCGCGACAGCCACTCAGGTAGTAGAACTCCGTACTGCCCAGGTCGGCAAGGCCGGGCCAAGCGCCATCTCCCTCGAGCACGGCGTGGCGAAAGTGTCTGAGATCGCGATCTTCCGACGACAGCGCCAAGGCCTTGTAACGTTCTTGCGCCGCTCGGATGGAAGCCCGCGCCCGACCGCTATAGAGGCCCAACTTCATCACGCCGCCGGGACGCAGCAAGTCGGTCAGCACCGACAAGCCAGCCGCCGGGTCAGCCATGTGATGCAGCACACCCACACACTCGATCAGGGAAAAACGCCGCCCGAGTTCGGCCAGATCCAGGATGTCGGCCTGCAGGAAGCGCACATTCTCAACCGCTAGCCGATCGGCCATATCGACGGCATAGGCAAGACTGCGGCGGCTAATATCAACACCGATCACCTGCAAATCCTGGCAAGCCAGGGCAAGAGTTAGGGGGTGTTGGCCGGTACCGCAGCCCGCCACCAACGCTTCGATCGGTCCGCCCGGGTGAGGCGGCAAGTGCAAGCGTGGCAGACGCTGCCGCAAATAGAGGCCGAGAGTCATCGGCTGTGGCCGATCGAGGCTCAACCAGCGGGGATAGGGGGCAGCTTCATACTGCGCTTGAACACTGACGGAGGTGGCTTCGGCAACTGGCCGGAGCTGTTCCAAATCCTCCGCTACTCGGATTTGGCGAAGCTCTTGGCAGAAGCTGCGCTCCATCAGAGGCCGCAAGGCCGCATCGATTTCACCGACAAAATCGCCTTCCGCCGGCAGCCAGGGCGCCAAAGCCGAAAGCGGGGCATAGAGGGCGAAGCGCAGCAAATCCTCCACCACCGCCGCAACCGGCGTGCCGGTCGAGAGATCTCGCTTGAGCCTGCTGGATAGGGCCTGGAAGCGAGCCTCTTCCTCGGCGCTGACATAGAAAGCATAGCCATTGCTATGCCCTTGCAGCGCCAAAGCGGCGAGAAATTGAGTTTGCGACAAAGAAAGAGGAAATTCACTTAAAAACAGTAATTTGCGGGCGTTTGTTAAGAATACTTCTAGGATCGGATCAACGTTGATGCACCGTTGCAGCAGGGCCAGCAGCAAGGGATCCAAAGTTGGGTCGGCAATCCCATCGGGCTGGTCCTTGGCTGACAACGCCGTAGGCCAGGCGCTAAGATCGTAGCGAGCGCGGATCGCCAGTGCAGCGGGTCGCGCCAAGACCTGGTGGTCTATGCCCGCGCGCCTGAGGCAGGCCAACAGAAGATCGTAAGTAGGTGGATGATCGCCGTCGCCAGGCTGACAGTGACAGACCGCTAACGCCTTGCCCAAAGCAACCCAGGCCGGGTGGTAGTCCAGATCTTGCGCAAGAACCCCTTGGCATGCCTTGATGGCGTCATCGGTCCTGCCCTGCGCAAGCCAGGCTCGTGCCAGACCGACGCCGCTCTCCAGTCGCTGCGGCGCCAATTTCATGGCACTTTGAAAGCTCAAGGTCGCCTGGGCGTGGTCGCCGCCATGCAGGCTGACGTTACCGAGATTGTGCAAGGCATCGGCAAAATCGGGCTTCAGCGACAAGGCCGTTTCAAAACAACCCTTTGCTTCGCCCAAACGTCCCTGACCGAGCAGTGCGGCTCCCAAAGCGTTGTGCGTGGCCGGGGCATTGGGGTCCAATTCCAAGCTGCGACGAAATTGCATAATCGCTTCACCGCACTCGCCACGTTCAGCCAACACGAGCCCTAAGAGCGCACGAGTATCGGCGCGACTAGGGTCACCGGCGAGAGCTTGCCGGTAATAGCGGGCCGCCAGGGCGAACTCGCCTTGATCATGGAAAACCCGGCCCAGACCGCGCGCCGCCGGGGCGTCATTGCGATTGAGAGTCAAGGCGCGGCGAAATTGGGTGCAGGCTTCGTCGAGCTGGCCTTGACGGCGTCGTAGATCGCCTAGATTGCGGCAGGCCTCGCCGTAGTTTGGCGCCAATCGCAATGCGGTTTCGAAAAGTTCAGCCGCCTCATCCAGCTCACCGCGTTCCTGAAGAATAACAGCTAAGTTATTGTAAAACGACGGCACATTGGGCTGCAAGGCGATGGCCTTGCGGATAGCTTCAATCGCCCGCCGCGGTCGCCCTACCTGGTGCGCCAGAACCCCAAGCAGATGAAGGGCGTCGACATGCTGTGGCTGCGTGGCCAAAACCTGGCGATAGAGCGCTTCCGCTTCAGCCAGCTTGCCGGTTTGATGGCAATGGACGGCCCCGGCCAGCACCTCGACCATGTCATTGATCGCCGGTGCCCTCGCCCCGGGGCGCACCTCGTCTACCAATGTCTCTTTCAGCGTCGCTCTCCATCCCCAAATTCGAGCCGCCATCGGCCGTGGCGTCATGCCAAATCCAATGTCGGTTCAAGATCGTCTAAGACCGTCGGTGTGCCTCGGCTTTTGGGGCGCCCAAAACGGTTAAATGCCGATTCAGAACGTACTAATCACTATCCGGATGGCGGAGCGGTCATGCTCGCTATGAAAGCTTGATTAATTTGACGTCTTGGCAAGTCCCCTATTCCTGTTGACGATGCATTTACTACCTTAGATTGCTTGACGGATAGGATACCGACTGTCGTTCAAGACGGCCTGGCGCGCCACTGCCCGCTTGCAATCGATAATGATGGGTGCCCGTAAATTCACGGTAAAACTCATTCCCTCTGGGCCCGGGCGCAGGGTCACGATGAGCAAAAAGGCTGCATCGGCAAAATCCGTATCGATCGATTGGCAAAGGTCGTCAATGTCGCTCTGCTGCAAATGATCTTCGGGTTGCAAAAGCGGCATAACAATGAAGCTAAGATCCCGATCGTCTAGACATTGCAATAACTTAAATCGTGCATCCGCGGCCCCTGGCACGTTACAAAGGCCGAATTGGTGACAATCGGCAAAGCCCAATGGCCCGGCCGGCATGGTCAAAATCGCGTTGGGGCCGAACAACAGACGACCAAAACGGGTCTCGACTTCGACGATTTGGACCGCCGAAGGCGCTTCCTTCGCCGGTACCTCTCCCTCTGGATCAAACGCCGCCAAATGGTCCACAGTCACTTTCCACTCCCTTGCATGGGCGCATCCTGCGTGTGTTTAAGGCCTTCTTGGCATTAGATAAAATCTATCAGACTGACGGCGGTCAGCCTGCCCAATGTGGCGAAGGAGGCCTCGATCTGTGCTGCATTTTGCGACAGCAAAGTTAAGGTCTTTGCCACATCGGTGTTTTCAATGTCGCTGATCGTGTTTTCCGCCAACAGGGTTGCGTTTTCGTGGCTCTGCTTGGCGTCGGCGATGACGCTGCGCGAGCTGCCGATGCCGGAACGGATCCGCGAAATGTCTTCAATCGCCTCGATGGCGAGCCCCAAGGCTTGTTCTAGATCGGTCTCGTTGACCGCCCCAGGTTGGGCGGCTTGCCGCGTGATCCAAAGGCTGCGGATCAGTTTCTCGAAGCCAGAGTCGATGGCGGTGACCCCATAGTCGAGACTCAGGTGCTCTTCCGCGCGCAGATTCAGGCGGCGGTCGTCGCCGCGATAAAAACTTGGGTCGGCGGGATCGTAGTTCGCTTCCCCCGGCAAGGCAGCCACAGGCGTGGAAAATCCAGCGGTTGCCGCCAGGTTCTCAAAGAAATCACCCTGCTCGATGCTGGCGCTTCCCAAATCGGCGGCCGAAAAGGCCCCGTCCACATCAAAGCGAACCACCAGCTCCGCCCCGGTCGTGGCGTTGGTCAAGACCGCCTGTTTGGTGCCAAGGGTGGATAAGTCGATGCCACTCGCCGTAAAGTTGCCGTCAGCCGAGGCAAGGGTCAGAGTGGTGTTGGTGGTCGCCGGCCCGCCGATGGTGATCACGTGGTCGTTGATCTTGGAAATGTCGCCGCGGGCGGCCGTCACATCGATCAAGCCGGCAGTGAGAGATCCGGTGCCGGCACCGGCGGTAAAGGTGGGGGTAAAGGTGGTGATATCCACCCCGGGACCACCATTGAAGTTGGCGTCGACGGTCAAAACGACCCGTTCGCCGCCAACGTCGAAGGTGATGTCTTTGGTTTCCCCAGGACCTGGCGGCGCCCCCAAGGATTGCACGTCGACCGCACCCCCGTTGAGATTGGTCACCGTGAAGTCGCCTGTCAGATTGCTATAGGCGACTTGAAAGGCTTGGCCATCGCTACCGGAGTCAACCTGCAGGGAAACCACACCAGGCAAATCGGTGAGCCCGTTGGTAGAGACGGTCGCAGCGCCGGAAAAGGGTACCGCATCGACAAGCGGAATCTCTGGATTGAAGAGGGCCCTTAGGTCAACGGGTGGCGTATCGGTTCTAGATCCGGCAAAGAGATAGCTGCCGTCTAAATCGCTGTTCAGCAGGGAAGCTACCTGCCTGAGCATTTCCTCCGCCCGTTGGGCCAAGCCGATATCGGCGGCGTCAACCTCTGAGGTCGCTCGCATCAAAAGTGTACGCAAGTCTGACGCGACATCGAAACTTGTAGCGGTCGCCTGTTCCATGGTTTCCAGGCGCCGATCGACCGTATCGATGTTTTTCACAAAGCGCAGGTCTTGCGCCAAGGACACCTCGGTGGTGAGCAGCCGACGGGAATCCGTGGCGATCCCCTTATAGTCGCGGCTGACTTTGCCGCTCGAAATCTGGATCGAGAGGTCAGCCGATTGCTCCTGGGTTTGCAGGCTGCGCTGCAACGCAAAATTCTGACTGGCGAATGTGGAAACGCGGGTGACCATAAGAACTTATAGGGCCTCTCTAAACCATGTTCTGAATGACTTGGAAGAGCTCTTGCACCGTGGTGATCATGCGCGCCGAGGCGGAAAAGGCCTGCTGAACGATGATCATGTTGGCGAGCTCCTCGTCGACGTTGACGCCGCTGATCGATTGGCCGCGCAGCTCTAGCTCCTCCGCCAAGGCCCTTTGGAAGGAAAGGTTGGTTTCCGAACGCAGCGCCGCGGTCGAGTTCTCGAAAACGATCTCCGCCGCATAGCCGGAAAGGCTGGTCTGATTGGCCGGCAGATGACCAGCGGCATCAAAATCCAAGGCTTCGTCGAACTTCGTGGCAATGGCTTGGACGATGCCGTTCTCGCCACTGGTAACCAGGCTGTCACCGCCGGTCAGCGGCAACGCGAAGGCGGTTGCAGCGCGGGCGATCAGCCGCGGATCGTCGATCAGGGCCTGGCGCAGGGTGATCTCTCGGCTGATGCCTGTCGTATCGGCCTGGCCGCTTGGAAAGCTCGGCGCCGAGAAAAAATCATTGAGGCCGAAGAAATGGGAAAATCCCGGTGCCGCACCGTTGGTGAGCGCCACCGGCTCGGCGGCCTCCCCCGACGGCGTGAAGCTGGCCACCTGGCTGTCGCCCTCATCCAGAACCAGGCGATGATCAGGGTTCAGCGTCAGGATCTCGAGCTGCCCGGAGGCATTAAGCTGGGCTTGCATCACCTGAGGCGGCGAGGCCGTGGCCTGGGCGTTGATGGCATCGACCACATCCTGGATCGTCGGGTTGGCCGGAAGCGTGGCGAAATCCACCTCGAAGGGTTCGGCCGTGGCCAGGTTTTCCGGGAGTAGACCCGACTCATCGACCACGGCGATACGAATCTTGCCGGTCAAGGTCAGGCTGTCGGCGGCCGGATCGGCAAACGCCCGGCTGCCGATCAGGTTTTGCGGCGGCGGCAGACCTGTTCCCTTGTTGTGCAGCGCGTTGATCTCGTCGCGCAAGCGGCTGGTCAGCTGGTCGAGTTCCGCCTGCAGGCCCGGCAGAATACTGTCGCGCGCCTCGATCAGACCCTTCAGCCGCCCGCCCTCGATCACCGTGGTCAGGTCCCGATTCTTCAGGATAACGCCGCCAATACCGCCGTTCTCATAAGTGACGTCCGCGGCCAGAAGACTGTTGGCGGCATGGCTCACGAAGGTCGGCACGGTGTCGAGCAGGGGTGGGCCTTCGCTGGTGTAGATGACAACCTCGCCGCTGGGGCGCTCGAAGGTCCGGATGTTGATCTCTCCGGCGAGATTCTTCAGGGCGAGGTCACGTTCATCTTCCAGTTGGGCCGTCGATTCACCCCTGATGTGCAGGTCCTTTATCTTGTCGTTGAGATCGGCGATGACGGTGAGCTGTCGGTTGATCTCCTCGACGGACCCGCCGATTTCCGTTGCCACCTCGCCCCGCAGCTCTTGGATACGTGTCGACATGGCGTTGAGTTGCCGGGTCAGCTTAAGGGCCGCGTTCACTACCTCGCTGCGCTCCGTCGAACCGCCGGGGTTGACGGCCATGGCCTCCAAGCTTGTGGCGAGATCGCCCAAATTGGCGCTGAGGGTGCCGTCGCCGGCCGGTTCGCCGAAAAGATCCTGCAGATACTGAAAATAGGGGGCAGTGGCCTCGTCAACGGCGACGATCGAGGTGGTATCCCGGATTTCACGAGAAACCGCTTGGTCCACCGTGCGCTGGATCGTGCCGAGCTCCACCCCCGCCCCAATGCCATCCAACACCCGCGTCGAGGCAGCCGCCTGCTTGCGGCTAAAGCCTTCGGTCGAGGCATTGCCGATGTTGTTGGAGACGATCTGCAGGTTGGTCTGCTGGGTGCTGAGACCGGAGATCGCCGTGTTGAGGGTAAGGTTGAGCGACATGGCTGCGGACCTGGCTAACCTCGGCTCATAGGCTCTGGTCGAGCGCCAAGGGGGCACCCCGACCCTGGGGAATCCGCGGTCCACAGCCGCCGCGCCCGAGATGGGCATAGCCGTCCTGCGGCCGGTTGTGGCGTTCGACAGCGTCGACGACGATGCCGATGATGCGCTCATTGGCCAGTTTCACGGCATTAAGGGCACGGGCGTTTTCCGCCAAGACCTGCTGCAAGCGATTGCCAGCATCGGCAAGCCCTTGCCGCTGCTCAACGGATAGCGCACGGGTTTGCCCTTCCCTCAGCGCCTTCAAACCCGCTTCATAGGCGCTTAAGAGGCTGGCTTTGTCACCTTGCAAGGCCTTGAGGTCCATCGGCCGCATGGCTTTCAGGGCGGCAACCTCCTTTTGCAAAAGGACCGCCAACCGATCGATCACGGCCAGCAAGTCCTGAACCGCTAGGTGCCTATCCGACATCACCCAACCTCCTGCATTTTCATGATTTCCCGTTGCACATGATCGGCGATGCCAATACCACCCGAACGGGCCATGACCTTGCCGTACTCCTGAACCAGCAGTCCGCGATAAACCTGCTCCGCATGACCGCCGCCGAAGAGGCCGTCGCTTTCCAGGGTTTCGAACATGGGGCTCAGCATTTGCGCCAGGAAAAGCGCTTCGAATTCCTCCGCACTTTCGCGGATCGCCTTGGCTGATTTGCCTTTGGCCTGGAGCTCTGCGGTTGGCTGCTGCAACAGGTGAAGCGACTGGCCGATAGCGAAGCCGGGCGTAAGATCCTCCATTACAGCACCTCCACTTCGGCCTGCAGCGCGCCGGCCGCCTTGATCGCCTGCAGAATGGTGATCATGTCGCGCGGTCCTACTCCCAGCGAGTTCAGCCCGTTGACCAGTTCCTGCAAGCTGACGCCGGGTCGCAGGACCCCAAGCTGCCGGCCTTCGCCTTCGTCGACCTCGATATCGGTGCGATCCACCACAACCGTCTCTCCGGTCTCGGAAAAGGCATTCGGTTGACTGACTTGCGGGGTTTCGGTGATGCGGATCGTCAAGTTTCCTTGGGCGATGGCCACGGTGGAGATGCGGACGTTCTCGCCCATCACGATGACCCCGGAGTGCTCGTCGATGACCACCCGCGCCACTTGATCGGATTTGACCTGGAGCTGTTCGATGTCGGTCAAGAGGGCGACGGCGTCTTGCTGATAGCGGGCCGGCACGGCCACCCGCACGGTGCCGGGGTCGAGAGCCCGGGCCGCATTCTGCTTGACCAAGCCGTTAATGGCTTGGGCGACGCGCCGGGCCGTGGTGAAATCCGGGTTGCGCAGGCTAAGGGTGACGCTGCGCATGCCGGCCATGGAAAAGGCGACCTCGCGCTCGACGATGGCACCGTTGGCGATGCGGCCGCCGGTGGGCACTCCTTTGGTGATCGTCTGGGCATTGCCTTGCACCTGAAAGCCACCGACCGCGATCGAGCCTTGCGCGACCGCATAGATCTCGCCGTCGGCGCCCAGCAAGGGCGTGACCAGCAAAGTGCCGCCCTGCAGGCTTTCGGCATCGCCCAAGGCCGAAACGTTGACGTCAAGCCGGGAGCCCTGGCGGGCGAAGGGCGGTAGATTGCCGGTCACCATCACCGCCGCCACGTTGTCCGTGTCCAGATCATCGTCGCGCGCGTTGACACCCAGGCGCTGCAACATGCCGATCAGGCTTTCGCGGGTGAAGACGGCGCTGCCCAGATCGTCGCCGGTGCCGTTCAGACCAACCACCAAGCCGTAACCGACCAGGAGGTTGTCGCGAACCCCCTCGAAGTCGGCAATATCCTTGATGCGCGATTGGGCAGCCGCCGACCCCTGCGCCAGGCAAAACGCGAGCAAAATCACAGACAGCCAAAACGGAAGCAAACACCGGACTTTGGGTGCTTTTGACTGAAGGTGAATGGCGCTGCGGTGTGGCATGTCAATCCTTGGCCGATAGCTCGCTCGGGTTTTCGTCGCAGATCCCCTTGCGAATGTCGTGCCAAGTCGGACGCGCTGGCTAAGGCTTGGAATAGACGCAAATGTCGTGGTTAACTTCGGGTCTACTCCCGAGCGCCTAGCCTCTCTAGGCAAGCTTGGGCCCGGCAAGACTTGCCGTCATGTCGTCTTTTGGCCTGGCTTAGCCCAAAAACGAAGGACCCCGCCGACCGGCGGGGTCCCATCGAGAAATAGCCCCAGACGAAGGGGATGTTGGGTCTTACGCGAAAGACCAGCGCTCCGCGTTCTTGTGCCCATCTAGCTCCCAGTTGCTGGCCATGGTCTCGGGCAGCACCACCCGTTCGTTGGCCGCATGCACGTAGGCGATGAAGAAGGGCACGATGACGCCGCCTTCCTCGTTCAAGATGCGCTGCATTTCCACGTACATCTCGCGCCGCTTGGCGGCATCGAGTTCGGCCCGTGCTTCCACCAGGATCTTGTTGAACTTCTCGTGCGACCAGAAGGTTTCGTTCCAGTCGGCACCTTCCGAATAGATCTGGCTGAAAACCCAGTCCTCGGTCGGCCGCCCGCCCCAGTAACTGGCGGTCCAGGGCTTTTTCATCCAAACATTGGCCCAATAGCCGTCATTGGGCTCGCGCACCACCTCGAGGTCGATGCCGCAGGCCTTGGCCGATTCCCGATAGAGCTGGGCCGCGTCGACCGCCCCCTCGAAGGCCGTATCGGCGGAATGGAACTGCACGCTAAGGCTGTCCAAACCGGCTTCCTTCAAGTGGAATTTCGCCTTATCGGGATCATAGCTGCGTTGCGGCACCTCGTCGGTCGTGGCCCGATAGATGTTGGCCGGGCCGACCGGAATGTCGTTGCCGACCTCGCCATAGCCCTTGACGATGACCTTGAGCCATTGCTCGCGATCGATGGCGTGTTTGAGGGCAAGGCGCACGTGATTGTTGTCGTACGGCGCCTGCGTGGTGTTCATGGGCAAGGTTGCGTGCTTGTTTCCGGTGGTATCGAACACCTTGATGCCGCTCGCCCTTTTCAGCAGGTGCACGGTCTTCAGATCGACATTGGACATGCAGTCGATCTCATCCGTCTGCAAAGCATTGGTGCGGGCATTGACATCGCCGATGAAGAGGTTTTCGACACTGTCGAAGTAGGCACGATCCGCTTTCCAATAGTTGGGATTGCGGTTTACGGTGGTCCGCACGCCGGGTTCAAACTTATCAAGCACATAGCCGCCTGTGCCCGCCCCGGACTCCCAGTCGATGCCGTCGTCCTTGGCGGGGCAGATCACCAAGTGATAGTCGCTCATCAGGAAGGGGAAGTCGGCACTGCCACCCGACAGGGTAAAGACGACCGTGTCGTCGCCATCGGCCTTTACGTCGGTAATCGGCGCGATGATACCCTTGGCCGCGGACTTGGTGTCTTCGCCACGGTGATGATTAATCGAGGCAATCACGTCGTTCACATCCATGGTCTTGCCATTGTGGAACTCGACGTCCTTGCGGATCTTGAAACGCCAGGTGGCCGCATCGTCAGAGGCTTCCCAGCTTTCCGCCAGCTCGCCGACCAACTCGCCTTCCGACGAAATCTCGGTCAAGCAGTTTCGAAGCTGGCCAAAGCTGACATTAATCATATAAGAATCAAGGGTTTGCGCTGGGTCAAGCACATCGCCGCTGCCGCCGCCGGTGAGCGCTTGACGGAAATGGCCGCCCTTCTTCTTCTCGGCGGCATGCAGCGCCTTGCCGGCCATCGAGCTGGCCAAGGCCGTGGTGGCGCCTAGCGCGGCTGCGCGCCCCATAAATTCACGCCGCGTGATCTTGCCGGCCGTTAGAAGGCCTGAATAATACTTCAACTCTCTCACTAGTCGATCTCCCTTGTGAAGCTGCTTGGCCATAGACGGCGTTTAGCTTGCTTGTTGGCAAACATGGAGGGTACTTGTCGCCCTCTATAGGTCTGCCTTTCGATAGTCCTTCTTGCCGCCTGGCCTGAGCCCTGTCGCAACCGATCATAGGGGAAAGCGCACACCCGTACCAAATCAATATTGCGGGAAAAGGGGCCTAAGCTGCAGTTGTTCACCGCAATTTAACGTTCGAGGAGGAAATATCCGCTACTGCCAGGGTTAATGCCCTGACTAAGGACAGAGAAATCCAAGGTAGCCTTAAGCCTAGCGTCATCATGCGGATCGAGAACAACCCGGCCCTAAGACCCACGGCGCCGCGCCGAAAGTCGCAAGAGTCCTCTAGTGCCTCGACCGACTTTTCGCAAAACCTCGTGGAAGGAAAGCCCAGCGGCCCGATTAGCGGCGCCACACAACTCGGGCCTGTCGACTCTCTGCTCGCCCTGCAAGAAGTCGACAATGACCCCCATGATCATCACGAGGCCATGCAGCGCGGGCGCAGTCTTTTGGACCAACTGGACGCCTTACGCCTGGATCTCCTGGCAGGCGCCGTCCCGAGGTCCCGTCTGCAACGTCTAGCGGCCGAACTTGCGGCCCGCCGCCGCGCACCGGTGGTGGATCCGGCCTTGGCTGCGGTCATGGCGGAAATCGAGCTGCGGGTGGCCGTCGAACTGGCGAAATACGAGACGGAATAGTTGAGGAACGCCGCTTCGTCCAGCGCCAACAGGAATCGTTGTTTTATTTCAACACAATGACGGAATTTAATTGGGCGTTCGAGATGCTTGTCCGTGAGACGAAAATCCATATACTCCCCCCGTCGTTGGGTTTTGCGAGTGGGTAAGGAATGAACAGCATTCTACCGCCTGATTACCGTCCTTCAGAAGACGAAGACTTCATGAACCCGGTAATGACGGAGTATTTCCGTCGAAAACTGATGCGTTGGCGCGCCGATCTTTTAAGAGATTCGACCGAGACATTGCAAAGCCTTCAGCAAGGCGGCCTTCAGGAACCGGACATCGCCGATCGGGCGTCGCTGGAAACCGACCGTTCGCTGGAACTGCGCACCCGGGATCGGGAACGCAAGCTCATCGCCAAGATCGACTCAGCCTTGCAGCGGATCGAAGACAATACCTATGGCTATTGCGAAGAAACCGACGAGCCGATCAGTCTGCGCCGACTGGAAGCGCGGCCCATCGCCACCTTAAGCATCGAGGCGCAAGAGCTTCACGAGCGGCGGGAACGTACGCACCGCGACGACTAAGATGCGGCGTGGCGCTGCTTCTAAGTGCCCTCGAAGGGCTAGCGGCAGGCGTGCGCCCTGAGCGACGGGCGCAAACATTGGACCACGACCCGCTCGATCGGCTGCCTGGCGCCCGCCAGATGGCGTGAAGCCCTTTCTATCCAAGCCGCATTCAGCCGCACGGCGGCAAGCGATAGCTAGAGCCTGATCGACGTAATCTGGCTCTATTCAAATGCTGAGCGGACGGTTCACGGGGCAATCGGGAGCGCCAAAGCGATGCCGATTGCGCCGATCAACAACCGCTAGCCTCAGAACGGCCAGATGATGTCGTAGACCTGCTGGCCATAGCGGGGCTGCTGCACATCGGAGATCTGGCCGCGACCGCCATAGGAGATGCGCGCCTCGGCGATCTGATCATAGCCGACGGTGTTGACCGAGGTAATGTCTTCGGGCCGGATGATGCCGGTCACCATCAGCTCGCGCACCTCGAAATTGACCCGCACTTCCTGGCGGCCCGCCACCACCATGTTGCCGTTGGGCAAGACCTGGGTGATCAGCGCCGCCACCCGCAGATTGACGGTTTCGTCGCGATTGACCGTGCCTGCCCCGTTGGAGTTGGAGGTGCTGTCGAGATCAATCAACTGGGCCGGATTGACCTCGCTCGGCAGTATCTGGTTGAGCGCCGCCTCGTAGCCCAGCAAGGCACTGGCCGAGGCATCCTCGGTGTTGTTGCGACTGCGGTTGGTGGTGTTGCGGATTGCCGCATTGTCGGCAATCTGAATGACGACAGTCAGAATGTCGCCGACGTCGTTGGCGCGCTGATCCTTGAAGAAGGCGCGGCTGCCGGGACGCCACAGGGAATTGGCTTGGCGCGCCTCCAGGGTTGGCGCCGGCATGGGCACCTCGATTGGCTGATTGCCGTGGTAGACGGCCGGGTTTTGGATTTGGGTCAAGGGCGGCGCATCACCGACCTCGGAGAGGCGGGTCAGGGCATTGCAGCCGCCCAGCAGGAGCGTGATCGCCGCAAGAGCAGCCCATGCGGGCGGCTTGAGGCTGCGACCACGGACGAGGATGCGTGGCGATCGGATCTCATGCGTGCTCATGCTTGACCTCTCAACTGCCGGCCGGCTGCCGGCTTGCTAGAACCACATTGACCTGGCCCGGGCCCTGGACCTGGGCGTGGATCGTCTGATTCGACTGAGTGTTCATGACTCGAATCAGAGCACCCTTGGCCCCGTCCTCGAGCGCCCTGCCCTGCGCCGAAAGCCGCATTTTGTCGGTTTGCAGGACAATGGTGACCGGGCTGTTCTTGCTGATGACAACGGGTGCCCGCAAGTCGCTGACCCTGATAGGGCGCTCCGCGCGCAGGCCACGACGTGGGGTCATGCCGACCAATTGGGAAGCATCAAGAACCACCTGCTGGCCCAGTCTCGCCTCCGGCATGCGCCGCCAAACCAAATCGCTGTTCCCGATGATGCTGCCGGCCGCCGTCGCCTCGGCCAGAACCGGAACCTTGACCATCGGCACCGCGCGCCCGGTAACGCTCGCCTGGGCCAAGACCGGCCCCTCGGTCGGCGCCCGTAGGCGGGCCTGCAAGCGACCGTTTGCGGCGTCATAGGATAGAACTTCCACCTGGAAATCGCCGGCCGCGGTCACCGGCAAGACCAAGCGGAGGCTAGGGTTGTCGAGCTGCAGATCGACGTCGGCCTCCACGCCCGCCTCGGTCAAGGCACGCCGCAAAGCTTCGGCAATTGCTTCCGGCCCGATTTCGCGGCTCGCGCGCTCGATGACCACCCGGTCAAGGCGTGACCGGGGCCGCCAGGGCAAGGCGTGTTGCTGGGCCACGGCCGCCAGCCAATAGGCATCGACCTCGACCACTTTACCCGGTGACGGCGCCCGCGCGACCGCAACGTCAGCTTGTTCTTCGACCCCGGAGAAGAGGTCACCGAGGCGCACTAAGTCACCCTCGACCGTGACCAGGGTATTCTTCAGCTCGACCAACGGCATCTCGCCCGCGATAGCCGTCGCAAACAGGCCGCAAAAGGCGGCGAGACCGGTGCCAATGAAGACCACAACCGCTTTGAGATTAAGCACGATCAACCCTCCTTTACGCCGGCCCTAGCGAAGCTGGACCACGCTCGCCAACATCTCATCCGAGGTCTGAATGACCCGCGAATTCATCTCATAGGCGCGCTGCGCGGCAATCAAGTTGGTGATTTCCGCGACAACCTGGACGTTGGAAGTCTCCAGCATACCCTGCTTGATAGAGCCGAAGCCGGTCGCCGTGGCGGTTCCCACATTGGCCGCGCCAGAGCCCGGCGTCTCCAGGAAGAGGTTGTCGCCGATTGCGTCCAGACCGCCTGGATTGGCGAAGATGGCCAACTCGATCTGGCCGACGTTTTGCGGCTCGACCTGGCCTTCCAGCTTGATAAAGACCTGACCATCCGGATTGATTGTCACGGAGACAGCATCTTCGGGTACGGTGACCCCGGGCTGCACAATGTAGCCATCGGCGTTGACGAGATCGCCTTCGCCATTCGCCTGGAAGGAGCCGGCCCGGGTATAGCCGGTCTCGCCACTTGGCAGCTCCACCATGAAATAGCCCTGGCCATCGATGGCGAGATCAAAGACATTGTCGGTGATGGTCAGATTGCCCTGCTGAATGATGCGATAGACCGCCGCTGGCTTGACGCCGAGGCCGACTTGAATGCCCGAGGGAATGATAGTCCCCGCCTCGGAGGAACTGGAGCCGACCCGCCGCAGGTCCTGGTAAAGCAGGTCTTGGAACTCGGCCCGCTGCCGCTTGTAACCCGTGGTCGTCATATTGGCGAGGTTGTTAGAGATCACCTCAACATTGAGTTGCTGGGCCAACATGCCGGTCGCGGCGATGCTAAGTGCTTTCATAAATCGTCTCCTTTAGGCCACCTAGGCCGCAACCAGGCTATCGATCGCCTTTGTCTGGCGTTCGTGTTCTTGCTCGACCAGCTTCGTTGCCGCTTGATAGCTGCGCAGCACTTCAATCATTTTGGTCATTTCGACGACGGCCTTGACATTTGAACCCTCCACAGCACCTTGCAGCACCTCCCCATCGAGAATGGGAATAGGGTCCTGGTCTTCGGCGATGTAAAGGCCATCTTCGGCGCGAACCAACGCCTGCCGGTTCTCGAAGGTTACCGGTTGCAGGCGGGCCAAGGGACCAAAGGCGGTTACCACCGAACCGTCTTTATTAATTTGCAAGGGGGCTGAGTGCGGGGGCACGGTAATTGGCTGCCCGGCATCGTCGAGCAGCGGATAGCCTTTGGCCGTTACGATTTGGCCGTCTGCATCCAAATGGAAGCGCGAGCCGCGCGTATATTGCAGTCCCGAGGGCGTTTCGATCGTAAAATATCCTTCCTGGGCGATCGCGATATCCAGGGGATTTTCGGTGATCATTAGCGGCCCATCGCTCAAGTCACTGTAAACGGCCTGATCGAGAACAAAGCTCAGCTGTTCATCGTCTTCGGTCTCGGATAGGTACTCAGAGAAGAGCATTTCCTGGCCCTTGTAACCACTGGTTTCCAAGTTGGCCAGATTGCCGGCGATGATATCGAGGTGCTGTCGCAGCACCATTTGTCGAGAAATGCCGATATAGGTGGTGGTTTCCATGGTCACCCCTTGACCGTTGTCCCGCAATGGCAGACCACATCATTGGCGGCCCGTCGCGCTTCCTCATGCAGATGCCGTGCCAGTTGGCATATCCGCACTATTCCTTGGGTTTCACGGTCAATGACTTGCCGATGGCTGTGGCGGTAGCCTGTCGGGGCAGGGCTTGCCGGGCAGTTCTTTCCCCGTTTGGCGCAATTGCCACCTTGACCGGCCTATCCTCGAAAGCGCCTTACGAGGGAACAAGGGCCTTGGATCGGGGACTTGCGTTACACCAGTTATTAACAAAGTTTGCCTAGTAATCAGCTTCTGTGACCAAACAGGGTAAAGGGTTGCTGAAGCATGAGCGATCAGACTGCTGACGCCGTCGCCGAAGAAGAACTGACCGCGACCCCCAAGAAAGGGATGTCCGGGAAGAAGCTCGTGCTCTTCATCGTGCTGCCGATCCTATTGCTTGGTGGCGGTGCCGCCGGCGCCTACTTCGCCGGGCTGCTGGACCCCTTACTTGGCAAAGAGGCTCCCGCCGATGCGGACGCAGAAGCCGCAGCCGAAGAGGAACAAGGAAGCGCCCCCAAAGAAGCAGCCTACTTCGACCTGCCGGACCTCTTAGTGAACCTGGACGGTGACGGCCGGCGCAGTAGTTTCTTGAAGCTTTCCATTAGTTTAGAGCTAAAAAGCGAGCAAGAAATCAACAACATTCAGGCGGTAATGCCGCGCATTATCGATAACTTCCAGGTCTACCTGCGTGAGCTAAGGCCAGAGGACTTGCGCGGCTCGGCCGGTCTGCAAAGACTGCGCGAGGAACTGTTGCTGCGGGTCAATGCAGCAACCCAGCACTCGGCGGTCAAAGATGTCCTATTCAAGGAAATGCTGATCCAGTAGCGAGGCTTGAGCGATGGCCGATGTCGACGATCAGCAAGAGGTTAGCGAAGACGAAGAAGCCCTCATGGCCGAATGGGAGGCCATGGCGGAAGGCGGCGACGAGGAGGAAGAGGGTGCGACTGGCCAGTCCGCCCGGGTACTCGATCAAAGCGAGATCGATAGCCTGCTCGGCATCGATGGCGACGGCAGCGGCCATGGCGATACAGGCATTCAGGCAATCATCAATTCAGCGCTGGTGTCCTATGAGCGCCTGCCCATGCTGGAGGTGGTGTTCGACCGCCTGGTTCGGGTGCTTTCCACCTCGCTGCGCAACTTCACCTCCGACAATGTCGAGGTAACCCTCGACAACATGTCGGCGATCCGCTTTGGCGACTACCTCAACTCCATCCCCTTACCGGCGATGCTCTCCGTGTTCAAGGCCGAAGAATGGGACAACTATGGCCTCCTAACCGTTGATAGCGCTCTCATTTATTCGATTGTCGACGTGCTGCTGGGCGGCCGACGCGGGACCGCTGCCATGCGCATCGAAGGTCGGCCCTACACCACCATCGAACGCCGTCTCGTCGAGCGTATGGTGGCTGTGGTGTTGGCCGATCTTTCGGCCTCCTTCGACCCCTTGTCACCGGTCACCTTTCGCTTCGAGCGGCTGGAAACCAATCCCCGCTTCGCCACCATCGCCCGCCCGGCCAACGCCGCTATCGTGATGACCCTAAGGGTCGACATGGAAGATCGCGGTGGCCGAATTGAAATCCTGCTTCCCTATGCCACCCTCGAGCCGGTCCGCGAGCTGTTGCTGCAGATGTTCCTCGGCGAAAAGTTCGGGCGCGATTCCATATGGGAAGGCCACTTGACCGCGGAGCTCTGGCAGACAGACGTCAATATTCAAGCCGTGCTCCAACAGGCCGAAATCGCCCTCGGCGAGGTCATGAACTGGCAGGTGGGGAGCCGGATCAACCTCACCTGCTCGCCGGAATCAGAGGTCTTGTTATCCTGTGGCGAGATCCCCCTCTTCAAAGCACACATGGGGCGAAAAGGCGGCAACATCGCCGTTCGGATCAGCACCAACTCCATTGATTCTGGGGAGGCAACGTCGTGACCCTGGCCTTGCTTGTCGACATTGCTGCAATTTTTCTACTCATAGCAACAATAGGTTATGCAGTTATTCTAAATCAAAAGCTGAATTCATTCCGCGAAACTAAGACCGAGTTCAGCGATCTGATGGCCCGATTCGGCGAAACAGTGGCCCAAGCGGAATCCGGTCTGGAGCAGATCAAGAGTTCAGCGCAAATTCTCGACAATACACTCAAAGAAAGCATGCATGCCGCAGAGCAAATGCGCGAGAAACTGGCTGCCGACATAAACGACATGAGGTCCCTGGCCGACGATCTCACATTTCTGACCAAACGGGCTGGGTCGCTTGCCGATCGCCTGGAAGATCAGAGCCGCAGCGTCGGTCCTCGCGGTACCTCGCTTGCCGCCGACCGGCCGTCCCTAGCCAGCCTTAGGGAGCCTAACAGCACAACTCATAAACCCTCAGACAACCGCGATGATCGCCATGCGCAAAATTCTTTTTCTGTTGATGACGGCGGAAACGAAAAACTTGACAGGAGCCTTTTGGCAGCATTGCAAAAGCTTCGCTAACAGCCTGGCGCCACGCCGTTTTCGGGGCTTCGGGCTACGCTTTCGGCTGCTGCCCTGCCTGATCGTCGTTGCCATGCTGTCATTGAGCTTTCGCTTGAACGGCATTTGGGAAGGCTATGTCCTGGCTGCCCCGACCGAGGAGGGCGCGGCAAGCGAAGCAGAGGCATCGCCCGGTCAGTCAATGACGCCGGAGGGCGGCCTATCGGCGCAAGACTTGCTGGACGAATCCGAGTTGGACGACAGCGAAGGCTTGAACCAGGATCTTGTCGCTGCCGACAGCGCTAGTGAGCTGCAACCGGCCGGAAGTGAATCTGATCGTGCACAAGATGCTTCACGTGGCGACACCGCCGCGGCCAGCAATGACCCGGAACAGAAACAAGAAAATCAGCAAGTCGCCAATCTGCCGGCCGACCCCTTCGCGTTGACCGACGACGAAATCGAACTGTTGCAAGCCCTCGCCGCGCGGCGCCAGGAAATTGAAGAGCGAGCACAACAACTGCGAGAACGCACGGCTTTGTTGCAGGCCGCAGAAACCCGCATCGACCAGAAGATAGGCGAGCTCAAAGCCCTACAACGCACCATCGAGGCCCTGATCGTCCAGCACGACGAGCAGGAGGAGGCCAAGCTCCGCAGCTTAGTGAAGATCTACGAGAGCATGAAACCCAAAGAGGCTGCCCGCATCTTTGAGGAACTCGACATGGAAGTGCTGCTCGAGGTAGTCGACCGAATGAAGGAAAGGAAATCGGCGCCAGTTCTCGCAAAGATGAACCCTACTCGCGCCAAGGAAGTTACCTTGGAGCTCGCTGCTCGGCGCCAGCTGCCGTTGGAGAAAGAGTAATAAAAGTACAGCGTCGCCAACTGACGGATGCCCGAGCAAGGTCTTCTAAACCGATGCGGCAAATGCATGTAATAGCCTTACATTCATGGGATTTTAAGGATAGCGGCATAGCCTCCTGATCCAAGATGTAGCACCGATGAAGCACCCAATTCTTTAACAGGAGTCTAGCCGTGTCCGCTGTTGACCTCAACATGCAGATCCTCATCGTTGACGATTATAAGACCATGCTGAGGATCATAAGAAACCTGCTGAAACAGTTAGGCTTTAATAATGTGGACGAAGCCATGGACGGCAGCGCAGCACTCCAGAAGATGCGCGACAAAGACTATGGGCTGGTGATCTCGGACTGGAACATGGAACCCATGAGCGGCCTACAACTGCTCAAGGAAGTGCGCGCTGATACGCGAATGAAGGAAACTCCCTTCATCATGATCACCGCCGAAAGCAAGAGCGAAAACGTGGTGGCGGCCAAGCAGGCCGGTGTGAGCAATTACATCGTCAAGCCCTTTAACGCCGCTACGTTGAAGACCAAGCTCACGGCCGTGCTCGGTAATTTCTAAGAAGGAAGCGTTCATGAGCACCGCCAACATTCAAGTCGACCTGGACGAAAAGATCGCCGCGCTGGCTGAACGTCAGCCGGGAATCGATCCAAAGGACATCACCGATATCGTGGCAAGTGTCATGTCCTCGCTCGAAGGCGATCTTTCGGCGGTGAACCTAAAGCTCTATAGCGAGATCGAATCCTTATCCCAATTTATCGAGGTTGCTCGCCGAGAAATCGCCTCTCTTAGTCCAGAGGAAATTACCGACGAGCATCTGCCGACGGCCACTGACGAGCTTGAGGCGATCGTCGGTGCCACCGAAAAGGCCACCGAGACCATATTTGAATCGGTGGAAACCATCGAATCCCTCACCGAGCGCATGGACGCCGAAGTGGCCGAAAAGATTACTGATGCGGTCACTCAGGTGTATGAGGCCTGCAGTTTTCAAGACATCACAGGCCAGCGCATCAGCAAGGTGGTTTCCGCATTGAAGCAAATCGAGAGCAATGTGGTCGCCATTCTGGAAGCCTTCACGCCGGTCTCCCAGGAAGATGGTGAAGCCAGGCGCGCCGCCGCCAAGGCCAAGAAATCAGAGGTACCCCAGACCGACGCCGATTTGATGAATGGCCCTCAACTACCGGATGACGCCAACTCGCAGGAAGCGATTGACGCCCTTCTCGCCAGCTTCGACTAAGGCCGGCGGGGCAGTCATGGCCCTAACCCCCGCACCAGGCCGGCCGCGACGGCATGACGGCACAATCGTCGTGCTCCTTAGTCTCAAGCTCCTGCTCCTCGGCTTCTTCATCGTCTTGAACGCCAACGCGAGCTACGAGCTCAATCGGGCGCAAGCGGTCATCAAAAGTGTGAACGCCGCCTTTAATGGCCGCGCTCAGCTGCCGATCAGCAACACCGCCAACAGCAAAGAAGAAGCCGAACGCAATCAGGCCGATGCCTTGATCAATGAAATCAGTGCGCTCTTTAATGCCACCTTTCCCACTGTCAAGTTGGAGAAGGTAGAGCATGGTGCCGTGCTCCGCCTGGAGCTTTCCAGTTCCAGCCTTTTCCGACCCGGACGGCTGAACACACAGCCCGGCGCGGCCGCAGTGATCAAGGAGTTCGCCACCAGTCTCCGGCAGGCGGCAGGCCGTGGCCTGGCCTTCACCTTAGAGATGCTGCACGGGGTACCGGTGGACGGCACCCGTGAAATGGTCGCTGCCGGCAATCAATCCTTGGAGCTACGCCGTGCCGGTCGCATGGCGCGTATCTTGATCGCCCTAGGGGTGCCGAAGGAAAACCTGTCCGTGGGTATTTCGCCCGGCAAGGCCCGGCGCGTGCAGTTTGTGTTGCGCTTGTTCCAGAAAGGCCAGCCAACCAACAGTTTCTTGCATAGCGGAACATAAGGCCGTGGCCGATAGTTTCTCGTCGCCAGCTCCCGGCAAAAGACCTATGCCGGACCGCAAAATGGCATCTCCCTTCGGGACGAGCCCGCAGGCACCCTTTGACACCGCTACCGGGGCCGCACCGCCGGCTTGGATTGCGGGAATCTCAGAGGAGGTCGTTCACCGGAGAAGCGACACCAGCAACACCTGGATGGTGACCTTCACCGACCTTGTCGCTTTGATGCTGGCCTTTTTTGTTTTGCTTTACGCCATGTCACATGTACGCGAACCAGAATGGCAAAATCTCATCAGCTCGTTGCGCGACGACTTAGAAGCGGTCAGTCTAGCTCGGATCTTTGTTCCCAAGACAGATCGCGCGATTAAGCCGGTCAATACGGTACCCGGCGAAAGTCTTGACTATCTGGCTTTCCTGCTCGGCGATCAGATGGCCAAGCATCCACAGCTAACCGAAGCGGCGATCGCTCGCCAGGATGACCGCCTCATCATCTCCTTACCCAGCGACCTTCTGTTCGCGCCCGGCAGCGCCAGCCCAGGCGCAACGGGAAAGGCCGCGGTATTTGCCCTTGGAAGTCTTTTGGGTCGTGTCGGCAATCGGATCGAAATAGCCGGACACGCAGATCCAACACCGCCGGTTACCCGTTACCCCTCGAATTGGGAGCTGTCTTTGGCCCGCGCTGTGGCGGTCAGCGACATTCTCACACGCAGTGGATACCGAGGCCAAATCGTCGCGCGGGGTCATGGCGATTCACACTTTCGCTTTGTTTCCCGGCAATTGCCGGAAGCAAAGCGAAAGTCTCTGGCCCGTCGGGTCGACATCATCGTCCATAAGAACTCCGCCGAACGTCAGGACTAAGAGCCATGGCGCAGCATCGGAATAGGCAAGCCGGATCAAGCCGAAGGTCCCGCCAAAAACCTTGTATTGGGTTTGGGCGTCTCATCGCTGGAATATCGATTTTCACAGTTTTGCTGATCCTGCCGCTGTCCACGCTTCTTGCCGCCGAGCAAGTCCGGTTGCGCACCGGGATGCACGATGGCTATGGGCGACTGGTTTTTGACTGGCCGCATGAGGTCGGCTACCGCGTCAGCATCGATGGCCAGCGCCTCACCATAGAGTTCGACAGGTCCGCTGAATTCGACCTGCAAGCTAAAAGCCGCCTGCCCTCCCACATTCGCAATGCCAGGGTGAGCGAGGATGGAAGCAACATCCAAATTGACCTGCAAGCCACTTTCCACCTGGCGCATTTCAGCCTCGGCAAGAGGATCGTGCTCGACCTTTCGGACCAGCCGCCGAAAGACGAGGCAGCCGGCGGCGCCGTGGGAAAGGTACGAGCAGAGCCCTCTCCCACCAAAAAGCCGCAACAAGCAAGCCTGCCGCCCACTCTAGCCAAGGAGAAAGGCAGCACGACCTCGGTCCCATCCATTCGCGTTCGCGCCGGCGCCCACAAGGGCTTTAGCCGCCTGGTATTCGACTGGCCACTGCCGCCGCAGTACAGTGTGGAACCGGAGTCCGACAGTATCACGGTCCGCTTTGCCACCAAGGGACGTCTCGATCTCGATCAGCTAGACCTTGCGGCTCTGCCACAAGTCTTGGCCGCCGACGTGCGTATGGAAGGTAACAATTCGACACTCCTGCTTTCGGTACCGCCAGGCTCCGGCCGGCGCCACTTCCGCCTGGCGGAAAAGGTGGTCCTCGATGTCTTGGACCAGATAAACGAGGCAGGATCGTCGCAAGCCGAGACCTCCAAACCCAAAGCGGCCTCCCCCGGGGCGGCACCGACCAAACCGCTCGCCGAAAAGAAGCTGCCGCCCATACCAATCCGGGCCGATCGGTCCATCCTTGCCTCGCCCAAGCAACTATTGCCGCCGCAAGCCATAGCCAAGGCCAAGACCTCTCCAAGTCTGGCTGACCCGGCACCAACACCAGCCCCACCTAGTCCACTGCCGGCCGCACCGGCACCGCGCCCGGCCACAGGAATCGTTCGAACCAAACCGGCTGTAGATGTGGCAAGCCTTGATGGCAGCGTCATAGAGGAATTCATTGTCGAAGAAGAGGCCACACCGCCAATCACCTTCAACCGAGCTAGGTCAAAACCCAGCGATCTGGTGGCAGCGGACAACTTGACCATACCCACGATTGCAACCCCACCGATCGGCCGCCAAGCGCCATCAAGCACACCGGCGGTGCTGCGTTTTGCCTGGTCAGCGGGCGGTGCAGCGGCAACTTTCCAACGCGGCAATTTTATCTGGCTCATCTTTGATCGCCCCGCCCCACAGGGCTTGCTGCAGCAGATCCGTCAATCGGCGCCGCAACTGAGGCGCATCCAGCGGCTCCGCCTCGAGGGGGGAACCGCCCTGCGAGTTCAGCCCGGCCCGACCTGGGCGGCACGTCTTACCCATGATCAGGGCGGATGGACCGTCGATTTGCGGCCGCGCAGCAAACGTCCCATCAAGGCAATAACGCCGAAAGTCGATAGCCGCACGTCAGGTGCCGCCCGCGTCCATTTTCCGGCCGCGGTGACGGGCAAGACGATCAGGCTTCGTGACCCGGATATGGGCGGCAATCTGCTTATCGTCCCGGTACGAACGCCAGGACTTGGATTGGCCACAGCGCAGCAGTTCCCTCTCTTCCGAGCCCTTGCCTCCCAGCAGGGTCTCATTATCGAGCCGCTCAGCGACAGGCTTTCGATCCAAACCGGGAGCAAGTTCGTGGAAGTGACCGCCGACGACCGGACAATGCTCGCCTCGGCCAAGGAAGAACGTGAACAGACTTCAAGCCGCCGGCAGAAGGGATCTTTGCCGCACCTGTTGCAGATTCCGGCGGCAACACCCAATGATGGTGAGGCCTTCAATCAACAAAAACAAGCTCTTCAGCATGCTCTGTCGCTTACTGAAGGACCTGCCCAGGATCTCATTCGTTTGGACTTAGCACGGTTCTACTTTGCCCATGCCATGACCGCCGAAGCCCTGGGCGTTCTCACGCTGATTGAAGAACGACAACCCAGGCTCGCCCGCGACCCTGAGGTCGTGCTCTTGCGCGGCGCAAGTCATTTCTTGGGTGACGATTTCGAGCAAGCGGCCAGGGAGCTGGCAGATCCGGCGGTGGCGGGAGAGCCAGAAGCGCGGTTGTGGCAGGCCGCCCTTGCGGCGGCTCGGCACGATTGGGAGGCGGCTGCCGAGACCTTCACCGAAACCGAAAGCCTCATCGACGCCTACCCTCACCCTGTACAGACTCGGCTCAGATTGCTGGCGGCGGAAGCTACCCTGGAGTTCGGCGACGATGGCACTGCAAGTCGACACCTGCGCCGCGTCGAAGAAACCGCCACCACGGCCAGCGAACGGGCCCAGATTACCTTTCTCCGTGGCTGGCGCCAGTACCTTGCCGGTGACACTGTCGGTTCGTCGATACGCTGGAAGGATGCGGCCAAGACCAAACACCATCCTACCCGAGCTCGGGCGCGCCTCGCCCTCATCGACATGGGCCTGGCCGATGGAAGCCTATCGCGCAAGACAGCCATTGAAATGCTGGAACGACTTCAATTCGCTTGGCGTGGCGATGCCTTCGAGTTCGCCTTGTTGCAGCAATTGGGCAAGCTCTACATAGACGAGGGTCAACATCGCAAGGGGCTTCGGATTTGGCGGGAACTAGTTAGCGGCTTTCCAAGCGCGGCAGAAACGCCCCAGGTGGCCAGCGCCATGCAAACGGTGTTCGCCGACTTGTTCCTAGGCGATGACGCCAACGAGCTAGCGCCGATCACGGCTCTTGCCATTTATGACGAGTTTGCCGAGTTGGCGCCAGTCGGTGAAGACGGCGACCGACTGGCCTTGGCACTGGCCGAGCGCCTGATCGCCATTGATCTCCTCGATCGCGCCGCCCAAGAGCTCCAGCGTCTCATTGAGTTTCGCCTGCAAGGTACGCAAAAGGCTGCGGCCGGTGCACGGCTAGCCGAGGTCCACTTAATGGACATAGCGCCGGAGCGTGCGATCAGGGCTTTGCTCGGCTCACAGACACCCGATCTCCCGAAAGATTTGCAGCATCATCGGAACCACATTCACGCGCGCGCCTTAATGCAGCTCGATCGCCTGGACGAGGCATTATCCTTTTTGGTGGATGATCGTAGCCAAGAGGGAATCGCCCTGCGCGCAGACCTGTATTGGAAGCTGCAGGACTGGCAGGGCGCTGCGAAGAATCTCGGCCAGCTCATCCCGAGACCGGCACCCAAGAGAGGCGAATTGCCGGAAGAAGATGCCCGAAACGTCGTCAACCTGGCGGTTGCCCTTACCTTGGCCGGTGATCGATCGGCACTTGCACGCTTGGCCAAGGATTATGCTGACCTCCTACCGGAAGGAGCAAAACAAGATAGTCTTGCCCTGCTCGCCGGCGCTGTTGCCAGTAACCGAACAAGGACGATCGCCGAAGAACTTCAACAGGTCGGCGAAATTGAAGCCTTCATGGAAAGCTATCGGCAAAGCCCTCTCTAAAAGCAATTCTCAGTAGCAGGCGCCGGATGGAAATTTAGGAACGGCTCTGCTCGGCGGCCAATTCCCCTGCTGGCCAATTCCCTTGCCGGCCAATCCGGCTAGCGCAACGGCAACCCCATGAACTCGGTCGCCTCCTCAAGTGAGAGCTACACCGGCGTTTCACTAAAAGAAGCTCAAATTTATGTAACTATGAGCACCTCTTCTTAGATATCCGATCAAAGATGGTCCAGCGCCTTCAATCTAGTTAATATCGAGCTCGCCATAAATCGGACCCGAGCTTTAGGGGTATAGTTCGAGGTAAGATTGCCCCGATTGATGGACCGCAGCCATTATGCGACATCGTGGTCACGAACATCTGGGAGGCGATCGTCAGTAGGGCATGCGGACAGGGTGAAGTTCCTTGCGAGAATGTGCTTCCGGAAACACTGCAAATCAGCGAGACGCCGGTCCGCGGGGTGCTATCGCCTGGCCTCGGGGTCCGCGCCCGTCGACATGACGATAACGGCAGACGCGGCGGGTTTGGCTGCCGCCAGGACATCGTTGGAACATGCGGGGAACTAGCAAAATGCTCAATCGGGAAGGCCTGCGATCCAAGCGTTTCCAACGACTTGCCGAACGCGATATCAACAAAGAGGTATTCGTAGAGGAATTTGCCGAACTCGGCCTCGTTGTCATGGATGGACCCAACGATCCGACGCCGTCACTCGCTTTACTCGACGGCAAGATCACCGAAATGGACGGACGCAAGGCCGCCGAATTTGACGCCATCGACCGCTTCATTGCGAAGTATTCCTTGAACCTTGCCGTCGCCGAACGAGCGATGACGATCCCGTCCGTGGACATCGCCCGCATGCTTGTGGACATCAATAGACCGCAGCGCGAGGTCATGGCGATCATGGCCGGCCTGACCCCGGCCAAATTGGTCGAGGTCATGGCGCAATTGAACGTGGTCGAGATGATGATGGCCATGCAGAAGATGCGCCAGCGGCGCCGACCGGCCGATCAAGCCCATGTGACCAACTGGAAGGAAAACCCGACCCTGTTGGCGGCGGATGCCGCCGAAGCCGGCTTGCGCGGGTTCGCCGAGGAAGAGACGACGGTTCGCGTTGCCCGCAATGCCCCCTTCAGCGCGCTCGCCCTGCTGGTTGGTTCTCAGATTGGCCGCCCGGGCGTGATGACCCAGATCTCCTGCGAGGAAGCGCTCAATCTCCGTCTCGCCATGAAGGGCCTGTCGACCTATGCCGAAACCCTGTCGGTCTACGGCACCATACCCTCCTTCATCGACGGCGACGACACGCCTTGGTCGAAGGGCATCTTGGCCTCGGCCTATGCCTCGCGGGGGGTGAAGTCACGTTTCACCTCCGGCTCCGGATCTGAGGCATTGATGGGCTATGGCAACGGCTATTCCATGCTCTATCTCGAGGCACGCTGCATCCTGATGGTGAAAGGTGCTGGAAGCCAAGGCGTTCAAAACGGCTCCATCTCTTGTATCGCCCTGCCCGAAAGCCTGCCGAACGGGGTGCGCGGCGTGATGGCGGAAAACCTCATCGCGGCCTCGCTCGGCCTGGAAGTCGCCTCCGGCAACGACGCGATGTCGTCCCACTCGACCATGCGCAAGACCGCCAAGCTGATGCTGCAGTTCCTGCCTGGCACCGACTTTGTCACCTCCGGCCACTCGGTCATGCCGCGCAAGGACAACCTCTTCGGGGGCGGTAACTTCGACGCCGAGGACATGGACGACTGGCTGGTGATCCAGCGCGACATGCAGGTCGACGCGGGCCTCCGTCCGGTTGGCGAGGCGGAGGTTCTACGCGTGCGCAACAAGGCCGCGCGCGCGATCCAGGCGGTCTATCGCGAGCTGGGATTTCCGGAAATCTCCGATGACGAGGTCACGGCGGCAACCACCGCCTTTGGCAGCGACGACATGCCGGACCGCGACAGCGTGCAGGACTTGGCCGCCGCCGACGCCTTCCTGGAAAGCAGCCTGACGGCGCTCGACGTGGTCGCCGCCCTCGCTCGGAGCGGCTTTGAGGATGTCGCCGAAAGAGTCCTGGAAATGCAGCGCCAGCGGGTGCTTGGCGATTACCTGCAGACATCGGCGATTTTCGATGAAAAGTACAACGTCCTGAGCGCCGTCAACACGCCGAACGACTATTCGGGTCCGGGCACCGGTTACCGGGTGGAGGGAAAGACCTGGCGCGACATACAGGCCTTGCCGCAGGCGCTTGATCCGCGCGAGCTCTTGGCGGAGGAGGCACCCGACGCACGCCTCCGATTGCAGCCACGGGCGGAGGCCAAGCGGGGCGACGGGAAGGAAGTGGTCATCGCCGTCGGTCCGGCCTTTGCGACGGTGATCAACAAGACGCTGTCCGATCTCGGCCACGCCGATGTTCTCAAAGCCATTATTGATGGTATCGAAGGTGAAGGGGTGCGCTGGCGCCTGGTCAAGGTTTTTCACGGCGCCGATCTCGCCGATATCGGCCATTCTGCCGCCAAACTCAGTGGATCCGGCATTGCCATCGGCCTGCAGTCGAAGGGAACGGCGCTCATTCACAAGCAAGAGCTTGCGCCGCTCAACAATCTAGAGCTCCTCAGCCAGGCACCCAACCTAACCCTGGACTCCTATCGCGGGTTGGGCAGGAACGCGGCCTGTTATGCGACGGCGCGGGCGCCATCGCCGGTCCCGGTCAAGATCGATAACATGGCTCGTCTCAGGCTGATCGTGCAGACAACGCTGCTGCATCACCGGGAAGTCGCTCAGATCGATGGCGATCGCGGCATCGTAGAAATGGAGGTGGCGTTCTCATGAGCCAGGAAGACGAGGAGACTTGGCGATATCCTCTGGGTACTCATCACCGTGACAGGGTTGAAACGCAATCCGGGCGAAAACTCGCCGATCTCGATGTTGAACGGGTGCTCGCCGGCGAGGTCGTGCCGGAGGATGTTTCGGTGCGGGCGGAGACCCTGCAGCTTCAGGCAGAATTCGCGCAGGCCGGCGGCTTCGACCAAGTTGCGGAAAACCTGCGACGGGCGGCGGAAATGACCCGCATTCCCAACGATGAAATTCTAGAAATTTACGAGGCACTGCGGCCCGGCCGCTCGACCTACTATCAGCTTCTCTCTCTTAGTCAGCAAATCAGCAGTCGGTATAGCGCCGAACTGACCGGCGCCTATATTCGCGAGGCGGCCGAGGCCTATCGCGACACCGGTCTGCTGAAGATGGATGACTAAGGGCTCCGCGGGCTCAGCGATCGCCAGGCGGCCATAAACCGGTCGGCCGATTGGCGGATATCGTCAATCGCATTACCGGGTTTAAAGAGCGCGGAGCCGAGCCCAAAGCCGTTCCCCCGACATCGACATAGGGCGCCATGCTTGCAGGAGTGATCCCGCCGACGAGTGCGATCCTGGCCTCCGGGCTCAGTACCGCCCGCATTGCGCGGGTCGCCGCCGGTGGAATGGTCTCGGCGGGGAAGAACTTGAGCATGGCCGCCTTGGCCCGCGACGCCGCCAAGATCCCGCTCGGCTAGCTTGCAAATGGGTTTGTAGAGGGTCATCAGATAGGCGGTGAACACCAGAAGGTCGCCGGCGGTTAAGGCCCCGACCCTGACGCGGGTTACGCCGTACCAGATGACGCCACAGGTGCCGGCCGCAAGAATCACCTGCACCAAGCGGGCGATTAGCGCCTCCAAACGGGTGGCGCGCAGGGCTGCCTGGGCGCTTGAGTTACTCTAACGGGCGAAACGATCCTCCTCGTAGGCCTCGCAAGCAAAGACTTGCACCATCCTTATGGTGGTAATGCTTTCCGCAACGGCTTTCGCCACCTTGCTTTCCTTGCGCCCTTGCCGGCGGGCAGCGCCCTGCCCTTTACGTTGCCGCTGATCATCGGGGTCAGTGTTTGGTGGCTGGAAGAACGGCCGTGGGCTTGAGTAGGCGACGCCCGGGCAGAGACGGAGATTCGTGCCTTGGTCGAGGAAGATGGGACGCAAATAATAGGAAATTTTCGACGAAGTCCCGAGGTCCTCTTTGCGACCCCGCTTCGCTACTTCGCCCTGACCAAAGGTGACTTGGCATTCAGTTTACGCGACACTTTGGTTGCCGACCCCAACTCCTTGCAAGCCAGCGCTAATCTGCGATCGACTTCGCATTCCGAGTCAAAGGTTACCGATATTACGCCGCTGTTCGGCTTGGCTGGGCCAGATTCGTCAATCTTCGCAACACCCAAACGTCAGTCACCGGCCTGACGCACCTCTGGGACCACCACCGGAAAACACTCTTCGACTAACAGTGAGGGATCCGCGAACCGCCATTTTCATCAGACAGCCATTCACCGCCGTTTAGGTAAGTCACGTTCGCCATCCCACAACACGCCGATGCCGCAGTCGACCACCTAGCACTCAACGTTACCAGGCAAGCAAAACGCTTATAACTTGTATAAGAAATATTTTCTTGACGCATTAGGGTTTTATGGATAAATTATCTCGTAAGACGATAATTAAAAAATAAAAAAATATCTAAAGTAATGCTGATTGCAAATAGGATCACTATTGCGATGTATAACCAAATATAAATACGCTCTTAAGAAGAAAACCGCAAAACTAGTATTTCTCTAACTCACCACAATGCTAGATCGTGTTTCGCCGTAGTCAGACTACGTGACCCGAAACGAATGGGAGCAAAACGATGAGTCAAGCTGAAATGGAAGCCGCTGAACTAACAAGCGACATTGAATCTATCGAATCGGAATTCGCCGAGCTAACAGAGGCTTTTGGAGACCTTGGTCTCGACGCGCCCGGTCAGCAGGAATCTTCGGGCGAGCTCGCTGAGCTCGACGCCGCTGTGGCAGGAACTGAGTTCGACCTTCCGGTCAGTTCCGATGGCGAGGCCAACTCGATCCTCGAGATCGCTGACGATCTATCCCTAGACTCGATGGAAGAGGGGCTGGGCAGCATTTTCCGAAAAATTGGGAAGGGTGTCCGCAATATATTCAAGGGGAAAGCTCGGAAAATCATCAGGAAGATTGTCAGACTCGTCAGAAAATATAGCCGGCTCAAAGCGTGCGTACCCGCGGTGGCTGTCGCCGTGGCGGCGTTCAAGGCCGGAAAATACGGAACCGCAATTAGATCTGGTTGGGCTGCCCTGAAGTGCATCAGGAAACATATCTGACTAAGCGAGGATTTGTGACATGGGCAGCGACGACTACAACTACGAGGAGATGGCATCGCAGGATCTTCCTAACGACGACCGACGGCGGGTCGGTTGGGACTCACCCGTCTCGAGTGAAGGGGGTTCTGGCGAAAGCGGTTCGCATTCAGATGCCGAAACAGTCGACGGTTTCGATATTGAGACGCACCAACACGGCGAACTCGAGGACGTACCGGGGTTTGATAAAGAGGAGGCCATGGTCGGGACATTCGGCCTTCGCGAACACCGCGCCGTCGACCATGACCTCTGGCACATTCCCCGATCGTGTGACTTGGAGTATGGCGATGCGCCCGAAACCGTCTGTGGTGTAGACGATCGAAAGGCCATCGAGGCGGTCACGGGCGTCCCCTGGCGAATGATCTGTCAACTCATCATTACCTTGGCAGATGGGCGCAGGTCGCGTTGCACCGGATGGTTCACTGCGCCTCGGACCGTGATGACCGCCGGCCACTGTGTCTATAGTCACGCTGGTGGTGGTTGGGCTAAGTCCATTGAAGTGATCCCGGGCATGAACGATCGCCTGCGTCCCTTCGGTTCGGCTACGTCCGAGTCATTTCGCAGCGTCAAGGGATGGGTACAAGGCAGCCGCGAGGAGCGACCGCTTTATGACTACGGCTGCGTTATCCTACCAAAAGACAAGCCGTTGGGCACCAAGACGGGATGGTTCGGCTTTGCCAATCTCTCCGACGCCAATCTACGAGATCTACTAGCGAACAACAGCGGATACCCAGGGGACAAACCCTTTGGCACGCAGTGGTTCAACGCCGGCCGGATCTCGAGAGTCGAGAAGCATCGATTCCAATACATGATCGATACGGCCGGAGGACAAAGCGGTAGTCCGACATGGCGGTTTTCAAAAGGAAAAAGGCACGTGATCGGAATTCACGCCTATGGCGGTTGTCCAAACAAATCGACGCGAATCACCAAATCTGTTTACGCTAACATGCAGAGCTGGAAACAGCAGGGATCGTAAAGGAACTGGGAACAGTTACGGGCGAGAGGTTACTGTTGCAAAATTTGATGGGACGCTGAGGCCGTTATCAAGAACAGCTATGCCTACAACTTTGGCCCTTCGCCAGAAAGCTATCAGCTCGCCGCGCAGAGGATTTGCCTCCCCAAATACTGGGACGTTTGTCCTCCGTGCGGCGGGAATTTTTAGAGAATCTCCTAGTCAGAGGCTCTACTGCAGCGGCTTGATCGGACATAGGCGGCTCCCAGTTCGATAACCTGGTGATGCGCCAACAGATGACCGCGCTTAGCCGGACGACACCCGCACTATAGGGCATCCATTCGATCAATGGTCCTCGGGCCGGATACCCAGCTTCTGGTCGAACCTATCGCGCACCGAAGGTAAGCCGGGCGCATTCCGTGGAATTGCAACGGGCGATTCTGATAAACGTCCGTGTGACCGCTGGGCGCGACGCCGTCATCTTTCCTCGTAGCAATCGTCACCCAAGGCTTTAGCGCAGCCAATCGGCCCCCTCGCGCACCTCAATCAAGGTCGGCGTCGCAGCCGCAAGTGCGGATTTCACGGCGTCCTGGAATGCGCCGATGCTGTCAGGCCGCGCCTGGTGACAGCCGAATCCCTCGGCAATCTTGATGAAGTCCGGGTTTCTTGGATTAACGCCGATCTCGGGAATGCCGCGTTTCACCATCCCGTCGCGGATCATCGCCAGACTGTCATTGTTCCAAAGAATGATCGGAATGCCGAGCTCTTCCTCTACCGCAGTCGCCAGCTCCTGAATCGTGAACAGGAAACCGCCGTCTCCGACCAGCGCCACGATCGGCCGATCCGGGAAGGCGATCTTGGCACCGATCGCGCCCGGCAGTGCGCATCCGAGGGTCCCAAGTCCGGCAGGATAGAACCAAGTACGGGGCAAGTCCGTCGGCATAGCCGCCGAACCGGTGTAGACCAGTTGAGCGATGTCGCCCATCATGATCGTGTCGGCAGGCAGCACCTCGCGCAACGCCAAGAGCAGTCTTTTGTGTTGCATCTCAACATCGGTGAAAGCCGCCTGCTGCCGCCTGCGAACCTCCCTTAGGGAGGCGGCCGTGTTCTTGTCGGGTTGACCTATCGTCCGCTGGTCAAGTGCCTCCAGCAAGGCCTCGACCGCGGGCCCAGCATCGCCTTGCACGCCGATATCCGCCGGATAGATGTCGTTGAACTTGCCGGGGTCGATGTCGATGCGCACGAGCTTGGCGTTGATCGTCAGGTAGTCCTCGAAGCTGTCGGTCTCGGAAATCTCGCAGCCGACCGACAGGATGACGTCGGCGGTTTCCATATAGTCGCGCACGGCTTTGGTTATCAGGCCTCCGCCGAGGCTGAGCGGATGGCTTTCCGGCACCACCCCCTTTCCGGCGTTGGAGGAGATTACGGCCGCGTCAAGTTTTTCCGCCAATTGACGCATCCCATCGCCGACCTCCTGCGCGCCGCCGCCAACCAGCAGGACCGGACGCTCGGCCGACGCCAGCAGGTCAGCCGCAAAATCGATCGCCGCCGCCGGCGCGACCGGCTTGGCAGGCGGGGTGCGTACCACCCAGTCCCCGCGGACAGGGACATCCAGCAGGTCTATCGGGATCGAGATGTGAACCGGCCGAGGTCTACGGGAACGAAAGACGGTGAAGGCCTGCGCAACCAGCTCCGGAAGGTCTTCGGGCGTGCGTATCACGGTGCTGAAAGCCGTCAGCGGCGCGGTCACCGCCCGTTGATCGGAGATCTCGTGCAGGCATCCCCATCCTTTGCCGAGGGATTCACTTCGGTTTGCGCTAGAGATCAGCAGCACGGGAACCGAGTCCGCGTAGGCTTGGGCCAGCGGCGTCGCCGCATTCGTCACCCCTGGCCCGGTGATCAGCGTGCACACCCCCGGCTTGCCGCTCGCCCGCGCATAACCGTCGGCCATGAAGCCGGCGCCCTGCTCGTTTCGCACCAGGACGTGGCGGATATTGCTGGTCTCGATCCCTCGGTAAAGCTCCAGCGTGTGCTCTCCGGGAATGCCGAACACCGTGTCGACCCCGTAGCCTTCCAAGAGGTACATGAGCGCTTGGCCGCAAGTGGGCTGACTCGCTTCGTCGATGGACGCCAATACCAACTCCCATCTCCTTTGGTTGGTTAGGCCCTGACCGCGTCTCCTTTGGTTGATTAGGCCCTGACCGCGCCTTCAACAACTGAGTTCGTCCGGACGCCGGTCCGGGCACCGACGATGACGCGCACCGCAGCGCGCCGTGGCGGACGGAGCTCCGACCCGGCCGAGTGGTAGGCGGCGCCGGGACCCTGCAAAACGCACATCGTTGCGCATCTCGCCCGTCGGATCGACCGGCGTCGCCAGCTCCCCCGATGATCCGGCAAATAATCACTGGCACCGAAAGCCGGCACCGCTCCTCCAGCGGTGTTGGCTTCTATTCTTTGAACCACCAGCGTTCGCTGCAACGGGCGCCATCAAGATCCCAATCCGAAGCGAGGTCGCCATAGCCGACCTTGTCGCTGACTGCGTCGACAAAGTTGGCGAATGCAGGGATGACCGCCCCGCCGTCGGAATGGATAATCCGTTGGACCTCACCGTACATCGCTCGCCGCTTGTCTTCGTCTGACTCCGAACGGGCATCGTCCAGCAAGGAATTCAAGCGCGGATTGTTGTAGAAGGTTTCGTTCCAGCCGGTCTCGAGTGCCGCCGCGCTGTAGGCAAGATTGAGCATGGCGTCTTCCGTGACGCGCCCGCTCCACCGTGTCGCAAAGAATGGCTTCTTGGCCCACACGCTGTTCCAGTAACCGTCATCCGGCTCGCGCACGACCTCCAGGTTCATCCCCGCGTTCTTGAGGTGCTCACTATAGAGAACGCCCATGTCCGTGGCGCCGGCGAAAGGCGTTTCGGACACATGTAGATGCAGGGTTTCTCCCGCAATGCCGGCCTTCTTCGCGTGGAAACGCGCTTTGTCAGGATCGTACGTCCGCTGCGGGATGGTACCGTTGTAGAAGCGGTAGGCGCCGGAGATCGGCTGATCGTTCCCCACTGATCCATAGCCATTTAGGATGCGTTTGACCACATCCTCGCGATCAATGCCGTACTTCAGCGCCAGTCGGGCGTCATTGCTAGAGTAAGGAGCCATGTCGGTTCTGGCGGCAAACGCGTAGTGGGCTTTGCCTTCCGTCTGTAGCAGGTTCACGCCGGGAGCACGCGCCAAGCGGCCCGCGGTCTTCAGCTCGACGAAGTTGAAGGCGTGAATTTCGCCGGAGATCAATGCGGTGGTGCGAGCGGTCGCATCCTTGATGGCGATGAGCTCGACGGAATCGAAATGTGCTCGGTTTTCCTTCCAGTAGTTCTGGTGGCGCGTGACAATCGACCGAACGCCCGGTTCGAATGCCTCGAGCCGATAGCCGCCCGTGCCGATGCCCGCGTTTAGGTCCGTATCGCCATCTGGCACGATCGCCATCCCCTGGATCGACATCAGCGCCGGGAAATCACGGTTTGCCGCGTCGAGCTTGACGGTCAGTTCGTTGGGGCCACTCGCCTTCAGCTCAGTAATCGACTCGAAGAAGGGTTTTGCTGCCGACTTGGTATCCTCGGCGCGGTGAAGATTGAGCGTGTAGATCACGTCATCAGGCGTCAGCGACTTGCCATTGCTGAACTCCACGCCCTTGCGCAACTTGAAGACCCAGGTCTTTCCATCGGCCGAGGAATCCCAGCTTTCGGCAAGTTCCGGGACGAGGGCGCCGCCGTGACCGACTTCAATGAGGTTGTTGCGAAGCTGCCAAGTGACCAGCAGCTGCATCCGGGTATCGAGAAGCCGCGGATCCAGCGAATCAGTGGTGGCGAAATCTGCGACACCCACTCGAAAGTCTCCTCCGCGCTTTGCAACCGCGGCTTGGACCACCTTGCCTGCCAACGCGGAAGCGGCGGACACCGTCAAGCCGGCGGCAAGGGCTTGGACCATGAAATCACGCCGCGACATCCGCCCCTTACTCAGCTCCCGTTCAAAGAACGCGATATCGTTCATTGTTTTCTCCATTAGAGTGTCCACTGACATTCGCATCAGTTCGACGCCAGCTGGCAGGGCCAAGCGAACATCGCACGCGCTAAAACGAGCGCCAAGCTTCATACGACAAGAAAGAGATGCTATCATGTCTGTGATCACAATCAAGCCAATTGTCTCGAAAATTTGGCGTCGTCCGGAATTTCAGCCTCACCAAATAAACTATCGACTTAAGTAATATTGTTCGATAACAAACGGAAAACAAATATAAATATAATGATTCCCTGCGGTGGACGATCGACAAACTCACTGAGGTGATGCGCCATTCGAAATCGTGATCACAGTATGCCTTCTTGATCGTGGCTGCTTTGAGTCCCTGCACCTTCAACCGAGAAAGAACGGGAGACAAACCTTGGCGAAAGTTATTCCCCGACCCGGCCTCTCCGAGATCGGATACTATATGGTTGGGATCTCGAAGCTGACCGGCTTCAAGACTGTAGCGAAACTGTCGTCCAATGAGTCGCCGCTTGGTCTGAGTGTCATGGCCAAGCGCGCGGCGAGACTCGCAATCAATGATGCCCACAGATATCCCGAGGTGGATGGCGCGAGGCTGCGCGATGCGCTATCCGATCATTTCGCGCTCGAAGCGTCTCGAGTGACATTTGGACCCGGTTCGGACGAATTGCTAACCCGCCTCGTCGCAACCTTCGCAGGCCCCGGCGACGAGGTCGTTTTCAGCAAGAACGCCTACATGCAGTTTCCGATTTACGCCTTGCGCGCGGGCGCGACGCCGGTTGCAGCCCCCGACCAAGACTTCCGGCACTCCGTTGATTCACTGCTGGCATGCGTCACCGAGAAGACGCGCATCGTGATCCTCGCCAATCCCGACAACCCCTCCGGAACCTATCTCTCCGGCTCGGAGGTTCGTCGGCTTCATGCGGGACTTCCGGACCATGTCCTTACGATCGTTGACTCCGCCTACGAGGAGTACGCCGCGGCTCCGGACTACGAATCTGCCACCCACCTCGTACATTCATTCGACAACGTGGTTGTCACAAGGACGTTTTCCAAAGTGTTCGGGATGGCCGGCCTGCGCCTGGGTTGGTGCTACGCGTCAAAAGAAGTCATAGACCTGCTGGAGCGGATCGGCCCCTCCTTTCCCGCCAATGTCGCGGCCAACGCGGCAGCGCTAGCGGCAATCCAGGATCCGGACCACACAGCACGAGTCCTTTCCCACAACGCGACCTGGCTTGACTGGTTCTCGGCCAAGCTCTCCGCACTGGGTCTCTACGTTTATCCGAGCCAAACCAACTTCGTGCTGGTCCGATTTCCGGACCACGAAAGCCGGTCAGCCGCAGCCGCGAACGCGTTCCTGCTGTCACGAGGCGTCATACCCAGACGCTTTGCCGTCGAGGGATTCGAGAACAAACTGCGTTTTACGATCGGAAGAAGCAACGAAATGAAGAAGGCGGCGCGGGTCTTAACGGAGTTCATGGGAAGCTGACGCCTCGACACAAGTCATGGGCGCGATCGTTCCGGTTCATCGATGCTGCGGTAAAGGGCGATTCCCCAGCCGATGTCCGTTTCCATGTGGCGGCGCGCCAAAGCCCCATCGCGCACCCGGATAGCCTTGACGATTTCCCGGTGAGTCTTGCGCCAGTCACCAGAAATCTCGCTTGATCTCGCCCCTGCCGCGATGAAGGGTCCAGTTTGCGCCCAGAGCCCTTCTATGAGCAACACGAGGTCAGCATTGTCCGAGCCCGAATAGATCGAAAAGTGAAAGCTGTAGTTTCGAGCCAAGTAGCCCTTGAGATCCTGACCCTCCACGTCCCGATCCATCTGTATGGCAAGTTCCTCGATCCTGTCGATCTCCGCCGGGGTCATCCGCGGTGTGGCCAGTTCGGTCGCCACGCCCTCGAGCGTCGATCGGAGGAATAGCAGATTAGAAATTCGTTTCGGTTCCATTCGCTCCACTTGGAACGAGCGCTTGGCTTCCGACCGAAGCGCCCGCTCCGACGCCAGACGCTTCAGCGCTTCGCGGACCGGCATCATGCTGACGTCGAACTCCTGGGCGCATTTCCTGATCGAAATCGTGTCCCCAGGAGCATAGTCGCCGACGATCAAGGCCCATTTGAGACCCTGGTAAATCTGGTCGTTGAGAGGCGACGGAGGCATCGAGCTAGGCGAACTCCTGGGTTGGGTGCTTCCCTTCCCGACTAGAGCATCGGGCGCCCGCTAGAGGCCAAGCAGAATTGATCCCAAATTGCCGCCCGAGGCTCTAGACGGAGGAAACAGGCGACAATCAGCTATTTGAACACAACGCCCAAGCGAACTATAGAGATTCTCGAGCCCTTCGGGAATTTCCCGCAAACTAGCGCATTGGCCGCGTCACTGCCGCGGGCCGAACGGTCCGCTTTCGATAGACTTTTCCAGGGTCCGACCCAACAGCAGATTCTTGCCGTGTCTGCCTATGAGGCGCGGTTGTAACCCGATTTGGCAGTGGCGGACGTCAAGGCGGTCGACGAGACGATTGGCGCTTTGCGACCGGAATAGTGTTCCGACCGCGCCAATCAATGGTCATCCCATCGGCTTGTAGGCCAACAGTTCGATCTCCACCTTGGCGTCGACAACCAAAGAGGAGACCAAGGTGGAACGCGCTGGCGGGGCATCGCCGAAGTATTCAGCATAGACCTTGTTGAAGGCGGCGAAGTCCCGCGCGTCGTCGAGCCAGACCGTGGCCTTGACCACGTCCGTCAGGCTGCAGCCCGCCTCATCCAGCACAGTGATCAGGCGCTTAATGGTGAGGTGGGTCTGGGCTGCGATACCACCCGCGATTACACTGCCGTCCTCATCTAGTGCCGCTTGTCCCGACACAAACACATAGTCGCCGGCGCGCACGGCGGGCGCCATGGGCAAACGCAAGGGATTGCCCGCTTGCAAACCAAATCGTTCGATCATGGTGGATTGTCCTTGAGTCTGGGAACATGGGATCAGGGCGCAGAGAGTTAGGGATAGGACAACACTACGGGCTCCGACAACATCGGAGCCCGCAGCAGAGGACGTTGTCATCCAGCGCCTATTGTGAGAACTCCTGGTACCACTGCTCTTTCAAGCCGCTTTGATCGAGATTGACCTGCCAGACGTTGATGAAGTGGAGGAAGTCGTATTCGCCCTTAGCCAAGGCATAGGAGTAGCCTTGTGGGTTCAGCGGGTTGCCCTCTTCCAGCACCATCAGCTTCATCGCCGGATTGGCGCCGACGATATTGCGCAAGGTAGAAGAGTCGGTAAGGATTGCATCGGCGCGCTGATTGGCGACTTCGATTCCCAGGGTCGAGACTTTGTCCGTCACCAAGGGTTTAACCGTCGCCTTCTTAAAGAAGCGATTGGCATAGGCTTCGTCCGCCGTTCCCGAAATTACTGCAACGACTTTGCCTTCTTGGTCGAGGTCGTCATAGCTTGTGATGCCCGCATCCTGACGCACAGCAATGCCCTGTGTCTCATAGCCCGAAGGCTCGGAGAACAAGACGCGCATGGCGCGCTCTGAGGTGCGGAAGAGCGGCGCCATCACGATATCGCATTTGTTGCTCTCAAGGCTCGGGATCAATGTGCCCCAGGTGGAATCAATCAACTCGATTTCGACGCCCAAGGTCTCCGCCAAATGCTTGGCGGCGTTGATGTCGGTGCCCTTCCACTCTTCGGTGGCCGGATCCTTGAGCGCCCATGGCAGGGCTTCGGCATGGCAGGTGCGCAAGGTTCCGCGATCGAGAATCTCCCGCAGTTTGTCGTCCGCAGCCATCGCCGTTTGCATAAGGGCCATGACCGCGCCGGCGGCCAGAATCATTCCAACTTGTCTTATCATCGCCATCTCCTTCTTCTCTTCCACTGAGGTTCACGTTGTTGAAAGTGTTCCCACGAGCATTCGCTCCACACAGCCGCCCACCACTCAAAGTATCTTTGACAGAAAGGCGGCCTGTCTCTCATCACTCGGTCTTGAGAAAAACTCTTGCGGCGGCGCGGAGACCAGCAAACGCCCTTCGGCCATGAAAAGGACCCGGTCCCCAACCTCTCTGGCGAAACCCATCTCGTGGGTTACCACCAGCATGGTCATGCCACTGCGGGCCAGATCCTTCATGACGTCAAGGACTTCGTTCACCATCTCGGGGTCCAAGGCCGAGGTGGGCTCGTCGAAGAGCATGATCTTGGGCTCCATCGCCAAGGCGCGTGCGATGGCAACCCGCTGCTGCTGGCCGCCGGAAAGCTGACCTGGGAACTTGTCAATCTGCTCGGCAATGCCGACCCGGGAAAGCAGCCGTTCGGCGCGTTGATTGGCCTCGGCTTTGGAGAGCTTCAAGGCGGTGGTGGGCGCCAGGATCAAGTTGTCGCGTATCGACATGTGGAGAAAAAGATTGAAGCCTTGAAACACCATGCCGACCTCGCGGCGTAGATGCTCGACGGCCTTCTTGCTGGCCGGAAGCGTGACATCGAGGATCTGAATGCGGCCTTCGTCGATCGGCTCCAAGGCATTGAGTGTCCGGAGAAAAGTGGATTTGCCTCCGCCGGAGGGCCCGACGATGCAGATAACCTCGCCAGCCCCAATCTCGACCGAAATGTCGCTCAGCACCTCGAATGATCCAAAAGACTTACGGATGTTCTCGCAGCGCACGACAATGGTGGGGCCTGTCTCTTTTTCTCGCGTCATAGGACGATTCCTCTCACGCGCTCGTGCGGGCCAAGCGTCGGCGTTCGGCATGGCGGGCATAGAGGCTCAAGGGAAAGATGATGATGAAATAGAGAACGGCAATTGCCGAAAGAAACTCCACATAGGCGAAGGTCTTGTTGCCGAGAACCGTTGCCTGGTAGGCCATTTCGGCAACGCCGATGGCCGAAAGCAGGCTCGTCGCCTTGATCAGCTCGGTCAGAAAACTGACGAAGGCCGGCATCATCTTGCGAATCGCCGGGGGAAAAATCACCCGGGCCCAGATGTGAAAGCCAGGGATGCCGAGAGCCAGCGCAGCCTCCACCTGACCGCGCGGCACGGCCAGTACACCAGCGCGGAAGATCTCCGCCAAATAGGCAGCCGCAAAAAGCGAAAGAGCAATGACACCACTCGCCTCTGCCGATATTCGCAAAGACAGCAAAAGCGGAAGGCAGGAATAGACCCAGAATATCAGGACCACCTCGGGAATGGTGCGAAAGAAGTCGATGACGGCGATCGAAACGCGATAGATAACGCCGCGGTCGCGTAACTTGCCCAGACAAAGCACGAGCCCCAAGAAGGTGCCGAAAAGCAGAGACAAGACGGTGATGATGAGCGTCACCTCAAGCCCGCTGAGAATCAGATGGTAGTTCAAAATCAGTTGCTTACTATCGAAGCGCATCGTTCTATCTCTGGGACCGCTGGAGCGAGCGCTCTAGCCTGAGGGTGAGCCGGCTCATAGCATAGCCGAGAATGAAATAGGCCAAGGCCGCGACCGAGAAGAGTTCCACCGGCTTGAAGGTCACGTTGCTAATCCGGTTGGTGACGGTCATCAGCTCGCTCACCTGCAAGACCGACAAGATGGCGCTAGCCTTGAAGAAACTGATGGTCAGATTGACCAGTGGCGGAATCATGGTCCTGATGGCCGGCGGCAGGACTACGCGCGTCCAGAGCGTGAAGGAGGGCAAGCCGAGCGCGAAGGCCGCCTCCCACTGCCCGCGCGGCACGGCCTGAATGCCGGCGCGAACGATCTCGCTGAAGTAGGCGCTGGCCTGCAACGTGATCGCCAAGACCCCGCTTTCCAAGGCTGTGGTGTTGATTCCGGTAACGACTGGCATCGCGAAGTGGATCCAGATCAACTGGACCAGGATCGGCGTGTTGCGGAAGAGCTCGACGTAGGCGACGACGAACCAGCGCACCGGCCAGAAGGGCGATTGTGAGAGAATGGCGAAGATGGTGCCGAAGAAAAGCCCGCAGACACCGGCGACGGCGGTTAGGAAAAGCGTTATGCCGAGCCCCTTGAGGAGCGGCAGCCGGTATTCCCAAACGACGCCGAATTCCATGGCACCGATCAGCTCCCAATTGAGCTGATAGGCAAGACCGCCGGCAAGGGCCGCGCCGAGCGCCACGAACATGGCGTTCTGCAACATTTGCGTGCGCCGATTGACCTGCTGCCCACCGTATCCGAGCACCTCACCCCCTCGTCCCGGCCCGCCTCTGCCTAAGACCCGAAGGGCCTACCCTCGCACAAGACCAGTCCAACATCACCTTAATGGCAAGCGGTGATATCACAGTAACGGGACAATGTCCCGAAAAAAAATAGACGCCGTCCCGAATTTGGGCTATAGGACGTTGGGCACCGCGCGCCGATTCCGGCGCCCCGTTGCAAAAATCGACCAGGACAAGTGTTTCATGGCCCGAAGCGAGAAGTCATCCCGTAGGTCCGGTGGTGGTCAGCCACCGATCCTAGCCATCGTCAACGCCGTCGATACGATCGACTTCATTTCTCGTTCGAACCGGGGGGTTGGGGTACGTGAACTGGCAAGAGAGTTGCGGCTGACCCGAGGCACGGCCGAGCGGGTGCTGAACAGCCTGCTTCATTGCGCCATGCTACGCCAGGACAGGGATACAGGGCGTTATTTCGTGGGTCAGCGGATCTTGGAGTTCGCATCCCAACATCAGCGCAGTCTGTCGCTGGGAGAAATTGCCCGCCAACATATGAACGGTCTGGCGAGGGCTACGGGCGAGGCGATCTTCCTAGGCGTGTTGGACCGTGACCATGTCACCATCGTGGACCGCGTCGATTCTCCGCAGCCCCTAAGATTTGCTGCCAGCCTAGGAATGCGCGAACCGGTCTATTGCACGGCCCTGGGCAAGATCATGATGGCTCACCTGCCGCAAGAGGTCTGCGCGGCCTTGCTCGAAGGTCAGAATTTTGTGCGCTACACATCCAACACTCTCACCAGTAAGAAGCAGATTCTTGAGGCGGTCGCGCTGTCTCGAAAGAGGGGATGGGCCATCGACGACGAGGAATTCCATGAAGGCGGTCGCTGTGTGGCGGCTGCAGTTTTCGACCACGAAGGCCAGGTCGCAGCGGCCATTTCTTTATCGGGGCCGGTTCTTCGGATCAACGATCAGCAGCTCCCCGACATCGCCAAGCGGGTCATGGCGGCCGCAGCCGCAACTTCCCGGGACTTGGGACACTCGCCGCGGGCGCTAAGCTCGCGGTCCGCATGAGCACCCAGAGCTGTTCGCCAAATGGCAACGCCCATAGCCATTGCCGGGTTCTATCATGAAACCAACACCTTCGCGGCCCAGAAGACGACCTGGCAGGACTTCCAGGCCTATCAGTTTGCCGAAGGCCCAGCGCTGATTGCACGCTACCAGGATACCGGGACCGAGTTGGGCGGAATGATCGAAGCCGCCCAACGACATGACCAGCAACTCCTACCCTTGTTCTTTGCAGCGGCCGTTCCATCGGGCACCATCACGGCTGTTTGCTTTGAACGAATTTGCACCGAATTGGCGGAACGCCTAGCGGCAGCCAAGGTCGATGGCTTGCTCCTCGTGCTGCATGGCGCCGCGGTCGCTGAGGGCATCGCAGACGCCGACGGCGAACTTCTGCGGCGCTTGCGCGGCGTGCTCGGGCCGACGCGGCCAGTCGTTGCCACAACCGACTTTCACGCCAACCTGTCACAACAAATGGTCGATCAGGCCGATGCGATCATCGGTTACGACAGCTTTCCGCATATCGACATGCGTGATCGGGGGATCGAGGCGGTGGAGGTTCTCGCTGTCCTACTCGCCGGCAAATCCCTCTTCAAGGCCTTTCGCTCCCTACCACTCGCCACCGTGCCGCAGCGTCAGGGGAGTAGCGATCCTCCGCTGGCCGCCATCTTCGCCCGCCTGCATAGTTTGGAAGAAGAGGGCCAAATTCTCTGCGGTTCGATCGCCATGGGATTTCCCTATGCGGAGAGCGACAAGATTGGCGCTTCCGTCCTTTGCTACGCCGGCGAGGCGGCACACAGCGATGCCGCTGCCAACGAGTTGGCCATGCTCCTTTGGGACCACAGGGACGACTTCGATCCGGCGCTCACGGATCTTGCAGATTTGCCGCAATCGATCCACAAACGCGAAGGCGGGCCGATCGTGCTGGTAGATCCCGCCGACAACATCGGCGGCGGCAGCGCCGGCGATGGGACGGCCGTTTTGGCAGCCCTCCTCAACGCGCGGATCACCGGGGCGGTCATGGTGATCAACGACCCCGTAGCGGCGCGCCAGGCCGGCGCGGCCGGCATCGGGGGGCAGTTTTGCGGGTCTGTCGGCGGCAAGATCGACAAGGCTCACGGTGAGCCTGTCGCGCTTGAGGGAACGGTCAGATTCTGTGGCCAGGTCAGTTATCGCCACAGCGGCAGCTACATGACTGGTTTCGTTACTTCCATGGGATACTGCGCGGTGGTTGAGGCCGCGGGCAACAAGATCCTGTTAACCTCCCACCGCACGATGCCCTTCGATATCGAGCAATTGCGCGCCGTTGCCATCGAGCCGGCCGACGAGCGCATCCTAGTGGTGAAATCGGCGACAGCCTGGCGCGCGGCCTATGGGCCCCTTGCGGCGCACACGATCTATCTTGATACGCCTGGGGTTTGTCCTTCCAATCTTCGCCGCCTGCCCTACCGCAAGCGACGGCGCCCCCTCTATCCCCTCGATCCGATCACAACACTTCCACCGTGAGGGTTGAGCCATGAAAGTCCGCAGAGAAAATGTCTTCGATGCTGCCGAGTTCGCCGCCCGACGCCAAAAGGTGCGCACCCTGATGGCCGAGCAAGGCATCGACACTCTGCTGCTTCATTCGCCCGGCAACATCTACTACCTCTGCGGCCACTACACACTCAATCTCTGGGACTATCAATGCCTGGTGCTGCCGAGCCACGGCCGGCCCTTCATGCTGCTCTGGCACTTCGAGGAGGGACGCTTTGCGGCGACAGCGGTGGATACGGAGTTGGCGCTCCTCGCCAGTGGCATCGACGCCATTGCCGAAACCCATTCGAAGCTCGAGCAGCGCAATCTTGCCAAAGGCGTCATTGGCCTTGAAAAGGACGCTTACTTCTTGTCCCCCGGACAGTTCGAACGGCTGAGCACGGCGCTGGAGGGCGCGAAAATCGCCAACGGCTCGGGTATCGTCGAAAGGGCGAGGTTGGTGAAATCCCCCGCCGAGCTCGACGTCATACGCCGTGCCGCAAAAGTGACTGACCAGGCCATGCGCGCCGCCTATGCAGAAATCCATGAGGGCGCCCTCGATCACGACATCGCCGCATCGGTGGTCAGCGCCCTGGCGCGGGCCGGCACCGAGGGCTTCTCCCTCTATCCCATGGTCGCAGTGGGAAATCGTTCGGGTGTGCCGCATCACAGCCACGACGGCGTCACGGTTTCACGTGGTGACATCGTCTTCCTGGAGTTCTCTCCGGCCCTTGAATGGTATCACGCGCCCTTAATGCGGGCCGCCGCTTTGGGCGAGGTTTCCGAGCTCGCCGCCGTCCTTGCGGAGACGGGAGCGGCCGCGCTCGATGCCATGTGCAAGGACATGAAAGCGGGCGTTGCGGCGTCCAGCGTCGCCGCGGCGGGCAAGGCCGAGGTCGACAAGATCCGCGACCGCGTCCACTTCCACGATCACTATGCCTACTCGGTCGGGATTGGATTTCCGCCGACCTGGCTGGAACCCGGCTTCGGCATTTTGATGAACAATCACGAGGCCTTGGAGGAAGGCATGGTGTTCCACTTTCCCATGACCTTGCGGGTCAAAGGCGAATTCGGCGTCGGGCAGAGCCAGACCGTGATCGTGGGCAAGGATGGCTCGGAGGTGCTGAGCGAACTGCCGCTCGGCATCCATCGCATCGACTGACAAAGGGATGGCAAGGCTCATGGACTATAGGAGATCCCAAGACCTGTTCAAGACCGCGAAGACCTGCCTCGCCGGTGGGGTCAGCAGCAACTTCCGCTATACCGGCTACGGCCAAAGCCCGGTTCCGGTCTTCTACCAGCGCGGCGAGGGCTCGAAGCTCTACGACGTAGACGGCAACCGTTTCATCGACTACGCCATGGCCAATGGCCCGACGATCCTGGGGCATGCGCCGCCGGCTGTGCTCGATGCGGTGCGTGAATCCTTGTCCATGGGTCAGCTTTTCGCCGGTCAGCACGAGATGGAAGTGGAGCTGGCCCAATTGATCTGCGAGCACGTGCCCTGCGCCGAGTTGGTGCGCTTTGCCTCCTCGGGGTCGGAAGCCGACCAGGCGGCAATCCGGCTGGCGCGCGCGGCGACGGGTCGGCGCAAGATCATCAAGTTCGAGGGCCACTACCACGGATGGTTCGATAACCTCTTCATCAGCGTGGCGCCGTCGCTGGAGCAAGCAGGACCGGAAGAAGCACCCCTTGCCGTGGCGCAAACACCAGGACAGATCGCCAGCTCCATGGCCGATGTCATCATTCTGCCCTGGAATGACATCGAGATTTTTCAACGGACCCTGGAAACCCATCGCGGCGACGTTGCCGGCGTGGTGATGGAGCCGATACTCTGCAACACGGGCGCGATTCGGCCAAGACCCGGCTATTTGGAAGCCGTTCGCCGGCTGACCGAAGAGACGGGAAGCCTTCTCATCTTCGATGAAGTGATTACCGGATTCCGCGTGGCACTCGAGGGCGCGCAGGGCCTCTTGGGGATTACGCCGGACTTGGCTGTATTCGCCAAGGCGATGGCCGCCGGCTTTACCATGGCCGCCTTGGTCGGCAAAAAAGAGTACATGGAGCTGCTCGACACTCGAAAGGTCATGCACGGCGGGACCTACAATTCCAACACCATGGCCACCGCCGCCGCCATCGCCACCTTGAAGGAACTGCGCAGGAATGACGGCCAGGCACTCAAACAAGCCCACGCTCGCGGCGAGTGCTTGATGGAAGGCTTGCGCGAATGTGCCGCCGCCCATGGTGAGAACCTGAAGGTGCGCGGTTTTGGCACCATCTTCCACCCCGCCTTCACCGATTTGGACGAAATCTCCAACTACCGAGAATTCCTGAAAACCGACGGTGAAAGGCGACAACGCTTCAACGCCTTCCTGCATGAGGAGGGTGTGCGTGTGACGGCGCGGGGCAGTTGGTTCCTGTCGACGGCTCACAGCGACGAGGACATTGTAGAAAGTCTGGCGGCGGCGGATCGCGCTTTTGCCAGAATGAAGAACGCGGCATGAATGGGAGCCCGGTCGCCATCGCTCTCATCGTCCCCAGCGGCGGACCCGAAGCCGACTACTATGGCTTCGAGCGCCGCTTGGGCGGCACGTGCAAAATCTATATGACGATATCGCGGGTCGGCGGCGCGTTCGGCAAGGATCACGAGATCAGCGCGCTCAAGCAAACCGGGCGCAGCGATTGGGTGGTCGAGGCCGCGCAAAGGCTGCAGCCCTTCGCGCCAGACGTCTTCAGCTGGGCCTGCACGAGCGCCAGCTTCGTTGAAGGCCGCGCCGGTGCCCAGGCTCAGGTCACCGCGCTGGAAGAGGTGACTGGCCGCCCGGCCAGCAGCACGTCCTTGGCCTTCGCAGCGGCTGCACAGAACCACGGTCTCGACCGCGTCAGCGTGCTCGCGCCCTATCCCGAGCCTGTCTCGCAGCTTTTCGCGGCCTTCTTACGAGATTTCCAGGTCGACGTGTTGTCGCTCGACTGGCTGGGCCTGCCGAGCGGCTGGGACGTGGCAAAGCTGCAGGCTGACTATGTCTGCAGGCGCGCCCGCCAAGCCTTGCACCAGGAGGCTCAAGCCCTCCTGATACCGGATACGGCCCTGCCTAGTCTGGGCTTCATCGAGGAGCTTGAGGCCGCACTCGGACGCCCGGTCTTGTCGGCCAATGCGGTGACGCTCTGGGATGCCCTGCGCCTGGCCAACAGGCCAATGCCCTGTGCCGGCTTTGGCAGCCTCCTGGCCGGCACGCTCGCACCGTGATGCAAGCAGAAAGGATCTGGGATTATGACCACAAAACCCGAAGCGGCACGCCCCACCCACGTTCGCCTGGCGCTGGAAAAGCGGGACTGTTGCGTTGATCTCAGGCTTCGCTGGGAGAGTGCGCCCGAAAACTGCCGAGCGCTTTTGGACCTGCTGCCCATCAGCCGGCAGGTCTGGCATGCCAAGTATGCCAACAACGAGATCTACCTGCTCTGTCGCACGCCGGAGCCCAACCCGCCGCCGGAAAGCCTGACGATCTATCCCTCTCGAGGCGATCTCGTCTTATTGCCCCTGCCCGATGGCATTCCCTTGCCGTCCGATCTGGAAGGGATATCGCCCGGTGACAAGGTGCTGGACGTGGCCTACTTCTACGAAGCGGGCAACTCCCTTCTGGGCGGCCCGCACGGCCCCCTTCCAGGGACCATCGTCGCCACGGTGGAGAACTTGGACGATATAGAACGCATGGCCGCCGCCTGCCGGGACGTCTGGTTTGCCGGCGCCGTCGGCGAAAGAATGACCTTGTGCCTGCCTCAGGCGGGCTAAGCGAATGGAAACGAGTAAAGCCGATCATACAAGAGGCCGCAAATGACGAGCAGCAGTGGGTTCCACGGTGTCTATCCCATGGCCTATACCTTCTTCGATGCCGACGGTGCCATCGACAAATCTGCCATGGTGCGGCAAGTCGACGCGCTGGTGGAGTGGGGTGCCCAGGGAATCGCCGTTCTTGGGCTGGCCAGCGAGGTCCACAAGCTGGCGGCGCGCGAACGCAGAGTGGTGTTGGATTGCGTGGCCGAGGGGCTCAAGGGACGGCTGCCGCTGGCCGTGACCGTTTCGGATCGCACGGCCGAGGAGCAGGCCGCTTTCGGCCGCGCCGCCCAGGCTGCCGGGGCCGATTGGCTCATCCTGCAGCCGGCTGCGGTGCGCGATGTGGGAGAGGGCGCGCACATGGGCTTTTTCGGCCGCGTCGCCGATGCGGTCGATCTGCCGATCGGTTTGCAAATCGCCCCCGCCTACCTGGGCCAAGGCTTCCAGCCGGAGACGCTGTTGGAGCTGAAACGCGAGCACAGCAATGTCACGATGATGAAGCTCGAGATGACAGCCTTGGGGGCTGCGGCGTTCATTGCCCGGACCGAGGGCGCCTTCGACGTCTTCAATGGCCAGGCTGGCGTTGGCATGATCGATTGCCTGGAGGCCGGCTGCACCGGGTTCATTCCTGGCGCCGAGACGGGCGACGTCTCGGCCCGTATCTATCGCCTCTACCGCGACGGCGGCGCCGAGGCACGGCGGGAGGCCGAGGGTCTCTACGGCCAGGTTCTGCCGCTTTGGCACATGATGATGGAATCGATCGACACGCTCTTGATTTACGGCAAGCCTCTCATGGCTAGGCGTCTTGGTTTGGCAAGCGCCGCGGTGCGCCCACCCCACGGCAAAACCACGGCCTTCGGGCGCAGGCGGATCGCGGCCCTTGCCCGTTTCCTCGACCAGCCGGCGTGAGCGGGAGAGCACAATGCCAGCGCTTTACGATTGCCACGTCAACGTCTGGAGCCCGGACCAGTACCTGCCGCTCTATCACGAGCAGCTCGCACGGGTTCGCCCCGGCGGTCTGCCGCCGAAGAGCGACGCCGACACCGTGGCCCGCGAACTGAGCGGGGCGGCCAAGGCCATCGTCTTCAGCCCTCGCTACGGCGACAGCTTGGGCATTCAGGGCAGCGACCAAACCACAGCAGAAGCGGTGGAGAAGTACCCGGATCTCTTTGTCGGTTTTGCTTACGTCGACCCACGCGAGCCGGACTATATGGAAAGGCTGAAAGCATCGCTGCGCGACCATGGCTTTAAAGGGGTCAAGTACGGTCCGATCTACAACGGCGTCGGGCTCGGCGACGAGCGCATGAGACCAATCTATGCCTTTTGTCAGGCCAACGACCTGCCGCTCACCCTGCACATGGGCACGACCTTCACGGTCAATTCGCCGATCGACTGCGGCCGCCCCCTACACGTGGATCCCGTCGCCCTGGCCTACCCGGAACTCAAGATCGTTATGGCCCACATGGGCCACCCCTGGACCGCCGAATGTACGGTCGTGGTGCGCAAGAACCGAAACGTCTATGGCGAGATCACCGGCCTCTGCTACCGGCCTTGGATCTTTTACAACTGCCTTGCCGAGATCCAGGACTACGCGATCGCCGACAAGGTCTTCTTCGGGACGGATTTTCCCTTCTCAGGGCTGTCCGAGGCTGCGGAGGGGCTGCGCGCCATGGAGCACTTTGCCGGTGAAAGCGCCTTGCCTTCGATCACTAAAACCACGGTCGACACTATACTTTACAGCAATCCGTTCGAACATTGGTGGCACGATCCGATAAAATAAAGACGATGTCATGAGGAGCGGCAACGGGGACCTTGACTGCCAAGGCCTCGCTGCGGTTCTCCAAGCTGGACTGCTTCTTTCCGCAAAGGCTATTCGTTCAGGCCACCCAAAATGATCCTGAGGCACCCGGCGTGATGGGTCTTGCCGGGCCAAGAAACAAGGCTGTTCGGCAGGGCCTAAAGGATCCGATCCCGGCTCCGCTTCATCGTGGCCGCCGGTCGCGCTAGTGTCCCGATTCCGAAATTCGTGCAATTTTGCGGCGCACTCCGACCGAATTTCGGGATCGATAAGGACACTAGCAACTTGTAAAGTTTAGTGTGGTTCTCAGATCTGAAGTTCGTTTTGCTTGGCGCCCCGACAATCATACGAACTTCAGATCCACCACACTAACCTGTCGTAATTCTCTTGAAGAAGATCGAAAAAAGTTCCTGTTGAGAGGAGATTCGCAGCTTGGCGTGAATGTTTCGCCGGTGGATGCGGACGGTACCCACCGAAATGCCAAGGTTCTTGGCGATAGAATCTGAGGAGTGACCTTCCAGTACCTGCGCGACAACCTGCGTTTCTCGCGGCGTGATGTGCTTGCCGAAGAGGTCGCTGACGGTATTTTCGATGAGCGATCGGTCGTCGCGTCGTGCCTCCTTTTGGGTATCGAGGTTGAACATTTCCGGGACATCCTGCCAATGCCGCCGCGCCAGGCTGATGACGATCGGCGCCACGGACTCCAAGATTCTGAATTGCCGCGCCGAGAACTGGGCACTCTCGCCCGAGCGCATCAGCGAAATGGCGACGGCGACGCTATTTGCGAGATAGAAGGTGTAGCAGACCTCCTCGGAAAGGCCGGTTTGGATGTAGTAGGAGCGGTAGTACTCACTTTGATAGAAACGGTCGGGCGCAATATCACGAAGCCGGTAGAGGCCAGGTTCGACTTGACGGTCGCAAGCTTTGAAAAAAGGGTCCAGCAGATAGGGTCCTTTTTGATAATCGTCTACGAAGATCACCCGCTTTTCGGGCGAAAATGTATGAAAAAGGCAAAGCGGTTTTTCACTCTTGTAGTAGGCAAAGACGACTGAATAGTCGAAGTCCGTGAGCGACTTGAGGGCATCGACAAGAGCAAGAGGAAAGGCTTTGTCACCGATGGCATCAATGCTCTGCGCGAGCAACTTCACCCAAGCCGGGCTACCGGTCTCGGCACTGCCTGTTCGCCTAGTCTGCCCGGCCACGAAACCGCTCCAACATTGTGCCTCTAAACAATTAGGCATACCAAATTTGTCATATGCCCAGTTAGGTATATGCCTTATTTCGCCACAATGCTACGCATATAGGTAAGTTGGGTGGTAGTCTACCCATTTTACAAAAATAGAATTTCCTCTGGTTGATGAGGTATGCATCACCGGCGGGAGGAAAGCATTGCCGACACTATCCGGAAGTCAGAGCAGGAGCGACATCGAGTTCCGCAGCGTCACTAAGTGTTTTGGCGATGTTGTCGCCGTCGATGATGTAAGCTTGTCCATTGAAAGGGGTGAATTCTTTAGCTTCTTAGGGCCCTCGGGTTGCGGCAAAACCACATCGTTGCGCCTTATCGCGGGGTTCGAACAACCGAGCCAAGGCGATGTCCAAATCGACGGCATTTCCGTCATCGGCGTGCCGCCGCACAAGCGTCCGGTCAACATGGTGTTCCAGCACTATGCATTGTTCCCGCATATGAGCGTGGCGGAAAACATTGGCTACGGTATCCGCCAGCAAAATCCGCGACCAGGCAAGTCTGAAGAAGCAAGGCGTGTCGATGAAGCACTTGAGACGGTGCGAATGTCGGGCTTCGGCAAACGCCGTGTTTGGGAGCTGTCCGGTGGCCAGCAACAGCGCGTGGCACTTGCGCGAGCGTTGATCAATCGCCCGACCGTCTTGTTGCTTGATGAGCCGCTTGCGGCACTCGATCGGAAACTGCGCCGGGAAATGCAGATCGAGCTGCAGACGCTCCAGCGCGATGTGGGCATTACATTCGTGCTCGTCACTCATGATCAGGAAGAAGCGCTTTCGATGAGTGATCGAATTTGCATCATGCGCAGTGGAAAGGTTGTGCAGTCAGGGAGCCCGCGCGATTTATACGATCAGCCCGCCAATCTTTACGTCGCTGATTTCGTTGGAAAATCGAACTTCATCTCGGGCTCTGTGACGAATGTCAATGGCCGCTCGGTGACCGTTGAGCAAGAAAACGGTGGTTCGTTTGTTGGCCGCCCTTCCAGTGGCGGTGGCCTCACGGTTGGGGCGCCCGCTAGCATCGCAATTCGCCCGGAGTTGATCGTAGTGGCAACCCGAGATAACAGCGCCACCGACATGCAAACCGACGTGGCGCTGACTGGGCGCGTCAAGAATCGCATCTTCCTGGGCGAGCACACAGAGTACCTTATCGATGTTGACAGTCTTGGCGAGGTCTTGGTGCTGTCGCCCAAGCATATCGAAAGCGCGCGCGGAGGCTTTGCCCTCGATGAAATCGTTACAGTTGGATGGAGAAACGACGCGGCCTTAGCCCTAGGAGATTCATAGAGCCGTAAAAGAATTCCGTCGCCTTCGGCCCGATAGCGAACGCAACGACGGACGGTTCCCACACAGAGGAGATGACAATGAACAAGAGCTACAAAGACGATTTGCCGATCACGGCGAAGAAGTTCATGGAAGAGTTGCGGCGTTACCAAAAAGGCTCGGTATCTCGACGCCATTTCATGGGAGTCACGGGTCTTGGAACCGCCATGGCGGTCTTGGGCACGGCAGTGCCCGGCTTGGCGCCTCGAAAGGCCTACGCGGCGGGCGACATCGGCGACCGTGTCATACTGGCGACCTGGCCGAACTATCACGATCCAAAGAACTTCGAGAAGTTCACCGAGATGACCGGCGCCCACGTGCAGGTGAACGTCTTCGGATCCAACGAGGAAATGTTGGCCAAGCTTCAGGCGGGCGGCACCGGCTGGGATGTCTTCGTGCCAACCAACTACACCATCACTACCTATGTCAGCGAGGACATTATCGAACCCATCGATACCAGCCTCCTTCCGCACTACGATGCGAGCGCCTTCGAAACCCGGTTCTCGGAAGCCGGTTCCGTCGATGGGACCCTCTATGCGGTGCCCAAGAATTGGGGCCATACCGGTTTCGTGTATGATTCGGATAAAGCCAAGGCGATGACGTCTTGGAAGGAATTCTTCGACCTGGCAAAGACCGACCACGATGGCCGAACGATCGTGCACGACTATCAACTGACAACCATCGGCGCCGCATGTAATGCGCTTGGCTATTCCTTCAACTCGATCGATCCGGACGAGCTGGCCAATGCTGAAAAGCTCCTCATCGAAGTCAAGCCGCATATCTTTGCCATTACCAGTGATTACCAGCCGCCGTTGCGCGCAGGCGACGCCTGGGTTTCTATCTGCTGGTCTGGCGACGGCATCCAGCTCAGCCGCGACATCCCGTCAATGAAATACAAGCTGGGCGTAGAAGGCGGCGAGCTGTGGAGCGACTATTACGCGGTTCCGAAGGGGGCGCCGCACCGCGAAGCTGCCTATGCCCTCATCGACTTCCTGACCAATCCGGAAAACAACGTCAACGAGGTCCACGCGCATGGCTATGCCACCGCGGATGTGCGTACCAAAAAGATGCTGCCGGAGGCGATGCTCAACGATCCGGTCATGTACCCGGCCGAGGAGGCTCTCAGCCCCCTGGAGTTTGGCGCCGCCGCCACATTGACGGACCCGCTGCGGGCCGAGATCATCGCGCGCTTCAAGTCGGCTTGAGCGGATTTTGCGCTTGATTGGTACGGTAGGGAGCAGGCACAGACTTGACTGGGAGCTGGATCAACAGGTTGCTTTTGGCACCGGCGGCGTTCTGGTTCCTTGGCTTGCTCGTGCTGCCCCTTGCCGTCGTTTTCATCTTCAGTTTCGGTGAACGAGCGCCGGCGGGCGGCTACCTGCCGGCGTTTACTTTCGACCAGTACCTCAATCTTCCGGCACGTTTCACGGCCTTCAAGAATACGATGCTGCTGGCCCCATTGGGCACGCTGGTGGCGCTATTGATTGCCTATCCGCTTGCCTACTACCTGGCGGTTCACGTCAAGCCGCACAACAGACTGATTTTGCTTGTGCTGGTGATTGTGCCGTTTTGGACTAGCTTGCTCATCCGCACCTATGCATGGCTTTATCTTTTGGGCGGTCGAGGCATTCCGCAGCTGCTGGATTTTATCGGCATAGACGGGGTGCGGCTGATCAACACACCATTCGCTGTCTTGATCGGCATCGTTTATGGCTATTTGCCCCTTATGGTGTTTCCCATCTTCGTCAGCCTGGACAAACTCGACAAGCGCCTTTTGGAAGCCTCCGGCGATCTTGGCGCTTCGCCTTTCCGAACATTCTGCCAAGTAACACTTCCCCTTTCTTTGCCCGGCATCGCGACCGGATGCATGCTGGTGTTCATTCTGTTGATGGGTGAATTTCTGATTCCGGCACTGCTCGGCGGAGGCAAGGTTTTCTTCGTCGGCAACGCGCTGGTCGATCTGTTCTTGCAATCGCGCAATTGGGCCTATGGCTCGGCGGTGGCCGCCACGCTGGTTATCGTCATGCTGGTGACGGTATCGATCTACATGAGAATGATGGCCCGCGTTTCCCGGCAACGCGAAGACGTTTCGATCATGTGAGTGCGTAGCCGTGGGGATGCGACTCTACGCCGTTGTCATCTATCTGTTTCTCTATATCCCGATCGGGATCATCGTGCTGTTCAGCTTCAACGCTGGTCGGCACGCTTCGGAACTGCGCGGGTTTTCGGTCCAGTGGTACGGCAAGGCCTTGTCCAATCCCTTTGTCATGGACGCCTTGACGACCAGCTTGATCGTCGCCGGCTCGACGGCCGTCTTGGCCAGCCTGTTCGGCACCATGGCCGCGTTGGCGCTGCAGAGCGTCAAGGGATGGTTTCGCATTCTATTCGACTCCATGATCTACATCGCGATCATGATTCCCGGCATCGTGATTGGCATCGCCACTTTGATCGCGCTGGTGACGGTTTTCGATTTCCTCAATCCCCTGCTCGCTGCCTTATGGCCGGAAGGCATCGGTCAGGCGCCCAAGCTTAGCATGGGCTACGTAACGGTGATCGCTGCGCACACCATGTTCACGATGGCGCTGGTCATCGTCATTGTGAGGGCCCGCATCCAGGGGATGGACCGCACCTTGATCGAGGCCTCCGCCGATCTCTATGCAACGCCGTGGGGCACCTTCCGCCAGGTCACCTTGCCGCAGATCTTTCCTGGCATCCTCGCCGGCTTCCTGCTCAGCTTTACCTTCAGCTTTGACGATTTCATCATTGCGTTCTTTGTCGCCGGTCCGGAATCCACCTTGCCGATCTATGTTTTCTCTTCCATTCGCAGGGGCATCACACCAGAAGTCAACGCCATCGGCACCATGGTTCTCGCCGTATCGCTGACTTTGCTGATTATCGCCCAGTCGCTTTTACAACGCAAAGATCGGACCAAGTAGAGCGTCGGCCCAGGTCGGTGCGACAGACGGCAGGAGGACCATCTCGACCTTTTTCACAGCAAGCGCCGTCGGTGTGGAAAATATCCCCTTTGGGTCAAACCTGGCCGCAGGGCGACATGCCTAAACCTGACAATTCCGGCTAATACCACCCGCGAGCGACGTCGGCGCCGAGGGTTTCGCCGTAAAGATCGATGCGCCGGTCGCGCAGCACTTGATTGAAATCGTTCCAATTGCGCTTACGCCTGGCATCGGAAAGATTAGCGTCGACGATCAGCATCTCTTCTTTGTCTTCACTTGCAGGCCCGGCGATCGGCCAGCCGGTATAGCTGACGATCAGGCTGTTGCCGATGAAAGGCTGGCCCCGCTCGGTGCCGATGCGGTCGGCGGCGGCCACATACATGGAATTGGCGTGCGCCCCGCCCATGGCGAGGATGTTGGACATTTTAGGCAGGTCTTCGGGCTGGTCAGCCATAGGTACCCAGTTGGTCGGCACGCAGAGAATGTCAGCACCCTGCAAGGCGGCCAGGCGGAAGACCTCGGGGAACCAGATGTCGTAGCAGACCGCTACGGCGATGCGGCCAATCTCTGTGTGAAAGACCGGCACACCGAGGTTGCCTGGCTCGAAGAAGAGGTTCTCCGCCGCCCATAAATGGTTCTTGCGGTAGGTGCCGATCACGCCCTCAGGGCCGATCACCACCGCGGCGTTGTAGAGCGCTTGTCCCGCCTTTTCGGCAATGCCGGCGACCAAGTGCAGGCCATGCCGCGCTGCCGCTTCCGACCAGGCTTGGCAGCTGGGCCCTTCGGGAATGGTTTCGGCCAGCGCGTTGGCCTCGGCCCGGGTTTCGAAGACGTAGCCGCTGTTGCAGAGCTCCGGCAAAACCACCAGTTTGGCCCCCTCCCCTGCCGCCCGTTCAATTAGCCTAAGGCTGTGATCCAGGTTGCGCTGCTTTTCCCCCACGTGCGGCTCCATCTGCAAACAAGCGATGCGGACCTTGCTTTCCGGATTCTGATTGTCGTTGGTCATCGTCAAACCTTACTCATTTCCTGTTTACCGCGGTGGACGTCGCATCCACCAATCGTGGCGCTGCTCGTAGGCATGGGCCAGACGCAGCAACGTCACCTCGTCGAAGGGCCTGGCGGCAATCTGCAGACCGATCGGCAGGCCGTTCCGGTCGAAGCCGCATGGTAACGAAATTGCCGGCAAGCCGGTCAGATTGTACGGATAAGTCAAACGCCAAGAAGCGGCCAAGACACTTTCCGGAGCGCCGGCGACCTTGACCGTCCTCGCCTCATGGGGCCAAGCAGTCAAGGGAGTGGTCGGGGTGACGATCGTATCGACCTCCGCCAAAATTCGGCCGAAATCACCAATCAGCACGCGGCGCAACTGCTCCGCCTTTAGGTAGTCCGGTCCGGTCACCAGGCGTCCCATCTCGATGAGTGCGCGTACATCCGGGGTGAACTGGGTCGCCAGGCCAGCCCGCAGCGAGGCATCGTGATAGGCGGTCGAGGAGGCGAGCTCGATTGCCAAAATCGCCCCCAATCCATAGGCCAAGTTGGGCACCTCGACGTCGCGAATCTCGGCGCCGGCGGCTGCCAGCTCGGCAATTGCCGCTTCAACGGCCTCGGCCACATCGGCCTGGTTGCGGCTGAAGAAGTGGTTTCGGCAGATGCCAATCCTCAGGCCCTCGATCGGCTGGCCCAGCACTGCTCCATAGTTGGCGATCGGGCGATCCTGGCAGGATGGGTCACCCGGATCTGGTCCGGCCAAGGCCTTGAGCATGATCGCCGCGTCCCCCACCGTCCGGGTCAACGGTCCGGCGTGGTCGAGCGACCAGCTATGCGGCACGATGCCGCTGCGACCGATGCGCCCAAAGGTCGGCTTCAGCCCGACACAGCCGCAAAGGCTCGCCGGGATGCGGATCGAGCCGCCGGTGTCGGAGCCAAGCGCCGCCGAAGCCAGTCCCGCAGCCACCGCCGCGGCAGAGCCGCCGCTGGACCCGCCTGGTACGCGGCCCAAGCTCCAGGGGTTGCAGGTCGGTGGCGTAACCGTGCCCCAAGCGAACTCGTGCAGCCTGGTCTTGCCGATGATGATGGCACCGGCGGCACGCAGCTTCGCCACCGCGTGGGAATCCAGCAGGGGGTAGCTAATATCCGGGCAATCGGTTCCGGCCTTGGTCGGCATGTCGCTAGTCAGATAGTTGTCCTTGACGGCAATGGGGATGCCGTGCAGCGGACCCTTCCAGCGACCGTCGCGGATCTCGCGGGCTGTCGCCTCGGCATCCCTTCGGGCATTGCCTGAGACAAGGACGAAGCTCTTCAGCTCTCCATCTTGTCGATCGATCCGCTGCAATGCCTCCTCCACCAGATCAACCGGGGACAAACCGCCGTCTCGGATCTCTGGGGCGAGGGATTGGATAGGACGATCAAGCGGCATTGAATTCATCGATCATTGGCCGTCTTGGGTGCCGCCGGTCGGGTCGAAGACCACGGCCGGATGAATGTCCGTTAGATCCAGACTGCGCAGTTTGCGTAGTTCCTCCAGAATGTCGGCATAATCTGTCAGGAGTTCCCGCCACCGTTCCGGCGAGACATCAAGACCGAGAAGGTCCCTGTAGCGGTCTCGCTCGTCAACCGAGTTCATGGTGAGCTACCTCCGCCGCCAGGCCGTTCGGGCGGCGGCCTGAGCAGCATCTGAGTGACGTCTTCCGGCAGACCTGTGTCTGGCTTCCTGCGCTTGGGCATCCCCTTCACGAAGGGCAGCAACTGGGCGCGAGCGATTTCAGCCACCCGGCGCAGCTCGGCGACAGGCTCGGCATGCTCATCCACCCTGATATCGAGCCAGGGATAGTCCTCTTCGTGATGGACGCAGAGCGCTGCCGATTGTTTGCCGCGCTTGTCGCCGCCGGCTGCATCCCCGGCCTCAAGGGCCTGCAAGAGGCGTTCCGCCAGATCTTGGCCGGCACTTTCCCGAAAACTTTGCGCCATGGCGACGATTGTGGCTTCGCCCACAAGCATGTTGCCCTGAACGGCGAAGTGTTCATCGACAATGTGACCGAACCAGGGAGTGCAAGACGGCCCGGACCAGGCCGCACTACGCCCCTGCGCATCGACCAGGCCGATCTGCCGAACGTCGGCGGCCGCATCGGTGGCCAGAGCCTCCTCCAGCGCCTGGGGTCCCGTCGCGCCGCGGGCCATAGCCTGCAAGGCCTCGATAGCGAGATAGGGATTGACCCAGGACTGGGTGGAGATCGCACCGACACCGGCCTTTACGTAAGGGCAGAGCGCCCCGACCGCCGGCACAGCCGTGGCGACAGCTACACCCAGCATGCCGCTGGCAGAACAATGGCCAACAATGGAAAAGGTGTTCAATAGCAGTGCCATCGCCTTCCTGTCTCCGACTAGACCGAAAGATGCTCGGTAATGCGGGCAGCCACCTGCGGCGCATCGCTTTGGCCTTCGTCGTCTATGGCGCCTAACTTCAAGATGGCCCAACGATCAGCAACAGAAAGCGCAAAGCGCACGTTCTGCTCGACCAGTAACATGGCAACACCTGTCCGGTCCCGCTCCGCCAACAGGGCATCAGCCAGTCGCTCGATCACCGAAGGCTGTAGTCCTTCGGAAATTTCGTCGACCAGCATCAGCTTTGGCCGGGCCATTAGGGCGCGAGCGATTAGCAACATCTTCTGCTCCCCTCCCGAAAGCGTTCCGGCTCGCTGGCCGAGACGTTGCTTCAGGAAAGGAAAGATGCCAGCGACCCGTTCCAGATCCTCCTTAAACCAAGCGTCATCGGCCTGGCCCAGGCGCAAATTGTCGCCCACCGAGAGATCCTGAAAAATTGCCTGTTCCTGCGGTGTGTAGGCGATCGATCGACGCGCGATACGGTGGGGCGGATCTCGGGTGATGTCTTCCCCATGCAAGGCAACCCTGCCGTCGCGTGCCGGCAGAAACCCCATGATCGTCTTTAGCAGCGTGCTTTTGCCCATGCCGTTCTTACCGAGCAGCGCCAGGATTTCGCCGGGCGCAACGGTGAGGGTCACGCCCCGCACGACGATCGCTTCGCCATAGCCACTGGTCAGATCGTTGACCGCAAGGCTTTGGCTCGCGTCGCTCATGACCGATCCTCCTTGTCGTCGAGGGCGCTACCCGCATAGATGTTGCGTACCAGGTCCGAGCCGACCACCTCCTCCACGGAACCATCGAGCGCTATTTGCCCTTGATGCAAGACGATCACTCGAGAGCTGATTTCGCGGACGAAATCCAAATCGTGCTCGACCAAAAGGATGCTTAAATGCTCGCGCTCGACCAGGGAGGTCAAGATCGCGCCAATGCGCTCACGCTCGGTCCGGGTAAGGCCCGCCGTCGGCTCGTCGAGCAGCACGATGTTGGGCTCCAGCGCCAGGACCATGGCCAGCTCCAGGGCCTGCTTCTGCCCATGGGAAAGATGTCGGGCTTCAGTGGTGAGAATTTGTGAAAGCCCGGTCTCCTCGACGATGCGACCCGCCGATTCCGGCAATTCGAGTGTCCCACTGCTGCTCCAAAACGATGGCGGCGCCAAGCGGTAGCGCGCGACCCGCAAACATTCGGCAACGGTCAAAGTGGCAAAGACATTGGCGGTCTGAAATTTGCGGCCAATCCCAAGCGCCACGCAAGCGTTCGGCGGCCAACGTCCCATCTTTTTACCGAAGACCTCTATGTCGCCTCCAGAGCGCTCTACCCCGTTTGCGAGACAGCGAATGAGGGTGGTTTTGCCGGCACCGTTCGGGCCGACCAAGCTGAGAAGCTCTCCTTCATTTGCCTCAAAGTCGATCCCTTGCAACACCTGCAAGCTGCCAAAATTGCGGTGAACACCGCGCACCACGAGAGGCTTTGCAGCCTTTTGACGACCCGTCTTGGCCGCCACCCTTTCGAGGGTGGGCGGATCTTGTGCGCGCTCGCCGAACGGCAGGATCTTGCGCGCGAACTTGGCAACGACCGGCAACAGACCCTGTGGCAGGGCGACGATAACCACGACAAAAAGAATGCCGATCACCAGCTTCCAATAGAACGGCAGGCTGCCGGAAAGGTAGGAACTCGTCACGTCGATGAAGATGGCGCCAATCACCGGACCGAGCAGGGTGCCGCGTCCGCCGAGCGCGACCCAGATCAAAAGCTCGGTGCCCAACAGGAAGCCCGTCAGTTCTGGTGCCACAACGTTGGTGAAAGCGGCGTAGCCGAAGCCAGCGATGGCACCGATGACCCCTGCGACCACCATCAACAGGATCTTAATGCGCGAAACCGGAATGCCGAGATAGGCACAGCGGGTCTCATTCTCGCGGATCGCCACCAGGACCCGTCCCATGTCAGAGTGCACGAAGAGCCAGGCGAGACCGGTTACGATCACCAGAAAAGCGCCGGCCAGCCAGAACCAGGTCTCAATGGACCAATAGTAGGTTGGAAAACCAGACAGACCGCTGCTGGAGCCCGTGGTTCGGCCACCGGCAAAGACCACCTGCGTTAGAATGATCGGTAGCGCCAGGGTTACGATCGAGCCGTAGAGCGGCGAGGCGCCATGGTAAAAGGCAAGCCAACCAGCCAGGGCCGCCACCGCCATCGCAACGACAATCCCGAGGCCGAGCGCCAAAAGGGCCCATCCGGCACCAAAACCCCAGTGGGTGAAGACGAGCGCGCAGGCATAGGCGCCAATGCCGAAAAATGCCGACTGTCCAAAGGTGAGGATGCCGGTGTAGCCCCACAGCAAATCGACAGTCAGCGCGAGAGCGGCCAGCAACAGGGCTCGGATGAGAATGTTGACGGTGTAGATGTCGAGGAAGAAGGGCGCAACGCCGAGCACCACCAGGGAGATCCCGCCGCCCGTCAGTACCGCCGTAAGATTGGACCGCCGACGTGGCTGCGTCTTGGCACTGGTTCCAGCGGCCGCTGGTACCTCCTCAACCACGGGCTATGCCTTGTGGACGGATGCGCAAGATTATCGCCGCCAGAACAACGATGGTCAGGCCACCCAAGATGGCGCTCAGATAGGTGCTGACGATGACCTGGGCACCGCCAAGGATCAGCGAGGCCACCATCAGGCCCGGTATGGACACCCCGGACACCAGAACCAGCATGAAGGAGTTTACCAGCCACGGCAGTCCCAAATTCGGATCCACCGAAATCAGCGGCGTTATCATCGCCCCGGCCATGCTGGCAAGCGCCGCCCCGAGGCCGAAGGTGGTCAAACGAACGCGGGTGCTGTCGATGCCCAGACCCCGAGCCAAATCCTCGTTCATGATCACCGCGCGCGCGTTTAGGCCAAAGCGGGTGAAGTAGAGCAAGGCTGTCAGGGCCGCGGCCAGGACAATCGCCAAGACAACCAGCACCAGACGATAGGTCGAATAGGATTGGCCCAGGAAGTCGATGGCCCCCGAAACTGGGCTCTCCACGAATTGCACCTGTCGCCCAAAGGCGATGGTGATTACCTGGCCGATGATAATGCCAAGGCCCCAGGTCGCCAAGATCGCATCGAGCGGCCGAGCATAGAGCGGCCGCACGATGGCTCGTTCGACAACCAGCCCGAGCAGAAATCCGACCACGGCCGCGAAGGGGATGGCCAGCCACGGGTTCCAGCCAAACTGGGTGGTGACGAAGGCGGCATAGCCGCCGATGGTTAGAAAGGCGCCATGAGCAAAATTGATCAGCTTCATGACGCCGAGGATGATCATCAAACCACTGGCCACGGCGAAGAGGATTGCCGCAGTGGTGACAATATCAAGCAGCAGGACGCCCAAATTCCCGGTTCCCCCTCGGTCTTGGCGTCAAGACATTCGACCGGCCGCGCGATCTTACATCGCCACGACCGGTCTATACCATTGGCCCGGCGCCGATCACAGGTTTGGGCATTGCTCGCCCGGATCAACGTCCGTGAAGCTGTTGATCAGCTTGATGCCGCCGTCCGCCTGCACCTGGGCCAGATACATGGTGAGCGGCGCGTGGCGCTGCTTATTCATCTGGATCTTGCCGCGCGGGCCCTGGAAGGAGACGTCGTCGAGTGCGTCGATCACCGCCTGGGCATCCGTGGTGCCAGCCTTCTCCACCGCCAGCTTGTAGAGATAGACGCCCTCGTATTGGGGCACCGAAAGGTCATTCGGGGTCTTCAGCTCGTCACCGAAGTGGGCCTTCATGTTGGCCAGAAAATCTTGGTTCTCCTGGCTCTCAATGCCGGTAATGTACGAGGCTGAGATGTAGATGCCGGCCGCATCGGCACCCATGTTGCGCGCCGTTCCCTCGTCCACAGCCAAATTGCCATAGGGGATGTCGACGCCGGCTGCCCTAAGCTGCTTGGTCAAGGTGACGTTCGGCGCGCCCCCAGCGGTCGAGGTGATCAACGCGTCCGCGCCCGATGACTTCAGCTTGCTGATGATGGCCGTCCAGTCAGTGCCGTCCATCGGCAGGTACTCGTCACCCAGGACCTTGCCGCCCTTTTCCTTGATGTAGTCGGCGGTGAACTCAAGCATGCCGCGGCCAAAGGCGTAGTCACTGCCAATAAGGAAGAACGTGTTTGCATTTTCTTCGCTCATGAAGTGATCAACAATCGGTGCGACCTGCTGTTCGGGGACCCAGGCGTTGACATAGAGCCAGGGGCTGCAGGACCGTCCCTCATAGAATGAGGTATAGATGAAGGGCACCCGGCCGCGGTTGACGATCGGCAGACCGGCGTTGCGAGCCGCACTGGTCTCCATTGAAATCAGGGCATCGACCTTCTTCTGGAAAACCAGGGAATCAAAAGCCTTTTGCGCGCCCTGGGCTCCGCTGCCGTCGTCGGCCACCACCAATTCCAGCTGCCGGCCTAGCACACCGCCGGCTTTGTTGATTTCGGAAACCGCCAACTCCGCGGCTTGGACCACCGAGGGTGCGACAACACTATTAGCGCCGCTTAGCCCGACCGGGACACCAATCTTTATGGTGTCGTCGGCCAGGACGCCGCCGATGCCAAACGCCGCGGCGAGCACAATCCCACCCGCCAAGCTGCCAAATCGCTGCTTGTTCATGTATCCTATCCTCCCATTGATATGAATGGTCACAGCATTACCTGTCGATACGCTCCGGAGCTGGTTCATTGCCCGGCAGCCGCAGCAGGGCCACTCACGCCGACCCGATCGGCACCGCCTTGCATTACGGCCTCGCCCTTTCGTGGGTCTTCGATTTTCCCGGAATGGCCGTATCGAACGATGGCCATCCGTGTCTTCATACTCTTCCAACGACATGATACACTGTCAAGTGACTTGAACAATTTGAAAGGCGGAGAAAGTCTCTTTGCAGCGACAGGGCTCACTCGGCCGCATTTTGGGAGGCTGCGCAAAGGCCTGGCAGATGCTTGCCTGGGCCGCAGGGTTTGCTGGGGCCGCAGGGTTTGCTGGGGCCGCAGGGTCTGCTGGGGCCGCAGGGTCTGCTGGCCTATGATTGGTCATGACTGAACCAGAATTCACTTCGGCAAGCGAATTCCAAGGCATCGGCGCGAAGATTCGCTACGCCAGGCGATTGAAGCGCCTGCGCCTGAAGGACGTGGCCAACAAGGTTGGTTGCTCGGAAAGTCTTTTGTCGAAGATCGAGTGCGACAAGGCGACGCCCTCGTTGCGCACGCTGCATCGGATCGTGCGGGTTCTGGACACCTCCATAGCCTCCTTATTCGGAGAAACGGCGGCCGATGAAGTGACGGTTTATCGCGGTGGCGCGCGCCCGGAAATCATCATCAATGCACAAGACGGGGCAGATCCCATCCGCCTGGAGCGGGTGACCCCCTTTGTGGACGGACAATCGCTGGAAGGCAACGTGCATGTGGTGAGCCAAGGGGCCGACAGCGGCGGCGCCATCAGCCACCAGGGCGAGGAGGTTGGTTATGTCCTGGAAGGCGAGCTAGAATTGACGGTCGCTTCGACCACCTACTACCTCGCTCCCGGGGATTCCTTTTACTTCCGGTCGGAACTCCCGCACAGTTACCGCAACATCGGCAGCGGCACCGCCCGGATCCTCTGGGTCAACGCGCCGCCAACTTTCTGAGCCGCTCCTTGGCGCCCGGGGAGCGTCGGCCCCGCCCTCCCACCGACGATTGACTTGAACGCCGCCGTGTCTCAGCAAGACTCTTTGTCCGGTGAGGCATTGGGAAGAGAGCGCGGCAGCGCCAGCTATCCCCCTGCCCGCCGCTCGGCGGCGATCAAGGCCAAAAACTCGGACGCCACGGTGGCCGCTAGCAGCGCGGTAATCTGGCCCGGACCGTCATAGAGCGGGTTGGTCTCGACCACGTCGGCGCCAACCACTGAAAGCCCGGAGAGGGCGCGAACGAAGTCCAGAGTCTCGCGCGCCGAGGGCCCTCCTGCTTCCGGGGTTTGGACGCCCGGGGCCGAAGCCGGGTCGACAAAGTCCATGTCGAAGGTCAGAAAGGCGGGCCGGGCCCCCACGCGCTGCCGCACGCGCCTGGCCAAAGTTTCCGGCCCCATCGCCATGCAGTCATCGGTCGTTACCAGGTCGAAGCCCAGTTCGAGCGACTGCGACAGGTCGCTGTCGCGGAACAGCGAGCCGCGCATGCCCATCTGGATCGAATGGGCGGGCTCTATCAAGCCTTCCTCGACGGCACGCCGAAAGGGAGTGCCGGCAGAGTACTTCAGGCCATCGAAATAGTTGTCCCAGGTATCGGAATGGGCATCCCAGTGGACCAGGGCGAGCGGCCCATGGTGGCGTGCCAGGGCGCGCAGCTCGGGCAGGCTGACCGAGTGGTCGCCGCCGAAGGCCAGCGGAATGGCGCCGGCGCCGGCGATGGCGTCGATCGTCTTTTCGATATGGGCCATCGACTGTTCCAGATAGCCCGGCACGACCGGCGAGTCGCCGACATCGACGATCTTCATGGCCTCGAAGATGTTAAGATTGCCGCGATAGGGATTGACCTGGCGCAGCATCACCGATTGGCTCCGCACCGCGGCGGGGCCGAACCGCGCGCCGGTGCGATAGGGCCCGCCTGAATCGCTCGGCAGGCCGACGATGGCGACATCGGCCCCCTGGGGCGTCTCGCTTGTCGGCACCCGCATGAAGCTGGCAAGCCCGCAAAAGCGCGGCAGGGTGAGCGAGTCGGCCGGCAGGTCAGTGCCCTGTGTCATCGCAGTCTGATCCCGTCAGTTGGTCCCAAACTCCAGCCCTTCCCGCCGGTCATGCCGGATCGCCCGCCCCGCACAGGAAATCGAAGGCCGACAGCGTGTGCACTTTCAGGACATGGATGATTTCGTCGATGTCGGCATATTCGTCGGCCATGGCTACGTTGTAGGGCGTAATGCCGTAGACGTAAGCCGGAATATCGCGCATCCGCCAGAGCCGCACATCGGTGGAGGGCAGGCTGACGATGGCCGGCGGCCTGAAGCCGCTCACATCCTCGGCATTGGCCTGGATCAGGCGGCACATCTCGTGCTCGGGGTCCGACCAAAACGGATTGTACTTGCGGACCACCTCCATGGTCACGGACGGATAGCGCGCCGCGATTCGCCCGGCCTCGCGCACCATCTCGTCGGCATCGGCGCCGATCGGCACCCGGATATCGGCTTCGACCACGCAGGTGCCGGGCAACATATTGACCATGGTGCCGCCTTTGAGGACGCCGATGTTCACCGTCAGCTTCTGCAGGATCTCGGCGGCTCCCGGCGAGGCCACCCGGTCGATCACCGCGTCGGCGCCGTCCAGCGCCCGCACGACCACATCCGGCGCCTTCACCTCCAAATCCTGCAGGGCGTGAAGATCGAGGACCAGCTTGGCGGCGGTGACGTTGGCGTTCTCGCTTTTGTGCGGATAGGCGCCGTGGGCGCCGGAGGTCCGCACGGTGAAGATCAGCCAGTTGGCCGCCTTCTCGGCGAAACGCACGCTCTCGATGCCGGTCGGCTCGGTCGACAGGCAGACATCGCCCAGCACCTCGGGACAGGCTTCCATGACGTGACGGGCCCCGTTTGGGCCGAAGGTTTCCTCTTCGGAGACCGCGGTCAAGGTGACCCGGCCGGCCAGCTGGTCGCGCAGCCGGTGCAGGTAGTGATAGGCGAAGGCGATGCTGGCGGTGCCCGCCTTCATGTCATTGACGCCGCGGCCGTAGATTCGCCCGTTCTCGACCTCGCCGCCCCAAGGGTCATGGGTCCAGGTGCCGGACTCGCCGACGGGAAAGACGTCCATATGGCCGTTGAAGACGACGTGACGACCGGGCCGCGCGCCGTCGAAGGTGCCGACGATGTTGGGCATGGTCTCGTCGGAGGCGACGATGCGGAAGGGCAAGTCGCGTTCCTTCAGAAAATCGCACAAGACTTGGGCCGCCTGGCGCGTGTCGCCGGGCGGGTTGGGGCTTTTCGCCCGTACGAAACGGACCAGCGTGTCGACCAGAAGGTCGCGGTCCTCGTCGATCCAGTGACAAATTTGCGCCCTTGCCTCGCGGCGCCCAGCTTCATCAGACATCGCCCTACCTCCTGCTCCTCAAGTTCTAACCTAGGCACCGTCGACCGAGCGCCTGCACCGCCCCCTATCGGCAGCCCAGGCGCAAGGGTCGTCGGCTCGTCTGCTACTCGCTGAAGCTGCTGATCGGCTTTTCCGGATGGGGGCTGTAGCCGATCAGGTCGGCGGTCAGCTTCTCATAGGTCCCATCGGCGACGATCTCGGCATACTTCTCGTTCAGCGCCTTGACCAGGGCGACGCGCTCCTTCTTTGCGGCCCAGCCCTTCTGGATGCGGCTCAGGAAGCCGGGCACGATCCGCAACGGCAGGCCGGTGTTTTCGATGGCCCAGGCTGCGGCAATTGAATCGGTGATCACACCGTCGATCTTGTTGTTGGAGAGATCGCGCATGGCATCATTTTCGGACTGGTAATACTTGGTCTCACCGGGCTCGAGCGGCTTGGCCAGTTCTGCCCAGGTCGAGGACACCAGCACCCCCATGGTCTTGCCCTTGAACTGGTCGATTTCCTGAATGTCGGATTCCTTGTGGACGATCAGGCGGCCGCCGGACTCGAGCCAGCCGTCGACGAAGAGCACCCGTTCCTGCCGCTCCTTGGTGATATCCATGGTGCCGCAGAGGATGTCGTACTTGTCCGCGAACAGACCGACCAGGAGGGTTTCCCACTTGGTGACCACGGGATCCCACTTAAGATCGAGCCGGTTCAGCATCTCCTGGAAGACGCGCACGGCGAGGCCATCCCATTCGCCCGCCGCGTTCTGCATGGTAAAGGGCGCATAAGAGCCCGAGAAGGCACACTTGACGACACCGGGCTCGATCAGCCCGAAGTCGTCCGCCGCGTCGGCAGGGGATGTGGAGGCGACGCCGAGGATAATGGCCCCAGCGGCCAATCCGCGACTGATAAATTGCTTAATCGTCATGTGTTCCGCTCCCTTTGTTGGGCGGCCCGCGGTCCCGCACCACGCGAGACAATCGGCTAAGGGCCACCAAAAACGGCTTGCAAGAAGCCAATAACGTCGCGCCCCTATGGGCGTTAATAGGCCAAAGCGTAACGCCGCTCGGACCAGCGCAGTAGCGCCATCAACACGGTGGTCTGGATCAGGTAGATGATCGAAACCAGAATGTAGAACTCGAATGGCCGGAAGGTGGTGTTCACGATAACCTGTGTCTGCAGCATCAGCTCCATGATGGTGATGGTCGACAAAAGCGACGTGTTCTTCAGCGTTGAAGCCGCGTCGTTGGTGATCGGCGGAATGATCACGCGCACCACCTGCGGCAGTATGATCCGCCGCATCGTCTGGAAGTAGGTCATGCCCGTGGCCAGCGCCGATTCGCTCTGTCCCTTGGGGATGCTCAAGAGACCGCCGCGAATGATCTCGGCGACATAGGCCCCGGCGTTGATGCCAAGCGCCAGAACCCCGGCCGTGAAGGGGTCGAGGTCGAGGCCGATCTGCGGCAGGCCGAAGTAGATTACGAAGATCTGGGTTAGAAGCGGCGTGCCGCGCACGAACCAGAGATAAAACTCGGCGGGCCAGCGTAAAAGGCGAAACGAGGAGGCCTTGCACAGAGCCGCGACCAGGCCGCAGGCCCAGGACAGCAGGATCGACAGGACAGTGACTTCCACCACCACCCAAGCCGCCGGACCGAAGAGGGGCAGATAGACCTCAATCAGGCTCCACCAGTTATCCACGGCATTGTACATGTCGCCATAGGTGGCAACGGCACCTTCGTTCTGGGCCATGGCTTAACTCCAGTCTCCTTCTTCGCGCTGGCCTTTAGCGCGGGCTACCTGACCGAAACCCTGTGCAGCACCCGTTCGAGGAATCGCTGCATGCGTTCGGTTTGCGGGTTAGCCAGGATCTCGCGCGAGGGTCCCTGTTCCTCGATAAGACCCTGGTCGATGAAAATGGTTCGGTCGCTGACATCCCGGGCGAAGTCGATCTCGTGGGTGACCAGCAGCATCGTCATGCCGTCGGCGGCCAGGCGCGCCATGAGATCGAGCACCTCGCCGACCAGCTCCGGGTCGAGGGAAGAGGTCACCTCGTCGAACAGCATCAGCTTGGGCTGCATGGCCAGGGCACGAACGATGGCGACCCGCTGCTGCTGACCGCCGGACAGCCGCGAAGGAAATTCGTCGCGCTTGTCGAGCAGACCGATGCTGTCCAACAGTTCCTCGGCGGTAGCCACCGCCTCGCGCCGCGGGATCCCTTTCACGATCATCGGCGCTTCGATGACGTTGCCGAGCACCGTTTTGTGCGGCCAAAGATTGAACTGCTGAAAGACCATGCCGATTTCCGCCCGCAAGGCGGTCAACGCCCGGTTTCGCTTGAACAAGGACTGCCCGCCGCCGAATTCTACCGCCTGACCGGCGAAGGTGATGGCGCCGCTGGTCGGCTCTTCAAGCAGATTGACGCAGCGTAGCAGCGTGCTCTTGCCGGAGCCGCTGACCCCGACGATGGCAATGGCCTCGCCGGGCGATACCGTCAGGTCCACGCCGCGCAGCACCTCGAGGTCGCCGAACTTCTTGTGGATATCGGTGAGTTCCAGAATCGGGTCTGCATGATCTTGTCTGGTCATCGGCGCTAACCCACCCCTTGGATGGAAAAGTGGGCATCCCGTGGCGTCAGCTCGGGGCCGTTGATCGGCGTGATGTCCTGCGGGCAGGACGAGAACGCGATCACTAGGTCCATCTCGGCACGCAGCAAGACATGATCGCCCGGCTTCGAGGCGGGCGGCCGCCGGTCGATGGCGCCGCCCTCGACGACCGGCGTGTTCATGAAAAGGTTCAAGGGGTTGGGTGTGTCGGTTACCGAGAGGCCGAGCGCCGCCAGCGCCTCATGGAGGTTGTCCTGACAGTTGCGGTGATAGTCCTCGACGCCGAGTTCCTGATAGATCTCCAAGTTGCAGGCACAAAGCAGGGTGTCGTGCAGGCCGGGCGACGTATCTTCCAGAAAGGCCAGGATCGGACGCCGCCGGCTGGTCACGAGAACAGTACCGACAGCCGGATAGATGCTGCTGTTGAACGAGCGTGTGTGAGCCATCGACATGTGCTCGGTCAGGTCCGCGGCATTGAAGGCCCAGGTATCGAGCACCTGCGTGCCGTAGCTGTTGACCACCTTGACCTGCTGGCCGGCCGATACCCTGGCAGCCATGCCGCGCGCGGCCGGAATGCATATGGCTTGCGGATCTTCCATCTCAGCTCAACTCCCAACCCGGCCAGCAGCATCCGTCGCCGGCACCACTCCGCTCTCGATGTCCTCCCGCAGGCGCTGGGGATCGCGTTCCGACGGCGCCCCAAAGCCGCCGCCGCCGGGCGTGTGAACGATCAGGCGTTCCCCCGCTTCGATGATTTGCGTGCCCTTACCCTTGAGACGGCGGCCCGAAGCCAGACGAACCTCTCCGCCCTGGCCCGGGCCGCCGCCATTGCGGCCGCGCGGCGGATGATCGATGCGGTCGAAGGCTGACAATAGCTCGAAACTGGCCCCGATCGCGCTTTCGATTTCGATCACCTGACCGAGGCCGCCCCGGTTCTTGCCGCTGCCGCCCGAACCGGGCCGCAGTTCCTTGCGGTGGAAGATCAGCGGAGCCACCGACTCGTTGATTTCGACCGGGGTTCCCTTGACCCCGCTCGGATAGGCGGTTGCCGAAAGGCCGTCCTTGGTCGGTCTTGCCCCGGTGCCGCCGTTGGTCACGGCAGTGATGGTGAAGAGGTTGTTCTCCTGGTCCTGGCGGCCCGTCTCGCCTCGCATGGTGATGCTCCAGAGGCACGACGCCCCCTCGGCCGGCACGCGATCCGGGATAACCTGGGCGAGGCAGCCGAAGACCACATCGGGCAGCATCTGGCCGATGATATGCCGTGCGCTGACGGCAGCCGGATAGAGCGCGTTGAGGATCGATCCCTGTGGCGCGGTGACACGGTAGGGCGCCAGCGAGCCGGCGTTGTTCGGGACCTCCAGCCCCGTCGCGCAGCTCAGCCCGAAACAGGTATAGGCGGCGGTATAGGTGACCGGCACGTTGATACCGTACCTGGAGACCCGCGAGGTCCCTTCATAGTCGACCAGGATCGAGTCATCGTCGATGGTCAGGCTGGCCACCAGGTCGACCGGATTTTCGAACCCGTCGATCCTCATGCTGTTGCGGTAGACGCCGTTCGGCAGCGCGGCGATGGCCCGCTCCACCGCGCGCCGAGAGGTGTTGCAGATGTAGTCGGCCAGGCTGTCCAGATCCGCCAGTTCGAATTCGGCCATCATTTCCTTGAGCCGCAGGCAGCCCACGTCGTTGCAGGCAGCAAGCGAATGGATATCGCCCTCGGATTCGATAGGTTGGCGCGAGTTCCGGCGGACCAACTGGACCAGAGTATCGTTGAAGACGCCGCGGTCGGCCAGCTTCATCATGGGGACATAGATGCCTTCCATATGCACGTCGGTCCCGTCCGGTCCGCTGCCAAGGCCGCCGATATCGGTCAAATGGGCGGTGCAGGAGAACAGGGCGACCAGCCGGCCATCGCGGAAACAGGGCGTTGTCACCACGAAATCGTTGAGATGGCCCGATCCCATCCAGGGATCGTTGGTCGTGTAGGCGTCTCCTTCTGCCATGGTCTCGGGTGGAAAATGACGGATGAAGTGCTTCACGGATTCGGCCATCGAGTTGACGTGACCGGGCGTTCCGGTGACCGCCTGGGCAAGCATTCGGCCCTGCAGGTCGAACACGCCGGCGGAGAGATCGCCGCACTCGCGTACGATCGGGCTGAAGGCTGTGCGCAGCAGCGTCTGCGCCTGTTCTTCGACGACCGCGATCAGCCGGTTCCACATCACCTGCATACGGATCTTGGCAAGGGCACCGTCCTGGCTCATCGTGGGTCCTCCACCAGCGCTTCCATCACTATATGGCCACCGCTCGATATCCGGGCGACAAAGCGGTCGGGCACGAAGGTCGTGGTCTGGTCTTCGGCAATGAGACTGGGGCCGGCGATAGCCGCACCCGGGACCAGGTCCAATCGCAGATGCACCGGCACGGTAATCGGCTCGCCCTTGGCCGGGTCGATGATATCCCGCATCGCGCTGGCCCGGGGTTCGGTTTGTACCTGCGCTTCCGGCAAAGTCGCCGGCGGTCCGCTCACCGACGTAAGCCGCAACAGCCAGGTCAGGACCTCTACTTCGGCATGGCTGATCACACGGCCGAACAGCACTTCATAGGCGCTTTCGTAGGCCGCTCTGAAGGTGGCGTCGTCCCGCCCGGCAAGAAGCCGCCCCGGCAACGGCACGAAGACCTCGTGTCCCTGTCCGACGTAGCGCATAAAGGCGCCGCGCACTTCTTCAAACGCTGTGCCGGCCGCGGCCGCCTCGACCACGGCAAGGGCTTCTGAGCGCATGTCCTCGAGAAGGTTGTTGACGAGCATCGGGTCGAAAGCGCCAAGCCGCATGTGACGGCTTCTGACAACCTCGTAGGCCACCGGCGCGCGGAGAAAGCCGACCGCCGAGCCGACACCGGCATCCAGTGGCACCACGATCCGCCCGATGCCGAGCTTCTCCGCTAGCCGGCCCACGTGCAGCGGGGCAGCGCCGCCAAAGGCGATGAGACTGTGTTCCGCGGCCACCTTGCCGCGTTCGACCGCATGCACTCGGGCGGCATTGGCCATAGTCTCGTCGACCATCTCGCAGACGCTGTAGGCGGCCAGCTCGGGTTTGAGCTGCAGCGGTTTGCCGATCGTCTCGGCAATCGCCCGTTCCGCCCGTGCCGGCTCCAGCGGCACCTGGCCGCCGGCGAAGCGTTCCGGATCAATGCGCCCGAGGACAATGTCCGCATCCGTGACGGTAGGGTGAGCGCCTCCGCGCCCATAGGCGGCCGGCCCGGGATCGGCCGCGGCGCTTTCCGGCCCGACACGGATCCGGTCCAGGGCATCGATTTGCGCGATCGAGCCGCCGCCGGCCCCGATTTCGAGCATTTCCACAACCGGCAACCGCAAGGGCAGCCCGCTGCCCTTGATGAAGCGGGCGGCGCGGTCGACCTCGAACTCCCGCGCGGTCTGCGGGCGTTGGTCCTCGATCAGGCAAACCTTGGCCGTCGTACCCCCCATGTCGAAGGAGATCACCTTGTCGAGCGACAGTTCGGCGGCGACCCGGCTGGCAAGAATGGCGCCGCCCGCAGGCCCCGACTCCACCAAACGGATCGGAAAGCGCATCGCGGTCTCGAAGGTCGTCAGCCCGCCGGCCGATGTCATCAGGAGGGCCGGACAGGTCAGCCCGATCCGCGCCAGCTGCTGTTGCAGTCGTCCCAGATAGCCCTCGATCAAGGGGCGGATGTAGGCATTCACGGTGGTCGTCGTGAAGCGCTCATACTCCCTGACCTCCGGGCAGACTTCGCAGGACAGGGAAACCGAGAGGTCCGGAAGCTCGTTGGCCAGGATTTCGCCCGCCCGGCGTTCGTGGGCCGGGTTGACGTATGAATGCAGAAAGCCGATGGCAACGCTCTCCACGGCGAGGCGCCGCAACTCCGGTGCCAGCGCCAGGACGCCCGCCTCGTTCAGCGGGACCAGTTCGCGGCCCTCTACGTCCGTGCGTTCGGCCACGGTCAAGCGGCGGGTTCTCGGCACCAGTGGCGTCGGCTTTTCGATCATGAGATCGTACTGGTCGTAACGGCTCTCGTAGCCAATTTCGATCACATCGCGAAAGCCTTCGGTCGTGACCAGCGCGCAGCATGCGCCCTTGCGCTCGAGGATCGCATTGGTGGCCAGCGTCGTGCCGTGCAGCAGCAGGGATATCTCGTCGGCGGTGGTGCCGGCGCGCGCCAGGATTTCCTCAACACCCGCAGCCGCCCCCTCCTCCGGTGCCGCCGGTGTGGTCAGAACCTTGGTCGTCAGAAGCTGGTTGCCGAACTCCAGCACCACGTCGGTGAAGGTGCCGCCGATGTCGACCGCCAAGCGCGCACCCTGCTCTCCCATCGTCACCCCCTCGCCCCGTTCCCTGGCCGGCCGGACCTCATGTTGTCGCCAAGCGATTGTATCTAATGTTCGATCATATACAATAGATCACAATTTCCTGGGCTTGGCATAGGCCCTGCCGTTCTTGAGATGAGTGGCCATCAGCTCTGCAGCGCTCTCGTAGCGACGGCGCTCGAGAGCATCGATCACCCGAAGGTGCTCCGTGATCCAGGCGGCAACCCGCTTGCCGTCACCGTAGCCGCGATACTCGATCACTCGTCGCATGCGGTTGTGGTGCTGAATCGCCTGTATGACGAAACTGTTGTTCGAAAAGCCCGCAATGGTCTGGTGGAATTCGGCATCAACCTCGAAGACCTGGCTTGGGATCAGGCGACCGTTCGCAATGTTCTGCTGCAGGTCGAGATGCTTGTGGCGCATTCGTGCCAAGGCTTCGTACTCCACCGAGAATCCTGCCAGCAGGATCGACGTCGGCTCGACCATGAGGCGGAAATCCAGCGAGGCCCTTTCCGAGCGAAGGTCTTCGATGACCGGCAGGAAGGACCAGCCGTGGCCCCGGTCGCGGGCCAGAAGGCCTTCGCTTTCCATGCGTTCGATGGCGCGCATTAGCAACGGCCGGGTCACATTGTAGCGCTCCAAAAGGCGCTTTTGGTGCAGTTCACCGGTCAAGGTGCCATTGATCCGGTCCTCAAGGAGGCGGCAGTAGACAAGTTCCACGTCGCTGAGGGGCACCTCCAGATGGACCCGTGCCAGTTCTTCTTGGCCAAGCGCCAAGAAGTAACCGCGATGACGCTCTGCCTGGACGACCCCTTGTTCGGCTAGCAGTTTCAGTGCGGCACGCACCGGCGAGCGCGACACCTTGAAGGCCCGGACGAGGCTGGCTTCCGTCAGGTGATAGCGGAGCGGCCAGCCCTCCCGCCGGGCCTGATCGACAATTCGCTTGGCGAGTTCAACGTGCCGCGGGACTACCTTGCTTCCCGGCGGCCGCTTGTTGCCGTTTGCAACAAGTTTGGGTCCTGATTCCCAAATTGCCCTGCCATGTTTGGAGATTTGCGCTTTCGTCATCAGGTCCGCAGTCGGTTGTGCAGTCGCCCAATCAAGCTAGAAGCTACAACGACGATCCTTCGCAGACGAAAATCGTCAGCGCAGCATCTGCAGCGACGCAAGAGTCATACAATTGTTCTAAATAGTCAACGGAATACAATATGCACAAGACCGGACAGTTGACATCGCGTCCCGCCTTTGATGATACTATCCGCCAAAAGCGCTCGATCTTCTTGTTCGATGAAATTCGTGCGTGCCCACAAACCGCGATTGAATCGCGTTCATTGCGCCAGCGTTCCTTGGAGGGCGCTGCGGGGACCGGGTGGCTCTTTGGAGGCGGCTAGGACAAGACCTATGGTAATGAGCGAGGCGTCCAAGTCTGCCGACAACAGGGATGGAAACCGCCTGATTTTCCCGGAAGCGGAATATCGGGAGAGACTTCGGCGGGCCCGCCGCAGATTGACCGACCAGGGTCTCGATGCGCTGCTCTGTTTTGCCCAGGAAACGCTCTATTACCTGACCGGCTATGATGGCACCGGTTTTGTTTTTTTCCAATGCATGGTGCTGACGGCGGACGCGGCGCCACTAACCTTGCTCTGCCGACGGCCGGATGTGGCGCAGGCGCGCGACACCTCCTTGATCGAAGACATCCGGGTTTGGCTCAATGCCGAAGACGTTGAGCCTGCCATAGAGCTTCGGGCCATCCTCGACGAGAAAGGTCTGAGGGGCGCGCGCATCGGCATCGAGCTCAACACCTATGGCCTTACCGGACAAAGTCTTTGGCAGCTTCAGGCGGCCCTTGAAGGCTTCTGCGCGCTGAGCGATGCCAGTGCCCTGGTCGCCGAAATGCGTCTGGTGAAATCCCCGGCGGAGATAGGCTGCGTCCGGCGCGCGGGGCAACTGACGGACCTTGCCTATGACACCGCACGTGCCGCCGTGGCGCCCGGTGTGACGAGCAGCGAAATAGCCGGACTGATCGTCGCCACCTGCCTACGCAATGGCGGCGACATGCCGCCCGGTGCACCGCTGGTGAATGCCGGCCCCAGTGCGATTTACGGCCGCGGCGTCACCGCCCCGCCTGAGATCGCCGAACGCGACCTGGTCGTTATCGAGTTCGCAGGAACCTACCGGCGCTACAACTGCTGCATTGAACGCAGTATCGCAATCGGGCCGCCGAGCAAAGCACAACAGGAACTGCATAGCCTTGTGCAAGACACCTTGTTGGAAATGCAGGATGCCTTTCGGCCCGGGCGGGTGCTCGGCGAGATCGATGACATCCATCGCACGCAGCTAGATGCGGCCGGTCATGCCAAGCACCGCTTTGCCGCCTGCGGCTATTCTCTCGGCGCCACCTACCGGCCATCCTGGATGGACGTGCCGCCAATGATCTATTCCGGCAACCCTCTCGTCCTCGAGCCTGGCATGGTGTTCTTCCCGCACATCATGGTGGGTGACCCCGAAACCAGACTGGCGATGGGGCTTGGCAATTCGCTACTGGTCACCGAGGGGACACCTGAGATTCTAAGCCGCTGCCCGTTCGAACTTGAGCGCGCTTAACGGCGCGCCGCCGGCGCAGGACCCCAAGAGTAGGGTATTAGGTGTTCGCCTTTTTCACCTCCCCAGAGGGGCACTTCAAAGCGAAGGGATAAGAAAATGAAGCGAGGCAACGACAGGACTTCCAAACCGAGCGATCTTGGGATCACACGGCGGCAATCACTGGCCGGTGGCGCGGCGCTGGCCGCGACTGGTCTGGTCGCACCGTCGATCCTGGGCAAGGGGGCCAGGGCGGCCGCACCCAAGAAGGGCGGCCGGCTTCGCATGGGCATCACGGACGCGTCCGTCAGCGACTCCCTGGATCCAGCCTTGTCGGTGACGATCATGCAGGCCGCCCTTACCCACGGCGTGTTGCAGAACAACTTGGTCGAGATCGATCACGAGGGTAACCCGGTCCCCGAACTGGCCGAGAGTTGGGAATCCTCGCCCGACGCCTCGCAATGGACCTTCCAACTGCGCCGCGATGTCGAATTCCACAACGGCAAAACCCTGGAGGCCGAGGACGTGGTCTACACCTTCGACCATCACCGGGGCGAGGATAGCAAGTCCGGCGCCAAGGGCATTCTGCAGGCAATCGATGATGTCAAGGCGGACGGTAAACACCGCGTCACCTTCAAGCTGTCCGGCGGAAGCGCCGATTTTCCCTTCATCGCCAGCGAATTCCATATGTCGATCTTTCCGGCCGGCACCAAAACTCCCGATGAGCACAACAAGGGCATCGGCACCGGTCCTTATGTGCTGCAAAACTATGATGCGGGTGTCCGGGCCTTCGCCACGCGCAATCCCAATTACTGGAAGTCCGGCCGCGCCCACTTCGACGAGGTCGAGATGCTGGCCATCGCCGACGTGAACTCGCGAACCAATGCCATAACCACTGGTGAGATCGATGTCATGAACCGCTGCGAGCGCAAGACCATCGGCCATCTGCGCAATGCCGACGGCATCGAGGTGGTGCAGAGCGCCGGCACGCAGCACTACACGACGCCGATGCGCACCGATACGGCGCCGTTCGACAACAATGACCTGCGTCTTGCCCTAAAGTATGCGGTGGATCGGGAGATCATGCTCGATTTCATGCTGAACGGAACCGGCGCGCTGGGCAACGATCACCCGATCAGCCTGGCCAATCGCTATCATGCCGACCTGCCGCAGCGGGAGTACGACCCGGACAAGGCCAAGTTCCATCTCAAGAAGGCCGGCCACTCGACGATCGATCTGGAGCTTCACGCCTCCGACGCCGCCTTCGCGGGCGCGGCGGACGCCGGCGTGCTTTTCAAGGAGCACGCGGCCAAGGCGGGGATCAATATCAAGGTGGTGCGTAGGCCCAGCGACGGCTACTGGAGCGACGTCTGGATGAAGGTTCCCTGGTGCACCGGCTTCTGGTTCGGTCGGCCGACCGAGGACATGATGTTCTCGACCGCCTATGCCGAGCGTGCCGCCTGGAACGACAGCTACTGGAAGCACGAGCGTTTCAACAAGCTCCTCGTGCAGGCGCGGGCGGAGCTCGACAGCGACAAGCGGGCGGGGATGTATGCGGAGATGCAGCAGCTCGTGCGCGACGAAGGCGGTGTCGTGATCCCGATCTTCGCCGACTACCTGATGGCGGCAAGCGACAAGCTGGCGCATGGGCCGGTCGCCACCAATACTGAGATGGACGGGCTAAAGCTGCCGGAACGGTGGTGGTTCGCCTAAACCATTAATCCACTTGAGCGTATCATGGTCGAATAGAATCATGCCGCGACGATCGGCTGTGAAGCGGACTTAAGCCCCAAGGGCAAATGACGGGCATGTGAAGGCATCCTTGTTCATGCGATCACGGCCGGGGGGGAAAGATCCTTGGAAACGCGCGGTTTCAGGCGAAGCCGCGCGGACCGCCTTGGCAGTATCCCAACCGCCTTGGCAGTATCCCAACCGCCTTGGCAGTATCCCAAAGGTCACCCTCGGACATAGTCATCGACCGAGCGTCTTTTGAACGTGGCACAGCCAATGTCCAGGTCTAGCTAAACGCGGCTGTGCCGGCCGTTGCTCCAGCTCGCGGAAAGCACCTCAGATACCGGACCTTGGATCGCGGTCGCTGATTTCGACCTTCTCAAATTGATGGAGCGGCGCGCCCCCCGTCTCCGATATCGAAGTGATCGAAGATCGTTGTGCTCAACCGCCGACATTTCGCGGAGCGTGGCTGGAATTCATCGCCGCCCAGATCCTGGGCTGAGCTGCCGGTGCGAAGATTAAGGACCGCCATTACCCACCGCTTGGCAGCACGCCATCAGATACCGCAATTGGCACCCCTAGCGCCACCCCACACAAATTTAAAGGCCAGCTAGCCCGACCTTGTTGTGAGGTGTGGTGCCAGCTGCAGGAGTCGAACCCGCGACCGACGGATTACAAAGCCGTTGAAACGACTATTTTGTCAACAATCAGTATGGCCAAAGTGAAAAAAACACTATATATGTCAATGCTTTAAGAGAAGAAAACAAGAACTTTCTTACAATAATCCTACAACGCCCACAATCATCGGGTCGGCTGCTCTCTGGAAATGCATTTGGAGACAAGATCGCCAAGTGTTGCGTCTTTTGGGAACGCGCATTCTACCGATTTTAGATGGTCGGCGAGAAGGTTATAGAAAGGTGTGGCGCCCGTGGGTGTCGGGTCAACTGATCTAACGTGGGTTTCGCCGATCTCTACCCAAAACCTCCCACGCTTTACACCCGATGCCTCGAAATGAACGATACGCCCAACAGCATCGAAGTCCTCATAGACGCCATCTTCGACATCGATGCCTTCAAGCTTCACTTGGAGGGAATCTATAGAGTCGAATATCGAGACATCGTGTCCTTCAAACACAAAAAGGGGAGGCGTGAAATTTTTCATTTCAAGCGGAACAAATGCATCCCACTCTGATTGCGTACAAGCTTCCCCACCGCCAGTTTAGGAATGGTGCCCCGTGAGGGACTCGAACCCCCAACCCCCTGATTACAAATCAGGTGCTCTACCAGTTGAGCCAACGGGGCGTCCGGGCCTGGGTGGCATGCCCAGCCACAGCGCGGGCTTGGCGCCACGGCACGCGGACCTAAACCGCCCTTGCCTCCTGATAGTGGGGTTCTCGGCAATTTTCAAGAGCCGAAGCGGGGCCACGCCCAAAGCCTCTCAGCAAGGCCCGCGCGCCACCACCGGCGGCCGCCGCTACGGAACCCTAGGCAGCGCCTTTGCGGTTTAGCCGGATATCGAGGCTGGCCGGCGGTTTCAGATGCAGGTCGCGTTGCGGGAAGGGTATTTCAATGCCCTCCTCATGAAAGCGATCCCACACCGCCAACAGCACCTCGCTCTTGATATTGGAGACGCCGTTGGCCGGGTCCTCGATCCAAATGCGCAGCTCCAGGTCAACCGAGCTGTCGCCAAAACCCTTCAGCAGGCAGGCCGGTTTGGGGTTCTCGAGCACCCGCTTGGCTTGCCCGGCCGCCTCGATGCAAGCGATGATCGCCCGGCGCGGATCGGCATCATAGGAAATACCGATGGGGATCTTGAGGCGCACGACGCTGTTGGAGTAGGACCAGTTCTCCACGCTGTTGGTGATAAAGTCCTCGTTCGGGATCAAGTGCTCGATGCCGTCGCGGGTCACCACTGAGATGTAGCGGGCGCCAAGCGAGGTCACCCAGCCATAGGTATCCTCGATGGCGATCACATCGCCGGGCTTGATCGACTTGTCGAGCAACACCATGACGCCGCTGATCAGATTCGACACCGGCTTTTGCAGGCCGATGCCGATGCCAACCCCGATGGCGCCGGTCAGGACCGCAAGCGCGGTCAAATCGATCCCCACCGTATGCAGGGCGGCGATGAAGGCGATGGCAATCAGGACAAACTTGAGCAGCTTGCTGAAAAGTACCTGCACGCTCGGCGTCAGATTGGGCAGGCTCTTGATGCGGCGTTCCAGAAGCCCGGCGAAAAGCGTGGCCAGCCACAACAAGATCGCCAGCGACAGCATGCCCTTAATGACAACGAGCAGCGATATCCTGAGTTCCCCCAGCTGGAACGCCAGGCTATCGAGCAGGCTCAAGGTGGCGTCGAGCAGATCCAAGATGCTCAGCGCGGCAATGATCCAGGCCGCGGTGGCGATCAGGCGCGACCAGGTCGGATCCCGCACCAACTGCGAGGCCAGCCGGATGATGACCCAAGCGGCGAGCAAGCTGACCGTGATTTGGAGGATGTGGTGAGGTTCCCCGAGCTGGGCTGCCACCAGCAAGGTGACCCACTGCAGCAACAGCCAAACCAGCGGCGAGGTCAGCGGCGCCGCCACCCGGGCAAGCCGTCCGAGGCCTGTATCAAGCTTGCCGCGCTCGCCAAGCGCTTGGATGCGGGCCTTGATCGCCGGCGCGACGATGCGGGCCGCCAAGTAGGCGGCAACGATCAAGAGCAGCTGTACCAGGTTGCTCATCACCAAGACGTTCTGCCTCACCCACAGTTCCGCCTTGACCCAGAGCTGCTCCAGCACGAGGGGCTCCGTCATATGCCGCAGATAGTCCAGGGCGTTTTCCATGACCACCTCCTCTTTGTGCGATCGGCAAGCTACGTCCTTTGGCCCGGCGTCGAAGGCAATTGGCCAGCGATTGCAGCGGCGGACTGCTTCAAGGCACGGGCCGGCACGCTTGCGGCGCGGCCTGCCCTCGGCTCATGTCCTCAATAGCGACCCCGCCCTGAGTCGGACAAGCAGAGTTGTTGGGCAGGCAGGCTTGTTGGGCGGCAGGCTTGTTGGGTAAGCACACTTGGTGATTGGCGGGAGTTTGGCCGAACCGGGGCCGGGCTCGGCGCTTGCCATGATGGCAAGGAAGAGATGATCGAGATGGCCCTTACCGATTGCACTTCATGATTTTTCTGAGTCGGCACCAGCCCACTCCCCCTCCCGGCCTTCGGCCTCTCGCTGGCGCGAGCCCACGAGCGTACAATGGCATTGGGTGGCCGGGAGGGGGAGCGGGCCGGTGCCGATCAAACTTGAGAGACACGAAGACCACTCGTTAGTCGGCGTCGGTCAGCCGTAGCGCCCTTCGATATAGTCGGCGGTTTCCTGCTTGGCCGGGGTCACGAACATGTCCTCGGTCGGCGTGTGCTCGACCACGCGGCCCATGAGCATGAAGATGCATTCCTCGCTGGCGCGCCGGGCCTGGGCCATGTTGTGGGTGACGATGACGATGGTGTACTGGCCCCGCAGGCCCCAGATAAGCTCTTCGACCGCTTCGGTGCCCTTCGGGTCCAGGGCCGAACAGGGCTCGTCCATGAGCAGTATCTGCGGTTTGACCGGCAGCAAACGCGCGATGCAGAGCTTCTGCTGCTCTTCTAGGGAGAGCTCGGTCGCCTTCTGATCCAGGCGATCCTTAACGCTGTCCCACAGCAGCACCTGGCGCAGCGCCTGTTCGGCAATCTCGTCCTTCTCGCTGCGATGCAAGCGCCTTTGGTCTTCGGCATGCAGGTCAAAGCCGAACAAGACGTTGTCGCGCACGGAAATCGGCAGCGGGTTGGGGCGCTGGAAAACCATGCCGATCTGTTTGCGCAGCTGCGCCAATTCCACCGTCGGGTCATAGATGTTGTGGCCCAAAACCGCGATCGAGCCTTCAATACGGACGTAGCCGAGGCGCTCGTTGATCCGATTGATGCTGCGCAGATAGGTGGTCTTGCCGCAGCCGGACGGGCCGATCAGCGAGGTGATCCGTCCATCCTTGATGTCGAGATTGATGTCGTAGAGGGCCTGGAAGTCGCCGTACCAAAGATTGACGGCCCGGGTTTCGATAGCCAGGTGCGTTTGGTCGGTCGACGGTGTCGCGGCGTCTTGCATGATCACCCCCTTGCCTCTTGCGGTCTTGGGCAAAAGCGCTAGCCGAAGCGGCCAGCGATATAGTCGGCGGTGCGCTGATCGGCGACCTCGCCGGTGAACAGCGCCTCGGTCTCGCCGATTTCCACACAGTCGCCCATCAAGAAAAAGGCCGTCCGGTCGGCCAGGCGACGCGCCTGTTGGGTCAAATTCGTGACCAGGATGATGGTCATTTCCTGACGCAGCTCCTTCAGCACGTCTTCGATACGCATGGTGGTCACCGGATCGACGGCGATGGAGAACTCATCGAGCATCAAGAGATCGGGCTCCTGGGAGAGGGCCCGGGCGATGGTGAGCCGCTGCTGCTGGCCGCCGGAGAGCAGACTGCCGAGAGAATGCAGCCGATCCTTGACTTCGTCCCACAACGCGGCGCGGGTCAAGCAGCGTTCGACGATCACGTCGAGTTCCGCCCTGCGCGAAATGCCCACCAGGCGCGGCGCCAAGGCCACATTGTCGTATACCGTCATCGGCAGGCCCACCGGCAAGGGAAAGACCACACCGATACGCTGACGTAGCGCGTAGACGTTTCGACAGTCCCGCACATTGCGACCGCCGAAGATAATATCGCCGCTCACCTCCATACCCGCGTTGAACATGTCCATGCGGTTCAAGGCCTTGAGGAACGACGTCTTGCCGCTGTTGGCCGGGCCGATGATGCCGAAGATTTCGTTCTCGCGAATGGTCAAGTTGACATTGCTCAGGGCCGGCTTACCCGCGTAGCTGATCGTAACGTCACGTACTTCCAGCTTGTTCGGGGCAGCGGCCGAAACGGGGGCGAAGGTCGAAGCGTCATCATAGGCCGCTTGACCGGATGGTGACATTTCTACCATTTCTTCTTACCCCTCAGATACATGCGGAAGCCGATCGACAAGGCGTTCATGGCCAGCACCATGGCGATCAGCACCAGAGCAACACCGTAGGGCAGTTCCTCAGGCACGCCAGGGACTTGGGTCGATACAACGAAGAGGTGCAAGGACATGGCCATGGTCTGATCAAAGATGCTCTCCGGCAGGAACGGCAAGAAGAAGGCAGCACCGGTGAACATGATCGGCGCCGTCTCCCCGGAGGTGCGCGACACCTCGAGAATCACACCGGTGAGGATTCCGCTGATTGCGTTGGGCAGCACCACACGATGGATGGTCTGCCAGCGCGTCGCCCCCATGTTCCAGCAGGCTTCGCGAAACGCCAGTGGCACGGCCTGCAGCGATTCCCGTGTGGCCACGATTATCAGCGGCAGAGTCATGATCGCCAGGGTCAAGCTGGCGGCAAGAATACTCGTGCCGAAGCCGAAGAAGAGAACGAAGGCCCCAACCCCGAAGAGGGCATGGACGATGGAAGGCACCCCGGCCAAATTAATGATCGCCAGGTTGATCAGCCGGGTAAACCAGTTGTCTGGCGCGAACTCGCTGAGGTAAAGGGCGGCGGCGACACCGAGTGGCACCGACACAAGGAGGGCGACGGCGACCAGCCAAACCGTGCCCACCAGGGCCGGAAAGATGCCGCCCTCGGTCATGCCGTTGATCGGATCGCTGACCAGGAACTCCCAGGAGATCGCCGGGCCGCCCTTGTAGATCAAGGTGCCAAGGATCAGCAACACCGGGGTCACAAGGAGTACGGTCATCATCATGAACAGAATTCGCACCAGGCTTTCGCGGCGCCGATTTTGGTTGTTGAGCTCTGTAGCAGCAAACATGGTCATTCCCCCTCCCCTAGCCCTTGCGAATGCCGCGAACGATCAAGTCGGCGGTCAGGTTGATCAGGAAAGTGATGACGAAGAGGAAGATCCCAATGGTGAAGAGCGCTTGATAGTGGTCCGAGCCGACCGCCGTTTCGCCGAGTTCGGCGGCGATGGTTGCGGTTAGCGCGCGCACCGAATCAAAGATGCTGTCCGGCAGATTGATCGAATGGCCGCTGGCCATCAGCACCGCCATGGTCTCGCCGAAACCACGGCCGACACCAAGCAGCACCGCCCCGAGCAAACCGTTCTTGGCGGCCGGCAAGACTACCTTGAAGATCATCTGCCAGCGGCTGGCCCCCATGGCTTCAGCGGCTTCGCGATATCGGTCCGGCACCGCCTTCAAGGCATCCTCGGCGATCGACGTCATGATCGGCGCCGCCATCAGCCCAAGGATGATGCCGGCGTTGAGCACGTTCAACCCAACTGGCACATCGAAGGTCTGGATAATCAGCGGGTTCATGATGGTGAGACCAATAAAGCCCCAGACCACCGACGGGATCGCCGCCAACAACTCCACCAGAACCTTGAGGACCTCGCGGGTCTTGCCGGTCGCAAACTCGGCAATGTAGATGGCAGCACCAAGAGAAAAGGGTATGGCCACCAGCATGGCCAGGCCGGTCACACTGGCGGTGCCGGCGACCAAGGCCAGAATGCCAAAGGTCTGGCGATACTCGGATGTCGGCTTCCAGCGCGGCGAGCCGAAGAATTCGGCGAAGTCGAAGGGCCCAAAAATGAAGCCAAGCCCCTCCTTGGTCACGAAGATAAAGATGCCGATGATGAAGACGATCGCCGATATGCCACCGATAAACACGAGGACCTGGACCACCTTGTCGATGTACCAGTCGACGTTCCGGCGGTCGAAGTCGTCGTCCCGCCCCGTCTCTACCAGGCGCCGATCACTGGCCCCGACCCCGCTGGGAACGGGCGCCGGCGCGACCGCACCGCCCTTTGTCTCGGTCGTCATGTCAATCGGCCCCCTCCCCCCGCAAAGTCTCGATCAAGTCCCGCAGTCGCACGGAAACTTCCCGAAAGATCTCCATATATCGTTGGCTGCGGTCGGCCTCATCCAAGCCGTCCGGAACCTCACCGACATCCCAATCGAGAAAGACCGTGCGGAAGGGTTGCCGGCGGACATAGTCACTCATTGGCCCCTGCAAGCTGACCACAACGTCGAATTTGCCAATCTCGGCAAGGTCCGGTGGTAAGGCGATACCTTCCGCTGCATCGACCGGCAGGCCCCGTTCTTCCAGAAAGTCGATCAGGCCGGTGTCCAAGGCGACGCCGGCGTGTCGGCCTGCGCTCTCGTACTCGCCACTGTTGGGATAGCGCTTGCCAGCCAGGGCCTGCGCGATCCGGCTCTGGCAGTTGTTGTTCTGGTCGAGGAACAAGATCTTGTAGGCCTTGGGAGGTTTCGTCTCGCCGGTAACCGTGAAAAGGGTTTCTTCGCAAATGTTCTTGCAGCGATCGCAAATGCGTTTCAAGCGACCGATCAAGATGAGCACATCGAAGAGGTATCTAATTTGCTCGTGCGAGGTTTCGCTTTCCTTGACCAGGTCCTCGAACGCCATGTCGCCACGGCTCTTGCTTTGCGCGGCAATAGACTTGGTCTGCCGCGCCAGCTCGGCATCCCTCTCATTGAAGGATTTCATCGCTTGCTGCAAACAGACCTTGGCCTGCTCGGCCATCTCCTCCATCTCGCGCCGCAGGTGACCGCTTGGCAGATGCGGTAGCTGCAAGCCCTCGCGGGCAATCGTCGCCGCATAGTCACCAATGCGTTCGAGCTCATTGACCAGCCGCAGAATCGAAGAAATGACCCGCAGGTGGCCGGCGGTGGGCAGATGGGTGGCCAGAAAGGCGTGGCAAAGGCGATTGATCTCGATCGTCTTGCGGTTGATGGGATGGTCGCCAAGAATGGTGTGGTTGGCAAGGGATCGATCGCCGCTCAGTGCGGCTTCGACGGCATCCACCTGTGCCGTCTGCACGGCTGCACCCAGGTCTGCGACCTCGTCGCGAATGCGGGACAAGTCGTTCGACAAACGCTCTTCGTATAGTGGCATGGCTAAAGGCTCCGCCGTCGTTTCAGATCACGCACTATTGGTGGCGAGGAACGGTCCCTGGCCGCCGGCCAATCCCGGTGTGACACCGTATTGCCGCTGCGCCAGCGGGCATCACCGATCCAGCTAATCGCAGGTCACATCCCGCACTGGTGCATAACCCTTACTGAGAATGATGCACTGCCCTTCGTCGCTGAGGATCCAGTCCAAATAGGTCTTGATGGCGCCTTCGGGTTCGCCGTTGGTGTACATGAACAGGGGCCGGGCAATCGGGTAACTGCCATCCGACGCCGTTTGGACAGTCGGCATGACGCAGTCGTCGGTGCCGTCCTTGGATATGCAGGCTAGCTTGACGTGGTCGGTCGCATAGGCAAGGCCGCTATAGCCAATGGCGCAGGGCGTCTTTTCAACCAAGTCGACAACGTCCTTCGAGCCATGCATGTCACGGGTCCCCATGCGGTAGTCGCGGGCTTTGCCCAGGACCGCCTTACGGAAGTAAGCATAGGTGCCTGAATTGTTCTGACGGCTGACCAGAACCATCTCCTGGTCCTTGCAACCCGGCACCTCGAGACCGATGTCGGTCCAGTCTTCGGTCTCCCCTTCCTCGCCATAGATTTCGGCCAACTGGGCGATCGACAAGGACTTAGCGGGATTGTCCATGTGCAGGTAAACGGCCAGGGCGTCATAGCCGACGATATGTTCGATCGGGTTTTGGCCTTTAGTCTTGGCGAGATCCAGTTCCTTCTGCTTCATCGCGCGGCTGGCGTTGGCGATATCGACGGTGCCGTTGATCATGGCCGCGATACCCGTGCCCGAGCCACCGCCGGTCACAGCGATCGCTACATCGGAATCGACCTTTTGATAGGCTTCAGCCCAGGCTTGCGCCACATTGACCAAAGTGTCCGAGCCCTTGTTTTGGATCAGCTCCCGCGCTTCGGCTGAAGCGGAGATAGCGAGAGCGCCAAGCGCCAAGGCGGTACCGACGGTAATTCTGGCAGTCTTAAGCATGGTTCCTCCCTCTGTTGCATGGGACTACGGGACCCATGCAAGCTGCACGATTATGAGATGCCTCAGAATTTCGCCGGCAGACTGCCCTTGGATTGTTATGGTTTTGTCATGTCTCGTAAAAGTTTCTGTCATATTTCGGCGCGCGGTCTCCGTTGTTTCGTCGCCATTCTTTGGGTCGGCATCAACATCGGGCGCCGGTTTGGTGTCGGCCGCCACACAGCTCTTCGGAAAATGGCACGCAAAGGTACTGCCTTCGCCAACGACGCTATGAATGGTGAGATCGGCAGTGTATCGATCCAGAACTTGCTTAACGATTGTCAAGCCAAGGCCGGTACCACCGGGCGGGCGTGACCGTCCCGAGTCAACGCGGTAGAAGCGCTCCGTCAGCCGGGGCAGGTGATGCGCCGCGATGCCCGGCCCTTTGTCGCGCACGGAAAAGCGCGCGCCTTCCTCCGTTCCCCGCCAGCTGATTTCTATGCGAGTGCCCGGCGGCGTGTGCCGCACGGCGTTAAAGATCAGGTTGGAAAAGGCGCTGTGTAGATCGGCCTCGGCACCCAAAAGCCAAATCCTTGGATCGGCTTCGAGATGCAAATCATGCTGGCCGCGATCGCTGAGGGCTCGGGCTGCCGTGACGATCTCTTGCAACATCTGCGCGACCGGAACCGGTGTGGCCGATGGCCGGCGATCGGCCATCTCAAGCCGAGACAAGGTCAGCAAGTCATCGACCAGGGCCTGCATGCGCTGGACTTGCTGGTCCATGTTGGCAAGGGCGGTGCCGAGTTCGTCCTCGCTCAGGGCAGCATGGCGGATCGCCTCGAGGTAGCCATAGAACACCGTGATCGGCGTCCTCAGTTCGTGCGAAACACTTGCAAGAAAGCCGCGCCTTGCTTCCTCTAAGTGAAAGCTCTGGGTGACATCGCGGCCGACCAACAGCCGTTCGTGACGATTTCCAAAGGGTGCCGTCACCTGAATATTGATCATCCAAGCACCATTGACAGGCGATGCCAGCTCCAACGGCTGCGAGGAATATCCCTTGGCTAGATCGTCTTCCAAGGCCGGATGCTTCAGCAACGTCAAGATCGACTTTTCAAGATCGTCAGGCCAACGTAGTCCCAAGAGTCTCTTGGCGGATGCGTTGAACCAACGAACCGTTGCCCTTTCAGACAAGATAACCAGGGCATCCGGCAATCGGGTAGCCGCCTCGCGATAGTCAGCAAGCGATCGTATCAAGCGCCGACGGCGCCGACGCTTGCGGATTTGATCCCGCTGCAAGCCATCGAACACCGCCTCCCAAATGCCAAGGGACTTCGGCAGGCGAAAGTGGCGGCGCTGGGCGATCCACCTTTGCAGCAGGAAAAAATTAGCGATGTGCCAGAGCAGGTACCCCAGGCCGCCGGCCGCGAAAGCCAGTTCAACCTTACCGGCAAGTATACCGAGGATAAGCAAGACCAGGACAATTACCGCCAGGCAGAGCGCTTCGTTCCGCCAAGCGCGAATCAATCCCGCCTCCGGGCCGAAAGACGATAGCCACTGCTGCGCACGGTTTGGATCAATAGATGATGCCCGGTCGCCTCCAACACCTTGCGCAGGTTGCTGACATGCATGTCGACGGTTCGCTCTCCGACATGGACGTTCCTGCCCCACACCTGATCCAGCAACTGTTCGCGGCTGTATACCCGCTCGGGATGCGCCATAAGAACGTGTAGCAAGCGAAACTCCGTGGGTCCCAGCTCCAGGTCGCGGTCGTCAACGGTCACCCGGTGGCTTATCGGGTCGAGCTGTAGCCCGTCAATCGTGATGGGCCTGCTGGTCGCTTCGGGTTTGGCACGGCGCAATACGGCATCGATGCGGGCAAGCAGTTCCCGTGGTGAAAAGGGCTTGGTGATGTAGTCGTCTGCACCATACTTGAGGCCGCGGACCTTATCTTCTTCCTCGCCACGAGCCGTTAGCATGATGACGGGAATGCTGCGGCTGTCGGGGTCGCGGCGCAACTCTTTGATGAAGTCCATGCCGGATATCCCTGGCAACATCCAATCGAGAAGAATGAGGTCCGGCTGGTCATTTAAGACCAGCGCTTCCGCCTCGCGCGCATCGGCAGCCTCCACGTAGGCGTAGCCTGCCCGCGACAGGACCATCACGATCAATTCTCGGATCGTGTGCTCGTCTTCAACAACCAGGATCTTCCCGGCCATCCGCTATCTCCACCAACCGAAAGGCGGGAGGAAAAGGTTAGCGTAACCTTGCGATCGAGGCCACCGCCGCAGCCGTCACTCGTCCCCTTCGACAACAATTGATGCACCGCAGGGACCTTAAAGTGGCATCCCGGGCGATGGGCACAAACGTGGCCGTCACGATGTCCTAGCTCTCCCACCCAAGGACCGTCAGTCTTTCAGTGGTTTGCCGTCAGGTCACTGACATGAATCAAAAAATTTCTAGGATCCCTGGCCACTAACCTTTTGCCCACAACAACAACTCGACACTGTCCGGCGCGGTCAATACACCAGCCACCGCCAAGACATGGTAGCAAGCTTGGAGCCTGCTAGAACAGTGTTTCAATCGGCCACCGTGTACCTCAAGATCGAGGCTTGAATCTGGCGTTTGCAGATGGCACCGAAGGTTTCGGTAATGCGCGAGCGCTTGGCCCGGGTCGGGTACGACAAGACGATACTTGGTGAGAGAACGTCATCGGCCAGTGAACGGCGGACCAACCGGTAACCGTGATAGGAATGGTCAGCCGGCGGGCGCAGGTTGAGCAACGAGTAGCCAAGACCCGCGCCAACCAACTCGCATAGGGTCTGGTAGTATTGGGTGCGAAACAGAATCTTGGGCCGCAAATCGACTTGTCGAAAGAGCATGACAAAGTAGTCACGCGACACCGGCTGATCAAACAAGATCATCGGCTTGTCCGCCAATTCCCTTAGGTAGAGCTGGGGCCGCTGAGCCTCCGGCGCTTCTTCGGCCAAGACTACGTGGGTTGGCGCAGCGGCTAGGACCTCGCGCGGCAAATCCTGACGCAGTGCGAAGTCGTAACTCAAGACGACATCGGCCTTACCGCCACGCAGAGCCACCTCTATTTCGGTGGCCGTGCCCTCCTGCAGATGGACCCTGACATTGGGATAACGCTCGATGAACTCTTTCAGCACCGGCGGAATCACCAGCGGCGACAGCGAGGCAAAACAAGCAACACGGATGTCGCCTGACTGAGACTCTACCCAGTTCGAGGCGCGCTCCTTAAACCCCTCTAACGCCGCTAGAACAGTTTCGGCGCGCGCAACAATGTCCCGGCCGGCCGGGGTCACCGAGACACCCCTGGCCGGCTGTCGGTCGAATAACCGGACGCCGAGCTCTTCCTCCAGGGAGTCGAGCGCGGCGGCAACACCGGAGGACGAGATCGCCAGCTCCCGCGATGCTGCCGTGATACTCTGATGGCGGGCGACGAAGACCGCCACCTGTAGTTTTTTGAAGCTAATATTCATCAGAAAATCTTTTGATAATTGACGATTTTATCCATTTTTAGCGAGGAATGTCGAGTGCTACGCTGACCGGAGCAACCATTTCGTCTTGCATGCTGACATCCGTCCAGACGCCGCGATGTCGTCACATCCCTGCTGTGCCGGGTCCCCGCGTCCCAGGCACAAGCGCCCGCAGGACGGCTACGGAGGACATAGATGGCTTCGACTTTTCCAATGGTGATCGCCTTCGCATTCATGGCAGCGATGTTGTTGGTTGGAACCTGGCTTCGGGCCATCGTGCCGGTCTTTCGCACGGCCCTGGTGCCGGCTAGCCTGATCGGCGGGGTCGTCGGTTTCGTTCTCGTCAGTCTTGGTCTATCACTGGGCTTCGAAGCGAAGACCTTCGCCCCCTTCACCTTTCACTTTTTCACCTTGAGCTTCATGTCGCTGGTCCTGACCGGCTCCGATACTTTGGTCGGCAAGTCATCACCGATCTATCGGGGCGGCTTTGGTTGACCTTGATCTGGACGATGTCTTTGTCCATGCAGGCCCTCATCGGCTTTGCGGTCATCGCCGGCTACAACAGCGCGACAGACTCCTCGCTCAGCGGCTTCCTCGGCGCGATATCAACCTACGGCTACACGATGGGGCCCGGTCAGGCGCTGACCTACGGCGGCATATGGGAAAAGAACTTCGACATCACCAACGCCGCAACCGTAGGCTTGATCTATGCCTCCTTCGGTTTCATCGCGGCCTTCGTGGTCGGCGTCCCGGTCGCCAGATGGGCGATCAAGAAAGGCTACAATCAGAACGCCGCAGCCAACATCGATGATGAGTTCCTGCGCGGCTACTATAACCAGACAACGAGTGTCTCTGCCGGACGGCAAGTGACCCACTCGGCCAACGTCGATAGCTTCGCCTTTCACATCACCATTCTCGGCGTCGCTTACATCCTAACCAACTATTGGCTCGTGTTCATGCAATCGATCCTCGGCGAAAGCCAGCCGTTTGGCATTGCCGTCGGGGTGATCTTCTCCCACAACCTCTTCTTCTTTCATGGTCTCATCATTTGTCTCATACTGCGCAAGATCATGGAACGGCTTGGGCTGGCGCATTTCATCGACAACACCACGCAAAAGCGCATCACCGGCTCGGCGGTCGATTTCATGGTGGTCGGCACGATCATGAGCATCAAGTTTTCTGTCCTGGTCGAGTTTCTGGCACCCGTGCTTTTGGTCACCCTGGGCGTCACGCTTGCCACGGCGGCCTTGTGCTTCGGGCTCGGACGGAAACTGGCGGATTTGGGTATCGAACGTGGCCTCACGATTTTTGGCTGCTGCTGTGGGTCGACGGGCACCGGTTTGCTACTGCTGCGCATTCTTGATCCCGACTTCTCAACCTCGGTGGCTAAAGAGCTGGCGTTCTTCAACGTCGCCATCCTCTTTACCTGCTTTCACATCATCATGGTGATGTCGCCCATCCTGCCCAACTACAGTATGGCCACTATCTGGATCGTCTTCGGCCTGACCTTCGTTGTGGCTTGGGGCGTTGTCTATGCCATGGGCTTTTTGCGCGGATCATCGGGATTTGGCCGGGCTGACACGACAGCTCAGTAAGATGCAGCAACAACCAACCCTAAGAGGCGACAAGTGAGCGGCAACATCACAATCTACCCGGCGAAGAAGATCATCACAATGTGCGCCGGGCGACCCGAGGCGAGCCACGTAGCGGTGCGCGACGGGCACATACTGGGTACCGGATCCTTGGCCGAACTAGCAGGCTGGGGCGACTACCGCCTCGACACCACTTTCGCCGACAAGATCATCATGCCGGGGTTCGTAGAAGGGCACAGCCACACCTTGGAAGGCGTCTTCTGGCAGTATGTCTATGTGGGATTTTTCGATCGCATGGGGCCCGATGGCACGCTTTGGAAGGGATTGAAGAGCATCGACGCGGTTGTCGCCCGGCTGCAAGACCATGCCGCGCGGCCGGAATGGTCGGGCAAACCAGTGGTGGGCTGGGGCTTCGACCCAATATACTTCTCGACACGTCGCATGGTTGCATCGGACCTGGACCAAATCTGCGACGACCGTCCGATCATCGTCATGCACGCCAGCGGGCACATGCTCAACGCCAATTCTTTCATTCTACAAAAGGCCGGCGTGACCAGCGAAACTGACGTCCACGGTATCGTTAAAGACGAGGAGGGCCAACCGACGGGAGAGCTGCTAGAGCTAGCAGCCATGTTCCTGGCCTTTGAGGTCGCCAACGTGCACCTTTTCGACGAGATGGGATCCGCTCATAGCCTCTTTGACTTTGCCGCCGTGGCCCGCCGTTCGGGGGTGACCACCGCGACGGACCTTTACAGCGCGCTCAGTCCGCAGAATGTCGCCGACATGATGGAAGTGACGGCGCAAGAAGATTTTCCAATTCGCCTTGTCCCTGCCTATGGGGCGCTGTCGTCACCAAGCGCGGAGGGCGTTGCTCTTCTCGAAGGCCTTCGCCCCCAAAGCACGGAAAAACTTCGCTTCGGCATCGTGAAATTGATGACCGACGGGTCGATTCAGGGATTTACGGCGCGCCTGAAGTGGCCGGGCTACTTCAACGGCGCGCCCAACGGTATTTGGAACGCCTCCCCCGAAGAACTGACCAAACAGCTTATCGTCTACCATGCCGCAGGATTTCAAGCGCACATTCATGTCAACGGTGATGAGGCTATCGAGTTAATGCTCGACGCCATCGAGAAGGCCTTGGCAGAATATCCAATGCCCGACCACCGACATACGCTACAGCACTGTCAGACGGCGTCCGAAGCTCAGCTCGAACGCGCCGCGACGCTCGGGATTTGCGTCAATATGTTCGCCAACCATCTCTATTACTGGGGTGAGGAGCATCTTGCCCAAACCCTCGGCCCGGATCGCGCCCACCGCCTGGAACCCTTCGCCACAGCGGAGCGGCTTGGCGTTCACTACGCCATGCATTCCGACGCGCCGGTTACCCCGATCGGGCCGCTGTTCACCGCGTGGTGCGCGGTGGAACGGCGCACGGCGGCCGGGCGGGTGCTTGGCGAGTACGAAAAGATTTCCGTTGATCAGGCCCTACGCGCCATTACCTTGGGCGCGGCCTACACCTTGAAGATGGACCACGAGGTGGGCAGCATCGAAACTGGAAAGCGGGCCGACTTTGCAATCCTGGAGGAAGACCCACGGGCGGTCCCGGCAAGTGAGCTCAAGGATGTTCCGGTTTGGGGCACGGTCATGGGCAACCGCATCTTTCCGGCCGATGAGTGAGTGAGGCCGGCATCGAGGCCGATGGTGGACCAGCCCCCGACGATCCCTGTCACCGTTATTGCTGGCTACCTTGGTGCCGGCAAGACCACGCTTCTCAACCACATCCTCGCCCATCAGGACACCTCACGCTATGCCATCCTGGTGAACGACTTCGGGGTACTCAACATCGACGCGGAGCTGATCGAAATGCAGGGCGGTCAGGCCTTTCGCCTCGAGAATGGCTGCATATGCTGCAATGTCGGTAACAGCCTCATGGCCACGCTGCTTTCCATCTTGCGCTCGCAACCCCGGCCGGCGCGCATCTTGATCGAGGCGAGTGGTGTTGCCAATCCCTCCAGAATTGCCGATATCGCCCGGCTCTCTCCCTCATTGTCGCTGGACCGTGTGGTGGTGCTGGTCGACTGCGAGCGCATCCGCGACCAAATCGAAGACAGCTTGGTGGGCGAAACGGTCCGGGTCCAGTTGGAGGGCGCCGAACTCCTGTTGCTCAACAAACAGGACTTGGTGTCGCCAGCCTACTTAGCGGAGCTTCGCGGGTGGCTGGCGACCCATTTCGAGGACAAGCAAATCCTCGACGCGACCTTTGGCGAGGTGCCACTGGCGATCGTCCTCCCACCCGCCAGGGAGTTGGCCGCTGCCTCGAGCCCGCCGACGCTGCCTTCAAGTGAGGTGAGCGACCATGACGAAGAACATGAGACCCCTGCCCGACACGCCCCCGCTGACCACGATCACACCTTTTGGAGCTGGAGTTTTGAGACCGCCAAGCAGTTCCGGCGCGCCGCCTTGGAAGACGTGCTCCTGAACCTTCCAACCTCCATTGCTAGAGCCAAGGGCATCGTGCTGTTTCACGAGGCGCCGACCAAGCCCATGATCGTCCAGCTGAGCGGCAAGCGCCTCTCCATCGCTGAGGCTGGTGGCGCCCTCACCTCGCCCTTCGTCAGCCGCCTCGTCTTCATCGGTGTTGGCGACAAACCGAAAGACGAGGACTTGGCCGCCCTGGTCTCCTCGGCGCTATGCGCTGCAAGCGCTTCGCCGAAGCCTTAGAGACTGGTTCACGCCTTTTTCGCAAAAAGATCGCGGCGCAGCGGGCTGAGCGCCGCGGGATCGATCTTGACATGGATGACTGCCGGCCGCTTTTCGCTCAGCGCCTGGTGCAACGCCGCCGCAAGCTGGCCGGGCCGATCGACGGCGTATCCCTTTGCGCCACACAAGCGGGCGACCTGGTCATAGGGCGGACTGTCAATCTCGGCGCCAAGCAAGCGACCGCCGAAGAAGCTCTGCTGGTAGGCCTTCTCCGCGCCCCAAGCGCCGTTATCAAGAACGACGGCGACCACAGGCAAATTATAGCGTACGGCGGTGGTGATCTCCGCCATGGTGAAGCCGAAGCCGCCGTCGCCGATCACCGAAATGACGGGCCGGCCGGGCGCCGCCGCCTGGGCGCCGAGCGCTGCTGCGTAGCCAAAACCAACCAGGCCGAAGTCGAGGGGGGTGATGAGCCCCGGTACGCCGTGGTGCGCCAGCCGATCAGCAGCCTGCAGGCAGGCATTACCTGTGTCCAGGGTGACGATGGCATCGCGCGGTAGGGCGTCGCGCATCTCGGCCAGCGCCCGGGTCGGGTGGAGCGGCACGGCATCGTTGCGCGCTTCCGCGGCCCGTTCCTGTGCCAGCGTCACTTTCTGATCTCGGAATTCCGCCAGCCAGTCTTCCCAGTTTTCCTTCTGCCCGGGGGTTTGCCGGACTTCCGCAAGAAGGGCCATTACCGTCTGATGGGCATCCGCCTGGATGCAGAGGTTGGCCGGAAAATAGCGTCCGACGGCGCTGGCCTCGATATCGACATGGACGATGTCGGCCGTCGATGAGACGTAGTCGTGGCTGAAGAAACTGGAATTGAAGCCGAGCCGGGCGCCGAGCACCAGGATCAAGTCTGCCTCTCGGGTCAGCCGGCTCGCCACCCGGTTACCGCGCGGACCCGCCTGGCCGGCGAAGAGCGGGTGATCATGCGGCATGACGTCGGCATGCCCGGTCGAAGCGACCACCGGGACCCGCAGGGCCTCGGCCAAGCCTACCAGTGACTGGGAGCCGTCCGACCACTTGAAGCCGCCGCCGGCCACGATCACCGGCTTTCGCGAGTTGCGCAAAAGCTCAACAATGGTCGAAACATCCTCCGGCGCCGGCGGCCCGGCTTGGGCTATTTTCACCGGGCCGGATGCGGGCGGTGGCACTTCCGCGGCGAAGAGATCGCGCGGCACATGCAGCACCACCGGTCCGCGCCGGCCGCTCATGGCGAGCCTGATCGCATCGCGCAGCATGTCGCCTAGCCGCGAGGCTTCAGTGACCAGGACAGACCGCTTGGCGATGGGCGCGAAGAGCGATACCTGGTCGACTTCTTGAAAGGTATCCTTGCCCAAGTCGCGCCGGCTGATGGCGCCGGCTATGGCGACCAGCGGCGAAAAGGCGAGCTGCGCCTCGGCGACCGCGGTTGCCAGGTTGACCACGCCCGGACCGGCTTGGGCGGCCAACACGATGCCCGGCCCACCGGTGATCCGCGCGCAAGCATCGGCCATATGCCCGGCGGCCCGTTCATCGCGGGCCCCGACATAAGAGATTTCCCGACCATGATAGAGGGCGTCGTAAAGCTCGAGCATTGAGCCGCCGAGCAGCCCGAAGACGGTCTTGACCCCTTGTTCGCGCAGCACCCGATAGACGGCTTCGCCGCCGCTGATCGTGCTCATGTCATCCCTGTCGCTGTTGTCGTTCAAGCACATGGGTCCCGGTCGATGGAAGAGATGCTCATCAAATGCCTCGACCGGCCTGTAGCCCTTCGTAGACCGCTTCCTCGGCGCTGCGCGGCGCAACGCAATCCCCGATGGCAAGGACTTCTATGTCGCGGCGCGCCAGTTCCCTTTGCAAGTGGTCATCGGCCAGGTGCCCCAAGGACAACACGACGGTGTCGATCTCCCGCACTTCTACCGGGTCGCCAGTCAAGGTGTCGACGAAGTAGGCGGTGTCTTGATCGGCGCCGAAGAGCCGCAGGTGGGTGCGGATCGACACACCAAGCTTGTGCAGGCGACCGACGTAATGATTGCGCGTGTAAAGCTGCAAGGTTTCTCCGGCCATCGCGGCGTTGGTGCAGAGCGTGACCTTGCAGCCCTGACGGGCCAGTCGCTCGGCCAGCCCGACGCCGATCCAATCCGCCCGCCAATCGGCGATGACGACCGAGGCGCCAAGGTTGGCTTGGTTCTGCAAGACCTCCCACGCGGTGACCGCATGGGCATCGGTGATTTCTAAATGATCGGGGAGGTAGGCCCGAGCCCCGGTGGCAAGGATGACGGCATCGGGCCCGTTTCGAAGCACAAGTTCGGCGGACACAGTGGCCCTGCGCACCACCTCGACCCCGGCCCTGGCCATCTCGCGCCCCAGGTTGGTGATGATGCCGCCAAACTCTTCCCTACCCGGCAGCTGCTGGGCCAGCCGCGCCTGGCCGCCGAGCTGGCCGCTGGCTTCATGCAGGACGACCTGGTGCCCCCGAGCCGCCGCGACCGCCGCGGCCTTCATGCCGGCCGGCCCGCCGCCGACCACCATGACCCGCTTCGGCTGCCGGACAGCCACCAGGGCGCCGAACTCTATTTCCCGGCCCGATTCCGGATGCTGGATACAGGAAATCGGCAAGCTCTTGTGGGCCCTGCCGATGCAGGCCTGGTTACAGCCGATGCAGGCACGGATGTCGTCAAGTCTACCGGCTCTTGCCTTATCCGGCATCTGCGGATCGCAGATAAGGGCGCGGGTCATACCGCAAAGGTCGGCCTGACCCTCGGCGATAACCCCTTCGGCGACTTGTGGCTGGTTGATGCGTCCGGCCACGATCACCGGGATGTCGACGCGCTGCTTAATCCGGGCCGCGGTCGGCGCCACATAGGCGTGGCTTAGGCCCATGGGCGGCACCACATGGACCGAGCCGCCGAGACTGGCCGAGGTGCCGGCGACGATACTGAGGTAATCGACCTTGGCTGCGATGGCGGCGGCGATATCCGTGGTTTGCGCCTCGTCCAAACCGTCCGGGTCCCGTTCCGAACCGGACAGGCGAACCCCGACCGCACGCCCTTGGACCTGGCCGCGGACCGAGTCGATCACTCGCTTCAGGAAGGTCAGGCGGCGAGTGAAGTCCCCGCCATAGGCGTCGTCGCGCCGATTGACCTGGGGATTGAGAAACTGGGCCGGCAGATAGCCATGGCTGGCAACGATCTCGAAGCCGTCGAAGCCCGCCTCCGCAAGCAGGGCGGCGGCCTGGCCGTAGGCGGTGATGATGTCCTCGATCAAGTCGCGGGGCAGCGCCTTTGGCATGATGTGAAAGCGTTCGTTGGGCACCGACGAGGGTGCCCAGGCGATCGGCATCATGCCATCTCTGGAAGCAATAACCTCGCGGCCGGGGTGGAAGAGCTGAGCAAAGATACGGGTGCCATAGGCCTGGCAGGCCTCGGTCAGCCTCTTATAGGCCGGAATGATATCGCGGCTATCGGCTCTCAAGAGCTGTTGCGAAAATCCGGCGGTCGCGTGAACCGCCACGATCTCCGAAACGATGAGACCCGCACCGCCGCGGGCGCGCGCTGCATGATAGGCCACCAGGCGCTCGCTCGGCACGCCATCGGCCATATAGGTGTGGTGGCCGGTTGATACGATGCGGTTGGCGATCTTGCAGTCGCCGATCGTGATCTCGGAGAAGAGATGCGGAAAGCGGGTCACCCGCCTCGTCCGATCTCTCGGCGGGATAGCAACAAGTCGAATCGCCGCCGCAGGGCAAGATCCACCGCGTCACTGATGTGGGAGGGAAAGTGGTCCGCCAGGATCTCTTGAGCCCTTCGCCGGGCGACCTCCCTGATATCGCGCCCGCCATCTGCTTGCCATTCCGCCGGTGGCCGGCGATCGCCGATCGCCGGATAGGTATAGTCAGACTTCATCCGCGCCAGGGTTTGCAGGTGGCCAAGATAGTGGCCTTCGCCATGGCAAACCTCGGCGATCACCTCGGTGGCGATGGTCTCCGGCGAGGCTTCGACGCCGCGCACGCTGCGCATGATGTTGCCGAGCATGTCGTTGTCGATCACATAAGATTCCAGGGCACAGCCAAGCAGGCTGGCCTGCATGCCACAGGCCTGGGTGATCAGGTTCGAGCCGGCATGGGCCGCCAGGCTGACGGCCAGGCATTTTTCCGCGCCGTGCTGGGCATCGGCGACCTTGGCATCGGTGATGCCGGCAATAGAGCTGGTCGGCAGGTCGTAGTAGCGGCCCATCTGGGCGGCAGCAGCCATCAGGATCGCCTGCTCTCCCCCGCCACCCGACATGGCGCCGGTGCGCAAATCGGCGACCAGGGGCTTGGGCGCGAAGATGATGGCGGCCCGCGGCTCGACAAGCCAGGCAAAGACCACGCCGGCCAAGGTTTCGGCAACGGCCTGGGTCAAGGAGCCGGCAATGCTGGCCGGGCTGGTCGCGCCCGCTTGACCGGCAGAGATGATCTGCACCGGAAAGCCGGCCAAAACCGCGGCCTCTATAGTCTCGCAGGCTTCCTCGGCAAAGCGCATCGGCGGCACCACGTGGCAAACCATGATGGTCATGAAGGGCCGAGCGCGGAAGGCGGCTTCGCTGCCGGCAACCGTGTAGCAGATCTCCGCGATCGCCCCGATGTGGGCAGGATCAGAGCAGCTCATGCAGGTATGTTTCGACGTGCCCGAAAGAATAGCATGGGCCGTGTTCACATCGAGCGCGAAGGGATCGGCGGCATCGTTGGCGACCAGGGAGCGGCTAAAGACATGCACGTGTTCCAAGGTGTCGACAATGCGCGCCGCGTCAAAAAGGTCTTTGGCGGTGGAAAGGCGATACTGGCCGCTAGCAAGGTCGACGATGTTGGGCGCTGCCCCGCCCGAACCAAAGTGCACCTTGCTTCCCGTCATTTCCACAGGCGCTCGGGAGCCCTGGCCGTAAAGCAACACGTCGCGCCGAAGGGACGCTATGGCCTCCTCCACCAAGCCGCGGGGAAATAGCAAGCGGCCGTCCTCGCTCAGCCGCCCTCCCCGTTCGCGCAGCCTTTCGACCATGGCGGGGATGGCCTGGCTGACACCAAGGGTCTCGAGCAAATGGAGGGCAGCCTCATGCACGGCCGCCTCTTCGCGATCCGATAGGGGGCGAAATCGCCCGCCCATCATCCCTGGGCCTGCCGACTGGCTGTGCAGTGAATCGCGCGCGATGGTATCAGGGTGCTCTCTGCTCCGGCGGCGGCGCCCAGTCCGTGCGAGAGCCTGCTTGGTCATCGGGTGCACCACCCCCTGTTCGCGCTTGCCCTTTGTCGCGCTGATACTTCGATACCTAGCATCATTTGTTATTGTGCGCAATTGTATACAATCAGCACAAGACCACTTCGAAGAAACATTTTCGCTAAGGAAGTTACCAGGCCCGGGACCGCGACCTCACTCCGATAGATGGGCGAGCTCCCGTCGAAACGGCAGCGCATCGCCGATGTCGGGTTCATCCAGCTCGCGGGCATAACGATGGCCGGCATAGGTGGCCCAGGCAATCGGTCCTGGTGCGGCCGCATCGCCGATGACCTTGATCGATTTGATGCCTTTGCCCGGCCAGTCGTCTTCGCGCGCCTTTAGGGCTTTCCAGATCTCGTCGTTCTGCGCCCGGCTGGTGACCAAGACCACCGCATCGGCCGGTATATCGGTGCTGACCCCGGTAAAGACGCATTCCACGGTCACACTGGCTGGGCCGATCGCCGCAACCGCCTTGTTGAGCTCGATGGCGACGCCAAGGCTTGCCAACTTTCGGTGGATGGCCGCCTGCTCCAGGGTGTTATTGCTCCACTCCGAGACATAGGCGGCGGGCGTAATGAGGGTGACCGAGGCGCCGGCACTGGCCAGCAATTCGGCCAGCACGCCGCCCATGTAGTAGTGGTCGTCGTCGAAGATCACGATCTTGCCGCTCGGCACCCGGCCCGCCATCAGATCGTCGGGGGTAAAAATTTTGACTTCAGCCGGTATCGACAAGGGAACCACGTGGTGTCGGGCGACGCCATCCCGCCGCCAGGTCGAGCCGGTGGCAAGGGCCACGTGCTCGAACCCGAACTCGAGGATGTCCTCGGCGGTCAAGGCGCTGTCGAAATAGATGTCGACATTCGCCATCTGGCTGATTTGGTATTCGCGATAGTCCTTGACCCGGCCCCAAGCGCTCAGGCCCGGCAACTGGCATTCCCGCGCCACCCGACCCCCGACCTCGGTGCCGGCTTCGGCCAACGCGACTTGGTAGCCGCGCATCCCCAAGGCCCGCGCCGCTTCCAGACCGGCCGGTCCGGCGCCGACCACCAAGACGCTGTCGCTCACCCCTTTCGCCTGGATGGCTTCCGGATGCCAGCCCTTGCGCCACTCTTCCATAAAGGTGGGGTTCTGAGTGCAGCGCGATATCGACATGGTCATGTCGCCGGTAATGCAGATATTGCAGCCGATGCATTCGCGGATGTCATCGATGCGTCCCTCCTCGATCTTCTTGGGCAGGAAAGGATCGGCGATCGACGGTCGGGCACAGCCAATGAAGTCGAGGATGCCCGCCTTGATCTGCTTGACCATGACGTCCGGCGAGGTGAAGCGGCCGACGCCGACCACGGGCTTGCCGGTCAGGTCCTTGATTCCTGTCACCAATTCCTGCTGGGCCGCTTCTTCCTTGAAACGCGACGGCCCTGAGCAGTCCTCCCAAGTGCCGTGCGCCAGGTCCCACAGGTCCGGCAGCTCGGCGTGCATTTCGATGAAGTCGCGAACTTCGCTGTTGGTGAATCCCAGGTCGCCAATCACCTCATCCAGGGACACCCTGAGCGTCACCCCCATGGTATCGCCCACCGCATCGCGGAAATCGGCGACCACCTCGCGCACGAAGCGCGACCGGTTTTCCAGGCTGCCGCCGTACTCATCGCCGCGCTGATTGGTCGACCTCGACAAGAAATGCTGGAAGATGCCAAAACCATGGGCCCCATAGAGGCATACCAGATCAAAACCCGCTATCTTGGCGCGCTTGAAGGCGTTGACGAACCAACGGCGCAGGTCCTTGATGTCCCGCTTGTCCATGGCGCGGGCCGACACCGGGTCGTTGGTGAAGGTCCGGATTGGCAGGGCCGAGGGGGCCAGCGGCACTTCGCGCGAATAGAGGTTCGGCCCATTGATGCCGGAGTAGGCAAGCTGAATGCCGGCGAGCGCCCGGTTGTCTTTGATGTTCGCGGCCATCTTGGCCAGCATGGGGATATCGTCATCATCCCACAATCTGAGCTCGATAAAGGGGGTGATCTCGGAGGTATGGTGCATTTCGCACTGTTCGGTGAAGACCACACCCCAGCCGCCCTCGGCCTTGATCTTGCGCATTTCCGCCGCGGCCGATGGGTCCCGGTAGCCGCCACCATTGCAGTGAGGCACCTGATAGAAGCGGTTCTTGGCGGTCACCGGGCCAATGGGCATCGGTTCGAACAGGAGGTCGTAACGGGGATCGCGAGCCATGGCGAAGTCTCCGGCAAGAAGGGTTCGGCAAGAAGGGTCGGCGGTAGAGTTTGGACCGGAGCGACGATGAAGCGCCGCTCCGGCCGGGGACCGGCTACTTTTTCAGGCGGGTCCAGATTTGGTCATAGAACTTCTGGGTTTCCTCATCGCAGCTTTCGACGAAGAAGCCCTTCTGGTCCGCCGGCGGATTTTGCTCGGGCATGGTCGCCAGCACCGGGTCGAGGTGGGGCGAGACATCCTTCACGCCGGCGGCATAGCGGGCGTAGTTGGTGACCGCGGCGATGTTCTCCGGCTCCAGCAAGAAATCCATGAACAACAGCGCGTTGGCCCGGTTGGGCGCATCCTTGAGAAGCACAACATTGTCCATCCAAACAATGTAGCCTTCCTTGGGGAAGGCGTACTCGACCGGCGCGCCCTCTTCCCGCGCCTTGGCGGAAAAGCCGTTGTAGATCATGCCGGCCGCCGCATCGCCGGAGACCAGCACGTCCTTGGCGCTATCCGAGTTGAACGACGCCCAGTGCTCTTTGGCACCCTGCAAGAGCGCATCGAGCGCCTTCAGTTGCTCGCGGTCCTGGGTGCATTGCGGTATGCCCAAGTGAATAGAGGCCAGCGCTATCACCTCTCCTTGACTATCCAGCACATTGATCTTGCCGCGCAGTTCTTCCGGCGGATCAAAAATGATCGCCGTGGTGCCGATGTCGCCTTGATAGACGTCGCGGTTCACGGAAAAGCCGGTCGAACCCCATTGATAGGGAATGGAATGCTTGCGGCCAGGATCGAAGTCCACATCCACCCAATTCTCTTCGATGTTGCTCAAGTTCTTCAGCTCGCCATCCTTGATCTCATCCAGGAGGCCGCCTTGGCGCATGATATCGACCATATAGTCACCCGGCACGGCAACATCGTAAGAACCAAGCGACCCGGCCTTGAGCGTGGCAAGCATGGACTCGTTGCTGTCGTAAGTATCCATGGTCACCTGGACATCGTGTTCCTGCGCAAACTTGTCCAAGAGCTCCTGCGGCATGTACTCGAACCAATGGTAAATTGAAAGCTTGCCTTCGGCTTGTGCCGCGCCGGCCGACAGCGCCAAGGCCAACGCGGCAGCACCTAGTTTATGAACTGTTCTCATAATCCTCTCCTGTTTGCAAAAAGGGGCTCTGCCCCGGTTAACGAACATTCTTCTCTCCCATCTTGCTGACAAAGTACGAGACGGTGACGAATAGGATCGAGATCGCCAGCATCAAGGACGACAGCGCCATGATGTTCGGCTTGATCCCTTGCTTGACCGAGCCGAAGATCGCCGTCGGCAGGGTCTCGATGCCGGCCCCCTTGACGAAGTTGGTGATGATGAAATCGTCCAGCGAGATGATGAAGGCGAGCAAGAAACCGGAGATGATGCCTGGCAGCATTAAAGGCGCCAGCACATATCGGAAGGCCTCCCAGCGGCTGCAGTAGAGGTCTTGCGCGGCTTCCTCGAAGGTGCCTTCGATGCCCTGCAGCCGGGCCGCAATCGGCAGATAGGCGAAGGGAATGCAAAAGACGATGTGCGCCAGCAGAATGGTCGTGTACCCACGGGTAAAGCCGATCGTGTTGAAGAAGATCAGGGTCGCAACGGCGGTCACGATCTCCGGCACCATGATCGGCAGGCTGATCAGGCCGAAGGTGGCGGACTTGCCGGCAAAGCTGCCGCCGCGCACCATGGCAATGGCGGCCGAAGTGGCGATCGCCGTGGAGATGGTCGCGGCGGTGACGGCAATGCTCACCGAGGCCCAGGCGGCTGCCTTAAACTTGGCCGCCTCGAGACCGAAGAAGACGTCCTCGTACCAGCGCATCGAGAAGCCACCCCAAACCGTAATCGATTTGGAATCGTTGAAGCTGTAGACCATGACGACGAGCAGCGGAGCGTAGAGCAAAACCAGGCAAAGAGCGGTGATCGGCAAGAAGCCCGGATAGCGCCTGAGATCGTTTTTCCGCTGTGCCATATCAGCTTCCCCCCTCTTCGCGGGCTTGCTGGCGGGCATAGAACATCAAGACGATCAGCACCATGGTCAGCAGAATCATCGATGCGGCCGCACCAAACGGCCAGTTGCCGGCGTTGCCCTTGAACTGTTCCTCAATCAGCGAGCCGATCATGAAGTTCTTGGCGCCGCCCAGGAGGTCGGGGGCGAGGAAGGCGCCCAAGCTGGGCACGAAGACCAGGATGCAACCGGCAATGATACCCGGTTTCACCACTGGCAAGAGCACGTGACGCAGGGTCACCCAGCGATCGGCATAGAGGTCGGCGGCCGCCTCGGAAAGGGCGAAGTTGTAGCGCTCGACCGAGGCATAGATCGGCAGCACCATGAAGGGCAAATAGGAGTAAAAGAGCCCGAGCTGGACAGCCAGATCCGTGTTGACCAAGGCCAGCGGCTTCGAAATGACGCCCAGCGCCAAGAGCCCTTCGTTCAGCGGCCCGTTCTCCCGGATCAGGAACTTCATGGAAACCGTGCGAATCAACAAGTTCACCCAATAGGGCACGGTGATCAGAAACAACCACACCGAACGGCTGGCCGGCGGGCGCGTGGCGATAAAATAGGCGGTGGGAAAACCGATCAGCAGGCAAAAGATCGTGGCGAGAAAGGCCTGTACGATCGAACGGAGGAAAATCGTAATATAGGTCCATTCCAGGGTCGGCGGATCATCGCCAAACAAGCCGCGGTCGAAAATGAACTGGTCATAGGCGGCAAGACTGAATTCCCAGATCACCCCGCCACGGAATTCCTTGGTCAGGAAGGAATAGACCAGCATGATGCCCACCGGCAGCACCAGGAAGACCCCGATCACCACCCATGACGGCATCAGCAGCCAGGTTTTGACCGGTTGATAAGTGCGCGATAGGGTGCGCCCGCCGCCGAAACCGCCTGCCATTTCAGTCCACCAGGAGGCGCGGCGCGCCTTCGTCTATGGCAAGGGCCGCCCGCTCGCCAGGCTTCAGGTCAACGAAGGCGTGATGGGCGTTTTGGGTGCGCGCATTGATCAGCGTGCCGTCTTCCAGCCGCACCACGTGCTGCGTGTCGGTGCCGAGATAGACGACGTGCTCGATTGTCCCTTCCAGCCCATTGGCACCGGATTGGGGCTCGGAAAGAGTGATCCGCTCCGGCCGGATCGAGACATGGCCGGCCACGCCAGCTGTAGGCCTAGCCGCAGCGTCCGCCTTCAGCGTCGTCCCTCCCGCCAGGCGGCAAAGGCAGCTGTTACCGTCCACGGCCTCGACCGTCACGTCGATCAGGTTGGTTTCACCGATAAAATCGGCGACAAAGCGGTTGTTTGGTTTCTCGTAGATATCGTGCGCCGTCCCGATCTGTTGAATCTCGCCGGCCGACATCACCGTGATCCGGTCCGACATGGTCAGCGCCTCTTCCTGATCGTGGGTTACGAAGACGAAGGTGATGCCGGTTTCCTGCTGCAACTGCTTGAGCTCGACCCGCATCGCCTGCCGCAGCTTGAGGTCCAAGGCCGATAGCGGTTCGTCGAGGAGCAGCACTTTGGGACCGGGGGCCATGGCGCGGGCCAGCGCCACGCGCTGCTGCTGTCCGCCGGAGAGCTGGCTCGGCTTGCGGGCGGCGAACTGCTCGAGCTTGACCAGCTCCAGCATCCTGCGGGCGCGCTCCTCGGCTTCCGCCTTGGATTTTTTCAGCCGCAGCATCCCGAAGGCGACGTTCTCGGCAACCGTCATGTGCGGGAAGAGCGCGTAGTGTTGAAAGACCGTGTTCACCGGGCGCTTGTTGGGCGGGAGATCGCCAATCTCCTCGCCGAAGAGCAGGATCCGACCCTCGGTCACGTCCTCGAACCCGGCGATCATCCGCAGCAGCGTGGTCTTGCCGCAGCCCGAGGGTCCAAGCAGCGTGAAAAATTCGTTGTCACGAATCTCGAGCGACGCGCGCTTCAAGGCCGTGAACGTGCCAAAGTTCTTGACGACGTTATCGACTTCGATCGCCTTCGCCGATCGCGCCATAGGACCTTCTCCTCCCCTTGGCCACGGAGCTTACATGAACTCCGTTTGTTGGTTTCAATGCTAGCGCAGCGCTGGAATAAGATAAATTATAGTTTGAAGACTCACTGATTCCGATTTTCCGAATTAAGGTTGCGGCGCAGGGCATAAATTTAGTCCGGGGTCATGGCGGCCATCCCCGGAATACTCTCCTTGGTAATAGTTTCACGACAATGTCGCTCGAATGCCGCCAAGACCCTCGGTTTTCTTTCTTGGCTCAGGGTTGCAACGCCGATTGTCATCGGCTTGTGATCCCCCGTCAACTTCACCAGGCTCAAACCCTTACCGTCGAGCGCCGAGAGATTTCGCGGTCTGACATTGGCGATCGTATAGCCATAGCCGTTGGCCACCATGGTGCGAACCACCTCCTGATTGCCGGAGCGGGCATAGATCTCGGGCTTGAGCCCTTCACTTTGGAAGAGGGATAGGAAGTATTGCCGGCTGTACGGCAGATCGAGCAGAATCATCGGCTCGCCGTCCAGGTCCTGCAATGCGAGCGACTTGCGGTTTGCCAGCTGATGGTCGCGCGATATCAGGATATGGGGCGGCAGGCGGGCAAGGGATTCGAAGGAAACGTCTTCCGGAAACTGCAGGTCGTAGGATATGGCGGCATCGATTTCGACCTCGCGCAGCTGCCTTAAAAGCTCCTCGTGGCTACCTTCGGAAAGAGCCAGTTTGACCTCCGGGTGGGCGCGGGTAAAGCTGTGGCCAAGCTCCGGCACGATCATCGGCGCCAAGGTCACCATGCAGCCGACGGCCAGCCGGCCGCTGACGTCATTCTGGAGCTGGCTGGCTATGGCATAGAGCCCCTCTGCCTGGCGAAGCAGTAATTTAGCCTCGCGCATCATCTTCTTGCCCGAGCACGTCAGCGCCAGACCTTGCGCGTGACGGCGCACGAAGAGCTGTAGCTCCAACTCTCGCTCAAGGTGCGAAATGGCGGCGGAAATCGACGGCTGGGAAATGTTGATGCGCTCAGAGGCCAGCTTGATGCTTCCGGCCTCGGCCGCCGCCACGAAATATTCGAGATGCTTGAAGGTGAAGCGCATGTGGAATGGCATAACGACCTGTGCCGGGCAAACTACCGAGGTGCCGACCATAGCGCGCTTGCTGTCATCGGATCATTTGTCATGCGAAATGACTGCCGGGCCATCGGGCACGCCACGGTTACGCGCTTTCCTTCCTGCGTTCGGCAGGACTGCGGTAGGCCAAGTACTTACGCTGGGTGGCAATTTGGTCAGCCACATGCTTGGCATCGTGCCAGACACCCCAGATAAAGGTGGAGCCCCGACGCGACTGCCAGGGCAGTCCCAAAAAGTAGATGCCTGGCTCGGAGGAAACACCGCGCTGATGCTTGGGCTTGCCCTGCTCGTCGAAGGCGTCGACCTTCAACCAGCCAAAGTCTTGCGAAAAGCCTGTTGCCCAGATGATCGAGGTGACACCGGCTTCGGCCAGATCCAGTTCAAGTAGGGGGTTGGTGACGCAGTCCGGCTGCGGCTCGATACGGCGCGCCTCCGGCTCTTCGGGGAGGTCGAGGCCGTTGCGCGCGATAAAGGTGTCGGCTTCATCCAACATCGCAAGATAACTGGCGTCGCCTTGCGCGATGTTCTCGGCAAGATCCGGGGCGAAGGTCATGACACCGTCTTGGTAGCGCTGGGTCATCCCCACAAGCGTCATCCCCTGCCCCGCAAGCCGCCGGAAGTCGACCGTGTTGCCGCCGTAGGCGCCGCTCACCGAGATGGTGACATGTTCGCTGCCTGGCTCCAGGGCCTCGGCGTCCCACTTGCCGAGAACCCCCAGCCACCAGACGAAGTCGCGCCCACGATAGGCGCGCGGCGGCCGATCGTGCGGGCCGACCGAGAGGTAAACCCGCTTACCAGAACGATTGAGCTCGTCGGCAATCTGCGCCCCCGAAGACCCGGCGCCGACCACCAGCACCGCCCCCTCGGGCAACTGATCGGGATTGCGATAATCAAAGGAATGTAGCTGCGTGACCGGCGCCCCTTCGGGCACCAAGGGCGGGATGACCGGGTGCTGAAAGGCGCCGGTGGCGACAACCACGTTGTCTGCCTCGATCACCCCCTCAGAGGTCTCGACCCGAAAGCCGCGCCGTCCACGATTCCTTTGCACCTCCCTCACCTCCACGCCGCAGCGGATGGGAGCCTTGATCATGTCGGCGTAGGCAACGAAGTAGTCGGCGACACTTTCCTTGGTGGCAAAACCATCGGGATCGGTATCGGTAAACTCCAGGTTGGGAAAGCGGTCGTGCCAGGCCGGGCCGTTGGCGACCAGGGAGTCCCATCGTCCGGTCCGCCAGCGCTCGGCAATGCGATCCCGCTCCAACACCAGGTGAGGCACGCCGCAATTGCTCAGGTGCTCGCTCATGGCGATGCCGGCCTGGCCGCCGCCAACGACCAATGTGTCTATTCTTTCAATCGACATTCTTAGAGCCCCTTTCTGGCCTTCCGGTAGCGCGGCCCGAGGCGCGCTATCCAAGTTGCTGCGTGAGTTCAATGCCGGGTAGGCTCTCGGTAGTCGAACAAGCAACCTTCTGCGCGCTACCACCTAGCTAAGGGCGCATTCTGCCGCGGCAGGCTAATTCTGGAAACTATTTTTTTTTGACTTTTTGCTTCGGAATTTCAAAACCATCAGTCCGCCAAGGCGGCGTTGATCACCGTCTGTCAAACACCCTTGCCACGCTGGCGCGTGTAAGCGCGGAGGAAAAGTTGATCATCGCCTTATCCCTGTAGTTTGATTGTTGTTATTCGACACTTTCCTGAACGAATTGACAGACGTCTTGAGGATGCAAGGTCCCGAATTTGGTGCTGTAGGATTGGGTTTCGAGGAAAAAGCCGCTGAACAGCGGTCCAGTGACATAGATGCGGCCTTTAAACCAAAAGGCGTTTGAAACTGGCCGGTTGCGGCTACCGAGCACCAGCTCCGGGTCTGCCGGATCGATCACGTGATAGCTATTCATAAGCCTCTGATTGGGGCCACCGTCCAATGGCAAACAACTTCCGAATCCAACACGATAGACCGTGTCCACCTTGCCGTCGAAATTGAGATCGAAGCGGGAGCGGGCGAGCGATACGGCGCCGCGTGCGATCACGTCCTTGGGCGCATAGCGCAGGACGGTGTAGGGCATGTTCTCGAAAATGCCCACGTTCTCTATGACATCGACCGCCGCCAGGCCCGACCGCCAAACCCGGCCCAATCGCCTGGCCGATCGCTGTTCAAGTGGCAAAAGGAAGTCTCTGTCACGACCAATGCCTCCGATCCTACCCACCCTTCACGCGGGGCGAGCTAGCCAGCCATCACGGATTGCAGTCTGCCAGGGTCTTGTTAAAAATTTGCCTGCTGGTCCTGCCGGGATAGCCGGTGAAAACGCCGACCCGAGCGAGCCATTTCACCGCCGTGGTCCGGCCCCAAGGGCCCGCCGTTAGCGCCTTCTAAAAGTCCCCGCCCATTGCCAAAGCAAGGCAGTCGACGGCAATCCTGTCACATGGAATAATCGCGGCTGGCCCTTGCAACAGGATACTAGACCACGACTTAAATCCCTGTAATCTCACTTATGGGCTTTTCTGCTCTGCACAGACAAGGAACACAACAATGCTCATCGGCGTGCCTAAAGAATTAAAAGTCCACGAATATCGGGTCGGCCTGGTTCCAGGGTCCGTGCGCGAGCTGGCGCATCACGGCCACCAGGTCCTCATTGAGAGCAACGCGGGGGCCGGCATTGGCTTTACCGACCAGGCCTACCAGGCGGCCGGTGCGGAGATCGTCGGCACGCCGTCCGAAATCTTCAGCCGCGCCGACATGGTGGTCAAGGTTAAGGAGCCGCTCGCCAACGAGTACAGCCAATTACGTGAGGGGCAGCTACTCTTTACTTACCTGCACCTAGCGCCTGACGAAGCACAAACCAAGGGCTTAATCGATTCTGGATGTATTGCCATTGCTTACGAAACCGTCACCAACGACCACGGCGGCCTGCCCCTTTTGGCGCCGATGAGCGAGGTGGCGGGGCGTATGTCGGTGCAGGTTGGGGCCCACTGCCTGGAGAAGGAACAGGGTGGGTCTGGCATGCTGTTGGGGGGCGTTCCCGGGGTTGCGGCTGCCAAGGTGGTGATCATCGGCGGCGGTGTCGCCGGCACCAATGCCGCCCGCATGGCCATGGGCATGGAGGCACACGTAACGGTCATCGACCTTTCTCTCGACCGGCTCTATGCCCTGGATCTTCAGTTCGGCCCCATGCTGAATACGATCTACTCAACCGTCGACGCCATCGAGACCCGGGTCGTCGACGCCGACTTGGTGATCGGCGCCGTCTTGGTGCCAGGTGCTGCCGCACCCAAGCTGGTGACCCGTGATATGATAAAGCAGATGCGGCCGGGGTCGGTCATGGTCGATATTGCCATCGATCAAGGCGGGTGCTTCGAATCCTCGAAGCCAACCAGTCATGATAAGCCGACCTATGTGGACGAGGGGGTGGTGCACTACTGTGTCACCAACATGCCGGGGGCGGTTGCCCGCACCTCGACCATTGCCCTCAACAATGCCACGCTCCCCTTTACCCTGGCGCTGGCCGACAAGGGGTATCGCCAAGCGATGCTCGATAACCCGCATCTCAAGAACGGCCTTAACGTCGCCGGTGGCAAGATTACCTACAAGGCGGTGGCCGAAGCGCATGGTCTCGACTATCTTCCGAGCGACGATTTTTTGAGCGGATAAGTCGCCGTCGCCGTTGGCGATGCCACCCCGGCATCTCGATCTCACCAGCCGGTGGGGAGCATCGGCTCCGAGCCACGTTCAGACCTACTCGCTTGAAAATGATCGACCACAATGGGGTCGAGGTCACGACTATCGAGGGGTACGGCGCCACAGCGCGAGAGCGCCTCGCGTAGGCTGGTGCTGGGGCGCAAGCGTTTCCAAATGCACTGGCTTGCGTAGGCCTTGCGGTTGCGCCAGGAGAATCCGAGCACAAGTCCGGTGAGCCAGGTATGGGCGCTTCGGTACACCGGCGTGAGAACCGTTTCAGATATGCCGCCCAAGGTGATTCGCCCCCTCTCGACGAGGAAGAGTGTGTCATCGTGCAAGGACACCAATCCCAAATAACGAGCTCGGGTCAGCTGCCCGGTCTTGGGATGGCGAATGCGCTCGATAGTGCGCGAATGGAACAGCCCATCGCTTTCAAAGATTTGAGAGAACGCGCGTACCACACTATCGGGATGGGACGGCGAGCGAAAATGTGCGTGATATGCGCCCGCAAAGTTCCGCAACCGTCGTACGTCTCCGGGAAAGGCGGCGGTCAGCATCTCCGCCCGCCGAACGACACGACCTCTCGCCCCGGAGAGTTCCTGTACAAATTGGTCGTGCGGTTGCGCCAGGAGGCCTTCGGAAACATCGAAGTACTGGCAAATGCGCCAAAGATTATGAGCAGAAGGCCGGTTGCTGCCATCGAGGTAGCGGGCAAACTGTTGCCGATTGACGTCGATGCGCCGGCACAATTCGGACACCGAGCGTTCCTGTCGGCACAGGTGGCGTAGGTTCTTAGAGAAATCGCTCATCAATTGGCTACACCTTGCTGAGTGGCGCCAAATGAGACATTTCTACAGCAAAGCTAGTAGCGAAAAAAAGCGAAAATTCGCTAAAGTATACGAACTTGTCGTCATACGTCATTGGTGAAAGAGTATGGCAAGTTTCCAAGTGTGGACCACCGCTTGGACAAGTGTGGACCACCGCTTGGAAGGGCCTTAAAAATCTTTATGGGAGATCGACGGGATGTCCGATAGTAATGAAGTTTCTGGTCGTCGTCCGAGCCTCGTCCGACCCAGCCGGCGGAGCTTCCTGCAGGGTGCCACGGCATTGGGGCTTGCTGGAGCCGCCGCGCCAACTCTGCTGACAAAAACGAGCCATGCCGCCGCCAATAAGGGCGGGCGCCTGCGCATTGGTTTGGCCGAAGGCAGCACCTCGGACTCGCTAGACCCGCAAACCTATACGGACATCTATATGATATCCTTGGGTTTTGGCACACACAATACGCTCACCGAAATCAATCCGGCCGGTGAGCTGATAGGCGACGCGGCGGAGTCTTGGGATGCATCCGACGACGCCAAGTCTTGGACCTTCAAGCTACGCCAAGGGATCGAATTTTCCAACGGCAAGACCATGACCGCCGAAGATGTGGTCACCTCCATTAACCACCATCGAGGCGAGGATTCGAAGTCAGCCGCCAAATCCAATGTCGACCCGATCGCCGAGATCAGGGCAGACGGGGCCAACACGGTGGTCTTCGACCTCAAGGATCCGAACGCCGATTTCCCCTACCTCATGGCCGACTATCACCTCCTGATCATGCCGACCGTAGATGGCAAGGCCGACTGGCAGAGCTATGTGGGAACAGGCGGCTACGTACTTGGCGATCATGAACCAGGCGTGCGCTCCACTCTCAAGCGCAATCCCAATTATTGGAAATCGGATCGCGCCCACTTCGATGAAGTGGAGCTGCTGGTCATCGCCGACGTCAATGCTCGGCAAAATTCCGTGGCAACCGGCGAGGTCGACGTCATCAGCCGTTGTGATCTGAAGACCGTTCATCTTCTCGGCCGGCGACCTGGCGTACGGGTAGAAGAGGAGACCGGCTTCCTCCATTACACCGCACCCATGAACACCACGCTAGCGCCTTATGATAACAACGACGTGCGCTTGGCGCTCAAGTACGCGGTCGATCGCCAGCAGCTCTTGGAGAAGATCTTGAAAGGTCATGGCACAATAGGGAACGATCATCCGATTGCACCCTCCGTGCCTTTCCATGCCGATCTCGAGCAGCGCAGCTACGATCCCGACAAGGCCAAGTTCCATCTGAAACAAGCCGGATTGAGCGAGCTAAACGTCGATCTTTCGGCCGGCGAGGCCGCTTTCGCCGGCTCGGTCGATGCGGGCGTCCTAATGAAGGAACACGCAGCCAAAGCCGGCATCAACATCAACATCATCCGCGAGCCGAGCGACGGCTATTGGTCCAATGTTTGGATGAAAAAGCCTTGGGTAATGTGCTACTGGGGTGGCAGGCCCACCCAGGACTGGATGTTCTCCCAGGCCTATGCGGAAGGCGCCAATTGGAACGACACATACTGGAGCCACGAGCGCTTTAACATGCTACTGGCGGCCGGCCGCGGTGAGTTGAATGCCGACAAGCGGGCCGAGATCTATCGCGAGATGCAGCAGATCGTGCGCGATGAAGGCGGTGTCATCGTCTGGGCATTTGCCAATTATGTCTACGCCATGAGTGACAAGGTCCAGCATGGCCCGGATGTAGCCGCTAACTGGGAGTTAGACGGCGGCCGTTACATTGAACGCTGGTGGTTTGCCTAGACTAGGGTGCTCCTCTGCGCTGCTGTGGCGTTTGCATGAGAGTCCGGCAGGCAGGCCGCCCAGGCTGGCCTGCCGGAACCAGGGTTAATCCATGCCGGCAGGCTCCATTCAAAGGCTTAGCGGACGATTCACGGCTCAATCGGGAGCGCCAAAGCGATTCCGATGAAGCCGATCGTGCGCTAGGCTTCCGGCTTGACCATCCCATCTAAGCTCCGAGCCAACCGTACCTTAAGGCAATCAAGATAGGATGCGCTGCCCTGCTTGGCCGCGGCAGATCGGTCGCGGCAGATCGGTCGCGGCATCGCCTGCTAAGACACGGACTGCTAAGACACGGGCTGGCGAAAACCAGCGAAAATGCTAAATTGTAGGGATAGAAGACGACAGCGTTTGCACCGCGACGGAATTGCCAATGACGAGCAAGACATTGTGGCTCTGCGCTTTGACCTGCCTGACGGGCCTCGTCCTGGCGGTGAGCGAACCGGCGCTGGCTGCCAAGCGGGTCGCCTTGGTGATCGGCAACAGTCAATATAAGACTGCCCCCCTGGTCAATCCGGTCAACGACGCCCAGCTGATGACTAAGACCCTGAAACAATTGGGGTTCGAAGTCATCGAGACCCTCGACGCCAACCAGCGCACGATGAAGCGGGCGATCCGGGATTTCGGCAAAAGCCTTAATGAGGCCGGCGAAGACGCGGTGGGGCTTTTTTATTATGCCGGCCATGGCGTCCAGGTCGGTGGCGCCAACTATCTCATTCCCATCGGCGCCGAAATCGCTACCGAAGGCGATGTGGACATCGAGGCGGTTTCGGCCAACGGTATCCTGCGTACCGTCGACTTTGCCCGCAACAACCTCAATATCATCATTTTCGATGCCTGCCGCAACAACCCCTATGCTCGCTCCTTCCGTTCGGGCACCCGCGGGCTCGCCGAAATGCGCGCGGCCAGGGGTGTGCTGATCTCCTACGCCACCGCCCCCGGCGAGGTGGCCCTGGATGGCGACGGTGACAACAGCCCCTACACGGCCGCCCTCGCCCGTTTCATGACCGAGGAAGGGTTGCCGGTAGAGCAAACCTTTAAGAAGGTCCGCATTGCCGTCAGCCGGGAAACCAGTGGTCTGCAAACCCCTTGGGAATCCTCCTCGTTGACCGGCGAGTTCTACTTTCAGGAAAAGGCGCAAGCGCCCGAACCCGAACCTGAGGTAGCGAAAGCGCCACCGGGTGAAAGCGCAACAGGGGATGCAGGATTGCCGGTGCCGGGATCGGTCCAGTCGAACTTTGATCAGGCAATAGAGCTGGAGTTCTGGAATTCCATCAAGAACAGCCAAGATCCGGGCGCCTACGAAGCCTATTTGGCGCAGTATCCCGAAGGCTCTTTCGCCGCCTTGGCGGAATGGCGCATTAGCCGCATCCGGAGCCAGCAGGACGAAGAGGTCGCCGTTGTTGAAGCCCCTGCCCCTGCCCCCGTCCCACAGGTCGCCGCCCTGCCGCCAGAGCCGGAAGCGCCCGGCATCGAAGACCTCGACCTCACCTACATCGCGGTGAAGAATGCCAATGTGCGCGCCGAACCGGATGCCGCCTCCCAGCGCCTCGGCCGGCTGGCCCTCAACGATGAGGTTCAGGTGACCGGCCGGGTCTCGGACAAGGACTGGTATCGCATCGCCTTTCAAGGCCAGCAAGCCTTCGTCTATGGGCCACTGATAACGGAGATCGACCCCTCGGCCCTTGCCGCCTGGCAGGTCGCGGAAGCGGGTGGCAGCCAGGAAGACTATGACAACTATGCGGCCGCCTATCCGGCAAGTCCTTACGTACCGCTGGCCCGGCAAAGGGCCCAGCGCCTGCGCCAGCAGGCCGAAGAGGCCGAGCGAAAGGCAGAACAAGAACAACGAAAGGCGGAGGCCGCAGCCGCCGCAGAAAAGGCACAGCAGCAAGCCGCCCTCGTCGCCCCGCCGAAGCCCGAAGCGGCCGAACTGGGCGCTACACCCGCCGTTGGCGTCTTCGAGCCACAGCGCCAACCCGGCGAGCGTTTCCGCGACTGCGAAACCTGCCCCGAGATGATCGTCGTGCCGGCCGGCCGTTTCACTATGGGCTCGCCCAAGGGTGAAGATGGCCGGCAAGCTGACGAGGGGCCGAGGCGTCAGGTCGCCATCCAGCAGGCCTTCGCGGTCGGCCGCTTTGAAATCACCCGCGGCGAGTTTGCCGCTTTCATCGATGAGACCGGCCACCAAGCCAAGGGCTGTTATGTTTGGACCGGCAGCCAAGCCCGCCTCGACCCGGCGAAGAATTGGCGCGATCCTGGCTTCCGGCAGGCCGGCGATCATCCGGCGGTCTGTATCAGTTGGCAGGATGCCAAGGCCTATGTCCGTTGGCTGAGCGGCAAAACCGGTTGGGACTATCGCCTGCTGAGCGAGGCCCAATGGGAGTACGCCGCCCGTGCCGGCGCCACGGGAAGCCGCCCCTGGAGGGAACGGACCGGACAGGCTTGCCGCCACGCCAATGTGCACGACCAACGCAGCCGTAAGGCCTTCGGCTTCCTGTGGCCAGATCACGGCTGCAACGATGGCTGGGAGGCCACCGCCCGGGTCGGCAATTTCCCCGCCAATGGTTTCGGGCTGCATGATATGCTGGGCAATGTTTGGGAATGGGTCGAAGATTGCTATGTCGCCGATCTGAGCAGGGTTCCGCAGGACGGCAGCGCCGAACAGGTAAAGGGATGCCGCGAGCGGGTCCTTCGCGGCGGCTCTTGGGTGGTCGAGCCCAGTTACCTTCGCGTCGCCAACCGCAACAGCGAGCAACCCGATGTTCGCGATATCAACACTGGCTTTCGTGTGGCGTACACGCTGCCCAGCCAGTAACGGACTTTAGCATCCATAGTGCGCAACAAGTTTGTTGGACTAGGCCGGTAACGCCAAGATAGAGGCCAAGAAAGAGGCCAAGAAAGAGGCCAAGAAAGAGGATTGACCCATGCTAATGATCGGACGAATGACCCTCTCAGCGATCCTATTCTTGGTGGCCGCCAGCTTGATGCTAGCAACACCCGCTGCCGCCGATGGCGGCGGCGGAGGCGACGGCGGCAGCCACTCCGCCTACGACCTCTCGAAGCCAAGGGCTAAAAAGAAGGTCGAGCAAAGCCGTCCAGCCCAGGAGCAAGTGGCCGAACCGATCATCGTCTCCGGCGAACGTTTTCGCTTTCTGAAGGCGGAGCGTCCCAAGGCCACAACCTCCTCCAACGCCAGTTCTGACTCCGACTACTAAGAGACCTACCGGGATCGCTGCGAGGAGCAGGGTCGCAGCAGATCCTTCGCGAAGCCTCGGTGTCTAAGTGGGAAAGGGCTCCCGCCAGGCCGGGATTTCTTCGAGACCCGCATACCAGCGCTTGATTTCGTCGCAGCCATCCAGCGGCAACTTGGCCTCGGCAGCGGTGGGCAGCACGGCCGCCAGCGCGAAGTCCGACACACTCAAGTCCTTTCCGAGGACGAAATCGCGGCCCCTCAAGTGATTGTCCAGCACCGCCGCGAATTGCTGGAAAAACCCGGTCGCCTCGGCAATCGCCGCAGTGTCCGGTTCGCCCAGGCCGAAGCGTGGCTTAATGACGTTCTGGTACATCAAGGTACTGCCATGACGGGAGAAATGGGCCTGATCCCAACTCAGCCAGCGGATCACCTCGATCTGGCGCTCATCCTGAGGCCAGAGGTCGGAGCCTGCCTTCTCGGCCAAGTAACACATGATGGCGTTCGACTCCCACAACGAGAGGTCGCCATCGGTCAAGGCCGGCACCTTGCCGTTGGGGTTGATCGCGAGAAACTCGGGCGCCTTGTGCTCCCCGGCACCAAGGTTGACACGGATAAACTCGACCGGCGAGCCTAGGTATTTGGCCACTGCGCAGGCCTTGCGCGGATTGGAGGTTTCAAAGTAATAGAGTTTCATGTGGCGGTGCTCCTAAGTTCCCGGTCGAGTACTATGTCTGCCCAACGCCCCCTTACACGCCTTCCGGCAGCCTCTCCGGCAAGGCACCGCGCAGGGGTTCGATGTAGTCCAGCTCGATGCCACAACAGCCGCCGACGATCTGCACCCCTTCGTTGACCCGCGCCAAGGTCCAGTCGACGAAGTCTTTTGGCGAGATGCGGGTCTCGATGCTGGAATTTCGGTGCCGCTGGACGTAGTCGGGGCGGTCGGCCTCCGGATAAACGCCGATCGGGCCTTTCCAATGCTCGCGAACGATCGGCATGGCGGCCGCGGTTGCCTCGACCGTGGAGTGGAAGACGGTGACAACTGAACCACCCAGGGCGGCCACCTCGGCCAAGTGCTCGCCGAGCCCCTCCTTACTGCGATAGCCGACCTGCGGGTTGCTCCCCGCGCCTTCCTCGAGCCGGCAGCGGAAACCCATCCACACCGGCAGGCCGGTGGCAGTACAAGCCTCGATCACCCATTTTCTCTGCGTCGTGCTGCCGGTGGACTCGGCGACGAAAAAGTCGACCCCGGCCTCGGGCAGGATCTCGGCTTGTTCGCGCAGGTTGGCCTGCGCCTGGCCGTCGCTGGTTTCGCTCCAACGCCGCACGGAGGGCCACTCTTCCCAACGCGGTTCGGCGCCGGCGCGCAGGCCATAGTTGGAAACCGAACCGGCAATCAGCACCGGCCGATCCTTAGCCGCCTTGTCGCGCGCATCCTGGGCCAACATGACAGCACGCAGATTGAGCTCCTTGGTCTTATCGGCCAGGCCCAGGCGTTCGAGATTTTGTCGAGCCGAGGAATAGGTGTTGACCGTGATGACATCGACGCCCGCCTTGATATAGCGCTCGTGCATATGGCGCACCGTGTAGGGGTGGCTTTCCAGGGCTACCGCCGCCCAGGCTTCCATGCCGATCGGCACCCCCATGTGCTGTAGCTGCGTCCCGATGGCGCCGTCTAGAAGGATAACCTGGCGGTCTTGCAACCGCCCTTCCAGGGCTGCGTAGTCGCTCATAGGCTTGTTCCTCACACAAGTGCTCTGCGAGGGTCGAGGCTATGCTGGAAGTGGGCGCCTGACCAGCCCCAGAATGACGGTCCAGCAATTTTCCTGGCGCGTTCCGATAGCCTTGCCAGCCCTTAAGGACACGTGCTACGCCAGCGTCTCTCCCGAGGCGCCAATTCGGTGCGGACCCTCCGCTTTCGGGCAGCACAGCATGAATGACATCGAAGCCTTCTTAAATGACCACGCCATCCACGAGGTGGAGTGCCTGGTTCCCGACATGGCCGGAATCGCGCGCGGCAAGATATTGCCGGCGGAAAAGTTCGTGCAAGGTATGCGCAGCCGCGGTCTGCGGATGCCTGAGGGGGTCTTCGTGCAAACCGTCACCGGCGACTATCCCCCGGACGAAGGCAACGTCATCGACCCGGCGACCCGCGACGTCTATCTGCAGCCAGACCCAAGCAGCATTCGCGTTGTCCCCTGGTATGCCGAACCAACCGCGCAGGTGATCTGCGATCCCTATCATTTCGATGGCCAGGCGGTGCAAATTGCCTCGCGCAATGTACTTAAGAGCGTCTTGTCGCTCTACGAACAGAAAGGCTGGCGGCCGATCACGGCACCGGAGCTGGAGTTTTTCCTGGTCGATGTCAACACCGACCCGGACAACCCCCTAGAACCGCCGATCGGGCGATCCGGTCGGCGCGAAACCTCACGGCAAGCCTATGGGGTCGATGCGGTCAACGAGTTCGAAGCCCTATTCACGGACGTCTACGACTTCTGCGAGGCCCAGGGCATCGATATCGACACCCTGACCCACGAGGCCGGCGCCGCTCAGATGGAGATGAACTTCAATCACGGCGAGGCCCTGGCCCTGGCCGACCAGGCCTTTCTCTTCAAGCGCACCGTGCGCGAAGCGGGTTTGCGCCATAAGGTCTATGCCACCTTCATGGCCAAGCCCATGCAGGGCCAACCGGGCAGCTCCATGCATCTGCACCAATCGATCCTCAGCCTGAAGACCGGTGACAACCTCTTCGCCACGAAGGCTGGTAAGGATTCAAAGCTGTTTCACCAGCACATCGCCGGCCTGCAACGCTTTTTGCCGGCGGTCATGCCTCTGCTGGCGCCCAATGTGAACTCCTACCGGCGGCTAATGCGTTATTCCGACGCGCCGATCAATACCCACTGGGGCTACGACAACCGCACCGTTGGCCTGCGGGTGCCGGACTCGGCAGCGGCCGCCAGGAGAGTGGAAAACCGCCTCGCCGGCGCCGACGCCAACCCCTACTTGGCGATGGCGGCCTCGCTAGCCTGCGGCTATCTGGGCATGGTCGAAAAGTTGGAGCCGCGGGCGCCGGTCGAAGGCAGTGCCTACCGCCTGGCCCACACCCTGCCGCGCACCCTCTACGATGCCTTGCATCGCTTCTCCGGTAGCCGGGCCATCAAGCGGGTGCTAGGCGAGAAGTTCATCGACGCGGTGACTTTGGTCAAGGAAAGCGAGCTGGATGCCTACCAGCAGGTGATCTCGTCTTGGGAGCGCGAGCACCTTCTGTTAAACGTTTAGTGTCAGCCTAGGGATCACGCGCGATGATCCTGTCACGGCTCCTGACCTTCAAAAAGACATACATCGATGAAAAGGTCGACACGTCCGGGCTACCGCTGGACCGGGCCAGGGCCGGATGAGGCGCCAAGACAAGGGCCCGGGCATGGCCTTAGCTCCGGGCAGTCGGGTAAGAGAATTTTGGACAGCAGGCAATGGCAGCAAAATCCTCGCTGAAAGTGATAATCGCCGCCCTCGTGGGTAACGGCCTTATCGCCGTCACGAAATTTACCGCGGCGGCCTTCACCGGCTCCTCGGCCATGTTCTCGGAAGCCATTCACTCGGTGGTCGATACGACCAACCAGGCCCTTCTGCTCTATGGGCTCAAACGCTCGCAGCGGCCGGCGGACCAGCAACACCCCTTCGGCTATGGCCGGGAGATCTACTTCTGGGCCTTTGTCGTCGCCATTCTTATCTTTGCCGTGGGTGCCGGCGTCTCGATTTACGAAGGCATCCACAAAGCGCTCCATCCCGAACCGATCAAGGATGTTCATATCAATTACATTGTGCTTGGTCTGGCGATGATCTTTGAAGGGGTCGCCTGGTGGATTGCCTATAAGGAATTCAACGTCTTGCGCGGCAAGCTTGGTTTTTTCGATGCGATCTTACACTCTAAAGACCCGTCCATCTTTACGGTCCTGCTCGAGGATACAGCAGCCATCCTGGGCCTGCTGACCGCCCTGATCGGCATCGCCTTGGGTCAGCTGCTCGATATGCCGGTGTTCGACGGTATAGCTTCCATCGTCATCGGCATTGTCTTGGGCCTGGTCGCGGTTCTTCTAGCCTTTGAAACCAAGGCTCTTTTGATCGGCGAGGCGGCCCATCCCGAGGTCCACGCGACGATCGCCCGGGTAATCGCCAAGCAGTCCGCGGTCGAGCGGACAAACGAAGTCCTGACCATGCACCTCGGCCCCTATGACATTCTGATCAATCTGAGCTTGGACTTTCACGACGGCATCAAGATCGGCGAGCTTGAATCGACGATCCATGAGATGGAAGAACAGATCCGTGCCGCTCACCCCCAGGTCAAACGTATCTTTATTGAGGCTCAGTCCTGGTCAAGCCACCGACGGCACTTGAAATCACGGTAGCACCAAATCCTGCGCCAAGCCTCTCGGACCTATCATCGGATAGGCCCATCGAGCCTTTGCTTGACCTTGTCGCCAAACCGCTCCGTCAGAATGGTGCCAAATGGCCGACCGACGCTCTAGTCAAGCGGAACGTTGCGCCGCCGCTGGATTATGTGAGCCGGCCGCTGCATTGCCGGCAGCGTCCTCGGTGTCGGTTGCTGCCTCTTGTTTAGGGCTGATAGCCTGCATCAGGTTGCGAAGCTCTTGTCGGGCTGCCACGTGCGCCAGGGAAAGCTTTATTCCGGCCTGTTCGTCACGCAGATCCAACAGGGTGAGACCGTCTAGAAACAGCTGGCGATAGATCATCCGCTCGGTAAAACCAAGTCCACTGCGGAAACCGAACTGTTCGGCCAGGCCATGCACCGCCTCCGACACCTTGCGCTTGTTGTGGGAATCGAGGTTGGTCAGCCGGTTGCGAACGACGACCCAGTCGATTTCCCCTTCACCCCGCGCTGCCTTCCGGCGCCGCGCCTGCCACACCATGGTCGCATAGTGGCTCGGCCTTCTTACCTGCAGGGTATCCGGATCGAACTGAGCCAGTACGTCTAGATCGAGGAAGGAATCGTTGATTGGCGTAATCAGCGTATCGGCCCAAGCATGCGCCAGACGAGACAGGGCCGAATCGCTGCCGCCCGCATCAACCACAATATCATCGCAGGTCTCACTGAGTCGATGCAATATCGCCTCGAAGCTTCTTAGGGCGTTCTCACCCATCATGACCGAATGATGATCGGGGCTGGGAAGATCAAGGCCATGTTTGGCCGCATAGACATTGCGGTTTTCAATGTATCGCGTCAGCGTGCCCTGGCGCGCATCGATATCAATGCTGCCGACCGTGCGGCCGTCGTAGAGCAGGGACACAATCAAATGCATCGCCGTCGTTGATTTGCCGGTGCCGCCTTTCTCGTTGCCCAAGACGATAACGCGGGCGTCGCGGGCCGACTGCTGTCGCGGTATGGTGGCGGCAGAAGGTGTATCTGGCGCCCTACTCGGCCGGGCCACAGCGGCCAAAGCACCACCTCCAGCACCATCAACCAAGGCCTCTTCAGCTTTAGACGCCTTCGCCTCCTCAGCCGGTGCAGAACTGGCCGGCGCAGGATCGGCTTGTGGCGTTTCGACTGATGGCGTTTCGGCTGATGGCGATTCGACTTGCGGTGTCGGAATAGCACTCTGAGGTGGGACCGAGGCTGAACTCTGGGTTTGTTGCAAATCTGCCGGCTTATCAAAAACAAAGGAAGTCGGGGTGAATGGTTCCTCGGCGGAGAAGCGTTCCACGTGACCATCGGTCTGGTCTTCAGCCACGGTCTCCTGCGCCGCCTCCGGCTCCGTCGCCGCGACGATCTCAGGCTCTATCACCTCCATCGGGAGACTTTCAGTGTCGGGCCTCTCACTGGGTCGCTCGACCACAGGATGCTCGGCGGCCGTCCCTTCGATCGCTGGGCTCTCCTCTGGCGCCACGATGTCGGGGCGAATGACCTCTGTCTCATCATGCTCGGATTGGCCTTCTGCGGACTGCTTTTCCGCGCGCCCATCCTTCTCGGGCCCATCCTTCTCGGACCCGCCAATCTCCGGCCAGTCAATCTCTGGCCAGTCTATTTCCGGCCCGCTTACCTCCGGTTCCTCCTTCTCTGCCCCCTCCTTCCGATCGGCAACAATCCTCGGCTCTGCAGGCGCGTCCTTGCCAGGTTCGGAATCCGGCAGAAGAACCTTTGCTCCATCATCGGCCTCTGTTTGCTCGCCGAGCGTCTCCGCCAAGACCTTCTCGATTGCCGCCCTTGCCGAGTCTTGTGGGGTGGGCGCTTGTTGCCTTGCCGGATCCTGCGAGATCTGCGGTTCAGGCCAGGCCGGCGGGGTAGCCTTCGAGGCTGTCATCCTCGGCTCGGCCTCGGCGCCGGGCTCCCGTTCGGGAAGGGTTTCCCGCGGCACATGGGCGCCAGAGGTCTCTGCCGACCTTGGCCCTAGCCACGCAGGAGGGCCACCCGAGCGGCGCTGCGGCGCTGGGCTCTGTGTTTCGCTTGCCGGCTCTTCCGTTGCCGCGCGAAGCCAACTCGGCATTCCACCGGCGCTCTCCTGGTTTTGGCCAATCGTTGGCTCGGGCTTACTGGCGGTCTGCTTGCCGGGCGAAAAATGCGATAAGGCGGCCTTAAGCCAACTCGGTTTCGAAGAGGACGATTTGGCTTCTTTGGGCTCCGGTGCTCTTGCCGCCGGCTCGTCGCTATCAGATGATCGGGATTCCGGCCCTTGGTTTGGCGGCAACTGGCCAGCAACCGACTTCATCCAACCGGGCACCTCCGAAGGCTGGGAGGTTGGGATTACCCCTTCGCCCGGCCTTGCCGTCGCCTCTTGCGATCGTTCCGCGTTCGGCGTGGTGGTGTCCTCTTCTCGGCCGGTCAATTCCTGCATGCGGTCGAGTAGCTGGCGCTTGCTGACCGGCTTGGTAAGACATTCGCAGACGCCAAGCGCGCCGCTTGCCACGGCCTCGTCACGGACGGGTCGACTCGATAGGATCAGCACAGGCGTGTCAATGCGGGCCGCGCGAATTTCTCGCAGAACCTTCAAGCCATCGAGATCCGGCAGTTGCAGCGCCAACACGATGATGTCGAACTTACCTGCCCGACTAAGCGCCAGGCCTTCTTTGCCAGAGGCCGTTGGTCGACAGAGAAAATCGTGGGACTTCGCCATGAGGCTGAAGGCCCTCGTCATCTCCGGATCATCTTCGATCAACAGTACGCGCATCATTATGCCACTCCCGGTTCGCAGTGCCCGCTGAAGCGTCAGCCGTAACAGACCCCCCTGCCCGACCAGCCTCGCTTAGGTCGCAACGGTCACCGAGGACCGCAACGCTGCAGAAAAACAATGAGAGCGGGGCAAGCGTTAAGACTCCCTATAAGAACTAGGAAACTTTCTAGGATTCGAGCCCATTGTCAACCAAACAAATCGCAACATATCGCGGCAGTCAAATGCATTTATCGCGCATCTAGTAGGTAAGCGCGACCATCAACGAAATATCCGTAGAAAATCTGAGGCTTCAATGTCTGGCCAGGACAGTGACAAATCATTGCCGAAAGCTTTGCTCGCAAGCTATCGCCCTTGCCGGCAGGCGAGCAGCCCCTTGCAATCACTAAGCGCCTGGCAAAAGTGCGTTCGATTCCTCGAAGAGGCGTAGGGTCAAGTCCACATCGTAAGGCTCTTCGAGCAGCGTTCCGGGATTCCATTCACTGCGCGGCATGGCAAAGAAATCACCCCCGTAGACGTGAATTGCGCCGGTTAGATGATTGACTGGGTTGGTCACCGAGTGAATGATGTCGCGTCCCAGGGGAACAGCATCACCGTCGCCGAGTGCCTTGGCGCCCGCGGCTTCGATCTTTCCGCCCGCCTCATTCGGCAAGCGACGCCAAAAAATGTTGTCCTCTCGGCCAGAATAGATGCCGATCACCGCCCACATCTCGTGATTGTGTGGGCGAATGGTCATCCGCGGCCCCCAAATCACATTCAGGATTGTCAGCGTCGGCGAATGGTGGAGTTTTTGCACTTGCGCCCGGTTCGGCTCGCCCAGGCCATGGAAGACTGCCGCACGATCCGCGACCGCTCTTGCCACGACCTCTCGCACTGCTTTGTGGGAGTCGCCCTCGTTTTGCGCCTTCTGGCAGTCCTCGATAAAACGGTTCCGGTCGAACGGCATGTTTGGCGCCTGTGGCATTGGCTGGCTCCCCTCTGTCGCCTTTCCCAGAATCATCCTCGCAATAAGCAAAACAGCTGCCAATAGCAAGGCATTCGGAGGCGGCGCCAGACGTGCTGACACCGCCTCCCCGACCCTCCGGGGGCACCCGCTTAGCGCGGCAGGGTGGCGAGGGCCGGTCCCATTTCCGCCGACCAAGGGCGGAAGCTCGTATTTCATCAGTTGTCGGCGCGCCTGGTTGATTGCGCCTTCAACTTGCCGATCGGTCGCCGGAAGCTCGCTCCAGTCTTAGGACCGCACCACACTCGCCAAGGACGCTCGACCATCCGGCTTCCCATCACCGTAGATCCGGTTCCTCGCAGCCCAGCCCTGTTAACTTTGTTAGGTAGAAGTATTCTTCTCGAAATGTCGCGGCTATCCCGCTTTCCCCAAATATTCCATACAGGTCAATAAATATTTCGAGTCCATTACTTATATTTCAAAATATTACCTTATGTAGAAATGGTATATAAATGAACGCAGGAGTGCAATTGTTTTTTAGATACAATAATTCACACAATTATATTAGTTGTATTTCTCTTGCCACAAGTATTGCCTGGTTCGCCAAAGGAAGGGTAATCTGCCATAGCCGACGCGAAGGGGGACGGCGCGGACCAGTCCGGCCGCGGCATGGAGCGTCCGCGACCAAGCGATTACGAAGAGGGTTCTCGCCGTGCGACACTACAAGATTGCGGTCATACCCGGGGATGGCATCGGAAAGGAAGTGATGCCCGAGGGGCTTCGGGTCGTCGAAGCTGCTGGCCGAGGCTTCGATCTCAGCTTTGACTGGCAGCATTTCGATTGGAGCTGCGAGACCTATCACCGCAGCGGTCGCATGATGCCCGAAGACGGGATCGATCAGCTGGCCGACAGGGATGCGATTTACCTCGGCGCTGTCGGCTTTCCCGGAGTACCGGACCACGTCTCCCTCTGGGGCCTGCTAATCCCCTTGCGCCGCGCCTTCGAACAGTATGTCAACCTGCGCCCGGTGCGGCTTTTCGAAGGCGTCCCCTGCCCCTTGGCCGGACGCCGACCAGGCGACATCGATTTCCTCGTGGTCCGCGAAAACAATGAAGGGGAGTATTCCGAAATCGGCGGTCGGCTTTACGCGAACAGTGACCAAGAGACGGTCGTGCAGGAGAGCATCTTCACCCGCAAGGGGGTCGACCGGATCCTTCGTTACGCCTTTGAACTCGCATCCAGGCGCCCGGCCAAACACTTGACCTCGGCCACCAAGTCGAACGGCATTATCCACACCATGCCCTTTTGGGACGAGCGGTTTGCGGCGATGGCAGCCGCCTATCCTGCCGTCACCACCCAGCAGTTTCACGTGGACATCCTGAGCGCCCACTTTGTCTTGCACCCGGATTGGTTCGATGTGGTGGTCGCCTCGAACCTTTTTGGCGATATCCTCTCGGATCTTGGGCCGGCGGTGACCGGCACCATTGGCATCGCCCCCTCGGCCAACATCAACCCTGAACGCCGGCATCCTTCCATGTTCGAGCCGGTGCACGGCTCCGCCCCCGATATCGCCGGAAAGGGGATCGCCAACCCCATCGGACAGATTTGGTCGGGTGCGATGATGCTGGACCACCTGGGTGAAACGGAAGCAGCGGCGGCCATTCTCGCGGCGATAGAGGCGGTCTTGCGCAACTCTCAGGTGCTCACGCCCGATATGGGCGGCTCGGCCACTTGCCGCGAACTAGGGCAGCGGATCGTCGAGGCCCTTTGATAGCCGGTTTGACTTCGGGGGATTCGCCTAAAATTTGGTTATTCCTAAACAGAGCCTTAAATCTGCCCCTCGTATAGTACTACACAGAAGAATAATGATCGACGATAGACGTATTCAGTGGAATATGTTGCCATGTTATACAAAAACAATACTTTGATAGCATCAAGAAACACAACATTTTTATTTGTATTGTTGCTGCTTGGCATTATCACCCAGCCGGCGGCCGCCTTGTCCACCGATCTAGAGGTCGACGGCTATCTTGCCGGTTCCATGGAGGTGCGCTGGGGATTTGTGCAAGGGGCCCATAACACGGTGCTCGTACTTGAACAAGCGGGGCTGATCGCCGATGAGTCCCTCGCCGAGGGCATCAGAACCTTGGGTCAATGCACTGATCGGATGGCCGTGCAACAATTGGAGCTGGTCTTCACCTTGTGGCTGGATCAAAACCCGTCGCGATGGCAGGAAGATCTCGCGGGCCTCTTCCTCGAAGCCGTGCTCAGCCACTGCCATGGATAGTTCGCCTTAAAGACCAGGCGGCAAAGACTGGGCGGCAAAGACTGGGCGGCAAAGACTGGGCGGCAAAGACTGGGCGGCAAAGACTGGGCGGCAAAGACCGGGCGGCTAACCGGTGAAACGTCGGGCGGCAAGCACCGCGTTGAGACCACCAAAGGCAAAGGAGTTAGATAGCGCCGCAGTCACCTGTCGGTCGCGCGCCTCCCCCGGCACATAATCCAGATCGCAGTCCGGGTCCGGCTCGCAGAAGTTAGCGGTCGGCGGAATGACCCCCTGGTGCAGGGCCTGTATCGTCGCCGCCAGTTCCAAGGCCGCAGCCGCGCCCAGCGAATGACCGTGCATGGACTTGGTCGACGACACCACCAGTTTGCGCGCATGCTCCGCGAACACCAACTTGATGGCCCGGGTCTCGGTAACATCATTGGCCATCGTGCCCGTGCCATGGGCACAGATGTAGCCGATCTCCTCTATACTGAGACCAGCGTCGGTAAGCGCAGCGCGTATCGCTTGGGCCGCCCCTTCCGCGCTGGGCTGGACGATATCGCCGGCATCCGACGACATGCCAAAGCCCACGAGCTCGGCCAGGATTGGGGCATCGCGCCGGCGCGCGTGCTCAAGTGTTTCCAGAACAAAAATGGCCGCCCCCTCACCGATCACCATGCCGCGACGGTGGCGAGAAAAGGGGCGGCAGGTATCTGGCGCCATAACCCGCAAGGCTTCCCAGCCCTTCATGGTGCCATAGGTGATGCACGCTTCTGTGCCGCCGGTAATGGCGACGGTCGACTGGCCGCCGCGCAGCATGTGAAAAGCTTGGCCGACCGCGTGCGCCGCCGAGGCACAGGCGCTGGCGACCGAAAAAGCCGGGCCCGTCAGGCCGAACTCCATGGTAATATGGCTGGTCGCCGCATTGAGCATCAGGCGCGGGATGACGAAGGGATGAAGGCGCTTGCCGCCTTCTGCGTATAGCTTCTTGTAGTTGTCGTCCTGGGTGTGCTGACCGCCCACGCCGCTGCCAACTATTGTCGCGGTGGCTGCCGCCAGCGGCGGCTCGAAGGATAGCCCCGAGCTAGCAATCGCTTCCCGGGCTGCGACCAGGGCGAACTGTGTAAACCGGTCCATGAGAGCAAGCTGACCGCCGTCGAAGTGGCGCGCCGGATCGAAGTCCTGCACTTCGGCTGCAACCTTTACGTGGAGACTGGATTCTTTGATGCAAGTTAGGGGGCCTATGGCTGAACGGCACTGGGTAATGGCCTGCCAAAAATCCGCAAGGTTTGTGCCAAGCGGCGAAACGACACCCATTCCGGTGACAACGACACGGTTCATGAAAGGATCACATCAAGGGATAGAAAGGTTGATGGCTGTCGCCCCTGCAAGCCGCGACGCACCATCGCGGCATCGAAATCGCTAAGGAACCTTTATTCGGCTGCTTGCTTTTCGGCAACCAGTTTCTCGATCGCCGCCACCACATCGCCGACGGTCGTCAACTCCAAGCCGGATACCGTGGCGTTGCCAGGATCAAAGTCGACATGAATGTCGAACTGCTCCTCAACGGAGAAAATCACTTCCACCAGATCCAGTGATGCAATGCTTAGATCATCCATGGTGCTGTTTTGGTTGATTTCACTGCGATCGACCGAAGTCTGTTGGGCGATAATGTCGTAAACTTGGCTTTCGACGGTCGACATCGTGTTCACTCCTGCGATGCACCCAGCTTGCCAGGCCATGGCTCTCTGCTCTCAGTCGGCTGCTGCCTGGCGCTTTCGCCGGCGGTTTGGTCGTGGCTTCGCGGATCCACCGCGACTCGCCGTTTCAGCTCGACAATGTCCATATACATGGCTTTTAGCCGACTCGCATACAAAACCTGCTCCATGGCCTTTTCTTTTGGCATGGCTGGAAATCCCGCCAAAAGGGACCGAGGCGGCACCTGGCGGGCAACACCCGATCCCCCGGCGATGACCGAATCATTGCCGATGGTTACGTGATCAGCGACCCCGACCTTGCCGCCCAAAACCACTCGATCACCAATGACACAGCTGCCGGCCAGGCCAACCTGGCCACAAATCAGACAGTTTGAACCAACTTGGCAATTGTGCCCGATCAGCACCAAATCATCGATCTTGGTGTTTTTTCCCACCGTCGTCGCCTGGACCGTACCCCGATCAATGGCCGAACAGGCGCCAACCTCGACATCATCTTCCAAGACGACTGTTCCAATGGAGTTGATACGCACCAGATCCTGGTTCGTGGCTTCGATGCGGCCGCTCGCCTTGGCGCTTTCGACGCTCCCCACATCGGGGGTAACGAAGCTAAACCCATCGGCGCCAAGGCTGGCATTGTGATGGATGATCACCCGATCGCCCACGACCACACGATCGCCGATCCGCGCGCCTGAATGAACGAGACACCCGGCGCCGATCCGCGCCTCGGCGCCAACACTAACGTGCGCCAACAAGGCTGTCCCTTCGCCTATGCGGGCACCCGGACCAACGTAGACGAAGGGTGCAATAGAAACCCCCTGCCCTAGTTCGGCCCCCTCATCGATCACGGCGGTTGGATGGATTCCGGGCGGGCGATGCACCGGCCTATCAAAAACATCAAGTACGCCGGCCAGCGCATAGCGGGGTCGCCGAACGACCAGAAGGCCGTCTAGCGCACCTTCTGGGATGGGCTGTCCCTGCACGACCAAGGCGGCTCTCGCCGGGGAGTCAGGAAGTAAAGCGGCTAGTTTGGGTTCCATCGCCAAGGCTAGGTCGCCGGCCCGGCAGGCATCAGCCGGATGCACCGCGCGATCGACCTCAAGGCTTCCCTGCCCGATGAGTTCGGCTCCTAGCGCCTGCGCCAGATCGCTTAGCTTCATGACTCGACTGACTCCCTTAGCCTACTCGCCCACGGCAAAACATAGCCGACTGGGCGTGTGCAGCCCGCACCCGACAGGTCAAGGCCAGCACCTATCGGTTTGATATCACCGATTACCATCTGACTGCGACGAAGGGAACTCCTGGTTCATGGCAAAGGCCCGCAAATCGATCGAATCGTTAGAAAACCTCGTGACGGCGCCGCATGATCCGGAGACGACGGCCTTCCGGCCCTCACCTGAAGGATGCTACACTAGCGACACAAGATTATGGAGGTGCCCATGACGGATCTCTCGCAACGCATGGTGTCGGCCGGCATGAAGATGACCATGCAGCGCAAAGCGATCATCCAGGTCCTTGAGGAATCGGAAGACCATCCCACAGTGGAGCTGGTTTACGAGCGAGCAAGAAAAATCGATTCCTCGCTTAGCTTAGCAACTGTCTATCGGACTTTGAGCATGCTTGATGAGCTCAACTTGGTGCAGCGCCACGAGTTCTATGGGCATCAGTCGAATAAGCAGTCTCGCTTCGAAACGAAACTCGAGGATCACCACCATCTGATCGATGTCAAATCAGGTGCGGTTATCGAGTTCGTCAGCAAGGATTTCGAGGTCCTCGTGAAAAGGATCGCAGCCAGCCTTGGCTACGAGCTCATTGACGTCCACCTGGAACTCTATGGCAAACAAAGTCATGACCGAGATTAACTTACCGCCTGACGTGCTAATGGCTTGCTCGGACCGCGGTGCATCCGACTGCCGCTGCCGTGATGCCGTGCTCCGAACCTATGATTGCTTAAGCGACGCGAACTTTGCTGATTCCCGTGCCTTTAATGCGGCTTTGCGCGTTTATCGCTATCATCATCCGGAAGTCGATGTCGGGCATGCCCGCCACATCGTAGAAACCTGGCTGGCCCGCAGCGCGCCCCACTGACGGAGGACTAACAATCCTCCCTCGACTTCGCTTGTCAAATGCGACGGCGACGCTTGGGTATCTCTGAGTTGGCATTCTCGGCCTTATGCCCGATCAAATGCGCTCGCCTGAACGTTTCGAGTAAGAACATTATCTTATTGAAATAACTCGCATCACTCGCATGAATCAAGACCCTGTTCACCATTTTCGATTATGGTGATCGCCGGGAACTTTGCTTAGGTACCGAGACAGACACCCATGATCGATTACACGAACCTTGACCAAGCCAGAGGCTTCGCCGAAAAGGCCTTGCAGGTCATGGCCCAACACGCAATTGCAGCCGTGCCACAGAATTATCAGGTCTGGTTCGCCTACGTCAGCGGCGCCAATCCGACGCTGGTCAAGGCGATCGACGATCTGATCCGCGACAATGCGGCTTTGACTCCGGAACTCAGTCAAGAACTCTATCGTACCTACTGCGTTGATGCTGAAGTAAACGCGATAGCCTGCGAAAGCGGCCACAAGTTACAGATACTGATGCAGGAGATCGACGAACAGCTTACTGACTTCGGCCGCAGCAGTGCCGACTATTCAGCCCAGTTGGTCGATGCCAGCGGTGAGCTGTTACAATGCCAAACCCAAGACGATCTCAGGGCCCTGATCAAGAACCTGATGTCTCACACTCAGTTGATCGTGCAGAAAAACAAGAGCATGGCCGATCAGCTGGAAAAATCGGCCGATGAGATATCGATTTTGCGCCAGGATCTGGCAAAGGTTGAGGTCGAGGCCAATACCGACGCGCTCACCAGTTTGGCGAACCGCAAGCATTTTGACCAGCGCTTAGCGCTGGACGCCGCCGCGGCGACAGAGGAGGATCAGCCGCTGTGTTTGCTGCTGACCGATATCGACCATTTCAAGAAGTTCAACGACACTTATGGCCACCGAGTGGGCGACGAAGTTCTGAAGCTGGTCGGGCGCTGCCTGCGGGATAACCTCAAAGGCAAGGACCTGCCTGCCCGCTATGGCGGGGAGGAATTTTGTGTGCTGCTGCCATCAACCAACCTGGTCGATGCCGAAATGCTAGCCGAAACCATTCGCGCCGCGCTCGCTTCACGCGAAATCAAGAACAAAAAGACTGGCGACAGCTTTGGCAAGGTGACCCTGTCCATTGGTGTCGCCCAGTTCCGGCCCGGCGAAAGCCTCGATGATTTCGTTCGCCGTGCCGACCAGTCCCTCTACAAAGCCAAGGCCATGGGCCGCAACCGTGTCGTTTCGGAGGGCCTGCTCGAGAACGTGGTCGCCGTCGCTCCCTAGCGGGCCTGCGTCCAAACAATCGGAAACCAGTCCTCGCGCAGAGGATCGCCTTCCCCAAGGCCGATATCCGGATAGGGCGGCGAGGTCCTACCCGGACGCTGGGTAAAACGCACATCATCACCCAGAAACCTCACCGCCAAACCACGCCGCCTGGCGCTCCCCTCATTGCCTGGTGCAGCATGCAAGGTGACAAAATGAAAGGCGATAGCATCACCGGCCTCAAGCCCCCATGACCGGATGTCATAAGCCTCTGGCGACGCGTCGATGTCGGGCACGGTCTTGTAACCATGGCCTTGGTAGGGATAGTCGACGCCGTCGTCAAAGAATCGCGGATAAAATAGCTCTCCCCAGCGATGGGATCCAACGACGAAACTCGGACAAACTGCTTGCGGGACCGAGTCAAGCGCGATCCAGAAGCTGACCACTTGGGTGCCGGTGACGTTGTAATAAGGGATGTCATGGTGCCAAGGTGTGGCCTTACTGGTGCCGGGCTCCTTGACCAACAGGTGCTCATGATAGATTTGCACTTGTTGGCTATCCATCAGCGCGGCAGCCATGGCCGCCGCCGGCGATTGGCGGATGAAGCTGCGGTATTCAGGTATCCGTTGCCAGTTACAGTAGTCTTCGAAGAATCGGCCCCGACCGTCATCCAAACGATGCTCGCTGGCAAGCGGCCCAGGCTCGGCCATGTTGCGGTCCACCCCGGCCCGCAACGGTTCCAACCAATCGATGAAGGCACCGGGCAAGCACACGACGCCATCGCGGCGATAAGCCTCGCATTGTTCTTCGGTGATCATCTGCTTTTTCCCCAACTAAAGCTAACGGCCTTCCGGCGAGCGGAGATGCCCATTGGCCGGGCAGACCACTCGAAGCCACTCTCCCTTATCACGCCATTCTTACATGCGGGCGTGGCACAGCGATAGGGCGAAGCCGGCCCCCTAGGCCGCGCGAATTCCTCGCAGGAATTTTTCCAGTTCACTTTGCAGCATTGCCGACTGTTCCGACAACATGGTGACCGTCGTCATCACCTGCCCGGCCGCTTGGCTGGACTCGGCGGCAGCAGAACTGACGCCGGTGATATTCGACGTGATGTGCTGGCTGCCTTGAGCAGCCTCCTGGGTGTTGCGCGCAATCTCCGAAGTCACCGCATTTTGCTCTTCAACCGCCGAGGCGATTCCGCTCACCTGTTCGGTGATGGTTTGGATCGCGGCAACGACTGTGCCAATTTCCCCAGCAGTGGCCGCGGACACCGACTGCATGTTGCTAATCTGCTGGCGGATTTCCTCCGTGGCTTTGGCTGTCTGTGTGGCGAGAGATTTGACCTCGGATGCCACCACTGCAAAGCCTTTGCCGGCATCTCCGGCGCGGGCAGCTTCGATCGTTGCGTTGAGCGCCAAGAGGTTGGTCTGCTCGGCGATGTCATTAATCAGGCCAACAACATTGCCGATCTCTTGAGCTGAATCCGAAAGACCGCTGACGGTTTGGCTGGTCTGTGTCGCTTGGTTGCTTGCGGTGGTCGCGGCTTCAGTGGCGGCAGACAGTTGCCGGCTGATCTCCTGGATCGATGCGACCAGTTCTTCGGCTGCTGACGCCACCGTTTGCACGTTGCTCGACGCTTGCTCAGCGGCGGCGGCCACATTGCTTGCCTGTTGTGAGGTCATGGTCGAGCTTTCGCTCATCGCCTGGGCCGTGCCCTCCATTTCGGTTACGGCACCCGAGACTGTGTTGACAACGCCCATGACATTCTCTTCCAGCCTGTCGGCCATGGTGTGGGTCGCTTGCCGCTTTTCTTCCTCGACACGGGCCTGTTCTTGTAATCGTTGCTCCTCCAGACGCTTCAGCTCGATGGTTTTCGCCTTGAAGGTTTCGAAAGCCCTTGCCACCTGGCCGATCTCATCCTTGCTCCGCACGTCTATAGAAACGCTTGTATCTCCCTCGGCCAAGCGGTCGAGGGCCGTTACCACTTGGCTCAAGGGCCGGGAGACACTCTTTCGCGAAAACCACACCGACAGACCAAAGCCAAGCAGGGCGGAGACAATGGAAATAACGATCAACTGCTTGATCGCCATCTTTTCATGCTCTTCAGCCGTGCGGGCAGCAAGCAGGGTAAAGCGCTCTATCTCATTCAGGAGCGTTTCCAATTCATGGTTAAGCTTGGCCTCCTCCTCTTCGAGGCCGTGAATCAAAGCGATCGCCCCATCGACCTGCCCTCGATTGGTCAATTCGAAGATTTCGATGGCGTGCTTTTCGAAGGACTTGTGTTCGACTTCGATACGCTGCAGCGCGCCTAGGACCTTTTGGTACTCATCTTTTTCTAGCTGATTCCTGGCATGGGAGAGTGCTTCTTCGGCAAGCACCTCACCCTCTTTTATTTCTTCGTTGACCTCGTGGCTTAGGGCCTCAAAGGCGGCTTCAACCGCCCGAATTTCCTCGCCAGTAGCGGCGCCTACCAGCCCGCTCATGCGCAGCATCCGTTCCAATAATATGGATTGTTCAAGCTGGTGGGCCGTGATCCTGCTGACGACTTCCGACAAGGGCATGTCGTTTTCGGCGATTGCTTCGATCTCCTGACCGATCTTGTTCATCTGGTAGATACTTGCCGCAGCCACCACGACGGTGAAAAACACGCAAAGACCGACCACGGCAAGAATCTTATGACCGATGGAAAAGCCTCCGGAACGGAGCGAGGAAATCGAAGGTTTCATGGGTTTGACCTTTAATCCGAACAGAAGTTTCACGACATACCCGATGGGGTAGAGTGGTTGGTGACCGAGCGAAGGGCACCGCTCAGAAATGCCCTAAGACAAAACGACGATTTTGCGCATCAACCGGACACGCATTGACCGGACAAAGACAGGAGAACGCGGGCCAGCTGCGTCTTGGTCACTGGACGACTGCGCAGCGGCCAAAGCAGCACCACACCAAGGGCAGGCCGCCAAGGCAGCGGAGAGGCACGGTAACGAAACGACGTCGCGGCGTTTCATGGCTAAGTTCGATCGACTATTCTTGTTTGAATTGAGTTATTCTCATTTAAGTTTTCTCATAGGCCTGGTTAATAGAGGCTATACGTGGCGCTAAAGAATCCCTCATAAGATAAGCCTTAATGTATTGGTCTAGGGGAAGATTCCCGATCCACAATTTCGCGTATTCGCGGTCTAATAACCACTAGAACATTCAACTTTGACGATTTTGTTGGGTGTCGGCAAGCGCACACTGCAACCATGGCCTGAAAGCGCATTGAGCCCCGAGTTCGAAGGACCCGCATAGTGGCTTCAATGGCCTCACTGAGGAAACATCCGGTCGGTCACGAATCGCTCATAGGCCTGGAACGATCCGGTCGACACCTCAATCCGGCGAGCTAGGTCACTGTCAGAAGGCGAAAGCTGCAAAACCATCAGAGTCCGCCTCACGTCCTTACTTAGAATATCCAGCGACTGCTTGCGCAAGTTCGACAACTGCCACGTGGACGTTCTTGCCTATTCCATCGACATTCGGGTCGATTATGCCGTGGGTAGAATTGATCAAACCTTGGGCTGTCATGACCTCTAGGAGCCGATCCTCCGCGTCGGGGGTGTGGAGCAGGCTACGGTTCCCGGTTCGCGCGGCCATCGCCGCCGCGATTGCGGTGCAGCCCCAGTTCGAGACGCCGGCGGTGACCAGAATGTCTGCCCCTGTGACCGCGCCAATTCCACCACCGCACGGGCAGTCCCCATCGGCACCGTAGGGAATGTGCCTGGCAACCGCATCAGCAATCTTGCCCATGCCGATCTCATTGCCGCCATCCCCGACCGTAACGACAGGCAAGCCCTGGCGCAGCGCTTCGTCAAACAAGAGATCCACCCTGGCGCGACCCATTCCATAGTCCCGGCCGCGCATGTTGTAGTAAATGCCGTTGCGGTTTCTTCCGACCCTTTCGGTGGAGAACAGCAGGTCGGGGGAGTATCGGTCGAGCCATTGGCTTGCGGCTCGCTCGCCGGCCTCATCGTCAACGGGAAAGGGTTCCATGACTACGGTTGCAAGGCTTCCATCGCCGCTGGCTGCCCTTGCCTCGTCATAACTTACAACCGACAGTCCTGCGGCGCGCATCACAGCGGAAATTGGCGCAATGAGCACTTCCTCGACCGCACATATGATCGTTGCGCGGCGGGCAATAGCAAGAGCACGGGCGACCACAGCCGCGCCGGATGGCCCATCGTTCTCACCAATAGCCGCCGAGATCCAGGCCCGCGACACCGAGCCGGTAGTCAACAGGATGGTGCCCCTCTCCGGCACAGCCAGAAGCGCCTCCGCCGCCGCTCCGACAAGCGGCGCGCCGGTGAGCCCCCGGCTGGCGTGATAGAGCGGCTCAATGCCACGATTGCCGATGTCCAGATTGACGAGCCGATCAAGTCGATCGTCGATGATCGCGATGCGGTCCTCACTCATATTTTGCCTCGCCAAAAATCAGCTCGGCCAACCAGGCGGCACTGTGCATGTTTTCCGCCAGCCTATCGAGCGCACGGTCTACGCCATTGACAAGCGCGTCAACACCGCCAACCGCGGTGAGTGCGCCATGGGTCGGCTTCAGGCGCAGCGAAACTCGACCGCCGGGCGCGCCGTGGGTGTTCACGGTCAGCACGCCGAGGTCCTTCAAAAGAAGCATGCCAAGTGCGGCGCTTGCCTCGGCGGGAACGATGGTCGCACGCTGTTGTCCACAGCGGTCCAGAACCAAGGCCAAAATGTCCTCTTCACCGATCGAGGGTCCAAGATCAGAGCGTTTCACGATATCGGCCCCAAATCGCTGCTCGAGCCCCTCGGCGATCGTGGCCCCGTCTCGCGCCTCAGCGCAGAGATGCTCCGGATCGAATTTCTGCAGGGACCGCATTGCGCCTACCGCGATCGGTGCCCGGGCTTCCTGGCCGAGTTCTGAGGCTTTCGCCTGAACGGCCACCACGGCGTCGGGCTTGCCAACCAAGATCCCGGCACGCGGTCCAGAAAGGCCGGCTTTGTCGGCATTGGTCACAGCCAGCTCGGCGCCGAGCCTAAGGCTCTTGTCGCCGCCATGCAGAACCGGTCGCAGGCGCGCACCGTAGGCTTCGTCGAGAAGTGTCGTGGCACCGGCCCGTCTGACAGCCTGGATTGCCCGCCGGCTTTTGTCGTCGGGCAGGCGGGCGAGTGAGCTGGTCACCGTGGTGACGATCACGAGCGCCGGTCTTTCCCGTGCCAGCACACCCTCGGGCGCCTCGTCGTCGCCGACTTCAAGCAAGCCTACGCCGGCGAGCCCACAACCTCGCACCACGGAGGCGTGGGAGCGATCACCAGCCGGAATGAAGGAGACGACCGGACGGCCGCCGCTGAGGGACAGTATGGCCGCGATGATGGCGGCGCTTGTGCGGTTGAAGACCGCAACCGCCTCACTGCCGTCGCCACCCAGATGCTCTATAGCCGCGCCGGCCAGTTCGTCGGCGAACAGTCCGGGACCGATCCACTCCTCGCAATGGCTGTCGATGTCCGGGAGCGTCAATGGACATTGACGGGGATTGCCGGTGAATACGCCGATACTGCCGATGCCACGCGCGGCGACCGCATCGGCTACAACCGCTTGCGCCCTGCGCAGCCGCCGGATTTCATCAGCGCTCGATGCAAGAAGCCCGCCGCGCGCATAACCGACGCTCGGGTCGATTGCGTTGCCGAAGCGATCAACAGTCATTCATTGCCTGCCACGGTGATGCATTTGCGATAATCGAATTTTTCAATTGATCGCGGGCGGCCGAAGGGATCACCTTTTGCGTTCGTCATCCTTATGGAGCCGCTAATTTGGTTCGACGGCAGCGAAAAGGCGGAAGCAAGCCGGCAGCGGTACCAGCCTTCATCGGAGGCCGATACCGACCGTTGACAGAGCAAATCGCAAGCTCCATTCAAAACGCCGCCGCGTCGCACAGATACAAGGTTGATGGCGACTGACAACTCGTCGTAGGAGGGCCTGATATTGGGCGCGATGATGCCCTGGAAAGCCAGACTACTCATTTCGCACTGGCTTTAATGCCGGACCAGGCGTCAATACGGGACCAGGCGTCAATATGGGACCAGGCGGCAATACGGGACCAAGCGTCATCAAGTGCCAGTTTCAGAATGGCCAATGCCTCGACAACCTCATCCTCGGTGATGATCAGCGGCGGCATAAAGCTGATGCGATCGGGCGCAATTGCGCGTAAATACAGGCCATGCTCATGGGCCAGATCCTGGACCATGGCGCCAACCTTCAGTGACGGGTCATACAAGGTGCGGGTTTTTTTGTCTCGCACAAGCTGGATGCCACAGAACAGGCCGACCCCGCGCACGTCGCCAACAAGCGGATGCTCCATCAACGCTTCACAACCTTTAAGGAACGGACCGGACAGCCGCTGCACATGGGCGACCAGGTCGATCTCGTCGTAGATATCCAGCGCCTCCAGCGCCACCGCGGCCCCAACCGGATGACCGGCATAGGTAAAGCCGTGGCCGAGAACGCCTGCCTCGTCCGAGTTTCTCATAAGGTCGTTGAAGAGGTCATCCTTGAACATGATTGCCGACATCGGAAAATAAGCAGCGGTCAATGCCTTGGCGCAGGTCGTGCTGTCCGGTTCGAGCTGGAACGTCTGTGCGCCCCACATCTCGCCGGTTCGGCCGAAGCCGCACACGGTCTCATCAACATGAAAGTGAATTCCGTACTTGCGGATGATTGCCTGCATTGCCGGCCAGTATCCGTTCGGCGGCCGGATAGCGCCGCCGCCTGATTGCATAGGTTCGGCGAAGAACGCAGCGATGGTGTCTGGACCGGCCTTCAAGACGACGTCTTCGAATTCGCCGGCCATCCGCGCTGAGAAATCCTCCTCAGTCTCCCCCTGGTGGGAAGCCAGGTAGTAGTTTGGCACCGAAAGCTTGAGAAAATCGTCCATCGGCAGGCCGAAATTTGCGTGCATGTGCGGTTGGCCGGACAGCGACACAGCGGCAACCGTATTGCCGTAGTAGCCGCGCCAGCGCGATAGGAACTTGCGCCGTTTTGGCTCACCGCGCGCGATGTTGCGCGCCCAAAGCAGTTTGATCATCGCATCGTTGGCTTCCGAGCCGGAACACTGAAACATCGCCTTGTCGAAGGGAACGGCGGCCATGCCGATGAGCCGATCGGCCAGTTCGGCGACCTTGGGATGGGAACGACCGTAGAATGTCGGCGCATAAGGCAACTCGTCCATTTGCGCTTTGGCCGCATCGGCAAGTCGGTCGTTCTGGTAACCGAGCGACACACAGCCCAGACCCGAGAAGCCGTCAATCAGTTCACGCCCGTCATCGGTACTGATCCGCACGCCACTGCCGGAAACCACCATCGCTGTCGGACCGGATTCCAGGTGGTCACGCATGCTGGTTTGCCCGTGCACATGAAACCGCTGATCCAGTTGTCTGATGTCCTTGGGGCGCAGTGCCTTATGGGTGGCCAACGCAGGTCTCCGTTAAAAAGTGTGTCGGGTGATGATCAAAAATCCTATTTGACTGAACATCAATCTCAAATAATATCTGTTTCGTTGAAAAATTTTCAGGCCTGGTTTCATGTCGGGTCCTCTGCTCGAGTTGCGCCATCTTCAGATGATCAGCGCGATCGGCCGAACCGGACGCGTGGTCGATGCGGCGGATTCGCTGGGACTGACGCCGTCAGCCCTGTCGCACCGCATAAAGGAGGCCGAGCGGCGCCTCGGCGTACCGCTTTTTGAGCGCCTTCACAAACGGCTTCGCATGACTGCTGCGGCTGAGTATTTGGCTGATGTCAGTACCCGGATCCTCAACGAGCTCGAGCTTGTCGAGCGCGATGTGCGCCGCATGAACATGGGCTTCGAACACATTGTCAGAATCGCGGTGGAATCTTACAGCTCATATTATTGGCTGCCGGAGTTCCTGTCGCACCTGAGGGATGACAATCCGAAAATCGACATTCAGATCATGGCTGGCGCTGGGATGAACACCATGCAGGCCTTGCTTAATCGGCACGTGGACCTGGTTATCGCATCCGGCGATTATCCCAGCCCGGGCGCCAGTTCCTTGCACTTGTTTGACGACCCGCTTGTCCTGATCTGTGCGCCGGATCATGCGCTGGCAACCCGCGCCGTCATCGACGCCGGTGATATCGAAGGCCAGGCGTTCATTACCTATACGAAAGTTCCAGAGCCTGACCGGGAGTTCGCCAGACTGTTCCGCGTGAAAGGCAAGTATCCGCGATGGACGGCGACCGTCGAACTGCCAGAGGCGATCGTCGAACTTGTGGCCGCGCGTCAAGGTATCAGCGTTTTGGCCAGTTGGGCCATGAAACCGCACGCCTCATCCGGCAGGATCACGACTAGGCCGCTCGCCGATGGCGGCATCTCCATTCCGTGGTTTGCACTGGTGCGTGATGACGAGCCGGAAAACGGGCCCGTCACTAAAACCCAGGAGGAGCTGGCCAAGTGGTGCGCGCAAAACGGCGGATTTGGATAAACCCATCGCCCGTCAATCCGGCGACCATGATTGGTTGACAATCGGCTGTCCGGCGGGCAATGGCGTTTGTTGGGATGATTTGAATTTTCTTCATCAAAACACCCACTTTATTTGATTCCGTCTCACTCGGCGCTTCACTATCCTGATCCCGTTCGGTTTGGCGAGAACAGACTGCGGTCGGCCGACTACTTGCGCACATTTGCGTTACACACTTGCGAAAATCGCTGGCAGGGAGGTTCAATAATGTCCGATAAATCAAGCCACAGAACTCTAAAAGCGGTCATCGTAGGCGCGGCCTTGGCGATCGGCGCGACAGGATTTACCGCGAGTCAGGCGTTTGCTCAGGACTATGGCAATCATTCGTTCAAAGTGATTGGCAACTGGACCAACGCTCCGCATTTCAAGAACACCGAAAAGCCTTTCTGGGAGAAGACGCTGCCGGAGGTGACCGGCGGTGCGTTGACGGCGCAGATCACGCCACTGGACGAACTCGGCCTAAAGGGGTTCGACGTCGGGCGGATGCTGAAGCTCGGGCTGTTCGACTTCGTCCATGCCGGCTTTACCTATGTCGCGGGCGACAACGCCATGTTTGAGGGCGTCGATCTGGCCGGATCCATCCAGAACTGGGATGATGCACGCCAATCGGTAGAGGCTTACCGATCGGTCCTCGACAAGCAGATCAGTGATACTTTTGATGCCAAGCTGCTGGCGATCTACAGCGAGCCAACGCAGGTGTTCTACTGCCGTGTCCCGATCAATGGGATCGACGACATAGCCGGCAAGAAAGTTCGGGTGTATAACCGCGCGCTTTCCGATCTGGTGGCGGGAATGGGTGGTGTTCCTACATCGATCGACTTTGCAGAGGTCGTGCCGGCACTTCAACGTGGCGTCGTCGATTGTGCGGTCACCGGAACTCTGTCCGGCTACACCGCTAAATGGTATGAGGTCGCCACGCATCTCTACACATTGCATGCAGCGCAGGGGTCGAGCCTGTTTCTGGCCGTCAGTAATGCCACCTGGAGCAAGTTGAGCCCGGATGCGCAGAGCGCCGTGATGGCGCAAGCGGCAAAGCTCGAAGATCAGGCTTGGGCATTCGGGCAGAAGGCCGACCAGGAAGGCATCGACTGCAATACCGGCAACGGACCCTGCTCGTTCGGGGAGGCACAGAAGATGACGCTGGTCCAACCCAGCGATGCCGATCTGGAAAAACTCAAGAAAATAGTTGAGGACAACGTTCTAGCGGGTTGGAGCGAGCGTTGTGGAGCCGATTGCGTTACCGTGTGGAACGATACTGCAGGCAAGGCGCTCGGTTTGACAGCGCCAGTCAAGTGAGAGCCAAACCCGTCGGAGCCATCATGGTTCGACGGCTTCCGGGCTGGGTAAACTGATGCTGGATTTCGTCGCCGACAAAACGCTTTCCTTCTCGAAGGTTGTGGCGATTGTCGCCGGCGTTCTCATTCTGACGGCCGCGCTCGTTGTTTTTGTCGATGTCGTTTTGCGCGCCACCGCCGGGCAAACGCTCGGCGGCGCCGATGAACTCTCGGGATATGCGTTAGCCATCGGAACAACCTGGTCGCTGCCCTACTGTCTGCTTGGCAAGCACAATATCCGTGTCGACACCCTTTATCGGCTGATGCCGCCGTGCATGGGCGCGGTGCTGGACTGTCTCGGACTGCTGGCTATCGGCGGATTTGTCCTGCTTTTGAACTACCGTGCCGGCTTGGTGCTCTTTGAAACGATCGAGCGCGGTTCCCGCTCCGTGGGCCCGCTGAGTCTTCCCCAAGTCTATCCTCAGTCGCTTTGGTTTGCGGGCCTGCTGTTCTTCGCCTTCGCTTTCCTTTTGGCCGCATTGCGATGCCTGTTGGCTTGCGCTTCCGGCGATGTTCAAAAGATCAGGGAGGTCGCGGGAACCCGAGACGCGGCGACAAATCCATCAAGCAGCACAACGGCCTAGTGTCCCGCTTCCGAAATTCGCTTCATAGAGTGGCGTGCACCGACCGCATTTCGGAATCGATCAGGACACTCGTATGGTGTTGAGGCTTGTGTGGTTTTTCGGATTTGATGCGCCTCTCGGTGCTGCTCCAAACAATGATAGGAACTTCAAATCCACCACACTAGGATCGCTTCATGCTAGCAGTCACGGCAATCGTTCTCATCGGGCTTATCGCGCTGGCGATTCCGATCGGGGCAGCACTCGGAATTCTGGGGGTTGGGCTCGGTTGGTTCTATTCTCCGGTTGCCCTTGATCGCGCGCTTGGCGAGATTTTCTGGCGAAGCGGCAACGACTTTCTCATCGTTGCCGTCCCGATGTTCGTTCTGCTTGGCGAAGTGGTTTTGCGGGCGGGAATCGCCAAGCGCATGTACAACGCCCTGGGTCACTGGCTGTCCTGGTTGCCAGGCGGCCTGATGCATACCAATGTCGGCAGCTGCGCCATGTTTGCCGCGACCTCTGGTTCCAGTGTCGCAACAGCGGCAACGTTGGGAACGGTGGCTATGCCAGAGTGCGATCGCCACAACTACAACCGGCGCCTTTTTTTGGGGACGCTGGCAAGTGGTGGAACACTGGGTATCCTCATCCCGCCGTCGATCAATCTGATTGTCTACGGACTGCTGACCAACACCTCCGTGCCGAAACTTTATCTCGCCGGCTTCCTACCAGGCTTTCTGTTGGCGCTGCTGTTCATGGGAGCAGTGCTTGTCGCCTGCCTGGTCCGCCCGGCATTTGGTGGCACGCCGGTTCGCAGCTCTTGGCAGGCCCGCTTGAGTTCCCTCGTCGATCTGTTGCCTCCATTGTTTTTATTCATGCTTGTCATCGGTTCAATCTACGCCGGACTGGCAACCCCGACGGAAGCCGCAGCGCTGGGTGTGGTCGGTGCGTTGGTGCTGGCCACCTGGACCGGAACGCTCTCGGTCGAAATGCTCAAAGACGCCCTTTTGTCGACCATGCGGACCACCGGCGTCATCATGTTCATAATTCTGGCTGCGATTTATCTCAACTTTGTCCTTGCCGCCATCGGTCTGACCCGAGAGCTGACGCAGTTCATCGAGAGCCTTGGCCTTTCGCCGCTGCAGATGATCGTCGCCATTGTGATCTTTTACATTGTGCTGGGGTGTTTTCTCGAAACATTCTCGATGATGCTGACCACTGTCCCGCTGATTGCACCGATCATCATATCGCTGGGATACGATCCGGTCTGGTTCGGCATTCTGCTGATGGTGCTACTTGAAATGGCGCTGATCACGCCGCCGATCGGCATCAATCTGTATGTTATTCAGGGCATTCGAAACGATATTCAGTTCAACGACGTGGCCATTGGCTCATTTCCATTCGTCATCGCTATGGCATTGACGGTGGTCGCGCTCATTGCCTTTCCTCAACTCGCGCTTTGGCTGCCCGATTTGATGGCCAATGTGCACTAAACGCTGAGCGGATCCGCGGGTTCCGATGACACCGGAATAGATCGCGATAGCCGCCTGGCCGTGGCCAACTGCCAGCTCATTACAAGTTCAGTAAAAGACCCCAGTCAGGGCCCGCTGCCCTTTGCCCGGGGCGGCTGTGTTCAGCTGATGTCAGCGGCAATGGCACCGTTTAGGGGATTGCACTGACGAGGATTTCGGGCCCATCGTAGCCGCCAAGGAGCTCCAGGCTCTGAGCGTAGAACGGGTCTACCCACACGCCGATCAAGGCTTCGTCATTCACGACGAGGCGCACCTGCGTGAGAGGGGTGGGCGGTTCAAACAACCATTGTTGGCCGAACTTCCGCTTGTCGACGTCGGCGATTATGCGGAGGCGGTACGACAAAAACTGAGGAAATCCCGTCGCGGACAACGCGCCGCTGTTCGCCATCCCGCCGATTTTTTTGTCGTTGAAGACCTGGGACTGCTGTTTCGGGTGTCGGGACTGCTCGAGCGCATCGCGGGCCTCAAGTTGTTGCGCGACAACGAACACGGTTTTGAGGTCTTGGCCCAGGTGCTGCCGTCGACGGCCCCTTCCTTTGCATCCCTTCGAGCGCGGCCGATCAGCTACCAGCTTCGCAAGCATTTTGTCGTTCGCTTCGATCTTTTTCGAAGACACCGTGGTGTCGATCCTTGGGGCCGCCGACGGGCGGTGCCTTGAGGAATTGCTGTTTGAGGGGGAAAACGTCGCTGCAATCGGATATGCATCTTCTTAGCTCTTCATACCAAATTGAATTTCCCTTCTCTTTGATAGATTTTTCCAATCGGACAACGGAACCGTCAATCCACGAGGCCAATCCGCCAGCATGATAAGAAAAATCGATCAAACCAACCTATCGAGGTCGGTAAAAATAATCCGGCTTGCTTCCCAACTAATAGTGTAGACGGCAACTAACCAAGAGGCCCGCACTCATGAATTCGCAAGCAAACCCTCTGATAATCCGTATTCTCACTCGAAAGGCCGCCATCGAAACGCGCATATCGGAAGAGCTGAAGCGCCCCTTGCCGGACAGCCTAAAGCTGCAAAGACTGAAGCGCGCCCGACTTTCTCTAAAGGATCGTTTGACTGGTCTCGTGAACGCGCGAAGGCGCGACTTCATACCCGGTGCGCTGCGAACACGATGAACGGGAGCCGGGCGCTTCTCGCAAGGGCACACTAGAAGGAGAGAACCTGCCCTGGCGCTACCGAATCGGCGTCGGGGCAGGTTCCTAGTCACTGTTGGGGCTGGCTTTTCTCAATCGCCGCGGACTTCGGGCTCCAATTCCTCCGGTTACGACTCCCCCATTAGAATTGAAAATTTTGAGAAGTTTTCTCTTACCGTGTCTCGAACATGCTGTGCAAGCTGTTCGAACTCCGATTTTCTCGCCGAGGTATCACGCCAGAGCAATCCGATGGTTCGATAAAGCGCACGCCCTCTTAACTCGACCATTTTGACACTGCTGTCCATGGCAAGGGTCGAATGGACAAATAGGCCAGGCAGGAACGAAAGCCCCATGCCCATGCCAACCATTTGGCGGACAGTGTCAAGGCTTGTGCCTTCGTAATCGGTGAGCAATTCCGCACCGAATTCCGCGCAGAGTGATTCTACCTGTTCGCGCAGTTGGTGACCTGATTCGAGTGTGAGTATTGATCTGTACTTGAGGTCTTTGCGTTCAATCGTGTCTTTCTTGCCAAGATCGCTGTCCGCGGGCACCACCAAATAAAGTGGCTCTCGGAAAAGTGCAGTCGTTTCCAGCCCTTCTGCTTTTACCGGAATGGGCGTTATCACCACATCATACTTTCCCTCATCAAGATTCTGCGGGAGGTTAACCGGAACATCCTCGCGCACATGAAGCTTTAAGTCCGGATAGGCGCGGTGGATGCGCGGGACAACACGAGGCAGGAGATAAGGGCCAATGGTCGGCGGCAAACCGAGCCGAATGGTTCCGCCAGGCTCGCCGAGCTTATGTGTTGCGACATCACGGATCTCATTGACGTCTCGGAGAATCCGCCGCGCAATCTCGGCGATTTCCTTGCCGACCGGCGTGAGGAGGACCCGCGATCGACTGCGCTCAACCAGCTGTGCACCAAGTGCTTGCTCGAGAGTGCTGAGCTGCGCGCTGAGGGTGGGTTGGCTGACACCGACCTTTGCCGCCGCCCTGCGAAAGTGCCGCTGTTCATCGATGGCTAGCAGATATTCCAGCTGTCTTAAACTTAGCATACCGCACTCCGAAACTTCCTAGCAGGCGACCATTAGATAGATAAAATCTATCAAAATACAAGGCCCCTCCCCATTGAGTTCTCATCGGCGCCTATCATTTCTATCCCAGTCGTGCGGTTTCCGCGGGCAGCATTTCGGGTTCGAGACATAATCCTTAAGATTCATAAGGTTTCTTAGGCTTCTAAGACGTCTAGGGCCTAGCAAGGGGGGATGGACGTTAGTGATTAAATTGTTGGCACAACCAGACTCCTTCAGGCGTGGTGTTCAGGCGTTCTTTGGCCATCAGGCAGCCGGCGGTGTCCTCTTGATGGCGGCGGCCGTCCTGGCAATCGCCCTCGATAATTCGCCGCTTGCCTGGCTCTATGATGCCTTTTTGAGCACCCCCGTTGTCGTTCAGGTTGGTGCCCTCGAACTTAAAAAGCCGCTACTGCTTTGGATCAATGATGGCCTGATGGCCATTTTCTTCTTTTTGGTGGGATTGGAGATCAAGCGCGAAGTGGTCGAAGGGCGCTTGTCAAATTTGCGCCAAGCCGGATTGCCGGTCCTCGCCGCCTTGGGCGGCGTGCTTGTACCGGCTGCGATCTATATCGGCATCAACGCTGGCAATCCGACCGCGCTTAACGGCTGGGCCATACCAGCGGCAACGGACATCGCCTTCGCCTTGGGGGTGCTGGCGTTAATGGGGCCGCGCGTGCCCATCGCCCTGAAAGTTTTCCTTTTGGCCCTTGCCATCATCGATGACCTCGGCGCCATTATCATCATTGCCCTCTTCTACACCTCAACACTATCGCCGGAAGCGCTCTTGATCGCGGCGTTCGGCACCGCCGTACTGGCCTATCTCAATCATCGCGGCGTGACCAGAATTGCGCCCTACCTGCTGGTCGGACTGGTGATTTGGGTTTGCGTCTTGAAGTCCGGCGTCCATGCGACGCTAGCAGGCGTCGTCATTGCACTCTTCATCCCGCTGCGGGCCACCAACAAGGAAGGTAAATCGCCTCTCTTAGAAGTCGAGCACGGCCTTGCACCCTGGGTTGCCTTTGGCATCATGCCGATCTTTGCCTTCGCCAACGCCGGCATTTCCCTGCAAGGGCTGACCCTTGCCGATCTCTTCGCGGATATTCCGCTCGGCATTGCGGCTGGATTGTTCATCGGCAAACAACTCGGGATCATGGGTTTCGTTTGGGCCGGTGTAAGACTTGGTATTGCCCGGCTCCCAGTCGGCGTGACCTGGCTGCAGATCTACGGCGCGGCGCTGCTCGCCGGCATCGGCTTTACCATGAGCTTGTTCATCGGGACACTCGCCTTTGCCGATCCTGAACACGCAGCGGCGGTACGAATGGGTGTATTGACAGGCTCCCTGCTTTCCGCCGTCGCCGGTGCCATTGTCTTGCGGTTGGCGTTGCCCGAAGCTGACAAGGAGCGTAATGCCCCAGCCGCGTCAACCGCTTGATGGGGAAGCGTCGGCAATTAGGTGCGTCTGGCCCCCCTCCCTAGTACGTCAATTCTGGCCGCCCGCGCAGGATGGGAGCAGCGCGGCGTGATTGGCGGCCCTTTGCCTTTGGCCTAAGCAACCTAGAGTCTGTCATGTTTAGATAGAAGCATATCCTGCGTTTCTGAAGTAGTTTTGGCATTCGCTGGGTTTGATGGTTTGGATGAGCTGGCCGATTTTTCGCCAGGTTTCTTCGATGCTTCGCTTTTGTGCCCTTCGCATCCAATGTTTGATTTTGGCGAATGTCTGTTCGATTGGGTTCATGTCGGGCGAATAGGGCGGCAGGAACCACAGGCGCGCGCCGGCCCGCTTGATCAGGTTGCGGATGATCTTGGCTTTGTGGCTGCCCAGATTGTCCATGATGACGATGTCGCCAGGCTTCAAGCTCGGCATGAGGATCTGTTCCACATAGGCTTGGAATGCCACGCCGTTAATGGGACCGTCGAGGACACAGGGCGCCGTCAAGGCATCACAGCGCAAGGCGGCGATGAAGGTCATGGTTCGCCAATGGCCATGCGGCGCATAGCCCTTCAGGCGTTGACCTTTGGGGCTCCAGCCTCGGATCGGGGCCATGTTGGTCTTGATCCAGGTTTCATCAATGAAAACCAATCTCCTGGGATCCAGGCTTGGCATGAAGCTCTTCCAGCGTCGCCGTCTGCGCGCCACATCGGCACGTGCTTGTTCAAAGGCGAAGAGTGTTTTTTTTGAAGCTTAGTCCCTCGCGGCGCAAAAAGCTCCAAACCGCATGATGCGAGACCGACACGCCGCGCGCCGCCAGGATCGCCTGTAGGCCGCGCACCGTCAGGTGCGGCGTGGTATTTATTGCCGTGATAATAACATCACGATGGGGTGCCAGAAGGACCTTGCGGTGGCCACCCATCTTGCCCGGCAAAACGCTGCCTGTCGCGCGGTAGCGCTGATGCCACTTCACGACAGACGACACCGCAACCCCAAAACGCTCCGCAACCGACCGTGTCGGCGCACCCGAAACCACCGCATCCACAACCCGCTGTCTCAGGTCAATCGAATAAGGCTTGGCCATGCATCCTGCCTCCTATAGCCAGAAGGATGCTTGAAGCACAGTTCAGCCAAAAAAGATATCACCCCGATTCTATCAAAGCATGACCCGCTCTAAGGCCACCTAAAGTGGCTCATCATCACCATGTCGCCACGCTGTTCGAAGTCGATCTCCACCTCGGTGGCCTTGCCACCTGGGCCTCGCGTCGCGCCCCAGCCTACCGGTCATAAGCGCCAGCGATGGCGCCGACCTTGATGGGAAGTTCAGATGCGACACCTAACGGGCAATCGAAAGTTCATGCTATCGAACGCTTTTTTGACGAGACAAGGCTCGACCGGCGCTAGCCAGCACCGAAAGGGCTCTCATGTCAGCAAGGGGATGGGGCCAGGGCGCCAAGCCGCGGTCATGTCGGAGCGCGTTCGAATCCCGCATCCACTAAAAAATACTTCTATAATAGTGGCTTAGAGTTGGCGGATGGGGTGGGATTCGAACCCACGAGACGCTCTCACGCCTGCCGGTTTTCAAGACCGGTGCCTTCAACCACTCGGCCACCCATCCGCGCGCAGGATCTTCGGCCGCCCTTGTTATTCGCTTTGCCGCCATTGCGCAACCGCGCTCGCTCTTCTAGCCGATCGTATAAGGGTCTTGCCAGAGCCTCTCTTCCTTCGCTAAGGGCAAGGGGATCGCTCGTCGCTTGGCCCCAGCAGCCGAGGGCGTCACAAAATGCAACAGAAAGAATTCGACCATGCCCCATTCGACCTATCTGCCCGAGCGCATGGGCCACGCCGAGATCGAACCCAAGGGTGCCTTCGAGGCAGGCTCCTATCAGTCCTTTACCTTGACCTACACGGCCGGCTATTTCGGTATAGACGATACCGGCTCGATCAAGATCGTGCATCGCGCCGTCAGCGACATGGGCCGCCCCCAGTTCAGCAACCCGGCCGGGCCCAACTACATCACCGCCGAGGCCTCCAACGGCGCGGTGCTGCACCTGGAATACGATACCAAGCGCAACATCCGCCCCTGGGACAAGACGCTTCTCGTCAAGGTCGCCCGTGGCTTTCTGAGCGAGGGGGACCGGATCATGGTGCGCTTCGGCGATCAGAGCGGCGGCGGACCGGGCATTCGCCTGCAGACCTTTTGCGAGGCAAGCTTCGAGTTCCGGGTGCTGGTCGACGCGATCGCCACCTACAACTATGTGGAACTGCCCGCGCAGCCGGAGATCGCCATCGTCCCCGGGCCGCCCCAGGGCTGGAAGGCGATCCTGCCGAGCCTGCGGCGTTGCGGCGAGCCATTTCGCCTTTGCCTCAAGGGCGAGGATCGCTGGGGCAACCCGAGCGACCGCTGCGACCAGCGCCTTGCCTTGCGTGCCAACCTGCCGGTCACGGGCTTGCCCGATTCTGTGACCTTCACGCCGGGTGCGTTCGGTCTGGTGCTGGCGGGGCTGAGCGTTGCAGAACGCGGTGATCTTGTCATCGACCTCGTCGATGAGACAAAAAAGAGTGTCGCCCGCTCCAACCCCCTGCGCCTGGTGGAGAGCGCAGATCTCCTCCCCTACTGGGGCGATTTGCACGGCCAGTCGGAAGAGACCATCGGCACCAATTCCGCGGATGACTTTCATGCCTTCGCCCGCGACAAGGCCTTTCTGGACGCGGTCTCCCACCAGGGAAACGATTTCCAGATTACCAAAGCCTTTTGGCAGGAGCTCAACCGCCTGACCGCCGCCTACAACGAAGACGACCGCTTCATTGCCTTTCCCGGTTATGAGTGGTCGGGCAACACCGGCCTAGGCGGCGACCGCAACGTGCTCTTCATGCAAGAAGGCCGGCAGATCCACCGCTCCTCCCATGCCTTAGTCGAAGACCTTTCCGACCTCGAAACCGACGCCAACTCGGCTGCCGACCTTTTCCAGGCGATAAAGGACGAGGACTGTGTGGTCTTCGCCCACATCGGCGGGCGCTATGCGGATATCAAGATGACCCACGATATCCGCCTGGAGCGAGCGGTGGAGGTGCATTCTGCCTGGGGTACCTTCGAATGGCTGATCGATGACGCGCTGGAACAGGGCTATCGGGTCGGCATCGTCGCGAACTCAGACGGCCACAAAGGGCGGCCCGGCGCCAGCCACCCGGGGGCATCGACCTTCGGCGCCTATGGCGGCCTGACCTGCATGCTGGCGCCCGCCTTCACCCGAGCCGGACTGATGGAAGCGCTGCGCCGACGGCACCACTATGGCACCACCGGCTGCCGCATGATCCTCGACATCCGCGCCCATTTCGACGGGGAGGCAACACGCTTCGACGAGGACCCGAACCTGGGCCCGGCCCATAGTCAAGGCGTTCGCGAAGCGATGATGGGGGATATTCTCGCCAGCAGCGATCCCTCCTTGCGGTTTACGGTGGATGCCCATGGCTCGGCCCCGATCGAGCGGATCGAAATCCGCAACGGCCTAGAGATTCTTGAGACCTACCGGCCCTATGAGGAGGCGGATTTGGGAAGGCGCATCCGCGTCATTTGGGAGGGATCGGAGTATCGCGGGCGCGGGCGCGAGACCTATTGGGACGGTTCTGCTGAGCTGACCGGCAACAGCTTCGAAGAGGTGGCGCCGATCAACCGCTACAACATCTCCAAGCGCTTCGATCAAACTGGCCCGCAGCGCCTGGAATGGCAGGCGCTCACCACCGGCGGCTTCGGCGGATTCGACGCCCATCTGGCCGACCCTAAGGCCGGCCACTTAAAGATCGAAACCGCGCTGGTGCAGGCGGAAATCCCCATTGCTTCCATCGGCCTCGAAGAGCAGATCTTCGATGCCGGCGGCATTCGCCGGCGCATACGGGTCTTTCGGCTGCCGGATATCAGCCCGCACCATGTGGTGAGCTTGGAGCGAAGCATTGCCCTGAGACCGGTCGGCGACAACGCGCTTTATGTCTGCTTGACCCAGGAGGATGGGCATCTGATTTGGTCGAGCCCGATTTACGTCTTCACGCCGACGACTGGCAAGCCGACGACTGGAATGTAAACTGGCAGGCCATATCTAGTTAGAAGCAACGTAGCCGCCGCCTTACGGCCAGAAAGAAGCACCATGCCCGAACCCGTTCCTGTGATTGATCTCTCGCCGCTCTTTGATCCGGGCGACTCGGCCGGTCAGGCGGCGGTGGCCGAAGCGATCGCCGGAGCCTGCCGCCATTGGGGTTTCTTTCAGGTAATCGGTCACGGCATTCCAGCCCCCTTGATCGAGCGGGTCTGGTCGGAAACCCAGGCCTTCTTCGACCTTCCGGTGGCGGATAAGCGGGCCCTGATGCGCAGTAAGGATAACCCGCGCGGCTATTACGATCGGGAGCTCACCAAGAACGCCCGCGACCTGAAAGAAGTCTTCGACTTCGGCCGCGATGCCTTCCCGGATCTGCCGGGCGAGCATCCCAAGAACCGCGCGGCCATCGACGGCGCCAACCAGTGGCCAGCCTCCCTGCCGGGCTTTAAAGAGACCATGCTGGCTTACTTCGATGCCTGTGAGGATCTAGGCCTTCGCCTGCTGGAGATGTTTTGCCAGGGCTTGGGCGAGCCCCGCCGGCGCCTTCACCCCTACTTCGGGTCAGACCACACCAGCTTCATCCGCCTCAACCACTACCCCTTGGCCGACCTTCTGGAGCCTGATCTGGCCAGGCAGGTGACGGCGCTGGGCGACATGGCCTTGCACCACCACAGCGATGCCGGAGTGCTGACCATCTTGCTGCAGGATCAGGTCGGCGGGCTGCAGGTCTTTGGCCAGGGCGACTGGATGGATATCGAGCCCATCGAAGGCGCCTTGGTGATCAACATCGGCGACATGATGCAGGTCTGGTCCAACGACCGTTACCAAGCGGCCCTACACCGAGTGAGGCCGATCACCGACCGCCCCCGGCTCAGCCTGCCGTTCTTCTTCAATCCTTCCTATGCGACCAATTGTGCGCCTTTGGTAGGCGCAGTCGAAGGCGGCCAAGCCCACTACCGGCCGATCAATTGGGGCGAGTTTCGCCAGCGCCGGACCGATGGCGATTTCGCCGACTACGGCAAGGAGGTTCAGTTGGATGATTATCGTCTGGCGGAAGCCTGATTGACCCTCGCGAGGGAGGATACATCGGGCCTCGCCTGTATAGCGGCACGATGGCCCACGGCTTTCCCCGATGGTCCGGCCAGTTTGCCAACTCCATCATTTCTTGGCTGCGCGGATTTTGTCGCTTGCAATATTAATTGGCGAGGCTGTGATTTCTTAAATAGATTGCTTAACACGTCAATAAAAATCCACAGTTTAAACCTCACAAATCACCAACAAATATGCTATACTGAGTTATAGTTGTTTGTTCTAATATCTTCTTGATTGGCGACCTAGGGGCGGTTTTACTAAGAAGTCTCCGGTAAATCTTGATGAATCCATGTGGTGAATGACAGATCGGGATCGCCGGCACCGGGGTGATGGGATCAAGATGAGCAACGAATTTGTTCTACGACATAAGGCATGGGGAAAATCGCATTGCTGGTTAGAGAAAAAGTTAGAGAGCATTTGAAAAAGACCCTGCGTCGCGACGAGCTCGACGATGAGATCGACATTTTCGAAAGCGGCCTTGTCGAAACCATGTTTGCGGTCCAACTGGTTGCCTTCACCGAAAAGGAATTCGGCATCGTCGTCGAAGACCATGACTTGGATCTGAACAACTTTCGATCTGTCGATGGCCTGACAAACTTCATCAGCCGCAAGAGCCACTAAGTGTCACGATTCCGAAATACGCAGTGATTTGTGGCGTGCTCCAACCGAATTTCGAAATCGATGAGGACACTAGCAACTTATAAAGTTTAGTGTGGTTTTCGGATCTGTAGTTCGTTTCGTAGCGAGCCCCGATAATCATACGAACTTAAGATCCACCACAACACCTAGAGCATCGGGCGGCAATTTGGGGTCAATTCTGCTTGGCCTCTGGCCGGCGCCCGACGCTCTAACGGTGGTTGAAGGGAGGGAAGCAGCCGAAGGCCCCTTCCCTCGCCGATGATCTCAAATCGCCAGTCGCGACAGAGTCTCGTTGGTCGGAATTCCCTCCGTCGTCCAGCCACGGACCGAATAGTATTCCGGCAACATCTTGTCGAGCTGGTTGGTCAGGCCCTTGGCCGGTCCGGTCTTGGCCGCATCCTTCAGCAAGCGCGACGGCAAGGTGTCATCCTTACCGGTGAAGCCCGCGTCGAGATTGAACTTGCGTTCCAAGTTCCAGACCCGCTCGCCCAGCTCGAGGAGAGAATCAACACTCCAGTCCCCTTCACAGGCAGCATCAATTTGCGGCGCAATGTCCTCAAGCGACCAGGCAAAAGTCGTAAAGACACAAAGCCCCGAGGAATCGACGACGGCTGTCGCATCCTGGAAGGCCTTGACCAGACCCGCCTTGCCGTCTGGCACCAGAGGATCGGTCTTTTCCGGCACGCCGAGGATTTCCGAGGCCACGGTGTAGCTGCGCAGATGACAGGCACCGCGGTTGGAGGTGGCGTAGGTCAAACCCATGCCTTGGATGCCACGGCTGTCATAGGCCGGGAACTCCTGCCCCTTGACCGACATGGAAAGCTCCGGATGCCCGTACTTTTCGCACAGCAGCTTCGAGCCCAAGCCGATTTCCTTGCCAAAGCCTTCGCCCTTGCCGGTCAGTTCGACAAGCGTCGTCAGGGCCTCGGCCGAGCCGAACTTGAGCGCCAGGCCACCGGTCTGGGCATCGGTGATGACACCCATGTCGTAAAGCTCCATCGCCGCCCCCACCGTAGCGCCGAAGGAGATCGGATCCATCCCCTGCTCGTTACAGATGAAGTTAGCAAAGGTCAGCGCATCGAGGTCGTCGACCCCCGTGGCCGCGCCAAGGGCCCAGGCCGCTTCGTACTCGAGCCCGCCCGAGGCGTTCTGATACTGCGGACGATCCTTCACCGTGTAGTGGGTCCGATCGATGGTCGAAACCCGACCGCAGGCAATCGTGCAGCCGAAACAGGCCGCGTTGGTTACCAGATTTGGCTTGCCGTCCGAGCGGCGCGGCTCGGCCATGGCCTCGGCCGAGATGCTGTGTGCGCCGTCGAACTGAACATCGCGGTGATTGTGTGTCGGCAAGGCGCCCACTTCGTTGATCACGTTCATCAAGACCTGGGTACCGAAAGTCGGCAGGCCTTGCCCGGTCACCGCATTGTCAGCCAGCACCTTCTTGCCGGCAGCGGTTGCATTCAAGAAGGCCGGCATGTCATTGACGCTCACACCCTTGGTGCCGCGCAGGGCAACCGCCTTCAGGTTCTTCGAGCCCATCACGGTGCCGACGCCGGAGCGGCCCGCCGCCCGGTCCATATCGTTGACCACGCAGGCGTACTTGCAGCCGGCCTCGCCCGACACGCCGATCGAGGCGACGCGGATGAGCGGATCCTGGTGCTTCTTCTTGATGCCTTCTTCGGTGTCCCAGCAGGACGTGCCCCAAAAATCTGAGGCGTCTTTCAACACCGCCTTGTCGTTCTCCACGTAAAGATAGACCGGCTTCGGCGAGCGGCCTTCGAAGATGATCATGTCGTAGCCGGCATTCTTCATCTCATTGCCGAAAAAGCCACCGGAGTTGGAGCAGGCAATGGCGCCGGTCAGCGCCCCCTTGGTGATCACCGAATAGCGTCCGGCCGTCGACGCGCAAGTTCCGGTCAGCGGACCGGTCGCCATGATCAGCTTGTTGTCGGGCGAAAGCGGATCGACCTTCGGATCGATCTCCTCGACCAGATATTTGGTCGCCAGGCCCCGCTGCCCAAGGTATTTGTTGGCCCAATCCATGTTGAGCGGTTCCGGCGTACAGGTTCCGTTCGTCAGATTGACGCGCAGTATTCTTCTTGCCCATGCCATCAGACTATCTCCCTTCCGTCACCGCTCTGCCTGCAGGCCAGCATCGGTCTTTGCCGCCCAGGCCCGCATCTTTTCCAGGCCGGTCATGCCGGCTTCCACATAGGTGATCGCGTCGGTCGGGCAGGCCTTGGCGCATTCTGGATCATCGCCGCAAAGATCGCACTTGATGACCTTGCCGCTATCGGCGTTGTAATTGATGGTGCCAAAGGGACAGGCGATGGTGCAAACCTTGCAGCCGACGCAAAGCGCATCGGAGACGATCTTGGCGCCGGTCGCCGCGTCCACGCTGATCGCATCTACCGGGCAGGCCCGCATACACCATGCCTCGTCGCACTGGGTGCAGGTATAAGGCACAAAGCGCCCCTCATCGTGGAACTTGAAGACCTTGATGCGTGATTTGGAGACGTTGAAGACGCCTTCATTGTCATAGGAGCAGGCCAACTCGCACTGCAGGCAGCCTGTACATTTTTCCGGGTCAATGTGGAGCGATCGTTCCATGAGCGCTTTTCCCCTTTTTTGTGAAGCCGGCGACATGGCAATGGTTCGCATCACAAGGCAATGCTCCACCGCCTCTATCTATAGATTAACGGTGAGACGCGTTGATAAGCAACCAGTCAAATGGTTAAAGGGCCAATTTCACCACTCCAAGCGGCGCAGATCGGTGAACCCGTCGAAAGCCAAAAGGCTGCGCCCGCGACTTGCAAGCGCCGCACATCGCCCCTAATTTACCCTCGGACCGGATAAGGAAGCCATGGCCAGCGCAACGGTAAAGCTTTACGCCTCCCTGGCGAAGTACCTGCCCGCAACCGCGGAAAAGAACGAGATTCGCATGGACCTGCCGGCGGATGCGACCATTGCCACGGTATTCGGCCATCTCAACATTCCCCCGGCCAGTTGTCATCTCGTGCTGGTCAACGGCACCTTCATTCCCCCTAGCCTGCGCGCCAGCCACGCTTTGGAAGATGGCGACACGCTGGCGGCCTGGCCGCCAGTGGCCGGCGGCTAGGGCAGCGGCAACCTGTAGAAATTTGACTATAGTCAAAGACATGGCCCTGACACCGGAGCAGTTTCTGCGCGAGGTCGATCGTGCGCTGCGTGGCCTGGACTACCGGATTGAGGGAGGTCGTGTAGAGGCAGGTGACAAGGACCATGGTCTCACGATTGACCTACGGCCACTCGCACCACGCCGCCTGAGCGCACTGCTGAGCGTGCCGAGATTGGAGGTTTCGATCTCCTTCCACGGCTATGACGCGCAGCAGGAGAAAGCCTTCGTTGAGCAGTTCGACCGCGCCTTTCAGCGCGGTGGTGGATAGTCGATCGGTCTCGGAAAAAAGAAATGGGAAGCAAAAGCTCTATGCTCAACCAAGAAAACCACCTGCCACCATCGGCGATAGGGGATAATTCCAAGGACCTTACCATGACGGTGGAGATCCGGTTCTTCAACGGTGTTGCCCGCTTTTCCGGGCCCTCCGGCTGGCGGCGAAGCCTGGAGGTACCGGTCGGCACCACGGTGGCCGAGATTGCCAAACGGCTAGCCGTCCCCACAGAGCAGCTATTCCTGGTGCTGGTCAACGGCCGCGACATCACCCCAGGCCTGGTGGGCGATCCGGTTAGAGGCTCCTATCAAATCGAGCACGGCGACGTCATCGCCTTTTCCGGTGCCGTGCCTTACAGCTACGGCTACGGTTCGCCAGTGGTCTGAGCAGAGGGGAGCGCGCAGGTCACATTTCACCCCGCCATGTCATGAACATGGGCTTCTATATCAAGATCACCGCGCAGGAAAAGTAATTTAACGTTGATGATCTGACCCGGTTGCACCGTTTGCCGCAGGGGGCCAAGTTCGACCCAAAGATGGTTAGTCGTGAGATCAAGCTCCTCGTCGGCAGGGACGCTGAGGGAGTTCATGGCTACTGCCTTTCGATCGTCAACCCGCGCCAGGATGCGCGCGCTATCCGCGACCGTCGTGTTGACGCCAAGCAGGTGGGCCGGGACCCGCCCATCATTAACGAGACGGAAACGCAGGACGCTGTAGCCGCCTTTTTCGGCGGCAGTGATCCAAGCGGCCTCCACCGAAATTTGCCCATGGTGACTTGGCAGTTCGTCTGCCAAAGCAGGATGCAGGGAAAGGATCGCGAGCGTGCCCGCCAGCATCCCAAAGATGTCGCGCCGACCCCATTTCCCGCCGCACGGCGCCCCACTATGTGTGGATGCCGGGGCGACTTCTCGAAACCGTTCTTTGAAGCGTGTGCCGAAGATGGCGCCCCAATTCGAGAGGGTCTGCTGAAAACTGCACATGGCTAAGATCTCCTCGAATACTCAATGTCCGCTCGCCGGAGTTCGCCGCTCGTGAAGGCGGCCCAGCGCTACACTTGCTGTGGCAGCCGCAATGGATTTTCTTTCAGACAGTTGCCGCCACTCGACTAAACGCCGAACTCGTCCGTTCGCCGGTCGCCAGAAACGCCCGCACCTCGGCGAAGCGGACACGAACGTCCTCCAACATCTGGTAATATTTGAGCAGCTCCTTCAGCGGCGACGAAAAGTCTTTGTGCGCCGCCAGCACTGCAATCAGCGCACCGAAGGTCAGGCGACCGTCTATGACTAGGTAACCACCTACTGTGTAAAAGAAAAACGGGGCCAAGTTCGTAAGGAAGTTATTGAGACCCTTCATCCAAAATTTTTTCCGATAGATCTGGAAACGAATATCTTCGATACGGCGCAATGACGCGGTCACTTGACGCCTGGAACTCGCGTCATGGGGGCCATTACTCGTCGCCTCGGTTCCGATGCTCCCTCCCAGCGCCCGCATTTCCCGCGCCCGGCGGCGAGTGAGATTGTTGATCTTGACTTGCAGGCGCGGAATGAGCAGCAGCTGTAGCGGCAGCAAGGTGACCGCGGCAGCACCCAAAACCGGATTTTGCAGAAACATGAAGGCCAAAATGACTAAGAAGGTCCCTCCTTGAAACAACGGCAGAACAAGGACGTCGCCGGCAAAACCACCGACCGGCTCGACCTCCTGCACCAGCATCGGTATGACCTGAGTACGCTCACGCTCGCTAGTGTCGCGGCGCCAGTACCGGTAGATCGTCAGCCGAAGCCGCCGCAGTAGCGCTTCCCCGACTCGGCCTTTGTGGACATTGATTTCGTACTTTATCGCCGTGTTGGCCACGATGACCGCCAAATAAAGCGCGCAAAGCAGGAAGAGGTATTGCGTCTGGTTCAGCAGATACCCGGCAAGCTCGACGGGGAAATGGCCTGAGGAAATCGCGCCGTTGATGATCTGTTTTGGAAGCTCGAGCCCCGCATAGAGTAAAGGCAAGGCAACCAGGGCGCTGGCCATTAGGCGAAGCTGGCCTCGCCGCGTATACTTTAGGACATAGCGCACAACACCGCTGGGCGGACGGCTGGATTGGCTGCCTTGCCGTGGCCCCCTGCCGCGGCGCATGTGGCGGGTAACGCGGCGGTACAGCCGCAGCGCCCAGTTCGCAACGACGACTGCGAGTGCCAGAGGTGCTACGATCAGCACCGTATGCAGCACGAACTCGAACCACGGTGTCGTCATCCCGAACAGCATGAGGCCGAGAGAGTGGCCAGTGTCGTGCATCACGCTCGCGTAGTTCAAGGCTCGACCTCTTCGTTCGCGCCCCTGTTGCTCCCCCTATTCTTTCAGTCTCGTAGAGCGCGCACCTGACCCGACCAGGCGATCAAAACATCAGGCGAAAGCCGGCCACGATGAAGAAATCGCCAGTGTCCTCTCCTTCATCCCGCGCCAAATCGGCGGTCTCGCCGAAGAGCTGTTCGTAGTGGACGCCGATATAAGGGGCCACGGCCCGATCGAGCAGGTCGTAGCTCAGCCTTAAGCCAAGCTCCAGCTTTGGGCCGAAGGCGCCCAGGCCAATCTCTTTGTCGTCGGTGAAAGGAAGGTCGAGCTCGAGGCTAGGCGTCAGGATGACCCGGTTGGTGATCAAGGCCTCGTACTCGGCCTCGAAGCGGAAGGCCGGGTCGTCCGCCAGGAAGAGGTCGGCATCGATCTCGAACCACTGCGGCGCCAAGCCGTGCAGCCCGACCACACCGTAGACCCGGTCCGGGCCTTCGGGGGTGTCGAAGCGCACACCAGCCACCGCATCGAAGAAGTCGGAGATCGGCACCTGCAGCCGGGCCTGGTTTTCCAGCGTCTCGAAGACATCTTCCTCGAAACCGTATTCGGCTTCGCTGCGCCAAACGAAGCGCAATTCATCCGATCCGACGACGGCATCCAGGTCCCAAGCCCCAACCGCCTCCTCGTCGCCGACCCTGATTTCGAGCTGCTCGACCTGAATCCCCCAGATGACCGGTTCGGCCCGTGCCGAGGCACCGGCAAGCACCGAAGCCAGGAGAGCGACCGGCAGAATTCGTCCCACCATCATCTCAGCCCCCATCGGCCAAGTCCCCGCCGGCCGAGCCCCTGCCGGCAGCGGCCCCATTGGCGGAGGCCCCCGTCGCCTGGGCCTGCTCGGGCCCGCCCTCGACCACCACCTTGCGGAACATGCCGGCGTCGGCGTGATAGGCGAGATGGCAATGGAAGGCCCACTCGCCCGGCGCATCCACCTCGGTTTCCATATAGACAGTCGTGCCCGGCGACACGCTGATCACATGCTTGGCTGGGTTCCACCGGCCGTTGCCGTTGTCCAGGATCGACCACATGCCATGCAAATGCATGGGGTGGGTCATCATGGTGGCGTTGACGAACTTGAAGCGGACCCTTTCGCCATATTTCAGGCGGATCGGTTCGGCATCGGCATACTTCACGCCGTTGATTGACCAGATGTAGCGTTCCATGTTGCCGGTCAGCCGCAGCTCGATCTCGCGTGTCGGCTCACGCTCCTCATAGAGCGGTTTTTGCGCCTTGAGGTCGGTGTAGGACAAAAACTTCCCGCCGTTGGCGGCGCTCGGCAGCAGGCCGCTGCCCGGCGCATAGAAGGGATCCATCTTGGTCATGCTCATGGCGCCGTGGGCACCGTGGTCCATGCCCTCGTGGCTGCCTCCTTGCATCACCGTGCCATCGGCCATGGTGTGGGTCATGCCCTGCATAGAACCGTGTTCCATGCTGCCATGATCCATGCTGCCATGATCGCCATGAGCCAGTCTCATGTCGGCCATGGTCAGCCGCGGATCTTCGCGCAGCCCCGGGACCGCGGCCTGCATGCCCTCCCGCGGCGCCAAGGTCGCCCGGCCAAAGGCTGTCCGCCCCATGGACTCGGCAAAGATGGTGTAGGCCTTATCCTCCTTAGGGCGGACGATGACGTCATAGGTTTCAGCCACAGCGATACGAAACTCGTCGACCGGCACCGGTTGAACGTTGTTGCCGTCGGCTTGCACCACGGTCATCTTCAGGCCCGGGATGCGGATATCGAAATAGGTCATGGCCGAGGAGTTGATGAAGCGCAGGCGAACGCGCTCTCCCCGCTTAAAAAGACCGGTCCAATTCTGCGCCGCGCTCTTGCCGTTAATCAGCGGCACAAATCCCTGCAGGTCCTCGATATCGGTGGGCATCATGCGCATCTCGCCCCAGTCCATGCGGTCCGAGACCGTAGCGGCGAAGCCCTTGTCTTCAATGTCCTGAAAGAAGTCGAACAGGGTTTCCTGCTGTCGATTGTAGTAGTCTGCGGACATCTTCAAATTGCGCATGATGCGATTGCCCGAATGGGGGTGAGCATCGGCAAGCTGGATTACGTACTCGCGGTTATAACGAAAGGGCTCGCGCCCCTTGGGCTCGATGATGATCGCGCCATAGGCGCCGTCCGGCTCTTGAAAGTCTGAGTGGCTGTGGAACCAATAGGTTCCGGCCTGCACGATCGGAAAGCGATAGGTGAAGGTTTCGCCCGGCGCGATGCCGTCGTAGCTGATTTCCGGCACGCCATCCTGCTGGAAGGGAAGGATGAGGCCGTGCCAGTGAATGGAGGTGGTCTCCGAGAGATTGTTGGTCACCCGGATGGTGACGTCCTCGCCCTCTTGAAAGCGCAGCACCGGTCCCGGCGAAGCGCCGTTAAACCCGACGCCACTGCGCGTGAACTCGCCGGTGTCGATGGTCACCCGATCGACCGTCAGGTGATAACTCTCGGCGTTTACGCTCGACCCTATGCCAAGGCTGCCCAAGAGACCGATCGACCACACCAAGGTGCGCGCGATTGCATCGTATCGCATTTGAACTCTCCCGCGATGCCGGTCGCCGTCTGCCGCGCATCCGCCATCGCCACTCGTGACATGTTGGATTGGGACTATTCAGCGAAGTGGAAGGCGCCCGCCATCCCCGAATCATAATGTCCCGGAATATTGCAAGCGAACTCCAGCTCGCCCGGCTCGGCAAACTTCCAGATAATCTCGCCGCTCTGCCCGGGCTCAAGCAGCAGACTGTTGGGATCATCATGCTCCATGGTGTGGCCGTCGCCCATGTCCATCTTCATGCGCTCGTGGTTGATCCTGTCCGGCTCCAGGACCCCATGCTCCACCATCATGGCCATCTCATCTTGGTGGGCTACATGCATCTCGGCCGTGCCGATGTTGAATTCGTGGACAAACTCGCCCTCGTTCTTCAGGACCAGTCTGACTGTTTCGCCAGCTTTGACGTCGATTTGTTCTGGCTCGTAGTAGTTATCCAAGAGTGCGACGGTAATGGTTCGCGTAACCTGGGCTTCTTTTCCCGGTTCGCCAATGGCCGCACCGTGATGCTCGCTCTTATTGTGGCCGTGACCACCCGAGTGGCTGCCAGCCGCAAGGGCAGCACCGGCTACCAGGATCGACGCGGTCGCGCCGATAACGAGAAAGGGATAAACTACATGTCTTGCGAAATTGGCTTTCATCCTATGCTTCCTCTCATTTAGTTTCTCTGTGGAGGCTGGTGTTAGATGCTGCCCCAGAGCCAGATTCACCGAACGCGCAGCGATAAGCAGATTTGCCGAGCATCGTGGATGGTCATGTCAGCGGTAGGCGGGTGCCTGGGTGGCGCTAGGCTCGACGAGCAGGCCTCAAACTTGGATTAGGCGAGGAAGAGTCGAGGCGGCGGCAAGTCGGTCGACAGGACGAAAGCCTGCGGGATGGAAGATGCGCCTCTCTCCCACAGCGCGCTTAGCCGGCGGCCCATAGATTGAGGCTCCGTGCCCAAGGCCAGGCAAGAATGACACTGCATCGTTGCGTGGCAGTCCTGCACCACCTTGGTGTCACTGCCGGAAGCGTGATCGTGGCAATAGCTGAGTGGACTCACGATCGTCCCTGAATGGTGCTGGGCGCTTGGGGTCAGCGAAAGACCCAAGACCAGCATCGCTATGCCGAAAGCAATTAATCCCGCTCGATGCACTTTTTCACCTCTGTCGGGATTCCTAGCGTTTCCACTAGCTGGAAGGTCAAGGAGAAAATATGAGAAACTTGAGACCATTGTCTTAGACCCAAGTCGATGCTGGGTGATTGGGCGCTTGGGCTCGGCACCAGCATTTGACCATGAGCAAGCGAGGATAACGGTCGAAATGGGCAAGAAAGGTTTTGCACTGATAACGACACTAGCAGGTCTTGGCCTGGGGATCTTATCGGCTGCTTTGGCCGCCGGACAACTTGATCCGAGTACCATTAAAACGCCCACGATGACGCCCGAGTTGAACCTTGGCAAGTTGAACTACGAGGCATACTGCGCCGAGTGCCACGGCGTCAACACAGCCGGCACCGACAAGGGGCCGCCTTTCCTAAGCCGCGTTTACCACCCTGGCCACCACGGCGATCAAGCTTTCATGATTGCCCCCAAACAAGGGACGCGAGCCCATCATTGGCAGTTTGGCGACATGAAGCCGGTCGAGGGTGTAACCGACGCCCAATTACGAACGATCGTCAAGTATGTCCGGGCGGTTCAGAAAGCCAACGGCCTTTTCTAAGGCGATTTCCCGCCCACGCCGTTAGGCGATTGCGGGCGTGTTAGCGCTTTACAAGGTCGACAGGGTTTCTCGGATCTGGCTTGCCTCGAAGGATCGGATAACGGCGCATTTGAATGCCTTTGCTCTTGGCAATATCCTCGGGCGTAACATCGAAGATGTCACACAAAAAGGCGAGAAAGGCGACGCCCTTGTCTAAGATAAACATGGCTAACCTCCTTTCCGTCCAAGGAAAAAGATCGACCCTAATCAGGACTTCACGTTAGCACAGAGCACAATCTTTGCCAATCGACAGTCAGATAGGAATCGCTCGAGCTTCGCTACGGTCATAGCCCTACTCAGTCGCTCGAATATGGTTGTCACTCCGCCGCGCGCCGATTGAACGCGTTATGCCGTTCCTGAATGGATGCCGGCCAGGTGCTCTTGATGAAAGCGAGCGACGCCAAAATCTCGCGGTCCGACAAGCGGCCGTCGTAGGCTGGCATATCGCTCTTGTAGTCGCCGCCGACGAGGGCGGCCGGGCCAAACTTCGTCAATTCGAAGAGCTGCCGGTCGCTGTGGTGCCAAGTGTGGCCCGTCTCGTCGTGCGGCGGCGCCGGCAGGCGGCCGTCTGCCCGTCTTTCGCGCCAATTCTCCTGACCTTCCAAGCGCGTGCCGTGGCAGGCAGCACAATGGGCCGCATAGATTTCCGCGCCGAGCGCGACCGTAGCCGCATCCCGATAAGCGAGGTTCACCCTGCCGCCATAAAGTCCGACATACCAGTAAAATCCAGCCCCGAGCGCAAGGATGACCGCCCCAGCCAAGGTGACGGCCAACGTCAGTCTTGGGCGTCCCGTCATCGCTTTGACGGGACTTTAGATAGACCGGCGAGGTCCTCCAGGATGGGGCAGTCGGGCCGATCATCTCCGCGGCAGGACTTGATCAAGCTTGCCAGCATGGCCCGCATACTGCGCAGCTCTTCGATCTTCCGGTCGATATCGTTAAGCCGCACTTGAGCCAGCTGCTTTACCTCGGAGCTGGCCCGTTCTTTATCCTCGTAAAGCGACAGAAGGCTGCGACATTCTTCAACCGAAAAGCCGAGGCTGCGGGCCCGTTGAACGAAACGCAGCTTGTGAACATGCTCGGCCACATAGTGGCGAAAGCCATTGCTGCGACGGTCCGCCACCACCAGGCCGATAGACTCATAATAGCGTATGGTCTTTGGTGAAAGTCCACTTGCTTCAGCCGCTTGGCCAATGTTCACAGTTTAGCACTCCTCAACCGCAAGGCATTGCCCACGACCGAGACCGAGGACAGGCTCATGGCCGCCGCCGCAATGATGGGCGACAAGAGAACGCCTAAGACGGGGTAAAGCAGACCGGCCGCCAGCGGCACCCCAGCCGAGTTATAGATAAACGCGAAGAAGAGATTCTGTTTGATGTTGCGCAGAGTCGCCTCGGCCAAGCGGCGGGCGCGAACGATGCCCATCAGGTCACCCTTAACCAGCGTGATGCCTGCGCTTTCGATGGCCACGTCAGCGCCGCTCCCCATGGCGATACCCACATCCGCCTGTGCCAAGGCTGGCGCATCGTTGACCCCATCACCGGCCATCGCCACCTGGGCGCCGGCTTCCTGTAGCTCTTTCACCAGTCGCGCCTTGTCTTCCGGCAAGACCTCGGCGCGCAGGTCATCAATGCCCAGCCGGGCGGCCACAACCTCCGCAGTTCGCCGGTTATCGCCGGTCGCCATGATAACGCGCAGGCCCATTATTTTAAGCGCGACCAAGGCTTCAGGGGTCGTCTCCTTGACCGGGTCGACGACAGTCAGGAATCCAGCCAGCTCGCCTTCTACAGCAAGGTAGATGACCGTCTCACCTCGATCGCGGTAAGGAGCCGCCGCATCCCCGAGAAGGCCCCCGGTGATCCCCACGTCAGCCAGCAAACTCGGATTTCCCAAGGCCGCCGACCGGCCATCGACGGTGCCGACTATCCCCTTGCCGGGAACGGCCTTGAAGTTCTCGGCTTTGGATAGTTCGAGGCCGTGTTCTTGGGCGCCCCTTAGGAGTGCCGCGGCCAGGGGATGCTCGCTGCCTCGTTCTAGGCTGGCGGCAAGGCGCAAGACCTCACCCGACACCCAGCCTTCTGCCGGCAGGACACTTTGGAGCTCGGGCCTGCCGAGGGTCAGAGTGCCGGTCTTATCGATAATCAAGGTATCGACCCCAGCAAGCCGTTCCAAGGCCTCGGCGTTCTTGATGAGGATACCGGCCTGAGCGCCTCGCCCGGTCGCGGTCATGACCGACATGGGCGTTGCCAGGCCAAGCGCGCAAGGACAGGCGATGATCAAGACCGAGACCGCTGCCACCAGGGCATAGGAGAAGGCAGGCGCCGGCCCCCAAATCGACCAGGCGGCAAAGGCCAAGACCGCCGCCAGCACCACCGCCGGCACGAAATAGCCAGCCACTTGATCGGCCAGCCTTTGAATAGGGGCGCGGCTGCGCTGGGCTTGCACCACCATGTCGACGATTTGCGACAGCATGGTATCGGCACCGACACGCTGGGCTTCAATGATCAACGCCCCATTGCCATTGAGCGTCGCCCCGGTTACGCGATCGCCGAGCGTCTTTTCAACAGGCAGCGGCTCGCCAGTCAGCATGGACTCGTCGATTGACGAATGGCCTTCCATGACCACGCCGTCAACCGGAACTTTCTCGCCAGGTCTAACCCGAAGCTGGTCGCCGACCTGAAGCTTTTCGATGGGAATTTCCGCTTCGCTGCCATCGGGGCGCAGGATGCGCGCCGTTGCAGGTGCCAGGTCCAGCAAGGCCCGAATGGCGCCCCCAGTCGCCTCACGCGCCCGCAGCTCCAACATCTGACCGAGCAGCACCAACACGACAATCATGGCTGCCGCCTCAAAGTAGACCGCAACATGCCCACCCGCATCCTGGAACCCGGCCGGAAAGAGCGACGGCGCCAGTGTTGCCGCCAAGCTAAAGACATAGGCCGCGCCGACCCCCAGCGCGATCAGAGTGAACATGTTCAAGCTGCGGTTCACGAGGGACTTGAATCCGCGCTGAAAGAACGGCCAGCCGCACCACAGGACCACCGGCGTGGCGAGGAGCAACTCCAGCAACGAGGCAATCCCCTGCCCTACCCAAGCGCGCAGCGGTAGGCCAAGCATTGGCCCCATGGAGAGCAACAAAAGGGGTAGGGTCAAGATTACCCCCAGCCAAAAGCGACGGGTGAAATCGACCAATTCCGGATTGGGGCCGTCGTCCTTGCTCGGAGGGCCCGAAGGCTCCAGGGCCATGCCGCAGTCCGGGCAGTCGCCAGGCCCTTCCTGAATTACCTCAGGATGCATGGGACAGGTGTAGAAGGCGCCGGCCGGCATCGCCTGCGGCGCAGCCAAGCCATCAAGGAACTTCTCCGGATCGGCCTCGAATTTGTCCTGACAATGGCTGGAGCAGAAATAGAGGCGTTGGCCGGCGTGTTTGGCGACGTGCGGAGCGCTGGCGCGGGCCACCATCATGCCGCAAACCGGATCGCTTGCCTCTAAGTAATCCTGCGGGGAACCGGCGAATTTGTCGCGACAGCGAGGGTTGCAAAAGCGGTAGATCTGGCCCTTGTGCGCCAGGTTCGGCTGCTCGGCATTTGGATCGACGATCATGGCGCAGACCGGGTCCCTGACGAGGAGCATCTGCTCAGCCTGCCCAGCTGTGGTGGTGCGATCACTGGCCATAGATCAATGCGTCCCTCCGACAAGCCCAGCCCTCTCAAGGCGGCGATCCATCAGTAGGTAGTTATTCCAGCTACTGGAAGGTCAACAAAAATCGGCACAAAGTCAGGCGAGCTTTGACCTTCTGGCCGGATCGGGTTCGGCAATATCGTTCACCCCGCGCGCATCGCTGGCCAGTCCCAAGAAAAGAGGTTTCGCACTCCTGGCCATGGTGAACACTACGTTTGCCTTGGCCTGGCGCCACCCGCTCTTTGTCATCCCCTAGAGCTCTGGACATTTTATCTTGTACGATTGACAGAATCGAAAACCATCCATTATGGCTTTCCTTCCTTTTCCCGGCCGTTGTTTGAGATTTCGTTTTACGCAATACCTAATTTTACTTTGTGGGATTGCGTTAGTCTCTCTGCCGGCTTGGACAAAGCGTAGTTGGAGAACCTTCGTCCACTAACTTAAAGGTGTCGCCGTGGAGAGTCCTGAAGTTACAGTCGTTGTTGCGACTACGGCCAGCCGAGAAAGATCGTCCACACTATTTCGGGCAATCAACAGCCTTCGTCGGCAGGTGACGCCTTGTAATATTCTGGTGGTTGCTAACGGCAGCCAACGGGACGTGGAGATCGTCAGAGCGCTCAGGGAGGCTGGTGATATCCGGGTCCTTGAACGGTCGGAGGGGAACTTTCCAAAGGCCCTAGAAGCGGGCACACGAGCTGTAGAAACGACGTACTTCTGTTTCCTCGACGACGATGACGTGCTGACTCCAGACGCCATTCGTCGGCGGGTCGCGTTCTTGGACGCGCATCCAGAGGCGGACGCCGTTGTCACACCCGGCGAAAAAGTCTTTCCAGACGGCCGCATCGAGCGCGTTCCAATGCAGTTCGATGAGGCAAACCCGCTTGCCAGCCTGTTAAAATGCAATTGGCTCGCCTCCTGTGGCGGCATGTACCGTCGGTCGCGGGTCGGGCCCGACTATTTCGAGACAATGCCCAACTATTTGGAATGGACCTATCTCGCACTTCGCCTCATTCGCGAGCGACAGGTGGGCTTCCTTTTAGATGAGTCCGAGCCGCACTTTACGATCTTCGACACGGCAGCGTCGGAGTCGAAAAAACTAGCATACGTCTTGGCGTTGCCTGAAAATGTAGCGCGTTTGAGAGATCCCGACTTGCCGCGCGAGGTCCAACGGCTGCTCTCGGACAAGATCGTACGAGCGGCCCATAGCGCTTCAAGCTCCTGCCTGGCATACGGTATGACGAGGGACGCGTGGCGATACCATTTTGCCAGTCTTGGCAGATTAAGTGGACTTCGATATTTATCGTATTCACGCCACCTTTTGCGGGCATCACTTGGCCAGGTTCGTGGCAAAGTCTCAGCACAGGGTTTGTCCCCGCGTGTCGGCAAGTCGGGCGTCAATTTAGCGGGACGCCCTTGAGCCGCTTGGCAAAGCGGTCAAGTTTCCAGCTTTGGCGGACGGCGGCGACCGGCATCCAGGAAAGCAAGGGGTCGACTTCCGATCCTTTCGGAACAGCAGTGGAGTTCGATAACCATTCGACATTCCGCTGCTTCAAGCTGAATTCCCAAATGCTGCGGTTCTTGTGGTAGGCCCCGTCGAACATGGTCACCGGCGTGCCAAGGATGGCGCCGCAAATCGCTGAATGGGTTCGATTGGTGACTATCGTCTTGGCTGCCGCATGGATGCGGATCCAATGATCGAACGTCAGAGCAAATTGGGCGGGATCGATCGTTGCATCCCACGGCCGCGAACCGCCATCGCTAGGAACCGCCTCGTTGTCCTGTCGTACCGCCAAGAGATGCAGGTTCTGCTTGACCTTCCCAGCCTTTTCGAGAAGGACTTCAGCGCTTAGGTAAAATGCAGTGTCCTCGTTGAGGTAAGACTGGATATGGTCAGGCAGGTTTTCCCGACAGATCGCAGCCGAACGCCGCTCGCGCGTGAAAAATACCAGCTTTTCAGCGCGCATTGACCAAAAGTCCCCGTGCAGGTCCTGCAACACTTGCGGACTGGAAATCGTACAGGGGCCTTGGATAACCAGAACCCCTGGGGTATGAACCGCCGCCTTAAGGCAACGCATCGCCTTGCCGCTGGTAAAGGGGTTGAAGCCGCCGCCGCCGTGCAGATAGATGACCTCGCCCGCTCTGGCGGAAGTGGTTGAAAACGTCTCGTAGTCTACCGAGCGCCATGTGAGGCCGAGCCGCGTGGCGAGTTGTTCGGCGCCGAAGTAGATGAGATGATCCCCCCAGTTTCCACCAGGCCGAACGAAAATAAAAGGTCGCTCGGACAAGGACTGAAACAGTTGGGCTAAGGGGTGCTGACGATCGGACATAAAAAAAACCGTTGGATGTCTACGTTAGGATAAAGAGAATCGATCCAACGGAATTATAGCATGTACCTTTATTTAACCAGTACCATATGCTCTGGCCTTGACAATCCGTCAGAAAAACGGGCCAATCTGGTTTTTTCCGGTACTATTCTTGATAAACCAGTACTTCTCTTGGTCAAGCAGACAGCTTGACGGTGACTTGGTTCTCCTTGAGCCTTGGTGATTTCCATGCGCTGTGCTCAAGGAGGGCCAAACTCACGATGAGGGACGATGGCACTCTAACCGGCCTTCAGCGCCTCCGCATTGGCGCGCACCTTGGCCATCAGGCGTATCAAGGTATGGCGCTCTTGATGAGTCAGCCCCTCGAAGAGCTTCTCCTCGAGCTCCAGAACCTTGGGCACCAGGATGCGAAAGACTTCCCGCCCTTTGTCTGTTAGCCGCACCACCGAACGGCGACGGTCATCGCCGTCGATGTCGCGCTTCAAGAGGCCACCCTTGCGGAGGCGCGCAATCGCCCGGCTGACATTCACCTTATCCATGCTCGACCCCGCCACGATTTCCGAAGCCGACAGTACGCCATAAGGACCAAGCACCGCCATGGTGCGCCATTCCGATACGGTGAGCCCGAAGAGAGTGGCATAAATATCCGTTACCGAAGAACTGACGGCGCGATAATAGATTCGCACCAAGTAGGGAAAGAATGAGCTGAGATCGAAGTCATCGTAGGTGGCTTGAGGAGCACCCTGCTGCATCATGCTTTCCGTTTCCGCTTTAGGCTTTGCAATTGCCATCCCTCGATTTCCCGACCACGGCACCAGTGTTGCGCCGACGCCATAGCACCAACGCGCGCTACTCTAGAATAACGTATAAGAGATCGCTTTTAGTTTCAAGTGATACTAATATCGGTTTTCGTGCCAGGCATCGATCAGGATCTTGAGCGATTTGCTCGTCATCAAATTACGAGCTTCTGCGCCTAGTCTAAACAGGTAACCTCGAGTTATTCTCCAAGGCGACTAACCAATGGCGATTTTGTTCATTTAATTCGGCATATTAACACGAGATAGCCGACTGTGGGGTGGATCGTTCTTTACTTTGATCCAGCTCTTCGGAAAAACCTCAGACAATGACATGATAGGTTGCGAAGAAATTTCTTGACTTAGTTTCATATGCAACTAATATCCCGATATCGTCTTTGGTTAACGAGTCTATTGATTCAAGAGTTTGGGTGCGGGGGCATTGCCACAGCCTGGCGGAAGCGTTGTAGCCCGGTTGACCGGCGGCCGAGGGAAGGTGCAAATACCATGACAAGCTGGATTGACAGCGCCAACGCGCCGGATTGCCAATTCCCAGTGCAAAACCTGCCCTATGGCGTCTTCAGCCAAGCTTCCAAAGGCCCGCGCTGCGGCGTCGCTATCGGCAATTTCGTATTGGATCTGGCCGCCCTTGAAGAGCGCGGTCTCATCACGGTTGGTGGCCGAGGCCCGGTCTTCGACAAGGCTGCCCTGAACACCTTCATGGGCCTCGGATCGTCAGCTTGGGACGCGGTTCGTACGCGCCTTACCGCTTTGCTTGAAAACGGCGGCGATCCGGCACTGCGAGAGGATGCATCCGCACACAAGGACTGTCTAGTCCCCCTCGCCGAGGCGACCTTGCACCTGCCATTCGACGTCCGCGAGTACACTGACTTCTACTCCAGTCGGCAGCACGCCTTTAATGTCGGCACCATGTTTCGCGGCCCCGAGAACGCCTTGCCGCCGAACTGGCTGCATATTCCCATTGGCTACAATGGCCGTGCCTCCACCGTCGTGGTCAGCGGCACCGATGTTCGCCGGCCGCTCGGGCAAATGAAACCGCGGGATGCGGAAACTCCGATCTTTGGCCCCTGCCGGCGCCTCGACATCGAGCTGGAGATGGGGACGGTCGTTGGCACGCCAAACCGCATGGGCGAGCCGATCACGCTGACACAAGCCGAGGAGATGATATTCGGCTATGTCCTGCTAAACGACTGGTCGGCCCGCGATATCCAGGCCTGGGAGTATCAGCCCCTCGGACCGTTTCAGGCGAAGGCCTTTGCCACTTCGATCAGTCCCTGGGTGGTGACCAAGGGGGCGCTGGCACCCTTTCGCACTAAGGCCCCCGATAGAGAAAAGCCGCTGCTGCCGTATCTCCAGGAAGGCGACCCTCAGGTCTATGATGTTCACCTGGAGGTCTTGATGCAGGCCGAAGGGGCGGTGAGGCCGACGACCATCAGCCGCTCGAACTTCAAGCATATGTACTACTCGCCGGCCCAGCAGCTCGCCCATCATGCGGTCTGCGGCTGTCGAATGAACACCGGCGATCTCCTGGGCTCGGGGACCATCTCCGGGCCGGAAAAGGGGCAGTTTGGCTCACTCTTGGAGTTGAGCTGGGGTGGCAAGGAACCGCTCACCCTCGACACCGGCGAAACCCGCCGCTTCATTGAAGACGGGGATACGCTCACTCTAACCGGCTGGGCCCAGGGCGACGGCTATCGCGTCGGCTTTGGCGCCTGCAGCGGCACCATCCTGCCGGCGCCGGCACATCATTGGTAGGAAAGGAACGGATTAGTGGCCAAGGCCTTCGCATCAACCGGCGATATGACCGAGAAAGTCATTTCCTTCACCGAATTGGCGGACAACATTTACGCCTTTACCGCAGAGGGCGATCCCAATACCGGCGTGATCATCGGCGAGGAAAGCGTGATGGTCATGGATACCCAAGCCACGCCGGTGATGGCTCAATTGGTGATCGATCGCATCCGCTCTGTAACCGACAAGCCCATCAAGTACGTGACCCTTAGTCACTACCACGCGGTTCGGGTGCTCGGCGCCTCCGCCTACGGAGCCTCGGAAGTCATTGCGTCGGAGACCTGCCAGGCCATGATCCACGAGCGTGGCCAGGAAGATTGGGATTCCGAGTATGCCCGCTTCCCAAGGCTCTTCGACGCAGCCGAAAGCGTGCCGGGCCTCACTTGGCCAAGCATGACCTTTCAAAAGCGCATGACCCTCGACCTTGGCAAGCGTCGTGTCGAGCTGATGCATTTGGGCCGGGCCCACACCGCCGGCGACACCGTCGCCTGGGTCCCCGATTGCGGCGTCATGTTCAGCGGCGATATCGTCGAGTATCATTCGGCCTGCTATTGCGGTGACGGCCACTTTGGCGACTGGGGCAACACTCTGGACGCCATCAAGGCTTTTCAGCCGGAGGCCATCGCCCCGGGGCGCGGTGATGCCCTGGTTGGCCCTGATCTTGTCGATGAGGCGCTTGAAAAAACCAGAGACTTCGTTGTCTCAACCTATCGGCCCATCGAGAAAGTGGCGGCGCGCGGCGGTTCGCTGAAAGATGCTTGGGAGGCCTGCCGTGCCTCCTGCGATTCGAAGTTCGCAGATTATGCGATCTACGAACACTGCCTTCCCTTTAATGTTGCACGCGCCTATGACGAGGCCCGTGGCATCGATACCCCACGCATTTGGACGGCCGAGCGCGATCAAGCCATGTGGGCGGCACTGCAGGGTGACGGCTGATCAGCCTCGGGGGAGGACGGCGCCATGACAAAGAAGATTTTCGAGATACCGCTTTACCCCTACGCGCGATCGAAGGATCAAGACGCCAAGACCCCCCAGCACCATCCTGTCGTTGTGGTGGGTGCTGGCCCCATCGGCCTGGCCGCCGCCATTGATCTGGCCCAACAGGACGTGCCAGTGGTGGTGCTCGACGACAATGACCGGGTGAGCTGGGGCTCGCGGGCGGTATGCTATGCCAAGCGCCCCCTGGAAATTCTCGATCGGCTCGGCTGCGGCGACACCTTCGTCGAGACCGGAGTTATCTGGAACACCGGCAAGGTCTTTTTCGATGACCGCCAAGTCTATCAGTTCGACCTTCTGCCGGAAGATGGGCACAAACGCCCCGCCTTCATCAATCTCCAGCAATACTATCTGGAACAGTTCCTGGTCGACCGGGTTCGGGCGCTTGAGTCCGAGGGAAAGCCGATCGAGCTGCGCGGCAAAAACAAGGTGATTTCGGTGCAACCGGGGAAGGATTCCGTTGGCCTTGGCATCGAAACGCCCGACGGCATTTATCAGCTGATGGCCGATTGGCTGATCGTCTGCGATGGGGCGGCGTCACCGGTGCGCGCCATGATGGGGCTCGATTTCATCGGCCGCATTTTCGAAGATAACTTCCTCATCGCCGATGTGGTGATGGAAGCCGACTTTCCCACCGAGCGCTGGTTTTGGTTTGATCCGCCCTTCAACCGCGGTCAATCGGCCCTGTTGCACAAGCAACCGGACAACGTCTGGCGCATCGATCTCCAGCTCGGCTGGGATATCGATAAGGAAGAAGAGAAGAAGCCGGAAAACGTCATCCCCCGCCTGAAAGCCATGCTCGGCGATGATGTTTCCTTCGAGTTGGAATGGATTTCGATCTACACCTTCCAATGCCGGCGGATGGAGAAGTTTCGACACGGCCGGGTGCTGTTTGCCGGCGACAGCGCCCATCAGGTCTCGCCTTTCGGCGCGCGCGGCGCCAACAGTGGGCTGCAAGACACCGACAATCTTTGCTGGAAGCTGAAGCTGGTGATGGACGGCAAGGCCCCGGAAAGCTTGCTCGACAGCTATGACTACGAAAGGGTGCTGGGGGCCGACGAAAACATTCTGAATTCCAGCCGCTCAACCGACTTTATCACGCCGAAATCCGAGACCAGCCGGATCCTGCGCGACGCGGTGCTCGACCTTTCCGAACACTTACCCTTCGCCCGCCCCTTGGTGAACTCGGGTCGCCTATCGCTTCCGAGCGTTTATGACGGTTCGCCTCTCAATGGAGCCGATGATGACGCCATGCCGGCACGCACCCGCCCCGGTGCGCCAGCCGCCGACGCGCCGCTTGCCAATGGCTGGTTGATTGATAAGCTCGGCAACCGTTTTCAGGTCTTGGCCATCGACACGAAGGCACCAGAAACAATCGTGACCCAAGACATTCCCATCGAGGTCATCAGCCTGCAGACGGCCGATATGCCCTCTCCAGCCTTAGCGGAGCGCTATCTAGGCGATTCGCCCTCGGCGGTCTATCTGATGCGTCCGGACCAACACGTTGCCGCCCGCTGGCCGACCTACGACGCCGCGACTGTAACGCACGCCCTTTCCCAAGCGACAGGAAAGGTGTGAGGGAGGATCCCCGTGGCAAGCCTCGTAACCTATCAAAATCTCGATAAGCCCGATGACTTCTACGCCGAACTTCTGGCGTTGCATGAGAACAGAAGCAAGGAAGAAAGCGATGCCATCAATGCCCGCTTGCTGCTCATCCTTGCCAATCACATCGGTGATCGCGACGTATTGCGGCAGGCCTTTGCCGCGGCCGTCGAGAAACATACCGCCGAAGCGCCTGTAAGGCCGGCGAACAGCAGAAAGCAAGCCTCATGAAAATCGAGCGCATTCATCACGTCGCCTACCGCTGCAAGGACGCCAAGGAAACCGTGGAGTGGTACGCCAAGAACCTGAACATGGACTTCGTGCTGGCGATCGCCGAAGACCGGGTGCCATCGACTCATGCTCCGGACCCCTACATGCACATCTTCCTCGATGCCGGCATGGGTAATGTCTTGGCCTTTTTCGAACTGCCGACCAAACCCGAGATGGGGCGCGATCCCAACACCCCTGAATGGGTTCAGCACATCGCCTTCAAGGTGAAAGACCGCGAAACCCTGCTGGCGTTCAAAGAACACCTGGAAGGTAACGGCATCGAAGTGCTGGGCGTGACCGATCATTCCTTGTTTCATTCCATCTACTTCTTCGATCCCAATGGGCACCGGGTTGAACTTGCCTGTCCTGATCCGGAGGAGGAGGCCATGCTCGCCAAGCTCGATGACGTGAAATGGGAGATGTTGGAAGAGTGGTCGAAGACTAAGCGCGCACCCAAGCACGCGGAATGGCTGCATGCCAAAGAACTGGATAAAGCCTAGACAACAGGAGTAACGCGCAAGCAAGTACTCATGACAAGCAAACGCCGATGAAAAATCACCGCCCGAGATTGGGCGCAAGATAACAACTCATCCAAGCATGAAGCGCATGCATATTAGGGAGGTAAGGATCGTGACCAAATCCATTAAGAGGTCCCTCTATGGCCTGGCGTTCGCCAGCACCGCCGCGTTCACCATGGCAATTTCACCGGCATTGGCCGAAACCAAGTTGGTGCTGTCATCGTGGCTCCCGCCGCGTCACCCCATCGTCGTGAATGCGATCAAGCCCTGGGCCAAAGAGATCAAGAAGGTGACCGATGGCCGGGTGAGCGTGCGTGTTCTCGCCAAGCCATTGGGCGCACCACCCGCCCACTTCGACATGGCGGCCGACGGCATAGCCGACATCACCTACGGTTTGCATTCTTTCACCACGGATGATCGCTTTACACGCTCGCGCATCGGCCAGTTCTCCTTCATCGGCGACGATGCGGTGAATGCCTCCAAAGCTTTCTGGCAAGTCTATAGCGGTGAACTTGACGCCCAGGCCGAGCACGAGGGCGTCAAGCTCCTCGGTCTCTTCGTGCATGGTCCTGGCATCCTGCATAACAATGTCCGAAAGCTCGAAAAGTCCGACGACCTCAAGGGACTGAAGATCCGCACGCCGGGCGGATACATCGCCGAGTTGATGGCCGATCTTGGCGCCACCACACTCTTCATGTCCACGGGCGAGGTCTACGAGAAGCTGTCGCGCGGCGTTATCGACGGTGTCACCTTCACCTACGAGGCGCTGACCGCCTTTAAGCTAACCGACGATCTCAAATACTCCATGCGTGTTCCCGGCGGCATTTACAACACCACCTGGTTTGTAGTCGTCAACCAGGCCAAATGGGACGAGATCTCGGGCGAAGACCAGGCGGCCATTGAAGCCATCTCCGGTGAGGCCTTCGCCGAGCTGGTGGGCAAGGCCTGGAATGATGCTGACGACAAGGCGATCGGCAAGCTGGAGAAAGCCGGCATCGAAATCTACGACGCGCCGCCGGCACTGCTCGACACGATCAAGGAGATCGCCGCAAGCCATGAGGCGGCTTGGTCGGCAAAGATCAAGGAAGGCGGCTTTGATGGCGAAGCGGCACTCAAGTCCCTTCGCCAAGCCTCTGGCGTCGAGTTCTAGTCATGGAGTGGCTGCGGCGGCGGGGGCGTACCCTCTCCGGGGGCAGTTTCGGCGGTGTCTTCGGAGATCAGCTCGGACGCTGGCTGGAAAGAACGCTCGGCATATTGGCGGCGATTCTGCTTCTTTGTCTGGTTGCCGTCACCTGCATCGACGTGGTGGGGCGATACTTCCTCGACGCCCCACTCTCCGGCGCCTTCGAGATCACCGAACTCATGTTGGCAGCGCTGGTGTTTCTAGCGCTACCCCTGACGACCGAACGTCGCGAGCATGTCGAAGTCGACCTTCTGCAAATGATGTTGGGTGATAACGCCAACCAACTCCTGAACCTCTTTGCCGGACTATTCTCCATGGCGCTGCTCATGACCTTCTCGTGGCGACTGTTTTCGCACGCCTTGGCGGCAGCCCATGACGGGGCAGTGACCAACGCCTTGGGCATCCCGCTGGCGCCCTTCGGCTTCCTTGCGGCCCTGTCGTGCCTGCTCAGCGCCGGCATCGCCTTCCTGCGCGGTGTCGTCGATCCGGTGGACGGTCCCGACGATGCGGGAGGGGAAACATGACTGAGTCCCTCATTGGCTTTGCCATTCTTCTTGTCCTGATCTTGCTGCGAGTGCCGATCGCATTTGCCATGGCGGCGGTCGGCGGCATCGGCTTTGCCCTGATGCGCGGTTGGGAACCGGCCTGGGCGATGACCGGCCAAGTGGCCTTCGACACCGCCTTGTCCTATTCGCTGTCGGTCATTCCACTCTTCATCTTCATGGGCAATGTGCTGGCACTATCTGGCGTGGCCCACGGCCTCTTCGCCGCCGCCGACCGGGCATTTGGGCGAATGCGGGGCGGCTTGGCCATGGCCTCGGTGCTGTCCTGCGGCGGCTTTTCCGCCGTCTGCGGTTCTTCGTTGGCGACCGCTGCAACCATGTCGAAGGTGGCGATGCCGTCGATGCGCCGCTTCGGCTATGCGGACAGTCTGGCCACCGGCTCCATCGCGGCCGGCGGCACCTTAGGTATCCTGATTCCGCCAAGCGTTATTCTGATCATTTATGGGCTCTTGACCGAGTCCAACATCGCCAAGCTCTTCATTGCCGGGGTCCTGCCTGGCATCGTCGGTGTGCTGTTCTATCTCCTGGCGGTGATGGTGGCGGTCAAGCTCAACCCCTCGCTGGCGCCGGATGCCTCCGAACCGCAGCCGATGAGCCGCTCCGACACCATCGGTGTGATCTGCGTCATCGGGCTGTTCCTTTTCATCATGGTCGGCATCTATGGCGGGTTCTTCACCCCGACTGAGGCCGCCGGCATGGGCGCGGGGGCCGCACTGGTCATCGCGCTGGGTTTGCGAACCCTCGACATGAAGGGCCTCTTTCGGGCGATCCTGGAAAGCGTGCGGGCGACGGCCATGATCTTCGCCGTGATTATCGGTGCCGAGCTCTTCACCAACTTCGTCAATTTCGCCGGGCTGCCGGACGCCCTGTCGGAATTCGTGGTCGACTCGGAACTCTCGCCTTGGACAGTGATTGGCGCGATCATTCTCATATACTTGCTGCTGGGCTGCGTGCTGGAGAGCCTGTCGATGATCCTGCTCACGGTGCCGGTCTTCTACCCTCTCATGTACGAGTTAGATTTCGGCTACGAGATCCTTGCAGACCCGGAGAATGCGCTGATCTGGTTTGCGATCATCGTGGTAGTGGCAACTGAGATTAGCCTAATCACGCCGCCGGTCGGCATGAACGTCTTTGTCTTGAAGGGCGTGTTAAAGAATGTGTCGCTCGCCACCATCTTCCGCGGCGTACTACCATTCTGGATCGCCGACATACTCCGGCTGGCGTTGCTGATCTTCGTCCCCGCCCTTTCCCTGTGGTTAGTTGGTTTGATGGAGTAAGCCATGTCAGTTGAATCGGCAAAGGCCATGATTATCTTCGTCGGCGGACTGGTGGGCGCCGGTAAATCGACCATCGCCAAGGGCTTGGCAAGAGAGCTCGCCTGCCCCTACTACGACGTGGACGAGGTTAAGAAGGCAGTGTTTCGCGAGGACCCCAACTACGAACGCAATTTGCGGGAGGGCATTCCCTTCTCCGATGCGACGAGAGCGAAGGTCTACGAGCGGGTCATCGCCGACCTGCAGGCGCAAAGGGCTGCGCATGATACCGTTGTCGTCGACGAGGTGCTGCACCGGCGGGAACTGCGCCACAAACTCTATCGGGCGGCAGAAGAGATTTTCGGCGCCTTCCTCGTCATCTGGGTGCGGGCCGACGAAAAGGTGGTGCTGGATCGGCTGAATGCGGCCCGGCGCGAGGGGCATCTCCTCGCCGATCCCATTCCCATGCACGAGGCCTTTCGCAAACAATTCGAGGATTTCAATCGCAGCGTCATCGTCTGCAACAACAATGGCGAGCCGGAAGAAAGTCTCGCTTACCTCAAGGACTTGATCGCCAACGTGGCCACTTTGGCCGGTTCAGGCTCGAGCGGGAAAGGTTCTCACCCGGGGTGACGGGGTGATCGCATCGATCTCGACTGCATTGGTGTAACTTGGTCGCCATGGCGGTACGATAGGCCGTCTTCCGGCGACCAGAATTCTTGTCTGTTTCAAGCAAATACCGGAATATGCGCAGACCGAGCGGTAAAGAAGGTTTGTGATGGATTATGCGCGGCCAGACGCGCTCGCCGATGCGCTGCAACTCCTCGCCAGCGGCGACTGGCAAATCCTTTCTGGCGGCACGGACTTTTATCCCGCGCTGAATGATCGCCCGCCGCGCGGCCCGGTGCTCGACATCTCGGCCCTCTCGACCCTGCGCGGCATCGCCGATGACGGGGAGGTATGGCGCTTGGGAGCCTTGACCACCTGGTCCGAGGTGATCGCCGCCGACCTGCCTCCGGCCTTTGACGGCTTGAAGCTTGCTGCTCGCGAAGTCGGCTCGACCCAAATTCAAAACCGCGCGACCGTGGCCGGCAACATTTGCAACGCCTCCCCGGCAGCCGATGGGGTTCCGCCGCTGCTGACCCTCGATGCGCGCGTCCAATTGGTATCGCGGCGAGGCCCCCGAGAGGTGCCGTTGGCCGACTTTCTTCAAGGCAATCGGAAGACCCTGCGCGAACCCGACGAGCTGGTGACGGCGATCCTGATTCCCAAAAGCGCCATCCAGGGGCGATCGTCGTTCTTGAAGCTGGGGGCGCGCAAGTACATGGTTATCTCGATCACCATGGCGGCGGTGCGGCTGGTGTGGGATGCAAGCGATCAGATCTGTGATGCGGCAGTCAGCGTCGGCGCCTGTTCGGCTGTTGCCCAACGTTTGCCCGCGCTGGAAAAGGCGCTCCGAGGCCAAAAACGCTCCCCTTGCCTATCCGACGTGGCGACAGCGGAACACTTCAATGGGCTGTCACCGATCGGCGACGTGCGGGCGAGCGCCGACTATCGTTTGATGGCCGCTCGGGTTTTGGTCGGCCGGGCCATCGAATTGGCCGCCACCACGGAATGACCATGCGCGCCACCATCACCGTCAATGGCCATCCGCTACCCGTCGAGGCGGCGCCCGCCGATCGGCTCTCCGATGTGCTGCGCGATCACCTCGGGCTAGCCGGCACCAAGGTCGGATGCAACGCCGGAGACTGCGGCGCCTGTACCGTGTTGATCGACGGCGAGGCGGCTTGCGGTTGCTTGGTTGCGCTGGCCCAGGTCGAGGGCTCGGCGATCGAAACGGTCGAGGGGCTTGCGCAAAATGGCAGCCTCAGCCGCCTGCAGGAGAGCTTTCTGCAATTTGGCGCTGCCCAATGCGGTATCTGCACGCCGGGCATGTTGATCGCTGCCAAGGCCCTACTGGACACTACGCCCCATCCCTCTCGCCACGATGTAGAAGCAGCGCTCGGCGGGGTCTTATGTCGCTGCACCGGCTACCGAAAGATCGTCGATGCGGTCATAGAGGCAAGCGGAGCCAACGACTTAGCGGCGGTTACGCCGGCCGGCAAGAATGTGGGCCAAGCCATTCGCCACCTGGACGGCCGTGGCAAGGTCACCGGAGAACTGGCCTATGGCGACGACGAAACACCTGCAGACGCGCTCTTAGTGCGGGTCATCCGCAGCCCCCACCACCACGCCCGCTTTCGCATTGGCGACAAGGACAGCTTTCTAGCGGCCCACGACGGCATTGTCGGCATACTCGATGCGGGCGACATCCCCGGAGAAAATCGCTTCGGCGTCATCCCCAACTTCGTCGATCAGCCGGTCTTTGCGGAAAGCGTAGCCCGCTTTCGCGGCGAGGCGGTGGCCTTGGTGGTCGGCGAAGCGGCGGCCATTCAGCACCTATCCGATGAGGACTTACCCATCGAGTGGCACAACCTTGATCCCCTGCTGTCGCCATCAGATTCCCTCGCCGACGAGGCCCCCAACATCCATGAAACAAGACCGGGCAACGTCCTGGTACGCGGCTATGTGGAGCGCGGCGACACAGCGGCGGCCCTGAAGGGCTCGGCCCACCGGGTTTCCGTCTATGCCTCCACGCCCTGGATCGAGCACGCCTATATCGAGCCCGAAGCCGGCTATGCCTATCGGGACGGCGAGCGAGTCGTTGTGCGGGGCTGTACTCAGGCACCGGTTATGGACCGGGACAGTCTGGCCCTCATCCTGGGGCTCGATCCGACAGCCGTGCGCGTCGTCCCTAGCGCCTGCGGCGGTGGCTTTGGCTCCAAATTAGATCTTTCCTTCCAACCCTATATCGCGCTGGCCGCGTGGACCTTCGGCCGGCCGGCGGCGATTTGCTACACCCGCCAAGAATCAATGCGATCCACCACCAAGCGCCACCCTTGCGAAATCGAACTGACCGTCGGCTGCGGCCCAGACGGCAAGATTACGGGCTTCGATTTTCATGGGGTCTTCAACACCGGCGCCTATGCGAGTTGGGGGCCGACCGTCGCCAACCGGGTGCCGGTTCACGCCTCCGGCCCCTACTTTATTCCGAACTACCGGGCCAAGAGCCTGGCGGTTCACACTCACAGCGTGCCCTCCGGCGCGTTTCGTGGCTTCGGCGTTCCGCAGGCGGCGATCGCCCAAGAACGCGCCTTCGACGAGTTGGCCGGCAAGGCGGGGCTTGACCGCTTGGAGTTCCGTCTTCGCAACGCCCTTGCCAATGGCCAGCCCACCACAACTGGCCAGATCTTCGAAAAGGGTGTCGGCATAAAGGAGTGCCTGGAAGCGCTCCGACCCGCGTGGCTAGCCGCCGAGGCGCGCGTCAAAGCATTTGAATCCGCTAAACCAAGGCCGTCGCTGAAACGCGGCTACGGGATTGCCTCCTGTTGGTACGGCTGCGGCAACACCTCCTTGCCCAATCCCTCAACCGTCCGCATGGGGATCGCGCGCGACGGCCAGGTCTTCTTGCATCAAGGCGCCATGGATATCGGCCAGGGCGCCAATACGGTGATCGCGCAAATCGCTGCGGACGGCCTCGGAATCCCGGTTCACGCCATGGAGCTCATCGGCGGCGACACCGACCTGACGCCCGACTGCGGCAAGACCTCGGCCTCACGGCAAACCTATGTAACCGGCTCGGCCGCCAAGCGCGCCGGCGAAGCATTGCGCCAACAACTGCTGCGGCACGGCAATGTGAGCGCGGGAGCATCGATCGGGTTGGGCGACGGGGTCATCACCTTAAGCGACGGCAGCGCGCATGCCCGCATCGATCTGACTGGGTTAACGCCCAACCGCCACGGCTATGTATTCATGGCCGAGGAAACCTATGACCCGCCGACCTCGCCGCTCGACCACAAGGGCCAGGGCATCCCCTATGCGGTCTATGGCTATGGCGCGCAGATCGTCGAGCTGACCGTGGACACGGCTTTGGGCACGGTAAAGCTGGCGCACATCACCACCGCCCACGACGTCGGCAAGGCGATCAACCCCTTGTTGGTCGAAGGGCAGATCGAAGGCGGGGTCGCGCAAGGCATCGGCTTTGCCCTGATGGAGGACTACCAGCCAGAGAAAACGGAAAATCTGCACGACTACCTAATCCCCACCATCGGCGACATGCCCGAATTCGACCACATCATCGTCGAGGTAGAAGACGCAGAAGGCCCTTACGGCGCCAAGGGACTGGGCGAACACGTGCTGATCCCGACTGCGCCGGCCATCCTCAATGCCCTTCGCCACGCCACGGGCGCGGTGGTGAGCGACCTGCCGGCCACTCCCGACAAGGTCCTGGCAGCCATCCGCGCCGCCGAACAACAGTAAGACAGGGTCGACCCGAGCTTCGGCAACAGAAGGAGACCCCACCTTGCAGACCGGTCCCCGTTTGTGCCTCATTCCTCGCGGGTGGCCACCAGACGCGGCGATCGCGGGGCGGTGGTCGCCATGATCGATGCTCCGCGCCCCCAAGCAGCCCTTCTTGCCGATGGCAAGCGCCTGCATTTGCAACATGGCCCGATCGATCTGATCATTGAAGCGCAAGGCAGGCCGGAGGAAGTCACGGCTTCTTACCAGCAAGCGCGAGCGGCTTTCGAGACAGTGCTGACGGAGCTGGTCAACGAACTCCCGCTGCTTCGCCGCCCGCTAAGTGCCGGTGCCGAACCGCCATCAGGCGTGATCGCCCGGGCCATGTGGCAGGCGGTACTTCCCCACGGAGCGGGCGCCTTCGTCACCCCCATGGCCGCGGTTGCCGGCGCCGTCGCCGATCATATCTTGGATGCCCTTACCGCCGGTCGCGATCTTGTCCGCGCCTATGTGAACAACGGCGGCGACATCGCCTTGTTCTTAGCGCCAGGACAAAGCTTTACGATCGCGGTCTGCAGCAATCCGACGAGCGGACAACGGGCGGCCACAATTCAAGTTGGGAGTAAGGATCACGTTCGCGGGATAGCGACCAGCGGCTGGCGCGGTCGCAGCCACTCTCGTGGCATCGCCGACGCGGTCACCGTTCTGGCGTCCAGCGCCGCCATCGCCGACGCAGCCGCCACCCTGATCGCCAACGCCGTGGACTTACCAGGCTCGCCAAAGGTTCAGCGTGTTCGCGCCACAGAGCTCGATCCCGATAGCGACCTTGGTAACCGCTTGGTGACTGTCGGTGTTGAGAAGCTCTGCGACCACGAGATAAGCGCCGCCCTCCAGCGCGGGCAAAGTACGGCCGAGCAAATGGGGCAAGACGGTATGATCGCCGCTGCCTTCTTAAGTCTACAAGGCGCATTTGGCACCGTAGAGGGCGAGCCATTTGTTTCAGAAGGAATGCTTGGCCCTGGCGGGGGGAACTCGACGGCCTATCTTGTCTGATTGATCTTTGCCTGGAAAAGCATTTGCTATCCTGTCCAACATCTCTTGGTGGCAAAAGTTTAGGCGTAATGCTATTTTTTTCGAAGCGGTACTTGCCCCAAAAATAACCTTAGGTTATTGCCGGGTATTCACACGACGCCGACGCGTATGGTTTTCTTTCAACGTTCCTGAAGTTGCGGCGGCGCTATGGCCTTACGGATCGAAAATTTTGCATTGAGGAATAGATGGATCTTGCCGGGTTTCTGACCATGGCGCGCCGTAGAGTCTATGAACTGGGTGATCGGGAGAGGCTCGCCGACGGGACCACTCTAGATTCCTTTGATCATGAAAGTTGGTCCTATAGGGACCACCGGGCGGGAAGCAGTCCCTTTGGCGGGCAAGAGTTTATCTGCTGCGACGACCGGGTGGTATGGGTGTTGAACTACTACGGCACCGTCTTTTCTGACCGGCCTGAGTTTGCAGAGATATTCAAGTTTCAAAAGGAAGTTCTAGCCCAGCCTGATCCCGCGCATTTGATGCGGGGTCCGATGCGCTATCGCCGGGGTGCCTTTGCCTATGGCAATGACATAAAGGGCGACCTCGATGGCTTTGCCGGCCAAGAAATGATTTTTCATGAGGGGCATGAAGTCTGCCGGATGGTGTTCCACGGCGGTCGCATCGACACAAATGGAAAGATTTGATCCCACCTTCGAGCGTGGCGCCTTGGTGGCGAGCCTGGCGCCTTGGTGGATTGACACTAAACAATCCAGGGCGTAAGCGGCGGGCTCGCGGCTCAAGGCTGTCTCAGACGGGTGAAACCGTCAAACGATCGGCCGCCACCCCGACGCAACGGCTGAAGGAGCGAATCAGAGTTAGAGCGTCGGGCGGCAATTTGGAACCATTCTGACGCAGCGGTTTGGCGACAAGGTCAGGCAAAGGTTCGATGGGCCTATCCGTCGATTACGTCCGAGAGGCTTGGCGCAGGATTTGGCGCCAAACTGCCCGTCCCCCCCGAACCGGGATACAATCCCGGTTCGTATGTCTTCTTCGATTAACAAATCGGGAACAGCCGATTTGCGGGGGCTTGGCTCTGGCCGGCGCCCGATGCTCTAGAACCTCACGGCAAAGCCGAGCGATACGGTGTTCTCTGTGAAATCCTCATCGCGGTCGTTAGACTGCTGATCTTGGTAACTGTACTGCAGACGGGCGCTCACTTCATTAGTCAGACGATAGGTAAGGCCTCCGATGACCAGAAAGGTGTCATCTTCACGACCATCCGCGGAAAACTCCTCACGCTCGTAGCTGAACCTCGAAAGAAAGTCCAAATCCCGCGTAAGAGACTTCGACCAGGAAAATGAGAGATTATAGCGGTCCTCATCGTCGTTGCCGCCCGTCTCACGACTGGCACGACCGGAGAGAAGGAAAGTGTTCGTCTCGCCCGCATAGCGAATTGCCGCCTGCAGGCTGCGCGTTCTTGTCGTCCTATCGTTAAAGCTGGTTACCGGATCGTTGGGATCAAAGGGTAAGCCGGTAATTGGATCGACGAAGTTTCCAGCATCATCAACGGCAACCTCCGTGATCCCTCGGATGAAGCGTTCCTGATCCGTTGTACGTTCGTCGCGGTAACCGGCCTGCACGCTCGTGTTTGCGCCAAGCTGATAGCTCAGCGTCGCATCAAATACTTCATCCTCGTCTCTTTGACCAAAGCTCGCTCCGAGGAAAGCATCCGGGAAAAACTGCCATTGAAATCCGACATTCCAGGCGATCCCGTTTAGCTCATCGTCGTCATCCTCGTCATCGGCGGTGCGATAGACGTAGCCGACGTCGCCCAAGAGGTTGAAGTCACGCCACAGCCAATAGGATAGACCCAGTCTGGTATCGGCAAAATCAATGTCTTCCTCATCGCGGCGAAGAACCTGCCCTGCCTGGCTGTCGAGGGTCCAAGCGAGACGTTGGAACCGCTCCGCGCCAGTCAACTGATTGGAAATACTATGGGTTAGGCTGTCAGAGGAATCGCTGGAGGTTCCACCTGAATCAGTCGAATTTCCATCCGGGACGATCACCGGACTGATGCGGTAGCGCCAGCGAGATTCGGCCAATCGGCCGATGTTATGGAGCAACAATGGGCTTGCCGTTAGCGTGATTACCGTATCCTCGTTGGTGGGGATATTTTCCGATCCGGATTCGCCGTTCCGCGAGTCAAGTACCGTGCGGTCCACGCTCGCGCTGAGATCAAAGAAGAGGCGGTCCCGGGCCAACTCGGTCGTCGAGGTCGCGACCAATTGGCCATCGACAAAGACGCTACTATCATCGCTGTTGAAGCCCAGGTCGGCGTTACCGGTGAGCCGACCCGAAAAGCGAGCCAGATCAGCCACGAGGGAAAGGCCTCCGCCCACGCGGGTGATAAAGGCCGAGGATTTTTCATCGTCCGGCTGAAGCTCGATGTTGTCGGTATAACTGACGCTCGCACTGGCGAATCTTTCGATCTGCACATCGCCGCTTAAAAAGCCTTCGGGTATGACGATAACGTCGCCTGGCAGAAGTGCCACATTAGCGCCGACGTCGCCATCCCTGATGAGGTCGTCGATACGAATTGCAATTTCTTCTTGGCCCTCGGCCGTGCGCCGCACGATTGTGGCAGAATTGCCATCAGCCGATGGCGTCAAACCACCGATCTCATTCATGGCATCCAGCAACGTCATGCCAGAGCGATAGGCCAAGCTATTCGGTTGGTTGACTTCCCCGATGACGCGAACTCTTTGGGAAACCACCCCCGCCGCGGAGATTACCGAAATGCTGACCCGCGGGTCCAACACGTAGGCTTGCAATCGCCTTTCAAAGTCGTCCGCCAGTTCCTCCGGCGACCGGCCGGCGGCAAGGAGGTCTTCGACCAGAGGCAGGCTGACCCTGCCGTCCGGCCTGACTGTGACATTGCGGGAAAGTGTTGGTTCATTTCGAACCACGACCTCCAAGATGTCGCCTGGTCCGATAAGGTAGAGTGGCGGTTCCGATGCAGCCTGTACCGACGGTCCTGCGTTAGTTACTGAGAAAAGGAAAACGCAAAACCAAGCCAAGCATGACACTAAGCCAATTTGATGGCGCCAACCGGAATTCCGGTGCTTCCTCATTTTTGGGGATGTTCTAGTCAAAACGCCCCCTCCCCCCAGTCAACCTGTTGCCAAAACGTGCGAGTTCATTTCAACACAAATACAAGCGATTCGGCGAGGTTGTTTAATCAAATCTAAGCCAAAGGTGGAACTATACCCGGCAGCCGACCAAATCGCCATGATTTTCGATGGATTCCTCGCTCCCATGCTAAGGCTTTGTCACCAGACAACAAATGACCCGCCACCATCATGTCGGCACCAGAAAACCAAGATTCGGCTGGCTGCAATAAGGAAGGGATCGACTCCACTGACCTGAGAGACACATTCATGTACCGTAGCAATGTCATCGCCGCCTACAATTATGCAGATTAGCGGGCTAGTTGTCATCGTATAGTCGTCGCAAATCCGATAGGGCTGAGCTAGCTTGACGATTTCGCGAGCCGTTACGGCAGTCTTGTCAGCAAGCTTTCATCGGCTGTTCGCCAGGCGTTGGATCCGCTATTGGTAGCTGGCCAGATAGATCGACAGGATGCAAGCCAACGGCCGCGCTCTGGCTCTTGGTCTAAAGCTCGGCATCCGATGTAAGGTTAATTGGGAGGAGTGAATGAAGTTTCAGTTGGCCATCAATATGGAGCGCATCGCGCCGGATATCGACATGCGCGATGTCGAACGACACACCCTCGAGATGGTGCAAATGGCTGACGATGGCGGCTTTAACATCGCCTGGGCCGCCGAACACCATGCGCTGGAGATGACCATCGCTCCCAATCCCTTCCAAATTTTGACCTGGTGGGCTGCCCATACCAACCGCATTCGTCTGGGGACGGCCGTGGTCGTTGCCCCCTACTGGCATCCGATCCGGCTGGCCGGAGAAGCGGCTCTCTTAGACCTCTATAGCGGCGGGCGCCTTGAATTCGGCATCGGCTCGGGTGCCTATCAGCGGGAATTCGACCGCATGCACCCAGGCCTTAAGCAAAGCGATGGCTGGCGCTACATGCATGAAATGCTGCCAGTTTTGAAGGCTCTCTGGGCCGGCGATACCGAGCATGAGGGGACCTATTGGTCCTTTCCCCGCGCAACCTCCGTGCCGAAGCCTTTGCAACAACCGCATCCGCCGATCTGGGCGGCGGCCCGGGCGCCCATCACCTATGACTTCGCGGTCAAGAGCGGCATAAACATCCTGTCCTGGCCGCTCACCCGGCCGATGACCGAGGCCGAACTCTACAAGGCACGCTTGGATCAAGCCCTGGCCGATAATCCCGGTCGCCCGCGCCCGATCTTTGCGATGATGCGTCATGCTTGCGTCTATGATCGCAAGGAGGATTGGGAGGTTCCGGTTCGCGCGGCGCAGCGCCAACTCGCCCAATTTGAGAACCTGTTCAAAAACCTGGGCGATGTCAGCGACGGCTTTCCTAGGCAGATCGACCTCACTGAAATCGCCAATCGCGATGAATACAATCCCAGAATGCTGCACGACAATCTGCTGTTCGGCACGCCAGATGAGGTAATCGCCAAGTTGCACGGATATCGGGACCTGGGCGTCGACGAGTTCACTTACTACGCCAGCCTGGGGCTCGGCCTAAAGGAACAGAAACGCTCCCTCGACCTCTTCATCAACGAGGTCATGCCGGCCTTCGCTTAGGCCTTTGGGTTGTGTCGAGAGGAGCCCGGCAGAGGTGACGGCCTCACAAACTAGGTGAAGTTAATGTCGATGGTGCCGAGCAAACCGAAGCTGGCGTGAAGCCTTGAACCGGGTCCGACGGCAACAGAGCGCAGGGGCGCCCCGGTAATGACGATATCGCCCTGCTTGAGACTCCCGCCGAGACCGCCAAGCTCGCCCAGCTTGGCGGCAAGGTAGGCCAGCGGCGCGGCGGGATGGCCCATCACATCGCGGCTGTTGGCACTCTGGTGCTGGCCATCCACCTCCATGGCAATCTCTATGTTGACGAGATCCACCGCCCTTGGCTCCAAGCCGAGGGTACCGAGCACCACGCGCCCGGCTCCTGCGTTGTCGGCCAGGGAATCATTGGCCTTGGCCCGCATGGCCCCTACCCGGCTATCGATCACCTCGACCGCGGCCCAGACCTTGGCCGAAGCCTCGAGCACCTGATCAATGGTCACCGGCCCTTCGACGCCGTGCTTCAGTTCAAAGGCAATTTCCGGCTCGACCCGCGTATCACATAAGTTGCTCACCTGGACGGGCGTCCCGTGGTCGACGAACATGCTGTCGAGCAGAATGCCAAAGTCCGGCCCGCTCATGCCGTACATCTTCTGCATAGCTTCGGAGGTAAAGCCGATCTTGTGCCCGCGCGGTTTGCCACCGTCGGCGATCAGCAAATCGACAAGCTTGCGGCGAATGCGGTAGGCGTCCTCCAAGCTGTAATCAAGGCTTTCGCTCGGCGGATCGATCCCCTGGCCCTGCTGGATGGCCCGATACAGTCGTTCGGCCATCGCCTGATGTTCGGCGTCATTCAGTTTGAGCAGGGCCGTCATCCCGCTAGCTCCCCAACTTTGGGTCCCGGACACACGGGATCGCGGGTAGGCTTGGTCGCACGCAGACTTCGACATGTCAATGTATTTTCGATATTATTGAAGATAATCGACATTTGGACTAAGCTTGATCGAGTTGGATCGGCTAGCCCTGTGAGCCAAAGCAGCCATGACAGAAACGGAAACCCGGGCCGAACAGGTCTATGACCGAATTCGATCAGACATCCTCTCCGGTCTCATCAAGCCGGGAGCACCCTTGCCATTCGCACAACTGAAGTCGGACTATGGCGCCAGCATGGGTGTGCTGCGCGAGGCTTTGACGCGGCTTGCCGCCGAAGGGCTGGCCAACAACCGGGCACAACATGGCTTTCGGGTGATGGAGGTATCGCTTGACGATCTGGCCGACCTTACGGCCGCCCGCTGCCTGATTGAGGCAACGGTGCTCAAAGACTCGGTCGCCCGTGGTGATCTCGAGTGGGAGGCGCGCATTATCGCCGCCCACCATCGCATGGAACGCACGCCCAAGGGCGAGACGGAAGACGGCACGACCCTTAGTAATGCCTGGGCGCGGACTCATCACGACTTCCACGTCGTGCTGTGCAGTGCAGCCAAGAGCAATCGGCTGCTGACAATTGCGGACAGTTTACGGGCTTCGGCGGAGGTCTATCGGCGTTGGTCGATGCCTTTGGAAGTGCCGAAACGCGACGTCACCGCCGAACATCGTGAATTGCTTGACCTCTGCCTAGCGCACAAAGCAGAGGCGGCGGCTGAAGCGCTCCGCACCCATCTTCGCCGGACCCAGTCCATCATCCTTGACGGCAGCAAGGTGGCCCGAAACTAGCGGCGCAAGTAGCACGGTCGCTGCTGCCAGTGGGAGAACAAGAATGGCCGGTACAGGATTACGCATGCCAGCAGAATGGGAACCTCACGAACGGACCCTGATCGCCTGGCCGTGTCGCGTGGTATCCTGGGGAAACACCCTGGAAGAGGGGCGCAGGGAATTTGCCGAGGTCGCCAACAGCATCGCCCAGTTCGAGCCAGTCACCATGATCTGCGCGAGTGATGGGCAAGCCGTCGCCGCCCGCACGGCCTTGTCGGACAGGGTCGAGATCGCCGTCTATCCGATGGATGGCTCCTGGCTGCGCGACAATGGACCGATCTTCGTCACCGACGGCAAGCGCCGGCAGGCCCGGCATTTTCGCTTTAACGCCTGGGGCGAACGGCATGCGGAGCGCGACCGCGACGCGCGCCTTGGCGCCAGCCTGGCCGAAATGCTCGGCGATCCGGTGACCTTCGTCGACGTGGTCCTGGAAGCCGGTGCCATAGCGGTCGACGGCGCGGGAACCCTTGTGGCGCCAGAAGGCTGTCTGATGCACCCGACCCGCAACTGGTACCTGACACGCGACCAGGTCGAAGCAGCGCTGCTCGCCTCCCTCGGCGTCGAGAGGGTAGTTTGGCTGCCGGAGGGCCTGAGCGAAGATCAGGAGCGTTCCCGCGAGCACTATTACTATGGCACCGACGGGCACATCGATTTGTTTTTCAATTTCATCGCGCCCCGCCGCTGTCTGATGCTCTCGGCGCCGGAAGAGGACGTCAACGCGGCTAATATCGCCAGATGTAAGTCGATACTGGAAGAAGGCGGTATCGAGGTCATCGATTTTCCCTACATGTCCTCCTTCGAGGCCGATGGCCGGCGCATCATCGCCCCCTATCTCAATTTCTATGTCTGCAATGGCGCCGTCATCGTGCCCGTGGCCGGGGTCGACCCGGACCAGGACAGGGAGGCGCTTGCCATGATTGCGGGGCATTGGCCGGGCCGGGAAGTCGTTCCGGTCAAGATGCGGGCTGGGCCCATGCAGGGTGGCGCGGTGCATTGTCTGACCAAAGAGGTCCCCGCAGTCTAACCCATTTGACCGCCCTATGGCGAGCCGTTGCAACGAGGGTCAGCTCGAAAAACGCTCGCGGCTGATTTTGATGTCGCCGTAGTGTTCCTCAGCCCAGTCAATGAGCGGTGACAGCAACGCCAATAGGTCACGCCCTCTGTCGGTGAGCGCATAGCTCACCTTGGGGGGCGAGGTGGGAACGACCTCGCGCGATACGAAGCCGTCGGCTTCAAGCTTCCTGAGGGTGCTGGTCAGCACCCGTTGCGTAATGTCGCCGATCAAGCGCTTGATTTCGTTGAACCGCTTTGGTCCATCCTCCAGCACACAGAAGATCAGAACCGACCACTTGTCGCCAATCCGGTCCAACACATTGCGGATGGGACAGTTGACCGCGTCCTTCTTGTCAATGACGGTTACTTTGAACATACCTTGTATCCTTAAAGTGCTCTCTTGACACTTGGTATATTATTGATACTTAAATGCGATGATGTCAAGAATGAGGAAAGCACCGTGATAACCACCCTTAAAACACTCGTCGCGGCCATCGCCGCCATCTTTTTGGTATCCACCGCAGGGGCCGAAGAAATGTCGACAAACAAAGAATCACTGAAGGCGAATTTCTATGACGTCCTGGGCGGCGGTCAACTGGAGTTGCTCGACAATGTGCTGGTCGAAAACTGGATCAGCCACGACCCCAACCCTGGTCAGGAGCAGGGCCGTGACGGCCTCAAGAAATTCTTGCCGAGCATTGTGGCGTCCTTCTCGGACTTCAAATGGACCGTTGAGGAGATGATCGAGGAAGGCAACGTGGTCGTGGTGCGTTCGACCTTCTCGGGAACTCACGCGGGCGACTTCATGGGCAAGGCCGCGACCGGCAAGCCCTTCACCGCCAAGGCGATCGATGTGCATCACTTCAACGAAGAAGGGATGGTAACCCACACCTATCATCTGGAGGACTGGCTTGCGGTATTGGCGCAGATCGGCGCGCTGGGCCAGTAGCTCCGCCCGCCGTCAATCGGTCTTTGAAGGGACGCGGCCATGTGCGGGATTTTCCCGCACATGCGCTATTGGCAAGGAGAAGACGACCCAGTCGTTGAGGGCGGCCTGGTGCCTAGCTTCGCTTTCGGCCTTGAACAAGCTTGTCGCTCGTTGACAACAAAATCTGTAGCCTTCGCTCCCTCCCCTAATCGTTTGCCATTTAAAAAAATCCATCTTGCCCCACTTTGAGATTCCGGCTTAGGCTTCTGCTTGGCCACCGGGCGACGGCAGCAAACTGTGCCGTCGTTTGGTTTGAAACCTGATCACAGCCTAGTGTGGTGGATTTGAAGTTCCTATCATTGTTTGGAGCTGCACCGAGAGGCGCTTCAAATCCGAAAAACCACACGAGACTCAACACCATACTAGTGTCCTGATCGGTTCCGAAATTCGCTCGGTGCACGCCACAAGATGAAGCGAATTTCGGAATCGGGACACCAGGCTCCGATTGGTCGGAGTTCCAATTCTGCGGAGATTTGGAACATGCCGCTTCACGATAATGGCCCCCTGCCCTTCTGCACTCAGGACTCCGCGACACGGCGCGTAACCCTTGCCTGGCCCGACGGCCGGCAGGCGATACACTCCTTTGCCTGGCTGCGGCATGCGGCGCAATGCCCGGGCGGCATGCCCAACGATACAGTCAACAAGCTCGAACTACTGCCCGACGATCCCGCCAGTCTCGCCATTCGTGACCTTTGGGTAACGGACGGAGAACTTTGCATTGCCTGGTGCGACGGCAACTTTGTCACCCATCACCCATTGGCCGACCTGAAGGATACGACCGCACTGCACTCTTCGCCGCGCCTCTGGCGTGCCGAAGACAGCGAGCGGCTGCCGCGCTTCGATTTTGAAATGCTCGATAGCGACGAACACCTGCTCGAGCTCTTCTTGGCGGTGCGGGACTGGGGCCTGGCTTTGATCCGCCAGGTGCCGCTGGCGGACGAGGAAGTAAGCCGGCTGGCCAGCCGCTTCGGTGAAGGTTTTTCGATGCGGGCCTAGGCTCGGCATTTGCCGCTGGCATGGTTAGCGGCCCGCGTTGGAAAACCTCCCAAGGTGGAAGCCGCGGGGGGTCAGGCAATGCGCTATGGAGAAAGCGTCGGGGCGTCGGTGGTGTTGGCGGGCGACGGGCGGTTTTGACGCTGGTCCCGATTGGGGCTCACCCCACACTGTGGCGCGTCCGGCGGTGCGTCGAGCGTTTCCGCGTGGTGCTGGCGAGACGGGTCCGGCGATGGCATGGCTGTGCGGGGCACACCGATGCGGTTCCGGAACGCCCGTATGTCCCGGATTGCGCGCGATGTGGATGATGGCCCTGTCATCATGCGGCGATCTTTCGGGGCGGTGCGCGGGTCGTCGGACGTTCGCCGCGCCTGAAGGCCTCGACGATCCGCATCGGCCCGCCGCAGCAGGGACACGGTTCGCGCAGGGTAAGCGGGATGATCTCGGTGCTTGCCGCCACCTCTTGCGATGTTGCTTCGACTCCGAGCAATGCGCGGATTTTGGTGACGTTGGCCTTGCGACCGGCGCCGGCCAAGAGGCCGTAATGCCGGATGCGGTGGAAGCCGTCGGGCAGGACATGGATCAGGAAACGGCGGATGAACGCGCCGGTGGCGAGCCGCATGACCCTTTGCCGGTCGCCCGACTTGATGCGGTAGTCCTTCCAGCGGAACGTGATGGTCTTGGCGTCGGCACTGATCAGGCGGCTGTTCGAGATCGCCACCCGATGGGTGTAGCGGCTGAGATAGGCCAGCACCGCCTTGGGGCCGCCGAAGGGCGGTTTGGCGTAGACCGCCCATTCGGTCTTGCGGAACGGCGCCAGCCAGGCGGTGAACGCCTGGGCCTGTGTCAGGGCGGCCAGGTCAGCGAAGAAGACAAGCTTGCCCGCTCGATGCAGCGCCAGCAGCCCTTCCAGGAAGAGGCGCCGGAACAGTCGTGACAGCACCCGGACTGGGAGGAAGAACCCCGGACGGCAGGACACCCACCGCTCACTTTTGTTTGTCCCTGTCGGGCCTTCGCCCTCCTCGCCTCTTGCGGCCGACAGGCCGCCGCCAGGCACGATCATGTGGACATGCGGGTGATGCGTCAGCGCCGAGCCCCAGGTGTGGAGCACGCTGGTCATGCCGACCCGCGCGCCGAGGCGTTTCGGATCGGCGGCGATGGTCATCACCGTCTCGGCCGAGGCGCGGAACAGCAGTCCATAGACCGCCCTCTTGTTCCAGTAGGCGATCCGGGCGATCTCGGCCGGCAGGGTGAAGACCACGTGGAAGTATTCCACGGGCAAAAGGTCCTCGGCCCGCGCCGCCATCCAGTCTCGCGCCGCGGGACCCTGGCACTTCGGGCAATGCCGGTTCTTGCAGGAATTGTACGCGATGTGCTGGTGGTCGCACCTGGCGCAGGCCGCCACATGCCCGCCGAGCGCTTGCGTGCGGCAGGCTTCTATCGCCGACATGACCTTGAGCTGGGAAAGGCTGACATGCCCGGCATTGGCTCTCCGCCATGCGGGGCCGTAGGCGCGAAAGATGTCAGCGACCTCCAGCTTCGGCCGGGACACCCCGGCAGGCCGTCACTCCAGGCTTCGCTTCAGGGTCTGGTCCTGCAGCTTGGCCAGCATCTCAAAGGGGCTGACCGTGTCTCGAATGGTCTTGGTGGCCACACGGGTGTACTGCGCGGTGGTCGTGAGCTTGGCGTGGCCGAGCAGAACCTGGATCACGCGGACATCGGTGTTTGCCTCCAAGAGATGAGTGGCGAAGCTGTGCCGCAATGTGTGCAGCGTGGCGGCTTTCTTGATGCCCACCATGGTCTTCGCCGACGTGAACGCCCGATTGAGCTGCCGCGGCGAGATCGGGTTGATCTTCGGCTTGCCGGGGAACAGCCAGCCCTCGGGCCGCGCCTCGCGCCAATAGTCGCGCAGCAGCTCCAGCAGGCCGGGCGACAGCATGACCTTGCGATCCTTCCGCCCCTTGCCCTGTTCGACATGGATCAGCATCCGGTCGCTGTCGATGTCGCCGATCTTGAGGTTGCAAACCTCGGCGGCGCGCAGCCCCGCGCCGTAGGAAATGCTGAGAGCCGCGCGATACTTCAGCCCCGGCCCCGGCGCGGCCATCAAGAGATCGGAGACCTCTTCGACGCTGAAGACAACCGGCAGCTTCTGCGGCTGGGTGCGGAACTGCATGTAGCGCTTCATCTCCTCGCGTCCGCAGGTCATGCCGAAAAAGAAACGGAGCGCCACGATGCGGGCGTTGAAGGTCGATGGCGTCACCCCGGTGTTCGTCATGTGCAGCTGATAGGCGCGCAGATCCTCCGGCGTGGCCGTATCCGGCGATCGCCCGAGAAAAGCGGCGAAATCCTTGATTGCCCTTATGTGGGCCTTCTGCGCCTTGTCGCCCAATCCGCGAATGCGCATGTCCTCGATCATCCGCTCGCGCAGCGGCGTGGTTCGCTCCTCTGTCATGGGAACCTCCTGTCTGTCGATTGAGAGGTCCCAATCGTCAAACAGAACCGCCTATCCCCAAATGCACCTCGATCAGGTCAGAAAGAAACAGTAGCCACAAGCGCCAATGCCGCGCGAGCGGCTTCGTCCATGGGCCGAATGCTGCGATGCCATCTTGGCGGCGTCTACCAACCAATTCGACGCCGAAACCATTGCCAAGCTGCCTAAGAGCGTGCGCGCTATAGCCACATTTTCCGTCGGAACCGACCATGTCGACCTCGCGGCGGCGCGCGCTCGGGGCTTGATCGTTACCAACACACCTGACGTCCTCACCGACGCCACCGCCGATATTGCCATGCTGCTCTTGCTCGGTGCGGCTCGACGCGCCTGGGAAGGCCAGGCCATGCTGAGGGCCGGCAGGTGGGACGGCTGGACCCCGACCCAGCTCCTGGGCGTCCATGTCACCGCAAAGCGTTTAGGTATCCTCGGCATGGGTCGAATTGGCCAGGCCCTCGCCCGGGTCATCGCCCGCGACGCGTCGGGCGACCTCGAAGGTATCCGCTTTACCGATCGCAATATTCCGCCGCAGTCCCTGCCGCTCGATCGGGTCGAGGCCTTTTACCGCGCCTACAAGGCCTATTGGCGCGAGGTCAATGACCCAGCTGCCCAGTTCCGATATGCCATGCGCCCCGGAGATCTCCACGTCTTCGACAATCACCGCGTCCTGCACGGCCGCCTGGCCTTTGACCCGACGAAGGGGCCACGGCATTTGCAGCAGTGCGCGGTCGCACGCGACGAGTTCCATTCCACCCTGCGGGTCTTGGCGACGAGGCTTGGTAATGCCGCCGCCGAGGCCCCGCTCGATCGGGGCGCGCTGCGCTAGTGAGTACTACTGCTTAGAGATTGACCAGGCCCTTTCTCAGCCCACCGCCTGACCCAGCTCCTTGACCGTCGGCAAGGCGCCGAGGGCCTGCTTTATGATCCCATCGCGGTCAATGCCATAGTGCCGATAAAGGTCGTCAATGGTTCCGGTTTGACCGAAATGCTCGACCCCCAGCGGTACGGTGCGATGACCGCCCACGGCGCCTAGCCACGAGAGAGTCGCCGGATGGCCATCGAGGACGGTCAAGACAACACAATGCCTGGGCAGGCTTGCGAATAGCCGTTCGATGTGGCAAGTGGCGGTGCGATTGCCGCGCGCTCGGTCGCGCTGAGCGGCTGTCCAACCGGCATTCAGCCGGTCCGAGGAAGTGACCGCCAAAACCCCGATATCGCGGCGCCGTTCGGCCAGGAAACCCGCCGCCTGCAAGGCTTCCGGCGCAACCGCACCCTGATAGGCGATGACCAACTCACAATTCGGGCCAGGCTTTCGCCACCAATAGGCCCCATCGATGGCGCCTTGCGTGAAGGCCTCATCGACCCGGCGGCTTGGTTGTTCGACAGGCCGGGTGCTGAGTCGCAGATAAACCGATCCGCCGGTTTCGTCCCGCAGCCAGGTGCGTTCATCCGGGTCGCCTTCGCCGTCCCTTTGCATGTAGTCGAACGACCAGTTCAAGATGACGCAGAGCTCGTCCATAAAGGCCGGCTCGAAAGCGGCCAGACCGTCTTGGCTCATGCCAATCAGCGGCGTGCCGATTGATTGATGGGCCCCGCCTTCCGGCGCCAAGGTGACACCGGATGGGGTTCCGACAATGATAAAGCGAGCGTCTTGATAGCAAGCGTAGTTCAAGGCATCCAAGCCGCGGCAGACGAAGGGGTCGTAAACCGTCCCGATCGGCAGCAGGCGCTTGCCCCACAAGGAATGCGAAAGACCGGCCGCGCCCAACAGGAGGAACAGGTTCATCTCGGCAATGCCGAGCTCGATGTGCTGGCCGTTGGCGCTGAAGGTCCATTTTTGCGTGGAAGGAATTTTTTCCGCTTGGAAAGTATCAGCCAACTCCAAGCGACCGAAGAGGCCGCGGCGATTGACCCAGGGACCCAGGTTGGTGGAGACGGTCACATCCGGTGACGCCGTAACAATGCGCTCGGCCAGTTCCGAATCCTCTTTGGCGATTTCATCGAGGATTTTGCCAAAGGCCATCTGCGTCGAAATCTCGCGATCCGAGGCCAGCGTCGCCGTTGGCGGGTCGATCACCCTGTCGGAGTATCGTCTTCGCCCCTTGGCAAAGAACGGCACCTGATCGAGAAACGCCTTCAACTCATCGACATCGTCAACCGTGGCAAAAGCGTCCCATTCCTGACCCTGCGGCACGGCCATATCTTGCTGCCAGGCATCCATCTGCACCTTGTTCATGATCCCGGCGTGGTTATCCTTGTGGCCGGCCAGGGGCGTTCCCCAGCCCTTCACCGTATAGGCAAGGAAACAGACCGGACGATCGTGATCGATGGCATCGAAAGTCTCGGCCATGGTCTCGACGCAATTGCCGCCAAGGTTTTCCATCAGTTCCGCAAGATCATCGTCGCTGTAACTGTCGATCAGCCTCGTGACATCGCCTTGATCGCCGAGATCTTTCGTCAGACGCTTTCGCCAACCGGCACCGCCTTGGTAGGTGAGAGCCGAATAGAGCTGGTTCGGGCAGTCATCGATCCAAGCCTTCAGCTTCTTGCCGCCCGGCTTCAGGAAAGCCGCTTCTAGCCGAACACCGTACTTGACCTTGACCACGTCCCAGCCGAAGGAGGCAAAGACGCCGGTCAGGCGTTCCCACAGGCCTTCGCGCACGACGCCGTCCAATGATTGCCGGTTATAATCGACAATCCACCAGCATTTGCGAAGATCGTGCTTCCAGGCTTCCTGCAGGCATTCATAAATATTGCCCTCGTCTAACTCCGCATCGCCAACCAGGGAGATCATACGGCCCGCGGCGATGTCTTTGCCCCACGCCTTGGCCTGAATGTAGTCTTGAACGAGGGAGGCAAAGGCGGTAATGGCCACGCCAAGGCCGACCGAGCCTGTTGAAAAATCCACGTCGTCAACATCTTTGATGCGCGAGGGATAGGATTGGACGCCATTAAAACCGCGGAAGTTTTTCATGCGTTCCAGGTCTTGATTGCCCATCAAATACTGCATCGCATGAAAGATGGGCGAGGCATGCGGTTTGACCGCCACTCGGTCTTCCGGCTTCAACGTGGAAAAATAAAGCGCTGTCATGATGGAGACGATGGAGGCCGAGGAGGCCTGGTGCCCACCGACTTTGAGGCCGTCGTCTTTCGAACGCAGGTTGTTGGCGTTGTGAATCATCCAGTGGGAGAGCCACAAGAGACGCTGCTCAATTGTTTTTAGATGTTTGATCCGTGTCGACATCCCATCTTTCCCAACGAGTAGCGGATGCTTGCCAGTCGGATTGAACATTCCTCCTGGTCAGGCATTTAATCCGCGTTATCCCAAATTGGGAAGGTAGTGCCAAGCAAACAAGATAGCCATATCCTCTCCGGTCTATGCTGTGAGCCGGAGGCGGCGCAAGCAGGGTATCAGCAAGCAAGGCCTAGGTTTCAGGTCCGGTGATCGTTATCCTATGCGCGCCCGACATCCGTAAATGCCGGCACCTGTCTCCCCTGTGACAAGTGAACGAGTAATGACATGACGACAGTCGAGCTAAAGTTCGAACGGGCAGAATACGACGCCCGCATCGCCAAGACCCGCACGGCCATGGAAAAGGCCGGCATCGAGTTGCTGTTGGTGAGCGATCCCTCCAACATGAACTGGCTGACCGGCTATGACGGCTGGTCCTTTTACGTGCACCAATGCGTCCTCCTGGCGCAGGAGGGCGAGCCGATTTGGTACGGCCGTCAGCAAGACGCCAACGGCGCCAAGATGACGGTCTTCATGGATCACGACCATATTCTTTTCTACCCCGACCACTACGTCATGTCCTTCGAGCGCCACCCCATGGACCATCTCTCGGAGATCCTGGAGGCGCGCGGCCATGCCAAGGCGGTCATCGGCGTCGAGATGGATAACTACTACTTCTCCGCCGCCTGCCTGGAGAGCCTGCGCCATAGCCTGCCCAACGCGCGCTTTGCCGATGCGACCGCCCTGGTCAACTGGCAGCGCGCCGTGAAATCGCCCCAGGAATTGGTCTACATGCGCCAGGCCGGCAAGATCGTCGAGGCCATGCACCGGCAAATCTGGGAAGTGGTCGAGCCCGGCATGCGCAAGTGCGACCTGGTGGCGGAGATTACCGCCACGGGGATTCGCGGCATCGACGGTCAGGGCGGCGACTATCCCGCCATCGTGCCGCTGCTGCCCTCGGGTGTCGAGGCCTCGGCCCCCCACCTCACTTGGGATGACAAACCTATGCGAGCGGGTGAGGCCACCTTCTATGAAATCGCCGGCGCAGTGCATCGCTATCAGTGCCCCTTGTCGCGCACGGTCTATCTGGGCAAGCCCACCCAGACCTTTCTTGACGCCGAAAAGGCGGTGCTGGAAGGCATGGAGGCGGGACTGGAAGCGGCCCGGCCGGGTAACCGCTGCGAGGACATCGCCAAGGCTTTCTTCGCCGTCCTCGACAAGTACGGCATTGTCAAGGACAGCCGCACCGGCTACCCCATCGGCGTGTCCTATCCGCCGGATTGGGGCGAGCGCACCATGTCGCTCAGGTCCGGCGACCGCTCGCCGCTAAAGCCCGGCATGACCTTTCATTTCATGACCGGCCTGTGGATGGAAGACTGGGGCTATGAGACCACGGAATCCATCGTCATCACCGAAGCCGGCGCCGAGTGCCTGACCAAGTTGCCGCGCCAGATGATCGTCAAGGATTGAGACAGCCAGCCGCCAGATCGTCTGCAATGCCGATTGTTCTAACAGACAGCCTGCAAACGCTGCACGAGGGCTGCGTCGACCTCCACACCTTCCGTCGCGGCGCGTTCACGGCGGGCCAGGCGCCCGTCGCCTGGCACCCGCGCCGCGCCATTATCGGCGACGAGGTGACCGATGCGGGCCACCTGATCGGCAAGCGCCGATGCCCCGGCGCTCTTCGGGTCTATGGCGATCATGGCAAACCCCGCCTTCGCGGTGGTCGCACCCGCGGTCTGACGTTCCCCATCCTCGACGGAAAGCGCGGCACCGGTCAGCGCGGAGGCCATTACCTCGACCATCAGGGCAATCGCCGTTCCCTTGTGCTCTGCGAAACTCAAGAGCTTGCCGCTCTCCAGTACCTTGTTGGGGTCTTGAGTGGGCACGCCGTCGATATCGACACCAACGGTCCTGTCTAATTCGTCGCCGTGCGATGCGGCCAGTCTGATGTCGGATATCGCCTGCACCGACGAGGCCTGATCCCAAACCACCGGTGCCTCCCCCGCGCGGGGGCAAGCAAAGGACATGGGGTTGGTCCCGAATACCGGCTCACTGCCGCCATGGGGGACGATCCATGGACGGCTGTTGACGAAGGCCATGGCCAACAGGCCGGCATCGGCGAGCGGTTCCGTGTCGTAGCGAAGAGCGCCGATATGATGGCAATTTCGAAGCGTCAGGAGGGCAATACCGTTGCCCCTCGCCATGGCGATCAACTTCGAGCGTAGCGGCACGCTGGCAATTTGTGCAAAGCCATTGTCACCGTCGACCCTGAGGATGCCCGGCGCGGTGGTTTCCTGACGAGGGAGAGCCTTGCCGTTGGCCCAACCGCGCTCAAGGGCGTCCTGATAGCGCGGCAGCATGGCGAGCCCGTGGCTACTGGGACCATCGCGCTCGGCGCTCTTCACGAGATCGGCGATGATGGCCACGCCCGTTGCATCAAGGCCGCTTGCCCGCAAGACCCGAGCCGCAAGTTCCTGCACCTGTAAGAGAGTCATTCTCTGGTTCGGCATCGTCGCACCCGCAGCGTGGGTCAATGGCTCATTCGATCGTCGATAGGCTTGACACGATTGGGGGGCTGTTTTCAAGGTAGCGGCGTCTGGCATCATACCGCGCGCTATCGACTGGTAAATCAGCTTGCCGGCCGACATCAAGCATTGCAAATTCATTCCGAAATCCGCCCAATTGGCTCTACCTGGGGCTGGACTGCGTAGCTGGAGACATCGGCAGTGATGCAAGACCTTGCGCCCCGGAACGGCCCGGAAGTTTGGCATGGCAAGTCCCTTACGCCAGGCGGGGATTGGCTGCTTCGCCTAAACGAAGCCCAGCTGGCGGAAGTTTTCGCCGCCGCTTCCGCATCGCAAATCGAGGGTCAGCCGATAGAGCGCATCACGCGTGCCAACTTCGACCTTCCCCTGCTGCGAAGGTCGCTTGCCCAACTGGATCAGGAAATTCGTGACGGTCGCGGCTTTGCCGTCATTCGCGGCTTGCCGGTGACGGAATGGTCAAAAGAACTGCTGGCCCGCGCCTTTTGGGGCATCGGTTGCTACTTCGGGGAAGCGGTGTCACAGAACGCCGCCGGACATCTCTTGGGACATGTCATCGATCTGCGCGGCCAGAGGGACAGGTCCCAGCGGATCTATCAGACCAACCAAGCGCAGCCCTTCCACTCGGATTCTTGCGACATCGTCGGCCTTCTTTGCCTAAGGAAAGCCAATTCCGGCGGTGCCAGTGCGGTTGCCAGCTCTGCTGCTATTCATAATCGTCTGCTCGAGTCCAATCCGGAAGCCCTCAGAACCCTCTACGGCCGTTTCGTCTGTGACCGCTACAATGAGGTTCCCGAAGGAAAGGCGCCCTACTACGAAGTCCATATCTTCAATCGATATGGGCCATACCTTACCTGCTGCGGCATGGATCCCGATATTCGATCAGCCCAGAGGCTCGACGTGGTGGCTCGACTGACCCCGGCCCAGCTGGAGGCCCTGGATGCCTTTCAGGAAGCGGCCACCGAGGTCGCCTTCCACATGGTCCTGGAACCGGGCGATATTCAGTTGGTGCACAATCACACAGTGGTTCACGCCCGCAGCGCCTTCGTCGACGCCCCCAAACCGGATCAGCGCCGCTATCTGCTTCGACTGTGGCTTTCGTCGTCGCGGGGCCGCCCGCTGCCGATCGAATTGGCCGAACGCTGGGGGACCATAGAGGTGGGTGCCAAGCGCGGAGGCATTGTCGTGCCGGGCGTCTCTCCCGCCGTCTGTCTCTCGCCGGTCGGGTAGCGATGCGCGCTGGCCTGCTGGGACCCTCGCCATCGCACCGCCGAAAGCCATTTTACGAGGTTCGGCCCAGGTAACCGGCCGTCGCCATGCGATCCCTGCGTCGATAATAGGCCATCAGAGCTGTGACGTAATCGGGGCTGAAGGCATGGGCAAAGATCGGCTTGAGTGGCGTTACCGGATAAACTGGTGGGTCCTGGCGGTTGCCGAGAATATGGCGGGCGATCTCACGGCCCAAAAGCAGGCCGAAAGCGATCCCACGGCCGCTGTAGCCGAAGGCACACCACACGCCCGCTGCCAGATGGTGGAGGCGCGGGTATTGGTCCTGGGTGACCGCCACCCAACCTGGCCAGGTCTCGGCCCAGTCCAGTGATTTGACCTGGGGAAAGGTCGCCATGATGCGCTTGGCGGCAAGGTCGGGATCGCTGCGTCCCGCCGGATCGAATGCCGGGCCGTCGCCGCTTACATGCAAGCGCCCGTCGCCTGTCCGTCTGATGCCGGAGAAGAGGTGGCGGGTATCGATCATGGATTGTCTTTTCGGCAAAATACTGGCGGCGACATTGTGGCCGACCGGCTCACTGATCAGCTGATAGGTCCGCATCGGGATGAAGCTGCGGGCCAGGTCCGGCCACAGGTCACTGAACGGCGTGCCGAGGTAGGCGTTGACCGCGAGCACCACGGACCGCGCCACCACCGATCCTTCACGCGTTCCGACCTCCCATTCCTCGCCGCACTTCGATAGACGGTGGACCGGGCTATTGCAGAAGACAGCAACCCCGGACCGCGCAGCCACTTCCGCAAGTCCGCGGACAAAGGCATTCGGGTTGAGCGACCCCGCCCGTCGGTCCAGAAAACAGGCAGGATAATAGTCGCTGCCGATCAACTCATATGCTGCCGAGCCTTGGAGAAAGGCCACGTCCGCCCCCTTCGCCACCAACGCGTCCCGGCGCGATCGCAAGACCTTGGCCGCCTTACGGCTATGGGCGGCAAGGATCATACCGCTGCGGGTGTCGTCACATAAAATCCCATGCCGGTCTATCAAATCGAAGACCAGCCGCGGCCCGCCCGAAAGGAGGTCGATAATCGCCTGGCCTCGGGTTGCCCCGAAGGTTTTCAAGACATGAGAATCTTGGTGCTTGGCTGCGGGAACAATCTGTCCAAAGGCCCGGCCGGAGGCACCCCATCCAACTTGCTTGGCCTCAAGTAAGACCACATCCTTGCCGGCTTCGGCGAGGTGAAGCGCGCTGGATAATCCCGTGAGGCCACCACCGATGATGGCGACGTCGCAGCCAAGCTTGTCGTCTAGGCGCGGCCCAACCTGGGCCAACTCCCTGGTCCAGCCAAGGGCGCTTGGCGGCGGAACCAAGTCCTGCCAAGGTTTCGCCAGCCGCGTCAACAAACGGCCCCCAAATCATGCCGATTGGACCCGCCCCAATCGCCGGCCCCTTCTGGTGCTGCCTTGCCTGCGCTTGACCCAGTTGCCCGCATTGGCAATTCTTTGCCGGTGCCGCGCCTCTTGAATACGGCGGTCTCCTTCCAAGGAACCGCGCTTCCTTTCGCGCGACCACGAAGAGCTGAATGTGCCGGAGGCTGAACCGGATGAGCAAGAAGCGGGGGCGACCGCCACGCAAGCGCAGCGATGACGGCGTGTCGCTCACCGAGTTCGTTCGCCGAGAGCTCATGCTCGCCATCAAGAGCGGTCGCTATCGTCCCGGCGAACGTATTCTTGAAAGCGCCATTCTCGCCTGGCTTGACGTTAGCCGTACTCCGGTGCGCGAAGCCATTCATCGTCTTCATACAGATGGACTTGTCGTGGAGGATCCCGACGGCGGCTTCAGGGTAGCCGAACTGGACGTACAGGCCGTGCAAGACTTCTACGAAGTGAGAGCCGCCCTCGAGGCCGAAGCGGCCAGGTTTGCCGCCCAGCACATATCGGCCATCGAGATCGAACTTCTGCACCAGAATTTGGCCCAGGCCTACGACAGCCTCGCATCGCCGCAAGCCCTGGCCCAATTCGACGATGCCTTTCACCAGGCAATTTACCAAGCGTCGCACAATCGATACCTGCAGGAAAGCCTGACACAGTTGCGAACGCGGCTCGGCTTGTTGCACGGTACGGTCTACGAATTGAACGAACGACGACGGGTAAGTCTCGAGGAACACAAGGCGATCTTGGTGGCGGTGGAACAAAGAGATGGCAATGCCGCCTTTCAGGCGGCAAAGCGACACATGACCACGGCAAAAGAGGCCCGTTTGAAAATGTTTCACTTGCAACAAGACTAGTGTCTTTCTAATTTTATTAGAAATCCCTCCTATTTCTTGACGGCAACCGTGTAATTCAGGCCGGAGCGGCCACCGTCAATGTAAAGGGTCTGCCCGGTGACATAGGCCGCCTCATCGCTGGCCAGGAACACACAGACATCGGCAACTTCCTTGCCCTGTCCGACGCGACCGAGGGGTGTGCGCGAAAGGATGCGCTTTCGCATCTCTTCGTCTTCCAGCAATCGCTTGCGGGTTAAGTCGGTCTCGATGGTGCCGGGCCCGACCGCATTGACCCGGATGCCATGGGGCGCAAGGCTAAGGGCCATCGCCTTGGTCAAAGAGCTCACCCCTCCTTTGGAGGCCGCATAGGCTGCAATGGTCGGCATGGTCATGATGACGCTGGTCGAGGACATGTTGACGATCGCGCCGCGAGCCCGGCGGGCAATCATGTCGCGGGCAGCCGCCTGGGCGCAGAGGAAGACCGACTTCAAGTTGGTGCGAATGACCAGATCGAAGTCCGCTTCACTCATCTCCACGAATGCGGCCGGCCGGTTCAAGCCAGCGTTGTTCATCAGGACGTCGACCCGGCCGTATTTCTCGATCACCTCGGCGAAGGCTGCATCCACCTCCGGCTTTTGGCCAACGTCGCAGGGCACGAAGAGGCACTCGCTGCCGGCCGATCTCAGGTCTTTGCTGGCCGCTCGTCCTTCGTTCTCGAGGATGTCGAGAAGGGCCAGCTTGGCGCCCGCTTCCGCGAAGCCCGCCGCGCAGGCCAAACCGATTCCGCGCGCTGCCCCGGTCACGACGACCACTTTTCCTGCCAACCTTCCCGTCATCTTTTCCCCCCGTCGCTCATTTGCCCGGCCGGCCGTAGCCGCCGCCACCGGCCGTCAAAACCGTCACGCGATCACCCTTCTTAAGGATCCGGTGCTCGGTGGTATCGATCAGGCGACCGTTGACGCGTACGGCGGCCGACTGACCCGGTTCTCCGCCCAAGCTTCCCGCCGGAGCGACAATCCGTCTGGTACAGATGAAGGAACAAACGGCCGGACTGTCACCCAAGAACTCGAACCCGAAGGCGATCCCATCGCCGCCTTTGTGTCGACCTTTGCCCCCGGAACCTCGGCGAATCTTGCGATACTCCACCAAGATCGGGGCCAGGCTTTCCATCACCTCGATCGGTGTGTTGGCGAGGTTGCTGGGCCAAGACAGCGCCCTATGGCCATCGCGCGTCGGTGTGGCACCCTGGCCGCCGTTGATAAAATTGACGGCCGCATAGCGGCGGCCGTGGTGTTCGCCCGTCATGGTCAAGGAGGAATTCGCCGAACCCTCCGCCCCGACCCTATCGCCCAGCACCGGAGCCAGCGCTCCCATGATAGCAACCGGCAACATATGGCCAATCATGCCGCGTGCACCACTGGCGGCCGGATAGAGCGGATTGAGGATCGAGCCCCGAGGCGCGACTGTGCGGATGGGGGCAAAGCTGCCCTCGTTGTTCGGAACCTCGGGCGCCAGAATACATTTCACCCCATAAACGGAGTAGGCAAAGGTGTAGGAAGGCACGACGTTTACGGCGCGCGGCAGTTGTTCCGAGCTACCTTCGTAGTCGATCAGCATCCCGTCGCCCTCGATTTTCACCTTGCAGTCGATTGTGATGCGATCCTCGAAGCCGTCATGCTCGACCACATGGCGGTAGCAGCCGTCAGGAACCGCCGCAATGGCTTGGCGCATGACCGCTTCCGACCGCGACTGCAGGACCGCGGTCAGGGCTTCGAGATCGATCTCCTGATCCTCGAGCAGGGCGCAAAGGCGCGCGCCAAGCGCCTGGCAGCCCGCGACGGCACCCAGAATGTCTCCGATGCCGTGCTCGGAGACGCGCACATTGCGCGCGATCATCGCAAACAGTGTCTCGTTGCGCCGACCGCCCTCGAAAAGCTTGAGAACCGGAATCTGCAAGCCTTCTTCATAGATTTCGCGCTGGCCGGCCGAGCGCACGCGCCCGCCGATGTCCGGCAGGTGGGTCGCAATCGCCGCGAATGCGATGATTTTTCCTTTTAAGAATATCGGCGCCGCCAAGGAAACATCGTGAATGTGACCGGTTCCGTCCCATGGGTCGTTGGTGATCAGGACATCGCCTTCGACCAAGGTTTGCGGTGGAAAGCGTTTGTTGAAGACCTTGATGCTCGCTGGCAAGGTGGCGATGAAGGAAGGTATGGACTTGCTCGATTGCGCGATGGAGCGACCTTTCGCATCGGTCAGCACCACAGCGAAGTCATTGGCCTCGCGGACAAGCGTGGAAAACGAGGCGCGCTGGAAGGTGGCGGCGGCCTCGTCGACGATACTGATGAGACGGGCCCAAAGAATTTGAAGGCTAACCGGGTCCCAGTCGCATCGCTTCCCTGCAGGCATGATAGACACCTCTCTCAGGCAAGCGTGACCCGCACGGAAAAGTCCGGGAGCACCTGAACATCCGCGTCACGGGCCACGACTAAAGTTGACTCTGGCTCCTGCAGGATTAGGGGGGCGGCGAGCGTGACATCGACCGCCAAGCCATAGCGATTATAGACGGGAGCCTCTTCGAAGGTCCCGGTTTCGGGGAAAAAGATGCGTCTTTGTTCCGCTGCGTCCGGGTTCGCCGCTTCGCCGATACTTGCATTCTTGAACTTGGGGCTTGGGGCCGACGAACGTCCGGTCAAGCGCCAGGTAACCACCTCCAAAGGCGCCTGCGGCAAGCTGCGGCCGTAAAGGCGGCTATAGGTCTCTTGGAAACGGGACGCGGCCTCGGGCTTTACCGCGCTGGCCAAAGGACCGAGAGGAAACTCGACAGCTATGGTGTCACCCTGTCCTTCGTAGCGCATTTCGAGGGCCAGCATCCAGTCAATGTCGTCAAGATCAGCCTTGGCGATCACCAATTCTGCCTTGGCCTCGTCCACCAATTTGTCGATCACTTCCTGGGCGGCGGCCCAATCCACCTGCGCCAACAGACAAACCTTTGACCAGGATCGGTCTGCGCGAGAGGGCGCAGCCAGCAAGCCCAGACAAGAACCATTGCCGGCCGCTAGCGGGCAAATCACTTGCATGATCCCGAGCTTGGCCGCCACCTCGACCGCATGCACCGGCCCGGCCCCGCCTGTCGCCACGATGGTGAAATCGCGCGGATCCAGGCCCTTTTCGGCAATATGCACGCGCGCCGCACCTGCCATGTTTTCATTGACGAGGTCGAAGATGCCAAAGGCCACATCGTCGATGCCCAGTGCGAGCCGGCCGGCAAGCGCCGCGATCGCCTTCTTTGCCTCTGTTGCGAAGAGCGGCATCTTGCCGCCGAGGAAGTAGTCGGGGCTGAGGTAACCCAACAGCAAGTCCGCGTCTGTCACCGTCGGGCGCGAGCCTCCCTGGCCGTAACAAGCCGGCCCAGGCTTGGAGCCGGCGCTCGCAGGGCCGACCGTCAATAGACCAAGGTCGCTGACATCTGCGATCGAGCCACCGCCTGCGCCGATCTCGATGAGGTCGATCGAGGGTGTCATGATGGGCAGGCCACTGCCCCTCTTGAAGCGATGCATTCGACCGGCTTCGAAAAGATTGGTGATCTCCGGCTTTCCGTCGACGGTGACGCAAGCCTTGGCGGTCGTGCCCCCCATGTCGAAAGCCAGGACTTTGTTGCCCTGGGCATTGGCGCCAACCATAGCGGCACTCAAGACCCCCGCCGCCGGTCCCGACTCCAGGAGCCGCACAGGGTTCTGGGCGGCAGTCACCGGAGAGGTAAATCCGCCGCTAGAGACCATTATCTGCAGGGGAACCTCCAAACCCTGACGATCGAGACGGCCTTGGAGGTCGTTCAAGTAGGCGGCGGTCACAGGTTGGACATAGGCATTGACCGACGTGGTCGACATACGCTCGTATTCGCGGATCTCTTTGGCTACCGCGCTGGAAAGGCTGACATACAGGTTCGGCAAGCGAGAGCGAATGGCGTTTGCCAAGGCACGCTCATGAATGTCATTGGCATAGGCGTGCAACAGGCAGATAGCCACTGCCTCCACGCGCAGTCTGGCGAGTCTTGCGAGGACACGGTCGATCTCGGACTGCGTGAGCGACAGGCGAACCCCGCCGTCGAAGGTCAGCCTCTCTTCCACTTCGATGCGCCGCGACCGCGAGACCAGCGGCTCCGGAAAAGCAATGTCGAGATCATAGAGTTCGTAGCGATCCTCACGGCGAATATCCAGAAGGTCCGCCGTCCCCTTGGTGAGGATCAAGGCCGTCCTGCCCCCTTTGCGTTCGATCACCGCGTTGGTGACCAAGGTCGTCGCATGGATCACCTTGCTGACCGGCGGAGCATGGGCCATGTCCTGCCTTGCTTGCCGAAGCAGGTCTTCAACAACTGTCGAAACCGCCCGGCCCGGATCGTCTGGTGTCGTCAGCGCCTTGGCCAGCCAAATCGCACCGTCGTCTGTTCGATGCAAGATGCCATCGGTGAAGGTTCCGCCAATATCCACGGCGATTTGGCAACACCCTTGAGAGCCTGATGCGCTGTCAGTGCTCATGGGAATTTCATTCGATGCATCTTCGCTGGCATTAGCGCTTGTCATTTGCCAAGCCCCATCGCCTTGCCAGATTGACCACTCCGGATTTCGCCCAAGGATGGGTCACTGGCAAGATTTGCTGTGGGGGCTCGCCCATTCTTTCCGATGTGGCTGGATTTCGCACCTGGGAAGGTATACAATTGTATACAGTCCATATCAATACGATAGATTGGGCCAAGAAGCGAAGGGGCGATGCCGAGACGAATAGCGATTGTTGGGTTTGGGGAGGCAGGCAGCTTTCTCGGCAGGGCCTTCGCCGAGGTGACGGCTTGCGAGGTTCGAGCTTACGACATTCTTATCGATGACCCGGTTGCGAAAATGCCCTTAAAAGCGCGGGCACGCGAAGCCGGCGTCTTGCTCTGTCAATCGTCGCGCGAAGCGGTCGATCGTGCTGAATTGATTCTCTCCTTGGTTACCCCTGACCAGGCAATATCTGCCGCGGTCACGGCGGCTGAGGCTTTGGGACCTGGCCAGACATTCCTCGACCTCAACTCTGCCCTGCCCCGCGACAAGAAGGAAGCGGCACAAAGGATCCAGCAAGCCGGGGCGGCGTACGTCGACGGCGTCGCCATGGACACGATTCAACGCTGCGGCCTCAAGGTGCCGATACTGCTCTCCGGACCGAGGGTCGCGGCGCTGGCCAAAACGCTCAACGACTTGGGCTGGAATGCGGAGGCCATTTCAGATGAGGTTGGTGCGGCCTCGACGGTAAAAATGCTGCGCTCTGTCGTTATCAAGGGGATCGAGGCCTTGCTCGCAGAATCGCTTTTCGCCGCCTCGAAACTGGGTGAAGTGGATCGCATCCTAAAGTCATTGAACCACACCTATCCCGGCCTCGATTGGTTCGAGACCGCCCGCTATCACATCGAGCGCATGGCGCGCCATGGTGCCCGCCGATCAGAAGAGCTGAAAGCTGCCGCCGAAACCCTGTCATCGCTTGGAGTGGAACCGCTGATGGCCCGTGCCGTTGCGGCTCGCCAGGCATGGAGTGCCGAGCTTGGTTTGGCCGAAGAACTCGGGTCACGGCCAAACCCCTCGCTGCAAAGCCTGTTGACGATGATCGGCCAGGCGCAAGACCGGCAGCCTGTCCCCGGCCCTACCCGACCGAATCTGAAAGAAGCACCCAATGCCTAGTCAAACCACTTCGCAGCACACCTGGGCTGACCAACTCTACGATGCGTTGCGTGAGATGGACGTGAGCCTATTTGCGTTTGTTCCGGATGCGGGCCACAAAGTGATGATCAATCGCTCCATCGACGACCCCGAAGCGATTGCGGTGCCGCTGGCCAGCGAGGAGGAAGGCGTCGCCTTGTTGGCGGGTGCCCACTTGGGCGGTAAACGCGGCGTGCTATTGGTGCAGAGCAGCGGCGTTGGAAACTGCATCAACATGTTTTCGCTGACGGAGAATGGCCGATTTCCACTGGTCACCATCGTCTCCATGCGAGGCGAATTCGGCGAGCAGAACCCGTGGCAAGTGCCCATGGGACGTGGCGCGCGGCCTTGCCTCGAGGCTATGGGCACGCACTGCCTATCGATCGGCAGCCCGGATGCTGTCGTGCCCGCGGCTCAGGCGGCCCTCAACATGGCTTACAAGTCCAATCAGTCGATTGCGCTCTTGCTATCCCAGAAGCTGCTCGGCGCGAAGGCATTTTGAACGCGCGCGGCAAAGGCTAAGGAGCGGCAAAGGCAAAAAAGGAGAGATGATGTCGCAAGACTTTTTGCTCGATAGGCGTGAGGCCTTACCGGACTTGATCGGAGACCCGAGCGACTTTCTCATCATCTCAGGCCTCGCCGGTTCGGCTAAGGACATCGGCTTTCTGACCCAGGAAGCGCCGAACTGCTATCTCTTGGCAGGTGCCATGGGGGCCGCCGTTTCTATGGGGCTCGGCCTGGCGCTGGCGCAGCCGGATCGTCGTGTTTTGGTGGTGACGGGCGACGGCGAGTTGATCATGAACCTGGGGGCGCTGGCCACCGTCGGCGTCATGCAGCCTGCCAATCTTGCCATCGTCTGTGTGGACAATGGGCACTATGGGGAAACCGGCAATCAGGAAAGTCACACCAGCCGTGGCGTTGACCTGGCGACGGTTGCCAAAGGCTGTGGGTTCACCGTCGTCCGCAGCGTCCTGTCGGAGGCGGAAATCGCCATCGCGACCAAGGTGCTGCGCCAGAGCAATGGCCCCGCATTCGTGCATCTGCGGGTCCATGACGGCCCGCCGGCAGCCTACAAACGCAATTTCGACGCGGTCGAGCGCAAGGCGATCTTCCGCCGCGCGCTGTTGGGAGTCGCCTGAGCAAGGCGCACGGGCGCAAGGCCAGGCCGACGCGGACTAGGGCCTGTGGACATTCATTTCGCCGCCGTGGTCCGAGCCACTTTGACCGGCTGTTAGGCGCGAGGATGCAGGACATGTACACCATATTCAAAGACGAGCGACGCGGCAGCGGGCCAAAAGGGGTCGGATGCCGCGGGCACGGGGTGGCTTTGCGCCAGCTCTGCGTCGCTCCGGGCTTATGGAGAGCCACCTCCACCGCGCCCGTCGCTCCTAACCCTGACGAAAAAGCCAATCCCGCCACGGCGCCGAAATGAATGTCCACAGGCCCTAGGAAAGAGATGGCACGGACAATGGCCAATGCCGCGACGACAAGTACGAGAACCAGAGAGGTCTCGCTCAGTGATTTCGTCCAAACCCGAATTCGCGAGGGAATCAACGAAGGACGCTTTCCGCCGGGGAGTAGAATTCGAGAAACCGTCGTCGCTGAGTGGCTTGGCGTCAGCCGGACACCAATAAGACGGGCCTTGCGGCAACTGGAGTCAGCCGGCCTGCTGAAGTACGTACCTTGGCGCGGCGTCGTCGTCACCGAAATCGACCGCCAGCAAGTCTTGGAACTCTATGCCATGCGTGCGGCACTGGAGGGACTAGCGGCGCGCCTTGCCGCGCGAAACGCCACCGCGTTCGATATTCAAAGCCTGGAAAAGCTGGTTTCAAGTGCCGAACAAGCGCTCAACTGCCCGCAGGAAATGGCACGGATCAACGTTGCCTTTCACCGGACAATCTACGGGATATCGGAGAACTCGTATTTGATTCAGGAGCTCAATGCCCTTCAAGACTCATTGGCCCTGCTTCAGGGCACGACCTTTTCGGCTCCCGCTCGGGCGACGCTGGCGCACGCCGAACATCTGTCGTTGCTTCAGGCAATTCGGGACAGGGACGAGGTAGAAGCGGAGGCGACCGCCAGATATCATCTTGAGCAGGCAGGACGGGTTCGTCTAAAGATGATGTCTCCTTGATTCAGGCGCTTTTGCGGCAAAGGCAAGACGAGAAAGGGTAGAGGATGCGGCCCGTGCCAAACGAAGTCAGCACCCATGATGCCGAAGATGATCCGCGTAACGCCGATCTGAAGATCTACGTAAATGGCGACATCCTGCCGCGGTCCGAGGCCAAGGTTTCGGTCTATGATTCCGGATTCATGTTAGGCGATGGGGTTTGGGAGGGCCTGCGCCTTTATAACGGTTGCTGGGCCTTCTTGGACGAGCATCTCGAACGCCTCTTCGATGCCGCCAAAGCGATCGACCTGGCGATCGGCATGACACGCGAAGACGTGGCCACGGCCCTCAATGCCACGGCCGCCGCCAACGGCATGAGCGACGACGTTCACGCCCGCCTCATGGTGACTCGCGGTCTCAAGGCCAAGCCGTTTCAGGATCCGCGCCTCTCCAAGTCTGGACCAACCATGGTCATTATCATGGAGTTCAGCAAGCCGGTTATCGGCCGCGGAATTCGCCTGCACACGGTGCCGATCCACCGCGGCCTGCCGATCACACAAGACCCGAAACTCAACTCACACTCCAAGCTCAATTGTATCCTGGCCGGCATTCACGCACAGAAGGCCGGAGCCGACGAGGCACTCATGCTCGACCCGCATGGCTTCGTCAACACCACCAATTCCTGTAACTTCTTCATTGTGAAAAAGGGTGAGGTCTGGACCTCGACCGGCGACTATTGCATGAACGGAATCACCCGACGAAAGGTGATCGAGCTTTGCAAGGCCAACGACATCCCGGTCCGCGAGCGTAATTTCTCCCTGGTCGAGACCTACGCCGCTGACGAAGCCTTCATCACCGGTACCTTTGGTGCCCAGACCCCGGTGGTGGAAATCGACGGGCGCCGCATCGGTAGCGATGACGTCGGCCCCATGGTGCGACGCATTCGCGGACTCTATAAAGATCTGGTCTTAGCCAATTGCCGCGGTCAAGCTCCGCGTCAGTCGTGACCCACCCGCATGCGCCGCTCTAGGTAGGCGCCGTAGCGCGACAGGCAAAAGACGAAGACGAAGTAGATGAGCGCCACGAAGACATAAACCTCGACATAGGCATGGGTCCACTCGCCGGAGCCGAAGGCAGCGTTGCCGGAGGCCAGCACCTCGAAGAAGCCGATGATCACCACGATCGAGGTCTCCTTGAAGGTGATGACGAACTGATTGACGGTCGCCGGCAAGGCGTTGCGGAAGGCCTGCGGCAGCAAGATCAGCCACACCCTCTGGAGATAGCCGAGCCCGAGCGCCTTGCCCGCCTCTTCTTGTCCCGAGGGGATGGCTTGCAGCCCGCCACGGATGATTTCCGCCTGATAGCAGGCAAAGAAAAAGGCGAAGGCAAAGATCACCCGATAGAGCTTGTCGCCCTGCAGCCAATCCGGCAGCACAAAGGGCATGATGACCGCGGCCGTAAAGAGGATGGTCAAGAGCGGAAAGGATCGGGTGAGGTCGATGAAAAACGATGCCAGCAGGCGGATCACTGGCAGCTGCGAGCGCCTTGCCAAGGCCAGCAAGATCGACATCGGCATGCCCAGGATTGCCACCGAGGCAAAGATAAAGATGGTGAGTGCCAAGCCACCCCAGCGGTCGGTGGTGACGTCGGAGAGCCCGAGGATGCCGCCGCGCATGAGAATGTAGAAGGTCAGGAAGCCCAGCACCCAAACGGCGGAGAGGCGACCCGGGGTCCAGAAATAGGGAACGCAGGACAACACCGTCACCAGCACGATGCTGAAGCAGGCAATCGCCGATCGCCAGTGCTCCTCGAAGGGATAGAGGCCGAAGAGGATCAGACGCCAGCGCGCCTCGACCACCGCCCAACAGGCACCGGCGCCCTCCTGCTCGCAGGCGTCCGCGTTCTCCACCCGCCAGACCGCATCGAAGACGGCCCAGTCGGAAAGGCCGGGCAACAGCCAAATCAGAAGGGCGAGGCTGCCGAGGGTGATCACCGTGTCCACCCAGGACCCGAAGAGCCGCCGTCGAAGCCAAGCGAGGAGGTTCAGATCCTGGCGCGGCGGCGCGAGCGCCTCGAGGCTATCACTCGCCATCTGGCTTCCTCCCTGTCACGGCGCACGTCCTGGTCATCTACCTCGTTGTGCTCTCATAGCCCTTGATGGCGATGGCCTTGTTGATGCCGTTCATGATCGTGGAGATGGTGTAATTGATCAGGAAGAAGCCTGTCATCATGATGAACAGCAGCTCGATGGTCTGGCCGGATTGGTTGATCGAGGTTGAGACGATCATGAAAAAGTCGGAAAAGCCGATGGCGATGCCAATGGTCGTCGCCTTCATCAGCCAGACATACTGGTTGCCCAAAGGCGGCATGACGGCTCTAAGCGCCAAGGGAATGCGCACTTTCCAATAGATCGCGGCGGGTTTGAGCCCCAAGGCCTCGGCCGCCTCGATTTGCCCCTTCTTTACCGAAAGCAGGCCGCCCCGCACGATCTCCCCGATATAGGCGCTGCCGAAGACGATGATGGCAACCGCCAGGGCGGTGAACTCCGGCAAGACTCTCAGGCCGCCCTTGAACCGAAGCCCTTTAAGCTCGGGAACGCTGACCAGTCCCGCATCGGGCACGCGGGTAACGGCAACGACGATGATGCCGACCAGCATGACGGCGGCCAGCCACCCCCAGTTTAGCCAACGCCCCACCCTCGGCGATGTCTCGATCGCCGGCAGGCGCCTGGCGAAGACCAGTAAGAGCCCGGTCAGCGCCGCAAAGCACAGCCAAAACAGCAGCGCGCCGTCGGCAACATTGATCCAAGGCATGTAAAGGCCGCGGCTGGAAAGAAAGACCGAATCGCCCCATTCGATCGCCCGTCTCGGCGGCGGCAAGTGGGTGACCACCGCATACCAGAAGAAGCCCTGGAGAATCAGTGGAACATTGCGAAACACCTCGACGTAGGTGGTGCCCAGCAGATTCAGCATCAGGTTCCGTGACACCCGCGCCATGCCGATCAAGGTGCCGAAGATGGTGGCGAAGAAGAGGCTGAAGAGGCCGACGAAGATGGTGTTTAGAAAGCCGATGAGGAGAATGCGCCAATAGGGATCGCGGATCGAATAATCGATGATGGCGAAGGGAATGTCCCAACCGGTGGAGCGTTCCAAGAAGCCAAAGCCGCTGGCAATTCCCTGCTCGATCAGGTTTTGCCGTGCGGTGACAACGAAAAACACCAGCAAGCTGAGAACCGCACCCAAGGCCAGGGCCTGATAGACAAAGTTGCGGACCTTTTCATTGGCGACCAGGGCGCACATCAGCTAACCCCTAGCGGGCCTTGGTTCGGTGAATTGGCGAATTGCTATGGTCCAAGCCGCCCAGCCGCGCCCCTTCGGAGGGATCGCCGAAGGGGCGCACATCGGATCCTGCCGGTCAGTCGAGCACCAAGGGATACATAACCCCGCCATCGGTGATCAATGCATTGGCCCCGCGCTCAAGCTTGTAGGCGGAATCAACCCCAAGGGTGCGGTCGTAGATCTCCTTATAGTTGCCCACATGCTTGATAACGTTATAGGCCCAATCGTTGGAAAGGCCGAGGCGATCGCCGATCCCCGGAGTCACCCCCAAAAGACGCTCGACCGTGGGATTGCCCGGGTTGGCCTTGTGCTCATCCACATTGGCGCTGGTGATATCGTACTGCTCGGCGATCAACAGGGCCGAGAACAGCCAATTCAGGACATCTACCCAATTATCGTCGCCCTGACGCATGGCAGCCGATTCCGGCTCAACAGCCATCACGTCCGGCAAAATCACATGGGCAGAGGCGTCGTCGGCCTTGAAGCGGGTAATCGCCAAGTTCGGCCCCCAGCCGGCGAAGGCGTCGCATCGGCCGGCAAAATAGGCACTGCGCATCTCCTCTGTCTTCTCGAAGGTCACAGATTCGAATTCGACACCCAGGTTGGTTAGGTAGTCGACGGCGATACGCTCGGTTGAGGTGCCGGCCGAGGCGCAAAGGGTCGCGCCATCCAGATCCTTGGCGGATTCTGCGCCGATCTCCTTGTGCGCCATCAGCTGGGTCGGGCCTAAGAAGTAGGGCCGGCTAAACTGCAGTCCCAGCTCGGTATCGCGCCCCATGGTCCAGCCGGTCACCTTGATGATCACATCGATGTCGCCCGACTGCAGCGCCGGAAAGCGCTGGGCCCAGCTCACCGGAATGATCTGCAGCTTGTCCGGAGAGCCCAGGACCGCCGTGGCCAGGGACTTGCAGAGCTCGATATCGAACCCCTTCCAGGCACCCTCGTCGTCGACCTCGGCAAAACCCAAATAGGTTCCATTATGCCCCGTGCACAACAGCGTGCCGCGCTCCTTGACCGCCTTCAGGGTATCGCCACCCGCAGCCAAAGCAGCACCGGCCAATGCCGCCATGCCCACCAGAATTCCAATTGTCGAGAGTGACTTTTTCAGGCCTAGAACGCTATTTGATGTCATTTCTTCCTCCCTGATGCGGTCCTGAAATCGAAGGTGTTTCACTTAATCTTTGAAGCGTTTTTGTCTCCTGGATCATCGTATCTCCCGCTCTTCCGAACGATTGCGATGAGACCAAAGAACCAACAACGCCCGGTACCGCTAGGTTCCCCAATTTCGAGATTGCCAACGCCTGACGAAACAAAGCATCGCAACGCTCGGTCCGATTGATGCTAGTTGATAAGCGTTTAAATGCAAGCGCATTCCCCGACGGGGCACGCGCGCGACCCTGTCGGGGACCATCCTCTAAAGGAAGGGATAGGGATTGGCGCCGCCATCCGCCAGGATCGTCCGACCGGTGATGTTCGCCGTGTGCACCGAGGCGAGGAATGCGCAGATCCGCCCAATTTCATCGGCCGTCGCAAATCGCCCGGTCGGCACCGAGGCGAGCCGACCGGCGGCCGCCTGCTCCCGAGTGATCCCTTCCGCGAGGGCGATCCTATCCAGGTGGTGGTGCAGTCCCGCGGACTCGACCGGGCCGGGCGCGATGTTGTTGACGGTGATACCCTCGGCGGCAACTTGGCGTGCAAGGCTCGTCATCGCGTGGGTCAAGGCGCCGCGCAGGGCGCCTGAAAAAGCAAGCCTCGGGCTCGAGTGGGCGAAAGCGGCCGAGGTAACATTGATGATCCTGCCGAAGCCTTGCGCCTTCATCGGGGGCAAGGCCAAGGCGATGAGCGCTAAGGGCTGGCTGACAATCGCCTCGATACCGTCGTGCCACGCAGCCTCGCCTCCGGTGAGGAGGTCTGCGGCAGGCGAGGCACCTGGATTGGTCACCACTATGTCGGCAGCGGGAAAGGCCGCCACAATCCTTTGCGGCGCCTCCGGGTCGCGAAGGTCCTCGGCGCTGGAAGAGCCGATGCCGCCGGCCTCAAGGATGGTCGAAACGGCGGCCTCGAGCCGGGAGGAATCGCGGGCCACCAGGTGCACCTCTACCCCCTCCTCCGCGAGCGCCCGCGCGCAGGCAAGACCGATACCGCCGGAAGCACCGCAGACAAGAGCCCTTTTTCCGGCGAGTCCAAGATCCATCGTCAGGTTCCTCCTCAGCCTTGTGATCGCGGGCGCTTGATCAGTGTCCACATATCGGGCAAATCACCAACCGGGACTTCGATCAAGGCAGGCGCCCGAGCCCGAAGATAGTCACCCAGTGCCGTTTCGAACGCGCTTGCGTCTTCCACTCTCGTGGCCATCATGCCGAAAGACTGCGCGAGGCCAACGAAATCCGGGTTCTGCAATTCGGTTGCGATGTGGCGTCCTGCGAATTCCTTGGCCTGTATGAGCTTTACATTGCCGTAGCAATTGTTGTTGAACACGATGGCAACCACTGGGATCCGGTGGAGCACCGCCGTCGCCAATTCTTGTACATTGAAGAGAAAGCCGCCGTCGCCTGCGAAGGTGACAACCGTGCGGTCGGGGTTTGCCACCTGGGCCCCCAGGGCAGCCGGATAGGCCCAGCCGAGTGTCGCCTGATAGCCTGGCAGGAGATAGCTGCGAGGCGCATAGACCGGCAAGGCGTAGCGGGCATAGATGCCGAACTGGGTGATGTCGGAAACCAGGATCCCGTCGCGCGGCAGGACCTTGCGAAGGGCATTGGCGAAGCCGGCCACCGGCTCGAGGGAAGACAGCTTCTCGTTGATGCGACACAGCACGGCGGCCGGGTCATCCGGCCTCGGTTTCGGGTCTTGCTCGCCCAGCCGCTCCAAGATCGCCGCCACGCCGCTTTCCGCCGAGCTTACAATCGCCACCGCCGCGGCTGCGGGTTTGGTGATCTGCACGGCATCGATATCGATGCGGATCACCGGAAGCTCCGGCCGGCCCCAGGCGAGTCCCGGCGTCGAAAAGCGCGTGCCCACCGCCAAGACCAAGTCCGCGTGGTGCCAGAGTTCTTGGCCGCTCAACATGTGATGCGCCAGCGGGTGATCGTCTGGAACTACGCCGCGTCCGTTCGGCGAGGTCACGATTGGCGCCCGCAAGCGTTCGGCCAGGCTCTGCAGTTCCCTTGCCGCCCCAAAGCTGCCGCCCCCGGCCATGATGATCGGCGCCGCCGCAGCCGACAGCAGCTCCACCGCCCTTGCGATCAGCTCCGGATCAGGAATCGGCGGCTCCAATGCTTCGGCTGGCGGCAAGATTTCGACCGGCGAAGACTGACCCATGATGTCCGGTGCCATTTCGAAGACCGCCGGCTTGCGCCTGCCACTCAGCATATGGGCAAAGGCGGCGCGAATGAGATGCGGCACCTCGGCTGGATGTTCGGCACGCCGAGCCCAGTCGACGATGCCGCCGGCAATAGTTAGTTGCCCCATCAATTCGTGCGGCATGCCGATGCCCAAGCCGATTTTCGACGATGGGATTTGCCCGACGATCGCCAGAACCGGCAGGTTTGCCGATTTCGCATCGGCGAGGGCCGTGAGGCTGTTCAAGAATCCCGGGCCCGGCACCACGACATAGGCGGCCGGCCGACCGGTCGATTGGGCATAGCCCATGGCCATATAGGCGGCGCCCTGTTCGTGGCGGGTATGGATCACCCGCAAACGGTCGCGGCGTGCCTGAAAGGCATCGAAAAGATTGTCGAGTTGAATGCCCGGAATGCCGAAAACCGTATCGATTCCCTGCGCAATCAGGCTCTCGGCGATGGCTTCACCACCGCTCATCCTCATCATAGAAGACATCCTCGAAGATTTTCCGTTTGTCCCGCCTGTCATCGTAGCGTTGTCGTTCGATCGACAAAATTAGAATGACCCTCAGGCGAAATCCACGCAAAGGGAAAGGAGATCTGCCGCTCGGCGCCCTCGACGGCAAGTCCATCCTTGCACGGTGCCGCCTATGAAACTACCACTGGCTCCACAGCTGCCGGAGTCCGTCGCTTCGCCGGTCATGCCAGCTGCAGCGATCTTTTGAGGTGCCGAAGAGTGGCGGAAAAATCCATCTTCACCGAGGACTTTAAGCTGACCCCCTATTGGTGGGAGGAGCGGGCCGAACGCCCAGACACAAGTCCTGCCGGCCTGCCTAGTCGAGCTGACGTTGTCGTCATTGGCGCGGGCGTCACCGGCCTGGAAGCCGCGCGGAGGCTTGCCGAGGCTGGCCGCGATGTCTTGGTTCTCGATGCCGGCCTGCCCGGCGATGGGGCCTCGACCCGCAACGCCGGCATGATCGGCCGCAACTTCATGCATCCCTATAGCAAGCTGAAGGAGACCATCGGCATCGACAAAGCACGGGGATACTTCAACGAGCTCCAAGATGCCTACGATGCGGTGGAGGCATTGGCGTCGAGCGATGCGGCGGCAGTCGGCTGGCGGCGCTGCGGTCGGGTCATTGGCGCCTTGTCGAAGAGCCTCTGCGATCGGCTGCATCGGGAGTATGAGCTTAGGGCTCGAGACCTAGACGAGACCGTCGATATCTTATCGGCGGATGGGATAAACGAGGAGTTCGGCTCTCACCTTTGCCACGGCGGTATTCGCCTGCCGGGCAACGGCAGAGTCCAACCGGCCCTCTATCATCGCTTCCTGTTCGAGCGCGCAGGCCTGGCCGGGGCGACGATCATTTCGCATGCCGCGGTGCACGCCGTCGACCGCGAGAAGATCGGTTTTCAGGTGCGATCCGCCGAGCGGGACATCCTTTGCCGGGACGTGATGGTCGCAACCAATGGCTACACGGGAAACGCCCTGCCGGCCTTTAAGAAGCGGCTCTTGCCAATTACCTCCTATATGGTGGCGACGGAACCGCTACCGGATGACAGGATTGCGGCTTTGCTGCCGCGCCGCCGAACCTATCACGACAATCGGCAACGCTCCCATTTCTTCACCTTTTCCCGAGACGGCGATCGCATCCTGGTGGGCGGCCGAACCGGAAGTATCGCTGCCAATCTCCGAAACCTTGCCCGCAAGATGCATGGCGATCTCGCCTACTTTTTCCCGGAGTTGAAGGGCGTCCGCTTGAGCCACGCCTGGCAAGGCAACTGTGCCGCGCCCGTCGACCTTTTTCCCGGTTTCGGCCAGCTCAATGGCATGACCTATGCGCTCGGCTATTCCTTCTCGGGCATGGCCATGGGGCCGCATTTGGCGCGCAAGGCGGCGTCGCTCATTCTCGGCGATCGCCAAGCGGCGAATAGCCTTTTTCATCGCGATCGCTTCCCGGTTATCCCGCTGCCGGCGCGCGGCCCCTGGACCATGCCGGCAGTCCTCGGATGGCGTGCCTGGTCCGATCGGCCAAAGGAAATCACGCGACGCATGTAAGCGCGCGCCGCGTTATCCTCGTCAGAAGCGCTTTTCGCCTCCAACAGTGAAGCGGCCCACCTTTGCCTCCTGAGAGACCTTTCTGGTGTTTATCGACCGATTTCTATTATCAATTCCACGATGACATGGGGCGGGTTAGTTTGCCTTAGCCGGCGAATCAAAGCACCGATCCAAACAGCCACAGTCTGCTGGAGGGAAGAGATGAACAAGACAGACGACATGCTGCACGTGATGGAGTGGCACAACGGTGACAAGGCGTATTCGCCCTTCTCCGCGGCCGAGATGGAGCGCCGCCAGAACGCGGTGCGCGGCTGGATGGCGGAAACCTCGGTCGACGCGGCGCTCTTCACCTCTTACCACTGCATCAACTATTACTCGGGTTGGCTCTACTGCTACTTCGGGCGCAAGTACGGCATGGTCATCACGCCTAATGCGGCGACGACAATTTCTGCCGGCATCGACGGGGGTCAACCCTGGCGGCGCAGCCACGGCGGCAACCTCACCTATACGGACTGGCGCCGGAATTCCTTCTACCAGGCGATCCGGCAGCTGACCCCTGGGGTGAAACGTCTGGGCATCGAGTTCGATCATGTCAGCTTGGACTATCGTCGGCTCTTGGCGGAAGCCCTGCCGGGGGTAGAGTTTGTCGACGTGGGACAGCCTTCCATGTGGATGCGCAGCATCAAGTCCGATGAGGAAATCAAACTGATCAAAGAGGGCGCGCGCACGGCGGACATAGGTGGCGAAGCCTGCGCCAAGACGGTCGCCGCCGGCGTGCCCGAGCACGAAGTGGCCATTGCTTCCACCAACGCCATGCTGCGCGAGATCGCTTCGAACCATCCCTATGTGGAACTGATGGACACCTGGACCTGGTTCCAGTCGGGCATTAACACCGACGGCGCCCACAACCCGGTGACCAACAAGAAAATTCAGTCCGGGGATATCCTCTCCCTCAACACCTTCCCGATGATTTTTGGCTATTACACGGCGCTCGAACGCACGCTCTTTTGCGATCACGTTGACGATGCCTCGCTCGATATCTGGGAGAAGAACGTCAAGGTGCATGAACGCGGGCTCGAGCTCATCAAACCTGGCGCGCGCTGCTGCGACATTGCCGCGGAGCTGAACGACATGTACCGCGAATGGGATCTTCTCAAGTACCGCTCCTTCGGCTACGGCCACTCTTTCGGCGTGCTAAGCCACTACTACGGCCGCGAGGCGGGGGTCGAACTGCGCGAGGATGTCGAGACCGTGCTGGCACCCAACATGGTGGTCTCCATGGAGCCCATGGTGATGATCCCGGCGGGCCAGCCCGGAGCTGGCGGTTACCGCGAGCACGATATCTTGGTGGTTGGCGAAGAAGGCGCCGAGAACATCACCGGTTTCCCCTTCGGGCCCGAACACAACGTCATCAAGAATTAGAGCGGCAGGCGGCACGAAAGGTCCGTTGCCACATGGCCGTCACTTATGCGGTCGACCTGCACATCATGCCCTTCCACAGCCCCGGACCTCACGGCGTTCGCCTCACCGCCGACGAGCTGCTGCCGAAGAGCCTGGCGCGCGTGCGGCGCCCTTGGAAGGATAGGAAGAAGTTCTCCCGGCGCTTTTCAAAAAAGCGGAGGAAGCGTGATGACGAGGCTGGTCATCTTTATCCCGGAGGCCTTTGCGCATTCGGACCTGCCCAATGGCCGGTTTGAAAAGCCATCCCCAGGTCATGCTCTCTGGTCTGATAACCCTCTTTAGCGGGTCCGCCAGGCCTGGGTCTTCCTTTGGATACCGACCGTCAAGAGCCCATGGAGGATGCGCGCTGCGGCGTTGGTGTAAAAGATCATCATGCCCATGGCAGCCGCCGGGGCAATGTCTCCGGCGTCGTCCATATTCAAGACGGCGACAGACGCTAGGGTCGTATTGGGCGAGTAAAGGAAGACGACGGCCGATACCGTGGTCATGGCGTTGACAAAAAGATAGATCGAAATATCCAGGATCGCCGGCAGGCATACCGGTACGGTTACCCGGGCGAACATCTTGTAAAAGGGTTGCTTCAGGGATTGGGAAACCGCCTCGAATTCACTATCCATCTGCTTGAGGGCGGTGACGGCTGTCAAGTGCGCCACAGTATAGAAATGAGTTACCGTGCAGATCACTAAGATCCCCATAGTTCCGTAAAGGAAATTCAGGGGATTGTCCGGATGATTGAAGAAAAAGATGTAGGCCAGGCCCAACACCATGCCGGGAATCGCCATGGGCATCATGGCGAGAAACTGAAAGGCCCCTCGCCCAAGGCCAAAACCGCGTCCTTTTTCCACCATGTAGGCGCCAACGAAGACGATGACCGTGCCGAAGACGGCCGTATAGAGCGCCATACGAATTGAGTTGCCGTAAGAATCCCAGCCGCCGCCATCCATGACGTCAAAGTTGTAATTGTCGAGCACCAGGGAGAGATCGTAGGGCCAGAACTTAATCAGGGCAGCGTATTGGCAGACGCCCAGCATGCCGAGAATAAAAAAACTGATGACGCAACAATAGGCCAGCATCGCAGCGTCAAAGCGTCGGCTCGGTCTCGGCTCATAGGCAACCGCTCGCGCGGACAGCAAGGCGACCTGCCGCTTTTGCACTTGCCTATCCACGATGAAAGCGATTACCGCTGGGACTAACAGCACCACGCTGACCACCGCCCCCATCTGGAAGTTCTGCTGGCCGATGACCTGCTTGTAAATGTCCACGGCGAGCACGTTAAACTGGCCGCCGATCACCTTAGGCGCCCCAAAATCAGTGATCACCAAGGTGAAGACGACAAAGGCAGCGCTGATCAAGCCATAGCGCGCGCCGGGCAGGGTGACGGTCGTGAAAATCTTGGGCTTACCCGCCCTCAACGCCACCGCCGCCTCATAGAGCCGGGCATCGGCTATGGAAAGAGCCGTGATAATGATGATCAGCGCATGCGGGAAGGTGAAGAAAACCTCGGCGATGACGATGCCGATCGGCCCGTAAATACTCTGGCCGAGCAAGAGTTCCTTGATCATGCCCTGATTGCCAAAAAGGTAGACGAGTGCGATGCCGGGAAGCAAGGAAGGAACCAGGATCGGCACCATGGCTATGGTCTTGAAGACCGCCTTGAAAGGCATGCAGGACCGGGTCAGCGCATAAGCGAATACGAAAGCCAGCGTCACTGTAATCACGGTGCTGAGCACCGCCACGAAGAGACTGTTGTAGATCGATAGGAACAATGCCGGCGTTGAGAAGTAGACCAGATAGTTGGCAAGACCTGTGCCCTGGGTCGGCCGAATGAGCGCGCGGCGGAAATCATTGCTGGAGAACTCCACCCAGTCTGTGTGGGTGATAATCCTGCCGCGGGAAAGAAAGCCACCGGTACCCTCGATCGTGTTGCGCAGACGATAGTTGGTCGGCGAGCGGAAACTGAAATCAGGAAAGAACTTGGCCGGGGAGATACGATGCCCCGCCGAGGCGCCCGGATCGGCGGGATCGAACACACCCTGGGCCACGGCCAGGTCGTGGGCCGAAAGGCTTGGCCCCCAGCCCTCGCCCTTGTCGACTTGGATTTCCACCGTCGTCAGGTTGAAGGCATAGCTTTCGAAAGACTTGGAAAGCATGGAATAGAGGGGAAAGGCCAGGGCGATGAGCAAGTAAAGACCGATAGCGACCATGAAGGCGCGCATCATCCAGTCGTCGCGTCCCAGCTTTGGTTTGATGCCGGCCGCGGGCGATCTAGGCTCGGCGACGGCCTGGGCCATTTCAGATTTCCCCTCGGTAAAGATGCAAGTGTTCGCGCGGCAAGCAAACCGAGATGCGGTCGCCGGCGCGGACGTTCCATCGCCGCATCAGATTGATCGAAAAGTCGGCCCGTAGTGGTTGTCCTTCAAGATTATGCGATGTCAAATCGGCCCGCACGAAGGAGCCCAGGAACTCGGTATCGTCCACCTGTACCTCGATGGTGTTCTCCCCCCTCTCGGCAGCGTCCTGAAGGACGATATCCTCGGGCCGGATGGCCACGGTGACCGCCGTATCCGGCTGCAAGTCGTCTGTTTGGCAGGCAAAATTCAGGTCACCCAAACGGATCTGATCCTTTCCTGCCACTTCTGCCGTCAGAAAGTTCATCGTGCCAATGAAGTTCGCCACGAAGGCCGTCTCCGGGCGCCGATAGATTTCCTCCGGCGTGCCGACCTGCACGATGATTCCGTGGTTCATGACCACGATGCGGTCGGCCATGGTCAAGGCCTCTTCTTGGTCATGGGTCACCATGATGGTGGTAACACCCAGCTTGCGTTGAAGCTCCTTGACCTCGTGGCGCAGGTGGGCGCGCACTTTCGCATCCAGGGCGGATAGAGGTTCGTCGAGCAGCAGAAGGCCCGGCGAAGTGGCGATCGCCCGCGCCAAGGCGATCCGCTGCTGCTGGCCGCCGGAGAGCTGGGCCGGGTACTTGGGGCCCTGGTCAGGCAAGCCGACAAGGTCTAGCAGTTCGGTCACCCGTTGCAGGATTTCGGCCTTCGAGGTCTTACGGTTCTCCAGCCCGTAGGCGATGTTTCGTTCAACCGTGAGGTTGGGGAAGAGCGCATAGGACTGAAAGACAATGCCAAAGTCACGCTCGGCTGGCGGCAGTGCCGAAATGTCCTCGCCCTGCTGCTCAACGGTGCCGCTGCTTTGAATGTCAAGCCCGGCAATCGCCCGCAACAGCGTCGTCTTGCCACAACCGGACGGCCCCAAGAAACAGACGAACTCACGCTCGTACACATCCAGCGAGACGTCACTCAAGGCCTCGAAACTACCGAACCGTTTCGTCAGGTGGCGAACCTTAAGATAAGCTTGCCTGGTGTCAGCCTGCTCAACCCCTGCGTCCTGCTCGCCATCTCGCATGCTTGCATCCCGTTTCGACTCTGACCAAGGACCCGATCACGGTAAGCCTAGCGCCTTCGCTTGCAAGAAAGAAGACCGGCCGCGGATTTTAAGCCTACGGCCGGTCGATCCTATAGGTTGCCAGCACGAAGAATTAGTTTTTCGGCTCCGATTTGGCATCGTAGCGGGCTGTCCAATCTTCGATAATCCTGGCTTTGTTGGCGGCCGCCCATTCGAAGTCATTGTCGATCATCGCTTCGACGATACCATCTGGGAAATGCTCCACCGGCTTTGCCAGCCCGGGAATAGCGATCACCGCATAGCCTTCGTTGTAAAGCTTGTTGGCTTTTTCGGTGATGGACCAATCGACCAATTTTTGGGCCGCCTCGAGATCATCGGTGCCGGCCACAATGGCAGTCGCTTCCATGTCCCAGCCGATGCCTTCGGAGGGAATGATGATCTCCAGTGGTGCGCCCTGGGCCTTCGACTTGGCGCCACGGAATGCAAAGGAGATGCCGATTGGAATTTCACCGGACGCCGCCTGCTTGCAAGGCTTGGAGCCCGAATGGGTGTAGTGGTCGATGTTCTGGTGCAAGCGGTCCATAAAGTCCCAGCCGCCGCCATCCTTGCCAAAGAGCTGCAGCCAGCTAGAGACATCGAGGAAACCGGTCCCCGATGACCCGGGGTTGGGCATGGCGAGATGACCCTTATAGACCTCCTTGGTCAAATCTTCCCAAGATGCAGGCATCGGCAGGCCGTGTTTTTCCGCTTCGACCGTGTTGACGCAGACAGCGGCAACCCAGGCATCCATACCGGTCCAGTAGGGCGGATTTTCCTTGTCACGGAAGTTCGGGTCTAGCTTATCCAGGCCGGCTGGCTCGTAGGCCTCCAGCATGCCTTCGTTCTTCATCAGCATCAGCGAAGTCGCTGCCAATCCCCAAATCACGTCAGCCTGAGGATTGTCCTTTTCGGCCAGCAGCTTGTTGGTTACGATGCCGGTTGAATCCCGAACCCACTCGATCTTGATGTCGGGATGGTCTTCGTTGAAGGCCGCCGCATAGCGTTTAAGGTCTTCCGCTTCGACCGCCGTGTAGACGGTGAGCGTCGTCTCGGCCCGGGCTATACCCGTGGCCAGAACAGCACCGGCCGCGGCAACGACCGCGGCAGAAACAAGTGATCTTAAGGTGCACACTTTCATCCCTATTGCTCCCTGTTGATGCCCCCTGGTCCGCCAAAATCTGGGACCACTGGGCGCTGCTTCGGGCTTTCGCCGCCCGTGCGATGCTTATGACTGTGTTACCTCGCGCGGAACCCTGGCCGGAAAACCAACGAAGGCCTGCGCTCGACTAGTTTCATCAACAGTTAGTCTGCGCCAACAGCTTGCATAAATACAATGGGTAAATGGCTTGGCCGGCATCAACCAGCAGCCGCCGCTGGTCGGTTTTCCTATACTGCCAGGCGGGGAATCCTAGACGGGCCGGAGATCCTAGACGGGCCGGAGATCCTAGACGGGCAGGAGATCCTATATATGTGCTGCCACATGCCGGGACGATTTATCTTGACCAGCTCTCCCATCCGAGCCGGCTCGCACCCATAGGCCGCCGGGCCGTCTTAACCGCCCAACGAACACCTTCCTCATCATATACAAACTGTATATAAATCTTTGCGCGTGATCTTTGAGAGAAGAGCGCCGATCGATATCTCCTTTTCTGCGGCCAGTGCCACCAGCCGTGATCTGTTGCGAAGGGATAGAACGTTAACCCGGAGGAAAGAAATCAGCATGGATATGGGTGCCAGTTCCCTTTCCGACCAGGCCTACGTCAAACTGCGCGACATGATCGTCAATCGCCAACTCGGCGGTGGCGACATCCTGGTAGAAAGCCGCCTAGCTGGGACACTTGGTCTAACCCGGACACCGCTTCGCGAGGCAATGGTGCGCCTGGCGGGCGCTGGTCTCCTGGTGAAGCAGAAAGGACATTCCTTTGCGGTTCGCCAGGTCAGCGCGACAGAATTTTTCCAGAGTCTTAAGGTGCGCCAATACTTGGAAACCAAAGCAGCAAGTTTGGCGATCAACAAGCTCGATCCGGCCGATATCGACCATTTTCAGAATCGGATTAAGCGCTTATCGCGGGAAAACGAGCATATTCCGGCCCACTGGACACTAGACGATGACTTACATGGTTGGTTGGCCCAAGCCGGGGGCAATGAAGTCTTGGCAGACACGATCCGAAAACTTCGAATAACCACCCAACTCTTTGAGATAGGACGGCCTTTCGACCGCGCCACCGCCGATGCACAAGAGCACCTCGCGATCTTGGAAGCTCTTGCCGATAACGACGCCCGAGCCGCGGAGTCGGCTGTCCTGCGACATCTGCGTAACATTGAAAAAGACGTGCTTAGGTCGGTTACAGCCGCGTAACTAAAGTGCGCCGTAGCATTTGCCCGCCGTAGGAAAAAATCGTGGCAAGCAATCAGCGGCTTGTGGGTCGCGCGGTACCACCTGTCAGTAATCCAGCCGCAAGCAGAACATCATGCAGTTTGTCCACTTCGGCCGCCGGTAATGGCCGCACTGGTAAGCGCATGGCATCACAGTCCAGGCGCCCAAGGAGTCTTAGGCAAGTTTTAATGCGAGCGGTCGCGAGGTTCGCCGGCGGTGTTCCGTAGATCGCCTTTGCGATGGGATAGATGATGTCGTGCAGGCTGCGCGCCGTTTTCAGGTCGCCCCGGCGAACCGCCGCGTCAAGGCTGACGATGACATCAGGTAGGATCACGGCAAGACTGACCATGCTACCCTCACTGCCGAGGATGAAGCTGGTCAACAGGTGCTCGTCGCCCGATGCCATGACGGCGATCGACGGAGCGACGGATTTGATCAGGCGTCGGTTGGCTTCGTAGGCCGCTACTTCCCAACTGCCCTCCTTGATCGCGACCACGCGCGGCAAAGATATCAAGGACCTCAAAACATCGTGCGAATAGGCCATTGGACCGCAGGAAACCGGCGCCTGATAGAGAAAAATCGGCAGATCGCTTGCGGCAGAAATTGCCTCGTGGTGCGCGATAACCATGTCATCGCTGACCGAAAGCGACCAGGAATTTGGCGGAAAAACCATGATCGCATCACCGCCGGCCGCAGCGACATCGCCAGCCTGCCGTTCCGCCTCTGCGGTCGCTTCGGCATTGACACCGCAGACAAGGATCTTCGACTTGGAAACACTCCGTCGCGCAACCTCTATCACGCGACGCTTTTCCTGCCTGCTTAGCAGAAAATTCTCCCCGGCATGGCCGTTAATCAAGAAGCCCTTGATGCCCGAAGCCTGATCTAAGGAGGCAAGATGTCGCTCCAAGGCCACTTCATCTATTTGGAGATCCGACTGCAAAGGGCAAACCGTTGCCGGGTAAATACCGTCGACCCCATACTGTTCTATTCTCAACATGCTGGTTGGGCCTCCAGGTTCTGATTTACGCCCGGCCTCGATGACGTCGCTAATCGGCACATTCTTCAGGGTCCCTTCAGAAGTCGAGCCGGATCGAAGAGCGGCATCTCCGGTTCCCTTGACAAGATCGCTTGGGCCAAGAGCTTCCCCATATAGGGTCCGCTGGTATATCCCGAGTGGACGCTGCCGATGACATAGGCGTCCTCGATTCCCGGCACAGCGCCAATGACGGGCATGGCGTCACGGGTCTCCGCCTCAAACCCCATCCAAGCGCGTAACAGGCGCGTTTGGCATAGCGCGGGAACCGCATGACACGCCAATTGGACGTTGCCGATAAGGTTCTCTGGGACGATTTCTGTGACCCTGTCATCACGGCTGCCACGGCCCTGCCAACCGCCGCCAATCAGGACAGTGCCATTGGGGAATTGCTTAAGCGATAGGAGGCCGCTGGCAATCCCGACGACCGTCCGCATTATCGGGCGCAAGCGCTCCGTCACCGCCAATTGGTTGATCAGTGTTTTGATCGGAATGTGCAGGCCGAACCAGCCAAACATTTCCTCAAGCCAGACGCCGCCAGCTATCGCAACGCGTTGCGCCTTGATCCGACATTCGGTGCTGATAACCGTAAAGCCCTTCGCCTCCCGCTGCACTGCTTCAACCATTGTGTGGGTGAAAAGGGCGACGCCGGCCTGTTTCAGTGCCGCTAAGAAGGCCAGGCCCGTCTTGTTCGCTGTCACATAGCCGTCCGTAGGACAATGGGAGGCTGCCAATAAGTGGCTTGATAGACTTGGCTCTATTTCTCGGGCGCGGTCCGGCGAAATCATTTCAATCCTGGCGCCGAAAGCCCGTCGCGCCTCGGCCCGATGCTCAAGTAGTTCGGCTTCCGCTTGCGTGAATGCGAGAGAAAGACCATCGCATATCGTCACGCCTGGGTCCCGACCAAGCCACGGCTGCGGTTCCTTCCACATCTCCCATGCCCTTACGGCATAGGGGATAAGCGATGCGCGAGTCATTTGCATTGTGAGCGTTCCGGCATTAACACCGGATGCCTCGCTGCAAATCCCCCGCCGGTCAATGAGCGCGCAGCGCATACCAGCTTGCGCGAGAAACAGGGCAAGGCTCGCCCCCATGATTCCGGCGCCCACCACAGCAATGTCGTAAGGTCCACAGTGTGTCTGGTGTCGATCCATAAGTGCGCTTTGCTAAGCATCAAGGAAATCCATTCGCCGAAGATTCACAAAGGAGCGGCTTCGGGAATGGGAATGTCATGATAGGTAAACTTGCCGCTTAAACTCTCCATGTCGATAGCGACGAGCGGGGTTCGGGCGGACCAACAGCCAACCTTCTCCCGCCCCCCAAGGCGTTGGGCAATGATCTCGGCAACCACGTCACCGCATGTCCGACCTTGGCAGGGACCCATTCCGCAGCGTGTCCAGGATTTGACTTGGTTGATATCGGCAGCGCCGTCGTCGATGGCGGCTTCGATCTCGCCGCGGGTGATATCTTCGCATCGGCAGACGACGGTGGTGGCGGCAATGGACGTTATCTGACCCTGGCGAGGCGTCATCATCCGCGCCATCCGGTGGCCGGCTCGGGCTGCTTTTTCGAGGCGGGCAGTCAAACCAGTGGTGAGACGACGATAGGTGGGATCATCGATCAGCTCGAGATCCCGAGCGACCTGATAGCCGGCGATCTTGCCTTCCAGTAGCGCCGCGTCAGCACCGGCAATGCCAGTGCCGTCTCCCGCAGCATAAAGACCCTTGACGCTGGTACGTTGTCCGTGACCGACCACCGGCACCCAACCGCCGGCCGAGGCATTGTAAACATGATCTGCCCTCAGCAGCCGCGTAATCTCTGTCGATGGTGTCAGCCCGTTGCCAATTGAAAGGCTGTCGGCCGTTAGAGAGATAACGGGCTTACGAGCAACGCAACGGCCTGAGTCGTCGACAGGTGCAACGGTCACGGAAAGTCCATCGCCTCTATCGGTAACCTCCGTCACCGCATGTCGGAAGTATATGGGGATCTTCGCTCTTTTGATGTCGATAACCCATGAAAGCCCGCGCCGAAGATCCTTAGGGCGAGACAGGAGTGCGGGTATCGATGCCAGCCACTCGCCAGAGCTCGCACTATCAACGACGGCGGCAACTTCACCGCCGCCGGCGACAATTCCTTGGGCCACTGCCGCCAGCAGCGGGCCGCTTCCCGCCACCACGGTTCTGTTGCCGGGCAGCAAAGCCTCCGACTTCAAAAGCAAGGTTGTCGCCGCCAGGCCGTAGACCCCCGGCAATGTCCAACCTTGGAAGGGAATTACCCGCTCGGTCGTACCCACGGCAACGACAATGGTCTTGGGCCACCACGTTCTAGGGCCGCAAGAGTCGATTCCGTCGACACGAAAATCGCCATCGACGGACCAAATCCGACATCCGAAAACCGTTTCGGCGGGACTCTTTGTGAGGGCCTCGCGCAACCGATTGCCATAGGTGGAAGCCGGGTCCGAAAACTCGGCAGCGAATCTCGGTGCCCGGTAGACTTGGCCACCAGCGGCCGGCGCGCGATCGACGATCACCGTGTCGACGCCGACCTTGGCGGCTGCCAGTGCCGCTCCGACGCCGGCGGGTCCGGCGCCTAGAACCAGCAGATCGGGTCTTTCACCCATTACCGAACGCCGTTTCTACCTGCATGCCTTCGGCAACCGAGGTTTGGCAGGCAAGACATCGGCGCCCGTCAATGCGGACCAAACATTCCTGGCAAGATCCCATGTAACAAAATGGCCCGCGCGGTTCGCCGCTACGGGGGCTGGCACGAAATTCGCTGATTCCGGCGGCGAGTAAGGCGGTTGCGACCGTTTCACCGGCAAATGCGCGAAGCGGACGATGATCGACGAGCATGACAATTTCGTCGCTTCGCACAACACCTCGATCAATTCTTCGCGCCATTGGAACTCCTTCGAGCGAACATTAAGGCATCAGGCACGATCACAAGGACGCGAGCAGGGAAAATCTGGTCGATCGCTAGCTGCTGCCATCGGTTTTCCGACGTGCCGTGGGCCAGGGGGCGCTTGCACGAAGTCCCCCAGAAAAATTGTATATGATTTGTATATTATCCTGTGTATGATCTCACCGCAACGATGATGTCTGGAAGCCCACTGCACGACAATGGAACGTTTCTATGTCGCAGTTGCGGTACGACGCCAGCGCAAATTAGAGGAGGATTAGCGTGATCAAGAACCTGATGAAGGCTGCGATCTCCACCGTCGCCGCTGCCGCAATAATGCTACCGGCGATCACTGAGGCCCGCAGCCTGGACGAAATATTGTCTTCCAACAAACTCGTTGTCGGCGTTAATCCGACGCTACCGCCGCTTGGAAAATATAATGACAAGAACGAGATCGTTGGCTTTGACGTCGATTTGTCGACCAAATTGGCGGAGATGCTGGGTGTCGACCTCGAGGTTATCAAGGTTGGCTCGCCCGACCGGATTCCTTTTGTTGCCTCCGGTAAGATCGACTACGTCATGGGTGCGATGACGCGTAATCCCAAGCGGGCGAAAATCATAGACTTCACAGTTCCGGCGCACACCGAGGTCTTCGGCGTGTTGACGACCGAGGCGAAGCCCTATGAGAGCTACAAGGACCTGGATGATGCCGGCGTCAAACTGGTTCAAGTTCGCGGAACGACCCCTCTGAAATTCATCGCCGAGAATGTTTCTGAGGCCGAAGTCCTGTTGCTCGACAATTATCCCGACGCGGTTCGCGCCCTCGCGCAGGGTCGCGGCGATGCCATGATCGACGTGATCGACTTCGTCGGCGAACACATGAACAAGCACAAAGATACGAAGTGGAAGGTCGTTGAAACGCCCGTCAATGTCTATTTTTGTTCTCTTGGCGTTGCCAAGGGTAACAGCAGTTTGCGAGACTGGCTCAACGTTGCTCTCTTCGAACTCCATCGCAGCGGCTTTATCGACCAAACCTGGAAAAAGTGGTTTGGCATAGACATGCTCTACAGTGTCAATCCGTCACCCTACTTCTGACCGGCATTTCGGCTTATCTCGCCGTCTGGCTCCAAGGCCGGACGGCGAATTTTTTCCAAGAGGTTCACTGTCGCGGGCAGGCGGACTGTCATGAGCTATACGCTGCACTTTGGTCAGGTCACCGGATACCTACCCTACCTTATTGGTGGCGCCTGGATTAGCCTGCAAATAGCCTTTCTTGCGTTCTGCGGCGGCATGGTAATTGGCATGTTCGGCGCCATGGCCAAGACATTTGGCGGACGGTTGATAAAGGCGGTGACCGAAGTCTATGTCACCTTTTTCATGAACACGCCGCAATTGGTGCAGATTTTCTTCATTTATTTTGCCCTGCCGGATGCTGGCATCTTGCTCAGTTCCTATGAGGCCGTCCTACTGGGAATGACCCTCAATGCCGGTGCCTACCTGACAGAGATCCAGCGGGCCGGTTTTCAATCCGTTCATCGCAATGAAATGGAGGCCGCGGAGACACTTGGCATGACCTTGATGCAACGCGTTCGCTATGTGGTCTTGCCGCATATCGCCCGGGTGTTGTTTCCGCCTCTTTCCAATCAGTACATCTTGATGACCCTCGGCACTTCGATGGCCGCCATATTCGGCGTAGAGGAACTGACCGGGCGTGCGTTTAATGTCAATGCCGAGACCTTTCGGTCGATCGAGGTCTTCTCTTTGACGGCCGTGCTTTACATCGCCTTGACCATGGCGGCGACGCTTATTTTAGGCCTTCTGGGTAGATACCTGTTCCGCGCTAAGATGAGGCTGATCTGATGTGGCAGCGGATCGTCGAAGAAGCGCCGTCTTTTTTCACCTACTACAATCTCATATTTCTCCTTAAGGCAATGTTGGCGACTTTCTTACTGTCATTCGTCGGCTGTCTGGTTGGGCTTGTCACCGGTTTCTTTCTCGCCGTAACGCGAAAGACGACATCCTGGGTTTTGTTGCCGCTTCGAACCGTCGTTGTTGCCTTTATCGAACTCTTTCGCCGGACCCCTTTCCTCGTCACCTTGATGATGGTCTTTTTTGTATTTCAGATCTCGAAGATCGACATTTCTCTTTTTACCGTAGCCCTGATCAGCGTCTGCCTGATCGCCACCGCCTTCATCACGGAAATCATTCGCGGCGGCTTCGAGTCTGTTCACAAGACACAATGGGACACGGCGGCGGCGATGAACATGACCCTGCTGCAGACGCTTCGCTACGTGATCGTTCCGCAGGCTTGGAAGACCATCCTACCGCCGGTCTTTAGTTTCTTCATCTTGTTCATCAAGGATACGGCGCTGGCCTCTCAAATCGGTGTCGTCGAACTCACCTATGCGGGCAAGGTTCTGAATAACAAAGGATTTTCGGCGGCCCTCGTGTTCGGGACCATACTTGTACTTTACTTCGTACTTTCTTACCCGCTGGCACGCTTTGGAGCATGGATGGAGCGAAAACTTGCCCCAACTCGAAATCACTGACCTTAAGGCGACCTACGGTGGCGCAGCGGTCCTGGAAAAGATCGATCTCAAAGTGGAAAAGGGTGAGATCGTCAGTCTCATTGGGCCATCGGGCTCCGGAAAGAGCACCCTGCTGCGTGTGCTTATCGGGTTGTTGCCGCCCGTAGCCGGTGGCGTCCGGTTGGATGGCGTGGAGATCGACTACGCCAGCAAGGCAGCCCTTCGGTCGTTGCGCGACCGCATCGCCATCGTTTTTCAACAGTACAACCTGTTCCAAAACATGACCGTGCTGCAGAACGTCACGATCGCGCCGACCAAGGTCAAGAGAAGGCCCGCTGCCGAGGTGCAAGAGCTGGCCAAGGACCTTCTTTCCAAGGTCGGATTGAGCGATAAGCATGAAGCCTATCCCGACGAACTTTCCGGTGGCCAGCAACAGCGGGTCGCCATCGCGCGGGCCTTGGCGCTGCAGCCGGAGATCTTGCTCCTCGACGAGGTTACCTCGGCCCTCGATCCGGAATTGGTCAACGAGGTGCTCGATGCCGTCCGGTTGTTGGCGGCCGAAGGTATGACCATGTTCATCGTCTCCCACGAAATGGGGTTCGTGCGCGAGGTCTCGTCGAAGGTCGCCTTCATGGCCGACGGCCATATCGTGGAGATCGGCACGCCGGAGATGATTTTCGATGCGCCGCAGATGGAGCGGACTAAGGATTTCGTCGGCAAAATCCTTCGGCACTAGGGCCTGTGGACGTTCATTCTGCCGCCGTGGTCCGAGCCCCTTTGGCCGGCTGTTAGGCGCGAGGATGCAGGACATGTATGACATATTCAAAGACGAGCGATGCGGCAGCGGGCCAAAGGGACCGGATGCCGCAGGCACGGGGCGGCTTTGCGTCAGCTCTGCGTCGCGACAGGCTTATGGAGAGCCTGCTCCACCGCGCCCGTCGCTCCTAACCCTGACGAAAAAGCCAATCCCGCCACAGCGGCGAAATCAATGCCCACAGGCCCTAGGCGTGGGAGAGCTCCTGACATGAAACCCGGAATGGACCTGCTCGACGGCGCCGTGGACTGCCATGTCCATGCCTGTCCCCACATCAACGCCCGCAGTATCGATGTCTTCGATGCCGTTCGAGCGGCCGCAGCAGCCGGTATGCGCGGCCTTGGCCTGATGGACAACTTCGCCAACAGCAGTGGCCTGGCGGCCCTGGCAAAGCGCCAGTTACGGGAGCTTGGGGTTGATGTCTTTGGCGGTCTCATCATGGAGCCGCCGGCCGGGGGCGTCAGTGCCGAGGCCGTGCGGACCGCCCTGAAGTATGGGTATGACGAAGAAGACGGCGCACGCTTCATTTCCCTGCCGACCCACCATACGCAGAACATCGCCCGGCAAGAGGGGCGGGACGAGAGTTATGTCGCCACTTGCCTGGCGATCCCGGAAAGCGGCGAACTGATCGACCCACTGCCGGAAATCCTGGACCTGATCGCGGCGCATGACGTGGTCCTAAACACGGGACATATCTCCGGGCCGGAAGCCTGCCGCCTGGTCGAAGAAGCACGGCGACGAGGTGTGGAACGCATCCTCGTCCCGGCCAGCCATTTTACCCCGGCCGAGGTCGCCCAAATGGCAGGGGAAGGAGCGTTTTTAGAGTTTTCTTTCTTTTTCCTAAGTCATGCCACCCAAGTCGGGCTCACCCATGTGGACACCGAAATGCACAAGGCCGAGGCTGTGACGCTACCGCGCATGGCGGAACTGATCGCCTCTGCCGGGCCAGAGAATAGCGTGCTATCCAGCGATTGCGGTGTCTTCGTGCTGCCGCCGCCGGTCGAGGGCCTTCGAGAATTCCTGCTAATGATCGAAAGCGCTGGCTTCCAGCGCACTGCCCTGCGTCGGATGGTGGCGGAAAATCCGGCTCACCTCTTCAAAATCAAAGAACCGGCGGACCTACCGGGGAAATGAGCAAGCCAGGCGGTCGCATTCAGACTGTTTGTGGGCCGCTCGATCCCGCGGAACTCGGCCCAACCTTGATGCACGAGCACCTGCTTTGTGATCTGGCGCCGCCGAGCCTGCGCCTGTCGGAAGCCCCGGAGCCAGAGATAACGCTGGAAAACTGTTGGCAGATCCGCCACCAATGGGCAACCCATCGGGGCAATTGCCGACTGGATGACGAAACCAAGGCCACCGCCGAATTGCGTGATCTCTATGCTGCCGGTGGCCGTGCCCTGGTCGAGCTCACGGTCACCGGAATCGGGGCTAACCCAGAGGGCCTGCGTCGCATCTCCCTGGCAAGCGGTGTCGCCATCATCGCTGGCTGCGGCTTCTATGTGGAAGATTTCCGCGACGACCGGTACCTCAACAGTCCGCTCGATGATCTGGTCGCCAGGATTATCGCGGACCTTCGAGACGGCATTCACGAGACCAGCGTTCGCGCCGGAATCATCGGTGAGATCGGCTGCTCAGATTCCTGGACAGGGGTCGAGCGCCGGACCTTGACGGCAGCCATCATCGCCCAACAGGAAACAGGCGCCAGCCTCAATGTGCACCCACCCCGCAGGGCCGGGGCACTCTTGGAAATTGCTCAAATGATCGAGAACCAGGGTGGTGATCCTAGTCGCGCCATCCTTAGCCATATCGACCGGACCGTGTTTTCCTTGGACGATTTGTACAGGGTGGCCGACACGGGCTGTGTGATCGAGTACGATTTCTTTGGTATCGAATCTTCCTACTATCCGTTTCAGGATATCGATCTGCCAAACGACGCCATGCGGATCGATGCCATTCGCGCCCTGATCGACCGTGGCCATCTATCCCAGATCACTTTGTCGCAGGATATCTGTACCAAGACCCGCCTCACGCGCTATGGCGGGCATGGCTATCGACACCTCTTCGCCAACGTCTTACCGGTCATGCGGCGCAAGGGATTCACCGAGGAAGAGATCATTGCTCTGACGATTACCACGCCGCGACGTTTGCTCACTCTCGGCAATGGCTGACAAGACCTCGTTCGCAGCGCATCCACCGTGGCGTGCCATTCTGTTTATGTTGGCGGCCGTTGCCTCTTTTACCCTGCTTGATAGCACGGCAAAATCATTGGCGAAGGACCTGCCAGTGGTCGAGGTCGTCTGGGCTCGCTATGTCTTTAGCTTGCTGCTGTTCTTGTTGCTGTTTCGCAATGAATCCCTGACCAAACTCTGGCAGACGGATCGTCCTTGGCAACAGATAGGCCGGGCCTTGCTGCTCGTCGGGGCAACCGCCTTCATATTTTTCGCGGTTGACTATTTGCCGCTGGCCGAAACCTACGCGATTTCTTTCGTCTCTCCCTTTTTGGCGGCTCTCTTCGCCGTTCTTTTCCTTGGAGAGAAGATCAAAGCGGCGCGCTGGCTTGCCATCACAGCCGGATTTATCGGCGCCGTGATCGTCATTCAGCCGGGCAGCGGCCTTTACAGTTGGGCTGTGGTCTTTCCTTTGGGGATGGCAGTTTGCTGGGCCCTTTATCAAATTGTGACAAGGCACTTGAGCGCGACGGAAGGGCCAAGCACAACGCTTTTTTTCACGATGCTGGTGGGCGCCGCCGTGACCACGCCGGTCGTGCCCTTCTTTTGGGTCACGCCAGATTGGCAGTCCTTGATTTTAATGGCCTGCATGGGCTTGATTGGATTGGTCGGACAAGGCCTCCTGATCAAAGCTTATGGCCTAGCCGACGCATCGCTCCTCGCGCCCTTTGCTTACACGCAGATCGTTTGGGCGACTTCGATCGGTTTTCTTGTCTTCGGCGACCTGCCAAACACGACAACGATCATCGGCGTCACCGTCATCATCCTCAGCGGCCTCTTGCTGATTGGGACAGTCAGGGCTCGGAGCTGATGGCTTACCAGTGCAAGAGACCGCTCGTTCCATAGCCCTCCTCACTATTAACTTGCGCCACACTCGCCGCGCTTGACGAATTCTCCCATACCCTCTCGTCCAAGCCAGTCCTGACCATCGACGATCAGCCTGCCACGGCTAAAGACCTTTCGCACCCGACCGGTGACGGAGCGGCCCTCAAACAGGCTGTAATCGATCCGGCTGTGATGCTCGGCGGCGCGAATGGTCCAGGTCTCGTCCGGGTCGAAGATCACGATGTCGGCGTCCGATCCAACCGCGATCGTTCCCTTTTTGGGGAACAGGCCAAAGAGCTTCGCCGGCGCGGTAGAGGTGAGCTCGACGAAACGATTGAGCGACATGCCACGCTGGCGCACACCGCCGTCGTAGACAAGGGGCAGGCGCGTTTCCAATCCGGGGGCGCCGTTTGGAATTTTGGAAAAGTCCTCCCTGCCCTGCTGCTTGGAGAACTTCATGCCCAGCGGCTGTTCGTTGAAGCAGAAGGGACAATGGTCGGTCGAAATAACCTGCAAGTCGTCGGTGCGCAGGCCGCGCCACATGGCCGCTTGGTGACTGTGGTTGCGCAAAGGCGGTGTCATGACAAACTTCGCGGTTTCAAAGCCGGGCCGTTCGTACTCCTCTTCGGTCAGGAAGAGATAGTGTGGACAGGTTTCCGCATGCACCAAGATGTCGCGATCGCGTGCTTCTGTCACCGCGGCCAAGGCCTCGGCTGCCGATAGGTGCACGATGTAGAGCGGTGCCTCGGCCAACTCCGCCAGCCGGATCGCGCGATGAGTTGCCTCGCCCTCCATGGAGGTGGGGCGGGTTAGGCTGTGGTACTTGGGCGCCGTGCGCCCAGCGGCAACCGCTTCTTCGACCAGCACATTGATGACGCCGCCATTTTCCGCGTGAACGCAGGTCATCGCCCCGTTGGCGCCGGCAATTCGCATCGTTCGAAAAAGCTCTCCGTCGTCAACCATGAGGACGCCGGGATAGGCCATGAAGAGCTTGAAACTAGTTACGCCCTCTTGCTTGATGAGGATCTCCATGTCAGCCAAGGTCTGCGGATTGACGTCCAGCATGATCATATGGGCGCTGACGTCGACGGCGGCGCTGGCGGCTCTGCGGTGCCAGTCCTCCAGTCCCACCATCGGGCTTTTGCCTCGGATTTGCGCGCAATAATCAACGACCGTTGTCGTGCCGCCGAAAGCAGCTGCGGTGGTCCCGCTGCCGAAGGTATCGGCCGTCCGCGAGAGGCCAAACTCCCAATCCAGGTGCGTGTGCACGTCGATACCGCCGGGCATCACCAAGTGCCCGTCCGCGTCGTGAACTTCCACATCGCCGCCAACAGCGATATCCCGCCCTATTGTGTGTACCCGGCCTTCCGCGATCAAGATGTCGGCCTGGTAATCATCAACCGCGGTGACGATACGCCCATTCTTGATTAACGTTGTCGGCATTCGGATCTCCCTTTGAACTATGCAACGGCCTGACGCGCTGATTGCGAGTCCAAGCAATACAATAAATCACGCTGGACCAGCCTGCCAGTGTGATGGATCTGAAGTTCGTATGACTATCGGGGCGCCCGGCGAAACGAACTTCAGATCTGAAAACCACACGAAACTCTTGAAGTTGCTAGTGTCCGTATCGATCCCGAAATTCGGTCGGAGCACGCTGCAAATCTATACGAATTTCGGGATCGGGACACTAGCGCGATACATCCGCATCGCGACTGAACGGGCCAACAATGGAGAGATCGTGAGCTTGAGGCATTCGGAGAGCGCTTCGCCTTGAATCGACTGCACCATTGACAGCGCTCGCCCGTCTCTGCCCGTAGTCCTTGCCTTTCCGAGCCATAGCCCGTTTACCTGTTGGAACCAGGGAGATTTTCCGGCAGTCTCCGGTTAACCAGGCACCGGGAGGAGGTGATATCCATGAAACAGGCCAAGCATGAGAGGGGCAAGCAAGAAGGAGCCAAGCAAGGGGTCGGCAAAGAAGTGATCGGCGGCCCCTTGATCATCGACGGCCGACGGCTCAGCCTATCCAAAGCGGTGCGCGCCGGGGACTTTGTCTTCGTCACCGGCCAGGTGCCGTTTCGCGACGGTGCGCCTATGACCACCGGCACCATCGAAGAACAGACGCGGGTGACCATCGAGCAAATCCGGGAAATTCTGGGGGAGGCCGGGTGTGAACTTACCGATGTGGCCAAGGCGATGGTCTGGCTGCGCGAGCGGGCGGACTTTCCCGGCTTCAACCAGGTCTACGGCGAATACTTCCCGGAGGACCCGCCGGCCCGCTCGGCCGTGGTCAGCGAGCTTCTGGTGGACGTGCGCGTCGAGATCGAGGTTGTCGCTTACAAACCGCTGGGATGAGCGCCTGAGTCCCCCGACATATCCCGCTGAGGCTGTGTTTCGGGTCTGTGAAACATACAAGTTGGGAGGTGTTGAAGCGGGTCGATCGCTAAACGCCTTCGCCCGCCCCATCGCTTCTACGTGCCACGCGCAATACCACATCCACCGCAGAAACGCCCTGCGGCAACACCAGTAGCGGATTGACCTCCAGTTCCTCGAGGCTGGCCCGCTGCTCTGTGGCAAATGCCACCAGGGCCATCACAGCATCGACCGCAGCCTCCCGGTCGCCCGCTGGCCGACCGCGAAAACCAGCGAGCAACGTCGATAGTTTGAGCCTCGCGATCGCCTGCAACACGCTTTCACGATCCGTCGGCAGCAGCAGCGTCTGCGCATCGCGCAATAGCTCCGCCAAGGTACCGCCGCTCGCCAGCACCATGAACTGTCCGAACTGCTCGTCGCGTCGAATGCCGATCAAGAGTTCCGCAACTGGCCGGTCAATCATGCGCTCCACGAGAAACTCGCCGCCAATGGCGTCGGGCGCATGGGTCGACACCGCGCGGGAGATTGCGGTAACCGCCTCCGCCACTTCGCCAGAGCTGGCGAGCCCGAGCTTCACCGCCCCGACGTCGCTTTTATGGGTGAGGCAGCTGCTCAACATCTTAACGGCGACCGGAAACCCGAGTTGTTCGGCAGCCTGAGGCACCATTTCGCGATCGACCACGCGGCCATCTGGCACCGGAACACCCGCCGCCGCCAGGCGCTGCTTGCCCTCCCATTCGGAGAGGGTCACCACTTCACCGGCCATCGGCTCGGCGGGACACAGCCGCAGCGCTGCCTCTCCGGCCTCAAGAAGACGGCTGCGTCGTTCGCCATAGAGCACGGCTCCGGCAACCGCATTCATCGCTTCCTTGATCCCTTGAAGCGGCGCAATCCCTCCGGAAATCATCATCTCCCGGCTGGAACGATCGATGTTCTCCGGCAAGGCGCTGATAATGGCAGCGGGCAGGCCGGCCCGATGCGTTGCGGTAATGAAGGCCCGGGCGTCCGACAGATAGCCGTCCTTGCCGAACTCCAGGTCGGGGTGCGGATAATCCTGCACCAAGAGAGCCCCATCGTAGCCTTCCCTCAGGACAGTCTGAAAGAGCTCGGTCAGCTCCGCTTCGCGCCCCCAAAGGGGCGTAGTGTAGTCGAGCGGATTGGAAATTGTTGCGACCTCGGGCAGGAGAGCCGCAGTATTTTCAGCTGCGGCTGAAGAGGGCGCGGGGAACAAGAGGCCGAGCGGTTCCGCATAATCGGCTAACAAAGTGGTATTGCCTCCCGAGGCCGCAAATCCCGCCAGACGACAACCCTTGGGCACACCGGCAAAGGACAGCATCTTGAGAGTCTCGAGAAGCTGAGCCGGCGTATCAACCCGAATGATGCCAAGACGATCGAACAGGGCCTGGTAGACCTGGTCCTCGCCGGCCAGGGAGCCGGTGTGGGTGACCGTCAGGCGGCGGCCGATTTCCGACGTTCCCGACTTAAGGACCACGATGGGGACCGCAGCCCTGAGGGCACGGACCGCGGCCTCGCCGAACCTGGGCACATCCTGCAGACCTTCCACGTGCAGCCCGATCGCCACGACCGCCGGATCGTCGATCAAAACGTCGAGGTAGTCCTCGATGCCTAGCATGGCCTGATTGCCGGCCGAGATGACATAGGCCAGGGGAACGGAGCGCTGGTTCATCGTGATGTCGGAGGCCAGCATGCCGCTCTGGGTCACCAGGGCGACGCCGCGCTCGACTCGCGACCCACCGAAGGCGAAGGGCCAGAGCGCCACCCCTTGCACGTAGTTCAACAGCCCATAGCAGTTAGGCCCGACCAACGCCATTTCACCGGCAGCGGCCACCAGCGCCTCTTCCAGATTCGCGCCCTGGTCACCCAGCTCGCCGAAGCCGGCGGCAAAGCAGACCACCCCGCCAGTGCCCAGGCGCCGCAGCCCATCCACGATTTCCACCGTCGGATCGCGCGGAACGGCCAGGAAGACGGCGTCGGGGGCTACCGGCAGATCTTCGACGCTGCCAACGCAAGGCTCGCCGGCCAAGTTCTCCCGGCGCGGATTGACGCCCCAGATCGGGCCATTGAATCCCATGGCGCGGCATTGCTCGGCAGCGATGGCGGCATCGTCGCCGCCGATGAAGGCCACATGGCGTGGCGCCAGCAGCCGTGCCAGGTTTTGCCGCCGCTCTTGGTTCATGCGCCGTGCGGACGCAGCAGCGAGCGGGCGATGATATGGCGCTGGATCTCCGAGGTGCCGTCCCAAATACGCTCCAGCCGGGCATCGCGCCATAGCCGCTCGATCGGCAGCTCGTCCATCAGCCCCATACCGCCATAGATCTGCACCGTATGGTCGGCGACCCGGCCGAGCATTTCCGAGGCGAACAACTTGGCCATGGCCGCGTCGACCGTGGTCATGGTGCCTTGCTCAGCCTTCCAGGCCGCCTGCATGACGAGTAGGTCGGCGGCCTGAAGCTCGGTCGCCATGTCAGCGAGCTTGAAGGAAGTCCCCTGGAAACGCCCGATAGGCTGTCCGAACTGCTGACGCGTTGCGGCCCATTCGGTCGCCAGGTTGAGCAACCGTTCGGCCCGCCCGCAACAGCCGGCCCCCACCCACACCCGACCCATGTGGAGCCACTTGTTGGCCAGGTCCAGACCCTCGCCCTCCGCGCCGAGGATTTGTCCTGACCCGACGCGGCAGTCGTCGAAGTTGAGCTGGTAGTTGTGATAGCCGCGATGGCTGATGCAACGCGGGCCGGGGCGCAGATCGAAGCCCTTGGTCCCGCGATCGACCAGGAAAGCGGTCACCCGTTTGCGCGGGCCTTTGGCCGTCTCACCGTGGCCTGTGACGGCAAAGACGATGGCGAAATCCGGCAGGGTATGACCACTGATGAAATGCTTGGCGCCGTTGATGACGAAATCGTCCCCATCGCGCTTGGCGTGGGTCGTCATTGACATGATGTCGGAGCCGGCCCCGGGCTCGGTCAAGGCGAAGCACTCGTCGCGCTCGCCGCGCACGCAGGGCAGCAGGTAGCGCTCGCGCTGCTCGCCCTCGCAAGCGAGCAAGATCTCCGACGGCCGCCCGATGAAGTGCTGCAAGGCGAAGTTGGTCTTACAAAGCTCCCGCTCCATCAACGCAAGGCTGGTGTAGCTGAGACCGGCGCCGCCCACCTCTTCGGGCAGGTTGGCGGCGTAGAAACCCATCTCGATGGCCTTTTGTTTTATTTGTCGGCCAAGCTCTTCTGCGACATTGTTGTTGCGCTCGACCGCCTCCTCGTGCGGGAGAAGCTCGCGTTCTACGAAGGCACGCAGGGAATCCACCAACAGGCGCTGCTCTTCGCTGGGTTGGAAATCCATCACGCACGCCCCTAGACAGACATTTGATTGGACAGGACAATGATGGGCACAAGCCTTGAAGCTAAACGAAATTATCCGACGGAATAGATAGATTTTCGACAGGTTCATCGCATTGTGCCACGGGGAGGAAATCGGGGTGAGGATTGGCGGATTTGGCCATCTGTGTCGAATTACACGCAGGCTTGTCGAAAAGTCGCAAATAACGCCTCGTCACCCTTTGGATCATGGTCCTCTATCGCGAGCCGGGATGAGGCGGATGTCTCAACACCTAGTTCGGCAACAGTTGGTCAAAGGAGCGCGTGGTCATGGGTGATGCGATCAAGGTCGAGCGGCGGGGATCAGTGTTGGAGATCACGCTGGACCGCCCGAAGGTTAACGCCATCGATCACGCAACCAGCCGCCAAATGGGTGACGCCTTCGCCGAGTTTCGCGATGATCCGGCCCTGCGCGTGGCTATTCTAACAGCAGCCGGCGATCGGATCTTTTCTGCCGGATGGGACCTCAAGACATTGCAGAGCGGCGAGCAGCAACTCGACAACTGGTGGGAAAGCGAGGCCGAGGTGCCGGGCGGTTTTGCCGGCATCACCGAGATGTGGGATCTCAACAAGCCGGTGATCGCAGCCTTGAACGGCCTAGCCATCGGCGGCGGATTCGAAATCGCCCTGGCGGCCGATCTCATCATTGCCGCCGAGCATGTGGCGTTCGCCCTTCCGGAGATGCCGCTTGGTATCATCCCCGATGCCGGCGCCATCCAGCGCCTGCCGCGACGCATTCCCTACAACATTGCGATGGAAATGTTACTCCTGGGTCGGCGCATGCCGGCCGAAGAGGCCTATCGACACGGCCTGGTCAACTTGGTCGTCCCCGCAGCAGACCTCATGACCACTGCCAGGGATTGGGCAGATCAGCTGGCCGAGGCGGCGCCGCTTGCCTTGCAGACGGTCAAGGAGGTGCTGCGCGCCATTGAAGGCGAAACAATCCAGTCCGCCTTTACCACCATGCGCACCGGCGACCTACCGACCTATCGGGCCATGTTGCGGTCCGAAGATGCCAAGGAGGGCGTGCAAGCCTTTATGGAAAAACGAAAGCCCGCCTTCAAGGGCCGTTAGTGCCGACTAGGCAAAATTGACGAGAGTAAGGATCGGGCATGACGAGGAAAATCCCTGAAGACGTTCGCCGGGTGACCAGCGTTGGTGCGGGAGCCATCGGCGGTGGCTGGTCGGCCCACTTCCTGGCGCGGGGTTATCACGTGACGACCTACCTTCACGATGCTGCCGAGGAAGACGCCTTGCGGCAACTGGTAGAGACGGCCTGGGTGAGCCTGGAGGCCCTGGGACTGGCCGAGGGAGCGTCGCTCGACAACTTGACCTGCACCACTGACCTAGCGGCGGCCTGCGCCGATACGGATTTTGTTCAGGAAAGCGTGCCGGAGGATCTGGCGCTCAAGCAGTCGGTTTATGAACTGCTTGGCGACCTGGTCCCAGCAGAGGTGGTGATCGCGTCCAGCACTTCAGGGCTGTCGATGACTGACATACAGGCGCGCTGCTCGACGCCGGAGCGCACGGTTGTAGCCCATCCTTTTAATCCGCCTTACCTGCTGCCCTTAGTGGAAATGATCGGGGGGGCGCGAACAACGCCGGACACAGTTGATTGGGCGGCGGATTTCTACCGCTTAGTCGGCAAGGCACCGCTAGTCATGGACCGCGAGATCCCGGGCTTTATTGCCACCCGCCTGCAGGAAGCCTTGTGGCGAGAGGCGCTCCACATGGTCGCCAACGGCGAGGCCTCGGTCGAGCAGATCGACCTCGCCATCGCCAAGGGACCGGGACCTCGCTGGGCGGTGCTGGGACCCTGCATGGCCTTCCACGTCGCCTGCGGCGAGGGCGGCATGGCCTACAACCTGGACCACTTCGGACCGGCCCTGAAGTTGCCCTGGACCCGGCTCGAGGCGCCGGAACTCACCCAAGAGCTGCGCGACAGCATGGTGCAAGGCTGCGCCCGCGAAGCCGCCGGCAAGGACTTCGCGACCCTGGCCAGAGCGCGGGACCAGGCGCTGGTAGGCGTGCTCCGGGCCGTTCGACAGGCGAACTCCGACCACAGCCGCTGACACGGCAAGCAACTCTCGTCACCTTCAATGGGACAGATCCGACTTCTTTGTGGGAGAACGAGGCAATCTGGCCGCCTCCACCAACAAAGCCGTGGTGCCCGGCCAACGGGGCCCGGCCTCCTTGCCGGGCCAGGCTTCGCGGTATTCCCGGGGCCGCTTGCCGAAGTGCGCCGAGAAGGATTTGGTGAAGTAGGACATGCTCGAAAATCCGGCCGCCACTGACACCTCGCGGACGCTGAGGCTGGTGTTGGTCAGCAAGGCCCGTGCGTACTGCAGCCGCAAAACGTGATAAAAGCTGATCACGGAGCTGCCGACGTACTTACGAAACAAACGTTCCAGCTTGCGCTGTGATACGCCGGCTGTCTTGGCCAATGTTGGCACTGCGATGGGTTCTTCTAGGTTGTCTTCCATAGTCGCGATAACGCCGCGGACCACGGGATGCAGCTCGCTCTGTTTGCTTCCAAGCGCCATGCGTTGTGGTGAGTCTGCGTCGCGAACCGGATAATGGAGAATTTGGTCCGACACCTCCAAGGCCAATTGCCGGCCATGCCGCTGTTCGATCTCGTGCAGCATCATGTCCAGACCAGCGGTGCCTCCACCACTGGTTATACGCTTGCGATCGATCACGAAGAGCTGTTCTAGCGCGGTCGTGCCTGGGTACTGTTCTGAAAAAGCCCTAAGACAAGACCACTGGGCGGTTGCGCTGAAACCGGAGAGCAACTTCGCACGGGCCAAAATGAACGCGCCGATATCCATGGCACCCAAGGTGATGCCGCTACGATCCATGCGCCGAAGCCAGGCGAAGAGCGCGGCGTTCTCGTAGTGCTCGCTATCCCAGCTGCCACAAACGAAGATGGTGTCCCAACGTTCGTCGGCTCTGGCCAGGGGCTCGCTGTCCAAAGTCATACCATTACTGGCCGTCACCATGCCGCCTTCGACTGAAAGGAAACGCCACTCGTACAACGCTTTGTCACTAAGGTAGTTGGCGACGCGTAGCGGCTCGAGTGTCGTGACCAATGCGGTCATGTTAAACCGTGGGATCAATACGAAGGCCAATCGTTGGACCGAAAGCCCTGCCGAGTTCTTCATCTCGCTCTCTCTTGCATTTACGATCCTCGCTCTCCCAGCGTCGCAGCCCTTGGATTAACGCATTTGGTCGAAAAAGTAAGCTAACTGGCGAAAAAATTATAACAAGCTTTTGGGGCACTTCTCAAAATAGTTCGGTAGGAGGCGCTCCCTGCAGTAGCGGAAGCAGCGGCGATTTCAGGCAATGACGATCCATGGCGGGGACGCCCAGGGGCATAGCGGAACGAGTGCAGGCCCTGGTGTCGTCGGATGACTCTCGGGGTGAATCTTGGCTTCACTACCCCCAGGTCACTGCGATGCCGAGGTTAACGAAATCAGGGAGGATGCAGACGTGAATCAATTCGAAAACCTTCAAAGAAGCTTCTCGGAAGGTCGTATCAGTCGTCGCGCGTTCATCAAACGGGCGACAGCAATGGGTTTGGTAGCGGCGATCCCCGCTGGCCTCCTGGCCGAGGAAGCCAAGGCCGCGGCACCGAAGCAGGGTGGCAAGTTCCGTCAGGCGTTACGTGGTGGGTCGAACTCCGATACCCTATTCGGGGTCTTGGGTGGCGGCGACACTCATCAGGTCAACACCCAATGGCAGCTCCTCAGCAACCTTACGGAAGTGACTCCCGACGGTCAGGTCGCAGGTGAGTTGGCGGAAAGCTGGGAAGTATCCGATGATGCCACCCAGTGGGTCTTCAAACTCCGCAAGGGCGTCGAGTTTCACGATGGCAAGTCGTTGGTGGCCGATGACGTGGTCCACTCTATCAACGTGCATAGGGGCGAGGACTCTCGCTCAATTGGTAAGGGCCTGGTAGCAGGTATTGACGACGTAAAGGCCGATGACAAGCACAGCGTCGTGTTCAAGCTGAAAACGGGTAATGCCGATTTTCCGATCCTTCTGGCGAGTTCACGTTTCCCCATTGCGCAAGCCGGGACGATGGACGCGGAGTGGGAAAAGGGCATCGGAACCGGACCCTTCATGCTCACCCACTGGGAACCGGGCGTGCGCTCGGCAACCAAACGCAACCCCAACTATTTCAAGGAAGGCCGGCCTTACTTTGACGAGGTAGAAACTCTCCACGTGGCCGATGTGGGCGCCCGCACTAGCGCTTTGCGCGACGGCACAGTCGATGCCATCGACGACCCGGAACCCCAGACCCTACATCTCCTAGAGAAAGTGCCGAATCTGCAAATTCGCGAAGTCGGCGGCAACAGCCATTATACTTTCCCCATGCTCATGGACACAGCGCCCTTCGATAACAACGACGTGCGCTATGCCCTCAAATACGCCATCGATCGCGACGCCATGTTACAGACCTTGCTGCGCGGCCATGGCTATCTCGGCAATGACCACCCGATTTCCAAGGCACAGCGCTATTTCGCATCAGAGCTGCCGCAGCGTATGTACGATCCGGACAAGGCCAAGTTTCACCTGAAAAAGGCAGGCCTCTCCCAGCTCGACATCACCCTTTGGGCCAGCGAAATCTACGCCGGCGGCATCGATTCCGCTGTGCTTTACAAGGAGCACGCGGCGAAGGCTGGGATCAACATGACTATCACGCAGGTCCCGACGGATGGCTATTGGAGCGAGATTTGGAACGTCAAGCCCTTCTGCGTATCGGTCTGGTACGGTCACCCGACCGAGGATCTGATGTTCACTCAGGCGTTTTCCGCCGAGTCCGCGTGGAACGAGACCCATTGGAACAATGCGCGTTTCGAGAAACTGCTGGTCGATGCGCGGGCCGAATTGGATGAGGCCAAGCGCCGGACGATGTATGCTGAAATGCAACAGTTGGTGCGCGATGAAGGCGGCTTCGTCTGCCCGGTGTTCAAGAACTGGCTGGTAGCGGCCAGTAACAAGGTCCACATCCCCCAGAGGATCGGTGGCGATGCGCCGGTGGATGGCAACCGCAATGCCGAGCGCTGGTCTTTCGCTTAGGGGCTAAACGGCTGCCCTTGGCGCTGGTCCGCTAAGGACATCGCCCGCCCCACCGCTAAGCCCTCAGGCTAGATTTGGTTGAGGGTGGACCTTAGGGCTATCAATTCGGCATTTGGAAGGGCTGATGGACGAAAATGGAGAGGATGCCGGCCCGCCGCCGGCGACGGCATTTGAGCTAGGCATTCAGCAGGGATTTCCCCCTCCCCCGGAGAAACGGGTGTCCCACGCCAACTGGGATTCGCCGCCCTTTAACCGCTGGGCCTTCCAGCACATTCGCCAAATTCTGCCGACCGTCGCGGTGCGGCGAGGCCGAGGCCATGCGGCGCGCTTCGAGGCCGACTTGCAGGAACTCGACGATCTGGCCGTCACCGATCATGATGGCTGTCAGAGGACCCTTCGCCAAGTTCTGGATCAGACCTACACCGACGGATTCCTAGTTCTACACCGCGGCCGCCTGGTGTTGGAGAGATACTTCAACGGCATGGGCGAAGACAGCCTTCACCTTTCTCAATCGGTGGCGAAGTCGGTCACGGCGGCTACTGCTGGCGTGCTGATCGGCCGCGGCCTCTTGGACCCGGAAGCGCCGGTGAGCGACTACGTACCGGAGCTCGACACAAGCGGCTATGCTGGCGCCACGCTGCGGCATCTGCTCGACATGCGCAGCGGCGTGCGCTTTTCTGAAGACTATGGTGTCCCCGGTGCCGACGTCATGCATGAGGAATACGTCTGTGGCTGGAAACCCTGGCCGGCAGATGCACCCGCGGATCTTCCGACTTGCATGTACGATTTCATGCTGACCCTGCCCAGGGAGCGGGCGCACGGCGGCGCCTTTCTCTACCGCTCGATCGAGACCGACGTGATCGCCTGGGCGATGGAGCGAGTGAGCAACACCCCCCTGGCTGAACTGGTGAGCCGTGAGATCTGGCGCCCTCTAGGTGCAGAACGCGACGCCAACTTCACCGTGGATCCGGCCGGCTTCGCCTCGGCCGATGGCGGCTTCAACGCGAGCCTTCGCGACTACGGGCGTTTTGGCCAAATGTACTGCAATGGTGGTGCTTTCAACGGCCAGCAAATCCTCACGGCCGACTACGTACGTGACACCTTGGCCGGTGATCCCTCGGCCTTCGCCGGACACTACGTGGATATCTTCCCGCGCGGCGCCTACCGCAATCAGTTCTGGATCCGCGATGTGGATAAGGCTCAGATCATGGCGAGTGGGGTTTTTGGCCAATTGATCTACATCGACATACCCAAGGAAATCGTCGTTGTGAAACTGTCGAGCTGGCCGGACTACCTCAATCTCGATTTTCTATTGACCACGCTTTCCGCCATCGACGCCCTCACCGAGGCCCTCTGTAGTTGAATAGTGCCTGCGATTATGTCCTCGGAGGCCGTTTCCTATCCAAGGGGACAGGCGACTGCACCCAGCGGCTCGGGTGCGGTCATGTGTCTGGCCTTTCGCCGTGGCGCGTTTGACCGCCGGCCTTGAAGAGTTGCACTGATCGGGGCCCCATTCAAGAATGCACCCCCGTCAAACCCAAAGGCTGTTATGAACAATCCGAGTTAATAGCCCAAGGCGGGATCGACCAGATTTTGCAGCGGCTCGCCCGCCAAATAGCGGCGCATGTTGTTCATGAAGATGTCGAGAGTGATGGGAATGTAGTTGTCGCCGTCGTCGGCGGAGACGTGCGGCGTGACGATCAGGTTGGGCACCGACCACAGCGGTGAGTCCGGCGGCAAGGGTTCCGGGTCGAAGACGTCGATGACGGCCCCGGAGAGATGGCCGCCGCGCAAGTGATCGGCGAGCGCCGCGTAGTCCATGGCCGAGGCGCGACCGATGTTGACGATGCCGGCGCCGGGCTTCAGCCGCTCAAGGCGGGCGCGATCGAACAGGCCGATGGTTTCCGGTGTCGCCGGCAGCGAGACGAAGACGAAATCGGCGCGCGGCAGCAGGTCATCGAGGCCAGCCAGCGGTCGCATCTCGTCGACACTGGGATGCGGCCTGCCGCTTCGATTGACGCCGAGGACCTCCAGGCCAAGCGCTTTCAGTTGCTCGGCCGCACCGCCGCCGAGGCTGCCGACGCCAACAATCAAGACGGTCTTGCCGGCAATCGGCGTCGAGAACAGCGACTTCCACGCACCCGCCCGCTGGTTGGTGACGATGGCTGGCATATGGGTGTGCAGCATCAAGACACTCATGAGGCCGAATTCCCCGGCCTTGGCCTTATGGGCGCCCTTGTTGTTGACGATTTGCACGCCATCGGGAACCCAATCCATTGGACAAAGGTGCTCGACCCCGGCGCCGATGATGTGGATCCATTTCAAACGAGGGGCAACGGCGCGCAGGTTCTCGGTCGGCAGGTCCCAGCAGAGCAGGACCTCGGCGTCCTGCATGGACTTGGCAAAATTCTCGCAGTCCCAATCGATGAAGACTTCGAGCTGCGGCGCCAAGTCGGGATGGCGGCCGAGCGCCTCATGCCAGCGCTCCTGGGTGGTGGTGAAGACCGCCTCACCTTCCGGCGTCGAGGGAAAAGTAAGCGGCGAGGCATGATTGTTCTTCACATGCACCTTAACTTCGCGACGCGCGGTCATGCGGCCGAGACCTCCGCTTCCAGCGCCTTCAGCTGGGCGACGACCTGGGCGACGCGCCGATGCTCGGGCAGCGCCTCGGCATCGAACTGTGCCTGCATGGCGGCTTGCCCAATCCGACGCAGCAGAGCCCCGTCGTCACCGCCATCTTTCGGCAGGCGTAGGACCGTGTCCCCGCCATAGGTGGGAACAGGGAGATCGGGACAATGTTGCTGGACATGGGCTGGCTCCTTGCCGGCTTGCAGGTCTTGGATGATCTGTCGCAAGCGCTTGCGGTAGAGCACAACACCGCGGTCGCTCGGCACCAGGTTTTCCTTCTCATGCTCGGTTATGGGGCCCATGCCCTCGGTCGCTTCCGCATCGGCTGGAAAGCGCTGTCTTTCCTCGTAGCTGCGATCGAATACCTCGCCCTGCTCGATCAACTCGGGTCCCTCCGGGGTGTTGAAGGCCTTGGGATCGCCGCGATCGCCAAAGACCGCCCAGGCATAACAGAGGGTCTCGCCGTCGTCGACCGGCACCACCCAGCGCGCGAAGGCGGTGCGCCCATAGTAACAGGGCTTGCTGCCGTCAACCGCAAAGGCGGCCCCGGCCTGCGTGTAGTTGGGCAGAACCAACTCGTTGGTGCGTACCCAGACGTGATCGCCAACCCGCCGCGTGGCAGTGCCGAGAAAGCGCAAGCCGCGCTCGTAGAACGCCATCTCGCCGATCTCACCGAAACCCTGGCTGAACTGCTCGCGGCTGATGCGCGAATGCAGGAAGGCGGTGTGGAGCGGATCGAGGATGGCATCGAGAACCTGCAGCCAGTTGCAGTGGAAGGGCGCCCGGTAAGGAACGTAGTCGTGGTCGGCCAGCTCTAGCGTGTCGTAAATCGGAAAAACCGGGCGAAGCTCCGGCGGGCCCAGGTAGGCGAAGATCAGGCCCTTGTACTCCTGGACTGGATAGGCCCCGAGCCTGACCGAGGCGCAGACCTTTTCCTCGACCCCGGCCGGCTGGCCGGGAACCTCGAGGATCGTGCCGTCGACATCGAAAAGCCAGCCGTGGTAGCAACAGCGGATGCCCCGCCCCTCCGGCCGGCCGAACTCCAAAGAGGCGCGACGGTGCGGGCAGCGGCGATGCACCAGGCCGACACGACCGCCCGTCTCGCGGAACAGCACCAGGTCCTCGCCCAGAATGCGGATCGGCTTTGGTAGCTCGCCAAGCTCGGCGGCGATGGCCACCGGCTGCCAATAGCGCCTCAAGTACTCGCCGGCCGGCGTGCCAGGCCCGACCCGGGTCAACCCGGTATCGCTTTGGCCAAGCCAAGTCTGATGGTAGCCGGCGTAGGGCCCATCGTTTCGCACGCCTTTCCTGCGTTTCGCCGACATAGAGCGTCCCCCTTGTCTGACTTCCCGAGCATCGTCGCGGCCCGGCCGCGCGGATGCAGGTGGCGGACGACGGGGCCGCGGTGATAACCACCCGGGAATTATCTCATCCTTCCTACGAATAACGAAACAATTTCTGCGAAATTAGCATTTTTCATTGGATTTCCTCTGCACTTCTGCGAATATCGCATGTTTCTTTGTGAATTGGGCGGATGATCCTATGGCTGCCAATTCCAGACCGCAGATAACAGAGCCCCTCACGGGCGTCCCCAACACCCGCTCTCCTGAGGAAAACCTCAACCGCAAGATCGTCACCTTGCTCGAGGATGACGGCCGCATGCCCTTCTTGGAGATCGCCCAGCGGCTTTCGGTTTCCGAGGGAACCATCCGTAACCGGGTCGCGGCAATGAAGGACGCGGGCATGCTGAAGATCGTCGCCATCGTCGATCCGGTCGCAGCCGAGTATCAGACCGACGCGATGATTGCGCTTCGCGTAGCCGCGGGCATCAGCCCCGAAACTGTCGGCCAAAGGCTCGGCGCCGACGACCGGGTCGTCTACATCCTGTGGGTCGCCGGGCGTTTCGATCTCTTGGTCGAGGTCGTCTCCGACGACCGCGCCGACTTCCTGGCATTTTTAGAAAAGCAAATCCACGGCGCCGAGGACATCGTCCAATCGGAGGTTCTCTTCGGCCTCAAGAATCTAAAGAACCAGTTTCTGCTGAAACGCGACTGGGAGGACCGCTATGCCCGACGTCGCTGATGACTTGATCGCCTGGCGCCAAGAGCAGGGCACGCCCAAGCGTGGGCTGCCGGCGGCGGCCTACACGGACGAAGACCTATTCCGCCTTGAAGGCGAGACCCTGTTCACGAAGTGCTGGGTCTTCGTCGCCTTTCGCCACGACTTTACGAAAACCGGCGATGTCCAGCCGGTGTCGGTGGGCGGCAAACCCGTTCTTATCGTCCGGCAACGGGATGGCAGCATCGCCGCCTTCCACAACGCCTGCCGGCACCGCTGCCTGCAGCTTGTCGACGCGCCGGGCAATGTCGGTTCCTTGATCCGCTGCCCCTACCATGCCTGGGCCTACGGATTGGATGGCGCCTTGCGCTCGGCGCCCTATTTCGGCGGCACCGACCACCAGCCGCCGGACGGATTTTCGGCCGCCGAACATGGCCTGGTTCCGGTCCGTTGCGCGGTCTGGCAGGACTGGATTTTCGTCAACCTAAGCGGCGATGCGGAACCCTTCGAAACCTACGCCAGGCCCTTGATCCAGCGGCTTGAAGGGATGGCGTTCGAGAACTTGGTGCCAGTCGCGACCCTGGATTTTGGCGAGGTGGCGGCGAACTGGAAGTTCATCATGGAGAACTTCATCGAACCCTATCACGTGCAGTTCGTCCATCCAAAGACGACGGACCAGCCGCTGACCGATCACCGGACCTTCATCGATGGCAATTGCCTTGGCAGCCTCGTCGACCTGCCGGAGAACACCGGCAGCACCGACAGCCTGGCGGTCAGCTCGCGCTACTTGACCCTCTTCCCGATCTTTATCCTAGGCCGTTATGCACCGGACCAGTTGGGGGTTTACTTGGACCTGCCGCTGGCACCAGGGCGGACCTTGCAAAAGCGGGTTATCTACCGCACCGACGGGGTTCTTCCGCCCACGGATGAGGTCGAGGCCCTGAAGCGCCTCTGGTGGGCGGTTCACAAGGAAGATCACGCCATCTGCGAGCGTATGCAGTTGGGGCGGGCCTCGCCGGTCGCCGACGCCGGCGGCTTGCTCTCGCCCTTCTGGGAAGACAGCGTGCGCGCCTTTCAGGAACTGGTCGTCGACCGGCTGACCGGCCGGACCTGACGCGCGATCGAGAAGCAACACAACAAGGAGTTCGTCATGAGCAAGGACCCTTCGACCACAGGCTGGCGCCTGGCCCACACCATGATCCGGGTGCGCGACACGGAGCGCTCGATCAACTTCTATTGCGGCGTTCTCGGCATGCAGGTGCTGCGCCGCACCGATTATCCCGACGGGCGTTTCACCAACACCTTCATCGGCTATGGGCCGGAGGCCGCGTTTCCGACGATCGAACTCACCGAAAATTGGGATCAGGGCGAAGACTACGACAAGGGCAACGGCTGGGGCCATCTCTGCATCGAGACGCCGGATGTCTACAAGGCCTGCGAGGAACTGGCCGCAGCCGGGATCAAAATCACCCGCCCGGCGGGGCCGATGAAGCACGGCACCCGGGTGATCGCCTTTTGCGAAGATCCGGATGGCTACAAGGTGGAACTGAACGAGTCCATCGCCAAGTCTACGAGTTGACCTGAAACGACAACCTCGCCAAAGGGCCGCTTTGGACATCCGGCCACTTCGACGTCCCCGGCGCCAGCACAAGCGATCCTATCTCTGGTAAAAGCGCCGGGGAGTGAGGGCGAAACCGCGCCCGACGCGATGCCACCCCACTGGACGAAGCGCATTAAACGAAAATCAGGTCCCCCGAGGAAAGCGCTTCAATCGATGTATTAAGGACCCGGGACCCGGAACCCGGAACCGACGGCAAGGTCGACCTGAGCGTCACTCCCACTGTTTGATCCGATCGGACGCGCCCAATACCTGTTTGACCGCCGTGGTGAAGGTTGATGTTGCGTCAGTTCGATCTGTGACACTTGTTGAAGGCGACTTCCCTTCGATCTGATATCTTGCAAAACCAAATGTTCGAATGAACTTAACACTTGCGCATTCGAACATTGCCAGCCATCCTGTGCCCACGGACTGGGAGGCTTTAAGAGTTCGGATGAAATCTCTCTCGGAGCGTCAGGTGCAGATTGCCGAGCTGGTGCGGGAGCAAGGGTTCCTGACCGTCGACGCTCTGGCCGACCGGTTCGGCCTTACCGCGCAGACCATCCGTCGGGATCTGAACACGCTCTGCGATCACAGCATCGTCCGGCGCCGGCATGGCGGGGTGGAACAACCGCCCGAAGTCGGCAATCTCGCCTATGTCTCGCGCCGTATTCTCGCGCGCCAGGCAAAACAGCGGATCGCCCGCGAGGCGGCGCGACGGATCCCGAACGGTGCCTCGCTGACCTTCAGCATTGGGACGACACCCGAATTGGTGGCCGCGGCCTTGCTGCGCCACGAGGGGCTACGTGTCTTCACCAACAACCTGAACGTGGCGATGCTAGCCTGCGCCAATCCCAGTTTCGAGGTCTTCATAGCCGGTGGTCGCCTGCGTAACGGCGACCGCGATATTCTGGGCAAGGGGATGGAGGAGTTCCTGTCTTCCTACATTGTCGATATCGGCATCTATGGCGTCGGCGGGGTCGACAAGAACGGCACGCTTCTGGACTTCTACGAAGAGGAAGTGCATGCCCGCCAGCTGATCCGCAAGAACAGCCGTGCAACCTTCCTAGTGCTGGACCGGAGCAAGTTCGATCGCAACGCCGATGTGCGCGGCGGGAATATCACCGAGGCGACCACGGTCTTCTGCGATGCGCCTCCGCCCCAGGCCATCGTTGACTTGCTTCGTCAATCCGGAACCGACTTGGTCATCTGCGGCGGCGGGGAGCAAATGGCATGACCGGCGTTCAGGTCGACCATCTAATCAAACAATGGGATAAATTCCGCGCCGTTGACGATGTCTCCTTTGCGGTACCCGAGGGGACCCTGACCGTGCTGTTGGGTCCGTCAGGTTGCGGCAAATCCACAATTTTGCGTCTGGTCGCCGGGCTCGAGACGGTAGATGGCGGGCGTATCGCGATCAGCGGAGGCGATGTTACCTGGGCCGATGCGGCGCGGCGCGGGGTCTCGATGGTCTTCCAATCCTATGCGTTGTTCCCTCATCTGAATGTGCGCGAAAACATCCTTTTCGGCCTTAAGGTTCGCCGGGTGGCGCCCGAGGAGCGTGAGGCGCGACTGGCGAAAGCGGCGAAAATGGTGGGGCTGGATCAATTGCTGGATCGCCGGCCGGCGCAGCTTTCCGGCGGGCAGCGCCAGCGGGTGGCACTGGCGCGGACCATCGTCGCCAACCAGCCCGTCTGCCTGATGGATGAACCGCTGTCGAACTTGGATGCCAAGCTGCGCGCTGAAATGCGCGACGAGATCCACGCGCTGCAACGGCGGCTGGGTCTGACCATGATCTACGTGACTCATGACCAGACTGAGGCGATGTCGATGGCTGATCAGGTGGTGCTGCTGAACGGCGGTCGGATCGAACAAATTGCGACACCCGCGGACCTTTACGGGCGCCCCGCAACGGTCTTCGCCGCACAATTCCTGGGCACGCCGCCCATGAACGTGTTGCCCGCCGAGGTTGTCGGAGCGAAAGGGGTCAAGCCCGGTTGGTCGATCGGGGTCCGGCCCGAACATGTGCGCCTTGCGGAGACCGGCATTCACACGATCGTCACAGCGATCGACTATATGGGTGCGGAGACGGTGCTGCGCCTGAAGCTGAGCAAGTCGGTGCTGATGGCACGGGTGCCCGGACGCGTGTCGTTGGGCATCGGTGAGGCCACCCATGTGGGCTGGAACGACGGGGATCTGCATTTGTTCGATGCCGAGGGAATTCGCCAGAGCGGCCCTTCAGGAGCGACAGCCGCTACGGGATAACGACAGGATCGAAGTCGGAGAGCGGATCGTGCAAGGCGCGACCCAGAACGAAGTGAAAGGGAGGAACGAGAAGATGTTGCACAGACTGAAGCAGGCTTTCGCGGGCACGATACTCGCCGCCGGGATGGCCTTTGCCGGTGCTCAGGCACAGGCCGAGACCGAACTGACCATGTATTACCCAGTTGCCGTTGGTGGCCCCTTGACCCAGGTGGTCGACGGCATCGTCGCCGACTTCATGGCCGAGCACCCGGACATCAAGGTCAACGCGATCTATGCCGGCAACTACAACGACGCCCGGATCAAGGCCCTGGCCGCCTTGCAGAGCGGTGAGCCTGCGCAGCTCTCGGTCATGTTCTCGATCGATATTTACGAATTGATCGAGCAGGACGCCATCGTCGCCTTCGACGACATCGTCTCGACCGACGAGGACCGCGCCTGGCTCGACTCGTTCTATCCGACTCTGATGCAGAACGGGCAGACCGCAGGCAAGACCTGGGGCATCCCCTTCCAGCGCTCGACCATCGTCATGTATTACAACAAAGACGCCTTCCGTGCCGCCGGGCTGGACCCGGAGAACCCGCCCGCGACGTGGGACGATTTGGTCGCGGCCGGAAAGGAGCTGACCAAGGGCGACGGCTCGCAATGGGGTATGATGATCCCCTCGACCGGCTATCCCTACTGGATGTTCGGCGCGCTGACGATGCAGAATGACCAAGTGCTGATGAACGGCGCCGGGAACACCACCTACTTCGACGCGCCGGCGACCGTCGAGGCGTTGCAGTTCTGGAAGGATCTAGGCGCGACCCACGGGGTAATGCCCGAGGGGACGATCGAGTGGGGCACGCTGCGCCAGAACTTCTTGGAAGGCAAAACCGCGATCATGTGGCACTCGACCGGGAATCTAACGGCGGTCAAGGAGAACGCCTCCTTCGACTTCGGCGTTGCCATGCTGCCCGCCAACAAGCGCCGCGGCACGCCCACGGGTGGCGGCAACTTCTACATATTCAAGCAGACCTCGGACGAGGAACGCGCCGCAGCCCTGAAACTGATCAAGTTCATGACCTCACCTGAACGCTCGGCCGAGTGGTCGATGAAGACGGGCTATATGGGGATCAGCCAGGCATCCTACGATACCGAGACGTTGAAGGAATACGTCAAGGGCTTCCCCTATGCTGCGGTCGCGCGCGATCAGCTTGAATTTGCCACCGCCGAGCTTTCAACCTTCGAGACCGGCCGCGTGCGCAAGGCGCTGGACGACGCTATCCAGGCGGCGCTGACCGGCTCGAAGAGCCCAGGCGACGCGCTCTCCGAGGCGCAGAGCACGGCCGACCGCCTGCTCAAGAACTACCGCTGAGCTGACGCCGCCGGGGCTGCGCGCATGCAAGCCAATCCCAACATGATGCGTCATGTTTATGGCTGGCTGCTGCTGACCCCGGCAGCGATCCTGCTGGTCGCTTTCACCCACTACCCGACGGTGGCGACCTTCTTCGACAGCTTCTACTCGAAGGGATCGGCGATCCGCCCCTCCAAGTTCATCGGCCTCGGCAACTACGAGGCAATGATCGAGGACCCGATCTTCTGGAAGGTGCTGGTCAACAATTTTTGGTTCGCGGCCGGCACCATCCCTGCCTCGATCGCGCTGGCGATCGCCATGGCGCTGCTGGTCAACCGGGCCCTGCCGGGGCGCTCGTTGATCCGAATGGCCTATTTCACGCCGACGATCCTGCCAATGATCGCAGTCGCCAACATCTGGCTGTTTTTCTACTCGCCCGATATCGGCCTTATCGACCAGATCCTCGCTCTCTTCGGGCTGCCGGGGCACAACTGGCTGGGCGATCCGGACACGGTGCTAGCGGCGATCATCGTTATGACCGTGTGGAAGGAGGCCGGTTTCTTCATGATATTCTACCTGGCGGCCCTGCAACATCTGCCGCCCGAGCTGGGCGAGGCAGCGCGCTTGGAGGGCGCCTCTCGCTGGTACTATTTCCGACGGGTTATCTTCCCGCTGCTGATGCCGACGACGCTGTTCGTGCTGATCAATGCGGTTCTGAACTCGTTCAAGCTGGTGGACCACCTCTTCGTGCTGACCAAGGGGGGTCCGGATAATGCCAGCAACCTGCTGCTCTATTACATATTCGAGAGCGCCTTCTCCTATTTCGATGCGACCTATGCGGCGACACTAACGGTCGTCCTGCTAGGCCTTCTGGCGGTGATGGCACTGGCGCAGTTCTTCTTCTTCGACAAGCGGATCCACTACCGATGAGCGCCCAGAGCATGGCTCCGGGCCGGTCCTGGTCCTTCTCCGACCTGCTCGAGACTGGCGCTGCATGGTTCCTGGCGATCCTCTGGATCGCGCCCTTGGCTTACGCGATCTGGGCGGCGTTTCACGGCTCTGAATATGCAATTCATTTTGACCTCTTCGCACCGCTAACGCTGGAGAACTTCCGCGAGGCGCTGTCGCAGGCGCCGTTCCTGCGCTACGCCTTCAACACCTTCGTCCTGGTGACCGCACTGGTCATCGGCCAGTTCATCGTTTGCACTCTGGCGGCCTATGCCTTCGCTCGCTATGACTTCGCCGGCAGCAACATCGCCTTCGCCCTGGTGCTGGTGCAGTTGATGATCACGCCCGAGATCCTCATCGTCGAGAACTACGCGACCATGGCCCGCCTGAGCCTGGTTGATACGTTTGCAGGCATTGGCCTACCCTATATCGCCAGCGCTTTCGGCATCTTCCTTCTGCGCCAGGCGTTCAAGTCGACCCCGAAGGAGCTCGAGGAAGCTGCGCGGCTGGAGGGCTGCGGCACCTTCGGTGTGCTCTGGCGCGTCTATGTGCCGCTGGCCCGGCCCACCTATCTGGCCTATGGCCTGGTTTCGGTCAGCCACCACTGGAACAACTTCCTGTGGCCTCTGGTCATTACCAACTCGGTCGAAACCCGGCCGCTGACTGTGGGACTTGGCATCTTCGGCGCCCCGGAATCCGGCGTCGACTGGTCGATCATCTCGGCAGCGACGCTCTTGTCGGTCGCGCCGCTGCTGATCGCCTTCCTGTTGTTCCAGCGCCAGTTCATCCAGTCCTTCATGCATGCAGGCATTAAATGACGGCAAGCCTGTCCTTGAAGATTCGGAACGGGCGTGGGATGGACGGGGTTGTCTCGTCGACCTGGGTCGTCGGCGTGCTCGGGCCTCGGGCAGTTCAGATGGTGTCTGCTTGCAGGAAGTGTCTCACCGCCTTGCGCTTGGCGGGGCAGACGCGCCGGACCAGAGCATCGGGTGGCAATTTGGGATCAATTCTGCTTGGCCTCTGGCGTGGCGATGCTCTGTTCGGGCGCGCGGTCATCTTCGGGGCCGCGGTCGACGCCGGCCCTACCCACCCACCGTCCGCATCGAAGAACCTTCATCATGGCGGGCTGGCGAAAGCGATGGCGGGCACAGGAAGATCCCGCATCTGGTGACACTACCGCGCCGCTGCCGGCAGGTCGCTCAGGGGCTGTGACAGCACCAAAACTCTTCCCGGAAGACCTATGCAATATGCTGCTACTGAGAAACCTTGGCGGTCTTCGTCAACCAGGCCTCGAAACGCTGCCTCCTCAGTTTTCGGGTGCTGGCGTACCAGCGGCTGTCGCGGAGCAAGGCACGACCGGCGTGCTGGGCGGCGTTGGGCAGGTGATGACGCATAGGCACTTGGCTACGCCAATGCAGGCCGATGCGTGACAGGGCGGATTTGCGCGCCGGCGCATAGGGAATGTGTTCGGCAAGCCTTGCCAGTTGATCGGCCTGGGTGGCGAAACCGATAAAGATTTCCGCCTCGGCAAGGTTTTGAGTTGTGGTTGGAATGGCCCAGACTTCGTAGCCGAGCAGCTGGCCATCCCACACAATAGCGATCGGCGCCTCACCGTTATTGCGGGCGGCAAAGAAGCGGCCGTTAAAGCCGCTCGACAGGACGACCTTGCCGTCGCGCAAGAGTTGGTCGGGTTCGCCGGCTGTTTGCCACCAGACAATAGCGTCGCGAATGTCATCAAGCTTGCGGAAAGCCAGGTCGAGTCCGCGCCCGGTGCTCAAGAGATCATAGATCTGAGCCACGGGAATGCCTTCTGCCATCAAGGCCCACTCCAAAATGGCATCGGGGCTGCGCTGAAGCCCGCGCGGGCCGGGAAAGCGCTCGAGATCAAAGAAATCCTCAAGCGCGGTGGGCTTGATGCCGGGAAAGGCCTTTTCGTTATAGGCAAAGACGGTGGCATAGATGTTTTGCGCGACCGCACACCGGGCCAGCGCGCCGGGCGGAAAATCGTCGCGCAGCGCTGTCTTTCGGGCTGGGACTAAGAGGTCGGCATGATCCAGCGGATGCAGCAAGCCCTGGTGACAGGCCGACAGGGCATCTGACTCCGTCATGTCAACCACATCCCAGCCTTCCTCGGCGGCCCGATCAACCAGGCTTTTGGTGCCGCCCGCGTAGGTCAGCACGTTGACCTCGACGCCGCTTTGGGCGGTAAAGGGCGCAAAAATGGCGCGCTGCTGAGCGGCTTCATATGCGCCGCCCCAGGATACGACAGTGAGCGCATCTGCCGCCGGGGCGGGTTTGAATGGGCAGGCGCACACCAACACGACGAGCAGGCTTCTACCCAGCAAGGTCTTAAATAGCCGCATTTTCTTCCCGCCGCAGGTCGTGGACGATCTCAAGGTAGGCTTCGATGATGGCGGTCTCGGTGACCACGCCCATGAGTTTGCCGGTGTTGGAGTCAACAACGGCAATGGCGTCGCCGACAAAACCTTCCAAAGCGCCCATGGCCTGCCAGACGGTGGTTGTCTCGTCAAACACCACACTATCGGATTGTAGATTCTCGCCGACCGGGGCTGACGGACTGGCCGCCAAGCGGTGCAGTCTGACGGTGCCAAGGTAGCGCCCGCCTTTGTCGTTGACGAAGACCTCGCTCCAACCGGCTCCGCCCAGCCTTTCGATCACCGCCCCGCCGGTCTCCTGTGCGCCGCATTGCGGATAGTCCTGCCGGCTTCGCCTGGTGACCGCTACGGCATCCAGACGGGCCCGATCGCGGCCGGCGGACAGATCGATACCGCGTCCCTTGAGTTGTACATCGAACAGGGAGCGGCCGAAGACACGGTAGGCAACCAGGTTGGAAAACACCACCGCAACCATGGCCGCGATGGTCAGGTCATAGCTGCGGGTCAGTTCGAAGACGATCAGAATTGTGGTGAGCGGGGCACCGATCACCGGGCTGGTGAGCGCCATCATGCCGCAGATCGCATAGACCGCGACGCCGGAGTTGCCGATCGTGATGCCGCCGTCGAGAACTGTCCAGAACAGCGCGCCAAACAGGATGCCAATGAGCAATGCCGGGCTGAAGACGCCACCGGCAAAGCCAAATCCGACGCAGAGCGCTGTCAACATCAATTTGGCGGCCACCAGCAAGACCAGCTCCCAGGACTGGAAAGCGCCTTCAATGGTGGCAAAGCGCAGGGTTTCCTTGCCGATCCCCAGAACGTCGGGCAGCCACAAGGCAACAAGGCCGAGGACGGCACCGGCGATGGCGGGGCGCAGAGCGGGATCGAAAGAGGTGCGAGCGGCAAGCCGGGCACTGGCCAAGGTCAAGCGCATGAAGGCAACCGCGATGCCGGCGGCGATCACACCAAGCAAGGCGAAGAGGGCGAATTCATAGCCGTGATCGACACCGGCGAAATCAACGAGGAATAAGGCCGGGCGTTCGAAGACAACGTTGGCGATCACGTAGCCGGTGGCCGAGGCGACGGTGACCGGTGCGAAGGCCTGCATTGAATAGTGCCGCAGGATCACTTCGTGGGCGAAGACCAGACCGGCGATCGGGGCATTGAAGGCCGTGGCGATGGCAGCGGCAACGCCACAGCCGGTGGCAATGGCGGCCAGATTGCGAATGCGCAAACCCAAGCCGTTGACGGCGCTGGCAATGAGAGCGCCGAGATAGACCAAGGGTCCGTATTGGCCAACCGAGGCGCCAACACCGAGTGACAAGGCAGCCGCGGCGGTAGAGACGATGCCGGCGCGGGCCGATGGCAGGCTTGTGCGCAATTGTACGGCGCGCACGACATCGGGTGGACCAAGCGGGCGTTTATCAGGTGACAGTCGGGTGATCAGGAAGCCGACAATCAGGCCGCCAAGGGCCGGGACAGCAACCGTGGCGATGGGAACAAGCCAAGCGGGTTCTTCATTTTGAACGCGGGCGCGCGGGGAAATCAGCAGGGTTGCGTTCAACCAGCCAACCAGTTCAACAAAGGCGATTGCCGCCAGCGACACGATAGCGCCAATGATCACAGCCGCCAGCATCAAAACCGAGATGCGATAGACCGGGCCGCTTTCAACGGAGAAACGGTTGCGGTGGTTGTGATCCGCCATAGCGATGATTCTTCCGCCTCAGTCAAGCAGATGCAATAACTTGTGTCCCGATTCTCAAATTCGTGCAACTTTGCGGCGAGCTGCGGCCGAATTTCGGGATCGAAAAGGACACTAGCAACGTGTTGAGTTTAGTGTGGTTTTCAGATCTGAAGTTCGTCTTGCTAAGCCCCGATAACCATACGAACTTCAGATCCACCACACTAGGAAATCCAAAGACGGGGGCGGCCCGATCCAACCGGGATCTGATGGCGCAAAGCGGGGTCGACCACGCCGAGGTCGCAGGGGTCTTGCCGCTGGCCCTTCCGGCGCCGGAGATGGTCGCGGCCATCCTGGCAGGCCGGCAGCCGCTCGGGCTGACCGCATCGCGTCTCATGCAGATGAGCGATCTGCCGCTTTCCTGGGCCGAGCAGCGACGTGTCTTGGGCTTTTTCTTGAGGAGCTATAACTTTGCGCGCCGCAGCCGGCTGTCCAAAGGATAATCGCGGCGGGATCAATAGGCAGCACCGCTCGCCGTATTAGGGCTGCTCTTGGCTATCGAGGATCGCGACGTTGAGCCAACGCAGGTCGGTTTTGCCGCGCATGCCCGCCTTTGTCGCTGGGTCATTGGCAAAGAAGGCTTCCGCTTCTTCGCGCGTCTTCAGGGTCAACAGCAGCACGCTACCGGTCTTGGTGACACCGTCGTCCTCGCGCAAGCTTCCGGCGAGCAAGATTTTGTCGCGGTTGGCCAATTCATAGGCCCAATGGGCGTCCATCACCGCCTGATCGGCGCGAATCTTGGGCCCATCCTCGTTGTCGTCGCTGATGATAAGCCATGCCATTTCAGACTTCCTTTCTCGTTTTAGGGACGCACGCTTTAGGGACGCACGCTCGCGATGCCGTCGCTTTCAAGCGCGCTTGAAACGAAACTCGCCAGGCTGCGTTCTTCTTCATAGTTCCAGGCTGTGCCGCGATGCATGGTCGCCCGCTGATCCCAGATCAGCACGTCACCCGCCCGCCATTCATGGGCGTAGATCGCCTCGCCCGGTGTGACCGCGTCGATCAGTTGGTTGATCAGCGCCATGCCCTTATCCGCGGGCTCCCCATGAACGCCGCAGGCATGAGCCGCCATATAGAGGGCCTCGCGCCCGTTGACCGGGTTTCGCCAAACCGCGCGCCAGGAGGTATCGGGAAACTTGGCATAAACCGCCTGCTCGGCCAGGCGCGCATTCACCAGTCTGCGCGACTGGGAAAATCGGTGCACGACCACGGCGTCGCGGGCACGGGCCCTCAGCCCCTCAGGCATCCTCTCCCAGCCAAGGCGCGTCGAAACGAACTCCGTCGCACCGCCACCGGAAGGCGGGAGCACAAGGCCGACAAGAACATTCGAAATCGATGGGTTGGCCAAGAAAGTGCTGTCCGTATGCCATAGAAAATTCGCCTGAATATCCAGGAGGCGCAGCTCGGGCGTTTGGACCAGCGCCCCGCTTTCCGATAGATTGGACACCATCGCCCGTTCGACCGGCCGGTCATCAGGGGTGTCACGCAAATCCTCTAGCGGGCCGAAGAGCGTGGCCAGCTTGCGGTGCGCCGCCTCATCCAACTCTTGCCGGCGAAACAGCAGAACAGAGTGTGCTTCGAAAAGCGCGCGGATTTCCGGGTAGAGGTGGTCTTGCGTAACCGCCCGCAAGTCCACGCCGTGCACCTCAACCCCAAAATCTTCGTGAAGCTTTGAGGTGTTCAACATGCAGCTCCTCCACGAACCCCAGGCAAACCTATGCCTGTACCAGCCTGTCTAAACTGCGAAGAGTAGCCAATAAAACGCGGCTGTCCATAGCAAGTGATTGTTCTGAAAAAGCGGGACCAAGAGAATTCTTCAAAGGCCGGGCGTTGGCGCCAGAGGTGACGGCGAAGGCCTTGCGCTGGAGGATATGGCCGCCGAAGTTCTGGTTTCAGTTTCAAGACCTAATCATGGAACGAGGATCACCCTTCCAGGCAATGCTCGGCTTTACTGCATTCGCTGTAAAACTTCAGACTTGATCTGACGGACATCTCAGTCTTGTTTGCTGAGGATTGTTTTGTCGATCGCGATGTGTAGCGTTTCCCGGAAGGTCTGCATAGGCGTTTTTCCCTCGCAGTATCTTCCCGAATGAGGCCGCCGCTCATAAGCTTCCGCGCAACGAATTCTTCCCGATTGGCTTCGATCGCGCCTCTTGCTCTGGCGTGGCTCTCCTGATTGCGCCCAATCAACCGCACTTCCTTGCCGCGCGAGGCGAAGACCGGACTGATACCCGTTCCCATGCAACCGTTGCCAGCTATGGCCACGGTCTTGATAGCGCCTGCCGGAATCGTGGTTCTCCCCCCTGTCCCGGCGTTTCCTGTTATCAGATGGACGGTCTACCAACGCCGGGACTAATCCTATCGAGCCAGAATGCACCGCTCGAGCCAGAATGCACCGCTGCAAATCGATTAAGCTTGAACGAGCCGTCAATCATCCTCGCAGGCTACGAATTGGCATCAAACCCTTCAAGCCGGTTTGCTCTGACAACGCCAAGCGTAGCGCGAATGGCGCGGCCGCCATCTAGCGCACCACATGCACCGCACAAGGTGCGTGACGCACCACACGCCCCGCCGTGGATCCGAGCAGATAGTCCTGAAGACCGGGCCGGTGCGAGGCGATGATGATGCAATCCGCCCCGTGTTCCTCGGCATATTTGAGGATCGTGCGAGCGGCATGGCCTTGTACCACATCCATCTCGGTGTCGGACGCATCGCCAAGCTCAGCCTTCAGCCCGGCGCGCACCGCTTCGCGGCTCTTTATTTCCAGTTCCTTAGGCAGAGACGACGCTACGTAGGGCGGGATCGTTTCCACCACGGTCAGTGCCATGATCTTTCCGCCCTCCGCCAGCAGCAAACGGGCGATGGACAGCGCCTCACCGGTATTGGGGCCGTGATCCACAGCGATTGGAACAAGGATTTTGTTGTACATGAGGAAATCTTCTCTTTCTTGTCGGGAGGCCGTAACTTGGCGAGAAATAGTGGTCCTTGATCCATGCAAGGCGGCGGCAATCCTGTTTGTTCCAGGGTCGCCGCGACCCTTGTAATCGGTCGTTACTCGGCCGGCACCGCGGCGACCTGATTGTAGGTGTTCACATCGTTTCTTTCGCCTTCGCGCCAGATGAACATGTTCGTCATGGAGTAGACGATCGCGATAACCGGCGTAATCAGCGCCAGGAATGTCCACCCCATGTAATCCCACGTCGACACGCCCAGCGCCCCGGTGAAAAAGGCACCGCCGAGACCCCAGGGGACCAAAGGTGAGGTCACGGTTGCCGAGTCTTCGCAGGTCCGCGAGCAGACAGACGGCAGGATCTTGAGCTTGCGATAAGCCGGGACGAACATCCGTCCGGGAATAATGATCGCGATATACTGGCTGGCCGAGAACAGATTTGTCGCAATCGACGCAAAGACGTGGGTGGGGATCAGCCCCCGCGAGTTTCCGACGAGCCCTGTCATCCGCTCCAGAAGAACTTCTAGCATGTGCGTCTTCTCCAGCAGACCACCCAGGCTCAGGCCGATGAAGCCAAGCGAAATCGTCCACATCATGCTCTGCAATCCACCTTTGCTGAGCAGCTTGTCGACGGACTCGATGCCAGTGTCGGCGGTATAACCGTAGTTCATGAAGTTCATCATTTCGCCGATGCCAACCCCCTGGAAGGCAACCGCCATCAGGGCCCCCGCAAGGCAACCGATTACCATAACGGCCAGGGCCCCGACGCGTTTGAATGCCAGAACGAGCACGATGATCGGCGGCACAAATGCGATCGGGCTGATCCAGAACGTGTTCTGGATGCCGGTCAACAGTTCGTCCGTCTGCGTCGTATCGATCTCGGACCCTTTGTAACCCAGACCAAGGACAAAGAAGATCACCAGGGAAATGATTATCGCCGGACCGGTCGTATAGAGCATCGAGCGGATATGGTCGAACAGATTGGCCTCTGCAACACCCGCAGCAAGATTGGTCGAATCCGATACAGGTGAGATTTTGTCACCAAAAATCGCACCGGAAATCACCGCGCCAGCTGTCATCGCCGGCGGGATGCCGAGGCCAAGCCCGATCCCCATAAAGGCAACACCAAACGTGGCGGCCGTGGTCCATGAGCTGCCGGTGACGAGCGAGGCAATCGCACAGACCAAACCGGCCGTGAACAGGAAATATGCCGGCGAAATCAGTTGTAGGCCGTAGTAGACAAGCGTTGGGATTGTTCCAGACGCAATCCAACTGGCCACAAGAACACCCACCATCATCAATATGAGCATGGGCAACATGGCTATCTGACAGCCATAGAGAATACCTGTTTGGATATCCTCCCAAGTAAAGCCCGACGCGAGCGCGACGATGGCACAGACGACGATCGCAAAGAGAAGCGAGATATGGGTGACCCAATCCTGCTCAAGGATGAAGATCTGTGCAAACATCATGAAGCACAGGAAACCTATGACGAAGAGCGCCCCCAAGAAAGGCGGTCGCTTTTCCTTAGCAACCGTTTCGTCTGTACCGGACATGTCTAACCCTTCTCCAATTTTCGATACTTAAGTGCTGACGAAGTGCGACGAGATTCGAGACATCACCCGATCCTTTCGCCCATTTCATCCAAAAGCACACAGTCTTGCGGACGGACGTGAATGGCGACCTCGTCGCCTTCGCCGAAGACCCTACTTTGAATGACATGGATAGCCTGGACCTCGGTTCCTCCGGCATCGATGAAACAGGATGGGGTGTCTCCCGGATGATTCACGGCAGTGACTCGGCCCATCATCACGGTCTTGCCTTGATGGCTGTCCCGATCCGCATCGATTTGGACACGATGAGCGCGCAGGACTGCTTCCACCGTGCCGGTCGGTTTAGCCTCGTCGAGGGTCACCCGCAGCCGCGCACCATTGTTGAGGGCCACCTCGGCAAGGCCACTGCTCACCGACTCCACCTGCCCTTGCCAAATGTTCGACTGGCCGAGAAAACCGGCTACGAAACGCGTCTCTGGCAAGCGATAGATCGCCTCGGGCGGGCCCATTTGTTTCATGTAGCCACAGTGAGGACGACCACCTGATCCGACATGGCCAGGGCTTCTTCCTGATCGTGCGTCACAAAGACCGTTGTTATGCCGATCGGGGGCTGGATGGACTTGGGTTCGACGCGCATCGCCTCGCGGAGGTTGGCATCGAGGGCCGAGAGCGGTTCGTCCCGCAGCAGCGCATCGGGTTCGATCACGATCATCGCCCGCGCGATGGCGGTGCGTTGCTGCTGACCATCCGAAAGCTGCGAGGGATAGCGGTCTCCGATAGAAGGAATGAACCAGGATAAAGGCCATCGGCACGACCACCAACCGGGTGATCGCGATGAGTGTTGGTATCAGAAGAAAGTACGGGGTCCTTTGCACCGGCGCTTTGGTCGACGGCTCATCCAAAGCCATTGTCGCTGTAGACAAAACTCTGCCTCCCTTCCGGCGACCGCCCCTGATGCTTCTCGGCATCTTAGCCACAGCCCTCGTCCCGCAAACGCCGGTGTTTAATCACCGATCAAACTTCGCCTATTGGCCAAATTGACAGAGGAATTGGCATTACACAAATTGAATGGGCACATATAATGTATTGACAAGATTTATGCTGGTGGCTGCGTCACGGACAAGGCCTAGACGACCTTGCTCAGATTGCGTCACTCGACCACCGAACAATCCGGCGCAGAAGGCGGAAGATGCTATATCGGGTGCCTGTCCCGCGCGCGCCCGGCAAGTGATTTTGGATAAGTTCTCGCCTCGATCGGCAGCTTCTTGATTTGTTCCTTTAAAGCGCTCAGCATCAGGCTCTCGGCTCTATTGAAGCTCGTCTCCGGGTTCCAGACCAAATACACATCCATTGGCACGGGTGACTCATAGGGTGGCAGTTGCCAGAGAATGCCATCGGTCAAGTCTCGCTGCGCGACATGAATTGGCAGTGGGCCGATTCCAAGCCCGGCAACGATCATCCTACGAACTTCATCCAGGTGGGTGGACGTACCCACGATATGCGGATCAAATCCCACGTCCTCACGGAATAGGGCGACCGGGCGCAACACATCAGAGAGGTCATCAGCATCGAAAGAAACCGTGAGCTCGCCCTTTAAGTCGGCGAGCTTTAGACCGTTTTGACCAAAGAATCTGTGCCCCGGACCACAGAAAAAACCAAAATATTCTCGATACATGTGCATGTATTCGAGCTCAGGATTAGGCCTATTTACAAGGATGATCCCGAAACTTTCCTGCTGATCCAACAGAGACTTTGTCATATCTCTGCTCTTGCCGACGTTTATGGAATACGTAACACGCGGATGCTCCACGTGAAATCTCGCCAACACATCATCGATGATGGGGCTGGCGACGTGGCTTGCATGGGCGATCCGAACATGACCGATCACCTCGTCCCGTGCTTCTCGGATGGCAACGGCAAGACGGGACACGCTGCCGTATATCCTGACGCACTCTTGATAAAGAAGCTCCCCGGCCGGAGTCACACGAAATACGCCCGTTCGTCGTTCTATGAGCCGCTCACCGAGACGGCCTTCCAGCCGCTTGAGGGCCAGGCTGACAGTCGGCTGCTGCAACAGCAAGCGCTTGGACGCGCTTGTGATACTCCCCTCCTGCACGATCACCAGAAAGGTATGCAGCAGGTTCCAGTCGAGTTCGCGAGCCAATTTCTCGGCGGCGGATTCTTGCATCGAACGCTCCGGTATTAATTCGTACAATGTCAACTATGGTAAATATCTATTTTGAAAATGTCTATTGAGCCTTGATTCTGAGGCCTTCAACTCGGCCACGATGCCAGTCATCCGCGATCAAGAACGTGCCGGGAGAGGCGATACACCGGTTGTGGTCTCAACGGCCGTGCCGAGGATTAATTTAAGGGCGAGAGATGAGGAACACATTATCTGATCCGATTCACTCGGCTAACCAGGCGTCACCTCTTTTCTACCAGACCCGCAAGCGCCGGCCGTTAATGGATCGGGCAGAGGGGATCTATATCTGGGATCAAGGCGGCAAGCGTTATCTTGACGGCTCCAGCGGCGCCATGGTTTCCAATATCGGCCATGCCAATCCGCGCGTGCTTCAGGCCATGCGCGAGCAGATGGAAAAAGGCACATTCGCCTATCGCCTGCATTTCGAAAACGAGGCCGCCGATACCCTCGCACGTCACGTGGCCCAACGCATGCCGACCGGGCTCGACCGGGTTTTCTTTGTTTCCGGTGGTTCCGAGGCGGTGGAATCCTGCCTTAAGCTCGCCCGGCAATGGGCCACCGCCACCGGTCAAGGCAGCCGCTACAAGATTATCTCCCGTTTCCCATCCTATCATGGCGCCACGCTCGGGGCACTCGGCGTCACAGGTTATCAACCAATGACCGTGCCATTTGCGCCGATGATGCACGAGATGCCCAAGATCCCGGCGCCGACCTGCTACCTCGATCAGGACAATCTCTCCATGGAAGACCGGGGCTTGCGTTATTCGGAGATGCTGCGGGAAGAAATTCTCAAGCAAGGACCGGAAACCGTGCTTGCCTTTATCATGGAGCCGATCGGCGGGGCCTCCACGGGCGCGCTCGTGGCGCCAAACAGCTATTACCGCCGCATAAGGGAAATCTGTAATGAGTTCGGCATTTTGCTGATCCTTGACGAAGTCATGACCGGCGCCGGCAGAACGGGACGCTTCCTCGCCGCAGAGCACTGGCAACTGAAGGCCGACATTGTTGCCCTCTCGAAAGGGTTTGCAGCGGGATACGTGCCGCTTGGCGCCATGATCGCGGATAGCCACCTTGTCGAACCAGTGCTCGATTCCGGCGGCTTCGTTCACGGCTTCACCTATGCAGGCAACCCCCTTGCCTGCGCCGCAGGACTGGCGGTCCTTAAAGAGATGGAGACGCAGGGGCTGATGGATAACGCCCAGGATATGGGTGACCAGTTGAAGGTGCGGCTCCATGCGCTCACGCAACGATTTCCCTTTATTGGAGACGTACGTGGAAAGGGCTTGCTGCTGGCATTTGAGCTGGTGTCGGACCGTATCACGATGGCACCGCTACCGCGCGACCTGAACGCTTTTGAACGCCTGGTGGAACACGCCTATGAGCGCGGCCTCATCATCTATTCCCGCCGCACCCGCGGCGGCATCGAGGGGGATCATTTTATGGTCTGTCCGCCACTCATCATCACCGAGACCCAAGTCCAGGAATTGCTGGAGCTGCTTGAGAGCAGTCTTTTGGCATTCGCCAAGGAATCAGGGTTGCCAATGAGCGCCGTGGAAACGTGACCCGGGAACAAGGTCACCGTTTCCTGCGCCGTCACCGGATCCGACCGGCAGCCGCGATCGGCGGCCGCTTGGCAATTGCTCTACGCGAATTCGGCAAGGCCGGGGGCCTGTTGATCCATTCGGCTTGAATCGCTGGAGGGCTTGATACCGAACGGGTCGGGCGTGGTAAGGACCAATGATCGACAAGACCACGACCATCGAGGACGCCACTGGTCGTATTCCCGACGGTGCCACCGTCACGGTCGGCGGCTTCGGCGTTCCGGACACGCGTTTTTGCCTGATCGACGAGTTGGCCCAACAGGGCCGCAAGGGGCTGACCCTGCGCAAGGGGCTGACCCAGGTCAAGAACCTCGCCAACAAGGTCGGCATGGGCATCGACCGGTTGCCCGAGAAGGGTCACGTGGAACGCCTGATCGTTTCCCCTATCGAACGCAATTCCCATGCCATCGGGCATATGAACGAGGGGCGCCTAACGGTCGAGTTCTGGGCCCAGGGGATTTTGGCCGAGCGCATCCGGCGGCTGGACTATTGGGCCTTCCGACCAACATTGGAGCCGATCCGCTACTGGCCGAAGATAAGCGGAAGACCTGCCCCCGGAACTGGTCATTCAGCATGGGGGTTCTGGTTGCCACTGTACCATCGCACGCGGCTCTTCCTCATGCATTGCGACCGGCCGAATGGCCGCTCTCCTACAGCTGAGGTGGGCGGGCAAAATCACCAGTTCCGTCGCGACGTCGGAACTATGCCTGGCCTGGCTTGAGCATGAATTCGAATGGCAGCCATAAGGGTAGCCGAGCACTTCGCGAAGACATGGGCCAAAATCAAAAAGCCCGCTATCTTATTGAGATATCGGGCTTTATTTGGTTGCGGGGGGAGGATTTGAACCTCCGACCTTCAGGTTATGAGCCTGACGAGCTACCGGACTGCTCCACCCCGCGTTGGTGATTTTTCCGCCGGGCGCAGCTTTGGCACGGCGGCGGCGTGACTTGAGTGTCGGGTCGGGTAAGAGGCTTGGTCTGGGCCGGCGGTTTTACCGGCGGGCTGGGGTGTTTTGCGCTTGCCGGGATTTTCGCTTGCCGGCTTTATCGCTTGCCGGCTTTATCGCTTGAACGATTTTCTCGCTTGGAAGACCTGGCGGCGACCTACTCTCCCACGCCTTAAGACGCAGTACCATCGGCGCTGAGGGATTTCACGGCCGAGTTCGGGATGGGATCGGGTGCTGGGCCCCTCGCCATTGCCACCAGGTCGTCCAAGCGAGAAAGCCGGCAAGCGGGCAAGCCGTTCAAAAGCAGGCACGCCGTTCAAAAGCAGGCACGCCGTTCAAAAGCAGGCACGCCGTTCAAAAGCAGGCACGCCGTTCAAAAGCAGGCACGCCGTTCGAGCGGGTATTGCACAAGCAGAACGGCCCTTAGGCCATTGCGCGCTTTTACGGTTTTCTCTTTCGTTTTCTCTGTCTTGCCAACGGGACTTGCGGTCCGATAGGTGCGTAACGCGCCTTTCAGGCCATGATGAGCCAAAGTTACCGACGGCTCGGCCCTGTCAAGGGTAGAACCGCGCTTGAAAGCGCGGCGCCTCTTGGGCGCCCTTGACAGGGCCGAGCAGCCGGTTAGATGCTCACCATGGCCTGAAAGGCGCCGGCCGGCGCTTACACAAGGGATGGCGATCAGCAACACGAAGGCGGCCCGGTCTTTTGCGGCTTTGCTGTCTTGATCTGTCTTTGCGATGTCCCTCTTTGGCGGCGCTTTTCAGGATAGGGCGCTTGGATTTTCTTGCTGTCTTTTTCTGTCTTGGTTTTTTTGCTTTGTTTTGCTTGTCGGGAGGGCGTTGTTTTGGTGTTGGCTTGTATTTTGGCGCTATGCGCGAAGGGTCTTCTTGCCTGCCGCCTTGTGCGGGCGGCGGGTTTTCCATCTCCCGTCTTGCGACGGGTTTTGGGGTGGATCAAGCCGGTCGAGCGATTAGTAAGGCTCAGCTTCACCTGTTGCCAGGCTTCCACATGCCTCCTATCGACGTGGTGGTCTACCACGGCTCTCAAGCGAGACCTGGTTTTGAGGGGGGCTTCCCACTTAGATGCTTTCAGCGGTTATCCCGTCCGCCCTTAGCTACCCGGCGGTGCGGCTGGCGCCACAACCGGTCCACCAGAGGGACGTCCATCCCGGTCCTCTCGTACTAGGGACAGCGCCTCGCAAGTCTCGAACACCCACGGCAGATAGGGACCGAACTGTCTCACGACGTTCTAAACCCAGCTCACGTACCACTTTAATCGGCGAACAGCCGAACCCTTGGGACCTGCTCCAGCCCCAGGATGTGATGAGCCGACATCGAGGTGCCAAACCTCCCCGTCGATGTGGACTCTTGGGGGAGATCAGCCTGTTATCCCCGGCGTACCTTTTATCCGTTGAGCGATGGCCCTTCCACGCGGGACCACCGGATCACTATGACCGACTTTCGTCTCTGCTCGAAGTGTCCCTCTCGCAGTCAGGCGGGCTTATGCCATTGCACTCAACAGCTGATTTCCAACCAGCTTGAGCCCACCTTCGCGCGCCTCCGTTACGCTTTGGGAGGCGACCGCCCCAGTCAAACTACCCACCATGCAGGGTCCCGGGCCTGGATTGACAGGCCGCGGTTAGATATCAGAACGCATAAGGGCGGTATTTCAAGGATGGCTCCGGCCAAGCTGGCGCCTGACCTTCAAAGCCTCCCGCCTATCCTACACAAACAAGCCCTAATACCACTGCAAAGCTGTAGTAAAGGTGCACGGGGTCTTTCCGTCTGACCGCGGGTACCCCGCATCTTCACGGGGAATTCAATTTCGCTGAGCCGATGTTGGAGACAGCGGGGAAGTCGTTACGCCATTCGTGCAGGTCGGAACTTACCCGACAAGGAATTTCGCTACCTTAGGACCGTTATAGTTACGGCCGCCGTTTACCGGGGCTTCGGTTCAGAGCGTGAACCCCTCTCCTTAACCTTCCGGCACCGGGCAGGCGTCAGACCCTATACTTCGCCTTGCGGCTTCGCAGAGCCCTGTGTTTTTAATAAACAGTCGCCACCCCCTGGTCTGTGCCCCCCGCCCCTGGTTGCCCAGGAACGGGGCCCCCTTATCCCGAAGTTACGGGGGCATTTTGCCGAGTTCCTTCAACATCGTTCTCTCAAGCGCCTTGGTATGCTCTACCAGTCCACCTGTGTCGGTTTCGGGTACGGTCTATGATGTGGGGGCTGTTTCCTGGAACGCCTTGGCTGCCCGGTCAATCCGATAAGACCAGACAACGCGACAGCATTCGTCACCCTCCACAGGCCGGGGACTATTAACCCCGTTCCCATCGGCTACGGCTTTCGCCCTCACCTTAGGGGCCGGCTCACCCTGCGCGGATTAGCCTTGCGCAGGAACCCTTGGACTTCCGGCGGGAGTGTTTCTCACACTCCTGGTCGCTACTCATGTCAGCATTCTCGCTTCCGATACCTCCAGCCGCCCTCGCCGGGCGACCTTCGCAGGCCTACGGAACGCTCCGCTACCGTGCCAGGGATCAGTAATCAGGTATCAGGGATCAGAAGACCTGCCGGAGCTGCTGTGCAGACCCTGCAACATCTTCGCGATCTCTTGATACTCGTCGCGCCAGGAAAGCCATTCGGCCTCCTCGACATAGCCAAGATCAAAACAGTAACGCAGCCACACCCGCATCTCGTCCGCCGAACCGATCGCCATCATCAAAAAGCGTCGGAACTCGGCCTTCGAAAGCCTCTGCTTGCCAAAGCCTTCGGCAAGATTGGCTGGTATGGACTTCGACGCCCGGCGAACTTGATCGCCAAGCGAACGCTGTTCGATCTCGGGAAAGCTCAGGCTCTTGCGGTGAACCGCCAACGACACCTTGTAGGCGCGTTGGAACACCGTCAGTTCTTCAAAGGAACGCACGCCTTTTATCGCAGCTCCTTCTCGATACGTCATGCCTGATGCCTGATCCCTGATTACTGATCCCTGACACCCGCAGCTTCGGTGGGTGGCTTAAGCCCCGGTACATCTTCGGCGCAGGACGGCTTAGCTAGACCAGTGAGCTATTACGCTTTCTTTAAAGGATGGCTGCTTCTAAGCCAACCTCCTGGTTGTCTTGGCCTTCCCACATCCTTTCCCACTTAGCCACCACTTGGGGACCTTAGCTGGCGGTCTGGGCTGTTTCCCTCTCGACCACGGACCTTAGCACCCGTGGTCTGTCTGCCGGGCTCGCACTCTTGGGTATTCGGAGTTTGGTTAGGTTTGGTAAGGCTCGCGCCCCCCTAGCCCATCCAGTGCTCTACCCCCCAAGGTGATACCCGACGCACTACCTAAATAGTTTTCGCGGAGAACCAGCTATCTCCGGGTTTGATTGGCCTTTCACCCCTAGCCACAGGTCATCCCCGGACTTTTCAACGTCCGTGGGTGCGGCCCTCCAGTGGGTGTTACCCCACCTTCAGCCTGCCCATAGCTAGATCACCCGGTTTCGGGTCTTATCCCAGCAACTAAAACGCCCTATTCAGACTCGCTTTCGCTTCGCCTCCGCCTAGCGGCTTAAGCTTGCGGCTGAGATAAACTCGCTGACCCATTATACAAAAGGTACGCGGTCACGGGTTCGCCAAAGGCGAACCCTCAGGGATCAGTCATCAGTAATCAGGGATCAGAATAGGGGCGATCTTGCGATCACGCGCCTTACTCTAACCTCTGATTACTGATCCCTGACTACTGATCCCTGGGTTCACCTTTGGTGAACCCGCTCCCACTGTTTGTAGGCATTCGGTTTCAGGCTCTCTTTCACTCCCCTCATTGGGGTGCTTTTCACCTTTCCCTCACGGTACTTGTTCACTATCGGTCATCGAGGAGTACTTAGGCTTGGAGGGTGGTCCCCCCACGTTCAGACAGGGTTTCACGTGCCCCGCCCTACTCAAGTGCCATAACGCTTATCTACCCCTAAAGGACTATCACCTGCTCTGGTGCGACTTTCCAGACGCTTCGGGTTTAAACGTCATGACAACGGGCCTGGTCCGCGTTCGCTCGCCACTACTAGCGGAGTCTCTGTTGATTTCCTTTCCTCCGGCTACTGAGATGTTTCAGTTCGCCGGGTTCGCCTCACATGGCTATGAATTCACCATGCAATGACCCAAAAGGGCCGGGTTTCCCCATTCGGAAATCCTGGGATCAAAGCTTGCTCACAGCTCCCCCAGGCTTATCGCAGCGTGCCACGTCCTTCATCGCCTCTCGATGCCAAGGCATCCACCAAATGCCCTTACTTTGCGCTTGATCACACTCGAAAACCCGTCGCGCACAGGGCCAAAACACCCCCCAAAAGGAGGGCGCCTCTTGCCAAAACCACGCAAGCAACAAAACCCACGCAGATTGCGCAAGAAA
>OZ244972.1:1672500-4980000 GCA_965222795.1 Rhodospirillales bacterium | reverse complement strand
AAACCAAAGGAAAACCGAAAAAAAGACCGCGCCCGCCAAAAAGGCAAGCACAACCCGTCAAACCGGAAACCCAAAGGCTCTCCAAAAAACAAAAACTCGCACAAGTCCGGCTCAAGAAAAGACCAAAGCCCAAACCCCAACCAGGAAACTTAAGCCGCCGGCAAAAACCAGCCCCCATAAGCCCCAGCAAAGGCAAGGCCAAAAGCCTTCCCTCAAGCCTTACAAAAGATGCGCCAAAGCTCCTGCTTCACGGCAAGGCCCCAAACCAATGGACCAAACCAATAAACGCCGCCCGCGCATCCCTTCCACTATCTACAATGTCAATTAGCCACACAAACCCCAAGACGCGAAGACCACCGCCCACCATCGCAAAATGGCTTCTCAGTCTCGCCGCCAACCATACCACCTTGCACGAAGCTTGGCAGAGGCGACAGCACCCACCACGATTCCGATTAGCAAACGGTCGTTATCGCCGTCTCGTCGCGGTTACCTCAACGGCAGACCGCCGGGCCGACGCGTGGATATAGATAAGCCTGTTACCCCTCGATGACAAGCCTCTTATTGGGCTCATCATCGGCTTTTTGAGAGCGGCCCCGCGCCACGCCGCCGCCCGCCATGGCAAGCGCCCTATTCTGGCCAGAAAAAGGCCAAATCGCGCCCATCCAAAATCGCCAAATCGCCGCCACCGATCGGACACGCCGAAGCCCTTGCCCGATAGAGGTTCATCACAAAGCGGCGTGATTTCCATTGATCGCCGCCGCTTGCAATGCCACACAGGAAAAAATCAGAGGAGATCTCAAGCATGACCATTCAAGGCCATCAGACTGCCCTTGTCACCGGCGCATCGAGCGGCATCGGTGCCGCTGTGGTGCGCCAGCTGACCGCGCGCGGGCTGAGTGTGCACGCGGTGGCCCGGCGTGAAGCGCGGCTGCAGGCGCTGGCGGCGGAGACCGATTGCATCCCCCATGTGCTCGACCTGCGCGACCGCCATGCGCTCTATGACAAACTCGGCGCTTTGGAAGTCGATATCGTGATCAACAACGCCGGCATCGGCCGCGGCTTCGAGGCCATATTCGAGGCCAAGCCAGACGACATCGACGCCACCTTGACCACCAATGTCTTGAGCGCCGTCCACCTGCTGCGCGCGGTGCTGCCGGGCATGGTGGCGCGCGGCCGCGGCCATGTCATCAACATCGGCTCGGTCGCCGGGCTCTACCCGATCATCTCCTCGGTTTACGGCGCCAGCAAGGGAGCAATCCATCTCTTGTCGCAGAACCTGCGCTTGGAGCTCAAGGGTAGCGGCATCCGGGTCACCGAAATCTGCCCGGCCCGGGTGCGCACGGAATTCTTCGATGCCGCCATCGATGACCCCGCGCAACGCGACAAAGTCAAAGAAACCGGCATCGAGGAACTGACTGCCGAAGACATCGCCAAGGCCATCGTCTTCGCTCTGGATGCCCCGAGCCATGTGAATGTCTCGCTGATCGAACTGCAGCCCACCAACCAGGTCTTCGGTGGCATGCAGTTGATCCGCTCGGGCGACTGAGCAGGATTTCGCTTCGTTCTTACCCGAGGAGAGTCATGGTTACCTTCGACGCCGAGGTATCGAAAAAAACGGAGCTTGGCTACCTTTCGCCGGAAGTCGCCCAGCAACGTCAGCGCACGCTTGCCGCCTTGGGCCTGCAGGCAGGCGAAAGGGTGATGGACGTGGGCTGTGGACCTGGCCTCCTGGCTCAGGACATGGCGCTCGCCGTCGGGCCGGGCGGTCAGGTGACGGGATTCGACCTTAGCCCGGACATGTTGGCCTTGGCGCAGAAGCGCTGCGCCGGCTTGCCGCAAGTCGCCTTTGATCAAGGGACCATCGAAAAGCTGCCGGCAGCGAGCGACAGCCTTGATGCCGTCGCTTGCATTCAGGTGTTGCTCTACGTCGAAGATGTCACAAGGGCGCTGAAAGAAATCCACCGAATACTAAAGCCAGGCGGCCGCATCGCCGTCTTGGAGACCGACTGGCGCGGTTTGGTGATCAACAGCGACGACGACGCGCTCCTTCGCAAGATCATCGCCGGTTGGGATTCAGCAGTGGCCAGCCCCAACCTGCCCACGCGCCTTGCCCCCTTGCTGCGATCCTTGGGCTTTGCCGCGATCAAGACCGAGGCGATCCCCATCCTCAGCACCAGCTATCGCCCTGATAGCTTTTCTGGCAGTACCGCTGCATGGTTTGCCCATCATGCACTGGAACAGGGCCTGATATCCCAAGCGGAGCTGGCGGGGTGGCAAGACGACCAAGCGCAAAAGGCGCGGGAAAACGCCTATTTCTTTTGCATCAACCGCTTTCTCTTTTCCGCCGTGAAGCTTGCCGCCTGACTCACGCCGCCTGACTCACGCCGCCTGACTCACGCCGCCATGACCATGCCATCACGGCCCGGGTCGGCGCCGCCGTCAAGCCGTCCGTCGCGCAGGCGGATCGCGTGCACGCCGGCGAAATGGTAGTTGAGGGGATAGCGGCGGGTGCGATAGCCCGCCTGCTGCAAGGCCCGCTCCACCGTGCGGGGAATGCGATTGACGATCTCGATGATGTCGCTGGTGGCGGAAAACCGCGGTGCCGAGACGGCCTGTTGGGCATCCATATTGAAGTCGACAAAGTTGAGGATCGCCTGCAGAACCCCCATGGCGATATAGGTGCCGCCGGGCGCCCCCAGGGCAACGACCGGCTCGCCATCCTGGAACAGGAGGGTCGGCGCCATGGAGGTGAAGCGGGCCTTGCCGGGCGCCAGCGAGCCGGTCATCCCCGGCCTGGGATCGAAGACGCCCATGCAGCCGTTATAGAGAAAGCCCAGGCCCTCGGTGATGACACCGGCCGGCATGCCAAGGGAATGGGTCAGGGATACCCATGCCCCAGCGCCATCGACGACGCAGAGCTGGGTCGTGTGCTGGCTTTCGGGACTGAGCCCATAGCGGGGCACGGCCGCCTTTTCGCCAGCTTTAATGCGGTCAGCGCAGTGGGCGGCATAGGCCGTGGAAAGCAAGCGTTCGAGCGGCACTTTGACAAAACGCGGGTCGCCCACATGCCGGTCCTTATCGATGGTGGCGATCTTCATCGCCTCGGCGACGACGCAGATGTAATCGGGGCTGTTGTGGCCGAGGCCGGCGAGGTCAAAATGCTCGAGGATGTTCAGCATTTGTAAAACCATGACGCCGCCGCCCGGCGGCGGGTTGGAGGCCACGTCATAGCCGCGATAACGGCCCCACAGGGGCCGTGTTTCCTCAGGGCCCGCCGCCGCCAAGTCTTCCTTTGCCAAGAGGCCGCCGTTCGCTGCCATGTCCTCGGCGATGCGATCGGCCATGGCGCCGCGATAGAAGCTATCAACGCCCTCCGCCGCGATCGTCTTATAGGTGTTTGCCAAGTTGGCATTGACCAGCCAGTCGCCGATGGCGCGTGGCTGCCCGTCATTGTTGAGATAGAGGGCGGCAGTCGCCGGCGAGGCCTTTAGGTAGTCAATGTGCGGCACCCGGCCATGGGGCTCCACCTGGGTCCAAAAGCGGTGCATATGCGGGCGAATGGCAAAGCCGTTTTCCGCATAGTCGATGGCCGGCGCGATCACTTCGGCAAGGGACCGGGTGCCGAAGCGCTGCAGCGCCGCACCGAGGCCAGCCAGGGTTTCCGGCGTGGCGATAGCCTGGTAGCCGATCTCATTCACTCTCCCGGCCAGGATGAAACCGAAACCGTCCTCGGCCTCCATCATCAGTCGGTCGGCCCACATGTCCGGCGTCACCGCCTGCGGCGCGCGCGCGTGAAAGTCGAGGCAAAGGTGGCGCGCACTCTCGTCCGCCCCTTGCGCCCCCATGCCCGGCAGATAGAGGTGCATCGAGCCAAAACCGGCGATACCGCACATGAAGGGATCGACCACGGTCTGGGTCAGGGCCACAGCCACCGCCGCATCCACCGCGTTGCCGCCGCTGCGCAAGATCTCGCAGCCGACCTCTGCCGGCTCCGGCTGGGCGGCCACCACCATTCCCTTGGTCATCGATCATGCTCCCGTGGACTGAAGGCTTTCGGCGTACCAGGCTCGCCCAAATCCCAATAAAGACCCGTCATCAAAGCCATAGCATCGCGCATAATGCTCAAGAGGATATGCTCATCGGGCGCGTGCTGCGAGCAGCCGCTATAGGAATGGGGCACCCAAATCGTCGGCAGGCCCAGCACCTCGGTGAAGATGTCGTTGCAGATTGAGCCGCCGATCGAGGGCAGCACCGTCGGCGGCCGGCCAGCGGAGCGCCGCAAGGACGACGACGCCCACAGAACCCAGGGATGATTGGGCTCGGTGCGGGTGGCGATAAAGCCTTGATCACCGGGCGGCGGTTGGATCCTGACTTGGCCAAAGCCTTTCTGTTTCAGGTGGCGGTCAAGCGCGTCGAGGAAGCCGTCGTGATCGGAGCCGGCGACGAAGCGTATCTGACAGTGGGCCCGGGCACGCGGCGGAATGGCGTTGACCGGCTGGCGCGGATTGCCGGTCTCGAATGCCAGAACCTCGAAGCTGTTCCAGGCGTAAACTCTTTCCGCAGGGGTCAAGCCGGGCTCTCCCCAATCCGGATCGATGGTCGGCGCACCCTCCCCGCCACCGATCTCGATATCCTCGAGCGCCTGGCGCTGACCGTCGCCGAGTGGCGGTGGCAGAAGTCCCTCGACGAGGATTTGACCCCTGGGGCCGACAATGCTGGCCAAGGCGTGCGCCAAAATCACCCCAGGATTGGCCAATAGCCCACCCCAGTTGCCGGAATGATGGCCGCCGTCGCGCAGGTCTACGACCAGGTCGAAGTTCATGACGCCGCGTGCGCCCAGAAAGATCGTCGGCTGATCTGGTGCGACCCTAGGACCATCGGAAGCAATGAGTACGTCGGCGGCAAAGGCCTCCTTGTTGGCAACCACCAGATCCTTCAGGCCTGGCGATCCGGTCTCCTCGCCGGTCTCGATGATGAACTTGGCGTTAAAGCCCAAACGTCCCCGCGCCTCTAGCACTTGGTTGAGCGCCGCCATGTTCAAACTATGCTGGGCCTTGTTGTCGGCCGTGCCCCGTCCGTAGACCCGATCGCCGTCGCGGTTGAGGACCCAGGGATCGCGGCCCTCGCGCCATCGTCCTTCCTGGCCGCGCACCACGTCGCCGTGGCCGTAGCCGAGCACCACGGGTAGGCCGTCTGCTTCTAGCCGTTCGGCCAAAAGCACCGGACCGCCACCAGCAACCGGGTTTTCGAAAAGCGTCGTTGTAAAGCCCATGGCCCGGAAGGCTGGCACCATTTGGTCTTCCAAGTAATGCCAGAGATCCGGCAGACGCTCCGGATCCTCGCTTTCGCTGGGCACGGCGATGCGCGGCCCCAGCTCGGCAAGAAATCCGCCCTTGTCGAACCAGGCCACGGCCTTCTCAATGGCAGCTTGTCGGCTCACGGCATTGTTCTTTTTCTGCTGCTGAGCTTTGTCGACGTTTGCGACATCTGGGCGTCTCCCATCTATCTTTAGAGGCTATCGTTATCAGGTCCCTGCAATGTTAGAAAGAAACGGCAATAGTCCATCGCTATTTGGATGACCTCGGTCGCAGACTTGCCCGCACGTCAACGAAGGATCGGACCCCTATGTTCGCCATTGCCCTCCTGGCCCTGACGACACTGCTCTATGCCGGCTACAATATTCTTGTCAAACACTCGGCAGACCAGGTTGACATAGCCACCAGCTCGACGATTACGGCAACCATCGCCCTGCAATTTGCGGCGCTGACGACCTCCTTGGTCTTCGCCGCAGTGCTGAAACTGCAGGGTGGGCCCTCTCTGATGCTGTCACCGGCTGCCTACGTCTGGGCGATCGCCGCCGGGCTATGCATTGGCGCTGCCGAAATCGCCTACTTTTATCTCTTCGCCGGCGTAGGCGCGCAAGCACCCATGCCGGCCAATGTCGCCATTCCCACCATTGTCAGCGGCACCATCCTCTTGGCCATGTTCGCCTCCTGGGCGTTCTTCAAGGAGCCCATGGCCTGGTCGCAGCTTCTCGGTGCTGTGGTGATCGCTTTTGGTGTTTTTCTGCTGTTCCTGCGCCGCTGAGGAGACCCATCGCCCCGATCACATCCCTGGTCACCCCCGGAACCTGCCGCTGCCGCCCTTCGGACATTGGCAATTGGCCAGTCTTGCAATTGGTTCGAAGGAGTATCACCGTCAAAGCATTGGTCCAAGGGGACCTGAGATGGCAAGGTAGCGCCCATTACCTTTTGCTCGCAAAGGTTATTTCCTTGCGAGCCTGAAATTTGATCCCACCCCTACCGCCAGTGCTTTGACAGCTCCATCAAGGTAGGGTTAAGATTTGCGTCAAAGCCGAAAGAACAAGTGAACCAATTTCTCAAATTGGTTCGCCGACCCAGGAAACGCGATATCATGATCGAAGATGCAGCAAACAGCGGCCGGAACTTGGATGCCGCGCTAAAGGCCCTCTACAGTGATGTGCACGAAAATCACATGTTCCCCTTCTGGGCCACCACCACCGACGTCAAACACGATGAAGTGCGCCAACTTATGGACACCACCAGAGCGGTGCCTTTCGTTTGGCGCTATGACGAGGACATCGAGCCCCTCCTCAAACGCTCGGCCGAACTCGTCAGCATGGCCGATTCCGAGCGTCGATCGCTGATCCTGGTCAACCCGGGCTTGGCGCCGAGACGGGCCACGGTCACCACCATGTACACCGCCTATCGCCTCAACGACCCGAGAGAGGTGATGCCACCCCATCGCCACTCCCCCAACGCCATTCGCTTTGGCCTGACTGGCACGCAAAACTTTACCGGCGTCGAAGGCGAAGACATCGAGTTTGGGCCGGGCGACATGGTGCTGACACCCCACGACACTTGGCACAACCACGGCAACAAGGGCGAAGAACCGGCGGTCAATCTCTCAGTGCTCGACCTGCCGTTGGTTGAGACCCTGAATGCCATCTATTTCGAACACGACTACAAGGAGGAGCGTGACGGCAAGATCGCCAAAATGCGGGAACAAAGCGCCCGTTTCTCAACGGACTACTCCAAGCGCACCTATGGTCGTGGCGGCATGATTCCGCGCTTTGTATCGCATGAGCGGGGCAGCGGTACCGCCTCGCCCATGTTCATCTATCGCTGGGCGCCCATGCGCGAATTTCTCGAGGAGAACATCGATGCCGAGGGCGATCCCTATGAAGCCCTCAAGATCGAGTACGTCGACCCGACGACCGGCGGGCCCGTCTTCACCACCATGACCTTCTTCGCGCAAATGCTGCGGCCCGGCGAGCGCACCGCCGCCCTCAAGCAAACCGCCAACCTCTTGATCGCCCCGATCGAGGGACCGCGCGGCCACTCCATCATCGACGGCCAGCGATACGACTGGGGTCGCTTCGACACCCTCGCTGTGCCCGGCGGAAGCTGGCTGCAACATGTCAATGACACGGCCGAGCCGATCGTGTTGTTCCTTGCCAGCGACGAGCCGACCTTGAAGAAGCTCGGCCTCTTCAAGGCCTGGGGACGCGACCAGCAGGGCGATGTCGTGCGCATAAGTTGACACTCAAAATACACTTGGTTTTTGCATTGTGAACAAGAATAACACAAAAAAATTGTCGAGCATTGATTGTCCCGGCGGCGGCCAAGTGTGGATCGATGGATCAGTTCTTTTCGTCGGCCATATGCGCGCGCCGAGTGGCACCTCCCTCTATGATATCTCCGACCCCACCAAGCCACGACTGCTCCACCGGATCGAACTGCCGGAGGGCTGGCACTCCCACAAAGTCCGAGCCAAGGATGGCGTGATGGTTGTCAATCACGAGCGGCACGGTCAAGCCAGCCCGGAGTTCGGCGGTGGCCTCGGCATCTACGACGTAGAGGACCCCAAGGCGCCGCGGCTGATCACCAAGTGGACCACGGCGGGTAAGGGCGTGCACCGCTATGACTTCGATGGACGCTACGCCTATGTTTCACCGACCGTGGAGGGCTACATCGGCAACATTGCCATGATCCTCGACCTCAATGACCCGGGCAAGCCGGAGGAAGTCGGCCGCTGGTGGATTCCCGGTCAATGGCAGGCTGGCGGTGAGGACTATCCCTGGCAGGACTACGTGCCACCGCGGTGCCACCATCCGCTGCGGGTCGGCGACCGCCTCTACGTCAGCTACTGGCACCACGGTTTCTACATTCTCGATATCACTGAGTTGTCAAAGCCAACGCCGATTGCTGGCTGCAACACCAGTGTCGCCTTCCCCCATCCCACACATACCTGTCTGCGCTTGCCAGGACTTTTGAAGGGACGCGAGATCATGCTGGTGGCCGACGAGGACGTGGCCAAGCTCTATCCCTCGCCGCCAGCCTTCACCTGGATTTACGACGTCACCGATGAACGTAACCCGACCCCCATTTCCACCTTTCAGGTCGAGGGTCTGGATCCGGATGGGGAGCCGCAAGCGCCTTTCACCGGCTGTCATCAGCCCTCGGAGCGGCTTTCCGGCACCTCGGTGGTTCCCTTTGCCTGGTTTGCCCAGGGCCTGCGCCTGGTCGATTTCGCCGATCCCTTCCAACCCCGGGAGGTCGGATTTTATGAACCCGAACCGCCGCAGGGATTCGAACGCGCCTCTTCCAATGACGTAACCCTGGATGAGCGCGGTATCATCTACTTGATCGACCGCCAACGTGGGGTCGACATCATCGAAACCTCCGTCTTTTAATCGGGGAGACCAGCGATGCAACTTCTCGGCCGCGCAACCTCCGGCAACGTGCAAAAAGTCTTGTTCCTCTTGGAGGAGCTAGGAATCGAGTATAGCCGCGAGGACTATGGCCGCCAGTTCGGCAACACGGCAACGGCGGAATATCTCGCCCTCAACCCGACAGGTAAGGTGCCGACCTTGGTCGATGGGGAGGAGGTGATTTGGGAGTCGAACTCCATCTTGCGCTACCTAGCGAGGAAGACTAAATCGCCACTTTATCCCAGTGACCTTGGCGGACGTACCCAGGTCGAACGATGGATGGACTGGCTTCTGGCCAGCCTCAATGGGCCCTATCTTGCCATCTTCAAGGCCAGCAAAGCCAAGCAGGAGGCGCCGGCCGCGGCCGTCAAGGAAATGGTGGAAGCCCTATCCCTTGTCGATCGCCACTTAGCAGGTAACCGCTACCTCGCGGGCGAGACCATGACCCTCGCCGACATCTGCCTAGGGCCCATCGTTCACCGCTGCCTCGGGTTTCCAGTCGACCTTCCGACGCTGCCCAAGCTTAGGGCCTGGCACGCTGATCTCAGCGCACGACCGGCTTTCCAGAAAGTCGTTAAGGCTTAGGTCGGGGAACGGGCGGCATGATCAAAGCAGCAGTGATCGGATTGGGAACCATGGGCCCAGGCATAGCCGCCGTCATGGCACGGGCCGGCTTCGAGGTGCGGGCCTTTGACATTCATACCGCAGCCATCGACAACGCGCGCGCCAGCCTCGCCGCAATCGACACTATTCTCGATCAGTTGGACATGCCGAAGAAGGGGGAGTCTACCGCCGTCACCTTCCATAGCGACTTGGCCGCAGCTGTCGATGGCGCCGACTTGGTTCTAGAGAACGTCCCGGAAAAGCTCGAACTCAAGCAGGAGGTCTTTCGCCAAATCGATGCCCTGGTTTCGAAAGTCTGCATTCTCGCCTCCGATACCTCGGGCATTCCGATTACCAAGCTGCAGTCCTGCGTATCGGCCCCGCAGCGGCTGATCGGAATGCATTGGTCCAATCCGCCACACATCATTCCCATGATCGAGGTCATCGCCGGGGAAGAGACCAGCCCAGCAACGACAGATTGGATGGTGGACACCATCAAGTCGATGAACCTGCTGCCGGTGGTGGTCAAACAGGACCTCCCCGGTTTCGTCGAGAACCGCATTCTCTACGCCATCATGCGCGAAGCCGTCGACTTGGTTGAGCGCGGCGTGATCGAGCCCGAGGGCTTGGACACCTGTGTTTCCTGGGGAATCGGCTACAAGCTGGCGGTGGTCGGCCCCATGGCCCTGCTCGACATGGCGGGTCTGGACATCTACCAGGCGGTGAGCAGCTATCTCAACGCCGAACTCTGCCGCCGGGAGGATGTGAGCCGTTACATTTCAGAGAAAACTGCCAGGAACAATCTCGGCCTGAAGACCGGCGAAGGCATTTATCCCTATGCCGAGGGGGAGGCCGCTCGCCTGCGGGCCCTCAGGGCCAAGCGCTTCGTGGCCATTCGCCGCGCCCTTAAGGAGGCGGGCTAATGGGGGTAATGACCAAGCGGATATCGCAACTCTTTCGCTTGGTTCGCTTAAGCCTCGGCTTTCTCTTAATCGGCATGGTTTTCTTGAATGTGGCCAACGCTGCCGGGCGATATCTCTTCGGCAAGGCCATCCCCGGCTCCGACGAAGTCTTGGTCTTCGCCATGGCCTGGGTGGTGTTCTTGGGTGCGGTCCTGGTCGCGGCGAGGAATGCTCACCTAGGGTTTGACATTCTGCCGCGGATGTTGCCCCAGAAACTGGGGCGCGCACTACACAGTCTCCGCTGCCTAGCTATTGCCGGGCTTGCCGGGTTCGTTGCCCTACAATCCTGGGCCGTCCTGCAAAAGCTTGCGCGCATCGACCAGCGCAGCATGGCAACAGACATGCCGATGACCTGGCCACATGCCTCCCTTTTTGTCGGCTTGGTCCTCATCGCCCTGGTCTTTCTTGTCCTAGCCATCCGCCCGCCGGACGCCTGGCAAGGATCAGCCAGCGAGACGCCCCCAGGCGGCAGCGTGCCGTGATCTGGACGCTCCTGGTTCTTCCTGTCCTCCTGTTCATGCTGGGTTTTCCGGTTTTCGTTGTTCTGCTGGCCGCAGCCGCCGCCACCGTCGTGGTCGTGATGGACGTGCCGCCCGTGGTTATCCATCAGATCATGTACGGCGGCGTCGAGAACTATGCCCTGCTGGCCGTGCCGTTTTTCATCTTCGCCGGCGAATTGATGAGCCGCTGCGGCGTATCCGAGCGGCTGGTGGTTTGGATCCAGAGCTTTATCGGCCACATTCGCGGCAGCCTTGGCCTTACCACCATCTTCAGCTCGACCCTGTTGGGTGCGGTCTCGGGCTCCAGTCCCGCCACCGTGGCAGCGACCGGCAAGACCCTCTATGGCGACCTGCTGAAGGCTGGCTATGGCCGCCCCTTCTCCTTGGGCCTCATCACATCCAGCGGCTCGGTGGCGATCGTCATCCCGCCCAGCATTGCCATGATCCTCTATGGCGCCAGCGCTGAGCAATCGGTGCCGAAGCTGTTCATCGCCGGCATCCTGCCTGGCTGCCTAATCTCCCTCGCCATGGCCGCCTTTGTGCTGCTTTGGGTCCGACGACGAGCAAACGCGGCAAGCCTCGAAGACCAGGACCCCGCCGAAGCCAACGAAGCTTCGATGAGCTTCGCCGCCGCCACCCGCTATGCCAGCGGCGCGCTTGCCATGCCTTTGGTGGTCCTGCTCGGCATCTATCTTGGATACTTTTCGCCGACCGAGGCCGGCGGTATCGCCTGCCTCTACGCCATGTTGCTTGCCCGCTATGTCTACCGCAGTCTGACCTGGCGAGAAATCCTCGACGCAGCTAGCGAAGCGGCCTTCTTGACCGGACAGATCTTGATTATCGTCGCCAGCGCCGCGGTTTTTGCCTGGCTGCTGACCGTGCAGGGGGTGCCCCAGGCCTTGGTAGCTTGGGTCGATCAGCAAGCCTTCTCCGCCCTCACCTTTCTGCTGGCGATCAATGCCGTTTTGCTAGCGCTTGGCTGTCTTATCGACCCGACCTCGGCAATCCTGGTGCTGACCCCGATCCTCCTGCCCATCGTCTTGGCACTCGGCATCGATCCCATCCATTTCGGCATTGTCATGACGGTCAACCTCAGCATCGGCATGTTCACGCCTCCCTTTGGTCTGAACATTTTCGTCGCCCAATCGGTCCTTCGGGCCGAGCTAGCCGAGATCTATGCCGGCCTCATGGGATTCTTTCTTGTCCAGGTCGCAGCGCTCCTAGTGATTTCCTACGTCCCGCCGCTATCGCTTTGGCTGGTCCAATTCATATGACAGCAAGGGAGACCTAAAATGTCCTATGCCTTTCAAACAGTCAGAACCCTGGTGCTTGGGGTGGGGTTCGCTTGCCTTGCGCTCCTGACCGCTTTCACACCGCCGGCGCAGGCCCAAAGTGTCATGAAGATGGCAAGCGCCACCATCAACGACGTGCAGCACCAATGGCAGAAGACCTTCGCCGAGGAATTGGCCGCCCGGGTCGGCGATAAGGTGAAGGTTGAAATCTATCCGGCGAGCCAATTGGGCAAGATACCGCGCATGACCGAAGGCGTCCTCTTCGGCACCATCGAGTCTTTTATCTCGCCGACCGCCTTCCTAACCGGAACCGCGCCCAAGCTTAAGGTCTTCGACGCGCCGGGTCTTTTCGACTCGCCCGAACACCTGGCCCGCGTGGTGCACGACCCCGACTACCGGGCTCACTTGGAAACCATGGCCCTGGATAAGGACCTGCGGATCATCGGCGCGATCTACAACAGTCCCTTCATCGTCTTGACCAAAGAGCCGGCCCCCAAGCTCGCCGACCTCAAGGGCAAGAAGATCCGCACCTTCGCCTCGCCGCTGCAGATCGAGCCCCTCTCAGCCATCGGTGCAAGCCCGCTGCCCTTACCGTTGAGCGAAGTGGTCCCAGCCCTGCAGTCCGGCAACATCGACGGCATGCTGGCCGGCATGCCGATCCTGACCGCCTTCAAGTATTATGACGTGGCCAAGTATGTCACCGACCTGCAGTTCTCGATCATCTTGTCGGTGAACATCGTCAATGAAACCTGGTTTCAGTCGCAGCCGGAAGATGTCAAGAGCGCTATTATCGAGGCTGGGCGCGTGGCCGAGCAGGCAGTGTTGCAATGGGGCATCGACAACGTGGCGCGCGCCAACGCCGTTTGGCTCGAAAACGGCGGCGAAATCCTGGCCCTCAGCGACGAGGACCGGGCCACCATGAACGCGACCTTCAAGGAGGTGAGCGAAGGCATCCTGAGCGAGGACCCGGCGGTCAAGGCCGAGCTCGACAAACTGCTCGCCGTCGTCGAGGCCAAGCGATAAGGAGACCCACAAGATGAAACTCCGCAAGACCCTCTTGATCAAAGAAGTGATCACCGCCGAGGCTGGCCAGGCCGCCACCCAGCCGGTCAGCCGGGTAGCCGCCATCGCGGTCGTCGAGAACCCTTTCGCCGGCCGCTACGAGGAGAACTTGGAGCCACTTTTCAACATCGGCATGGAGCTTGGCGAAACTTTGGCCCCTCAAGCAGTCGGCCTCCTTGATGGTCCAGCCAAAGCTTACGGCAAGGCCGCCATCGTCGGCATCAACGGCGACCTGGAGCACGCGGCCGCCGTCTTGCACCCAAAGCTCGGCAAGCCAATGCGCGCCGCCTGCGGCGGTGGCGAGGCCCTCATCCCCTCGACCACGAAAGTGGCCTCGGCCGGGGCCAGCCTCGACGTGCCCCTGGCGCACAAGGACGAAATCTGGTCCTTCGACGAGCTCGATACCATCACCGTCGCTGTCGCCGATGCGCCGCGCCCCAACGAAATCTTGGTGGTCATGGCCTATTCCGACGGCGGCCGGCCGAGCCCCAGGGTCGGCAAGGGCCGGGCTGTGGTCTAGTCACTGGAACAAGCATTAATCAGGGAGAACAAGTCATGAAGAGGTTCGAAGGACGGGTCGCCATCGTTACCGGTGCGGCCAGCGGCATCAGTGCCGCCGCCGCCGCGCGCTTGGCCAGCGAAGGGGCGACGGTCGCTTTCGTCGACATCAATGAGGCGGGCGCCCAGGCCAAAGCCGAGGCCGCGGGCGCAGCATCCTTCGCAGTTGCCTGCGACATTGGCGATCCGGACTCGGTCGCGGCCCTGCACATGACCGTCCTGGAGCGTTGCGGCAAGATTGATGTCTTGGTCAACGGTGCTGCCATCGTTCCCTTCGTACCCTGGCCGGAGCTGACCTTCGAGGAGTGGCGCCGGGTTCTCAGGGTCAACTTGGACGGCCTCTACCTTATGTGTCGGGCATCTTCGGAGGCGATGCAGAAGGGCGGCTATGGCCGCATCGTGTCGATTTGCTCCAATTCGATCTTCGCAGGCACGCCGAACATGGCCCACTACGTTGCCTCAAAGGGCGGTGTCTTGACCTTCTCGCGGGCGCTGGCGACCGAGCTGGGCGCAAACAAGATCACCGTCAACTGTGTTTGTCCCGGCCTCACCGACACCGAAGGCGTGCAAAAGACCGATCACAAGAACGCCTTTGATTTTGTCGACATGCTGCAGGCCATCAAGGGGCGCGGCACGCCACCGGATATCGTGCCGGCGATCGCCTTTCTGGCTTCGGAGGAAGCGCATTGGATCACCGGCCAAGCGCTCAACGTCGATGCCGGCATGGTGCGTTGGTAGCAGGGCGTCACTCGCCTTTGTGGGTAAGACGGCACAACAGCTTTGCCTCGACCCGGCAAGCGAAGGCGTAATGGCGTGCCTGACCGGATCGGATCGGCAGGATCGGCAGGTCCGAATAGCTGGCCGACCAGTCTTCAAGGCCGCCGCAGAGGATGTTCTCCAGCATCATGGGATGACCCTCGTGCCTGCCGAGCGCCAAGCCACCACTCTCAGGCTGCCGCGCCAGCGCGACCCGCATTTCCTCCCCAGGACCGATGGGCGGGAAATCTCTGGTGACGAAGTGGGCAAGCACGGCGACACAGCGAAGCGGTCCTTGCCCCTGGTTTCGGATGGTGAGCTCGACAGCATCATCGGCTCGGGCGGGCAGGACCAGATGAGACGCCAACCAGGCGACAAGTGCAAAGCCGCTGTAGGCCTTGACTGTCATTCGGCCTGTCTCGGATCAAATGGCGGGAGAGGTTCTTGCCCACGCAAGAAGTCGCTTGCCCGCTCCGCCATAGCGACGATGGCGGCGTTGTTGGGGCCTGAGGTGATGCTCGGAAAGACGGAGCCATCGATCACATGAAGGCCGGCCACGCCCCGCACCGCCAATCTCGGATCAACCACCGCACGCTCGTCGCTTCCCATGCGGCAGCTGCCGACCGGGTGGTGGTGGGTGAAGGCCGCCTTTTCCAGGAAGGCCAGCCGCTCGGCCTTGCTCCGCAGATCTGGACCGGGCAGCCATTCGGCCTTTCGCCAAGCACCAAGCGCCCGGGTCCAGCCGATCTCGCGGGCTCTTTCCATGGCTTCCAAGTAGACCTCCCGGTCATAGGCTTCGGCCAGGTAGTTGGGGTCGATCACAGGCGGGGCGTTCGGATCGGCGGACTGGATGTGGAGCCTCCCCCGACTGCGCGGCCGGGTAAAGCCGAACATCAGCGTGTAGGCCTGACCGAAATCCGGCGGCTCGAAGCTATCGGTCACGATCGGCACCACGACACAGGCCGTCACCAGCTCCGGCGGATCACTGCGATCGCCCGAGCGCGTCATGTAGAGCAGGGATTCCGAATGCTGGGTCTTGGTAAAGGGCACCTCCCGTTTGGCCAGGTAGACGTTACCGCCGGCCAGCAAATGGTCGTGCAGGTTCTCGCCCACGCCCGGCAGATCGACCTCGGTGGCGATACCGAGCGAGGCAAGCAGATCGGCGGGCCCGATGCCGGATCGCTGCAGGATGGCCGGCGAGTTGATGACACCGGCACAGAGGAGCACGCTGCGGCCCGCCTCCAAAAGTTGGCGCTCGCCGCCTTCCAGGAATTCGACGCCCCGGCATCGTCCTTTGGCGAAGGCCAAGCGATCGACCAGGCAGCCCGTGCGGACCGCCAGGTTGGGGCGATCAAGCGCTGGCAGAAGATAGGCGTCGGCGATGCTTTGGCGCTTGCCATCGACGATGGTCAGGCTGTTGAGCGTCGGCCCCAGCATCTCAGGCCCGTTGTGCTCGGCAATTGGCGCCAGCCCGATCTCCTCGGCCGCTTCCATATAGCAGCGGGTGATCGGATGCGGATCCGGCGGTGTCATCAGTCGAATGGGCCCGGCATTCCCATGGTAAGCCGAAGGCGCGAAGGAAGAAGTTTCGGAGCGAATGAAATAGGGCATCAAGTCCGCATAGCCCCAGCCCCTGCAGCCATTGGCCGCCCAGGTATCGAAATCGCTCGGATGGCCGCGCACATGGGCCATGGCATTAAGGCAGCTGGAGCCTCCCAGAACCCGCCCACGCGGCCAGGCATGGCTACGCCCGGCAGAATGGCGCTGTGGCGTGGTTTCGAACCGCCAGTCGAATTCGCTGCCTTGCAGCATTGGCCACATGGCGGGCTCGGCAATCGCCGGATCACTGGCCGGGCCTCCCGCCTCCAGCAGACAGACCGAGACGCGCTCGTCCTCGCTCAAGCGGCTGGCCAGAACGCAGCCGGCAGAACCCGCACCAACAATGACATAGTCGAAACCCATCACTTTCCCCATCAACACGAACGACCCAGCCGGACCACGGCCTCAGTTCGGTGGGGTATCCCGTAACCCCAATCACTTGGCAAGGAACCCGCGCCATGATCGAAGACAGCTTGAGAAAACCCGTCCTCACCCTTACCGCCGGCCCGGTTCAGGGCTACCCGGAGGTCCTGCAAGCCATGGCCCGGCCGCTCGGCTACGACTTCGACCCTTGTTTCCTTAGCTTTTACGAGCAGACCGCCAAGCGCTGTGCCGAGGCCATGGGCTGGCCGGAGCCGGCCTTGATCATCCAAGCGGAACCGGCGGTGGCGATCGAGGCGGCGGCCGCTTCCCTGATCTCCAAGGATGACGTGGTGCTGAACCTGGCGTCCGGCGTCTACGGCAAGGGCTTCGGCTACTGGTCGGCGCGCTACCACAAAGAGATGGTGGAGATCGAGGTTCCTTTTGATCAAGCGATCGCGCCGGAGGCGGTTGACCGCGCCTTCAAGGAGCGGCCAGACATTACGGTGGTCAGCGTGGTCCACCACGACACGCCCTCCGGCACCCTGAACCCGATCAACGAGATCGGCGCCATCGTCGAGGCCCACGGCGCCCTCCTCATGGTGGATGCGGTTTCCTCCTTTGGCGGTATGAACACTCATCCCGGCGACTGTCGGGCCGATATCTACATCACCGGGCCCGGCAAGTGCCTGGGTGGCACCCCCGGCGTTACCTTTATGGCGGTCAGCCAAGCAGCCTGGCAGCATATGGAGGCCAATCCGAATGCGCCGAGCGCCTCGATCCTCAGCCTGCTCGACTGGAAGAACGCTTGGGACCCGGCCGTGGCCTTTCCCTTTACGCCATCGGTTGCCGAAATCAGCGGCCTGGCAGCAGCCATTGAAGGCTACTTGGTAGAAGGTCCGGAGACTGTGTGGCGCCGCCACGACCTGACGGCCCGCGCCTGCCGCGCCGGCCTCAAGGCCATGGGCTGCACCCTGTGGCCGGCCAGCGAGGATATCGCGGCGCCGAGCGCGACAGCGATGCGGGTGCCCGAAGGCCTCGACTGTGCCGAGATCATCGCCAGAGCGCGCCAAGACTATGGCGTCATGCTCTCCCACGGCCGCGCGCAAACCATGGGCAAGCTGCTGCGCATCGGTCACATGGGCCCGACCGCCGAGCCGATCTACGCGATCGTCGCCCTCAGCGCCTTGGGTGGGGCGCTGGGCAAACTGGGATTTGCCGCCAAGGTCGGCGACGGCATCGAGGCTGCCCTGGCCGTCATCGACCAAGCGCGAGCGTAGCGCCGGCAAGATCAGCGCCTTCCGGCCTCAAGAATAGTAGCCGTTTGGCGCAACGATGTAGTCTTTGAAGCTCTCCGCATCGTGAGAGAAGAAGAGCTCGGCGTCGTACTTTTCGGCCAGGTCCTTGAGCCGATGCATGGACTTTAGATTTTGCGTCGGATCCAGGTGAAAGCTGGCGATGCACATCCAGTCCAGGCTCTTCTTGGAATAGCAAGCATCGGCGGTGAACAGCATGGGCCGGCGATTGGCGAGTTCCACCATCATGGAGTAGTGGCCCGCCGTATGGCCTGGGGTTTCGAAGAGCCACAAGCCCTTGGCGATCTCCTGATCGCCGGTCACGGTTTCATACTTGGGCGTGTAGATATCGAGTTCCGGATCGCCGCTGCCGCCGACCGAGCTGACCTCTTCCGGCTTGGGCGGATTAAAGCTCATGTCCGAATAGCCCAGGCCCTCGAAGGGCTGGTGGCAGCCGCAGGCCTCTAGTTCCAGAGCGTGACAGACCGTGCAAGCGGTCGTCAGGTGCTTGTTGCCGCCACAGTGGTCGAAGTGATAATGCGAATTGATCACGTAATTGATGTCTTCGGGCTTGCGGCCGACCAGGGCCAAGGCGCCGGGAATGGTCTGTTCCGGCGTTTGCATCGGCAGCTCGAAGGGCAGCACCTTCATCACGTGGTCGTAGTCATAGCCGGTGTCGAATATGTAAAGCCCGTCCTTGTGCTCGACCAAGACCGCATAGCAAGGAAAGCGAATGTCGCCGCTGGGGCCCCGGTTCCAATAGGCGTGCAGCCCGTCGATCACCAGGGATCCCCCATCAAGCAAATAGACTTTCGTGTCGGTCATTGGTCTTGCTCCCGCTCAGTTGTGGTCGCCTGCCCGCCAGGCCACCGAATTCTATGCCACTAGCGCTCTCCACGATGGTAAGGGATGCCCAAGGCCGGCGGCAAATAACTATGCCGGGCGAAGAGGATCAGCACCAGGATCACCATGGCGAAGGGCAGCATTTGGATGACATCGGTCGGAATGTTGAAGCCGGCCACCTGCAGCGCCGTGGTCAACGCCAGACTAGCGCCGAAGAGAAAGGCACCGGCCAAGACCCAAAGCGGGTGGCCGCGGGCCAACATGGCCAAGACAATGGCGATAAAGCCGGCTCCGCCGGTCATAAAGGGCAGGAAAAGGCCGCCGCCGATCGTCGCCATATAGGCGCCACCCAGGCCACCCAGGAACCCGGTGATCAACACCGCGGCAACACGGGTGCCCCGCACACTGACCCCTGCCGCATCGAGGGCCGCCGGCTTGTCCCCGGCGGCTTGCAGGTTAAGGCCGAACTGGCTGCGCCGGAAAATCCAAATCATGACCAACGGCAATATCACCGCCAGATAAACCAGCGGGTGGCGATCGAAGAGCGCGCTGCCCACCAGGGGCAGATCACTGGCGCCCGGGATCGACCAAGTCTCCGCCTTGGAAAGCCGTGGATAGCTGCGCGAGAATTGGAAATGATGCAGCAGGGCCGTGAGTCCTTCGGCCCCTAAGGTAATGGCTATGCCGATGACGATTTGGTTCATGCCCAGCAGCACGCAAAGAAGCGCCATGAGCATGGCGGTTGCCAAGCCGGCAAGGCCGCCGCCGAGAAAGCCAAGGGCAAAGGAATCCGAATAGTAGGTGACAGTGAAGCCGGCATAGGCGCCCATCAGCATCATGCCCTCGAGCCCGATGTTGAGAACCCCGGCCTTCTCCGAGATCTGTTCCCCCAAGCCGGCCAACAACAGCGGCACGCCGGCGGTGATCGCGCCGAACAGCAGGGAGGCCATGAAGGCTTCTGTCAGCAGCCCGCTCATCGCTTGACGTCGGCCTTTCGGCGCCGGGCGTGGTCCAGAAACTCGACCACGGCAAAAAACAGCATCAACAGGGCGACCAGCAGCAGGACGAAAAAGTTCGGCACGCCGATACGCCTGGCCGCACTTTCGCCGCCGATCATCAGCACCGCGAAGAAGAACACGAAGGCGATGACCGCATAGCCGTTGAAGCGGGCCAAAAACACCAAGGGAATGACCAGAATGCCATAGGCCGGGTTCCAATCGGCACGAATGGTACCGTGCACGCCCAGCACATCGACGGCGCCGGCCAGCCCGGCCAGTCCCGCGCTGATGGCGAAGGCGACGACAATCAGGCGTTTCATGTCGAGACCGAAATGGATGGCTGCGCGCGGATTGGCGCCGGCGATTTGTAGTTTCAAGCCAAGGGCGGTGCGCTCCATCATGTGGTGGACAGCAATCACCGTGATGAGCGCCAGAACCACCCCCCAGTGCACCGTGCTGTCACCGAGGCGAGCCAATCGGTCCTCCACCGCCAGCGTCTGGGTCTGCGGCACGGTCGTTGTCGGATCGTTGAAGGGAATCTTGATCAAGATGTTGGCGAAGCTGACCCCAAGGAAGCTCATCATCAACGAGGATATGATTTCATTAATGCCATGCTGGGCCTTGAGGAAGGCGGGTATCAACGACCAGAGGGCGCCGACGGCCAGGGCCACAAGAAAACTGACCAAGACAGCGAGGATTGGCGGAACATAAACCACCAGGACCGGCGTCAAGGCAGCGACACAAACGGCAGCCAGAAGAAACTGACCGTCGACGCCCAAATTCCACAGGCCGGCGCGAAAGGCGACGATCAGGCCGGCCGCGATCAAGAGCAAGGGCGCCATGCGGGTGATCGAAGCTTGCAGGCCGCTGGGGCTGATAAGACCGCGCTTTAGGACGTAGCCATAATAGGCAAGCGGATCCTTGCCCAGGAGCAGCAACAAGATGGCGCCGACCGCCAGGGCCATGACGATCGGCAAAGCGATGCGCAAGGCCGCGGGAAAGAAATCCGGCAAATGATGCAATGCCGACTTTTCGACCATTCTAGGCTGCCTTCGCCCCGGTCATCAGGCGGCCAATTTCAGCCTCGGCGCCGGCCCGGTTTTCCACCGAACCAACGATTTTCCCGCGCTCGATCACCGCGATCCGATGACAGACCTCCAGCAACTCGTCGAGCTCGTTGGAGATCACCAGCACAGCGGCATTTTGGGCACCAGCCCCTGAGCGAATCCAATCTCTGGCGCGCTTGGTGTTTTGGAGATCAAGGCCGTAGGTCGGCTTGTTGAAGATCACCAGGCGCGCATCGGCTGCCATTTCACGCGCCAGGAGAACCTTCTGGATGTTACCGCCGGAGAGGGTGGCGATGGCCACCTTCTCCGAGGCGGCGCGCACATCGTGCTCGCCAATTTTGTCGCGGGCATTTTGATTGATAGCCCCCCAAAATGTCAGACCATGCCGCCAGAACGGCGGCCGGCCGATCTCCTTGACGACAAGATTGGTGGCAACCGAATGGGCTGCCGCCGTGCCCTCGCCCAAGCGTTCGTCGGTGATGTAGCGCACGCCCCGATCGCGGCGTTGGGCGACAGTCATGGCGGTCACGTCCTCACCGGCAAGCGTTAGCGCACCAGAGTGCAGCGCCCTTTGCCCAGCCAGCACCTCGGCCAGATGCTTTTGTCCGTTGCCGTCGACCCCCGCAATGCCGAGTACCTCACCGGGCCAGAGCTCCAAGTTCGCCGAGTTAAGCGGACATTCACCCCGCATCGCTTCCGTTTCGCCGTCGACCAATGACACCAAGGGCAAATCCGATCGATCCACTATGGATGTATCGCGGTGCTCTGTGGTGTCGCCCAACAGCGCTTCCTCAAGTCCTTCGCCTGCGCCCTCGCGGCCGAACATCATGGTGACGACCTGGTCCACCACCTCCGCTTCCGTGAGTCCTTCAAGATCTCGGCAATCAAGGGCGCCGACCACCCTACCCAGACGCAGTACCGAGATACGGTCCGCCAGTTGATAGGCCTCGCGCAGCTTGTGGGTGATGAAGACGATAGCGACGCCGTGATCGCGCAGCTGTCTGATCACCGTACCGAGTTCCTCGACCCCTTGCGGCGTCAACATAGAGGTTGGTTCGTCGAGGATCAGCACCCGCTCTCCCCGCCACAGCGCCCGCATGATCTCGACCTGCTGCTGCTGGCCGAGGGAAAGTCGCCCCAGTTGCGCATCGGGATCGATATTGCTCGAGAGCAACGCGGTCAACTCCCGAAAACGGCGCAAGGCCGCAGTCCGGCTACAAGGTCGCCACCACGCTGCGCCCAGCATGAGATTTTCCAGGACCGTCAGACTGGGAACCAGCAGAACGTGTTGGTAGACCGTGCCGATCCCCAACTCCAACGCCATCCGGGGCGAGGTGATGCGAACCGCCCTACCGCCGACCTCGATGCGCCCTGCATCCGGCTGTTGCATCCCCGCCAGAATGCTGATCAAGGTCGACTTGCCGGCCCCATTCTCGCCTAAGAGGGCGTGAACTTCGCGGCACCGGAAATCAAGAGAAATGGCATCGTTGGCAAGCACACCTGGGAACCGTTTGGTGATCCCGCTCAGCGAGATTGCCACCTCGCTTTGATCCCCCGGCGAAGAAATCAAGGCGTGACCCCAAGTTCCATTGCGTCAGCGGCCTCCGGAACCGCGGCGATCTTTTTGTTGAAACGCCGGCGCCCCCACCACCACGGGAGCGCCGGCAATGTGCTTAGAACCTATTCCTTGGCGTCCACCGACGTCATCAGGGCCCGCACCTCCTGGGCATCGGTGATCAGGTCAACGGAGACCTTGCCGTCGATGATGTCTTGCCGCAGGGACATCATGGCGTCCCAAGTGTCGGCCGGGATGTGGTCCGTCTTCAGCAAGCGCACCGAATCATCGGCGAGTTGGATCTTATAGTGCTTGGTGCCAAAGGTGTCGGCCTTCAAATCCTCGACCATGGCGCTATAGACCGGCGTCATGTCCCACAGCACGGATGACAGCAAATGCCCCTTGTCGAGCGAGGACTTGTCGCCGATGACATCGATGAACCAAACCTTGCCGCCATCCACCGCTTTCGTGGTCTCCACAGCCTGGATCATGCCGAAGCTTGATCCATTGCCTTGCCCGAAAACAATGTCGGCGCCGGCTGAGATCACCGACTCCGTCACCCGGCGGCCGCCCGCCGCATCGCCGTAGGCAGCCGGTCCAATCACCGCATAGAGGATCTTGGTGTCTGAATTGGCCGCCTTGACGCCCTGGGCAAAGCCAGCGGATTGCGAATTCCACGACGGCGGCTCGCCGGAGACGACGATGCCAACGGTTCCCGACCGAGTCAGTGCCGCCGCCATTTGCCCGGCCATGAAGGCGGCCTCGTGGCCATGCAATGTGTAGTCTGCGACCAAGCCTTTCTTGACGTCGTCCGGCCGATCGACGATGGCCACGGGCACGTTGGTTTCAGCGGCGATCTCCGGTGCTGCGGTATTGTAGCCGCTGGCATGCGCGATCATCAGCGAGGCGCCTTCCTCGGCGAGTTCCCGCAAGGTCGGCCGGACATCGCCATAACCGAGCCCTTCAGCCGGCATAAACTCCAGGCCATACTTTTCGGCCACCGCGCGGGCCGCATCCACGCCCTGCTGGTTCCAGCCGTAGTCGGTGCCTTGCTCTGGAACCAATACGGCAATGCTTTTCACCTCGGCCGCCGTCACACTGGTCGCAAAACACGCGGCCAGCAGGACGCTTGAAACCACCGGGCCAATTTTCGTTACAAAGCTGCGCATGCCAGTCTCCTCTGCATTGATTATAAATTCGCTCACCTTATCGCCCTGGCGAAATTGAAAGGGCCCAATCTGCGCCATGACCAGAAAAGCGAACCATTGGCAATTCTTTCAAGCGGGTCAGCGGTATCAATTTGCCAGATACTGCCCGTGATCTTGCTGCTCGCTTCTCCAATTGGTTCGCAGGTGAAACCCTTTGATTACGAGAAGGATACCAACGACGGATTACATGTCAATCGATGGCTGGAACAAGCGGCCCAAAAAGCAAAATCACGAGAACAGCTACGTTATCTGGGATCAGCAATTTCGATGGGTCGATTGCCAAAGTCGATCGCATTTCGTCTTGCCCTTCTCCACCGGCTCCCCAGTGATCGGCGACAGCCGGCAAGGATCAATCCAATTCCAAGTATAAAAATTGGTTCCAACTTGGTACACTCTATTGTATTGGGTATTTTTGGAGATTTTTTCCCGGCACGAAGGGCCGCTTCGAACATGGACCGCTATCAAGAAACATTGACTGCCATAGAGGGCCTCATCAAGGACGGCGCTATCAGCACTAACGGACGTTTGCCGACCGAGCGGGCGCTTTCCGACCGACTTGGCGTTGGTCGCCGGACCCTGCGGCGGGCGCTTGAAACCTTGGAGAACCAGGGTCGTATCTATCGGCGTCAAGGGCGCGGCACATTTTTACTCGGTGATGGCCGCAGGCTAAGGGACAGGCAATCAGCGTCAATGACGGCGCTGGATATTTCCGCCCTCTCCCAGATCGCCAATCCGGTGGAAATGATCGAGCTGCGCATCGCCTTGGAACCGATCATGTGCCGTTTGGCGGCGCTCCGCTCCTCCCAGCGCGATGTCGAAGACCTGCGCGATCTGGCAAGGCAAACCGAGCAGGCCAAGTCTTTCCAAGCCTATGAAGCCGCCGACGGCGCCTTTCACCACAAGATCGCCCAGCTTTCCGGCAACGGCCTCTTCGCCAAGCTGCAAGCGGCGCTTGGCGAAGCGCTGCGCGATACGGCCTTAGCCCGCTTTGGGGAAAGTGGCCATTGTTTCAAGCGGCAGGCTGAACACGTCGGCTTTCACCACGCCATCGTCGAAGCCATCGCCCGGCGAGATGCCAATCGCGCGGAATCCCTGATGCACGAGCACTTGAGCGACGTCCACCGCAGCCTCTTTAACGACATACTGCCGCCTGGGTCGATGGCCCGGCGCGTCGAAAAGAGCGACTAGCCAGGAAACCTGGTAGCACCACCACAACAGGCCCTAAGCTTCCCGAATCAGATCGGCCGCCTTCTCGGCGATGGCAACCACGGCGGCATTGATGTTGCCGCTGATCATTTCAGGCATCACCGAGGCATCCACGACCCGCAGTCCCTCGACGCCCAGCACCCGCAATTCTTGGTCGACGACGGCACCTTTGTCGCCGGGGGGCCCCATGCGGCAGGTGCCCAGGGGATGATGCACGGTGATCGATGTCTTGCGGATATGGTCGTCGATCTCGGCCGCCGTCGCCTTGCCGAGGCCGGGCGCAATCTCTGCCTTAATGAAGGGCCGCATGGGCGCCTGCGCCGCAACATCGCGGGCCATCTCCACCCCTGCTCTTAGGGTTCGCCAATCGGCCTCAGTCGACAGGAAGCGAGAGCGGATGAGGGGCAGATCCGTCGGCTTGGCACCGGCTAGTGCGACCTCGCCACGGCTTTCCGGGTGCAGCATGACAATGCGGCTGGCAAATCCGTCCTGAAAAGGTTTGATGAAAGGCGGAAAGTAAGGCCAGGCGCCCAGCGGCGCGGCGGTGAAGAGGATTTGGATATCCGGCCTGTTAAGGCCCGGGTCACTTTTCAAAAAGGCTGTGATACCGCCGGGAACCTCGGCCGCAAAACCGGTGCCGAAGAAGTGGGCTTGCAGCATGGATAAGGCGATCCGGTCGTAGCGTAACGCGCGATGGAACGGGCCGGGATGCGAGCGCGCATACATCAAGATGACCGAAACATGATCTTGAAAGTTCTGGCCAACGCCGGGAAGGTCTTGGACGACGGGAATGTCGAACTGGCGCAGTTTCCCGGCATCGCCAATGCCTGAAAGCATGAGGAGTTGGGGCGAGTTGATGACGCCGCCACAGAGGATGACCTCGCGCTCGGCCTGCACCGACCTCTCGCCGCTGCCCTGCAGATAGGCGATGCCGCTGGCCCTGCTGCCTTCCAGGAGGACCCGCGTCGCCTGGGCGTTCACCTCGACCCGCAGGTTCGGCCGTTGCAGAGCAGGACGCAGGTAGGCGGTGGCACCACTGCAACGGCGACCTTTGTGAATGGTCATCTGCAAGCGTCCGAAACCGTCTTGGCTGGCGCCGTTGTAGTCATCGGTCCAAGGATGACCGGCCGCACGACCGGCCTTGCCGAAGGCCTCGACCAGGGGATCGGAGTACTTGCAGTTCTGAACCTTGATCGGGCCATCGCCGCCACGATAGTCGCTGGCGCCACCTTCCCAGCTTTCCTGCCTGCGGAAGTAAGGAAGCAACTGATCGTAAGACCAATTCGACAGTCCGGCCGCCGCCCAGCCATCGAAGTCGTTCCGATTGCCCCGCACATAGGCCATGGCGTTGACCGAGGAACAACCACCAACCACCTTGCCGCGGGCGCATTCGACTTGCCGACCGCCAACGCTCTCTTCCGGCTCGCAGAAGTACATCCAATCATGCAGACGGTTCTGCAGGATCTTGCCCCAGCCGAGCGGGATATGGATCAAGGGATCGCGATCCCAGTCGCCCGCTTCCAGCAGCAAGACCGAAACATCGGGGTCTTCCGTCAATCGATGGGCCAAGGTACAGCCGGCAGAGCCTGCGCCGACGATCACGTAGTCATAAGTACTCGTATTCACCATCGCTGCTCCCCTGCATCGTTGCTCCAGCCATCGGCTTGCTGTTACCTAAAGCGGTGGTCGTTTGTCGAACCAGGGACTTGCCCGTTCGATTTCGGCTGAGAGGGACATCAAGAGTTCATCCTCGCCAAAGGCCGCGGCCAAATGCACGCCGACGGGAAGACCCTCGGCACTCCAATGCAAGGGCAGGGAAACGGCCGGCTGGCCGCTGGCGTTGAAGGCGGCTGTGAATGGAGAGTAAGACAAGATGCCCTTGGGGCCCAATCGGTAATCAAGGAAGTCCTCGTTGTCCGGCTTGAAGCGTCCGACCTGCGCTGGTGGCTCGGCCAAGGTTGCCGTCACCAACACGTCATAGGCGGCGAGAAAGTGTGCCATCTGCCGGCCAAAGGCGTGCACGTGGTTGACGGCGGCCAAGTAGTCGGCGCCTGAGACTTGCGTCGCGTGGCGGCAGGCTCCCTTGGTCACCCCATCGGTTTCTTGGTCCTCAACCGGATAGCCGCGCGCCTTCTCCTTCTGGCGCACCGAGAGCTGGGTGCCGCAGGCGACGATGTTGGCCCAGGACCGCATCAAGGCCAGGATGTCAATATCCGGAGCCGCCTCTTCCACGTAGTGCCCGAGGGACTCCAGAAGCTTTCCCGTCGCCTCGACGGCCCCGCTGCATTCCGGGTGAATAGAATCACCGGTGAAAGAGCGGGAGCAGATAGCGATCCGTAAGCGTCGCGGCGGGATCCCCAGTGCCGCTGTAAATGAGTCTTTGAGCGGCGGCGCGCAGTAGGGGGCGCCAAAGTCCGGGCCGGCGCAGGCATCCAGCAAGGCGGCGGTATCGCGCAAGGAGCGGGTCAGAAACCCGTCGATCGCCATGCCGGCCCATCCCTCACCCACCGCCGGCCCGTCCGGCAGCCGGGCCCGCGTCGGCTTGAAGCCAACCAAGCCGCAGGAAGAGGCCGGGATCCGCACCGAGCCGCCGCCGTCCGAGCCGTGCGCCGCCGGCAGGATACCCGCGGCAACCGCGGCCGCGGCTCCGCCGGAGGAGCCGCCCGAGGTGTGATTTGGGTTCCAGGGATTGCGGGTCGGACCGCCATAAACCTGCGCCTCTGTCGCCGGCCCGATGCCGAGCTCCGGCGAGGTGGTACGGCCAAAGGCCACCAGACCTGCGCGCTGGCAACGCAAGTAGATTTCGGAATCGTAGGGATAGTGGGTGTTTGCGAACAGGCGCGACCCACAATGGGACGGAAAATCACAGGCCTCGGCACCGAGATCCTTCAGGAGAAAGGGAACCCCGCGAAAGGGGCCGTCCGGCAGCCCTTGGTCGATGAGCTTCTCGGCTGCCTCGCTCTGCCACAGGGCGACCGCATTCAGCTTCGGGTTCCGCTCCTCGGCCCGCTCCATCGCTGCCCGCAAAAGCTCGCGAGGGCTCATATCGCCGCTTGCGACCAAAGCCGCTAGCCCCAAGGCGTCGAATCTGTCGTACTCGGCGAAGGCCATCATGCTCACTCCCGGACTATGTCTGTCGATGCCGTCAGTCGAAACTCTGCGCCTGAAGCGGCGTCGATACAAGTGCCGCTTCGCGGCAGCGGATTACGCCGGTCTAAAGGCCGCCGGGCTTCGGCCATTCGGGACTGAGGAAGCGCTGAAACTCCAGCAGGTGGCCTTCCGGATCGCGGGCAAAGAAATTGTAAATCTGAAACGCGGGCCGCTCGCTCGGCGGCGCCAAGGTCTCGACGTCGTGCTTGCGAAGGTGGCGGTACCAGCCATCCACGTCTTCCGAGACCAAGGTGAAGGTGACACCGTCTCGGGAGACCTTTTCCTCGCCACGACAGCGACAAAGGCCCAGAAAGGCTTCTCCGGCAACGTGAAACAACTGGCAAGTGCCTTGATCCAAGACGCGCGTGAGGCCGAGTACCTCTCGATAAAACTTCGAACAGGTGTCAAGGTCCTGGCAGTAGAGAAAGGTTACCTGTTGGTCAACAGCAGGGGGTGGCATGGCGGATCCTTTCCTTGATTGTGACATGAGCTAGTCCTCGCCCGGTCGACCGCGCAGGCGCTTGAGTTGGCCACGGCGTGTCTTGGCTTCCAGCCGCCGTTGGCGGGCGGCTAGGCTGGGTCGCGTGCGCCGCCTGCGGGACGGGGGCACCGCTGCCCGCCGGATGAGCTCGAGCAAGCGTTCCAAAGCATCTTGCCGGTTGCGCTCTTGCGATCGATAGCGCCGGGCGGTGATGACCAGGACTCCATCGCGGGAGAGACGGCGCCCGGCAAGCTTTCGCAAACGCGCCTTTACAGCCTCGGGCAAAGACGGCGACCCATCAACATCGAATCGAAGCTGCACTGCCGAGGCCACCTTGTTGACGTTTTGTCCGCCGGGACCGGCGGCCAAGATGAAGCGCTCCTCGATCTCCCTTTCGTCGATCGCGATGTGCTCGTTCACCTGGATCATGTGGAAGACCTCAACGACAAAGGCATTGTCTGCAAGTCGGATGAATCTTGCTTACCGCCAGCCCAGATTCTGTTACACCTTGTCGGGACTCGCCGCCGCCCTGGCGGTTGCGGACATGGTCCTGGAAAGTGCAAAGGGCGTTCTGCTCGGCGAGCATAAACCAGCAAAACCAAGAGGCAAGCCGGAAGGAGAAGGCTCCAGCCATGCCGTCATTTGATATCGTGTCGCGGACTGAACTGCCGGAAGTCGACAACGCCGTCCAAGGCGCCATGCGCGAGATCGGCACTCGCTATGACTTTAAGGGCAGCAAGAGTGCGATCACCCGCAACGACGACAGCCTCGAGATCATCGCTGACGACGATCTGAAACTTCGTCAGGTGCAAGAATTACTGCGCGGCTATCTGGCAAAGCGCAAAGTGGATGCCGGCGCCTTTGATTTTGGCAAGCCAGAAAAGGCGGCCGGCAATAACGTTCGCCAAACCGTCTCGATCAAGCAAGGCATCGAGCGCGACGTCGCCCAAAAAATCATCAAGGCCGTCAAGGGCTCCAAGCTCAAGGTGCAGGTTGCGATCCAAGGGGATGAGCTGCGCGTTTCCGGAAAAAAACGCGACGACCTGCAAGCGGCGATCTCGCTGGTTAAGGAACTCGATATCGCCCTACCCCTGCAATACTTGAACTTTCGCGATTGACGAGTGTGGTGGATCTGAAGTTCGTATGGTCATCGGAGCGCCAAGGGAAACGAACTGCAGATCTGAGAACCACACTAATCTCTAGACGTTGCTCGTGCCCTCCTCGATCCCGAAATTCAGTCGGAGCTCGCCAATAAAAATGCACGAATTTCGGAATCGCGACACTAGGCCGGGCGTGGTGCAAAAACCATGATCCGCCTCAGCGACTATTTAGATCCTCAGTCGATCGCCATCGTCGGCGCCTCCGACGATCCGAACAGGATTGGCGGACGGCCGCTTGCCAACATGCTGACGCTCGGGTTCGATGGAGCAATCTACCCGGTCAATTCAAACCGCGAAAGGGTCCAGGGGCTCGACACCTATCCCACGCTCTTGGAGGTCCCGGGCGAGCTGGACTTTGTCCTGATCGCTTTGCCGGCGAATCAGGTCGCCGGCGTCATGCGACAAGCGGCGAAGAAGAACGCCAAGACGGTGATGATCTTCTCTTCGGGCTTTGCCGAGGTGGGTGCGGCGGGGACAGCCATGCAGCAAGAAATCACCGCGATTGCCCGCAACAGCGGCATGCGGGTGATCGGCCCCAATTGCCTCGGCGCCTTCAATTCGGCGAAGCATTTTTATCCGACCTTTACCTCCACGATCGACCGTGCCAGGCCGCGCCCGGGCGGCATCTCCATCGCCAGCCAGTCCGGCGCCTATGGCTCTCATATCTACATCGCGTCGCACATGCGAGGGCTCGGAATCCGCTTCTGGGTCACCACCGGCAATGAAGCAGACCTGCATGTGGCCGAGGTGATCAAGCAGCTTGCCGAACACGAAGACGTCGAGACCATCATGGCCTACGCGGAGAGCATCAAGGATGGCACCCTGCTGGTCGAGGCTCTGGAAACCGCGCGCGCCAACCGAAAGCCGGTGATCTTCATGAAGGTCGGCCGCTCGGCCGAAGGGGCGGCGGCGGCTCGTTCCCATACCGCCTCGCTGGCCGGCGATGATGCCATCTATGATGCAGTACTGCGCCAGCACGGGGCCTTTCGGGCCAGGTCGACCGAAGAGATGCTCGACATCGCCTACGCCTGCCAGCCAAGGATCTTTCCGACAGGGCGCAAGCTCGGGGTGGTGACGATCTCCGGCGGGGCGGGCGTGCTGATCGCCGACGCGGCTGCCGATGCCGGTATCGAGATCAGTCCTATGCCTGCCGATGCGCAGGAAGAGCTGAAGGCAGTCCTGCCCTTCGCGGCACCGCGCAATCCAGTCGATGTAACCGGCCAATTCTTTAACGACCTCTCGCTCATACCGCGTTTCACCGAGGTGATGTTGGAAAAGGGCGGGTATGATGGCTTGCTGGGGTTTTGGACTTCTGTCGCCGGATCGCCGAGCCTGGCGGAGCCGCTACTGACAGCACTTAAGGCCACCAGCAAAGGTCGCGACGGCACGTTGTTCATCCAGTCTGTGGTGGCCTCAACGGAAGTCCTGCGGCGCTACGAGGAAGCGGGCTTTCCTTGCTTCGAAGACCCGACCCGCGCTGTGAGAGCCATGGCGGCGGTCATGGCGCTCGGTGCTGCCTTCGCGGATGGGCCGCCTGGAGAACCTAAAATCCCTCCTGCCCAGCCCGCCTTGCCGGCGGGACCGATCGACGAACTGGCAGCCATGAGGCTGCTAGCGGACGCGGGCCTAGCGATGGTGAAGAGCCAGCTTGCCCAAAGCGCCAAGGAAGCCGGCGACATGGTCAAAACGGCGGCTGGACCGGCAGCCATGAAAATCGCGTCTCCGGACATCGCTCATAAGACAGAGGTTGGGGGCGTGGCCCTCGACGTCACCGGCGCCGAGGTGGCAACAGCGGCCTTCGAGAGACTTACGAGAAATGCCAAGAAGCACGCGCCGAGCGCGCGCATCGACGGGATCCTGATTTCACCGATGGTGACCGGCGGCGTGGAATGTCTGCTGGGTGCCAAGATCGATCCTGTGTTCGGCCCCGTCGTCCTCTTTGGACTCGGCGGCACTTTTACGGAAACGATGAAGGATGTCGCCTTCCGCCGGGCACCTGTTGCACCTAGTCACACCCTAAGCATGATAGAAGACCTAAAAGCGGCCCCGCTTCTCAAGGGCGCTCGCGGAAGGCCCGCCTGTGATCTGGATGCCCTGGCTCAGGCGATCTCCGATTTTTCTTGCTTTGCCGCACGATATGCGGATGCCATCGAAAGCGTGGAGGTAAACCCCTTGCTTGCCTTGCCCGATGGCTGTGTGGGCGTCGATGCCTTGATCGTCAAAAGAAAGAAGTGACGTAATGGCCCTTCCCCCTGCCCTGCGAGGTTTACGGATACCGGTTATCGGCGCGCCATTGTTCATCATTTCGAACCCGAAACTGGTGATCGCCCAGTGCACCGCCGGCATCGTCGGCAGCTTTCCGGCCCTCAACGCCCGCGAGGCCAAGGGCGAACCTATCGCCCTGGAGGCCTGGCTGCAGGAAATCACCGAGGCCCTGGATAGACACAACCAGAAACACCCCGATCGCCCGGCAGCCCCCTTTGCGGTCAATCAAATCGTCCACCGCTCCAATCCAAGGCTCGAACGCGACATAGAGATTTGCGCCCGCTGGAAGCTGCCCATTTGGATTACCTCCCTGGGCGCGCGGGTCGAGGTCAACGAAGCGGCCCACTCCTGCGGCGGCGTAGTACTGCATGATATTATCAACAATCGTTTCGCCAAGAAGGCGATCGAGAAAGGCGCCGACGGGCTGATCGCGGTAGCCGCTGGCGCTGGCGGTCATGCCGGCACCATTTCTCCCTTTGCCCTGATCCAAGAGATCCGCCAGTGGTTTGACGGGCCCTTGGTGCTTTCCGGCGCGATCGCCAATGGAGGTGCTGTGCTGGCCGCCGAGGCCATGGGCGCCGACTTGGCCTATGTCGGCTCCGCCTTCATCGCCACCGAGGAGGCCAATGCCGTTCAGGCCTACAAGGATATGATCGTCGACGGCAGTTCCGACGATATCGTTTATTCCAGCCTCTTCACCGGCGTGCTTGGGAACTATCTCAAGCCATCGATCGCGGCCCAGGGCATGGATCCTGAAAATTTGCCTGAAAGCGACCCTTCAACCATGAACTTTGCCGAGGGGTCCTCCAAGCCGAAGAGCTGGAAGGAGATCTGGGGCTCCGGCCAGGGCATTGCCGCGGTGACAGCGGTGGTGCCGGCAGCGGACTTAGTCGATCGGCTGGCTAGTGAGTATGCTCAAGTCCGAGGCCGCCTGGGGTTGCCGGGCCTGCCATCGCCGCAAGCTGGTGACTAGATGTTTGGGTCAAAACTCAATAGACGGAGAGGCCGCGAAACGGGTGGTCGCCGAGCTCGGGATCGTGATCACGATGTAAGAAAGCCTCTCAGGGGATAGCCATGGATCTCAATTTTTCCGCCGAGGAACAAGCCTTTCGCGACGAGGTGCGCGACTGGTTGGCAAGGGAATTGCCGCCGGCCCTCGTCGCCAAGGTAAGGGCCAGCAAGCGCCTTGGTAAAGACGACTATCTTGCTTGGCATGCCCTCCTGCGCTCGCGCGGCTGGCTTGCCTGGTACTGGCCGGTGGAATTCGGCGGCACCGGCTGGAGCCCGATCCAAAAGCACCTCTTCGAGGAGGCCAGTGTCGCCGCCGGCGCACCGCGCATTGTTCCTTTCGGCCTTAACATGCTGGGGCCGGTGCTGATTGCCTTCGGTAGCGCAGTGCAAAAAGACTATTACCTGCCGCGCATTCTGGCCGACGAGGATTGGTGGGCCCAGGGCTATTCCGAGCCCGGTTCCGGATCGGATCTGGCCTCCCTCAGCACCAAGGCCGAGCGCGATGGCGACCATTACATCGTCAACGGCCAGAAGACCTGGACCACCTTCGGCCACTTCGCCAATAAGATCTTCTGCCTGGTGCGCACCAAGGCCGGCGGAAAGCCTCAGGAAGGGATCTCTTTTCTGCTGATCGACATGGAATCCCCCGGCGTCGAGGTCCGCCCCATCATCACGCTGGACGGCGAGCACGAAGTCAACGAAGTTTGGCTCACCGACGTCAGAGTGCCGGTCGAGAACCGTGTCGGCGAGGAAAACAAAGGCTGGACCTATGCCAAGTATCTGCTGACCCACGAGCGCACGGGCATTGCCAGTGTTGCCAACTCCAAGGCAGCCCTCGCCCAGCTGAAAAGGGTGGCGCAAGACCAGAAAAAAGATGGCCGGCCGCTCGCCGACGATCCGCTTTTCGCCGCGCGGCTTGCCCAGTTGGAAATCGACCTCATGGCCATGGAAGTCTTCAATTTGCGGGTGGTCGCCGCGGCCGGCGCCGGCAAGGCGCCGGGGCCTGAAAGTTCGCTGCTGAAGATCAAGGGCACGCAAATCCGCCAGGAGACGACGGCCCTGCTGCGCCAGGCGGTCGGCCCCTACGCTCTGCCCTACCTGCCCGAGCAGTTCGACGAAGGCTGGAACGAAGAGCCGATCGGCCCCGCTTATGCCGGGCCCCTGGCCAGCCACTACTTCAACATGCGCAAGACCTCGATCTACGGCGGCTCCAACGAGATCCAGAAGAATATCGTCGCCAAGGCGATTTTGGGCCTCTAAGGGGCAGGCGCGCGACAATCTCCCCTGCCCCTTTGGTGCCAGCACGCGCTGTCGCCGCGTCAATCATCCTGTGACAGCTGTGTCGTCGGATCGTCTTCGATTTTGTGAATGGTGATGTTGAACATTCCATAGACCAGCGTGACGATCGGCGATAGCCAACAGAAGAAATTGAACGGCAGATAGGCCAAGGTGGCCACGCCCAGCACCCCGGCCTGATAGGCACCACCGGAATTCCACGGCACCAGGTTGGCGGTCACGGTACCGGAATCCTCGACAACCCGAGACAGGTTCTTGGCATGCAGGCCGCGCTCGCGAAAGGTCTGCGCATAGGTGCGCGCGCCCATCACGATCGACATGTACTGGTCGCAAAGCACCAAGTTCGCGGCGATGGTGGTGGCAACCGTGGAAACGAACAGCGAGCTGGTTGAGGTCGCCTTCTCCAGTATCTTGGCGACCAGGACCTTGAGCTGGTTGGTCCGCTCCATAATCCCACCGAACATCATGGCGACGAAGACGATCGAGATTGTGTAGAGCATCGAGTTCATGCCGCCGCGCGACAGCAAGGAGTCGACGGACTCGACCCCTGTCTCCGAAGTATAGCCGTTGAAGGCCACAGACATGGCCTGCTCATAGGTGTTGCCCTGGAGAGCAAAACCGATGATCGCCGCCGTCACCACGCCAAGCGCGATGCCCGGCAAGGCCGGAATCTTGCGATAGGACACCACCATAACCACCAGGGGCGGAATCAGCATGACGGCGTTGATGGTGAAATTGCTGTCCAGGGTGGTCAGGATCTCGTTGACCTGAGCGAGATCGGCGCCGGTCGAACTGTAGACGAAGCCAAGCGCCACTTCGATGACGATGGTCAGGCCGAAAGCGACACCGGAGGTGTAGCACATATGCTTGATATGCGTGTAAAGATCGGTGCCCGCCATCGCCGGCGCCAGGTTCGTGGTGTCCGACAAAGGCGACATCTTGTCGCCGAAATAGGCGCCCGACAGCACGGCGCCAGCCACCAAAGGCAAGGGAAAACCGAGCCCGGCGCCGATCCCCATGAGCGCCACGCCAATGGTGCCCGTCGTGCCCCAGCTGGTGCCCGTGGCAAGCGAGGTAATCGCGCAGATGATAAGCGCCGTCGGCAGGAAAATTTCCGGGCTGAGGATCTTCAGGCCGTAGTACAGCAACGTCGGCACAACACCGGACAGTATCCAGATGCCGATCAGCGTGCCGATGATCAGCAGGATCATGATCGCCGGCAAGGCGTTGGTGATGCCTTTGACCATCGCCCCTTGTATGTCCGCCCAGCCGTAGCCGCAGCGCCAGGCAACCAGGCCGGCCACACCGACCCCCAAAAGCATGGGGATCTGCGGGTCCAGGCCATAGATGGCAATCGATATGCCGATGCCCGTGACCAACGACAGCAAGGAAATGAGCGCCTCCGGGATCGTCGGCAGCCGCGGTTCGCTTTGTTCAGTCATAGCTTCCCCCTGGTTTTTGATCGAAAGCAGGCCAGTCCCGAGGACAACCCATTGCGGGCGTCACTACCCATATCGGAACGCCATTCGATTGTAAGCTAAATTCCGCTTCTGTCATCAGTTGAAGTTGTTGCGTTCGGAGGAACCTGGTGTTTGCCAACATGAGCCATGAACAGGCAGCCGTTGTCATAAGACAAGCATCGGGCGGATTGGTACCGGCACTTGAGCCGAGGGAACGCCCGGCTACAAACTATCGCGCTGAGCCTGACGATCCAAAGGTGCCGACAATGCGCAAGTAGTCTTGATCATCGTCCCAATTTGTTTCAGGAAACAGGCTCAAGACAAAAGGACGCTCCATGCACTTCACACTCTCCGAGGAACGGCGGATTTTGGCAGATACGGCGGCGCGTTTTATCCGCGAACGCTATCCGCTGGCAAGGCGCCACGCCAATGCCAAGCGGGAGGAGGGATTCGACCCGAAGTCCTGGGCCGAGTTTGCCGAGTTGGGGCTGATCGGCGCCTTGCTGCCGCCGGAAGTGGGCGGATACGGCGGCCGGGGCGAAGACATCGCCCTTATCTTCGAGGCGCTGGGCCAGGGCCTGGTGGTGGAGCCCTTCCTCGCCACCGGCGTTTTGGCGGCAACACCTCTCTTCCTGGCCGGATCACCCTCGCAAAAGGCGCTGCTGGGCGAGGTGATCGCCGGTCGCTTGCTTCTGGCCTTGGCGCATGGGGAACCGGAGAGCCGCTATGGCATCGCCGAGGTTCGCACCACAGCGGTTCAGGATAAAGGGATCTGGCGGCTGAGCGGCCAGAAGGCCGTGGTCTTGAACGGCGACACGGCCCAGCGTCTTGTCGTTTCCGCCCGCGTCGACGGCGAAGTGGATAGTGAAGACGGCCTTGGCCTCTTTCTGGTAGACGCCGACAGCGAGGGCATGACGCACCGCGGCTACGGCACGGTTGAAGGCGGACGCGCCGCCGAGATCACCTTCCGGCAAATGCCCGGCGAAGCGGTCGGACAGCCGGGCAAGGCCTTCCCACTTCTCGAGGTGACGATCGGCCGCGGCGTGCTGGCCCTTGCGGCGGAAGCGCTCGGGATCATGGAGGTTTGTAAAGCAACCTCTCTCGACTATCTCAAGACCCGAGAGCAGTTCGGTCGGCCACTCGGGGCCTTCCAGGCGCTGCAACATCGCATGGTCGACCTCTTGCTGGAGATCGAGCAGGTTCGCTCGGCGATCATGCTCGCCGCCGGGACGTTGCAAGCCGAGCGCACCACGCGGGAGAAAAATCTATCTGCGGCCAAGAATTTGGTCGGGCGGGTCGGACGCCTGGTAGCCGAGGAAAGCATCCAGCTGCATGGCGGCATTGCCATGACCTGGGAATACCCGGTGGCCCACTACGCCAAGCGTTTGATCATGATCGATCATCTGCTGGGGGACAGCGATTACCACCTGGAACGCTTTATGCGCTTTTCCGCCTTAAGCCAAGAAATCGCCTAAGATACCCTAACAAATTTTCACGCCTTTCGGTTCCAACCAAATCCCTTTGTAAAGTGCCTGCAGGCCCTCAATGACACCAATTTAGCGCTCTTTTTACGTTAACAGGGTTTTAAGGTTCGCTCCGCTACCTTTGCTGGATCAAGGGGCGCCAAACTATGCCCGGCGCACCGACATCCACCGCGGAGGAGCGCCACAGGATGACGAGGCGGATTGGCATCGGCTCTAAAGGATTTGCCGCGACTATGGCGCTGTTGCTGGGCGCCTGTCAAACAACGGCCTTCAACACGGTCGGGCCAAACAGCCAAGCAGCTGCGCCAGCCACGGCCGAGGCGAAGACCGAGAACCTGTCACCCTTCATGCGCTATTGCGAGGTCAACCGCAATGCCGGCGCACTGGCTGTTGCCGCCGACCTCTGCAGCAAGGCGCATATAGCGGAACCCAACAATCCCCGTCCCTTGCTGATTCTAGGCGAAGTTTTTGCCCACATGGGCATGCCGGATAAGTCAGCCCTGGCCTATCGCCAGGTTCTAGGCCTTGCCCCCGGTAACATTGATGCGCGCTATGGCCTCGCCAAGGCGCAGATCGCCATGGGCTCTTTCGACGAGGCGGCCAGGGGTCTTCAGGATACTCTGAAGCAGGCACCGGAAGACCCGCGCCTCTACAGCGCGCTCGGCGTCGTGCTGGATCAACGTGGCGATCACGCGAGTGCCCAGGCGGTGTACCGATCGGGTTTGAAGCTGCAGCCAGAAAATCTCGCCCTGCTCAACAATTTTGGCATGTCCTTGGTGATGGGCGGCAATCATGCCGAAGGGCTCAAGCTGCTGGAAAATGTGGCGGCGGATCCCGGCTCCGGCGAGGTTGGCAGGCGTAGCTTGGCCATGGCCAAAACCATGATCGCCGAAAGAGGACCGATAGATCCGACGCAGCCCGCCCCACCTAAAGTGGCGGATATCATCCGGCCTCGGTCATCATATCCGCAGATGGCGACGGTCCAGCCCGAAGACCCCAGTCGTCAAGAGCACCCACTCGTCCAGGCGGCGCCAACCACCGAGGTACAGGTGGTTGACCCGACCCAGTCAGCGCCACCGAGTGGGTCATGGCCGCTCGAGCACCAACAAGCGGATACCTCCGAGGCACCACAACCGGAGGAGCCGATCGCGGCACCGCTCGAGGCCGCGCCAGGCACCGACGTCGAAGACGCCAATAGGGTCGTCTTGATCCCCTTGCCGGATCAGCAACAAGAACTGGCTCTCGCCGAAGCGGAAGGAGAGCCCAGTCAGGCCCCGGTCAGCTCGCCTACTCTGTTAGCCGATCCCGCCGCGGAATTTCCGGATGCCACAGAATTCCCGGATGCCACAGAATTCCCGGGGGCCGAGGCAGAAGCCGTTGAACCCGCTGCCGGTCAACCCGCTGCCGAGCAACCCGCTGCCGAGCAACCCGCTGCCGAGCAACCCGCTGCCGGGGAAGCGATCGCCGAGCTCATCGGCCAGGCCGGGCCGCCTCCTGCCTCACCAATCGTGGTACCGGTCATTCCGGCGCCGCGGGTCGAGGCCAGGCCCGCTTCGGAATTGCTCGCAACGGAGCCCGAGACCTTAGCGCAACCGCAGCCTCTAATACCGGCTGTCCCCCAGCAAACGGCATCCATTGAACCACGCGAGGTTGCCCCCATCGAGGCTGGACCACTACCGGCGGACACGCGACTGCGGCTGCTCTTCGCCAATGGTCAAACCAATTTGAGCAAGAGAGCCAAATCTGACCTTTCCATCCTGTCACAGCAGTTGATCAGCGAGGAAGACAGTCGGGTTCGCCTTGTTGCCTATGCCAGCGCCCTGAACGAGCCGGTTGGTCGGGTCGCCCGCATCGCCTTGTCGCGCGCCTTGGCCGTGCGCAGTTTCCTGATTGATCAAGGAATCGAACGCAGTCGCATCGATATCAATCCGCAGACCAAGCACGCCGAGCAAGGGCCCAGCGACCGGGTTGATATCGCCTTCGATGATCTGCAGCAAGTGGTCGGCAGCCTTTAGCTCGACGCTTCGATATCAAGGGCTCGTGCGCAAGGCCTGATCCAGGTCGGCGATCAAGTCGTCAACATCTTCGACGCCAACCGAGAGCCGGACGAGGCCATCGGATATTCCCAATCGGTCCCGCACCTCGGCCGGTAGCGAGGCATGAGTCATGATGGCCGGATGCTCGATCAAGCTCTCGACCCCACCGAGGCTTTCGGCCAAGGCGAAGATCTCGACACGCTCCAAGAAACGACGCGAGGCCGCAAGACCCCCTTCCAAGATGGCCGTGACCATGCCGCCGCCGGCGCGCATCTGCCGTTGCGCAAGCGCGAACTGACGGTGGGCTTCCAGGCCCGGATAATAAACCTGCGCAACCTTGGGATGGGCAGCAAGGTACGCGGCGACCGCCTGCGCGTTCTGGCAATGCCGTTCCATCCGAAGGCCCAGGGTCTTCAGCCCGCGCAGCGCCAAAAAGGCATCAAAGGGTCCTTGAACGGCGCCAACCGCATTCTGCAGGAAGGCCAAGCGTTCCATCAGCTCCGGGTTTTCGCCGACCACCAGGACACCGCCCACCATATCGGAATGGCCGTTGAGGTACTTGGTCGCCGAGTGCATCACCACGTCGATGCCGAGCTCTATCGGCCGCTGCACCCAAGGGGTGGCGAAGGTATTGTCGGCGCAGGTGAGAATGCCGCGTCGCCTGGCCCGCTCGGCGATGGCTTCAAGATCCACAAGCTTCAGTAGCGGATTGGTTGGGGTTTCGAGCCAAATCAAACGGGTATCGTCGCGGATAGCGGCATCGAGGGCGGCCGGGTCCGAAAGGTCGACGAAGCTGAAGTCCAAGTTGGCGCTCTGCCGCCTCACCTGTTCGAACAACCGGTAGCTGCCGCCGTAAAGGTCGTCCATGGCGATGACGTGGCTGCCCGCCGGCAGCAAATCGAGCAGGGTCGCGATCGACGCCAGTCCGGAGGCAAAGGCAAAGCCCTGGGTGCCGCTTTCCAGATCGGCGATGCAGCGCTCGTAGGCCATGCGAGTCGGGTTCTGGGAGCGGCTGTACTCATAGCCCTTGTGCACCCCCGGGCTCTCCTGCACGTAGGTGGAGGTGGCATAGATCGGCGGCATGATGGCGCCGGTGCTCGGATCCGGCGATTGGCCCGCGTGGATGGAGCGGGTGGTAAAGCCAAGGCGATTGGCGCGCGGCTTGTGTTCGGTCATGGCGGGCTTTTCCTTACTGCACTGCCGCCTAGGTGGGGATGGATACGCGAGAATGCGAATCTTATGCTGGAGTTTGACGCAAGAGCCGAGTTTCGGGAGCGCTGTCCCTTGCAAAATGGCTCGTCAAAGGAAGGATTGCCAAATCTTAGGAGCGCCTTGTGGCCAAATAGCGTTTTATAAAACTTTTAGGTATTCAATGGCTCGCATTGGGCCATTGAGCCATATCCTCTATGCCCTCGACGATCTCCCTGCGCATCTACGGGAGGCCTGGGCAGCCGATGATCCAGTGCGGTCTATCGACTGTTACCACCCGAGTTTGGCCACAAGTGAACTTGCGGGCCAAGATTCTCTCGTTGACAAATGTGTAAGAGTGCCATACTCGATTTCACCATGTTTGAAGCTCTTGCACGTATCTCCGTGACGACCACGACGACCCGCAGCGGCGGGCCGTTGGGTGTTTGCGTGTCATAAGCTTCACGACATTGATTCAGCCCAAGGCCCCGCCGGGATCGGACGGGGCTGTTTTTATTTCGGCCTCCGTTAGCCCGCTGACCAAGCCATGGAGGACGAAATGGACGAGAACGACCACAGATCAATCGGCAACCGAATGGACTTGTTTCACCAGCAGGATGAAGGTCCAGGCATGGTGTTCTGGCACCCGCGTGGCTTTGCCGTCTACCAGGTGATCGAGAATTATATCCGCCGAAAAATGAAAAGTGCCGGATTCCGCGAGGTTCGGACACCACAATTGTTAGCGCACGACTTGTGGGAAAAGAGCGGCCATCGGCAGAAATTCGGCGACCATATGTTCGGTGTCGCCGGTGGCGATCGTGAATTCGCGCTAAAACCCATGAGCTGCCCGGCCCATGTCCAAATATTCAAAAAGGGATTACGCTCTTTTCGCGATTTGCCAATTCGCCTAAGCGAGTTTGGAGTCTGTCATCGAAACGAACCCTCCGGCGCGCTTCATGGCTTGATGAGGACCCGCGCCTTCGTCCAAGACGACGCCCACATCTTCTGTGCCGAAGAACATGTCGAGGCCGAAGTCTCGAACTTCTGTGCCCTCCTAGGCTCTGTTTACGCGGACTTCGGTTTCACGGACACTCGAGTTGTACTCTCGACACGGCCGGAGATGCGTGCTGGCTCCGATGCCATTTGGGATCGTGCGGAGGCAGCGCTCGCGGCAGCGGCTCGGTCTGCTGAAGTGGATTACCAAATCGACCCGGGAGAGGGAGCCTTTTACGGCCCAAAACTGGACTATTTCCTCCTCGACAACCAAGGTCGCGAATGGCAATGCGGCACCGTCCAGCTTGATTTTGTCCTGCCCGTGCGGCTTGATGCGAGCTACATCGACACTCATGGCCACGAACGCAAACCGGTGATTATTCATCATGCGGTCCTCGGTAGTATCGAGCGGTTCGTCGGTATCCTGCTAGAGCACTACGAGGGTGATTTGCCGCTTTGGTTGGCCCCGGATCAGATCGTTGTCGCAAGCATCAACGATGACAACGCCACCTACGCAAATCTTGTTGCCAAAGATCTTGAGGTTCAAGGCTACCGGGTCGTCACTGACAACCGATCCGAACGTCTACCCAAAAAGGTTGTCGACGCACGAAACGCAGGCATTCCTATCCTCATGGTCATAGGTAAACGAGAAGCTCGAGATGGTACGGTATCTCTGAGAAACCTCGATGGTACTCAGCGGGTTCTGGAGGCTAGCGCAGTCGCAGATTTTTTGAATGCCGATGCGTTCAAATGAATGTCGCCGATCTCAGTCTTTGCCCCTGACATCGGACATTACTGATAGCGCTAGCCTCTGTATTTCACCCCCAAATTCGCCCCTACTTCATGCGTCGGCGCAGGTGATTCAAGAGGTCGATGCGGGTGATCAGGCCAAGGAAGCTATCGCCCTCGAGCACGATCGGCACGTGGTCCTTTTCGTAGACCGGCAGCAAGGCCTCGATCGGCTGGCTGGCTTGCAGGGTCTCCAGGCGGGTGATCATTGCGCTGGAGACCGGGTTCTGGAAGCGCGTCTCGTCGCGCACCACGGAGAGTAAGATGTCGCTTTCGTCGATGATGCCAACCACCCGGCCGTCGTCGTCGAGGACCGGCAGCTGCGAAATATCGAAAAGCTTCATGCGCCCCAGCGCCGTGATCAGTGTATCCGCTGGGGCGACGGTGACCGTCGCATGCTCCTCGTGCCGGCGGCTGATCAGGTCGCTGAGGTCGCCGCGGCTTTCGCGGGCGATGAAGCCTTGGTCGATCATCCAATAGTCGTTGAACATCTTGGAAAGGTACTTGTTGCCGGAATCGCAGACGAAGGTGACCACCCGCTTGGGCGTGGTCTGCTCGCGACAATACTTTAGGGCCGCGGCAATCAAGGTGCCGGAGGAGGAGCCGGCCAGGATGCCGTCTTTCTTGAGCAGCGATCGGGCCGTCTCCAAGGCCTCCTGGTCGGAGATCGAATAGGCGCGTTTGGCGTAACTCAGATCGGCGACTTCCGGCATGAAATCCTCGCCGATGCCCTCGACCACCCAAGAGCCCACCTCCTTGGCCATCTCGCCGCAGTTGACAAAGTCGGCCAAGACCGAGCCGACCGGATCGGCCAGGATCATCTCGACGGCCGGGGCGGTCTTGGCGAAATAGCGCGACAGGCCGGTGATGGTGCCGCCAGAGCCAACCCCGCAGACTACCGCATCGAGCGCGCCACCCATCTGCGCCCAGATTTCCGGGCCGGTCGTCGTCTCGTGGGCCAAGGGATTGGCCGGATTGCCGAACTGGTTGATGTAGAAAGAATTGGGGATTTCCGCGGCCAGCCGTTCGGCCATGTCGTGGTAGTATTCCGGGTGCCCCTTGCCCACATCCGAGCGGGTCAAGTGCACCTCCACGCCCAGCGCCTTTAAGTGAAAGATCTTCTCCTGCGCCATCTTGTCCGGGACCACGAGGACCAGGCGATAGCCCTTCAACGCGGCAACCAAGGCCAGGCCTAGGCCGGTGTTGCCGGCCGTCGCTTCGATCACCGTGCCGCCGGGCGGCAGCTTGCCGTCGCGCTCGGCCGCTTCGATCATCGACTTGCCGATACGGTCCTTGATCGAGCCGCCGGGGTTCTGGCTTTCCAACTTCAAGAAGAGCTCGCAGGAGCCGGTGTCAAGGCCGCGGACCTTGACCAGGGGCGTGTTGCCGATCATTTCCAGCACGTCGTCAAAGACCGGCGGCTTGGCAGGCATGCGCTTTCTCCTCGGGATTAGTGCAGATTTTTCATTCTGTTGGGAACCGTCGCAACACGAGGCCGGATTTCCTACGTTGTCAATGTCGGATCATGTGGCACCGATCACAAGGAATGGAAGGCAGATCCCGCAAGGCATAAAGGAGCAGTCACCAAATCAGGAGTCAAATGCTGGTTTGGCCAATTTTTGTTCTAAGCGCGCGAAAAAACCCGTCCCGAGCCTCATTTTCGATCCATGGCTTGTGCCCGCAATGCCTGAGTAAGATAAATTCAAAATCAGCAACAGCGTTCGACAAGGGCTTTTTGACGCCTTGGGCAGGGTGCGGATCGTAATCACCGTGGAAGGCAACCACGGGGCATTCGATCTTTTGCCCGTAACCTAGAAGCTGCCCGCTTCGTCTTAGCGCTGCGGCTTCATCCCAAACGCCAAGAAAAATTTCGGCCTTACAATCAAGCGCATCCGGTGTTTCCTGAATGGCATTGAAAGTCTCAGCCTTCGACGTTAGCGCGCCAATCCGGGCAAGTGCCGCGCTTTTGTCTCTGCCTTCGGGATCATCTAGAACAGAAAAGAGGTGTTCGATTTCTGCTTTTTCCTGATCGCTTAGACGGCTCCGTCGCGTGTCCTGAACTTTTGCCACGTAGCGTTCTTCGAAAGGTGGGCTTCCAATCAAGATGAGCTTCTTTACGAGACTTTTTTCCATTGCCGCCAAGAGGTAACCAAGCCAAGCACCCCAGGAGAATCCTATTAACGTGACAGGAGGATCGGCATAGCTTTTCAGAAAGGAAGTCAGCTCTTCGACCTGGCTCTTTACCGAAATCGCCGTATGATGAGGCTCCAAGACCCCCCAATCGTGAGCGAGGTCTTGTGCGACCGGCGCCATTTCTCCGGCCGCCCCAGGGCCGCCGTGCACAACGACCACGCTATAGGGGGTCTCGCCATGCTTTCTGCCATTCTTCATATTGAGCTACTTCCATTCGCCCCGATGTTCCTGAGTAATGGAAATATCGACACCAAAAAGGTAGGCCATGCTTGGCCTTCTCCAATATCAGTTCCTGATACAGACGTACGAAGAGGCTTCAATATCGGGTAAGCCCCGCGATCTGACGACGTAGGGCTGCCTGTCAGCCTCAGTTCAGCAAGCCGGCCGAGCGCATGGCATCTTCCACCTGCACCTTGGTCGAATCCTGCGGCTCCACCAGGGGCAACCGGATGTCGGCGCGACAGAGACCGAGCAGGGATGCCGCGTACTTGACTGGACCCGGGCTCGCCTCGACAAAGAGCGCGTCGTGCAAGGGCAGCAAGCGTTCCTGGGTGGCGAGCGCCGAAGCCGTATCGCCCGCTTGCCAGGCCTGATGCATCTCGGCGCACAGTCGGGGGGCAACGTTGGCGGTGACAGAGATGCAACCGTGTCCGCCATTGACCAAGAGCCCTAGGACGGCGGCATCCTCACCGGAAAGCTGGCTGAAGTCTTTGCCGCAGGAAAGACCGGTCTTCAGCGGCCGTACGGGATCGTTGGACGAGTCCTTGACGCCGACGATATTGGGCAGCTTGGCTAGCCGGGCCATGGTCTCCACGGACATGTCGATCACGCTGCGGCCGGGAATGTTGTAGATGACGATCGGGATCTCAACCGCATCATGAATCGTCTTGTAGTGCTGATAGAGGCCCTCTTGCGTCGGCTTGTTGTAATAGGGGGTGACGATGAGGGCCGCGTCGGCACCAGCTTTTTTCGCGTGACGGGTGAGCGATATCGCCTCTTCGGTTGAATTCGACCCAGCACCGGCAATAACCGGAACCCGCCCCTTGGTGACCTCGATGCAGATATCCACCACCCGCTCGTGTTCGGTGTGGCTCAAGGTCGGCGACTCACCGGTGGTACCGCAGGGAACGAGCCCGTGGGTGCCTTCGGCGATTTGCCATTCAACCAGCGACGCAAAGGCCTTTTCGTCGACCGCGCCGTTTTGAAAAGGCGTGATCAACGCCACGTAGGATCCCGTGAACATGGCCTAAAGACTCCTCAGCTTCTGATATTTTCCGACCATAGTCCGCCGCTCGCGCCGGTTCAAGCGAACTGGCTAGCGAAAGCGTGAATAAGGGCTTTGTCGATCTGGCAGCTAAATCTGATATTCTGGCAAACTTGATATTCTGGAAAGACTTCTCTGGGCAGAATGGTGGGCAGCGATAGCTACAGCTACCTGTCGCCAATACGGTTGAAGAGCCCCATGGACACAAGAGAATTTCTGCGCCGCCTTCCCAAGGCGGAACTGCATTTGCATCTGGAAGGCACCCTGGAACCTGAGATGCTGATGCGGCTTGCGCAAAAGAATGGGGTCGAGGTGCCTTATCGCGACGTGGCGGAGGTGGCCGCCGCCTACCGTTTCACCAAGCTGCAGGATTTCCTCGACATCTACTACCAGGGGATGGCGGTCTTGCGGGAGGAAGAGGATTTTCACGACCTCACGCTGGCCTATCTGGAACGCGCCGCCGCAGATGGCGTGGTTCATGTCGAGGTGTTTTTCGATCCGCAAGGCCATACCGGCCGCGGCCTTCCCTTTTCGGTCGCAGCCGATGGCATTCTCTCGGGGCTTGCCGCCGGCCAAGAGCGTTTTGGCATCACCTCGCATCTAATCTTGTGTTTCTTACGGCACCTCAGCGAGGCGGATGGCTTCGCCACCTATCGTCAAGCCGAAGCCTATTTCGGTGACGGCCGCATTATGGGTGTGGGGCTTGATTCCAGCGAAACCGGCCACCCGCCGGAGAAGTTTCAGCGCCTCTTCGCCGCCGCCCGGGGCGATGGCCTGAAGCTTGTCGCTCATGCCGGTGAAGAAGGCCCGGCCGCCTATGTCCGCCAGGCCGTCGAGCTCTTGCAGGTCGACCGCATCGATCACGGCAATCGGGCGATGGAAGACCCCGACTTGGTAGCCCTGCTGGCGGAATCCGGCGTGGCCTTGACGCTATGTCCGCTTTCCAATCTTCGGCTCTGCGTCGTCGCCGACCTCAGGGAACACCCTCTGAAAGACATGCTCAACGTTGGACTAAATGCGACGGTGAACTCCGACGATCCTTCCTACTTCGGGGGTTATTTGCTGGATAACTTCATAGCCTTGGCGGAAGCGTTAAAGCTGAGCCGTCAGGATTTATGCCGCCTTGCCCGCAATTCTATCACCGCTGCCTTTCTCGAGGAGGCCAGCAAGGCGCGTCACCTCGCCTCCATTGACCAGCTTTCCCCAGTGTAGCGCAGCGGGTCAGTTTCCCGGCCCAGCCTCGCCGCAAGGCCCTAAAACGCCATATCCCTCTAGGTAGATTGATTCCCATCTTTATCCGAGGCAATCTCTCCTCCCATTGAATATTGTCTCCGCGTCGACGGGGCGAAGCCGTGGGCTGGCGCCTGTCCGCAAGAGACGGACTGTCATTTCGAAAGGGTGATCGCCATGAATCTGCCAAGAAATCTCGATACGGCTGCCTTGCAAGAAAAGGACAACCTCGTGGTGCACCCCTGGGAGGACATCACCAAGATCGGGGCGCAGCAACGCACCATCGTGGAAAAAGGTGACGGCATCTATGTCACCGACAGCGATGGCAATCGGCTGATTGACGCGCCGGCCGGCATGTGGTGCGTGAACCTTGGCCATGGCCGCGAGGAGATCATCAACGCCATGGCCGAGCAGGCGCGTGACCTCAGTTACTTCTCACCCTGGTCGATTGGCACGGTGCCAGCCGCCTTGCTCGCCGAGAAACTGGGCGAACATGCGCCAGGCGATCTCAAACACGTGAGCTTCTCGACCGGCGGCTCGACTGCCGTGGACACCGCCTTGCGCTTCGCCTTTTTCTATAACAACGTGCTGGGGCGGCCCGAGAAGAAGCACATCATTTCGCGCATCGGCGCCTATCACGGCAGCACCTATTTGAGCGCGACTTGCGCCGGCAAGATGGCGGAAAAGGCCTACATGGATATGGCCGATGACCTGGTGACCCATCTGCCCTGTCCCAAGCCCTTGCTACGCCCGGCCGGGATGTCGCTGGAGGCCTTCTGCGATCAAAAAGTCGCCGACCTGGAAAATGCCATCGAGCAAATTGGCCCTGATCGGGTGGCCGCCTTCATCGCCGAGCCGGTGCAGGCCTCCGGCGGCGTTATCATCCCGCCAGCCGGCTATCACGCGCGCTGCCTGGAGGTCTGTCGAAAACACGACGTGCTCTACATTTCCGACGAGGTGGTGACCGCCTTCGGGCGCCTCGGCCATGTCTTCGCCTCCGAGCCGCTGTTCGGCATCGTTCCCGATATCATCACCACCGCCAAGGGCCTGACCTCCGGGTATCTGCCCATGGGGGCCACCTTGATCTCCGACCGCCTGCTCGACAACATTAAGGCGAGTGGGGCCGAAACGGCCGGCTTTAACAACGGTTTCACCTACTCCGGGCACCCGGTTTCCGCGGCTGCCGGCTTGAAGACGCTCGAGATCTTGGAGCGTGAGAGGCTCTGCGAGCGAGTGCGGGAGATCGCCCCCTTCTTCGCCGAAAGCCTCGGCAGCCTCAATGACTATCCGGTGGTGAGCGAAGTCCGTGCGATCGGTCTGATGGCTGGGATCGAGTTCAATCTTGATCGTGAAAATCCCGACGAGGCCGAGGATTCCGCCTTTACAATGAAGGTCATCGAGCATTGCGAGCGCCTCGGCATGATCGTCCGACCGATCGCCAACATGTGCGTGATGTCGCCGCCGCTGATCATCAGCGAGGACCAGATTCGCGATCTCACATCGATCTTGCATCGGGCGATCGACGCGGCAAGCCAGGAGCGCCAAGCCGCCTAGGGCCCGCTGTCGCTTGAACCCTAGCCGCGCTCTCGGGCAGAATTGCGAGATTCGGCTTTAACAGAAGCGCAGCTCGAATGGCGTCTTGCGACACCGGCCTTGGCCCAGCTCCATCGCCTCCTGACCTGAACCGACCGGCCGACTTCGACGGACGCCTGCTGGCGGAAGCCATTCGCCAGCAAGAATCCCTCGACGCCGATCACCTCGACGACGCAAAGGCAACGAACCTCGCCCGGCGAGCCGAAGGCGACCTGGAGCAAAAGATCGTCACCCGCGCCCGCGCCACGGCAGCCGCGCCGGCCATGCAGGCTGCCTTGCGCCATTTCCGACTGACCCTGCAAAGCGCTGTGATACTCGCCATGGTCCTGGCGATCGTTGCTGGTGCGGCAACCGCGCAAACCGCGATCGCCGCGGCAGAAAGTAAACCGGTCAACTTTCACTGGGCGTTGCTCTGCCTGATCGGTGTCGAGACCCTCACCTTGATCCTCTGGCTGGGACTCGCCTTCTTGCCGGGCAGCTTGGCGCGGACCAGCTCACTTGGCGGCTTTGTGGTCGCCCTATCCCGGCGTGTGGCGGCTTGGTTTGATCGCGGTGGCGCCGAAGCCTCCATGGTCCGCACCGCCGCCAGCACCATGCTGCGCGGCGCCATCGGCCGCTGGGGCTTGGGGGCGATCTCCCATGGGTTTTGGCTTTCCTATCTGATTGGCGCCACCGGGATGATCCTCATCATCTTAAGCGCCAAGCAGGTAAGCTTTGTCTGGGAGACCACGATCCTTTCAGAAGACGTCTATCTGCCGCTTACCAATGCGCTCGCCTTCTTGCCCAAGCTGGTCGGCTTTTCCACGCCCAGCCCCGAGGCCATCGTGGCGAGCCGCTGGACCGGTTCCAGTGCCGGCTTTACCGACTTTTCCGGGGCGTGGTCCGGCCTGTTGATCGGCTGTCTGGTGCTCTATGGCATGCTGCCCCGATTGGTCTTGCTCTGCCTTTGCTTGATGGGCAAGTCGCGGGCCCAGGACCGCTACCGCCTCGACCTCAGCCAATCAGGCTTCCTCAGGCTGCGGACATTGCTGATGCCGGAGGTTGTCCATGGCGGTATCGTCGACCCCGACATCAGCGCCGCTAAAGGCGGTTCCTTGCCGCCGGTGCCAATCCCCACAATTGAAGGTGATGGGCCACTTGCACTCTTTGGCTATGAGGTCGATCCTGGTGCTGGTCCCTGGCCACCGGCCCTGCCCGGCGTGGCGATCAGCGATCTCGGATTGGTCGATGGTCGGCAAGACCGCGCGCGGGTTCTCGCTGGGCTCGGCGATCTCAAGCCCCGATTGACCATCATCGCCGTCTCCCTGCTGACCACACCGGACCGTGGGGTGCGCGCCTTTCTCGAGGCGGCCCGGCAGGCGGCGACCGCGCCGATGATGCTGCTTTTGACCGACATCGTATCTTTGCAGCGTCGCCAGAACCCAGAAGAGGCGGAACAAAGGATTTACGATTGGCGCCAGCTCGGGGCCAGCATTGGCATACCTCCTGAATGGGCATTCGAATGCGACTTGGCCGATCCCAATGATTCGGGCTTGAGCGACCTGCATCGGCTCATCTGTGACGTGACGACATGACCCTCAAGCTGCTGAAAGTGGCCGTGGTCGGTCACACCAACACCGGAAAGACCTCGCTGCTGCGCACCTTGACCCGCGACGTCAGCTTCGGCGAGGTCTCCAACCGGGCGGCCACCACCCGCGAGGTGGAGGAAGCCACCCTGATGATCGACGGCGAGCCCTTGGTCTCGCTGCGCGACACCCCGGGCCTGGAGGATTCCGGTGGACTGCTGGAACGACTGGACAGCATCCGCCAATCGGAAGGCGGCGACTGGACCGACGCCATCCACCGTTTTCTGGATGAAAACAAGCTGCAAAAGGGCTTCGGCCAGGAAGCCAAGGCCTTGCGTCAGGTGATCGACTGCGACGTCGCGCTCTATGTGATCGATGCCCGTGACCGGGTGCACGGCAAGCATTGTGACGAACTGGAGATCCTTGGCCGTTGTGCCCGCCCCGTGCTGCCGGTGCTCAACTTTGTCGCCGACCCCGAGGCCAGGGAGGAGCTATGGCGCGAACACCTGGCCCGGGTAAACATGCACGCGGTGATCGCCTTCGACACGGTGGTTCTGGATGAAATCAGCGAACGCCAGCTCTATCAGAAGATGCGTAGCCTCATGGACAGCTTCGCCCCCAGCCTGGAGGCGATCATCGCCGAGGTCGAGCGGCGCCGCGACGCCTTGTCCCGCGCCTCGGCAGAGCTGGTCGCCGAGCTCCTGGTCGATGTCGCGGCTTATGTTGTCACTTTATCCAGTGACGAAAAGCCACAGGCCGAGGCAGCGGTCGAAACCATGAAGCAAACCGTCCGCGATGCCGAGCAGACTTGCGTCGACGCCCTGCTAGCGCTGCACCGTTTCCGGTCGGGTGACTTTCTCGGTGAGACCCTGCCGGTCGAGGACGGCAAATGGGGCCTCGATCTCTTCAGTCAGGAATCCCTCCTGGCCTTTGGCGTAAGTACCGGCGGCGGGGCGGTCGCCGGCAGCTTGGCGGGTCTTGCCGTCGATGCAATGCTGGGCGGCATTACCCTGGGTGCGGCTGCCCTTACCGGCGCCGTGATCGGCGGCCTTTCGGGCGCCGTCAGCAGTCACGGCAAGGAAGTCTTGGACGGCCTGCGCGGTTACACCGAGCTCAGGGTCGAAGATCACACCCTCGAGCTCTTGGCACGCCGGCAGCTGCGTTTGGCGCATGCCCTCCTGCGGCGTGGCCACGCCAGCCAGGACCGCATACGGCTTTCCGAATTGGAAGCACAGCACGACCTGGCACCGCATATCTCGGACCTGCAGCGACACCTTCGCGAGGCGCGGCATCGGCAAGCCTGGTCCAGGCTTGCCGGCGGCCAGGAGATCGAGAGTGCCGGGCGCGCCGACCTCATCGCCCAGATAGCAAAAGACTTGCTCGCCGCCGGCGCGCGCCATCGATAGCGCCAAAAAGGACCCTTCTCGATGCCTCTGACCCGTGCGCAAATCTTGCCTGAGGAGGATCTGCCGAAGGGTCGCGACCTCGTCAACCAAGGCCGAGCCTTGGCGCGCGACTGGCCCCTTGGCCCCTCGGCCTTCTTGCGCGAATACGGTTACACAAGCGAGGCCGCCTTCAAGCGGGCCAGCAGCCAGAAGGGCCTGCTGATGCAGCACGCCCAAATCGGCTACCGGGATCTCGATAAAAGCCGCCGCGCCTATGCCGAGATCTACGACGCCTGCCAGGCTAAGGGCGTGGCGGTCCATCGCTACGGACTCTGCCTCGACTGGTCCATGGGCTTTGCGCGAGACCAGCGGGTCGGCGCTCTACGTGGAACCGGCATGATCCTCAACCAGGTGGAGGATTTCGTGCGGCTTGCCAATGCCGCGCCCGTCGCCCCGCACTTCGGTGATTTCGTGCTGGGATTTCCCGCCGCGTTGGAAAATACCCAAGCGGCGCTTGCCGCCGGCAGCAGCGCCATCGGCAATCTCGGTCAGTACTTCACCTTTCGCCTGCCTCATTATGACGACGACGTGGAAGCCACCCGCGCTACCCTCACCGCCCTGGGCCTTATCGCGGCGCAGGAGCAGGAGATCCAGGTTCACTCCAACCTGGATGATGGCTTTGCCGCTGTTTTTGAGGATTTAGCCAGCGTGCTCGGCTTCGCCCTGCTGGAGCACCATATCGTCACTAACCTGATTGGCGCTTCCGTCTCCCACTGTTTCGGCCATCACTTCGCCGACCCCTTGCCGCGCCTGGCCTTTCACCGCGCCCTTGCCAGCCTCTTTCCCGAGGTGCCGGGGACCATGCTTTACGGTGCCACCGTCCTCTACCAGGGTGGCGCGGCCGCGAACTATGCAAGCATGGCCTCCTACCTCACCGCCGATATCCTCGGCCAGCGGCTACTGCCGAGCGGCCACGCCCTCAATCCAGTGCCGATCAGCGAGAACGAACGCATTCCGGAAATCGACGAGGTCATCGACGCGCAACTTCATTTGGGTCGGCTTATCGAGACCACCGCCTCCTACACCAACCTGATTGACCTTGAACCCATTAAGATTTTATCGGAAAAATTGATTGATTGCGCAGAACAATTCTATAAAAACGTGCTAACCGGTTTCGAGAAAGCTGGGATCGATATCCAAGACCCCTTTGAGATGCTGCTGTCGCTCCGCCGGATCGGGGGCCGACGGCTGGAACAGCTCTTTGGGGCCGGCGCTGAAGACTCAGATGTGAGATATGGCCGTCGACCTGTCGTGCCTTCCGTCATCACCAGGGAACTGGAACAGAAGGCGGAGGCCGGCCTGGTTGCCTTGCAGCCCGAGGTCGTCGACCGCATTCGTGGCGCGGGCTTGAAAGGGCTTTGCGCCACGACCGACGTGCACGAACACGGCAAGCGGCTGATCGAAATCTATTTCGAGAAGATCGGCGTCACCGCCTTGGATGGCGGGGTCTCGGTTGATCCGAAGCACTTGGCAGAACAGGCCGCTGTCCTCAATGCCGATTTCATCGCGGTCAGTACCTATAACGGGGTCGCCCTATCCTATGTTCAAGCCCTCCGCGACGCCCTTGCCGCACGCGCGCTCACCTTGCCGGTTTTGGTGGGCGGCAGGCTCAACCAAATCCCCGAAGCCTCCAACACCAGCCTGCCGGTCGACGTGACGGGAGACATTGCGGCCTTGGGCGTCCATGCTTGCGGCGACTTGGAAGACGCTGTCCGGGTGCTGGAGGCATTGATCACCCGAAGCTGCAAAGACGCGACGTAGGGGTACGCTTGCTTGCTCTGAGCCTGCGGACCGGGTCTAGCCGTCAGCTTGGCCCCGTCATCATGGCACTGGCCGGCCAGTCGGCTTCGAAGTCCTCCCAGGATAGGGTTTCGCGGGCGCGTCTGGTATCCTCCGCAATCTGGGCCCGCAGTGCTTCCAGGCCATCGAACTTCATCTCCGGGCGCAGGAAATCGATCAAGGCCACCCGAAGATGCTGACCGTAGATATCCTCAGCAAAATCGAAGAGGTGCACTTCCAGAAGCTCGCGCCGCCCATCCACGGTCGGCCGCACGCCCAGATTGGCAACCCCGCGCAACCAGCGAGTCTTGGCGCCGCAGTCGAGGCCAGCACGCACCGCATAGACCCCATAACGCGGCCGGAGGATGTCGCCCAGATCGATATTGGCCGTCGGGAAGCCGAGCTGTCGGCCGCGCTGTTCGCCCGGCAGAACCCGTCCTTCTATCTCCCAATAGCGTCCCAGCAATAGCGCGGCGCGGGTCGGATTGCCGGCGGCGATGTAGTCGCGGACCAGGGTCGAGGAAAAGGGCTTGGCGGCATCACCAGCACCGCTGACCCGGGCCATGGCATCGACCCCGAAGCCCATCTCGCGACCGAACTCCTGGAGCAGGGCAACGTTGCCGGCTCGCTTGTGGCCGAAGGCAAAGTTATCACCAACCACCACATGGCGCACCTGAAAGCCATCGGCCAAGACTTCCTTGGCAAAGCCTTCGGCACTCATGGCAGCAAGATCCGCGTCGAAGGCAAGGACAAAGAGGCAGTCGACGCCCAAGGCCTCGATCAGCCGCGCCTTCAAGCGAAAGGTGGTCAGCCGAAAGGGTGGCAACTCTGGTGCAAAGAATCGCCGCGGGTGGGGCTCGAAGGTCAGCACCGCCAGCGGCGCCCCGATCCGACGGGCTAGCTCACCAGCCTTGGCGATGACCGCCTGATGGCCGCGATGAACCCCATCGAAATTGCCGATGGCTACCACCGACCCTCGCGCGGCCGCGGGCACGTCATTATGATGGCGCAGCACAAGCATGGTCATGCTATGGAAGGAACCTCCTCGCTTTTCAATTCCGTTGCGTGGTGTACGGCGCGATCGCCACGACGGTTCGCGGCGCCGTCAATGTGTAAGCATCGAACCGAGGAAAATGCAATAAGATCACGCCTTATGAAGAAGGCATCTTGGCAAGGAAAATGATGGCATGAACGATCTCCTGCAACGTGACGCGGTGACCCTAAGACGGATGATCGGCCGAAGGAAACTCTCGCCGGTCGAACTGATGGAGGCCACGATCGCCCGCATCGAAGCCGTCGACCCCGCCGTCAACGCCATGGTGACGACCTGCTTCGATCGCGCCCTGGAAGAGGCAAGCCTGGCAGAACAACAGGTTCAACAGGGCGATAGCCTTGGCGCCCTGCACGGCCTACCCCTCGGCGTAAAGGATCTGCAGGCGACAAAGGATCTTCGAACCACCTACGCCTCGCCGATCTACGCCGACAATGTGCCCGACAAGGATGCGCGCCTGGTCACCATGCTCCGCAAAGCCGGCGCCATCGTCATCGGCAAGACCAACACCCCGGAGTTCGGGGCCGGCGCCAACACCACCAACGCCGTCTTCGGCCCGACGCGCAATCCCTTCGATACGGCCGTCATTTGCGGCGGCTCGTCGGGCGGATCGGCGGTTGCCTTGGCGACCGGCATGGTACCGCTTGCCACCGGGTCCGACATGGGCGGCTCGCTACGAACCCCGGCCGCCTTTTGCGGGGTGGTCGGTTTTCGCCCCAGCGCCGGCCTGATCCCCTCTGACGACCGGCTGGATGGCTGGTCTTCCCTAGGCGTCGATGGTCCCATGGGGCGGACTGTCGCCGACGTCGGATTCATGCTGCAAGCGATGGTTGGGCGCAGCGAGGATGACGCCCTATCCTTTCCCATGGTGCCGGGAGGATTTGACGCCCTGCCGGAGATCGATACGGCCAGCTTGCGGATTGCAGTCTCGCCTGATCTGGGCTTCGCCGCAGTTGACAGCGGTATCCGCGCCACCTTCGAAGCCGTGATCGATAGGCTGATACTGCGCTTTGCCTCTGTCGATCGCCGTGATCCGCCCTTGCAAGGCTCTGATGAGATCTTCGCCGTGCTTCGCGCCGTCCAGTTTCTCGCCGGCCACGAGGATCAATACCATCATCAGCGGGAACTGCTGGGCCCGAACCTCATCGCCAATCTAGAGGAAGGATTTGGCTACTCGATCAGCGACGTGGCCAGGGCTCAAGTAGCGCGCACGGCCCTACTGCGGCGATTTGCCGGCTTCATGGCAGACTATGACTGCCTGATAGCGCCGACCGCCAGCGTAGCCCCCTTCCCGGTCGAGCAGCTCTACGCCACCGAAGTGGAAGGCAAGACCATGGGGAGCTACATTGAGTGGCTTGGGCTGGCCTATGGCATCACCTTGACGGGGCATCCCTCGGTGTCGATCCCCTGCGGCCGTAACCACCTCGGAACGCCCTTCGGCATTCAGATCTGCGGCCGGCGCGGCGAGGACCGCAAGACTTTAGCCATCGCCGCTGCGATCGAACGGGCTATCCAAGACGAACCACAGCTTGGCAGGCCAATCCCAGATATCGCGGCGCTAACCCTTGAGGCGAACGTAAAGAAACGCCATCGATAGAGGCCGTATGAATACTGGCCACCACACCCCCGCCACGGTGACGGCCAACCGTTGAACACCTTTGGGAGGATGAGGGATCATGTTCTACGAGACCGCTGACAATGATCATGGCTTGCCGCGCGATCCCTTCAAGAGCCTGGTTGTACCACGGCCAATCGGCTGGGTGACCACCTGCTCCCGAGACGGGGCGGTCAATCTAGCGCCCTACAGCTTCTTCAATGCAGTTGCGGCCAAACCGCCCATCGTCATGTTCTCTTCCAATGGCGCCTCGCCGTCTGAAGGTGACAAGGACAGCTTGACGAATTGTGAGGCGACCGGGGAGTTCGTCGTCAATCTCGCCACCTGGGATCTGCGTGAAGCGATGAACTTGACGTCGACGCCTGCCGCCCGTGGGGTCAACGAAATGGGCCTGGCCGGGCTCGAGGCCTTGCCTTCCCGCATGGTCAGGCCGCCCCGGGTCAAGGGCACGCCGGTTCATTTGGAATGCCGCTATCTGCAAACCGTGGAACTGCCCTGTGAAGAACCGGTGGGGTGCAACGCCATGGTCTTGGGTCAGGTCGTTGGTATCCACATTGACGATGCGGTGCTCACCGAGGGCTTGGTGGATATGAGCAAGTTGAAGCCAATCGCCCGCCTCGGCTACATGGATTATACGCGGGTCGATTTGGTCTTCACGATGGAACGCCCCCAGGGTGCCTAGTGTGGTGGATTTGAAGTTCCTATCATTATTTGGAGCAGCACCGAGAGGCGCTTCAAATCCGAAAAACCACACGAGCCTCAACACCATACGAGTGTCCTGATCGATTCCGAAATTCGGTCGGTGCAGGCCACTCTATGAAGCGAATTTCGGAATCGAGACACTAGAAAGGCGGAAGGGTAAGGCAACAGCCATGGCAAAGCTGCTAAACAACGAAGAAATCGCCGCCTACCATCGGGACGGGTTTCTCTCCCCGCTGCGCATCATGTCGGCGCAAGAGGCGGACGATATCCGTCGCGCCTATGAAGCAGCAGAGGCGGCTTCGCCCCGCGACTTCGCCGGCGCCAACCGCAACAACGCCCACCTGATCCTTAAGTGCCTCGATGCGGTAGCCCACCATCCTCGCGTTCTTGACATGGTCGAAGACATCCTTGGCCCAGATATCCTGGTCTATGGCAGCGTTTTCTTCATTAAGGAGCCAAACGATCCCGGCTTCGTGAGTTGGCATCAAGATGCGACCTACATGGGCCTGGAGCCACATGATGGGGTCACCGCCTGGCTGGCGCTGTCGCCGAGCAACCTGGAAAGCGGCTGCATGCGCATGCTGCCGGGAAGCCACAAGGGCGACATCCGCCTGCATAACGACACATTTGACGACGATAATATTTTGACGCGCGGGCAAGTGATTGACGGCATCGACGAGACCGCTGCCGTCGACTTGGTCTTAGAGCCGGGAGAGGTTTCACTGCATCATCTCAAGGTGATACACAGCTCGAAGCCGAATAGAAGCCAACACCGACGCATCGGCTTCGCCATCCAGAGCTATCTGCCGCCCCATGTTCGCCAGACCAAGGGCGCGGCTCTCGCGCAATTGGCCCGCGGCGAGGACAGACATGGGCACTTTCAGGTAACCTCCCGGCCACAAAGCGATCTTGGGGATCAAGAGGTCGCATTGCGCGACCACGTTAACGCCTTGTGGAAAGATATCCTTTATCAAGGAGCGGCAAAGCGGCGCGATTACTGAAGGTTGGCGTGCCGCCGATGAGAATCGATATAGAGTGCGAAACCCTTAACGGTAGGACCGGAGTGTAAGGCGATGGGATTGGAAGTCGGTGGCATTGTTGGTGTGATTGTATTGATCGCCAATGTCTGGGCGATCATCAAGACAATTCAAAGCAACGCCTCAACAGGCTCTAAGGTCTTGTGGGTGGTCATCATCTTGTTGCTGCCTGTACTCGGCTTCATTATCTGGCTCCTGGCTGGGCCGAGGGGCTGAACTCTCGCCGAGTGGTGGCTGGATCGACGCCCGGCAGTGCACCTTACACCGGATCGCCGACGAGTAGGGTGAGCTGCTGCCAGTTATCTCCGCTGGCAAAGATGCAGCTGCGGCCATTGGGCTGAGAGACCACCAAAGTCCAGCTACCCTTTTCGCTGACAAAGAGCTCGAACATGGCTTTGCCGGTGGCCGTAAATCCGCGGCCGACGACTTGTTCGTGAAACTTCTTCTGCAGCTGTTCTTTGGCCGCCTTGTGCGTCGCGCAGACCGGTTGAGCGCTGTGTCCCGAGGTCGACCAGACAAATGCTGACACAAGCAAGCCAAAAAAGGTGAGTTTCTTCAGGTAAGTATTCATGCCTCAATTCTCCGATCCTCTACGGGCCTGTTAGAGACTTGTCAGGCCCCTCGTTTCCTATCCTTTGTCTTCGCCTATGGGGATAGAGGAAATCGGGGAAGGAAAAAGTGACGGCGGTCACAGCGATAGGACTTTTTTACTATTTTGGTTTTCGTGAAGAGTTTCGGGCCTGTCGTTATCTTCTTGTAATGCCATTCGCTAGGCACATAGCAGCTTCCCGCTGCTAGGCGTGGTGCAGATTGCACGCTTGGGTTAGGCTTTGTTCCCCATGCCTGATCCCCAAGCCTTGGCCTTTTCCCTGCGTGACTTGCCGGGTCCGGTGAGAGCTGCCTTGTGGATGGTGTTGTCCTGCGCCATCCTCTCCTGTCTTTCGGGGCTTGCCAGGCATCTCTCCAGCGAGCTGCATCCCTTTCAAATCGCTTTTCTGCGGTGTCTTCTGGGCTTCCTGTGCCTTCTGCCTTGGCTTGCCTACCGCGGCCTGGGGGCCTTGAAGACCACACGGCTCAGGCTCTACGGTTTTCGGACCCTACTCAGCGTCGGTGCCATGTTGAGCTGGTTTTCAGCGCTTGCCGCCGCACCGATCGCCGAGGTAACGGCGCTCAGTTTTACGTCTCCCTTGTTCGCCACCATCGGTGCCGCCGTGATCCTGGGTGAGAGTGTTCGCGCCAGGCGATGGACCGCCACTGCCATGGGTTTCCTCGGCGTCATGATTGTGGTGCGTCCGGGTCTGGCAGAAATAAGCCCCGGTGCTTGGCTGGCGCTGATGGCGGCCTTGTTCATGGGGGCCTCCTCTTTGGTCATCAAATCCCTCTCCCGCACCGAAGACCCCAATCTGGTGGTCTTCTACATGGGGCTCTTCATGACACCGATTGTGCTTGTTCCCGCACTCTTCGTATGGCAGACACCTTCACTTGAGCAATGGCCGTGGATTCTCGCCATGGGACCTGTCGCAACCCTCGGCCACATTACCCTGGTGCGCGCTTTTCGCGCAGCCGACGCCTCGGCTGTGATGCCCTTCGACTTCACCCGCCTCCCCTTTGCCGCACTGATTGGGTATCTAGCATTTGGCGAAGTGCTCGATATCTGGGGTTGGGTCGGCGCTGGTGTCATTGTCGGCTCTGCCGTCTACATCGCCCGCCGCGAGGCCCGACTCAGTCGCTTCAGCAACGCCAAAGGCGATGGCGCTAGCGCGCTGCGCCATCAATAATGCGGTCGTTTCGTCGATGACCGAGTCGTCAAGAGACGTATCGCAGCCGAGCAATCTTGGCCGCGGGATCTTACTGATCCTTGTGGCGATAGGCTGCTTTTCGTCGATGACGGCCAGCGTAAAGTACCTAAGCGCCGACTATTCGGTCTTTCAGATCATTTTCTTTCGCAACATCGTGCCGCTGCCGATCGTGTTGGCAGTGCTGCTTCACAAGGGCGGGATCACCGCCCTCCGCAGTCACCGCCCGGGCTTGCAGCTGTTCAGAAACCTCTTGGGTGTGACCTCCAACCTCTGCCTCTTCCTGGCCCTGGGGTATTTGGCCCTGTCGGATGCCACTGCCATTCAGTTCACCAACCCCCTCATGGTGACGGCCCTCAGCGCAATGGTCCTCGGCGATCGGGTGGGGCCACGGCGTTGGATTGCGGTCATACTGGGTTTCGCAGCCGTTCTTTTGATGGTGTCGCCAACGGGCAACTTCGAGTGGGCCTCGCTTGTGCTCTTGTTTGCTACCTTCTGCTACGCCTTGATGGTTATTGTGACGCGGATCTTGTCACGCAAAGACCCCGTCCTGGTGATCCTCTTTTACCTCTCCCTCATCGGTGCCATTTCGGGTGCCATCGCCCTGCCCTTCGTCTGGATCACGCCGACGCTCCAGGACCTTTGGATACTGCTGTTGGTGGGCGTGTTTGGTCCGGCCGCCCAGTTGTTCATGGTCATGGCCATCAAGTGGGCACCGCCGATGGTCCTGGCGCCTTTCGACTACACCTTGATGCTCTGGGCGGTGGGTTTCGACATCGTGCTTTGGCAGATCTACCCCGCCAACCAGACCCTGATTGGCGCCGCCATCATCGCCGCGGCCGGCCTCTATGTGGCACAAAGGGAAACCCGATTTTTCGACCGGCTGCTGCAAACCTTAAGGGCGCGCGTGCGCAACTCTTGACGAGCCCGGCCGACGCCCCCCGCAGCTCAGGCAGGCCAGTCAACCACGTGATCCTCCAGGTCCTCCTCGACGACCTCGGTTTCAGAAATCGCCCGATGGCGAACCGAAACTCCCGCTAGATGGACCGTCTCGAGATCGCCGGTAATCAAGGGATGCCATTCGGGTAGATCCTTGCCTTCGGCAAGGCGGCGGTAGGCACAAGTCGAGGGCAGCCAGGAAACTCTAGACGCCAGTTCGGGGTCCAAAGATACGCAATCCGGAACCAAACTTTGTCGATCCGCATAACGCGTGCAGCGGCAGCTATCGAGATTGAGCAGGCGGCAGGTCAAATCCGTATAGACCACCTCCCCGCTCTCTTCGTCCTCAAGCTTTACCAAGCAGCAACGGGCGCAGCCGTCGCACAGCGACTCCCACTCATCTTTCGACATTTCCGCCAGGCTCTTCTGTCGCCAGAACATCACCATAGTGGTTATTCTGTTGCCTGTTGGCCGCCGAACTATCCGGTTCCTTACCAGGTCGGAAAGTCCTACCATCCGACCATCACGCAACCTTATCATAGGCGACCTAGATGGCAATCGCTGTCGTCGCTACCCAGGATCACGCAGTCTGCCAAAATGGCCTCGTAAAAGGAACATCACGCTCATGACAGAACCCGTCCTATTGAGCCGCGACGGTGCGATTTGTACGCTGACGTTAAACCGGCCAAAGGCGCTCAACGCCCTCGATGCCACCATGCTCGATCATCTTTCACAACGTCTCGAGGAGCTCGAGCGCGATGAAGCTTTGCGTGCGGTCGTGCTGCGGGGAGCCGGCGAGCACTTCATGGCTGGCGGCGATGTAAAAATGTTCTATCAAAGTCTGGAACATGATCGGACCTCGCGCGAGTCTTCCTACGATGGCTTTTTGAACCGGGTTCATGAGATCCTCAATCGGTTACACGGCTTGCCTCGGCCGGTCATCGCCTCCGTGCGCGGCGCCGTCGCCGGCGTGGGCGTCAGTTTGCTCGGCTTGGCCGACCTGGCAATCGCCTCAGAAGATAGCTACTTCACGCTCGCCTACTGCAATATCGGGCTGAGCCCGGACGGCGGCTCAACTTACATGCTGCCACGACTAACGGGCCTCAAGAAAGCTAAGGAAATAGCCTTTCTGGGCGGGCGTTTCGATGCGGCCACCGCGCGCGACATCGGCTTGGTCAACTGGGTGGTGCCGGCAGCCGCCCTTGAGGAGGAGACGCAAAAGATCGCCACCCGCCTTGCCTCCGGTCCGACCTATGCGCTGGCGCGAACAAAGGCCTTGCTTAACGCTAGTTCAGAGGCCGACTTTGATGAGCAGCTTGATGCGGAGCGTGCCAGTTTCGCGGCCTGCACCACCACGGGCGACTTTGAAGAAGGGGTGCGCGCCTTCGTCGAGAAACGAAAACCCAATTTCCGGGGTCATTAACACATAAACCCGCCAATTGCGGGCGAAGAATGCGGCCATACTTTCTCCAAGTTGATGGACTAGGAACATACTCTATGGGCAAGTTTAGCTGCCTATGAGCCGAACTGCCCCTCGCCATTGGCTGGATGAGTGACCATGGACAAGAAACAGCAAATCAATCTCTGGTATGTGATCGCCGCGGTCGTCGTGATCTTGGCGCTGCAGAATTACTTCCAGGGCCAACAGGTAGAGCAGGTTGCCTATAGCGAGTTCCAGAAAATGCTGGAAGAAGGCCGCATCGCGGAGATAGCAATCACCGATACCAGTATCCGCGGCGAGCTGCGGGAGCCCCTGCCCGACGGACGGCGTTACATCCACACGGTGCGCGTCGATCCGGAATTTGCCGAAGACCTGGCCCAGTACGGTGTCAAATTCACCGGGGTGGTGCAGAGCAACTGGATCAGCAACCTGCTTTCCTGGGTGCTTCCGGCCGTTGTGTTCTTTGCCTTATGGATGTTCGTCATCCGGAAGTTTGCGGAAAAACAGGGTTTCGGCGGCATGATGTCGGTCGGCAAGTCGAAGGCCAAGGTCTATGTCGAAAAGGACATTGGCGTCACCTTCGCCGACGTCGCCGGGGTCGACGAGGCCAAGGAAGAGCTGCAAGAAGTGGTGTCCTTTCTCAAGGACCCAGGCCACCACGGCCGCCTCGGTGCGCGCATGCCAAAAGGAATTCTGCTGGTCGGCCCGCCCGGCACCGGCAAGACCCTGCTGGCCAAGGCCGTCGCCGGCGAAGCCGGGGTCGTGTTCTTTTCGATCAATGGGTCGGAGTTCGTCGAAATGTTCGTCGGCGTCGGCGCCGCCAGGGTGCGCGACCTTTTCGAACAGGCCCGCAAGGCCGCGCCCTCGATTATCTTTATCGACGAGCTGGATGCCTTGGGGCGTGCCCGGGCAGCAACTGCCCTTTCCGGCGGGCACGACGAAAAGGAGCAGACCCTAAACCAACTACTGGTCGAATTGGACGGTTTCGACGCATCGCAGGGCGTTGTCTTGCTGGCCGCCACAAACCGGCCAGAAATCTTGGACCCTGCCTTGCTTCGCGCCGGGCGCTTCGACCGGCAGGTCTTGGTCGACCGGCCGGATCGCCTGGGCCGCCTGGCAATCTTGCAGGTGCACACCCGCGATCTGTCGTTGGCGCCCGACGTCGCGCTAGAGGAGATTGCTGCCTTGACGGTGGGCTTTGCCGGGGCGGATCTCGCCAACCTGGCCAACGAAGCCGCCCTGGCCGCCACCCGGCGTGACGCCCAGCAAATCGCCCAGCAGGATTTTACCGTTGCCTTCGAGCGGATCATCGCCGGCCTGGAAAAGAAGAACCGGGTTCTCAATACCGAGGAACGGCGCGTTGTCGCCTACCACGAGATGGGTCATGCTCTGGTGGCCATGGCCCTGCCGGGTCACGAGACGGTGCACAAGATATCCATCATCCCGCGGGGAATCGGTGCCTTGGGCTACACCCTGCAGCGGCCCACCGAAGACCGCTTCCTCATGACCCGAAAGGAACTGGAAAACAAGATGGCCGTCCTACTAGGCGGCCGCGCGGCGGAGGTGCTGGTGTTCGACCACCTCTCGACCGGTGCCTCCGACGACCTCGCAAAAGCCACGGATATCGCCCGCTCCATGGTCATGACCTACGGCATGGACGAGACCTTGGGTCAGGTGACCTACGAGCAGAAAGCGCATTCCTTCCTTGGCCTGGACCAGCCGGCAAAGGTACGCGAGTTTAGCGAGGAGACGGCGCGCGAAATCGACTGCGCGGTCCGGCGTTTCATCGACGCGAGCTTCGAGAAGGCCCAATCAATCCTCGTGGCCAACCGGTCGCGCCTGGAAGAAGGCGCGCAGTTGTTGTTATCCAAGGAAACCCTCAACAAAGAGGATTTGGGCGCCTTCAAGAAAGGACTTGTCGCGCTTGAGAACAGTGAGGTCAGCAAGAAGACCTAGGCCTAGCCCGCCAAGTCGCTGTCCACCAGCTCTTGCAGGGCTTGTCGATCCAACACGGTGATCTGCGACCGGCCAAGGCGGATCCAGCCCTGCCGTTGCCACTCTTTGAGATGCTTGTTGATGCTCTCACGAGAGGTACTCAGCATGTGACCGAGTTCGCTTTGCGACAAGCGAAGGCCAATGCGCACGCCGCCCTCAACATCTTCTCCATAGACGATGGCCAGCGCCAGCAAGCGCTTTGCCAAGCGCGCTGGAAGACTGAGAAAGGCGGCATCCTCGATCAGATCACTGGTCCAACGGATCCGTTCGCACAGCAGCTCCAGAAGGTGAATGCTCAGCCGCGGCTCGCGCTCTAGGAAGGGGATGAAATCCCGACGCTGGATCTTGGCCAAAACACAATCTTCCATCGCCCGGGCATCAGCCGTGCGCGGCAAGCCATCCAAGAGCGCGATTTCGCCGAACACGTCGCCCGGCTCGATGACATTCAAAATGACCTCACGGCCGTTGGCCGAACGCACGCTAATGCCGACCTTGCCGGATATCACGCCGTAAAGCGCATCGCCGTCATCACCCTTTTGAAACAACTCGCGACCGCTCGGCAGCTTGATGGTGACCGCAAGCTCCACCAAACGATCGACAATCTGCGGCGAAACATCGCAGAACAAGTAGTGTTTGGCCAAAAGCGTGCGCTTGTCGGGGGACTTCATATCTGCCCGCCCCTCTCAGGCTATGGAGAAACGATCTTCGTGTACCTTAAAGCCTTTTGCGGGTTCGCGAAAGCAAAGCGCCAGGCGAGGAAAAGCACCGGGCGAGGAAAAGCACCGGGCGAGGAAAAGCACCGGGCGAGGAAATGCACCGGGCGAGGAAATGCACCGGGCGAGGAACCGCGGGTCAGTGTGTTTCCGCTCGTCCCAAGACGAGGTAGGCCTCAACCGGCTCCGCAATGTTCTTGAGACGGAGCGACCCTAGGCCCTGCAATTGATAGCGCGCATCCAGTTGACTTTCGGTTTCCGGCCCGATCAAGACCTGTCCAGCTTCTGCCTCGCCGGCAAGTCGAGCAGCCAAATTTGTCACTGTCCCGCTCGCCGTGAAGACCCAACGCTCCCCTAAACGCCCCTCGATGCGGGTCGAGCCGACCAGGGCCGTGCCAGAGCTCAGCCCCATATGAATTCCGAGGGGGTGGCCATCGCTTTCCTTGTTAAGCTGATCGGTGACGGCGAGCAGTTCGAGACCAGTCCCTACAGCGACCGAGGCATGATCAGCACAGTGGGAGGCCTGAAAGATGGCCATCAGGCCATCGCCGGCAGTGTCGCTGATGTCGCCACCGTTACCTTGGATACAATCCAGGAAGGTTGAAAAATACTTCTCTATCATCGCATTAAGCAAGTCCGGGGGCAGCAGCTCGCAAAGCCGAGTGTAGCCGGAAACATCGATAAAAAGAACGGAGACTTCCTGATCTTGCTTGGCCAGCTGCGGATCTTGCGGATTGGCCGTCACCAGGCGTTTTACCGTCGACGGGACAAATTTAGCAAAATGATCCTTGATGCGGGTTACCTCGCCAAGCTTTTCGTCCATCGCCTGTTTCATTTTCAGAGCGGTCTGAATTCGGGCGCGCAGCTCTCGATCATTGATCGGCTTGGTCAGGAAATCGTCAGCCCCCGCCTCGATCCCCTTGATGCGATCATCAAAGCCATCCAGCGCCGTCATGATGATGATGGGCGTCAGGCGCGTGTCGGGATCGTCCTTCAACAACCGACAGACCGTAAAGCCATCCATGATCGGCATCATCACATCCAGCAGGATGAGATCGGGGGCTTCCTGTTCGACTTGCTGCAGCGCCTCCCTGCCGTTGGCGGCACTGATGGTCTCATAGCCGAGCAACTCCAGTTCTTGCTCCAGCAAATCCACATTAAGACGCTCGTCGTCCACGATAAGGATTTTCGAGGTCTCCGACATTCTTCCTCTCGTGTGTGATTTTCGGCTAGCGACAATCTCTGGCCGGCAACTAGCTAGCCGACCCGAGGTTCGCCTAAAAATTTCCGCAGTTTAGCGAAAAGCACCTGTTCGTCTATCGGCTTGCTCAGATAGTCATCGCAGCCGCTCGCCAGCGCCTTTTCACGATCACCTCGCATGGCATGAGCCGTCACCGCGATGACCGGAATAGAGCGCAGCGCAGGCTTGGCCTTAAGGCGCCTTGTCGCTTCCATGCCATCGATCACCGGTAAGGAAAGGTCCATCAGGATCAAGTCGGGCAGCGCCGCTTCCGCCACCTCAATGCTCGCCTGGCCGTCAGCCGCCGTCAGCACTTCGTAGTGCTCCTCCAACAACTGCACGAGAAGGTCGCGATTAAACTCCACGTCCTCGACGATCAGAATTTTCTTCATTGTGCCTCGCCCCCCAGGGTACTGGGCCTGCTGGGTGGCAGCGCCCGCCTGACTTCTTTCAGAAGCTGTTCTTTGGAAATGCCTTGCTTCTTGATTACACAAAGGGCCCGCCGGCGCAGGTGGGCTTCCTCGTCCGAGGATAGCGATTTGGCGGTCAAAACGATAACCGGGATCGCCTTGTGTCTGGGGTCCTCGGCCAACGCTTCCATAACCGCAAATCCGTCCATCTTCGGCATCAGCAGATCAAGTAAAATAACATCCGGCGGCCCTTCTGCCACCAATCGTAAACCATCAATACCATTTGCGGCGGTCGCAACCTCATAGGGCTCGCCGTCTAGCAGCTGGCAGACGAGATCTACGACCATAGGGTCATCATCTATCACCAGCAGGCGCCCACGCGACGGCGCCAATCGCCACAACGCGCTTAGGACCTGATCGCGCTCGAAGGGCTTGAGAAGGTAGTCGGCCGCTCCCAGGCGGTATCCCAGATCCTTTTGGTCTACGATGGTCATCATGATAACCGGTATGGCAGCAGTCGCCGGATCACTCTTTAGCTCGTAGAGAACCTGCCAACCGTCCTTGTTCGGCATGATTATGTCCAAGGTAATCGCCAAGGGCCTCAGTTCGCGCGCCAGCCTAATACCCTCGCTGCCGCTACGCGCTCCGACCACCCGGTAGCCGGCTTCTGCCAGCGTCTCGCGCAAGAGGTAAATGGCATTGGGGTCATCATCGATGGCCAGTATAAGGTCGCCATCGGTTTCCGGACTAACCCTATCTCCAAGACCGGAATGCTCCATCAGGGTGGCCGCCAGCGGCACCATTTCCTGTCGTGGCCGGCCATGGACTGCGTGTTGGGGCGGCAGAACAAGCGGCAGGAAAACACTGAACCGGGATCCTTTTCCCACACGGCTCTCCACAGTGATGCGGCCGGTGATCAGGCGGACCAAGTGTCGCGTGATCGAGAGGCCAAGCCCGGTGCCGCCGTGGGCTCGCGTCGAGCTGTTGTCAAGCTGGTGAAACTCCTCAAAGATCAATTCAAGCGATTCCGGCGGGATACCGATCCCGGTGTCGGTGACCGCAAATTCCATCTCATCCCCAACCCGTGCCACGGCGATCCTTATAGTGCCGGACTCTGTGAACTTGGCCGCATTGCTGATGAGATTGAATAGTATCTGCTTCAATTTTTCGGCATCGGTCACCAGCGGCGGCAAATCTGCGGCGAGATCCTTGACCAAGGTGACGCTCGTGCCCGCCAACATTGGCTCTACAGTCTTTAGACAGACGTCGACGAGCGGCTCGACCGAAACCTGTCGGGCATGCACCTCCATCTGCCCAGCCTCTATCTTTGAAAGGTCGAGCACTGAATTGATTAGTGACAGGAGATGCTCGGCACTAATCAGTATTTTTTCGAGATTGGCCATTTGGCGTTCAGGCAACACACCTTGCGCCCGACGCATGACCAGCCGCGTAAAGCCGATGATTGCGTTCATCGGCGTTCTCAGTTCATGGCTCATGGTCGCCAGAAATTGGCTCTTTGTCCGGTTCGCGACCTCGGCCGTTTCCTTGGCGCGCCTGAGCTCGATTTCTGCCTGCTTGCGCTCGGTCACGTCGGAGATGGAGCCAGCCATGCGGTAAACCCGACCCGCCTCGTCACGCAGGGCCAGCCCGTTGGCCTGCACCCATCGCTGGGCGCCCTCGCGATCAACGATGCGGAACTCCGTTGTCATGAAGGCCGTTTCGCCCTTTAGGTGAGAAACTAAGTCCTGCCGATACCGGCGTTGATCATCGGGATGAAGGAATTGCCACCACTGTTTGGGATCGATCTCGTTGGCATCACCATCAACGCCCATGATCGACCTGAACCGCGGCGAGACATGGAGGCTGTCGCCGGCCACGTGCCAATCCCAAAGACCCTCGTTGGTGCCACGCATCGCAAGCGCATAGCGCTCTTCGCTTTCACGCAGAGCCAATTCCACCCGTTTGCTCTCGGTTCGATCGGTGTAGGTTGTCAAGTATCCACCGCCGGCGATTGCCTTGTTCACCCCCTCGACGACCGTGCCGTCGGGGCGCGTGCGTTCGAAGGTGCGGCTCACCTTGAGGCTTGCCAGACGCTGCTGCACCTGCTCTTCCACCGCGCCGTCACCATACTCCCCGCGCTCGGCGATAAAGCGAATGATGTCGGCGATGGGTGAACCCAATTGGAATCTATCGGATGGCAATCCAAGGATTTCGAACAGGCGCCGGTTAAAGCCGATGACCTGCAAATCCTCGTCAACCATGCAGATTCCTTGGTCCATGTTCTCCAAGGTCGCCTCGAGAATGGAAGATTGGCGAGCCAGCTCAGCCTCGCGCAGCTTGAGCTCTGTGATGTCGAAGTAAGTCAACATCCGACCGCCATCAGGCAAGCGGATAGATTTGTACTGCAACACTTTGCCGTCTCGGCGGGACACTTCAATCGGCCCGAGATCGCCTCCTTTGGCAGCCGTGATCCGACCTTCGACATAGGCCTCCCAGTCTTCTTCGTTGACGTCGTAGAGGCCGCTATATCGATTGTACTCGATCAACTCCCGCATGCCTGGCTGGGTGGTGAGGAAATCCTCCGGAAGATCCCACATGTCGCGGAAGGCTCGGTTCGCAAAACGCGCCCGATAGTCAGATCCCAGGAAGAGCACACCGTAACTGATCGTATCGAGGACCGCGTTCAATTCGACCAAAGCTTCATTCTTGGCCTGCAAGGCCGCGGCGAGTTCCGATTCATGCTTTTTCACGGGCGTTATGTCGGTGAAGACGATGACAGTGCCGCCGTTTTCCGTCTTGCGCTCGTTGATCTGGATCCAGCGCCCGTCACTCTGCTCTTGCACATGCGGGCCCGAGGGGTTGCGATGTTGCTCGAGGCGTTGGTTCAGCCATGCCTCGACCCGGCCTTGAGTACCTGCTGCCAAACCTCGTTCGGCTGTTGCGCGGGCGATATCCTCGAACTTGGAGCCACGCTTGATGCGGTCGGCTAGGCCAGGATAAAAGTCGCGGTAGCGGTTGTTGAACAGGACCAGTCGATCATTCTTGTCATAAAGGGCAAAGCCCTCGGAAATGCTTTCGATCGCCTCGACCAACCGCTGCTCGACCTCTTTTTGCGACTGCTCGGCACGCTTGCGTTCGGTAATATCGGTTGCGATCAAGCCGATGGCGATCGGCTTTCCCGTGGTGCTCAGTACGGGAAACTTGATCACCACAAAGGTGCGCCAACCGTCGCCGATGAGGATCGTCTCTTCTCGTTCGATCGGTTCGCCATCGGCCAGGACCAGCTTGTCATGTGATGCGAATTGATCAGCCACTGCCTGCGGAAAAATGTCGAACACGGTACGGCCCAACACCTTGTCACGCGGCAAACCGTGCAGCGTTTCAAAGGCCCTGTTGACGAAGATGTATGCGCCGCGCGTATCTTTGAGACAGATCACCGACGGAGAATTGGCATAGATCGCACCGAGCTGCGCCTCGCTTACCTGCAGCGCGTCCTCAAAGCGTTTGCGTTCGGTAATATCCTGAACGAACCCCTCAAAACCAATTAGGGAGCCTGCCGCGTCGCGAAGCACCCGAAAGTTTTCCGAGATCCAAATCCGCGTTCCGTCCCGACGCAGCACTTGGGATTCAAGGCCTTGAACGACGTCTCTTGTCTGCCAAGCCTGCAATTCACGCTCCCGCAACGCAGGATCGGCATAGAATTCCGTCGCGATGTCTTGGATCGCGTCGATCATCTGATCGGCCGAGTCATAGCCAAGCATTTTGCTGAGCGCCGGGTTGACTTGGGTGAACCGGCCATGCGCCGAACTTCTGTAGATGCCGCTTGGCGCGTGTTCAAAGAGCGAGCGATAGAAATCGGATTGTGGTGCCGCCGTTGCCGACCGTCCCCGGCCACTCTCTTCGCTTTCATCAAATTTCAGAAGATAGCCGCAGGATCCGAGTTTGCTGCAGTTGAACCAAGACTCGCTAGATTTCGTCTCAAGGCACAATCTCTGACCGCTTCGGACAGCCGCGAGCGCCACCTGCACCTGGCGCTCGCGATCGTCGGCAGGTAGCGCTGCCCGATCAGCCAGGACATCAACAAGGTTCTGTAAGGGAAGTCCCGGTTTAAGCTGACCTTCGAAGGGCTGACATAGTTCGGCAAATGCCTTGTTCCAGCTGATGAAGGCGAGATCCTTGTCCAGCAGCGCGAAGGCTTGCTCGAGCCTATCCAGGGCTGCCTGCAACACCGGCGCCATGCCGGACTGCAAAAGTGCCTCCAGCCCTTGTGCCGCCCGATCTGCCATCCAGTCCAAACAACCCTTTCTTGATCTGGCCCCTCTCGCTTGCAACAAAAGAGCCACTACGCAACCCGATACTTTTGGCTCTCTGCGACACTAAATCAAGCCGCAAGCGGAAAATCGACCTAAACGTGATCTCGGGATAGGATGGTTGAGCGGCTAATGGCCGGACGATCAGACCGCTTGCCACAGAAAACGATGGACGAGAGATCTAGCGCTCAGCCCAGCTTACCAGATAGTGGCTCTAGGCAGCGCCGCTGCCCCGGCACGAACTGTGGCGGGCTCGCTTCTTGAGCGCACGTCGATTTCGACAGCGAAACTCGGCTTAGGCGTCAGACAATGGAGGTGGTGCTCGTCGAGACGGCGGGATTGCCTAGTTTGCGCTTACTTTCCTTGGGCAAGGTCTCGATCTCGCCGTCGCTTGGCGCGGTTTCCGGTGCAACCTTCGCCGGCTCGGTCCCAACTGGAATGATCTGCTCATCAGCGTTGTTGGTTGGCGCATTGTCTTGCACCGCAGGCTTGGCAGCCTCGGGCAGGCCAGGCTCGGTGGTATCCAGACTGGCGCTGTCATGGGGTTCGTCAACACTCTGACTACCGTCGGCCGCTTGGATGTCACCTTCCATGCCCTTGGCTTTAACAGTGGAGGCCTGTCGCGGCTCGTTCAGGCCGGTTAGGCCATTGCTAATTGACTCGGCGAGGCGAAGCAGCGCGTCACGTTCCAAATAGCCTATCAGGCTGTAAGCAAATCCGGCGTTCTGCCAGTAGAACTGACTGACGTCGTCGCGCTGCATGAAGGTGAAGGCCGTCTCGTGCTGCTTGCTGCTGGCGCCAACATAGAGGGAGATACGATTGCCATCCTGTCCCTTGTAAAGCAATTGCGCCGCCGGCCCGGTTTCCGTCGGCAAGATGCGCTGGGCAACCAATTCAAAGCCATGATCAGCCAAGTCCGGCGCACCCAAGGGGGCCCCGGTCAATGTCTGGGCCAGCCAGCCGACAACATTCCCGGCACTGCTGCTCGCTTGCTGCGTGTAGGCACGATCGGCCAACAACATATGGGCATCGGTGGCACGCCGCGTGAAGGCCACCAATGGATCATCGGGCTCAACATGTTGGTCGTAGGTGTACCATAGGGCGCTGCCGCCCAGTACGATGGCCGCCAAGCCAGCCGCTACTCGTGACAGACTTCGGCTGCGGCCAAGTCGTTGCCGCTTGGTCGCAATAGCCTTGGCTTGCTCTTCCAAGGGTGACGGCAGAGGTTCGCCCGGTTGACCGTCGAACAGCCGATGTAGCGCTATGTTCTGAGCGCGGTAGGCCTCAACACGCTCTGCCTCTCGAGGGTGGCAGGCCAAGAATGCTTCGACTTCCGCGCGGCGTGCCGGTGCGAGAAGCCCATCAACATAGGCGTGGATATCGTCTTCCGTAATCGCTTCGCCATAAGGCGAGGAGTTAATGCTCATTGCGCCACCTTTTGACGGCCGACGGGCTCTGGCTTTGCATGCGTCGCCGCAACTCTTCGCGCCCCCGCGATAGGCGTGACATCACCGTGCCAATCGGGATGCCGAGCACCGTTGCCGCCTCCTTGTAATTCAGCCCCTCAAGGCCAACGAGCAGTATGACCTGCCGTTGTTCCTCGCTGAGCTGATCGATCGCCCAAGCGAGGTCCCGAACCTCTAGCCGGCGTAGCTGGGTTGCCGGTCTCGACAGCCGTGCCTCAACCTTGTCTAGGGGCACCGTTTCACCGCGGGTGCGTTTCCTGACCAGGCGATCAATATGAAGATTATGCAAAATAGTAAATAAATAGGCCCGCAAGTTGCGCACTTTGCCCAAGGATTTGCCTTGCGCCAACGCCCTTGCCAAGCATTCCTGGACCAGATCATCCGCCTCAAAAGTATTGCCAAGCAAGGCCTTGGCATATCTTCGCAGACTTGGAATCAAGGCCGTAATGTCAGTCCGCTGCTCGTCCACGCGCGTGATCTCCCTGGATGGCGCCACCCCGACTCCAGTAGCCTGTCGGTTGTTAGTGGTCGACAGGCTATTTATTGTTGAGGCGCCCACAATGACCGTATCCGCACTATCATACCGCAGGCGCGCCAGATCCCAAGTCTTCAATGCCCAAATCGCCGGCCCAACTTGTTGCGACAGTCTAGCCGTCGTTACCGAAATGACCGGTTCTGGGGGCGCGGTAAACCTTGCCTTGCGCCAATTTCGCGGTCGCATCGCGGGGATGGGCGGCCAGCAGCACACATGGCCGCGACGGCTCGCCGTACCTCGGTCCACGCCGCGAAGTTCAGGGTTCTCCGCCGCAAGCGTCAGTGTCGCGTTGACTGGCTGAGGCTCGATGACACGGTAGGTTAACTCTGTTATCAATTCCGAGCCTCACCCAGCACCGCAGATTAAGGGACAATCAGACACCAGGAACCGGCGAAGCCATTCCAACGCGCGCATTTATTGCTGTGTCTGGGCGGTTCCTTCATCAGAGGTTGTAGTTGGGTTTTCACCCATCTGCTGTTCGGTCGGGCTTTGGCTTCCCTCCTGCGCGACCTCCTGCTCACAGGCAGCCGTGGATATCAGCAGCAGGCCGGCCAAAACCAGGGCTAAATTCCCGTTTTTCATCGATAAATCCCTTTCCTCATTTTTGAATGGACCGCTGTTAGACCGCTGTTCAAGCCCATTCCAGTTCCAAATTCTCTCAATTCTTCACCCGCCGTACCCGTGCCCCAGCCCTACAGAGAAGGTAGAGGCTTCGCCCTCGGGCCAAAGCACGGGTCTCGGGGGCTACTCATGGCGCTGCCTAGGATTGGCCCGCCAAACCACCCTTAGCAGGGACTTTTCAGCCGTAGTGCAAGAGCTGCCCCACGCTCAAACTCAAATGCCAAACCTACCGCTAATCTGGTTCAAACCATCTTTGGTCTCAACGGCGATCGCACGGTAACCACTGATCGCATTATCTTCAGCAAAAACAGCCTTAGCGATGCCTAGCCAAATTGCCAAACAAAAGAGAAAAACACTCAAAATCACAACCCATCGGAGCCAGAATGACTTTTCCATTTTCCTTCGCCTTAATACAGGTGAAGGTGCCTCCTGTTCCCTCCCAATACCGCGCCAACCTCACTAGCAAGACGGCGGGCCAAGAGAATTATTCCGACTCATGGAGGAACTTCGTGTGGAAATATAGGGAGAAGGCCGACAACCCTCTGTTTTATCGACCATACGCCATACTCGTCAAAAAAAGCAGAGTACTCAGCGCCGGTCGACTGCCGTTGGATCAAACAGCAGGATCAAATCTTGATCGGCAAGAGGAGCTGGCGGAGGTTTCTAGCCTTAACAAAATGGCGACGGCAGATTGCTAGAGCGCGTTTAAACCGCCGGGATGCACGAGGATTGTCGGTGTTCCCCTGCTTATGCCTGGTAATGCAGCACCTGCAGGGTCGCCTTCCCCGGCGACAAAGTCATTCTTCGTCTCAAAGCCGCCGGCACCCAGCAAGACAACGGCCAGGCAAAGCGCAAAGATCAGCCACCATTTAGCCTTCCCCTGCCACATACGGTCTGAATGGTCCTGAGCCATCGTGACCTTCGGATCTTCGCTGATCATGCTCATGCTCTCATTCTCCGCCATGCTTGTGTCTCGCCAAATGCCATCCAAGGGGGACGACTTCGCTACCGCGCTGCCATTTCCCATTTAAACAGAGGGCCAAGGCGGCCGTCTGTGACGGGGCTCACAACCCTCCCATCGTCAATCCATTGCATCGCCTGGCAGATCCTCATGCCCATCTCGAGCCGCAACATTCAAAGCCGTGTTGCGGTTCAGATCATAACCATCCGGGTCAGCTCCTTGGCCCAGCAAGCCCCTGACAGTCGCCAAATTTCCCTTCGGGGTTGCTGAAATCGAGGCACGGCCAAGCCCGTCTACCCGGCCGCTATGTGGACAGGCCAACAGCTCCAAACGGGTCAAAAGGACTGACAAAAAGGAAGTGACAGGGCGCCCAGTAGAGAGGCGAAAGCACCGTTGAAGATGCCGCCTGGCTAAAGCCAAACGCCCCCAAGTTCTATGGGGAAAGATCGAAAAAGCCCCACAAAAACATAATGTTCCTGTGGGGCCATTCGCTAGGGATTCTGATACAGGCTCAGCACATAACGCTGATAAGGGAGATGTGGGTTCAGTGCCTACAAGTGTCAATGGAAGGCTGCTCACATGATCGTGAGGCCTTGCTACCCCCCTGGTTTTGCGGGGCCTTCTTTCGATCAGCCGCATTACCGGGTGGTTAAGGTTAAGGTTGCAGTCCAGGATTTTTCTGATCATGACCTCATGGCCCATTGTTCGAAACCCACATCAGAAGATCGCGGATCTGATCGAGGTCCTGCTGCAAGCTGTAGTGCCAGCCGTTCATCAGCGGATGCCTGAGTTCCGTTTCGGTAATCAGGGTCATACCGCCACCCCCACGATCGACCAGGTAGATGCCGTGGTTTTGCGAAGCCCCGGCCAAGGCCCGACCTAAGGACGAATGCCAAGTGAGCGTATCGAGATCGACACTCCGCGGAATGGCCAAAAGCGCTCCCATCGGCAAGGCGCCGCTATAGTCCGGGTTGGTGTCATAGGCATAGGCAGGCCAGATCACCTTAGTATCAAGAATCGTCCGCGATATGTTGGCCGCCAGCGCATGGTTAATGGTCTCGTCCGACACCTCTTGATCTCGCAGGATGCCGCCGTAGATTGGCAGCATTGATGCCCGGCGACCATTCCACCAACCGGTTCCGTCCGCGGTGTAATCAGTGAAGCTCGCCATTTGGGCAACGATTTCCCCGCTGCTCAGGATGATGGTGCCATAGGTTTCAAGCGCCATGCCATTCGGCAAGAAGACCGTAAGATGACCATCCCCGTCCGGTGAGGGTAAGGCGCTCATCGGTACCCGCACCATCAAGTCCTTTGGCGGGTTCCCCTTGCCGTAAAAATCATCAGGCAGGCTTTCCTGGTAGCCGGTGCCGGTGGTCGTGGAATAAATGTTGCCGTCGTAGGGAAAGCTGCTGCTTGAACGGGCGAGTATCTCTTCCTCGACACTGCGTGGATTGCCGTATCGCAGCCAATTGCCGGCATTGTGCTCGTTCCAAGCATCGATGTTGTAAAGGATTGGCCGCAGGGGATCGTTATCGCTGGCGACAGCGATGCCGACGTTTTGGTACTCGTCCTTGCCGTGTGTGTGGCCGATGAAGAGGTCTTTCACCCCGGTCGCCGGGACATACTGGGCATCGGCCGGAATTGGCCGGTTCCAGGGGCTGTCGGCGGAAAACGGCCTGTCGATATAGTCGCTGGGAACGACAACGGGACTGAATGAGGAGGCGCCATCGCCACCTTCTCCAGCCTCGGCGGTTTGATCATCTCCTCCCGGGCTACTGCCTGAAGTGGTGGCGTCACTGCTGTCGCTGGCGTCACTGCCGTCGCTGGCATCACTGCCCCCGGCAAGCTCGGTTTCGGAGCCGCCACCCTCGGTTCCAGCGGTCGTCAAGGTCTCTCCGGTGGAGCCGGATCCGTTACTGACCGCATTCTCGCCATCGATGCTTGTATCCGCAGCACCGACAGTGTCTCCGCCGTCGTCCTTCCGCCTGCGGGCCTTCGAGATCGTGTCTTTCATCCGCGAGGCGGCTTCATCGTCATCGCCGACGAGCGTCGTATTCTCGGTTAGTGTCTGGGTTTCTTGTGCCTGGTAGTGACGCTCAATGTACTGGTGCAGCCGATCGAAGCGATATTGACGGCGCGCTGCCCATTCCTCTTCGGTCAGGTTGGTCGCCAACTGAAGCGGCGGCAGGCTCGTCGAGGGTATAGGCTCGGCCCGTATCTGCCCCACGCAAACCACCACCGCCAACAAAGCGGTGACTGCAGCAAGGCGAACAAATGTGGCGCACCCATTGCCATTTGGAACTGGAAACTTTCCGAAACTCATAGCAACGATTCCGCCATTCTCGCACCATAGGATCGAGCCAGCCGTCATTACGGCTAAGCCCCAGGGCTAAGTAGCGCCAATCATCTTTTCCCGGTAATCTCTCCCGTCGGGAGTCTGAAATCGGGTCGGTCCGTCTCGATTAAATCCGAGACCATATTGAATAGGCGACGCATTTTTGCAGAGGCGGCTTTCGTCGCCCTTAAAAAACATCATTAACCCGCGTTAGGAGGGAAGACGCTTGGGCCTTCCGGCGACCCATCTGGATAACTTTAAGATCGGTGGTATCGCCACGCTAAGTCACAATTTACCTTATATTGGCGGCTAATCTTCTAAACCTTGCTTGACTGGTCGGTGAGCGTAGCCGGCAGCAAAGGCGCCCAATGAACCTTCGCCTATTTAGGAGACGCTTGGCGCACGGCCCTGGTATGACTGTAGCCTTATGATCGCAACCCACCCCCCTCTCAGAATCGAAAACTATGAGAACGACTTGGCGGAGCGGTCTGTCTATTACTACATCGTCCTGACGCCGGTTTTTTGGGCCCTCGGGGTTCTCATCCCCTTGGGCATTCTTCTCGTCCTTTGGCTGACGTTGCGGGCACCCATCAAAGCCTGGGCGACCGACGGCCTCTTCTTGGCCTGGGCCCTGGTGGCAGCGGCCCAGGGTGTTTCGGTGATATTCAACTGCGCCGATACGGGCAGCGTCTTAGGGTGTGTAGCGCGCCGCCTGCCCTCCTCTGTCGTCATCGGCTGGTTGGTGCTCGGCATGGCGCTCTTCGTCGGACGCCACTACCGCCTGGTAACGCCCAGGACCATTCGAGCAGTGGCGGTACTCGGCGCTTGGCTCTTCGCCTTTGGGATTGTCTCGCTGTTCCTTTACTTTGTCGTCGGCATGCCTCGCCTGATCGTGGCGTCACCGCTGGCTTCCCTGGTCCCTAGCGACCTCCCGGCCGTCCAGTTTCACTTAACCATGACCTTCTTCGCCAGCGAGCCTTTCCTTGGCCGCGAGTGGCCGCGGCTGACACTGTTCTATCCTTGGCCGGTGGCTCTGTCCTTTACCGGTATCGCGATCGTTCTGATTAGCTTGCAGGAACGAGCCCTCCTTTGGCGCCTCTTGGGTGTGCTCGGCGGAATCCTGGCGATCGCAACCAGCTTGAGCCGCGCCGGCTATGTGATTTTCTTTGCCTGCCTTGGCATTCTCTTTTGGCTGAAGTTGGAAAGGGGACTGCGTTGGCTTTTCGCCATAGCGGGTTTGGGGCTGGTCGTCCTCGCTATCGCTGCGGAACCCGGTCTGCTCAACATCACCGACGTCCTCTACGATCGCTTCACCAGCGCCCGTGCCGGTTCGAGTTCGGCCCGTCACCTGGTCTATGAGGCTTCATACGATGCGTTTCTTGAGCGACCCATCACCGGCCACGGCTGGCCGGGACCCTATCTGCATCCCAAGATCCCCATACCCTTGGGCAGCCACTCGACGTTTTACGGCGTGCTTTACACGGGCGGCCTGATCACGATCGTACCGCTGTTTCTGGCGGCGATCGTCACAGTTGGTCGACTGTTCTTGCGTGCGCAGGACCGCGGCAGCCACGCTCGGGTGGCCTTCTTGATTGTCTTTTCGCTGACCGTGATCGCCTATGGCGAGGGGGTTTATAGCTTCATTATTCCCGTGTTGCCCGCCTTCCTTTGGGTTGGCGGTACGATTGCCGAAGAGAAAAGGGCCCAGTTGCCCTTTTTCAGCACGACGCCTCCTTGACAGCTTGCAACAGAAGGCCGCCGGCAAGACAGCAGTTTCAAGGCGTTCTTTTTCTTGCTCCTGGGTTCACTCTTGGGCTTGAGTGGCCTTCGGGCCTGGTGGGAGGTTGGAAAGGTGTCCTCGCTTCACATAAAGGAGGCAGCCTTGGTTACTCTCTAGCGAAGGCGCGTTGCCGATCGGCTGCCGAAGCCAGGTTCCCTTAGGATAGATTCCCTTTGGGTCCTTGCATTCGCCATCGAGGACAAAAAGTTCTTCACCCCCGGGCAAATCGCGTGCCGGCAGGGCCGCCCCCGACGATAGGCGATAAAGGCTGACGATTTCATCCTTGAAGTGATGCAATCGCATCTTCGAGATGCCTGGCCTATCGCCCGGCTGCCAAAGATCATCGCGGGTCGTGTCAATGCGTACGAAGTCTTGGTCTTCCGGATGCATCCACCACAGCTTTACGAGGATCGTCGTGCCACCTTGGGAATGCGGCTTATGCCTCGATCCGACCGGGTTGCGAACATAGCTCCCGGCCGGGAACTCGCCGTAGTCGTCGGAAAAGGTGCCCTCGAGAACGAAGAACTCCTCACCACCGCCGTGTTGGTGGGCCGAAAAATAGCTCTTGGGAGCGTAACGGACGACGCTGGTCACTCGCGCCACTTCCTCGCCATCGCGCTCGAGCATCCGCCGCTCGACCCCTGGCAGGGGCGAGGAGACCCAGGGCAGGCTGCAACTTTCGACCACGGCCCTCAAACTGGTATCGGCATTGATTTTCATCGCCAAGACACTCGATCTTAAAGGGTGGAGCAGGCTACCCCCCCAAACGCTGCAAGGCCGCGGACAAACGGCTCTGCGCTGCCACCGCTTCCTCGCGCCGCTCGCGCTGGTCTTCAACGACTTCCGGCGGCGCCTTGGCGAGGAATTGCTGGTTGGCGAGTTTTCGGTCGATCTTGCCGATCTCGCCTTGCATTTTTTCGATCTCGCGCTTGAGGCGATCTTGTTCCTGGGCGAGATCAATCACCTCGGCGAGGGGCAGAACGGCGGTCGCCTCGTCGATCACCAACTGCACCGATCCGGCTGGCAGATCGCCTTCCGCCACTTCCAAACGCTGCAAGCGGGCGAGGCGACGGATAATCTCCTCGTGTGCTGCCATACGCGCGCGACTTTCGGGACCTGCTTCTCGCATAAGAAGATCGATCTTGGCCGCCGGTGGCACGTTCAGCTCGGCGCGGACCGCCCGCACCTCCGAAATCAGCCGGATGACCCAGTCGATCTCGGCCGTAGTTTCCGGATCCGCCGCCACATCATTGAGATCCGGCCAGTTGGAGGCGATCAGGAGACCGGATTCACCACCACTCAAGTTCTCCCACAGCGCTTCGGTGATAAACGGCATCAACGGATGCAAGTAGTGCAGGAGCTGGGCCAGCACGTAGGCCGCCGTCGCCCGGGTTTCGGCCGCCGCTTGCGGATCGCCGGAAGCGAGGATCGGCTTGGCGAACTCCAAATACCAATCGCAGAAGCTGTTCCAGGTGAAGCGATAGAGGCAGGATGCGGCCTCGTTGAAGCGGTATTGATCGAGCGCCTCAGCCAAATCGCGGCCTGTTTCGGCGAGCTTGGCGACAATCCAACGATTGACGCTCTGGCTCAAGCCAGTCGGTTTAAAGGCCGGGTCTAGGCGCGCACCGTTCATCTCGCAGAAGCGGGCCGCATTCCACAGCTTGGTGGCAAAGTTCCGGTAGCCTCCGACCCGCTCGGTGCTGAGCTTGATATCGCGCCCCTGTGCCGACAAAGCTGCCAAGGTGAAACGCAGGGCATCACAGCCGTAGTCTTCGATCACCTCCAAGGGATCGATGATGTTCTGCTTCGATTTCGACATCTTCTGGCCATGCTGGTCGCGCACCAAGGCATGGATGTAGACATCCTTGAAGGGCACCTCGCCCATGAAGTGGATACCCATCATCATCATGCGCGCCACCCAGAAGAAGATGATGTCGAAGCCGGTGACCAAGACGCTGCCGGGATAATAGCGAGCAAGCTCGGGGGTTTCTTCCGGCCAGCCTATGGTCGAAAACGGCCATAGGGCCGAGGAGAACCAGGTGTCCAGCACATCGGTTTCGCGGGTCAAAGTGACCGCCTTGCCATAATGCTGTTCGGCTGTGGCGAGCGCCTCGTCCTCGCTCATCTCGACGAAGATTTCTCCGTCCGGGCCGAACCAGGCGGGGATTTGATGGCCCCACCAGATCTGCCGCGACACGCACCAGGGCTGGATATTGCGCATCCAGTCGTAATAGGTATTTTCCCACTGTTGCGGAACGAAGCGTGTTTCACCTTCTTCGACCGCCTTGATGGCAGGCGCGGCCAGGGTGGCCGCATCTACATACCACTGGTCGGTCAGCCAAGGCTCGATCGGCACGCCGCCACGATCACCGTGGGGCACCACGTGGCGATGCTTTTCCACCTTTTCGACGAGGCCAAGCGCTTCCAGGTCGGCCACCACCCGGGTACGGGCCTCAAACCGATCGAGGCCGCAATAGCCCTCGGGCGCATTGTCATTCACACAGGCGTTTTCATCGAAGATATTGACCTGCTCCAGCCCATGCCGCCGGCCGACCTCGAAGTCGTTGAAATCATGAGCCGGGGTGATCTTCACCGCGCCGCTGCCGGCCTCCGGATCCGCGTGTTCATCGCCGACAATGGGCAGGCGCCGGCCGACCAAGGGCAGGACCGCGTGCTTGCCAATCAAGTCCTGATAGCGCTCGTCATCGGGATGAACGGCAACGCCGGTATCACCCAGCATGGTCTCCGGCCGGGTCGTAGCAACGACGATGAAGCGCCCTTCCTGCCCTTCAATCGGATACTTGAGGTGCCATAGCTGGCCATCCACTTCGGTCTGCTGCACCTCAAGGTCGGAAATCGCCGTATGCAGCTTCGGGTCCCAATTGACCAGACGCTTATCGCGGTAGATCAGGCCTTGTTTATAAAGATCGACGAAAACCTTGCGCACCGCCCGGGAAAGACCCTCGTCCATGGTAAAGCGTTCGCGCTGCCAATCGGCGGAAGCGCCGAGGCGGCGTAGCTGGCGCATGATGGTGCCGCCCGACTCGCCTTTCCATTCCCAGACCCGATCTAGAAAAGCTGGGCGGCCCAGATCGTGCCGGGTCTGACCGACCTCGGCCAGCTGTCGTTCCACCACCATTTGGGTAGCGATGCCGGCGTGATCCATGCCGGGCTGCCACAGGGTGTCACGGCCACGCAGCCGGTGATAGCGAATGAGAATATCCTGCACCGTGAAAGTCAGCGCATGTCCCATATGCAAACTGCCGGTGACGTTTGGCGGGGGCATCATGATGACATAGGGATCTGTGGTGGAGCTTAGGTCGCAGGCAAAGGCGCCGGAATCCACCCACAGGGCGTAGAATTTGCTTTCGACCTCCTGGGGCCGATAGGTCTTGTCCAACATCGTCGGTTTGGGCCTCAAAGTCTTAGTGAGATTTACCTCGCCCCCGCCGCCCATGGAAACGGCCGCAGGGCGCCGCAAGGCATTAGAGATATCTGCCTAGCGATCTTCGGCGCGGCGCGCCATCTTTTTCACTTCCTCGCGCACGACGCGCTCCACCAGCGGTGCCAAGTTCTCATCCAGCCAAGCCTTGAGATAAGGTTCGATAGCTTGGCGTGCGAGCGCCACCACGGTGATGTCGGAAACGGTTGGCGCTACGGTCCCCCGTTCGTCATTGGCCATTCGTGTGAGGTTGGCCATAGCGGCCGTCGCCGCCAAGGCTGTTGCCTGCGACACCAATCCCTCTGGGTCTTCCGTTGGTGTCGGCGCCTCAACAGCTACCTCCTCGCTCTTGTTGAAAGGCTCGACGTCGGCGCTAGCCACGTCGTCCAGCTCCAGCGCAACGGGCACGGGTTCTGGTTCTTCCTCCGGTTCGAATTCTAAAGCGGTCTCGCTGTCTTCTTCCCCGTCGGCGGCTAGCTCGACCGCTTGTTCCTCGACAGCCTCATCAACGCTGGGCAATTCTGGTTCGGCGGCGGCTGCTTCCTCTGGCTCCGGATCGATTAGGTCGCTGGCCGTCTCTTTCTCGGCATTCAAATCAACGACGGTCCCGTCGTCTTCGACCATCTGCGTGAGCTCCAGAGCCTCTTCCTCTACCTCAGCCTCTGATGCTACTCCTGCTTCTGCCTCCTCGACCGTATCGGATTGCATTGCGCCCTCCTCGCCTTCGGTCTCGTCTTCGGAGATGATCCGCCGAATGGAAGCCAGTATCTCTTCCATCGTCGGTTCACCTTGCGCTTTAGGGTCACTCATAACTCAACTCACCCCTCTGCCACCGCACGATGTTGCCCCTCGCCATCACGATACCCCTCATAGCCAGCTCAGTCCGGCTCACCAATATCCGGGAGGGTAACGTACTCGCCGTCCCAACCACTCTCCGGTGCGCTAATCCCAAACCAGCGGCCGCGGACCGACTGATAGCTGTCTTCGACATCGTAGACCTCGACGGGCAGTTCCAAGACATTGGCATTCAAGCTGCCCATCGCAAAAAGTACCTGAAAGCTGGCAACGACCTCGTCGCGCTGGACCCGGACGAGGCCCACTTGGGCATCGAGCAATTCTTGCTCGGCATCCAGTATGTCGAGCACAGTACGCGCACCGACTGCGTTTTCCTGGCGCACACCATCTAAGGCGATCTCGGCGGAACGGACCTCGGCATTCGACGATTCTATTTGCGCCCGGGCAGTTACCAAGGCTTCCCACGAGCTGACACTTTGTTGTTCTACGCGACGCATGGCCTCCTCTAGCTCAAGGCGACGCTGACTCGCCAATTGCTTGGCCTCGCGTACACGGCTGGACACAAAGCCCTGCTGATAAAGCGGCACGGTCAACTGGGCGATAATCGAATCGCGCTCGTTTCGGCTGGAACTGGAGGATGACTCCCGGGTGCGGCTGACGGTCCCATTGAGGTTTAGGGTCGGCAAGAGCTCGCCAAAAACCTGGCGAACGTTTTCCTGGGCTGCCTTTTCCGCATAAAAGACGGAAAGCACATCCGGATTGTTTTCTCGAGCGATAGCGATCACATCCGCTTCGCTGTTGGGCAAGCCCTGTAAGCTCGGGGGTTGCTGCAGGGTGCCGGCAGGGCTTCCGATAACCTCCAGAAAGACGGCCCGGCTGATCTCCAGGTTGCCCTCGGCCGCGATGCGGTCCCCAGTCGCACGGGAAAGCCGCGATTCTGACTGGGCGACGTCGGTTCGGGTTATTTCACCGACCTCGAAACGATCGTTAGAAGCTTCGAGCTGACGGCCAAGCACTTGTTCGTTGTTGATATTGAGATTGAGGATCGCCAGGTCGCGCCAAACATCCATGAAGGCGGTGGTCGCGCGCAGCAGCACTTGTTGTTCGGTCAAGCGCAGGGACTGACGCTGTGACATCACCTGATTTTCCGCCCGGGCGACGCCGGATACTGTCCGGAAGCCGCGGAACAGCGGCTGTATGAGCGAAATCGAGCCTTCGTGCGGGGTGGTCGTTTGCGAACCAGCCACGCTGAACTCCGAGTCGATCCGCTGCTTGCCCACGGATCCGTTCAGCGTCACCAAGGGACGCCAGTTGGATAGCTCTTGCGGCACGCCTTCATTGACCGAGCGCAAAGCCGCCCGCGCCGCCCGCAAGGTTGGATTACCATTGTAGGTAAGCGCCAAGGCCTCCTTTAAAGTCTGGGCCGCGGCCGGGTCGGGCGCCAGGAGAGCAGCGCTCGCCACGGCGCAGACCACCAAGCCAAGCATCGACCTTCGCATAAAGTTTGTCTGCCGACCCATATAGCTTCTCCTAAGCCAGTCTTCCGCCGATTAAGGATCCAAGCCGCAACGACGACGGCCTCGCTTCAGGATAAAGGCATGACCCTACAGCGGTTAGCCTTGCGCTCATCGTGCCACAAACCGCTCCGATTCCAGGGTGTCGTTGGCATGTACCCCATCTTTCAATCGAACTTCCTGGGACCGGCGGCTTGTTTGAGGCCATCCAGTAGGACCCTGGCCGCCCTCGGTAAAATCGCCTGTCGCATCGACCGCGACGGGCGCGCACCACCTCCCTAGAATACGAACCCCAACTCCCTTTCAAACTCCGGCAATAAGGGCGTATTAGCATCGAATAGCATCCGCCGTGAGACCGCGTCGCCGCTGCGCTGCATGAGACAGGCGCGGCCAATTCCGTCCGCACCTTTAATCACCGTCGCCAAGCGCCCACCCTCTGCAAGCTGTTGGGTTATCTGCTCTGACACCTCAGCAACTGCGCCGGCGAGCAAGATAACATTGTAAGGAGCCTGCTTGGGATAACCCACCGCCAGAGGCCCTTCAACCACAACGGCGTTATCGACACCTTGTTCATTGAGCGTCGCATTGGCCACGGCGGCTAGATCCGGGTCGTTCTCCAGCGCGACCACAGTTGCCGCCAAACGGGCCAGGATCGCCGAGGAATAGCCACCGCAGCAACCCACATCAAGGACAATGTCCGTTGCCATCGGCCGCGCCTCCTGCAGCAACCGGCCCAGGATCATCGGTTCGATTAGGTAGCGATTACGACCGACCGCCAGGTCCTCGTCGACATAGGCGATATTGGATAAGTGTTGCGGAACAAATCTTTCCCGGGGGACCGACTCGAAAGCTGCCAACAAATCTGCATCTGACACCTTGTTGGTCCGCAGCTGGCTATCCACCATGTTAAGGCGTGCTTTTTGAAAATCCACCATGGCCCTAGCACCAATCAGTAAGCGAATCGCGACGACGGTCAGCGACAAAGGGAATTTATAGGGGTGAAGCTTGGCGAAGACAATGTCACAAGCACCTCCCCGCCATTATGACCAAGGCAATTCACTCTGAAATTTGGGCGAGCAGCACGCTTGACCCGGTGATTCCAGGTCGATATACCTGCCAGCAGACCCTTTGATTTAGGGATTTTCTCACCCTTGGCCCGGTGGCAGAGTGGTTATGCAGGGGCCTGCAAAGCCCTTGATGTCGGTTCGATTCCGGCCCGGGCCTCCAGCAACAAGCACCTAAAATCAAAGCGGTATTCACGGCATCTGGGGATAGATTCCCGAATGCTTCGAGGTGATCACTTAAGACAGTGATGCTGCCACGACTGTAGTTGCCGATTGACGCACAGGGCGGTTGGCGACAACAAATCAATCGAAATCCGCCTGCCCGTGATCCCTACCATCGACTCTTCTGTTTCGATCTTGTGTCGGACGGGATAGACGCCTCTCAGCGGGCCGCCGCTGCCGAGTCCTTCCAAGCCAATCGCCATTCGATCGTCCGGTTGATGGCCCCTATCAGGGTCGCTTTAAGCCCAATCGCTTAGATTGGTCGATGTTATGCCTTGGAAACTACGATGGTGAACACTGGTCAATCCTAAATTCTTGTTAGGTATTCGAATAGTAATTCGCAACATTAGGTTAACAATACAGTGTAATTGAGCCTTAATCGAAACATGAAAGACTGAATTCGAGGAGATAGCACAGATTAATCAATGGATCTTACCTTCGCCCACCCTGAAGAATTCGGGAACCAAGTGTATTTTTAGTAAAGAATCAAGTCTTTGACTGACGAGTGGTGTTATCCATACATCAACAGCACGGATTAAGATCATGAAAAATACCATAAGAAATTTGATGGTTTCGGCCAGCCTGGCGACCGTGGTGACGATTTTCGGCAGCGTATCGCTTTTGGCGAAGCCGGTCGTCAATGCGGACAGACACGGCATTGCCTTACACGGATTCGACACCGTGGCCTATGCCATGGACCGACATCCCGCGAAAGGCCGCAAGAGCTTTACCGCTGAGTGGCGAGGGGCGACGTTCCATTTCGAAAGCGATTTCAACCGATTGGCGTTCCTTTCTGACCCGCAGTATTACCTTCCGGCGTTCGAAGGCTACTGCGCCTATAGCGCCGCTTTGGGCAAGAAGCGTGACGTTGACCCGGCTGTATGGGTTGAGCACAAGGGACGGATCTACCTCTTCAGCAACAGTCACGTTCGCAAAATCTGGCTGCAGGATCGCGACAAATATATCGCGCAAGGCGAGGCCCGCTGGGAGGCCCTCTGATCATGCCAGCGGTGGCACACTGACCACTCTCGGGGCGTTGCCGATGAAGCCGATCGTGGGCTAGGTAGGCAGCAGTTTAGGCTTGCCAGACTGTCCCTTGGGTCGATATCCAAGCTTTGCAAACGGCGCCAAGAGTGGCATTTCGTGGATGATTGGGAAACGGAAGGCGTGACAGGGGCCGGCAACAAGTCCGTCGGGCGTCTCGTTTTGGTTACCGGTGCCAATGGTTTCATCGGTCGACGTCTCTGCCGGGAGCTGAAGGATGCTGGCTACCGGGTCCGCGGCAGCCTTCGCCAGCACCAGGCTGACGGTGACGACGCTATCGACTATCGCATCAGTGGGCCAATTACCGGGCAAACACAATGGCGGCCCATTTTAGAAGACGTCGATCTGGTCGTTCACCTGGCCGCCCGCGTCCATCGCAAGGAAGCGCCAAGTCCGGTCGTCGAACAGGCCTATCTTGAGACCAATGTCGCCGCGACCCGACGCTTGGCCGAATGCGCTGCTGATGCCAAGGTCTCCCGCTTCATCTTCCTAAGTTCCATTGCCGCCGGCTTGGCGGAACCGACAGGTAATATGAGAACAACAACCCCCTACCAGCGCAGTAAGCTTGCGGCCGAAAAGGCCCTGACCGAAGTGGGCGACACCCTTGGCCTCAACTGGCTGGCGTTACGGCCGCCCTTGGTCTATGGCGTAGGCGCTCCCGGCAATTTCGGCCTCTTGTTGCGGGCCATCGAAAGCGGTTGGCCCCTGCCCTTGGCCTCGCTGCAAAACCGCCGCTCGACCCTCTACCTCGGCAATCTTACAAGCGCACTCTTGCGCGCGCTGGAAAGCCCAATTGAAAGTGGCCAGGTCTTGCCGCTTTGCGACGGCCCCCCCCAATCCACCGCGAAATTGGCTAAGGCTGTCGCGGTTGCCAAGGGCCGGCCTGCCCGCCTGTTTCCCTGCCCGCCTTTGATCCTGCGTTGGGCCTTACAGGTGCTCGGTCGATCGCAAGCGGCGGAGAGCCTAACCGGCGATCTGGTGATCGACAACCACGCCATTGAAAGCGCCCTGGGCTGGCGCGCGCCCTACACGATATCGCAGGCCCTAAGGGAAAGCTTCGCCTGAGTTATCTGCGGTTTTCTGCCGTGCCGCGATGGGTTAGGCTGCCCCCTTCCAGAATCGCCTGGCAAAAGGATCCTTGCCTCTGCAAAAGTTTCTGGCCCGGCTCGATTGGCTTCTCTTCGCCGTCCTTTTTCTGTTGCCGGTGACCGCGGTCCTGGCCCCCAATGCCGTGGTCGTGTTGTTCGCGGTCGCGGCTTTTTCAAAGGCACCAGGCTTCCTCCTGGATGAAAGTCGTTTCGCGCGGCTTGACTCCACCATTATTGCCTGCTTCGCGCTGACAGTGATTTGGGCTGGCATAGCATCGTTTTGGACCTACGACAGTCCACGCGCCTTTGCACTTGCGGGTCGCATCGGTCTGCTTCTGGTGGGCGGCGTGATCCTTTGCCATGGTGCGTCGTGCCTCACCGCTGCCAGCCGGCGCCTGGCCGGCCAGGCCCTCGTTTGGGGGTTCGGATTGGCCCTGGTGGCGCTGGTCGAGGAGCACCTTTCCGACCTGAATCTCTATCGCTTGTTGCGCGGCCTGGACGCGAGCGATTATGCCCCGATGAGCGAGCTTAACAGAGGGGCCACGGCGCTGGCGCTTCTGGTATGGCCTGTTGCGTTGTGGACCTGGGAACGGGGGCTGAAAGCCTTGGCGCTGGTGCTGCCACTCACCATCACGGTCTTACTGACGAGCTATGAAAGCGCCAGCGCGGTAACCGCGTCAGGCGCTGGTTGTCTAGTGGTGTTGCTTGCGCTGCTTTTCCCACGCCCCAGCGCCTGGCTCCTTGCTATTGTCTTGGTTGCTGCGATCGTCACCGCCCCCTTGCTTGCCTTTGCGCTTTTTGAGATGGGCCTGCACCAGAGCGACGAGCTTTTCCTAACGGCCCGCTACCGGGTGCACATCTGGCAGTTTCTGGCCGAACGCATAGCGGAAAAACCACTCTTCGGCTGGGGATTTGATGCGGCCCGCAACATGCCGAATTTCGGCGTCACCCCCTTTATCTCGGATCTTGAGAAGGTGGTGCCATTGCATCCGCACAACGCCGTGCTGCAGGTTTGGTTGGAACTCGGTTTTATCGGCGTGCTCCTTTTACTCTTGGTGATTCAGCGCCTGACGGGAGCCCTAGCCCGACTCAAAAAGCCGCAATCCGCCTACGGCCAGGCCTTGCTGTTGTCGGGATTTGTAGCCGCCTTCACCAGCTTTGGCCTGTGGCAAAATAAGTGGTTTTCCTTTCTGCTGTTATTGGGCTTCGTTTTTCTCGCGATCGCTGGGCGAGACGCGAAACCGGAACCGGAATAGGCCGATGATATGACCTCTTGTGGGGAAAGCTGTGTTCTATAGTGTCCAGCTCGATGGCTATTCCTTGGCTCTGGGATGCCTGGCGGCATAGATCTTCGGCAACATCGGGGCAGATATCCAATGAGCACATTCCCAAAGCAAGCCGCTGAACGGGCAGCCGAAGAATTTCACCAGGACGGCTTTGCCATCCTGCGCGGCTTCCTCGACCAGCGCGAGATAGCGCCCTTGCAAGCCGAAACCGGGCGCCTTTATCAAGAAGGCCTGAAGCACCACGCCACCTACCGGCACGGCAATCTCTGCTTCGAAATCCTGCCGGAGACCCATTTCGGCCAACGCTATGTCATCCAGGCCTATTGGTTTTCCTGGATCAGCCCCTATTTCGAGGCCTTCCGCCGCGATCCCCGCTTTCTCACCTTGTTGGAGCCCCTTCTCGGCCGTAACATCAAGCAGGTGGCGCAGCAGATCCATTGGAAGCCACCAGGCGCGCGCCAAACCGGCTATCGCCTGCACCAAGACCTGCGTTTTCGCGCCAATCCCGACGATTTCATCAAGACCTTGGGTGACAGTGTCAACGTCGGCCTGGCCATCGATCCGGCCACTCGCGAGAACGGCTGTCTCAGGGTCATACCGGGAAGCCACAAGCGCGGCTACCTCGGATTGTCGGATCAGGGCGACGGCCAGATCATGAACGGCCTCACCGAAGACGAGGAACTCACTGCCGTCGGCCTGTCGCCGGACGATGTCGTCGACGTGGAGCTGGCGCCCGGCGACCTGGTGATCTGGAGCCTGCTGACCGTCCATGGCTCGCTGCCCAATCACTCACGCCAGGACCGGGCCTTTGCTATCTCCAGTTACCTGCGCGGCGAAACTTCGAGCCGCGGCGAATGGGCCTTTCGCGACGGCCAATCGACCCCCTTGGGCGATCGCCCGCGGCTCTGTAAGTATGAAGCACTCTATGACCGGCCTGAGCCTCACTACGACGAAAGCCAGTGGTGGCGTTAACCAAAAAAGGCCAACCGTCCGGCGCGCAAAAAGCCTTATCCACCACGAACAACACCATAAATTTGCCAAAATCCCCGGCACCTCTCACGCCCATGGGCGATGCATGACCACAAAAATCACCTGGCGATAGGCCGCCCTACCTGCTACCGTGTTTCACGAATTATTCGCGCTACCATTTTAACAGCATCAAGGAATTTCGCGATAACTTCGGACATTCGCTACCAAAATCCGTTAGAAAATTGATTAGGATCAATTCAAATAAATCTACTTTAGATAGTAATTGATTTTGCAAGAGGCTTGGCATAAAGGCCAAATAAAGATTCGGAGAGGGCGCGGCCGCGCCGGACAGAGATGGCAGTCAACACAATCGATCTCGGCAGCCTCGACGGCAGCAACGGGGTGAAGCTGACGAGCGACGATTCCTTCTCCATTTTTCGCGCTGGGGTTTCGTCTATTGGTGACATAAATGGCGATGGCTTCGACGATATCCCTCTGCGCTTAGGCGACGGACTGAGCATCGTCTTTGGCGGTCAAGATCTTGCCAATACCGTTCCTCTTTCAGGTATAGAGGCGGGTACGGTAGACGGTCTGCGAATCAACAACGTCGATTTCTATTCCTATCATGACAGTAACTATTCATTCGGTAGCCGATCAATTGGCGGCGTTTCGGGGGGCGACATCAATGGCGACGGTATTGACGATCTCGTACTGGACGTTTTTGAAACGGCATACGAATCCGTCGGGTTCGAATTAGGTGTTGTTTATGGTGCGGCCGGGCTGACAGGATCTCATTCGATCGAAGACCTAGGGTCTAGTAGCCTGCCAGGATTCTCAATTGAAACCACCAGTGACGCAAGAGGGTATGCTGGTTCAGATGTTGCAAGTATTGGTGATATAGATGGCGATGGATTTGGCGATCTCGCCTATGTTACGACTGATCGTCCCTCATCTTTTCCCGGCCGTACCACAGTTTTGTACGGCGGTCAGCAGTTTGATAACAATGAACCTACCTCAAGTCTGAGGGGCTTCACACTCGATCTTGAGTACTCACTTTTTAGCCTTGACCGCGCAGTGCCGACGGGTTCGTTGTCGGCTGCTGGCGATGTGAACGGAGATGGCTTTGCAGATTTTCTAATATCGGGCACCGATCAAATCTATCACTATGGGAACACCTATATCCTGAGTCATAAGGTCTTTGTTGTTTTCGGTGGTCAAGAACTGTCGGGAAGTGTCTCCCTACAAGGGATAATCGGCGGTAGTTTGGCTGGCGTCAGGATAAGCGGCAACGATGCGGGTTTTGGCAGAATTGTTTCCGCTGCGGGGGACGTCAATGGCGATGGCATCGATGACATTCTCATCGAAAATGCCGCTGACACAGGGGAAAGCTTTCTCGTCTTCGGCGCGCAGAACCTTGGCGAACCGATCGACGTCGATGACATCGGATCCAGCACAGCGCCTGGAATTCGCTTCACCAATTTGCCCTCAGCAGAACATTATAGCACTACTCCGATTACTGCCGCCGGCGACGTCAACGGCGATGGTTTTGGCGACCTCTTACTTGGGGTGCGCGGTGATGATGCCACAGGCGCCGATGCCGACGGCGCCTATCTGATCTTTGGATCTCCTTCGCTCGGCGGCCCGATTTCCTTCGATGACATAACGAGCGGCGCGGTCCCTCGACTGCGCTTTCTCAGTGACGCTGCAGGCGGTCACGCAGTTGGGTCTGTCTCCGCCGCCGGCGACATCAACAACGACGGTTTCGGCGATATTCTGATTAGCACTACCGGAACTTTTGCGACCGGAGAGTTTGATGGCGCCGCCTACGTCGTCTATGGCGCCCCCTTCTTCACCACTCCGGGCGACGACATCGTCAGCGGCACCGCCGGCAACGACAGCATCGACGGCCTGGGCGGCAACGACACGCTGACGGTCTCCGGCGGCACCGACACCCTTTTCGGCAACGGCGGCAATGATTCCCTGCTGGGCGGCGCCGGCAATGACCGGCTGCGCGGCGGTTCCAGTGCCGATACCTTGAACGGCGGCGCCGGCAACGATCGGATTACCGGCGGCGATGGGGCCGGCGACATCTTCCAGTTCGGCCCGGCCCCCATCGGCATCGACGAGATCACCGACTTCACCCCCGGCGAGGACACCATAGAAGTCCTAGGCACCACGGGTTTCGCCAATACGTCTGGCAGCGATACCTTGGTGACCTTCGCCGGCGGCGGTAGCGTCAAAATCATCGGTGTGACGCCGGCTCAGGTAGTGGCCAATTCCACCGGCATCACCGCCGATGAAGGGCCCGACCTGCGGGTGACCGTGGCGCTTGCCCCCGACATCCTGGTACCGGGCGAAAGCTATACGGTGACCGCCACCGTCAGCAACATCGGCAATGCCGCTTCGGATGCGACCACCGTCCGTTATCTGCGCTCGCAGAGCGAAGACCTGCAAACCGAACCGGTGGGCACGCAAAGCGATGGCATCGGCCCCTTGCAGCCTGGCCAGACCGTGGTGGTCAGCGAAACCATCGCCTCCCCGAGTGGCGCGGGTAGCGCCTTTGTGCAAAACGGCTTCGTTTTCGTCGGCGCGGTGGTCGATACGGTCCCTGGCGAGACCACCACCGCCAACAATCTGGATAGCGCCCGCCTGGAAGCGGAGAGCAGCACGCCGAGCGGCGTGACCATCGAGGCCGAGAGCCTGGTCCTTGCCAGCATGGTGGTGGAGAACCTGGCCGGCGTCTCCTCCGGCGGCCAGCATGTGCGCCTCGATCCCTTCAGCGCGCCCGACGGCAGCATGGGCACGGCCAGCGGCATCTTTGCCGGCGCCAGCGGCACCTACGACGTCATCCTCAGCTATTACGACGAGAACGACGGCCAGGCCACCATCGACGTCACGGTCGGCGACGATGCGGCCCAGATCACTTTGAACCAGAACCTCGGTTCGGCCGTCGCGACTGCCGGAACCCGGGTCGAGCAGCAGGTGCTGAGCGGCATCCAGATCGCAAACGGCGACGCCATCACCCTCAAAGGCACCAAGCAAGGGGCCGAGTTCACCCGCATCGACAAGGTCGACTTCGTGCCGCTGGGGGAACCGCCGGCCTCCCTCTCGGTCACCGGTAGCGATTCCTTTGAAATTTTTAGGATATTGAAGGACGGTCCGGAACTGTCAGTCGCGATCGACTTCATCCCTCAAGGCAAAATTACTGATCCAGTAAATCCGGTCATCATCGATGGCGGCGGCTCCCCCGCAGGAGATCGGATCATATACTACGGGGACAGCTCCGCGATCGACTACACCCTCGCGGCCGGTGACGGCAACGTCGTACCCTCCGACCATGCGGCTTTGTTGGACGATAACGGTAACCGGCTCCTTGATATCGATGGTGTCGGCACGATCACCTTTTCCGTCGGAGGAGGTTCTGCTGGCCCAGGCAGTAATGTTACGATCGGCGATCTGACCGGGACCGACGTCAGATCTGTCGATGTCAGCTATTCCTTGAGTTTTCAAGACTATCTTCTTGATGCCACCGGCATTATCAGTAGCCACCCCGTCAGAGTCGGCGGGGGCGGCGGCTGGGGTAATGACACATTACTTGGCGGTGCAGGAGACGACTTCCTTTCCGGATTCAGGGGCAACAACAGCCTTGCTGGCGGCGACGGCAATGACTGGCTCCGCGGAAACTCTGACACCAACACCCTGAACGGTGGCGGTGGCGACGACCGCCTTGACCTTGGCAGTGGCAACGACGTCATTCTATTTCGCCAAGGTGACGGTACCGATACCATCAACAATTTCCAAGACGGCACGGACCTCTTCCGCCTCGACGGCGGGCTCGCCTTCGCCGATCTCACCATCACCGCTGACGGCGGTGACGCGCTGATCACCGTCACCAATGGTGGTGAGACCTTGGCTCGGGTCGTCGGCCAGGCGGGTAATATCGACGCAGGCGACTTCATAGGTCTACCACCGGCAAACCAGGCGCCTGATGCCGTAGACGATCCGAATGTCACCACCGACGAAGACAACGCAACGACCATCGCCGTCCTTGCCAACGACAGCGACCCGGATGGCGATGCCCTCACCCTGACCGGCCTCGACACCTCCGGCACGCTCGGCACGGCGACGGTCAACGGCAATAGCGTCGACTACGATCCGGGCAGCGCCTTCCAGTCACTTGCGGCCGGTGAGACCGCCACGGACTCCTTTGGCTATTCTGTTTCCGATGGCCGCGGCGGTGTGGATAGCGCCACGGTCACCGTGACCGTCAACGGCCTGGACGAGCCGCCCGCCAGCACGCCGATCGTTATCGAGGCCGAGGACCTTGCCCTTTCCGGCATGGCGGTGGAGCCCTTGGCCGGGATTTCCTCGAACGACGCGCACATCCGACTCGATCCCTTCGGCGCGCCCGATGGCACCATGGGCACGGCGAGCGGCGTTTTCACCGGTGCCAGCGGCGCCTATGACGTCATTCTCGCATACTATGATGAGAACGATGGCCAAGCGACCATCGATGTCACGGTCGGGGACGATACGGCCCAAATCACCCTTAATCAGAATCTTGGTTCCGGTATCGCCACTGCCGGCACACGGGTTGAACAGCAAGTGTTGAGCGGCGTAGAGATCGCAAACGGTGATCCCATCACTCTCAAAGGCACCAAGCAAGGGGCCGAATTCACCCGCATCGACAAGGTCGCCTTCCAGCCCGTCAGCCTAGGCGACAGCTTGTCTGTGGTGGCCGGCAGCGGCGACGGCCTCTTTGAGATATCCGACTTAGACGGCAACTTATCAATTACACTTAATGGTCTTCATCGAGGTACCAGTACGGATCCCATAAACCCAGACTCTATTGACGGTGGCGCAGGCAATGACGAGGTGAGGTTCTATGGCAGAACGGGAGAAAAGTATGTTCTAGCCCGTGGCGACGGCACTACTGTGCCGATGGATCACGTGGCCTTGAAGGACGATATGGGCAACGTTCTTTTGGACATCGACAATATCGAAAATATTCTCTTCAATGGTAGTCACCTGGTGGTCGGCGACCTCACTGGAACCGATGTGAGCCCAACTACAATTGAATTCCAGGGCGAAGAACGCAGTGAAAACATCCTTGATGCTGGCGGGATCACAGCAGGCAATCCTGTCAATATTGAAGGATTTGGTCCCGGCACAACCAACTTCCTGGTAGGCGGAGCCGGCAACGATGAGCTGCGTAGTGAAGGAAGCAACGATAGCCTTTTCGGCGGCGACGGCAATGACCTTCTGAAAAGCTTTGAGGGCGATGACTGCCTAAATGGAGGTTCAGGTAACGACAGCCTTTCCGCTTGGGAGGGTCAAGATACCCTGGTAGGGGGTCCCGGTAATGATAGTCTCGACGGTAGCTTTGGTTTCGATAGCCTTAGTGGCGGTCCTGGCAGCGACCTGCTTCTCGGAGACTCCAACAGCGACACTATAGATGGGGGTGAAGGCAACGATACCTTAAGGGGAGGCAACGGCAATGATGATCTCATCGGCGGCCCAGGAGCCGACCTGTTCGTCCTGAGGGCTATTCGTTCCACGGACCGAATTGAAGATTTCGAAGACGGCCTCGATAGCTTTGATTCTCGTGACGAAGGTCTGACCTTCGCCGATCTCACCATCACCGATGATGCCGGCGATGCGCTGATCACCGTTACCGATGGCGGCGAGGTCTTGGCCCGTGTCGTCGGCCAGGCCGGCAACATCGACGCGACCGACTTCATTGGCCTGCCGCCGCTCGCCCCGGTGGAAATCGAGGTGGAAAGCCTGGCCCTTTCCGGCATGGCGGTGGAGAACCTGGCCGGGGTTTCCTCCGGCGGCCAGCACGTGCGCCTCGACCCCTTCTTTACGCCCGATGGCACGACCGGCACGGCAAGTGGCCTATTTACCGGCGCCAGCGGCACCTACGACGTCATCCTTACCTTCTATGACGAGAACGACGGCCAGGCCACCATCGACGTCACCGTGGGCGATGACACAGGACAGCTGCTGCTCAACCAGAACCTGGGCGCCGGCATCGCCAACGCCGGCACGCGGGTCGAGCAGCAGGTGCTAAGCGCCGTAGAGATCGCCAACGGCGACGCCATCACGCTGACCGGCACCAAGCAAGGCGAGGAGTATACCCGCATCGACAAGATCCTTTTCCAACCGGCGGCGGAAGCGACCGGCACTCAGGAAATCGCGCCGGACCAGCCAACAGGCATCGAAAGCGATGTCTTGCTCGGCTAACACCGCATTCAATGCCTGTGGCGACCGACAGCGGCGGTTCGCTACACGCAGCAAAACTGTTGAGAGTGATCTGCCGGCGAAGCGGCCGCAGGCTCTGGGGTGCGCTCGACCAAGCGCAACCGGCAGGCGATGTTGACTCGACGAGCCGTATATCACACTATGGTCGTGTAATGTTATAGCATATTATTTAATAATGGAAATATTCTAAAAAATGGATCTGGTACCAGGCGACACCTCCACCACCTACACGATTTCGGATACGGACCCGGGCATCCATTTTCTCGACTTCGAGGGTGAGTGCGACTGGTTCCGGGCTGAGTTGGATGCCGGCGTCGTCTACACCATGACCAGTTCGGGTTCCGTCTCGGGTGAGGACAAAGGGTCATTTGACTTAACGACAGGCGCCTATCTTGCGCTCCATCAAGTTGTCCCAAGCGTCGCGGGCCTATCATGAGACGGTGTCGTGAAAGTTGCAGCCACCCGACCACCGCGGCCCGTCGCTGGTTTACAAGAAACGCGCACGCTTCAGAGACCTCAGCCTGAAGAAAGGAAAGTTTCCGAAGCCTAGTCAATCAAACGTCAAAACTCGGGGAGAACCATGGCTAGCTTTAACATCGAAGACAATTTGGCATTGGGCCACGCGGAAGTGACAGCCGATGCCAACAGTATCGACGGCACAGCTGGAGACGATTCACTTTCAGGCACCGCCGGCAACGACAGCATCGATGGTCTTGGCGGCAACGACACCCTGACCGTTTCCGGTGGCACCGATACCCTTTTCGGCAACGGCGGCAACGACTCCCTGCTAGGCGGCGCCGGCAATGACCGGCTGCGCGGCGGCTCCGGTGCCGATACCTTGAACGGCGGCGGCGGCAACGACCGGATTACCGGCGGCGATGGGGCCGGCGACATCTTCCAGTTCGGCCCGGGCCCCATTGGCAATGATGAGATCACTGATTTTACGCCGGGTGAGGATACAATCGAAGTCTTGGGTACCACGGGCGTCGCCAGCCAGTCTGGCAGCGATACCTTGGTGACTTTCGCCAGCGGCGGCAGCGTCCAGGTGATCGGCGCCACCCCGGCCCAGGTGGTGGCGAATTCGTCCGGCATTACCGAAGGCGTCCCCGACCTTCGGATCACCGTCTCGGTCTCCCCCGACAGCGTCGTGCCGGGCGGGAGCTATACGGTGACCGCCACGGTCACCAACATCGGCGACGGGACTTCGGAAACAACGACGGTTCGTTATCTGCGCTCGCAGAGCGAAGACCTGCAAACCGAACCGGTGGGCACGCAAAGCGATGGCATCGGCCCCCTGCAGCCTGGCCAGACCGTGGTCGTCAGTGAAACCATCGCCTCCCCCAGCAACGAGGGTAGCGCCTTCGTCGATAACGGCTTCGTCTTCGTCGGCGCGGTTGTCGATGAGGTTGACGGCGAAACCGCCACCGGCAATAATAGCGATAGCGAACGCCTCGAAGCGGCGGACGATCCCACCGCCGGTACCAGCGGCAACGACTCCCTTTCCGGCACGCCGGGTAATGACAGCATCGATGGTCTGGGCGGCAACGACACGCTGACCGTTTCCGGCGGCAATGACACCCTCTTCGGTAACGGCGGCAATGATTCCCTGCTGGGCGGTAGCGGCAATGACCGGCTGCGCGGCGGCTCCGGCGCCGATACGCTCAACGGTGGCGCCGGCAACGACAGCCTGACCGGCGGCACCGGCAACGATACTTTTCGCTTCAGCGGTTCGCCGAGCGGCGACGACATAATCACCGAATTCGGCAACGGTAATGATACGATCCAGCTCGTCAACTTAAGCGGCCTCGCCGCCCAGTCGGGCAGCGACACCCTGGTGACCCTGGCCGGCGGCAGCACGATTACGGTGGTGAACGCCACGCCGCAGCAAGTGATCAATAACTCGAACGGCATCGATCTAGCTCCGCCGCCGCCACCCCCTCCACCGCCGCCGCCGTCTGGGAGTCCCGACTTGGTGGTCGCGTCGGTCGGCGCCAACGCGCAGAGCATCCAGCTCGGTCAGTCCTTCACCCTCACCGCGGCGGTGCTGAACCAGGGAAGCGCGGGCAGCGCCGCGACGACGCTGCGCTATCGCCAATCGGCGGACGCCACCATCACCGATGCGGATAGTCTGGTCGACACCGACAGCATCGATCCCCTGGCGGCAACCGCCAGTGACAACGAGTCGGTCGTCATTACCCCGGCGGCGACCGGCACCTTCTTCTATGGCGCCACCGTGGACCCGGTCGCCGGGGAGACCAATCTCGGCAACAACGCCTCCGACGGGGTTCAGATAACTGTGACCGACGCCCCGCCGCCGCCCGGGCCCAATGATGCCCAGTCGATCCAAGGCACGGCCGCCGCTGAGTCCCTCGACGGGCTTGGCGGTAACGACACCATCTTCGCCGGTGCCGGCAACGACACGGTGCAAGGCGGCCTCGGCGACGACGTGCTGCGCGGCAACCAGGACAACGACCTGCTTCAGGGCGGCGACGGCAACGACAGCCTACGCGGCTCGCGCGGCAACGACACCCTGGCCGGGGACGCGGGCGCCGATACCCTGGTCGGCGGTACCGAGGACGATGTCCTCTTCGGCGCGGCCGGCAACGACATTCTGAGGGGCTCGCGCGACAACGACAGCCTGGCCGGACAGGATGGCAACGACAGCCTCAACGGCGGTATCGGCAATGATACCCTGGCGGGCGGTAGCGGTGCCGATCGCTTCCAGTTCGACCAGGCGGTCAGTGGCCTCAACGCCGGCAGCGATATCATCCTTGATTTCACCCCAGGTGAGGATTTCATCGAGGTGAGCGGCACCAGCGGCACGCCACTGGCCCTCGGCCAGGATACGCTCGTCACCTTCAACAACGGGGATTCCCTCTTGGTGGCCGGGGTCACCCCGACCGAGGTGGCGCAGAATGCCAGCGGTATCTCGTTCGGCGGCACCTTCGGCAGCAGCCTTTCCGGCAGCCAAGGCCCGGACAGCCTCTCCGGCACCGGCGGCAACGACACGATCTTCGGGGCCGAAGGCAATGACACCATCAATGGCGCCGGCGGCAATGACCAAATTCGCGGCAATCAAGACGCTGATTTCGTCTCCGGCGGCGATGGCAACGATAATCTGCGCGGCTCGCGGGGTGGGGACTCCCTACTGGGCGATGGCGGTAACGACAGCCTGAATGGCGGCACAGATAATGACTCGCTGTTGGGCGGCGGCGGCAACGATAGTCTGCGCGGCGCCCGGCAGGACGACATTCTTTCCGGCGGCGATGGCAGCGACACGCTAAATGGCGGGGTCGGCAACGACATCCTGACCGGCGGCGCTGGCGGCGACCTCTTCGTCTTCGACCAGCCTGGCGGACTGATTGACAGTTTCATCAATCCCGGCAGTCAAATATCCGCCGGCAGTGGCCTCGACACCATCACCGACTTTTCCCCGGGCCTCGATTTGATCCGGGTGGCCTCGACGGTCAACGGCGAAAGCATCGCGAGCTTCGCCGACATCAGCGCACGCCTATCCCCTGACGGCGCTGGCGGGACCATCCTGACCCTCGGTCCCGGCAATCAGGTGGTCTTGTTGGGCGTCGATGCGGCCTCGCTCAGCGCCAATAACTTCCTTATCGGATAGGAGCCGGGAGGGCCGCAATCAACCGATCACAGACTGCGGCTGTGCTGCTTCCCGTCGGGCGTCAGGTAGGCATCGAAGGCCGCAGCGATTAGCCGCACGAAAGGTCGCCCTGCCTCGGTAACGGTGACCGCTCCATCATTCAAGCGCAGCAATCCGTCCTTTGCCAGACCGCGCAGGCTTTCGAGCTCGGTTGTAAAATGCGCGGCCGGCCGTCCCCAGGCGACAGCCACATTTCCTGGTTTGACATAGAAATCGCACATGATCTGCTCGATGACGTCCGACCGCAGGCGATCTTCATCGCTGAGCGTCAAACCGCGCACGCAGGCCAAGCGGCCCGATGTGACAGCCTCGCCATAGGCGTGCCCGGGCACGGCGTTCTGCACGAAACCCTGGGGCAGCTTGCCAATCGCCGAAGCGCCAAGTCCCAGCAAAGCATCGGCTGAATCCACGGTATAACCCTGAAAATTGCGGTGCAGGCGGCCATTTTCGGCCGCCACAGCCAAGGGGTCATCGGGGCGGGCGAAATGGTCCAACCCGATCGCGCTGTAGCCTGCCGCCTTAAGCCGATGGGAGGCGGCTAGGAACTGGATGAGGCGCGCGCTGCCGCTTGGCAGGGCCGCCTCCGGGATCATACGCTGGTGACGCTTGAATGTCGGGACATGAGCGTAGCCGAAGAGGGCTAGGCGATTGGGGTTGAAAGCAAGCACCGCATCGATCGACGCCAACAGGCGCGCCTCGTCCTGAAACGGCAGGCCGTACATGAGATCGCAATTTAGCGCCTCGATGCCGGCGCGACGCAGGCGTTCCACGGCGCTGCGCGTCACGGAGATCGGCTGCACCCGATTGATCGCCTGCTGCACTTCGGGATCAATATCTTGTATGCCGATGCTTGCCCGATTGACGCCGCAGTCGGCCAAGGCCTCGACCACCTCATCTTCAAGCCCGCGCGGATCGATCTCGACAGCAATCTCGGCGTCCGGAAGAATATCGAAACGCCTATCCAAGCGGGTGCGCAGCCGTAGGATATCGGTCGGTCTAAGGATACTCGGCGAGCCGCCGCCCAGATGCACCTGCTTGACCCGCCGACGTTCGCCTAAGTGCCGGGCTATCAGGTCAATTTCTTGCAGCAAGCAATCCACGTAACGCTCGATCGGCTGATAGCGCTGAACGACCTTCGTGTGGCAGCCGCAGAACCAGCATAGGCTGTCGCAAAAGGGGACATGAACATAAAAGGAAATTGTCGCCTCGGTATCGAGAGCCGCCAGCCAGCTTGCATAGGTTGAAGGGCCAACGTCGCCTCGAAAATGCGGGGCCGTCGGATAGCTTGTATAGCGGGGTGTCGGTCGATCATAGCGTTCGACCAGTGACCGCCAACCAATCTCGGCAGACCGTCGCTGTTTCGACAGGGCGATGACCTTGCCCATTCTCATTCTTTGTTCTCCTATCGTCACGGTGACATCCTGAGGTCGGCCCCAATTAGGATCATTGAGGCAGGTCAGTTACCCAGTGACAAATGAGGGACCCCATGGGGTGCGCAAACCGGCCCAATCCCGCCGCCAACCGTCGGATCACCCCGTCGCGATCCCGGACTTGACCTGCTATGATGTTATGATCGAACGATCATTCAAAGAGCAAGCCGGGACACACGGCAGACGAGGTCCGAATGACAGGTCATACCGACTATCATGTTCGAAGCGCCGAGGCTCGTGACACCGAGGGGCTTGCCGAAATGCGTCGTCTGTTGCAGGGGCACCTGCATGTAAGCAACCCTCATATCTGGTCGCTCGCCCCGGAATGGACAGCGAATCTCAATTCCAAGTATTTGGCCCACTTACAAGATCCGGAAAGACGGATCGTCGTCGTTGAGGACGGCGACGGCATGCTGGTCGGCATGGCCATGGCCCATATCGGCCGCCGATCTGATCTTGTCCCCTCGGTTTTCGGCCAGATCGACGATGTCTGGGTTGCGCCGAAGCATCGACGGCGCGGCCTGTGCCAGGCAATGTTGCGGGCTTTGCTACAATTCTTTGAAACGGCCGGTATCGAGGCAGTCTCGCTCAATTATGTCGTCGGCAACCGGGAGGCGGAAGCGGCCTGGGGCAGGTCAGGTTTCCATCCCTGCCTTGTATTTGCGGCCTCGACAATAGACCAGGTCAGAGCGAAACTCAAAGGCTAGCGTCGGGCGGCAATTTGGGATCAATTCTGACGCAGCGGTTTGGCGACAAGGTCAAGCAAAGGCTCGATGGGCCTATCCGATGATAGGTCCGAGAGGCTTGGCGCCGGATTTGGCGCCAAACCGCCCGCCCCCCTGAACCGGGATTTATCCCGGTTCATATGTCTTCTTCGAACTACAAATCGGGAACAGCCGATTTGCGGGGGCTTGGCTCTGGCCGGCGCCCGCTGCTCTAGGTGAGACGAGGAATTCTGCCCTCAATGATGCCGTATGGGCTATGCTCTTCTTGGATTCCCAATACCTGGACGATGGCAGCCTTGTATTATTGCAACCATAGGGAGTTTGACCGGCCAGAAGCTGCCTTGGCGGAGGCGATCACAGCCATCGGCACCGCTCAGTTTGTGCCGGCCACCACCGATTACCTGCGCAGCCTGGCGCCCTTTGTAGGCGTCTTCTTGACCAAGCTGCGGGGGCATCAGGTCCCCATTCACGTCTATGACAATGTGCGCGCAGAACGTCGGGCCGAGGTGATCGATCGCTACCTCGACGGGGCATACCTGCTCGACCCCTTCTACGAGGCCTATCTCAGCGACCCGACGTCTCGGCTCATTGTGCTGAACGACGTTGCCCCCGATCGGTTTTTGATGTCGACCTACTTTCGCCGCTACTATCGGGCGATCCGCCTGCAAGACGAGCTGGCCATTTTCATCGACCTGGCTGATGGCAGCACCCTCTTCTACTCGATAGGCAGACGGGCCAACGAGCGACGCTTCGGTCGCCGCGAGGTTGCCGCCTTACGACAGGCCCTGCCGGTGTTTATCGCCCTCAATCGGCGCCATTTTTCCTCGTCCAGCTACCAATTTGATACGCCGGCGGAAGTACCGGCTAGCCCCAGCATCGAAGACGCCATGGCCAGGTTCGGCGCTGGACAATTGACCGCCCGCGAACAGGAAATTGCCGGTCTCATCCTTAAAGGGCATTCGTCCAAGGGTATTGCCCATCTGACCGACATCAGTCCGGGAACAGTCAAGGTCCATCGCAAGAATATCTACCGCAAGCTGCAGGTTTCCTCGCAAAGTGAACTGTTTTCGCGTTTCTTGAACAGCCTACAAACCTAGCCAGACAATCCTTTTATCGATTATCCCCCTTGGGATATTTACCGATAGGGCTTTTTCTCCTTACGCTAAGTGGGGCAAATTTGGTTACACTAAACATCCGCCGGGGCAACGCCGGCAGATCGACGTGACAGGGAGACAAGATGGCACCACAACCCACTGCGACGCGTTGACAATGTCAGAGACGCTGGTTTCTGAAGCACGGCTGTCCGTCGAGGTCGACCGGGTTACCAAGACATTTGGCGCCGGCTCTGACAAGGTTACCGCTCTCGATCAGGTATCCGTCGCCATCCGGCAAAACGAGTTTTTTACCTTGCTCGGCCCATCGGGCTGCGGCAAGACCACCCTGCTTCGGCTGATAGCCGGTTTCGAGCTGCCAAGCGAGGGCCTGATCCGGCTGGCCGGCGAGGAAATCGGTCATCTGCCGCCTTACAAACGGCCGGTCAACACGGTCTTTCAAAACTATGCCCTCTTTCCCCATATGACGGTTGCCGAAAATATCGGGTTTGGCCTGGAGATGCTGGGCCGATCCAAAGGGGAGGTTTCGGATTCGGTGGGCACCATGTTGTCCATGGTGCGCATGGAGCACTTGGCCGGACGCCGCACCGACCAACTTTCCGGCGGCCAGCAGCAGCGGGTTGCCCTCGCCCGGGCGCTTGCCCCCCATCCCAAGGTATTACTTCTGGACGAGCCGCTATCCGCGCTCGACCTAAAACTCCGCAAGGAAATGCAGATCGAGCTGAAGCGCCTGCAGCACGAAACCGGCATCACCTTCATTTTCGTCACCCACGACCAGGAAGAGGCGCTCACCATGTCGGATCGGGTGGCGGTGATGGACACCGGTCAAATCCTGCAGGTCGGTAGCCCAAAAGAGATTTACAACCAGCCGGCTTGTCGCTTTGTGGCGGACTTCATTGGGGACATCAACATCTTTAACGCCGAGTTACTGACCGGCGCCAACGGCCGCGGCGAGGTACGCCTGCCGTCGGGCGCCATGCGGCAAGCCAGACTTCCAGCGAGCGCGCCCGAGGCTGGGCCAGTCAGCCTGGCGGTACGGCCCGAGCAGGCCAGCCTAAGGGATGACGACAGCGAGGCCGCTTTGCAGGGTCGTATCGCCAACGTGGTCTACCTTGGCGCCGGCACCCATTACTACGTCGATCTGACCGGCGGCGGGACCTTTGTGGTACTTGCAGCGAGTGAGCATGGGACGGAAGACCGCTTCATGGTTGGCGACCCTGTCGGGATTGATTTTGCCGATCAGGCCTTACAGGTGCTGGTCGACTGATGGCCACCGCCGACCACAGCCTCGCGCAAGATAGCAGCGCTCAGGCGCAAGCCGAGGCTGGACAACGCTTGGCCTCGGCCGTCAAAACGGTCGAGCAGGAAAAGCGACGACGGCGCATTGGCCTCTTGGCCCCAGCGCTATTGACTATCGGCCTGTTCGGCCTTTTCCCGCTGACCATTACCTTGATCTATTCCTTTCTCGAGCCCGGCGCCTATGGCGGGGTGAAGTGGAAGTTTTCACCAGAGGCCTACATCCAGTTCCTCTTCGAGCGAGACATCTTCGAAGAAACGCTGACCCTGAACACCGCCTACCTGCAGATCTTCGGTCGCTCCGTCGGCCTGTCCTTGGCGGCGACCCTCGGCTGTCTCCTGATCGGCTTTCCGACCGCCTACTTTATTGCCACTAAGCCGCGCGCCCAGCGTAACCTTTGGCTTTTTGTCATTACTTTGCCGTTTTGGACCAACCTGCTGATTCGTACCTATGCCATGCTGCTCATCATTCGTGACGAGGGGATCATCAACATCAGTCTTTCGGGTATTGGCCTGATCGAAACGCCGATTTCCATTCTCTACACGGATGGAGCGGTCTTTATGGGGTTGGTCTACAGCTACCTGCCCTTCATGGTGCTGCCGCTCTACGCCAGCCTGGAGAAACTGGACTTCCGACTGGTCGAGGCTGCCTACGATCTCTATGCCAATCGACTTCAGGTCCTCAAACGGGTGATAATTCCGCTGGCCAAGCCAGGCATCGTCGCTGGCTGCATCTTGGTGTTTATTCCGGGCCTTGGCGCCTATATCACGCCGGAACTTCTGGGCGGCGGCAAGAAACTGATGATCGGCAACTTGATCGCCATTCAGTTCGGGTCATCGCGCAACTGGCCCTTCGGGTCTGCGGCCGCTCTAATCTTGATGACCATCGTGATGCTGGCCTTGCTGATCTATGTGCGCAACGCCGGCCAGGAGAGGCACGGGCATGGCTGAAGTCGTAAAGCAATCAGCCGGACGACGCCACAAGGACCTGCGCTACCAGCCAGGCTTCAACCAAATCGCCTGGGCCTGCATCTTCGTGCTCTACGCGCCGATCCTGGTGCTGGTGATCTTTTCCTTCAACGACAATCGGTCGGTGGTGTTGTGGACCGAATTTAGCTTTCGTTGGTATATCGCCGCCTTCGGCAACGAGGGTATCCAGAGCGCGGCGATCGTTTCCCTGAAGGTCGCTGTGGTTGCCACCATCATAGCCACAATCTTTGCCACCATGGCGGCGCTGGCAACCACCCGAACGGAACCTTTCCGCGGTCTTACCCTGGCCTATGCGGTGGTCAACCAGCCACTGATGGTGCCAGAAATCGTAACCGCCGTTGCCACCTTGTCGTTCTTTGCCATCATCAAGCAAGCGACTGGCGTATCCGGCATTGGATACTTGATGCTGGCCCACGCGGTTTTCTGCATCCCCTTTGCCTACATGCCGATCCGCGCCCGCTTGGAGGATATGAACCTGACCTTGGAGCAGGCGGCAACGGACCTCTATGCGCCGCCGTGGCAAGTCTTCCGGCGGGTGACGCTGCCGCTACTCATGCCCGGTATCGTCGCCGGGGCGATGTTGGCTTTCGTCGTATCTTTGGACGACGTGATCATTACCTTGATGGTGGCGGGACCAGGCGAGACCACGTTGCCGATTTACATTCTGGGTCAGATTCGCCGCGGCATTACACCGGAGATCAATGCGGTCTCTACCATCTTTCTGGGATTTTCCGTGTTTTTCGTGACGCTTTTCTTCGCCTTTGGAGCAAAGCGCAAATAAGGGCCTGGGGGCCCAACTAAGGAGGAGGAGCAACCTATGAAATCAAAAACCTTGGCGATTTCGGCCGCTGTCGGCCTCGCTTTGGGACTAAGCCAAGCGCAAGCGGCCGGCGAGCTGCACATCTATAACTGGGGGAACTACACCAACCCCGAGCTGATCGAGAAATTTGAGAAGGCGCATGACGTCAAAGTGACCTTGGACGGCTATGATTCCAACGAGACCATGCTTGCCAAGGTCAAATCCGGCGGCACCGGCTACGACATCGTGGTTCCCAGTGACTACATGACCGCCATCATGATCGAAGAGGGCCTTCTGGCCCAAGTCGAGCCGAACAAGATGTCCAACTTCAAGAATGTCGATCCCAAGTGGGTCGACGTCTACTGGGATCCGGGCCGCCAATACTCGGTGCCTTATCAATGGGGCACGACTTCTTTCACCGTCGACACCGAGGTCTACGGTGGCGACATCAACACCCTGGCCTTGATGTTCGATCCGCCGGACGAGCTAAAGGGCCGGATCAACATGCTGAACGATATTAATGACGTGATCAATGCCGGCCTGCGTTATCTCGGGTATCCGCGCTGCAACTCCAACAAGGATCAACTCAAGGAGCTGACCGAGCTGCTCTTGAATGCCAAGCAGCATTGGCGGACCATGGACTACAGCACCATCGAGAAACTGACCTCCAAGGACGTCGACCTCTCGCAAAACTGGAACGGGGCGGCCATGCGCGCCCGCGCCCAGCGTCCCAGCCTGGCCTACGCCTATCCGAAGGAAGGCTTTACCGGCTGGATGGACAATGTGGCGGTGCTCAAGGATGCCCCCAATTTGGAAAACGCCAAGCTTTTCCTGAACTTCATGATGGAGCCTGAAAATGCCGCGCTCACCTCGAACTTTGCCCGCTACGCCAACGGCATTGTCGGCAGTGAAGAGTTCATGGACCCGGATATGATCAGCGCACCGGAGATCGTGATGCCGGCCGACGCGCCGGCGCCGGACTTCGTCCAGCCTTGCGAGCAGGAAGTGGTCGAGCTCTACAATAAGATCTGGACCCGCCTGAAACAGTAACCCGGTCATGGGGAGGTTCGGCGGTGCCGCGCCTCCCTACTTCCGGACAAACAGCAAAAGGAAAGATCTGCCTCGATGAACCTTGCCAGCATGCAGGACCCGCCGCTTCGGCCCAAAACCGCGCGCGAGCTCGGTATCATGTGCGGCTTCCCGCCGCCGCCGGAAAAACGCCCCACTCTCGCCAACTGGGACATGCCGCCTTTTAATCGCTGGGCTTTCCAAAACGTGCGCAGTTTGATCCCGACGGTAGATGTTTATCGGGGCGTGGCACCGGTCCGGGAGTTGAAAGGCGAGCCGCAGGATTTCTCGCAGGTCTCCTTTCTAGCATCGGATGGGCAAAGCAAGACCATCAGCCAGTTCCTGGTCGATAGCTATACGGATGGCTTCTTGGTCCTGCACCGCGGGCGCGTCGCCAGCGAGCTCTACTTCAACGACATGCGTCCGGAAACGCCGCACCTGTCGCAGTCCGTTGCCAAATCCATCGTCGGCACCCTGGCGGGCATTTTGCACGGCAGGGGGTTGATCGATCTGCACGCGCCCTTAGCCGGGGTCGTGCCTGAGCTGGCCCATTGTGGTTATGCGGATGCAACCTTGAGCCATGTTCTCGACATGCAGTCGGGGGTTCGCTTCACCGAAGATTACGGCGCGCCGCATTCCGACATGACTCGCATCGACATCGCCTCGGGCTGGCGACCACCCTATCCGGGCGAAGCGGTTCCGACCATCCGTGATGTCATTCTCTCGCTGCCCAAAATCCGCGAGCACGGCGGTGTGTTTGAGTATCGCTCGATCGAAACCGATGTGATCGCCTGGGTTCTGGAGCGCGTCACCCACAAACCGCTCGCCGAACTGCTAAGCCAGGAAATCTGGCAGAAGATCGGCACCGAGCGTGATGCCTATTTCACCGTCGATTCCGCCGGCACCGCTTTGGCGGACGGCGGCTTTAATGCCACCCTGCGCGACTATGCCCGCTTTGGTAAACTCCTGCTCGACGGCGGCCGGGTAGGCTCGGAGCAAGTCGTTCCCGAGGCTTGGGTCGACACCTTCGGCACGGGAGAAGCAAGCAAATTCGGCCCCCCCTATTCGGACATTTCGCCGCATGGTGCCTATAAAAATCAATGGTGGGTGAACGATGTAGCCTATGGCGATTTCATGGCGCGCGGCGTTTTTGGCCAGATGATCTATGTCGATCGCGCCGGCGACTTTCTGGTCGTTAAGCTTTCCACTTGGCCAGACTATGTCATTCCATCCTTCACCATCGATAGCTTGCGGGCGGCGGCTGCCATTCGTGCGGAGCTTACGGCAGGCGCCTGATTCTTGGTAAGGTAGGCAAGCCGCGACGAGTGCAGGGGCTAGCGATCCACAGGGCACACCACGCCGGCTCGGCGGTCGAAGGGACGAACAGGCAAGGGAGGGGCTCATGCTAAGCAAGGCAGAGATTGCCCAGTATCACCGCGACGGCTTTGTCGTGCCGGACTATCGCCTGCCGCAGGATCTCCTGGCAGAGATGCGAGGTGCCCTCGAACGGCTTATCGCCACCAACGCCGACCGCACCAGTGATTTCCTGCTCTGCCCCCACCTGGTCTATGATGCGGCCCAGGAAATCGACGGGATGACACCCATCCGCGGCGACGAGGAATGGTTCGATTTCGCGGTCACCGATGACATCCTCGACATGGTTGAGCAGGTCTTGGGGCCACATATCATCATGTGGGGCACCACGGTCTTCGGCAAACCGGCCAACAATGGCAAGGCGACACCCTGGCATCAGGATGGCGAGTATTGGCCGATCCGGCCGCTTGCCACCTGCTCGGTTTGGATTGCGCTTGATGATGCGACGCCGGAAAACGGCTGCCTGCGGGTGATCCCCGGATCACACAGGGAAAAGCGCCTGCGCCGCCACCTGCGGACCGACCGTCAGGACCTTACCTTGAACCTGGAATTGCAACCCGAAGAGTTCAACGAAGCCGAGGCCCATGACGTTTGCTTAAAAGCCGGTCAGATTTCCTTGCACGACATCTATCTGCTGCATGGCTCTCAGGCGAACACCTCCGGCCAGCGCCGGGCCGGCTATGTGCTGCGCTTCATGCCGGCGAGCGCCCACTACGACCATGCGCTTGGCAAAGACATGGCACAGCGCAAACATGGGGTTATCGACCTAGGGCGACGGGCGATATTTCTGGTGCGCGGCAACGATGAATCGGGCCGCAACGACTTCGAGACCGGTCATGCGTCCAACCGCGCGGCCGGTGGCCAGCGGCCGGCACAACAGGCAACGCAGCCAGCCTAGCGCTCAACAGGGCCGAGAAACCGCTCAGCCGAGGCGGAGATCGCCAATCGAGCCGTCTTTGGCGACCGTCAAGATCCTCTGAACCAGCCCCGCGAAGCTTTCACGCGCCTTTACCAACAAGCCCGGGTCGGCGACCAGCGCCGTCGAAAGCGCATCGGCGTCGGTGGCCCGTTCGGCGACGACGGTCGCACTGAGCAATCCTTCGCTCGGCCGACCACTCTTCGGGTCGAAGAGGTGGTGGAGGCGCCCCTGCCCATCGAAGACGGTGCCTTGGGCGGCCGAGGTCGCGACCGCTTGGCCGCTGATGGCGAGCTGGTCAAACACCGCGTCCGGCCGTCGCGGATCTTGCAGTCCCACCCGCCAAGCTTCACCGTTTGGCCGTGCGCCAAGCGCCCGAAGCTCCCCTAGATCGATCAGAACATGATCGAGGCCTTCGGCCCGCAGCAGGTCGGCCACCCGATCGGTGATATAGCCTTGGGCAATACCGTTTAGGGTGATGGCCATGCCGGGTCTGTCCATCGCGACGAACTCTGGATCAACACGAAGGGCGCGATAGTCGACCAGCCGCCGCGCCGCCTCGATTGCCGCTTCGTCGGGACCATTCGGAGCCGCGTCCGTGGTGGCAAAATGCCGCGCAAAGAGCTGCCATAGGGGTTGCACCGTTGGATCGAAGGCGCCCTGGGTGACGTCCGCCCAATGCCGGGCCCGCGCCAGCAAGACCACCAAGTCCATCGGCGGCGCGTCAAGCCTTCCTAGGCGATTGAGGCGGGCAATTGCTGATTCCGGGCGATAAAGCGAGAAGACCGCTTCCAGGCGCTCGATTTCTGCCTGGGCCATTTCCACCAGGCGGCGCGCCGCCGCCCCATCCGGATGATAGATCGTTAGGCTGGCCGCCGCGCCCAAGGCGGTTCCCCGCCATCGATAGGGCGACAAAGGCTGTGACGCCAGCGCGCCGTCACTCCTGCCGAAGTAAGCTGCACTGGCAGCCGCCACCAAGGTCAAGCAGCGGCGGCGGGTGATCATCGGAGTTTTCCTGTGTCGCTCATGGGGCATGGTCCGCTCCTCTCCCATGCGAGCTACCCGAAGCAGCATTGTCGCCGTCGTGGCCCATCTCCATCGTAGCCGACTGGGGCCCATGGACTTGGTGGTCTTCGTCGCTGGCAAGGATGTAGGCCGAGGGAATGTCCTTGAAGAGAACCACCCGTCCACCACGGTCTGCCGCGAAGGATTGGGCTGCGGCCGCTTGCGAAAAGGGCACGGCTTCCGCCGCCCCCATGCCGCCGCGCGCCCGGCTGTCGATGACGAAAGTGGCGTCGGTCGCGGCAATCCAGGTTCCTGGTTCCGGCGCGTGCCAGCTCGCTTGGCCCATATCGTTCACATAGATCACGGCTAGGTTCTTCGGCTCGTCGGGTAGAAGCGTGAAGGCGATGGCATCGCGCACGGAGGAGAACCAGATCGGCGTGTCCTCACCTTTCAGGAAAATCTGTGCCTTCGGCCCCTCATGATCGGCGACGATCATATTGCAGTAGTAACCAATGGCGTCGCGCGTCAATTCCTGCGGCGGCGGCACTGCGACCTCAATGTCTTCACCGCAGGCCGCCAAAGACACCAAGACAAGGCCGAGGATCATCCTGTTCCAGAGCCGCCTCATCATAGCTCCTTGCGAGCAAGCGCTGCCACGGCCGCCAGCAATGCCGCCGCCACCCATCCCACCATCACCGCCAATGCTGCCACTCCATTGGAGTTGGCTCCGGTCGCCAAGCCACCCAATTGGCGCACGTCTTCGAAGAGAGTCAAATTAAAGATACGAAAGGCGTCAGCCGGATTGGCGAGCAACAAGACGGTGAAGACCGGCGGTGTGATCGCCTGCGTACGATCAAGCAGGAGTAACCCTAAAAGCCCCAAGTCATAGAGCACCACGAGCAAGAGCCAGAGCCCGATCACCAGGCCCACCACCGTCGCCCGTTCATCGGCAAGCGCGCTCAGAAGATAGCCCAAGGCAAGAAAGACGGCGCCGAGCAGGACGGAGCTGCCGCAAAGCGCGGCGAAGGCCTGTGCACCGTCAGCGCCCTCCGCCGACGCCAAGGCAATGACCAAGCCCGCACTACCGTAGCCTAGCACCACGGCGCAAGTCAGGATCGTCAGATGGCCGGCAAACTTGCCGAGAACGACCTGCCAGCGGGCCACCGGATAGCTTAAGAGCAGCGGCAGGGTGCCGCGTTCTTGCTCACCAACAATCGCGTCATGGGATAGCAGTAAAGCGATCAGCGGCAGGAGGTAGACAGAAAGGCTTGAAAGACTTACCACCGTGACGCTGAGAGGACTTGCCTTGCTGGCTCCAACTGGCGCGGTCCCAAGCCAGGCCAGGCAAAGCGCCAAGGCCGCTAGGATGATGATGGTCGCCGCGACCCAACGGTTCCTTAAGCCAGCACGGAATTCCCGCAGTGCTAGATGCCAGAGGACTGTCATGTCACCCGCCCCTGGCCGACAAAATGGTCATAGACCTCCTCCAATCGCGGCGGCAGCACATCCAAGTCCTCGATCAGGCCATTCAGCTTGGCCACATGCTTCAAGATCGCCATCTTGTCGGGCTGTGGGCAACGAAAGTAGACGGTGCCGCCCTGCACTTGTTCCAGGATAAAGGCATCACCCATGGCTTCTGCCAGGTTGCCTACCGCCTCTGGCGCCACCTGCGCGCGCAGCTTGAAGGGCAGGCCCGATGCGATGCGGAGATCGGCGAGCGTTCCAAAGGCAGCCAGGCGGCCGCCGGTCAGAATGGCCGCCAGATCGGCCTTTGCCTCGATCTCCGTCAAGGAGTGAGAAGAAATAACCGCCGTCACCCCGGTACTCGTGGCCATTTTAACCACGTCGTAGAATTGCCGGCGCAACGGGGGATCGAGGCCATTGGTCGGCTCGTCGAGGAAAAGCAACCTCGGATCACCCAACAACGCCTGGGCCAGGCCAAGGCGCTGGCGCATACCCTTGGAATAGGTCTTCACGCGGCGCAGGGACGCGTCCTCAAGCCCAAGCTGCTGGAGGAGCCGATCACCCTCCTGTGGACGGCAGCCCTTGAGGTTCGCGTAAAACCGGATCACTTCCTGGCCGGTCAGCCCCGGCGGAAAGCTGACCACCTCCGGCAAGAAGCCAAGCGAACGGCGCAGAGTGAATCCGTCAGGCCCCCTGGGATCCTGCCCGAGCAATCTCACAAGTCCGCGGCTTGGCTTGGTCAGGCCGAGGAGAAGCTTGATCAAGGTGGTCTTGCCGGCCCCATTGTGCCCCAGAAGCGCCAGGCAGCGGCCAGCGCCGACTGCAAGGTCGAGCCGGTCCAGCACGGTCTTGGCGCCATACCGCTTGCTGAGGTCGCAGACTTCCAACAGGGGATGCGGATCAGCCATCGGCCGTTCCTCGAACTGGTGGCAACATCAAGGGATGGCTATCCTCAACTCCGCCGGGATAAAGGGACGGAAAAGCCGATTGCGCCCAACGCAACACCTGCAAGGCCGGACTGTTGAGCAGCAACTTGGCCAAGGGATGACGCCAGACAATCTGATCAACCATGTCGTTAGGACGATAGGGACGGTCGGCAACCCCATCGGCATCGAGATCGAAGGCGACGTTATCGCTCCAATAGTTGCCTTGGCCATCCCGCGACCAGTCGATGTGCCGAGTACCGACGTACTTGACCTGCTGGCGATTGTCGACGAAGGCATTGCCAAGGATGTCATTACGCTCCGAGCCGGCGGTGAAATGAATGCCAATGGCGCAGCCTTGAAAGCGGTTTTCGCTGATGGCGTTCTTATTGGCATTGTAGATGAAGACGCATTTTTCCGGTCCGTCACGGTCACTGCTGTCTACGACCACGTTGCCGGCGATTTGCGAGCGGTTGGCGTAGTTGAGCAAAATGCCGTGATCGCGATCGCCCTCGGAGCGATTCTCGGCTACCGTGAGACCGCGCGAATACATGATCGCGTAGCCAACGTGGTTGCCGATCGAGCGGTTACCGATAACTTGCGAGAAGTTCGTGTACATATAGTGCACAGCAAAGCGAAGATCGCTGAGGGTGTTGTCGCGAAAGATATTGTCTTTGCTGGTGGTGACGAAGATTCCGTCGCGGCCATGACGAATGTTGTTGCCTTCAACAATCGCACCCGGCGCATTCCAGATGTGAACACCATTGCCGCGTTCGTTCAGCCGCAGATCCTGTCGCCCGACGATCTCATTGTTGCGGACCACGGCGTTTGCCGCTCCCTTCAAATAGACGCCGATGAGGTTGCCGACGATTCGGTTGTTGGCGACCATGGCACCTTTGGCCTTTGCGGTCACAAAAACGCCTGCGTCCTCGCTTTCAAGCTTCAACCCCGACCCGGTGATCTCCAATCCTTCCACAAGGATCCCCGGCGCATCCAGCCGCAGGACATGGCCCCTGCCCGGCCCGACCACACGCGCCCCCGCTTGACCGGTGATGGCCATAGGCTGTTCGACACTCAACCCACCGCGGTGGTCACCAGGCTGCAAGACTAAGCGGTCGCCGGGTGTCGCGGCGGCAACGGCGTCAGCAAGGGCGCTTCCCCCCGCTGACACCGTTATCTCCATGGCGTTTGCCTGCCCCCACTCGGCCGCAAGGGCCAGCAGCCCGAAAAGCACGCACCCTAGGGCAGAGCCGACCGGCGCCGCAGCCGAACGGGGACAGGATCGCGGCATCAGGCGCTCCGCGGCTCCACCAGCATGCGGCCACGCATCTCCATGTGCAGCGCGTGGCAGAACCATTGGCAATAAAACCAATGCACGCCCGGCCGATCGGCGGTGAAGGTCACCGAAGCTGTCGCCTGGGGACCGATCTCGAAGGCGATGCCATAGTTGGCCAGGGTGAAGCCGTGGGTCAGGTCGTCCACATCATCCATGTTGGTGATGAAGAGCGTGACCTCGTCGCCCTGCTTGACCGTGAACTTCTCCAAGGAAAAGTTGGGCGCCACCGAGTGCATGTAGATCCGCACCTTGTTGCCGTCGCGGATCACGTCCTCGCCCCAGTCGAGATCAACACCGTCTTGCTCGGCCCACTTTCTAGCCTCCTCCCAGGTGGGGTCGTTGCGGTCATAGATGCTGTTGGGGTTGACCTTGGAACGGTGGACGATGATGCAGTCGTGCGGCTCGGCAAAGGTGGGACCATCATGCACCACCTTCATGTCGTCGCCGGAGATGTCGATCAGCTGCTCGTTCTCGGGCTTCAAGGGTCCGACATTGATGAAACGGTCCTTCGAGAACTTATTGAGCGACACCAGCCATTTTCCATCCGCCTCCTTGGTTTCGCCCATGGAGGTGTGGTTGTGGCCGGGCTGGTACTGCACATCGACCTTGGAAATGATTGGGTTGACGTCCTCGCCGTTGAACTGGCGGATGGCCGTTTCCATGTTCCACTTGGCCACCTGACTGTCGAGGAACAAGGTGGTAAAGCAGTTGCCCTTGCCGTCGAATGCGGTATGCAAAGGCCCGAGGCCCAATTCAGGCTCGGCAACGATGCAGCCGCGCGGCTCGATGTTACCGGCAAAAACCTCGGGCACCTTGGTCACGTCGATCACCGACACCGTCGGTGAAAGCTTGCCGTTGATGACCACGTGCTTCCCGTCCGGTGCTGTGTTGCAGCCGTGCGGGCTGTTGGAAATCGGCAAATAGGCTGTGTAGCGCGAGCCCTTTCGCCCATCGACCACGGGAACACCGGAAATCTCTTCAAAGTCACCGTTTTGAACGGCTTCCTCGATCGCCTTAATGTCGAAGATGACCGCCCAGTCCTGTTCGTTCGCGGTCATCTCGGCAAGGTTCACACCCCCTTCACTATTGTAGCAGGTGGAAAAGGCGTAAAGCCCCTGATAGTCCGCATCGCAGTTGTCGAGGTTGCCGTCGACGATCACCTGCCAGGACACTTTCATGGTGTCGCCGTCGATGGCGGTGAAAATCGAAGCGTACTTCTCCGGCTCATCCAAAATCATGCCATCGTTGGGGATTGGGATGCGGTGTTCGCCATTGGCGAAGATATAACCGGTGCGCGGCACTTTTTGCGGGCGCAGGCCATGGATATCGGCGGCGTTCGGCACCTCGATGATCTTGTCGACCTTCATGATGTCGCAGCGGATGCGGGCGACCCGCGTATTGGCCTTGTCGTTGATGAAGAGATAGCGCCCGTCGTAGGTCCCGTCGGTGAAAGACATATGCGGGTGGTGGGCGTCGCCGTTGTGATAGGTGCCGCCGCGGTTGGCGAGGAATGCCTTGGTCTCCGGCAGCAGGTTTTCGGTGAGGATCTTCAAACTTTCGTTGGTTTGTCCCCAACCCGTGGCACTGCAGCGGTTAAAAACGGGGATGCGCATTAGTTCGCGCATCGACGGCAGGCCAAGGATACGGACCTCGCCCGTCTGGCCGGAACTCCAGAAGCCGTAGTACTCGTCCAGCTCGCCGGGCGCGACGTTGCCAGTACCCTCGGCGGCCACGGCGTTCTTAGCGGTCAGCAAGCTTGACGATAAGCCAGCCAGGCCGCCACCAGCCGCCGCACCGCCAAGGCCCGCCAAGGTCGCGGCCTTGGCCGTGTTGCTCATCAGCGCGCGCCGGGACACAAGCGTCGGCGGGTTTTTCTCATTTCGGGTTGCCATGGTTTACTCTCCTATTGAATTAGCCCAGATCCGAAACATCGGACCGGGCTTTGCTTTGCGGGTCATTGCGGAAGAAAGTCCTTTAAGTCCGGGCCGGCCTTGCCGGCCGCCGTCGGCAAGCTCTTGGAGGCCAGCGCCTCGCGGCGTTCCCGCTTCAGGCGCCGCTGAATCATCACCGGGCATTTGCGATCGTGGTGATAAAGGGTCTGGCAGTGCAGGCAGGAGAAGCACTCGTTGGGATTGATCTGGCCTTCAGGATGAATGGCGCCGACCATGCAGTCCTTGGCGCAACGCTGGCAGGGGTTGCCGCATTCCCGGTAGCGCAGCAACCAATCGAACATCCGAAGGCGGCCGGGAATAGCCAGGGCCGCGCCCAAGGGACAGAGGTAGCGACAATAGAACCGCTCGATAAAGAGCCCAGCGGCAAGGAGCGCCGCGGCAAACAGCACGAAAGGCCACTCGCGCAGGAACTTCAAGATGATGACGGTCTTGAAGGGTTCCACCTCGGCGGCCCGCTCGGCGAGCTCCAGCGAGTAAAGGGAGAGGCCGAAAAGCAGGAGGAAAATCATGTACTTCACCGGCCACAAGCGTTGATGCAGCCACCAGGGTACCGCCACCTGCGGCACCCGCAGCCGCTTTGCCAGCTTGTTCAAAAGCTCCTGCAAGGCGCCGAAGGGGCAAAGCCAACCACAAAATGGTCCACGCCCCCAGAACAGCAACGATGCGGCGACCGAGAACCACAGCACGAAGATCAAGGGCTCCATAAGGAAGTAGTCCCAGCGAAAATCACTGATCAACGCGTTAAAGAAGGTCATCACGTTGACGACGGAAAGCTGGGCGTTGGCATAAAACCCGATACCGAAGAGGGAGAAGAGCAGAAAACCCACGCGAACGCGCTCGGTCAATTCGGGAAATCTCGTCAACCAATCCTGAACGAAGAAGATGACGGTCAGGACAGCAACGCCTGCTGCCACCACTGCGATCTCCACCACCTTGTCACGCCACAGGCGCTGCCACAGCGGCGGCACCTGATCTATACCTGCGACAAAGGCCTCTTGGCCCCCAGATGTTGGCTCGGCCATATCTTCTTGCTGAGCGACCGGCTTGAGATAGTGCCGCGGCGGTTTGTAGCCGACATCAAGCGTCAGAAAGGACTTACGGGTCGGCCCGACCGGCCGCGCCACCAAAAGCTCCAGCCGCCACTCGGTTGCCGGATCGAAGGTTCTGTCCGTGGGAAAATAGAAGAGATCCACTTCCTTCAGGCGAGGCGCTCCCGCCGCCTGAATGGCCCCAAGCCGCTTGTGCTGTTTGTCGCGAAAGCGATAGGACTCGTCCCCTTGAATTACCTGAAAGCGATCGAAAATTCCGCCTCTGACGTAGCCCGAGCCCTTGAAGGAATAACGACCGGTGGCGCCGATCAGGATGGCGTCTTGGCCCGGCTTCAGTTTGGCCGTCATGTTCTCGTATTCGGCCTCGCCCAGGAGCGATCGACCGATGGATGGAATGCTGACCACCGCCGTGTAAAGGTCGATAAAGTCAGCGCCTGGATCCCCCGGCTCGGGGTGGGCCGCCGCCGCTTCGTCGCCAGTTGCGGCAAAGGCTTGGTTGATGTCCTCGATACTCACTCGCAGGCGCCGGACCGAACCCTCGCCGATCAAGGTCTGCCAATCCTCGACCGCGTCAACGCTTGGATCGATCTGCCAACGCGGACCTTGGTTATCAGGCGCCTGGGCTTGCAAACCACCGAGGCCTAGGCGCCGGGCCACCTTGATGGCGGAGCGCAGGATGGAATCATCGATGACCATGACCGTGACCGTCGCGCCGCTGACGATATCGACCTCATGACCCTCGCCGGCGGACCGGACAAACTCGGCCACATCAAAGCCGATGTAGCCATCGATGACTTCGCGAATCCGCGCCTCGGGTATGCCCACCAGGACGATCGGTTCGTGGTGCCGCATCAGGCGCAAGCCGGCGATTTTGGCCTCCTTGTCCAGGGCAATCAGGACGTGGATTGGTTTTCCTGAATAACCTGCGGCATTGACAAGGCTGGTGTTGAGAAAGGCATAGGCGACCACCTGCCCGGTTTTAAGGATGGGCACCAAAGGCGGGTCGCCTTCAAGCGGGCCAAAGGCGTCAGCACCCGGAAAGAGATCGGAAGCTTGCAACTTCTTGAGAAAGCGCTCCAATTGGTCAGCCGCATGGGCTTGCCCGGCCATTCCCAGGAGCAATGCGGCCACCAGGAGTGCGGTTCCGAAAGGCCAGGCACATGGCGGAAACTTTGCAAATCGCTGCGCTGTCCCCGGCTTAGCAACCACACTGGCAGATTGCCTTGTCGCCAATGCAGCTCTCCTGTTGCTAAGCCTCGAGATCCCTGTTCGGATAGCAAATTGCCGGCCCAATCGAATTGACAACGGTCAAATCTTGGCGGCCTTTCTTGAGTCACTATTCGACCCACGATGACGACCGACTTTGATACGTCTTCGATCCGCGATCGCGAGGACTTGCTGGCCTTTGCCATCGCCCTGGAGGAGCGTTCAGCGCAACGCTACGATCGGCTGGCCGTAGCCGTGCGGCAGAGCGGGAGGGCGGATTTGGCGGCGCTTTTCGATGGCCTGTCGAAAGGCGCCTATCACCATAGGGAAAGGCTGCAGCAGCGCTGGGGATCCGGGCCTTCGCCAAGGCAGAGCGAGGCTGTTCTAGCTGCTGGGTCGGATTTGCAGAAACCGGAGGCCTTAGAGGAGTTGATCCCGCATTCCTCCTACCGTTGCTTGACTGACGCCGTGCGCCGGGAGCAAGCGGCCTTCACGCGCTTCAGTTACATAGCCGCCGAAAGCGACGATCCTGAAGTCACCTCCCTGGCGGAAGCGCTGGCGCAGGAGAAACTTCAGCAGGCGGCCCAGCTCAGAGTGCATCGCAGGCGGGCCTATCACCAGGAGCCTCAACCCGCCTCGCCGTGGCCAAGTGCAAAGCAAGTTAACACGCTGAAGGATTTGCTGGAGGCGGCGGAGGCCGGAGAGCGGCGTTTCTTGGAAACCCTATCTTCTTCTGGCGAAAGCCTTTTCGTTCTTTCTGAACTCGAGCGCATGGCGGAGACTATCCTGCTCCGGATTGGCTTACCGGCGGAGCAACGACCGCCCCCTTCTGGCGCGCCGTCGAGATCCGAACCGGCAGGCCAGCAAGAACCGAAGGGCAGCCGCCCCTTAACTTTGAGGGAAGCCCATGCGGCCTTTGATTTCTATGACACTGTTGCCGGCACGGCGCAACATGAGGACATCATGGAAGCTGCACAACAGCTGTCTGCCTTCGCGCTGGAGCGTATTCAACTGCTCCACGCCTTAGATGCCTGAGGACAAACGACCGGCTAAACACGATCCAGGGATTGGTCCCAACATGTCAAAACTGCGTGGCGCCCCGGAAAGCATTCCGGCAGCTTTGGATCGAATTGCCATCCTCTTTTCCGCCGGTTGGCGATTATTTTTCTTCGCCGCTGGCCTCTATGCCGTGATCACAGGCCTCCTTTGGGCATCCTGGCTCTTGACTATCACCGCAGCTAGTGAGGCAAGCTGGCTGCAGGCACACATTCCACCGTCGCTTTGGCACGGGCATGAGATGATCTATGGCTACGCGGTTGCCGCACTGGCGGGGTTTTCGCTGACCGCAGTCCCGGAGTGGACCAAGACCCCACCGTTGAAAGGCCGAACCCTGGTGCTGCTTGGCAGTATCTATCTGTCCGGCCGGATCGTCATGTGGGCAGCGGCGGTTTTGCCCCGGTGGCTGGTCGCTGTGATCGACCTTGCCTTTCTGCCGCTCTTGGCCGGGTTTATCGCCATCGCCCTCTCTAAGCGACCGGCCCCCCGAAATCTGGTCCTCCTAGCGATTTTTGCCGTTCTCCTTCTCGGCAATATACTCTTTCATTCGGAGCTTTCCGGCTGGGCTGAAGAGGGAGCGTCCCTGGGGCTGATCATCGGCTTGCTCGGCTTTGCCGGCCTGATCGCCATGATCGGCGGCCGCGTGGTCCCTGCCTTTACCCGCAATGCCTTGCAGAAAGACCCCAAAGGCAAGCGCTTGCCTCAAAGCTTCCGGGCGCTGGAGGTAACAGCCATTCTCGGTCTTTGGCTGCTGCTGGCCGCTCGAATTGGCGAAGCGCCCGATTGGGTCTTGGCATCGCTTGCCGCCGTTGCAACCATAGCGCACGGCCTTCGCCTCGGGTTTTGGGACGGTGAGCGAACCCTTAAATCACCGATCCTTTGGAGCTTGCACCTCGGCTATCTCTGGCTAGTGATCGGCCTTGGTTTGCTGGCGCTTAGTTATGCGACCCCGTGGCTCGGCGAGACCGAAGCGCTTCACGCCATCGCCATTGGCGGCATCGGTGGCATGACCCTGGCGATCATGACCCGCGCCGCCCTAGGTCACGGCGGGCGGCCCCTAACGGTAAGCCGACCGATCGCCCTATCCTATTTGCTGATCGCGTTTTCCGCACTCCTTCGTGTTGTCGGGCCGGCGGTGGCACCTCAATTCTTCATGACTTGGGCGTTGCTTGGCGCCCTAGCCTGGGTCCTAGCCTTCGGCATTTTTCTCGTTGTTTATTGGCCCATCTTCACGACCGGGAAGATTTCTTCACCCTGACGTTGTCCGTGACTTGGGCATCGGAGCATCGCCGGAAAGCGCCTTGTCAAGCATGTACCGCGCCGCCTGAGATAGTTTAAGGTCAAGGGCGGCACCTTGGCCGATGGGCGACATCTTGGCCCAGGTCTTGCGCAAGATTCCCAGTACCTTTTCTTCCTCGTGCTGGCGTGCGAAATCGGCAAAGTAGTCTTCTAGAAAGACAACACAGACGACATCCTCCAAGGCCTGCACTTCGGGGTCCTGCTTCAGTCGCCGCTTGCGGATCAAGTCGCCGACGCGATTGGCGGCCGCTTCCCCGTAGCCGCATTGGGTCATGATCTCGGCAACCCGCCGCGCGTGGTAGGCCTTTAACGCCGTGCGCCAACGCAGGTAGCCTTCGCGGCCTTGTGGAAAATCGTTGCGCGGACTGGTCCAACGTTCGATATGCTGTCCGCGCGCTGCAATCTGCAATTCTTCGGAAGCCTCCGGATAAAGGAGGCCCAGGGCGCGGGACATCCGCTCCCCGTAAAGCAACTCCGCCGGCCGTGCACCGGAGGCAAGCTGAACCTGATTGGGATCCTTTGCGTTGGCGGCATCTATGGCCACTAACACTGTTTCTAATCGCTGATTGATCATTTCGGGGAACAGGTGAAGACGGGATGGGGATCGGAATCAATGAAGCCACGCAGCGCGTCTACGTCGGCGATCGACACCACGTTGTGGCTGGTTTGAACGCCGAGACTTCGTAGACGGGACAAGGCCCGGGAAAGACTTTCCGGTTTCATGCCCAGGCGTCCGGCAATCAGCGCCTTATCATAAGGCAAATCAACGACGCAGGTCCCTTCCTGTTTTGTACACAGCGACACCAGGAACTCAGCCACGCGTTGGGTGCCGGAAAGCACCTTCAGCTGCTCGATGTGGCGAACCAATTGGTGAAGATGCCCCGAAGTCGACGCGAGCATCGCCAGACCAATGTCTGGGACCTGCCGCACCCTTGTGATCAAGCCTTGGCTGGGTACATGTAGCAATCGCGACTCACTGACCGATTCAGCTGTTACCGGATAGCGGCCAGCCAGAAAAGCCGCCGCTTCGGCAAAGCATTGGCCGCGCGTGAATACGCCAACGACGGCCTCGTCACCGCCACGAGTGAGCCGATAGAGCTTTACCCAACCCTCGATCACCACAAAAAAGGCGCTAGCGTCCTCACCTTGCTGAAAGAGCGTTTCGCCGCGCCTATGACGACGGACCATCGCCGAAGAAAGAAGAAAGCGCAGCGAGGCTTCGTCTAGACCGCTAAACAGGGCGGTCCTTCGGACAATTTCAAAGTCTCCGTCCTGCACAGTCTTCTCCAAAGGATGTCCAAGCAGAAGCTTAGGCCAAGTAGCGGAAGGGGCTCAAGTGATGAGATTGTTGCGCGCCCCTTATCCTCGGCATGCGAATACCCGCTGGACTACCTTAGATATGGGCCGGCTATGCACTCGGAACAACGTAGGATCACCAGCGAGGAGCCGAGCGCGGACGATGGGTGCCACAATGACTGGCCGGCAACCGCCAGACAGACGCAGGGAAAACTGGTTTACCCCAGTTGCGGCGCGGTCTTGGCTACCGACTGGCGCTGGCTGATCCCCTCCCACCAGCGGCGAACGCCGGGCGTCGTCTGCAAGATGGAAGCACCTTCCGGCGTCTTGCTGAAGTAATCGTAGATGGGAACCAAATGCAGATCAGCCAAGCTGAGCGCGTCGCCGACGAGATGGCTACGCGGGCCGAGGATGCCATTCAGCACCGACATGGCCTTCGCGGCCTCCGGTGCGGCCTCTTCGATCGCGGCTTCATCCGGCGATCCGCCCATCATCGGTACCACCAAGCGTTGGATAACGATTTTTTGCACGGCCGGCCCGTAGGTATAACTATCAAGGATACTGCAAACCTGTGCGACCCTAGCCCGCCCCTGAGGATCAGCGGGTTGCAGGGCCGCCCCGTCGAAGGCTTCATCGATGTAGCGGGTAATGGCACAGGTTTCGTAGAGTTCAAAGCCGTCGTGGCTTAGGGCCGGTACTTTGCCAAAAGGGTGACGGGCAAGCTGCTCTGTCGGCATGCCGTCGGCAATAAAATTGAACTCATCGAATTCGTAGTCGACGCCCTTTTCTTCCAGCGTCAAACGCGCGGTGCGGACATAGGTGCTAAAACCTGGGCCGTGCAGCGTGACCGTCGCCATCCTTGATCTCCCCTTCTAGGGTGCGGACACCGGCACGCATGCCGCTGCACTCCACCCAAATCCTTTCTCGCCGACCAGAGGTACTCGCTACAACCGTACCGGCTCTCACTTCCTAGGTAAACCTCTTGACGACGGAGCTTTCGCCGGCGCCTCTGCAACGGAGGAGGGTTGGCATGACATCTTTCCGCCCAACGACCGAGATTCGAACGGTTGTCTCCAGTTCCAGGCGGCCAATGTCGATATCGCCGACCTAGCGTCCCGATTCCGAAATTCGCTTCATATTGTGGCCTGCTCCGACCGAATTTCGAAATCGAACAGGACACTAGCAACTTGTTGAGTCTCGTGTGGTTTTTCGGATTTGAAGCGCCTCTCGGTGCTGCTTCAGGTAATGATATGTAGGAACTTCAAATCCACCACGCTAGGGCGAACCGTGAGGGCAGTCTTCTCAAAGGCCGATCAGAGGCGAGGCCAAGGCTAGCAGATTATGGATACTGGGAACTCGTCAGCGGCACGGACCACTTCGCAAATTCGTCGGGGCTGGTACCTGATCGATCAAACCAGCCTCCAAAACCGATTGCCATTTTGCCGTGACCGGTGAGATCGCACCAAAACCCTACCAGTGGAACAAGAGAGTCAGCGATTCTACTGGATTCGGGGCAGCGTCGAACTGAACCTAGGCGAAGCTATAGCCGAGAGCTTTGGAAACATGGCCCTGTAGCTCTTCCGCGGTGATCGGCTTCGTCAACACAGATAGCGCCCCAACCTGCTTGGAAACCTCGTGAAGGAATTCGTCTCGGTCACCGGTCAGCATGAGAATGGGAACACCGTGGTTGCGCAATGCTTCGGTCCTACGCACCTTGTTACAAAACTCCAGACCATCCATTTTTTCCATATGAAGGTCGCAGATGATGAGGTCTGGGAACTTGACCGCAGTATTGGCAAGACGGTCTAGAGCCTCTGCACCACCCCCGGCTTCCTCGACATCACCAATCCCAATCTGTCGCAGCAAGTTGCGCAAGATGGACCGCATGGATTTTTGATCATCGATGACTAGCACCTTAAGAGGGCAAATTTGGTCGATAGACATGACCCTGCTCGCGCACTGAACCACTTACATTCAATGGATTAAATCGAATAAACGTTAAGATTTAGCCTTGAAAATACGAGAATTTTGATAGAGAAATCGCGAAATGCTAGAATTTATAGATACCACGGGGTCCAGGCTTTTGTTTTCTGCATGGAATAGGCAACCTCCCGCAAGAAAATCTGACTCCTATTCTATTTTTCTTCGACACAAGATTCGACATGAATCTAGATGAGTTCCACCAATTTTTTTGGGTGTTCAGCCTACGATCTTTCGGTGGAGAAGAGGTAGCCGGCGCCGCGCACTGTCTTGATGACTTGGGGTTTGCTGGGGTCCCGTTCCACCTTTCGGCGCAGCCGGGCAATACGAATATCGATAGAGCGGTCAAACGGCTCCCAATTGCGATTGTGCGCCAGATCAAGCAGTTGATCGCGGCTCAGGACTCGATTTGGGTGCTCCGCGAAGGCCTTCAGGAGATCAAACTCCATGGAGGTGATGGGAATTTCACTTCCCGATTCATCGAACAGCTTGTGCGCATCTAGATCCAGTCGGCAAATGCCGAACGGCACGATTGCCGCCTCGTCACCCGACCCAATCGAAGCTGCCATGCGGCCATCCATGCGCCGCAGCACGGCCTTGATACGCGCCAAAAGCTCACGCAGGTCGACAGGCTTACCCAAATAGTCGTCGGCGCCCATTTCCAGGCCAACGATGCGGTCAACAACCTCTCCCGCAGCGGTCAGCATGACGATCCCGACAGCGGTGTGTTCCTTCAGGAAGCGAGCCAAGCTCAAGCCATCTTCGCCCGGCATGGTCACATCCAGGATTACCAGGTCGACATCTTCCTCCTCGATGATACGACGCAGCGCTGTGCCACCATCGGCCGGGCTCACCCGATAACCGTGCAGTTCCAAGTAATCCTGCAATGTCGCTCTGATGTCGGCTTCATCATCGACAACAACGACATGGGCGGTTTCGCTCATTACCCCTCTCCGGCCGCCTGATCCTTGCCGCCTCTCCGGCCTGCTCAACGCTCTTTCAGCGTTAGGAAATACCACCATTTGGTTCTGCACTCCAACGCTAGACTGCCCTGGTAGCATGACAAGACCCTCTATAGTCGCGCTAGGTTTCGGCCCGAGCAATATCTATAGCGCCGATCTGTGCCTGCCACTGCTCGGATCGTCCAAGCTATCTTGCACCATACGTTCTATGCCGCAACGAGCGACCCCTATGTCCTTGAGGGCAGCATTGCTTAAGCCTCGCAGCTCGGCCGCCCGGCGCCTCACTTGGCGGTGACGTTGCCATGCCTCCAAAGCGTGTGAGCAACGCTTGCCGGCAACGATGATCCAATCATGAAAGCGATCGCCCAGCGTGACCAGAGGTTCCACTGTTTCGGTGAAGGGACCTGGCGCCAAGACCTCTGCGGGATGATGCAGTGCAGTGTGGCGTGGGTGACCAGTGCGGTTCATGGTGGACCTCCTGTTGCTGCCTCTCACCAACGGCGGATCAAGGAGCCCTATTCATCAGGATGCCCAAATTAAATGGCCCGGGTTTCAGTCTGATTTCGACCACCCGCCAAGAATGTTTCAATTGTTTCAGCGAAATGGGTTTTGGGTTTGAGAGAAACGATCGTCGGCAAGGCTCCCGACCGCAAGGCTAGTCCTTGTCTCGATCGATCTCCTCCTTGCGCTTGGCCACGAAGGCATCCAAAGCTTCGACCACGCCAGGATCCATCGCCGGCTGCTGGTAGTTCGCCAAGATCTCCTGCCACAGCTTGGTTGCCCGCTCCGTGGCAGAGAGTCCGCCCGCCTCCTCCCAACTTTCGAAGTTACGCCAGTCGGAGAGCAGAGGCTCGTAGAACGCCGTCTCGTAACGTTCGATGGTGTGTTCTGCCCCAAAGAAGTGCCCGCCAGGTTCGATCTCGCGAATGGCCTCCAGCGCCAGATTGGCACGATCCACCTGGATCGGCGTCACCATCTCGGCGATCATCTGCATCAGCTCCGCATCGAGGATAATCTTCTCGAAGGACGCCGTCAGCCCTCCCTCCAGCCAGCCGGCGCCGTGATAAACCAGATGGGCGCCGCCCAGCACCGAACTCCACAACGACATCTCCGATTCATAGGCAGCCTGGGCATCGACCATGTTGGAGGCGTTGGCATTGCTCGCCCGATAAGGCAGGCCGCAGCGCCGGGCAAGCTGCCCCGCCGCCATAGTGGCCTTGGCATTTTCCGGTGTGCCGAAGGCCGGTGCGCCCGAGCGCATATCGACATTGGAGGTGAAAGCACCATAAACCACCGGTGCGCCAGGCCGGGTCAGCTGCGTCAGCACGACGCCCGCGAGCGCTTCGGCATTTTGTTGCGCCAGGGCGGCTGCCAGGGTCACCGGGGTCATCGCTCCCATCAAGGTGAAAGGCGTGACCACCACCGCCTGGCCCAACTCGGACATGGCCATCAGGCCTTCGGCCATGGTGCTGTCGAGCCGCCGTGGCGAGTTCACCGAAATGATGGTCAAGACACCGGGACTATCCGCAATTTCCTCGCGGCTGAGGCCGCGCGACAGGCGCATGATGTCGATGCCGTCGCGCGCCCTTTCGGCGCCAATAGCCGTGCAGTGAAACACCCGATCCGTATAGGTGACATTGGCGCGATAGCAATCGAGATGGCGGGTTTCGGCCGGCAATTCCACCGGGGCCACCGGTTGATTGCCGACCACATGGACGATATTGAGGCTTTGCGCCAACCTTAGTAGGTCGCAATAGTCCGGATAGTTGGCCTGCCGACGGCCTTTTACGAAGTCATGCACATTCGGCGGGCCGGCCACCAAGGAAAAATTCACATGGTCGCCGCCAAGGGTAATGGCCCTTTCCGGGTTGCGGGAGGTGAGGGTGACCTCGCTTGGCGCCGTCTTCAGGGCTTCGGCCACGAGCCCCCTGTCAAAGCGAACAATTTGGCTGGTGGAATCGACCTCGGCCCCACCTTGCTTGAGCAAGGCGAGCGCCTTCTCGCTCATCACTTCGATGCCCATTTCCTCAAGGATGTCGAGCGAGGCATTGAAAATCGCTTCAAGCTGGTCGGCGCTGAGAGGCTCTACGAAATTGAGGCCGTTGCGAACCTGCCGCCACGGTAGTTGCCTGAGGCCTTCGAGGCTGCGCCGACGCGGTTTGCGTCTGCGGTTTCTGTCGGACATTGGGCGCTTCCCCTTCGCGGTGGTCGTCAGCCGGGCAAGGTGCTATGACCCCTCCGGCCGGAAAGTCTGACACAGGTGCGAGACCTTGAAGTGTCCAAGAGCCGACCTTTCATGGCCTGATAGGCAACCTCGGCACCGCTCCCTTGAACGGCTATCTTCCAGCCGACCCGTCTATCACCTCACGAATGTTGCACAGCCAACTTCGATAGCAGGAGTACCATTGGGCCATGAACCTGCTTCGACAACGCGGCAGCCACGAGCCCTCGGCGGTCCGCTATGCGATGTTCTATGGGGCGATCTTCCTGGCGTTGGGCATCTATTTGCCGTTTTGGCCGGTGTGGTTGGAAAGCCGCGGCCTTGAGGCGGAGGAGATTGGACTACTGCTCGCCCTGACAAGCTGGGTCAAGGTCGGCGCCTCGCCCTTGTTCGGCCACATCGCCGACCATAGCGGCCGTGACAGGTTGATTCTCGTTGGATTGGCGGGTGCCAGCCTCCTCGGCTTTGCGGCCTTCCTACTCGCCGAGAGCTTTTGGCTGTTCGTCGCCATCCAACTGGCAACAGCCATCGCCTTTCATCCGCTTATCCCCCTGGGCGAAAGCCGCACCATGACCAGCGTTGTGGCACGCGGTCTGGACTATGGCCGTATTCGTCTCTGGGGCTCGATCACCTTCATCCTCGGCACCTTGGCCGCCGGATGGCTGATCGACACCTGGAGTAGGCAAGCCCTCGCCTATGCCATCATCGCCGCTTTAGCCTTCACCCTTGTGGCCGCGGCAGGCCTGCGAGATCGCCCACCAAGGTCCGAAACCTTGCCTCCTAGCCAACAGGCCAACACGACGGTATTTCAATATTTTCAGGGCCCTAAGGCTAGGATATTCCTGCTGTTCTTGACGACTGCCAGTCTTTTACAAGCAAGTCATGCCGCCTATTATGGCTTTTCCGCCCTGCATTGGCAGAAGGCCGGTCATGCCAGCGAAACGATCGCCTGGCTGTGGGCCGAGGGCGTGATCTTCGAGGTATTGCTGTTTGCCTTTAGCGCGACCCTGGTTACGCGCCTTGGCCCAGTGGGGCTGCTATTGCTGGCAGCCCTGGGCGCTGCTCTGCGTTGGTGCCTTCTGGCTTGGACGGTAGACCTTGCCTTTCTCATAGGCGCCCAAACCCTGCACGCGCTGAGCTTTGCCGCCGCCCACCTCGGCGCCATGCACTTCATCGCCAGGCAGGCGCCGCCGGCCTTGACGGCGACTTTGCAAAGTCTCTATGCCGCTGTCTCCGGCGGCATTGCCATGGGCTTGGCCATGATCTTGGCCGGCCGCCTTTACCCCGCGGATCCGGCGCTTGCTTACGCCGCCATGGCGGGACTTGCGGCGTTGGCGGCGATGTTCTCGGCGGTTCTAGTTTGGATGACCCGGATCGGCGCGAAACCCCGACCCTAGTCGGAGCCCGGCCTTGTATGAGAGCTTCGCCATTTCCGCACGGCCGCCCGCGCCTTTCGAAGTTCCGTCGCGCTTAGGCGGTTGACCACCTGGTCACGCTGCCTCGCCGCCCAGTGTCGGCCTTGCGCAGCGGCCAAGTCGAACCACATGTAGGCCTGAACGAGGTCCTGCTTGACCCCCAAACCATCGCGATAGAGGGCGCCCAGGTTGAGCTGGGCCACGGGATCGCCCTGTCCGGCGGCAAGGTGAAACCAGCGGGCGGCCTCTTTCGGCCAACGGCGGGTCCCTTCACCACTGAGGTAAAGGCCGGCAATCGCCGCCTGAGCCTCGGCATCGCCGGCCTCGGCCAGCGGCATCCACTCCGCCCACACCGTTTCGAAATCCCCCGCATCATAAGCCGCGAGGCCCGCGATGAAATCCCCTGCCCGCGCGGAAGGCCCGATAGTGACGGCGGCTAGAAAAACCGCCAGGCTTCTCACTAGAAACCTGGCGGCCCGTCCGTTCATTGCCTAGGCCCCGAAGTGGCCCATTGCGACACTACTGGGATGTGCGCACCTCTTCCGGCAAGAGCATCACGGAATCCTGGTCCGGCGTCACGCTCACGTGACAGGTGATGCAAAACTCCACCTTCGCCGATCCAGCCCCATTGGTGGTGCCGACGGTCGCGCCACTAGGCAAGATAAGCGTATAGCGCCAGTCGCCACTCCCGGCATTAAAGCCGGCCGCCATTTTCTCCATAAGGAACAAGGGGCCGACCGAAACCGAGCCATTGGGCTTGACGCCTATGCTGTCCTTGGCCAGCACCGAGCCCGCTGGAAAAACCCCGGCATCCTCGAAGGCACCATAGGCCTTGGCGGTATCATTGGCATAGTTCTGCACATAGCGGCCGCCATGGGTGTCGGACACATAGGCCCTCGTCGAGTACCGCCGGAAGCTGGTATAATTGGCAGCTATCGAGTTGTCCGATTTGGCATAGGCAGCCTTCATGTCGCCCAGCATGCAGTCATATGCCGCCACGGCTTCTTCCTCGGTCAACTCGGCCCCGCCACCGGCCGCACAAGGATTGCAGGGATTACACGGATTGCAGGGGTTGGCCGCCGCACAGGGATTGCAGGGGTTACAGGGATTGCAGGGGTTCGCCGCCGCGCAGGGGTTGCAGGGATTACACGGGTTGCAGGGATTGGCCGCCGCACAGGGATTGCAGGGATTGCACGGATTGCAGGGGTTGGCCGCCGCACAAGGATTGCAGGGGTTGCAAGGATTGCACGGGTTACAGGGATTCGCCGCACAGGGATTGCAGGGATTACTAAGAGCCGCCGTACGTAACCTTGGAATAGCGCAGTTGTTGCTCGCCGCCCCGCCACCGGCTGCGCAAGGATTGCAGGGGTTACAGGGATTGGCCGCACAGGGATTACACGGGTTGCAAGGATTGCAGGGGTTACAGGGATTGGCCGCGCAGGGATTGCAGGGGTTACAGGGATTGGCCGCGCAGGGATTGCAGGGGTTACAGGGATTGGCCGCGCAGGGATTACAGGGGTTGGCCGCCGCGCAGGGGTTGCAGGGATTACACGGATTGCAGGGATTGGCCGCCGCGCAGGGATTACACGGATTGCAGGGATTGGCCGCACAGGGATTGCACGGGTTACACGCAGCCAACACTGGGCTTGGAGTCAAGCTTATGGCCGCGTTCACCCCGACAAAGGCTACGCCGGCCACCACTACCAAAGGCACCACCGTTGTTGACAATAGCTGCCGTTTTCGAGATCTCATTTCTTCCCTCCCGCCAGAAAGACCATGCTTCGTTCAAAGCTTTGAATGCATTTTACCGGGTCATGCTAGGGTAGCCGTTTCCAACTGTCCTCAGCCATCACTTGACCTCACGTTGATGTGATGCCTCAACTGAGAGTTTGTGCCTAGGGGCAAATTTTTAGTTTTTGTTGGTGTCAGAAATATTTGTTCGGTAAGCATCTGGAATAAAGAAAAGGTGGTCATTTTCGGCACCGGCCGCCTCATGGCAGGTTATGCAAAACTCTACCCGTTGTGATCCCACGCCCTTGGTCTCTCCGAAAAGGCTTCCATCGGGCATGATCATCATATAGCGCCAATCCCGGCTGGACGGATTGAATCCGGCCGGCATCTTTTCCATCAAAAAGAGCGGGCCGACAAAGACATCGCCACCGGAGGTCACCGCAAAGCTGTCTTTGGCCAAAACGGCGCCAACAGGCATTGTCCCCGTCTTCTCGTACCTGCCATAGGCTTCGCCGATCTTATTGGCATAGTTGTTGACATAGCGCTCGCCATGGGTGGCAGAACGATAGGGCGCCCTGTTAAAGCGCTGCCAGCGTCGATATTGCATCGCTGCGGGATTTCTCGAAAGACTATAGCCTTCCACGATGTCGTCGAGCATCCTTTCGTAAATCTTCAAGGCTTCGGCGTCCCTAAGGTCGGCTGGCCTTTCCACCTTGAAATGGCCTTTGGGCCCGGAAAACCTTTCCTCTTGTGCCTGAGCGACGCAAGCCACCCTGAACACAAGTAAAAAAACACCGACCATGGCTTGACTTAGAAGTAAGTTAGAGCGCCAGTGCACCATGGGTTTCCTCATTGGTGAAGCTGCTGTCAATCAAGAACGCTAAAGAAGGGACCTCCCTTCACTCAATGGCTTTCTGGGCGAAGCGAATTTCTAGTCAACTTAAGAATAAAGCATCGGCGATCATCCGAGCATCACATGATTTCACAGGACCTTGAGGCATCTGCGCCCCGTGGCCAACCCGGCAACTCGCGACTAGGCAAAAATATCGCTTGATTTTCTATCCAGATACGATATTTCAATTCATACTAATTTGATCTGAATTGGAGGGGCAGGAATGCTTCGGCTGAACCGTCTGACAGACTATGCGGTGGTGGTACTGGCGCAAATGGCCCAGCAAGAAGCAGAAATACGTACAGCGACACAGATTTCCCAGTCCACTGGGGTGCCCCTGCCGACGGTCGCTAAGTTGATGAATTGCTTGGCCCGCGCGGGCCTGATCGTTTCCCATCGCGGGGCCAGCGGCGGCTATGCCCTCAGCCGCGACCCCGAACACATCACCATGGCCCAAATCATCCAGGCATTGGAGGGGCCAATCGCGCTGACCGCCTGTGTGGATGGCAATTCGGGCTGCTGTGAGGTGGAATCACTCTGCCCCATGCGGGGCAACTGGGATCAGGTGAATCGGGCGATCCGAGAGGCCTTGTCAAAGGTCAGCCTGGCTGATATGGCCCAGCCGGAAACACCTTGTACGGCGAGAATATCGCAAGCCGGGGAACAGCTTGCGACACTGGGTTAGTCTGATTGGGAAGTATTCTGCGGGGATGATCGGGCCACTAGAAACCGGCCTGGTGAAAAGGGGAGACCGAGGCCATGGCGGCCGACGCCGAGACACTTGAGCACGTTCGATCGCTTGGTGCGGAAAAGTACAAGTACGGTTTCGTTACCGAGATCGACTCTGATCGCGCGCCCAAAGGCTTAAATGAAGACATCATCCGCTTTATCTCCGCCAAGAAGGAAGAGCCGGACTGGCTACTGGACTGGCGCCTGAAGGCCTATCGCCATTGGCTGACCATGCCGGAGCCGAGCTGGGCCAAGGTCGACTTTCCGCCGCTCGATTATCAGGATGCTTACTATTATGCGGCGCCCAGGACGGCGGAAAAGCCCAAGAGCCTGGACGAGGTCGACCCCGAGCTGCTGCGCACCTATGAGAAACTTGGCATACCCTTGCGCGAACAGGAGCGCCTGGCCGGCGTCGCAGTCGATGCCGTCTTCGACAGCGTTTCGGTCGCTACCACCTTCAAGAAAAAGCTGGAAGAGGTCGGCGTCATCTTCTGCTCGATCTCCGAGGCGGTAAAGCACCACCCGGACTTGGTGCGCCGCTATCTCGGCTCGGTGGTTCCCTACGCAGATAACAAGCACGCCTGTTTGAACTCCGCGGTCTTCACCGATGGCTCCTTCGTCTACATCCCCGAAGGGGTGCGCTGCCCGATGGAGCTTTCCACCTACTTCCGCATCAACGCGGAAAACACCGGTCAATTCGAGCGCACCCTGATCATCGCCGACAAGGGTTCCTACGTCAGCTACCTGGAGGGTTGTACCGCGCCGATGCGCGATGAGAACCAGCTGCACGCCGCCGTGGTCGAGCTGGTCGCTCTAGACGAGGCGGAAATCAAGTATTCGACGGTGCAGAACTGGTATCCAGGCGACGAGAACGGCAAGGGCGGCATCTACAATTTCGTCACCAAGCGCGGCGCCTGTCGCGGCCATCACTCCAAGATCTCCTGGACCCAGGTGGAAACCGGCTCAGCGATCACCTGGAAGTACCCCAGCTGCATCCTGCAGGGCGACCATTCGGTGGGCGAGTTCTATTCGATCGCCATCACCAACAACCGTCAGCAGGCAGACACCGGCACCAAGATGATTCATCTCGGCAAGAACACCCGCTCGCGCATAATTTCCAAAGGCATTTCCGCGGGCCGGGCTCAGCAAACCTATCGCGGCCTGGTGCGCATTTCTCGAAAGGCCGAGGCCGCGCGCAACCACACCCAGTGTGATTCCTTACTGATCGGGGAGCGCTGCGGCGCCCACACCGTGCCCTATATCGAAAGCCGCAATGCCAGCGCCCAGGTCGAGCACGAAGCAACCACCTCCAAGATCAGCGAGGATCAACTCTTCTATTGCCGTCAGCGCGGCATCGGTGAGGAGGATGCGGTCGCCCTGGTAGTCAACGGATTTTGCCGCGAGGTGCTGCAGCAATTGCCGATGGAGTTTGCCGTCGAAGCACAAAAGTTGGTCGGTATCAGCTTGGAAGGTAGCGTGGGATAGGTCCTCATATGTCGAAAGAGCCTTGGTTCAAGCCAAAGAAATACGGTTATGGTGCCACACCAAGCAATTGGAAAGGCTGGCTGTTGGTGCTGGTATTCGTCGTATTTTGCCTCGTCTGGGCCCGCCTCACCGTCCTCAGCAGCGCGCCAAGCATCACCGATACCATCGTCTTCGTTCTTGGCCTGATCGCCCTGATATTGGTCTTCGCCGTGTTCTCAAAATCCAAGACGGCAGGGTCATGGCGGTGGCGCTGGGGCGCACGAGATCAGGGAGAATAAGTTTTGCTGCACATCAGTGATCTGCAGGCGTCGGTGGACGAAAAGGCCATTCTCAAAGGCATCGACCTCAAGATCGAGGCCGGCGAAGTGCATGCCATCATGGGCCCCAATGGGTCCGGCAAGTCGACACTTTCCTATGTGCTGAGCGGTCGCGATGGCTATCAGGTCACGGGCGGCAGCGTCACCTATCAGGGACAGGATTTGCTGGCCCTGGAGCCCGAGGAGCGCGCCGCCGAAGGCGTCTTCCTGGCCTTCCAGTACCCGGTCGAAATCCCCGGCGTCGCCAACACCACCTTCCTGAAGGAGGCGGTCAACGCGCAACGCAAGCACCGCGGCGAAACGCCCTTGGATGCCATGCAGTTCATGCGCCAGGTGCGCGCGAAGATTAAGGAACTCGGCATGTCCGATGATTTCCTTAAGCGTGCCGTCAACGTCGGCTTTTCCGGTGGCGAGAAGAAGCGCAACGAAATGCTGCAAATGGCTATGCTGGCGCCGCGTCTGGCCATCCTCGACGAAACCGACAGCGGCCTCGACATCGATGCGTTGAAGGCCGTGGCCGATGGAGTCAACGCCATGCGGGCGCCGGATCGCGCCATGCTGATCATCACCCACTACCAACGCCTGCTGAACTACATCGTGCCTGACCGGGTGCATATCCTGTCGGACGGCCGGATCGCCCGCTCCGGCGGCAAAGAACTCGCCGAAGAGCTGGAAGCCAAAGGCTATGCCGGCCTTTCGCCGGCTGCGGCATAAGGGATAAGGTCGTTATGCACGCCCAGCCCCCCTCCACCAGCCCTGCCGTCGATGCCCTGGTGCAAAGCTACGGCCAGTCGCGGGACTCGCTGCCCGGCCAGGACCTCCCATGGCTTGCGGCGATGCGTGACCAGGGCATGGCACGCTTCCAGGAAGCCGGATTTCCGGACCGTACCATCGAGGACTGGAAGTACACGAGCCTGCGACAACTGGAGAAGCTTGGCTTCCTCTCCGCTGCCGGCACGCCGCTGGTCGAAGAACTCCCTCCCCTTCCCTCTCTCTGCTCCGACGCGAGCCCAAGCCACCGGCTGGTGTTCATCAACGGACGGTTGGCCAGGAGCCTAACGAAGCTTGAAGACTTAGAGACCGGATGTAGGTTCAGTAGCCTGGCAACGGCCTTGGCGGAAGATCCCGAGGGCATCGCGCCTCTGCTGAGCCTCGGTGACCACCGCAAGCTTGGCCCCTTGAGCGGATTGAACAGCGCGCTCGCCGCTGATGGTTTGGTGCTCCGCCTCGAAGCGGGCACCCATGTTACCCGATCGATCGAAGTTTTTCACCTCAGCACGGGCGATAGCCAGCCGACGGCTTATCATCCGCGCCACATCATCCAGCTTGCCCCCGACTGCCAGGCAACACTGATCGAACACCATGTTGGTTCGGCCAAGGCGCCTTGCTTTATCAACGCCCTTACCACCATTGGGCTGGCTGAAGGTGCCAAGCTACGGCACATCAAGCTTTTCGACGGCCCTGCCCAGGCCACCCAGATCGACATGAACGGGATCACCCTGGCGCAGGGGGCATGTTACAAAGGCTTCGGCCTAACCTTGGGCGGCTTACTCACCCGCTGCGAGGCGCATGTAAGCCTCGAGGGCGAAGGCGCCCACTGCCAGCTTTCAGGCGCCTATGCCCAGGCTGGTGAGCAACACTGCGACAACACGACGGTTATCGAGCATCACGCCCCCAACACCAGTTGCAGGGAAGCCTTCAAAGGAGTCCTGGACGGCAAGGCACGTGGGGTCTTCCAGGGGCGCATCGTGGTCCATAAGGACGCGCAGAAGACGGACGGCCATCAGCTCTCCAAGACCTTGCTGCTTTCCGACCACGCCGAAATCAACACCAAGCCCGAGTTGGAAATCTATGCCGATGACGTCAAGTGCAGTCACGGGGCAACGGCCGGGCAACTGGACGAAGAGGCTTTGTTCTACCTGCGCTCGCGGGGTTTACCGGTACCCGTGGCGCGGGCGCTCTTAGTACGCGCCTTCCTCGCCGAGGCGGTGGAAGAGGTAAGTGACGAAGCGCTGGGGGCCGCGCTCTTGGCGCGCATCGACCATTGGCTCAGCGGAGAGCGGGGATGAACGATATAGCCAAGGCCATGACCATCGCGCCGGGGGATAACTCCACCGCCGCCTTCGACGTCGAGCGGGTGCGCGCCGATTTTCCGATTCTGACCCGAAAAGTCTATGACGGACGGCCGCTGGTCTATCTCGACAGCGCGGCCAGCGCGCAGAAACCGCGGCCGGTCCTTGATGCCATGCTGCAGGCTTACGAGACCTACTATGCCAATGTCCATCGCGGTCTTCATAAGCTGAGCCAAGAAGCCACGGATGCCTTCGAGGCCGGCCGGCACAAGGTAGCCGGATTTCTGAACGCCAAGAGCGACGACGAGATCATCTTCGTGCGCGGCGGCACCGAGGCCATCAACCTGGTCGCCGCCAGCTACGGCCGCAGGTTCCTGAAGGCGGGCGACGAGGTGGTGATCTCCCACCTGGAGCACCACGCCAACATCGTTCCCTGGCAAATGCTGCGCGACGAACTCGGCATCGTCCTCAAGGTCGTCCCTATAGACGATGATGGCGAGTTCCTCTTGGATGCTTACGAGGGCTTGCTAGGCGACCGCACCAAACTGGTGGCGGTCACGCATATATCCAATGCCATCGGCACCGTGGTGCCAGTCAAGCAGGTCATCGATCTGGCCCATGCGCGCGGCGCGCTGGTGTTGGTCGACGGTTGCCAAGCGGCGCCGCACATGAAGATCGACGTGCAGGCTCTCGATGCCGATTTCTATGCCTTCTCCGGCCACAAGATCTATGGGCCCACGGGGATTGGCGCGCTCTACGGTAAAATGGACATCTTGAAGACCATGCCGCCTTACCAGGGCGGCGGCGAGATGATTGCCGCGGTCAGCTTTGAAAAGACCGAGTTCAAGGAGCCGCCGCATCGCTTCGAGGCCGGCACACCGGCGATCGTCGAGGCTATCGGCCTGGGTGCGGCGATCGACTATCTGGAAACATTGGGCCAAGACAACATTCACGCCCATGAGGATGGCCTCCTCGCCTATGCGACCGAGCGCTTGCGTCAGGTTCCGGGAATGCTCATCTATGGAGCGGCAAAGGAAAAGGCGAGCATCATTTCCTTTGCCTTGGAGAATGTGCATGCCCACGACGTCGGCACCATCATCGATCGGGCCGGTGTCGCGGTCAGGGCTGGGCACCATTGCGCCCAACCCCTGATGGCGCGGTTCGGCGTCACCGCAACGGCGCGCGCCTCCTTTGGGCTCTACAACACCCGCGAGGATGTGGACGCCCTGGTGGCCGCGCTGGGGCGTGTCCAGGAGATATTCGGCTGATGATTGACGAACTAAGAGACCTCTATCAGGAAGTTATCCTGGACCACGGGCGCAATCCGCGCAACTGCGGTCATCGGGACGATGCCAATCGCCGGGCCCATGGGCATAATCCCATGTGCGGCGATTCTCTGGTTATCTACCTTAAGATTGACAGTGACGGCATCATCGAGGATGCCAGTTTCGAAGGCAGGGGTTGTGCGATCTCCATGGCATCGGCTTCGATGATGACCGAAGTCCTGAAAGGCAAGTCAGAGAGCGAAGCAAAGCGCTTGTTCGCCGAATTTCACGGCATGTGCACGGATGACGATTTCGATCCCGCCCATGTCGAAGGAGACGAAGAGGCACTGGACCGCTTACAGGTGCTCTCCGGTGTTCGCGAATTCCCGGTCCGCGTCAAATGCGCGACCCTCGCCTGGCACACCATGCAGGCCGCCATCGAACAGGAAAAGCAAGACGTGACAACCGAGTGAAACCGATGCCTAAGCTTGTAAAGGATCCGGGCCATGGATAACGACGCGATGCTTGGCCATTTCATGCCGGGCACGGCGGCGGTTGAGGAGGGCTTTAGCGCCCGGGCCGGCTTGCCGCTGCAGCCCGGCCAGCCGGTCGCCGAACCTGACGCAGTGATACAAGCCTTGTCGTCGGTTTATGACCCGGAGATCCCGGTCAACATTTACGAACTCGGGCTGATCTACGATTTGGACATTGCCGAAGATGGCTCGGTTGCAGTGCTTATGACGCTGACCGCACCCGCCTGCCCGGTGGCGGGCGAGATGCCCGGCCAGGTGGCAGACGCCGTAGCGGCGGTCGAGGGCGTGGGCGAAGTTTTGGTGACTTTGACCTGGGACCCGCCTTGGGGGCCGGGAAATATGTCGGAAGATGCGCGCTTGGCGCTAGGGTTCATTTAGGAATAGGGCGTTACCATGAGGTTACAGGGGGTGCTGGAGCCATGATGCCATCTGTGATCACGATTACGGAAGCCGCTGCGGCACGAGCCCGCAAGCTCATAGAAAAGGCGGAAAAGCCGGTTTTGGGCCTGCGCGTAGGCGTCAAAGCACGCGGCTGTTCCGGCATGAGCTATTTTGTCGAGTATGCCGAAGAGCGGAAGAAGTTTGAAGACGTGGTCGAGGACAAGGGGGTGAGGATCTTCGTAGACCCTGAGGCCACCATGTTCCTGCTGGGCAGCGAAATGGACTACGTCGAGGATAAATTCAACTCGGGCTTTACCTTTACCAATCCCAACGAAAAGGGCCGCTGCGGTTGCGGCGAGAGCTTCCACATCTGAAGGCAAGCCACCACAAATTTAGTACTGCCTGGCTCCCACCAGGATCGCGTCGATCGAGGATTCACCGAGAGACTTGCAGGCTTCAAGGCGGTGGAGGCCGGTAACCAGCACATAGCGCTTGCCGTCCTTGCGCACGCCAATCGGGGTCTTTTGTCCTTCCTCCAGGATGGATTCCGCCAGAGATTCCACATTGGCCGGATCAAGATCTCGCCAACGCTTCACCGGCACATAAATCTGCTCAATTGGAATTTGGATAGTGTCGAGCACCGCCTGTAACTTGGCCCACAGCTTCTTAACGAAAACACTCAGGAGCCAAGTCTAACCGAGCGAGACGTCCTCCGCCAAGAGGGCTTTTGGCGACGAGACCGAGCCTTCCATGACTCTCAAATATTCCACGAAGGCGAGGAAGAGATGGTAATAGGTCGAGGCCGGCACGGCTTTGGCAAAGCCGACCCGGTCGCGGGTCACGTGATCCTGCCACAGCCCGGAACCAGGCGTCAGATAGTGCTCAAATATGGCGTCCACCAAGATCTTAGCCTGGTCAAGCGCCCCCGGCCGCTTGCGGCATTCTGCCTCGGCCAACTGCGCTTTCAGGGCCTCGGTCTGGACCCACAACCGCTTGCTATCCTTGTGCAGGCTGCCGTCGCGCAGGACCTCGTCGAATGCCAAGCCATCTTCCCTATCGCGGCCGTAGCGTTCGGCGTGGTGATAGAGGGCTGCCGCTAGGTCGCGAGTGGTGTCTTGGCCACTCAGTTCCGCATAGCGATGGAGCAACCAAACCCATTCGAAATGGTGACCCGGTTCGACGATCTGGCCTTTCGTACCAGCAGCAGGCGCCCAGTCCTCGGCGAAAAACTCGCCCAAGGTTTCTGTCCCAGGATCGAAGAATTTCCGCTCAAACAGCTCAATGATGGCATCGGCGCGGCGGCGATAGGCGTGGTCACCGGTCGCGTTGTGAAGGGCCAAGAGGGCTTCAAGGAGGTGCATATGCGGATTTTGCCGCCGCGGCAGATGGTCGGGCACAGATTCGCGGTAGCCGCCAAAGTGGCTATCCCCAAGGGTCCCGTCCAGAAAATCGAGCGTGCGCTCAACCCACTCGAGCAACAATGGCTCGCCACTTGCCCGGAAAAGCCAGGCAAAAGCCAGCAGGGCGAAAGCTTGCTCGTAGGATTCACGGCGTTGGTCGTCCGGCGTACCGTCCTCGGCGACCGTAAAAATGAAGCCGCCGTCTTCATGCCAGTAGTACCGGGTCAGAAAGTCAAAACCGCGCCAAGCCGAATCCAAGGCACGGCCCTCCTGCCAGCCCAGCACCGCAGCATGCGCGTAGGTATAAATCTGCCTGGCCTGAACCCGCATGCGCTTGGCAACGCCCAGCACCGGTCTGCCTTGGAAATCCAACAGTTCGAAAAAACCACCAGCTTCGCGGTCAAGGCCGACATCAGACCACAGCGGTAGCGATTCCTGAAACAACCAGGTGCGCACCCTGTCGCACGTCATGGATCCACTCCTCCCAGGGCAACGATACGATCTTACTACCTGGTATAGCACCCCATGCCTCGCCATATCCTTAACGTAAATGAGGCCTGGTTAAGACGAATGCAATCTACCGAAGGTCGGTTAATTTAATGCCGTTACAACAGAAATGATTTCTCAATAGGTTGCGCTATCGAGGATCTCGAATGGCAAGAGTAGCATTTGCTACGCTGGAGCCTCTTGGTGGAAAACCGCTGAAGACCACGCTACTGAACTCTCCAAGCCAGCCCGTGCCAATGCCAGCCCGTGCCAATGCCAGCCCGTGCCAACGCCGCCCGTGCCAACGCCGCCCGTGCCAACGCCGCCCGTGCCAACGCCGCCCGTGCCAACGCCAGCCGCCCGAAACCTTAGACCAAGAGGGTATTGCCGACTGGCGATGCCTGTAACCAAGGGCAGTGGACCAGCATCGCAGGATTACAGCTTGCAACCCGCTTGCCTGCACCGCCGCGAGGCTCTCGCTGTGAAGTCTCAGGAGGTTGTCCACTCGGCGCAAACCAAGGAAACAACTATTTGCGGTTTTCCGCCTGTATCATGTGGTTCACGAGGGACAGGAGCCTGGCTGGTTGCACCGGCTTGTAAAGAATTTGCAAGTCATCGTGCTTGTAAGCCGAAAGACGATTGATTCCGGTGTCGCCGGTGACAATGACGGCCGGCACCTTGCGACCGCAGCGCTTACGCAACAATTCGACAAGTTCAATGCCTGTGGTGTCGCCCGGCAGCCGATGGTCGCCGATTATGACGTCTGGCGGTGGAGATCCATTGCCAACAGCCTTGAGGGCTTCCTCTCCGTCGCGGGCACTGGAAACCTTTGCCCCCCACCGGGTCAGAAGTGCTCGGCTCGCGTCAAGCACCATTTGATCGTCATCAATCAACAGGACCGAGCGGCCTCTAAGCGCTTGGCTTTCTCCCTGTTCCGGTTCGTGCAAGCTCCTCTTGTGCCACTGCACCTCGCCACGCGGCACGGTGACAGAGAACATGGATCCCTTGCCCGGCACCGAACGCACTTCGATTTCGTGGCCGAGCAGGTCAGCGGTGCGGCGGACGATCGCCAGCCCCAGGCCCAAACCGCGCGATCGATCCCGCGAAGGATTGGTAACCTGGTAGAATTCTTCGAAGATGACCTTTTGTTCAAAAGCCTCAATGCCGATGCCGTCGTCCCATACTTGCAAGCTAATTTTGTCGCCGCGCCGTCGGCATCCGACCACAATCCTCGTCGCCTTCGCGTGGTGCAAGGCATTGGCAACGAAATTGTCCAAAATCGAGCGCAGCAGCACGGGGTCGCTGCGAAACACAGCACTGGAATCGATCACCTTGATGGCCGGGGCCGGTGTCTTCAAGGGCATGCCAGCGATGCCTGATGCCCGTTGATGGGACGATGAGATCTGGTCGAACAGCATGCGCACGGGACAGTCGGCAACCTCCGGATCGATGGCGCCCGATTCCAACTGCGAGATATTGAGCAAGGCATTTAAAAGGTTCGCCATCACCGCTTGTGCGCTTGCGAGATCGGATACGACCTGTTGATCGCTGGCGGTGGCCACCTTGCTTTTCAAGATACCAATTAGCCAGCTCATAACCTGCAACGGCTGGCGCAGATCGTGGCTGGCCGCAGCAAGAAACCGCGATTTCGATTGATTGATGCGCTCGGCTTCGTCCTTCGACTTGATCAGTTCTTGCTCATAGGCCTTTTGCGCACTGATATCGAGAGCGATCCCTTCCCACACGATGGTGCCATCAGGCTCGCGCAGCGGGTAGACGATCGCCCGCGCCCATTTGCAGCCGGTGGCATCGGAACAAATCCTGAACTCCTTGTCGAAGGGATGCAGCGTCTTTGCCGAATTCTCCACCGCTTCTTGCCAGCGGGGACTGTCGTCCGGATGCAAAATTGAGCAAAGCGAGACCAAACTGACGAAGCCTTTTTGGAAGGACACGCCGAAGACATTGTCTCGGCCTGTATGAAAGTAAGGAAAACTCACGTCACCAGCCGGGGTTTGAACGCGACGAAACACCAGGCCTGGAATGTTGGCGGTGATCCGCCCTAGTTGTTCATCGCTTTCGCGCTTGGCTTGTTGCTCTCGCGTCCGCTGATGGGCCGAAATTTGATCGGCCATAACATTAAAGTTAGCGCCTAAATCCAGGAACTCCTTCGGCTGAAATCCACTTTCTATGGCCACTCTGGCGCGCAGATCACCTCCAGCCAACCGCTTGGCGGCGCTGGCAACGGCCTCCACGGGTTGCACCAGATAGCGGGACATCATCCAGCTTAAGGTGACAGCGACTGCCAGGCCAACCAAGGTCATGGTAACCGCAAGGGTTCGGGTCGTGGCGGCACTGGCATAGACTTCTGCCAGGGGCTGGCCAACCATGATGCCCCAACCCACCTCTGGTACCGTTGTAAAGCCAACCACGACCTCTTCATCGAGAAACGGAGAATGGAAAGTCGATACCCCGGTTTCGTTTCGCAGCATGCGGGCAACCGGATCAATGTCGGCCAAATCCTTCATCCCTTGGCGCCAAGCGTCACTAGGATGGGCGATCACCTGTCCGACCTGATCGATGATGGCTGCATGACCGAACTGACCAAAGGCGATTGACTGCTGAAGTTCGAAGATAAACTCCAGTTGCAATTCACCGATCGCCAAGCTGCCATCGCTAAGGCCACGATAGAATAAAATCGCCGGCTGCTGGCCAGCAACCTTCATGACCGGCGAATAGTCAACTTTTTGCGTCGACGCTATGGACCTTAACTCGAGGATTGTCTCTTCCCGGAACTGGCACGCATCTGCCAAGTCGCCGTCAGCCGGGTGCAAGACAATGTTGTCGCGGCCAATTATGCAAAATCGGCTAAATCCGAACCCAGCGGTCTTCCAATGATGGGCCTCGCTTTCATCCAGAACTCCCGATAGGCTGAGGACATGCTCGAAATCGCTTTCCGCATGGGTGGCAAATCGCCAAAGCGATTTCTTCATGCTGTTGGCAATCAGCATGTATCGTTCGGTCGCCGCTTCGAGCGCCCGTTCCGAACTCAAGTGAAACACCACCACCCCGAAAAGCATCACTGGCACGATCGCGATCAGCGTCAGGACAGCAGCGAGTACCAACTGCAAGCGAATTTTCATTGGCGAATCTTTAAGCCAAGAGCAACAATCAGTTAATCAACCTTGTTAGACTACCCCTTTGCCCGGATGGTCAAGCGTCATATAAAAAATACGGTTTGGCAAGCTATTCAACACGATTGAACGATCACATTTGAATTGCCCATTTGAACGATTGTGATCCTGCCGGGCGCGGCTTGAGCCGACGGCCTCGATCTCGCCATTGCTTGCCACAAGTTTGACACAACAATCGGTCGGACACTTGGTTTATGGTCTTCACCTGGAACCTGAGACTAGCATTGCAGAACAAAGAGCTATCTAGAGTGCCAGCAAAATCTTGAAGTGATTAGAGTTTTTCTAGTCGGTCGATTGACCTAACGAAATTTGCGGCAAATTAATCAAAATTTGACACAAAATTTTACTATGTGTTCTGAAATTGACAGCAGCATCGAACAGAGTTTAGTGATTTTGGACCACTCATTATGATTGCATTCTCGTTAGAACATTCTTGATTCTGGAGAAACGAAGGTCATGGCTCTGAAGATCACCCAGCTCTCGACATTAAAGTATCCCATAAGTCAAAATGAAGTCCTGCCTATTGTGCAAAATGGTAGGACCGCCAAAGCGACATTGAGCGACCTTCGCGGCCTCAGGGTCGCTTCGGTGAAGGACTTCGGCGCCAAGGGCAACAACAAGGCCGACGACACCGCTGCCATTCAGCGCGCGCTTGACACCGGGCAACCGGTGTTCTTTCCGGCAGGCGTGTACCGCGTCTCCAACGTTCTAGACCAGACCAAAAGCAGTGCGCCGGCGATCTACTCCAATTCCAAGGATGCGGTGATCGTCCAACACAACAACAATCAATCGGTATTTAGAGTCTCCCGCCATCTCTACATGGAAGGATTGACGCTCACCCGTCCGCAGCAGGTTTCAAGTTCGAACAAGGGTGCGTATGGGCTTGAACTGCTCGATGTGAATTGGTCGACCTTTCGCAATCTGTCGCTGCTCAATCACTACATTGCCTTTGGTCAGTCCGACGACACACTGCCGCACTTTACCGGAACCAAGGTCAAAAATACCTTCTTTTCCAATACGATCGACGGTCTGGAAATCAGTGGCTTCGTCAAACACGGGATATTTATGGACGCCACAAACGCGGGCAATACCGGCAGCAGCTATTCCAACGTTTCAATTCATCTCGGCGACGGCAAGAAGCCGATTGGCGCCCCCATCTATCTTCGCAAGACTGCGGAATCGATCTTCAACCAGCTCACCATCGATGGCGGCGACCTTTCAACTTGCATCGAGTGCAATCTACAAGGTCATGCGGTGATCAATGGCCTGACCACCATCAATGGCCGCGCAGTCGGCGACAAGGGCAATTTCTTGAAACTGGGCGAGGACAGTTCCTGCATCATCAACCACTGGACAATTGGCGGTTGGACCATCCAGCCAGCAACCCGTTGGTACCTTGTTAATCTGCGTGGCGACCACACCTGCGCCGTGATCAACGGGGTGGTCGAGCAACCTGCCAACACCGTGGGCAGAGATAAATGGTGGCTGGCATGGACCGAAGGCAAGGCGCGATCCAATTGCCGAATTTGGGGTTCATCTGCGAACACGCCCAATCTCGTGACCTCGGCCAAAGTCCAGGCAGGGCTACGATCCGCCGATAACAAGCTTATCCTCAAGCGATGGGGCGACCAGGTCCATTATTATGAACAGAATGGCCGCAAGCGCTTGAGTGGATTGGCCATTCCCAAGGCCGGAAACTACAATCAAGGCGACATCGTTTGGAATGCGAACCCGACGGCCGGCGGCGCCATTGGATGGACCTGTGTCGCTTCCGGTTCGCCCGGACGGTGGAAGAGTTTTGGCGCAATCGCACGCTAACGAAGGGTCTCCTTACGTTCTGTCAGGCTGGGATGACTGCTAGACCAATTTCTTGATATTCAGCGTTGGTCTTGCACCCCAAGGCCCCCGGTTTTGGCCCGCCGGGGGCCGCACCATTTCTGCTCGAACACATCACTTCACTGTTCTCCGAAATTGCGCCATTTGGATCTGAGGATTTTTCTCTTGCCTCCAAAAAAGGATCCGACGTGGTGCAGTCCGAAAGACCGCGACAACCCAAGAACCTTGTCTTCTTTATGGCCGATGAGCACACACGAGCTGTTCTCGGTTGTTACGGCAATCGCGTTGTGCAAACGCCAAATATTGACGCTCTAGCCGCCCGCGGAACCCTCTTCAGCAATGCCTACACACCCTCGCCGGTGTGCGTGTCGGCACGCGCCAGTCTCGCCACAGGTCGCTGGGTGCACCAAACCAGGTGCTGGAGCAGCGCTGAACCCTATGATGGCTCGATCCCCGGCTGGGGTCATCAGCTGCTTGCCGCCGGGCACCGGGTCGATAGCATTGGCAAACTACACTTCCGCCGGCGCGAAGACAGCAATGGCTTTTCGGAAGAATTCTTGCCGCTTCATGTAGTGGGAGGAGTAGGCTGGCTGAAAGGACTCTTACGCCAGCCCTTGCCAGATTACGAAGGCCCTTGCCGCGAACTAGCGGAGCAGGTGGGGGTCGGCGAAACCGGCTATAGCTACTACGATCAACGCATTGCCGATGCGGCCTGCACCTGGCTGCGGCGGCAGGCTGTCGCGGAAGCCAAGCCCTGGGTGCTTTTCGTTTCCTTTGTCAGCCCCCACTACCCGCTGATCGCGCCAGAGGCATTCTTTGGACGACACGACAGTGGTGCAATCGGCCTGCCGCATCGACCAGACGAAACGCCGAGCCATCCGGTCCTGCAGGAAATCTACCGGTTTTATGACTACAAGCGCTTTTTCACACAGCAAAGCATGGAAACCGCCCGGCGCGGCTACTACGGGCTCTGCGCCCTGGTCGATCATTTGGTCGGCGAGATCGTGTCCGAGGTAGAGGCGCTCGGCCTCGCCGATGAGACCAGGTTCCTCTATACGAGCGACCACGGCGAGATGCTGGGCAACCACGGCATGTGGACCAAGATGCTGATGAATGAGGAGTCGGCCGGCATTCCCTTGATCCTCGCCGGGCCCGATGTGCCGGAGGGCAAGATCGTTGACACACCTGCGTCGTTGGTGGATTGCCATCCGACCATCCTCGAAGCGCTCGGTCATACGTCAACGGCAGCCGAACAAAGCCTGCCCGGCGTAAGCCTCTTTGATCTTGCGAATGGGGACCGACCGCAGCGCACGGTCTTGAGCGAGTACCACGACGGCGGATCGCCCACTGGCTACTTCATGGTGCGCCAGGATGAGTGGAAGTATGTCTACTATGCAGGCAGCCGGCCACAGCTCTTTGATTTGCGCAACGACCCCCTCGAGGACAACGACCTAGGCGAAAGCCCAGCGCACCGGGGTCTTCGCGGCGACTGCGAGGCGCTCTTGCGGGAGATCCTAGACCCTGACCAGGTCAACGCGGCAGCCTTTGCCGACCAAGCCAGCAAGGTTGATGCCCTGGGCGGACGAGACGCTATCCTGGCGCAAACCAGTCGCCATTTCGGCTTCACGCCTCTCGACGATCTCGCCAACGAGCTCGATCTTGAGGCGCGCCCAGATCTACAATATTAAATCAGCGGATATTGTTGCGCCAACGCTTGACTACCGAGGCAACGAAAGACTCGTCCTTATCGTCAACCTGCCATGCCGTCGAGAAGGGCGCGGTGCCGCTCTTTGGCCGTTTTTCCGGAGGCATTTCATCGAAGAGCATACGGGCCGGAACGGCAACCCCCTCGCCGACCGCGATGGCCTCACCAGTGCGCAGGGTCGGCAGGGAATCCAGCAGGCCCACCGTCGATTCAGACAAGGTGCCCCGCACGAACTCATGATCTTTCTGGTTGCTCATGCGCATGGCGAAAATCGTATTGCACTGAGAGAGAATACCAGGCGACAAATCAGAGGGTCTTTGACTGACAACGCACAACGACACTCCGTACTTGCGTCCCTCCTTGGCAATCCGGTTAAGCACCGCCTTACTGCTGTCGAAGCGGGTGTTGACTTCCTGCGCCATGTAGCGGTGCGCTTCCTCACAGACCAATAGGATTGGTAAGGCCCGATCGCACCAGATGGCAAAGTCAAAGGTAAGTCGACAGATGAGAGAGATCACCACATTGAGCACTTCTGAGGGGACCCCAGAGAGGTCCAGGATGGTGATCGGCTTGTTGTTGACAGGGACGCGGAATATCCGCGACAAGATGGCGGTCATGTTGTCACGGACAGCGAGGCCCTGATTGAAAAGAAAAGCAAGCCGCTTGTCGTTCGAAACCGCGGCTAAGCGCTCTTGCAGCCGCAAGTAAGGGGCGGAATCGGTGGCCTTGTCGAGCTTGCCAAGCGCCTTGTCGATCAAACGGCTGACGTCTGAGAGGCGATAGGGAACCGGGGTATCAGCGGAAATCAGGTGGCTGCCTGGCCCGCCGCCTTGGAAAGCCCGCTTTGACTCGATAACCGCTTCCCGCAGAATAATCGTATCAGCTTCGCGATTTTCCAGATCACTGCCGATGACGATGTGCTTGAGCTCTTCGTAGTTGAGCATCCAAAACGGCAAATCCAGGGTTCCCGGCCCCAAGGTCTCGGCCATGCCGGAAAATGCATGGCTATACTCGTTGTGTAGATCCAGCAAGATCGCATGGCTGTTCGAATTGGCCGAAAGAATCGCATTTAAAATGCGGGCCACTGCACAGGACTTTCCTGACCCTGTGGTTCCTAAGACCGCGAAATGCTTACCCAACAAGTCGTCGACGGAGACGAAGGCCGGTAGGCTCTTGTCTTGATAAATCGTGCCGATTTGCACCGAGTGATCCGAAGGCTGCGCAAACACGTGCCGCAGGTCCTGCTGATCACTGAGAAAGACCGCGTCCCCAAGCGCCGGGCAATAGGAGACCCCCCGATGGAAGGGCCCTGGCTCCTCGCCCGCACCGTGGGCAGATTCGCCGACCAGCTCCACCTGCACAATTTTCATCTCCGGTGCACTATCGGACATTGAAGGGATCGGAATGCTTAGTCCGCTAACCATGCCGTAGACGGTCGCCAAGGTGTTGCGCATTTTCACAAGCGCACCGATTTGCAGATCGGGCGCTTGCTGCAAGGCTTCCTGCGGGCCGGTAATGTCGAGCAAAACCACGACCTGGGCGCCGGCTACCGACATCACGCGACCAATCCGCTGCTCTGCCGGCAAGACTTCCGTCAACCCGTCCGAGTCACCGGAACAGGCATCGTAGACCTTACCGAGCTGCTGTTCGGGCGTTTGCGAACTCGCGTCTTGGTCAGGAACCTGAACCGCATTGGCGGCGTTTGATGATTCGCCTGTATAGCTCATTACTGATCCACTTTAGAATTTCGGTCGCTCGCAAGCATCTTGTAAACCCGCTCGACCGCAGGAAAGCGCAAAGTCACTGTCGTACCTTCGCCCAGTTCCGAGTTCAGCATCAATTTGCCGGCATGCATTTCCATCAAGGCTTTGCTGATCGGCAAGCCAAGGCCGGTGCCCTCGTGCCCTCGGCAGTAGGCATTGTCGATCTGCTGAAAGGGCGCCAAGGCACGGTCAATGTTTTCCGAGGCAATGCCAATGCCAGTATCAGCCACGACGATTTCGACACCGCCATCGGACGTACGACTGGCTGTAAGGCTCACTTGCCCACCGCTGGGTGTGAACTTAATCGCGTTCGACAAGAGATTGATCACGATCTGCTTAAACTTTTGCTCGTCGACCCAGATTTGCGGAAGCATTGCCCCATAGCTATGAACCAGCGTCAACTCGGCCTCTATGGCCTGCGGCGCCAGCATTTTCTCGCAAATGGCAAGGATTTCCACGGCATCGGTGTGGCGGGGCTCGAGCTCTAGCTGACCGGCTTCAATCTTGGCGATATCAAGAATATCGTTGATCACACCGAGCAAGTGGGTGCCCGCATCATTGATATCCCGGGCGTATTCCACATACCGCGAATCGCCCTCTATTTTTCCAAGAATTTCACTATTGATTATCTCGGAAAACCCGATTATCGCATTAAGCGGTGTGCGCAGCTCGTGGCTCATGTTGGCAAGGAATTCGGTTTTGGCCCGGTTCGCCGCCTCCGCCTCGAACATGGCGTGATTGGCCGCCTCTGCGGCCCTCTCCGCTTGCTGCTTGGCAGCAACCAGGGCTTGTTCGGTGAGGGTGCGCTCCACCAAATGGCCTAGCTGATCGCAATAGCGATGCATCAGCATATCCCTGCCTTGGCGTTTCGTATGCGACCCTAGCATGCGCGTCTTTCCTGGATGGAGAGCGCAAACTATTACGATAAAGGACTAATATTGAATTAATAATCGCATTGCAGGTTGACTATCTTTCTCCCTCTTTCGTTCTTTCGAACAGGACGAATCTATGCCTTGCGCTCCCAGAATCTAAAGGCAAGGCTCAAGCAACGCCGCTAGCCTTGGCTCGGCGCCGCGCCGCCGACCAGGAGTGTTTAGGATCACCCTTAGGTAGAGGGATATGGCGTTTGGTTCAGGACTTTCCCTTCACCTTGGCCCAGGTATCGCGGAGACCTACCGTGCGGTTGAACACCAGTGACTGGCCCTCAGCATCCGGATCTCGGCAGAAATAGCCTAAACGCTCGAACTGCAGAGTTTCGCCGAGCTTGGTCGCGGCCAAGGCTGGCTCCAAGCGGCACTGTTGCAGCACCGTCAGGGAGTTCGGATTCAGATCGTCTAAAACCTCACCCCCACTGCCCGGCACCGCTGATTGAAATAGAGGCTCATAGAGCCGCACTTCGCCAGCCAGGGCATGAGGGGCGGAAACCCAATGCAAGGTTGCCTTGACCTTGCGGCCATCCGGCGACTGGCCACCCTTGCTGGCCGGGTCGTAGGTGCAGCGCAGTTCGACCACCTCGCCGGACGCGTCCTTCACCACCGATTGGCAAGTGAGAAAGTAGGCATAGCGCAGCCGCACCTCGCGGCCGGGTGCCAGGCGGAAAAACTTCTTGGGCGGGTCCTCCATAAAGTCCTCGCGCTCGATAAAAATCTCACGCGAAAAGGGAACATCGCGGCTTCCTGCGGCGTCATCCTCCGGGTTGTTGACAGCCGGCAACATCTCGCTTTTACCTTCCGGATAGTTCTCGATTACCACTTTAAGGGGATTTAAGACGGCCATACGCCGTAGGGCCTGCTTGTTCAGGAGTTCACGCATGCAATGCTCCAGCAGCGCGACTTCGATCAGGTTGTCAGACTTGGTGACGCCAACGCGCCTTGCGAAGTCTCGGATCGCCGCCGGCGGCACGCCGCGTCGCCTAAGACCGGAGAGGGTCGGCATCCGCGGATCATCCCAGCCGCGCACATGACCTTCCTGGACCAACTGGATTAGGCGCCGCTTAGAGAGCACCGCATGGGAAAGATTAAGCCGAGCGAACTCATACTGCCGCGGTCGTGAGGGCACAGGGAGGTTGTCGATGAGCCAGTCGTAGAGCGGCCGATGGTCCTCGAACTCCAGGGTGCAAATCGAATGGGTCACCCCTTCTATGGCATCCGATTGACCATGGGCAAAGTCATAGGTCGGATAGATGCACCAGGCATCGCCACTGCGCGGATGATGCGCATGAAGGATCCGATAGAGTACCGGGTCACGGAGATTGATGTTGCCGGACGCCATGTCAATCTTCGCCCGCAAAACCCTGGCGCCATTAGGGAATTCGCCAGCCCGCATACGCGCGAACAGGTCCAGGTTCTCTGCCACCGGTCGCGATCGGTAAGGGCTGTCCCGTCCCGGTTCGGTCAAGGTACCACGATACTCGCGAATCTCCTCGGCGCTGAGATCGTCTACATAAGCCTTGCCGTTCTCGATCAGGTGCACCGCATAGCCGTAGAGCTGCTCGAAATAATCGGAGGCAAAATAGAGGTGATCTCCCCAATCGAAGCCGAGCCAATGGACATCTTCCTGGATGGAATCGATAAACTCCTGCTCCTCCTTGACGGGATTGGTGTCGTCAAAGCGAAAATTGCAATGACCGCCAAACTCCTGGGCGACGCCAAAGTTCAGGCAAATCGATTTAGCATGGCCGATGTGCAGGTAGCCGTTGGGCTCCGGCGGAAAGCGCGTGACCACCTCCTGGCAGCGCCCTGCTTCGATGTCGGCACGAATGATGTCGCGAATAAAGTCACGCGTTGCGTCGTCGTCAGCCATCTCTTGTCCCGGATTTCTAGGAGAATTTCAGCTTCACATTAGCAGCCCGCCATGTCCTTAGGAAGCGCTTGCTTAGGCCCCTTCGGCCCAACGACAGCAGTGCCTGGCCAAGCTTTCTAGTGAGTCACCTTGGGCGAAAGATCGCTGCCGTCGGAAAAGCGGCTAAACCGGAAGGGCGCAAGCTCGGAAGCGCTGGCACGATCTGTCACCATGTCCGCAATCAAACGCCCCGCCCCCGGGCCGATGCCAAAGCCATGACCGCTGAACCCGCTGGCAAGAAAGAAGCCAGGGTACCTCTCAACCGGCGAGATGAAAGGGATTTGATCCGGCGAGGCCTCGATCATCCCGGCCCAGGTCTCGACAAAGGGCACCGCCGCCAAGGCTGGATAGGTTCGGTCAAGATTGCGGCGGATTTCTTTGAGCACGCTTTGGCTAGGGCTTGGATCGAGGGTCCGCGTGGCTTCGAAGGGTGAGCGCTCGTCGAGGCGCCAGCGTCGCCGGAGGCCCGCGGCCTGCCATGCCTCAGGGCCAATCCTCAGGCGAATGCGTTCGCTTTCCTCTTTAAAGGTTGGAAGGAACTTAGAAAAAAACCGCAAGGTATCTGGCCCCAAGAAATGCAGGCTGGCAGACCCATGCGCCACCGTATAGCCGCCGTCCTGGCGCGGCCGCAGCGTCACTTCTGGCAACCAAACGGCGGACTTTGTCACCTCAGGCGCGGGCCCGGTTCTGGCCACCGTACCCTTCACCCGCAGTTGTGGTATGGAAAGGCCATGATTGTGGCCGAAGAGTGAGGTCCAGACGCCGCCGGCGCAGACGACCGTGTCTGACTGGATGGTGCCGAGCTCCGTCACCACGCCAGCCACCCGGCCCGAGGCGATCTCTAGGCCGCGCACCGCGCAGTTGGTGAGAACCGTGGCGCCCCGTGCGGCGGCTGCCCGGGCAATGGCGGGCGCTGCCTTGGCCGGCTCAGCCCGGCCGTCGCTTGGCGTGTAGAGGCTACCCTCCCAATTGCCACCGGCGCTGCCGGTCAGATCCTTGACCTGGTCACTTGTCAGCAGACGCGAATCCAGTTGGAAGGCTTTCGCCTTGTCAAGCCAGGCTTGGTGCTTCTGCCGATCATCGTCGTCACGCGCCAGGTATAGGCAACCGCCAACGGCAAAACCGAGGTCCTCGCCGATTTCCGCTTCCAGGCCCTGCCAAATCCGGCAGCTTTCCATCATCAAGGGAATTTCGGCCGGGTCACGGCCCTGCTGGCGCACCCAGCCCCAATTGCGGCTCGACTGCTCGCCGGCAATCCGCCCCTTTTCACAAAGCACCACGTCAAGCCCGCGCTTGGCTAGGAAATAGGCAGCCGAGCAACCGACGATGCCGCCGCCGATGATGACCACGGAGGCGGTTTTCGGTAGGCCGGCGTCTGCATCAGCCCTAACGTTCATTTCAGCCCTTTCCGAGCGCTTCAAGATACATCAGCCTAAGGATTGAATCGGGTCTTCGATAGGCCTTCGTCGATGCTTGGTCAATCATCTTCACTGGACGCAATCTTGCCACGATCCGGTCCTATTTGTTCTAGCTCTTAGGGCAAGTCATGGTCTAGAAGCATCCAAGAAACTAAAGTCACGGCGACGGGTTAAGGAGAGACGCCATGCTGAAAGAGTTCAAAGAATTCGCCATGCGCGGCAATGTCATCGATATGGCGGTCGGCATTATCATCGGCGCCGCTTTTGGCGGCATCGTCAAGTCGCTGGTTGCCGATGTGATCATGCCGCCGATCGGTGTGTTGCTTGGCGATGTCGATTTCTCGAACCTCTTCATCACCCTATCCGAAGGCGAGTACGAATCTCTCGCCGCCGCCAAGGAAGCGGGGGCAGCCACCATCAATATCGGTGTCTTCATCAACACCTGCATCAATTTCATCATCGTCGCCTTTGCCATCTTCCTGCTGATACGCACCATCAACAAGCTCAAGCGGGAAGAGGAAGAACCAGCGGCAGAGCCTACCGAAAAGGACTGCCCCTACTGCCTCTCCAGCATCCCGATCAAGGCGACGCGCTGCGGCCACTGCACGTCCGAAATCGCCGCTGGCTGAGCTTGCCAGCAAGGGGCTTTGATGCTTGACTCCGGGGCGAGGCCGTAAACAGAACGGCCAGTCGTTACACGGGAGGAAATGTCATGCGCAAGGCCCTTGCCAGTTTGGTTTTGCTGAGTCTCTTCGCCGCCGCGCCGGCCACGGCCGAAGACGTGGTGCCAGGGCTGCTCTACAACATGGGCGGAAAGTTCGATAAGTCCTTCAATCAGGCCGCCTACGACGGTGCGGAGGCCTTCAAGCAGGAGACCGGCATCGAATACATGGAGTTCGAGCCGACGACCGAGGCCCAGCGCGAGCAGGCGTTGAGGAACATGGCGCGGCGCGGTGCCAATATCATCGTCGCCGTGAGCTTTGCCCAAACCTCGGCGGTGGAAACGGTTGCAGCCGAACTGCCAGAGGTCAAATTCACCCTGATCGATGGCGTGGTTGACGCCCCCAACGTACAGTCGGTGGTTTTCAAGGAGCACGAAGGATCCTTCCTGGTCGGCATGCTGGCGGCGATGGCCTCTCAAACCGGCAAGGTCGGCTTTATCGGCGGCATGGATATTCCGCTGATCCGCAAGTTTGCCTGCGGCTACGAGCAAGGCGCCAAGCACGTCAATGGGGAGGCCGAAGTCTATGTCAACATGACCGGCAACACGCCTTCCGCCTGGAACGATCCGACCAAGGGCGGCGAGCTGGCGCGGAGCCAATTCGATCGCGGCGCCGATGTGGTCTTTGCCGCAGCCGGCGGCACCGGCGTCGGTGTCTACCAGGCCGCCAAGGATGCGGGAAAGTTGGCGATCGGCGTCGACTCTAATCAAAATCACCTGCATCCGGGCACCATGCTGACCTCCATGGTCAAGCGGGTCGACGTTGCCGTGGCGGAAGCCTACAAGGGGGTGATGAACGATACCTGGCAGCCGGGTATCAAGGTCTTGGGCCTGGCCGAAGACGGCGTGGCTTGGGCGCTTGACGCGCATAACGAAAAGCTGATCTCGGATGAGATGAAGACCGCTATGGGCCAGGCCGAAGAGGGCATCTTGGGTGGTTCGATCAGCGTGGCCGACTACATGGCGACCAGCTCCTGTGATTACTAGGTGCCTTCAGTTTCGTGTTGCGGATGTGTCTCCTTTCCTGTCATTGCGAGGCCCGGTGGGCCGCGGCAATCCATCATGACTGGCCACGGACTCCTCACCCCTTCGGGCCACGGGGGATGCTTGCCGGCTGCGGCACTATGGATCGCCACGCCCCGGCCTTGCGGCCCCCGCTTCGCGCCAGACCTCCGTTCTCTCGCGATGACAAATTGGGTCGGAATCACTGTGCCAAGGTGACAACAAGCCACAGCAATAACCAACCCCCCGCCATCGAGCTCCGGGGGATTGATAAGCGTTTCGGCGCGGTGCAGGCCAACCGCGCCGTTTCGCTCGCTGTCGCGCCGGGCAGCATCCACGGCATCGTCGGCGAGAACGGTGCCGGCAAGTCGACCCTGATGAAGATCCTCTACGGCTACTATCAGGCGGACCGGGGCGAGATCCTGGTCACCGGGCGGCCGGTTCGCATTCAGGGCCCCGAGGACGCAATCGCCCAGGGTATCGGCATGGTTCATCAGCACTTCATGCTGGTCGAGCCCTTCACGGTTTTGGAGAACCTGGTACTGGGCGCCGAGGATCGCTTTTGGATGCGAAAAACCCTGGACCAGGCGCGGCAAACCTTGGACCAGATCGAAAAGGACTATGGCCTGGAGGTCGATCCCGACGCTCGGGTCGCCGACTTGCCGGTCGGCTTGCAACAGCGGGTCGAAATCCTAAAGATCCTGTTCCGCGGCGCCGCCGTGGTGATCCTCGACGAACCCACCGCGGTTCTGACACCGCAAGAAGCGGACGATCTCTTCAAGATTCTCAACCGTCTGAAGGCAGAAGGCAAGACGGTCATCCTCATCACCCATAAACTGCAGGAGATCATGGCGACCACCGACACGGTGACGGTGATGCGCGATGGTGCCGTCGTCGGCAACCTGGTCACCCGCGAGACCAGCAAGGAGGCCCTGGCCGAGCTGATGGTCGGTCGCAAGGTCCTGTTGCAGGTCGACAAGAGCCCCGCCCGGCCGGGCGAGCCGGTCTTGCGGGTCGAGAATCTGGGCCTCATAGACGAGGTGGGGACCCCGCGCCTCGATGAGATCAGCTTCGAAGTGCGGAGCGGCGAGATCCTGGGGATCGCCGGGGTCTCCGGCAATGGCCAGACGGAACTCATCGAATGCCTCGCCGGCCTCCGCCCCCCGAGCGCCGGCAAGATCTGGCTAAAGGGTGAGGAAATCACCGCATCTCCACTCATCACCGATCCGCGCGGCCTGCGCCAACGCGGCCTCGGCCACGTGCCGGAGGATCGGCTGAAAATGGGCATCGTCGTTGCCTTCGATGCCAGCGAAAGCGCCATCTTAGGCTATCACGACGATCCCGCCTATAACGGACGGCTGTTAAGTGATCGGGCCGCTGTGATTGATCATTGCCGAAATCTCATGCAGGCTTTCGACGTGCGCCCGGCAGAACCCCTGTGGCGTTCGGGCGCCTTTTCCGGCGGCAACCAGCAAAAGCTGGTTCTGGCGCGCGAGATCGAACGCGACCCGGCGTTGTTGTTGGTGGGTCAGCCGACCCGCGGCGTCGATATCGGCGCCATCGAATTCATTCACCGCCGCCTCATCGAGATGCGTGATGCCGGCAAGGCCATCCTGCTGATCTCCGCCGAGCTGGAGGAAATCAACGGCCTCTCCGATCGCATCTTGGTGATGTTCCAGGGCCGGATCATGGGCGAACTGGCAGCAGCGGAGGCTGATGCGCGGAGCATCGGCCTGTTGATGGCCGGCATCGTCGAGCAACCAAGATCCGAACAACGAGGGGCGCCTTGAACAGTGCCCTACCGCGCTGGGTCGATTTGCTGCTGATCCCAGCGATCAACTTGCTGGCGGCTTTGTGCCTGGCCGGCTTGCTGGTGCTTGCTGTCGGTGAATCCCCTTGGATCGCTCTCAAAGCACTGATCTGGGGTGCTTTCGGCTCCTGGGACCAGTTCGGCTACACCCTTTTCTACACCACCAGCTTGGTCTTCACCGGCTTGGCCGTAGCGATCGCCTTCCACTGCGGGCTCTTCAACATTGGCGGCGAGGGCCAGGCGATGATGGGCGGCTTGGGGGTGGCGTTGGCCTGCCTGGCCTTCGATGGCTTGCCCTGGCCCTTGCTGTTTCCTTTGGTGGTGATCTCGGCCACCCTCTTCGGCGGCGCCTGGGCCTTTCTGCCTGGCTATCTGCAGGCGGCACGCGGCAGCCACACGGTGATCACCACCATCATGTTCAATTTCTTGGCCGCCATTTTGCTGAACTACCTTTTGGTCGAGGTTTTGATCGCCCCCGGCCAGCAGAACCCGCAAACCATCCGCTTCGACCAAGCCGGCTGGCTACCCTACGCCCACGACCTGCTGAAATGGCTTGGCATCAAGGCCGGGCGCTCACCGCTCAACCTCTCCTTTCTGCTGGCGCTGGCGGTCGCCGGGCTGGTGTGGCTGTTCCTCTGGCGGACCCGCTGGGGCTACGCCCTGCGCACGGTCGGTGCTAACGAGGCGGCGGCACGCTATGGCGGGATCTCGCCGGGACGTAACATCATCCTGGCCATGAGCCTGGCCGGCGCCTTGGCCGGCTTGATGGCGGTCAATGAAGTCATGGGCTCCCAGCACCGCCTGGTCTTGGGCTTTACTGCCGGCTTTGGCTTTACCGGCATCGCCGTAGCCCTCATGGGCCGCAATCATCCCATCGGCGTGCTCTTTGCCGCCCTGCTGTTCGGCGCGCTTTACCAAGGTGGCTCCGAGCTTGCTTTCGAGGTGCCGGCCTTTACCAGCGACATGGTGGTGGTGATCCAAGGTTTGGTGATCCTCTTTTGTGGCGCCTTGGAGAACATTTTCCGCGGGCCCATCGAAGGCTACTTCCAGCGCCGCAGGCTGGCGGAGGCAGGGTGATGGAGCAAGGCTTGCTCACCGCACTTGCCTTGGCGGATTCCACCATCCGCATCGCCACGCCCCTGGTCCTGGCCGCCTTCGCCGGCATGGTGGCCGAGCGCTCGGGCGTGATCGACATCGGCTTGGAAGGCAAGATGTTGGCCGGCGCCTTTGCCGCCGCCGCCGTGGCCGCGATCAGCGGCTCCGCCTGGATCGGCCTGGCGGCCGCGATTGCGACCTCGATCGCCTTTGCCATGCTGCACGCCTACGCCTGCGTCACCCATAAGGGCAACCAAGTGGTTTCGGGAATGGCGATCAATATCTTGGTAGCCGGCCTCGGGCCGACCCTGGCGATATCCTGGTTTGGCTTGGCCGGACAGACGCCGAGCTTAGCCGGCGCCAGTCGCTTTTCCGGCCTGGCCCTGCCGGGACAGGATCTACTGGCGCCCTTTCCGGTCCTCGGCCCGATTTATCGTGAAATCGTCAGCGGCCATAACTTCCTGGTCTACGGGACCGTCGCCCTCGTGCCCTTAGTCGCGATCCTGATCTACCGAACCCGCTTTGGCCTGCGCCTGCGCGCCGTTGGCGAGAACCCGCACGCGGTCGATACCGCCGGCATTTCGGTCCCGGCCTTGCGCTATCAGGCGATGATGCTCTGCGGCTTTCTCTGCGGTGTGGCCGGCGCTTATCTCTCGACAGCACATGCCGCCGGCTTCGTGCGCGATATGACCGCCGGCAAGGGCTATCTCGCCCTGGCGGCGATGATCTTCGGCAAGTGGCGGCCGGTGCCGACGGTCTTGGCCTGCCTCCTTTTCGCCTTCGCCGATGCCTTGCAGATCCGCCTGCAGGGAGTCAGCCTGCCGGGGATCGGCGAGATTCCGGTGCAGGTAATCCAGGCGCTCCCCTACGCCTTGACGGTCATCCTCTTGGCTGGTTTCGTCGGCAAGGCGGTCGCGCCAAAGGCAAGCGGCATCCCTTACGTGAAAGACAAATGAGCAAACTGAACGAGATGATCGAGGTGGCGGCGCGGGCGCGGGAAAACGCCCATGCGCCTTATTCCGGATTTAAGGTCGGCGCTTGTCTTAGGGCCGAGGACGGCCGCCTCTTTGCCGGCTGCAACGTCGAAAACCTGGCCTATCCGCAAGGGCAATGCGCGGAAGCCAGCGCCATCGGCGCCTTGGTGGCCGCCGGCGGAAAGAGGATCACCGAAGTCGTGGTCTTGGCCGCCGGCGACAAGCTCTGCACGCCCTGCGGTGGCTGCCGACAGCGCCTGGCGGAGTTTGCCGAACCCGATACGCCGGTGCATGTGGCCGGGCCCGCCGGGCTGCGCGCCAGCTTTACCTTAGGCGAGCTGCTGCCGCACGCCTTCGACTTCGAGGCCGACCAGCCATGACCATCGACCTTGAGCTTTGCCGCCGCCCGATCGGATTTAAAGCCACCGGCGGCATCCGTACCCCTGCGGAAGCGGCAGCTTACCTCTCCTTAGCCGAGGAAATCATGGGACCGGGCTGGGCGACGACCGATCGCTTTCGCATCGGCGCCTCGCGCCTGCTGGACGCCCTCTTGGAGGCGAGCCCATGAGCGACTTTCTGCCGCAGGAGATCATTCGTCGCAAACGTGACGGCGGGGCCCTGGAGCCTTCTGAACTGACGGCCTTCGTCACCGGTATCGCCGACGGCAGCATCTCCGAAGGCCAGGTCGCCGCCTTGGCGATGGCCATCTACTTCCAAGGCCTGTCGCGACCTGAGTGCGTCGCCCTCACCCAGGCTATGACCCGGTCCGGCAATGTCCTGAGCTGGCCGGAGATCGACCGGCCGGTCCTCGACAAGCATTCGACCGGCGGTGTCGGCGATAAGGTCAGCCTGATGCTGGCCCCCATCCTGGCGACCTGCGGCGCGGCGGTGCCGATGATTTCCGGCCGCGGCCTCGGCCACACCGGCGGTACACTCGACAAGCTGGACGCCATTCCCGGTTATGACACGGCCCCGGATATCGAGCGCTTTCGCCGCGTGCTGCGGAAGGCGCACTGCGCCATCATCGGCCAAACGGCGGACCTGGCGCCGGCGGACCGTCGGCTTTACGCCATTCGCGATGTCACGGCCACGGTCGAGTCCATACCGCTAATCACCGCCTCGATCCTTTCGAAAAAGCTCGCCGCCGGCCTCGAGGGCCTGGTGATGGACGTGAAGACCGGCAACGGCGCCTTCATGGCAACCCGAGAAGACGCCCGCGCGCTTGCCGACAGCATCGTCACCGTTGCCAATGGCGCTGGACTGCCGACCCGGGCTTTGATCACCGACATGAACCAAGCCTTGGGGCGGACCGCCGGTAACGCGCTGGAAGTCGCGGAAGCTATCGGCTATCTCACCGGCGCCAAGCGGGACCCCCGCCTCCACCAAGTGGTCGTCGCACTTGCCCGCGAACTCTTGCTGCTAGGTGGTCTCGCCACAACCGCGACAGAGGCAGTGGCAGCCATTGGAAAAGCACTCGACAGTGGCGCGGCGGCGGAAACCTTTGCAAGGATGTGCCAGGCTCTGGGCGGCCCGGCGGATATCCTGGAAAATGCCGCTAGGCATCTGCCGGCCACGGAATTTGTGGTGCCAGTCTATCCGGGCGACAGTGGTTGGGTGAGTTCCGTCGCAACCCGCGAGCTGGGCCTCATCGTCCTCGAGCTTGGGGGCGGGCGGCGGCGGGCTGATCAGGCCATCGACTACGCGGTCGGGCTGAGTGCCATGGCTGGGATCGGCGAAGAGGTTGGACCCGGCCGGCCCTTGGCCCTCGTTCATGCCCGCAACCAGACCCAGGTCGACGCGGCCGTCCAAGCGGTGAGGCGCTGTTACACCATTGTCAAAGTGACAACGGCAATTCCGCCCGCCGTGCTGGAAGAGGTCGCGTCTGACTGACCATCGCGAACCGCCGTACTCTATCTTTCAGCCAAGAAAATGGCGCCGATTATTTCTCTTGGATCTGACCAAGATCTCGTGACAAGCTGCGGGTTCTAAAAGGTTTCTCCCGTCCTCAAGGAGCCGCCCAGCATGGCCCGCAACCCGCGCTATGACATCCTCTTCGAGCCGGTCAAAATCGGTCCGGTCACGGCCCGCAATCGCTTCTACCAGGTACCGCACGCCAGTAGCGTGGGTCAGGACATGCCGCATATTCGCGCTGGCCTGCGTGGGATCAGAGCCGAAGGCGGCTGGGGTGTGGTCTGCACCGGCTATTGCTCCATTCACCCCAGCGCCGATGATTTGCCGCTGCGCTACTCACGCCTGTGGAACGACGACGACGTGCGCAACCTGGCGATCATGACCGAGGCGGTTCACAAGCACGGTGCCCTGGCCGGCGCCGAGCTCTTTCACGGTGCCGCCAACACCCGCAACCGCTTCACCCGCGAGATGCCGCTCAGCGCCTCTGGCCTGCCCTATCTGACACCGACCGGCTATCTGCAGTATCCACTTGCTACCCGAGCCATGGACAAGGCCGACATAAAGGCCCTGCGCGGCTGGCAGGTGGCCGCCGCCAAACGCGCGAAGTCGGCTGGCTTCGATATCGTCTATATCTACGCGGGGATGGGTTTCGGCCCCTACTCCTTCCTTTCGCCGCGCACCAACCGGCGCAGCGACGAATATGGCGGCCCTATTGAGAACCGCTGCCGCTTGTTGCGTGAAATGATCGAGGATACCAAAGAGGCCGTCGGCGATAGCTGTGCGGTGGCGGTGCGCATCTCTACCGATGAGTTGATGGGCGAGCTGGGCTTGCAGTGGCAAGAGGATACCAGCGCCGTCTTCGAAATCATGGGCGAGCTGCCGGACCTCTGGGACCTCAAGACTTGGGGATATCAGGACAGTTCCAACGCTCGCTATTCTGAGGAAGGCTACCAGGAATCTTTCGTGGCCTTCGCCCGCAAGCTGACCAGCAAGCCGGTGGTAGGGGTCGGCCGCTTCACCTCGCCGGATACCATGGTCAGCCAAATTAAGCGCGGCGTGCTGGACCTGATCGGCGCCGCCCGGCCATCGATCGCCGATCCCTTCCTGCCGCAAAAGATCGACGAGGGGCGCGAAGACGACATCCGCGAATGCATCGGCTGCAACATTTGCTATTCCTGCTATCATGAATCGGTGCCGATCCGCTGCACCCAAAATCCCACCATGGGCGAAGAATGGCGGCGGGGCTGGCACCCAGAAATCATCGCCCCCAGAAAAAGCGATGATGCGGTCTTGGTGGTCGGCGGCGGCCCCGCCGGCATGGAAGCGGCGCGCGCCCTTGGACAGCGCGGTTACCAGGTCACCCTGGCCGAGGCCGGCAGCGAGCTCGGCGGTCGCCTTCTTGACGAAAGCCGCCTACCCGGGCTTTCCACTTGGATAAGAGTGCGGGATTGGCGGCTTGGCCAGATGCAAAAGATGGCCAATGTGGAAGTCTATTTGGTAAGCCGGCTTGAAGCGGAGCACGTCCTCGAGTTCGGCTTTCCGCGGGTGATCATCGCCACCGGTGCCGAGTGGACAGCAGAGCTGCTGGATCAACGCATGGTACCCTTTGCCCCTAAGAGTCAGGCCCGCATCTTGACACCGCAGGATGTCTTTGCCGGGACACCGATCGAAGGGCCGGTGACGCTCTACGACTACGACCACTATGTCATGGGGAGTTGCCTGGCCGAGCTGCTGGCACAGCGAGGCCACCATGTCACCTATGTCACACCGGGCGATGCGGTGTCACAGTGGTCCCGCAACACCCATGACCAGGTCTATGCACAGGGCCGCTTGCTCGAACTAGGGGTTAAGATCAGCACTGCGCGATTTGTCACCGCCTACGACGGCAAGACCCTAAAGACGGCCTGCAAGTACAGTGGCAAGACCGACGCAATGCCGGCGACGAACCTTGTGGTGGTGGGCCGCCGGTTGCCGCGTGATGGGCTCTACCAAGAGCTGGTCGCCCGCGACGAGGATTTAAGGCATGCCGGCATTCGCGGCCTCGATAAGATCGGTGACTGTGACGTACCGGGCCTGGTTGCCCATGCGGTCTACGCCGGCCACAAGCTGGCCCGCGGTTTCGACGCCGCGGATGATGGCGAGGCGGCAGCGCGCCTGGAGCAAAGCGTCCTGGAGAGGTCGCTTTAGATTATCCCCTAAGGCTCGGTCCGGGCAAAGGGCGAATGCCGTGTTTCGAGAAGTGTGACGTTCCTCTCTTGGCGGGGCTCCATCCGGTCATGGGAGGCGGAGGCCGAGCCAAACTTGCGGCAATCGCCAATCAATATTACCGGTGGTCGGCCGGCCTCAGCCAGCAGCACCGCTTGCCCCTGCGGCCGGGCGCTATTCTGCTGCTCGGGCGGCACCAAGGGCTTATCCAGCAAATAGGGCGCCGACTGCGGCTGCTCGGGATCGAGCGGCAGACCGCCTCTCCCAGAGCGAACCAGGCTGCTAGTGGAGCGCCCCGCTCGTGCGGCGCAGCGTTGCTGTAGCAAGGCGGTCGCGTCGATCAGCGCCGCGGTCAACACCGCCAGGTCGGCGCTAATGTCGGTTTCCGGCGCCTCAATCGTGATCCTGCCGTCAACCGCAAGCTCCGAGGATGCGGTGACCGCGCTGTTGGCCGACTGCACGATGTTCTCGGCCACGAGGGTGATGTTGCCAGCGTCGCCAGCAAAGGCATCGGCCTGAACAAAGCTTTCATCGAGAACAACAAACGCCGGATCAATGAAAATGTTGCCGCCCACGCCATCGCTGGCACGGACTGCCGTGGTGACTTGGGCATCTTGGATGTCGATCAGATTGACTACCTCGATCCTGACGTTGCCGCCGTTGGTGTTATCGGTCTGGGTGGTGATTGCGGCATCGGCGTTCATAATGAGATTGCGGCTGGCCACGACCCTAACATCGCCGGCGTCTCCCTCGTCGCCAAAACTGGCTGCAGTGATGGTCGCGCCATCGGTTAGGCGCAATATGTCACCGACCACGGTGATCGAGCCACTTGGGCCGCTGGCTGTGGCCTCTGATCTGCTGGTGATGCCGGTGAAGAACGGTGATGTATCGCCTTGCACCCTAAGATCAGCGGCTGCGACATCGACGTCACCACCCTGCCCGACACCTTGGGTTTGGCTGCTGATGGTGCCACCCGGCAGGATGATCAGTTGCGCCGCACTGATGCCGATGCGGCCGCCGTTGCCCAAGGACGATTCCGCCGTGCCGCTGGAAATGCCGGTCAAGAGGCTCGCCTCGCCATCGCCGGCAATGGTCAGTCGATCGGCCGATATCTCGATAGGCCCCCCGTCCCCGGAAGCTAGGCTCGCGGTGCTGATAGCACCCCCCTGACGCAGCTCGATAAGCGGGGCAGTGATCGATATTCGACCGCCATTGCCAAGGGAACCCTGATCTGCCTGGCTGATGATACCGGTGCTGACCCCCGCCCCATCACCGGAAATGAAAACACTGTCCGCGGCAACAACAATCGGGCCAGCGTCCCCTTCACCAAAGGTCGTACTGGTCACGACGCCGCCGTCGCGTATTTCCAGGTCGCCGAGAGTCAAGGTTAAGCTGCCCCCCGCCCCTTCCGAGCCGCTCTCAAGCCGGCCGATGACGCCGGTAACAAAGGGCGATCCGTCACCGGAGATAAACAGGCGCCCGGCCGTCAGATTTAGGGCACCCGCATTTCCCGAGGAAAGAAAACCGCTGTTGACTGCGACCGCGGCACCATCTCGAATTTCAACCGCGTCAGCGTCAATCGTCACCGTGCCGGCATCGCCAATGGAAAGAGGCCCCGCCTGGCTAAAGACACCCGTGTCGATTTGACTGCCCTCGCCAACAAGGATCACGCGCTCGGCCCGTAGCGTCACATCGCCGGCCATCCCATCCGAGAAGGTGCTGCTGCTCACCAGAGCCCCGCCGCGCAGGGTTATCCTTGTAGCATCGATCGTGATCGAACCGGCGTCGCCCAAGCTGCCGGAGTCCGCAATGGAAAGGACGCCGGTGGCTATGTCGGCACCCTCACCTTCGGCCGAAAGCTCATCGGCCGTGATGTTGATATCACCCGCATTACCGGCCGACAGGAAAGCGGCACTGCTGCTCACCTGGCCACCCGACCGCAACACGACATTTTGACTGCGGAGTGTAATGGAACCCGCATCTCCATTCGCGAAAAGCCCGCTCTCGCTCGAGATGCCAGTTGGGCGATTGGCGTCATCGCCGACGATCATCAGTATAGGCGTCGAGACTTCGATCGAGCCGGCATCTCCATCGCCAAGCGTCGTACTTGCGATTTGTCCACCGTTAAGGATTTCGATTTGCCCCGCATCGATGACGATGGCGCTACCCCCACCGGTGGAAAAGGCATCCGCCACCGAGAGAACCCCGGCCGGCAGCAAGCTTCCCTCACCATCGATGACGAGTCGATCGGCGCTCACTGCGATTTGGCCGCCCGCACCGCTATCAAATGCCGTCGCGCCGACACTGCTGCGACCCAGGATACGGACGTCTTCCCCCTCGAGTCGGAGGTCGGCTCCGGCACCGTCGAAGAACACGTCGGCGGCAAGGCTACTATCATCGATTACTATGCTGTCCGACGATAGGGCGATCGCACCTTCGGCGTCGTCACTGCCGAAGTTGCGCGCCCGCAGCTGGGCATTGGAAAGCGTTATCGCTCCGCCGCGCAAATGCAGATCACCGGCACCATCACCATCGGCTTCGAGCAGGCTATCGGCAATCGACAACTCCCCTAAATTCGGCGCGTTTGTGGCGCCGTCCTCCAGCACTACGTCTCCTCGTGAGGCCAGGGAGGTGAGGAAAAGGCTGCCGCGGGGTGCATCGAGTGAACCGTCGTTCACGCTCAAGTCACCGGCAGCGATGGCGATGGTTTGATCGGCCGGCACCCGTAAATCACTGCCATTAAATGTGACTGGCCCCGGCAAGTCGCTTAGAAAACCGAAGGCCTCGGGCGCGGCCACACTGAAACTCGAGTTAGAACCGGGCTCAATCGCCGAGTATTGGCTGCCATCGGCGAAGCGCAAGGTATCGGATGTACTCGCGAAAAAGGAGCCGCCCACGTCGAGAGTTGCGTTGGGCCCAAACACCACGCCCGCCGGGTTGATCAAGAAGAAGTCGGCCACTGGCATGGTGGAGATGATTTGGCCGTCGACGCTGGATGCCGCGCCACCGGTCACCCGGCTGATCACGTTCTGGACGTTGTCCGGTCCTGAGAAGGTCGCACTTTCGCCGTTGCGGAGATTGAACGCACGGAAACTGTGAAAGAGGTTTGCCCCGGCCAGCCTACCCAAATCCTCACCGATTGCGAAATCTGGTCCGTCAAGGTCGGCCGCCGGACCGATCGTCCCGTCAGTCGAGATTTGCGCCCAAGGTGCCTTGCTCCAGGTGCACAGGGCAAGAAACAACCAAAATCCGACCCAAAGGGGTCTGCTTTTGCAACGCATCGCTGTTCTCCGGTCTTCGCCAGATGGCCCGTTACGCGAGCCGACGCGATCATAGCCGCAGCCGTTGCCTTTCGCCAAGGCCCGTGAATCGCCACTTGGTTAACGGCGATCGAACCTCAGCCACTTAATCAGTCGCAGGTGAAAGGACCTGGCGTTTTGTGCCTTGGCGCGGCAAACTGGCGGGCATACCCATTAGGTTGAATTCATCGGCTCTAATCTCGGGGGGCTGCGAAAGAGCTGGCAGGCGGTAAATGTCGAGAGGATACTGAGCTTCATGCGCTGGCGTGACAAAAGGCAAAGCAGCAATGTGGAAGACCGTCGTGGGACCGGCGGCACGGTATTTGGGCGGCGGTCTAGCGGTGGGTTGCGGATACCCCGTATCGGCGGCCGACGGCTTGGCGGCGGCGGAAAGTTGGGCGGCATTGGACTGGTCATCGCCGTCGTCGCGGCGCTTTTCTTTGGCGTGGACCCCAGCGCCTTCCTGACCGGTGGCGGTGGGCAAGCACCTCAATTCCAGGACCAAACCCAACTGGACCAAGCTCGGCCCCGTAGTGCCGCCGAAGAAGAGCTGGCCAACTTCGTCTCGGTCGTCTTGGGGACCACGGAGGATACTTGGAAGGCCCGCTTTCCAGTGGAGTTCGGCACCAACTACCTGGAGCCGAAACTGGTTCTGTTCTCCGGCCAAATAGGGTCCGCTTGCGGTGCCGCTTCAGGCGCCATGGGACCGTTTTACTGCCCGGCTGACCGCAAGATCTACATCGACCTTTCCTTCTACGAAGATTTGCGCAACCGATTCCGGGCACCGGGCGACTTCGCCCAGGCCTACGTGATCGCCCACGAGGTCGGACACCATATCCAAACCTTGTTGGGGATCACTCAGCAGGTCAATCAAATGCGCGGCCAGATCGGCAAGGCAGCCTACAACCGGCTTTCGGTGAAGCTGGAGCTGCAAGCCGACTGCTTGGCTGGAATCTGGGCCCATCACACAGAAAGAGCGCAACGCATCCTGGAAGACGGCGACATCGAGGAGGCCCTCAATGCCGCCAGCGCCATTGGCGACGACAGAATCCAGCGGCAGTCCCAAGGCTATGCGGTTCCCGATTCTTTTACACATGGCTCCTCAGAACAGCGCACCCGTTGGTTCATCGCCGGCATCAAGTCCGGCACCTTCGAAAGCTGCAACACCTTCGAGGCCAGCCAGCTGTAAAACTTGGCAGAGAAATTTCCGAATTGTGCGTGTGCTTTGAGTTGGCTTGCTTGTTGACCAGGTTTCGGTCCACCCAGCATCGGCACTTGCGTTGGGGATTGATTGCCCATAGATCATGGGAGGGCATGACCCGCGGATTTGCAATGGGCGATAGAGTCTGCCAAATGGTGCAAAGTTGGAACACACAACGGAGCACATCATCGGCGAGCCATGCGGTATAGCCGTCGGCCAATTCATTCCCGTATCCTGCCGGTGTTGGAAAAGAGCCGTCGGGTGGGTTGCATAGGACCAATAGAAAGATTTTTGGTCCGGCCGGATTTCAATTTTGCCACGCTGGCGCCTCTGACTATGATTAGGTGCGCACGGAGAGGGTTTGGCTGGGGCTGCACGACAAGAAGAGAGATAGCGTCGGCGCCGTCGGTCGGGCACTGACCTATCCTTGGTGCATCAAGTAAACTTCCTTTCGACCGTCATTTGTTGCCATTGATATACTGAGTTTCTAGATACCATGATCGATCAGCTGTCCCGCCGACTGCAAGACTGTGACGAGGTTCGGTTCTTTCTCCATTGGCTACGTCAGCCGAGCGAGATCGGCGCCATGTTGCCCAGTGGTCCGGCCCTGTCCGCTGCCTTGGCCGCCGAAATTGATATCCAAGCACCGGGCGTCGTGGTGGAACTGGGACCCGGCACCGGCCGCGTCACCAAGGCATTGCTGGAAAGCGGGATTGAAGCAAGCCGGCTGATTGCCGTTGAGCAGAATGTTGCTTTTTGCGACCTTTTGCGCGCCCGCTATCCTGGCATTCGCGTCGTCCGCGGCGAGGCACAGTCGCTAGAAAAACTGCTGCACCAGAACGGCATTGGAACAGTCAAGGCGGTTGTCTCGAGCCTGCCGCTGCTGAGCATGCCGACCCAGGAACGCGCAGCCGTGCTTTCCCAGATCGCCGCCGTCATTCATGGCGAATGTATTTTTGTCCAGTACACCTATGGTGTGACGCCACCGGTTCCAGCGAATTTGGACGCGGATCTCGGCCTCGTGGGAGAACGAACCAACTGGGTGCTGGCCAATCTGCCGCCAGCGGCGGTCTGGCGCTATCGGCGCGTGGCCGAAGCCCCCAGGCTCTTGCAGGCCTCCTAACTAAGCGCGGCCTTCGGGTGCGCAACGTCCGTCCGCATTGGTTTGACCATCCGGTCAGGACGACGTCTTCACCTCCCCCAGGACCTTGACCTCCCGTTGCGGGAAGGGGATCTCGATGCCGTGGGTTTGCAGCGCCGTCCAGATCATCAACAACAAGTCGGCGCCGACCCGGTTCTCCCCGTCATCGATACCCTCCATCCAGAACTCGACCAGGATATCGATGCCGGAATCGCCAAAGGCTTCGATTTCCGCATCGGGCTGTTCGGCGATGGGAATGCCTTCGCCGCTCAACACTTTTGGGTGGCTGGCGACGATGTCCCGGACGATGTCAAAAAGTTTGGGCAGGTCGGTGCTGTAGGCCACCTGAAAATTCAGCGAGTAGCGCTGTTTCTTGTCGAAGTGAGTCCAATTGGTGAAAGCCGAGGTGATAAAGCGCTCGTTCGGCACCATGATGTCCTTGCCATCGTAGGTCTCCAGCGTTGCCGAGCGCATGGTGAGCTCGCGCAAGGTACCGGCGCGGCCGTCTTCCAATTCGATGTAGTCGCCGATCGAGATGGTCCGATCGATCAGGATGATGATCCCCGAAATGAAGTTCGAGGCGATTTGTTGCAGGCCGAAGCCGAGGCCGACGCCCAACGCCCCGCCAAAGACAGCCAGCGCCGTCAAATCGATCCCCATGACATTCAGCAACAGCAGAAAGATCAGCGCAAAGACAGCTATCTCGAATAGCTTGGCGACCACTTCCCGGGTGCCGGCGTCGAGCGCCGGCTGGTTGCGGATAACCCTCTGGCCGGTCACATTGGACAAGCGACCGAGCCAGAACAGCACCACACCGAAGACGAGGGTCCGCAAGATCGCGTAGATCGAGATCTGAATGTTGCCGAGCTCGACGGTCACGCTGTCGAGATACTCGATGACACCGCCAAGCCAGCCGAACATGTACAAAAGGGCGATCGGCACACCAAACCACTTCAAGATGAGGATGATGGCGGGGTTCTTGATCAAATGCCGAGCAAGGCTGTAAACCAAAAAGATGAAGGCCAAGCCCTGGGCTGCGCGCACCAGCCAGGCCTCACCCAGCGCCTCGACAGTAAGCGGCGTGGCGATTCCAAGCGCTGCCGCCGCCGTCAAAGGCAATAACAGCTTGCGCAGGCTGTGCAGGGCGGTACGAAGATCGAACAGCACGCCGGGTTGGGGCTCTTGGCGAAAGGCCGGCACCCGCGATCTGACAAAGACGGCAACCAGCCAGGCAAGAATCAGCGCAACGGCAACGACGGCAGCCTGAACATAGAACGCCGGGCTCATTAATTGGACCAGCGTTTCTTGCCACAACTCGAGGCCGCGTTCGATCAGGGAGTCCATGGTGCTACTCATTCGCTTCCTTCCTGGTGAAAGGTGTGAGGGCGGAGACTACAGTCGTACATCTTGGAGGGGGCGCCTTAAGCCTGGCGATAGGAAATTCTGGAGCCTTAACGGCGCCAAAATAGGCATCAAGCAAGCAGCCCAAAGTGCTTTTCGATGAGCCATGATGACGCCTGTGTTGTTCGCAGACAGGCCCGTTCCTAGACTAATCGCACAGCCCGGTAAAGTGAGTCGGCGTGCGATGCGGTGTTAAAGGCAAGCTATTCCTGTCACCGGAGGCGGGTTTGTCGCACGAGCCTGGTTACCGCTTACCTCAGCCCTGATCCTGTAGAAGCGCCTCGGTAGCGTTCTTAAATGTCGGAAGGGATGGATCGGGCTTTAAGGCCTCTAGTCTCATCGTCACCGACAAGCCCTGCTCGGCACTCTTCCGCAGCGATATGCAGTCGTCGTCAGATAGCGTGATGCCGAACAGACGAGTCCTCTCCAAGATCGGCGATGCCAATTGAGATTGAAGATTGGAATCCGGAAACCAGGTATACCACTTTTCGGCTTCAGCCTGACTTTGCTCCACACCGTGACCCGCGAGATGGGCTACACCTACATTCCAGTGACCCACGGGATTCCCAGACTTCGCAGCTGCACTATGCCATTGGAATGCAGCAACAAAATCTTGACGGGGACCTGTCGTGCTCAAATAGAGTTGCCCAAGGTTGTTCATGCTAGGGGCAAATCCTTTTGCCGCTGATCTCCGATACCAATATTCGGCAAGCTCGGCATAACGCCATTGACGATCCTTTCCAGTAGGCATCGACTGGCTCCGCACGGGCTCGCAACTTTCAGTTTCATCGGCCATTTCTTGTAATTCAATCATCATGGCATCGATGTCATCCGTCGGAATGCTACGCGGCGTGTAGCATGGGGCCTGCGGGGATTCCCCAATAGGTTCCCTCAACTGGATAAATTCCTTCAATTGGAATTCTTCATAGATCCATGCCAAATGAAACATGGCCACCTCATCGCCAAACCTTGCCGCGCGACCATACCAAAGCGCTGCGGTTTCGAAGTCGTCGCGGTCAGACCATATGTGGCCCATAGCCCGCATTCGATTCCTGCAGGCGTCGGAGGGATTGGCTTGCGAACAATCCTTTATCAGCTTAATTTCCAATAGCCAGGGAAAGGCCATTAAGACAGCCCCACCCAAGATGGCTATACAAACAAAACCAACGATAAACTTCCGCATTCGACATTGACCCTAGATTTCAGTAAAAAAATAATTCTACCTTCAGTTTAATAAACAATAAAAATAGTCTATTGTTGTGAAAATTTCTAATATTTTGAGAATTCTTCTTTTCGTTAGAAGGAAAGCAATTCTTTACTAGGAAAATAACATTTTCCCAACATTATAAGTGGAAACACAATTAGTATTTCTCTATAAAATAATCGTTCAATATGTTTGAAAATGAGGGTGCAGCAATTCATGCCCGACTCGCCGCTCCCGCCTGATCTTGCCGCCGCCGGGCGCGTTACCTCCGTCGAAGAGCTGGAGGCGCTCTACAAGGCCCCAGTGCCGGCCTCGCTGATCAAGGAGATCGATTTCATTTCCGACCACTACCGGGCCTTCATCGAGAAAGCTCCCTTCGTGGTGGTGGCGACCTCCGGGCCGGGCGGGCTCGACTGCTCGCCGCGCGGCGATCCGCCGGGCTTCGTCCGGGTGGCCGATCAAAAGACCTTGCTGATCCCCGACCGGCGCGGCAACAACCGCTTGGATACGCTGCGCAACCTGGTAGTCGACCCGCGCATCTCCCTGCTCTTTCTCATTCCCGGTGTCGGCGAGACGCTGCGGGTCAACGGAAAGGCCGCCATCCTCACCGATCAGGGGCTGCGCGAGAGCTTCGCCATGCAGGGCAAGGTGCCGGCGAGCGTGCTGGCGGTCAGCGTCGAGCGCATCTATATCCAATGCCAGAAGGCCTTGGTGCGCTCCCGCCTGTGGAACCCGGAGGCGCAAATAGAGCGTTCAGAGCTACCGAGTACCGGCGAGATCTTGCGCCAACGCTCCTTGGATGACCCGAAAGCAGAAGTCTTCGACGCCGAAGCCTATGACCGCGGCTATCCGGAACACATGAAGAAAACCATTTACTGAAGCTATCGGTCGCGTTCCTGTTCCTGCAAGAACTGGAGCAGCAGGCGACTAACGGCTTCCGGTTGCTCCTGCTGTACCCAGTGCCCGGCCCCTTCCACCAGGTGGCAGCCGCGCATCTGGCTACAGGCGCTCTCCTGCATGGCCTCGAAATCGCCCGGCTTCTGATAGACGCCCCAGTCACGCTGGCCGGCGATGAAGCAAGCGGGCACAGCGATGCTGCGGCCGGAGAAGATTTCCAGTTCGCCGTCAAACCGGCCACTGGTGGCACAGCGGTACCACTGCAGGCCGCCTTGAAACCCGGTTCGGGCAAAGACGTCGCCGTAGACCCGCAACTGGTCCTCGCGTAGCCAACGGCAGGCGGCAATCTCGGCCGCGCTCGGCATTTCGCTGGCAACGGTCTCGGCCATACCCTGGTCGCGGTCCATGATGTAGTAAGTCGGCATCTTGGCCAATTCCTCGGCCGACCAGGCCTTCAGGCGATGCGGTCGGTTTGCCTTCCAATCGGCGGACTTTATGTAAAAGTAGGCGCGCAGAAAGGCGTGGATGCCCTGTGGGCAAAGGCTCATGTTCGTATTCGCCGCGCGGGTCGAGTAATACCACTGGTAGTGCTTGCGCGGTCGTGTCAAGGCAGCGAGCTGATCATGGATGGAAGAACTTTCGGTGGGCGCCTGGGCGACAAGCCTCGGGGGCCCGGCGAAGGGCGCGCTCATCAACGCCACAGATCGAAAGATGTCAGGCCGCAGCAGCGCACAGTAAGCCGCCACCGGCGAGCCGAAGTCGTGGCCGACGACCGCCGCCACCTTCGGCAGCCCCATGGCCACCACCAAGCCTATGACATCGCGCACCAGATTGAGCATGCGAAAGGACGCAAGGTCGCCGTCGTAGTCGCCGTCCCAGCCGGTCGTCAGGCCATAGCCGCGCTGGTCCGGCGCGACCACGTGATAGCCGGCCGCCGCTAGAGATGGCATGACGTGGCGCCAGCTGTAAGCGAGCTCCGGAAAGCCGTGCAATAGCAACAAACTGGGCCGGCCGTTACCTGGCTCCCCCGCCTCCAGGACATGCATCGTGAGCCCGTTCACGCCCGGCAGAAAGCGGGAGCGGATGCCAGTCGACAAGGCCCCTTCAGGAAAGCTCTGGTAACTCGACACTGCCCCCTCCTCTCGCCGCGATCGCCCTCAGTTCTGCGGCGCCGGCAACCTGACCTCAAAGCATGCGCCCTTCCTATCAGGCAGCAGCCGGATTGAACCGCCATGGGCGCGCAGCATGGCCCGGACGATGCCGAGCCCCATGCCGGTACCGCCCTGCTCGCGCTTGGTGGTGAAGAAGGCATCGAAGACCCGGTCCTGATTGGAGGGCGAGATGCCCTTTCCATCATCCTCAACCGCCAGCACCACGGCATCGTGATCAAGGGCAGCGGTAATATGAACCTCCTGGGCACCATGCTGTAGCGCATTTTCCAAAAGATGTTTTAGGACGATGTGCAGGTTGTCCCGGGAAAGGGGGATAATCGGGGGAGGAGCCGTTCCGCCATCTCCTGCCAAGATTAACGAGAGCCCCGTGAAGTCTTGCTTTATCTCCGAAATCGCCTCTGCCAAATTACAATGGCCGCCGATCTGGGGGCTATCCGCCTTGGCCAAGTCGCGCAGCCGGCCAACCAAGACATTGAGCCGATCGGCATCGCTGATGATGTTGTTGAGAAACTTCTCGCGCTCCTTCGCTGTCATGGCGCCTTCGGCCTCGCGCAGCAGCTCGGCCGCCCCTTGGATCGAGGTAAGTGGCGATTTCAGCTCGTGCGAGACATGAGCTGCAAGATTGGCCACATAATCGGTGCGGTCGTATAAGCGTTCAGCCATGTCCAGAAAGCTCTCGGACAGCTTGGCGATTTCGCGGCTGCCGTGGCGCCGCAGCGGACGGATGGCCTGGCGGTCGCCCTTGCCGATATCATTGGTGCGGCGGATTAACTCATGAACTGGCCCAGCGATGGTGCGAGAGAAGACATAGGCGATCGCTAGGGTAATCGCCAGCACGATCAACCCCGCGATAACCACGTTTTGCGCCAGCAGATCGATCTCCGCTTGGTAATCGCTGCGGTCGTCGGAGATGCCAAAGACCACGATCACCATCAATGGCAACACCAGCACGGACACCAGCACCGCGCTGACGATCATATGCAGGCTCGGGCGCCATTTCTCCGTCAGCTGTTTGGCCATCAGGAATCATGCCGGGAGTCTACCGGCCGGGAGTCTTCGGCTTGGCAGGAGCCAAGGCGAAAGCCGACGCCGTGCACTGTTTCAATGGCCGTGCCACAGCCCCGTTGGCTGAGCTTGGCGCGGATATTGCGGACGTGACTGTCGATGGTGCGGTCCGACACATGGATGTTGGGCGGATAGGCTGATGCCATAATCTGCTCGCGGCTGAAGGTAACCCGGGGACGGGCCAGCAGAATTCTTAGGATATCGAATTCGATGGCGGTCAGGGGAAGCAGCTGGTCGTCGAAACGGGCCGAGTGGTGTAAGGGGTCAAGGTGCAAGGCCCCTTGGCTAAGGGGAGCGGGCGATTGCGAGGAGGGTTGGTTGGTCGCGGCAACCCGCTTCAGGATAACGCCGACCCTAGCGACCAGCTCGCGCGGGCTAAAGGGCTTGGTGACGTAGTCATCGCCGCCGATTTCCAGGCCAAGCACCCGGTCGATCTCTTCGTCGCGGGCTGAAAGGAAAAGAATGGGGGTATCGGAGGCCTTGCGGATCTCGCGGCAGACGCCCAAGCCATCGGTTTCCGGAAGGCCGATATCCAAGATGATGAGGTCGATGGTTCGGCTCGCGAAAAGCGCGAGCGCCTCCTTGCCGTCGCGGGCTATACTCGCCTTGTAGCCGGCTTTTTCCAAGGCAAAGCAGATGACATCGCGGATGTGGGGGTCGTCGTCAACGACGAGAATGTGCTGTGTCATCGCCGGTTCCGTCAGTCAGGATCAATTCGGCTACATGCATCTATTCATGGTGGGTTGTAGGCGGATCCGCTGACGTCACGGTAGCCAAATATTCCTGCAAACGAAAGCGGTGAAAAGTGCCGGTGGCGCCGCGCGGCCTCAGGGGGGGTGGAAAGGCCAGGATCTCGGCCGAAGAATGGCCAGAGATCACGCGCGGCAGCCACCAGGCATCTCGCACAACACGATAGGGAAGGGAAAAGTGCGGGCGAGTATCGGGCTTTCCAGATGTCATGCCGGCCAGCTTGCTCGACTTCTGTGCAGCCAAGGCGACGAAGTTCAGGGTATTTCGCGCAAGCCTGTGCAGAATTTGTGCAGACTACGGCCCCCTTGATCGCCGGGTAGATCCGCCTAAATCTCTTTTCTGTCGGCAAATTCCGAACTCACGCTGCCGCCTTATGACCGTCGCGGCAGCGCTTCAGATTTGGCTAAGAGGAAAACAACCATGCTGCAGCCCGGCGACCAAGCCCCTGATTTCACGGCGAAGACCGATGGCGGCGATGACCTCACCCTGTCCAAGCTGAGAGGCAGGAAGGTAGTGCTGTACTTCTACCCAAAAGATGACACGCCCGGCTGCACCAAGGAGGCCTGCGGCTTCCGTGATGCTTTGCCCGACTTTTCCGACATCGATGCCGAAATCCTCGGCGTCTCCAAGGACAGCGTCGCCAAGCACGACAAGTTCAAGGCCAAGTATGACCTTCCGTTCCGCCTGGTCAGCGACGAAGACGGCAGTATCTGCGAGGCCTATGGCACCTGGGTGGAAAAGTCCATGTACGGCCGCAAGTACATGGGGATCGATCGGGCCACCTTCCTGATCGACGAAAGCGGTGTGCTGCGCGAAACCTGGCGCAAGGTCAAGGTAACCGGCCACGTGGCGGCCGTGCTGAAGGCGGCACAGGCCCTTTAGTTAAGAGTCTTTCAAGTTTGACCGGAACCAGCCCGGCACAGAACAATCTTGAAGCGCTTTAGGATTGCAGGGCCCCTTTCAGCGCCGGATAGAGCCGCTTATAGGCCTCGTAGGGGGCGCCATAGTCGGCATGGCGCGTCGCATCGGGCTCGATTTGCCGCTCAACCTGGACCATGCTGTCGGCCGCTTCCTCGATAGTGGAAAAGCAGCCAGCAGCGACCGCCGCCAGGATGGCCGAGCCCAAGGCCGGCGCGTCCGGCACCCGGGTCACCGTCAGCGGCAGATTAGAAACATCCGCGTGGATCTGCATCCAGAGATCCGACCGGGTGGCGCCGCCGGCGATCACCAGCTCTGCCGGCTGATAGCCATTGGCGCGCTGGGTTTCGAAGATCAACTCGGTGCCGAAGGCGATACTCTCCAAGATGGCGCGAAAGAGGTGACCGCGGCTGTGCTTGAGGCTGAGGCCGGCAAAGGCACCGCGCGACCCGGCATCGGTGTGCGGCGTTCGGTTGCCCTGGAAATGGTCTTGCACGAGCAGGCCATCGGCGCCGGGCGGCAGGGCGGCGGCTTCTTTGTTCAGCACGTCGTAGTCGGCCGATCCACCAAGCAGGCGATGGAACCAGGCCACCACCGATCCGGTGGAGGTCTGGCCGCCTTCGACCACGTGCAAGCCGGGCATCACCGCATCCGCGTAGGTGCCCCAAATGCCGGGTCCATGAAAAGCGGTCTTTGATAATCCTAGGTGTAGGTGTGAGGAACCGGTGATGAAGGCCATCTTGCCGGTCCTCACCACCCCCAGTCCGATCATGGCGATGAAGGCATCGGCACCGCCTTGGGCCACCGGCAGGTCGGGCGGCAGGCCCAGATGCTCGGCTGCGTCCGAGGTCAAGCCGCCAATCACCGCGCCGAGGGCCAGAACCTCCTGCGGCCATTTATCGATCAAGGCCTCCACCCCCAGTTTGGCCAGGAGGCTGGGCTGAAAACCGCCGCGTTCGGCCAGGTAATGCCAACGTACAGCCACGTTGTTGATCGAGGCGACCCGCCGGCCGGTGAGGCGCAGGTTCATGTAATCCTGATACTCACAAATGGTCGCCGCGCGCTCGAAGGTCGCCGGCTCGTGGCGGGCAAGCCAAGTCGCCTTGGGGACCATCCATTCGGCCGAGACCGGCCCCTGGCCGCCGCCATTGACCGCCAAAGCCGGATCGCCACAGGTCGCGACCGCTTCTGCCTCTGCCGCTGACCGAAGGTCCATCCATATCAACGCCGGCCGCAAAGGCTTTCCGGCGCCATCCAAAGCAACGACGCTGCAACAGGTGGTATCGACCGCCATTGCCGCCACGTCGCTGGGCTCGACGCCCGCCTCTGCGACCGCTTGGCGTACGGCTTTGCCGATCGCCTGCCACCAATCTTCCGGGTCCTGCTCGGCCCAGCCGGGCTTCGGAAATCGCGTGTCATAGCGGCTGGCCGCGAAGGCAAGCGGCCGGCCGGTCACATCGAATACCCCGGCGCGCAGACTTTCGGTGCCGCCGTCAACACCGATCACAAAGGGACCTGCCATAACAACCACTCTCTTGGCGTAGGATGCTCCTGTTCGCCCTTAGCGCCGCCGCCCGTCATCGCTTCGAGAGGCGAAGGCGGGAAGGAGACGCTGGCCGCCTTCCCGCTTCCCCGTTAGATCTTGTAGCCCAAGGCTCGGGCACCATTGAGGAAATTCTGGTACTGCGCCTTCTGCTTATCGATACCGAGCTTCTGGACGATTTGCACCCACTCCTCGGCCGCTTGATCCAAGGCCTGCTGCGAGGTCAGCTCGCCCGCCACCGCCTTGGAGATGCCGCGGCCCAGGGCATCGGCCAGCTCCGGTGTGCCTTCCCAATAGAACTGCGGGTATCCCACTTCGACATTGGCGAGGCCGCCGTTGAGGTGGTCGCGGGCCCGTTCAAAGGTGGAAAAAATGCCGGCATTGGTGGCCCAGAGCTCATTGTCGGTGCCGCGTTGCGGATTGGGCACCAGATACTTCTTGGCCGCCTCGTCGGTGTAGTGGGAGGCACCGAAGGGATCCGAACCGCAGTATTCGTCGGCGACGATCTCGTCGGATATCGCCGGGTGCGACATGCGGTAGAGAAAATGGAAGGCCGCCTTCTTGACATCATCGGGCGCATTCTTGGGAATGGCACCGGTGCGGCACCACAGGCTGATGGCCTTGTGATTGATGCTGCCGTCGTCCTGCGCCCAACCCGGCACGATCGCAGCACCCTGCTGTTCAGCCAACTCGACACCCTGCTGCTGCACCGTGAACTCGGCCAAGTCGATCCACCAGACCGACATGACATCGGCGCCCGACTGCCAGCGTTGAATGGTTTCGGCCAGATCCATGGCTTCGCGGCCGGGCGGGCCGAAATTGATGATTTCCTTGAACATGTCCAAGGCCTCGACGGCGCCCGCCGAGTTGATCCCCGGGTTCATGTTTTCATCGAAGTAGTTGACGCCGTTGGAAGCCGCCAAGTCCATCCAGAATCCCCAGCCGAAATTGGGTGGATTGACCACCATGGAGGTGCCGTAAATCCCTTGACTGGAAAGCTCCTCGGTGAAGAACTGGGTGCAGTCGCGGAAATGCTCCCAGGTCTTTGGCACCTCCAGCTCCCGCTGGAAGCGCTTGGAGAACTTCTTTTGCAGCTCCGCGTCCTGGAAGTGGTTCTTGCGGTAATGCAGAATATGGATATCGCCGTCCAGCACCACGCCATAGCGCTTGCCGTTCCACTTGGTATAGAACTCGCCGTAGGCCGGCATGACCCAATCCAAATATTCCTGGGCATCGGCGTATTCGGCGAAATAGTCGTCCAGGGGCTCCAATTGTCCGGTCTCGGCGAAGGCGCCGAAGAACAGGCTGGGGAACTGTACCCAGTCGAAGCGCGGCTTGCGCGATAGGAGCTGCGGCAGCACCTTGGCTACCGTGTCGCCGCCGCCGTAAAGCTCGCGGCTTTTGATGCTGACCCCGGCCGCTTCCTGGAAATGCGGCGACAGCCAGAGCGGCGCGTGCAGCCAGTTACTGTCCTGGAAATAGGTAAGCTCGATGTTGTTAAACTTGCCACCCGGCGGCACAATCCCTGGAATTTCCGAGGCATGGGCATACTTGCCCAAGCCCTGGGTGCCAAGCCCCAGCCCACCGGCCGCCAGGGCGCCCGCTCCGGCTGCCGATCCCTGTAGGAAGCGGCGCCGCGTCAAACCACTGAAGATTCCCATGTTAAATTCCTCCCGTTTGGTGTTGGCATCTTTCCAAGACGTTGATCCCTGTCCTTTGTCGCGCCTCTCTTTTCTATTTTCTGGACGCCTACCCGATAAAAGCCTCGGTTTCAGGATGAAACAGCATGACGTCCTTGGGCTGATAGTGCAACCGCAGCGGCTGTCCCGGTCCTGCGTCAAAGCTGGCGGGAACGATCGCCCGCAGCTCCGCCTGACCGGCCGCAGCGGTGACGATCGACATTTCCCCCTGGTACTCGTTAAGCAGGACCGAAAGCTCCAGGCTATCGTTCATCTCCCGCGGTACCACCGAGAGGTTTTGCGGTCTTATGCCAAGGACCAAGCGCGTCAAGCCTTGGGTTGCCAGGGCGGCGCGGCGGACCGGATCTGCCCGAAAGCGCAGTCCACCATCGACGGATGTCAAAAACAGCTCGTCTCCTTCGCCGGTCACCTGCACCTCCAAGAAATTGGTCGGCGGCTCGCCGATGAAATCCGCGACGAAGCGATTGGCCGGCCTCTCATAGAGCTCGCCGCGGGTTCCGAACTGTTGCAACCGCGCCTCCGACATCACCGCCACCCGATCCGCAAGCGCCAGGGCCTCCATCTGGTCATGGGTCACATAGACCATGGTGCGGTTGAGCTGCTGGTGCACCCGTTTTAGCTCGAAGAGCATCTGAAACTTCAGGTGGGCATCGAGATGGCTCATCACCTCGTCAAGGATGAAGACAGCCGGGGCGCGGATCAGCGCCCGGCCGAGAGATACTCGTTGCTGCTGGCCACCGGAAAGCTGCCCCGGCTTCTGCTCCAGCAAGTCCTCGATACGCAACAGTGCGGCGATGCGTTCTACCTCGCGCCGCCGCTCTTTGGCATTGACGCCGCGCACCTCCAAGGGAAAACCGAGATTCTCGGCGATGGTGAAATTCGGATAAAGCGCATAGCTCTCAAAGGCCATGGCCACATTCCGCTGCTCGGGCGTCAGGTCGTTCACCACTTGGTCGTCGAAACGGATCGTTCCCCCGGTAATGGCTTCCAAGCCGACGATCATGCGCAAGGTCGAAGTCTTGCCGCAGCCGGACGGACCCAGCACGGCGACGAACTCGCCATCTTCGATCACCATGTCCAGATCCTTGACGGCGTGCACCGGCCCGTGACGCGAGCTATAGATCTTGTTGACTTTCTCCAGCGTGACCCTGGCCATGACCCTATCCCACAGCCGTGTCGTTTAAGAGGTGCAGGTTGGCGCCGCTGGCGGTATCGAAGTAATGGAAGGCCTCGGTTCGCATAGCCAAGCGGATCGGCTGCCCCGGCGAGAACTGGGCGTTGGGTGTGGTTAAGACATTGAAGGGAATGCCGCCACTGCGGGCAAGGAGAACACCGCTGGCACCCAAGGCCTCAAAGACATCGACCGAGGCGCCAGCCACGAACTGCCCATCGCTGGCTTGGCCATCCGCCAGAACCGAGATGTGCTGGGGGCGGATACCGACCGTCAGTTCATCGTTCTTGACTTCCGCCAAGGCAGTTTGATGCACCGGCGACACCGGAAAACGAAAGCCGCCGCTGCCACGCGCTACGGCCACAAGACCTGTGTCACTTTGTTGCAGGTCGCAGGTCACCTCGTTGATTGACGGCTGGCCCAAGTGCCGGGCGACGAAAAGCGTCTCTGGCCGTTCGAATAGATCGCGGGCTGCGCCCACCTGCTCCAAGCCGCGGCCGCCGAGTACGGCGATGCGGTCACCCAGCGACAAGGCCTCCGCATAATCATGGGTGACGTAGACAGTTGCCACCCGACGCAATTCCTTAAGGCTGTGGAACTGGCGCCTGAGCTCATGGCGGATCTTGGCGTCCAGGTGGCTGATCGGCTCATCTAGTAGGAAGACATCAGGCTCGGCGACCAAGGTGCGCCCAAGGGCCGTGCGTTGCTTCTGGCCACCGGAGATCTCATGGGGCTTGCGTTCCAATAGGGGGTCGATGCGCAGTAAGCGGGCCACCTCGCCCACCTTCGCCGCCACCGTTGCCTGATCCACCCGGCGGGCACGCAAGGGGCTGGCAATGTTTTCAAAAACCGAAAGATGCGGATAAAGCGCGTAAGATTCGAAGGTCATGGCGACCCGGCGGTGATAGGGCTTGACCTTCGTCACGTCGCGCTCGCCGATCATGACGCGGCCGGCATCCAAGGTCTCAAGACCGGCGATGCAGCGCAAAAGCGTGGTCTTGCCGATGCCCGAGGGCCCGACCACGACGAAGAACTCGCCCTCCTCCACCGCCAAGGAAATACGGTCCAGCACCGGCTCGTCATAGCCCTTGCAGACCCCTTGCAGCTCTAGCCTCGCCATCAGCCCTTGACCACGCCAAGCGACAGGCCGCGCACCATGTAGCGGCGCAACACAATGAACAGAATCACCGGCGGCAGCATGGCCACCAGGCTAAAGGCCATGACCAGGTTCCACAGGGTTTGGCTGCCGAGAGTGAAAGTCGGGATATGCACCGGGAAGGTCTTAACGTTGGAGCCGGTCAGAAGGTTGGCGAAGAGGTACTCGTTCCAGGCAAAGATCCAGCACAGCATGGCAACCGAAATCATGCCGGGCAAGACCAAGGGCAGGGTCACCTTGAAGAAGGCGCGAAACGGCGTGTAACCGTCGAGGTAAGCCGCTTCCTCCAGCTCCCGCGGGGCGTCGCGGAAGAAGACCATCATCAGCCAGGTCGCCAGCGGCATGTTGAACACCAGGTAAAGCAGGATCAAGGAAATGTAACTATCCGTCCCCCAGGGCGTGGCATCGAAGAGGAAAAACATGGGGATCAAGATTGCCACCGGCGGGAACATACGGTTGGAGAGGATAAAGAAGCCCAGGTTCTCGCCCACAGCGCCGCGCAACCAGCGCGCCAAGGCGTAGCCGGCCAAGGTCCCCAAGGCAAGCGACAGCACGGTGTTGGCCGACGCGACAATCAGGCTGTCGATCAGGGACTTCAGACTGCCCGGGTCGGCGAAAATGCCGGCGTAGTTGTTGGGCTTCAGCGTCTCCGGCCAGAAGGTCGGGAACATGCGGTTGATCTCTTCAACCGGCTTCAGGGAGGTGATCAGCATGAAGTAGAGCGGAAACAGCGTGAAAACCAGCCACAGGCCGATTGTCGCCAACAGCAGGATGCGCAGGAATCCGGTCTGTGCGCCGTTCATAGGCCCTGCGCCTTGAGGACGCGCTTTAGGTACTGCAAGAAGAGCGTGATCAGCACCGCCGCGAAGGCAAAGATGATCAAGGCATAGGCGGCCGCCTCGCCGATCTGGAACTCGCGTATGCCTTTCTGGAAGGCGATAAAGACCGGCAGCTCGGAAGACTGCGCCGGACCGCCGGCGGTCATCACATAGACCTTGTCGACGAACTTGTAGGCATCCATGAAGCGAATGATGAAGGCAATGGCGATGATTTCGCGCAGCATCGGCAGGGTAAGGCGACGTAGCACCAGCCAGCGCGAGGCCCCGTCGACCCGAGCCGCCTCGTACATAGCCGGCGGCAGCGAGACTCGGCCCGAATAAACGATCAGCAAGGGAAGCGCCGTCCACTGCCAAACGTCGGCCACGATCAGCGAGACCAGCGAAAGATCGGTGGAGAGCCACTCGATGCGCAAATTCGGGCCCAAGAGGCCGAGCTTTATCAACAGGTGATTGAGGCCGCCATTGTTGGCTTGCAACAGAAACTTCCACAAGACGCCGACAATCGACGGCGGCAGCATCATCGGTAGAACCATGAGGATAAGCAGCGTCGTGCGCAGCACATTCGACGGCACAAACTCATAGAGAATGAGGGCTAGCAGAGTCCCAAGCAAGACCTGGAAGACGGCACCGAACACGAGGTAGGTCGCCAAGTGCCCCACCGAGTCCTGAAAGCGCTCGGAAGCCAAGACACCGGCAAAGTTCTGCCAGCCGACCGGCTGCCAGTTACCGGAGAAGAGGCTCATCATGTTGGTGTCGTGGAAGGCGTGGTAGAACATCCAAATCGTCGGGTAGATGACGATGCCGACGATCACCAGGATCGGCAATCCCACCATCACCGTCGGCACCCACCATCCGACCATGCGGTTTTGGGCGCTGCGCCCTGGCTTGAACCAGTCGGGGTACTCGCGGTGCTGGGCGGCGGCGCCGCCGGCGCTCAAGTCATGCCTCCAACAGCTTTGGTTCGGCGGTGCCGCACCACTTGATCGGCCATGCGTCCAGTTCCCCTTGGCGGGCCCGGTGATCTTCGAGGCTTGCGCCCGCGCGTTTAACTGGAAAAGGCTAACATTGGGCTTGCCTGTGTCAAGCAGTTGCGCATTCAATGGACGAACGAACGGCTCAATCGTGAATGGCGCAAAGGGGGATCGGTGGCGCTTCCAACACCCAAGGACTATCGAATTCTGAGCGACGCGAGCCTGGTGGAGTGGCTCGCCACGCTGCCGGAAGCGAGCAAAAGATTGGGCGGCGAGCCCAAGGATTGGACAGTCGGCGAGGTCGGCGACGGTAATCTCAATCTGGTGTTTCTGGTCGAGGGGCCGGCCGGTGGCCTCTGCGTTAAGCAGGCGCTGCCCTATGTGCGCTTGGTCGGCGAGGGATGGCCGATGGAGTTGAAGCGGGCCTATTTCGAACAGGCCTGCATGCGCCTGCATGGCGGTCGCGTTGGCAAACTGATCCCGACCCTCTACCACTATGACGCCAAGCTCTATGCCATCGTCATGGAGCGTCTGTCGCCGCACATCATCATGCGCCGCGGCATGATCGAGGGGGAGCGCTATCCGCGGTTTGTCGATGACATCTCCACTTACATGGCGCGCTCGCTCTTCTTCACCTCGGACCTGGCACTGCCGGCCCCGGAAAAGAAGCGGCTGATGGCCGACTTCCTCGATAACTCCGAGCTTTGCAAGATCACCGAAGATTTGATCTTCACCGAGCCCTATTGCCAGGCCGAGCGCAACCGCTGGACCAGCCCGCAGCTCGACGCCATCAAGGCGGAGTTCGAGGCGGATCCCTCCCTCAAGCTGGCGGTCTCGCGCCTCAAGATGAAATTCATGGCCAGCCCCGAAGCGCTGTTACATGGCGATTTGCACACCGGCTCGATCATGGTGACCCAAGACGACACTCGGGTGATCGATCCGGAGTTCGCCTTCTTCGGGCCGATGGGCTTCGATGTGGGAGCAGTGATCGGCAACCTCCTGATCAACTACTTCGCGCAAGAGGGTCACGAAAGCGCCGACCAGCCGCGCGACGACTACCGCGCCTGGGTATTGGATTGCGTCGAGGCGGTGTGGCCCGCCTTTGCCGATAAGTTCCTGGCGCTGTGGCGGGACCAAGCCGGCGGCGATGGCTACCCGGCGGCGCTCTTCGCCGATGACCGCAGCGGCGAGGCCCTGGAGGCAGAGCGTCAGGCCTATATGGCGCGCCTCTTCACCGACACGGTCGGCTTTGCCGCCGCCAAGATGATCCGCCGCATCCTCGGCTTGGCCCACAACATCGATTTGGAATGGATCGAGGATCCAGACCGCCGCGCCGCCTGCGAGGCGCGCTGCCTGCGCCTGGCACGCTCGATGATGGTGACGCCCGCCGCCTTCCGCAGCCCCGCCGATCTGACAGCGGCGGCACGCCGGCTGCAGGCTGCGCCGTCACCGCTAACTTAAAGGAACCGCCATGGTCTTCGACTTCCTCGGCAAAAAGAAAAAGGTGGTCATCGCCATGGTGCATATCGGCGCCCTGCCCGGCGCGCCGCTCTACGACGCCGAGGCGGGCATGGAGGGCTTGATCGAAGCAGCGGCACGCGACGTCGAGGCGTTGCAGGCAGGCGGCGTCGACGCCTTGATGTTCGGCAACGAGAATGACCGGCCCTACCAACTGGAGGCGCCGGCCGAAGGCATCGCCGCGATGACGGCGGTGATCGGCGCGCTGAAATCGAAGCTGCAGCTGCCCTTCGGGGTCAACTACCTGTGGGATCCCAAGGCCAGCATCGCCATAGCCGCTGCTACGGGGGCTGCCTTCGTGCGCGAGATCTTCACCGGGGTCTTTGCCTCCGATATGGGCCTTTGGGCACCGGACTGCGCGGGCGCCTTGCGTCTGCGCCGGTCCCTGGGACGTGCGGACATGAAGGCCTTTTTTAACGTCAACGCGGAGTTCGCCGCCAACCTCGACACACGGCCGATTTCCTTGCGCGCCCAAAGCGCCGTCTTTTCCTCCTTGGCCGATGCGATTTTGGTTTCCGGGCCCTTGACCGGTGAAGCAGCCGCGACATCCGATTTGAAGGCGGTCCGACAGGCGGTACCGCAGGTGCCGGTCCTGGCCAACACCGGGGTCACCATCGACAGTGTCGCGACGGTTCTGGAAATCGCCGATGGCTGCATCGTCGGCACCCACTTCAAGGTGGATGGCAAAACCTTCAATCCGGTGGATGAAAACCGCGTGCGCGCCTTCATGGCGCGGGTCGAGGCCCTGCGGGCTTAGCCACGATCGACCGCTGCTCGGAGGGGGTGATGGGCTATCAAATCGATCCGGACACAGACCGGGCTTACATCGAAGAGTTTCGTTTGAACCCGGTTGGTCACCACAGTCCAGGCCTGCAACGGCTTTTGAACTGCCTGCGCTTCGATCCGAGCGGTTGGCAAACCGTGCTGGTCTGCCGCAAGCCCTTCGCCGAGTGGGTGATCGGCCGCATGCCGCCCAGGCGGCAAGACCCGCTGGAGATCGAAGACGAGCCGGTCTTCACCAGTCGAGCAGAGGCCGAGTGGGCGGTCTTCTGCCGACGCTGGCAAGCGGCCACCAGCGAGGCGATCAACCTGCCGCCACCCGGACGAGATGACTAGTGAGATACCTTGATTCTATGGAGGCGATGCGGTGCTGAAAATTTTAGGCTATGCCGACAAGGTCAGCGTCGCGCCGGGCGAGACCATCACCTTCATGGTGTCCTCCGAGGACGAAAGCGACTTTAACGCCGAAGTGGTGCGGGTCATCCACGGCGACTGCAATCCGGAAGGGCCGGGCCTCAAGTTCGCGCCCGTTACCACCACATTGACAAACCGCTATCCCGGTCGACGGCAGGCGATCGATGCCGGCTCCTACATGGTGGTGCCGAACTTTCCCCTGCCCGACCGCCGCCAAGGCTTTACCTTTTACGCCTGGATCTGGCCGACTCTGCCGGCGCGCGAGGACTTTCAGACAATCCTGTCGCTGTGGCAGCCCGAGCGTCAGGCCGGCATCAAGCTGGGCTTGATGGACGGTGGCCGCCTGACTCTTGTGACCGGCAACGGACGTGGCATCGTCGAGCGGGTCGCGCTCGATCGGCCCCTGCGCGAGCGCCAGTGGTATCAAGTCTCACTCGCCATAAATCCGGCGCGCGGCACGGCCCTGCTGGCGCAAGACCCACGTGAGCGTTATCCCGGAATTGACGATGCGGGCCAGCTTTCCACTCGCCTGCCCGTGACCCCGGCGCTCAAGCCTGGTGACCTCCGCCTTGCCGGCACAAAGGACGAGAGTGGCCAGATCCACGCGCATTTCGACGGCAAGATCGACAGCCCTGTCTTGCTGCGCGGCGCACACCCGCCCGAGACCTATGCCCGTGTGCTCACCCGGCCCCTGCCCCAAGATCTGCGTGACGCGGTGGTCGCCCAGTGGGATTTTTCACGCGCCATGACCACCACCCGCGCGGAGGATGCCGGGCCCGACCAGCTGCATGGCGAACTGGTCAACCTACCGACCCGCGCCGTGACCGGCTGGAATTGGAGCGGTGCGTGCCACAACTGGAAGGTCAAGCCGGAACACTATGGCGCCATCCACTTCCACCACGACGACCTTTACGATGCGGGCTGGGCGCCTTCGCTCACCTGGCGGGTGCCGCGCGACCTGCCGAGCGGCCCCTACGCGCTCAAGGTCAATAACGGTGAGAGCAGCAGCGCGGAAACGCGCGCCTACTACATCGCCTTTTTCGTGCGTCCGCCGCGACGACATCAGTCGCGCCGAAAGTCCGGGCGGCCGAAGGTCGCCTTCCTGGCCCCCACCTGTTCCTATCTCGCCTATGCCAATCATGCCGAACACATCACCGCTCGCGAAGCTGAGCGCACCATCGGCCGCCTGCTGGAGTTCGGCCACGCCGACCTTTACCTCTACGACCATCCGGAACTGGGCGGCTCGCTTTACGACTGTCACGCCGATGGCTCGGGGGTTGCCTATTCCAGCCGGCTGCGGCCGATTCTGACTTTCACCCCGCGCTATCACTCCTGGCTCGGCGGGGCCGGCTCCGGGCTCTGGCAGTACAATGCCGACACCCATCTCTTCGGCTGGCTGGACCACCATGACATCGCCTTCGACGTCATCACCGACGAAGACCTGCATCATGAAGGCTATGCGGCGCTGGCCGACTACCGGGTGGTGATGACCGGCACCCACCCGGAGTACTATTCGACCGCCATGTGGGACGGCATGCTGGCCTGGATCGAGCGTGGCGGCCGCCTGATGTACCTGGGCGCCAATGGCTGGTACTGGCGCATTGCCTTCCACCAGACACTCCCCGGGGTGATCGAAGTCCGCCGCGCCGAGGACGGCATTCGCACCTGGGCGGCCGAACCGGGCGAGTACTATCACGCCTTCAACGGCGAGTATGGCGGCCTATGGCGGCGCATCGGCCGGCCGCCCAACCTGGTCTGCGGCCTCGGCTTCATCGCCCAGGGCTTCGATATCTGTTCCTATTATCGGCGCCGGCCGGATTCCTATGACCCGCGCGCCGCTTTCATCTTCGACGGCGTCGAGGAGGAGATCATCGGCGACTTCGGCCTGATCGGCGGTGGGGCCGCCGGCCTCGAGCTCGACTGCATCAGTGAGCAGCTCGGCTCGCCACCCAACATCTTGCGGCTGGCCAGCTCCGAAAATCACACCGCCCTGGTGCAGCTGGTAAACGAGGAGTTCGGGGTGGTGCCCCCCAACCTCGGCGGCGATCAAAACGACCGGGTGCGGGCCGACCTTGCCTTCTACGAGACCACAGCCGGCGGTGCGGTCTTCTCGGTTGGTTCGATCTCCTGGTGCGGCTCACTTTCTCACAATAATTACGACAATAATGTTTCCAGAATCACGAAAAACGTGCTCTTTCGATTTATGAAACAAGAGCCCTTCGCCGATTCATAGACCTCTTAGGATCTCGGCCTGTAGCCGGTCGACGTTCTCACAGCCTCAACCTTGTCGCGGATGAATGTTTTGGTTTAGCCGAAACAAATTGGCCGGATCGTACTTGGTTTTGATGTCGACCAGGCGTTCGTAGTTGGCATCACCATAAGCCGCCCGCAGCATCGCTTCTGTATCTTCCCCCGCTCCAACAAAGTTGAGAAAGATGCTGCCCGGCGTCCCCTGACACATCTCGTCCCAGAACGCCTGGGTCCAACGGATCGCCCGATCACTTTCGGCAGGGTCGGTCCAGGAAGTATCAATGCTGAGCATGAAAGCGGCATCGCGGCCGCCCAGGGCAGTGGCATCACCGGGCACGCGTGAAGCCACGCCTCCCATGTGGCGGAGCGGTATCAGCGTCCAGGGGTCCGGCCGCTTGCGCGCCCAGGCGACAATACGCTCGATGAGCGGTTCATCGAGGGCGTGGAGATAGATCGACTTCCAATAATTTTGCCGCTCGGCCTTGGTGTTGAAGAACGGGTCGAAGGCCTGCTGGGCTGCCAGATAGGGAATAGGCCCGCTGAGGTCGAGCAGGGCATCATCCATTTGGCGCAGCGGCCGGATATAGTCCTGACCTTCGGCAAGCGATCCGCAGTGCATGCCCGAGGCGATGACGACTTCCCGGCCCCGCAAATCAACGGGAAACATGTCGTGCTCAGGAACACTCCAAAAGGCGACTTGAGAGGTAAATTCATCCGGCGCCCCGGAAACGAAATCCCGCCACAGGCGCAGGATCTTCTCGGCAACTTCGATCGGATAGAAAGCAACGGCCAACGTCACTTCCGGCCCGATCGGATGCGCTTCGAACTCGAAGGAGGTGACAACACCGAAGTTTCCACCGCCGCCACGAACCGCCCAGAATAGATCGGCATTTTCCGATCGGCTGGCGGTCAAGTAGCCGCCGTCCGCCGTCACGAGATCGACCGAAACCAGGTTGTCGCACGCAAAGCCGTGTTTTCGATTGAGCCAGCTGTGACCGCCGCAAAGTGTCAATCCGCCAATCCCTGTACAGGAGACAATGCCGAGCGGCACAGCAAGGCCGAAGGCCTGGGTCTCGCGATCAACATGGCCTATGGTGGCACCGCCCTCGGCGCGAACCCGCCGGGCCGCCGGGTCCACTCGGACAGCGTTCATGGCCCCGAGGTCGACGACAATGCCCTTGTCGCAAGTCCCATGTCCGGCAACATTGTGACCACCACCCCGCACCGCGACAGGAAGATCGTGGGTGCGGGCAAGATTGACGGCTGCTATCACGTCGGCAACCCCTTCGCATTGGGCGATGATGGCTGGATACTTGTCGATGCTGCCGTTCCAGACCCTGCGCGCCGCATCGTAGGCGGCGTCGTCCGGCATGATACAGCTACCACGCAGACCAGATGCGAAGGTCGCTATGGCTTCATTCGAGATCGATGGGTCAATCGCGCGCAGGTCCGACATGGCTTCCTCCTGGTGCAAGCTCGCCTGTTGGCCTTTTAGCCAACCACTGGCTTCTCTCTTGAGGGGTAAGGGACAATCTGCCTCTTGACAAACGATCAAAATTCTTGCGTCAGTGGAGAAAAACTACGGCGATATTCAGCATGACTCGTTCGCTGTTACCACTTAATGCACTGCGCGCCTTCGAGGCCTCCGCACGCCATTTGAGCTTTACCAAGGCGGCAGCGGAATTAAACGTTACCCCGACCGCCGTCGGACACCAGGTAAAGGCTCTTGAGGAATTCCTCGGCGTCACCCTCTTTCACAGGCTCAATCGCGCCCTTCGCTTGACCGATGCAGGTGCCGCCTCCCTGCCCTTGCTCACCAAGGGATTCGACCGGCTTGACGATGCCGTGAGGATTGCCAAGACCCAGGTAGACGCCAGAGTCTTGCGGGTTACCGTCGCGCCAAGCCTGGCCGTGAAATGGCTGGTGCCGAGGCTGAGTCACTTCGAGACGGCTTTTCCTGACATCACAGTGCGGGTCGAAACAGACTTTCAGGTCGTCGATCTCGCCAAATCGGGACACGACCTGGGCCTGCGCTTTTGCGCCGGAGTGGCGCCGGGCCTCAAGGGGGAAAGACTACTCGGCGAGGAAGTCATACCGATTTGCGCGCCGCGTCTGTTACAGGGGCCCCGGTCGCTAAGCAGCCCGAAGGACCTCTGCCGTCACATATTGATTCACCTGGATGGGGAGTCAGAAGATCCCTTCTTTGCCACCTGGCATCAGTGGTGCGAACGGGCTGCCGTCACCGGCATCAACACAGGTAGGGGTCCCCGCTTCTCGCAGAGCATAGCGGCGGTGCAGGCCGCGATCGAAGGCCAGGGGGTGGCCCTGGTTCCCCGGCTTTGTGTGCTCGATGACTTGGCCTGCGGCAAGCTTGTACAGCCCTTCGGTCCCGGGGTCCCGACCAGTTATGCCTACTTCATCGTGTCGCCGGCTCCATCCGATAATATGCCGAAAGTGGTGGCCTTTCGCGAGTGGCTGCACAGCGAAGCAGCAGCAACAAGAAGAGCGGCCCATTCAGTCTAGGAATTCTACAAGGACAGTAAGCTCGCGCAGCTATTAGCCCCTACCGGGCCGCTACTAAGGCCCGCTGGTCGGCGAGGCCCATGGAAAGCAGGAAGGGCTCCACGGCTTGGCGCGCCTGAAAGTCCGCTTTCGAAGCAAAACCTTGCCAGCCAATCCCGATCATTGACTGGGCCAGTGCGCCGCCGAGGCTGTTGCCCGGACCCAAGAGGATGACGCTGTCGGGGGCGAATTCGCGCAAGCCGACCTGGATCGCTCGGGTAAAATCGTAGGGTTTTACCACCTGATGGCCGAGGGTGTAGTCCCACAAGGCCGTCGGATCGCTGGCGTAAGGCGACCAGATCACCCCCCGCCCATCGATCAGCGGCAGGGCCGGCCGCGCGAAGAGGTCTTGGGCCAGCATCGCCCGCGCTCGCGCGGCGACCGGCTGCTGCAGGCTGGTGTGAAAGGCCGCATGCTTGGCCAGGCGCAGGGGAAAGCGATCCTCGACCGGCGGCAGGGCCTCTGTCAGCGCTTTGAGTGCCTTCTCGTTGCCGCCGAAGAGCAGCATGCCACCGAGCTCGATGGAGATCTCCAGGCGGCAATCGGGCCAGCCCTGGATCTCGGCAAGAAGACCCATCACGGCCTGCCGCCGGCCGGGAATCGTCCGCCATTTTTCATCCACCATGGGATAGATCACCTGGCCGCCGATCGAGGCTTCCTGCATCAGCCGGCCCATGGTGTTGACCAGGATCATGGCCCCTTGCGGGCTCAAGGCACCGCCGCAGCCAAGCGCCGTATACCAGCCCATGGAGTTTCCCGTGACCGCGACCACGTCGTAGCGGTCTTGGTCGATGGCCAGGAAATCGCAGGCGGCGCAAGCGTGAATGAGCAGCGAAGCGTTGTCGCCACGGCCGTGTTCACCGGGGCTAAACCTGGCCCGGCCATCCAAATCTGAGAGGGAGGTCTGGCCCAGGCTTGCCCGGTAGGCATCCATGGCCCCGACCAGCGCCGCCTGGTCGCCATGATGGCGCGCCAAATAGCCCAGCTCCTCCCGGTTATAGCTGCCGCGGCCGGGGCAGACGACCAGCGCCTTCTTTCGCTGCTCGGCCATGGTTATGCCCGACGCGCGCGGGAGACGGTTACCAGGGCCGCATGCTCCTCTCGGCGGAGCAAGGCCAGCGCCGCCTCGAGAATGGTTTCCTTGCTCGGCAAGGGCGCGGTCGCCGCTGGGCCCAGCGGAATGAAGCAATCCTCGGCGGCCAGCCTGGCGATCTTGGGTCGATGGGCCGCCTCTTCGCTAAGCAAGGCAAGCAAGGCCTCGCTTTGCGATCCGGTGATGCGGCACTCGTCGACGATCAGAACATGGGCAGCGTCACCCAGCGCCGCCAAGATCCGCGCCCCGTCGAGCGGCGCCAGCCAGCGAAGGTCGACAATGCGCAGGTCGACCCCGTGCTCCTCCTGCAAGATCTTGCCGGCCTGCCGGCTCAAGAAAGTGCCGTTGCCAAAGGTCAGGATGGCAAGCTCCCGACCTTGGCCGTAGACGCCCGGATCTCCCAAGGCAATCGCTTCGGCTTCCGCCGGATGTCGGTAATGGAAGGTCCAGAGCCCGTCCTTTTCCTGGTGCAGGTCGCGGGTCATGTAGCGGGCGATCGGCTCGAGGAAGATCACCACCCGCTGTTCCTCGCGGGCCAGGCGCACAGATTCGCGCAGCATCTCCACCGCATCGGCACCGTTGGAGGGGCAGGCGATCACCAGTCCGGGAATATCGCGCAGCGCCGCCAGGCTGTTGTCGTTGTGGAAGTGGCCGCCAAAGCCGCGTTGATAGCCGAGGCCGGCAATGCGGATCACCATGGGGTTGCTGTATTGCCCCTTGGAGAAAAAGCTGAGGGTCGCCGCCTCGCCGCGGATCTGGTCTTCGGCATTGTGCACATAGGCGAGGAACTGGATCTCCGGGATCGGCAGAAAGCCATTATGGGCCAAGCCAATGGCCAGCCCCAGGATCGACTGTTCATCGAGCAGGCTGTTGATGACCCGCGCCGGGCCGAACTTCTCCGAAAGCTTGGCGGTGACGTTGTAGACGCCGCCCTTGGGGCCGATGTCTTCGCCGGCGAGAATGATATTCGGCTGCTCGGCCATGAGGTCGGCGAGAGCCCAGTTGATCAGGCGTGCCATGTGCTGCGGCTCCGCCATGTTGCGCAGGTCGCGCTCGAAAAGCTGGCGCCGCCGTTCCTCAGACACAGGCGGTGGCGGCGGCAGATCGCGCTTGGGCGGGATCAGGCTCGCCTTGACCTCGGCGGCGTTACGCAGCTTCGGCCGGGTGATCACCTGCTCCGCCACCCGCGCGACCTGCTCGCCTATACCCTGGTAGAGCGCCAGCACTTCACCGGCCGTCAGCACTTGGTTATCGATCAAAAGACGGGCCGAGTGCAGCAGCGGATCGTTGTCTTCGGCGCGGATGATCTTCTTGCTGCTCATGTAGGCATTCTGCACGTCGGAGCCCGCATGGCCGAAGAGGCGGACACAGGTCATGTGCAAGAAGGCGGGCTTGCGGGTTTGCCGCACGTAGCGCTCGACCGCCCGCGCCGTGCGGTAGGTATCCAGGAGATTGAGGCCGTCGCAGGCGAAGGTGCGCAGGCCGGGGCGCCCCTCGACGCTGGCCTTGACCCAGCCGCCGGGGGTTGGCGTGGAAATGCCGATGCCGTTGTCCTCGCAGATCAAAACCAGCGGCATGGCAGCGCCCTGATAGGCGGACCAGCAAGCCGCGTTGATCGCCCCTTGCGCCGTTGAATGATTAAGGGAGGCATCGCCAAAACTGCAGAGGATGACCCCGTCGTCAGGCAGGAGGCCGCGGTGGTCCAGGCGCTTGGCCAGGCCCAGGCTGAAGGCCGCGCCCATGGCCTTGGGAAGGTGCGAGGCGATGGTGCTGGTCTGCGGCGGCACCGAGAGCGGCTTCGAGCCCAAGACCTTGTGGCGGCCGCCGGAAATGGGGTCCTCGGCCGAGGCGACGAAGCTCAACAGCATGTCCCAAATCGGCGTCTGCCCGGGGCGTTGCTTGGAGCGGTGGATCAGGAAGGCCGCGTCGCGGTAGTGCAAGAAGGCCATGTCATCGACGCGAAAGGCCGCGGCGATGGCGGCGTTGCCCTCATGGCCCGAGCTGCCGATGGTGTAAAAACCTTCGCCGCGGGCCTGCAGCCGGCGGGATTCGAAATCCAAGTGCCGGCTGAGGCATTGGGATTCAAAGAGAGCCACCAATCCGGACGCGCCGATCCCGGACTCGGCCAGGGTGACCTGGCTCAAGGGCGCCGGCAGATCACGCGCGGCCACCCGCTCGAGGAAGTTCTGCTGCACCACCGCGGCTCGATCTTGCATGGTATACTCTCTAACAGAGGATCATTGAGCATAGGCGGGCGACCTTATGGCACCGCCGCTCCACCACATAGGCCAAATTCGACCCCAAGACCAGAGCGTCGGGCGGCAGCAGTTAAATTACTCATTGATTTTTCAGCCGCCGGGCAGACACGCAAGATTTGGACAAGAAGCGGCCGCATCAAGGGCAACGAACCGCACCGCTACGAAGCTTTTGAAATCCAGAAACCCTCGCCCACGTACCATACGCTCTCATCATCTTTTCGAGGTCGCCCGCGATGCAGCTGATCAAGGGGCGGAACTTCGCCGTCGGTAGCTTCGATAGCGTTTGTCAGCGCCGCCGCCTCTTCTGGCTTGCGCGCCCCTTCGCAATGGTAAAATCCGCAAGGGCCGAGGGAGGAGGCTGATAAACGCTCTCCTTGCGCCTTAAGCACCAAGAAGAATCCCCAATGATTATCCTTGGTCAATGGGATTACGAGACGACCCGATTGCGAAAGACTTGAAAGCCAGGGCTGGGGAACATGGGTGGCGCCGGCAAACACGATGATGACATCGAATGGAGGCAGCTTCTCCACTTTGGTCGCGTCACCGGGAATGACTTCGACCTGGGGACGGTCCTTGAGGTTCGCCCCTGCCCGCTTGGCCAGATCTTCGTTGAATTCATAGGCGGCGACGCGCCCGGCAGAAGTCACCAGTTCGGCGATCACGGCCGTAAAGTAGCCGACGCCCGCGCCCACCTGCAAAACCTTCTCGCCAGGACGAAGGCCCATCTGATCGAGCACATAGGCCCAAAGCGATGGCTGACCGTTGTTCAGATCGAGCGCATCGTCGATCGAGATCAGAAGATCGTGATAGACGTGGTGCGCTTCAGCCGTCGGCGTGGTGTAGCGTGACCTGCTGAATTGTCGTGGCTGGATCCGCCAGGGCCCCTCGCCAAGAAATTGCTCGCGCGGCACTGTGGCGAAGGCCTCAACGATTCCCGGATTGTGGACCACCGGGGCGGCCGCACGCAGGTCTTCGGCAAACCAGTGCCGCGCCTCTTCAATGCTGCGAGCCTTTTTCATGACAGTCGTGCCACCAGCCTAAGGAAGAGGAACGCTTGCAACTTTACGGCAAGCTAAAGGCGCCGCACATACCCTTGCCGATGATCTCCGCGAGCCATAGACGCCCTCGGCGATGTAAGGATCGACACCCCCGGATGCGCGCTGGAATTGTTAGGCTCTCGGGGTAATCCGGAGAGGCGGCGTGATGGCGAATGCCGGCCACAATCAGCTGTTCAACTTTCGCTTCGACGGCGGTGAATCTCAAGTAGCGACTGCTCAGCTTCCTCAACGATATCCGGCTCTTCATTCGGGTCGTTCTTTACTCGGGTGAGTGCTTCCCATGCTTCGGGCTCGTCATATTTGGCGAGGTCCATTGCTGCGTCGTGGCGATCGCCGTATTCGGCGCTTTGGTCGAGAAGAACTGAGATAAGGCCCTGCGGCTGTGAAACTTCAGGCGATTGTAGTTCCGTGCGCCAGGGATACAGCAGTCGCTTATCGAAAAACCAAGCGATCATGGCCACTGCCAGAAGAATCAGGACGGAAAACACTGAATTCATTAGAGTTCCTGATATCCACGGGTTGGGAACATAAACGATCAGGTATGACAGCGCGGTTACCCAGAGAGACCACCGCCACCCCGTGAGCAAGGTTGCGATGAGCGCGATCCGAACGCCGTGAGCTACTGCTAGCCAATCGGCAAACTCGAAATTCACGGCAGAGTCAGTGGGTGCAAGGGATTCGATGACACGATAGTTATAGGAAATCTGAAAAACCTCGAACCCGATCAGTACCAAAGCCAGCGCGGCTATGGCATAGCGCGGCAATCTGTCTGTCGGATCGGATCTTATCGGTTCATTCTCCATATGACCTCCCCCAATCATTAGTACGACCACGACGGGTCAGTGACTGTCAGTTTAGCTTGGATTACCTGGCAGGCGGCTAAACCACCAAGAGCGGCCCGGCGATTGCCGCGTGGCGGTCCAAGGTTTCACATAGCAGGCGGCCGCTCGTCAGGCCGGCGAAGGCGACGATGCCTGAACTCGCCGGCCCCGGTCCCTGCCAGCTCTGGGCCGCGATGGCATTGACGAAGGCGATTTCCCCCGGTTGGGTGCAGGTGGTCTCTCAAGAGATTGAGTATCGACAATACTATGTTGACGGTGAGCTGAGTATCTTTGCTTTAGGAACCCAGCGCAACGGCCTAGGTGCTTCGGTTTTGGATGGTCGGTAGGCGGCCACCGACCATCCAGCCCACCCTTGCCCCCTTGTCCTTGTCGCTTGCCACACCAAGGCTGCTATGGCATCCAGTCGAGGCCGATAGATTGGTTTTCTCCCATAGCCTTGGAGCCGGGGGCCGATGGCCAGCGCCCTTTTCAGCCCAGTCGAGCTACGCGGCCTCAAGCTGGCGAACCGCGTTGTGGTTTCGCCCATGTGCCAATACAACGCCGAAGACGGCAGCGCGAATGACTGGCACCTCATGCATCTCGGCCAGTTCGCCATGGGCGCCGGCGCCTTGGTGATGACCGAGGCCACACACGTCAGCCCGGAGGGGCGCATCTCGCCGCGCTGCCTCGGCCTTTACAGCGATGACAACGAAGCGGCGATCAAGCGGGTCGTCGACTTCTGCAAGCGCTATGGGGTCACTGCGCTCGGCACCCAGCTCGCCCATGCCGGCCGCAAGGGTTCGACCCAACCGCCGCTCGACGGTGGCGTCAGCCTAAAGCGCGAGGAGGGGGCCTGGCAGACGGTCGCCCCCTCTCCCCTACCCTATGACTCGGGCTGGCATGTCCCGGCCGAGCTGGACCGCGCCGGGCTTGCCAAGGTCAAGCAAGATTTCGTCGACGCCACCTTAAGGGCGGAGCGCGCCGGTTTAGACCTGATCGAGCTGCACGCCGCCCACGGCTATTTGCTGCACCAATTCTGCTCGCCCCTCAGCAACCAACGCGCGGACGACTACGGCGGCAGTTTGGCAAAGCGCATAGCCTTTCCCTTGGAAGTCTTCGAGGCCATGCGAAGGATTTGGCCCGCCGACAAACCGATGGGCGCGCGCATCACCGGGCGTGACTGGGTCGAGGGTGGCTGGGAGCTTGACGACGCGGTCGTTTTCGCCCAAGCGCTAAAGGCAATCGGCTGCGATTTCGTCGATGTGACCTCGGGCGGTGTCGACCCGCGACAACAAATCACCGCCGGGCCCGGCTACCAGGTGCCCTTCGCCGAGGAAGTCAAGCGGCGAGCCAACATCCACACCTGGGCGGTCGGCCTGATCACCGAACCCGACCAGGCCGAAGCCATCATCCGCGACGGCCAGGCGGATATGGTGGCCATGGCGCGGGCCATGATGCGCGATCCGCGTTGGGCCTGGCACGCCGCCGAGGCCTTGGGGGCGAGCACCCCTTGGTCCGACATGTACGTCCGCGCCCACCCCAAGAGTCGCGGCAAGATGACGCCGCGCCAGGGCGGCAGAGCATGGTAAAGGAGCACGATCCATGGCAGGCATAACAGCCGAAGCGTTACATGACCTGTTGGTGCGGGTGTTGGAAAGCGTCGGGTTCGCCCCGGCCAATGCAGCCTCTCTCGCACGCCAAACGGTGCTTGCCGAGGAGCTGGGGCAAAGCAGCGTCGGCGTCGCCCATGTCTTTGATTTTATCGACGGCCTGGCTGCCGGCCGCATCGACGGACAAGCCCAGCCTGAAATCACAAAGCCCGCCCCTTCGATGATCCTGGTCGACGGCAAGGGCGGATTGCCGCAGACCGGTTTCGATCTCGCCTGCGATGACCTAATCACCACGGCCCGCAAGCTCGGAACCTGCCTCTTCTTGCAAAACAACGCGACCCTCTGCGGTTCGCTTGGCACCTTTTCCTTGCGGATCGCGGAGGCGGGTCTGGTCAGCTTCGCGGCCACCAACGGGTCGCCCCTAGTGGCGGGCTCCGGCTCGGCCGAGCCGGTTTTCTGCACCAACCCGATGGCCTTTGCCGCACCGCAAGCTGCCGGTCCGCCGTTGCTGATCGATCAGTCTTCGAGCGCCACCGCCTATGTGAACATTCGCCGCGCCGCTGAACTGGGCGAGACCATACCCGCCGGCTGGGCCATCGATCGGGAGGGACAGCCGACAACCGACCCCAAGGCGGCGCTTGAGGGGACGATGCTGGCGTTCGGCGGGGCGCGCGGCGCCAACATCGCGCTGATGGTGGATGTGTTGGCCGCTGGTTTGACGGGCGCCAATTGGTCCCTCGATGCGCCATCGTTTATCGAAGGCGATCAGTGTCCGGGGACGGGCCTCTTTGTCCTGGCGATCGACCCGGCACCGGTAAAGGCGAGCTTCGCCGAACGTCTGGCCCGCCAAATCAAGCGTCTCTCCCAAGACTTTGGGGTTCACATTCCGGGTCTCGCCAAAGCCAAGGTACGTCACCAGGCGGCAAGCGCCGGTCTCGAGATTGATGGCGCGCTGATGGCCCGCCTGCAAGCGATCATCGGGTAGGGTGGCCAGGCCTGGGCCAAGCAAAATAAAATCGTCGCTACGCCTCCGGCGCCATGCCCTTGGCGGCGAGTTCCTGCAGGGCCTTTTCGGTCTTTTCCAGCCCCTCGACACCCATGCCCCGCAGCACGTGGGTTGCCTTGGTGAACTGGATGTTCTGATAGCCGACGATCTCGATGCGGTTGCCCCAGGGATCGAGAAAATCGAGGAAGGGGCCGGGCAGGATCTCGATGCCCAGCTCCTCGAGCCGGCGCCGGACCGCTTCTTTGTCGTCGACCACCAGGCCCACATGGCGGTCGTCGTCCGGCGCCTGGCGGCGGCCCTTGGAGAGGTTGATGAACTGATCGCCCAGATCAATGAAGGCCGCCGTTTCGCTCTGGGAACGCAGCTCGAAATCGAAGAGGTTTCGGTAGAAGGCAAGCGCCTCTTCGATGTCGCCGACTTCAAGCGCCACGTGGTTGAACCCCAGGGCGCGCGCCTTCTTGGTGTCGGTCACGCCAAACCCTCAAGGCGACTTTGCCAAACCGCGGGTATCGAACTCCTTGGCATAGGCGATCTTAGTCTCCTCATCGGCGCTGCCGCCAATGGTCAACAAAAAGCGATTGGCGATCATCATTTGGATCTCATTGTTATCGGTCACCACGGCGTTTTGCCGCTTGATGCGGATCATGCGACCACCGCTGGACTCGACCATGGCTGCATTGGAGAACATGATGCCGAACTGCTGGATCATGGGTGAATCGCCGATGAGCGAAATTTCAACGGTCTCGCTTCCCTTTCGGTAGAGCTGTCCCAGAGATATCCCACCACCGAAGGCGGTCATCCCAGCCATGCCCCCTTCAAAAGGCTCCGTTTGCCAACCATCCATGGGCTCGGGAAAAAACTCCAAAAGGGAATCTGCCTTCATTTTGCCAAGCAGCTGTTCGGCATACTCCAAGGCCTCCTTGGCCTCGCTGATATCACCCTCCTGGTAAAGCTCTAAAACCTCTTGAATGACATCAGTGAATTCGTCTGCCTGGGCGACACTCGGCTGAAATGCGAAGCCCGCCGCGAGGATGGCAAACCCGGCCAGCGTTGAGAAAATTCTTGGCACCAGTAACCTCCGTTTTGAAAAACCATTGTCGTCGATGGCTGGGATCGAGTCTACGATATCCGCCCTGGGCTGGGCAATCGCTGTCATCTTCTGCTAAGTCTATCCTGCTGGGGTTGCCTCATTGAGGTTCAACAGGCGGCTTCGGCGGGCAATTCGCACCAAGAACTGGGAGGATTTTTTAGTATGCTGCGTAAGATCTTACTTGCCACCACCGTTGCAGCGGCGGCCGCCGGCTTCGCGGTCTCGGCCGCCTCGGCCGGCGATTTGACCATCGCTTCCTGGGGCGGTTCCTACCAAGAAGCGCAAAGCAAAGCGATTTTTGTGCCCGTGGCAAAAGCAATGGGTATCAATATTAAAGAGGAGTCCTATGGCGGCATCTCCGACGTTCGTCTGCAAGTGCAGGCAGGTGCCGTGACCTGGGATATTATCGACACCGGGTCCGGCGGCGGCGCTCGCGGTGGGGTCGAGGGCATTCTCGAGCCCCTGGACTACGACATGATCGACGTGTCGAATTTCGTCGACGGCACCTATTTGCCAGCCTGCGTTGGCACCATCACCTTTTCCACCGTGTTCGCTTACAACACTGAGACCTATTCCGGCGATAATGTGCCCAAGACCTGGGCCGACTTCTGGGATGTAGAAAGGTTTCCCGGTACCCGTTCCTACCGGGCCAAATACAGTGGCGCCCTCGAGCCTGCCTTGATGGCCGATGGCGTGCCACGGGATAAGGTCTACGAGGTCCTCGATAGCGAGGAAGGCATCAAGCGGGCGATCGACAAGATCCGCGAGCTGAAGCCGCATATCGCTGTTTGGTGGAAGTCAGGTGCCCAACATGCGCAACTGATGAAGGACGGCGAGGTCGACATGACCACCGGCTGGAACGGCCGCTTCGATGTTGCCATCAATGATGGCGCCAACGCCGATTACAGTTATTCCGACTCTCTACTCGACTACGACTGCTTCGGCATTCCCAAGGGCGCGCCAAATAAAGATCTGGCCATGAAATTCCTGGCCGAGGCCAGCAAGGCCAGCTACCAAGCAGCGATGCCCCAATACATCACCTATGGGCCAACCAACAAGGGCGCCTACGATCTCGGTATCATCAATGAAGACGTGGCAGAGATGTTGCCATCGCACCCGAAGAACGCCCGTGAGCAGTTGGTGATCAACAACGACTGGTACGCCAAGTGGGAAAAGACTGCGTCGGCACTCTACCAGGACATGCTGACCGAATAATCGGCAGGCGAGGCGGCGGTCCTCGCCGCCTCGCTACGCTACTGCGTGAGTGAGGATCCGAGGTGAATCAAGTCGCATTCGACCAAGACACAGGTGAGGAGGTGGTGGCGCAGGACGCACTGCCGATAACCATCCGCGAGGTAACCAAGACCTACGGCAAAGTCTACGCCCTAGATCACGTCAATCTCGATGTGCGCAGCGGTGAGTTTCTGACCTTGTTGGGGCCTTCTGGGTCGGGCAAGACGACACTTTTGATGGTCTTGGCTGGCTTTACCCGGCCGGATCATGGCAGCGTCAGGTTCGGCGAGCGCGAGGTGATCCGCACGCCGCCGCACAAACGCGACGTCGGTATGGTATTCCAGAACTATGCATTGTTCCCGCACATGACTGTGCTGGCCAATGTGGCGTTCCCACTGAAGCTACGGAAAGTGGCCAAGGCCGAAGCAGCATCCCGTGCGGAAACGGCCCTGGAAACAGTACAACTGGGGGGCTTTGGCGATCGTCGCATCGACCAACTTTCCGGCGGCCAGCGTCAGCGCGTGGCCTTGGCCCGGGCTATCGTCTTCGAGCCGCGAATCCTGCTGATGGACGAGCCGCTTTCCGCCCTCGACAAAAAGCTGCGCGAGCACATGCAGATCGAGCTGCGGCATCTGCACGAAAAACTCGGCATGACAACGGTCTACGTGACGCACGACCAGCGCGAAGCCTTAACCATGTCGGATCGCATTGCTGTCATCAACCATGGGCGGCTTATGCAGCTAGACGAGCCGCGGCGCCTTTATGATCGGCCGGCTAACCGTTTCGTCGCCGACTTCATCGGCGAGTCCACTTTCCTGCCGGTCGAGATCGAGGCCGGTGAGGTGCAGTTTGCTGGCCAGACGCTAAAGCTAAGCGAGCCGCCGGACGCTGCACGCCACTATGAATTGCTGTTGCGCCCCGAACGGCTATCGGTCTTGGACGGCGCGGCCGGCGACGACGTCAACGTCTTCGAGGGTTTGGTCAAGGAGCTGGTGTTTCAAGGTGAAAGCTTCTTGATGTATGCCGAGCTGGGCGACGGCGCGGCGTTGACCGTCCGCGGCACGACCAACCGCGAGCTTATGACCGCCATCCCGCCTGTGGGTGGGCAGATACGGCTGGGCCTGCACCGAGACGATACCGTCCTCATTCCCCAGGGTGAGGCTTGACATGGCAACCACCTTGGATCTCCCGCGCGCCCTCGAAGCAGGCCAGGCAAGCCGGCCGCACGCTGATGGCCTGCGCCGCGATGCCATGGTCGAGCGGCTGCGCCTTCTGGGGCTGTGTTCACCGGCTTTGCTTCTGGTGTTGATCATCATGGTCTTGCCGGTTGCTTGGTTGTTTGGTCTTTCCTTCCTGAGCGACGAGGGAACCTTGACCCTCGAGCACTATGAGCGAATGATCGAAAGCAAGTCCTACGCGCGGATCTTCTGGACCACCTTCAAGGTTAGCTTTCTGACCACTTTGATCTGCGTAGTGATCGGTTATCCACTCGCCTACTTTCTCGCCCAACTGCCGCCGCGGGCCGCGACCATATGCATGATCACGGTGCTGCTGCCGTTTTGGACCTCCCTGCTGGTGCGCACCTATGCCTGGCTGGTGCTGTTGCAACGCAAGGGCCTCTTGAACACTTGGGCCATCGACTTGGGCCTGTGGGATCAGCCCCTCAAGCTCGTGCACAACTTGAGCGGCACGCTGATCGGCATGGTGCACATCATGCTGCCGTTCCTGGTCTTGCCGGTCTATGGTTCGATGAAGGCGATCAGCAAAGATTATATGAAGGCGGCCGCCAATCTCGGCGCAACTCCCAGCAGCGCCTTTTGGCTGGTCTTCTTCCCGCTTTCGCTGCCGGGGCTCTTCGCCGGCGCCTTGATCGTTTTCGTGATCTGCCTCGGCTTCTTCGTCACCCCGGCGGTGTTGGGCGGCGGTCGGGTGATCATGGTCTCCATGCGCATCACCGATAATATCGAACTCTTTTTCAATTGGGGGGCCGCCAGTGCTTTGGGCGTGGTGCTTTTGGTGCTCACCATGGGGATCCTTTATGCCGCATCCAAGCTGTTGCGCCTTGATCGCATACTGGGCGGAGGACACGGCGGATGACTTGGCTGAACCGACCCGCCTCGGAAACCCAAATCACCCACAAAGACCGGCTGTGGCTTTATGTCATTGCGGCTTTGGTGATGATTTTCTTGGTGGCACCTACCATCATCGTCATCCCCATGTCGTTTTCCGAATCCCAGTATCTGGAATTCCCGCCACGGCAATGGTCGACCCGCTGGTATGATCACTACTTCCAGTCGGTCGAATGGATCGCCGCCACCAAGACCTCGCTGATCGTGGCCTTCTTCACCATGCTGGTGGCAACCCCCTTAGGGATCATGGCTGCCTACGGCCTTTTCGTCTCGAACTTCCGCTTCGCCCAGCTGGTTTTCATCACCTTGATTACGCCGATGATGGTGCCGGTGGTCTTGATCGGCATTGGTATCTTTTATGCCTATGTGAAGCTGAAACTGGTCAATACCATCGCCGGCATCGTCATGGCCCACACGATCTTGGCCATTCCCCTGGTGCTGATCGTTATCAGCGCGGCGCTGAAGAGCTATGACATGAACCAGGAGAAGGTAGCCCGCAGCCTGGGCGCCACCCGGCTCTATGCCTTTTTGGTGATCACCTTGCCGCAGATCCGTTTTGCAGTGATCACCAGCGCCTTGCTGGCCTTCATCACCTCCTTCGACGAGGTGATCATCGCCATGTTCGTCTCCGGTGGCGACAATTCGACACTCACCCGATCGATGTTCAACGCTCTGCGGGATCAGATCGATCCGACCATCGCCTCGATCTCGACCATCATGATTTTGATCTCCACCAGCTTGCTGGTCGCCTCCCAGCTCTTCGGCAAGTCGAAGAACGAGTGAAAAGGGCAAGGCTTCGTTAGATTTTGTCGCACAAGAATTGTGGCCCCGAGCACAAACTCGGGACCACATCCTGTCAGGAACTCTTGTTAGGACCGTCAGGCGAACCACCAACGTTCCAGGCACTTGATCCCGTCGAGATCCCAAGCCGCCGACATGCGACCGTGGGCAACGGCTTCACGCATGGCAAAGACATAATTGGAGAAGATGGGCGCCAGAACGCCGCCATCGTCGCTGCAAAGCTGTTGCATCTCGTAGTACATCTCCCGCCGCTTGTCGGTGTTCAGCTCGGCGCGGGCGATTTTCAACAACTCATTGAAACGCGGATTGGCCCAATGGGTCTCGTTCCAGGGCACCCCGGCCGCATAGGTTTGGGAGAAGACCCAGTCCTCGGTCACCCGGCCGCTCCAGTATGAGGCGACCCAGGGCTTGACGTTCCAAACGTTGGACCAATAGCCGTCATTGGGCTCGCGGGTCACTTCCAGGGTGATACCGGCCTTAGCGGCGTGTTCCTTGTAAAGGATGGCGCCGTCGGTGGCCCCGGCGAAGGCCGTCTCCGCCACGCTGATCGGTACGGTCAGGCTGTCCAGGCCCGCTTTCTTTAGGTGGAACATAGCCTTATCCGGATCGTAGGGCCGCTGCGGCAGATCTGCCGCGTAATAGCGGTTGGACTTGCCGATCGGATGGTCATTGCCCAGATAGCCGTGGCCATAGAGCACTTTCTGCAACAGCTCCTCGCGGTTAATCGCGTACTTGAGCGCCAGGCGAACATCCGGGTTATCGAAGGGCGGCTTGTCGCACATCATGGAATAGACATAGTGCAGCGTACCTTGTGTCTCTTCCAGCCGGACGCCCGGTGTCCGGCCCAGCCGGTCGGCGGTCTTCAGGTCGACCCGGTCGATGACGTCGACCTCACCGGTGGTTAAGGCCGAAGTGCGGGCATTGACATCGATGATCGACAAGACTTCCGCCTCGTCGAAGAAGGCCTGGCCTTCCTTCCAAAAGTTCGGGTTGCGCTTCAAGAAGGACCGCACGCCGGGCTCAAACTCGGCCAAGGTGTAGCCGCCGGTGCCATCGCCGGACTGCCAATCTAGGACCCCGTCCTTGGCCGGGCAGATGCCGATGTGATAGTCGCTAAGCAGGAATGGGAAGTCCGCGTTGCCCTCGTTCAGCTTGAAGACCACCGTGTCCTTGCCGTCCGCCTTCATCTCGGCGATGGGCGACAAGATCCCCTTGGCCGGCGACTTGGAATCCTCGCCGCGGTGGTGGGCGACCGAGGCGATGACATCCTCCGCGTCGAGGGTCTTGCCGCTATGGAACTCGACACCCTTGCGCAGCTTGAAGGTCCAAGTGGTGGCATCATCAGATGCGTCCCAACTCTCCGCCAACTCAGGGATCAGCTCGTCCTCGTTGCTGACCTCGGTCAAGCAATTGCGGAAGCCGAAGCCAACCACCTGCATGTAGGTGTCGTTATAGGTGGCAGGATCGACTGTGTCCGTGGTCGAGCCCAGGCCCAGGCCCACGCGAATACGGCCGCCCCTTTTCGGCTCCGCCGCAAGGGCTTTGCCCGCCAGCATACTCGCCGTCGGCAGGGCGACCCCCAATGCCAGGGCGCCGGACAGGAACTCGCGCCGGGATATTCGGCCCTGGCGCAGCAAATGCATGTGTCGGTCAATGTCGCTCATCTTCGATCTCCTCCAAAAGCTTACCCGCCAATCATGGTTTCTCGTTATGTCGACGTGATGTTTTCTGTCCCTCACGCCGGATCGCGACGCAGCGCCTGGCAAAGGCAGTGCACGCCGCCGCCGCCCAAGGTAAACATGGACATGTCCGGATCAAAAACCTCGAAACCCAGGGCCCGCATCTTCTCGTTGAGCTTGCTGCCTGCCTTCATGGAAAGCACTTTGTCGTTCCCCAAGGCGACAAGATTGACCCCCAGGTTCTTGGCCTCCGCATAGCCGACATCGACAAAGTCGAAACCCCTAGCGCGCAGCCAATCTACCAACCAGTCCTCGAGAGCATCGAGGCAGGCGACCAGCAGCTTAGGCGCCAAGGGCACCACCAGGCCGTCCATGTGCACGAACTCGCGGGAGATCGGTGCAACCATGGCCTCCCAACCCTCGGCCCGCACATAGCCGGCGACCTGCTCTGCGCCCTCTTCTTCCGAGCGTTCGCCGCAATAGCCGATCAGCACGCAGCCGGGCTCCAGAATAACGAAATCGCCCCCTTCAAAATGGCCCGCCGTGGCGTAGTTCCAAATCGGGATGGCGTTGTCCTGATAGAACTTGATCGCGGTCACATAGTCGGCGCGGCGGCACTTAAGCTGCATGTGGCAGATCAGCGCGCCCCAGGGCGTCATGGCGCTGGAATCCCGGGCGAAGAAGTTCCGGTGCAGCACCGGGTCGGAATCTAAATAGTGGCAGGTGACCCCGGCGTCCTCATAGATCCGGACCATTTCCGCATGCTGGGCCATGGCGGTCTGCAGGTTGAAGGACACGCCGGTCTTGTCCTGGTTTTGCAGAGTGCGGCGGATGATTGGCCCGGCATCGACCCAGCGGTAGTGGTCGGGGCGACCAAGCAGAACATCGCGCAAGGGGCCGTAGTCGTTGTCGATGCCCCAGGCCTTGCCATTACTGTTGCCATCGACCGTTTGCATGCTTTCGCGCCGCCCAATTTCAGCCACGTCGCCCCTGGTAGATCGGAATGGGGATCCTCAAGGCAATTCACCCTTTGATCCTAGGTGGAATTTTGCTTAGCTAAAATATCAAATAAAGGATCTTAACATGCAGAATTCCTCAAGTATGGCCGCACCGCGCAGCTTTCCCGTCGGCCGCCTGTCAAAGACCGATCTGCATTTGCTCGCTGTTTTCATGACGGTGGTGGAAACTGGCGGTTTCGCCGCGGCGCAAGTGGCCCTCAACCTTGGCCAATCGACCGTCAGCCGGCACATCGGCGATCTAGAGAAGCGGCTCGGCATGCGCCTCTGCCAGCGGGGGCGCGTGGGATTTCGCCTCACCGACAAGGGGCGCAGCGTCTATGAGTCTTGTCAAAAGCTGTTCGGCGCGCTGGAAGCTTTTCGCGGCGAGGTCGGCGCCCTGCGCGGCCAGCTGGTCGGGGAGTTTTCCCTGGCAGTGATCGACAACTGGATTACCGACAGCGGCGAACCCCTGGCAGGCGCCCTTGCCGCCTTCAAGGCACGCGCCCGCCACGTGCATGTCACCATCCACACTTTGGCACCGGACGAGATCGAGCGGGCGGTCCTCGACGGCCGGGTCGGTCTTGGCATCGGCGTGTTCCACCAACACCGTCCAGGACTCGACTACGATGTCCTCTATCAGGACCCGCTGGAACTATATTGCGGGCCGGGGAACCCGCTGTTTGATTTGCCGGGCGATGATTTGCCGGGCGATGATTTGGTTGCCGAGGATCTAGACAAGGACGACCTGGCCTCGGCCGACTATGTTCGCCGCTCCTACCTCTCCGAGGAGCAGGTGGCGCCGCTGACCGCCAAACTACCCTCCAGCGCCACGGCCCATCAGATCGAGGGGGTAGCGTTCATGATCCTATCCGGACGCTACCTGGGTTATCTGCCGGTGTCCTACGCTGACCGATGGGTCGCTCTCGGCCGCATGAAAAGCCTGCAGCCCGAACGCTATCGCCTCAGCACCGATATCGAAACCGTGACCCGCAAGGGCGTCGCCCTCTCCCTGGTCGCCCGCGCCTTTATCACCGCCTTGAAAGAAGCCTCCGCGGCCTTTCATTGACAGCTATGTGCACTCCTTAGCGGACCAGCCTTTCGACCAGCGGCTTGACGGTCAGTCCCTGGACGATGATCGAGAACAAGACCACGGCATAGGTGATGCTGAGGATGGTCGCCTTGTACGCGCTTTCCGGCAAGGAGAGGGCCAGCGCAACGGCAATACCGCCGCGCAGGCCGCCCCAAATCAGCACCGGGATGGCGCCGCGGGTAAAGACCTCCGAGCGCGACAGGATGGTGATCGGCAGAGCAACGCAGAGCGCCCGCGCCAAGAGCGTAACCGGAATGGCCAGTAGGGCGATCTCCAGATGGCCGATGCTTTCGGCCACCACCAAGACTTCCAGGCCGATCAACAGGAACAGTACCGAGTTCAGGATCTCGTCGAGCAGGGTCCAGAAGGTCTGCACATAGGTGCGGGTATCTTCGCTCATAGCATATTTGACGCCGCGATTGCCGATGAAGAGGCCGGCCACCACCATGGCGATCGGCCCGCTCATGTGGAGCGACAGTGCCAGCGAATAGGTCACCATCACCAGCGCCAGGGTGATCAGCACCTCCAGGCTCGGCTCGTCGATGCCGTACATGGCCCGGTAGCCGATGTAGCCGGCCACCAGGCCTAGGACCGCGCCGCCCAGGGCCTCGGTGGCGAAAAGCTGGGCGACCTCGGCCGCGCCCATGGCCTGGCCCTCGCCGCCGCCGGAGAGCGCGATCGCCACCACCACCGAGAAGACCACCACGCCGATGCCGTCGTTGAAAAGGGATTCGCCGGCAATCTTGGCCTGCAGGGTATCCGGCACCGCCACGGTCTTGAACAGGCTCAAGACGGCGACCGGATCGGTGGGGCTGATCAAGGCGCCGAACACCAGCGCCCAGATGAAGGGAAGGTCGAGGCCGAGCCAGCCGGCGAGCAGCCACATCAGGCCGCCGATGACAAAGGTCGAGATCAGGGTGCCGAGGCCGGCCATCACCGCAATGGCAAGACCCCGCGCGCGCAGGGCGGAAAAATCCGCATGCAACGCGCCGGCGAACAGCAAGAAGCTCAGCATCCCGTGCATCAGGGTTTCATTGAAGTCGATCTGGCGCAGCACGCCGGTCACCCGTAGGCCGATCTCCAGCCCGGGCGCCAGCAAGTCCAAGCCGATGATCGAGAGCGAGGCGGCCAGCGCGATCACCACCAGCCCAATGGTGTGCGGCAGATGGAGAATACGATGGTTGAGATAGCCGAAGAGGGCGGAAAGGCCGACCAGGATCGACCCGATGGTGAAAATGCTCATGGGCAGCCTGTTGGCCCCTCCGTAACGCCGGAATTCAAGATGCCCGACCTTATAGCACGCCGCTGTCGCTTGAACTCGCTTGGCCCCGGTGGGGGATTCTCGGGACCCGCAGGATAGGGCTGTTCCTCCCCGTTCGACCAGACCGCGGCGGGCGCGCTTGGTTGGCTTGCAAAAAGCGCGTTCGTGTCGACGCCCCCTGAACGTCCGAAGGCTAAGCAACCGACGAAGAGTTCTCATGCCGAACTTGTCGAAGCGGGAAGGCGGCTGCAGCGATGATGGCGTCTTACGTCAGCTTCTCGGAATCATTGAATTTCAGGGACGGTTAGCCGATGGCTCGCTGAGGATTAAACTGGCGGACATAGGGCGCATAGACCGCGGCTTCGTTATTGCCGGTGAATTGGCGGTCATGCGGTACGCTATCAATTGGGCGCTTGGTTTAATCACCCTTCGCGCGCCATCTGCTTTCCCGGCTGAGGGGTGCGGACTTTTACAAAAAAATCGCAAAAATCGAATAATAATTCATAAATACTCGTTTTCATAGTATTTAGCTCTTTTTTTTTAACGCATCCAATTATTTTAATTGACTAACAAATCAAATGCCCGTATAGAGCGTAGTTAAAATTATTAATATTATTTATACAATAATATAACAATCTACCAGGTTATAGAATAACAAAATAATTTGTTCTAAGGACATAAAATTATCAATAATTTGTTCTAAGGACATAAAATTATCATTTGATATGAAAAAGTTCCAATGCTCTATCTAAAAGAGAAAAAATCGTTTCGACTTATCATTAGAAAGTACAAGTGAGGAGGAATGTATTATGGCTGACGCATTGGATCTTAAAACACTTGCCAGTGACCTCAAGGCAGCCGGTGCACCATGGGAAATGGACGAAAATACCTCTCTTGCGAGGATGACCGAAGACGAGCGGCGTAACCGGCTCGGCTTCAACCCGCCGCCCGGGGCGCCGTCACTGGAAGATGCTGTCGCGATGGATGCGAAGGCGCCCGAGATCACGGCCGACATAATTGCCACGGAAACGGCGATTGGAGCGCCCACGGCCTACGATCATCGCAACGTGGGCGGTAAGGACTTCACCACACCGGTAAAGAATCAGGGCGGCTGCGGCTCCTGCGTCGCATTTGGCGTCTGTGCGGTGATGGAGACAACCTACAATCGCCAGACCAACAATGCGACTGCCGATATTGACCTTTCCGAGGCACATCTGTTCTATTGCCACGGCGGCGAGGAAGGGCGGACCTGTGGAAATGGTTGGTTTCCCGACCGAGCGCTCGATAAAGTCAAGGATAAGGGTGTGACCCTTGAGTCGGTCTATCCATACACCGGTTCGCAGCAGGCCTGCGCGGTTCCAAACGGTTGGCAGAACAACTCGGCCACGGTCGCGGGTCGAACCAAGCTCAGCGGCCGCGCCAACATCAAGAACTGGATCGCGACCAAAGGGTCGGTGACGGGTTGCTTCATCGTCTACCAGGATTTCTTCAGCTACCGTTCGGGCGTTTACCGGCACGTATCGGGCAGCCAGGCCGGCGGCCATTGCGTCGAGATAGTCGGTTACAACGACGCCCAAGGTTGCTGGATCTGCAAGAACAGCTGGGGCACCAATTGGGGTGAGGGTGGCTTCTTCCGTATCGCCTACGGCCAATGCCAAATCGAAACCTGGTACGGACCTTATGGCGCCAACTTGGTTTCGCTGAAGGCTTGGAACCGCAACGTCAAGGTGAACGGCCTATGGTCGAACGACTCGCCACGCAACGCTTGGGTGCATATCGCGGGCGTTGGTTGGCGCAAGCCGGCAACCACCAGCGACGCGGTGCACCACGCTATGTTGGCCGAACTCGTTGCCGCCAAGGCAGCTGGTCGCCGCGTCGACGCACTACTTGATGGCAACAAGATCGTCGAGGTTTATATAATTTAACCGGTCGCGTTTCCGGTCTCAAACAGTCTTCAATCAAATAGGTGTAAAATGGCCAGACAGACCGCAAAGAGCAAGGCAAAGGATGCGCCGGAAATTCCGGCCGAGGCCGTTGCTGCCACGATTGCCTACGCCAACCCGGGTGCGCCGAATATGGAGCCCGACACGCTGATGTCCGATACTCGGCTGGAGAGCGAGGCCCGGCCGATGATCACCCCGCCCTCCGAGGTGGCGGAACTAGTGATCGAGGCCGAGGGTATCACCGCTTGGCACAACAACAAGAAGATCACCGCAATGTGGTCGAATTCATCGGTCCGCAATGCCTACGCGGCCATAGCCGGAATCGGCTGGAAGAAACTGTCGAATGCCAATGACAGCTCCTTCCTGGCGCTCGTGATGCTCGCCAGCCATGCCGAGCAGACCAACGCCAACTGCAACATCCGCATTGAGTCCGACGGCGAGATCCACGAGATTTACGTCTGGTGACAAAGTGGCGGAGATCGAGCTGACGATGTTGGACAGGGACCGCAAAGTCCCTGTCCATGTCGGGGATCGGGTGGTGCTATCGCTACCCGAGAACCCAACCACGGGAATGCGCTGGGCCCTGCCAAAGACCGACGCGATCGAAGTCCTGGCTGACGACAACCGTGCCGGCGGCCCAGGCATCGGCGCGGCGGGCCTCAGGATCCTAACGCTGCGCCCGATCCGGCCGGGGCGAATTACTCTGCGGCTGCTGCGCTACCAGGCATGGGAGAGCGAGGCGACTGCCGACGAGCGATTCGTGATCGAGTTCGACATCCGCTGAGCGATCGGCGCAGCGGCCGACAGAGGACCGGGTCACCTTCGCCATCGGCTTGGTGGTGGTGCCGGCGCTGATCATATTCTTGGCCCTGGCCGCCATCGTCGGGCCGCTGCAGGCGCCCAGTAACGACCTTGCCGCAGCGGCAGCTCCATCGATCGAGCCTGTCGCAAGGCTCCCCGCAGGGCCCGGCCTTCGACGGCCGCGGCAAGTAGAGCGGCTACATTCGCTAAAACCAATTTGGAAAAGGACCGATGGGCGGTCTACGGCCGCCCGCTCCGTCATCCAAGCCAGCTTGCCTCGGGCCTCGCGGCGGTGGCAGGAGTTCGATACTCTCAGCCTTCGGCGCTTTCCAGCTTCCAGGCCTCGAGCAGTTTTGGTAGAGCGATCTCCCAGTCGAGCACGCCGGTCTTGGTGGCCCAGTCCTGATAGCGTTTCAGCAAGTCCTTCTCCAAGGGCGCGTTCTTGCCGGCGAGGTCGTTCAGCTCCGTGCGGTCCACGTCCATGTCGTAGAGTTCCCACTCCTGGCCGTGCTGCTTCACCAGCTTGAAATTTTCCAGGCGAATGGCGCAATTGCCCTCGTGCTCGAAAAAGATCGGTTGTTCGCGCGCCCAGTCCTCGCCCTGCAAGAGGCCGAGAAAGCTTTCGCCTTGGAGGGCCTGGATGGGATGGCCGCCGAGCTCGCTTAGGTAGGAACAGCCGCTCGCCTCCAGGATGGTGGGCAGCACGTCGACCACATGACAGGGTGCGTGGGCGGTCAGCGACGGGCCGATGCGCTTCGGCCAATGGGCGATCAAGGGGGTCGATATGCCGCCTTCGTGGACATAGTGCTTGAACTGGCGAAAGGGGGTGTTGGAAACATTGGCCCAGGGCTTGTCATAGCTCTGATAGGTCAGTACGCCGCCGGGACGCAGGTTGGGTATGTTGCCCATGGTGATCTTGCGCCCGTCGTGAGTGACGTCGGGAAAGAATTTGGCCCAGCCGTCCTCGGCCATGAACTCGGCGCAGCCACCGTTGTCGGAAAGGAAGAGGATCAGGGTATCGTCGAACTGGCCGAGCCGTTTAAGGGCCGCCACCAGCCTGCCGATGGACTGGTCCATGCGATCGACCATCGCCGCATAGGCGGCCATCTTGCTGGCCTCCCAGTCGCTCAGCCGCCCATCGCCCCAAGCCGGCACCGCTTCATCGCGCGGCGATATATCCCAGTTGGCCTTGAGGACCTTGCGGCCGTTCATCTCCTCGTGCCGGGCGGTGCGGATCGCATCCCAGCCATTATTGTAGACCCCGTCGTAGCGGGCGATGTCCTCGGCCGGCGCATGCAGCGGCCAGTGGGGGGCGGCGTGGGCCAGGTAGAGGAAGAAGGGGGCCTCCTCGGCGACCGTGGCTTCGATCATGCCGATCGCCTTATCGGTGATCGCGTCGGTGAAATAGAAGTCGTCGGGAAAAACCTCGACCCGGCTGTCGTCTTCCAAGATGAAGTGTGGCGAAAAGAAGTTCGTCACACCGTCGATGATGCCATAGAAGCGGTCGAAACCCCGCTGGCGGGGGGTCGGATGGTCGACATCGCCGACCCGCCAAGAGTCCACCTCGCGTGCCATGAAATCACCGGCGACATGCCACCTGCCCGCCATCAAGGTCCGGTAGCCGGAAACCCGCAGCACCTCGGCGATGGTCGCGCTGTCGTTGCGCAGGAAGCCTTGATAGGCAGGGCTTCCCAGGTTGGCCCCCATGTGTCCGACCCCGGCGTTGTGCGGATAAAGCCCGGTCAAGAGCGAGGCCCGGGTCGGACAGCAGCGCGCGCAGTTGTAGAGGGAGGTCAGCAGTGCCCCGTCGTGGGCCAAGCGATCGATATTGGGGGTTCGGATCTCCGACCCGGTGACGCCCAGATCGGAAAAGCCCATATCGTCGACCAGTATCAGTATGACATTGGGTTTGCCTGTCACGTAGCAAATTTGCCTTTCAAGAGTTGGGCTTGTGCAGGTTGCCTCTCACGCGACCGTGCCTCATGCGGTGTCGCGTTCGTTCGGCGCCGGGCAAAGACGAACCTTCGCACAATAGCGAACTCCGGGGAACCGTCGGCTTGACCTGGCGGTACAAAATCACAGGCTCGCCCGTGGCACCCGAGACGGCGACTGCGCCTCCCAATTCAGTATCGTGATTAGGTGTGCCAACAGGGCCCAGGGCGGGCAGGCAATCAAGAGAATTGAAGGAGCTGGTGTCCCCAACGGAATTAACCAAATCTGTTAACCATAAACCACTTATGGGCCAAATAGGAAACCCTACCGCCTATAATGAATCAATGGCTTACGACGAATTTGGGAAACCGCGAAACGCACTCCCTTACCCAGCGATTTTTCGCACAAGCGCCATTCGTCCACAGGATGAATGGGCGGCTGCAAGGGCGCTGGAGAAGCTGTTAGCGGGAACCACCCCGAAAGGCAGGATACAGGATCTGCATTCGCTATCAGGGGATATTTGCGTCGGTAGGTAATCCGGGGGCGCCTGGGCCGCCGATCGCCCGCCCGACGCCTTCGGCTAGATCGGCCAGTAATCCGCCCAAGGATTGTCCCGCCTGGGGGTCGAGGAAGACCCCGGCCGCTTGCCACAGAGCAACGCTCCCCACCACCAACACGGCCCAGGAGACCAGGACGCTGAGCCCTATAAGCGCAAGGAAAGCAGACCTGTCGAGCAGTGTCGGCTTTGCCTTTTCGGCAATCTGTTCGATCCTGGCGCCACCGATCCCCGGTAAAACCAAGGCGCCGCCGGCGGCGAGCAGATGCAGGACAGTCGGGAGGAGCGTCGTCGCCAGCATGCCGGTCACCAGCAGGCCGGCGCCGAAGGGATCGTGCCGCGCGGCGTCGAGATAGAGGCCCCATTCGACCAACGACCACCCAAACGCATCGAAGGCCCAATTGGCGAGCTGTAGAACCGCCGGCAGCAAGACCGCCAGGATTACCAGGAAGAGGCCCGCTGCGATCACATCGGCCATGATGTGCCCCAACACCATCAACCCTTGCCAGGCAGCACCTCGCCGAGCGACCAGGTCGGAAAGCAACCAGCGACTGACCTGGACCGAGACATGGTCGAGCAGGGCATTTGCCATAGGGACGATGAGAACAAAGGTCAGGTACACGACCGCGACGATCGCGCCGCCGGCGCCGAACGCACCAACGGTGAAGAACGCACCGGCCGTTACAAACGCGACGACCGCGCGGACCGCGCCGACCACGCCGACTGTGCCGGCGGTGACGACCGCGACGACCACGTAGAACGAGATGAACGCGACAAACGCAGCGAGTGCGGCGACCCCGGGGACATTGACGATCACGCCGAACGCCATAAACCCGCCCATCGAAATAGCTGCTGCAATTGCGAGCTGCGGGATGAACTCGCGTACCGGAGCCTCTAAAAGCGAGTGAATCAATTCTGTGCGGGGAGTAACCCGCAATGAACGGTTTTCAAAGAACTCCAGAATCCGGGAAAATCTGCTAAAGAAAAATCCAAGGGCAAGCAATGATAGCCAAAGAATTGTCAGCCCGAGCCACCGCCAGGCACCCTGAACCGTCTCGCCAAAGGCACTCGCCCCGGCAAGCCTCCCCGGCCCTTCCAGGCACCAGGCGAGGTGCCACAGGAAGAGGGGGTAGACAAATGCGACCAGAAGACACGCGCTATAGCCCCGCCACGACAAGCCAGTCGCCGGCCCGTAGAGGACTTCGGCGGCCCGCAATCCGGTGGCGATCAGATCCCGGTATCGAGCGGCAAGCCCGGGCTTGGTCGCCCAATCGCAAATCTGCTTGAAGCTGGCGTCTTCCGCGAGGATCGGCTTGACGACGCCGACGACCACGCCGCCGAGAAGGCCGCCAATGACGGTCACGAGCGGCCAGAAGCGATAAAGGCTCTCTCCCAGCTCAACGAAAAACGAGACCCAAACCTCCACGTGCCCCTCTCCGGCGGACTCTCCCGGATGACTTTAACATAGCGACCGGGCATGTCAGCCCGAAGCCGAAGCTAAATTACGTTGCCCGTCATGCGGCAATCGGAAAGGGATCGAGGTCGCGGTGGTGACGGCAAGATCAAGCGATTGTGCCTAGCTGCCATGGTAGGAAATGTCCCCGAAATAGGAAAGGCTTCTGAACCGCTCGGGCGTATCGTTGCATGGCCCGCCGCACAAGCAGGCGATCGCCTCTTGCTCATGCGGGTTGGCGGTCCGGTGATAGGCACCAACGGTCATGGCGCAGGGTGCGGCCTTCAGCCCCCTTCCCGTCGCGTCGTTAAAGCTCTCCAGTTCCTCGCGGCCAGCGGCGGCATAGCCGGCGATCTGGCTGGCACAGCCGCTCAAGGCCACCAGGACCACGCAGAGAAAGATCCCTTTCCTCATACGCCCATCACTCCAAGCTGCCCGGATCACGCATGAGGGCGGCGAGGATGCCGGCTGCCGCCATGCCGAGCGCGGCGATGTTGTCCCAGAGCTCCGGATTGCCATTGATGTTCCACAAACCGACGCCGCCGATGACGGCGCCGATGGAAACCCAAGTTGATGGCTCGCGCAGGCGCGCTAGCAGGTATCGCATGACGATTCCTTTCTGATGAACAGAGTTATCCGCGTCGCCGCAGTCGCTCCTTCAGGGCTTCGAGAACCCGGAGCTGACGTTCAAAGCGCTTGCGGAAAGCCCGCAGTAGGTACCGGTTATGCTGGCGCTGGTCCCAATAGAACCACGCGAGGAGCAAGGTCAGGGCGGGCGCCCCGTAGAGCAGCTTTTCAAGCAGGGCTTCCATGGGGAGATGGGGCGTCTCTATGGGGCGAGCAGCTCGGCCCTCAGCGCTCTAAGCCTTTCCCAGAGATGGTCGGTTGCGGCCCCCAGGGCCTTCCTGGTCACCAGGAACCGGGCGACTTCCTCATTGAAGGACTCTCGCGTCTCGCCGCATAAAGATTGCCGGGCGGCTTCGACCAAGCGATCAAGGCGCTCAGGCGACACCGAAGGCGGGTCCTCGAAAAAGCGACGCGCCGTCAGGTAGGCCAGCGATGCCTCCCCGAAGGCATGGCGATAAGCCTCGAGCAACCGGTCTTCGTTGGCACGATAGAGCGCCTCCAAGTCTTGCAAATCGCGATCGAAGGCATCCATCTCGGCAAGGGCCGCCTCATCGTCCAAGGCCATCATCGGCGGCTCTCCGCCTGCCGCGCCATCATGTCGCGCAACTCACGCATCTCAAGGCGAACCCGCTTCGTCTCCTCACTATGCTCCAGGATGATTTGGTACATGGCGAAGCGCTGCTGCTGTTCGCCTTCGGCAATGTCCCTTTGATTGGCGGCGATCTCCTTCAAGGTGCCGGCAATGACCGGTCCCCAAGGGTCGCGGAAGGGCTCGGCAACCTGGCTCGGGCTGCGCAGCAGCTCACGGGTTTGATCGAAGGAATGGACGAAGCCCGGCCGGTTGAAGTTGACCAGCTCCGGCCCCGTCTCGCCGACGATGGCAAGGCCGCGCTCGGCCAGGCCGCCAAACTGGAAGCGCGGCGGGAATTGACCGAGCTCGCCGGCCGCCTTGGCTCTCTCCCGCCGCCGCAAAGCCTCATCGAACGCGGACTGGAAGCCGCTGTTCGCACCGTAGAAGGTCGAAAAGCCACCGCCACCAAATTCGCCGCTAAACCCCAACTCGCGGGCAATGGCATTCCGGCGGAACTGGCTGATACCGAAGTTGGTGACGATATCGCGCGCGCCGCCGTGACCCAGTTCAACGGCCTGCGCGTAGTTGCCGAAGATAGCGATATCCCGTCGCGACGGCGTGTAGACCGGGTCGTTGGCGGGTGGCGGCGGAGGTGGTGGTGGAGGTGGAGGAGGTGGCGGCGCTGTCACCGGGTTCGTCACCGGCTCGGTCGGGTGGGTCGCGATCGGCGGTGTTGTTGTGGGAGTCTGCGGCAGGAGGGGATTGACTGCCCCTTCCCTCGGCGGCGTGTCGATGCCGGGCACTTGTGGGCTGATCTGCTCGCGGCTCGCCTGCGCCAAGCGAGCATTCACCTGCTGGATGAAGGCCTGGTTGAAGGCCGGGTCGACCCCGCTTGAATAGAAATCGTTGAAGGCGCCGCCGCCGAACCTGCCGGTGTAGCCCAAGGCGCGCGCAATGGCATTGCGCCGGAGCGCGTTGATGCCGAATTGGGTAGCGTCGTTGACATTGCCGCCAAAGCCCAAGGCCTCGACTTCTGCGCGGCTGCCCGTGATCGCCGTCGTCAGGCCCTTCTGGTTGATGTCCAGGATACTGTTGACAATGCCGCCGGGGCCGGTCACCGGGCCGGCCAGGCTCAAGATCGAGTTATTGATCTTTTGCAGCTCGGGCACCAGCTCTTCGCGCATGGCGTTACGGCGGTTTAGGTCTTGGTCTTCGAGGAACGAGCGTTGCTCGGCTGTCAGCTCCAAATTGAAGCCAGGAACACCGATGGGCGTTCCATCGCTAATCAGGCCGGCGCGCTCCGAGACAGCCGCCTCAAAGCTCAAGTTAAAGTCCGGGTTGGCGTTGCGGAAATTGATCAAGCCTTGACCGCCGAAGTCACCTTGGAACCCAATCGCTCGAGCGATCGCATTGCGGCGGCCGCGGCTGATCGTCCCGAGCAGCGAGTCATCCGCAAGGGCGCGCACGCCAATTTGGCTGCCTTGCCCGAAGAGCGGGAAGTCGTCGGTGTTCTGGTTTGTCAGTAGGGCCAGATCAATGATCTGATCGCGCCTGCCCGTGATCGCCCGCCTGAGCGCCGAAACCCCGTTGATGTCCGGCGGAACGCCGGTCTGGTCCTCACCGCGCAAAGCCGCCAGCTGCTGGCGCAGCACCTCCAGCTGCTCTTCTTGAATGCGGATCTCGCGCTCGGCAATGGTCTCGGTGCTGGCCAAGACGTCCTGCACCCGATCAAAGTCCGGTGCAAAGCCGGAGATCCCGTTGTAGTCGCGGCTGGCCTGCAAGAAAGCTTGGGCGGCGCCTGGCAACCCGTTGATCGCGTTGATGTCGCCTGCTTGTGCCAACTGCGCCAAGCGATCGAACTCGCTCCTGGCCGCCTCCAGACGCGCCTTGGGGGATAAGGGCGAGTCCGGGCTGGTCAATAAAGATTGACGGAACTGAGCGATGTTGTCCGCCGCACTCTCGAAGCTGCGCTGCAAGGCCTCGCGCGAGACGATATCGTTCTGGATCTCGGCAATGACCGGCTGCAAGGCCTCGATCATCGCCGCGCTGACCGCGTCGCCAATCGCCTCCGCTTGACGCTCGCGCTGCAAGTCGAAGGCCGTGCGGATAACTGCCAACTGCGCTTCGGTAGCATTGGCATCCGTTGCCTGCTTCAAAGCCGCTTGTTCTTGGCGGTCCAACGCCTCTAGACGCGCCGCAACCGGGTCAACAATTTCATCGATTATACGTTGGTGGACGCCGATAAAGTCATCCAGCGCTTGGGCTTGTTGAAGCGCCCTCCCCTGGTCGAGGTCGGCTTGCGTAATCCCGAATTTCGCTAAGTCGTCAAGTCGCTCCTCAAGTGCGTCGAAGGTCGCATCGATGGATTGCCGCGCCGCATCCAAAGGCCCAATAGCTTCCTGCGTTACCTCTTCCAGGCCGATCATTCGCCGGGCGAACTGGCCAAGCGCCGCGTCAGCCGCCTCCGTATCCAGCTCCAGCTTCTCGGTGCGCTCGCGGAAGGTATCCATCGCCGCAATGGTCTGATCGACCGATTGCCGCGCTTGCGCCAAGGCGCTCTCGGCAAAGTCGATGGTACCTTCGGAAAGCAGACGAATGTTCTGCTCGAAGTCGCGAGCGAAGACCGCGGCATCCAGAATGCTCTGCCCGGTAGCACCTTCGCTGCCCGCTTCGATCAGGATAGCGTTCTTGACCTCTTCGCTGACCCCGGTGATGGTCTCCAGGATGCGCGCCACCGCGAAGGCGACCGCCTCGTCGGCCGTGTCGAAGGCTACGTTGGCAGTGTTGTCACCCTCCTTCTCCAGCAACCCCTTGTTCTCCGGGTTGAAAAAGAACTTCCCGTTGATGAAGCCGACCTGACGGAAGAAGTCGCCGCCGAAGTTGCCCAGCTCACCGCCCAAGATCTCCACGACCTCATTGACTTGACCGGTGACAACCTCGCCGAGCTTTTTCGCCAGTTGCCGATCGCCGTCATTATCGACGTTGCTATCAACCACCTGCAGCTCGCCGGTCTGCGGGTTGAGGCCAAAGCTGGCGAAGCCCGCCGGGCCGACGCTCGGGTCCGGGCCGAAAAACGAGCCGGCAAGGCGACCCGCCACGTTGCCGACAATCGGCCCCGCAGCACCTAGCCAAGGGATTAGGGCCGTGCCCACCGCCGTGCCGATCTGCGAGCCCAGCTCCGCGTTCTCGCTGTCGAGCCCCAAGACCTCTCGGCCGGCGATATCGGCAACGGTTACGCCGATCGCCGTGATCGTCGAATTGGAAAGGGTAATGCCGCCCGGCAGGGTCGTTGTGCCACCTTGCGCCCCTCGCCCGCCTTGGGCAGCCTGGTTAGCGCTCTCGCCCGCCTCGGCCCGCCGCTGCGCCGCGTCAATCTGCCCATGAATGTCATCGAAGATCAGGCCGAAGAGGTTGGCAAGGTCGCGGCCGGTTCGCGAGCCGTAGCCGAATATCGCATCGAAGACGTTGAGGAAGGCATCTTCTAGAGCGTTCGCGACTTCGCGGGCCTGGTCCGCCGCCTCTTGCGCCGCACGCTTGCGCGCCTCGGCCGCGTCCTCCTCATCCCGCTTTTTCTTCTCAAGCTCATCGCGGGCCTTGATGATCGCCTCGACCGTCTCCTTGCGCTTGGCGATCTCCTCATCCAGGTTCTCGATGCCCCGCTCTTCCAGCTCGTTTCTAAGATCCAGGAGCCGCAGCTGAACCTCGATCACCTCCGCGCTCTCACCCTGCAGCTCGAGCCGCTTCTCGACCTCCTCCCGCTCACGGGCGAGCCGCTCGTCCACCTGCTGCAAGGCCGCGAGGCGCGCTGCTTCTCGCTGCTCTTCCTCCTTCTCAAGCTGCCTTTTCGCCTCGGCTTGTTTCTTGATGCCGGCGAGGCGAGCCGCGTCGGCGTCCCTTTCCGCTTGAAGGCGCTTACGGATCCGCCGCTCTAGATCTTTTTCTTTGAGAAGCTTTCTCGTGAGTGCCGCCTCTAGATCGCCAGCATTGTCCGCTGCGACCTTGAGTGCGTCGGCAATCTTCTGCGCGCCCTCTGACCCCTCGCCGCCCGCTTGTTCAATGAGCCGCGCCGCCTCCTGAGCCGCACGCGCACCCTCTAGCACCTTTTCGCCGCCGCTGGCCGAATTCAGTTGGACACCGAGGTCATTCACCCGTGCTACCAGTTTTTCGACAGAAGTAACGGCGCTCTTGTGGTTTTCGGTGAATTCCTCCGTCTCTTTCGTCGATTTTTTTGTCGCTTCGCTATAGGCATCCAACGCCGCTTTGGCGGCATCGACATTGTCCCTCAGCCCGCCAATCTGGTCGCGCAACTTGGCAACCGCGGACTCTTGCTTTCGGATCGCCAGATCGGCCTCGACGCTCGCTTCCAGGGCGCCGGCACCACCAAACAACGACGCCTCACCTAAGGCGGGACCGCTGACATTGGCCGATTTCAGCGCCTCGAGCCTCGTTTGCGCGACTTCCAGCCGCCCCTCAAGGCTGCGCAGCTGCGCCTCCTCACTGGCCACTGCCGCCTGCAATGTCTCTTTCGAAACTTCGTTCAGCCCCTTGGCCGCGTCGGTCGCTAACTTGAACTGCTCGGTCAGCTCTTCCAGGCGGGATTTTTGGATCTCGCTTGCCGTTGCCGCCTGCGTGGAACGCGTGGCCAGTAGCGACAAACCAACGCTCAGCCCGGTGATCGCCAGGCCGATCGGACCACCAAAGAACCCAAGCGTCGCGTTCAGGCCGCGCATGGCGATGGTGGCCGCACGAGCGCGAAGGCTCGCCTGGACCAGTGCCGCGTTGTGGGCGGTTTGGGCGACAGCCACCTGCTTGGTTACGCCGATCAGGTCCCGTCGTGCTGCCGTCCCTGCCGTCTGCGCCTGAGCGGCACGAAGTTGCGCTTGCGCTCCCGCCAAGGTGACCGCCGTGCGATCGGCCTCCGCCTTGGCAGCGGCAACGCTCGCCGCCGTGTTCTTGACGAACTCCGCCGTGCCGGAGGCAACCGCGACCACCAAGCGACCGGCGATCGCCGCTGCGACGGCGCCTGCCGCCGTGCCGATAAGATCCAGGTTGGAAACCAAGGCCTCGGCCGCCGGCACCGCCACGGTCAGCAGCGCGTTGCCCAGGTTGATGCCGGCGACGATCCCGGCCGCCTTCAGCTGCTCGAAGCTTCTGGCGCCATCCGCGGTCATGCGCCGGAAGGCCTCTTCGGTCGCCCCGGACTTCGCCGCCATGTCGCTCAGAATATCGCTGAAGTCCTTCGCCGCCTTGCCGGTCAGGGCTAAGGCAGGCGTCAAGGCCTCGACCCCGCCAAAGAGCTGCGCCATCTGCTCCGAGCTGCCACCGGTCTTGAGCCGCAGCTCCTCGAGGAACCCGGCAAAGCCTTTGGAGGCCAGGCCCGCCGCGGAGAACTCAATACCGAGCTGCGCGGCCAAATCCAGGGCTTCCTGGGTCGGCTTGACAATCGACGCCAGAATGGCCCGCACGCCGGTCATGGCTTCCGCCGTACTCTGGCCACCCTTGGTCAAGGCCGCAACAGAGGCCAGCAATTCTTCTAAGGCGACGCCTGCCTGCGCTGCCAAGGGTGCCGTGCGGCCGATCGAGGCGGCCAGCTCCCCGACCGTGGTCTTGCCCGCTTTCACCGCGACAAAGAAGGCGTCCGACGTGCCCGCCGCCTCGGAGGCTGCCTTGCCATAGGCATTCAGTGTCGATGTGAGTCCATCGGCCGCGGTCTTGATATCGGTCACCCCGCCAACCGCCAGCTTGTTGGAGGCGGTCAGGAGGCGCGTGGCATCGGTGGCATTCGAGGCCCCAGCGGAAATGATTTGATAATAGGCGCGGCTCTGCTCGACGGGCGCGGTGCCGAACTGGATGGCCAGGGCCTTGGCCTCCGCCGTCAAAGCGCCAAGTTCGCGCGCGCTGCCGGGCAGCAAGGTCGAGACCTCGCGCATGGCTGTCCCAAAGGCATGCGCCGAGCGTCCCGCCTGCCCCAGCGCGGCGGTCAGCGAGCCGAGACCAAGCGCCCCCAGCACGGTCGAAAAGTTGAGCGCCGTCGCCCGCGCCCGGTCGAAGCTCCGCTCTAGATTGCCGACACTACTATGGGCACGCCCGGCCGCCGCGGCGATGTCGCCCAAAGACCGCTGCGACCGCGTGGCGTCATCAGCCAGCCGCGAAGCATCGAGGGAAATTTCAAAGCCGGCATCGACCATCACGGTCTCCTCAACAAAAAAAGCGCCCCGAAGGGCGCGGCGCGGCGGTCACTGCGAAAGGACGTTTTTGGCGCTAGGAACCAAATGCGCCGAGAGCAAGCCTGTCGCACGGGCTGTTCTGGCAATGGCCTGGTCGCCGAAATCGCCAATGAAGATGAGCCAAATGCTCGCGGACAACCAGCCTCTACGCCTCTACCATGGCTATATTTTTTCTTGTAATTCGATAATTTAATATCATAGCATCAATCTGTATAATTTTTATTGTTACCAAAAATATGTTCTGGGAGGTGAGGTCATGGCCAAGAAAATCACTCTTGATGAGCTGAAACAAAAGGTCTTGGACCCATCGATCCCTGAACGTGACCTGCGCCGATACTTTATAGGCAATCCAGAAAGCAGCAGCCCCTTTAACCCAGACATTGTCCCTGACCCCAAACGGGTAGCGATCGACCCAGATATGGCGCGGTTGGAAAGCGCCATGAAAATTGGCAACGGCCTTTCACGCTTTCGTCGCAAGATCGTGTTTGACAACAGAATTGCCGATCGGGATCCAAGACCGGTCTTGGTCTCTGAAGGTGACAGTTGGTTTCAGTTTCCCATCATGATCGATGATGTTATCGACCACCTGCTAGAGGACTACACCATCCGCAGCCTCGGTGCGGCGGGCGATACGGCGCGCAACATGGTAGCCAAGGGCGAATATCTAAAGGCCTTGCGCCGGCACGCAGACCGGGTCGAGGCCTTTCTATTTTCCGCAGCAGGCAACGATGTCATCGGCGAAGGCGAAGATGGCGAGCCGCAAATCAAGAAGCTAGTCAAGCAACGCCGAGGATCAGAACCAGCAGAGGCGCTGATCGACCGTGACGGCTTGACCGAGACCTTGGACTTTCTGCGTGGCGCCTACCGGGAAGTGATCGAGAAGGTGCACGGCGAGCCCGGCCTGGAGAGCCTGCCCATTATCTTGCACGGCTATGACTATCCTTTCCCAGGCGCGCCAGACGATCCGCGCGACCCAATTTGGGCCGACCCCGACGAATGGCTAGGGGCGCCGTTGCGAGAACGCAGCATCAATGATCCAGATCTCCAACGCGCGGTGGTGCGAATCCTGATAGACGAGCTCTACGACATGCTGAACGGTTTGGCCGCCGCGCATGATGACGTCCATGTTGTCGATGTTCGTGGCGTGCTGGCTCGACCCCGCGACTGGGCCGACGAGATCCACGGGACGGACAAGGGCTTTTCCAGGGTAGCGAGCCGATTTGCCGAGATTATAGAAGACGTGCGAGCACCGGCCCGTGTCGAGGCTCGCATTGCAAGGCGAAGGCGGCGGCGCACAGAGGCCCGATTTGAGGCAGAAGATGTTGGTCTAAAGCCGGCTGTCATCGTGCTTGATCCGGGGCACGGCGGCCACGAAACGGTGGGAGGCTCCAGCCCCAACAATGCGGTCGGCCCGGACGGCACGTTGGAAAAAGAGCTTACTTTAAGGGTCGCCAAGCTCACTGAGGAGATCCTGGAATCGCGTGGTCATCGTGTCCCAATGACCCGAGCGAGCGATCGCAATTTGGGCCTAGCAAAACGCGCCCAGATAGCCCGTGATAACGAAGCAGAAGTCTTCCTGTCGGTCCACTTTAACGCCTTCCACGACCCGGGCGTCCAGGGTACGGAGACCTACCACCATGACGAAGCTGGGCCAGGTTCGCGACGCTTGGCACAGTGGGTGCAAAGAAGGCTGGCTGCGGCAACGGGCCTGCGCGATCGACGGGTCAAATCGGCACGCTTTGGTGTTTTGCGGCCTGAACGACATCTGCCCGACACGGCCGCCTGCCTGGCGGAAGTCAGTTTTTTGACGGATCCGGATGAAGAAGTCCGACTAGAGAAACCGGAATACTTGAACCGGCTGGCTGGTGCTTTGGCAGACGGTATTGAAATCTATTTGGAAGAGATTCAGCAAGAGGCTGTTCCTCAAAGCCGCCTCGAGGCCGCCGTCGTCGCGTCTCAACAGGAATTCGGCGACGCGTTCGAAATGCACGGCGTACCAAGTCGAGAGGATGGCTTTGAAAGGCCTGACAGTTCACCCGAGTTTATCCGTGATCCGCTCGACAAATCCACCCCGGGTCCGGAAGTCCCATCGGTCGCTGGAATTCCGGATCCGATCAAGTTCCTACGAGGTTGGCGCAGAAAGCGGCAACGCGAAGCTGGCCTGGAAGTTCGGTTCGAGGCAAGGATCGGCACTGACGATACCTTGCCGTTCAACTTCTTAACTAAGGGTGTGCAGAACGGTAAAGCCGTCTGCAAAATTCACACAGCGGATGGCGGATCTGGAACTGGGTTCCTTGTTGGTCCCGACCTTCTACTGACCAACAACCATGTTCTGCACTCAAGACATTCTGCGAGCACTGCTAAAGCCCAGTTTGACTTTTATGAATTAGATCAGCGGGAAACGAACCAAGGCGAGTTCTTTGATCTGGACCCCCATTCGCTATTTGTTACGAGTCCGGCCAGGGGCGGTCTAGATTACACATTCGTCCGGATCAAGGGCGAACCACACCGAAAATATGGCTTTGTGCCCATGGAACGGGGCGTCTTTACCGCGGAACCGCAGGAACGGGCCAATATTGTCCACCACCCAAATGGAGATCCGAAGCAGGTCTCTGTGCAGAACAATCAAGTGCTCTCTTTCGAACAAGATTTGTTGCACTACACCTCCGACACGGAACCGGGTAGCTCCGGTAGTCCAGTCTTCGACAATACTTGGCGGCTCATGGCCTTACATCATGCCTCCACCCACTTGACGTCTGACATGACTCTGCCAGAAGGCTACACTGGCAACTACGTCAACGAAGGAATTAAGATCTCGCGGATCGCCATCGATTTAGAAGAACGACGCAGTGCCGCCACACAAGCTGTTCTCGCGTCTATCCGCGGCTCTGACTCACTCACTGGCTATTTTGGCGCCAGCGGTCGGCGACGGACGGAAGCTGTAGACCTGGAGCGTGTGGTGAGCGTCTACAACGGTGCGCCCCAGGATATCGATGTGGCCTTTTGGAATCTAGAATGGTTCAACCAGCGCTACCGCGAGCGTGTCGAAGCCGTCGCCGGCATTATTGCCGATATCAACTTGGACATCTGGGCATTTGCCGAGACTTCCCCGCAAGCAACCGAAGCACTCGTGCATTATATTGCCGAAGAATTCGGACTGGAGTTCGAGTGGGCCGCCTCCGAACCCAACGCACCTTCCGGTAGGCAGACGACCACTGTCATTTGGAATCCAGCAACCGTTAAAGGGCGACGATTGGATTGGCCTGACGAAATTGAACGGTACTTGCGAGCCGATAGCCGCGATCCGCTGCCCCGATTCGAGACGAGAGAACTGGAAGCCATAGAGGGGAAGATTTTCAACCGCTATCCCGGCCTCTTCCGCTTCGAGGCACTGAACCGTGAATCTGCTGACCTTGCGCCTTTCAACTTTAATCTAGTGCCCTTACACCTTAAGGCAAAGGCCGAGGGTGCGAAACGTCGGCAGCTCGCATCCGAGATTCTCAGCCAGTCCGTACAACGCATGATCAACGTTCATAACGCCGACCGCGATTGGGTGATCGGCGGTGACGTCAACGCGGAACTCGCTACCGGTCAGTTCCAAGCCTTCTCCGACCATGGATTCCTGGCGATGAGCGCCGATGACGAGGCAGCTGGGGCAATGACCTATCTGAAGAACCCCCAATCGCTGATCGACACCATATTCCTCTCGCCGAATTTGGCGCGTAGCTATGGTGCGGACGACTTCTTTATTTATGCAGGCGATGCCGCATTGCCGGACTATGTCCGCGATATTTCGGATCATTGGCCCATTATGGTTCGCCTCTGCCTGAAGGACCAACCACCTGAACCAGCACGTCGGGCGGCCGAAAATGGCGGCGAGAACTATTTGGATAGACCACGCAACAGGAAAGGCGGATCCAGGCGCAGTAGGCTTTTTAGTGACCGCACCGATGCTCCGGCCGACGACGAAGGGATGGAGCTGGATGTGCTCGATGCCATCCTCAAATGGGCCCGACGCGACCCGGAGGACCTGTTACGCGATCTGGCCGATCGGATTGAAAAGCGACGCTAGAGAGTGAGCTCGTAGGAAAATACGAAAACCACCTCGCGACCTGAAAGCCGAATTTGATGAATGGAACCATTCTCAGCAGATCCTGTTCCCAAGTTCTCGTTCCAGTTCGGCAAGTTTAACAAGTCTAGATTACATGAAATGAGGACAAATGAGTACTGACGAAAAATGTGAACCCTCATCTTTAACGTTGTCAGACCTACTTAAGTTAGAGCTAACCGGTAAGAAAGTAGCAATGGGTCGGTATGATGAAATTCTCTGGAAAATTCGATCCGGGTATATGGTCGTATTGTCGGGTACACTAGGTTTTTTTGTTGTAGAAGAAACAGTTTTAGAGTTATCTGGAACTCTGCTTATGATAATAATATGGTTCAGCTTTATTGCACTCACAGTGGATGTAACCTTCCGAAGAAGACAGTTACGAGTTGTAAAAGCTTATAACGAACTGGCGGATTTTGCAATTTGCAAGTTTCCAAATAATGATGTGATATCGGATGAAGAAAAAAAGATTCTGTTCCATATATCTGGCGAAAATATGGAGCAGAATCTTACAGAAGAAAAATTGTTTTGTCGCAGCCTATTTCCATCACCTTTTATTTATGGTGGGACTTCGTTAATCGCCTACATAGTATACGAAATTCAACGCTGAGGAGGCTTGCAGGCAGCTTACTCTGAAAGAATTTCTACTTACTTATTTTGGCTTTCGTGATTTCTATATCGACCCAAAGAAAATTCGAAATTCGTTGTGTTGATTCACATGTGAGACGATCGAAGTCGGCTTTCAAAGAAGTGAATACTATCAGAGCTTGCCCGCCTACTTAATCTGATCGAATTCGAAGGCGATGGAGACGAGGCGCATGAGCCAGGTGCCGTCGTGGCGCGGCTCGCTTTGGCGAAGGATGCCGCCGCCGCGAATGCCGTCGAAGCGCTGGCCCTCGAAGATCGCGACAAAGGCGTCCTTGTGGGCAAGAGACACTCGGTCGTACTCACCGGCTGCGGTAAAAATTTGGCACTGCACGAAGCCCTCGCGGCGGTAGAGGTTGGCGCCGGCGCCGCCGAAGCCGGCAAGGCCGCCGACATCGTCTTGCACGCTCAGGCGCACCCAATCCTTCAGGCCCGAGACCTTGGGCTCCTGGCTGTCCCAGACGATCAGGCAGCGCCCGGCCCAGAGGCTCTCGAAGCGATCCTTGATGAAGGCATGGGCTTCTTCGTAGGTCACGAGCTGCCTCGCTTCAGGGCGCGAATGCCGGCCTGGGTTGCCTTCTCGATAAAGCCGGCCGGCGCCTGCGCGCTATGGCCGTCGTTCAGGCGGTCGATGTAGGAAAGATTGCTGCGGATGCGCACGGATCGGTGCTGGCCAAGGCGGAAATCCTCCAAGGTGCCCTTGGCTTCGTCCAAGGTCGCTTGCGGGCTGCGCGGCTCGACTTCCTCGCGCGGCGCCACGTCGAGCCCGACCCGCCAATTGCTGCGCGCCCGCCCGGTATCGACCGGCGTCTCGTTCACCAAGGCCTGATCGATGGCAAGCGCGGCCCGGCGCACGCTATCTTCGGCTTGGCGCGGGATATCGCGTTGAATGCGGGCGATCTGGCGCCGGAATTGATCGATGTTGGATGCCATGGGTCAACGCCTCAGCTGCAAGAAATAGGTCAAGATGGTCTCGCCCGGCTGGCTGCGGGAGATATCGAGCACGCGCCAGGTTTCGCCGGCGATATCGGCCTCGTAGGTCTCGGCCGGGTCCAGGTCGAGGCCCTCGGCCGGCAAAATAAGCCTCTGGTCAAAGGCCTTGATCCGGGTGCCGTCGACCAGCTGCGGGCGATAGTTGGACTTGACACCGCGCAGGCTGAAGCTCTCGATCGTGCCCGGCTTCTTTTCCCAGGGCTTGGCAGGGTCCGGGGTGGTCTCGCCGATCCGCCGCAGGGTAATGGGGCCGCCGAAGTCCTCGATCAAATCCTTGGCGGTTTCGGCGATGTCGTCATAGTCGAAAGCCATGGCCCTCAAGCCCGCAGCAAGCGGCGCGACGGCTGCGCCAGATAGACGCTCAACAAGCCGCTCACCGCCGGGTAGTCGGTCGTTGCCGGCGCGCCCTCAAAGAACTCCTGTTCCACCGCCCCTGCGACCCGCACCCGCTTCACCTGGCCGCCGCGCGGCAAGGGCTTCAGCAGGTCTTTCTTCAGCGCCAGCAAGGCCAACTCCGCCGTTGCCGCCTTGACCGCCTCCGGCACCAGGTTGCTGGCAAGGCTTTGCCAAGCGCCATCGCCGTGACGAACCACCACGCCGCGGCGTGGCCAATCCAAGGCCTGGGTCTCGTGCGCCCGCCGCCCCAGCCAGCGCTGGCCAAAGCTCGCGGTGAGATAGTCCGTCGCCTTGATCAGCGCCGCCATATGCTGAGCGCTATTGGCCTCAAGCCAAGAGCTATTGCCGCGATCCGCATGATAGAGCGTGGCCTCATGCAGGCCAAAATAGCTGTTGGCCGTGGCGAGCCCGGCGCCGGTCTCGACAAGCAAGGCCATCAGCCGTCACCGTCGCTTCGTGCCGTTTCGATGACCTGGCGGATCTTGGCCGGGTCCTTCAAGTTTTGCGAGACCTTGATCCCCTCTTCCGTTGCCACCAGGCGCAGGGCCTCGGCATCCAGGCCCTCCAGGTCGACCGGCATATCGTTTGCCTGTGTGACGATTTCCACGATCGCGCCATCGGCGCCGCTTTCGCCGACCCGCTGCCAGCCCTCCCAGGCCTTCAGATCGTTGTGATAGTCCCGCTGATTGATGACCCGCTCTTCGCCGCTTTCCTTATGGCGAACGCGGTAGGTCGATAGTCTTGCCATGGTCTTGGCTCCTCAAAAAAAAAAGAAAAAGCCGGGCGGCCCGAAAGCCGCCCGTTGACAGGGAAAGATTTGCGAGGAAGGAAGCCTGTTTATCCGGCGACGCGGACGGCCAACTGCGGGCGCACCAGCTTGGCGCCATAGAGCAGGGTAAAGACCCACTTGGTCTGATGCTCCTGCCGCTTGACCTCAAGGCGCAGGGAAATCCCCGTCGTCGGGTCCTGCACCATGGCAAAGCGCGCATCGATGTCCAGGTTCTGCGACCCGGTGATGGTTGGCCGGGTGGCGAAGGCAAAGGCGTTGCGATGGAACGCCAGGTTGACCACGTGATCGCCCATGAAGGTTAAACCGGCGTTATCGGCCGGCGTGATCTGCAAGTCGGGCGAAATGGTCAGGGTCGACTCCCCGGCGTTCAGGTCGGTCGCGGCGGTCACCGCGTAGGTTTGCGTATCCCCGGCAATAGTGAAGACGTCGCCGGCATTGGGCTTGGTGGTAAAGCCGTCGACGATCAGGGTGTCGCCGGATTGCCCGGCCCCGTTGACCAAGGGCGTGCCGGCAGCGCCGGTCGTGTGTGTTACCACGTCGTGATCGACGAAGTGATTGAGCCCGAACTTGCGGCCGATCTCCCCTTCGATCTTCACGGCCCCTTCATCGCCGGTCTTCTCCGCGCTGTTGAAGGCATCCAGCTTCAAGGCATTGCCCTTGGCGTCGTGGTCGAAAACCAAGTTCAGGTCTTGATCCGGCGCCAGCTGACGGTCGAGGGTGATCATCGCATCCACCGAGGCATCGACGGTCGTGGCATAGGGGGTCACCCCTGGCGTGCCGACCATGCCGTAAACGCCCGTGTACTGCGCGTGAATGTGCTGGTTGGCGACGCGGGCAAGGCCGAGAACCGCACTTCGCGATTCCGCCTTCAGGTGAGCGGGGGTGGAGAAGATCTCCCCCATCTGCTTGTCGGTCAGATAAAAGCTGGTCTGCATATGCTCCGAAAGCACCAAGGAGACCTTGTCTCTGGTGGTATCCGGGGCTGCTTGCGGATTGTGCGAGGCCACAACCGGTGTGGCCGCCTTGACCGATGGCAAATGAAAGTCGATGGTATCGCCTTGCTCCGCCACCTTCCCCTGAAGGCTGTTCGCCACCAGGCGGGGCATGATCATCCGGGCCTGCAAATGCGGCAGGTTGCCGGCGACGATTTCGTACATGAGTGCCGTGAAGTCATTAGCCATTTGGTCGTAACCTCCTATTGGCTATGTCATGGGGGTTTGCCAAAGGTCGGGCCGCTGCAAGATCTTGCGCAGCACTCCATGGGAGGTCGGCCGCCTGATGGCAGTTAGCGTTGGACGACTTGGATCTCGCCCTTGGCGATCTTTTGGTGGTTGGCGTTGATGGCCGCCTGGTCGTCGGCAAAGACCGTTGTCACGGCGCTGCCGCCACGATCGCCGGCGCCATTGGTGGGCGTGCCGCCGCCGCTGGTCGCGGGCGCCTTGAAGGCCATGGCGAAGTCGTCAGACTGCTGCATTTCCTTCACCAGGCCGGGAATGGTGAGATAACCGCCCTGCCCGTCCCCGCGGGGATGGCCTTCGTGATCGACGACCCGGACCACATAGGCGCCGTTCTCCTCCACCACCTTGGTCGATCGCTGCACGTGCGGCAGCAGAAGCTTGGCGGAACCGCTTGCCGCGGTGATCGCCTTGGTTGCCTCGGCATCGACCAGATAGCGCTCGACCGCCTGGCGCATCTTGGCGACCTCCTGGTCTTTGGCGGCCAAGTCCTTGGCCTTGCCGGCTTCCATATCCTGCTTCAGCTTTTCGAAGCTGGCCGCCGCATCGCCGCCCTTGGCGATGGTTTCCTCGAGTTCCTGGATCTTGGCTCCAACCGCCTCCGGGCTTTCGCCGAGCGCCCGCCAGGCATCGAGCTTGCGCTCGCGCTCGCCCACCTTGCGCCGCTCCTTGTTGAGCGCCCCATCCATGTCGCCGATCTTGGTAATGCGCCGCGCCAGCTCCGGGTCAAGCTTGGCCGGGCCCTCGCCTTCCTGGCTATAGAGGCTGCGGTATTTTTCCGGCACCGTCTCGAGGGACGGCAGCTCGGTTTGAAACTCGAACGTCATGATGGTTCTCCTCGCATCGCGCATGAGGGGGAGCCTCGCGCTCCCGCTGGGCGCCGCCTGCCATCGCGGCCCGGCGGCACGAAAAAAGGCCGCCCGAAGGCAGCCTCAAGGGTAACCGGCGAGAGTCCCCCGCCGATCGGCAGTCAAGTAACTCAATACATTTCGTGGAATTCGCGCTTCAGCACGGCGCAGAGCAGGCAGTAGCGTACCGGCGTGCCTTCTTGCACCTTCTGATCGTCGTCGAGACCGTCGCCCCAGGCATGGGCGCGCTGGCGAGCGACGATGTACTCCATGCCGGCGCACTTCGGGCAGCGCAGCTCGCGAAAGTCGCTCTTGTCGAACTTCGGATGCCGGGTGCCCTTGATGACCCGCAGCTCGGGCCGCGTCGGATGATCGTCATCGGTCATGCGGCGAGTCTACTGCCAAAGGCCTCTTCGCGCTAGATCGTCGACAATGGGCTCGCCACCACATGAGGCCAAGTGAGCACACGCCGCTTCAATGCCGAAACAGACAATTGTCTCGCCATCGGTAACCAATTCCTCTTGGTGTTACCACGCCAACATTTGAGGTACACCTAATCTCCATACTCGATCGAAATTTTACTACTAAAAATACCATCCCTTTGCTATTCTCTCCCTAAAATGGAGTAAAAATCACGATGCCTGAGACCTTCGCCAACAAAAAATTTCTTATGAAAAATTCTATCAAACGCCGAGACGTCCTCAAGACTTTGAGTTTTATCGGTGTCGCATCACTTGGTACCGCCGGGCCATTAACGAAGTTAACCAATGCCCAACATCCCCAAATGGGAGGTACGTTACGCCAGGCGATCGGAGAAAGTTCCAACACCAATACGCTTAATCCGGCAAGCATCCAATCGCCGCACATGATAAATTTGAGTTATGGACAGTTAAGAAACTGCCTCACCGAAATTGGCTCCAACGGCAAATTGGAAGGAGAGCTTGCAGAAAGCTGGGAAGCATCACCCGACGCTAAAACCTGGGCATTCAGGTTGCGACCACATGTTGAGTTCCACAACGGAAAAAGCTTTACCGCAGCCGATGTGATTGCGTCAATTAATCATCATAGAAATAAGAGCAATGGGTCACAGGCTAAAGCAATCCTAGCTGTAATTGATGACATAAAAAGCGATAATGACTATACTGTTGTTTTCAATCTAAACTATAGTTATGTAGATTTCCCTTTCATACTTAGCGATTATCATTTCAGCATATGCCCCACTTATGAGAATGGTGATATCGATTGGCGGTCTGGCGTGGGAACCGGTGCCTATCAGCTAAAGTCACTTGATTTTGAGTCGAGCGGTCTTTCAATAACAACGAAAAACAGAAACTATTGGAAAATAAATCGCGCATTTTTTGATTCAATAGAAACTTACGTAATCAATGACGGTAACGCCAGGTTACGCGCCTTAGCGAATGGAAAAGTCGACGTTATCGGACAAATTAGCCCTAAGTCCGCTCAGATTTTGGAACGAATACCCGGCGTCAATATGTTCCAGGTCAAAGGTAACCTGCATACCACTATCCCGATGCATACCAATCTCTCGCCGTTCGACAACTATGATCTACGATTGGCGCTAAAATATGCTATCGACCGACGTCAAATAGTCGAACGTATCCATAGAGGATATTCAACGGTTGGAAACGACCATCCTATTGGATTTGCAAATCGCTATCTAGCGACCGAGGATGAAATTCCGCAGAGGGAATACGATCCCGATATTGCAAAATTTCACTTGAAAAGAGCGGGAATGTCCGGAATTACGCTACAATTATCTACAGCCGATAACGTATCCCCTGAAGCCGTGGATATGGCTACTTTGTACAGAGAACATGCAGCGGCCGCTGGAATCAAGATACAGGTAATCCGGGAACCTGCCGATAGTTATTGGTCAACCGTCTGGAGGAGAAAGCCTTGGATTGTATCAAGATGGCGCGGGCGAGCAACCGAAGATTTGATGTTTTCAACGGCGTACAAGGCGGGAGCAGCATGGAATGAGAGCAATTGGGAGAATGAAAAATTTAGTCGACTTCTAGTGGAGGCTCGGGCAGAACCTGATGGATCGAAACGGCGAGAAATGTATGTAGAGATGCAGCGTATTGTGAGAGATGAAGGAGGGTCGGTGATTCCCAGCTTCGAATCACATCTTTTTGCGAGCACGGACGTCTCCATGTCTGGATCTGTTGGAGGAAATATGGACTTGGATGATCATAAAAATGCGGAACGCTGGTGGAAAGTAAGTGGTGGTCGTGAACCCTGCAACATAAGTGAGAAGTACTGTGCGAACGAAAAAATTTGTATCGCTAAGACGGAGAGCTGTTAAGGGTAGTGGAAACTAAAAATGGACGTCAAAAAATCTATAGACTGGGGTGTAGCATTCTTACCTGGTTTCTTGGCCTATTTCTCCTTTAGGCAGATAGTTGAAACGACAGAAGTCAAAGAGTTCGAATTTGTTTTTTACTTAGTTTTGTTATCAATGATAACTTGGTTTATAGCATTTCCTTTGTTCTATGTGCTTAGTAGGTGCATGAAAATGGATATTGCCATGTATAAACCGAGTCTCATCGGTACACCAATTTTAGTCATTTTAGGATTTTTAGTCGGAATTGGGTTTGGTTATGTTTCTGAGAAAGATTTATTCTATAAGTTTACGAAAGTCTTGCCAATAGTTAACGACATCCCTGTGATCAGCAGAAAACGCTTGAGCGTTTACGTCCACGACGAAAACTATCAGGGACGCATGAATGTTTCCGTGGATCTTAGAAACCCTAAGCTTCGTGTACCTGAGGCATATTCGCGAATTATCATTAAAGGAGGTGACGAGTATCAAGGGTGGACAGGGTTTTATAGCACGGGAGATAAATTTGAGGAAATCTTTGTTTCGCCAGCTTGTCATATTAGAGGTGGAAAAATTAAAAAATTTGATGGCCCAGGCATCTTAATTTTTACCAAGTTCGTAAAAACCATTGAGTTTGTTGATAGAAAGAATTCGGAGTGCTACTGCGCGTGGAATAATGGTAATTGGACTGGCAGTTTTTGCCAAGAGTGAAATAGCAAGTCCGGGCTTTTACTCCTACAACAAGGGTCTTCAATTGCGCCCTGGGGAATTGTTCGGTAGTAGCATCCACTGGCTGGCTGGGCAAGACGATCCAGGTCCGCCTGCCGGAGGGCTCGCGATAGGCGCAGATGATGGTCAAAACTAATCCCCAATCCCCGCCTGGGCGAAAGCCGCGGCCTCGCGCCGACGCAGTTGCTCGAGCGTGTATTCCTGCCCGCTGGCATCGACGAAGCGATCGAGGCTCAAGCCGCCCTTGCGAAAGAGCTTGGCCTTGGATTTGCCCAAGACCTCGTCTTGGAAGCCCTTGGGTTGGCGCTTCAACCATTGCTGATAAGTCTGCGAGGCCGGCACCTGGCCGATGTTCCCATCGATAAAGCGGCGGCGAACGCGCGCCGTTTCCTTTTTCATCAGCGCGGGATCAAGCTTTCCCTTAATGCCGCGCGCCCGAAGATTGGCCCGCGCTTCCTTTCGAAAATCGAGCTGGCGCCGCCGGCCCGTCCGCGTATCGCGCACGCTCGGCCGATTGCCGATGGCCTCGCCATCCAAGACCGCGGTCATCGTGGTTCGGCAATTGGGATGGGCCGGTGGCCTCGGGCCCTTGCCGACCAGATAGATTTTGCCATCCCGCGCCCGGCAGATAGCCGTGGTGCGCCCATCCAAGGTCGAGGTCCAGCGCTCGCCCTTGATCAGCTTGGCGTTGGCCTTGTGGACCTCTTCGCGGGCGCGGTTGCTCACGTGATTGACCGCGGTGCGCACCAGGGTAACGGTGCCGCGCCGGGTCACCTCGCGCGCGCCATCCGCATAACGAAGCGCCCTTGTGCCGAAGATGCGGCGTACGATCTGATCCGTGCTCTCGCCTTCCACCAAACCGATCCGCAGTTCCGCCTGCAAGCGCGCCACGTCGTCGCGCGCCAGCTTGGCTGCCCAATCCCGCAGCAGCCGCCCCCGCAAGGGCTGACGGGTCACGATGGCCTTCAAACTTTCCGGCGCCGGCGAGAGGGTATCCAAGATGACCGGAGAGGCCTCGTTCAAGAGCCGTTCTTGGAAGCCCGCTTCATAGGCGGCCAGCGCGTCGAGCTCTTCCTTGAGCGAGGCACGCATCACCCGGTGGGTGGCTTGCGCCAGCTCGCCGACTTCCCGCAGCAGCGCTTGCAAGCGCCGGGTGGTCGCCGGCCCCAAGTCAGTCCCCCGAGCCTTGATCTTCTCCAAGCGCTCCAAGATCCGCTGCTTGAGGTCCGCCTCGGCGCGATTCAGAAGCGCGAGAATGCGCCCCTGAATGCCCTTATCCAAACGCAGCAGATAGACCTGGTGGGCAACCTGCCGGTCGAGCAGGATTTCATTGGCGCCGGGCACAGAAGGCTTGCTCCCAAAGCCGGCCGATCACGGAACCAAGCCGGTTTCAAGGGTCACCCAGCCGAGCGCCACGGTGCTGATGTTGCCGGAACTGTCGGTCACCTGCGCCTCGTGATAGAAGCGCCCGTTCAGGCCCAGGGTGTCCGCCGCGGCAAGAAAAACCGTGAACTGCCCATTTACGGCGTCGGTCAGCGTGATGCCGCCGGCGGTCGTCTTGCTGACCAAGGGGCTCGTCGCATAAGGCGAAACCGCCATCTGCCAGGAAACGCTAGTGCCGGTCAAATCCTGCGGCGTGCCATCCTTCTCGGTGGTCACGAAGGCAACCTCGACGTCGTCACCGGCGTGCATCGCAAAGTCCTGTCGACGGCTTGCCATGTCAGGCAGCCTCCCCCGCCTCATCAAGGGAGTCCTCGCCGAAATCGTCCTCGTCTTCCTCGCGGCCGATCATGCCGAGGCCCCCTTCCAAATGCTCCGCGTCCGCCTCGGCGTCGAAGTCGTCGGCCAGCACGCCGCGCCGCCGCAACTCGCTGAGATAGGCCGGACGGCTAATTTCGCCGGCCATGCGCGTCTTCAGCAGGGTGTCGAGTTCGCCAGGGCTTTGCGGGTCCAAGCCATAGTCCTGATTGACTGTGAGCGAACCCCCTTCGCCGAGGCCTCGCCAACGCGCCATCAGCGCGAAGACGTTCTCCAGGCAGTCCTGCAGGGAGATTGCCCAGGCCTGCAGGGGCGCTTGCGCTTCCGCCGCATCGATGGCCCTGGCCGTGGCCGTCGACCCGCCCGGCTGCCGCACTTGGAATTGTAAGGCAAAGAGCCGCATCTGCTCTTCCAAGGCAGCCAGCTCCTCGCGCCCTGCTGCCAAAGCTGCACCCGAGGATTCTAGGTAGGCGAACTTGCCATTCGAGTCTTCCGTCGTGAGGTAGGTAAGCGGCCCGAATTCAATCTCACTGTCGACCGTTCGGTTGAAGCCGGAAATAGTCATTATGGGAAAGCTCGACACACTCAGCGCCACCCGTTGGTCGGAGCGAATCTGCCAATGCTCCAGGTTCATCCAGGCGAGGTCGGCCAAGGGTGGCTCCGCCTCGAAGAAACCGACCCGCCCGGTATAGAAGGGCACCAGGGGCACGACGCCCAAGGTGTTGCGGCCTTCGCTCTCAAGCCGGTACTTTTCCTCATCCTCGGGCTTGACCCAGACCTCCCAGCGATCGGGCTCGATCACCCGCACCTCATCGCGCAGCTTTTCCCCGAAGGCCCCCGCCGGCTGCACCAGCTGCCGCTTGATGCGCGCCTGGGTTAGCACCTGCCGGCCACCTTGGGTCTCGGAGCGCACGCCGATGACTTCCTTAGCCGTCAGCTCCACCGCGTAAGGCCGGGCACCGCGCTCCCGCACCTCCGCCAGGCTGAGGTCTTGCTCCATGACAGGGAAGTCCACCAGCACATAGGCGATGCCGTCCAGCAAGCCGTTGCGAAAGAGATCGCGGGCAAAGATATTGAGGTGGCGCCCGGCCAAGTCGATGTTCTCCGCGTCCTGCCGCAAGGGCTGCGGCACGTCGTCGCCCAAGGCCATCGGCTTGGCGAAGACCTTGCCGGTCAAGGTCTCGATACTGCGCGCGAAGAAGTTCCGCAGGACGGTCCGCTTGAGCCGGGCCGCGTATTGGTCGGTCGATTCCGCCGGATGGCGCGGCATCAAGGCCTCGCCGGCCTGGCGCATGGCCGCTGTCCCGCCCATCAAGGCCCGCGGCAACTCCCAGGCGGCGCGCATGCGCTCGTAAGCCGCGCTCGCCTTGGCGGGATCGTTCAAGTCGTCATCAGTCACATGAGTTTTCCTTGCATGACGCGGGCGCGGCGATCGACGATCAATTCGCTCAAGGCCCAAACCAAAGCGTCCAGGCGGTCCGGCGAGCGGCTAGCGCTTAAAGGCTCCCAAGTACAAAGCTGCTCCTCCAGCTCGGCGAAGCCCTGATGCCCCCTCGGCACCACGTGCTTGACCCGACCCTGCTCATAAAGGGCGGCGACCGGTTCAGCACGCGCCGCCTTACCCTTGCTGGCGCGAATGGCCTTATAGGGAAGGCCGTGATCAACATCGGCAACGCCACGCAGGGTGCGCAGCGTGCGCTCGATGAGCTCACCGCCGTTGTTGACCTCGCCGATGATCCGGTCGGCCCGCCAGTGTTCATAGGCCTCGACGGCGCGCCGCGCCCAGCCATCGGGCGAATAGCGCCCGCTCAAATCCGCCAAGACATAGCCCAGACCGTCCTCGCCCAAGCCGGCGACGATGATGCCCGTTTCATCGCTCTGCTCGTTGCTGGTGACCGCCGGGTCAATCGCCACCACGATACGCTGAAGCGGCGGACGCTCCTTGGTGAAGGCCGCCGCCACCACCTTGCGGGACCAAAGCGCGCCTTCCGCTTCTTCGAGGAGATGGGCGTGCAGCTCTTGCAGCCCCAAGCGCGTGCCTTCGTACTGGCTGCGAAACTGCTCGATTGACTGGTGCGGCAGGTGCAACGCGTTGTCGAAGGTCGAGGCGCGGGTAACGACCACGTCCTCGCCTTCCCGCGCCACCAAGCTTCGAATAAGGCCGACCGGCTTCGGCGTCGTGGTCACGATCGCGCGGGGGTCGCTGCCAAGGCGCAAACCCAAGATCGCCATGTCCCAGGCTTCGGGGTAGCGCCAGGCGGCAAGCTCATCGGCCCAGATCAAATCGTGCTGAGGCCCGCGCAAGCGCTCCGGCTCGTCCGCCGAATAGGTCGTTGCGATGGCGCCGTTCGGCCAGGTCAATTGCCGTCGTGACGGCTCATAAAGCGGCCGGTTCCACGGCGGGCAGCAGGCCAGCAGGCCCGATTCCCCCTCGACCATGACTTCTCGGGCCGAGGCCGCGGTCGGGCTGATCAGGCCGACGCGCCTGACCTCACCGCGCTCGATTTTTCGCCTGACCCACTCCGCGCCGGTTCGCGTCTTGCCGCTCGCGCGCCCGGCCAGGAACAGCCAGATCCGCCAGTCGCCGGCCGGCGTTTCTTGGTGTGGCTGTACCCATCGATCCCAATCGTAGAGAAAGCGCGCCGCGTCTTCGTCACTCAGCGCCCTGACGAACTGCGTCGCGCCCAAGGTTCCGTGCGACGCTATTGAGACGGCGCTCAAGCTCATTCTTCTCGCCCTCAAGGTTCACCGTCATGGAGCCGCTTACGTGCCTGTGTTCCTTGTATTTCTCCGGCCGGCGCGCCTTCAGCATGACAATCAGCATGGTGTCCGAATAGCGCCTGACATGGCCAACCACGTCCCCCTGGTAAAAGACCGGTTCTTCCACCCCTTCGAATGCGCGGCGAAAGGCCTCGTCCTCCAGCGCGTCCGTGCCGGTTTCAACGGCATCGTCCCAAGCCGCCTTGAACTCCGGGTCCGACCGCCGCCATTGATAGACGGCGGTTCTGCCGACCCCCGCGGCTGATGCCGCTTTCGAAACGCTACCCCCGGCGCGCAGGACGCCAAAAAATGTCTCTACTTTTTTGGGCGTGCGTTTTGTTCTGTTGCTCATGACCAACCTAATCCGCGCCCTGAAACAATTGAGACATTTCCCCTGCCTGATGAAATAGGATTGAAATCTCGCCCCCCTATCGTCGCTTCAAGTCAACGCAAAGGAGCACGATAGAGATGTCTGGAGATCGCCTAGGAATCATGCAGTCCGTCGAACCGGTACTCGAGTTCGGCGATATCACCGACCAAAGCACGAGCCTGCAAAACGTCGAGCCGGATTTCGAATTCGAACCCTCGGGGGACGACGGCTGGCGCGACATCGATTTCACGGACGTCGACACGACACTCGAAGTCGGCCCGAATCACGATGACCTGAATACCGATGACATCGAGCTATTCTAGAAGACCCCACCGCCCAGGACGTTGATCCAAGCAAGGGAATCACTACTCGCTTGGATAACGGGGACAGACCACCGGGCGGCGGAGAACTGGCTTGAAGCGCGGGAGCTTCAGTTAACAGGGCTGCGAGCCCCTGGCGATCGCACGAGCCAAAGGAAAACATCTTACAGGGCTGACACCAGTGGCTTGCCAGGCTAACTAGCATACGCGTAAGCTCTCGGCAGTGAAGCGCGTATGGGTAGAAACATTGGCTAAGTTCGGTAGTCCCACAGAGTTTGAGGCCTGGTTAGAGTCGCAACCAAGCGACGTATCATTTGTCCTCGCTAGTCGCTCGGTGCTGCGGGTCGCGCCCCTGTTTGCCGAGCTTGTCGTAGAAGAACGGGATCAGGCTGCGGCCTTGGTCCTGACGTTTTTTCGTGCGACGGCTGTGCCGTGGTATGTGAGCATATGGCCAAAACACGGCACAGCAAATGAAGTTCGCCCCGCCGCCCACGAAGCCGCCCGCGCCGCCCACAAAGCCGCCCGCGCCGCCCTCGCCGCCGCCCGCGCCGCCGCCCACGAAGCCGCCCGCGCCGCCCACGAAGCCGCCCGCGCCGCCCTCGCCGCCGCCCACGAAGCCGCCCGCGCCGCCCACGAAGCCGCCCTCGCCGCCGCCCACGAAGCCGCCCACGAAGCCGCCCACGTCGGCCACTGGAGCCAGATCGAAGCGGAGGCAACGATGATAATGAAAGGCGTCTCGCCTGCAGAGCTTTCGGCCGTCGAGTTGTGGAGAGGCGGGGCACCGGGTGCAATATTGGAGAACTGGCTTCACCTCAAATCCGCGCTGCTTTCCCTCGATGCCGATTGGCACGTCTGGACGGACTGGTATGAAGATCGCCTCGCCGGCGCCAATGCCCCTACCAGCCGCCCCCTCATCGAAGAACTGGAACGAAATCGGATCCTGATCCCCAACAAGGATTGGAGAATAGGCCCCGCGCACGTCAACGCCGTCATCGCCAAGTTGGAGGCGAAGTACCGCTCCGAAACCCCGGAAACGAGCTCGCAATCCAATCCTACAGAAGGAGGGGGCGATGCCGAAGACGACCGTCTGATCGAAGGCCTCCTCGCCCACCGGCTGGCCGTTAGCACGCTTGCCGGCGACGACCTGGAGAATGCGATCTCGCTCATTGGCGGCCCAGAACGTTGGGGTTTAGGCCCCACGGTCGATGCAGGCGATATCCTGTTGGTCTATTTCCCCAAGAGCCTGGCCGGCAACAGTCAGCTGCAGAATATTATAGAGGAGCAAAATTCTGGGCTGCGGTTCCTGCTTCGGGCTGCAGCGCCGAGCGAGTCGGCTGGTCCGGAAGAATTTTACCGGCAGGTCGTTCGGATCTCCGAGAGCCTGGAATTGCCCCAACCGATTGTCCGAGATCAGTTCACCTCCCCGCCCCTGTCCGATTGGAAGCTGGCAAAGGCAAATTTCCGACGCGCCGGTCAAGAAAACGAGCCCTTAACACAAGACCTTTCCCGAGCGCTGTGGCACTTGATCTTAGAGACCAACCCGGAAATCCTACCCACGCTTGAATCCTGGGTAGGGAAGGAGCAAACGCCGCCGAATGTGTCCACGCATGCCACCAGCGACTTGTGGACCGTTGACGACAAGCTGGGATACGCCGAATACGCCCGCGCGATCTACCACTTCCTCAATGACCCGCGTACCGAACCGCCAGTCACCATCAGCATTCAAGCCCCCTGGGGCGGCGGCAAGACCTCGCTGATGCGCATGATCCAAAAGCAGCTCGATCCCCAAGGCTACGAACGGTGGTCGAGCGGTCGAGGACAGCAGCGGGACAAAGGCCAGCAAGACAATGAGCAGCAGGCCACGACCCAAGATATGGATGAGGAATTGGATAAACTCGCCAATCAAGAACCAACAACGATTGGCCTCGATCTCACCGGCAGTAGTTGTGCCAGCGTCTGGTTCAATGCCTGGCAATATCAGAGCCAGGACCAAATTTGGGCAGGACTGGCCGAAGCAATCGTCCGTGGCATCACCAACCGGCTAAAGCCGCTTGAGCGCGAAAAGTTCCTGCTGCGCCTTCATCTCAGTCGCGTGAACGCAGACGTCATACGCTCCAAGATCTACGATGCTGTATTCCGGCATTTCGTTGATCTCATGCGCCGCCTAGGGCTATGGGTAGCGGGGGGCATAATCCTTATCGTCGCTGGCCTGTGGTCACTCCTCCCCGCCGAGTATAACCCGCAGACATCGTGGATCGTAGCCCTGCTCGTGGGCATAGGTGGCACCATCGCCGCCTTCTTTAGAGCCCGCGCCAAAGCGGCGAGCGAGCCGGCCGAAATCACCTTATCCGACTACGTAGACGTACCAAATTATTCAGAAAAACTCGGCCTCGTTCACCACGTCACGAAAGATCTGCGGCGCGTGTTTGAGTTAATGCCTTTGGTCGAAGTAGATGGGGAAAAGCGGTGCAGGCCGTTGGTGATCTTTATCGACGATTTGGATCGCTGCGCGCCGGCCAAGGTCGCCGAGGTCTTCGAAGCCATAAACCTTTTCATCGCAGGTGATTTTCCAGATTGCTACATCGTCATCGGCATGGACACAGAAGTCGTCGCCGCGGCGTTAGAAGAAGCTCACAAGAATGTTATTCAGCGGCTGCCGAGTTATGCTCGCCGGGTCCCGGTCGGGTGGCGCTTCATGGACAAATTCGTCCAGTTGCCCTTCGTGATCCCCCCGCTAGACGAGCAAGCGCTCGCCAACTATTCCGATCATCTCGCCGCCGCTGAAAACCGCGCGGCGCGCGTGGTGCAGGCCCGCGCTAAGGGCGATCGTGCGATCGAAGTGGCGGCGCAGATCCGAACATCGCTTGATAGAGGTGAAGACGAGTCGAAAATTGCCGAGGAGGCAGCGCAAGTCTACGCCGCCACCGACGATGGCCCGCAGGGAAAGGCAAGAGAGGAAGGAAAACGCATAGCAGAGCAACAGATTCAGTCTATCAAGCGCCAAGGCTACATCGATGAACGCGCGCGTGACGCCCTAAGCGATAGCGAGAAAATTCAATCACTGTTGAGCGAGGCTAAGAATGATTTTTCGAACAATCCGCGCGAGCTAAAGCGCCTGGTGAACGTCTACCGCTTCTACTACAACCTGCGCCTCGCTCGCCTGTCTTTTAATCAAGACGTGCCGACGGAAACACAGCTGCAAAACTGGCTAAAGCTATCCCTGGCCTGGCCCGAGGTGGTGCGGTGGCTGAGGCTCAACTACACGGAGTGGGAGTCTGATCGCGCCTCTGACCCCCAGTCTGACGTTGCCGTCGGCCATCGCCTGGCGAGACTCGAAGAGTTGACAATTACGCCAATACGGGATGATGACGGCGCCGATCCAAGCGACGATGACCCGCGCGCGCCAACGATCAAAGATTGGGCCAATGCTTTGCACGCCGAATTCGGACTGCCGAAAGATGTGCCTTGGTTGGAGGATGAGCGTCTTTTCAGCTTCTTGCGCGGGATGGCTTCGGCGGAAGAGACGGAACGGCTTTCGAAGGGTGCCGGCAAGGGCTTCTGGTAACGACAGCCCTCCCCTCACACAGCGTTTCTCGGTGGATAGCCGTCCACCATGTTTGAGCGCACCGCCCAGAGCCTTTCGCCATGACGACGCTTGCCCATACCCTTCCACTCGAAAGGCTCGACCCAAGTCCTGATGCCGTAGTAGCCGCGGGACTTCCAATACCGCTCAAGCTTCGCCGCCAATTCCCTGGCCGCAGGTTCGCGCAACCAGTCGGTCATGCCGCCCTGAGCCCCCTAGTGCCGAAAATGTGGGTGAGCGCTTCCATGCCTTCCAGGAAGGCTTCCTGGCGCCGGAAATCGCCCTGACGACCGCGCCCGCGCTTCAGCCGCCAATGCCAGGCGGGTACCCGGTTGTAGAGGGTGACGGCGAGAACCTCGCGACGGGTTTCCACGTCGGGGCGGCCGCGCAGCACGGCCAAGGCCTGCTCGTAGCTTTCCTTGACCCGGCACCAATCCTCGGGACGAACCGCCATCATCGCATCACCGGTGGTCCGGTCACTGCGGTCGTAGCGAGCGATGGTGGCATGGGGCCGCTTCGCCTCGGCCATGATACGAAAGCTCATCGATAGGCGCTCGAAGGCACAGCCGGCCGCGTAATGCGCTTCGTCGAGGACGCCGTTCAGATGCAAGATGCCAAGGGCGTGTTCGGCGCGGGTGTCCTTGGCGTTGTCGACGCCAACCTGCCGCGCCCGCTGCAAGAGAAGGTAGGGGTTATCCTCGGCCTTCTCGACAGTGTCGCTTTCTACCTTCAAACGATCCTTACGCGGCCGGCCGGCCCCTTTGCGGCGCCTCTTTGCCATGATCCCTCCCCTCAAAGTGATCGTGAACAGACGAAGTGCAGTATGAATTTATCATAATACAGATCGAGTAAAAGCTCAAATCACCGAGTGTCTATATTTGGATACACTTGTATAAATATTAGACACTTTCGCCATTATCTGTTTAATATTTTGACACTTCCCCCAAATTCTTGGGCAAGGCGCGCCGCGACATCGAGGGGGATCTGCGCTTCGCCCCTCAGCCAGCGATACCACATGGCGCGATTGCAACGGACCCGCTGGCAAATCGCCGTGACGCTGATCTCGCCGCGCAGCCGCATGTCTTCGAACGCCGCCATCACCTCACGGGTGGTCCTCACCCTGACGCCATCCTCGTCTTCGCTCACCGCCCCTCGTCCTGTTGAGACCGATGCCCTTCCAGGGTCTTCACCCGCCCTTCGAGCTCGCGGATGGTCATCCACTGCACCTCGGCCAAAACCAGTATCGCCCGCGCCAAGACCGCAGCCGGACCACCGTCCTGGCGCAATGCCTCGATCGCCACGCGCCCCTCGAGCCAACCGGTGCCAATGTCGGCGTCTTTCTCGCTGGGTGGCTGGTCACCGGCCATCTCAGCGACTCTCCACGGTCAGATCGGCGACAGCGGCCTCCAAAACTTCGATGCGCCTGCGCAGCGCTCCGAAGTCCGCTTGGGCGAATTCCTGAGCGGCTTCAAGCTCGCCAGCCAGCCGATCGATGCGCCCGTCGTCTTTCAGGTCACGGCGGCCTCCATCGGAAATGTTGGACTTCGAAGAGATAACCTTCAGTCCCGCCACATCTGGTTTGCTGTTTTCGCTCATGCCTTATCCTTCCTTTGCTTCTTCGGCCGGATAGAGATCGATCAGCTCCGCATCCGGGAACACGTTCTTTGCCTGCTTCAACAGCTCCATGCCGGCGACGAGCGCGGCGACCTCGTCCGGCGTAATCCAGATCACCGCTTCGCCCCACAGCTCCCGCACGCGGGTAATCGCATGCTTTTGCTCGCCGATCGCCACCCTGGTTCCACCATGAAAGCCGATCCGATAAGCGTCATCGGCCTCGCCCTCCATCGCTTGCGCGATCGCCAGCCAGCCACGACTGAGCGCGGCGGCCTGTACCTCGACCTCCCGCTCGTCGCCGGTGATCAAAGCCTCGTTGAAAAGGTCCTGCTGCTCGACAAAACGCTGGTAGAGATCGCCATCCACCCGCTTCAAGGCCGCCAAGGTCCAACGGCTCTCGAAAGCCGCAGCAGCCTCTGCCACCTGCCCCATAACCCGGCCGATCAGACCCGAGTCCGTCGGCGCTACTTTTCGGCGACCTCGCCTCATTCGCGACCCCATGACATGGGGGTGGAGCACTTAGGAGCACTTTGTGTTAGAGCCTCTTTTATATATAGCATTTTGTTCTCCTTTTATTCCCCTTTTCCTTCTTTTTTTGATGTTTGAAATATAATTTAAGGAAAAAGCCTTCAAAGTGCTCCTATTGGTCGCTATGTCATTGATCGCAAACGATCTCGATAGGAGCACTTCGCCATTTTCAAAGTGTTCCTAAAGTGCTCCTATCGCCCATAACCCATTGATTAGAAGGAATGTCGGCGGAGCACTTTGGTTTTTCAATGTGCTCCTATTGGTGCAGATTGTCGGTTGTAAATTCATTTGCTCATTCTCCTTTTCTCCTCCGAAGTGCTCCTAAAGTGCTCCAAACCTATGGTTGAGCATGACTCTTTTCTCTGGCGAGTCAGAAGCGGGGTTTCCGGTCTGATTCTTTGCCCGTTGCGGTGTCTTGGAAGGCGCGATTGATGCGTCCGTCGGGCTCGCCGGAGCCGACGATCTTGCCAAAGCTGTGGTTGGCAAGATCGTGAATGTAGCTGATGCCTTCTTCTGTCAGCCTGATGCGCGTGAGAAAGCGAGTGCCGAGTATCATGTGATTGCCGACTTGCGGCATGGCCTGCCGGATGGCGGGGAAGACAGCGCGGCCGCCCCAGGCCTTGCTATCGGCCCCATGCTCGCCGATCTGCCAGCCGTTGAAGGAAGCGAGCAAGTCGCGGCGATCGACCATGTAGAGGGTCGAGGGCTCGATCGCGACCTTCATCCAAGAGCCAATGGGATTGTTGTCGTCTTCGAAGGTCTCTACCGCGTTCCTCATGGTCATTGGCAGGTCGAAGTAGCGACGCGCCTTAAGCCGCCGGTAGCCATCGAGTGCCCAGTTAAGAACGCCGCCCAACTCTTGTTCGATCACCCGCTCGGCAATCGAGCGTTCTTCGGCGGCCGTTTCCGCATGCTCGACGGTCATGGGCAGCACGATGGAGCGGTTATAGACGGCGTGAGATTGGTCCTTCACTCTAGGCAGGTGATTGGCGGTCAGGCAGACGGGCATATCGAGGGCGCCTTCCCAATTGCTCTTGTTCTTGCGCGGAATCGACACCCGTTCGCCGGTGACGATGACCTTGTAGCGCTCAGCATCCAGATATTCGCCGCTGGAGACCGCATCGTCGGCGATCCAAGCCGTCGCGTTGATAAGCGGCTGCATGCCGAAGTGCTGTTCCAGGTCGCGGGCGCGCATGCCGGTCGCCTGCCCGCCGATAAGCGCGCGCAACACCTGCGCCAGCTGCGTCTTGCCGGTGCGCGACGGGCCGTAAACGATCAGCCCCTTGGTCATCTCTCGGGTCTTGCCGCGCACCAAAGCCGACCCGAACCACTCCGCCAGGCTATCGACAACATTGCCGCGTTCGTCGGCGTCGAGATTGCCAAAGGCGCTTTCGAGAAAGGCCATCCAAATCGGGCAGGTGGCGGATGCATCGATGTCGGCTTCGACGCGAAAGGTCGCGTAGTGCTCTTCTTTGTGGCCGCGCATCTCGTGGCTTTCGGGATCGATCGCGCCGTTGCGGCAGATGATCAAGCCGGACTGATTCCACGCGATACCTTCACGCAGCAGGCCCGGATGCTCCATGATGTAGCGCCAAGCGGCGTTTATCAGCTGTGTGACCGGCTTTTGCCCCATGGCGCGCACGACACCCTGGATCGCGACCCGCATATGATGGTCAAGGACCTCGTCAAAGGCTTGCCAGCAGCCTTCCGCATAGCTCCAGGCCTGGCCTTCGGCGAGCATCAGGGTGCCGCGCTCTTCGTGCCAGATATCAATTGCGCCATCGCCGGCCTTGGCGATCGGGTCCTTCTTGGCTTCCTTTTGCTTCGGCTGCGCCTGCGCCCCGCCCCTGCCGCCTGCCTGTCCGCCCGTCTGTCCAGATGACTGCCCGCCGGTCTTTTGGCGCGCTTTGGCCAGGCTGACGACCTTCTCGTCGTCGATCTTCTTTTGCCCGCTTAAGGTCAGCGCCCGGATCTTCTTTTCTTCGCGCCACCAGTTCCACGCCTCTCCGTGCCGGCCGGCGGCGGCGCGCGTGGTCTCCATCAACACGTCGATGATCTCTTCGACCTCGACCCCTTGCCGAGCGAGCGCCATGGCGACGCGAAGCTGGGTCTTGTGAACGCTGTTGTCGCCATCGCCGAGATAGCGCATCTGGCTGAGCGCCTCTTCCACATCGAGCGGCGGTTTGAAGCCCTGTCGCCTTGCCGCGGCCAAATAGGGGTTTTCGCTCTCTTCGTCAGAGCCTTCGGGGCGCTCGACCACGGGGCGCTGCCAGTCGAGCCAATCAAGCAGGTCATCGACGTGATATTGCCCCCAGCTCGCATCGACCACATGACAGAGGCCGCCGTGTTCCGGCTTGCTATTCATGGTGCCTGGCAGGCGCATGACCCGTGCCAGGTCGCAAACGTTTTCGTCACCGGCCAAGATCGCCGCGAGCTGCTTTAGGGCCAGCGTGATGTCTTCTTCGAAATCACCTTCGCCTTCCACGTCGATGGCTTCGCTCAGCAGCCAATAGCCGTGCAAGCCGCCGCCGCTATCAACGATGACCGATGGCGGAAATGGCAGTGGCTTGAGGGCAGCGACAACGGCGCTTTTCTCGAGGCCCATCTTTGCCGTGTCGATGTCGACCCAAAGGGCCGGGCATTCCGCTAGATCGGATCGACGGCCGCTATGGGAGCCGGTGATGCGCGTGCAGACGCCAAAGAACATGCCGCGGCCATCTTGATCCCATTTGCGGCAATGGGCTTCGATCAAATGCGTTTCGCGGGTAAAGAGGCGACGCGGCGGGCCTTCGCCGCTTTGGTTGGTAAAAGAGCGCAGCTCAACGGCATGCTCGGTGCAGGGCCCGAAGAAGTCCGCGAGGAAGGACGCGGACTCTTCATAGTTCCTGTCATGCATTAGGGATTTTTCATGGCTCCTATCGGTGTTGGCGGGAAAATCGATCAGGGGTGCGGCGACACCCCCGATCGACGGCGTGATGCTTAAAACCGCGTGCGGCGGCCGTTTTTCTTGGCGGCACCGGTTGCTTTTTTCGGTGGCTCTTCCTCCTGAGGCTCCTCTTCCATGAGATCGTCTTCATCGACCCAGTCGACCAGCGTGAAGACGGGAACGTCGATGGTGCCGTAGCGCTTGATCGGATGGTCGTAGCTATCGGTGTTGAGTTCGATGACGGGCAGCTTGCCAGGCTTTTGCCGGTAGGCTTCGCCGTACTTCTTTGACAGCGCGCCGATCGCCCCGATCCCGCCCCTGGTGCTGGTGGCAAAGATAAACTCCTCGCCGCTTTCCGGGTCTTTCAGGGGCAGGTGATTGGTGAACTGCCAAGGGTCTTGCGGAACACCGTCTTCACCGACCTCCCAAAGATCCTTGTCCGTGTCGCCAAGGTCCTTTCGCTTGGGAACGGGTTCGCAATCGATAAGGCGCGAAAGGCGTTCTTCATCCGGCTTGCCGTCTTCCCAGCGTATCCAGCCAAGGGAAAGCTCTGCCATGTTGGCGACAAGCTGGGTTCCCTCAGGCAGCCGAATATTGTCGACGCCATAGAGGAACTTGCCTCGACGAAATTTTAGAATGTTGCGGCTTTCGCCAACCGCTTGATCTCCATAGGTGACATAGGGGTTGTCTTCCGGTCTTGCGATTTCAGTTGCCATTTTCCATGCTCCTTGCTCTAGAAAAATCCTCTAACTCTTCGCTCTAATCGTCAGGCGCTCACTCGGCGGCCCTTGCTTTTCAAAAGGGGTCAGGTCGATGCCAGCAGCCTTCATGGCATCCTTGTCCAGCGAAAGACGGCCTTTGACGGGGAAATAGGAGACGGACCACCCCTCCCACGCCACCTTCCTCGTCTCGTGCTCTCTTAGAAACTTTTTGATGACCTCTTGGGTAATCGCATGGCGTTTGCTTGCCGCCTCTTTGCGCGCCCGCGCCCATTGTTCCTTTTCGATCAAGGCCGCAAGCTTTGTGATCGCGTTGTGGCCAAGTGGCTGCTCGTCTTTGGGAATGGCCCCGGCGGTCTCGCCGGCGCAAGCCTGTTTGTAGGGGCAGTAATCGCACTCCTTGCCACCCGCAATCTTTCCTTCCGGGGGCAGGTCGAGCGCCGCGTCGGCAGTCATAACTTGGAGAGCGCGATCCTTGGCCGCCTCGTAGATCTCGTCATCGAAGGCGCTTGCGAACTCGGTGATCTCGTCGAGAAAAGACGCGTTCGTATAGGAGATCAGCGCGTAGTTGGGCCGGTAGGGCGTTGATCGGCGGATAAGGCCCATTTGGCACTGTATTTGAAACTTATGCCCTTCCTTGGCTTCCTTGAGGTCGACGCGCGGGTCGATGCTTTTGCACTCGACCACCAGGCAGTCGCTGCCCATGTCCTTGATGCCGTAATGGGCGAGCGCGTCGCGGGGAAGCCCGACAAGCAGCCCGTCGCTGGTGGCGGAAAGATAGCCATCGACGAAGGTCTTTTGATCCTTGCCGGCATAAAGAAGCTGATCCGAGAACTGGCTGCGCAGGCCCGGCTCCCAGTAGTGGCTCTCGATCAGGTCGCCCCGCAGCCTGGCGCCATAGCTTTCCTTGTACTCCGGGGGCGTTTGGTTTTTGACAAACCAGATCTTGCGCAAGCATTGGCCGACTTCGCTGGCGCCGACCGTTGAAGACCGGTCGTGATCCCAGGTCTTCCCGTTGGCACCGACGTGAGCGGCGAGCAGAGCCTTTATCGAGATCTGGCTCATTGGCAGAACCCCAATAGGCGCCGAATGATGATGAAGGCGCTGTCCGGTTCATCCCAAAGAGGATCGTCCAGTTCCGTTAGCCCCGCGTCTTTGCGGATGCGGCAGATACGGTTGTGGATGAGGCGCAGGGCCTCGTGGCGAAAGTTGATATCTGCGCGACGAAGCCATTTGGCCGCTTCGATTTTCTCGATCATGATGTCGGCGCCATCGATCGACAATTCGTCGAAGTCCTTCAGGAGCCTGGCCAGTCGCTTGCCTCTTGGCGTTGCCAGCAGCGCCTCGGTTCGACGCTTTTCCCCGGCAAGATAGATTTTCGTCAGCTTGCCTTTTTCTTCGTCGCGTTTCTTTTGGCCCTTGGATTCACGCCGTTGCTTGACAGCGCGCGGCGTATGGGCTGCGGCGAAGGCTTCGAAGGGATTAAGCATCGCCCTCTCCGCAATCCGCCAGGCAAGCGGCATAGCCGGCAATATCGACCATGCTGTCTCGATGGTTCGGTGATTCCGTAAGCCGAGCGATCTTGAGCGCGATCAGGCAAAGGGCGACGTCCTCGACCGTGATCGAATGGTCTAGAATGACCGACCAAAGATCTGCGACGCGCCTGAAGTTATCTTCCGGGTGCCCATAGATCTGGTGCCGATCGGCGACCGCTTTTTGAGCTTCGAGAAGGAGTTCGCTCATGCCGCCACTCCTTGCAGCGACAAGCCGTGCCGTGACGCGATGCAGTAGAGCAGCGCGATGGCATCCGCTTCGTCATAGGTTTTGGGGTGATGACCGAGCGCGCAGACTGCAGCCTTGACAGCGTCCTTATCGGCGTTGCCCTTGCCAGCTATGTGTTTCTTGATGGTGCCGACCTGCAGTGCGTCATATTCAATCTCGTGATGCGTACACCACTCTTGTAGAACCCCCATGAAGGCGCCATAGACTTGCCCGTCTTGGTTACGGTTAAAGCTGACCCCCTCGTACCAAATGAAGGAGAAGCCACCAAAGCAGGCTTTCTGCTCAGTTAGCCATTCCCGAAAGCGGCGATAGCGAGATCCGCTACTAGCGAATCGACTTGGTGTAAAATCGACCCAGCCAGAATAAATCCGCCCATCGCGATGGCTCGCCCAGCCGGTTTTCGTGCCGAGATCGAGACAGAGAATGCTCATGCCGCTGCTTCCTCCAGAGTTTCTTCCAGGAGATGCGCGGGAAACACGCCCGCCATCTGGCTGAGCACACAGATATCGAGGGGGTGATCCGGATCGTGGATGTGAATCTGGCTGTCGCTGGTCGAGATCTCGACCTCGACGCCGCGCCGCGTCGATAAAGCGTTTCGCCAGACCCCGACTGTCTGGCAGACGGATAAGTTGCCCGAGGCAACGGGCAGCCGCTCGATCGCCCCTTCCGCGCCGGCGTGACCGGCAACCAAGAGATCTTTGCCGCTGCTTTGTAGGAAAACCGCGTTGCCGCCGATCGTGTTCGTGAGCGTCTCCGACAAGCAGCTCGCTCGCTTAACCGCCTCCAAGAGGGCCAAGCGATCGACGACAAGGCCGTCGGGGCGAGCTTGAACGACGTCGTCAAAAGCGACGGGCGTTGCGTCGATGAGGCGGAAGGTTATGGCGGTATCGCCCGAGACCACCTCACCCCGCTCCTTATCGAACTGAACCGATATGATGTCGCTTGAGAGGGCGAGGAGAAGATTGACGGCTTCCAGCGGCACAATCACCGGCAAGGCCTCGAAGCATTCTATCTTGGCTTCCAGGCGTGTACGGTGGATGGCTTGGGTTTGCGCTGCGCTCAAGACAAGGTGTTTCCCGTCGGGCGCCATGGTCACGGAATTCAGGTAGGTGCGGACTGTCTTGTCGGTGCTCGCCGCCGCCGATGTTTGGCGCAGCGCCTCTTGGAAGTCGTTTGTCGGCGCTTCGAACGACCAGGCAATAGACTCCGACTTCGCCAACGCTGGTGGCGGATCGGGCAGGACCGATAGCCGGAAGCGAGCAGCGCCCTGCGATATCGTCAGGGTCTTTGCGGCGCTGATATTGACGGTTGATTTTTTCGGCAAAGCCTTAGCGGCCGCCATGAAACGAACGCCATTGACGTCGGCGCATCCCGGCTTTGTTACTTCGGCGGCGACACGCTGTCGCAGCCACACCCGCCCATTGTTGGCGGCCAGAACGAGCCCTTCTCTGTCGGCTTCTAGATGGACCGTGTTGAAGACCTCGATAGGGCTGCGACCGTCTTGAATACGGCCGATTAAAGCAGCGGCCAGGTCTTCGGTGGCGAGCGAGAGCTTCATGGCTTCTTTTGCTCACGCTCGAAAAGCCGCTCAAAGTCGGCACGAACCGTCGACGGCAAGTCTTGGCGGATTTCGGCGACGAGGTAGCCGTTGAACCAAAGCTGATTGGCGATGATGCGAATGTCTATCATGTCCTCTCCAATCTAGGTGACGGCCCTGCCCCGCTTGCCCGGCTTGCTCATCCGGTGGAGGCGGGCGGGCACGCAGCAGGACTTGGTACGCTCCGACAGGCCGTCGTTGCCGGCACAGATTCCCGCCCCCAAACTCAGATGACGAAGGCCGCTCATGGCCGCCCCCGCCGTTGTTTTTCCGCGGCCGCCAACCCGCGCAGCTTTTCCAGTCGTTTGCCTTGCGACAGGTAGTCTTCGAGCCCTTCCCCATAGGCCTGAGCGATAGCCTGCAGGCTGGTTGGCGACAGCCGGCCGCGGTTGATGGAGCGCTGAACGCAGGCCGGCGTGAGGCCCGTGTCGAACGCCACTTGCTTGGCTGTGTTCGTTGGATAGCGGTGCTTCAGGAATTCGCAGGCGCGCAGCATCTGAAGCTGCGTCAAGACTTGTCCGCTCGTTAACCATGACATGGGGGTCTTCCTGTGCTTATGCTCTTTAGCCAGGAAGGGAGAACGACAGCCCTTCAAGCAAGTAAGGCAGCGGCGCGCCGGGCCCGGTGTAAAGCTCTTGACGCGCCGCTGCGGCTCTGGCCGGGGGACAGGACCAAAGCCCGGCCGAGAGAAGGAGAAATTTACGTGGCTGGGTGCCACAAAATCCATTTCGCAATTCCCTTGGCACCCCGGCGTGGGCGCCGATTTCTTGTTCAGCGTTTAGACAAAATCTCTTTGGCGTCGCGTTGGACTCTTGCTGTCAGGAAGCCAATCCAGAAGCAGACCAGGCCAATGCCGAGGATGAGGAGAAGTTCGGTCATCACCCGGTCTCCTCGAGGGGAGTGGAATTTTGTTCACTCATAGGTGCGGAGTCAGGCGGCTCAAAGAAATCTGCGGGTTCTAGGTCTATGCCCGCCGATTGCGCCTTGTGGAGTAATGTTTGCTGGTGTCGAGCTGGTACCAACCCATCTGTTCCACCACTTTCTCGTGCCAGGAGCCAACGATTGACGACCGAACGATGACGACCGACCAGATCCGCCGTTCTTTGAATGCCACCGCATTTCTCAATTACCCGGGCAGCTGGCGATAATGGTTGTGAGTTGGACATATACCTAGATTGTGTAGAAATTGCACGTTTGTCAAGTCACCATGTGTAAACAACGCACGACAAATTCATGTGGGATTTTTGCACAATGCCACATGGACGCAGATTGGGTGAAGGCGCGGCTAAAAGCCATTGATCGAACACAAGATGACTTGGCTGCGGCTATTGGCCGCGACCGTACAGTCATCAACAAGATGCTGAACGAAGGGCGCCCCAAATTCCTTCTTGAGTATGTCGAGCCTTTCGCACAGGTCCTGGATGTTTCCCCTTTAGAAATTTTGTTTCGAGCCGGGTTGTGGAAGAGTGGCATGCCAAATCTTGTGCTTGCTCCGGTCGTGAATAGCGTCGATGCTGGTAGGTTTGCTGATACGACAGACGACCTTCCTCCATCCAAGCAAGAATCGATAATAGTGGAATACTCGAAGCCAACTATTTTTGCTCTTCGGGTCCATGGGGACTCTATGAACAGGCTAGCCCCAGCAGGCAGCTTTATTATTGTGGATTACAACGCTAAAGACCCAATCGATAGGCAACTTTACGTGTTTCGCAGGCATGGAGAAGCGACATTTAAGCGCTTTCGAAAGGACGCCAATCAAGTTTGGTTGGAACCAGATAGCTACAACCCGAGGCACGTTGCAATTTTCCCCGATGAAGGTGAGCGCTTAGAAGTTATCGGAAAGGTTATCGATATAAGGCCGGAGTACCCCGACGAAGAGTGACGAATGTGAAAGTGTAAGTGAAGGGGAGCGCGTCATCCTCGCCCGGGCGATCGCTCAGGTGATGGGGAAGTAGGGGGTGTAGGTAGGAGGTTGAAATGTCCGAGGAACACGATGAACCCACTAAATTTTCATTGAAGGCGGGGATGACGCCAGAAGTGGCGGTACTCCGTCGGCCACCTCAAGATCACGACATTTACGCTGCAATTGGTCGAGTGGTCTGTTATTGGTCCCATGTAGAGCATGAACTTGATCTAATCATATGGGATCTATTGAAAATAGATCATGGCCTCGGTAGCTGTGTTGCCGAGCAGATTATGGGAGTTCCCCCACGCTTTACTCTGATCACTGCATTGCTACGGCAATGTGGACTAGAGACGCTCGCCTCTGAAGCAACAACACTTACTGGCAAGATCGATAATCTTGGACAAAAGCGCAATCGCTTTGCTCATGATGCATGGTTCATTGAGGTGGATGACCAAGAACTCTACCAAGATAAACATTATTCTCGAGGTAAAATCAGAGGCAAGAGATTCTTAGGCCGATTGCCTCGCGGCATTCAGCCCACAATCACCGTTCAGGAGGTTGCGGATTTTGCTAGCAAGATAGATGAAGCAATCACAACGCTTAGAGAGTTTCGCGCTGAGATTTCAAAATCCATTCGTTGATGGTGTGAAAAATCAGCTTGACGGCCGTGCGTCGTGCCCGTCGATTCACGTCTCCCGCCGGGAAGCCGCTGTCATTCAATACCCATTCTCCAAGCAGCATAGCATCCTCATCCAACGCAACCGACAGATTGTCTTCGTCTTCCCGCCACCGTTCGAAAACCTCATCTAAGAACGCAGATAGTTCCGGTCGGCGTTCGCGCTCCTCCCAGGGAAACATGGCGTAGCTGATAGGCTCGTCTGCATACGGGTCTTCTAGCTCGAAAGGCTTCGACATGGTCAGTTCCTACGTGCTCTTGGGTCCAATCTAGAACTAGGCAAGTCACTTGCTGCTGGTGCTTCCAACACCCCCCCTGTTTCCGCGCAATGCTATACAATACGTATTGTTTCTAGACAATACAGAGACGATTCACAATCATTGATATGAAAAAAATCCTACTGGTATTTCTCTAGGTTGTTCAACAGTTTAAGCCCCATGACCCCTCAATACGCGCATAGGGACTCAGATGCCCAATCAATGTTCTTTTTTTGTTCTTGTCAAGAGAATAGGATTTTTGGTTGCCGTCATTCTCTGCCCCTTCGCTCTTTTTCCCTGTTACACCAACTTCGGATCAATCGATGCTTGGCATCACATTAACCGCGCTAGATTCAAGAAATGAATTGTATGTGTAAAAATTACACTTTTTATCTTGACGGTTTTGCCAAATGTGCATAAATTACACATAACAAGTCACCCGATGGGAGCCGAGCGATGGACGCCAGCAGGGATATTAAGGCCGCTATAGATGCCGCTATCGAGGGCTACCGGAAGCGCCCATTCAATCACAGCAATCCCTTCTGGTCTGGCGATCCCGACGACGAGCCGCGCATCGACGATGATGACCGCGCTGCCGTCGAGCGCATGGAAGTAGTCCTGCACCCCTTAGTCGAAGCGGCAACCGCGCTCCTGACCCAGCGCAACCAATACAGCAAACAGCCGGCCAACCAGTTCGACGAGGCGCTTTTCAGCATCATCGCAATCTATAGCGACGAGGTACGGCCGCTCGTCGTGTGGTTGGAAGAGGCCTTGGATCAGGGCGAATGCCTGGCCGAGGCCCGCAGCCGCTACGGCAGCTACGACGACCAAGTCAGGAGCCAGTACTACGGCTCGGTTTTGTGAAGGAGAGGGCACACCATGGCACAGCCATACCAGTACCACGACGAACTGGACTATCGCTTGCTGGACTATCTGCCGCTCAATGATCGTCAAGCGATCGCAGCGTGGCTCGGGATGCTGCGCGGACTGAAGGCGGCGGCTGGCGGCATCATGACAGACCTGCGCAGCGCGCCGGCGACGCGGTTCCGCCACGACATGGCTTCTCGCATAGAGGCCATGATCGAAGAAGCTGAAGAAGCGCTGCACTCGCCCGAAGCAGACCTTACCCAAATCGCCGCGGAGTAAACCGATGACGATGAGTAGAGTCGCCCTCAAGATCGTCTTGAAATCCCTGCAGGACGCCGACGCCCAAGCGGTTTACTGCGCGCGGCATCCGGGCGTCACACAGCCGACTGCAGACGCTATCTGGCGCATTCAAGGCCGATTGAAGGCCCTTGAAGACGAAATCGCCGTTCGGCTTCAGAAGCTAGAGGAGGCCGCTTGATGGCCCGCACCAACCCCGAACGCGCGCTGCTCGACGCTTACATGGCCAGTGCAAGCAAGCTACTGACGACCCTTCACAGCAAGACCATGGACATCAATCCCTTTGATGAGCCACCGGACCTGGTCGACGCCATCGCGCCCAATGTCCGCGCCCTCAAGGCGATCGACGAGGAGACCCGCGAAGCGCTCGCCAAGCTGGATGGTCAGCGTGCCGCCAAGCGCCAGCGCCGCAAGCAGTCGACGGGCGAGACAGAGGCGCCCGAGAAGGCTGGGTGATGATCAGCCAAGTCTTCCAGGGCCCGCCGCCTTTCGATCTCTTCGACGACGCGCGGCAGGGTGGCGATGCCAGGCTTGGGGCTCTCTGTGTGGTCGCGCCATGGCTGGTGATCATCGCCTTGTGGGTGGCGCTCTAACAATACGCAACGGAACACTTTAATGACCGACCTCGCAAACTCTGACGCCTCTGACATCTACGCCAGCAACGCCTATTCGCGGGAAGTGCTGCGCCTGATTTTGCTCAGACTCGCCCCCAATGGCGACTTAAACTTGGCGGTGAACATCATCTTGTCGGCGCTCACAGATTTGCTTGCAAGCGTGGATAACCCGACCATTCGACAGGAATGGCTCAAGGCCATCCCCAACATACTCCCGCAGCTATCCGACATTAAGCGCCGGGGGTGTACCGGGTCACTGACAGCCAAAGAAGTCAACGACTTAATTGATGAAATGTCGTTCCGATGAAGATCGCCATTGAACACGCCTCGAAGCCGTGGTGCCGCGCGGAGATTGAGAAGGGAGCTGGACAGTGACCCAACCTACCCGCAAGAGCTGCCTCAAGGACGACATTGTCAAGTTCGTCGGTGACCGCGGTAATGTCAGCTTCGCCGAACTACGACAGGCTTTTCCCCAGCTTGCCGGTGGCACCCTTAACCTTGTCCTTCAGAACTACCCCAACATTGTACTGTGGTGCCGCCTGTCGAATGCAGGCTGTGACGCCCTAAGCGAGCTTCTCGATGATGGCCGCCTTGAGGTCCGTGGCTGCACGCCGCTGGTCTACCACATAGATGGCGCCATCCCGGACCTGCCTCTGGCCAAGCAGAAACGTCACTACAAAGAACCTCACTGGCTCCCTGTCGTCCTCAATGCACCAGCGCCATGACAAACGTTGTCGGGCTGCCAATCAAGAACCGATGGGAAGTTCGCATCATCACCTGGGACCATGAGGTGGCAGATGGGGTTGTCAGAGGCGCCGACCATTTCGGCTTCGCCAAGAGCCTAGGAGACGCGATCCACCTTGGCGAAAGCGCCCGTCAGCTGAGTTGTCAGGGCTATGTCCTCATTGATTGTCGTGAACAAGAAGAGCCCGTTGTCGTTTTGTTTGGGCGCTATTTGCCATGACGTTCTTGCAGTTGCTGAGTGGAGCGAAAAACGAATGACCGATAAGGTGAAAAGTTTCGCCGACTATCTAGAGAGCAGCCAAGGTGTGGCTGCCTATGTTCGAGCCGTGCGCGATCAACATGACCGGCATCCGGATTATCGGCTGATTCGTGATCTGGCGGGCTGTTACGACCTGCACAGCCAGGAACGGGGCGGGCCGCCGGCAATGGAAGACAAGGATGCTCTTTGGGAGGCTGTCAGGGCGGCCGCCGTGACCGTTTGGCTACTGCGCCACCAAGGACACAGCCTACGCGCCGGGCATGCGGGGCATTGACTAACGCGCCTCGGGGCCGTCGTGCCGGCCACCCGCCCCTATAACGGCGGCAAGAGAGGAGGATGGTGTTGATGGCGGTTTGTGCCAGTCTTGCCATGGAGGAAATAACCTGTGGCTGCGGCGTTACCTTCATGGCTCCGGAGCGCTGGCTCAACCGAAAGCGCGAAAAGGGAGGAAGCCTCTATTGTCCTAATGGCTGCTCGCTGACCTTTGGAGAATCAAAACTTGACAGACTTCGGCGGGAGAATGAGCGCTTAACGCAAAGGTTGGCCCAAAAGGACGATGCGATAAGAAGGCAGCGCGATTTGACCGAAAAGGCGGAGCGCTCGGCGGCAGCTTACAAGGGCCATTTTACGAAGGTTCAAAACAGAGTTTCCCGCGGGGTTTGCCCTTGCTGCAACCGCAGCTTCACCAATCTGCAACGGCACATGAAGGCTAAGCACCCCGATTGGAAGTCCGATGCCTGAGGCGATGCATCGGCGCTCGAGGAAGAGCGGTGGCTAGCGCCAAGATCCTTCGTCCGGCCGAACTCGGCCACCCGCCCGCCGCGCTGAAGGAGCCGCACGCGGCCGCCTACCTTGGCATAAGCGTCACCAAGCTGCGCAGCCTGGAGGATGGCCCGCCGGCGCGCCGTATCGACAGCGTCAAGGTTTACCTTCGCGAAGATCTTGACGCCTGGGCGCGCTCGCTACCTACTGACGACGAGCTGCAGCAGGTGGACGAGGAAAAGGAATGCGACGAGGTGTTCGGTTGAAATACATCAAGCGCGTGCGCAAGCCATCGGGCCGAGAATACTTCTATTTCAAGCACCGAGATGGCCGGCTCACGCCCTTGCCCGACGCCCCTGAGAACAGCGCTGAATTCCTTGACGCCTATGCCAAGGCCGCGGCTGCCGACGGTGTAGCGCTCCCGCGTAAGCAATTGGGAGAGCGCAGTCTCGGGCGGCTAGCCGCTCTCTACTTTGCCAGCAGCACTTTCAAGGCCTTAGCCAAGAACACTCAAGAATCGCGGAGAAGGATAATTCGTCACATCCTCGACGTTGAAGGTAAGGCCGGAGCGCGGGCGGAGGACCTGCCAGTCACTGGATTACGAGCTCATCACATCGAGAAGGATTTGGCTGTCCTGACTTTGTCGGTTGCCAGTGCCAGGCTCAAGGCATGGCGTGGACTGATGGATTTCGCAAAGGCCAAAAGATGGATTGTGCTGGACCCTTCTCGGGAAGTGAAATGCGCCCGCCCCAAGTCGGAGCCGCACCGGGCCTGGACGCGCGACGACGCGGAGGCGTTTAGAAACAGGTGGCCGCTTGGCACTCAGCAACGACTGGCTCTTGAATTGCTGTGGCACCATGCACCGCGCCGCGCCGACCTATGCAGGCTGGGACTACAGCACATCAAGGGCGGCATGATTTCGTGGAAGCAGAGCAAGACGGGGACCTGGACGGCACCGAGGAAACTTAATCCCGATGCAGCTCGAGCCATCAAGGCCTTCAGGATCACAAGGCCCGGACTTCTAACCTTCATGGAAACGAGACAAGGCAAGGCACGCTCTGCCAAGTCGTTCGGCGAATGGTTCCGCCACGCCTGCCACGCAGCCGGCCTTAAGGGCCTGTCGGCGCACGGCCTGAGACATTCAATGGGCCGCGACGCCGCCGAAGCCGGCCTATCTTCGATGGCTATTGGGCAAGGGTTGCTCGGCCACAGTTCCGAAAGGGAGGCCCGCACCTATACCCAGGCAGCAGACACCAAACGGCTGGCTGATAAGGCCTCTCAAAGACTAGAACAAGAACGGAACTCGGGAAACCGAGCCCGTCCCAAACGGGAAACTCGAAGCTAATATGTTGATGTTATTTGTGAAAATGGAGAGGTTGGTGTCCCCAACGGGAATCGAACCCGTGTTGCCGCCTTGAAAGAGCGGAGTCCTAGGCCTCTAGACGATGGGGACGCGCTGCCTCGCCAAGGGATTTAGCGACTCCTGCCAGCAAAGACAAGGCCTTGTCGCGCAAAAAGCCACCCCGGATTCTACCCGAAGCCAAGTTCCCCGGCGGTCATGACTAGTCCCCTGTGCGCCATTCCTGCCTCTCTGCTTCAACCGCCGGGGTCACCTCGCGCGCCGCCAAAACCGATCTATCATGAGGTTCTGGCACCCAGGCGACGGGGGCACCGGCAATTTCTTGGATCAGTTTCAAGATGATGGCATCGGCGAAATCCCGGTAGTCGCTGGCCGTCATCAAGAAGGCACCGGTGCCGCCAATCACATTGCGCAGGTAATACTTATCGACGAAGGGGTCCTCGTTCAGGATCGCCAAGCCGTTGACGGTCACCCCCAGGGCGGTTGCCTTGTCCCGTTCGCGCTTGGGGTGGCTGCCTTGGTTGGCCCGTCCATCACCAGATATGTCGATCACCCGCCGCCGCCCTTCAAAGTCATTGATTTCAAATTGCCGCAATCCGAAGACGATGGCCCCGCTGATCGCCGTGCCGCCGCCGATGTTGAAGCGCGGAGTGGCGGCGATGGCAGCGGAAAAATCCAAGGCCGAGGCCTGGTCGGTGATCTTGGTCCAATCCACCGCCAGGTACTGCTTGCGGGCATCGGACCACTGGATCAACGAGACCGCGATGCCCAGGTCACCGGCTGCTTGAACGGCGCCGAGCACGGCGGGATGCTGGAAGGCCTGGGCTAGGCCCTTCATTTGCAGATCGAACTCGACCGCATTGACGCTGGAGGAGGAGTCGACCGCCAGAACCAGCTCCAGGTCGACCGGCTCGGCCCGGGCGGCGGACGAGATCGATAAGACCACTGCTGCAACCGCACCGGCAAAGCGGCGGATGCGGAAATATCGTGAATGTGTCATCGCTGCCAGTCTAGCCGATCGCCCAGGCCACGTCGTCAAAGATGAGGGGGCCGTCAAGGATGAGGGGGGCGTCAAGGATGAGCGGCATCGTCAAGGATGAATTGCACGGTCTCGGCCCCCGCCCAATCGTCTCGCCTGAGTTTACCGGCCAAATGCAAGGGCCGGCCCGCGGAGGCCAGCAGAGCTTGCCCCCAGGCGCTATCCAGACAGCGGAAGGCGATCGCCTTCAGCCGCGTTCCTTCGCTCCCGGCAATGATACAGCGCACATGGGCATCGCCGACAACACTCGCCCGCAGCACGCGCGCGGCCGGTATGGCAAAACGCGGTTCGCTATTGCCGGCGCCGAAGGGGCCCACTTGCTCGATCAGGTGGCATAGCTCGGCATTGGCGGCCCGCGGCGTTATGGCACCGTCCAAAGTCAAGCAAGGGCGCGGATCGCGGGCCGCCATCAAGGGGCCGATGCGTTCCTCCAGAAAGATTTCTAAGGCCGGCAGCACTTCTTCCTTTACACTGAGGCCGGCGGCCATGGCGTGGCCACCACCGGCCAGCAACAGCCCCGCTTGCCGCGCCGCCAGCACCTGGGCGCCGAAGTCGATCCCGGGCAGCGAGCGGGCGGAGCCTTTGCCGAGCCCCTCCTCCAAAGCGATCACCAGGCTCGGCCGGTGGTAACGATCCTTAAGCCGGCCGGCAACAATGCCGATCACGCCTTGATGCCAGCCCTCCCCCGCCACCATCAGCAGCGCCGGCAGTTCGGACCCCACACCTTCTCGCCGGGCCTCAACCTGGGCAATGGCGGCATCGAGCACCGTCTGCTCGATGGCCCGTCGCTCGGCGTTCAGTTCATCCAATCGTTGAGCGAGCGAGGCCGCCTTGGTCGGATCCCCCGTGGTCAAAAGACGCACCCCAAGATCAGCCTGGCCGACCCGTCCGCCGGCGTTGATGCGCGGGCCAAGAAGGTAGCCGGCATGATAGCTGTTCGGCGCCCGATCGATACGGGCCACCTCCGACAAGGCGGCAAGTCCGGTGTTGCCACGGCGTGCCATCACCTTCAGGCCCTGCGACACCAGCGCGCGGTTGACGCCGGTGAGCGGCACCACGTCACAGACCGTACCAAGCGCCACCAGATCAAGCCATGCCAGCAGATCCGGCTCGGCCAGACCCTGCGCCTTATACCAGCCGGCCTGCCGCAAGGCACGGTTCAAGGCCACGACCAAAAGGAAAGTGACACCGACCGCCGCCAACTGGCCATGCCCCGCAGTCTCGTCCAATCGATTGGGGTTGACGACGGCTGCCGCCGGCGGCAACTGCGCCTCGGCTGCGTGGTGATCGACGACAATGACCTCCAGGCCTGCGTCAGCCGCCGCCTGAAGGGCTGTGTGGGCGGCAACACCACAATCGACGGTGATGACGATGGCGGCACCGCGTTCCTGCAAGCCCAGGAGAGCTGGCGCGTTAGGGCCATATCCCTCGACCACGCGGTCAGGCACATAAAGCAGGGGGGCTGCGCCCAGGTGATCGAGAAAGCGATAAAGCAAGGCGGCAGACGTCGCCCCGTCCACGTCGTAGTCGCCGAAGACGGCGATGCCTTCGCCCGCCTTGATGGCTCGTAGCAGACGCTCGGCTGCCTGGTCCATATCCTTGAACAAGGAGGGGTTCGGCAGGCTGCTTCGGAGTGATGGGCTGAGAAATTCCTTTACTTCGGTCGGGTCGACGTTACGCGCTGCCAACATGCGGCTAAGGACTTCCGGTACGCCAAGACGTTGGGCCAAGGCCAGGGCAAGCCGTTCATCCGCTTCCCGCAGCATCCACCGGCGACCGCCCAAAGAGGTCTCGACCCCGAGAAAGGGCTTAATTTCGGTGTTGGGCTCCGTGAGCGCGGTCAAACCGCCGGCTCCCCCTCAAACCCCCAGGCTGTCATACCAGGTCTTGCGGTTGAAGTTGTGTTGCGCCTCGATCACCCGCACCGTCCCCGTCTTCGAGCGCATCACCATGGAATGGGTGCTGGCACCGCCGCTGAAGCGGCGCACGCCCTTCAGCATAGAGCCATCCGTGACACCCGTGGCGGCGAACATGACGTCGCCGTGGGCCAGGTCCAAGAGGCCGTACTTGCGATCGAAATCGGTGATGCCCCAACGTTTGGCCCGCGCCAGCTCATCATCGTTGCGGAACAGCAGCCGGCCCTGCATCTGGCCACCGATGCACCGCAGCGCCGCCGCCGCGAGAACCCCTTCCGGCGCCCCGCCCGAACCCATGTAGATGTCGACACCGCTGCCGGGACTACTGGTGGCGATCACACCGGAGACGTCACCATCGCCGATCAACATGATGCGGGCGCCGGCCTCGCGCACCTTGGCGATGAGCTCGGCATGGCGCGGCCGGTCGAGAATGCAGACGACCAAATCGGCGACCGCCACCTTCTTCGCCTCGGCCAGGTTGTTCAGATTCTCCGCCGGCTGGTTATCCAGGTCGATCACCCCTTCCGGCAGGCCGCCGCCGACGGCAATCTTGTCCATGTAGACATCGGGCGCGTTGAGGAAGCCATTCTGTTCGGCCATGGCAACCACGGCCAGAGCATTGGGGCCGCCCTTGGCCGTGATCGTCGTACCTTCCAAGGGATCGAGGGCGATGTCGATCTTTGGCTCTTTGGCGCGGCCGACCTTTTCACCGATGTAGAGCATGGGCGCTTCGTCGCGCTCGCCTTCGCCGATTACCACGGTGCCGTCGATGTCCAAGTCATTCAGCGCCTCGCGCATGGCGTTGACCGCCGCCTGGTCAGCGGCCTTTTCATCGCCGCGCCCCATCAAGCGTGAGGCTGCCAGTGCCGCTGCTTCGGTGACCCGCGCCATTTCCAGCGCCAGGTTGCGATCCATTCCTTTGCTTTCTGGCATTTCCCTGAACTTCCTTTTCCACCACTTTTACCGGGTTTCTTTTTGCCCCGAGGTGAAGGGTGATGCAATCCTAGGGTAGAAGGGCAAGCCTGTGCGCCTGTGGATAACTTTTCGCAACCTGTTAAACAAGGGATGTCGCAGCCTATGGGGCAGCGGCATCGACCTCAAATCGGATAGGCCTTGTCGTCCTTAACGACCTCCATCACCACGAAGGAATGGGTCTGCTGAACCCCAGGGAGCTGGCCGATTCGATCCCCCAGCACATTGCGATAGTGACCGATGTCAGACGTACAGATCTTCAACATGTAATCGAAGTGCCCCGCCATCATGTAGCAAGCCTGAATTTCCGGAATGCGCTTAACCGCGTCATTGAACTTCTCTAGGGCATCGTCGCTGGTCTTATTGAGGGTCACGTGCACGACGATGACAAAGCCAGCGCCCAGAGATTTCGCATCCAGATCGGCCTGATAGCCTTTTATGACGCCGGCTCGTTCAAGGCGGCGCACGCGTTCCGCGCAGGGCGTCTTGGTCAGGTGCACACGATCAGCCAACTCAACGATCGACATGCGACCGTTGCGCTGCAGCTCGACAAGAATTCGCCGATCGATGCTATCAAGCCCTTTGCGCATATAGACTTTTTTCCTATAAAACGTGACAAAATGGGATATTAAGCCAAATTTTTGCAAAAAAAAGAGCCATAAACTAGGCGTTTTTCCTAGAATAGCAGATGGGAGGTTTAGTTAATTTGCTTGCCGGGGGAAAGCCTAGTCCTTGAACCGCGCATTGAAACAAGCGTGGAAGCCTTCCTTCAAGGTGGTCTCGACGGCAGCAATAGCGGGAGGAAGTACATGACGAATGTCTACATTGTGGGCTTCGACGGAACACCCCAATCACAGCGCGCGGTACAGCATGCGGCGGAGCGCGCCAAATTGTCGGGCGCCGCGCTGCATCTGGTCTTTATTATTGAATGGTCGCCTTACAGCTTCCATACACCTGACGAACTTGCGGAGCGGCATCGCCGTCGGGAACAGGAGCTGGCCCGGGCGGACGCCCTGGTTCAGCCGGTGGTGGCTGACCTCAAGAACCAAGGCCTCGGGGCGACCAGCGAAGTACGCCACGGCGATGCAGGGGAGCTTTTATGCGAAATCGCCAAGGACAAGGGTGCAGCGCAAATCGTCGTCGGTCGCATCGGTGATTCGGCGTTGAAGCAACGGCTGCTCGGTGGCCTGACCATCACCCTGGCTCAGGTGGCCCCAGTGCCGGTCACCATTGTTCCATAAACAGCGCTCGCGCGTGAAAAACGACTAGAATCAGGGGGAATACCGTATGTTTCAACGCATACTCTGGGCCATCCTGGCCTTACCTGCAATGACGTCTCTGGCCTACGCACAGAGCGATATCGACCAAGTGATCAGCGACGCGATCGCGCCTATCGTCAATCCGATCGTCAGCACGGTCTTTTACTCGGTACCAATCTTCGGCACACAGTTTCCTCTCATCGTGGGCTGGCTGGTGGTGGCTGCGGTAGTTTTCACGTTCTACTTCGGCTTCATCCAGTTTCGCGGCTTCAAGCACTCTATCGAGCTGGTGCGCGGTGACTATCTTGATCCCAAGGACGCGGGCGAGGTGACACCCTTTCAGGCTCTGGCGACGGCGCTTTCCGGGACCGTTGGTCTTGGCAACATCGCCGGCGTTGGTGTGGCGGTCTATCTGGGCGGCCCGGGTGCGACCTTCTGGATGATTCTCGCCGGTTTGTTGGGGATGGCCTCCAAGTTCACCGAATGCATTCTCGGTGTTCGCTATCGCAACGAGTATGAAGATGGGACCGTGTCTGGCGGCCCCATGTACTACCTCTCCAAGGGCCTATCCGAAGATGGCAAGGCAGCCCTTGGCAAGTTCCTGGCGATCTTCTTCTCGATCTGTTGCATCGGCGGCGCACTGGGCGGCGGCAACATGTTCCAAGCCAATCAGTCCTTCGTGCAGATCTCCAGCATCATTCCCTTCTTCGAAGGCAAAGGCTGGCTCTTCGGCCTGATCATGGCGATCATCGTTGCCGTGGTCATCATCGGCGGCATCAAGTCGATTGCCCGCGTGACCGAGAAGATCGTGCCTGGTATGGCCGTGCTATACGTCGGGGCAGCCTTGATCATCATCCTGATGAATATCGGATCGATCCCCGATGCTTTCGGTGCCATCATTAAGGGTGCCTTCGCCCCAGAGGCGGTAGCCGGCGGCGCCATCGGCGCTCTCATCCAAGGCTTCAAGCGAGCTGCCTTCTCCAACGAGGCGGGGATCGGCTCAGCCTCCATTGCCCACTCGGCAGTGCAAACCAAGCATCCGGTCACCGAAGGCTATGTCGCTCTGCTCGAACCCTTTATCGATACGGTGGTAATCTGCACCATGACCTCCCTGGTTATCACCATCACTGGCTCCTGGGTGCCGGACAGTGGCGTCACCGGCATCGCACTCACTTCCAAGGCCTTCGAGTCCAGCTTCTCGGGCTTTGGTTATGTGCTCGCGATCGCCGCGGTACTGTTCGCCTTCTCGACGATGATTTCTTGGTCCTACTACGGACTGAAGGCCTGGACTTACATGTTCGGCGAGGGCCAAGCCAAGGAGCTGATCTTCAAGCTGATCTTCTGCATCTTCGTGGTCATCGGCGCGTCCATGAGCCTGGGACCGGTGATCGACTTCTCCGACGCCATGATTTTCGCCATGGCGATCGCCAATATCATTGGTCTTTACATGCTGATGCCGAAGGTCAAGGCGCTGCTGGCCGACTATCAGGCGAAACTGGCGAGCGGCGAAATCAAGAAAGTGAAGTAGCAACACGCCTTTACCATCAAAGCTACCAATGAGCTTGGGCCGGCATTACACTGCCGGCCCTTTTTTTCTGCCGAGATCATGCCGAGTCCTTCTCTCCCCTCGTCGCCAAAGTTACCGTGCCACAAAGGCAACGACCGTAACTCGTAGGCCCGCTCATGCTGCACCTCTAGAAATGTGACGCGGTTCACAGCGTCTCATAACAATTCAGGCTAGTGAATTGGTCAACGGCTTAGGTTGTCAATCCAGGAGACTTGCGATGAGCGCTACAGACAAGAATTTTGCGGGATCAATCCCGGCCCTTTACGATCGCTATCTCGTACCGCTCATCTTCGAAGGCTTTGCCGACGACTTGGCGAAACGGGTGGGCGTACAGGCGCCAAAGACAGTGCTGGAAACCGCCGCCGGAAGTGGCGTGGTAACCCGCGCACTCGCTGGCCAGCTTTCCCCTGGTGCCCACTATGTGGTTACCGACCTCAATCAACCCATGTTGACGCAAGCCGCCGAACGGCAAGGAAGGGATCCACGAATCACCTGGCAGCAGGCCGATGCGCTGGATCTGCCCTTTGAGAACGAGTCTTTTGATGTGGTTGTTTGCCAATTTGGAGCCATGTTCTTTCCAGACAAGGTCGCCGGCTTCCGAGAAGCGCGACGGGTTCTGGGCCCGACGGGCCGCTTGGTCTTTAACGTCTGGGACCGCATAGAGGCCAACGACTTTGCCAACCTCGTAACCCAAGCCGCCGCTCGCGTGTTTCCCGATGATCCGCCGCTTTTTCTGGCCCGAACACCGCATGGATACAACGACGTAAAACAGATCGAAGAAGATTTACGAGAGGCTGGGTTTTCTCAAATTTTGATCACCACATTGGAAAAAGTAAGCCAAGCTTCGTCGCCCCGCCATCCTGCCATCGGCTACTGTCAAGGAACGCCACTTCGAGGAGAGATTGAATTGCGTGACGCGACACTGCTTGATCTGGTCACGGATCGGGCCGCTAAAGCTATCGCTGAACACCACGGCGACGGCGTGGTTTCAGGGCGAATCAGGGGTCACGTCGTCGAAGCCAGTCTCTAAGGATCAGCGCGCCGACGACCCGAACCCGCCGCCACCGGGCGTCTCCAAGACAAACTGGTCGCCCGACGCCATCGCCGTTTCGTCATTGCCACCGAGGGCCTCTCGGCGGCCATCGGCACGGATGACGTAGTTCAGCCCACGGGCACCGGCCTTGCCGCCACCCAAGCCATAGGGGTCAGTGTCGCGGTGAGACGACAAGACCGTGGCGGTCATCGGCTCCAGGAAACGCATGCGCCGCACCGCCCCATCACCGCCGCAGTGCCGCCCTGCCCCGCCGGAGCCGCGGCGGATGGAGAATTCCTCGACGCGCACGGGAAAGCGCCACTCTAAAACTTCAGGGTCGGTCATGCGCGTGTTGGTCATGTGGCTGTGCACGGCGCTGGCGCCATCGTGATCGGGCCCGGCACCGGTGCCGCCGCAGATGGTCTCGTAGTTCTGCAGCCGGTCATTGCCATAGACGAAGTTGTTCATGGTGCCCTGGGACGAGGCCAGCACGCCGAGCGCGCCGTAAAGCGCATCGGTCACACACTGGGAGACTTCGGTGTTGCCGGCGATGACGGCGGCCGGATACTCCGGATTGATCAGGCAACGCTCCGGCACTTTCAGGGAAAGCGGCTTCATGCAACCTTCGTTGAGCGGGATGGCATCGTCGACCAAGGTACGGAAGACATAGAGGACGGCCGCCTTGGCCACCGCCAGGGGCGCATTGTAGTTGCCGGAGCCCTGCTCCGAGGTGCCGGTAAAATCAATCTCCGCCCGGCGTTCCTCCCGGTCGACGGCAATGCTCACTTGGATCTGCGAACCGTTGTCCATGGGGTAAATGAATCGGCCATCGGTCAAGACATCGAGCACCCGGCGAACCGATTCCTCCGCATTGTCCTGCACATGCCCCATATAGGCGCGCACCACACCCAAGCCGAAGTGCGCGACCATTTTGAGGAGTTCACGTGCCCCCGTCTCATTGGCAGCGATCTGCGCCGCCAGGTCGGCCATGTTTTGGTCGATGTTGCGGCAGGGATAGCGACCCGAGCCAAGCAAGGCCCGCGTTTCTTTTTCCCGCAAGCGGCCGCCTTCGACCATCAAGAAGTCATCGATCAGGACACCTTCTTCCTCGATATGGCGGCTGTCCGGCGGCGCCGAGCCGGGAGTGCGCCCGCCGATGTCGGCATGGTGGCCGCGCGAGCCAACGTAGAAAAGGATCTCGTCGCCCGCCTCGTCGAAGACCGGCGTGATGACGGTCACGTCCGGCAGGTGCGTGCCGCCGTTGTAGGGAGCGTTGTGGGCATAGACATCGCCCGGCTTGAGGCTGCTAAAGTTCTTGGCGATGATGGTCTTGATGGTCTCGCCCATGGAGCCAAGGTGCACGGGGACGTGCGGCGCGTTGGCCACCAAGTTGCCGTCCGCATCGAAGACCGCACAGGAAAAATCCAGGCGCTCCTTGATGTTCACCGAATAGGCCGTGTTCGCCAGGGTGGCCCCCATCTGTTCGGCGATCGACATGAAGAGGTTGTTGAAGACCTCCAGCATGACCGGGTCGGCCTTGGACCCCACCGCTTCCGCCTTGGGCCGCGGCTTGAAACGCTCCAGGATAAGGTGCCGGCGGCGATTGAGCGTGGCCCGCCACCCCTCCTCCACCACCACCGTTCCGGTTGCTTCGGTGATGATCGCCGGCCCTTCCAGGCTTTGCCCCGGCAGCAAACTATCCCGGTCGTAGAGGGCCAAGTCTTGCCAAGCACCAGAGACATGCACTCTTGCATGATCGATCGGCAGCGGCGATACGGTTTCGCCGATCTCCAGTTTTGGATCAACGATCGGCTCGGTGACCCCGATGACCTCAACCGAAACTGCTTCGATCACGAGACCCCGGTCCGTGGCGATGAAGCCGAAGCGTTGGCGGTGGGCTTCTTCGAAGGCCGCCTGCATCGCCCCGGCGGTGCCGGCATCGACCAACAAGGCCGTATCGGTGCCTTCATACCTTAGGTGTGCCTTGGCGATCGTCGAGATGTGTTCGGCCGCCACCCCCTGATCCAGCACTTCGCGGCGCGCCGCCTCTGCCAAAGGCCGCGCTGCCTCTTCAACCAGCTCCTCGGCATCGGCCGCAAAGGACCGTTCGACCTGTACTTCGCGCATCGCCCGGACATCGGCGAGGCCCATGCCGTAGGCACTCAACACCCCGGCAAAGGGGTGCAAGAAGACCCGGCTCATGCCCAAAGCATCGGCTACCAGGCAGGCATGTTGACCACCGGCGCCGCCAAAGCAGTTGAGGGTGTAATCGGTCACATCATAGCCGCGCTGCACCGAGATCTTCTTGATCGCATTGGCCATATTCTCCACGGCGATGCGCAAGAAACCTTCCGCTACCGCTTCCGGTGTCGGCCTCTCGACTCCCGTCGCGGCAGCAATCTCCTCGGCGAGGCCAGTGAACTTCCGCCGCACCACCACCGCATCCAAAGGCTGCTTGGCATCGGGGCCGAAGACCTTGGGGAAATGCTTAGGCTGGATCTTGCCGAGCATGACGTTGCAGTCGGTCACCGCCAGCGGCCCGCCGCGACGATAGCAGGCAGGTCCCGGATTGGCGCCGGCCGAGTCCGGACCGACGCGAAAGCGCGCGCCATCGAACTTCAGCACCGATCCGCCGCCGGCCGCCACGGTATGGATGTGCATCATCGGCGCGCGCATCCGAACCCCCGCCACCTCGGTTTCGAAACTCCGCTCATATTCGCCGTCGAAGTGGGTGACATCGGTCGAGGTACCGCCCATGTCGAAGCCGATGAGCTTGTCATAGCCGCTCATGGCCGCGGTGCGAACCATGCCAACCACACCGCCGGCGGGCCCCGAGAGGATCGCGTCCTTGCCCTGGAACAGTCCGGCGTCAGTCAAGCCGCCGTTCGACTGCATGAACATTAGGCGAGGCCCGGCTCCAGATTCCCCTCCGGCGCTGTGATCGCCAAGCTTGGCGGCAACCTGCTCTACATAGCGGCGCAGGATCGGCGAGAGGTAGGCATCGACGACCGTCGTGTCGCCGCGCGAAACCAGTTTCATCAGCGGACTGACTTCGTGGCTAATGGAGATTTGGGTAAAACCGATCTGCTTGGCGATCTCGCCAACACGCCGTTCATGGGCCGGATAGCGATAGCCATGCATGAAGGCGATGGCGACCGAGCGGATGCCATCCTCATAGGCCTCTTGCAGGGCTTGGCGGGCGCCGGTTTCGTCCAGCGGCGTGACCGTCGTTCCATCGGCATCGAGACGTTCCGACACCTCGGCCACCCGTTCGTAAAGCAGTTCTGGCAACACGATATGCCGGTCAAAGAGACGCGGCCGGCTCTGATAGCCGATGCGCAGCGCATCGCCGAATCCCTGCGTGGTGACAAAAAGGGTGCGCACACCCTTGCGCTCCAACAGCGCGTTGGTCGCCACGGTAGTACCCATCTTGACGCTTTCGATCAGGCCTGCCGGGATGGCGTCGTCGCCCTTCAGGCCGAGCAGGTCACGGATCCCCTGCACCGCCGCATCCTGATATTGCTCAGGGTTCTCCGACAGGAGCTTGTGGGTAATCAAGGCACCATCCGGCTGCTTGGCAACGATGTCGGTGAAGGTACCGCCCCGATCCACCCAGAATTGCCAGGCGCCGGATCCGTTTGCATCAGTCATGAGTAATTCTTCGATTTGATGGGATCACGAGTACTACCAAGGTTTGACGGCAAACCCATGACCGGGGTGTTGCACGAGAAAGCGACTAGTAACGTGTTCACTCGGAAGATGGCAACGACTTAAGGCGCCACAACAACAAAGGGGCCCATTTGGTCTATCAATTTGACCGCGGTGAGTCTTGGACCTTATGAAAGCCCCTGCGGATCGCGGTCGCCATGGCGGTCACACAGGCCTTTTGTTGCTTAGAGCTGGCGAGCAGAGACAGCGTCGTCTTGGGCAAGGCGGGCAAACCGTCTCGTTCGCCGAGGATTCGCATTCCCTCGCCGACCACGCCGCGCGACAGCATGCCAACAGCAAGTCCAGCCGAAATCGCCGCCACGACCCCAGCGGTACTCTCACTGGTCACCACGATCCGATAGGCATGTTGGTGCTCCTGAAGGGCGTCGAGCACCGCGTCGCGCCACCAACACGCGCGGTCGAAGACTGCCAAAGGCAGCGGCACGTCGGGACGATTCACCCAGGTCTGCGCCGCAACCCAGACGGACTCCTCGCGCCGCAAGGGCGTGCCGCAGGTCTCCCCCGCCCTGTGCACGTGCACGGCCAGGTCCAATGTACCTTCGTCAATACGAGCCGGAAAGGCGACACTGTTTTCGCAGCGCACTTCGATCTCCACCTCGGGATGCTGGCGGTGAAACTGCGACAAAATGCCTTCCAGCAAGACGCGGCCATAGTCGGCGGGGATGCCAACCCGCACACGACCCTGCAATGGCGGTGAAAAAAGACCGGCCACTCGGTCGAGCTCGCCAATGATCGCCCGCGCCGGCCCTAGAAGGGTCCGCCCTTCCTCGCTCAACACCATGCCACGGGCCTTTCGCTCGAAGAGCTTGCAGGCCAGTACCATTTCCAACTTCTTGATCTGAACGCTGATCGCCGACTGGGTTCGGCCCAGGCCTTCGGCCGCCAGGGTCAGATTTTCGCAGTCGGCGACCGCAACGAAGCTGCGCAATAAATCACTGTCAAGGCGTTCCATGATCGTTCGATTTTTCGAATATCATTATTTAATAAATTCGTTTGTAGCGAACTCTTATTTAACCCATCTTGAGACCGAAATCCAGAGGTGGGTTCTATGCAAAACGAGACCATCAAATCCGCTTCCGTCCTGTCAGGCCGCCGTGTCGGCTTAGTGATGGTCGCTTTAGGGCTGGCTATCCTGTTTCCGCAGACCCTGTTCGAAGCCGGCCGATTTGCCTTGTGGAACCTGCTGCTGGTGGCGCCAGCCATGATCATCGGCATTGCGGTCACCGCTGGCATCACCGCTTCGGGATCCATGATCTTGATCACCGAAGCCTTTCGCGGCCGGCAACTGCGCATGATCGTGCTGGCAGCCTTCATCGGTGCTTTAACGCCGGTCTGCGGCATCACGGTGCTGCCCCTGGTCGCCGGCCTGCTAGCGGCCGGCATCCCGCTCGCCCCCATCATGGCCTTTTGGCTGTCCTCACCGATCACCGATCCGACCATGCTGACGGTAACCGCGGCGACGCTGGGCCCGCCCTTCGCGATCGGCAAGAGCCTGGCGGCATTTCTTATTGGGACCTTGGGTGGTCTAGTGATCCTGGCCGCGACCAACGCCGGTATGTTCCGACGTCCGGCACGGAGCTCCAAACACCTGCACGAGGCCCGCGCTGCCGCCTGCAAAAATCCGGGCGCGAGCCAGTTGATGTGGCGTTTCTGGCGCGACCCCGACCGCCGCAAGGTCTTCACGAATGTCGCCCGAGAAACCGCGCGTTTGGTTTTCCTTTGGCTGAGCCTCGCCTTTGTCGCCGAGTACTTCCTGAAACTCTATGTCCCGGAAGAGGTGATCTACGATCTCGTCGGTCGGGACAGCCCCTGGGTGGTGCCGCTGTCGGCTCTGGTCGGCATGCCGATCTATCTCGACGGCTATGCCGCCCTGCCCCTCATCCGCGGCCTGATCGAAAGCGGCATGCGCCAGGATGCGGCCATGGCCTTCCTGGTGGCCGGCGGCATCACCAGCGCCTGGGCGGCGATCCCGGTCTTCGCCTTGGTTCGCTTGCCTGTCTTTTTCGTCTATCTTGGCTTGGCCTTGCTGGGCTCGGTGGCGGCAGGCTGGGGCTATGGTTTCTTGTTTTAGGTAGTGAAGTTTCCAAGTTTGCAACCAATTCCTGGACGGCGCGGTCTCTTCGCGCTAGGCAGTACGAGCCTGCGATTTGACGGGCGAGCTTCCTTACCTCTCACGGGACGCTGTCACCGATGACCGATGCCGAGAAAGAGCAGTCGAGCCAGCCGCCCGGCGAAGAGCCCAAGCTGGAGATCTCCGCCTCCCGCCAATTTGCCGCTTGGCTGGCCGAGCAGCAAGCCAGCCTGGCCTTTACCACCTATCAGGCCGGCAAGGTCTTCCTGATCGGCCTGCGCGGCGACGGTCGCTTGTCGATCTTCGAGCGCACCTTGAACCGCTGCATGGGCATGGTGGCCGAAGGCAACAGCCTTTATATCTCGACCCTCTACCAGCTCTGGCGTTTCGAAAATGCCTTAGGTCCCGGCGAGGGCCACGCCGACGGCCAGGGCGGCGCTTATGACCGCGCCTACGTGCCACAGCTCGGCTATATCACCGGCGATCTGGACATCCACGATTTGGCGATCGACGGCGAAGGGCGTTTGGTCTTCGTCAACACCCTCTTCGGCTGCCTGGCAACGGTCAGCGACACCCATTCCTTTGCCCCCTTGTGGCGACCTCCCTTTCTCTCCAAGCTGGCGGCCGAAGATCGTTGCCACCTGAACGGTCTCGCCATGCGCGACGGCAAGCCGGCCTATGTGACCGCGGTCTCGCAAAGCGACGTCGCCGATGGCTGGCGCGATCATCGCCACGACGGCGGTTGCGTCGTCGACGTGGTTGCCAACGAGGTGATCGCCACCGGGCTTTCCATGCCCCATTCGCCGCGCTGGTATCTGGAGCGCCTGTGGCTGCACAACTCGGGCAGCGGCGAGTTCGGTACCCTGGATCTGGCGAGTGGCCGCTTCGAGCCGCTGGCCTTCGTACCTGGCTATCTGCGCGGGCTCGCCTTCAGCGGCAACTTCGCCCTGGTGGGCCTGTCGCTCGCCCGCGAAAACAAGACCTTCCAGGGCCTGGCGTTGGACGAGCGGTTGCAGGCCAAGAACGCGACGGCTCGCTGCGGTATTCAGGTGATCGACCTGACCTCGGGCGACATCGTCCACTGGCTCCGGATCGAAGGCCTGGTGCGCGAGCTCTACGACGTGGTTCTACTGCCCGGCTGCCGCCGGCCCATGGCAATCGGCTTCAAGACCGACGAAATCCGGCGCACGATCTCCATCGCCCCGCCCCCCGCGGTGTCACCGGGCGGATAGGCCTTTTAGCACCGCCACCGGACGCACAGGCGCTGCCGATCAGGCCCCTAGCCTTGCCTGGCCCCAGCCGCGGCTACTTTGCGGCGGAAGTTGCGGCGGGTTGGAAAGGAACGCTTCATCTCCGCATAGCCGGCGACCGGCACCCTCGTCGCGCTTCGATCCATGCCAGCGGCGCGCTCTTCGATCGCCTCGATCCGTTCCTTGGTCTCCGGGTGGCTGTTGAAGAGCGAGGTGGTCCATTCCTGACTTTCAGGGGTAATCTGCAAAAGGACCTTGAAGAGGTCGGCGGCCCGCGCCGGGTCGTGACCGGTCCTAGCAAAGACATCCAAGATGTGCATGTCCGCATCATCTTCAAAATTGCGGGCATAGCCGCTGGTGACCATTTTGTGGATCGGCTCGGCCAGCTTATCCATCAGCTTGTCGGTCATGATCATGCTGGCAACCCCATCGCCCCGCGTGATCGCGGCCTTGGCAGCGTCGGTAAGGCTGTCGTTGAACTTGTCTGACTTTAGTTGCTTTAAGCCGTGACCGAGTTCGACATGGCCGATCTCGTGGGCGATGACGGCAGCCAGCGCCGACTCGTCGTCAACGTAGCGCAGCACACCTTTGTTGACCGCGAGCTTGCCGCCCGGCAAAGCCCAGGCGTTCACCCGGTTGTCGTTGATGACGGTGATCTCCCAAGAAAAACCCTTGCGAGTGCTGGTGCGGATCAACGGCTCGGCAAAGCGTTCCATCGCCGCCTGCACCTTGCGGTTCGGGTAGGCGCCGCCAGAGCGATCGACCAGCTTGCCGTAAAGCGTGTTACCGATCCTGACCTCATCTTCTTCACCGAGATTGTAACTCTCGAAGAGATTGGATGCGCTGTTAAAGATGTTGACGACATCGAGGCTGATGCCGTTGTCGCCGAAATCGAGTGAAAACGCCCAGGCGGGCGCGGTCGCCAGGCTGCTGCCTGCCCCGGCAAGTCCGGCGATCACCCGGCGGCGAGACATAGTGGGCGTCGGCGTGGTTTTTGTGCGCTCAGTCATATTCTAGGTCCCTTGCTGATAAAGACATCACTTTTCAGTCATGACAAAACTGCCGTCCCAGTTCGCGGCCGGCGGATTGGCTTGGTAATGGCGGCAGCGCTCCCTATAGAGCGAGGCGGCTTGATCTCCTTCGGCGAGCGGCGCGAAGGCGGCTTCTGCTTCTCGAAATCGACCATTCCGGTAGAGCGCGACCGCCGCTTCGAAGGCCTCGATCCGGGCGAGGCGCGGGCGGCCTACGTCACCGGCTCGACCGACCAGTTCATAGGTCTTGACCGGTGCTGAGCGCCCTTTGACGACAAGGTCGTCGAGAAACCGCAGCACGAAATCCGGGCCTGCGGCGACGGCTGTCTCTTCGCTCACCATGATCTGGCTGCCATAGTTCTTGTTGGCGCCTTCCAAACGGGAGGCCAGGTTCACCGTGTCGCCGGTCACTGTGTAGTTGAAGCGGGTGACGCCGCCCATGTTGCCGGCGATAGCGAGGCCGCTATTGATGCCGATCCGGGTGCCGATGGGCGGCAGGCCAAACTCACCGGCGACAACGTCACGATTAAAGGTGGTCAGCGCCGTCAGGCATTCCAGGGCTGCCTCCAGCGCATGACGCTCTGCCTCAGGATCGTCCACCGGCGCCCCCCAAACACACATCACCGCATCGCCAATGAACTTGTCCACATAGCCGCCGTGGCGCTGCACGATATCGGTCAATAAGGTGAAATACCGATTAACCACTTCAACGAGTTTTTCAGGTTCATTATCCAATTTTTCAGAAAGGCTGGAGTAGCCGACGATATCGGAGAACCAGACAGTGACCCGCCTGGTTTCGCCGCCCAGCGACAACCCCTCACCACGTTCGGCCAGGCGATCCACCAGGGCTGGCGCCAGATAATGGCGAAAGGCGTTGTGAATCCGTCGCTTGACCCGGTTTTCCACGGTAAAGCGGTAAGCATAAATCGCCGCAAAGGCCAAAAAGCCTGCCAGCACGCTCGCATAGATCGGCAGAAGCCAGCCGTGCTGGAGGGCGACCACGGCAGCCCCGCCTTGCAGTACTGTCAAGAAAGCACCTGCAAAAAGGCCGATAAGCGGCGGTAAAATAAAGAACATTGCTGCCGCCGTGGCGGTCATCCCGGCGACGATCGTGAAATTGCCAAGCGGCCCCGGCAAGGCCAGGGGACGGCCCTTGGTGACCGTATGAATGGCGGCGGCGTGTATGAACACCCCTGGCAAGGTGCGGCGTGCCACCGGCGCGCTGCCCGGGTTCCCGGCCAACGGCAAATGACAGCGGTTGGGGCGATGATCCGGATCACGCGGCTTGGCAAAGCGCTTGGCCGTCAGGTGACGATCCTCGATGTCGAGGGTCGAGCCGATCAGAACGATCTTGTCCTTGAAATGACGGGTGAAGAACGACGTACCAGCCTCTCCGTCGCAACCCTGCAGATCGGCAAGACTGAAGGTCGGAATGTCATTGGCACCGGTATTGTAGTTGATCATGAAGTCCCGTTCGGGCGGATCAAAACCGGCGCGCTTGAGCAGTTCCGAGGCAAAGCTAAGGCGCTCGCCTTCAGGGCTATCGAAGGCTGCCGGATGGCGGCGAACCACTTCGTCCCCGTCGACCAGAAGATTGAGGCTCGCGAGGTTCTGGTTGCCGCCGACCGCCATGATCTGGCCCGGATAGGGACTGATGCTGCGCGCCGAAAGCCGGGTTTCTCCCAGCACCAGCCGACCGGCCCTGCCGACCCTGTAGAGCGCCTTGAGGAGCGGCTTGTCGAAACCGGGAAGCAGGTCCGGACGATCGAGGCTCGTGGGGTAAATCTGGTCAAGGCCGATGACCTTGGCGCCGGCCGCATCGACAGCTTCCATGATGCGGGCCAGCATCGGGGTCCAGGCCACCTTCGGCGTGTCTTTGAAGGGCGGCGTGCGATAGGTATCCTCGTCGATAACGATGATCGCAACATCGGATTGAGAGGGCGGAAAGAGGGGACCGAAAAGCCAATGCCGGCCAGCCAGAAGAAAGTCGATGCCGGCACGGTGCCAGCGAGCCACCGTCTCCCTATAGGCACCAACCATGGACCTGAATGAATCGTTTGGAGCCTGACCTGAACCCAGGGGCATACCCGGCGGGCTAGCCGCCACTCCGAGGCAAAGGCTCAGCAGGAGGACGACCGCGAGACGGTGGCTGAAAAGCGCGTCCTTCAGCCTAACGGAAACTGTTGCTCTCGATTTCAAAATCGTTCGAGGTTTCAGGCTCGCTTTCCATCACCGGGGCAGCGACGGCCAAGCGTAGCGGCACAACCCCACTCAAAGCGAGATTGGGAAGCTCCAGGTCTGGGTCGATGGAAAAATAGGCGCTGGGTTCTCTGCCATCCGGCCGGGTCACCTGAACCTTGTAAGGCCAGCCAACTTCGAGGGCCGGAGCGTCTTGCGGATACTGCAGGCGGTCACCGGCAACCTGGCCATGCCAAATCATGCGCGGCGGGTCGGCTTCCACATCCAGAACGGAAACCAACGACGCTCCAAGCTGGCCACCCTGATCCCATTTGAAGGTCGGCCGCATGGCGGTCACCGTCCATTCAGACCAATCATCCAAGTACTCTTCGCCGACCCGATTGACCGTTGCGCCGGCTTCGCTGAGCTCGGCGGTGACAAACATTTGGGTGCCCTGGCAGGGCACTTTCTTGCTTGATACACGACCACCGCGCACTTCGCTGGCGCCCGGTCGAACAGTAATCTCCCCGCCCCTTACCGTCTCGACGAGGCAGCTGTCGAAATAGGAAAGGACAAGGGTGCCACGCGGGCCCAAATCGATAGTTTGCTCCGGGTAGACGTAGTCGAGGAAATCGACGCCCGCGTTGGGCGCGTTCTCGATCGACTCGATGATCGCCGCTGCACCTTGGGTTTCGCTGGCCGCGATAGCAAGGCTTGGCAGCGGAAGGATCACCAAGGCCGCCAGGCCGGATAAAATTGATCTACCTCTTTCCATCAGTTTCCTTCCCGAGGTTACGGCAGCTCAGACAAGGCCATGGAGACATGACCGCACCATTTTCCCTGATGCTCGTTAAACGATTGTGGATAAAATGCAGTTAATTCCAACTGGCGATGCAGTTAAGCAAGAGATCAAGGACTGAGAACTTGTGAATTGCCGCGAGCGATAAAACTCCCGAGTACCGGCCGCCAGGCGGCAACCGCCTACACGAGATAGTTGGAGCCGGTTCCTGTGAAGGCCATCTTCAAATAGTCATGAAAGGCAGCCGCAGGCGGCGTCATGGAAGCCGAGCGGTGCCAGGCCAAGCCCACGTCCATGCTGGGCACCGGATCGGTCAAGCTGCGAACATCAATGCGTTGGCCCTCTAACGACCACGGCCGATAGACCATGTCGGAGAGAATTGTGACGCCCATACCGGTGGCAACCATGGAGCGAACGGCCTCTACGGAGGAGGTGCAAAAGACGATACGGGGGCGAAAGTTGGTCGCCTCCCAATAGCGCAGTGCCGTGTCCTTGGCCTCGTCGACCGTCAGCATGACGTAGGGCTCCCGCGATACTTCGTCGAGGGATACCTGGTCATGGGAGATCAAGGGATGGTCGGCACAGGCCCAGAAGCGACGTTGCGATTGAATGAGGGTGTGGGCCTCGATTTCCGCGCCATTGCGCAGATTGGAGACCAGCATGACGGCCAGGTCCAACTCGCCCGTTACAATTTCATCCTCGATGTTCTCCCGCTCGTGCTCGTGCAGATTGACCGTGACTTTTGGGAATGCCCGCATGAAGCGGGCGAGAATTGGCGGCAGAAAGTAACCGGCAACTGTATAGGTCACACCGACGTCGATGGCGCCCGATACCTTCTCGCTGGTCCGGCGCGGCGCCCGTGTCGCCTCAGAAACCGCGGCCACGATGTTGTGGGCATGCTGTAGAAATTGGTGGCCCTCATAGGTAAGGTCGACACCATTCGACCGCCGCTCAAACAGGCGGGTGCCGAGTTCCTCCTCCAATGTTTTGATGGCGCTGGTAATCGCCGACTGAGAAACGTTAAGGTTTGCTGCCGCCAGCGATACCTTTCCAACCTCGGCTGTCGCTATGAAGTAACGCACTTGGCGAAAGGTCAGTGGCATCAATTTTTCCAATTACGGATCACCAATAATCGAATTTTACAAAACCAGGGCGAAGCGGTCAAAATTAATCTCGGGTGGGCCGAGGAGGAAAGCCTGACACCCTCACTAAACTCACAGGGGACCACACGGCCATGGCCAGCAAGCGACGACGGGTAAATGGGTTCTGCGCGCTTTGTCGTTCCCGCTGTGGCTGCATTTCCGTAGTCGATGAGGATCGCCTAGTCGCTGTTGAACCGGATCCCAAACATCCGACCGGGCAGCATCTCTGCGCCAAGGGGCTGGCGGCACCAGAAATCGTCCACCACCGAGACCGGCTCAAGACGCCGCTGCGACGCCGCGCGCCGAAAGGCGCCGATGATCCCGCCTGGGAAGCCATTGGCTGGGACGAGGCCCTGGAAACCATCGCCAGCCACATGAAAGGTACCGCAAAGCACTTAGGACCCGAGGCGGTCGCCTTTGCCGTCACCACACCGAGCGGCACGGCGATCAGCGATCACATTCACTGGATCGAACGCTTGATCCGTGCCTTCGGCAGCCCCAACACGATCTATTCCACCGAGATCTGCAATTGGCACAAGGATCATGCGCCGGTCTATACCTTTGGCAAGGGTATCGGCGCGCCCGATTACGACGAAAGCGGCACCATCTTGCTGTGGGGCCACAACCCCAGCACCTCTTGGCTGAGCACGGCCCACCGCATTGCCAACGCCAAGAGACGCGGCGCAACACTCATCGTCGTCGACCCGCGCAAGGCGGGTCTCGCCAGTAAGGCGGATCTTTGGCTACGCGTCAGACCGGGCTGCGATGGTGCTTTGGCGCTGGGTATCGCCGGAGAAATGATTGGCCGGGGCTGGTTCGATCAACAGTTTGTCTGCGACTGGACGACCGGGCCCTTCCTCGTGCGCGGCGATACGGGGCGCTTTCTTAGAAATCGTGATTTAGGCGACAACCGCAACGGTGACCATCTGCTCGCCTGGGATGAAACCAGCGCCTCTGTAACCGCCTACGACCCGGCCCGCCGGCGCATGCTCGATCCGCATACCATGCCCACGCTCTTCGGTTCTTATGATGTGCCAACCACTGACGGTTCGGTGCCCTGCCGTACGGCCTTCGACCTTTTCGCCGAGCTGGCGAAAGATTGGACACCAGAACGTGTCGAGGCTGTCACCGGAGTGCCAGCCAAGCAGGTGACGGAGGCCGCCCGCCTTCTCTTTGAGCGCCGCCCCGTCTCCTACTACGCCTGGACGGGCGTGGGCCAGCACTGCGACGCCACCCAGACCAGCCGCGCCCTAGCCCTGCTCTACAGTTTGACCGGCAGTTATGATGCGCCCGGCGGCAATGTCGAGTTTGCCAAGGTTCCCATCAATGACGTCTCCGGCCGGGAGCTCATCAGCACGGCGCAACGTGCCAAGGCCCTCGGACTATCGGAACGACCTCTCGGTCCTCCCCGCGACGGCTGGATCACGGCCAAGGATTTTTGCCGGGCCGTCCTCGAGAAACGGCCCTACCCGGTCGAGGCTTTGATCGCCTTCGGTAGCAATCTTCTGCTTTCTCAGCCGGGCACCGCCAAGATGGAAAAGGCGTTGACGCAGCTTCCCTTCTTCGCCCAAGCGGAACTTTGTCTCACCCCTACGTCACGCTTTGCCGACATCGTTCTACCGGTTACCACTCCATGGGAGCATGAAGGGCTACGGGCCGGCTTCGACGGTGATCAGGAGGCCTTCGCCACGCTGCAATTGCGTCCGGCCGCCATACCCCCAACCCACGATCAACGATCCGATACCTGGATCGTTTTCGAATTGGCCAAGCGCCTCGGCCTCGGCGACGTGTTTTTCAATGGTGACAGCGAACGCGGCCTGGCCCATCAGTTGGCGCCAAGTGGGATTGATTTGGATCGGCTGCGGCAAGCGTCCCAAGGAATTCGTCTGCCTCTCGAATGCCACTATCGCAAATTCGCGCGGCGCCAAGGCGATGGCTATGAGGGATTTTCGACACCGAGCGGCCGCATCGAAATCTATCAAGAGACCTTCCTGGACTCCGGCCAGGACCCCCTCCCCGTCTTCCGGTCACCTATTCACCTTAAGCCCAAACAGCCTTCCCCGTCGCCCCTCTACCCCTTGACGCTTACCAGCGCCAAATCGCCGGTATTCCTGCATAGTCAGTTTCGAGGTGTCCCCGCCCTGCGCCACAAGGAGAAGGATCCTCGGCTCGAGATACACCCGGAAACGGCCGACGCCCGCCGCATCGCCGACGGGGCCTGGGTTTTGATCACGACCCCAAGCGGTCGCTTTCGCGCGAGAGCCAGACTGAACCATAGGCTGGCGCCCGACGTGGTCTGCGCCCAGCACGGTTGGTGGCAGGGCTGCGTGGAACACAGCCTAGCCGATACTCCCATTCAAGGACACGGAACCTGTAATGTGAATTCGGCCATCGACGACCACTATCACGATCCGATCAGTGGCTCGCTGCCGATGCGTTGCTTTCCCTGCCAGGTAGCGGTGGAAAATCCGCAGCGGGCTTAGCGTCAAAAAACGAATAACAGTATTGGGGTTTTCCTATTTTACATCTGGCTGGTCGAAGACGACACTGACGCGGTAATCTGAGCCCATCGTGGCCCGCGCACGAATTTGACCTGTTGCGGCATTGCATAGCGAGGACATTAGACTGCGTGTCGCGGACATAAAGAGGTAACGGGAGGTTAGGGATAATATGGCGACGGCAATCAATTGCGATATGGGGGAAAGTTTCGGACTCTACCGCATTGGCGATGATGCAGGACTGATGCCGCTGATCTCGGTGGCCAACGTAGCCTGCGGATTCCACGCCTCCGATCCCGACCATATGCGCGCGACGGTTCGCCTCGCCAAGCAACACGGGGTCAAGGTTGGCGCCCATCCTTCACTTCCCGACCTCCAGGGATTTGGCCGCCGCGAGATGAAAGTTGGTCGCGACGAGATGGCCAACATCATCATTTATCAGGTGGGAGCGCTAAAGGGCTTTCTGCAGGCAGAAGGCATGCCCCTCAACCATGTAAAGCCGCACGGGTCACTCTACGGAATGGCAGCTCGCATGGAGCACATCGCCCATGCGGTGGCCGATGCCGCCGAGGTTTTCGACGTACCGCTGTTCGGTATGAAGAACACGCTGCACGAAAGCATTTACACCGCCCGTGGGCTTCCCTTCGTTGCAGAGTTTTACGCCGATCTCGACTACAACGACGATGGCGGGTTGATCATCACCCGTGAGCATGCGGCCGTCGACCCCCAGGATGCGGCGGCGCGCTGCCTGCGGGCAATCCGCGAGGGCAAGACGACGTCCGTTGGCGGCGCCGACGTTGAGGTCGGATCGGACTGTATCTGCGTCCATTCCGACACGCCCAATGCCGTCACGGTGGCGCAGGCCGTTCGCCAGGCTATCGCACCCTATTTGGAGGATGCGGCTTAGGCTCCAAGACCGCGCAGCGCTGACCATAACTAGAATAGGATTGGACCGTAGGATCCAAAAGAAGGGGGACTTTTCATGGCGAGCAAACAAATACTTTCGCCCTTGCCTGGCACTTTTTACCGCCGTCCGTCACCGGACCAGCCACCCTACAAGGAAGCCGGGGACAGCGTCGCCGAGGGAGAGGTGATTGGTTTGGTGGAAGTCATGAAATCCTTTAACGAGGTCAAGTCTCAGGTCGCCGGCACCATTACCGCTTTCTTGGTGGAGAACGAAGACGCGGTGATGGCCGGTCAGCCGCTGGCGGACGTCGACTGACCAGCGGCCACCCGATCATGCCCATCCGAAGACTGTTCATCGCCAATCGAGGCGAGATCGCGGTGCGAATTATCCGCGCGGCGCGTGAGCTGGGTATCCATACTATTCAGGCGCATAGCGCAGCAGATGGGGATTCCCTCGCGGTTCGCTTGGCCGATGAGGCTATCGACATCGGTCCGCCGCAGGCTACCAAGTCCTATCTGAGCATCGACAATATCTTGGCTGCGGCCAAGGCGAGCGGTGCCGATGCGGTCCACCCGGGTTATGGCTTCCTTGCCGAGAATGCCGACTTTGCGGATGCGGTGGAAGCCGCTGGCATGACGTTCGTTGGCCCAACCGGAGAGGCTATCCGCCTTTTGGGGGACAAGGTCACTGCGCGCGAAATCGCCGCCAAAGCCGGTGTTCCCACCGTGCCGGGCAGCGACGGGCGCATCGAGGATCCGGCCGCAGCGAATTCGCTTGTACAGCAGATCGGCTTTCCGGTCATGATCAAGGCCGCCGCCGGCGGTGGCGGTCGCGGCATTCGTGTGGTCGATAACCTGGCCGATTTCGAACGACAACTGCCGCAGGCCAGCGCCGAAGCCCGGCAAGCCTTTGGCGATGGCGGGCTTTACATCGAAAGGCTGATCGAAAGGGCCCGGCACGTGGAAGTCCAAGTTTTGGGTGACGGCAAACGGGTCGTGCACTGCTTCGAACGCGAATGCTCGCTGCAGCGGCGCCGGCAAAAGGTCTGGGAAGAAGCGCCGGCTTCCTGCCTGCCCGAGCCAGTCCGCCAGGCCCTTTGCGCCTCGGCGGTGGCACTCGCGGAGCACGTCAATTACCGTGGCGCAGGAACCGTCGAATACCTTTACGACGATGCCACTCAAGAATTCTATTTCATCGAAATGAACACGCGCATCCAAGTCGAACACCCGGTAACCGAATGGATCACGGGCATCGACTTGGTACGCGAGATGATAAGCATCGCCGGCGGCGAAGCCCTTAGCCTGACGCAAGCCGACATCGAGGCGCGCGGCCACGCCATCGAATGCCGCATCAACGCCGAGGATCCAGCGAACAATTTCATGCCCTTCCCCGGTGTAGTCGAGACGATCATGATTCCGGGCGGGCCAGGCGTCAGATTTGATTCCTTCATCTATCCGGGTTACGCCATACCTCCATTCTACGACTCCCTGCTGGGTAAGCTCGTGGTCTGGGATAAAGACAGGCCGTCGGCGTTGAAGCGCTTGGCGGGCGCGCTTGGAGAGTTGCAGATAACCGGGACCAAAACCACCACATCACTGCATCAGGCATTGGCCGGTGATGATGCGGTCGCAACCGCGGACTTTCATACCAAATTCCTCGAACGCTGGCTGGAGGAACATCCGCTAGGCTAAGGGCCAAAGGGAGGGACGCAATGAAGACACGCTACTCGTTTGGAGGAGACGAACACATCTTCGTCGAAGTCGATGAAGAGATGTCGCTGGAGGCCTTCTTCAAGAGCCTGGCGATGACCAATGCGGTACGCGAAAGTCAGATCAAGGGGGTGACCGAAATCTGTCCAGCCAACGCATCGCTGCAAATCAAGTTCGACCCCGATCAAATCAGCCCGGATGACATGCTGGCCGAGCTGAAGCAACTCGAAGTCGCGGCAGAAAAGGCGGAAGCGGTGCTGGACACCCGCATCATCGAGGTGCCAGTGCTCTACAACGATCCCTGGACCCACGAAACCCTGATGCGGTTCCGCGAGCGGCACCAAGATCCGAATGCCACCGATTTGGAGTATGCCGCCCGCATCAACAATTTTGACTCGGTCGAGACCTTCATTGCGGCCCATCACGGGGCCCCTTGGTTTGTCTCCATGGTGGGCTTCGTCGCCGGTCTGCCCTTCATGTATCAGATGGTCGATCGCGCCCGGCAGATCGAGGTACCCAAATACCTGCGTCCGCGCACCGATACGCCCAAACTGACCGTCGGCTACGGCGGCTGCTTTGCCTGCATCTATTCGGTTAGGGGTGCCGGCGGCTACCAGATGTTCGGCATTACCCCCATGCCGATTTACGATCCCCAACAGGAGATAAGCTACCTGAAAGACTTTATGGTCTTCTTTAACCCAGGCGACATCGTCAAGTTCAAGTCGATCGACCGCGCTGCCTATGACGCGACAGTCGCGGAGGTGGAAGCCGGCCGCTTTAGCCCACGCGTGCGCAATGTGACATTCTCGCTTGAGGCTTTCCATCAAGACATCGACGGCACCAACGCGAAGCTGGAGGAGGCTCTTTATGGCAATTAAGGTCATTTCGCCTGGCTTGGCGACCTCGGTGCAAGACCTGGGCCGCCCCGGCTATTATCATCTCGGCATACCGATTTCCGGCGGCATGGATCGTCTGGCTCTCAGGGCTGCCAACATGTTGGTCGGCAACGACGAGGGGGCGGCCGTCCTGGAAGCCGTCTTCATGGGCCCGGAGCTGGCGTTCACCAGCGACGCGACAGTCGCAGTCACCGGCGCTGCCATGCCGCCCAAGGTGGACGGCGACCAGCAAGCAAGTTGGGCCGCCTTTGCGGTGAAGGCCGGACAAGTGTTGAGCTTCGACTTCCTGCAAGCGGGTGCTCGCGCCTATATCGCCGTTTCCGGCGGCATCGACGTGCCGGTGGTCCTCGGCAGCCGCTCGACCTACCCCTTAGGCGCACTTGGCGGATTTCAGGGCCGCAATCTGGCGGCCGGCGATGAACTGGCGATCGGCCCCGGCTCGGGCAGCGGCGCCGGACACAGCATACCCGAAGCGCTCCGCCGCCTGCCCGGTACGCCAGCCGAGCTGCGCGTCTTGACGGGCATTTATTGGCACCGCATCACCGAGGCCGCCGGTGAGCGGTTCTTTGACGAGGTCTGGAAGGTCGCCCCGGAAGCCGACCGCATCGGCTATCGCTTCCGCGGCGGTACGCCGCTTGAGTTCGTGGAGCGGGTCCAGCCCTTCGGTGCCGGCTCGGATCCATCGAACATTGTCGACGGCTGTTATCCCTATGGCTCGATCCAGGTACCCGGCGGCACCGAACCTATCGTGCTGCACCGCGATGCGGTATCTGGTGGCGGCTATTTCATGCTTGGCACGGTGATTTCAGCCGACATGGACCTCATTGGCCAGCTTCAACCGCATACGCCGACCAAGTTTGTCGCGGTCACTATGGATCAAGCCCTGCAGGCGCGCCACGATCGCCAAGGCCTGATCGCCAAGATGCGCGAGAGCCTGTCTTAGGGGCAGGTGCCGCCGGCCTAGACCACCTCGACCCGCAATTGGCCGAGGCCGTCGATGCCACCCAAGAGCGTGTCGCCGCGCTCGACCGCCGCGACACCGGCTGGTGTGCCGGTCATGATGAGATCCCCCGGAAAGAGGGTAAAGAGCCCGGAGAGGTAAGCGATCACCTCTGGCAGCTTCCAAATCATCTGCGCCAGATCGCCAGACTGTCTGAGATCTCCGTTGACCTGCAGCCAGATAGCGCCATTTGCCGGATGGCCGCATTGTGTCACCGGTGTGATCTCGCCGCAGGGTGCGGCATGGTCGAAGGCCTTGCCGACCTCCCAGGGTCGTCCGAGTTTCTTCGCCTGCGCCTGCAGATCGCGTCGCGTCATATCGAGGCCGACGGCATAACCGAAGACATGCGTGAGGGCTTCGGCCTGAGAAATGTCCCTGCCGCCGGTTGCCAGGGCCACCACCAGTTCGATCTCGTGGTGCAGATTTTGGGTCGCGTCAGGGTAGGGTAAGGCCTTGCCGTCGCTCAGAAGGCAGTCGGCGCCCTTTAGGAAGAAGAACGGCGGCTCGCGATCCGGGTCATGGCCCATCTCGATGGCGTGTTCCGCATAGTTGCGGCCAACGCAAAAAATTCGGTGAACCGGGAAACGGGCCGCCGTCGCCCGAACCGGCAGGCTCGGCCGCGGCGGCGGCGGAATGACAAAGCGCGGCGTTGTGCCATCTAGGCTTGTCGTCCTCGGCTCCGACGGCATCTCGTCCTCCGAAGGTGGTGATCGCTAGACCGATCAAGGTAGCGAAAAAGTCCTTTCTAAAGAACCACAGATCATGAGCTACGTACTCCGTAAGACGCATGGCTACATGGCTTCCGGCGAAGGCTGGTCACGGCGGGCGATAGTGTGTAACGCCTACAGCGGCTTTTGGTCAATCATGGCGCCGGTCATCATCCTAGTCGGGATCTACTCGGGCTTCTTCACACCGACCGAGGCGGCGACCCTGCGCTAGGATCACGGGCCGGCGCGGCGGCGGCGTGCAGACCTTTATCAAAGAAATCGCCGACTTCTTTCACAAGTAAGGTAAAATCGACAGCGCGCTCGATGACGACAGCGCCAGCGTCGATGCCAGCTTCTACGCGAACATGGCGTAACGATCAGCCGTCCACGGCCAAGGGAGGCATCTGCAGGGCGTTTGCCCCAGGCGACGGTTCCAGGCCCTCGGTCGCCGCCGTTAGAGGCGCTAAGAGCTTAGCGGCTTGGGAAAGGATATGGCTGAGACCGCGTAGCTGAAAGCCCTGGGCAAAGACCTCATCAAGTAATGCCTCAAATGGATCAGGCGGTTCCGGCAATGTCTTGAGACGCACAGCTTCGCCGGGATCGATACCGGCAACCTGACGAGCGAGCTCGACGGCATCGCGAAATCCGCCAAGTTCGTCGACCAGTCCCAGCGCCTGGGCATCGGCGCCGCTCCACACCTGGCCTTTGGCGGCTGCCTCGGCGGCGGCAAGCGATAGGCTGCGCCCTTCTGCCACCTTCGCCGTGAAATCGGCATAGGTTCGATCGAGGCCAGCTTGCAGGCGGGCCCAGCCTTCGACGGAAAAATCGCTGGTCGGGCTCCAAATGTCGGCGTTGCGGCCAGCCTTAACCCCATCCCAGGTGATGCCCAGCTTCTCCGACAGTCCAGCGAAAACCAACTTGCCGGCGACCACGCCGATCGACCCGGTCAGGCTGCCAGGCTCGGCGACGATGCGCTCGGCCGGGGCCGCCACAAAATAACCGCCGGACGCAGCGAAATCGCCCATAGAAACAACGACCGGCTTGCCGGCTTCACGGGCCCGTTGCATCTCAAACCAAATTGCGTCGGAGGCCACATAGGAACCACCAGGGCTGTCAATGCGGAAAACCACCGCCTCGACCGTATCATCGTCGACCGCCTGCGCTAAGGCATCTGACACCGTGTCCGAGCCCATGAACACATTGCCAAACAAGGGATCATACTCGCTCCCGGACAGGACCACTTGGCCAAGGCCGTAAATCACCGCGATGGTCCGGCCATTCTCCGGCGCCGGCTCGCGCCGCCGGTCATAGTCGGTTAAGTTCAGCACTTCCGTATCCCCCTTGGCATTAGTCGTAGCCTTTGCCACGACTTGACTCCAATAGCCGAGGGTATCGACGAGACCTTCCGATACCGAGGCCGCTGCCAAGTAGGGCCCATTGTCGATCACGGACATGACCCTGTTGCCGGGAATCTCGCGGCCTTCGGCAATGCCATTGCTAATCTGCTGCATCCATGAGTCGACCAGCTGCTGCAAGTTGCGGCGCTGCGGCTCAGGCAAAGCGTCATCGGTCAGGGTGTTCATCGCTGCCTTGTAGTCTTCGCGCTGGTCCAAGCGCGGTAGCACACCAATCTTGTCAAGCGCTTTGCGCAGGAAGGCGTTTTCAACGGCGATCCCCGTCAGCCCGAGATCGCCTGAAGGCTGCAACCAAACTTGATCGAAGGCCGAAGCCAGGTAGTAGTGGATGGTGCCGTTGCCACCTTCGCCAAAGCTTTCGGCAAAGGCCCAAGCAAAGGCGCCTTTGGCCCGCAATTCTAAGACCGCGTCACGCAACTCTTGGGCTTGCGCCATGCCCAGGCCCCCCCGCCCAAGGCGCACCAACAGCCCCTTCACCCGCGGGTCGCGGCTAGCCGCTTCAAGCGCATCAATCGTGTCTCGCAAGACGACGGTATTACCCAGGTAGGCCGATGCGAAAGGGGTCGACGGCAGGGTCTCGATCAGACCGCCTGTCAGATCCAGGGTGAGCAGGGCGCTTTCGGGAACGCCTTCTTTCTCGTGCGCCAATTGAATGGTCTCGTCAAATAGCAGGATGCCAGCCAGCAGGACTGCAACCAGCAAGAAACCAATTGCAGCAAAGAAGCCGAGCACGCACTTCAGGAGAAACAGAATGACACGCATAGTGACCTGCAGAGTCGAAGATGGAGGGCGGGTTGGTGATAGTCGTAAAGGGCCGAGTCTGTCGAGCGCACCCTAGCCGATCACCGCCCAGCGCTAAGATGAATTATCGTTCACTTGGCTGCGGTGGCGCAGAAGGTGGTCGGCCAGAACAATCGCCATCATCGCTTCACCCACGGGCACCGCGCGAATGCCGACGCAGGGATCATGGCGGCCCTTGGTGACGATCTCGGTCTCCTGGCCAAAACGATCGACCGTGCGGCGCGGAACCAGGATCGAGCTGGTCGGCTTCACGGCAAATCGCACGACAATGTCCTGGCCGCTCGAGATGCCGCCGAGGATGCCGCCGGCATGGTTAGCGGTGAAGACCACCTGCCCATCGCGCATGCGCATTTCATCGGCGTTTTCTTCGCCGGTGAGGGCGGCGGCGGCAAAGCCAGCGCCAATTTCGACACCCTTGACCGCATTGATGCTCATCATCGCCTTGGCAAGATCCGCATCCAACTTATCGTAGACTGGCTCGCCCCAGCCGGCCGGCACGCCCGAGGCCACAACTTCGATGACGGCGCCGGCTGAAAGGCCTTTCTTGCGCAACTCGTCCAGATAGGACGCCCAGGTCTCAGCAGCCTCAGAATCAGGGCACCAAAAGGGATTGGCCTCACATTCCTGCCAGTTCCAACGGTCGCGATCCACGCCGTGGGGGCCAACCTGGACGAGGGCGCCGCGAATGACGACCTCGGTCGGACCCACGGCCTCGATGACTTTGCGGGCAACAGCACCGGCTGCCACTCGCATGGCCGTCTCCCGTGCCGAAGAGCGGCCGCCGCCGCGATAGTCGCGAATACCGTACTTTTGCCAATAGGTATAGTCGGCATGGCCGGGACGGAACTTATCCTTGATGTCGCCGTAGTCCTTGGAACGCTGATCGACATTGTCGATGACCAAGGACAGGGGCGTTCCCGTTGTCATCCCCTCGAAAACACCGGAAAGGATTTTGACTTGATCAGGCTCGCGCCGCTGAGTGGTAAAGCGGGACTGACCGGGACGGCGCCGATCGAGCCAATGCTGTATATCCGGCACCGCCAAAGGTATGCGCGGCGGCACACCATCTATCGTACAGCCGATCGCCGGCCCGTGGCTTTCACCCCAGGTCGAAAAGCGAAAGCATTGGCCAAAGGCATTGCCTGGCATCGAAATGCCCCTTCAGATGTGGCTTCAAACGGGTCGCCGATTGACCCTAGCCCTGGGATTGCGACTTGAACCCATCCAACAGGCGCGCCACATCGGGCGCCGCATCCACAGCCATCATACCCACGGTGTGATAACCGGAATCAACGTGATGGACCTCGCCGGTGACCCCCGCCGACAAGTCGCTGAGGAGGTAGAGGGCCGAACGACCCACCTGATCCAACGTAACATTTCGGCGCAGGGGCGAATTGTACTCGTTCCATTTCAAGATATAGCGGAAATCGCCAATGCCGGAAGCCGCCAGTGTCTTGATTGGCCCCGCCGAAATCGCATTGACGCGCACGTTCTGACCGCCGAGATCGACGGCGAGATAACGCACGCTTGCCTCCAAGGCCGCCTTGGCCACGCCCATCACGTTGTAGTGGGGCATGACTCTCTCGGCCCCATAGTAGGTCAGGGTCAGCAAACTCCCACCCTTGGTCATCATCGGGGCCGCCCGCTGCGCAATTGCGGTAAAAGAGTAGCAGGAGATATCCAAGCTGTTCAGAAAGTTGTCGCGGCTGGTGTTGACGTACTTGCCCTTCAACTCCTCCCGATCGGCATAGGCAATGGCATGGACGGCGAAGTCCAAGCTGCCCCATTGCTCTTGCAAGGTCGCGAACACGGCATCCAAACTAGCATCATCGGCCACATCGCAGGGTAGGACGATGGATGAACCCGCCTGCTCGGCCAAGGGCCGAACGCGCTTGGCCAAGGCTTCCCCCTGATAGGTGAAGGCGAGCTCCGCACCCTCCGCGCTTGCCGCACGAGCAATGCCCCAGGCAATCGAGCGATCGTTCGCCACGCCCATGATCAGCCCACGCCGACCCGCCAACAGCGATTGCCTTTCGCCCATGCTCCTACTTATCCCCTGACTCGTGAGCGCCCCTCAAATCCTGCGGCATCCTACACAAATGTTAAAGCTGGTCAAAGCACTTGGCCACCAGGGACACGTGCTTTCCGCCGATAAAGCGACGGACGCCAAGCTTGTGAGCTATCACATTGGCACGCAGGGGTTATAATAATCCGTCAATACTTCTCGGGCATGAGTCTCTGCCAGCCTCGGTGGCTTGACTCAGGCGGCACCGTCACCAGCAAGCCTAATGGCGTGCGGAGGAAAAAATGCGCCACCCCATTGTGGACAAGCTGATTTCTTCAGCCCCCAAGTTGCTCGCTGCCCCGCGCATGGTTCTTTATGGCGGGCAGCGATTCTTGGATGACGACGGACTGCGAATCGCCGCCTCTTTAACCTATTCCTCCTTACTCGCATTGGTGCCGCTCCTGGCCATCGGCCTTGGGGTGCTTTCCGCTTTCCCAATTGCCGAGGGATTAAGCCAAGAGATTCAAGGCTTTGTCTTCGGCAACTTCCTGCCAGAGACCGGCGAATCGCTCAGTCAGTATCTGACCCAGTTCACCGAAAACGCCAGCAAAATGACCGGCCCAGGCCTCATTGGCCTGGCCATCACTGCAGTCCTGCTGCTCTCTACGATCAACCGTGCGTTCAATGAAATCTGGCGGGTCAAGGAACCGCGGCCAGTCGTCGTCCAGTTCTTGGTCTACTGGGCGGTTTTGACCCTCGGTCCGCTCATGCTGGGTACGTCACTCACGCTCTCAGGTACCGCCTTCGCCGCCGTCCAATGGGTAGGACTGGACGGTTTTGCGGCTGGAAAGGCTCTGTTTTCCAGGCTCCTCCCGCTCAGCCTTTCCACTCTGGGATTCATGGTGCTCTACCTTGTCATACCAAACCGCTCGGTGCGCACCCGTGATGCCCTGATTGGCGGTGTGGTCGCGGCCTTGTTGTTCGAAGCGCTGAAATTTGGATTCGGCCTCTATCTGGAACACTTTCCCTCTTATCAAGCCATCTACGGCGCAATGGCGACAATCCCCATATTTTTGTTGTGGATGTATCTTTCTTGGGCCGTCGTGCTGCTGGGGGCCGAAATTGCTGCAGGGCTGCCCGAGTGGGAGGCCTCCCGCGCGCGCGGCCACCAAGATCCCAGTCCCGGCGCCCATTTGGCACTAGCCTTGTCTGTCCTGGTACGCCTGCGCCGGGCAGCGAACAAAGGCATCCGGGTCCGCGAATCCCTACTCGCCAAGGACCTGCCGGCCTCGCCTGCGGAAGTCGACAATACGCTGCAACGATTGCGCCGTGCCGGCTATGTTGCCCGAACCTCTCGCGGGCGTTGGATCTTGGCCCGCGATCTAAATGCGGTCACGCTCGGCAACCTCGTCACGGCCTTACAGTTGGCCTATAGGCCGGGCGACGGCTGGGAGGATGACGCAACGAGGACCGTTGCATCCCTTGCCGATTGTGGCAACCCGATCATGGACAAACCATTGGAAGGCCTGTTGCAGCCGACCACCAAGGACGTCGAGCCTTTAAGGTTTGGGCGGCCGTCCTAGATGTGACACCACCTCTCTGCGCAGCTCGTCCGGCAGCTCTTGGATGGCGTCGCCAAGATTGCCCAACATGCGCCGCAAACCATAAACCTGATCTAACAGCCGCAAAATCACCGGCACGGCCTCGTCGTTGACGGCCATATCCCGGCGCAAATCGATAATAAGTTGAATGCGTGCCACATCAGCATCATCAAACCAAAAGCCATCATCTTCTTTGGCTGGACGTATCCACCCTTGGTTCACCCATGCGACAAGCTCGCCTTCGGTGGCGTCAATTCGGGCGACGACTTCGGTGAGTTGGATGAGCATTGCTAGGCCAATCCCGCTTTTTTGCGTGGATCGTAGGGATGTTCCGTGGTCCATTCCTCGACAAAATCTTTTAAAGACGCATCAGGCTTTTCCGGCAGCATGACCTTCAAGGTCACGTACTGGTTTCCGGTCAGGCCGGTCGCGCGGTCGACCACCCCCTTACCCTTGAGTCGCAGGACCGTTCCCGTGTTGGCGCCGGCAGGAACAATCATGGTTACCTTGCCATGCACGGTCGGTACCGTGATGCTGGCACCCGACAATGCCTCGTGCAGTGTAATGGGCACCTCCAGGCGAATGTCGGCGCCGTGGCGTTCGAAATAAGGGTGATCCCGTACGTAGATCTTGACGTAGGCGTCGCCCGCCGAAGAACCGCCCAATCCGGCCATCCCCTGGCCCTTCAGACGCAGCGTTTGGCCATCTTCCGTCCCTTCCGGGATACTGATGTCGAGGGTCTTGCCATCGGTCAAATGGACTCGCTGCTTGCTGCCCAGGGCCGCGTCCAAGAAATCGACGTTGATGCTGTAGGTAACGTCGATGCCACGTTGCTTTACTCCGTGGTCAAAGCGCGCATCAGCCTGCCGCTGGCGGCCGCCAAAGAGGTCGGAGAATATGTCATCAAAACTGATGTCTTCGTTTTGATTGTAGTCGGCGTACTTGGTGCCTTGCTCACCCTCTGCGTAACTTCGATAAAAGCCGCGCCGCCACGCCGTCTCCTGCCCGCTGGCATCGATTTCTCCCCGATCGTAGCGTGCACGCTTCTTAGTATCAGAAAGAATATCATAAGCTTGACTGACGTCTTTGAACTGTTGCTCAACCTTTTCGTTGCCGGGATTGAGGTCTGGATGAAGCTTCTTTGCAAGCTGTCGATAGGCCTGCTTGATTTCTTCCATACTTGCGTCGCGGGCAACACCAAGACGTCTATAGAGGTCACTCATCTTGTGGCGAACCATTCCAACTTTTGCCCGCTGGCACGGATAGAGCAATCGGGTGCAGCGGCACGGCTATCCCCCTCACCGCACGGCATCACTCGACTCTGGTCTTATGCCTTTTGAATGAAAGTCGCAAGGGGTGCAACCGCACCCCTTGCAGCGCAGAGTTACACTTTCAGACCGCGTGATCTAGCTAACGATTTCCCAGGAACCGTCGGGCCTGCGGCAGGCGATGCCATAGGCCTGCTCTCTCCTGCCGCCAATGGTGACGGTTTGCTGAAATTCACGGCAATAGTCGCCGTTGGAGGCGGTGCCATCACGGACCGGGGTGGTCGAACCATAATTTCCCGATTCAGGATTGTTCCAGGAAATGGTTTCGCCAAGTGGCGCAGTCTTTGCCTGATTGGCAGCTCGTTGCGCCTTGATCTCGTCGAGCTCGTCCAGACCCCGACCGATGTTGGACCCAACAATAGCACCCAAAAGCACGCCAGCCGCCGTCGCCGCTATTTGTCCTTTGCCGGATCCAATCTGCGAGCCGGCCCAACCACCAAGTGCGGCGCCGCCCAATCCGCCTACGGTCTGTTTGGTGCCCGGCCCACTTCCATTGTTGGCGCAACCGGCCAGGAAGACCGTGACCAGCGCTACCGCAATGACGGATTTAACCTTCATTTTAGCGATTCCTCTTGACTGACAATGTAAGACATCGAAAGGCTTCCAAGAACCAATTATACGTACAAAGCCTTAACAGCATCCCCTGTATCGAAGATGCAAATCGAGAAATATTTGGACGTTTCCCTTCCGAGGCTGAACCAGATATGGTGTTTCCACTCCAAGACAACAACATCCTATGGTAAATTAATTGATTAGAGATTCAACTCCGAAAAGGCCGCTCGACGTCTTTGGACCCTGGTTCGAAGAAGCCAAGTTGAAAGAAGTAAATGATCCCAACGGCATGGCCCTGGCCACGGTCGGCGCGGACGGCATGCCCTCGTTGCGCATGGTCTTGTTGAAGGATTTCAACGAGCGTGGGTTTGTCTTCTACACCAACTATGAAAGCCGCAAAGGCGGCGAACTCCTGGCCCATCCGATGGCGGCCCTTCTGTTTCACTGGAAATCGCTGCGGCGCCAGGTGCGTATCGAAGGACCGGTCGAGCAAGTAACCGACGCCGAGGCCGATGACTACTTCGCCTCCCGGCCCCGGCAGGCGCAGATTGGGGCTTGGGCAAGCGAACAGTCGCGCCCCCTGGAGGGCCGTTTTGTGCTAGAAAAACGGGTGGCCGAGTACGCCCTCAAATTCAATATCGGCAAGGTGCCGCGTCCGCCCCACTGGTCCGGCTTTCGCATCTTGCCGCGACGCTTCGAGTTTTGGCAGGACGGCCCCTTCCGCCTGCATGATCGCCTCATTTATCAGGTCGATGGAAAGGAATGGCGGACAGAACGCTTGTTTCCGTGATCTCTGCTAACGTGGCTGAGGGATTGGTTCCATGAACAAAGAACGCGCTACTGTGATCCTGACCGGCGCCAGCCGCGGCATCGGCCACGCGACGGTAAAGCGCTTTTCCGATGAAGGCTGGCGTATCATCACCTGCTCGCGCGAAGCGGTGCCAGCGGAATGCCGACGCGACCCGAACTGGGCCCAGCACATCCAAGCTGATCTGGGCGATCCTGACAGCGTGCAAGATTTCGTCGAACAAGCCAACAGCGTCTTGGGCGAGTGTCCCTTGGCTGCGCTGGTCAACAACGCAGCTGTCTCACCAAAGACCCCCTTCAAGGAGCGTTTGGGTTGCCTGAATGGTGATATCGAAGGCTGGCGCCAGGTCTTCGAGCTTAATTTCTTCGCGCCGCTCTCGCTGGCGCGCGGCTTTGCCGTGCCGTTGAGAAAGGGCAAGGGTTCGATCGTCAACATCACCTCGATCGCCGGCCATGCCATTCACCCCTTTGCGGGATCGGCCTATTCGACCTCCAAGGCAGCCCTCTCTGCCCTGACCCGGGAGATGGCGGTCGAGTTTGCCGAACTCGGGGTCAGGGTCAATGCGGTCGCCCCCGGCGAGATCGAAACCGCTATGGTCACCGAAGAGTATGAGGCCCTGATCCCGCGCATCCCCATGCACCGCATGGGCACTCCAGAAGAAGTGGCCTCCGCGGTCTATCGCCTCTGCACGCCGGATTTTGGCTATGTTACCGGCACCGAGGTTTTTGTAACCGGCGGCCAGCACCTTTACTGATCGTTACTCAGGCGCAAAGGGGCGATTCTGCGTTGGCCCGCCAACGGGCCTCCTCGAAGACCGGTCCCTGATAGGCACCGCTCAGGATGTCGTCTCGGGCTTGATCCCAGAGCCGCTTCCATTGGACGGGATCGCGCAGCTCACGTTCGGGATTGGCCCGGCTGCGCGCCAAGAAGCCAGGAAAGGCGGGGCGACCTGTCGGCATGCCAGCCGGGCTATAGCGAAGGTCGAGGCTCCAGCGAAGGGCGGTCGATTGGTTGGGCAAGGAGCAATGAACATTGTGCTTGTCGAACAACACCACCCCGCCACGGCCAACCGGCAATGCCACCGCCCGATCCAATTGTTCGGCGTCGAGGGGCACATACATTTCGGCGGCGAGCTCCTTGCCCGGGCAATGCAGGGTCGGTCCACCGCGGTGGCTCCCCGGGATCGACAGCAAGCATCCCTTTTCTTCCGTAGCCGGCGTTACCGCGACCCAAATGGTCAAGAGCGGTGTGTTGTCGGCTTCCGGCAGAAGCGCCACAATGTCTTGGTGCCAGGTGGTCGTGCCGATGTTGGAGTTTTCCGCAACCCCATTGGAAACCGAGCGCCGCGGCGGCTTGAGGCGGAGTTGCTGGACCGGGTTGGAGAGGACCTCCGGGCCTAAGATCGCTTCGGCGAGATCGAGCAGCTTGGGGTGGCGCAAGAGGCCAAAGACCGCCGGCCCCGCATGCATGCGATAGGTTGCAGGATCGCGCCTCTCGTTCAGCAGCGGCAGGGAAATGTTGAGGTAGGCGTAAAGGTCGGGATACTCGGCAAGCAGCTCTATATAGCGTTCGGCAAACGGCAGATCGGCATAAGTCTTGGAGATTTTCCCCGCGTCATAGAGCTCCGCTGCCGCAGCCGCCAACACCGCCTCATACTCTTCTTCAAGCGGCCGCAGATCAGCATCGTCCAGCACAGCATCGATGGCAAGAAAGCCGTCGCGTTCGAAGGCGGTCCGTTGATCGGACGACAATCCAATGGTCATGGCAAGGCCCCATGGAACGGCGTGCACCGGAGATTGCGCGATGAACCTTAGATCCGAATTTCCCAGCCTGTAAATCGAAATCGAAGGCTCACAGTCGACTGACTTCGGCCAATCATGGGATTGAGGACTAACGTTTCCTCGCCCATTCATCGGCACCCGACGGCAGCGGCCGGTGAGGGTCCTCGATCCATGCGACGACGTCCTGCCAGACAGTCTGCGCCTGTCGGTCCCGCAAGAGCAGATGCCAACCCTGGTCGTAGAGCGCGAAGCGGGATGCACTCAAGTCTCTTTTCGCCAAACGACTCCAGAGTTTGAAGGTTGAGTCCGGGTCGACGAGATGGTCGTTTTCGCCATAGAGCAGCAGACTGTTGGTGCTCAAGGCGGCACCCTGGGCATGGGCTGAGATCATCAGATCCACCAGCCCTGCGGCAGCGCTCACCTGTGTATCCTTGATAAAGAGGGGATCGGCGAAAATATCCTCTAGCACAGCTTGGTTGTCGGTGGCCTTACTCAGCATGTCTTCGCCGGAAAACGCCACCGTCGGAATGAGCCGCCCGGCGAGCCACAGGGCCCAGGCTTCATAAAAGGGAACGTCCTCGCCGGCGCGCACCGCCGGCGCGCTCAGGATGGCACCGTCGACCGGCGGCGGGGTTTCACCGGTCATGGCTGTCAGCACGACCGCACCCCCCATGCTTTCGCCTAGGAGATAGAGTGGTGTCTCCCCGTGGCGTCGGCGCAAAAGACGACTGAGCACGGCAACATCGTCGACCAGGCGATCGCGGCCGGCCCAAAGGCCGTGATGCGGCGCCTCCCCAAAGCCCCTTTGATCGAAGGCGTAGGTGGTAATGCCGCGTTCCGCCCACCACAGAGCCGGCATTTCGAAGGCTTTGGAATAGTCGTTGAAACCATGAACCGCCAAGATCACGGCCTTGGGCGTCGTTCTTGCCGGCCAGCGGCGGAGCGGCAGCGCAACCCCATCAGCCTGGATAACCTCTTGCGCAGCGATGCGAGGTTCTGTCGAGCCCGGCCCGGGCGGCATGCGCCCCCGATCGCAGGCTGCTATGCCGATGATGAGAACGGCTAGTAATACTGTCTGAAACACTTTGATCGTGTGGTGGCGGGATATCATTGTCTTCCTCCCCTTCCCCGCTATTGGCTTCCCGCTTGACGCTGCATCCAGGTTTCAATGTCCGCCAGGACCGTAGCGCGATTGAGGTCGCGCAACAGCCAATGATGTCCCTCATCATAGACCAGCTGTTGCCAAAGCCCTGGATCAGCCTGCTCGACCACCCACTCAACCATCCAGTTTCTGACGAACTGATCCTTCTTGCCGTAAAGCAGCAAGGCCGGCAGCCGTACTCGAGGAACGCTGTCAGCCGCCTGGTCCATCAAATCGGTCAGGCCGTAGAGTGAGTCGACCCGTGTTTCCCGGACCAGCAAGTCGTCATGGGCCGTGGCATACCAGACCTCTAGGTTATCGGTCGGCCTAAGGTCGAGGCCACGACCGGTCAAGGGGAGCCAGGGTACCGTATGCGCCATGAGCCAAAGCGGCGCCCGCCAATAGAATGGCAGCACCTCCCACGGCGATATGGCCGGGGCCACCAAGACGATGCCATCGACCGGTGGCGGATCATTCTGTGCCGCCGCCAACACGGTGACGGCGCCTCCCATGCTTTCGCCAAGCAGGAAAATGGGAAGGTCCGGGTAGGTTTGCCGTAGTAGACGACATAAGCTGTTCAGATCGCTTGCCAGGTTTTGCGCGCCGGGCCACAGGCCTCGGTCCTGATTGTCGCCGAACCCCCGCTGGTCGAGGGCGTAGACCGCAATGCCGCGGTCGCGCCAGGCCTCGGCGGGCAGCGCGAAGGCATGGGAGTACTCGTTCATGCCGTGCACGGCGACCATCACCGTATGCGGCGCTTCCGCCGGTAGCCATGACTGAAGACGCAAGGCGGCGTTGTCTTCGGTGATGAACCTGTCGCCATCAAGTCGAGCCTCTGTACTGTCGCTGCCACGATTGATCGACGTGGGTGCGCAGGCCGACAGCCAGCTCCCCAAGCAAAGTAGAATCGTCAAGCTCAGGCCAAGTCGACGGCTTCCCGATCCTTGCCCACGACCAGCCGCCATTGAACGAAGCCGCCGATAAATCGTTGTTTCGGGGCTAAAAAACAGTTTTGACAGAGAAAACGTGAGCAATACCATAACTGTGATATAGAGCCTGCTGCCGGCGTCGGGCAAGCCGTTGACAGGAACAACGAGAGCAGCCTGGTCCTCGACCTTTCGGTTTAAGGCATGCTATTGGCGATGTCGGCTCGGTCAAACTGGGCTCTTTAGCTGGTTCAGGCGCAAACTCATTTTAAAGGGCAGGCGCAAAAACATTTTAAAGGGATTGGGATGACGCTCACGATCGACGGAAAGGACCTCACCATCGACGCGGTTGTCTTGGCGGCACGTGGCAATGGCGAGGGCCATTACCCCAGGGTGACGCTCAACAGCGATGCCCGCGCCAACCTGCAAGCCGCGCGTGACTATGTCGATCGCCACTGGATGACCGACGATGCACCCTTGATGTACGCCTTCAACACCGGTGTCGGCGTTTTCAAGGATAAGCGAATTCCGGTATCCGACATGGCCGAGTTCCAGCGCAACCTGATCCTCTCCCATGCCACCGGCATCGGCGATCCCCTTGCCGAAGAAGTGGTCCGCGCCACCATGCTGCTGCGCGCCAATGCCTTTGCCTCCAACTATTCGGCGGTGTCGCTTCCGGTGCTGGATCGGCTCATCGCTTTTCTTAACGAGGGACTGCACCCGATTGTTCCGCAAAAAGGATCGGTCGGCGCCTCGGGGGACCTAGCGCCGCTCGCCCATCTCTGCGGCGCCCTCTGCGGCTACGAGGAAGCCGAGATCATTTACCAAGGCCGTCGCCAGCCTGCCCAGGAAGCGCTTGCCAAGGCGGGAATGGAGGCGAGCCTGCCCCTGGGCGCCAAGGATGCCTCGGCGGTCATCAATGGCTCGACCGTCTCTTTGGCGCTGGCGGTCTTGGCCGCCCACGATGCCAGGCGCTTGCTGAAGAACGCCGACATTGCGCTTGCCCTTTCCTTGGAGGCGATGCGCTGCGAGCAAGCCGCCTTCGATCCGCGCCTGCATGCCGCCCGCCCCCATCCGGGCCAAGGAACAACCGCTGCCAACCTGCGCCGGCTGCTTGCCGGATCCAAACGCATGACCCAAGGCGCCCGCGATCTGGTCTTTCCCGGCGAAAGCCGGCAGGCCGGCACGCCCGCCAGCGCCCGCGTCCAGGATGTCTATTCGCTGCGCTGCGCCCCGCAAGTGCATGGGCCCGTGCGCGATGCGCTTGGCTACATCGAGGGAATACTCGGCACCGAGATCAACTCGGCCACCGACAACCCGCTGATGTTTGACGACGGAGGCGGAGATTTCACGGTCATCTCCGGCGGCCATTTCCACGGCGCCTATTTGGCGCAAGCCATGGATCTTCTGGCCATCGCGGTGGCCGATCTCGGGGCCATATCCGAACGCCGGCTGGCTCGCTTGATCGACCCGGTGATGAGCCTGGGCCTGCCCCGCAACCTGACCAGCGGCCGCCCCGGCCTCAACACCGGTTACGCCACCGTGCAATGTTCCATGTCGGCTCTGGTCATGGAAAACCGCGGTCTGGCAACGCCGGGGTCGGTGGATTCCATACCCGGCAAGGGGAATGCCGAGGATCATGTCTCGAATTCCACCTGGTGCGCCCGCAAGGCCGCGACCATCGTCGAAAACGCCGAGCGCATCGTCGCCGTGGAAATGCTTTGCGCCGCCCAGGGCCTGTCGCTGGTCGAGCCCCTGGCCGGAGGTTATCCTTTGGGGTCAGGCACGGCGGCCGCCTTTGCCGCCCTACGCGAGCGCATCGCGCCGGGCCTCGACGGCGACCGCTGGTTCGCCAAGGAGATGGACGAGGTTTGCCAGCTAATGCGCTCAGGCGCCGTGGTCGAGGCGGTCGAGGAAGCGGTCGGACCCTTGGACTAGCCCGGATTGGTCATGAAGTCTGTTTTTTGGGCTTGGATGTCTTTATTTCAGATGCGCTGAGCGCTGTTGCATTGAAGGAATAGTGGATTTCGCAGGGATCAGGTTTTCGGGCATCGGTTCTTACGAGGTCTTTGTGCAATTTTCCTGGATTTCGGCGGCAGTGGGCCGAGCGTCAAACCGGCGCTTTAATACCGAGATGATTGTTTGGGCTGAAAGAGCCGGATATCGACACTACCCGGGCTTAAGTTTGGCGCAGGCCATTGCGAAGAGCTTTTTGTCGGGGCAGGCGGAGGAGAGGTGCAAGCAAACGCGCCGGGTATTGCGGGTCACCACGGCGCCGATCTTGAGCAGCTTCAGGCGAAGGGTGCCACATTGCGCCCGCGCCAAGACGCTTCCCTTCAGTGCCACGCGGCGGATGGTTTCAATCAGGATATAGGCCAAGCTGGCTAGGATCAGCCGGAACTGGTTGGGCCACCAGCGGTGACAGGAGGTACGATCGGCAAACAAATCCAGTTGCTGCTCTTTGATCCGGTTTTCCATTTCCGCGCGCCGGCAATACAGCCTGTCATAGAGTTCTTGGCCATCGCCCTCAAGGTTGGTGACCACATAGCGCGGGTTGGCACCTTTGGCGGTATATTCCAATCGCGCAATGACCCGGCGCGCTCGCCCCCATGTCTTGGCGCCGTAACGAAATTCAGCAAAGCGCCGTTGTTTCTCGCCGGTTTTGTCATGCTCCTCTTGGGCCATGGCCATATCGGTTTTGGATAAGTCAGCAAGCCGGCTGTTTCTGGCCAAGCCGACGATATAGTGAACATCCCTGCGTTCACACCAGGAGAGCATCTTATGGCGGCAGAAACCGGAGTCGGCCCGCAGGATGATACGCACCTTGGGCCATACTTCGCGCAAGCGCTTGACCAACAACGACAAGATGGCCCAGGCATGCTTGGCGCCGTCAATCTTCGAGGGGCGTAGATAGCTGACCAAAAGCTGGTCGCCGCAGAAGACATAGAGCGGCAAAAAGCAATAGTGGTCGTCGTAGCCGTGGTAGAATTTTCGTTCCTGGTTGCCATGCACCGCATCATCGGTGGCGTCGAAATCGAGAACCAGTTCCTCAGGTGGTGCCTTAAATGAAGCGATAAAGCTTTCAAGCATCGAGACATGCGCTGCCCACGCCCATTTGCGATCTGCGGTGCGGTCCAGGCGTCCGATCGTCGAAGCACTGGCCAGCGTTTGATCCCGGCCCACGGCCGTTTGCAAGACAAGATCGTGCCGCAAGGCGTCGTGGTCGTTAACGTCCTCGTAGCCAAGTGCCACGGCGAACACCCGTTGGCGGAGCAAGGCCGGCAGTCTGTGGCGGATCTTGCCGGACTGACGTTCATCCTCAAGACGGCGCGCGACATCCCGCAACAGACCGATACGCCGCTCCGCTGCGGACAACAACAACGCCCCGCCAAGGGATGAGATCTCACCGCCGCCGAAATCGGCCAAAATTTGACGCCGACAAACGCGTGGAAATGCAATCGTCGAAGGGGTACAATCCGTCACCGTCAATCTCCGCGTCTAATTCCGATTAAGCAACTGAATTATAACGCATCTGTGGAGATTGGCGGTGCCTTTTCACGAATCTTTCGGGCTAGCGGCCTAGGCCGACGGCCCGGCAAAGGCCGTGCGATAGAGCAGGCGACGCTGGCCGTCATAGTCATTGACCGCGTAGTGCAAGGTGGTGCGGTTGTCCCAGATCGCCAGGGTGCCCGGGCTCCAGCGAAAGCGACAGCAAAACTCCGGCCGAATGGCATGTTTGTAAAGGGCTTCAAGCGGCGCCTGGCTTTCTTCTTCGGTCATGCCATCGAGGCGGGTCGTATAGATCGGATTGACGAAAAGGGCTTTCCTGCCGCTTTCCGGATGTCGGGCGACGGCCGGATGGCGGACTTCACGATCGGCGGCGGGATCGCCGCGCACCATCTTAATCGAGGCACCGGCCCGGGTTTCCTCCGGTGGGGCGAACTTGACCCCATAGGGTTTGCCCACGTGAATGGCATCACGCCCCTCTACCAGCCGGCGCAGATCTTCAGGTAAGGCCTCGTAGGCGGCTACTTGGTTGGCCCAAATCGTATCGCCGCCGTAATCTGGGATTTCGACGGCATTGAGGACGGAGCCTGCCGGCGGGCTTTCCAAGAAACTGAAGTCTGAATGCCAGTCGCCACCAAAGACACCGACGTTGCGTTCTTCCGCCAGCTTTAGGACAGCGATCACCTCCGGATCATCTTCGACCGGGGTGACATAAGGCAGGCGCAGCAGCGGGCCGAAAAGCTCGGTAAACTGCTTTTGCTCGTCGCGGCTCAAATGTTGGCCGCGAAAGAACAGCACCTGCCAATGATACAAAAGGGATTTGAGGTGATCGGCCATTTCCCCGCCAAGCGGCTCGGTGAGGTCCAAGCCCTCGATCTCGGCGCCGGTCATCCCGGTAAGCGGTCTTACCTCCACCTTCCATCCTCCTGATTTGGGTGCCCAGAAATGTCTGGCGACCGGCAAAGTCTAAGACTAGGTTGCCGGTATGGGCAAGCTAACCGAAGCAATGAAAAATCTTGTGGACGAACAGCGCCAAGGCTTTGCCGCCGAATGGGGCACTGTTCCGGCTTTACAAAATGGGCTAATGGCGGGCTGATTTGGTCACGTCTGTTCGATATGACTTTACCGGCCAGGTCGCGATCGTCACCGGCGGCGCCCTAGGGATCGGCCAGGCGATCGCTAGGAAGCTTAGCGATGCCGGCGCCTCGGTGCATGTCTGGGATTTACGGCAAGCGAACTTTGAAGGTGTTCATGGCCATGTGGTGGACGTCACTGATCCCGGCACCGTCGCCACAGCAACGGCCGCCATCCTGGAGCAACACGGTCAGATCGACATTCTCTGCAACAATGCAGGCTTCGTTGGCTCCACCGGCGCACTTGTGGATACAGATCCGGCGGAATGGCGCCGCGTGATCGACGTTAATCTCTTCGGTTGCTATGAGGTCTGCCGACTGGTTGTTCCGCACATGCTGGCCAGCGGGCGCGGGCGGATCGTCAATATGGCATCCCTAGCCGGCAAGGAGGGCACGGCCAACGCCTCCGCCTATTCGGCCGCAAAGGCAGGCATCATCGCCCTTACCAAATCTCTCGCCAAGGAACTGGCCCAAACGGAAATCCGCGTCAATGCCATCGCGCCGGCGGCAGTGGAGACCGCCATCCTCGAGCAAATGGCCCCCTCCTTCGTCGCAACCATGATCGAAAAAAGCCCGATGAAACGTTTGGGCAGGGTCGAAGAGGTGGCCAATCTCGCTGCCTGGCTTTGCTCGCAAGACTGCTCCTTCAGCACCGGTGCCGTCTTCGATCTTTCCGGCGGCCGCGCTACTTATTGAATGGCCCGGGCGGCAGCTGGCCAAGGCTTGAGCTCCGACACACTTCGAGGGATAGTACCTGAAAAGCCATTCTGACGTTGAGAGGGCGAGGATATGGCCGTCGAAATCAACTGTGACATGGGCGAAAGCTTTGGCCTCTACAAGCTTGGCGATGACGAGGGCCTGATGCCGCTCATTTCCGTGGCCAACGTGGCCTGCGGCTTTCATGCCTCAGACCCGGATCACATGCGCAAGACCGTGCGCTTGGCCAAGGCCGAAGGTGTTGCCGTGGGCGCCCACCCTTCGCTTCCGGATCTACAAGGTTTCGGCCGCCGTGAGATGAAGATGGGCCGCGAAGAGATGGCCAATGCGATCATCTATCAGGTGGGCGCTTTGAAAGCTTTTCTCGACGCGGAAGGAATGGCGCTCAATCATATCAAGCCGCATGGCTCTCTCTACGGCATGGCGGCGCGCCAGGAGCCCATCGCCCATGCGGTTTGTGACGCCGCCGATGTCTTCCAGGTGCCCATCTTCGGCGTGATCAACAGCCTGCACGACAGGCTCTATCCCGAGCGCGGGCACCGCCTGGTGGCCGAGTACTACGCTGACTTGGAGTACCGGGATGACGGCAGCTTGATCGTCACTCGCGAACACGACCCGGTCGACCCACAACGCGCGGCTCAACGCTGCCTGCGAGCGATCGAGGAAGGCAAGGTCGCGTCGGTCAACGGGGTCGACGTGGAAGTCCGGGCCGACTCCATCTGCGTCCACTCCGACACCCCCAACGCCGTCGAAGTCGCCGCTGCCGTGCGGCAAGCGGTCGCGCCCTATTTGGTCGCCGCTGAATAGAGGATACTGTGCCGTGACCCCTCGCGGTGATACAGCAGAAGCCCTCATCATCGGCGCCGGCGCCAGCGGGGCTATCGCCGCCAAGCATCTCGCCGAGGCTGGCGTTCGGGTGGTCTGCCTCGAGCAAGGTGAATGGGTCGAGCCCGACTCCTTTTTCGGCGACAAGCCCGAATGGGAGCTGATGTCGCAGCGGCGCTGGCACCCCAATCCCAATGTCCGAGGCTTGCCGTCCGACTATCCCATCGATGTGTCGGAGTCAGACGTCAACCCGCTGATGTACAGTGCCGTGGGCGGCAGCACCATAGTCTACGCGGCTCACTGGCAAAGGTTCATGCCGTCGGATTTTCGCGTCAGGTCCCTGGACGGCATCGCCGACGACTGGCCCTTTAAATATGAGGATTTGGAGCCCTTCTACGACCTGATGGACATCGAAATGGGCGTTTCCGGCTTGGCCGGTGATCCGGCCTATCCGCCGATGACGCCACCGCCCTTGCCGCCCCATCCGATCGGCGCCATTGGCCGCAAGGCTGCACAAGGTATGAACGCGCTTGGCTGGCATTGGTGGCCGGCGCCACAGGCTATTCCGTCACGGCCCTATCGCGGCCGCAGTCAGTGCGCGCGCCGGGGTACCTGCATGCAGGGCTGTCCGGAACAGGCCAAAGCCTCATCGGATCTGACCCACTGGCCCGATGCCATCAAGGCCGGCGCACGCCTCATCACCGGCGCTCGCGTCCGCAAGATCACCCTTGCAGAAAACGGCAGGGCGAATGGGGCGGTTTTCGTCGACCACGATGGCCGGGAGCATCGTCAGCCGGCGGAACTGGTCATCCTTTGCGGCAATGGCATCGGAACCCCGCGCCTGCTCCTGTTGTCCGCCAACAAGTATCATCCGGAGGGTTTGGCCAATTCATCGGGGATGGTCGGACGCAACCTGATGATGCATCCCTTCGCGGCGGTCGTCGGCTATTTTGACGAACCCTTGGAGAGCTGGCTGGGCCCGGCCGGCCAGGCGATCCATTCGATGGAATTCTACGAGACCGATGAAAAACGGGGGTTTGTGCGCGGTGCCAAATGGAACGCCATGCCGACCGGCGGCCCCCTGGGTATGCGGTCAGTCTTTGGCGGCAAGCCCCTCGAGGAGGCCTGGGGCGCCAAGCTGCATCAGGCAACGCGCCAACGACTGGGGCGTTCCTTCGAATGGGGGATCATCGCCGAAGACTTGCCCGATCTGGAAAACCGCGTGATGCTCGACCCTGACCTGGTCGACGGCGACGGCATTGCCGCGCCGAAAGTGATTTACAAGAGTTCGGATAATACCGAACGGCTGATCGATTTTCACCTGGCACGGGCCAAGGAAGCCATGTTGGCTTCCGGGGCCAAGGATATGTCGACCACCACGCTCATGCGTGACTGCGGCTGGCATTTGATGGGCACTTGCCGCATGGGCAACGACCCGAAGCGATCGGTCACCGATCAATGGGGCCAGTGTCACGACATCCCCAATCTCTTCATCTTCGATGGTAGCTTGTTCGTAACTTCGTCCGGCTTCAATCCGACAGCAACCATTTCAGCCATCGCGCTTCGTTGTGTTGCGCACATGATTGAAAATCGCGAATCGCTGGAGGTTGCATGACGACTGAGACCCGTCTCACCGCGCGCGAACGCGACATTCTTGCAGGGATCGCCGACCGCCTTATCCCGGCCGCCGAGGCCATGCCTTCCTTCAGCGACCTTGGCGCCCAGGGAGCCCTGACAGACAGGGTCTTGGAACTCCGCCCGGAGCTCCTAGCCGACTTACGACGCGGCCTGGCGAGGGCGGCAGATATGACCCCGGCGGACGCGGCGGAGCGATTGAACAGCGAAGACCCGGTCGCCCTCGGCACGATCGGACTGGTCGCCTCTTCCGCCTACTACATGAGCCACGAGGTCCGCAGACTTCTCGGTTATCCAGGCCAGCAGAGCCGCCCTGCTAAGCCCGACGAGGAGCATGACTACCTGGTCGACGATCTCCTACAGCCGGTCATCGATCGCGGGAGAATTTATCGCGACGCCCCCGACTAGTGTCCCGATTCCGAAATTCGCATAATTTTGCGGCGCGCTCTGACCGAATTTCGGGATCGAAGAGGACACTAGCAACTTTTTGAGCTTAGTGTGGTTTTCGGATCTGAAATTCGTTTCGCCGTGCGCCCCGATAATCATACGAACTTCAGATCCACCACACTAACCCGCTTCGCGAATGTGCAGCAGGCCGAATTCGTCGCATTGCAGCCGTTGTCCTGGCAGCAAAAGGGTGGTGGTGGTCGCTTCCTCGATGATCGCCGGGCCATCGATCGAAGCGCCGGCCGGCAGCAGACCACGCTCGTAGATGGCTGCCTCCTGGGGGCCGCTTTCATCGAACCAGGCCTGGCGCTTGCCCCGAAAGCTCTCCGCCAAGGAGCTCCGCCCCGGCGGTAAGCGCGGCAGCGGTGGCAGGGCCGCGTCAAGCTCCGCCGTTAAATGATAGGTGACCAACTCGACCTCCGCGTCCGGAAGGCGATAGGTAAAGGCCTGCTCATGCGCCACATGAAAGGCGTCTAGAATACTATTGATATCAAGCCGATTGAGATCGATTGACGTGAGCACACTGTGTTCCTGGCCGTGATAGCGTAGCGACAATTGCGCCTTGCTTCGAAGCCGCCCTTCTACCCCACTGTCTTCGTCAAAATACGCCACCGCCTCGCGGGTCATGTCGGCGAACACGGCGCTAACATCACCCGCATTCACGTCGCTGAGGCGAACCAAGGCGGTGCGCGCCAAATCCCGACGCGGTGGTGTCGCAAGCATGCCCCAGGCGGAGAAGATGCCGGCGTGTTGAGGCACAATGATTTCCCGCACGCCCAGCTCCCGAGCCAGGGCCCCGGCATGCATCGGACCGCCACCACCACAAGCCAAAAGTGCAAAATCCCTGGTGTCATGGCCGCGCTGCAGGGAAATCAGCTTCAAGGCGTTAATCATGTTGGCTTCGGCAATGCGGATGATGGCGAAGGCCGCCTCTTCGATGCCACGGCCCAGGGCTTCCGCAATGGGCCTTACGGCGGCTTCGGCACGCGATCGGTCCAGTTTGAACAGGCCGCCGCTGAAGTGTTCGGCATCAAGTGCGCCGGTAATCAGCTTAGCATCGCTGACGGTCGGATCCCGACCACCACGGCCGTAGCAAGCCGGGCCGGGGTCGGCACCGGCGCTTTGCGGCCCGACGCGCAGTCGCCCCACATCGTCGAGATAGGCGATCGATCCCCCACCGGCCCCGACCTCGACAATGTCGACCACCGGCACCTTGATCGGGTACCCGGGATCGAGACGGGTTCGTCCCAAACGGTACTCGGAATCAAGTTTGGGCTCGCCCGATTGAATGAGCGAGCATTTGGCCGTCGTACCGCCCAAATCAAAGTAAATGATGTTGGGCACCGCCAGGAGACGGCCGATGTAGGCAGTGCCGCTGATCCCGCCGGCGGGACCAGATTCCACAAGGGTGATGGGGTGGCGGCGCGCCAGGGAGAAGCGGGCAGAGCCAACATTCGACTGCATGGCGTGGAGCGGACAAGCGATCCCGGCGGCCGCCGATTTCTCGGCCAGGCGGTCCAAGTAAGTTTTCATGACCGGCTGCACATAGGCGTTCAAGACCGCGGTGTTTGATCGCTCGTACTCGCGCCACTCACGGGTGACCTCGTGGGACGCCGTCACCGCCACGCCGGGCAAGACCTGCCTGAAATAGCGGGCAGCCGCCGCTTCATGTCCGGGCGCCCGATAGCTGTTGATGAAGCAAATCGCGATCGCCGCTACCTCCGCCGCGCGGCAAGCTTCGGCGACCTTTGCCAAATCGCCTTGGCCAAGCGGCTCGATGATCTCGCCTTTCGCATCAACACGCTCACGCACCTCAAAAACACGGTCACGCGACACGAAGGGCCGTGGCGAGCGAAAGCGCAGATTATAGAGATCGGGACGATTGCCGCGCCCGATTTCCAGAACATCGCGGAAGCCAGCCGTGGTCACCAGGGCCGTTTTGGCGCCCTTGCGTTCGGTAATGGCATTGATGACCGTCGTGCCACCGTGGATGAAGTAGCCCAAGCTGGTCGGATCGATGCCGGATGACGCGATCGCTGTCATCACGCCTTCGGAAGGGTCCGCCGGTGTCGTCAACACCTTCGCCACGCGAAGCTCACCAGTGGCATCGTCCAGGTAGACCAGGTCGGTAAAGGTGCCGCCGACGTCGGTCGCAAGGCGACCACTGCGCTCAGCCATCGCCAGCGCTCTTCCATCGCCAGCCATAGTCCTGCTCGGCTCGCCCCTCCGTGATGTAGCCTTGGGCGAAATCGGAGGCTATCGCCTCGGCGCTCCTCAGCCGGGGATCACCCCAGCCGCCGCCGCCGCCGGTGACGATACGAACCCGGTCACCCTTACCGAGCGAGACCTGGGAAGATCGCGCAATTCGTTTCAGGCCGGATGCGCTCTCCAGCTCCACATAGTTGACACTGCCGGGCCGACCGTCCGCTACTCCCCAGGGTCGTTCCTGCGAGCGACCGAGGCTGCCATAGAAGAACGCGTCCTCGGCCAAGATTTCATATTCTCTGACTACGCCAAATCCACCCCGGTACTGCCCGGCACCGGACCCGGCAGCGAGATTCAACGCGTAGCGGCCAACACGGAGGGGAAACTTGGCCTCCAACAGCTCCACCGAGTAATTGTAGGTGTCGCCGTCGGTCACGGCGATGAGCGCACTGGACCCGTCGCGGTCCTCGCAAGCCCCCCAGCCTCCGTGCTGTGGCTCGATGTGAACGAAGAGTTCGCCGCTCACAGGATCACGGCCACAGAGATAGGTAGCGCAGAGGCTCATGTAGCTGCCGGCGCTAAAGCGTTCCGGGGCAAGCGGTGCCAGTGCCTTCCACACCAGCTCGGAAGCCTGCGCCGATCCTTCGTAGTACCAACCCACTGGTGACGGCGACTGGGCACTGAAGACGGTCCCGGCCGGGACCGCGACCCGGAGCGGCCTGAACCAGCCCTCGTTGGATGGCGCCTGCGGATCGACCAGAGCCTTGAAGACCGTCTTGACCGCTGACATCAAGGCGCCCTGCGAACAGTTCACCGGACCGGGTCGCGCCGCGGACGAACCGGTGAAGTCCACCTGCATCTCGTCGCCGGCAAGATGCACGGCGACCCTAACCGGGACCTGCTCCGTCGTGATGCCATCACCATCGATCACGTCTTGGGCCTCGTAACACCCATCCGGCAAGGCTGCCAGCGCGGTGCGGCTGCGTTGTTCCCCAAGGCGCAACACGGTCGCAAAGACAGCAAGGATCGTCCCTGCCCCATAGCGGTCGCACATCTCGCTCACCCGCCGCTCGCCGATACCCGTTGCCGCCAGCTCCGCATGCAGATCGCCCAGAGCCAAATCCGGCAGGCGCGTGTTGGCGCGGATCAGATCGGCGATCGCCTCGATCAGCTTACTGTCGCGACAAAGGCGCAGGCCCGGCAAACGTAGACCTTCTTGGAAGGTATCGGCGGCATCAGGCGGCAGGCTGCCGGGTATGGCACCGCCCACGTCCAGCCAATGGGCCACCGCGACCGAAAAGGCGATCAACTGGCCATCAAAAAAGATCGGCCGCACGACGGCCATGTCGCAGGCATGGGTACCGCCTTCGAAGGGATCGTTGGTGATAAAGGCATCGCCCGGGCGCATGTCATGACCGAACTTGCGCAGGATAAAGCCGACCTGCGCCGAGAAGGTGCCGGTGAAAAGGGTCAGGCCATTGCTTTGGGCAACCAACTGGCCTTGGGCGTCACAGATCCCGCAGGCGAAGTCCAGCACCTCATAGATGACCGGGCTCATGCTCGCCCGGGCGAGGACGATGCCCATCTCATCGACGGCAGCCAGCAACTTGCCTTCAATGATCTCCGTATCGCCGAGGGCCGCCGCGCTCATTGCTGCAAGCTGGCGCAGAGGCGGTCGATCTCACGCCTTGCAGCTTGCGCCTCGGTCACCGTTACCTGGCGGAAGCGGTAAGTGTCATTCGGAATAGACTGCCCCAGCTTCCAGAACTCGCCAGTCGGAACCGTGTAAGGATTGATGAATCCGCCGGTCGACGGTCCGTCGTTCACCAAGATGATGGGTGTCTGGCCACAGAGGTTGACGGCCCCGAAGGGATAGCCGTGGTCGAGAATGTTGGAGGGATCTTGGCCGTGTTCCGGGCGCTTGTTGGTCGCCCGATCGGCGAAGGTCCAGTCCGGCCCATCGAGGCGAAAGCCAGTGCGATCGCTCTTGGCTTGCAGTTTCCAATCACTGGAAAGAAAACGATCTTTGCCAGCCGCGTCTATCCAATCATCGTTGGGCCCGGCGACCACATTGATCTCCCAAATACGGCGACCGTCGATGGGTGGGCGAAGCGCTTCCGGGGCGACGCGGCCCGCTTCGCCGCTCCCTTTGCCGATCGGGACCTTCTCGCCGGCCCGCAAGGCCCCCTCGCCCAAACCACCGATCCCGGCCAGGTGAAAGGTGGCGCGCGAGCCAAGGACGACCGGTGTCTCGATGCCACCGGCGATCGCCACGTAACTGCGTGCGCCTTGCAGGGCGGAGCCCAACTCAAGGGTCTGACCAGCCCGTATGGCTACGCTTTCCCACATCGGCACCGCGACGCCATCAATGTTAGGCTGCATGTCGGCGCCGGTAACGGCGATAACGCCATCGCGCTCAAAGCGCAGGCTGGGCCCAAGAAATTGACATTCTAAGCCCGCCGCGTTTTCCTTGTTGCCAACCAGGGCGTTGGCGATGCGAAAGGACCACATGTCCATGGGTCCGGAAGGCGGAAATCCCTGCTCCCAGAAGCCGATGCGGCCGGGGAAGTCTTGCACGCTGGTCTCAAGCCCGGGGTTGATCACCTCAAACATGAATGTCCTATCCCGCCCTAAAAGCGTTCATCATGATCGATGGTTTTTAGCCAGGCATGATACTGGCCGATGGAAAAGCGTTGATAGTCGAAGAAGTTGTGCTTGAAGCTGCCGTCCGCCACCTTGGCCTCGATGTAGTCATACTCCTCGCGATCGATGGGCGAAAACCGCACCCGGTCGCCGGGCTTAAAGAGCGCGAGGCTGTCCTTGAAAGCGGCGAGTCGCTGCTGCTTATCCCAGATCGGCATGGGCGTGCGGGCGAAGATCTGATAGCCGCCGGGGGTGCGATCCGGATAGATGCAGGTGAGCGAGCCACCATGGCCAATCGTGCCTTTTGGCGTCCAAGTCCTCGGCGGATTGTACTTGGGCGCCGCCAGCCTGGAGCGGGGATCGAGCGGCATCAGCGAACAGAGCCCCGGCCAAAATCCGAGCGCCGCCACAAAGTACTCGCTGGCAGAATGTACCCGCTTCAGTTGCTCTAGACCGGAGAGTCCATTGAGGCGAACCAAAATCTCGGCATCCGGCTCCTTGCCGGGCAGCAGATTAGCCCGGTAGTCTTCGACACAGGCCAGGGTCCAAGGGTCGAAATAAAGGATCGGCACGATATAGAGCCGACTTTCCAGTTCCAGCCCCTCAAGCGAGCCCATCGCCTCGAGAAGCGCCAAAATCTCGCGTACAACATCGTCATAGGCAATCAGATCCGGATCATAGCTGATCTGCATCGAAGCAAGCTCCGGAATCAGCTCGACAATGCCCTTGATGTCGGAGCCGCGAATGCGGGCGGCTAGGCTGTGCACCAGAAAATTGAGATCGAAGCTCATCTCGTCGCCGAGCTCCATCTCGATGATTCTATCGCCTCCGGGGAAGAATTTTGGCTGATCGTATATCATGCCTGGCACCGCACACGCCAACGCGAGAAAGTCCTCATGAGTTCGCCCAAGTTTTTGTTTCTCAAGTACCCCAAGCTTTTGTTTCTCAAGTACAAGGTTAGACAATGGCCGGCCGGCGTTCAAGCCACCCCGGCATCTATGAGGCTGGTCCGGCACGCCAAATCCGGGTAGGATCATCTCTGAGAAACAACACAGCCCAAAAGCCCATCTGCCGGGAGGCATCGAGCAACATGGTAAAGGACGTAGACCCGATCACCCTATCCGTCGTGCGCGGCGTTTTGGAAACCACTCAGCGCGAGATGACAGTGGCATTGGAGAAGACCGCACGCTCCAGTGTGTTCAATCTCGCGCACGACTATTCCAACGCCCTCTTCAACCATGTGCCTGAGATGATCATGCAAGGCCAAGATATCCCCATTCATCTTGGTTCCCTCATTCCAGCGATGAAGGCGGTTGCCGGCTATTTCGGCGATGACATCCACCCGGGCGACGTCATCATGCACAACGATCCGGCCTACATGGGCTCGCACATGATCGACACCTGCATGTACAAGCCGGTGTTCTATAACGATGAGCTTGTGTTTTGGACGGTCTGCAAAGGGCATTTGACCGACATCGGCGGGCCGGTTCCTGCCGGCTACAACCCGGACGCCAAGGAGATCTTCGCCGAAGGCCTGCGCATTCCCCCGGTCAAGATCTATGACAAGGGCGAGCGTCGCTATGACGTCATCAATCTGCTCTTGACCAATATGCGCGCACGCCGCGACCAGGAAGGTGACTTCAACGCCCAGCTCGGCGCCGTTCAGGTGGGGGAGCGTAACTTGATTGCCCTGCTCGACAAGTACGGTTTGGACGAGGTGCGCGCCTGTATCGAGACCTTGATGTCCATGGCCGACAAGCATATGCGCTCGCTCATCGAGAAGGTGCCAGACGGCACTTATGTCGGAAAGGCGACCTTGGAGGACGCGGGCCACGGTTTCGGGGATATCGACATTACCGCCGAGGTCGCCATCAACGGCGATAGCTGCCACATCAAGATCGACAGCCCGCCGCAGGTCCCCTACTTCATCAATTCCTATGAGGGCAATTCCTATTCTGGGGTTTATCTCGGCGTGATGATGTTTGCGCAGTTGCCGCCCCCTTACAACGAAGGCCTCTATCGCTGCGTGACCGTCGACATGGGACCCAAGGGCACCATTTGCAACGCGGTGGAGCCGGCGCCCCATATGAACTGCACCACCACCCCCATGGAGACCTTGACCGATGCGGTGCGTTTCGCCTTCGAGCAAGCCGCGCCTGACATGGTGAGCGCGTCCTGGGGCCACGCCAACGGCTGCAACATCGCCGGCTGGGATACGCGGCACGACGAAGAATACGTCTCGATGATTCTGGCGTCGATTATCTCGGGCGCCGGCGCCACGCCGGTGCAGGATGGCTGGCATGCCTGCGGGCCGGAGTGCTGCTTTGGCGCACTGACCTCGGGCGATGTGGAACTGTTGGAGTACTCCTATCCGATCATCATCCACCGCTACAGCTTGATGACCGATTCCGGCGGCGCCGGCAGGTTCCGCGGCGGCTCCGGCACCCGCTGGGAGGTGGAGCCGATCGACAAGCCCATGACCTTCATTACCTTCGGTGAAGGGCGGCGCATTCCCGCCATGGGCGCAGCCGGAGCAGTTTCCCGCATGGTCGAGCCCAAGGTCGGCCGGATCGAAATCACCCGGAAAGACGGCGTTGAAACTATCAAGAAGAACATCCTTGAGACCATCAATCCCGGCGAAAGGGCCGCCAACATGAACCCGGGCGGCGGCGGATTTGGCGATCCCTATCAGCGTGACATCGACAAGGTCGTCTGGGACGTGAAGAACCGTATCGTATCGATCGAAGGTGCGCGCCTGGACTATGGGGTTGTCATCAGCGATCCGGAGACCTTGACGGTCGACATGGCGGCGACCCGCGACCTGCGCCAGTCGCCGGCTGCCGCTGAGTAGCGGCAGCTCAGGGACACGACGGCAGTGACACAATAGCGGAACCTAATCCGCGATCACCAAGGGAGACATCGGTTCCATGCGGACGAAATATCGCCTCGGCGTTGACGCCGGGGGTACCTTCACCGATTTCGTGTTGGCCGACGAGAACGGTGACGTTCGGCTTTATAAGACACCCTCGACCCCGGACGATCCGACACGGGCTATCGGCGAAGGGCTTAGCCTTATCTCGGAAGACATCGGACTTTCACCAAGCGACGTGGTGTCACAGTGTGATCTTTGCATCAATGGCACGACGGTGGGCCTCAACGCGCTGATCCAGCACAAGGGCGCCAAGATCGGCCTGATTTGCACCGAAGGCCATGAGGATTCCATCGAGATCCGCCTGGGCCACAAGGAGGATGGTTATCGCTATGATGCGGAATACCCACCGGCGAAAATGCTGGTCCCGCGCTATCTGCGATACGGAGTGCAAGAACGGGTGCTGTCAAATGGCGAGGTCCGCACACCCTTGAAGGAAGAGGACGTGCGCGCCGCCTGCGAGGCCTTTAAGCGCGAAGGCGTAGAGGCCGTGGCCGTTTCCTTCGTTTGGTCGGTGCTCGATCAAAGTCACGAAGCCCGCGCCGCCGAAATCGTCCGCGAGATGCTGCCGGACGTCTTCCTCACGGTCGGCTCTGAACTTTATCCTCAGGTGCGCGAATATACCCGCACGTCGACGGCGATCACCAATGGCTACTTGGGGCCGATCATGAAGGATTACGTCGATTCCATCGACGATTACTTCCGCTCCCTCGGGGCCAGGTTTCCGGTCCGATACTTCCAATCGAACGGCGGCTTGGCGATCGGCCAGGTGATGACGAACCGCTCGGTCTACGCCATCAATTCCGGACCAGCCTCGGCGCCAGAGGCCGGCCTATTCGTCGGCAAGCCCTTCGACAAGCGCAGTGTCATTACCGTCGATATGGGCGGCACCTCCTTCGACATCACCTTGACCAAGGATGGCTCCACCAACCTCAACAAGAACATAGACTTCCTGCGCTATCGCATTGGCGTACCGATGATTCAGGTGGAAACACTCGGCGCCGGTGGCGGGTCGATTGGTTGGATCGACAGCCTCGGGCTGATGCAGGTTGGGCCGCAGAGCGCGGGTGCCGATCCGGGCCCGGCCTGTTATGGCCACGGCGGTCAGGAGCCGACGGTCACCGACGCCAACCTCGTGCTCGGATATCTCAATCCCCAGGCGCTGCTCGGCGGACGCATGGATATTGACCGCGAGAAGGCCGTCGCCGCGATCAAGGGCAAGCTGGCCGATCCCCTCGGCATTTCCGTCGAACGCGCAGCCTATGGCATGTTTACGATCGTCAACAACAACATGGTCAACGGCATTCGCCGGGTGTCGGTGGAACGCGGCTATGACCCGCGTGACTTCGTGTTGGTCGGCGCCGGCGGTGCGGCGGGTGCCCACATAACCGCACTGGCCGATGAAATGGGTATCGATACGGTCTTCCTGCCGAAGCTTGCCTCAGGCCTTTGCGCCTTCGGGCAAATCATCTCCGATGTCAAGTACAACTACATGGCAACCGCTCCCTTACGTCTGGAGGGCGACGAGGCCTATGCCCAGATCAACGATCTTTTCAAGAAGATCGAGGACGAGGGTATCGAGCATCTGAAAAGCGATGGCTTCGGCGAAGGCGATATCGACATAAGGCGCAGCCTCGACATGCGCTATGTCGGTCAAGTGCACGAATGCACGGTCGAGATCGATACTTTCGAGATCAATGCCGAGACGGTCGAGACCGTGCGGCAGGCCTTCCACCAACGGCACGAGCAGCTCTACACCTACGCCGAGCCCAACAGCGCCATCGAGGTGGTGAACATCGAAAGCACTCTGTACGGCCGGGTGCCGAAGCCCAACCCACCGCGGGTGTCTGACGGCGGCGACATTGCGGCAGCAATTAAAGGCGAGCGCCAGATGATCTTCAGCGCCGATGGCGCGCGGGTTGTCAGCCCGGTCTACGACGGTGCCAAGATCGGCGCCGGCGACCGCATCGAGGGACCGGCCGTGATCGAGGAGGAAACCACTACCATCGTGATCGAGCCTGGTTGGGCCGCGTCGCTGCACGAAAGCGGCAACTATGTGCTGCAGCATGCTTAAGGGAAGGGCTTGATATGAGCGAGGAACGGCAAGCGGCGGTCCCGACGGTCTTCATCGACAACAATCGCACTCGGGTCACCGAGTGGCGCTTCGCGCCGGGCGCGGCGACCGGCTGGCACCGCCACGAGTTCGACTACGTGGTCACGCCGATCGTCAGCGGCCGCTTGAAGTTGATCGGCCCGGGCGGCGCCGAAACCTACGCCGACCTGGAGCACGGCAAGCCCTACTTTCGTCAACTGGGCGTCGAGCACGATGTGATCAACGCCAACGACTTCGAGTTCGCCTTCATCGAGGTGGAATTCAAAGACAGCGCGCCGGCCTAAGGTTCGGCGTGGAAATCAGACTGCGGGGTCTGTTCACCAGGCGGTCCAGCCGCCATCGACGCCGATGGTTTGGCCATGCACTTGATTGGCATCCTCGCTTGCCAGGAACACCGCCGTCCCCGCCATGTCCACGGGATCAAGGAAGGCCCGGCCCGATGGGGTCCGGCGCAGCATGTTGGCGCAATGCTCGGGATCGGCGCGCAGGGCTTCGTTCATCGGTGTCGCCACGTTGCCGGGCGCCAATCCATTGACGTTGATGCCCAACGGCGCCAGCTCCACGCAAAGCGCCTTGGTCATCAAATTGAGCCCGCCCTTGGTGACGCAGTAGGCTGTCGATTGCGGAAAGGCGCCGATGCCGGCGATCGAGGAGATGTTGATGATCTTGCCACCGCCCCTCGCCTGCATGCTCGGTACGACCGCCTTGGCGAGGAAAAAGACCGCTTTCAAGTTCAGGCCCATCATGCGGTCCCAGCCCTCTTCGCTGGTATCGGCCAGTGGGGTCGGCAGGAATAGCGCCGCATTGTTGACCAAGATGTCGACGCCACCCCATTGGCCAACCACCGCGCCAACCAAACGCTCGATTTGCCTAATATCCGTCACATCAGCCGGAAAGTGTTGGGCCTGGCCGCCGGCTTCGGTGATAGTTTGGACCACCGTGGCAGCGCGCTCGACATGGCTATGATTGACCACCGCGACCTTGGCCCCTTCGGCACCGTAGCGCGTCGCGATCGCAGCGCCAATGCCCTGGCTACCGCCGGTCACGATGGCGATTTTATCCCGCAGCCGCATCTTATGCCCGCCGCCGTCGCACGGTATCGAGGAAGATGGCGCCGATGATGACTACCCCTAAGATGATCTGCTGAATATAGCCATCTACCCGCTGCAGGTTCATGCCATTGGACAGCACGGTGATGAACAAGGCGCCTTGGATGGGCGACCATACGGTGCCCTCGCCGCCGCGCAAAGAAACACCGCCGATAACCGCCGCCGCAATCGACTCCAAAGTCAGATTGCCACCCAAGTTCGGCTCTCCAGAGCCGGTGCGCGCCGTCAGCATCAAGGCACCCACAGCGGCGTAGATGGAGCAAAGTATATAGGCGAAGGTGAGATAGGACCGGCTCGGCAAACCGGCCACATGCGCTGCCCGCGGGTTGCCACCCAAGAGGTAGAGCGAACGCCCTAGAACCGTCCGGTTCATGATGACGTAGGTTAAAACCAGCATGATGCCGGCAATGACCACCGGCGGCGGCAGACCGAACCAGCGGATCTTGTAGAACCAGACATTGAACTCGTTGGGTATGTCGAAGATCGGAAAGCCGCCGCTGATGGTCGAGGCAAGCGCCAGCACGATGTTGAGGGTCCCTAGTGTGACCACGAAGGGATTCACCTTCAACAGCGACACACAGAGGCCGTTGACGACGCCGACCAGGCTGCCGGCCAGGATGCCGGCGATACAGCCCAGCAGAACGGCAAAGGCCAAGGAGCCGGGATGCCCGCCCAGCCACCAGACCATGACCATGCCGCTGAAGACACTGACCAGGGAAACGGTGACGCCCAACGAGAGGTCGAAGCCGCGGGTGACAATGACCATCATCTGGGCCGCGGCAAAGACCGCGATATAGCTCGACTGTATGAAGATGTTCTCGAGATTGGCCAGCGAATAGACATTAGGCTCGGTGATGCCGAAGCCGACAAACATCACCACTAGGAGCACCGGCAGGATGCCGCGCGCCAGAAAGCCCTGGACCAAGGTCGAGCCGCCGGTGCCGGTCGAGGCAGAGGTCGTGTCAGTCACGGTTCCGCCTCCGCTCGTTCCATTGCTCGAAGGCGACCGCCAAGATCAGGACCACCCCCAGAACCAGGGTCTGAATCTTTGAATCGATGCGCACCAGATTCATGCCGTTCGAAATGATCGACAGGAAAAGCGCGCTCAGCGCCACCATCTCAACGCGGCCGATCCCACCTCTCAACGACACCCCGCCGATGACCGCCGCGGCGATCGATTCCAGCATTAGGGTCGAACCCATGGTCGCCTGCCCCGACCCGATGCGGGCGGTCAGCAAGACGCCAGTCACCGCCGCCAGCACCGAACACAAAACATAGGCCGAAACGAGGTAGAAGTTGACCGGCACCCCCGAGACCCGCGCCGCCTGAATATTGCCGCCAATCGCATAGACATAGCGGCCGAATTTGGTTCGTCGCTGGATGAACCAGACCACGGCGATGATCGCCAAGGCGATGAAGATCGCCGCCGGCAAGCCCAAAATGAAGAGCCGGCCGAACTCCTTGGTGAACTCTCTGGGCATGCCATAGACAGGAATACCGGTCGTATAGTAAAGCGCGATACCCGAGGCAATCGACAGCATGCCCAGGGTGACCATAAAGGGCGACACCCTCAAGAACGCGACGCAAACGCCGTTGACCAGGCCAACGCCCGCACCAGCCAGCAAGCCGGCGCCGACGCCGAGGAAAATGACGAGGTAGACCGCTTCCGGCATGACCTGCATAAGCGCCGCCATGCTCAGTGCCGTGGTAATCGAGGTCAAGGCGACGACTGCGCCAACCGAAAGATCGAAGCCACCGACGATCAGCACCAGCATTTGCCCGGCCGATACGATCGCCAAGAAGGACGCATTGCGCAGCACGTTGAAGATGTTCGACGGCCGCAGGAACTTAGGCTCGACAAGCGCAATGACGCCGATCAGCACCACCACCAGCACCGGCAGCAAACCGACATCCAAGAAGGTCTGCCAGGACTTGGCTTTTGTCCCGCTGCTTTCGGCACTGGACCCCTGTGCCAGGCTCATCGGCTATCCCCCTTTTAGCCTCTTGCCGAGCGTCCACCCGCGGCGCGCGCTCTTTCTTCCTCATCATCGAAGAAACAGGCAAGCACGGCCTCCTCCGAGATTTCGTCGCCCTGCAGCTCGGCCACCAAGCTGCCGCGGTGCATAACGTAAAGTCGGTTGGAAAGGTTCAAGACTTCCGGCAGCTCCGAAGAGATTAGCAGAACCGCCGCTCCTTGTTCAGCCAAGGCCTTGACGTGCTCGTAAACTTCCGTTTTGGCACCGACGTCGATGCCAACCGTCGGCTCATCGAAGAGGAACACGCGGATATCCCGGGTCAAACCGCGTGCCAACATGACCTTTTGCCGGTTACCGCCGGAAAGATTGCCGACTTCCCGTTCGGTCGAGGGTGGGCGTAGATTAAGTCGCTCGACAATGCTCTGAATCAGATTTTTTTCCTGCCCACGGCGCAGAAAATGGGCGCGGGAAAAATTCGGCTGGTCGAGGGCGGCGATCGATGCGTTCTCGCGCACGGGACGGATCAAGGCAAGTCCCTCGGCGACCCGGTCAGAAGGGAAGTAGCAGATCCGCTGGGCCAAGGCCGAGCTTGGGCTGGGTTGCTCCCAAACTTTGCCCTCGACTTCGATCTTGCCAGCCTCGATCGCTTCCAAACCGTAGACCAGGCGTGCCAGTTCTGACTTTCCGCAGCCCACTAATCCGGCCACCCCGACCACTTCACCGGCCCGAACCTCGATCGAAACATCCCTGACGCTGCCGCGCCGGGTAGTCAGGTGCTCAAGGCGCAGCAAGACATCGCCAGGGCGATGGTCGATCTTTGGAAAGAGGACGTCGATCTTACGGCCGGTCATCAGTTCGACCAAGCGGCTTTCCGTTACCTCGTCGGCAGTTACCGTGTCGATCTTGCGGCCATCGCGCAGAACCGTGATCCGATCGGCCAGAAGTTTGATTTCATTCATCCGGTGAGAGACATAGATGATACCCACACCACTTGCCTTGAGCCTTTCGATCAGCGCGAAAAGCTTGGTTGTCTCTGACTCGGTGAGCGATGCGGTCGGCTCATCCAATATCAGTAGCTTGACGTCATGCAGTAAGGCCTTGGCGATTTCCACCATCTGCTGGTGCGCCCGCGACAGGTCGCGGACTCGGGCAGACGGGTTTAGATTGAATCCCAGCTCTTCGAGGAGTGCGGCCGAGCGTCGCTGCATTTCGCCGCGCTTTAGGACGCCAGCGACACTGGACTCATGGCCCAGGAAAAGGTTTTCTTCGATGGTCAGGTCGGGAACCTGGCTAAACTCCTGAAAGACTGGCGAGATGCCCATGACGCGGGCGCGGTGCGGCGTTAGGCCATGGACTTCCTTACCTTGGTAGAAGAACTTGCCACCGTCCGGCGGAAAGGTTCCAGCCAGCACGTTGATCAAGGTCGACTTGCCGGCCCCGTTCTCGCCAAACAGAACGTGAACCTCGCCTTCCCGCAAATCGAAGTCGACATTGTCGAGCGCTAGCACGCCGGGAAAGCGCTTGGTGACGCCTTCCAAGCGTGCCAACTCGGTCGAAGCAGAACCGGCCGCCGAAGCGGCCGGCTCCCTGGGTTCATTGGCCAAACTCGTCAAGGCAACGAACTCGACTATTAGGACTCAGTCAACCGAGTAAACCGGCTGCCAGTTTTGCGGTGCCAAGACCGCCGTCATGTCCACATCGCCGGCGTTCGCCTTGGAGATCATGAGCGGCTTGGTGTAAATGAACGTCGGCAGTTCCTTCTTCTCAAGCGCCCGCACGGCCATGTCGATGGCAATGCGGCCCTCGACCACCGGCCATTGGGTGGCAAAGCCTAGGATCTCATCGTTCATCATGGCATCCAACATGGCCTGGTTTTCATAGGAAGACATGATCAAGATGTCATCTCGACCAGCTTCTTGAACAGCGCCGATAGCCGCTTCGGCGGTCGGCGCCGTGCCCCAAATCACCGTCATGTCGTCATAAGTTTGCAAGGCGTCTTCGATCAGCTTGAGCTGCACCGAAACGCCCGTGTCGCCGTACTTTTCTTCCAAAAGCTCGACATTGGAACCATCGAGCGCCTCTTTAAAGCCCTTGGCGAAGCTCTCAGCCCAGCCCGAGGCCTGGGGACCCGGGAACGAGACAGCCTTTCCAGCAGCGCCACCCAAGTGCTCCAGCAGATAGGCACCGGTCTGATAGCCCATGGTATCGAATTCGACGAATACCTTGGCCGTCAGAGGGGCATCGGCAACCGGATTAACAGTGCTGATAACGGGGATACCCTTGTCAAGGCCTTCTTGGAACTTCTTGGCCATGCCCGCTTCTGATATGGCGCCGATTACAATGGCGTCGGCACCCGAAGCCATGCAGTCGTCAAACTGCGAGATTTGCTTGGGCAAATTTTCGTAACCGCCAGCTTGTAACAGCGTCATCTTGACGCCCATACGTTTTGACTCTTCTACGATCCCGTAAGCAACAGCGACCCAAAAACTGTCCTTCATGTGCGGGAAGAGAACACAAATATTCCACTTCTTCTCCGCCTTTTCCAATGGACTATAGGTCGTTTCTAATTTTTCCCCGGAGGACAGATCATAGACCGGAAAGGGCCACCATTCATCCGCCGCATTCGCAACGGAGGAGGCGAGCAAAGCCCCCGCCGCAACCGTAGAAAGCGCGATCCCTGCAATATTCTTCATTTACGGAAACTCCTTAATTCTGAAGAAGTTTCGATCTTAGGAGATAATAAACCGAATTTTCAAGCAGCTTCAGGTATATAAAAAAACACGATCTGATCTCGACAAAAGAACAGGCTTCACTTTCCTGCTACTGGAGAGGAGCTACTTTCGTTAGTGATTAGTCGCCAATCTCGTTGGTCGCCTTTTGATGGCCTTTCTACCGGCTATCGACTCTCTATCAAGACTTGCTCGAAAACTAACTTAGAAGTCGTCGCCGACAGCCTTCATGAAATGGCACTTCGTCAAGGCTGTTCCTATCCCATGACGGCTCGGCGGAGCAGATTCAAACCCACAACAAACAAGGCGATGAGCAAGACCTTGCGAAAGGTCTCCTGATCAATCCGTCTGCGCAGCACCTGGCCAAGCCACAGGCCGAGGAAGGCTGGACCGCAAGCCAGCGCCGAAAGGCCTGCCGTTTCCGCGGTCAGAATTCCGTTGACGAGGTAGGCGGCGACAAGCGGCACCGAGGCCAAGAACCAAACGAACCCAACGGTTCGGATGAACTCCTCCTTTTCCAAGCCCAACAGAACGAAAAACATCATCATCGGCGGCCCCCACATGGTGGAGATGCCGCCGAGGATGCCGCCCACCGCACCGGCAAGGGGCCCTAAAATCCGCTCGGCTCGTGGCGAGAGTCGAGCGCTCGGCCGCAAATAGCTGGTGGTGGTAAAACTGACGACCGCAAGGCCGATGCCGCCATAGAGCACCCGCGGATCGAGGTCGGCCACGAGCTGGGCACTGGGCCAAAGGAAGACCAAGAGGCAAAGGATCATCAGCCAGAAACGGCGCAGCGGCACCAGGGGACTGCCGGCCGTCACCGCCTGCCAGAAATTGGTCGCCAAAATCGGAACACTGACCAGAGCCAGGACCAGGGGGACCGGCAGCAGACTTGCCAGAAAGGCAACGGTAACGACCGGCAGGCCGATGCCAATGGCGCCCTTGACCAAACCGCCGGCGATCAGCCCGACAATCGCAACGAAAAGCGTCAGTCCCTCGATGTCAGCCACGGCCACATGCCTTGGGCCCGGAGCGGGAAAAAGAACGATAGTCTTGCCGAAGCTGTAGCAGGGCGTCTTCATCAACACCGGGAAATTTTCTCGGCAAGAACACAGCGCCACCTCGAACTGTCAGCGGCTCTTCGAATACACACTGGCAAGGCTTTAGGAAGCCGTTCATTTCGCCGGCCGTTTCTAGACCTGTTGCGGCCGCGATAGAGGCTTCCATCCAACAGCCGAGATCTCCAGCCACGCCGTTGCCTAATACCGGGATCATGCCGCGGGCCTTGATCCGCGCGATGCCTTCCGCCAGGCGATCGAGGCTTCCCATTTTCATCAGTTTCAGCTTGATGTACGTGGCCGCCTTCATCTCGGCGGCCCGGTCAATATCGGCAAGCCCATAAATTGATTCGTCCAACATCAAGGGGACGGGCGATGCATTGGAGAGGGCCACCGCTGACGACCAGTCATCCTTGTGGCAGGGCTGCTCCAGAAGTTCGATGCCCTGAGGATTGAGGCCGGAAAGAAAACGGCTGGCCTCTTCATGGCTATAGCCTTGGTTGGCGTCGAGGCGAATGCGCGCCCTGTCACCGACCCGATCCTGGATTGCCGCCGATCTTTGCAGGTCTGCCTGGACATCGAAGCCCACCTTGACCTTCAGCGTCCGATAGCCGGCGTTTAGCAGTGCCTCGATCTCCTCCTCAAGGGCTTGCCCCTCGCTGGCCTCGACAACTGCCAAAAGCGGCACGCAGGCACCAGGGGATGCTTGCAGAAGGCTGTGACCCCTGGCCATCTCCAAGGCGGTGGCAAAGGCGGTTACCATGAAGGGCTGGGAACCCAGCTGAGAGGCGAGGCGTCGTTGGGCTTGGCCGAGCGTCAAACCAGGCAGGTTCGGCGCCAGAGCGACCGCTTCCCGCCAGACGCCCTCTGGTGTCTCCTCGCCATAGCCCGGCAAGGCTGTCGCTTCGCCCCAACCCGCGCCGCCATCCCCATCAAGCACTTGCACGAGGAGACTGTCGAAGGCCGCGACGGGGCCAAAGGCCAGGCGGTAGGGCCGCTTCAAAGGCACCACGACACGGTGCAGATGGATTTCCGCGATCGTCATCGCTTTTGCCACGGTCAAGAGTCAGGAGTAAGCGCCGCCCCAACTTGTGATGGCGTGTCAACGACGGTGACACCCGCGGCAGAAAGCGCCTGTATCTTAGAACTGTGGGTGCCTCGGTCGCCCATAACGATGGCGCCAGCATGACCCATTTTCTTGCCCGGCGGTGACGCGCGCCCGGCGATAAAGGCAACGACGGGCTTGGTCATGCTAGCCGCGAATTCAGCCGCTTCTTCTTCCTTCTCGCCGCCGATCTCGCCAACCAAAACCACCGCATCGCTGCGGTCATCGAGCGAGAGCCGCTCTAGCGCCTCGCGCATAGTCGTTCCCGAGACTGGATCGCCGCCAATGCCGATAAAGGCGGACTGGCCCAGGCCCGCCTGCACCAGGTTGAGACACACCAGGGTTCCGAGGCTGCCGCTGCGGGAAATGACGCCGATGCGCCCAGGCTGAAAGATGGCTGCATTAAAGCCTGGCATGATGCCGACAAAACACTCGCCGGGAGTGACCAAGCCGGCGGTGTTAGGGCCGACCACGCAGGTACCGCCCGCCTTGGCCGCGGCCAGAACCTCCATGACGTCGAGCACCGGAATGAACTCGGTCAGGATCACCAGCGTCTTCGCTCCGGCCTCGATCGCGTCCAGAGCCGCCGCCTTCGCCAAAAGCGGCGGCACAAAAAGCACAGAAGCGTCAAATCCAACAGCTGTCATGGCCTCGCGCGCACTGGCAAAGACCGGCACGCCCAAATGCTCGCTACCCGCCTTCTTGGGGTTGACGCCGGCGACCACATTGGTGCCGTAGGCCTGCATGCGGGCGCCCCAAAAGCTGCCCTGACGGCCGGTGATGCCCTGGATGAGCACCCGATCCTGCGCCCGAACAATCATGTCGCCACCTCGACCGCAGCCTCGATCGCCGCCTGAATGGCGTCATCCATGCGCGGATAGGGTTCCAGCCCCAGCCGCTCGCGGACCAGCGCGCGGGCTTCGTCATCGCCGGTGCCATGAATGGAAAAGAAGACCGGGAGATCCGGATTGAGGGTCTCCCAGGCCTTAACCACCCCCTCCGTCATCACGTCGCAGCGGGCAAAGGCACCGCAGAAATTCACCACCAGGGATTTCACCTTCGGATTGGCCAAGACCAAGGCAAGCGCCGCTTCCGCCTTGGTATAGGCCTCGCCACCAATCTCCAGGAAGTTGGCCGGCCGGCCGCCATAGTGGACGATGACGTCCATGGTGGTCATGGTAAGCCCGGCCCCATTGGCCAGCAGGCCGATCTCCCCATCGAGTTCGATATAGCGCAGGCCGTGCTCCCGGCCCCGCGCCTCTAGGGTTGTCGCAGGCTCCTCAGCCCCGAGACCCGCCAAGTCAGGCTGCCGTGCCAAGCCTGAATCATCGATCACCATCTTGCAGTCGAGCGCCATGGTGCCACCCGACTTGGTCAAGACAAGCGGGTTGACCTCCACGAGCTCGCAGTCGCATTTGCAATAAAGCGCGTAGAGCTTGGCCAGAACATCCGCAACCGCACCCTTGGCCGACTGGTCAAGCTCACCCAACAAAGCGAGCGCCGTCGCCTCGTCGAAACCCTGGGCAAGGTCCACCACATGGCGGCGGATGGCCTGCGGCTCCTCGGCGGCCAGCGCTTCGATATCCATGCCGCCCTTGGAAGAGAAGATAACCGCCGGCGCCCGGGCCAAGGTATCGGTCAACACCGCCGCATAGAGTTCTTGGGCGATCGCCGCCCGATGTTCCACCAGCACACGCTCAACCGAATGGCCGCCTAAGGTCATGGCGAGGATGCTCTCGGCCGCGGCTGCGGCTTCCTCTGGGCTGTCGGCTGGCAGGATAGCGCCGGCCTTGCCACGCTTTCCCGCTGGCACCTGAGCCTTGATGACGACCTTGCCCAAGGCTCGCGCTGCCGCTGCGGCTTCTTCTGGGCTGGCCGCCAAGCGGCCCTCGGGCACAGGAACGCCGGAGGTTTTCAAAAGGCCCTTGCCGGCATGTTCTTCCAAATTCATCCGCTCTTTCCGTATTTGGCCCAATAGGCACCGAAGAGGTCTTCCTCGCTCGGCTTGTCCTCGCCGACGGTGGTGACCAGATGGGTCAAATTAATGAAGTGGCGATAGTTCAGGTTCTCCGAGATCGAGTTGCCCTGCCAGGTGCCGCAGCCCATGGAGAGGGTAAAGTTCAGCGCATTCTCAAAACTGCCGCCGTTGCCGAAGGTATGAGCCTGATTGACCAGCACCCGGACCACCGGCAGGGTCTCGGCCAGGTGCTTGGGCCTTTGCTGATCCCCTGTGTGAATGCCGCAGGAATGGCCTTTGCCTTGGTGCTCCAAGATTTCTGCGACCTTGCGACTGGCCGCTTCGAAGTCAGGCACCCGGTAGACCGTCAAGACCAGGGAAAGCTTCTCGCCGGAGAGCGGGAAGGCCGGTCCGACCCCTGATTCCTCGACCAAAAAGAACCGCTTGCCACGCGCCTGCGTGGCAAGACCGAAGGCCTCCGCCAGAATGGCAGCATCGCGGGCAATAAGCTGCCGGCTCAGTTTGCCCTGCGGCCATAGCTCCTGGATGATACGCTCGCGCTCTTCCGCCGTGGCCCGGTGGCCACCCGCCGCCGCCAGAGCCTGGATCGCCGGTTCATAGGCGGCCTCCACGATGACTAAGGCGTTTTCCGACGAGCAAGAGGTCGCATTGTCAAAACACTTGGAGGCCGCGATCTTTGTCGCCGCGTCATCGAAATCAGCCGTTTCATCGATGATCACCGGGACGTTGCCGGCACCGACCCCGATGGCTGGCGTGCCACTTGAGTAGGCGCGACGCACGTTGTTCTGCGAGCCTGTCACCACGACAAGATCGACAGCCTCCATCAACGCCTGGGTGGTTTCCTTAGTGACCGGCGCCGGCAGCACCTGGATCAGGTCGGCAGGCAGGCCGATGCGGCCGAGCTCGTCGCGCGCCAACTCAACGGCCCTGGCCGAGGTTTTCCAGCCCGATGGCGAGGGCGCGATGATGATGGCGTTCGCCCCCTTGATCGCCATCATCGCCTTGTTGATCGGCGTTGCCGAGGGATTGGTCGAAGGTGTCACCGCCCCCACCACGCCGACCGGCTTGGCGTAGATGGCCAAGCCACGGGCCGGATCCTCTTCGATCAAGCCCACCGTCCTGGCGCGCAAGAGATCACGCAGGGTGCCGAAGGTTTTGCGGGTGTTCTTGGTGATCTTGTCAGCCACATTGCCGAGGCTGGTATCCGATACCGCCAGCTCGGCAAGGGCACGGGCGCTTTCCGGCCGGTAAAGCGACCAAGCAATGGCCGTGACCGCCTCGTCGATACGGGATTGCTCCGCATCGACAATCGCCGCCATTGCGGATCGCGCCCGCGCCATCAAGGCATCAATGACGTTCGGGTTCTCATTTTTCGTGTGCGGGGACTGGTCCGCCGGGGACATGGTCATGTTCGCCTTGCTCTGGGTGATTAGGCCCCTTGCTCCGGTTCTCGGTGGCGGCCGGTAAAGGCCTTGTAAACATTGACGGTCATGGTCGCAACGCCGCCCAGCAAGAGGGCCAGGGCATAGGGTCGCTGCAGCAACGTCCCGAGGTCATAGTGAACCATCTGCATGGCCTGGGCAAAGGTCTGCTCGCCAATCTTGCCGAGGATCAGCCCGAGGACGATACCGGGCACCGAGTAGCCGGAGCGGCGCAGGAAGAAGGCGAGGATGCCAGCCCCGAACATCACCATGATATCGACCCCGAGGCCCCGCACCGCATAGGAGCCGACGGTTGCCAGCAGCAAGATCGCCGGCGCCATGAAATGAAAGGGGACACGCAGCAGGTGGACCACCGTCTTGGTCTGCAGCCAGCCCAAGAGAAAGATGGCGATGTTGGCAAAGAACATGGCCGAGAAGACGACCCACACCAGGTCGTGACTATTGATAAAGACCAGCGGACCGGCCTCGATGCCGTGGATTTGGAAGACCCCAATCATCATGGCGGTCAAGGCACCGCCCGGCAGGCCAAGCGCCAAGAGGGGGATCATCGCCGCACCGGTGGCCGCGTTATTGGCAGTCTCCGAGGCGACGACCCCTTCCAGCTCGCCCTTGCCGAAACGCTCAGGCGTCTTCGACCAGCGCACCGCTTCGTTGTAGCCCATAAAGGCCGCCAAGGTAGCGCCGATGCCCGGCAAAATACCGGCGAAAAAACCAAGCAAGACCGAACGAGCGACGGCGAATTTGAGCTGCCAAAACTCGATAAAGCTTGGAAAATCGAGGTTGACTTTGGGCGCCTGATAAATCCCCTTGGCGCGCTTTTCCGCCTGGATAAAGACCTCCGAAACGGCGAAAAAGCCGAGAATTGTCGGGATGAAGTGAATGCCCGCCAAGAGGTAAACAAAGCCAAAATCGTAGCGCTTTATGCCGCCAACTGGGTCGAGCCCTACCGTGGCGATCATCAATCCTAAGAGGACCGACAGCCAGCCTTTCCACAAAGTACGGGCGCCGACCGAAGAAGCAACCGTCAGGCCAAAAAAGACCAGGGCAAATATCTCCGGCGGCCCGAAGGACGAGATCGCCCAATCGGCGATCAAGGGCGTTGCCGACATCATCAAGATCGCCGAGCAGGTGCCACCGAAAGCCGAACACAACACGGCCGCCCCCACCGCTTTGCCGGCTAGACCCTTCTGCGTCATCGGATAGCCGTCGAAGGCCGTTGGCGCATTCTCCGGTGCGCCAGGGATGTTGAACAAGATCGCCGTAATAGCGCCGCCAAACACGCCAGAACAATAGATCACGGAAAACAGCATGATCGCATCGCTCGCCGTCAAGTTGCCGGTAAACGGCAACAAGATGGCCGCCAGTGTCAACATGGAGACCCCGGGGATGGCCCCAAACAGCATGCCCCCCAAAAGCCCGCCAACAAAGATCAGCACACTCGTCGGATTGCCAAAGAGCATGAGGGTGCCGGCGATGAAGTTTTCCATGGACCTGGCTACCCAATCCCAAAAATGTCAATCATTGCAACAGCACCAAAAGCCAATTGCTAATGTCATAGAAGGGGTGCCAGTTGCCGACCGGTAGGCCCACGTAGAAGAGCTTGGTAAAGAGCAGGAGCAGCAGAAAATAGATGACAACGGTCGCGGCCAGCAGTAGATGCACGCGCTTTTCGCCTAGCAGCAGAAGAAAAGCGAAGATGAAAAGCGGTGTGGTCACATAGAAGCCCGTATAGTCAAGAAGCAGCGCATAGAAGAATGGCAGCAGGAGCGTTGCCGCGAGGCGAATGACGGGAACGCCTCCCGCAGCCGATGCGGCCTCTCGATCATCATCAGGTCCGCTCGAATGCCTATCCTTCTGCAACAAATACTGAACCAGCTGACCGCAGGCGGCCAAGACGATGATCAAAATCACCACTCGCGGCCAGCCCGTAGCGTTGAAGCGGTATATTTCGATGTTCCGATCGAAGCTGAAGCTCAATAGGTAGGCCAGGGCCGCAAAGGCCAGCCAGAATAGCACCTCGAAAACCTGACCACGGGTCAATCTGCCCATGGGTCCCCTCCCCCTCGGTAGTCGGGCGCCGACCGCCGGCGGCGAACCGGCGCCCTTCTTCTTCGAGGCTGCGCCGGCCTACTGGATGAGGCCCATCGCTTCGTAGGTCTTGCGGTAGATGTCCGCCGTCTGGTTGATCAGCTCGATAGAACCCTCGGTATCACGAAAGCTGTCGATCAGGTCCATGAACTTGGTCTTGTTGTATTCTTGATAGCTCTCTTGGAAATAGGCCTTCTGAAAAGCCCACTGCAGCCACTTCAAGCGATCCTCGGGCACACCAGCCTTCACGTAGAAGCCGCGATAGCGCATCAGCGGCTCGAACTCGAGGCCGACATCGCTCATCGATGGCACATCGGCAAAGGCCGGCGGACGCTCCTTCAGCAGGGTGAGAATGGGCTTAAAGTCGCCTGAATCGAGGAAGCCGCGAACATCGCCAGGCTGTTCGAAGAGCGCATCCACCTGACCACCCTTGAGTGCAGCGTAACGCGGGCCACCCTTGTCGAAACTGATTTGCTGCAAGGAAAAGCCGAAGTGGTCCATGATAAACTTGAGGTTCAAGCGTTCCATCGACCCTTCGCGGGAGACGTTGGCGATGGTTGCCTTACCGTCTTGCGCCTTAGCGAAGGCAACAAAGGAATCCCAATCGGTAAAGCGATCTTCATTGGCGCGAATGTAGATCTGGCTGAAGGTGATCTGCGAGGTCACCAAAGGGATGAGGTCTGCCGCCGGATCGACGTCGCTGGATCCGGAGGCAAAGGCGCTGGTCGCATCGTCGATATGCTCGAGCACCGTATAGCCATTGGCTGGCGCCGCCATGTAGTTGCTCAAGCCGACAATGCCGCTGCCACCCGGCTTATGGTCGCGATTGATGCCCACCCCGGTCAGCTCGGTAACCGCCTGCGCCATGGCCGCTGCGACTTGGCCGGAGCCACCGCCAGGACCATAGGGCACGATCATTGTCAACGGCCGTTCCGGAAACCCGCCTGGCTTTTCGAAGCTATCGGGCAAGGTGTCCTCAGCGGCTTTGGCAGCCCCGCCAAAGCCCACAGCGATCACCATGGCGCCGAGAAGCGACGGCCATTTACTTTTCACCAACATCGATATCCTCCCACTCTCTAGCTTTAGTCAACGATCGAAAGGTTCGACCAAGCCCTTATCCTGCGCTTCTAGTTTCGCTGATCGGGATGCTAGACGAATAGTACCGGATAGGCCAAGTTCTTCCTTATTCCCTATCCGGGGTGATCACTAAGAAACACGGGCTGCATCCACAATTTTACGTGACAAGGCAATGGACTAGAGCTCTGGTCCGTCGTCGGACAGAGTGCCAAAACCGAACGAGAGAAAATGAACGACCAGGGCAGAGCCAAGAGAAAGTTGATTGCCAGGGCCGTCAGAGACGCTTCCGGCCTGCCTTCGATCATCTTGCTTTCCAGCATGACCGGCTTTGGTTCTTTGGCCCAGGAAAGCGGCTTTTCCCTGCCGCAAGCCTTGGCCATTACACTGGGTGTCTGGGGGCTACCCGGGCAGGTCGCCTTGGCCGAACTCTATGCCGCCGGGAGCGACGTCATCGCCATCGTTATGGCCGTATCCATGGCCAACGCACGCTTCATGCCGATGGCGGTTTCGTTGATGCCCGTGCTGCGCGAAGGAATGACCCGGCCCGGCTGGCTCTACGCCCTGGTGCAGATGATGTCCATCAACACCTGGGCGGCTGCCATGCGCCAGTCGGCGCGGCTGGAGCCGCCGCAAAGGCGCCTCTACTTCGTTGCCTTTGCAGGCGTTTGCGTATCAGCAGCCCTCACCGGCACGGTTGTCGGATTTGCCGCAACAACCACCCTCGACCGGCCGGTTGCGCTCGGGCTCATTTTTCTAAGCCCGTTGTTCTTTGCTCTGCTTCTTTCTGTCAGCAAGGACCGCAGCATTGCCTTGTCACTTGTCATCGGCGCCATCTGCGGCCCGGCATTGCATCTCTTGTCCCATGATTGGGGAGTCCTCCTCGCCGGAGTCATCGCCGGCAGTTTCGCCTTCGCTCTGTCGCGTCGGTTTCGGCTGGGAGGAAGCCGGTGATGGGCGAGCTCGGATTGTGGCCGTTGGTGGCGCTGGCCGCAGCCGGATCCTATCTCTGGCGTGGTTTGGGCGTCCTGCTATCGGCGCGCATCAAACCCTCGGGCGATGTCTTTACTTGGGTAAACTGCGTGGCCCACGCCATGATCGCCGGCCTGGTAGCCCGCATGATCGTCATGCCAAGCGGCGGCCTGACCGAGGCGCCGCTGATCGACCGGCTGGCCGCCACGGCCTTTGGCTTTGCAGTCTTCTTTCTTTGCAAGCGCAATGTCTTGGCGGGCGTGGCCGGCGGCGTGGCGGTCTTTATAGTGCTCGCCTATTTTCAGCAGGGATAATAGGCTGAAGCCAGGTAAACAGTGAGGTAACGACCTTGGAGATCAATCCAGCTCTCAACGCCGTGGTGGAACCGCCAATCGCCGAAGCACAGGCATGGATCGCGGACCGCTCGTTTCCTCCCGAAAAGCCGCTTCTCGACCTGGCACAGGCGGTGCCCAGTTATCCACCAGCGAAGCAGCTGCGCGATCGACTTGCCGACCTGGTGCGGGAGCCGGACAGCGCCTTTTACACCGGCATTACCGGCCTGCCAGAGTTGCGCGAGGCCTTGGCCGGGAGCCTCAGTCGGGACTATCAGGCAACAGTTCGGCCGCAAGACATTTGCATTACCGCCGGCTGCAATCAGGCCTACTGTTTGACCATGACCGCACTTGCCGGCGCCGGTGAGGAGGTGCTGCTGCCCGAACCCTACTACTTCAACCACCACATGTGGCTCGAAATGCAGGGCGTTCGCCCGGTGCTGCTGCCGTTTCGGCCAGAAAGCGGCGGCCTTCCTGCTATTGACGATGCGGCCGCCCGCATCACCTCGAAGACCCGGGCAATCTTGCTGGTTTCACCCAACAATCCGACCGGCGCCATTTACCCGCCAGACCTGATCCAGGCCTTTTACGCCCTTGCCAAGGACCGTGGCCTCGCCCTGGTGGTCGATGAGACCTACTATGGTTTTCGACCGACCACCGATCCCGCGCATGGTATTTTTAATTCAGCGGGTTGGCGGGACCACTTGATCCATCTTTATAGCTTCTCCAAGGCTTACAGCCTGACCGGCTATCGGGTCGGTGCGATTGTTGCGGGCGAGGCGTTGTTGGCGGCTGTGTCCAAGGCCATGGACTGTGTCGCGATCTGCGCGCCGCGCATCGGTCAGCTGGCCGCCCTCCTCGCCCTGACCGAACTTGACGATTGGCGCGAAAGCAAACGGCAGGCCATGGCCAAGCGGGTATCGGTCTTGAAGCAGGCTTGCCGGCGCAATGAATTGGCCTACGAACTGGTAAGCGCAGGGGCCTATTTCGCTTATTTGCGCCACCCATTCTCCGGCGAGCCGGCCGCTCGGGTCGCCCGCAGGCTGGTGGACAAGCAGAACCTCTTGACCCTTCCAGGCAGCATGTTCGGGCCGAACCAAGACCGTTTCTTGCGCCTCGCCTTCGCCAATGTGGAGGATGACTCCATCCCCCATATGGTCGACCGGCTGGTAGCAAGCCAGAGCTCGATACTGCGCTGAGCTCAGTTCATCCAACCGCCATATTGACCGCGACAATTGCACCGACCGATGCTATCTCTTGAGGGAACAGTAGTCAGAGATGGTTTCGAGCTAGCTTTGACCGCTGGATCACGGGGAACCATAGGCGCTTGGGCCCATAGGCCAGGGGCTTGTTACAAGGGAGGATTCGATGGCTCAAGGGGGAAAACCTTCGAGCAGCAAGACCGGTATGATTCTTCTTGCGGCACTGGCCGTAATCGGTCTTGGCGGCTGGTCTTATCTCTATGCCGGTCACAAGAGCGAAAGGTCGGCCTGGCAGGAGGAGCGGGCAAACCTGCAACAAGAGCTCTCCGAGCATCAAGCCAAACAGGAAGAAAGTCTCGCCGACATTTCCACGAAGCTGGCGGAAGAAACGAAAGCTTTGGAAGAAAAAGAAAATTCCTTGAAAGAAGCGCAGACCCTGCTGGCCGACAGCGAAACAAAAGTTAAGTCATTAGAAGAATCAATCTCCGATCAACAGGCGCAAATTGAGTCACAAGAAGAGAAAATTGAACAACTTCTGAGTGCCTATGGAGACGTCTCCGACGCACAAGCCAAGGTTCAGGAGATAGAGGCGGCAATCACCGAAGCCCAGGCGCAACATGACGCATTGATCGAAGAAACTGAGGCGCAGAAGGCCGCGCTAACTGAGGAATCAAGTAAGGCTACCGCCAGCCTTTCGGCGCTCAAGTCGCAGGTCACCAAGGCGGAGCGTGAGTTCGAGCGCATGTCAGCCCGCATTGAAGAAAAGAAGGCTGAAGTCAGTCGCTTCAACAAGCGCTTTCTGGAAGCCGAAAAGCAAGCAAAGCGCATGGATGCCAAGGCGATGGAGCTCAAGATGTCGATTGCCCCCCTAGAACGCAAGATCGCCAATCGGCGCGACGAAATAAAGAACTTGGAAGGTGCCTTGGAGCGGGCGCGGTCTCAGCTGGAATACACCCTTGGCAGCTTAGAAGGGCTTACCGCCAACACCGCACAGTGATGGTTGCGGCGCCATGTCAATGTGCAAGTTAACCGCCGGCCTGGCGGCCCATCGTGGCGGGAGCCCGACATGACCATGCTTCTCTTTGCCCATTGTAGTTTGTTCGATGGCCAACAGCCGGAGCTGCTGGAAGACCACCATGTCTTGGTAGAGGATGATCGCATCAAGGAAGTGTCCGACAAGCCCATCAGGGTGACGGCAGACCGCGTCGTCGACCTGCGCGGGCGCACCTTGATGCCCGGTCTCATCGACGCCCACTTTCACGCCTTGGCGGCCGATCCCAATATCGCCCGCTTGGAGGCCATGCCACGCTCGCTAGTCTATCAATACGCTCGTCGGTTTCTGGAGGCCGCCCTGCAACGTGGTTTCACGACCGTGCGGGACGCCGGCGGCGCCGATTATGGCCTGGCAATGGCGGTCGAAAGTGGACTGATCAACGGGCCGCGCATCTTCTATTCCGGCAAGGCCCTGTCACAGACCGGCGGCCATGGCGACTTTCGCCCGTTGGAGCCGGATACGCTCTGCCTTTGCTGCCAGGGAAGCGCCGCCTTCAGCCGCATCGCGGATGGGGTCAGTGAAGTGCGGCGTGCGGCCCGCGAGGAGCTGCGCCGTGGCGCCACCCAGATCAAGATCATGGCTTCTGGCGGTGTCGCCTCGCCGAGCGATCCCATTTGGAACCTGCAATATTCTGAAGAGGAGATACGTGCCATCGTGTGGGAGGCGCAGTCCTGGCAGACCTATGTCATGGCCCATGCCTACACGCCCGAGGCGATCTATCGCGCGGTTGACTTCGGTGTTCGCTCGATCGAACACGCCAACCTGATCGATGCCGAGACAGCGGCCCTTTGTGCGGAACGCGGCGCCTTTGTGGTGCCGACCTTGATCACCTACGAGGCCAATCACAAATTCGGCCGCGAACTGGGCTTTCCCGAAGTCAGCCTGCAGAAGCTTGAAGTGGTGCGGGAAGCTGGCCTCAAGGCGCTAGAGGTATTGAAGGCCGCGGCCGTCAGGATGGGATTCGGCACCGACCTCCTGGGCGAAATGCATTCCGAGCAGCTGGGCGAGTTTGCCTTGCGGCATCAAGTGCTTCGTCCTGATGAGATATTGATGTCTGCTACCTCCATCAATGCCGCAATTCTGAACCGTCAAGGCGAACTTGGGGTGGTGGCCCCCGATGCCCTGGCCGACCTCATCATCGTCGATGGGGATCCCCTTTCCGATCTCGCCCTTCTCAGCGGACAAGGCGAAGCGATACTCATGGTGATGAAAGGAGGACACGTCTTTAAGGACAGCTTTTAGCAAGGGATCGCCAATGGGCTGAGCGGTGGTGGACTAGCTGTTCCGTTTGCAGCAGAAATGTTCTAAGCTTGAGACAAAGTACGAACTTAGCCTGACCGAGATTAGGCATGACCGAATAATGACATAGGGAGATCACTATGACATTTCGAACAGGACTTTTGGCTGCTGTCGCGGCGTTTACCTTGGGACTGGCAAGTCAAGCCGACGCGAAGACCTTCAAGTGGGCCTTCCAAGGTGACGTTGCCACGATGGATCCGCATGGCCTCTTCGAGACCATGACATTGGGATTCCAATCGAATATTTACGAAGGCCTGGTAATCAAGACGAAGGAGGGCCTGGCCAGCAACGACTTGGCCGCACCGAACCTGGCAACCTCCTGGGAGCAGCTCGACCCCACCACCTGGCGCTTCCACCTGCGCAAGGGCGTCAAATTCCATAACGGCAATGACTTCACCGCCGAAGACGTCGCCTTTTCCGTCGAAAGAATTCATTCCGAAGGTTCCGATCTCAAGGTGATCGCCGGGATGATCGAAGATGTCAAAATCATCGACGACCACACCATCGACCTAATTACCCCCAAGCCGGATCCGATCCTGCCGATCCAGCTCGAAATCTTTTACATCATGGACAAGGATTGGGCTGAAGAACATTCCACCGCGACGGCGACCAACGTCAAGGGCGGCGAGGAAGGCAACTTCGCTAACCTCAACGCCAACGGCACTGGGCCTTATATGGTCAAGGAGCGCCAACCCGGTGTGCGCACGGTCATCGAGAAGAACCCCAATTGGTGGGGCGAAATGTCGGGCAATGTCACCGAAGGCATATTCACGCCCATCGGCCAGGATGCAACCCGCGTGGCGGCCCTGATCGCCGGTGACGTGGACATGGCCTATCCCATACCGGTGCAAGACTGGGAGCGTTTGGAGCAAGCCGATGGCGTCATGCCGCTGACCGGCCCGGAAATGCGCACGATCTTCCTTGGCTTCGATCAGGACCGTGACGAGCTGCTCTATTCCAACATCAAGGGCAAGAACCCCTTTAAGGACGCGCGGGTTCGCCAAGCCTTCCAGTTGGCAATCGACATCGAAGCCATCAAGAAGAAGGTGATGCGCGGCTCGGCCCGGCCGGCTGCCTTGATGGTCGCACCACAGGTCAACGGTTGGAGCGAGGAGCTCGACCAGCGCCCGGCCTTGGATGTGGCCAAGGCGAAGGAGCTCATGGCAGAAGCCGGCTACGCGGACGGCTTTGAGGTGACCATGGATTGCCCCAACGACCGCTATGTCAACGACGAGCGGATTTGTCAGGCAGCCGCGGCCATGCTGGCCAAGATCAACGTCAAGGTGAACCTGCTGGCGCAGACCAAGTCGAAGTACTTCGCCAAGGTGCTGGCCCAGAACAACTATGATACCAGCTTCTTCCTCCTGGGTTGGACGCCGTCGAGCTATGACAGCTATAACCCGATCTCGTCGCTCATGGCCTGCCGCCGCGACGGGCTTGGCGCCTTCAATCTCGGCGGATACTGCAACGAGCGTGTGCACGAACTGGCGGGAATGATCCAAAGCGAGTCCGACCAAGACAAGCGTCAGGACATGATCAACGAAGCCTTCAAGATTCACTTCGATGAGGTTGGTCACATTCCGCTGCACCAGCAGCCGCTATCTTGGGGCACCAGCGAGAAGGTCGAAGTCTTCCAACGTCCGGACAACGTCTTCGACATGCGCTATACGGTCGTTAAGTAAATCCGTGTCGGATGGACTGAGGATGCCGGGGTCCGCAATGGCCCCGGCGTCTTTATTTCCAGGGGCGAACGGTTTGCTGAATTCGAAGCAAGGCCCAGACCTACCCCCGTCGTCATTGCGAGCCGAAGGCGCGGCAATCCATGCAACGTTGCGGCAGCGACAAGGTCCTGTGGATTGCCGCGTCGGCTTCGCCTCCTCGCAATGACAGCGAGATGTGGTTAGGGTGACAAGGAAGGCAAGTGGGTCACGTGGGCCGATCCGGCTATTCTTGAGAAACTAAGTTTGGGGGTTCGGCATAGGTGTTTGCCTTCGTTATCCGCCGCTTGCTGCAATCCCTCATCGTCATGTTGATGGTGGGGCTGATCGCCTTCTCCCTGTTCAGTTTCGTCGGCGACCCGATCAACAACATGGTGGGCCAAGACACCAGCACCGCCGACCGCGAAGCCCTGCGCGAGAGCCTGGGCCTCAATGATCCTTTCTTCGTGCAGTATGGCCGCTACCTCGGCAACGCCATGCAGGGCCAGTTCGGCATTTCCTACCAGCAGCGCCGACCGGTCAAAGAGCTGATCGTCGAGCGCCTGCCGGCCACCTTGGAACTCAGCTTGGTTGCCGCTGTCCTGGCGCTGATCGTCGGCGTGCCCATGGGGGTCTACACCGGCCTGCACCGAGAGGGTTTCGTTTCGCGGCTGTTCCTGACCCTGTCGCTGATCGGCGTATCGCTGCCCACGTTTCTGATCGGTATTTTGCTGATTCTCGTCTTCGGAGTCATGCTCCAGCTCCTGCCGACCTTCGGCCGCGGCGAGGTGGTGGCGCTCGGCTGGTGGACGACGGGCCTGCTCACCAGCGGCGGCCTCAAGGCTCTTATCATGCCGGCGATTACCCTGGCACTTTTTCAAATGACACTGATCATGCGTCTGGTGCGATCGGAAATGCTGGAGGTCCTGCGCACCGACTACATCAAGTTCGCCCGCGCCCGCGGGCTTTCCAACCGAGCGGTCAATTTTGGCCACGCCCTGAAGAACACTTTGGTTCCGGTCATCACCATTACCGGCCTGCAACTAGGATCGATCATCGCCTTTGCGATCATCACCGAAAGCGTCTTTCAGTGGCCGGGGATGGGCCTGCTTTTTATCCAAGCGATCAACGAGGTCGATATCCCGGTCATGGCCTCCTACCTGATCATGATCGGTTTCTTCTTCGTGGTTATCAACCTGATCGTCGATCTGCTCTATTACACCGTCGATCCGCGCTTGCGCGTCGACAAGGCCGACGGCGGCGAGCACGCGCAGTAGGGCCGGCAGCATGGCAACCCGCGAGGAAATGCAGCCAGTCGAAGACCCACAAAGCGCATATGGCGCTGGCACCCGTTCTTTCGACCGTTTGCGGCGCTTCTTCGAAGGCGATATTTGGCACTCCTTCACCCGCTCGCCCAGCATTGTCGTAGCGGCCATTGTCACCGTAGTGATCGTGGGCGCCGCCATCTTTGCGCCCTGGGTCGCGCCGCACAACCCCTTCGACCTTTCCACCATCGACCTGCTGGACAGCTTCATTCCGCCGGTCTGGCTGGCCGATGGCGACCCGCGGTTCCTCTTCGGCACCGACGACCAGGGCCGGGATATGCTCTCGACCATTATCTTCGGCGCCCGCATCTCGATCGGCGTCGGCCTTGCCTCGGTGCTCTTCGCCATGGTCTTGGGTGTCGGCCTGGGCTTGCTGAGCGGTTATGTGGGCGGCACCACGGACTCGGTGATCATGCGCATTGCCGATATCCAGTTGACTTTTCCCGCCATTCTGATCGCCCTTCTAATCGATGGCGTGGCCCGCGGCGTGCTGCCCCGAGCCCTGCACGACGAGGTCGCCCTCTACGTGCTGGTCTTCGCCATCGGCATTTCCGGCTGGGTCCAGTATGCGCGCACCGTGCGCGGATCGACCTTGGTGGAAAAGAACATGGAGTACGTGCAAGCGGCCCGGGTGATCGGCCTGCATCCGCTGACCATCACCATCCGGCACATCCTACCCAACGTCATGGGCCCGGTCTTGGTGATCGGCACCATTCACTTGGCGATCGCCATCATCACCGAAGCGACCCTATCCTTCCTTGGCGTCGGCGTACCACCCACCTCGCCGTCCTTGGGGACCTTGATCCGGGTCGGCAACGATTTCCTCTTCTCCGGTGAATGGTGGATCACCATCTTCCCCGGCGCGGTCTTGGCGATCCTGGTGCTGGCCGTCAACCTCTTGGGGGATTGGCTGCGCGACGCACTCAATCCGAAACTGAGGTAGGGCGATGGCGCTTCTCGAAATCACCGGACTGCGCGTCGACTTTCCCTCCCGTCGAGGATCAGTCACCGCGGTGCAGGATTTCGACCTCACCGTTCATCCCGGCGAAATTTACGGGCTAGTGGGCGAGTCCGGCGCCGGCAAGTCGACCATCGGCAACGCGGTCATCGGCCTTCTGGAGCCGCCGGGCGAGGTAACAGCGGGGCAAATCCATCTCGACGGTCGGCGCATCGACACCCTGCCCTACGAGGAGATCCGCAAGATCCGCGGCCGCAAGATCAGCATGATCTTTCAAGACCCGCTGACTTCCCTCAATCCCCTTTACACCATCGAGCGGCAATTGGTGGAGACCATCCAGCTGCATCTTGGATTCAGCGAGGAGAAGGCACGGGCCCGCGCCGTGGCGCTTTTGGATCAAGTCGGCATTCCCGACCCACAAGAACGGGTCAAGCAGTATCCGCATCAGTTTTCCGGCGGCATGCGCCAGCGGGTGGTGATTGCCCTCGCCCTGTGCAGCGAGCCGGAATTCATCATCGCCGACGAGCCGACCACGGCCCTGGATGTTTCTATCCAAGCACAGATCCTGGAGCTGATCCGCGATCTCTGCAAGGAGCGTCAGGTCGGGGTCATCATCATCACCCACGACATGGGGGTGATCGCCGATATCACCGACAAAGTGGCGGTGATGTACCGCAGCCGCATCGTCGAGCGCGGCGCCACCGAGCAGATCCTGGGCGCCCCGCAGCACGCCTACACCAAGAGCCTGATCAGCGCCGTCCCGCGCCCCGATCTCAAGCTACTGCGCTTTCCCATGGTGAGCTACATCGAAGGCCCTGAAGCACCGCGCCAGGAATTGGACGTGGCCAGCCATTGGCTCGGCCAGGCCCGCGACTATGCTCGCAATGGGGGCCCGCTGATCGAACTGGACAAGGTGACCATGCGCTTTGTGGTCCGCCGCTCCATGTTCAAGCGGAACCGCCGCTACTTCACGGCGGTGGATCGCGTATCGCTGCAAATCCAGGAAGGCGAGACCTTTGGCCTGGTGGGTGAAAGCGGCAGCGGCAAGTCGACGGTGGCGCGGATGATCTGCGGCCTTTATCAGCCGGTCTCTGGCCGCATCCGTTTTGCCGGTAGCGACCTGACGGCGATCCAGAAGGAGCGTGACCTGCGCCCCTATCGCCGGCAAATGCAGATGATCTTCCAAGACCCCTACTCTTCCTTGAATGCGCGCATGCGGGTATTGGATATTGTCGCCGAGCCCATTCGCTTTCACGGACTGGCGGGCTCGCGGGCCGAGGTGATTGAGATCGTCGAGGACCTGCTGGAGCATGTCGGCCTCGGCCGGGCCGCCGCCATCAAGTATCCGCACGAGTTCTCCGGCGGGCAACGCCAACGTATCTCTATCGCCCGGGCGCTCGCCACCCGGCCCCGCTTCCTGATCTGCGACGAGCCGACCTCGGCCCTCGACGTCTCGATTCAGGCGCAGATCCTCAATCTGCTGAAAGACCTGCAGCAGGAGCTAGGCTTGACCATGCTCTTTATCAGCCACGACCTGCCGGTGATCCGCCAGATGTGCGACCGGGTCGGGGTCATGCAGAACGGCCGGCTGTGCGAGCTGACCGAAACGGAATGCCTCTTCGAAAGCCCGCGCCACGAGTACTCGCGGCGCCTGCTGTCGCTGATGCCCAAGCTGGAGATCCTCTCCAACGAGGGCTTGGAGATCGCCCCGGCCTAAAGTGTCGCCAGGCTTAGACAATCACGAAGCTGTCGCCTGTCGCCGCTCGCCTTGCCTTGCCTTGCTGCCCTTGGGAAGGCTACCCTTCTGCGCTCTCGCTCCTGGAGCCCCCCATGCCCGTCTTCAAACGCCTGCTCGATCTGCCCTACCTGCTGCTCGCCTTCGCGCCTCTGTGCTGGGCCGGCAATCTGATCGTCGGTCGGGCGGTGCGCGACGCGGTGCCACCAATCGCCATCAACTGGTGGCGCTGGTCGGTCGCCCTGGTGGTTCTGCTGCTCTTCGTCGGCCCCAGGGTGTGGCGCCAGCGCCATCTTATTGGGCAACACTGGCGCTACATCGCCCTGCTCTCCTTGAGCGGTCTGACATGCTTTCACTCGGCCGTTTACATTGGCCTGCAACAGACCACCGCCATCAATGCGGCCTTGATCATCGCGCTCGGGCCGATCCTCATCCTGCCGCTTGCCTGGGGATTGTTGGGAGAGCGGCTAGGTGCGATCCAGGGCCTTGGCGTGGTGATCTCCTTTTTAGGGGCGGCGATCATCATCCTGCGCGGCGACCTGGCCGTGGCCAAGAGCCTTAGCATCAACCGAGGGGACCTCTGGCTGCTCTTCGCCTCGGCCTGCTGGGCGGTCTACTCGGTGTTGCTGAAGCGAAAGCCGGCGGCGCTGGAGACCCTGCCCATGTTGGCCGGCATCATGCTGGGCGCCACCATTCTAACCTCGCCGCTCTATCTTTGGGAAATCAGCCAAGGCCAGGTCATACCTCTGGCGCCGGTAAGTTTTGCGACCATCGGTTATGTCAGCCTCTTTGCCGGCATTCTCGCCTACATCGCCTGGAACCAAGGCGTTGTCCTGGTAGGGCCCTCGAAGGCGGGACTGTTCCTGCATCTAATTCCCGTCTACGGGACTCTGCTCGCGGCGCTTTTCCTGGGTGAGCGCTTGCAGGGCCATCACCTGGCCGGCTTCGCATTCATCCTACTCGGCATTCTGCTCACCACTCGGGCCAGAGCGCCAACACCAGCTCGCCGTTAAAGGCATCTATTTAAAGAATTCTTCCAGCTCGGCAAAGCCCATGGCGTCTTCGGCAAAACGAAAGCTGCCCTGTTTGGCCATTTCCCGACCGGCCGTGACAAAGGCGCCGTAGGCCAGACGCGCCAGGGCCGAGCCGACACTGATGCGCTTGACGCCGGCAGCGGCTAGCTCCTGAACGCCAAAGGTGGCTCCGGGCATGCCCATGACCACATTGACTGGCGCCGAGACCGCCGTGCAGAGGCTGGCGATGGTCTCTAAGTCATAAAGTCCTGGCGCGTAGAGCACCTCGGCGCCGGCGGCTTCAAAGGCTTGCAGGCGCCGGATCGTGTCCTCCAGATCGGGCCGTCCCCAGAGAAAGTTCTCGCAGCGCGCGGTTAGCACGAAGTCGTGGGGAAGGCCTTGGCAGGTCTCGACCGCCGCCTGGATCCGCTCGACCGCCAAGCCGAAGTCATAGATGGGATCGTCGGGCCGACCAGTGTGGTCTTCGATCGAACAGCCGGCAAGGCCGGTTTCCGCCGCCAGCCGAATGGTTTCGGCAACCAAGTCCGGGGAATCGCCAAAGCCTTTTTCCAAGTCCGCCGAGACCGGAAGCGGGGTCGCCGAAACGATGCTGCGACAATGAGCTAGCACCTGTTCCTGGCTCGCTTGCCCTTCCTTCAAACCAAGCGAAAAGGCCATGCCGGCGCTGGTCGTGGCCAAGGCCTCAAACCCCAGCCCTGCCAGAATGCGCGCGGTGCCCACATCCCAGGGGTTGGGAATGATAAAGGCGCCGTCGCGTTGGTGCAGGGCCCGAAAGGCGAGGCTCTTGTGGGGATCGGATGCACTCATGCGGGGCTCCTTCACAATCTCGCTGCCACCATCGTTGAAGGTTACTTCTAGCAAGTCGCTGCTGACAACGTCCTGTCAGCAGCAAGCTTGAAGAGCTAGTCTTGGGGGCTCAAAGCCTCTGCCGTGACGACAAATCGCAAGGGACCACCGGTGGTCGGCGCATCGAAGGGATAGCAGGTCACCAGGCTCAAGACCGAGCGGCCATCTTCCGCCGGGAAGAGACGGGCGCGGCGGGAATCCACGATGTCGCTCCGCTGCACTCGGTAGCGCCTTTCGCCGCCCTCGGGACGTTCCAGCAAGATCGTATCTCCGGCTCGCAGATCCTTGAGAAAGCGGAAATGGGTATCGCGATGACCGCCGATAATGCTGTGACCCGCAAGACCGGGCGCGGCTGTCCCTTCCAGGTGGCCGGGTCCGAAGGCGAGGGTTCGCCCACTGCCGCCGGCCAGCACCAGCTGTTCGATCCCCCGGGCAGGGACCGACAGGCGGGCAATCGGCCAGGTATCGGCCCAAGGCCAGGGCCTGGCCGGCTGACCGCTTTGCTTGGTCTGCTGCCAGGCCCGTTCGATAAGGCCATAGGCGAGCCAGGCCTTGGCTTGGATCGCGGCCGCCGCACCGATTTGCCAAAGGCCGAGTCCGATAGCAAGCGTGGCTAGGCCCAGAAGGAGTGGTCGTTGCCAGGACCTAGCCGACATGGTCTTACCGCGCATGGCGCAGGCGGCTCGCCACCAAGAGCAAGTAGAGGCCAAGCGATAGCAGGCCCAGGCCCAGCATGGCCTGCTCAAACCACCCGCTCGCGCCCTGGGGCAGGGAAACCGGCTGGCCGGGGCCCATGGCCTTCTGCAACCCACTGGGCAACTGTCGCCGCTGCATGTGTTCGAAGCCTGCGCCAAAGACCTTTTCGTCGCTCCAACCGGCGGGCAGGTTGCGGGGAATCTCCGCCGTGTTCAGCAATTCCTCCTGCGGGCGCGCGACCACGTCGTCGACGGCAACCAGGCTGGTAAAACGAGACACCAAGGAATGCTTCACCGCCAAGTCGGTGGCTTCCAATTCGACGACGGCCGGCTCGCGTCCCTGATATTGACCGTCGAGAATGTGGGCCAGTTTTTCTCTCGCCCAGATCGAGGCGACGGCGGGCGCGGAAGTAAGCACCGAGAGATCCACCTCCCGCCGCCACGCCCTTTCTCCATGGCGGCCGCTGAGGACCAGCTTACCGTTCAACCGCTCGATAGACTGGCCCGGCAGCCGAGCCGCAAAACTCACCGGCTCGTCCTGATAGAGATCGCGGAGCGGCGCCGGAAAGGCTTCCACGGAAAGTTCCGACACCACCGGCCACCGCGCCTTGATATCCGTGAGAATGGGACGTTCGAGCTTGGCCAGGAGTGCCGACATGCGCTGGGCCACCTCGGTCACGTCGCCGATAAAGGTGAAGCTGCCGCGGCCCAGCTCCGCCGCCTTGCGCATGAAGAAGCTGTTGGGTGCGGAACCGATGCCGACGGGAAAGAGCCGTGCCCCGGCCAACCGGCTATTCACCAAAGCCAGCAACTCGCGATCGTTACCGACGGCCCCGTCCGTCAGGAACACGATCTGGCGCAGGCGACCCGGTACCGGCGGTTCCGATAGGGACCAAAGCAGAGCCGGCATCATTTCGGTGCCGCCGTCGGCTGTGAAACTGGCGACAAATTGCTTGGCGCGGCCGATATTGGTTTGGCTGGCCGGATTGAGGCGATCGAAGAGCGAGGACATGTCGCTAGCGAAACGGACGATGTTAAAGCGATCGCGCGGCTGCAGGCGCCCCAGGGCCAGGGAGAGCGCCCGGACCGCCTGATCGATAGAAGGACCATGCATCGAACCGGAAGTGTCGATAACGAAGATTAAGTCGCGGGGCGGCACAACAGTGTTGGCCTCGGTGTCAGTTCCCGGCTCGACGAGGCCGAGCAGAAAAGTCTCGCCGCCGACCTCTTCGGCAAAGAATGCGACCTGTGGCTCGACGCCGCGACGGGGCCGCCACTCGAGCACAAAGTCGCGATCGGCCGGAACCTGGCCTTCGGCAAGGGTGACGATGTGTCGCCGAATCCCCGCTGACTCGATCAAGACGTCGTGGTAGCGGCTTTCCAGGTTGGCCAGCGCAAATCCCGGATCAAGATCGACCACCAGGGTGACGGGATTACCTGGTCCATCCTCAGGCGCCCGAAACGGCCCAAAGGGATCGCGTCTTTTCGGCTGGCTTTGGCTCACAAGGTTAGGGGCCTGGCTGGTCTCCCCACGCGGCTGATAGCGGGGCGCGACAACCATGGGAAAGCGCAAAGAATAACGCCCGTCTTTGACCTCGACTCGGTCCTGATAGCCGATCTCCACCACCACCTCCTCGCCCGGCGCAATATTGGCGACGGCGGTGGTGAAGACGTTGGGCCGCTCGCTGCTGACCAGGCCGGCGCGCCGTCCTTCGCTGGCCGCTTGCTCGTAGGTCTTTTTCGCCTGTTCGCGGGGCATGATCGTGCCCTTGACAAGGCGCTCACCAATTTTCAAGGTCAGCTTGTTGACGGCCGAACGCTCCGGCAGGGGGAATATGTAGACACCCTCCAACCAGGCATCGGTTGGGTTTCGGAATCGCTGTCGCAACCTCACATCGGCGATCAGCCCGCTGACGGTCATCGTCACATCGCTCTTGAGCGTTGGCGCCTGCCAAGCCTGCCCCTCATCAGGCGCTGGAAAGTAAAGCCCCGCAACGATCTCCTCCTCCCCTTGCGCCCGCACCAGACCGGGAAAAAGGAAGCCGACGACGGCCACAATGAAGATCATACCGACTAAGCCCAGCCAGCTTGCAGCCAGAATGCTGCGGAAGAAGGAAAGTTGGCGCGGCGGAAAGATGTTGTGGATCTCTGGCTTAATCTTGGGTTGCTGCCTGGTGATCATGCGATACCCCTGTAAATGTTTTTACGGGCGGTCAAGAAGATCCGCTCTCCGCCCTCAAGTAAGGGTCGCCAACTGGCGAGACCGGAGCGAGAAAGCGACATTTCGGTGACCTTCTTGGAGCGCTTTCAGGCAAAAGAACGATTTTCTGCCACATATATTTCCAACCGAATTACCGCGTCCGTATCTTGCCGGTTGCCAGGGCGTTTTCTCTTGATTACGGTCGGATACTCCCTCGCAGCCTCGCCAGGAGAACCAGATCATGTCGCTGATCGCCGAGCGCCTGTCGCGCATCAAGCCCTCGCCAACCATTGCCGTGTCGACCAAGGCGGCGGAACTTAAGGCCGCCGGCCGCGATGTCATATCCTTGGGCGCCGGCGAGCCAGATTTCGAAACGCCGGACAACATCAAGGAAGCCGCCATCGCCGCGATCCGCCGAGGCGAAACCCGCTATACCGCAGTCGACGGGACACTGGTCCTGAAGCAGGCGATCATCGCAAAATTCAAACGGGACAACGGGCTGGATTACGAAGCCAAGCAAATCTCTGTTGGGACCGGCGGCAAGCAGATCCTGTTCAACGCCTTCATGGCGAGCTTGGATCCGGGTGACGAGGTGATCATTCCCGCCCCATTCTGGGTTTCCTATCCCGACATGGTCTTACTGGCCGGCGGTGATCCGGTGGCTGTGCCGTGCTCGCAGAACAACGGTTTCAAGCTGCAGGCCGACGACCTTGAGGCGGCGATCACGCCAAAGACCAAATGGCTAATTATGAACAGCCCCTCCAACCCGACCGGAGCGGCCTACTCGGAATCGGACATGCGGCCCCTCACCGATGTGCTGAAGCGCCATCCGCAGGTTTGGGTGCTGACCGACGATATGTACGAACACTTGGTTTACGACGATTTCCGCTTCGTCACCCCGGCCCAGGTCGAGCCCGAGCTCTACGGCCGAACCTTGACCATGAACGGCGTCTCCAAGGCTTACTGTATGACCGGTTGGCGCATCGGCTACGCCGGCGGTCCCGCCGAGCTGATCAAGGCCATGGCGAAAGTGCAGTCCCAGAGCACCTCTAACCCGAGCTCGGTCAGTCAGGCCGCCTCGGTCGAAGCCCTCAATGGGCCCCAGGACTTTATCGCCGAGCACAACAAGGTGTTCAAAGAACGCTGCGACCTGGTGGTTGAGCGGCTGAACCAATGCCGGGGCCTAAGCTGCCTAACACCGGAGGGCGCGTTCTATGTCTATCCGTCCTGCGCCGGTGCCATCGGCAAGACGACACCGCGCGGCGACGTCATCCGCTCCGATGGGGATTTCGTCACCTATTTGCTGGAGGCCGAAGGCGTGGCCGCCGTGCAGGGTGAGGCCTTTGGGCTTTCCCCCTACTTCCGCATATCCTATGCAACCTCGACAGAGCTATTGATCGATGCCTGCGCGCGCATCAAGCGGGCCTGCGAGGCGTTAAGTTGAGCCAAGAGGAAGAGACTCAAATCAGGTAACTACTATGAGATTCCTAGTCGTGGGGGCCGGCGGGGTCGGCGGCTACTTTGGCGCCCGCTTAGCCGCGGATGGTAACGAGGTTACCTTCGTGGCTCGTGGTGCCCACGCTACGGCCATGGCCGAGAAGGGCTTGACAGTTCTCTCCCCGCGCGGCGACGTCACCATCACAGACCCGCAGTTGCTGGGCGACCCCCGAGAGGCCGGCATCTTTGATGTAGCCCTCCTCTGTACCAAGTTATGGGATTTGGCCGAGGCGGCCCGACTGATTAAACCTTTACTGGCGATCGACAGTGCCGTGGTTCCCTTGCAAAACGGCGTCACCGCCGAGGAAACCGTGGCTGAAGAGCTGGGCAGGCAGCGGGTGATCGGCGGCGTTGCCTATATCGCAGCGACCATCGCCGAGCCCGGGGTTATCCGCCATACTGGGGACTTTGCCGCGCTCACCTTTGGCGAGTTGGATGGTAGTGACTCCTGGCGAGTTGAAAGCCTCCATGCGGCCTGTCAGGCAGCCGGTATCGATGCCAAGCCGACCACGCGCATTGAAGAGAAAATTTGGGAAAAGTTTATTTTTCTCGCACCTTTGGCCGGTGCCACCGCTTACTTCCGCTCTGACGTGGGGGGGCTGCGAGACGATCCAAAACGTCGGCAGTTTTTCGAAGAATTGGTCGAGGAAGTTACCGCCGTCGCCCGGGCTAAGGGCATCACCTTTAAACGACAGATTGTGGAACACACCATAGCGGTATTTAAGAAGCTGCCAAGTTCTGTGAAAAGCTCAATGCTACACGATCTGGAACAGAGCCGGCCATTGGAACTCAACTGGCTGAATGGTGAAGTCGTGCGCCAAGGCCGGGACCTCGGCATTACCTGTCCCAGAAATTGTGAGGTTTTCGAAGCGCTGCGAGCCTCTGCAAGATTGTAAATCGTTAAATGGTGGATATTCGAACAAAATTGTTTGCCCTTCTTGGCATTTTACTAATCCACACGCTTACTTAACTAATAATCTTTTATCATCAAAATAACCGTCCACGTCCAAGGGGTAATCGCCCGAAGGGACGATCGTCGCTGCGGAAACTATGCAAGACAGGAAAACTTGATCCCATGAAAGGCATCGTGTTCGTCGAATTGATCGATATGGTGGATGAGCATTTCGGTGAGGAAGTTACTGAACGGATCATCGAGGCTTGCGATCTAGAATCGGGCGGCGCCTACACATCGGTCGGCACTTATGATCACAACGAACTGATTGCCCTCGTTTCCCGATTGAGCCAGGAGACCGAGGTCCCCGTACCAGCCTTGTTGCGGAGTTACGGCAAACATCTCTTTGGCCGCTTTCATGGTCTCTACCCGGAATTTTTCACGGAGATCAGCGACGTATTCAATTTTATTTCGAAAATTGAAGACTATATTCACGTTGAAGTACGCAAGCTCTACCCGGATGCAGAGCTGCCGGCGTTCGGCTGCGTATCATTGGGGCCGAACCAGCTCGAACTGACCTATCAGTCTTGTCGTCCCTTTGCCGACTTTTGCGGTGGCCTACTGGAAGGCTGCATCGAGCACTTTGAAGAAGAGGTCTCAATTGAGCGCGAGTCGGTATCTGGCGGCGACGGCTGCCACGAAAGGTTCCTTCTTACGAGAGCGGCGGCATGAGGCCAAACCCCGCCATGAGCGGTCTTGAGGTTCCGACAATCGACATTTGGCACCGGCGCCACAAAAGGGAACGCTCGGCCCGCCAACACGCGGAACGCCTCTTAGAGGAAAAGAGCCGCGAACTTTTCGAGGCTAATCAGAAACTCCAGCGCACTAATGAGCAACTGGAGATGCGCGTGCGCGAACGCACCAAGGCACTCGAAGAAAGCTTGCACCGGGCAGAAGCAGCAAGCGTTGCCAAGTCTGAGTTCCTGGCTAACATGAGCCATGAAATTCGCACCCCAATGAGCGGCGTTCTGGGCATGGTCGCATTGCTGCAGGAATCTGGCTTGACTGACGAACAAACCAAATTCGTCCAAGCAATTCGCGAATCAGGGGAAACCTTGCTGACGATCATCAATGACATCCTCGATTACTCCAAGGTGGAATCAGGACATCTCGAACTGGAGCTTGCACCTTTCGACCCTCGACAACTGATCAGCAGCGTCATTGAACTCTTGAAACCTCGGGCCCAGAGCAAAGGCATCGACATTGTCGGCCTGCTGGTCAAGGGTCTGCCCGGGACGGTCCTGGGCGACGCTACCCGGATCCGCCAATGCCTGACCAATCTCGTGGGCAACGCCATCAAATTTACAGATAGAGGCGGCGTGACCGTGCGTTTATCCGCGCAAGCAAAAGATGACAGCCAGACGGTGCTCCGCTTCGACGTGATCGACACCGGAATCGGCGTCGAGGCACAAAAGATAGAGAAAATTTTTGACCGATTCACCCAGGCCGATGCCTCCACCACGCGGCGCTGCGGCGGCAGCGGCCTCGGCCTGGCCATTACGAAAAGACTTGCCAGCCTAATGGGAGGTGATGCCGGGGCCAACAGCGAGCACGGAAAGGGCAGTTGTTTTTGGTTCACTGTTACAGTCACTTCGCCCCAAGAAACTGTCTTGTCTGACCGTCCAGACCCTGAACCAAGCGAAGCCTGCGCTATCGGTGAGAGCCGATCAGGCCGCGTCCTCGTTGTCGAGGACAACCGCATCAATCAGTTCCTAATCACTACCATACTGCAAAACGTAGGCCATGAAGTTGTCTTGGCCCGTAGCGGCCGTGAAGCGTTCGAACACTTCGCCAAAGGTCACTTCGACCTTGTGCTCATGGACATTCAGATGCCTGACATGGACGGATTGGAAACGACCCGCCGAATTCGCGGGATTTTGGGAGAGGACCGCCCGGTACCAATCATTGCCGTCACTGCCAATGCCATGGCCGGCGATCGGGAAAACATTCTTGCAGCCGGCATGGACGACTACCTGTCCAAACCCTTCGATCCCAAAGACTTGCTTGAGAAAGTTCGGTTCTGGACGACCAAACAGCAGGCGGCCAGGTCGCACAGATAAACAATTTGGAGTGCGATCGGCGGCGCGCCCTAGCGGCCAAAAACAAGCCGGTCTTCCCTTTTTCTAACCACTCGTCGCCCAGCTCTACCAGGGCGCGGCACCTGAATAGCCTGGACTGGGACCCATTTTTCCCCTAGGGAGCAAAGTCTTGGTCAACGCGGCAGGGAAACAGAGTGTCACAGAACCTTTCGGATGCGGCGGTATCGGGAAGCCGTTCCCCTCACCTATCCGCCTATGCCTTGTTGCTGGTGATGGGGGCAGCTTGGGGACTAACCATCTCCCTTGCCAAGTTTGCCGGCACCCAGGGCGGCCATCCGGTCGGCTTGGCCCTGTGGCAGGTGGTCACCAGCAGTACCTTGATGTTGCTGGTCTCCTGGATTTTGGCGGGAAAGCCGCCGGTGACCCCCTCTGTGATGCGCTTTGGCCTGGTCTGCGGTTCCTCCGGCGTGGCCTTTCCGGCCGTCGCCCTCTTCTGGTCGGCGTTGCATTTGCCAGCCGGGGTCGTCGCCATTGCCTTTGCCAGCATGCCGCTTTTTACCTACTTGTGGTCGGTCACCTTTGGCGTCGAGCGAGGCCAGATCAGGCGCCTTTTCGGCGTGTTTATAGGCTTGGCGGCAATGGCGTTGCTAGTCTTGCCGGAAAGCGCCCTGCCGGCGCCCGACCTTGCCCCTTGGGTCTTGCTGGCCCTGCTAGCCAGCCTTAGCATGTCCTTTGAAAACTTTTACGCTGGCGGCTACTGGCCGCCGCGGGTTGCCGCGTCACACTTGGCCTGCGCTCGCCAACTGGGCGGTGTGTTCTGGCTGCTGCCGATTGCGCTTGCGACCGGCACCATGGTGCCCCTATGGGATCCCTGGACCAGCCTGCAGTGGGCAGCGACCGGCGCCGGACTGTTGAGTGGCACGGCCTACGCCATCTTGCTGCACGTGATCCGAGGTGCCGGTCCGGTTTTCGCCAGCCAGACCGCCTATCTCATCACTCTGGCCGGGGTTGCCTGGGGCATGCTGTTGTTCGGCGAGCGCCATTCCCTTTACATCTGGCTCGCGCTCAGCCTCACATTGCTGGCGATAGCCCTGGTCCGTCCGCAGGCACCGAAGCGCTTAAAGGTGGCTGAGGGCTGAACTGCCGTCGGCAAAAGGTCCGACAACCATATGCCAATCGAAAGGCGAAATAGGATCTGAAATGCCGCCGGCGGCATGTCTATCACCGGCCGCCGAGCGTACATTCCCTAAACTGACGGCAATCTCTCCCCCACCACCCAGCCTGCTGCTTGCAGGTTCTGCAGCCGCGCCAGAGCGGCCTTGCGTTCGTTGTGCAACAACAGGATGAGGAGATCGCCGGGCTTGGCCCAGGCAAGTGCTTCCTCGAGGGCTTCAAGCTCCGAGCTCACAGCGCCCACAGCATCCGCCGGCGCCCCCAAAGACTCGAGTTCCGCGCGAATCAAGGCCGGCACTTCGCCCTTAGCGCGGCCGCGCAGCGACTTCACCAGCTCCTTGACGATGATCCGCTCCGGTCGGGCCTGCCAGGCCACGCGCACCAGGGCGCGAATGTCCTCGTCACGGCGGTCACCGGCTTGGCCGAGGAGGATCAGGCGCCGCTTGGCCGGCAAGTGGCGCACCGCATCGATCAGGGCCGCCACCCCGTCCGGATTGTGGGCAAAATCAACCAGAAAAGTCGCTCCCCCGATCTCGAGAAAATTGCCGCGCCCCGGATTCTCCGCCGGACTGCCGCGAAAACCGGCAAGTCCCCGCGCCATCGCCTCATGCGGCAAACCCAAGGCCGAAGCCAAGGCAATGGCGGCAAGAGCATTGGCGAGGTTATAGCGCGCGGCCCCCTTGAGGCCGATAGGGAGGTCCGTCACGGAAAGAACCTCTCGACGCACATTTCCTTTGGCCAAGACTAACTGACCGTCGTCTAGATAGGCCGCCTCTCCACCAGCGGCCAGCCAGGCCGAAATGCCCCTTTCCGCCGGGCAGAGGCTGAACCAGGTGATCTCACCGGGAAAGTGGACGCTATAGCGGACGAGCTCGGGATCATCCGCATTAAGGACAAGGCGCCCACCCGGTCGCACCGCCTTGGCTATCAGGAACTTCGCCTCGACCAGCGACGCCAGGTCAACCACGCCGTACTCGCCGAGATGATCCGCCGAGACATTGGTGATCGCACAGGCATCGGCCCGTGGGATGGCGAGGCCGCGCCGCAACAGCCCGCCGCGCGCCACCTCCAGAACCGCTAGATCGACACGTGGATCACGCACCGCTTGGCGAGCACCACTGGGCCCGGAGTAATCGCCTTCGTCGATGATCTCATCGCCGACCCGTACCCAGTCGCTCGAAGATTGGCCGACCGTATGGCCGGCAGCAGCAGCAATCGCGGCCGTTAGGCGCACGGTGGTGGATTTGCCATTGGTGCCAGTGACCATCGCCAGCGGGACATCATCCAGCGCCGACCAAGGAACCTGATCGGCTTGCGGCAAGTCATCCTCAGGCCAAAGACGAGACGCCCGGCCAAGACCGAGCGACACCTGGTCCTCGCCGACCAGAAGGACTGTACCCTTTTCGGCCGCGGCCGCGGCTAAGGCGATCAGCTGTGGACTAGCCTCCTTGGCAATGGCGGCGCGGAACTCGGCAGCAGCGGTTTCCAGATCGCCAGCCGGCTTGCCTTCCAGTACCGCCGTGGTCGCGCCCCAGGCCCACTCGATTAGGTCGGTCGCCACATAAAGCCCGTCCAGCGGTGCGCTCACCGCCAGGCTCGCACCGCCAGTATAGGAACGGACCCGCACGACTTCTTGCTGCCAGCCGATCGCCTCCAGCATTGCCCGCATGTACCGGCGCCAAAGGGCGACAGCCAAGCCTCCCCGGCCAGCATCGAGCTGAGCTTCGCCTACCGCCCCAGGGCCATCCAAGATCAGGTTCTTGCCGGTCAGGCGGCGGACGTCGGTCAGCTGCATGGCGGGGCTCCCACGCAGTCAACCGGTGTTGTGGAAGCGTCGCCGCCACAACCTTTGTCATTGCGAGGAGCGCCAGCGACGCGGCAATCCATAAAGCGTTGCAAGTTGCGACTTCCTATGGATTGCCACGCCTTCGGCACGCAATGACGCAATGAGCGAAAGGGGAGTGAATGCGTAAAGCCCAACATTGTTCGCACTCAAGCTCTCAATCGGCTTCCTCGGTCTCGCCGACAAGGCGCACGCCGCGGCCGTCGCGCAACAGCCGCATGCTGCCGACCATGGCCGGTTCCGGGACGTCAGGCGCATCGGGCACGGGTCGGGCGCTGGCCAACGGATCACTCGGCTCGGCCTTTAGGGGTACGGCAGGCGTTTCGCCCTCTTCCGCGGGCTTTTCTTCAACCTCCTCGGGCGAGCGGTTGAAATAGATGATCTGCTTCCAGCAGCGCTGTATGGCATCGCCGAAGATCAGCAGCAGGTCACCCGGCTCTGCCATCTCCAAGGCCGCGGCGACCGCTTGTTCCTCCTCAGGGATGACCGTGATCGCATCCGGGGAAACGCCATTATCGATCAGCGCCTGGCGCATCAGTTTGGGAACTTCGTCGGGCCCCCGACCGCGCAGGTTGTCGTCCCGGCGGCAGACGTAATGGTCGAAGCTGCCGGCGACGATGCGGCCGGCTTCGGCGATGTCCTCATCGCGACGGTCGCCGGGCAGGGTGACCACGCAGATCCGCTTGCCGGGCGGGTCGAGTTGCTCGACCAAGCGGGTCATGGCCTCGATCGCCGCCGGATTATGCCCGTAGTCAAGGATGACCTTGAAGGGATGCTCGTCGAAGATGTTCATTCGCCCTGGGGCCTGGAAAAAGCTGGTGGCGAAGGTGCGAAGACCATGCCGGATATCTTCCAGCCCCCTATTGAGGCTATAGGCGATGCCGGCGGCGAAAAGCGCATTTTGCACATTGTGCATGGCGCGGCCTTCGAGCGTCGCCGGGATGAGATGGGTCCAGATCAGAGGAATGTGGGCGCCGTTGTCGTAGATGGTGATCATCTGCCCATTCATGCCCTGTTCCAGCACCACGGCCCGGCCACCGGCCCGCACATGCTCGCGGACCAGGGGATGGGCAGCGTTCATGGTCACATAGCAAAGGTTTTCGGCCTTGGTATGCTCGGCCATGCGCAAACAGAGCTCATCGTCGGCGTTAAGCACCGCGGTGCCCTTGGCGACCTCAACGACGATGCGCTTGATCTTGGCCATCTCCTCCAGGGTCTCCACCCCGCGAATGCCCAAATGGTCGGCAGCGATGTTGAGTACGGCGCCGACGTCACAGCGTTCGTAGCCCATGCCGCGACGCAGCAAGCCGCCCCTGGCCGTTTCCATCACCGCGGCGTCAACCAGCGGATCGCGCAGGATCATTTGCGCTGCCACCGGGCCGGTCATGTCGCCCTTTACGGTCAGCTTGCCGTCGATGTAGACCCCGTCCGTGGTCGCCAATCCGACCGTATTGCCCGACAGCTTGAGGATGTGCGCCACCATACGGGCCGTCGTGGTCTTGCCGTTGGTGCCGGTGATGGAGGCAATCGGGATGCGGCTTGGGGTACCCGGTGGGAACAGCATGTCCATCACCGGCCCGGCCACATCCCGCGGCTTGCCCTCGCTCGGCGCTACATGCATGCGGAAGCCAGGCGCCGCGTTGATTTCGCAGATCGCCGCCCCGGTTTCCGTATAGGATCGGCTGATGTCCGAGCAGAGGAAATCGACGCCGCCCACATCCAGCCCAATCGCCTTAATCGCCCGCACCGCCATTTCGCGATTGTCCGGATGAACGATGTCGGTCACATCGATCGCCGTGCCGCCGGTCGATAAGTTGGCGGTGGAGCGCAGATAGATCACCTCACCGGCGGGCGGTACGCTGTCCTTGGTATAGCCGTGCTTGTCCATCAGCGCCTGGGCCTGGCGGTCAAGCTCGATACGGGTCAGCACCTTTTCATGGCCGACACCACGGCGCGGATCGCTGTTGACCTCGGCAACCAGCGCTTCGATGCTCTGCTTGCCGTCACCGACCACATGGCCGGGTACCCGCTTGGAAACCGCGATCAATTCGCCGTTGACCACCAACATGCGATGGTCCAGGCCTTCGATGAAGTTCTCAACAATGACGCCGCGGCTGCCGCGATTGTTGGCCTGGGCATGATCGAAGGCGCTGGCAATGGTCTCCGGATCGCTCAACTTGATGGTGATTCCCCGGCCATGGTTGGCATTCAAGGGCTTGACCACCACTGGAAGGCCAATCCTTTCAGCAGCTCGCACCGCCGCCTTGGCATCATAGACCAAGCGCTGCTGCGGCACCGGTAGGCCCAGGTCGGCAAGGATTCGGTTGGTCTCCTCCTTGTCGGAGGCCAGCTCGACGGCGATGTGGTGGGTCTCGCTGGTTACGGTCGCCTGCACCCGGCGCTGAAAGCGGCCGTGGCCAAGCTGAATGAGGCTCTGCTGGTTCAGGCGGATCCAGGGAATGTCACGCTCGCGCGCCGCCTTGACCAGGGAAGCGGTGCTCGGCCCCAAGGCGCGTCGCTGGGCGAAGCGAATGAAGTCGTCGCGAGCCTCTTCGAAGACGAAGCCCTCCGGCACCAGGCCCGGTCCTGACAACTCTTCGGGTAGGAGATGATGCAAGAGATCGAGTGCCAGCTGCGAGGCAGCAAGCCCCACCTCCTCCTGCTCATACTCGAAGATCATGTTGTAGACGCCGGTCTCGCCCGCTCCCCGGGTTTTGCCGAAGGTAACCTCGGCACCGGCGACGTTCTGAAGTTCGATGGCCACATGCTCCCAGACATGCCCCATCCAGGTGCCCTCATCCTCACGTAGACGGCGCAGGAAGCCGCCCGGCTCGCCGTAGGAGCAGCCGTGCTCCTGCAACCCTGGCAGGGCGTCAATCAAGGGCTCAACGAAGGCCTTGCCCAATCGCCCGGTTGGCCAGTGCTCGAGCGCGCCGATATCCACTTTGTGCCGGATCATGGGGAAGAGGGCATAGACGTTTGGCCCCCGATAAACCGAAGTATCGAGGATCTTCATGCAATGGCCTCCCTGTTCTCTACCCGCGTTCGGAGGCGGGCGTCGCAACTCTTTTGTTTAAATCATAACAGTCGCCGGCGAGCAGTATATGCAATTTCACACCGATCAGGCTAACCGGCTTTCCGCGGGCGGCTTGATCCATGGAGGAGTGGGTCATCTGGGAGGGATCAACCACCGTAAGGCCACCACTGCCCAGGACCTCAATCCGGTCATCGGGGCTGATGAAGGCGGCCGTGTCCTCGTCCAACCCGATGCCCGTCGCGAAGGGATTGTAAGCCAGCGCCGTCAGCAAGCGGCCCAGGCGGTCGCGTTCGCGGAAGTGCTGGTCGATGATTACCCGATTGGTCAATCCCAGGCCGGGGGCCAGGGTGACCATGCCGCTGCGCGGGGTGGCCCCCTCGTCGCCGAAGGCGATCATGTGTTCGCAGAGGAAGGCAGCACCGGCCGAGGTCCCGGCCACGTGCAAGCCTTGCGCGTTCAGCCGACGCAGCAATCGGGCTACCTTGGTGCCGCCCAGATTGGTGGAAAGCCGTAGCTGGGCACCGCCGGTCATGAAGACGCCGCTAGCCTGCCTCAAAACGTCGAGAATCGCCGGGTCGTCACAATCCCGGCGCCGTTCTAGCGACAGGATGTCGACATCCTTGGCCCCCAGCTCAAAAAACAGCTTGCGATAGCGGCCGCCTGGATCGGCCAGTTGCGAGGCGGTCGGGATAACGGCGATACGCGCCTCGGCGCCGCCGCAAAGCGCGACGAAGCGACGCAGGATGACGGAACCACGGGTTTTCTTTTCGCCGCCGCCAACGGGAATGACCCATCCCCGTTCCTGGCCCGGCACAGTCTCGGCAGGACACAAAGCCTCTTGCCCCCCTTTTGTGACAAACGGCGGTTAATAGCCAAAATCAGGGCGGCAAAGTCAAGGGAGGTGATAACGCGGCAGCGGCATCTTGAATAGAAACCTTTGGTCCAAGCGAAACCGCTGCCCGTGCTCTGTCCTGCTTCCGATCTTGCCTCAATCCTCGGCGCTCAGCAGTTTGATCCGGAACAGGACACCGGCGGCGATGCCGGCGAGGCTCGGCACAATGATGAACAGCCACACCTGCGCCAGGGCGGTGCCGCCAACCAAAAGGGCCGGGCCCAGGCTGCGCGCCGGGTTGACCGAGACGCCGGTCACCTGGATGCCGACGATGTGGATGACGATCAAGGCCGTGCCGATGGCAAGGCCGGCGACCTGTGTCGGAGCGCCAGGCTGGGTCGAGCCGAGGATCGTCACCAGAAAGAGGAAGGTGGCGACGAACTCGAAGACCAAGGCCGCGACCAGCCCGTACTCGCCCAGATACCCTGGCCCCCAACCGTTCTGACCAAGACCGCTTGTCGCCATGTCGTAGCCCGCCAGCTGGCCCGAGGCTATGATCGCCAGGATCACCGCACCGGCAATGCCGCCAAGGAATTGGCCGATCATGTAGCCGATGAGATCATTGGCGCTCATGCCACCGGCGGCAAAAACGCCCAGGCTAACCGCCGGATTGATGTGGCAGCCCGATATGGGGCCGATGCCATAGGCCATGGCAATGAGGGCAAAGCCAAAAGCAAAGGCGATGCCCAGCACGCCGATTTGCTCGCCGGCAATGACCGCCGCGCCGCAGCCAAAAAGGACCAAGGTGAAGGTGCCGATGAACTCGGCCAGGTATTTCTTCATGGATGCTATCTCCCCTGCTCGGCGGGTCGCCGACCCGTTTCCGAAATAGCCCCAGCTTGGGGCATGGTTGTGTCAATCGAATTTACTCTGGGTGATTGTACCAATCGTCAAACATAGAGCTTATGATTGTTCTAAGTTGGTGCCGCCTGCTCCCTCTCCCGGCCACCCAACACCATCGTACGCTCGCGGGCTCGCGCCAGCGAGAGGCCGAAGGACGGGTGGGGGAGCAGCTGGTTCCAATCAAACTTTAAGGACTCTAGTGACGAACAGCTCTTGGCTTCCAACACGCTCTCCCGGTCAGCCGACTTGCTATTGAAGTTGAATGGTCCGACTAGCCCAGATTTGTGGCGAGATCATGTTTTTCCCCCGTCGCCGATAACCAAGTTGCACCGGAGATATTGGGCATGGAGGAAGCGCTTCTGTCGCCATTTTGACGATGGCAACGGCTCTGTTCGAGCCAGCACAATGGAAGCGGAGCTCTAGGTCCTCATTTGAGGTGGCAGGGTAACAAGTTCGCTTAAGACTTCGAAATAAGGTTTGAACTTTATCAAGATCGATACAACGCTGGCCATTACCGCTGGGGGCGTCCGTGGCGACGGTACGGCCATCGTCGACCCGAACGTTAGCACCTGGCCTAGACCGAGTTGCAAGCTGCCGGGGTCCAAGTCTCTACTGCGCTCAACCAAATCATGGACCGCACGGCGCGCAACCGACGATTCGGCGGTATAGGGAACCACGCCCAAGACGGAATTGAGGGTCAAGCAAGGCGTATCCCGCAACGACAACTCCGCTTCGAATTTCCAACAATAATGTTTGAAATTAAAACGATAAGGAATTCCGGGTTGGCGCTGACGCAAGCGTCCGCCAGTATCAAGCTCGAGGCTCCCGACCTCCAGGGGCAAGCTATGATTAGTGGCAATATCCAGGGTCGTTTTCAAAGAGCCGTTTGACCCTTTTTCGAGTGACTGATCAGCTTGCATGGCCTCACCCATTGCCGTCTCGTGCTGGCGACTTGCATTGATTATTTTAACGATTGCCCCTTAAGGATCGATGAAAGATCAATTCCCTATTTAGGTTAACAGGGTCAATCCCAGTGGCCCTGAACGTGATCTAAAATAGGATTAAGAATACCTTCGTTCGCAGGAGCTCGAGGCGATCAGTGGCACACAGTAAAGTACAGCTTAAGGGCTCAACCGGATTGGGCCGCAACGGACTGCAAACGACACGCATTTCGTCCCCGCAAAAACTTGGCCTAAAAGAAGCCTTTGGCTTAGCCCTGGAGGCGCACAAGGCCGGCCGGCTAGGCCAAGCCGAAAGCCTCTACCGGCAAATCTTGAAATCGGTCCCGGAACACCCCGGCAGCCTGAACTACCTGGGCCTCATTCGTCACCGCCAAGGTGCCACTGCGGACGCCATAGCGTTGATGCGCCGCTCCGTCGCCTTGGCACCCAACAACCCGCCGATGCTCAATAATCTTGGCACGGTACTGCTGGATGACGGCGATCTCGACGGGGCGGCCGAAATGTTTGAAGAGGCAACCAACCTCGACCCAAACTATGTGGCCGCTTGGTACAATTGGGGTAACCTTCTTCGTCGGCTTGAACGGGCAGGCGAAGCAGAATTCGCCTATCGGCGCGTCATCGCCCTGAAGCCCGATCACGCGGCGGCCCTAAACAATCTCGGCGTCGTCTTGCAAGACCAAGGCCGCCCGGATGAAGCAGAGGCCGCCTATCGTCAAGCTCTTGCCATCCATCCGCATTATGTCGAGGCCCTGAGCAATCTAAGCAATGCTCTCAAAGAACAAGGGCACAACGAAGAGGCGCTCACCGCCGCCGAAACGGCTATAGCCCAGGATCAAAACCATGCCGCTGCGCACAACAATCGTTCCGTCGCCCTGACTGCCTTGGCCCGCTACCAGGAAGCCGAGGATGCGGCCCGCCGGGCGCTGGCGCTGGCGCCAGAGGATCCTTCCGTTCACGCCAACCTCGGTGTCGCCCTCCTCGAACAGGACCAGTTGGATCAGGCTGAGTCACACTTCCAATCCGCCCTGGCCATCAAGCCCGATTTTATTCAAGCGATCAACAACCTCGGCAATGTGTTTAAGGCTCGCAGTAATCTGGGCGACGCCGAGCAGTGTTACCGCACTGCCCTTGCCCTCAACGATAACTATGCCGAGGCGCATCACAACCTTGGAAACTGTCTGCGGGAAGAGGGTCGACTGGCTGAGGCGGAAGCGGCGTACGCCCGCGCCCTCGAGATCGATCCGGAACACGCAGAGGCGCGCGGCTCGCTTGCCATGCTGCAGCTCCTGACCGGCCGGTTTGCCGAGGGCTGGGAAGGATACGAAGTTCGCCATCGAATGAAGATGATGGCAGGCAAGATTACTCGTCCGCCGACGATACCGCGCTGGGATGGCTCGCCGCTGGACGGCGCCTCGATCTTGCTACAGGCGGAACAAGGCTTGGGGGATACGCTACAGTTCGCCCGCTATGCCTCTCTCGTCGAAGCCCGTGGCGGCCGCGTGGTTCTATGCGTGCAAAAACCCTTGAAGCCTTTACTGCAGGGCCTTGCCAGCAGGTGCCACGTCATTACAAGCGAGGAGGAGGTGCCCGAGGTCGCCTGCTACGCGCCGCTTATGAGCCTGCCGAAGATTTTCGCAACGCGGCTCGAGACGGTTCCTGACACAGTGCCCTATCTGGCTCCCGACCCCACCCTTGTCGAAACTTGGCGTACCAAGCTCGACGCAGCCGTCGAACCTCGCGAAGACGCCATCAGGATTGGCATCGCCTGGCAGGGAAACCCGCGCTTCCCGCGTGATGCTTCAAGGTCCATCCCTTTGTCGGCATTTGAACCCTTAGGCGAGCTGGCGAATGTCAGGCTCATTTCGCTGCAAAAGGGCCATGGCAGCGAACAGCTGGTTGAGCAAGCGGCCAGCATGCCGATCGCGACGCTGGGGCCTAATGTCGACGATACTGCCGGCGCCTTCATGGATAGCGCCGCGGTGATGCAGCATCTTGACTTGGTGATCGCTTCAGACAGCGCTGTCTGCCATCTGGCAGGCGCCCTCGGGCGACCGGTCTGGACCTTGCTGGCGCACGTTCCGGACTGGCGCTGGCTGCTGTTGCGCGAGGACAGTCCCTGGTACCCGACCATGCGCATCTTCCGGCAGCAAAGGGCCGGCGATTGGGCCGGGGTCATGACCGAGGTCGCAGCGGCAGTGGCGACACTGGCCAGCAATCGTTAACAAAAAGGGCAGCCGCACCGGCGTGGCTGACCGCTCGGAACTCCGCCAACCGGTCTGCGGCAATTTCTAGACGCTCCTCGAAGACCTCCGCCAGGCGCCGCCCACCTATGCGCATAACGCAAGCCTAAAATCGTGAAATGCTGGCTAAGCTCCTGGTCGCGAATTCGTAACATTCGCGCGCCGGACAGCAGGGGGTCATGCGCAGCATTCACCTACCCATGTGGCTCGGAGCCGTGGGGCGGCGTCAGGCGGCGCGCTTTGCCACCCTCTTCACGATCGCCACATTGGGTCGCGCGACCTTGATTACCCTGTTGCCATTGCAGGCGCACGCGCACCTCGGCGATGCTCAAAAAGTCAGCCTGCTCTACTTTGGAATTGCCGGGGGTGGTCTGCTGATCAGCCTGTCGATCGCTTGGCTGGTTGGTCGTATCCGCCGACGTCGCGTCCTTACGATCGGCGCTTTCGCACAAATTTTGGCGGCCTTTCTCTTTTCTTTGAATGATTTAGAGACCTTTGTCGTCGGCATGATGATGCAGGCCTTCGCCATAGCCTGCCAGGATATCACCCTCAACCTCTATGTCATGGACCACATCCCGCGCAAGGAGCTGAAGGATTTCGAGCCACTGCGTCTGTTCTTCGCTGCTGGTTCCTGGAGCATCGGGCCGCTGCTTGGGGTTTATCTCGCCGAGGAAGTCGCCGGTTGGGCGCCATACGCCTTGGTAGCGGTGATCGCCTGCTCGATCATCGGCTATTTCTGGTTCCTGCGCATCCAGGAAGACCCGGCAGTCGCCCCGGCCAAAGAGCCGCCCAAGAACCCGCTGCAATACTTGGGGCGGTTCTTTCGCCAACCTCGCTTGCGCTTGGCTTGGGTGCTGGCGGTTGGGCGGGCCGGCTGGTGGTCCATGTTCTTCATCTATGCGCCGATTTATGTTGTCGATGCGGGCTTCAGCCACGTGGTCAGTGGCGCCGTGGTTTCCGTCGGCAGCGCCTCGCTCTTCATCGTCCCCCTCTGGGGGTGGGTCGGCCGTCGCTACGGTCTGCGCCGACTGCTGATGGCCGGTTATCTCTTGGCGGGCCTGGTCACCGTGAGCGTCGCCGCGGCCTCGGGCCTGCCTTGGCTGGGTATTGGCCTCTTGGTAATGGCCGCCCTTAGCGCAAGTCTTGTCGACGGTGCCGGCAACGTTCCCTTTATGCGAGCGGTCCACCCGCACGAGCGGCCGGAAATGACAGCCGTCTTCGGAACCTATCGGGATACTGCTCAGTTAGCGCCGCCCGGCGTCTTTGCCCTGCTGCTCAAGCTCTTCGCCTTGCCGGCGGTCTTCGTCGGTGCTGGTTGCGCCATGCTGGTGCTGAGTTACGTCGCCCGTTACATCCCCAAACGGCTCTAGTGTCTTTCAAGTTTGTTCGGCACCGGCCCGCTCCCCCTCCCGGCCACCCACAGCGTACAATGGCATTGGGTGGCCGGGAGGGGAGCGGGCCGGTGCCGACTTAAAACAATCTTGAAATGCTTTAGCGCTTGGCCGTTTCGGCGTTGGCGTAGAGGGCCTCGTTTTGCGCCGCCATGACACGGCGGTGCCAGGCCATCGCCTCATCCGATAGATCCTCTTGTGGCGGCGGCACCAATTGAAAATGGCCATAGCGATCTTGGCCCCGGACAAGCATGGCAAAATCTTCGGGCGCCACAACTTGACGGACCTGTGGCGTGATGTAGTTGATGGCAAAGCCGATGCGCCGCTCGTCGGAGTGGTTGGGGCCCGAACCGTGCAGGAGCTTGCCGTGATGAAAGGAAGCCTGGCCGGGCTCAAGCGGCACCAAAACCGTGTCCTCCTCCTTCACCTCGACCACGGCTTCCTGGCCGCGGGTGAGGAAGTTATCATCGGCAAAGGTGTCACGATGGGGCAGCATGTCGCCCTTGTGAGACCCCGGTAAAAACCGCATGCAACCATTCGCCTCCATTACCGGCGAGAGGGCGACCCAGGCGCTCACTTCGGCATCGCTGTCGAGGCCCCAATAGCGCAGATCCTGGTGCCAACTGACATAGCTTGGCGTGTGCGGTTCCTTGAGGAAGAAGGTCGCCCCCCAAACCAAGATATCGGGGCCCAAGATGGCTTCGACCGTATCTAAGATCCTTGGGTGGGTCACAATCTGGTGGGCAAAGCGAAAAATTACGTGGGGATGATTGAGCTGGCTCTTGTTGCCCAGCTTGCTGCCCTTGGTTCGCTGCTCAAGGGACTCCAGTTCTCCACGATAGGCAGCCGCTTCGGCCCGGGTCATCACCTCAAGCGGGAAGGCAAAGCCCTCCCTGGCAAAGGCTTCCGCCATCGCCCCATAGTCGGGCTCGGCGGCGAGGGGCATGGTCATGATGCTGTGTCCTTCGGCAGAAAGTAATCACCATTGACCATTTCACTCTATTTCGCGGTTACTGCGGAGGCAATAGCATCCCTCAGGTAGTCTGGAAAATTTTACTTGCTGGGTTTCTTCGACAACCGGCATGGGGTTGCGACAGCAAGATCAGTCCCCTGTAGGGCCGCGAAGTGATAGACTGGTCCCTCCTCCATCCGGCGGCCCGTGGTGCCTCCGGCGAGGCTTGATTTACCCCTTGATCAGGGCCGACAGCCGCTGCCGTTGCTGGCCCTTGGCGTCGAAGTTGGCGGGGTCTAGCCAGGCCGCGTAGGCAGCCTTTAGGCGCGGCCAGTCACGATCAAGCACCGCATACCAAGCCGTGTCGCGGTTGCGGCCCTTATACATCGTTGCCTGGCGAAAGGTGCCTTCGTAGACGAAACCAAGCCGTTCGGCCGCCCGACAAGAAGCGTCATTGAGCGCGTCGCATTTCCACTCATAGCGGCGATAAACCAATTCGTCGAAGACCCGGGCCATCATCAAGTACAGGGCCTCGGTCGCCAAGGCGCTACGTTGCAGGCGCGGGGCAAAGTTGATGTGGCCGACCTCGATCACCCCCACGGCGGGCTCGATCCGCAGATAGCTCGCAACCCCTAGGGCCTGGCCGCTGTCGCCATCGACGACTGCGTGGAAAAGAGGATCCTCGCCGAGGCAGGTCGCCCGCAGCCAATCCTCGAAGGCGGCCAGGCTGTCGAAGGGGCCATAGCCGAGGTAGGTCCAAATGCGCCCTTCCCGGTCTTCGGCATAGGCATCGAAGAGCCCTTGCCCGTGGGCTTCCACCGACAGTGGCTCGACCCGGCACAGCCTGCCTTGCATGGCGCTGCGCGGCGGCGGCGGCCGCGGCTGCCAATCGGACACTGCAAAGCCGATCGGCTGGCCCAAGTGATTATGCTCCTCTGCCATAACGCAGACACTCTCCTCACAGTGTGAGGGCTCAAGATAGCCTGCCATGAACACTTACAAGAAGCACCACTTTGCCGATCTTGGCCAGAACCAATGACGCCGCGATTGAGGGCTCGGCCGGAGGCTACTCACCTCCGTCTCACAGGCTTGTGTGAACGCTTGATCCAACGCAGCCTGGACCGCGGGCTTGCCATGACCACATACTTGCCATGACCACCTAAAGGTAAGGAAGCGACGGCCTTGGCCGACCCACCCCTCACCCGGCTTCCAAGAGGCCGTGCTTTTTGAGCTGATAGCGAAGCTGATCGTAGCTGAGGTTTAGGTGTGCGGCGGTGGCCCGCTGGTTGTGCCGGCAGGTCTCTAGAGCCTGAGCCAGCAGCCGGCGTTCGATGGTGGCCAGAGTTTCTTGGTAGTCGAGGGCCCGGCTGGCATCGGGCACACCGGCTTCCCCATCGGCCACCGACCCACCCGAATCACCTGCAGAGGTCGCCGCCTGGTCACCGTTGGATCGTACTGCTTCCACCGGCCGAAAGGGTGAAGCGAAGGGATCGAAGACCAGGTCATCGATCGGCTGGTCACGGTCTTCTGCCCGATAAACCGCCCGCTCGACCAGGTTCTTCAGCTCGCGCACGTTGCCGGGCCAGCCATAGGCGACAAGCCGGTCGAGCGCGGCGCTGGAAAAGCCGGGATAGCCCTCCCAACCCAGCTCGCGCGCCATGCCGCGACCGAAATGGTCAGCCAAGAGGGGCACATCGTCCGCCCGGGCGCGGAGCGGCGGCAGGGTCAAAACATCAAAGGAGAGACGGTCGAGCAGATCGTGGCGGAACCGTCCGGCATCGGCGGCAGCCGGCAGGTCCTGGTTGGTGGCGCAGATCAGACGCACATCGACCTGCAGGCTCTGCTCCGCGCCCAAACGCTCCAGCTCGCCGTATTCGCTCACCCGCAGTATCTTTTCCTGCACGGCAAGGCTGGCTTGGGCAATCTCGTCGAGGAAGAGGGAGCCACCGTCAGCCTGCTCGAAGCGGCCGCGCCGCCGTCTTACCGCGCCGGTAAAGGCGCCGGCCTCATGACCGAAGAGTTCGGATTCGAGAAGATTTTCGGCCAAGGCCGCACAGTTCACCTTGACGTAATCCTGATCCCAACGCCGCGACAAGTAATGCAGGCGGGCGGCCACCAGTTCCTTGCCAGTGCCGCGCTCGCCGATGACCAGCACCGGCCGGTCGAGGGGTGCCGCCTCAGAAACCCGATCGATCAGGTCCAAGAAGGCGCGCGACTGGCCAATCAGGGGGGGCAGCTCGGGAATAGCCATAATTAGCAAATTTTCCTGTACTTTAGTGAATTATACTAGTTATTAGCTTATTTTTCAATAACGCAACATGGGAGAGTCGTGCGTCCCTCCCAATAAGTATAATAATTTCAGTGGTTTATTGATTTTTTTCCGAGTTGGCACGCTGGCTGCATAAGAAAGGTAAAGATCGCGCCCTGTTCCCCCGCGAAGGGACATGGTGCATTGCTATCCCAAGCGACGGAGAGACATCCATGAGTATCTTTTCCCGACTAGCGGACATCATCAATTCCAATCTCAGCTCTATCCTCGATCGGGCTGAGGATCCGGAGAAGATGATCCGCCTGATGATCCAAGAGATGGAGGACACCCTGGTCGACGTGCGCGCCAGCGCCGCCAAGGTGATCGCCGACAAGAAGGAGATCAACCGCCGTCTCGTGCGTCTGGGCGAAGCTCAGACCAACTGGCAGCGCAAGGCGGAGCTCGCCCTGAACAAAGACCGCGAGGATCTGGCCAAGGGGGCCCTGCGCGAGCGCGCCAAGCTGGCCGACATTGCCAAGGCCCTGGAGGAGGAGCTTGAGTACCTTGATGAGGCCCTCAACCGCCAGGAAGAGGATATTGTCAAGCTGGAGAACAAGTTGCGCGAAGCCAAGGCCAAGCAGAAAGTGATCCTCGCCCGCCACGAGACAGCCTCGAACCGTCTCAGGGTGCGCCGCGCGGTCTATGATAGCCGTGTGGATGAAACCTTCGTTCGTTTCGACCAGATGGAAAAGCGCCTCGACAATCTGGAGGGCGAGGTGGAGTCCTACGATGTGGCAAAAGGCAAGACCCTTTCCGAGGAGATCGCCGAGCTTGAATCCGAAGACGATATCGAGTTGGAGCTCGAAGCCTTGAAGGCGCGCCTAAAGGATAAGAACCCGGCCGGCAAGAGCCGGCAGCTTGATGACGGTCAAGCCTAAGTTTGGGATGGGGAGTAAAAAGTAAATGTACTTCTTCGAGTTTCTCTTCGTCCCTATCGTCATCTTCCTGGTGGTGGTCGCGCCGATCTGGATCATCGCCCACTACCTGACCCGCTGGCGCAGCGCCAAGAGTCTTTCCAGTGAAGAGGAAAAGATGCTGGCGGAAATGTGGGAGGGTGCTGACCGGATGGAGAGCCGCATCAAGAACCTAGAGAGCATTCTCGACATCGACGACGGTGATTGGAGGAAACAAGGATGAGCCATTACCGCAACCATCGACGACGCCACCACGCGCGCAGTCCCGGCCGGCTCTATCGCGATCCGGATCGCGGCAAGATTTTCGGGGTCTGCGCCGGCGTGGCCGACTATTTCGGTGTGGAGGTTTGGCCGGTACGGCTGGCCGCTGTCGTCAGCTTGATCTTCTTCACCTTGCCGACCGTGATCGCCTATCTGCTCGCTTCCTGGCTGGTCCAGGAAAAGCCCGACGACCTTTACGCCAGGCCCGAGCAGGAGGATATTTGGCGGACCATCCGCACCGGACCCGGCCAAACCTTGCGCGACATCCGCCATCGCTTCCGCGAGTTGGAGCGCCGGCTGCGCGCCATGGAGGCGCATGTCACTTCCCGCGAGTTCAAGCTCAACCGCGAGATTAACGATTTGGATTCTTGAACGTAGGATATCCGAGGGGCGGCATCGAAGGACAAGCCATTGCCAGCGGCACACGAAGCGGCAGAGGCCTCCTGCTAGGGCCAAGGTAACGCACCCCTTTTCGTTGTCGCCCCCAGGAGGGTCTATAAATGACTGTTATACTTGTGAAAATAGTTCCAGAAACGGCTAGGAAAATCGCCAAACGCAAAGAATTTTTAATGTTCATTATGGCCCACTGCTCAACTGTCGGGTAACAATACGCAGTCTACAGCGCCATGGATAAGATCAACGCAGCTCTCGCCCTCCTGGCCAAGGAACCATCCGACGATCATTCGATTTTTGATCGTTTGACCATGGTGCTCTCTGCAGGCTTAGCACCACAGCTTGTTTGCGCCATTGGGCTCCTTGAAGAAGAGCTTCAGGTGCGCACCCTTGCCATAGCGCGCAACGGTAACAAGGCGCAGAACATCCAGTACAGCCTGGCCGGCACCCCTTGCGGCGAAGTCTATCAGCGCGGCGACGGTGAGCCCTTCCAAATCTTTGAAGACAACGTCGCCAGCCGGTTCCCGGAAGATAGCGCGTTAATGGAGATTGGTGCCCGCTCCTATCGTGCGGAAGTCCTCTTCGATAGAGAAGGAAAAAGGCTTGGCCATATATTCGTCATTGGGGCAGAGCCGGCTATCAATTGCGAAAAGGGAAATGCATTCTTCCGGATCGTAGCCCAGCGCTGCGGCGCTGAGTTGCGCCGGATGTTGGCCGAACGCGAGTTGAAGGAAAGCCAAGCACGCTTCCGCGACTGGGCCCGTGCCGCCTCGGATTGGTTTTGGGAGCAAGACGAGAACTTGCGTTTTACCTATGTATCGGTCGAAGACGGCTTCGAACGCAGGGACTATGCCCCGGCCTACTACGGCAAAACCCGGCGCGAGGCGCTAACCTCAGGGGTCACCGAAGAAGAGCTAGATGCCCACGAAAAACTCTTGGAGGCGCGTAAGCCATTCGTCGATTTTCGTTACACCATCGCCTGGAACTCGGGCACCCGAAAACGCCATCTAAGCAGCAGTGGTGTACCGGTATTTGACGAGAAGGGTGTGTTCAAAGGCTATCGCGGCGCGGTCAAGGACATAACCGATATCCTCGATGCTCAGCTTGAGGCGCAGCGAGAACGCGATCGAGCCAAACAGGCGAACAAGGCAAAATCGGAATTTCTGGCGCAGATGAGCCATGAGATCCGAACACCGCTCAACGGCGTGCTGGGAATGGCCAACATCCTGCATGGCAGTGACCTCAACAATGTACAGCGCGCGCAGGTGGAAACGATCCAAAGATCCGGTCAGGCATTGTTGAGTATCCTCAACGATATTCTCGACCTTTCGAAGATCGAGGCCGACCGCCTGGATATTGAAACGCTGGACGTCAGCCTTGAGGCCTTGCTGCAAGACGTGGCCCAACTGTGGAAATCGCAGATAACGGCCAAAGGCCTTGCGTGGCATTGCGATGATGGCGCTAACCTCCCGGCCCCGGTCATACGATCGGATCCTGGCCGCATCCGTCAGGTCCTTTTCAACTTCGTATCCAACGCCATCAAGTTCACCGAGGCTGGCGAGATAGACCTATCCGTTTCCCAGCAGGTTCTCGACAATGGCCAAGTCGAAACCCTTTTTAAATTGCGCGATACCGGCATCGGCATGGCACCGCAATCAGTCGAGCGTCTGTTTGATTCTTTTACTCAAGGGGACAGCACGATCACCCGTCGATTTGGCGGGACGGGTCTTGGTTTGGCGATCAGCAAGAGTCTTGCCACCTTGCTGGGGGGCGAAATCGGAGTCGAGAGCACACTCGGCAAAGGATCCACATTCTGGTTTACCATTGTCTGTCCAAAGTCGAGTAGCAAGATCCCCCACGCCGAGACCAGGAACGAGGCGGTGCCAAAACCCGCATCCAAAGTTTCCGGACAGGAAGCTGTGGAAAGCCGAAAATTGCGGATCCTGGTCGCGGAAGACAATTTGATCAATCAGAAGGTCACCGCGCTTTCCTTGGAAATGGATGGACATGTCGTCGACGTGGTCAGTAATGGCCTAGATGCAATCTCTGCAGTGATGAAAACGACCTACAACATTGTCCTTATGGATGTGCAAATGCCCGACATGGATGGCATTACCGCCACCCAGCGCATTCGTTCGCTGCCGGATCCGGTCGGCAGCGTGCCGATCGTTGCGCTGACCGCCAATGTCATGAAAGGTGACCGGGAAAAGTACTTGGCAGCGGGCATGAACGAATTCGTCCCCAAGCCCGTGGATAAGGCGGCGCTCGATCAGGTTATCGCTGAGCTAGCAGAAATGGCTATGGAGACGAGAGAGACCCAACCCGATTTGCAACAGTCCGAGAGGCCGGCTCCGGCAAAGGACGTCGGATGAACGCAAGCCCAAGCGCAGGGTCGCCAGACAAAGCTATCGATACAAAGCTATCGATCGGCGTCCCTCGCCCACCACTCCACAATGTCGGTGCCGAAGAGTGCCGGTCTGGCGGGCGGTGCCACCCGCGACCAGTGGGCTACTCTGTCCATGGGGCTGGTGAAAAGCGGGATCCCGTAGTAACCGGACAGCAAGACCCGGTCCAAGGCCCGTGTGGCCGCTTTCAGGCTTTGCCGCGACCGCGCAGCGACGATGCGATCGACGAGGCCGTCCACAGCCGGATCGTCGATGCCGGCGTAGTTTCGCGTGCCCGGTTGGGTTACGCCTGCCGAACCCCAATAGAACCGCTGCTCATTGCCAGGTGATAACGACGCGCCCCAGCGGTGCACGATCATGTCATAGTCATAGTTGTTGAGCCGCTGGCGATACTGGGCCGAATCAACCAAACGCAAGGAAATTTCGATACCCAGGCGCTCTAACCAACGGCGAAAGGCCGATCCCAAGCGCAGATCCTCTTGCCGCTGCACCAGCAGTTCGAATTCAAACGGTCGACCATCCTTACGGCGCACCAAGCGCTTACCATCAAGCTGCCAGCCAGCCGCCTTGAAGAGCTTTAGCGCTTGTCGGAGATTGCCGCGGTTGTTGCCGGAACCATCGCTTTGTGGCGGCTGGTAACCAGCGTCCAGAAAGGCTGCGTCAACGCTGCCGGGAAACGCGGAAAGCAGGGCCTTTTCCTCCGGCCCGGCAGGACCGCTTGCCGCCAATTCCGTGTTATTAAAGAAGCTGACCGCGCGCTCATAACCGTCGAAGTAATAGGCGCGATTGATCCATTCAAAGTCAAAGGCGTGGATCAAGGCTCGTCGGACCCGCTGATCGGCGAAGATCGCCCGGCGCGTATTAAAGACAAAGGCATGCATCCCTTCCGCCCGGCCGTGAGGTATCTCCAGGCGGCGCCACCGGCCTTCGCCCTGGTCCGTGAGATCCAGCTCTCGCCGCCAAGTGGCGGGATCGCTTTCGAACCAGATGTCAATCAGACCTTTCTTGAATGCCTCCAAGGCGACACTGCGATCGCGGTAGTAGTCATAGCGAATCTCATCGAAATTGAAGCGCCCGACATTGACCGGCAGATCCTTGGCCCAATAATTGGGATCACGTCGATACACCACCCGACGGGCCGCATCGAACGCGGCCAGGCGATAGGGGCCGCTGCCCAAGGGCAGTGTAAGGTCGGCGCGCTCGATTCTGCCGTCGCTGTAACGGTGTTTGGGTAAGACCACCATCAATGCGAGGATCAACGGCAGTTCCCAGTTATCGCCCGGCTTGAAGACGAAGCGGATGGTGTTCGAGCGGGGGATCTCAATGCGCGCCACATTTCGATAGTAGGCGCGTTGATTGGGTCGACCCTTGGCGCGCAGCACTTCCAGTGAAAAGGCGACGTCCTCGACCGTAATCGGCCTACCGTCTTGGAAACGCGCGCCGGGATTTAACGTGAACGCCACCCAGCTACGGTCATCCGGGACCTCGACGGATTGAGCGATCAAGCTATAGAGGGTAAAGGCTTCATCGCGAGAACGGGCCATGAGTGGTTCGAACACAAGATCCAGTCCACGCGCCGGCAGGCCCTTCAGGCTGTAGGGATTGAAACTGTTGAAGCTTCCGACGCGGCCGATGGTCAGACGTCCGCCTTTGGGCGCCTGAGGATTCACATAGGGAAAATTTCCAAAGTTTCTTGGTAGCTCTGCCTGCCCATGCATGGCGATGGCATGCATGGGTTCGGCCACAGCCTGAGCTGCGACCACCCAGAGGGCGACCGCCAAATTGAACAAGCTAAAACGCTGCAGGCCGATGCCAAACAGTTAGTTCACCGAAGGCAAAACGAAAATCTGTCCGGGATAAATGAGATCGGGATCGGCGATTTGATCCTTGTTAGCCTCGTAGACGACCGTATAGCGAACGCCGCGGCCATAAGTGCGGCGAGCGATGCGCCAGAGGCTGTTGCCCGGCTGTACGACAAAAAACTCGTCATCTGGCACATCGGTGAGTACCAGACTGCGCATAAACGGCGTTTCGACCCGTGCGACCACGTGGCCATCTTCGGCCAGCTGATCCACCCGCAAACGATGCAGGACCTGGTCGACCGGCTGGTCGGCGATGATTTGCCAACGCCCATCCACCTGCGCCACGGCACGACCGATCAAACGGTTATCCAAATAAACCAGCAGCCTTGCGCCTTCCGGTGCGGACCCGCCCACGATCATCCGGCCACTAGCATCATAGTCGACACTCGCGAGCACCAGCACGCCCTCGCGAATGCCATCCCCACGAGAGGCGCGGAGCACTCGTGAGGATTTCTTGCCGCTCTCATCCATCAGCACCGCCAAGGACGACACATTAGCCTCGCCGGTGACATCGGCTCCGCCGCTCGGTTGCTGTTCAACCACCACAACCACCACGTCCTCGGATTGAACTTGGTGGCCCTCTGGCAAGGTCGCGGCCAGGGTCAATTGGTAATGCCCGGGCTCGAACGAGCTGCCTGGCAACAGCACCCACTCGCCGAACATGTTCGCTATGACCGTGTAGAGCTGCTCGCCATTGGCAAGCAGCGTGACTTCGCTGCCAGGCGCCGCGCGACCAGCAATCACGGCCCCGCCGCCAGCATCAACGCGAACGACATCGAAGCTCGGAGGAACAGGTTTCGCCGCCATCTCGCTATCGTCGCTAAGGGCTGCGACCTGTGGTCGGGAAGCACCGCTATCGCCCGAGACGTCGGCCTCAGAGCCTGACGAGACCTTCCCATTGGCTGTCGAACCATCCCTCGGCGCGAGCGCGATCGTTACAGCCTTGCCATCACCAGCCAATCCATTGGTCTTACCTTGATCTTCCGAGTGTGCCTGAGGCACCTCCACCGGCCGGGTCAGTTTGTCCAGCGCCCCGGCAGCTTCCGCCACCAGGCTTTCCACCTTCTCGGTTAGCTTCTGAACCGCACCGTTCGTCGTTGCGCTGCTTTCAACCTCACCGGTGAGCGCAGACGCCTCGAGCGCGCCGTGCTGTGCTGACTCGGCCTTCGGCGGCTGGGGAACCGCCAAACTCGTTTCAGGCTCTTGACTTGAATCGTTGGCGGACTTGCTGGCAATTGCGGACTCACCCTGGCCCGCCTGAGGCTCGAGCTCGGCCACCGCAGCGCCTGCTGCCGCTAAAGCCATCTCATTGGATTGGGGTAAAGAGTCAGTAGCCGCCGTGTCAGATTCGGAAGTTGGCCTTACATCATCTTCTAGAGCGGCAGCGGCCGGCGAGGACCCACCCGCGGCACTCGTTCCGTCGGCCGTCGCATCGGATTTATCGCCTGTCGAGGCGGCAGCGTTTTCCTTCGACGGCAAGGCAGACGCGGCCAACAGCTCCATAGAGCCGACCACCTTATCGAAGAGGCCGCTTTCGCCCCGCTCCAAGAAGAGGTAGGAGGCGGCGGCGAAGCCAACACCAATGCCGACGACGGCAGCAAAGACAATTGGACTTTTCACGCCAAAAATCGTCCCACCAGTACTCACCTAACTTAATGCGGCGGCCGCTTGGGTGCAATGTTGCAGAACAAAGAACAGCCCATTAATTCCGGCATATGCAAAATAATTCTTCAATTCTAGTCGAAATTCAAGGAGAAGACAACTTGTAAACGTTAACTATAAAGATGCTTGTTATCAAAGATTGCAAGCTTGACCTGGCTGACACCGGCCCAGTACGAATCCTGGAGAAGAGCCCCGGCTTAGTTTAGTTTGATGTGTTGTGCCCGGTGGAAATTGACTGATCCCGGTGGAAATTGACGGATACTGGGATAGCTCATGACGAGGTGGAGATTTATCTTTGGATAGATTGGCGCGGCTTTGTGTGTTTTGTGGCGCCTCTAACAAGGTCGACCAACGGCATCTCGATGCTGCCGCAGCCTTCGGCCGGCTTGCCGCCACAAGAGGCTTGGGCATCGTCTTCGGCGGCGGTCACGTCGGCTTGATGGGCGCGTTGGCCGAAGCTGCCTTGGCGACGGGCGGTGAAGTCATCGGCGTGATTCCCGAGCATTTGATGGTCAAAGAGGTCGGTTACGTCGGTCTTACCCGCTTGGAAGTCGTCGACTCCATGCATGAACGAAAGGCGCGCATGGTCGAACTCAGTGACGCCTTTTGCGTCCTGCCCGGTGGCTTTGGCACCCTCGACGAGACCTTCGAGGTTCTCACCTGGCGCCAGCTTGGCCTGCACAACAAGCCGATTCTGATCGTCGACGTCGATGGCTTTTGGGGGCCCCTCAGATCGCTCGTCGATCACCTGACCGCCGAATCCTATGTGCACGGCGATCATCGCCAACTGATTACCTTCGTGACCAGTGTCGAAGCAGCCGTAGAAACAGCGGCGAACGCACTCAACAAAGGCAAGGAATCTTCGGCGGCTCTAGCCCGGCTCTAGCGCTTCACGAAAGCCGATTTGGCTTTATCGCGGTGTTGCAACGCCTCTTTCTCAACAGCCAGGCTGTGGGTCAAGCAACCCCGCGCCGCCTCGTCCCGCGGCCGCTCGAAGGCTTCCTTCGCCTTAACCGCAGCCGTCTCAACCGATTCCCGGCGCGAGACGTTTCGTTGTAGTTCCTTGGTCATGATCCTGTTCTTTTCGTCGCCATCGGGTTTGTCCCCTGATTTGCAGGGTTATCCTCACCCATGGCATTGAGCTGGGCTCTCACTTTTTCGTCGTCCATATGCCGGACGACTTTGAGTGCCCGGCTCACATCTTTCTCAGCGCCGGCACAGGGATTTCGGGCGTATTCGCCCACTGCAGCCCGGGTGGCGGCCCAGGCGGCACGGCGCGCTTCTTGATTTTTTCTGGGGCTCGGCATTGTTCCTCCTCTTGCCGTGCAGTCGGTCCCAAGTTGGGACCAGCTGACGCGGGTGATAACACCAGGAGCCTGGCTGGGGCAGCACGGCTCCTAAGGGAGTCGACAAACGCAAGCTTAGCTTATTCCTCCTGTGGATATCTGAAATGATGTGCCTCAAACCGACATTCTTCATCGCTCTGACATCAAGCTGCGGGGCCAAGGACCTGTCGCATCACGGCCATGCCGGCGAAGAGACCACCGACAGACAGGATCAGCGACGACGCCACATAAATCGCAGCCTTGGCGAGCTGGCCGCGCTCGTAAAGAAGGGCCACATCCAACGAAAAAGTCGAAAAAGTGGTGAAGGACCCGAGCACGCCGACCACCAGGAAAAGTCTTAGCGAGGCCGGCAACGTCCAGGCAAGGGCCATGCCCTCCGCCAATAGGCCGAGTGCAAATGAGCCAAGCGCGTTGACGATCACCGTCGCGAAGGGGAAGCTATGACCTAGAAAATGGCTGCTGGCGATAAAGACCAGATAGCGGGCAGAGGCGCCCAACGCACCACCGCAGGCGACCACCAGCAAGGCTTTCATTCGCTTCCCTTCCCTCGTTGTGTCCCTGGTCGCTCTTCGTTTGGCGAACGTCGATGCAATCCTACATGATTGCCCGCTGGCGATGGTATGTCACAAAATTGGAGACTGGAGACTTTGCATCGACCGACGGAGCGCATTAGCATTAGTATTGTTGTTCCGAACCACGTTGTCTTGCCTCTTGAAGATGCCCTTAAAGAACCTGAACCACTATCTCGTTCTCGCAAACGACTTGGAGGAAACCAAGGAGTTCTACGTCGATGTCCTGGGCTTGACCGTCGGCGAGCGACCGCCTTTCGAATTTCCAGGCTACTGGCTCTATCTTGATGGGCGCGCCGTTGTGCATCTCGCCGATGGCCAGGCCCGAGATACACTGAATGAAAGCAGGGAAAGCAGCGCCAACCCTTCCGCGCAGGCGCCGCGAGACACGGGTCGCCTCGACCACATCGCTTTCGAGGCAAGCGGGCTGGCGGACATGATCACGAGATTGCAGGGCTTGGCTATCCCCTGGGACCGACGGGAAGTGCCCGGCCAGGGCCTGCAGCAACTCTTCATTCGCGACCCGGATGGCCTCAAGATCGAACTCAACTATTCGGCCGAGGAGGCCGAAGCCTAACCCGTTTCCCGTCTTCAACCGACGACGACATTGCTCTTGGTCCGGGCACGAACACGCGCCTCGCGATGGGCGATATAGGTCGCCGCGCCAACAACGATCCCGGCACCAAGGAATAGCCAAACATCCGGCGGCTCGCCAAAGGCCAGCATGCCCAGCAAGGTGGCCCAGACTAGCTGCAAGAAAGCGATGGGCTGTGTAACCATAATGGGGGCGGCCTCGAAGGCTCGGGTCAAGGTGTAGTGCCCAGCGGTGGCGAAAACGGCCGTCAGAAGCAGCCAAAACAGTTCGCTGCCCGTCGGATTTCGCCATTCCAGAAGCGCGCCGGGCAGCAAGGTCAAGGTGCAAAAGATCGACAACATGGCAACGATCATTGCTGGATCCTCGCGGCTAGTGAGCTTCTTGGCGATCAAGAAGGAAGTCGCAAACAAAGGCGCTGCCGCTATCTGGGCGAGGGAGCCTATCTGTATCTCCTGGAAGCCAGGCCGCAGGATCACCAGAGCACCGACAAACCCGGCGAGAACGGCGGCGATACGGCGCAGGTGCAGTTTTTCACCCAAAAACAAGGCCGCACCCACGGTCGTGAAGATGGGCGCGACGTATCCGAGCGCGGTCACCTCCGCGATCGGAATGCGAGCCATGGCAAAGAACCACAGCATGACGGCTATGCCATGCACCAGGCCACGACCGACAAACAGTTTCAAGCTGGCGGGGCCGGGCCGATAGCTGCGCATGCGCCACAGCACGGGCATGATCAGCAACAGCCCGAAGAAATAGCGAATGAAGGCCGCTTCGACCGCCGGCAGATCAGTACCCAGATGGCGGACGACACCGGTCACGGCGACGAACAGCAGACCGGTAATGACCATCCACGCGATGCCGACAAGCGGCCGATCCCCCGTGGCTGCCGAACCCTCTCGTCCTGGCGATCGCGAATCCTCGCGTGGCAGGCTTTCTCCGGGATGGGCAGTCGGCATTAGTCACTTTCATGAGGAATGGGAAGGGTTAGAGGGTCGGCGCAAGATCCTACCAGGTTGACGAACTATAGGGGCTGCCACCAAGCCTGACCAACGCAGTCTTCGCCTGGCCGCCATGCGTCTCCTGCGGAGCTGCGTGGAAAAACGCCTGCTGATTCACGACCGTTTACCCTGCACGATGCGCTCGATCAAACTCACCACGTCTTCAGGCGTAATCGGCTTTTCCAGGTAGGGACGCTGGGTCGAATCAAGGAAGGATTTCACCCCAGGTCCAAAGGTGTCGCCAGTTATGAAGGCAAGGCATTCGACCCGCTCCGGCCATCGCGCCGCTAGCAAGCGGTAGAACTGGGGACCATCCATTTCAGGCATTCGCATATCCGAAAGAATCACGTCGAAGGTGCCAGTTTCCAATTTCTCAAGCGCCTCCTTGCCCGAATGGGCCACTTCTACGTGGTGGCTGTCGTACTCCAGAATTTCCGAAATGATCTCGCCGACGAAAAGGTCGTCATCGACCACCAGCACCCGTAGGCCTGCAAGTTCTGACGGCGGTTCGACAGCGCTCGCTTGGTCTTCAATTTCTGGCATTGTCGTCGGCAAAGTGATCGTAAAGCATGCCCCTTTGCCACTATCGCTTTCCAAACTAATACTGCCGTCGAGGGCGCTAATGATGCGATGACAAATCGCCAGGCCCATACCCGTCCCCTCGCCCTTGGCTTTGGTGGTGAAGAGCGGCTCGAAAATGCGTCGCTGCTCGGCCTTTGGAATCCCTGGACCATTGTCGGCAATCGTGATCACGACGCTGGGTTCCCCTGGCTTGGCGCAGGCGGAAAGCAGGAGTTGGCGGGGTTGATCGATCTCCTTCAGGGCATTTTGCGCGTTGACGATCAGGTTAACGAAAACCTGGCGAAGCTGATCGGGGTCGGCAATGACCTGTAACCCAGGATCCTCGATTTGAAGATCGGCCCTAATGTCCCAGGCCTTGAGCGAGTAAGCCGTTACCTCAAGGGCCGACTCAAGGATTGGCTTTAGTTCTAGGGGACGGCTGTCGAGGGCATCCTGACGGGCGAGCGCCAAAAAGTTCTTTACGATGCGCGCACAGCGGTTGGCGGCACTGCCGATTTTTTCCGCCCGTTGCCTGACGTCGGGGTCGCCGATCGCTTCTTGCAAAATCATCGACTGCCCGACCACAACAGAGAGCGGATTGTTCAGTTCGTGCGCCACGCCCGCCAATATCTCTCCCAGGGCACTCAGTTTTTCGCTCTGATGCAAGAGCTCTCGTTGCTCGCCGAGCTTGGTCTCCGCCGCGCGACGCTCGGTGATGTCCCGCCAGGTGGAAACAAAGCCGCCACGCCGGATGGGCCGGTGGGAATACTCAAACCAGCGTCCACCCGCGAAGGGAAAAACTTCGTTCTTGGCGATGCCGCGTTGGGCCATCTGGCCTTCAAGCCAATCTTCGATACGCCCTTGTGCTTCGACGAAGAGACCCCGCTCGGCCCGTTGGCGGGTAATGTCGCGCCAATGGGCACCGGGGACGAAGAGATCTTCGCTACCCTGATGAAAGACCTTGTACTGGCGATTGCAGAGGACGAGGCGATCCTCCGCATCATAGATCACAACCCCTTCGGAAAGGGATTCGATGGCGTCCTCAAGCTGCTCCCGCGACAAGCGCCGGGTCTCTTCCCTTTGCCTCTGTACGCTCACATCGATCATGCAGCCGGCGATTTGCCTTGGCCCCAGTTCATCGTCGGTCCAGGTTAAACGATCGCGAAACCAGCGATAGCCGCCGCCGGCAATAGCCAAGCGGTAATCCAAAGAGACGCTCGCCTGATCGGCCACGCCGGCCAAGGCCGCCCGATAAGCTGCCCGGTCTTGCGGGTGCAGCTTCTCGAAACGGAACTCGGACGTGTTCATCCATTCCGCCACCGTCCAGCCGGTGATTGCCGCCAAGTTAGCACTGACAAAACGCAGTGCAAAAGGCGCCTGGGGCTCACAGAGGTAGAGGAGGGCCGGAGCGCTAAGAACCGCCTGTTCCAGCGATCCCCCAGCATCGAGGGAATCTTGCCGCAGCTTGGTGTTTTCCGACGGCTTCGAGATCTTCTCGGTCATCACCGCCCCTCCAGGTATCAATCTCGCGCTGTTATCGCTCCGCCACCTTCGCTAAAGCAGACCTTCCTATTCCGGCGGCGGTCCGAGTTGATCGGGGTGCGCCAGCTTGAAGGCCTCTAAGGGCGCGCAGGCCGCCTCTATCTGCGCGATGCGCGGCCAAGCCGAAAGATCGAGCTGCCACCGCCGCGCATTATAGAGCTGCGGTAACAAGCAACAGTCGGCAAGGCCAGGCTCATCGCCATAGCAAAAACGGCCGGTGGTTGGGTGATCTAGCATGCGCTCGAAGGCTGCGAGGCCCGCCCCGATGAAACGCTGCATCCAGGCCAGCTTTGCCGCTTCGCCGCCGCCGGTCAATTCCGCAACATGGGCAACCACACTTAGATTGCAGATCGGATGAATCTCCATGGCGATCGATTGGGCAAGGGCCCGCACCCGAGCCCGCCCTTCGGGATCGCTCGGCAACAAGGCAACTTGCGGCCGGGTCTCCTCCAAATACTCGATGATGGCAAGCGACTGGGTGAGGACCAGGCCGTCAATTGCCAGCACCGGAACCAGGCCCTGTGGGTTGCGGGCTAGATGGGCGGCTGATTTGTGCGAACCATCCAGCAAGCTGACGCTCACAGCCTGGTAGCTGATCCGCTTCAGATTGAGGGCGATGCGCACCCGGTAGCTGGCCGAAGAGCGCCAATAGTCATAGAGGATAGGGTCGGTCATGCCATCCCCGCACATTTCGCTTTAGAGCCAAGTCGTCCCACTGGGAACGGCCTTGCAGGCAGGATACCATGATCTTCAGTCATTGCCCGAAAAAGCGCAGGGGGGCTCGCCGGCTGTTAGCTCCGACACCAGCGATGCCACATCTCTCGATAGGCGGCTTCGACGGAGCGTACGAAATCCACCTCATCGCAGAGCGACGACGCCGCAACCCGAGCCCGCAGACCGGCCCGAAGATCTTTCAGACCATCGAGATTTCGGGCAAAGGTCTCGCCTAAGCGTTGGTACTCGGTCTCATCCTGTGCGACCCAGTCGCTCAGCCCGACAGCGTTCAAGATGGTGGCACCGAAACGGCCGACCGACGGGCGTCCGATCAGGCTCAGCACCGGCACCCCCATCCACAGCGCTTCGAAAGTGGTGGTGCCGGCGTTGTGCGGAAAGGGGTCGAGCGCGATATCGACACGGCCATAGCTTTGCCACGGTGGTGAATGCTGCTCGATGATCAGGCGATCCCCCTCGACGCCGTGCTCGCCGAAACGGTGGCGCAAACGCTCTGGCATGCCGGGGCCCACGAAGGCCTTGTGGTTGAGAAACAGCCGGGCACCGGGAATGGCGCGCAACAGTGCGGCCCATGCCTTGATCACCCGGTGGTTAACCCGTTCGGGGCGGCTGAAGTATCCAAAGGTAACAAAACCATTGGCTGCGGCCGGCAGGGGCGCTACCTCCGGCATGCCTGCCGGGGGTCGATAGACCAGTCCCGGTCGCGGCAAGCGATAGACCTTTTCACTGAAATAGGCTTCAGCACCTGGCGGCACAAAGTCTGCGTCTGCCAGGTAATAGTCTATGGCCGATAGGCCCGTCGTGTAGCCGAAGCCGAGCCACGACAGCTGCACCGGCGCCGGCTTTTGCGCGAAGACGGGCAGGCGGTTGCCCAGCGTATGGCCCGCCAAATCCACCAAGATGTCGATGCCGTCGGCACGCACTCGATCGGCCACCGCTTGGTGGCTGAGGCCTTTCGTATCGTGCCATTTGGCAAAATGCCCCTGAAGCCGTTCGGTCACTTCGTCAGGATGGGCTACCTGCGCATAGGCGATCAGTTCGACCGCCTCAGGATTATGGCCGGCGATCAGGGGCTCAAAGAAGAAATGCGGCACGTTGCGGCAAAAATCCGGAGAAACATAGCCAACCCGAAGGCGGCGATCCGGCCGCCTGTCGTTGTCGTGTTGCGGCCAAGAGGGCGCCAGGCGACGGGAGTGGTGATCGTCCCAGCGCTTGTACTCCGCAAAGATCTCCTCGATCGATAGATCGGGATGGTAGTTCATGGAAAACAGCAAACTGGAATGGGCCTCGATAAAACCCGGATTGATTGCCAAAGCGCGGCGGTAGGCTTCGATTGCAGCATCCGGCTCGCCAAGCTGCTCGAGAACGACACCTAGATTGTTTTCCGCCGATGCCAACTTTGGATCGAGCGCCAGCGCCTTTTGATAGCTTTCCTTGGCCTCAAAGAGGCGACGGAGGTTGAGCTGCGCGTTGCCCATGAGAAAGGCTGCCTGGGCATTCTTTGGCTCGATTGCCAAGGCCCGTTCTGCTTCCTTGATGCCCTGCTCCCAGTATCGCAAGGCGATCAGCACGCGCGCTTGATTGAGTACCGGCAAGGCCATGTTGGGCCTCAGTACAACCGCCTTGCCATAGGCCTGCAGGGCTTCGGCGTACTGGCGTTGGCGTTCCAGGGCCGCGCCCAGATTGATCCAGGATTCCGCATGGTCGTCCTGGCAGGCAACCGCCCGACGGAAGGCTGCCGTGGCATCGTCAATCTGCCCCAGACCCATCCTGGCGTTGCCGAGGGCGAAATGGGCTTCTGCTGACTGCGGGGCGAGCTGACAGGCCTTTTGGGCGAAGCGCGCCGCTTCCTCATGCTGGCCATCAGCCCGGTAACAATTGGATAGATTGAGATAGACTTGCAGAAAATTTTCATCCAAGGCCAGGGCCGAGTGATAACTGTTGATAGCCTCGTCCCGCCGGCCGAGTTGTTCCAGGCAGACCCCCAAATTGATCCAAACGCCGAGGCCAGCATCTGGCCAAGAAGAAACCTGCTGAAAGACCGCCGCCGCTTCCGCCCAGCGCTTGAGCCCGATCAGGGCGCTGCCTAGGACGACAGCCGCTTCCCGATGATCCTGCTTGCGGGCCAGCGCCTCGCGGGCAGCTGCGATGGCTTCGACATAGTGGCCGCGGGCCAACTCGGCACTCGCCAGATTGCCGGCCGCGGCCAGGACCAGCTCCTCGTCGTCACTGGTCATGACAGCGTTAAAGAATAGCGCCGCCTCTTCCGCTCGACCGAGGGACCTGAGCAGCGTTGCAAGGCCAAAACCGGCCTTGGGGTTTTGCGGGTCTGCTGCCAAGATGAGCCGATAGAGTGCCTCGGCCGCTTCTCGCCGACCGCCCTCTTGCTCTCGCGCCGCAGCGCCAAGGGCCGTCTCGATGGCTATCCCTCTTGCCTCAGCCATTTGCAACTTTGCCCATCAGCGAAGCCTGATAACTCTACCAGCCCTTCATCATGCGCGAGCGGCTCATGGAAGCGAGGTCCTTGTCCATTTGATCGCGCACCGCCCCGGCAGCGATCGCCGCCCCCAGGGGGGATCGCGGCACAGGCACGTAGGGTCCTTGTTCGGCCAAGGGTTTCGGCGCCCGCCGGGTCATGCGGTAAAGAGCAAACACTCCGATAAGCGCATGGGCACCCCCAAGCACCAGAAAGAAAGCGTTCGGACCCAAGCCCGACATGAAAAACCCAGTCAATATCGGCCCGAGAATGGACCCCATACCCATGATCAGGACCAGGGTACCACTGGCGCCCACCATTTGGTCTGGCTCCAGATAATCGTTTGTATGCGCCACGGATAGCGAGTAGAGCGGCAGGGAGAGGCCACCAAAAAGGCACACAAGAACAAAAAAGCCCCAAAATGACACATGCGATGCCGGCACCGCCAAAATGGCGACTGCCGCCGCCAAGAAGGTCGTCACGGCGATAATCTTACGCCGATCAAAACGGTCCGAGAGGCGCCCCACCGGCCACTGACATAGCACACCGCCGAGCAGCATCAGGCCCATAAAGTAGGAGACCCAAGCCGTGGAAAAACCGGCCTTTTCCGCAAATACCGGTCCCATCCCAAAGAACGCCCCGTGGGCAAGACCCGTGCCGAAGGAAGACAACACGCCAAGCGGCGAAATGGTATAGAGCTCGCGTGGGCTCACCGGTCGTGGTGTCACAAATCGCGGTGCCCCGCCGGCGGTGAGCGAGATCGGCACCACGGCTATCGAAACCAGCACCGAAACCAATATGAAAAGGACGAAGCCGCCAGGGTCCGCCAGGTTGAGCAGCAGCTGCCCTACAGCCATAGAGCTCAGCGAAACAACCATGTAAATCGATAGCAACTGGCCCCGGTTTTCATTGGTTGCCCGGTCATTCAACCAACTCTCGGCAACGATGTAGAGCCCCGCATAGGAGAGACCAGTCACGATCCGCATGGCGGTCCATGTAATGGGGTCGAGAAAAATGACATGCACCAAGACCGAAGCCGACGCCAGCGATGCGAGAGCCGCGAAGACCCGCACATGTCCGACCCGGCCGACAAAGCGGGGCGCCAGCATCGAGCCAAGGAAGAGCCCGATAAAGTAGCCGGACATGACGAAGCCGGTGACCGTCGTTGGAAAGTTCTCGATGGCCGCCCGTAACCCCAGGAGCGAGCCCTGCAAGCCATTGCCGAGCATCAACAGGCTCATGCCAAGAAGTAACGCCCAACAGGAAGCGACGGCTGCCAGCATCAAGACCTCGACGAATCAGAATTCCCTGCGGCTTATGCCTTAGTCTGGGGGCCGGATCTACCAGAAAGTACCGGGTTTCCTATCGGTCGACCGCCCCGCGACGCTGGACTTGACGATCGCCCGGATTGCGAGGAGTTTGAAAGATCGCCGTTAACGCAGGATAGGCTTGATCGGAATCGCTTTGGCGTTCCCGATTGAGCCGTGTATCGTCCGTTCAGCATGTGAATAGAGACTGATTCACGCCCTAATCTCGATCACGACAGGTGATCAAGATTACGTCGATCAGGCTCTAGCAAACACTTAGGATTCGAGCATGTCTACGATCCGGTCGATTGGCTTTATCGGACTGGGCGCCATGGGCGGTGCGATGGCGCGCAATCTTTTGACGGGTGGCTTTTGCGTGCACGCCTTTGATCTGGATACCGATGCGATCGGTCGGGTGGTAGCGGCCGGTGCTCGCGCTGCGGCAACACCGCGAACCGCCGCTGAGCCGGCAGACTTGGTCATAACAATGCTGCCCAACGCACCCCACGTCGAGAGTGTCTTGACCGGTGAGGATGGTGTCTTAAGCCTATCCGGCGAAGGGCGCCTGCTGATGAACAGCAGCACCATCGATCCGGACGAGACGCGGCGCTTCGCCGCATTAGCAAGAGCTGCCGGCTGGGGGTTCCTCGATTGCCCGGTAGGACGCACAGCCAGTGACGCAGTGGCCGGCACGTCCCTTTTCATGTTGGCTGGGTCGGAAGCGGATAAGGCAAAGATTGGGCCGGTCCTCGAAGCCATGGGAAATGCCATCATTGACTGCGGCAACGTCGGTCAAGCGGCCACGATTAAGATGGTCAACAACTACCTCTCGATCGTGACCGCGGTCACCACCGCCGAAGCCCTGCGCCTGGCCGAGGCAAATGGCGTCAGCGCCGAACAGGCCTCGGCAGTCATCAACCAAACCATTGCCATGAACGGCCATACCAAGATTCATTACCCCAATAAGGTGCTAAAGGGTGATGTGGCGCCCGGCTTTGCCCTCGAACATGCGGCCAAGGATCTTGGAATTGCGGCCAGGGCCATGGAACGCAAGGGCTTAAAGAGCTTTGTCGCTCCAGGCAGCCAAGAAGCCTATGCGGCAGCCTTGGCCGAGGGACGAGGCAAGAACGACTGGTCCGATCTCTATAACTTTATCGACGGACTCTGGCAGAAAGGCAGTAGTGACAATCGCGATCGAGAGCCCTAGCGGGCCAAGGCCGTCCAGTCCCCGACCACCAGGCAGTCTTGATTGCTGGCCTTGAGCTTCAGGCAAAGATCGGAAGCGGCCGCACGATTGGAGAATGGCCCGGTCTGCACCCGGTGGTAAGTACCGCGGTCCTGTAGATTGACTTTCTGAACAGTCAGTTCGAAGCCACCAAACAGTTCTGGGAAGTCTTTCTTAATCCGCCACCATTCCTTCTCGGCTTGCTTGAGGCTGCGAAAGGACGCCAACTGCACACCATAGGTCTCAGGGGTCGAGACCAATTTCTTGTCGCCGCCCCTAACCGCTGGAGTCGCCGTCTTGGCCGGGGCCGCCGGGGTTTCCAAGGCGAGCGACTGAAGAACCCGGCACTGGGGCCCATCACTTCCGAGTTGCCAACAAAGATCAAGACCCGTGGTGCGGTTTGGCAGCGGCGCCGCGATGATTTGGTAAGATCCTGCTTGATTGCCGGTGGCTGCCACGCGGCCCCGCATGTCACCCAGGAGATCTGGAAAGTTCGTCTGCAAGCGGTCCCAAGCAATGTCCGCTTCTTTACGGGAGGCATAGGAGCCCAGTGCCAGCACATGGCGGGAACTCACGTCACCGTCTGCCTTCTCACCTTGCGAGTTTTGCGCCAATTGCCGATGGTCCCGATGAGAACTGCGTGCACTGGACGAACTGTAAGAAGCCGAGATCGGCGCCAGGCCTTCCGTCCGGGGCGCAACCTGGATTGCTTCTACCGTTTGCTCAGCAGCCGTATCAGCAAGTGTCCCTTTCTGCTCCTCGTGACGCTGCCGCAGTGCTTGCAGGTCGGATAGGTTTCGCTGAGCTTTCGGGTGATCCGGCTCCAAATAGCGCGCATGAATGGTCAGGGCGCGGCGCAGCATACGCTCAGCAGTTTCAAAATTGTCACGTTTCCAATGCACCTGGGCCAGGCCGCTTAGGCTCTCTGCCACTGAGGGATGCTCGCGGCCGGAAAGACGCTCGCGGAGGCCTAGAGACTGACTGAAGTGGCGCTCGGCTGCCTTAAGATCCCCCGTTGCCAAGGCGACTTCGCCGAGCTTTGCCATGGTAGTTGCCGCAGAAAGGCTATCCCGACCCTCGGAATGCCCCCAGGTCTCAAGGGCCAACTCTAGGGCGGCGCCGGCGGCGTCAAAATCACCGACCGCCAAATAAAAGTCCCCTAACCGACTATGGCTCAGGGCAACGTCCGGGTGCTCCCGTCCCAGCCGGTCGACGCTGATGCGTAGCGCGTCATAGAGGTGGCCCTCGGCAGCTTCGTTCTTGCCCTGGGCCATCAAGACATCAGCCAGAAAGCGATGGCTTTCCCACAGGCGGCGATCATTGGCCGAAAATTGCTGTGCTTTGGCGAGGGCTGCGTCGAAATAGACCTTGGCCTGAGTGGAGTCGCCCTTGTCCAATGAGTCGTACCCGGCCGAGACCAGCCCACCCCAGGACAATTCAACCGCTGCAATGCAAGGCGATCCCAGGAACAACGCCAGCAACACCGCGCAGAACCGCTTGGTATACGTCACTTTACCCCTATCGTCTCCCGTCCGAGGGTGACCTCGACGCGCGCAGCCACCGTTGATCTCGCGTCACAATTCGACCAGCCAAGTAGGCCAGTCCAAACGAAGTGGCAGCATAGCCGATCCACCGGTCGAATGTGAAAGATTCGCGCAAAAAATCAAGCGGCCCCGATGCTAGGGCTGTGGATGATCGCGCCGCACGTCGTCATTCTGGAAGAGGGATCAGATGATTGTCACGTCGTCGATCAAGAAGGCCCCTGGATCCAAGCCGGCCAGGGTGACGCTATCGGAGGCGCCGAACGTGATAATCAGGTCACCCGATTCGCCCACGGCGAAGCCGCTAAGGCCAACGCCATTCACTGTCGACGAGATCCACAAGCGATCCTCACCAGGCAGGAAGTCAAGGATCACGTCATGCCCACTCGATAGGGAAACACTTGCTTGCGGATCGATGATCGAGCCACCATTGCCGCCTCGTTGATCGAAGACAAAAATGTCGGCGCCGGGCCCTCCCACCAAGACGTCATCGCCAATCCCACCGTTCAGGGTGTCAGCCCCCGCATCGCCAAAGAGGAGATCGTGCTGACGGGACCCACGGAGGATATCGTCGCCCTCCCCGCCCCGCAGCGTGTCGTTGTGGGTGCCGCCGGAAAGGTGATCCCCGCCTGCCTCGCCGGCAAGACTGTCCGCCCCTCGCGATCCCCGGATACTGTCCGCGCCTCTGCCGCCGAAGATGGCATCCTTGCCCTGGTTTCCGCGGAGCTCATCCGCCCCTCTCCCGCCGAGAATGGTATCGCTCCCCTCGCCAGCAAAAATCGTATCGCTTCCAGCAAATCCTCTGATCTCCTCGCCAGCCGGTCCGCCAGCGAGCGATTCCGGCGCGATGCTGCCGAGAACCTCATTGCCGTCAAGCGGCGGCCTGGCGATCGGCGAGCCAGTAGCGTGCGGCATTTCGACGGCAACGAGATCATAGGTCTCAGCAGTCGCGGCGCCGCCGAGGCGGCTTATGCTGAGGTAGTGGATTCCGCTTTGCTCCGGCCGGAACTGCAGCTGGGTATCTTCGCCCTCCAGCTCACTTTGCCCAAAATCTTCGGCCGAAAGCGACTGTAAGAGATAACCTTCGTTATCGAAAATCTCGATGTCACTGGTTTGGTCGGCTGTCAGAAGGAAGCTGTAGGTGCTGTCCTGTGACAGGTCCACGAGAACGAAGTCCAGTACCTCGACGGATGCCAATCGCCCCCTTATGCCGGCCTCTGCGACCTCTGAACTGCTGCTCGGTAAGGCGAATCGCAAATAACCATCTGGTTGCTGCCAAGCCAAGGTCGCTAACACAGCCGCGGCATCGGCGTCGGTCCACAAAGGATCGCGAGGCATCGTCAGCACTCCGAAGTGATTCGGTTGCGAGCAATCAACCAGAAAGGGAAAAAGTCAGTTTTCTAAAAAATGGATCTTCGAAGAAGGATAGTTAGCAGAAGTTTACGGATCTCAAAATTTTCACGCGCCAAGGAACCGACTATGCGCCGGCTTCCGCCACAGCTTTACTGTATTTTCAGGCCGCACCGCACGGCGCGCCTGATGGAGGCTGCAAAAATGCGCGCGCTATCGAGCTTGTCGTGATAGCCAAAGTTGGCGTAGCAAGACTCCGGCACCTGCTCGCCGATTTTCACCGACCAGCTTTCACCGTCGTCTCCGACTTCCATCCAAACGAAGAACATTTGCATTGTAATACGATTTTTATGTGAAATCCGATAATACTTTATCGTTTGTTTTCTTAAGAAAATATTGCTAACAGTCTGATCGCATTTGATTCATTGGCAATCTAGCAGGAACATTCCCCTGCTTCGGCGCTCTGCTCAAAGGCAACCACAGTATGAATCCGGCCAAGCTCTCAGGCTCTTTTGTGGCTCTCATAACACCATTCAATCGCGATGGCTCTGTTGATTGGGAGGGTTTTCGCAGCCTGCTGCGATTTCAGGAGGAAAACGGGACTCGCGCGGTTCTAATCATGGGCTCGACGGGCGAGGTCTCGATGCTGTCGCCACAAGAAAGACGAGAAATTGTCTCCAAGACCCTGCGCTACAAGTCCGGTCGGATGATGCAATTCTATGGTTGTAGTGGCAACAATACGGCCGCCACAATCGAAAACCTTCGCTTCGCCGCGGCAGAGGGGGCCGATGGGGCGATTCTCGCCGCACCGGCCTACATCTGTGCCGATGAGCAAGATCTGGAACGGCATTTCCTCAAAGTGGCGGACAGCGTGGATTTGCCTCTGGGCATTTACAACAATCCGCCCAGAGTGAAATCCGACCTCGGTCACGAGACACTGCTGCGACTGCTAAACCACCCGAACTATGTGGTTCATAAGGAGTCCACCAGCCGGGTGGGCCAAATCGGGCAGATCTTGGCAGCAAAGCCCGAGGCCTCGATCATGTGCTGCGATTCCCCTAACCTAGGTTTGGTCGTGCCGACTATGGCCTTGGGTGGCGATGGAACCGCCAATATGACCGGCAACATAGCGCCGCGGGAAATGGCCCTATTGTCAGAGCCCTGGCAAGACCAGGACTCGGCCCTCGCCTTTCGGGAGTCTTACTTGACCCTCCTCCCCCTGTTGCATTTCAGCTATTCTGCGATCAATCCGGTTGCCATCAAGAGCCTGATGGCAGCCGTCGGCCTACCGGCAGGGCCGCTACGTGAACCCTTGCGGGCCTTGGATGGCGAGCGGCTGATGGCAGGCCTCAGGGTCGTCCGCCAGCTCGGACTGGACCGAGGGTACAACCTGCCTATGAGCGGTCCGCTCTGTGGCGCCGCCTAAGACGAATGCCGACTGGGCTAGTCAGTCATCGACGGTCCAGGTGTGACCTTGACGCAGCATGGCGTTGAGGTCTGCCGGTTCGCGATGCGGCTCGGCCGGCAGTTGGGCCTCCACCAGGCGCTCGTAGCTCGGCTGCGGATCGCAGTAAAGCACCCCCAGAGCGACCGGAAAATCCGGAGGTTCCATGTCGGCGAGCAGACGCGCTTGGCCACAGTTGGTCTCGTCATGCACCAAGATGTCGGCCTCGCCGATCCCATTTTCGCCGAGTTTCACCACTTCTAGCGCCAAGGCGCCCGGCCGTAAGCGAAGACCGCGGTCTTTGTCTTTGCCGAAGATCAGCGGCTTACCTTGCTCTACGTGTAATTGTGCGTCAGCTGCCACTTCGCGGGCCGCGAAATGGTCAAAGACCCCGTCGTTGTAAACAATACAGTTTTGAAAAATCTCGACAAAGGATGCCCCCTGATGAGCACGCGCCCTTGCCACCACCACCGGCAGATGCCTTTGCAACACGTCAACCGAACGGGCAACAAACCGAGCCCCCGCCCCCAAGGCCAGATTGGCGGCTTTGAGTGGCTGATCAACGGAGCCCAACGGGGTCGAGGGGGAGCGTGTCCCAACCCGGGATGTTGGGGAATACTGGCCCTTGGTCAGACCGTAGATCTCATTGTTGAAGAGCAGTATCTGCAAATCAACATTGCGCCTTAAGACATGCAGCAGGTGGTTGCCGCCAATGGAGAGCAGGTCGCCGTCGCCAGAGACCACCCAGACGTCTAGCTCTGGATTGGAAAGCTTGATCCCCGTCGCCACCGCCGGCGCGCGGCCATGAATCGTGTGGAAGCCATAGGTCGCCATGTAGTAGGGAAAGCGCGCGGCGCAACCGATTCCGGACACGAAAACCGCCTTCTCCTTATCGATGGCAAGATCGGCGAAGGTCTTTTGCACGGCCTTGAGAATTGCGTAGTCGCCGCAGCCCGGACACCAGCGCACCTCCTGGTCGGAGGCATAGTCCTTGGCGGAGAGATTGACAGGATTGACCGTAAGGTTCATCGGACGACTATCCAAGTTGGTCCTAGTTCAAATGCAGCAGCGAACGAACGCCAGCCTCTATCTCGTCGATCCGGAAGGGCTTGCCGGTGACGTGCTCCAGGCCGTGCGCCGGCACCAAGTAGGTGCTGCGCAACCAGGTCAGAAGCTGGCCGTGGTTCATTTCCGGAACCAGGATCTTTTCGTAGCCGGAGAGCAGATCACCTAGGTTCTTCGGTAAGGGAAAGAGGTGTCGCAAATGGATATGGGAGACCGGCAAGCCTTCGGCCCTCAAGTTGCTGACCGCGCGACTGATCGGCCCATAGGTCGACCCCCAGCCAACGACTGCCAAACGATCGCCTGAACCGCCCAACTCTGGCCTTTGCAGGGGAATATCGTCGACAACCCGAGCGATTTTCTCCGCCCTCAGCTTGGTCATGCGTTGGTGATTGGCCGGATCATAGGAGATATGGCCGCTTTCAAAATCCTTCTCCAGCCCACCAATTCTATGCTCCAGCCCAGGCGTGCCCGGGCGGATCCAGGGCCTTGCCAAGGTCTTGGGATCGCGCACGAAAGCATGAAAACCCTCGGCCTGGGTCGGGCAGTAGACCGGGAAGGGCTCCAGCTCCGCCACATCCGGAATGGCCCAAGGTTCGGATGCATTAGCAATAAAACCATCGGAGAGCACCATAACCGGTGTCATGTAGCGGGTGGCCAGGCGCGCCGCTTCGATCGCGACGTCGAAACAGTCCCCCGGGGAACGCGCCGCCAAGACCACCAATGGACTGTCGCCGTTGCGTCCAAAGACCGCTTGGAAGAGATCCGACTGTTCGGTCTTCGTCGGCATGCCGGTCGAAGGGCCAGCACGCTGGGTATTGAGCACCACTAAGGGTAACTCGGACACCACCGCCAGACTGAGCGCCTCGCCCTTCAGGGCGATACCCGGCCCGGAACTCGACGTCACCCCCAGGGAGCCAGCATAGCTGGCGCCGATCGCCGCGCAAACCGCCGCAATCTCATCTTCGGCCTGAAAGGTCTTGACGCCAAAGCTTCCGAGGCTGGCCAAGGTGTGCAACACCTGCGAGGCGGGCGTGATCGGATAAGAGCAGAAGGTAAGATCCAGGCCAGCCAGCCTTGCGCCTGTCACCAACCCCCAGGCCATGGCTTGCGAGCCGGTGACATTGCGGTAGAGCCCAGGCTCTATCGCCGCCGGCGGGACACTGAAGGCTCCCAGGCTGCCGGACAACTCGGCAGTTTCGGCATAGGCATGACCGGCATTGAGCGCCGCGACGTTGGCTTCGGCGATGTTCCGCTTGTCCTTGAACTTTGCCCTTAACCATGCAGTGGTGGCGTCCCGATCACGATCGAAAAGCCAGTAAACCAGGCCGAGTGCCCAGAGGTTCTTGCAGCGCAGCCCTTCTTTCTTGTTCAGCCCGAACGGTTTGACCGCCTCCAGCACCTGCTTCGACATGTCGATCGCCAGAACGCGATAGGCTTCCAGAGTGGCATCTTCCAGCGGGCTCGAATCCAGACCGGCCTTTGCAAGATTTCGCGTCGAGAACGAGCCACTGTCGACCACGATCAGCCCACCGTCCTTGAGATCATCGAGGCTGACTTTGAGGGCGGCAGGGTTCATCGCCACCAGGACATCAACTTGATCGCCGATCGTGCGCACAGACCGGGCGCCAAAGTTGATCTGGAAGGCAGACACGCCAAAGGTGGTCCCGGCAGGCGCCCGAATTTCAGCCGGGAAATCGGGAAAAGTGGCTAGATCGTTACCGGCCAACGCGGTCGCCAGGGTAAAGCGGCCACCGACCAACTGCATACCATCGCCGGAATCACCGGCAAATCGAATGACCGCTCTTTCGAGTTCTTCTCGGGGAAGGCCTTGACCGCCGCGGGCCATGGTTCCCTGCATGACTTGGCTCCTCTTGCACTGAGACGGACGAGCGAATCGCTCAACCCCATGCCTAGGAATATGTGTGCTTCCAAGATTAATGTCACCAAGAAATCAGCAACTTCTGGTCACAACTTCGCGCCCCATCATGGTGGAAAGAAGGCCAGGCCGGGGCAGGACTTTGGCGTTAACCAAGTTTTGCCATGGTCGATCTTTCTATTCAGCCCAATCCATTGTTGCAGGATCGGCCGATCGCCCGTCGAGAGGGCCAAGATTAACGCATGTTTTGCATAATATTTGTTAGGGATGATCCTTGTAGGCGACCGTGAAATACACTACTTGACGAGACTGTTTGCAGGCGCTAGCGAGCCATTAGACCGTAATGTCGCGATTCCGCTATGATTTGTCGCGCGCAAAGGAGCCGGACGAGGGCTCTTAAGTGCCAAAATGACCGCTTCGCTGCCCATACGGCAGCTTTTGATGGGGGTTGACGATGTCGGACGAAGACGATCTTGACCTTAGCACGCTTGACGATGACGAACTCGTCAAACAGATGCACGACGATCTTTATGATGGCCTGAAAGATGAGGTCATGGAGGGCGTCAATATCCTGCTAGAGCGTGGTTGGGCTCCCTACAAAGTTCTGACCGAAGCTTTGGTCGAAGGCATGCGGATCGTTGGCATTGACTTCCGGGACGGTATCCTCTTCGTGCCGGAGGTTCTCTTGGCCGCCAACGCGATGAAGGGTGGCATGGGGATCCTGCGGCCACTTTTGGTCGAAACCGGGGCACCGAAGCTGGGCAGCATGGTCATCGGCACGGTCAAGGGTGACATCCACGACATCGGCAAGAACCTCGTCGGAATGATGATGGAAGGTGCTGGTTTCGACGTTTACGACCTCGGGATCAACAACCCGGTGGAAAGTTACTTGGAGGCGCTGGAAGAGCACAAGCCCGACATCCTTGGCATGTCCGCCTTGCTGACGACCACCATGCCCTACATGAAAGTCGTCATCGACACGCTCAAGGAAAAAGGAATCCGCGACGATTACATTGTGCTGGTGGGCGGGGCGCCGCTCAACGAGGCCTTTGCGGACGCGATTGGCGCCGATGCCTACTGCCGGGACGCGGCCGTTGCGGTGGAAACAGCGAAGGACCTCATCGCCCGTAAACATAATGTGCTCGCCGGAAAACAAGTGACCCAGTAGCGCAGCCCCCCTTGTGCGGAAGGGAAGCAGACCATGGACGGCCGCACGCTGCGGGCTTGCCCGCGCACCCTGTTGATCGCCTGTGGGGCGCTCGCCAAGGAGGTGGTGGAGATTATCCGCCTCAATGGCTGGTCGCATATGAGCGTCACCTGCCTGCCGGCCATTTGGCACAATCATCCGCAAAAGATTCCCGCGGCCGTCCGGGAGAAAATTCGTGCCAACCGCGGTGAGTACGAGCACATCTATGTGCTTTACGGTGACTGCGGCACAGGTGGTCTGCTCGACCAAGTCTTGCAAGAGGAAGGGGTCGAGCGCCTCGAAGGCCCGCACTGCTATGCCTTTTACTGGGGTCTTGACGGCTTTACCGCCGCCGCCGAGGCGGACCCCACCTGCTTTTACCTGACGGATTATCTTGCGCGGCATTTCGACCGTTTGATCATGCGCGACTTTGGGATCGAGAAGCATCCGCAATTGCGCGACATGTACTTCGGCAACTACACAAAGGTGATCTATCTCGCGCAAACGAGAGATCCGGAGTTGGAAGCCAAAGCCAAGCAAGCCGCGGACAAGTTGGGCTTGGCCTACGAGTATCGCTTCACCGGTTATGGCGAATTGGGCCAGTTTTTGGCTCAAACGCCGACGGCGTGACGGGGAGGATTGGGGCAGATGGCAAAATTGACGGTCGTCTATTGGCGCGACATCCCTGCGCAAGTTATTGTCAAGGCTGGCAGAACCTCAGCTAAACGCCAACTCTCCGAACGCTTCGAAAAGGCGATCGACCGTGCTGCCATGAAAGCCAAGCTACGCGACACCGATTCCTACCTTGCCGAGTGGCGACGGGCGGCGCCAGTCGACTGCGGTGACGATCTCGAAAGCGAGGCCAGCGCGGCCGCCGAACGATTGGAGCAAGACTACAGTGAAGAACGCCTGGCCGGCTTGATCCGGGCCGGTGGCCTCGAGCCAGCCTGAGAAGGAGTTGCATCCGCTATGGCCATCCTGACAACCGCACGCGCCGCTACTCCTTCCACAGCGCAACGCAAACAGCACATCATCGACCTGATTCAGGATTTCTCGATCGAGACCACACCGGGCTCGGCCTTGAAGATCCCCGACTACCGCGAGCATCTTCGGCCCGGCGCCACGGTGGCGGTAACCTTCCTGCCGGGTTCGGACTTCGCGGATACCATCAAAACAGCAAGGCGCCTGAAGGAAGAAGGTTTCCGGCCCGCACCGCATTTTGCGGCTCGCTCCATCCCCTCCCGCAATGCCTTCGAGGACTATCTCAAAGCCTTGCAGGCCGAGGTCGGCGTCGATGACGTTGTAGCGCTCGGCGGCGCGGTCGACCATCCCGTGGGAGCGTACAGCGATTCCATGCAGCTGCTCGAAACCGGCCTTTTCGATCGCTATGGAATCAAGACCATTGGCGTAGCCGGTCACCCTGAGGGCAGTCCGGACATATCCGACGCGGCGATCGCCGATGCCTTGGCCTGGAAGAATGCCTTTGCCGAAAGAAGCGATGCAAAATTCTACATTGCTACCCAGTTTTGTTTCGAAGCGGCACCGATTATCGCTTGGGATCGGGCGATCCGAGAGGCCGGCAACAAACTCCCGATTCACATCGGCTTGCCCGGGCTTGCCACCCTTAAGACCTTGATCAACCATGCCAAGGCCTGCGGCATCGGCCCCTCCATGCGGGTCTTGACCCGCCAGGCCCGTCACATCAGCAAGCTGATGACCGTACGCACACCGGATAAGCTATTGATAGATCTTGCCGAGTATCGTGCCAGTTTTCCCGACTGCGGTATTGCGAAGGTGCATGTCTATCCCTTAGGAGGTCTACGTCGCTCGGCGAACTGGAGTTACGCCGTGGCCGATGGCGCCTTCGAGTTGAACCGCGATGGCCATAGCTTCAAAGTTCTAAGAGACATTGACTAGAGCATTGCAAGGTTGTTTTAAGTCGGTGCCGGCCCACTCCCGGCCGCCCAATGCCATCGTACGCTGTGGGTGGCCGGGAGGGGGAGTGGGCTGGTGCCAATCAAACCTTAAAGACTCTGATTGCGCGACAAGCCCATTGCATGTCATTTCATCAACCGTTATAGCCGCCCACACGACCTAGAAGGCGCATACAACAAAGGAGTTATCGGGCATGGCCCGGACCGTCGTAAGCTCTGCTAAAAAAGAAGTCGTGATCGGCTTCAACCATCCCTTCTGCATCATAGGCGAGCGGATCAATCCGACCGGCCGCAAGCAGTTGGCAGCCGAAATGGCAGCCGGCGACTATTCAGGCGTCGAACGGGACGCCTTGGCGCAGGTGGCGGCCGGCGCGCACATGCTGGACGTGAACGCCGGCATACCCTTAGCCGACGAGCCGGCTATCCTGGCAGAATCGATCAAGTTGGTGCAGTCCCTGGTTGATGTGCCCCTGAGCATCGATTCCTCGATTGTCGAGGCCCTGGAACGCGGCTTAGAGGTCTACGAAGGCAAAGCGCTGGTCAATTCGGTCACTGGCGAGGAGGAACGCCTTGAGGTCGTTCTGCCGCTGATCAAGAAATACGGCGCCGCGGTGGTGGCGATCTCCAACGACGAGACCGGCATTTCCGAAGACCCGGATGTGCGCTTTGCGGTCGCCAAAAAGATTGTCGAGCGGGCGCAAGACTACGGCATCCCCAAGGAAGACGTGGTAGTCGACCCCTTAGTGATGCCGATCGGTGCCCTTGGCGGTGCCGGTCGTCAGGTCTTTTCCATCGTCCGCCGTTTGCGCGAAGAGCTCGGTGTCAATAGCACCTGCGGCGCTTCCAACATCAGCTTCGGCCTGCCCAACCGGCACGCGCTGAATGCCATATTCCTGGCGATGGCGGCGGGCCACGGCATGACCTCGGCGATAATGAACCCCCTACACGAGGAGGAAATGGGGGGCATTCGCGCCGCCGACGTTTTGAATGCGCAAGACCCGGACTGCCGCCGCTGGATCAAGAAGTACCGCCAGCCGGTCCCCGGTGCCGAAGACGGTGGCGAAGGCGGACGCCGTGAACGCCGCCGCCGGCGTGGATAGGAAGCCTTGACGGACGATGCCCTGGTCGTCTTCACCCCCTCCGGCCGGCGGGGACGCTTTGCTTTGGGCACGCCGATCCTGAAGGCAGCCCGCGCGCTTGGCGTCGACGTGGACTCGGTCTGCGGTGGACGCGGTCTCTGTGGCCGCTGCCAAATTACCTTAGGCGCAGGCGAGTTCGCCAAGCACGGCATCACCAGCCGAAGCGAGCATCTGACCGCCTTCAATGAGGTAGAGGCACGCTTCAAGTCCCGGCGCGGTATGAAGGACGGCCGTCGCCTTTCCTGTCAGGCCTTGCTGCACGGCGACGTCTTGATCGACGTGCCGGCCGATAGCCAAGTGCACAAGCAGGTGGTGCGCAAGCGCGCCGAGGCCCGAGACATCGAAATCGACCCGGCCATCCGTCTGCACTATGTCGAGGTCGAAGAGCCCGACATGCACAATCCGACAGGTGATTTGGAACGGCTCTGCAAGGCCTTGGAGGAGCAGTGGGGTTTGCCGCGACCCGAATGTGACCTGCGCAGCTTGCAGCACCTGCAGCAAGCCTTGCGGGACGGTGATTGGAAAGTCACCGTCGCGGTCCACCGTGGTCAGGTCATTACCGCAATCTGGCCGGGGTTCCACGACCTTGCCTATGGTGTCGCCGTCGACGTTGGCTCGACTACCATCGCCGCGCATCTTTGCAACCTGGCGAGCGGCGAGGTGGTGGCCTCCTCCGGCATCATGAATCCACAAATTCGCTTCGGCGAGGATCTGATGAGCCGGGTTTCCTATGTGATGATGAATCCCGGCGGCGAGAAGGAGATGACGGCGGCGGTGCGGGAATCGATCAACACCCTGATCGGTGTCGTCGCCAAGGAAGCCGGGATCGAGATGGCGGAGATCCTCAACGCCACCTTCGTCGGTAACCCGATCATGCATCACCTGCTGCTCGGCATTAACCCGATCGAGTTGGGCGGCGCCCCCTTCGCCCTGGCGGCCAACTCGAGCTATACTCTCTGGGCGGCCCAACTCGACCTTGATATTCACCAGAATGCGCGGGTCTACGTACTGCCTTGCATCGCCGGCCATGTCGGCGCCGATACGGCGGGCGTCATTCTCTCGGAGAGCCCCCACCTGGCCGAGGAGATCACCCTGGTGGTGGATGTTGGCACCAATGCAGAAATCGTCCTCGGCGACAAGAAGCGCCTCCTGGCGGCCTCGTCGCCGACCGGCCCCGCCTTCGAAGGGGCACAGATATCCTGCGGCCAGCGCGCCGCGCCGGGTGCCATCGAACGGGTACGCATCAACCGCGACACCCTCGAGCCCCGCTTCCAGGTTATCGGCTCGCGGCTGTGGTCCGACGAGGAGGGCTTTGCCGAGGCCACCAAGCGGAGCGGTGTGACCGGTATCTGCGGCTCCGGTATCATCGAGGCGCTGGCGGAGATGTACCTGGCCGGGATCCTTGCCGTTGATGGCACCATCGATGGCGCCGTGGCCGCCAAGTCGCCACGGGTGCAAGCTGATGGACGCACTTTTTCCTACCTCATCCACGATGGCGAGCCGGAAATTCGCATCACCCAGAACGACGTGCGGGCCATTCAACTGGCCAAGGCGGCGCTTTACGCGGGCGCGCGGTTATTGATGGACCGCCTCGGCGTCGAGCAGGTGGAGCGGATTGTCCTGGCTGGCGCCTTCGGCAGCCATATCGATGTCAAGTACGCCATGGTGTTAGGGATGATCCCGGACTGCGATCTCACCAAGGTCGCATCCGCCGGCAACGCGGCCGGCACCGGTGCGCGCATCGCCTTGCTGAACCAGAAGGCCCGCGACGAGATCGAACAGGTGATCCGCCAAGTGGAAAAGGTGGAAACGGCGGTCGAGCCGAAGTTCCAAGCCCATTTCGTCGAGGCCATGGGCATCCCGCACAGCACCGCCGCTTATCCCAATCTGGCCGCCGTGATCAACCGCCCGGACTTGGCGAACGCCCGAGCCGCTACTCAGGATTCCGAGGGCAGCAGTGGCCGCCGCCGCCGCGGTCGACGCGCCAACTAAGGAGGCAAGGGTTATGGAATCCGTCAATTTCACCCGCATGGATCAGGGTACCGCTGAAGAGTATGCTTTCACCTCGCGCCTACTGAGAGAACATGTGGATCGGCACCTGGCCGACGAGGTGCTAGGCATGCTCAAGCGCATGGAGGGGCCGACCCTGGGCTACCAGATCGACCGCTATCAGCATTCCCTGCAGACGGCCACGCGGGCCCTGCGCGACGAGGCCGATGAGGAAATGGTGGTCTGCGCCTTGCTGCACGACATCGGCGATCCGATCGCCCCGCTCAATCACAGCGAGCTGGTGGCCGCCATCATGCGCCCCTATGTCAGCGAGCAGAACTATTGGCTGCTCAAGCACCACGGCGTTTTCCAAGGCTATTACTATTTTCACCACCTGGGTCAGGATCGCGATGCCCGCGAGCGCTATCGCGGCCACCCCTACTTCGAGGTCACCGCCGACTTCTGCGAACGCTGGGACCAGGTTTCCTTCGATCCGGCCTACGACACCCTGCCGCTGGAGGCCTTCGAGCCGATGGTGCGTCGACTTTTCGCGCGCGAGCCCAACGCCCGGGTGTGAATCAAAGGATCTGGCTCAAGAACTCCTTGGTTCTCGGGTCTTGAGCGCTATCGAAAAACGTGGCCGGCGGGCCGTGTTCGACGATAATGCCGCGATCGGTGAAGTAGATGTGGTCGGCCACTTCCCGGGCAAAGCCCATTTCATGGGTGACCAAGATGCACGTCATCCCTTCGGCGGCCAGTTCCTTGATAGTGACCAGCACTTCTTTGACGGTCTCCGGATCGAGGGCGGCCGTTACCTCATCGAAGAGCATCACGTCCGGGTTCATGGCCAGCGACCGGGCAATGGCGACCCGCTGCTGCTGGCCGCCGGATAGCTCGCCGGGATAACTGTTCTCCTTGCCCTCGAGGCGAACCTTCCTGATAAGCGCGCGGGCGCGTTTCTCGACCTCGTCCTTATCCTGCTTCAAAACCAAAATCGGCGCCATCATGACGTTTTGCAACGCCGTCTTGTGGGGAAAGAGATTGTACTGCTGAAACACCATGCCGACCTTCTTGCGCAGCTCCAGCTTATCGAGCTTGGGGTCGTGCACCTCTTGGCCTTCCACGGTGATCGAGCCCTCCTGAATGTCGTTCAGGGCATTGATGCAGCGGATTAGTGTCGACTTGCCCGATCCGGAAGGACCGATGATGCAGATTACTTCCCCCTTCATGACATCCAGGGTGACGCCCTTCAGCACCTCCAGATCGCCAAAGGACTTGCGGACGTCTTTCAAGGAAACGATGGGCTGGTCTGGCGTCCAAGACATTGGCTGCGCTCCTTTAGAGCTTCAGGGCAAAACGCTGCTCAAGTCGCACGGTCAGCCGGGCGATCGGATAGCAGTAGAGAAAAAAGATAACCAGAACGAAGCCATAGAAAGGCACCAGCAGTTCCGGGCGGTTGTTTTCTGCCTCGATGGCCTGGCGGGTCAGATTGAGGACTTCTTCCACGCCAAGGATGGAGACGATCGGCGTCGCCATGGTCAAAATGGCGTACCAGTTCATCCACGGCGGGATCATGCGCTTGAAGCATTGGGGCAGGATAATGCGGAACAGAGTCTGCCGTCGCGTGAAGGCGAGGCTTTCCGAGGCCTCCCACTGGGCCGTTGGCACCGAATTGACCGCCCCGCGAACGATTTCCGAGATGTTCGCCATGACCGGCAAGGCGAGACCAAAGACAGCCTTTGTCCAATCCGGCACCGGCACGATGGTGTCGCCAATCCTGATCTCGAAGGGAAGCGACAACATCACGATAAACAACAGCACCAGCCAGGGTGAGTTGCGGAAGATCTGGGTAATGAACCAGCACAGCTTGGCCACGACCGGGCTGGGTGAAATTTGACCCAAGCCAAGCAAGACCCCCAGCAGCGTACCGATGGCCATGGTCAAGAAACTGATGATGATGGTGAAGACGAAGCCTTGAAACAGCAGGAAGGGTATCCAGCGCCACAGGGTGGCAAAAGCATCCGCCAAAGAAAAACCGCTGTTCTGCGCCAGCGCCTGCAATGGCCAGGCAGCCGCCACGGCAAGTATGACTGCCGGCAGCCACAGCGGCTGGCTGGCCAGCCAGTGACTAAATCCCAAGGGAGTGGGGGCGGCGTAAAGAGCCCGGTGGGAATGCAAGACCGGAAGGTCGGTCTGGCTGGGAGCGCTGACCCCCGGAATGCGCAGGCTCATCCGCTCAGCCTCCATAGCCGGGAATGCGCATGACACGCTCCCAGCGGTTCATGCCAAGCACAAGGATACCCACCAGCCCAAGGTAGGTGACGAAGAGAATCAGCATCATGGGATACTGAGCGGAAGGATGGTCGTTCCAGATGGTAATCGATTGGTAGAGCAACTCCGGCACGGCAATGACAAAAGCCTGTGTTGTTGTCTTGACCAAGTTCACCAGGTTGTTGCCAAGCGCCGGAATTGAAACCCTGAGCGCCAGCGGCAGCACGATATGGCGGTAGATCTGCAGCCGGGTGTAGCCAAGGGCGCTGGCCGCTTCCTGGGTGGACTTCGGAACCGCCTCCACGCCTGCTCGGAAGATCTCGACGTTGAAGGCCCCGGCAAAGAACGACAAGGAGATGATGGCCCAGCCGACGTTAGAGATGATCGGCACTTCCAGCCAGCCATCCGGGCTGTAGGTCGGGGTAAAGCGCCCCAGCGCGAAGTAGAAGAACAAGAGCTGCACGAAGGGCGGCGTGTTGCGAAAAAACTGGATGTAACCAGCGACAACCCGCCTCAAGAGTGCACTCTTGGCCCCCTGCATGCCGGCCCCGACGACGCCGATGATCACGCTGAAGATCACGCAGAAGACCGACAGCTTGACGGTCATCCACAGGCCACCGATGACCTTGTTCCACTGTCGTTCTTCGTAGAAAAAAATGAAGTTCCAGGTCGGAAAGTCCCCCGCCATGCTGCGGAAGAACTCTTGAACGCTTTCAAGCATAGCCTACCTGCCCCCGCGGCGTGGGGTGATCCCTTATGGGACCACCCTCACCAGTTCAGCTATTCAGCGAGCCAGTCCTTGAAGCGTTCGTTCTGGGTGGCAAGAAACGTCGTTGGCTGGATGCCCCATTTCTGTTCCAGCTCGATCAAGCGGCCGTCCTTATGCCAGTTGTATTGCATGCCCGACATGAAACGACCGAAGACACAGTCCCTTTCGGCCTTCGGAACGGCCAGCGCCCAGGGGTTATCGTCCTCGGTCTTCATCGGCATGCCGAAGCCGTCCCAATCGCCCGAGGCCAGATCGGCCATGATGGAACTGTCGTCGTAGACGAAGCCGATGCACTTCTTGTCGCGCAGGGCCTGTTTGGCCTCCGCGTTGCCGGTGAAGGCAATCACCTCGGCGCCATAGCGTTCCTCGACAATCTGGTTATAGAAGGCCCCTTGCTTGCCGCACACCGGCTTGCCGCGCAGTTGCTCCCAGTCGGTCAGGTTCAAGGCATCCGGCGCCAAAAGATTGGTCCCCGAGGTATAGTAATTCGGCCCGACGATACCGACGATTTCGCGGCGGTCGGCGCGATCGGACATGGTCGCGATCATCAGATCAATCTTGCCCTGTTCCAAGAACTGCATCCGGTTCGACGACTGGACGGCGACCAGCTCTAACTCCACGCCCATCGCGTCGGCTACGTCCTGGGCCATATCGATTTCCATGCCGACCAAGTCGCCACTTTCGCCTCGGAAACCCCAGGGTTTGTAGTCCGGCTTGACGCCAACCACGATCTTGCCGCGCTCCATCACCTTGTTCCAGGTGTCGTTGGTGCATTGTGCAGCCCACGCCGTCATCGATCCAAATGTCATCGCCAGCGCCGTGGTTGCTGCAAAAAGTCTCTTCATGTTGTCCTCCCGTTTTCTAACATGACTGCCAATTAGGCTCGTATCGTGACCAAAGGTCAGGAATTCAAGCTGCGTCGTTTTTTGCAATCTAGTCTAGGCAGGGGGCGTTCTGCAAACCCTAGAATGTTAACGTTTATTTGGATCCATCGTTTGGACCCGGATTGTCGATGGGGATTAGTCGGGCAAAGGCTTTGACAGATAAGGGCGCGCCGTCCGAAATACCGCTAGGCGGCAGGTTTTCTAAATACCCGCTTGCCGCTTTAGGCTAATAGCTTGGTGGCAGGCAAGTAACGAACAACCTTCAAAGGCCATGAGACGAGTCCTCCTTACTGAGCCCATTCACGAAGCCGGCATGGCGGTGTTGCAGCGGCGCGCCGACATCGAGGTCGCGCCCCTCGATGGTCAGAGGCTGGAGGAGTTGGCGGCCGCGGTGGCCAAAGCCGACGCCATTCTTGTCCGCGTCATGGATCTCGCTGCTTCCACCTTGGCGTCGGCAGAACGATTGCAGATAGTCTCGAAACACGGCGTCGGCTGCGACAACATCGCCGTCGACCATTTGAGCGAGCGCGGGATTCCGGTCGCGATCGCCGCCGGCGCCAACGCTACCTCGGTCGCCGAACACAGCCTTGCCCTGCTGTTGGCCGTTTCACGGCGACTGCGAGAATTTGACCAGGCCACCCGGTCCGGCAACTTCCACCAGCGTGGACAGCTTCGCAGCATTGAACTTAGTGGGCGGAACGCGCTCGTCATCGGATTTGGGCGGATCGGCAAAAAGGTGGCCGCCCTTTACCGCGCCCTTGGCATGAACGTCACCGTCGCCGACATTGCGCTCGATAGCGCGCTGGCCGAGTCCCTGGGCTGTCGCGGCGTCATCGACTTTCGCCCGGCCCTGGCCGACGCGGACGTGATCAGCCTACATGTTCCCTTGGACGACAGCACCCGCGGGTTTATCGGCGTCCAGCAATTTGCTCAGATGAAGCCTGGCGTCATCGTGATCAACAGCGCGCGCGGCGGGATTATCGATGAAGCCGCAATGCATGCGGCGCTTGAGCGCGGGCTGATCGCCGGCGCCGGATTGGACGTCTTCAGCGAGGAACCGCCGCCGCCCAATCATCCCCTATTGGCCCACGCCAAGGTTGTTCTTTCTCCCCATAGTGCGGCAATGTCCGATCAGGCGACCAAGGCGACGGCAATCATGGCGGCTCAAAACATCCTGGATTGCTTCGATAGACGGCTTCGCCGCGACTGTATCTTTAACATTGAGAGCCTGGCCCACCATGAGCAGTCCGATGGCCCCCAAGCCTGAACAAATTCTTCTCACCGCAACCGGTCTAACCGCCCTGATCAAGGGCCTCTTCGAGGCTGCTGGGGCCGAGGTCGGCGAGGCCGAGGCGATCGCCCAGAACTTGGTCGAAGCCAACCTATGTGGCCATGACAGCCACGGTGTGGTCCGCGTCCCTCGCTATCTCCTGGCCGAGCGCCAGGGCCAGGTGCACTTTGGCAAGACAGCGGAGATCATTGTTGACGGCGGCGCCTTTGCCCTGCTCGAAGGCCATCGCGGTTTCGGACAGGTCTTGGGCCGGCAGGCGGTGGAGATCGGCATCGCCAAGGCACGCCAACATGGTGTCTCGCTGGTCGCGTTGCGGCGTGCCGGACATCTGGGCCGCATCGGCGCTTGGGCGGAGCAGGCCTGCGCTGCCGGTGTCGTCTCGCTCCACTTCGTCAACGTGGCCCGGTCGACATTGGTCGCCCCCTTCGGCGGTGCCGAGCGGCGCATGTCGACGGCACCGGTCACCATCGGCGTCGTCAACCCGAACGGCGACGATTTTATCTTGGATTTCGCCACCTCGAAGGTAGCTGAAGGAAAGGTTCTGGTGGGCTTAAAGGGCGGCAAGATGCCGCCACCCGGCAGCCTCATCGACGCTCAAGGCCGGCCAACTCAAGACCCAGCGGCGCTCTATGGCGATGTGCCTGCCGGACAGGTCCCCAATCCTCGCAAGGGCCCGGGCGCGCTAGTGGCCATGGGCGACCACAAGGGATCGGGACTCGCTCTGGCCTGCGAGCTCCTGGCCGGCGCACTTACCGGATCCGGTGCCGCCGGTCCCGGTGAAGGCATGCACAATGGCATGCTGTCCATCTACCTGACGCCGGAGATTCTCGACGATGGCCACGACTTTGGCCGGGCGGTCGGAGACTATATCGATTATGTCCGCGCGTGCCTACCCGCTGATCCTGATCAACCGGTCATGATACCGGGGGATCCTGAACGCCGCACCCAGACCAAGCGGCTACGCGAGGGTTTGCCTCTTGCCAGCGAAACCCTGGAGAGCCTGTTAGACGCCGGGAAACTCTACGGCTTGGAGCGATCAAGCATGCTGGCAATACTCGGCCTCGCACCATGACCGATGGACAAAGAGCGGGGGCAACCCAAACTTCAGCAAACCGTTTCCGCCGGTCGAACCAATCCATGCACCTCCGGCAGGTCGGCCAGTCCCCGCTCGCGCCGTGGCGTGCGGCCGAAGTAGTCGCGATAGCATTTCGAGAAATGGGAAGCAGAAACAAACCCACAGGCGAGCGCAACGTCGATAACCGACATGTTGGTCTGGGTCAAAAGCAAACGCGCCCGGCTGAGCCGCAGCTCCAAATAGTACCGCGCTGGCGTGCGGTTCAAGTATTTCCGGAACAAGCGCTCGAGTTGACGGGTTGAAAGGCCGGCCCGCTCCGCCAATTCGGCCCGCTCCAAGGGCTCCTCCAGGTTCGCCTCCATCCGCTCAATCACCGTTAAAAGCTTGGGATTGCGCACGCCCAGCCGTTTGGGCAAAGAGATTCGCTGCCGGTCATGGCGATCGCGAATGCGCTCATGCAGGCACTGGTCGGCCACGCTGGCGGCGAGTTCCTGACCATGTTGCAAGGCGATCAAATTCAACATCAGATCGATTGCTGCCGTGCCGCCGGAGCAGGTGAAGCGATTGCGATCAATCTCGAACAGCTCGCCGGTCACTTCTGTGTCTGGGAATTCCTCGGTGAAGCCGGCCAGGTTCTCCCAGTGTATGGTCGCCCGGTAGCCGCCGAGAAGGCCCGCTTTGGCGAGAAGATGGCTGGCCGTACAAAGCGCGCCTAGATCGGCGCCGCGGCGGTCCATGCGACGCAGCCATGAGAAGAGATCCTTGTTGCCAAGGCGATGCACCTCGATTCCACTGCAAAGAACGATTGTCCCAAGCACCTCGGCCGCACGCAGGCTGCCGTCTGGGGTGATTTCGATGCCATTTGAAGCGTGAATCGGCGCGCCATCGATCGACAGCAGCACCCACTCGTAAAGCAGCCTTTCCGACGTGCGATTGGCGAGACGAAGGACTTCCACTGCCGATGTGAAGGCGATCATTGAAAAATGTGGCAGCAGCACAAATCCAATGCGCTGCGGAAGATAACGGGGCGGGCTACCAAACATCACCAGCGCCTGCTGTCATGCCAAATCGTTTCTCCCCAGGTTCAGGGTAACCAGACTGACACAATTTGCCGCATGTCGCGAATAGAAAAGTTCCTGCCGCGCCCTCCAAAGCCAATAGCGCGGCCTTTGGCTTTTTGAGGCCGCGAAACTCCACTGCACCAAAGCAGTGATGCTTGCTACTAATGACGCGTTGCAATTGACCAGCAGGACTGACAGCATAGCGCCGTCTAGATACCGATTGGCTTTTATCGGGGGATCACCGGGGAATGAAGTCCAGGTATTCGATTTTTAGCCTGGCCAGAAATGCCATGCGCCATCACGAGCGTTGGCCCGAGGCTTGGCGTTCGCCGGACCCGAAGCCGGCCTACGATGTTATCATCGTTGGCGGCGGCGGACACGGACTAGCCACCGCCTACTACCTGGCCAAGGAACACAAGATCACTAATGTGGCGGTGATCGAGCGCGGTTGGATCGGCGGCGGCAACACCGGGCGCAACACCACAATCGTACGTTCCAATTATCTTTGGGACGAAAGCGCCCAGCTCTACGAGCAGGCACTGAAGCTATGGGAGGGGCTCTCTCAGGAGCTGAACTACAACGTCATGTTCTCCCAGCGCGGCGTCCTGAACCTGGCCCATAACCAGCATGACCTGCGCGAGCTCTCCCGCCGGGTCAATGCGAATCGACTGAATGGCGTTGATTCAGAAATTCTCGATGCCCAGCAGGTAAAGGCCTTCTGCCCGATCATGGATATACGCCAGCACGGCCGCTATCCGGTGTTGGGCGCCTCGCTGCAGCGGCGCGGCGGTACGGCCCGCCACGATGCTGTCGCCTGGGGCTACGCTCGCGCGGCAGATTCGCTTGGGGTCGACATCATTCAAGATTGCCCGGTCACTGGCTTTCGCATCGAAGCCGGCAAGGTGACCGGCGTGGAGACAGCCAAGGGTTTGATCGCCGCCAAGAAGGTGGGGTTGGTGGTGGCCGGCCACACGAGCGTGCTTGCCGAGCTCGCCGGCTTTCGCTTGCCGGTCGAAAGCCATCCCCTGCAGGCCTTGGTATCGGAGCCAGTCAAACCGGTTCTTGACTGTGTCGTCATGTCGAATGCGGTGCACGCCTATATCAGCCAGTCGGACAAGGGTGAGTTGGTGATCGGCGCCGGCATTGATTCCTACATCGGCTATGGTCAGCGCGGTGGCATTGCCGTCACCGAGGAGACTTTGGCCGCCATCTGCGAACTCTTTCCCATGTTCCGGCGCATGCGCATGATGCGCAATTGGGGCGGTATCGTCGATGTCTGCCCTGATGCCAGCCCGATCATCTCTAAGACCCCGATCGAGGCACTCTATGTCAATTGTGGCTGGGGCACCGGCGGCTTTAAGGCGACGCCGGGCTCCGGCTGGGTCTTTGCCCATACGGTTGCGCAAGACCGTCCCCACGCACTCAACGAGGCCTTTGCACTGGACCGTTTCACCACCGGTTACCTGATCGACGAACACGGGGCGGCTGCCGTCGCCCACTAGCTCAACGGACCATCGGCATGTTATTCATCCCCTGCCCTTACTGCGGCCCGCGCGACGAGACCGAATTCAGCTATGGTGGCGAGGCGCACATTGCCCGACCCAAGGATCCAGACGCGTTGGATGATGCTGAGTGGGCTGACTACCTCTTCATGAGGAGCAACACCAAAGGCGTCTTCTTCGAGCGTTGGATGCATGCCCATGGATGCCGACGCTGGTTCAATGTGGTGCGCGACACCGCCAGCTACCAGATCCTGCAAGCCTACGCCATGGGCGACCCGCCCCCCAAAGTTAGACAAGCAAAAAGAGTTTAGCGGAGCCCGACGGAGATGGTGCAGATTTTTCGCTTGCCGGACGGCGGCAAGATTGATCGCTCTAAGCCGATCAGCGTGACCTTCAACAATCAGCACTACGCTGGCTATAGCGGCGATACGCTGGCGTCTTTGCTGCTCGCCAATGGCCGCCATTTGGTCGGCCGCAGCTTCAAGTACCATCGACCGCGCGGCATCTTTTCGGCCGGACCGGAAGAACCCAACGCTTTGGTTCAATTGGGTGATGGCGCCCGCAGCGAACCCAACCGCCGGGCGACCGAAGTGGAGGTCTTCGATGGTTTGACCGCCAGCTCGATCAACGCCTGGCCATCGGTCGACTTCGACCTGGGCGCTATCAACAACAAGCTCGCCGCCCTGCTGCCCAGCGGCTTTTACTACAAGACCTTCATGTGGCCGGCCTCCGCCTGGATGCGCTACGAGCACTTTATCCGCCAGGCTGCCGGGCTAGGCCACGCGCCGGAAGTGCCGGACGCCGATCATTACGACAAATGTCACGCGCACTGCGACGTCTTGGTGGTTGGGGCCGGGCCCGCAGGGCTTGCCGCCGCCTTGGCCGCGGCACGCAGTGGCGCGCGCGTTGTTTTAGCCGACGAGCAGCCGGATCTCGGCGGCCAGTTGCTCAGCCGCAAGGAATTGATCGATGGCGATGCCGCCTTGGATTGGGTGCACGTGGTCGGCAAGGAACTCGCCGCCGCCGAGGAAGTCCGGATCCTGACCCGCACCACAGCTTTTGCCTACTATGACGGCAATCACTTGGGTCTCCTGGAGAACGTCGCCGATCACCTGGTGGAAAAACCAGAACACCTGCCCCGCCACCGCCTTTGGAAACTGCGCGCCAAGCAAGTTGTCCTGGCCACCGGCGCGATCGAGCGTCCCTTGGTCTTCGCCGACAACGACCGACCGGGCTGCATGTTGGCCGGCGCCTGCCGCAGCTATGTCAATCGCTACGCGGTGCGGCCGGGACGACGCGCCGTGGTCTACGCCAACAACGACGACGCCTACGACGCGGTCTTGGATCTCAGCGCGGCCGGCATGGAAATCGTTGCTGTGGTCGATGTGCGCGACTTTCCCGAAGGTCCCAAGACAGACCGGGCCAAAGCTCAAGGGCTGCCGATTTTGGCAGGCCATGTGGTGATCGCCACCCACGGCAAGCAACAGGTTACCGGGGTAGAGGTCGCGCCACTCAGCAAAGACGGGCGAAAGATTTTTGGCGCGGGCGAACGGCTTGCCTGCGACCTGGTGGCTTCCTCCGGCGGCTGGAGCCCGACGGTGCACCTCTTCTCGCAGTCCAAGGGCCAGCTGGCCTACGACAAGGACTTGGGTTGCTTTCGACCGAAACAGGCGGTACAGGCCCAGCGATCCGCCGGTGCTTGCAATGCAACCTTCGGCCTCAAGAGCTGCCTCGACGAGGGTTTTTTTGCCGGAGAGAAGGCCGCCGCCGATGCCGGCTTCGCCACCAAGGGCCGCCGCAAGAAACGGCCGCAGGCCAGCGACGACGGTTTGCTACCGGCGCGCTGGTTGTGGCACAGCCCAGTGCCGGCTCTCTATCGTGGCCGCGCCAAACAGTTTGTCGACCTACAGAACGACGTCATCGCTGCCGACTTGCGGCTGGCGGTCCAGGAAGGCTATCGCTCGGTCGAGCACGTCAAGCGCTATACCACCACCGGCATGGGCACCGACCAAGGCAAGACCGGCAACGTCAACGCGCTCGGCATCGTCGCCGAAGCCTTGGGAAGCGACATTTCTGAAATCGGCGTCACCACCTTCCGGCCGCCCTATACACCGGTCAGCTTCGGCGCCATGGCCGGCCGCGACTTGGACCATCTGCTCGATCCGGTGCGCAAGACCGCCATGCATGCCTGGCACGTGCGGGCCGGCGCCAAGTTCGAGGACGTCGGCCAATGGAAGCGTCCCTGGTACTACCCGATCGAGGACGAGACTATGGAGGAAGCGGTCGGTCGCGAGGTTCAGGCTGTGCGCCGGTCGCTTGGCATCCTCGACGCCTCGACCCTGGGCAAGATCGACATTCAGGGCCCGGACGCCGCCGAGTTCCTCAACCGGATCTACACCAACGCCTGGATGAAGTTGCCGGTCGGCCGCTGCCGCTACGGCCTGATGCTCGGTGAAGACGGCATGGTGATGGACGACGGGGTCACCGCCCGGCTGGGTGAAGATCACTTCCTGATGACCACCACCACCGGCAATGCCGCCCCGGTCCTGGCTCATCTCGAGGAATGGCTGCAGACCGAATGGCCGGAACTTAAGGTCTATATGACCAGCGTGACTGAACAATACGCCACCTTGCAGATCGCCGGCCCCAAGGCCCGTGTCCTCCTCAGCGAGCTGGTCGAAGATATCGACCTTTCCGGCGAGGCCTTTGAGCATATGTCCTGGCGCGAAGGCAAGGTCGCCGGCGTGCCGGCTCGGGTCTTCCGGATTTCCTTCACCGGGGAGCTCAGCTACGAGGTCAATGTGCCCGCCAGCTATGGCCTATCGGTCTGGCAGATGGTGATGACCGTCGGCCAAAAGTACGACATCACCCCCTTCGGCACCGAGGCCATGCACGTGCTTAGAGCGGAAAAGGGCTTCATCATCGTCGGCCAGGAAACCGATGGCTCGATCACCCCGATCGATCTTGGCATGGACTGGATCGTCTCCAAGAAAAAGGATTTCATCGGCCGTCGCTCACTCGCCCGCAGCGATATGGCCAAACCCGACCGCAAGCAGCTCGTCGGCTTGGAGACAGACGATCCCCAGGAGGTTCTGCCGGAAGGTGCCCAACTGGTGGAGACCGTCAATCCGCAACCGCCCATGACCATGGTCGGCCATGTCACCTCCAGCTACATGAGCCCGAACTGCGGGCGATCGATCGCACTCGCCCTGGTGCGCGGCGGCCGCGACAAGATGGGGCATCGGCTCTTCGCGCCGCTGGCCGGTGGCAAGACGATAGCCTGCACCATTCGCGACACGGTGTTCTTCGATCCGGAAGGAGAGCGTCTACGTGGCTAACACCTATCTGCGGCAAAGCCCTCTGGCACATCTCAGCTTGGCGGGGCTGGCCCAGCCCGCTTGCGGCGAGGCGGGCGTGGCCATGCAAGAACGGCCGTTTCGCGGCCTGGTCAACCTGCGCGGCCGCCGCGGCGACCGGTCGTTCATGAGCGCGGTCAAAAAGACCCTCAAGCTCGGCCTACCGACGGAGGCCAACACGACGATCACCGCCGGCGATGTCACGATCGCCTGGCTCGGGCCCGATGAATGGCTGGTGATAACACCCGATAAAGGACCGGAAACCGCCGCCAAGCTGCGCAAGGCCCTGGCGGATCGCCAGGCCGCCGTGACCGACGTCAGCGAAAGCCGCACCTGCGTGCAGGTCAGCGGTCCCAAGGCCCGTGAGGCCATCGCCAAGGGTTGCCCAATCGACCTGCACCGGCGGGTCTTCGGGGTCGGCCGCTGTGCCCAGAGCCACCTCTCGAAAGCGGGCGTGTTGGTGCTCCAGGTCGATGACGAGCCGACCTTCGATCTTTATGTAGTGCGTAGCTTTGCCGAATACCTTTGGCTGTGGCTTGAGGACGCGTCCTTGGAGTATGGAGTCGTGGTGTTGGAGGACTAAGCTTTTGCAGCGGCGAATGCTGCCGGCGCTGTTCGCGATTTTCCTGCTGCTAACGGCTGCTGGTGCCATGGCTGCGGAAAAGCGGCTCGACGCGCCGGCGATCTCCGCGACCCTCAGCGGCGCCACCATCGAAGGCAGCGGCGGCGAGGCCTATCGCCAGGTGTTTCACGCCAACGGTCTCACCCTCTACACCCCCAGCGGCAGCCACCCGGATCAAGGCAAGTGGCGGGTCGACGAGAAGAACGACCACTATTGTTCCTGGTGGGAGCGCGGCGGCTGGTCCTGCTACGAGGTCTGGCGCGACGGCGAGACCATCATCTGGAAAGGAGCCGGCTTCGACTACCGCTCCACCTCGGTCTTGGTCGAGACCGAATAGGCGGCAGTGATCGCACCCTCACGCGTATCGCAGCCGTTGCCCCAGGCCTATGGCCTTGGCCTTTTCCAGCATGGCACCGCCCAAGGCGATATCGGAGAGGGAGAGGCCGCGGTGCCAAAACAAGATGCTTTCCCCGTCCCCTTCGCGCCCCGGCTTTTGCCCGGTAACGATCTGGCAAAGCTCGGCATGCAGGGTCTCCTCTGACAGCTTGCCGGCGTCGACATGCTCACGCAGACTACCGAGCTTGCCCTTGCGGCCTTGGGTGGGCGCCTTGCATTGGCCCCAGTCGTCGACCACCATCTTGTCCATGACGTCGGTCAGGCTGAACTCCACGGCGCTGACCGTGCCATAGGGGACAACCAGATTGCCGGGCTTGACCCACTCGGTCTTGAAGTACGGCGCCGGCGTGGTCAGGCGCGAGGCCTCGACCTGGATGTCGGCACCCTTTAGGCAGGCCTCCCAGCTCTCGACCGCGCGCACCTCTTTGCCCAGGTCCTGGCTGAGGCGCGCGGCAAAGGCCGCCTGGCTCTCCGGGCGCCGCGAATGCACCCGGATCTCGGCAAAATCGAAGAGGTGGTCGAGCAGACGCACGTTCCAATAGGCGGTGCCACGGGCGCCGATATGGCCTAACACCCGGCTGCCCTTGCGCCCCAGGTACTTGCCGCCCAGCGCCGTCATGGCACCGGTGCGCATCTCGGTGATTGCGGTCGCGTCCAGCAGGGCCAGCGGCATGCCGGTTTCCGGATGGAAAAGATTGAGCAGCGCCATTTCCGACGGCAGGTCGCGCTTGTAGTTGTCGACATAGTCGCTCACCACCTTGACCCCAGCGAGGCCCAGAGGCGCCACATAGCCGCGCAGCACGTTGAAGTGCCCCTTGAAAACGGGATCCGGCTCCAGATGGACGCGCGGCTCGATGACTGTCTGGCCGAGGCCCTGAGCCCGCAGGCCTGCCTCCACCGCCTCGAGGATCTCGTCGTCGGTCATGGCCAGGGCCTCGATATCGGCCCCATTCAGATAGGTGATGTGGATCTCCTGCAAAGTCGTGTCTCCTTCCAGCGTTAGCCGTTGTGGTCAGTCCTTCAAGAAGACCGGCAGGCGGTCCAGGAACCTCCCGACATCTCCCTCGGTGGTAAAGAGGTGTGCCGAGGCGCGCACCCGCCCGTTGTCACCCCAGAGGAGAATATGCTCGGCAGCCGCCTGGCGCACCACCCGCTCGGGATCGGCGTGGGCAAAGGCGGCGTTGGCGGCGTGCCCGCCCGGCGTCGCCGGTGTCATTACATCGAGGCCGAGCGCGGCCATGCCAGCAATCATCCTCGCGGCGAGACCGCTCGTATGACCGGCGATGGCCTCGATCCCGAAGCGCTCCAGGTAGTCCAAGGACTCGCGCAAGAGATAGGCGCCGAGATGGCCGCTGTTGCCGAACTCGGCCCGCTGCGCATCGTCCAGCAGGCGGTAGGCGCCGGGATCGTCATCGCCGGTGGCTGAATGCCAACCCACGCCCTGGGGCTCGAAGTCGGGCCAGCGGCGCCGGTTCCATCCCAGGATGCCTTCGTGAATGCCGAGCAGGAACTTGTAGCTGCAACTCACCAGAAAATCGGCAAGCTCGCCCTGCACCGGGACGACGCCGAGCGCATGGCTGACATCGAGCAACAGCGCCGTTCGCCGTTTCGCCAAGGTCTCGGACAGCACTTCGACATGGTGGTGCTGGCCGGTCAGGGCGTTCACTTGGCTGATGTAGATCACCCGGGTCCGTTCGTCACAGGCGGCGAGCAGATCAGCCTCTTTCAGGACCCAGCCCTGTGCCGGCACCAGGCGTAGGTCAACCCCCTGCCGACGCAGGCTCGCCAGGGCGAAACGGCCGGAGGCAAAGTCGAGCGCCGGCGCCACCACGTTGTCGCCGGCCTGCCAGTCGATGCTGGAGAGCACCTTGACGATGCCGTCGGAGGCGTTGCCGACCAGGGCGATATCGCCCGCCTCAAGGCCGGTCAGCCGGGCCACTTGGCAGCGTAGCTGGTCGGCCACCTGCCAATGGCGGTGATAGCCGTCGAAGCCGCCGGCCTTATCGGCGGCAAAGCGCTCGAAGGCCTGGCGATGGCTCTTCAGCAACGGCGGCTCACCGCCGCTGGCGAGATGGACCTTGCCTTCCAGGCCGATGAAGTCGCTCTTGGGCGCCGGCAGGCTGCGCAAAGCCAGCTCGGGCATCGCTAGAGCCTTTTCCGACCAGATAGAATCAACGCTGTTGCTCCTGGGCTGGATGCGCCCGCTAGGCACGCGCCGAAGCGCGATGCCCCGGTTCAGATTTATGGGGCGCATCGGGCGAGGCTCGCAACGCCGCGGAGCGCCAACCCAGGGCAACCAGAACAGGACGGGCACTTTTGGCCGGACCTCGCGTTGCTCGTTCTCGAATATGCGCAAGCATGTCCTTCGTCCTCGCGCCTAATGTCCGGCCAAAATCGTTCCGTCAGCGTGGTTCAATCTGGTCGGAAAAGGCTCTAACCGCCGGCGATGCGCGGCAGCAACACCACTTCGCTTTCTGGGGCGATGGGCTGGAACCAGGAGTCGTTATAGACCATGCCATCGATCGCCACAGAAACTCCGCGTTCGAGCTGCGGCTTCAGGCCCGGATAGGCAGCGGCCAGGTTGTCCAAAAGCTCGCGCAGGCTCGCCGCCTCGACCTCGACCTGACTGTGGCCACCGGCGGCCGATCGCATGGCGCTCGACAGCGTGACCTGGACCATGGGCTCCCCTAGCTATTGGTTTCGAGCGCCGCCAGAATGCGCGGCGGCGACATGGGCAGCTCGGTCATGCGCACCCCGGTTGCCGCGGTCACCGCGTTGGCCAGCGCCGCCAGCGGCGGCACGATCGAGGTCTCGCCGACGCCGCGCACCCCATAGGGATGGCCGGGATTGGGCACCTCGACAATGGCCGCGTCGATCATCGGCAGGTCCGAGGCGACGGGAACCCGGTAGTCCAGGAACCCGGGATTTTGCAGGCGGCCATCGGCACCGTAGATGTATTCCTCGTTCAAGGCCCAGCCGATACCCTGCACCGCGCCGCCCTGCATCTGTCCTTCCACGTAGTCCGGGTTGACCGCCTTGCCGGCATCCTGGACCGTGGTGTAGCGCAAGACCTTGGTGGCCCCGGTTTCAGGGTCGACCTCCACATCGGCAATGTGGGCGGCAAAGCTGACTCCCGCCCCTTCGGCTGTCACCTCGTGATGGCCGGCGATGGGTCCGCCGGTGTTGTTGGCCTGCGCTGCGATTTCGGCCAAGGACAGGGGCTCGAAGGCACCGGCATTGGGGCCGGCGGGCTTAGCCTTGCCGTCCTCCCAGACCACCGCCTCCTCGTCGATACCCCAGATCTTGGCGGCCCGGCCACAGGCCTTCTTGATGATGTCGCGGGCAGCCTTGATGGTAGAGAGGCCGGCGGCGAAGGTCACCCGACTGCCGTCGGTCACTTCGTTATAGCCGATGGTGCCGGTATCGCCGATTACCGCACGCACCTTCTCATAAGCGATGCCAAGCTCCTCGGCGGCCATTTGCGAAAGCGACGCGCGCGAGCCGCCGATATCAGGATTGCCCTCGGTCAAGCCGACCGTGCCGTCCGGCGACAAGGTCAAGGAAACGCTGGTCGAACCGCCGAAGTTGAACCAGAAACCGCAGGCGATACCGCGCCCTTGGTTGGGGCCTAGTGGTGCCGACATATGCGGGTGCTCGGCTGCCACCTTCAAGACCTCGCCCAGGCCGATGCGTGGATAGGTCGGACCGTAGGATGATTTGGTGCCTTCCTTTGCTGCATTCTTGATGCGCAGCTGCCAGGGGTCCATGCCGATCTTGGCCGCCAACTCGTCGATGACGCTCTCCACGCCAAAGGCCGCCATGGGCGCGCCGGGGGCCCGGTAGGCCGCCGATTTCGGCCGGTTGGTCAAGACGTCATAGCCGATAGTCTTGACGTTCTCCAGGTCATAGCAGGCAAAAGCCGACATCGCCCCCATGTTGACGTGTGCGCCCGGAAAGGCGCCGCCCTGGTAGCGCAGGATCGCCTGGCCGGCGGTGATGCGACCTTCCTTGGTGATACCGATCTTGACGTCCATGGAAGTGGAATTGGTCGGACCGGTGGCGCGGAAGACCTCGGAGCGCGACATCACCATCTTGACCGGCCGGCCGGCCTTGCGGGAAAGCGCCAAGGCCACCGGCTCGATGAAGACCGTGGTCTTGCCGCCGAAGCCGCCGCCGATTTCCGAAGCCGTGACCCGCAGTCGTGAATGCTCGAGGCCCAAGAGATTGGCACAGATATCGCGCACCCAGAAATGCCCTTGGGTGCAGCACCACAGCTCCGCCTGGCCATCCGAGCCCATGGAGGCCAGGCAGGCATGGGGCTCGATGTAGCCTTGGTGGGTGGCCTCGGATTTGAAGCTGCGCTCGACCACCAGGTCGGCCGCCGCAAAGCCCGCCTCGAGGTCGCCGTGGCCGAACTCGTAGACCTGCGCCACGTTGGAGGGTCGATCCGGTGCTGGATCCACACCACTGGTGATGAGGCCCTCCTGGATCAAGGGAGCATCCGGCGCCATGGCCGCATCCACGTCGGTCACATGGGGCAGAACTTCGTAGTCGACCTCAATGAGCGACAGGGCTTGGCGTGCCACCGACTTGGAGCTGGCCGCCACGGCGGCGACCGGATGCCCGTCATAGAGCGCCTTGTCCTTGGCCATGCAGTTGATCAGGGTGTCGCGATGGGCCGCCGAAGGCTCGTTAAAGTCGGCGTGGGTCACGACCGCCTTCACCCCCGGCAGGGCCGCCGCCTTGCTGCTGTCGATGGCGCGGATGCAGGCATGGGGGTGCGGGCTACGCAGGACCAGGCCCCACAGCATGCCGGGCGCCGTCATGTCGGCGCCGAAGCGCGCCCGCCCGGTCACCTTGTCAATCCCATCCGGGCGTCGCTTGCGTTGGCCGATGACCTTGAACTGGCGCTCAATCTTGGTTTGGATATTCATTTCGGGCGCTCCCCTAACCTACCTGCCGCATATGCGCAGCAGCGTTCATGACCGCACGAACGATCTTGTCATAACCGGTGCAGCGGCAAAGATTGCCGGCCAGCCAGTAGCGTACTTCGGTTTCGCTGGGATCCGGGTTCCTTTCCAACAGCGACTTGGCGGCCACCAGAAAGCCTGGCGTGCAAACCCCGCACTGGAGCGCCGCATCCTCCAGGAATTGCTCCTGCAGGGGATGCAAGTGATTGCCATCGGCCATGCCCTCAATGGTCTCGATCTCGCGGCCCTCGGCCTCGGCTCCCAGCATCAAGCAGGCGCAGACCAGGCGGCCGTCAACCGTGACACTGCATGCCCCGCAGTCGCCGGTGCCGCAGCCTTCCTTGGAGCCGGTCAGGCCAAGCCGGTCGCGCAGTACATCCAGGAGCGTTTCATTGGCTTCGCAGATGAAATCCTGAGCATCACCATTGATGCGGGTCGAAACCTGAATTGAGGTCATTATTTTTCTCCTGCGCGCTGATAGGCGATGGCGGCCGCGCGCCTGGCCAAGACGCCGGCGACCTTGGTGCGATAGGCAATGGTGCCGCGCTTGTCGTCGATCGGCGCGCAGGCCGCCGAGGCAGCCACCACCAAGCGCTCCAGCGCCGCCTCATCCAAGGCGCTGCCGATGATGGCCGCAGCCGCGGAGTCCACCAACAGAACCCGCGCCGCCACCGCGCCAAGCGACACCCGTGCGGTTTCGATCACACCGCCGGCATCCAGGCTCAGGCTGACACCGCAGCCGACCACGGCGATGTCCATTTCCGTGCGCGGAATGAAGCGAAGATAGGCGTCGGCCGACCGTGCCGGACGCGCCGGCAGAAAAATCGACTCGACCAGTTCCCCCTTGCCCAGAGACGTCTGGCCCGGCCCGGTCGCCACTTCTTCGACCGGCAGCTCGCGACGCCCGCTAGGGCCGACGATGGAGGCCGTGGCGCCGGCCGCCGCCATAGCCGGGACACTATCGGCAGCGGGGGAAGCATTGCACAGGTTTCCGGCCAGCGTTGCGCGACCCTGGATTTGGGTGGAGCCGATCAGCTCCGCCGCTTCCACGACACCCGGCCAAAGGGTCTTGAGACCGTCATGTTCGCCAAGCTCGGCCCCGGTTACGGCCGCACCGATGCGAAAACCACCATCTTCGGCGGTGATCTGGCGGGTAGCTGGAATGCGTTTGATATCTACCACCAGATCCGGTGGCGCCATGCCCGAATGCATTTGCACGAGAAGGTCGGTGCCGCCGGCCAAGACCCGGGCCACGCCGCCTTCGCCCGCCAAGGCTGCTGCTGCCGCCTCGATTGTTGCCGGAGCCTCATATCGCATGATCAATCATCCCTGAATGGCCTCGCATTTTTTCATCTGATGCTATTTCGTGAAGCGACTGCGTCGACGCCTTCATCAAGTGCCAAGAATTCCCGGCAGGTTCAAGCCCTTTTCCCGGGCACAGTCGCGGGCCAACTCGTAACCGGCATCGGCGTGCCGCATGACACCGGTCGCCGGGTCATTCCACAAGACCCGCCCCAAGCGCCGGGCGGCATCTTCCGTCCCATCGGCGACGATAACCATGCCGGCGTGCTGGGAAAAGCCCATGCCGACGCCGCCGCCGTGGTGCAGGCTGACCCAAGTGGCACCCGAAGCCGTATTGAGCAGCGCGTTCAGCAAGGGCCAATCGCTGACCGCGTCCGAGCCGTCCTTCATCGCCTCGGTTTCGCGGTTGGGGCTGGCAACCGAGCCGCTGTCCAAGTGGTCTCGGCCAATCACCACCGGCGCCGAGAGCTCGCCCGAGGCCACCATCTCATTGAAGGCCAGGCCCAGGCGGTGACGGTCGCCCAGACCGACCCAGCAAATCCGGGCCGGCAGTCCTTGGAAGCTGATCCGCTCGCGGGCCAGGTCGAGCCAGTTGTGCAGGTGGGTGTTGTCCGGCATCAGCGCCTTGACCTTGGCGTCGGTCCGGTAGATGTCCTCCGGGTCGCCTGAGAGCGCGGCCCAGCGAAAGGGCCCGATGCCACGACAAAACAGCGGGCGGATGTAGGCCGGGACAAAGCCCGGAAAGGCGAAGGCGTTCTCTAGCCCTTCTTCAAGCGCCATTTGGCGGATGTTGTTGCCGTAATCGAGGGTCGGAATGCCCCGGTTCCAGAACTCGACCATGGCGGCAACATGGACTTTCATGGAGGCGCGAGCCGCCATTTCCACCGCCTTGGGGTCGCTTTCCCGCTTGGCTCGCCATGCGGCCAGGCTCCAACCTTGCGGCAGGTAGCCGTTGACCGGATCATGGGCCGAGGTTTGGTCGGTGACAATGTCGGGCTTGACGCCGCGACCAACCAGCTCGGGGAAGATATCAGCCGCATTGCCGAGCAGGCCCACAGACTTGGCTTCACCCGCCTCGGTCCAACGCTGGATCATGGCCAAGGCATCATCTAATGTCTCAGCTTTCTCGTCCAAATAGCGGGTGCGAAGCCGAAAATCGATACTGTCGGGATTGCACTCCACGGCCAGGCAACAGGCACCCGCCATGACCGCAGCCAAGGGCTGGGCGCCACCCATGCCGCCAAGGCCAGCCGTCAAGATCCATTTGCCGGAAAGATCGCCGCCGTAATGTTGCCGCCCTGCCTCGACAAAGGTTTCATAGGTTCCCTGAACGATGCCTTGGCTGCCGATGTAGATCCAGCTGCCGGCGGTCATCTGGCCGTACATCATCAGACCCTTGCGGTCGAGATCGTTGAAATGATCCCAGTTAGCCCAGTGCGGCACGATGTTCGAGTTGGCGATCAAGACCCGCGGCGCATCCTTGTGGGTAGGGAAAACACCGACCGGACGGCCCGACTGCACCAACAAGGTCTCCTCTTCTGAAAGAGTCTTAAGGGTAGCCGCTATTTGGTCGAAATCGTTCCAGGTGCGCGCCGCCCGGCCGATGCCGCCGTAGACCACCAGTTCGTGTGGATTCTCGGCCACCTCCGCATCCAGATTGTTATGCAACATGCGATAGGGTGCTTCTGTCGTCCACGTACGACAGGTCAGGTCAGGCCCAGTTGGGCTTTTGACGTCGCGCAGGTTATGGCGCGGATTGGTCATGTTCGGCTCCTTCCGGTGCGGCGGGACCACCTCCAGTCAGGGCGGCGGCAGAAGAAATCAAAGCTCGGCGAAAACATAGCCGCTAGTCTCTAGCACGCTGCCGGTTCGGATCAGTTTCGTTGCCGCTTCGATGTCATGTGACACGGCCCGGTCTTCGATCAATTTTGGCACGTCCTGACGCACCCGGGCAATGACGGCGGCCAGCGGTTGGCTGGTGGTAAGCGGCTGTCGGAACTCCACACCCTGCACCGCTGAAAGCAATTCGATACCCAAGATGCGACCAAGATTGTCCACCATCGGTCCCAAGCGTCGCGCCGCGTGACAGGCCATGGAAACGTGATCTTCTTGATTAGCGGAGGTCGGCGTCGAGTCAATCGAGCAGGGTGTCGCCATCTGCTTGTTTTCACTCATCAAGGCCGCCGAGGTCACCTCCGCCAACATGAAGCCGGAATTGAGGCCCGGATCCGGCGTGAGGAAGGGCGGCAATCCGAAGTTCAAGGCCGGATCGACGATCAATGCCACTCGGCGTTGGGCGATCGCGCCAATCTCGGCCACCGCCAAGGCGATCTGGTCAGCCGCCAAGGCAACCGGCTCCGCGTGGAAGTTGCCGCCGGAGACGATGGCCCCGTCGGAGGCCATGACCAAGGGATTGTCCGTGGCGGCGTTGGCCTCGATTTCCAGAGTGCGCGCAACCGTTCGCAGGATATCGATGCAGGCCCCCATCACCTGAGGCTGACAACGTATGCAGTAAGGGTCCTGCACCCGCTCATCACCATCACGGTGGCTATCTCGTATGTGCGAGCCGGCCAAGAGCGCGCGCAGCGCCGCAGCAGTTTCGATCTGGCCCGAATGGCCGCGCAGGGCGTGGATCTCTTCGCGAAAGGGAGCTGTGGAGCCCATAATCGCGTCACAGGAAAGCGCTCCCGTGAGTATGGCTCCCTTGGCGCAGCGCCAGGCCTCGAAGAGCGCCGCCAAGGCAAGGGCGGTCGAAACCTGGGTTCCGTTGATCAAGCCCAGGCCCTCCTTTGGGCCAAGCTCGACTGGCTCAAGGTCCGCGGCCGCCAAGGCTTCGGCACCAGCCATGCGTTGCCCCTTAAAGTCCGCCTCGCCCTCGCCGAATAGAACGATCGCCAAATGGGCGAGCGGCGCTAGATCGCCGGAAGCGCCGACCGACCCTTGGCTTGGGACGACCGGGGTAACGCCCCTCGCCAGCATCTCCTCGATCAGGCGGATGACCTGCCAACGGACCCCCGAGGCACCACGGCCCAGCGAGATCAGCTTCAAGCCCATGATCAAACGGACGATGTGATTTGGCAGCGGCGGGCCGACGCCGGCGCAGTGCGAGCGTATGAGGTTGCGTTGCAAGGTGGCCGTGTCTTCCGCCGGGATCTTGATCGAGGCGAGCTTGCCAAAGCCGGTGTTGACGCCATAGATGGGTTCATCCGCTTGCGCCGCTCGCGCCACCGACGCGGCTGCCCCGTCAATCGCATTCTTGACCCTGGGGTCGAGCGCCACGGCAGCATCGTTCCAATAAATGGATTCCAGGCTGCCAATCGACACATGACCCGGAAGCAGACTCGCCACCTCGACCACGAACGTCTCCTCGCAACAACCGAGCGCTTACCCGTCAGCGGCCTTGAACGCTGCAACCGCTCGGTGTCAAATGATGGGATCGCTGGATCTGCCGGCCACTAGCACCATGACACGGACCGCCCAGCAAACCGCGACCTCTCGGGCCTACACCTAAGGCGTAATAGCAACCGAAGTCGAGCAGTTATTGCTTAACAGGGTTTCGCCGCTCACCGCATCGACACAGACCGCCAAAAAGGACGCCCCTGGAACCGGCAAAGCGAGCAAAGCCTTGGTCTCGTCGCTGGCTCCGGCTGCAAGGCTATCCATGCGGACACTGGCAAGCAAGGAATCGCTCGCACCGACATTGGGCGAGGAGGAAAGCAGGTATTGCACCCGCGTCGCGCTGGCCGGCGAAGCACCGCGATTGTTCACCTGCGCCCTGGCGATCACCCGCCCTCCGGTGGCACCTTCCCCGACTGCCGAAAAGGACGTCACAACGAGATCCGGCGGCGTGGGCGGCGGCGGTGCCACCACAACCTCAAAGGCGGTAGAACAGTTGTTGGTCTGAACGACTTCGTCGGGAGGCGGTGTCACGCAAGCTCCCAGAAAAAAGCGGCCTTGCAAGCCGAGCACAACGCTTGAGCTGTCAGTGAAGGCTTGGCCCGAGGCAAGCGGCGGCACCGAAGCAACCGCCAGGGTCACCCCCGTGTTCTGGATGTTTGGAACCGCGGCCGCCCGGTAGGAAAGCAACGTTCCAGCCGAAGCTGCGCCAAGGTTGCTGAGGCTTGCGGTAACGGTAAAGCTCTGATTGGGCTGGACGCTGGCATTGGCGGCGTTGAAAGAGGTGACCACTAGGTCGGGCACCGCCAATTGTTGAGGCGCACCGACGGTGCGAACCGCAACCGAGGTGCCACCGCGGACCGTGCCGCTCTCGTCCAGAAACTCAACGAGAACGCGTCGTGAGGCGGGATCAAGACCGACTACTTGGTTGCGCCCCCGAACAAAGATGCCAAAGGCCAGCGATGCCCCAGCCGGGACGTCGAGGGTGACACTATCCGCCACCACGCTCCGGCAAGCGCCGCTCGCCGGGTCGGTCTCGCAAATGCTGGCGTCAAGGGGAACCAGCGGCGGCCGCAAGGTGATCCTGGCGGTTGCCTGGCAGGGACCGCCGACATTGCTGGTGGCGACCGCAAAGACGCTGGTGCCATTCACTGGCACATCGATGATGCCATTGCCGTTCGGTGTCGCCGCCAAAGAGACGATGTCGCAGGGTGTCTGTGGCGAGGCGGAGAGCAAGACAGTGTTGACGCCCGGAATCTGCGGCGCCGGCGCCGTGTTGCTGCAGACAAAAGGAAAATCCAGCTCGGTTGGTGGCAGCGGCTGGTTCGGCGTCAGGCCCAGCAAGAACGACTGGCTGGCATTGGCGGCAATTGTGGCGGTCTGGTTGGGACTGCCGGTCGGCGCATTGGTCAGCGGGTCGGTCGCCTGATAAAAGAAATCGCCCTGAAGCTCTGCCGGCGGATCGACCCGGCAGTTAGCAGCTTCGGCTGCCCCGGTGTTGACGATCGTTGCCACCACCGTCGCCGTTTGGCCGACCGGCACCGAGCGGCTGTTCGGCAGGACGGCGGCCAGGATTTCGGTTGGCGGACGCAGGATGACGGTGACGGGAATAGGCGCCGAGCAATTGTTCTCCGTTACCTCTTCACCCGCCACCACTGCCACGCAAGCGCCGACAAAGAAGTTACCTTCGATCGGTATCGCGACCGAGACACTGTCGCTGAAGGTGCCGTTAATAACCAAGCCAGGGACAAAGGTCTGTGCGAGAACGCTATCACTGTCGTCGATCGTGGCGTCGGTGGAAAAACGGTAGACTAGGAGAGAGCCTTGCGAAAGCGTGCCGTCGTTGCGGACCGTGGCCGCGAGGTTAAAGTTTTCGCTGGGCTCGACCTGGGATTTGTTCGCCGATAATGACGCCACCACCAGGTCTGGGGGAAGCGGCGGCGGCGGTTCCGACTGGACTGTGACCTCGACTGCGCCGGAACAGTTGTTGTCGGGATTGCTCTCGGTCTCAAGCCCATCCACGCAGGCGCCAAAAAAGAATGTACCAGGCTGGCTTGGCACCACCACGGAAGCGCTGGCGCTGGTCGACTGGCCGGCCGCCAATACAGGTATCGCCGCCGTCGCGACCTGCTCATCCTGGAGTGAGATGGCGGCATCGGCCGAGCGCAGGTAGCGCAGCGTCGTATCAGGCGACGGCGTCGTCCCTTGGTTGTTGACCGAGGCGGTCAGCTGGATGGTCTCGCCGACAATCGGGTCTAGTCGGTCGGCCGCCACGCTGGCCACAACAAGGTCGATATCTTCAGGGACCTCGTCCTCAATCACATCGATTTGACGGGCGAGCGAGCAGTTGTTGGCGACATCAGTCTCGCCGGCGACGGCATCCAAACAAGCCCCATAGAAGTAGCTGCCGGGTTGGTCGGGTGCGTTAAGCTTGATGCTGCGGTTGAGCGGCTGACCAGGAACGAAATCGCCGACATCCTCTGACCCGACATCGGGATCATTGGGATCGATCGTCGCATCCGCGGACAGCTTATAGCGCAAGGTCGTGTTAGCGGGAGCCGTGCCGTTGTTGCTGATGGCAACCGCGAGGGTGAAATCTCCGCCAGATGGCACCGATGTTGGGTCGGCGCTCACCGCATCGACGGCCAGTTCGGGTGCCGGATCGGCGAGTGTAATCGTGACCGGCCCGGAGCAATTATTGTCCGTGACCGATTCATTTACATCCGGGTCAACGCAAATACCGAGGAAGGTTTGGCCTGCCTGACCGCTCAGGGTGATCGTCGCCGCCAGCTCGGTTGATTGGCCGGCATCCAAGACCTCGAGCTGATCGCGGACCAGCACTTGATCCCCGAGATCAATGGTCGTGTCATCGGACTGCACAAAGCGCACCACGACCGGCCCAGCCGAAACGGCACCGGCGTTAGCAACTGTCCCGGATAAGGATAGGCTCTGGCCAGAGGTGATAGTCGCAATATCACTTTTGGCGTCCATCGCCAGCAGATCCGGCAAGGGATCAAGGACGGTAATCGTTACCGCGGCAGAACAGTTATTGCCAACATTGACCTCGCCTGAAAGCTCCTCGATACAGGCGCCATAGAAGTAGGTTCCGGGCTGCTCAGGTGCGGTAAATTTCGCACTACGGTTAAGGGATTGACCAGGATCAAAGCCCTCTAGGATCTCGGAGCCGAGTACCTCGTCAAAGATATCGATGGTCGGATCTTGGGACTGAAAGTAGCCCAAGGAAGGATCGGCACTGACATCACCGCGGTTACTAACCGCCACCGCCAGCGTGAAGCTCTGCCCAGGCAGCACGGTCAGCGGGTCGGCACTGACCGCATCGACCACCAATTCCGGTGCCCTCGCCTGCAAGACCTCGATCGTGATAAATGACGAACAGATCGAATTCTCGGAGCTCTCTTCATCAAAGAGGCAAACCCGCGTATCGAAGATTCCGGTGCCGTCGAACTGATGAAAGGAAAACTCTAAACTGGTGCTTTCGCCCTCCGCCAAGCTCCCGAGCTCAAAGGTCAACTTGGTGGCGCAGAATTGGTCGTCGCAGACCTCGAAGTCGAGTTCGAGAAACGACGTCGGGCTGTTTCCCTGATTAAGGACGTCGGCCGAAAAGTCGACCTCCTCGCCCTGTTGGATGGTTTTCTGCGAGGCGACGAACTGGGTTATGACCGGATCGGAAACGGCGAAAGCTTTGCTGGCAAAACCCTGTCCCGCAAGAAGCGCACTGAACCAAAGAACTGCAAAGTGCCTAAAGCCTAGTATCATGAAACTTCCCCCCGAGGTCACACCCCACCCCCTTGGGATTAGACCTCACTCAGTATCTGCCGCGGCCGGGAGACATTTCTTTTTCTTGCAGGCTATCGTCGGCCGATGCATGAGTCCACTGTCGTTATCGTCTCGCACTATCTCATCTAATAGTAGTCCGTTTTCTGGCTTTGCCTAGCGCCACAGGCAATGCGGATTGAGAGGACCCCGCCATGCGCTACGCTCGTGGCAGGTATGCATTTGCGGGCTGGCAGATAGCGGCAAAGCCGGTAAGCTAGAGATCGAGTTATGTTATGTGATGTGCCGCGCCACGGCTAGCCGCGCGCCCAATGAGTAAGGTCTGAAAGTATGAACGAACAACTGCGCAACTTGACTCTGGAGGAAATGGATCAGCTGAGCCTGATGCACCCGGTGGCCTCCATCGCCGACAACCTCGCCAAGGCGCCGATGATCCTGAAGAACGGCAGCGGCGTACGGCTCACCGACAACAAGGGGCAGAGCTTCATCGACGGCTCGGCTGGCCTGTGGTGCGTCAACATCGGCTATGGCCGCGAGGTTGTGGCCCGCGCCGCCTATGAAGAGATGCAGCGCATGGGCTATTACCACACCTTTGGCAATGCCTCGAACGAGCCGCACATCCGCCTCGCGGATCGCGTACTGCGGTTGTTACAGGAAAACGGCGCGCCAGAGATGAGCCGCGTCTTCTATGGGCTCTCCGGCTCGGATGCCAACGACAGTCAAATGAAGCTGGTGCGTTACTACAACAACGCCCGCGGCAAGCCGGAGAAGAAGAAGATCATCTCGCGCCAAGGCGCCTATCACGGCCTCACCCTGGCGGCCGGCAGCCTGACCGGCATTCCCTTCTATCACAAGCTCTTCGACCTGCCGATCGACGGCGTCCTGCATACCACCTGCCCGCATCACTACCACTACGCCGAAGAAGGTGAGTCGGAAGAGGACTTCGCCACCCGGCTGGCGGCCGAACTGGAAGAACTGATCCTGCGGGAGGGTCCGGACACCATCGCCGCCTTCATCGCCGAGCCGATCATGGGCACCGGCGGCGTCCTGGTGCCCCCCAAGGGATATTTCGAACAGATTCAAGCGGTACTGGACCGGCATGACGTCTTGTTCATAGCCGATGAAGTCATTTGCGGCTTCGGGCGCCTGGGCGAGTGGTTCGGCACCACCCACTTCAATCTGCAGCCAGACCTGGTAACCATGGCCAAGGGACTGACCAGCGCCTACTTCCCCATGTCGGCCATCGCCATCGGCGAGAAAGTCTGGAAGGTGCTGGGCGATGCCTCAACCGAGGCCGGTCCGGTGCCGCACGGATTTACCTATTCCGGTCATCCGGTCGGCGGTGCGGTTGGCATGGCGGTCTTGGATGTCATGGAGGAAGAGAACCTAGTCGCCAACGCCAAATCGGTCGGCGCCTATTTCATGGATCAACTGCGAGACCGCTTCGGCGAGCACCCCTATGTGGGCGAAATTCGTGGTGAAGGCCTGATGATCGCCTTGGAGTTCATGCAGGACCGGGCCAAGAAACAGCCCTTCGCCAACGAGTTGGCGGTGCACCGCAAGGTCCAGGCCGCTGGCTTCGAGCATGGCCTCTTGGTCCGCGCCTTGCCTTGGGGGGCGGTGGTCGCGTTTTCACCGCCTCTGGGCATCACCAAGGCCGAAGTCGATGAGACCGTCGAATTGACCGCCAAATCAATCGACCAGGCCTTCGCTTCGCTAACCTAGACATTCGAAGGGTGGCGGAGGGTAGGCCATCCGCTCAGACTTAGGAGGAGGCTGCCAAGTTATGGCCCGCGTCGAACTTGCCCGCCAGATCCTCGATATCCTCTGTCGCGAAGAGGCGACGTCGGGGTTTCACATTCGCGAGCAATGGTTGGCGGACAGCTTGGGTGTATCGCGGTCACCCGTGCGCTCGGCCCTCAAGCATCTGGAGCAGCTCAATGTCGTCCGTTCGGCGCAGAACCAGGGCTATTTCCTGGAGATCGAGGCCAAGCCGGAAGACATTCGTCAAATTGCCTTGCCGGAATCGGAAATCGAGCAGGTCTACCGGCTAATCGCCAGCGAACGTTTTGCCAATCTGATCGGCGAGCAGGTCTCGGTGGCCGAATTGGTTCGGCGTTACGGGCGCAGCCGGACCTTCATTCTCAAGGTCCTGGCCCGCATGCAAGAAGATGGTCTGATCGAAAGGACCGCCGGCCACGGCTGGATCTTCGGTCCGGCCCTGAACGACGAAGCAGCCTATCGGGAAAGCTGTGACTATCGCCTCCTCGTCGAACCGGCGGCGCTGATGGAAGAAGGCTTTCATCTGCCATCGGCGAGCGTTGAATACCTGCGACGTAGTCATCAGGAGATCATCGATGGTGGCGCCATGACCGCTCCCACCACACACCTGTTTGACATGGACGCAGCGTTTCATATGTCCTTGGCCAAGGCCTGCCGCAATCGCTTCCTCGCCCAAGGCATTCGCCAACAGACGCGTTTGCGGCGCCTTTCAGAGTTCGCAAAGTATGTATCGCGCGAGCGCCTTCAACAGTCCTTTGTCGAACATCTCGATATCCTCGATGCCATCGCATCCGGCGATCAGCAAGATGCGGCTGCCCGCATGACTGCCCATCTTCGCAAATCGAACGAAAATGTGCCTGACTTTCAAAAGGTGCGTGTGTTAGCACACCGTCGGCTCACACGCCGCTGAGCCACTGTGACCCAAAGAAAAATATTGTACATTTTTGGTCGGAAATACAAACTAGTGAAATGGGTGTCTCGACGGCTTCCGCTCGCCTCGGCGGTCTTCAGGGACACTGCAGCGAAAGGGAGGACCTCGTCCATGGCAAACAGAACAACGCGATTGGCGGCCATAACTCTGGCCGTTGGGTTTAGTTTGGCGTCAGGCGCCCTGGCCGCCGACAAGATCGTAATTTCCAACTGGGATGGCTATATGCCGGCCGACCTTCCGGAGAAGTTCCAGGCAGCGACCGGCGTCGAGGTGGAAGTCTCCCTACATGGCACCAACGAAGAGATCATGGGCAAGGTGGTGGCCGGCAAGGGCAAGGGCTATGACGTGCTCTTCGTTTCCTCACCCTTCGCCGAAGCCTTGAACAAGCTTGGCCTGGCCGCTGCTATCGATGGGTCGAAGATCCCCAATATGAGCAACCTCTATGCGGAGGCCAACGAATTGGCCTACGATCCTGGCAACAAGTTCTCTGTGCCCTATGCCTGGGGGACCACCGGCCTCTGCTATCGCTCCGATTTGGTCGAGGGAACGCCCGATAGCTGGACTGACTTGCTGCAACCGAGCGACGCGCTCAAAGGCAAGGTGACCATGCTGGCGACCGATCGTTGGCTGATGGCCGCCGGCTTGCTGGCCAAGGGTTATTCGGTCAATGACGCAGACCAAGGACATATCGACGAAGTCAAGGACCTGCTGATTGAAGCCAAGCAGAATCTGTTGGCCTACGATGACACGACCTTTTACTCGAAGCTGGTGTCTGGGGAGGCGAGCTTGGTGCACGCCTGGGATGGCTGGTGCAACTATGGCATCGCCGAAAACGCCGACATCAAATACGTGATCCCCAAGGAAGGGACCGACCTTTGGGTCGATACCATGGTGATCACCGAGGCCTCGGAGAATAAGGACGCGGCGCACGCCTTCATCAACTATATCCTCGGCGCCGAAACCGGCACCTGGGTGGTTGAGAACATCATGTACAAAGTGCCCAACAAGGCAGCCATGGACGGGCTGGATTCCGGCATGCTCGAAGCCTATCCCAACATCGCGATCGCGCCGGCCGACTTGTTGAAGCAGGAACAAATGCGTGACCTAGGCGCAACCCAGAAGGCCTACACCAAGGCGGTTTCGGAGATCACCGCTTCGAACTAACCGCGCGGTCGCTTTGCCGCGGCGCCGGCCATCCAACCAAGGGATAAGACCGGCGCCGATCGGCATCCTACAGGCCACAGGCTGGAGCTGCTTCTATGGGCAGGCGTGTCGCGACGGCGTTGCTGATCATGCCGGGGGTTGCCTGGTTGACCCTCTTCATGATCCTGCCCTGCTTGATCATCTTCTTTTACAGCTTCTTCGAGCGCGGCATATACGGCGGCATAGACTACAACTTCACCTTGGAGAACTTTCAACGGGCCGCCGAGCCAGTCTATTTCAAAGTCTTCCTGGCTTCCGCCAGAATCGCCGGCCTAGCGACTCTGATCGCGGTGCTACTAGCCTATCCAGCGGCCTATGCCATTGCGCTCGCCCCGCGCCATCGCCAAACCCGCTACCTCATCCTGGTGATGCTGCCGTTTTGGTCGAACTACTTGATCCGCACCTATGCCTGGATCGTCTTGCTGAACCGCGAAGGGATCATCAACAAGGGTCTCAGCGGCGCCGGTGTGATCGATGAACCCTTGCCCATCCTCTACAACGAATTCGCCATCGTCACCGGCCTCGTCTACAACTACCTGCCCTTCGTGATCCTCGCGATCTACGCCTCCTTGCAGCGGCTCAACCCGGAAATCCGCGAGGCCTCGGAAGACCTGGGCGCACCGGCCTGGAGGACCTTTACACGGGTTACCCTGCCGCTCACCCTGCCTGGTGTGGTGGCCGGGGCGGTCTTTGTCTTCGTGCTTTCCATCGGCAACTTTATCACCCCGGACCTCTTGGGTGGCGGGCGGCTGTTGATGGTCGGCAATTTGATCTATGACCAGTTCCTTTCGGCCCGCGACTGGCCCTTCGGGGCGGCGCTATCGCTGGCTTTGATCATGATCATGTTGGGCTTGCTCTTCGCCCAGGCGGTGGCCGTCAACCGCAGCCAGCAAGCCGGCGAGGCCCGCCATGGCTAGCCATCGCCCGGCAAGCCTACTGCTCGGCACGCACCTTTGGCTGATCTATGTCTTCCTTTACGTGCCGATCCTGGTGCTGATGGTGCTGAGCCTCAACCGGGCCGGCATGCCCACTGCCTGGACCGGCGTTTCTTTTGCTTGGTACGCCAAGCTTTGGGACAGCCCGGAAATCCTTTCCGCCGCGCTCAACACGGTGATCGTCGCCACGGTCTCAACCTTAATCGCCACCACGCTTGGAACCTTACTTGCACTTGGGGTGGAGCGACGCGCCAGAACCTCCAGCGGCCTCGACGCCTTGCTTTTTGCGCCGATGATCATTCCCGACATCGTGCTGGCCATCGCCTTGCTCTCCTTTTACACCCTGCTCGACTTCACCTTGGGGCTGCACTCCATCATCCTCTCCCATGTGGTGTTCAACATCGCCTTCGTTTGCGCCGTGGTGCGCACCCGCCTCAAGCATTTCGATCATTCCATCGTCGAGGCTTCCATCGACCTGGGCGCCAACGATTTCACCACCTTTCGCCGGGTCACCTTGCCGGTCATTTTGCCCGGTGTGATCGCCGGCGCGCTGCTCGCCTTCACCCTCTCGGTCGACGAGTTCATCATCGCCTTTTTCACCGCCGGGCCGGGCAGTAGTTCGACCACCTTGCCCATGCGCATCTATTCGATGATTCGCTTTGGCGTGACCCCGGAAATCAATGCCATGGCGACTATTATCATGATGGTCAGCTTTACCTTGGTGTTCCTCTCCCAGCGGGTGAACAAGGGAGCGATCACCGGCGAATGACAATGTCAGACCCTAAAGAAAGGCCGAGCGTCATCAATTTAGTGGAGGTGACTCGTCGCTTCGGCCCGGTTGCCGCCGTAGATCATGTCTCCATCGACCTGCTGGAAGGCGAGTTCTTCGCCCTTTTGGGGCCGTCGGGCTGCGGCAAAACAACGCTCTTGCGGTTAATCGCCGGCTTTGAGATACCAGATAATGGAAGCGTGCTGCTGGACGGCCGAGACATTACCCGGCTGCGCGCCAATCGCCGACCGATCAATCTCATGTTCCAGTCCTACGCCCTCTTCCCGCACATGAGCGTTCAGGCCAACATCGCCTATGGCCTGGAGATGGAGCGCCTGTCCAGGCCGGAGATCACCCGTCGGGTAGCCGAAGTCTTGGACATGGTGGAGCTGGGCGAGCTTGCCGCGCGCAAGCCGGACCGGCTTTCCGGCGGCCAGCGCCAGCGGGTGGCCCTGGCCCGCGCCTTGGTCAAGCGGCCGCGGGTGCTGCTTCTGGACGAACCTTTGGGCGCGCTCGACAAAAAATTACGCGAGCAGATGCAAATCGAACTCAAGCGCCTGCAGCATGAGCTCGGTATTACCTTCGTGGTGGTGACCCACGACCAAGAGGAAGCCTTGGTCATGGCCGACCGCATTGCCTTGATGAAGGATGGCAGGATCGTTCAGCTCGACCAGCCACGGGCGCTTTACGAGTGTCCGCTTACGCGCTTTGTCGCCGATTTCATCGGCGTCACCAACTTCATCGAAGGCACGCTCACCGCTGAAGGACTTTCGGTGAAAGACCAGGGACTCCTGCGCGCCGAAACCATTGCCTCAGCCGGCGAGCCGGCGAGCCTGGCCGTTCGCCCGGAACGGATGTCCCTATCCTTCGAGCATCCCTCGGCGGAATACGATAGCGTCAAGGGAGTCATCGCCGATGTTGCCTATCATGGTCAGGATTTGAGCGTACATATCGCGGCGCCAGGCATTGTCGGCCCAGTTCTCGTGCGGGTGCCGAGCGGCGACCCGGCTTCGGAAAATCTACAACCGGGTCAATCGGTATGGTGCCGCTGGCGGCCCGAGCATGCATCGACCCTGACCGAGTAACCGTGAACAGCAATTGAGAGGGAGCAAGTCATGACCCAAAAGACCATCGCGTTCTTCCCCGAGGCCGCTTTCGGCCCGGCGCTTAACTCGGTCGGCATCGCCCAAGCAATAGAGAATCTAGGCCACAAGGCAGTCTTCCTCTCCGACCCTGGCTTCCTCGAGGTCTATCAAGGTTACGGCTTCGAGGCCCATCCGGTAAACCTTTCCGAACCCATGCCGCCGGAAGAGATGGCCAAGTTCTGGGAGGACTTCATCAATGGCCACATCCCCAACTTCGCCAAATCTCCCTTAGATCAAATCGATAACTATGTGAAGGACTGTTGGGAGGCCATTGTCGACAGCGCCAAGTGGGCGGAAAAGGATTTGCCCGGTGTGTTGGCGAAGCTCAGCCCGGATCTGGTCTGTATCGACAACGTCATCCTGTTTCCGGCTATCAAGCGCTATGCCCAGGAAAACGGCAAGGCCTGGGTGCGCATCATTTCTTGTTCCGAAAACGAAATCGAAGACCCGGCGATCCCGCCGCACCTGTCGGGCTGCGGCGAGGCGGACAGTGCCTGTCACGAGCGCTACCGCCGCCGCTTCAACGAGGTCATCAAGCCGATCCACGACGACTTCAACGGCTTTCTCGCCACCTGCGGTGAGGCCGCCTATCCGATCGGACAGTTCTTCGAAGCCTCGCCGCACATGAACCTCATGCTCTACCCGGAGCCGGTGAAGTTCCGAAGGTCCCAGCCGCTCGACCCGGCGCGTTTTCAGTACTTGGAAGGCTGCGTGCGTCAGGATGAACCTTATGAGATCCCGCAATTCAGAGCGCACAACGACAAGCCGATCATCTATGTCAGCTTCGGTTCGTTGGGCGCCGGCGACACCGATCTCTTGAAGCGGATCATCAATGCCGTCAGCAAGATGGAACTCCGCGCCCTGGTCAACGTCGGCGACTATCAGGATGCTTACGACCAGTTGCCAGACAACGTGCACATTCAAAGCTGGTATCCGCAGCCTTCGGTCATCCCGCAGGTCGACGGCGTGATCCACCATGGTGGCAACAACAGCTTCACCGAGTGCCTCTACTTCGGCAAGCCGGCAATCATCATGCCCTATGTCTGGGACGGACACGACAATGCCACCAGGGTCCAGGAGACCGGCCACGGCTTCAAGCTCGACCGTTATCGATGGAGCGATGAAGAACTGGCCGACAAGATCACGACCATGATCGATGATTCCACCATGCAGGCGAAACTGGCGGCCACCGCAGCTCATATGACGAGCCAGCACGGGCCCAGCAAAGCGGCCGGCATTCTCGACAGTCTTTTGACAAGGGACTGACCGCCATGCCAAGCAATCTCGACTCCTCGGCGCCGCACATCGCGGGCGCCTCCACCTGGGCGGAAGATCTGGTGGACTGGGGCGGTCACCTGGAGCCGATCGACGGCCGTTCGACCAATTGTGGGCGCTTGCTCTGGAAGGGGGCCGAGGACGGCCTTCCGGAAGCCGGCGTGTGGATTTGCACGCCCGGGCGCTGGCGCCTGGTGTTACCGCGTGACGAGCTCTGCTACTTCGTCGCCGGCCGCGCTACTTATGCGCGCGATGATGGCGAGGTGGTGGAGGTTAGACCCGGCACCATGGCGCATTTTCGCGAAGGCTGGTCAGGCCGGGTGGAGGTTCAGGAGACCACGCGTGCCATCTACATGCTGCGACGAGGCGAGACCGAATGACGACCCTTAAGAAGTCGCAAGCGCAAGAAGCGACACCTGTCATGCAAGATCCGGCCTCGATCACCGATTTGGTGGACTGGGGACCGGTCGCGGCCCCGATCGAAGGGATCAGCCACACTAGCGGTCGTTTGCTGTTCAAGGGGCCTAACGGCAGCCCAGAGTCGGGCGTGTGGGTTTGTACGCCTGGCTATTGGCACTGCCATGTGACCGCCGACGAGTTGTGCCATTTCCTGGCAGGCCGCTGCACCTACACCCACGAGTCCGGCGAGGTGATCGAGATCGAACCCGATACCGCTGCCTTTTTTCCAAAAGGCTGGAAGGGCACCTGCCGGGTGCATGAAACCGTGCGCAAGATTTACATGATTCGATAGGTGCAAGGGCCGGATCAGGCTTCCCCTAGTGTTGACATTCTAGACCGCCATAGCCAAGTCCTCAGCCAAGCATGAGCCGCAGCAGTCGGCCCCGATCAGGCGCTCACAGGTGCTGAAAAATTGGTCGAGGAAAGGCTTTCTTAACCACGGCGCCTGCTTTCTGAACCGTTATGTTCAATTCATCACCCGTCGCTAACCTGTCGCCAAGGCCTTCTACTTGGCTTGGCCTGCGTCTCGTGGACCAGTGAGGCAAGAAATGTCGAGCATCTCCAAAATCCATCCACCCCAAGAAGCCGCCGCTGGCAGCCAATTGACGGCCGCCTTTCAACGCTGCGGCCTCACGGCAGCGGACTATGGCGGCGGCTCTTTGGCTGTCTATTCGCCGATCGATGGCTCGCAGATTGCCACTATCCCGGAAACAGAGCGGGAGGAGCTGCCCGGCATTATCCGACGCGCCACCCAAGCCTTCAAAGTCTGGCGCGACGTGCCGGCCCCGCGGCGGGGCGAACTGGTGCGCCTCTGGGGCGAGGAACTGCGCGCCACCAAGGCGGAAATCGGACACGTCATATCCGTCGAAGTCGGCAAGATCGTCGAAGAAGGCTTGGGCGAGGTACAGGAAGCGATCGATATCTGCGACCTGGCGGTCGGCCAGTCGCGACAACTCTTTGGCAAGACCATTGTCTCCGAACGGCCTGGCCATCGCATTATGGAGCAGTGGCATCCGCTGGGTGTGGTCGCCATCATCACCGCATTCAATTTTCCCTCAGCCGTCTTCGCCTGGAACGCGGCCAACGCGCTGATCTGCGGCAATCCGGTGATTTTCAAGCCTTCGGAGAAATCGCCGCTTTCCGGCCTGGCAACGGCTCGGGCCTTGGAACGTGCCATAAAGAGCTTCGGCCCAGACGCCCCTGACGGGTTGCTGCAAACCGTCATTGGTGGCGTCGCCCACAGTGAAGCCTTGGTGGAAAGCCCGGATGTCGCCTTGGTATCGGCCACCGGCTCGACCCGCATGGGGCGCGCCGTCGGCCCCAAGGTGGCGGCTCGTTTCGGCAAGAAGATTCTAGAGCTCGGCGGTAACAACGCCATGATCGTGACGCCCGACGCGGATCTGGATATGGCGGTTCGGGCCATTCTCTTTGGTGCCGTGGGCACAGCGGGGCAGCGCTGTACAAGCCTCCGCCGGGTCATCGTGCATAGCGCCGTCAAAGACCAGTTGATGGCTAAGATGAAAACCGCCTACGAGTCCTTGCCGATCGGCAATCCTTTGCAGCCGGGCACCTTGGTCGGACCACTGGTCGACGAGACCGCGTTTGTGGCTATGCAAGCCGCGATCGCCAAGCTACAGGAACAAGGCGGAAGCTTGGTGACAGGCGGCGAACGCGTCTTGGATGATGTTTTCCCGGCTGCCTATTATGTCCGCCCGGCGATCGCCGAGATGCCGTCGCAAACCAGTGTCATGAAGGAAGAAACCTTCGCACCCTTGCTCTACGTTGTTGCCTATGAAGATTTCAGCCATGCGATCGACATGCACAACGATGTACCGCAGGGACTCTCCTCCTGCATCTTTTCCAACAACATGCGTGAGGTCGAGGCCTTCTTGGCCGCCGCCGGCTCCGACTGCGGCATGGCCAATGTCAATATCGGCCCCAGCGGTGCGGAAATCGGCGGCGCCTTTGGTGGCGAAAAGGAGACCGGTGGCGACCGCGAAACCGGTTCTGATGCCTGGCGCAACTATATGCGGCGGACCACCAACACGATCAACTATTCGACGGAGATTCCCTTAGCGCAGGGAATCAATTTCGGCTAGACGTTCGAATAGAGCCTCTCGACAGCGCCGTCAAAAGCCTTCGGCAATGTCTCTAAGCTCTTCCACGTCGCGCAGCTCGACAGCATTGCCGGGATGGAGAACGATCAAGCCGGCTTTGCGCAGCTCGGAAAAGGTGCGGCTAACTGTTTCCGTTGTAAGCCCCAAAAAATCCGCAATGTCACTGCGGGTAATTGGCAACTGCAAGGGGTTCGACGTCTCGCCGCGCTCTTCGGCCAGGCGGGCAAGTCTCACCAGGAAAGTCACGAGCTTTTCCTTGGCGGTCTTGCGGCCAAGCAGCAACATTTGCTCTTGAGCGACTGCCAGTTCGTCGCGGGCGCGACTTAACAAGCTGTGCTCCAGCTTTGGGTAGCGGGCCATGAACGCTCTTAATCGACCATGCGGAAAACGGCACAGGCGCGCGTCGGTCACCGCTTCGGCCGTGTAGGCGTAGTCGTCTAAGACGGATAGACCGAGGAAATCGCCGGGAAACAAAAACCCAACGATCTGACGGCGGCCATCCGGCAAGAGCTTATAGACACTGAGACAGCCCGATAAGACGTTAAAGAGATGCTCGGCTCGATCCCCTTGATGAAACAAGGATTCCCCTGCTTTCACAGTAACCTGAGACAAAATGCTCGAAAGCTCGTCGATTTCCCTCGGGTTCAAAACATTGCAAACGGATAAGGGTCGAACCGGACAAGCCTGACAGGGCAAAGACTGCGGACGCGTTTTAGGCTCCGCGGGCCGCAACGTGACGCCGGCCCCAATTCCTGCTCCTCCCTCTTGATCAAATTTGGCCAAATCCAACTCTCCAGAACCCATTTGCATGACGTAAATCAATTCATTTACTCTGCCACAAATCCCTTCTCGCTGTCAGCCCTGTTGAATAGTGTGCCTATAACACTACTAATGGGGCGAAGAGCTAAAAAAACTCTGAAGCAGAGCCAAGACCTTACCCGGCTCTTCCGCATGCACCCAATGTCCTGCGTTTTCGACGGTTTCCATTACAGCCTGCGGAAAATGGCGCCGAACAGCAGAACGATGAACACTTGCTATGTAGTCAGACTTACCCCCGGCCACAAACAGAACTGGTGCCGAAAAAGATCCCGGCACCAAAGTCTCGGGAAATCCACTGAGCAACGCCATGCCCTCGTCCAGGGCCCTAAGATTGATGCGCCAATCAAGCCGACCATCTTTTGCCACCAGATTTTGCAGTAGAAACTGGCGAATTGCCACATCGCCTATGGTCGCGGATAGGCGCTCGTCCGCCTCAGCCCGGCGACTTAAGGCTGAGATCGGAAGGGCGCGCATGGCCTCGATGATACCCTCGTGATGAGGCGGATAGGTCACCGGGGCAATATCGATCACCACCAGGCTTGCAAACTGCTGGGGGCGGCTGAGCGACAGGGCCATCGCCACCTTGCCGCCCATGGAATGACCAACCAGGTGCGCTCTATCGATGCCGCGCGACTGACAAAACTTCGCCACGTCCTCGGCCATCGAGGTATAGGAGACATCGTCAGACCAAGGCGACGAGCCATGATTGCGCAAGTCGAGCGCATGAACGGGGCCGTCCGCCGCTAATCTCCCGGCGATCGAATGCCAGTTGCGAGCCGAACCGAAGAGACCGTGTAAAATGACGACCGGCAAGCGACCGCCGCTTCCGTCGTAGTCGCGGCTGGCAAGATCCAGGCTCATTTCTTCTTCGGCATGTAGAGATCGGTGATGGTACCTTCGAAGGCCTCGGCCGACATGGCGACCGTCTCCGACAGGGTCGGATGCGGGTGTATGGTCAGCCCGATATCGGCTGCATCCGCCCCCATTTCGATGGCGAGCGCCACTTCGGCGATCAAGTCGCCGGCGTTGGGGCCGACGATGCCACCGCCCAGCACGCGATCGGTCTGCGGATCGAAAAGCAGCTTGGTCATGCCTTCGTCACGCCCGAGGCTCAGGGAACGGCCGCTGGCCGCCCAGGGGAAGACTCCCTTGCCCACCTTGATTCCCTTGGCCTTGGCTTCGGTTTCACTGAGGCCAACCCAAGCGACCTCCGGATCCGTATAGGCGACCGAGGGAATGACCCTGGCGTCGAAAGCGCTCTTATGGCCGGCCGCGACCTCGGCTGCCACCTTGCCCTCGTGCACCGCCTTGTGCGCCAGCATGGGCTGGCCGACAATGTCGCCGATGGCGAAAATATGCGCTTGGTTGGTGCGCTGCTGCTGGTCGACCGGAATGAAGCCCCGATCGTCGACGATAACACCGGCCTTGTCGGCAGCGATCATGTGACCATTGGGGCGCCGGCCGACGGACACCAAGACCCGGTCAAAGGTATCGCTTTCCGGTGCGCCACCGCCTTCAAAGGAAACCTTCAGGCCCGCATCCGTCGGCTCGATAGCCGTCACCTTGGCCTTCAGGAAAATGTTCTCATAGCGCTTGGCGATGCGCCGATGCAGAGGTTTGACCAGATCCTTGTCGGCGCCGGGGATGAGCGAATCCATCAGTTCGACCACGGTGATCTTGGACCCCAAGGCCTCGTACACCGTGGCCATTTCCAGGCCAATGATGCCGCCGCCCACCACCAAGAGCCGCTTGGGCACTTCTTCCAAGGCCAGCGCGCCGGTGGAATCGATCACCCGCGGGTCGTCCTTGGGCACGATGGGTATCTCGGTGACTCGTGAGCCGGCGGCGATGATCGCCTGGTCGAAGGACAAGACAGTGGTTCCGTCAGCGGTCTCGATATTTAAAGTGTTAGCCGAGGAAAATATGCCGACACCTTGTATCACTTCCACCTTTCTCTGTTTTGCCAGGCCTTTCAGTCCGCCAGTCAAACGGCCAACGACGCTTTCCTTCCAGCCGCGCAGCTTGTCGATATCGACCGCAGGCTTGGCGAAAGCGAGTCCGTGTTCGCCCATTTCCTCGGCCTCGCTGATCACCTTGGCGGCGTGCAGCAGCGCCTTGGAGGGGATGCAGCCCACGTTGAGACAGACGCCTCCGAGGGAAGAGTAGCGCTCCACAAGCACCACCTTGAGCCCCAGGTCAGCTGCCCGGAAAGCCGCCGTATAGCCCCCGGGGCCGGAGCCAAGCACCACGACTTCCGCGTGCTTGTCGCTCGCCACGGTAGGCGCGGCGGCGGGCGCCGGCGCGCTGGTGGGCGGCGTCGCTGCTTGCGCCGTCGGGCTTGGGGCAGCCGCCGCCCCGCCCGTCTCCAGGCTCAGTATTAGGGAACCTTCGGAAACCTTATCGCCTAAGGACACCGCCAGCTCTTTGACAGTCCCCGCCGCCGGCGACGGCACTTCCATGGTCGCCTTGTCGCTTTCCAAGGTGACCAGCGGCGCTTCCTCCTCCACCGCATCGCCTGCCGCGACCAGGATCTCGATCACCGGCACGTCGGAAAAATCGCCGATATCGGGGACCCTAACCTCGATCGTCTCGTAGACCCCGCTGGCAGAGCCATAGTTGGCACCACCTTCGGCCTGCGCCGGAGCGGGCTCCGCCCCTTCGCGCACCTTTTGCTTGGCCGGCTCGGCGGCACCCTCGCCCGCCGCGGCCTCCAGGGTTAGGATCACCGAGCCCTCAGATACTTTATCGCCAAGGGCGACCTTGATCGTCGCCACCTTGCCGGCTTGCGGCGCCGGCACCTCCATGGTCGCCTTGTCGCTTTCCAAGGTGACCAGCGGCGCCTCCGCCTCGACCACCTCGCCCTCAGACACCAAAATCTCGATGACCGGGACGTCGGCGAAGTCACCGATATCCGGGACCTTGACTTCAACCAGCTCTGTCATCCTGTCCCCCTGCCTTTCTTCATCTTTTCCTATCAAGCCCTTGCCAACGAACCTTTAGGCAAGCAATCGCCTCAGGTCGGCCATGAGATGGCAGAGGTCAGCGGTAAAGCGCGCCGCAGCCGCCCCGTCGATCACACGGTGGTCGTACGACAACGAAAGCGGCAACATGTTGCGCGGTTGAAAGGCAGCGCCGTCCCACATCGGTTTGACGCGCGAGCGGGTAACGCCGAGGATGGCCACCTCCGGGGCGTTGACGATGGGCGTGAAGCTGGTGCCACCGATACCGCCCAGGCTGGAAATGGTAAAACAGCCGCCCTGCATATCGTTCGGCCCAAGCTTGCCGTCGCGCGCCTTCTTGCTCATGGCACCCAATTCCTGAGAAAGCGCGATCACTCCCTTTTGGTCGACATCACGAAAGACCGGCACCACCAGGCCACCCGGCGTATCCACGGCAATGCCGATGTGGAAGTACTTCTTCATGATCAGAGTTTGCCCGTCCGGGCTGAGCGAGGCGTTGAAGCTCGGATGCTTCTTCAGGGCAACAACGCAGGCCTTCATCAGGAAAGCCAGTAGGGTCACCCGGTAGCCTTCCGCCTTGGCCGCCGTATCCATCTGCTTGCGAAAGGCATCGCTTTCCGTGATGTCGGCTTCGTCGTTGTGGGTGACATGGGGAATGTTGAGCCAGGCCCGGTGCAGCACCGCTCCGGAAATCTTCTTGATCCGGCTCAGGGGCACTTCTTCCACCTCGCCAAACTTGGCGAAGTCGACAGCAGGAATAGGCGGGATGCCGGCACCGTCGGTCGCCGGGCCTGCGGCCGTTGCCGGTCGGCTGAGCTCACCCTTCACGAAGGCGATGACGTCGGCGCGGAGGATGCGATTCTTCGGCCCGCTGCCCTGAATGCGGCCAAGGTCGGCGCCCAGCTCGCGGGCGAAGCGACGTACCGAGGGACTGGCATGGGCCTTGGCGAATCCGGCTTCGTCGACCTTGGCGAGCGCCGCCGGGCCGGTCGCTGGTGCAGCTGTTGGGGCTGCCGCCGGGCCGGGACTGGGCGCTGCCGGCGCCGGGCTCGCAGCCTCGACGACCGGCTCCTCCTTCTTGGGCGGCTCTGCATCCGGCTCCTGCTCGCCGGCTGGCGAGGGCGGCGCAGCCGGCGCTTGCGCTTCGCCGGGCTCCAGCATCAGGATCACCGAGCCTTCGGATACCCGGTCGCCGACTGCGACTTTCAAGGCAGTCACAGTGCCCGAGTCCGGCGAAGGCACCTCCATGGTTGCCTTGTCGCTTTCCAGGGTCAAAAGCGGATCTTCCGCATTCACCTGATCGCCTTCGGCGACCAACACTTCGATGATTTCAACGTCCTTGAAGTCGCCGATGTCCGGTACCTTGATTTCGATTGCCATGTCCCACTCCCCGCTGGCGTTGCTTTGATCCCGTGCTTTTGGCCCCTAGGCGTGCAGCGGGTTGGGTTTCTCCGGATCGATCCCGTACTTGGATATTGCCTCGCTGACCGTCGCCGCCTGTAGACTGCCTTCGCCGGCCAAGGCATTTAAAGCCGCAACAGCGATGTAATAGCGATCGACTTCGAAGTGCTTGCGCAGCTGCTTGCGGGTGTCGGAGCGGCCAAAGCCATCGGTACCGAGCACGTGATAGGTTTGCGGCACGTAGGGCCGGATCTGCTCGGCGTAGTTCTTCATATAGTCGGTTGCCGCCACTACCGGCCCATTCCTTCCGTCCAGGCATTGGGCCACATAGCTTTGCCGCGCCGGGCTTTCCGGGTGGAGACGATTCCAGCGATCAACCGCCTGGCCATCGCGCGCCAGCTCGTTGAAGCTGGTGGCGCTCCAGATATCCGCATTGACACCGAAGTCCGCCTTCAGCAGCTCGGCCGCGGCGATCGCTTCACGCAGCACCGTGCCCGAGCCCACGAGCTGCACTTTCTTATCGCCCTTGCCGCCCTCACTCAGCAGATAGAGCCCCTTGAGAATTCCATCGGCGGCTCCCTCCGGAAGTTCCGGATGGCTGTAATTCTCGTTCATGACAGTGATATAGAAATAAACGCTCTCGCGCTCCTGATACATGCGGCGCAGGCCGTCGTGGATGATGACCGCCAGCTCGTAGGCATAGGTCGGATCATAGGAAACGCAGTTGGGAATGGTGCCCGCCAGAATATGGCTGTGGCCATCCTGGTGCTGCAGCCCCTCCCCCGCCAAGGTGGTGCGCCCGGCGGTGCCGCCGATGAGGAAGCCGCGGGCCCGCATGTCACCCGCCGCCCAGGCCAGGTCGCCGACCCGCTGGAAGCCGAACATGGAATAGTAGATGTAGAAGGGGATCATGGCGACGCCATTCGAAGCATAGGAGGTCGCCGCTGCGATCCAGGAGGAAAAGGCGCCGGCTTCGTTGATCCCCTCCTCCAGCACTTGGCCCTTCTTGTCTTCGCGGTAATACATCAGCTGATCGGCGTCCTCTGGCCGATAAAGCTGGCCCTCGACCGAATAGATGCCAAGCTGGCGAAACATGCCTTCCATGCCGAAGGTGCGCGATTCATCGGGCACGATGGGCACCACCCTTTGGCCGATCTTCTTGTCACGGCAAAGGGTGTTGAGGATGCGCACGAAGGCCATAGTGGTCGAGACCTCGCGCTCGCCCGTACTCTTAAGTTGCGCGTCGAAGGCCTTGAGGTCGGGAATTTCTAGGGCATCGACCTCTGCTTGCCGGATGGGCAGGTGGCCGCCCAGGGCCGCCCGGCGTTCGGCCAGGTACTTGGCCTCCGGGCTGTCTGCCGGCGGCTTGTAGAAGGGGGCCGAGGCAATCTCCTCGTCGGAAACCGGAATGTTGAAGCGGTCGCGGAAGGCCGTCATGGCATCCTCGCCCATCTTCTTCTGCTGATGGGTGATGTTTTGCCCCTCGCCGGCTTCGCCCATGCCGTAGCCCTTGACCGTCTTGGCCAGGATCACCGTCGGCTGGCCTTGGTGCTGCACGGCCTGGTGATAGGCGGCATAGACCTTGTGCGGATCGTGGCCACCACGGTTCAGGCGCCAGATGTCCGCGTCGCTCATATTGGCGACCATGGCCTTCAGCTCCGGGTATTTGCCGAAGAAGTGCTCGCGGGTATAGGCGCCGCCCTTACGCTTGAAGGCCTGATATTCGCCGTCGACGCATTCCTCCATGCGCCGTTTCAAGAGCCCGGTGGTGTCGCGCGCCAAGAGTGGATCCCAATAGGAGCCCCAAATCACCTTGATCACATTCCAGCCGGCACCGCGAAACTCGCCTTCGAGCTCTTGGATGATCTTGCCGTTGCCCCGCACCGGTCCGTCCAAGCGCTGGAGGTTGCAGTTGATGACAAAGACCAAGTTATCGAGCTTTTCCCGAGCCGCCAGGCCAATGGCGCCGAGCGATTCCGGCTCGTCCATCTCGCCGTCGCCGAGGAAGGCCCAAACCTTGCGGTCACCACCATCGATGAGGCCGCGATTGTGCAGATAACGCATGAAACGAGCCTGGTAGATCGCCATGATCGGACCCAGTCCCATGGAAACCGTCGGAAATTGCCAGAAGTTCGGCATCAGCCAAGGGTGCGGATAGGACGAGAGCCCATCGCCGTCTACTTCCTGACGGAACTTCAGGAGCTGCTTTTCGCTGATCCTTCCTTCGAGAAAAGCGCGGGCATAGATACCGGGGGTGGTGTGCCCTTGAATGTAGATCAGGTCGCCCCCGTGGTTATCGCTGGGCGCCCGCCAAAAGTGATTGAAGCCGACGTCGTAGAGGGTCGCCGAGGAGGCATAGCTAGCAATATGGCCGCCCAGCTCGGTGGTAATGCGGTTGGCGCGCACCACCATGGCCATGGCGTTCCAGCGGGTAAAGGAACGGATGCGCCACTCGAGGCCGGCATCACCGGGACTGGGCTTTTCCTTGCCGGGAGGGATCGTGTTGAGATAGGCGGTGGTCGCCTTATATGGCAGATAGGCGCCCGCCTCGCGTGCCTGGGCGATCAAGCGCTCCAGCAAGAAATGCGCCCGTTCCACGCCCTCTTCCCGCAAGACACTATCAAGTGCTTCTTGCCATTCGCGGGTTTCGATCGGATCGATATCTTGGGAATCCTGGCTTTGAACCATGGTTATGTCTTCTCCCCTAGCCGCCCTGTGTTGCAGCGATTTTTCTTCGGCACCTGCTTGGCGAAAACGTGGCACGGATTCGCCACATCATCGAAGGTTGATTGTCGCCTACCCTGGTGTCAGGGCAGACACGAGACTTGCATTACCTGCCATGATCTTCGTCAATTTTACGGCCTTTTTCCTATCACGCCATCTATGATAGCCGGCCGAAGGTGTCAACGCGACCGGCCTGCCGCTAGAGCGGCCAAAAAAACAGAATGAGCGGCAAAGAGGCAACAACGATCAGCACCTCCAAAGGCAGGCCCATGCGCCAATAGTCGCCGAAACGATAGCCGCCGGGACCCATGACGAGTACGTTGTTTTGGTGACCGATCGGCGTCAGGAAAGCGCAAGAAGCGCCCAGCGCCACCGCCATCAAAAAGGGATCCGCGCTCGCCCCCAAGGCCTCGGCGATGCCGGCCCCGATGGGCGCCATGACGATCGCCGTCGCGGCATTGTTCATCAGGTCCGATAGGGTCATGGTGACCACCATGACCAGCGCCAGGACGAAGATGGCCGGCGCTTGCGGCGCCACAGACACGATGGCGCCGGCAATCAGCCCGGTTCCGCCGCTCGCTTCCAAGGCTTGGCCCAGGGGAATCATCGCGCCCAGCAAGACCAGCACCGGCCAATCAACACTTTCATAGGCTTCGCGCGGACTGATGCGATTGAGAAGAATTAAGGCGGCGACCGCGGCGGTGAAGGTAATCTGTACCGGAAAAAGCCCGAAGGCGGTCATCAGAACCGAGGTGACGAAGATGGCCAGCGGCAACCACAGGCGCCGCGGCCGGCCAAGGCTGAGCCCACGTCCGGCAAGCGGCAGGCACCCGAGACGACTGACCGCGTCCGGTAGGTCCTCTAACTCGCCCTGCAACAACAACACGTCGCCGGCCCGCAAGCGGGTGTTGGCGATGCCCTGGGTTACCGCGCCGCCCTGGCGCGCCAAGGCCAAAAGCGCGACGCCATAGCGACGACGCAGCCCCAGCCAGTTGGGCGTCAGACCGACGATCCGACTGGTGGGCGGTATCACCGCCTCGATCAGACCGACCTGCTCGGACCGCAGACTGCCTTCGGAAAGCTCTTCACCGCTGCTCAGTGCGAGATGCGCGGTCTCCGCCAGCTTGTCCAAGGTCTGCGCCTCGGCCCGTAGCAGCACCACATCGCCTTCCTGCAAGCGTTCGCGAGCGAGCTGGGTCAGTCGGCGGCGTTCGCCGCGCCGCAGGCCGACGACAATGGCCTCGCCTTTCGACAGGGCCTCGACCGCCGAAACCGGCTGACCAATCATTTCCGAGTCCGGCGATACTTGCAGCTCCGCAATGTAGTCACGGATCTCGAAGAGGTCCTCGGCCGCCTTGCGGCCTTGCCGCGCCTTGGGGATGAGGCGCCAGCCAACCAGCACGACGAAGGCCAAGCCGAGAAGCGCCACCGGCAAGCCCACCGGCGTGAAGTCGAACATGCCGAAAGGTTCGCCGGTCAAACTCCCGCGATAGTTGGCCACGATGATGTTCGGTGGCGTTCCGATCAGCGTTACCAAGCCGCCCAATATCGAACAGAACGACAGCGGCATCAGCACCCGTGACGGCCGTTCGGCGGTCTTGAGCGCGATCGGCAACAGCAAGGCCAAGGCGCCCACGTTGTTCATGAAGGCGGAAAGCACGCCACCCAACCCGCCCAAGACCGTGATTTGGGTCATCAGACTCTTGGCCTGATCCGCAATCACCGCACCGATGCGGTCGATCAGGCCGGAAATTTGTAGGGCGCGGGAAATGACCAGCACCGCTGCCACGGTGATCACCGCCGGATTGCCGAATCCGGCAAAAGCGTCGCCGGCCGGCACCACGCCCGTGAAAACACCAGCCAAGAGCGCGATCAAGGCCACCAAGTCATAGCGCCAGCGCCCCCAGAGGAAGAGGCCCATGGCCACCGCCAAGATGGCGAAAATAATGATCTGCTCAGTGGTCATGGTCGTTGCTGTCGGTGTGGGAAACTCGGCAACCTTGCTTTCCTTCCTATTCCTTCATCGTCATTGCGAGAGACCCGAGGTCTGGCGCGAAGCGGGGGTCGTCAAAACGGGGCGCGGCAATCCATCGGAACTCGCTCCTGGTTCGGCGCCAGACATGCCATACCAGGAAGCTGGACCACACAGCCCATGGATTGCCGCGCCCCGTTTTGACGACCGGTGCACGCAATGACATCAAATCTGGGGCAATTCGAGCCGCGTTCGTCGGCAACAAACCGTTGACCGGTCCTACCCGCGATCGGCATCGGCGTGCGCCCCAAGGTCACACGGTCGGCCCTGGCCGGTCATCAAGCGCCCGATCGAAATCCTCCAGGACCGCCATCACCTTGCCATAGACTGTATCGGCGGGGTAGTTGCCGGATGCGTCCGCAACGCCCGCCGGCACGCCGGTGAAGTGCTCGATCGCCTCGTCGACCGTATCGGCGCTCCAAATGTGAAAGCGTCCGTCGGCCACCGCTTCGGCCACCTCGTCGCGCAGGACCACGTTGGGCTCGTTGGCGCGCGGGATCAGCACCCCCTGGCTGCCGGAGAGATCGCCAGCATCGGTGCAGGCGCGGTAAAAGCCTTCGATTTTGTGATGCACGCCGCCCACCACCTGGGTCTGGCCGCGCTGGTTGACCGAGCCGGTGATCGCACAGTCTTGCCGGAGCGGCAGGCCGGAAAGATCGGAGAGCACCGCCAAGAGCTCAGCCAGGGAGGCGCTGTCACCTTCGACCCCGCCATAGTTTTGCTCGAAGGTAATGGAGCAGTTGAAGGAAAGCGGGAAACGGCGGGCGAAGCGGCCGGCGAGAAAGCCTTGCAGGATCATCGCGCCCTTCTGTTGAATCGGTCCGCCCATGGCTACGTCGCGCTCGATGTTGGAAACCCCGCGCCGGCCGATGGAGGCACGGGCCGTGACCCGGCTCGGCGCGCCAAAGGCATGATCACCCAAATCCCGCACGGTCAGCGCATTGATTTGCCCGGTCACAGAACCGGCAACATCGATCATGACGGCACCTTCGGCGATGGAGCGGTGCATGTGATCCTCGATGCGGGCATTGCGGCGCCGGCGATTGCGGTTTGCCTTCTTGATCTGATGCAGGCCGATCGGGATCTTGTTGTCGGGCGCGATCAGATGGGCGGCTTCCTGTACCACGTCTTCGATCATCTCGAAGCGCGCGCTCAATCGCCGCCGATCCCCCGACCAGCGCGAGGCCATGCCGATCAGGCGAGCAACCGCTTCATCGTCGCAGCGGCGGCCGGCCAGGCGCTCGGCCATCTCCTGAATGAGCGCAGCGAAGGCGGAAAGATTTTCCTCGCTCGCCTCCATTTCCGCGTCGATATCGGCTTTGACCGGAAAATAGGTTTGAAGCTCCGGGTCGACGGAGAAGAAGGCATAATACCAGCGCGGCGAACCGACGATGACGATCTTCACATCCAGCGGAATAGCGATCGGCTGCGGCGAACCAGCCAGCGGCACCACGCCGCGGCCGTAGGTCTCGGCCACCCGCAACTCCCGGTCCCGCAGAGCCCCTTTGAGCAGGCGCCAAACGCGCGCGTCGGCGGCAACGGATTCGGCGCGCAGCACCAGAACGCCGCCATTGGCACGGTGCAGGGCTCCAGGGCGGATCAGGGTGAAATCCGTTTCCAAGACACCGCCGGCCTGCTGATACTGGATGTGGCCAAAGAGGTGTTCGGCCGTCGGGTCCGCTTCCAAGACCACTCGCGGCGCATCACCCTCTGCGTGGCCGACGATGAGATTCGCGGCATAACGCCGCTCCGGCAGTTGGGAGATAGGAATCGGCGCCTCTGCCGAGGGCGGCCGAAAGAACTGCAGGTGCTCCAGTACATCGGCATGCATGCGCTTGAACCATTCGCCGAGCCCCTTCTCATTCTTGTAGGCATCGGCTACCTCGGCGATCAAACCGGCAACGGCGCGTTCGGCGACTGTGGCGTTCGACTCCCGCAACCACTTGGCAAAGTCGAGTTGTTGGCGCGCCGCTTGGCGATCGATTTCGTGCAGCTTTTCGCTGATCGCCTGGTGCGCCGCCTCGATGGCCTTACGGTCTTCTTCGGACAGGCTGTTCGGATCGATTGGCTTGCCGTCCGGCCCTGGGGCAAGCATGACGCCGATCCCCTGCGAGGTCTGCGCAAGATCAAGTCCGGACTGTCTTGCCTCGGCGCGCAAGGCCTCCATGGCATTGGCGATATCGCGCTGGATCTGGTCGCGGCGCGCCTGCACCTCCGCTTCGTAGGCCTCGTTGCCGAAGGCGCGGGAGAGCGCCTCGCGCAATTGCGGCACCAGTTCGGTCATACGATCGCAAAAGCGCCGCCCCTCCCCGGCCGGCAAGGCGTAGGGCTCTGGCCGATGCGGCTCCTCAAAGTTATTGAGGTAAACCCAATCCGGCGGCGTCGGCCAATCCTTGATGACGCCTTGCAAGAAATCCTGAGTAGCCGACATGCGGCCGCTGCGATCGGCACCAACCACGAAAATGTTGAAGCCAGGCACCTTCGCCGACAGGCCGAACTCCAAGGCCTGGCGGGCGCGCTTGTGACTGGAGAGAGAAAAGATTTTCGCTTCGGACCCAGGACCGGTGGCAAAATGCGGCAGTCCGACTTCGTCGGGTGACAGTTCTCTTAGCGGCATAGCAACTCGACACCTATGGCTGTTTTGGTCACCCCAGATTGAACCGGGGAAGCAAGCACGTCAATCGGCGAGCCTTGCAATCGAAAACCCTTCCGGCCGCTGTCTCTGCTATAAGCGCCGCATCGACCCCATCGAAACCGAGCCGAGAGGATCTCATGTCGCTTCGCATTATCGAGGTCGTGGCACCGCAAGGCTATGCCGACACCCTGCAAGCCGTCGCCGAGCAATTCGGTGTCTTAGATTATTGGCAGACCGAGGAAACCGACGGCGCACGGGTCAACGCCAGGCTGTTGGTAGCACGCGAGTCGCAGCAGCCCCTGGTCGACGCGCTCGGCTACGCCTTCGACGAGGATGCCGAGTGGCGAATCATCCTGCTGCCGGTCGAGGCGACCTTGCCGGAGCCGGAGGCAAAACAAACAGAGAAACGACGGCGGCCGGGGTCTTCCCTCACCCGCGAGGAGCTCTACGCCGAGATTGGTCGATCGGCGCGAATCGACAACGATTTCTTGCTGCTGGTTGTACTTTCCACGGTGGTCGCCGCCATCGGCCTGATGAAGGACAACGTGGCGGTGGTAATCGGTGCCATGGTGATCGCCCCCTTGCTCGGCCCCAACCTCGCCTATGCCTTCGCCGCCGCTTTGGGTGATCGGGGCCTCATGCTGCGCGCCGCCGGCACTGGCCTGGCCGGCTTGGCCATTGCGGTGGCGATATCGCTGGCGCTTGGCATGATCCTGCCGCCCGACCTAACCAGTGAGGAGTTGATGTCCCGTACCGAAATCGGCTTCGATGGGGTTGCCTTGGCGCTTGCATCGGGCGCCGCAGCGGCGCTTTGCATCACCGGCGGGCTCTCGGCTACCCTGGTCGGTGTCATGGTGGCGGTGGCCTTGCTGCCGCCGGCGGCGACCATCGGCATCATGCTCGGCGCCGGGGAACCGGCCCTGGCCGGCGGTGCGGCCTTGCTGTTGGCGGCCAATGTCGTCTCCGTCAACCTGGCCGCACAGCTGCTGTTCCTCGGCCGCGGCTTGCGCCCGCGCACTTGGCTGGAAAAGCAAAAAGCCAAGCAATCCCTGACCGTCAGCCTGCTTTCTTGCCTGGCCCTCTTGGCAGGCCTCATGTTTATCATTTATCTACGCAGCACACTGACGCCATGACAGTCGCAGGGAGACCAAACCATGGCCGCAAAGAAGAAGCCGTCAACGCCCAGCCCCGAGACCTTTGAGAAGCTCGGAACTTTTTATCTCGGCGGCCTCCACGAACCAGGCAAAGGCACCGACCGGGCGCAACCCCTGCTCTACGACGCCAAGGACCTGACCACCCACGCGGTCTGCCTGGGCATGACCGGCAGCGGCAAGACCGGCCTCGGCGTCTGCCTGCTGGAGGAGGCGGCGATCGATGGGGTGCCGGCGATCGTCATCGATCCCAAAGGCGACATGGGCAATCTGCTCTTAAGCTTTCCCGATTTAGCGCCGGGTGATTTCGAGCCCTGGATCGATCCGGACGAGGCAGCGCGCAAGGGCAACACTCTGCAAGAACACGCCGCCGCCAAGGCCAAGCTCTGGCGTGACGGGCTGGCGTCCTGGGGTGAGGGGCCGGAGCGCATTCGTCGCCTCAAGGAAGCCGCCGACATCGTTCTCTACACCCCCGGCAGCAACGCCGGCGAGCCCTTGTCGCTCTTGAAGTCCTTTGCCGCCCCGCCGCCGGCGCTGCTCGAAGATGGCGAGCTGCTGCGCGAGCGCATTCAGTCGGCGGTTTCCGGACTGCTGGCGCTGCTCGACATCGACGCGCCGCCCTTGCAAAGCCGCGAGCATATCCTGCTTTCAACCATTCTGGCCGCCGCCTGGAACGACGGTCGCGACCTGGAGCTTGCCGACCTGATCCGCGATATCCAGCAGCCCCCCTTCGAGCGCTTGGGCGTGATGGATCTGGAGACGGTCTACCCGGCCAAGGACCGCTTCGGCTTGGCCATGGCGCTCAACAACCTGATCGCCTCGCCGGGCTTTTCCGCCTGGATGGCGGGGGCTGCCCTCGATCCCGCCAAACTCTACCGCACGCCGGCCGGCAGACCGCGCATCGCCATCGTCTCCATCGCCCACCTTTCCGATGCCGAGCGCATGTTCTTCGTCACCCTCCTGCTGAACGAGGTGCTGGCCTGGGTGCGGACCCAGCCGGGCACCACCAGCCTACGGGCGCTGGTCTACATGGACGAAGTCTTCGGCTACCTGCCGCCCAGCGCCGAGCCGCCCTCCAAGCGGCCCCTCCTGACTCTGCTGAAGCAGGCCCGCGCCTATGGCCTAGGGGTGGTGCTGGCGACCCAGAATCCGGTCGACTTGGACTACAAGGCACTTTCCAACGCCGGCACCTGGTTCCTCGGGCGCCTGCAGACCGAGCGCGACAAGCTGCGGGTGCTGGACGGGCTGGAAGGGGTGGCGGCGGCCCAGGGCGGCGGCTTCGATCGGCAGCGCATCGAGGAGATCCTCTCCGGGCTTGCCAGCCGGGTCTTCCTGATGAACAACGTGCACGAGGACGCGCCGGTGCTGTTCGAGACCCGCTGGGCGCTGAGCTTCCTGCGCGGGCCGCTGACCCGCAGCGAGATCCAGCGGCTGACCACAGAACGGCCTAAGCTGGAAGAAGCAGCCCCGGCCGAGGCCGGAGAGGCGCCCGCACGCCACCATCGGCCGGCCGCCAAGGCGCGCCAGGACAGCCGTCCGGTACTACCGCCGGGGGTACCGGAGGCCTTTTGGGACGAGGGAACGCCAGCCGGTGAGGAGCCGGTCTATCAGCCCAACCTCTTCGGCGAGGCGGAGCTGCACTACGTCAACGCCCGCGCCGGCATCGACCACTGGCGGGACGTGGCTTATCTGGCGCCGCTCGACGAAGACCAGCGGGGCGATCCCTGGGACCAGGCGGAGGCGGTCGAGGCCGAGGAGGTCACGCTCGCCGAGGAACCCTTCGACGGCGCCGGTTTCGCGCCGTTGCCGGCCAAGGCGACCCGGGCCAAGAGCTACCCCACCTGGCAGCGTGGCCTCAAGACCCAGCTCTACCAGCAAGAAGCCTTGGCGCTCGCCCGCTGCAAGATCCTAAAGCTGATCGCCGCGCCCGAGGAAAGCGAGGCCGCCTTTCGGGTGCGCCTGGCCGAGCGGGCGCGCGAGGAGCGGGATCTGCAATTGGAAAAGCTGCGCAAGCGTTACGCCCCCAAACTTGCCCGCCTGCAGGAGCAGATCCGCCGCGCCGAGGAACGCGTCCAGCGCGAGGAAAGCCAGTACGAGGGGCAAAAGATGCAGGCGGCGATCTCGCTTGGCGCCACGGTGCTGGGCGCCCTCTTCGGCCGCAAGCTGGGGGTCGGCACGGTCAGACGGGGTGCTACTTCGCTGCGCGGCGCCGGCCGCGCCTTCAAGGAGCGCCAGGATATCCAGCAGGCCGCGCGCCGAGTCGCCGAGCTGGAGCAGAAGCTGGCCCTGCTCTCCACCGACCTGGAATCCGAGATGGACGCGGTCAGGCTGCGCTTCGACCCGGATTTCCTGGAGCTCGACGAACTCACGGTCAAGCCGCGCAAGTCCGACATCACGGTCAAGTCGCTGACCCTACTGTGGGCACTCTAGCAGAGTAATGCTGACCGTCTCAGCCCGAGACAGGGCAGCCGCCCCGGCAATGGCCAGGGCGGCGCGCCGTAGCGTTAGTCGATAAGAGACAGATTCTCGGCGGAGGACTTGCCGTTTTGGCCACGCTGAAGCTCGTAGGAGACCTTTTGACCTTCGCCAAGCGACGTCAGGCCGGCACGCTCGACGGCCGAAATGTGGACAAAAGCGTCCTTGGAGCCATCTTCCGGCTGGATGAATCCAAAACCCTTGGTCGGGTTAAACCACTTAACAGTACCAGTAGCCATTTTCGTTTCCTCTAACAGAAGGCATGGTGGCGCGCCGCCGTTTCATGGCGACACGATGGACATAACGCTCACATTGTCAGGGGATAACTAAGCTACTCGGCGAACCGACAATTTAGATAACACGCAACAAATGCAACACGCGTGGCAGATATGTAGCGAGCCTTTCGGAGATGTCAATGACCTTGCCGTGGCACTTTGAGGGCGAACCTGGACAGCTCGCCCTTGCCAAAAGCCCAATTCACCCTGCGCAGACCTAGGAGAAAGGAGGGATCGTCGAAGTCATGAAAAATGACCCCTATAAGGCCGAACGCCGATACTTGCTAATCGCTGCGGTTGGCAATGCCCTGATTGGCGGCACCGCCATTGTTTTCTCTTTCATCGCTTCGTCGCAGGCCATCTTGCTGGATGGCTTGTTTAACCTGGCCTATTTCGCAACCGGCCTCTTCACCCTTAGGGTCGCCCGCCTGGTTCAGCTTGGGGACGATGAAGACTTTCCGTTTGGTTACGGCTATTTCGAACCGCTGATCAACGGGGTAAAGGGAATCTTGGTATTCGGCGTCACGATGATGGCTTTCGTCGGCGCGGTTGAGGCCTTGCTGACCGGCGGACGCAGCATCGCGGCCGGCCCGGCGATCATCTACGGGTCCGTGGCCACGCTGGCCTGCTGCGTGCTGGCTTTTATCACCCACCGCGGGGCAAAGCGCACCGGGAGTCCTCTCATTCGGGCCGATGCGGAGAACTGGATCGTGAATGGCGCCGTTTCGGCAGGGGTCCTAATCGCCTTTGTAGGTGTTTTGAAAATCCAGGATACGGCGCTGGCATTTCTCGCCCCCTACATCGATCCGGTCGTTGTGCTCCTGGTTATCGCGCTTTCCATATCGGTTCCCGTGCGCATCGCCTGGCAGGCCTTGATGGAGCTGCTGAACCGCGCCCCCCGGCCCGAGATCGTCAAGCAGGTAAGATCGATCGTCGAAGCCAATCTAGTCGATCTCCCGGTCAAGAAGCTGTTCGTGCGGGTCGTCCAGCCGGGTCGAACACGCATGGTCCTGGCCCACGTGGTCTTGCCGGACGACTACCCCGTGGACGGGCTGGCAACACTGGATGCCTTGCGAGCCAAGACCCAGGAACACCTGAGGAAAGACCATTCGGACACAAGCATCGACATGGTCTTCACCACGAACCCCGACTTCGGCGCGCCTTGCAGCGAGGTATCAACAGACTGAAGGGGCCGTGTTTCCGGAAATGCAATCCTGGACTTTGGCTCTCTCGATCCGGCTTGAGCTGAAGTCTTCGCAAAGTCATTGCGAGGGGCGACCGCTCGGTCGAGCGCGAAGCGCGGCGCCGCGGCAATCCATAAACCCGTGTCGGCTGGCCGGGTTGGCCAGTGAAAGGTAGCATGGATTGCCGCGTCGCATGCGCTCCTCGCAATGACATCAAGGGGATTGCGCGCGGTCTCTTTACCGCAGCATCTAGACAAGCGCGACAATCCGCGCCTTACTATCCCCCATGGTTGAGAACGCCTGCGCCTTTCACTACGACTACCCCTGGCCCCACCAAGACCTTGATCCGGGCTGCCAGTTCACCGAGGAGAGGGACTTATTCGACTGTGGCGACAAGCGCTATTGCCGCTTTCACCTGCCCATGGCCGACGAGAACGGCACGCCGACGGAAAAGGCCAAGTGGGCGGAAGAGGGTGACGACAGCCCGGAATTGGCGGACTTCCGCAAGGCAATTGACGTCCAAATCAAAGCGGCCCTCGATGATCGGAGCGTCGCCAACCTCTCCGGGGTCGTCTTTCCGGTCGAAGTGGACGCCCAGGGGCGCGCGCTTCCGGAAGTTCTATGGTGCCGTGCACGTCTTACTGGGCGACGCCAGGTTCGAGAAGGCCACGTTTGAGGACTTCGCCTGGTTCAGTGACGCCGGGTTTATGGAACACGCCAGGTTTATTAACGCCACATTTAATCGCGAAGCATCCTTCGAGAAGGCCACATTTGAGGGCTACGCCGGGTTCGAGAAGGCCACGTTTGAGGGCAAGGCCGGGTTCAGTGACGCCACGTTTAAGGGCGGCGCTGAGTTCACAAATGCCCAGTTCGATACTCTGACGGATTTCCAAAATACCGTTTTCCATCGCCCGCCGCTCTTCCACAACGCGCCACTGCATCAGGACACGCGCTTTAACGCGGGGGACGGGATTGCCGATCAGCTCCCAAACATCACCGACGACGAGGCCGAGCGGGCCTACCGCACCCTGAAGCTGCACATGGCCGCCAACCAGGCCCATCGGGAGGAGCAATTCTTCTTCCGCCAGGAAATGCGCGCCCGCCGCCGGCACGAGCGTTGGTGGCGGCGCCCGCTCTACGACCTCTATGGCGCGGTTTCCGACTACGGCCAGAGTTTCGGCCGGCCGCTCGTCGCCTGGTTTGTCTTGCTGATACTGATGGCCAGGCTGCATCTGGACGCCATGGCCAAGCCGACCCATAGCCTCGACAACTGGCAGGCCGCCTTCACCCTGGCATTGGGCAACACCCTGCCGCTCGGCGGCTTCGCCCGCCAGGCCACGGCCAACGCGATAGCTGAGCTCTACGGCAGTCCCCAGGCCATCCCCGATTGCCTGCCGCTCTTCAGCAATCTGCACACGCTTTTGAGCGCCATCCTGCTGTTCCTCGCGGTGCTGGCGCTCAGGAACCTCTTCCGCATGAAGTAACCGGAAATCACTAAGCCGCGGCCGAGCGGCGAAGCCCCACCCCTGCTTCGCCGGCCCGGAAGCGGCCGCCCTTAGGTGTCAGGCCCTAGGCGGCCTGGATGTCGCCGAGGAACTTGTTGACCTGGCTTTCCAGCGCCTCCGACTCGCGCGACAGCTGGCTGGCCGCATCGACCACCTGCTGGGCCGAGCTGCCGGTCTCGCTCACCGCGCCCTGCACCGTGGCGATGCTGTTCGACACCTCCTGGGTGCCGGTCGCCGCCTCCTGGCAGTTGCGCGAGATCTCCTCGGTCGAAGCACGCTGTTGTTCCACCGCCGAGGCGATGGTCGCCACCGTCTCGGTCAGTTGGCCGATCACCTGTTGGATTTCGCCGATGGCTTTAACCGAATCCTCCGTTGCGTCTTGCATGCCGCTGATCTGGCCGGATATTTCCTCGGTCGCCTTAGCCGTCTGACCGGCCAGGTTCTTGACCTCGGAGGCGACCACCGCGAAGCCCTTGCCGGCTTCACCGGCACGCGCCGCCTCGATGGTGGCATTAAGCGCCAGAAGATTGGTTTGCTCGGCGATATCGTTGATCAGGTCGACCACATTGCCGATGTTCTGCGCCATCTCGGCCAGGTTCTGGATGGTTTTGGTGGCTTGCTGGCTGTTGTCCTGGGCAATTTCCGTCACCTGGCGAGAGCCATCCACCTGCCGGCCAATCTCGGTGATCGAGCTCGAGAGCTCCTCGGCCGCCACCGACACGGTCTGTACATTGCTGGTGGCCTGGTTGGTGGCGCTGGCAACAGAGGTCGACTGCTCACCCGCCTGCTGCGCGACGTCGGCCATACTCATGGCGGTTGACTGCATTTCCGTTGAGGCGCTGGTCACCGACCTGAGGGCCGATTTTACCGAACAATCGAAACTGGAGCAGAGCCTCTCCACACGCTTCGCCCGCTCCTCGCGCGCCTGCCGCTGGCGTGCCTCTTTGGCCCGCATCTCCTCGCCCTTGATGGCGTTGTCCTTAAAGACCTGGACCGCGCCCGCCATCTCGCCGATCTCGTCGCCCCGATCGGTGCCGGGAATTTCGACGGCGTGATCGCCCTCGGCCAGCCGCTTCATGGCGGCGGTCATCCTGGTCAAGGGGTTGGCGATGCCGTTGCCGACCACCCAGGCTATGCCCACGCCAGCCAACAAGGAGCCGATGATGCAGGCGATTATCGCCGTGAAGGTAAAGCTGACGGTGCTTTCGTTCGCCGCCTGGCGCGATTCCATCAGCCCCGCTTCCTCGGCCATGAAGTCGGCCATCAAGCCGCGGAAGCCGTCGAAATAGACCTTGCCACGGGCCTCGCCCACCAGGTCGGCCATGTCATCCATGGTCTTGGCGTCGCCGATCTGACGACGGAGCGCAATGGTCGGCTCGGTGACCTTTTCCTGCCACTCGCGGATGGTCGCCTCGGCCTCGTGCAGCAGCTCGACTTGGGCCGGATTGTCAGAGACCGTTTTTCTGAGATCGGCAATCAGCTGGTAAAAATTTTGAGCCCCTTGCGTATAGGGCGCGAGGAAGGTCTCCTGGCCGGCCAAGAGATAGCCACGCATGCCGGTTTCCATATCGATTGCGGCGGCTAGGACGTCTTTGGCTTCGGCGATCACCTCGCTGGTGTGCTCGACCCAAGCCTCGGCCTCGTCCATGGTCTTAAGGCTGATCGGAAACCGGGCTTCCGCGGCCTGCTCCGCCGCATGACGCTCAACCACAAGGTCTTCTTCGACTTTTGTGAAGGCGGCGATCTTAGCACGGAAGGCATCGAAGTACTGCTTGCCGGTCTGCTTGCGGACTTCGCGCTCGACATCTTGCAGACTCGCCGTACCGCGCGCCACGTTGCGGCGCAGGGCGATCACCCGCTCGGCGACTTTGTCGATCCAATCGCGGATCAGGCCTTCGGCTTCGGCCAAGCGCTCCACCTGGGGCGGATTGTCGCTCACGGTCTCTCGTAGGGCGGCGATGTTGGCGAAGAAGGCCTCCCGGCCGCCGTTGTAAGGTTCGAGGAAATTATCCTGGCCGGCCAAGAGATAGCCGCGCATGCCGGTTTCCATATCCACCGCGTTGGCGAGAATCTGGGCGGCAGCGGCAATCACTTTGTTGGTATGATCCACCCAGCCAACCGAATCGGTCACTTCCCTAAAGCTTGACTTGAGCTCTTCCTCGGCGGCCTTGAACTCATCGTGGCGTTGATGCAACAGCTCGGTCTCTCGACCGATGAAGGTGGCGATTTGCTGGCGGAAGGCATCGAAGTACTGCTTGCCGCGGGCTTCGCCCACCAACTTGGCCATATCGTTCATGGTCTTGGCATCGCCGATTTCGCCACGCAATCCGATGGTCGGCTCGGTCACTTTCTCCTGCCACTCGCGCAAGGTCGCCTCGACCTGAGCCAGGCGCTCGACTTGACCCGGGTTGTCGCTGACCGTCTCACTCAGTTCCTGGATCGCGGCGTAGGTTGCCTGCTCGCCATTGTTGTAGGGTTCGAGAAAGCCTTCCTGCCCAGCCAAGAGATAGCCGCGCATGCCGGTTTCCATATCCACCGCCGAGCCAACGATTTCGCTGGCCTTGGCCAAGACGTTGTGGGTGTGTTGGACCCATTTGTTGGTCTCGACGATCGAGCTGATCGCATACATGCTGACCCCGCCGAGGGCGAGCAGTAGAACCATAGGGGCACAAATGCCAAGGAGAATCCGTTGCTTGGTCTTCAGGTTGGAAAAGTTGAACATGGACGGTACCGCGCTTTATGAGTGGCCAGAAGCAGGCAAGACCTCTGTCCCAACCGTCCTAAGGCAAGAACCTAAAATCTGGATTAATTTCTAAAGACTACTTCGATAAGAATGATCCAATTACAACCATTTAGTGCATTCAAACATTAATTATCACGTTAATTGAATAATATGGCGGCGTGTTCACTTACAGGTTCGATCAATTTTCCTCGCATGCATGCCCCACATCTTCGAGGATCATGTCCGCTGCCTTCTCGGCGATCATCATGGTGGGAGCCGCCGTGTTGCCGGAGGTAATGGTCGGCATGATCGAGGCATCGACTACGCGCAGACCCCGCACACCATGCACTCGAAGCCGGTCGTCGACCACCGCCATCGGGTCGCTTCCCATCTTGCAGGTGCCGACCGGGTGGAAGATCGTGGTGCCGAGATCGCCCGAGGCCTTAACTAGGGCGGCCTCGTCTTCGACCCCGAGACCCGGTTTGAACTCTTGTGGTTCAAAGCGGGCGAGCGCCTTGGCGGCGCAGATCCGCCGGGTCAGGCGGATGGCCTCGGCGGCCACCCGCTGGTCGGCTTGGGCGCTGAGATAATTCGGCTGAATGGCCGGCGGCTGATGCGGATCCGGGCTGGCGATGCGTACGTGTCCGCGACTTTCCGGACGCAGGTTGCAGACCGAGGCGGTAAAGGCCGGAAAGGAATGCAAGGCCGCACCCAGCTTCTCCGTGCTAAGGGGTTGAATATGGTACTGGAGATTGGGCGTTTCGACGCTCTGGTTGCTCTTGGCAAAACACCCGAGTTGGCTCGGCGCCATGGTCAAAGGACCCCGTCGGAACAAGAGATACTCCAGCCCCATGGCCGCCCGACCGAAGAGGCTGTTGGCCTTTTCGTTGACGGTCTTGGTGTTCTTGATCTTGTAGGCCAAACGGACCTGCAGGTGGTCCTGCAGGTTCTCGCCAACGCCGGGACTTTCCCGGACCACCTCGATGCCCTGCGACTGCAGCAAGGGCCCAGGCCCGATGCCGGAAAGCTGGAGGAGTTGCGGCGAGCCAATGGAGCCTGCCGCCAAAATCACCTCGCCCCTTGCTTCTGCTAAGGCCTTTTCGCCCTCGACCCAGAACTCTAGTCCCGTGGCTCTGCCCTCGACCTGGCATATGCGGCTCGCCTGCGCGTGCATCATCAGTCGAAAGTTCGACCGCGCCAGGCAGGGACGCAGGAAGGCCTTGGCCGTGCTCATGCGCACCCCCCTGCGCTGGTTGACCTGAAAATAGCCGCAGCCCTCGTTATTGCCGCGATTAAAGTCCGCCACCTTGGGAATACCGTTTTCGGCCGCGGCCTCGCGAAAGGCATCCAAGATTTCCCAAGAAATTCTGAGGTCTTCGACCCGCCATTCACCTCCTACCTGATGAAAATCGTCGGCACCGCGGGCTTGGTCCTCAGATTTCAGAAAATACTTGAATACATCTTCCCAACCCCATCCTTTATTTCCCATTTGCCGCCATTGATCGTAGTCGCGCGCCTGGCCGCGGATATAGATCATGCCGTTGATTGACGAGCAGCCGCCCAGGGTCTTGCCACGGGCATAGTCGATCGAGCGGCCGTTGAGCCCGGGAACCGGCTCGGTCTTATAGCACCAATCGGTACGAGGATTTGCCAAGGTATAGAGATAGCCGATGGGAATGTGGATCCAGAGGTAATCGTCCTTGCCGCCGGCTTCCAGCAACAAGACCGAATGCTGGCCGCTTTCGCTGAGGCGTTTGGCCAAGACGCAACCGGCCGATCCGGCGCCGAGAATGACGTAGTCGAAAGTTCCGACGTGTTTCCTCGCGGCCGCCATGGTGATGACTTTCCCTACCGACGCATTCGGCGCCATAGTGGCGCAAGTAACCGCGCCTGCCTACCGCCTTTCGCAACCGCGGCCATCTCTTGGCGCTCACACAGATTGCACTTTAAGGGCGCTCCTGGCAGGTTGGCGCCCCGGGCAAATTTTGTTCTTAAGGACCCCGCCATTGAGTGCAGCTAGGCGATCGATTGCGACCTTGCTGGTCGGTACGGCAGTGCTTTTTTTGGGCAACGGCGTGCTCTTCACTCTATTGCCTGTGCGCGCTGCCCTGGAAGGTTTCGCCACGACCACCATCGGCGCCATGGGAGCCGCCTATGCGGGCGGCTTTGCCGCGGGATGCTGGCTGGGGCCCTCTGTGGTGCAGCGAGTAGGGCACATCCGCAGCTTTGCAGGGTTTGCCGCCTTGGCCGCTGCTGGCGCTCTCAGCTATCCCCTGTTGGTCGACCCGATCGCCTGGTTCGCCATTCGCGGCTTCACCGGCCTTTGCCTGGCGGTGCTTTATATGGTGATCGAATCTTGGCTCAATGACCAGTCGTCAAACGAAATCCGCGGCGCAGTCCTATCGATCTATATCATCGTGGCCAACTTGGTCACCATCGGCGGCCAATTGTTGGTGAACCTCTACGCCCCGTCGGAGGCAAGCCTGTTCATCATGGTTGGCATGCTGGTCGCGCTCTCCCTGGTTCCTTTGTCGCTAACCACGGCTCCGACGCCCAAGCCCATCGCCGAGGCCAGGCTAAGGATTGGCAAGCTCTTCAGACTTTCGCCCAGTGGCTTCATTGGCTGCCTCGCCGTGGGTTTTTGCGAAGGCGCCTTTTGGGTGCTGGCCCCGGTCTTCGCCCAGGCGCGCGAGATGCCGGTCACCGAGATTACGCTTTTCATGAGCGCCTTTATCATTGGCGGGACCTTATCCCAATGGCCGATCGGCCGCTGGTCAGACCGTGTCGACCGGCGTTGGCCTATCCTCACCTGCTGCCTGGGCACCATGGCCACCGGCTTGGCTTTGGCGTATTTGACCATGGACGATCCGGTGATCGCTTTTAGTCTTGCTTGCCTGCATGGTGCGGTGATGCTGCCGCTTTATGCTCTTTGTCTGGCCCATGCCAATGACTACGCCCCCAACCAAGACCTGGTCGAGGTCTCGGGCGGTTTGCTGCTGCTTTTTTCCTTGGGGGGCATCGCCGGCCCGCTGGTTGTGGCGCCGCTGATGGATCGAGGCCCCTGGGGACCCGGCGGCCTGTTCCTGGCCATGGCGGTGGTGTTGGGTCTGCTCGCGTTGCTGATCATCTTCCGCCTCGGCCAGCGAGCCATCACCGCCGCAAAGGAGCGGGTGGAGTTTGCGCCCGTGCCAAAGACAACACAGTGTGTCTACACCTTGGAGCAAGATGACTGAGGAAACTCGGCGGACTGGCTCATAGAAGCGGCTTCTCCAGGTCTACAAATAGCGCCTTAAAGCCGAATTTTTGATAAGCGCCCAGCGCTGGCTCATTGGCTGCTAGGACCGTGATGCGCAGCCAGGCTAGACCAGCTTGCCGCGCTATGCTTTCACAACGCTCCAAGAGCAAGGATCCCAAGCCCTGGCGGCGATGCGTCTCGGCGACCGCCACGTCCTGGACATAGGCATAGCGATAGGCGACCTCGTCTGGGTCACTCTCTGCCGTGTTCTTGAACACCAGCACCGCGTAGGCAACCGGACGCGTGTCCTCCAGCGCAACCAAGAGCGTGCCGCCGCCGGCGCGGCAGGCCTCCAGCAAGCCGTCAACATACCAATCGCCGATTTCCTCGGGCGGTTTCATGCGGTCATAATAGCGGGCTTCCGCCTTCTGCAGCTCCCTTACCAAAGCCAGCAGGGCGGGCCGGTCCGAGGGCTGGTAGTCCCTTATGATGAAAGCTGTCATTGGTCTGCCACTTCACAGTCGAAGAATTCTGCGATCAGCGAAGCTACACTTGACCGGCCAGTCATGCTACGACCGCGAAACGAAAGAGAGGAGTACACCAAATGTGGCCCGATCGCAGGGTGATGGAGCTTTTCGGCATCGAGCTGCCGATCATTCAGGCGCCAATGGCGGGCGCCAACGCTTCGGCGATGGCGATTGCGGTCAGCCAGGCCGGCGGCTTGGGTTCCCTGCCCTGCGCCATGCTTGGCCACGACAAGGTCAGGGCGGAAATCGGCATCATTCGTCAGCAAACCGACCGGCCCATTGCCATGAACTTCTTCTGTCATAAGCCGGCGGCAGCAGACCCGGCACGCGATACCGCCTGGAAGCAGCATTTGGCGCCTTACTACGCTGAGTTTGGTTTGGATTCTTCCGCCTTCGTTCCCACCCCGAACCGCGCGCCTTTTGACGCTGCGATGTGCGAGCTGGTCGAAGACTTGAAGCCAGAGGTCGTGAGCTTTCATTTCGGCTTGCCGGCGAGCGACCTGCTTGCAGGGGTCAAGGCAGCCGGCTGCCGGGTGATCAGCTCCGCAACCAGCGTCGCGGAGGCGCGCTGGCTTGCCGAAAGGGGCTGTGATGCCATCATTGCCCAGGGAAACGAGGCCGGCGGCCATCGTGGCATTTTCCTTTCCGACAATATCGCCACCCAGGCCGGTACTTTTGCCCTGGTGCCGCAGGTTGTCGACGCTGTTTCGCTTCCGGTGATCGCCGCCGGTGGCATTGCCGACGGCCGGGGAATTGCCGCCGCTTTTGCACTCGGCGCCGCCGCCGTGCAGATCGGCAGCGCCTACCTCTTCACGCCGGAGGCCACGATCAGCGATTTACACCGCGCGGCCCTGGCCGAAGCGGCGGATGATCGCACGGCACTCACCAATCTCTTTTCCGGTCGCCCGGCGCGCGGCCTGATCAATCGCCTGATGCGCGAGGTTGGGCCGATGTCGGACAAGGCACCGGCCTTTCCGACAGCCGGTGGCGCCTTGGCCCCCCTGAAAGCCAAGGCCGAGGCTGCCGGCTCCAGCGACTTCTCTAGCTTGTGGTCCGGCCAGGCCGCCAGCCTCGGTCGTGCCATGGGGGCCGGCGATCTGACCAAGAGGCTGGCGGAGGAAGCATTGGCATCGATGCGGAAACTCACAGGTTAGAGGGAGCGCTCCAGTCAGACCATCATCGTCGCACAACTTCCTGACCAGAACGCCACGTCAAGCATTGCCGTGTGCTTCGATCTGGTGTAGTTGCGGGTTTCAAAGAATGGTGGTGGCCATGACGACGTCGCCCACCGCCCTAGGGCTCTTGAGAACACGGGGAGGCAGCCATGAAAACGCAAGCACGTGTGGTGATCATCGGCGGCGGGATGATGGGCATCGGCCTTGCCTATTACCTGACCAAGGAAGGCTGGTCGGACGTGGTGATCGTGGAAAAGGGCGAGCTGACATCGGGCTCCACCTGGCACGCGGCCGGCCTGATCCCGCACTTCATCGGCTCCCTCAACATGGCCAAGGTGCATTACTGCTCGACCGAACTCTACAAGACGCTTGAAGCGGAGACCGGACAGGCCACCGGCTGGCACGGCTGCGGCTCTATCCGCCTGGCCACCAACCAAGACGAGGTGGATTGGTTCCACTACGTCCAAGGGGTGCTCAAGCTGGTCGGCGCCGAATGCCATCTGATCGGCCCCAACGAGATCAAGAACCTGGCGCCAATCTTGGACATGGAAGGCGTGCTGCTTGGCGCCTATACCCCCGGCGACGGCCACACCGACCCCTCCAGCACCGCCAACGCCATGGCGATCGGTGCCCGCAAGGGGGGCTGCGAGATCTATCGCCACACCCGGGTAACCGACATCAACCGCTTGCCCGGCGGAGAATGGGAGGTGGTCACCGACAAGGGCAACATCGCTTGCGAGCATGTGGTCAACGCCGCCGGCTGCTACGGCCCGCAGGTGGGCGCCATGGTGGGCCTTGGCGTGCCGATCATCAATATGATCCACCAGTACCTGGTGACCGAGAACATGCCCGAGGTCGAGGCGCTGAGCCGCGAACTGCCGGTGATCCGCGACCCGCGATCCTCCTGCTATTACCGTCAGGAACAGCGCGGCATCATCATCGGGCCTTATGAAACCCAGAATGCCGAGGCTTGGGGCCTAGACGGGGTCGATTGGGGCTTCGACATGGAGCTGCTGCCGCCGGATCTCGATCGTCTCGAGCCGCACCTGGAACTGGCCTTGGCCCGCATTCCCTCTTTCGGCAACGCCGGCATCAAGCGGGTGGTCAGCGGCCCCATCACCCACACGCCGGACGGCGGCTTCCTGCTCGGCCCGGCCGCCGGCATCAAGAACTATTGGATGTGTTGCGGCGCCTCCATCGGCATCACCCAGGGCGCCGGTGCCGGCAAGTACCTGGCCCAGTGGATGGTGCACGGCCAGACCGAGATCAATGTGCGCGAGATGGACCCGCGCCGCTATGGTCACTTCGCCCCCGGTGAGCACGCGCTTGCCAAGTCGATCGACGAGTACGAACACATGTACAAGGTACACTATCCCGGTGAGCATCGGGATGCTGGCAGGCCGGTTCGCACCACGCCGATTTACGAGACCCTAAAGGCGCAAGGGGCGATCTTCGCCGACGTCTATGGCTGGGAGCGGGCCAAGTGGTTCGCCAAACCAGGCCAGGAAGAAGAATACTCCTTCCGCCGCACCAATTGGTTCGAGCCGGTGGGCGAGGAATGTAGGGCCGTGGCCGAGCGGGTCGGCGTGCTCGACCTTTCCAGTTTCGCCAAGTACGAGGTGACCGGCAGCGATGCCGAAGCCTTGCTGAGCCGGCTTTCCGCCAATCGCATTCCGCGCCGCGACGGCGGTGTCGCGTTGGTGCACATGCTGACCAGCCTGGGCGGGATCGAGAGCGAGATGACCATCACCCGCCTGGCCGAGGGCAAGTACTTTGTGCTCTCCGGCGCCGTTGCCGAGTTGCACGACCTCGACTGGCTGACCCAGGCCGTGCGCGAAGGCGAGGATGTCCAGATCAAGAATGTCACGGAAGACTACGGCACATTGGTCTTGACCGGGCCACGTTCCCGCGATGTGCTGACCAAACTCACCGACGCCGATCTCACCAATGCCTCCTTCCGCTGGCTGACGGCCCAGGAGATCGAAGTGGCAGGCGTGCCGACCCGGGCCTTGCGGGTCTCCTACGTGGGCGAGCTGGGCTGGGAGTTGCATCACCCGATGGGGCAGATGGCAACATTGTACGAAGCCATTATGCAGGCGGGCGAGGAATTCGGTATCGCCAATTTCGGCACCTATGCGGTGAACTCGCTGCGATTGGAGAAGGCGTATCGCGCTTGGGGCGGCGAACTCACCACCGAGATCTCGCCACTGGAGGCCGGATTGGATCGCTTCATCGACAAGTCGAAGCAGGATTTCGTCGGTCAGGCCAATCTGAAGGAGCGACAGGAAAAGGGGCTTCATACCAAGCTGGTTTACATGCAGGTCGACGTGGCCGATGCCGATCCTCTCGGCAACGAACCGGTTTATGATGGCGAGCGCGTGATCGGCGTAACGACGGCCGGGGCCTACGGTCATCGGGTGCAGAAGGTGCTGGGCTTTGCCTATGTGGAACCGGACTATGCCGAGGTCGGCACCAGCTTCGAGATCGCCATTCTGGGCGAGCGGCGAAAAGCCACGGTGATCGACGAGCCCGCCTACGACCCGGAGAACGCGCGGCTACGAGCTTAGGCTGGCGGCCGGCGTTGTTCGGCCAAAGGTTCCAAGAGCTGCCCTTGGCCAGGGCGCTACGCCAGACCCAAGGCCGCCTTGCGCTGGGCGCTCCAGCCCTGCAGGATGCGATCCGCCACCATGGCGATGAGGGCCATCGAGAGGCCAGCGATGAGGCCTTTGCCGGCGTCCGCCTTGCCAAGCGCGATGTAGACTTGCTGGCCCAGGCCGCTGGTGCCGACAAGGGCGGCAATCACCAGCATGGCAAGGCCAAAGAGGATCGTCTGGTTAAGACCCAGCATGATCTCGGGCAAGGCCATGGGCAACTTTACCTGCCAGAGCGTCTGCGAGCGGGTGCAGCCCATGGACTCGGCAGCCTCCAAGACATGGCCCGGCAGGTTGCGGATGCCATGTTCCGTATAGCGTATACTGGGCACGATGGCATAGGCGATGACCGCCAGCAGCGCGGAAAACTCGCCCACCTTGAACAGCATCAAGACCGGGATCAGCAACACGAATTGCGGCATGGTCTGCAGGGTGTCGTTGATCGGCCGGACGATGGCCGAAACCCGATCGTTCTGCGACGCCCAGATGCCAATGAGGCCGCCAATCACGAAGGAGATCACCACCGCGGCGCTGCACAGGTAGATCGACAGCATGGCCGGCTGCCAGACCCCATTGATCAACATGAAGACCATGCTGAAAAAGGCAAAGAGGGCAACGTTGCGGCCTCCCACCTGCCAAGCCAGAAGTGTCACCACTGCCATAAATGCCGGCCAGGGCGTGCCAGTGGTGCCAAAGTAAAGGATCATGCCGCCGAGCAGGATACCCACTGCCGAACGCCAGCCGAACCGCCAGCAGGCCAAGGCGGCAAGCCCGAGGATCACGAACCAAATGCCATAAGCCAGCACGGGCGTAAACTCGATACCCCAGGAAAACGGGCTGATCGCCTTGGAAAGGCCAATGCGGATCGGCAACATGAAGTAAAAGAGCGTGGTGCTCTTAATGGCATCCATTACCCCACCGAAGGCCACGGTGATATAGTCGACAAAGCCGTTCAAGGCTTCGGCCGGATAGAAAAAGGCCTCCTTCGGCAAACGCCCCAAGGCGGGCACGACAAAAGCCAACAGCAAGGCGATGCCGACCGCCGCCACCGCAACAATCAAGTGACCATGACGCTGCCAAAGGCTTTCGTTGGGGTCCTGCGGCAAGTTAGCCCGCGCCGCATAGCCCCAACTGATCCGGTCCATCACCATGGCCAGGAGCGCGATCACCGCCCCGGCGAGCAGGCTTTGCCCGAACTGGGCCTTGCGCATGGTGGAGAGCACCTCCCAGCCGATATCCTCGAAACCGCCGATGATGGCGGCGATGATCACCATGGAAAGGGCCGCCATGGTGGTCTGATTGACGCCGATCATGATCTGCGGCATGGCGCTCGGCAGCTCCACCCACCAAAAGCGCTGGCGTTGGTTGCAGCCGCACATGGCGGCCGACTCAACGATGTCAGAAGGAATGCGCCGCAGACCGAGCAGCACGTTGCGCACCATCGGCGGGCAGGCGTAGATGGCGCTGGCAATCAGGCCGACCACCGGGCCAAAACCGAAGAGCAGCAAGATCGGGATCAGGTAGGCAAAGGCCGGCACGGTCTGCATGAAATCCAGCGCCGGCTGAATGATCTGGTTGGCCCGATCCGAGCGGAACGCCGAAACCCCCAGGGCAAAACCGATGCCAAGCGACAAGGGCACGGAGACACCGACCAAGGCGAGCGTGTTCATACTCTCCACCCAATAGCCGGTGATCAACATGTAGAAGAGCGCAGCCGCGGTGAAGGCCGCCAGTCGCCAGCCGCCCGCCTGATGGCCAAGTATAGTGAAAAAGGCGATGGTCGCTGGCCATGGCAGCCATTGCAGGGTCGTCTGCAGCACGCTCATCGGCCAGCCGAGCAGCCAGGAAAGGGCGCGGAAAAGCCAACGAAAGGATTCGACGAACCAATCCATGGCAGCGTTGATCCAGGCCGCCAACGGCAGCACCAGATCCACCGGATAGGTCACCAGCCAAGGCCAGGCCTCGCGCATCAAGAAACAGGCAACAGTAAAGGCGCCCACCGCGAGCCAGGGGAGAAGATCCGGGTCCAGGCGTCTTTCGGAAGTACTAGGGTCGGGGGTCATGATCCCCTGCCCTCGCTTGCCGCCAGAGCCGCGACAATACCCTCGGCCGTCACCTGGCCGATCGGGGTGCCGACCTCATCGGTCACGGTCAGGCCACCGCTGTGGTCGGCGAAGTTCGGCAAAATCTCTTCCAAGGACATGGTGGCGGTGACCGACTTGCCACTCGACCCTTGGCCGCCCTGCGGCTCGCAGATATCGCCGGCCGTGATCACTCGTACCCGCGGCACGTCCTGGGTGAATTCGGCCACATAGTCGGTCGCCGGGTGCAGCACAATTTCGGCCGGGCTGCCGATCTGGACCACCTGGCCATCTTTCATAACGGCCACCCGGTCGCCGACCCGGATCGCCTCTAAAAAGTCGTGGGTGATGAAGACAATGGTCTTATGCAGCATGGTCTGCAGGCGCATGAACTCGTCTTGCATCTGGCGGCGGATCAAGGGATCAAGCGCACTGAACGGTTCGTCGAGGAACCACAAGTCCGGCTCTACCGCGAGCGAGCGGGCGATGCCCACCCGTTGCTGCTGACCGCCGGAAAGTTGTCGGGGAAAGGCATTCTCGCGGCCTTCCAGCCCGACCAGCTCGACCATCTTCAGCGCCCGCTGGCGTCGATCCGCTTCACCAACTCCCTGAACCTTCAGGGGAAAGGCCACGTTGTCGAGCACCGTGAGATGTGGCAGCAGGCCGAAATTCTGAAACACCATGCCCAGCTTGTGGCGGCGAATTTCGATCAGCTCATCCTGGGGAACCCTCAGCAGGTCTTGCCCATCGAACAGGACTTCTCCAGCGGTCGGCTCTACCAGACGCGACAAGCAGCGCACCATAGTCGACTTGCCGGATCCGGAAAGCCCCATGATGACAAAGACTTCGCCAACATGAACGTCGAAGCTGACATCGGCGGCGGCGGGGATGTGATGGCTTTCTCGAATTCTCTCAAGCAGGTCTTGAGGATCGTCTACCTCGCCCTTGCCATCGGTGAAAAAGCCCGCCGGATTTTCGCCATAGACCTTCCAGACGTTACGGCAGGCAATCTTTACCTCGCGGCCATTGGCCGCAATAGAATTCTCCGGCATCTCACCCCCTGCTTTCCGCCCATTATGAAATCATCACACCACCGCTTATTTGCTGTGTGTGCCCGCAGACGGAGGGGGCCGGGTATGTCGACACCCGGCCCTCGTATTTCTTATTGTTTGGCCGCGTCGATCCAGGGTTGCCAGATTTCCTGGTTGGCATCGATCCAAGCGGTAACGGTTTCGCCCAGGTCTTTGCCGTCTTGATCGATCGCATTCATCATCGGAATTTGATCTTCGTTGCGCAGGGTATAGGCGGTCAAAAGCGCGTGCGCGGCCGGCCATTTGTCCTTCAGGCCAACCCAGGCCATCTTCTTGATGTAACCACGCTGCCAGTCGCAGTCATAGATAGCATCCGGATTGATGCCGACCGAGGCATCTTCATAGCAGCCATCCTCATAAGCCGGAAGAGTCACGGGCTTTAGCTCGACCACCGCGTGCACCCAATGCGGGGCCCAAAACATGACCAGCAGGGGCTCGTTGCGAACATTAGCACTCTTGATCTCGGAAACCAGGGCGCCTTCGCTGCCAGCCGGAAGGGATTTGATCGGCAATCCGAACGCCTTGAGCCGGTCCACATTAGAGGTACCCCAGTCGGCCGGGTAGTCCAGGAGACGGCCGTCCGGGAAAGTCTCAGCGCTGGCAAAGACTTGCGCGCAGTCTTTGAGAGCCTGGTAGTCCGGCAGTCCTGGGCACTTTTCCTCGGAGATCGGCGTGTAAAACCAGGTCTCGACCGGTGTTAGGCCGAGGTCACCAAGTTCCACCACATTGCCGGTCGCAATGGCATTATCATAATGCTCGCCGATATTGGAGCTCCAAATCTCCAAGGTGGCAGACACTGTGTTGTCCTGCAACGCGGTCATCTGAGGGTAATAGCCGGCGGTCACGTACTCGACCTTGTAGCCCAGCTTCTTCAGCAATTCACCGGCCACGTGGGTAGAAATGTGCTGACCGGTCCATTCGTTAACGGCAAGCTTGATGGGCTCGTCCACGTCTCCCATTTCCGCCGCTTGAGACAGCGGGGCAGCAGCGAGGCCAAGGGCGGCAGCCATTACCCCTGTAAAAAGTAGATCTCTCATTTTCATTGCGATTCTCCCTGTTTATTCTAGGTTAATTTTGTTGGTTTGAAGCGTTGTTGCCTTGTTTCAAAGACGATAATAGGCAACGATCTTCTAGTTTCAAAACAAAATACTGTTTGACGCCTGTCTGTATCCTTTCCTTTCCGACCTCACCGGAACAGCTAGTCAATCGGGATTCGCTTAAATCTGGTACTGCGTGCGCCGATACGAGTTTCGCGTCGCATGACAACCGACGGTCTTCACCCGAAACCTTCGGTTCCTAGCTACCCGGATCGCTATCCATTTTTCAAAGCTTTCAAGATGCGGATGACGTTCCTGTCGCGTTCGGATGCCAAGGTTTCAAATTCGCGGCCAGCCTCTTCCTCGGCCACGCCCTCGGCAAGGATCCGACCCACTTCCGGTGTCAATCGTGTCGTCTCCATATCCTGCCACCAGCGTTCGATCGAAGGGCCAAAGCGCTCGATAAATGTTCCTAGCCCGTGCCCGCCACTGCCGAGACTGAAGAGCATGTGCGGACCCATGACCGCCCACCGCAAGCCCGGACCGGAGGCAATCGCGGTATCCACATCCTTGACACTCGCCACTCCATCAACCACCAGGTTGACGGCCTCACGCCACAGCGCCGCTTGCAATCGGTTGGCAACATGGCCCGGCACTTCCTTATTGAGGCGGATCGTCACCTTGCCGCAGGCCTCGTAAAATTGGGCCGCCTCATCGAGGACCCCTGGGGCCGTGCGGGCGTTGCCGAGCAATTCCACCAGCGGGATCAGATGGGGCGGATTGAAAGGATGGGCCAAGAAAAATCGCGCCGGGTCCCGCCACGCCTCCTGCATCTCCTTGACCATGAGGCCGGAGGCACTGGACGCGACCAGGGTATCCTCGGCCAACTCGGGCTCGATCCGCCGGAAAAGTTCGTGTTTTATGGGCAGGCGCTCTGGCACCGACTCTTGCACAAAATCGGCACCGGCGACCACCGCTTCGGGACTGGGGGAAAAGCTTGGGTCACGCGCTTGGGCTTCACGGGTCAGGCCCAACTCTTTCAGGGCCGGCCAGGCGTTTTTTACGTAATCACGCACATAGCCCTCTGCGTTCTCGGAGGGGTCATAAACCTGAACCTTCAGCCCGGCCGCAAGGAAGAGAGATGCCCAGCTTGCGCCGATCGTACCCGCACCGACAATGGCGACGGTCTTGATCCTTTCCGGAATCGCTGGCTGACGAGTCATAGCAATGGCTCCTTATCCTGGGCCTGCCTGCGGTCAAAACAACGCAGGCTGCAAAGGGGAAGCGGCGGTCAGGCCACCGTCGATTGTAAAGCACTGGCCGGTCGCGAAGGCCGCCTCGTCGCTGACCAGCCACAGGGTCGCAGCGGCGATATCCTCGGGCCGGCCGAAACGATTCGCCGGATGCCGAGCCAATGCATCAGTCTTGGCGGCAGCAGGATCTCTAGCAAGATCAAAGGCGGCATCCGCCATCCCGGTCATGATCCAGCCGGGGCAAATGGCGTTGCAGCGAATGCCGTCACGGCCATGGTCGACGGCGATGCTGCGCGTCAAGCCGTGAACAAAGGCCTTGGAGGCGTTGTAAAGCGCCATGGCCGGATCCGCGTGACCGCCGCTAATCGAGCCAATGTTGACAATCGCCCCACCACCACGGGAGGCCATCATCGGGATGAAGGCGCGGCAACAATTGAAAACACTCTTGGCGTTGGCACCGATTACCAGATCCCAGTCCTCGTCACTGGAATCAACTAGTGTCTTTTCGACTTGTACGCCGGCGTTGTTAACCAGGATGTCGAGCCCACCAAGAACAGCGGTCACGGCTTCGCAAAGCTGTTCGACGGCCCGGCTCTCAGCAACATCGGCCCGACACCAGCCAATCGCCTCTGGCAAATCATCGGGCCGCTCGCCGCGCCCGCAAGTCATGACTTTTGCCCCTTCAGCGGCAAAGCGATCGACAATAGCGCGACCGATGCCGCGGCCACCGCCCGTAACCAGGGCCGCCTTGCCTGAAAGGCCGGTCATCCGTGGGCAACCATAACGTGGCGGATCGAGGTATAGGCATCGAGCCCATAGACCGACATATCACAACCGGTTCCAGAGCCCTTCATGGCCGCCCAAGGCATCTCCGGCGTCCCGACCCCGTGGGTGTTAACCCAGGTGAAGCCATAGCGGAGGCGGCTACTGACCGCCATGGCGCGGCCGACATCCTTGGTCCACACGGATGAGGCAAGGCCATAGGGACTAGAGTTTGCCCAGGCCAGGGCCTCTTCGGCCTGATTGAAGCGTGAGATGGTGACGACCGGGCCGAATATCTCTTGGCAGGCGATTTCGGCGTCGTTGGACACATTGGCAATTACCGTTGGCTTGTAAAAGTAGCCGGCGCCCCCTCCCTTTTCACCACCTGCCAGAACCTCCGCGCCATCGCGCGCGCGATCAACATACCCGGCCACCCGATCACGCTGCTGGGCCGATATTACCGGGCCCATTTCCACACCTTCTTCTTGTGGTCGCCCCACCTTGATGGTGTTTACTGCCCCGACGGTATCGGCAACAAGCCTATCATAAATCTTACCAGCGGCCATGATGCGGCAGGGTTGCGCACAATCCTGGCCGGCATTGAAGTAAGAGCCGCCACGAATGGTGTCGACAACCGCCTCAAGATCGGCATCTTCGAAAACGATCACCGGCGCCTTGCCGCCCAGTTCCAAGTGGACGTGCCGAATCTTCTGAGAAGCGGCGCGCATGGCCGCCATGCCGGTGGCTGGCGAGCCGGTAACACTAATCGCTTCAACGGCCGCCGAGTTGATCAAGCGATCGCCAATGGATCCTCCCCGCCCGACGATGACGTTAACCACCCCCTTGGGCAGAATGCCGTTCATGATTTCGGCAAGGCGTAAGGTCGACAAGGACGTCAGCTCTGAGGGCTTCAAGACAACCGTACAGCCGGCCGCCAAGGGGGCCGCGAGTTTCCAAGCGGCCATCATCAAGGGATAGTTCCACGGTGCGATGGAAGCGACCGGGCCCACCGGATCTCGCCTGATCATGGAAGTATGACCAGCGACGTACTCGCCCGCCGCGGAGCCGGTCATGGTCCGAGCCGCACCCGCCATAAATCGAAATACGTCGATGGTGAGCGGCATTTCGTCGTCGCGTGCGCTGGCCGAAGGCTTGCCGCAGTCGAGGCTTTCTAAGCCGGCCAGCTCTTCCGCATGCGCCTCGATAGCGTCCGCCAAAGCCAAGAGATGGCTCGCCCGCTCCCCCGGGGTTGTCCGAGACCAGGAAGCAAAGGCTTCGTCGGCCGCGCGAACCGCCTCGTCGACCTGCTCCGTCGAGGCTTCAGCGACCTGGGCGACCTCCTCGCCAGTCGCTGGGTCCTCCACAAGCAAGGACTCGCCCTCTCCCGGAACGAGTTCCCCGCCAATCAACTGATTAAGCTGCATTGCCGCCACCTCAAAATCCCACCATGTCGCCGCCCTTAAGAGCCAGGCGCTCGCGCGCTTCTGTTGGGGTCGCGATGGTGAAGGACAACTCTTCGAGGATACGGCGAATCTTTGCCACCTGCTCGGCGTTGCTCTTCGTCATCTGCCCCTTGCCAATGTAGAGGCTATCCTCCATACCGACCCGCACATTGCCGCCCAACATGGCCGACTGGGTGACGAACGGCATTTGATGACGACCAGCGGCCAGGACCGACCATTCATAGGCATCGCCGAAGAGGCGCTGGGCGATGGTGTGCATATGCATCAGGTTGTCGGGATCGGCACCGACCCCACCCAGGATGCCGTAGATCATCTGGATAAAGAAGGGCGGCTTGACCAGTCCGGCATCGACAAAGTAGGCAAGGTTATAGAGATGGCCGAGGTCATAGCATTCGAACTCAAAGCGCGTGCCATGGGTCTCGCCCAGTTCCCGAAGAATGTACTCGATGCTTTTGAAGGTGTTCGGAAAGATAAAGTCGCGGGTAGACTCAAGGAAAGGTTTTTCCCAGTCGAACTTCCATTCCGAGACCTTCTCGGCCGCGCGGAAGATCCCAAAGTTCATGGAGCCCATGTTGAGCGAGGCCATTTCCGGCCGGGCACGCATCGCCGCCGCCAAGCGCTCGTCGATGGTCATACCCAACCCACCGCCGGTGGAGACATTGACCACCGCGTCGCTGGACTGCTTGATCACCGGCAAAAATTTCATGAAGGTGTCCGGCCGGGGATCCGGCTTGCCGGTCTCCGGATCACGGGCATGGAGGTGAATGATCGAAGCACCCGCTTCGGCAGCTGCGATTGATTCCCGGGCGATCTCCTGCGGTGTGATCGGCAGGTGATCCGACATGCTCGGCGTGTGAATGCTGCCGGTCACGGCACAGGTGATGATGACGCTTTTCGCCATGCGGTTTCCCCTTTAAAGACGCATCTGCTGGACCTGAGCGGTCAGGCCGCCATCCAGAACCCAAAGCTGGCCCGAAGCATAGCGCGCCTCGTCGCTGGCCAGCCAGGCCACCAGGCTCGCCACGTCCTGCGGCGTGCCGTAACGCCGCAAGGGATGGACGTCGCGCACCGCCCCCTTAAGGCTTTCGATATCTCCGGCGGAGCCAAAGAAACTCTGCAGCATCGGCGTGTCGACATAGCCCGGGCAAATCGCATTGACGCGGATGTTTTCCGGCCCGTGATCGCAGGCCATAGCCCGGGTCAAGGCATGCACCGCCCCTTTGGTGGCGCAATAAGCCGCCAGGTCGGGATCGGCGATAAAGCCGTCGTAGGAGCCAAAGTTGATGATTGACCCGCCGCCGGCTTCACGCAGCAAGGGCAGGGCGTGCTTGCTGACGAGAAAGGTACCGGTGACGTTAATGGCGAAGATGCGATTCCAGTCGTCGAGGCTGGTCGCTTCGATCGTCTTTTCAATTTCGATCGCAGCGGTATTCACCAGAATATCCAAACGGCCGTGCGCATAGCTGATCTCGCTCATCACGGCGCTGGCCTGTGCTTCTTGGGTCACGTCGAGTGCGATGTAGGAGACGCCCGGCGGCAGGTCACCCTCCCCTTCCGCCAGGTCAGCCGCAAAAACCGCCGCCCCCTCGCCGGCAAAGCGCTCGCAGATCGCCCGACCGATGCCACCGCGGCCACCGGTCACCAGGGCGACTTTCCCTTCGAGCCGATTACTGTCCATGGCCGACCTCACTCCCAGCGTTGCCGCCCGATCGCTCCGAACGAACCCTCATCCCAAGGCCTTCGCATAGGCATCGATAATGAGGCCGTGGAAATGGTGGACGGCGTGCTCACTCCGGCCCGAGCCGCTTGGGTCGTGGACGATACGACCGTGCTCGAAAGCCGGCGTCGCCATGCCGCGCTGCACGCTTTCGACAATGTCGATATCCTCCCGCTGCAGGACATCGTTGATGTAGGTGATGGCTTCCCACTCTTGGGCGCTCGGCTCCGCGGTCTCAAAGTAGAAATCGTAGGTCTCGTAGGTCCGATCCGGCCCCATGGGAATGACCTGCAGAACCAAGAAGTTGCCGCGGCCCGGATAGCGTAGCAAACAGCTGTTCGGCCAGAGGTACCAAACCGCGTGGTCGTCAACGGTCGCGCCTTCTGTGCTATAGGCGGTGTTTTGCGACCGGCTCGCTTTTGCCATGTGGCTTGAATAGATGCCGTGGGTCGTCACCCGATAGCTATCCATATCGATCAGCGAGCAGAAATCCTTGTGCGCCACGGGGCAGTGGTAGCATTCAAGAAAATTGTCGATCACGTTTTTCCAATTGGACCGGATTTCGAAGGTGAGCCGATGGGCGAAGGTGAGCGTTTCGATATCTGGCGCAAAGGCCATGATCTCTTTGCCCAAGTCAGCCGACTGTTCGGCCAGACTAGGTGCAGCTGGATCGAGGTTGACATAGACGAAACCGCAAAACTCTTCGACCTGTACCGCCTTAAGACAAATCTTCGACTTGTCGAAATCGACCAGGTCGTGCGTGTTGGGTGCGCCGTTCAGGACCCCTTTCAAATCATAGCTCCAGGCATGATAGGGGCAGACGATGCGCCGGGTCATGCCCTCGCCTTGTAAAAGCTCGTGGGCGCGATGCCGGCAGACATTGTAAAAGGCTCTCAAGGTCCCGTCATAATCGCGGACCAGGGCAATGCTGCGGCCCTGGACGTCACCCACGTAGTAGGAGCCAGGCATGCGAAGCTTCTCCACATGGCAGACCCACTGCCAGGTTCGATAAAAGATTGCCTCACGTTCGACCGCCAGATAGCGCTCGTCGACATAGGCCTCGGCACCCAGCGAAAAGGATTTCGCCGGATCGCGGTCATAACCCTTGGTAATTTCCGCAAATTCCGTTTGTCTCAAGATCTTGGTCATTGGACTCTCCGCAAAACCACGATAAGCGGTCGGCCGCGGCATAGTGCAAAAAGAAATGGCCCTACCGTAGGGAATCATTATCCCTCCACGGTGATATCTATCGTGAGTTTGTTCGCCATATAACCGAATTTTTTCGCCATTTGTTATTGTGCGATGTTATGACGGGTCGAGCCGATTTTCTAGGAAACCAGACCATGCGCAGCCCAAGCAACGACATCGCCCTCCTGCTGCTTCCCAACTTCAACGCCATGGCAACCATGGCCTTCATAGACCCCTTGCGAGCCGCCAACTATCTTAGCGCGACACCCTTGTACCGCTGGGAGTTTCTCGCCCTTGACGGCCGGACGGTGACCGCCAGCAACGGACTGCGCGCGACCGCCGTTCGGCCATTACCCAAAGCCGCCAAAGCCTACGACCTAGCGTTTGTTTGTTCCAGCTGGGCCCCGGAAAAGCACTACAGCAAGGAGCTGTTTAGCTGGTTGCGGCGAAAGGCCAAGGCCGGCACCACCTTGGGCGGCATCGACACCGGGGCCATGGTTCTCGGCCATGCCGGCTTGCTGCACGGCTGCAAAGCCACGGTACACTACGAGCACGCAGCTGCTTCTCGGGAACTCTATCCCAGGGTCAACTGGTCGGATGATTTGTTCGTCATTGATGGCAATCGCCTAACCAGCTGTGGTGGCATGGCTGCCGCTGACCTGGCACTGGAAATCATCCGATTGCAGCACGGTATCGGCTTAGCGAACGCCTCGGCACGTTACATCTTCCACGATCGCTTGCGGCCAGCCAGTGAAGGCCAAAGTCCCAAGCACCATCAGCCGGTCGGTTATGCAGCGCCCGCCCAGCTGCAGCAAGCCATCATACACATGGAACGCAATCTCGAAGATCCGCTAAGTATCGGCGATATCGCCCGCGCGAGTGGCCTTTCCCTGCGCACCATGGAACGCCTCTTTCGGCAGCACACAGGGGTTTCGCCGGTGCGGTATTACCAGGACGTTCGCCTGGATCGGGCGCGCGGCATGATTACCCAGACGGATATGTCGGTGCTGGAAATTTCCGTTGCCTGCGGCTTTTCCTCGCCTGATTACTTTTCCCGCACCTATAAGCGCCGTTTCGGACTGACGCCGAGCGCCGACCGGGTCGAGGGCCGCGTACCCTTCCAGTTCCGCGCCTACCCGGCGCATGCGGGGACCTGATCCTTGTTGGGCCAGCCCGGCGAAACAGCCGGCAATCACATGCTGAGAAGAAAACCAAAAATATCATTTGTTATTTTGAAGATTCCGGCCGATCGGATGACGCGCCTTCTTCTGGAAACCTCAGAATCTTCTCAGAATTTCCACGATTTGACCCGGTAACCTCGCTCGTCGAACAGGGCCTAACAGCGCTTGAAGGAAGCTTCTCAAATCGTTCAAGCCAAACGAGGATTTCTCGACGAGCGCGATCCGTCTTCCGATGAATGACTTGGACGAGGTTCGAGGCGCAATCGAATCACTTTTGAACGGCATTGTCGACTACTGTGAGCGCGAAGGCATCTGCGACCGACCTCGCCGGGTCGATCATGGCGTGCCGGTTCACGACCGTTGGAGCAGCGATCAGCTCTTGTTCAGCCAATGCTGCAGCGACGACGTCATCAGTCGTTATAGGGCCAAGCTTTGTTGAGCGCATGCGCGCGGCTCTGGCGGGCGCCTTCAACTGTCCCAGTCTGAAGACCGCGGAGGAGGACCTCTTCATTCGCGGCGTGGAGCCGGCGGTGGAATTGAACAATCGCAAGATCATCGAGATGGCGCTGAATGCAGCCCATTTGGTCTATCCCCGGCTGCCACAGGGTTGGTGATGGCGGTGCCAGGCGGCAATGGAACAAAACCTTTTTGGGCTCGAACTCTATGGCTTCACGCTGCTCGAAGGGACTTGGCTATCTGACCTCCTACAAATGAGGACGGGGATTGATCAATCGTACTGTCATGTCTTCTTGAGAAGCTGCCCAGGCGGTGACAGACTAACAGGCGTCGTGGATCTTTTCCTCTAACAGCACCTACGGCCAAAATGACCGGTCAGTCAGACGACTCAAATGCAAAGCCGAGCCTGGCGCCCGAAACCCTGGCGGCACAAGCCATGGGGCAGATCGACCCGGTCACCAAGGCATTGGTACCACCGCTGCACGCCTCGACCACCTTTCAACGGGACCCGGACGGCGGTTACAGCTCCGGGCGCGGCTACACGCGGCCACACAACCCGACCTACGATGAGCCGGAAGACCTTTTGACAGCCTTGGAGGGTGGCAAGGACTGCCTCCTCTTCGCTTCGGGCATGGCCGCGGCCACCGCCGTCTTTCAGGCACTGTTGCCCGGTGATCATGTCATTGCCTCGCGCGTTATGTATTGGGCGCTGCGTACCTGGCTGGTTGATTTCGCCATGTCTTGGGGCCTTGAGGTCGAATTCGTCGATACTGCCGATATCTATGCTGTGGCGGCGGCCATGCGGCCCGGCAAGACGCGGCTCATCTGGCTGGAAACGCCGGCCAACCCGACATGGGAGGTCACCGATATTGCTTCAGTCGCCAAGATCGCGCACGCTTGCCGGGCCCGGGTCGCGGTGGACAGCACGGTCGCCACGCCGGTCTTGACGCGACCGTTGGAGCACGGTGCCGACCTTGTGGTGCACTCTGCCAGTAAGTACCTGAACGGACACAGCGATGTGCTAGCGGGTGCCATCATTTGCGCGGAAAGCGACTCATTCTGGCAACGCATCCGCAATTGGCGCCGCGATGCCGGATCGGTTCTCGGCCCCTTCGAGGCCTGGCTGTTGCTGCGCGGTATGCGCACGCTCTTCGTTCGGGTTCGCCAAAGCTCTGCAAGCGCGCTCGCCATCGCGCGTCACTTGGATGCGCACCCCGCCGTCGCCCAGGTCCTCTATCCGGGGCTGCCCGATCATCCGGGCCACGCGGTGGCGGCCCGCCAGATGATCGGCGGCTTTAGTGGAATGCTGTCGATCCGGCTGGAGAAAGGTGAAGCCGCGGCGATGGCGGCCGCGGCGGCGGTCACGGTGTTCAAGCGCGCTACATCGCTGGGCGGCGTGGAAAGCCTAATCGAGCATCGGGCCAGCATCGAGGGACCGTCGACCACGGTGCCGCCCGATTTGCTGCGCCTCTCCATCGGCCTGGAAAATCTTCACGACTTGATCGCCGACCTGGACCAAGCCCTGGCAGCGGCCAAACGAACGCCTCTGCCATCCACCGGATCGACAAGCCCGCCGGACCAAGCTTCGCCGCCGCCCGAAGGCGATGTGGTTGCCAGAATTAAGGAGCGCCTCGACCGGCAAGTTCGCCCGCTGGTCGCCGATCGGGGCGGTGACTTGGTGTTCAAGGATTTTGCTTCCGGCACCTTGACCCTGGGGATCGTCGGCTCACCAGGCGCCTCGCTTCCCCTGCAGGACAGCATCGCCAACATCCTGCGCCACTATCTGCCTGAGATAAGGAATCTGCGGCTTGTCAGTGCTGGCGCTGAAGAGGCCAGGCCTGTCACCGCGCCGTCAAATGACACCGTGGAGGCACGCGCAAACGATGTCATCATGGATCAAATCAATCCCGCCCTTGCCGGCCATGGCGGCGCCCTCCGGCTTGTCGAGGTCAAGGACACGACCGCCTTTGTCTGCTTCGAAGGCGGTTGCCAGGGCTGTGCGATGGCGGAGGTGACACTGCGCCAAGGCATCGAAGGCATGGTCAAGGCGCAAGTGCCGGAGATCATGACGGTTGTCGATGTAACCGATCACCCGAGCGGCACCCGGCCTTACTTCAAGGCCAAGAAGGGTCCTGCCTGAAATCAACTAGCCAAGTTCCCTTTCGAAACCAGTCCCCGAAGCTGCAGTGTGGAGACAGCACCGTGTGTTTCCGGGCTTCCTTAGCCGGCGGAGCAGCAAGATCGTCAATTTACGTGGTGGATAATGAGATTGCGCTTGCCTTGAGCAAATCTGAGCCGCTATCTCCCACGGTATGGACTTGGATCAAAAGTTCCCCTCCGTGATCGATATGCAGGCGGCCGCCGCCCGTCGGGTTCCACATTTCGCCCACGAATACCTGACCGGCGGTATCGGCGAGGAGACCGGTGTCGCCCGCAATCGAACAGCGCTTAATGCGGTGAAGCTGCGGCCGCGCTATTTGACAAACCTGGATAAGCCGGACCTCGGCTGTCGCCTCCTCGGTCGTGATTATGCCTTGCCCTTTGGGGTGGCACCCATCGGCCTCGGCGGTTTGATGTGGCCGCGCGCTGCCGAGCACCTGGCGGCCAGCGCCAGACGCGCTGAAATCCCATTCTGTCTCAGCACTTTCGCCACCACCAGCCTGGAGAAGGCCGCCGAGATCGCAGGGGAGCATGCCTGGTTCCAGCTCTACGTGCCCAATGACGAAGCCATGCGCAACGATATCATCGGCCGGGCCAAGCAGGCCGGTTACCAAACCCTGGTGGTAACCGTCGACATCCCCACCCACACGCGGCGTAGGCGTGAGATCAAATCTGGGCTGTCGGTACCGCCACGGTTTGATCTTGCAACCCTCTCGCAGATCATGGTGCGACCAGCCTGGGCCATGGAGAGCCTGCGATGCGGCACCCCCCGTTTCGAGACGCTGGTCCCCTATATTCCGGCCGGCGGCAGCCTAGAGCAACTCAGTATTTTCCTCTCCAGCATCATCGAGGGCCATGTCACCGTCGAGCGCCTGAAAGCGATCCGCGATCGCTGGCCTGGTAAGTTGATCGTCAAGGGTCTGCTCGACCCGGCGGACGTGGTCGATTGTCGCAGCATCGGCGTCGACGGCATCGTCGTCTCCAACCATGGCGGGCGCCAACTCGATGCCGCCCCCAGCCCCGTCGAGGTGCTGGCCGAGGTTAGATCAGCAGCCGGCGAGGAGATCGCCATTATCGCCGATAGCGGCATTCGCTCGGGCCTCGACGTGGCGCGGATGCTGGCCATGGGAGCCGACTTCGTGCTGCTTGGCCGCGCTTTCATGTTTGCCGTCTGCGCTATAGGGGCGGACGGCGGCGATCATGTGATCGAGGTGCTGCGCAAGGAACTGCGCTCGACTCTCGCCCAGATCGGCTGTCCGCGCCTGGCCGAACTTTCAAAATTTCTTGTGCAGAAGGACAAAGCCGAATGAATGGCGCCGACTTGATCGCCCAAATTCTAAAGCAGGAAGGCATCGAAATCCTGCCCGCCTTTCCCCATAGCGACCTCATCGAAGCCGGTGCCAAGGCTGGCCTGCGGCCGATTATCGTGCGCCAAGAACGGCAAGCCCTGCACATCGCCGATGGCTACGCACGCGCAACCGGCGGCCGCAAGCTTGCTTGCTCGACGGTGCAGTACGGCCCCGGATCGGAAAACGCCATGGGCGGCCTGGCGCAGAGCTTTGCCGACAACGTGCCGCTGCTGCACATCCCCGGCGGCTATGCCCGGCAAGACCAAGGGGTCGCCCCCAATTTCAACGCCGCCCGACAGCTCGGCGGCCTCGCCAAGTGGGGCGAGATGGTGCTGCTGGCCGAACGCTTGCCGCAGATGCTGCAGAATGCCTTCGCCCTGCTGCGCAACGGTCGGCCTGGTCCGGTGATGCTGGAAGTGCCGATCGACATCTTTACCCAAGAGGTCGACCCGGCCTTGCTCGAGATCTACAAGCCGCAGCGGCGCAGTACTCCGGTCGCCGACCCGCAGGACATCAGGGACCTGGTCGACGCGCTCCTCGGCGCCAAGGCGCCGGTGATCCTGGCCGGCCAGGGGATTCTCTATGCCGGCGCCACGGCAGAACTGGTCGCCCTGGCAGAGCTGACCCAGACCCCGGTCATGTCCACCCTGAATGGCAAGAGCGCATTTCCGGAGGACCACCCGCTGGCGCTCGGTTGTGCCGGCGGGTCGCGGCCCGATCCGGTGATCACTTTCCTGGAGCGGGCCGATCTGATCCTCGGCCTCGGCACCTCCTTCACCCGCTCCGACTACATCACGCCCCTGCCGACCAAGGGTAAGCGCTTCGCCCAACTCACCAACTGGGAAGGGGATATAGCCAAGGACTACCCCATCGACTATGGCGCTATCGGCGACGCCAAGCCGAGCCTGACGGCCATGGTCGCCGAGGTAAAAAAGCGCCTCGGCAAAGAGGGACGCAGGAATGACGATAGGGTGGCAGAGGAAATCAAGGCCGCGAAGGCAGCCTTCCTGGCCGAGTGGTTGCCGCTCTTGACCTCCGAGGAGGTGCCGATCAACCCCTACCGGGTGATCTGGGATTTGATGCACAGCCTCGACCGCCACAAGGCCGTTGTCACCCACGACGCCGGCTCGCCACGCGACCAGGTGACGGCCTTCTTCGAGGCCGTGGTGCCGCACGGTTACATCGGTTGGGGCAAGACCACCCAGCTCGGCCTAGGGCTCGGCCTCATGCAAGGCGCCAAGCTGGCCCGCCCCGACTGGGCCTGCGTCAACCTTATGGGCGATGCGGCCATCGGCATGGTCGGCATGGACTTCGAAACCGCCGTCCGCAACCAACTGGGCACCACCAGCATCGTCATGAAGAATTCAGTCATGGGCGGCTACGTCAACTATCACCCGGCCGCCGCTGCAGGACACGCGATCCACGAGCTTGGCGGCGACTACGCCGATCTTGCCAAGGCCTTGGGCGGCCACGGCGAACGGGTCACCAAACCGGCCGAGATCAAGCCCGCCATCGCCCGCGCCCTGGCGCAAAACGCCCAAGGCCGGCCGGCGCTCGTCGAAGTTATTACCAAGGAAGAACCGCGCATGGCCAAGAAGCTGGCGCGGGGGTAAGAACCGCATGCAAAACTTTTCCCTCTCCGACCTGCCGCTTCGGCACTATCAGCATTGGGTGTGGGATAGCGCCCGCTGGCAGGGCTTCGAACCGAGGGTCGGCGATATCCTTGTGTGCACGCCCTACAAGGCCGGCACCACCTGGATGCAGATGATCTGCGCCCTCCTGGTCTTTCAGCGCCCGAAACTGCCCTTGCCGCTGGCCGAAATCTCCCCTTGGATGGAGCTGCGCGCCGCCCCGGCCGAGGATATCCACGCGGTCTACGCCAGCCAGGGGCATCGGCGCATCATCAAGACCCACACGCCGCTGGATGGCCTGCCCTGGTTCCCGGAAGCCACCTATGTCTGCGTGCAGCGGGACCCGCGCGACGTCTTCATGTCAATGATGAACCACCGGCGCAACAGCAACCCGGACGCTGACGCGATGTTTGCCCGCGAAGCGCGGGACGCGCCACCCGACCCGGAGGCTGAGGCCCTGCCCGAGGATGAAAACGAGTTCTTCCAACTCTGGCTAACGCAAGGCAGCTTCGACTGGGAAAGCGACGGCCGGCCCTATTGGTCGGTCTTCAGGCACGGTGCCTCCTTCTGGACACATCGCGATCAACCCAACATCCACCTCTTCCACTACGCCCAACTCAAGGCGGACCGCGAAGCCGGGATGCGCCAGGTCGCGGCAGCCTTGGGCATCGAGGTGGCCGAGGACGTTTGGCCCAGCCTGGTGGAGGCCGCCGGCTTTGACAGCATGAAGCAAAACGCCGACCGCACGGCGCCCGATACGAACTTCAAGATGTGGAAAGACAATACCCGATTTTTCAACAAAGGCACCTCAGGCCAATGGCAAAGCGCCCTGTCGTCGGAGAGCTTGTCGCTGCTGGAGACGGTCAAGGCCAAGTACCCGGCCGATTTCATCACCTGGCTGTTTCAGTAGGAGAGCCAAATCCCATAGGAGAGGCACGTGAAACGTTTCATGCTGCTGCACATCGGATTCGAGAAGCCCACGCCGGAAATCATGGCAGCCTGGGAGAAATGGTTCGCCTCGGTCGCCGACAAGGCTGTCGAGCATGGCGGCTTCCGCGCTGGGCGGGAAATCTCGCGGGGCCAAACAAACGACCTGCCCTTCGGTAAGGAGTCGATCACCGGCTACTCGATCATCGAGGCCGAGAGCCTGGAAGCGGCGGAGGGGATCGCCCGCGAGAACCCTTTCATCGCCAGCATTCGGATCTACGAGATCATGGCGCACCCGGGGTGATCCAGAAATTGGTCGCAGAGGCCGTCGAAAAAGGTCCGGCAGACTAACCCGCAGGAAAAGAGCCACTCGCAAAATTCCCTTGACCCGGACCTTGGGACAGCCCGGATAAGGATTCGGGACACATGAGAGCGAGGTAAGCCCATGTCCCCTTCGACCAAGTTCCTCAGTCCCAGCCAGGCCGCCAAACAGCTCGGCATTTCCACCAAGGCCCTTCGGCTCTACGAGCAGCAGGGCCTGATTGCCCCGCTGCGCTCCGAAGCGGGCTGGCGCGCCTATGGCCCCGACCAGATGCGCCGCGCCACCCAGATCGTCGCCTTGCGCTCGCTGGGCTTCAGCTTGACTCAGATCGGCCGGGTGCTGAGCGGCGACGCCCATGGCTTGGATGAAGCCCTGGCGGCACACCAGGTGGTCCTCGAAGGGCAAGCGTGGCGGATCGCCGGAACCGTCGAAAAGCTGCGCGGCCTGCGCCACGACCTGGCAAGCTGCAAGACGAATGGCCAACCCACCGGCGCGGAAGAGTTGCTGCGTCGGCTGGCGCCGGTAAGCGAGCCCGTCGTCGCCTTCGCGCTTCCCTGGCCCTGGGGCGGCGAAGGCTTCGAACTCAGGGATATCCGGCCGCTGAACTACATCGTCGGCCCGCTCTTCAGCGGCAAGACGAAGCTGGCGGCGTACCTGGCCGAGAAGCTTCCCGGCGCGGCCTTCCTCGGCCTGGATCGCTTGACGGAAGAGGGTGGCTCGGCGCGCGCCGAGCTGGACGCGGACCCGGCAGTGAACGCGCGGGTCGAAGAGGCGCTCAGCTGGCTGGTCGAAGATGGTGCCGAATCCTCGAATGCGCTTCTCGCGCTGCTTGTTGCCTTGCACGCCGAGGGGCCGACGTACTTGGTGATCGACCTGATCGAAGAGGGGCTCGATGGCGCCACGCAACGGGCCCTCATCGCCTATCTGCGCCAACGCGGTGAGGACGCGACGCCCCTGTTCTTGATCACCCGTTCTTGCGAGATATTGGACCTGGAGGCCGTCGGCCCGCAGGAGGCCATCATCCTCTGCCCGGCCAACCATAGCCCGCCCAGCTGGGTCGCCCCCTACCCGGGTGCGGCCGGCTACGAGGCGGTCGCTACCTGCCTTGCCGCGCCCGAGGTGCGGGCCCGCAGCCAAGGTGTCATCGCCTGGCGGCCACCGACGGCGTGAGGCCTGTGTTTTCCTAGGGCGTCGATCGACAAGGAGAATTGGGAAGTGCCAGGAGCGGACACCTGCGCTGCAGAATTCGAACGTCAAATCAGTTTCCCAAGGAGCTCTGCCAGCGTTGCGGTCTCCCTGGCAGAGAGTTTCTGGCCGACCGCCCCTTCGATCGCCTTGCTATAGACGGACCACATGCGCTTGCGGATTTTGTGGCCGGACGGCGTGATGACGAGCTGGTGGCCTCGCCCGTCTTCCGCACAAGAATGCCGGGCCAGATATCCGGCGCGGCTGATCCGATCGATGAGCCGGGATAGGCCGTATTGGGGAAGCAGCAGTTCGTCCTGCAACTCGAACTGACGAATGCCGTCTTTGCCGGCACGCTCGACTTCGAGAAGAATGTCGTACCACGCCAATGGCGGCAGGCCCGCCTCTTTTAAGGCGCGCTCGGCCCTTGAGACAGCCGCTTCGCGCGCCCGCACAAGCCGGGCCCAGGCTATAATGGTCATCTCGGTCGGATTTTTCATACCGCTAGATACATGCAAATGCATTGACATTCAAGTCCGATCAGCTATATACATGCAATCGCATGTACTATGGAGACCTACCTCAGATGTCCGACTTCCACCTCATCAGTCATCATTTGTGCCCCTACGTTCAGCGCGCCGTCATTGTCCTGACCGAGAAGCAGATACCGCACAGGCGCACTTACATCGACCTCGCCAACAAGCCCGAATGGTTTTCAGAACTCTCCCCGCTTGGGCGCGTACCGGTCCTCGAGGCGGGCGGATCGGTCATTTTCGAAAGCCAGGTGATCGCCGAATATCTTGACGAGATCACGCCGGGATCGCTGCATCCTGCCGAGCCTCTCGACAAAGCCCGGCATCGCTCGTGGATCGAGTTCGGATCCGAGACTTTGAACGCGGTCGGCGCCTTCTACACAGCAAGAGACCCAGAGACTTTCGAGGCCAAGCGAAAGGCGCTGCGCGACAAGTTCGAGCGGATCGAACCAGAGGTTACGGGACCATTCTTCGATGGCGAGCGGTTTCACATGATCGACGGCGTCTGGGGCACGATATTTCGGTATTTCGACGTCTTCGACCAGATTGCCGATTTTGGCGTGATGACAGGCTTGACCAACACAAAAGCCTGGCGGGCCGCGGTTTCATCGCGTCCTTCGGTCGTTGCAGCGCCTCCGGAAGGCTATCCAGAGCGTCTCAAAAAGTTTCTGCGCGACCGCGGTTCGGTCCTATCGAAACAACTCCTGGAAGCGGCCTAGGCATGGGCAGGCCGACCGTTGCGCCAGCGGTCGGGTGCCGGCAAGGGGCCTCTTGCTCTCTTCCGACCGACCAAAGCGACGGTGAAAGTGCGCCTGGAATCGGACAATTGGGCCCCACGGCGTGCAGGCCGGCGGCATTCGCGGGGAGTCCAGCTCCCGAGTCGATCCTGCCAACAACGATTAGCTCCTTGCCATAGGCCGGTTGAGCGCATCGTAGGCCTCCACGAATAGAGACGTGGCGCCTTCGAGAATTGGCCCAAGGGTCACCTTCAACTGGTCGCGCAGCGGGTCCCCAGCCTGCCTACCTGATCTCAAAACATTTGCTCCTCGTTCCGTCTTTCGAAGCGATCTCGTCACCGGGCACTCCGATGCCAAGAAGATGACCTACTTAAGGTGGGCGACACGGCGCTTGCTCGGGCAAGCGTCGACATCGGAGGTTTGATCTGTCAAGACGTCCGCCCGGCCCAATCCGTCCTTGCGGTCTCAAGAAGCCATTGGCGAAAGAGTTGCACGGGTCGAAGGTTCTTGCGCTCGTGCTTGACCGCCATGCAGTACCAGGCGCAGCGCAGGGTCGCCGGTAATATCTTGACAAGGGCACCCGAGGAAATTTCGCGCGCGCACAGCAAATCGTCGGCGAGGAAGATGCCGTCCCCGTCGGTGGCCGCGTCGATGGCAAGGGAGAGATCCGTGTAGACATAACCGCTCCGCCAGGCCTCGCTGCCGGGCAGGAAATGGTCGAACCAACGCCGCCAAATCATCCGGCTGTTGTCGTGGATCAAGGGAAGGCGGCAAAGGTCTTGCGGTTCTTGAATGCCCGGGTGAGTCTTCAGAAAATCGGGAGAACAGGCCGGATAGCCATCGATTGGAAACAAGCGCTCCACGTCGTGGGTCGCATCGTTCAGCCTTTTCTCGAAATGAACGACCATGTCCGCCGCGTCCGGGCCGTGGGAAGCGAGTTCGCCACCAGCCTTTAGATAAATATTGATCTTCGGGTTTGCGTTACGAAACGCCGAGAGACGGGGGCGCAGCCAGCGCGACGCAAAGGCTGTCTCAGCACTGACATGGACCGCAACCGGCCTCTCCGATCGGGTCGCCTGCGCACAAGCCTCTGCAATGATCTCGAAGGCTTCGCTGAGACGCGAACCAAGAGCACGCCCTTCCTCGGTCAAGGAGACCCGGTTGCCGAGCCGAACGAAGAGGCTGACTTGGAGCCATTCCTCCAGGGCGCGAATTTGCTGGCTTACCGCACTTTGACTGACACAAAGATCGTCAGCCGCTCTTGCAAAGCTTTCCCGGTGCGCGGCCGCCTCGAAGGTGCGCAAGGTGGATAAAGGCGGAATTCGCTGGGCCATCCACGAAGCTTAAGTTGTACTTATGCTGAACTCAAGAACTTCGAACTCACGCTTGGCAGGGGAGCACAGATAGAATTGGACCGTTTAAATGCGAGATCGACTTGCTGGATTTAGGTTGATTCTCAGTCATCGGGGAGATTCTTCACATGAGGAAACTATCAACTCTCTTGGCCGCTGCAGCAGCCGTCGCTGCCCTCCCACTCCTGGCCAAAGCGGAGGCGCCGGAGGTCCGCATCGCAACCGAAGCCGCCTATCCGCCCTTTGCCTACAAGACGGCATCGGGCGAGCTGGCCGGCTTCGACATCGACTTCACCCACGCGATCTGTGCGCAGATGAAAGTGCGCTGTGAGATCGTCGAGCAGGACTGGGATGGCTTGATCCCCGCCCTGCTGGTTAAGAAGTACGATGCCATCATCGCATCCATGTCGATTACCGAAAAAAGAAAAAAGCAAGTCGACTTTACCGAGCGCTACTACCGGGATCCGGCCCGGTTCTTCGCCAAGAAAGACGCGGGCCTTAAGGACACGAACGAAAGCCTTGCTGGCAAAGCCATCGGCGTGCTTCGCGCAACGACCCACCAAGAGTATCTGGAAACCAACTTTCCGGATGTTGATCTTCGGCTCTACACGACTCAGGAAGAGGTCTATCTCGACCTTACGTCCGGGCGGCTCGATGCAGCCGTCGCCAACGGCATAGCAACCGAGTTCGGCTTCCTCAAGACCGACGCCGGTAAGGATTACGCGTTCTTCGGCGGCTCCCACTATGACCCGGCAATCCATGGGGAAGGGTCGGGAATAGCGCTGCGCAAGGAGGACGATGAACTGAGGGAAAAGTTCAACCAGGCCATCGAAGAGATGCGGAAAAACGGTGCTTACAAGGCGATTAACGACAAATACTTCTCATTCGACATCTACGGTGAATAATGGCGAAAAAGAAGGGGCCGCAATCGGGGCGGCCCCGACTTTTCACAACGATTTTTGCAAGTCTCAATAGGGCACAGCAAATGCAGATTTCCAAGAGCCCAACCCGTGCGATCATCGAAGGACACCCTGCCCTTCTGGTCATCGACATTCAGCGCGGTAGCTTTCTCGAAGATTCAAGCGGCGGCATTCGCCACATGCCGGGCTATGGCGACCGTTTGCGAGAGGCGCGCCGGGTGATTGAAACGGCCCGCGGGTCAGGAATTCCCGTCATTTTCATTCAAGAAGTACATCGCCCCGACATGGTTGACTTCGGGCGCGAACTCGACGGCGATGAAGACGTTCATTGCATTGAGGGCCGACCTAACACGGAAATCGCCGCCGATGTAATCGATTTTCGCCCTGGCGACTATCACGTGCCAAAACGCAGGTACTCTGCATTCTTTGGCACCGATCTCGAGATACTGTTGAAGGGTTTAGGCATCGATACCCTGATCCTAGTGGGCGGTCTGACGGATGTCTGCGTTCACTACACCTTCGTCGATGGTCACCAACACAACTACTTCTGCCGGGTCATAGAAGACGTCGTCGCGGGTTCGAGCGAAGCTGCCCACGAGGCAAGCCTGCAAGCGATGGAGTATCTCCAGACAGGCGCTCGCCGTTCCCTAACCGAGATGACCGAAGCCATGCAACAGTACGGCAGATCAGCAGACGATAAGCGACGCCGTGCTTGAAGCTTCCCCCGCCTGGCACGGCATCGTCGGCAGTACCGGTGTCATGCAGATCGTCGGATGTTACTTTCTCATGCAGGTAGAGCGGCTTAGGAGCCAAGACCTGGCTTTCTCCGCCGGCAGTCTGATCGGTGCCACCTTGGAAATGCCTCGCTCTCGCAGGCGTTCAATTTAGCCGCGTTCATCTTGAAGGCCTTCTGGTTCTTCGTCAGCAGCTACGGCATTCTCGCAGGGGTCCGGGCACAAGGAAACACTGGCCAGTAAGGCAACGCAAGTACGCAAGCTGGCGGAGAAGTAGCCGGGCCAACTTCCTACCTCGGAACGGCCGATTCAGGATGGACCAGCCGTCGCAATCTCGTGCGACCTCTGTTGCCCTTCACGCCACCAGGATTTCGGGTTCCAAGAAAGTCATTTGCTTGAGGTGGGGAATAAGGCGCTTGCCTGGGCAGGCGGTGGCCTTGAAATCCTGGTGGATGAAGACCTCTCGTCCCGGCGGGCGTAGGCTTCCCAGATTGACCATCGGCTTGAAATTGCCGTAGTCCGGGTGACTGGCGCTGGTCTTCAGCCAACCGAGGAAGAAGGATACCAGGTGCAGGCGCCCGGCGATATCCATGGGTTCGATGGCCTCGTCCTCGAAGTTGCCGGCAAAGGAAAGGGCGATGCCGTGGGTGTTGTGCCCCTTGGTGTGGGCGCCGGTCCGGTCCTCGCCCCGCCCCTCGCAGATCACCACCCGGCAGCCCGGCTTCATCAGGAAGACGATAAAGTTGTAAGGCACGTCCATGCCCAGGTCCGGTCGGATGCTCTGCAGCCGGCGCATCAGGCGGAAGATTTCGCGTTCGGTCTCCCACAAATTGGGCGAGGTATCGGAGGCATCGGGGGTCACCGTGTGATGAATGATGACGTGGGTGCGATCTTCGCGTGGCACTCGGTGGCCCAATCGTGGCAAACTGTCATCGGCGCCCCAACCGGCGCGATCGGCGAACGTTAATCCGGGGAGGATCTCGAACTTGGCCATGGCTTACCTCCTACGACAAGAGAAGTTGTATTTTAATCCTATCTTATATAAAAAATAGCGATGAATCTATATAGATTGAGCATTATATTATTTATACACCTTTTGATTATCGCCGGCGGTGCCCGTGCCGGCGAAGTGGCTTTGTTTGAGCCTTGGGGATTTATCCCCGGCTCCACCACCTTCGTCTTCGAAGAGTACGGCTGCCAGGATGGCAGCGGTTTTGCTTACAGCACCCTCTACGCAGTCGATCTGGCGCGCGACCGCTGGCTCAAGGGAACGCCGCTACGCGCTCTTATCGAGACCGAGGCCTGCGATACCGCCACCGCACGTGCTGAGGTTCGGGCGGCAAGTGTCGGCCTGCTGCCCGAGCCAGAGGCGCTGGTGCCGCCCGAGCTCTTGGCCTGGCACGCCCGCACCGATCCGGACGCCCAACCGCAAGAACTGCGCTTTCGCTATCCCACCTTTCCCGGCCCGGCGCCTTCCGGCCCGGTCTGGACCGTGAGCCTGCGCGAACAGGTGGTGGAGGTCGCACCGGCCTGTGATCTGGATTCAGTCACGCCAAAGGGCATTCAGCTCGCGGTCCAACCGCCGGAGCGGGAGGCCGAGATCGTCTATAGCGAGGGCAATGTGCCGCGCAGTCGCGGCTGCCCGCAGGCCTATGCCCTGACGGCGGTCTATCTGCCCGCCGCCTTCGGCGCCTACCCGCCACGCGAGGTTTATGCTGCCGTGGTGATTTCCCACTATCCGATAGGCTTCGAGGGCCTCGACCGGCGCTTCCTGGTGCTGCCCTTGTTGCTGACCGATCCTTATCGTTGAGCGGGCCTTCGCCCAGTCAGGCGCCGCTTCTCCTGTGGTTCCGCCAGGATCTGCGCCTGGCCGACCATCCGGCTTTGTCTGCCGCTGTAGCGAGTGGCCAGCCGGTCATTCCCGTCTACATTCTCGACGAGGAAACAGCCATCCCTTGGGCTCCCGGCGGTGCCAGCCGTTGGTGGCTGGCCGGCAGCCTCGAAGGGCTTTCCCGTGACCTGGAAGCCCGCGGCAGCCGCCTTGTCCTGCGCCGCGGCCGGGCCGACGCAGTGCTGGGTCAGTTGGCCGACGCGACCAAGGCCGCCGGCGTTATTTTTACCCGCCGCTACGAGCCACAGCATCGGGCGGAGGAAGAGGCCATCGCCGCCGACTTCTCGCAGCGGGGCCTTTCCTGCCGGCGTTTCGGTGGCAGCCTGCTGTTTGAGCCTGAAGCGGTCGCCAACAAGGCCGGCCAGCCCTTTCGGGTCTTCACGCCCTTTTACAAGGCCTGCCTGGCGCGGAGCGACATCAAGGCCCCCCTGCCCGCTCCTTCTCGCGTCCAGGCGCCCGCGCGCTGGCCGACCAGTGAAGGACTGGCAGACTGGTGCCTACGCCCAACGTCACCGGATTGGGCAAGGGGGCTTCGCCAAACCTGGCAGCCCGGCAGCAATGGCGCGGAAAGACGCCTAGCGAACTTCCTCGAGGGACCGATTGGCGACTATGCTGAGGATCGCGATCGGCCGGATCGTCATGGCACCTCCAGCCTCTCGCCGCATTTGCACTTCGGCGAGATCTCGCCGCGCCAAATCTGGCATCACGCGCATTATCGAGCCGAAGAAAATGGCGGACAGGCCTTCCTGCGCGAGCTGATCTGGCGCGAGTTCTCCTACCATCTGCTGCACCATTGGCCGAAGATCACCGAGCAAGCCTTCAACCCCAAATTCGCCAACTTCCCATGGCAAGAGGATGCCTTCGGATTGCAAGCCTGGCAGCGGGGAGAGACCGGCTATCCCATCGTCGACGCCGGCATGCGTCAACTTTGGGTGACCGGCTGGATGCACAACCGGGTGCGGATGATTGTCGCCTCCTTCTTGACCAAACACCTATTGATTTCCTGGCAGGCGGGCGCGCGTTGGTTCTGGGATACCTTGGTCGATGCCGATCTTGCCAACAATTCGGCGAGCTGGCAGTGGGTCGCCGGCTGCGGCGCCGACGCGGCCCCCTATTTCCGCATCTTCAACCCGGTCCTACAGGGGCGCAAGTTCGATCCCGAGGGCCGCTACCTGCGCCAGTGGCTACCGGCCTTGGCCGGGCTGCCGGACCGCTTCGTCCACACGCCCTGGGAAGCTGGCAGCCCGCCTGCCGACTATCCTGCGCCGATCGTCGACCACGCCTTCGCCCGCGCGCGCGCCTTGGAGGCTTACGCCGAAACTAGGCAACGTTAGGGGGTCGGACGTGGCGCCCCGTCAGTGCTTCCGCAGCCTTTCGAAGATTTCGACCGCGGCATCCAGACTAACCCGGCCGTCACGGATCATGGTCTCGGCGACTGTATCAATGTCATCGCCTTGGGCGCCGGCCATGATGGCGATGTTCTGGGCGTGCAGGGCCATGTGTCCTTTCTGAATGCCGGTGGTCGCAAGCGCCCGCAGAGCCGCAAAATTCTGGGCCAGGCCGAGAGCGGCGGTCACCCGGGCAAGCCGCTCGGCGGAACGGGTGCCGATGACATCCAGCATGATCTGCGCCGTTGGATGGGCCTTGGTGGCACCACCCACGACCCCCATGGCAAGCGGCAGCTCGAGGCTGCCGGCCAGATTGCCGACGGCATCCACCTCCCAGCGGCTGAGCGGCCGGTAGCGACCCTCGCGCGCCGCATAGGCGTGGGCCCCAGCCTCCAAGGCCCGGGTGTCGTTGCCGGTCGCCAGCGCGACAGCACTGATACCATTCATGATGCCCTTGTTGTGGGTGGCGGCGCGATAGGGGTCGGCGTCAGCGAAGGCAAAGGCGGCGATGATGTCGTCGCGCACCGCCGCACCGCCGATCGCCTCGAGCGGCCAGACCGCCCTGGCCCGCGCCAATCGTCGGTCGGCAAGGTTGGAAAGGATGCGCAGGCTGGAACGCCCGCCAAGCCATTCGACGAGCTTTGGTGCCAGGGCTTCGGCCATGGAATTGACCGCGTTGGCGCCCATGGCATCGCGGGTATCGACGATGATGTGGACGATCACCATGGCGCCGGCGGCTGTACCCAGCGCCCGCACCTCTAGGTCCCGGAAGCCGCCACCCAGGTCGCAGAGCAGGGGATCGGTGGCGTTGCAAATCGCTTCGACTTCCGCCCCCCGCTCGAGAACCTTGAGGCGCGCGCTCTCAGGGTCAGGCAGGTCGAGCAACTGTATCTGAGCGATCATCTCCGGCGCCGAGAGGCTGGTGGTAAAGCCGCCGGTCTCCCGACAAAGCCGCGCTGCGTTGCAAACGGCTGCCACCACCGAGGATTCCTCGGTCGCCATCGGCACCAGCACATCCGAGCCATCGACGATCATGTTGGTGGCAAGACCGATCGGCAGGTTCATGGTGCCGATAACATTCTCGATCAAGCGCGCTGCAAGATCTTGCGGCAGGTTGCCGGTGTCGGCCAAGCGGGCCTTCTGGTCCTCGTTCAAATCACAATGAGACGTGAGCCGGTCCAAGCGCTCGGCAAAGGTGGCGCGGTGAAAGCCTTCAAGTCGGGAACCCTCGACGGCCATGGGAGCTCTTCCTACCCTTACTATTTCTCAGGCCCCTTGTTATACTGCCCCCTCAAGCGCGACAAGGAGCGTCGCGAGTCCCGACAGGAAATGGAAGGGTAATGCCCATGCTGTTTGGCCAAGGGGTCAGCGACGGCCGCAGAGTCACTGCCATAGCAAAGCGTGGCCGGTCATGACGGCTGTCAACGCGCCAGGAAATGACCGGCCCGACGACCTCGGCTTGAAGGATCGCGTCGTTCTGGTCACCGGGGCCGGCCGCGGCCTTGGTCGCTGCTATGCGCGCTTGCTCGGCGATCTGGGCGCGCGGGTAGCGGTGCATGACGCCGGCGTCGACCCGGAAGGCGGCAACCCCAATCCCAGTTGCGCGGCGGGCGTGGCCGAAGAGATCACGTCAAAGGGCGGCGAAGCCTTTGCTGTCAGCGAGGTTCTCTCGGGCCCGGAATCCTGTCGGCAGGTGATCGAGCGTGTGCTGGAGCGCTACGGCCGCATCGATTCCCTGATCCACAGCGCCGGGCTGGTCATTCGTCATGACACAGCCGAGATCGATGAAGCGCTTTATCGGCGTTCTTCCGATGTCAACAACGACGCTGCCTTCTGGCTCTGTCGTTATGTTCTGCCGACGATGCGCTCGCAGGGCTTTGGGCGCATTCTCCTGACCAGCTCGGGTTGGGCTCTTAATCCCAGTCCCGGTTCCGAACAGCTGGTGCTCTACTGTCACGGCAAAGGCGCGCAGTTCGGCCTTGCCATGAGCCTGGCCAATGCCGCCGGGCACGACCAGATCAAGACCAACGTGCTGGCGCCGATCGCCAACACGCGGATGTATTCCGCCACGGTGCCCGACGAGCGGCTGCGGCCGGAAGTGGTGGCCGGCGCTGCGGTGTGGCTGGCCTCACCAGCCTGCGACCTAAGCGGCTATCTGGTCAACGCGGCCGACGGGGAATTGGCACTCGCAAGCTTGACGACCACTGCCTCGGCGCAGCTTGGGCCACGGGCCGCCGACCCGGCCGTCGCCGGTGCCAGTTTGCAAGACTTAGTCGAGCAAATCAGCGATTCCTCTTAAGGCACTAAAGACACAGCCAACTTTTCGACCTTGGGGCATCGGCGGCTAGACGCGACATCCTGCGCCTTCGTTGGACTGTGGACCCGCCGAAAACGCGGTCAAGCGACAAGCTGCTTGATTTAACGGTCCGCCACCTCGGCGAAGAAATTGCGTTGCAATGATTGGGATGATATAACATAACGGGATTAGCTGTTCGCACGCCCAAAGGAACGGGGGGGGGGGAGACTAAAGATTGCACCACAAGCCTGTCATAACTGTTTTGCTTCTGTCAGTGGGGCTCTGGGCCCTGCCGCGCGAGGCTCAAAGTTGATAACACCATTGCATTCCACTTCGTGCGGGAGGAGAGCCATGCGGTTTGCTTGGAAATGGATGACACTGGCCACCGTGGGGGCGATTGTCGCTGGGCCAAGCGGGGCCGCGGAACGCGAACTTGGGGCACATTTGCACGGGCATGGCTCGCTTAACCTGGTGATCGAGGACAACGCGGTCTGGGCCGAGCTGGAGGCGCCTGGGGCCGACATCGTCGGCTTCGAGCATGCAGCGGAAACGGCGGCCGATCAGGCCGCCATCGCCGAGGCCGAGGCGCGCCTAGCCAAGCCGGCGACGGTGATTCTGCTTCCGGAGGCCGCGGGCTGCTTGCCGGATGAAGTCTCTGTGACCTTGGAGAGCGAGGCGGAAGAGGCGCAGCATGCTCACGACGAAGAGCACCACGACCAGGCGGAAGAGGCGCAGCATGCTCACGACGAAGGCCACCACGACCAGGCGGAAGAGACGCAGCATGCTCACGACGAAGAGCACCACGACCAGGCGGAAGAGACGCAGCATGCTCACGACGAAGAGCACCACGACCAGGCGGAAGAGACGCAGCATGCTCACGACGAAGAGCACCACGACCAGGCGGAGGGTGGCACGCATAGCGAATTTCACGTTCGCTACAAACTCACCTGCAGCGATGCGACGCAGATCGATGCCATAACCTTCAGCTACTTCGACAGTTTTGCCGGGGCTGAGGAGCTGCGGGTCACGCTGATCGACGCTTCGGGTCAGGCGGTCTATGAGGTCGAACGCGGCGAAGCGCGGATCCGCCTAGGCGGGTCGTAGACAATTTCGCTTGATGCTCAATGACGGTCCGCCGAGCCGGGCGCTCGCGCTATCTCGGCGCCTCTCACTCTGTTGGCCCTCCGCCTCGAGATAGTGCTCATTTTCAGCAATGTAAGCCTGTCACAAGCAGATTGAGCCCGATCTCTTTTCTTTTGAGCAGCCTGTGACCTCAAGCCGATTTAACGAGCCGCATCCCCTTGAGCCGCGGCGGAGCACGTGTGAACGCTGGACAATAATCAACGGCTGGCATGCTGGAATCAACGGCTGGCATGCTGGCCTGGCTTCGCTATGCTGGCCCGGCTTCGCTATTTTGACAGGGCAACAGGGCTACCGGCTCCCTCACACCAAAAGAAAGGCAGCGCCCATGATCTTCGACCAAAGGACCTACACTTGTCGACCCGGCACCATTAAGCAGCACCTGGCACTTTATGAAGAACACGGCTTTCCGCCGCAGCGGCGCAACCTGGGCGACCCCTGGCTCTACGCCACCACCGAGGTCGGCGACGTGAACTCCTATGTGCACATTTGGGCCTACAAGGATATCACCGAGCGGGCCGAAAGGCGGGCGGCCCTGTGGGCCGATCCCGAGTGGCTTGCCTACACCAAATTGAGTGCTGAGTTGGGCGCCTTGATCAAACAGGAAAATCGAATTCTGGTGGCCACCTCATTCTTTACCCCGCGCGGCTGATGAAGATTAGCCGCATTACAAGCCACGTCCTGCGCCACGACCTGGAAGAAGAACTCGGCTATTCGCAGCAGTACTACCAGCAGCGGACCTGCCACCTGGTGGAGGTCGAGACGGACGAGGGGCTAATCGGCTGGGGTGAGTGCTTCGGCGCGGGCAACGTGGCGCTCGCCAACAAGACAATCGTGGAACAAGTGATCCAACCCCTGATCTTGGGCATGGATGCGCTTGATCGCGAGGTTGTTTGGCACAAGGTTTACAACTTGCTGCGCGACCATGGCCAAAAAGGCATGCCGCTGCAGGCGCTCTCCGGCATCGACATCGCCCTCTGGGACATCGCCGGCAAGGCGACGGGCCTACCGCTCTATCAGCTGCTGGGCGGCGCCTTTCGCGAACGCGTGCCGGTCTACGGCTATGGCATGATGCTGCAGCGCCGAGACGACTTGGCCGAAATCTTCAAGAGCGAAGCCGCCGCCATCAAAGCCAAGGGCTTTCCCGCTACCAAGATGAAGGTCGGCTTGGGTGTTAGAACCGACATCGAACTGGTCGAGGCGGTGCGTGACGGCATCGGCCCGGACATGGATTTCATGGTCGACGCCAACCATGGCTATGCTCTCCCGGAAGCCATGGCCCTTGGCCGCCATCTGGAACGTCTTGGCGCCTATTGGTTCGAGGAGCCGGTAGCGCCAGAGGACCGCGAGGGCTATCGCGAGCTGCGCGCCAAGTTGGATGTCAACATCGCCGGCGGTGAGGCGGAATTCACCCGTTGGGGGTTTCGCGATCTGATCAACGAACGCTGCGTCGATATTTTGCAGCCGGAAGTCTGCGGCCTCGGCGGCATCACCGAGTATCGAAAAGTCCTGGCCATGGCCCATACCCAGCTTTTGCCGGTGATCAACCACGTATGGGGGTCTGGTGTCGCAATCGCCACCAATCTACACCTCCTTGTGGCAATGCCTGACCTGCCCGGCGGCGCTCATCCCAGATCGCCCTATTTGGAGTATGACACTACGCCCAACCGCTTCATCGACGGCGTGCTCACCGCTCCACTCGACATTGAAGGCCAGGTAAAAAGCCATAATGGAACGGCTGCTCCCCCCACCGGTCATGGCCTTGGAATCGAAATTGATCGCGACTTCCTGGCCGGTTTCATCTTCGCTCCCAACAAGGTGAAAGGTTAAAGACTCGCCGTGAGCGATTTAATTCCGTAAGCTGCGTGTCGAATTGTCGCGAGTAGTAACACCCCAGGCTTCTTCTTGCGCTGTTTGGAAGCCTATGCTGTTTGGAAGCCTATAGGGTGACAGTGTTCAGGGAATTTCGGGGCCCAGACTCTTAATGCGAGGCCTAACGCAACTTGCAAACAATTCGCTGTGTTTTGGGAGATTACCGTCAAAGAGCCGCAATGCGGCAGGGAGGAACGAATATGAAGCAAGGTATCCTGAAAACGATGACCTTAGGTGTGGCCGCGCTGGCCGCCAGCCTAGCCATCGCCACCGATGCCGATGCCAAGAAAGTGCGCTGGAAAATGCATTCGGCCTTCGGCAAAAACGTGGCCGTGATCGGCCCGCCACCGCATCGGATCGCCGATGCGATCCGCAGCATGTCGGACGGCGACTTTGACATTAAGGTCTTCGAGCCAGGCGCCCTTGCCGGCGGCTATGCCTATTACGATCCAATCAGCCAAGGCGCCTTTGAGGCTGCCTGGGGCACGCCGGGCGCCAACCAGGGCAAGAACTCAGCTTATGCCTTCCTCTCCACCTGGCCCTTCGGTCCTGGCGCGCTGGAATTCAATGCCTGGATGAAGCATGGCGGTGGCGTCGAGTTGGCCCGCGAACTCTACGGCAAAGACAACATCATGTACCATTTTTGCGGCATGATTCCGCCGGAAACCTCGGGCTGGTTCCGCCAACCGATCAACAGCCTAGACGAACTAAAGGGCCTGAAGATGCGCTTCTTCGGCATGGGTGCAAAGGTGATGCAGAAGTTCGGCGTCGCAACCCAACAGCTTGCCGGCGGCGACATCTATCCGGCTCTCGAGCTTGGCACCATCGACGCAACCGAATTTTCCATGCCAGCCATCGACCGTTCCTATGGCTTCTATCAAATTGCCAAGTACAACTATTTCCCCGGTTGGCATCAGCAGTCCACCACCAATGAAATTCTGGTCAACATGGATAAGTGGAACGAGCTTTCCGACGCGCACAAGGCGATGTTCGAGACGGCTTGTACCGCGAACATCGGTGAGGAGCTGGCCGAAGGCGAAGCCCTGCAACCGGCCGCCATGAAGGCAAACGAAGCCGACGGCGTGACCAACATGGTTTGGCCGGACGAGGTTCTCGATCAGCTGCGTGGGGCTTGGGAAGAGGTCCTGGCGGAAGAAATCGCGGCCAATCCCGATGTCAAAAAGCTGTGGGACAGCTTTTCGGAGTTCCACGAGACCTACAAGATTTGGGGTGAGCGCGGCTACCTAAAGTAGACTCGGTTCGACCAGTGACTGCACTGTCTTCAACCTAGTCAGCGAACGACCGGCGACGGGACCGTCGCCGGTCGTTTTGCTGTCGGGCTGACGTTAGTGACCACTGGCCGATCTTTTCATTCTGTAATGGCGATGCATCAAAAAACATAATTCAGCAGGCTGGGGACGATGGGCGCACTCATGCGGCTCGCGACGGTGTTCGACTGGATATCGCGCAATGTTGGTAAGTGGGTTTCTTGGATCATATTGCCATTGATCTTCATGATCATGTTCGATGTGGTTACCCGGAAGATCGGCTTCATTAAAGAATGGTCATCACAATTTACCATCGACTATGGCTATTCGGTGTCCTTCATCCTGCAGGATCTGCAATGGCACGTGCACGGCATTTTGCTATTGCTCAGTTTCGGTTTCGGATACTTGATGAACGCGCACGTGCGGGTCGACATTTTCCGCGAAACGGCGTCGAGGCGAAAACAGGTATGGATCGAAACTCTCGGACTTTTGATCTGCGCCGTCCCCTTCTTACTGGTGATGATCTACTACTCTTGGGTCATGACTCACGCTTCTTTCGTCCAAGGCGAAGGCTCAGAATCGCAAGTCGGCCTGGGCATGCGCTTCATCGTTAAGTCTTTCCTGATCACAGGATTTACCGTCGCGTTGCTGTCCGTCTTAGCGACCCTTTTCCGATGCATTGCTTTCCTCTGGGGAAATGAAGAGCAGCAATCGAATGCCGAAGAGGAGATACAATTTTTTACCGACGACGACGCTTTGCCGAAGCTGATCTTGCAGCAGAACGACACCCAAGATTCCCAGAGCGGGGGCTCCGCCCATGGTTGAGTTTTGGGAATGGCTTATTGACGACCACCTCTACGAATACATTGGCGCCTACATGTTCTTGGCCTTGGCGCTGACGCTGTTTACCGGCCTGCCGGTAGCCATCGCTTTGGGCGGCGTATCGCTCATCTTCGGTATCATCTCAGTGTGGCTCGACATTTTCGACTTCCAGGTCTTCTTCGCGGTGGTGAACCGCATCTGGGGCGGCGATGGTGCCTCGGGGGCAGTGCAGAACCCCATCCTCGTGGCCATACCCTGCTTTGTCTTTATGGGCACCATGCTGGAGAAGTCGCGGGTTGCGTCCGATCTCTTGCATATCCTGCAGATCATGCTGCAGCGTGTACCCGGTGGGCTGGCGCTTTCGGTAACCGTGATGGGCACCATCATGGCGGCGACCACGGGCATTATCGGCGCCTCTGTGGTGATGATGACGCTGTTGGCGCTGCCAACCATGTTGCAGCGCGGCTACCATCCGCCGCTGGCAACCGGCACCATCGCAGCCTCGGCTACCTTGGGGATCCTTATTCCGCCATCGATCATGCTGGTCCTGATGGCTAATCTCTTGGCGGTTTCGGTTGGCAATCTCTTTATCGGCGCTGTGCTTCCCGGACTTGTGCTGTCCGGGCTCTACTTCATCTACATCATGGCGCGGGCGTCGATTAACCCGAGCCTGGCGCCGCCGATCGAGGACGACGAGATCAATCTACAGCCGACGAACAAGTCCAACCTCATACAGTTCCTTGGCATCACCGCCGCCCTTGTCATATGGGATGTGGTGGTCGAGAGCACAGGCGCGATGCCCGGGATCAACTGGAAGCTCTTGACATTCCTCGGCATATTCTTTGCGGCGATGTACTATGGCAAACGCGAAGGCGACACGCTCTTGGGCGGCATCCTGAAAGGCTTCGTACCGCCGATCTTCCTGATCATCCTGGTGCTGGGATCGATCTTCGCCGGCTGGGCGACACCGACCGAAGCCGCCGGCGTGGGGGCCTTCGGCAGCATCCTTCTGGCCTGGGTCAACGGAACCCTGACCTTGACGGTCTTGCGGGACGTCTGCCACCGCACCGGCCTGACCACGGCGATGATCTTCTTCATCTTCGTAGGGGCTACCGCCTTTTCCACCATCTTCCGCAACGTCTACGGCGAGGACTTGATCATCGAGTTGGTGGAGTGGCTCGATCTCGGCCCTTGGCCACTCCTGTTCATCTTGATGTTCGCGGTCTTCCTGCTTGGCTTTTTCTTCGATTTCCTTGAGATCACGCTGATCATTTTGCCGGTCTTCGCACCGGTGATCCGTACCATGGCGCCGACCTTCGCGACCCATCTCGGCCTCGATGCGCCGACTACCATCGCCCAGACCCAATACGTCGAATCCCAGGTGATCTATTGGTTTGCCATTTTGGTGGCGGTGAATCTGCAGACCTCCTTCCTGACACCACCCTTCGGGTTCGCACTCTTCTACATGAAGGGTGTCGCACCAGCGGAAGTGAAGATGCAGGATATCTATACGGGCATCATTCCCTTCGTTGTGCTCCAGTTGATTGGGCTGGGCATCGTTATTGCCTGGCCGCAGATTGCCCTCTGGTTGCCAGCCCTAATGTTGGAATGAGGCGACCGGACAGGGCTGGACCTGTCAGGTTGATGTTATCTGAGGAATAAGACTCAAACGAAAGTTCATCAGTCCGGCAGCGCATAACCCTGGGCGTAGGTGGCGGCGATTTGAGCCAGACAGGCTTCCTTGCTTAAAGTGCCAGAGAACCTTGAGGGATCGACCATCGGCAAGTCGTCGTCCGGCGCACCGGTGGTGATCCATTGGGCAAGATATCGGCCCGATCCGCCGCCGGTGCCGATGCCGACACAAAACCCGGTCGCCAACCACAGTCCAGCGAAGCCTTCCACCGGCCCGAGCAAGGGGCAGCCGTCGGGGGTGTAGCAAATCGGCCCGTTGTTCACGGCCTTTATCCCGGCCTCGGCGAAGGCAGGCACGCGCTCCATCACCCGCTCAAGGTGGGGCTCAAGGCGTTCCAAGTCGGGCGGCAGCAGTTCGCCGGAAAAATTTTCGGGAATGCCGTCGACGGCCCAAAACTTAGGGTTCGATTCATAGACGCCACAGAGAAATCCTTCCCCTTCCTGGCGAAGGTTGGACGGGGCAAGCGGATCGCGAACGGTCGGTACCTCGAAATCCAAAGCCGCCAAGCCAGGAACGGCTTCGGTAATGATCTCATGATGTTCAAGCGGATAAAGCGGCAGGCGAAGGCCCAAGGGTTCAGTAAGTTCGCGCGTCCAAAAACTGCAGGCCAAGACCACATGTCGCGTTCTCAGGGTCTCATCGGCGGTGATGACATCCCAGGCTGCGCCCTTTCTTTCAAGGGCGACGACCGGGCACTGTCGCCGGATCTGCGCACCCTGCATCCGCGCGGCTTTTGCCAGCGCTAGGGTCGCGCTCGACGAATCAACGTGGCCGTCGCCGGGGGTGTGGGCCGCCCCATAAAGTCCGTCGGTAGCCAAAAGCGGGTGAAGCGTTTCGATGGCATTCCGATCGACGACCGCGTAGTCGACACCCAACCCCGCATAGATCGGCTCCAACCTTCGATAGGCCTCCAACTCGGCCTCTGTTGTTGCCAAACGTAAGCTTCCGGCGGAATGGAACCCCACCGACTGGCCGGACTCTTCTTCGGCCTGCAGGTAGGTCCGGATCGAATCCACATAAAGCTTAGTGATGCTGGCGTAGTGGCCGAAGTAGGTCACGTTGCCGGCCGCATGCCAGGTCGAGCCAGATGTCAGCTCGTGCCGTTCGAGGAGCACGGCATCCCGCCACCCAAGCTTCGCTAGCCAGTAGAGAACGCTGCAGCCGACGATGCCGCCGCCAACGACCACGACCTGTGCAGACTTGGTCATGAGGAAGCCTCTGATAGCCAGATCGGATCCAGGTGAATGGCGAAGCGATCTCGGATTGCAGCATCCTGCCCTGCCGAGATCTGAACTGGCCAATAGGAACTCAAGACCTCTTTGGCGTGGATTGAGGCGCGCTTCCAGATGTCGCTTGACCCCGCTTCAGACCAGTCATCTGGTGATGACCGGTCTGCGTAGCGCGGATAGGAGAATTCGGTTTCCATCAAGGCCATGGTCTGCGGCGTGCCGAGAAAATGGCCGGGGCCGCTCACGACATCGGCAATCACGCCGAGGGAGAGTGTTTCGTCCGACACCTCGATCCCGCGGGCGATGCGACGAATGCTGGACAGCATGTCATCGTCGATGACCATCGCCTCAAAGGAGCAACCGAGGAGGCTGGCCAGCATGCCCGCCGATTCATACACAAAGCCAGAGCCGGATAGGGCTGCCAACACCATTGTCAGCGCTTTTTCAAAGCCCGCCTGGTTATCGGGAAGCTTCGAGTCCGACATGCCGGCTCCCATGCCGCCGGGTACACCATAGAAGGCGGACATCTGCCCGGAGGCAGCGCCTAACAGTGCCTGCTCACCACCGCCGCCGCTAAAGGCGCCGGTGCGCAAATCAGAGACGAAGGCCCAATTGCCGAGCACAACCGGATGCCCAGGCTTCAATAGGTTGATGACAGCCAGCGAGGCCAGACCCTCGGCGCAAACCTGGGCCAAGGTACCGGCCAGCGCCGCCGGGGCCGTGGCACCCGCCTGCGGCCCGGTTTGGCAGTGGATCGGCATGCCGACGTCAATGGCCGCGCAGGCCACGTCCAGACTGTCCGGGGCAAAGGTCATCGGCGAGACCACGGTGGTGGCATGCACCGTGCAAAACGGCCGCCTCGCAAACTTGCCTTGACCGCCGGCCAGTATGTCGAGCATGGGCAAAATCTTGTAGACATGATCGCCCTGACTGAAGCTGGTCGCAATGTGTTTGCGGGTCCCGGCAGCGCAGGCAAAGACCGTGTTGCTGTCGAGGTCGAAAGGGTCTTCGATATCGGTCGCGACGACGGGGCGGGCAAACCATTGAATGTTTTCAAGCGTGTCGCAAAGCCGGGCCAAGTCGTAAAGGTCGCGCAGCCTGCTGGGACGGTACTGATGGGTTTCGATGTCGAGCATCTTCACCGCGGCCCCGCCGGTGCAAAAATTCACCCTGCCGTTGGCCGCCTGAAAATCGAAGGCTGGATCGCGACCATAGACGGTAAACTTCTTCGCCGCCCGCGCGAGGCAGTCTTCGACCAGCCCCCGAGGAAAGCGCAGCCGGCCATTGTCGTCGAGAAAACAACCACGCGAACAAGCTGCTTCTCGGACACGAGACGTGGGCGCGGCCATGCCGACTCTTTCCAGCAAATCCAGAGCAGCCCCGTGAATCCGCCTGACATCTCGATCGCTGAGGGGATGATAGAGGTTGCCGAGAACTGTCCCCTTCAACATTTTGGAAGGTTGCTTCGCCTCGAGCCTTCTCAGACGTCGCGCCTGCCGCCCGCCGGCTCGCTGGGACTGGCTTTGCGAAGGACGTCGGGGTCCGGTCATCATTTCCCTATCACGCATCTACCCATGAATGATCCCATATCAGCAACTCCAGACCAATGGGTCTCTAGGCCCGAACCTCGAAAGTGGCCCTGGACCATTCCACACCTCATCGGATAGCCTCTTGATGACGACGTCACCGGCGCCAAACCCGGAAGAAAGGGAACCCATTATGCAGCTTTCCGGTTCTTGTCACTGCGGTGCGGTGACCTTCACGGTAGAATCTTACGCGCCCATGCCTTACCTGCGCTGTCACTGTTCGATCTGCCGAAAGACCGGCGGCGGCGGCGGCTACGCCATCAATCTGGGCGCCCACGCCAAGAGCCTGAAAGTCTATGGCGAAGAAAATATTCACATCTACCGCGCCCTGATCGATGGACAGGAAAGCCCGGCCGAGCGCCGGTTTTGCGGTCGCTGCGGCTCGGCCTTGTGGGTCTACGACCCGCGCTGGCCGGACCTCATCCATCCTTTCGCCAGCGCCATCGATACGGAACTACCGGAGCCGCCGGAGCATGTCCACATGATGATGGGCGCCAAGCCTAAGTGGGTCCGCAGTGAGGCCCGCCGTGGCGAAGCCTGCTTTGAGGGCTATCCCGATCGCTCGTTAGAGGAATGGCATCGAAGCCACAAGCCCAAAAAGGGCGGCGACCCCGACGTACTGCCCGACGAGGAAGTGCGCGGACGCTAGTGCGGGCTTTCGCGTTCTCGCCACGAAGAAAACTGATATCGGGCCAAGACTTGCCGATAGGCTCAAACCTGCGGCTTTACCTGAATTTAGAACCATAAGACACTGGACCGAACCGATCCCCATCGGATAGCCTCTTCCGTCTTCTCCAGAATCCTTGCACCAAAAAACGGCTGTGCGTCCTATGGCTCTGCAAAGCTATCTCCGGCTGCTCCTTGCCAAGCCCAGGCTTCTTGCCTTTGGCTTTCTCATGACCTTCGCATCAAGCGCCGGACAAACCTTCTTTATCGGCACCTTCGGGCCGGCAGTGCGTGATGAATTCAGCCTCAGTCACGGCGAATGGGGCGGGATTTACATGGCTGGCACCCTATTGAGCGCCCTCGTGCTGCCATGGACAGGACAGCAAATCGACCGGCTCCCCCTTATCCGATATGCCACTTTGGTTTGCCTGGCACTGATCGTCGCCAGCGCCTTTATCGGCCTTGTGCCCAGTGCCGCCTTTCTAATCCTGGCGATTTTCTTACTGCGCCAATCGGGGCAGGGTCTCGCCAGCCATACCGGAACCACGGCCATGGCCCGATTCTTCGGTAAAGACCGGGGTAAGGCAATTGCCGTCGCGTCGATGGGCTACGCCGCCGGCGAGACGCTCCTGCCCTTCTTGGCAGTTCTCGGCATCGCAACGCTCGGCTGGCGGCAGACCTATGGGGTAACAACCTTGCTGTTGGTTCTCTTTTTGCTGCCCAGCGTGTGGTGGCTGCTGCGCGGCGAAAATGCCCAGCCAGCCGACGCCACCGGACAAGCCGCCAATCCAGCAACGAGTGATTGGAGCCGCGCCCAGGTGCTGCGCGATGGCCGATTTTATCTCCTGCTGCCCGCGGTCTTGGCGCCGTCTTTCATCGGCACCGCCCTTTTCTTCCACCACCTTCCCCTAGCAGCAGCCAAAGGCTGGTCGGCCACCTGGATCACCGGCAGCTACTGGATCTATGCCGTGGCGGCTGTGTTAGCATCGATTGTCGCGGGGCCGCTGATCGACCGCTTTACCGCTCTTCGCGTCTTGCCAGGTTTTCTCTTGCCCATGGCGACCGGGCTCTTGATGCTTTGGGCCTTCGATGCCGCCCTTTGGGCCTGGCCCTATCTCTTCTTGCTCGGCCTGAGTTCCGGCATCACCTATATAGCAGTCACGGCGCTTTGGGCCGAAGTCTATGGAACTCGCCATATCGGTGCGATCCGCTCGATGGCGGTGGCCTTTTCGGTATTCGCGTCGGCACTCGGGCCTGTGGTCATGGGTGCCATGATGGATAAGAACCTGACCATCGAGACTATTTCTGCCTTATTTGCCCTTTATTGCCTCATTGCAACAGCGTTGCTTTGGCTGGCGTTGGGGCGCTTCAACCGGTCGAAACAGACTGTGAGACTATCGTCATAGTCGCTCGAGTAAAGGGATCAAGGGGCGAGGTTGCGAGGGGCAGGCTGCTACCTATTTCACTGTCCGGAGAGGCATAGCGCCTTCGCTGGTGCAGGGCCAAGTAACGATAGATGAAACAACCAACCAAGGTTAGTAAAAATAATATATGGAAATCAAAGAGAAAAAGATTTACTAAAAGGTAGAATCTTGGGAAGCCAAAGACTAGGGTTTCAGGATGATGGGTGAGTTGGGCAAACAATCTTGGCCTATACTGAAAGGATTGGCTGAAAATCCTGGGCGATCTTTTATGCAGTTCAGCCGACTTTTTATTTTACTATTTGCGTTCCTGCTATCCCTTTTCAGCGGGCTATCAGTAGGTTTGGCCGCCGCCGACGAGATCACCTACATCGATAACTACATTGATAGCGCTGATCCAGGCGTCAAACTCTTCGTGCGGAGCAAATGGCTGGAGGGTAAGGCACGCCCGGACGATAGCAACGTTGTCATTTTCATTCACGGTCGCACCCTGCCCTCGCTGGCCGATTTCGACTTGCAGTACAAGGATTATTCCTGGGCCGACTGGATGGCGAAGCGGGGCTACATCGTTTATCTCTTTGATATTCGCAACTTTGGCCGCTCGACCCGCGAACCGGCGATGACCGAGCCGCCCAGTGCCAGCCGGCCCCTTTCGCGAAGCCATTTGGCCTTGCGGGATTTGCATACTGTCGTCGAACATGCGCGCGCCGAGCAAGGGGTCAACAAGATCAGTCTGATCGGTTGGTCCTGGGGCGCCACCTTGGCCGGCTACTATGCGTCTTTGCACGAAGAAAAGGTAGCGGGCCTCGTCCTCTATGCCCCCCTTTACGCAGTTGCTGGGCATCCTGATGCGGGCGCCAGCAGTTGGTTGCGCGACCCGGAAGACCCAAAGCTCTTCAACCGGGCGATTGGCGGATACCGCCTGGTGCCGGTTGAAAAGATCCGACGATTTTGGGATGCGCAGATTCCTGCTGAGGATAAGAGCCTCTATCGCGAAGAAGCGGTCTTAGAGGCCTTCCTACAGGCTATCCTTGAGAGCGATAAGACCAGCGCTCTGAGGGATCCGCCGAGTATCCGTGCCCCGAATGGCCCCCTTGAAGATGCTTTCTACCAAGGACAAGGCCGTCACCTCTTCCATGCGTCGACGATCCGATCTCCGACTTTGATTGTCGCCGGGGAGTTTGATCGTTTCACCTTGCCCAAAGACCGCTTCAATCTCGTCAGCGACTTGACCAGGGCACCGGTGACCCAGGTCGAAATCATCCCGGAGGCAACCCACATCTTGTTGCTGGAGAAGCGCCGTCACGAGCTATACGAGACGGTCCACAATTTTCTCCAAGACGCTGGCCGCCGCCTGGCGACACAATAGCAGCAAATCCCGCCCCGCTTAGAAAATGGTGGCTGCAAGAGCGATCTTTGCTTTTGTCGATTGATGTGTCCTACTTCGGAGAAGGATCGGGTGTCGAAGCAATCGGCCACTGGATGGACACGGCCGGCGAAAAGCACCCCTTTACAAAAGTTGCCGAACGCGACCGTCGAAACTTCTAACCAAAATCGCGAAGTGCTACGGTAAGGGGCACGACGAGAGCAGCGAGGCTCCATGACACTCCCTACCACCATGGCCGCCGTCCAGCTCACCGGCTACGGCGGGTTGGACAAGTTGAACTATCGCAACGATGTGGCAGTGCCAGAGCCGTCGCCTGGCGAGGCCCTGGTCCAGGTGAGCGCCGCCGGCATGAACAACACCGATATCAACACCCGCACTGGCTGGTATAGCCAAAGCGTGACGGCCGGCACCACCGCCGAGGGCGGGCGAGAAGGGTTCGGCGTCGAAGACGATGGCATGGGCGACTGGAGCACTGCGATGGCCTTCCCCCGCATCCAGGGCGCGGACGTGGTGGGTCGGATCGTTTCGGTCGGTCAGGGTGTGAGTTCGACGCGAATCGGCGAAAGGGTGGTCTGCGACCCGCAGGTTCGCGACCCCAATGATGAGTATGGATTGGACGGGGTTCGCTACCTGGGGGCGGATCTCGATGGAGGCTTTGCGCAATTTGTGGCACTTCCTGCCAAAAATGCGGTGACGGTCTCCAATGACCTAGAGCTACCGGACGAAGCCATCGCGACCCTGCCATGTTCCGGGGGCACTGCCATGAACATGCTTTTGATGGCCGGTGTTGGCGAAGGGGATTTGCTGCTAGTCACCGGTGCTTCTGGCGGCGTCGGGAGTTTTTTGGTCCAGCTCGGCAAATGGCTTGGCGCGCGGGTCGTTGCGGTTTCCTCGGCCTCGAAGCAGGATGCGGTCCTGGCGCTAGGTGCCGATGCGGTGGTCGATCGAAAGAGCGACGATTTGGTCGCTGCGGCCCGTAAGGCCTCGGGCGGGCAGGCTTTTTCAGTGGTCGCCGATGTTGTGGGCGGCAAGGCTTTCAGCAGCTATCTCTCGCTTCTAAGGCGGGGCGGCCGCTACGTGACGGCGGGCGCCATCGCCGGCCCTTTGGTAAACCTCGATCTGCGCACTTTGTATCTAAAGAACCTCACTTTCTTCGGTTCAACGATCTATCGCCAAGATACGTTTCCAACCCTGATACGAGCATTGGAGGCGGGAGGGATCACGCCCGCAGTTGCCGCTGTTCGGCCGCTTTCCGAAATTCGCGAGGCGCAAACCGCGTTTTTGGAGAAACACCACGTGGGCAGTCTCGTGCTCACGCCGCCGCCAGTGGCGGAAGATCAATAGCGCTTTCGCTTGCCTTCAGGCACAACAAGAACGTCATGCACTTGACAGGCGCCACTAAGGACTGATAGCGATCCCAGTCCCACTGGCACTGGGCGAAACAAGAGGGCCACATCGCAACTTGATCCAATCATGGAGGGGTCAATGGAAAGGCGTGTGGTTCTCATCCGGCATCGTCAAGGCACTTTCGACGACCGTGTTTTAAGCTACTTCACGGATCGCGGGTTCGAGCCTGAGGAACGCTTTCCTTTCTCGGGTGACAGCTTAGGCGAGCCGGACGACCGGGTCATCGCCTCGGTCATCTATGGCGGCCCCTTCGTGGTTACGGAAACCGAGCGATACCCCTTCCTGATTGACGAGCACCGTTGGGCAGAACGATGCATGGCCAACGGCATCCCGTTGCTAGGCATCTGTCAAGGTGCCCAGTCGATCGCCCATGTCCTGGGCGCCCCGGTCGGCCCGCCGCCAAGCGGTGCACATGAGTTCGGTTATTACGCGATTCATCCGACTGAGACCGGCAGGCGCTTTTTTCCTGAAACTTTGCATGTCGCCCAAAGCCATTACCACGGCTTCGACCTGCCGGCCGGCGCCGAGCACTTGGCTTATAGCGAGAGCTATCCCCATCAGGCCATGCGCTATGGCGAGACCACCTTTGCCTTTCAGTTTCACGCGGAGGTGACACGGGCTGGCTTCCGCCGCTGGCAGGACTCGTCCTCTGCCGCCTTTGGCGAACCGGGGGCCCAGACCCGCGAGCAGCAGGACCATCTGGCCCAGATTCATGACACGCGACAACACGACTGGTTCATGGGATTTCTCGATCAACTCTTCGGTCACATTACACCCTCGGTCACCGGCATACCCGGGGCAAAGAATGAGGCGCTATGCTGACTTATCTGACACCACCGCTCATCCGTCCACCCTTCGCCCGCTACTCGCATGGTGTTGCCGTCGAGGCCGGTGCGCGCCTGCTGTTTTGCTCGGGCCAGCTCGGCGTCGCGGCCGACGACGCCGTTCCCGAAGAGGCCGCCGGCCAAGCGGCGCTTTGCCTCGCCAACATCGCCGCGGTGATCGAGGAGGCGGGAATGTCCCTGGCAGCTATCGTTCGCCTCAACGGTTATGTAACCGACCGCGCCTATTTGGCCGACTACATGCAGGCGCGCGATGCCTTCATCGCGGATCTTGACCCGCCGCCGGCATCGACACTGATGATCGTCAGCGGCTTCAGCCGCGAAGTCTTCAAAGTGGAAGTAGAAGCAATCGCCGCGGCTGTTGTGGAGGACCGGCCATGACACCCAAACGCTATTGGGCTGACCTAACCGTCGCCGAGTTTCGTGCCCTTGACTGCACGCGCTGCATCGCCGTCATGCCGCTTGGCGCCATCGAGCAGCATGGCCCGCATCTGCCGCTTTCCGTCGACCGGGACATCGTCGAGGCGGTGATCGCCCGCTGCCTACCCTATCTGCCGGACGACCTTCCCGTCCTCTTCCTGCCGACCATGGCCATTGGCAAGAGCAATGAGCATATCGATTTTCCTGGCACCCTGACGCTGAGCGGCGAAACGGTGATGCGTTTGTGGATGGAGGTGGGCGACAGCGTTGCCCGCGCTGGTCTTTGCAAGCTATTGCTGTTCAACGGACACGGCGGCAACACGGCTGCCATGGACATGGTGGCCCGCGACCTGAGGGCCAAGCACGGCATGCTGACCGCCTCGACATCCTGGTATCAGCTTGGGGTCGACGAAGCACTTTTCGACGCCCGCGAGCACCTACATGGCATTCACGCCGGCGAAAGCGAGACCTCCATTATGCTGGCCGCACGTGGCGATCTGGTCGAGATGGATTTGGCCAAGGATTTTCGCTCGCGCAGCGAAGACTGGGCGGCCGAGCTTGAGTTCCTTTCCCCTGGCACTGGCAAGGCAAAACTCGGCTGGCTGATTCAGGATCTCAACGCCGAGGGTGCTTGCGGCAATGCTTCGGCTGCTACCCGTGCCAAGGGCGAACGGCTGCTGGATGGCGCCGCCCGGCGCCTGGCCGCCTTCCTCGAAGAATTTGATCAGTTTTCCCTAGATTGTGTAGGCGGCGCTGCCGACCCGCGCGAGACCGAGGGCCCTTGACGATGTCGCCCATACTGCTGCGCAACGTCGGCCTACCGGCGGCGTTGATAGCCAACCCGGATCGTCTGGGCGGGCATCAGATCGGCGACCTGCGGGCTGGTGACCTGCTCTTGCGAAACGGTAAAGTGGAGGCGTTCCTGGGCACCGAGCCGCCGCCACTTGACAGTCGCGAGCTCCATCTTGGCGGCCGTATTCTTTTGCCACGCTTGGTCGAACCCCATTGCCATCTCGATAAGTGCCACACCATAGGCCGGCTCGAAGGGGTCGGCGGCGATCTGCAAAGGGCCATGACCATCCAGCGAGCCGACAAGAGCCATTGGACGCGCGAGGACGTGCGCAGTCGCGCCGGTCGCGGTATTGCGGAATTGGTCGCATCGGGCTGCGGTTGGGTACGCAGCCATGTGGACTGGGATAACGCACGCGAGCCCTTTACTGATGAGCCGCCCCTGGCTTGGACCGTGCTTGGCGAACTCGCAGATGAATGGCGAGATGGATTGAGGCTACAGCGCTGCGCGCTTGTTTCGCTTGAGGATTTCGATGATAAAAGGGCGACATCCGGCCTAGCAAAGCGATCGTCCGAAGACAATGCCGCCTTGGGCGTCTACGTCTTTGACCAGGGCCGCAAGAAGAAGAGGCTGCGCAAGGTCTTTGACCTGGCGGAGCGCTATGGCCTTCCCCTCGACTTCCATGTCGACGAAGGCCTTTCCAAAGATTTGAATGGCTTACTAGCGATTGCCGACATTGCAATTGAACGAAAATTTCAGGGCCCGGTGCTCTGCGGCCACGCCTGCAGCTTGATGAACCTTTCCGGCTCGGCCTTAAAGAAGGCTCTGGAGAAGATTGCAAGGGCCGGGATCTCGGTGGTCGCCCTGCCCGCCACCAATCTCTACCTGCAAGGTCGATGCGACGGCTCGCCGGATCGCCGCGGCATTACGCGGATACGCGAACTGCAAGCGGCCGGTGTTCCGGTAACCTTCGGCTCTGATAACGTCGGCGATGCCTTCTGCCCACTCGGACGCCATGATCCGATGGCGAGCTTGGCAAGCGCCGCCCTTGCTGCACAGTTGGATCCGCCCTACGGACCCTGGCTTGCCACAATCACCCGACATGGCCGTAACGCTCTTGGCTATGGCGACCTGCCGCTGGAGGACGCTGAGATCGATGATCTCTTAGTAGTGGAAGCCCGCCATAGCGCCGATGTCGTTGCCGGTGCGCCGCGCAGCCCGCTTGTCGGACAGCTGCGGGATGCCATGCCGATTTTTTGAGAAGAGGTTCCAACCTATGTCCCTTTCCGGAAAGACCCATACTGATTGGCAGGCCTTTGCCTTGGCCTTGGGCGATATCCCCGTTATCCAGTCTCCTGCATTGGTCAAACGCAAATCCCGCGACTTTTTTTGGTATAGTCCAATTCTGAGCCAACAACTGCGTGACTGCCACGGGGACCTGGTGGCAAGGCCGCGCAATCAGGAAGAGCTGCTCCAAGTCCTACGCCAAGCCTTTGCCCACAAGGTACCGGTTACCTTGCGCGGTGGTGGCACCGGCAATTACGGGCAAGCAGTTCCTCTCGACGGCGGCTTGATCATCGAGACCATGGGGATGGACCGCATTCTCGAGGTCGGACCTGATTTCGTGCGCGTCGAGGCCGGCTGCTTGATCCACAAACTGAACCAGGCCTTGCGCGCGCAGGACCGGGAGCTACCGGTCTTTCCCTCGACCGAGCGCATGGCCACCATCGGCGGTTTCGTCGGCGGCGGTTCTGGCGGCATCGGCTCGATCGAACACGGCATGTTGCGCGATAGGGGTAACATTATCAGCCTAACCGTGCTTACCCTTGAAGCCGAACCGCAGCGTCATGTTTTGACCGGCGATGCGATTAACCTGGTTCACCACGCCTGGGGCATTAACGGGGTAATTGTTGAGCTCACCCTTAAGACCGCCCCGAAGCGCGACTGGATCAACTGTATTGCGACCTACGAAAGCTATCGCGCCGCCTTCGACGCCGGCCTTGTCCTGGCCAAGCGCGATGATCTTGAGCGCAAGTTGGTTTCGACGGTTGACACGCGCATCGCCTCCTACTTCGACAAGCTGGAAAACGTCCTAGTGAAAGGTCGTCATCTGCTGCTGAGTTTAGTGGCGCGGCCAGATCTTGAGGCTTTCAAGCAGGTGGTGACCCGGACCAATGGCCGCGTGGCGCTCGCCATGGACGAGGCTTCGCTGGCAGCTGCCGGTCTGCCCCATGTTTTCGAGTTCGCCTACAATCACACAACCCTGCAAGTCCTGAAGGTCGACAAAAGCGTTACCTATTTGCAGGTGATGGTCCCAGCACCGATCGACGCCGACAAGGTCGAAGCACTTTGGCATCACTTTGGCGATGAAGTCTTGATGCACCACGAGTTTGCTCGCCTTGGTAATCAGCTCGTTGGCATTGACTTGCCAGTGGTCCGTTATGTCGACGAAAAGCGGCTATATGAGATCATCGCTATTTACGAGGAACACGGCTTTCCGGTTTCCGATCCACACACCTGCATCATCGAGGAAGGTGGCCTCAAAAACACCGACTACCGCCACTTGGCCACCAAGAAACGCTTCGATCCGGCGGGCCTGCTCAACTCCAGCAAGTCGCGCGCATGGGCCCGGGTAAAGCATATGACACCGGCGGCGATTGAGGCATTAGAGGTGCCCGCAAAGGCCTAGAGCGTCGGGCGGCCGAACACCCATCGTCATCCCTTGCCAGGCCAGGAAACCGAGTAGCAGACAATGGAAACGCTTGTGTTGATCGGACAAACCGTGCTCATCGCACTGATGGCAGGCTGGCTTGGGCTCGGCGCCATCGAAAATATTCGCGCGCCGCACGTCAACGGCGATGTCGTCGTGGAAGTCTTCACCATGCAGCGGGTCCGGCAATACCCAGAGATCTTTGCCGCCGTCAGCAAGAATCGCATCGACAGCCCAGCGGCTCACCGTTTGCTGTTCGCTTGTATCGTCGTTGCCGAATCTGTGGTCGCAATCATCTTGACTGTTGCAACCGCTGCCCTTTCTTTGGCCCTCGCCGGTCTCTTGGAGGCCGAACTAGCGCGCATGGTCGCGATGGTTGGCGTGATCGGTTTCATCATGATCTGGGGTGGCTTTCTTGTGGGCGGCCAGTGGTTTCACTATTGGGCCGGCCACGAGTGGGCGCAAGCGACACATTTTGCGCTGCTGCTGTGGGGCTTGGGCACGCTCATTTTCCTGACCTAAAAGCTTTTCACCGGATCCTGATCCGCGAGCTGGTATGGCAATCGACGAATTGACACCTATTCCTGCCGCATGAGATCAATCTAGCGAAGCCTGGAAGTGGGAAATGGCTAGGGCCTGGCGTCGTCTTCTTCGGGACCCGTTGGCGTGTGCGGGTATTGTCATTATCGGCGGGGTCACCATCGCGGCCACGGCGGCGCCGGCTATTGCCCCCTTTGATCCGACAGAACAGTTCTTTGACGGGCTGACACTGGAAGGCGCCCCGCTGCCGCCGAACCAGGAATTCTGGCTGGGCACCGATCTCCTGGGACGGGATCTGCTTTCCCGCCTGCTTTATGGCGCGCGCACCTCCTTGATCATCGGCGTGGTCGCCAATGGCGCAGCCGTCGCCGTTGGAACCCTGCTCGGCGTCATCGCCGGCTACATCCAGGGTTGGATTGGCGCCGCGATCATGCGCTTTACCGATCTGATGATGGCATTTCCTGCCTTGTTGCTGGCCATCGCCCTGGCCGCCATCTTTACCCCTTCCCTGTGGATCGTCGCCATGGTCATCGCCCTGGTGAACTGGGTACAAATCGCGCGGGTGATCTATACGGAAACGACCGCGCTGGCCGAGCGTGAGTATATTGAGGCGGCACGCGCCCTCGGCGCCGCTTGGCCGCGCATCTTGTTCCTGCACATCTTGCCGCATTTGATCCCCACAATCCTGGTTTGGGCAACCCTCGGGATCGCGACCACGGTCCTGTTGGAAGCGACCCTATCGTTCCTTGGCATCGGGGTGCAGCCACCGACCCCTTCCTGGGGCGGGATCATCTTTGAAAGCCAGTCCTACTTCCTTTCCGCACCCTGGCTGGTTTTCTTTCCCGGTATCGCCATCATGGTGCTGGCGCTTGCCTTCAATCTGGTCGGTGACGCGCTGCGCGACGCGCTCGACCCGACCCAGCGGGGGCGCTGATGCTGCGCTACTTCGCCCAGCGCCTGGCCGCTTCCGTGCTGATCCTGATCGGCGTTTCGGTGATCACCTTCGGGCTGACATTTCTCATTCCGGCCGATCCGGTTCGCATGATCGCCGGCCGCAGCGCCAGCCCGCAAGCCGTCGAAAACATCCGCCATCAGCTTGGCTTGGACCGGCCGATCCCGGTACAATATGCGGCCTATGTGTCCAAGCTGGTGCAAGGAGACCTTGGTCGATCCTACGTGCAAAAGGCGGAAGTCTCGCGTTTGATCGAAAGTCGACTGCCGGCGACGCTGCTGCTCATGGCCGGTGCCATCTTCTTCGAGCTGCTGATCGGCCTTCCCGCCGGCATCATGGCGGCGACCCGTCGGGGCAAGTGGCTTGACCGGGGGATCATGATTTTCTCCTTTGCCGGCGTGTCGACGCCGCAGTTCGTGGTCGGACTGCTGCTGCTCTACGTCTTCGCCAACCTTTTGGGCTGGTTCCCCTTGAGTGGGTTTGGCTGCCTCAGCCATCTAATCCTGCCCGCACTCACCTTGGGGATCGCCGGCGGCGGCTGGTATTCACGCATGATGCGCTCCAGCATGGTCGAGGTGCTGCGCCAAGACTACATCCGCACCGCTCGCGCCAAGGGCTTGAGCGAGCCTGGGATTATTCTTGTCCATGCCCTGCGCAATGCTATCCTACCGGTGATAGCTATGGTCGGACTGGACATCGGCATTTTCATGAGCGGTGCTGTGGTTGTCGAATCGGTCTTCGGCTGGCCCGGCATCGGCCAGCTCGCGTGGCTAGCCATTCAGCGCATCGACATCCCGATCATCATGGGGGTCACGCTGGTCGCAGCTGTGGCCATCGTCATCGGCAATTTACTGGCCGATCTCACCGCTCCATTGATTGACCCGCGCATCAGATTGCGGTGAAATGTTAGCCATCATAAGGGAGATAAATCTATGAAAGAAAATAAATTAATAGGTGCAGCTTCCGCCTTGGTCCTAGCAGCTTTCCTGGTCCATGGAAGCAATGCGATCGCTCAAGAAGCCAAGATGGGCGGCAGTATGGTCGTCACCTACAAGGACGACATCAGCACCTTTGATCCGGCCATTGGCTACGACTGGCAAAATTGGTCAATGATCAAAAGCCTCTTCGATGGTCTGATGGACTATAAGCCAGGCACCACGGAGCTCATTCCCGACTTAGCCGAAAGCTACAGCATTTCAGAAGACGGCCTGGTCTATACCTTCAATCTTCGCAAGGGCGTCAAGTTTCACAACGGCCGAGAGCTAGTGGCCAGCGACGTCAAGTATTCGATCGAACGCTCGGTCAATCCGGAAACACAGAGCCCCGGCCAGGGCTTCTTCTGGCAGATCAAAGGCTTCGACGAGATGGCCGGCGGTAGCGCCCAGGAACTTAGCGGTATCACCACGCCAGACGACCATACGGTCGTTATCGAGCTCTCTCAACCCGACGCGACCTTCTTGCAAATCATGGCCATCAATTTTGCCTTTGCCGTGCCCAGGGAGGAAGTCGAGAAACACGGGCAAGATTTCGGCCGCAATCCGGTCGGCAGCGGCGCCTACAAGATGACCGAATGGACGCTGGGCCAGCGTGTGGTCTTTGAACGGAACGCCGACTATTTCCGTGAGGGGGCACCCCACCTCGACAAGATCGTCTTCGAAGTCGGACAAGAGCCGAGCGTCGCACTGCTGCGTCTCAAACGCGGCGAGGTGGATGTCTTGGGCGATCCCATCCCTTCCGCCAACTTCCTGCAGGAAAAGAATGATCCGGCTAACGAAGGCATGATCGTCGAAGGCGACCTGCTGCACACCGGCTACATCACCATGAACACGACCGAAGCGCCCTTCGACAACAAGCTGGTGCGCCAAGCCGTAAATATGGCGATCAACAAGGAACGGGTGGTTCGTATCGTCAATGGCCGCGGTGTGATTGCCAACCAGCCGCTGCCACCGGCGATGCCGGCCTACGACACGGCCTACGAAGGCTATGCCTATGACCCCGCCAAGGCCAAGGAGCTCTTGGCCGAAGCCGGCTATCCGGATGGTTTCGAGACCGAGCTCTATGCCATGAACACCGACCCGAACCCGCGCATTGCCCAATCCTTCCAACAAGACTTGGCGGCGGTCGGCATTAAGGCCGAAATCAAGGCCTTGGCGCAGGCCACGGTGATCGATGCCGGCGGGCAAGGTACGGCGCCGATGCTGTGGTCCGGCGGCATGGCGTGGATCGCCGACTATCCCGATCCCTCCAACTTCTATGGTCCGATCCTCGGCTGCGGCGGTGCCGTACCGGGCGGCTGGAACTGGGCGAAGTACTGCAACGAGGAGGTCGATGCCTTGGCGGCAAAGGCTGATGGCATGGCTGGCGCCGACCAGGCCGAGGAGCGTATCGAGCTGTGGCGGCAGATCTACCACAAGATCATGGAAGACGCACCCTGGGTGCCGGTGTTTAACGAGGTGCGCTTCGCCATGCACTCGGCGCGGATCGGCGGTAAGGATATCTTCTTTGCCGACCCCATCCACATCCCTGTTCACTATGAGTATGTCTATGACAAAAACGCTCAGTAGCTGTAACCACACGATCCACAAGGCGCAAAGCCATAACGGTTGGGACAACAGCTTCGCGCCGCAGCTGACTATCGCGCCCGGGGAAACGGTGGCTTTCGAAACCATCGATTCCTCCGGCGCTCAGCTTGGACCGGACTCCGTCCTCGCGGATTTGGACCGCCTTGATTTCGGCAAGATCAATCCGGTGACCGGCCCCGTCTTCATTGACGGGGCCGAACCGGGCGATGCAGTGAAGGTTACGCTGCTCGGCTTTGAGCCCTCGGGCTGGGGCTGGACAGCCAATATTCCCGGCTTTGGCCTTTTGGCGGATCAGTTCACGGAACCGGCCCTGCACATCTGGTCTTATGATGCGAGTTCCCTGACACCGGCCCTCTATGGGCCCGGCGGCAAGGTTCCCTTGAAGCCGTTTTGTGGCACGATTGGCCTGGCCCCGGCTGAGGCTGGCACCCACAGCATCGTGCCGCCGCGGCGGATTGGCGGCAATATGGACATTCGCGATCTTTCAGAGGGCAGTGAGCTCTATCTGCCTGTCGAAGTGGCGGGCGCCCTCTTTTCCGTTGGCGATACCCACGCGGCACAAGGTGATGGTGAGGTTTGTGGCACAGCCATTGAAAGTCCGATGAAGCTGGCCGCCAAGTTCGAGCTGATCAAGGATGCCCGGCTCGATTTCCCACGTTTCACCACTGCCGGTCCCGTATCGCGCCACCTCGATGGCAAAGGCTATGAGGTGACGACCGGCATTGGACCGGACCTTTTCGAAGGTGCCAAGGCTGCCGTTTCCGGCATGATCGATCTCCTGGGCAAGCGCCAGGGACTGTCCGCGGTCGAAGCCTACATGCTGTGCAGTGTTGCCGGCGACCTGCGCATTAGCGAGATCGTCGACCAACCGAATTGGGTGGTTTCTCTCTACTTCCCTCGCCTCGTCTTTGATTGAGGCCCAGGCATAGGGTGGTTCAACCGCAAGAGAAAACCGCGCAGGCTCAAACAACCGAGACACCAGCTTCCCTGCTTCAGGTCGAAAATCTTACCTTAAGTTTCTCGACGGAAGCGGGGAGGCTTCGCGTGGTCGAAGAGGTTGCCTTTTCCGTCGAGCAAGGCAAGACGGTGGGCCTGGTCGGCGAGTCTGGTTGCGGCAAGAGCGTCACCGCCATGACGGTCCTGCGCCTGCTGCCGTCGCCTCCCAGTCACATCGATGGTGGTCGTATCCTCTTCGACGGCCTTGACCTCACCAGCCTCAGCGAAACCGAGATGCGGCGGGTGCGCGGTGATCGTATCGGCATGGTCTTTCAAGAACCGATGACCAGCCTCAACCCGACCCTCAGCATCGGCTTTCAAATTGCCGAGGTCCTGCGGTTGCACCGCGGTGAGTCGGGCAAGAGCGCGCGGGCCGCAGCCATTGAAATCATGCATCAAGTGGGCGTTGGCGCCGCCGCTCAACGTTTCGATCAGTATCCCTACGAGCTTTCCGGTGGGCTGCGCCAAAGGGTGATGATCGCCATGGCACTTGTCTGCCGACCGACGCTGCTCATCGCCGATGAGCCGACGACTGCCTTGGACGTGACCATCCAAGCACAGATCCTGGATCTCCTGTTGCGGCTACAGGCAGAGCTCGGCATGGCGATCCTACTGATCACCCATGATTTGGGCGTGGTTGCCGAGGTCTGCGACGAGGTCGTGGTCATGTATGCGGGGCGGATTGTCGAACAGGCACCGGCCAAGGCGCTCTTCCGCACGCCGCGTCACCCCTATACTTCCGGATTGCTGAATGCCCTGCCTCGGCTCGGCGGACGCGGCAAGCGAATTCCCAGCATACCGGGAATGGTGCCACCGCCGGGCGCGCGCGGCAAAGGATGCGCCTTCGCCGATCGCTGCGGACAGGCGATCGACCGCTGCCGCGTGGAGACCCCACAGCTCGCGCCGGGTGTTTCGAGCGGGCAAGGGCGGAGCCACAGGGCGGCTTGCTGGAACCCGCGGAGCTAAGCGCCATGTCTTCAGCGAAGCATGGCCCGCTGTTGCAGGTCGAGGCCGTTTCCAAGCTCTTTCCGACCAAGCATGGCGCTGGCGGGATACAGGCGGTGAAGGACGTCAGCCTTTACCTGGAACGCGGCGAGACCCTGGGCATTGTCGGCGAGTCCGGCTGCGGCAAGTCGACCTTGGCCCGTTTGATACTGCGCTTGATCGAACCCAGCACCGGCAGCGTTCGCTTCGAAGGCGAGGACCTGCTTGCCTTGCCCTTGCAGGATCTCCGGACGCGGCGGCGGGACATGCAAATCATCTTCCAGGACCCCTACGCCTCTCTCGATCCGCGTCTCACCGTGGAAGCGATCGTCGGCGAACCGCTGGCCATCCACAGTGTCGGCAGCCGACGCGAGCGGCGCGATCGGGTCGCCACTCTGCTTGCCACGGTGGGCCTCGACGCAGACGCTCTCAGGCGCTATCCGCACGAGTTTTCCGGCGGCCAACGCCAGCGCATCGGTATCGCCAGGGCCATCGCCTTGGAGCCTAAGCTAATTATCGCCGACGAGCCCGTATCGGCCCTCGACGTTTCTATCCAGTCGCAGATTCTAGAACTCTTGCTCGATCTAAAGGAGCGCCTGGCGCTTTCCTACATCTTTATCTCGCACGACCTTGCCGTCGTCGAACACGTAAGCGACCGGGTCGCTGTTATGTACCTAGGGCGGATTGTCGAGACTACCGATACCGAGAGCCTCTATCGCCGCCCGAGCCACCCCTATACCCAAGCGCTGATTTCGGCGGTGCCCCAGCCCGATCCCGATCGCCAACGAAGGCGCATCGTTCTTTCCGGCGACATTCCCAACCCGGAAAATCCGCCAAGCGGCTGCCCCTTTCATCCGCGCTGTCCCCGGGCCAAGCCTGATTGTGCCAAGCAAGTCCCAGCGCAAAGGGACATCGGCTCAGACGAGAAGCCGCATTTGGTGTCCTGCCTGCTTTATTGACAGCGCGACAGTGAGAAGCGCCGCTACCGGACGCGTCGGCCCACCGCACGAGACCTGGCCCTCTATGCGCTAACGCTCTCGGCCGGGGGACGGTCACCCCTGTCTTGGGAACAATCTATTACCTATCTCTCCGGTATGGACCCCAGAGATCGTGGCGCGCCCGGCAGGATTCGAACCTGCGACCCCAAGCTTAGAAGGCTCGTGCTCTATCCAGCTGAGCTACGGGCGCGCATGGCCGAGCATGGCACAATAGCCGCCTCGCCATAGGTCAGTGAGTCCAACGGCCGACGCGGGTACTGCGGAAGTTGTCGGCATAGGCCTTGGGCCGGATGCGCCGTTCCCGGGCCCGCTCGACCCGATACATCCAGCCCTTTTTCTTGGCATAGGCAACCGCCTCGTCCTCGCTAGAAAAGAACAGGCGCACTTGGTGCTTGGTGTCGGCCCCGGAGGTCCAACCCATTAAAGGGTCGGCACTGCGGGCAGCACCTGGCTCGTGCTCCAGCACCCAACGTCCGGTCTTAGCGCGACCCGACTGCATCGCCGATTTTGCAGGCCGATAAATTCTGACCGTCATCCAGTCCCCCGCTTACTTTCGCCGTACTACCTGCTGGCTTGCGACACCCCGGCCGCCAAACAGTGGTGGTCGGGGCGAGAGGATTTGAACCTCCGGCATCCTGCTCCCAAAGCAGGCACTCTACCAGGCTGAGCTACGCCCCGACATGACCTGAACCGACGCGACAATAGGCATTTTGGCGAGCGGGCGCAAGCCGAGGCAAGCCCGTTCAGGAACGCAAACTTAGGAGTTTGGCAGCCCCGGCAGGTGGCATTCATGACGGGTATAACGCTGGCGAACCCGACAGGAAGTCGTCATATCGATCACCAACGCGCCACGACAGGACTTCAGGTTGACGAAGGCCTCGTAGCCGATGGCGGCGCGGCCGCTGCGGCCCCCCTTGGTCACCTCCAGAAAACTGATGGAGCGTACCTGGTCCGGCCCGAGCCCAAGCCGAGCCAGCTCTTGCTCTACTTGCTGGCCGCATTGCCGTTCGGCCGAGCCACCCGAGCCGATTGTCAAGCTCAGGGCTAGCAACACCACGCCGGCGCTCGATCCCATAGCCACCATCCTGACTGCTTGACCAAACCCAAGACCATCATAGGCTGGCCAAGGGCACACTCCAAGCCCACTTGCGATTAGTCATGCTATGGTGTTGTCTGCGAACTAGAAATTGGGTGCGCACCGCAGCAGCAGGAGGGCTATCATGTCATCACTGGACCGGGTGATCGCCGGATTCTTTCAGTTCCGCAATCGGACCCTGGAAGAGCGTCCTAGTCTCTTTGAGGAGCTGGCCTTAGCACAAACGCCGAAAGTGATGATGATCGCCTGCTGCGATTCGCGGGTGGCGCCATCCATTCTAACCTCGGCGGCGGCTGGCGAGATTTTCGTATTGCGTAACATTGCCAACTTGGTGCCGCCCTGCGAATCCAGCCCTACCCGTCATGGCACCAGCGCCGCCTTGCAGTACGCCGTCTGTGTCCTCGAGGTCGAGCACGTGGTCGTCCTGGGTCATTCCCAGTGCGGCGGCATTCGGGCTCTGATAGCGGCTGACCCCCGCCCCGACGACAACATGGACTTCATCAATCATTGGATGCGCATCGGCCGCGAAGCCCGCAGTCGCACCTTGTTGCGCCTGCCCCACGGCAACCTGGACGAACAGGCCCGGCTGTGCGAGCAGGAAAGCGTCAAGCAGTCACTGGCCAATCTCATGACCTTTCCTTGGATCCACGAGCGCCTCGTGGCCGGCAGCCTGGAACTGCACGGATGGTACTTCGATATTGGCGCGGCAAGGTTACAGCGCTATGACCCAGCGGACGACCGCTTCGTGCCCATCGAGGGACCCACCTAGCCCCCTTCATCGAGCTTGCTGGTGGTCGCCTGCCGAAGCGCCAGCACCTGCTGGGCCAGCACCGGGATCAGCATGATAGCCGCGTAAAGGTCACTTTCCGTGCTCGGCGCGACCAGTAAGATCCCGGCAACTCCCAAGATAAGGCGCGCCCAAAACGGCAGGATCTCCAGAAAAAAGCCACTGATCGCCGCCGCCACTGCGAAAACCCCTATCGCACAGGTGAGTGAGACCTGCAGAAAGCTCAAGAGGGTGAAGTGTTCCGGAAGGACGATCAGAATGGTCGGCGCATAGACGAAAACCATGGGCACCATCAGCTTGCCCAGGCCAAGGGTGAAGGCCGAAAGCCCGGTGCGGAAGGGATTGGCGCCTGCGATCCCGGCGGCAGCATAAGCCGAGGCGCAAACCGGTGGCGTAATCTCCGAAATCACCCCGTAATAGAGAACGAAGAGATGCGAGGCCAAGGGCGGCACACCGAGTTGTGCCAGCGAGGGCTGGGCCACGGTGGCCAGCATGATGTAAAGCGCCGTGGTCGGCAGGCCAGCGCCCATCAAGATGCAGGCCATGGCGATGAAGACCAGCGACACGAAGAGCTGGATCCCCTGTACCGAAAAGGCCTCGGCCTGAATCCAGGCGAAGAGCGGGGCAATCGCTTCGGCGATGTCGCGGGCTCCGCTGGTCACCATGAAACCGAGGCGAAAACCGATGCCGGTGGTGTTGATTACGCCGACCACGATGCCAACCGCCGCTGCCGCCGCGCCGACCGCCAAGGCATAGGAGACGCCGGTCTGGAAACTAGCCAGGAGCGCCTTGAGACTCTGTCGCTCGCGACCGTGCAGGGTACCGATGACAATGCAGGCGATGATCAGCAAGCCCATTTCGAGCACGAAGTCGCCGGCAAGCATTTTCCAAATGACAAAGGCCAAGGCACCGGCCGAGATCAACAGCGACACAGGATTCCTGAAGCTGGCAAATCCGACCACGATGCACAAGGTGATGCCGATGAAGGCCGCCATGTAGGGCGTGTAGCCGCTGAACAAGACATAAAGCAAGGCGATCAACGGCAAGATGGTCTGCCAGCCCTCGCGCCACACCTTGGCGAGCTGCGGCAGCTGATCGCGGCCATAGCCGCGCAGGCCGAGACGCCGCGCCCTGAAGTGCACCATCGAGATCACACCGATATAGTGCATCGAGGCCGGTACGATGGCGGCGATGACAATATCGGTGTAGGGCATCTCCAGGAACTCGGCCATGATGAAGGCCGCGGCCCCCATGATCGGCGGTGTAATCTGACCACCGGCGCTGGCAGCGGCCTCGACCCCGCCGGCGAAGTGCCCGGGATAGCCGAGCCGCTTCATGTTGGGGATGGTGAGCGAGCCCGTCGAGACCGTGTTGGCGATCGACGAGCCGGAGATGGTGCCGAAAAAGGCCGAGGATATGACACTCACCTTGGCCGGACCGCCGGTGTATCGCCCGGCTAGGATCATCGCATTGTCAATAAAGAATTGGCCAAGGCCCATGCGCTGGGCGACCACGCCGAAGAGCACGAAGTGAAAGACCACGGTCGATACCACCCACAGGGTGACGCCGAAGATGCCTTCCTGGGGAAAGTACATGTTGTTGATGAACTGACGCCAATCGACCCCGGGGTGAGTCAGGATCTGCACCGGCATATGTGACCCAAAGAGGGCATAGGCGATGAACACCAAGATGATCAGAGGTAATACCGGCCCCAAGGAACGCCGCGCCATTTCCAGAACCAGCACGACCAACACAGTGCCAAAAAAGATGTCGCTGTTCGCCGGATCGCCCTGACGCAGCGACTGGTCGGCCAAGGAAAACTGAAAGCCCAGCAGATTGATATCCAAGCCGTGCCAGGACACTCCTAAGTAAAGGCCGGCGCCGATGCCAAGGATCATACAAACCCAGTCCACCAGTGGGATTCTGCCCGGCCTTAGCCAACTGCTGCCGCGGCCTGTGGTTCCGCGAACGAAGGGGAAGAAGGAAAAGATCAGAACCGAAAGACCGGCCAAATGGATCCCCATGTGCCAGTAATCGACAGGAATTTTGAAGCCTGCGGTCAAATAGTGATAGGCGGCAAAGATCAAGGCGAAGATCGATAGAGCCCAGGAAAGCCGCGGGCCAAGACCGCGAAAATCGAGACTGCTGTCGAATTGCCGCTCGAGGTCTTCGGCAGCGTCAATATCCAGCTTCTTTTCCAGTTCGGCCACGGCTATCCCCCCGCTTGTGCCCCTGCCTGGGCCGTCAGCTACCCACCCTGTAGCCCAACTCGCGCGTGCCTCGAGCTAGCCAAGGAGGGCGGACGCTCGGTGATGCGGTAGAACCAGCGCTACCACCAAAGCCTCCGCCTACCCCTGAATCCGACCTGATTAAAGGAGACCGGCCTCCTTATAGTACCGCTCGGCACCAGGATGCAGCGGCACTTCAAGGCCGCTGATGCCCAGCAAGGCTGTCTCCGGCCGGATCACCTTGCCTTTGGCGTGGCCATTGTCCAAGAGCTTGCGCGTGTTGTCATTCCACAGGGCTTTGGTGATCTCATAGACCAGCTCTTCCGGCTGGTCGGCGGAGGTCACGAGAATGCCGTTCACCGCGACGGTGCTGATATCCTTGTCGATACCCTCATAAGTGCCGGCCTGGATGGTCGAGGGGACATAGTAGGGCAGGATTTTGTTGATCGCCGCGACCTCTTCGTCGGAGAAGGAATAGAGGTCCATGCCCTTGGTGGTCGCCAGCTGAACCATGGCCGCCACCGGCGTCCCTGCGGCGTAGAAGTAAGCATCAAGCTGACCATCGGCGATGCGCTCGGCGCTTTGAGAGTTGTTGAGTTCAGCCTCGTCGATGTCGTCGCGGGTGATGCCGTTGTCTTCGAGGATCATCATCACCGCAATCTGCGTGCCCGAGCCTGCCTGGGCGATGCCGACCCGCTTGCCCTTCAGGTCCTTAATAGAAGCCAGGCTGCCGCCCTTGGGCAGCACTAGGTGCATATCCTCCGGGAAGAGATTGGCAATCACCCGGATCTTGTCCTTGGCGTTGCCCTCGAACTTGCCGGTGCCGTGATAGGCCTGGAACATGGTGGCGGCCCCCGTCAAGCCGGCCTCCAGCTGGCCAGCATGGATCGCCGTCACATTATGGGCCGAGGCGTTGGTCGATTGTGCAATGGCTACCAGGCCTGGGACGCCGCAGCTGCCACCCTTGTCGCAGGGACGCGAGCCCGGCGGGTTGGAAATTGCATTGGCGATGACGCCGCCAATGGGAAAGTAGGTGCCGCCAGCACTGCCGGTGCCAATGCGCCAGAACTTCATGTCTTGGGCGAAGGCCACATTGGCGCTTAGTAATGCCCCGGTCAAGCCGGCGGCAACGAGTGCGTTGATCAGTCTCATCGTACTTGGTGCTCCCATCATGCTACTTGGTCATAAGAGTTGGGCCCGCTCTTTCGCGGTTGCCTCAGATTTTAGATCTTGTCGTCACAACACTGTCATTCTCTACCCAAACGGCCAAGCCGTTTGGCCCCTTATATACCGCCATGTCCTCTGCAGTAGGTACAATGGCCCAGAGATAATCTGCATAGATGCTATCAGTTTTATAGCGTAGCCTTGACCCGGCGATGATCTAACGCAAGGGCAAAACCCAACGGCGGGACAGGGCCATGAAGCCAATTGTTGAAATCGAGTATTGCACCGGCTGCCGCTGGCTGCTACGGGCTGCCTGGCTGGCGCAGGAGCTGCTTACCACCTTCGAGGCTGACCTGGGCGGTGTCACCCTGGTTCCAGGCCGGGGCGGTGTATTTGAGATACGTTTGGGCTCCGATCTGCTTTGGTCTCGCAAGGCGGAGGGCCGATTCCCAGAAGCCAAGGACATCAAGCAACGCCTTCGCGATCGCATCGCCCCGGATAGAAGCCTCGGACATTCCGATCGCTAGCAATCCGCATTTGGGCCCGCCGAAACGAATGCCTATCGAATTCGCGGTCCAATTGGTCTAGCCTGGCCGAGAGGTGTCATAGACGCCGAGCAGGGACGCTCCGGGGCGAGGGGTGTTTCCTAGGACGGCAGAGTTGCGAGTAAGTGGTGGCTAACGTTAAACGATCCAAGTCGCTGTTAGAGCGTGCCTACGACATTAAGTCCGGCGAGGAGGCGTTGTCGCTTTATCGGGAGTGGGCTGGCGCCTATGAAGACGACATGGTGGAGCCGCTGGGCTATGTCGGACCCCGGCGGGTGGCGGAGATTGCCGCGGCAAGCATGGAAAACCGCCACGGCCGCCTGCTCGATGTCGGCTGCGGCACGGGCCTGGTGGGCACCTTTCTCGCGAAGCTCGGCTTCACCGAGATCGACGGTTTGGATTTCTCGCAAGAAATGCTGGACGTCGCCCGCGGCAAGGCCTGCTATGACAACCTGATCAGGGCGGATCTTACTCAGCCACTTAATATTCCCTCACATGCCTATGATGGTTTTGTCTCCTGCGGCACCTTCACCCACGGCCACGTCGGCCCGGAAGCCTTCCACGAACTCCTGCGTGTCGCCCGGCCGCAGGCGGTATTTTGCGTTTCCGTGAACGCGGCCATCTTCGAGCCTGATGGCTTTGCCGCGCTCTTCGACGAGCTCGCGGCTGCCGGGCGCATCACCGTCGAGGACAAGGTGACGACGGCATTGATTGTGAAAGAACCGGTGGACGGCGTCATCATCACTTTTCGCGTAATCTGAGGCGAGCCCGTCTTGGCTACCCAGTCGCTCTTCGACCTTTCCGGCCAAGTGGCCTGGATAACCGGCGCCACCAAAGGAATCGGTCTGGCCATAGCCCAGGCCATGGCGGCGGCAGGCGCTCGCCTGGCCATTACCTCGCGCCGCGCCGATGCCTGTGAGGCCGTCGTCGGAGATCTGCGCCATGGCGGCGCCGAGGCGATCGCCGTGCCTGGCAACATCTCGCACCTTGAGACACTCGACAATCTGGTGGCAGCGGCGCTTGAGCCCTGGGATCGCATCGACTGCCTGGTGTTGAACGCGGCGGTCAATCCCTACTTCGGGGCTCTGGCCGAGATTGATGAAAGCGCCTTCGACAAAATCATGACAGCCAACGTCAAGAGCGCCCTACTGCTGTGCAACAAGGTGATCCCCGGCATGGCCAAGCGTGGCGGCGGTTCGGTGGTCATTGTCTCCAGCATCGCCGGTCTGCGCGGCCACGCCAAGCTCGGCGCCTACGGCATCAGCAAGGCTGCCAATATGCAGCTGGTGCGGGCATTAGCGGTCGAATGGGGCCGCAAGGGGGTTCGCGTCAATGGCATTGCCCCCGGCTTGGTGAAGACTGATATGGCCCGCGCCCTGTGGCAGGATGAGCGGGCACGCACCGCCGTCTTGACTCGCTACCCCCTTGGCCGCCTAGGAGAGCCGGCGGATATTGCCGGCTCTGCCATCTTCCTCGCCGCACGCGCGAGCGCCTGGGTCACCGGTCAAACCCTTGTTGTCGACGGCGGGACAACGATCATGGAAGGGGGATAAAGATTAGGGATGCTAAGTTTCCCAGGCCAGGCCAGCCCAAATAGATTAGTCTAAAACTTTGGTATCAACCCGATTTCTGCAATACTTTAATTTAATAACTGAAATATCTGAAAATACTAGGTTTTAGTCAGTGAATTACACCTTAGTGATCGTTCGAAGATCATTAGGCAAAATATTTCTCAAAGCGGCTTAACTATTAGATTACTATTTTAGATTAGTCTCTGGGAATGATGAGCCCTTTGACCAGAGCAGCGCGATGCGGGCAAAATCCCTATGGCCCTTACATCCTTTCTGACAATTCTTGGCATAGCGGCTATCAGGTTCGACAAAATGGGCGTTACGCAACACACTGAGGAAACTCCATTTAACCCCGCACAAAGGGCACCAGATATCTGGAGCAGAACTGCAACAAAACGAGCATCAGAAACAGGAGGCCAATAGGCTCGGGATCTCCCCCACGGCCATGTTTGCGTTACTCGATAGCCGCCGGTGAAAAATCATGGGCACGGGCGGAAATCACGGTAAGTAGCGAAATCCAAGCACGCCGGATCCCGAGCAACAAGGAGAAAATCTACCTGAGACGCGACCATAACGCCGAGTAACCCGGTAAATTCGATGCCTAATTGCGCGGCGGGACCCCAAGGGCACAAGGATCGAAATCACATCCCAAGAAACGCCGTGGCACCCAACAAGGTGCCACGGCCCCGGGGGGGCAATTGAAGTCGCTCAACAGCCCGGATCTCGCCGATCGTGCTTGGCAATGGCGGTCGAACTTTTTGATAGCGAGAACCGCATTGGCTCGACATCCGCAGATTTCGTTTTGGTTAACGGCTCCGTTTTTGCTGAGATCTTGAACGGCGAGTTGATTGGCGTCTTACTCCTCCTTGAAATACACCCCTACTACGAGTTCTCTTTCGACAGCCATATATTATGTTTGATCTAATCTGATGCTCTCTAACGAAGACAGGCATCTGGTTGGTTAGTGGAATGCATGTTAACTAAGTATCCAATTAATATATTTGTATGAACAACCGTTATTTTCTTGTAATTATTTAAGGAATATCTACTTCAAATTCTATTATACGAAATAGTTTCCATTTTTATTCCCAAAACACCGATTAAGATCAGCCAAACAATTCTAAGATTAATCGTTTTGTTATATATTTCGTGTAACTTTCATCAGGTGTCATTTATAAAGTCGGAGGAACTGATGAAACGTTTCGCTCTTGTCCTTGCCGGACTTGTGCTTTTCGGGACCAATGTGCAAGCGGAAGAGCTCGCAGCGACACCGCGTTGCGAGGTTCATTACACGCGAACCGCTTGTCCTGGCCAAGAAGATATTAGCTACAAGAAGTGCGACGGAAAGCAGTCCTGCGTCAAGCACAAGGAAGCGGATTCCGTTGCAAGCTGCCAGGCTGTCGCGACCAAGTCTTGCCGCAATCGCCGATTGAATATTACGAAAATGAAAGTGATCACCGCAAAGTTCGATGGTCAGCCGATCCAAACCCCGAGCGGTAAGGACGACTTTTGTCTCGAGTACGAAAAACGCGCCGAAGAGTTCGATCGCTGTGACGTCCAGTAACTAGCCAAGCAAAAATACAGGTCCGCGAGGAGCGAAGTCGGATTTTCGCTAAGCGCCGTGGCACCTTGCAAGGTGCCACGGCCGGGCGCTTGCCGCTGCTCTCCTGATCGCGCACAAGAGGCGACCGTGTCAACCTGGAGATAAACAGTGCCAATTCTCACAAGACTTAACGTCAACCTTCAGGTTGTCGCAATCCCGGTTACGGCAATATTCGGGTTTGCGGTGATTGCTGTTGCCAATTTTTTTGATCATGAAAATTCAGTGTCCTTGACCGACGAGCAACGTCGATCCACGGAAATTATTCGAGAGATCAATGCGGTCCAGGTCGGATTTCTGCAAGAACGCCGGGCCGAGAAGGACTTCTTCTTGCGCCAGGACATGAAGTATGTTGAGCGGCACAAGGCCATCGCTGAACAGATCTTGCCGCGTTTTGACGCCTTGTTGCAGCTCCTCGTGGATGAAGAATCCAAACAGCTAGCCGAACAGATGAGCCAATCCTTCCTGGCCTACTTAGAGCAGTTCAACACCGTCGCCAGTGTCCGCCAGGAAATCGGCCTAACCCCAGACGAAGGCCTGCGGGGACGACTGCGCAAGGCCGTCCACGATGCCGAGGAAGAAATTCTCGCCCAGAACAATCGCTTTCTCGAAGCCGCCTTGCTGCGCATGCGACGCCATGAAAAGGATTTCCTGCTGCGCCTCGATCCTAAGTACATCGATCGATTGCAGACGGCTCTTACAGAGTTCGAACAGGCCGCCGAAACCCATATTAGTGATGATGACGATCGCGAGTACATCTCAGACAGCATGCAAATCTATGTGGTCGGCTTCGAAAAGGTTGCCAAACGGCTGCTCGACGAGCAAACCGCCCGGAAAAACCTGAGCAATCTTTATGCCAAGGTCGAGCCTTTGCTGGCACAGCTGGAAGAGCAGGCCAAAAACCGCTTCGATCACGCCTCTCAAGAGCTTGCCGAAAGCACCGCCAGCTCTTTCCTTTTGGTTATGGCCATCATGGCAGCGGTCGCCACCCTTGTCGCTGCCATTGGTTTGCTTGTAGGGCAAAGCCTCAGCCAATCTATTCGTAAGATGACCGATACCATGACCGCTCTGGCCAGCGGTGACAACGAGGTCGAGGTCCCGGCACAGAACTACAAGAACGAACTCGGCGATATGTCCCGGGCACTGATCGTGTTTAAGGAGAACGCCATCCTCACCGAAAACCTGCGCCAAGAACAGGCGATTGATCAGGCAAACAAAGAGGCGCGCGCCGCTGCGATCGACCAAATGGTCAATGACTTCGACACTTCGGCAAACCAGTTACTGGAACAGGTGGCCCAGGCGGCTACTCAGTTGGCCAACACCTCAGAAGCCATGGCCAGAACCGCGCAGACAACCAATGATCGCTCGAGCAGCGTGGCTTCAGCCGCCGAACAGGCTTCGGCGAACGTGCAAACCATGGCCAGTTCGGCGGAAGAACTTACGAGCTCGATCAGCGAAATCGGCCAACAAATCAGCAGGGCCACCCAAACTACCGCCGAGGCTGTTCAGCAGGCCGGCCAATCGACGGCCGCCGTCATATCGCTGTCGAACGCGGCCAGTGAAATCGGCACGGTGGTGAACCTGATTCAAGACATCGCCGAACAGACCAACCTGCTTGCTCTCAACGCCACGATCGAAGCCGCCCGCGCGGGTGAAGCAGGCAAAGGCTTTGCGGTGGTCGCCAGCGAAGTCAAGAACTTGGCGAGCCAAACCGCCAAGGCAACCGACGAAATCTCGGAGAAAATCACCAGCGTTCAGGGCTCAACCCAGGATACGGCGACGAAAATAGAATCCGTCAAATCCATCATTGAAGAAATCTCGACGGTTTCTACCAGCATCGCCGCCTCTACCGAAGAGCAGGGCGCGGCCACCGAGGAAATAGCCCGAGGTGCCCTGCAAGCAGCTCAAGGGACATCTGAGGTTACCGCAAGCATCGCCGAGGTCACCCAAGCGGCATCCGAAGCCGGTAACGCTGCCAATCAGTTACGAAACCTGGCTGGCAGTCTATCCGAGCAGTCCAGCCGGCTCAAAGACGAGGTCCAACGTTTCCTATCGAATGTCAAGGCCGCGTGACCGGTCCGGCTTGAGCGTGTCGTAGGGATGCCGAAGGGCAGGAATCGGTCCGACAAAGCCGAACGCACCCCTACCCACTACAGCGAGCCGAGACCGCGGCCACTCTTGGCCAAATCCGCTAACAACTTGGCAGGGCGCAACATCTCCCCATGTTCCTCGTGCAGGCGGCACATGGCGTCATGGACCTTGGCGAGGCCCACCCGATCGGCCCAGAACATCGGGCCACCGCGCCAGATGGGAAACCCGTAGCCGTAGATCCAGATAATATCGATGTCGCTGGCGCGAAGGGCCAGGCCCTCCTCCAGGATCTTGGCGCCCTCGTTGACCAAAGGATACATGCAGCGCTCGAGAATTTCGGCATCGGTGACCTCCCGGCGTGTGATACCGAGTTCTTCGGAAACTTCCCGGATCAGAGCCTCGATCTCCGGATCGGGCTGGGGCGTGCGGCTGCCCGCTTCGTAGCGGTACCAACCAGCGCCGGTCTTCTGGCCGAAGCGGCCGCGTTCGCAAATGCGATCGGCAATGGGCGAGTAGCGCTGCTTGACGACCGGTGCCGCGGGCTGGGCCTTAGCCCGCTGCTGGCGGATGCGCCAGCCGACGTCCAGGCCAGCCAAATCACCCATGGCGAATGGGCCCATCGGCATGCCGAAATCGTAGAGCACTTTGTCGACTTGCTGCGGTAGCGCCCCCTCTTCCAGGAGGAAGTTGGCCTGGCGGCTATAAGCATAGAGCATGCGATTGCCGACGAAGCCGTCGCAGACGCCAACCAGAACGCCCACCTTGCCAATCCGCTTGGCCAGACGCATGACGCCGGCAATGGTTTCCTTGGAGGTCGCTTCGCCGCGCACGTTTTCCATCAACCGCATGACATTTGCCGGGCTGAAGAAATGGGTGCCGATGACCGCTTCTGGACGACCTGTCGCAGCGGCGATCTGATTGATATCCAGGGTCGAGGTGTTGGTGGCCAGGATCGCGCCCGGCTTGGCCATCCGGTCAAGCGCGGCAAAGACCTCGCGCTTAAGATCGAGATCTTCGTAGACCGCCTCAATGATGATGTCGGCCTCAGCCAAGGAGGCCAAGTCGCTTGTTCCCTGAATATTATCAAGGCGATCCGCCATCACCTTTTCACTTATGCGGCCGCGCTCGGCGCTGCCTTCGTAGGTACGGCGAATGGCGGCAAGCCCTCGGTCCAACGCTGCTTTGTCAGCCTCGACTACGGTCACCGGAATGCCGGCGTTGGCGAAATTCATGGCGATGCCGCCGCCCATGGTGCCGCAACCGACCACGCCAGCGGTCTTGATCGCAACGGCCTTGGTATCGGCCGGCACGTCCGGCACCTTGGCCGCCTGCCGTTCGGCAAAAAAGGCGTGGCGCTGACCCTTGGATTGTTCGGACTCGCGGCATTCCACGAAGATCTCGCGTTCCCGTTTCAAGCCCGCGTCGAAATCCATGGTGACCGCATTGGCCACGCTGTCGATGCAGGCAAAAGGAGCCAGAAACCCGCGTGCCTTGCGGGCGATGGCTTGGCGCTTGGCGGCAAAGAGTACTTCCGCCCCTTCGGCCTCTATTTGTTTGTCGCGGGCGCGCGGCCAGGGCCCACCTTGGGACAAGCATTCTTCGGCAAAGGCACAGGCCCCTTCCGCCAGATCGCCCTCGATCACCGCATCGAGGAGGCCAAGCGACCTACCCTTTTCCGCGGTCATCGGCTCGCCGCCGACGATGGCATCCAACGCCGGACCGAGGCCAATCAGTCGCGGCAGGCGCTGGGTCCCGCCAGCCCCCGGAATGATCCCCAACTTGACTTCCGGTTGGCCGAGCTGGCTAGCGGGGCTCGCGACCCGATAGTGGCAGCCAAGCGCCAGTTCCAGGCCGCCGCCAAAGGCCAAGCCATGGATCGCGGCAATAACCGGCTTGGGTGACTCCTCCAAACTAGCGATGATGGCGGCCAGGCTCGGTTCCTTGGGCGCCTGATCGAACTCGCGAATGTCGGCGCCACCGCAAAAGCACCGTCCCTCGCCGATCAGCACCAGCGCCTCAATCTCCGGATCGGCAGCCGCTCGCTTCAAGCAGTCGACCAAGCCGCTGCGCAAGGTAAAACCCAGAGCGTTGACCGGGGGATTGTTCAGTTTGATCAGGGCAATCCTGCCCCACCGCTCGAGGCTTGCCGCATCGCTCATGGTGGTTCCTTAAGGCTGATTGAACCTTTCGGCGAAGGGTCATGAAGATTGCCCTTCGCGATCGCCTGCAGCCTGTTATAAGCAGGTGCATACTGCCAGGCAACCAACGCCGAAAAAGGACAAGCTCCCATGGCCTCGCGCACCTTGAACCTCGATGACCGGCTCTATGACTACCTGCAGCGAGTTTCCCTGCGCGAGCCGCCAATCCTCGCGCGCCTGCGCGAAGAAACCGCCGCCTTGCCAGGAGCCGGCATGCAGATTTCGCCGGAGCAAGGCCAATTCATGGCGCTGTTGATCGAGCTGACTGGGGCTCGCCGGGTGCTCGAGGTCGGCACCTTTACCGGCTATTCCTCGCTGGCCATGGCCTTGGCCCTGCCGCCGGAAGGCCATATCGTCGCCTGCGACGTCAGTGAGGAATTCACCGCCATGGCCAGGCGCTATTGGGCCGAGGCCGCGGTCGCCGACAAAATCGAATTGCGCCTGGCGCCCGCCTTAGAAACCCTCGACGCGCTGCTCGCCGAGGGTCAGGGTGAGACCTTCGACTTCGCCTTCATCGATGCGGACAAAGTCAACTACGAGGGATACTACGAGCAGGCACTCCGGCTGTTGCGACGAGGCGGTCTGATCGCCGTCGACAATGTGCTTTGGGACGGCAAGGTGGCCGATCCCGCAGTGCAGGATGAAGATACCGATGCCATTCGCGCCCTGAACGAAAAGATCCGCACGGACGAACGGGTAACCACCTCGCTGCTGACCATTGGCGATGGCATTATGCTGGCCCGCAAGCGCTAGCGCAGGATCGGCTCAATCGGCATCGCTTCGGCGCTCCCGATTGCGCCGTGAATCATCCGCTCAGCATTTGAATAGAGACTAATTGACGACGTAATCTCGATCAGGCACTAGCCACTTAAGGCCGCGCGCACTTGGCGCTGAAAGAACAGGGTACCCGGTTCCTGGATCGTTAAGACCACCCCCTGCTGGTAGACGCCCGCCGCCAAGTTAGCCTGAACGGTCGCGCAGATTTCCAAGTCCTCCCGCATCACCTGTTCGGAACTGGCCATGGCTGTTTTGGCCTCTTCATCGGCCATCTCTTTGGCAAACCAAAACCAACGGCGCAGTTCGATGGTGCCTGGGCTAAGCGGGAACACGCTTTCCACGTTAAAGCCGTCTTCGGCGAAGTGCAGTAACAAGCCGGGAAACTTATAGATCCAGAAGCCCCTGCCACGGCGCGATGGGTCGGCCGTCGTCGGCCGGTAGCGAACATCGAAGCCGACGAACTGGCCTCTTTCATAACCGCGTATCTCGACTGCGTCCTCCGGTACGGCTTGTCCCAGGCCCTTATGCACCAGCTTGACATGATAGCCCTCACAGGAGTTGTCGGCGTAGGTCTTCCAGTTAGCCTGGCCGGTCATGGTCGCCTCGCCATGATAGCGTAGATTCCTAAGAGCAGGAAAACCCTCAGCAATCTCGATTATCTCACCCAGCCACTCCCGCAAGCTGGGTCCCGACTCCTCCAATCGCGCAAAGACGAGGCCATTCCAGGTATCTACCCCGAGGTCGAAAAGAGAGAACTGCTCGGCCTCTAAGTCATTGCCGATTTCTAAACCCGGCGCCTTGAGCAGGGCTCCATCCAAGCCGTAGCACCAGCCATGGTAACGGCAGGTCAGCCTGCGGGTCCGACCCTCACCTTCCGCCACGATCGGACCGGCGCGATGACGACAGACGTTGTGGAAGGCTTTGAGGTCGCCGTGCTCATCCCGGAGCACGACGACCGGCGAGGCGGCAATGCGTGTCGCGACATAATCGCCCGCTTCCGGCAACTGCTCCACGCGCGCGACAAGCCACCAGTGGCGCCGGAAGACCAGGCTACGTTCACGTTCGAAGATTGCAGGGTCGTGATACCAAGCAGCCGGCAGGCTCTCTTGGTGACCGGGTTCAGACATCTGGTTCCCCATCTCAAGTTGTCAGCCGAAGTTCGGATGCAAGAGTAATGCTCTTGCGCGATGCGCGAAAGGGTCAGCACGGAGAACGCCGTGAGCCAGCAGAACCCCAGACCGGCAATAGATTATCTGCCGAAGAAAAAAGGAAGACGCCAAGACTAAATACCTAAAACATCGAAATAAATTTCGTAAAAAACTCTCTATTAATCCTTTGTTTAGGAAAGCTTAAGAACTTCTTTACGCGGAACTGAAAGACTAGTCATCTTGGAGATCAGGTATTTTTACTTGTAGAGCTTGACGCAGGAGGCTAGTTCATGTGGAAGTCTTTCGCGATAGCCGCGGTCCTAGTCTTCGCGGCCACGCAGGCAGCCGCCCAGCCCCAGTGTGATTCACGGGAAAGCGTGCTGAAGACCTTAGCGAAAAAGTATCAAGAATCGCCGGTTGCCGTTGGGGTAACCAACAACGGCGGCTTAGTCGAGGTGCTCAGCGCTTCCAAGGGCTCGACTTGGACGATAATCGTCACCACCCCGCAGGGTGTGAGCTGTCTGGTTGCCGCCGGCGAAGCCTGGCGCGAGGTAGAACAGCTCGCGCTCGACCCTCAGGTTTGAGACAAACAAAGGCCCTTTAGGGCTGCTCGAAGGCCGGGTACTCAACCCGGTCCCCGGGGCGGATGCCAAGGCGATCAGCGCTGCCGCCCATTAGCTCCAACACTGCAATCACCCGCTTCTTCGACGTAATTGACTTGAGCGAATGGGGCACCGTTCGCTCTTCGACCTGGGTTATCCTGCCTCGCTGATCGATGAACAGCATATCCAGCGGGATCAAGGTATTCTTCATCCACATACTGATCCGCCGAGGCCGCTTGTAAAGAAAGAGCATGCCGGCATCCGGAGCAAGCGAGCGCCTGAACATCAAACCCTGTGCCCATTGCTGTGGGTCCGTGGCGATCTCGATGGAGAACTCGTGGCGTTCCATTGTCTGGGTAACGATCGCCAGTGCGTCGGTTTCGAATTCAACCAACGCGGATTGCGCCTGACTTGCCGTCTGGCCACATCCCGTCGCCAAGAAAATTGCCAAGACGCAAATCATCAGTCTGCGCATGGTCACGCGTCCTCTGTCACCCGCATCGCTGTGCGCGCCACGGCCCTCACCGCCTCGCGTAGGGGCCCCGGTCGCGGCGGATCGGCCAAGGTTTCGAACCAAGCCTCGGGCGGCTGTCTGCCTAGCCGGTGACGCCAGGTAATGGCGCGCAGCACCTCTTGCGCCCTTGCCGGCAAAGGCTGTGGTGCCTGCTGTCCACTCAGCAATCCCCAAACGCCAGCCCAACATCGCCCGACCGACCAGGGGTTATATCCGCCGCCACCCAACACCAACAAGCGCGGCGCCAAGGGCTGCATGCTTGCCACCACTCGCCACAGCGCGCGATTTGAAAGGGAAAGTCGGCTCATGGGGTCATCGGCCAAACCATCGGCGCCACACTGCAGTATGACCGCCTGAGGGTCAAAGCCTTCGCCGAGGGGCAGCACGACCTCGCCCATGAGGTAGTCCAACTCGCTGTCATTGAAGCCAGGTGGCACCGGCAGATTACGGGCCATGCCGCCGGCTCGATCCTCCGCCGAACCGTAGGCTCCCTCTGGCCGCAGCGGCCAACGGCCCGCTTCGTGGATAGACAGGGTGAGGACCCGCGCATCATCGTGGAAAGCATCCTGCACGCCATCGGCATGATGGGCATCCACATCGAGATAAAGGATCCGCTCGAGACCTTGGTCCAAGAAGGTCAAAATGGCCAGAACCGGGTCATTGAAATAGCAAAATCCGCTCGCCTTTGCCGGTCGGCCGTGATGGGTGCCACCGGCTGGACTGTAGATCACGCCACCGTCGCGAAGCATCCGCGCCGCCAATAGGGAAGCGCCGCAGGCCGTCGCCGGGCGTGCAAAGATTTCCCGGAACACCGGATTGCCGTTGACGCCGATATTGAAACGCCGTTGCATCTCAGGCGAAGCCTGCTGATTGTACTCCGCTTCCTTTACGGCGGCGATATAAGCCGGATCGTGAAAGCGAGCGAGTTCGGTGGGGCTGGCCCGCGGCGAATCGATATAGCTGTCCTCGGGCAGCCAGCCCAATGCGCGGCAAAGATCAATCACGGTCGAAACCCGCGGTATCGATAGCGGATGCCGTGACCCATAGGAAGAACTGCGGTAGATATCGCTGCCGATAAACTTGGGCCAGGTCGCCATGCCGTCGCCGTTCGTTCCAATTCCAGCACTACCCCTATGGATTGCCGGACCGATGACAGTCATAGCTCGCCCGCAGTTGAACCGCAAACCCGTCCCTCGAGCAACCACCGCATCACCAAGGACCGCCCGGCGTGCAGGCAACTGACGGACCAGCAGCAGCCACGGTTGTCGTGCGTGGTGCCTCACTTCGGTACGCTGGGGTGCCGCTCTTCGACCACCTTGATTTGGACCTCCCGGGCGGCACGACAACCTGCCTCTTGGGTCCGAGCGGCGTGGGAAAATCCAGCCTGCTGCGACTGATTGCCGGTCTCGTGGACGACCAAGCCATGGCCGGAGAGGTTTGTGATCAGGCAGGCGAGCGGCTTGACGGCCGTGCGGCCTACATGGCCCAGCAAGATCTCCTGCTGCCGTGGGCGACAGTGTTGGAGAACGTGCTCTTGGGCTGGCGCTTGCGGGGCCATCGTGGCAAGACCGACAAGGCGACAACCTTCGAACGAGCGCGCCGCGTTCTCAGCCAAGTCGGTTTGAGCGAGTACGAGCAGAGCCGTCCGGCTACCCTGTCCGGGGGCATGCGGCAACGCTGCGCCCTGGCCCGTACCCTGATGGAGGATCGGCTGATCGTCCTGATGGACGAACCCTTTTCCCAGTTGGATGCCATCACCCGCTATGAGCTCCAAGGGCTGACCGCCGAACTGCTGGCCGGTCGCACAGTTCTACTCGTGACCCACGACCCAGTCGAGGCGCTGCGCTTAGGCCACCGTGTGCATGTCATGGCCGGGCGACCCGCCAAGCTGGATAGCCCCCTGCTCCCCGCCGGTGCGCCGCCCCGATCGACAACCACGAGCGAGATGGCCCAGCTGCAAGGTGAGCTCCTGGCGCGGCTCACCACAGCCAGACAGTCGCCATGAAGCTGCTCCGCGTCCTCGTGGTTTTCTTCGTTCTGCTTTTGGTGTGGCAGGCGATCGTGTGGTTCAGCGGGGCTCCACCCTATATTCTGCCGCCGCCGCTGGCGGTATTAAAAGCGCTGGTCGGCCACCGCCAAGCGCTTGCCAGTCATGCCTTGATTACCATCAGCGAGGTCCTCTTGGGTCTTGTCATTGGTTGTTTTTTCGGCTGCCTCTCAGCGCTCGCCATGATCTATCTCAGGGGCATGCGTCGCTGGCTCTTGCCGCTGCTGGTGATCAGCCAAGCGATTCCGGTTTTCGCGCTCGCCCCTATCTTGGTTTTGTGGCTGGGGTATGGCATGGCCTCTAAGGTGGCGATGGCGAGCTTGATCATCTTCTTCCCAGTTACCGCTGCCTTTTACGATGGGCTGAGGCGGACCGAGCCAGGCTGGTTAGACCTTGCCCGCACCATGGGGGCGGGTCGCCTATCAACCCTCCGCCGCATTCGCATCCCGGCCGCGCTGCCGGCGCTGACTTCGGGAATTCGGGTGGCAGCGGCGGTGGCGCCTATCGGTGCCGTGGTCGGTGAATGGGTCGGCTCCAGCGCCGGGCTCGGCTATCTCATGTTGCATGCCAACGCGCGCCTCCAGATCGACTTGATGTTCGCCGCCCTGTTGGTTTTGGCCATCTTTGCCGTGAGCCTCTATTTTGCGCTTGACCACGCCCTCAAGAGGGCGGTTCCATGGCAAGCGGATTCCGCAACCAGGTAGGGCAAAGGAAGCAAAGCCGTTGTTGCCTTGGCAACAGAGCATCGCTAGCTTTGATCCTATCGTACGAAAGGTTCAGCGCTGGCTGGCATCCTCGCAAAAAATTCTGGGTCACAAACTAAGGATACCGTGATGAACATCAAGACGATCCTCGTGCACTTAGCGGATGACGAGCACAATCGCGAGCGGTTGCGGGTTGCCGCCGATCTGGCCCAGGACTTTAAAGCTCATGTTGTTGCATTGTTCATTACCTCGCCGCTAGGAGTCCCCTCGGCGGTTGCCGGGCGCGGTGCCTCCCATGCTTATCTGGACGCCCAAACCGATGCCACGCGCAAGAAAGCCGAGGATCTTAAGGCGGAGTTTGCCGAGTATTGCGATGGCCAAGGCGTTACCCATACTTGGGTGGTGGAAGATGGCGATCATCTGGATCAACTTACCTATCACGCCCATGTGGCCGACATCGCCATCGTCAGCCAAGATGAACCGGATTCCTTTGAAGATCACTTCCGGCTGATGATGCCGGAAGAGTTGACGATGCTCATCGGTTGTCCCGTCTTGCTGCTCCCGGCTACGGAAAAAGTTCCCGAATTTGGTCGGCACATCATGATCGCCTGGAAAAGCAACCGTGAAGCAGTCCGGGCCATCCGCGGCTCGCTTTCCCTTTTGACCAGGGCGAAAAAGGTCACGGTCTTGACCGTTGGCCCAACGCCACGCGACCGGGTGTCTGAAATTGAAGTGGTGCACTACCTCAAAAGACACGGTGTTGCAGCCACGCCCGTCAACGTGGAAGAAAGCGGCGGAGACACCGGCGAGATCCTGTTGCGGGAGGCCGGCCGCCTAGGCTGTGACATGATCGTGATGGGCGCCTATGGTCATTCGCGGTTGCGCGAGGTCATATTGGGCGGCGTCACCCGCCATGTCTTCCACAACACCACCTTGCCAATATTGATGGCCCACTGACCATCAAATCACGGCCTATGCACGGCGCCCCTGGCGACTGCAAAATCGACATTATCGTTCTCGCAGCCGCCTTTAGTCCGAAAGGCCGGACTATATAAAGAACACCACTGTCACCAGGGCGAAGAGCGGTAACAGGAAGATACAAGACCATCCCATATAGCCAAAGAAGCTCGGCATGCGGATGCCCCGCTCCTCGGCAATCGCGCGCACCATGAAATTGGGGGCGTTGCCGATATAGGTGTTGGCTCCCATGAAGACCGCGCCGGCCGAAATGGCCAGCAGCGTGCTCGCCAAGGGACCCATCAGATGCTCAGCATCACCCCCTGCCGTGTTGAAAAACACCAGATAGGTCGGCGCGTTGTCTAGGAAGCTGGAGAGAATGCCGGTCGCCCAGAAATACATGGGGTCGATGGGGGCGCCTTCGGCGGTGCTGACCGATGACACGACCGCGCCCAGCGCGCCTTCGGTGCCAGCCTTAAGAATGGCGATCGCCGGGATGATGGTGATGAAGATGCCGGCAAAGAGCTTGGCCACCTCGACAATGGGAAACCAGGTAAAGCCGTTCGCCTTGCGACTTTCCGTCTCCGTCAGCTTCAAGGACAGCAGGGCGATCCCCACCAACAAGACGTCACGCAACAAATTCTGGAAGTCGACGTGGACATGGAAGATCTCGAAGCCGATGCCAGACTTCCAAAGGCCGCTCATTAACACCGCCGCCACGACGCCGGCTAGCAGCAGAATATTAATGGATCCCTCGATACCTAATTTCTCTTCTTCTTGTCCCGTCGGCTGCGGCGCAGCCCCCTCATCCTCCTTGCGGAAAAGATAAGTGTCGAGGCAGAAGTAGATGATCAACAAGATGATCGAAACCACGATCATCGGCGCCAACATGTGGGTCGTCGGCCAAAAGAAATCCACTCCCTTCAGGAAGCCAAGGAACAAGGGCGGGTCCCCCAATGGAGTTAGCGAACCGCCAATGTTGGCCACCAAGAAGATGAAAAAGACGATGGTATGAACCTGATGCTTGCGCCACTCGTTGGCGCGGATGATAGGCCGAATAAGCAGCATAGCCGCACCCGTTGTGCCCATCCAACTGGCGATCACCGTGCCGATCAGCAGGATACCCGTATTGACCACTGGGCTGCCGCGCAGACTGCCTTTCAAGCGCACTCCACCGGCTACGGTAAAGAGGGAAAACAGTAAAATGATAAAAGGGATGTATTCCAACAAGGCCACGTGCAAAAGTTCAAACAAGGCCAGTCCGAAGCCATGGAGGATGGTGAAGGGCAACATGAACGCCACGCCCCAGAACGCTGAAATTTTGCCAAAGTGGTTGTGCCAAAAGTGCGGCGCCACCAACGGAAAAATGGCTATGGAAAGTAGGATGCCTGCAAAGGGAACGACCCACAGCAGGCCCAGTTCTCCACCATCCAAGTGGGGCGCCCCTTCTGCTGCTGCCCACGCTGACGGCGCCAATAGACCTGTAGCTGCAACAATGGCAGCAACAGCGACGGACCGTCGGCAGGTTGGAGATTTGATGATTTCGACTTTGAAGTGCCGCCGGTTCGCTGTTCCCACCGCTTACCCCTCCGATTCCTTTGTTTTCTTTACGTCAAAGGCTCCCGCCGATCGAATGCGATCCTTCGCATGGTCCCCCGAAAGCTCTGCAACAAAGTATGACGAATGGAAGCCGGCGGGCCAAGCCTCAACTGAAGGCAGGGGCGTCTATGATTAAGGCTAGTCGGATCAGAATGCCAATTTCGGCAAAATTTTGATGAGGGCTTTGCACCAGGTGCGCTGGCGGATAACATTGTGGCAAGCAAAAAACGGCAAGTAAGTACCGAAAACGAAACAACAGGGAGGCGAATCGATGCGTCCGGACAAGTTTTCATGTTTTGGGATGGCGTCAGCCTTGGCGCTCATTGGCGCTTTAGCCGCGGCATCAGCCGAAGCCAAGGTCGAGGGCGATACCATAATCCTCGGCTCGGCGATTTCCTTCACCGGCAAGTACTCGACCAACGGCATTCATGCCAAGAACGGCTATGACCTGGCGGTCGCCCGCATCAACGAGATGGGCGGCGTCAAGGTGGGCGACAAGGCATACAAGTTGAAAGTGATCTATTACGACGATGAGTCGACGCCAGCCCGCGGCGCCCAATTGGCGGAGCGCTTGATCAAGCAAGACGGCGTGCAGTTCATGCTCGGACCCTATAGCTCTGGATTGACCAAGGCGATCGCCCCGGTGACGGAAAAGTATCAGGTGCCGATGGTGGAGGCCGAAGGGGCTTCGCGCTCGCTCTTCACCCAGGGCTACAAGTACCTCTTCGCCGTGCTGTCAACTTCGGAGCAATATCTCGCGAGTTCGATCGCGCTCGCCGCCGAGCTCGCCGAGAAGGAGGGTCGCAAGTCGGAGGACCTGAAGCTCGCCATGGCCTTCGAAAACGACCCCTTCTCCCTTGACGTGCGCGCCGGCGTCGTCGACGACGCGAAAAAATTCGGCATCAAGATCGTCGTCGACGACAAGTTGCCGCGGGACTTAAGCGACATGTCAGCCACGCTGACCAAGGTCAAGGCACTCAAGCCGGATATCTTGGTTGTCTCGGGTCACTCCAAAGGGGCGGCGACCGCTGCCCGGCAAATCGCGGAGATGAAAGTCGACGTGCCAATCATCGCCATGACGCACTGCGAATCAGCAAAGATCGTCGATAAGTTCGGCGCTGCCACCAACGACTTTCTTTGCCCCACCCAATGGGCCGAGACCTTGAGCTACAGCGACGAGTATTTCGGTACGGCCGCCGAGTACGATGCCACTTTCAAGGCGACCTATGCGGATTACAAAACCGTGCCTTATCAGTCCGCGCAGGCGAGCGCCGCAGTATTGGTTTGGAAAGATGCCTTCGAACGCGCCGGTTCTTTCGACGTGGACAAGGTGCGTGACGCCTTGGCGGCAACGGAGATGAAGACCTTCTACGGCAACATCAAGTTCTCCGAAGCCGGCAACAACATCGCCAAGCCCATGGTGCTGCGCCAGATCCAAGACGGCGCCTACAATGTGGTGGCCCCCTCGGAATGGGCCTCGCACCAGGTGAATTACCCGCGGATGGCACCCAAGTAGGCTGCCGCGCGGGCATGCCGGCCTCTAGAAAGGCACCGGTCCCAGTCCCGCCATTGACCCGCGGGGCTGGGTGGAGCTCGCCAATCTCCGTAACCCGCGACTGGGGAAGTGTTAGCGCTGGCCACCGGCGTTGGGCCTGGCCGCCACGAAGGCAGGGCGATGCTGGATAACCTTTCGCTGCTAGCCCAGGTACCGGTGCTCAACATCCAATTGCTGCTCGACGGCGTCCTGATCGGCGCGATCTTCGTCTTGGCTGCTTACGGCCTGGCCCTGGTCTGGGGGGTGATGAACGTCATCAATATCGCTCAGGGCGATTTCGTCATGATGGGCGGCTACATTGGCTTTGTCGTTTTTGGCTGGGGCCTGCATCCCATGTTCGGGGTGCCTTTGGCTTTCATCCTGATGTTCGGTTTCGGCTGGCTGGTCTACCGCTTGATCATCAGTCGCACCATTGACCGCGACCTTTTCACCTCGCTCTTGGCCACCTTCGGGCTGTCTATTCTGTTGCAGCAGCTGCTCAACATCATATTCGGATCGGACGTCCAAGTGGCGGAGTCAGGCTTTGCCATTCGCTCCCTCTTCGGCGGCCTGGTCACGGTCGCCGATATCAAGGTTGTATCATTCATCCTCGCCGCTTTTCTTGCCATCTGCATCATCGTCTTCATGAAGAAGAGCCGCATGGGCCAGGCCATCCGCGCCACCGCCCAAGACCGAAGGGCGGCCCGGGTGATGGGCGTCGACACCGATAAGGTCTTCGCCTTTACCTTCGCTCTCAATACGGCCATCTGTGGGGCGGCCGGGGCCTTGGTGGTGATGATTTGGGTGATCCAGCCTTATTTCGGCATCGTCCATTCGCTCAGAGCCTTCATGATCGTGACCGTGGCAGGCTATGGCAACCTGCCGGGGGTCATCGTTGCCGGATTGGGCTTGGGCGGGGCCGAGCAGTTCGCCGCCTTCATCTTGGGTTCGGAGTTCCAGATCGCCTTCGTGGTCGGGCTGCTGCTCTTGGTCTTGTTTATCCGCCAGTTCCTCGCCGGCAGACAGCGCCAGGCCGTCGGGCGATCCTTGAGCGGAGGCGGCAAATGACCCACCCGGCCCTGCGGACGCTCCTCTATCTCTCGGTCTTGGCTGCCGGAATCGCCGCGCCGCTGCTCTTCCCCCAGTACGTGTTCCAGCTTGCGGTACTTTGGATCATGGTCCTCTTCGCCCTGACCTGGGACATCATGGGCGGTCAGATGGGTTACTTTTCCTTCGGCAACATCTTCTACTTCGGCACCGGTATGTACATCTGCGCGGTCACCCAGATCGGCCTCTATTTCGATGTTGCCGAGTACACCGCCCATTTCGGTGCGATCAAAATCGAGTATACGCCAACCCAATACTTCACCGGCTTAATCCTGGGCACAGGGGTAGCGGCCTTGGGCAGTGTTGCTTTCGCCATCGTCCTAGGGTCTTGCGTCTTCGGTCTGCGCGGCCACTACTTCGCTATCGGCACCTTGGGGCTTACCCTTGCCGCCGGCGAGCTGATCGGCGGTTGGGATTATCTGGGCGGCGGCGGCGGCATCAGCTTACCCGGCTATCCTGGTGAGCCAGACGATCGGGCTTTATTCTTTTATATCATTTGCTTTAGCTTGGCGATTGCGACCTTCGCCTTCCTCAAGTGGCTTTATGCCGGACGCTTTGGCCTGGCTATCAACGCCATCCGCGACGACGAGGAGAAGGCCGAGGGCATGGGCATCCACACCAAGCGACACAAGACCATCGCCTGGTGCATCGCCGCCTTCTTCCTAGGCATGTCCGGGGCGATTTTCGGCAATATGACGGGCTTTATCGAGCCCCTGGAAGTCGCCTTTCCCGCTGCCACTTTCGGCGTTTTCATGGTGCTAATGGCCTTGCTGGGCGGCAAGGGCACGATCTGGGGACCGGTCATCGGCGCCAGCTTGTTTCACCTCATCAAGGAAGTCACCTGGACCTACCTTCTGAACTGGCAGTGGGTAGCGCTTGGCGCGCTGATCATCGTCATCGTGGTTTTCTTCCAGCAAGGAATTCTCGGCTGGGCGCGCGAGCGCTGGCCGGAGGCCTTCGGCCTGGTGGTCGAGGACAAGACCCGTGGTGAAACCGAGGAGCAGCCGGGATGAGCCAGGCCCAGCCCCTCATTGAGGTCAAGGGTGTCAGCAAGGCCTTCGGCGGGGTTGTTGCCAACCATGATATTTCCTTGTCTGTGCCGGATGGTCGGATTACCGGCCTGATCGGACCGAATGGCTCAGGCAAGACTACGCTCTTCAATTCCATCGTTGGCTATCACCCGATTGATTCCGGTTCGATCGCCTTCGAAGGCCGCGAGATCTCCCGTCTCCGGGTACAGGAAATCGCCCGTCTCGGCCTGCTGCGGACCTTCCAGCAAACGCGCATTTATTCGAAGATGAACTGCGTCGACAACATGCTGATATCGGTGCCGCATCGCGGGCTGACCTTCCGGCAGATGTTTGCCCGCTACTCGCCTGCAGTGCTGGAACGGGCCGAATCCCTGCTGGACTTCGTCGGCCTTTATTCGAAGCGGCGACTGATTTCCGGCGAGCTCTCCTTTGGTCAGCAAAAGCTGTTGGAATTTGCTATGGCGCTGATGAACGAGCCGAAGGTTTTGCTGCTGGACGAGCCGACAGCCGGCATCAACCCGACCCTGATCAACGGCCTAATCGATCGCTTGAAGCGGGCCAACGAGGAACTGAGCGTGACCCTATTCGTCATCGAGCACAACATGCGGGTTATCATGAACCTCGCCGACAACATCTACTGTCTGGCCCATGGGGAGCTATTGGCGCACGGCACGCCCGAGGCCATTCAGAGCGATCAGCGGGTGATCGACGCCTACTTGGGAGCCCATTAATGAGCAGTAGCTCGAACAATGAGCGAGATTCCAAGGCCGGCGGCTACCACAGCGGCGGGGTGGAGACGGTCATTTCGGTCGACGAGGTGACGCGCCAGGTGGAGGCGATCGCTCAGGACGGACTAACCGGCGACTACTTGAACTCCCTTGCCCGCAACGACCCCTACCTCAGTATCGACAACCTGCGTGCCGGCTATGGCAAGATGGAGATCCTGCACGATTTGACCTTGCGCGTCTCGCGACGGCAATCACTCTGCCTCATCGGGCCGAACGGCGCCGGCAAGTCGACCATCTTGCATTCGATCTTCGGCTTCACCAATATCTTCGCCGGCCAAATCACCATCGGCGAAGGCGAGGCCAAGCAAGACATCACAGGGCTCAGTTCCAACGAAAAGCTAAAACACGCCGGCATCGCCTATATCCTGCAGGATAACTCGGTCTTTCCGGACATGACCGTGGAAGAGAACCTTTGGATGGGCGGTTACCTGATGGAACGCCCGGATCAGGCCAAAGAAAAAGCCGAGCAGATTTTCGCCAAGTATCAACGCCTGGCCGCACGACGGAAACAAAATGCCCGGGTGCTTTCTGGTGGCGAGCGCCGGCTGCTGGAGATCTCTCGCGCCTTGGTCATGGATCCCGAAGTCCTGCTGGTCGACGAACCTTCCATTGGCCTGGAGCCGCGCTTCATTGATATGGTCTTCGAGATTCTCGACGACCTGCAAAATAGCGAAGGCAAGACAATCGTCATGGTAGAGCAAAATGCAAAAAAGGGACTAGAATTTGCCGATGTGGGGTATGTTCTTGTTTCCGGCCAGCTCGCCATGGCAGGACCGGGGGACGAGCTGTTGCAAGATCCGCAAGTGGGTCGCCTGTTCTTGGGCGGTTGAGGTGTTAGGGATGTCAGGAGACTAGAACCATGCAAATGACCGGGGAGTATCGGATCCAGGCGCCGCGCGAGACCGTGTGGCAAGCGCTGAACGACCCCGAGGTCCTGAAGCAGTGCATTCCTGGCTGTACCGAAATCGAAAAGACATCCGACACGGATTTCAGCGCCAAGGTCACCGCCAAAGTCGGCCCTGTAAAGGCCAAATTTGCCGGCAACGTGACCCTGTCGGAAGTGGACCCGCCCAACGGCTATACCATCACCGGGGAAGGCAAAGGCGGCCCGGCAGGCTTCGCCCGTGGCGGCGCCAAGGTGCGCCTGAGCGAAGACGCTGGCGCCACTTTACTGACCTACGAGGTTGACGCCCAGGTTGGCGGCAAGCTGGCGCAAATCGGCTCGCGCCTGATAGACGGCACCGCCAAGAAGATGGCCGACGACTTTTTCGCGCGCTTTGCGGATCTGATCGGCGGTTCCGAAGCAATCGATGCCGAACCAGAACCCGCGCCGGTTTCGGCCACCTCGTCAGCCGTTTCCGGGCTGCCTATCCAGCCGGAAGCAAGCGGCCAAACCGCCGAACCGGCCGGCCGACGCCTATCGCTCGGCGTCTGGGTGACTGGCCTTATTGTCATCGTCCTGTTACTCCTGGCCGCCTATGGCCTATGAGCTTGGTCGCAACGGCGATCAAGGCTTTCCAGCGCTTGACCGGAGGCCATTGGCACCACAAACTAGGAAGCCTAGATTCAGGGTTAAGATAATGGCCCGGACATCCGGTCGATGATGCGTTGAGGGTGAGGCATCTCGATCCAATGACCAGGGGCAAGGGCGCCAAGCCCAAGACATAAACAGAGGGAGGCAAATCAATGCCGAGCGTGTCGGCCACAGTCAACGGAAAGGCAGTCAGTGGAGAAGTCGAAGCGCGCACGCTGCTTGTCGACTTTCTGCGCAATAATCTGAGGCTGACCGGCACCCATGTGGGTTGCGACACCAGTCAGTGCGGCGCCTGCGTCGTGCATGTCAATGGTACCTCGGTCAAGGCTTGTACCATGCTGGCCGTGCAAGCCGAAGGGGCCGAAATCACAACCATCGAAGGCTTGGCGCAAGATGGTGAACTGCACCCCATGCAGGCCGCCTTTAAGGAGCACCATGCGCTTCAGTGCGGCTTTTGTACGCCGGGCATGGTGATGAGCGCTATTGACTTGTTGCAGGAAAATACCAACCCCAGTGACCGAGAAATCCGCGAATGGCTGGAAGGCAATTTCTGCCGCTGCACCGGTTACCACAACATTGTCGAGGCGATAAAAGCCGTCGCCGCGGCCAGTCGAGGCTGACGGTATGGCAGCACTATCCGATACCCAAGGGCTATCCGCCCGACACCAAGCCCCGAAGTCGTAGGAGAAGGGCGAGATGTACGACTTTACCTATCACCGCGCGACCAGCCTCGATGATGCACAGAGCGTTCTCACTGGTGCCGAGGACGGCAAACTCCTCGCCGGCGGCATGACCTTGATCCCGACCTTGAAGCAACGCCTGGCACAGCCGTCGGACGTGATCGATCTTGGCGCCCTGAATGGTCTTCGCACCATCAGTGACGACGGCGATGCGATCACCATCGGCGCCATGGCCACCCATGCCAGTGTCGCCAACGATAGTGGCGTGGGCAGCCGCATTCCGGCCCTGTCGAGCTTGGCGAGTGGTATTGGCGACCCGCAGGTGCGTCACCGCGGCACCATTGGTGGCTCGATCGCCAACAACGACCCGGCGGCCGACTATCCCGCTGCGGTGCTGGGTCTAGGCGCGACGGTTCAGACCAGCAAGCGCGAGGTGGCGGCGGACGACTTCTTCACCGGCCTCTTCGAAACTGTTCTGGATGAGGAAGAAATCATCACCGCAGTGCGCTTCCCAGTGCCAGCCAGGGCGGCCTATATGAAATTCGCCAACCCGGCCTCGCGTTACGCCATCGTCGGGGTCATGGTGAGCCAAGGCCCGGCCGGCACCCGGGTGGCTGTCACCGGTGCGGGGCCTTGCGTCTTCCGAGCGACAGCCATGGAAGAAGCCCTTTCCAGCAATTTCTCGGCCGACGCACTTGCCGGCTTGTCCCACCCGGCTGAAGGCCTCAGCAGCGATTTACACGCCAGCGCCGACTATCGGGCCCATTTGGTGGGCGTCATGGCTCAGCGTGCGGTGCAAGCGGCAGGCGGCTGACTGCTGCAGGGCTAAGGAACTGGGACTTGGGCGCGCTTGGTCCGACTGCCTGGCGGTCGGTCGGAGGGAACAGTTTGTGCATTTGCCTTGGGGTCCATCGATTCGCTAGGCGGTTGGCTAAGGCGAAAGGAAGGCCAAGAGAGGCCTAATGGCCCGCCGCCTTGTCATCATCTCTCTAACCATTTTGGGCCTGATTGTGGCCGCCCTGTTCGTCGTTGCGATCTTCAGATTGCAGCTAGCCGAAACAGGCCTCCGATACGTCCTGCGGCTCCAGCAGATTCCCGGCGCCAATCTCACGGTCAGCAAGATCGGCGTCGACGAGACACGGATCGAGAATTTTTCCGTCGGTGACCGCGGCGAACTGCGGGCAAGAACCATTGTCTTGCGATATGATGCCGAGCGCGCCTTAGAAGGAAAACTCTCAGCCATCGAAATCGACGGCCTCGCCCTGCAGGTCGATGTCACTGGCGAAGGGCCTTTGCTCGGAAGCTTGCAGCGACTGCTAGCGGGCACCAAGAGGCAAGCCCCAGACGACAAGAGAGCCGACTCGCCTTCGCCGAAGTCCCTGCCGAGTATTCCGCTTGACAGCCTGATCCTCACCGACGGGCGCATCGAGGCCCTCACCCCCCTGGGTCCGGCAGCCCTGCAGCTCGAAGCGGATCTCAAACAGCAGGACAGCAATACCCTCCAGGCGGCGGCATCGCTGAGGCTCCGCAGCGCCTTTGCCAAACTGGCCGCAGGCATAGAGGCCTCGATGACCCCAGCAGGAAACCTCACCGTCGAAGCCACGATCTCGGAGGGCAGTGCTAAAATCAATGACCTTTCGTCCAATGGGTTAGAGGGCGCTGTTCATCTAAATTTCAAGGATACCCGCGACTTCGATCTCGCCGCTGATTTGGTGCTTGGCGAACTAGCAACGCCATGGATCGACTTTGCCGCTGGGCAGATGGCGCTCGCCGCCGACCCGGAGCAGGCAGCGACAAGGCTTTCCTTGCAGCCCGGCAAAAGTGGCAGCAACATCGCCCTGTATGCCAGTGTCGATGACTATCTCGACCAGCCTCGTGTCGAGCTCACGCTGCACGGCCGCAGTGACACGACCAAACTGCCTTGGTCCATACCAATGCTGCCATCGCCCTCGGCGGGCACCATCAAATTCGACCTTAAAACTTCGGCATCGCTGCCAGCATTGGCCTCGATGAAAGGATCTTTGGAGCCAAGTCGCCTGCTCGCCCAGTCGAAAGGCGAGGCGCGGCTGGCGGCAGCGATCGAAAATCTAACAATGCCGGCACGGTTCGAAAACCTCTCCGGGCAGCTCGACATAGAGGCGCGCTTAGCGGACCAACAGCTTGAAGTGACCCTACCGAGGTCAACCCACGTCAGCCTATCCGGATTGGCCGTGGCCTGGCTTAGTGAGCTAGGCCTACCGCCGGCAGCACAGGCCCTGCTTACTGGCCCCCTCCATTTGCAAAGTGGCGGCGAGGATTCGGCTCCCTTCGCCGCATCTTTGGACTTGAGCCAACCCCCTATAACTCTCACTTTGCCGGGCGGCGGCCTCCGGCTGGCCGCTGGTGACACGACGATGGAAGCCTCTTCAACCGGAGAGATTCGGTTTGACCAGAGGGCTCTTCTCGACAGCTTTGATATGCAAGCAGTCGACATCATCACGCAGAACCTGTCGCTTGCCGGCGCGACGATCGATCATCTCTCCTTGGTGGGGCGGGCATCGGGAAATCTCAAGACCGCCAAGGCCCGGCTTGTAGCCAAGGTCGAAAGCGACCGCGTTGCTGTCGATCGGATGACACTTCGCAAGTTGGTTCTCGACCTGCCAATCGAGGGTGAACTCGAAAACCAGCGTCTTCACATAGAATTACCAGACAATGCTCAACTCTCCGCCAAGTCTTTGTCGGTTCCCGGCCTGGTCAAGACGCTCGACCCACTAAGAGTGGATTTCACCAGTGAGGGAATAACGCTAGCCCCGGTGCTGGCTAGCGATACCAAGGAAGGCGAGAAAAAGGAGAGCCCAGCCCTCGATCTAGACCTCCTGCTTAGCACCGAGCCACTGCGCATTGAACTAACCGGCGATACCGAGAGGGAACCGCAGCGCCTTCAGGTTCGCCCAGGTCGCTTGCGCCTCGCGGGAACTGGCCCTTTGGGCAGTGACGAGCAACGCCTTTCGGCAGAGTGGCAGGGCGCTGGAGTGAGCGCGTCGGCCCAGCAAGTCAAGCTGAGCGGCGTCACCGCGAGATTGGATCTGCTGCCAATCAAGGAAGGGCGCGTTGGCCGTTTTTCCCTGGGGTCACTTGCCCACCAAGGAACACCTGCCTGGTTCAACCCGATCGGCATGAAGGGTTCGATCTGGCGGAAAGGCGATACACTCAGCCTCGACGGAAAGGTCGCATCGTCACAGAACCAAGCCCTTGTGGATCTCGTCGCGCGCCATAACTTGAAGTGGGCCCGCGGCGGCTTGCAAGCCACCCTAAATCCAATCGCATTTTTTCCCGGGGGCCTGCAGCCGTCAGCTTTCTCGCCATTGCTGAAGAGGCTGAAGGATACCAGCGGTACCATCACCGGTGATGCCCGCTTGACGTGGTCCTCTGGCGGCTTGGGCGGCGATGCCCGGATAGCGGTCGAGGACCTCTCAACCAAGGCGGAGGGTCTGACGCTTGCCGGATTATCGCTCGATCTCGTCCTGGATAGTCTGTTTCCCCTGTCAAGCGGCCCCGGCCAGCAGTTGAGCGCGCGGCTAATCGACCCAGCCATCCCGCTCCGCGATCTGAAAATCGCCTTTCAGCTAAAACCGGCCGAAGGCGTCACCGCCGGCGCTCTACCCCTGCTACTTGTCGAGCATGGCGGACTTACCGCCGATGGGCTGGTGCTTGCCCTACCGCCCACGCGGATCGATCCGACGGCAGATAAACATGCCCTTACCGTGGAGATCGTCGATCTCGACATGCAGCCCTTTCTCAATCTCTTTCAGGTCGAGGGGCTTTCGGGCACCGGTCGTTTCGCGGGCAGCCTGCCTGTTGAAATGACCGCGACCGGAGCGGTGGTCAAGGACGCGGAGATCACCGCTCAGGGCCCCGGGACCTTGCGCTACTCTGCCGGCACGGCCGCCGATGCCCTGGCCCAAAGCGGACAGGAACTGGATTTGGTGCTGCGGGCCCTGGAGGATTTTCGCTATGATGACCTAACGCTCACTTTCGCCACCAAGGAGGACTTAGAAGCGACGGTTACCGTCAAGATGGCAGGAAAAAATCCGGCCGTTCTCGATGGTCATCCCTTTGCGTTTAACGTTAATTTAGAAACTGATCTGGGAAAGTTCGCCCCCCTCTTCCTGGAAGGCTATCGCTTCTCGCTCAATCGTCTGCGTGACCTGTGGAGGAATCGGCAGTAACCTGCGTATAACTCAAAGCGTGCCAAAGTGAGGTTGTCGCCCTGCCTAGCGGCACCGTTGTCGCCCTGCCTAGCGGCACCGTTGTCGCCCTGCCTAGCGGCACCATGGTAACCTGGCCTGCGGTTTAGCCGCCCGCGCTGATCGAAAGGGACAGCATGACGCTGATGTTAGAGAGTTTGAAAGACGAAGGCCGCGGCCTCGTGCTGGCGGCAAGCGTCGCGAGTGTTGCTGTGCTGGTGGGTTGCCAACCAACCGTCAAGGTCGAGCCACCACCGGAGCCGATTACCATAAATCTTAACATCAAGTTAGATGCCGATATTCGGGTGAAGCTTGAAGAAGCGGCCGGAGAAGACATTGAAAACAATCCGGACATTTTCTAAGCGAAGAGAGTTGGGTATCATGCAATCGTTGTCGCCCCAAAAGGCGTAAGGAAGATAACTATGGCCAGACACCTGAAACCTCTTCTCGCGATCTTTGCCGCGATCCTGCTTGCCCTTTCCCTTTCCGGCGGTCCGGCCTCGGCGCAGGGACTAAAGGAGCTTAAGGCGAACGGCGCCGTCGGCGAACGCTTCGATGGCTATGCGATCGCCCGCGACCCCGGCGCCACCGGGGCCGTCGAACAAGCCAACAGCAAACGACGGCAAATCTATACGCAGCGGGCGGCCGAGCAGGGCGTCACGCCAGAGCAGGTCGGCCGTGTCTATGCCCAGCAGATCATGGCTAAGGCCCCGCCCGGCACGTACTTCCTCACCGAAGGCGGTAAGTGGGTTCGAAAGTAGTCGGCGGTCCTCAACCCTCCGAAGGGTGTTGACGACCGATTTCTTCCCCCACAGGATAAGCAAGCCGTTGAATTTCCTTGTCGGCATCTTGATCTTGTCAAGTGGACGGGAGTGTCGGTAGCAATTTTTCGACCACCTCTCATCGTCTTGGCTTCAAGGATGCTGCCAACAATCCTAGTCGGGAGACCATAGAGCTGGATGGATAGCTTCCCTGCCCTACCGGCTTCCGTCGATGAGACTTTGGCGCTTCTCGCCTCCCAGGACTACATCGCCGAACGCAGCCTGGCTACGGTGCTTTACTTGGCGCTGCAGGGCCAACGGCCCCTCTTCCTGGAGGGCGAGGCTGGGGTTGGCAAGACGGAAGTCGCCAAGGTGCTGGCGGCCGCCCTCAATCGTCGCTTGCTGCGCCTGCAGTGCTATGAGGGGCTGGACCTGGCCTCGGCCGCCTATGAATGGAACTATCCACGGCAAATGGTGGAGATCCGCATTGCCGAAGCCGCCGGCGATCGGGATCGAGAGAGCCTGACCAGCGATATTTTCTCGCAAGAGTTTCTGATCGAACGACCGCTGCTCCAGGCCCTGCGGCCGAAGCTGACCGGCGCCCCGGTACTCCTTATCGACGAGTTGGATCGCACCGACGAACCCTTCGAAGCCTTCCTCCTGGAGATACTGTCCGACTATCAGATCACCATCCCAGAGCTCGGCACCGTCAAGGCGCCAAAGCCGCCCATCGTCATCGTCACCTCCAACCGCACCCGCGAAATACACGATGCCCTGAAGCGCCGTTGCTTCTATCATTGGCTCGACTACCCCAGTGCCGAGCGCGAGCTGGAAATCCTGAAGGTCAAGGCGCCGAACGCGCCCCATGCCCTTTGTGAGGCGATCGTGCGCTTCGTTCAGGGCCTGCGCGACATGGACCTTTTCAAGCTGCCCGGCGTGGCCGAAACCATCGACTGGGCCGAATCCTTGACCCAGCTCGACCGCTTTGTCCTGGATCCGGAAACGGTCGACACCACGCTTGGCGTACTGCTGAAGTACCAGGACGACATCGCCAAAGTGCAAGGCAGCGAGGCGGCCCGCTTGCTGGAAGACGTGCGCCGAGGCATGGCCGGCGCAAGTTCGTGATGAACGCGCCGGAAAACCTTGTCTCCGGGGAAGGCGGTCGACTGGCAGAAAACATCATGCACTTTGCCAGATGCCTGCGGGCAGCCGGCCTGCCGCTCGGTCCGGGACGGGTGATCGCCGCCGTCGCGGCGGTCGAAAGAGTGGGCCTGACCCGGCGCGATGATTTTTACTGGACCCTGCATGCGGTCTTCGTCAACCGCCGCGATCAGCAGGAGATCTTCGACCAAGCCTTTCACGTCTTTTGGCGCAATCCGCGCATTCTTGAGCGCCTGATGAGCCTGATGCTGCCGACCGTTCGACCGGATTGGCAGCCGGATGACGCCCAATCCCAGTCACTCAGCCCACGGCTGGCCGAGACCATGAAACTCGCCGGACCCGATACGCCAACTCAAGAGCAAGAAGACATCGAAATCGATGCGGTCCTGACCTGGTCGCAAAAGGAAGTCTTGGCGAGCCGGGACTTCGAGAAGATGACTTCAGCCGAGGTAACGGCCGCCAAACGCGCCATTGAAGGCTTGCGCCTGCCGATCGCGCAGGTGCCGACGCGGCGCTTTCGCCCGGACCCCCGGGGCCGCCGGGCCGACTTGCGGGCGAGCTTTCGTTCGGCGCTGCGCTCCGGCAGCAACAGCATCCCCTTGCGCTGGCGCAAGCGCCGGCGGCGGCCGCCGCCATTGGTGGTGCTCTGCGACATTTCCGGATCGATGAGCCGCTACTCCCGCCTGCTGCTGCATTTCATGCACGCAATCAGCAACGACCGCGACCGTGTATCCAGCTTCGTTTTCGGCACTCGACTGACTAACGTCACCCGCTACCTGCGCCATAAAGACGTCGACGTGGCGCTCGACAGGATTGGCCACACCGTAGCCGATTGGGCGGGCGGTACCCGGATCGGTACGGCCCTGCACTGCTTCAACAACGACTGGTCGCGTCGGGTTCTCGGGCAAGGCGCCATCGTCCTTTTGGTCACCGACGGCCTCGACCGGGACAATGCCGAGGGGCTGTCCAAGGAGATGGAACGTCTGCACAAGTCTGCCCGTCGCGTGATATGGCTGAACCCGCTCTTGCGCTACGACCGCTATGAGCCAAAATCTATGGGAGCGCAAGCGATGCTGCCGCATGTGGATGAGCTTCGCACCGTGCACAACCTAGAAAGCCTTGGCCAGTTGCGCGATATTTTGAGCCAAGATCTCACCAAGCTGCGGCGCGGCGGTCCAGTGTGGCAGGCGAAGGTCGAAGCGGAGGCAAGATGATGAGTACAGGAACACTCCAGGAAGATGTGCTCGATGCCACTGCCGTTTGGCTAGCCGAAGGGAGCAGCGTGGCCCTTGCCACAGTGGTTAGCACCTGGGGCTCCTCGCCGCGCCCGGTGGGCAGCCAGCTGGCGGTCGATCAATCCGGAAACATGGTCGGCTCGGTGTCCGGAGGCTGCATCGAAGGTGCGGTGGTGCACGAGGCCTTACAGGTCATGAAAGATGGGGCTCCGCGCCTACTCGAGTTCGGTGTCAGCAACGAACAGGCTTGGGAAGTGGGCTTGGCCTGCGGCGGCAAGGTCAAGGTCTTTGTCGAGAAAATGGAATGAAACGGGAGATCTTCGACCGCCTGCGTAAGGCCCGGGCGGAAAAACGCACAGTCGTCGTGGTAACCGAATTGGCCACCGGCCGCCAGGCCTTGATCGAGGACGAGGTTACCTCGGGTGATTTGGCGCTCGATGCTGAAGGGCTCGCGGCTGCGAAGGCTGCTGCACGCGAGGACGTGAGCGGCCCGCTCGGCGAAGGCGAGCTTTTCGCCCAGGTCTTCAGCCCGCCACTGCGGCTCTTCGTGGTCGGGGCCGTGCACATCGCCCAGTCGCTAGTGCCGATGGCCAGCCTGGCCGGCTATGACGTTACTGTTATCGATCCGCGCCGCGCCTTCGCCAGCGACAGCCGCTTCCCGCAGGTGACCCTGGTCCAAAACTGGCCTGACGAGGCCCTGGCCGCGCTCCAGCCCGATCATCGCAGCGCCATTGTTACCTTGACCCATGATCCCAAGCTGGACGACCCCGCCCTCGACCAGGCGCTCAAGAGCGAGGCCTTTTATATCGGCTCTCTCGGCTCCAAACGCACCCACGCCAAGCGCCTGCAGCGCCTGGAAGGACGTGGTTTTGGCAGCAAGGAGCTGGAACGCATCCATGGGCCGGTAGGCCTGGCCATCGGCGCCAAGAGCCCGGCGGAGATCGCGATAGCCATCCTGGCCCAAATTACCCAAGCGCGACACGGCGCCCCCGCCCTGGTGCGGCAAGAGGTAGCTGCATGATCTTCGGCGAGATGCCGTTGGATCAGGCCGAAGGCGCTCTGCTCGCCCACTCGATCAAGCTAGGTTCCGTTACCTTCAAGAAGGGCCGCGTGCTTTCGGCTCAGGATATCGAGGCCCTGCGCGCACATGATTGGCACCAGGTGACGGCGGCCCGCTTGGAACCGGGCGACGTGCCTGAGGACCAGGCGGCGACAGCCATCGCCACCGTTCTGCGAGGGACCGGACTCGACCTCAGCGCGGCCTTCACCGGCCGTTGCAATCTGATCGTCAAGCAGCGCGGCCTGTTGGTCGTTGATCGAGAGCGTCTGGACGCGGTCAACTTGGTCGACGAGGCGATGACCGTGGCAACCCTCGCCCCCTTCGAGTTGGTCGAGGCGCGGCAGATGGCGGCGACCATCAAGATCATCCCTTTCGCGGTCGCCGATGGTGTGTTGCAGCGCGTCCTTGATTTGGCGGCGTCGACTGAAAACCCGGTCATCCGGATAGCCCCTCTGCGGCCACGGCAAGTGGGGCTGGTGCAGACCATCCTGCCCGGTTTCAAGAAGAGTCTTTTGGAAAAGACCCTGGCGGTGGTCAACGGCCGTCTGGCAGCGCTCGACTGCCCTGCCGTCCTGGAGCGTCGCTGTGACCACCGGGCAGCGGCGGTTGCCGACGCTATCGCCGAGCTGCGTGCGGCCGACTGCGAGCTGATCATCGTTTCCGGCGCCTCGGCCATCGTCGACCGCAAGGATGTGGTGCCGTCGGGCGTCGAGGCGGCGGGCGGTGTCATCGATCACTTCGGCATGCCGGTCGATCCCGGTAACCTGCTGCTGCTGGCCCATCAAGACGAGACCCCGATTCTGGGCATGCCGAGCTGTGCCCGCTCACCGAAACTGAACGGCTTTGATTGGGTGCTACAGCGATTGCTGGCGGATTTGCCGGTGGTGGCCAGGGATATCATGAGCATGGGGGCCGGCGGCTTATTGAAGGAGATCGCCAGCCGCCCCTTGCCCCGCGCCCAGGCGGTCACCCCTGCCGCGAAACAAGGCGCCGAGCCACCGCGCGCGCGCCGTATCGCCAGCATCGTTTTGGCGGCTGGACAGTCGCGACGCATGGGGCCGAGAAACAAGCTGCTGGCGGAAGTCGACGGCAAAGCAATGGTACGGCGGGTGGTTGAAACCGCGCTTGCCTCCCAAGCGGAGCCGCTGGTGGTGGTGACCGGCCATGAATCGGAAAAGGTGACGGCAGCCCTGGCGGACCTGCCGGTCACCCTGACCCACAACCCGGATTTTGCCGCCGGCCTCAGCAGCTCCTTACATCGGGGCTTAGCCGCCTTGTCGGACGAGGTTGATGGCGCCTTGGTCTGCCTGGCTGATATGCCTTTCGTCGACGCCGCTGTCCTCGACCGTCTGATCGCCGCCTTCAATCCCATCGAAGGCCGCGCCATCTGCCTGCCGACCTGGCGTGGCAAGCGAGGCAACCCGGTTCTCTTCGGTCGCCAGTTCTTCGCCGAGATGCAGAGCATCACCGGCGACCTGGGCGCCCGCCAGCTGATCGGCGACTACGCCGAGCTAGTGGCTGAAATCTCCATGCCCGACGATGCCGTCCTGCAGGATTTCGACACGCCCGAGGCCTTGGCCCGCGTCAAGGCGGCGGATACGGGAGAGGCGGAAGGCTGACTGTAAAGGCTATCGGCCGGAAAACATCGCTAGACCTTTCGGCAGATCCAAATTTGCTCCTTGGCATAGGCCGGGTAGCCATAGTCATAGTCCGAATAGAGCTGATCGACCTCGAAGCCCGTCAACTCGAAGAGGTAGCGCATTTCCTGCGCGTAGGTCCACCGCAGGGACCAGTGGGTTTTTTCCTCAGCCACTGAATGACCGTTCTCATCCAACACCTGCAGGAGCATTTCCTCTTTGAAGGTCTGCGTCAGCGGGTCGGTGATGCGGGAAAGGAAGACGCGCCGAATGGTCTGACCTGTCGCCGGATCGACAATTTCATCGAGGGTCACCGGCGGTTCTGCATCTGGCACGCAAAAATCAAACTTTGGATCAAATTGGTTCATGATCAAGGTGCCGCCCGGCTCCAGATGATCATGGATAGAAGTCAAGGCGGTTCGTTGTTCGGCTGGGGTCAGAAGATGTTGGAAAGAACGGCCCGGAATCATCGCTGTCTTGAAGGTATTGCCGAGCCTGAAATCGACCATGTCCGCCTTTTGGAACGCGACGCGCTCGACTGTGGAGGGGGCATGCCTGGCCTCTTTGGCACGCGCGATATCTAGCATACGCTCGGAAAGATCGATACCAACGACGCGCTGACCATCCTCGGCAAGGGCCCAGGTGATCAGCCCCGTCCCGCAACCGATCTCCAGGATCGGCCCGCCGTACTTGCGGGCACAGGCGATGTAGAATCCCAGCGCCTCCCTAAAGGGCTGGGCATAAATGCGGTCGTAGGTTTCCGGCCCAAGGGCACTATCCTTATAGTAGGCAGCGGCGTCGTTGCTGTGGCTCTCGGCGTTCATGGGGTTAGTCCTTCTTCTTCGCACTGTGCCGGCACTACTTCGTCAAAATCACGGTCGGACATGGGCCACCACGTGCTTCTCAACAAATTCCATGACTATCGCCTCAACACCATGATCGTAGAGATCGTTGTGCGCCGCCGCTTCGATCCAGTGGGCCTCCTTGGGTTCGCCGGCTTTCTCGAAGAGCTGGCGACCGAAGGCGATGGGAATGGTGCGGTCGCGACCGCCGTGGACCACCATCAGCGGCGCCTCGACATCGGCAATGCGCGCCAGTGAATCCCACTTGTCATGCAACAGCCAGCGAACCGGCACATACCAATAGTGATGCTGGGCCACCGCGGCAATGGAAGTGTAGGGCGCTTCCAGGATGACCGCCCCCACCGCTTGCTCGGCTGACAGGCGCACGGCAACGCCGCTGCCAAGCGATTCGCCGTAGAGTACGAGGCGCCCCACCGGGATCTCTTGGGACAGGAGAAGCTCCAAGACCGAACGCCCATCGGCGATCAAGCCGGCCTCGCTCGGGCTCCCCGGGTTACCGCTGTAACCGCGATATCCGGCTAACAGCAGGCCATGGCCGGCGGCGATCAAGCGGCGAAATTTAAAGAGACGGTCACCCAGGTGACCGGCATTGCCGTGAAACACCACCATGACGACTCCATCGGCACGCTTTGGCGGCAGGAACCAGTGGCTCAGTTCCAGGCCGTCGGCGGTGCGGGTGGTGAGCGCCCGCATCTCGGGCACACCGGCCGCCTGTAGGTTAGGACGGGTGCTGGATGGCAAATAGAGCATGTTCCGCTGCAGCAAGAACAACGCCGACAGCAAAACCAGGTAACCGCCTGCAACAATCGCTACCGCCGGCCATATGAACTTTAGAAACGCCATAGCCAGCGCCTATATCAGGAAGCGGCCATGAAGAGAACCCATTCCTCGCCTTGCGCCGTCGGGGCCAGCTACCTAAGTGGTCATCGTCGAGTGACAACAGGGACGCCCGGATGCGACCGCCAGGCCCGGGTCTTGTCGTTCCTGCATGAGACCTTCCCTTGCCGCCCGAGATCGGATAATTGTCGGCCATGCGTGATACCTTCAGTGATGCTCTTGCCAAACGAACCGGCGTGATCAACAAGGCCCAGATGAAGGCCTTGTCGGCCCGCTCCGATCAAAAGGGCCTAGCTCAGCTCGCCGGCCACCTGCTGCTCTTGGCGGTGACCAGCAGCCTCGTGTGGCTAAGCTATGGCAGCTGGTTGTTACTACCAGCTATGGTCGCCCAAGGAATCGTACTGGTTTTCCTCTTCGCGCCGCTGCACGAAACCATTCACCGGACCGCCTTTCGCGGCCGTCTCCTCAATGATGGCCTGGCCAAGGTCTGCGGTCTGGTTCTGTTCTTGCCGCCGGATTACTTTCGCGCCTTCCACTTCGCCCACCATCGCCACACCCAGGACCCGGCCCGCGACCCTGAATTGGCCAGCCCCAAGGCCGATACCCTCGGCCAGTATTTGGTCTACATAACCGGCATTCCCTACTGGATGCGGCAGCTCAGCACACTCGCCGCCCATGCCTTCGACCGGGTCGAGGCGCCTTTCATTACCCCCGGCCTCCGCGCCACCGTGGTGCGCGAGGCCCGCCTCTATCTTTTAGCCTACGGGATGCTATTTGGCCTTTCGCTGGTCTTCTCTTCGCCGGTGCTGTTGGTCGGGTGGTGGCTGCCGGTGATCTTGGGCCAGCCGGCGCTGCGCCTATACCTCTTGGCCGAGCATACGGGCTGCCCGGAAGTCCCTGATATGCTGGCCAACTCGCGCACCACGCTGACCACGCCGGCGGTCCGCTTTCTGGCTTGGAACATGCCCTTCCATGTGGAACACCACGCCTATCCGGCGCTGCCATTCCATGCCCTGCCGCAAGCCCACGAGCTGATTCGCGACCGCATCGAGGTGCTATCGCCCGGGTACCTTTCGGTGCACCGCGAACTGGCGGCTGGCCTTATGGGCCGCTCTGCACCTTCGCCCTAGCCCGGCGCAGGTTCGGAACGACTAGAACGCACGCCAAGGCAGCACAAACGAAAGCCAAAGCCCCCAGCTCGAGCCAGCCGACCGGCTCCCCCAGAATGAAGTGACTGGAATAGACACCCACCACCGGTACCAGCAAGGTGCCGATCGCCGCTATCGACGCAGGGAAGAGGTGCACGGTCTTAAAGTAAGCCCACTGACAAAAGGTCATGGGAAACCCGTAGATATAGATCAGCGCAATGACCGCTCGGTCGCTCAAGCCCGTGAGATCGGGGAAAGGTTCCAGTAGCAGCGCACCGATGGCCAACGGCACTGCGCAAAGCATTAGCTGCCAACCCACGTTGCTGGCCACCGGTATGCTCCACGCTCGCCGTTTGAACAGGACGGTTCCCAAGCCCCAGGAGACGGCGGCGCAAAGCACAAAGAACGCCCCCAGGGGCGCTTGCTGGAGGATCGTCAGATCTGGCCCAATCAAAAGCGCCAAGCCCGCCAAGGCCAGCAGAAGGCCAACCAGCTTCGCGGCGCTGAAACGCTCCCCCAGCAGCATGGCAGCAAACACCGCTGCCCAAATCGGCATGGTAAAGGCAATGATAGAAGCGCGGCCTGCCTCCATCAGCGAGACGCCGTAGGCAGTAAACAGATGCCAACCGCCGACGTTGAACAGGGCGCAAACGACCAGAGCCCAGAACTCGCCGCCCCGAAACATCACCTTGTTGCCAGCAGCGGCCGATATGGTCAACAGGCCCAATCCGCCTAGGAAGACGCAAGAGGCGCGAAACCACCACGGCGGCAACTCCGCCAAGATGATCTTCATCCCTGGCCAGTTCAGGCCCCAGAACAAAGACAATCCGGCCAGCAAGAGAAAGCCGAGTGGCGGCAGGGATTGGACAGGGGTCTTTGGCCCGACGGCGCGGTTCATAGGTCGGCAACAATGGACTTCGCGAAAGCTAGGATGGAAGTTTGGACCGGCGCTGAGCCTGCCCTACTTAGTCAATGACCACCAATACTTACCGCGAGAGGTGCCACGGCGGCAACCGGCATGGCACCTGGGCGAGCCCAGCGAAGGATGAACTGGCCCAAAACAAGCAGTAACCCGGCAGCAGCCTGCTAGTGCACAAGTTTAGGAAAGGACGTCGGGGCAGCTGGCCGCCCCCAGAATGGGGCCGGCTTCATCATCCTGAATCAGTATGGCACAGCCCTGTCCTTCTTGGCGGGCTCCGGCCGGCACTTGAAAAAGCGCCGCCTGACCATTCCAATCCCCTAGCCGAACTAGATTTCGAACCACATGATGGCTGGGCAAGGTCTTGCCCTTATTTTCACCGGCTGTGACCCTTGTCACGGTCTCCTCGTCAAAAACCACCAGCCAGACCGCGGCCGGCCAGGGGCTGCTGCCATCAACGCTGACGTCATAGCCACCTTCTTGCCGTGCCATGATGCTAACCATAGCGGGGTTAGCAAGCCTTGTGGCGACATTGATAGCCTTTTGCACCGCCCGACGCCTCGAGCCTACAGTCTCGGCGCGGCCATCGATGATCATCTGCGGCGTGTAGACGCTACCGCGCCCCCGCAAGGCAACATTGTAGGCGCGCTGACGCTGGGTATAGGCCGGATCGGAGAAAACGTCTTTCCACCGCCCGGCCGAGCCATAGACCAAGTCATCCCAATAATCGACGTGGAATTCGAGCGCCAACACCCCTTCCTGGTCGGCCAACTCACCCAGCAGGGCTTCCGCCGGCGGGCAGGAGTAGCAGCCCTGGGAGGTGAAGAGTTCGACGACGGTCGGCCCGCCGCCCGCATCGGCGGCGGACTGGCCAAATGGCATCCCAAGCGAAATGGCCAAAGCCGTCGGCAACAGCAGTGAGGCTTTCATCATGCTTCCTAATTAGAAGAACGGCCGCGGCGCTGCCAGTAACAGTTCGGTGACCCGAGCGTCATCAGACCTAGCAAGGGCGGTTTGGCACGGCGGTCAGGCGCCGTCTGCTAGGTAACCTCGGTGCGCGAGAATCAACTAAGGATAATCGCAGCGGTCGCCAGTGACCTTCAAGATGCCGCGATCGCCGGCTACCAAGGTGAAACGGTATTCATTGTCACCGAGGATCTCCGAATGATGAAGTGGCAGAACCCCGCTTTTTTCTTGGACACCCCCGCCCAGCTGAGAAAATCGAACTTCAATCGGCTCGGCGGGATCGAAGGGGGCCTCGCGATTGCCCTCGGCATCCACACCAGATTCGCCGCGCGCGGTAATCGTGATCCGATTCTCGGCAAAGCTGACCGAGTCGTTGCCGCCTTTATGGAGCGCCGTGCGTACGAAAAAACGCTTACTGACCGGTTCGTTATCGCAACGGCTTTCGGCACTGACCGTCTCGATCACGAAGCGCAAGCGTGACGGGTCAAGGCCCTGATCGAGACGCGTCTGGGTCAATGCGACAAGGTCGCGAAGGGCGCCTTGCGGCACTTCTTGATCGTAGCGCTTCTTCCACGCCGCGGTCGCCTCTACCGCCGCCCGGCTTCGCAACGCAAGCGCCTGCTTTTCCTTTTCCAAACCAGCGATTTGGCCGCGCAGATCGGCGATCTCCTCCCGCAGCTTGGTTACTTCGCGGGCAGCCAGCAGTTTTCCCGTGTGCCAGGCATAGTAACCCGCGGTTACGATAAGGGCGATCACGAAAAGCCACTTAAGGATGCGAAAACGAAATTGTCGGCGACGGCGCGCCCTCCCCTCTTGCAAACCCAACGTCATCCAAACCTCCCGTATTCGCGGGTGCCTGCGGGCCGCGTCTAGTGGCCCAAATAGGCGGGCGACAACCTATCTTTCTGAAATAAAGGGCGCAAGCGAGGCGTCATCTAGTTGTTTTCGACGCAGCAGGGCAGAGACGGCCCACCATACCCCGAAAAAGAGCACCCAGCGGGCCAACGACCCTATCTTCTAGGCGATGATCAAGAGATACTCTGTCGAGGCCTACTGCCCCGTCCCCATAAGAAATTTGCAGAGATCAAAAAAGGCGTTTATATTAGCCTGAAAAAGTAGTCAACCCATGGCCTAACAGGGTCATGAATGGGGGAAAACAATTAAATGGTTCGCGTTCATCATCTAGGCTCTTCTTCGTTTTCACCTGTTGATCGAGACTTGGCAGATCGCCGTTACGCGCCACTGCTGAGTTCGGTGATCGTCTTTTTGGCAAGCTTTGCCTTGTGGATTCCGATCATCGCTGTGCTCATGGCTATCCTCGTGTGGGCATAGCGGGATTTCAATCCCGACCAGACGACAGTTAACCGGGCAGCCGCCCGATTTGGCCAATGATCGGCTTGCTGCGACAACTTGGTTATCCGGTTGATCACGGCCTGACTTGTCCACTAGGACATTGAGAACCCAGCCGAACCGGTGGGTTTGTGAGGTCCTGACGATCGAGCCGGGGGAACTGCCAGCAGCTCTCTGGTCGTTTTTCTATTTTCTGTTCCTGCTCGCCGGCTACTATGTCATTCGCCCCTTGCGCGAAGAAATGGGCATTGTCGGTGGGGTCGAAAACCTGCAGTGGCTGTTTACCGCAACCTTTGCAGTCATGCTGCTAGCGGTGCCACTTTACGGCGCCCTGGTAGGACGCTTGGCCAAGCAACAGTTCCTGCCCATCGTCTACCATTTTTTTGTCGCCAATCTTCTCGCCTTCTACCTGTTGATGGTGAGCGAGCTGGCACCGCTTGCTATCGCCCGCATCTTTTTCGTTTGGGTCAGCCTTTTCAATCTCTTCGCTGTCTCGGTCTTCTGGAGCTTCATGGCCGACCTCTACAGCACCGAGCGGGCTAAGCGCCTATTCGGGTTCATCGCAGCCGGGGGGAGTTGCGGCGCCTTACTTGGTCCGCTCTTGACCGCCAGCCTGGTGGGCATCATCGGACCTGTCAATCTTCTGCTGGTCGCCATCCTCTTTCTGGAAGCCGCGGTCTTTTGCATCCATCGTTTGCTACGCACGCTGCCTAAAGGCAGGAACAGGGACAATCAGCGCTCAGGTGAGGCGCCGCCTCATGGCGACCAGAAGCTCGGCAGCGGGGTGCTCACCGGCATAACTGCCATTTTTTCCGATCGCTACCTCGGCGGCATCGCAACCTATATCTTGTTGTTCACCACTACCTCGACCTTCATCTACTTTCAGCAAGCGCATATTGTCGCCGGCGCTTTCGACGACCCGGTCGCCCGTACTCGGATCTTTGCCCTGATCGACTTTTCGGTGTCGGCGTTAACCCTGTTCATTCAAATTTTAGTCGCCAGTCGGATCATGCGAGGTCTCGGCACAGGCATTGCCCTTGCCGTACTTCCGGCGGTGACCCTCGTCGGCTTCGTCTGCATCGCTATGGCGCCGCAGGTGTTGGTCATTGGTTTGTTCCAGGCCGGCCGCCGGACCGCCAACTATGGCATCTCTCGACCGGCCCGAGAAACGCTCTACACAGTGGTCACACCCGAACAAAAGTACAAAGCGAAAAGCGTCATCGATACAGTCGTCTACCGTGGCGGCGACGCCGTGGCAGGATGGTGTTTTACCGGCTTGTCGATGCTCGGCCTGGGCGTGACTGGCATCGCACTTTTCAGCCTGCCCTTAGTGGGGCTATGGTTGGTTCTCGCCTTTGGGCTGGGCCGGGTCCAAGCCCTGCGCAGCAAAGTTGGCAAGGTCAAATGACGATCAAGGCAAGCAATTGTTCACACGGTACTGAGCGTCCCGGAGATTGGACGAGGCGCGATGTCGTGCGGCGGCTCTGCGGTGCCGCGCTCGCGACAGTCCTGCCACTTACCAAGGCAAAGGCCGCACTCAGCCCCCTCACCCGGCCTATCCCGTCCAGCGGCGAAGACCTGCCGGTGGTCGGCCTCGGCACCTGGCGCGCCTTCGATGTAGACCAAGACCCAACCATCCTCAATCAACGGCAAGCGGTGCTGCAGGCTTTGTTCGACGGTGGTGGCTCCGTGATCGACAGCTCCCCCATGTACGGCCGCGCCGAAGCAGTGGTCGGCCAGCTGTTGCAGCGGATGAGCGCCCGCCAACGCACCTTTCTCGCCACGAAAGTTTGGACTAGGGGCGGCGCGTCCGGGGTGGAGCAAATGGAGGCTTCTGCCCGCAAGCTTGTCGCCCCGACCATCGATTTGATGCAAGTGCACAATTTGGTCGATTGGCGCACTCACCTGAAGACCTTACGCGCGTGGAAAGATGCTGGCAGGTTCCGATATATTGGCATCACACACTACACAGTTCCGTCGTTAGACGACCTCAGTGACGTGATGGCCGAGGAGGCGCTTGATTTCGTCCAACTCGCCTACTCGATAGGGGTACGCGACGCGGAAAAGCGTGCCCTGCCACTGGCAGCCGACCGCGGGATTGCGGTCATTGTCAATCGGCCCTACGAGTCCGGCGCACTTTTTCGAGAGGTTCACGGTCGGCCCTTGCCGGACTGGGCAGCCGAGTTCGATGCCGCATCTTGGGGCCAGATATTCTTGAAGTTTATCCTCTCCCACCCGGCCGTCACAGCGGTAATTCCCGCCACCCGTAAGCCAAAGCACATGCGCGACAATCTCGGGGCCGGCCTCGGGCGTTTACCCCAAGGCCGGGAACGAGAGCGTTTGGTACAGCGCTGGCAAAACCGTTGAAATTAGCCGGTCGGGCTCTGTTTTTCCGCCAGGTCCTTGGCCATACGACTTACCCGCTCCATGATGTCACGCACGGCTGTTGGCACTTCCTCGCCGTCTTCAGGGGAGGCACCGGCCAAAACATTCTGGATCCCTGACCCTTGCCCGGCATCTGCTGTCGGTGTGGGCTTAGGTTCGTCTGGCTCCGGGATCATAATGCTCGGAGCGGGCGGTGCCGTTGGTGCTACCTCATCGCTATCAGAAGTATCCGACGACAGCACCGCTTCCGGCTGGCCTGACTCACTTGCACCGTCTTCCGCATCCTCAGACATCGAATCGAAGTCCGTGCCAATCATGATCGATAGCGATTCAAGGACCTTCAGCTCTTCGTCTGCGGAAAGGACGGAGGGGCTGGGCTCGACGGTATCATCGACGGTTGCGAATTCTTGCTCCACCTCTGGGCCGCTGACGATTTGCGGTTCAGGGGTTTCGATCACCGTCTCAGGCTTCCCGTCCGGTTCTGCTGCCGGTTCGCAAACGAGGCCGGATGAGGGCAAGTCTCCACCCGTTAGATCGTCCGCCGCCAATTCTTCCACGGGCTCTGTATAGGTGGCGTCCTGGATCCAGCTATCGTCCAAGGCATCATCGATCAGGCTCTTGTGGGTGGATTCAAGATCATCACCTTCATTACCGCTTTCGGATGGAGCCCCCATGTCGGCCCCATCCTCAAGGGAGGCAACCGACTGCATTTGACCTTGGACCGTCTCAGCCGGATTGTGGGATGCTAGCGCCTCATCAGATGGGGGGACCGGCGACGTGGCCACCGCGCCGGGGTGAGAAACGATCAAGTCCCCGAGGCGGTGACTGAGGCTACGCAGGGTTTCGCTCAAGCCACTTCTAGAGCCTCCTTCAATCGCCGCAAGCAAGTGCTGCAACATTTGGCGCAGTTGAACGTTTTCCTGATCAACCGCCGCAAGTCGGCTCTCGTACCCGGAAATTCGCGACAATTGATCGCGATAGTCCTTCTCGAAGCTGTTAACCATTTCGGTCAATTGTTCGCCATAATCTCGCCCCTGGCCGAGAACCGATCCAAGCCGCTCCTCGGCAGCCTCAACCCTTTGACGCAATTGATCCAATTCACTCATCTTTCGGGCCACCTCAGCTTGCCAAGATTTTCTGCAGCTTGCGCAGGCCGCATTAAGTTATGGTTAAAGGGAGGGGAACCAATAGAGTTGGAATGGCTGAATGCCGGAGGCGTAGCGCAGATTCTAGAGGGGAGATCGATATAGAGGTCGCCAGCACCATCATCTCGATCCCCGATACAGCCGACTCCGCTCGGAGCGTGCCAAAGAGCACGTTCCAGCACTGAGCCATGGATAAAGGACCTGCAACGGGCATTCCTTTTACCCGCGAGAATTCACGCTGCAATCACGGAGTGTTTCTAAAGTGCTGCCAATAGTCGCTTACTGACAACAAACATGGCAGCGGGCCAAACGATGACGAACCCCGAAATGCTTGAACACGCAGGTAAGCTATGCTGGCGCCATTTGCGTGACGATAAGGTCGTACAAGTGGAACGGCACCCCATACCTGGACCAGTCCAGCTCGCAAAATGCGAAGTTCCGATGCCGAATGATACTCATGCTGGACTGGTTGTACGCTGGACAAATTTACCAGGGGTTGTCACAGAGCATAACATGGCAAGCAATAACCCACCATTTTGTGCAGTTAGCACGCTGAAATGGAGAGCCGCAAGTGATTAGGCGGCATCCCCCCCTAAATAGGGGGGTGCCGGCTGCCGCTGGTCGTGGAATATGGGAAAGAGAAGTAAGCGTTTGTACCATGTCTTAGAGGGGCGCTGCGTATGGAACACAATATTGATGATGTGGACGGCGAAGAATGCACAGCGCAGGCTCTCTTTGATTCACTTGCCTATCTCTACAATGCCGCAATGGCGGCTGGCTACCACATGCCGGCTCACCTAATCGGAGTTGCAGCAGAAGCGACGCTTGATATCATCAAGGAACAGGATAGGGCTAAGGGGGGCTTCATGGGTGAGAACGGTCGCCTCTATCTTTCCGATGTCTTGCACCGTGAGATTTTCTTGCCGAGCCAGGCCAACGACGACTTCGAAAAGCGTTAAGCCCTCTAGACCTCAGTTTTAACAGCGCGGAGGCACCGGTTTTAACAGCGCGGAGGCACCGTAGATCGCCCCGTGACGGCGCCCCCGACAACACCCGCCCCCCGCCGGGTGATTATGCAATGCTTTTCCAGAGCTGTTGGTGGATACTAGTTCTTTGACTTCATGTACTCGATGACGTTGTCCCGATCCTCTTGCTTTTTCAGACCGGGAAAGGCCATCTTCGTACCTTTCATGAACTTCTTTGGTTTTTCCAGAAAGTCGCTGAGCGTCGTTTCATCCCAAACCAAATCCGACCCCTTCATCGCCTTTGAGTACTTGTAGCCTTCTAAGGTGCCTGCCTTACGCCCCATGATCCCAACAAGATGCGGTCCCACCTTATTTTTTTCGTTATCGACATTGTGGCAGGCCTTACATTTCTTGAAGACTTTTTCGCCTTTGGCCACATCGGCGGCAATTGCATCGCTTTGACCGGCAAGCGCCAAGAACGCAGCGGTCGCTATGAAGGCGAGGAATTTTTTCATAGCTGATTCTCCTAACAATCCTATGCCCAAATCTTCCGGATCATGACCTGAGAGCCTCCTGATAATCAACGGGTTTTCTGAAACTCGGTGATCGTCGTCTCGAATGACCGCTCTGCGACCGGAAGGAACTGACTAATTTAGCCCCCTATCTCAATCAATGTTTGACTCATGTCAATTAGCAACAAGGTGCCCTCGTTTACCCTGTTTCTCGGTTTCGATTAATGGTTGTCGCGTTCCGAAGGGGTGTTCAATGACAAGGCCGGTCGAGGTACTGCAGCAAGACCACCGCAACATGTCAAAGATTCTCGACATCATCGATGCCGAAATGGCCAAGCTCGAAGCGGGTAGCTCAGCCGACCTGGATCTGGTGGGCCATATCATTGACTATTGCCTTCAGTATCCCGACCGATTTCACCATCCACTTGAAGATATGGTCTTGCAAAAGCTGCAGCAGCGCAGCCCTGAGGCGGCAGCCAAAGTCGGCGATCTAGAAGCATCTCATCGTGACCTCACGAATCTGACCAAGCGGATGAGCACCGCCCTCGAAGACATCGCCTCGGGCGCAGAGATTTCGCGGCAAGCGGTGGCAGAGCTGACTGAACAGTTCGTAGCCACCTACAAAAAACATATCGAGATGGAGGACATCGGCTTTTTCCCCTCAGCGATTGCCAATCTAACGGATCAGGACTGGCAAATGATCGAGAAAGAAATGTCGCCATCAGATGATCCACTCTTTGCACAGCGGGAGGTCGCCAACCTTGTCGATTTGCGCCGAGAGATTTTTCGCTGGGCCGAGGAAGCGCCAACGTAGCCGCTCTGACGACGGACTCGACCCCAAACCGCTCTGACGACGGACTCGATCCCCAACCGTCGGCGTCGTCACTCATGGATGGACGGATGGTTGGCGGTGCGGCGAGCATATGTTTGGCTTTTTTGAAGTTATTGTTACAACGGGCTGGTTGCGCCTCTGTCTTTGACTTAGATCATGTTCCAACACTCAGGCCTTGATACATCTCATCTCCAAACCACAAAGGCTCCGACACCAGCAGACACCGTTTAGAGACACGCGAGATTGCAACCGCCACTAACCATGGGCGCGAATGAAAGAAGGCAAAGTCACCATGGCCATCATCGCCGGCTCGCTGGCTTTATCCGGTCACAGATAATTGATACCTGTCGTGGCTTTCAGATAGATCGCAAAGGAACGGCCACCCCAAACTTGCGTTCAAGATCACTTGCAGGGGATAGCAGCTAGATGGAAACAGTAGCAGAACAAGATACAAAAGGTTTGCTTGTGCGCCTGGCACTGTGGACGGTAATCGCCTTGATTGGACTCGCTGCGGCAGCCCGGGCACACGATGCGGTCATGAGCTTCCACGGCATGCTGCTTTTTCTCGGTTGCCTGCTCGGCGGATTTTTGACCGTTAAGGCCTTTTTCGATCACCAAGGGCCCATCACTAAAGACACTTCTGGTTACAATGATTCGGTCGTAAAGGCAGGGGTGATCGCGGCAACCTTTTGGGGCGTGGTCGGTTTCTTGGTTGGCCTGGTGATCGCCCTGCAGTTGGCCTTTCCTGTTCTGAACCTCGACCTGCCATGGACCAACTTTGGCCGCCTGCGACCGGTCCACACTTCGGCGGTTATTTTCGCCTTCGGCGGCAATGTCCTCATCGCGACCTCGTTCTATGTGGTACAGCGAACCTGCCATGCGCGCCTGGCCGGCAATGCCGCACCCTGGTTCGTATTTTGGGGTTACCAGTTTTTCCTGGTGATGGCGGCCTCTGGCTATGTCTTAGGTGTCACCCAATCCAAGGAGTATGCTGAGCCGGAATGGTACGTTGATCTTTGGCTGACGGTGGTCTGGGTAGTCTATTTGCTGGTCTTCCTTGGCACACTGTGGAAGCGCAAGGAACCGCACATCTACGTGGCCAACTGGTTCTACCTCGCGTTCATCGTCACGGTGGCGATGCTGCACATCGTCAACAACCTGTCGATGCCGGTCACTTTTGCTGGGGCCAAGAGCTACTCGCTGTTCGCCGGCGTACAGGATGCCTTGACCCAATGGTGGTACGGCCATAACGCGGTCGGCTTTTTCCTGACTGCCGGCTTCCTGGGCATCATGTATTATTTTGTGCCCAAGCGAGCCGAGCGGCCAGTCTATTCCTACCGCCTTTCGATCATCCATTTTTGGTCACTGATCTTCCTTTACATTTGGGCCGGGCCCCATCACCTGCACTACACCGCTCTGCCGGATTGGGCACAGACCCTGGGCATGACCTTCTCCATCATGCTGTGGATGCCGTCCTGGGGCGGCATGATCAACGGCCTGATGACTCTATCCGGTGCTTGGGACAAGCTGCGCACCGACCCGGTTATCCGCATGCTGGTGGTCTCGGTTGCCTTCTATGGAATGAGCACTTTTGAAGGACCGCTCATGTCCATAAAGGCGGTCAACTCACTCAGCCACTTTACCGATTGGACGGTCGGCCACGTCCACTCGGGGGCGCTGGGCTGGGTCGGCTTCGTTTCCTTTGGCGCCATTTATTGCCTGGTGCCCTGGCTGTGGAAACGCGAACGGCTCTATTCACTGAAGCTGGTGAGCTGGCACTTCTGGATTTCCACCATCGGCATCGTGTTTTACATCACGGCAATGTGGGTGTCCGGCATCCTGCAGGGCCTGATGTGGCGGGCTTACGACCAACTCGGCTTCCTCGAGTATTCCTTTGTCGAGACCGTTGAGGCAATGCATCCCTTCTATGTCATTCGGGCCATCGGCGGTGGGCTCTTCGTACTTGGGTCCTTAATCATGGTCTACAACATCTACCGAACCATTCGCGGCGATTTAGCCGAGGAATTGGTAGACCAGCCAACACCTGTGCTGGCAGCTACCCAACCCCAGCAATAGGAGCCAGCCATGAGTCTTCTGCAACGCCATGGCGTGTTCGAGCGGAACTCGATCTTGCTCATGGTTGGCGTGTTGATCGTCGTTGCGATCGGCGGCTTGGTTGAGATCGCCCCTCTGTTCTACATCGAAAGCACCATTGAGAAGGTTCGCGGCATGCGGCCCTACTCGCCGCTGGAGCTCGCCGGGCGCAACATTTACGTTCGTGAAGGCTGCTACAACTGCCACAGCCAGATGGTGCGGCCGTTGCGCGACGAGGTCGAACGCTATGGCCACTATTCCCTGGCAGCCGAGAGCATGTACGATCACCCCTTCCAATGGGGATCCAAACGCACCGGCCCCGATCTGGCCCGGGTAGGCGGCAAGTACTCTGACGAGTGGCACCGCGACCACATGGTCGCCCCGCGGTCGGTGGTGCCTGAATCGATTATGCCCGGCTACCCCTTTCTGGCAAAGCAGCCCCTCACCTTGAAAGATTTACCCGATCACCTGCGGGCCAACCGAGCGGTAGGCGTACCCTATAGTGACGAGATGATCGAGGTGGCGGTGCGCGACGCCCTTACCCAGGTTAACCCGGACGCAGATGATGTCGATGCCTTCCTAGAACGATATCCCAAGGCCCAAGTGCGCGATTTTGACGGCAATCCGGAGATGATTTCGGAGTTGGATGCCCTCATCGCCTACATGCAAATGCTTGGCACGCTGGTCGATTTCTCCGCCTTTAAGGCAGAGGGCGAGAATCTCAGGTAGGGAGGCAGCGATGACGTATGAAATGGTTTCCGCCTTTGCCCAAACTTGGGGCTTGTTACTCCTCGTCGCCTGCTTCTCAATCGCCTTGGCTTATGCCCTCTGGCCCGGCAACAAGGCTAAGTTCAAGCGGGCGGCCCATCAGCCGCTCGAGGACAACAACGTAGCGCCCGGTGACACGCAACGCCGGTCACATTCTTCTGCAGTGGGGGATTGAAGCCGTGGCACAGAAACCGGATATCGATGAAATCAGCGGCGTCGAGACCACTGGGCACGAGTGGGACGGCATCAAAGAGTTGAACACCCCCCTGCCCCGCTGGTGGCTTTATGTCTTGTACGCGACCATCATCTGGTCGGTTGGCTATTGGCTCTTGATGCCGGCCTGGCCACTGGTCTCCAGCTACACCAAAGGGTTCCTGGGGTATTCGCAGCGGGCTTCGGTGGCCCGATCGATCGCCGACGCGACGGCGGCTCAGTCCGAGTTTCGCGACGCCATTGAAAAAGCCGAGCTAGCCGAAATCGCCCAAGACGCCAACTTGCTCGAGTTCGCGCTTGCCGGCGGCGAGGCGGCCTTTGGCGACAACTGCGCCCCCTGCCACGGGCGCGGCGCACAAGGTGCTAAGGGTTACCCCAACCTGAACGACGATGATTGGATTTGGGGCGGTTCGTTAGAGGAAATCCACGATACCCTCAAGTTTGGCATCCGCTCGGACCACGAGGAGACTCGTTTTAATGACATGCCGGCCTTCCTGCGCGACGGCATTTTGGAGCGCGCTCAGGTGGTGGATGTTACCAGCTATGTGTTGTCTTTGAGTGGCGGCGAGGAAGAGCCTGAAGCTGTGGCGCGCGGGGAAGAAATCTATGTCGAGCAATGCGCCGCCTGTCATGGCGATGACGGAGCTGGCTTGGTCGAACTGGGAGCGCCGAACCTACGCGACGGGATTTGGCTTTATGGCGGTGACAAGGGCACGGTTGTCGAGACAATTTCGAATAGCCGCGCTGGCGTGATGCCCTATTGGCAGGGGCGACTTGACGATGTCACCCTGAAGCAGCTTGCCATCTACGTCCATTCCCTGGGCGGCGGGCTGTAACCCAGTCCCGCTCGCCGGACAAGCTGCTCTCGCCAGGAAAGCTGTGCTAAGGTCGGGAGCCATTCGAGTGGAATACCGGCCATGAGCACGATCGAGGTTGCGCCAGAGGAGAAGACCAAGGCCCCGCCGAACGCCGCGGCGCCGGGCATCGAGACGGTCGACGTCGATGCGGTCAACAAGAAGGAACACCGCAAGCTTTACGCCAGTCGCGTCAAGATTTTCCCCAAGCGGGTCTTCGGTCGCTTTCGCAACGCCAAATGGTTGATCATGGCGATCACGCTCGGGGTCTACTATCTGACCCCGTGGATCCGCTGGGATCGAGGGCCGAACGCGCCTGATCAAGCCGTGCTCTTGGACATCCCGGCACGCCGCTTCTACTTCTTCTTCATCGAGATTTGGCCGCAAGAGGTCTACTACCTGACCGGGCTCCTGATCTTGGCGGCACTTGGTCTTTTCCTGGTGACGAGCCTGGCTGGCCGCGTGTGGTGCGGTTACAGCTGTCCGCAGACCGTGTGGACCGATCTCTTCATCGCGGTGGAGCGATGGATTGAGGGCGACCGCAATGCCCGTATCAAGCTCGACCGCGCACCCTGGACCAAGGACAAGATCATCAAGCGGGTGATCAAGCACAGCATCTGGTTGCTGATTGCCATGGCCACTGGCGGGGCTTGGGTCTTCTACTTTGATGACGCGCCGCGCTTGGCAGGCGAGCTCCTAACCTTCCAAGCCTCCTACATCGCTTATACCTGCATTGGCATTTTCACCTTCACAACCTACATCCTGGGCGGCATCGCCCGCGAACAAGTCTGCACCTACATGTGCCCCTGGCCGCGCATTCAAGGCGCCATGTTTGACGAGGATTCGCTTCTGGTTTCCTACCGCGCCTACCGCGGTGAACCGCGCGGCAAGCGCAAGAAGGGACAAAACCTCGAAGGAAAAGGAGATTGCATCGACTGCAACCAATGTGTCGCCGCCTGCCCCATGGGGATAGACATTCGTGACGGACCGCAACTGGAGTGTATCCAGTGTGCGCTCTGCATCGACGCCTGCAACACAGTGATGGAAAAGATCGACCTACCCAAGGGTCTGATCGACTATGATACCTACAGGCATATGGACGCCGTCGCCCATGGCAAGACCGCTCCCTACAAGTTGTTGCGGCCGCGAACCATTATCTATGCGGTGCTAATCCTGGCAATTGGCATCTTGATGCTGTTTTCCTTGACCACCCGATCAGAGCTTGACGTGAATTTGCTGCGCGACCGCAACCCACTCTTTGTGACGTTATCGGATGGCGGTCTGCGCAACGGCTACACCTTGAAGATATTGAACAAGCTGCATGATGAGCGAAGCTTCGAGGTTGCCATCGAGGGGTTGGAAGGCGCGGCGTTGAATGGCGTCGGTCTCGGCGAGGGTGCCCGCTTGGAGGTCCCAGTCAAACCCGACCGCCTGCGCAGTGTGCGGATATTCGTCACCGCCGGTGCGGACGCTGCTCCCGGCGGTTCCCTACCTATCGAGTTCGTCGTTCGCGACACGGAAAGCGATGTGACGATCCGCCAGGCAACCACGTTCCGTGGCCCGAAATGATGGCCGATCGGGCAACGGAGATTACCGGCCGGCATGTCTTGATCGGCATGCTGAGCCTTTTTGCCGTCGTCCTTGCAGTCAATGGAGTTTTCGTCTACTTCGCTTTAACCAGCTTCACAGGACTGGAGACGGAGGACGCCTACCGCCGCGGCCTCGCCTACAACCAAACGATCGCCGCAGCCGATGAGCAGACCGAAAGGGCTTGGCGGGTAGAACTCAACCAAAACCTAAGCACGAACGGCCATGATTGGCATCTTAGCGTCGGGTTTCAGGATCGCTACGGCACCGCGATCACGGGCCTCGATGTCAGCGCCTTCCTGCGGCGGCCGAGCCACAGCCAAGGTGATAGGCGCTTGGTCCTGGGGCCGGTTGGCGACGGTCGCTATGAGACCAAGGTTCCCTGGCCGGGTAGTGGTCAGTGGCTAGTGACTTTGGAGGCCGAACAAGAGGGCGAGCTGCTCTACCGTAGCCTGAGACGGTTTCACCTGCAGGGGCACCCATGAGTGAGGTCGTAGGGCCGCTATCGGAGGAAGCATCGACTGGGCTAAGGTCCTGCTGTCATGGAAAGACCGAGGCGGTCGGAACCCGATCCCAGTCTGCATCAGCGAACGACCAGGGCTTAAGCAAACTCCACTTGATCGTGGAGAACATCAGTTGTCCTTCGTGTATTCAGCCGATTGAGGCGAGCTTGAAGGCCCTTCCTGATGTGGAGCACGCAAGAGTCAATTTTTCGACCCGTCGCCTAGCGGTCGGCTGGCGACCCGGGGCTCTGACCCCTGAGGACATAGTTGGCCGGCTGGCAGAGCGCGGCTTTCGGGCGGTACCCTATGATCCGGCCAAGCTGGCGGCGCTTTCAAACCGCGAGGTCAGGACCCTGTTGCGGGCCTTGGCGGTGGCTGGCTTTGCCGCCGGCAACGTGATGCTGCTATCGGTATCGGTTTGGTCCGGCCTGGCCTCGGACATGGGCGAGGCTACCCGGTCTCTCTTCCACTGGGTCTCGGCCCTGATCGCCCTGCCGGCCATTGCCTACGCCGGGCGGCCCTTTTTCATTTCCGCCTGGGAAGCGCTACGCGGCCGTCGGGTCAACATGGATGTGCCGATTTCGCTGGCCATAATCTTGGCCTCCGGCATGAGCCTTTACCACACTTTCGTGGGCGGGTCGGCGGTCTACTTCGATGCAGCTCTGATGTTGCTGTTTTTCCTGTTGATCGGCCGCACCCTGGACCGACAGAGCCGGGCTAAGGCCCGCTCGGCCGCCGAGAACCTGCTTGGCCTGCAGGCCCTTTCCGCCCGTATGGTCGAAGCTTCGGGCGAAGAGCGCCTGATCTCCTTGGAGGAAATCCGGCCAGGCATGACCCTTGCAGTGGCTGCCGGAGAACGCGTCCCTGCCGACGGACGGCTGCTCGGCGGCCAATCTGAAATCGATGCGAGCCTGGTCACGGGCGAAAGCCTGCCACAACCGGTAGCGCCTGGAGCCAAAGTCTACGCCGGATGCCTCAACTTGAGCGGCCCCCTTAGGATCGCTGTCGAGGCGGTGGAAGGCGATACCCTGCTGGCCGAGATCGTTCGCCTAACGGAAATGGCCGAGCAACGGCGCGGTCGCTATCGCCGACTGGCGGACCGCGCGGCATCAATCTATGTGCCGGTGGTCCATGGCCTGGCACTGCTCACTTTCCTTGGCTGGTTCGCCCTTGCCGCAGTCGGTTGGGAAGCCGCCTTGATGAATGCGGTCGCGGTGCTGATCATCACCTGCCCCTGCGCCCTGGGGCTGGCGGTGCCAGCGGTGCAAGTGGCCGCTGCGGCCCGGCTTTTCAGGCAGGGTGTCTTGGTCAAGGCGGCCGATGGCCTGGAACGTCTAGCCGAAATCGATCACGTGGTTTTCGACAAGACCGGCACCTTGACCCTGGGCCAGCCGGCGCTCGTCAACCGATCCGAAATTGCCAATGACGACCTAGCCTTGGCAGCCTCCATCGCCGGGGCAAGCAAGCACCCGCTGGCGCGGGCCCTGGTCGACGCCGCAGGCCCCCTGCCCTTGCGCGAGGCTGTGCAGGAGTTGCCGGGCCTAGGGCTCTTGCTTGATACACCAGAGGGTGAGATCCGCCTCGGCAATCGGCGACATTGTGGGTTGAGCAATCAAGAGGCCCCGCAGGCCGGGCCGGAGCTGTGGCTAGTCGGACCGAAGCGCCAAGCTGTCCTGTTCCAATTTGAAGACGGCCTGCGCCCGGACGCAGCCGCCACCATCGCCCGCTTGCAGGATGCAGGCTTGTCCGTCGAGCTATTGTCGGGCGACGGCGCGGCGCCGGTGGCCACGGCAGCCGCCGATGCCGGCATCCTGAGTTGGAGGGCTGCTCAACCACCGCAAGCCAAGATCGCGCGGCTGGAAGACCTGCGGGCCGGCGGAAAACGGGCCTTGATGGTGGGTGATGGACTCAATGACGCGCCGGCGCTGGCGTCCGCGCACGCTTCCCTCTCGCCGGCAACGGCTGCTGATATCGCCCAAACCGCTGCCGACTTTGTTTTCCAGGGCAAGAGCCTGGCGGCGGTTGGCGATGCTTGGGCGGTGGCCCGTCTATCGCGACGCCTGGCCCTGCAGAACTTGGCGATTGCCTTCGGCTACAACGTGGTCGCGGTTCCCTTGGCAGTCTCTGGTCTGGTGACCCCACTGATAGCCGCCGTTGCCATGTCGGCCTCGTCAATCGTGGTCACCCTCAATGCCTTGCGTCTGCACCGCGCTTCCATGAGGGGTGCGCCATGACGGCGCTCGGCTATCTGATCCCAGCCGCCCTCTTTCTCGGCCTGCTTGGCCTAGCAGCCTTTCTCTGGGCTCTGAATTCAGGGCAGTTCGAGGATCTCGATGGCGCCGCCCAACGCATCCTCCACGACGAGGAGCCGCCACAAGGCCCTTCCCATCAAAAGGATTGAGGCTAGAGTATCGGGCGGCAATTTGGAACCGATCTGACGGAGCGGCTTGGCGACAAGGTCAAGCAGAATTGATCCCAAACTGCTGCCCGTTAATCTAGCCCGATCAGTCCTCAATCAGGCTGCGATAAGCGTGCCAGGTCGCATGGCCGATCAAGGGGAAGGTAATGATCAATCCGAAATAGCCGGTAATGATGCCGACGAAGGTCAAAACCGCTATCAGCCAGGCCCACAGCAACATCGGCTTAAAGTTCTGACGCACCGCCTTGATGCTGGTCATGATGGCGGTGAAGGCATCGGTGTCGCGTACCATAAGGAGCGGGATCGAAACCGCGCTAATGGCGAAAACCCCAAAGGCAATGGCGCCACCGACCACTGTGCCGATGATCAGCATGCTGAGGCCATACCATGAAAACAGCAGGGTCGAGAGAAGCTCGGACAAAGGCGGAAAGGGTTGCAGGCCGAAGAACAACGCAAACAACAGCGTGGCGATGCGGGTCCAGGCGAGGATCGCCAACATGAGGATGACCGCCAAGAAACCGATCTGCACCGGGGAGCGAGTCTTGACGAAGAATATTTCGGCCGGCTCTACCGGCTCACCGGTCTCAAGCCGCCGGCTGAGCTCATAGAGACCGACCGCCAAAAGCGGCCCCATGAACATGAATCCGGCCGCCAACACCAAGACGATCGACGACATTTCCAAGCTGAAAAGGGCGAAAGTCAATAGGTAGCTGACAAAGGTGACCAGGAGCCCATAAGACAGGCTATAGCCCGGCAGACGCCAGAGATCGCGCCAGCCGGCCTGCAGCCACGCCCAGGGCTGATCCATATCGATGCTGCGCACTTTCGGCGTGTGATCCGAACTCGGCGAACTAAGGCTTTGATCTGTCATTACCCGTCACTTTCTCGGCCGCTGTTGGCGAACTGCCAAAGTCTCGACGTCGTCTTGGAGAGTGCCATGATCTAGCTCATGTCGGCAGTAGTTTGCGCCAGGATAAAGGCCGCATCAACAAGCGTGTTGGTGAATAGACAAATCGAAGCAATATTCCTCCATGCAGGACAGTCGGACCTGGTGTTTTGGTCCCTCCAAATCCTCAACGCAAGTGGAGGCTTTCGCCTCCAAAGCCGCCGGCCATTAGTTGAAGCGAAACTTCATCCCCTTTCCCTTACCGGCGAGAAACTCAGCCAGTTGGTAAGCCAAACGATCGAGATCACGATCCGAGGGGCTTTGGTCGGCACTGCCGATGCCCGCCTGGGCGAAATCTGAGCCGGCATGACAACAATCGTCGGTCATGGCCGCAGGAGATTTGATTTCGGTCATTAGATCCTCCAGACCCCTTGCTTCGCAATGCTATAAGGTGATTAACAATTCGCCGCCGTGCAGCCTTGGTGCGTGCCGTGGGGTTGGTGGACCCTAGCCAAACCAGCCGGCCAATGCTGTGAAGTGATTCACAGTCGGGTGGTGTTTCCAAACTTCACTAGGACATGCCTTTGTCCAGTTCTAGAGAAAAGCTTAAGCGCTCCTGCGTTACTCCTCGGGCGGAATGTCTCGGTAAGGTCTTCCCCCGGTCATCGAAGGCCTGCTAAACCTATCGACAAGCGGACCAACTGGGCAGATGCGCGCATATGGGAGGTTGTCGATGGGCAGGACCGTTTACGTCAACGGCGAGTACTTGGATGAGGCTGACGCCAAAATTTCCGTGTTCGACCGTGGCTTTCTTTTTGCCGATGGCGTTTATGAAGTGTCCGCTGTCTTGAACGGCAAGTTGGTGGATAACACGGCACACCTTGCCCGTCTCGAGCGCTCGCTTGGCGAACTGCAAATGCGCGCGCCCGTCAGCTTGGCGGAATTGGCAGAAATTCAGCGCCAGATCATCGCTCGCAACCAGGTCCGAGAAGGCGTTGTCTATCTGCAGATTAGTCGCGGCGCGGCCGATCGCGATTTTGCCTACCCGAAAGACGCAGAGCCCTCCCTGGTTGTCTTCTCCCAGGAAAAGAACATCCTGGACCGGGCGAGCGCCAGGCAAGGGATATCGGTCATCACCCTGCCGGACATTCGCTGGCAACGCCGCGATATCAAAACCGTGGGACTTCTTGCCGCCTCCATGGCCAAACAAGCGGCCACCGAGGCCGGCGCCGAAGATGCTTGGATGCTAGATCAGGACGGCAAGGTCACCGAAGGCACGTCCAACAACGCCTATATCATCACCATGGATGGCACCATTGTCACCCGCGGCCTGTCGCAGGCGATTTTGCACGGAATCACCCGCCGCGCGGTGCTGCGCCTGGCTGAAGAAAACAACCTCAAAGTCGAAGAGCGGCCTTTCAGTCCCGAGGAAGCCTATGAGGCCGCCGAAGCCTTTTCCACCAGCGCCTCGGCCTTCATCCAGCCGGTGGTGAAAATCGACGGTCGCATCCTCGGCAACGGTGTCCCCGGCCCGCGGACCGAACGCCTGCGGGACCTCTATATCGAATTGGCGCAGCGTGAGGCCGAGTAGCATCGACAGCGATTGGCAGGCTTGCCACCCTAGGAGAGTTGCGGTGACGGTTCTGCTACTCGGGACCTGTTGACGGTTCGGCCGGTAAGGCGATCCGGGCCTCTGATTTCAGTGGCTCGCCTCTGCCAGCGCTCTCAGCGTTGAAGACTGGGCTCCGACGGCCGAAAATCTAGGGGGCTTGCCGAACGCTCCTGGACAAAGAACATCAATGAAGAGATTGCCGTATTGCTTCGAGAATAGCTCGTAACCGAGAAGAGTGCTTGAGGCAAAGACATCGGCAGGGCAAGTCACAGTCCTGGAATTGGAACTGTAAAATTCAGATTATCGTTCTATAATAGGATGATAAACGGATTAGTTTGAGAGATTTGTTAGGATGATCACAAGCAATTACCTGTTTGTTTTTGCTGGTCAATCCAACGCTCAGCGTCACTTCACCGGCAGCGGCGAGACAGGGTCGCAAAAGCTCTCGGCCACCATCAGCGCCCTGACCGGGGAGAATTCATCCCTGCCGGTCCTTAACACCGCTGTCGGCGGCTCCGCCGCTGCCCGCGAAGCCCAAGACCTGCTGAACGAGCAAAATTACTGGTGGGACCTCACCAACGATCAACCTGGTCCGCGCCTGACCGCAGCCATCGACGCTATCGAGGCCACCAACCGGGCGCCAACGGCCATCATTTGGGCACAAGGCGAGCAGGATTCGCAAAGCATCGCCGGCAACACGCAGAACCAAATCAGCCTCAGTGACTATCGCGAGGCGACGGTCTCGATCTTCGAACATTTTCGCTCAGCGCTCGGCGACACGGACCTGCCGATCTTCATCCAGCAACTGGCCACCACCACCAACGCCGACGCGGCGCCAAATTTCGCCGACGTACGCTTTGCCCAAGCCGAGATCGCCAATAGCACCCCAGGAGTCTTTTTGGCGGCGGTCACCTATGATGTCCCGCTGATCGATAGTTTTCACCATTCCACGGAAGGCTACCGCACGATTGGCGAGCGCCTTGCTCATGCCATCACCGACACGCTCGAACCACAGACTTCAGGGAGCTTCGTCAGCCCACGCATCGTTGCCGCCGAGACCCAAGCCAACAACACGGAAATCGTCGTGCGCATCGCCCACGGCGGCGGCAACAACTTCACGCCGCAGACCAACATCGAAGGCTTCTCGGTGCGTGATGCCGGCGGCCTCAAGAACCCGACCTCGGTCACCCGCGTGGACGGCGACGAGATCCTATTGCGCTTCGGCGAGGCGCTGTCTGGTCCCATCAAGCTTTCTTACATCAACAAGGCCAATGGCTTCTCTCTCGCCAACGTGGTCAAGGACACGAGTCCGCTCAAGCTGCCTCTTACTCCAGTGAAAGACTTCTCGGTCACGGTTGCGGCGCCTCCGCCACCGCCGCCGCCAAGCAATCAAGATCCGGTCGCCAACAATGACCCCAACAGTACCACCCAAGAGGACGGTGCGGTGACCATCACCGTTTTGTCCAACGACAGCGACCCGGATGGCGACCCCTTGACGGTGACCGGCCTCAACACCGCGGGAACCGCCGGTTCGGCGCAAATCAACGGCAATGGCTCGGTCACCTATACGCCGGGGCAAGCCTTCCAAAGCTTGGGCGAGGGTGAGATTGCGACCGATAGTTTCGGTTACAGCATCGCCGATGGAGAAGGCGGTAGCGACAGCGCCACGGTGACCGTTACCATCCTCGGCCGCAACGACGCACCGACTGCGGGCAATAATTCGGCGAGCACGGGTCAGTCCGATCCAATAGACATCAACGTGTTAGGCAACGATTCTGACCCTGAGAATGACACGTTGACTGTGAGCACCCTCAACACCAGTGGCACCTTGGGCACCGCCCAGATCAACCCGGACAACAGTATAACCTACGACCCCGGTAGCGCCTTTATTGGGCTGAGGGCCGGCCAGAGCACGACCGATGGCTTTCAGTATCAGATAAGCGACGGTCAGGGCGGCAGCGACACGGCCACGGTCACAGTAACGGTAAGCGGCCGCAATGATAGCCCAGTGGCGGCCGACGATAGTGCCAGCGGTTCTTCAGACGCCAGCTTTGCCATCCCCGTGCTGACCAACGACAGGGATCCCGACGGGGATCCCTTGACCGTCACGGCCCTGGAGACCAGTACCACCCAAGGTACGGTCACGATCAACGCCAACGGCAATTTGAGCTATGATCCGACGGCGGCCTTCGCCAGCCTGGCGCCTGGCCAAGTCGCCACGGATTCACTTGGTTACACGGTTTCCGACGGTCTGGGCGGTAGCGCCCAGGCGGAGATCACCATTACGGTGGTGGGTGCCGAGGGCACCGTTCCCTTGCCAGATCCCTTGCTCATCATCGGCACCGCAGAGAGCGAAACCCTGGAAGGCAGCCCTGATCGGGATTCGGTGATCGCCTCGGACGGGGACGACACCGTCACCGGTGGCAGCGGCAACGACAGTATTTTCGGGGATGGGGGTAATGATGAAATCCGCGGCAATCAGGACGCGGACGTCATCTTCGGCGGCGACGGCTTCGATAACTTACGCGGTTCGCGCGGCGACGACTGGCTCCAAGGCAACAAGAACGGCGACACCCTGAACGGCGGCACCGGCAACGACGAGGTGCGTGGCGGCAACGGCTTCGACGAAGTACGCGGCGCCCGGCAAAACGACACCCTAGTCGGTGGCAAGGGCGCTGACACCCTGAACGGTGGCGTCGGTAATGATCATCTGACGGGGGGCGCCGACAACGATGTCTTCGTCTTCGACCAGCCAGGCGGCATGATCGATAGCTTCATCAACCCGGGTAGCCAGATTTCCGGCGGCAGTGGCTTCGACATGATTGCCGATTTCACCGTCGGTGCAGATCTCATCCGGGTTACCGCCTCCGTCAATGGCCTTAACCTTGGCGGCACCCAAGATCTGCTGGCCCGACTCAGTACAGATGGCCAAGGCGGCAGCCTGCTTGACCTGGGGCCCGGCAATCAGGTGATCATCGTCGGCGTTACACCTAGCGAGTTGAGTGCCGCGTCCTTTCTCTTGGAATAGCGTCATCCGCCGCTGTCCCGGCTCAGCCCTTTGATTGTCCTACAACCCCGATTGGCTGCGAGCCTCTGCCCCGCGCTCGGCAACCAAGACCGTCACTTTGGCGTCGGAAAGGGCGCGCGACAGCTTGGCGTCAGGCGCCTGATCGGTCACCAGCGTATCCACGGCCGTAAGGTCACAGACCTTGACCAAACTGGTTCGGCTGAACTTTGTCGCATCCGTGGCCACGATGACTTGCTCGGCCTGTCCGATGACGGCTGCAGATAACTCAGCCTCGCAAAGATAGTGATCCATGCAACCCTTTTCGGCGTGCAAGGCCGCCATGGAAAGGACCGCATGCTTTACCTCAAAGCGTTGCACGAAGGCAATTGCGTCCGGGCCGAAAGCAGCGGAATCGTGCTGCCGCAGCTCGCCGCCGGTAAGAAAGACGCGATTGCCGTTGCGCGGCGCCAGAAAGTTGCCGATGTAGGCCGAATTGGTGACCACCACCAACTCCCGATGTTCGCCCAAGGCGCGCGCCACATAGGCGGTGGTGGAGCCGGTGTCGATGATGAGCGAGTCACCGTCTTCGATTTGCGCGGCGACCAAGGCGCCAATTCTTTCCTTGGCTTCTTCTTGCTGCCCCATGCGCAATTGGATGGGCGGCTCTTGAAACCGCTGCGGCAGGACAATGCCACCGTGCACCTTTTCGACCAAGCCTTCGGCGGCCAGGGGTTTCACGTTGCGGCGAATAGTTTCGCCGGATACATCCAAGCGGCGCGCCAAGTCCTCGATCGAGCAAGAACCATAGTGGCGAACCAGCTTTAGGATTTCCCCCTGCCTGATGGAATAGCGCAATTCTGGTCACCCTCGCGGTCATTGTGGAACTTCACCCGCCGCAGCCCACGCAGAGACCACGGTTTCCACAAGACAACCACGACATCAGAAGCCAATTCAAGTTGATTCACATATTTTCCCACATTCCGCCAATGTGAGTTGACAAATTTGGCTTTAGCATTGTTAATTTGTGGATCTAGTTTGGATAATTGCTACCGACTCAAATGGAACTCCAAAGCTAGCGGTGAACGGGGAGGAAAAGCAGATGGCAAGAACAACAGTCTTGCGACGACTGGCGGCGGCCGCGGTTCTCGCGAGCATCGGCGCACTACCGGTGACGGCAGGTGCGCAGGTAGAATCGAACGATCCGATCAAGCTCACCTTGCACGACTGGACCGGCCAGTTGATCACCACGCAGATCATGGGCGAAGTGCTCAAGAAAGCCGGATACAACATCGAATACGTGCAAGCCGACTACATCGCCCAGTTCGCCGGCTTGAAGACCGGCGACCTGCATGTCGCCATGGAGATGTGGGAAACCACCGGCCGTGACGCCATGGACGAGGCGACGGCCACCGGCAAGGTGGAGAACCTGGGTGAGACAGGCATGCAGGCCATCGAGGAGTGGTGGTATCCCATCTATATGAAGGAAAAATGTCCGGGGCTGCCGAACTGGGAAGCCCTGAACGACTGTGCCGAGGCTTTCTCGATACCCGAGACCGCGCCGCGTGGCCGCTATCTTGGCGGTCCGGTGACCTGGGGCGGCTTCGACGATGAACGCGCCGAAGCCTTAGAGCTGGACTACGAGGTTGTCCACGCCGGCACCGATGCTGCCCTCTTCGCCGAACTGGAATCCGCCTATCAGCGCCAGGCGCCGATCCTGCTCTGGGTCTACGCGCCGCACTGGGCGCCGATCAAGTTCGAGGGCGAGTGGGTCGAGTTCCCGGAGTACACGGCCGAATGCTACCAAGATCCGGCCTGGGGCGTGAATCCGGACATGGCTCATGACTGCGGCAAGCCGCGTGGCCCGATCTGGAAGGTTGCATGGGCGGGCCTCAAGGATAAATGGCCCGGCGCCCACAAGGCGGTCGTCAATTTCAAGGTCTCCAACGAAGAGATGGGCGCCATGGTGGCTGCCGTCGATCTCGATGGGCGCAAGCTCGAAGACGTGGTCGGCGAGTGGATGGCCAGCAACGAGGCCAAGTGGCAATCTTGGATCCAGTAGCCGGCTAGGCCCGGTTTGGAAAATGGTTGATTTTGGGGGCTGCATCGGCTGCAGCCCCCTTTTCGGTCAATCGATTCATGAGTGAGGCAGAAAAGTCCCCGGCCATGGTTCGAGAGCCGGGCCCACGACTGACTCTGGGATTGACTGCCCATCCCTACGCCTATGCCTGGTCGGGCTTGCTGGTTCTGACCATTGTCTTCATAGCGATCGGCAAGAAGGAACTGCACTGGGCCTTTAAAGTGCCGAGAGAAATCCGCTTGCCCCTGCGTCGCGAGATCTCCGAGCTGATGGATTGGCTGGTCAACACGGCGGATCTTGGGCTCTTCACCTTCTACGAGTTCACCCGGGGTATCGCCTGGATGATGGAAATCCCCTTGAATCTTGCCACCAGCCTGCTTTCGACCGGGTTCCTCAAGGGGCAGGGATCGCAGGCGGTGCAGATCACGCCGGCTTTGTCTTGGATCGCCGTCCTGGTGATCGTGGTCGCCTTGGGGCGCTACGCCAAGGATTGGAAGCTCGCCGCCCTGGCCGGCGCCTGTTTTGGTTATCTCGCCGTCTTCGGCCAGTGGGCAAGCGCCATGGTAACCCTATCGTCGATCATCATTGCCGTTCCTTTTGGCGTCATGGGCGGTCTTTTGATCGGCATTCTGGCTTACCGCTGGCGCTGGTTCGAAAGGCTGATCACACCGATCTTGGACCTCATGCAGACGGTGCCGGTCTTTGCCTACTTGGTGCCGATCTTAGTGCTCTTCGGCTTTGGCCCGGTGGCGGCGATGATCGCGACCATCGTCTATGCTATGCCGCCGATGGTGCGGATCACCATGCTGGCGCTCAGGCAAGTGCCGACCGAGGTTCTGGAACTCGGCCGGATGACCGGCTGTACCGGCCTGCAAATGATGGGCAAGGTGCTGATCCCCTCGGCCATGCCCAGCCTGATGGTCGGCGTCAATCAGGTCATCATGCTGTCGCTCAATATGGTGATCATCGCTTCGATGATCGGCGCCGGCGGCCTTGGCTACGACGTGCTGACGGCCTTGCGGCGCCTCGACATCGGTGCCGGCATCGAGGCAGGCGTCGCCATCGTGGTGCTGGCGATCGCCCTGGACCGGCTCAGCCAGGCGGTCGCCAAGCGGACGGCAGCGATGCATCACAGCGAGGAAACGGGAAACTGGGTCAAGCGCCACCCCTATCTTTGCATCTGTCTGGGCAGCGTCCTCATTACCCTGCCCTTCAGCCTGATCGTTGGCGCAGTCGAGCGTTACCCGGAAGCCTTGACCCTGACCACCGGCGACTTCTGGGGCTCCTTGGTGAAGTACATCAACGTCAACTTTTTCGACCAGTTGGAAGCCGTCAAGACCTTCTTGCTGCTGAACGTCCTGGTGCCCTTCAAGCGCCTACTGCTCAGCCTGCCCTGGCCGATGGTGGTGGCGGCCGCCGCCTTGGCTGGTTTTCAGCTGGGCGGCTTGCGGTTGGCGCTCCTGACCGGCGGTTTGTGCCTGTTCATCGCCCTCGTGGGCCTGTGGGACAAGGCCATGGTGACCGTCTATCTTTGCGGCATCTCGGTACTCTTCGCCTGCTTGATCGGCATCCCCATCGGCATCATCGCCGCCGAACGGGCCCGCTTCGGCAAAGTCGTCGAGGTGGTCATCGACACCCTGCAGACCCTGCCCTCCTTCGTCTATCTGATGCCGGTGGTGATGCTGTTCCGGGTCGGCGATTTTTCGGCCATGATCGCGGTCGTGGCCTATGCCCTGGCGCCGGCCATCCGTTACTCCATGCACGGCATTCGCCAGGTCGACCCGACCTTGATCGAGGCAGGCATCGTCGCCGGCTGCACGCCCTTGCAGGTCTTGACCAAAATAAAGCTGAAACTGGCCTTGCCCGAGATCATGCTGGGCATCAACCAGACCATCATGCTGGCCCTTTCCATGTTGGTGATCACGGCGCTGGTCGGCACCCGCGAGCTGGGCCAGGAAGTCTACATCGCCCTGACCAAGGCGGATACCGGACGCGGCATCGTCGCCGGCCTCTCAGTCGCCTTCATCGCCATCATCGCCGACCGCCTGATTACCGCCGGCGCCAAGCGCGCCAAGGCGCAACTGGGACTGGCTTGAGGAATATAGAACGCATGGCACTACCGAAACGACCAGTTCGTACGTCATTGCGAGCCGAGACCGCAGGTCTGGCGCGAAGCGCGGTGGCAATCCATAGGGAGGTGACCCGCCACCATAGTCAACCAATTCGGACTCGTCCTGACGATGACAAGGCCGCATGGATTGCCGCGTCGCTTGCGCTCCTCGCAATGACGTTACGAAGGTTCATCATTCGTCTGGGTAGATTCGTTAACGGGGGCATCTATGAACCAGGACGCTAAACAGCGTGTTGAAGGCCTTTCTTGCTGGCACGGCAGCGTCAACGCCACGCCGCTGACCGGCGGCATCACCAACTTGAATTTCCTGGTGGAAGATGGCGGCGACCGCTTCGTCGTCCGTTTGGGCGGCGACATTCCGGTGCACCAGGTGATGCGCTTCAACGAGCTCGCGGCCAGTCGCGCGGCTGAAGCCGCTGGCGTCTCGCCGGCGGTCACCCATGCGGAGCCGGGCGTGCTGGTCCTGCGCTTCGTGGAAGGCAAGGTCTTTGCCGAGGAGGACGTGCGGGCGCCGCAAAACCTCAGCCGAATCGTCGAACTGATCGGCCGGGTGCATCGGGAGCTGCCCAAGCATCTGCGCGGCCCGGCGCTGATATTTTGGGTCTTTCACGTGCTGCGCGACTACGCCCACAGCTTGCAGGAAGGCGAGAGCCGTCACCTGGATAAGATTCCTACCCTGATGGCTACGGCAGAGCGCCTCGAGGCCGCCGTGGGGGCCATCGATTTGGTCTTCGGCCACAACGATCTCCTGGCGGCGAACTTCATCGACGACGGCAAGCGCCTATGGCTGATCGATTGGGACTATGCGGGCTTCAATTCGCCGCTCTTTGATCTCGCCAATCTGGCTTCCAACAACCAGCTCGATGAGGCTGCGGAAGAGACCTTGCTCGCGACATACTTCGGCGCCTCGCCATCGGACCGGCTGCGGCGTTCCTATGCAGCGATGAAATGCGCCTCGCTGCTGCGCGAGACGCTTTGGTCCATGGTTTCGGAAATCCATTCCGAGCTTGACTTCGATTATGGCGCCTACACGGCCGAGAACCTGGCCCGGTTTGAGCGCACCCACCAGGCGCTCGCCAAGGACTTCGACCTGTGACCAGCGGAACACTCCCCAGCCAGGCCGAGATCGTTGTCATCGGCGGCGGCATTATCGGCTGCTCGACCGCCTACCACCTGGCCAAGGAGCACAAGGCCGAGGTGTTACTGCTGGAGCGTGGCAAGCTGACCTGCGGCTCGACCTTCCACGCCGCCGGCTTGGTGGGTCAACTGCGTTCCAGTGCCGCCATCACCCGGCTGCTGAAGTACAGCGTCGAGCTCTATGACCAACTGGAGGGGGAAACCGGTCTTGCCAGCGGCTGGAAGCAGAACGGCGGCCTGCGTCTAGCCTGCAACCAGGAACGCTGGACCGAGATCAAGCGCCAAGCGACCACGGCTCATTCCTTCGGGCTGGAGATGCATCTACTGACACCCCAGGAAGCCGTTGACCTTTGGCCCTTGATGGATGGGAGCGACCTGGTGGGCGCTGCCTTCCTGCCCACCGACGGTCAGGCCAACCCCTCCGACATCACCCTGGCGCTTGCCAAGGGCGCGCGCCAGCAGGGCGCCCGCATTGTCGAAGGGGTGAACGTCACCGGCATCACCCACACTGAGGGTCGAATACGCGGCGTGGAGACCGATCACGGGCCCATCACCTGCGAGAAGCTGGTCAACTGCGCGGGACAATGGGCCAAGCAGCTCGGTCGTTTGGCCGGCGTCAGCGTGCCGCTGCAGTCCATGCAGCACCAATACATGATCTCCGAGCCTATCGCCGGCGTCACCAGCGATTTGCCCACCCTGCGCGACCCGGATCGGCTGATTTACTTCAAGGAAGAAGTCGGCGGCCTGGTGATGGGCGGCTACGAGCCAAACCCCAAGCCCTGGGGCGATGGAGTCCTGCCCGACGATTTCCAGTTCTCCCTGCTCGATTCCGATTGGGATCATTTTGAACAGTTGATGGAACAAGCCCTCGTCCGGGTGCCGGCACTCCAGTCCGCCGGGGTCAAATCTCTGATCAACGGTCCGGAATCCTTCACCCCCGATGGCAACTTCATCCTCGGCGAAACGCCGGAACTACGGAACTTCTTCGTCGGTGCCGGTTTTAACGCCTTTGGCATCGCCTCGGGTGGCGGAGCCGGCAAGGCGCTCGCCGCCTGGGTAATCGAGGGCGAGCAGCCGATGGACCTTTGGGGCGTCGACATCCGCCGCTTTTCGAGCCTCCATCGCGATGATGCCTGGGTGCGGACCCGAACCTCCGAAGCCTGTGCCAAGCACTACGGTATGGCTTGGCCACACGAAGAGCACGAGAGCGGCCGGCCGCGCCTCACATCGCCGCTTTATCAGCGCCTGGCGGCGCGCCGCGCCTGTTTTGGATCCAAGCTTGGCTGGGAACGGCCGAATTGGTTCGCCAGACCAGGCGAAGACCCGCGCGACCAGTACTCCTTTGGCCGGCAAAACTGGTTCGAAGCGGTGGGCGAGGAACACCAGGCCTGCCGCGAACGGGCTGCCCTTTTCGACCAGAGTTCCTTCGCCAAGTTCGAGATAAAGGGGAAAGACGCCGAGGCCGCCTTGAGTTGGATCTGCGCCAACGATGTCAGCCGCCCGCCTGGTCGCTTGACCTATACTCAGATGTTGAACTCGCGCGGCTGTATCGAATGCGACCTGACCGTCGGCCGGCTGGCCGAGGACCGCTACTACATCGTCACCGGGACCGGGTTTCGCTGCCACGATGCCGCCTGGATCCGGCAGAACATCCCCGCCGGCTTGGAGGCCCACCTGGACGACGTGACCGAGGACTGGGCCACCCTTTCGCTGATGGGGCCGCGGTCGCGCGACATCCTTTCCGCGGTGACCGACACTCCCTTGTCGAATGTGGCCTTCCCCTTCGGCACACTCCAAAGCCTGGAAATCGCCGGCCAGACAGTCCGGGCCCTGCGTATCACCTATATGGGCGAGCTGGGCTGGGAGCTGCATATTCCGATCGGGGCGTCGGGCCAGGTTTTCGATGCGCTGATGGGTGCCGGCGAGCCGCATGGCATGGCTCTGGCCGGTTACCGGGCCATCGAAAGCCTGCGCCTGGAAAAGGGATACCGGGCCTGGGGTGCCGACATCACGCCGGCCGACTCCCCCTTCGAAGCAGGCCTCGGCTGGGCGGTAAAGCTGCAGTCGGAGATCGACTTTCTCGGCCGACCGGCGGCGGAGATCGCCGCCAACTCGCCGACCACAAAGCTGCTGTGCTGTTTTACCGTCGACGACCCGGCGGTGGTCTTGAGCGGACGGGAAACCATTCTGCGCAACGGCCAGCCGGTTGGATATATCACTTCCGCCGGCTGGGGATATACGGTGCAGAAGAACATCGCCTTGGGCTATCTGCGCGACCCGGCGGGATTGGATCTGGCCAGTCTCGCCGATGCCGACTATGCCTTGGAGGTCGCCTGCGAGCGTGTGCCTTGCAACATCCACAGCAAACCACTCTATGATCGAACCATGCGCCGCGTGCGTTCTTAGCGGAGGAGCGGGACCCTGCGACCAACCTGTCCGGTTACGCCTTACCTGATCACTTTCTCGAGCAGCGAGAATGGATTGACTGCCGGCCCGCGTCGCCCTATCACATCGCCGCACAATCCAGGTGCCAAGCCATGACCGAGGAAAGCTTCGGCCCGGTGATCGGCATCATGCCGGTTTCATCGGACGAGGAGGCAGTGGCCTTGATGAACGATAGCGAGTTCGGTCTGACCGCCTCAGTCTGGACCCGCGATGAGGCGGTGGCCTTGCGCTTGGGCGACCAGGTCGAGACCGGCACCAGGTTCATGAACCGCTGCGACTATCTCGAACCGGCGCGGGCCTGGACCGGCATTAAGAACTCGGGACGGGGCTGCACGCTCTCGCGCGTCGGTTATGAAGCCTTGACCCGTCCCAAGTCCTATCACCTTAAAGTATCGAACTAAGGATTTAACTTATGTCTTTGTCCGGTAATTGGAATTATCCGACGACCATACGCTTTGGCGCGGGACGAATTGCTGAGCTGCCGGCGATCTGTCGCGAGCTGGGCATGAGCCGCCCACTGGTGGCGACCGACCCAGGCCTTGCCGGGCTCCCCATGGTCCGCCAGGCAATCGAGGACTGTCGTGCCGCCGGTCTCGGCGTCGAGGCCTTCAGCGCCATCAAGGGGAACCCAACCGGCGCCAATGTAGCGGACGGGGTTGAGGCCTATCGGGGCGGTGACCATGACGGTGTCGTCGCCTTCGGCGGTGGTAGTGCCCTGGATGCGGGCAAGGCCATCGCCCTGATGGCCGGCCAAGAGCGGCCGATCTGGGATTTCGAGGACATCGGCGACAATTGGACACGGGCCAAGGCCGAGGGCATTGCCACCACCATCGCCATTCCGACCACGGCTGGCACTGGATCGGAGGTCGGCCGCGCCTCGGTCATTACCGATGAGGAAAACCACGTCAAGAAGATCATCTTCCACCCTAAAATGTTGCCCTGCGTTGTCATCGGCGATCCGCAGCTGACCCTGGGGCTACCCGCCAAGTTGACCGCGGCAACCGGCATGGACGCCCTTTCCCATAATTTGGAGGCTTTCTGCGCGCCGGGCTATCACCCCATGGCCCGCGGCATCGCGGTCGAAGGCATGCGACTGATTCACGACTGGCTGCCGAAAGCCGTGACGGATGGGGACGACCTAGAGGCGCGCAGTCACATGTTGGTCGCCTCCTCCATGGGCGCCACCGCCTTCCAGCGCGGCTTGGGGGCCATGCACGCGCTCGCCCACCCGCTCGGGGCGCTTTACGACGCCCACCATGGCATGTTGAACGCGGTCCTGATGCCCTATGTATTGATGGCCAACCGCCCGGCCATCGAAGACGAGCTCGCCACCCTCGCCCGCTGCCTGGGATTACCCCGGCACAGTTTCTCCGCCGTGCTCGACTGGGTATTGGCGCTGCGGGAGGAAATCGGCATTCCCCATGCCTTGGCGGCGCTCGGTATCGACGATGCGCAGCTAGACCGGATCGGCAGAATGGCGATGGAAGACCCGTCTGGCGCCACCAATCCGATCCTCTACGATGCCCAGCAGTATAGCGCCATTTGCGGCCGGGCGATCGCCGGCCAGCTGGCCTAAACACCGCCCCAACTAGGAAAGCGACCAACTCATGCCCATCAAAGCTGTCACTTTCGATCTCTGGGATACCATGGTCGACGATGATTCCGACGAGCCGAAGCGCGCGGCGCTGGGCCTACGGTCGAAACGCGACGAACGGCGCCATCTGCTCTGGCAGGCTCTGCAGGCGGAAGCGCCGATCGACTATGACCGGGTCGAGCTGGCCTATGACACGGCCGATGCCGGCTTCAATGTGGTCTGGAAGGAACTTTCCATCAATTGGACTTTGGAGCAGCGCTTGCGGGTGGTGCTGACGGGCCTCGGCCGCAGCCTCTCGTCAGAGCGTCTTGCCAAGCTGATCGAAGACACTGGGCGCATGGAAGTGGATCTGCCGCCCGACCCGGTGGACGGCATCACCGAGGCGCTCGACGCCCTTTCCCAGCGCTACCAGCTGGCCGTGGTCTCTGACTCGATTGTGACGCCTGGATCCGGACTCAGAAAAATACTAGAAAAACACGATATTAAGAGGTTTTTTTCAGGTTTTGCCTTCTCTGATGAGGTGGGACACTCCAAGCCCCACCGCTCGATGTTCGATACCGCCTGCGGACAGCTCGGCGTGTCGGTGGAGGAAATCGTCCACATCGGCGATCGCGATCAAAACGACGTCAAGGGACCTCACGCTCTTGGCGCCAAGGCGGTACTCTTCACGGCGGTTCGCGACAATGACAAGGATATGACAACGGCCGACGCCATCTGTTCGAGCCACAAAGAACTCCCGGCGATCATCGATCGCCTCGCCTCTCTCTAGTCAACTGCGATCACGGGAAGACTTCCTCATGTCAGGCACACCACGCTTTCTCGTCGTCGACGGATACGCCAAGGCTGGTCGCGAAGATCTTGCCGCCGGCGGCGCTTCTACCGCCGGAGCCCTTTATGACCGCATGCTGAAGAAATGCGCCCCATCTGGGGCGGAAGTCGACATCATCTACCCGGCCGATCCGAACGCGCAACTGCCACAGGGTGCTGCCATCGAACAGTACGACGGCATCGCCTGGACAGGATCCAGCCTGACCGTGCACAAGCCCGATCCAAAGGTGACACCGCAGATCGAGTTTGCCCGCGCCGCCTTCGAAGCCCGGGTACCGAGCTTCGGTTCCTGTTGGGCCGCCCAAATCGCAGCCGTGGCTGCTGGCGGAACTTGCGCCATCAATCCCAAGGGGCGGGAGATGGGCATCGCCCGCAAGATTCAACTGACACCAGACGGGCGCGCCCACCCGCTCTACACGGGAAAAAAGAGCGTCTTCGACGCCTGGATCAGCCATGACGACGAGATCACCCACCTGCCGGAAGGCGGCTTGCTGCTATCCTCAAACAGCTGGACCCAGGTCCAGTCGATAGCAGTCACCCACAAGGGCGGCGTGTTCTGGGGGCTGCAGTACCACCCCGAGTACGACGTGCACGAAATGGCGAGGCTTTGCTATTGCCGCAAGCAGAAACTGACGGGTCTTGGCTTTTTCAAAGACATGGATGCGGCCCAGGCCTACGTAGACCAACTGGAGGCGCTGCATCAAGACCCGGCCCGCAAGGACATTGCCTGGCTGCTGGGCATCGACGGTGACATCCTTAACGAGGACCTTCGTCTAGCGGAGGTGCGCAACTGGATCGAATATCTGGTGCTGCCCAACATGGGGCGGTAACCCCCCGGCTCCGCCCCTTTTGCTGCGCAACAAAATCCCGACTTGGCCTCAGTGGCTGGTCAAGAGCGGTGGCCATCCGGCTGCGAAACATCCAGGGTCCTTGCCTGGCCCTGACGGCTGCTTGCCATGCCGGAGGCCAAGCGGTATTGATTTCAAACGCCGCCCAACGCGCTAAATGACTACATTAAGTAAGCAACATTATTTTCCCAGAATTTAAATACTTCATCGACGATTTCCAAATAAAAGAAAAAGACTCACTTTCATCCCAGTTGCTTACCGCATTCTTCTTTAGAATGAATCCCGTGGCAAATTAACAAAAACTCATCCTTTCTTTTCTACAATCTAATCAGTAATTCTAAACGATTTGTGCCGCTTGGTTGATTCTGGAGCATCAAATGATCGCATTGGGGAAGATTCCCAGGCTAGCAGCCCTATATTTATTTTTATTGTCGGCATTTGTATCCATTGATAGCAGCGCCGCGGGCAGGGTTGGTAATGTCGATTCAAAATGGTGTGGCAATTATGGGCTATGATCCGGTCGCTTACTTTACCTTGGGAAAGCCAACAAAAGGGTCGAAGAACTATCAGGCAAGCTGGGCTGGCTCAACCTACCGCTTCTCCAATGCCGAGCATCTCAAACTCTTCCAAGACGATGCCGATGCCTGTGTCCCGTCTTATGGGGGATATTGTGCCTTCGGCATGCGCTACGGGAACCGGTCGCGCATTGATCCCAATATTTGGGAAATTGTTGATGGGCGCCTACACCTTCTCCTCAATCGCGGCACAATGGTTATGTGGAAAAGAAAGACCAAAGAGAACATTGAAATCGCTGACGAGAACTGGCGACAGCTGGTCCAGGAAGACAACTAGGATAGCGCTCCATCGGCATCTGGTGGCCTAACATTAATGGGCAGTTTGGGGTGATGTCATCGCGCTTTCCCCCGGTTGGTCCGTGCAGGAAACAGACTCGTGACAGCCTCGGCAAAATAACGACCTAGCGGTCAGAAAAGGAACAGGGTAGTCTTCGGTGGAAATTCAACCGCCCACGATTGGAAAGGTCACACGGGAGCAGGGAAAGGCTCGCAGCCTGCGCACCGGTTTCCTGAGCCTCAGCATTTCTCTAGTCGTTGGCCTTGTCGCCGCATTCTTCGTGATCGTCACCTATCGCGACGCGCAGGAGCGATTTAGCGGATTACAAGACAAGCTCAACCTTATACTAGACAGTCAAACCATCCTCTTGGCTGGGCCCCTAGTCGATCAAGACGTCGACAGCATTGTTGTCATACTGGCTCCGGTTTTAGCCGATCCGGATATTGCCGCCGTCGCGATCAAAGATCTTGACGGCAAGGTTATCGAGCATTTTGGCGAGCCACTGGATACCATCAACTCCGATTACCTGGCTCAGCGTGACATAATCAGTGTCGGCAACGGCAGGACCGAGACGATTGGCAGCTTGGTGCTTGGCGCCGATCAAAGCCACGTTATCGCCCTACTCACAGTTCGCGCCCAAGAAGCTGCCATTCTTTCAATCCTTGTCATCGTGGCCATCATAGGCGGCATCCAATGGTCACTACAAAACAGTGTCATCACCCCTCTTGCCCGCCTTTTGAGGAACATTAAAGAAGGTGAAGTTGGATCAGACCGAGAAGAAGTGGTCTGGCACCGCGATGACGAAATCGGCCGCCTCATCAAAGCCTTCAATGCCGCTCAGCACCGCCAAGCCTACTACGAGAATGAACTTAGAGAGGCCCAGCAGCTTCTCGAAAAGCGGGTCGAAGAGCGCACCAGAGAATTAAAGAGTGCCCGCGATGATGCAAGGGCTGCCAACACGGCCAAGTCCAGTTTTCTTGCCAATATGAGCCACGAGTTACGGACACCCTTAAACGGTGTCCTTGGCATGGCCAGTACGCTTTTGGCGGAGGATCTCAAGGGATCTCAGCGCGAAAAGCTCGAGATCATCCACAAATCCGGCGAGAATCTCCTCACCCTTCTTAACGATATCCTCGATCTTGCCAAAGTCGAAGCCGGCCAGATGCAAATTGAGACCGTTGACTTCTCACTCCGTGAGCTACTGGAGACGGTCGAAGATCTGTGGCGTCCCAAGGCGGCGGAAAAGCAGCTTGACTTGGTCATCGACGTGTCCGGACTGCTCAACCCCTACGTTTCCGGAGACCCCTTTCGCCTGCAGCAAGTGCTTTTCAACTTCGTATCCAATGCCATCAAGTTTACCAAGTCGGGTAGCGTTACCGTCCGCCTCTCCCAGACCAGCCTCCCACGCAACCGCCAACTCTGCGTCTTCGAAGTCGAAGATACGGGCATCGGCATTAAGGAAGAGGCACAAAGCCAACTGTTTGCCAAATTTGTTCAGGCCGAAGAGTCGACGACCCGCCATTACGGCGGCACGGGCCTTGGCCTTTCAATCTGCAAAGAGCTCGTAGAGTTGATGGGCGGCACAATCGAGGTCTTCAGTCAGCCCGGCGAAGGATCGGTTTTCGGCTTTGAAATCGAGATGCCGATTTGCGAGCCGGTTGCCTGCAGCCAGCTTGACTCTACAGCGCCGGTGCCCGGCGAAGGACCGCAAAATGAGGACCGACAGGTCGAAATCCTGGTTGCAGAAGATAATCCCATAAACCAAACCGTCATTCGCACGATGTTGGCCCAGACGGGCTGTCAGACCGAAACAGTAAACAACGGGCTCGAAGCGATCGCAGCCCTGAAAGGAAAGGCCTACGACCTCGTCTTGATGGACGTCCACATGCCCGAGTGCGACGGATTTGCGGCAACAAAATCAATTCGCCAGGAGTTAAATCTGGTCGATTTGCCGATTATTGCGCTCACCGCCGACGCCATGATGGGCGACCGCGAACGTTGTCTTCAGGCTGGCATGAACGACTATCTGACCAAGCCAGTCGACCGCAATGCCTTGCTGTCGGTGATCAGAAAGTGGAGTAGCGCCGACGGACCAACGTCAGAACCTGAGAGCCTGGCACCGACGACCGAGACCTCCACGGCAATGCCCGCTGAAGACGACGATCAAGCCGCTATATTGCAAGACGTTCTCCGTATTGTCGAAGGCTTTGATACCGGCGACGTAATGGAACTATCCGTCGGCGATGACAAGGACGACGATCAGGCCGCGATACTAAAGGACGTCTTGCGTATCGTTGAAAGATTTGAAAACGACGATCGAGAAGCTGACAACGTCGCCGCAAAAGGCTAGCAGCTGCGCTGGTCCAGGCCCTGTCAGCCATCAGGCAAGCTCGTCAGTTCCCCAATCCAGTGTTGCGAAGATCGACGAAAGTATTGCTTTTTTGGTTTCAGCTGCGAACGCTGTTTGATCGACCCGACACGTATTCCCAAGGTTCGTGGCCCTTCCCCGACCGACGTCGCGTAGATGGGACTACCGCATTCGGGGCAAAAGGCCTGTTCCCGTTCGGCGCCGCTATCGGCGATTTTGACATAGATCTTCGGCGTCCCTGACAGCAGACGAAACTGGCTTTCGGGGGTAAAGGCAACACTTCGAAAAGCAGTCCCGGAAAGGGTCTGACAATCGGTGCAGTGACAGACAATCACCTTTTCCGGATCGAGCTCGGCCTCGTAGGTGATGAACCCGCAATGACATCCGCCCTCAACCTTCATGATACCCTCCAAAAGTCGCTCTTGGCGGCACAAGCAGGGCATGGCGCAGCAAGAGACTTAGTTACGAGAATAACCATTCCGCAGAGACAGTTCCGCTGCTTGGGTCGCGACTGGCTGCTTTATTCTTGCCATCTCACTAATCGGCACAAAGGCAAATCCCCGCTCGCGGGCCATCGGCAGCCAATCGGCCAAGGCCGACAGCGTTGTTTCATAGGGGTGCGCCAAGGCGATCGCCCAGCCCCTTTTCCGTGCCAAGGCCTCCAATCGCACCAACTGTGCATCAATCGCCGATCGTTGCGGCTTGGTGTCCAGGAAGAGATCGCGCTTGGCAAAGGCAAGACCCATTGCCTGCGCCAGTCGAACACCGGCGCTGTCGGCAATGGTTAGAGAATCAAGAAACAAGAGCCCTCTTTCCTTCAACACCTGCAGCACTAAAGTCATCTCCGGCAGGGACCGCGTAAAGTAGCTGCCCATATGGTTATTTACGCCGACATAGCCGGTGAAGCGGTCGAGTCCCCAATTGAGGCGGCGCAGCAGCTCTTCATCACTCAGACCCACGAGCAGGGCATTGGGCCCAGGATCGATGAACAGGTCCTGCGGTTCCATCGGCAAATGCAGCAAGAGCTCGTGCCCGACGTCGCGGGCTTCCCCAGCGAGAACCTCCAATCCCTCACCATAGGGAAGCAAGGAAAGCGTCAGGGGTGCCGGCAAATCGATGGCACGCCGCGTCAGGGCGGCGTTGAGCCCAAGGTCATCGATCACCAGGGAAATCTTCGGGGCCGCGGCCGAGGACAAAGATTGCTGCTCGCCCGACGGCGAGACGGCCGGCCAGGGAGCGAGGCTGGTATCGCTGAGGGCTGGAGCGGTTATCAAGTTAGGCTGCCCCGACCGCAAGGGCTTATCCTTTGCGGAGACTTTCTCCGGCAATTCGGGAACTGGATTTCCCGTGAGAAGGGAGGGGTTTTCGTCTGACGAAAGAGCGGCGGGTAGGATGCGGGGTGAGGAGGCATGGATGAAGGGTGCGGCAACCCGCACGGCGCTATAAAGCTTTTGATCAAGCCCAAGGGGTAGCACGGAAGCGCCGACCAGGGCCGACGAGGCTGCGAATTGCTTGCGCTTTCGAACAAGGCTTTTGCGTTGGTGCGGCTGTGGCTCGTAAATCGAAATCATCACCCGGCGGCCGTCATCGGGCCCTTGGCCAAGCCGGCCGAGAAACCGGCGCCAATCCTCGGGAAGAGCCAGGGCTCGGCTGGCTAGCGCCGCAATAGTTGAATTCTCGTCTGGCGATACAGACCCACGATCACCAAAGCCAGCACCCAGGCCAGCACTAACCAGTAAAACGGCTGCCAACCCCAGGCTGGCGCACCTGCGGCCATATCTGAAAATGAGCGACGCCTCCCCTCACCCTTGTCGAATGCTCCCAAAGGAACATTCGATTTCTTGCTTTGCCCACGAATCTGCTTCTAGGTTCGAGCCTAGCACGCTTGTGCCACAGGTCCAGCCCGTCTACCGCCAAGGCCGCGCGATCGGCAATGGCTTCCGTCACCCATCGCATGCTGATATAAGGACCTTGCGCGCCATTAATATGGGAGGTTAGGAAAACCACCTAAAGTGTTGTCATGTTTCTGTTGATCGATAACTACGATTCCTTCACCTACAATCTCTACCACTTCCTCGGAGAACTCGGTGCCGAGATCAAAGTGCGGCGCAATGATCAAATTTCCGTGGCCCAGGCGCTGGCCATGGCGCCGCGAGGAATCGTGCTTTCACCGGGCCCCTGCGATCCAGATCGCGCGGGGATCTGCCTCGATTTGGTCGCCGCCGCAAGCGATGCCGGACTGCCGCTCTTGGGCGTTTGCCTTGGCCACCAGGCAGTGGGTCAGGCCTTCGGTGGGCGGATCACCCGTGCGCCGGAGCCTCTGCACGGCAAAGTTAGCCGATTTACCCATGACAGCCGCGGGGTCTTCAATGACTTGCCGAATCCGCTGAGTGCCACCCGCTATCATTCCTTGATCGTTGCCAACGACAACTTGCCCGATTGCTTAGAGGTTTCAGCCAAAACGGACGACGGCTTGATCATGGGCCTAAGGCATCGTCAACTTCCCCTGCATGGCGTTCAGTTCCACCCGGAAAGCATCGCTTCCGAGGCCGGGCACGCGCTGCTGGGAAATTTTCTCAAGATTGCGGGGCAAAATGGCTGATCGAAGACCAGAAGGAGATCCGCGATGACCGCCGACATGACGGATCTCAAGAGCCTCCTGGCGCTCGTGGCTGGCGGCCAAAGCCTCAGCGAAGCCCAGTCTCAGCAGGCCTTTGATATCATCATGTCAGGCAATGCCACGCCCTCCCAGATGGGTGGCTTCTTGATGGCGCTTCGGGTGCGTGGCGAGACCGTGGCTGAAATCACCGGCGCCGCCAAGGCAATGCGCGCCAAGATGCTGACCATTGATGCGCCGGAGGGCGCCATCGATACCTGCGGCACGGGAGGGGACGCTAAAGGGACGCACAACATTTCCACGGCTACGGCACTGGTGGTCGCCGCCTGCGGCGTGCCAGTCGCCAAACACGGCAATCGCGCGCTTTCCTCGAAATCCGGGGCCGCCGATGTGCTGACCGCCCTGGGGGTCAACGTTGACGCCGAGATGCCCTTGGTGCAACAGGCCTTGAACGAAGCCGGCATTTGTTTCTTGATGGCGCCACGTCATCACAGCGCCATGCGCCATGTGGGACCGACGCGGGTCGAGCTTGGCACCCGCACCATATTCAACCTGCTCGGCCCGCTGTCCAATCCCGGGCGGGTAAAGCGGCAATTACTGGGCGTCTTCGCCGCCGAGTGGGTGGAGCCACTGGCCCAGGTGCTGAAGGGCTTGGGGCACGAGCGCGCTTGGGTGGTGCACGGTGCCGACGGCCTAGACGAGCTCAGCACCACCGGGGTGTCCCAAGTCGCCGAGCTGAAGAATGGCGAAGTAACGACTTTCGAGGTGAGCCCCGCCGATGCCGACCTGCCAACCGCCACCCTCCAAGACCTTAAGGGCGGAGATGCGGAGGAAAATGCCGGCGCCCTCGGCGCCGTATTATCCGGTGAATGCGGCCCGCTACGCGACGTCGTCCTCTATGGCAGCGCTGCAGCCCTGATTGTCGCCGGTCGGGCCGAGAGCCTAAAGCAGGGGGTGGAGGTGGCGGCCCGAGCGATCGACAGTGGCGATGCCAAGGCGAAGCTGGATCACTTGATCGCCATCACCACCCAAGGCGGAAACCAAACGTGAGCGATGCGCTGGAGCGTATCTGCCGCGACAAGCGAGCTTTCGTCGCCGAGCGAAAGCAACGCAAGCCTCTTTTCGAACTCGAGCGGGCGGCGAGCCAGGCATCACCCCCACGCGGCTTTCATCGAGCCCTGGTTCAGGGTTCAGAGCGGCAGGGCTTTGCCCTTATCTGTGAAATCAAGAAAGCGTCACCGAGCAAAGGCCTGATTCGGGCCGACTTTCATCCGGCGACCTTGGCCCGGGCCTACCAAGCCGGCGGTGCGAGCTGCCTTTCGGTCTTGACCGACGAGCCCTACTTCCAAGGGGCGGATGCCCACTTAAAGGAGGCTCGCGCGGCTGTCGAGCTGCCGGTCTTGCGCAAGGATTTCATGCTGGAGCCCTACCAAATCGCCGAATCGCGGGCGCTAGGCGCCGACTGTATCCTGCTGATCATGGCCGCCTTGTCCGACGCCCAGGCCAACGAGCTGGAAGCGACCGCCCGGTCTCATAACCTCGACGTCTTGATCGAAGTACACGATGGTGCGGAGTTAGAGCGCGCGCTTAAACTGAAATCACCGCTCATCGGCATCAACAACCGGAATCTCAAGACGTTGGAGGTGGATATAGCCACCACGCTTGCACTGGCACCACTAGTACCGGCAGAACGCTTCCTGGTGGGGGAAAGCGGCCTTTTCACCCGTGGCGACCTAGATCGCTTGGCGGCTGTCGGGGCGCGGGCCTTCTTGATCGGCGAGGCGCTAATGCGCCAGAAAGACATTGCCGATGCGACGGCCGGGCTGCTCGCCGAGAGTGCGTAGGATGGCCGATGACTTCACCCATTTCGACGCCGAGGGCAAGGCCCTCATGGTTGACGTTTCGGCTAAGGAAGATAGCGAGCGGATCGCGACCGCTGTCGGGTCCGTGTTCATGCAGCCCGAAACCCTCCGCCGCATCCTCGATGGCGGTGTCAAGAAGGGCGACGTCCTGTCGGTTGCCCGCCTAGCCGGCATCATGGGAGCCAAGCGCACGCCTGATTTGATCCCGCTCTGTCATCCCCTGGCCCTGACCTCGGTCAAGGTCGAGTTGCGCGCCGACGCCGAGCGCAACGCTGTCGATATCAGTGCGACCTGCAAGCTGGTCGGCAAGACAGGCGTTGAGATGGAGGCCTTGACCGCCGTCGCCGTCGCCGCTTTGACTGTCTATGACATGTGCAAAGCCGTGGACCGGGGCATGCGCATCGGCGAGATCTACCTACAGCAGAAATCCGGAGGCAAGTCCGGCACCTATGAGGCTAAGCCATGATCTCCGTGGCCGAAGCACGGGCGCGCATCTTGAGTGCCTTCTCACCCCTGCCGGCGGAAACCCTGGGCCTGGCAAACGCCCTGGGTAGAGTGCTGGCGGAGCCGGTGTCGGCGCGGCTCACCCAGCCGCCGGCCGCCGTTTCGGCCATGGATGGTTATGCGGTCATCGCCGAGGATGTGGCCAGCCTGCCGGCCCGGCTCGAGGTGGTCGGCGAGGTCGCAGCCGGCAGCAACCACCCTGCCGCCTTGAAACGAGGCCAGGCGGTGCGGATTTTCACCGGCGCCCCCCTGCCTGCCGGCGCCGATTCGATCGTCATCCAGGAGGATACGGAAAGCGAGGGCCAAGACGTCCTTGTTCGTGACGCCGGCGGACCCGGTCACTACGTGCGTCCGGCGGGGCTCGACTTCAAGCAGGGCCAACTCGGGATTGCCGCCGGCAAGCGCCTGACGGTGCGGGACATCGGCCTGGCGGCGGCCATGAACCATCCTTGGCTGCGGGTTCACCGGCGCCCGCGGATCGCCATTCTAGCCACTGGCGACGAGGTGGTGATGCCGGGAGAGCCGATCGCCGCCAATCAAATCGTTAGTTCCAACGGCCTTGCTTTAGAGGCCTTTATCACTGCCTGCGGCGCGATGCCGATTAATCTGGGAATCGCCCGCGACACCGAAGAATCTTTGACCACCTTGGCCGCAGGCGCCCGCGGTGCCGACCTCTTGATCACAACGGGCGGGGTTTCCGTGGGCAAGCACGACCTGGTGCGCAGCGCCTTGAGCGCCGAGGGTCTGGCCGTTGAATTCTGGAAGATTGCCATGCGGCCGGGCAAACCGCTCATCTTCGGTCGCTTGGGTGATACGCCTTTGTTGGGCCTGCCGGGAAACCCGGTTTCGACCTTGGTCTGCGCGACACTCTTTCTGCGCCCTGCTATTGCCGTGATGCTGGGACAGAAGGAACAGCCAAAGGAGCTTGAAACCGCGGTGTTGGGTACGGCACTGCCGGCCAACGACCAGCGTCAGGACTACCTTCGGGCCCGACTGGAAAGCGACGCAGAAGGGCGCATGCTCGTCCAGCCATTCAGCCGTCAGGATAGCGCCATGCTGTTTTTCTTAGCGCAAGCCGATTGCCTGATCGTGCGCGCGCCCCACGCCCCACCGGCCGAAGCCGGGGAGCTAGTGGAGATCCTGCGATTCAACTCAGGCGACGGCGCGATATGACAAAAATTTAACCATCCCCTTGACACAAAAACGGCCCATTTGTGGCCAGGATATGAAAACAAGCCTTGACGTCTTACTAGAACTAAACTAGAACATAGCTAACGTTTTGGTTTTGTTCTTATGAGCCTTCAAGACCAACCGCCTTATCATCAATCTAGCGAGGCAGTGATGCTCACCCGAAAGCAACACCAGCTGCTGCTTTTTATCCACCAATACCTGGGCCAAACCGGTGTTTCTCCTTCCTTCGATGAGATGAAAGAGGCTTTGGAGCTGAAATCAAAATCGGGTATTCACCGGCTTATCACTGGCTTGGAGGAGCGCGGTTTTATCCGCCGCCTGCCGCACAGGGCCCGCGCCGTGGAGGTCATTCGCCTGCCCGAGGATCTGCCCCAGCAGCCTCTAACCATCGACCCTGAGGATTTTTCCCCCAATGTCATCAAGGGCGACTTCACCGGCGCCCTTTTGGGCGCTACCGTCGCGGCCGAGGCGGAATCGCTGCAACTCCCGCTTTATGGCCGCATTGCCGCGGGCACACCCATAGAAGCGCTGCGTGACGAGACCAGTGTGGTCGACGTGCCAATCGGCATGCTGGGTCGCGGCGACCACTACGCCCTGGAGGTCGAGGGCAGTTCAATGATCGACGCCGGCATTCTGGAAGGTGACACGGTGATCATCGAACGCGGTGACACCGCTGAAAACGGCGCCATCGTCGTCGCCCTGATCGATAATGAAGAGGCAACCCTGAAGCGCATTCGCCGCAAGGGCCAGTCGATCGCCCTGGAGCCCGCCAACAAGAACTATGAAACCCGGATTTTTCCGCCGAATCGGGTCAAGGTTCAGGGCCGACTGGTTGGATTGTTGCGACGGTATTAGAGCCTCGACGAAGCTTGGCTGGCGACTTCCTTGGCGCCACGCCTACGGCCCCTCGAGGGCCTTGGCTAGGCGGCATGTGTTCAAGCAGCGTGATTTATCGTCAGTTTCGGTATTGCGACCAAGGTCGCTTACCGCGCCATTGGGCGACGGTCAAGCTTTTGACCCGCTCTGAGCCGAGCCAGATTGCCACCGTACCCTGACGCCAAAGCTGCCAGCGGTCCATGACGAAGATCGGCGTGCTGCATTGATGGCGCCGCAGCGGGCGCAGGCTGACGACCACGTCGGCGCGATGGCAATCCTCTAAAAATGCCCGCTCATCCCAAACCAAAGAAACCAAGACGTTGGGGTTTTGATAGAGACACGCGAGGCTGTCACAGGTGAGCCTTGGCAGATCCTGCCCTGGTCGATCGTAAGGGCGACTGGCGGCAGTTCCCCTGGCTCGTTCGCCTCCCCTGGCTCGTTCGCCTCCCCTGGCTCGTTCGCCGGCGGGATCCCAATCCTCGGCCTGTCCGGCTCGGCGCAGCCAGATTGATGGGATGAATTGGTCGCGAGACTTTCCAATAAAGTGCAGGCCTCCATCTGCCTGCCGAACGGCGAAGAGTTCGGCTTGAGCGTTCGCCAGGAGGTCAGGGGGGCGAACGAGGTAGAAGCTGGCGCAGCCCAAGACGATGAGGCCAAAGCCAAGACTGCGCCACGGGCGCTTCCAAATGCAGAGCCAAGCGAGCCCGATGCCGGCCAAAATGAGGCCGGCCATTGGCATGGCCGGGGCGGTTAGGACCGCATGGGGCCAGGCTGCCACTTTCTCAGCGCTCCCCAGCATCAGGTCGATGCCCCAGCCCATGGGTATCAGCGCATAGCTCTCCAAACCGAAAGGCATGGCCAAGCAGGCAGCGATCGCCAAAGGCATGATCCAAAAGGCCGTCAACGGCACGGCCAGCAGATTGGTAACAATCCCGAACAACACAAAGCGGTTGAAATGAAAGAGGGCGAAGGGCGCCGTCGCCAAGCCGGCAATCAACGAGGTAAGCGCAACCCCGAGCAGGTAAAGCAACGCCTTCTGCCACCAGGGCCGTTGACCAAAGCCCCGCCACAAAGCATCCCCGAAACCCTCATAGGCAGCGATCAGAGCGGCCACGGCGGCAAAGGACATCTGAAAGCTGATCGATAGCAAGGATTCAGGCGAAAGAACCAGGATCGCCGCCGCCGCCCAGGCGACCAGGCGCATGGAGAAGGCGCTGCGATCAAGCACCACGGCCAAGAGCACCAGCCCAATCATGATGAAGGCTCGCTGGGTCGGCACGGTCATGCCGACCAAGGCGAGATAGCCGAAGGCTCCCGCAGCGGCCACGACGGCCGCCCACTTCTTGATGGGATGGTAGAGCGCCACCCGCGGGATCAAAGCCAGGCCGGCCCGAACCGCAAAAAACAAGAGGCCGGCGACCAAGCCAACGTGAAGGCCGGAAATCGCCAGTAGATGGGCGATGCCTGAGTCCCGGATCGAGGTCATAACCCGCTCGTCGATGGCACCCCGTTCCCCGGTCATCAAGGCAGCAGCGACCGTGCCCGAGGGCCCGGGTAGGGCCGCGCGCACACGCTCCGCCACTTGCTGGCGCAGATCCGCCCACCACAAGGTCCAGCCGAGGGTCCAAGCCGGCCCACCGGGCTCTTCTGGCTGTAGCATGCGTGGCCGTCCCATCGCGTAACCGACGCCGCCCAAGCGTTCAAAATAGGCGCGGCGGGCAAAGTCATAAGCACCCGGCGCAGCCGGGCGCGGCGGCGGCCGTAGCACGGCGGTCGCCCAAAGCCACTGACCGGGGCGCAGGTCAGGCTCGGCCGCGCTGATGTGGAGGCGCAGTCGCGCCGGTGTCTGGGCCGCGGTCAAACCATCGATCTGCAAGCGTTGCAGAACCACGCGGCGGCCAGCCCCTTTCGGCTCTACCTGCTCCACTTGGCCGGTCACGGTAACCGGGCCGATGCGCTTTTTGAGAGCTGGCGCGGCCACATCCCAGCTACGCCACTGCGCCACGGCAAAGCCCAGGCTCACCAGTAAGACAACAAGGCTCAAAAGGAAAAGCCCAGTCCGATGCCGCGCCAGGAAGGCAGCCCCGGTTGCGGTGAAGGCCATGCTAAGCCCAAGCCAAAGACCCAGCTCGACCGGAAGGGCAAAATAGAGCGCAATTCCAATCGCAAATCCAACCGGGAGCCAGAGCGCCCAGCGCTCCCGCTCGAGCACCGCCTGGCGCGCCAGCCAGGCCAAGGGCCAAGGGGCCAGGCGCCCGGGTAAGCGGTCATATTCGCTGCTTTGGCGGCCCGCCCTGTCCCGCGGGTCCGGCCATGCCTTGTCGGGCAACTCGAGCATGGAGCACTCTTTACCAGTGCCAACGTTGATGGTCTGCATGATCGACCGGGTTCGATTACAAACCAAGTCCTTCCCGGCCGCAACCGGCCAGCATCAATCCGGGATTGAAACCATCGACCACATCGTCGGGGCCGCGAGCGGCATGGCGCTCCCGCCGCGCCTGTGGTAGAGATCGGCAGTCTCAAGGCTCACTCTCAACAATTCTGTCGTCCATGCCCTACGTCACCCGGTTTGCCCCTTCCCCAACAGGCTTTCTCCACATTGGCGGCGCCCGCACGGCCCTCTTCAATTGGCTGTTCGCCCGCCACCACGGCGGGCAGATGCGCTTGCGTATCGAAGACACCGACCGAAAACGATCCACCCAAGAGGCGATCGACGCGATCCTAGACGGCATGGCGTGGCTGGGTCTCGATTGGGACGGTGAGGTGGTCTATCAATCGGCGCGGATCGACCGTCATGCCGAGGTAGCGCAGAAGCTGCTCGCGGAAGGAAAAGCCTATTACTGCTATTGCACGCCGGATGAGCTGCAAGAGATGCGCGATAAGGCCCGAGCTGAAGGCCGCACCGCCCTCTATGACGGGCGCTGGCGGGACCGGGACCCGGCCGAGGCCCCCGATGGCGTCGCCCCGGCCGTCCGGTTAAAGGCGCCTAGGGAGGGTGAGACCGAAATCCACGATCAGGTGCAAGGAAGCGTCACTGTCGCCAACCAACAGCTGGACGACCTGGTGATGCTGCGAGCCGACGGCACACCGACATATATGCTATCCGTGGTGGTGGACGACCATGATATGGGCGTCACCCACGTTATTCGCGGCGATGATCACTTCACCAACACCTTTCGTCAGGCCCAAATTTTTCGGGCCGCCGGCTGGCCTTTGCCGATGTTCGCCCATGTCCCCTTGATCCATGGCGCCGATGGCAACAAGCTCTCCAAACGCCATGGCGCCTTGGGTGTCGAGGCCTACTGCGACATGGGCTATTTGCCGGAGGCGCTCTGCAATCATTTGCTGCGCCTGGGCTGGTCGCATGGCGACGACGAGATTATCAGCAACAAAGAGGCTATCAGGTGGTTTGACCTGGACGGCATCGGCCGAGCCCCGGCACGTTTTGATTTCACACGCCTGGACAGCTTGAACAGTCACTACCTGCGCCAACGAGACGATGGCGAGCTGGTCGATCTTTTGCTGCCGCGCCTGCAGTCCGACCGCGGCGTCGAGTTAGGCGACAAACACCGCGAACGGCTACTTGCCGGCATGCCGGGTATCAAGCAGCGCGCCAAGACGCTAAAGGATCTCGCCGCGGGCGCTCGGTTTTACGTTGCCGAGCGCCCTTTGGCCATGGACGACAAGGCGGCCAAGCTGTTGAGCGAAGACGCCAGGGCACGACTTGGGCGTCTCCATTCAGACCTTTCGGATCTGGCAGACTGGTCGGAGGAAAGCCTCGAAGCTTGCGTCAAGTCCTTTGCCGCAGCAGAAGAAGTCAAGCTGGGACAAGTCGCCCAGCCCCTGCGCGCCGCCCTCAGCGGGCACGTAACCACACCCGGCATCTTCGAGGTCATGGCGGTGCTTGGCCGGGAAGAGGCCCTGGCACGACTAGGTGATCAAGCAAGAGCCCAGCCCGGTGATTGATCGCCGGGGCAAGAAGCCCTATCTTGGGCGCCAAATTAGCCAAGAAATCACAGCCATCTTTGTCGCTTGGGGAGCTTCGTAATGACAGGATCCAACAACGCCGGTAAGAATTCCATCACCCTAACCGACAATAGGACCGGCAAATCATGGGACATGGCTATCGTGGACGGTAGTCTTGGTCCCAGCGTTGTCGACATCCGGCGCTTTTATGCGGATACTGGTTATTTCACCTATGATCCAGGTTTTACCTCGACGGGTAGCTGTGAATCGGCCCTGACCTTTATCGATGGGGAAAAGGGAGTCCTGCTGCATCGGGGCTATCGCATCGAAGATCTGGCCGAAAACAGCGACTTTATGGAAGTCTGCCACCTGCTGCTTTATGGCGAGCTTCCCAGCAAGGCGGAAAAGGAGAAGTTCGAGAAGTCGGTCACCTACCACACCATGGTGCACGAACAGTTGCACAACTTCTTCCGCGGTTTCCGGCGCGACGCCCACCCCATGGCGATCCTCTGCGGGGCGGTCGGCGGGCTTTCGGCCTTTTATCACGACAGCACCGACATCAATGACCCGCGCCAGCGCGAAATAGCGACCTTCCGGCTGATCGCCAAGATGCCGACTGTGGCCGCCATGGCCTACAAGTATGCCCTGGGCCAACCCTTCGTCTATCCCTCGAACAAGCTGAGCTATGCGGGCAATTTTCTGCGCATGACCTTCGCGGTTCCGGCGGAGGACTACATGGTTGATCCGGTTTTGGCCCGTGCCATGGATCGGATCTTCATCCTGCACGCCGACCACGAGCAGAATGCCTCGACCTCGACGGTGCGCTTAGCCGGCTCTTCCGGCGCCAATCCCTTCGCTTGTATTGCCGCCGGTGTCGCCTCGCTCTGGGGCCCGGCGCATGGCGGCGCCAACGAGGCAGTCTTGAACATGCTGATGGAAATCGGCTCGAAGGACCGGATCCCAGAGTTCATCGAACGCGCCAAGGATCGCAACGACCCCTTCCGCCTCATGGGCTTCGGTCACCGGGTCTATAAAAACTACGATCCGCGCGCCTCGGTCATGCGCAAGTCCTGCCACGAGGTCCTCGAGACTTTAGGGGTGAAGGACGAACCCCTGTTGGATCTCGCCATGGAATTGGAAAAGATCGCCCTAAGTGACGACTATTTCGCGGAGAAGAAGCTCTTCCCCAACGTCGATTTCTACTCGGGCATCATCTTGAAGGCCATGGGCTTCCCGACCTCCATGTTCACCGTGCTCTTCGCGGTGGCACGCACAGTCGGCTGGATTGCGCAATGGAAAGAGATGATCGAGGACCCGAGCCAGCGCATCGGTCGCCCGCGCCAGCTCTATACCGGCCCGACCGAACGACCCTATACGCCAATCGAAAAACGGGGATAAGCCGTGACCTCGGGTGTGGCGTGACGTAGCGTCGTCACACCCGTTCGATTAGCTCGATCTTATAGCCGTCCGGATCCTCGATAAAGGCGATGACGCTGCCGCCGTGTTTCATCGGACCGGGCGGGCGCGGGATTGAGACTCCCTCCTTGGCGAGAGCTTCGCAGGTCCCGTAAATGTCCGGTACGCCTACCGCCAAGTGGCCGAAGCCGTTGCCGAGATCGTAGGGCTCTTCCTGGCCCCAGTTGTGGGTCAGCTCGATGACCGTCGAACTGGCCTCGTCACCATAGCCCAGGAAGGCCAAGGTAAACGAGCCAGAGGGATAATCCTTGTGCCGCAGCAGTTGCATGCCGAGATGGCGGGAATAGAAGTCGATCGACTTATCCAGATCCTTGACCCGGATCATGGTGTGCAAAAGGCGATACTTCTCCGCCTTGGCGGGTATCTCGGTGGTGGCGGCCGGGGAATTGTCGTTCATGGTGGTACCCTTTGATTGCTTTCCCCGTAATATAGGGGCTATGCGGTGCGCTTTGAACGCTTGGCTTCGGCGGTCGCCTGAAGAACAGCGCGCGCGGCTCGTTGACTGGGCGTTCCGCCCTCTGGGCTCAACATGGCGACTGCGCGACCGCAATCTTCGATTTGCTGCTGGCGCGCCCTTGAATCGCCTAACAAGCTGGCCGTCGCCTCGGCCAGCAGCGCCGGCGTGCAGCGTTCCTGCAAGAACTCCGGCTGAACACGCTGATTCAAAAGCAGATTCGGAATGGAAGCCATGTCGACCTTGATCAGCCGCTTGGCAATGGCGGCGGTCAGCGGGTTAACGCGATAGCCAATCACTGCCGGTGTTCCGGCAACGGCCAATTCGACGGCCACGGTGCCGGAGGCCGCCAAAGCCACATCGGCGGCGGCGAAGGCCGCCAGCTTCTCGGTTTCGCCGTGCAAGACCACGGCCGGGACCGGCCAAGGTCGCACGATCCGTTGCATGACCTCCGATAGGTTCACTGGTGTTGGTACCACCGCCTGCAGACCGGCAAAGCGACCCTTGAGCCGCTCGAGGACTGCGGCAAAAATCGGTTCGTGTCGCCTCACCTCGCCCAGGCGACTGCCAGGCAGGACCGCCAGCATCGGCGCCCCGACGGGGATATCGTGGGCCTTGCGAAAGGCTGGCCCCGCGCCAGGCTCGGGCCGTGCCTCGGTGGCGGGATGGCCGACAAATGTCGTCGCCAAGCCGTGCCGTTCGAAGTAGGGCGGTTCGAAGGGAAGCAAGGCCAAGAGGTGGTCAACGATGCCGGCCAGGCGTTTGGCCCGTCCCGGCTTCCAGGCCCAGACGGACGGCGCCACATAATGAACCATGGCGATCGGCTTTGCCTCTGCGTTCCTCGCCCGTCGCAGTCGTTTGGCCACCGGCAAAGTAAAATTCGGCGCATCGATCGTCACCAGGACGTCGGGACGTGCTGACAGGATGGCTTCTGTGGTCTCGCCGAGACGTCTATAGAGATGCGGGATATGTGGTATCACCTCCACCAGCCCCATAATGGAGAGCTCGGCCATGGGAAAAAGGCTGGCAAGCCCTTGCTCCTCCATCCGCGAGCCACCAACACCACTGAAGCGAACTTCCCCGCCGCAGGCCTCCAACAGCGCCGCCATCAAACGAGCGCCGAGCAGATCACCCGATGGCTCACCGGCAATCATGAAGATGTGCGGCTTTTCCAACGAATCCCCGGCAGCTTGCCGGTCATGGCTCGACCGTCACCCCCAGCACGAAAAGGCCGGCGTCATCAGCCACGCGAGCGACGGCCTCCTGATCAACCACCAGAGTGCCGCCAGCTTCTATGGCGAGGCCGCGCAGCCCGGCCGCAACGGCTGCTTCAACCGTCGCCACGCCAATGGTCGGCTGGTCGACCCGCCGGTCCTGTTGCGGCTTTGCGATCTTGACCAGCACACCGCCGGGGCCGGCCAATCGCAGACCCGCAACGCGCGCCAGGAGCGCATCGGTGCCCTCGACCGCTTCGACGCCCAGTACCACACCCTGCTGCACGACGACGGCCTGCCCGACATCCGCTTCGCCCAAGGCCCGTGCCACGGCAAGACCACGCCTAATGTCCGCCAGTGCGGCCGCGTCCGCCTGCAGGCGACCGAGCGGGCCACGCGGCGCCAGGAGTCCGCCGAGCACCTGGTCGACACTCACCACCCGAAAGCCTTCCTTTTGAAACTCCTCGGCGATGGCGTGCAGCAGGCCATCGTCGCCCAAGCTCTTCATGCCCAGAGAGGCGAGAAATTTGGCAGCCCGCCAATCGGGGCGAATGTCGCCTAGGCTGGGACGTTTGACCGGACCGGCGAAGACCAGCTCCTGCACCTGTGCTTCGCGCAGAATCGCCAAAGCCTTCGCGGCGGCCCCGAATGGTAGCCAGGCGTGCTCCACCCCTTCAACGCTGCCCGCCTCGGCCTGACCTTCAAGCGCCAAGACAAAGCACGCACGGCCATTGGCCTGACAGGCCCCGACCAAGCGGGCCGGTAAACTACCGCCGCCAGCCAAAATGCCGAGTTTAGGCTGCGGCGTCATCCCCAGCCTTGGGACGACAGAGGGCGCGCGACGCATCGGCTCGCAAGAAGGCGACGAGTTCGCCCACCGGGCCTAAACCGCCATAGTCCCGCTCCAGTTGGTCGAGCCTTTCGGCCAAGGTCGCATTGTTACTGAAGAGGTTTTGAAAGGCGCCGCGCAACGACTGAATATCGTCGCGGGAGAATCCGCGTCGTTTCATGCCAATGATGTTGACGCCGGAAAGCCGCGCCCGCTCCCCCGCCACCAAACCAAAGGGAACCACATCGTGCTCGACACCGGACATGCCGCCAACCATCGCGTGGGCTCCGATGCGCACAAACTGATGCACCGCCGATAGCCCGCCGATGATGGCGTGGTCACCAACATCGACATGCCCACCAAGGGTTGCATTGTTGGCTAAGATCACATGGTCACCGATGGTGCAGTCGTGCGCCACGTGAGAGCTCATCATGAAAAGGCAGCCGTGGCCGACCCTGGTCACCATGCCGCCCCCCTTAGTGCCTGGGTTCATGGTGACGTACTCTCGAATCACATTGTCTTCACCGACGATGAGCCGAGAGGGCTCGCCTTCGTACTTGAGATCCTGCGGCGGCCCACCAATTGAGGCAAAGGGTGAAATCCGACAGCGCGCGCCGATACGGGTGCGTCCCTCAATCACCACATGCCCTGCCAAATTGACCTCGTCGCCAAGTTCAACGTCCGGACCCACCACGCAATAGGGCCCAATTCGCACGCCTTGGCCAAGCTTCGCATTGGGATCGACGACGGAAGTCTCGTGCACTCCGGACATCAGTCATCCATGATCATGGCAGTGAAGACAGCCTCTGACATCAAAGTTCCATCGACGCGCGCTTCGCCGCGAAACTTCCATACGCTGCCCCGGTTGCGTTGCTTGGCGACGTGAATCCTCAAGCTATGGCCGGGAAACACCGGCTTGCGAAACCGTGCTTCGTCAATGCTCATGAAGTAAACGAGCTTGCCAGCCGCTGCGCCGGCGAGGGATTTCACTACCAGGACCGCTGCGGTTTGGGCCATGGATTCGACGATGAGCACGCCCGGCATTACCGGTTGGCGTGGGAAGTGGCCTTGAAAGAAGGGCTCGTTAATTGTCACATTCTTGACGCCGACCGCGCTTTCGCCAAGAACAATATCGACCACCCGGTCCACCATCAAAAAAGGATAACGATGGGGGATCATCTCCATAATCTGCATGATGTCGACCGCTTCGGCCGCATCGTCGGGGATGCTACTCTCGCTCATTGTCCTTGTTCTTTCACCCTGCCTCCCAAGTCCCGCGATCGCTTTGATCCCCAAGACCCGAGTCCCCGTCGACCTGCCCGCTGCCCTGGTACGGCAACAACCCTATCACCGGGACCCGTGGCCCGGCTCGGCCTCGCCAAAGACCCAAATATTTCTCTACGCACTAGAACGGCGGTTGCACCTCTATTTGCCCGATCCCTATGGCAATTTCAATCGTTTAGCCTCTTCCTCTATACAGGAGCAGAGCCTTGCACCCAAGCGGCCATGGCAAATGGCTATTGGCCCTCTACCGTCAAACGTAGGCTCGGCAATTCGTCGTTCAGACGGGACAAAGCCTCCTCGGTGATCTCCATTTCCGGTCGCACGAGCACGACCGAGGCCTTCGCTAGGACGATATCGACATCATTGTCCGCGGCGATTTCGGTGACGATGGTGACCAGGGCCTGCTGCACCTCGGACATGCCGTCACTGAAGCCTTTGTCGAGGCTGCGTTTGCGTTCTTGAATTTCACGTTGAAGGGTGGTGACTTGTTGCTCAAGCTCTCGCCGTTTTGTGGCGAAAGCTTCAGCCGAAAGAACGGAACGCTGGCGTGCCAGCTCTTGCTCGGTGGCGCGCAATCCTTCTTCCTTTTGCCGGATTTCGCCCTGATAGGCGCTGCGCTGCTCGTCCAACTGTTGCTGCAGGGAGCGAACAGCCGTGGACTCGCGCAAAATCCTTTGCATGTTGATGACGGCGATGACCGGCGCTTGTTCGACCTGGGCTCGAACCTCCAAGGGCATCATCGCAATGAACAGCGAAGCGATGAATGTTGGGCACCAAAGCCCGATTTTTGCGCTAAACCGGCGCGCCGTCGTCAAAACTGTGTCCCAAAACTAAATCGAAAGATTTCGGTCTCGTCAAAGCTTTCATCCAACACCGCAAAGCCGAAGTCAAACACCACCGGACCGAAAGGCGAAGCCCAGGAAATCCCGGCCCCGACCGACGCCCTGAGGCTCGCTTCATCATCAACGACCCCGCGTCCACCATCAAAATCCCAAGCCGAGCCAACGTCTGTAAATAGACGCCCCTTCACCCCAAACTCCTCAGGCAAGCCCAAGGGAAAGGTCAACTCGGCTGAGCCAGTATAGAAGTTTTTGGCACCGACCGCATCATCCGTCGCGCGGTCCCGGGGACCGACCCCGGCGAACTTGAACCCGCGCAAATTGCCACCACCGACAAAAAACCGGTTCGACACTCGCGTATCTTCGCCAAGGCCTTGAATACGACCTACCTCGCCGCGGATGCCAAGAACCCAATCATCGAGCACGGGAATGAAATAGCCGCCACCGACCGTGCCCTTAATGAAGCGAACACTGCCACCAACACCGGCAAACTGCGTTCCGAGGCTGAGGAAGAAGCCTTCGGTGGGCTCGAAACGGGAATCCAGCGTCGAGTAGGTGAGCTCTTGACCGATGCTGGACTCGAAGCGCGAGCCTTCCTCGTCTTGAATCAACAAAGATGCATCACTGTCGACATCCTTGATCTCTTGATGCTCAAGGGAATAGCGCCACACCTGGCGAAGCCGCTCGTTATAGCTAAACCCGGCCCGAAGAGAACCGCCGATGCGCGACAGGTCGAAGGAGCTTTCGTCTTGCTCGGTGTTGATGCGAAAGATATCAAAGCCGGCCGAAAGATTGCGGTTTAGGAAATAAGGCTCGGTGAAACTGAGATCAATCTGCGACCGGCTGCCCGATAGCGCCAAGCCAACCCGAAGATCCTGACCACGACCCAGGAGATTTCGCTCGCGCAAACTGACGTTGCCGATCGGCCCGGCTGCCGAGGAAAATCCAGCACCAAAGCTGAGGTCCCCGGTCGATTGCTCCTCGACATCAATGGTGATGATCGTGGTGTCGGCGGCCGTCCCCTGTTCGTTGGTCACTTCGACCGTTTGGAAGAAACCCAAATCACGGATGCGTTGCCGAGAGCGGCGCAGCTTTGCGCTGTTAAAAGCGTCACCTTCGACCAAGCGAAACTCGCGCCGGATGACCCGATCGAGCGTGCGTATATTGCCTTCGATGTCGATGCGTTCGACGAAGACCTTTGGGCCTTCCTGAATGTCGTAGGTCATATTGATAAGCAACTGATCACGATCGCGCTGCACTCGGGGGCGAATATCGACAAAGGCAAAGCCGAGATTGCCGACAGCCTCAGACAGGTTGTTGACCGATTCTTCAACCGCCTCGGCGTTATACCAATCATCAACGGAAGTGGTTAGCTGTTCACGCAGAGACTCGGGCTCGAGGTTGCGAATACCCGAAATCACATCAACTGAACCGAACTTGTAGCGCTCACCTTCCTCGACCGTAAAGGTGATGTAAAAGCCCTCCCGATCAGGAGCGAGCTCCGCAACCACGGAACCGACGCGAAAGTCGGCATAGCCTTCGCTCAGGTAAAAGCGGCGCAGAAGCTCCTGATCGAAGGTCAGGCGATCGGGATCGTAGGTGTCGGACGAGGTGAAGAAACGCCACCAGGCCGTTTCGGACGTGGTGATTTCGTCGCGCAGGGCGGAGTCCGAGAAGGCCCGATTGCCGACAAAATTTATCGACTTGATTCCGGTTGCTTCGCCTTCGTTGATCTCGAACACGAGATCGACACGGTTCTGCTCCAACTGTATGACCTTCGGATCGACCGTAGCGGCGAAACGCCCGGAACGACGATAGACGTCGAGCAAACGGCGTACATCATTTTGCACCTTAGCCCGGGTAAAGACCACCCGCGGTCGCAGTTCCGTTTCGCCGGCCAAAGTTTCGTCGTCAACCGCATCGTTGCCTTCAAAGGCAATGCGGTTGATGATCGGGTTTTCCACCACCGAGACGATGAGCGCACCGCCTTCGCGCCGCAACGTCACATCGGCAAACAATCCCGTCGCAAAAATTGATTTGAGGGCTCGATCAAGGGTCAAGGGATCGAAGGGATCGCCGGGATTGACGCCCATGTAGGAGCGCACCGTCAGCGGTTCCACGCGCTGGGAGCCTTCCACCCGTATTTCTTCGATCGTACCGCCTGCGAAGCGCCCTTGGGCCGCGGCCACATTCGGCTGCAAGACCAAGGCCAACAGAACAATGAAAACCTGAAGCGAGCCCTTCAGTCGCACGGCCAACCTGGTCCCCCCGAGCAAAACCACAAACCACGACCAGGAGGAACTCCCTACTCACGCCCTGCCCGACTCGGTCGATCGACTTTCGGTACGACGTCATAGGTTTCTTGCAGCGGATTCTATCGGTCACCGGCCAGCCTCGGCCAAGCCTTGCACGGAATCCACCGCCATACTAGCCAAACGACAGCAAGTGTTTGGCGTTGAGCCTCCCGATCACCTAGAAGACATTGAGATGGACAAGGTCATTCCAGGTGACGAACACGAACAAGCTCAATACCAAAGCCAGGCCAATCCGAAAACCATATTCTTGCGCCTTTTCCCCAAGCGGTCGGCCGATAACCACTTCAATGGCATAAAACAGAAGATGGCCACCGTCTAAAATCGGGATCGGGAAAAGATTGATCAGGCCCAGATTGATTGAAAGAACCGCCATCAGCCAGATGATCGATGAAAAGCCGATATCGGCCGCCTCACCGGAAACTTCGGCAATGCGGATCACCCCGCCCAACTCGTTCGTGCTGCGGGTGCCGGTGATAATTTCTCCCACGGCTTGTAATGTGGCAAGAGAAAGTGCGCCGGTCTCCTCAATGCCGCGCCACAGGGCCTCGACCGGACCGTGACGGACGTAGTCGACGCCACTGCTGGTCACGCCCAACCGGCCGACCTCTTGGCTGCGTCCCAAGTTATCCTGCACGGCCCGCTGCGGAATGGCGAGGAGGGTGACCTGCTCATTGCCTCGTTGGACCAAGATTTCCAAAGGCTTCTCGGGACTGACCTGGACGATTCGCTGAATTTGCTCGAAACGTTCGATGGGTTCGCCATCAATGGCAAGGATGATGTCGCCAACCTGAATGCCGGCCGCCTCAGCCGCACTTTCCGGCTGCACGCCGCCAACTTTTGGGGTCGTAAATGGTTGGCCAACAAAGGCAAAAAGGCCAGCTAAGAAGATGATTGCCAAGACAAAATTTGCCAAAGGGCCGCCGGCAATGATCCAGCTTTTCTGCCCTAACGGCTTGTGATGGAAGGAAACGCTCTTTTCCTCATCCGTCATCTCCGAGCCGTGCCCAGGCCGGCTGGCGGCATCCGCGTCGCCGAACATCTTCACATAGCCGCCAAGCGGAATTAGTGAAAACTTCCATCGGGTTTGCGCCTTATCAGTCCAGCCAAAGAGCTCTGGCCCAAAGCCAATAGAGAACACCTCGACCCGAACCCCAAAATACCGGGCCAGCAAGTAGTGCCCCATCTCGTGAACGAAGACGAGAACCGTCAGGACAAACAGGAACGGCAGGCCGAAATCGATGATGACGTTGAGAAAATCCATAGGACCATTACCACATTGATCAACTGCACCGGCGCCTGGCGTCGGTGCAGATCCGCCCTAAAGATATTACTTTACGACGCTTAAGCAACCGTATCGATGAATTCCTCATCTCATCAATTTCTAAACAATTATTGTTACAGCGTTGTTTTATTGTTGTTTTCTTGAATTTTTTCGACAGTGATGCGACGCGTTTCCTGGTCCAAATTCAGTAAATCATCAAGGCTACCGACGTCGGTCGCGGGAATTTCGTCCAAAGTGCGCGCCACGGTCTCTACGATCTCTAGAAAACCGATGCGCCGTTCCAAGAAGCTGGCAACAGCTATCTCATTGGCAGCGTTTAGGATGGCAGGCGCGCCACCACCCGCGCGAAGCGCTTCCCGCGTCAGGGCCAAAGCTGGAAATCGATCAGGATCAGGCGCCTCAAAGGTGAGTTGGCCAATCTCCTCCAGCTGCAAAGGCGCAACCGGCGTGGCAATGCGATCCGGCCAAGCCAAGGTATAGGCGATCGGAATACGCATGTCCGGCTGACCCATCTGAGCCAGGACAGAGCCATCCACATAGGACACCATGGAGTGTATCACCGACTGCGGATGCACCAGAATATCGATTTGATCTTGGGGCAGCGCAAAGAGATGATGCGCTTCGATCAATTCGAGGCCCTTATTCATCATGGTCGCGGAATCGATCGATATCTTTGCCCCCATATCCCAATTAGGGTGGGCAACGGCCTGTGCCGGCGTCACTTTGGCCATAGCAGCGCGATCAAAGGTGCGAAACGGCCCGCCGGACGCTGTCAAAATGAGCCGAGAAACATTTTCCAAGCGCTCAAAATCCATAACCTGATAAATGGCATTGTGCTCGGAGTCTGCCGGCAGGATGGTTGCCCCGTTCCGCTCTATTTCACTCATCATTAGCGTGCCGGCGCAGACCAGGGATTCTTTGTTGGCTAGGGCGACGATGGCACCGCGCCGCACCGCCGCCAAGGTCGGTGCCAAACCGGCCGCGCCGACGATCGCTGCCATGACCCAATCGGTCGGTCGCTCAGCGGCGTCCCTCACTGCTTCAGGCCCGGCTGCGATTTCTGTATCGCAAGGACCCAAGGCGTCCTTCAAAGCGGTGTAGGCGGCCGGATCGGCCACCACCGCGAGCTTGGGCTGGAACCGACGCACTTGGTTAGCCAAGAGATCCACACTGTCCTTGGCTGTCAGGACTTCCACCTGAAAGCATTGCGGTGAGCGTTCGATCAGGTCGAGCGTGTTGCAGCCGACGGATCCCGTAGACCCGAGTATGGTAACGCTGCGCGGCGTGGAAAGTGGCTGAACTTCTGCCTCGGCAATCGCTACATTCATCCTGCTAACCCCGCCCACTCGTCAATACGGCCAACAATGCTACTGCTAGCGAGCCTGCCAAAAGGCCATCGGCCCGATCAAGGATGCCACCGTGACCCGGCAAAAGCTGGCTTGAATCCTTCACTGAGAAGCGACGCTTCAGGCTCGATTCGAAGAGATCGCCGGCCTGCGCCACGAGAGCCAGAGCACCGCTGAGAAGGGCAAGGCCCCCGGGGCTACCAAGCTTGGCCAAACCGGCGGTGACAAAGCCGACTAAACCTGCACCGATGACTCCGCCGGCAAGGCCTGACCAAGTCTTGCCGGGGCTGATCGTGGGTGCCAGCTTTGGGCCTTGCAGGGTCCGCCCCGTCGCATAGGCGGCAACATCGGTTGCAACGACCGTCGCCACCAACCAAAGCACCACTAGTCGGCCAAATCGAGGCTCCAGCAACAACCATAGGAAGGCCAGGCAAGACAGGGCAATGTAGGCAACGCCCAAGGCGCACCAAAAGGGGTCGGCCTTGTTCTCCCTGATCGCCAAGAGAGCCGTAGCGATGGTCCCAACGGCGATCAGCCAAGCTGCCACGTCAAACGCCAATACGAGAGCCATCACGAGGCTGCAAACGACGATGGCGATCATACTGATGGTGCAAAGATCGAGCGTGTCAGCACCGCAAATGCGAGCCCACTCCCATGTCATAAGGCCAGCTAAGACGAGAACCACGATTTCGGCATAGGGACTGCCGAAATAAATTGCCGCAATCAGCGGCGGCGCGATCACAACCGCAGTCACAATTCGCCGTATCAGGCCCCCAGACTTATCGCGAGCTGGCGGTTGCACCGTAACGCCGATCTCGTTTCTGGTACTCCCGAATGGCGACGGCCATATCCTCCTCGTCGAAATCAGGCCACAAGCGGTCGGTGAAAATGAACTCACTGTAAGCGCTTTGCCAGAGCAAAAAGTTGGAGATACGTTGCTCCCCACTCGTGCGGATCAACAGGTCTGGATCCGGCAATTCAGCTGTCAACAAATGGTCGCCGAATAGTTCTTCGTCGATGGCTTCAGGATTAAGTTGGCCTGCCGCCGCCTTATCCGCCAACTTTCGGGCCGCAGAGACGATCTCCTGGCGCCCGCCATAGCTAAGGGCAATGGTTAAATTAACCCCTCGGTTGTGGCGGGTTAGGGCCTCTGATTCATCGATCAGACGGACGATATCGGGTGCCAGCCGGTCACGGTCACCAATCACCCGCAAACGAATGTCCCTCTCGTGCAACTGCTTGACGTTGCTTTTCAGTGAATGCCGCAAAAGGCCCATCAGGTCATCGACTTCACTGACCGGCCGCTTCCAATTTTCCGAGGAGAACCCATAGACCGTGATGTAGCGAATCTGCATCGAAACCGCAGCGGAAATCACCCGGCGCAGAGCTTCTGCCCCTTCACGGTGACCGGCTACCCGAGGCAGACCACGTGCCCGCGCCCAACGACCATTGCCATCCATGATGATGGCAATATGCTGGGGCATTGACCCAACGTCTTCCAATTTGGCAGCTGGTTGCATGCCATTACACCTGCAAAATTTCAGCTTCTTTCTGGCTCAGCGCCTCATCGATCTTCTTAATATGCTCGTCAGTGAGGCTCTGAATTTCGTCGGCCCAAAGATGGTGTTCGTCTTGCGAAAGCTCGCCGTCCTTTTCCATTCGTTTGAGCGTATCCATCCCGTCGCGTCGAACATTGCGCACCGCCACTTTGCTCTGCTCGGCGTACTTGCCGGCGATGCGGGTGATTTCCACGCGCCGCTCCTCACTCAACGGTGGAATGGGAATGCGCAGCAGCTGGCCTTCGGTGACCGGATTGAGGCCCAAACCCGAATCCCGCACGGCCTTATCCACCGTCTGTGCCAGCTGACGATCCCAGACCTGCACGGTTATCATGCGTGGTTCAGGAACACTGATGGTCGCCACCTGATTAAGAGGCATGGTCGCACCGTATGCCTCAACGGTTATGGGCTCCACTAGGCTAGCCGAAGCGCGTCCTGTGCGCAGGCCCGCGAATTCCCGGCGCAACACTTCGAGTGCCCCGTCCATGCGCCGTTCTATGTCTTTTAGGTCGGGGTCGGCCATTTACTACTCCTCCCCTTCGACGATCGTATACTGCCCGCGCCCGCACAAGACCTTGGCAAAGGCACCGGGCTCCTGGATTGAAAATACTAGAATAGGGATTTTGTTCTCACGCGCCAAGGAAATGGCGGAATGATCCATGACCGCTAGGTCGCGCGACAGGACTTGCATGTAGGTCAGTCTTGGATAGCGCGTTGCGCTGACGACTTTGACCGGGTCAGCATCATAGACCCCATCGACCTTGGTGCCCTTCAAAAGAGCATCACAGTTCATCTCCGATGCCCGCAAGGCCGCCGCCGTGTCGGTCGTGAAGAAGGGATTGCCGGTGCCGGCCCCAAAAATGACCACGCGGCCTTTTTCCATGTGTCTGACGGCCCGGCGCCGAATATAAGGCTCGGACACGGTCGCCATCGGGATCGCCGATTGCACACGAGTGTGTATACCCCGGCTTTCCAAGGCGTTTTGCACCGCCAGGGAGTTTATCACGGTGGCCAGCATGCCCATGTAGTCGGCCGTGGCCCGCTCCATGCCAGCGGCAGCCCCCGCCAAGCCGCGAAAGATGTTGCCACCGCCGATCACCAGACAAACTTCAACGCCCATTTCGTGAACGCTGCGCACTTCGTCAGCGATCCTGGCGATCGTATCGGGATCAAGTCCATAGTCGCGGGAGCCCATGAGGGCCTCGCCGGAAATCTTCAGCAGGACTCGGCGATATGTGGGTGTGTCAACCATGCTCCTGCCAATGCCTTGGAAGTTTCTTAGATGACTAGGCCCCTTGTCATGCCGCTAACTGCCGATCTGAGCCGCGACTTCGGCAGCAAAATCGGTGGCTTCACGCTCGATGCCTTCACCCAAGAGATATCGCTTGAATCCCGCAACCTTGATAGGCGCGCCAAGGTCCTTGCTCGCCGCCTCGATCGCCTTGCGAACCTTTTGCTCACCGTCGATGACAAACACCTGCTCCAACAGCACCGCTTCTTCATAAAACTTTCGCAACCGGCCTTCGACCATTTTGTCAATGATGTTTTCAGGCTTGCCGCTGGCTCGCGCCTGCTCGGATAGGACGGCGCGCTCGCGATCGACGGTAGTGGGATCAAGATCGCTAACGTCGACGGCCTGCGGCGAGGTAGCAGCTACGTGCATGGCTAGTTGCTTGCCAAGCGCTGCCAAGGATTCTTGATCAGCCGACGATTCCAGGGCAACCAGCACCCCAATCTTGCCAAGGCCGGGGGCGGCTTGGTTGTGAACATAGGAGGCAACAACACCCTGCTCGACCGCGAGATAGCCGGCGCGTCGCAATGCCATATTCTCACCGATCTTGGCGATCAACTGCGTCAACTGCTCAGCTGCACTGTGGCCCGCATCGGCGTAGGCCATCTGGCCGGTGGCTTTCAGATCCCCTTGGGCGGCCAACGCCAAAGCTGTAGCTTGCCTGACATACGACTGAAATTCCGCATTCCGGGCAACAAAATCCGTTTCCGCATTGACTTCGAGCACGGCGCCACGGTTGCCATCGGTTTCCACGCCAACCAATCCTTCTGCGGCGACGCGCCCAGACTTCTTGGCGGCTGCGGCAAGCCCCTTCTTGCGCAGCCAGTCGACAGCGGAATCGAGATCGCCTTCAGTTTCGGTCAGTGCCTTCTTGCAGTCCATCATGCCAGCTCCAGTCGAATCTCGAAGCTGCTTTACCAGTGCGGCTGATATGCCCGCCATGTTACCCTCGTTGTTTGGAATTCTGTTTGTCAGTCACTCGCCACCAGGTCTCTGGTGCCTATACGGTCTTGCGCCACCCCAGTTCTGGGCCCACGCCAAAATCTCTTACGCCGCCGGGGGATTGGCCTCTTTTGCGGGGGATGCACTTTCCGAAACCTCAGCGGGGGGCGCACTTTCCGAAACCTCAGCGGGTGGTGCACTTTCCGCAACAGTCGTCTCTGGTGCCGGTGCCTCCGCGGACTCTTCACCTTTGGCCGCCGCCGGCGGCTCTTCCGGCAAGGTCTCGGCGGGCAGTTCTTCGGCCTCGCCCACATCGGTACCGCTGGCGATTAGCTCCTGTTGAATACCGTCGAGCACGGTGTCGGCAAGCGTATCGCAATAGAGGGCGATCGCTCGAATAGCATCGTCATTGCCGGGAATTGGATAGCCAATGCCAACTGGAGATGCATTCGAATCGATGACCGCCACCACCGGGATAGAGAGCATCTTCGCCTCTGACACGGCAATGTGCTCCTTGTTCGTATCGATGATGAAGAGCACATCCGGCAGGCCGCCCATTTCCTTGATGCCGCCGAGCGCCCGCTCCAGCTTGTCGCGCTCGCGGGTCAAGTTCAGCAACTCCTTCTTGGTCAGGCCAATGTTCTCTTCAGCCAACCGGTCATCCAAGTCCTTTAATCGTTTGATAGAATTTGAAATTGTCTTCCAGTTGGTGAGCATCCCGCCAAGCCAGCGATGATTGACATAGTATTGGCCGCAGCGTTTTGCTGCCTCGGCGATCTTGTCGCTGGCTTGCCGCTTGGTTCCGACAAAGAGCACGCGGCCGCCGCCGGCCACCACCTGGCGAACAAATTCTAACGCCCTTTGAAAAAGCGGCAGGGACTGCTCTAGATCGATGATATGGATTCCGTTGCGCTCACCAAAGATATAGGGCGCCATCCGCGGATCCCAGCGCCGGGTGGTGTGGCCAAAGTGGACACCAGCCTCGAGCATCTGGCGCATGGTAACAGTCGGCATCGTCATGGTTCATGTTTCTCCGGTTAAGCCGCCGCAGGCATTCCATCCGGATTTCCGGACACCGGAAACGCGAGGGCCCATATATCGTCCCAAGGCGTCTTGCCCGCGTGTGAGTTTGCTTCAAGATTGTGCACGGTTGCGCCGGGTTAATAGTCCGAATAGCGGTCAAAACGCAAGAAGTTTCCCGCGGTTCAATCAATGCGCCTGCATCACGACCCCAGAGATCGCTTTGATGGCCTGGCGGACGGGTAGCGACAGCTCGTAGCCGCCGGGCAACGCCACTTCGGCCTCCTGGCCCCGGTCGAGACGGAGCACGAGGCGCACTTTCCCCCGACCCTTTGACTGGCTCTTCAGAAGCTCGCGCAAAGGCTGCAGGGGGGCTGGATCCTGCAAAAACACCGTCAGCTCCATGCTAGATCGGTTCAACGCAGGCTCAAGCGGCTCGATGCGCTGAGCTGATAGGCGAACTCCCTCCCCGTCTTGGCGAGAATCGACGGTCAGCAGCAAGGGTTGGCCGCTGCCAAGGAGTTCGCGGGAGGCGGCCAAGACCTCGGAGAACAGGACCACTTCGTAGATCCCGCTGGTATCGGAGAGCTGGACGAAGGCGAAGCGGTTGCCCTCGCGGGTCGATCGTTCCTGCTTGCCGAGGACGACACCGGCCAGTCGGCAGGATCCGGCACGATCAGCCTGCCCGTCACATAGGGTGGCATAGCTGACAATCTTGTGTCGGGCCAACTCGTCTTGGTAGGCATCGAGCGGATGGGCCGAGAGATAAAAACCGATCGCCTCGTGCTCATGATTGAGGCGCTCCATGGTGGGCCAATCCTCGATATCCGGCAAATCAATGCTTTGGCTGTGGCTTTCCAAGATGTCTCCGAAAAGACTTGATTGTGCGCTTTCCCGCTCCTTCGCAGCAAAAGTCGCATGGCGGGTCAAGAGTTCCGCGGACTGCATGGTTTGGCGCCGATTGGGATTCAAGCTGTCCAAGGCGCCGGCCGCCGCCAGGGCCTCGATCAGTCGCTTGTTAATAAGGCGCGGGTCGATGCGATTGAGGAAATCACCAAGACTTGTATAGGCGCCCGCCTTGTCCCGTTCTGCAACCAGGGCGACCATCGCCGCCTCGCCGACATTCTTAATCGCCGCCAGGGCATAGGCGATCGCGCCTTGCGCGCTTGCATCGCTGCGGTCGACACTGAAGCGCGCCCGCGACCGGTTGACATCAGGCGCCAGTACCGGAATACCCAGCGCCTGCGATTCCTGAACAAAGCTGCTAAGCTTTTCCGTATTACCCAGATCGCAGGTCATGGAGGCGGCGAGATACTCGACCGGGTAATTGGCTTTCAGGTAGGCCGTCTGATAGGCCACCAAGGCATAGGCGGCCGCATGTGCCTTATTGAATCCGTAGCCGGCGAACTTAGCAATTAGATCGAATATCTCCGAGGCTCGGTTGCGGTCGACCTCCCGCTCGGCGGCGCCATCCACGAAGATCTTGCGCTGGGCATCCATTTCCGACTGGATCTTCTTACCCATGGCCTTGCGCAGAATATCCGCCGCCCCCAGCGTATAGCCGGCCAGCTCGCGAGCGATATGCAGCACCTGGTCTTGATAGACCATCACCCCATAAGATTCCCGCAAGATGCTCTCCAAAGAGGGGTGCGGATAGGAAATCGGCTCGTCCCCATGCTTGCGGCTGATATAGCTCGGGATGTTGTCCATAGGCCCCGGCCGGTAGAGGGCGACCACGGCGATCAGGTCACGAAACTGGTCAGGCTTTAGGCGGCGCAGCACGTCGCGCATGCCGGAGCCCTCCATTTGGAACACACCGACGGAATCGGCCCGGCTCAGCATGTCGAAGGTCTTCTGGTCGTCCAGCGGGATCTGCTCCAGATCCACTCGCTCTCCCCTGTCGGCAAGCAGGCCGGCTGCGGTGGCAAGAATGGTCAGGGTCTTCAGGCCCAGGAAGTCGAACTTCACCAAGCCGGCCAGCTCGACGAATTTCATGTTGAATTGGGTAACCGGCATGTCGGAGCGCGGATCGCGGTATAACGGAATTAGATCTTCCAATGGCCGATCCGCAATCACCACGCCCGCGGCATGGGTCGAGGCGTGACGATAGAGCCCCTCCAGTTTGAGGGCTACATCCATCAGGCGGGCGACGGTCTCGTCGCTATCACGCATCTCCTGCAAAGCGGGTTCGCCGTCGATGGCCTGGCGCAAAGTCACCGGCTTGGCTGGATTGTTGGGGACCAACTTACAAATCCGATCAACCTGGCCGTAGGGCATTTGCAGCACCCGGCCGACATCGCGTAGCGCCGCGCGCGCCTGCAGTTTGCCGAAGGTTATGATCTGGGCGACCCGGTCATAGCCATATTTCTCCTGCACATAGCGAATGACCTCGTCACGCCGATCCATGCAAAAATCGATGTCGAAGTCCGGCATCGAAATACGTTCCGGGTTCAAGAAACGCTCGAAAGTAAGGCCCCAGCGCAAGGGATCGAGACCGGTGATGGTTAAGGACCAGGCAACCAGCGAGCCGGCGCCCGAGCCTCGACCCGGCCCGACTGGGATGCCTTGCTGCTTGGCCCACTGAATGAAATCGGCGACAATCAAGAAATAGCCGGGAAATCCCATGTCGGCGATCACGCCCAGTTCGTAATCCAGCCGTTCCCAGTAGGGTTTCGTAAGTTGCTCCCGCTCTTCGGCGCTCGCTCCGGCAGCAACGACCTCATTTTCCAGCCGCTGCTTGAGGCCGGCCGCCGCCTGCGCGCACAATTCCTCCAGAACATTGCGTCCCTCCGCCGTCGGATAGTTCGGCAGGATCGGTTTCACCACCTCGGGGTAAAAGCTACAGCGGCGTGCGATGGTGAGCGTATTGTCAATGGCCTCGGGAATATCGGCGAAAAGGGCGCACATTTCCTGCGCCGATTTGAAGCGATGCTCCGGCGTGAGCCGCCGTCGTTCCGCCGTGGCCACATAGGTGCCCTCGGCAATACACAGCAAGGCATCGTGGGCCTCGTAAAGGCTTTCCTCGGCGAAAAAGGCCTCATTGGTGGCCACCAGCGGCAGGTCATGTCGATAGGCGAGGTCGATCAGCGGCTCTTCGATATCACTTTGGGCCTCCAGTCCATGGCGTGCCAACTCCACATAGAGCCGGCCTGGAAAAATCTCGGCCAGTTCCAAGAGGGCGTCCTCGGCATCCTGCGGCTTGTTCATCGCCAGCAGATTGCCAACCTGGCCAGCCACCCCTGCGGTGAGGGCGATAAGGCCATCACTTTGGCCCCTAAGCTCGGCCAGACTGACACTGGGCTCGGCACCATCCGGGCTTTCCAGAAAAGACCGGCTGACCAAGCGCAGCAAATTGCGATAGCCAATTTCGTTCTGCACCAGCAGGACCAGCTGGTCCGGCGCTTTGGGACGACCATTTTGCCGGTGACCATTGCCCAGACCATTTGCCTGGCCGGTTTCGGCCGGCTCTGCGACGGTGAGCTGACAGCCGATGATCGGCTGCAAGCCGGCCTTGGCGGCCGCCAAGGCAAACTCCAACGCGCCAAAGAGATTGCCGCTGTCGGTGAGGGCGACCGCCGGCATGCTGTGCTCTTCGCAAAGGGCCACCAACTCGTTGATCTTGATGGCGCCTTCGGAAAGGGAATAGGCGGAGTGAACGCGAAGGTGAACGAATCGTGCGTGGCTCATAGGCAATAGATTCCACGAAGATCACGCTCTGTCAGCCGGAACAGGGGGGCAACGCCCTGCTCCTGCCCGCCTGTTATCCACAAGCGGGGCCTAAGCAAGCGGGGCCTAAATAGGCGTGATCCGGTCCGCCAAGGCTGCGCCAGTGTTCTTGCCTTCGGTCACCGGCAATATCTCAAAGGCTACGATGTCCGACCAGCGGCTCACCCAGCGCTGCAACAGGGTGACATCGTCACATTCCATGATTTGAAAACAGCGCCCTAAATCCGCGGTCACCCAACTGGCCACGAAGCCGAGACCCTCGGGCAGCATGCGACCCTGCTCCTTGATGCGGCGGTAGGCTGCCACCGCATCTTGGTTGCGAAAGCTCTCTATGACCATGAATTGCATGACCTCTGTCCTTATCTTCATGATGAAACGCTTGTCTTCATGATGAAACGCTTGTCTTCATGACGAAACGCTTGTCTTCATGACGAAACGCTTGTCTTCATGATGAAACGCTTGAAATTCGATCCGAGCCAGTGTCCCCTAATGCCAGGAAAAAGAGCAAGGCATGATCGCGCTCACCAAAAAGGATATCGAAGATTTTCACCGTGACGGCTTTGTCGTGGTTGGCGGCGTGCTGGAGCCATCAGTCGTCGAAGCCGCAAGAGCGCGCTTTGCCCCTCTTTTTCGTGGCGAGTTCGAAACCGGGATCCAGCCAGACGAGTGGAACTGGCGCGAGGGCCGTGATAACCCGGCGAATAGTCGGCAGATCTGCAATGGTTGGAAAGCGGACCGAACGGTGGCAGCCGTGGTGCTGCGCGAAGATATTGGCCGCGCCTGCGCGCGTTTGCGCGCCTGGCCGGGGGCACGGATCAACCAGGACAATGTGATCTGGAAGCCGCCTGGCTCAAAATCACTGGGCTTTCATCAGGACGACAGCTATCAGGACTGGATCCGGCCCAACGAAATGATGACCTGCTGGATCACCCTCGATGATACCAAGCAAGAGCAAGGAACCATCGAGTACGTCCGCGGCTCCCACCGTTGGCCGTTGTCGCCGCCGATCGAACAATTTCACGCGCCCGATGATCCTCTGGCCGACCTTAGGCGGGCCGCCGCAACGGTCGGGGCCGAGCCCGAGTTTTGCCCGATCGAAGTGCCGGTGGGCAGTGCCGTCTTGCATCATGGTCGGACCTGGCATGGGTCGCGGGAAAATCGCGGCACGGCACCGCGTCGATCGCTGGTGGCTCACTGCATGTCAAGCCGCGCGCGTTTTCATACCGACAAGGTCTCGCCGATCTACAGCCGCTACAAACGGGCTGGCACGACCAAAATGGACGAAAGCTTCTTCCCTTTCCTTTGGCGCGAGGACGGCTACCGAACGCCCTGGCTGGACGCTTATTGTGCGCCTCTTACTGAAGGTGCCCCGTAAACCACGGCGCGGATCGGCGATGGGCCATTGCCACCGCTCGCCGGGTTGAGTTCTTCCGGACAGTTCGATAGCACCGCCAGCACATCCATCTCCGCCCGCAAGGTCACGTAGTCGCCGGGCTTGGAGTGGCTGTCGACGATCCGCGCCTGGCCGTCGGCCGCCACCGGCACCGACATGAAGAAATTGACGTTGGCCAACACGTATTCCTTGCCGAGGCCGTGTTTGGCGAGCTCCCGCTCGAAATTGCGTTGGCAGCACTCGGCGTTGGTGGTGCCATAGCGCACTTTGTCGACCTCGAAGGAACAGCAGCCGAAGATCGTATCGTGGCAACCACAGCTATCCTCGATGATGGTCATCAAGGGCCGTGCCAGCGAGGATCTGAGGATCGACCCCTTTCCTAAGAAGATGTTGCAAGGCACCTTGATGGTGTTGGCGGCATGATAACCCTCGGCAGGATCGTGGGCGTTAAAGCATAGAAAGTCGATGGCCTGTTGGCCCTCCAGATCGATGAGGCGCAGGCATTCGCCCTTCCTTAGGCGACGGCTCCAGGGCCGGCGGGCCGAGACAATGCTGTCTTCCAGGATGCGGCCGAAAGCCGCGTTCTTTTCCGATTGCTGCATACCCGTCCCGTCGACCCTGTGACCAGACACATCTCCCACCAACCACCATCATCTGCCAAACGCGTGGAGATGACGAGTATTAAACGCGCCGCTGGCCTTGGGAAAAGACTTGACGCCATGCTAGGACCCGATGGGATTTGCGCAAACCTGTTGGCCAAAACGGGTCTTCTCGAATCAGCGCCTCGACGGCTTGCAAGGAACCGGCCTGTACCAGCCAGAGGCCGCCGGCCGCGGTATCATCTGATGCCTCGGTGAGCGGGCCGGCGGCCAGAATTTCTGCCGCATGCTGGTCCAAGAAGTTTAGATGCGCTGACATATATTGCTGACGCTGATCGAGCTGGTTCTCGTTGTCTTCGAATAGAACCGCAAAAAGCATCGCTGTACCTCCGGATCTACAAACCAGCGCAGGATAGATCTGCGATTTTGCTTATGAAACTGGCGATGTTGCGATATTATTCGGCAATTATGCAGCAATTGAACTGGGATGATCTCCGCTTCCTACTAGCCCTAGCACGCAGCGGTAGGCTGGCGCCGGCAGCGGATCGTTTGGGTGTCAACGAGACCACGGTGTCCCGTCGTTTGGCAGCATTGCAAAATGCCCTCGGCACCCGGCTGTTCGAGAGGGTTGCGGGCCAATACCATGCAACACCAGCAGGCGCGGCGGTCTTACGTCATGCAGAGCAAATAGAGCAAGAGATCGATCGCCTCTCAGGATCGCTCACCGGCGCCGACGCCAGGGTCACCGGCCAGGTTCGCCTCACCTCGGTGCCGATCATCGTTCATCGTATCCTGATCCCGGCCTTGCCCCCACTGATCCGACAGCATCCAGCCCTTGAGCTGGAACTGCTCGCCGAACCACAGAATCTCAGCCTCACCAAGCGCGATGCTGATTTAGCCCTGCGCCTGGCCCGGCCGCAGCAGGAACCGAGAATTCTCACCCGCCGTCTCGGACGCGTCGACTATGCTGTTTATGCGAAGGCATCGGTCGGAAGGAATGGTCTGCCTTGGATCACCTATGATGAAGCGCGAACCGGGCTGCCACAGGCCGTTTGGATGGATCAAGCGGCCAAGGCTTCAGGGAACAAATCGGTGGCGCTCCGTGTCAACGACGCCGAGGCCGTTTTGCACGCCGTAGAGGCGGGCCTCGGCAAGTCCCTCCTGCCCTGTGCCATCGGCGACCGCAGAGAAGGCTTGGTCCGCCTCGATGCTCCAAGGCCAACGCCGAGCCGCGAGCTTTGGTTGCTGGTTCACCCAGAACTGCGCCGTTTGGCCCGGATCCGAGCGGTCATTGACTGGATCGAGGAAACACTAGCCCGGACCGGCATCTAATCCTTTTCCCGGCGCGGCTACAAATCGGGAGGCATTAAAACAGGGTACCATCGCTCAAGATAGCGATCGGTGGACTGCCGTCCGCGCGCCGTTGAGCGGCAATCCGGCGGCCGGCACTCCAGGTTCCCCCTTCCAAGACCTTGGCCAAGGGAAAGTCCTCGGCAGTCAGCCCAAGCTCGGCACGGACCAACTCGGCCACCTGGTCGAGGAGGGCCACCGTCAAGGCCCGCCACTCGACGATTGGTTCAGATGTCGCCTGCTGCGGCCGATCGAAAAGATCCGGCGAGCGAGGAACGAGAACCGCAAAGTCGACAAAAAGCCCACCGTTGCGGTACTCGGCCAGGCCGGTCAATTGGTCAAGGCCAACGACCGAAATGCCGGCTTCCTCGATGGGCTCCACCAGCGAGTAGGTCAGCCACTGGGAGAGCTTGTGGAAGGGAACGAGGCCGCTGCTGGGCCCTTCCGCTGCCACCACTGAATGTCGCCACACATCACCCAGATTGACGCCGCCCAAAGAAAGCCGTCCCGGCCAGATCCGCGCCAAGCCGCGTACCACCAAGCCGAAGAGGATCTTGGCCTCCAGACGCCCGTCTTCGGCATAGCGCAAGGCACAATCGAGCAGCTTGCCGGGACGAGGCTGGGTTTCGCCGAAAATCGACGCTTCGGCCCGCATGGCCGCCGCCAGCGAGCGCAGCAAATCCGCTCGGCCTTCCACTCCGGCAAGCGGATTACAATCGGAAACCTGAAATGCCTTGGCAAGATCGCCAAGATTAAAGTCGGCCAGGGCCGCGCCATCGGCCCGCAAGGGATCACTTGGTTCGGTCGAAAGGAGGCCGCTGGCGAAGAGATGAACGCTGGCTACGGCCAAACCCTCAGAGCGGGCGTAAACGCCGCCACCCGGCTCTTCATAGCGCCAGTCCTTGCCAGCCCCGGCATCGAGCAAGACTGAAGTGACCGCCAGGTCGATCCGGCGCCGCGCTCTTTCCAATGGGTCGACATTGGACAAGCCCTCGGCAAGCTCGGCCCAGCGATCGCGCCCATCGACAGTGAAATGGCGCCAGCGGCTGTGGTAAGGTACTTGCAAGTCGGGATAATTCAGGCGGATGGTTTCCACCACGTAGTCGGCAGTAGCGGGCATGCGCGTCAAATCGACACGGAAGTGATCGAGGCGGTCGGCCTCTCCAGCCACCAAGAGTTGATTGCATCGCTGTCGAATGGCTTCTGGCTGACGTAGCCAGTGGATCGCTTTGCAGATGTCCTTCGCGAAACGCAAGACTGTCAGTAATCCTTCAGGTGGCGACCCTTGGTGTCGGCCAGATCAATCGCATCGGGTGGCTCGCCTTCGTTAAAATAGCCTGCAGCTTTCTTCGCCTCGATTTCCACCTTGGCGTCATCCGGGATGAGTTCGTTGGGAATAGGAACCCGTTCTGCGATTTCGATACCTTGGCGCACCAGCGCCTCGTACTTCATGTTGCTCATGGATATGAAGCGGTCGATACGGGTGATGCCAAGCCAATGCAGTGGGTCGGGCATCAATTCTTGAAATCGCACATCCTGAACCCCGGCAATGCATTCCGTGCGTTCGAAGTAAGCTTCGGCACGGTCACCGCCAGCCTGTCGCTTGCGCGCGTTATAGACCAGGAACTTGGTCACCTCGCCAAGCGCCCGCCCCTCTTTGCGGTTGTAGACGATGAGCCCAGCTCCGCCTGACTGAGCGGTCTCGACGCAGGCCTCAATGCCGTGCACGAGATAGGGCCGGCAGGTGCAGATATCCGAACCAAAGACGTCCGAACCATTACATTCGTCATGGACCCGGCAGGCGAGTTTCCGATCCGGATCGGTGATCGCCCCTAGGTCGCCAAAGACATAGACCGTGACCCCACCGATCGGCGGTAAGAAGACTTTCAGGTCGGAACGTGTCACGAGCTCGGAAAACATGCCGCCCGTCTGCTCGAAGAGACTGCGACGCAACGCTGCTTCCGAAACACCGCAACGCTCGGCCACTCCCGGCAAATGCCACACCGGCTCGATCGCCATCTTGGTGACATTGACCTCGCCGCTTTCCAGCAGGATTTGACCGTCTGGCCGCAGACCGCCCCGCTTTGCCGCGACTTGAAGTTCGGGCACGGTCAGCCGCGCCTTGGTGATGGCGATGGTGGGCCGTATGTCTCGCCCTTGCCCAAGGTCACCTGAGAAGACCTCGCTCACCACATGACCATAGGAATCCAGCGAAACAATCTTCTGAGGATCGTGCCACTGCGCAAAGGGGCCAATCGGCTCGGCCGGCGCCGTATCGGTCAGATCCGCCTTGTGCTCAGGACTGAGACTGCCCGCGGCAACGGCCAGCGCCCGATAGAGGGCATAGGAACCAGAATGGGCGCCAATAACATTGCGTTCGCCTGGATTGGTCAGAGTCCCGATTACCGGCCCGCGGACCTGCGGATCGGCGGCTCCCCACTCAATTGGTCGAGTCTTGGCACTGCCGCGTGGATGAGACGTCAAGACGATGTGGCTATTCGGTCGACGACTATCCTGCATGATACGCCCGGTTCCCGCCCTGTTGCCTGGAGGCGAAGCTCGCACTGGCAAACCGGAAATATTAGGGGAAAATGGCGAGGCTTGCCAAATTCACTAAGAATTCACCGCCCGGGCAGGCGATTTTGTGATGAACGGTGGGTCAAAGGTTGCTTAGCGGTTTCGCCACACCGCCGGTCGCTTTTCCATGAAGGCATCGATCCCTTCGCCCGCATCATCCGCCATCATGTTGCAGGCCATGGCATGGGCGGCTTCCACATAGGCATCATCAAGACCTTTTTCCAACTGACTGTAAAAAAGGCGTTTTCCCGTGCTGACCGCGACCGCTGACTTGCCGATGATTTTCCGCGCTAGGCCATCGACCGCCGCATCCAACTGCTCGGCCGGCACCACGTGGTTAACTAGGCCATATTCCAGGGCGGTCGCCGCGTCGATAAACTCGCCGGTCATCAGCATTTCGAAGGCGCGCTTGCGGGATAGGTTGCGCGATAGGGCCACGCCCGGCGTGGCGCAGAAGAGACCGACATTGATGCCAGAAGTGGCAAAGCTGGCCGTCTCGGCCGCCACCGCCAGATCACAGGTGGCTACCAGCTGGCAGCCGGCCGCCGTTGCCATGCCCTGGACCTTGGCGATCACCGGTTGGGGAATTCGGATCAAACTCAGCATCATACGGCTACAGGTTTCGAAGAGGCTTTGGTAGTAGGCCCGATCCGGCTTGGCGCGCATCTGCTTCAGGTCGTGGCCGCCGCAAAACCCCCGTCCCTTGGCCGCCAGGACCACCACTCTAACCTCAGGGTTGGCGGCAATGTCATCCAAGGCTGCCTGCAGAGCCGCCAGCATTTCTTCGGAAAGCGCATTGAACTGCTGGGGCCGGTTAAGCGTCAGCGTAACAATGCCGTCAATGTGCTGGCGCTCGAGGATCGAAGAATCGAGATCGCGGTGGGGTGGCGACTGCTCATTCATTGAACTTCAGTCCCAAAATCAACCAATCCGCCAGACTCTCGCCCGGCCACGCAGCAAAAGGCAAGAACAGATATGCGGTAATATATTACCTCACTACTAACATATTCATGAAAAAGATCTATTCTCGTTGACAGGTGAACTTTTGCGCCCTAGAAAGCGCCTGGCCAAGGCTACTGCCTAAGGCTGACTCCCATCATGGATGGATCTTGTGACATGAAAACCTTTTCTGCAACACCGGCAGACATCGACAAGAAGTGGCTTGTGATCGACGCCGATGGCGTTGTCTTGGGTCGCCTTGCCAGCCGGGTGGCTTTGATCCTGCGCGGCAAGCATAAACCGAGCTTTACACCGCACATGGACTGCGGCGACAACGTGATCATCGTCAATGCGGAAAAGGTGCAATTGACCGGTAACAAGCGCGCCGACAAGACATACTATCGCCATACCGGCTATCCGGGCGGCATCAAGTCGACCACGGCGGGTGCGATCCTTGCCGGCCGCCATCCGGAGCGCGTGGTTGAAAAGGCGATCGAGCGGATGATGCCCGGCGGGCCTCTGTCGCGGCGTCAGCTCAAGAACCTGCGCGTCTACAGCGGACCAGAGCACCGCCAGGAGGCTCAGGCGCCCGAGATCGTCGATCTCGCCGCCGCCAACCCAAAGAACACCAGAAAGGGCTGAGACCATGGCCGCGGATACGGAAACCCTGAGCGATCTCTCCGAACTCGGCAAGGCGGTCGGCACCCAGGAGGAACAGGCACCGGCCGAACCTAAGCTGGATGCCCATGGGCGCGCCTATGCGACGGGCAAGCGCAAGGACGCAGTCGCCCGGGTCTGGATTAAGCCGGGCTCGGGACGGGTTTCGGTCAATGGTCGCGATATTGAAACTTACTTTGCCCGACCGGTGTTGCGAATGGTAATCAGCCAGCCCTTCGTTGCCGCCAATCGGGATCGGGCCTACGACGTCATGTGCACAGTGACCGGCGGCGGCCTTTCTGGACAGGCAGGAGCCGTGCGCCACGGCATCTCTAAGGCCTTGACCTACTTCGAGCCTAACTTGCGCCCGGTGTTGAAGCAGGGCGGTTTCCTCACCCGTGATGCCCGCGTGGTCGAACGCAAGAAGTACGGCAAGCGCAAGGCCCGACGCAGCTTCCAGTTCTCCAAGCGCTAGGCATTCCAGGGCGCTAGGCATTCCAGGCCAGCAGGGGTCGGGCCGAAGCAGTCGCAACGGCCCCGGCCTGTCACTGCAGCCGCCTATATCACTGTTAGCTGCATCACTGTTAGCTGCGCCCGCTTAGTCATATTCCCGCAGTTCTTCGTAGGAAACCATGACATGTTCGGCAAAGGCCGGGCGCGCCGACAAGCTGTCGTAGTAGCGGCGCAGGTTCGGATGGTCGGAACGCACGATGTCGATGTCGAAGTAACGGAACAGGCAATGGCCAAACTGGATGTCGGCCAAAGTGAAGTCTTGACCGACGAGAAATGGCCGCTCCGCCAGCCGCGCATCGGCGATCGCCAGATACTTATCTAAGTGACGCAACGCACCGCCGATCGCATCCGGATCCCGCTTCGATGGGGGTGTCCGCACCACCCGCCAAAAGACCGGGGCGGTGAATTTCAGCGCGACATTGATCTTGGACCATTCCGCCCAGCGATCGACATCGGCCCGCGCCAAGGGATCATTCGGCCAGAAACTGTCGGGCGCATAGGCCCCGGCTAGGTAGCGGAGAATGGCCCCGGTCTCCCAAAGCGGCAGGTTGTCACCGTCTTGCAGGGTGGGCACCGTGCCGTTGGGATTGAGCGCGCGATAGGCCGGTGTGTCGACCAGCCCATAGACGAAGCCGGCGTCGATCCGCTCGTAGGGGAGGTCCAATTCGCCGATGCACCACATCAATGCTTGAACGTTGGACGAGGATCGCCGCCCCCAAACCTTGAGCATGATCTTTTTACCTTTCTCATCTTGGATAGCCATTAAAGCACGACCGTCGAACCGATGTGCAGTCGAAGACCGACGGTTTGGCGTTTGACAGGGCCACCGATTTTTGAGACGAGAGAGGCGTGAACATTTCAGGAGGCCTTTGTTATGTCTGTCAGCAATACGCGGCCGCGTATCGCGGTCCTCGGCGCATCGGGCTATACCGGGGCCGATCTCTTGCGTCTGCTGGCGATGCACGGCGGTGTCGAGTGCGGCATCCTGACCGCCAACAGCCACGCCGGCAAAGAAGTCGGCCAGGTCTTCCCACACCTGGGTGGGCTCTCGCTGCCGCCCTTGATCAAGGCCGAGGACGCGGATTGGGACCAAGTGGATGCGGTCTTTTGCGGTCTGCCGCACGGCACCACCCAGGAAATCGTGGCAGGCTTGCCGCAACGTCTGAAGGTGATCGACCTTTCGGCCGACTTCCGCCTCGACGATGTAGAAACCTATGCCAAGTGGTATGGCCATCCCCATTACGCGCCGCATCTCCAGACCGAGGCGATCTATGGTCTGACCGAGCATAACCGCCAGGCGATCCGCCAGTCCCGCCTGGTGGCCTGTCCGGGCTGCTATCCGACCGCGGCGCTGTTGCCACTGTTGCCCTTGGTGGCCGGTGGGCTGATCGAGGCCGACGACATCGTCATCGATGCCAAGTCGGGGGTCTCGGGGGCCGGCCGGGCGGCCAAGCAGGCAATGCTCTTCGCCGAAGTGGCCGAGGGCATCCACGCCTATGGGGTTGCCAGCCACCGGCATGGCCCGGAGATTGACCAGGAGCTGACCAAAGCGGCCGGCCGGTCTTTGACGGTCAACTTCACGCCGCACCTCATGCCGATGAACCGGGGGCTGATGACCACCTGCTATCTGCGACTGGCAACTGGCCAACGGGTGGAGGATCTGCGCGTTGCCCTGGAAAGGGCCTATGAGGATGAACCCTTCGTGCGGGTTCTGCCGGAGGGCGCCTTGCCAGCAACCCGGCACGTGCGCGGATCCAACCACTGCCTGATCGGTCTGGCGGCCGACCGCATAGCAGGCCGTGCCATCGTCGTTGCCGTCATCGACAATCTGGTGAAGGGTGCCAGCGGCCAGGCGATCCAGAACTTCAACCTGATGTTCGACCTGCCGGAAACTAGCGGCTTGGAGCAGCAGCCAATCTTCCCATGAGCGGCTTCATCCTGCCATACGGTGGGATTTATCCCAGCATCGCCGAAGATGCCTTCATCGCCGAGACAGCGGCGGTCATCGGCCAGGTGACCATCGGCGCCGGCTCGTCGATTTGGTTCGGTTGTGCGCTGCGCGGCGACGTCAATCGCATCACCATCGGCGCCAAGACCAACATTCAGGATGGCACGGTTATCCACGTCAATCACGACCGCGACGGTGACGGCGGCATGCAGACCGTTATCGGCGATCAGGTCACTGTCGGCCATCTCGCCCTGCTGCACGCCTGCACCTTGCAGGACTTGAGCTTCGTCGGTATGCGGGCAGTGGTGATGGATGGCGCGGTGGTGGAAAGCCATGCCATGGTGGCCGCTGGCGCGGTGGTGACGCCGGGCAAGGTGGTGCGCTCGGGCGAGCTTTGGACCGGCATGCCGGCCAAGCCGCGCCGCCCCATAAGCGACGAAGAGCGTGCCTCAATCCCCTATCTCGCCGGCCACTACGCCACGCTCGCCGCCAAGCACCGGGTCCGCGGCGAGTAGAAGGTTTCATTGGACCAAGACCTAGCAATGGACCTTGTCACCTACTTTCGCGCGCAAGCCCATAACAACGCCTGGGCCAACCACCGGCTGCTCAGCGCCTGCGGGCAGCTGAACCAGGCCGAGCTGACGGCTAGGCGCAGCGGCTTCTTTCCCTCCATCATTCACACCCTCAATCACATTCTCACGGTCGACTGGTTCTATGTCAGCGCTTTGGAAGGCGATTGCATCGGGCCTTCGGCCTACGACCCGGAGATTCCTTGTTCGGCGATCGCGGACCTCGACCGGGAGCAGCGGGCCTGTGATCGGCGACTGATCGCCGTTTGCGAGGTGATCGACGAAACGGAGCTGGCGGCAGAGGCATCCTTGCTGCGCGATGGCTGGATCCAAAGGGAACGCAAGGGCCGGATCTTGCTGCATCTTTTCCAGCACCAGGTGCACCACCGCGGCCAAGTGCATGCGATGCTGTCGGAAACCGGGATCGCGCCGCCGCAACTGGATGAGTTCTTCTTGGGACACGAGAAGGAACAGGCGCTAAGGCAGCAGGACTTTGCCGCCCTCGGCTTCACCGAGGAGGCCATTTGGCCGCCCGAGTAGCCCTCTGAGTAACATTCGCTGTCACTTCGACCACGAGGCAGCAAGCCGGTTCCGCTGCGGGGCCTCCCCTCTCATTAACCATTTCTCCTCGGCACTGTGTTAGGTCCCGCATCGGAGAATCCTATTGCAAAGCCTTACCCCATGACCATTAAAGCGGCAATCGAGGGCCTCGGCTGGCCGGCGGTGCCCGACCATCGGGGCGCCGGGGTCTTGGCGATCCTCTATCAGCTCGAAAGCAGTCAATGGTGGCCGTCGGAAAAAGTCGCCGAGCAGCAGCGGTCTCAGTTAAAGAGACTGCTCGCCCACGCCCGCACCCAGGTTCCCTATTATCGCGAGCGACTGGCAGGCGTGTTGGACCGGGTGCTGGAAAGTGGGCTAAAGGCCGAGGCCTGGGCCGAACTACCGCTGCTCGACCGCTCGGCGATTCAGGAAGCCGGTCCCCGGCTGGAAAGCCGCGCGGTTCCCCCCAGTCACGGCCGTCTTTTGGAAATCTACACCTCCGGCTCCACCGGAAAGCCGATCCGCGCCCTGCGCACCCAGGCCTGGGAACTCTATTGGAGCGCCTTCACCCTGCGCGACCACTTCTGGCACCGCCGCGATTTCAGCGGCAAGCTCGCCACCATCCGCGAGTCGGGCAAGGGTAAGGCGCTCTATCCGAAGGGCAGCGCCGCGGCTTATTGGGGGCGCTCCAGCGCGGCCATCTTCGCAACCGGGCCGGCGGTCAGCCTCAATATCACCACCCCCATCGAGCAGCAGTTGGAATGGCTGGCGCGCGAGGACCCGGACTATCTCCTCACCCACCCGAGCATGGTCGAACGCCTGGCGGAATCTGCCCTCGCGCAAGGCAGGACCTTGCCGAAGTTGCGCCAGGTAGCGACGATCGCGGAAATCTTGCAGCCGCGCGTGCGCGCACTTTGCCGCGAGGCTTGGGGGGTGCCCATCACGGACCTCTACAGCACCCGCGAGGCCGGCTACATTGCTTTGCAGTGCCCCGATCACGAGCACTATCACATTCAGAGCGAAAGCATCTTCGTCGAGGTCCTGGACGACAGTGGCAAGCCCTGCGCACCGGGTCAGATCGGCCGGGTGGTGGTCACCCCCCTTGCACAACTTCGCCATGCCGCTGATCCGCTATGACATCGGCGACTACGCCGAAGTCGGCGCGCCCTGCCCTTGCGGCCGTGGCTTGCCGGTGATTAAACGCATATACGGGCGGCGGCAGAACATGCTGGTGTTGCCTGGTGGCGAGGAGCGTTGGCCTTTGTTGTCGTCGGATGATATCCGCCACTTGCGCCAATTGGCGCCAATTTCCCAATACCAATTCGCACAGAAATACCTGGAACACCTAGAGCTGCGTTTGGTGGGCGAGCGCGCCTTCACCGCCGAGGAGAAGGGCAAGCTGGGGACCTGGGTGCAGGAAAAATTTGCCTACCCCTTCGCCGTCACAATTACCGAGCTGGACAGCCTGCCCCGCACTAGGGCCGGCAAGTTCGAAGACTTCGTCAGCGAAATCCCACGCCGCGTCGCCTAAGGTAAAATCCTAGCCGAGGCGTCGCCAGCTGCCGTCCGGTTGGCGGCAAGCACGACCAAAGGCTTGCTGCGGCCGGCCGTTGATGATGACCGTGTTGCGGAACTCTCGGCAGTATTCGCCACTTGCTGCAGTCCCCTCGCGAACGGGAACGATCGAGCCTTGCCGTCCGGTCTGCGGGTTGTTCCAGCGGATTTCCCGGCCAATCGGGGCGTCGTAGGCGCGTTGCCCCGCCTGCTGCGCACAGGCCGCATCGGACCAATCCAGAGAGGCACCGACCTCGCGGCCGAGGAACATGCCGAGGAAGGTGCCCCCGGCAACCGCCGCCAGCTGTCCGCTGCCGCTGCCGAACTTGCTGCCGATGTAGCCGCCAGCGGCAGCGCCCAACAAGGTACCGACCAACTGGTTGGAGCCGCAGCTGACAGACAGCGGCACGGTCGGCACAACAACCGGCCGGTCCGGATAGGTGACGTGGCGATGCCGATAGTAACTGTGGCGCTTTTTGCCCCAGCGGCCCTCGCCGCCTTCACCGCCCTCGCCGCCTTCGCCACCTTCATAGTGGGCCTGGTGGAAGAGGCCGGCCGAATCGCCCTGCCAGCTGTAATCGCCAGCGAGCTCGACAGCATCGTTGGCACCCTCGCTGCCAAATTGCGCCACCGCGGGCGTGGGAGTAAATGCCGCGCCTGGCCAGGCGGTCGTTGACAGCAGATGCTCGTTGTAAGTCTGCCCGCCAAGAACGCCCATCAGTGTGACAAGAGCAAGTGGCTTAAGCATCGCTACCTCTAATTCTTTTCATGCGCATGACGCGGCGCCCTCGGCTGCCAGATCTACGCGCGCCGATCAGCGGCGCTGATAGTTGATCCGGTTATCGATATGACGAGCCAGCTCGACGGAAGCGCGGCCATCCTGAAGCAAGCCGTTGTCTCTCTGATAGGATCTGATGGCCGATGTCGTCCGGGAGCCTTGCCGGCCGTCGATCGGACCCGGGTTGTAGCCGAGTTGCTGCAGACCCGCTTGCACGCGGCCGACGGCCGTCGAGTTGGCCGGGCGGGTATCGGTCGCCCAGACTGGATTACCCAGGTTGATGGTGTCGCTGTCGGTGAAGGCGCCGGTCAGACCGCCGGCGGCAGCGCCGATGAGCACGCCCTCAAGCAGCGATAACCCAGTCACGGCTCCCACGACGGCACCGGCGGCGGCGCCGATGCCGGCGCCCGAGGCTGCCCGATCGCCGGTGGTGTTGCCACAGGCGGAAAGAACAAGAGCTGCGCTCACAGTAAGTGCTAAGGCGGACTTCTTCATGGCTGACCCCACAGAATTGTCGAATCCCCTGCCAAGACCAATTCGGCAGGCCACGGGAAATGCTACTTATGCAAGTCTTAAGAAATCGCTATTTCGACTTATAGATTAAAATTTGAGGGAAATTTTGAGATTTCTGCGGAAAACCGAGCAGGGCACAGCCGTGCCAGGAAGCCGACTTACTTTTTTGCCAAGTCGTCGTAGACCAGCCCCAGGAATTTCTCCGCTGGCATCACTTTATAGCGGCCGAGGAAGGCGGCTTCCAAGTCGGCAGTCGGCTGGCTGGCGATGAAATCCTCTTTCGATTGACCCGCTTCGATGGCCCGAAGCGTTCGGGCGCGGATTTCCTTAAGGCGTTGGATGTGTTCGGCCAGATCAAACCGGCTGGCAAGCGGTCCATGGCCGGGGATGATCTTGGTCCTTGGCCCAGCCAGGGCCAGGCCCTGTTCCAAGGCGGCGATCATGCCGGTGAAACTGCCGCCGCTGCCGCGATCGAAGAAGCTGTAGAGGCCGTTAAAAAAGACATCGCCTAAGTGAATGACATCCGATCCGGTGAAATGAACAATGGCATCTCCATCGGTGTGGGCCGGTTGAACATGCAGCACGCGGATTTCCTCGCCGTTGAGATGAAAGCTGATGGCTTCCGAAAACGTAACCACCGGCAAGCGTGGATCTTCCAGAAAGCCGCCGGCTTGTTCGGCGAAGTGCCGGTCGAGCAGCCGCTCGCGCACCCGTTCGTGGGCGAAAATCAGGGCGCCGGCGCGACCGAAGTTCTCGTTACCGCCGGTGTGGTCGCCATGCCAGTGGGTGTTGAGGACGAAATCGACCGGCCGGGCCGTCCGCTCGGCGATCGCGGCCTGAATTTTTTCCGTCAATGGTGCGAACTGGTCGTCCACGAGAACTACGGCCTCAGGGCCGACCGAAAGCGCCATGTTGCCGCCGCGCCCGGTCAGCATGGTCACCGTCTTGCTGAGCGCCTTCTGCTTGATCTCGACCTTTTCCCACTGGTCCGCGTGCGCCGGCCCAAAGCCTAGCAGCACCAGCAGAAACACGGGTCCTATTCGCCCTATCGAGATCATTTTGGCGCCCCCAATGTTGCCCGGCTGAACCAGCTGTGGACTCACCGCGTCGGGAAAGACTTATCGCAGTAAGGCTCCATACCTGCTAGCAGGCCTGGCGACCAAAAGCTACGTCGATAGGGGGCAAAAAAACGGTGCTGCTGTCGAAAAATCTATATCACCACCGCTATGACCTCACTAGTATCGCCCCGGCTAAGAACCGGGTCTAGCTGACCAAGGATTGAGGGAGGATGCGGCCATGAACTGGGAGGTCTTTGTAACCTGTGCGATCACCGGCGCCGGCGATACGGTCGGCCGACACCCGGCCATCCCGGTGACGCCGCAGCAGATTGCGGATTCTGCGGTCGAGGCAGCGAAGGAAGGGGCCTCCATCGTCCACTGCCATGTGCGTGATCCGGACACTGGCGCCGGCAGTCGTGACGTGGCGCTTTATCGCGAGGTCGTTGATCGCATTCGCTCTTCCGGGGTCGATGTGGTCATCAACTTGACCGCCGGCATGGGTGGCGACCTAGTGATCGGAGCCTCAGGTGCAGCGGATACCCCGGGCGAAGGCACGGATCTGATCGGCCCGATTGAGCGTTTGGCCCACGTGGAGGAGTTGCTGCCCGAGATCTGCACCCTCGACTGCGGCACCCTCAATTTCGGCGATGGCGACATGATCTATGTGGCACCGCCTCCTTACCTGCGGGCCGGCGCCAAGCGTATTCAGGAGCTGGGAGTGAAGCCCGAGCTGGAAATTTTCGACACCGGGCACCTCTGGTTCGTCAGGCAAATGATCAAGGAAGGCTTGATCGACGCTCCCGCGATGATCCAGCTTTGCCACGGCATTCCCTGGGGTGCGCCGGCGGATACCGCCACCATGAAGGCAATGGTCGATAACCTGCCCGAGGGTTCGGTGTGGAGCGGCTTTGCGATCAGCCGATTGCAAATGCCCTTCGTCGCCCAAGCTGCCCTCCTGGGCGGTAATGTGCGGGTCGGCCTGGAAGACAATCTCTACCTGGAAAAGGGGGTATTTGCATCCAATGCCTCCCTAGTGGAGCGTGCCCGCGAGTTGCTCACGCTCATGGGCGTCAAGGTCTTGGGACCAAAGGAGACGCGCGAGAGGCTGGGTCTAAAGGCACGCCATTGAGTTGCCCTCGGACGGGATTGTCGGACAGCGGGGCCGCGCTTGACGACGGCTTGAAGTAACAACGCGGCAGTCACCGCCACGGTTTCATTTCTGTAAAAGAGGCTGAGTGCGTTTTTGTTCGCGATAACTCGCCGGGTCCAGTCCAAACTCGGCCTTAAAGGCGCGTGAGAAAGAGCTGCGGCTGCGGTAACCAACTTTGGCGGCGATGCGCTTGACCGGCAGGTCACTTTCCAACAGCAAACGGGAGGCCTGGCTGAGACGCATGCCTTTGAGGAAGGCAATCGGGCCAAGACCCACCACCTGACCAAAATGCTCTGCAAAGCTGGATCGGCTCATGCCAGCGATGTCTGCCAAGCTCTCTAGGCTGTAGATGCCTGAGGGATTGCCCAGTACCGTGGCGACAGCTCGCGACAAGCGCGTGTCGGAAAGGGCGGCTAAGATCGGTAGCGTGGTGCTGTCCCCCTTGGCCTGGCTCAGTAAGACTTGTGCCACGCACTGCTGGAGGAAAGATTCGGCCAGGCTCTTGCTGGCCGGCCCCGCGCGAGATAGTTCTTCCAACATCAAGTCCAGAAGTTGGCCCAGGGACTCGGCGATCCCCGGTGTGGCCGCGATTGGCGCCTTGAGATGATGGAGGGGGCGCAGGCCGGAACGATGGCTAACGTCAGCGACCGCACAAACCATGAGAAGGCGACGGCAGCTGTCGCCAATCGAGACTCGATCAAAGCCTTCGACAATCGGCCGGCAAATCGGTTCTTGTGCCGGCGTGGCGGAATCGGCGCCAAAAGGCAGGACATGTTGCGTAACACCGGCTGGCGCGATCACAATGTCATGCTCGTGCAGAGGCACCGCGCGATTGAGGCTCGGCATTTCTATGCGACCGCGGCCTCTGATCACATAGTGAAGGGTGGGATGTTCGCTCTGCGGCAGGTCAGCCATGGCGTCGTCGCCGATATCACAGACTGCAAAGGGTTCGACTGCCACTCGAAGGCCATTGATTAGGTATTCCAAGGAAAAGGGGCGCTGAGCGTTCATGGCATCCAAAATCGGACTCATTTGTCACAGGCACAATCGTCACGCGCAAGTTTCACGGCGAAATCTCACCGCCCAAACCGCGGCCGGACGATCGAGCACGTCCTTTGGATGAAAAGATACCCTGAATTGACTAGATCGGTGGGTATCAAATCCCTGTGATCTTCCGTGAGGAAGCGGTGACCTTGGTCGCAGATTCATAAGGGAGCTGGATGGCGGGTCGACGCAAAGGTCTGTTGGCCTGTGGCCTGCTGTACTGTTCGTTTATCCGCTATCCAGGTCCTTTGGGATAGGGCCAGAGCATCAGAACCACTCACCTGGGCGGCAGAAACTCCCATCTGCCGCCTCTTTTCTGGCTGACTTACGTAAAATACTCGGACCTTCCCATAAGTTGCTTTCGCTTCGCCCACCCCAGGGTAAACTAGAGGCTCTAAGCGACTCCGGCCCAGCCAAGTGAGTTCGAGCTTTCATCTGCTGCAAGTGGATTTAGAAGGCCCCCATGCCCGAACGCGATCACCCCCTCACCTACGCAGAGCATCTGCAACTCACGCAGCTCCTATCCTGTCAACAACGTCAGTCCGAGCTTTTCGGCCGGCCCGCCCACGATGAAATGCTCTTTATCATCGTGCATCAGGCCTATGAACTTTGGTTCAAGCAGATCCTGTTCGAGATTGATCGCCTAACCGGGCTCTTTGCTGGGGAACGTGTGGGCGATCGAAGCCTCGGCCAAGTGGTGCAGACGCTTGGCCGCATCGTCGAGATCGAAAAACTGATGGTTGCCCAGCTTGACGTGCTGGAAACCATGACTCCTTTGGATTTTCTCGAGTTCCGTGACCTTCTGGTGCCCGCCTCGGGATTCCAGAGCCTGCAGTTCCGACTGTTCGAGATCCGTCTCGGGCTCACCCGAGAAGAGCGCAGCAACTTCGATCAGCGGCCCTTCGACGCGAACCTTGTCGAGGGCGACCGGCGAAGGCTGCGCCAGGTGGAATCCGAGCCCTCCTTGCGGCAACTGGTCGCTGCTTGGTTGCAGCGAACTCCCTTCCTTGATGTCACCGGCTACCGTTTCCGCGACGTCTATCACCGTGCCGTCAGCGACATGCTTGATGCGGAAGCAGCCTTGATTCGGGCCAACACCGCCTTGGCCCCGGCCCGGGCAGAGGCGGAAATCGCTGGAATAGAGGCGGCAAAGGCCCGCTTCGAGTCGATCTTCGACGAGGCGCGCTACCAGGAGCATGCGCAGAAGGGGGCTTGGCGGCTGTCGCTGGACGCATTGCAAGCCGCCCTCTTCATCAATCTCTATCGTGACGAGCCGGCCCTGCAGTTACCCTTTCGCCTGCTCAGCCGACTGATGGACGTGGATGAAACCCTGACGACCTGGCGCTATCGCCACGCGCTGATGGTACAGCGCATGATCGGGCGCAAAGTGGGCACTGGCGGCTCTTCCGGGCACGATTACCTGAGAGCGACCGCTGAGCGCCACCGCGTGTTTTCCGACCTCTTCCAACTTTCGACCTTCCTCATTCCGCGCTCCAAGCTGCCGCCACTCCCGGACGAACTCAGGCGAGCCATGGGATACCGCTATTCTCCCGGCGAGACATGATCTGGGGCGAGACATGATCTGGGGCGAGACATGATCTGGGGCGAGATGTGAACCTCAAGGCACATTTCAGCCGATCGCTGGCAGCCGACCCGAAACGCCTTCACTTTGCCGCCCACAGCCACCACCTCTGGCCGAACGTGAGTTTCGATGCCCAGGTTCAGTACTGGGAGGATTCCGCGCGGCTGGCCGACTTGAAATGGCAAAACTTCTTCGCCGAGATTTACCCAGACGCCCAGCATCGGATCGCCGCTCGCCTGGGCCTTTCCGAGCCGAGTGCCATCGCCTTTGGACCGAACACCCATAGTTTCCTACTGCGGCTTCTGTCTTGTCTGCCGCCGGGTGCCCCTGTCCGGGTTTTGACCAGCGATAGTGAGTTTCACAGCTTTACGCGGCAGATGGGGCGACTGGAAGAAGACGGCCTGGTGAGCCTTTGCGCTGTCTCAAGCGAGCCGTTCGAGAGTTTCACCGACCGCTTCCGCCAGGCCGCCGATGCCAACACTTTTGATCTCATCTATTTCAGCCAGGTCTTTTACAATTCCGGCTATGCCATTGCTGATTATGGTAAATTGATAGGCGACCTGGAGCGAGTTCAGACCAGTGCCATGATCGTGGTGGATGGCTACCACGGCTTCATGGCCCTGCCCTGCAATCACGGACCGGCCCAGCATCGCGCCTTCTACCTCGCCGGCGGCTACAAGTACGCCATGGCGGGCGAAGGAGCCGCCTTTCTCTATGCGCCAGCGGGCTTGGGTCAGCGCCCTCGAGACACCGGTTGGTATGCAAGTTTTGGGGCCCTGGAGCGCAGTCAACAGGGGACCGTGCCCTATGCAGCGGACGGCAGCCGCTTTCTCGGCGCGACCTTCGATCCCAGCGGTATTTATCGGCTGCGCGCCGTGCTCGCCTGGCTCGACGACCTGGACCTGTCGACAACAGCCATCCACGACCACGTAACTACTTTGCAATCCGAGTTCGTCGAGCGGCTGGCCGCAATGCCAGCTTGCCCCTTACGTCCGGGTCAACTTGTGGTCCCGATCGAGGAGAGGAGCCGTGGCAACTTCCTCACCTTCCACTGCCAGCAAGCGAAGGCGCTTCACAAGTCCCTGCTGGAAAAGGGCGTGATAACTGATTACCGCGGCGACCGCCTGCGATTCGGCTTCGGGCTCTACCACGACCGCAATGACATCGACCTATTGTTGCAGCACCTCCAGGCCCTCTAAAGCATCCACAGCCATCAGTACCAGCCACCGCCGCCTTGCGCTACGGTCTCGCCCCGGGCTTCGGCAATGGCCACCTTGGCGGCCGCGGTCAGCAGGCGAGAGTCAGAGCCGATCGTCACCAGGTCAAAGCCTTTGTCGAGCATCTTGCGGGCATAAGCCGCCGTCGCGTTATGCAGGCCGGCGATCAGGCCGTGCTTCTTTGCGGTGGCAAGAATGCGGTCGATGGTCTCCACGACCAAGGGCTCGGTGGAATCCTGGTCAGGCGGGCGGTCCAAGGCCAGCGAGAGATCGGAGGGGCCTATGTAAATGCCGTCCAAGCCTGGCGTGCTCATGATCGCGTCCAGGTTATCCAGGGACTCCCTGGTCTCGATCATGGCTAGGGTCAAGACCAGCTCCCCCGAGTCCGCCACATACTTAGGTCCCGCCGTCATCAGGCTGCGGATCGGACCGAAACTGCGATAGCCAAGCGGTGGATAGCGGCAGGCGCCGACAAAGGCCTCGGCTTCGGCCCGGTTGCTAACCATCGGGCAGATCACCCCCATCGCGCCGCCATCGAGCATCTTCATGATGATCCCCGGCTCGTTCCAGGGGACCCGCACCATAGGCAGAGTGCCGGTGGTGTTGATCGCGCGGATGCACTGAATCGCCGATTCATAGTGGCTTAGGCCGTGCTGCATGTCGACGGTGACGGAATCCCAACCGGCGCGGGCCATCACCTCGGCAGCAAACCCGTCAGGAATGGAAAGCCAACCATTGACGATCGGCTTTGATTGCCGGGATAGAGCCTTTACCGGGTTTTCCTTCATTGCCTGTTCTCCCCTTGATCGATCGATAACGTGGCGGTCGTGGAAGGCTAACCCGGCTTGGTCGATAACACCATGACCGAATGGATCAACCCCTCGCTGGCCTGGTTGCGATGGAATGTGAACGACTAAAGGAGTATGGAGAGGCAAAGAAAATCGGGCGGCCCGTTGCGGGAAACGGGCCGCCCAAAGGCTCTCAAGTCTCGCGCGCCAGGTCGGTTCGACAAGACCGCCGGGGTATCTCGGGGGGGACACGAGATGGGGTTTCGCGGAACGCCCCAGCGGTTCAGGCAACGCTGATGGTTAATTTAACCGCACATGGTTAACAAAAGATGAACTCTGGGCGAGAATTCGACTGGCCCGCGTAATCAATTTGCGGCCTTGGGACATTGGGGGAACAGCCGTTTGCTCTCCCGGCCCTCTGATTACCGCTGCCCGCTCAATCTGTACAGGGCGGCGGCGCTTCCGTGTCAATTCGCTCGATGCGAAAATGCTTGCCTTCTGCGCCGGCCCGATCAGATTCGCGCCGTTCCCATTCAAGAAGCGCTGCCCGATAGTTGTCAAAGGGTCCGATCCATGTTTCGCCATCCCCGATCGTTTCTTGTGTATGCGGTAGGCTAGCCTCGCCGCCGACGATCCAAAATTTGCCCATGGTCCTCGATCTCCATACCGGCAGCGGCATCGGCAGCCGACCGGTGAGGTTAACGGGGTGCCGGAGAGATCATAATAAAGGTTAAAATAATGATCTTCCAAATACCCTTACAACATCCAACAAGTCTATCATATTTTTGAAAAAATCAGTAGTAATTTATGAAAAATGCTTTGTATTTGGAAATAATCATTTAGATTCTTGTAATAAATTGATTAAAAATCGCGGCAAGCAAGTCTTCGAACTCTGCCGATGGCGGGGCGTTTGTTTCACCTTTGCAGGCCGCCGTCTTTGCAGGCCGCCGTCTTTGCGGGCCGCCGTCTAGGGCTCCGGCTTGATGGTCACCCCGTCCAACAGGGAGCCCATGCCCCCGAGCCGATTGCGGATCGCCGACCAGTCGACGGCCTTCGGATCACTCAGAATTTGCCCCAGGGGCCGCTCGTCAAGGGCGACGTCGGCCAAGAGCTCAGCCCGGCTTAGGTGACCATCCCGATCGCTGTCGAAACCGGCGAAGAGACGCTCAAGTCCAACCGATTCAACAAGCATCAGGCCCAGCAAGATCGACTGACGGTCCTGCTCGGCCAAACGGTGATGTCGCCGCGCTACCCAACGACTCAACAGCCGACGGTTGCGGTTGACCTCGGCGATGGAAAGTTTCCCATCGCGGTCTCGGTCCCCGTAACCCCAGGCCTTGTTAACGCAAGCAATCGCCGACTGGCTTAGGCAAATCGGCGCAGCCTGTCCCAGAAAGCGGTCGAAGGATCGTAGTTCACCCTCGTCCGCTAGAGCCAAACTAGCGAAGCAAAACAGGCAGAAAGCCGTTACAAGCGATGACGATATGATCGGCGGTGTGGACACCAGGCTTCGGATCGGTGGCAACAATGTTGGCACCTTCTGCGCGCTCCGTTCCTGGCTGTCAAGGCTCACCGTCAAAGGGCGGTGCTTTTCCAAGATCTCGGTGGTGAGGAAGGGCCAAAAAAGAGAGGCCCGGGGCGATCCCCCGAACCACCCCGAGCCAAGCGCCGCGGCCGCTAGGCCCTACGGTCGCAGCTGGTCGTTTTTTTGATTGCCGTTGCGAAGAAGATAGTAACGGCTGGCCAGATCCCCGGATAGCGCGGTCTGGCCGCAGTTTGGGCATTGCACGCTGATGCCAAGGCGCTTGGCAATGAAACGATGCCCCTTGCCACAGCGTATATGATTGCCCTTTAGATCTTTGTTGAGAAGCTGCATTGACCTATCCACGACACTAATGGTTGCTGGCGGCGACCGGCCTTATGGTTGGCCGGCCGCTTCCTGCAAATCTCCGGCAATGGCATCGAAATTGGCAGCCAGGTTATCGCCCATGGCAATGACAACAACCGAGATGCCGATGCTGACGAGGGAGAGTACGAGCCCATACTCGATCTGGGTCATACCCGACTCGTTGAGAAAAAAATCTTTGGTCATAAAAAATACGTCCTCGACTATGCGGGGGTCACAACGAAAGACAAACAAAGCATTAATGAAATCTAATAAACAGTCAAGATAAATTGCATAAATTTTTATTTATCATTTTTATTTGTTAAGTTTTTTACTAGAAAAAATGGAGAATTTAATGATTACTATCAATATTTATTTTTTCTATATTCATGTTATTCACTAACTTCTTTTACTTAACCGGAGCCCGTTTCACTGTTACCAGGCCGTTCACTTTGGTGGGGTGCGACTGATCTCACCCTCGCCTGGCAAAGCGGGATGTGCCGCTTAAATGAGCGATCTGTGGCATTTTTCTCGCCGCTGTCGACGAGCCCTTCTGAGGCGATCGCCGGCGGAGGTCCAAGCTTCACGGCTATGCGGCCAGATGCGGTTTTGCTTTTCGCTTCACGGCTCAGTCGGGAGCGCCAAAGCGATGCCGATGAAGCCGATCCCGAGGCGAGACCATCGACGCAAATGCCAGCACCCCTTCTCCCCTAAAGCCGTGCTCTAGGGGCATTGGCCAGGCAGGCGCTACCAACAGGCGAGCGCTGCCCCCGCCGCAGCGCCTGGCCCCCTTCGGCATCCAGCCTATTCGGCGGCTGGACTGGGGACATTTTCCTCGGTATCGGCAAAGACGATCACCGGATCGGCCTGGCGCAGTTCCTCCATGGGTATGTGGCAGGAAATGGCGTGGCCGGGGCTCGCCTCGACGATCGGCGGCACGGTCGACTCGCAGATATCCCCAGCTTTGCGGTGACAGCGGGTATTGAAGGGACAGCCCTGAGGCGGGTTGACCACGCTGGGCAGGTTGCCTTCCAAGATAATCCGCTTCTTGGAGACCGAGGTATCGGCGATCGGAATGGCCGACAAAAGGGCTTCCGTATAGGGGTGGTAGGGCGGCGCGAAGACCTCGTCGGTCGTACCTTGCTCGACGATGTGGCCCAGGTACATCACCACCACCCGGTCGGCGATATAGCGCACGAGGGAGAGGTCGTGGCTGATAAAGACCAAGGTCGTGCGGTAGTTGCGCTGAATGTCCATCAACAGCTCAGTCACCGCCGCCTGCACCGAGACGTCCAGGGCAGAAACCGGCTCGTCCGCCACCACCATCTTGGGATTGCCGGCAAAGGCACGGGCGATGCCGACCCGCTGCTTTTGCCCGCCGGAAAGTTGGCGCGGCCGGCGACGCGCAAAGTCACGCGGCAGCTTGACCAAGTCCAAGAGTTCCAGCACCCGTGCCTCGACGCGCTCGCGATCGGTCTCGACGCCAAACATCTTGATCACCCGGGCGATTTGCGACCCCACCGAATGGCTCGGGTTAAGGGTGTCAAAGGGATTCTGGAAGACCATCTGCACCGAGCCGCGCTGTTCCGGCGAGCGGTCTTGGACCGGATAGTTGGAGACATCGTTGCCCATGAAGACAACCTGGCCCGAGGTCGCAGTCTCCAGGCCCATCAGCACCTTAGCAAAGGTCGACTTGCCACAGCCGGACTCCCCGACGATGGCCACCGTCTGGCTTTCGCGGGCATTAAAGGAAACCCGCTCGTTGGCCTTTACATAGCGGGTGCGGTTGCCCTTGATCAGCGCGGCAATCGAATTGTCGGTGAGCTCGTAGTACTTCTGCATGTCTTGGATCGAGAGGACTTCGTCGCCGAGCGACGCTTTCTCGCTGGCGGTGACCTCGGTGACCTGCGCATCCCAGTCAATCTGCTGCCAACGCTCGCAACGCACCCGGTGACCGACCTCGCCCTCGACATCGGTCATATGCACGCCGGTAGGGGTGTCACAGACACCCACCCGGTAATGATCGCAACGCGGCCCAAAGTTGCAACCCGCCGGACGCTCGTGCGGTAGCGGCAACTGACCGCGAATAGCCTTAAGCGGCCGCGAGTTCTTGTCGGTGCCGGGCAGTGGGATGGCGCTGAAGAGGCCGCGGGTGTAGGGGTGGCGCATCTGGTCGAAAACCTCTCCGACCGTCCCCTCCTCGACCACTTCGCCCGAGTACATCACATTGATCCGATCGCAGGTCTCCAGGATCAGACCCAGGTTGTGCGAGATATAGATCATCGAGGTGTTGAACTTTTCGGCGATCTGGCCGATCAGGTCGACGATGCCCGCTTCCACCGTCACATCCAAGGCCGTGGTCGGCTCGTCCAACAACAACAAGGAGGGCTTGGACAGCAGGGCCATGGCGATCACCACGCGCTGCTGTTGGCCGCCAGAGATCTGATGCGGATAAGAGGCCATCACCCGTTCTGGATCGGGCAGATTGACGTCGGCAAGGATCTGTGTCGCTCGTTCCAGCGCCTCGGCTTCGTTGACGTCTTCATGGCAGAGCGGCACCTCGGATAATTGCCGGCCGATGGTCATGCTGGGATTCAGGGCAGCCATCGGCTCCTGATAGACCATGGCGATATCCGAGCCGCGCAGCTGCCGCAGCTCTTCCTCCGAAAAGGTCGTAAGGTCCCTGCCCTTGTAGATGATCTCACCGCCGACGATACCGCCGTTGCGGCCCATGTACTGCATGATCGCCATGGCCACGGTGGACTTGCCGCAACCCGACTCGCCCACCAGGCCAACCGACTCACCTTGGCGCAGGACCAAATTGAAATCGACAACGGCGGGTATCTCGCCGGCCCTTGTGAAGTAGGAGATGCAGAGGTTGTTGCATTCTAGAATAGGGCCATCGTGCTCTTTGCCGTTGGTTGTCATGAGCGACCTCCCGCGTATGGATTATCGCCAGCGACGCCTGCCCAGGCCATCCGCCCCAAGCCAAGAGGTTTGAGCCTGGTTGGCCGCCAAGGGCAAGCGCCGCTGCCGTTCATTGCCACTGTTCCCTAGTCTCTCAGCGAAATCTCGCGAAGGCCGTCGGCGAGCAAATTGAAGCCGAGCACCAACGAGGAAATCGCGATACAGGGGAAGATGGTCATGTGTGGGAATATCATGGCCATGGAACGTGTCTCGTTGACCATGCCACCCCAATCCGGATCTGGTGGCGGCAGGCCGAGGCCCAGGAAGCCGAGCACGCCGATGGTGATGATCACATAGCCGACCCGAAGGCAGGCATCGACGATCAAGGGCCCGCGCGCATTGGGCAAGATTTCCACCAGCATGATCCACCACATGCCCTCGCCGCGGGTCTGGGCGGCGGCAATGTACTCGCGCGTGCGAAGATCCAGTACCAAGCCGCGCACGATGCGCATGATCCCCGGCGCACTAGCGAAGGTCACGGCGATCAAGATGTTGGCCGCCGAAGCGCCCACCGTGGCGATGATGATGATGTAAAGCACCAGCACCGGGAAGGAGAGGATCACGTTGGCGATGAAGGAAAGCACCGCATCGGTCTTGCCCCGCATGTAGCCGGCCGCCAAGCCCATGGGAATGCCCACCGCATAGGCACAGAAGGTGGCCAGCGGCGCAAACACCAAGACACGCCGCGAACCATGGATGATGCGCGACATAATGTCGCGCCCCAGCTGGTCGGTACCCAGCCAGAAGGTCAGGCCGCTGTCCGCGTGGACGGCGCCGGGCATGGCCATCGGCAGAAGGTTTTGGTTCGGCTCGAAGGGCGCTAAGACGTCAGCGAAAAGGGCCACAATGACCCAGAAGGCTACGATGATCGCGCCGACCATGCCGACCGGGCTTTCCCGGAGCAGCGCCAGCCCGCCAAGAACAGTTTCGACGAGACTGAGGAAGCCTTGGACCACCCGGCTGAGGAAGGGCTTACCAGCGGTCACCCCAACACCTTGTTCTGCCATTGCTGGGGCCCTCCTTAACTAAACCGGATGCGCGGGTTCAGGTAGGTGTACCCGACGTCCGCTAGGGTCTGGGTTCCGACGGCGACGAAGACCGCGACCATCGCACAGGCTTCGATCATGTAGATGTCCTGATTCAAGGAAGCATCTAAAAGCAGCGCGCCAAAGCCCTTGTAAGCATAAAAGTACTCGACGACGATGACGCCTGAGAGCAGCCAGTTGATCTGCAGCATGATGACCGTGAAGGGCGCGATCAGCGCGTTACGCAACGCGTGCTTCATGATCACTTGCTTGTAAGGCAAGCCTTTCAGCACAGCGGTGCGGATGTAGTGCGTCATCATGACCTCGGCCATCGAGGCACGGGTCATCCGCGTCACGTAGCCGAAGTCGTAGAGCACCAAGACCATCACCGGCAGAATCAACTGGGTGATGTCAAAGCCGTCATTCATCCCGCTGGTGCCGGGCAAGAGCTTGAGCCAGAAGACAAAGATCGCCGACAGCAGGACCGCGCTCGCGAACTCGGGTACCGAGGTGGTGAGGATCGAAGTGACCGAGATGGTGCGGTCCATGCCCGAACCTTCGCGCATGCCGGCCAAGACACCCAGGGTCAGCGACAAGGGCACCATGACCAAAAGGACAGCTAGGGCCAAAATGCCGGTGTTACCCAGGCGCGGCCACATCACCTCGCCGACCGGTACCTTGAAGCGAACTGATTCGCCGAAGTCGCCGACTATGAAGTTGCCGAGCCAGGTGAAGTAGCGCACATAAAGCGGCTCGAAATAGCCGTTTTGCTCTAGCCAAATTTGGCGCTGTTCCTCCGAGCTATATGGCCCCAAGACCTTGGTGGCGACATTCCCTGGGGAAATCTCTAACAGCAAAAACAGCAAAATCGACACCACGATCATGGTGAGGATCATGGAGCCGGCTCTTCGAACGATGAAGATCAGCATAAGCCTACCTCTGTCCCCCTGTGCCACCGACCTCGACGCCATTGGGCGACAAGGCAGCAGCCAATTTGATTGACGATTTCGCAGCCAGACGAGCCGAAACTGCCGAACGGGCGTGATCCTGAATGGCAAAGCGGGCCCAACGGCCCGCAGCTAAAATCTGCCAAAAAAGAGGGGGCTTGCCCCTCGCCCATTCGGAAAGCCGGGTTCGCTCGTGGTCCTTCGCACTGTAGTGAGATATGAAAACCAATACGCTCGGGGCTTCGCCCCGAAACAGCTATTGGCCCTTCTAAAGCCAAAGCACAAACTTGCCGTCGTGCTCCCTGTACCATCCGTCCCCGACCGTGGCGCAATAGAGCTATTACTGCCCAGCGCCATTAAGCATTATTATTTCGGCGGTAAAAGGCTAGCAGACTTTTCCCCTTTCCGTCACCCTGTTGTTGGCCTGCTATGTCATTTAAATGCCACAAAAATGACTTTGCCGCCCGAAGTTGAACGCCAGGAAAGCCCTAAGAATTCCGTATTTAGCGTATTACACCGAGATATTCCCGCAAAAGGTTGGCGCGCTTTGTCAGATGAGAATGCCAAGATGGACGACTCCAAAATGTCAAAGAAAAACGAGGCCCGGACTCTGGAAATTGTCGCGAAGACAACGCCCTATAATGGATTTTTCAAAATCGACATCTACCGATTCCGCCATCGCCTCTACCGGGGCGGATGGTCACCAATCCTATCCCGCGAAGTCTTCGAGCGGGGGCACGCAGCATCGATCCTGCTATACGACCCTTGGCTCGACCGGGTGGTGCTGGTCGAGCAATTCCGCGCCGGAGCCTATGCGGCAGGCCTAACACCTTGGATTCTGGAAGTTGTAGCGGGCATCATCGAACCGCAGGAAGAGGCGGAAAGCGTAGTACGACGGGAATCCGTCGAGGAGGCCGGGCAAGAAGTCTTGGAAATTGAACGCATCGGCCGCTTTATCATGACCCCAGGCGGCAGCTCGGAAACGATTGCCATGTATTGCGGCTGCATCGACAGCCGCGGCGCCGGCGGCCTGTTCGGCCTTCATGACGAAGGTGAAGACATTCGCGCCCTTCCTCTAAGCCTTCAAGAAGCCATGACTATGGTCGCAGATGGCCGTATTATTTCAGCCCCAGCAGTGATCTCCCTGCAATGGCTGGCGCTCAATCAGATAGGCATGCGCCAGCAGTGGCAGGACGTAACCCGCCCTTCGCCACCGATGTGATCAAATGGAGACGGCCTGTGCCTTGCAGGTCGAAGAGCCTGCGGCTAGTCTCCCAGCCCGCGGGAAAGCAAAGTCAGGACATCGGCCACATGGACATTCGCGAAGGCTTTATCGGCACGATCGGCAACACACCGCTTGTTCGACTGCGCCGGGCGTCGGAAGAGACCGGCTGCGATATCCTCGGAAAGGCGGAATTCCTGAACCCAGGCAGTTCGGTAAAGGACCGCGCCGCCTGGTTCATCGTCAAAGACGCAGAGGACAATGGTCAGCTTCGTCCGGGTGGCGTCATTGTGGAAGGAACCGCCGGCAACACGGGGATAGGCCTGGCCTTGGTCGGGCGTGCCAGAGGCTACCGCTGCGTCATCGTCATCCCGGAGACTCAGTCCCAGGAAAAGAAGGATATGCTACGGCTTTGTGGCGCCGACCTGCGAGAGGTGCCGGCTGTGCCCTATAAGGACCCCAACAACTATGTTCATGTCTCGCAACACCTGGCAGAAGAGCTGGCCAAGAACGAGGGTAGTGGGGCGATCTGGGCCAATCAGTTCGACAATGTTGCCAACCGCCAGGGCCATATTGAGACAACCGGTCCAGAAATCTGGCAGCAGACCGAGGGCACCGTTGACGGCTTTGTCTGTGCGGTGGGCACCGGCGGTACGCTCTGCGGTGTTGCCATGGCCCTGAAGGATCGCAAACAGGACGTAAAAATCGGCCTCGCCGATCCTCTGGGCGCAGCGCTGTACCACTACTACAAGCACGGCGAATTGAAGGCCGAGGGGTCATCGATCAGTGAAGGCATCGGACAGGGCCGCATTACCAAGAACCTGGAAGATGCACCAATCGATTTTCCCTACCAGATACCCGACGCCGAGGGCTTGGCGATCGTCTTTGATTTGCTGCGCGAGGAGGGCCTTTGCCTCGGCCTTTCCAGCGGGATCAACGTGGCCGGGGCTATCCGCCTAGCAAAGGACTTGGGCCCAGGTCACCGTATTGTGACAGTGCTTTGTGATTCTGGCACCCGCTATCAAAGCAGGCTTTTTAATCCTGACTTCTTGCACTCCAAAGACTTACCCGTGCCGGACTGGCTGGAAAGCTGAGGACTCCATGACCGAATTGATCTTTCGTGAAAATGCCTACGAGCGTCGCTGCGACGCCCGGGTGCTGGCAGCCTCGGCTGACGGCATCCGCCTCGACCGCACGGTGTTTTACCCAATGGGTGGCGGCCAGCCTGGCGATACCGGTTTGTTGCGGCTAGCCGACGGAAGTGAAGTGCCAATTGTCGATACCCGAAAAGGCGAAACCGCCGACGAGGTTTGTCACATCCCGGCCGAGGGAGCGGTCTTACCTGAACCAGGCAGCTCGGTGCTCGCCGAGATCGATTGGGACCGCCGGCATCGCCTAATGCGCATGCATACCTGCATGCACGTCTTGTGCTCGCTCATCGAAGGCGATGTCACCGGGGGTGCAGTCAATGACGGCAAGGGGCGTCTCGACTTCAATCTGCCGGATACACGACTGGACAAGGAAAAGATTACCGAAGACTTGAATGCCGTGATTGCCGGAAACAACCCGGTCAGAGCCCGCTGGATTGATGATCAAGCGTTGGCCGACAACCCACAGCTGGTGCGTACCATGTCGGTGAAGCCACCCAGCGGCAGTGGCAAGGTGCGGGTGCTGGAAATCGTGGACGTCGATTTGCAGCCCTGCGGCGGCACCCACGTCAAAAGCCTGGGAGAAATTGGCCAGGTCGCGGTCTCAAAGATCGAAAACAAGGGCCGCCAAAATCGCCGCATCAATCTGGTCCTGGTCGACTAGTGTCCCGATTCCGAAATTCGCATGAATTTGCGGCGAGCTTCGACCGAAATTCGGGATCGATGAGGACACTCGTAGTTTGTAGAATTTGGTGTGGTATTCAGATCTGAAATTCGTTTTGCTCGGCGCCCCGATAATCAAACGAACTTCAGATCCACCACACGAGAGCGCATAGAAGATGTTTGGAGCTAGCTGGCGATAGCCATGGATGCTCCTTGCCGACTGCTGCCCGGGGAGGGGCAAACCGATGGAAGAGGCGCTTGTTTCAACGGACTGGTTAGCGGAGCATCTAAGCGCACCCGACGTCCATGTAGTAGACGGCAGCTACTATCTGCCGCACGAAGGACGCGATGCCCGTGCCGAGTTCGAGAACGCACATATACCTGGCGCGGTGTTTTTCGACATCGACGATATCGCCGATAGCACCAGTCCCCTGCCCCACATGTTGCCGCCGCCGGAAAAGTTCAGCGCCCGGGTACGCAAACTGGGGCTGGGCGACGGGGTTCGTATCGTCGTTTACGACCAACGCGGCCTATTCAGCGCCGCTCGGGTGTGGTGGGCCTTTCGCGTTTTTGGCCATCGCGATATCGCCGTCCTGGACGGTGGTCTTCCCAAATGGCAGGCTGAAGGACGTCCCTTGCAAGACGGGCCCGCCAGGCCAGAAGAGCGCCACTTCACCGCCCGCCTCAACAGCTTCATGGTTCGCGACAAGGAGCAAATCGAAAGCAACATCACCAGTCGGCGCGAACAGCTTCTCGACGCGCGCGCCAGCGACCGTTTTGCCGGCGAGGCAGAAGAGCTCTGGCCCGGTCGCCGGCAAGGCCACATACCCGGCAGCTTGAACCTGCCCTTCGATCGTCTGATCAACCCCGAGGACAAGACCCTAAAATCCGTCGAGGCATTACGCCTGGCCTTTACGCAGGCAGGCATCGATTTGAAGAAGCCCGTGGTGACCACCTGCGGGTCCGGTGTGACAGCGGCAATACTCAGCTTGGGCCTGCACCTTGTCGGCCATCGCGACATCGCCCTTTACGACGGATCCTGGGCCGAATGGGGTCTGCCGGGCGATTGGCCGGTCGAACAAGGCCCGGCCGACGCGACCAAATAGAGCGATCGCCGTGTCCGCGTCCCGGCCAGGCCCCGAGAAAGAATTTTCTGTCCGCCCCTATCAGGAAAGCGACCGCGACGACCTGATCGCGCTGTGGCACAATTGCGGCCTCTTGGTTTGGTATAACGACCCGAAGGCCGATCTTGCCCTTTGGCAATCGACTGCCTCGGCTAGGGTCCTCGTTGGCCACAAAGGCAAGCGATTGGTCACCAGTTGTTGCGTCTGCCACGACGGCCACCGTGGTTGGTTTTACTATGTCGCTACCTGCCCGACCCAGCGCGGCAAAGGCCTCGGCCGGCAAATCATGCGGGCCGGCGAGAGCTGGCTGCGCCACAGTGGCATCCACAAGGCCCAGTTAATGGTACGGCCGTCGAACAAGGCCGTCGAATGTTTCTATCAGGCATTGGGCTACGAGCGCGAAGAGCGGTTGGTGCTCTCTCGTTGGCTGGTTGACCGCGGTGAGCCGCCAGATGGCGAAGGTCAAATCACCACGACCATTACCTACTTGGAGATGAAAGGCCGGCCGGAGCAGCCGCCAGCGCCGGCACCGCGTCTCAAGCGCCTGGCCTTACTGCGGGCAGAACGGCCCTCAGTCGCTTTCTATCGATACCTCTACAACACCGTCGGCGAGCGCTGGTTGTGGTACGAGCGCCGGGCGATGAAGGACGAGGCTCTGGCCCGCATCCTGGAGGACGAGCTCGTGGAACTCTACGTGCTCTACGTCGGCGGGGTTCCCGCCGGCTTTGCCGAGCTGGATCGGCGACGACCACCGGACATTGAGCTCGCCTACTTCGGCTTAATGCCGGATTTCATCGGCGCCGGTCTCGGCCGCTATCTATTGAGCGCGATCATCGATATCGCCTGGAACCATCAGCCCGAGCGGCTCTGGGTTCACACCAACAGCCTCGACCATCCGCGCGCCTTGGCGGTCTACCAGCGCTGCGGCTTTCGTCCTTTCCGGCAGGAGAAAGTGCGTTTCTTCGACCCTCGGACCTTGGGGCTGTTCTCTTAGCCAGGTTACCGATTAGCGCGATAGAAATGGAACGACGCCGGAGGCGTGGCCAATGGACCACCCGGCGTCGTCTCTGGTGTCATTTCGCCCCGACGCTCTAATGGGCGAGGATCTGGCTTAAGAAGAGCTTGGTACGATCCGACTGCGGGTTGTTGAAGAACTCCTCCGGCTCGTTCTGCTCGATGATCTCGCCGCCATCCATGAAAATCACCCGGTTGGCAACCTTGCGGGCAAAGCCCATTTCGTGGGTGACACAGAGCATGGTCATGCCGGTCTCAGCCAAGCCCACCATCACGTCCAACACTTCTGCGATCATCTCTGGATCGAGGGCCGAAGTCGGCTCGTCGAAGAGCATGATGCGCGGATTCATGCAGAGCGAGCGGGCGATGGCCACGCGCTGCTGCTGGCCGCCCGAGAGCTGGCCGGGAAACTTGCCCGCCTGGTCGGGAATCTTCACCCGCTCCAGGTAGTGCATGGCCGTCGCCTCGGCCTCCGCCTTGGGCGTCTTGCGCACCCAGATGGGCGCCAAGGTGCAGTTTTCCAGCACGGTTAGGTGAGGAAAGAGGTTGAAGTGCTGGAACACCATGCCGACTTCCCGGCGCACCGAGTCGATATTCTTCAGATTGTTGGTCAACTCGATCTCGTCGACGATGATCTGCCCGCGCTGGTGTTCCTCCAGCCGGTTGATGCAGCGGATCATGGTCGACTTGCCGGAACCCGAGGGCCCGCAGATGACGATGCGCTCGCCCCTGTTGACTGTCAGGTTGATGTCCTTCAGGACATGGAATTCGCCATACCACTTGTGCATGCCGATGATTTGGATCGCCACCTCATCGGAGATGTGCATGCCGGTTTGGCCGTTTGTGGTTTCTGCTACGCTCATGAGCCGTTCCCCCTAGCGCTTATGTCCGGTGTCCAGCCGCTTCTCCAACCAGATGCTGTAACGCGACATGGCGAAGCACGAGATGAAGAAGAACAAGGCAATGAAGATGTAGATCTCGGTGGAAAGCCCCTGCCATTTGGAATCCGCCAGGACTGCTTGTGACAGGCCGATCGGGTCGAGAAGACCGATGATGACCACCAAGGTGGTGTCCTTATAGAGCCCGATGAAGGTGTTCACGATACCCGGAATTGAGATCTTCAAGGCCTGCGGCAACACAATCAAGCCCATGTTCTGCCAATAGCTCATGCCCATGGACTGGGCCGCTTCCGTCTGGCCCTTGGGAATAGCCGCCAAGCCACCACGCACCACCTCGGCGATATAGGCGGCCGAGAACAGGGTCACCATGATCAAGACCCGCAGCAGGAGATCGAAGTAGGTTCCCGGCGGCAGGAAGTAGTTGAGCAAGGTGGAAGCCACGAAAAGCAAGGTGATCAGCGGCACCCCACGAATGAACTCGATGAAGCAAACGCAGATGACCTTCAGCACCAAGAGATCCGAGCGCCGCCCAAGCGCCAGAAGAATGCCCAGCGGCAAGGAAGCGACAATGCCGGTAACGCCGATCACCAGAGTCAGCATGAAACCGCCGAACTTGGAGGATTCGACCGGCTCTAGCCCCAAACCACCCCACAGCAGCCAATAGGCGATAAAGGGGAAGGCGCAGGTGTACATCAGGCCATACTTACGGTAAGGCACGTGATCGAAGAGTACCGGCGGTAGGGCAAGGATTAAGAGCACGAAGGACAGTATCACTCGCCAGCGTTCGCTCTCGGGATAGAAGCCGTAGAGGAACTGATCGAAGCGTACTGCCACGACCGCCCAGCAGGCGCCACTGCCCTTCTCCCAGCACTCGTTGCGGGAGCCCGCATCCACGACTGAGTTTACGAACGCCCAGTCGATCAACGGTGGAAAAATCAGGTAGAGGAGGTAGACCGACAGCAAGGTAAGGACGATGTTCGTCGGCGTCGATATCAGATTTTCCCGCACCCACTTGATCGCACCCGTGCTCGCCAAAGGTGGCGGCAGGTCGGGATGGGTACCGGGGGCGTATTTGCTTTCTTCTGCCATGGTGCGCCTACCGTTCCACAAGCGCGACGCGCTTGTTGTACCAGTTCATCACCATCGAAATGGTGAGCGAGAAAAGGAGATAGAGCGACAGCACGATGGACATGCACTCCAACGCGCGGCCAGTCTGGTTTAGCGAAATACCGCCGATGGTCGCCACGATATCCATGTAGCCAACCGCAATTGCCAGCGACGAGTTCTTGGTGAGGTTCAGGTACTGGCTAATCAGCGGCGGGATGATGACCCGAAGCGCCTGTGGCAGGATCACCAAACGCATGGTGAAGTTCGGCCTAAGACCCAAGGCATAGGAAGCTTCTGTCTGGCCGTGGCTCACCGATTGGATGCCGGCGCGCACGATTTCGGTCATGAAAGCACCGGTATAAATCGAAAGCGCGAACCACAGGGCGATGAACTCGGGCACGATGGTCATGCCGCCCTTGAAATTGAACTTGCCCGCCTCTGGAATATCCAAGCTGATGGGCATACCCGACAGGAAGAACACGATCAGCGGCACGCCGATGATCGCCGCCAAGCCGGTGCTGAAGACGGGATAAATCTTACCGGTGGCTTCCTGCACCTTCTTAGCGTGCTTCTTAAACAAAATGACGCCAACGACTGCTGCCACAAACGCCAAGACGACCGCCCAAAAGGCCGGCTCGAAAATCGGTTTGGAGATGGTTAGACCACGATTGGTCAGGAAGACCGCCTCCATGGGACCCAAGGCGCCCTGGCTGGTATCCACCTCCCTCAGCGCGTTGCGCGGTGAGGGCAGCGAATGAACGATCAGGCCATGCCACAGCAGGATCTGCAGCAGCAGCGGAACATTGCGCGTGATCTCGACGTAGCAATAGACCAAGCGGCTGATCAGCCAGTTACCGGAGAGCCGAAGCACGCCGCCGATAAAGCCGATGATGGTCGCCATCACAATGCCCGCTAGGGCCACGACCACGGTGTTCAGAATGCCGACGATGGTCGCCGTCAAGTGGGAACTTCGCGAGTCGTATTCAATGAGACGCTGATTGATGTCGTAGTTGGACGGCTCATTGAGGAAACCGTAACCGGTTTCGACACCCAAGAGCTCCAGATTTCCGATGGTGTTTCTGACGATGTAGGCCAGGAACCCGAACAGCGCCGCCAGCGCGATGATTTGGATGATAACCGCGCGCGATCGCTGATCGGTCCAAAGGGTGGAAAGTTTAACGCTTTCCGATTGGTGTTCGATTGCCGCCATGCCGGCTCACCCCCTGCTCTATGGATCGATGATCAGGTGTGGCAGCCAGCGCAGTCTGGAGCGCCGGCTGCCAACCAGTCGAGCCTTACCGATAGGGTGGGGCGTAGAGGATGCCGCCGTTGGTCCACAGCGCGTTGAGGCCGCGCTCCAGGCCGATGTCGGTGTCCTTGCCGATGTATTGCTCGTAGATCTCGCCGTAGTTGCCGACCTGGGCGATCACCTGCGCGCCCCAGTCCTTGGCCAGCCCCAGCATGGCGCCGTACTCGCCCTCGGAGCCCAGGATGCGGTTGATCTCCGGCACGTTGGTGCCCTTGGCCAGCTCGCCCACGTTCTCCGAGGTAATACCAAGCTCCTCGGCGATGATCAGGACGTTCAAGGTCCAGCGCACGATGTCGCCCCACTCGTCGTCGCCATGGCGCACCAAGGGGCCCAGGGGCTCCTTGGAGATGATCTCCGGCAGGATCACGTGATCGCCCGGGTTCTCGAAGGTCGCCCGGGTCGCCGCCAGGCCCGAGGCATCGGTGGTGTAAACGTCGCAGCGATTGGCCAGATAGTTCTGCCGCCCTTCCGCGTTGGTCTCGATCGGCACCGGCTCGTAGGAGATGTTGTTGGTGCGGAAAAAGTCCGCCAGGTTCAACTCCGTCGTCGTCCCGGTCTGGATGCACACGCTCGCCCCGTCCAGCTCGCTGGCGCTCGAAACGCCGAGGTCCTTAGGCACCATGAAGCCCTGGCCGTCGTAGTAGTTCACCCCGACGAAGGTCAGCTTCAGGTCCACATCCCGGCTATAGGTCCAGGTGGTGTTGCGCGCCAGCATGTCGATCTCGCCCGACTTCAAGGCCTCAAAGCGCGTCTTGCCCGTGGTCGGCGTATACTTCACCTTCGACTTGTCGCCGAACAAGGCCGCCGCCACCGCCTGGCAAACCGCCGGGTCAAAGCCCTGCCAGTTGCCCGCGTCGTCGGTAAAGGCAAAACCGGCCACACCCGTCGATACGCCGCACTGGATGAAGCCCTTCGCCCTGATGTCGTCAACCGTCCCCGCAGTGGCCGCCGTTGACAGACCAACCGCCGACAAGCCAACCGCCGCCGCCGCGACACAAAGAACTCTACCGAGTTTCATTTGAAAACCTTCCCTGTTGCCTAATTCAATTCTTATGTTTTTTTACGCTTTCTAGGAGCGTCTGCTTTAGGTGACCGACAGCTCCTTGAACTGCCGTTACCACCAATCCTGTGATACTAGGATGTATCATTGTAACATAAAAGGCAACAAGGGAGGTTTGATTGTCAGATATAATCATTGGCTGCTTTCCAATGATTAACTTTAGATTTGCGCTATTCTAATGATTACGGTCATAACGCCTCCAATCCTTGCCTTCATGTATTTACGAAAAAATTCGCCACGCTGTTCCCTAAATTGCCTTTTCCTAATGGAAGTTACCGGCTAAAGCTTGTGGCTGAAAGAGCCAGTCTTTGAAGGCACCACGTCACAACAAGGTGATCAAAGGACAATGGCAGGCGCATGAAAAACAGACTATCCCGGAACAAAGTCGCGACCCGCCTGGCCCACGCCGGTCGTCATCCTGAGCGGCATAGCGGCACGGTTAATCCCCCCGTTTATCATGCCTCGACGATCCTCTTCAGCAGCCTAGCCGACTGGGAGGCCGCAACCGCCGACCCTTTTGCCAAGGATAACTTTTCCTACGGCCGTGGTGGCAGTCCGACCAGCTTCGCTTTGGCCGAAGCGGTTGCCGAGTTGGAGGGCGGTTATGGCGCCATCGTGGTCTCGTCCGGCCTAGCCGCCATCACCGCGGCAATCATGGCCTTTGTGGAAAGCGGCGATGAAATCCTGGTCAGCGACTGCGTCTACTATCCCAATCACCGTTTTTGCGAGACTATGCTGCAGCGGTTTGGGGTCAAGACGAGCTTCTTCGATCCGCTGATCGGTGCCGGGATCGCTGGCCTGATCACGCCGAAGACCAAACTGATCTTTGTCGAATCGCCGGGCTCTCACAGCTTCGAAATTCAGGACTTGCCGGCAATCGCCAGCGCCGCCCGCGCCGCCGACGTCGCGGTGATCGTCGACAACACCTGGGCCTCGCCGCTCTTCTGCCAGCCGCTGGCACTCGGCGCCCAGGTCTCGATCCACGCTGGCACCAAATACATCGTCGGCCATTCCGATGCCATGTTGGGGATCATCGTCACCGACGAGGCGCACTACCGTCGGCTCCGCAAGACTGTTGGCTATCTGGGCCATCATGCCGGTCCGGATGATGTCTATCTTGGCTTGCGGGGTCTGCGCACCTTGGGGGTTCGCCTAGCCCGCCACCAGGAAAACGGCCTTGCTCTGGCGCGCTGGCTGCAAGGCCGGCCGGAGGTCTTGCAGGTGATGCACCCGGGCCTGGAAAGCGACCCAAGTCATCACTTGTGGAAACGGGATTTCAGCGGCGCCAGCGGGCTCTTCGGCGTGCTCTTAAAGCCTGCCTCCAAGCAGGCCTTTGCCGCCATGCTGGACGGCCTGGAGCTCTTTGGCCTGGGGGCCAGCTGGGGCGGTTACGAAAGCTTGGCGCTGCCGGCCAATCCGCGGCTGTTCCGCCAGCATTGGCCACTGCCGGCGGAAGGCCAGGTGCTGCGTCTGCACGCGGGCCTTGAGGATCCGCAAGACCTTATTGCCGATTTGGAGGCCGGGTTCGACCGGCTGCGCTCGGCGAGCCCGCTTGAGGACTAGCCGCTATGGCGAAAACCACAGCCCTGCCGTCATCGCTTGAACAGGCGCTCGCCGCCAACGACGCCGGCCTAATTCCCGCCATCGCCCAGCAGCACGACAGCGGCGAAGTACTGATGCTCGCCTGGATGAACCGGGAATCCCTGGCCGAGACGCTCAGCACCGGCCAGGTTTGTTATTGGTCGCGCTCGCGCGGCCGCCTGTGGCGCAAGGGAGAGTCCTCGGGCCAGGTTCAGAGGCTGATCGAGCTGCGCCTGGACTGCGACGGCGACACGCTCCTCCTGATGGTCGACCAGAAGGGTGTCGCCTGTCACACCGGCCGACGCAGTTGCTTCTTCCGTCGCTTGGCCGACGGCACGCTGGAGGAACGGCTGCCGGTCGCCATCGATCCGCGCCAACTCTACGGTGACTGAGGCGATGCCCGGGCAGCGTCCTGGGTGGCGGCCAGCACGGCGGCTGGTGATCGCCCTTGGCTGCACACTAGGACTGGTGCTCTTTGCCAAAGCTGCGGCCCTCGCCGAGGAACCAGTGGCCATCTTCGCCGCAGCCAGCACCACCGATGCCTTGAGCGCAACCATCGCCTCCTTTGAACAGCGCTCGGCCGTCTCCGTGCGCCCGGTCTTTGCCGCCTCCTCGCTGCTGGCCAAGCAGATCGGCCAGGGCGCGCCGGCCGATCTCTTTCTTTCCGCCAATCAAGCCTGGATGGACCATCTGACAGCAAAAGGACTGCTTGACCCTGATAGCCATCGCCCGGCCTTTGGCAATCGCCTGGTCCTGATCGCCCCGGCGTCGCGATCCTTCGCGATCGATATCGAGCCGGGCTTTGCCCTGCCGGCGACACTCGGCAACGGCCGCTTGGCGATCGGCGACCCGGCCCACGTGCCGGCCGGAGGCTATGCCAAGGCCGCCCTAGAGAGCCTGGGGGTTTGGCAGGCCCTGAAGCCGCGCCTGGCGCTTGCCGGCGATGCGCGTGCCGCACTTACCCTGGTGGCACGCGGCGAGGCGGCGGCCGGCGTCGTCTATGTCACCGATGCCGCGTTCACTGAGAGGGTTCGGGTGGTCGGCCAGTTTCCGGCGACCAGCCACCCGCCGATCGTCTATCCCTTGGCCGTGATCACTGGCCGCGACCGGCCTGCCGTGCGAGCCTTTTACGACTACCTTGTCGGCGCCGAGGCTTTGGCTATCTTTCATCGCTTCGGCTTCGAGGATCCACCAGCGGGAGATTAGTGACTCTGTCCTCCCTTCCCTTTGCCCTCAGCGCCCTGGAACAAGAAGCGCTTCTGCTCAGCCTGCGGGTGGCGGCGCTCAGCGTCATCGGCAGCCTGCCGTTGGCGCTGGCCACCGCCTGGCTGCTGGCGCGCTGCCATTTTCCCGGCAAGACCTTGGTGGACGGCCTGGTCCACCTGCCCTTGGTCCTGCCGCCGGTGGTGGTCGGCTATCTCCTGCTGCTGCTCCTGGGCCGGCAGGGCTGGCTCGGGGCCTGGCTCTACGAGACCCTCGGCCTCAGCCTGGCCTTTACCTGGCAGGGGGCCGCCGTTGCCGCCGCGGTCATGGCCTTTCCCTTGACCGTGCGGGCGATGCGCCTCTCCCTGGAGGCGGTCGATGCTGGCCTGGAGGCGGCGGCGCGCACCCTGGGCGCCGGTCGCATCGCCGTCTTCGCCGGCATCACCCTGCCCTTGATGGCGCCCGGCATCCTCAGCGGTGCGATCCTCGGCTTTGCCCGCAGCCTCGGCGAGTTCGGCGCCACCATCACCTTCGTCGCCAACATTCCCGGCGAGACCCGGACTCTGCCGCTGGCGCTTTATAGCGTCATCCAATCGCCGGACGGCGAGGCAGCGGCGCTGCGCCTGGTGCTGCTGTCGATCGCCTTGTCCCTGATCGCCCTGGCGGTTTCCGAAGTCCTGGCGCGGCGGCTGCATCGCCGCCTTGCGGGATAGGGCTGCCCATGCCGGAGATCGCCATGCTCGATGTCGCCATCGAAAAGCGCCTGGACGGCTTTCGCCTGGCCGCCGAATTTCAGGCCCCGGCCGACGGCATCATCGTGCTCTTCGGCCGCTCCGGCGCCGGCAAGACCTCGATCATCAACGCGCTGGCCGGCCTGCTGCGGCCGGACCGGGGTCGGGTGACGCTGGCCGGCAGGCCGCTTTTCGACTCGGATCGCGGCATCGACCTGCCGCCGGAGCGGCGGCGCCTGGGCTATGTCTTTCAGGACGGCCGCCTCTTCCCGCACCTCTCGGTCAAGGCCAACCTGTTCTATGGCTTCAAGCGGGTGCCCAAAACCGAGCGGGTGATCGAGCTCGACCAGGTGGTGCCCCTGCTCGGCCTCGAAGGCCTGCTCGGCCGGGCGCCGGCCCGGCTTTCCGGCGGCGAGAAGCAGCGGGTCGCCCTCGGCCGCGCCTTGCTGGCCAACCCCCGGCTCTTGCTGATGGACGAGCCCTTGGCCGCCCTCGACCAGGCGCGCAAGGAGGAGGTGCTGCCCTTCATCGAGCGGCTGCGCGACGAGCTATCCCTGCCCATCGTCTATGTCAGCCACAATATGGACGAGGTGGTGCGCCTGGCCGATAGCCTGGTGCTGATCTCCGAGGGCGCGGTGGCGGCGGTCGGGCCGGTGGAGGCCTTGATGAGCCGCCTCGACCTCAGGCCGCTGACCGGCCGTTACGAGGCGGGCGCGGTGATCGAGGCGGAGGTGGTGGGCCACGACCAGGTCTTTCAGCTGAGCGAACTCAAAAGCCCGGCCGGGCGTCTCAGGGTCGCCCGCCTCGACCTGCCCCTCGGCAGCCGGCTGCGCTTGCGCGTGCGGGCCCGCGATGTCGCCCTGTCGCTCAGCCAGCCGGAGGGGATCTCTATCGCCAACGTGCTGCCGGCCAGGGTCCAAGAGCTGAGTCAGGATGAAGCACCCTTCGTCGACGTGCTGCTGAGCGCCGGCGAGGCCACCTTGTGGTCGCGCATCACCCGCCGCTCGGCCGCGGTGCTGCGCCTCGCCCCCGGCCGGCCGGTCTTTGCGCTGATCAAGACCGTGGCCATCGACCGGCCCAGTCTCGGCCGCCTGGGCGGGCGCGAGCGCTTCTTGAAGGGCGAGTGAGGCGAGACCCGTTACTTGATGCGGAAGTGGTTGCGGATCGCCAGCAGGAACAAGAAGATCCAGAGGGTCGAGAGCAAAAGCTGGGCAAGGCTGGCCATCGCCACGAGATCCGGGATGACCGGCACATAGGCTTCCGGTAGCTGGCCGGGAGGCGGCGGGGGCTGATCGGCGTTGAAGTAGGCGCCGTAGAGGCAGGCATAGATTTGGTTCAGCTTGTCAGTGGAATCGAGGCCTAAGAACAACAGCCCCTTGCGCAAGGAAAGCTGCAGGGCGGCAACCCAGGGCTCGCCCGGCCCGACCACGCAGGCCAGCGGTAGAGATGGGGTGGCGGTCGCGGTGAGGAACGAGGCGAGCAGTTTTTCGGTCCGGTCGATCAGGTGTGGGATATAGTAAAGCCCGGCGAAGACAGCGATCCCCAGCCACCACCATAGGAACGGCCGACCGATCGATCGGCCGAAATCGGAGAAGAGCTGGTAGAAGAGGCCGAACCACAAGACCGGGTGCCGGAGCCTGTCGACGACCCAGCGCCGGGCCAGAACTTCATTCTTAAAGAAATCCATCTCCCGTTGATGGTCGTTCCCCTGGATCGCCAGGCGCTGCAAGGCCCGCCACCGCGCGGCCTGATCGGCGTGGGCCTGGATTCTAGCGACTCGTTCTTTGGCGGCTCGTTCTTTGGCAGATGGTTGTCCAAGCCGGCGCCACCAAAGACGGGCGCGTCTGACTTGACCCCGGCTCAAGGCCCTGGTGAAGCCGCGCAGCATGCGTTTGCGCCGTGGGGTATGCTCGCGCCAAAGCTGGAATTTGGCCTTGACAGCCGCTAGGCTTGGCCATTGAAAGCCCCCCGGCTCGATATTAGGAAACTCGAGCCGGGGGGCTTCGTCGAAGTGGGCCTGGATGAAATTTGGCACATCTTGGAAGGTGGCATCGGCGAGTGAGAAGGCGGAGTCGCAGTGGATGGCGTTGAAGCTCACGTTTCCTTTGAATTTGGTTGCATCAAAGGATGTATAACCTTTGAATTTGCCCACGCCGAACCCGACATAGTTACAAAATTTTGCCTTGCTGAACTTTGCGTCGCCTAGAAATTTCACTCGATAAAACCGTGCGCCGTCGTTGAATTGCGCCCCTGAGAACTCTGCGTAGGCCGAGAAAGTTGCTGCGCTAAACCGCGCGACGCTATTAAACTTCGCTCCACTGAAATCCGCGTGGTCCGAAAACGTAGCCGCACCGAAACGTGCCTTGCCAAAAAACGTTGCTCTGACAAACCGCGCCTTGCCGGAAAACGTAGCCGCACCGAAACGTGCCTTGCCGGAAAAAATCGCAGTACTGAATCCTGAGTATCCTTTGAACGTCACACCGCCAAACCGTGCGTCACCCTGGAACTCTGCTCCGTCGAACACAGTCTCCCTGTTGAACGTCGCGCCGCCAAATCTCGCCTGGCTTTTAAACGTTGTATGGACGAACCTTGCCTCGCCCTTGAACGTTGCCCGGTAAAACATTGCGGGACCGACTATTATCGCCCGGTCGAACCACGCTTCTTCTAAAAACGTCGTACCGTTGAACCGAGTGTCCCCAGGAAAAAGAAACCCTTCGAAATCTACATCTTCTTTGAAGAGGTGATCTGAAAAGTCGACCCTTGCCATTGCCCTCCAGGACTGGCCTGCAGAGTTCTGTCCCTCGACCCAGTCGCCGGCCTCCCTGAGGGCTTCGCGCTCGGCGAGCCGTTTTTCGGCCCAGGCGTTCCAAGCCTCGGTGCCCTTGGCGTAAAGCGCCAGGCTTTGTTCTTTATCCACGCGCGCCGGCCCCCAAGCTGACTATCGGGGATAGCAGTATAGCCCGCCTCACAACCAAGGAAAAGGTGGTGGCGGCACGACGGTCCCCCACCCGCGTCATCGCGAGCGCAGCGCGGCGATCCATGGACCGGTGCCGCTACGCCGGAGTTTGCGGACAGGGGCTTATGGATTGCCGCGCTCCAATCTATGGATCGGGGCTCGCAATGACCCCGGCGACCATGACCGCGACGGCGATGCCGCCCCTACTCCCGAATCGAGACTTTCACATAGGTGCCGGGGGCGTCCTCGATCACCTTGAGCTTGCCGTCGCCCGGCTGGCGGGCGGGCACCTTCTTGCCGGCATAGCGGGTCAGCCAGCGCCGCCATTCCGGCCACCAGGAGCCAGCGTGCTCCTCGGCCCGGCCGGCCCAGCGGTCCGGGTCGCTGGGGTTGTCGGTATTGGTCCAGTAGGAATACTTCTCGGCCGCCGGCGGGTTGACCACCCCGGCGATGTGGCCGGAGGCCGCCAGCACGAAACGGGTCGGACCGCCGAAGAGCTGGGTCGCCGCATAGGTCGAGCGCCAGGGAGCGATATGGTCTTCTTTAGTGGACAGCAGGAAGCTCGGGGTCTTGATATCGCGCAGGTCGATAGCCACCCCGTCGACACCGATGCCGCCCGGCTGCACCAGCTTGTTCTCCTGGTACATCTCGCGCAGATAAAAACTGTGCATGGTCGCTGGCATGCGCGTCGAATCCGCATTCCAGTAAAGCAGATCAAAGGGAAAGGGATCCTTGCCCAAAAGGTAGTTGTTGACCACGAAGGACCAGATGAGGTCATTGGCCCTGAGCATGTTGAAGGTGGTCGCCATGTGCGCCCCTTCCAGATAGCCCTGGGCGTGCATCTGCTCTTCCAGGGCGCTTAGCTGCTCCTCGTCGATGAAGACGCCGAGCTCTCCCGGCTCGGTGAAGTCGGTCATGGTGGTAAAGAAGGTAGCCGACTTGAAGCGCTTGTCCTTCTTTTGCGCCATGTAAGCCAAGGTCGAGGCGAGCAGCGTGCCGCCCAGGCAATAGCCGATGGCATTGGCCTCGGCCTCGCCGGTCGCCTCCCTGATGGCGTCGAGCGCCGCCAGAGGCCCTTCCAGCATGTAATCGGTAAACGACTTGTGTGACAGCTCCTCGTCCGGATTAACCCAAGAGATGATGAAGACGGTCAAGCCCTGATCGACCGCCCATTTGACGAAGGAGTTCTTCGGCCTGAGATCGAGAATATAGTACTTGTTGATCCACGGCGGGATGATCAGCAAGGGCCGCTTGGCCACCGTTTCGGTGGTCGGCGTGTACTGGATCAGTTGCATCAGGTCGTTCTGGTAGACCACCTTGCCCGGCGTCACGGCGATGTTCTCGCCCACGTTAAAGGCCTCGTAGTCGGTCATCTTGACCGCCAGCTTGCCTTTGCCGCGCTCCAGATCTTCGAGCAGGTTCTGCAGGCCCTTGACCAGGTTTTCGCCGCCGCTTTCCAGGGTCGCCCGCAAGACCTGAGGGTTGGTCATGACGAAGTTGGACGGCGCCATGGCGTCGACGAACTGGCGGGTGTAGAAGTCCACCTTCTGCGCGGTCTTGTCATCGAGTCCGTCGACGTCCTGGACCGTCGACTGCAGCCAGCGGGCGGTCAAAAGGTAGGACTGCTTGATGAAATCGAAAAGCTGGTTTTCGTCCCAGGCCGGGTCGCGAAAGCGGTAATCGCCCCGTTCCGGGGCCGCGGCCGGCTCGCTCATATCCCCCAAAAGGCGCCGCGTTGTCGATTGCCATAGACTCATATAGTCCTGCCACAGGTTCATCTGCGCCTGCACCAGCTTGGCCGGATCCGCCATCATGCGCGTGGTCATTTCCAGGAAGGCGCTGCCAATATTCAGCGGATCAATGGTCGCAGATTTGCTTTCGGCATTGCTTTGCCGTTCGAGAAAATCGGAAACAAGCCTTTGGCTCTTCTGGGCTATTTCGGTCATGGTCTTCGACAATTCGACCGGGTCAGGCAGTTTTACATCCGGGGCCTGTTGCTCCGTCATCGGACCATCCTTATGATGTGGCCGCTCTTGAGGGCGATTCGCTGATGCGGCCGTCCTAAAATACTGGCGCTACAACGATCCTGGCCGCAGCGTCGACGGCGTTTCAATAGCTTATCGCGGCGGGCTTGCCTAGACCCAACACGTCAATTCTGCCAGCAGGAACCGAAGAACTGTGAAAAGAAGGCGGCAAAAACAATGACTTCCAACGTGGCTCGTTGTTTAAGAGACAGGTTCGGCCCGGCCCTTCTTGGATTAGGTGCTTGTCTTTGGCTTTCGGCCTGCGCCAGCGAGGACGGACCGGGCTGGGCAAACCCTGTTTCCTGGTTTTCCGAAGATGAAGTGGCTTTTGAAACCCTTGATAATGACAAGGAGCTATCCCAGGACTACCCGACCCTGGGTGCGGTGCCGGTAGCCGCCCCGCCAGTCAGCACCGCAGAGCAAAGGGCGCGCCTTACGCGAGACTTGGAAAGCGATCGCGCCGCCGCCCGTGATGGCGGCAGCAGGCTGGCACAGCCCTCCGTCGCCAAAGGAGCGCATGCGCCCGGCTCACGCCCGCCAGCCCCCTATCCCGCCGGCCTCAGTACGGCCACGACAAGCACAGCCACAGCAAGCACAGCAACAGAAAGCACGGCAACAATGCCGATGGCGAACAGCGGCAGAGAAAAAATTGCGGTCATCTACTTCCAGCACGGCTCTTCTCGATTGGCCGACTCTGACCGAGCGGTTCTGGCTGATGTCGCCGCCATCCAGGCCGAGCGACAGGGTCGCTTGCATGTGGTCGGGCACGCGAGCAATCGGGCCGAAGAGACAGACCCTGTGGCCGGTCGCTTGGCTAACTTTGCCGCTTCGGTCCGGCGCGCCGATGCGGTCGCGGCCGAATTGATGCGGCAAGGCGTTGCGGCCCGGTGGCTGGAAGTTAGTGCACGCGGCAGCGACGTTCCAGCCCGCGGCGAAGATTCAGCAGTCGGCGAGGCCAGCAACCGCCGCGCCGAGATCTTCCTTGAAATGTAAGGCGGCCGGTTTATTAACTCTTGCCGCCTAAGAACCAGAGTAACTGTAACGGCTACCGCCAATTCGGCTGCCAACTGCCCGTGTCACCTGTTGCGAAAAGAACGGTCATGGAAAACGAATTTCATCGCATCAAACGCTTGCCGCCCTATGTCTTCGCCGCCGTCAACAGCCTGAAGGCATCGGCGCGTGCAGTCGGCGAGGACATCATCGACTTCGGCATGGGCAATCCGGATCAGCCACCACCGCCCCATGTCATCGCCAAGTTGGTGGAAACCGTTCAAAACCCGCGCACCCACCGCTACTCAACCTCGCGCGGCATTCCGGGGTTACGCCGAGCGATTGCCGCCTATTACGAGCGGCGCTTTGGCGTCGGGCTCGACCCAGACAAAGAGACCATCGTCACCATTGGATCCAAGGAGGGGCTCGCCAATCTGGCCCAAGCCATCACCAGCCCCGGCGATATCATTCTCGCCCCCAATCCCAGCTATCCTATTCACGCCTTCGGATTTATCATCGCCGGCGCCGCTATCCGCAGCCTGCCGTCGGGTCCCGACGTCGACCTCATGGGGCAGCTGGAGCGAGCGGTGCGCCATTCAGTACCCAAGCCAACGGCGCTGGTGCTGAATTATCCGGCCAATCCGACCGCAGAGGTCGTGGACCTCGATTTCTATGGCCAAGTGGTCGATTTTTGCCGCCACCACGGTATCTATGTGATCTCCGACCTTGCCTATGCTGAAGTTTACTTCGAAGGCGTTCCGCCGCCCTCCGTGCTGCAGGTGCCGGGTGCCAAGGATATCGCTGTCGAATTCACCTCGCTTTCGAAGACCTACTCCATGCCTGGCTGGCGGGTCGGCTTCTGCGCCGGCAACCCGCGCCTGATAGAGGCCTTGGCCCGGGTCAAGTCCTATGTGGACTACGGCGCCTTCACCCCCATTCAAGTGGCGGCAACAGCCGCCTTGAATGGGCCGCAGGACTGCGTCGACGAGATGCGCGCCCGCTATAAGGCGCGCCGCGACGTGCTGGTCAAGGGCCTGAACGACGCTGGCTGGCCGGTCATCGCCCCGCCTGCTACCATGTTTCTTTGGGCTGCCTTACCGCCTGCCTATCGAGAATTGGGTTCGCTGGAATTCTCCAAGCTGTTGCTGAGCGAGGCCAAGGTCGCGGTAGCCCCCGGCGTCGGCTTCGGTGAGTACGGTGAAGGTTACGTACGACTTGGCCTGGTGGAGAACGAGCAGCGCATTCGCCAGGCCTGTCGCAACATCAAGGCGTTGATGAAATCAACGACCGGAGACCACAAAGCAACCACGGAGCGGAAGATGGCGTCGTGACCCAGGCCCTAAAGATCGCCGTGGCCGGCCTCGGCACCGTTGGCGCCGGCACATTGAAACTGGTTGAAGCCCAAGCCGACTTGCTGGCGGCGCGCTGCGGCAGGCCGATCCTGGTCTCGGCGGTGTCAGCGCGGGATCGGCGCAAGGATCGGGGGCTGGATCTTTCCGCGGTGCGTTGGTTCGAAGACCCGCGGACCTTGGCTGCCGACAGCGAGGTCGACGTGGTAATCGAGCTGATCGGCGGCTCGGAAGGTGTCGCTAAAGACGTCGTCGAAGAAGCGCTTTCCCACGGCAAGCATGTGATTACCGCCAACAAGGCGCTGATCGCCCATCACGGCACGGCGCTCGCCAAAGCAGCCGAGGCGGCCGGCGTGGTGCTCGCCTTCGAGGCAGCGGTGGCCGGCGGTATTCCGATCATCAAGACCCTACGCGAGGGCCTTGCCGCCAACCATTTCAACCGGGTGACCGGCATCCTGAATGGCACCTGCAACTATATCTTGACCACCATGCGTGAGAGCGGGCGCGAGTTCGGCGAGGTGCTGGGAGAAGCCCAGCGGCTCGGCTATGCGGAGGCCGACCCCAGCTTTGACATCGACGGCGTCGACGCCGCCCACAAGCTGGCCATCCTGGCGGCGCTTGCCTTCGGTTGCGAAGTCAATCTCGACGGCGTCTACGTGGAAGGCATCCGCGATGTTTCAGCCCACGACATCGCTTATGCAGAGGAACTTGGCTATCGCATCAAGCTGCTCGGCATCGCCCGCCTGGTGGACGGCTGTTTGGAACAGCGGGTTCATCCCTGCATGCTGAGCCGCTCGGCACCGATTGCCGCGGTCGAAGGCGTCTTCAATGCGGTAGCCGCCGAGGGAGACTTCGTCGGCCAGGTGGTCTCCGAAGGCCGCGGCGCTGGCGCCGGGCCGACCGCCTCGGCAGTGGTGGCCGATCTCATCGACATCGCTCGTGGCACCCGTCTGGCCACCTTCGCGCAACCGGCGGAAAGCCTCAAACCACTGAACAGCCTGCCCATGGGCCGGCATCAGGGCAGCTACTATCTGCGCTTAACGGTGATCGATAAGCCGGGCGTCATCGCCGACATCGCCGCCATTTTGCGCGACAACGAGATCTCGGTCGAGAGCTTGCTGCAACGCGGCCGGGCACCGGGCGAGGCCGTGCAGATGATCATCATTACCCACGAAACCGGAGAGGCGGAAATGGTGACGGCCCTCGCCCGCATTGCCGAGCTCGACGCGGTGCTGGAGCCGCCCCGGCGCATCCGCATTGAGGGGGCCTGAGAACCTACGCGCGCTGCTCGTCGACGGTGGAGATGCCTTACGACATTGCTGGCCAGGCGACGAGACGGCATACCGTCTTCAGAACTTGGTCGGAGGTCAGTTCGCCGTCCGCGCGTCTAATGCCGCCGCCACCTGATAGCCATATTCGGCCGCGGCATCGCTCAGCCATTCCCAGAAACTGACACCATAGCTGCGGGCGACGTAGACATCCGCCTCCAGGGGCGCCCGACAATGGATCAGGCTCGCGAAGTGGCCGATCGGGGTCTGCGGGCAATCGCCCGGCGCTAAACCGCGGTGGTGAAAATCCAGGGTCGAGCCCTTGGCTAAGACTGCTCTCAGCGCCGGCCCAGCCAAGCGCAGGCAAAGACGGCCGTGGCCCTGGGCCGTCACCGCCGCCTTGTCGGCCAGTTTCTCCGCCAAAACCTCGCCTGGATCCTTGTCCTCAGGCATCACCACCCACCAGCGGTTGGGGCCGACCCAGAGCACGTCGGCGTTGTCACTGCTGACCGCGGTGACCGGTTTTTTCGATGGCGTCAAGCCCGAAGCCGCCTTAATCGCCCGGGAGGCGGCGGTCATACCGCCAGGATAGGCCGCCACCTGGGTGATCGAGAGATAGCGGCGCTCGCAGACCGTCAGGCCGGCAGTCTGCGGATCGCCGCCGCCATAGTGTCCGGGCCGACAAACTTTTTCCAGGGCGCTGGCGCGAAGCAGGGTGTCAGGCATGCATCCGGCTCCCTTCTGGGTCAATGAAATGGGGAGAGACCACTTCCACCTCGACGTTTTGGTCGCGCAAGGGGAAGGCGGCGACCAGGCGCTCGCCGATCCGCTCGTGGCCGCCCTCCAGCAGCGCCAAGGCGATTGGCGTACCAAGCTCGGGCGAATAGGCGATCGAGGTCACGTGCCCGAGCATGGGAATGGGCTTTTCGGCGTTCGGGTCCTTGACCAGCTGGGCCCCGGCCAGGATCCACGTCTTGCCATCGACCGGCTTGAGGCCGACGACGGCCGGCCGACTGGGATCTGCCGTACCCTCCCAGTCGAGCAGGCGGCGGCCGATGAACTCCTTCTTGGTGCTGACCATACGTCCGAGGCCAAGGTCCGCCGGCGTGGTCTGGCCGTTCAGCTCCGGGCCGGCCACATGGCCCTTTTCCACCCGCATGGTGCCGAGCGCTTCCATGCCATAGGCGACCGCATCCAGATCCTTGCCGGCCTCGACCGCCGCGTCCCAGGCGGCCTGGCCATAGTCCGCGGGCACATTGACCTCGTAGGCCAGTTCACCGGAAAAGCTGATGCGGAAGAGGCGCGCTGGCAAGCCGGCAAAGCGGCAGGCGGCTACCTGCATGAAGGGAAAGGCCTCGTTCGAGACATCGATGTCGACCAAATCCTTGATGAGGTCGCGGGACTGGGGGCCGGCTATGGCGATTGCCGCCCATTGTTCGGTCACGCTGGTCGCTTGCACCTTCAGATCCGGCCATTCGACTTGCAGGTAGTATTCCAACTGCGCCATCACCGCCACCGCATTGGCCGTGGTCGTCGTCATCAGGTAGTGATGCTCGCCGAGGCGAGAGGTGGTGCCATCGTCATAGGCGATGCCGTCTTCCCGTAGCATCAAGCCATAGCGCGCGCGCCCAACCTTCAGCAACTTGAAGCCGTTGGCATAGACGCGGTTCAGGAACTCGCCGGCATCCGGACCTTGGATGTCGATCTTGCCGAGGGTGGTGACATCGCAGATCCCCACCCCGCCGCGGGTTGCCTTAACCTCGCGTTCGGCCGCCGAGTCTACATCCTCGCCGGCCTGGGGATAAAAATGCGGCCGCCGCCACAGGCCGGCCGGTATCCATTCGGCGCCATTGTCGGCATGCCACTGATCCATGGGCGATCGACGCAGCGGTTTGAAGTGCTGGCCCACATCGCTGCCCGCCAAGACCCCCAAGGCAACCGGCGTGTAGGGCGGGCGAAAGGTCGTCACGCCGACCGCGGGGATATCCAGCTGACGCTGCTCGGCCATCAGCGAGAGGCCGGCCAAGTTGCTCGACTTGCCCTGATCGCACCACATGCCGAGCGTGGTGTAGCGCTTCAAGTGCTCAACTGAGAGAAATCCCTCGCGCGCCGAGAGTTCCACATCCTTGGTCGTCACGTCACCCTGTAGGTCAATGAAACACTTTCCTTCCCAGGGTGGCGACCGGCGTGGCAGACGGACACCGCCGGCAAAGGCGCCATCCTCGTCGCCGACGGCCGGCGGCAGGTCCAGTTTGCCCTTGCCGAGCCCCGCCTTAGCCGCCGCCTCGGCGCCCGCTTCCATACCCTCGGCGATGCAGACGGCAAGAGTGAAACGACCGGCCATGGCGCCGACTGACCGGCTGGCCTGCTTGGGCTCACCAGGCAGAAAGCTGCCGACGGAATCGCTGTAGACGACCTTACCGCCCGATTGACTGTGCAAATGCAGGCAGCTCGACCAGCCGCCTGACGCCGCAACCAGATCACAAGCGATGAGCTGCGGCGCACCGCCGGCGATTGGCGCCACCCTGGCGCCATGAACGGCCTTACGTCCCTCGATCCCTACGACGGTGTGGCCGGGCATGACGACGATGCCTCGAGCCAAGACACGGGCCGGCGCGGGTCCTTCCGGATTAGCCCGCAGGTCAACGACCGCCGCCACCTCCGAACCGGCGTCGGCTAGCTCGATGGCCGTTTCATAGGCGCTATCGTTGTCGGTCACCACCACTGCCCGACGGGTCGGCAGGACACCATATCCGTTGATGTAGGCGCGCACCGCCCCAGCCAGCATAACCCCAGGCCGGTCGTTGTCGGCAAAGGTCAACGGCTGCTCCATGGCACCGGCAGCCAAGATGACCTGGGTGGCTCGGATCTTCCATTGCCGCTGGCGCGGCCTGTGTGCTTCGGGAACCGGCAAGTGGTCCTGCACACGCTCGACACAGGCGACCAGGTTATGGTCGTAATAGCCAAAGGCCGTGGTGCGTTCCAGCACAAGAACGTCGGGGTTGGCACGCAGTTCGGCTTCCACGGCAGCGACCCAATCCATGGCCGGCCGGCCATCGATGCTGCGGCGCTCGAAGCGCAGTTGGCCGCCGAGCTTTGCGTGTTCATCGACAAGGATCACCCGCGCACCAGTAGCCGCTGCAGAGCGGGCAGCGGCAAGCCCAGCTGGACCGCCACCCACGACCAAGACATCGCAATGCGCTGCCATCTTGTCGTAGGTATCCGGGTCCGGCGCATCGGCAGCCCGGCCGAGGCCGGCGGCGCGGCGAATGACAACTTCGTATTTTTCCCACCAGCTGGCCGGCCACATGAAGGTCTTGTAGTAGAACCCCGCCGGCAAGAAGGGAGCCATCAGCCCGTTCACCGCACCGACATCGAAGTTTAGATTTGGCCAGCGGTTCTGGCTTTCTGCCTTCAGGCCATCGAAGAGCTCGATCATGGTGGCCGGGGTGTTTGGCTCGCGGCGGGCACCCTCACGCAGTTCCACCAGGGCGCAGGGTTCCTGCGGACCGGCCGAATAAATGCCGCGCGGCCGATGGTACTTGAAGCTGCGGCCAACCAGCTTCACCCCATTGGCGAGCAGGGCGGAGGCTAAGGTATCGCCGGCACAGCCGGTCATCGGCTTGCCATCGAAGGTAAAGTTGAGCGGCCGGCTGCGGTCGATGGCGCCGCCCCGGCTCAAGCGGTCGATCTGCCGGCTCATCGGCCCCTTCTCCCTTTGGATTTCGCTTCGTGCGGCGCGCGGACCTCCAAGACCTCGTGAGTCAAGGTGTCGCGGCGCACCACCAGCCACTGCCGACAGCCGCCGACGTGATGCCAGTACTCGTCGAGCGGGCCGCGCGGATTGTCGCGCAGATAGACGAAGTCGTACCAAGCCTCCGGGCCGGCGTTTTCCGGGTCAGACGGCCGTTGCTTGCTGGCGTCGCCGCCGTAGGTAAATTCGTGCTGATCGCGAGGACCACACCAAGGGCAGTTGATCCGAATCATGCGCCTGTTTCCTAATGATGGCCGGGTACGGGGCCGGCGCCCTTTTCATCGATGACATAGCCGCGGGCAAAGCGGTCCAAGGTTAAGGCCTGGTTGAGTTTATGCGGCGCATCGTTGGCGATGGTGTGGGCAAATACCCAACCCGAGCCAGGCGTTGCCTTGAACCCGCCATAGCACCAACCACAGTTCAAATAGAGGCCGTCGATGGGTGACTTGCCGATGATCGGACTGCCGTCCATGGACATGTCCATCACGCCCCCCCAGTGGCGCAGCAGCCGCAAGCGCCCGATCATCGGCATCATAGCCATGCCACCCGACACCACATCTTCGATGGTCGGCAGGTTGCCGCGCTGCGCATAGGAGTTGTAACCGTCGAGATCGCCGCCGAACACCAGGCCGCCCTTGTCGGACTGGCTGATGTAGAAATGCCCGGCGCCAAAGGTGACGACGGTGTCAATGAGGGGTTTCAGCGGCTCGCTGACGCAAGCCTGCAAGACATGGCTTTCGATGGGCAAGATCAGTCCGGCGCGCGCCGCCAATTGCCCGGTATGACCAGCAACCGCCAAGCCGACCTTCTTGGCGGCGATGGCGCCGCGCGTGGTCTCGACGCCCATGACCCGGCCGTTTTCGATCTTGAAACCCGTGACCTCGCAATTCTGAATGAGATCGACGCCGCGCGCATCTGCCCCGCGAGCATAGCCCCAGGCCACCGCGTCGTGCCGGGCGGTGCCACCGCGCCGCTGCAGCAGGCCGCCCATCACCGGAAAGCGCGCGTTGTCCGTGTAGTCGAGCTGCGGCACGAACTGCCGCACCTGCTCCCGATCCAGCAACTCGGCATCGATGCCGTTCAATCGCATGGCATTGCCGCGCCGGGCATAGCCATCCATCTGCGCCTTGGAATGGGCCAGGTTCAAGACCCCACGCTGAGAGAACATGACGTTGTAGTTCAGATCCTGGGAAAGCCCTTCCCAGAGCTTGAGCGAGTGCTCGTAAAAGTGGGCGTTTCCTTCGAGCATGTAGTTAGAGCGCACGATGGTGGTGTTACGCCCGGTGTTGCCGCTGCCGAGGTAGCCCTTCTCCAAGACCGCCACATTGGTGATGCCATGCAACTTGGCAAGGTAGTAGGCGGTCGCCAAGCCATGCCCGCCGCCGCCAATGATGACAACGTCATAAGATGACCTCGGTTGAGGGTCTCGCCACGCCGGGCGCCATTGCTTGTGGCCGCTTAGAGTGTGGGCGATGAGGCTGAATGCCGAGTACCGCTGCATAAAATCTCCGAATAGAAGAGGAAAATTAATTTCCTCACAGTGAAATCAGGTGACCTTACCCTATAACTTGTGATCGCCTCAAGCGGTCGATGTTGGACGCAAATATCAAAGGACAGTGTCCCGCGTCCGCCGCCCTTGCGCCACTGCGCGACCTTTGCTACCTCGCAATCCCAAGGGGAACAAGGGGTAATGGCCATGGCCGAGCAGCAAAACGCCGCAGAGGCGCTACAGCAGATCTTCCTACATCGTTTCGGCGAAACTTTGCAGGTGCCCCAGGGCCAGACCGGGACCCAGGCCTTGCTGGGGCTGGGCCAACATCGTTCCCATCGTCGCTACTCCGCGCGACCGGTAGAGCCTGCCCTTTTGCGCTTGCTCTCAGCCTCCGCGCTCTCTGCGCCGTCTAAGAGTGACCTGCAACAAGCCGATATTCTCAATGTCACCGAGCCGGCGCTACGCGATGCCTTGGCCGCGCTGCTACCTTCGATGCCTTGGGTCAGGAAAGCGCCTGTGTTTCTCGTGTTTCTGGCGAACGGGCGCCGTATTCGCAAGATTGCAGCCCAACGCGACAAGCCCTTCGCCAATGATCACCTCGACGCTTTTTTTAACGCGGTGGTCGATACGGGCATCGTCTTGGGCCAGTTTCTGGTGGCCGCAGAGGCGGCCGGCCTTGGCTGTTGTCCGATATCTGTCATCCGCAACCACGCAAGCGAGGTTAGCCGACTCTTGCGCCTGCCGGACCTGGTGATCCCGGTGGCTGGCCTTTGCCTCGGTTATCCCGCCGATGAGGGAGAGATCAGCCCCCGCCTACCGCTGTCTTTGACCCTGCATCAAAACCGCTTCGATGATGGCGACCTTGCCTCCGAGGTCGCCACCTATGACCAGCGTCGCGAGCGCTTCCAGCCGATCCAGAACCAACGCTCGACCGATCGCTTCGGTCGGGCGGACGTTTATGGCTGGTCGGAGGACAAGGCCCGGCAGTACGCGGAGCCGCAACGCCAAGACTTCGGCGCCTTTGTCCGGGGCAAGGGCTTTTGTCTAGACTAAGCCCGAATGGGTTATGAGCTGGTCCGACTACTCGGCCTCGACAGCGTCGGCCATGGCCGCCAGGCTGGGATAGAGGAAGTCGACCTCCGGCCGCTCGGCCACTTGGGCGGTGGCGCCCCAGTCGCCCCCCTTCGATAGTCCCTGCCGATCGATCCAGGCCTTGGCAAGGCCGAAAGCGGACGCCGGCACGTGGTCATGGAAAAGGCTTTGGGCGGTATGCAGCACGGCTTCCTTTTCGATGCCAAGATCGGAACGCAAGTGACTGAGCATGTATTCGAAATTGGCCTTGGCCGGCTTATAGGAGCCGATATCCTCGGCCGTGTAAATCCCATCGAACCTGACGCCGAGCTTGCGGTTGGAAGCAGCGAAGCCATCGCGGTTGACGTTCGATAAGATCACCAGCTTGTAGTGCCTTTTCAGCCGGCGCAACGCATCGGCGGAATCAGGAAAGGCTGGCCAGTGGGCAACCGAGTGACCAAAGGCCTCGTCCAGGTCGGCCGTCGTTTCAAGCCCCAACTTGTCAGCGAATTTTCTGTGGCAAAGCGCCTTGAGCTGCGGGTAGGGCATACCGGGTGTCTTGGCCTGTTGCCCAGACTCGATCACGGCAAAGGTGGCAAGTGCTTCTTTTCGGGTGATAGAGGCACCTTCGTTGGCCATGAGAAGCGGCTGAAAGGCGTCCCAGATGCCGCTTTCCCAATCGATCATCGTGCCGTAGCAATCGAAGGTCAGCACCTCAAAGTCACTCAGCAATTTGGTCATGGCACCCTCCTCGTCCCAAAGTCTATCGGGCCTCGTCCCAAAGTCTATCGGGGACAACATAGGGCCCAAATCGCCCGCCGTCTTTGCCGATCCGGTTGGCGATTTTGCCGAAACTGTCAGTCTGGTGCCTGGGCGCGCCGGAAAGCGCCGGGTGCTTGACCAAATTGCCGCTTGAAGGCGCGCGTGAAGGTGGCTTGATCTGCGTAACCTGACCGGAATGCGATCTCCGCCAGCGATAGCTCCCGTCGCCGCAGCAAGCGGCTTGCCAGCGTTAGACGCTGCTCAGAGGCATAGCGTTGTGGGCTACCCCCCAGGGCTGTCCGAAATACCCGGTGCAGGCGGCTAGGGCTGGTGCCGGCGGCGCGGGCGATTTCGGCTACATCGAAATCGCGATGCAAGTTATCATCAATAAAGTGCTGAGCCGACAGCAGGATGCGTTGCTCGGGCGTTTCCGGGATTGCCATCCGCCGAGCAACCGTCTGCACAAGCAGCGCCATATGAGTCTCGACATCCACTCGGGAGGTCCCAAAACGGGCCACCTCTGCTTTAATGAATCGGCAATAGGCGGAAATATCCGCATCGAAGGCCACGAATGGATGCCTTTGTGCTTCCCGCCATATCGCCGGTCCGGCACCCCAGGTCGTCCGACGGTCAAAAGAGAGATCAGCCACCAAGAAGGCATTCGCCGAAGAGGCTGCGTAGCTATGGGGCGTGCCGGCTGGTATGACCGCAGCATGGAGCGCGTCAACCTGGCCTTCCAGACCGCCAATTTCCATCTCTAGCGAACCTTCCAACGGCAGCACAAGCTGGTGATATCCATGCGCATGCCGCAAGGCCTCGTTCGAATAGCTGCGTACTTCCAGCCGCGTCACTGCCCATTCATCCCTTGCTGTATTGCCTCAGCCCTGGCATCGGCTGCCTCTGCTTCTGCCAGTTTGCCAGCAAGGCGTAAAGCGACGGCTTGGGCCTGAAGATTGGTTACCAGGTCAGGATGAGACTTGCCCAACGCTGCCTCGCGAATCGCGAGCGCGCGCCCGGCTGCCGCGGCGGAGGCCTCATAGTCCGCCAAACCAAGCTGCGCGGCTGCAAGGCCATCGAGGACGGCAGCCAAGTCGAGATGATCGCCGCCCCGTTCTCGTTCAAGAATGGCGAGAACTTGCCGCAGCAGCGGCTGTGCTCTCTCGAATCGTTGCGCGCGCATTTCTAGGATGGCCAGAGCATTGACGGCCGTCGCCACCGGCAGGCTATCTTCACCGTAGATCTGTGAAAAGATGGCGCGAGCGTCGCCTAAGTGTAAACGCGCTTCCTCCGCCTGCTCGAGATCGGCTAAAACGCTCGCCAAACCGAGTTGTGTTTCGGCCAGGCGCCGGTCCGGTGCCTCGAAGGCCTTGGCCTGCTGCAAAGCTGCGCGGAGCCGGTCTTCGGCGCGCTCCAATTGGCCCCTCTGGTGGGCGTTGATGGCCTGACGCATGGTCTCTTGCCAGGTTTGGGCCCAAACCTGGTTAGCCGGAAACAACCAGAGGGCGGCGATGGTGATCACCGCCGCCCAGCTAACCGCCAATCTATTGCTCGGGCCCGTCACGTCGTCCGCCCAGCTCTCGTGCCTCGAGAACGCGGGATACCCGGCGCCCTAGTTGTCGAGCGCCTCCATCAGCTGTTCGCCGCGTGCCCGGCGCTCGGCCCGGTCGGTCAGCAAGTTATCCAGCCAATCTGGATCCATTTCCGGCACCGAGGACAAGAGCAGCTCGGTATAAGCCTTTTGCGGCGGCCGAAGGATCTCCTCCTTCGGTCCCTGCTCGACGATTTCGCCCAGGAGCATCACCACGATCTCGTCGGCAATCGCCTTCACCGTAGCCAGGTCGTGAGTGATGAACATGTAGGACACATGCAATTCGTCCTGCAGCCGTTGTAGCAGCTTCAGAATTTCCTCGGCCACCAGCTGGTCGAGGGCCGAGGTGACTTCGTCGCAAATGATCAGCTCCGGCTCAGCAGCCAGGCAACGGGCAATGCAGATGCGCTGCTTCTGTCCGCCGGAAAGCTCGCCGGGAAAGCGGTCGATGAACTGGTCGGGCTCCAACTCGATGAGATTGAGCAGTTCACGCACCCGCTCTTCTTTCTTCTGGCCCTTCACGCCGAGGTAAAACTCGACCGGCCGGCCGATGATGTCGCGGATCCGCTGGCGCGGATTAATTGCCGTGTCGGGAAGCTGATAGATCATCTGCAGCCGACGGAGCTGGTCCCTGTTGCGGTTCTTCAGGGCCCGTGGCAGTTCCTCTCCATGATACTTGACGACGCCCTCCAGTGGCGGCAACAGGCCGGTAATGGCCCGCGCCAAGGTGGACTTGCCGCTGCCTGATTCGCCGACGACCGCCACTGTCTGCGCCTTTTGGATCTTCATGGAGACATCTTTGAGCACCAGCACGCCGCCGCCATAGCTGGCGGTGACATTTTCCACCTCCAAAACAGGATTGGAAGTATCAATCTCCACGTCTTGCTTGCGGAAGGTACGCACGGCCAAGAGCCGCCGGGTGTAGTCCTCTTTCGGGTCGGCGATCATCTCCCGCGCATTGCCGCACTCGATCATGTCGCCCAGCTTGAGCACCATAATCTGGTCGGCCATCTGCGCCACCACCGCCAAGTCGTGGGTGATATAGATCGCCGCCGTGTTGAACTGCGCCACCACATCCTTGATCGCCGCCAAGACCTCGATCTGGGTGGTCACATCCAGGGCCGTGGTCGGCTCGTCAAAGATAATCAAATCCGGCTGGCAAGACATCGCCATAGCCGTCATCGCCCGCTGCAGCTGACCGCCGGAAACCTGATGCGGATAGCGGAAGCCGATGTTGTCCGGGTCCGGCAAACGCAGGCGCCGATAAAGCTCCATGGCCTCCTTTTCCGCATCCGACCGCGGCTTGACCCCGTGCTGCACCGGCATCTCGCAATACTGGTCGATCAACTTGTGGGCCGGATTGAAGGAGGCGGCGGCCGACTGGGCAACATAGGCAATGCGCGAACCACGCAGCTTGCGCAATGTTTCTTTGTCAGTCTGACGCAAATCCATGCCATCAAACATGATGGTTCCACCGGTAATGCGGCAGCCCGGCTTGGCATAGCCCATGCTGGCGATGCCGATGGTCGACTTACCCGCCCCAGATTCGCCGATGAGGCCAATCACCTCGCCTCGATTCAAAGACAGATCGACGCCATGGACAATTTCATGCCACTGATCGTCGGCCTGGCCTTCGATCCTGAGGCCCCGCATTTCCAACAGGACCTCGTTTCCGCCTTTGCCATTAGTGCTCATCGCGCAACCCACTCGTTATCTGGAGGAACCAGTCGACAACAAAGTTGACTGCCACTGTCAAGAGCGCGATCGCTCCTGCCGGCAACAGCGGTGTGATATCGCCGAAGGTGATCAAGGTGGCGTTATCCCGCACCATGGAGCCCCAGTCCGCCGTTGGCGGTTGGATGCCGAGCCCCAGGAAGCTGAGCGCCGAGATGAAGAGGAAGACGAAGCAGAAGCGGAGCCCGAATTCAGCCGCTAAGGGGGCAATTGAGTTCGGCAAGACTTCGCGGTTCATGATCCACCAAAGTCCCTCGCCACGCAGCTTGGCCGCCTCCACATAGTCCATCACCACGATGTTCATCGAGACCGCACGCGCCAACCGGAAGACACGGGTTGCCTCCAAGAGGGAGATCACAATCACCAGCGCAAGGATCGAGGTGCCGGTGATGGTGAGAATGAGCAGGGCAAAGATGAGGCTGGGAATAGCCATCAACACGTCGACCACGCGGCTCATGATCTGATCCACCCAGCCACCCAGCGTGGCCGCCATAAACCCTGTAAGGGAGCCGATGGCGAAGGTGAGTGCGGTGGTCAGGAAGGCGATGCCGATCGTGTTTCGCGCCCCATAAACCAAGCGCGTCATCATGTCGCGCCCCAGGTTGTCCGTGCCCAGGATGAAGCCCTCCCCCCAAGGCTCGAATTCGGCGCCAACCACCTCGGACTCACCGTAAGGCGTCAGCACCGGCGCGAAGACGGCAACGAAGATGTAGAAGACAATGACCAGCAACCCAAACCAAGCGGTCAGCGGCGCCTTCTTAAGAGCCCGAAGGAACTCCCTGAGTATCAGTGAAAATTGCATCTCGCCCCCCTCACTTCGGATGTAACAAGCGTGGGTTGGTCAGGATCGACAGGATGTCGGCGGTCAAGTTCAGGAGGATGTAGGTGGCTGCAAAAATCATACAGGCCGCCTGCACCACCGGAATATCTCGCTTCGACACGGAGTCGACCAGCAACTGCCCCAGGCCCGGGTAGACGAAGACCACTTCGACAATGACAACGCCAACAATGAGGTAGGCCAGGTTGAGCACAATCACGTTGATGATCGGCGCCCAAGCATTGGGAAGGGCGTGCTTAACAATGATGCGCGATCGCGGCATACCCTTCAAATTGGCCATTTCAATGAAGGGACTGGCCAAGAGATTGATGATCGCCGCCCGGGTCATGCGCATCATATGGGCGACCACGACCAAGGTCAGAGTAAGCGCTGGCAAGGCGACCCGATAGACCCGATCCCACAAGGGGAGCCCCTCGCTCACATTGGAAATACTGGGGAACCAGCCGAACTTCACCGCTAGGAAGAGGATGAGGATGTAGGCAACGAAGAATTCCGGAAAGGAGATGGAGCTCAAAGTCACCACGTTGACCAGGCGGTCATAAATGGAATTGCGATAAAGTGCCGCCAGCACGCCCAAGGTAACCGCCAAGGGAACCGAGATGATCGCCGCGACGATCGCCAAGAAGATCGTGTTTCCAAGGCGAACACCGATCAACTCCGCGATTTCGCGATTATTGGCTAGCGAGGTACCGAAATCCCCCTGCAGGATTCCCGACAGCCAGTTCCAATAGCGAATGTAATGCGGCTGATCGAGGCCCAGTTCCCGGCGGAAAGCGGCCACGGTTTCAGGCGTGGCGGCCTGCCCCAGGATCGCCTCCGCCAAATCGCCCGGCAGGGCGTTGACCCCCAGGAAAATGATGAGTGAGACCACAAACAGGGTGAGCAGACCCAGCGAAAGACGCTGGACGATCATTTTTAAGATCTTATCCATGACACTTCATCACAACAAATTTCATCGCTCGATACCCCCGACTTTCTTGTCGGTGGCCCGCCCTAAGCGAACCACCAACGCTCCACAAACTTGCCGCCATCTAGATCCCAATTCCCCTGCATCGCTCCGTGCTGGATCTGGGAAGAAACGGCGAAGACATAATTGTTGAAGAGCGGCACGACCACGCCGCCCTCATCGCTCAAGATGCGTTGCATCTCGAAGTACATTTCGCGCCGTTTGTCTTGGTTGAGTTCGGCGCGCGCCTCTAGCAGGAGCTGGTTGAACCGCTCATGCGACCAGAAGGTGTCGTTCCACTTGGCCCCATCCGAATAAGCGGTGGAGAACATCCAGTCTTCTGTCGGTCGGCCACCCCAGTAGCACATGCACCAGGGCTTGTTCATCCAAACGTTAGACCAATAGCCATCATTAGGCTCGCGGACCACGTCGATGGTGATGCCCGACTTGCTTGCGTGTTCCTTATAGAGAACCGCCGCATCGACCGCCCCGCCAAAGGCAGCGTCGGCCGCATGCAAAGGAACGGTCAGTTCGGTCAAGCCCGCCTGCTTCAGATGAAACTTCGCCTTGTCTGGGTCATAAGTTCGCTGCGGCAGATCGCTCGCGTGGTACTGGTTGGCTGGGCTAATGGGATGATCATTGCCGATCGAACCATGACCGCGTAAGACAGTGCTTAACAAGGCCTCGCGATCCAGAGAATACTTCAGCGCCAGGCGAACGTCGTTGTTGTCAAAGGGTGCTGTGTCCGTGCGCATCGGAATGGTGTAATGCGCTGTCCCTGTGGTCTCCTCGATGCGGATGTTCTTGTTGCGTTTGAGAAGGTGCAAGGTCTTGATATCGACCCGATCAATCACATCGACCTCGTTGGTCGTCAGCGCGTTAGTACGCGCCGCCACGTCAGTGATAGACAGAATCTCGGCGGAATCAAAATGCGCCCGCCCTTCCTTGAAGTAGTTCGGGAATCGCTTAAAGTCGGCCCTGACACCGGGCTCGAAATTCTCCAGCGTATAACCGCCAGTGCCAACGCCTGATTGCCAATCAACATTGCCCTCACTGGAAGGCAGAATGGATATGTGATAGTCGCTGATGATGTAAGGGAAGTCGGCGTTGCCGCCGTCCAATTGCACCACCACCGTATCCTTGCCGTCGGCCTTGATATCGACAAGCTGCTCGAGTAGCGGCTTAGCGGCGGATTTCGAATCTTCGCCGCGGTGATGATTGACCGAGGCCACCACATCGTCCGCGTCTAATGTCTTGCCGTTGTGGAATTCGACCCCCTTACGGATCTTGAAGTACCAGGTTGTCGCGTCGTCAGAAGCCTCCCAGCTTTCCGCCAATTCCGGCTCCAAGGTGCCAGACGACCCGACTTCGGCAATATGATTGCAGATCGAGAAATTGACGCCACTATTCATAAATCCATTTTCATAGGTAGCTGGATCGAGAGAATCAGTGGTCGATCCATGACCCATTGCCGCCCTAAAATGACCACCCTTTTTGGGCGTGGCGGCGCGAGCGCTATCGGCGAGGGTGCTAGCCGCTGCGATCGTCAAGCCTAATGCCGAGGCTTGCGCCAGGAAATCGCGCCGAGAAATTTTCCCATCGCGCAGGCACGCCTTCAGCATAGTGATTTTGGACATTATGTTCTCCCTGTGTAGACCACGTTTTCTTAGTTATTTTTCGCAAGGCATATGGCCTTTGCTTGTTTGTCAAGGATCATGGACGAAATCCACAGGCGACGCAAGAAGATGAAACGCTAAGGCCTCATTTTCTTGGTAAACGCAAAATGGCTTGCAGTATGTGTAGATTAGTCTAGCTATAGACTTGGCTTGTAAACTCCATATAATAAATCAATACCTAGCAAGTATTTATCCTAGATATATCAAGGAATGGCATATCCAAAAGCGTTACTCCCTCCGCGGCCTTCTGCAATTACTGCCATGGCCAGATTGCTAACGTCAAAAACGAAATCACCGCGTGATCGGCTCCTGATCAACGGCTTCGTGACTCCAAAAACACGCCCGCTCGCGCTGGTTGACGGTCTGCTTCCGATCCAAACGCTCGCCTTGATAGACAATGGCCTAGCCCATGCCTAGAGTTCTGCCATGAATACGTGGTGGCATAGACTGGTGGGGCTCATGGGGCTGGCGCTTGTCGGTTTTGAAACGCGGGCCGAACCACTGGTAGCGGGCGGCCTCAGCTTCAGCGACGAGTTGGGCGGCTTTCGTCTGGTTTCCGCGCAAGGAAGCGGCACCTTGGAAGACCCTATCATCCTGGTCGAGGAGATCACCCAGCTACGGCCGGCGGTCTTGGTAGTGCGCCTCCACGGTCCACCGCCGGTCAACCGCAGCGGCGTTCGCGGCAGCGCTTTCCTCAATGTCGCCATCGTCAAGGTGGTGCTCAACGCCAGCCAAAGAGTTTGGGCGGGTTTTGATATCGAGTTGCAGTCCGAGCTGCGGCAACCAAGCGTCTATGGGGACGGATTGTCGTTCGACCAGATGAACAGCTTTTCCGGACAAGACGTTGTTTCCGACAGTTTTCTTGTCGGCCGCCGCCTGAGCGAACCCTATGATCGTTTGCGCTTTCAAGAGGGCAGCGTCGACCCTGGAGCGGTCGCCCGCTTCACGTTTTATGTGACCGATCCGACGCCGCGCCCGGAGTTTTATATCGTGCAGGAGCCGCGTCTGCTGATGGCCGAACGGCCACCGCCGGCTCAACGGCCAGCGCTCGCGCATAGGCCCTGAGCGATCCAACTGCTCAATCAAGTGAGCGGCGGTCGTTCAGGAAGGTTGCTCACGTTGAAAATGAGGAATGGGGCCAGAACAGTTTCGTTTCAATAGCGGTCATATCCTGATACAGCGAAGTAGTATCGGCATTGGTCGGGTGTAAAGGCTTCATCGCCGAACATTTCGGAGGCCAGCTCGCATTGCTCTGGCAGCACCGAAATTTCACCAGCTTCATTACCTTTCTCTCTAACCAATCTCCGAGAAATCCGTCGCTGCCGGTTGCGTCCCCTTAGCTCAGATACTTTTTGGAGATTGCCGCGCCGACTGTGTACTTAGGGTCGACGAAGTTGCCCAACCGCACTTTGCCGCATTGGCTGAGCATCATATAGGCGTCCCAACGATCGAAACCGTAATCTGCTTCCATCCAGTATACCAGCTCGCGATAGGCGATGCGCGTTGCATCCTCCAGCGGTCTTGACGAGCCGATCGCCATGATAAAGTCGTCGGCTTCGAGGCGCGGCCACTCATTCGACCAGCCCTTGATGAGATCGATGGTGATGGTCGTGACGGTCGGATACTCGACCGCCACGCCGCAGACTTCCCCATCGCCTTGGCAGGCATGGGCATCGCCAATGAAGACCCGGGCGCCGGCCGTGCGCACCGGCAGATAGGTGACGGTTCCCGGTCCCATGTCCGGCAGGTCCATGTTGCCGCCATGGTTGTCGGGGGTGAGCGAATTGATAGAGTCGATCTCCGGCGAGCAGCTAAGGGTGCCGATGTGCGGCCGGTAAGGCAAGGTCACCCGGTCGCTCCAATAGACATGTTCCTCGTCCACGTGGACCTTGCGGACCTTCTCCGGCAGCGGCTCGTTCAGGGTGGCTGTATAATAGGTGCCGGTCAGCGCCCCGAACTCCTTGATCATGCAACAGGTGCCACGGGGTTGCGGGCCGCGCGGAACCATGGATTCGATATGGACGCAGACCGTGTCGCCGAGCTCGGCACCCTCAACCATGATCGGACCACACTGGGGGTTCAAGAAAGGCATCTTCAGAAGCTCGGACGGCTTGTCGTCCTCCGACTTAATGGCACCTTCGAAGGCATCGTGGGTCTCGACCACCACTTGATCGCCCGGTTTTATGTGCAGGACCGGGTCCGAATAAGGGCCAATAGTGTATTGAAAGGTGCCTTGATCCTCGACCGTCAAGCTATGCGATACGCCGGAAGAGCCGCCGCCGACGCCGCGCCTATGCATGATCGAGTTCGATACCCAGTCGTTGGGGTATTGTCGCATTACCAGTTCCATGATGACCTCCCTCTCGTGTTTCCGGAACCCTAAGCCGACGAGTCCGGGTGTTGCCTACACGACCACGTGCGTGGCCAACATCATCTCGTCTTGAAGGTGCTCGCCGGCAAACTCGCGCGTCACTTGCCCCTTGTCCATGGCATAGGCGCGGTGCGCCACCGACTGCATCAACCCGATGTTTTGATCGACCAGCAGCACTGAGCTTTCGCCCTTCTTGCTAAGTTCAATGAGGAACTCACCGATTTCCTCGATGATACTTGGCTGCACACCATCACTGGGCTCGTCCAGTAGCAGCAGATTCGGCTCGCAGACGAGTGCCCGGGCGATGGCCAACATGGCTTGCTGGCCACCGCTCAAGGTGCCGCCGCGCTGAGCCAAGCGCTCGCGCAGAAAAGGAAAATGCTCGAAGACAAAAGCGAAGTTGGGCTTGGGCTTGGATTGATTTATGAAGCTGCCCATGCGCAGGTTTTCTTCGACCGTCAACTGCGGAAAGATCCCGCGCCCCTGGGGCACATAACCGATACCAAGCCGAGCCCGGGCGTCGGCTGTCTGTCGGGAGATATCGGTACCTTTGAAGGCAACACTGCCTCCCCTTAAAGGCAATAAGCCAATAATCGCACGCATCAAGGTCGTCTTGCCAACGCCGTTGCGGCCTACCACAGCAACGATCTCGCCCACTTCGACATGGATGCTGATTCCCCGCAGAACATTCGCGGTATCATACCCAGCCACGACCTCCGATATTGACATTATGGCCATCGGCAGCCCTTACGCCTTTCCCAGGTATATGCGCTTTACATCTTCGTTGGCGGTGATTTCCTCGACAGAGCCTTCGGCGAAGACGGCGCCCTGATGGAGGACAGTAACGGTCTGCGCCACGTCGCGGACAAAAGCCATGTCGTGCTCGACCACGACGATACTCAGGCCGGTTGCATTGAGATGCTTCAAGACCTCGGCGGTGCGTGACGTCTCCTCTGTCGAAAGACCGGCCGTGGGCTCGTCGAGCAGGATCAAGTCAGGATGACCGGCTAAGACCATGGCGATTTCCAGCCACTGCAGTTGATTATGGGTCAGCTCGCCAGCCCGGATTTCATCACCTGGATCCAGCTCGAAGGCCTCTAGCGCGAAGTGGAAGCGCTCGCTCGCCAAGGCGTTCTTAGCGGTGCGTTTGACTGGACGCGGTATCGAGAGATTTTCGCGGACGCTTAGCTCGTGGTAGGCTCGGTTGGTTTGAAAAGTGAGGCCAACGCCAAGGTGAACACGCTGGAAGGCATGCATCCGCGTAACGTCCTTGCCGGCGATCATGATCTGACCGCTGTCGGCCCGCTGGATCCCGCACAGCATGGCGAAAAGTGTCGATTTGCCAGCGCCATTTGGACCAATCATGCAGCGCAGCTCACCGACATTGACCGCGAAATTGATGTTATGGGCAGCAACGACGCCGCCGAAGTTCTTGTTGAGGTCGCGAGTCTCGAGAATGCAGGCGCTATCCATGGGCGCCCCCCAAACTTTTATCTCGCTGGCGCCTGGTAAAGAACCGGCCAAGGTACTCCGCGCCCATCACGATGATGCCCCGTGGAAAGAACATCATGGTGACGACTAAGAGAGCACCGACGATCACCAAGGCATATTGATTGCCTTGCGATGACAGGGTGAAGGTCAGCCAGTTGAGGGCGAGCGTAGCAATCACCACGGCCAGCAAGCTGGTGCGTCCGCCGACGGCAGCCCAGATCACCGGCAGAGCCGCTTGTAAGAGGCCGACCTGACTCGGCGTGATGTAATTGCCCCATTGGACATAAAGCAAGCCACTGACCCCGGCGAGCACCGCCGACAACACAAAAACGGCGCATTGGCGCAAACGGATGTCGTAGCCCAGCATCTCGGTGCGCAGTTCGTCCTCTCGGATGGCAATCATCACCTGTCCGAATTCGGAGTTCGCCAGCATGCGTAGGCCACAATAGCAAGCGATCACCAGCACCAGGCAAAGATAGTAGAAGGAATAGCCCTCAAAGACGAAGCCTCCCAACTGGAACCAGGGGATGCCGGTCATGCCGTTGTAGCCACCCAACAAGACCGTTCCGACCCGCCATTGGTAGCCGGCCGTTTGGCCCAGAAATGTCTCCAACAGCAAGGTCAGCACGAGGGTCAGGATGGGGATGATCCATTTCTGCACCCGGGCATAGAAGACGAAGTAGCCGAAGACGGCTGCCACCAAAGCGCAGCCCGCAAGGCCGCCGATCTCGCCAACCAGTGGTCCCCAGGGGTTGCCCTGCAGGTTGCCGGCGATGATGCCGTAGAGATAACCGGCGATGCCGAAGTAGGCGACATGACCGAAGCTAAGCACGCCACAGTAGCCCCAAAGCAGAGCCATGCCGAGGCCAAGCGGCACGTTGAGCAGGTAGTAGGCGACGTTGGAGGCCCGAAAGGCAGAAACCTGAGACGGATAGAGCGCAAAGAGCACAATGGCGATAAGAAACCCAATCCAGAAAAGCCGCCCTCTGCCGATATCGGCGGGCCCGGCGATGAGCTGGAGGGCTTTCCTCATAATAGCTTCCCGCTAGCCCGGCGATCGAAGAATCGCTGCAATGGCGCCGAGATCCCGTTCGGCATGATACGAATGATAACTAGGGCGGCAACCAACAGCGCCACCGTTCCCAGGAACGACCCAAAGGCCATGCCGATCGGAGTGCGAACCGCGGACAGCAACACGCTGCTGCCGACGGCCCCGCCGATAACGTTGGTGGCTCCGCCAACGACGACGGTGATAAAGGCCGGCGCCACGAACTGCTGCCCCATGAACGGCGCGATGGTCACTGTCGGCGCGATCAGAGCACCGCTGAGCCCGGCCAATCCGGCGCCAAGGCTAAATGTGAGGGTATAGATCCGATCGGTGCGTACCCCCAGGCTACGCGCCATCTCGGCATTCTGCATGGTGGCCTTGGCTTGTAACCCATAGGTAGTCTTGCGGTAGATGAACCAGAGCGCCACGATCAGCAGGAACGAAATAGTGATCAAGAGCAGCCAGTAGGCGGAAAAGGAAAAATCGCCAAAGGAATAAGAGCCGCCGGGAATCTTGATAGAGGGCATGAAGGGACCGAAGAACAGCAAGGTGCCCTGACCTAGCACTAGGCTGATGCCCCAAGTAACCACCAGCGCGCCCAGCTCGCGGCCATAGAAGCGGCGGACGATCAGGAGTTCCATCGCCGCACCAAAGACCCCCACCACAAAGAAGGCCAAGATTACCGAGAGAGCAAAAGGAACCCCGGCGTGATGGGTGATGGTGGCGGTGTAGGCTCCCATCATCATTAGCTCGCCATGGGCCAAGTTAATGATGTTCATCATCCCGAGAATGATGATCAGTCCAAGAGCCGCCAAAAACAGAAAAGCTGCCGTCGTGCCGAGCTGGTAAAGCAGGCTCAAAGCCAACGGCAAATGTTCCATCACCGCTCCCCCCAGGTACCGGTAGAATGACAACACAGACTGGCAAAGACCATTTGATCCCGAATTTCAGCCCAGTTCAAAGAATTTTCTCATCGCAACGCGCTGCAACCACGGCGCCAATTATCCGTAATCAGATCTATCCGCTTCGACACTAGCGCGAAGGCCCAGCAATCCGCGCCCACTTCGCTAGTCCTGCAGCAGAGCCCGAGAGGCGCTCCTTTGCACTTGCAGCTGCCAGCCGTCCCGACCGACATGGACTCGATCGGCCGGAACGGCATTCGCTAAGCCTATCCGCCAAACATCGTGAAGAAACGATCTTCGTCTGGGATGTACTGCTTGTATTCCTTGTGGCGGACGAGGTTCACGCCGACCCGCTGCAACCACCAGGGTTGAATGCTGGGCCACTCGCGAACGAAGCTGACATGGTGGTTCTCATCCGCTGTGGCCAGCCGGATGTAATGCGAGCAGTGGTGCGTCGATGGTTCGAGGAAGACCGCCCCTTCCGGCGCCTCAATCGACAGGCCAGATTCAAGGGCCAGCTTCACCGCTTCCTGCTCGGTCGTGCCAGCCAGGCGTGCTGCTTTGGCGTAGAGGTGCACCGAAAAGTACGTGTTTTGCGCCATCTGGCCGATATAGGGATCGTCCGGGAACATCTCGTACCAGCGTTTGACAAAGGCACGGTTACGAACCGTCGGAATCTCTTCGATATAGTTGACGCAATTGTACATGCGGTTCAACGATGGCGGCTTGAAACGGCGGTGCTCATAGCCCTGCGCCATGTTCACCGTCGAGGCCATGGGATACTCCAGGCCGGCAGCAGCCGCCTGAGGATAGTAGTTGGACTGATTGGACCCCACCAACAGGGTGAAGACCCAGTCCGGTTTGGCCGCCTGGATGCGGGCAATTGACGTGGTGAAGTCGGAGACGCTCAGGGGCACGAATTCTTCCTCGATGATCTCCCCGCCGACCAACGGCGCAAAGGCCTTGGTCCAGGCGGCCGTCAACTGGCCGAAGTTGTAGTCGGCGGCGATAGTGTAAACCCGTGGCCCGAATTTTCGGATCATGTAGTCAACGACCGGGATCACCTGCTGCTCACAGATCGCGCCGGTGCAAAAGGTGTTTGAGTCGGCAACGCCGCCTTCATACTGATTGGTATAGATGTAAAGCTGCTTGAACTGGTCGACGATCGGCCGAATCGCTTCCCGCTCGGCGCTGGTGAAACCGGCAACGAGACAGTCGACTTCGTCCTCCTGGATCAGGCGCCGGGTCAGCTGCTGCCAGATGTTGTTGTTGGATTGGCCGTCCGGACCGATGAGCTCTACCTCGCGGCCGAGCAGGCCTGACTCACCGGAATCGACGAGGACGTCTTCATCCTCCACGAAAGACATTCCGGCGCCCGAACGCTCTCCTCCGTCGTTGACATATTTGAGGTCGCCCTCGCCGTGCCCCATGACCGGCGGCGCACTAGCGAAGTTCGCCATGGCGCCTAAGCCACCCGACCCGACGGGCCCGCCCTTTAGGGTCTTGCCTTCGTTGATTTCCTTCACGGCCAATTGGGCGGCGTGAAATTTCTGCACGCCATAGACCGCGAGATTTCCCGACAGATCTTCAATATGGCCGATTTTCACCGGACCGTCCGCTGCCCGCGCCCTCTTTAGACCCGGTAGCACCAAGGGTGCAGCCACTGCGGTCGCTGTCGCCCCTTGCAGGAAGGTGCGCCGCTTCACTGGCAGGCCCAGCATTGCCCTCTTGTCCTGATCGATCTCCGAACATTCGGTCGCGGATTCATGAAGGTCTACGTCCCGGTCTTTCGACATCTGCATCTCCCCGTTGTTCGATTTAAGATTGGGCCCCAAACAAAAACAGGCCCTCGGGCTTTCGCCCAGGGCCTCGATGCCTTTGCAGCCTAAGCTGCTATGCTTTTGATACACCACCGATTGAAATAATCACGATCGGCATACGGCGCAGCAATTTCAAGGGTCATAATCCGCCATACCACGCTAGAGAGTCAATGCGAAATCGACCTCAGCCCACGGCAGCGATCTCCCCCATGGCCACGGCTATCTCGTCAATCGATTGGCTTGATTGCCGGGCAGCATCCATCACCTCAGCGCTAAACAGCACTGCTACGGCGCTTGGTTCGGTTCTTCAAGAGCTCACACTCAATGGCCTTGATAAATCGGTCCGGGTTGCTCAACAAGGCCGCGGCAAAGGACTCTACATGCATGTTTGACGACATGCTGGCTGCTCTCACGGCTGCAAAGGCCTCATCATCTCCGACTTCATATCGACGCATGATGGATATCAAAGCCTTGAACAATAAGGGGCGAGCGCGGGTCTGTTCTTGATAATGGCTCAAACGGCCCGCAATCTCTTTCTGCTTTGAAAAGGAATGATAGGCGAACACCAGAGCCTTAAATATGCCCTGTCGCCGTAGGGGTTTGTTCAGCATGGCATGGGGACCCATTGCCAACATGGCTTCAAGTCTGCCGGGCGCCTCCGTGCCAGTTATGGCAATCAACGGCAGACTGTTTTTTCCCCAGACCCTGTCCGTGACGCTTGCTGGAAGCCGATCAGCATCGAAAAAGATAACATCGAAATCTCCTGGCAAGGATCTGGGCATAGGCCAAATTTCTTGCGCCTCAATGCCCAAGCGAGTGAGTTGTTCAGACAAGGCTGTTCTATTGGCATCTGCAGGATGAAGGACGGCCGCGCTGTGGCCGCGAAAATTAGGCATACGAGGCGCAATCATTTGATCAACCTCAGCTTTCTTCGCGTTTCGCCGCGCACGTCAGGCAAGGGATCGTCAAGGGGCCGTTGGGCATCCTTATCACTATCGAGCCAAACCAAATAGGGGTCGGGTTTGATCGGCTCCTTGGCTTCCCAAAAAATATCAAACTCCTGATGGTTCTTTGCCCGGGCCAGGCGCGGCGTGAGATAACAATGAGCGTTTTCGGGATCGATCGTGACTTGGCCTTGTGGTGCATCAATACTGCTGCCGAGAGCCGAACGGCGCACGACGTCAATCGCTTCTGTTCCCGCCTCACGAAGTGCGTTCGCCAATAGGAGTACCGCTATGTAGGAGGCTTCGGCATCGGCACTGGTGATGGACTCCTGCCCAAAGCGCTTCTTATAGCGGGAAACGAATGAGCGGTTCTTCTCCGTCGCAACACTCTGAAAGTAGACGCTCGATGCAATGAGACCGGGACTGGCAGAAGGCCCGATCTCTAACAACTCGGGTTCGGATAGGCTGCAATCGCAAATCGGGATCGGCCGCGCCCAAGCCTCCGTCTCGGTGGTTTCTGCCAACTGCATGGCCTTTACCAACGCATAGCGGGAGTCCCCGATGAGGGTGCTGTAAACGAAATCGGGCTTATGACGTTGGATTTCTTCTACCAGATGACCGACGTCGATCGAACCGACGGGGATGTACTTCTCGGCCAGGATTTTGCCGCCACAAGCGGTCAAGACTTCGCGAAGAATTCGGTTGTTCTCCCACGCCCAAATGTAATTCGATCCGATACAATAGGCCCGCGTTCCAAAGCCGCTCATCATGTAGCGGGCTAAAGGGATGATATGTTGGTTTGGTGCGGCGCCCGTATAAATGACGTTGTCGCTTGTCTCGAAACCCTCGTAATGGGAGGGGTACCAGAGGATGCCATCATATTTTTCGAAATAGGGAATAACTTCCTTTCGGCTAATTGAGGTATAGCACCCAACAATGTGGCGTATCCCTTGCCGCTTCAGCATTGTCTCGCAATAGGTTCGATAGCTTTCGTTATTGCCTTTCGGGTCGACGGCTCGGGCTTCCAAGGTAAAACTGAAGCTCTCGTCGGCGTTCACTTCGTCGATGGCCAAGAGTGCGCCGTTCAGCATTGAGTTTGAGACGGCACTGTAGGGTCCGGTGACGGAAAAAACTAAGCCGATTGGCAGCTTGTCGCGCATCGCTGTTGCCCCTACTTCCTTTCAACTCCGCAAGTGGTTCTTAACATTCGATGGGCCTGCAGACGGAGATTTCGCGGACAAACCGCTGCTTTGGCTCCGTCCCCCGCAAAATATCGACAGTTTGGTCACCGTCACTCCTTCGCCCCGTCCAAGGCCGAACAGCTACTGACCAACAGCTTCCACTTGGCCGAAAATACCAAAGTCGCCGACGATAGCATCTCCAGGCTGGCAAGGCACAATACCGACGCAGGTTCCTGTCGACACGATATGGTCCCGCCGAAGCGGCGCCAAGACACGATGGCTGTTATCAATCAGCCACGAAAGCGCCCGCAGCGGATGCCCGAGAACCTGCGCGGCCGACCCCTCGGCCCTGAGCTCGCCGTTGACCAAAGCCCTCACCGCCACAGCTGCCAAGTCCGCCGACCGCCAATTCTCGACCTCAGGGCCCAAGACAAAGGCGACATTGAGGCCGAAGTCAGCGACGATTTGAGCAAGCCTTAGCTTGCCGGTGGTTCGCTGACGCGTGCCAATGACTTCGATGGCAAGGTAGGCCTCAGAAACGAAGTCGAGGACATCCGCCTCACCCTTTGACTGGTCCTGGTCTCGAACATCCTTTGCGAGGCGAAAGGCGAATTCGCACTCAAACCCCATAAGCCCTTGAGGTAGGGTCAAAGTATCACCGTTGCCGTGGCAACGCGGCGCAAAGAGGGCGGAGCAGAAAGGTTCCTGAGCGCCGAACAGACTTTGTATCTCGGCGCTCGTTGCACCGATCTTCCAGCCGCAGATCCTTTCTTGCATCGCCGTTTCTGCCGCCGCCCGCAGGGCGATCGCAGCCGGCAGGTCCGGCACGGCAGCCTGCGGGATAGGATCGGTCACTATGCCTTGCCGGCGCCTCCTGGCCAGTTCGCGTGCGACCAGTTCCCGTTCTCCTTTCATTGCCGGCCTACCTCCATCCAAATCGTGCTCGAATGCCAAGAGCTTGTGTCCCCTCCCCTTCTGCGTCCCCGGGCGCCAAGGAGCGGCTCAGAAAGTTGGCGGCGCGTTGACCCAGAGGATCCGGGCGGTGCCGCTGCCGATGTTGCGGTAACTGTGCGGGAGTTCCGACCGGAAGTAAAAGGAATCCCCGGGAGCGAGGTAGTAGGTGGTCGAAGCGACCGTCAATTCTAGCTCGCCTTCCAGGACATAACCAACCTCCTCGCCCTGGTGGCTGATGGCGCCGCCGCTGTCGGCCCCTTGGCTCACCACATGCACGTTGCCTTCCAGCGATTGTCCGTCCACAAAGGGGGTCACCCGCTCCAGGCGGATGGGATCTGCCCCGTCTTGTGCATTGATGATGATTTCCGGGCGCGCGCCACCGCGATAAACCGTCACTTCATCGGCCGCCGTTTCTCCGAATAAGGAGGCTATGGAGGTGTCCAGAACCCGCACGATCCGATGCAGCGTGCGCAACGAGGGCGTCGCCTTATCGCACTCGATCTTCGACAAAAGACTTTCCGAGCAACCAACCTTTGTCTTTGACCTTTGACCGTGTCGCTATGATCCCTACAGCTTTTGCGATCCGAACAACTTCCGTACACTCAGCGATCAAAAGAGGTACAGGTTCGCCCAGTCCTGACTATGCCGGCCTTCATGTAGCTCCGCTGAATTACACTATAAATCATTGACAAATAAAATTTTTCTGCTCTCCACTCTACCCATGATGAACGGGAGGGAAAATACATCTGTTTCAGTGAGATTGCGTGCAGCGTGTGCGACTTCTGTGCGCCAAGAGAGCTAAAGTGATCCGGTTTGGTCCAACGGCGGCCATGCAAAATCCCTTTTCGCTTGAATTCGGGGAGGCGCGAAGAAGCCTTTGGTATGAGCTGTGGTGTTTTGCCGGAACGAAGGTGTCGAATAAGCGCAGGATCGGCTTCATCGGCATCGCTTCGGCGCTCCCGATTGCGCCGTGAATCCTCCGCTAAGCATTTGAATGGAGACTGGCTCACGACCAAATCTCGATCAGGCTCTAGGAAAAATCCACTTGCCGGAAGGCTTGCTGCAAGGCGGCGACGAAAAGGCCCGAGGCGGTATCCAGATTGCGTTGGGCGGAGGCCAGGATGCCGATGCGGAATTCGCTCAGCGGTTTTTCCTCAAGCGGCACGAAGCGGAACAAGCCGTCGCGCACGTCGGTGATGAAGCCGACCTTGGTGTAGATGCCCATGCCGATGTCCGATTGGATCGCTTGTTTGGCCATGACCAGGGAGTTGGTGAAAAAGACCGTCATCAGCGAGTGGAGGTCGGGGTCGGTGGCCTGGTCTACGATGGATTCGCGCCCGCGTGCGTCGATCGTCCTGACGAGCGGGTATGGGAGGCAGTCGAGAAGTTTGACCACGGGCCGGTCGGCCAGGGGGTGGTCCGGCTTGACGACGATGCCGAAGGGCGTCGATTTTTGCGCCAGCACCCGTACTTCTGGATGGTCCGATTGGATGAAGCTGATACCGACATCGACCTGGCCGCTGGCGATGTTTTCCAGCGTTTCTTCCGGCGGCGCCACGGCGACCGTAAAGGAAATCCCCGGGTACTTGACGTTAAAGGCGCCGACCACCTCGGGTAGGAAACTGAAGGTCACGGAGTCCAAGGTGGACACGCGAATGTGCCCGGTGCGCAAATCGCGGATATCCTCGATCGCCGCTTTGACATTGCGGAACTCATAGAGAGTCCGTCGGCAGTGTTCGACGATCGTGCGCCCGGCAGGGGTCGCGATGACCCCCTCCGGCAGCCGGTCGAAGAGGCGGATCCCTAACTCCTCCTCCAGTTTCAGGATCTGGCGATTGACTGCCGAGGAGGCAACATGGAGGATTTTGGCCGCTTTTCGGATCGATCCCTGGCGGGCGACTTCGTCGACGTAGCGAAGGACGGAATGATGCATGGCGCGTGCTTGCCCTTGGTAGCCTGATGCCGTTTAGTCATCACTATTGCCGCAAGATACATCATAACGAAGCACCGATTCCGAGTCTATGATCGAGGCTCACGGCGTGGCCTGACGCGCCGGTGTTGCATTAGTCCGAGCCCAAATCTGAGAGACTCTTGATGGAGATTCGAAAGGGAACCGATATGGTTAGCGAAGTAACCGGAAACATCAATCGCCGGGCGGTGCTGAAATCGATGGGCCTTGCGGCTGGGGCTGCGTCGCTGTCGGGCACCTTGCTCGACGTTTCGAAGCCGGCCCGCGCCGATGAAGACTTCGAAATTTCGATGCAGCTGGGCTGGCTCATCGACAACGGTCAGCTGGGCGAGTACGCGGCCGTAAAGCTCGGTTATTACCGGGACGCCAACCTCAAGCTGAAGATCATTCCCGGCGGACCGAAGATCAATGGCCTCGAATCGGTCACCGCGGGCAAGGCCCTTCTCGGCCAGGTCTCTTCGAGCCCGTCGCTGATGTTGGCACGCTCTTCCGGGGCGCCGATCAAATGCATCGCCGTGGGATTCCAGCAGCACCCCTTCACTTACTTCTCCTTGCGGCACAATCCCATCGACAGCCCACAGGACATGATCGGCAAGACGGTCGCCACCCAAAGCACGGCCCGTATTCTCTTGCGCGCGCTCTTGGCCAAGCACAACATACCCGAACATGAGGTCGAGGTTCAGGACCTGGGCGCGGACATGCTGCCCTTGGTCAACGGCCAGGTCGACGCCGTGACCGGATGGGCGACGAGCCTCGATCGGATCAAGGTTCTCGGCGATCAGCGCCACGACATGCGCTTGTGGGATGCCGGCATCCAGCTCTATGCCAATCCCTACTACGTTCGCGACGAGGTGCTGCAAAAGCACAGCGACAAACTCGAAGCCTTTATCACCGCGACGGCCAAGGGCTGGGCTTGGGTCAAGGAAAACCGCAAGACCGCGGTGGAGTTTCTGACCTACAGATTGCCCAACCTGGATGACGAGATCGAGCAGGAAGCCGTCCATGTGGTGCTCAAGTATGTCTTCAACGAGGAGACCAAGGCCCACGGCTGGGGCACCATGAACAAGGACAACTGGGAAAGGCAGATCCAGACCTATGCCGATCTAGGCCAGTTCGAAGGCCCGGTGCCGCGGGTCGACGACGTCATGACGACCGCAATCCTCGACGCCACAAGAGGGGTACGGCCGAAAATCGGCTGATGCGGGAGGTGATGCCAATTCGGCATCGCTATTGTCGAGACATGATGCTTTGTGCATCGCCATGGTGAGAGTAGTTTTCTATCGATAGTGACGTGAGGTTTCGTCAGAACCAAAGGGAGGTTAAGAACATGGGCATCAATGAAAAAAATATTGGCCGGCGGCAGATCTTGCGCGGCATGGCGGGACTATCGGGAGTGGCCGCGGCCGGCTCATTCTTGAATATCACCAGGCCTGCATTCGCGGATGAGTATGAAATCACCATACAATTGGGCTGGCTGATTTCCAATGGGCAGCTTGGCGAGGTCGCGGCCGAGAAACTCGGGTACTACAAAGACGCGGGCCTAAGCCTCAATATAAAGGCCGGCGGACCGAACATCGATGGCGTCGCATCGGTGGCCTCCAAGCGCGCCAATCTCGGGAACATTTCTTCCAGTCCTTCGCTGATGCTGGCCCGGTCGGCTGGCATTCCCATCAAGTGCATTGCGGTCGGCTATCAACAGCATCCCTTCACCTACTTCTCCTTGAAATCAAATCCGATCAATACCCCGCAAGACATGATCGGCAAGACGATTGCAATGCCGGGGACGGCACGCATCCTCTTGCGGGCGCTCTTGGCGAAACACGATATTCCCGAAGACCAAGTGGAGGTGGCGGTCATGGGCAGCGACTTCGGGCCCTTGATGACTGGCCAGGTCGATGCCGTCGCCGGCTGGGCGTCGAACATCGCGGCGCTGGATATTCTCGGCGACCAGCGCAACGACATGCGGCTTTGGGACGCCGGTGTTCAGCTCTATGCCAATCCCTATTATGTCCACGACGACGTTCTCGAAGAGCATAGCGAACAACTCGCCGCCTTCATCGCCGCCACGGGAAAGGGCTGGGCCTGGGTCAGTGAGAATCCGCAACAGGCGGTGGAATTTCTGACGACCCGCTTCCCCAACTTGAACGCGGAGGCGGAAAAGCGAGCCGTCGGTGTCATCCTCGAATATGTGTTCAATGAAGAAACCAAGGCCAACGGCTGGGGCGCCATGAGCGCGGAAAACTGGGCCAATCAGATCCAGATCTATGCGGATCTTGGCCAGTTCAAGAATTCGGTGCCAAGCGTGGATGACGTGATGACGACAACCATTCTTGAAGCAACAACGGGAGCTCGGCCCAAATTGGGCTGAGAACGAAAGCAATGTCACTAGCATCGAACACACAAACGGGTTCGGCAGTTGCCGCGGGAGAAAATCTCGCGGCAGCGGCCTTGCAAAACGCGTGGGTACAGTTTGGCAGCTTTACTGCCATTCAAAACTTGACCCTCACTATCGAGCAAGGGGCCTTTTGGACCATCCTCGGCCCGTCGGGCTGCGGCAAGTCCACTATGCTCAGGCTCGTCACCGACCTGGTGCCGACAGCCAAGGGCAGCGTGAAGATCCTGGGGAAAACCCCGGAACAGGCACGCTTTGCGCGAGATTTCGGCTTCGTCTTCCAGGACGCCGCATTACTGCCTTGGCGCACCGCGCTGGAAAACGTCAGCCTCCCCCTTCAGATGGGTGTCAAAAAAGGTCAGGACCTGCCGGTCAGCGATCTCTCGCCCAAGGAACTCTTGGAGCTGGTCGGCCTGAAGGGGCGAGAAGATGCCTTTCCCCACGAATTGTCCGGCGGCATGCGCCAGCGGGTGGGCATTGCCCGGGCGCTCGTGTGCAAGCCCAAACTGCTGATGATGGACGAACCCTTCGGCGCTCTCGATGAGATAACCCGCGATCATCTCAACTTGCAAATTCTCAAGGTGTGGCAGGAAACCGGGGTCACAATTTTGTTCGTCACCCACGCGATCGACGAGGCCGTGTTCCTGGGCCAGAAGGTTCTCATGTTGCAGGCCCGTCCCGGCCGGCTGAAAGAAATCATCGATATCGATTTGCCCCATCCGCGAGAAATCGCAATCCGGGAATCCGCTGAATTCAATGCCTATACAGCTCAGTTGCGGCACCTGTTGGAGGAATGTTCATCATGACCGCTGTTGACGATGCACAAGTAGACACCATCATCGATACCGACACGCCAGTGATCGCCTCGGATCCCTTCTACAAGAAGCGGTACTTTATCTCCGGCGCGACGATCACAACGCTCCTTCTGGCTTGGCAATTCGGCGTGCGTTACTTCGAAGTTCCATCCTTCATCGCGCCGGCGCCGACGGACGTGATCGCAGTCTTTACCGCCGAGTTGCCCTTGCTGCTCAAGAACTTCTGGCCGACCCTGATCGAGAGCATGTTGGGCTTCTTCTTCGGCAACATGATCGCAATCTGTTTGGCTGTGGCCTTTGTTCATAACAGGATCTTGGAGAACGCATTTTTCCCCCTTTCCGTCTTCATCAACACGATCCCCATTTTGGCGATAGCGCCGATCTTGGTGTTGATTTTCGGCAGCGGGCTTATCGCCAAGGTGATCATCGCATCGCTCATCTGTTTCTTTCCGACCCTGGTCAACATGGTGCGCGGCCTTCAGTCGGTGAGCCCGCAAGCCATAGAATTGAGCCGAATCCTATCGGCGACACAATGGGAGGTGTTTTGGAAGATCCGTATTTTCGCATCGCTTCCCTTCTTGTTTTCTGCCCTCAAGATCGCATCGACGACCTGTGTCATCGGCGCCATCGTCGGTGAGTGGGTGGGGGCCAGCGAAGGTCTCGGCGCACTGATCTTGGAAGCCACATTCAATTACCGGTCCGCGCTCCTCTATGCCGCTGTCCTGCTGTCCTCGGCCATGGCTGTCTTGTTGTTCGTGACGGTCGCCACAGCCGAACGCTTGATCATCCGCTGGAAGACCGACTGATCGCGGTCTTCGTTCGGCCCGCGTCGCACTAGAGCGCAAATAAACCCCGTTGCAGCGGTCCCGGACCGCTAAAGGAGAAAAGCTTGCCTGAATTAGAAAATGTTATGACTGTCAAGGAGCCGGCGCGCGACGTGCCGGTGGTGGCCAAGTCCGATGTCGTTGTCGTCGGCGGCGGGCCGGCGGGGCTTTGCGCAGCCCTGTCGGCCGCTCGCAGCGGCTGCTCCGTTACCCTGCTCGAGCGCTATCACCATCTCGGCGGCATGGCCTCCGGTGGCATGGTCCTGGTGCTCGACGATATGACCAACGGCCAGGAAATTACCGTAAAGGGCCTGGTCGACGAGTTCGTCGATCGCATGGCCCGGCAGGACGGCGCCGTATTTCCGCCGCCCGAGGACTGCCGCACCGATTGGGAGATGTCGCGCAAATGGATGCGCTGGGGCGTCCACGACTTTCACCAACACTCCCGCCCGCAACCCATCGTCCATGCCGTGGCCTTCGATCCCGATGCCTGGAAACGGGTCTCGGTGGATCTGGTCCAGGAGGCCAAGATCAATCTGCGCCTGCACTCCTGGTTCGCCGATACCATCGTCGAGGCGGGCCGGGTCAAGGGCGTCATCTGCCAGACCAAGACCGGCAGGCAGGCGATCCTGGCCGACATGGTGGTCGACGCGACAGGAGATTTGGACGTCGCCATTTCCGCCGGTGCCGAGTTCACCACCGGCAAGTACATTGTCACCACGGTCTTCCGGCTGGCCAATGTCGATACCGACGAGGCCGAGCGTTTCCAATACGAAGAACCGGAAGCCTTCAAGAAGGTTGACCGGGAAGCGCGCCGCATCATCGGCGGGGCCTGGGACATGTGGTGGCTGAAAACCCCACTGCCCGGCATCATCTGGTGCAATTGCCCGCACATGCCCAAGTACGACGGCCTTTCCGTGGAACACCTGACCGCCGCCGAGTTCGAAGGCCGCGCCCGCATGATGCGGCTATTCGACTATGCCCGCGAGAATCTACCGGGGTTCGAGAACGCGCGCTTCCTGGGCGCCGCAGAACAGATCGGCGTGCGCCAGACCCGCATGCTCCGCGGCGAATACGTGGTCACCAAGGACGACGTGACCAGCCGCCGTCACTTCCATGACAGCGTCTGCCGCGGCCGCGACTACTATACGCCCTACCGGGCCCTGCTGCCGCGTGGGCTCGACAATCTCATCGTCGCCGGCCGGCACTATTCCGCCGAACCGGAGGCCCAGCGCATGTCCCGGGAGATCCCGCCCTGCATGGTCCAGGGAGAAGCATCGGGCATCGCCTGCTCCTTGGCGCTGGAAGGCAATCTCGCGCTGCGCGATGTCGACCCTCGCAGCATCCAGAAGGAAATGAGGGCCCGGGGTGCCGATCCGGGAGACATCCCCTCCGACAACGCCGACTTGAGGAATATCGCCGAATAGCGCTCCGTTCATTTTTAAGGAAACCTTTATGCCCAACACGCCAACACCGCCGCTTGACGGCATTCGAATAATTGATTTCACCCAAGTCATGCTGGGACCCTCGGCGACGCAGATGCTGGCCGATTTCGGCGCCGACGTGATCAAGATCGAGAAGCCGGGAAGCGGGGAGCTTTCGCGCAACTTTTTTGGTGGCGGCAACGCGGCGGATCAAAACAATCCTGTCTTTTGCAGTCTCAATCGCAACAAACGGTCGGTGGCCCTCAATCTAAAGGACGCCGCCGACAGAAAAACGATAGTCGAGCTGATCCGGAACGCCGATGTTGTGGTCAACAATTTCCGGCCGGGCGTCATGGACCGTTTGGGACTGGGATACGCGACGCTCAGTGGGGTCAATCCGCGCCTCATCTATGCCTCCGGAACCGGGTTTGGCGAAAAGGGCCCCTATGTACACAAGGGTGGTCAGGATGTCTTGGCGCAGGCCATGACCGGTGTCATGGAGCGCCGGGCCGACGAGACCATTCCCCGGTCGATCTACCCGACGGCGCTGTGCGACTACACGGCCGGCATGCACCTCGTGCAAGGGGTGCTTGCCGCCTTGTTGGCGCGTGAGAAAACCGGACGGGGCCAGCAAATCTCGGTTTCTCTATACGACTCCATGATAGCCATGCAAATGCAGGAAGCTGCCGTGTGGCAGACCCATCAGAAGGATTTGAACTGGGCGGCCATGCCGCTTTCCGGCGTTTTCGAAACCAAAGACGGTGCCGTGGTGCTGGTCGGAGCCTTCAAAGCGAATCCTCTGCGCGACATCTGCACGGCCCTCGACTACGAGGACCTTTCCGAGCGGTTCCCTGATTTAAAGGCGCAGCGGGCGAACAAGCCTTATCTGCAAGGCCGCTTTCGCGAGGGTTTCGCCCGCTGGAGCACCGAAGAATGCCTGCGTCGGCTGGAGGAACAAGACCTCTTGTGTGCGCCCGTGCGCAATTTGGTCCAAGCGCTCGGGGACGAACAGACCAGTGTCAATGGCATGCTCGCCACCATCGAACACCCGATCCACGGAGCCATGCAAATCGTCGCTTCGCCGGTGCACATGTCCGATGCTCCCTTTGAAATTCGCCTTCTACCGCCGAGCCTCGGTGAACACACCCAAGAAGTCTTGAGCGAATTGGAGGGGGCCGAGCGGAAGACCGAGGCGGGAATCGCTTAATGGGCGTGCTGTTCGATATCGAGGATGGCGTGGCGCGGGTCACCATCGATCGTCCGGAACGTATGAATGCCCTCGATGACGAAAGTTCCAGGGAACTGGAAGCCATCTGGCAGCGGATCGAAGCCGATCGTGAATTGCGCTGCGTCATCTTGACCGGGGCCGGCGATCGCGCGTTCAGCGCCGGCGCGGACATGAAGGCACCGAACGCGATGACCGGTTTGGAATACTGGGGCCATTCCAATGCGAACGGCTTTGGCGGTATCGCCCTGCGCCGCACACTCGATATTCCGGTGATCGCCCGGGTGAACGGTTATGCCCTCGGGGGCGGCTTTGAGATGGTGCTTGGGTGCGATATTCTGATCGCCGCCGAAGGGGCCAAGTTCGGTCTGCCGGAAGCGCGAGTCGGCCGCATGCCGCTCGACGGCGGGATCGTTTTGCTGCAGCGGCAGGTGCCCGAAAAGATCGCCCTCGGGATGCTGTACACGGGCCGCTTGATCGACGCGGTGGAAGCCGCCTCTTTCGGTCTTGTCAATGAGGTGGTCCCCTACACGGGGCTGGATGATGCCGTCGGCCGCTGGGTGGCGGAGATAAAGGCCTGCGCACCGCTGTCGCTGAAGGCGATCAAGCAAACCGTCAAACGCACCGCTCATCTGTCGGCCCATGAGGCCCAGGCACAAAGATTGCCCGCGGTGATCGCGGCCCTCTGTTCGAAAGATGCCGACGAGGGTGTCCGCGCTTTCCGCGAAAAGCGCCCACCCAAGTGGACGGGCAGCTGACCGGCCATGGCCTTCGTCATCATCGATCCCTGTATCGACGTCAAGGACGGCGATTGCACCGAAGTTTGTCCGGTCGAATGCATCTACGAGGGCGGCCGGATGTTCTACATTCAGCCGGACGAGTGCATTCATTGCGCTCTCTGCGAAACCATCTGTCCGGTCGATGCCATCCGCAGCGAATACGATTTGGAACCCGCCGAGGAGCGCTTCCTCGCAATCAACCGTGACTACTTCGGACCGGACGTGACCGGGCTGGGCAAGCCGGGCGGCTGGGGTCCGGATAACTCCACCACCAAGGACCATCCCACCGTAGCCGGCTGGTCCCTATCGCAAGGAAAGACGGGATGACTTTGCACCGGAACTATATCGCCGGCGCCTGGGCCGACAGCCAGGACAGCGCCGGTAACATCAATCCATCGAACACCGACGACCGGGTGGGCGACTACGCCCGCGCGACGGCCGAGGATACCCAGGCCGCCATCATGGCGGCAAAAGAAGCGTTCCACGATTGGTCCCGGTCCGGTCCGCAGCAACGCTACGATATCCTGATGACGGTCTCCAACGAGATCATGGCCCGCAAAGAGGAGCTGGGCACGCTGCTGGCCCGCGAGGAAGGCAAAACCAGGCCGGAAGGGATTGGCGAGACCGTGCGCGCGGCGCAAATCTTCTCCTTCTTCGCCGGCGAGGCCCTGCGGCTCAGCGGCGAGACCCTCCCCAGCGTGCGCCCGGGTATTGGGGTGGATATGACCCGCGAGGCGGTCGGCGTGGTCGGCGTCATCACGCCGTGGAACTTTCCCATCGCCATTCCCGCTTGGAAGATTGCCCCGGCGCTGTGTTACGGCAACACGGTCGTCTTCAAGCCCGCCGGCCTGGTGCCCGGCTGTGCCTGGGCTCTGGCCGATATTTTGGCCCGTACCGACCTGCCCGCGGGTGTCTTCAACCTGGTCATGGGGAGCGGTTCGGTGGTCGGAGAGGCCCTACTGGACAGCCCGGCGGTCGACGCCATCACCTTCACTGGATCGGTGAAGACCGGCAAGCGGGTCGCTGCTGCCTGTGCCCAAAAGCTGCGCAAGGTTCAGCTCGAGATGGGCGGCAAAAACCCGCTGGTGGTGCTAGACGATGCCGATCTTGCCACGGCGGTGGACTGTGCCGCCAATGGCGCCTTCTTCTCCACCGGCCAGCGCTGCACGGCCTCCAGCCGGCTGGTGGTCGCCGAGAACATACACGACCGCTTCGTCGATGCGCTGACCGAACGGCTCCAGGGCCTGGTGGTGGACGATGCCCTGAAAGACGGCACCCACATCGGCCCCGTGGTCGACGCAAGCCAGCTGGCCCAGGACGAAGACTACATCCGTATCGCTCAAAGCGAGGGCGCCAAGCTGCACTGGGGTGGCGAGCGGCTGACCCGGGAGACGCCGGGCTTTTATCTGCAGCCGGCGCTCTTCACCGAGACCAGCAACGATATGCGCATTTCCCGCGAAGAGGTCTTCGGGCCGGTGGCCAATGTGATCCGGGTGAAGGACTACGAGGAGGCGCTGGCCGTGGCCAACGACACCCCCTTCGGTCTGTCGTCCGGTATCTGCACCGCCAGCCTGAAACACGCCACCGACTTCCGGCGCAACGCGGAAGCCGGCATGGTGATGGTCAACCTGCCGACCGCAGGTGTCGACTATCATGTCCCCTTCGGCGGGCGCAAGGGATCGAGCTACGGCCCGCGCGAGCAGGGGCGCTATGCCGCCGAGTTCTATACCACGGTCAAGACCGCCTACACGCTCGCCTAAGACAGCCAAAGGGGATACAGCCATGTCAGCCAAGAAGGACAAATGGGACCGCCGATTCCTCGGGCTTTGCGACCACCTCGCCGGATGGTCGGAGGACCGTGATTTCCAAGTGGGGGCGGTCGTCGTCGGATCACATCTGGAGATTCGCACCTTGGGTATCAACGGCTTGCCCCGCGGTGTCGACGCCGAGGACGAGGCCCGCTTCGACCGCAAAAGCGGGGAGAAATTCTTCTGGTTCGAACACGCCGAGCGCAACGCGATCTACAATGCGGCGCGCATGGGTGTCTCCTTGCAGGGCTGTACGATTTATATCAACCGCTTCCCTTGCGCCGATTGCGCCAGGGCCATCGTCCAGAGCGGCATCGCTAAAGTCTGCTGCCCGCCGAAGCCAACGGTGGATGGCGCCCTGGACCACAGTTTCGATGTCGCCGGCGTGCTATTGGACGAAGCCGGCGTCATCTTGGAAACACAGAACACCTCATCCTGAACACGAGCCGGCAGCAGCCTAGGCACGGCTACCCCATGCGGTCGACGGCGGTGGGCGCATTGACCTCGGCGTTACGCGTTACCGCGTCGTAGTAGGGGGCGAAGGTCGGGCGTTTGACATAGCGTCCCTTGCCGCGCTCGGTGCGGATATCGCCGTCTTGGTAAACCACAGTGCCCTGGCTGATGGTGGTCACGTTGACGCCCTTGACGGTCATGCCCTCAAAGATATTGAAGTCGACATTCTGGTGGTGCGTCTCCTTGGAGATGGTGTGTTCCTTCTCCGGGTCCCAGATGGCGATGTCCGCGTCGGCGCCGACCGAGAGCGAGCCCTTGCGCGGATAGATGTTGAAAATCTTGGCCGCGTTGGTCGAGGTGATGGCGACGAACTCGTTGATGGTCAGACGGCCGCCGCCGACCCCATGGTGCCACAGCACGTGCATGCGGTCCTCGACCCCGCCGGTGCCGTTGGGGATCTGGGTGAAGTTGTTGTGGCCCATGCGCTTTTGCGGCGCACAGAAGCAGCAGTGATCGGTCGCCGTGGTCTGCAGCATGCCGGCCTGCAAGCCGCGCCAAAGCGCTTCCTGGTGCTTCCTCGGGCGGAAGGGTGGGCTCATCACATGGGCCGCCGCATAGTCCCAATCCGGATGGCGGTAGACGGAATCGTCGACCAGGAGATGGCCGGCCAAGACCTCGCCGAAGACCCGCTGGCCCTCGTTGCGCGCCCGGGTGATCGCCTGCAGGGATTCGATGCAGGAATTGTGCACGATATAGAGCGGCACGTTCAGCACCTGGGCGATGCGGATCGCGCGGTCGGCCGCTTCGCCCTCGACCTCGGACGGCCGGGATTGCGGATGACCTTCGGGCCCGGTGATCCCCTTGGCCAAAAGCTCCTGCTGAAGATGGGCGACCAGCTCGCCGTTTTCCGCGTGCACGGTGCAGATCGCGCCAAGCTCGCGGGCCCGGCCGAAGGATTTCACCAGCACCTCGTCGTCGGCCATGATGGCACCTTTGTAGGCCATGAAGTGCTTGAAGCTGTTGACGCCGTATTCTTGCGTCAGGCTTCCCATCGCCTCGTTCACCGTGTCGTCCCACCAGGTAATCGCCACGTGGAAGCTGTAGTCGGTGGCCGCCTTCTCGGCCCAACCGCGCCAGGTGTGATAGGCCTCCATGATGTCTTGCTGCGGGTTGGGAATCACGAAGTCGATGATCATGGTGGTGCCGCCGACCGCCCCGGCGGTGGTGCCGGAGAAAAAGTCTTCCGAGGCGACAGTGCCCATGAAGGGCAGCTCCATGTGGGTGTGCGGATCGATGCCGCCCGGCATCACATAACAGCCACCGGCGTCGATCACCTCGGCTCCCTCCGGCGCCTCGAGATCGAGCCCGATGGCGGCGATCTTATCTCCTTTGACCAGGACATCGGCGCGCTGCGACAGGTCCGCGTTCACTGCCGTGCCGCCGCGAATGAGTATGGTCATGGGTCTGCCTCCATTTTAGAATCTAAGGATTTTGTCATTGCATTTGCCGGCCATTGGCGCATGTCGCAGGGAGCGGCCGAAACCTCACCCATTCTTGGCACTCACGTCCTTCATAAGGATGATGTAGACCACCGCTGCAACGAACAACCCTACAAACCAGGCATAGGTGTAGATTGTTGCGAAGAAAGCCGGGACCGAATCGACAAGACCAACGCCCTGCAGGAATCCTGGAATGTTAGGCAGGATACCGATAATGAGTGCCCAAATGCCCGCCCAGTTCCAACCGTTGCGGCCCTCATAGATCCCTTTCAGCTTGAACAAGTCTTCGACATACAAGTTTCGCTTTCGGACGATATAATAGTCCGCCAACAATATACCCGCGATGGGTCCCAGCAATGCGGAGTATGCGATCAACCAGCCGATAATATGGTTCACGAGGATCCACGGGAACATTGCGACGCCGATGGCCGCCGTGATGTACCCGCCCATGCGCAGGTCAATGCGATTGGGAGAGAGATTCGAGAACCCGTGCGCCGGTGCCACCACATTTGCGGCCATGTTCGTTGTCAGGGTTGCGATGACCAGCGCTGCCAGAGCAACGATAATTGATGCACCTCCCATTCTTTCGGCCAGGACGACAGGATCCCAAATCGGCTCGCCGTAGATGACGACAGTTGCCGACGTGACTGCCGAGGCGATGAAGGCGAAAAGGGCCATCGGGATGGGTAGCCCAATCGCTTGACCGGTTACCTGATCATTTTGACTCTTTGCGTAGCGCGTGAAGTCGGGAATGTTCAAAGCAAGGGTCGCCCAGAACCCAACCATTCCGGTGAGACTCGGCCAGAACACGACCCAGAACTGCCCTTCTTTTGGTTGGCCGGGCGCGAACTGGCTCGGCGCCGAGAGCATTTCCCCGAAGCCCCCGGCAGTAAGGTAGGCCCATCCCAGCAACGCAAAACCCATGAGGAGCAAAAATGGTGCTGCGTAGGTCTCCAACCAGCGAATGGACTCCGTCCCATTTCGGATGAAATAGAGATGAACCGCCCAAAAGGCGAGGAAACATATGAACTGAGAAAAGTTGATTCCCAAGATCGGCAAGGGCTCTGCCGTCAAGGCTCCTGATGATAAAGTGTTTAGAATGACGTAGATAGCCGAACCGCCAACCCAAGTTTGAATCCCGAACCACCCACAGGCGACGATCCCCCGGGCAACCGCTGGTATCTTGGCACCGACGGGGCCGAAAGATGAGCGGAGGAGAACAGGGAACGGAATTCCGTACTTCGTTCCGGCATGCCCGATCAAGACCATCGGGATCAAAACAATGATGTTTGCCAGCAAGATCGTCACCACGGCTTGCTGCCATGACATGCCGGCACTGATGAGATAGGATGCCAAGAGATAGGTTGGGACGCAGACGACCATCCCGACCCAAAGCGCGGCAATCGCTTTCCAGTCCCAAGATCTAGATGCGACCGTTGTCGGCGCCTGGTCTTCATTCCAAAGTTCGCTATCGAAATTATCAACCTTTGTGTGGACAATTCCAAATTCATCAGTGACTGTTTGCTGTTCGAAATTCATTCGTAACTCCCCCACCACAATGTGGACTGCGTGCCTAAGATTCGCCTGAAGGTATCAACTAGTGTGGTGGATCTGAGGTTCGTATGATCATTGGGGCGCCCGGCGAAACGAACTGCAGATCTCAAAACCACACGAAACTCTTCAAGTTGCTCGTGTCCTCCTCGATCCCGAAGTTCGGTCGGAGCACGCCGCAAATCACTGCGAATTTCGGAATCGGGACACGAGCGCACCGAAAGCACGATAAGTGGACAACCAGTGGTGATTAGGACGCAGCCCCTGCCTTCTCCGCCATCGCACGCAGAAGAACATTGCCGCCGGCGGTGATCCATTCCGGCTTTGCGTCCTCAATTTCGTTGTGACTTATGCCATCGACACAGGGAACGAAGACCATGGAGGTGGGTGCCACACGGGCCAGATAGCAAGCGTCATGACCGGCGCCGGAGACGATATCCTGGTGGGAATAGCCGCATGCTATTGCAGCGTCGCGAACGGCTTTCACACAAGAGTCCTCGAAGGGGACAGGCGCGTAATAGAAGATCTGCTCCAATTCCGCCTCGAGACCGGTTTCTGAAGCGATCTTCTCGACCTTGGCTCGAACGGCCCGGTCCATCTCACTTAGGACATCATCATCCGGATGTCGGATATCGATCGTGAGAAACACCTCGCCGGGAATGACGTTTCGTGAATTGGGCGTAACTTTCATCATCCCCACGGTGGCGCAGGCAAAGGGCGAATGCTCCAGGCCGATTTGGTTGACGGCCTGAACCACCCGAGCCCCGCCCAAAAGCGCATCTTTCCGTCTGCCCATGGGTGTCGGCCCAGCATGAGACTCAACGCCTTTTAGTGTGAGCTCATACCAGCGCTGCCCTTGTCCATGGGTCACCACACCAATTTGGCACTCATCTTCCTCTAGAATCGGCCCCTGTTCGATATGCACCTCAAAGAAGGCATGGACCTCTCTACCGCCGACCTCATCGGTGCCGGCATAGCCAATTCGCGTCAGTTCCTCGCCCATGGTCTTGCCGTCTTCGTCGGCCCGACTAAGGCCGTACTCCAAATCGTAGACCCCGGCGAAGACGCCCGATGCCACCATTGCGGGGGCGAAACGCGATCCTTCCTCATTGGTCCAAATCGCCGCTTCGATGGGCCGTTCTGTCTCGTAACCCAGGTCGTTTAACGACCGGATGACTTCGAGACCCGCCAAGACACCATAAACGCCGTCAAACTTCCCTCCTGTGGGCTGCGTGTCGATGTGGCTTCCGGTCATGACCGGCGCCAGGTCGTTGTTGCGTCCCGGCCGTCTGGCAAAGACGTTGCCCATTTTGTCGACGCGAATTGTGCATCCGGCCTCCTTACACCAAGCGACGAACAGGTCCCTTGCCGTCTTGTCAAGGTCCGTGAGCGCTAGTCGACAACACCCGCCCGCCGGCGTCCCACCGATCTTGGCCATTTCCATCAGCGAGTCCCAAAGGCGCTCGCCGTTGATCTTCAAATTTTGTATCTGATTCATCTCTATCGTCCTTTGTCAGTCGGCTTTTCTAGGCGCCTATCGCAGGCTCCGGAAATTGAACTCCGACCCTCGCGAATTCCGCTATCCGAAGATCGTTTCTAAACTGCCGATTAGCGGTCAACGGCATCCAGAATGCCGCAAGCCGGTTCTTTTCTAAGTGAAGTCGTTGATTTCCCATCACCGCGCCTTTGCAGCCTTTTTAGAGCGTCGGGCGGCAAGTAATTCGATATCACCGAGCGGGCCAGCTTCTTACGCATCTGCCCATTCATGCACCAAAGCCTATCCATCAATCGGCAAGCCTCCCAAACGCCAATATTCTGATGATTTAATCAGAAAATGGATATTATTTTAACCTTACAATCAGGTTTTTGCAATAAATCTGACTATTCTGTCAATTTCTTTTTTTAAAATCATGACCATTCCGCAAAAGAACCTGCCGCTCGCGGGGCTGATACCAAGCCTCGATAGGAATCACCCATAGCATGGCGGCGATCTGGCCCGCCGGTTAGGCGCGGTCGGCGCCGTGGTGCCCTGGCCACACCATAAGCCGGCAGCAACGCGGCCAGCGCGCCGGAAAAGCCGGTGCTATGGATGATTCCTATCGAGGCTTGGTATCAATCGCTATATTCTGCTTGATCGGTGATAGCTGAAGTGGGCAAGAACGGTCGCTTTGGCGCCCGCTTCAAACATGGTCGGACGATGGGTCGGTCAAGATAATGAAAGCAGTATTTTGAAGAGGACCAAAATGAAACTAGGTAACCCGGCGGCAAGGGAGGGTAGAATACGCGAAGAAAATGAGAGGCAAATACTAGATGGCGCAGAAATAATATTTTCTGAATTCGGCTACGGAGGTGCTACTATTAGTAAGATTGCGGAATATGTTGAACTTCCGGCAGCTAATATTCATTATTATTTTCACACCAAGCAAGCTCTGTATGAAAGGGTTGTCGAGCGTATTTTCTATGTTTGGCTCGACGCCGCAAAGGCGCTTGACGAAGTTGATGATCCGATCGTTGCGATCACGCTTTATATTCACCGAAAAATGGACCTCTCTCGGCAGCGTCCATCTGGGTCAAAAGTTTGGGCAAATGAGATAATTCAAGGTGCGCCGGTTATGCAAGGATTCTTAGAAACAAAACTTCGCGAGTGGACAGCATCCAGAACAAGATTAATCCAAAAATGGATAGAGGATGGCAAAATGAATCCGGTTGATCCAAATCATTTGCTTTTTTTGATTTGGTCGGCCACACAACATTATGCAGATTTTGGCCACCAAATATTGATTCTCAATAACGGAGAGCCGCTTACGGATGAATATTGGAAGAATGCAAAAGAAACTGTAAGTGAGATTGTCTTAAGGGGAATTGGTGCGATTAGATGAATAAACTATGGCACTGCGATAAATTGAGGAAATGGAGTTTTATGTATTTAGTGCTTACAATTTGTAACTTTTAGTTTGTCTTAACAGCGAACAGATTATGCCAATCATATAAAACTGTGCCGGAGATTTAATCCCACGTTCTTAATCGATTTCGATGCCGACCCCTTTTAGAATTATCTGAGTGACTGTAGTTGCCACCGCTTCATAATCGGCATCGGTAAGCTCTTCCCGCCCCATGACCGCTCGGACTTGCGAACCGAAATCGGCGTAGTGCTGACTAACGGCCCAAATCATGAAAATCAGGTGCACCGAGTCCACCCGATCCATTCGTCCTTGGTCCATCCAGGCCTCTAGCACCGCCGCCTTCGTCTCCACCCATTCACGCAGCTCTTGTTCTAGATACTCTTTAAGCGCAGGCGCGCCTCGTATCACCTCGGAGGCGAAGATCCGCGATGCCAAGGGGTGAGATTTTGAGTACATCACTTTGGCGTGGATGAATTTTGCCAGCGCCTCGCGCGGATCGTCGTTCTCAGATATATCGTCGAAGCATGCTAACCACTTATCCAAGATCCGGCCAATCACCGCGGTGTAGAGATCCAGCTTCGTGCCAAAATAGTAGTGAAGATTGGCCTTCGACAAGCCGGCCCTCTTAGCAATCGAAGTGGTCGTTGCGCCGTTGAATCCGTTGACGGCGAACTCTCGCTCAGCCATGTCCAGGATGCGCTTGACGTTGCCACGGCGGATTTGGCCGACGGCACTGGCCTCTCCGGACATGACCTGTTCCCAAAGCTGACCCCGCGATGGCTTTGCCATGTCGTCCGATTCTCCAGTCCAGAGTTTCCAGATAACACAATAAGACTCTCGATTCCGATAGTATGCGTCAACTGTCTTGTCGAAACTGCACTCCGGGACGCCAAATCTATTCTGGCGAAATGATCCCAAATGATCGAGACATGCTGTTATGCCGTCACCTTGGGTTCAACTTGCGCTTACAACTGGGTTGCCGGTCTCATTCCCTTTCAAGGGCGTGTCAATCGCCCATAAGGTGGGTGGGCAGCCATCCGGTCGCCACAACGGTTTTCTCGATCTGCTTCGGATCCCTGAACCTCCCCTAGGTTTTGCGCCCGATGGCATTTTTGGAATTTCTCACCACCGTTCATTCCACTCTCTCCACAAGACGCATCGGTGTGTGGTCCACCAGTCGGCGCGGATGCCGGACAGGATGTGCAAAAAACGCTTGACATAGGCTAAGTAAAATTTGTCTCCTAGAGAAGTAAAATCTGACCGAATGTACAAATTTTGCTTATCGAAGATTGTTTCAAGGGTGCCGCGCCCAAAGGGCTCCTTGGATGCAAGACACATTCGAAGGGAGAGGCGATGGCAGACATTAAGCAACGGCGCCTTGCGCCGGAGGACTATGACCGAAACTTCAGCGATGCAAAGCCACCTCTCACCGATCAGCAGGCGCTGGTTGAAGCCGATCGCTGCTATTTTTGCTTTGATGCGCCCTGCGTAACGGCTTGCCCGACGTCGATCGATATCCCCAATTTCATCCGAAAGATTGCGACCCGAAATATCCGCGGGTCGGCTCACGATATATTGGAGCAGAACATCATGGGCGCGGTCTGTGGTCGCGTCTGTCCGACAGAGGTGTTGTGCGAGGAAGCTTGTGTGCGGAATCTGCAAGAGGATAAACCTGTGGCCATAGGCAAGCTGCAGCGATTTTCCACTGACCAGATCATCGATCGGGATGTCCAGCTTTTCACGCGGCAGGAACCGACTGGCAAGCGGGTCGCGATCGTCGGAGCTGGCCCAGCGGGGCTCGCTTGCGCCCACCGTACGGCTCGGGCGGGCCACGATGTGACTCTTTTTGAAGCACGCGGCAAGCTCGGTGGCCTCAACGAATACGGCTTGGCGGCCTATAAGGTGGTCGAAGACATTGCCCAGCGGGAGGTGGATTACATCCTCGGCATTGGCGGCATTGAGGTGCGGCTTGGGGTGTCGTTGGGCCGAGATTTCTCCCTTGCCGATCTTCGGCGCGACTATGATGCCGTATTCCTGGGGATCGGTCTCGGCGACGTCAACGACTTGGGCATGGATGATGAGAATCTGGCCGAAGTCATAAGCGCCGTTGACTACATCGAAGGGATTCGTCAGGCCGACGACCTGGGCAGCTTGCCGGTGGGCCGACATGTATTGGTGGTGGGGGGTGGCATGACGGCAATCGACATCGCCGCTCAAAGCAAACGCCTGGGGGCGGAGGACGTGACCATGGTTTATCGCCGTGGCCGTGAGCATATGGGGGCCTCCCCACACGAGCAAGAGTTTGCCCAGACTTCAGGGGTCAAGATAATTCACTGGGCCAAGCCGACGGGCATTCAAAGTCAGGACGGTCAGCTCGCATCAGTCACCTTCGAACGGACGGAGCTGGAGGGTGAAGGCCGTGTCGTCGGCACCGGCGAAACCTTTACCCTGCCCGCTGATACTCTCTTTAAGGCGATTGGTCAGCGTTTGGTGCCCTCTCACTTGAACGCGGCGGAGGAGGTATTGGCGTTGGAAGCCGGTCGTATCGCCGTGGATGCCGATCGCAAAACTTCGTTGACGAACGTCTGGGCCGGCGGAGACGCTGTTTGTGGTGGTGAGGACCTGACCGTATCCGCCGTCGCCGACGGGCGCATCGCCGGCGATGCGATCAATCAAGCGCTCTCGGGCTGAGGAACAATCGCAGGGCCGACAACCGGCCGTGCTGACGAACATGGAAAGACGCCCAGCGGGCAACGGGAGGTTCTAAAATGGCCGATCTTCATTGCGATTTTGTCGGAATCAAATCACCGAATCCCTTCTGGCTGGCATCGGCACCGCCAACCGACAAGCTGTACAACGTCGAACGTGCGTTCAAGGCAGGTTGGGGCGGTGTCGTTTGGAAGACATTGGGCGAAGACCCACCGGTGGTGAACATCAATGGTCCACGATATGGCGCCTTGCTGGACACCGACCGTGGGATGCTGGGATTCAACAATGTAGAACTGATTTCCGACCGCCCATTGGAGATAAATTTACAGGAAATCAAGGCAGCGAAACGCGATTGGCCTGATCGTGCGGTCGTGGTCTCCCTAATGGTTCCCTGCGAAGAGGAATCTTGACGGAATGTCTTGCCGCTGGTTGAAGACACCGCAGCTGACGGTATTGAGCTCAACTTCGGCTGTCCCCATGGTATGTCCGAACGCGGCATGGGTTCCGCAGTTGGTCAGGTGCCGGACTACATCGAAATGGTGACTCGCTGGTGCAAACAGTTCACCCGGATGCCCGTGATCGTCAAACTGACGCCAAACATTACCGACGTTCGCTATGCCGCCAGGGCGGCTAAGAACGGTGGGGCGGATGCGGTTTCCCTGATCAATACCATCAACTCTATTGTCGGTGTCGACTTAGAACTTATGGCGCCCACGCCGCACACCGACGGAAAAGGCACCCATGGCGGATATTGCGGCCCGGCAGTCAAGCCAATTGCCCTCAACATGGTGGCTGAAATCGCGCGCGATCCGGCAACGGCCGGTCTGCCGATCTCTGGCATCGGAGGGATCACCAACTGGCGCGACGCTGCCGAGTTTATTGCGCTCGGATCGGGCAGCGTCCAGGTCTGCACTGCGGCGATGACCTTTGGCTTCAAGATCGTAGAGGAAATGATCGACGGCCTCCAAAACTGGATGGACGAAGCCGGCTATGCCCGATTGGAAGATTTCACCGGGCGCGCTGTCCCGAATGTCACGGATTGGCAGCTCTTGAACTTGAACTACGTCGTGAAGGCAAAGATTAATCAGGATCTATGCATCAAGTGCGGCCGTTGCCATATCGTCTGTGAGGATACCTCACACCAGGCAATTACAGCAGTCCGAGATGGAGAGCGCCATTTTGAGGTCAAGGACGAGGAGTGCGTCGGCTGCAATCTTTGCGCTAGCGTCTGTCCCGTCTATGATTGCATCACGATGGAGCAATTGACCGAGGGTACGGACCCGCGAACCGGTAAGGCATTGGACGCTGGTTACGCGAACTGGACGACCCATCCCAACAACCCGATGCGCAAAGTCGTGCTGCGCCAGATGGCTCCCCCGGTCCAATAAGTGCCGGCAGTCCGCAATTTCTACCCAGCATCAACTTACAGGACATGTACAATAATCGTTCGCCACAAAGAAAGATCTACGATGTTCGCGAAGTCCATCTGTCAACTCTAGCGTCGGGCGGCAATTTGGAACCATTCTGACGCAGCGGTTTTGTGACAAGGTCAAGCAAAGGCTCGATGGGCCTATCCGATGATAGGTCCGAGAGGCTTGGCGCAGGATTTGGCACCAAACCGCCCGTCCCCCGAACCGGGATTGATCCCGGTTCATATGTCTTCTTCGAGCAGCAAATCGGGAACAGCCGATTTGCGGGGGCTTGGCCCCGGCGGGCGCCCGCTGGCAAAACGGGCTTGCGAGATGCTAAGGCATCGCGACCGCGCCCGTTTCGCCAACGGTTCACCACCCCAGAGGCCAAGCAGAATTGATCCCAAATTGTCGCCCGACGCTCTAGCCCGGATTATTCATGAGGGGTATGGCGTTTGATTTAGGCGCGGGTACTTGGCCGGGTTGACGGCGGTTTTTCGAGATGGGATTTTGCGCAGGTTTGGGGTTGGTGTTCGTGGTTTGGGCGGCGGCGGCCGCGTATTTTAGGGGCCTTGGGCGGCGATGCGGGCGGCGGTGGCGATGAGCGCCGTCTGGTAGGGATAGGCCGACGGCAAGGCGATCTTGACGCGGGACTTGAGCTCCTCGATGCGCGCGGCGATCTTGAGGAAGCGGCTCCGCAGGGTCTCGAAGCTGGCCTTGCGCCAGGGTGACTTTCGCGGTGCGGCAGCGCGCAGCTGATGCAGCAGCCAATAGGCGCCCATATGCAAAAACAGGCGGAACTGATTGGCTTCCCAGCGGTGGCAGGCGGTGCGGTCGGACTTGGTGTAGGTCTTGATGTCCTTGATCCGGTTCTCCATGCGGCCACGGCGGCAGTAGGCCTTCTCATAGAGCCACTTGGCGCGGCCGGGGAGGTTGGTGACGCAAAAGCGGATGTCCGAACCCTTGGGACTGGCCTCGACGCGGGCGATGACCCGGCGTTTACGCGACCAGCTCTTGGCCTGGTAGCCAGCCTGGAAGAAGCGGCGCAGCTTGTCGCGGCCCGCTTGCACCCGGCGCAGCGCCACGTCCTCGCACCAAGGCTGGCCGATCTCGCTAAGACGCCGGTTGGTGGGCAGGCCGAAGATGTAGCCGCAGCCTTGGCTTTCCAAGAAGTCCATGACCTCAGGCGTGGCGTAGTGGCCGTCGCCACGCAAACTGATGGCGACCCGCGGCCAGTTGGCGCGGATGCGGGCGATGACATGACGCAGGATCTTGGCTGCCTCCTTGCCCGAGGGTCGCTTGCCGGGGCGCAGCAGGCAAAGGACCGCTTTGCCGCTGCCCGCGTCGAAGATGTGGATCGGCTGAAAGCAGTAATCATTGAAGTGGGCGTTGAACAGCGCCAGCTGCTGTTGCCCATGAACCCGGTCGTCGGTATCGTCGATGTCGAGGAGGATGGCGTCGGGAACCCGCGCAAAGCTGTCGCAGAAACGATCGATCATCTTGAGCCCCATGCGCGCCAGCGCCCGCCAGGAGGCAACATTCTCCAGACGCGACAGGGTCGGCTGGCTCATCAGGTCGCAGCCGCTCTCCGGCAAGCGGCCACAAGCCAGCTTGAAGGCCGGATCGAAACGCAAGGTATCGAGATCGTTACAGTCCTCATAGCCCTGGGCGATGGCAAGGATCCGCGCCCGGATCATATCGGCATAGCTGTGGGTGATGCTGACTGGATCGCGCGCGTCGGCGATACAGGAGGCCAGCAGCTCGGCGATCCCGAGCCGCCGTTCGACGCGGCTCAGCAGCAAGACCCCGCCGTCCGACGACAGCCGACCGCCGTCAAAACGGGCGATGATCTCCTTGCCTTGGACGGCTGGCAGAGCGGGCAAAAGCGGCGTATCATCGACCATGGTGAGCCTGGGAGAAGTTGCTGCCGGAAATCTGGTCTTCAACACCCAAATTATACGACAGATCAACAACTTAATCCACGCTCACCAACCCTAAAAGCCCATCAACATGAATAATCCGGGCTAGTTCAAGGCGAATCCGAATTCCAAGATTCTGCTCCCGACACACCATCCTAACTGCGACCACTTTCTGAAATCGATCTTGCATATGGCTGGTCTCGCGGCCCAAGGGACTTACCCGTGCCTTCCGAAAGGCTATTTTGTGTCGCCAATCCCTGCATTGAAATTCGCCGCAACGTCTTTATGGTAGGAAGGGAAATGACCCTTGGATCTGCCTCCCGTGGCCTGCAATGCTATCAAATTGTTTCCCTTTGGCAGAAATAGAACGCCAAACCCGTCCACCGGACTGGCTTAGTTTGTTTTGCCGCCATCTGGAACAGCGCCTGCTGATACCGTTGGTTGCGGGCCCCCGCAACCAACGATATCAGCACCCGTTCATCATCCTGATGTGCGGGTGTTTTCTTTCCTGCCGCCAGAGTCAGGATTCCGGCCAAGTCGCCTTCCAGAAACAGTTCAGCTCGCTCCGTATCCCTTGGAGAGACAACGATTTTCCCCACCAGCGATCGAATGTCTTCACTGGCTCTGAGCCTCATATCGTTGTCCCCGAACGCTTGAAAGAGCGCGTCGACCCGTTTTCGATACTCCAGCGCCATGTTCGGGTGGACAAGTGGCGGTGGTTCTTTCGCAAAGGCTTATGCCTTTGCTTCCGGTGCGATCAAGATGTTGTAGGTGATGGGCGGTTTGTTTGTGAGGATTTTGAGCAGGGATCGAAAGCCGGCGTGTCGGGTTCGCCTGCGGTTGAAGCGGAAGACGAATTCGTCGAGATAGGCCTGAAGATGCTTTTTGCGCAGGCCGTGATAGACGCCGATCGCCCAGGCCTTGAGGTTGGAAAACACCCGGTGGATCCAGGGCAGCACGCGGTGTGCGGCCGCAGCACCGACGACATGAGGCAGATGGACCATGCCGGGCGCATGGTTGTAGGCCGACCAGCCGTCGGTTTTGATGACGCTGCCTGTCGCGATCTCGCGGGCGACGAAACCGTGCAGGGTCTTGGCGGCGTAGTCCTCGATCGCCGCGAGGCGGATGCGCCCCGGCCCCCAGTTGGCGCCGCTGGTTTCGATCTCGACGGCGCCGGCGATCATCAGCTTGCCGTCGTGGCAGCGCCCCCGGCCGGCGGCGGGCGGTTCATCCTTGCTCCGCTGGCGGATCGAAGTCTCGTCGACTTCCACCAGGCCGGCCAAGGGCTTACGCCCCGGCGCCCGCATCGCGGCGCGCAGCTTGGCCGCCAGCAGCCAGGCCGAACGGTAGGTGCGAATGCCCAGCTGCCTCTGCAGTTGCAACGCCGAGATGCCGTTCGAATGGGTGGCCATGAGATAGGCCGCCCAGAACCAGATCGTCAGCGGCAGCTTGGCGGCCTGCATCAGGGTGCCGGCCTTGAGATGTCAACGCCGACTGATAGAGTCCTGATTTCACCGACCTAAAATGTCCCCTGGTTTGCCTCGTGGTGTGGAAGCCCTCTTGGCCGAATTCGGCCAAGAGGGCTTTGCGGTATTGTCGGGTTAGGTCATGGGCTGGCCTCCTGTGGTTTGGCCGGGTTGCCGATGAGGCCGGCCTTTTTCTTTTCCTTGAGGCGGAAGGACTCACCCTTGATGTTGATGGTGGTGGCGTGGTGCAGCAGGCGGTCGAGGATGGCGCTTGCCAGGGCCTGATCGCCGAAGACCTCGCCCCAATCGATGAATGATTTGTTGGAGGTGAGGATCAGGCTGGCCTTCTCGTAGCGCCGAGCGATCAGGCGGAAGAACAGGCTGGCGGCCTCTCTGCTAAGGGGCAGATAGCCGATCTCATCGAGCACCAGGAGCTTGGGATAGCTGAACTGATAGAGCTGGCGCTCCAAGCGATTTTCGTCTCTCGCCCGCTTGAGGCGGGAGATCAGGCTCTCCAAGGTGAGGAAGAGCGCCCGGTGGCCAGCCTCGGCGGCCTTGACGGCGAGCGCCACGGCAATGTGCGTCTTGCCGACCCCGGGCGGGCCTAAGAGCACGACGTTCTCGGCGCGCTCGACGAAGGCCAGGCCGGCCAGTTGGCGGATTACCTTGCGATCGATCGAGGGCTGGAAGGCGAAGTCGAATTGCTCCAGGGTCTTAACCCAAGGCAGCCGGGCTTGTGACAGGCGGGTCTCAACGCCTTTGAGATGCCGGCCTTGCCATTCGGCGGCCAAGGCCTCGGCCAGGAAGGCCTGATAGTCGAGGTCACGCTTGGCGGCGTCCTGGCAGAGACCCGTTAGACTTTCGGGCAGGTGCTCGAACTTGAGTTTGGCGAAGAGCTGGTCTAGCTGCATGGCGCGACCTCCCGAGCCCGGTCGTCCTGCGGCGGCTCACCGGTGGGCGGCGAGGCCTCGCCGGGGAGCAGGGCCTCATAAGTGGCAAGATCGCGGGTCTCGACCGCCAAGGCCTCGCGCCACAGTCGAGCGTGATGGCCAGGGGTGGTCTGCCAGCCCTCGGCTTTGGGCTTGAGGCGATGCTCGGCCACCAAGCGATCCTGGGCATCGAAGATGCGGATCGCACCGTCGAAACTAAGACGCAGCCGGACCGTCCGGCCGCAGAGCTGATCCGGCACCGAGTAGCGATTGCCCTTGAGCTCGAGATAGCCATCCCAAGCGACCTGGCGAGAGAGCCGGTAGCTGGTGTCGAAGCGCAAAGTCGGTAAATCGGCCAGCTGCGGTGCTTCCTTGGCGAAGCGTTCGGCCACCACCTCGCCCAGAGTGCCGTGGCGGCGCCGGTCGGCCTCCTCGGCGAGCCAGCGCTCGGCCAGCTGGTTCACATGGGCCAGGCTTTCGAAGGAGCGGTAGCGCTGAAAGAAGTGACCCTTGATGTAGCCGACCATGCGCTCGTCCTTACCCTTGGTGCGCGCCCGGTAAGGCCGACAGGCTTTCGGTTTGAAGCCATAGTGGCCGGCCAGGTCCCAGAAGGCCTCGTTGAAGCGCACCGCCTGATCCAGGCGATGGCTGATCACGCAGGCCTTCTGGTTATCCACCAGGACTTCCGCCGGCACGCCGCCGAAATACTCGAAGCTGCGGATCAGGCTCTCGTAGGTGTGCTCAGCGTCCTCGCAGGCGCCGGCCCAGAAGTGGAAGCGTCGCGAGAAGCCCAAGGTGTTGACGGCAAAATGCAGCTTCTGCCGCAGGCCGCCGATCTCGGTCTCGATCTGGCCCCAGTCGTGCTGCAGCTGTTGGCCCGGCGCGGTCTCGAAGCGAACCGTGCGCCGGCTCGCCCGCAGCGCCCGCTTGGGTCGGATGTAATCCCGTAGGATCGAGATCCCACCCTGATAGCCCTGGCCAGCGATCTCGCGGTGGATCACCACCGCATTCCAAACCCCGGCCCGCAACAGCCGGTCAACCTCCGTCTTGAAAGCATCCAGCTTACTGCGGCGGGCCGCCGGTCGCTTGCCCGAGGGCGCCGCGTCCCGTTGCAGCGCGCGCCGGACGGTGCGCGGGTGAACCCCCAGATCCGCCGCGATATCCTTCAGATAGACCCCGCGGGCCGCTCGTTCCTCGATCATCGAATAATCCTCCCGGCTGAGCATCTCTCGCCCCGGCACCACGACTCGGTGCCAAAGGGTAAAGAGACAAATCAGCCCAGAGGGGACACCTTAAATCGGTGTTTTGATGACAAGTACCATCGGTCCTGACAATTGCGTCGCTTCGTTGGGCGGCGGCTTTCTGGTCAGAGCCAGAACCTCGTCGATCTTGGCCTGGGGCAAGGGCGCAATGCGCGAAGGCCGCGTCTTGTCGCGCAGCAATCCGTCGACACCTTCCTCCATGAAGCGCTCCTGCCAGCGCCACACGCAGGTCTTGGACTTGCCCGTTTCGCGCATGATCGCCATGGTGCCCAGACCCGCCTCGCTCAACAGGATGATCCTGGCACGCCAGACATGCTTCTGGGCACTGTTTCGGTCCGCAACGACGGCCTCCAGACGACAGCGGTCGGCGGCGCTCACCGTGATGGAAATCCCTTCGCGCATGCGCCAGACTCGCATCCGAAAGGCAATTTGGGAACCCCAATTCGGACTCTTCCGTTAGATTTTATCCACTAGCATCGCACATAGCACAATTTTTCGTGTCTTTTGAACCGCCCCGGGATTGCCGGAGGCTGGTTTGTGTGAGTCACGCCACCATGGCATGCTCTTCGGTCTTTGCATAGAAGCGCACCTCGGCCTCCGCCAAAGGGATGTTGCCGATGGGCTCGAGCGGATGGCGATTGTTGAACCAGTCGACCCACTCGAGCGTTGCCAACGCAACGGCTTCGCGGGTGCGCCGATGGATGATCTTGGCTTTGAACAGACCGATCACCGTTTCCGCGAGCGCGTTATCGTAGCTATCGCCGAGGGGCTGCGCCCGGATACCGAGGATCCCGACGGAAGCTGCGATACCGGCCTCGGCAAGACGGTCGGAGTATTTGATCAACAGATGTTGAGAGCGCCGATCGCTGTAATGCACCAGCTCGACGCCTTCGGCAGGACGTTCGTCGAAGAGCGCCTAGTCGGAGGCATCAAGGACGAACTGGGCCTGCATCGAGCGTGACACTCGCCAGCCAACGATGCGCTGGGCAAAGGCATCGATGACGAAGGCGATATAAACGAACCCGCTCCAGGTTGCGCAATAGGGTAGGGTCGAGCGTCAGCGCCGTGCGGCGTTACAGACGTCGGATTCTGACGCTCGCCCTCCGAGCCGGACGCGCCCCTTTCGTTGTGCATCCGGCTATCCAGGAGCCATGGCGAATGAAGGTGTTCGCATCTAGCCACGACGGAGTCGCTCGAGGTTCAGGCGGGAGAGGATGAACTGTTCGGTTCGGTCCTCGCGCCAGACTTTACGGGTCGGTTTGATGATCCAAAAACATCCGCACCGCACGAGCGCGCACTTCCGGTGAGCATCTCGTCGAGCTCTTGGTTATGGCTCCACCTTCTCAAGGTTCGGAGCCTCCAGCAATCCCGGGGCAGTTCACTCCCAAATTCACGCTGGACTCACGCATGTGGAAATAGCCTGCCCTCAATGATCATCGAGTTGCTGTGGCGAGCGACGTAAGGCGGTGGCTGGTGTATGTTGCAGTAGTGTTGTGGGTTGATAGGGCGTCCGGATGTCAAAAAACGCCACGAATTTCCCAGAACCATCATGCCGAAAAGCCCAATAGGACACGCGTCCATAGCCAAACTTTATAGGTGTAGGAACTATGTCACATGAAGGTCACCTTACGGCGGAGTTGGAACAGCTTGCCTCTGATCTGAAAAATTCTCAGCCACCACCTGAGGGCCAATTCAGTAACTTATTTGGAAAACCTGGTCCGAACGAGGTATACGGCGGCGGCGTTAGAGATACCGGTCAAATCCACGAAACGCTTTCCGCGCTGGACGAATTAAGCAAGCTTGTCTCGGCTAATGCGGGTTCGACCAACGCAACTCAGACACTGCATGACAACCCGACAATACATGCAGGGTATACCTACTTCGGGCAACTTGTTGCTCATGACATGACGTTCAATCAAACACCTTTTAGGAGACAGATGTTATCAACAAGCGAGTTGGAAAGTCTCAGGTCCCAGCCATTGATTCTGCAGACGATCTATGGTGACGGTCCGGAGACAATGCCGTGGCTCTACAAATTAAATTCAAAATCAGAGTTACCCCGCGCCGAACTTAGACTGAGTGAAGTGCAGACTCCAAAAAACGACACATCACGTTTAGACCCGAGTGAAGATCGATTTCAAGATTTACCTCGCCTAAAAATGGCGAGCCTAGAGGGAGAGAATCACAGCTTCGCACACTACGAACTTCTGATTGCGGATTCGCGAAACAGCGACAATTTAATTCTTGCACAAATGGTTGTTCTATTTCACAAGTATCATAACTCGATAATAAAGGCATTGAGAAGGATAGAGCCACAAACTGAAGGAAATAGCTCATTCGAATCCTGGGCCCAAGAAAAAATTCATTTTGAAAAAGCTCGTGTGCTGACCTGCCAGTCGTACCGATCCGTTGTGCGAAATGACTTTTTAGCAAGATTGCTCGACCCAAGTGTGTATGAAATATACAACACCAAGAATACGCTTGACGAGTTTTTGACGCCGCCCTTCGAAAAAGGCGAGTTTAAAATGCCCGTCGAGTTTGCCATGGCAGCCTACCGTGTCGGCCATGCCATGGTCAGAGCATCCTATCGCTTCAACCGGTTTCATCCCTCTCCCCAACAAGGAGACACTGCACGAACGTCGCTACAGGAACTGTTGAGGCAGTCCTTGTTTGATGGCTTGGCCAATACACCGCTGAAAGAAGATTGGATTATCGATTGGGCGCGATTTTTCAAACTAGACGATACGCCGGTGAATGCGAGCCACATGCTAAAGCCTGGCATGGTGCCCACTCTCAGAACTCATTTTCCAGAACCCACTGGGGAGCGTCGTGGTGGTCTAATTTTCCGAGATTTCGCGCGATCCTATGTTCATCGCTTAAGAACTGTGTCTTCCCTAATTAACAGGTATAGCATCTCGAATCTCTTCCCCGATTATCCTTTTAGAAGACAATCCCAAATAGAATCAGTCATTGAGAGTTGGTTTAGAGAGCAAATTCCTGTGACGGATGAGCCATCCATCAATAGTCTGATAGACGCGATAAAACGAGATCCACCTCTCCTATTTTTCATTCTTCTCGAGGCTGAGAAAATGCACGACGGCAAGCGTTTGGGAGTACTTGGGTCCATCATCATGGCCGAAGTGATATTTGGTTCGCTGCTTGGCACTGAAAACCTATTGCCCAAAGTGCCTGACGATACTCTGTTCAAGCTCTTTCCAAAAGGTTTGCCAAAAAGCATGCCGGAGTTCATTATTACACCTCAAAGAATGAACAAAATAGGCTAGTAGCATTCATTCATTGGCTATTTGGACAAGGACTGTCTGGGCAACTGATGGGGCGACTACGCAAAGCGTTAATCCACTCAACTCACTCACTTCACTTACCTAGTAGACTGGAGGAAAGCCATGCCGACGACAATACCAAAACTTCACGCTCCAAATTTGGTGCCAGTGGGAGAGCGTTTTGTCGCTCTCGCGTTGGGCGACCCAAAGGTCGAGGTGCCGGCACCGGAGGATGGTGCGGACTTTCTTCGTGCGATGGGTGTTGTTGTTCCTCAGCGTTACACTAAGGTTTATTTCCATCGCAACTCATTAACCGAGTTAAATTTCATGATCCCGACAAAAGAGCTTGTCGAAGAGGTGCTGGCCCTAATTCCTGGTTCAGACGATTTGTATGATAGGGCTATCTATCAAGAATACCAAAGGATAGCCGATGGAACAACTACGATGAGTCGAGAGGATCAGTTTTATTTTCGTGTAGGAGACTATTCGATCGCCCATTGTAAGTAGCTTGTGTTACCCATAGGTAATACCGAATATTCTACACTCTTACTGGGAGGCCTGCTTTGCGCAGGCTGTCCCGAAGACGGTCGTAATCCGTTCGCTGTCTTATTGGAAAGCTGTGGAGAAACCAAGCAACAACCGCTGCCTCATCGCAGTGTCCCGATCCGCGCCATTTACGCGAGACAACGTCGACTAATCTCTGTGCAGACTGCCGCGCCTTTCTAGTTTCACCGAGCTCGGCATACGCGGCAGCTTTCCACCCAGGCAAATCTGAGATTACGTCATCAGCTCGTTCGGCAGCTTCGATGCTACCGACATAGTCACCACAAAAGTAGTTAATGCAAATTAGATAACCCCAGAGAAATGTTGGCAAGTTGGGGCTAATGTCTAACGCTTGCTTGGCAAGGTCCCGAGCCATGCCGTGTTCACCTGCGAAGGATAGTCCGTGCGCGCTCGAGACAAGTGTCGCTGAATCGCTTGGGTTTAATTCCTTTGAAAGACCATAGTAAATGCTTGCGTGATCATACCGACCACTCATCAAACAAGACCAAGCGAGCGCCAGTTGGCTTCGAGTGTCCAAGGGGTCTATTTGAACAGATTTCTTGGCATATTGTAACGCTTCGTGCTGGAGATATTGACTTCTTCGAACACCCGGAAAAACCAAATGACGAGAGTTATAAATCGAAGCAAGGCTACTGTACGCCGGAGAGAAAGACGGCGTTTCCTTGATAATTTTTAGAAAAAGGGCCTCTGCTTTAAGTTCTGTTTCTGGATCCCAATGGCGAATTAGCTCTTGACCTCGCAACCAGGAATCATAGGCAGAAGTGTTAATTTCGGGTTTAGTGAGCTGTTTTTTCAACCGTTCTTCGGAAAAATAAATATTTGGGGCAACCGAAACTCGGCGAACAATTTCTTGCTGGGCGACAAGCCAATTCCCGAGTTCCAGAAAAAGAGTCTCACTCCAGATATATCGCCGGCTTTCGGTCTCTTTCAATGTAATGACCAATCTTAACCGATCGGCATCCTGAAAATAGGTTCCTTCAAGTTCGTAGTCTATCCCTTTAGGCGTCTGAATGCCTTGCGTCTGATTTTTTCTCCGATAATCGGTCGCTGGTTCGTCTTCCAGTATCACCCATTCTCGAAACCGCACCAGGCAAGCAATTAACTCGCGTCGGAATCCCTCAAGCATGTAACTTTCACGAATGTCTTGGCCGCAGGTGACGAAACTGCGCACAGAAATCATTGGCAGCCGGCCTGGGCTGGCGGCAGGCGAGAGGGGAGTCTTAGGTTCGCTGAAAGGTGATTTTTGGTCCCTGGCAAAGGTGCCCGATTTGATTTCCGCGATAAGTTGGACGGTTTCTTCGGCTGGCTCCATATCGTAGTCGTCGCCTAGAAGTTGCCAAAGGCCTTCATACTGACGCAATGCCGCGGCGACGTTACCTTCGCTGGCAAATTCAGTAATAAGGAACCGTTGCGCTTCTTCGTGACTCTGATCGATGTTCACCAAGGCTTCAGCGCTTCGACGCCGTATCGAACGGCTTTCGTTTTGATCCCGCATTAGACTTTGGAGCTGGTCCACCAATAGCGTGCCCCAACGCTTCCTTATGACGTGGAGCCATGCCGCATAGGCTTCGTCTAACTCTTCTAATCCATAGAGGATTCGTTCTGGCACGACTATGCCGTTGACTAGACCGGCGCCTAACTGTCCGTCATCTCGCTTAGTCGTCGCCTGTTCCAAATCGATTTGAATGTGCTGCGGAGAAATGGCGACTTCTTGGCGGTCCATACGAAGAACACGGCAATTGATCGGATGAAATACCCCTCGCAGTTGCTTTAGGCATTGGCGCAAGGAGGCCCGCGCTTGCTCCTCACCACGGTCGCTCCAGAGCAGGCCAGCCAGTCGTTCTCGAGTTTCAACATGATTGCGGTTTAAGGCCAAATAACCTAAGAGAGCACAGGCTTTGCGATTCTTGATAGTGATTCGCATACCCAACGAAGTCTCGACGGAAAATCCGTCTAGAACGCGAATTAAGATGACTTGAGCGTGGGCGTCGTCTACCCCGCCAGCCCCCATCACCAAACCCTCCCCTCATCGGGTTTGACTACCTCAATTTTTGCTTCCCTATGAACTAGGCCGCGATTTTTTCGTTACTGTGCCATAACCGATTACAATAATCAAATTATGGTCGGCAGATCCTTGAGATTTGCGCTCAATTTTCCGTTGTCTGTCAGCACCTTCTCCAAGCGTTTGGATAGCCGGTTTGTGCTGGCGGACTGGAGGCCGGGAATCAGGATCCGAACAACCGGGATGCCGATTTCCGGTCGCGTCAAGTCAATCCAGTATGCCTCTAAACCGGCCCTCGCGAGGGTGTCGGTGACGGTATGGATCCGTGATCCAACAAGAGGAAGGGGCTGCCGGGCTGATGAATCCTGTGCGTCGTTGGGCAAAAGGCAGGGATAGAGATCCAGTCGAAGGCACCGTTTTCGCTGCAAATGCCGACGATCCATCTCGTTCAAGGCCTCCTGACCGTCCTGCTCGATTTTAAGATGGACGAGATCAAGCGCCATTTCCATCTGACACATCTCTAGGGCCGCGCTGCTGGCCGCGCTCAAAGGATCGAGATCAGCAGCAAAACCGCCGACGACACTGCCGCCATTTTGATCACAAGACAGGGCGGCAACGGTCGGAATGCCAATATCGCTCGTAATGTCGAGAAACCAATGCTGTCGCGATTTGCTGGTCCGAAGCTGGTTCATCATCCCATCTAGCGTTCGGCTGTCAGACGCGTTCAACGTGAGTATCTTGGCTAAATTTCCACCGTACCACCAAAGCGCCACTGCGTCCCGTTCAATCAATTCCATGAGGCCACGAAACTGCGCGTCCTCTATGGTCGGCGCTGCCGGACAACCACTGCTCTCCGCTTTGAAAGGCAACGGTAACTCTGGCGTAGTGACTCGTCGAATGCAGAGGTCGGCGGGAAACGCCAATGTCGCCAAACCATCGAGGCGACGCGCCGTCATCCAACCGATCTCGCGATCTAGATCCTGTGGATCCAGGCCTATATTGCGATACATCCAATCGGTCTCCCATCCCAGCATCTCTGCTGAGACTGCACCGACGGCGCGCGCTGAGGCGACCAGAATTACCTCATTCCCCCAAGCCAAGAAAGAAAGGTACTCCGCAGCCTCGCCGATACAGCCTTCGAAGGCGCTCCGCCAGGTTAGGCCCCGACCTCCAACGCCCATTACAGCCTGGTCCGGGGTTTTCAATCCGAATTGTGCCGGCGCAATTTCCGCCCCTAAGAGCCTTGCCCTGGGTGCTTGACGGCAAGGTAGAGGAAAAATGCGTTCCAGTTTGGCGGCCAGAGCGAGCAGCGCCAGTCGGTTTGCTGCGACGGTCGGATCCGACGCGGTGGCTTGGAGACTGCCGCTTATCGGGTGGCGATCCAGGTAGCCCACACTTTGTAGGAATTCCTCGGCGGCATCCGGTTGATCGGTGTCGGCGGCGTCTCGAATTGGCGGTGATTTTGCGGCGTCTTGCGCCGTTTTTAGCCGTTTATTCGCCCGCCAAAATAGATCAATCATTGTTTCGCCCTTCACAACCCTAGCAACAGACTAACACTCCCATCGCTATCGCTAAAACTTACTCTTCTGTCTAGCTTCCGTCGAAATCACGATGGTTTCACGCTGAAATTGTCAACGTGGATTTCTGATCTTGGGCCTTGGGGGGCTTGGTTAGAATCTGTTTGGCGGCCCTCCGTCAAACGATTGTCGCGCTACCAAATCTAAAGAACAAGAATTCTGCGCCCTGCTACGCGCGGGGCGACCGAAAAGCAAATGCGCGCCAGTGCGGCCGCCGCCATAAGAGAAAAGGGCCATGCAGAACACCCGAACAGTTCGTTTCACCCACTCCTCCCTGGGGCTCGGGCCCGTAAACTTGTCACGCCGGCCCTCGCGCTCCCCTCAATCAGGTGCGGGGGCTGGCGTCTTTTTGCGGAGGAGGATGGGCAGGAACAAATTTGGAATGAGAGGGGCGAAGTGGCTGCGCAAGATCGTCTAGTTCATGAGGAGGACAACATGTTGACAGGGCTTTCTTCGATCATGAGACGGCAGAAAACCCGCCATCCTCGGGGCGGCATAGCCATGTCCCTCGCTGTCGCGCTTTTGCTGCCTGCCTGCGGAAACCTCCATCTATATAGCGGGGGAAAAGACGAACTGGCGTCGGAGGCCAAAACGACTTTTGAAAACGTCGAGTTGAGCGCCTTCATCGCCCAGGAACGCGAAAACCGTCGCAAAGGCTTATGCCTTTGCTTCCGGGGGCACCATATGTTGATGACAATTCGGTTGGATCGTGATAGAGAACAAACAATGAACATTCGCTGCGAGAGGCTCGACCATGCCCGACTATCCCCGCTCTCTGATTGAATTCCAGCGCCGCTTTCCCGATGACGCGGCCTGCGCCGCCTATCTCTACGCGTTGCGCTGGCCCGCGGGTTTTCGCTGCCCGGCCTGCGGCCATGATCGCGCCTGGGCCTTGCGCTGCAAGCCCTGGACCTACGAATGCCGCGCCTGCCGACGCCAGACCTCTCTCAAGGCCGGCACTCTCATGCAGGCCGCCAAGCTGCCGCTGACGATCTGGTTCTGGGCGGCCTATCTCATGGCCACCCATTCGAACGGCATCTCGGCGTTGCAACTGCAGAGGCAGCTGGGCATTCGCACCTACCGTTCGGCCTGGCTGCTGGCGGCCAAGCTGCGCGCCGCGATGCGGGCACCGGGACGTAAACCCTTGGCCGGCCTGGTGGAAGTCGACGAGACCTCGATCCGCCAGCGGACCCGGGAAGTTCCGCCCGCCGCCAGCGGGGGACGGGCGCACGACGGCAAGCTCATGATCGCCGGCGCGGTCGAGATCGAGACGAAGGGTGCCAACTGGGGGCCGGGGCGCATCCGCCTCGCGGCGATCGAGGACTATGGCGCCAAGACCCTGCACCGCTTCGTCGGCACCCAGATCGCAGCGAGCAGCGTCATCAAGACCGACGGATGGCCAGCCTACAACCATGCGCCCGGCATGGTCCATCTGCCGCATGTCGTCGGCCCCGCGGCCGCACACCGGGTGCTGCCTTGGATCCACCGGGTGTTTTCCAATTTCAAGGCCTGGGCGATCGGCGTCTATCACGGCCTGCGCAAAAAGCATCTTCAGGCCTATCTCGACGAATTCGTCTTCCGCTTCAACCGCAGGCGAACCCGACACGCCGGCTTCCGTTCCCTGCTCAAAATCCTCACAAACAAACCACCCATGACCTACAAGATCTTGATCGCACCGGAAGCAAAGGCATAAGCCTTCTGTAGGAAATCAGACCAATAATTTTGATCACATTTTCGTGATCGAGATTTTTAATATTGCAGAATCCAGACACTTAACCGGCAAAAAATGGGAAAGTGGATCTTTTATCTTATGAAACCGACAAGGTGGTTGGTATCACATAAAATCATCAGGATGGCGCGGTTGCCGTCTTACGGTTTCCAGAAGTTTGCTCAACAACGTTGCATAACCACGAGCATCATCTATTGCGCGATGCGTATGTTTGTGATTTCCGAGCCAGCCTTCGGGAAAAGTGACATCACCCATGTGGGGGTCAGAGCGATTAAAAACCCCGGAGAGATATGTGCCGATATCTAGTGCGCCAGCGGTGAATATGTTTTTGCCCCACTGGGGCACATCAAGCAAAAAACTGTCCGCAAACTCCTTCAAATAATGGTCGATCCAAATTCCATCAAAAAGAAGTGGTCGCGCTGCAAAAGAACGTGGACCCTCATAACCCTCAACCCACTCACAAAATTGACGCATGATTTGCTCAGGCGCCTGTGGATTTGTCGTTGCCGCTTTCCATGCCTCAGGCTGCGTTTTCCACCATTCCATTGTTCGCGGGTCTGGCCTTCTATCTGTACGTGGCATAAGGACAGCTTCAAATTCTCCCGCAAATTTGCCGTCTTCTCGAACAACGACGGTAGCAAAACTCAACATGGAATTTTTTAGCGGGGACGGACCATCTGCTTCGATATCGGTAACGAAATAGTATGCAGGCATGTCGACAGTCCGATTGATCTCGCGGAGCTGGGCAGTGAAAGCCTAGGAGGCCACGTCGTCGGTACTAACAGCCAAGGCCCTAGTGTGCCCTACCAGCCAGCTGGTTTAGAAATTGTCGTGTTCGGGATTGGGTTGGGAAACTGTGATGCGCGCAACATTGTAGGGCGGATATGCCGCACGTGACTGGCCACAGCTGCTAGCCTGGGAGCAGCCTGCCAGCGGCCTGTACAGACAATATGTACGACCTTGTTTCTTTCGGTTGTCACCATTCGAATCGGTGTAACGAGGTCCGTATCGTTGGATATCACAGCTGCAACGTCGAACAATCCCTTCCACGCATCATTGAGAAGATGAGCAGCCAGATTTACGTCCGAGCCCTTCTCCTCCATCGTGTGGACTTCCGCAATCAAAGCGTCCGGTAAGGGCTTGGGGGGCTTGCGGCGCTTTTTCTTCTTTTTGCCTCCAGAGATTGGGTAACTTCCGATAGGTAGTCGTTGCGGCTGCTGACCTACGACAGCGTGATTGCCAGCGGGTAGCGTTACAGGCGCAGGAGAATTGATTTGCTTCCCGGCAATGGGGAGATTTGTGAGCGGACGCCAGACTGTCTTGGAGAGGAAATTTCCGAAATAGATCTCCACTTCGGGCAGCGTGCGGAGTGCATTGATATAGATTTGCTGGCGGGCTGGCGCGCCGGAATCGGTTGCCCCTGATACCCTTGCGGTAAAGTACTTCACCTTTTCAATGGTATGTCCTGGGGGTAGGATTTGACGGGCTAGTTCAACAAGATCGAGCCACTTGAAGGGCGACTCCTTAACAGCGCCGTAGTACAGATTGAATCCGTCGACATATATGCGAGTCCGCATACATTCCCCAGAAATAGCAAGGGCCACCCCGAAGAGCGGCCCCTGAGCTAACAGCACGCTGCCAGCGGGTATCTGCTGAGAATATAGCACCATTGGTATTACCAGTCAATTAACTTAACCACAAGCCCACGGCATCGAGGTGAGGTTAACGCGGATTTTGGCTTGACGTTCGGCAAGTGTCTTGCGGTTTTGCTTGCGGTCTGACTCAGTGGTGTCTTCCGAGGCAGGAGGATTCCCATGGTAGCGTTGCTTGAAAAGCCGCGGCTTGCGGTGTTGCTGGAACACTTTTCGGCGATCGAGGACGATCGGCAGAGCTGGAAGGTAATGTATCCCCTGCCCGAGGTTCTGCTGCTGGTGGTCTGCGGCACCATCGCCAGCTCGGACGACTACGAGGACATCGTCGACTGGGGCGAGGCGCATCTGGGCTTTCTGCGGCGCTTTGGCGAGTACCACTTCGGCATCCCCGGCGCCGATTGGCTGCGCTGCCTGATGAACCGCCTCGACCCGGCGCTCTTTGCCGCCTGCTTTTCCGCCTGGGTGGCCGAGATCTGGCCGGATCGCCCCGCGCTGGTGGCCATCGACGGCAAGACCTCCAGGCGCAGTCACGACCGGGCGGCGGGCAAGCGCGCGCTGCACCTGGTCTCGGCCTTTGCCAGCACCAGCCGGCTGGTACTGGGGCAAGAGGCGGTGGCGGAAAAGTCCAACGAGATCACCGCCATTCCCGCTCTGCTGCAGCGCCTCGACCTGGCCGGCGCCCTGGTCTCCATCGACGCCATGGGCTGCAACCCCAGGGTCGCCCAAGACATCCGCGATGCCGGCGCCGACTACCTCTTGGCGGTCAAGCAGAACCAACCCAGCCTGCATTAGGAGATCGAAAGCTATTTCAAGGACGCGCCGGCCGAGGAGGTCGACAGCCACCAGAGCCTCGACAAGGGCCACGGCCGCCTGGAGAACCGCCTTCACCAGGTGAGCCAAAGCGTCGACTGGCTGAGGCCCGAGCGCAGCTATCCCGGCGCGCCGCGCTTTGCCGGCTTGGCCGCGATCGCCATGGTCGAGGCACAGGTCGAGCACAAGGACCATTGCACCCGCCAGCGGCGCTATTACATCTCATCGCGAAGCCTTTCGGCTGCGGCCTTCGCTCAGGCCGTGCGCCAACACTGGGCGATCGAGAACAATCTCCACTGGAGCCTCGACGTCACCTTCAAGGAGGACCTCTCGCGCCTGCGTAAGGGCCACGGCGCGCAAAACATGGCCGTCGTCCGCCATTTTGCAATCAACCTGCTGCGCCGGGCCAAGGACAAGAAGTCCCTCAAACGACGCCGAAAATGCGCCGCATTCGACCCCAACTACATGCTCAAAATCCTAGACTTCAGACCCGTTAACCTCGACTCGTAGCCGTGACCACAAGCCAGCTGTGGAATGAGTGGCAATATGAGTGGCAATTGGCTTTTTACCACCCTATAAGCTATTGATATTAATAAAACAAACTGGTGCCCAGGGGCGGAATCGAACCACCGACACCGTGATTTTCAGTCACGTTATCATAGAAAAACTGGTATATCTTTGGGCAATCTCACGAACGTCAATTCGTTGAAAATACACAATCTATATTGAAACTCCGTGCAACACATGCAACACTATACAACCTACGTTGTACAGCAATTCTGCCGCCCCAATTCCGCCCCGGAGAGCATCTGATTGATTGAGCATGTGATTGATGGCCCGAGGAAATACAGTAGAGTTCACCGATAAGTTCATCAAGAGTCTCAAGCCGCCGGCCACAGGCCGCGCACAATATTGGGACAGGAGCGTCACCGGACTGTCCCTGCGCGTCACCCACGCCGGCCGGAAGTCTTGGTCCTACAGCTACCGCTTCAACGGCAAGAACCAGCGGCTCACCATTGGCCCCTACCCGCTTGTCACCCTGAAGCAGGCGCGAGAGAAGGCACGACAGGCCTGGAACGCCGTTTGGGAAGGGGGCAATCCGGCCGCAGAAAAGCGTGTGTTCGCACCTGACAACACATTCCAGGCCGTCTCAGCCGAGTTTATTGAAAGGTACTGCAAGCAGCATAACCGCACCTGGCAGGAAACCGAGCGCAAGTTCAAACGCTATCTCCTGCCGAAGTTTGGCTCCCGCCTAGTCGCCGATATCAGCCGGGGCGAGATTATCGAGTTCCTCGACACCATGGTGAAACGAGGCGGGGCCAACGGCAAAGGGGCGCCCGTGCAGGCCAACCGCGTGCTAGCGGCGCTCAAGAAGTTTTTCAACTGGTGCAAGGAACGGGGACTGGTCGAAGCCTCACCCGTCGAAGGGCTCTCCGCGCCCGGCAAAGAGGCCAAGCGGGAGCGGGTGCTAAGCGACGGAGAGATCCGTGCCGTCTGGGCTCGTTGCGACGAGATCGGCTACCCTTTCGGCCCCATGGTGCAGCTGCTTCTGGTTACAGCCCAACGCCGAGAGGAAGTCGCTGCCATGCGCTGGGAAGACATCGGAAGGGACGAACACGGCAATCTGGTCTGGACCATACCAGCCGAAGCAACCAAGTCCGGTCGGTCCCACCAGGTCCCTTTCGCAGACTTAGCCGCGGATATCCTCAAGCAACTGCCGCAGCAGGGCCGCTATGTCTTCACTTCCGGCCGTGTCGGCGACAAGCCGGTGAGTGGCTTCGGCAATGCAAAGCGGGCGATCGACAGAGACCTCGACATAGGCGACTGGCGCTTCCACGATCTGCGCCGAACCGCCGCTACCCAAATGGGCGAGAAGAAGGTGGCGACTTCGACCATATCCCGCGTCCTCAACCATGCCGAAGGCGGCGTGACGGTGCTCTACGCGCGGCACAGCTACCTACCGGAAAAGCGCGAGGCGCTGAATATCTGGGCGCGGCGGCTGGAGGTGATGTTGGGGCGGGACAAGGGGAAGGTGGTGCCGCTGAGGGGGTAGTGCGAAGGGCCCATCTTGATCTTGGCCTTGGGCCGCTACCATTACCGTCGCAGAGTAACTTCGCTACTCGTCCTCGCTTGAGTCGTCAACTGAACCCTCTAACGGCTCTCCATACTCCAATCTGCGCATCGCAATGTCATCCTTTGCACGCCGTTCCTCGGCAGCAATCCGGTTATCAAGCGATTGAACCCGGTTCGTTGCAAAGCTCACTACGGCTGTGCGCTCGTCTTCGAGCCAAGCCTCCATAACCTTGCGCTGGTCGAGAAGCGCATCGCGACGGCCAAACTCACCGCACACGGCGCCCGTTGCACTGAGTGCTATGTCGACATTTTGAAGCAGAGGTGTTTCCAAAGGAAGAATAGCGACTAGCTCCCGCAAGATGGCGTGGACAAAGGAAAGACCCTTGTATTTCGTGAGTACGTCGACAACGAACTCCTGTTGTACTTGGTCGCCTGTTTTCACCAAGGACAATAATTTTTCCTCTAGCTGAGATGGGCAATTGCGGAACAAGTGCTCTATGAAGTATGGAGTGTGGATTTTCATGAACCCTCCACCCCGGCAATACCATTCAGCGGCACGTTCCACGACCAAATCCACAGAACTACTCATTGCGGTGCCAAGTCGGCCTAAGTGGAATGGGACGGCGTCATAACGCTTTTCGGAAAACGCCCTGCGGTCCTCAGCTCTCTCGCGGACCAACCGTTGCTCGAAGAGATCTAGCACTAGCTCAGGGAATCGGTCCGCGAAAAGCGCCAGAATGTCCTCGGCACGGCGATCTAAGTTGGGAAGGTTTTCCATGTATCGAAAAAGTATGAGGATCTCTTGGTCGCTCAGCGCAGCAAGCAACTCATAGCGTTCGCCCGAGATCCTGACAGATTCGGTCCAGTCATAGTGACCGGCCCTATCCAGCTGTTCGATTGCCGACAGTAGAACCCCGCGCGCACGACGCATGCCTAGGTCGTTCGGCCTCCGCAAGGCGGTTTCCATGCCGTTGTAAATGGCGTTAACGTCTCGCAGTTCGACTGAGCGCTGGAACGCCCGCTCGAACATTGCCGGGTCAAGCGGCTTCGCGAAGCGGAAGAAATGCATCAAGCGACCCAGATCGTCGCCTTTCTCGGTGGCTCGATTGACGTATTCCACAGCGGTCGGTCGGTCACTAGCATAGAGCCCATACAAAATCGCCGGCTTGAACTTCTCTAAAGGCTCTCCTGGAAGCTGATGGAGCCAACTGCGTGCCACTGCGGGCTTTGCAGTCGCGACATCTTCAATGAAATGGCCCATATACTTAGAGGTGGCATAGTCGTTAGCGTCAATGACAGCATAACGGTTCAACCGGCCAAACCATTCATCAGCATTGCCCTCGTCAACCTGACACGCGAACTCTGCGATTTGTTCCCTGCGGTAACGATCCTTTGCTTGGGTGTCTGTTGGCTCATCTACGGGGTCCCACTCGTAGAGAAATACAGCCTCAAATCCGACAAGTGTTTTGAAAGTGACATAATCCGGAATCGCATTGAGCCTGTCGCGGAAGGAGAGAATCGTCGCTATCAAAGCGTCTCGCGCTGCTAGCACATCGGAGTTACTTACAACCTTTGACGGCAAGTCCTGATTTCGGCGATAGAGAATGAACAGGTCTTCCTCGATGGTTTCCGCCAGATCGTAAGAAAGCCCATTGACTTGTTCGCTTAGAAAGGCAACCAGTGACGCCGAATCTTCCAGTACACGAATCAAGAGTGAATCATCGTATTCACCAATGTACGGGGGGCGAGTCGCAGTCTCCATTGCGTGATATATTGCCCTACGTTCTGAAGTCATGTCTGATGATCGGAACAACTCCATCAGCACTTGCATGGCGCAAGCGCGCACGGAGTTAAGCCGGTCTGAGACTACAACGGCACAGGACTTGAAGGTGTAGGATTGTGATGTGCTGGACAAGCCCGTCACCTCAGGCGTGAGACACTGAGCTCCTACTTCGATAATCAGTGGTCTTAACTCTGAAAGCCTTTGAGGGGTTGTTTTGGCAAGGGTGTCCAGCAGAATTTCCTGTATTGCAGGTCCAATTTTGTACCAAACGGATAGCTGGTATTTTGCGAGTTCACCTACTGCCGACCGGACTTTCTCCCGGATTTCTTCATCGGAAGTATCTAGATAAAGCTGGGCCAGTGTATCGAATGCAAGTTCTGGCTCTATGTAACGAAGCCTATCCAAGATCGAGAGCGTCTTCACAACAACATCTAACGCTGTGCGACCCGGCAACGTGCCGATCGATGTCTCAATTGGTTGGGGCTGCGAATAGAATGCGCTTTTGCAACAGACAATCAACGCTGCACGAACGTCACCAGCGACAGACGCAGGGTCGTCCAGAAGATCGATCACATGCCGTTCGTAGCGCTCGAGATGTTCGACCCTATCGTTATTGTTTTGAGCATCTCGAATGGCTGACAAGATGGCAGAGTCGAGTAATGTCTGACCTCTTGCCAATCCCTCAAAATCGTTAAGAACTTTCTGAAATTCATATCCTGCGGGCAGTAGATACTTTTCCTGGATGGTCTTCATTCGGGCCTCGATAGCCACCATTTGCCTCTGGCCGATGCCGCGCAGGACAGGACGCTTGTAAATCATGTCATGAGCCGTCTCAGACCATGCGTGGTTCAGGATAGTTTGGACTTGAACCTCACAAAGCAGGCCCGAAAATGCACTGTACTCGACCAAGGTGGCGCGATCAGGCTTTAAGCGCACAACATAGTTGTCGCCAATGAATGGCGAGGAGTCCCCCTTACCACCGCTGCGCGGGAAATGAAGCTTGGATTTGTCCCAAACGACATCAAAATTGTCGAGAAGAATGCCCTTATTGTTGAGCCGGGTCACATCACTATTGGAGTAGAGGATCAGTCGACAGCCGGCGAGATCTTTGGCGCATTCCTCGACCGAGGTATCGAGAGTGGCACCAGTCCGTTCTAGTTTCCGACGTAGCGACACCGGGTCCTTAGCCCGTGCTTGAATTTGTTGCAGCTTTACGGAACTATGTACTGCAATTGCTGACCTTAAAATAGCGGCTACTGCGTCGGCAAACGCACCATACAACGTGCGACCGGTAGTTTTGTACTCGGCGAAGTTCATGAACCATCGTTTATTGACTTAGACAAGCTCAAGGTCAATAGGAAGGATGGGGAGATTCTTTGCCTGAGCGGGATAGTGATTTCCAAATTTTAACTTGGCCGTCAAACCAATATGCCTGATGCGGCCTACCTGGCCCGCCGTTGAATCAGTCTTCCACGATATCAATGCGTTTCTTCGGTTTTTCCTGCTCTTCCACCACGCCGCGCAGGTAGCAGGCGACACGACGGAAGACGAGGATGTAGTCCTCCGGGGGTTGCTGGTCATCTATGAGTCCCAGGGCCATGTCCATCTGACAGGAAAGGCCAGCGACACAGTCCGGTTCATGGCGCATCACTTCTCGCCACACGTCGCCGCTATATTTGTAGGCGCCACGGCGTAGACTTCCCCAATAGCGGCGCGCTTCCTGATCGTCTCGTTCACCCCAACGTTCATCATAGCGGTCGCCGCTCTTGTCGAACCAATCAAGCTGTTGCTTCAGCCAATCGACCCGCAGATCTCGCTCAGGCATCTGTCGTCTCCTTACTAATAGAGGTAGCATGCCGAGGTTCTGAGGTCGGCGCCGTAAGAGAATGCTCGAAGTCACTGTCGTCCGCGTCGTCGTCGGCGAACTTCTCAATATCCTCGAGCGGTGCGTCGAGCTCATCGAGAAAATCGACCAGCGATTCCGTTACCCGCTCCAAGGCTGCACGGGCGGCTGGCGTGACGGCGGTTAGTGGGTAACCGTCGCCGAGCTCGCGCTTGGGCAAGGTGGCGGGGCGGACTAATCCTGTCCAGTCGGGTACACGGCCGGTGCGGTTCTTGGTGGTCATAAGATTTGCTCCCTCGCTAGGCTTCTCAGACCATTGCTGGGAGGTGGCGCTGGAGTGTGAGGCTGAACCGGCAGCGGAACGTCTTTGCCGGTCGATGGCGGCTTGGGGGGCTCAGGCCGTGGTGGAGACTGCTGAGCACCCTCCGGCGGCAACTTAGGTTCTGGCGTTGCTATAGCCATCGTTCCACCGGCATCGCGCTCAGCACGGCGGAAAACGGTTTTCAAATGTGGATCGAGGGTGAGTTCGGATAGGCGAATTGTGTCGGGCATTGTTGCGCCTCCGTGCATCATTAAGTAAAATATGCACGAAATATGCAATTAGGAACAAATCATGTCAACATATTTTGTGCAACTTGAGCAAATTCATGTTAACACCTGAGCAATGCAAGGGGGCACGGGGTATGCTCGACATGTCCCGCAAGGAGCTTGCCGAGCAGTCAAAGGTGGCTACGCGCACCATTGTCGATTTTGAACGTGGGGCTCGTGATCCGCAACACAGCACACTATTGGCAATCCGCACGGCCCTCGAAGCCGCCGGCGTCGTCTTCATCGACGAGAACGGCGGCGGGCCGGGGGTGCGGTTGGGGAAGGGCAACAGCTAGTGGCTCGTAAGAGGGCATCATCTGTAGCAATATATACCATTGTATATCGTCACCTTGATATACTTGGTTATACTTTGCTATAGATGGCACATGGACCCAGTACGCAACCCTTTCGCCCCTGGTGCGGGTACGCAGCCGCCCGAACTGGCAGGTCGAGACAGCATCATATCGGATGCCTCGATTGCGCTAGAGCGCGCCATCCTTGGAAAACATGACAAATCTCAAATTCTCTTGGGCCTGCGAGGGACGGGGAAGACTGTCCTTCTGAACAAGATTGAGCAATTAGCAGAATCCCATGATCATGTGACTGCTATCGTCGAAGCACCAGAAGAGAAGGCCCTAACAGAGCTCCTTTATCCCAGAATTCATCAAGTGCTTCGCAAACTTTCGTTAATTGAAGCAGCTAAAGCTAGTGCGCATAGCGCGATGCGTGCACTCCGATCCTTCGCCAGTACTTTCAAGATACAAGCAGGGGATTACTCTCTGTCCGTGGATCCCGAACCAGGAACCGCCGACAGCGGAAATCTAGAGTACGACCTAACGGAATTGTTTGTTCGCGTGGGTGAAACTGCCCAGTCAGCTGGCAAGGCATGGACTTTGCTGATTGACGAAGTTCAGTACCTCTCCGAGGACGCGCTGTCTGCACTAATTGTTGCCATACATCGCTGCGACCAAAAGAATCTCCCCGTTCTGTTTTTTGGCGCAGGACTACCACAAGTGGCAGCACTATCAGGTAACGCAAAATCCTATGCTGAAAGACTATTCAATTATCCGACCGTAGATGCGCTGGACGCTGAAGCAGCCCGTGCAGCGATTAGACAACCGATCGAAGACGAGGGAGAGAAGATTTCAGATGATGCTCTCACCACCATCATAACCAAAACGCATGGCTACCCGTATTTTCTCCAAGAATGGGGATACCACGCATGGAACATTGCCGATGCATCTCCCATCAACTCTATTCATGTTACGCAAGCTTCCGACGCTGCTATCAAGCGTCTCGACGAAGGATTTTTTCGAGTTCGTTATGATCGACTTACCCCAAAAGAACGTAATTATGTGATGGCAATGGCGCGCCTAGGCACCGGCCCTTACCGATCATCGGATGTGGCCGACGAGCTCCGCGAGAGCGTCCAAAATCTTGGCCCCTGTCGAGCGAGAATCATTAGTAAAGGCATGATCTACAGCCCCGCTCATGGTGACATTGCCTTTACCGTACCCATGTTCGAAAGTTTCCTGATGCGTACTGGGGATGCGCTGTTCAATTCGGATTAAGCATCAAATCGCGATGGGCCGGGAGCGCGGTTGACGAAGGCTGAAGGCCGGGTCAGGAAGAATGGTCGCCCACTGTGTTTGCCCCTAAAACCGCCTCAGAGACTCACTGATCGCGATCCTGCCTTGCAGAGTCCCCTGACACCTGAAAATCAAATCCACGCACCGGGGAGTCTCTGAGACGCCGTAGCGGCGATGTTGGGGGTAGCGGCTGCCGCGCTCTGTTCCCGCTCGCTCTCCTGCTCCTCGCGGATCTTGTTGACGATTTCGGCTTTGGCGGCGCGGGCTTGGAGGTCGGACTTCTCGGGCGCACCCGACAAGAAGTCATCAACGGGGGTGTCTTGTTTCTCTGATGGCTCGGAAGCTTCTTGTTGGGGTGCGGAATTTTTCCGATCCGAATTTTTCCGCAAAGCGTTGCCGACTGTTTTGTCGTCGACGCCCACTTCCTTAGCGATCTGGCGGTTGCTCTTGCCCTCCGCCTTCTTCTTCGCGATCGCTTCGTCTCGTTCCTTCTTCAGCCGCTCCCGTGCTGCCTCAGTCCAACGGTACGCCGTTGCTAGCGAGCACAGCAGCGCCTCGACGATTTGCGTGGCGTTGAGCGGGTCTTTGATGATCCCGTGCTTGCAGGCGAGCTTGTAGGCCCTCACCTTCCGCGCGCCCAGGCATCGAAGTCGCCGCCACCATAGACCTGGGCGTGTCTAGAGACACCACCCATTCCCCGCGGCCGATGCCAGTCCGATCCCCAGTCTTCGGCACTGCCCCAGACGGAAATCTTCCGTTTGGCTCGCACCAACCACAAGGCACCGCAGACCGCATTGGCCAGGTCATCATGGGCGCCCGGTCCGTGGTCCACACTATCCCGCCCGCTGCGATGGGTGCGCCGCTCGAGGCCCCGTAGCTCTGCCAGCAATATCTGGTTGGACGGTATCGACACCCGCCCCTCGGCAAAGGCGGGCTCGGTTTCCAGATAAAGCTGGCTCTTTGGCTTGCCCGCTGCCTCGTATTGCACCCCCGCTTTCTCGAAAGCCCGCTTTACCCATTCGCCCGAGTAGTGATCGCCCGTCACCTTGCGGCAGCGATAGCGCTTGGCCACCGTCGCGAACTCGTCCGCCACCGCTTCCGGCCCAAAAGGCGGCTTCCTGGCTCGCAGGGCATCGACCACGAGCAAGGCCCCTTCCTTGTGGGCAATGGCCAAGGTGAAGGCATCCCCTCGCCCACCGCTCGGATCAACGAAGGCCTGGTAGCTAACGCCCTCGGCAGGCGGAATGTCGTGGCTGCTGTCGCGTGTTGCGGCCTCAATCCAGTCTTCCGCCAAGAAACCGGCGATGTCACTGCGGAACTCAGCCAGGTACTCGGCCCTTGCCCCCACCGGATCGCGCGCCAGTTCCCGCTCGACGAACTTCTCGGGCAGCGACGGGTTCATGCTGCGTGACGGCGCCTGGATCACCAAAGCATCGGCGTCGTTCTTGCCGTAGTTGGCCTGGTAGGCCTGCCACAGCGCCCCTGCCTTGCGGTAGGGCGATGAAGCAACCAACAGCATGGACTGGGGGATGGTGGCCATGGCCGGCCTGAGCGCCGCCAGGATCTCGCTATCCGGGTTGGCGCTATCCTCGGAGCGCCAGAACGCAATTTCATCACAGAGCGCCGCCAGGAGCGTTCGGCCGCGCACGCTACGGAACGAGCAGGCATGGACTTCGATGGCCGTGCGGTTCGAGAGTTCGATGGTGTCCGCCGTCTCGCGTGCGATCAAGGCGGCCAGCATCGGGTTGCCGGTAATCAATCCACGCACATAGCCGAAGATGACCCCTGCCTGCCGCCTGTCGGAGGCCAGCACCATGACGGTTCCCCGCTCACCCGCCGTCAGGTGCCCGCGCCATTCCTTGAAGCACGCCAGCCACACCGCCACCAAAGCCAGGATGAAGGACTTACCGGAACGCCGGCCGCAAGCCAGCCAGACTTCGCGAAAGCCATCGGCGGGGAAGGCATCGCGGTTGGTGACTTCTCGTAGCAAGGCTTTGTCCGCGTCGTCCAGCGGCAGGCCAAAGACGCCCCTAAGCACTGACAGCCACGGCCCCCATGACGCCTTGTCGCCAATCAAGGCGCCGAAGAGATTGGGATCGTGGCAGGCCTTGATGATGTTCATGAAGCAGTATCCTTGATGTAATCGTTCAGCTTTGGGGTCACGTCGCGCGGCCTGCGCCTCAAGCCAATACTGCCAAGGCATCGGTTCAAGCTGTTCACCAACGCGTTGTAGCGTTCCAGATCCACGGCCACACCGTTGGCCATGTCCACTTCCAGCCCCTCGCACAACGAACTGATCGCCGCCGCACGTCGGATCAATTGGATCTCCGCTGTCGATACGGCGTCCTGACCGCCAAGGTCTTCGATGAAGTCGGTCACCAGATCACGGAACCGCCGGCCGAAAACACTGCGTTGATCAACAGCCGCAATGAACTTCGTTGGATCGTTGCTGGCTCGCGATCGATAGGACGGCATAATGCTGGTGCCGTTGGGGGTATTTTGCTCGGATTTCATGCCGTATGTCGCCCTATTGCCGCCCCAACACTATCATGAATTCATTAATAATCGCAATATCATGCGGTTGAGCGATATAAGCAGCTGATGTGACATCAGGTAATCGGGCAATACGATGGGTTCGACAGGAGGTTTTCCTACTAGAACCGGTTCGGGTTTCTCGATCCCTTGATGTCTGGCGAGATATACTCAGCATACTCGTCGATAGCCAGGAAGGCCTCGTGTGCTGCCTTTGGGTCAATTCCATCGCGAAGCACGGCCGTGTTAAAGTCCACAAATACTCTGGCAACGCTTTCCGCACCTAGTAGTTCACGCACGTTCATGAATGCAGCCCCTCCAGTAAAGGCGTAAGGCTTGGTCCAATCCGATCTATCGCTGCGCGGCAGTGGGCCGACTTTGATTTCACCGCGGCCCGGGCCTTGCCAATACACTGGGGTCCAGGCGATCAAAGCATCACAAGCTTTCATGACTTGCTCCTTGGTTCGAAAATTGAATTGAAGTTGTTGCTGCTGCGAAAGTTGCGAAAGTAGCGAAAGCTGGTGGATTCCTTGGGGTAGCGGCTGCGAAAGATTTGCGAAAGTTTGCGAAAGTAGCCTGTCCGGCTTCGTTCTTTCGCAAACTTTCGCGGAAGTTTCGCAAGCTGTTTCCTGGGTTTTCTGCGGACTTTCGCGGGTTTCGCAACTTTCGCAGCCGTCCTGTTCCTTATCTTTTTATCCTGCTCGTTCAATGAACGATCCTGAATGTCTCGCGACGCTTCACGCCATTGACCTCACCTGGCCCGGCATCCAGCAGCCATCCATGGTCCGCCAGTATGTTGACTAGCTTCGAGGCCACCGATTTGCTGCGGATGGAATTGGGTCCAAGACGATAGATTTCTGGCAAGCTGATGAGACTTTCTCGCCAGGTGCTTTGAAGCCAACCGAGAAGCTTTTGTGCGGCAACCAGATCTGCGTTGGCTTGGGTGGCTTCGAACAACCTCAAAGCTTCGGCGATGTGGTAACGAACAATTTCGATGCCGCGCTCGACACCGTCCCCGCCAATTTCACCGCCATCGATTTGCTTAAGTTCGATGGTGGTGATGATAGCGGCGAGCCGCGCGGCATGCTCGGCGGCCTTGTTCGCGAACCCGCGCACCGCTTCAAGCTTGCCGCTGTGGCCGATTTGGCTTTCGATGTTATCGGCAAATGCGATCCAAACCTTCCGTGCACCCGAGGTAAACTCAAGCTTTGCCGGCTCGAGTTCGTTCGTTTTTCCCTCGGCCAAGGGCATTGAAGCTTCAAGGATCGACAGCACCACAGTCGAATACTCTTGAATCGCCGCTTCTGACTCCGGCTTGGGCTCGCGCCACAGGCGCGTACCCGCCAAAGAATCGGGCGCGGCAACAAGGATGCGGCTTAGCAGGCCTTGGTCCACGAGCGCCGCATCGCCAAGCATCTCCAGGGCAACGCCCGGCTGCGTTAGTAGGTGCAAAGAAACGCGACGGCCCGAAAGTGTGATGGCGCCATCGCCGGATCGAACCCGTTTGGCCGTTCCGCAATCCCATAGGGTAGATAGGCCCGCGGCTGTCTTGATGCGGTTGTCGCTGTTCATGGCGTGACCGCTTATGAATTGTCCCCCCTCACCAGCAAAGAGGCCGATACCGGGCTGGCCAATCGCCAGCAATTTGCACAGGCCCTCAAAGGTCGGCTCCGGAGCCATGAGGAGCGGCTCAAGCGGCGCCTCCGGCGGTGGACCAAGGTTCATTAGATCGCATTCGACGGCCGTTCTGTCGGCGTCTTTCCGCTTCAAAATGGCGTCCTTGGCCTTATCCCAAGCCGCCTTTTTCGTGGCGTAGGTGAACGCATCTTTATCGTATTGCTCACGCAACTTTTTCTCACGCTTTACGATTGGCCCAATCGCGATGTCGTCGGCGCTGGATTTCCGGTCCCCAGAGCCGGCAACAGAGATTGCGAAGACCGATGTTGGGCGTGTCTGCCCGGTGGGTAAAACAACATCATTGTGGAGCTGGGCCGCCAGGGCGCAGGAGGCCATGACGGATTGGGCACAAAGCGGCAGGGCTGCTTGGGTCTTGTCTTGGATGCCTTTCACGGCGCCACTCATTATCGGCCCAAGGGCGTCGATGGGATAAACTGCTGCCGGCGGCATTTCTCGCATCAACGGGCGCGGCGGTTCGTTCAAATTCACTTCCTCGGCGCCGCTAAAGTCGCTAAAGTCTTGGTTGGCTTCCATCAGCCAGCACCTCTTAGAGATTTCAGGTAGTCGTTGAAGTCGTTGCCCGATGCGGGCTTAAAGATGCGCGCCTGCCTGTCGCTGGCCAGCAAACGTTGTTGGAGGCGATAGGCAGCATCCAAGCCCGCCCTATCATTGTCGGCGGCGATGATCACTTGTTTGGGCACTTGAGCGAGGGAAAGGTGGCTTAGCCCGCCAGCGCTCAGCGCCGCCCATCCGGGCAAACCCCAAAGCTGCATCGCGGATAGCACTGACTCGATTCCTTCGCCGACGATTAATGTGTTGCCAGTCGGCGCAAGCCGTGCAGCGCGTCCACCGCAAGTCCCCAATGTCATCTTCGCGGGCTGAACCGGCGCCTTGCCTAAGCCATCACGAGCCAGGAAGGTCCGGTGAATTGCCTTGGGTTCGTCGTCGCCATCTCGGCTCACAAGGGCAACCATGGCAGGCCAGGTGGCGCAGGTCGGATGACGTAGGCCCGGGTGAAAGCGCAAGGTTGGAGGCGGCGATAGGGTGATTCCACGGTAGTTCAGGTACTTTTCCAGCAGGCTGCCAGATGCTGGCAGGGTTGCCCGCCAGATAATCGCGGCAGCTTTGGTGCCATCCTGATTTGACTCGTTCTGGTGTTTTTGGGCTTTTCTTGACGGCCTGTAAGAATAGGCATCATCCCGTCGCTCTCTCCAAAGGCCTCGCCGACGCAGCGCATGTAAAACCTCTTCTGAGTCGCAACCGCCAAAGCAGTGAAACAGCGTCTTACTGTCCGCGCTGGTTGATATTGAAAAAGTTGGGGTCTTGTAGTTGCAGCAAGGGCAGCGAGATAACCATCCACCAGCTACTTTCTGTGCACCCAAAGAGTAGGCGATGTCATGGGTGTCGGCCATTAGCTGGCCTCTGAACGCTCCGCAGCGCGCTCCTCGAGCCAGGCATCGATTTCGGCTTCGTCCCAAGCGACGGAATTCGCCCCGAGGCGAATCCGGCGCGGAAACTTGCCAGCCTTTTCGAGCCGGGCAAGGTACACACGGCTCCAGACGATGCCTTTTCGGGCCCTAAGGTCGGGGTAGCGAAGAACGATCACTAGAAGTCTCCTGGAAACGGGTTAAAGGTCGTGAAAACACAATCGTTATTTACCGGATAAATGTCAATGCAAAAATACCGGTGATTTATCTGACGCTTGCCAGAAACGTTCGAGATCACTATATTGGTTCGAGCTTTTCAGGAGATTCTGATGCCGCACCAAATTTCTGCCGACGAGCGCGAGAACCAGGGAACACCGAATCCGACGACCGTGCCGGAGCTGTGCCGTGAGATTTCCGGCCTTCTTCAGATCCCCCCACAAGAGGTTGACCTATACGCACGCCGCCTCCGAGAGATGTACATGCTGCCGCAGTCCGTGGGGCGTCGGTATCCGGCGGTGAGCTTTGAGCAGGCGGCATTGCTAGTTATCGCCCTGCTCGCCTCGCCTAACGCCCGGCAGGCGGCTGACAGGGCCAGGGAATATGCGGCTCTCACTTTGGAAGGCGGGGATTCCGATTGGTCAATGTCTCTCCTAGACCTGGTGACCGGCTTTCTTAAGGAGTGCGATTCTGACGAGGACAAACACCGTCAGGTCGATCGATCGAGAATCATTATCGACCGCAACTTTCCGATAGCCTATTTCGAACGTGAGGATGGCACGCGTTCAGTTTTTCAGGGCCGCGGCACTGAGGGGAAATCTCCACGTCGCCGCCTTGTCTACGCAGATACCTGGATTAGAGGGGCGTATTTGGTGATGTTGTCGATGCATCTCAACGCTGGCGTAGAGGCAGGCTGGGCCGCCGAAGGTATGAGTCAAGAAAAGATATAGGCCGCCCAAGCCACCCAGGGCGACGATGGCTGGCTACTCGCACCGTCGATGAAGAAAGGGCCGGACGATGAATGACCTTTGGCTTAAGCGTATGCAGCGCAGCTTCGCCAACCTGGACGCCGCTGACCAGGCCGATTGCTGCCGCGCTTACCATGAAGCCCTGGCCCGCGACCTTGTCAAAGCCGGAGCCGAACCAGCGCTCGCGCACGTTGGTGCCTTGGGCGCTGGCGTTGGCTTGCTGGTCGAGTATGGCGGATTGCAAGTGGCGATAGACATCTTGACGGACACCCTGGCCTCGCTGGAAGAGACGGCGGGCGAAGAGTCGCAACAGCCGGCCCCGCAGGCCGTTGGTCACTGTTGAGCATCTTGCAAATGTCGCGAATACGATATAAAGTAACAACGAAACGACACCTCGAGAAGGAGCTGCGGGACGCAGTTGGCCTCTCTCGGGTGGACGCCAAAGCCCTGCTCGCAGGGGGATGGCAAGCCATCATCAACCGGCGAGATGCCGGCAACGAGACGGCAATTGAAAGCGCGATCGATGCCCTCAAAGAGGCGACCGCGACGTTGCTTACCGTGGCCGGAAAGGAGCCGGAAACTAGTGACTTACCCAAACTCAAATGAGAGCCTCATTGATGCGATCAATGAGCACAAGTCAGCGATCAGTACTTGGTCGACGAAATACGACGATCGTTTAAGAGAACTTCAGGAGCAGATCGACCACGTTGACGTTGTCTTGCAGCGCCGGCATCTAGGCGCTGTCGAAGACAGAGGCCCCGTTGAGGCCGAAACCAAGGCATTTTGTACATTCCTGCGCAAGGGCGATACGACAGAGCTGAAGGGGCTCAGTGTCGGCTCTGATCCTGATGGCGGTTATACCGTTACACCTGTGATGTCGGGTCGAATTGTCGAAAAGCTCTTCGAGACCTCCCCGATGCGGCAAATCGCCGCCATCGAAACCATCGATTCCGATACCCTCGAGATGCTCGTGGACAAGGACGAAGCGGCGGCGGCTTGGGTTGGCGAGACGCAAAGCCGACAGGAGACGGACTCCCCAGAATGGGCCAAGGTTTCGATTCCCATCCACGAGATCTATGCAGCGCCTAAGGCCACCCAAAAACTGCTCGATGATTCCAGCGTGAACATCGAGGATTGGCTGACGGGTAAGGTCGCCAACAAGTTTTCACGCTCAGAAAACACAGCCTTCGTCAACGGTGACGGGGTCGGCAAGCCGCGCGGGTTCCTCACCTACCCGACCGACACGGCCGACGACGATGCGCGGACCTGGGGTGAGGTCCAATACGTGCCCTCGGGCGCCGCGGGCGCCTTCGCCGGCAGCGATCCTAGCGATGCCTTGATCGATCTTGTGGGTAAAATGAACCCGGCCTATCTCCCTAATTCGTGGTGGGTGATGGCACGAACGACATTGGTTGAGGTGCGCAAATTCAAAAGCTCTACGGGCGACTATTTATGGCGACCTGGCATCGAGCGCGGGCAGCCAGATACCTTGCTCGGCTTTCCCATCCTCTTGGCCGAAGACATGCCGGCGATTGCCGCCGACAGCCTTTCCATCGCTTTCGGTGATTTTCGCACTGCCTACCAAATCGTCGATCGTCATGGCATGCGGGTGTTGCGCGACCCCTACGTCGATAAACCCCACACCGTTTTCTACACCTACAAGCGTGTGGGCGGCGACGTGGTGCACTTCGACGCAATTAAGCTGATGAAGTTCAGCGCCACCTAATCGAACCGGTCCGGGCCGTCGTGATTCCTGCGGCCCGGACTGCTCGCGGCGGGTGTTACGACCGCGTGGCAGGCTCTCCTTAGCAAACTGGCGTCGGCTGCAAAGGCCGGCGCCAACTTTTTTCGCACCACTTTATAGCGAAAGAATCCCCACGCCCCAGTGCCGCCCCACATCGAAAACCGACTGTGAGATGTTCTAAAAAATCTTGTAAGTTATTGAAAAAATGGTGCCCAGGGGCGGAATCGAACCACCGACACCGTGATTTTCAGTCACGTGCTCTACCAACTGAGCTACCTGGGCTGGCTTGGCATACTGCCGCGCGAAGGGGCTTAATAGAGAATCATTGCGGCCCTGTCCAGACCTCCCTGCATCCCCTCTTGCAAGTAACTGAAACGCGACCGGCGAAAGGACGCTATCCGTTCGGCAGCCCCAGGCCCCTGGCCGGATCGGCCGGCGGTCAACCGCCCTAGGCCGCCTTGGTAACCTGGTCGGCCGCCTGCTTGGCGAGCGCCGCTTGGGCCGCGGCTAGGCGGGCAATCGGCACCCGATAGGGGGAGCAAGATACATAGTCGAGAGCAAGCGACTGGCAAAAGGCAATCGAGGCTGGATCACCGCCGTGTTCGCCGCAAATGCCGAGCTTGATCGCCGGCCGGCTTTGGCGGCCACGCTCGGCGGCGATCTTGACCAGCTCGCCAACCCCGTTCGGATCCAAGGAGATAAAGGGATCGACCTCGATGAAGCCCTGCTCCTCATAGGCCGGCAGGAAGTTGCCCGCGTCATCGCGTGAAATGCCGTAGGTGGTCTGGGTCAAGTCATTGGTGCCGAAGCTAAAGAACTCCGCCTCCTTGGCGATCAGATCGGCGCGCAGGCAGGCGCGCGGCAGCTCGATCATGGTGCCCACCAGGTAGCGTAGCTGCTGCCGCTCGGCCGCCATCACTTCGCCCGCGACCCGATCGATGAGTGCCTTCAGTCGATAGAACTCGCCCGAGATCGAGACCAGCGGGATCATGACTTCCGGTTCCACCGTCTCGCCGCTTTCCTTGGCAACGGCAACGGCTGCCTCGAAGATGGCGCGCGCCTGCATCTCGTAGATTTCCGGAAAGGTAATGCCCAGGCGACAGCCGCGATGGCCCAACATGGGATTGGTTTCGCGCAGCTTAAGGGCGCGATCACGCAGCCGCTCGAACTCGGCGCCAGCCGCCTCGGCAACCTCCTGCAGCTCCGCCTGGCCATGGGGCAGGAACTCGTGTAGCGGCGGGTCGAGCAGGCGAATGGTGACCGGCAGGCCGCGCATGATCTGGAAGATCTCGATGAAGTCCTGGCGCTGCATCGGCAAGATCTTGTCGAGCGCCCGGCGTCGACCTTCGGCGCTTTCGGCCAGGATCATCTCACGCACGGCAACGATGCGGCCGGCGTCGAAGAACATATGCTCGGTGCGGCAGAGGCCGATGCCCTCGGCGCCGAACTGGCGGGCGGTGCGGCACTCCAGCGGGGTCTCCGCATTGGTGCGGACCTTCATGCTTCGCTGCGCATCGGCCCAGCTCATGAGCTTGGCAAAGTCGCCAGAGAGTTCGGGCTGAATGGTGGGGACCTCGCCGACCATCACCTCGCCGGTCGAGCCATCAATGGTGATGACCTCGCCTTCCTTGACAACCACATCACGCACCCGCATGACCGCGTTCTGATAGTCGATCCTCAGCTCGCCGGTGCCAGCAACACAAGGCCGCCCCATGCCGCGCGCCACCACGGCCGCGTGGCTGGTCATGCCGCCGCGGGTGGTCAAGATGCCGCGCGCCGCGTGCATGCCATGGATATCCTCCGGGCTGGTCTCGACCCGGCAGAGGATCACCACCTCGCCGGCGGCGGCCTGCTTTTCCGCATCATCCGCATTGAAAACGATCTTGCCGGAGGCAGCCCCCGGCGAGGCCGGCAGGCCGCGGGCGACCACGCGACGCTCGGCTTCTGGGTCCAACATCGGGTGCAAAAGCTGCTCTAGACCGTGCGGATCGATGCGGCGCACCGCTTCGGCCTCGTCGATCAGGCCCTCGGCCACCATGTCGACCGCCACCTTCAGCGCTGCCGCGGCCGTGCGCTTGCCAGATCGGGTTTGCAGCATGAAAAGCTTGTTGGCCTGCACGGTGAACTCGATGTCTTGCATATCCCGAAAGTGGGATTCCAAGAGCCGGCGAATATCGGCCAGTTGGCCGAAGACCTGCGGCATGGTTTCTTCCATGGACGGCAGGTTGGAGCCGTTGTCGGTCTTGCCGGCGATGGTCAAGGGCTGTGGCGTGCGGATGCCGGCAACCACGTCCTCGCCTTGGGCATTGACCAGGAACTCGCCGTAGAAGCTGTTCTCGCCGGTCGAGGGATTGCGGGTGAAGGCAACACCGGTGGCACAGTCCTGGCCCATGTTGCCAAAGACCATGGCTTGAACGTTGACCGCCGTGCCCCAGTCTTCCGGGATGCCATGCAGCTTGCGATAGGTGATGGCCCGCTGGTTCATCCAGGACCCAAAGACGGCGCCCGCCGCGGCCCAAAGCTGTTCCTTGGGGTCCTGGGGAAAGGCAGCGCCGGTCTCCGCTTCGATGATCGCCTTATACTCCTCGATTACCGCGCGCCAATCATCGGCCGTCAGTTCCGTATCGAGCTCGACGCTGCAGTCTTCCTTGCGCAGGTCGATAATTTCCTCGAAGTGGTGATGGTCAACCTCCAGCACCACATTGGCAAACATCTGAATGAAACGCCGATAGCTGTCCAGGGCGAAGCGGGCATCGTTAGACCTTTGCGCCAGGCCCTCCACCGTCTCGTCGTTCAGGCCTAGGTTTAAGACCGTGTCCATCATCCCGGGCATGGAGGCGCGGGCGCCGGAGCGCACCGAGACGAGCAGCGGGTTGTCGCGCGCGCCGAAGGTGGCGCCGACTTCCTTTTCGATACGGGCAAGGCCTGCTGCCACCTCGTCAGCCAGGCCGTCTGGGTAGCGGCGCTGGTTCTTGTAGTAGGCCGTGCAGACTTCGGTGGTGATGGTGAAGCCGGGCGGCACCGGCAGGCCCAGCGAAGACATTTCGGCCAGGTTGGCACCCTTGCCGCCCAACAAGTTGCGCATGTCGGCACGCCCATCGGCCGTTCCGCCACCGAAATTGTAGACCCACTTATTGGCCATGATCTGCCCTATCCCTCGATCTTCGAGAAGTCGGCGACCGTGCCCAGGGTCGCGCCGATCGCCGCCAGCAACCGCAGACGATTTTCCCGCAAATCTCTTACCTCGGCGTTAACCGTAACCTTGTCGAAAAAGCTGTCGACGGGCTCCCTCAAGCGCGCCTGAGCGGCCATGGCGGCACCGAAATCGCCGCCGGCCACGGCCTGCGCCGAGCCCTTCTTGGCTGCTTCCAGCGCCGTAAAGAGCGCCGATTCTTCGTCCTGGGCAAAGCGGCCGCTGTTAACGGCGCCATCGGTGTAGTAGTCACGCTTATCCTTCTTGCTCTCGATGCGCACGATGTTGGCGGCCCGGCGATAGGCGGTCAGCAGGTTGGTGCCGTCGGCGCTGGCGAGGAAGCCTTGCAGGGCTTCGACCCGGGCCAGCAGGCGCAGCAGGTCGTCCTCGCCGCCAAGGGCGAAGACCGCCGAGATCAGGTCGTGGCGCACCCCCTTGTCTTTCAAGGTCACCTTCAGCCGATCGGCGATGAACTGGATGAGAGAGAGCACATCTTCGTCGATGTCACCCCAACCGGGCGCGGCGGTTACCACAGGCTCCCTGCCCTGCTCCGCAACTAGTTCGCGGGCGTTGTCCAATATGGGCCGCAATGGCAGACTGAGCTTGTTCTCCAAGATCAGGCGGATGACGCCCAGGGCCGCTCGTCGCAGGGCAAAGGGGTCCTTGGAACCGGTCGGCTTCTCGCCAATTGCCCAAAAGGCCATCAGGCTGTCGAGCTTGTCGGCCAGGGCCACGGCGATCGACACCGGCGCCGAGGGGCAGCGATCGTTGGGGCCGAGCGGACCGTAATGCTCGGCAATGGCCTCGGCTACCGCTTCGTCTTCGCCGTCGTTGAGCGCGTAGTAGCGGCCCATAATGCCCTGCAGCTCGGGGAACTCGCCGACCATGCCGCTGGTGAGATCGGCCTTGGCAAGCCGTGCCGCCCGCCGCACCTGCGCCTCTTCGGCGCTGGGGATATGCTTGGCGATGGTGGCTGCCAGCGCCTCGACCCGTGCCACCTTGTCGGCCAAGCTGCCGAGCTTGGCATGGAAGACCACACTCCCCAGCGCCGCTACTCGGCTTTCCAATCTGACCTTGCAGTCCTGGTCCCAAAAGAACTTGGCGTCGGCCAGGCGCGCCCGCAGCACCCTTTCATTGCCGGCGACGATGGTGGCGCCGCCATCTTCGGTCTCCATGTTGGCGGCGATCAGAAAGCGATCGGCAAGGCCGCCGGCCTCGTCCTTCAGGGCAAAGTATTTCTGATGAGCCCGCATGGAGGTGGTAAGCACTTCGGCCGGCAGGTCCATGAATTGCGGGTCGATCCGGCCCATCTGCATCACCGGCCATTCGACCAGGCCAACCACCTCGTCGACCAAACCCGGGTCGGCGGCCACCGTCAAACCGGCTGCTTCCGCCAGGCTGCCTGCCTGCTCCAGAATGACCTGGCGCCGTTCGGCCGGATCGAGCAGCACCTTGGCCGCCTTCAGCCGTTCCTTGTACTGGTCGAAGTTTCGTACGGCGAAGCTGGCCGGCGCCATGAAACGGTGACCGCTGGTCTTCTTGTCGAAGGAAAGGCGGGTGATGGGCTGCCCTTGCGCGTCCGCTCCCACCGTGCCGCCCAGATCCAAGGCGCCTGCCAAAGGCTTGCCGCCGAAGATCGCCAGAATGTGGGTAAGCGGCCGCACCCAAGGGAAATAGGCTTCGGCCCAGCGCATCGATTTGGGCCAGGGCAGTGCCTGCAGCGCCTCGACGATCAATTCGGGCAAGACCTCGGTACTGGCTCGGCCGGGTATGTGCCGGACGGCGAAATAGAACTCGCCCTTGGCCGTCTCGCGCCGCTCTGCCTCGCCCAGCGACAGGAGGCCGTTGGCCAACAAAAAGCCGCGCAAGGCCTTTTCCGGCGAACCGACCCGCGGCCCCTTCTTCTCTTCGGTCACATCCGCCTGCTTGGCCGGCAAGCCGGTTATGACCAGAGTGAGCCGGCGCGGCGTCGTATAGCTGCGTGAATCGCGATAGGTGAGGCCGGCCGCGTTCAGTTTTTCGGTCATCAGGCGGCGCAGCTGCTCGGCGGCGCGCGCCTGCATGCGGGCCGGTATCTCCTCGGACATAAGCTCGAGCAGCAGTTCGCTCATGGCATGCCGCCCTGAGTACCGAGCCAAGCCGCGCAAGCTCCCTTGGCCAAGTCGCGCACCCGGCCGATGTAGGCCTGGCGCTCGGTCACCGAGATAACGCCGCGCGCATCCAGCAAATTGAAGATATGGCTCGCCTTCATACAGTAATCATAGGCCGGCAGCGGCAGGGGTGGATCCAGCGCCAACAATGCTTTGCACTGACTTTGGGCATCCTCGAAGTGGCGAAAGAGAAGATCCGTATCCACATGTTCGAAGTTAAAGGCGGAAAATTCCTGCTCGGCCTGCAAGAAGACATCGCCATAGGTCTTGCCGCCCCTATCCTTGGCAACACCGTCCCAATCCAGCTCGTAGACGTTTTCCACACCTTGAACGTACATCGCCAGGCGCTCGAGGCCATAGGTCAGTTCGAGCGACACCGGATCACAGTCGAAGCCGCCCACCTGCTGGAAATAGGTGAATTGGCTGACCTCCATGCCGTCACACCAAACCTCCCAGCCCAGACCCCAAGCCCCCAGGGTCGGGGATTCCCAGTCGTCCTCCACAAAACGTATGTCGTGCGCCAAGGGGTCGATACCGAGCGCCTTCAGGGAGCCGAGATAGAGCTCCTGGCTCGCCGGCGGCGAGGGCTTGATCAACACCTGAAACTGATAATAGTGCTGCAATCGGTTGGGGTTTTCGCCATAGCGCCCGTCTGTCGGCCGCCGCGACGGTTGCACATAGGCGCAGCGCCAAATCCCTGGACCCAGGGAGCGTAGGGTCGTTGCCGGATGGAAGGTCCCCGCCCCCACCTCTAAATCGTAGGGCTGCAGGATGACGCAGCCTTGACCCGCCCAGTATTCCTGGAGCTTGAGGATCAATCGTTGAAAGCAGGTTTCAGGGTTGGCGGCTTTGGGCATGGTTGGTTTCGGTAGGCTGGCGCAGATTGATTTTGCACCGCAACACGGCGCAGCACCTTAGCTCTCGGGTTTAAAGGAATCAAGCAGGCGCGCGGGCTAGCCAGGGCGACCGCAATCGCATCGCGTGCCAGCCGGAATATAAGCATTGCAGTTGGGGCACTGAACCATGTCCACCGAGTCCACCGTTTGACCCTCTTTCTGTTCCCCCGGCTGTTCCGCTGGCGCACCGCGACTACGACCCCATCGCGATTTTCTCTTTCCGCCGACTCGCGTATCCGCCTTTCTTTGCGCATCCAGGCGGCCGACCCACTTGAAGCCATACCAGACAATGCCGAGGATGACAGCGAGTACCAAAAGCTTTTGCAGAGAAAAACCGAACATCGTGGTCTTTTAGGGTGGCGCGGGGGCATGGGTCAAGCGGCGGAGCCGGCTTTCCAACACTATCTGAGTGCCCTGCGCCGCCGCGCTATCGCAGTCTCCTTTTGGAAGATGAAAGAATGGCAAAAATTTAAATTGCCCCGACCAGATGTTTTGACTTAACTAGGGTCGGTAACGCCATTCGCTGGGAAATCATCGCCGGAGGCCTCGCCCATGCCGCAATCCACTGTTTTTACTACGGCCACCGCTCGCCAGGAACGCTCCTCAGGTCTTGTGGCCGCCGTCGCCGTTGGGATCTTCGGCTTGTTCCTGGTGTATTCCGCTGGGTTCTTGAATGCGCAAACCATTCACAACGCAGCGCACGACGCTCGCCACAGCCTGGCCTTCCCCTGCCACTAAGGATTTGCCATGCTGCGGGTCTTGCTTCCGACCGGGCTTTTTGCCGGCTTCGTAGCAGCGGTCATCTATTCTCTGGCCCAGTTTTTCACGACGATTCCCTTAATTCACCAGGCCGAGCGTTATGAGGTTGCCGCCGAGGCAGGGCACGGCCACGGCGGCGAAGAAGCCACAGCAGGGCATCGTCACGGCGGGGAAGAAGCCGAGGCCTGGGCGCCCGCCGATGGCCTAGAACGCAGTCTTTTCACGGCCCTATCCAACATTGTGGCCGGTGTGGGCTTTGCCTTTGTTCTGGTGGCAGCGATGATCATCAGTGGTGGTCGAGTCGATGGGCGCCGCGGACTGTTGTGGGGCTTGGCTGGCTTTGCTGTCTTTGCTTTTGCTCCTGCTGTGGGATTGCCGCCTGAACTGCCGGCTTCCGCGGCTGCCGATCTTGGTTGGCGGCAGGCTTGGTGGTGGGGAACGGTCGTTGCCACGGCGCTTGGCCTTGGCCTTTTGGTGTTTACCGGCAACAAGCTGCTGAAAGCAGCGGGCATCGCGGTCCTGTTGTTGCCGCACTTGATCGGCGCGCCACACCCGGCTGGCGGTGAGGCCGGCGCATCGCCGCCGGAATTGGCGGCCCATTTCGCGGTCATGTCGTTGGCGACGGCGGCCGTGTTTTGGCTGGTGCTCGGCTGGACCACGGGATCCCTTTATCAGCGATTTCAGCAGAGCTGAGTAGAGACTCTTAAAGTCCGTAGCGCGCCCAAAGTTCCCGTTCCTCAAGGGTCGCGATCAGGCTTGGGGCCCAATCTTGATCGCCGAATGTGGGCACCGAAAGGCCAAAACGTCGCCGCCACCACGGCTTGGCGCCGCCAATTTTTCGCAACTGAACCTTTTCGCCATAGCGCTCCCGCATGATGCCGCGCAGATCGCCGAGCCCGTCGATCAGCCCAAGTTCCAAGGCTCGGCGGCCGGTCCAAAACTCGCCGGTAAAGAGCGCATCATCGCCCGATTTTAGCCGTTCGCCCCGACGATTCCGCACCATGGCTTTGAAGGTTTCGTGGATTTCCGTCTGCACGGCGCGCAGCCGTTCGACTTCCTCGGGAACTTCAACGCGAAAGGGGTCCAGCATCGACTTACGTTCTCCGGCGGTGTGGACGCGGCGTTCGACACCGAGTCGCTTCAAGGCGTCTTGGAACCCGAATCCCGCGTAGATGACCCCGATCGAACCCAAGATCGAGCTTTCATGAGCGAAGATCTCGTCGGCAGCACAGGCCAACCAGTAACCACCGGACGCAGCCACATCTTCGGCAAAGGCGTAGACGGGCACCTCTTTCTCGCCGGCAAGATCGCGAATTCGCTTGGCAATCAATGCCGATTGGACGGGCGATCCGCCCGGAGAGTTGATTTCCAGGGCGACCGCCTTCAAGCGCGGGAGTTTGAAGGCGCGGTCGATTGCTTCGGCCAAAGCAGCGAGACTCAAGCCTTGACGAAGCGCACTGCCGCCTCCGATGACGCCTGTCAGCGGTAGAACAGCCACGATAGGAGCGTCCTGAAAGTGTTTGATCGGCAATCGAGCCAGCAAAGATCGGAAATCAACGGCCATCTGCAACGCCTACCTCTCTCAACGCCACTCGGCGCAGCCTCAATCAGTCGAGTAAGTAATGCTAACCAATATCCAGCGCTCGAGCCTCGCGCAAGATGCCTTCGGCTTCCTTTGTGTAACTGCCGTCAGCTTTGTGCAGCACCATGCCGCTGCTCAAGCGGGCCGGACTTGCCACAGCCTTGCGGGCTTGGACAATGACGCGCTTTGCCGGTTTTTCCACACCCGGCCAAAGCGGATAGGTGACAATTCCGCCTGCGACCCCATAAAGCGCCGCCAGTATCGCATCCAGACGATCCGCCCGGTGCACAAAGGTAACCGTACCTTTGGGCTTGACCATTGCCAGCGCCATTCTGGTCCAGGTCGCCAGATCTGCTTCCCCCTCGACCGTAGCTGCGCGCTTAAGACTCGCCTTAGTGTCTCGGGCGCGGCTTGCCGGAAGATAGGGCGGATTGGCCATGACATGGTCGAAACTTTCCAAGGCAAGCTCGGGTGATGGTCCGACCACATCGGCGAGGATCGCGCGAAACCGCTCAGCAACGGTGTTTTCAGACGCATTCCTGGCCGCCAGATCAACCAGATCCGGTTGATTGTCGACACCCACGACAGCGATACCTTCGACCCGAGCGAGAAGGCAAAGGGCGGCACTGCCAACACCGCAGCCGAGGTCTAGGATGCGTTCGCCAGGTCGCGCTGGCACGGCAGCGGCGAGGAAAACCGGATCGATCGCCGCCCGATAGCCCCGCTTTGGCTGTAAGATCGTTATGCGCCCGGCAATTAGGCTATCGTGACTGAGATCAACTAGGGCCATCGGCTTGGCTCTTCTCCCGCCTCCGCCAAAACTCGAAGGGCTTCGGCGTGGTCTTCATCGACCACCATGAGCCGCCGCGGTATGGCCCCGATCGAACCTTCGATAATACTCGTGTGATTGTCCAAGAGGATGGCTTCGATGCCGGCGTCCGCCAGCAAAGCCCTGATCCAGGAAAGTCTGACGACATCGTTGGAGCGCAGGATTTCCTTCATGGCCTGACGCCGATCGCATCACAACAAGATGACATTTTGATAATCATCAACAAATTCTTGCAAAGAATCAGGGTCGGGCTTGACCGCCACTGCCTTCCTTTTATTCTTTATGGGGATTGGGGAAAAGGATAAGGCGATTGCCGGGTTCGGTTTTGCATCGCCGCGGGGTCCCCAAGAGGGGGTGAGAATTGGCTGTCGTCTTAGATTTCAAACAACCTGGTGATCGCGCCTCTGCCGGGCTTGAGACCTTGGTCAGTCTGGTGGGCGAGGACCTCAAGGCTGTCAACGCGCTGATTCTCGAGCGCATGCAATCACCCGTCGCGCTCATTCCCCAGCTGGCTGGCCACATCATCGCCGCCGGCGGAAAGCGCCTGAGGCCGATGTTGACCCTCGCCGCGGCGCGCCTTTGCCATTATACGGGCGAGCGGCACATAGCGCTGGCAGGCTGTGTGGAGTTCATCCATACGGCCACGCTTTTGCACGACGATGTAGTCGATTCCAGCGAGCTTCGCCGCGGTCTTGATACCGCAAACGCTGTTTGGGGTAACAAGGCCAGCGTCCTGGTCGGCGATTTCCTCTTCAGTCGAGCCTTCCAGGTGATGGTGGAAGATGGTTCCTTGGAGGTCTTGCGCATTCTCTCCAATGCCTCAGCGGTCATCGCCGAAGGCGAGGTACACCAGCTGATCACCTCCAACGACACGGAAACCACAGAGGAAGATTATCTCGGCGTTATCCGGGCCAAGACGGCGGCGCTCTTCGCCGCTGCCTGCCGCATCGGCGCCGTCGTGGCCGAACGGCCGGACGCGGAGGCGGAAGCGCTTGCCCGTTATGGCCGGAGCTTGGGAATAGCATTTCAGTTGGTCGACGACGTTCTCGACTATTCGGCCCATCAAGCCGAGCTCGGCAAGTCGATTGGGGACGATTTTCGCGAGGGCAAGATAACCTTGCCGGTAATCTTGGCCTTCCAGCGGGGCAAGGCGAAGGAGCGGATTTTTTGGCGCCGCTGTTTGGAAGAACTAGAACAAGATCCTGGCGATCTGAAACGTGCCATCAAACTCATGCAGGAGCACGGGGCGCTCAAGGAAAGCATGGATCGCGCCCGCCATTACGGCGAAGAGGCGCGCCGGGCGCTCGCTGTCTTCCCTGAGAGCCCGGAACGCCAAGCGATGCTGGACTTAGTGGAGTTCTGTATCGATCGGCCCTACTAGAGCGTCGTGCCCTCAGACGGGCTGGGTCGCAGCCATGAGCCAATTGGCCGTTTCCGCGTCCAAGTGCGGCGCTAGAGCCTCACGAACCCGCGAGTGATAGTGGTTAAGCCAATCCCGTTCGCCCTGACTGAGCAGTGAAGGCTCCACCAGGCGCCGGTCGATCGGCGCCAGGGTCAAGGTCTCGAACGCCAACATCGGGCGATCCTCGCCGGCCCGTTGCTCCGGTTCTGTCACCAGCACGAGGTTTTCGATGCGAATGCCGTAAGCGCCCGTCTTGTAATAGCCCGGCTCGTTGGAGACGATCATGCCCGGCGCCAAGGCGACTTTGTTCGGCACTTTCGAAATCCGTTGCGGGCCTTCATGGACGCCAAGAAAACTGCCAACGCCATGACCGGTGCCGTGGTCGTAGTCACAGCCGGCCTGCCAAAGGGCGAAGCGCGCGAGCGTATCGAGCTGGCTGCCGGTGGTGCCGACGGGAAATCGCGCCGTCGCCAGGGCAATGTGGCCCTTGAGCACGCGGGTGAAGCGATCGCGCATTTCCGGGCTCGCCGCACCGATCGCCACGGTTCGCGTGACGTCGGTAGTGCCATCGAGATACTGGCCCCCCGAATCGACCAGGTAGAGCTCGCCTTTCTGCAGGCGCCGATTGCTCTGCTCGGTCACCCGGTAGTGGACGATGGCCCCATTCGGCCCAGAACCCGAAATCGTGTCAAAGGAGAGATCGGAAAAATTCCCGTTTTCACGCCGGAAGCTGGCGAGCTTGGTGGCGGCTCCTAGCTCGTCCACCTGACCATTCTCCACGGCCCGGTCCAGCCAAGCTAGAAAGCGCGTCACCGCGACGCCATCGCGCCGGTGGGCGGCGCGAGCGCCCTCCCGTTCCACCGCGTTTTTCTCGGCTTTTGGCAACTGACAGGGATCTGACCCTTCAAGCGTTTGCGCCCCTGCATCGGCCAATCGGCTGAAGAACCAAGAAGCTGCAGTGGCTGGATCAATCAGCACCCGCTTGCCAGCCGCACCGAGACCGTCAATGGCGGCTGCGAGTTTGTCCGGCGCGTGGATGGCGACGCCGTTTCCCAGTCCTGCCGCCACGCCAGGCAGGAGTTTGCGTTGATCGATGTACCAATCGACCCGGCCGTCCTGGGCCAAAATAGCAAAGGACAACGGCAAGGGAGTGCGCGAAACGTCGCTACCGCGTACGTTGAGTAGCCAGGCTATCGAGTCCGGCTGGGTGAGGACCGCTGCATCGGCTTTCTTCTCGGCGAGTATGGCGGCGACTTGCTCCCGTTTCTCAACAGAAGATCGGCCCGCGTGGGAAATATCATGAAGTGTCACCGGCCCCAGCGGCGGCGGCGGCTGATCGGCCCACACCGTATCCAGGGGGTTAACATCGCAAGGCTCCAGGCTGGCCCCCGCGCCTTCCACTGCCTTGCGCAGTTGCTCGACCTGGTCACGGCTGTGCAACCAAGGGTCGTAGCCGAGCTTGTCACCCTCGGCGAGCCGACTGGCAAGCCACTGGCTTGGCGGCTCCTCGGTGACATGCCGTGTTTCGATTTGATCGGTATCGACTTGGTCACGAACCTGTAGGGTGTAGCGCCCATCGACAAAGATAGCAGCCGCCTCGGCCAAGACGACGGCGATGCCGGCGGAACCGTCAAAACCGGTCAGCCATGCCAGACGGCCGGCCCTTGCTGGAACATATTCACCTTGATGCTCATCGGCTCTCGGCACAAGAAAGCCTTGCAATCCCAGGCGCTTGAGCTCGGCGCGTAGGGCCGGCAAGCGATCTTTCGGTGCTAAGGCCTCGGCAGATTTCCTCGATTGAAGGCATTGCTTCCGCGCTGCCAAAGCGGATTGAAGGGCAGTAGAAGCCTGCTTGGCCACGAGCTCCATCCAAATCTGAGGCTTCTCGCCTTCTGGGGCGGCCAAGACCCCTACGATCAAGGCATCCAAGCTGGCAGCGTCAAAACGGCTGCCTGCCTGCCGGAGCAAGGCATCAAGTTGGTTCCTATCGCTCATCTCTTTATCCGGCCCTGTCAAAACACCCTCTCTCTGCTCGTCACCTTGATCTCGGTCGAAGCTAAGTGTCTGTGACTACCGGCGCAAGGACCAGACAGGCTTTGACTGCGTGACGGCGCAAGAACTGTGCCGAAGGTCATGAGCCAGGCATGCAAGGCGCACAATGCTGCGCTGCAACATGACCCTCTACTCGGGACCCGGAATCCTTCCCATTTGAGCCTCTTGACAGGCATTTGCCGCGATCTGTTGTCGCATATGCCGACAGGTCGTTGCTCAAAGGAGACCTCAAATGTCACGCCTAAGTGACCATGAAATCAACCTTATACACGAATCCAAGCGTGCCGGGCTAGAAATGAGCGCCCGCCTTAACCGGCACGCCCCGGACGCCCGCAGTGCCGCCGAGGTGAAACCTCGATTCGGTTTTCCTCTTGAGTGGCTGACGAAATCCTTTGTCGCCCCGCTGCGCCGTGCTGCTTGCCGCAAAATGACGGCAGCCAGCCTCAACCGGCTGTCCGATCGCATGCTTGACGACATAGGCCTCGTCCGCGCCGATATCGAGCGCGTTGCCGGGCAGATGACGGATCAGGCCTTCGAGTGCCGGGAAGACAATAAGAAAGGCTTGGCCAGGACCATCACAGAGTGGCTTCAGCGTGGAAAAGCGAAAGCGCAACTCGAATCTCTTTCGGATCGCATGCTCGACGATATCGGCATTGAGCGGGGAGACATTGCCAAGATTGTCGATTCCTGGTTTGTCGACGAGAAACCGGCTAGAGCGCGATCGGTCAAGACACGGGTCAATCCGGTGCTGGATGCCAAGGACTTCCAAAATATCCGACCCAGTCGCAAGACCCGGAAAACCGCCGCCTAGCAAGGCCTCGGCCTTAGCCCCCCGCCAGTCGACGGCGGCTTAGGATCAATGTCGCCCAGTCGCCGTCCAGGATGCGCCCGGCAAGGAAAAGGCCGTGGCTAGCATGGCGCGATAGGACAGCGCGCTGCTGGCTGAGGAGGATGCCGGAGATCACCGCATAGCCATTGGCTGCGAGAGATCGCGCCATATCCGGTGCCATAGCGCAAAGCGGCCGGGCCAGGATATTGGCTAGGATCAGGTCAAATGATTGGCCAGGACGGAGTGACCGATAGCCATCGCCTTGAGTGATTCGAATTCGGTGGCCAACCGCGTTGAGCCGGGCATTGTCGCAGGCCGTCCTGACCGCCACCGGGTCATTGTCCACCGCCAAGATCCGTGCAGGCCATAGCTTAGCCGCGGCCATCGCCAGGATGCCTGAACCGCAGCCCATGTCGAGGATGGACCGAAACCGGTGACGCCTGGCCAAGACTTGCATGGCCAAAAGGCAGCCGCGGGTCGTCTCGTGCCGACCGGTGCCGAAGGCGAGGCCCGCATCAACCCGAAGGCGCAAAGCGGCGCTTCCTGGCTGGTCGACCACATGCCCGCCATAGACGAAGAACCGGCCGACCGAGAGCGGCGGCAGCGCTGATTCGGCCTCTGCTACCCAGTCACGGTCGGCCAGGGCCTCAAGACTGTAGGGGGGAAACGGCAGCTTCGCGGCCAGAGCTGCCGTGGCCAGCCTGGTCACCAGCGCTGCCTGCGACGGTTTTCCCTCCATGTAGCATGATAGGGGGAGCAAGCCCTCGCCATCTGGCAGATCGCTGGTCACGGCGCCACCGAGACCGGCAAGCGCTGCCTCAAAGACAGGGGCCGCCGCAACAGGGACCCACACGCGCAGCACCCAGGTAACCGCAGCCTCGGTTTGGTTCAACTCATCCGATCCTGGGGAACCACGAAGCTGGCCATAACCTTCTTGCGGCCGGCCTTGTCAAAATCAATGTCGAGCTTTTCCCCTTCCACGACTAGGACGGTGCCATAGCCAAACTTCTGATGAAAGACTCTGGCGCCTTTTCGATAGCTGTCACTGGGCAGGGATTCGACTGGTTGGGCAACGACATCGATGAAGGGAGCGGCTTGACCCACGCGCTGGCGGGCGCGGCTCATTCCCGGCGTGGCGCGCGTCATGCCCCAATCGGTGAAGCTCGAGGACCCGGCATAGACCCCTTGGTCGCTTTCACGCCCCACGTGCTGGTCGGGCAGCTCCTCGACGAAACGCGACGGCAGGGCGTCTGCCCAATGGCCGTAAAGATGCCGGTTAGCCGCGTAGCTGACGATCGCCCGCCGGCACGCCCGTGTCAGGCCGACATAGGCAAGGCGGCGTTCTTCCTCTAGGCCTTTTAGGCCATGCTCATCAAGCGCCCGCTGATTGGGAAACAGCCCCTCCTCCCAGCCTGGCAGGAAGACGGTTTCGAATTCCAGGCCCTTGGCGCTGTGGAGGGTCATGAGGCTGACCATGTCCTCGCCTACCCCCTCGATTGACTCCATCACCAGGCTGACATGCTCCAAGAAGCCGGCCAGATTCTCGAACTCGGCCATGGCGGCGACCAGCTCCTTCAGATTATCCAATCGACCGGGGGCTTCGACCGATTTGTCGTTTTGCCACATGGCGGTGTAGCCCGACTCGTCGAGCACGATCTCGGCCAGCTCGTGCTGCGGCAAGCCGTCGGCAAGGGCCCGCCAGCGGTCGAAGGCGATCGTCAGGTCCGCCAAGGCGCGGCGCGCCCGCGGCTTCAACTCGTCGGTTTCGACCAGGCTGCGTGCTGCCGCCAGCAGCGGTTGGCTGGCCGCCCTTGCCGCCGCGTGCAGCAGGCGCAGGGTCGCCGTCCCCAGGCCGCGTTTTGGGGTGTTGACGATGCGCTCAAAAGCCAAATCGTCGTCCGGCTGATGGATCACCCGGAGATAGGCAAGCGCATCGCGTATCTCCAGCCGCTCATAAAAGCGCGGCCCGCCGATGACCCGATAGGGAAGACCCAAGGTGATGAAGCGTTCTTCGAAGGCGCGGGTCTGCGAGCCGGCGCGGACCAACACGGCCATTTCGGACAGGCGCTTGCCTTTGCTGTGCAGGGCCTCGATCTCCTCGCCGACGAAGCGTGCCTCCGCGTCGCCATCCCAAAGACCGCGCAGGCGCACCTTTTCCCCCATCTCGTCTTCGGTCCACAGGGTCTTGCCCAGGCGGCCCCGATTTTCGGCGATCAAGCCACCGGCGGCGCCGAGAATATGGCCGGTGGATCGGTAGTTGCGTTCCAAGCGCACCACCTTGGCGCCGGGAAAGTCTTGCTCGAAGCGCAAGATGTTGCCGACTTCTGCGCCGCGCCAGCCATAGATCGACTGATCGTCATCGCCCACACAACAGAGGTTCTTGTCCTTCTGGGCGAGCAGGCGAAGCCAGAGGTACTGCGCCACGTTGGAATCTTGGTATTCGTCCACCAGGAGATAGCGCAGGCGACGGTGGTAGTCGGCCAGGACCTCCGGCTGCTGCTGAAACAAAGTGATGCAGTGCAGCAGCAGATCGCCGAAATCGCAGGCATTGAGGGTCTTAAGGCGCGACTGATAGGCGCCGTAGATCAAGGCCGCCTTGCCGTCCGCCGCCTCCATCGCTTCACCCGCGGGCAGCTTCTCTGGTTCTAGGCCGCGGTCCTTCCAGCGGCTGATCACCGCCAGTAGGCTACGCGCCGGCCATTTTTTTTCGTCGATCCCTTCGGCTTCGATGAGCTGCTTGATCAATCGCAGTTGGTCGTCGGTGTCCAGAATAGTGAAGTTGGGCTTCAAGCCGACCAGTTCCGCATGGCCACGCAGCATGCGGGCGGCAACCGAATGGAAGGTCCCGATCCACCAACTTTCCACCGGCCGGCCAAGCAGCGCGGCCACCCGCTCCTTCATTTCCCGGGCCGCGCGGTTGGTGAAGGTGACCGCCAGAATTTGCCAGGGGCGTGCCCGTCCGGTCGCCATAAGGTGTACCAGACGAATGGTCAAGACACGGGTCTTGCCTGTTCCGGCCCCGGCCAAGACCAAGACAGGGCCGTCGAGCGCCTCCACCGCCTCGCGCTGCGCGTCGTTCAGGCCAGCAAGATAGGGGAAGGCAACCTCTTCCTGGGCCGCCGCTTCGAACTCAGTCATGACAGGAAATGTATAGCGCAGTCGGCCGTTTAACTCAGCCCAAATATGGCATGTCGACGATATCCCGTCTGCCGTGCAAGGAGCTTGGGGTGATCTTGTACTGGCAGCCAATCCGGTTCCGGCAGTGAGTGCAGGTATGGTCGCAAATGACTATGATTGATGCTCTTCGGACGCTTCGATCAACAGTCATCCCTAAAATGGGTCAGTCAACTTCTGTCTTGCCAAAAACAGTCTCAAACCACCCAATGGCTCAACCCCGCCTCCAGGTCGAGATGCAACCAGCCAAAATGAACAGCACGGCAACCTGAGCGGTGATAACGGCGGGCCAGATCCGCGAAAACGCTGGGTCGAAATACTTCTGCGGACCAAAGGACAGCACGGCAGTCACGGCAAACACGATGGCAGCGATTTCGCCATAGCGGGAGCCTTGGGAAAGAAGATGGAATGCCGCCGCCCCGATCGCCAAGGAAGCCCCGAGAAACGGTGCAAGAGCGAAAGGAGCCACCTCGAGAGGGGGGTGCGGCGCCGTCCTCGAAAAAAGCGCGAGCAGCATGACTGCGGTGAGTACGAGAAGAACCAGGACCGCAGCCGCCACGGGATAGGGTTGCAAGGCCACCGGAGTTTCAGATTTTGCCATTGACCATCTCTCAATTCATTCCGTACCCTAAGGTACGCTACTAAAGAAACGTACCGGTTGGTACGGGTGCAGTCAAGCGGAAAGTGGACTGGATCCGAGCATGAAGATGGCAATGCGCGACAAGCGCCAAGACGAGATTCTTGACATAGCAGTCGAGGTGCTGGCCGAAAGAGGGTATCGCCAAACGAGCATGCTGGAGATTGCCAGACGCGCGTCGGCATCCAAGGAAACGCTCTATGCCTGGTTCGGCGACAAGGGTGGCCTCTTCGAAGCCGTTATTCGACGCAATGCAAAGACGGTCCAAGCCGTGCTGGCGCGCCATCTCGAGGATCAAGCGGCAATCGAACCAGCGCTCGAGGAGTTTGGTCGGGCGCTCCTTCGGCTGCTTCTTGGCGACGATGCCGTCGCGATCAACCGCGCCGCCATTTCAGAAGCCAAGTCCGATCCGCGGCTTGCCGAGATCCTTGCCAGTGCCGGGCGCGAAGCGACCTTGCCAAGCTTTGTTCGTTTTCTTGAATTGCATCACGGGCGAGGAGCCCTGGCATTGGAAGACCCCACTCAAGCGGCAGAGACATTCCTTGGCCTGTTGATCGGCGACACGCAAGTCAGGCGACTGCTCGGCCGATTAGAGGCGCCGACTGACGAGCAAATCGAGATCCGGGCGGCTCGCGCGGCTAGGAATTTCTTGCGGCTTTTTGGGACAGGCTAGGCGAAAAAATCAGTCTAACCGTTATCAATTCACCGATAGGCGAACAACCTTAGGCCGGAAAGTCATGACCTAATCCGTAACCCACCTCCTACCTTGTCTTGACGAACGCCTACTGGGGCCTCCAAAGTTCGGCTGTGTTTACCGCGAGGAGACCCCTATGACCCGCCGCAGCGAGCGCCTGCCGCTCACGACCCACAGCCCCGGCACAAGTCGCAGCCTTCTGGTGCATCGCTACGGTGAAACCGGTGCCCGGCCAAAGGCCTATATGCACGCCTCCCTGCACGCCGACGAGATACCGGCCATGCTGGTGTTGCACCACCTGGCACGCCGCCTCAACCTGGCGGATGCAGAAGGTCTCATTCGCGGCGAGATCATCCTCGTTCCCTATGCCAATCCCATTGGCTTGTCCCAATTTGCCAATCAACAACAGCAAGGGCGTTATGAAGCCATCAGCGGCGTCAATTTTAATCGAGGTTGGCCCGATCTTTGTGATGGCCTGGCGGAGCAGGTGGCCGACCAACTGAGTGACGACGAGGCGAGCAACGTCGCCGCTATCCGTTCGGCCCTGCGCAGCAAGGTCGACACCATGGAAGCCGAGACCGAGCACGACAGCCTGCGCCTGACGCTCGCCCGGCTGGCCCATGACGCCGACATCCTGCTCGATATCCACTGCGACGACGACGCGCTGATGCACATCTACCAGCTGCCGGTGCACTGGCCCGAAGGCCAAGACCTCAGCGCCGAGCTCGCCAGCCGCGCGACCCTGCTGGCGGCGGATTCCGGCGGCGGCTCCTTCGATGAAGCCTTTTCCACGCCCTGGACCCGTGTCGCCGAAGCCTTTCCCCAGCATCCAATACCGCCGGCGTGCTTCTCGGTAACGGTGGAGCTCCGCGGACGGCCCGACGTTTCCGACGCGCTGGCAGAGCAAGATGCCACCGGCATTTTCCGATTCTTGCAACGCCGAAACGTGATCGGCGGCGATCCGGGCCCGCTGCCGGAACCACGCTGCGAGGCAACACGCTTGGATGCAACCGACGTGGTATCCGCCCCGGTTGCCGGTGTCCTTGCCTACCGCGTCAAGCCCGGCGACCGGGTGAAAAAGGGTGACATCATCGCCGAGATTGTCGATCCCGCCGCCGAGAATCCTGAAAAAGCGCGCCACCCGGTGACTACACGCGCCGACGGCCTGGTGCTTTCGCGGCGCACCCACAAGCTGGTCACACCCGGCATGTCGATCGCCAAGGTAGTCGGCGAAGAGCCTCTGCCTGAACGCCAGGGCGGTGCACTTCTAGAAGCGCGTTAACGCCCTAGCTCGGCCGCTTTCTAGGCCGCGTGGTGCAGCCGGCAATAACAGGAGCCCTTGATCGGCACGTCGGCCCGGGCGGCGGCGAGATCGAGGCGCAGCTTGACCATCTTGGCCTCCGCCGTCTTACCGAGCCGCATCAGGCACTCGTGAAAGCCATGCAAACTCCAAACGTTATCAGGATGTTGGCAGGCACGGCTCAGCGTATCGTCGAGACCCAGATCGGCGCGGTAGACGGCCTCCGCCTCCTCGACCCGCCCCTGTTCCAACAACAGCGCGCCCAAGGCATGGCGGGTCGGCTGCATCCAGCCCCAGGGTTCGTCATAGGGCAGGTTGTCGTCCAGCTCCACGGATTTACGCAGGTGGGCGAAGGCCTGCTCGAAGTTGCCTTTGCGATACTCGAGTTCGCCCGCCATCATTTCAGCCGCAACAGCCAGGATGTCCTGGCAGGTGTTATTGAAGAGATAGCGGCTGTCGGGCACCCGGGCTTGCGCCGCCTCGAAGAGCGCCTTTTCCGATTCCGCCGCGGCGATATCCCCCAAAGTGGCGTGAGCGACAGCCTTGGCGTAGTGCATCATCGCCGTTGTCACACAGAAGAGTTCCTGATTCTCCGGTAGAGTTTCGGCGATAATCTCGTGCCATTTGCCGAAGCGGATGAGCACGTGCATTTTCATCGGCACGAAACCCTCCAGCCAATCGGCCATGGGCGGTACTTCCTCCCTCAGCAGCTTTTCCGGCAGGGTTGAGACCATTTCCTCGGCCGCCTCCAGCGCCGGGCGATACTGGCCAAGGAACATGGCGCCATAGATCTTGAAGTGATAGTCATGACAGCGATAGAGCGAATAGAAGTTCAGCGCCCCTTCGCGCGCGAGGAACTTGCGGTCGGAAACGATGGCTCGATCGTTGGAATCGACGACCGCCTGATAGTGGCCGCAGAGCACGTCGATATGGGTCGGCATGTGCTGCAGATGGCCGGCATCGGGCACCAAGTCGCGAAGCTGGTCGCCGGCGCGCAGCGCCCGCTCCGGATGCGGCGACATCTCCATCAAGTGAATGTACATGTGCAGCAAGCCGGCGTGCGGTGCCTCCCCCGCCGCCTCCACGCGTTTTAGCGTCTTTTCCAAGACGTCGATGGCTTCGGCCGTATCCGCACCCTCGGCGGGTTTTCCGGTCTTCAGGTCCCAAAGCGCCCAAGGCGTGCGGTTCATGACGGCTTCAGCGAAGAGGGCACAAACATCCAAATCTTCCGGGTAGCTGCGATAGACCTCGCGCATGGCATCGGCATAGGCGTCGTTCCAGCTCGCCAGGTCTTCTGCCGGGGTCTCGGCCGGATAGCGCTGCTGTAAAGCGTCGATCAGCGCTTGCTCGACGGGCGTCGCAGAACTTTTTAGGGCGAGGGCCGCCTGCGCGGCCGAATAGGCCTCCGCCAGGGATTGCTGCAGGTCCACATCGTCGAAGGCTTCCCAGGGCTTGTTGTAATTGGGCCCGGCCGCATAGCTGATGCCCCACTGCGCCATCGCACAGCCCGGGTCAGCCGCCGCCGCTTTCTTAAAGCAGGCCACCGACTCCTGATGGTTATAGCCATAGCACCAGAGCAGGCCCCGATCGAACCACGTTTGCGCTTCGGAGGATTCGGTGGCAATTGGGCGTCGGTAAACACCCAAATCATAGTAGTCCGTCATGTCGCTTCCCCTCTCGTTGGCTCTTCGACAAAGCCGGAGGCAGATCGAGGGTCCCGCCTTCGCCCGGCTTCGTCGTCGAAATTCTCTGCCATCTTACGCTCCTGGCGTGCCAAGCGAAGCGACAAATTTCCCCGCTTTTGGTGCAATGATTGACGGCAGCTTTCGAGGGTGGTGCGGCCACGTGCGAGCGCCGCTCAGGACGGGGAATTATAGCTAATAGCGGACGCTCAAACGGCTGAACCCGGTGTGATCTAACCGGCCGCTTTCGGCCAGAACCAGCCATTCACTCGCCTGCATTCGTCTCGATCCGCAAAGGCAAATCACATCCCCAACAGTCGTTTGATCCAAGCCAGAATCTTCGGGTCTCTCGTGGAACCCTTCAACTTGAAATGACGCAAGACAGCGGGAGCAACAATCTCTCGATTCTGCCGTAGGGAGCCTGCGATGACCTGAGCAAGTTGGGGCCAGTCGTCAACATCAATTCCCTCGTAGTACTGCCACTCGTGATTCGATGCATCTGCCCAGCCATCAAGGAAATTCAATGCGATTGCCACGTTTTCAGCAGCTACTGTGCCAATCGGCAGCGATTGCGCTTCAACAGATTCATGAATAGCCGCAAGCGACTCATACCGCCCTGCCGTGTGTGCTTCGGCTGCGTCTTGGAGCGCTTTCTCTACTGAATTAACTACGTCATTCATCAAATAGACAACGGGCCGATTTTGGGTCATTAGCGGCCTCTCAGGAGTTTAGCAGCCGACTGCCTGCTTTCGGCCAATAGCAGTCGCACAAAGACACTAAACGGCATACCAGTCGCGGCCAACATTCCAATACATTCTCAGCTCGACGATGAACCACAATACGATTGAGACATTCAGAAATAACGATAGGACCCGGAAAGCGCGTTGTTTCTCTGCCGACATCCTCAAGTGGCGAGTCAATACTGCGTCCCGAATCGAATCGTTGCGGTAGATCAACAGATGTAATCCATAGACGATTCCAATAGCGACAATTTCACCGTAGTGGGGAATCGTTCAAATAACCGATTCAACCCACCCACATCTTGGTGCGTCCGAAGAAATCGAAAATGCAAGGCATACCAAATCGTAATCCAAATCATCGTCATTATTGACGACGCCCAGCCTACAGCCCCTCCGTATCTACGAAGGTACTCCGACCAATATCGATCGTAGTACCAGAATACGCTCCAAAATAGGCTTGAGTACGTATACATTCAGTCCATTGAATTGAACAAAACCGAGAAACCGGTGAATGGCTGGATTGGGCCAATCATCCCCGTCCCGACCTCAGGCGATCATGGACCGCGGCTGAAGGTACAGCCGCCATTCGTGGTGCACCAAAAGGGACCCTTAAACTCGGTTTCTTGCCGCACACGCCGAGGTCTTACTCGCCAGCCGCGATCTCTTTGCGCATCAGCGAAAACGATCCCGCCGACAGTTCAAGCGCTTGCTGTGGCGTCCAACCAAGGTCTGCGTAGTAGTCGCTGAGCCGGCCACTACGGCAGTAGAGATAAAATTGCTGATGGCCCCTTGCCTTGGACCAGCGGCAGGCGGCTTGCTCGAGGGCGGACCCGATGCCGGTGCCGCGCGACGATGGCCTGACATAAAGGCTGGATAGCCAGGGGGTAAACCGCTCGAAGCCTTCGAGGTCACAGGCCACGACGCTGGCGGTTCCGACGAGCGTATCACTGCGGCGAGCAACGAGCAGGGCTTCAAGCGGGCTATCGGCGATGCGGCGGCACTCCGCCTCCGTCTCGGCAAGACTGTAGCCCATGGACTTTCCCCAGGTATCGCTCAGCCAGCGCGCCACCGGTCGAATCTCAACCGAGGAAGGCCTTGCTTCAAAAATTTCTAGGTGTTGACGATGGTCCAAGGGCTCCATCGATCGGCAAAAGACAACGGGGAGGCCGCTTACTGCAAGCCTCCCCGCCATCTCAGTCCTATTGGTGCGTCATACCCATCGCCTCAATGAAGGCGCCTATGCCGCACCAAACTTTCGGTCCGGTTAGTCGAGTGCGACTAGGTTCTCCGCAGAGGACCTGCCGTTCCGGCCGGCGACAAGCTCGTACTCAACCTTCTGGCCTTCACGAAGGCTGTGCAAGCCTGCGCGCTCGACGGCAGAGATGTGAACGAAGGCGTCCTTCGACCCGTCACTGGGTTGGATGAACCCGTAGCCCTTTGTCGGGTTGAACCATTTCACTGTTCCGGTAGCCATGGCTACTCCTATTCCTGGTCTTGGTCTCTCGGTGGCCAACCAACTTGGTTCGGCCACAGCTCTAAAACATGCACAAATTTCGGGAGTAGCTCGTCTAAACGCAGTGGCAGCGTGTCAAGATACGCCTTGGTGTCGTGCAGCAGGCATAGAATGGGGCTGACATTGGCAAATTGCAAGGGCCGAGTTCGCGTGGGGAGATTCCAAGGGGGATGGCGGGGCAAGACTATTGGTTCATCTCATGATGTGATCTGCAGCAGCCGAAGTGCTTCCATCGGACCCAAACCTACAGTGTCGCCCTTGTCTCCTTAGATCATGATTTACGGCCATTTTTTGTACGATCGCCGATGTCGATGGCAGCCCACAACAGCACCCATCAGGCACGGCACCTGCCAGCCCCGCTGGAGCCTACACCGCTGAAACGCTTGTCACTTTCTTGGCCAATGGCGGCAAGGCTCCGCCACTACGGTTCAGCTTCAAGGCGAATCGAAAGCCTGATAGCCAAGTCTAAACCAAACCACCACGCTCAATCGGCCTCAGAGAGCGCCTTCGCCCGTTCTCTTAGGACAAACTTTTGAACCTTTCCGGTCGACGTCTTGGGCAAGTCGCCGAAGACAATCGTTTTCGGGCATTTGAAGTGCGCCAGGTTCTCTCGGCAGAAGGCGATGATTTCCTGCTGGCTGGGCTCCGCCCCGGGTTTCAGGGTAACGAAAGCACAAGGCGTTTCGCCCCATTTTTCATCAGGACGGGCGACCACTGCCGCCTCCATGACGTCTGGGTGTCGGAAGAGTACCGATTCAACCTCAACCGTCGAGATGTTCTCGCCGCCGGAAATAATGATGTCTTTGGCCCGATCCTTGATTTCCACATAGCCATCGGCATGCCGGACCGCTAGGTCGCCGGTGTGAAACCAACCGCCGCGAAAGGCCTCCTCGGTCGCGGTCGGGTTCTTAAGATAGCCGCGCATGACAATATTGCCGCGCAGGAAGATCTCGCCGATGGTTCGGCCATCGGAAGGCACTGGCGTTAACGTCTTAGGGTCGATAACGGCTAGATCCTCCTGAACCTCGTAACGCACGCCTTGTCGGGCCTTGAGCCGCGCTTGGGCGTCGGCGGCGAGCGAGTCCCATTCCCGGTGCCAGGCACAGACGACCGCCGGCCCGTAAACCTCGGTGAGGCCGTAAACGTGGGTGACGTCAAATCCCATTGTCTCCATGGTCTCAATGACCGACGCCGGCGGCGGAGCCGCAGCGGTCATCACCTTGACCCGCCGATCGAGCGGCAGGCGGTCTTCATTCTTGGCGTTAATCAACATGTTGAGAACGATGGGAGCGCCGCAGAAGTGGGTGACACCGTGATCGACGATTTGGCGGAAGATCGCCGCTGGCTCGACCCGCCGCAAGCAGACGTGGCAACCGGCCAGAGCGGTGATGGTGTAGGGAAAGACCCAGCCGTTGCAGTGGAACATGGGTAGGGTCCAAAGATAGACGGCGGGACCCGCCATCTCCCAAGCAAGAACATTGCCGAGGGCGTTCAGGTAGGCACCCCGATGACTATAGACGACGCCTTTCGGGTTGCCGGTGGTCCCAGAGGTATAACTCAGCGACAGGGCCTGCCACTCGTCCTCCGGCAAAGACCATTGGAAGGAGGGATCGCCGCTTGCCAGGAAGGCCTCGTAGTCTGTCTCACCAAGGCACGCGCCCGCTTCGGCCAAGGGATCGTCGATGTCGATCACCAAGATATCGCGATCTAGCTTGCTGAGCGCCTTGGCCATGGTCGGCGAAAACTCGCGGTCGGTGATCAGGACCTTCGCCTCCCCATGCTGCAAAATGAAAGCGATGGTATCGGCGTCAAGACGGGTGTTGATGGTGTTCAGCACAGCACCGGTCATCGGGACAGCGAAATGCGCCTCGAAAATCGCCGGCACATTGGGCGCCAGGACCGCGACCGTGTCGCCGATACCAATCCCGCGCCGGCTAAGCGCCGAGGCGAAGCGCCGGCAGCGGGCATAGACCTCGGCCCAGGTGAAGCGTTGCTCGCCGTGGATTACCGCCGTACGGTCCGGATGCACGTCGGCACTACGGCGCAGAAAGGACAACGGTGACAAGGGCGTAAAGTTGGCCGCCACCTTGTCCATGCCGGATAGGTAAATATTGTCGGTGGGTGCTGCTTTCATTCTCGACAGTCGGCCTTTTCCAGGTCATCTGAACACGCCCGTTGCAGATACCCCGCAACAGCGACGATCCAGAGTATCATCGACCTGGACCTTCCAACGCAACTGGGCAGTTCAGCCAGCGCCTTTGGCAAACCATCCAATCGGCGTTTGCGGTTCACCCCGGCGGGGACCGTTGGGCTTCAAAAAGCGCTTGGAAAGGCGAATGCGGCAGTGGGGCCCGCGCGCGCCGCGATGAAGACATCGAAGAGATGATGCCATCATCAAGCAAATGACGCGACAGGCCCCATGGAAGGTATAGAAATCCGCTCAGTTTCGGATTTTGGCGAGACTTGTCCTAGTGTGGTGGATCTGAAGTTCGTATGGCTATCGGGGCGCGCGGCGAAACGAACTCCAGATCTGAAAACCACACTAATCTCTTGAAGTTACTAGTGTCCTCATCGATCCCGAAATTCGATCGGAGCTTGCCGCAAATTTGCACGAATTTCGGAAGCGGAACACTAGCTCGCCTGCTGCATGGTCATCTCGCCTGGCCGGTTGAACAAGGAAATGCCGTCCAGGTGGTTGGCTATTGGCGCCCCCATCAGTTGCAAGATGGTCGGCGCCAGGTCGACCGCATGGCCGAGCTGCAGCTCGCCCTGCGGGATGCCCGGGCCACCCATGGCGACGAAGCCGTCGATGGTGTGACTGCCGCTTCGTCGATAGGGCACCGGCCCCATGCGCCCGAAGCTCGGCGAGTCGAGAACATCGGCGGGCCCATCACACCAAGTAATCACCATATCGGCATCCGGTAACTTCGGGTCATCGTCCAAGGCGTTCTCGCGGGTGCGGATGATGCTCTGATAGATGGTCCGGCCATTGCGGGGATTTTTCAGCGCCCGTACGTGCCCTTCGATCTCATCCAGGACCTTGTGATAGTCGGCCGGATCGACAAAACCCTTGGGATCGCGCCCCTTGACGTTCACCCGTACGTAGCCATCGGAAAAACTCGGCAGGCCGAATGCCTTCATCTCAGGCCAAAGGTTGGAATACCAGACTGCCGGAATGAAGCTGGTCTTGTCGGGAAAGCGCGAGGGATGAATTGGGCCATCGCCAGAGCCAAACCACTGCTCGATGGGAAACAGCTTGCGGGCATAGCCGGGATAGCGCCGCGCCAGCCGCCGCAGCGGGTTCCAATCCTCCTTGCGGGACCAGATTTCCTGCGCCCAGCCGCGCTGGCCCTCGAACATTTTGGCCTCTGGCGGCAGGGGAGCACCCGCCCGGCCCTTGGCGAAGGCCGCCTTACCGGGGAAGCTGTAGCGATAGAGCAGCTCCGGCAGGAAGAACATGGCCGGCAGGTCCATGGTGTTGGCCTTCATGCCGTGCACCGAGTAGACCACGATACGGGTGCCCTCGGGCGCGGCATCGCAGATACGGCCGATCGCCGCGTCGATCGCCTCGTGTATTTCCAGCATTGGATCTTCGCCCGCCTGCTTGCAGAGCTCGTACAAGGGATGATCAGGCTGGGAAATGTGCCAGTGCATATGGCCAACGGAATGAGGCTCACCGAAAACGGTCGCCAGCAGATCGAAGGCTTCCCGCTGCATCAAGTCGACGCAAATCTCGGCGCGGCGCTTGATGCCGATCAGCATCGCGCCCATCACCCATTTCAGCTCGTCGTGCTGCCAGACCTCGGCGTTATCCTTATGCAAGGCCGGGTGCTCGCCATGTTTTTGCGTGACTTCGTCGAGCAGGCCGGGGGGCGAAGAGACGCTCTCCGTTTGCGGTGAGTGGGCGCCCCAAGCCAAGACTTGGGGTCCATTTATCTGATCACACAGCCGCATTTGCGGGATGTCAAAGGCGATCACCCTGTAGTCCTGGTTGAGGGCGAAAAAGGGCTTATACTCCTGGAAATCATAAGCACCTTGGTACTTCACATCATAGCGATCCGCGAGGTACTTGACCGGCGACCAAAATCCCGTCTTGTTCGGCGCACATCCGGTAAGAAATGTCGTCCACGGCAGCTCCGCGGTATAGCCCTCGTAGTTTTTCAGCCTGGCATGTGCCCCTTCGTGCCAGAGGCGGCCTATATTCTTGAGCCGGCCCTCGCTGATCCATTTCTCCATCAAGCGCGGCTCGGCCGAATCCAATCCAATCGCGATCACAGGCTTTGTCACAGTTTTGGCTCCTTAATCACTAGATGCCGGCGCCTTCAAATGCCGGCCTGGGTCGATAGGCGCAGCGACCAAATTCGACCACTACCTAATTTCCACTATTATCCTTAAAATTTTTGGGTATTTGGGTTGAGATTCCGCAACGCGGCATAAATTCACCGATTTACTAACCCTGAAAAGTTCAGGTAGAAGGCGCGGCCACCGGCGTTAACCGCAATAAAGATGCTACCGGGGGCTACTGCGCGGACCCTATCAATTGCGGCAGGCCCACCGCTATGATCTGGCGCAGTAAACAGGCGTGTTTAATCGAGGAAGCAGAGGCTCTGCTAAGCCAACTGCCAATGGTCGCAAAACCTCTCCCCAATCCTGCCTTGAACTTGGCAGCAGGCCGTCGCCGTGGGTTGACCAGCGATGGGCCATTGACCATTGCATTTCGGGCGCCGCGCTCGCCTGTCATATCGTGCCAGTCCAAATCAAGACGACCTGAGGTGCGGCGGCTACCGGCAAAGGCACAGGCAGACTGGCCAGTTATGAGGAACCTTTCACCTGATGCCTCAGCTTGCCTGCTGCATGGTCATCTCGCCGGGCCGGTTGAAGAGGGAGATCCCGTCGAGATGATTGGCGATCGGCGCGCCCATAAGGTGCAAGATTGTGGGAGCCAAATCCACGGCGTGGCCTCGCTGCAGCTCGCCTTGCGGGACACCCGGCCCGCCAATAGCGACAAAGCCCTCGATGGTGTGGCTGCCGCCGCGCCGGAAGGGCACCGGACCAATCCGGCCTAGGCTCGGCGAATCGATCACATCGGTCGGTCCGCTGGCCCAGGTAATCACCATGTCCGCGTCCGGCAGTTTGGGATCCCGGTCCTCCACCGATTTGCGGGTGCGAATGCAGTTTTGGACAATGCCTTGTCCGTTGCGCGGGTTCTTAAGGGCTCGTATATGCGCTTCGATTTCGTCGAGAACCTTATCGTAGTCGGCGGGATCGATGATGCCGTTAGGGTCGCGACCCTTGACATTGAGGCGCACATAGCCATCCGAAAAGCTCGGCAGGGCGAAGGCCTTCATGTCCGGCCAATGCTTGGCGTACCAGGCAGCCGGAATAAAGTTGACGTCCTTATCGACAGTGGAGGGATGGGACAGCCCCTCACCGGAGCCGAACCATTGCTCAATCGGAAAGATCTTGCGGGCGCGGCCCGGGTACTTGCGGGCAAGTCGGCGCAAGGGATTCCAATCTTCCTTGCGGCGCCAAATTTCCTGTGCCCAGCCGCGTTGACCGTGGAAGAGCGTTTCGATAGGCGGCAAAGGCGCCCCAAGCTCGCCCTTGGCGATGGCGGCCTTGCCCGGAAAGCTGTAGCGATAGAGCAACTCCGGCAAGAAAAACATGGACGGCAGGTCCATGGTGTTAGCCTTCATGCCGTGCGCCGAAAAGACCACCACACGGGTGCCTTCCGGTGCGGCTTCGCAAATGCGGCCAATACCGGCGTCGATCGCCTGGTGAATTTCTAAAACCGGGTCGCGGCCTTCCTGCTTGCAAAGGTCATGGAGCGGATGGTCTGACTGGCTAATGTGCCAGTGCATGTGGCCGACGGAATGGGGTTCTCCAAAAACCGTCGCCAGCAGATCAAACTCGCCGCGCTGAATGAGATCGATACAGATGTTCGCGCGCCGCTCGATACCGGTCAGCATCGCCTGCAGAACCCATTCGAGCTCTTCCTTTTGGGCGACTTCGGCATTGTCCTTGTGCAGAGCCGGGTGCTCGCCATGCTTTTCAGTCAACTCCTCCAACAGGCCAGGAGGCGAAGAGGTACTTTCGGTCTGCGGCGAATGGGCACCCCAGGCCAGTACTTGTGGTCCGTTGATCTGGTCGCAAAGACGCATCTGCGGTACATCAAAGGCGATTACGCGGTAGTCATTGCCAAGCGCAAAGAACGGTTTGTATTCACCGTAATCGTAGGCACCGCGATACTTTATGTCATAACTATCTGCTTGGTATTCCAGGGGCGTCCAGTATCCGGTCTTGGTGGGCGCGCAGCCGGTCAGAAAGGTGGTCCAGGGCAGTTCGGCCGAATAGCCTTCGTAGGTCTCCAGGCGCGCGTGCGCACCTTGGTTCCAGAGTTCGCCGATGTGCTTGAGGCGCCCTTCATTTATCCACTTCACCATTAAGGTGGGCTCAGCGGAATCAAGACCAATGGCGATTACCGGGTTTTTCAATGCTTGCGCTCCTTGATTGGACGGTCACAGTCACACGCGTGCGTCACAAGTTGTTGCATTGCGGTCCTCGTCCACCTGAGAGTTATCGCCCGTGGCCTAAGAAGGAAAATGGGCATATTGCCATAGGCGTCAAGTGGCACCCTGTCGGCAGCCGATCATGAGCCGATAACTGGCCATACCAACAGGAGTAAACGTGGCCCACTGCCGGCCTTCAATTTTGTGCGGCGAGGTGTCATAAGGGGCTGTCATTGCTGCGGATTGAGGCCACATAAACTACAGATCGAAACTTTAAAAAAGGCTTTCAAAGCAAGCTAGAAGGCCCCGTTCAACCGCCAATGCAAGAAAATCTTCACCCTTTGGCATCAGCCTCCGAAACAAAGGCGACTCGCACTCTAGCCGCCATAGAGTCGCCATACCCGCCAACCTCACCGAACAGCCGGCAACGGACCAGTCCATGACGCACGACCGCAGTAACAGTCCCATTTTGGTAACCGGGGCGCACCGCAGTGGTTCCACCTTCGTCGGTAAGATGCTGGCTGCCCATCCGGAGATTGGCTACATCAACGAGCCCTTCAACAAAGACTTCGGGTTAGAGGATATCCCTTGTTGGTTCTTTTACCTCAAGGAAGGCATGGAGGAAGAACCTCACTTCCGGGCCATGATATCGGACCTGCTGCACGGTCGAGGACGGTTTCGTAACCCAAGCCGACCCAATCCCAGCGGCCGGCTATCGCGAAAGATCGCCAGGCGCTTCCTTAAGTCCAAGAACAATCTTGAGTACATCATTGCCAAGCTCGACCCGCGCGTGAAGCGCTACCTAATAAAAGACCCCATCGCCTGTATGTCGGCAGAGTATTTGCAAAACGCCTTCGATATGCAGGTCGTCGCCCTCTTCCGCCATCCAGGAGCCTTCGTGGCCAGCCTCAAGCGCATGGACTGGCGATTCAGTTTCCATGACTTCGAATCGCAAACAGAACTGATGCACGACCACCTGAAGCCTTTGCTTAACGGCCATCGGCGATCCGGGCTGTCGCCGGCGGAAGAAGGCGTCCTGCTGTGGAACTGCATCTACGCAACGCTGGACCGGTTTTGCCAGCGAAACGAACAGTTCATTGCTGTTCGCCACGAGGACCTGTCGTTCGACCCGCTCTCACATTTCGGGCGTCTTTACAAAGAACTAGGGATCGATTTTACCGAGTCTTGTAAAGAGAAAATTCGCCGCTATACCGGGGTCGACAACCCGACCGACCCAGAAAAGGGCGAGACCCATACACTCGCCCGAAACAGCCGAGAAAACATAAAACGTTGGAAAAAATTGCTGTCCGAGGAAGAAATTCATTTCATCCGCGAAGAAACCGGGGAAATTGCCGAGCGCTATTACGCCCCAGAAGACTGGTAGGATTGCAACAATCCCCCGTCTACCAGTACTTGCCGCAGACGCTCAGGATTTGAGAAATGGTGAGCCTCAATCCCAAGCCGGCGCGCCGCCTCCACATTGACGATCTGGTCATCAATGAAAAGACAACCGCTGGGTTCGAGCGCATATCGATCGAGTAGCCTGCGGTAAAGGGCTTCATTCGGCTTCGAGACCCCCTCAAAACCGGAAATCACCATGCCGTCAAAGTCGTCCAAGAACTCGAATCGGTTCTGCGCGTGCGGCCAGGTTTCGGTAGACCAGTTGGAAAGAGCGTAAAGCGGCCAACCCGCGGCACGTAGCTCCTTTAGGATGACAACGGTCCCATCGATCGCCCCTTTGAGCATTTCCGGCCATCTCGATCGATAGGCATCAATTTCGCTCGCCCATTCCGGATATTGTTTCGAAAGCAAGGCGACACCCTCGGCAAATGGTCGGCCGGCATCCTGCGCCTGGTTCCAGTCCGTTGTGCAAACCGTCGCAAGAAAATCTTCCATCTCCATGGAATCAGTGAATAATTTGCGGTAAAGGTGCCGTGGATTCCAATCGATCAGAACACCGCCCAAATCGAAAATGACGGTCGTCGTACTCGGCACAAGAATTTCCCACTGTTTCAGATCGACAAGAGGTTGCCGCGTAGCGCCCTAGCCTCGGCGGCAATTTGAAAGCTCGCCTCACCTATCCCTTGCCCAACCGGACGGGCAGGCATTCTACTTGCCGAAACGCATACCCCGTTCGCGCCTCGAGACTCTTAGTACCAGTAACGAGCCCGACGGCGACGCGATATCAGCTCGCGCAGGATATAGCCAGCGGCGAAGCCGAAACCAAAGGTACCGATCATCACAAGGTAAACTGTCATGGCAATTAGTCAGCCAGGCCAAAGGTTGGCCCAACCTTCACTTCTCCCCTGTTTGACGCCCCTGGAAGCCGGCCAATGCAGCCTCGCTCAATGCATAGCCAGATGCGGAGCGTCGAGGTTTCCCCTAGTTGTATACGTTTCTTTAGCTCGCAAAGATCACTGTTGTAAATTTGCAACAGAGTTGTATTTGCATCATAGCAACATACAAGCGTCGGGTTAAGCGCAAAACGACCTGCTATAATGAAGAATTCGTGGTCCTGGGCGGTAAGATTTTAACCGGTTTGAAATCTCGCCTAATCTGCAGCGTTTTCCAATGTCTTAGGACTTACTCTCCGAAGCTCTGCCTGAGCGGCCGCAAAAAGTATGTCATGGAGATTTTTCGTACCGTCGTGATGACCGGCGCGAATTTCTCCCACAACGCGCCATTCCCGGCGAAACACTACCTCGGCAAGCGACTCGACGTCATCTTCCAAAATCTCGTCGTCCATCAGCTTCCCGAGCTCCTGGCAGTACTCGCGTCGATCGCAGGGCCCCGCCTCTAGTTCCCGCGTCGCAATGGCCATGGCATTGGCAATTAGGGAGCCCAAGTAGCGATACTCGGCTGGCAACTCGGGCCGCAAATCCTTTAAGAGTGTCAGCCGCGCCTGGCGCAGCAATTCCTTAGCATCCGCCCTTCCCTGCATCAGAGATCGAGCCCTTGCCAACGCTCCGGCTTGGTCTGGCACAAGATTTCGTACTCCACTTCAGCCGGGCGAATACGGCCGGTCATGGCGAGGTCAAGACTGGCCTCCCTTCCTGAGAGATGGCGTTCACCTTGCTGCAGTGCGATCACCCCCCAGCGAATATGCGCCATCACCTCCCAGTAAGCGATGGCTTCGCGATCGATCACGCGAGCGGCTTCACTCTCATAGCCCTCATAGAACACCTCCCGCGCCGCGATGCCGCCGGCTTCCTTATCGTCGGCGCCAAAGCGCCAACACTTGGCGCAAAACCAGCCGATGTCGGAATCGGGATCGCCCCAGCCACTGAACTCCCAGTCCAGAATGGCGGCCAGCCCCGTTTCGTCCACGAGGTAGTTTCCGGTGCGAAAATCTTGGTGAACCAAGGTGAGGCCGCGAAAGACCGGCGGATGCACTTCGCACCACCTCAATCCCCATTCGAGGGCGGGGCTCGGCAGTCCCATCTGGTCCAGGTGGCGCCGATACTGCAGTATTGACGCCAAGGCCGGGGCTTCATTTGGGGGCGACAAGAACGACAGCTTTGAACTCATCGGCGTAATCGAATGGATCCGGGCGAGCTCTCGCCCCAAGCGGCACGCCAGGGCCTCGCGGTCGCCCAGCAACCCAGGTTCACGCACCAGCCGATGGCCAAGCGCCGTTCCCGCGACAAAACGCATGATGAAAAACGGCTTGCCGATGACCGAAGCGTCTTCGCAAAGCCACAAGGGTTCTGGAACCGTCACACCGGCTGCCTTGACGGTCTGCATGACTTGAAACTCTTGAGCCCGCGAGAGGCTTGCGGCGACTTGCGACGGGGCATCGGCGCGCAGCACCAACGAATGCTGGCCGGCCCAGGGTCCGTCGCTGAAAGAAACGTCGATCAAGCGGTTTTCCTGGATTGCTCCGCCGCTCAAGCGAGCCAATCTCAGGATCGAGGCCGTCCTTGCCCCGGCCGCATCGGCCAGGAAAGCTTCCAAGGCCGCATTGCCCTCGGTCATCAGGCTTGCAACTTACTGGCCGAGCGCCGCCGACGGCTTTGGCGGCGACAGAAAAGACCCGTGCAAAGGGCACTGGCCAGCGCCACCGCCAAGGTTCCTTGCCAGTAAGCCACAGCGATCGCTAAACTCACCAGCCCGGCCTGAAACATGCCGAAGGAGAAAAGGCTGTTCACCAGCCAGGCGAAAAACCGCGTCAAGCGCCGCTCCGCCATGACCAGCGCGACAGACGACCCGGTGAACAGCAGCAGCCACAGGAAGAACAAGAAAAGCTGCTGTTCGGAGAGCGGATTGACCACCGCCTCCAGCCCGCCGAAAAAATCGCTCAGCCATTCCATAGCGTCGCTATGCTCGTTTCACGCGATCACGCAAGGCGAACTTCTGGATCTTGCCGGTTGAGGTCTTGGGCAGCTCGCCGAAGATCACCCAACCCGGCGCTTTGAAGTGTGCCAGTTTTTCACGGCAGTAGTCGATGATTTCCCGCTCGTCGGCCTCTTCGCCATCCTTCAAGGCGACAAAGGCGCAAGGGCGTTCCCCCCATTTCTCGTCCGGTCGCGCCACCACAGCCGCCTCTAAAACCTTGGGATGCCGATAGAGTGCCTCTTCAATCTCCAAGCTGGAGATATTTTCACCGCCAGAGATGATAATGTCCTTGGAACGATCCTTCACCTCCATATAGCCATCCGGATGGCGCACGGCCAGGTCGCCGCTGTGGAACCAGCCGTCGGCGAAGGCGGCCTCTGTGGCTTTTTTATTCTTGAGATAGCCCTTCATCACCGTGTTGCCGCGCAGCCTGATCTCGCCCATGGCCTGACCATCCCAAGGCAGCGCCGCCGGCCCTTCGGGATCAGCGACCATGCTGTCCTCGAGGGTTAGGTATTTAACGCCTTGGCGCGCCATTTTGGCCGCCCGCTCCGTCTGGTCGAGCCCATCCCAATCGTCTTGCCAGGCACATACGGTCGCCGGCCCATAGGTTTCGGTAAGGCCGTAAAGATGGATGACGTTGAAGCCCCGTTTTGACATGGCTTCGATCACCGCGCTCGGCGGCGCCGCGCCGCCGGTGGCGATCTCCACCCTTTGCGGAAAGTCGACCTGCACCGCTCTTGGCGCGTTGACCAGCATGTTCAGTATGATCGGCGCGCCACACATGTGGGTCACCTGCTCATCGCGGATGAGAGGATAGATCAGCGCCGGATCCGGTTGCCTCAAACAAACATGGGTCGCGCAGGCGGCGGTGACCGCCCAGGTGAAGGTCCAGCCGTTGCAGTGAAACATCGGCAGGGTCCAAAGATAGGCCGTGTTCCGATCGAGACCGAAGGTGATCAGGTTTCCAAGTGCGTTCAGATAGGCGCCGCGGTGGTGATAGACGACCCCTTTTGGATCGCCGGTGGTGCCGGAGGTGTAGTTTAGGCAAATCGCCTGCCATTCATTGCTCGGCTGATCGGTCTCAAAAGATTCTCGGCCTTCGGCAAGAAGGGCTTCGTAGTCCAGGGTGCCCAGGCGCTTGCCGCCCTCCGCCAGGTCATCATCGATGTCGATAACCAAGGGCGGATCGTCTAACTGACCAAGCGCCCGCTCGATGACCGGCGAGAATTCCTTGTCGGTGATCAGGACCTTTGCTTCTCCATGCTGCAGGATGAAGGCAATACTGTCTGCATCCAGCCGGTAGTTAAGGGCGTTCAAGACGGCGCCCAGCATCGGTACCGCGTAATGGGCCTCCAGCATCTCCGGCACATTGGGCGCCATGATCGAAACCGTGTCGCCAACGCCGACCCCACGCCCGGCCAGCGCCGAGGCCAAACGGCAAACCCGGCCCAGGAAGTCTTTGTAGCTGTACCGCCGTTCTCCATGCACCACCGCAAGCTTGTCCGGGTAAACCATGGCCGCCCGACGCAAGAAAGTTGTCGGCGTCAAGGGTACGTAGTTCGCCGGATTAGGGCCTAGATCCTGTTCAAATATGTTTGGATTAATCTCGGCGCTGGACATCCGCGCCCTCCTTGCCATGATGAGTGACTCGCAAGCACCGATTTTGGCCCTTGTGAGCAGGGTAGGATTATGCTTGGCGATCGGTCGCCGAAAAATCAAGCCCGCCGTTGGCTAGGCCGCAGGAAGTCAGCCATGCAGATCGACATTTACTCCGATACCATTTGCCCCTGGTGCTATGTGGGCAAGCGGCGACTGGAACGGGCCCAAGCGATGGCGATCGGCCCGGCCGTCACCTTTCGCTGGCGAGCCTTTCAGTTAAACCCGGACATGCCGCAAGCGGGTATGGACCGACAGCGCTATCTTGAGGCCAAATTTGGCGGGCAACAGAACGCGCAACGGGTCTACGATGCCGTGCGCCAGGCCGGCGAGGCCGAGGGCATCGCCTTCGCCTTCGAGGCCATAGAACGCACTCCCAACACGATTCAGTCGCACCGGCTGGTCCGCTTTGCCGAAGAGCATGGGCTGTCCGATGCGTTGGTCGAGGTCTTGTTTCGCTTTTACTTCCTCGAAGGCAAAGATGTCGGCGATGATGCGGTGCTTGCCGAGGCGGGCGCCGCCGTTGGGCTGCAACGGGATCAAGTCCAAGCCTTTCTCGCCGCAGATGGTTTGCGCGATGAAGTCGAAGCCGAAGATGCGAATGCCCGCAACGCCGGGATCCAGGGGGTCCCTTGCTTCGTCGTCAACGGCAAGTATGCGCTGGCCGGCGCCCATCCGCCCGAGGTACTTGGCCGGCTCTTCGAGCTGGCGCGCGAAGATGGCCATTCTGCTGGCGACGCGGCAACCACGGGAACATGACCCAGCGCCGCAGGTCCAAATCATGCAACAGCGGGAACCGGCAGCCCATGTCCACCATCGCTAGACTCGTCGTTTTCCTCCTTGGGTTCTGGAGCCTGACTGCTTCAAGCGGGCCTATCCTGGCCTTTGAGCTCGTGTTCGTGGCAGCCTCACCGGCCGCCTACAGTAAGCCCCATGACCTCGTCCTGTCGCCCCAGGGCGACCGGCTCTATGTGGCCGACAACGACAACGACCGCATCGCCATCCTGGATCCTGAGAGCCTCGAGCTCTTAGGCGAATTTGGCCAAGGGGAACTCGCCGCACCCCATGACGTGATCTTTGACAACAAGGGGCAACTCTTGGTCGCCGATACCCGCAACCACCGTATCGCCATATACGAACTTGCCGGAACCGAAGCCAAACTGCTTGGCGAAATCCGTGGCAGCTTTCGCGCGCCGGAGGGATTGGCATTGCATCCCAACGGCACCCTCTACATCACCGGGGCGGCAAGCGGCACGATTGTTGCCGTCGTCGACGGCCGGGAAACCGCCAGCGCCGGTGGACTCTCCAGTCCGCACGACGTGGCAATTGCCGAAAACGGCAAGCTCTGGGTGGCCGATTCCAGCAACGACCGCGTGCTTGAAATGACACCGGATTTGCAGATCGAGCGGATTATAGAGGGGGAACCCTACCGCTTCCACGGCCCCCGTTACTTGGATTTCGATGCGGCTGGGCGACTCTATGTCGCCGACAAATACGCCAATCAGGTGAAGGTCTTGGACCAGAACGCCAAGCTTATTCTTAGGATTGGAAAGGAGGCAGCCGGAATCGGGCCGGGTCTGTTCGATCGGCCGGAAGGGGTCGCCATTCGCGGCAGCGACGTCTGGTTCTCCGATACCTACAACGACCGCATCCTCCGCTACCGAATATCCGAGTAACGTCGTTAGGGCTCCCTGGCGAGCCGCGGCCGACCCACGGCCTGGGCGACGATCCTACCCTCTAGAAAGACTTCCTTGCCATCGACGACGGCCGCCGATGTTTGGTGATCGACCACCGTTTCAATCGTCTTGGCGCCGACGGCCCGGGCCATTTCTTCGGCACGCTGACGCGCTTCCAGCGCCGCTTCCTGCTCGGCTGTTTCCAGACTGGCATGGTCTTTAGGACCCAGGTCACCGTGGACCCGATACCGTCCCGGCTCCGGCTGGGTGATGAGCACGCTTGCGCGCTGGATGACCCCGCTGGCCACGGCCCCCACGGCGTTGGTCACCTCGGCATGGGGCGGAATGACCAAGGCTGTCCCGAGGGCCTCGGCTACCGCCGGGTAGTAACTGCCGACCGGGGCACCGATGGCCACCAAAGGTCGCTTGAGGCGAAAGTCTACGCCGACGAGGCCATCGTCTTGGCCGTTGTCGGCGCCGAGGCTCTTTTCGACCAAGGCAGCAAGACTGCGCTGGTCGGCAGCGTCGAAACGATCTTCCGACAGGCCCGCGCTGACCAGGGCTTGGGCCGATTGAACGACCACGCGCCCGACCACCAGGCGGCAAAACTCTCTTTCGTCGCCAAACTCCCAGCCAAGTCGCCAGGCGCCGTTGGCCGCCGCCAATCGGGCCATCACGCAAGCGCCAAGCCGCGCCGCCTCTTCCGACCAGCCGGCAAGCCGGCCCAGAACATGGCAGGCATCGCTTGGGGTGAACCCGGCCACCATCACCAGCCCACGGTCGACCAAACGATAAAGGGGGCGCCGCATGGCCGGGCTTTCGATCAAGCGCGACAGGGGCAGCGGGCCTTCTTCCAAGGCCTGCCAGATCTCATGCTCGAGACGAGAGAGGGAGTTTGGTGCCATGTCCGGCATCGCAAGTCGCAACCCGAAGCGGCCGTCATGGTCTCTTGGCGAGGGTGCAGCGAGCTGCGATTCCAAGATGCTCTGAACCGCGGGATGCTCCATAGCCAGCAGGCTTATGGGCATGAGGCGGCGCGGCCCCAGCCGCAGGCGCCGGTCTTGGTCCCAATGAACCTCGCTGTCGCCGCCAAGGCCGACAGTGGTCACGGCAATGGCTTCGACCATGGTCCGCCAGCCGCCGACGCGCGCACCGTCTCGATTGAGTACCGGACGGCCACCGGCCAGCCAAGCGATGTCGCTGGTGGTACCGCCCATGTCCACCACCACCACGTCGCCTTCGCCGGCCAGGTCCCGCGCGCCAACCACGCTGGCAGCCGGGCCAGAAAGGATGGTCTCCACCGGTCGCTCGAGTGCCCAATCAGCCGAAACCAGGGAACCGTCACCTTTGACAACCATCAGCGGGGCCGCGATCCCCTGCCCGCTCAGCATGCCGCGCACCGCGAGAATCAGTTTGTGTATCAGCGGTATCAAACGCGCGTTGAGCAGAGCCGTCAGCGCCCGGCGCGGGGCATCCAAGTTGCTCGATAGTTCATGGGCGCAAGTGACCGGCCGATCGCACAAGCGCCAAATGGCTTCGCGGACGGCTTTTTCATGGGCGGGATTGCGCACCGCGAAATATCCGGCGACGGCAAAGGCTGCGACTCTTTCTTTCTGCTCGACAATCACCTCCTCGACCGCTGCCATATCGAGGGCCGCCTGCGGCTCCCCGCTTGGGTGATGGCCGCCGGCCACAAAGGCAACCGGATCGGTGCCGACCGCCGACCGCAGTTCGGCGCGATCGAGGGCGCTTTCCTCATAGCCAATGAGAATCAAACAGACTGGGCTTGTGTGCCCTTCCACCACAGCATTGGTCGCCAGGGTGGTGGAGAGGGAAACCAAGGCGATGTCTTGCGCAACTACGTCCGCCCGATCGGAGAGGACCGCCGATACCGCGCTGGCGACACCGAGGCTGAGGTCGTGACGGGTGGTCAGAGACTTGGCCGAAGCGATCACGCCCTCGGCCTGGTCGTAGAGCACCGCATCGGTATAGGTGCCGCCGGTATCGATCCCTAAAAGTACCGCCATTGCCTTGTCCGCTTGAGCCCCTGTCCGTCTGCTGCGGTTCGCCGCCGATAGCACGGAACCGCACCGGGCGGCAATCGGCTAAGCGGCCACACTAAAATTCCAAGAAAGCGATGGCCGTATGCAGGGCGAGAACCACGGCAAGGCTCGCGACCACCGCGAGCGAGATCGCCCTGTTGAGATCGAGGACGGAAGCCTTGCGCAGGCGGCCGACGCCGAGACTGATGAGCGCGATCACCGTCGCCGACAGGAAAGCCTTGCCGAAGACCCAGTGAGCATCCTGAAAGATCAAGGACGCCCCGACCAGGACGTCGTCAAAGAAGTGTTCCTGCCAGAAGTAAATCGACAGCTTCGGAAAGAGCTGCGCCCAAGTCATCTGTGACACGACGGCCGCAATCACGAACACCAAGCCGGTGAAGAAGAGACCCGCCAGCACGGCGGCTAGCAAGACCGAGGCCGTGAGATAAAGCTCCTTGGCAACGCCGAGGTTCTTTAGCGCCTCGAATTGTTGGGTCAGCACCCGATGGCCGGTTTCGGCGGCGATGATGGCGCCAGCCCGCGAGGCCAAGAGCATGGCAACCACCAGCGGCACCAGGATGCGGTACTGGGCAAAGCCGATGCCACCGAGGACCTCTGCGTGAAAAAGCGGTGTAAGATAATCGGCGAGGGGAAAGTGGCGAAAGGTGAACCAGGTCGTCACGAAGCCGACCAAGACGCCGCCCAGGGCCATGTAGATCAGCGCCTCCGGCGAGAGCGCCAGGATCCACAGGTAGCGCAGGAAGAACTTCGAAGACCACCAAAGCTTGCCGTGCCCCGCGATCGACCCTGATGGCGCCGCCGCAGTGACATCAGCTTGACCCGCCGCCTGCAATCGACCTTCGATGGTGTCTGCATCGCGCTCTTCCAGCTCGACCAAGGACTTGCTGTCCGTGTTGAAAAAAATCACGCGATCGGCTACGGGCAGCAGGGCGCGCATGTGATGCGCGGTGATCAGCTGTGGCTTGCCGGTGCTTTCTTGCACGGTGGCGATGATTTCGGCCAGCTGGCGGCTGCTGGCCACGTCCAAGGCGGCATTCGGCTCGTCGATGAGGAGCAGCGGCCGGCCCGCCAGCAGGGTCCGGGCGATCGACACCTGCTGCTTTTGGCCGCCGCTCAAGCTGGCAACGGATTTCTCCGGGGGAAGCCGGGCGGTGAGCTCGCCTGCCAGGCGGGCAGCCTCGCCCGAGCGTTCACCGTGTTCGGGTCGCGCAGCAATTTCGAGGTTCTCGCGAACGCTCAGGTCGTCGAGCAGCGCGTGATCCTGAAAAACCATCGCGCCAAGGGGTGCTACCTCGCGGCTGAGATCGTAGGTGCGCTCGCCATAGCGCGCTTGACCTGAAATCTCCCACCCAGGCGCGTTAGGGCGCAGCAGCCCGGCCAGGAGCCGCAGCAAGGTCGACTTGCCACAGCCCGTGGGGCCCACCAAGATCACGGTTTCCCCCGCGCGCAGGGTTAAGGAGGCCTGATGCAGCAGGACCTCACCGTCCGGTCGCGTGATGGTCAAGTCGCTGAGTTCAAGTACCTCAGGTGGCGAAGGATCGCGCATCAGCTTTCGGCGGCAAAGAGCGGATAGACACCGCTGCCGTCGCGAAGGAGCCGCAGTCGCTCCGGCGTGACGAAAACCACGATCCAGTCACCCTCCTCGAACAGCAGCCCCCGCAGGACGGCAGCCGCCATGGGATGTAGGCGGCCGCTCCCCTCAACGCCAGCCAATACGCGCGCCGATTCCTTCAGCGCGCCAAGACTCGCCACCTCCAGATCGCGGAAATAACCTTCGAAGGCGGCTTCGGCGGCCATGGCGTTGAGGCTGGAAGCAAGGCGCGGATCGTCGGCCATGCGCGCCAGCATTGCACGGCCAAAAGCACCGGCCAGCGTCGCGCTGGCCTCAGAGGTCAGCACCTCGCGCAGCCGCGCCGTGACCAAGGCCCTGCCTTCGCGACTGTCGAGCAGGCGCGCCACCTCGCCTTTCAAGACTGTCCAATCGATCGACTTTCCCGTCAGCAGGTCGGTCATCAGCCCCGGCACCAACTTGGAAAGCTCGATCAAGGCCGCCGCACTTTGCTTGGCAATGATGCCGGCGTAGTCACTCAAGAAATCGTCGTCAAAGCGATCGCCCAGAACATCGATCACCTGCTCAAGCGCCTCCTTGACCCGGGGATCGTCAAGCGCCTGTTCGGCCGCGTCTTGCAATATCGCCTGTAATGCGGGCCGATAGGTCACTTCGAACTCCGGAGAAGCCGCAATGGCCTCGAGGTTCGCCATCAAACGATCGCCAAGACCCTTAATGTTGGCCCGCAATTGGATGCGGTTCTCCTCTGATGCAATGGCCCACAGCAAGCGCAGGTCCACTTTCAACAGGAGCGGCGGTAGGCTTTGGATAGCCCCCACCTCAATGTCGCGGTAGAGGCTCACGGTGACACCTTTGTCGGGGTGGATCTTAGCCTGACCGACTTGCTCGGCCTGCACCGCACCACCCAAGGCAAAGACCGGCAGCTGGTCCGAAATCTCGCCCTGCGGCGAAGCGGTCTTCAGGTGGATCTTCGTTGCCTCAGAACCCAGCATCGGAAGGGTCCGGGCACCCGCAACGGTCACCAGGAGGATAAGGGCCAAAGAGGTGGCTATTCCGATCCAGCCGCGCATGTTTTGGCTCGCCCGCGCCAAGGCCGCCGTCGGCAAGGGCTAGGCCCGCGCCCGTCGGCCCCGCGGCCGCATCTTGCTACGGGCCGCCAATCCTCGTCGGACCAGGCGTTCCGGTACGCCCGAACAGCGGTTCATCAGCTTGACAAAGCGGCCGCCAAGCTTCATCACCTCGTCGATGCGCCGTTCGAGAAAGTCCCAGGTCTCGGCAAAGCCGTCAGACTTATCGTTCAACCAACACAAAGTGGTTGTCGAGGTAACGCCGGCCAGCAACATCCGCTTGCTATAGAAGTTGTAGTCGGTGGCCCGGTCGCCGGCCGCGTACCAAATGGCGTCGACGGATCGGTAGAGGCACTTCATGCCCAAGGCCGCGTTCTGCGGCAGGGCCAGAAAGGCGAGAAGGCGGCGTACCGCCTCCCGATGCTCCGCCAGGAGCTCCAGGCGCCGGCGCACGCCGAGCGCGATCCGATCGCGCACCCGCATGTCCTCAAGATTGGCAGCTTCCAGGCTTTCCAGCATAAGACGGTCGAAATGATCCGAAAAGGCCTCGGCCAGCTCCCGGGCGCCGCCAGGAAAGGCGTTGAGCGCCAAGGCCGGGGACACATCGATGTCCTTGGCACCTGCCAGCAGCGCGGTCTGCGTCCAGCCGTCGAAGGGTATATGGGCGAGCGACGCGACTATGAGGCGCTCGCGAAGGGCATCGGGGCTATCCTGCTTGGCTCTGGCCATGGTTGGCCTCCTTAAGTATTCAGCGCATCTTTGTGATACCTGAGTTCGCTTTGAAAGATCAGGCGACTCAGGTCCCGCATCCGGTGAGGATAGAGCCTGCCGTCCAGGTGATCAGCTTCGTGTTGCACTACCCGGGCGTGAAATCCCGTCGCTTCCCGTTCGATCACCTGGCCATCGAGACCCAGGCCCCGATAGCGAATAGCGGTGTAGCGCGGCACCAGCCCGATCAAGTCGGGCACCGATAGGCAGGCTTCCCAGCCCAGTGCCGTTTCTTCGCTGAGGGGCGCGATCTCTGGATTGATCAAGGCCGTCAAGGCAACCGTCTGTGCGGCTTCGCTGTCTTCGTCGGCGGCACGCTCCGCCGGCACCGAGAAAATCAGCACCCGCTTGGAGACGTGGACCTGCGGCGCGGCGAGGCCGACACCGCCGATGTCCGCCAGGGTTTCGACCATGTCCTTGACAAGTTGGCGGATTTCCGGGGTGGTTGGATCGGCAACCGGCTCGGCGACTTGGCGCAACACAGGGTGGCCCATGCGGGCAATTTTCAGCAATGCCATGGCCTTAATATGTCCTTTGCCAAAGTGAAGTTAAAGTCGCCGTCCGGCTTTTTTGAGGCACTATTGAGGCTTCACAAAAGCCGGGCAGTATGTTAACGAGACCCGCCTGCCAGGTGATTAAGCTGTTGGCGGGGCGGTGTTGTATGGCGTGATGCCATGATCGCAAACCCGAACCGATGAGGAGATGACGTCCACCGTGCACGTACATGTTCGCGACAATAATGTCGACCAAGCTCTTCGCGCGCTGAAGAAAAAAATGCAGCGCGAAGGCATTTTTCGTGAGATGAAGCTGCGCCGCAGTTTTGAGAAGCCATCCGCCCGACGCAAGCGAGAGCAAGCCGAAGCCATGCGTCGACATCGCAAGCTCTTGCGCAAGCGCATGGACCGAGAAGGCTACTAGACGCCTTTTCTTGGCCGGCCAATACCGGCCTCTTCGATAGCCAAACTTTTCCCGATCGTGTTCGCATCGTCACAGTGGCGATGGGATGCTTGTCTTCCTATTTTTGTCATTTCGTGGGTCTGGCTACCCGCACAGACCGCCAAGCCATCACTATGGCGGAGGTACACCAGCCGCCTCCAGGGCGGCTGCCTGCCGCGCCCCCACCGCGTCTACGTCAAATTCAGCGATCAGCTCGTGGAACAGGCGGTGCCAGTTGATTTCCGCCTTCAAATGCATGAAGACCGATCCCAGGCCGATCGCCGCCCGGTCCATCAACACGAACTCCCGGGGCGGCTTGACCCCGCCCAGGCGGCGCAGTTGCTGGTGCACCTTGCCGGCCACTTGGGCTCCGTAGATGCCGCTTTCCCCTTCCAGTATAGGCTGCGGTTTATCCTCCAGCAGGGGGGCGTAGAGGAAGGCCGCCCAGATGTTGAGGGCGTCCAGCATCTTCTGGCTGAGGCCGGTAAAGCCCCAGGTCTCATAAGCATGGACCGCCAGATCCTGGTCGCCGCGATCCAGTGCCTGATAGAGGTCGATTACCCCCTCAACAAAAGACGGCGGAAAGACCCGGATGCAACCAAAATCAAGCAGATTGATGTCGCCGTCGGACCTGACCGAATAGTTCCCGAGATGGGGGTCGCCGTGAATGATGCCGTAGTCGTAAAACGGCACATACCAGGCGCGGAACATGTTCATCGCCACCTGGTTGCGCAATGCAACATCCGGATGCTCGGCGACAAACTTTAGGAGGGGTTGTCCCTCCAACCAAGTCATGGTGAGCAGGCGGCTGGTGGAGGCCTCGGCCACTGGGTCGGGGATATGCACCCGCGCCTCGCCCTTCAGCATGGCTTGATAGAGCCGCATCTGCGCCGCCTCGCGCTCGTAATCTAGTTCCTCGCGCAGCCGTTCGGAGAGCTCGCGGTAGATGTCGGAGGGGTCGATGGCCCGGTCATAACGGCGATAGGCGCTGAAAATGATCTTGAGCTGCTGCAGATCCGCCTCCACGGCAGAGAGCATATCCGGGTACTGCAGCTTGCAGGCAAGCTCGCGCCCATCGAGACCGATGGCTCGGTGCACTTGGCCGAGCGAGGCGGCCGCCGCCGCTTCGCGCTCGAAGGATTTGAAATGCTTCTGCCAGCCGGGTCCAAGCTCGCCGCGCATGCGCCGCTTGACAAAGGCCCAACCCATGGCCGGCGCATTGGACTGCAGTTGGCGCAGCTCTTCAGCGTATTCCCTGGGCAAGGCATCGGGGATAGTAGCCAGGATCTGCGCCGCCTTCATCAGCGGTCCCTTGAGGCCACCCAGCGCCGCCTTCAGGTCCGAGGAGTGTCGCCCCCGGTCGAGGCCGATGCCGAGGATGCGCGCGCCGACGAACTGGGCTGCCAGGCCACCGACGCTGGTGCCAACTTGGGCGTAGCGCTTGACCCGCCCACCGAGGCTAGCACCCTCTTTGCCGTAGCCGTTCTCCGATTCCGCCATAGCCGCCTATGTGGCGGCATTTAGGATGGATGTCCAGGGGGCGTTGGCATGGAGGGTGGACGGACGAACGGAAAGTAGCAAGGTAACGCAGCAGCCCATGTTGACCCTACTACCAATCGACCATGCGAATGAAATCGAGCTGGTTGGAGGGGGGGGTCGCCACCGCCGGCCCCCTTAGGCTTCAACCATTCACTGTGAATTTGAGGCCTCAAGGCACCAAATTCGCCCCGTGATAGTAAAGGCGAAAGACTAGAATCAGACTCGGACCGCCAACATAGAGGCATATATCAAGACAAGCCCAGGTAATCCTAAGACGACAGGAAACAAATAAAAATATTTACCTTTGCGTTTTCTTGGCGCATGATCCATTGCCACAGCGTGTCGGTTGAGCAGCAAGAATGGGAGAGAATTTGCGCCATGACAAGATTCCATAGTCAGTGGTCCGCACTAGTCTGCCTGATCTTTCTCTCTGGCTGCGTCGGCATGCAACTCGACAAGGCGCGCAACACCGAAGTATCCGGGACCGCCTTTACTGATAATCTGAGCAAAGGCTATTTGGCATTAGGTGAAGTCGAGTTTACTGAGTCCGATCACTTTGATTCGGATGTCTTTGCCCGTCGTGCGCGCGATACTGCTGGCGGATTTTTTATTGCCCCGGAAACGATCGATTCCCGCGACCTGCCAGAGGATACCATAGAAGATCTCACCGTGGCTCGCGGCCGTCTGATGGCCGCTTTGAGCTCCGGCGCAAGGGAGGAAGCGCCGGAAGAAGCGGCCAAAGCCCAAGTCATGTTCGATTGCTGGATACAAGAACAAGAAGAAAACTCCCAGCCCGATGACATCGCAGCCTGCCGTCAGAAGTTCGAAACTGCCATGGCCAATGTCGATGGGATTCTGAGCCCTATACTCGCAGCACGGCAGGCCGCCGCCCTTGAACCTGCCGCCGGCACGGTGGGAAGTTCAGGTTCCTACCTGGTGTTCTTCACCTTCGACGAGGACCGATTGACCAAGGAAACAGAGGTCATGCTGGGCCAGGTAGTCCGTGATGCAAAGGCCAGTGCAACCTCCCGCATTGAGATATCGGCACATACGGATCGGGCCGGAACCGAACCCTACAATGACAGCCTCTCCCTGGAACGGGCGGAAGCCGTGGTGAGTTATCTGGTGGCCCAAGGAGTTCCTAAGTCGCAAATTTTCGCCACCGCTTTCGGCGAGCGGGAGCTTCGGGTGACCACTCCCGACGGGGTAGCGGAGGCTGAGAATAGGCGTGTTGAGTTGCGGTTCTTGCAGTAACGATGCCCTAGAGGCAGTGCGTCGCGCTTGTCCCAAGGTGGTGCTGAAGGCACTGGAGGAATGAGGCTAGCAACGATGGCTATTCGCATCGCCATGCGACTAGTGGTGGTGCGAGAACAAGAAGAGATTGCTGAGATGGGATGCCGATGATGCTGGCCCATGCACGCAACTCGGCCATGTCTTACATCGGCGAAGATGCATCGCCAACCCTAGACATCGTCTTCACGCTCTTTTGCTTGTTTCTAGCTCTGACTTTCGTCTATTGGCTCGTGAAGGGCTTTATCGCCATCCTGCGGTCTTTGTTTGGCTTGGCGGCAGCGCATTTGTGGCGTCGCGAGGAAGCCGAGCGGCCGATGTTGGCGGAGCCCAGCCCGGTTCCCAAGGTCGAAAGACCAGCGGCCCAAACGCGGGAATTTGATCCGGAAGAGGATGACCGCAGATCGGAAAGACAAAACTGGGTTCAGATCCCTGCTTGGCTCGCCCGGACCCATCCCCTTTTTGGCGTGCGCGGTTGGATCAGCAAGTACCTTCTTTGGTTCTTCATTGTCGGCAGCGCTTACGCTTTGGCTGCGCTCATCAACCTTCGGCTAGCGGCGCGCGTGCCCGCAGAGCCACAAGCAGCCACCGCGGTAGGGGCCGCCATTGGTGCTGCAGGATTGGGAGCGGCCGCCATCATGGTGGGCGTTCTTGGCCTCTTTCGGCTCCGCATTTTTCCTATCTCGGCAATGGTTTTTACGGCAGCTGCGACCGTGGCAACGACGACCTTCGGATTGTTGCTCTACCGGCACTTCTTGCCATGGCTCAGTCCAGAGCAATTGTTCTCCTTCGGGGCGATGGCGGTTGGAACCGTGGTGCCGTTGTGGCTCGGTGTCGCGCAAATGCCCCGTTCAACGGGGTTCCGCATCACTTATTGGAATCAGTTGCGGTCCGATCATCCCGCGCTCACCGGTCCGACGATTGCCGGCCTCCGGCAGCTCGGTGGTTTGGTGGAGTTGAGGCCCGATGCAATCATGCCCCTACGAGAAGCGCGAGGGGCCGCACGCCAATCGACGGCCGACGACGGACCGCACGATGAACTCGTCAAGGTGCGCTCTCAGCTGTGGGATCTGCAGCGCCTTCGTCAACAAGGCCAGATTTCGCCGGAAGAACAACGTGAACGTCAGGCCATGCTCTTGGACCGCCTTACTCAAGACGCAAGACAGCTGGTGATACAGGCGATAGGCTCGGGCAAATCCAACCAACCCTCGCTCGGCCCGGCAGAATAAACTAGTCGGATTAGACGAAGCTCTGTCTCCCACCGGGCTATGCTCGAGTGAGAAGTTAAGAAACTATTTTTTCATTGAAAAAATCGCCATTACTGCAATCCTAAGAGATATACGAAGAAAAATAGCCGTCCGAACGTTTACATTTTTTGATTTTTTGATGTAAACGAACTTGCAATAAAGGATAGAGATTTACTTTCGTATTTATCCAATTTTCACAGATCAATGCAATAGTTCTGCTGCTCCACCAAAAAATAAATAAGTCTTATAGACTAAGCAGGACTGGTCGATATGCGTAAGCTTTTTGCAAATCTAGGAATCTTCCAAAAAATCGGGCTCGCGCTTGCGTTTCCAATCTTAGGATTGCTGTTGTTCTCGGGAATCGCGGTTCTCGAGCAATTTCATACCTCCCGCGAAATGGCAAAACTCGAGCGCCTAGCCAGCATCGGCCCCAACTTGGGCGGACTGGTCCATGAGCTGCAAAAGGAGCGTGGCGCTTCGGCTGGATTTATCAGCTCCAAAGGTGGCCAATCCTTTGCTTCGAGAGTCTCCGCTCAACGACTCACAACAGATCAAGCCTTACAGAACTTGCAAGATACACTGCGGCAGTTAGATGCGACCGCCTATGGCCAAGGCATGGTTGATCGCCTTAGCAAAGTCGAGGGAAATCTGGCGGAATTGTCGGACAAACGGCGCGACGTCGACAACTTGTCGCTCTCGGTCGGCGCCATGGCGACGTACTACACCGGAACGATCACTAGCCTGCTGAACGTCATTGGCGAGATGGCCAAGTTGACCACAAACGCCCAACTGACCAACACAATCGCTGCCTACATTACCTTCCTGCAGGCCAAAGAACGGGCCGGGATCGAGCGGGCGATGGGCGCGGCCGGGTTTGGTGGACGCAACTTCAAAGCGGCCACACACGAGCGTTTCATTTCGCTGATCGCCATGCAAAAGGCCTATTTTTCGATTTTCGCGATATACGCCACGCCTGACCAGCGTCGCTTGTTGGACCAAGTACTCCAAGAAGAGCCGGCGCGCCAGGTCGAAAGCCTGCGGCAAACGGCCATCGGGAACGGCTACGGTGGGCCGATCGGCGAGACCACCGCAGCCCAATGGTTTGATGTCATAAGCCAAAAGATCAATAGCCTGAAAACCATTGAGGACCAGATTTCCGATCACCTGCTGCAAACAGCCAATCACATCAGACAGGCGGCTCAAAACAACTTTATGATTGAGTTGGTCATCACCTTAGTCTTGCTGGCGGTAACGGCGATCCTTGTGACCGCCTCGGTAAAGGGCATCACTGGTCCCATGACGGCGATGACAACGGTGATGAAAAGGCTCGCTGAAGGTGATCACAATATCGAAATTGAACGCACAACGCAGAAAGACGAAATTGGCGACATGGCTCGATCCTTGTTGGTGTTTAAGGAGAACGCCATCAAGAACGAAGAATTGGCCCAGGCGCAAGCCGAGGACCAAGCCAACAAAGAACGCCGTGCCAATCGTATCCAGGAACTATGTCAGGCCTTCGACCGCCAGGTCACAGATGTCTTGAGTGGCGTGGCCGCGGCGTCGACCGAAATGCAGCACACCGCAGCCGCTATGACCAACACCGCGCAAAACGCTGACGAACAAGCCCGCTCGGTGTCGGGTACCTCTCAGCAAACCTCTCACAATGTCCAAAGCGTGGCCAGCTCAGCCGAACAATTGACCGGTTCCATCGGCGAAATTAGCCACCAGGTCAATCACTCGACAAATGTAACCCAGGAGGCAATTTCCCACTCGGAGACGGCGAGCGTGCAGGTCGACAGCCTGGCCACTGCGGCTCAAAAAATCGGCGAAGTCATCAGCCTCATTACTGACATTGCCGAACAAACCAATCTTCTTGCCCTTAATGCCACCATTGAAGCCGCCCGCGCGGGCAATGCCGGCAAGGGATTCGCCGTGGTCGCCAGTGAGGTCAAGTCGCTTGCCAACCAGACAGCCAAGGCCACCGAGGAGATTTCAGCTCAGGTGATCGGCATTCAAAACGCCACCGAGGAAACCGTTGGCGCGATCGGCCAGGTTCGAGAGATTATCAATCAAATCGGATCCACTGCGACGGCGATTGCTTCGGCGGTCGAAGAGCAGAGTGCTGCCACCCAGGAGATCTCCCGCAACGTACAGGAAGTCGCCGAGGGGGCTGGAGACATCACTCTGAACGTCGAGTCCTTAAGCCAGGCGGCCACCGAAACCGGCAGTGCTGCAAGCGAAGTCCAAGAGGCCGCTGAGGAACTTTCCCGTCAGGCCGATGGTCTCAATACCATGGTGCAAGGTTTCCTTTCCGACCTGAGAGCAGCCTAACTGAGGTCTGGGGACGAAATCGCTGGGGCAAATTCGCGCCAAAATGCTGTCGGAACCGAGCATCCATTGAGCTGAGCGTTGAAGCCCTGCGAAATTGGTGCGATCCTGCAGTGCTTCATTGCCCGGGCCGAGGCCTCACCTTGGGCCCACGATCTTTCAGGGTTTAGACTTGGATCGACACACCAGCAGTGCTTACGTTGCTCGCCTATCAGGCTACGGTTCCGGAAACACTGACTTCGTCGGCTCGCGACCGGCATGTCGAGCGTCTGGTCTCACGGCTCGATAGCTCTCTTGGCGAAGGCCCTGCGGATCTCGTTGTCTTGCCCGAACTTGTAACTATCGACTACAGCCGCTCAGCCTTTGCGCGGCTCGAGGCGCTGGCCGAGGATCTGGATGGCCCCTCCTACCAACGCTTTGCGAGCCTGGCGGCACGCCACCGCGCCCCTTTGGTTTACAGCTTTCCGCGGCGCAGCGATCGAGGCTATCGGATTTGCCTATCGGTCTTGGGACCCGACGGCGACCTGATCGGCTATTACGACAAGCTGCATTTGGCGCAATACGGCGCGTCCATGGAAAAGGAATACTTCGAGCCGGGCGATCGCCTCTTGCTATTTTCCGTCGCCGGCATAACGATCGCCCCAGCAATTTGCTACGACATCCGATTTCCGGGCCTTTTTACCAAACTCTGCGGCGATCTTGGCGCAGATCTTGTGGTCCACTGCGGCGCCTACTACCGCGACCCCTCCTATCCAAGCTGGCCGAGTTTTGTGGTAACGCGGGCGCTCGAGAATCAGGTTTATGTGCTGAGTCTCAACCGCGCGGGGGACAGCTACGGCGGCTCCATGTTTTGCCCGCCTTGGATTGACCAAAACATCGCCATGACGCGGCTCGGAAACTCCGAGGAACTTGCCTACTTCGATGTCGATAAGGGCGAGATCGCCCGTGTGCGAGAGACTTATAGCTTTCGCAAAGATGCGCGCGCCGACTACAATCAAATCGGCCTTCGACGAACAAACCAAGTGTAGCGCCCTTCTCATCACGGCGCCTTCCCGAGGCTAGAAAGGGACTGTCATGACCGACAACACCTATGACAGCGGTCGGCTAAACCTGCCGTTCGTCGGCCATTGCACCTTCGGCAAGCAACCGGCCTGCCTCGATTGGGACAACATCACCGCCGATATCGCGGTCCTGGGTGCGCCCTTCGATATGGGCACCCAATACCGGGCAGGCGCCCGTTTCGGACCCCGCGCTATTCGCGAGGCATCGACCCTTTTCTCCTTTGGTCATGCCGGCGCTTACGACTTCGAGGATGACGTCACCTACCTTCCCGTTGACAAGGTTCGCCTGGTCGATATCGGCGACGCCGACATGATTCACACCGATACCATCAAAAGCCATGCCAACATCGAACACGGCGTCCGCGCGATCCTGAAAGCGGGCGCCCTGCCGGTGGTCCTGGGCGGCGATCACTCGGTGCATATCCCCTGCATCCGGGCCTTCGACGATCAACAACCGGTCCATATCATCCATGTCGATGCGCATCTCGATTTTGTCGACGAGCGGCACGGGGTGCGCTATGGCCACGGAAACCCGCTCCGGCGGGCATCGGAAATGGCGCATGTCACCGGCTTTACCCAGCTTGGCATTCGCAATGTCTCGTCGTCCAACCGCGCCGACTATGAAGCGGCTCGCCAGGCAGGTTCCGACATCCTATCGGTTCGTGACGTTCGCCGCCTCGGCACTGAGGGTGTCTTGGACCGGGTTCCTTCAGGTCGACGCTACTATGCGACCATCGACATCGATGGTTTCGACCCATCTATTGCGCCGGGCACCGGGACACCGAGTCACGGCGGGTTTCAGTACTACGAGGTCTTGGAAATCTTCCAGGGTCTAGCCAAGAAAGGCGATATCGTCGGCGTGGATTTGGTCGAGGTCGCCCCGGACTATGACCAGAGTGGCAGCACCGCCTTTCTTGCCGCCCAGCTCTTGATGAACATCTTGGGCTACGTCTTTCACGAAAAAGGCCTGAGCAGCTAGCGTCGGTCGGCAACAGGTGTTCGAATTCTTCGACTAGAACGCCAGAGTGCCAGCAACGGCGGATCCAAATATTCAAGCCGCGAACGTTGCTGCTTGATGAATTGGACGCGCACTTTGGCGATGCCGTTTTGGCGGAATCCCAACGCCTCGGCGGCTCTCTTGGAAACGTCGATAATACGGCCTTTGCTAAAGGGCCCCCGGTCGTTGACCCGCAACACCAACTTCCGCCCGTTGCTTAGATTGGTAACCTGGACCCAGGCACCAAACGGCAAGGTGCGGTGGGCGGCGGTCATGGCATTCATGTCAAAGCGCTCGCCGCTTGCGGTTTTGCGTCCATGGAAAGGTTGGCCATACCACGACGCCATGCCGACCTCGTTATAGTCGGGATCGTGCCGGGGCACATAGCGCACCCCCTTGATGGTGTAAGGCGGGCCAACCCGAAGACGGCCCTGTGGCAGCCCTGCCTCCTGCGTTCTTGGCAACCGCTTTGGTTGTTCGGATGTGCTTTGCGGAGGAGGCTCGCTCGACAGCTGCGGGCCCCTTGGTACCACCTTGTCGCTTGGTGTCGGGGGCGGGTTGGTGCTGCAGGCAGAGACGAGGACGATGAGCGCCAGCATGGCCAAGGTGCCGGTGCGATGGATGATTCCTATCGAGACTTGGTATAAGCCAGCCCAAGCCTTTAACAAATCCTCACCCACGTTATCGCCTGCTGCCTGCATGACTCACCCCCTTCTATCCCGCGACCTCTCTAGTCATTGAGAGGTAAAACAAATCGCCGGCAGCCCAACTTCTTCCCGCATTAATGGCAATTCCGCGCCGACGATGAGGGGTCATCTTGCAAAAATTGCCTGAGCCAAGCGTTAACGGCGCGGCACTTTTGCACCCTGCCCCAAGCTTTGATAACGGTCAGGGAGGTCTTCCGCCGGACGATGGCGTCATGTTGGGTAGCGAGCCTTGTGCAAGGAGGCTCTTGAAGGCCAGCGCCGTGTCAGTTGGTCTAAAGTTCGGGCGCCGACGAACTTTAGGTTTAGCCAGCCTCCTAGGTTTGGACCAAGCGGCCGCCGGATTCAGATGACAACTCAAGGCATTGAGTGACCGTTGGTGTAGAAAGCTCAAAGATCAAGCGTCTTGCTTCTTGATCTTTCACGAGTTTTATCGACCATCTCTGCTGCCTCAGGGTCTCCTCATCGGTATTCAAAACTAGCTTTGCGAGATCGAAAGCAACCGCGGGATTTAACAACACCCAACGAAAAAGCTCATCATTGAATCGCTTTTCATAAAACATATCGGTCATGAAAATCCGCTCGATACGCTCGCGCGTCCGCTTGATGAACGGTCTATCGTGAAATACGCGCAGCTCCAGGTCGCCCATGGAGGTCCTCTGAACGTTTGTCGTTTTCCGGATGCCTCGCACCATCGGCGCGGATAGGAGAGACTACAAAAGTAATGCCACAAGAAAAATCGACGATAGCCGAGTTCTTGCATCTTTTTTCAATGCTTCTGTTCAGCCAAGTGCAAACCACCGCCTGGCCCGACCTCCGCTGCCCTTAAACGATTTCTCAGGCAGCGCGGCGACCCGCCACCTGGCCGCAAAACACCCGAGGAAACCCGTCGATCAAGGCTTTGCGTCGATCAAGATTGGGGCTCGCAGCAACACGCCTCAAAACTGCAACAAAAGCACTGAATTGCCTTAGCAGGCTTTGGGCCCTTTCTAGTGAAATGACCGCAACAATTGTCCGTCACGCCCAAGTCCATGCAGCGGTGGAATAATTCTTCCCCAAAGGCGGTCCCAAGAATCAGCCACTAACGAAAACTTAAGGGGTCAAGGGCAAACCATATCCCGGGAAGGGCCATGATGAAGCATTTGATTTTATTTGTATATTTTTGTGCGGCGGTGCTTGTGGCCGGCACTTCTGCGCGCGCCGATAAACGGGTGGCCCTGGTGATCGGCAACAACGACTATCAAAACGTTCCCCAACTCGTGAAAGCCGGCAACGATGCCCGGTCCGTTGGTCGGGTCCTGCGCGAGCTCGATTTCGAGGTCATTGAGTCCATCGATATTGCGCGCCGGGAGATGAATTTCAAGCTGCAAAGTTTCGTCAATCGAATTGACGAAGGAGACGTCGCCTTCATTTTCTATGCCGGTCACGCGGTCGAGATCGACGGGCTGAACTACTTACTGCCGACCGATATTCCAAACGTCACACCGAGTCAGGAAAACTTTGTCATCGCCGAAGCTATTCCGCTCAACGGCATCCTCGCCATGCTTCGCCAACGCAAGGCACGCTTGAACATCGTTGTGCTAGATGCCTGCCGGGACAACCCCTTTGAAACCCTGGCCGGGCGATCGGTGGGTGGCACCCGCGGACTTGCCCAGATACTACCGCCCCAAGGCACCTTCATTATGTACTCGGCCGACGCCGGCGAAGAAGCATTGGACGGCCTAAGTGCTGAAGATCCGGATCCCAATTCTGTCTTTACCCGCACACTCCTGCCGCTGCTGCAGCAACCGGGGCTGAATCTACCTGACCTTGCTCGGCAGACGCGACGCCAGGTTCGCGAACTTGCAAAGGCGGTGATGCACAACCAAACGCCCGCCTACTACGACGCGGTGGTTGGCGACTTCTTCTTCACAGGGCGTTCTGAAGCCAATTCCAACATGAGCATCGCCAGCATGCCATCTGAGGAACGGCAGGTCGTCAGCGCCAGAACCGAAGCAGCCGCCGCCCTCGACCAAGAAGCCATATTTTGGCAGTCGGTGGAAGACAGCGAAGACCCTCGCATGATCGAAGCCTATCTCACCGAGTATCCGACGGGGGCTTTCACAAAAATCGCGCGCATCCGCCTAGAAACCCTTGAAGCCCAGTCCTCTCGCGCTACGGCAGGCAGTCCCTCGGGGGCGGCCGCAGCCGATGTAGTCGACGGGGAACCGGCCTCAGCCACCCCACAACCAATCTCGACCGAGGACGAAGTCGTCCAACTAGCGACCAGGCTGGCGGCAAGCCTTGCACGCAAACAGGCGCCCGAAGCAGCGCAAAACTCCGCGGCCGCCGCCCTGCAGCCACAATTGGTCGATGTCGAATCCGACCGGCGGCCACGAGGGCCGGCTGAAAGCGGCGCCGGACGCTCCGGTTTTGCCGATGGCGACCTTCAGATGATTCCGGCACAGATGACCTTGCTGGCCATGCGCGCCGCCAATGTTCGCGCCAAGCCGACATCGAAGGCGCCGCGCCTCGGCAGTCTTGCAGTCCGGAGCCAAGTGATGGTCATCGGCAGACTGCTCGATAAGAATTGGTATCAGATCGAGTACAAGGGTCGAAGAGCCTATGTCTACGCCCCTCTTCTAGGAACGGCGGATCGTGAAGAACAGTCGGATTGGCGGATGGTGCGCGATAGCCGACACCCCAATGCCTTTGAGGCTTTCCTGCAAGATCACCCAGATGGCCGCTTTGCCAACGAGGCCCGGGCCTGGCTCGCCGCCCTCGATAACGAGGACAGCGGCAGCATCGGCGCCAATGTGACTCCTGCGGCGGTGACCGCACCCAGCAACTTCGCCAGCCGAAACCCGCGCCCGGGGGACATATTCAAAGACTGTGAGGTTTGTCCGACCATGGTCGTCCTGCCAACCGGGGCACTCATGATAGGCTCACCATCGGATGAGGATGGACGCCTGGAGAATGAAGGCCCGCGACGTCGGGTCATCATTCCCAATCCCATCGCCGTGGGACGGTTTGAGGTCACCTTCGAAGATTGGGATGCCTGCGTGCAGGATGGCGGCTGTTCGCATCAACCCAGCGACCAAGGCTGGGGCCGCGAACGCTATCCGGTAGTGAACGTGAATTGGCACGACGCCCAGGCCTATACCAAGTGGCTCAGTTGGAAGAGTGGTTACAGATACCGCCTGCTTAGCGAGGCAGAGTGGGAGTATGCCGCCAGGGCCCGCAGTCAATCCGCCCGCCACTGGGGGGAGAACATTGGCATTCGTCAGGCCAACTGCAAGGGTTGCGCCAGTGCCTGGGACAATCGACAGTCCGCGCCGGCGGGAAGTTTTCGGCCCAATGCCTTTGGTCTCCACGACATGCTCGGCAATGTATGGGAATGGACCGAAGACTGTTGGAACGACAGCCATAAAGGGGCGACCAGCATCGCCCGGCCCCGTGTCGAAGGCCAGTGCCAACGGCGCGTGCTGCGCGGCGGCGGCTGGTTCGATGGCCCGGAAATGGTCCGCTCGGCGGTGCGCGTAAGCCGGGTCACCGATTTGCGTTACTATGTGATCGGCTTTCGCGTCGCCCGCGACCTTTATTAGAGCATCGGGCGGCAACACCAAGCCTCCGTGGCTCGGCAGATCACGAAAACTTCTCGCGCCATTTGATGCAGCGTTGGGCGTCGCGTTCTTCGTAGATTCGCAGGGCAGACCGAGGATCCAGCGCGAACCTATCCTCGCTATCCTCCCCCAAAGCGGTTAGGCGCATGGTGTACCAAGCCGTAATTCCACTCGGCGGTGCAGACTTGAACCTTGGAAACTCGGGGTCACCACCTTCTTCTGTCAACCAGACCTTCGGAAGCCGAGGATCGAGAACCATCGCGCGCGCCAAACCCACCATATCGACGGCGCCATTCGCCAAGGCATCTACCGCTTGCTCACGCCTTTTGAAGCCGCCGGTCAACATGAGTGGCACGTCGGTGACGCCTTTTGCGCGTCGGGCAAAATTTAGAAAGTACGGCCCGCCATCCGACACCCCATCGGAACTTGATTTTGCGCCGGGGAAGTAGGTCCCTCCGCTGATGTCAATCAGATCGACGGAGGATTGATCGAGAAGACGCACAACCTCCAAAGCGTCACCCGCCGCCAATCCACCTTCCAATTTGTCCGTGGCGTTGATTCTGATTCCGATGGGAAACGACGGGCCAACGGCTCGTCGCACCGCGTCGATTATCTTAAGCACAATTTGGCATCGCGCCTCGACTGAGCCACCGTAACCATCGTCGCGACGGTTGAACAAGGGAGAGAGAAACTGGCTGAGCAAAAAGCCGTGCCCGGCATGAATCTGAACACCGCCAAATCCCGCATCCTTTGCAGAGGCGGCGGTTCTCGCATAGATGGAGGGGAGTACTTCTACTTCTTCAAGCGACATCCCCGCACATTGAAGGCCTTCGAAATTCAGCGCCGACGGCCCCTTTGGCTGGCTGATTGGCGCGTGCGAAAGCGCACCGGCATGACCGAGTTGCGGCCAAAGATGAGCGCCATCAATCACGGCCCGACTGACCAGCGACTGAATTGCCCGCTGATCGCTACGGGCTCCGAACACCAAATTCCCGGGTTTTTCCGGAAAGCGCGGGTCTCCTTGGACTTCGCCAATTATGGACACAGCGACGCCGCCTTCGGCCCACCTTTCGTATAGTCGGGCCTGTGCCCCTGTAGGATCGCCCGCACCGTTTCCTAGCGAGTCCGACATCGCCGACTTCGCGAGGCGGTTCTTTAAGACCCTGCCACAAGGAAGCTCCAGTGGGCTTGCGAGGATGTGATGAGGTTTTGGAGAGTGATCCTCTACGGATTGTTGGGTCATCTTAGCTCTTTCCATCGAAATATTTTGAATTATCGATTCTCTCGAGCCTAGTTAAGGGGTTTTTCCACTCTCGCAATCTGCTAGGCGTTATGGCTTCAATAGCTCTTTCTCAACCGAACTCAGAAATGCGCGTATTGCGATTTCGTCTCGGCGGTAGAAAGTAAACTGCCCATGACGCTCGGAGATCACCAACCCGGCCTCCTTCAAAAGGCCCATGTAGTTAGAGATCGTCGATTGGGAAAGACCGGCCTTTTCCTGGATGTAGGCGACGCACACGCCTTCCAGATCAGCGTGCTCCGGCAACGCTGCCGGAAAATTCGATCGGTCCTTAAGCCAATCGAGGATCTTGCGACGAACAGGGTTGTTGAGAGCAGCGATCGCCTTATCCAAGTTCATAAATCGATATATATCGATTTATCGGTTCAGATCAACCCTCCGTTCATGGTCGAAGTCGGTCGCTTTCTACTCGACTACTCTGTTTTAGTGACGGCCATCTCTGTCTACCGCAGCAGCCGTTTCATTCAGCGCCTACTCGCTGTCGCGCTTCAGAAAATCCTGCAAGCTCCGGCCCTTATCGGGTACGAACGCTTCGTCGAGGACGGCCAAGGTCACCATGCGGTCGAGGCGAAAGGAACGAAAGTCGTGTCGCAGCTCGCACCAGGCGGCAAGCAGCCAAACTGGCCCGTAGAAGGAAAGTGCCAACGGCCAGACGGTCCTTGCCGTCGGCCGCTCTTCCGCATCGAGATACTCGAAGGAGACCTTGTAACGTTCTCTGACGGCGCGCCGCAGGGCGATGGCGTCGATTTCGATCGGCTCGGTAAAGTGATTGGCGGGGGCCAGTAGCGCCGTTTCCACCATATGACGGCGCAATCGCTCCGGGACCACCGCTTCCACCTTGGCTATGACGTTGCCGGCTGCCTCGGCTAGCTTGCGATCAGCCCAAGTCTCGACAATGCGCGCGCCCAGGACCAGGGCTTCGATTTCCTGTTCATCAAACATAATCGGCGGTAGGTCGTAGCCTCCTCGTAGGACATAGCCGACACCGGCCTCGCCGGCTATCGGCACACCACCAGCCATGAGGTCGGCGATGTCGCGATAGATCGTGCGCTCCGAAACCTCCAGTTTCTCAGCTAGGTCACGCGCCCGCGTGAGCTTGCGCCGTCGCAGAACCTGGATGATCTCAAAAAGTCTGTCGGCTCGGCGCATCTTAATCTCACTTTTGCCCGCCGGGAAACAAGCCCCCTCCTGACAGAATACGTCAGCAAGAACCAAGCTAACAAGTGCCTCCTGACAGCATGCTGTCAGGAGGTGATGACTAAATTAGCGCTCAGGAAATAAAGGAGACCACCCCAATGATCATCAGCCTTCTCATCCATCCCTTAAAGGCCATCCATCGCTGGCGTGAACGGCACAAGGCGATAGTGCGGCTAAACGCGCTCGACGATCATCTCCTACGCGATATTGGCATCGACCGACACGACATCCCGGACGTTGTGGCGCAGGGCATGGCGAATCTTCCCCAGGCACGGGACAACTGGCCGATCGAGCCGACTCAGAGCCTTGTCCCTCCCACGGCCTCAGACAGCATTGCCGCCACCGCCCTCGGGCGTCGCCGTGAGCCCCAGCTTGGCGACTGCACAGCGCCAGTGGCATAGACCAAAACACTAGCCTCCCTGGAGGACTAGACTTGGCGCCCCTTCCCTCGCCTGCCAGCCAGGTGAACAAGGGGCGCCCCTTTTTTTGACAAATAGCCCTTAAGCACCAGGTTGACGGCGATGCTTTCGGCCTTAAGGTGTAGATAGCAGCACTGACGCTCCGCCTAGCCGCCGTCCACAAGTTCCTTTTCCGACTTTCGGGTGTCTGCTTCGACGCGATAAATGTCGGCGATCTGGCCAGTATCCAGGTGATCGCGAGGGTCCGGTGGGGTGACGATACCGCCGGAAACGACCATCTTCAGCCCTTCCTCAACCGTCATTTTGAGGAGCGTCACCTCTTCTTGCGGCAGGAAAAGCAGAAAGCCGGATGTCGGGTTCGGTGTGGTCGGTAAGAACACATTAACTGTCGTGCTTGCCGTCACGCCTTGCACATGCCCCTCGCTGGTGCCGGTCACAAAGCCGATCGCCCAAACCTCCGGCCTCGGGTACTGGATCAGACAGACTTGCCGAAACGCAGTCGACTGTTGTGCCAGTACCGTCTCAAAAATCTGTTTTAGCGCACTGTGAATATTACTGATTACAGGCAAGCGGGCGAGCAGGCGTTCGCCGGTGCGCATCAACAGTCGACCGGTAAAGCCAGCCGTCAGCATGCCGATGATGACCAGGCCGAACACCACGACAACGAGACCCAAACCAGGCACCCCGAAAGGCAAATAGGTTTCCGGGTTCCAAAACGGCGGAATGAAGGGGGTCACCTTGGCATCGACAAAGGAAACAAATTTCCACGCCAGCCAAACGGTGATGCTGATCGGCGCGGTGACAAGGACGCCGGCCAAAAAATAGTTTCTCACGCGAGCCATCAATCCGAAGGGCTTTTGCGCCGTTTGTTTCTTCGGTCGCTTGGTCTTGGCTGCCTTTCGCCGCAGTTTAGTCGCAGCTTTCTTGGGACTGTCAGCCCGCAGGGTTACAGCAGGGCTCTCATGCTCATCGCCAGACTCTTGACCTTCGCCCGGTGGGGTGACGATGCCACCAGAGATTACCAACTTGATCCCGTCTTCGACCGACATGTCTAAGAGGTGAACATCACGCTGCGGTACAAACAGCAAGAACCCAGTGGTCGGGTTGGGGGTAGCCGGGATGAAGACGTTAATGACCGTGCTCTCGGTCTTGCGTTGCACCTCACCGACGGTTTGTCCGGTGATGAAGCCGACAGCCCAAGTACCGCGGCAGGGGTATTCAATCAACGCGACTTCCCGAAAGGCGGTCGAGCGCGAGGCCAAGACCGTCTCGAATATCTGTTTGACGGCGCTGTAGATCGACCGCACGACCGGCACCCGGGCCAACATGCTTTCGCCCCAACGCATGGTCGACCGACCGACAAAACCCGCCGCAACCGCCCCAACCAGAGTCAAGAAGATGAAGGCCGCCAGCAGGCCAATTCCCGGCAGGCTGAACGGTAGATAGGTCTCCGGGTTCCATTTGGGCGGAATGAGAGGCGTCACGCGGTCGTCAATAAAGCCAATCACCTGCCAGGCCAGCCAAAAAGTGATACTGACTGGCGCGGTTACCAGCAACCCGGCTAGAAAGTAGTTGCGCAGCCGCCCTACAGGGCCGACCGGTCGCGGAGTGGCATTGCCTTTCATCCACTAGTCCCTGACACTGTCACGAACCTCTGCTTTCTTCCCTCTTAAATAGACGCCTCTAATATGGCACCAAACCTCGCATCGCCAACGAGATATTGGCTAGGCTATCTCCTTGGGCTGACTAAAAGCCGTGCAAGACTTCCTTCTCCCGTCAGTACCATGCCATAACTTCCTATGGTCGAAGCAAGAAATTACAGGCTCTTGGCGAAATCCAGGGGCGCGAACGGCACCAAATTGTCAACCGAGACCACGTGATTAACAAAACAATTCCTGCTATCGTAATGGCCAGAAACCATCGAGTGGCAAGTGTAAGGAGACCGCTTGCTGCACCGCTCGTCGTATCGCCAAAGGCCTCAGCAATCCGAAAAGGAGGGTCACATGATCACGGAAAAAAATGTCAGCGAAATGATCGAGATCGTCAGGGCCGGCGCTGGGCTTACCCTCGATGCTTCAACCCTCACTGTCGATGACGTCGTTCCCATCGTCACCGAGGCGGCAAAATCGAGCGTTACCATCCAAATTCGCCAAGCCGGCGGGTGGCAAACCAAGGATCTGGTTCGCTTGGCGGCGCTCGGCAAGGGCTCTGTTCACTTCGAGTAAGTGACACCACGGTCGTCGAACAGCACGAGACTCTACCTATTCGAAAGGTCAGCGGCCGCGAAAGCTCTAGGCTTTGCCGGCCAGGCGCCGGGCCAGCATTTGCTGTTCGGCTTCGCCAAAGAGGAAAGATAGCAAGACATAGCGCCTGCCCGCCGTCACCGGTAGCGCTTCGTGTAGGAGGGAGCAGGAGAATATTACCGCTTCGCCGAGCGCTGGCCGATAGAGGTGCGGCCCAAATTCGGGAAAACGCAAATGGCCGCCCTCGTAGTCTCCGGTGTTGAGATTGAGGGACATGGCAAAGCGCCGATGGGCACCGCTGACATTGCTGTTGTCCCGGTGCACCTGGAAGTGGCCACCACCGTCGGCCTCGTAGCAGCCGACCTTGAAGTCATCAAAGCGGGTTACCCGATAATGAAAGGCCTTAAAGATCTCCGGTACGACCCGCCGGCCGATCAAGGTCGTCAATTCTTCCCGCAAGGCGCCATCCCGAACGAAGAAATCTCGGCGCTGCTTTATCGATTGGTCGCCATGTTCAAGGGTACCCCCGTCCACACCATCCCGCAGTGTGCCGGTGTTGACGACCTGGCCGCTCCCATGGGCCTGGATCAATCGTCGGCAAATTTCCCCGCTCAAGGCCCGGGGCACCCGCAAGACCGGTGCGCCAACCGCAACTTCCGTCGCTGCCACGGCGACCTGATTCTCTAAAAACACTTTTAACTCAGTTACCTGCTCATCGCTGCTGAAGTTCCGGTCGATCTTAACGATGCGCAGATTAGGGTCGGCCACCAGGCAGGTCATCGCTTCTGTGCCAAGCGGATCGGCCTCGCCGGTCAGGTTGTGGGAGACACCGCAATAGCGTGCCAGCTCCCGTCGTTCGTCGGCCAGGATGGGAAAGGGAACACCGTTGAGCCCGGCCGCTGTGGCATTGTCTTTCACGGTCTCATTGGTAATTGCAAAAATATGCGCCAATTCATCAAGCTGTGAGAAATTTTTGACATAGCTTCTAAGCACTTTCTGGCAGGCCGGGAGACCGTTTTTTGGATAAAATAGAAGCACAACCGACTTGCCCCGCACTGCGTTGACCAAGACCTGAAGGCGAGACAGATGGTCCCAGAGCTTGAATCCTGGCAGCGGATCGCCGACGTCAATCGAATACTCCCTCTTCACCCGGTAGACCTCCTGCTCTGCGACCGCAACTTGTGGCTTGTGTCCGTCATCAGGCTCTATCATAAACCATCTCGGCATTCGAGGCCCGCTGCAAGGGCAGAATTCGCTCGTCGCCAACACTAGAAAGATATTAACGAGGCCGCGGCCGTGAAGACAGTGCTACTCGTCGTCAGCCTCCTAGGCATGCTGGTCATCACTTTGGCCGGCGTAGGCTATGTTTGGCTAGGCATGGGCGACGTGCAAATCAGCGGCCATGGAATCTTGGCATTGGTTCTTGGTCTGGTCCTCAGTCTCGGCCTTGGAATCGGCCTTATGGCGCTGGTCTTTTTCAGCGCCCGGCGTGGCCACGACGACGGTGTTGGCCGCTAACCGATAAACCAAAGTATGCGAGTTAGCTTGGAACCGTGAATCGCGACACGGGCCTACGGCAACCTCTAGGGTTCCAGGCCCCATGTTGGCGACTGAAATATTTTTTCGTATCGCCCGTGCAAGGCCGCAAAAATTCTTCACCAAGAAGAGTTGCGGAATACCCAGTCTCTTTAAGTAAACAAGAAATAAACCAAATAATTTTAGATAAATATGCAAAATAATCTAACAAAAAAACGATTGACTTGTCAATTTTACTTGCCTTATCAAGTAACGAACAGCCGCGAAATGAGAAACGACCTCAGTGGATTTGTTACGATTTTTCGACACGGATCGAATGAAAGGGATACGGATAAACGTCCATTTAAACGCTTCGACACGAGGAGCATGGATTTAACCTATTAATTGGAAAGGTGCGATCATGGAAGCCCGACACAACGCATCTCTCGAAAATAGATTCAACAGCATTACCAGCCGCATTCGTGACCGAGCCAAGAACGCATCGGCCTCGGAAGAACGACCTTCTACACCACCTGAGGACAGTCCCTCCGAACCGGCAGCCAAGGCCGAGCGCAGGGCGAGCCCCAGGGCCAGCTGTGCCCCAGCACCTGTCAAGGAACGCAGCAAGGCAGCACCGCCCAAAGAGGGTCAGCGCCCGGCGAGGCGCCTGAGCGCAGCCTTGCAGGCCACCGAAAAGGTGCAACAGGTGCTGATGGAACGGATCGACCTGGAAAAGGCATCGCAGCTCTCCCGTCAGGAATTGCAGGAACAAATGAATGATCTCGTTCACGAGATCATGATGGAGTTGAAGATACAATTCAACTCATCCGAGCATCACGAGGTCGTTGAACGTCTTTTGGATGAAATGGTCGGCCTAGGTCCTCTCGAGCCATTGCTGGCCGATGACAGCATTGCCGACATCATGGTGAACGGCGCCAACTGCGTCTACATCGAGCGCGCCGGCAAATTGGAGCTTACGGACGTCACCTTCCGCAACGATGCCCACGTGCTCAACATTGCCCAGCGGATCGTCCAGAACGTCGGTCGCCGTATTGATGAGAGCAACCCCTTGGTGGACGCACGCCTCAACGACGGCAGCCGCGTCAACATGATCATCCCGCCGCTGGCCCTTGATGGTCCATCTATCTCCATCCGTAAGTTTACCCGGCAAAAGGTCAATCTCGATCAGATGGCGCGCAACGGTAACTTATCGGCAGAGATGGCAACGACCCTCAAGGTGGCTGCACGCTGCCGACTAAACATCCTGATTTGCGGCGGTACCGGCTCCGGTAAGACCACAATGTTGAATGCCATGTCGGAGATGATCCCTGCGTCCGAGCGTATCGTGACCATCGAGGACGCAGCTGAACTGCAACTGCAACAGCCGCACGTGGTGCGTTTGGAAACCCGGCCTGCCAACATGGAAGGCGAAGGGGAGATCACCATGCGGACTCTGCTGAAGAACTCCCTGCGTATGCGCCCTGATCGGGTGATCCTCGGCGAGGTGCGTGGCTCGGAAGCCATCGACATGCTGCAGGCCATGAATACCGGCCACGACGGCTCGCTCGGCACGATCCACGCCAATGGCCCGCGGGAAGCGACCAAGCGCCTGGAAAACCTGGTTGCCATGGCCGGCCTCGGTCTGCCATCGCAGGCGATCCGCGAGGAAATCGCGTCGGCCATCGACTTGCTGGTCCAGGTCGAACGCATGCGTGATGGTACCCGCCGGGTCACCAGCATTTCGGAAATTGTGGGCATGGAAGGCGAAGTGTTCCGGATCCAGGAGCTTTATCGCTTCGACCAGACCGGTGAAGACCGCAACGGCAAGCTCCTGGGGAGTTTCGTCTACTCCGGCATCGTTCCGTCGTTTATGGATAGAGCCCGCAAGTACAACCTGGATAGCGCGCTGCAGGAGTGTGCCTAACCTACCTGCGCCCTAGCCTCCCGACTCAGCTGAAGGCTGGGCGCAGAGAAACATGCAAGGCTTCGCCACGACGGTGTTTGAGCGGTCGCGGCTGGTCGGTAGGGATTTCGTCGGGCCCCTGCCGGCCCACAGGAAGGCAAGGGTCGGCCGCTTGGCCGGCCCTTGTCTCCTTTACCCCCCAACCGAGGTGGCATTAGAGTCTTTCAAATTTGATCGGCACCAGCCCCTCCGCTGCCAAACGCCGCCGAAACGATGTCCCGATAGTCGCTCGGCTGATAGGGGACCAGCAGTTCCTTCAAAGGAGCCAAGATCCCTCGCTTCCGCCAGGGGTCGGCGCCAAAGTCCCGAAGCAGTTCGTCGTGGTAGCTCATCTGATGCAAGAGCACACGAGCACCGCGCGAGGCATTTGCCGGCATCCAGGCCCGTTTCCACGCCTTCATTCGATCGATTTCACGGGCCATCGCGTCTCGTGGCGGCAAGGCGAAGGCGCCCCTTAGCAACTCCGCCAGCCAGCGCACCTGCAGGCTATAGGTCAATACGCTCAAGAAGGTCGAAGCGCGGCCAATGAAAAACAAGTTCGGCAAATCCGGACAGAAAATGTGCCGATAGAGGTAGAAGCCGTCTTCATCGCGGCCAAGCGTGTCATAGACCCCGTTCGGCAGCAGGTCATGGTCGTTGCGCCAGCCGGTGGCACAAATCACTTTGTCGACCTCGAGCTTCTCGCCGCTGGTCAGCGCTAGGCCTTTCTCGGTAAAGCGGGAGATGCCGGCCAAGTGCGGGACCACGCGGCCCTCGCGAAAGGCCCGGTAGAGGGCCGGCCGCGGCACCATGGTGGCCTCGTCAAAACACCCGATTTCGACCGGGACCTTGGGTATAAGATTTTCGCCGTTGGCGGTCTTCGTCCATAGGCGGAATTGGACGATCAGCAGCAATTCGACAATACGCCAAAACACCCATGGCAGCGGCTTGCCAATGCCGTGTAGGGACCGAATCGCGGGACCGGCGTTCATATGGGGCTCGATCAAGGCCGCTGTTAAACGGCTCAGCATGCCCCACTTGAACGGCAAAAGACCGGCCAGGTTGCGCGGAACCGGCCAATGGGCCTGACGGAAAACCAGGTGTACCTGCTCGGCAACGGCGCTGGCCTCCAAGGCCGCATCGGTCGCGCTTTTGCCGAAGCCGATCACCGCCACCCGCTGGCCCGCCAAGGGCTCGCGGGTCTTGAGCTTCGAGTTGTGCATGACCTCGCCGGAAAAATCTTCTCGCCCAGGAAACTCCGGCATATGCGGTTTGTTGGAGTACAGACCCGTTGCGATGATCAGATGGTGGAAGTCTTGAGTCTGCACCGATCCATCGCTGGCGCCACTTGTAACTCGCCATCCAGCCTTGCCGCCCTCAAGAGGTTCAACGCTAACCACCCTAGTCGAAAGTCGGATATGGGGACGCAGACCAAAATGCTCGACGAAGTCTTCGAGGTAATGCTGGAAGATGGGTCCCGGCGTAAAATTCGGCGCCTCGGGTGGTAGCGGCCAGTCGGGAAACTCATAAAGTTCCTTCTGAACCTGAACGCCGAAGTTCGAGTACCCGTCCGCCCAGACACCTCCCACTTTGTCCGCGCGCTCGAACAGCGTGCAGTCAAAGCCCTCAGCGGAAAGTGCGCGAAGCGTCGCCAGACCCGCGACCCCTGCGCCGATGATGCCGACATGCTTGCGTTCGGGATCGCTCACCGGGCTGCAGCCTTCGGCAGTAGCCGTGAGAGCAACATAGCAACTCCGCCAAGAACATAGAAGAAAAGGACATAGGCGCCGAACAGAGTCCAGAGCGCGAATGTCCAGATCGACATATACAGTGCCCTGCCTAATCCGCGGTTCGCGGCCTTGCTTTGTTGTCGAAACACCAGAACGCTGTGCAGAAAGCCTATGAGGGCACCCAAAGCGGTGCCAACCCAAAGAAATGTCGCCATGCGACTGCCCTAGCAAGTAAGTCTAGACCGAGAAATCCTATTTCTATTGTGGTCTTTCAGTGTAGCAATGATCCTTCAATTTTCGGCATTTCGTGACAAATTGACAAGGCAGATTTTCTTGCTATAGGTAAAGTATTTCTTTATCATTGGGCAGGTCGACCTTGCACCACCTCAACGCGCTAAAGGCCCTTGAAGCCTCGGTACGCCTGGGCAGTTTTAGGGCTGCTGCGGCCGAAATGGGGGTTACCCCAGCAGCCGTCGGCCAACAGGTTCGCAAACTGGAAGAAGCCCTAGGCCAGGCGTTGCTGCTACGTCACGCCAATGGTTTCGAACCAACGAGGACTGCTGCTTTGGCTGCCACAAAGCTGGCGTCGGGATTTGGTCAGCTGCGCGAAGCCCTGGCGATGATGGCACGCGACCATGAACCAAACCGGGTTTTTGTGACTGTCACCCCAACGATTGGGGAGCGATGGCTAGCGCCTCGTCTTTCCGGCTTCCTTGCAAAACACCCTGTTTGTGACTTGCGAATTGATTCGACACCTTACGTTCACTACCAGTTGAGCCCCGACTTTGATTTTGCCATCCGCTATGACAAGCCCAACAAATCAGGTTGTGATGAAACGGCCTTGTTCGGCGAGACTCTAATCCCTGTCTGCCGACCGGACATCGCCAATCAGCTCGGGCCGGTCGATTGCGGTGACTGCCTGATGAACGCGCCGCTCATCCATGTAGACCGCTCGACGGATGATCCCGAATGGCTCCATTGGGACGAGTGGGGAAAGAAATACGGCTACAAGATTCCCGAGAACCCGCAACGCATGCACTTCACCTATACCACCATGGCGCTGCGCGCCGTTTATGATGGCCACGGCCTGCATCTCGCGCAGCTATCGATCACACTTCCGGATTTGTTGTCGGGCCGCCTGGTCGCCCCGTTTGGACCGTCGAAAACTGTGCGGCCAGGCTATCCTTACACCCTCATCAACATGAATGCCGATCGTGGCACGCCTCTGCTGCGCGCCTTTCAGGATTGGGTCGTCGACGAAGGCAAGAAAACGCAAGCGGCGATGGCAAGCTTTCTTGCAGCACAAGACGAGGCGGCAGTAGGCGACTAGGCGCCTTTCAGTAGCGCCGCCAGCCAGCGCGCTTGCAGGCAATAGGTCAATACACTCAAGAAGGTGGAAGCGCGACCTATGAAAAAGAGGTTCGGCAAATCCGGGCAAAGAATATGGCCATAGAGGTAGAAGCCGTCTTCGTCGCGGCCCCGAGATGGTTGCCCGCAGGATCGCCGACCACCTCAAGGCACCGGCCGAATTGAACGCCGCCTAGGCCATCACCATGAGCGGCGTTTCTAAGAGGGCAGCAAGTGAACACCGACTTTTTACGGATTTAGGCGCATATCGGCGCCGCTGGGTAGCCTGATCCTAGTTTTTGCGGTAGCAATTCAGCCTGAGACGAGTGACTTGGCCAATTTCATTGCAAACTGAATCGCGGAGATTTTCTAGTGCCAGTCGTCTATCACGATGGATGTTTCCCGCCGCGTGACCTTAATTGGGCAAGGCTCATCTCTTTATTGGGACCTGCTGGCGCTGCGATTGCTCGTTATGACGGCGTGCTTCGCGGAGTACCGAACCAGGACGTGTTGTTAGCTCCATTGACCGCCCAGGAAGCAGTCTTGTCCAGCCGCATTGAAGGCACTCAGGCAACTCTTGGCGAAGTTCTTGAGTTCGAGGCCGAGGGTGATCTTTTCGACGAAAGCACACCTAAGAAAGCAGACATCAGAGAAGTGTTGAATTATCGAGCGGCGTTGCGGGAGGGATCTCGCTTGCTTAGCGAATTGCCGATATCTCAGAGACTGGTCAAGCGCGTCCATCGGATCTTGATGCAGGGAGTGCGAGGGCGGCACAGGTCGCCTGGAGAATTTCGCGTTGTCCCTAACTGGATCGGTCCGAGCGGCTGCCCCATTGAGGAGGCGCGCTTCGTTCCATGCGCTGCCGACCGTCTGCCAGCCGCAATGGATGCGTGGGAGGCTTATATTCATGCGGATTTCGATGACATCTTGGTCCAATTGGCCATCATTCATGCCGAGTTTGAGGCAGTTCATCCGTTCCTCGACGGTAACGGCAGGCTGGGACGCCTGATTGTGCCGCTCTTTTTAGAGGACAAGGGGTTGCTGAGTGGCCCAAACTTTTACCTCAGTGCCTATCTAGAGCAACGTAGGGATGAGTACTATGACCGGCTCTTGGCCGTTTCTCGGGACAACGATTGGACCGGCTGGTGCGCATTCTTCCTCGAAGCACTGATCGCACAGGCCGAGGAGAATCAATCCAAGGCGGAGGCTATCCTGGCGCTTTATAGTAGTCGCAAGGATTGGATAGCTGAGGTTACGCACTCGCAGTACGCAGTTCGCGCGCTTGACTGGGTTTTCGAGCGGCCGGTTTTTCGAACTTCGCATTTCGCTGGAACCGCTAACATACCTAAACCGACTGCTAGTCGGATACTGCGGGTACTCAGGGACGAAGGGATGTTGCGTGAACTAAGGTGAAGGTTTTTCGATGCGGGCCTAGGCTCGGCATTTGCCGCTGGCATGGTTAGCGGCCCGCGTTGGAAAACCTCCCAAGGTGGAAGCCGCGGGGGGTCAGGCAATGCGCTATGGAGAAAGCGTCGGGGCGTCGGTGGTGTTGGCGGGCGACGGGCGGTTTTGACGCTGGTCCCGATTGGGGCTCACCCCACACTGTGGCGCGTCCGGCGGTGCGTCGAGCGTTTCCGCGTGGTGCTGGCGAGACGGGTCCGGCGATGGCATGGCTGTGCGGGGCACACCGATGCGGTTCCGGAACGCCCGTATGTCCCGGATTGCGCGCGATGTGGATGATGGCCCTGTCATCATGCGGCGATCTTTCGGGGCGGTGCGCGGGTCGTCGGACGTTCGCCGCGCCTGAAGGCCTCGACGATCCGCATCGGCCCGCCGCAGCAGGGACACGGTTCGCGCAGGGTAAGCGGGATGATCTCGGTGCTTGCCGCCACCTCTTGCGATGTTGCTTCGACTCCGAGCAATGCGCGGATTTTGGTGACGTTGGCCTTGCGACCGGCGCCGGCCAAGAGGCCGTAATGCCGGATGCGGTGGAAGCCGTCGGGCAGGACATGGATCAGGAAACGGCGGATGAACGCGCCGGTGGCGAGCCGCATGACCCTTTGCCGGTCGCCCGACTTGATGCGGTAGTCCTTCCAGCGGAACGTGATGGTCTTGGCGTCGGCACTGATCAGGCGGCTGTTCGAGATCGCCACCCGATGGGTGTAGCGGCTGAGATAGGCCAGCACCGCCTTGGGGCCGCCGAAGGGCGGTTTGGCGTAGACCGCCCATTCGGTCTTGCGGAACGGCGCCAGCCAGGCGGTGAACGCCTGGGCCTGTGTCAGGGCGGCCAGGTCAGCGAAGAAGACAAGCTTGCCCGCTCGATGCAGCGCCAGCAGCCCTTCCAGGAAGAGGCGCCGGAACAGTCGTGACAGCACCCGGACTGGGAGGAAGAACCCCGGACGGCAGGACACCCACCGCTCACTTTTGTTTGTCCCTGTCGGGCCTTCGCCCTCCTCGCCTCTTGCGGCCGACAGGCCGCCGCCAGGCACGATCATGTGGACATGCGGGTGATGCGTCAGCGCCGAGCCCCAGGTGTGGAGCACGCTGGTCATGCCGACCCGCGCGCCGAGGCGTTTCGGATCGGCGGCGATGGTCATCACCGTCTCGGCCGAGGCGCGGAACAGCAGTCCATAGACCGCCCTCTTGTTCCAGTAGGCGATCCGGGCGATCTCGGCCGGCAGGGTGAAGACCACGTGGAAGTATTCCACGGGCAAAAGGTCCTCGGCCCGCGCCGCCATCCAGTCTCGCGCCGCGGGACCCTGGCACTTCGGGCAATGCCGGTTCTTGCAGGAATTGTACGCGATGTGCTGGTGGTCGCACCTGGCGCAGGCCGCCACATGCCCGCCGAGCGCTTGCGTGCGGCAGGCTTCTATCGCCGACATGACCTTGAGCTGGGAAAGGCTGACATGCCCGGCATTGGCTCTCCGCCATGCGGGGCCGTAGGCGCGAAAGATGTCAGCGACCTCCAGCTTCGGCCGGGACACCCCGGCAGGCCGTCACTCCAGGCTTCGCTTCAGGGTCTGGTCCTGCAGCTTGGCCAGCATCTCAAAGGGGCTGACCGTGTCTCGAATGGTCTTGGTGGCCACACGGGTGTACTGCGCGGTGGTCGTGAGCTTGGCGTGGCCGAGCAGAACCTGGATCACGCGGACATCGGTGTTTGCCTCCAAGAGATGAGTGGCGAAGCTGTGCCGCAATGTGTGCAGCGTGGCGGCTTTCTTGATGCCCACCATGGTCTTCGCCGACGTGAACGCCCGATTGAGCTGCCGCGGCGAGATCGGGTTGATCTTCGGCTTGCCGGGGAACAGCCAGCCCTCGGGCCGCGCCTCGCGCCAATAGTCGCGCAGCAGCTCCAGCAGGCCGGGCGACAGCATGACCTTGCGATCCTTCCGCCCCTTGCCCTGTTCGACATGGATCAGCATCCGGTCGCTGTCGATGTCGCCGATCTTGAGGTTGCAAACCTCGGCGGCGCGCAGCCCCGCGCCGTAGGAAATGCTGAGAGCCGCGCGATACTTCAGCCCCGGCCCCGGCGCGGCCATCAAGAGATCGGAGACCTCTTCGACGCTGAAGACAACCGGCAGCTTCTGCGGCTGGGTGCGGAACTGCATGTAGCGCTTCATCTCCTCGCGTCCGCAGGTCATGCCGAAAAAGAAACGGAGCGCCACGATGCGGGCGTTGAAGGTCGATGGCGTCACCCCGGTGTTCGTCATGTGCAGCTGATAGGCGCGCAGATCCTCCGGCGTGGCCGTATCCGGCGATCGCCCGAGAAAAGCGGCGAAATCCTTGATTGCCCTTATGTGGGCCTTCTGCGCCTTGTCGCCCAATCCGCGAATGCGCATGTCCTCGATCATCCGCTCGCGCAGCGGCGTGGTTCGCTCCTCTGTCATGGGAACCTCCTGTCTGTCGATTGAGAGGTCCCAATCGTCAAACAGAACCGCCTATCCCCAAATGCACCTCGATCAGGTCAGAAAGAAACAGTAGCCACAAGCGCCAATGCCGCGCGAGCGGCTTCGTCCTCGGCCCTCAAGCGGTCGTCGTCCTGCCGTCCTGATGTTTTCGGAGCTGCTAAATATCGCCGAAGGTGCTGATATTTTTTGAGGCTCATGAAATGATGGCAAGTCCTCTTGTGTATCATGAAAGAAGGGCTAGTGATCCGCAAAGCCAATTGACGTAGATAGATGAGACACAAGATCCGAGGCTGGCTGAACGCCTTCGCTTTGACCTAAAATATTCAATTTGTTCAGTGTTTTGATCCTGCGAGGCTCAAAGACCGGCAATACAGCAGCATCACACCCTTGACTAGCAGGCGCAACCCGGTCACCCCTAGCCTCTTGACTGTCCACTTCTCCACAATCCCCATCTTGCCGAAGTTGGCCCCGACCGTGTCGGCGACGGTGCCGGGGCCGAAGTGGGCGGTGACAACGGCCGTGGGGGCGCCGACTGGCCGAATAATCTTCGCAGCCGCTCAAATGCAGCGAAATCGAGCACGTGCCTCCATAGCGCGTCCTCAGTTCGGGAAGAGATCAAATTTGGGCTGTTCTATCCGCCTCGACGTCTCCCGCCAACCCCTCACCCCAAAAAAGAAAGCCGGGCCAAATTGGCCCGGCAAGTTGAACAGGGAGGCTTCACGTCTGGGAGACGTCGGGTCCGAAGACCCGGTGCTCGGATATTTCACCGAGCGGCCCAAGAGGCGAATACGCTCCTCGGGCGTCATCATGCTGCATAGCAGCATCACTCATGTCTAGAAATAGTGATTTGCTGCCGGTAAACCACTACAAAGTTGACACAGGAGCTATGCGCCATCCGCATAGCTAATGGTCGCCGGCCGTTATTTTCGCACCCAGGGCGGGCGCAATCCGCCTAAAACCTGGAGGCAGCCACCCGACGCAAGAGGAAATCGCGAAACACTGCAATCCGTTTGGAGGCCCGCACCTCTTCCGGATAAACGAAAAAGGCATCGATCTGTGGCCCCTCCACCGCCGGCAAAACACGGACTAGGTCGCTGCCGTCTTGCGCCATGTACTCCGGCAAGCCACCGAGCCCGGCACCGCTTTGCACCGCGCGCAGGATCGCGTAAACATTGTTGACGGTCATCGCCGGCCGCCGCATTTCCCCGCCTTCAACGCCAAGCCGCAACAGCCAATTGACATCCGGGACCGGCGGCCGGGTGTCATCCCCATAGACCAAGAGCCGATGCGCACCCAACTCCTTAGTGTTTTGCGGCATGCCAAATCGCTTCACATAGCTGGGGGAGGCATAAATATGAATGTGCACCGTGAAAAGATGGCGCTGAATGAGCTCGGCCTGCCGCGGCGGGCTCATGCGGATAGCAACGTCCGCCTCGCGCATGGCAAGATCCAGTTCGCGGTCGGTCAAAATCAAATGGACTTCGATTTCCGGATAGACCTCCATGAACTCGCGCATGCGCGGTGCCAGCCAGGTCGAGCCAAAGGCCACCGTGGTGTTGATACGCAAGGGCCCCCGCGGCCGATCCTTGCTTTCCGTCAGCTGCGCCTCGGTCATGGCCAGCTTGCCGAACACGTCGTGGGCGGTGCGGTAAAGCAGCTCCCCCTGCTCGGTGAGCAGCAGGCCGCGAGCATGTCGGTGGAAAAGCGGTACTTTTAGGCTCTCCTCAAGACCGGAAATCTGCCGGCTGACCGCTGACTGGCTTAGCCCCAGCTTTTCACCGGCGTGGGTGAAGCTGCCCGCTTCGGCCACGGCATGAAAGATCCGCAGCTTGTCCCAATCCATCATCGTCGACCTAATTCGTGGACCCGCGGTGCAGGTAAGTGCATGCCGATTCCGCTGCCTCTACCGCTTCTAGGTCGTGCTCGGCAAGGAATTTTTCCGCCTCCAAGGCAGCCATACAGCCCATGCCCGCAGCGGTTACCGCTTGCCGATAGACCTTGTCTTTGACGTCACCGGCGGCAAAGACGCCGGGAATAGAGGTGGCGGTTTGGTCTGGCTTGGTGATCAGATACCCCCCCTCATCCATCTCGACCTTGCCTTTGAAGAGCTCTGTTGCCGGATCGTGGCCAATGGCGATGAAGAGGCCGTCCAGAGCCAGCTCTCTTATCGTCCCGCTGACTACGTCCCGCACCTTCACCGCGGTAACCCCGAGAGGATCTTCCTGGCCCAGAACCTCTTCGACTACGTGGTTCCACAACGGCTCGATCTTTGGGTTACGGAACAAGCGGTCCTGGAGAATTTTTTCCGCGCGCAGACTGTCTCGGCGATGGATCAAGGTGACCTTGCTGGCAAACTTGGTGAGAAACAGCGCCTCTTCGACGGCTGAATTGCCGCCGCCGACCACGGCGATCTCCTTGCCGCGAAAGAAAAAACCATCACAAGTGGCACAGGCGGATACGCCAAATCCACGATACTTGGCCTCACTTTCAAGGCCAAGCCAGCGCGCCTGGGCGCCGGTCGCGATGATCAGAGTTTCGCCAAGATAGTGATCGCCGGAATCGCCGATGCAGCGGTAGGGGCGTTGGCGCAGGTCGACTTCGACGATGGTGTCGAAACTCATGGCCGTGCCGACCGCCTCGGCTTGGGCCTGCATCTGTTCCATCAGCCACGGTCCTTGGATAGGCTCGGCAAAGCCGGGAAAGTTTTCCACGTCGGTGGTGATGGAGAGCTGGCCGCCGGGCTGCATGCCTTGTACCAGGCGCGGGCCTAGATTGGCGCGGGCCGCATAAATCGCGGCGGTGTAGCCGGCCGGCCCAGAGCCTAAGATCAGCACCTTGCTATCATGTTCTTCGGCCATGTTGCCCCACTCCTTCCAACCCGCTGATTTCTTCAAGATAAGAGGCACCTACCCACCGCACAAGAAGGGCATCTCGGCATAGCATCCAAGCCGGGGTTCCAAGCGGCCTTAAAACCCGAACATATGATCGAGGCTAAAGGAGGTCTCTCCGCACATAAGGCCGTGGTAGCCGAAAAGCCGGCAGGTAAGATCGCGCACCAAGACATAGCCGCCCTCGGCCGCCGCCAAATCGCCGGCCCGAAATGTCTCGGAGACGCGAAAGAACAGCGAGCCGTTGCAGGCTATCTCGCGGTCGACGGCCGCAACCTCCTCACCGGCGGTGTTCATTAGGCTCAGACGCGTCTCGCTCATTGTCTGCCAAGGCGTCGAAGCAGGGTAGATGAGGTGGCAAAAGGTGTCGTAGGGGGCTGGCCCCATCCGCAGGAACAGCCGGGTGGACAGCCCCGGCGGACGGCCGGCATAGGATTGCGGCTCGCCCCGGTAGGTCAACACGGAATTGAACACATGGGAGCCGAAACTGGTCTCCGCCACGTGACCCGAGGCCCGATCCCGATAGCGGCAAATGGCGTGCAGCCAGCCATCCGCCTCGCCGCCTTCGGCAAAGTCGTAGACCAGCTCCAGATGGCCCCAGTGCCGCAGGTTCTCTGTCTCGACCAAGTCCCCCACGACCACAGCCTGGGCATGATCCCGCGGCAATTTGCCCAGGCGGTGACGGACCAGTTCTCGCCCTTCCGGATCATAGGCCAGGATCGCCAGGGGCAGGTTGCTCTGGCCGGTTGCCATCGGTGTCGGCAGGACGGTGGTCTCGAAGCGATCGCCAGGCGGCAGCGGGGCGCTGAGGATGTATCCTTTGCCCATCAAGGCGGAAAGTTCAGGTATGCGCGGATCGGGTCTGAGATCGATGCGCTCCACATTGACGTGGGCAATGCGCCTGCGGCCGTTGCCCGCCGAGACTTCGTATCGCGGCCGCACGCAATGTTTGCCCGCCCTAATCTCGATCTGCTGCGGCCAGCAGGCCTCCGGCAACACCTCGCGGGTATCAAGGGCCAACGTGGCAAAGCCCGGCACCTCTTGGCGCAACCAGGCGACTTTGTCACGACCCATGATGTTCAAGCCCAGCCCATCGGCCGGGATCGGCCGCGGGTGACTGTTTTGCACCCAGAGCGTCACCCGCTCGTCATCGGCCGGTGCCGGTAGCCCAGCGAAGTACTCGCTAGGCCAGGCATTGGCATCGTGGGTACAGGACAGGTCGCTTGCGTCATCGCCGTAGGTGTCGAGCGCATATTTGACCACATCGTGGCCCGCTGCCCTCAACACGTGCAGGAAGAGTTGCCCGGTGAAATCCGCGAGACCGAAGCGCCGACGCAGATCTGCACTGTCGATGACGATGCTGCCACCGGCCCCCGGCAGCCGCTCGCGCCATTCGGCCAGAACGCCGCCCGCTGCGTCGAAAAGGCAGCACCACAGCTCTGGCGAGCGCGCCCCATAGCCGGACCAGTAATCGGCCGTAACCAGGCGCGTGTGGGTGCCTTGGCCGTCGCGAAAGAAAGCGAAGTTGGTGGCGAAATTGAGGGGTGTGAGGTAAGGCCGCGAGGAAGCCAGCATGTCGTCGGGCAGACGCAGGCCGTCGTCCAGGCTTAAAACTTCAGCACCCGCGGGCAAAAGGTGGCCAATGTGGCCCGCCAATCGCTCCGCGTCGAAGGCAACCACCAACACTACGTCAAGCTCGGCAGCGGGTAACTCAGTGACCGGCTGCGCCACCTGGCCCAATAGCTCTCTGCCGATATGGGAAAGGTCCTGAACGAAATAGCCCCGCATGTCGATGCGCTCTAGGTCATAGAGTGCGACCAGGTCCCGCGCGTGATCCCAAGGGTCATAAATGGCGACGCGGCGCCTCGATAGCTTGGCCAGAAAATCCGGCCAAATACGAGCCACCCAGGGATGACCGATCGCCTTGAAAAAGGGATTGCCACCACGCTGATTGGAGAATGTCTGGATGTCGAGCGCCATGGATCTTTCTTACTTGCCTGGCAGCGAAGACGGGGAGCTATCCTTATAGCCAAATGGCATGGGGAGTCGCGAGGCTATTTATTGCCGCGGGCGCGTTGGAAGCGACGCCAAACTTCTAGACCGGCCTTTTTCGTGTCATCGGGCGGCTGGTAGTGCCAGCTTTCGATGTGCCCTGTAAAGGGACGGGTCATGCCGGCGAGTCGCAAACTTTCGTGAAAAGCCTCGAGTCGGCGTGATCGCCCTTCCAAGGGGATGACATAAACGGGCTTGCCGGTCGAACAAGCTTCGGAAGCCATGGAAACCGAATCGGAGGTCACCACGATCGCGTCGGCAAGTGCCAGATAGCCCAAATAGGGGTTCTCTCCCTCTCCTTCCCAAATCTTGACGGGTAAATCTGACAATGGCGCCCGCAACGCTGCGAGGTTTTCGGCGCCAGTGCGCCGCGAAGGGGTGATCAAAAGGCCGGCGCCCTGCTCCCGGCAGAGCCGCGCCAAATCGTCCCCCAAGCGAACTGCCAAAGTCGGAGTCAATCGATGCCGGCGATTGGAGCCGCCGATGAGGACTGCCACCAGGGGCCGCGGCAAGTCTACATAGTCAGCGGCGAAGCGTTGCGCGGCTTGGGTCAAGCCTTCGGGGGTCACCCGGTGGATCGCCGCCATGGTGGTGAAGACCCCCTCCCCTTCCAGACTATCGTGCTTGGGAACCACGACGAGGTCGAAGCGACGATAATCGACCGGTGGCGCTTGGATGTGCACGGCAAATGCCTGGCCCGCGCTGGCGCGCTTGACGGCCAGTGCCGGCATTGCACTGCGCTTGCCACAGCTGATGACCATGTCCGGCCAAGGCGGTTCGAGGCGATCACCACTTCGGCCAACCGCATGCAAGGCACCAAGCCAAAGTCGCGGCGGCACAACAGTCCAGGGAAAACCGGCCCTTAGACGCTTCACTGTCGGCACCAGGCCCATGGCCTCGGCCAGGCCCAAGGCCTGGTTTTCCATGCCAATCGCCCCTTCGGTCACGACCCAGGAGCGCAACTGACCCACCTCGATTGATCCTGGCTGGCCGGTTTCTGGACTTAAATCGCTTGCCATAGTAACCACCTGGTCCGGTTACGAGTACGCTATCAGGCATGCCGAATTCCTGTCGGGGCTTGGCGCCCAGCGGCTACCCGGGTAATATCCTTTCGCGTCGCGGAGGACAATCTTTGGGATTATGTCGCCCAGGGGGGACGGCGGGAATGAGGCGAGTCAAACTCGACCGTATCGATCTACAGATTCTCAAGAATTTGCAGGACGAAGGCCGCATGACCAACGTGGAGTTGGCCAAACGCGCCAAGATTTCGGCGCCGCCTTGCCTACGCCGGTTGCGGGCTCTCGAAGAAGAAGGCTTCATCCGCGGGTTCCACGCCGATGTCAATGGCGAGGCCTTGGGTTATGAAGTGACATTCTACGCCTTGGTCGGTCTCGACAGCCAGTCGGAAGCGGTCTTGACCGATTTCGAGACCATGATCGCCGACTGGCCTGAAGTACGCTCTTGTCACATGGTGCGCGGCGCCGGCGATTTCCTCCTCAAGATCGTCGCGCGCAACACCGCGCACGAAAACGAACTGACGACTAAGCTGACCTCGGCCTCGCACGTGGTGACCGTGCAAACGATCCAGGTCATTCGCACGTCAAAGATGATCGCCGGCGTCCCCATAGACCCTGAGGCGGAAAGTCTATAGCGCCATCGCCTCCCGCCTCAGCACGCGAACACAGGCTGCGGTGGCCGTCACCGTTCCGGCAACTGGCCAGTCAGGTTAGATGAACTGCACCTTCAGGACTTCGAACTCTTTGGCGCCTTTAGGCGTGGTGACCTCGACAAAGTCGCCGACTTGCTTGCCAATCAGGGCACGAGCCAGCGGCGAGGTCACAGCCAAGAGGCCCTGCTTCACATCCGACTCCATCTCGCCAACCAGGCGGTAGGTCAGCTCCTCGTCGCTCTCCTCGTCAACAATCGTGACCGTCGCCCCAAATTTGACTGTGTCCCCGGAAAGCTTTGAAACATCGATGACCTTTGCGCGAGCGATCTTATCCTCCAGCTCGGCGACACGACCCTCGATAAAACTTTGCCGTTCGCGCGCCGCATGGTACTCGGCGTTTTCAGAAAGATCGCCGTGTTCACGGGCGTCAGCAATGGCTCGGATCACCTCCGGCCGTGCCACGCTCTTCAGATGCTTCAATTCTTCTTCAAGTCGCGCCAGGCCGTCGGCGGACATGGGGACAGTGTTATTCATGGTCGGATTATCCAAAAATAGGCAGCTGATCGCTGGATGATCTGCTCGGTCGCACGTGCTCCTTCAGAACGACCCTTTAAAGTAGGACTGTAAGGGAGCAACTTCAAGCTGGCCTGACTTCAATGCGGCAATCGCTTTTGCAACGGCATTGGCGCCGGGCATGGTCGTATAATAGGGAATGTTATTGATGAGCGCGGTTCGACGCAACTCAAAGCTGTCGGCAATGGCCCGCGCGCCCTCAGTCGTATTGATGACGATTTGCACCTCCCCAGAAAGCATGGCATCGACGACATGCGGCCGGCCTTGAGAAACCTTGTTCACTCGCTCGACCTCCAAACCTTCGGCCGCTAGATGACTGGCCGTCCCAGCGGTCGCCAAAATCTTGAAACCATTGGCAATCAATTCGCGGACGATGGCGACGCTGGCAGGCTTGTCGGCATTCTTGACCGAGACGAAGGCGCTACCGCTTGATGGCAGGCGAACGCCGGCACCAAGTTGCGCCTTGGCAAAGGCCCGCGCGAAATCCCGGTCCAGTCCCATCACTTCGCCGGTCGACTTCATTTCGGGCCCGAGGACTATGTCGACCCCCGGGAAGCGTGCAAAGGGAAACACAGCCTCCTTAACGGCAATATGAGACAAGTCGCGAATTGAAAGATCAAACTGCCTGAGTTTCTCTCCGGCCATCACCCGGGCGGCAATTTTGGCGACTGGCAGCCCAATCGCCTTGGCGACGAAGGGCACGGTGCGAGAGGCACGTGGATTGACCTCAAGGATAAAGACCTCGCCGTCCCGTACTGCGAATTGAACATTCATCAGACCAACCACGCCCAAGGCGAGCGCCAGCACCTCGGTCTGGGCGCGGATCGTCGCCATTATCTCGTCAGAAAGGGTGTGCGGCGGCAAGGCACAGGCCGAATCGCCGGAATGAATCCCCGCTTCCTCGATGTGTTCCATGATGCCGACGACCTTGACCTCCTCGCCGTCGGCGAGCGCATCGACATCCACCTCGACCGCGTCGCGCAAGTAGCCATCGATCAGCACCGGATTGCTGCCGGAAACCTTAACCGCATTGGCAACATAGCGTTGCAACTCGGCCCGGTTGTTGACGATTTCCATCGCCCGGCCACCGAGCACATAGGATGGCCGCAGCAGCACCGGATAGCCGATGCGCTCGGCGACCGATTCGGCTTCTTCGGCCGAACGAGCGGTGCCGTTGGGCGGTTGCTTGAGGTCTAAATCGCTCATGAGTCGCTGGAAGCGATCCCGGTCCTCCGCCAAATCAATGGCGTCCGGCGAGGTACCGAGAATGGGCACCCCCGCATCCGATAGACTCTGAGCCAGTTTCAACGGTGTCTGGCCGCCGAACTGCACGATCACGCCGCGCAAGCGTCCCTTGCTTTGCTCTACCCGCACCAACTCCAAGACATCCTCGCTTGTTAGTGGCTCGAAGTAGAGGCGATCGGAGGTGTCGTAGTCAGTGGAGACGGTCTCGGGATTGCAATTGACCATGATCGTCTCGATCCCAACTTCGGCCAGGGCGTAGGCTGCGTGCACGCAACAGTAATCAAACTCGATGCCTTGGCCGATGCGGTTCGGCCCCCCGCCCAAGATGATCACCTTATCACGTGCGCTGGGGTCGGCCTCGCACTCGGCCGGGGACAAGGCATCGCCTTCATAGGCGGCGTAGAGGTAGGGGGTGGCCGAAGGGAACTCGCCGCCGCAGGTATCAATGCGTTTGTAGACGGGATGCACTTCCAGAGCATGCCGACGCCGAGTGACCTCGGTCGCATCCAGGCCTGTGAGCTCGCCCAAACGTGCATCACTGAAACCGAGTTTCTTGAGCCCGAGAATTCCCGCTGCGTCGCTGGGAAGGCCGTCGTCCCTGACACGATTTTCTTCGTGCACCAGGCGCTCGATCTGTCGCAGGAACCACGGGTCGAAGCGACAAGCGCGCTGCACCTCTTCAACACTAAGGCCTTCCCGGAAGGCCTGGGCAATCAACAGCAGGCGATCAGCCAAGGGTCGGGTGAGCGCGGCCTTGATGAAACTGGGATCCGGCGCGCCATTGCCGGTCGATGCACCGGGTATCCCGACCTCATTGAGGCCGGTCAAGCCGGTCTCCATAGAGCGCAGCGCCTTTTGCAGCGATTCAGCGAAGTTGCGGCCGATGGCCATGGCTTCCCCCACCGACTTCATGGAAGTGGTGAGCAAGGGCTCGGTTCGGGCAAACTTTTCAAAGGTAAAGCGCGGAATCTTGCAGACCACGTAATCGATGGTCGGCTCGAAGGAGGCGGGTGTGACCTTGGTGATGTCGTTTGGCAGCTCATCTAGGGTGTAGCCCACGGCCAACTTGGCCGCCACCTTGGCAATGGGAAAACCTGTCGCCTTCGAAGCCAGCGCCGAGGAGCGCGAGACCCGCGGGTTCATCTCGATCATGACCAGTTCGCCGGTGTCCGGATTGACCGCGAACTGCACGTTAGAACCACCGGTATCGACGCCGATTTCGCGCAGACAGGCAATCGCTGCGTTGCGCATAATTTGGTATTCTTTGTCGGTGAGGGTCAGGGCCGGCGCCACGGTGAAGGAGTCGCCGGTGTGGATGCCCATGGGATCCACGTTTTCGATTGAGCAGATGATGATGCAGTTGTCCGCGTGATCGCGAACCACTTCCATCTCGTATTCCTTCCAGCCGAGAACCGATTGCTCGACCAGCACCTCGCCCACCGGCGAGGCCGCCATGCCGCCGCGGACGATTTCCGTATACTCGTCGCGGTTATAGGCAATGCCCCCACCGGTACCGCCTAGCGTAAAGGAAGGGCGTATGATTGCCGGCAAGCCGACAAGGTCAAGCGCCGCCATGGCCTGGTCCAGGGACCGCGCCACCTTCGAGCGGGGACACGTCAGTCCAATTTTCTCCATCGCCTGGCGAAATCTCTGCCGATCCTCCGCCTTGTCGATGACGTCGGCGTCGGCACCGATCAGTTCGACACCGTAGCGCTCTAGGACACCGGATTTGGCCAGAGCCATGGCCGTGTTGAGGCCGGTTTGCCCGCCCATGGTCGGCAAGAGCGCATCGGGTCGTTCGCGCGCAATCACCTTCTCGACCATCTCCGGCGTGATCGGCTCGACGTAGGTCGCGTCGGCCAGATTTGGATCGGTCATGATGGTGGCTGGATTGGAATTCACCAAAACGACCCGATAGCCCTCCTCACCCAAGGCCTTGCAGGCCTGCGCCCCGGAGTAATCAAATTCGCAGGCCTGGCCTATCACGATGGGCCCGGCACCGATGATCAGGATCGAGCTTATGTCCTCACGCTTGGGCATGCTGGCCTTGCGGATATCTTGTCAACGAGGAGTCTCGGCGTTTGATGTCTGCCTTGTGGACGCCTTCTTACAGAGCTGATGCCTGGGATTCCAGTCCTTGGATGAATTTTCCCTTCTGCGCATCGACCAAATCCACAAAGCGCTGGAAGAGGTAGTGGCTATCTTGCGGGCCGGGAGAAGCCTCCGGATGATACTGCACGGAAAAAATCGGCTTGCCGAGAACACGCAAACCTTCGTTAGAGCCATCGAAGAGTGAGACATGGCTCGGCTCGACACCGGCTGGCAGGCTTTCGGGCAGAACGACGAAGCCATGGTTCTGGCTGGTGATTTCCACCCGGCCGGTTTCCAGATCCTTCACCGGATGATTGGCACCACGGTGGCCGAGGTGCATCTTCTCCGTGCGCGCACCCAAGGCCAAGGCCAAGATTTGGTGACCCAGGCAAATGCCGAAGATCGGCAAGCCGCTATCGACCAGGCGCTGCAGCGTCGGGATGGCATATTCTCCGGTTGCGGCCGGATCACCCGGCCCGTTCGATAAAAAGATGCCGTCGGGTCGATGTCGCAGAACCTCATCGGCGCTTACCGTTGCTGGAACCACGGTTATCTTACAGCCGAGACTTGCCAAGCACCGCAGTATGTTGTGCTTAGCACCAAAATCGATAGCCACCACATGGCGGCTCGGCCCATCAAGGCGGCCATAGCCGCGGTCCAAACTCCAGCGTGTCTCCTGCCACACATAGGTCTGACGGCATGTGACCTCCAGCGCGAGATCCATTCCCTCGAGGCCCGGCCAGGCGGCTGCCTTTGCTTGCAAAGCCGCCAAGTCAAACCGCCCGTCGGCGGGATGGGTCAAGGCAGCTTGCGGCGCGCCAATGTCGCGAATGTAGCGGGTCAACCGACGAGTATCGACACCTGCCAAGCCAATCAGACCCATTGATGACAACCAATCGGTCAAGGTTTGCCGGGAACGCCAGTTCGATGGATCGGTCACGTCTTCGCCGATAATGAGGCCGCGCGCCGCTGGTGCCGTCGACTCCACATCGTCGTGATTGGCCCCCACGTTGCCGATGTGCGGAAAGGTAAAAGTGATGATTTGTCCCGCATAGGAAGGGTCGGTCAGTATTTCTTGGTAGCCGGTCATCGAGGTGTTGAAACAAACCTCGCCTACAGTGTCACCAAAGGCTCCTAAGCCCTTACCCCAAAGGACCTGGCCGTTGCCGAGAACCAGCGCTGCCGTAGCGCCAGAGGGCTGCGGCCATACTTTGGTCCCATCGTTCTGCCCGTTGAAAACAGGCATGCCTCCTCCTAATTCCGTTTGACTCTACGACGATCGACCGCCTAGGACTCTCCGAGCCTTGCGTGTCGTCGTAATGTAAATGACTTAGATCACGCGTGCATATGCCTTCGCCTATTATAACCCAACAATCGCCACCGAAATTGTCACTATCACACCGACAACCTAGAGATTTTATCTTTCAAAATCAATTAGTTAAAAAAATTCTTCCGTTTGCCATTTAACGATGTTTCGGGTACTCTCCACACCCCCGCGACAGCAGGAGCTAGGGCCATGTTGCGAAGCGCTTTAAGCGAATCCCTGAAGAGCGCAATGAAGGAAAAAAATCGAAGGGCCGTTTCCACCATCCGTCTCATCCTCGCGGCCCTCAAGGATCGCGACATCGCCGCCCGTGGCAAAGGTAACGCAGAAGGCATTGATGAACACGAGATATTAGAAGTGCTGCAGAAAATGGTTAGGCAGCGGCGGGAGTCTATCGAGACCTATAAACAAGGGGGCCGGGCCGATTTGGCTGAGCAGGAAGCGGAAGAAATCGAGATAATCAAGGGATTCCTGCCTAAACAATTGGATGAGGAAGAAACGCGCGGCGCGGTCGAAGCGGTGATCGGCGAACTCGAAGCCTCGACACTCAAGGACATGGGCCGAACCATGGCAACGTTGAAGGAACGTTACGCCGGACGCATGGATTTTGGCCTGGCAAGCACGATGGTCAAGGAGCAATTGGCATAGGCGCCCCATGAGCAAGCGCGGCACAAGCGTGATCTAAGCAAGGGCAGTTGCGATGCCCTTGCCCACAGAATTCTTGGATGAGCTACGCTTAAGGTTGCCGTTGGCCGCCTTTGTCGGTCGTTGGGTCAAGCTTGTTCGACGTGGCCGGGAACACATTGGCCTCTGCCCGTTCCACAGCGAAAAAACGCCCTCCTTCTCTGTCAACGAGGAAAAGGGTTTCTTTCATTGCTTTGGCTGCGCGGCGCATGGCGACGTCATCGGCTTTGTGATGCGTCGCGAGGGCCTGTCCTTTCCGGAAGCCATCGAGCGGCTGGCCAACGAAGCCGGCCTTCAGTTGCCGAAGACCAATCCGCAAGACCGTGCGGCGGCGCAGCGGCGAGCCCAAGCGCGGGATGCGGTAGAGGCCGCCGCCACATGGTTCCAAGCGCAGCTTCACGGCCCAAGCGGTGTCGACGCCCGCCGCTACTTGGAAAGGCGCGGCCTTGCCGCTGAGACTATCGACGCATTTGGGCTTGGATTTGCGCCGAACAGGCGCGGCGAGTTTCGCGCAGCCCTGAACGCCAAAGGCCTGGACGACCGCCTCTTGGCCGAAGCCGGATTGATCAAGGTGTCCGACGACGGGACGCCGCCACGGGACTACTTCTTCAATCGCGTGATCTTCCCGATCCACGACCAGCGCGGCCGACCCATCGCCTTTGGTGGGCGGGCCCTCGGCGACTCACGCGCCAAGTACCTAAATTCCCCGGAAAGCGCGCTCTTTCACAAAGGCGAGGTTCTCTACAACCTGTCCCGCGCCCGGCAAGCCGCCTACGACTCCGGCGAACTGCTGGTCTGCGAAGGGTATATGGATGTGATCGCCCTCTTCCAGGCCGGCTTTTCTGCGGCTGTGGCGCCTCTCGGCACGGCGCTGACCGAGGCGCAATTGAGCCTTCTTTGGCGACTGACGCCTGAGCCCATCATCTGCCTTGACGGCGATGCGGCCGGACATAACGCCGCTTACCGCCTTATTGACAGAGCCCTGCCCTTGCTGCGGGCGGGGCATTCCCTGAAGTTCTGCCTGCTGCCCCAAGGCGAGGACCCAGACAGCTTCGTGCAGGCCCAAGGAGCGGCAGCCTTTCGCCGGCTCCTTGATCAGGCGCTGCCGCTCGTCGACCTCCTGTGGGAAAAAGAATGTCAGAAGAAGCGCTTCGACACCCCCGAAAGCAAGGCCGGCCTCAAGCGAGCCCTGCGCGATTCGGTCGAGCGGATTCGTGATTCGGACGTGCGCGAGGCCTATTCGGTCGAGATCAGAAACCGGTTTGACAAGGTTTTCGGATTCCAGCACAGCCGAAAGACTAGTCTACCGCCGAAACGGGGCACGCCGATACCAAAGGGCTGGGCCCGCGGTTCCCCTGCATCAGGGCGGTTCAGCGCTGGGGTCGGCATACGGCAACCCTTTGAGATTCTTCGAAAGCGCGGCGAGCAAGTGATGCTTGCCTTGGTGATTAATCACCCAGTGCTTTTGGATGAATTCGCCGAGGCACTGGGCAGCCTCTCTCTGAGCATGCCGGCACTCGACCGGCTGCGCCGGGTCGTCTTGGACATATTTGCTGAAAAACAAGACCTTGACAGCGATGCCCTTCGATGCCACCTCACCGAACAGGGTTTTGCCGAGATCCTAAACGATGCCTTAAGTCCGGCTTTATATGCTCACTGCCCTGCGGCTAAACCGAACCAGCCGACAGAGGTGGCGCGTGGCTATTTGTTAGAGTGCCTAATGAAGTATCGCAACGAACAAGCGAAATTTGAGGCAAAAAAACAAGCCGACATCTTAGGTAAGACGATGAACGAAGATGATCTCCTGCGCCTGCGGGCAACGCAGGCCCTCTATTCTGACGAGGAGATTGAGACGGATGTCGGCGGTCCGGCGCAGACCGGCCTGAGCAAGCAGGGCGGCTTAACCGAGTAAGGTCTACCCAGCCTGCCTCGTGCGGATGGCGGCAGGTTGGCAGCGATATTTCGCGGGGGCGAGAGGTGGCATGGCGACCAAGGCAGCTGAAACAGTAGAGCGAACAGAAACCCGCGAGGAATCCGGCGAAGGCCCACTGATGGACGGCCTCAGCGCGTCGGTCAAAAAGATGGTACAGCGCGCCAAGGAGCGCGGCTACATCACCTACGACGAGCTGAATCAAGCCCTTCCCGACGATCAGGTCTCGTCTGAACAGATCGAAGACACCATGGCGATGCTGTCGGAAATGGGCATCACCGTCACCGAGAATGAAGAGCGCGAGGAAGCGTCCAACGAAGAGGAAGAAAGCAACCAGCGGGTCGCCGGAAATCTAGATGACGACGATATCGGTCGGACCGATGACCCGGTGCGCATGTATTTGCGCGAAATGGGCTCGGTCGAGCTGTTGTCGCGCGAAGGCGAGATCGCGATCGCCAAGCGCATTGAGGCTGGCCGTGAAAAGATGATCAGCGGCATCTGCGAAAATCCCCTGACCATAGTCGCTCTACTGGCTTGGCGGGATGCACTCCTGGACAACAAGATTCTCCTGCGCGACATCATCGATCTGGATGCCACCTATGGCGGCGGTCCGGAAGGCGATCGTTCGGTCGCGGACGGCGCTTCCCCTATTGCCAAGCCAGACGGCATTTCCGGACCGACGCTGGTGTCCTCGAACGCCAAACCGGTTGCCGCAGAAGATTCCGACAAACCCGAGGGCGAGGAAAACGAGGCTGATGAACTAACCAGCCTCGATGATGACGACGATCAGGAAGAAGAGACCAACATTTCCCTGGCGGCCATGGAAGCCACCCTCTTTCCCTCGGTGCTGGAAACCATCGACGATATTGCCGGTACCTACAAGAAGCTCCACAAGGTCCAGGAAAAGCGGGTCGCCTTGCTGCAAGCCGGCGAGGCCATCCCCGCCCAAACCGAGCGCCGCTACCAAAAGCTGACTGGCGAGCTTATCGAGCAGATGAAATCGGTGCGCTTCAATGCCGCGCGTATCGAACAGCTGGTCGATCAATTGTACAGCCTTAACCGGCGCTTGATCGGCTTCGAAGGCCAAATCCTGCGCATGGCGGAACGCTGCAAGGTGCGGCGCGACGAGTTCCTGAAATGCTATTTCGGCCATGAGCTGGACCCCGACTGGTTGCAAAACGTCCAAGCCCAATCGAACAAAGGCTGGAAGGTCTTTGCCGAGGTGCACGGCGAAAGGGTTGAAGAGCTGCGTGGCCTGATCAGCGAGGTAGCGGAGGCAACGCGACTGCCGATCAGCGAGTTTCGCCGCATCGTCAAAACCGTTCAGACCGGTGAGCGCGAGGCCAGTCGGGCTAAGACCGAAATGGTCGAGGCCAACCTGCGCTTGGTCATTTCAATCGCCAAAAAGTACACCAACCGCGGCCTGCAATTCCTCGACCTCATCCAAGAGGGAAACATCGGCCTGATGAAGGCGGTCGACAAGTTCGAGTACCGCCGCGGTTACAAGTTTTCCACCTACGCGACCTGGTGGATTCGCCAGGCCATCACCCGTTCCATCGCCGACCAGGCGCGCACCATTCGCATCCCCGTGCATATGATCGAGACGATTAACAAGTTGGTGCGCACCAGCCGGCAGATGCTGCATGAAATTGGCCGTGAGCCGACCCCGGAGGAGCTTGCAGAGCGCCTGGTCATGCCCCTGGAAAAGGTGCGCAAGGTGCTGAAAATCGCCAAGGAGCCAATCAGCCTAGAGACTCCGATCGGCGACGAAGAGGATAGCCACCTGGGCGATTTCATCGAGGACAAGTCGGCAATACTGCCGCTCGATGCGGCTATTCAAGGAAACTTGCGGGAAACCACGACCCGGGTGCTGGCCAGCCTGACGCCGCGCGAGGAACGGGTCTTGCGTATGCGCTTTGGCATCGGCATGAACACCGACCATACCCTCGAGGAAGTGGGTCAGCAGTTCTCGGTTACCCGCGAGCGAATTCGCCAGATCGAGGCGAAGGCCTTGCGCAAGCTCAAGCATCCTTCCCGTTCGCGCAAGCTGCGGAGCTTCCTCGATACCTGAACCCAGTGCGGCGGCGGTCAGCGCTCTTGCGACGCCGACGCGGCTATCCCTTGATTACCGGACGCTACGGCAGTATGCCTTCGGTCACGACCACCGCCTTTCCCGGGCCCGTAGTTCAGTTGGTTAGAACCGGCCGCTCATAACGGTCATGTCGCAGGTTCGAGTCCTGCCGGGCCCACCACTTGATCGTGGCGTTTGCTGCGGTCAAGACTTGCCTCAGCGGCAGTGGCGGAATCCTGAGGTTCTTGGGCTCTCTAGCGGTCGATTGTAGGCTGCGGAGACTCGGACCAAGGCCGGCAAGGCCGCCGATTGCGCAAAAGTCTCCGCAGCCCCTTCTGGGCGTCCAAGATATCGCATTCATTGATGCAAGAAAGATGGAGGTCGGCTTAGCTGTGAAAGCCGAGCAGGGCCCGCTGTGCCGGCCAGTCGCCGGGTAGGGGTCCGAGGCGCTTGAGCTGTCTTGCCGTCAACGGGTGTGGCTGCCGGCCCGCGACAATGGCCGCGACGATGTCCGGCGCCAGGAACGGGAGCGGGAGCGTACGGCTGACCTCGCTGGGCATCGAGCGATTCCCGCCCGGCGATGGCGCTGTGGCTTGAGGCCTCGCCGACAGCCAGCTGGACACCTCTATTAACCGGGTTTTCGGTGCCGGCGGTTCCAGGACCGAGGAGCCGCGACCTGATGTGCGCTGGATTGTGGCCGGTTAGGGCGCTTTCGCTTCGCTCAGGCGATTTGGTGTCCCGTTTGGTTTGTTCGCCGGCTTGGGCGCTCAAGTGGGCGCGGTTCTGCCGTTCAGCCACAAGCAGCGCTGCCTGTTATAGGCCAGGTTGACCATGCCGTTCTTGAGGCGAGCGCGCTTGAGACCGATGGTCCTGACAACCAGCCCCATGTGGAGCTTTTGCCGGGCAAAGACATGCTCGACCTTGGCCCGCACCTTGGAGCGCCTGGCATTATCCCGCCGGGGCGCGGGCGAGGTTTTCTGGCAGGGGCTTCTTGGACGGCTTCTTGTGGTGGACCTGGGAGGTAAAGCCGTTTTTTTCCATGAAGATCTGGTTGGCCTTGGAGCGCTAGGCGCTGTCGGCCCAGACACCCGAGGCGGTGTTCTCCTTGTCGAGTAGATCTTTGAGACGCCGGCCGTCGGGGGCGGCCGCGTCGGAGACATCCCACCTGCGGATCGGCCCGTGGCGCCGGTCCATGGAAAGGTGGTTCTTGTCGCCGTAATGTGCATTAGAGCATCGGGCGGCAATTTGGGATCAATTCTGCTTGGCCTCTGGCATGGCGATCCGCTGTCGAAACGGGCGCCGGCCAGAGCCAAGCCCCCGCAAATCGGCTGTTCCCGATTTGTTGTTCGAAGAGGACATATGAACCGGGATCAATCCCGGTTCGGGGGATGGGCATCCGAGGAACGTGGCCAAAGGCCGCGTAAGCCGAAGGATGCGGGCGTAGCCCAAGAGAGACAGTTTTTCCGCTTCAAGAAACTCTATGGTGAGGCGGAAAGGCGAATGATCCAGTGAATCATTGGCCCGCCGAACGGCGGCGAGGTGGCGCTGACGGAGATCAGCCGGCCTGGGGCCAGCGCCGGGTCGCCAACGAACTGGCCAAGCAAGGCCTTTCGGTCTCGCCGGCCGGGGTGCGTTGCGTTTGGCAGCGTCACGATTTGGAGAACATGAAGAAGCGCCTGAAGTGTAATAGTTGAGATTTGCTCTGACAGTTATGCCCTTGGGCGTGGCGGGTGTCAGTTAGGTGCTGGCTGTCAGGCCAAGTCTCAGCTTTTACAACTTAGCGCTTACGTTCAATCCCAGATCTAAAACAGACATGTTTGTCAGCAGGGCGTCAGGACCGTGGCTAACCCATCTCGGAAGTCACCAACGTCTGCGTCGATGCCTGGTGCGTTGGGGGTCTGCGCCACCGTGTCCCGTTTGACATCGCTACTGAAAGTGGTTTTGCCCATCATGGCCTCCTTGGCTCAAGACAAGGAAAGAAGGCGTCTATAAGTTTAGGGGCTGTTCACATGCAATAGCACCGAGCTATTCCGCCTGTCCCGAAATCGATCCCGGTCCACGCACCACTTCGTCTGAATAGACAACACTGACTGGTTGACGGGTTTTTCGCTCGGCCTTCACAGTTCCAACGGCCCGGCCGAGGTCTTCAACATAGGCGTCAATGTAGGCATCCTTGATGGGTCCAAGCACCAGTTGAATGCCATCAGGATCCTTTAGGCGGTTCACGGTCCAGCCGAAGGAAGTCAAGCATTGCGCGACGGACAAAATATCAATGGTATCGCTGCCAATGGCGACGGTGGCGAGGTCGGCACCGCCGATCAAGACCAGATTCGGGTTGGTCTGAACCGTTTCAACGATGGCGTCTCGCGCCTTCAGGACTTGCGCCGTACGCCGTTGATAGCCCTCGCGGCCCAGATATCTCGCGACCGCCCAGGCCGAGGCAATGGCGCCGCCACTCCGAGTGCCGGTAAAGACCGGAGAACGATACAGTCCGGCGGACCAGTCGTCGAAGGAAAAGGGTAGAGAGTCGGAGAGGTCATGGTGGCGGAAAAACACGCCGGAAACACCTTTCGAACTATAGCCGTACTTGTGAAAATCAACCGAGATCGAGCTAACACCCGGCAGCAAAAAATCAAAATCCACGACATCGCGTCCCAGATCTTGGGCAAAGGGTGCCAGCATACCACCGACGCAGGCATCCACATGCAGCCACACGCCGAATGTCTTGGCGACCGCGGCTAGTTCCGAAATCGGATCGCAGGCCCCGTGCGCCCACGACGACAATGTCCCGAGCATCATGAAGGTCTTGTCTGTCAGAGCAGCCTGCATAGCCTTGGGGTTGGCTCTCATAAAGGCATCAACAGGAAGGCGTCGAACGGAATAGCCCAGATACTTGCTGTACTTCTCAAATGTGGGATAGCCGGTTTCAGGAATCACTGCTTCACAGGGTGCATCAGGTCCGTGGGCCGTCTGAAACTTCTCAAACGCCGCAGCTGTTGCCAGGAAAAGGCTCTCCGAGCCGCCACTGGTCAATGTGCCCGATGCTCCAGGCTGCGCGTGATAGAGGTTCAACACCCACGATACCAGCTCGCATTCAAGGTTCATGATCATGGTATGGGAATTGTTCTTGGTGAAGAACGTCATATGGGCCGCCTTGGCGACTTCAAGGGCACCGTCTTCCAACAACAGCCCTCGATCATTCAGCCAGCGTTCACCAAAGGATGCCCTGGCGTCCTTATCATTGGCACGGATTTCGTTGAACGCTTCTTCTATCGCCTCGCGGGAAATGCCCGTTTCCGGTAGGGGAAGGTAACAGGGAGTGTCGTCGGCAGAGGGCTTCGTCATTGATCCAACGCCCTCGCCAGTTTGGCGATGATTTCATCGACGGGCTCGATACCGACCGAGAGCCTGATTGTCGAAGGATCATGGCCATCCATCCAACAGGCTTCTACATGCAGGAAGGATGTGTCCACGTCGCCCAGTGAGCCGATGTGAGGGATATGGGGGGAAAGATCATCGACAAACTTGCCGCTTCCTTCAGCGTCCCGTGCCAGATCAAAGGTGATCATGGCACCGAAGCCACGATTGCCGAACATCTTGCCGGCCAGTTCACGATCGGCATGAGAGGCGAGGCCCGGATAACGGACCATTGCAATACCAGGGTGGTCATCCAGAAAAGTCGCAATCTTCATGGCATTTTCATTCTGTCGCTCAAGTCGGATGGGAAACGTCAGTAATTGGGTTTTCAGTCGCCCTGCATCGTCCGGACTCATGACAGAGCCAATGGCGTTGCGATGAATATGCAATCTTTGACGCAATTCGGGATCATTTACACAGATCACACCCGCCAAAATGTTATTATGCCCGCCCAGGTATTTTGTGCCGCTATGGACAACGATGTCTGCACCATACTCCAGCGGGCGAAACAGATACGACGTTCCAAATGTATTATCGACAACGACGATTGCGCCTTTTCCATGGGCCACGGCAGCCACCTTGGCGACATCAACGATATCCAGGTCGGGATTTGAAATAGGTTCGACAAACACCAATGCGGGGTTTTCTTCGTCTATGGCGCGAATCAAATTCTCGGTGGTCGAGTGTTCTCCCGCTGGTTCCGCGAAACTTACATTGACGCCCCGTTGATCACGTAAAACCGCCCTCGCATACTCCCCGGTGCCGCTGTAAACATCCGCCGGGAACAAATAGGGTCGCCGATCTTTGGGATCATTGAAAATGGAAAGGGTGATGTTGATGGCCGCCATGCCACAGGGCGCTACCAGCGCCGAATTCGCCCCTTCGACGTTTGCAAGCGCATCCTCACAGGCGACCACGGTGGGGTTCTCCCGTCGTGCATAAGAATACAGACGCTGCCCTAGCGGCGCTGTAAACGCAGTCTCTGTTTCGGTTACGCCACCAAGCTCAAAGCCGACGGTTCTGTCGATGACGGAGTTGGTCATCACTGCGTTCCTGTCCGGGTTTGTTTTTACAAGGATGTTCGAAGATCAAGTTTGCTGCCATCCGAAAAGCGATTAAATCGGAAACGCCGCAAATCGTGTTCCGGCTGTTGGTTGCCGACCATACGAGCGACAACCCGCCCAAATCCCGGCCCGATACCAAACCCATGGCCACACATGCCGGTTGCGATGATCAATCCGGGAAGTGAGGGCGCACGGTCAACGATCGGTACGACATCCGGCATTGCATCAATTATGCCAGCCCAACTGTTCCGTATCTCGGGTCTACCGATCTCAGGAAAGCGTTTTGCGAACCTGTCACACAACAGTTTCACATAGTGTTGCTTTGCTGGTGGTTCGAGAACTCTGATTTTTTCAAACGGCGTGATCTCGTCATCACGCCAGTTTCGGGGCGTGCTCCAACTGTCTGGATAACCACAGGGCGATTTCAGATGGAGATCAATGTTTCGCCAGCTTTTGGCAAACACAGGAATGTATTTACCCAGATGTCTAATCGCATCGGGGCCGAGACTGAAGCCATTCATATCACCCAAGGCAAGTGTGTAACCGCCATCCAGCCGCCGCCGGATGCCGAAGTCGGAAGCCCAAGCGCAGTCCATAAAGAAATCAGGCAGTGGTACAGTTTGCACAACCGTTCCGTCTACACTCAGCTGCGGCATATCGATTCCGTGTTTCCTGGCAAACAGGGACGACCATGCACCACCGCACAACACGACTTGTTCACTCGCAACCATTCCATCCTCGGTGACCACACCTCGGATTTCCCCTCCGATTACATCCAGAGATCGGACTGCGCAGTTCTCGCGTATCATCGCGCCGGCCCCCTGGGCCAGTCTGGCCACGGCCGGAACGGCAAGCCAGGGTTCTCCGCGCGCATCACCGGGTGTACAGATGGCGCCAGCCCAAGGCTGGCTGTCCTTGCCGGAAAAGGCGTCCGATATCTCCCTAGACGACACTATCCTTGAGTCCAGGCCATGATCACGGGCCAGAGCAAGCCATGCGTCATACCCGGCAAGGTCTGCTTCGGTTTTGGCGTAGTAATAGGTGCTTGCGGGGACAACACCACATTGCCCATTGGTTTCTTTATCCACCTCATGCCAGAGGTTGCGAGACTGCATCATGATCGGCAGTTCAGCATAATCCCTGCCATGTTGACGGATCCAACCCCAGTTGCGGGAAGATTGTTCCCCGGCGACCCGGCCTTTTTCGCAAACCAAAACCCGTTTCCCGCTCCGCGTCAGATAGAGCGCGCTGAATATCCCAATGATGCCTCCGCCGATAATCACGACGTCCACCTGGTCTGGCAGAGGGGCACTGAACTCAATCGGTGTATCGATTGTTATTCTGGATACGTCATCTGACATTTTGACATCCGCTAATATGGTAGTCGGCCGCTCAGGACCGCCGGATTGTATCTCGATACTGGTCTTCGATGAGCGCTTTGAGAAGGTCGATGCCGTCGGGGGTCAACGCGACCTCTTGCTTTTCTGCAATGCCGTAGACCCAGATGAGGCCGTCTTCCGGTTCCAGCTGGTCGCAGGCAATGTCGAAGAGCTGGTCCCTGTCGTAGCCGAGCTGTTCGGCGACGAGGTCGATGGTAAGGATGGAGTGGACGGCGGGCATGGATTTGCGGGTTCAGGCGATCTGCTGTTCCGGGCCTTGCGCCTGCGCTCAGTTCCACGGGAGCAGTGCCTCGATGCGGTTGACCGGGTGGTCGTTGATGCGGGCGAGCAGGTCGGCGAGGTAAGTTCCCGGATTGAACCCGCAGAGCTTGGCGGTCTCGATGATCGAGAGTGCATCGGCCAGCGTCTCGCCGCCGACATGGGAGCCGGCAAAGAGAAAATTCTTTCTTCCGAGGCTCACCGGCCGGATCGCGCGTTCGGCACTGTTCGTTGGGCGATCCTTCCACCGGAAGGCTCGCTTATCCTCCTCACTATCGATGGCGACGCGCCCGTCCTCCAGAAACAGGGTGAAAGCCTGCCAGCGCTTCAGGCCGTAGCGCATGGCCTTGGCAAGCTCGCTCTTTTGGGAGAGGCGGCCGAGCAGGGCTTCGAGCCAGGCTTTGAAGGCTTCGACCTTGGGCTTGCTTTGCTCCTGGCGTAGGGCGAGTCGAAGCTCGGCCGGCTGGCCGCTGACCTGGCGCTCGATGTCGTAGAGCGCACCGATCCGTTTCAGCGCCTCCTCGGCGATCGCCGAGCCGGTCGATTTCCAAATGTCGTGGAATTCCCGGCGCAGGTGGGCCCAACAGGCAGCTTCGCGTACACGAACCGCCCCCGTCAGCGCGTCCGGTCGATAGAGCGGCAAATAGTCGTCGTACTTGGACACCAGGATATGGGCGAGTAAACCGGGCCCGGCCCGGCGAGCGCTGGAGGGGCCGCGCGCCACCGGACGCCTCGGTGCTGGCGGTTGAACGATCCGCTCACCGGCCCGGCAGGACTTCTTGAGCCGGGCGATCTCCACCACTTTCGTAAGCGGTGCGTCTGGGGCGCCTTGATTTCAGGTTGACGCTTGATTGAAGGCCCAGGGCATGAGGTCGTCGATGCGGTTTTGCGGGTGACCCTTGGCGATGGCTTCGAGGGTTGTCTTGAGGTAGGCGCAGGGGTCGACCTGGTTTAATTTGCAGGTCTCGATGAGTGAGGCGATGACGCCCCAATTTTCTCCACCGACATCATGACCTGCGAACAATGCATTTTTACGATTCAAGGCCAGGGGGCGAATTAGATTTTCGACCGCGTTGCTGTCCATCTCGATGCGTCCATCATCGAGAAAGAGCTTCAAGCCGGACCAGTGGTTTGCGATGTAGGCTAGGACCTCTCCGAGCTTCGATTTGGCGGACAGCCGGAAGCGCTGATACCGCAGCCATGCCTCGAAAGCTTCGATCAACGGTGCGCTGTGTTCCTGCCGGACCGCCAGACGCTCGCCAGCACTGAGACCGCGTATTTCGGCCTCAATACGATAGAGCGCGGCGATCTGTTCGAGGCCCTGTTCGGCGATGCTCTGGTTCTTGGCGGCACGGCCTTGCTTGTCGGCGAGTTCGTAGAGTTTGCGGCGCGCATGGCTCCAACAGTAGGCCAGCTCAAGAGGGCCGTCTGGCCGATTGGGGTCGGTCAGACGATTGTAGCCGCTATATCCATCAACCTGCAGCGTGCCACTGAATCCTTTCAGAAATTCTTCGGCATGTTTGCCACCGCGCCCCGGCGCATAGAAATAGACCACGGCCGGCGGGCCCGTTGCGATCCCTGTCGTGCCTTCGGCACTTCTCGCCTCTTGCCCGCCCCAGGGGCGATCGTCCCGTGCTAAGGCCCAGAGATAACCCGTCTTGGTCTTTCCTCGCCCCGGATCGAGCACCGGTGCCCTTGTTTCATCCATGAAAAGCTTACCGGCGTTCTTGATGTGCTCGCTCATCCGTTCGAACACCGGTCGCAGATGGAACGCGGCCTTGCCGACCCAGCCGGCCAAGGTGGCGCGGTGCAAATCAAGGCCGCTGCGGGCGTAGATCTGTGACTGCCGATACAAAGGGCAGTGATCGGCATATTTGCTCACTAGCACATGCGCCAGCATGGCTTCCGTGGGCAAGCCACCTTCGATCAGATGCGCCGGTGCTGGGGCTTGCCGCACCCCTTCGCTGCAGGCCCGGCAGGCGTACTTTGGTCGGATGGTGGCGATCACCCGGAACTGCGCCGGCACCACATCCAGTCGCTCCGAACGGTCTTCGCCGATCCGCAGCATCTCACAGCCGCAAGCACAGAGCCTGCTGTCGGGCTCGACGACCTGCTCGATGCGCGGCAAGGCTTTGGGCAAGTGGCCCAGGTTGCGCTTGGTCTTGCCTTGCGGGGCTGCGCGACCGGCCGCCGGCTTGACGGCTTCCTGTGACTCGGCCGCCGCTGTTTCCAGGTCTTCCAGGGCCAGTGAGAGTTGGTCCGGGTGAAGCTTCTCCGAGCGTCGGCCATAGAGCGCGCGGCGGATCTCCTTGATGAGATATTCCAGCCTGGCGACCTGATCGGCCAGCGCCTGGGCTTGCGCTTCTGCTGTGCTGCGGGCCTCGCGTTCGGCCAGCAAGGCAGCGCTGACTTGGGCTGCAAGTGAGGCTGGTAGCTGAGAGAGATCGAGGCCTTCGAATACCTGGCTCATGCCTAACTTTGTATCACGATTCCAAGGCCTTGGCATAGGAATTCGGGGTCTCTTGCGGTCGTCTCCAGGCTTATTCCGCCGCCTGCGGCCGGCGGATCCGACGGCTGTAGACCCGCCGCCAGTCGAGCCCTTCGAAGAGTGCTTCGAACTGCGCCTTGGAGAGCCGCATCACCCCGTCCTGGATCGCCGGCCAGGCAAACTTGCCTTGCTCGAGCCGCTTGTAGATCAGCACCAGGCCGCTGCCGTCCCAGGCCAGAATCTTCACCCGGTCGGCGCGCTTGGCCCGGAACACGTAAAGCGCCCCGGAATGGGCGTCCAGGCCGAGCTCGCGCTCTACCGTCGCCGCAAGACTATCGTGGCCGCGACGGAAATCGACCGGCTTGGTGGCGACGAAGATGCGCAGCCGTTGGCCCGGAACAATCACCGAGAGCTACGAAGCGCGGTGATCAGTTCGGCGATGCGTGCCGCCGGCGTCGAAGCACAAAGCCGGATGACAGCCCCCGGCACCTCGATCGCCAGCGTCTTTGCCTGCCCGTCCTCAGATGCCGGGTCGTCGCTCCCCGCGGTGGTACTGACTGCGGCCCCTGCCTCACCGACCAGCAACGCGGCAAACTCGGCAGCGTCATCTACAGGCAGCACCAGCTTGCCTTGGCGCGCCGCTGCCCGCCAGCTGCTCAAGTGTTGCGAGCGCAAGCCGTACCGCCTCGCCACCGCCGCAACACTCGCGCCCGGCTCAAAAGATTCAGCCACGATCCGCGCCTTGACATCCGCCGGCCAGCTGCGCCGACCCGTCGGCCCGCTCAGAACCTCCACACGCTCAACCCGACTGGACTCCCCTAACAAATGGACATCCATTTGGTGCAAATCTGTCATCCAACAGTCCTCCAAAAGAACCGTTACATAACTCGATGAACAGATAAATGAGGAGACGGGGTGCCCTTACCGCTGACGTTACATTCTTCAGTGAAACAGAAGACGCCTTCCAGAAGATGAAGGCCGGGTTCGATGCGGATCTTGTGCATCCCTGCACCGGCGAGGTTGCAAAGTTCAAGGACGCCGGGTTGATCAAACCGCTTGATCTCAGCAGAATCCCGCGTTGGAATGAAATAATTCCTTCCTTGCTGGAAGTTAAAGGTGTCCGCTTTGGTGATCAGTACTACTTCGCACCATGGGATTGGTTTTATTCGCGGGTCGCTTACAACCCTGATTTCATTAAAGAGGAAAATCCGTCTTTCGATCTCTTCATCGATCCGAAGTACAAGGGCAAAACAGCCCTCAACTCACAGATCGGCGTTAATATCCTGATCGCCGGTGTGATCGGCAAATGGGCGAAGCCACTCGACCCGACCGAAGAAGAAATGAAGATGGCACCTGAAATCTTCACAAAAATGCTTCAAAATGCCCGGTTCATTTGGAACAACAGCACGGACCTTAATCAGGCGTGGGCTGCCGGCGATGTTCAGATCTCCTATGTTTGGGGTGGAACGGTAAAGACCATGAAGGAACAGGGCATTGGTTTGGAGATCGTCAAGCCTGTCATGCCGTGGATGTGTGGCCTGTGCGTCAGCTCGTCCAGCGAAGGTGTCAGGGAGGAAATGGCCTACGATTACATCAATGCCATGCTCGACCCCGTCGGCGGTAGAGCCTTCTTCGATGCATTCGGCTATGGACACGCCAACATTAAATCTCTTGAAGGGGTCGACCCGGCGGTGCTGAAAGAGAAGGGCCTCGATGATCCGGTCGCGCTGCTGAATTCGGGTGTTTTCTTTGATGAAGTTCCACCTGCGAAGGACGCCAAGCTGACCGAGATGTGGCATGAAGCCCAGGCCGGTCTCGAGTAAAACACCGATCACCAGCACCCCGTCAGCATTGGCTGGCGGGGCTTTTCTCTCCTGGCATTGAGTCAATAGATTGACGTCGATGAAGATAAATCCCATGGCATGGGGACTATTGATCAGTGCCAGTCCAAGACCCACTCCTTACAGATATGAAGCAGGCCTCAGGTTGGTACGCCGTCCTGCCGGGGCCTGCGCCAGCCAATCGCCTAAAGGGGCAACACGTAGCAGACTGGGTTGTTGTTGGCGCAGGCGTGACAGGACTTGCCGCTGCCCGCCGATTGGGTGAGCTTGATCCTAATGCCAAGGTCTTCCTGCTTGACTCTCATCGAGTGGGATATGGTTCAGCCGGTCGCAACGCGGGATTTATTATTGACACCCCCCATCTGACGGAAGAGTTGGGTCCGGAAGCAAACCGTATCGTTTCGCGACTGGTGGTCGCTGGCCGGAACGAACTGGAAGCCCACGTCAAGAAATACAGTATCGAATGCGAATGGTCGCCCATTGGCCACCTGACAGCCTGTGTCTCCGAGAAACGAATCTCGCATCTCCATGCAACTTGCCACACGCTCGAAGCAAGCAACGAACCGTATGAATGGTACGATAAGGACGCACTTGCCAACGTCGTCGGCACAGATCATTACCATGCTGCCGTCCTGACGCCGCGAACGGTATTATTGAACCCATCTGCGATGTTCCGTGGCATCGGCGAAAATCTGCCTGATAACGTTGAACTGTATGAAGAATCGCCCGCGCGCCGCATTAAGTCCGGCTCACCGGCCACAATCGAGTGCGCTGAAGGCGTGGTTACAGCAAACAACGTCCTGCTTACCAACAATGCGCATGTAGCGAATCTCGGTTTCCTGAAAAACAGCGTGTTCCCACTGATTGGGTGTGGAAGCCTGTCCAGCCCGCTCACAGCGAAACAACAAGCGGCCATGGGCGGTGTCTCGGAATGGGGTATCACCGGGTGCGCGACGGTTCGGCGCACGAAGTCGAACCGGATATTGGTTCGTCACGGAACCTTTTACTCCAGTGATTTCCGTCTAACTGACAGTAAGCGACGAGATCTTCTGGCCTCACACCGGCGAGGATTGCTTGAACGATACCCCATGCTTGACGACCTTGAGTTCGAGCACACCTGGGCAGGAGTCTACTGCATGACGCGGGGCTGGGCATCACACTTCGGTCGGCTGGAGCCCGGCATCTATGCAGCGCTTGGATACTGTGGCGTGGGCCTGCCGAGGGGGACCATTTCGGGCAAGTTACTCGCAGAGTTCGCCATGGGCTCGGACTCCGACTTGCTTAGAGACGTTCAGTCGCTTTCGGCTCCAAAAAAACTGCCGCCAAAACCGTTTCTTGGTCTCGGCATTCAATCCCGACTGGCCCACTACAGATGGAAAACCAGAACCGAGTGGTAAGAAAGAAGAAACGCAAATGGCCCGTGATCCTCGTTACGATGTGTTGTTTGAACCCGTCAAAATCGGTCCGGTGACAGCGCCCAACCGCTTCTACCAAGTGCCTCATTGCACAGGTATGGGATCGGCCCAACCCAACTCATTGGCTGCTATGCGCGGCACTAAGGCTGAAGGTGGTTGGGGAGTTGTATGTTCTGAATACTGTTCTGTTCACTCATCGGCGGATGATTATCCCTGGCCCCACTGCACCCTGTGGGATGAAGAAGATGTCCGCACCCATGCCCTGATGACTGATTCAGTTCATGCTCATGGATCGCTGGCCGGGGTTGAGTTGTGGTATGGCGGTATCGGCACGGCCAGCCTGGGCAGTCGACAACCGCCTCTGCATACAACGAGTTCACCCACAGGCAATCACCCGATCCAGACCCGAGCCATGGACAAGGCTGATATCAAGGAATTTATCCGCTGGCATCGCGCCGCTGCGCTCAGGGGCAAGCAAGCTGGATATGACATTGTTTACGTCTATGCTTGTCATGGATCACACGGTTATCTGCCAGGTTATTTCCAGTCTGCCAAAACCAATCAGAGGACAGATGAGTATGGCGGCTCCATGGAAAACCGCGCTCGCCTGACACGCGAGCTGATCGAAGAGGTCAAAGATGCCGTCGGTGACAGCTGTGGTGTCGCTGTGCGCTTTTCCGCCGATTTGGGCGCAGGCGGCCCGGCACCTATCGAACGCGGCGAACAGATGGATATGTTCGAGATGATGGCTGAATTGCCTGATATCTGGGATATCGCCATCAATGACTTCAGCTACGAATGCGGCACCTCGCAATTCGTCAAGGAAGCCTGGAACGAGCCCTATTACGACGGCTTTAAGGCGCTGACCACCAAGCCCGTGGTCGGTGTTGGGCGATTCACCTCGCCGGATACTATTTTGCGCCAGATAACACAGGGTCGCCTTGACCTGATAGGCGCAGCCCGGCCATCCATCGCTGATCCGTTCCTGCCGAAAAAGATTGAGGAAGGCCGTCCGGAAGACATCCGCGAATGTATCGGCTGTAACATGTGTATCGCCTATGTGCGCGTCGGCGTGCCTTTCCGGTGCACCCAGAATCCAGCCATCGGTGAGGAATGGCGTCGCAACTGGCATCCCGAATATATCGCGCCCAAGAAATCCGATGAAAAAGTGTTGGTTGTCGGCGCCGGACCAGCCGGGCTGGAAGCGGCAAGGGCGCTTGGTCAGCGCGGCTATGATGTGAGTGTTGCAGAAGCTGCGGACCAGCCCGGCGGACGGGTCAGTAGCGAAAGCGCACTGCCCGGACTGGCAGAATTTGCCCGCGTTCGGGACTGGCGGACGTACCAGCTAGGCCAAATGGCGAATGTGGACATGTTCTACGATAGCCGCCTTGATGCCGAGCAAGTGATTGAATACGGGTTTGATCATGTGGTGATCGCCACGGGCAGCCATTGGCGTGCAGACGGCGTCGGTCGCAGTAATCTGACACCTATTTCAGGCCATGAACGGGATAACATCTTTTCTCCCGATGACATCATGGCAGGTAACGAAGTAATGGGGCCTGTCGTGGTGTTTGATGATGACCACAATTATATGGGCGCCTCGCTTGCCGAGGTGTTGGCGACACGGGGGCTTGGGGTCACGCTTGTAACCCCCGCTGGTGAGGCCGCCACCTGGACCCGGAACGCTGTATCGCGTGACCGGATTAACCTGCGCCTGTCAGAGCTTGGTGTCACGGTGATCACAAACAACATGGTAAAGGGTTTTAACGATGGCGGCGTGGGACTGGTTGGGATCTACGATAAGTCAGTCAGTCAAGTTCCAGCGGCGTCGCTGGTTTGCGTGACGGCACGTATTCCCGATGACGGCCTTTATTACGACCTCATGGCTAACGATGACGCCCTCAGCAAGGCAGGGATTAAGTCGGTAACGCGGGTTGGGGATTGCCTGGCGCCCGGATCCATTGCGGCGGCGGTCCACTCCGGTCACGGCTATGCTCAAGCCTTAAATGATCCTGATCCTGGTGATCTAGATTTCAAGCGGGAAAAACTGGTGTTGGAGCCCGTTCATAAGTTTTAAGGAGGGAAGTCATGGAGTTAAAGTATTTCGAACCATAGGCGTCACCGGAAGAGATCGCTGCAGCAACGCGCAAAAATGGTGGTGCAATTGTTCGTGACCTTGTATCCGACGAACTTGCCGATACCGTCGCCGGGGAATTGCGAGGCTATTTTGATACGCATGACCATAAGAGTCGGAGTAATTTTGTCGGCCACAATACGAACCGGTGCCATCTTGTTCTCAATGAATCGCCAGCCAGCCTAGAATTGATCGCACATGACATGCTGGTGGCTGTGGCGGACGAAATTCTTCTGCCTCATTGTGAGAGTTACCGGATTGGCAGCGATCCGGTTTGCTTCAGTTCATGAACCTATGGCGCTCTATAGAATGCCGGCAAGAATAGAATTGGAGTAAAGAAGGAAAGGTGCATGCGGCGCATAGCTGTAATCGGAGGTGGCGTCACCGGATGTAGTGTCGCGTGGCATCTAAAATCACGTGGCCTTGGCGATGTTCATTTATTCGAACGGGACAGGATTGGGTCCGGTACGACTTGGCACTCGGCCGGGCTCGTCTCATGGGGGCCGCACGGCGATTATGATGCGCCGGTCCTGTATTTGCATGACTTGATCGCGCAGCTTGAAAAAGAGACCGGTCTTAGCGCGGCTTGGCGCATGCCCGGTAGACTGTATCTTGCACGCGATGCGGCAACCTTGGAAAGATATTCGAACTTTTACAACACAGCCCGCGAGCGTGGGGTTGATGCGCTTATGCTCAGCGCCAAGGAAGCGAAAAGTTATCATCCCTTGCTGAGTGGTTCGGCGTTGTATGGCGCCTGTTACAATCCCCTCTCGGGTCGCCTGAACCCGGCTGGCCTGGTTGAGCTCTATGCGCGATCAGGTCAGGCCAGGGGGGTTATTGTTCACGAACAGACCAGGATCCGCGAACTTTCCACCGGATCCGGGCGGGTCTGCGGCGTGATCACTGCCGATGGCGATGCGCTGGCGTTTGACGATGTAATTGTTTGCGCCGGCATCTGGTCAGCGGATCTTGTTGCAGCACAGGACATCGTGCTTGCCCAAGGCGGGTGTGAGCACATGTATGTCATTATGGATATGCCCGACCGTCTGCCCCCGGATTTACCAGCATTCCTGTCATCTAATGATTTGATTTACGGGTGTGAGGAAGTAGGCGGCATTCTGCTGGGCTGTTTCGATATGGATGCCACGGTGATTGATGTGGACGGTTTACCTGATCCATTTTCCTTTGCCCTGTTCAACGAGAATTGGGACAAGTTTGCACCTTACTTCGAGGCTGCTGCGGAATTCTTCCCCGCGTTCAATGATGCCCCTGTCCGCAACTTCATAAATGGTCCGGAAGCTTTTACACCGGATGGAAACCCGTTAATCGGCCCGGCTGAAGGTGTGGAAGGACTTTGGCTGTGCACGGGCATGAATTCGCACGGTGTTACGATTTCAGGAGGTACAGGACATATCGTTGCGGATTTGCTGGCTGATACGAAACCACGGTTTGCGATCGAAACATATGAAACGGGTCGGTTTGGCGACAAGGCCCGTAAGCCTGGATGGCTCAAACAAAAGATCTCAGAGTCGCCAAGTGGTAACTTTTGATACGCCGAGTAAGATGAACCTGTTGTCGCACCTAATTTGGTGACTGGCTAAGAGGTATCGAAGTCTGTTGTTGGCACTTCCCGGTCATCCAGCAGTTTCCCGAAGTACGGCAGCTTCGCACCTAAGAGCGGATGTTCTCGCGTTTCAGGTCTGCTATCGAACTCAGTTCAGAGCTGAAAGTCAGCAGGCCGTCAGGACGACTGAAGCCCTCTTCCAGATCATTGGATATTACTTCGATGAGCTCTGGGGTGCCTTTTGCTTGAGGGTCGATCCAACCGCCGACACCGTTTGGGTGTTGCAACACCCAAACGGCGTAACCAGTAAACCCTGAACCGATGACTTTACCATAAGACAAGCATCGGGCGGCAATTTGGGATCAGTTCTGCTTGGCTCTGGCCGGCGCCCGACGCTCCAGACAACCAGACGAAGCTGAGGTTCACGAGCAACATCCTCGGGGTCCCGCAAACAACAGACTTCAGACTGCTGAGTCCAATGGCGCATTACTTCTTCAATTCAACCTTTGAGAGTATGCCGCGACATCGTCACAGTGAAGGAAATCCGGTTGTCCAGATGAATTCGGGAAATGCGGCCGAGAGAGGGCTGGCCGATGGGCAGAACCTGCGAATACGCAATGAACAGGGCGAGCGTGCGTGCACGTTGTCGGTAACTGACGGAATCGCGTCCGGTACTGTTTCTATCTCCGGCAAATGGCGGAGCTATCCTGCAGAAACAGGCGTTGTCTCCAACATCCTGTCGCCATCGGCCTGATCACCCGGTGGACAGCCTGCGTACAACGATTCCTTCGTTACGATCGAAGCTGCCGTCAGGCATCGATAATCACCAGCTTCGGTTGGAAATTCAGGGGGCGGCCTGCATAGTCTTCCGTAAACAGCAAGGTGTCCACGTAATAGGTGATACCCGACATTCGCGGCGCGAAGAACTGGCTTTCGAAGTTGACGATCGTACCCGGCTCGAACACCTTTTCCGAATCTGTGTCCGTCATCTCATAGACGTAGTTTCCGACCCAGTCTGGAGGAAATGCAATTCCCAGTTCATAGCCGCCGACCCACCCGGCGTCGGACCAGATGCCGACATCCTCGTAGTATGCACGCGTCGTCGAAACCAGTTCCGCAACCGAGAGGCCGGGCCGCAAGACGCCGTCGATGACGTCGAACACGCCGGACGACAGCTGGTGATACTCAAACACATCCTTCGGCGGCTCCCCGACATGAAATGCACGTCCTGCATTGGCATGATAGCGATTGTAGACACCGCTTATGTCGACATTCACCTGCTCGCCAGCGTTGATTACCTTGCGGCTGGCAAGGGAATGTCCACAGTTGGCCTTGAGACCTGAATTGACCGGAAGCGTAATGCCCGGGTGTTCGCCGCCGGCCTTGCCCATGGCATAGGTCATCTCCGAATAGACATCGAGTTCGGTGGCGCCGGGCCGGATGGCATTCTTTGCCGCTTCCAGGCCGATATCGGTTATCTCCGCAGCCTTCTTCAGGCAGGCGATTTCCGCTGGCGATTTGATCCACCTGACTTCCCGAAGGATATCGCTCCCGTCAGTCACGCTCACACCTGCACCCTCGAAGGCGTTCTGGAATCGCTTGCTGATGGCTGGATTGGGTCGATAGCTGTGGAACTCCATGCCGAGCACGCCTGAGGACAGCCACCCTTCCGCCTTCAGTTCATCAACGATAAAGCCGATGCCGTCTCGCCTGCCACCCATCGGAAATATGCGAATATCCTTTGCGCAGGTGACGAAGCGGCACATGACCGCTTCACTGGGTGTGTCGAAGAGGATGAAATCGTCCCGGTCCTTGTGGATCGCAATTCCGCTCGAGGCGGGCCAGGACTTCGGACTTTGTGCTTGATACCAAATGCACTTGTAGCCGCTGACGTAATAGAGGCTTTCCGGCGCCATCAACCAGAGAACATCAATGCCGTCGGCCTCCATGCGCTTGCGAATGCGGTGGAGGCGCAGGTCAAACTCCGCTTGGGTGAAGGGTAACTCGCTTTCAGGCTGGCATGCGTCGAACACGAGATCACGGTTTTGCCCCATGGGTGCTCGTCCTTTGCTTGTTACATCATTTCCTACAGCTTGGCATTTTACACCAACCATTGCCGAAATTGTAGGAGTCCACGCTGGTTCTCATGACTTTCCGTACGATACGATGCGTGCCGTGGTTTTACGTGGTCGGCCAATGTTGTGCTGGGGTGACGGTGGCTTGTTTCAGCCATGATTGGTGAAAACTTTTCAATCAGAAGAGGCTGGCGGACATGAGCCGCGACCCGCGATATGACGTCCTATTCGAACCAGTGAAGATCGGGCCGCACACGGCGCGGAACCGCTTCTTTCAGGTGGCCCACTGCAACGGCATGGGATCGGCCTATCCCAAGTCGATGGCCGCCATCACACGGCGCCCCTGTCGATCGACGGTGATGCTGTGGTCCTGACCCCTGATGATCTTTTTGCCGCCGAAAGCCCGCCGTCCGGAAAGGTGGTGATCTATGACGACGACCATTACTATTTGGGAAGTGTAGTGGCGGAGCTTTTGCGCAAGGAGGGGTACGATGTCGTGCTCGTGACACCAGAGACCCGGGTCTCATTGTCGAATGCTGCAACGCTCGATTAGCGCTGAGTTGAGGAAAGACTGTATGATTTGGGGATCGAGGTGGTCACAAAACATGCCGTTCAAGTCCGACCCGCGGCGGACCGTATGGTTCGAGTCTGATAAGGCCTGCGACCTTTTCCATGTTCGCGCTCCTTCGGTTCGCCAGTTTTTGCGTGGCGCATTTCTCGTTTTGCTCATACGCGTAGCTTGAAACCGCTGCCGTCGTCTTCTGGCCTTTGTCGTTTACTCGTGTACCACGCGAGCCGGTGCACGCAGGTGAACGGAGGAAACATGAACACAATACGTAAGGAAGCAAAAGGCGGATGTCTGTGTGGCGCGATCCGCTATCTCGCCGCCGGCGAACCTTTGTCGCTGATGTATTGTCACTGCCAAAGCTGCCGCAAGCACGCGGGTGCGCCGGTGGTCGCACTCGCTGGCTACCGGCGCGATCAGGTCACCTTTACGCAAGGGGTGCCGAATGTGTACGCATCTTCACCGGGCGTCGGCCGTGCGTTTTGCGGCAGTTGCGGGACACCCCTAACCTGGGAAGGAGACGGCGGTGAACACGGCCCGCTGATCGAGCTGCTGATCGGCACCATGGACAATCCGGACGAATTCGCGCCTGAGTGCCACATACATCACATCGAACGGCTTGCATGGTTCGAAACCGCAGACAAGTTGCCGCGGTATCGCGTCTGGCATGATGACGGAGATGAGCCCTATCTTACCGCACCCAAATAGCCAGAACGGGCATGTCGCATCTTGAAAGCTGGCATCCGGCCTGCCGAGCCGTTTTGGTATCACCGCCGAAACGTCCGTTTAGAGCGTCGGGCGGCAATTTGGAACCATTCTGACGGATCGGTTTGGCGACAAGGTCAAGCGAAGGCTCGACGGGCCTATCCGTCGATTACGTCCGAGAGGCTTGGCGCAGGATTTGCCGCCCGATGCGCTAGCCGACTGAGAAGGGCATAGCGAAAGGTGTGTCTTCAAGAAACCGCCGTACCACGTTGCCTGAGAGTCTGGAGACGTTATTGTCATAGCTGTTGTGCGGCAGGCTGGCGGCCCAGGCGATGGAGCTCGCCGAAAACACCGCGCCACCACCGGGGGTTTCGAAGAATGTCATGTCGGCCCGTACCAGTGGATTCTGTACGCCGTCCATGGCGGCATGGTGGAAGCCGATCTCGTCCGGACAGATCAATGTGTTTGCCGAGTGCCCTTCAGAATGCGCCACCACGAGCGCGTGGCAGGGCGTTCCCATCATCGGATCTGTGGCATCGATTTCGGAGCCGCTCGCACCGCCTCCCAAAAATCCAAAGTCGCCGATGATTTCATCTTTACCGATGCCGTCGAAGATAAAGGCAGCGCGGGGATCCAGACTTTCTGCGGTGCGCCGGAAGTAGCCTGAACTGTCGAAACCGCAGGCAATCGTGCCGACACCAACAACCGCCTGAGGCGGTAAGCCGAGGCGCCGCCACAGCCCACCGTATTCACCGGTCAATTCCAGGTAATACTCTCCTGGTTCCTCGTCCCTATAGCGGATACCGTCCTCCGCCCGGCGCAATTCAATCACGCCAGGAAACTCTTCCGTCATGGCGCAGCGCCAGATGAAACCGTTTCCGCCCAGATAGATCAGACGGCCGGGGCCTGCAATGTACTGCCGCAACCCATCCAACATGGGGGTCGTGTAATACTCGGGGTGCGTTCCCGTCAGCACGGCTGTGTAGGGTTCAAGTGCTTTGACGCCTTCATTGTGAAGGTCTTCGTCCGTGATCACGTCATACTCAATGCGCTGGTTGTCCAGCCAACCCAGAATGTGGGTGTCCGCATTAAAACTCCAGCACGGCGTTCCGGGCGCCAAGTTGAGGATCGGCCTCAGTCTCGAGGCGAACCGCACGCCGCTGCGGTCGGAGTGGGTGTCGTAAGTCGATAGACCGATCTCGTTGTGCTCCTGCAGGAACACATCGGTCTTTTGAAGCGTCGTCCAAACGGTCTCCGTTGCTTCGGCGAAGCGTTCATGGAACAGCCAATGATAGTTGGAGTAAGCCATATAGGTGACGGTCGAGGCCAGGAATGCAAGTTTTGCGGTTGTGGTTCCCCTGGCTGGGCGAACAAAGAACGTCACATAGGACTCATCATCGCCGGCCCGCAGGCGCACGGCGTAGGCGCCGCTCTTGAGGTCCTTCGGAATGTCGTAACTGAAATCGGTCTCCCAGCCGGCGTCATAGAGATCATCGTCGTGGAAATGGATAGCCCCATACTCCTGGGGGGCGTGCTGCCAGTTCTGTTCGTTGCCGGTCCAGTTGTGTCCCTTGCAGCCGCGCGACGGCAGATTGACGGTGTTGCCGTGGAGCCCGTTGGGGCCGGTATCGCGGATTTTGTCGGTCCCGGTCTTTTGAGAAAAGTCCCAGGCACCGACGATGTTGCCACCTTGTGTACCGGGGTCCTGGTTTGCGGCGATTGCTGAAATCTCATCCGCGGACAAGGCACCCGAACTGAGTCGCGGCCTGTCGATCTTGCCGTTGAAGTGTTTCGTCGACGCAGGTTTTCCATTCGACAGAACCGTCGGGAAAGCAGCGAACATGAGCGGCGCGCCGGGGTTTGCCATACCGCTCGCGATACCCTCTACCTCGGCGCCTATAAGCTTTTCCAGTGTTGCTTCGACGGGCACCTGACGAACGATGACTTGCCTTGTTGCGGCCTCATACGTTCCGGAGACGAGATACCACCGTCGTTCGGCAAGCGGCATGCCGACCGACACATCTGTGACGCCACCGTTTCCATCAGCGATCCGCATGGCAAGCGCACCCGCATTGTCAATCATCAATGCGAAGCCAGAGGTGGGATCGTCTCGCCAGTTCGTAATGATCCCCTGCTCGCCCTTCAAAGGTGTCGTTGGGAAGATCCAGGCCTGCACCGTGAAGCTGCCTAATCCGTCGATGACAGCGGTCTGGGGAACCACGGCGTAGGAACCGGCATCGATGGGCTGCAGGCGGCCTTCATGTTCACCGTTCAAGGGGGCGTCAATCTCTTCTTCCTTGAAGATCTCGTGCCTGGGATCGTTGTCTCCGCAGATTACCCGAACGAGGGCCGCTTCGTAACGATCCGGACCATAAGTGCTGATCTTGAAGTCTACGGTTCCGCCTGCGACCGCACTCCAGTCATTGCAGTAGCCAAGTATCTTCTTCATGTCTTCGCATACTCTATCAAGCGCACCGGATCACTCAGCGTCGTGCCCGGTTACGGTCTTCCAACGCCGCTTGAACACTTCCCACACGGCGGCATGGTAATCATTGAACACCTGGTCATCGAAGAGCTCAACACTGGCGCCGCGCTTGTCTGGAATCTTGGCGAGGACCCACTCCCGTCCCCTCTTCGTGCAAACAAGGACGTGCCGATCCTCCAGCGGCATGATGCGCAACCGGTTCACGACAAGCGTGAGCTCGGGACTGTAAGGACCATCAGGATTCTTCCGAAATTCCTCGATCAGATCGGTTCTCGATGGATCAATCTCGTACATTTGCACCTGCTCGATTTCGCGAAACAAACGAGAATTGGGCAAAACGGCCGGCAAGTAAAGTTGCTCTGCCCGAGCCGCGGTAACGTTCTCACCGGCCCTTGGGACATGGAAGCAGTACCAAGATCATGTAAGAACAAACGTCATGTCAAACGAGAAAGACACGTCCGCCATGAAGCCGGCCGAGCGTTCATCGCACGCCATCACATGTCGGATTTTGTCTTCTCGCGCCCGAAGGGCCGAATAGAGTGGAACATTGGTGTCGCCCGGCACCCGCAAAATTACCTCGACGCCATAGCCGATCAGCATTTCGACAGGAATATCCGCGCCCCGCATAGCAATTCCCTGATCTGCGGAAAGATTTCCCTGAGCGGAAAGATTTCCCTGATAGGCAGGAAAAACCCCCCGTTCGTCAATAATATTTGCCCGTTACCTGGAGTAGGGAGTTTAGCCAATTAGATGATTATTTTCAGGGCCTTGCAGCATATCGTTCGGGCCAGTTTGGTCGAAGCTTGTATATTTTCCCTGTTTTCTCGCTGCTAACAGGGAAAACGAGCTGGAGACGGGTTCGCAGGAGACTGGCTCCACCACCACTCAATAGCGGCGTTTGCTGCGGTCGTGCCGTGCCTTTCCTGGGACGGTGGGTTTCAACGGTTCTTGGGCCCTATTTTGGTCTCGGAGCAAAACAAACCGAACTCCCACGCCGCTGACCAAATCCTGGGGGCACGTCATCGTGCGCAAGGAAGATCAGTCTTGTCCTGTTGTTTCAAGAATTCCGGAGCTTGTCACTTGACCTGTGCTGCCACGGCTCCTATTGCGGTCTTGGTCAGCTCGACAATTCGGTCTACTTCTGCCGGGGTGACGCAAAGCGGCGGAGCGAAGCCAAGGATATCGCCCTGCGGCATGGCGCGAGCGATCAGCCCCGCCTCGGCGGCGGCGGCAGCCACCCGTGGCCCTACCTTCTGTGCCGCATCGAAGAATATCCGATCGTCCTTGTCTTGGACGAACTCAATCGCGGCCAAGAGACCCTCGCCACGCACATCACCCACAAGCCAATGGTCGCCAAAGGCCTCACGCAAAGACGCTTGCAGATAAGCACCTGTGGACCGGGCATTGTCCACCAATCCCAACTCATCGATCAGTTCCAAGTTGGCCACACCCGCGGCGGCGCAAAGCGGGTGAGCGGAATAGGTCCAACCGTGACCGAGCGGCCCCAGCTCTCGCGAGCCTTGTTCGAGCACCGACCAAAGTTTCTCGGAGACAATGGTGCCAGACAGCGGCGCGTAGGCGCTAGTCAGGCCCTTGGCGATGGTGATGATGTCCGGTTCCAGGTCATAATGATCGGAGCCGAACATGGAGCCCAGGCGGCCGAAACCGGTCACCACTTCATCGGCGATCAAGAGGACGTCGTACTTCTTGAGAACAGCCTGGATCTTCGACCAGTATCCGTCGGGAGGCGGTACGATGCCGCCGGTGCCGAGCATCGGCTCGCCAACGAAGGCAGCCACGGTCTCCGGCCCTTCCTCGAGAATCAAAGCCTCAAGTCGATCAGCACAGAACTGCGAGAACTCTTCCTCGTTCTGGGAAAGGTCGTCCCGCCGGTAGTAATAGGGTGCTTCCGTATGCAAAATTGGTGCGCGCGGCAGGTCGAAGGCCTTGTGGAAGAGCTCGAGACCGGTGAGCGAGCCGGTCATCACGCCGGAGCCGTGATAGCCGCGCCAGCGGGAGATGATCTTCTTCTTCTCCGGCCGGCCGAGCATGTTGTTCATGTACCAGACGAGCTTGATGTTGGTCTCGTTGGCATCCGATCCGGAGAGGCCGAAGTAGACCCGGCTCATATGCTGGGGCGCGCGGTCGATGATCATCTTAGCCAGGGTGATAGAAACCTCGCTGCCGTGGCCGACATAGGCATGGTAATAGGCCAGCTTATGCGCTTGCTCGGCGATCGCCTCGGCAATCCTGGTCTGCCCATAGCCGACGTTGACGCAGTAGAGGCCGGCGAAGGCGTCGAGGCTCTGCCGGTCATCGCGGTCGGTGATGTAGACCCCCTTGCCGCCGGTGATGATGCGGTTCGGCAGGTCGCCATGGGCGTGGCCGGCCATATGGGTGGAAGGGTGGAAGAAGTGCCGCCGGTCCCAGGCCGAAAGCTGGTCGTTGGTCAGCATTTTGTTCATGTCCCTATCCTTTCTCAAGACCAGTCGCGGCAGACGTATTTGACTTCGGTGTAGGCTTCCATGCCCAGGCGGGCACCTTCGCGGCCGAGCCCAGATTGCTTCATGCCGCCGAAGGGGATGGGCGCGCCGGTCACCTTAGTACGGTTGACCGCCACCATGCCGAACTGCAAGGCCCGGCTAGCGCGGTAGATGCGGCGCGGATCCTCGCTGTGCAGGTAGGCGACCAAGCCGTATTCGGTATCGTTGGCGATGCTGAGCGCCTCCTCCTCGCTATCAAAGGGTGTCAGCGCCGCCACCGGCCCGAAGGTCTCTTCTCGGAAGATATCGGCTGCGAGCGGCACGTCGGCCAGCACCGTAGGCTGAAAGAACAGCGGGCCAGCCGGGTGGCCCTCGCCGCCGGTCAGGAGACGCGCGCCCATGGCGACAGCATCCGCAACCTGGGCAGCCTGCTTGGCGACGGCGGCCTGGTTCATCAGCGGGCCGATGTCGGGATCGGTGATCCCCGGACCAACGGTCAGCCGGGCTGCGCGTGCGGCAAGGCGATCGCAAAAGGCCTCGTAAAGTGGGCGCTCGATAAGAAAGCGATTGGCGCCCAGGCAATCCTGGCCCGAGGTGGCGAACTTGGCGGAGATGGCGCAGTCGACGGCACGGTCCAGATCAGCATCGGCGAAGACTAGGAAGGGCGCGTGGCCGCCCAGCTCCATGACCAAGCGTTTGACCGTCGCCGCGCTCTCACGATAGAGCAACTGTCCGACCTCGGTCGAGCCGGTGAAGGAGAGAACCCGTACGCGCGGATCCGCCGTCCAGGCCGGCACGAGCTCCGATGCCCGGCCCGTCACCACGTTGAACACCCCCTTCGGCAGGCCGGCGCGTTCGCCGATCTCTGCCAAGGCCGTGGCCGAGAAGGGTGTTTCCTTGGAGGGATGGGCGACCACCGTGCAGCCGGCGGCGAGCGCCGCCGCCGCCTTGCGGGTCAACATGGCCGAGGGAAAGTTCCAAGGAGTTATCAGCGCGGCGACGCCGGTGGGCTCGCGCCAGACCTCGACTTCGGCACCGGCCAGATGCGACGTGACCCCCTCAATGTTGGGGCGCTTGGCCTCCTCGGCATAGTACTCGATGAAGGAGGCGGCATAGTCGATTTCGCCGCGCGCCTCCGAGAGCGGCTCTCCTTGCTCCAAGGTCATCAGCATCGCCAGGTCTTCCTTGGCCTCGACCATCAGCTCGTACCAGCGGCGCAAGACCGCGGCACGGTCCTGAGGCAGGCGGTGCGACCAGCGGTCGAAGGCAACCTCCGCCGCATCCACGGCGGCCCGGCCGCCGGCCTCGTCAAGCGCCGCAACGGCACCCAGGACTGTGCCATCAGCCGGGTTGGTGACCGCCAGGGTGCGGCCGTCCTCGGCGCCCAGCCATTTGCCATCGATATAGGAGAACTCGCGGAAGAGTCTCGGGTCCCTTAGGCTAGCGGGCCCAGTGCGGGCGAGTGTTTCTGCGAGCATTGTACGGTCCCTAACGCCGATCAGTGTTTCGGTCGCGGTGTTAGCGACCTGCCATGCCCAAAATCTGCCAGGATCGGGCCGCTTTTTTGGACCAAAGAGCCTTCGACGACAGACGGTTTGGTCTCCTGCAGCGGCAAAATGCAGAGAAAGTCTCTTTACTGCGATCGCGCTATCTGGCGAAGAGCGAGACGGGCGCCTGCAACGACGCCTTCACGCTGCGCGTCACGACATAGGTGAAGTATCGGTCAATGCCGATTTCGGCGGTCAGCAGCTCATCCATAAGCCGCTGATAGGAATCGATGTCCTTGGTAACCACCTTCAGCACATAGTCGATGCCACCGCCGGTCGCTAAACATTCGACTACCTCGTCGATCCTCCGCATGGCGCGCTCAAAGACCTGAAAGTCCTCAAAACGATGCTGTTTGAGGGTCACCTCGACCAGCACCATCGTGCTTGCACCAAGCTTGGCCAGATCAATCTCGGCATGATAGGCACGGATGATGCCGGCCTTTTCCAGCCGCTTCAGGCGCTCCCAGCAGGGTGTTGGCGAAAGGTTGACCTTCTCGGCCAGGGCCACTTTGGTGATGCGGCCTTCCTTCTGAAGCGTCGACAAGATCTTCAAGTCGACCGAATCCAACGCCCTGTGCATCCGTCTGTGGCCTGGCTCACGCGGGGAGGCGCGGTTCGCCCGGGTCGTGGGTGGTCTCGATCTCGCTGATCAGCGAGTCGAGCCGGATCAGCACGGCAGAGACCGCATTGCGGGTGAGGAACCCAACCGCCTTCACATCCCCGCGCTGCATGGCTTTCCATCGGTCGTCTATATCGTGGTGAAAGATCGTGACTTCCTGCCGCCAATCGAGCTTTGGCAGAAAGTAAAACCAGACCCGGGCGGTTCGGTAATATAGGTCGTCATAGACCTGCAGCAGCTGCCGATTGCCGATCAAGCTGCAGATCGCCTCATGAACCTTGATATCAATCTTGGCGAAGGTCAGTAGGTTTGGCAGAACGATGAGGGCGCGACATTCCGCCTCAGCTTCCGCCATCGAAGCAATCCCAGCCGGAGACGGTGCCAGTGGCGACAGCACACCGACGAGCTCCGCTATGTGGCTGCGAAAGCCGATGTCCTCCCGCAGGCGGTCGAAGTCGATGGGGGCAACGGAGGTGCGCACCCCCTGCCGGCTGAAGACCAAGCCTTGATAAGCCAATTGCTGGAGCACGGCGCGGATCGGCGTGCGGCTGACCCCGAACTCCTCGGCCAGCGCGTCGATATCGAGCACTGTGCTGGGCGGGTACTTAAGGAGCGTAATGCGTTCGCGAATGATGTGATGGATGGCGAGAAAGCGCCGCTGCGACGGCGTTTCGTTGCGCCGGGGAAAAGACCCCTTGGGCGCTCCTTCATTGCGCCAGAAGGCGTCTATGAAGTCCGGCCCGACCAGCCCAACGGCATCGCTCATCCGGTCCTCGTAATCTGCCAAGCTAGCCCACCAGTTTGCCGTTGCAACCGATCTATGGGTTTTCGAATCCTCACTTGCAGAGACCGTTATGTCACCATGACCGGACAGTCGGCAAGGCTGGTGACCTTGTGCGAGACGCTGCCGAGAAGATATCCGTCGATATCACCCACTCCCCGGCTACCAAGAACGATCAAGTCGACTTGTTTATCCTTGGCGAAAGCGACAATGGTTCGGGCCGGCGGACCGCCCTTGATGAAGCCGCGTACCTTGCTAGCGCCGCTGTTGCCCGCCAAAGTCTTGGCATCCTCCACCACTTGGCTGGCATAAGCCCGCATGGAATCCTCGAGGCTCTCGGGGTCATCCGGGCGCACCATCGACATCGACGCCTCGAGAAGGCTGTGGTGCCGGTAGACGCAAAGAATCAGCAGTTCCGAAGCGAACTTTTTTTGCAGCGCGATCGCGAGCCTCAGGCCCTTCGCGGCATGCTCCGACCCGTCCACGGCTACGAGGATCTTGTCAAACATCTTCGTCGTCCCCCGCTACTTGAAGGCCAGATCGCGCAGGAAGAGGGCAATCTGCGGGAAGAAGATCAGCAAAACGGCCGCCAGCAGCAACATGAGAACAAAGGGCGGCGTGCCCCGGACCACGTCTAGGTAGGGCCGCTTAAAGATGGCAATGGCGGTAAAGATGTCGCAGCCAAAAGGTGGCGTCGCGGAACCGATCGCCACCTGCAAGGTGATGATGATGCCGACCAGGACCGGGTCCAGCCCGACCGACTTGACCACCGGCGAGAAGATTGGCACCAGCACCAAAATGACGACGATGGGATCGACGAACATGCAGCCAACGAAGAAGGCGATCGAGATCACCACGAGAACTCCGATCGGCCCCATCTCGGTGATGCCGACCGCCCCCAACATGGCTTGCGGCACTTGGGCAAACGAAATGATCCAGGAAAAGGCCGCGCCGGCGCCCACAAGGATAAAGACGACGGCGGTGATCAAGCCAGTGGATTTGGCAATGGCGTAAATGTCGGGTGCGCTAAGAGACCTGAAGACGATGAACTCGAGAATGATCGCATAAAGCACGCAGGCTGCCGCTGCTTCGGTTGGACTGAACACGCCGCCATAGATGCCGCCGACGATGATCACCGGAAAGCCCATCGGCCAGACCGCCTCCCTGATCGCGACAATGCGCTCTTTCCAGCTCGCCTTGGGTTCTGTTGGCACGCCCTTAACCGTCGCGTAAATGACGCTGTAGGTGGCGAAGAAGGCCAAAATCATCAGCCCGGGTCCGATGCCGGCGATGAAGAGCTCGGCGATCGAGGTGTTGGAAACGACACCATAGATGATCATGCCGATGCTGGGCGGAATCAGGAAGGCAATGTCGCTGGAGTTGATGATGAGCGCCAGGACGAAGGAGTCCTTGTAGCCGGCCTTCAGCATGCGCGGTCGCAGCGGTGAACCAACCGCCACCACCGTGGCCTGGGTCGAGCCCGACACGGCGCCGAAGAGGGTGCAGGCAGTCGCCGTGCTGACGGCCAAGCCGCCCTTCACGTGGCCGATGAATTTCATCACCATGTCGATGAGACGATTGGCCGATTGACCGCGGGTCATGATGTCGGCGGCGAGGATGAACATCGGCACCGCAATCAGCGAGGCAGGCCGGATGCCGGCAAAGAACTGCTGGACCATGAAGTCCATCTTGCCTATGCCGCCGAAGCTGACGAAAAACCCGATAAAGGCACCGATGATGAGCGGAATCATCATCGGGAAGCCCAAAAGCAAGAGGACGATCATCGTCAACATCATTGCCGCTGCCATAGTCCGATCCTCCTTGCCCTAGATTTCCGCCTCGCCCTAGATTTCCGCCTCGGTGTCTTCGTAGCCCTCCAGCACATTGGTGGAGAGGTAGATATCTTTTTCCGTGATGTTCTTGATTGCCGTCAGCAGGTACTGAACGCCGGTGACAAAAAAGCCGATGGGCGCCCAGATGAACATCCACCAGACGGGAAGCTGCAAGGCCGGCAGCACGCGGCCGCTGGCCTGGACCTTGCCGATGTAGCGAATGGCGAAGTAGCAGAGCGCGAACATCGCCAGCGCGGTAACGAAGGCGATGACGATCATCAACAGCTTGCGCATATTCGGGGGCAGAGAATCGAATATCGCCGACATCCGAATATGGCGGCCGTGTCGTGCTGCGTAGCTGATCCCCGCGAAGGTGATCAGCACGATGATCATGCTGTTGACTTCTTCGGTGAAGAAGATGCTGTGCTGGAAAATGAAGCGGCCGACCACGTTGGCGACCGTGTTGGCTGCCATCAGCAAGACCCCGGCCGCCAAGGCGAAGGACTCAAAGCGGCTAATTAGGGAATCAATAGTGCCCAAGATGCCAGGCAAACTGGACTGGTGTTCTTTCGAGTTCTTGACCTCTGCCATCGCCTGCCCCCAAGCCTTTCGCCGATTTTGGACGCTCGGGAGACGGAGAAGCGGACCCCGTCTCCCAGCCCGTTAGAAGGTTTACATGATCAACCCGCCACCCCTTACATCGTGGCTTCAAGATCGGCCTTCAGTTGCTCAAGGATCGCCTTGCCGCTGTCGCCGGTCATCTCGATGAATTTTGCCTCAACCTCGACGGCCGCGTCCTTGAAGCACTTGCGCTGCTCCTCGGAAAGAACCGTGACCGTCATCTCCGGTTTGGCTTCTTGGATCTTCTTCAGCTCGCTTTGCGCAAGCCCTTGCTGATAATCGACGATGTAGTCGTAGGCGGCAGCGGCGGCATTCTGGACCAGCTGTTGGTCTTCCGCGCTGAGGCCGTCGTAGAAGTCCTTGTTGGCCATGACCGCTGTGGTGAAGTTGTTGTGGCCGGCGTAGGTGATATAGTCGGTCACCTCGTAGATCTTTGTTGAGTAGAGGAAGAAGGTGGGGTTCTCCTGACCTTGGATGATGTTGGTCTGTAGGCCGCCATAGACCTCACCCCACGGCAACGGTGTCGGCGTGGCGCCGAAGGCTTTGTATGATTCGACCAGCAAGGGGTTGGTCATGACCCGAAACTTTACCTCGTCAAGATCGCCACAGCTGGAGACCGGGGCCTTGGTGGTCATCGCCACCTCGCCTTCCGGGAACATGTTCAAAAGCTCCAGGCCTTGCGCTGCGTAAAGTGTCTTGAAATCCTCGTTGATCGCCTTGCTTTCCTTATAAAATCGGCCGAGGTGGGCCTGGTCAGTCGGCAAGAGATACGGCACAAAGAAGACCTGGGCCTCGGGGATCAGTGATCCGGTGAAGCCGGGCGACTGGTCGACGAACTCGAGGATTCCAGCCTGGGCTTGCTCCATGATATCAGCGGACTCGCCGAGCGTGCCATAGGGGAACAGTTGGATTGTGTGGTCCGAGTTCTTTTCTATTTCTTCTTTGAATTTGGTCGCATAAACGCCCTGAACTTCATGGATCGCCTCCTCGAAGGCGTACTTCCAATCCGCTGCGCGCGATTCGACTGAGTAGAGTGCCGTCCCGGCCAGAACACTCGCGGCGAGCGTTGCGATGGCAAAGCGGCGGTTTGGTCTCCAAGAACCGTGCATGTTCTTCTCCCGATTAATCTGCTGGCCGAGGTCCCATGCCAAATCGGCCAGATTGCCATCCGGCGGATAGCGCTCACGGCAGGCGCCGCCCTAAACCACAATGTTCTTGGTTGCGTCCTCTTGGCGCCCGCACCGCTGTGGACCCTACCGCAAGCGTCATCAAATGACAATAAAGATATATATAACTGAACTACTAAGATTCACCTATCGCCGTCAGCCTACAATGGCATTTCTCCATGTGAGGAAGGCAATGTGAGGAATACACTCACATAACATATTGCAATTACGACGATCTTTTTGAAATGATTGCAGAGGACTTCATCGGCCACCACTGACACTTACGTCGCAAATGATTCGGTCTTGCATAGAGATGTATAACTAAGATATCTCTTCGCAGGCTCCTAGTGGCTACCTTTGCCGCAGGCTGGCGGCGTCGCGAGGCACGAAATTTATGGTGGGGACGGCACATTTACTGAAGCATTCACCCAAACTTGCCGCCCGGCCGGCGCGTTGGCGCGTGGGCCTCATCGCCCTCGCCACCGACCACACCAGCGAGCGCGACTTTGCCGCCATGTGCCCGGATCGAAATCTCGCGATCTACGTCAACCGGATTGCCTTTGCCAATCCGGCAAGCAAGGAGAACCTGCTCAGCATGCAGCCGCTCTTGACTGAGGCGGCTGCGCTCATTTTGCCGGGGGAAAACCTGGATGCGATTGCCTACAGCTGCACGGCGGCCTCTGCCTTGATCGGCGACGACGCGGTTTGCGCGGCCCTTCAGGCCGCCAAGGCAGACTGTCCCGTGATCACCCCAACCTCTGCCGCCTTGCAAGCTTTTGCCACGCTGGGTCTGCAAAAGATCTCCTTGCTCACACCCTATACCCAAGAGGTGACCCAAGCACTGGCCGACTATTTTGAGCGCTGTGGGCCGACGATTCTCAATGCCTCCTGCTTTGGCTTTACCGACGATCGGGAGATGGCCCGCATCGAGCCGGATGAGATTGTTTCTGCGGCAATTGATGCCTGCTGTCCCGAGGCGCAGGGGCTTTTCATCTCCTGCACCGGGTTACGCGCAGCGAGCGTGGCTCAAGAAATCGAGGACCAACTGGGCAAGCCGGTCGTCACCAGTAATCAAGCGATGTTCTGGCACACCATCCGTCAGGCAGGATGCCACCGGCCTGTACTCAGCTACGGCCGACTTTTGGATACGCACTAACATGGGCAGCCAGGGGACGTTGGCGCCAATGCGGCGAGAGCGAAGGCTTCCCGACGTTTTGGCGATGCGCGAAGCCCGCGACCAGATCGCTGGCCGCGTTGGCAGGACACCGACGGTCACCGCCGCATCGCGAGGCGAAAGGGCGGGTGTGCCGGTCCATCTAAAGTTGGAGCAGCGACAAGTCGCTGGCTCCTTCAAATCTTGCGGCGCCAGCCACGCCACCTTGTGCCTGTCTGTCGCAGAGAGAACGCGCAGCGTGGTCGGCGTTTCCACCGGCAATCACGGTCGCGTGCTTGCGCAAGCGGCAAAGGGCGCCGGCGTGAGATGGGTCCTCTGCATGTCGAGCCCGGCTGACTCTCTGGACGGCGGAATTGGCTTGGACAACCAATTCACCTATAGGATGGTACGGGACTGGGTCGACGGGCTTCTGCTGGGGGGCGAAATGCAAATTGCCCAGGCCACTCGCCATGCTAACTAGACGGAAAAGCAAGTCGTTGAAGGTTCTGAGTCCGTTGGAATTACCACCTTGCTGGCGGGAAAGATTCGATCGCCAGCACCCTTTGTGATTATCCTCAGTGGCTGCCGCATTGACATGACGCTGCACCACGGCTTCATTTCCGGCCAAGACCTTGACCTTGGGACCAACCAGTCCTCCCACGCAACATAACCCGCGATAAGACCATGCCGAAGATAAACATCCTGACCGAAGATGACCTGCGGCAAGTCGTCAAGCTCGACACCGATGCCGTGACTTGCGTGGAGGAAGCCTTTCGGTCACTTGCCACCAAGGCCGTCGTCATGCCGCCGATTCTCCACCTGGAGATTGCCGAGGCGAACGGGGAAGTCGACGTCAAGACCGCCTACGTACCGGGCTTGGACTCCTTTGCCATGAAGATGAGCCCGGGGTTCTTCGACAACCCCAAACTGGGATTGCCGAGCCTCAACGGTCTCGTCGTGGTATTCAGCGCCAAGACTGGCTTGGTCGAGGCCCTGTTGCTCGACAACGGCTACCTGACTGACATCCGCACGGCCGCCGCCGGGGCGGTAGCGGCGAAATGGCTGGCGCCGGAAAGCGCCCACCGTGCAGGCATTCTTGGCACCGGCACCCAGGCCCGTTTGCAGCTCGAAGCGGTGACGCTGGTACGGCCGATAACGCAAGCGCGGATCTGGGGGCGCGATCCGCAAAAGGCGCAAGGACTGGCCGAGGCACTGGCCGAAGAGCTGAACATTCCCGTCACCGCCGAGCCGGAGATTGGCGCGGTTGCCGAGGCATCCGACATTCTCGTCACCACCACACCGGCCAATGCTCCCTTGATCGAGCTTTGCCACCTCCACTCAGGCCTTCACATCACTGCCATGGGGTCAGACGCGGTCTATAAGAATGAAGTGGCGCCGGCGGCTCTGGCGGCCGCCGATCTCTACGTGCCGGACCGTTATGACCAATGCTTCCAGCTTGGCGAGCTGCATCATGCGATCGAGGCTGGCATCGTCGACCAGGACAAGCCCTTTGCTGACTTAGGCGACATCATCGCTGGCAAGGCCGGGGGCCGGCAGAATGATCAGGCCGTCACAGTCTGCGACCTGACCGGCACCGGCGTACAGGACACCGCCATCGCGACGCTGGCGCGCGGGCGGGCGGAAGCCCGTGGCGCCGGTGTCCCTTTCGAAAGTTGATGGCTTCCATGGTCCAGGCCGAATTGAAGTTCAGCCGCCGGGAGTATGCCCAGCGGATTGCCAAGACCGGCGCCGCCATTCGCGATGCGGAAAAGGTGGTGCTCGAAGGGCAGCACGCCGGGCGGGGAGCCGCCAAGCCTGGCAATCTATGTGAAGACATCGCCAGGGATTTCTTTGCGGTTCTCGACAAGAACGGAATCGTCAAGGACAGCCGCTCAGGCTATCCTCTCCGTGCCGCCTACCCGCCCGCCTGGGGCGAGCAGACCATGTCCCTGCGCAGCGGGGATCGCACTGCGCTCGAGCCTGACATGACCTGCCACTTCATGACCTGCCACTTCATGACCGGCCTGTGGATGGATGATTGGGGCTACGAGACGACGGAATCCATCATCATCATCGAAAGCGGTGCCGAGTGCCTCGCCGACCCGCCGCGGCGAATAATAGTCAAAACTTGAGGGCCCGAAGGCGATGCGCGATTCTCCCGTTACCGCAACCGTCGATCTTGAGGCCGACGGCGTGCAGCACGGCTTCTTGAAGCTCCCCCATTCCCATGATCTCTCGGCGTGGGGCTCGATCATGATTCCAGTCACAGTGGTCAGGAATGGGGCAGGGCCCACGGCGCTTCTGACCGGCGGCAACCACGGCGACGAGTATGAGGGGCCGATTGCGCTGTTGGACCTGGCCATGCGCAGCAAGCCAGAAAAGATCTCGGGGCGCGTCATCATCGTGCCGGCCATGAATTACCCGGCCTTTCGCGCCGGCAAACGCACCTCGCCCATCGACGGCGGCAACCTAAATCGGGTTTTTCCCGGGCGGCCCGACGGCACGGTGACGGAAAAGCTTGCCGATTACTTTCAGCGCAACTTACTGCCTTTGGCGGACTACGTCCTCGACATCCATTCCGGCGGCAAGACCCTGGAGTTTGTCCCTTTTGCCGCCGCCCACGCTCAAGACGACCAGGGACGACAGCGCCGCTGCGTGGCCGCCATGGTAGCCTTCAACGCCCCCTACTCGGTCGTCCAGCGAGAGATCGACAACGTGGGTATGTACGACACTGCGGCCGAAGCCATGGGTAAGGTCTTCGTCTCGACCGAGCTCGGCGGCGGTGGCAGCGCCAGCGCCCGCACGCTCGCCATCGCCAAACGGGGCGTCGACAACTTCCTTAAGCACGCCGGCATTTTGAAGGGCAGCATCACCCATCGGCCGTCTTTGCGCCTCGACATGCCCGACGAGCGCTGCCTAATTTCCAGTGAGACCACGGGTCTTGTTGAATTCCTCCTCGACCTGGGTGATCCCGTGGAGGCGGGCCAGGTGATTGCACGCATCCATAATATCGAGCGCACGGGCTGCCCAGCCATCGACTATCGAGCGGATATCGCCGGCCGTTTGATCGGGCGCCATTTCCCGGGGCTTATATCTGTGGGTGATTTCCTGGCGGCCCTGGCCGTCCCGGTCGATTAGGCGTCAAACAGTCAAAAAGCGACCCGGCGGGCTCGCATACTTGTCAACAAGCGCGTTTCGCAAAATTCGGAACAATCGACGCCCGACTAGCGCCTGATCGGGGAAAAATACCAACTAGGTGGTATTTTCCGCACTCGGGATTAGGGGGACACTTTGGCAGGGAGAACGGCATGCATTACCACATCGATACCGCTTGTACTCGCAGAACAGGATGGATTACGTCCGAGCTGTACTATTGGCACGACACCCAAAATTGGTGCGGATTCTTCGAGCCGAGCCTGACGTTGCAGCCCGGCGTGCACTTCGAAAACCCCGAGACAAAACGGCGGATGCAAAACTTGGTCCAAGTCACGGCGCTGGACGAACATCTGTTGTCGCTCAGGCCAGAGGCGGCCAGCGATGACGTCATTCATATGGTGCACCCTCAAAGCCATATCGATCACATCCGGAGCGTCTGTGAAAATGGCGGTGGTGACACGGGAACACTAACACCCGCAGGCCCAGCTAGTCTTGAAATCGCCCGGTTGGCGGTTGGCGGGGTCATTCGGGCCGTCGATGCACTATTTTCCGGAGCCATCGACAATGCTTACGTGCTTTGCCGCCCGCCGGGGCATCATGCTCTGCCGGATCTGGCCATGGGGTTTTGCCTGTTTGCCAATGCAGCCCTGGGCGCCAGGCATGCGCAGAAGAACCATGGAGTCGGGCGGATCGCCACGGTCGACTGGGATGTGCACCATGGCAACGGAACCGAGGCAATCTTCCTCAACGAACCGGACGTGCTGACCATCTCCTTGCATCAGGACAATCTGTTCCCGCCTGACTCCGGTGCCGTTGAGGTGCTGGGCGAGGGCCGGTCCAACCTCAATATCCCGCTGCCGCCCGGATCCGGCTCGGGGGCGTACCGCGCCGCGTTCGAGCAGGTGGTTCTACCCGCCCTGAAGGCATTCCAACCGGAACTGATCTTTATCCCGAGCGGATTCGATTCCTGCGCACTGGACCCGCTGGGCATGCAGATGTTGTCTTCTGAAGACTACCGCTGGATGACCCAGAAATTGCTTGATGTGGCCGACCGCCATTGTCAAGGCAGGGTCATCGCCACCCACGAGGGCGGCTACTCGGCAACCTACGTGCCCTACTGTGGGCTCGCCGTTCTGGAAGAACTGAGCGGCGCATCCAAGACATTCAAGGACCCATTTCACGAGTTCATCGCCAACTACGGTGGACAAGCTCTAAGCGCCGATCAACAAAAGGCAATAGAGCGCGCGCGAGAAGCATATTTCTCATAATAAACCTACATGGAGGGAGTCATGAGAGAGCCTAAAGACCGCAATCAAACCCGCAGGGATTTCCTGAAAGGCGCTGGTGTGACAGCGGGATCCGCAGCAATGCTGGCCGGCTTGAACCAATCTGCGAGAGCACAGTCTTCTGACTCTGTCGTGATCGGATGCCCGGCTCCTCTGACCGGAATTGTGGCCGCCGACGGGATCGAGTTCCGCAATGGACTGGAAATGGCCGCCGATGAAATAAATGAACTGGGCGGCATCCTTGGGCGTCCGGTGGAACTGGTATTCGTCGACACCGAAAGCAAAGGCGATGACGTTGTCATCCAGGCGTCTCAGCGCATGATCGACAAAGACAATGCCAGCGCGATCATCACGGGTTACAACCTCGAAACCGGGACAGCCTTGCACGATGTCGTCGCCGACGCGGGCGTAATTGCTATGCATGCAAATACCGTCGCGGTTCACGGCGAAGCGGTGAAATCCGATCCGGACCGATACTGGGGTACGTTCATGTATGATCCGCCCGAAACAATGTATGGGGCGGGGTTCCTAACGTTCCTGAAAGATCTCGAAGACCACGGAAAATTCACGCGGCCGAACAATAAGATTGCCATCGTAACCGGGCCCGGGACGTATTCTGTTAATATCGCCAACGCGTTGAATGAAGGTGCGGCGGCCTATGGATACGAAGTTTCGCTTTACGAAACAGTAAAAGTGCCGGTTACCGAATGGGGACCGACGCTGGCCAAATTGCGGGCCGACCCACCCGCAGTCATCGCGATCACGCATTTCTATACCCAGGACCAGGCGCAGTTCATGAATCAGTTCATGACCGACCCGACCGACAGCCTGATCTATCTGCAATACGGCGCGTCCCTCGCCGCGTTCCGCGACATCGCCGGCGACAATTCGGTGGGCTGTATCTATGCAACCGTGATCGGGGCGCTGCAAGACGAGATCGGCAGCAACTTTGCCAGCGCATATACGAAACGGTTTGGGAACACCGCCTCTCCCAATGGTGGTGGGCAAACCTATCAGGCCCTGCACGCCTATGCCATGGCCGCGGCCCTCGCGGGCGGGCCGAGCGCGCCCTATGAGGAAGGCCAGAACCGCGCGGTCGCCGACCGGTTGCGGTCCCTAATCTACCGTGGCCCGATGGGCACGTTGCGGACTGATCCAGAGACGCAGACGGCCTACAGCTATCCGACGGACACCAACGATCCGTCCCTAGGCATGCCGCACGTCTTCAGTCAGATCCACGACAAGAACAAGGAGGGTGTTTTGATCGCACCGTCGCCCTATGAGATGGGCGTATTCCAGACACCGCCTTGGATGAAAGCCTGACGAGAGTGGCCGACAGGCCGGAAAGCATGCTGGAGTGCCGGGGCGTGACCAAACGCTTCGGCGCTCTGGTCGCTGTTGATGGAGTGGACCTGGTGATCACGCCGGGCGAAGTCGTCGGGATCGGCGGTCCCAACGGGGCCGGCAAGACGACATTTTTCGATCTCATCAGCGGGCTGACGCCAGCGACCGATGGATCGATCCTGTTCCTGGGGCAGGACATCGTCGGTACACCGCCGCACAAATTGTGCCATCGTGGCATGGCCCGAACCTTTCAGCTGAACTCCGCTTTCGACGATATGAGCGTCTACGAAAATGTCCTCGCCGCTCGTGTTTTCGGTCGCCGGACGGCGGGCGGTTGGGCCTTAACCCAACGCGCTGACCAGGAGGCCGCGCACGCGATCTTGGTGGACCTAGGACTGGAACCGATTGCACACGACAAAGCTGCGAGCGTTCCCGTCCTCGTCCGAAAGAAGTTGATGGTGGCCACCGCCCTGGTCAACGACCCCGACCTTCTGCTTCTTGACGAGCCGGTCGGCGGTCTGACCCCACCCGAAACGGATGAGTTCATCGAGTTGATGCTGACATTGAAATCGCGCGGCATGACATTGATCTTCATCGAGCATGTCATGCGATTTCTGACCGCGGTCGCTGACCGTGCGGTGATGATGCACCAGGGCCGGATAATTTTTGACGGATCACCGGACGGGCTGGCAGCAGACAAGACGGTGGCCGAAGTGTATCTGGGCAGTGCCGAACTCGGAGGTGCCGCATGACGGCACTTCTAGACGGCAAGGGCCTGGTTTCGGGATACCTCAACCGCCCAGTGTTGCATGGTGTTTCTTTCGACGTACCGAAGGGTGGCGTCGTCGCCGTCATCGGACCGAACGGTCACGGCAAGACCACCTTGCTGCGGACCCTGTCGGGTTTCCTGCCGCTGCGCGAAGGCACGCTGAAATTCAACAGTCAAGATATAACGCGGAACTCGGTCTATGCCCGTGTCGAGGCTGGCCTCATACATGTCCCGCAAGGCGACCAACTTTTCGCCGAAATGACGGTTGAAGAGAACCTGCTCATGGGCGCCTATCTCCAATCCGATCAGAGGCGTGTCAGTGACAGACTGCACCGCGTTTATGAGATCTTTCCCCGGCTGAAAGACCGGCGCGCCCAGGTGGCCAGCAGCCTCTCGGGCGGTGAACGCCGAATGACTGGCCTAGGGCGCGGTCTCATGGCAGAAGCGGAGCTTCTGATGCTGGACGAGCCGTCGCTCGGCCTTGCCCCGCTTGTCATCGAACAGATCTACGACGCATTGGTCAAGCTGAGGAAATCAGGCATGTCCTTTCTGGTGGTCGAAGAAAACCCGAGCCGGGTGATGCGAATTGCTGACAGGCTTTGCCTGCTAGATGCGGGGAGGATCGTCTGGAACGGAACCACGGAAGAGGCGCGCGCGTCGAGCGATATTCTCGAAACCTATTTAGGGGGGCACTGATCAATGGAAGTGCTGACCCAGATTGTCGTCACTGGGCTGACACTCGGGTCGATGTATGCCCTGGCCTCCGTCGGTTTGTCGCTGATTTTCGGCACGCTTGGCATGTTCAATATGGCGCATGGTCTGTTCATGACGCTAGGCGCATATATTGCCTATTCGGCTGCGGTAGCCTTCGGCATTCCACTGGTTGTCGGTTTTCTTGTGGCCATGCTGGCCGGAGCGACCGTCGGGCTTCTCACCCACCTTCTGATCGTCCGATTCATGCTGGGCTCCAAGGAGTTTGGAACAAACGTGCTCGTCGCAACCGCCGGCCTTGGTATCTTGCTCGAAGATTTGCTCCTGAAGACCTATGGCGGCTATCCCTATCCCCAGCCACTCAAGGTTGAGGGGTTTGCCCGGTTGGGCGGAGTCACGATCACCTATCAGGCCATGATCATCGTTGCTGTCGCACTGATGCTGATCGTCGGCTCGGCATGGGTTTTGATGAAAACCCGCTTTGGGCGGGCCATACGCGCCACCGCCCTCAATCGCGAGGCAGCCATGCTCATGGGGGTCAAGGCCGATACGGTCTTCCTGCAGGTCATGGCCGGTGCCGGAATGCTTGCCGGTGTTGCCGGACTGATGATCTCGACCCAGGCAACCCTGTCGCCGCAGATGGGCGGGGACCCTCTGCTTAAGGCCTTCGTGATCTGTGTTGTCGCCGGGCTTGGCAACGTCTGGGGAGCTGGAGTCTGCGCATTCGGATTGGCCCTTCTAGAAGCTGCGATCGGTCTTTACTTCGGCGTGCGGTTTGGCTTTCCGACGATGCTTGTCTTGGTCATTTGCGTGCTGATCTGGCGGCCACAAGGATTGTTTGGGCGTGAAAAGGTGGTGCGGTTATGAACCGGATCGATGAACTCGCCCGCCATATTCTGCTGGCCGTTCTGGTGGTCGCGGCATTTGCCTTACTGCCGATCTTCCTTAAGGAACGCTATTTGCTGGGCGAGGTCATCATCTTTTTCATCTGGGCAATGACAGCGATGAGCTGGAACCTGCTAATGGGGCACGCTGGGGTATTTTCGCTAGCTCAGATGTTGTTTCTGGCCTGCGGCGCCTATGGCGTGGCCATGGGGGTGACTTTTGGGCACCTGTCGGTTTGGGCCGCCATTCCGATGGCCACTTTTTCTTCGGCTCTGCTGGCGCTCGTGATTGGGATGGCCTGTCTGCGGTTGACTGGTGCCTACGTGGCGCTACTGACCTATGCCATTGCCGAAGTGATCCATGTTCTGATCATCACCGACACCGCCTGCTTTACGCTAGTCAAAAACAACTGTCAGCAGCTATTCGGCGGCTCCACCGGGTTTTCACGTTTTGATGATTTCGGTTTTCGCCCTTTGCTCAAACGCAACTGGATTCTCGGCAACTACTACATTGTTCTGTCGGCATTTGCGGTGACCATTGTTGGTGTGGTGGTAATCATACACGGACGTCTAGGCCTGGCCTTCCGTGCGATTCGCGACAATGTCGGTTATGCAAGCAGCCGCGGTATCGATCGCAAGAAGTACCAAGTGGCGGCATTCGTGCTATCAGCATTCCTCACCGGATTGGCCGGCGGTGTCTATGCGGCACATTTCCGCTTTGCCGGACCAAGCCTGTTCGAGTTCTCGACGCTAATGTTTGTTCTTTCTATGGTCGTCGTGGGCGGCCTTGGCTCGACTTGGGGGCCACTTATCGGCACGGCAGCCATGATGATCGTCGTGGAATTTTCCAAGGAAATGGGCGATGCACGCAACCTGATTCTGGGGCTGGCACTGATCATATTTGTCATCCTTTTGCCGAAAGGGCTGGCCCATTTGCCTTCCATTCTGTTGCAGCGTCTTGGAACATCGAAAATGCCGGCTGAAAAACTAAGCAACGTCCAAAGATAATGCCTGTTGGGTTAAAGCATCGGGCGGCTAATCTGGTATCGGTTCTGCTTGGCCTTTGGCGAAGTCGCCATAATTTGCCAGGAGTCAGGTGTGGGCATTTCCATTGCTGCCGCGGCGACGCGGAGCTGACGCAATACCACCCCGTGCCGGCGGCAGCAGGCCAAGTTGGCTCGGACCACAGCGGCGAAATGAAGGTTAACAGGCCCTACTCTGCGGCAACGGCAAAGTCCTGTCGCGGGCGTTCGTTGTCGGCGTCGAAGACAGCTCCCTGTACCACCATGGCGCCACGGCTCTTGCCCAAGACCATAACCTGCAAGCTAGTGCCCGGTTGGGTGAGTTGCGGCCTAATATAGGCCCAGGCCAGATAGGCGCCGACCGCATAGCCATAGCCGCCCGAGGCGATCGCCCCGACACTTTCACCCTCGTGCTGTACCACCTCGGAGCCGAGTGGGTCGGCATCGGTGTCCGCGTTCTCGTCCAACTGCAAGAGCGCCAACTTCCAGCGGCTTGCCTCCGCCAACGAAGCCTCGGCGCCTTGGAAGCCGTCAGGGCGCGAGAAACGGGTAAGATCGGCCTCGGTCAGAGTCACCTCGTTGGTGATCTCGTGGCCGGATTTGTATGCCTTTTCCATCCGAAGCGCATTCAAGGTGGCAGAGCCGACATGGACCATGCCGCGCGGGGTTCCGGCGGCGACTAGCGCGTCGTAGACCGCCCGCATACCCGCCATCGGTACGTGCAGCTCCCAGCCGAGCTCACCGGTATAGGTGACCCGCAGGGCCCGGACGTCTTCGACCCCCGCCACGGAAATGGCCCGCGCCGAAAGCCAGCGGAACGACTTGTTATCGAGTGGCACGTCGGCGGCAGACGCCAGGATCTCTCGGCTGAGGGGGCCGGCCAGCATGATCACCCCGCGCGCTTCGGAAAGGTTTTCGAAGGCGACATCTTCGCCCGGCCGCCGCTGCTCCTCCATCCAATTGAGCAGGGCCGCTTCCCTGACCGCCGCATAGACGAGATAGAAACGGTTCTCCGCTAACTTCACAAAGGTTGCCTCACCCTCCAGCCGGCCATTCGGGTTGACCAGATAGGTCAGCGATATGGAACCGACTTTCTGGGGCAGCTTGTTGGACGAGATCCGCTCTAGGAACGGGACTACCTCCGCCCCCACCACGTCGATCTTCGAAAAGGCACTAAGATCGGCGATGCCGGCGGCGGCGCGCAGGCCTTCGACCTCGGCCCGGATCACCTCGTGCAGTGCCGAGCGCCGGAAGCTATGAATGTGTTCCCGCGGCTGGTCACCGGTTGCATACCAATAGGGGCGCTCCCAGCCGTAGACCTCTTGATAGACCGCCCCGTTGCTCTTCAAAACGTCGTAGAGAGGCGAGGTCTTGGAGTGGGACGGCCGGCAGCCCGGCCGGTCTAGGTTCGGGAAAGGAATTTCGTGGCGCAGGAGATAGTCCTCCTTGCCCTTTTGGATCCGATAGTCATCATCGATTTTAGCGCCAAAACGGCGCGGATCAAAGGAGGCCATGGAAATGTCGGCGGCGCCATGGACCATCCATTGCGCCAGATATTTGCCGGCGCCCGGCCCCCAGGCAATGCCCACCTGGGACCCGCAGCACAGCCAAAAATTCCTGACCCCCGAGGGTCCCAGCATCATGTTGCCGTCCGGCGGCTGGGTGATGGCACCATGGACCACACGCTTGATGCCGAGGTCGGCAAAGATCGGCATGCGCTCCATCGAATTTTCCAGCCACGGCATGATCCGATCGTAGTCCGGATCGAAGAGCTCGTTCTCCGCATCCCAGGGCGTGCCGTCGTCCCAGATGGTCGCCGCGTTTGCCTTTTCATAGATACCGATCAGGCCAGACATCTGTTCCATGCGGATGTAGCCGGAAACCCGGCGATCATCACGTACGACCGGCAGTTCCTCGCTTAGCTCCAGGAACTCGGGCACGGTTTCGGTGATCAAATAGTGGTGCAGCAAATTAGCGATAGGCAGATCCAGGCCGACCCACTTACCAATCTGGCGGGCGTAGGTGCCGCCGGCATTAACCACCATCTCGGCGCGGATATCGCCCTTCTCGGTATGGACCGTGTACTCGCCATTGTCGTGGCGCGTTACCCCCGTCGCCCGGTTCCGGCGAACCACCTGCGCCCCCATCTGCCGGGCCCCCGCAGCCATGGCAAAAGACACGCCCGCGGGATCGACGTGGCCATCGTGAGGGGTATGCAGGGCCGCCTTGATGCCCTCGAGATTGTAAAAGGGATGGAGCTCACGAATGCGATCCGGACTAACGATCTCCATCTCGTGGCCGAGGCCCCGGCCCACGGAAAGCGTGTAGCGAAGCCAATCTAGCTCCGCCTCTTCGTAGGCCACACGCAGGCTGCCGCAGCCGTGCCAGGTGGCTGATTGGCCGGTTTCCGCCTCCAGCTGCGGATAGAGTTCGGTCCCATAGGCGGCCATTTTCGCAAGCCCATGATGGCTGACCGAATGGGTGATCTGGCCGGCGGCATGCCAGGTCGAGCCCGAGGTCAGTTCCGCCTTCTCCAGCAGAACGACATCGGTCCAGCCCTCCTTGCAGAGGTGGTAGGCAAGCGAACAGCCCATCACCCCGCCACCAACGATCACGACCCTCGCCTGATCCCGCATGTCGGAGTTCCTTTAAATTCGGTTGCGCCCTAAGCTGCAATCAAGTATATGATGGTACACATAAACCATTGTCAATAAGATTGGTACAAATTGACCCGATCAATTCGATCCGCTGAGGAGGTTCTGGCAACACTGACCGAGGGCTTCAGCGATTTCTCGCCCCAACTGCAAAGGGCGGCACGCTACATCATCGACCACCCGCGTGAGATCGGCGTCCAGTCCATGCGCGCGCTCGCTGGCAAAGCCGAGGTACACCCGAACACATTGGTGCGCTTGGCGCAACAGATCGGCTTTCAGGGCTATGACGAGTTGCGTGAACGATTCCGCGATTTCGTTGTTGCCAATGTCTTGGGCGGGTTCGGCAATCGCGCTGAGTGGCTGCAGGAGCTAGGGGCAAAAGGCGGATGCGCCGCAGTGATCGCTGAGATGGCGGAGGCTACCACCGACAACATGGTCTCCATGTGGCGCCGGCAGGACGCCACTGAACTGGAAGCCGCCGCCGATCAAATCCTCGCGGCGCGCAAGGTCTATGTGCTGGGGGTTGGTGCTGCTGAGTTGCTGGCCCATCAGTTTTGGTACGTGACCCGCATGGCGTTCAGTCATATCTCGCCAGTTCCGCGCCGAGGTTCACTGCCGATCGACGACCTCACCTGGGCGCGGCCGGGAGAGCTGCTCGTGGCACTCACCTTCCAACCCTACCGGGCTGACACCATGGCCGCTGTGCGACTTGCGCGACAGAACGGCTGCAAGGTCATTGGGATCACCGACAGCCTGACGTCGCCCTTGGCGCAGGAGGCAGATCGGGCCCTGATAGCACCCACCCACACGCCGCAGTTCTTCCAGTCCCACGCGGCGGTTACGGCCCTCCTTGAAGGTCTGGTCGCCATACTGGTGGCGCGCGCCGGCGACGATGTTCGTCAGAAGATAGATAGCTTTCACGAAAAAAGACGAGAGGCCGGCGCCTATGAAGAGCCCTCGCCGCTATCGCGGCTTGGCTGAACGAGGGATAGTCTGCAGAAAGACACGGTCGTAATTGATCGGCCCCTCGCTAGGCCGACGGAGCCGGCGTCATCCGAGTTCGCTGACCTGGTAGGCCGCTTTGTCCAGCCAGCCTTGATCGATGGTCACCCCCCAACCGGGACCATCAGGAATTTGAACCTTGCCGTCGCGGGCAACTAGGGCCGGCTCGAAGATGCCGTATTGCCAGGGGTAATAGTCTGGACCCTCGATAGTGAATTCTACATAAGGGCCGGCCCCAGGGATGGCGCCCATCAAATGCAGGGTGAAGACGGTGACCAAGCTCAGGTTGGCGGCATGTGGCGTGCAGGGCAGACCCGCCTGGCGAGCCATCTCCGCCACCCGCAGAGTCCGGCAAACGCCGCCGAGATAACAGACGTCGGGCTGCACCACGTCGACCGCCCGCATGTCGATCATGCGCCGCCAAATTGTTAGATCGCAATCCTGTTCGCCGCCCGTCACGTCGATGTCGAGGGCATCGGTCACCTGTTTGGTCCACTCGAGCTGCCAATAGGGGCAAGGCTCCTCGTAGTGGCAGATGCCATGGTCCTGTAGCAGGTAACCCACCTCGATAGCGCGCTTGGGCGAAAAACCACTATTGGCATCGACCAGCAAGTCCGCCTCGCCGCGAAGTGCCTGGCTGACCGCGGCAACGATCGCCTCGCTGCGGCCCGGCCAGGCGTCCACATCGCGCCCGCACTCTTCGCCAATGCGAAACTTAAAGGCGTCATAGCCGAACTCGCCGCGCAAGCGGAGGAAGCGTTCGGCTTCATCTTCCGGGGTGATGTCTCGCTTCATGCTGGAGCCATAAACCCGCAACGGGCGCGGCTGGCCGCCTAGCAGCTCGCAGACACTCTTGCCCTCGATCTTGCCGCGCAGGTCCCACAGCGCCGTATCGAGGCCGGCCATGGCCCGGCGCAGATAGGAGCCGGGAAACTTGTGTTCGCGCTCGGGAATAAGGTCGATCAGGGTATCGATATCGAAGGCATCAGCCCCCAGCGCGTAGGGCGCCACCTGGCGGTGCAGCACCTGAGCCGTGATGTCGGCGTTATAGGGTGCGGGCTGGCCCCAGCCCTCCCGGCCATCCTCGCAGCGCACGCGCACCAGGCAAACGTATTGATTGCTGAAGGTCTCAATTCTCTGAATCTTCATCCAACTTGCCCTCTCAATTTGGGCCGGAGGGCACTGCCTAGAATGCACCCGCCTGCCCTAGCCTGCCTGCCCTAGCCTGCCTAAACGACAGAGCGCGAGCGTGGACCACCGATATGCCAAAAATTTTCCGGTTACGCGATCGTGAATTTGTCAGGCAATTTGCTATCCGAGTTCCGCAAATCGGCCCTCGAGGAAGCCACCGGTGCCGCCCTCGGGGCCACGCTATTGCCGGGCCCAGATGCCAACCCTGTTGGCTTGGGCTTCCGCCTGCGCGCGCCGTAGTTGGGATGGTGCGTTGCGGGTCAAGCGGGCGCCACCATTGTAGATCACGACTTCCGAAAGGTCGTAGCCGCCGACCTCACAGATGTAGGCCCGTCGATCGAAGGGCCTACAGGTGACGACGCGGTCGCCAATGTAGGAGCGCATGGCCTCGACGAAGCCGGCACTGACAGGCCGAATCCCGAAGAGCCGCACTACTCGATCAGCGAACCGCAAGGTCCCCACGTCGAGAACCTCGGGATGACCGAAAAGTACCCCGTCGCTGGCACGCTTGGCGGCCTGCTTACGTTTGGCTTTGCGCCTCGCCTCACGATCGGCCCGCTGCGGCACCGGCGGCGTGGGAAAGGTAACAGAAACATCGTCGAATTCGGAATCTTGCGCCGTTTCGCTGCTCGTATCGGCGAGGATATCGGCGGCATCGGCAGTTTCGGCGGTTTCCGCTGGATCGCCGGTGTCGATGGCTTCCAATGGTGCGGTCGGATCATCGGCAGCCGCCAGCTCGGGTGGCGCTTGGGTCTCCGTCGCCCCTGCGATCATCAAGGCGGGCGCTTGCTCGCGTGCCCGCATGACAAAGTCCCGCCATATGCGCGCTGGCAGACTCCCGCCCGTCACTTTTTTCATAGGCTGATTGTCATCGTTGCCGACCCAAACGCCGATCGCCAGTTCATCCGTCATGCCGACGAACCAGGCATCACGATGATCCTGACTGGTGCCGGTCTTGCCGGCGATGGAAATGCCGGGGCTGGCCGCTCGCCCGGTGCCGCTGTTGACGGCGGCTTCCAGCAAGTCCCGCATGTGTTGACGGGCCAGGCGCTCGAAATGATTCAGTTTGGGCGATGCGGGAACGGGATGGCGGTAGAGAGGACTCTCCCCACCTAGGGCGACGATACCATAGGGCTCCAGGCGCGCTGCGCCGAAGCCGACCGCTCCATAGGCCGCCACCATCTCCAGCAGATTGACGTTCGAGGTACCGAGCGCCAGGCTGGGATGCACTTGCAAGGGAGAGACGATGCCAAGGCCTCTCGCCGTCTCGGCGACTGTTTCCCGACCGACCGCTTCGGTCAGTAACACGGCCACGCTGTTCACGGATTTTGCGAAGGCTTCGCGAAGGCTTATCCGACCCAAGTAACGATCCGAGTAGTTCTTGGGCCGCCAATTGCCGACCTCGATCGGTTCATCCACTAGTTGGTTGTCCGGATGGTAGCCGGCGCGCAGGGCACTCAAGTAGACAAAGAGCTTGAAGAGTGAACCCGGCTGGCGTTGCGCTTGGGTTGCCCGGTTGAATTGAGAGGAAAGGTAATCTCGGCCGCCAACCATGGCCCGTACGGCGCCATCCGGTGCCAGCGCCACCAAGGCGACTTGTCCGACGGCAAGCTCTTCACCCTCCTTTTCCAGGTGCTCGGCCAGGACCGACTCTGCGATCTCCTGCAGCCCCTGGTCCAGGGTGGTTTTTATGGAGAAGTCGCCGTAAACCGGCCCCAGAAGTTCATCAGCCTGGGTCTTCAACCAGTCGGCAAAATAGCCTTTACCGTCATCGCCCCTTGGCAGATGGACCAAATCCGCTGGCTCGGCGATCGCTTTTTCCGCCCGCGGCTCGCCGATAAAACCAGCCTCCAGCATGGCCCGCACGACCACCTCGGCCCGGGCCTGAGCCGCATCGAGGTCGCCGGTGGGCGCCAGACGCGATGGCGCCCGGATCAAACCTGCGAGCATGGCGCTTTCGGCCAGGGTCAGGTCAAAACTTTTTTTACCGAAGTAGCGCCGGGCGGCTGCATCAATGCCATAGGCTCCGGCGCCGAAGTAGACCTCGTTGATGTAGCGGCGAAAGATTTCTTTCTTGTCGAGGCGCGCCTCTAACCAGAGCGCCAGCAGGGCCTCCTGTATCTTGCGGCGCAGGGTGCGTTCCGGTGTTAGAAAGGCGAGCTTGACATACTGTTGGGTGAGGGTACTGCCGCCCTGGCGAATCTCGCCTGCCCGTAGGTTGACCCAGGCGGCCCGCAAGATTCCCCAGCTGTCGATGCCGTTGTGGTCGAAAAAGCGCCGATCCTCGATGGCCAAGACCGCGTGGACCAGGTCGTTAGGCAAGGCCTCGTAGGGCACCGCGCTGCCCTTATAGACCCCGCGGACGGCAAAACTCTGGCCGTCTCGATCCAGGAGGCTAAAGGAACGCGACGGCGGCGATTGAAGCGCCGGCGAGAGGGGTAGATCGTAGGCGAGGTAGGCGGCGACACCCAGACTAAGAACAGCGCTCACAAGAACAAGGAAAAGGACCAGCCGAAACGCCAGTCCCTTCCAGCCACGTCGTCTTTTCGCAGGGCTATCCCGACGCTCCTGTGGGTCGGCTCGCAGGTTCGGCGCTGCTATGCTCTCAAACTCAGTTGACAAACTTCCAAGAACCATCCGGTTGGCGGCAGGCCCGGCCGTAGAGGCGCTGCAGCCTGCCATCGATCTCGGCGACCGTATCATACTCCCGGCACGGACCGACGGTGCCGGCGCCGCTCCTGTCAGACCTGTCGTCATGGGCCTGCTGATCAGACCGGTAGGGACCCGAACCGTCCGGATGTTGCCAGCTTGTCATGTCGTCCGGCAGGATATCGATGGGGCCGCCCGGATCGCGGTCGTAGTCACGGTCATAATAGTCGTCACGATCATAATCGTAGCCGCGGTCATCATAGTCCCTATCATATTCCGACCGGCCTCTCCGGTAGGGGCGGTCGTAATGGTAGGGGCCGCCTCCAGGGCGAAGATGGGCGTAGCGCGGGCCATCGCAGTGGACCTCCTTCTTGTAGCTACCGCCACCATACTTTTCCTCGATCTTGCAACCGCTTTCATACCACTCGGTTTTGCCATCCTTGTGCTCGTAACCATAGCGGCCGTGGCCGCTTTCGTCCTTCCAAGGATCGGCTGTTGCCGGCAGCGTAGCCGCCAGTAGGGCTATGGCGACCGTCGCCACTGGTAGGGCCCGGCCAAGAGCGAGGTGATACCGTGCCATATCCTGTATCTCCCTTTGGTTAACTGCGAATCAGGCGAATGCCTTCGGAGATCATTGACTCGAGAACGCCGCAATCACCCGGCGGCGGTTGGTGACCGGCCGGGCGGTCACTGTACCAAAGACGGCAGCTTCCCGGAGGCGGCAAATGGCCGGCAGGGATCCGCAGCCCTTCCCGACCCGCCTGCTGATCGTGCGGGTTCCACCTCGGTTCGACCTCAACCGGCGCCGAACGCGGGGTCTCATAGCTTGGATCCTGCCAGGCGCGAGAAAGCTCGTCACCGGCATAAGCGGCGGCAATCAAGCCGGCGCCGACCACGGCGGTAAGGGCAATTGTTTTCACAGTGAATCCTCCTGGTTCGTTGATTTCGCGCGCATTTTCTCTTTAGCCACCGACAAGATTAGGTGACACGTGCCTGCGATGGCCGCAGAATTCGACAGCGGTTCTCCCTAAAGAGTACGGGTGGTGCGGCAAAGCCATCCCCCAAGAAGGGTCATCATGGTTAATACCAAGTCTCGATAGGAATCGCCCATAGCACCTGCTTTTCCGGCGCGTTGGTTAGGCGCGGTCGACGCCCCAAAGTCCCTGGGGGTGCCTTGTGCACCATAAGCCGGTTGCAACGCGGCCAGCGCGCCGGAAAAGCCGGCCTCCGGTGGGGCGCTTTGGCCCGCCCGCCGCGTTGCGTTGCTTGCCCGATACGCACGGCATCGCGCCGCGCAACGCGCCTAACCGGCGGACCAAATCGCCGCCATGCTATGGGTGATTCCTATCGAGATTTGGTATAAGCTATCGATGCCTAGGAGACGGCCTTTGCGGCCGCGAATTCTGCCGCAGTGCCAAAAAGCGGCACAATCCCTGGCGCCAACGACAATGTCGATTGAGCCATCTGGAACGGCGGGGCGCTCTCCAATTTGCCTTGGTTTGAAGAGCGTTAGCTCTGAAAGTCACTGCTAGGCATTCATTAACAACCAGGGCCCGCCTTGATTCTTGTTTTTCTCCTAGATACAGGCAAAGTGTCCTTCTACGCACCTTTTCACACTCTGCAGCCCCAAGGCGAGGTTGTAGCGGCAGTGTGCGGCTTGAAACCTGACCTTGCCAGGTTTTCCGAACACGTGCTGGGGCCACCAGGCTTGTGCAAATGATGACAAAGCAAATGCCGTTACAGAGGCAGCAATGGGCAAACAGCCTCGTGGCGCCGAGCCAAAGTGGGACTGTTATGTACCTCGAATCGAGGATGAGGAACCCCGGTAACAATCGTCCGGCCCCTTCGAGAGGACAATCTCAGCCGTGTGGTTTTAACCCCAGTGGCAAACAGTGCAAAATTAAGCACTAGAAATCCATTTTACCGCACTATTTATAGGGATTTATATCGAAGTACTCACGAAATAATTGAGGTTATTTGGATGATAAAAGTCTCAGTATCGGTCAGTAATAAGACCTTTCATAAAGTAAGGTTTAGCGCTCGATTCGTGCTCGATTCTAAGAAATTAAGAATCTTGAAGTCTTTTCCAACAGCGTCTCTCATTGATCACGTAACCCCAGGGTTCCGGCCTAAAAGGCAATCGCCATATGGCAGGGCCAAGAATTTCGTCTAGGACGTCATGGCCCCGGACACTGCATTCATGTCGATATTCTGTACCGCGGTGCGCAAGAACAGGTCGTGGAACAGGCTGTATCAATGATGAATGTCTTGGAGGCCACCTGCCGTAATCTCTTCACGCTGTACCATACGACCTCAGGGGCCAAGGGCCCAAGCAATGAAGGCCTGAAGCGCAAGGGACATGAAACAGTTTGTATGGCTTTGGGACGGATCGGCATCGGCGCGCTAACTGCCCGTGAGCGGGACATCATCGGGTTAATATTGAAGGGTCACTCGGCAAAATCTATCGCTCGCATTTTGCACATTTCTCCTGGCGCAGTCGGTGTCCAGATATCTATCAAAAGCCACACATCAAGGGACAGGGCGATCTATTCTCAAAGTTTATATTCGAACTAGCTTGCACTTAGCCTGACACATCTGCCATGATATTCTATTGGAAATATACCATTGCCACTATAAGAAAAACCATATTGATATAGATGCACAACTCTCATGATAATGGTACTGTTCATAAGATTCAATTGCCTGCGGTTTTCCAAAAAATGATCACTGAAAAATCGCTACGGCCACAAGCCCCAGCCTACCAGGCCGCTCAACTACTCGATTTTCTGACTGAACACTACGGTCTTCACGGGATACTGCTGAAACTAAACTGTGATCGAAATCAATTCTTCCGTCTTACTGCCGAGAACAAAAAGCGTTTTCTAGTTAGATTATCCCCTCAGGGTGAAGATATTGGCATCGCCGATTGCCAGCTTCGTGCGCTGATGCACCTGCGGGCTACCGTGTCCGATTTGACCGTCCCCAACATACGATCAACCCTCACAGGCCAATTGGTCGGTCAGTTTGAAACGGATAGCAAAGTTCGCCATGGCGTGCGTGTTGTCGACGACGTGGGCGCCGTCGTCTTTAGGCTGGACATGCCACCATCCAAGCGGGCGGCGCGGAATGCCGGGAAAATCTATGCAAAAGTGGCGCAGGCCCTTGGCTCTTTTTCTTATCAAGTCGATCAATCTCTTCTGCCCTTGGACACCACCAACGAGCTGATCCGGGACCCCGGATTCTGGGCCTGTGGAGGGTCCGACATACGCGCCTATGAAGCCGTGCTACGACCCCATTTCACTTCGGCCATTCTCCCGTCTCTCAAGTACATGCGGGCCCAGGTCGTCCAGAGTAGTGGCCATCTCGCCAATCTATTGTGCTCCGACAAGGATGCCGAGGAAATAGTTGGCATCTACGACATGGGGGACCTGGTACGGGCGCCACTGGTGTGCGACTTGGCGGCCCTGACTCTTTGCCTGTTGGAGCTGAGCACCGACCCCGCGGAAATGTGTGGCGAAGTTGTTGGCGGCTTCCATTCGGCTTTCCCACTTCAGTTGCCGGAACTGGAACTCCTTTATGACATCCTTTTGATGCGGGAGACCCTATCGGTGCTGCTCGTCGATTTTCAGACCGGTCTGGCGACGCCTCCATCGATTCTGGCCAACAAGTCCCGTCCGCAGATGATGGCGACGATCACCAGTTTGCTCGAAACTGGTCGCCAGCCCATCGTCGAAGCGATCCACAAGGCCTGCCCGACGAAAGTCGACCAATCAACTCAGTCGGCAGGTGCGGCCTAAGTAAAGGACGGATTTGCTGACGCGATCGGAAGCATTCAATCACGGAAAGCTTTTAACAAGGACCTGCCGACGGCCCGCTCGCTCCCCTGGCGGGCGCAGGCTGAGATAGAATCCACCTGAGTGTTACCTGCGGCAGGGCTCGGCAGGGTGATTATGTTGCGGCCGAGCGCGCTGCTATCGGGCCTGCTGCAACTCCGGCAGCGGTCCGTTCTTCGGTGAGACTGCTTGATCATTGCTTCTACCATATCCTTCGCGCGCTGACGGCTGGACGTTGATCGTCATTTACAATTGTGCGCAGCTGTATACAATATCTCAGGGGTCATCTTGATCACTTGAGGTCACCGGAGTTGGAGAAAGCGAACCCTCTTCCCAATCGCGCCGACGTGGTGGTGGTCGGCGGCGGCAACGCGGCGCTGTGCGCGGCCCTCGCCGCCCGTGAATCCGGTGCCGAGGTCGTCGTCCTTGAAAGGGCACCGCTTGCCGAATCCGGCGGCAATAGCCGCTTCACAGCCGGCGCCATGCGTTGCGTCTACGAGGGCGTCGAGGATCTTCGCCGGCTGATGCCGGATTTAACCGATCAGGAGGTGCAGCAGACGGACTTCGGCACCTACAGCGAAGAGCAGTTCTTCGACGACATGGGCCGCATTACCGAGTACCGCTGCGATCCGGATTTGACAGAAATACTGGTGCGCAACAGCCGGGAAACCCTGTTGTGGATGCGCGCCAGAGGCATCCGCTTTCAGCCCCTTTGGGGACGCCAAGCCTTCAAGGTCGCGGGCCGCTTCAAGTTCTGGGGTGGCCTGACCATAGAGGCCTGGGGCGGCGGCCCAGGACTTGTCGACGGTCTGACAAAAGCGGCAGCCGATGCCCGGATCCCCATTTGCTACGACACGCGCGCTTTGTCGCTGATGGCCGACGACCATGGTGTCGCTGGTGTCCATGTCAGAACCGCAGGGCAAAATCGGATGATCAAGGCGCAGGCTGTCGTGCTGGCGTCCGGAGGATTCGAGGCCAACCACGAATGGCGCGCTCGCTATTTGGGACCGGGCTGGGATCTAGCCAAGGTGCGCGGTTCCCGCTTCAACACCGGCGACGGCATCCAAATGGCGCTGGAAATCGGGGCGGCATCCTATGGCCATTGGTCGGGCTGCCACGCGGTCGGTTGGGACCGCAACGCGCCCGAGTTTGGCGACCTCGCCGTCGGTGACGGCTTTCAGAAGCACTCTTACCCTTTTGCCATCATGCTCAACGCGAAAGGCGAACGCTTCGTGGATGAAGGTGCGGATTTTCGCAACTACACCTATGCCAAGTACGGCGCCGTAATTCTCGGCCAACCGGGACAGTTCGCCTGGCAGATCTTCGATCATAAAGTCAGCCACCTGCAACGCGATGAGTATCGCATCCGACAGGTAACCAAGGTCAGTGCCAACTCACTGGAGGACCTCGTTCATAAGCTTGATGGCGTCAACCCGCAGCAAGCACACCAAACAATTGCGACCTACAACAAGGCAGTGGATACCGCCGTGCCCTTCAACCCAACGATCAAGGATGGCCGCGGCACAAAGGGCTTGCCTGTCCCCAAATCAAACTGGGCCAATACCATCGACGAGCCACCCTTTGAGGCTTTCGCGGTCACCTGCGGCGTGACCTTCACGTTCGGCGGCCTGCGCATCGACACTACTGGCAGGGTGCTCGATACGGATCTCAAGCCCATCAAGGGGCTTTACGCGGCTGGCGAATTGCTCGGCGGACTGTTCTATTTCAACTATCCGGGCGGTACTGGCCTGACCGCCGGCGCAGTCTTCGGCAAGATCGCCGGCGGGTCGGCTGCGACGTCGCTGAAACGAGTGAGAGGGACAGCCGAGTGACCAACAAAGTAGTGCCCCTGAAAAAATCCCGGCGTGCGTCCAACAGTGGCTCCCACGCGCCGCGCGCGGCCCAGGTGAAGCAGGAAATCCTGGAAGCAATTCGCAGCGGCCGCTATCGACCCGGCGACAGGATCCGGGAAACCGAGGTCGCCAACTGGCTGAGTGTTTCGCGAACGCCAGTGCGCGAAGCCTTCCGGCGGCTGGAGGCAGAAGGCCTTCTTAGCTTTGAATCCTGGCGAGGGGTTGTCGTTGCCGACCTCGATCGACAGCAAGTCAGCGAGCTCTATGCCATGCGCGAGGCACTGGAAGGCGCCGCTGCCAAACTCGCGGCCCGGCATATCGACGATGCCGAGATCGCGTTGCTTGATGTCCTGCTCGAGCGAAGCAGTAACACCGCCACCACACCCAAGGCCTTGGCGCAGATCAATCGGCAGTTCCACGAGACCATTTATGCCGCCGCCCACAACCGCTATCTGCTGCAGACGCTCGGGCAACTGCGCAACGCCCTCGCCCTGCTGCGAGGAACGACCTTTTCGCTGCCGGGGCGAGCGGCGACTGCCTTAACGGAGCACAAGGCGATCGTCGAGGCGATCCGTGCGCGCGATGCGGAGGCGGCCGAGCAAGCTGCGCGCACCCACATCGCCGCCGCCCATCGCTGTCGGCTGCGGCTGCTGATCGAGAGTGCATCATGACAGGCCGTTGGGCAGCTGCCATAGCCGACGCCGGCCCCTTCCCCGATTACATGCTGATCGCCGGCGAACGCCTGGCAGGCGATGGTCGTGATGTGATCGAGTCAATCGACCCCGGTTCAGGCCTTCGCTTGGGCGCAGTGCCGGCCGGTACCGCTGCAGACATCGATCAGGCTGTGAGCAGTGCCAAGCGGGCGCTCAAAGGACCTTGGGCCGATCTATTGCCGAGGGAACGGGGCCGCTTGCTTTGGCAAGCCGGCGAGGCCATTCGTCAGCAGGCCAAACGGCTCGGGCCCATAGAAACGCTCGATAGCGGCAAACCGCTGCGCGAGGGCATAGCCAGCGTCGAGCGCACGGCGGACTTTTTTTGTTATTACGCCGGTCTGGTCGACAAGCTCGAAGGCACCAGCATCCCCCTGGGCAGTCACAAGGTCTGCTTTACTGAGCGCTGCCCCCACGGGGTGACCGGCCACATCGTACCGTGGAATGTACCAATTTCGATGGTGGCGCGGGGGATCGCGCCGGCCTTGGCTTGCGGCAACACCGCAGTTGTCAAGCCGGCAGAGGATACGCCCTTCACGGCCATCCTGCTCGCCGAAGTCCTCCAAGAAGCCGGCCTGCCCCGTGGCGTCGTTAATATCGTGCCTGGCCGAGGTAGCGAAGCCGGTCAGGCCTTGGCCGAGCACCCGGACGTCGCTCATCTGACCTTCACTGGATCGGTTGCCACCGGCAAGAAGGTCATGACGGCCGCCGCCGGCCACCTCGCCTCTGTCACTTTGGAACTCGGCGGCAAATCGCCCCATCTGGTTCTCAAGGATGCCGATCTTGAAAAAACCGCGACCGACGTCCTGGCTGGCGCCTTCAAGAACGCCGGGCAGATCTGCTCGGCCGGGACCAGACTTCTTGTCGAGCGGCCGATCCACGCCGACTTGCTCGAAAGGCTGGTCGAGGGTTGCCGGGCAATCCACCTCGGCCACGGGCTCGACAACCCGGACATGGGGCCGCTGATTTCCTCGCGCCAGTTTCAGACAGTCGTCGGTTTCGTCGAGCGCGCTCGCGGCCGCGGCATGTCCTTGGCAACCGGCGGCCTACCCGCAAGGGTCAAAGACTGCGAAGGCGGTTTCTTCTTCGAGCCGACTATCGCCGACAACGTGGCTGCTGATGACGAGCTAGCCCAGGCGGAGGTCTTTGGCCCGGTGCTTAGCGTTATTCCGGTCGATGGTGTAGAGGACGCCATCGAGATCGCGAATGGCACTAGCTATGGCCTCGCGGCGGGTATCCACACCAAGGACATTTCAAAGGCCTTGCGCTTCGCCCGCAGCGTTGAAGCCGGTCAGGTCTTTGTCAACGGCTATCACAGCGCTGGCGATACGGTGCCATTCGGCGGCATGAAGCAGAGCGGTATCGGCCGAGAAAAGGGCTTGGCGGCACTCGATGCCTATTGCGAAACCAAGGCTGTCACAGTCACGCTTTGACGGCGGGTACGTCGATGTTTCTGCATCTCTTCTCGCCACTCCGGATCGGCAAGCAGTCCTTCCGTAACCGAATGTTCGTAACCGGCCTCATGACGAAGATGATCACTGATGGCGTGCCCAAGGCATTCATTAACGCTTTTACCCGTCGCGTCGCCATTCAGGAATTGTGGCGCAAGGCTATGGGAGAGGTTCATGTCTGAACCGCCTGCGCCACAGGACCGGCTCTATGCGATCGCCGAACAGGGCCTGTGCACCGGCTGCGGCCTTTGCCAGGCTGTCGCCGGAGTGGACCGAATCCAAGTCACCAAGACCACCACTGGCTACGAGCGGCCTGTCGTCGTTGGTGAGTTGGATCACGCCACCGTCGATAAAATCTATGACACCTGCCCCGGAACCCGCATTGAAGGCTTGCCGGCCCATCTTGTCGACCACAACACCCTTATGGACGACGTCTGGGGGCCGTGGCGGCGCATCGTGCGCGCCTGGGCGAGCGACCCCGAGGTGCGGTTCGAGGGCTCGACCGGCGGCGTCCTCACTGCCCTGGCCAGCTATCTGCTGGAGAGCGGGCGGGTCGACTTCGTGCTGCACGTCAAAACCTCCACTTCCGAGCCCAGCTTCGGCGAACGGCATCTAAGCTTTAGCCATGCCGACGTGATGGTGGGTGCCGGATCGCGCTATGGGCCGGCAGCACCGCTCCTTGATGTCGACCAGGTGCTGGCGCAGGGAAAGCCCTTTGCCTTTATCGGCAAGCCCTGTGACATCGCAGCCCTGCGCAACCTGGCCCGCCACGACCCCCGCGTCGATGAGCTTGTCACGTACTGGCTAACGCCGGTTTGTGGCGGCTACATGCCGCCGCCATTCCTGGCCGACTTTCTGGGGCGCAACGGTATCGAACCACAGGAAGTGACAGGTCTTCGTTATCGCGGCCGAGGCTGCCCAGGCCCGACGCGGGTTGAAACGCGCGACAGGGTCAGGGAGTGGCACTACATCGATTTCTGGGGGGAAGACGAAAGCCAGTGGAGCCTGCCCTTTCGCTGCAAGATCTGCCCGGACGGCATTGGCGAGGCGGCGGATGTTGCAGCCTCAGACACCTGGGTCGGCGGCTCTCCCACACGCGCGGGCAGTGCCAAAGACCCGGGCACCAATGGCGTTATCGCCCGAACGGCCGCCGGCCTGGAACTGCTGGAGGCTGCTGAACGAGATGGTGCACTGACCATCGAGTACGACGTGACACCGGATGAAATGAGCCTTTATCAACCCCATCAGATGCGCAAGAAGTACGCCGCTTGGCCGCGTCATCTGGGCCTAGGCGATGAAGGCCGGATCGTCCCAGCCACCGAGCGGCTGCGCATTCGCGAATTGGCCGAACAGCTTCCCACCAGGCACGCCGACCATCAGCGGCAGGGGACCCGGGAGCGGGTGCGCAAGGGCAAAGCCGATGAGCCGCCCCCTGAGGCAGCAGAGTGACGGTAGCACCGGGGATCTGTCTCGCCTCGCCGCCCGGAAGATATGATCCGACGCCAAGCGAGCAAGAGCGCGTCTTTTGCGGCGCCGGTACCGACCAGTAGGAGCCAGATCAACCCCACCGGCCTGACGATATCGTTCGCGCCCATATCGAGTAGGTCGACGTCATTCAACGATTGGGCGGCGGGGTGATCCTGATGACGAGCCGCGCCTTGGCCCGAGCAGGCAAATCGCCGCGACTACGAAACCGTCAATGGCAAAGTGCTGGCAGCCTGCGACAAACCGGCGATCTTACACTGGCTGGGGGCCTGTTCGACCCTGCCCTTGCAGGGTACTGAGGCTTCGGCGACTTTCGGCCGGCTCTCGAAACTGTACTCAGCGTCATCGGTCAAAGTTCGGCCAAAATCGACGGCATTAAGGTTTCGCTGTTAGACGATGGGCGTCGTAATTCCCGTAGTGGGCCGCCTGCTCCAACGATTAGGAACGGCCCGCCGCCAGGCGACCGGCGCCATGGCTGTCCACAACAACGCCTGGATCCTCCTTGTAAATCGGAAAAAGCGGTTTCCCCCAGCGCATCAAGCAATCTCCCGGTCCAGCAATTCTGTCCCGATGAAGCCCGGGCTAATCTTCTGATTCGCGTTCAGAAACAGAAGGTTGCATTCGAAGCGCCTCCCAGGCCTCTATTCTCTTGCGCGTTCTCGGCCAGTCCACTTCGGAGACCTTGCTTATCAACCCTTCAATAAGAAGCATGGCGGACGTTCCGGTATCCCAAGGCGTGCCGACATCAATGACACTCGGAAGGACATGGGTGCTGTGCTTGGCGATGGGCGACAGCCACGTGTCCGTGATGAGAACGATTTGAGCGCCGCGGTCACGCGCTGCGCACTTGGCAAAAGTTTGGAGATCGACTTGGTAGCGGCGATAGTCGATCATGATGACGATGTCATTCTTCCTTATGCGCAAAAGATACTCCGGCCACTCTTCAGGGGACCGCGGAACCTTGTAAACTTTGGGTCGGATTTGGCGAAGGTGAAAGAAGAGGTATAGAGCCAAGGAATCCGTCGCCCGGCCACCCAAGAGAAATATCGACCGTCGTTGGTCGCTCAACAAGGCGCTGACCGCGTCGAGCTGTTCATCGGGCACTAAGGCGACTGTTCTTCTCATGGCTTCGATGGAGGCTTCCGCCAAGTTGGCAAGGAAAGCATCGCCCGTCTTTCCGTCGCCGCGTCTGTCGTGCAAGATGATCGGCGACTGATAGCTTTCCTTCAATTCACCGAGCAATGTCTTCTGGAGTTCGCCGAAGCCATCGAAGCCCAGTTTGGAGCCTAGTCTTAGGATGGTTTGGCTGCTGACGTGCGACCGCTTGGCAAGTTCGGCCAAGGTCAGCAGGCCGGCAAAGGGGTAGTCGGCAAGCAGTGCGGTTGCTGCCTTTCGCTCAGCCGCGGTAAAAGAGCTCATCGAGTTTCGGATGGTGTCGCCAAGGTTCACGGTTGGCCTCCACTAAAGCGGATGCTTGCCTGGAGTGGGTCCGCAGCGATCAACCATGATCCGGCCGGGTCCACCGGGATTTTCTGTACCCGGCCGCAGCACCAGTGCCGCCTCCCCGCGCGACGTCGGCGCGCTGGCGGCCGCTGTCATTTCGCTTTAGCCGACTGCCGCAGCGTGACCAGTTCGTCGATCACCTCGTCGGTGCAGCGCTTGCGGCAGTAGCCCTTGATCCCACGCATCGAGGCCTCGTGCCGTTCCTGGCTGTGGGTCGCGCAGGCGTCATCGATCAATGTCATGAGAAAGCCGCGGTCGCATCCGTCGCGAATCGCTGTCTCGACGCACTGGTCCGTGACGATGCCCATGGCCAGGATGTATTCGATTCCGAGGGCGCGAAGGACGTAGTCTATGTTGGTGGAATTGAACACGCTGGACGAGGTCTTGGGTATGACGATCTCGTTCTCAAGCGGCGCAAGCTCGTCGATGACCTGGGCTTGCCAGGAGCCCTTGGCTGCGAAGATGCCCGAGACTTTGTAGTCGAGACCCCGGTCGCGGCCGTCAAGAGTGAGGCATTCGACGGTGGTGTGGATCACCTCGACGCCGCCCTCGCGGCAGGTCGCGAGCAATCGCTGGCCGTTGGGGATCACCGTCTCGGCAATGCGGTTCCAGAGATAGGCGTCGTGCGGTTCGGCGGCGCACTTGTCCGGATTGTACTCGCCCTTCTGCAAATCGATGATCAGGAGCGCCGTCTTGCCGAGTTCGACGGGCCGCTCACGGAAGTTCACGTCCCCTGCGAGGGGGATCGCGTCGATTTCGCTGCGCTGCATCTTGCGGGTCTCCTTATGAAAATGGGGCGCACACGTCGGTCGCGGGCGCCATGTAGTTGTCGAGAAGGGGATTGGTCATCGCCTCGGAAAGCAGAGCGGCCAGGCGTCCGGCCCAGGCCTCGACACCGGCATCCTCGGAAATCAGATCTTGGCGAATTTCGAACAGCGCATAGGGCATGCCTCGCCTCTCGGCATGCACTGGCACTGTGAAATCCTCGTTGAGGGCCAGTGGATAGGGCTCATTGTCACCGACACAAAGCGTGCCGTCGGCGCGCAGTGCCGCTAGTGCCAGCCGGGCAAAGCGGTCGTCCCAGCGGTAATGCACGCCAATGTGCCAGGGCCGGCTGCGGCCGTGGTAGCTGGGCGTGAAGGAGTGTACCGAGACCATGACCGGCACGGCCCCGCCCGCAGTGCGCTCTTCCACCAAGCGGTGAACGGCCTGCTGGTAGGGCCAAAAGAATGCTGCTGCCCGCTGCTCGCGCTCGTGGTCGCTGATTCCCTCGTTGCCTGGAATCTTCACGTCCTCACTTTGAATTGTAAAGGCGTCGAACTCGTCCAGGGGCCGGTTGCAGTCCACCACCAGGCGCGAATAGACGCTGAGCACGAGCGGCGCGTCGAGGATCGCCGAGAGCCGCCGAGCCACCGCTGCCGCGCCGATGTCCCAGGCGATGTGGCGCGCGCGGTTCTCGCGAGAGACACCGAGATCACCCAGGCGCCGCGGGATACGGGAGCCGGCATGATCGCAGACCAAGATGACCCGCCCCTTCCCGCCGGCGTTGACCAGCTCGAACGGCGGCGGCTCGTCGGGTGCGATCCAGGGTGAGACACTGTCATTGAGAGCCTTCATAGTGCTAGATGATCTCCCTTTATGCCTGCTGCTCCCTTGGGGATAGCGTGAAATCATAGGTCAGCCACTTGGTGCCTTTTTCCTTGAGTACTTTCCGGGCAAGGACCAACCCAAGGCCCTCGATAGTCGCTGGGCCGTGCCCCGGGAGTCGCTAGCCCGCGCCCCGGGGCCCTTAAGGCCTCTGAGAGCGAGGCCGGCAAGAGCTGCCGGCGGTGCATGACAGTCGCAGCTGGACTCAAACACTTTCGGTCCGCATTGGGGCGTGTTGGCGATGCCGCCTTTTGCTTGACGTCGGCAATGCCAGCGGCGCCATGGCCTCGTCTCGCGGTAAGGGAACTCGTCGAATTTCGCATGGCTTCGCCGAAGATCAATGTTCCTTCCACACCTGCTGCCCAGCACTTGCAGTAGGCCCGATGAGTCTGGTGGTGAGTTAGCCAGATTAGTCAGGCTCTTTCTGGAATTTATGTTCCACAATACCCAAAATTTCTTGATTCCGATAATCTATTTCAGTTTAAATTGTAACACGTCACGAAATCTGGATCCCTTTTTCCTAGGGGCTGGGCGGGTTCCTTGCTGAGGTGCTCATCAATGGGGAACTCGACCAGCGTCTCTTGGTGTTACATGATGTTCGTGAAATGCATTTCGAAGGAGGAGGCCTGACGATGAGGACAAGCGAATTCCGCAGGTTCAAGAAGACTTGGGGGGCGATGGGCGCGGCGGTGATCTTGGCCGCAACCGGTGCCGTGCAGCAGTCAGCCCAGGCCGACGAGGAGGTGGTCATTGGCTTTGCCATCGCCCAGAGCGGCTGGATGGACGCCTACGATGGCCCGCCCTTGATCGGCGCCCAAATGGCAATCGAGGATTTCAATGCCGAGGGCGGCATTCTCGGGCGGAAAATTCGGGCGGTCGTTTCTGACACCAAGACCGATGCTGTCCAGGGCGCCAAGGCCGGGACTGAGGTGATCGCGAACGGTGCCACCTTCATGGTCGTCTCCTGCGACTATGATATGGGTGCACCGGCCGCGACAGTCGCAGACAGCAACAAGATGATCGCCATTTCTTTCTGCGCTTCGGATGCCAAGATGGGCGTGCAGGGCATCGGCCCCTACGCCTTCACCATGAACACACCGGGCCAGGTGGAAGGCGCTATCGCGGCCAAGTACGGCTGGGATCGCGGATGGCGTAAAGCCTATGCGCTGCTTGATGCCTCGATCGAGTACAACAAGAGTGTCTGCCACGGTTTCCTCGAATACTGGAAGAAGCTGGGCGGCGAGGTAGTCGGCGTCGACACCTTCATGCAGGAAGACCCCTCGATCGCTTCGCAGATCACGCGTTACAAGCAGGCCGCGGAGGAGAAGGGCGAGCCCGAGATCTTGGCACTCTGTTCCTATGTGCCGGGTGCGGTCAGTGCGATCCGTCAAGTGCGCGGTGCCGGCATCAACGCGGCGATCGTCAGCGGCGATGCCATGGACGGCCACTACTGGGCGGAAGGCGTGCCGGGACTGAGCGACCACTACGCCGTTACCTTTGGCTCGATCTACGGTGATGACCCGCGACCGGAGGTCAATGAGTTCTTCGCCCGCTATCGCGAGGCGCATGGCGAGCCGGACACCTCGTTCCCGCTCAACGGCTATAGTGTCATTCAGGCGCTTAAAGTCGCGGCCGAGCGGGCCGGTTCCCTCGACAACGATGCGGTCTTGGCGGAACTCAATAAGTTTGACAAAGAGCCCCTGTTGTGGGGCGGGACGACCTTTGTGCCGGATATGCACATCGACATGTTCCACCCGATGACGGTGATCCAGATTCAAGACGGCAAGGGATCATTTGCCGCCAACATCGGGCTCGAAGATCCGCCGGCACTACAGCTCATCTTCCCTGAATTCACGGCGGACCTCTACGAATGACATTCGGGCTCTGACCGGGCCGAGGCGTAACGCGGCAGGCCGCCCCCGACGGCCTGCCGTTCTTTCAGCCAATTCCTACAGAGGCGGTTATGAGCGCCATCCTGCAGCATGTCGTCGACGCGGTCGCCCTTGGCAGCCTCTATGCCCTGACCGCGCTCGGCATCGGCCTCATCTTCGGGGTAATGCGCCTGATCAATTTTGCCCATGGTGATTTCATCATGGTGGGAGCCTTCTCGCTGGTGGTGCCCACCAGCGCCGCAACCTCGACCTTGCTGATCGGCGCCTGGCCGACCCCTCTTTTGATCGCCGGGGTTTGCGCGGTCGTCATCGTCTTGGCGCTGGCAACCGAACGCCTCGCCTTTCGGTCGGTACGCCGGGCCGATCCCGCGGTGCTCCTGATCACCTCGTTCGCGGTTAGCTTCTTCTTGCAGCACGCTGTGATCGCGATCCACGGCGGGCGCCCGAAGTCGGCCAACATCTGGCCGAACCTCATGGACCCGATTATCTTTGCCGGCGTGCGCATTCCCCAGCTTCAGCTGATCACCATCCTGGTCACGCTCATCCTGTTGGTGGCCTTGGTGCTTTTCCTCAAGCGCACGTCGATCGGCGTCGCCATGCGCGCGGCTTCGGAAGATTTTTTGACTGCCCGCCTGCTTGGTATTCGCGCGAACTACGTCATCGCGACTGCCTTCGCTATCAGCGGCCTGCTGGCGGCGGTCGTGTCCTTGCTCTACGTGGCCCAGACCAGCGTGCTCTCCTTTCATATGGGCGTGCCTTTGGTGCTCTTCGCCTTCGTCGCCACTGTGGTGGGTGGCATGGGCAACCTTGTGGGGGCCGTCCTGGGCGGCTTTGTGGTCGGGGTTGGCAGCGTCTTCTTCCAGGTGATCTTGCCAGAGGCCTGGCGCTCGAACCGGGATGTCTGGGTCTACGCCCTGGTGCTGCTTATTCTGCTGTTCCGCCCCGCCGGTCTGGTGAAGTCCAAATCCATTGAGGAAAAGGTCTGATGACCAAGGTGCGCGGGCTCCGCTCGGCCATCGAGATCTATTCGACACCGATCCTCCTGTCGCTCTGCCTAAGCGCTGTCGTTGTGGTTACCTGGCTGTCCGGTGATGCTGTCTTCGCCCAGACCGTGACCGACACCCTGATCCGGGTCATGCTGGTGGTCGGCCTCTATATTTTCATCGGCAATTCGGGGGTTCTCGCATTCGGGCATATCGCCTTCACCATGATCGGTGCTTACGCCACCGCATGGTTGACGCTCAGTGTGTTCAAGAAGAGCTTCGCCCTCCAGCTGCCGGCAATCCTGGCGGAGACCCAGTACCCGGTCTTTCCCTCGGCCATCGCCGCCGGCGGGCTCGCCTCGCTCATCGCGCTTATCGTCGGCATCCCGATTATGCGCCTCTCCGGGATCGCGGCGGCGATCGCCACTTTGGCGGTGCTCGGCATGTTTCACACCTTCTACAACAACTGGAGCCCCTGGACCATGGGCGCGGCCACCTTGCCCGGCATCCCGCTCTACGTGGACATGTGGGTGTCGCTCGGCTGGGTTGTATTTGCCCTTTTCGTGGCCTTTGTCTACCAGCGCTCGCGCTTCGGACTCGCGTTGCGTGCGACCCGGGAGGATGAGTTTGGCGCCCGTGCCGCCGGCATCAACATCGCACGCCAACGCCTGATTGCTTTCGTGCTGAGCGCCTTCTTCATGGGCATCGGCGGGGTGCTGCAAGCGCACTTCCTCGGCTCTATTTCGGTCAAGTCCTTTTGGCTGAGCCTTACTTTCATATCCCTTGCCATGCTGATCATCGGCGGCCAGCGCTCGCTTACCGGGGCGGTGACCGGGGCGGTGGTGATCTCCGGCATCACCGAGGTGCTGCGCCTTATGGAGGGCGGGTTCGCATTCGGCGAAACCACGGTCGCGTTTCCCAAGGGCTCGCAAGAGCTCGGTATCGCCCTGGTGATGTTACTGGTGCTGATCTTCCGGCCATCGGGCCTCACCGGCGGACACGAGTTGGTGTTCCGTTTGGGACGCAAGGGGCACTGACATGCTGCAAGCCGAAGAGATCGAGGTGAAGTTCGAAGGCTTGACGGCGATCGACAAGGTTAGCCTGACGCTCGAGCAGGGCGACATTCTTGGATTGATTGGTCCTAACGGGGCCGGCAAATCGACGTTGGTGAACGCCTTGACCGGGTTTCAGAAGTTCGCTCACGGCAAGGTGCGGCTTGATCGAGTGGACATCAGCGGCTGGCCCGCCGACCGCATTGCACGCCACGGCATCGCCCGGACCTTTCAGGCCGTTCGCCTGTTTCAAGGGCTGACGGTGCTGGAAAACCTAGCGGCTGCTGCTGTCGGCATCGGGTACAGACGCCGTGCCGCCGAAGGCGCTGCTGGGGAAATCCTCGATTGGATGGACCTGTCCGACCGTGCCGAGCAGCTTGCCGGCGCCTTGCCGTACGGCGATCAACGGCGCGTGGCCATCGGCCGGGCACTGGCCCTCAAACCCTGTTTTCTGTTGCTTGACGAACCGGCCGCCGGCATGTCGGACGCCGAGTGTGACGAACTGGTAGGCCTGATAGGGCGGGTGCCGGAGCACTATGGCTGCGGCGTGTTGCTGATCGAGCACAATATGCGGGTGATCATGAACGCCTGCCAAAGGATCCACGTGATCGACAGCGGGCGCACCATCGCCGAGGGCAAACCGGCCGAAATTCAAGAACACCCCGATGTTGTGCGCGCCTACCTGGGTTCGAAGTCGGAGGCCGGCAATGCTCAGCGTTGACGAGCTCGCGGTTTCCTATGGGCCGGTCCGAGCCCTGCGCGGCGTTAGCTTGACCGTGGCCGAGGGCGAGATGGTAAGCGTCGTCGGACCGAACGGAGCCGGCAAATCGACCCTGATGCTGGCAGTCGCTGGGGCGCTCGCGCCCAGCGCCGGGGAGATCCGCTTTGAGGAGAAAAGCATCCTGGGCCGGCAGACCGAGGCTGTCGCCCGGCTTGGCATCTCCCTGGTTCCAGAAGGCCGCAACATCTTCACCCAACTCACGGTCGAGGAGAATCTGCGGCTCGGCACCCAAATGCGCCGTGACCGGGACAAGATTGAGCAGGACTTCGCCGAGATGCTGGCCGTGTTTCCGATACTGGGCGAGCGTCTTTCGAGCCACGGCGGCAAGCTTTCCGGCGGCGAACAGCAGCAGCTCGCCATCGCTCGGGCGCTAATGACCGGCGCGCGCTTTATCCTGCTCGACGAACCGGCCTTGGGCTTGGCGCCCATCATCGTCGAAACCGTGTATTCGGTCCTGCATCGCCTGCGCCGTGAGCGCGCCATCACCCTGCTGGTCGTCGAGCAGAGCACGCACCGGGCATTGGAGAATGCGGACCGGGTCTACGTGCTGCGCCAGGGCCGCATCGAGCTCGAAGGCGCAAGCGCCGCACTCGACGAAAGTGACGTTGAGAAGGCCTATTTCGGCTACAAATAGGCGGTGTTCGAGGGAAGAGCGATACGAAAGTCGTCAAGAACGAACCGTGAGCAAGCATGGGGAGGAACCGCAATGCCTGATGGACTTTCATGCGATGTGCTGGTTCTGGGTGCAGGCATCACGGGCGCGGGAGCCGCATTTTACCTGGCATCGCAAGGCGTCGACACCATTCTTGTTGAGCGCGAACATCCGGCTTCCGGTCCGACTGGGGCCTCGTCGGCCGTTTGCCATCTCTGGTATCTGGAGCCGGAGTTGTCGCAGCTTGCCCGCCGCGGCTGCCAAATCCTCAAAGACCTTCCGAAGCTTATCGGTGCCCCCCGCGTGTTTCATGAGATCGGTGTCTTGTGGGTGGTCGGCGAGAACAATGTGGAAGACTGGAAACGGACGGTCGTCCGCATTCGCGACCACGAGGGCGGAGGCCTCGATTCCTTGACGGTTGAAGAGGTGGCCAAACGGGCACCCAACTTTCAACTCGACGGGATCGTCATGGGCGTTTGGGAGGAATCATACGGCTATGTCGACCCCTATGATGCAACCAACGCGCTGGTGCGGGGTGCTCGCGAAAAAGGCGTTCGCTTTCTCGGCAATCGGGCAGCCAAAACCCTGAAGGTCACGGGCGGAAAGATCGCCGGCGTAGAACTCAACGATGGCACCTTCATCTCCACCGGGCGGGTGGTGATGGCAACGGGGCCGTGGACGAAATCCCTTGTTTCGCAGCTCGGTGTCGATTTGCCCCTACATATTGAGCGTCATTTCATGGCGGTGTTGGATGCACCGGGTCGGGCGAGGGACATCCTGCCCTTCTGTTGGGTGGACGACACGAGGAGCCACTACGCGCGCCCCGAAGGTGAGAACACTATCCTGATCGGCACCTGGGCGGGGGGCGGCACTGGCGTCCGCAATGTGGAAAGCCACGAAGACCTGACGTCCCATAGCTACCCCAACTTACGCTATTCGGCCTATTTGCGAGGGCCAAGGCGTTGGAATTTCTGGAATCAGGGTCCAAAGGTCGGCACTACAGGCGGGTCGCTGGGTCAGCGTGATTGAGGGGCCTGGGCGGTGATCCGGGGCGGCGGCTGCGGCGGTAGGGTCAGCTTGAGGCGCTGAAGCAGGATCTGCTGATCCTTGTTCGGCTGGGTGGTGCGCGGCAGCACGATGTGGCGCCCGTCGGTGGTCGGCAGCTGGACATCGACCATCTGCATGGCTTTGAATTTTTCCAGCACGGCCCTGGGGGTGAGGCCAGGCGCCAGGGCGCGCAGGCGTTGTTTGAGGGTGACCTGCAGGCAATAGGCCATGAAGGCGACAAAGATATGCGCCTCGATGCGGCGGTCGAGCTGGTGATGGATCGGCCGGATCGCAAGGTCACCCTTCAAGTCCTTGAAAGCCTGCTCAACCTCGGTGAGCTGGATATAGAGGCGCCAGAGATGGGCCGGGTCGTCGTGCGGCAGGTTGGTTCGCAGCAGATAGCGGCCCTCGCGGCGCCGGGCCTGGCGTAGCTTGTCCTTGCGCAGGCGGTAGGTGAAGCTCTCGGGGCTGACGGCTTCATCGACCTTGGGCAGACTGATCTCGACCAGGCCCCAAGCCCGACCGGCCTCTTTCTTGGCAGCGCCGAGCTTGAGCAAGAGCTGGTCGCGGCTGAGCTTTTGCTGGCGCAGGTCGCCCAGGCGCCGCCATAGCTTTTTCAGGCGCCGGCGCCGCATGGCGCGTTCCTTGTTGACCCGATCGGCGCTCTGGGCCAGGACATAGACTTCGCCCTCTTGCGCCAAGAGCTTGACCTGCACGGATTGGCGCACCGCCTCCCAAGGCCGGTCGAGAAAGGCCTTTTCCAGTTGGCTCAAACGACCCTTGGGGGTGCCGACCAGATAGTGGATCGGCGCCTTGGCGGCGCGCATCCGCGCCAGGCTGGCCTCGCTCGGAATGCCGCGGTCCATCACCCAGGTCCGCTTGGCCTTGCCGTAGAGCGCCTCGACCTTGGCCAGGAAAGCCTCCAGGGTGGTATTGTCGGCGGTGTTGCCTGGCATCACCTCGTAGGCCAAGGGAAAGCCCTCCGGCGTGACGATCAGCGCGATCACCACCTGCACACAGTCACCCCGCCTGTCGCGGCTGTAACCGAATTTACGCTTGCTTTCCTCGCCTCTGGTAGCCGGCGGCGGGCTCTCGAAATAGGTGCTGGTCAGGTCGTAGAGCAGCAGATCGAAGGTGATGCCAAAGAGACTATGCCAACGCGCCTTCAGAGCCTTGAAAAAGGCCGCCTTGTGGGCCAGCAGCTTGTCCAAGCAGCGGTACAGCGTGTCGATCTGTACCACACTCAGGTCCTCACCCAGGAGATCACCCATGGCGCTCTGATCGAACCACTGGCGATGCAAACGCCATTCGCTGCCGGGGTCGAGCAGGCGGTAGGCCACCAGGGTCTTCAAGACATTCAGCCAGCGCGTCCCTTTGCGGCTCACCGGCAGGCGCGGTGACCAAAAAGCGTCGAGCTCCAGCTGGTCCCACAGCTGGCAGGCCAGCCAGCAACCGCCCCATTGCCGGGGCCGGCGCAGTTGCAGATCGCCGAGGCGTACTTGCACCACCTCATCGTCGCCCGGCACCGGTGCCCCACCCTCCGGGAACAGGGCCATCTGCCGAGCCCGCCCCCTTGGGACACCGGGGCCCTGCCCAGAGCGCGCATCAAACACTTCGATGCTGCGCCGCCAAGCGGCCTGCTGGCTGTCATTGATCTCGCCGAGATAAAGCACCTGGCGCTGGACCACCCGGCCGCCGCGCACCCGCCGGTTCTCCACCAGGCTCCAGGAGCGGTGCGCCTTGCCGTCCTTGCGGCGCGTCTTGCAGCGAAGGAACATGTCCAAGAAACTGCCGGCCAGGATTCGAGCCGGTCAATGGGGTAGGTCGGCACTACAAGCCAATTTCGCCGATTTCGGCAACATCATGCCAACAATTTCAGTGTTCTAGCCAATAAACCCAGCTCGATTTTCCTGAAATCATCGCCGAATAGCGTAAGTTGGGCTACAAGGTGGAGGTGGCCGGCGAGTTCGATGCGACCGTTTCGACCGAGGAAGCGGTTTGGACGCTCGAACACATGGCGCCTCGGTGCCCGGATGTCGCAGGTTTAGGGATTCGCCCCGGCTACGCCTGCATGTACGATATGAGCCCCGACGACCTGCCGATCATCGACGAAATCCCGGGAGCGGAAGGTCTCTTCGTCGCGGCGGGCTCCAGCGGGCACGGATTCAAGCTCGGACCGGCGGTCGGTGAGAGCCTTGCCAAGTGGGCCTTGGGCGATCGCTCCGAGCTGCTCGCGCCCTTTTCGCTCGCACGCTTCGCGTAGCCGGCCGGCGACCTGACAGTCACCAACCGGCGAATTTGGTGAGCACCTCGTCGCTTACTCGGCCGGCCACGACGTCGCCGAAGGCCTGATCGAGGATGTCAAGCGCCTGGTCGACTTCACTATCGCTCAAAGTGAGCGGCGGGGTCATCTCCAGCACATTGGAATTAAGCCCGACATAGAAGAGCACCAACCCCAGCTCGTGGGCCCGGTAGACCAGCTTCGCCGTTTCGGCCGGGGCCGGCTCCTTGGTTTCTCGATCGCGCACCAGCTCGGTTCCGATAGTGAGGCCACGGCCGCGCACGTCACCAATGAGGGCGTATTTGTTGGCGAGCTGGCGCAAACCGCTCATCAGCCGGGCGCCGCGCAGCGCGGCCTGAGCCGCCAAGTCCTGCTCGCCGATGGTGCGCAAGACCGCACGCCCAACCTCGGCCGATACCGCATTGCCAGCCGTGGTCTCGATGGCGAAGGCCGTGGTCACGTCCATCACCTCCTTGGGGCCGATTGCTGCCGACAGGGGCAAGCCGCCGCCAAGACCCTTGCCGAACACCACGATGTCGGGGGTAAGGTCCTCGGCCTGGAAACAGTGCATAATGCCGGGGCGAGCGAGGCCGACCTTCACCTCATCCGAGACCACGAGGATGCCGTGGCGCCGGCAGCGGTCCTGCAGGCTCTTGAGGAAGCCGGAAGGGGGTACGATCAGCCCACCATCCGATTGGATCGGCTCGATGAAGACGGCGCCGACGCTTTCCGGTGGGCAAACGGTACTGAAGAGATAGTCCAGGTAGGAAAGCACGGATTGGCCGATGTCGCCAGCCATCTGTGGCCGGTAAGGGTCCGGATAGGGAATCTGCACCAGGCCGGCTTTGCCGGGACTGTGGCTGTGCGTGGAATGGCCGGAAATCTCCGCCGAGCCCGAGATGCCGCCGTGATAGGCACCGATGAAGGAAAGGGTGCGTGGCCGGCCCGTTGCCATGGCGATGGCGCGCACCACCGCATCGTTGGCGTCGGAGCCCGAGTGGCCGAGCCACACCCGGCGCTCACCCTCGCCCGGTGTGATGGCCAGAAGCTCTTCGGCGAGCGCGACCGCCGGCTCGTTCACGCTTGAGAGAATACTTGCTCCAGCCGGGTTGGCGACGGCGTGGGTCGCCGCCTCGACCACGGCCGGGTGGCCATAGCCCAGGCTGGCCGCCCCCCAGGTCGCAGACAGGTCCAAGAGCTGGCGCCCGCTTTCGCCGATCAGGTAGGAGCCCGCCCCGCGGTGACCGCGATCGGAAAGAACCGCAGCTTTTCTATGCCGGCGATAACGTCGAGATCCCGCTCGTAGAGTGACCTGGCCATGCTTGCCCTCCGCGAGGCTATTCCGCCGCTAATGTGGCTCAACTTGGATTGTCCGCGAGATAGTCTATGAAAGCCGGCGAAGACTGTCCACGGGCCTGCCGTCATTGATTGAGGCCATAGGTCGTGCGGATCGCCGAGCAGGATTGTAATGCCTGAAGAAAACAGATTTAAATGTGGGATGGTGCACGGCTGGCACCACTGCCCCGGTGGCCGCGGTGAGGTCAAAGAAAGGGATAACAAAACATGAAGCGCGAACCGCTGGTTTTGGCTTGTACGAGCGATATTGCCGGCAAGCTGCGCGGCAAGGCATTTCCTGAATCGCAGTTTGAGAAACGACTTGTGCGCGGCATTGGCTGGACGCCGACCAATGTGCAGATCACCTGTTTCGATGCGATTGCAGACAGCCCCTATGGCGCCCTTGGCGACCTGGTTCTCATTCCCGACCCAACGACGCGCATCGTTGCCGATTATGACGACGACAACCCAAAAGAGCAGTTCGTTTTCGGCGATGTTCGCGAGACTAACGGCACGCCATGGGAGTGCTGTACCCGGTCCATTCTCAAAGCCGCCCTGGATCGTCTTGAGGACATTTCCGGCATGAAGCTATTCGGCGCTTTTGAGCACGAGTTTCATGTTAAGAGCAATTATCACCCGATCGGCCGCGGATATACATCGACCGGCTTTCGTGCCCAAAGAGACCTTGGCGAAACCCTCACCGCCGTCATGCGCGAGGCCGGGCTGAAGCCCGACACCTTCATGAAGGAATATGGGGTCAACCAGTATGAGGTCACCATCGGACCCACTGAAGGTGTCGCTATTGCCGATCATGCAGCAAGCTTGCGCGAACTGACCTATATCACCGCCGAACGGCTCGGCAGAGAGGCAAGCTTCACGCCGCTCCGCGACCCCTCCGGGGTCGGCAATGGTGTCCACATTCATCTGAGTTTTCGCGACGGCAAGGGCACGCCCGTGACTTACGATCCCGATGGCAAACACGGATTGAGCAAGCCGGCCGGGCACTTCATCGCCGGTATCCTCAAATATCTCGATCGCATCGTCGCACTGACCGCTCCCTCCGTGGTGTCCTATACCCGGTTGACACCGCACCGTTGGAGCGCGGCTTTCAACAATCTCGGCTTCCGAGATCGGGAGGCTTCGGTGCGCATCTGCCCGGTGTCGGACATCAGCGATATCACCAAGGCCGAGCAGTTCAATTTCGAGTATCGCGCCGGCGATGCTGCAGCCAGCCCCTACTTGGCACTGGCTGCGATCGTTCATGCCGGCACCCAGGGGATTTCAGAGGAACTTGACTGCCCGGATGCGACCGAAGAAGACCTCTCTTTATTGTCAGCCAGGGAACTGTCAGAACGCGACTTCATTCGCTTGCCCCAAACACTCGAGGCCGCGCTCGATAGGTTTGCCAGCGATGCAACGGTTATCGGCTGGTTTCCACCCGCCTTCGCTGACATCTACGTCAAGCACAAACAGGGCGAGATCGCCTTCCTAGCGGAGAAATCCGAAGCTGAAATTTGCGCTGCCTACGAGGAAGCATACTAGAACGCCGGGCGGCAATTTGGGATCATGCGGCTGCCGAGCTGCCACATTGGTAACACCGATAGAATTGCCACCGATCAGCCGCCTCGGATTGTCCGGCGACAATCTATCGGGGCTCCGCAGCTAGTCGTCGAGGACGAAAGTGACTTTGAGGACGACGCGGTACTCGCTGATCTTGCCTTTTTTCACGACAACCGACTGGTCCTTGACCCAGGCCGCCTCGACGTTTTTTAGGGTCTGGTTGGCGCGCTCCACGCCATTGTTCACGGCCTCTTCAAAGTTCTTTGTTGAACTGGAAATGATCTCTGTAACTCGTGCGACCGCCATTGGGTTACTCTCCTACCTTTTCCTAGTGATCACGGTGTCCGCTCGCCATGCCAAGCGATCGGTCATTCTCTTATCGCGTAATTCGGATGCAAATAAGGCAGAAACATGTCGCAAGAGAAGCTTGCTTGATAGAAAATCCGATCTTGGCATCAGCCGGCGGGCGGGTGCCACGCGAGCCTTCGTCAGTCGCCTTCTTCGATCAAGCCGTGCAGCAAGGATCCAGCGACCTCTCGCAAACTGAGATCTCCGGTTTGAACGGCATCCAGCGAGGCCGCAGCATCCGAACCGAGGGCTGAAAAGGCCCGTTCCTTGGCCAACTCACCGACCAAATCGGCGAGATGACGACGGATACGCAGACGAGACCGATCGCGCCGCGTTTCAGGGGTCACGGTCGCAAGCGCGGTGTCAACCGCCGTCACCAGATCGGCCACGCCCTCGCCAGTCCGCGCCGCCGTCAGCAGCACCGGCACCCGCTGCCGCGCGGCCTGACGCAGGACCAGCATGTCGTTGAGGTGTCGCGCCGTCTCCTCGGCCATTGGCAAGTCAGCTTTGTTGACTACCAAGATGTCGGCGATTTCCAAAATGCCCGCCTTGATTGCCTGGACCTCATCGCCCAGGCCGGGGGCGCTGACGACTACCTTGACGTCGGCCAGCTCGGCGATCTCCACCTCAGCTTGGCCGACGCCAACCGTTTCGATGATGATGACGTCGAAGCCGGCGACCGCCATGGCCTCGACCAAACGCTGGGTACCCGGTGCCACACCACCGAGGTGGCCGCGCGTGGCCAAGGAACGCACGAAGACGCCATCGTCTGCGGCATGCTCACCCATGCGCAGCCGGTCGCCCAGAATGGCACCACCGCTCAGCGGGCTGGTCGGATCGACCGCCAGCACAGCAACAGTCTTGCCACTGCGCCGATAGGGACCGACGACGGCGTTCACCAGCGTCGATTTGCCGGCGCCCGGCGGACCGGTAAAGCCGATCACCGCGCTCGCCTCGTCCGCCTGTAAGTGCGGCTTCAAGGCTCGCTCCAAGATCTGCGCCCCGGCTAGATCATTTTCCAGAAGGGTGAGCGCCCGACTAAGCGCGAGGCGGTCGCCAGCCAGCAGGCGACCCAACAACGCCGACACGCGCTGCGCCTCGGCCTCCCGTTCTAGGGGCCCGCTCATGCGACGATCAGCGGCTGGCCAAAGCCGAGTTCAGAGCGCAAGCAACCACAGATCTCGCCATGGGTGGCGCCGGCGGCGGCAGCATTCACGACTTTCTCGAAGAGGTTCTCGCCCTCCCTTGCCGCCGCCCTTGCCAGGTCGTCCAGGCCTTCCTGCACCCGCGACTGGCTGCGTTCCGCCTTGTAGCGCTTGAGCTTGGCGAGCTGTTCTAGCATGACCGCCTCACTCGGACGCTCAAACAGGGGCTCGGGAAGCTCTTCCGCTTCTTCACTCCAGTAAGCATTCACGCCGACGATGGTCTCCTCGCCTTGCTCCACTCGTTCTTGGAAGGCCAAGGCCGAGCGGCCAATCATCGATTGGACAAGGCCGCTTTCGACCGCCCGATACATGCCGCCGGCTTGGTCAATGCGATCGATAACCGCGAGAATTTTCTCCTCCATGTCGCCAGTTAGACGCTCGACGAAGTAGCTGCCGCCCAAGGGATCGATGACGTCGGTCAGATGGGCTTCCTCACACAAGATGTTTTGGGTGGCAACCGCAATCCTGGCTGGCCCCTCGCTGGGCACACTCAGAACCTCGTCGTAGGAATCGGTATGCAGTGACTGCAAGCCGCCGAATATGCCGGCCATGGCCTGAACCGCCACCCGGGCGATGTTGTTAAGCGGCTGCTCGCGAGTGAGATCAACGCCGGAGGTCTGGGCGTGGAACTTAAAGCGCTGGGCCCGGGGGTCGTCGATGCCCAGCCGGTCACGCAGCAGCCGAGCCCAGATGCGCCGGCCCGCCCGCAGTTTCGCGATCTCCTCAAAGAAGGACATGGAAAGATCGAAGAAGAAGGTGAAGCGTGGCAAGAAGTGAGCCGGGTCCAGGCCGCGGGCCTGGCAGTCACTCGCGTACTGGAGGGCCGTCGACAGGGTGAAGCCCATGGCTTCCGCCGGGGTAGCGCCGGCCTGTTGCATGTGCTGGCCGACCACCGACAGCGGGTTCCACTGTGGCAGATGCTTGCCGGCGAACTCGATGTGATCGACCAAAAGTCGTCGGGCGCCGGGCAAGGCCAGACGGAAAAACATGTGATTGGCGACGAAATGGGAAATGTAGTCGGACTGGTTGGCGGTGCCGCTGATCGCCGACCAGGGGGTGCCTCGGCGACGCGCCACCACCAGCAAGAGCGCCAGCAGGGTAAAGGGGCTGGGGTCGTTGAGGGCGGTGGACAGCCGGCCAAGGTCGATGCCGTCGTAGCAGGCCGCCATATCTTCGACCGTGTTGACCACGGCCCCGCAGGTCCCCAGTAAAAGCGGCTCGACCTCGTCGGCATCATAGCCCCGGTAGACCGAATTGCAGGGGATCAAGCTCGCCGCCGTGCCGCCGGCAGCCAGGATCGTCTTCAGCCGCCGGTTATAGTGCTCGGGGGTACCGAAACCGACCAGTTGGCGCTGGGTCCACCGCCGGCCACGATGCATGGAAGGATAGATACCGCGGGTAAAAGGGGCAGCCCCGGGAAATCCCAAATCTTCCATGTAACGTCCATCCTCCCAGTCGGCGGAGGTGTAAAGCGGCTTGATTTCGATGCCTGAGCGGTTGCGTGGGTTCTTGGCGTTGCCAACTCTTTCATCATAGCCCCGACGCCAGTGCGCCTGTTGCTGCTCAAAACCGGGTAGCGGCAGTTGAATTACTTCTTCGGTCATACGCTGAGCTCCCCTTCCGAATAAGCTTGCCGAGCCCGTGCCGCCAGGGCAGCAATGGTTTCGACAATATCGTCACGGCTACAGCCGGGATGGAAGACGCGGGCAATGCCGGCTGCCCCCAGGGCGACTTCGTCCTGAGGCGGAACAATGCCGCCGGCAACCACCTGTATGTGGCCGAGGCCCGCCGCCTTAAGTGCCTCCATCATCTTTGGCAGCAAAAGATGGTCAGTAGAAAGGGTGCTGACCCCGATTACGTCAACGTCCTCTTCCGTCGCCAGCTTGACCACCGATCCAATCTCTTGCCAGGGCGGGGTGTAGATGACCTCCATGCCCGCGTCGCGAAGGAAGGCAGCCACCACCCGGCTGCCACGATCGTGGCCGTCGAGGCCAATCTTGGTCACCAGCACCCGCGGCGGCCGCGCACTGAGTTGGTCGCCCATCGTCAATTCTTCCCTCCCCTTGCTGTCCGATTCTTGAGACACTCGAGAAACTGGGCAGCGATATCTCCGGGCGGCGTGCCACCGGGCCGATACCAAACCTGGGCCCAATTGAGACCGCCCAACAGCAAATGGCGAAAGGCTCCCTGATCACAGTCGGTCGCAAGATCTAAGTCCGCAATCAATTCGCGCAGCCGCCGTTCGTAACTGTCCCGCAACGCCGTCATCGCCTCGGCCACATCGGCCGCATCTTGCGGTAACACCCGGATCACCACTCGGGCATAGGGACTTTCGTCGAGGACCGTCTCCAGATGCGCCCGGCAAGCAGCCTCCAGGCGGGCCCAGGCTTGGACTTCTTCGACCACAGCCTGATCAACGGCTTGGGCGATCCGTTTCACCCCTTCGCCATAAACCGCCAACAGCAACGCACTTTTGGACGGAAAGTGATAATAAAGCGAGCCGGGCAGCATGCCGACGGCCTTGGCGATATCCCGCATGGAAGTGCCTGCAAAACCCCGCTCGGCGAAGTGCTTGGCCGCCGCCTCAAGGACCTGTTCACGCCGACTGTCTTGGCGCGACGCCTTGACTGTCCCTCGCCGATCCTCTGCACCGTCGGCCTCCGCCAGTGCCGTCTCACTCAAAGAGCCGGCCTTGCCGAGCCGCCAGGGAGAAAGATTTGTCTTTGGTCGCATTCGCACAATTTGCCAAACAAACGAACGTTTGTCTATAGGCAAAGATGGTGGGCAAGCCGGCCTAGTTGCTGACCTACGACCTTGCCGTCGCCTCCTTGTTGCGGTGGAGAGTCCCGGGCGCCGCCGGCGGCGCAACCGAGGGTATCGTGGACTTCAACAAAGCCTCGGATCGACCGAGCGACGGCCAAAATAACCTGAAGCGAGCAGGCTTCCCTCTGAAGCCATGCGCCGCCCCCGTTAATGAAGGTTTATCGAGCTATACCCGGCCAACAGTGCAAAACCCGGCCAACAGTGCAAAATCGGTGACAATCGATCGGGGCTGCCCCAACCAGGCAAATCCTCCGCCCCTTTCGGAAGGCTAACGCCTCTGGCACAGGGAAACCAGGGCGGAGGACTTTATCTGGCTGGGCCTCGCGACCCGCCACCGGCCGCAATCAAATGTTGCCGGCGTTCATCTCGGCTGCGAGGTGGTCGGCTTGCCGAATGGCCAAGGTCACGATGGTAAGGGTGGGATTTTCGGCCGCCCCCGTGGTGAACTGACTGCCATCCGAAATGAAGAGGTTGGCGTGATCATGCGCCTGGCCGAACTTGTTGCAAACGCCATCGGCCGGTTTTTCGCTCATCCGGCAGGTGCCGAGGTTATGGGTCGAAGGATAGGGCGGCACCTCGTAGGTCGCCGTTGCCCCCACCGCATCATAGACCGCCGAGCCTTGCTTGAAGGCATGATTGCGCATCGCCACGTCATTGGGGTGATCGTCGAAGTGAACGTTTGGCACCGGCAAGCCGAACTGATCCTTTTCGCTTTCGTGCAAACTGATCGCGTTCGATTCCTGCGGCATGTCTTCGCCAACCAACCACATGCCCGCCATGTGGTCATAGCCGTCCATGGCATGGGTGAAACTGCGACCCCAGGCACCGGGATTGAGAAAAGCGGCCATGAAGGGCAGGCCCAACGACAAGGTCTCCATTTCATAGCCGCCAACGAAGCCGCGTGAGGGATCGTTGATCGACTCGTCGGAGATGATGCCAGCCATGGTGGTGCCGCGATACATGTTCACCGGCCTGTCGAAGGTGGCGTAGACCGACCCGGTCATATGGCGCATATAATTCTTGCCGACCAAGCCGGAGGAATTGGCAAGGCCGTCGGGATACTTGGCAGAAGCCGAGTTGAGCAAGAGCCGCGGCGTCTCGATGGAGTTGCCGGCGACGCAAACGGCGCGCGCCTTCTGCACCACCTGGCTGCCGTCCGCCGTGGCGTAAAGCACACCATTGACCTTGCCATTGGCGTCGTGCTGGAGCTGCAAGGCCTGCGCTTCGGTTCTGAGGTCAAGATTGCCGGTTTCTTCGGCCGCCGGGATTTCGGTGTAGAGCGTCGACCACTTGGCGCCGGATTTGCAGCCTTGGAAGCAGAAACCGATCTGTAGGCAGGCGTTGCGGCCATGGCGCGGCCGCGAGTTGATGGCCATGCGCCCGGTATGGCAATGCTTGTAGCCTAGACGTTTGGCGCCCGCGTACATAACTTTGAAATTGTTGTTGCCGGGCAAGCCCGGAATGCCGTGGGTGCGGGTTACCCCTAACTTGTCCTCGGCCTTGTCATAGTAAGGCTCGAGCTCCTGCAGAGTGAGCGGCCAATCGAGCAGGCTGGCGCCAGGGATCTCGCCATAGGTGGTGCGCACCTTGAATTCATGTTCTTGAAAGCGCAAGGAAGCACCGGCCCAGTGGGTGGTGGAGCCTCCCACGGTCTTGCAGATCCAGGCCGGCAGGCCGGCAAAGTCCTTGGCCACCCGCCAGGTGCCTGAGGTCGTGCGCTTGTCGAGCCAAGAGAGTTGGCCGAAGGCCCCCCATTCGTCGTTGTTGAAATCCTCAATCGAATAGCGCTTGCCGGCTTCCAGCAAGACAACCTTGATGCCCTTCTGGCAAAGCTCGTTGGCCAGCGTGCCGCCGCCGGCACCCGAGCCGATGACGACAACCGCGCTGTCGTCGGAATGATCTATTGGTGCCATTTTCTCGACTCCCCCTCCTCAACCGGCTTTTGGGCTGGCATCGTCTGGTGGTGCTGCCACCCAATTCACATCATCGAAGCCGCGATCGATGTAGCCGCCGAACTCTGAAGAGGCGCCTTCATAACCGAAGTGCCGCCATACCAGCGGGTCGTTGTAGAGGGCGACCACCGTTGTACCCCGCACCTTCTGGAAGAAGCCGTCGTCCTGCATGCCTGTCAGGACCGATAGGCGATTGCCTTCTGAAAGATTGACGAAGTTGACCCCCATCGCCTGGTCCAGCGACGTAACCCCATCCTTGAGCAACTTTGCTAAGTCACCGTCGTCCTTAGCGCCACCGTCGAGACCTGATACGACGCCGGCATAATAAAAGTCGCTGAGTGTGTCATGGGGATAGATGTCACGTACCATCTGCAAAAGGGTCTTGCCCTCATGCGCGTTCAAGGTGCTTAGCTCGCTTGCCCAAGCTTCGACACCGCCAGCCAGCACACCGCCGGTCGCAACCGCGGCAGCCCCAGCCGTCGCCAATCCACTGGTTTGCAGAAACTGGCGCCGGTTCAAACCTTTGCTGCTCATGTCATTCACTTTCTCAGTTTCTCGCTTGTGTCGTTTTCTTCTGGTTTTCCTAGTTGGGGCGAAGATACGGAGGATTTACCGATAGCGACCGTGGCGTTCCAACACTTCGATCTTGTAACCGTCAGGGTCTTGCACAAAGAAGAAGCGCGCCATCAAGTCGCCATCGCGATGGAACTCGACGATGTCTTTGGGTTCCAGGCCAAGGTCTTTGATCCGTGCATGCTCAGATTTTAGGTCGTCAACGCAAACAGCCACATGCCCATAGCCGTCGCCATGGTTATAGGGTTCATCACGCCCCTTGTTGAGCGTGAGTTCCACTTCAAAGTCGTTTTCGTCATTGCGCAAATAGACCAGCGCAAAGCCATCGAAATCAAAGTGATCTGCGACTTTTAGACCGAAGGCCTTGTCATAGAATTCGATCGAGCGATCCAATTCCAGAACCCGGATCATGGTGTGAATTGCCTTCGCCATCAGCACCCCCATCGTTGCCCTGAGGGATAAGACTAAACCGCATCGAATGGCAGGTGGTGGTATCGGAATACTACACCCTCGGTCTGTGAGCCGCTGGCCGAGCCAATTTCACTAGCGCAGGATCTGCTTAATCGGCATCGCTTTGGCGCTCCCGATTGAGCCATGAATCCTCCGCTCAGCATCTGAATAGAGCCTGATCGACTTAATCTCGATCAGACTCTAGATCTTAGGGATGTTGGGGCTTTTGAGCGGAGACGCCGGTTCACAACCCCATCAGACGCTTGCCCGAAGTTCCAAGGACGGCGCCACCGCTTCTGCCACCGTTTGCGGTTGCTGCAGGTACAAAACGCAAGAAACCCGCAGCAAAGAGGCGAAATTGGCGACTTGACCATGCAACTCCAACACTTCGTCGTAAAGGGTGGCTAAGAGCCGCGGCGTGGTCATGTCTTGGCTTTCGGCAATCTGATCGATGATTTCCCAAAATCGCGCTTCCAAGCGAATGCTTGTGGCATGCCCGGCTAAGCGCACGGAGCGGGTGATCTGGGCATAGTTGGCCGGATCTTGGCCGGCGAAAATTTCGCACATCGGGTTGCTGCTCCTCCCTGTCCTATAGGTCGTTTCCGCACCTAACGATTCTTATTGATTGATCATCTGACGGATCGGCGATCAGGCGCGGTAGGCTCAAAAAATTTCACTCTAGCATGTTTTCCGACGAGGAGGCAGGCTCAGCTTTGACCAGCGATATGGGTCCTTCCTAATGAGAACTTTGGGTGCAAAGTCGGAGATTTCTGTTGCCAGGCGCAAGCCGAGATTGGAAACATATCGGTAATATGGAGTATAGTGGAGCCGCCGGTGCCGGCGCCAAAGAACAAGACAACAGGGAGAATCCCATGACCGCGAAGCAGCCCCTCACCCCACGATGTGCCGCCCTTGTCGGCACCTATACAAGCGGCAAGACGACACTCCTAGAGGCGCTGCTCTTTACCGCCGGCGCTATTCACCGCCGTGGATCCGTCACTCAGGGTAACTCGGTCGGCGATCCTGCGCAGGAAGCACGCGAACATCAAATGTCGACAGAGCCGAATTTCGCCAGTTGTGAGTATCTAGGCGAGCAATGGCACTTCATCGATTGCCCCGGTTCGGTGGAGTTGGCACAAGACTCGCAAACGGCGTTGATGGGAGCCGACGTCGCCATCATTGTGGCCGAGCCCTTACCCGAGCATGCCATTCGCTTGGCGCCGCTGTTTCACCTGATGAACGAACATCAGATTCCCCACATGCTGTTCATCAACAAAATGGACAAAGCCACCGTGCGGATCGGTGATCTCTTGCAAAGCCTGCAGGCCATTTCGAGCAAGCCTTTGGTTCTGCGACAGGTGCCAATCCGGGACGGCGATGACGTCAGCGGATTTGTCGATTTAGTGAGCGAGCGGGCCTATCGCTACCAGGAGGGCAAGCGTTCCGAATTAATCAAGATGCCGGAATCGATCAAAGACCGGGAAGAAGAAGCGCGCCAGGAAATGCTGGAATCGCTTGCCGATTTCGATGATGCGCTGCTTGAACAACTGCTCGAGGATGTGGTCCCCGATAGCGATGAAATCTATGGCTATCTGACCAAGGACCTGCGTGAAGACCTTATCGTTCCGGTGTTCCTTGGATCCGCCGAACACGGCAATGGCGTTGGCCGGCTGCTCAAGGCCTTGCGCCATGAAGTACCGGAGGCCAGCCAAACCGCAACACGGCTGAGCATCCCTTCGAGCGAGGGCTTTGCCGCGACGGTAGTCAAGACAATACACCAGGCGCACACCGGCAAACTCAGCGTCGCCCGAGTATGGCGCGGCAAGCTCACCGACGGAATGACCATCGCCGGTGACCGCTGTTCTGGCATTTATGATCTAATGGGTGGGGAGCACAACAAGCTTTCGGGAGCCGGCGCCGGTTCCCTGGTGGCGCTTGGACGACTGGAAGAGGTTGCTACCGGCGATCTCTTGACACCAGAGGGTCGCAAAGCCGGCGAGCCGCCTGAGTGGCCAGCGCCCATCACCCCAGTCTATGGCATGGCCGTCACGCCGCAAAACCGCCAGGACGAAGTCAAGCTGACGGCTTCCTTGGGCAAGTTGATCGAAGAAGATGCCTCGCTGTCACTGGAGCACAACGCCGATACCAATCAATTGCTGCTGTGGGGCCAAGGCCAGATCCATCTCAAGCTCGCCAGCGAGCGTCTCAAGAATCGCTACAACGTGGCCGTGGAGCTTTCCCCGCCAGAAACCGCTTACAAAGAAACCATCCGCAAGGGTGTCAAGCAACACGCCCGCTTCAAAAGGCAATCCGGAGGCCATGGGCAGTTCGGCGATGTCCACATCGAAGTCCAACCGCTTCCTCGGGGTACCGGCTTTGAGTTCACCGATTCCGTGGTCGGTGGCGCCATTCCAAAGCAATACATCCCTTCGGTCGAAACCGGCGCACGCGAGTACTTGGTTCGAGGGCCGCTCGGTTTTCCGGTTGTCGATGTTTCGGTCCGACTTTTCGATGGTCAGTTTCATGCGGTCGACAGTTCTGACATGGCCTTCAAAACCGCCGGCAGAATGGCCATGGCCGAGGCGCTGCCGCAGTGCAGCCCGGTCTTGTTGGAACCCATTTACCAAGTATCGGTCACCGTACCAAGCGACTTCACCGCCAAGATCCATGGCTTGGTCAGCGGTCGACGCGGTCAAATTCTCGGCTTTGAATCCGTCCCCGAATGGGAAGGCTGGGACCAGCTGAAGTGCTTTTTGCCACAGGCAGAACTCCATGATCTGATCGTCGAATTGCGTTCCCTCACGATCGGCGTGGGGACCTTTATATGGCAGTTCGACCACTTGCAGGAGCTAACCGGTCGACTGGCCGAGAAGGTCATTGAAGCGCGACAGGAGGCGGAGGCTTCGCACTAGTTTCGCTAGCTCGTGGCAAATCCTCGCGGTCGGCACCGGGCTAATCTCCTGTCAGGGACTTAGATTCCTAAGCAGCAAATCGGCGGCCCCTCATCAATCGTCTTGGCAAGGCCGGGGCGACCTCGCGCAGGCTTGATTTGAGCGTGAGGCGCGGCGGGTTTACAAGCGTGAGGCGCGGCGGGTTTACATGAGACAGCAAAGAGGCTGACAAAATGGGGTTTCCTGGCTCAAGAACGGCTGAGGTACACAACCATACAACGAAAAAAAACTTCGGTGAGAGGTCTGGTCATGCTGGTTCGAGTGAAACGCAACTGGGAACTGCCGGAATCGGCGGCCACTCCGGAATCTGTCTTTTTCAATAGAAGACAGTTGCTTAAGGCCGCTGCCGCCGGCCCCATCATGGCCGCGGCGCCAGCCTTCCTCACCGGGTGCGACGATCCCATGCAAGACCAGGCGAGTATTGGCCAAGCGATTGCCGCCGAAACCGCCGAAACCGAAGATGACCCGTCAGCCGTGCTCTATCCGGTCGCACGCAACCTTCGCTACAAACTCGACCGGTCCCTGACCGACGAAGAGCAGGTAACGACCTACAATAACTATTATGAGTTCGGTTCATCGAAGAATGTTTGGAAGAAGGCGCTGGCGCTGGCCATCCGGCCTTGGATCGTTAAGATCGACGGCCTGGTGGAACAGCCGATGGAAATCGGCGTCGATGACCTCCTGGCCAAAATGCCACTCGAAGAGCGTCTTTACCGCCATCGTTGTGTCGAAGCTTGGTCTATGGCCGTCCCGTGGAGCGGTTTTCCCTTAAAGGCTTTGGTCGACTTGGCGCGTCCGCTCGCCGATGCCAAGTATCTCAAAATGTTTACTTTTGAGAATTCCACGGTCGCAAGGGGTCAAAGGGCGACCTGGTATCCTTGGCCTTACGTTGAGGGCCTGACCCTGGCGGAAGCCAGCAATGAGCTTGCCTTCATCGCCACCGGCCTTTATGGCAAGCCGATGCCCAAACAGAATGGGGCGCCTTTGCGTTTGGCTGTCCCTTGGAAATACGGCTTCAAGTCGATCAAGGGCATCGTCCGATTTGAGTTTACCGCAGAGCGACCCAAATCCTTCTGGGAGGAAATCCAGGCCACGGAGTACGGTTTCTGGGCAAACGTCAATCCGGAGGTCTCACATCCTCGCTGGAGCCAGGCAAGCGAGCGGGTCCTGGGCACGAATGATCGCGTGCCCACCTTGCTCTACAACGGTTATGGGGAGTACGTGGCCGAGCTCTACGAGGGCTTGGAAGACAAAGAACGCCTGTTCATGTAGCGGCTGACCGGCGGCATAAGACGACAGGGTTGCAATCGTAAGATCTTGTTATCCTTTTTGGTTCAGCGTAGGGGACAACCAATGGTTAACCCTCTTCACTGGTAAGGTCTTGCCATGCGCCCGCAATCTTTCGTGCTCCTTTTCACTGTGCTAGCCTTTCTCGGCACAGCGACAGCCTGCTCCCCCGAAGTCGGCAGCGAGCAGTGGTGCAACAATCTCAAAGAGAAGCCCAAAGGCGACTGGTCGGCCAACGAGGCAGCGGACTTCGCAAAGCACTGCCTTCTTTGAGGGTTAGAGCCGCCAGCGGCACCAGGGACCGATCCGTTTGAGGGTCTGGCTGCGCAGGGCTAGGTCATCAAGATCGAATCCTTTCGATTCCAGCCAACGCCAACTCGGGCCAGGCCAGGCCACCTCTTTGAAGTTCACTCTTCCCTTGCCGTCGAAATTGACGCCTTCCGCCATCAGCCGCCGGCGCTGTTCCGTCGAGGGACCGCCGTCCTTGCGCAAGGCGAGCTTGCCTTGGCTGTTAATGATCCGGTGCCAGGGTACGGTCGTTCGGGCCGGCAAGCGGGCCATGGCCTGGCCCACGATACGCGCCGACGGAACCTGGGCGACGAAGGCGATTTGCCCGTAGCTCGCCACCTCGCCCTTGCGCACCTGGCGGGTTACCTCGTAGATCCGGTGAAAAACCTCGGGTATGTTTTGCGATGTGGGCCGCAAGTCTTCTCCGTTCAATCGGACCAACCAAGGCGTCGCAGGGAAAGCTTCAAGGCTCGTCGTTGAAACATCATTTGGCCAAGTCTGCCAGTTGCTCCACCAAACGCCGGGCACCAGAAAGCCGATCGGCGGGCGTTTCCCAGCTTCGACGGTAGACCAGCTTCATGTCCGGTCGCAATTTGGCATCGGCCCCTTGCCGCTGAATGAAGGCCACCAAGGCTTCCGGCTTGGTGAAGTTATCTTTGTAGAAGCTGACGACGGCGCCCTTGGGGCCTGCTTCGAGCTTGTCCACACCGGCGTCGCGGCAAAGCTGCTTGATCGCGATGATCTGCAGCAAATTTTCCACTTCTTCCGGCAGGGGACCAAAGCGATCGATCATCTCGGCGGCAAAGGCCTCGATCTCGGCCGGCTCGACCAGGCTGGAAAGGCGCCGATAGAGGCCCAGGCGCAGGTTGAGGTCCTTCACATAGGCTTCCGGGATCAAGACCGACGTTCCGATGGCAATCTGCGGGGTGAAGCTTTCCGTTGCCTTCGCCTCTTCAGCGCCGCCTCGGCGTGCCGCCATCACCGCCTCTTCCAACATCTGCTGGTAGAGCTCGATACCGACTTCGCGGATATGCCCGGACTGCTCCTCGCCGACCAGGTTGCCCGCTCCGCGCAGGTCCAAGTCGTGGCTCGCCAAGGTAAAGCCGGCGCCCAGCGTATCGAGGGTTTGCATGACTTCCAATCGCTTCTCGGCCGCCGCCGTCAACAGCCGGCCGGGGGGCAGGGTCAGGTAGGCATAACCGCGCTGTTTTGAACGCCCGATGCGACCGCGAAGCTGATAGAGCTGGGCCAGCCCGAACATGTCGGAGCGGTGGATCACCAAGGTGTTGGCGGTTGGAATGTCGAGACCGGATTCGACGATATTGGTGGAAAGCAGCACATCGTAGCGGCCGTCATAAAAGGCGGTCATGACCGCTTCCAGGGCTGTGGCGGTCATCTGGCCGTGCGCTTGGGCGACCTTGACCTCCGGCACCAGCTTGGCCAAGCGCTCCGCCACCGTCGGCAAATCGGCGACCCGCGGACAAACGTAAAAGGTCTGGCCGCCCCGATAGTGTTCGCGCAGGATGGCCTCGCGAACGATCACCGGATCATAGGGCAGAACGAAGGTGCGCACGGCCAGGCGGTCGACCGGCGGCGTGGCGATCAGGCTCATCTCTTTGACGCCCGACATGGCCATCTGCAAGGTGCGTGGGATCGGCGTGGCCGTCAGGGTCAGCACATGCACGTCTTCGCGCAGTTGCTTGAGGCGCTCCTTCTGCTTAACCCCGAAGTGCTGCTCCTCGTCGACGACGAGCAGCCCAAGATCGCGAAAGTTGATCGATTTGGCCAGCAAGGCGTGGGTGCCGATAGCGATGTCCAGCGTGCCGGCGGCGATTTCCTGCTTGACCAGCGCGGCGTCACGCGGGCTCACCAGGCGCGAGAGCTGGCCGACCCGCACCGGCAAATCGGCGAAGCGCTGGGCAAAGGTCTGGGCATGTTGACGGCAGAGCAAGGTGGTCGGCGCCACCACCGCCACCTGCTTGCCCGCCATGACCGCGACGAAGGCGGCACGCAGCGCCACCTCGGTCTTGCCAAAACCAACATCGCCGCAGATCAAGCGATCGCTCGGCCGACCGGAGGCCAGGTCGGCGACCGTGTCGGCGATGGCGGTCAACTGGTCTTCCGTCTCCGGATAGGGAAAGCGGGCGCAGAATTCGTCATAGAGTCCGTCCGGCGGCAGCAAGGGCTCGCTGGACTTGAGCTCACGGGCGGCGGCAATCTTTATAAGCTCCTGAGCAATGCGCTGGATGCGCTTCTTGATTCGGGCGCGGCGGGCCTGCCAGGCAACCCCGCCCAACTTGTCGAGTTCGGCGGTCGCGTCTTCCGAGCCGTAGCGTGACAGGACTTCGATGTTCTCCACCGGCACGAAAAGGCGGTCGCCGCCTTGGTAGACCACCTTGAGGCAGTCGTGCGGCGCCCCAGCCACCTCGAGGGCCACCAAGGCCTCATAGCGGCCGATGCCGTGGTCAACGTGCACCACCAGGTCGCCCGCCTCCAGACTTGCTGCGTCGCTGAGCGCGTCGGCGGCACGGCGGCGCGTGGCCGGCCGGGCAATGCGATCCCCCAGAATGTCTTGCTCGCTGACGACAGCCAGGCCATCGGCCAAGAATCCCTGTTCCAGCCCCAATCGGGCCAAGCCGCGGCTGCCGGCGGGCAGCGCTTCGGCTTCGCTCCAAGTTTCGACTGCAACCAAGGCCTCGATGCCATGTTCGGTTAAGAGGTGGCCCAGGCGATCGCGGGATCCATCGCTGTAGGCGGCGATGATGACGCGACTGCCGGCGTCTTCGATGCCGCTCAGGTAATCTCCGAGCGCATCATAGACCGCCATACCCTGGTCGCCGCGCGCGGCCGCAAAGTTCTGACCGAGACGCCCTTGCGCGTCTTGGATCCCTTCCATTTCCGGCGGCGCCGCAAAGGGCTGCAGCTGTGCCACGGCCCGGTCGGCGAGACAGGCATCCCAATCCTCCGTCATTAGGTAGAGCCGATCTGCGGCAAGCGGCTTATAGGCGGCTCCGTCAGCATAGTCCTTGCCGCCAAGCTGAGCTCGGGCCTGATAAAAGTCCTCAATGCTCGCAAGCCTGGCGTCGCGAACCGCCTCCACTTGATGATCGAAGACGATCAACGACGGCGTCACATAGTCGAGAAGGGTTTCGAGCCGCTCATAAAAGAGCGGCAACCAATGCTCCATGCCGGCATAGACGCGGCCGGCACTGATCGCCTCATAGAGTGGGTCATCGCCGGTCACCGCGCCGAAGGTCTCTCGGTAGCCGCTGCGAAAGCGTGCAATGCTTTCATCGCTTAGGATGATCTCACCGACCGGCCCAAAGGTGACCTCTTTCCGCTTGCCGGTCGAGCGTTGGGTGAGCGCATCGAAACTGCGCAGCTCGTCGACTTCATCGCCGAAGAAATCGAGCCTCAGTGGCTCGGCATCACCCGGAGAAAAAACATCGATGATGCCACCCCGCACGGCAAACTCGCCCGGCTCGCGGACCGTTTCGGCACGCTGGTAGCCATTGTCGGTCAGGAAAGAGAGCAGCGCATCGGACGCAAGCGATTGCCCCTGCTCCACCCGCAACAGGCGACCATCGAAGGCAGCGCGCGGCGGCAGTCGCTGGATCAAGGCATTGACTGTCGTCAACAGCAGGAAGGGTTTTTCGGGGCGACCAGGCTCCAGGAAGCGACCCAGGGCGTCCAGCCGGTTTGCCAAGATATCCCGGTGCGGGCTTACCCGGTCATAGGGGAGACAATCCCAGGCAGGAAAGGAGAGAACCTCGACCTCCGGCGCGAAAAATGCCAGGCACTCCCTAAGCCGGGCCAAGCGCGCATCGTCGCGGGCCACATGCAAAATCGGCGAGGGCGGCGCTGCGTCGACCCAATGGCTGAGCAATAGGGCATCCGCCCCTTCCGGCACATTGGCGATCAGATGTCGGCCGGGCGCCTCGATACGTTCTCTGGGGATTTGCAAGCTGATTTGCCTTAGGGCCTGTGGACGTTCATTTCACCGCCGTGGGCCGAGCGTGAAGGCCAGAAGATCGCGCATGACGGCATGATCGAGTCGGTCGGGCGGCGGTGCCCGCCCGGTCATCCAAGTCATCAGGCTCGGGTCCGGTTCGCCCAGCAGCGCCTCGAAAAGATCGAGCGCCGCCGCGTCCATCCCACCTAGGTGCCGATCGGCAAAGCCGCCCAACAAGAGGTCAGCTTCCTTGGTCCCGCGGTGCCAACTGCGGTACCGCAAGCGCCGGCGCCTAATCTCGAGGCTCTCGCCCATGATCCCACTCCCTTGCCTTACTTTGGTATAAGACTTCATGGCTTTCCTGTCAGCGCATTAAGAAGGAAAAACGTCGCGTGCGCCCTTCCCTGCTCGATCCCCTCTTCGCTTCCGTCGAGAACTTGAAGGGTGTCGGACCACGTCTCGCCAAGTTGTTTCAGACCCTGGCCGGGCCGCGGGTCATCGATCTCTGCTGGCACTTGCCAAGCGGCCTGATCGATCGCCGCTACTCGCCGAAGCTGGCGCAAGCGGAAGTCGGGCGGGTCGCGACCCTGATCCTGCGAGTGGCCGAGCATCGGCCGCCGGCGGTCAAGCGGCGGCCCTATCGTGTTCATTGCCTCGACGACAGCGGGTCCATTGACCTGGTGTTCTTCCACGCACGTCCCGAACACCTGGAACGAGTTCTGCCCACCGGCGAGGTCAGGGTGGTCGGCGGCAAGCTCGAATGGTTTCAGGAGGGCCTGCAAATGACCCATCCGGACCACATTGGCGCCCTGGAGACCTTGTCGGAGCTCAAGCGGGTCGAGCCAGTCTACCGGCTGACCGCTGGGCTCACCTCGAAAGTCGTCGGCAAGGCCATAACCGCGGCTTTGGAACGGACCGTCGATCTGCCGGAATGGCAAGACCAAAGCCTGTTGAAGCAACGGGGTTGGCAAAGCTGGCAAGCAAGCCTGCGGGCCGCCCATCGGCCAGGCGAGACCCAGGACCTGGAGCCCGACCATCCGGCGCGGGCGCGCCTCGCCTACGACGAGCTGCTGGCCAATCAGCTGGCTCTTTCCCTCATCCGCCGCCAGCAGCGAAGCCAGCGCGGCCGCATCACACGCGGCGACGGGCGCCTGCGCGGCCTCGTCAGCGCCGCCCTACCCTTCCGCCTCACCGCCGGCCAGCAACAAGCCATTGACGAGATTTTGGCGGACATGGCCGGTGAGGGCCGCATGCTGCGCCTGCTGCAGGGCGACGTGGGCAGCGGCAAGACCTTGGTGGCGCTAATGGCCATGCTCGCCGCAGCCGAAGCCGGCGGCCAGGCCGCCCTGATGGCACCGACCGAAATTTTGGCCCGCCAGCATTGGCAGACCATCGAACCCTTGGCCGCTGCCGCCGGCCTGCGCTGCGAGCTCTTGACCGGTCGCGATAAAGGAAGAGCGCGCGGCGAAGCCGTCGACCGCTTGGCCGAAGGTGAGAGCGCCATCGCAATCGGCACCCATGCCCTCTTTCAACAAGATGTCCGCTTTCAGAACCTGCGTTTGGCGGTGATCGACGAGCAGCATCGCTTCGGCGTGCACCAGCGCCTGAGCCTCACCGGCAAGGGATCGGCCGTCGACATCCTGGTCATGACCGCCACCCCCATTCCCCGAACCCTACTGCTGACGGCTTATGGCGATATGGCGGTCTCCCGCCTGATGGAAAAGCCTGCCGGGCGCCGAGCCGTCGACACCCGAACTCTGCCGCTCGATCGTTTGGCCGAGGTTGTCGACGCCGTCGGCCGGCGAATAGCCTATGGCGCTAAGGTCTTTTGGGTTTGCCCCTTGGTTGAGGAGTCGGAAGTCGTCGATCTGGCGGCCGCCGAAGAACGCTTCGCCGAACTATGCAACCGCTACCCAGGCCGGGTGGGCCTGGTTCATGGCCGCATGAAGACGGTCGAGAAGGACCGAACCATGCAGGCGTTCGCGGCTGGACCGCTACAAATCTTGGTGGCCACCACCGTCGTCGAGGTCGGCGTCGATGTGCCCGATGCCAGCGTCATGGTGATCGAGCATGCCGAGCGGTTCGGCCTGGCACAACTGCATCAACTGCGCGGTAGGGTCGGCCGCGGGCAGGCACAGGCCTTCTGCCTGCTGCTCTACGCCGCGCCGCTGGGCGGCACGGCGCGGAAGCGCCTGGAGGCCATGTGCGATAGTAACGATGGCTTCCACATCGCCGAGGAGGACCTGCGCCTGCGCGGCCCTGGCGAGGTCTTGGGCACCCGGCAAAGCGGCCTACCGAATTTTCGTCTGGCGGACCTTGCGGCTCACGGAGACCTGCTGGCAGTTGCCAAGGATGAGGCTAAGCTGATCCTGGAGAAGGGCGAGCGCATCGAGCCCGAGCGTTGGGAAGCGCTGCGTTTGCTGCTGTATCTTTTCGAGCGCGATGCGGCGGTGCGCTATCTGCAATCCGGCTAAGGGGGATCACCCTTTGGCTACCTGCGAGAGCCGCTGCTGAAGATAGCGAAACACAGCGGTGTGGTCGGCGCCCGGGCCGAGGTCGAGATCCGCCTCGTCCAGCAGCTTGCGACAGGCCGAAAGCCAGGGCGGCGCCAGATCGAGGTCTTGTGACAAGTCGAGGGCAATGCCGATGTCCTTGCGCAAGAGATCCAACGCAAAGCCGGAATCGAAGCGGCCCGAGAGAATGAAAGGCTCTACCTTGCGGTCGGTGGTGTTGTTGCGGCCGGTAGCGGACTTGAGCACTTCGTTGGCCACGCGCGGGTCGAGGCCGAAGTGCTCGGCGATAATCAGGGCCTCGCAGACCGCCAAAAGGCCGGCCGCCGAGACGTAGTTGTTGAGCGCTTTCATGGCGTGGCCGGAGCCGAGCGGCCCGGTGCGCTGGACCTGGCCCATAGAGGCGAGGATCGGCTCCACCCGGTCAATGGTCTCAGCCGCGCCGCCGGCCATGATGGTCAGGCTGCCATCCCTCGCCCGCGGCACACCGCCGGAAACCGGCGCATCGATGAGATGCAAATCTCTGGCCGCCAGCACCTCGCCGAGGGCAAGGGTCGCGCTCGGCGCCGAGGAGCTCATGTCGATGATCACGCCCCCGGCCCGCATGGCCTCTGCAACGGCAGGCTCACCTTCGCTGGCCAAGACCACCGCGGCCACCGTCTGGGCATCCGGCAGCATGGTGATAACGACCTCGCAGGCGCGACCCACCTCAGCGACATCCCGAGCACCGACGACCGCGTCGCCACAATCCAGCAAGGCTTCGACGGCGGTTGGGCGACGATCGTAGACGACCAGGCTGTGGCCTTGCCTCGCCAGGCGGCGCACCATCGGTGCGCCCATGTTGCCGAGGCCTATAAAACCGACTCTCGCTTTCTCGTTCATTCTTGCCTCAAGAAACGTCACCACTCGATCTAGCCGGCCCGATCGCGCTGACACTCCAAAATCGTCATTACGAGGAGCGCCAGCGACGCGGTAATCCATGAGCGCGGTGCCAGTGGCTACTCCCTATGGATTGCCGCGCCCCAATCTTACGACTGGGGCTCGCAATGACGGCCCGGAGTGGTAGCAACATACCTACTTCAAGCCCTAAAGCCGAGTTAGACCGCTCAAGGCTCGCGCCCGCATTTCCCTTCATTCATTCACTCAGCCCCCTTCCCTCGGGGCCACGTCGAGCCGGTAGACCACCCCGTCGAGCTGTGGACGCTCGATCGGGTAGCGCCGGCAGACCAAAGGATCATGGCCGGGGATAACGTGATTGCGACTCTCCGCCAAGGCTTCCAGCCGTTCGAAGCCTTCGAGCATGCGCCGGGCATCGAGAACGATCGGGAAAAGCTTTTTCTCTTCGAAATTCTCATAGAAGTGCGAGGCATCGGAGGCCAGCACCACCCAACCCCGCTTGGTCAAGACGCGCACACATTGCAGGCCGCCGGTGTGGCCGCCGATCTTGTGGACGCTGAGGTTCGGCGCGACCTCCGCATCGCCTTCGTAAAACACGACCCGGCCCGAATAGACGTTGCGGACCATGGCGCAGACATGCTCGACTGAAAAGGGATGACGCAGGTCGCCGTGGCACATGCAAGGACCGGTGACGTAAGCCATCTCGGCCTCCTGCAGGTGGAAGCGCGCGGCCGGGAAATCGCCGAGCGAACCGGCATGGTCGTAGTGCATGTGGGTGATCACCACATCGGAAATGCCGGCCACATTGATATCAAACATGGCCAGGGCCTCGGCCGGACGGCGGTGGATCGGTCGATCCCGAAGCCTCGCCTCCGCCGGATCGTAGCCGGTATCGATGACGATCATGCGGCTGTCGCTGCGCGCCACCCAAATGAAGTAGTCGATCGGGTGCGGCGCATCGTGGGCATCGGCGAAAATGAAGGAATCCTGGCGGGTGCGGTTGCTGCGCTCCGCGTACTTGAGTGCGAAAACTTCGTAAACGTCACTCTGGGTACCCATCTCGCCTCCCCTAAAAGATCCTGCGCGCCTGCCTCGGACACCAGGTCAGCAGAATAGCTTCGGGGATGCGAATGTCGAAGCTTTACCAGCGCCCGTTGCCGGGGCGCATGTCTTTGGCGGGAAGGCGAATGGGAAAGCGTTCGCGCAGAGCCGCATCGATAGCCGGGTCCAGGTGGTCGGGATAATGTTGGGACAGCATTTGCTCGACCCGCTCCCGCGCGCATTCCAGGAGGGTCTTGGCGCCTTCCGCCTCCCAAGCCCCCGGCGCGTTGCGATCGCCGATCTGGGGATAGAGGTACTCGCTTTCCATCAAGGCCAGGGTCTGCGGATGACCGAGGTAGTGGCCGGGGTCCAGCGCCACCTGCTTGATCACATCAACGGCGAGCGTTTCATCGTTGACCTCGATGCCGCGAATGGCGCGCATGGCCATGCCCAACATGTCGTTGTCGATGACCAGGGATTCGAAGGAACAGCCGAGCAGGCTGCCCAGCATGCCGGCCGACTCCACCACCCGGTTGCCGCCGGCCAAGCCGGCCATCACCGTCGAGATCCCCTTCTCGTAGCCGGCCTGGGCGTCGGGGACTTTGGCATCGCTCATACCGGCGCCGACGCTGGTCGGCAGACCGTACCAATTGCCGATCTGAAGTGCGGCCGCCGACAGCAGGGCTTCCTCGCCGCTGCCCCCGGAAAAAGCGCCGCTGCGCAAGTCCGAAACGAGGGGCCAGGCGGCAAAGGTCATGGGGCAGCCTGGCTGCACCAGGTTAACTACCGCCAGGCAAGCCAGGGTCTCGGCCACCACCTGGACCAAAGTCCCAGCCAGGGAGGCTGGTGCCGTCGCGCCCGCCTGGGGGGCCACGGCGATATCGCTGACCAGGCCCAAGCGGCTGGTCTCGATCATGACCTCCAAGTTGTCCTCGCCGAATCGCAGCGGCGAGACAATCGGGCAGCCGCCGAAGATGCAGAAAGGGCGCTCCACAAAACGCCCTTCCCCACCCAGAACCCGGTCGAACATGGCAATCGCCGCGGCGATGGTATCACGCTGCATAAAGGACATGCAGAAGGGCTTTTCGGTCGCGGCGACCAGCGTATAGGCGAGGTTGATGTCGTGTTCGAAGGGATCGGGCAGATCGGTGGCGATATGCATGCCGCCGCCCATGTGGATGTTGTCAAGCTGATCGACCAGGCGCATAAGATCGTAAAGGTCGACCAGGACCGAGGGCCGATACTTGCGGGTCTTGGCGTCCAGCATGGTGACCGCCTGCCCACCGGTCGAGTAATAGACCCGCTCCCCGCCCACCTCCAGATCATCCGCCGGCGTCCGGCGGCCTCGTGCATAGACCAGGTACTCCTTGGCCGCACCGGCAACAATGTCTTCGATCAGCGACGGCGGAAAGCATAAGCGCCCGAGATCGTTGAGGTGACAGCCGCCGGGCAGGGCAACCTCGAGCAGCGCCTCGGTCGGGTCGCCAATGCCGGTGGTTGCCAAGATCTCGAGAGCGGCCTTGTGAATGCGAAGGATGTCAGCCTCGCCTAGCGGGCGATAGCGGCCACCGGCCATGCCCGGCCTTACCGCCGGCGACGGCCCGGTTGCCTGACGGGCGGCCCGGCGCGCGGCGCGCCCTCCGCCTGCCCGACGCGCCGAACGCTCGATACCCTTTCGCAACATCATTGCTACCCTCCAAGGATTTCGCCGAGAGAAGCGTCCTGTGACGCCGGCGTGTTTGACTTAATGCTCGTCAAGCGACTGGCTTGTCGCCGGGCCCCGGTGCCGCGAAGTGCTTCGGGAACCATTGCGTCAAGTTAAGCTCGCAGATTTGCCGGGCTCGGCTGCGCGAGATCACCTTCGGGATGGTAAGAATATCCATCCAAAGACCGTTCACCAGCGTCGCCAGGGCATCGGCGATCAAGTCCGGTTCTGTGGCGAACTGTCCGCTATTTGTTGTTTCGTCATCGACCAGGGCCTGGCAGTACCGCCTGAGCGCCCGCCGATAGTCTCCGTCAGCCTTGCCGCACACCCGCGCGTACATCTCTCGATAGTGGGAGTCCGCCCAAAAGACCGGCCAGACCGCCAGTCGCCTTTGGTTGGCAAGGCCCGGCTCGAACATGACAATCAGACTGCTGCGCAGCCTGGCCGCCGGCGTCGGTTCCGCCGCCTCAAGGGCAGCCTGCCAGCGCAGATGCCATTCCTCAGTCAAATAGCGCAAGGTGGCCTCCAACAGCGCTTCCTTGCTGTCGAACTGCAAGTTCACGATTCCCCGGGAAAGGCCCGTCCGCGTTACCACTGTCGAGACCGTCGTGCCGGATAGCCCATGCTCGATGATCGAGTCGATGGTGGCGTCGATCAGCTTTTGTCGGTTCAGCGCCTTTTTCAGCTCTCGCCGCCCAGCCATGGCCGTGCCTTCCCACATCAATTCAGCACCACACTGCATCAAGGTTTCCGGCGATGTCAAGAAAAATGAATGAACGTACATTTTTATTTGTGGAAAAAGAATCTGCTTTCGCGGGAGCTTACCGTTCTTAGCTCACTTATTTTTCTGAGCCGGCATCGCCGCGGCCCGGTCGTGCCAGCCTTCGGCGGTTCCAGCGGCAAAGGCCATGAACCGAGCGCTAGTGTGGTGGATTTGAAGTTCCTATCATTATTTGGAGCAGCACCGAGAGGCGCTTCAAATCCGAAAAACCACACGAGCTTCAACACCATACGAGTGTCCTGATCGATTCCGAAATTCGGTTGTTGCACGCCACAAAATAAAGCGATTTTCGGAATCGGGACACTAGGCCCGCCGGTCAGAAACTCACTTCGGCCAAGCCATTGTCGAGGACAACGTTATCCCGCTCCACTACCCTGCTGCGAAAGGCAACAGCCTTGCCGTCACGCCACATTTCTGTCCGGATCGTCTCTCCCGGATAGACGGGCGCGGAAAACCGCACCTGCAGGCCATGAAATCGGCTCGCATCGTAGCCGCAATAGCAGCGCAGGATCGCATGGGCGGCAACACCGTAGGTGCAAAGCCCGTGCAGAATTGGTGCTTTGAATCCGGCGGCGCGTGCCACCGCCGGGTCGATGTGCAGCGGGTTCGGATCGCCGGAAAGTCGATAAAGCTGGGCGGCGTTGGTGTTTGTCGGAAGCTCGCACACGGAGTCGGGGGCGCGTCCTGGCAGACTATGCGGCGACGGCTGCGGGCCAGAGGCTCCGCCGAAGCCACCATCGCCACGAGCAAAAGCCGTCGCCGATGCAGTCGCCAAAGCCTCCCCGTCTGCCTGGTCGATAATGCGTCGCTCAAAGTAAATGAGCGCGCCCTTACCGGCTCCTTTGTCGAGGACCTGGGTGACCTTGGTACGGGCTTTCACCGTAGCACGCGGCGGCAAGGGCTTATGGATCCGAAGGCCCTGCTCGCCATGCAAGACCTTACGCCAGTCGACGCCCGTCGCCGGATCGCGCAGCCAAAATCCCGGCCAGGCCAAGACCGCAGCCATGGTGGGAAAGACTTGAAAGTCGGCTTCTTCGAAAAGGAACGGCAGCTGGGCGCGATCCTTCGGGTCGTATCCCACACCGATGCCTAGGGCGTAAAGAATGGCGTCTTTGATCGAATAGCTTTGCTCGACCTCGGGAAACGGCCAAGACAGGAGTTTCTCCGGGTCGATCGTCATCGTTCCTCCGTCTAATCAATTCGTGATGTCAGCAATTCCACACCATGAAGTACACGCTCGCAGTCGATCGGTTAGGGTCGTGTTGAAACCCACACTTTTCATAGCACCGGATGGCCCGCTTGTTAGCGGGCTCTGGATCAACAGAAAGGAATTTAGGGGCCTCCCTTGCAACAATCATGTCGATAAACGCCTTTAGGCATAGGGTCCCAAGCCCTCTGGAAAGTTGATCTTCCTTCGCAAGAAATTGATCGACACCAATGTGGCTAGAATCGAACCGATGATACTGAAAAAATCCTGCATCTTCACCATCGTACACGACGATATACCGTCTAGTGTTCTCCAAGTCCGAAGTATAGTGAGCCACAACCTTTTCAATTGTGTCGTCGCCATCATCCCACCATTCTTTTACATGCGGCCGTTGCAGCCAGTCGAGCAGCGTGGAAAAGTCGTTCGGACCAAGTGATCGAAAGCGAAGCATCGGCAGCCCTAGCCCCTGAGGGGGTAAATCTTAGTTCTGGAGCGATACCATCCCTCAAGACACATCCGGCGCCTCCGAAAGCCACAGTCGGATGCCCAGGGCGATGAGCACGGTCCCAAGGATTCGATTGACCCATCGGCCGGCGATGCGCAGGCGGCCGCGAACGCTGGAAATCTGCAGCACATAAACGAACAAGACCCAAAAGCCCGCGCTGACGCCTATGGTCGTGCAGACCAGCAAGAGGAGATAGACCAGGGATGACTCCGGCTGCACAAAGACTGCCAAGACGCCCAGGTAAAACAGCGGCCCCTTCGGATTGAGCAGGTTGTTCAGCAGCCCTTGCAGCCACCATCGCCGATGGTAGCGTGCCGAGGTTTCATTGTCTTCGCTTGGCATTGAGTTGGGGCGCAGACTCTGAACGCCGAGAAAGATCAGGTAGGCGCCGCCGGCAAGCTTGAGGATCGTAAAGGCGACGATACTGTTGGCAATCAACCAGCCAATGCCCAGCAAACAGTAGGTCAGATGGACCATATTGCCGGTCAGGATGCCGACGCTCGTCCAGCCCCCGGCGCTCTTACCACCGACAACCGTGTTGCGGGCCACAAGCGCGAAGTCGGGCCCGGGGCTGATCATGATAAGGACAGTGAGCCCGGCAACGCCTAGAAGATCGGCAAGCATGCTGCCAGGCTAGCGCGGCGGGGTGGAGGCGTCAAAGGCTGTTGCTAGGCTCTCGGAACAGTCATGGGCCGCCGCGCCCCCGTCGTCCTGCGAGAATACGCTTTGCTCTCGGCCCGTAGATACGGATGTTGATCTCATCGCTCGACACCCGGCCGGGTTCTTCGTCGTAGGTGAAGATCGCCGATATCCTCGGCCGGCACCCCTCCACCTTCGTGACACCGTGCAAGGAGAACTCGCCCCGAAACACGGTTAGGGTTCCTGGGCTTCGACCAAACGACTTGGCATCGGTCATATCGCCATCCAGGAAGCCTTCGACGACTTTCGTGTCTTCGGACTCGCGGGTGCGGCAGTTTGGCAGGAACACAAACTCGCCACCTCGCTCGGCCGCCTGGAGCAAGATCGTCACCACGCACTCGTCGTGATCATAATGCCAGCCGTGCCAGCCCCCGGCGGGGATCGCCACAATGTTCACCGCCTGGAATTCGTCGGCAGATCGAAAGATTCGGGATTTTCCCTGGACCTGCCCGATGAAGGCCGTCAGGGCGTCACAGTGGTACAAGCGCTTAACCAGGGCTTCGGCTGAAATTTGGTCATCGGCCAACTGTAATGCATGGTGGACATACTCTCGTCTTCCCGGGTGACCCTCCGGCAAGTTGGGATCGGGCGCATGACCGTAAATGTTGCGCGCGATGGTCAGGTGTGTCGCCTGGGGCAGCAGGTCGTTGGCTTCCCTGGCAAGAGTATCCAGGGCCTCAGGACGGAGAAAACCATCTAAATTGCACCAGCCATGTTCGGCCATGTGAGCTCGACATTGCTCAACAAAGGCTTTCCCGATTTCACCATCGAGATCATGAAGGGGATAACGATCGAGATCGACAAGGGCGAGAGCGTCGCTTGTCGCATCAGAGGTTAGGGATTGGCCTGTCATTGGCGGCACTCCGAGGCTGATGGGACGGCCCATCTGTCAAGGAGATCTCCCGATCTCGCCTTCGTCAAGAATGAATTTTTCCCGGCGCTTTGACCGGTGGTCTCAATAGGACTTTGGCAAGCCCAACACCCGCTCGGCAATGTAGCAGTGGATGAGCTCGGCGCTGACCGGGGCAATGCGCGGAATCAGGCTCTCACGCAGATAGCGCTCCACATGGAACTCCCTGGCGTAACCGTATCCGCCATGGGTCATCACCGCCTGCAGGCAGGCCTCATAGCCGGCTTCTGCGGCCAGGTACTTGGCCGCGTTCGCCGCTGCCCCACAGGCTAGGCCGGCATCAAACTGGCGGGCGGCCGCCATCACCATCAGGCGCGCCGCCTCAAGGTTCATCCAGTTCTTCGCCAGCGGATGCTGGATGGCCTGGTTCTGGCCGATCGGCCTGTCGAAGACAACACGTTCCTTGGCGTAGTTCACGGCCTTTGCTAGGGCCAAGCGGCCGAGCCCGACCGCTTCGGCGGCAACCAGGATTCGCTCCGGGTTCATGCCGTGCAAGATGTACTTGAAACCCTCCCCCTCCTCGCCGATGCGGTCTTCAAGCGGGACTTCGAGATTCTCGATAAAGAGCTCGTTGGAATCGACGGCCTTGCGGCCCATTTTTTCGATCTCCTGGACCGTGATCGAGGTGCGGTCAAAATCGGTGAAAAACAGGCTTAATCCGGTCGCGGGCTTGTCGCTTTCTGCCAGCGGCGTGGTGCGAGCCAAAAGCAGTATCTTTTCCGCCACCTGCGCCGTCGAGATCCATACCTTTTGCCCGTTGACCACGTAACGATCCCCCTGGCGCTCCGCCTTGGTCTTGAGCCGCGTGGTGTTGAGGCCGGTGTTGGGTTCGGTGACGGCAAAACAGGTCCGTTGGCGGCCTTCGATGACAGGCGGCAGCATGCGGCGCTTTTGCGCCTCGCTGCCGAAGACAACAACCGGATAAAGCCCAAAGATGTTCATGTGCACAGCCGAAGCCCCGGACATGCCGGCTCCGGACTCGGCAATCGCCTGCATCATCACCGCGGCCTCGGCAAGGCCCAGGCCGGCGCCGCCATAGGTCCCCGGCATGCAGATGCCAAGCCAACCGCCCTTCGCGAGCGCCGAAAAGAAGGCCTCGGGGAAACCGCCTTCGCGGTCCCTTGCCAGCCAGTAGTCATCGTCGAACTGACTGGTAACCTTGATGATAGCGTCTCGAATTTCTTCGAGGCCCGGGTCAAGCGAATACTCCATGCCTCGTCCTTTCGGTCCCGGGTGGAGCGGTTGTTGGGCGCGCGCCTGCGCGAAGGGATCAACCTTCGAGGCGCGGCAGATCCGGATCAAGCCCCCATTCAGCCCAAGACCGATCATAGACCCGAAGCCGGGGAAATCCGGCCGCCCGCAGCGCCCAATAGCTATGAGAGGAGGCTTTGCCATGCTGGCAATAGATGACCACCTCCTTATCCGGTGTCACCCCTTTGGCCGCAAACTGGGCCATCAGATCGCCGAGCGGCTTTAGTGTCCCCGCCACCGTCAGATTTTCCTGCCAGGCAATATTGACGGCCCAGGGAATGCGGCCGGCTTCAAACAACGCAGGGGCGCGGACGTCGATCAGCACGGTGTTGGGATCGTCCCCCCGGGTAAGCAACCAGTCGGCATTGGCGGCTCTGCGGGGCGAGAGGGTCAGGGCAAAGATCTTTGCGTCGACCTTCGGTGAAAGCTTGGTCACCTCCCGGCCCTCGCTTTGCCACTTCGGGATGCCGCCGTTCAGGATCGCCGCATGCCGATGGCCAAAATACTCCAGCAGCCAAAACAGGCGGGCAGCGTGAAAGCCGCCGACGTCGTCATAAAGAACCACCTTGGTGTCGCGGTCTATGCCGCGTTCGCCGAACATTCCGGCCAAGGTCTCGTTCGGCAGCAGGGCACCTTCGACGTGGGAGTTCGGGTCGCTCACGTCTTGGGCGCTAAGGTGGAGGGCTGTGGGGATGTGGCCGGCCGTGTACTTCTTCTCAGAGCGAACATCGACAACACGAACGCTCGGATCGCCCAACATCAATTGCAATTGATCAGTTTCAACGACCAAATGCGGGTTGGCATAGTCGGCCACGGCCGCCTGTTGCCAAAGCAGGATCGCCAGCACCGAGTAAAACCAGATTCGAACCGTGACGGGGACCCTAGGCATGGTCTTCACCCTTTGCTGGAACGGGTGGAGAACGTCCCGAAACGAAATGGCGCCTAGGACACCGCGAATCAAGGACAAGACTCGCACCGGCTGTGTATTACACGAATAGTAGCCTAGGCCATCATGGCGCAACTAAAACTTAGTGCGTTTACAAGGCGTCACAGTTGCATGACCACCGGCCGAGCGAGCCCATTGCATATGTCGCTGTGGCTCCAGATACGTCATATCGTGGTGGCTGAGGCGACTTGGGTCAGAACAGCCCTCTTAGGAAGGCCCTTCTCTCCAAATTGGGCAGCCGCGCCTTTCAAACCAAGAAACTCAAAGAGCGCCACTCCGTTCCTGGAATGACGCTCCCCAATACTCGCGAGAGAGTTCGTTGTAACCCGTTAGTGGAGTTTTTGCTCAAGCTCGGCGATCGACTGGTCCAGCAAGGTGGCCGCCTTGTCCTTGTCCATCTGCTCGCTTAGGAGCTGTTTTGTCGCCGATATGGCTACATCGACGGCCTGATTGCGGACTTCCGACAAAGCCCGCGCCTCGGCTTGAGCGATCTTTTCCATGGCCGCCCGCTCGCGCCGGGCCAAAGCGGCCTCCAAGTCCTGCTCGGCCTGTTCACGCAGACGCACCGCCTCGACCTTGGCGTGATCGATGATTGCCTTGGCTTCATCGGCCGCATCGCGCTGCTTGCGGCGGTACTCGGCAAGTGTGTGCTGGGCTTCGTCGCGCAAATTCTGCGCTTCCTCCAGCTCCTTCTTGATGCGCTCACCGCGCTGATCGAGGCTATTGAGCACCGGCTTCAGTGCCTTCCACCAGATGAAGGCGACAAAGATGACGAAGGCAATTGCGACCCAAAATGTCGGTGAATGCAACATTAGCCCGCCTTTCCGCCGCCAGCCATGATCTTGTCGACCGCCGCGGCGACGCTGTCGGCATTGGCCTCTGCGGCCGTCAGCTTGGTTGTCGCCATGCCGGCCACCTCGATGGCGACCTGCCGCAGGTTGCCAACCGCCTCCTGGCGAGCGGCGGCGATACGCGCCTCGGCTTCCTGGGTACGATCGGCCAGCTCTTCGCCAAAGGCCTGATGCCGTTTGGCCGCTTCCGCCGCCATTTCATCGGCAGCCTTCTTTACGACCTGTTGCGCCTTGCTTCGCGATTCCGCCAGGCCGGCCTCATACTGGGCCAAGACATCGGCCGCCTCATTCTTCAGCTCGGCCGCCTTCTCGAGCAGGTCATCCTGATAGTCCTGGCGTGATTCAAGCACGTCGGCAATGCGCGGCAGAGCCTTGCGCGCCAGGAGATAGTAAAGCGGCACGAAGGTCAGCAACAGCCAGAAGATCTGGCTCGCATAGGTCGAAACATCGAGTTGAGGCATACGCTCGCTCCCCGTCTTCTTGCGCCAAGTCCGCGGCGCCTGAAAAGCGGCGGCCTAGCCGAAGAGAATCAGCAGCGCGATCACCAGCGCGAAGAGGGCGATGGCCTCGACCAGGGCAAAGCCCAGCATGGTCATGGTAAAGACCTCATCCCGGGCGCCAGGGTTGCGGCCCACGGCGGTGATAAAGGACGAGAAGATATTGCCGATGCCGACACCCGAGCCGACAACGCCGATAACGGCAAGGCCCGCGCCGATTACTTTCGCAGCTTCTAGTTCCATGGTGTTGATCCCCTTGTTGGCTAGTTCGATGTTGGGTCCAAGAATACGTCAATGCATGTGTAAGGCGTCGTTGATGTAAAGGCAGGTCAAGATGGCAAAGACATAGGCCTGAAGAAAGGCAATCAGTATCTCCAAGCCGGTCAGCGCCACCACCAAGGCCAAAGGAAAGATCCCCGCCACACCTAGAACGCCGATGAAGCCGGCAATCACCTTCAAGAGCGTGTGCCCGGCCAGCATGTTGGCGAAAAGCCGCACCGACAGGCTGATGGGCCGGGAAAGGTAGGAAATTACCTCGATCGGAATCAAGAGCGGCCACATCCACACCGGCGAACCGGGCGGTACGAAGAAATGAAAGAAATGCGTCCCGTGCTTGGCAAAGCCGAGGATTGTGACGGCAATGAACACCACGATGGCCATCGCGAAGGTGACGATGATGTGGCTGGTAAAGGTAAAGCTGAAGGGAATCATCCCCAACAAATTGCCGAAGAGGATGAACATGAAAAGCGTAAAGATAATCGGGAAATAGCGGCGCCCTTCCGGCCCCACCGTGTCGCGTATCAGGTCCGAGACGAACTGATAGGAAAGCTCGGCCATCGACTGCCAGCGCCCGGGAACGATGGCGCTGCGCCGCATGCCGCCAATCAGAAAGAACGCGATCAGACCCAGGGCGATCACCATCACCAGGGAAGAATTGGTGAAGGAAAGGTCCAGATCACCAATCTTGATCGGTACGATGCGATGTATCTCGAACTGGGTTAGCGGGCTATGCCCACCGGATTCCGCCATTGACTGCCCTCAATCCGCCCGACTGCTGTCGTTTCGGCCCGACGCCCCTTTGCTCTCCGAAGAGCGGTAACCGACGGCATAGCCGTAGCCCCGCATTGCCCGAAAAACGTTGAGGATGCCCGCCGCCGCCCCGAACAAAAAAAACACAATTAAGAACCACGGTGTCGTTCCAAGCCAACGATCGAGCAACACCCCGATTCCAATTCCCACCATCAAAGCGGCAACAAGCTCGACCCCAATCCGCAAGGCGAAGGACAATCCTCGGCCCCGCTCCCCTGCCGACTTCTCGGCACGATCGCCGCGGGCTTTCGCCTCGCGCAGGCGTTGATCCAAATCTTCCAGCGAAGGCGGGGGCTCCTTAGCTTGCATGCCGCTTGCCCCTTAAGAAAACCGCCCATCCCCGCTGCCGCATGTCGCTCGCAGCCGTCTCCTGATGATTGCGGCGAACCTTAGTGACGCGCCCCCACGACTGTCAAGCCATACCAGCAGAATTTCATAGGGTTCGACGGCATAGGTGGCGTTCTAAGGGGCCTGATGAGGGGCTCGGCACGATTGAGCGAGACCGCGAGCGGTTTCGCCCAGAGTTTGCAGCGCGCTAGCCGTCGCCCTGGCAGACAATTTGGGCTAAAGGCTGGAGACCGTCAAAGGTTTGCTGTTGGTGGTCAAGAAGTCGATGAAGAGGCGCAGGAGTTCGAGGCGCCGGTTTTGCTCTGGGTAATAGAGATAGTATGGCGGCAGCGTCACTACATAGGGATCGAGAACGGACTCCAGTACGCCGGATTCTAGATCCCTTTGGATCACCGCGCGCAGTGACCAACCAATTCCATGGCCGGCACGCACCGCATGCATGACCGACTGCATGCTGTCAAACAGCAGCCGCGTCGGCGGATCGACGGTCTTGACTTGCCCGTCCTCGACGAATTGCCAGTCCCAAATCCGATTGGCGGTGACAAACTTGTAGCGGACGCACTTGTGATCGAGCAGGTCACGCGGATGCCGCGGTCGCCCAAAGGCATCCAAGTAGGACGGAGCAGCGGAGTAGCAGGGCGTCAGTGGACCCGTCAGCCGGACGGCAACCATCTCCGTTGTCAGCCGGTCCCCCAAACGAAAACCGGCGTGAAACCCCTCTTTGACGATATCGACGAGCCCTTCATTGATGGAAAGGTCGAGGCAGACTTCTGGATACCGCGTCTGAAACTCAGTCAGCCGCGGCGCGATGATCATCTTGTAGGCACTTCTTGGCAGGGTCAGCCGCAAGGTACCTGTGTTGGATTTGCCGATCGCGCGGGTACCTTCGATAGCGTCACGAAGTTCCTTGAAGGCCGGTTCGGCTCCGGCAAGCAAGCTTCGCCCGGCATCGGTCAGCTCTACCGAGCGGGTGGTACGAAGCAGCAGGTCGACGCCAATCCTGCGTTCCAACGCCTTGAGCTGGTGGCTGACCGCCGGCGCACCGACGCCAAGCGACCGCGCTGCCGCCCGCAAGGACCCTTCCCGGACAATCGCCAGAAACACCTCTATTCCACTGATGGGCGTACGGGACATTATTTAATTTTTTGCAATAGTCTAGTGAGAAATCAATATCTTTCTCAATAATACCTTTCCCGTTACGATATTTCCGCCGTTCAGCTGGCTCGCGTCGCCGTGACGGCCGCCTAGAATGGGTACTTGCGATGCAGCTCGAAACGAACCGGTGATGGCAAGAAGAACCGACGCACGACCCGATCGAATCGCACCGGGAATCGTCATCATCCTGGTTTCCGTCCTTACCATGGCCTTCGCCGATGCCATGGTGAAGCTCGTCAGTACCGATCTAACCCTGTGGCAAGTTTTCTTCGCCCGTTCGCTCATTGCCATTCCGATTATCGTCGCGCTCTTGCTCGTGAACGGCGCCAGTCTCATACCACGGGTGCCGAAGTGGACCCTAGTGCGCAGCCTGCTTCTGGTCCTCACCTGGCTTTCCTTCTACGCCTCCTTGCCGGTCCTAAATCTTTCCGTGGCCGCGGTCGCCGTTTACACCAACCCCATCATGATCGCTCTTCTCTCCGCTCTGCTGATTGGCGAAGCGGTGACCGGACGCCAATGGGCCGGTGTCCTGCTTGGCTTTTTCGGTGTATTGGCGATCTTGCGGCCGGGAACAGATGCATTTTCCTGGTTTACGCTCTTGCCGCTTTTAGGGGCCGCCTTCTACGCACTGGCCATGGTCCTTACCCGCAGCAAATGCCGCGAAGAACCCTCGTTGACCCTGGGCCTTGCCCTTCACATAGCCTTTCTGGTGACCGGCCTTATCGCCACCGCTGCCCTCGCCCTCATGGGGCTCGACGGCGAGACGAAGGCGATTTTCCCCTTTCTATTCGGCGATTGGGCGCCCATGGGCCTGCGGGCGTGGGGCTTGATGGCACTTCTCGGCATCCTCTCCGCGGCATATTTCGTTGGCGTCGCCCGTGCCTATCAAATCGCCCCACCCTCGATCATTGCCACTTTCGATTACGGTTATCTGGTTTCAGCGGTCCTGTGGGGCTTCGTCTTTTTCTCCGAGAAGCCCGATTTACTCACCATCGGCGGCATGATCTTGATCACAGCGGCCGGCCTGTTTGTCGCCACACCCCCTTCCAAAACGGTGCAAGAGGGATAGGGTCCCTTCCGCCTAGACACAATCATGCGGGCTTTCCACTGCCTATAGATCGATAGGATTCCGCTGTCCCAGCGACGCCTTAGGCACCGGACCACCGCACAACAGCCTAAGAAATCAATAAAGACCCCGATACGTCTCCCGCAGGCTCGCCTTTTGGATCTTGCCCATGGCGTTGCGCGGCAGGGCATCGACGAAGATCACCCGCTTGGGCTGCTTATACTTGGCGAGCTTGTCTTTGAGGGCCTGGCGGATTTCGTCCTCGCCTAGGGCATCGCCGTCGCGCAAAGCCACCACGGCCGTCACCCCTTCGCCAAAATCGGGGTGCGGCAAGCCGATGACAGCACTTTCCGCCACCGCCGCCAGGGCATCGAGCTCGGCTTCGACCTCGGCCGGGTAGACGTTGAAGCCGCCGGATATGATGAGATCCTTGTCGCGGCCGACGATACTGACATAGCCCTGATCGTCGATCAGCCCCATATCGCCGGATATGAAAAAGCCGTCGGCGCGGAACTCGGCCGCGGTCTTCTCCGGCATGCGCCAATAGCCTTTGAAGACGTTGGGCCCGCGAATTTCGATCATCCCGACTTCCCCTTGCGGCAAAGGCCGGCCGGTTTCCGGCTCAGCAATGCGGATCTCCACGCCGGGAAGAGGCAAGCCGACGGTCCCGGCCCGCCTGGCGCCATCATAGGGGTTGGAGGTGTTCATATTGGTTTCGGTCATGCCATAGCGCTCGAGGATGGCGTGGCCGCTCCGCTCTTGGAATTGCCGGTGGGTCTCCGCCGAGAGTGGCGCCGAGCCACTGGTGAAGAGCCTTATGTGGGCGACCAAGTCGCGGGTAAACGCGGGTCGGGCCAAGAGGCGCGTGTAAAAGGTCGGCACACCCATCATGGTCGTCGCCCGCGGCAGCAAGCCGATGACCGCATCAGCATCAAATTTGGGCAGCAACAGCATGGTAGCATTGGCGAGCAGGCTGACATTGGTCGCCACGAAGAGACCGTGCGAGTGGAAGATCGGCAGCGCGTGCAGCAACACGTCGTTCTCGTCGAAGCGCCAGCTTTCCATCAAGGCTTCGGCGTTGGAACTCAGATTACCATGGGTCAGCATGGCGCCTTTGGAACGGCCCGTGGTGCCCGAAGTATAGAGGATCGCCGCCAGGTCATCGCGGCCCCGCTCAACATCGTCGAAGACCGGGCTGAGATTGGCAGCCTTCTCGGCCAGGCTTCCGCCACCGCAGGCGTCTAGGGTTTCGATCTGGCGGACCCCTGTGCGATCGGCAATTGCCTGATAGCTGCCCAAGACCTCCGGTCGGCACACCAACAATCGCGGCTCGGCATCGCTCAGAAAATAGGCAACTTCGGATTCCGTGTAGCCGGTGTTGAGGGGCAAATAGACGGCGCCGGCGCGCAGGCAAGCCAGATAGAGAAAAAGCGCTTCGGGACTTTTCTCCACTTGCACCGCCACCCGATCTCCCGGCGCGACACCAAGATCTGCCATGGCGTTGGCATAGCGCGCCGACTGGTGCAGCAAATCAGCATAGCGATAACATCTTCCCTCCCCGGTCTCGAAGACAGGTTTTTCCGGTTCGGTGATCTTGGACCGAATCAGGGTAAAGAGGTTTTCGTTCATCGCCCAACACGTCTCTACAGCTGTCACTGGTGTTCCGTTCTGCCAAGGGCAGCGATGATGTGCAATGGCCATTTGACAGGGGAGGCCTTGCGCTGGCTACAAGGTAGCGCGAAGCTATGTCCCGATTTGCTAGCCCGGATTATTCATGTTGATGGGCTTTTAGGGTTGGTGAGCGTGGATTAAGTTGTTGATCTGTCGTATAATTTGGGTGTTGAAGACCAGATTTCCGGCAGCAACTTCTCCCAGGCTCACCATGGTCGATGATACGCCGCTTTTGCCCGCTCTGCCAGCCGTCCAAGGCAAGGAGATCATCGCCCGTTTTGACGGCGGTCGGCTGTCGTCGGACGGCGGGGTCTTGCTGCTGAGCCGCGTCGAACGGCGGCTCGGGATCGCCGAGCTGCTGGCCTCCTGTATCGCCGACGCGCGCGATCCAGTCAGCATCACCCACAGCTATGCCGATATGATCCGGGCGCGGATCCTTGCCATCGCCCAGGGCTATGAGGACTGTAACGATCTCGATACCTTGCGTTTCGATCCGGCCTTCAAGCTGGCTTGTGGCCGCTTGCCGGAGAGCGGCTGCGACCTGATGAGCCAGCCGACCCTGTCGCGTCTGGAGAATGTTGCCTCCTGGCGGGCGCTGGCGCGCATGGGGCTCAAGATGATCGATCGTTTCTGCGACAGCTTTGCGCGGGTTCCCGACGCCATCCTCCTCGACATCGACGATACCGACGACCGGGTTCATGGGCAACAGCAGCTGGCGCTGTTCAACGCCCACTTCAATGATTACTGCTTTCAGCCGATCCACATCTTCGACGCGGGCAGCGGCAAAGCGGTCCTTTGCCTGCTGCGCCCCGGCAAGCGACCCTCGGGCAAGGAGGCAGCCAAGATCCTGCGTCATGTCATCGCCCGCATCCGCGCCAACTGGCCGCGGGTCGCCATCAGTTTGCGTGGCGACGGCCACTACGCCACGCCTGAGGTCATGGACTTCTTGGAAAGCCAAGGCTGCGGCTACATCTTCGGCCTGCCCACCAACCGGCGTCTTAGCGAGATCGGCCAGCCTTGGTGCGAGGACGTGGCGCTGCGCCGGGTGCAAGCGGGCCGCGACAAGCTGCGCCGCTTCTTCCAGGCTGGCTACCAGGCCAAGAGCTGGTCGCGTAAACGCCGGGTCATCGCCCGCGTCGAGGCCAGTCCCAAGGGTTCGGACATCCGCTTTTGCGTCACCAACCTCCCCGGCCGCGCCAAGTGGCTCTATGAGAAGGCCTACTGCCGCCGTGGCCGCATGGAGAACCGGATCAAGGACATCAAGACCTACACCAAGTCCGACCGCACCGCCTGCCACCGCTGGGAAGCCAATCAGTTCCGCCTGTTTTTGCATATGGGCGCCTATTGGCTGCTGCATCAGCTGCGCGCTGCCGCACCGCGAAAGTCACCCTGGCGCAAGGCCAGCTTCGAGACCCTGCGGAGCCGCTTCCTCAAGATCGCCGCGCGCATCGAGGAGCTCAAGTCCCGCGTCAAGATCGCCTTGCCGTCGGCCTATCCCTACCAGACGGCGCTCATCGCCACCGCCGCCCGCATCGCCGCCCAAGGCCCCTAAAATACGCGGCCGCCGCCGCCCAAACCACGAACACCAACCCCAAACCTGCGCAAAATCCCATCTCGAAAAACCGCCGTCAACCCGGCCAAGTACCCGCGCCTAAATCAAACGCCATACCCCTCATGAATAATCCGGGCTAGTCGGGCTTGGTTTTCTGCCCCAGACTAAGCCGCTATCATTAGCTTGAGACTGGAGGGCTTCCATGTCACGTTACTTCTTTGGGCTAACCCTTTTTACTATAGTCATTTTTACTGTCGGAGATTCTATTGCACAGGGCCTGATGGATCATGTGGACCTGTCCTCGCCGGAAATGTCCGAAGCGGAACTAACCCGTGAACAGGTTGAAGCAAAGCTGGCCGAAACGAGTGTGGAGCAGCCTGCAGATTTCTCTGGCTTGCGGCTATCCGGCCTCGACCTCTCCGGCCTCGATTTCCGCGGTGCGATCCTGCGCTCCGCACGGCTTAACAATGCGAAGCTTCGTGGGGCCGATCTCAGAAGCGCGGTCCTCGACCAGGCTTGGCTTCTGAAGGCGGACCTCACTGGCGCCAACCTGCAGAATGCCAGTATTTTTCAAGCGCAGTTGATCGGCGCGACCCTCGACGAGGCGGACTTTTCCGGCGCCCGCGTCGCCAGCGATCTCTCCAAGGCGAGTATCAAGGCCGCCAAATTCGTCGGTGCCAGTCTGGGCGCTGACATGCGCAACCAATCCATGGGCCTCATGCGCGGCGTCCTCAACTCAGCGACACTCGACGGCGCCGACTTCCGCGATGCCGACCTCAGCCGTACCAGCTTCGAGTTCGCATCGCTGAGGAACGTGAATTTCTCCGGCGCTAACTTGATGTCAGCAGAACTTGGTGGAGCCGACCTTACGGGGGCAACCATCGAAGGCGCCAATTTCAATCAGGCGGACCTTGACTCCGCGACATTGAAGGAGCTGGTGGGATTGAAAAAATCTAACATCGAAAACGCCCGAAACTTATCCAAAGCTATCAAAGACTGGCGTTAACAGAGGTGATCGGTTGTCCGTGGACGAGAAAGTCGAAGACCCTACCCACGAAGAACAACTCAAAAGAGGACTGCAATTCCGGATGAAACTTTATGATTTCTCTCTAGCCCCCAATCCAAGGCGCGTGCGGATGTTCCTGGCGGAAAAGGGCGTGGACATACCCAGCGTGCAGGTCAACACCCGCGAGCGTGAGCAATTCAACGATTGCTTCTTGAAGATAAACCCCTACGCTCAGGTTCCCGTCCTGGAGCTGGACGACGGAACCTATCTCGCAGAATCAGTGGCGATTTGCCGCTACATCGAAGAAATCCATCCCCAACCACCGCTTATGGGGCGGAACGCCAAGGACAAGGCCATTGTCGAAATGTGGAATCGCAGGGCCGAGTTCGAAGGATACCTTTCGGCGGCAGCGGTGGTACGCAACTCCTTACCGATCTTTGCCGATCGTGGCCTTCCCGGCCTGGCAAGTGGTGTGCCGCAGATCCCTGCTCTAGCCGAACGGAGCCGAAAAAACTTCAATCGATTCTTAAAGCATATCGATCAACAACTTGAAAACGAAATTTTTTTGGCGGGTGACACCTTCACGATCGCCGACATTACTGCCTTCGTTGCGATCGAGTTCGCCAAAGTTGTGGACCTATTCGTGCCGGAGGATTGCCGAAACGTCGGTCGCTGGCACAGGCAAATTTCAGAACGCCGATCCGCCGCCGCGTGAAGTTTGTTTTGGCCGGCTAATCGTCGCACAAACGCCTAAAGGCAGAAAGACAAGTGCGTTTCGCTTAGAGCTTCGGTCAAAAATTTCAATGCAGTTAATGGCCAAGCAAGCCCTTACAATGCACCGTCAAGGTAAGAAACTTTCTATCCTTGAAAGCTGCAGCTAGGCCCCCTCTTTACAATGTTTTTGGGGCAATCCTAAGGGCCTGCCCGCCTCTGCAAGTGCCGCAGAAGGCTCTCGCTTAACCTTAGCCTCGGGGCGACGCATAGCCCGACTGAAGGCCTATTCCCGCCGTTTATGTAACAATTGAATTAAGTATGTCCTTTCACGCCATGAAAAGGGGTTCGGTTAGAAAATGCTTGGCAAGGTCCCGACCTTCTGACTGAGACGAGGAATTGGCGCATGGCCTCCGAAGATACGGCAACCCCGCAAAATCAATCGCAGCCGAATTCGTCGAGCAGCATTGAGGACTTGATGCTGTCCGAGGCCGCTCAAAGGCGAGATCCGTCTACGCAGGACGAGAGCCTCAACTTCGCGGCAGGCGAAGCGCCGCAAGTGATGGACCGATCACAGCTCGCAGCCCTCCACTACGGTAGCAGCGATGATCCAGAGATCACTCAGGTCGAAACCCAAGATGGTGCGGCGGTTCTAGGCGACGATGGCGTCATCGAGTTGAGCGACGCGCTCCCGCTCAGCAATTTTTTCCTCGCCAAGTATGTGGATTTGCCGGAGACTGGAGAGGTTACTTTCAGGTTTGTCGACGACGCTGGCGGTGCCTTTGCCATCGATCCCGTATCCGGCCGGATCACACTGGCTGATAGAACCAGCCTTTCGCTTGACGACTTCACGAGCGAGCCAGTAACGGTCGCCGTCGACAGCGACGCGGGTACCACATTTCTTCGTTTTGCCCTTGACCTTCGTGACGTCCCGGGAATCGAAACGATCGATGGTCCTGCGGAACTTGGCAGCGACGACGGCGGCCAAGAGGGGGTCGAAGACGAGGGCACCAGCGGCATTGTCGACCAAGGTAGCGACGACGGTGATGGCGACGACGGCCTGACATCCGACGGCGGTGACGATGATCAGCCCGGAGGAGACGAGAATCAAGGCGATGATGGCAACGCCGGTGGCGGTATTGACGACGAAACCACGGGCGAAGGTGATACTGACGAAGGTGACACCGACGAAGATGAAGACGACGAAACTACCGGTGAAGGCGATACCGACGAAGGTGATACGGATGAGGACGGGGACGAAGACGAAGACGACGAAACCACCGGCGAAGGTGATACTGACGAAGGTGACACCGACGAGGATGAAGACGACGAAACCACGGGCGAAGGCGATACCGACGAAGGTGATACGGATGAGGACGGGGACGAAGACGGTGACGGCGGCGACAATGCCGAAAACCTAGCGCCGGAGGCGGTCACCCTCTCCAACAACACGGTCGGCGAGAACGCCTCCGACGGCACCGTCATCGGCAGCGTCTCGGCCAGCGACCCGGAGGGTGCAAGCCTCACCTATGCCTTGAGCGATGATGCCGGCGGACGCTTCCAGATCGACGCCAGCTCGGGCGAGATCTCGGTTGCCGACGGCTCCCAGCTCGACTTCGAGGACGCCGCCAGCCACCAGGTCACCGTCGAGGTCTCCGACGGCAGCAACACCACCAGCCAGGCCTTCACCATCAACCTGGGCGATGCCAACGAGGCGCCGGAGGCGGTCACCCTCTCCAACAACACGGTCGGCGAGAACGCCTCCGACGGCACCGTCATCGGCAGCGTCTCGGCCAGCGACCCGGAGGGTGCAAGCCTCACCTATGCCTTGAGCGATGATGCCGGCGGACGCTTCCAGATCGACGCCAGCTCGGGCGAGATCTCGGTTGCCGACGGCTCCCAGCTCGACTTCGAGGACGCCGCCAGCCACCAGGTCACCGTCGAGGTCTCCGACGGCAGCAACACCACCAGCCAGGCCTTCACCATCAACCTGGGCGATGCCAACGAGGCGCCGGAGGCGGTCACCCTCTCCAACAACACGGTCGGCGAGAACGCCTCCGACGGCACCGTCATCGGCAGCGTCTCGGCCAGCGACCCGGAGGGTGCAAGCCTCACCTATGCCTTGAGCGATGATGCCGGCGGACGCTTCCAGATCGACGCCACCACCGGCGAGATCTCGGTCGCCGACGGCTCCCAGCTCGACTTCGAGGATGCCGCCAGCCACCAGGTCACCGTCGAGGTCTCCGACGGCAGCAACACCACCAGCCAGGCCTTCACCATCAACCTGGGCGATGCCAACGAGGCGCCGGAGGCGGTCACCCTCTCCAACAACACGGTCGGCGAGAACGCCTCCGACGGCACCGTCATCGGCAGCGTCTCGGCCAGCGACCCGGAGGGCGCCAGCCTCACCTATGCCTTGAGCGATGATGCCGATGGCCGCTTCCAGATCGACGCCACCACCGGCGAGATCTCGGTTGCCGACGGCTCCCAGCTCGACTTCGAGGACTCCGCCAGCCACCAGGTCACCGTCGAGGTCTCCGACGGCAGCAACACCACCAGCCAGGCCTCTCGAGCTCGACTTCGAGGACTCCGCCAGCCACCAGGTCACCGTCGAGGTCTCCGACGGCAGCAACACCACCAGCCAGGCCTTCACCATCAACCTGGGCGATGCCAACGAGGCGCCGGAGGCGGTCACCCTCTCCAACAACACGGTCGGCGAGAACGCCTCCGACGGCACCGTCATCGGCAGCGTCTCGGCCAGCGACCCGGAGGGCGCCAGCCTCACCTATGCCTTGAGCGATGATGCCGATGGCCGCTTCCAGATCGACGCCACCACCGGCGAGATCTCGGTTGCCGACGGCTCCCAGCTCGACTTCGAGGACTCCGCCAGCCACCAGGTCACCGTCGAGGTCTCCGACGGCAGCAACACCACCAGCCAGGCCTTCACCATCAACCTGGGTGATGCCAACGAGGCGCCGGAGGCGGTCACCCTCTCCAACAACACGGTCGGCGAGAACGCCTCCGACGGCACCGTCATCGGCAGCGTCTCGGCCAGCGACCCGGAGGGCGCCAGCCTCACCTATGCCTTGAGCGATGATGCCGGCGGACGCTTCCAGATCGACGCCACCACCGGCGAGATCTCGGTCGCCGACGGCTCCCAGCTCGACTTCGAGGATGCCGCCAGCCACCAGGTCACCGTCGAGGTCTCCGACGGCAGCAACACCACCAGCCAGGCCTTCACCATCAACCTGGGCGATGCCAACGAGGCGCCGGAGGCGGTCACCCTCTCCAACAACACGGTCGGCGAGAACGCCTCCGACGGCACCGTCATCGGCAGCGTCTCGGCCAGCGACCCGGAGGGCGCCAGCCTCACCTATGCCTTGAGCGACGACGCCGGCGGACGCTTCCAGATCGACGCCACCACCGGCGAGATCTCGGTTGCCGACGGCTCCCAGCTCGACTTCGAGGACTCCGCCAGCCACCAGGTCACCGTCGAGGTCTCCGACGGCAGCAACACCACCAGCCAGGCCTTCACCATCAACCTGGGCGATGCCAACGAGGCGCCGGAGGCGGTCACCCTCTCCAACAACACGGTCGGCGAGAACGCCTCCGACGGCACCGTCATCGGCAGCGTCTCGGCCAGCGACCCGGAGGGTGCCAGCCTCACCTATGCCTTGAGCAACGACGCCGGCGGCCGCTTCCAGATCGACGCCAATACGGGGGCCATAACCGTCGCCAACACCGCGCTCATCAACTACGAGGCCTGCCCCAGCCACCAGGTGACCGTCGAGGTCTCCGACGGCGTCAACACTACCCTTCAAACTTTCACGATCAACATTGGCGATCTGAATGAGGCGCCCGAAGAGGTCACCCTGTCTAACAACATGGTGAGCGAAAACACCTCGGACGGCACGGTGTTTGGCAGTGTGTCGGCGGTTGATCCTGAAAATGCCAGCCTCACCTATGCCTTGAGCGACGACTCCGATGGCCGTTTCCAGATCGACGCCACCACCGGCGAGATCTCGGTCGCCGACGGCTCCCAGCTCGACTACGAAACCGCGACAAGCCATCAGATCACGGTCGAGGTCTCCGACGGTGTCAACACCACCACGCAAACCTTCACCATCAACTTGGACGACGCCTTTGAAGGGGCGACTAAGGGTAGCTCAAAGGACGATACGATCAATGGGACCGACGGCGCCGACTCAATCATGGGCATAGCCGGCGACGACTCGATCCAAGGAGCCGGCGGCAACGACACGATCAAAGCCGGCTCCGGAGACGACACTGTATCCGGTGATTCTGGCGACGATGTTGTCGATGCCGGGGCCGGCAACGATGTGGTCGATGGCGGCATCGGCAACGATAGTCTCGACGGGCATGCCGGTGACGATATCGTGACGGGTGGCCTCGGTGACGACCAGCTCGAAGGCGGCGCCGGCGACGACACAATCGATGGCGGATTTGGCACTGACACCCTGATAGGCGACAACGGTTCCGACCTCTTCTTGACAGGCGAAGGCCAAGGAAACGATATCATCTTTGGCGGCAAGGGTGGTTGGACCGATGCGATCCAGCTGACGGATGACGCGGGTGGAAACAACATCGGCGACTACGGCACCGATTGGACGGTTTCGATCACGCAAGGCTCGGTCGACGAGGTGAACGCTGACAGTCTTGTTCTTTCCGATGATGCCGCCGGTATCATCACCTTGAACGATGGGACCGAGATCACCTTCACCGATATTGAAAGGATCGAGTGGTAGCAGGACGGGACGGCAAAGAGCCCCACGCCAGGATCCAACAGCCGTCTATCCTTCCATTGCGGTTCAGGACAGCGCCGCCACGCAGATGCGAGGCGGCGTTGGTCTTGTTTGGGCGTCCCCTGGGTACGCAAAATTTCTTCACAATTGTCTTTATGTGTCGTCTCGAATCATCGACAAGAGCGGCGCTCGACGCTATTTGACATAACGCATTGCAATTCGATCTTGCGGCGGCCCATGTTGGCGTAAGCTTGCGCAGTGGGCTGGCCTTGTGTGGAGAGATTCATGAAGAAAATTCTTGTGCCTGTTGACGGTTCGCCACACGCGGGCGAGGCACTGCAAGTCGCGTGTGACTTGGCGAGCGTCCATGATGGCAACATTCTGCTGGTCAACGTGGTCATGCGCGACAGGGAAGTTGCTGAAGTCGCCTCCCTGCCGCAATCCAAGCTGTTAAACGAAGAGCTTCGCAGTGCTCTGGCAGCCGCCATGGAGCAGCCCCTATCCCCTTTCGATCCGGCGCTGGCAATGGCCCACCCCGAGGCGCCAGAACGTCCGGTGCCCAAAGAAGCGCTCGTCGCTCTGGGGGAAGCTATCTTAAACCAAGCCAAGGAAACCGTCGTCGCCAGAGGCCTATCGGCGACGCCGCTGGCTTTGGCAGACGGCAACCCGGCAAGCGCCATCCTTCAAGCGGCCCGGACCCATGATTGCGATGCGATCGTCATGGGCTGTCGCGGACTCGGCAAGCTGGAAGCCACCACCTTCGGCAGCGTATCGCAAGACGTAACCCGCGCGTCGCCAATAAAGGTCATTGCCGTTCATGGGCAACGCAGCGGCTGAGCCTGAACCGGTGATCCACCCCCCATCGGAAGGAAGAAACGGCCGGCGGTTCTCTCCTATTCATTCTTGAGACTGAGAATATAGGCGACCAGGTCGTTAATGTCGGGGCGCGAAATCTGCAACTTCGGCATTGGTGGATGCGGGTCCGAAAGCCAAGTTTCAAGTCCATCTTGGGTCGTATCCGGATCGTCCGCAATCGCCGAGAAGGGTGGAGCTTCGTCACTTGCCGCCGTCTGTCCAGGTTCGACGAGATGGCATTCGCTGCACCATTGGCGCGCTAGGATTCCGCCGCTCACTGGATCGCCGGCCATGGCAGCGCTCGTCGCCACCAGTGTCGCCATGACCATCGCGCCCGGCCAAGTCGCTGTTCGCAGTCTCACAGTTTTTCCTCCCCATTGAAGTCGAAGTATTGTTCCAATAGTTCGTCCGGCCAACTTTCATCCTGCCAGTAGGGCTCTTCCAGAACCCAGTCGCGCAAGGGCTCCGGAATTTGCTCTAGGGAGAACTTTGCCTGCTCGATCGGATCGGTGGCAAAGGCTGCCAAATCACCGATTTCCCGGGCATCCAAACGGATCTGGTAACCGAGCTCGATTTGCTGAAGCTTGAGCATCGCGACAGCACCACGCCACATGCGGGCCGCAAACCCCAGCACATCGATGGCCAAAGGCCCGTCCCCTGCATCCAGCGCCGGTGCGGCTTGCCCGCCAAAGCCCTGAACGGAGTGGCAAATCACGCAACCCTTGGTCACGAAGAGTTGGCGGCCACGCTCTGAATCGACAATTGGAACGACGATGGAAAGCGGCGTACTTGGATTAGTTCCGTTGGGGGAGACGGATTCTGCCGCCATGCCTTGGCGCGTCGGAGCCAATCCAAGCGTTGTCACCAGCACAAGAAAGACGATAGCCATAGCCGTGTAGGGTCTCGATCTCGGAGACCAACGCAGCGATAGAAGACGAGAATGTAAGCACATATTCCTGGGGACTCCTGATTCATGGCAGCAGGCAATAGCTTGCCTCCGTGCCAGGGCGATGGTTTACGAATCGCGTGCGCAAGATCTTGCCCGGCAGCAAAAATCCCGGCATTGATTCGGCTCAATTTTCCAGCCCCCAGGCAACACGCCATAGCCTGTTTCCGATTTCCTACCTGAGGTGCAACGAGCCGATAGCATCCCGATCATGCTTGCGCTAACAATGCGCCATCGCGTGTCATCGGTCTGGTCAGTTCAAACATTGGAGAGGTCGCATGGATACCGGATTTGGCGACAACATCGAGGCCTTCCGTCAGGATGTGCGGCGGTTTCTCAATGCAAATCTGCCAGAAGATATCCGCGCCTTGGTTGCCGCCGAGCACATGGATTTGCCGCGCGAGGCACAACAGCGCTGGCGACGCATTTTAAATGGTAAAGGCTGGGCCTGTCCTAGCTGGCCAGTGGCCTATGGCGGGACCGATTGGAGCGATGAACAGTTCTACGTCTTTGAGCGGGAATTGGCGCTCGCCGATGCGCCGCGCCTTGATCCCTATGGGGTGGTGATGCTCGGCCCGACGCTGATCGAATTCGGCACAGAAGAGCAAAAGCGCCGTTTCTTGCCCGGCATTCTTTCCGGCGAAGTTCTATGGTGCCAGGGCTTTTCCGAACCCAATGCCGGCTCTGACCTGGCCGCCCTCAAGTGTCGCGCGGAAAGGCACGGCGATCACTACCACCTCAACGGCAGCAAAATTTGGACCAGCGATGCCCATATCTCCGACTGGATGTTTGGCCTCTTCCGCAGCGATTCTTCCGGCAAGAAACAGCACGGCATTACCTTTTTGCTGCTCGACATGCAGAGCCCCGGTATCAAGATCGAGCCCTTGATCACCTTCGAAGGTACCCACGAAGTCAACCAGGTCTTCTTCGATGATGTCCGGGTGCCGGTGGAGAACCGCCTGGGTGAAGAGCACCAGGGCTGGGGAATTGCCAAGTATTTGTTAGGACTGGAGCGCTTCGGGACTGCCGAAGTATCGCGCAGCCTGGCAAGCTTGGAACGGCTTAAAAGACTGGCCTCGCGTTCACGTGGCGGCGAGATCCCGCTCCTCCAGGATCGACGTTTTGCCGACCGCCTGGCCCAGGCGGAGATTGCCTTGCGGGCAGTGGAGGTGACCGAACAACGTTTCCTCTTCGGGCCGGGCGGCGCCGATGCCTTGGGGCCAGAGGCATCGCTCCTGAAGATCCGCGGCACCGAGGTACAACAACTCATTCTGGCGCTTACCCACGAGGCCCAGGGCTACTACGCCCACTTGGCCGAGCTGCCCGGCGAAAACGATCCCGTGTCGCCGATCGCCCAGGCTGTTGAGGCCGGCCGTGCCCACTACAATTACCGCAAAACCTCGATCTATTCCGGCTCAAACGAGATTCAGAAAAACATTATCGCCAAGGCCGTGTTGGGACTGTAAGCAAATGGATTTTAGCCTGAGCGACGAGCAGCAGCTTTTCCGGTCAAGCGTCAAGCGCTTCATCGCCGAGCAGTACGGTTTCCCCGAACGTCTAAAGATTAGTGCCGAGGGCTTGGGATTCCGGGAGTCGCACTGGCAGAGCTTTGCCGAGCTTGGTTGGCTGGCCTTGCCCTTGCCGGAAGACTACGGCGGTCTCGGCGGCACCGCCTTTGATACCATGGTGCTGATGCAAGCCTTTGGCCGTGGGCTGGTGGCGAGCCCCTACCTAAGCAGCATTGTGCTGGGCGGCGGCGTTCTTGCGGCGGCCGGCAGCGACGCACAGAAACAAGAGTATCTTCCCGCCTTGGCAGAAGGCCGTTGCAGGCTTGCATTTGCCTTTGCCGAACCGCTGGGCCGCTATGACCTGGCCGATGTCGCCACCCGCGCTTTGCCTAAATCAAAGGGCTATACCCTAGACGGCCATAAATCGGTGGTGTTCTATGCCGAGGCGGCCGACACCTTGATTGTTACCGCCCGCACCGCCGGTGCACAGAAAGAAGCGGAGGGTCTTTCCCTCTTTCTTGTCGACGCTGGGGCGCCGGGCGTCACGGCCCGCCATGGCGTGACCCATGACGGCGGCCGGGCAAGCGAGCTGACCTTCAGCAATGTAAGCCTGGAGCCGGCATCACTGATAGGCGAGCCGGATAGGGCCTTGCCCGTCGTCGAGCGAGTTATCGATCAGGCAACGGTGGCCGTATTGGCCGAGGCCTTGGGAGCCATGTGGATGATTCACGAAGAGACCTTGTCCTACCTCAAGACCCGCGAGCAGTTCGGCCGTAAACTGAGCGAGTTCCAGGCCTTGCAGCACCGCTTGGTCGACACTTACATCAACTGCCAGCTCGCGGAATCCCTGGTCGTCGACGCCGCAGGGGCCTTGGCAGCGGATGCGGGGACCCGCCGACGGGCCGTCTCGGCTGCCAAAATCGAAGTCGGCCGTTTGGCCCTCTTGCTCGGGCAGGAAGGTATCCAGTTACATGGCGGTATGGGCATGATGCGCGAGCTGCCGGTCGGCCATGCCTACAAGCGCCTGACCTTGATCAACAACAGTTTCGGCGATCCGGCCTATCACCTCGGCCGCTATCAGGCCTAGGAAGTTGCAACTCGGCTAAGTTTCGCCCCACTCCGGTAGCCGTTTTTCGAGAAAGGCCTCAATACCCTCCTTGGCCTCCTCGCTGGCCCGAATTTCGGCGATTCGTCGGGCGGTGTCTTCTTCGATGGCGTCATCCACGGCGCCGCCGCCGATCGCAAAGATCAAGGCTTTGGCGGCTTGTTGGGCTTGCGGCCCGCCAACCAACAGCGCTTTGATGACCCGATCACCAATAGCGTTCAGGGCCTCGTCCGGCACGACTTCATGCACCAGGCCGAGATGTCTTGCCTCCTTAGCGGAGAAGCGCTCAGCGGTGACAAAGTAGCGCCGCGCCGCCCGGGCGCCGATCGCGGCCACCACGTAGGGGCTGATCACGGCCGGAATCAGGCCCAATTTTACCTCCGACAGGCAAAAATGAGCACTTTCGGCGGCGATGACGATATCACAGCAGGCGACCAGGCCAACACCGCCACCATAAGCGGGCCCCTGTACCAGGGCGAGGCTGGGTTTGGAAAGGCCATCCAGACTGCGCATCAACCGTGCCAAGGCTCGGGCATCGGCGAGATTCTCTTCCTTGCCGTAGCCAGCCATCTTTTTCATCCAGTTGAGGTCTGCCCCGGCGGAGAAGCTCTTGCCATGCGCCGACAAGACAAGGGCACGTACGCGCGGATCAGAATCGACTCCCTCAAAAGCACGAGTGAGTTCGGCGATAAATGTCTCGTTGAACGCGTTATGAACTTCCGATCGAGTCAGCGTAATGCGAGCAATGCCGTCATCACCGATTTGCTCTAGAAACAGCGGATATTGCATGAGAGCACCATCACTTGGCAGGAATGGGAAAGGCCGGGCGTGAGTTTCGCCAGTCACGCGCCCAGGGCCAAGAAAAATTCTTGGGCATCTTAGAGGCGAAACCTTAAGCTTCCCGTTAACTCGGAACCTGCGAGATGAAAAGGACAGTGATGTTCACACGGAACCAGCTGACCTCTGCTGCTCTTAAAGTACATCAGCATGTAATGCCAACTCCGCAATATTCATGGCCTTTATTGTGTCGGCGAACAGGTGCGGAGGTTTGGGTTAAGCATGAAAACCACGGTCCAATTGGCGCCTTCAAGCTGCGCGGCGGCCTGGTTTACATGGATGAACTCAAGCGCCGCGAGCCCGATTGTCCCGGCGTTATCGCCGCCACCCGCGGTAATCACGGCCAGTCAATCGCCTTTGCGGCGCGGCGACTCGGGATGCCGGCGGTCTTGGTGATCCCGCACGGCAACAGCCGCGAAAAGAACCGTGCGATGCAGGCACTGGGTGCCGAACTGCAGGTCGAGGGTGACGATTTCCAGGCTGCTCTCGATCATTCACGGGGACTTGCGGAAATCCGCGGCTTGCACGCGGTTCCCTCCTTCCACGAGGACTTGGTGTGCGGCGTGGCAAGCTATGGGCTCGAACTCTTCGAGGCCTTGCCGGATCTGGACACGGTCTATGTACCGCTGGGTCTCGGCTCGGGCATCTGCGGTGTCCTGGCCGCGCGCGACGCTCTTGGCTGCACGGCGGAGGTCGTGGGCGTCATTGCCGAAGGTGCGCCCACCTATGCGAAGTCGCTGGCGGCCGGCCATCCTGTCTCCCACCCGGTTACCACGCTGATTGGCGATGGCGTAGCCTGCCGCTCGCCCGATCCGGACGCGCTAGCCATCATCCGGCAAAAGGTCACCCGCTTGGTGACGGTAAGCGACGACGAGATGGAGGCGGCCATGCGCATCTACTATAGCGATACCCACAATGTGGCCGAAGGAGCTGGAGCTGCTCCCCTGGCCGCGTTGCTGCAGGAAGAGGCAAAGCAAAAGGGGCGCAAGGTGGCGGTGGTGCTGAGCGGCGGCAACGTCGACACCGAGGTGTTTCGGAAGGTCCTAAGCGCCTGACCAAAGGCAAGATGCCTCGACGGCGAACTTCCGCAAACGCGAAACGCGTCCAGCTACCAGCCGCCGCTTTCGATCCAGCGCTCCACATCGGCCAGGCGATCCTGGCCCCAGAAGGCTTCGCCGTCGACGAAGACAGTGGGTGCCCCAAAGACGCCGCGGCCGATCGCGGCCGACACCTCGTCACGCAGGCGCCCTTTCACCGCCGGATCGGCCAGCGCTGCCAACAGGGCCTCTCGGTCAACACCGAGACCAGCCGCCAGGCCGGCGACGGCGTCTGGGCTGGACATGTCCTTGCCTTCGGCAAAGGCCGCCCAAAAGACGGCCTTGGCGAGGTCCCGAGCGCTTTGCGGATCTCGGTCTACCAGCCAGTAGTAGGCGCGGCTGGCGGCCACGGCCATGAAGGGAAAGGGTGTCGGCAGCCGGAAGGGAACGCCCAAGCGCCGCGCCGTTCTTTGCAGATCGTGGCGGGCATACTCTCCCTTCAACGGAATGTTCAGGAGTGGCTGTTGGCCGGTGTCCTTGAAGGCAACGCCCAGAAGGAAGGGTTTCCACGCAACGTCGCGACCGTGCCGGCCGGCCAGAGCGTCGATCTCCTGAGCGGCCAAGAAGGCGTAAGGGCTGGAGAAGTCGAAGTAGAATTCGATGGGCTCGGCCATGATTTGTGCCTTTCTTGAGTTTGGCAGGGTCGGTGACCACGGTCATTAAGGTCGATGCTAGCGACTTTACCGGCGCGGCGAAACCAGCCGCCCGACTCCCAGAGTGCCAAGACGCGGCTACCCGCCGCCCTGGCGCGCCAGCACCCAGCTTACAGCCGCGGCCAAATCAGGCAACACGGCATCCGGCGACCGCGGTAAGCGGGCCTCGTCGCCGGAGCGATACTTACCCGTTTGCACGAGCACCCCCGCCAATCCCGCCGCCATGGCGCCGCCCACGTCCGCCTCCGCATCATCGCCGATCATGACCGCCTCCTCGGCCAGACAGCCAATGCTGGCGAGCGCTGCCGCAAAAAAGGCTTCGGACGGCTTGCCAAGGACCTCTGCCTTGCGCCCGGTCGCATACTCCAGCGCCACAACGAAAGGCCCGGCATCGAGGCTGAGATGGCCGTCGTCATCGCGAAAGCTGCGGTTGCGCGCCAATGCCAGAAAGGCCGCACCCTCTTCCAAGGCTCGAAAGGCCTCGTTCATCGCCGCATAAGTAAAACCTGCACCGGCATCGCCAACAACCACGGCCTGGCCTTCCGTTGCCTCCGGCAGGTCGGCAAAGTCTTCCGCCAAGGCCGGGTGGATCAACAGGTGCGGCCGCAGACCGTGACCGAGCAGATACCGGCGCGCCGCAATCGCCGGCATGAAAACGTCATCGTCCGCCACCGTAAGCCCTAAGTTGCGCAGCTTGGTGATAAAGGCGGCCCGTGGCGTGCGCGTCGTATTGGTGAGGAACCGCAAGCTCAGACCGGCCGTGCGCAGAGAAGACACGGCCTCGACGGAGCCCGGCAAGGCCATATCGCCCACATAGACGACGCCGCCCACATCAAGGAGGACGGCTTTGATCATGGCTTGCCTCCTGTCTTTGGTGGTCAGCCAGCAAACCAGGACAGCGCCACTCTATTTTGCGCTAGGCCTCGCGGGCTATCTGGCGGCTGATCACCAGGCGTTGAATATCCGAGGTACCCTCATAGATTTGGCATACCCGAAGGTCGCGGTATATGCGCTCCACCGGGTAGTCCTCGAGATAGCCGTAACCGCCGAGGGTCTGTATCGCATCCGACGCCACCTTCTCGGCCATTTCCGATGCAAACAGCTTGGCCATGGACGCCTCTTTCATGCAGGGCCGACCCTGGTCCCTGAGAGAGGCCGCCTCAACCATCAAAAGCTCGGCGGCCTTAAGCTGGGTGGCCATGTCGGCTAGACGAAAGCCGACCGCCTGGTGCTCGATGATCGGCTGGCCGAAGCTTTGGCGCTCCTTGGCGTAGGATAGCGCTGTTTCATAGCAAGTCCGCGCCATACCGATCGATTGGGCGGCGATGCCGATACGCCCGCCCTCCAGGTTGGATAGAGCAATCTTGTATCCTTCCCCTTCCTCGCCCAACAGCAGGTCCGGCGTCAACCGCATCTCCTCGAAGACGATTTGGCAGGTATCGCTCGCCCGCTGCCCAAGTTTTTTCTCCACACTGGCAACCCGGTAGCCCGCCGTCTTGGTGGGCACGATGAAGGCGCTGATGCCTTTCTTGCCCTTGTCCGGGTCGGTAACCGCGAAGGCGATGGCGAGATCGGCATTGGCACCAGAGGTGATGAACTGCTTGACGCCATTGAGCACATAGTGATTGCCGTCGCGCCGGGCGCGGGTGGTGAGGGCCGCCGCATCGGAGCCGGCTGCCGGTTCAGTAAGGCAAAAGGCACCCAGCATGTCACCACTTGCCAGAGGCCGCAGAAAGCGCTCTTTCTGCTCTTGGGTGCCGAACTTCAGCAGCGGCATGCAGGCGACCGAGTTGTGCACGCTCATGATGGTCGAGCAGGAGCCATCCCCGGCGGCCACTTCCAGCAGTGCCAAGGCATAAGCAACGTGGTCCGCCCCGGCACCGCCCCATTCCTCCGGCACCAGCATGCCGAGAAAGCCAAGCTCGCCCATGGCGGCCACCGCTTCCTTAGGAAACGCTGACGCCCGGTCGCGCTCCGCCGCCCGCGGCGCCAAGGATTCGCGGGCAAACGCCCGGGCCGTATCGCGGATCAGGATTTGCTCTTCGCTCAACTGCATATCAGGCGCCAGTCCCGGTGTTTGCTTCCTACCAAGGAATCTCGCTGCCGTCGAAGGAAAGAAAACGGCCGTTATCGGCGGGTCCCAAACCATCGATCACCCGCATCATGTGGTCGCGGCTTTCATCGATGGTCAAGGTCGCCTCTTCGCCGCCCATGTCGGTTTGCACCCAGCCCGGGTGCAGCATGACCACGGTGATGCCACGATCGGCCAGGTTAAGTGACAGCATCTTCGATACCATGTTCAGCGCCGCTTTGGAGGAGCGATAAATGTATTGACCGCCTCCACTGCAGCAGGCGATTGAGCCCATACGGCTGGAAATGTTGACCACCAGCTTGCGCTCACTCCCAGCTACCAAGTCAACAAAGCGATCGACCATGCGCATAGGCGCCAGCGTATTGACTTGGAACACCGACAGCCACTCATCATAGCCGGGATCTTCGATTAGCGAGCGTGGGCCGAGGATACCGGCATTATTGATCAACAGGTCGATCGGCTCGTCCGCCAGCTCGCGGGCCAGGCTGGCGACCCTGAGGCCATCGGTAACGTCGAGTTTGTGGGAGATGACCTCGCCGGTCGCTGTCTCGCGCAGAGCTTTGAGCCCCTTGGCCTTTTCCGGATGCCGACAGCAGGCGTGCACGCGCCATCCTTGTTGTACATAACCCTCGGTCAAGGCCAGGCCGAGGCCGCGGTTGGCTCCGGTAATCAATGCGGTCGCCATGGCTTTCCCCTTCGCCCTGGACCCGGTTTAGGCAACAGATACTTCGTCCCGCCGTGGCCGGCGCAGCAACTCGCCGCCGCAGTTGGGGCATACTTCGTTCAATGTCTTCGTACAGGTCGCGCAGAAACTGCACTCATAGCTGCAAATGTAGGCGATCCCGTCCGGCGCCAGCCCGCAGCCGCACTTCTCGCATTTCGGTTTCATGATCAGCGCCATCCGCGCCTCCTCAAGAGTTTCCAAGAGCGCCTAAGACTCTCCGAGGGCCTTCTTGATACCCTCGGGCACGTCTTTGCCCTGCGCCCGCATGGCCGCGGCGATGCGCTCGAGCTGGGCCAAGTCCGGGTCACCGGGCTGCAGGCGCTCGCTTTCCTTGGCTTCCGCCTCGATCAGACCGGCCAGCTCGCAGGCAAACAGGACCTGGCCGCGCCGCTTCAGCTCTTCGAAGTCGACCTTGTTGAGATCCTCCTCGTCAGCCGCCAAATCGGCGACCCTGAGGGCCTCTTCCTGATACCAGGCCTTAACCCGATCCCGCAACTTGTCGACAGTCTCGGTCATGCGGTTTCCTCAAAAAGCTCGCGGCCGATGAGCCAGCGCCGGATTTCGCTGGTGCCGGCGCCGATCTCGTAAAGCTTCGCATCACGCAGCAGACGCCCTGTCGGATAGTCGTTGATATAGCCGTTGCCGCCTAGGGACTGGATCGCCTCCAGCGCCATCCAGGTTGCCTTTTCCGCCGCATAGAGGATCGCGCCAGCGGCATCCTTGCGGGTCGTCTGCCCCCTGTCACAGGCCTGCGCTACGGCGTAGACATAGGCCCGGCAGGCGTTCATGGTGGTGTACATATCGGCTAGTTTGCCCTGCATCAACTGAAAGGCGCCGATGGACTGGCCAAACTGCTTGCGTTCATGCACATAAGGAACGACCACATCCATGCAGGCCTGCATGATGCCGAGCGGCCCGGCCGCCAAGACGGCACGCTCGTAGTCCAGGCCACTCATCAGAACCTTGACTCCGCTGCCTTCCTCGCCCAGCACGTTTTCCGCCGGCACTTCGCAGTCCTCGAACACCAGCTCGCAGGTGTCCGACCCGCGCATGCCGAGTTTGTCGAGCTTCTGGGCCGTCGAAAATCCCTTGAGGCCCTTTTCGATCAGGAAGGCCGTGATGCCACGCGGACCGGCCTCCGGATCCGTCTTGGCATAGACCACCAGGGTATCCGCCTCGGGCCCGTTGGTGATCCACATCTTGGAGCCATTGAGCACATAGCGATCGCCCTTGCGCACGGCCCGCAGGCGCATGCTGACCACATCGGAGCCCGAGCCCGGTTCACTCATGGCCAAGGCACCGACGTGCTCGCCACTGATCAGCTTAGGCAGATATTTGCGCTTTTGCGCCTCGTTGCCGTTGCGGCGGATCTGGTTGACACAGAGATTGGAGTGGGCGCCATAACTCAGGCCGATAGCCGCCGAGGCGCGGCTTACCTCCTCCATCGCTACGCAATGCTCCAAGTATCCCATCCCGGCACCGCCGTACTCCTCTTCAACGGTGATGCCGTGCAGGCCGAGCTCACCCAGCCGCGGCCAAAGGTCGCGGGGAAACTGGTTCGTGCGGTCAATCTCCTCCGCCCGGGGTGCAATCGCTTCGCCGGCGAAGCTCATGACCGTGTCGCGCAGGAGATCGGCGGTTTCACCCAGGCCGAAATCAAGGGAGGGTGGTTGATTAGGGATCATGGCGTGGCCATCCTTGTCATCCAATCGTAGTGTTTTGCCCGAAGCGGGAAAAGCCCGAATTTCCCTGCGCGTTTTCCGGCTAATCTGATAGCGGCGCGTCCGGCCGGCCGTCCAGGCGCATCAAGGTCACCAGCATCTTGGCGCAAAGCTTGGCCTCGCCGTCCTTGTGCGCGAAGACTTCCGTCTCCGACAACGTGACGGTACGCCCCGGCCGTACCACCCTGCCAACCGCAACGAGTTTCTCGCCGTGGGCGGGGGCAACGAGATTGACCTTGTACTCGATGGTCAGGACCGAGGCATCGGCGGGAAACAGCGAGTACGCAGCATAGCCGCCGGCCGAATCGCCGATGGTGCTGGTGATCCCGGCATGAAAGAAGCCATGTTGCTGGCAGAGCTCGGCACGATAAGGCAGCTCAATTTCCACCTGCCCCGGCCACACCTCGGTGAGGCGCGCACCAATCAGCGCCATCACGGCCTGGCGGGAAAAGCTGTCGCGCACCCGCTTGCCGAACTGCGCATCAGCCGGCTGCCATAAAGTCACACTTGGCTTGCCCTGGGTCACTGCCACTCTCAGCCTCTGCGCTCATAGACATGGACCCGGTGCGCCACTTCCGGCTCGCCCAAGGGCATCGATGGATGAGCACCGGTCCGATAGACGAAGCCCCAGGCCCCCGAGGCCACATGACCTTCCACCGCCTGCATATAGGCCGGATCCTGGGCCGGGTCGTCGCGCAAGCTAAAGATAATCCGACCGCCTGGGGCCGTCACTCTAATCAACTCGTCGAAACTGGACGGCGGCGCGTGGCCGGGGGTGATGGTCCCCGAAGAAAGGGTGGCGGCAAAGGCGCCATCGGCAAATTCCAACGGTCCGCCCAAAGCCATGCGGTGGAGGGACGCATAGATCCCCTTGCCCCGCGCCATTGCCAGCATGCCTTCGGAAAGGTCGATGCCGGTAAAGGGTCCATAGCCCGCCAGATGCAGGGCCTCGGTCTGCAGTCCCGTGCCGCAGCCGGCATCGAGGATCGGCCCCGCATCCGGGCTGACAAAGCGCGCAAAAACCGCCGCGATCATCGCCGGAAGGCGATAGCCCATACGACAGAGATCGGCCTCGTAAGCTTGCGCCCAATCGTCGTAGGCGGCTTCTTGCTCATCCTGGGTCTCGGCCGCATAGGAGCGGGCGACCGGCGATTGTTCCTTTGTCATGAGACCTGACCTCGCGTTATTAGCGTGGTCACTATCGCCAAGCTTAAGCATGATCACAAGAGGACGGTGGAGCGCCCCTGGCTTTGCCAACTCAGAAGTGCGGCCGCCCGATCGGTCAGGGCTTCCAACAAGGGGCGTTCCGGACGGCTGCGGGCCGGGCGGCGAGACCTCGGTGGGAATGTGAAACCCGGCCACACACCCACCCATCACTAGAGGTATACTCTTTCTTTAAGAAAAAAATTATTCGATAAAATTTTAAATAAATATATCCTAAATTTTTCGCGTAGTATAGTTTAGTTATCAACCCCCTCTCGCGATCATGAAAGGGATTGATATGCCGAGCGGTCGGGACCAGCCTGCGCAGCAAGTTTTTTTCGGTTGGACCAAAGATATCGAGACCGGCTTTCGTATCATCGACATGGACCACCGTTTGCTGGTCAAAACCATCAACCAAATACACGAGACCCAGGTAAGCGGCCGGTTCAATGAAGAGGCATCAGACCTTTTTTCCATACTCTTCGACTACTGCACAGAACACTTCTTCCGCGAAGAAAAAATCATGGCGGAGTATGGCTACCCAGGCCTTCGGGTCCACAAGGAGCGGCACCGGGGCATCCGCTGCTTCGTTTTCGCGCTGCGGGTGGTGGCTGTCGAGCGACCCAGTCGGATTGATCCCGAAAAATTGCTGTTGTTCTTAAGAGACTGGCTTACCAACCATATTGGCAAGTCCGACATGGACTACGTCAAGCATATCAACCAGCAGCTTTCGCAAGGGGAAAATTGTCCGGTCTCAATAGATACAAGACGTCCGGTCGAGGAAATCACCTTGACACTAGCTTTGTCTCCCGACGATACACTTTTGCTGCAGCAGGTTGCGGAAATCCTGCGCGGCCACCGTGAAGATGCTCTGCGGCTCGAATCAGCCGTGCAAAACATCCTGGCCCGCCACACATTTGATATCCCCCTTGAAGATTGTGAAGTCTTAGTCAAAGACCTGCTGCGCTAGGGGGACCAGCCGTCAAGCTTCCAGGTTTCTTATCGGCCGGAATCGGCAGAGGCCGATCGGATGTACTCGCAGGCTGCACCATTCCCGCGAGCGCTTCGCCGGAGGCCTTAGTCCGGTTCCTGAGCCAGTACCGCAGCAAAATCCAAATGCATGCCGATCTTAGGATTGAGATGATGCAAGGCCATCGAAACTTTCTTGTGCGGAACGTCAGGCCGCGAGTTTATCCCCCCGAACCAGTCTAAATCTCCAAGATATTGTCCGACATTCTTGAATCCGCTCGGCAAGGAGACAACCGTGCCGACCGTTGTAATGCGCATTTCTTTCGCCCGTGCGATAGCTCGATTTTTATTGAGTAAGGTCAAGGTTTCTAAAGCATAGGCAATGGACAAACTTCCCTTGCTGTGCCCCGCCACCGAAACTACTTTTCGGTCCTCGTCAAGAAGCAGTTTAAACAACGTGCTAGAATCGTTATGCCCGGCAAGGGCCTCGGAAGTTCTACGAATCTCTTGCCCGCTTAACTGCGGGGACTGATGGCGAAGCTCTTCGGCTAGCCTATCGGTTTTTCCCAAAAAATCATGGTAGAGCCCCATCAATCGATTGGCGCCCCCCAACACAAACCATCCCCCCATGGCCTCGGCCAAGAGATCAGCGGTGCCATAGCCGGCGACGATCGCCCCAACCGGTTCCTGGTACCTATCGGCTACGGTGCGGGCAAAAGCCGCGGCGCCGACATCCGAGCTGCCGACACCGGCAATGGCGAAGCGTGACAGCATTTTTCCAGGCTGGGCCTTGAGTTCGGCATGATCGGCATACTTCCGAACGCCGATGTCATCTTTGATGCCGGATGGCCACACGACGAGTATAGAGCCTTCACGATTAGGTTCGCCGACAAGCATGGCGTATTCGGACGCGGTGAGATTGCCAACGTCATAGAACAGCCAGTCGAGCGCCGTGTTACGCTTTTGCGCCCAGATAGTCGCCGGACTGTCGTCATCAAGACTTCTTGGAACACCTCGCATTGCCACAGAAAGCGGGCCGATCAGCCCAGCGCTCGCGTCAGCCATAGCGGTCAAACCAATCTCTATTCAAAAGAAATGCTGCGCTGCAGCATATAATGCAAGGTTACTTTGATCAACCGAAGATATCCGATATTCCCCCTGATTTTCTGCAAAGGCCTCTCAATACCAGGCATCCGGCATTTCGGCTTTGCGTTTGGCGACGTACTCCTTCAGCGCCTCGTCCTTGGCGGCATCGATGGGTGGGTCCTCGTAGTCCTTGAGCATCGCCTGCCAGCGCTCGTGGGCGCGAACCATGGCGTCCTTCTCACCGCGTTCGGTCCATTGCTCAAAGCTCTCCGAATCCGACATGACCGCGTCGTAGTAGGCTGTCTCGTAATTGGCGAGCGTGTGCCCGCAGCCTAGGAAGTGGCCGGCCGGCTCCACCTCGGCGTAGGCGTCGCGGGCGAGCGCATTGGCATCGCAGGGCATGCCGCCGAGCAGCACCTGATAGGCGCCCAGGCGATCAGCATCGAGGATCAGCTTCTCGAAGGAGGTGACCAGGCCGCTTTCCAGCCAGCCGGCCGCGTGCAGCACAAAGTTGGCGCCGCCCAGTGCTGTCGACTGCATGGAATCGGCGCTCTCGTAGGCGGCCTGCGCGTCGGGCAGCTTGGAGGCCGTCAGCGAGCCGCCGGCCCGCAGGGGCACCCCCAGGCGCCGGGCTAGCTGGCCGATGATGTAGTTGGACATCACCGGCTCCGGCATGCCGAAGGTTGGCGCGCCGCTCTTCAGGCTCATGGAGGAGAGGAAATTGCCCAGCACGAAGGGCGCGCCCGGCCGCACCAGTTGGGAAAAGGCACCGCACATCATCGCTTCGGCCAGCGCCTGGGCGATGGAGGCAGCGGTGGTCACCGGCCCCATGGCGCCGCCCAGGATGAAGGGGGCGACGATGATCCCCTGCCCGGCCCCGCAGTAAACCTGGATCGCCTCGGTCACCACCTTGTCAACCAGAAGCGGCGAGTTGGTGTTCACATTGCCTAGGATGACGCAGTGGTCCTCCAGGTAGTCAGCACCATGGAGGATGCGCATCATTTCGATGCAGTCCTCGCCACGCGACTTTTCCGTGATCGCCCCCAGGCTCGGCTTCTCCGAACAGCGGATGTGGGTGTAGAGCATGTCGAGGTGGCGCTTGTTGACCGGCACGTCACAGGGCTCGCAGGTGACGAAGCCACTGTGGTGCAAGCTCGGCAACATGGCGGTCAGCTTGACAAGCTTCTCGAAGTCGGCGAGCGACCCATAGCGGCGCCCGCCTTCTAAGCAGCGCACGAAGGGCGGCCCATAGACTGGGGCAAAAACCACGTTGCGGCCACCGATCTTGACCGAGCGTTCCGGATTGCGGGCGTGCTGGGTGAACTCGGTCGGCGCTGTCCTAAGAAGGTCACGGGCCATGCCCCGGGGCAGGCGAACCCGAGTATCCCTGACGTCGGCGCCCGCCTCTTTCCAGATCTTCAGCGCCAGCGGATCCTCGCGGAACTCCAGACCAATTTCCTGGATCAGCCAGTCGGCCTGCTCCTCCAAAGCTGCCAGGCCTTCTTCGCTGGCGTATTCGACAAAGGGAACCTGCCGGGTCACATAGGCGGGCGCTACCGCCTGCGCGCGCTGCTTTCGCTGCTCTCGCCTGGCGCGCCGCGTCGCATCCCGTGCCATCATGCCCCTCCGCTGTTGTCGGCCGTCAAATTCTAGCCATTTCGACGCGATATCATTCCCCTAACCGCGACGCAATGCCCTAACCGCGACGCAATGCCCTAATCGCAACGCAATGCCCTAACCGCGACGCAATGCTTTGTACCAACGGCTGTGTGCTGGACTTCGCGGTCAGGTTTTGCGACAAGCGTGGGCGCCGCCGCTGGCGGTCGGGCTGAGGAGGGCCGAGCCAATGCCAATGCTGTACTATCTGCACGAGTTTCAGCGCTTGAGCATGGCGCCTGCCCGGCTTGCCGCCGAGGCCACAAAATACATGATGCGCAATCCCCTCAATCCCATTGCCACCAGTTACTGGGGGCGCAGCCTCGGCTCGGCGGCCGATGTCTTCGAGATGCAGACCCGGCGCTATGGCAAGCCGGATTGGAACCTGGACAGCATCGAGATCGAAGGCAAGATGGTGCCGGTCACCATCGAGGAGCCGGTCACCCGCACCTGGTGCCAGTTGCTTCACTTCAAGCGGCAGGCCCGCCGCGACGACCCGCGTGTACTACTGGTGGCCCCCTACTCCGGGCATTTCGCCACCCTGCTGCGGGGCACCGTCGAGCGCCTGCTGCCAGCGCATGACCTCTACGTCACCGACTGGACCGATGCGCGCATGGTCCCCTATGGCCAAGACCGCTTCAACTTCTTCGACTACATGGACTATATCGTCGATTTCCTGCACTTCCTGGGCCCCAACACCCATGTCATCGCCGTCTGCCAGCCGACCGTGCCGGTGATGGCGGCGGTTGCCTTGATGTCGGGCTGGCAGGACAACTGCGTGCCGGCCAGCATGACCTTGATCGGCGGGCCGGTAGATCCCGCAAAATCGGCCACGGCGGTCAACAAGCTGGCGACGGAAAACGACCTGGACTGGTTCGAAAGCAATGTCATCGTCCAGGTGCCGCCGCCTTATCCGGGCATGTTCCGCAAGGTCTATCCCGGCTTCATCCAGCTCACCAACTTCATCTCCATGAACCTGGACAAACATATCGCCGCGCAACACCAGCTCTTCGACCATTTGGTCAGCGGCGACGAGGACGCCGCCGACAAGAAACGGGAGTTCTACGAGGAGTACCTGGCGGTGCTCGACCTACCGGCGGAATTTTATCTCTCGACCCTGCGCATCGTCTTTCAAGAGCGCCTGCTGCCGCGCGGCGAGCTGGTGGCACGCTGGCATCCGGTTCGCCCGGACCAGATCGACCGCACCGCGATTCTCTGTGTCGAGGGCGAGCTCGATGACATTTCAGGAGTCGGTCAAACCCGAGCAGCCCTTGACATCACCCCCAACCTCCCCGCGGAGATGAAGGAATACTACCTCCAGCCCGGGGCCGGCCACTACGGCGTATTCAATGGGTCAAAGTGGCGCAACGGCATCGCCCCGCGCATCGAGCGCTTCATCCGCGAACACGACCATCGCAGCCACGCCAAGCGCGGATCACGTGCCGGGGTGCGTCGCAAGGCGGCGTCATAATCGTTATCGGCTGACCTGCTCGCCGACCCGGCCAACGGTCACCCAGCAAATCCTCGCCTACTCGGCAGCCGTCCTAACCTTGGCCGCCGCTCCCTCCAGAGGCGGTAACAGCATTCGCCCTAGATACTGGATGAAATCCCAGATCGGCCCTTCGTAGTCGGCCGGGGCCAAGGGGCCGCTGGCATAGCCTTGCGCTCTCAGGCCACGCATCAGGCCCACTAACATGTCCTTGTCTTCGGTCATGGTGTCCTCGAACAGCGCGACAGCCCGGTCGATATCTGCTTGCGTCCAGTCATCGCCATGGAAGTAGAGGCCCTGTTTCACCCGTACCCGGTCGACCGTCTCCGGCTGGATGCAGATGAAGGAGCTGTAATCAGCCCCGCCACCGACCGCCAATCCCGGCGGGACGGCGAACATCACGCAGGTATCGGCTTCCGCATCGCTCAGATCAGGGTGTCCCTTGGTGGTTCGCGGCAAGCCCGGCGTGAAGCCGACAGAGTATCCGAAATAGGCGTCGCCCGGCGGAAAATGCCGGCAAAGCTTGGTGGGGTTGACCTTGTGCAGCGTGGTGCGATGGAGGGCGGAAAGGTGATAGCCTTCCATAAAGTTCTCCATCAGGCATTTCCAGTTGGTTTCCCACACCCCCTCGGCCACATAGTGCAGCGTCATATCCTCGAAGTGATAGTTATTGATCCTCTGATCGAGGCTGGCCAGTCGGGGTGCCAGGGCGGGCGTATCCTCTGCCAGGGTCACGAAGATATAGCCGCGCCAAACCTCGCAGCGAAACTCCGGCAGGCAAACGGCGCTTAGATCGAAACCGGGGCGCTCGTTCATATGCGGCGCGCCGACGAGTTTCCCTTGCGTGTCGTAGGTCCAGGCGTGATAGGGACAAGCCAGGCGCCTGGCATGACCTCGGCCGGTGGCAATCGGCATGCCGCGATGGCGGCACACGTTCGACAACGCGCGCAGCTTTCCGTCATCACCGCGCAGAACCAAGATCGGCTCCTCGAGGATATCGAAGGTCATGTAGTCGCCGGGCTTGGCGACTTCGTCCACCCGCCCGACACAGACCCACTCGCGCTTGAACAAAGCCTGACGTTCAAGCCCAAGGAACGCCTTTGAGGTATAGAATGCAGCCGGCATCGACCGAGCCTGCTCGTAGGGCTGCCCCAAACGGCACCCCAGGGCCTCCCGGATAGTCCCCAAACGGTCCTCAGACATGGGGGGTCTCCCCTGGCTCACCAGAGGACCGACCGGCACGGCCGTAAAAGCCAATGCGCTCTTCCTCGCTAAACTGAACGCCCGGATTTTCGTAATAGGAGAAGACAGCGATAATACGGTCCCGCGGCCCCTTCACCGGTGTCACCCGGTGCGCCGTATACTTCCCCTTGAAGACATTCAAGGTGCCCGGCCGAACTGCCCGGGTCTGAACCAAGGGGTCCTGCCCTTCCATCAGGCGCGCAACACCATCGTAGTTCGGGTCATGATCGCTACGCAGGTCCCGGCGATACTGAAAATCCCCGCCGGACTCCGGTGATTGCAGCAGCAAGGTTGTGGTGAACTCGGAGCGGTCGAAATGCCAATTGAGCGCCTCGGTATCGCGGTAAGCCATGACATTCAGGCTGGCCAAGGGATCGGCCATGGTGTGTAGCCTAGGCTTTTCCAAGGTGGCCGCAAGGAACCCGATCAAGGGGGGCCATTCATAGATTCGCCGCAGCAAACTTCCCTCGATTTGGTCGGCGCAAATCGTGTGATTGGTTGTCTCGACCTGACGCAGGGCCGGGTGACCGGCTTCAAGGCCGGGAATCTCGCTTTCAAAATAAATGTTGTGGCTGCGCTTATGGGTGAAGGCTGCAGAATTTAGCACCGGCCTCACCTCGTCGAGGCAACGCCGCAAAGTCGCCGGACGGAGCAGACCATCGAGATCGAACATGCCCTCCTGCGCCAGGCACTGGCGGCAGCGCTCGACTAAGGCCCGACCACCGGCGCTTTGAAGGCGGTCCAGGGGGAAGCGGTCGAGATCGAGGATTTCCAGCATCGGCAACATCCTCCCTTTCCGGGCTTTGACTCATGATCGATAGTTCTCATCTAACATTAATAATAACTTGGTCTCAACGGTAAATAACCTTATTCTGATTTAGAAAATCTAGGTCAAACTTTCCTACCGTTGAAATTGATCATGCGTCGAATACTCCCGCCCCTCAATGCTTTAAAAGCCTTCGAGGCTGCAGCCCGCTCCGGCGGCTATGTCACCGCAGCTCAAGAGTTGGCCGTGTCGCCGGCGGCAATCAGCCAGCAAGTCAAGAACTTGGAACGCTTTTTCGATAAGCAGCTTTTCCTGCGCCACAACAATCGGCTGACCCTTACCGATGCCGGGCTAGGGGTTTTCGCTGAATGCTCCGAGGCGCTGGAACGGCTGGCTGGATTGTCGGCGCGACTGTTCGAAGGTCAAGTCCGTGCCAGGCTGGTCGTCAGTGTGCTGCCTTCCCTCGCCAACCGCTGGCTCAACCACAGAGTTCCTCAATTTCTGGAAATCCATCCGGCCATCCGCCTCGACATCCGCGTCGAAGAGGACCCGATCGATTTCGCCCGCGACGATATCGACCTTCGGATTTGTTATGGCCGCCACCTCTATCCTGACCTCGTCAATACGCTGTTGATTCACGACCATGTGCTGCCGCTTTGCTCGCCGGCCTTTTTGAAGAAAGGGCCGGTCGCACCCGAATCCTTGCGTGATGACGATCTCATCCACACGAATTGGGGACCGAGCTTCGCCTCCCACCCGACCTGGGCCGATTGGTTCGCGGCCATGGGTGTGCACCGTGCCCCGGAGGCAGGACGCGGGCATCGCATGGGCATGTCGAGCCTCGCCATCGACTTCGCTCTGTCCGGCACCGGCATCGCCCTCGGGCAAAGATTGCTAGCCGAAAAGGATCTGGCAGCGGGTCGGCTGCGCGCTCCCTTCGCGACCTCTCTGGCACTCGGCCATCCCTATTGCGCGGTCCATCCCCAGGCAAAGGCCCAGAAACCGGGCATCAAGCCCTTTGTCAGCTGGCTTTTGGGCGACCTTTCCACAGCGAAGAGTTCGCAACCAGGCGCGTCGTCGTGACCGGCATCCACCCCTTCCTGTTTTCTACTGGCGTCCCACCCTGTTTTCTACTGGTGCCCCGTGCGAGGCTCGATTGGCGTGAGAATGCCGCAGGCCCGTTCAATTGTCTCTGCGGCTTCCAGGCAGAGTTCTTCGTGCGCGCGGGGACCAATCACCTGCACTGCCTGGGGAAGGCCCCCGGCGATCCCCACCGGCACCACTACGCTCGGTAGTCCCAGCAAGTTGCAGATTTCAGTAAGGCCCAGTGAGCGAATGAAGCGCTCCAAAGGCTGGCGCCCGGCGAGATCATAGCCGACTTCAAAGGGCAACAGCGCCGAGACGGATGTCAAGATCAGGGGATAGTCACGCATGAAGGCCTGCCAGGCCGCAGCAATTCTGTGACGCCTGGCGATCGCGTTCATATAGGTATTGAGATCCGCAGTCCTGTCCCCAATCGCCAATACATCTTCGGCGAATTTTCGGCTGTCTTTCGACATCATCGGCAGCATGGTCGCCGCGTAGCTTTGGGTTTCCGTGTTGGCGAGTTCCTCAATGGTCTGCCAGGCCTCCTCGACCATGGGCGGATGCGCTTCCGTCACGGCATAGCCAGCTTTGGCGAGTAGATTTGCCGCCTTCCTCACGCCGTCGCGAACGTCTGTGCCCCCCTCAAACCCGGCAACCTCGGTGACGACCGCGACGGCTGCCGACTTCGGGGCAGGAATTCCACCCGGCGACACTGGGCTCCACCAAGGGTCCTCGGGATCGGGCTGCGACATAACTTTCAAGGCCAGACGCAGGTCTTGAATGGAGCGCGCCATTGGTCCAGAGACCTCGGCGACCTGCTGATAAAAGAGCGGCGGATCGGAAAAGATTCGAGTGGCGATGCGCGAGATGCGGCCCAGGCCAGGCTTGAGCGCGGCAATGCCGCAACACTGCGCCGGATGGCGCAAAGATCCTCCCATGTCACCGCCGACCCCAAGCGGCGACATCCCTGTGGCAATCGCGGCCGCCTCGCCGCCACTGGAGCCGCCTGGTGTCAGCAACGGATCCCAGGGATTATGGGTAGGACCGAAAAGGTCATTATCCGTATGCCAACGAAACCCGAAGCCAGGAAGATTGCTTCGACCAATGGGTATGGCGCCCGCGGCTTTCAGATGAGCGACAACCGGGGCGTCGGCGGGCGGCATGGCATCCTTAAGGTCGACGATGCCGAAGGTGGTTGCAGAGCCAGCCAGATCAAGGTTGTCTTTAAGGGTGATGGGGACCCCATGCAATGGCCCGATTGTCTCTCCGGCTGCGATCGCTCGGTCCGCGGCCTTGGCAGCATCCAGTGCTTCTTCAGCCAGCACAAATGTCAGGGCATTGACCGCTCCATTCGTCGCCTCAATGCGGTCCAGATGGGCCTCGACCACCTCCAGGCTCGAGACTTGCTTGGTTCGGATGGCTTTCGCCAAGGCCGTAGCGCTTTCTTGCCACAAGGCCTTTTGCGCGTTGCTGCTCATGTGTTTGATTCTCCCGCGACAGGAAGTCGCGCGCCGGTCTAGAGCGTCGGGCGACCGCTAGCCGCCAGCGCGCAGCCGATCCATTTGCTCGGTCAGCTCTTGGAACTGCGGCGAGAGGGGGTTCATGTTGTCCAGCGCCTTCTGCCACAGGGCGAGCGCGCCTTCCACATCACCAGACTCCGCCCTACCGAGACCGACCATGTAGAGCGCATCGGCGTTGCGGCCGTCCAAGGCCAAAACCGTTTCATAGGCGGCAATCGCCTCCGACTTGACGCTTTGGTCCTTTTCAGCAAGCGCCGACAAACTTTGAGCATAAGCGAGTTGCACCGAGAGGTCATCGGGGGCCAAACCCGCTGCCCGGCCGTAGGCCTCGCGGGCCTTCTCCGCTTCGCCGAGAACACCATAGGAATTTCCCAAACGCATCCAGCCGTTAAGGTCGTCGGGTTGGGATTCCAGCCGCTCCGCCAAACGCGTCACCATGCCGCGGATCATTGTCATCCGTTCTTCCGATGACATTTCCTGGGCGGCGGCCACATCTTCGGCGGTCGGCCCCGGCGCAGCCTGGGGCGCCGATCTTTCGACCGGCTCGCCCTTCAGTTGACTGATCTGCTGGCTAATGGACTGATGGTCGGGCGAGCCCGGCGGTAGCGAGTCCCGCACCTGTTCCCACATCACCAGCGCCTCATCGAGGTCGCCGCCGCGGGCCTTACCCAAGCCCACCATGTAGAGGGCGTTAAGGTCACCTGCATCGAGCTCCAGAACCCTCTGGTAGGCGCGGATGGCATCATCGATGGGCGCCTGTCCGCTACCCGCCATGCCGGAGAGCGCTTCCGCATAGGCGCGCAGCACCGTCGCATCTTCCGGCGCCAGGGCGACCGCCTTCTCATAGGCTTCGCGAGACTTCTGCGCCTCGCCCAGCACACCGTAGGAACGCCCCAGCCGCAGCCAGCCGTTCAGATCGTCCGGCTCTTCCTCCAGGCGTGCCGCCAGGCGTTCGACCATGCCGCGGATCATTTCCTGACGATCACCGGCGGACATATCTTGCGCGGCTTCAACGTCCTCCGCCGTCGGCCCGGGCGGGCTTTCAGCACCGGGCGCCGTCGGTGCCGCAGGCGCATCGGGATTGCCGGCCACCGTTACCGGCTCGATGCCAAGTGCGGCGGCTGTCTCATTGATGAAGCGCTGGACCTGGGCAAGCCAAGGCGCACCTGGTCGACTGTCATTGCCGAGCGCCACGAACTGGTCGTGCGCTTCCTGCGTATTGCCGGCCTGCATTTCCGCCAAGGCCAGATAGTAACGGGCAACCGGATGACCGGGCTGGGCGTCCAAGGCCGCTTGAAAGGCGTCCTGCGCGGTCGGCGGCACGGCCCCATCCGCGACGAAGACGATACTCTCGCCGAGCGCCGCCTGCAGGTTGGCGCTGGCGGGCCTCAGCGCCACGGCCCGTTTGTAGGCGGCGGCCGCCTCCATGGGCTGGTTGATCTGCATGTAGGTGCGGCCCAGCAGTTCCCAGCCGTCGGCGTCTTCCGGTTCCTGGCGCAAACGCTCTTCCAGGCGCTGGGCCAAACTGGCCATGGAGCCGGCTTCGCCTGACTGCTGTGATGCAGATGGAGAATCCGAAGGAGCGGCTTCCCGGCTTGCCTGATTTGCCGTCGCGACCCCGTTCTGGTTCAAGTTCGGCTGGCCGAGCACGCCGTAAATCACGGCGGCAAAAGCTGGCACGGCGATTGCCACGATGCCGGCGCTGATGTACTTGGGCCGACCGGCGATCTCGCTTGTGTCCCGCTGGCCCTCGGTACCGGCTGCGCGTAGCATACGCCGCTCGATTTCCAGGCGGGCGGACTTGGCTTCCGACGCACTGACGACGCCACGGTCTACCTCGGCATCCAGCTCTTTTAGTTGGTCGCGGTAAACTTCGACATCAAAAGCCTCGCGCCCGGGGCGTAGCCGGCCCCGTATCAAGAGCGGCCCGATCAGCGCCGCCGTAACCACCAGGGTCATGCCGGTCAGCACCAGCCAGAGTGTCGGAATCGTCACGCCGCTAGCCCTCGTCTTTCAGCAAAGCCTCGAGCCGGGCCCGCTCCTCGACCGATAGTGGGGTGGTTGCGGTGTGGCTTGATGTGGTCTTCTCTCTTCGCCTAAGCGCCACCAAGAGGCCAATCCCGCCGAGCGCCAGGAAGACGAAAGGCCCAATCCAAAGCGCCAGGGTTTCCATCTTTACCGGCGGCTTCAGCAGCACCCAGTCGCCGTATCTGGCCACCAGGTAGTCGCGTACCTGGTCGTCACTGTCGCCGGCGACAATGCGCTCGCGCACAATGCGTCGCAAATCGCGCGCCAAGGCCGCATTGGAATCTTCGATCGATTGGTTCTGGCAGACCAGACAGCGCAGCGTTTTGGAGACCGCCCGGGCGCGGGCCTCTAGGGCCGGATCGGCCAGGCGCTCGCTATCGACCGCCACCGCCCAGGCCAGCTGCGGCACCAGCAGAAGGAATGCCAACGCCAACACTATGGGCCTCATCGCGAAACCTCCTCGATGGCCGGCAGGATCTTTTCCTCCAAATCGCGAGGCGAGAGAGGGCCAACATGCTTGAGAACGATGTGGCCCCGGCCATCGACGACGAAGGTCTCCGGCACCCCGTAGACCCCCCAATCGATGGCGGCGCGTCCTTCCCGGTCGACGCCGACGCGTTCGTAGGGATCACCGAGCAAAGCCAGGAACTGCTTGGCATCCGCCGCGCCATCCTTGTAGTTGATCCCGTGCACCCGCGCGACATTGCGCGCTTGAAGCTCCATTAGCACCGGGTGTTCAACCCGACAAGGACCACACCAAGAGGCCCAGACATTGATGACCGAGACCTGGCCTTGACTGAGGTCGTCGGTCGAGAGGCCCCCGCGCGATGCTTCCAGCGGCGGCAAATCGAACTGCGGTACCGGTTGGTCGATCAGCGCAGACGGAATAACCCGTGGGTTTAAGGTCAGGCCGACCGCCAAGGCCACGGCGATCACGGCAAAGACGCCAAGCGGCAGCAGCGTGCGAAGAGAAAGCGTCATATCTTTAGGCCCTTGCTGATCCTCATGCCTTCGCTGGCGCAGAGCTTCCACCCACCACCGGCTTTTGCCGGCGTCGTGCCCGCACCGGGGCGCCGACCCGATGGCGGCGATCGGCAAGAGACACAAAGCCGCCCAAGATCATCAGAATCGTGCCGCCCCACATCCAGGACACCAAGGGCTTGAAGTAGACCCGCGTGCCAAAGCCGCCGGTGCCATCCGCATCGCCCACCACCGCGTAGATGTCGCCCCAAAAGGTCGGCAAGATGGCGGCTTCCGTGGTCTGCATGGGCGGGGTTGGATAGCTACGAGTCTCCGGAAAGAGCGTGACCAAGGGATAGCCGTCCTCGGAGACCTCGTACTCGCCGCGCAGGGCCGTGTAGTTGGGTCCGGCCAGGGTGCGCGCTCCCTTAAAGGCGAAGGTATAGTCGCCCACCACCACGCTGTCGCCGTCGCGGACAACGGTTTGCACTTCCTTCGTCCACGCCGTGGTGCCGACGACACCGAAGATGACGATGGCCAAACCAGCATGGGCTAGCGTTGTACCCCAAGCGGCACCCGGCAGACCAAGGGCACGCCGCAGAGACTGGCCAGGCGATACGGAAAAGAGCTTGATGCGGCCGGCAAAATCGGTCAAGGCACCGACCAGCAGCCAGGTGCCGCCGGCGATCCCGGCCACCGCCCACAGCGGTCCCTCCCCTTTCAGCGCATAGGTCGCGACGGCGGCCACCACGGCAATCGCCAAGGCTGCCTTCAAACGGCCCAGCACGCCGGGCAGATCGCCCCGCTTCCAGGCGATCAAAGGACCCGCCGCCATGACCAGGATGAGGGGCGTCATGATCGGCACGAAGGTGAGGTTGAAGAACGGCGGGCCGACCGACACTTTCTGTCCGGTCAGCGCATCGAGGAACAAGGGGTAGAGCGTGCCTAGGAGCACGCTGGCCGTCGCCGTGGCCAGGAACCAATTGTTCAGCACCAACCCGCCCTCGCGGCTGATCGGCGCGAAGAGGCCGCTGGACTTCATTGTCGGCGCGCGGAGTGCGTAAAGCGCCAGCGAGCCGCCAACCACCACCACCAAAAAGCCGAGGATGAAGACGCCGCGCTCAGGGTCGGTGGCAAAGGCATGCACCGAGGTCAGCACCCCGGAGCGCACCAGGAAAGTGCCAAGCAGGCTCAAGGAGAAGGTGATGATGGCGAGCAGGATGGTCCAGGACTTCAAGGCATCGCGCTTTTCCACGACAATCGCCGAATGCAGCAGCGCGGTGCCCGCCAGCCAGGGCATGAAGGAGGCGTTTTCCACCGGATCCCAGAACCAAAAGCCGCCCCAGCCAAGCTCGTAGTAGGCCCACCAGGCGCCAAGAGCAATGCCGCCGGTCAAAAAGCACCAAGCCGCCAAAGTCCAAGGCCTGACCCAGCGCGCCCAGCTCGGATCGACCCGGCCCTCGATCAAGGCGGCAACGGCAAAGGAAAAGGCGATGGAGAAGCCCACATAACCGAGATAGAGCATTGGCGGATGGATCGCCAAGCCCGGGTCCTGCAGCAGCGGATTGAGGCCGCGGCCTTCCACCGGGGCAGGAAAGATGCGTTCAAAAGGGTTGGAAGTCAGCAGGGTGAAGAGCAGGAAACCAATAGCGATCATCGCTTGAACGGAAAGCACACGGGCTCGCAGGCCGTCGGGCAGGTTGCGGCCGAAAAGGGCGACCGCAGCGCCAAATATGGCAAGAATCATCACCCAAAGAATCAGGCTGCCCTCGTGGTTTCCCCATACTCCGGAGATCTTGTAGATGGTCGGCTTGGCGGTATGGGAGTTCTGGAAGACATTCATCACCGAAAAGTCGGAGGCCAGGAAACTCACCATTAAGGCGCCGAATGCGGTCACGATCAGCAGCATCTGCAATACCGCCGCCGGCCGTGCCAAGGCCATAGCCGCCGCATCGTTGCGTCGCGCGCCGATCAACGGAATGGTAGCCTGCAAGACCGCGACAATCAGCGCCAGTATCAACGCGAAATGCCCAACTTCCGCCGCCATTACTCCTCTCCCCCCTGCCATTGGCCGGACGCCTTCAAGGCTTCCGCGACCTCGGGTGGCATATAATTTTCGTCATGCTTGGCCAGCACCTCGCTTGCCGTGAAATGCCCATCGGCGTCAATCGTGCCCTGGGCAACCACGCCTTGGCCTTCGCGGAATAGGTCGGGAAGGATGCCGGTAAAGGTGACCGGCACGGCGGCGCTGAGGTCGGTGATACGGAAGCTGACGGTCAGGCCGTCGGCCCGCGCGACCGAGCCTTCCTCTACCAGGCCACCAATTCTGAGCGTACTGCCGGCCTCCACCTGCTTTTCTGCCAACTCGCTTGGGCTATAGAAGAAGACAATGTTGTCACGAATAGCGAAGAGCACCAGGCCTGCGGCAAAGCCGAGGACCGCCAGGCCACCTAGGATTGTATAAAGGCGACGCTGCTTGCGGGTCATGACGAGGCTTCCTCGGGTGCTGGCCCCTCGCTGCGCTGCTTGCGTCGGCGCGGCCGGCGGCCAAGGCCGGACTTCTCCAACGCGGCCAGGGTTCGCTCCTGGACCTTCAGCGCCCGCCAGCTGACCAGCACAAGGGCAAGCAGGACGACGGCGACGATGCCAAAGGCTGGCCAGATGAAGGCCGCATATCCACCCATATGAAAGAACTCGGCCATCGACTGGTTCTTATCCGCTCACTTGGACCAGGCGCAGCACGCGAATCCGCCGCGCCAGGATCTCGGCACGGATACGGATCAGCAACACCCAAACGAAATAGGCTTTGAAGGCGAGCGCCATCACCAGAAGGGGTGTCAGGATCGAGCTGTGTATTTTCGGCCCCTCTAAGGTCGCCACGCTGGCCGGTTGGTGGAGCGTGTTCCACCAATCGACGGAAAACTTGATCACCACCACATTAACGATCCCGACGAGGGCGAGGATCGCCGCCGCCTTGGCGGCGCGGGCCGGATCATCGATTGCCTGCCACAGGGCCATATAACCCAAGTAAAGGAAAAACAGCAGCAGGACCGATGTTAGACGCGCATCCCAAACCCAGAAGGTTCCCCACATAGGCTGGCCCCATAGCGACCCGGTGACCAAGGCCAAAAAGGTAAAGCAGGCGCCGATCGGTGCCATCGCCTTGGCCGAAATATCAGCCAGCGGATGGCGCCAGATGAGGCCAACTGCGCTCGCCACCGCCATCGCCATATAGACGAAAAGCGCCATCCAGGCGGAAGGCACGTGCACAAACATGATACGCACCGTCTCGCCTTGCTGGTAATCCGGCGGCGCCACGAAAAAGCCGAGATAGAGGCCAACCACAAGCAGCCCCAAGGTCAGCCCGGCGACCCAAGGCTGAACTGCATCTGCAAGGCGCAAGAACCGCGCCGGATTGGCAAATCGCTGCATGGCTGGAGATGTAAGGTGCTGGGCCGGGAAAGGCAAGAAAAGGCGGAGTGTCCGGGTCCTACAATGATGTCAAGGGAGGACAAGATCATGCGCCTTAAGACGTTCGATCATGACCTGATTCATTGGGTCTCCTGAAGTTTGCATAATGGCCGCTTTTAGAGATCCAGCAAACGCATCATCATATGTCTGATGGGATCCTGGCCACCGAAAAGGACAGCCAAGACACGAACAACCCCTCTTGCCTCGTCCGATTCGAACCAGAAAACCGCGCGATCGATTGTGACGTTTCTAAGTCCAGGTGCGATGCTTTCTCGCAGCGGACCGGTGCGGACTTGAGGCCAAACGCTGGTTCATGGTCATCGACTTCCGGTAACTACTTCGTTGAGCCAGCTCACCATAGATTGGGCGCCAAGCAGGGCGTCCTCCGCGCTGTTGAAAACCTGGTCACGGAAAAACCCGATCGCAAACCAACCTCTTTGATCCTCAACATCGCGTCGGAACTCTTCAAAACCGAAGGTCCCATCGGGCCTCATGAACACGTCTACGCAACGACTCTCACCGCCATCATTGAAGGATTTCAAGACAACGTTCTTGTTCGCCATCCGCGTGCCTCCAACGCTGTCCCTTCGATCAGACCTTTGGGAGAAGTCCACGTAATCACCGCGCAGCCTTTTCCGCTTCCAGAGAAAGCAGCCACAATACCTTGGAGCCCATGCGGAAAGGCACGCCAAAAACTTCGATGATGCGATCGCGAACTCACCGACGCGCCCCGAGGTTCGGCAGCCCCTTTACCTCAGTAAACCGCGAGGGGGAATGGGCGACAAAAACACCCCCGGCCGGAGCGATGCCGGCCGGGGGTTTGCTATAGCGGATCTTTCAGAAAAGTTAGTCGTCCACCCTCATCAAGATCAAGCCGTTGAGGCCATCGCTGGCGGCAATCGTGTCGCTGCCGAAGAACGGGAAAACGCCCCAAGGCCCAACAAAGATGTTTATGTTCTTGTTCATGTGTTTGTTGGGCAGGCGCGGCTCGGTATCCATGTGGGCGATTTCACTGACATCGCCCTGGTCGATGGTCCCGTCGACACCCTTATCGATCTCCAGCACGCGAACACCCGCCGTGTAGTGCGCCTGATAGACCCGGTCGCCCTTGACGAAAAGGTTGTGGTCGATCGAGGCAGCCGGCGAATCAAAGGTAACGGGGGCGTTGCAGTCGATGTTGTCAAGATCGGAGATGTCACAAAAATAAGTGCGCGCGGTATCCGGCAGGTCAGGATTCTTCGGATCCGAGATACCGAAGAGCTCGTCCTCCTCGTCGCCAAACACGACGTAGCGATGATCCTCCGTCAGCCAGCCTTGATGCGCAAAAGAGGCGCCGGGATAACCGGTTTCGGATAGCAGGATCGGAAATGCCGGATTGCTCACATCCCAGATCTGGATGTTCAAAGCACCGCCGTTGAAGTTGATCAGAATCTCATCACCCGTGTGATCGCCATCGGGACCGTTGTATGTGACCACCTGGACGTCATGGGAATCGACCTCGACGCCGGGCTCCGTGTTGCTGTCGATCACGCCCTCTAGGGTCGGCGCCAATGCGTTGGCACCGGCAATGTCCAGGATAAGAATGGCGTCATCTTCGAAGTCGTCGTGGGTAACCCCGACCAGGTAGGCGCGTTCGCTATCCTCGTTGATGGCAATGTTGTGCGCCCGGACGTACTTGCCGCCATCGTCAAAGGTCGCGTCTTCGAATAGATTGGTGCCAGGGGCAACCGGTCCCAAGGCGTCGAGCCGGGTGAGATCGAAAATGAAGACCGGGGCGTCGTTCACCTCGGTTGTCCAATAAGCGAAATTTCCATTGCTCTTAACATCCCACCAGAAGTTCCGGGTCGTGGCCGGATTGGTGGTCGGCACGAGGCCAAGGAATTCCGGATTGGTCGGGTCGGTAACCCGCACGAAGGCGACCCCCGAGGTGGTGCCGACGATGGCGTACTCGTGACCATTTTCCGTATCGTTCCATCCCCAGATATCGGAAAGGAAAGTGGCGCCGGTAAAGACCAGCTTTTCCAAACCCATGTCGGCGTTGGTCACCTGGCCCAGGAACTCCATGTTCAAGGTGTCCGGGAAGGGACCCAGGAACGATGGCATCCCCTCACCCGAGCCCGAGATACGCTTGTGCTCCTCACCATTCGGCTGGTGGCCCAAGTTCTTAAGACCCTTGGGAAGACTTTCCGTATCGTCCGCGACGCCTAACTGAGCGGCTACGAACAGCAGCGTAGCGGAAATCAGCGCGACTCCTAAAAAACGCACAAGGGTACTGTTGGTGATCGAGCTCATATCTTCCTCCCTGTTCAAAACGAAGTCATTGGATGAGCAAAGACCGTATGGCCATCCTGAAAATCCCAGGCCGGGATTTCTCTGCGCGGAGCGCTTCAACTTCTATGAGAATGACTCGGAAGGGATCGACGCGCAAGCCGAGCGATTAATCGGATTTATCACGAACTAGTGAGGAACACTTCTAGGGCTGGAACAAAGCATCGGCCAACGACAAAGGAGCCGTGAATTGCTGACCGGCGGGTCGCTCGCCCCGCCCCGCCAAACGTCTGGCCGCGACACTATTCGCCCGCCAACCATGGGGCCTTGCCATTGCGACTCGCAGGGGGGAATGGCATAGTTGCCTGTCGATAAAAGCAAATTCAAACTGGTGTTCCAACCACAGCTTCCCCGCATGAGGAACTGACGAGCGGCGGCCTTGCATTTTTAATGCTCGGCCTTGGGGTATCTGACCGTCCGGTGTCCTAGCGTCGATTACCGGTCGGTTCCGGCCCCGTGTCCGGTGTCACGAAGGAAGAACGCCTCAGCACCTAGAGCAGATATCGAGAGCCCGACAGGAGAAGATGGATGCGCAGTCTGACAATATTACTGGCAGGCCTCACGATTTTGAGCATGGTCGAAGGGGCTTTCGCGGCCTCGCCAGGCTCTAAGCCCCTCGAGCTGGCGCAAGCCACGCGCCCCTTGGTCTCGGGCGAAAGGGTGCGGGTCAAGAAGCTGGCCCGCGACATGGAAAGCGCCATGCAAACCCTCAATCAGGGAGGCGTCGCCCCCTTCCAAGACCCTGCCTATGTCGAGAAATGGCTTAAGGCGGTCGAGCGGTACCGGCAGGCGCTAGCCCGGTATCCACAGCTCGACGATCCCGACGTGCAGGCCGCCGCGGCCAAGCTAGCGGAGCTGGAGAATATGGTCGCCTTCGGCAGGAACGAGGCGGCCAAACAAAGTTCCACGCTGGGCGACGTGCAGGCGATCCTCGCCGGCATCGAGGAAAAGCTGCGGGCCAACCGCGCGCCGCAGTGGCTGCCACCACCCTTCACCGAGCAAGAGGCGCAGGCCTGGGTGCAAAGGGCGGTCGTGGCCAAGCAAGTGGCGCAGGAAGCCATCGCCGAAATCGAGCGCATTGCGCCCACCGCCCACCTGCCGAACAACACTGGCACGGTGCAGCAGGGGGCGCCCTACGACCGGCAGGATCTCGACCGCCTTCATCGGTTTGCCCACAGCATCACCCAGGATATCGGCAAGGCGGTGCAGGAGACGACCAACAACCTGAAAACTCAATTCGAAGCCCAGAACCGGGAACTCGACTACTTCCGCGGTCTCGACCCAGAAAAAGACAGCGACCGCATGAATGCCTTCCTAAAAGAAGGGGCCGAGGCGGAGATCTATGGCCGCCTTGACAAACATCTTGCCCTGGCGCGCTCGGTGGTCATTTACCAACAGGCCCTCGGTCATGAACCGACGGCTAGCTCGACTGCACGGGTCGCGGAGATCGTCGCCTTGCGCCAGACCTATGCTGAGAACCGGGTCAAGGCGATCGGTGATTCACGGCTGCCGGAACCGAAAAGCACGGACCCGGCGCGCCTTGCCATCGCCAAAGAGATCTTGGCCAACCCCGACTATGAGTTCGGCCAGCACGGCCCCATCGTCTTAACCACAGAGGATATCGTCGATCGGGAAAAGCAGGTCAGCCGCGCCGAGATCAAAGACGTCGACGTCAGCCTGTCCGGTGACATCACCTTGAGCGGCACCGAGACCACCTGGAACTACCAATGGCAGGAATTCAAGTTCGCCACGCCGATCAAAGAGGCGGAAAGCGGTGACTGGTACATCTGGTGGATCACCGCCAAGAACTTCTCTTCCGGTTGGGAGCGCACACCCATCGGCCGGTGGATCTCCGGCGGCGCAACCAAGGGCGATCTCATTCTCGAGGAGAACTTTGCCAACTGAATCTTGGTTGAGGGAGAATTTCGTCTAGGACAAATGTAACCTGAGCGCCGCGGTGGCCGCCCAAGGGCAAAGCACGATCGCCGCGAGCAGGACGGCGGTTAGCAGCAGCACGTGCGGCAGCGGGTCGAGGCTGAGGATGGCGGCATCGACGGCGCTGACGCCGAAAATCAGGATCGGTACGTAAAGCGGCAGTATCAACAAGGAAAGCAAGACCCCGCCCCGCCGCACGCCGAGAGTGAGCGCAGCGCCAATGGCACCGATCAAGCTCAAGGCCGGGGTGCCGATCAGCATGGTCAGCATGAGCAGCAGCATCCCTTCCAGCGGCATGTTGAGCAGCAAGGCCAAGACCGGCGCCACGGCGATCAGCGGCAGGCCCGTGCCTAGCCAATGTGCCAAGCACTTGGCCAAGACCGTCGCCCCGAGCGGCAAGGGTGCCAGAGCCAAGAGGTCGAGGCTGCCGTCCTCGTAGTCCGCCTGAAACAAGCGATCAAGGGAGAGCAAGGTCGCCAATAGTGCCGCCACCCAAATCATGCCGGGGGCGATGCGGGCTAGAATGTTGAGCTCTGGCCCGACCCCAAGCGGCACCAAGGTGACGGTGACGACAAAGAAGACTACCGCCAGAAATCCGCCGCCGCCGATCCGCAGCGCCAGTTGCAGGTCGCGAACGACGACGGCGACGAAAGCCCTCACGTTACCGGCTCCACCAGGATTCGCCCCATATCGAGGCTGTCCGCCGCCGCTAGCCCCAGGTCGACATGGGTAGCGGCGATCACCAGGCCACCGCCGTCGCGATGCGCGGCAATCAGCGCCGCCAATTCCGCTACTGAGGCGCTGTCGAGGGAGACGCTCGGCTCATCGAGCAGCCACAGAGTCCGCGGGATGGCCGCCAGGCGAGCAAGCCCAAGGCGCCGCCGCTGGCCGGCGGAAAGATACTGCGCCGGAACCTCGGCAAGAGCCGCCAAGTCGAAGCAGGCTAGCCCCGCCTCCACCCCTTCCGCCTCGCCCGATAGTCGGCACCAAAACGCCAAGTTCTCGGCCACGGTGAAGGCCGCCTTGACCCCGTCGAGGTGGCCCATGTAATGCAGCGCGTTGGTGAAGACATCCGGCTCCTCGGCAACCTCTCGCCCCTGCCAGGTGAGCGATCCGGCTTGCCGCTGCAGGAGCCCGGCGATCAGGCGCAGCAGGCTCGACTTTCCGGAACCGTTCGGCCCGCGCAGCAGCAGGGCACCGCCCGGCTCCACCTGAAAGGAGAGATTTTCAAAAACCAAACGGCCGCCCCGTTCGCAGGCAAGATTCCGGGCCTCGAGAGTCATCGCCCCTTGGCCCATCCGGCCGTGATAGCAATAGAGGTTAGGTTCTTGTATCTGATGACCTCTCCTAGTCGGTTCATCGGCAGACGTTTCCCACGCAAGAATTCTTAATCTCCTGTCGCCACCACCGTATTGGCACCAGGTCGACTCCTTGGCGCGTATTTGTAAAGTCCGATCTCGTGTCGTTACAAGGGAAAGCGAGCGACACCCGCGACCGCGCCCAGCCGAATTTTCTGGCCGCGATCACCGGCATTTGCAATGCTGTGCGATCTCTCCTTAGCCCAACGATCCAAAAGTAGCCCCCCATCATGGAAAGCCGTCCTGAAAACGCCACTCTCGAAGACCAACGCCGCTGGCTGCCGTTTGACGGAGCCGGCAATTTTCGCGATCTTGGCGGCTATGAAGGCGCCGACGGCGGTCGGGTCCGATGGGGCATGGCCTATCGCTCCGACATGCTGGCGAGGCTGAGCGATGACGATCTGCGGCGTTTGCAAGGCCTGGCAATTCGGTTGGTATGCGACTTGCGAAGCGAAGCAGAACAGCTCAACCATCCTAGTCGGCTGCCAGAGCAAGACCGGCCGGAAGTCTTTAGCCTGACGATCTGGCCGCAGACGGAAAATCAGGCGGCGGAGCTCCTGCGTGGCGCCCAGTTCCGCCTTTGGGAGCAAGCCACCGACATTACCGGCGAAGATGCCCGGCAGGTTATGTGCAGCTTCTACCGCTCCTATGTGGCGCACAACACAGGGCCCTACGGCGCGTTCTTAAAGCGGCTCTGTCACCACCAGCACCGGCCCGTGCTGATCCACTGTGCCGCCGGCAAAGACCGCACCGGGGTGGCCGCCGCCCTGCTGCTGCGAGCCTTAGGGGTTAGCGAAGATCAAGTCGTCGAAGACTACATCCTGACCAATAACCGGGTGCACAAGTGGACCAACAAGTACCGGCAGGATGCTCCGCCGGCCCACGTGGCAGCAGTCCTACAGGCCGACCCGGACTATATTCAAGCGGCGCTTGAGGAAATCATCAGGGGATATGGATCCTTCGATGCCTATCTTCGCGAGGGCCTCGGCATCTCCGACAGCGAGCGCGACCAGCTTCGCCAAGCCTTTCTGGCCTGATGGTCACTTGCCAGGGTCCTTATCCCTACTTTCAAGTCTTTATCCTCGAGAAAAGCCGGCCAAGGCGGGAAATCCCCTCCGTGATAACCTCCGGTTCGGCCAGGGAGAAGCTTAGCCGGGCAGTGTTCGCCCCACCGGGCTCGGCAAAAAAGGCCGCACCAGGTACGAAGGCCACCCTGCATTCGGCTATGCTTTTGGCGAGAATCTCTTTCGCGTCCCAGTGAGGCGGCAAGGTCAGCCAGACGAACATGCCGCCTTCTGGCCGGCCCCAAGTCACAGCTTCGGGCATGTGTTCTTCCAGTGCCGCCAGCATGGCATCGCGACGGGCTTTGTAGGCCTTGCGCAATTGTGCCACTTGGCCTCGGAACCGGGCCTTCGCCACTTTGTGCATGACCACCTGGTTGATGCTGGGGCTGTGCAGGTCGGAGGCCTGCTTGATCAGCACAAGCTTATCGATCAGGGATTGCGCGGCACAGACCCAACCGACGCGAAGGCCCGGCACCAAGGTCTTGGAAAAGGTGCCACAGAAGACCGTGCGGGCCGCATTAATATCACTAAGCTCCGCCAGCTCTAAGGCGAGGATAGAGGGCAGATCTTCGCCGTCATAGCGCAGGGCGGTGTAGGCTGCATCCTCTATGAGCACGATGCCGAGTTCCTGGCTAAGAGCTAAGAGAGCCTTGCGCTCGGCCAGGCTCATGGTGGTGCCGCTGGGGTTGGAGAAGTCGGGAACCGCATAGGCGAACTTCACCGCACCACCTCTGCTTTGCGCCCGGTCCCGGTAGCCGGCCGGGCTGTTGGCCTGCAGGTCCAGCTCGAGCCTATCATAGCAGGGCTCATAGGCGTTGAAGGCCTGCAGCGCCCCAAGATAGGTCGGCGCCGCAACCAAGGCCGTGTCGCCCGGCGACAGGAAAAGCCGCCCCAGGAAGTCCAGCGCCTGCTGAGACCCGTTGGTGATGAGAATGTTCTCGGCTTGGCAGTCGATCCCCAGTTCGCCCATATAGCCGGCAATCCAGTCTCGCAAAGGGGCATAGCCTTCACTGACCGAGTACTGTAGGGCCTGCGACTGGGCCTTCGGGTCAGCGATGACAGAGCGAAAGGCCTCGCCCATGGCTTCCGCGGGAAACAACGCTGGGTCCGGAATGCCACCCGCGAAGGAGATAATGTCAGGCTGCGCCAGGAGCTTCAGGAGCTCACGTATTTCCGAGGCACGCATGCGATCGGCCCGGCTGGCAAAGCAAGTCTCAAAATCGAAAGCGTCGTGGTTCATGGCGATATCTCTCGCAATTGCAGACCTTGCCTGGCAAGCCTTAGCAAGCTCGAGGATTTAGGTCAACGATACTGACCTTATTTAATCTCTAGTCAAGTAGATCCACCGCCGGCGTCAGCGTAAGCCCAGTTCGGCGCGCAGGGCCTTGGTGAGCTTGCCGGCCACGATGCGGTGCGCTTCGGCGATGTAGAGCCGAATGTCCTCATCGGACATCGCCTCGCCCTCTTCGAGCTGTACCCATTTGGCGCGCGCAAGATAAGGAGCCGGGACAATGCCCGGCTGCTCGCACAACAGCCGATAAGATAGCTCAGAGCACTTGAAACTGATCTTTTGCGCATCACCCCTACCCAAGTGAGAGCAAATAGCGAAGATCTTGCCGCCGACTTTCCAGACCGACGCGTTGCTCCACTGGATGACGTGGGTGGCCGCCTTCAAGGTGCTGCAGTACCGATCGAACTCGCTTCTGGTCATCCTAATCTCGCACCCCAAAGACTGACAGCTTGAGGCAGAGAGCCTGCCATCAAGCCGCTCCGCTTGTCACGAATTGCCTGGTTAATTCACCGTGACTCACTGATCAATCAGCGCTAAGCAGAAGGGGACGGTGGCCGAAGATCTTTCCATTGGGTCTTGGGCGGCAGGTCGACTTGAATGAACCTAGTTCCATGGCCTCTAGTAACGCAGCTAACTCGGGCGCCTCGCCCGTTGCCGTCTCTCGACCGATCGAGGGGGTGTTATGGATGACCCTCACCTCCGCCCTCTTCGTGGTCATGGACAGCATCGCCAAGGGCCTGACCGAAAGTTATCCCGCCCATCAGATCACCTGGGCGCGCTTTTCCTTTCACGCTCTCTTTGTCGTGCTGTTTTTGAACGTCAAGCTGGGCGAAACCCTGAGGACCCAGCGCCTGGGCCTCCAGCTCCTTAGGTCCAGCTTCATGTTGGGCACCAACCTGCTGTTCTTCGCCGGGCTGGTTTGGCTGGGACTGGCCCAATCGAGCGCCATCATGTACGTGGCACCCTTGGTGGTGACCCTACTGTCGATGCCGATCCTGGGCGAGCCGGTCGGTTGGCGGCGTATCCTTTCCGTCACCATCGGCTTTACCGGCGCCTTGATTATCATTCGACCCGGCGGAGAAACCTTTCAGTGGGCCATCCTGCTGCCGTTCATCGCCGCCTTTTGCCATGCGGGTTATCAGCTGACGACACGACTGGTCGCCCGGGCCGATAATGCCATGACCACGCTGGCCTATACAGCGGCCGTCGGCACGGTCATATCCAGTTTTGGCTTGCTCTTTGGCTGGCGCACGCCCGATCTGGAAGGGTGGATCGGCTTTGCCGCCATGGGTCTGGTCGGCTGCTTGTCCCATTTCACTTTCATCAAGGCCTTCACCGCCGCCAACGCGGCCGTTGTCGCGCCGTTCGGCTACCTATCCCTGTTGTGGGCGACCCTTCTCGGCTTCCTCTTGTTCGGGGAATTGCCGGATACCTGGACAATCGTCGGTGCCTTGGTAATCGTCGCCTCCGGGCTTTACATCCTCCACCGTGAGCGCACCCGGAAACGTCGGCCGGTGGCCGTGTGGCGACCTTCGCGATGAGCGGTGCCGCGCGTGGGTCCGTCTCGTTGTCCGACGCCGAGCTCTGTGGGATACTGCGACATTCCGCACTTCGAACCAAAGAGGGGAAATTTGATGTCCAAAGACGCTATTGACGCTACCAACGCGCGGCTTTGCCGGGCGGTCGCCGATAAGGATGCCGCTGCCGCTGCCGCTTGTTACACGCCGGAAGCCAAATTCATGGCGCCGAACGCCGAGGCCTTCGCCGGGCGCGATGCTATTCAGGGATTTTTTCAAGCCGTCGTTGACGGCGGCATCGATGGCCTGCAATTGGAAACCTTGGGTCTGGAAATCCTGGGCGATACCGCTTGGGAGGAAGGCCTCTACCAACTCCATGCTGGAGGGTCGCTGGCGGACCAAGGCAAGTTTCTCGTCGTGTGGAAGCGGTCGGGTGATGGCTGGTTGCTGCATCGCGACATGATATCCAGCAACAGGCCAGCAGCTTAGGGGGCAAGGGAGCTGATCAATCGGCTCCTCTGAGGTGCCACGTTAGAGGTACCAAAGTTGGCCACATCGAGCCGCCACCGAGGCACTTGGCGATGGTCGCTCGCCGCCCTGCTGGCGATACCCTTGTCGGTGCCGACTTCGCCAAGTACCGCCGAGAACAGCATCCCAGTTGCGATCGAGCTGGTGCTTGCCGTGGACACTTCGCTCAGCGTCGACGGCAGAGAGTATGCTCTGCAGATGCAGGGCATTGCGCGGGCTTTTCGTAACCCAGAGATCATCGATCTCATCCGCCAGCAAGACGGCGTGGCGGTTACCCTTTTTCAGTGGAGCACGAAGGTCGACCAGCGCTACATGATCCCGTGGCAGGTTCTACGCGACGAACCTTCCACACGCGCTTTCGCGACAGCGGTGGAAAAATTGCCGCGCGAGCCGAGCCGCGGGTTTACCGCGCTTGGGTCGGCCCTGGAATACGCGGTTCGGCTCCTCTTCACCAATGCCTACGACGGCCGAATTCAAAAGATCGACCTTTCCGCCGACGGGCGCAGCAACACCGGGCCCCTACCCGCCGCTGCTCGGCAAATGGCGCGCGGGTCAGGGATCGTCATCAATGGGCTCCCAGTGCTGATCGACACCTACAACTTGGACGAATATTTCCGCGACAAGGTCATCGCCGGACCCGGCGCCTTCATCGAGATTGCCAACGACTATGGGGATTTTGCCCGTGCCTTCTTGCGCAAGCTGCGGCGGGAGCTCACCCCCTACGTCAGCGAGCAACGGGAACCGCCCGACCCCGGACGGCAACGGGCCGGCAAGGACACAGGTCCTGATTCGGCCAGCAATCGAAGCGAAGAAAATCGAAGCAAAGACAATCAACGTCTTGGGTGATAAGCTGGCAACTTGTAACGACGAACGCGCACAGACTCAGTCATTGACAGTTCAAGTTGTTAAGGATCCGGCTTCGCTGCGGCAGATTTGGGAGCCCTGGGACCGACTGGCTGGGCAGGCCACCGAGCCCAATGTCTTTTACGAGCCTTGGGCCTTGATACCCGCCGTAGAACATCTCAATGACGGCGACGATGTTTGCGTGGTCCTGGTCTGGTCCGACGACCGCGCCGACGAGCTTCTGGGGCTTTTCCCGCTATGTCGTTACCGGCATCACCGACGCCTACCGGTCGACCGCTGGGGCACCTGGGAACACATTCACTGCTTTCATTGCGCGCCGCTCGTGCGCTCAGGCCAGGAGCAGGCCTGCTTCGAGGCGTTCTTTTCATGGTTGTGGCGAGAATCACCTGCCAAGATGTTTTCCGCCATGGCCCTGACAAAGGGAGGTGCCCTCTATCGCGAGCTCGTGACCTTTCTCCATGATAAGGGGATAACAACCGATCAGCTCGAGCAATATGATCGTGCCTTGCTGGAAACAAATCTTAGCTACGATGCCTATGTAAGGGAAAATATTCGAAGTAAAAAACGAAAAGAATTCAAACGAATTCAACGACGCCTGTCTGACTTAGGGTCGCTGCAAGTATCGCAGTTCGATCCCAAAGAAAATCACGACATTGAAGTCTGGACCGAAGATTTTTTCGCTTTGGAGAAAGCCGGTTGGAAAGGTAGGGCTGGAACCGCCTTGGCATGCAATAGCCCTGAAAAACATTACTCTGAGGCCCTGGTCCGTGGTGCCGGAGCGCAGGGCCAACTGCTGTTTCATCGCTTAACTCTGGACGGGCGCCCGCTCGCCATGAAACTGAGCTTTCGCCGGGACAGGTTTGCTTTTGCGTTCAAAATCGCCTATGATGAGGCCTTCGCAAGGTACTCGCCAGGCGTACTGCTGGAGCTTGCAAACATGCGCTGCGCCTTGGACGAGCTGAACCTGAAATGGTATGATTCTTGCGCCGTTCAAAATCATCCCATGATTGATCATCTCTGGCGTGAGCGGCGCTTGATGGTTAATGTACATGTCACCACACGACGCCTAATCAGCAGACCGATAGTCAGTGGCATGAGGCTTGCCAAAGCCGCGAGAGATCAAATATTCCGCAAAAAGAATTAGAGTTAAGTTCGATGCCTCATCTGAAGATCGATCAACATCACTTCGATCAGTCCTTTCCAGACAGTAGTTTCAAGATCGGCCATCGGCTCAATGAGTCGCCGCTTTTCGAGTTGCCGAGACTTGTTGAGCTGAGCCGGTGCCTTCCGGAAGATCTGATCGAGTACAACTACAGTAAGTTGGCTGTGAATCAAGATCCGGGGACAACGCCAAAGACCGGCCTATCTGTTCAGGAGACACTTTTAAATATTGGCAGCAGTCAATCCTGGGTTGTTCTAAAATTCGTCGAGAATGACCCAGATTATGAACGCTTGTTGAACCAGTGTTTGGACGAAGTCGAGGCTTTTACTGCAGGTCGTGTCACCGGCATGGACTCCCGCGCCGCCTTCATTTTTATCTCCTCGGCAAACAGCACGACACCCTTTCATTTTGACCCAGAGCTCAATTTCCTGTTGCAAATTCGCGGCACCAAGACCATGCACAGCTTCTCCAAGTTTGACCGGGAGTTGGTTGCCGAGGAGGCGTTCGAGGAGGCCTACTTTAAGCCAAACACCCATCGCAACCAGGTGTTCCGTGAAGAGTTCCAAGATAAGGCTCGCGCCTTCAACCTGGTGCCAGGGGAGGGAGTCTTCGTGCCTGTTCACGCGCCGCATTGGGTGCAGACGGGAGATCAGGTATCAATTTCCTTCAGCATCACATTTTCTTCGGAAGAAACACGCCGAGACGCGCGTCTATACAAGTTGAACGGCATGTTGCGGCAGCGCTTGGGCATATCACCAACACCCGTCGGCCAAAGTCCAAGACTGGACGCCGTTAAAGATACAGCCTGCCGCAGCGTCATGCATGCTAAACGGCTGATTAGGCGGGGTAAAACGCCACAACCGCCAGCTTAATGACCGGCATTTTTAGGGGCGCGCAGGCGCCAAATGCCGAGGCCCCCGAGCCTAGCGTTAAGTGTTATAGGTTCCAGCGGCCAAAGGCTGGTAATTGCCATCGGCGCAACGGGGAGCAAGGATCATGGCCTAGGTGAGCAAGCCATGAAAACTGGTTGATCGGTTGGGTCATTAAGCTTGACTCTTGGTTGAGCGCCCAAGGACAAAGGACGCACATACCAGATGGCTATCGGCCCCATAATATTTGCGCCCTCCTCGCAAATAGCGATGGGCAGCGGGCAAAATCCAAAAGGGGTTGAGGCTCTTGATTTTTTGCTTTAGCTTGCGGTTCTAGCAATGAAGGTCGGTCCCATTTTTTTGTTTAGTTAATTCGTCTATCGATACTGATAGTGCTTGGAAATGAAGCCGAAAAGGCAGCCTAGACGAATTTTACAACGGGGGGAGATTTACAATGGATCAAAGGGCCGTATTGGCGCCCGGGCTCACCCCCACGGAGGAAGCCGCTAGCGCCGCATGCCGTCTTTGCGGTGGCACGACAGACCTTCAGTTCAACAAAGTAGTCCTGAACAAGTATGATGTGGGTTATCACCGCTGCCGAGACTGTCATTCCCTGCAAACTGACGTGCCCTTTTGGCTAGCTGAGACCTACAGCACGCCTTGCCCGGCACGGGATACCGGCATCGTCCAACGAAATGTGCTTTTTGCCCGCTTTACCAGTTTGTTAGCGCGTTTACTGAAAATCGATCCGCAGGACCGCTGCTTAGATTGGGGCGGAGGAAACGGCCTGTTTTGCCGAATGATGCGCGACCGGGGAATGAATTTTCATAACTATGACAAGTACGTAGAACCATTTTACTGCATTGGTTTCTCAGCCGACCCAAAGAGTGACGAGAGGACAACGCTGGTCACTGCCTTCGAGGTCTTCGAGCACCTACCGGAACCAAGGACTGACCTGGAAGCCATATTCGCCCTCGATCCTGATGTGATTATCTTTTCCACCCTGCTCTATAGAGGTCAGACTGACGATTGGTCCTATCTCGCGAATTTGCGCGGAGCCCATGTCTTTTTTTATTCTCACAAAGGTTTGGCGCAGGTCGGGGCAGAATTCGGCTACGATTTTATTGAAGGGGCAGAACTGCATCTCTTCATCAAGCGCCGCCCCCAGCGCAACAAGGTTTCCGCCTTCAGCCACAAGGTTATCACCCACCTTGTGGGTAAAGGTTATCGCCGGCGGCTGGTGCCAATTTTCTATGATACTTGGCGAGAGCGAAAGGCCCATCGCTATCAGCAGGCCGACCGCGAGCATGTGGAAAAGCACATCTTCGGTGTTAGACACAACTGATCTGCTCAGGCCACCACAGCTTCCGCATTGACTGCTGACAGGACGCTGTCAGGACCGGGCTGCTACCCTAAGCCCGTGTTCTTTGGTGGCTATGCACTGATGGAGCGGTTTTCCCGTGCGCCGGCCTGGATCCATGAGGGGCTTGGAAGAACTGGGGCGTGTCCGACTCAGCGCCAATTTCTTCTTGCGCGACTTTCTTTACTCGGAGATCGCCAACTTCTACGGCCTCGCTAACATTCCAAGCGACCCGGATCTTGCCGTCCGGGTGGGAACCCGCCTCTGCATTGAATTGCTCGAGCCGCTGCAGTCGGTTTTCGGACGCCTCGCCGTTCGCTCGGGCTTTCGCTCGGCTGAGGTGACCGCGTTCGGCAACCGACGCCGGCAGGGAGCCAGCGTGGCCAACAATGCCGGCTACCACATTTGGGATAGGCCTGACAAACAGGGGCGGATCGGTGCTGCCGCCTGCGTCGTGGTCCCTTGGTTCGCCGATCGCTACGAGTCAGGAACCGATTGGCGGTCTCTGGCATGGTGGATCCACGATCACTTGCCCTACGCCCATCTTCAGTTCTTTCCCAAGCTCTGTGCCTTCAACATCCTGTGGCGTGAAGCGGGTTGTGACGGCATCGACAGTTTCATTGCCCCGCGCGGTAGATTGACCCGGCCCGATATGGCCAACTTCGAGGGCAGCCACGGGGAATGGTACAAAGGGTTTCCGCGACCAGACTTCGATGTCTTGGGATCCGGCCGAACCTCGGCGAACCAACCGGTGCCAGATGGTCATAGGTAGCGCCACAGGGCGGGCGTCCAGCTTACCCAAGGTCTTAGAAGGTCTTCCCCTCCCCTAGGCCGCCGCCGCCCTTTCAGTGCCTGCGATCCAGCCACCGCCGAGAACTCGGTTTCCTTGATAGAAGACCGCCGCCTGCCCGGGCGCTACGCCATGCTGTGGCGTCAGGAGATGAAGGCTCGCTCGCCCCCCTGCCGCGCCGACCAGCCTTGCCGGCGTCGGCTCTTGCGTGGATCGCAGTTTGACCTCAAGGTCATAGCGATGACCCTCTAGGGGCTCCGGGCCCAGCCAGTTGACCTGCTTCAGCTGCACCTCATGACAAGCCAGGGCCGCCCAGGGCCCGACGATGACTCGCCGGGATTCCGCGTCCAGCCGCAATACGTAAAGCGGTTCAGGATTGCCGCCGATGCCGATGCCCCGCCGCTGTCCGATGGTGTAGTGCAGGATGCCGTTATGGCGCCCCATGATGCGGCCGTCTTGATCGACAATATCACCGGGCTCGCTCGCTTCCGGACGTAGTTTTTCCACCACTTGCGCGTAGGAACCATTGGGTACGAAACAGATATCTTGGCTATCCGGCTTATCGGCAACCGCCAGGCCCAGACGGGCTGCGATAGCACGCGTTTGGGCTTTGGGCAGGCTACCCAGCGGAAAGCGGAGCCTATGGAGTTGCTCGGCGGTGGTGGCAAAGAGAAAGTAGCTCTGGTCGCGCGCGCCATCCACCGCTCGGTGCAGCTCCGGCCCCGCCGGGCCAGCAAGACGACGGACGTAATGCCCGGTTGCCAGGACCTCGCCGCCGAGTTCGCGAGCCGTCGACAGCAGGTCCCGAAACTTTACCGTCTGATTGCAGCGCACACAGGGGATCGGCGTCTCACCGCGCAGATAGCTGTCGGCAAAATCATCGATGACGGCCTGGCGGAACTGGGATTCGTAGTCCAAGACATAGTGAGGCATGTCCAGCTGGTCGGCCACGCGCCGGGCATCGTAAATGTCCTGCCCAGCGCAGCAAGCCCCCTTTCGACTGACAGCCGCGCCGTGGTCATAAAGCTGCAAGGTAACGCCGACCACATCATAGCCTTCGCCCTTCAACAGACCGGCAGTCACGGAGGAGTCCACACCGCCCGACATAGCCACAACCACGCGCGTGGCGCTCGGCGCCTTATCCAAACCCAAGGTGTTCATGGGCGGCAATATAGACCTCAGTCCATCCAAAGCAAGTCATAGCTCTAGCGATAAAGTTTCAATCATTACGTGCTTGCCCCATCGCCGCTACGGGCTTACGCTCTACAGCTAAAGTTTTGCAATACGCCAGGAGATTTCGGCTATGACGCGTTTCTTCGCAGTTCTTATTGCCCTTGCTATAACCTTTGGCCAAAGCCCGGCCGAAGCCGCACCGGAGGGTTGGGCAGAGTTCAAAAGTCCTCACAGTTTTGAAGAGTTAGTAGGAAAATTGCAGGCGGCGATCGAAGCTAATAAGATGTTCGTAGTCACTAAGGCTAGTGCCAGTGTTGGCGCTAAACGTCGAGGCGTCGAGATTCCGGGAAACATGGTGTTTGGTGTCTATCGCAACGATTTCGCCGTCAGAATGCTCGAGGCTAGTATTCCCGCAGGGATCGAAGCGCCCATACGATTTTACGTGACAGAGAACGACGATAAGACCGCGAAATTGAGCTATCGCACGCCGACGTCCGTCTTTGCGCCCTATGAAGATGGCGGCCAAGTGCTCAAGGATCTGGCGGCGGAGTTGGATGATATCTATGCGAAGATCGCCGCCGACGCGGTGGCAGAGTAATAAAGAGCGGCGGCCAGCGCCGTCGTCAGGCGGCCGACCGGCTCAACACAAGTTGGGCCGGAAAGGCTGCTCTGGACAGTCCAGACCTCCTTCCCAAGCTTGCTCAAGCGGGCTTTCGAAAGTAGGTGAACGAAGTGGCCTGGTTACTCGCTTACCAAAGACCGGCTTCTTTTAGCTGGTACATAAAATAAAGATAGGTAAATACTGTTAGTACAGCTGTCGTGCGCCAATAATAAGACCAAACTTTGCGCACTATTGCCTTTGCCTTCGTTTTTTTATTTTCCACGGTCGCGCCCCTCATTGATTTCAGAGGAGAATGTAAATAACTGTGAAGAAATTCTCAACAAAAACTTACTCAATTACTAAATGTTTTATTTAATATCTTTGGTTAATTTCCATAACTTCAACGCTTTAGAAATTTTCCACTGATCAGGATTTTGAATTGAATAGGGTTAACGCCCGCTCACTGAAAGGCGGTGCTCAGCGGTTTGTCATTCTATCGTAGGACAAGGAACGCCCCGCCCGTCGCCCGGTGAGATTCGCAGCCCAGCGCCCGATGGCGCAGGCGCTTAATCCACCCAGGTCCAACGTCACATCCGCGGCAACTGTTCAAAATTCGATCGCTTGGTTATGGCCCAAATATGAGCAAGCGTCGGGCGGCAATTTGGAACCATTCTGACGGAGCGGTTTTGTGACAAGGTCAAGCAAAGACACGACGGGCCTATCCGTCGATTACGTCCGAGAGGTTTGGCGCAGGATTTGGCGCCAAACCGCCCGTCCCCCTGAACCGGGATTGATCCCGGTTCATATGTCTTCTTCGAGCAGCAAATCGTGAACAGCCGATTTGTGGGGGCTTGGCTCTAGCCGGCGATAGGAAGTTCGGTCCTGCTGTCGAAACGGGCTTGCGCGATGCACTGGCATCGCGACCGCACCCGTTTCGCCAGCGGTTCGCCACGCCAGAGGCCAAGCAGAATTGATCCCAAATTGCCGCTCGACGCTCTAAACCACGCAAATGAACCAAGCGATGATGAGCGCGACCGGCCAGGAAAGCACAGTTCCGCAGGCCATTACCGTGCCAGCCATTGCCACCTGTTCAATTCTGTCTCGCACATGCCTGGGCATGGGTCCGTTCCTCTTCGCTGGAAGGGTTCTGCTTGTTGCCGCCCTAAGAACCGCATCGTCTTTCTGATATGACTATTGAAAGGTTATTTAGGGTCGCAGAAGATCGGCCGATGTGAACGGGCTCACAGTTTGGTTTCTGCCTGCCATAATATTTGCGCAAGGGCGCCGCTCGGACGGAGATTTTCTTAGAATTGCAAGCTCTTGCTAAGCATCAGCCAAACGCAGGTTGTGGGCAGCGATCTTGCCCGCCAGATTGACCCCAAAGGCGCCGTACATGACCGAACAGAGGTCCGGGTGGCGGGCGAGTGTCTTGGCCAGCGATGCCCTATCCCAAGCCAAGCAGGTAACGGCCGTGGTCGCCCTGACCGTGGCGTTGGCCGGATCCCCGGTTAGAAAACTGATTTCGCCAATGAACTGCCCTGGCTTCAGCCCGGCGAGTTCGCTTGCCCCTAGTTCTACGGAAGCCTCCCCTTGAGCCAGAACATAAAGACGATCGACTGCCTCCCCCTGCTTGGCCAGGATCTCACCCTCCCCGAAATCATGCCATTGGCCGCGGCGCATCAGTTTCTTGACCATCAAGGGGTCGAGGGCAGGAAATGCCAACTCTTGCAGCCGCGCTTCGGCCTCGGTCAGGCGCAGCACCTGGCGCTGATAGATGATGATGCCGCAATGGACGGAGTTGATGATCACGAAGGCCGCATACCAGGCCATGCCCAACCACAGTGGCGTGCCGGGATTGTTGTAAGCAATGATCAGAAGACAGAGGCTGGCGAGGCTGGCAAGAATCCTCAGCCACAGCACATCACGTACCAGGAAGGCGCCCGTCGCCAGGATGAAGGCGGCATACATCAGCGCCACCGTCGCCGTATCGCCGGCGGGCGAAGCCATGGGCATGGTCTCGTCTCCAGGAGAAAATGGCGGCAAAACCAAGCCGCGTGATCATCGGGGTGGCGAATCATGGGGAAGACGGTAGCACAAATCGCCGGCATTGAAGGCCGGCGAGTTGTTACAAGGGCTTGGCGTGGTTTAGGTCATGGATGCGCCACAGAGAGGGAAACCCTGTCCAGGTGCATTCTGCGTGAGTGATTGAATGGGCTCGTCGGGCGCGGGAGCCCGCCTTCACGGCAAGGCTCCCACCCCGCGTGGATTTTAGACGCCGACCATCTGGTGAAGTCGTTGAACGGTCGAACGATGCAGGCCCAAGCCATTCGCCAAGCGTTCCAGATAGGTCTGCTCGGCCACCGTGTCGACCTTGATGGCCATTAAGGACGCGGCATAGACCTGGGCGCCCACCTGCTGATTGGGAACGGCCCTGACCAGGCCATCAACGTCAAGCGGCGAGGACATTTCCCTGACCACTATTTCCCGTTCTTCCTCGCTGATCCCGCCTTCTTTCAGTTTGCCGACGATGCGATCCATTTCCGCCTGTTGAATCTTGCCGTCGGCCTTGGCGGCGCTGATCATCGCCTTGAGGCAGAGTTCGGCGGTTTCCGGGGCGCTCATTTGCCGCGCTTCGGCCTCGGAAATTGCGAAGGACGCCTGATCGCCGGCCGCCCCCGATTGCGAGCTGCCTTGCTGCCAATTCTTCAAGGCCGAAATAGCTAAGGTGCCCAGCAACGCCATCGCGCTGCCACCAATGGCGCCCTTGGCAGCGCCGCCGCCACCGCCCAGCAAGGCGCCGGCCAAGGCACCGATGCCTCCGACCTGGCCTTTGCTCATGCCGCCGACCCCACTGCTGCCGCCAAGCATGCTGGTCAGGCCTTCGAGCAGGCCGCCCAGGCCTCCACCGCCCGAGCCCTGTTGGGTACCAGCCTGGCCGCCACCCCCCAAAAGCCCGCCGAGAAGGTCTTCAATTCCAGACTGGCCACCAAGGCCGTCCTTGCCGAGCGCGTGACCGACCCGGTCCCTGGTGGCGCCCGACATGCCCTGCTGCAGCAGCTCGCCAACGATTTTGCCGAAATCCATAGTCTCTCTCCTAGCTAGCCCCCAATCGGCTTCCTCGCTGTCGAACCCTGCTCTTCCCGCTCTCCTGACATAGGGTCGACCGCGCTGATGATACCGAGCACGCCGCATATTCTCGTTTTGCGACTTACTGCAGCGTGATTTTTGCCAGGGTTAAGGGCATAAAGTGTCTTTTTTTGGACGACGGTGTGAAATCACGCCCTTTTTTCAGGTGACGCTTGGCCGGCATTGATCGCGTCATCGCTCAAAGAAGGGCATCCTTAGGGCAGCTTCCGGCCCGCAAAAATCGGCTGATGGAAGCCGCAGTCTTCCATCAAGAACGGGTCATCGAACCCGGCTCCACGCATCAGCTCGAGGCATTCGGCCGAGCGGATCGCCCGATAGCGGCTGCGGTGATGATAACGCTGCCAATTCCCGCCAAACTGTCGCTTGATGATGAGGTGAACGTCATAGCACCGCTCGTCTTGCCAATCCCAGATTTGTTGGATTATGCGACGGTCTTCTCCTTGTCCCCGGACGACCGGACCTTCGCCCTTCGGACGGCGCTCTAGAATCTTGTCGTAGGGCCGCAGACTGACCAAGACCAATCCGCCGGGCACCAACTTGGCGCAGATTTCTTTTAGGGCCTTGCTCACCAAGGTCTCGCTGCTGAGATGCGGCAAAGCGTTGTCCAACGCCATCACCACGTCGAAATCGCCAGGGATCGGCGATAGATCGGTAAAGTCTGTTACGTGACTTTGGATTTCGAGACCGCGGCTTTCGGCCTCGTGCCGCAATCGAGCCACGGAACCCGGCGAAAGATCGCTGGCAGTCACGCGATGGCCCCGCATCGCCAATCCCAAGGCCTGCGTCCCGATACCGCAGGCACAGTCGAGCACACGCCACGGGCCCTGTCCCCGCAATTGCTTTACTATCACCCGATCCAGGACCCGACCTTGTCGTTCGACGGCCGACGGCCAGTCCGCGTAGATCAGGTGGTAATGGCCCGCCAGACCATCATAGAATGAAAGAACGTCGTCGCTTGGCATCGATCGTGGGCCGCAGCTATTGCCGACGGCCGGTTTCATTGGGGAACAGGTCATCGCTTCTACCCCGCAAGAGAAGAGGAGAGCAAGAGATGTTGGAAACGCCACGCGCCTACCGAGGCATGGTGACCGCGCCCCACCATCTTGCGGCGGAAGCTGGGCTCTCGGTGTTACGCGAGGGAGGAAACGCCATCGAGGCAATGATCGCGGCGGCAGCAACCATCGCGGTCGTCTATCCCCACATGAATGCCCTTGGCGGCGATGGCTTTTGGCTGATCCATACGCCGGGACACGATGCGCCCGTGGCGATCAGCGCTGTTGGCCGGTCCGGCGCAGCGGCGACGCCCGCCTTTTACCAAGAGCAGGGTTTGGAGGCCATCCCCCCGCGCGGCCCTCTTGCCGCCAACACGGTCGCCGGCACCCTCTCTGGCTGGCAAGCAGCATTGGACCTCAGCCGGGAATGGGGCGGGCGCCTGCCGTTGCAGCGGCTCTTGGCCGATGCCATTCACTATGCCGATGCCGGCTTCCCCTTGACTCGCAGCCAGGCCGCCATGACCGCCGCCAAAGCGCCCGAATTGATGGATGTCCCCGGCTGGTCCGATAGCTTTCTCGATGACGGCGAGGTGCCGGCAGTTGGGAGCCGCTTCACACAACCGGCTCTGGCCGCGACTTTGAAGCAGCTGGCTGACAAGGGAATGATGGATCTTTACACGGGCGGACTCGCCCGTCGGGTTGCCGCCGACCTGGCACGGGTCGGCAGCCCGGTGACCGAAGCCGACCTCCGCGAACAAAGGGCCGTCGTCGGCAGCCCACTCAGCCTGAAGATCTCAGGTGCCCGACTTTTCAACGTGCCGCCGCCCTCGCAGGGCCTCGCCTCGCTCATCATACTGGGGATCTTCGACCGCCTGGCCTGCGCCGAGGCCGAGAGCTTCGATCATCTGCATGGCCTGGTCGAGGCCTGTAAGCGGGCCATCCGCATCCGCAACCAGCATGTGGGCGATCCGACTTTCATGACCACATCGCCCGAGCATTTCCTGGAAGCGCAAACCCTCGAAAGCCTAGCCACCCATATCGACCGGGCCCAGGCCTTGCCCTGGCGTCCGGAAGGGCATCCCGGCGATACGGTCTGGCTGGGCAGCGTCGATGGCGCCGGCCGCAGCGTCAGCTTCATTCACAGCATCTATTGGGAATTTGGCTCAGGCGTCGTATTGCGGGACAGCGGCATCACTTGGCAAAATCGTGGCAGCAGCTTCGCCTTGGCTGGCGAAGGGCCGAACGTCTTGACGCCGAGACGCCTCCCCTTCCACACCAACAACCCGGCCATGGCCTGTTTCGACGACGGACGGGTGCTGGCCTATGGAGCCATGGGCGGCGAAGGCCAGCCACAAACCCAAGCCCAAGTCTTCACCCGCTATGCGCGCTTCGGCCAAACCTTGCAAGAGGCTGTCACCGCACCTCGCTGGGTTTTGAGCCGCACCTGGGGCGCCCCCCGCAGCGACCTTCGCCTCGAATCGCGGTTTGACCCTTGCCTATGCCGCGCTTTGCAGGTGGCCGGCCACGAAGTCACCCAAGTTGCCCCTTTCGACGACGTCATGGGCCATGCCGGCGCCCTGGTGTACCACGCCGATGGGCTTATCGAAGGTGCGAGCGATCCGCGCTGCGACGGCCAGGCGGTGGGATTCTAAGGGCTAGGTTTTCCAACACGCTACTAGAGCATCGGGCGGCGCGCTTGGTGAATGCCGCATTCGGTCTTCTTGCGGCCGAGCCAGCGGCCGCCCCGTGCCCCCGCGCCGGCCGGCGTGCGCCGGGTGCAGCTCGCGCAGCCGATGGATCGATAACCCTCTTGACTGAGTGGGTGGCGCGGCAAGTCGTGGCGAAGGAAGGCTGCCTCGATCGCCGCCGCTGACCAGCGTGCCAGCGGATTGATCTGGATTTTGTCGCCAACCGCCTGAAACACCGGCAAGGTGGATCGACTATCACCGTGGTACCGCTTGCGGCCAGCGACCCAAGCCTCGTAGGTCGCCAGCGCGTCCTCCAGCGGGATCACCTTGCGGAGGTGACAGCAGTAGTCGGGATCACGTTGCCACAAGCTGCCATCAGGATCGGCGGCCGCTAGCTGATAGGCACGCGGCGACAAGTTCGTCACGTTGCGCAGCCCCAGCCAACTCACCAAGTGATCTCGGTAGGCCAAGGTCTCGGGAAAATGTTGGCCTGTGTCGAGAAAGATCACCGGCAAATCCGGATCGAGGTGAGCCACGAGGTGCAGCAGGACCGCCGACTCGCTGCCGAAGGACGTGACCACGGCGAGCCGGCCAGGAAAGAGTTCACAGGCCGCTATGCGCAACAGCAAGGAGGCTGGAAGCGCCCCATAATAGGCCTCCAGTTCCTCGGCACGAGCCGATAGTGCGGTTAGTCCTGACGATTGCATGGCCATCGCCGACAAAGCTCCCGTTAGCGGCCGAGGCGTTTTCGCCTGGCCGTTCAGTCACGACAAAAGATGGTTTTGTGCGAGAGGCGCCCTATTAGGCCCAATGCGCAGCTATATCGGGACAGCCTGCTACGCGTGGCTCACAAAGGCCAAGGTCTGGGGCAAAGGAACTATGCGTGTTTTCGCCCTCTCGGCCCTCGTCCTTGGATACTGACGGAACGGAGGCGCCAGCCTCGGCAATGACGTCGTCGAGATGATAGGAATTCGGCAAGTGCGACATTTCTTCGCCTCCATGGTCCAACGGCAGGGCCCACGGGGGCGATGTCCCCGTGGCGCTTTAGCGGTTGGTGACGCGGCCGCAAGCTGCCCACTCAAATCCCGCGGATCCCGTTAGAGGATCAGGCCATTCCGAAGCCCATGGCCTTACAGTCCTAGGCCCTGAGCGTCGAACAAGAACTCGCATGGTTATCGATAATCGTCAAGATTTAATCACATGAATGTGTAAAAAAAATTTTAACACACAATTAATCTGTGATTTGTGCATTCGTCATCATTGGTCACGGATTTCGATCGCCCAGACGGGGGCGAAAACCGCCCCGTCTTCGTATAACTAAGTAGGTAAACCCCTAACTTAGGGAGGGAGCAGATGTTTGAAAATCCATCACTTGTTACCCGCGTTGCCGTCGGCAAGGCGGTTGGCTTGGCGATCGGCCTCATCGGCTTCATTTTCCTTCCCTACTTTCTGCCCGATGCCGGTTGGCTCATCCGCTGGGGCATCCTGCTTTGGTACACGACGCTCGGCGCCATCATCGGCCTTGTCGGCGTCTTCACCTGGCATCCGGTGCTCAAGCTTCCCATGCCGTGGTGGTTTCGCGGCGCGCTGATGGGCGCCTGGATGAACTTCGTCCTAACCTTCTTCGCCTATGACACCATGGCGGCGATGATGACCGCCCTGTTTGGCGCCGATGGAATCTTGTCGTCTCCCTTCTGGTTCACCGCGGAAGGAGCAGTGGTTGGTCTCCTGATCGCCTTTTGCGCCACCCGCCTGGGCGGCGAAGGCGTCGAAACGGTCGGCCGCTAGGTAACTGCGGACAATCAGTAAGCGCGGTAGGATTTCTCTTCGACCAAGGGCGAGCCGAGCAAAAGGTCAATTTCCTTTTTCAGGGCCGCCCGCCGGTCGTTCGTACGATAGACGGAGCGCGCCAGCGAGATGAAGCGCGGACCGAAATCCTCGGCCGCTTCGCAGGCGCGAATGGCATCTTCGATGTCCCAGAGCGCTTCATTGACTTCCTTCAGTGCCACCTGCAGCCGTGTCATTTCACCGTTGTCGGGAAAGGCCGCCGCACGTTTGTGCAACAAGCACTCCAAAGCATAGCGAACATTCTTCAACTTGACCGGATCATCGATACGCGCCGACTTGATTTCCAGGATCGAGATCTTGTCGGCGAGTTCGCCAGGCGAAACCTCAATGCTTATGGCTAGTGGGATCGACTGAAGGGCCTGTGAGGAGGAAGGCAAACTTCTTCCAATCGCGAACGTGGTCAGAGGTCTTCCGTATAGCCGGTCTTGATGCTAATTTCATCCCTGCTGTCACGCCGAGAACGAATCGGAAGTTCTTTTCATTAGCGCCTGAGCCGCGGCCATCGCATCCTCCACCGAAAGATCGGTCATCAGGCTTTCCTCCAAGTCCGGGCCAAAATCTGGACGCGCCGCCAGCTCGGCATAGGACTGCGGCGTGCGCAGGAAAGCGCTTCGCGACCCCCAGGGTGCATAGCGCCGCTCATTGGTGGGTCCAAAGAGACCGAGCGTCGGCGCGCCCGCCGCCGCTGCCAAATGCATCAGCCCCGAGTCATTGCCGACAAAGAGGCGCGCTCGGGCAAAGCAGGCCGCCGTCGTCAAGAGGTCGCAACCGATGAGATCGACGAGCGACGAGCCGGGCAAGGCCTGTAGCAAGGCCTCGGCCTGAGCCCGCTCGTGGGCGGCAGCACTGACGACAACCGCAGCGCCTTCGAGTATTTCGCCCTCCCCTACTAGGGCGCAAGCCAACGAAGCGAAGCGCTCAATCGGCCACTGCTTGGCCGGCCAGTTCGCGGTTGGTGCCAAGGCCAACACAGGACGCCCCGGCGGCAGGCGTTCATCAGCGGCGGTGTGATGGATGCTGTCCAAAAACAGCCCTGGCGCCGGGGGTGTCGTCTCTCCCAGCAATTCCCCAAGTTCAGCCACCCGGTGCTTGCTTTGATCCGCCTTGCCGGAAACCAGGCGTCGGTCGGCCCGCAGCAGATAGGCCAGTGCGGAGGCCCTGAGGTCCACCACCAGGTCCCAGCGGGTTCGGCATAGGCGCACCCATAGGCCGAGCCAGTGCGAACGAAAAGCTTGCTTGCGCAAAATGACGATTTCTTCGAGCCCAGGCACGGCCTGAAAGAGTGGTGCCGCCGGCGCGCCACAGACGATGGTGCACCGCGCACCGGGGTGACGCGCCAGCAGTTGATGCAGCATCCCCATGGATAGCACCGCATCGCCAATCCGCGTCGCGGTGACAAAAAGCAAACGCATGGCCGGCCTTGTCCTCGGCAAGTTTTTCGGCAAACCTTGACCGTGGGAAGCTCTAGCGCCACCTCTAGGCTCGACGCAACAGGCGAAGTGAGCGAGGTCAATCAATGGCAGCAACGGCAGTGGTCTTGGAAGGACGCGGTGTGCTCGCCATTGACGGGCCGGACCGCGCCAACTTCCTGCAGGGCATTGTCTCCAACGATGTCACCAAGGCGGAAGAGGAGCGCGCCATTTGGACCGCGTTCTTGACCCCGCAGGGAAAATTCCTGCACGAATTTTTTCTACTGGAGCAACAGCAAGTATTGTTGCTCGACTGCGAGGCAGAACGCCGCAGTGATCTGTTGCGACGCCTTAGCCGCTACAAGCTGCGCGCCAAGGCCACTCTCCGCGATGCCAGCGATGAGTACCTGATTGCAGCAGCCCTTGGTGACGGCGCCCTCGATACGCTGGGCCTTGAGAGCGCACAACCGGGCAAGACTATCGCAATCGGCGGCGGCAAGGCCTACGTCGACCCGCGCTTGGCCGCCTTGGGAGCCCGGCTGATCCTGCCCCGCACGACAGCCTTGGCGACCCTCGAGGATCTCTTCGGTGAAGCGGCGCCGCTCGAAGCCTATGACCGGGTGCGCCTGGCACTGGGTGTCCCGGACGGCAGCCGCGATCTCGAGGTAGAAAAATCGGTGTTGTTAGAAAGCGGCTTCGACGAGCTCAATGGGCTCGATTGGAACAAGGGTTGCTATCTTGGCCAGGAAGTCACCGCGCGCACCAAGTATCGCGGCCTGGTCAAGAAGCGCCTGCTGCCGGTCACCATCGACGGACCTACGCCGGCATCGGGAACCGCGGTCACTACCGGCGATCGGGAGGTGGGGGTGATGCGTTCCGCGATCGCCGGCCTAGGCCTGGCCCTTTTGCGTCTCGACAGCATCGGCGGCGAGGCTGGTCTGAGCGCAGGTGCGGCCGCAATCACACCACAGATTCCGGACTGGCTCGCCGGACCTGACCAGCCTACTCCAGGCGGCTGATTGACGGCGGCAATGGCGCCCAAAGGCTCAAGCGGTGGGCCACACCGTCAGGAGGGCTCTCCTGCGTCCTCATCCCAGGCCTCACCTGGTCCCTCGTCGCTTTCCACACGATAGGCGCCGTTCAGCCAACGGCCAAGGTCAACGTCGGCACAGCGCTGCGAGCAAAAGGGGCGAAAGCGTTGTTGCCGTGACTTGCCACATAGAGGGCAGCGTCCAGGTGAGTGCTTCTTTGAAGGATTTGAAGGCCGAATTGGCTTTACGGACATGTCCACAAGTCTACTCCAAGAAACCCTGTCGTGCTGGAATCACCGAAACTCACAAGATTTCATAGTTCTCTAGCCGCGCCTCGGCGATGGGACAAGTCTTAATCGGCCGGGCGAGTGCCCTCTCGATCGACAGCCTTGCCGGCTCGGCTTGATCCCCCAACGCGACCAAGACCCTCGGTGTCGCGTGCAAAACCGGCGCTCGGGACGGCGTCGCCAGCGCCGCGGCACGATAGGCCCGCAAGGCATCAAAGGCGAGGCTGATTGGATTTCTTTCCCAGCCCGACCCATATGATCCGATCGCTTCGAAGAAGATTTCATGCAAGGGCGGCCTGCTCCTTTGCCGCGTGATCTCCACAATCCCAGAGCCGCGCATGGCCGACACCTGACAGGGGTTAGGATCCATTGCCAGCGCTTGGCGCAGCGCCTCGACGAGCTGTCGGCGTTCGACTTTGGCCTCGAGATCAAGGAAATCGACGACGATCAGACCTGAAAGGCCACGCAGGTGAATTTGCCGGGCGATTTCCCTGGCCGCCTCTAGGTTCAAGGACAGGGCCCCTGCCCCCGGGGCACCGCGAAGACGGCCGCTGCCTGAATCGACATCGATAGCGGTCAGTGCTCTGACCGGCTCGATCCAGAGTTGGGCCCCCGACGCCAGGGCCACGCGCGCCTGCAAAAGCGCTTCGAATTCGGCTTGGATGCCCAGGCTTTCGAAGAGCGGCAAGGGACCGGGCTCGAAGCGCAGTCGGTCCGTCTGCGCCGGCTTGCCCGCCAAACGAAGCTTGGTATGCTTGAAGAATGCAAAATCGTCGATGACGATCTGCGTCGGTGGGTCGGCCGCTCCCATCGCCCGGTCGATCGGGTCGTCGGCAGCGACCACCAAAGCAGGCGGCTTTGTCCGGTGAGCCAATTCCCACATTGCGGCGTCGCCGACCACACGCCTGGCGCTTAGCTTGACGCCCTTATCCGCACTCGCCGCACGCAGCACGGCAACGAGTATGGCAGCACCCTCCACCGGCTTTTCGACACAGTGGTCAAAGGCTAAGAACCCCTGCTTTGCTAGCCCAAGTTCGACGAAGGCGCCGCCCAGCTCCGGGCGCAGCGCCGCGATCCGCCCGAGATAGATGTCGCCGACTTGGCCCGCCAGATCGGCCCTTTGAATGATAAGGTCCCGCAGGTTGCCGTCTTCCACCCAGGCTGCCCGGGTCTCCCCCGGAAGATGAGAGAGGGCGAGCAGCCCAGTCACCGGTGAAATCCATTGCCATCGAGCAAGGCAAGCACCTCGACGATCGGCAAACCAACCACGTTGGGATAGGAGCCGTTGATGGCGGGAACGAAGGCCGCAGCCCTTCCCTGTATGGCATAGCCGCCGGCCTTGTCCCGCCACTCTCCCGACCGCAGATAGTTCGTCACCTCACTATCGCTTAGGCGCTTGAAGCGGACGGCAGTGGTGACCAGCCGGGATCGTCTTTCCCCGCTGGGGACCACCAGGCAAACAGCCCCCAGCACCCGGTGGCGTCGCCCTGAAAGGAGGGTGAGGCATCCCCGGGCCTCCGTCTCGTTGTCTGGCTTGGGCAGGATCCGCCGCCCCAAGGCAACGACCGTATCGGCCGCCAGTACAAAACATCCGGGATGACGGGGGGCGACTGCATCGGCCTTGGCAGCGGCAATGCGCCCTGCGTATTCAGCCGGCAACTCTCGTCGCTTGGGCCGCTCGTCGATCGCCGCCGGATCGACCTCGGCCGGTTCGATCCCGACCTGCCGCAACAGGGCAAGGCGGCGCGGCGAGGCCGACGCCAAAACAAGTTTACTGGCTCGCGCTGACATAGAGCGTGCGCGCAGCAGGCATCAGCTGCTACCGAACTACTTGAATCGGAAGGTGATACGGCCTTTGGTTAGATCGTAGGGCGTCATTTCGACGTTCACACGGTCACCCGCCAGGACACGGATGCGGTGCTTGCGCATCTTGCCTGCGGTATGGGCCAGCACCTCGTGATCGTTGTCGAGGCGTACGCGGAACATGGCGTTGGGCAACAACTCCATGACCGTTCCGGTAAATTCGATCAAGTCCTCTTTTGGCATGCACTCGTCTTTTTGGTTGCGACACGCGGCAAGGCAATGGGTGGTTCGCCCAGCCTAAAGCGGAGGCTCTATAGCACAGCCTCGCAGGCGGAAGCGAGTCCGCCAGTCAACTTGTGAACGATTTACCGCAATTTTGCGAAAAGCCTAGTCCGCCAGCCCAGGGCCAGCACCAGACCGATAGCGTGAGGACCGGCCAAGATTGAGGTACATCTCGCGTGTCCCACTTGGGGGCCAACGCCGTGGTGCGAAATCACCGTTAAGATGTGCCCTCTTTCGGTTCGAGCAGGTCTTCCAACTTGACCGCAAATCGGTCGGCCGCATAGCTCGCTACTTTGTAGGCCCAGGGTGAAAGCCGAGCATTAAGCGCCTCAGCCTCGGCTTTGGCAGTTTCCTCGTCGTCTTGCGATTGTCCGGCCCGATAGGCTGCCTTCAAGACGACCCAATTGTCTTCCGCCGCCCGAGTCAGGGTCACCGTGAGGGCCAAGCCCGACTTCGTCACATAGGTTGTTGAGGCCAAGCTATCGGCGCCTATCGCATCGAGCTGACTGGCCGGGACCACATCATCCAAGCGTAGACTCGTCAATCCATTGACCATGCGCTCGAGTTCGGTTTTGACCACCGTCCGCCCATCCGGTACCACTTCCAAGGCAAGGTCGCCCTCACCGTCCCGCAAGACGGTGTATTCGCCATCGGCCAGGGAGACTTCGACACGTTCGACCAGACTGCCGGCAATATCGATGATGCCAGGATCCAACCATTCGGTAAGTTGCTTGGCCACGGTAAGACCGCCGCTGGCCAGCCAAGACTGGGCCTCGCCGCCGCGGCGAAGGTAGGTGCCGCCGGGCTTGCTGCCGGTTTTCCGATAGACCCGCTTGCCGATAATGACGTCTGTGAGGACCGCGCCGCCCGCATCCTCAAGCTTAATCTGGAGTGCGTCTGATCCTTCTTTGGAAGGATCATCGACCGCCAGCCGGGCGTAGCGGTCCTCACGCAGCGTCTTGGCCTCCACCAGCCGCATATCGGATAAGGCTACCACCAAGTCGCGCACCTTGTCGTTCGCCACTCGATAGCCAAAACGTTCCGGCGCCATCCAGCTCCCGTCTTCGTCGCGGACTAGAGTGAAAGTCGACTCGCTGCCGGTCACCAACACCTTAGCCACAGCGTTCGGATCCTTACGCAGCTCGATAAAGGCTGGCTCCTTGCCCAAGGTCACGAGCGAAGGATGCGGCTTTTGCCAGGTGACCGCGATGGCGGCGATGAGGGTGGCAAGGGTCACGGCGGTGTAGACCAAGAGGGATTTGTTCTTCATGGGTGGAACGCACTCCTTCTCCTCGGCCTCAGCCAACAGCACTTTGGGCGAAGCGCGCCGCGCGACGGCGCCGATAAAGGGCAAGGCCGATGGCAAAGATCCCCACCGCGATGGGGACAACCCAGATATTGAGGATCTTTATGCGCGTCTCCAAGGCTTCGACATCCTTGTTCAGATTGAACTGCACCTGGCGCAGTTCTTGGCGCAGCTCGATCATCTCCTGACGGAAGTTGTCGATGGTTTGCTGCTGGGCGGCGCTGAGGATCAGCCCGCCTTCCTGCTCTTCATCCTGCAGCTGCTGGATCTTCGCCTGGGTCTCTTCGATCTTCGTCAAGAGGGCCTGCTCGCTGGCGCGAAACTGGGCTTCGGCCTTCTGCCCCATCTCCTGCAACACCACGAAGGGCCGGTTGGTCAAACCACGGCCGCGCAAACCCACCAGACTGGTGCTGGCGCGCAGTTGGTCCAGGGCATTAATGACAAAGTCCCCGTTGTTGGCGATGGGCATGAGAAATTCCTGGCCGAGCAGGCTGCGGCGTTGCACCCAGTTCTGGTCCGCCAGGAGGTCCGCATCCGCCACCAGGATGATGCTGGCCGCGTTCTCTGTTTCCAGGCGATGCTCGCCGCGGATGGCCTCGTCAGTGACAGCTTCCGGTGGGCCATCGGGAAAGGCGCTCTTGACCGAACCGGAAATGCGGGCGGCCAACGTGAAGGCTTCGCCCGCCGGCTGGAAGGCGCGTAGGAGTCCGACGGCGTCCGGCGCCTGGAGGAGCTTCACCCGTTCGATCAGCATGGCCTCGGGGCTGGACCTAACGATCGGCTCGAGTTCCGTGGTCGCGTTTTCAATAGGACGAATGGCGCCGGCGCTACGCAAGTTCAGCTGCGCCAGGTTGCCGGTCACCACATCCTCGGCGGAAAAGCCTTGCTGGCTAACCCCCAGCCAGGGCAGATAGTCGGTGATGACCTGCCGCCCGCCATCGACGGTCTGCACCCGCGCCGCGTTTCGAATATCGCCTACCACCCTCTCCGGATCGATGGCGATACCCCATGAGGCCAGTAGAGGGGCAACCGCCGTGACCGAGCCCGTGTCAGCGCCCGAATTGGGGGCGCCGGCCGCCATGGCTTCGGCATGCGGATCGACGAAGGCCAAGACCTTGCCGCCGCGCATGACAAACTGGTCAATGGCATAGAGGGTCTTCTCGTCGACACCCGCCGGCTGGGCCAGCATCAGGATTTCGACGTCTGGCTCGATCTTGTCGACCGAGCCACCCAGCAAAGTAACGTCGAAGAACTCCTCCATCGATTCCATCACCCGCCAGCGTTGGAACCGGGTGAACTGGTTGCCTTGAAGCGGCAAGTCGCCGATCAGCGCCACCTTGGGCTTGTTGGGATTGGCCAGATCGTAGACCAGCTTGGTGAGGTCGTATTCCAAGAACTCGGCCCGTTCCGGGGCAAGGTAGGAAATCGTCTCCAGATCATCGGTGCTGTTCACCGCCGCCAGGCCGAAATAGATCTGACTGCCATCGATGGAGACTGGAATGCCCCGCAGTCCGTCAGCCACGGCCAGATCCTCTTCCGGCGAAAAAGGTTCGGGGTCATAGCGCTCAACCACCAGCTTGCCACCGGAAAGCCGCGCATAGCTTTGCAGAAGGTCGCCCACCCGCTTGGCGTGGGCGCTATAGACGGGGCCAAACTCGGTCAGTCGATCAGATTGGTAGAGCCGCAAACGGATCGGTTCGTCGATCCCACGCAGCACCTCCTTAGTGCCCGGCGCCAGGGTATAGAGACGGTCTTGGGTGACATCGAGGCGGCTCGAGCTAAACAGTCCCTGGGCCAGCAGGTTGACCGAAACGAAGAGAATGACGCTGAGCAGGATCGCCGCCCAGGCAGCGAGGCGACGATGAGAGGCGGGACCAGAAGTCGCCATCCTTCTACTCCCCCTTCTTCAGCTCGACGATGGCGCCGTTCACCACGAGGCCGAGCAGAATCAGCGAGAAGAAGAACACCGTCGCCGGCAGCTCGATGGTGCCCTTAATGAAGCTGCCGTAGTTGGTGAGGAAGCTGAAACCGGCAACAGCCTCGGTCACGGTCGGCGATGCCCAGCCGCGGAAAAAGCTCAAAACCAGTTCGAGTCCACTCATGAGAAAGAGGAAAGAGAGACTGGCCGCCAACACAAAGGCGATTACTTGGTTGCTGGTAAGCGCCGAGGCACAAGCGCTGACCGTCAGGAAGGCGCCCGCCATCAGCCAGCTGCCGAGGTAGCTGGCGACAATGACCCCGTTATCTGGATCACCCAGATAGTTCACGGTCACCCAGATCGGAAAGGTCAAGGCAAGAGCGATGCCGGCGAAGGCCCAGGCCGCGAGAAACTTTCCGAGAACCACCTGGGCGGTCGACACCGGTTGCGTCATCAGGAATTCGAGCGTGCCGGTCTTGCGCTCCTCGGCCCAAAGCCGCATGCCCAAGGCTGGGATGAGCAGCAAGTAAAGCCAGGGATGGAATTGAAAGAAGGCCTCGAGGTCGGCCCGCCCGCGTTCCAAGAAGCCACCGACGAAAAACGTCAGGCCGCCGGTAAGAGCCAAGAAAATAACGATAAAGACATATGCGAGGGGCGAGGCAAAATAAGCGCCCAGTTCGCGGCGAAAAATGATAGCGGTGTTCTGCATGTCAGGTTTCGTGCCTCTGGATCACGCGTTCCCGGCGGTCAATTGGCGAAAGACGTCGTCCAAACGGCCCCGTTCGAGGAAGATCTCCTCGACCGGAATGTCTTCGGACCGCAAACATTCACGTACCGAAGCAATAACATCTGCTCCGTTGCGAGGCAGGATCCGCAGCCACTGCCGGTCGGTTTGGGCCACATGTTCTGCGGCGGTGATCTCGGCAATCTCGGTCACGCTGGATAGGGCCGCCCGCGCCCTTTCCACCCGGTCTACGTCCAGCTTCACAGCCACCGCGTTGCGGCTAGAAGAGCGGGTTTTCAAGGCCTCCGGCGTTTCGTCGGCCACGATTTTGCCGGCAGCGATGATGATTGCCCGCGAACAAAGGGCCTCCACCTCCTCCAGAATATGGGTGGAGATGACGATGACCTTGTCGCCGGCCATGTCGCGCAAGAGCCGGCGCACCTCGTGCTTTTGGTTCGGATCGAGGCCGTCGGTGGGTTCATCCAGGATCAAGACCTCCGGGTCCAAAAGGATCGCCTGAGCCAAGCCGACGCGCCGCTTAAAACCCTTGGACAGGGTCTCGATCGGCCGCTGCAAGACAGTGCCGAGCCCTAAACGCTCGACCGCCCGGTCGACCGCCTGACCACGTTCCTTGCCGCTAAGACCACGCAGCGAGGCCACGAAGTTGAGCAGCCCAGCAGGCGTCATGTCGCCATAGGATGGCGCTCCTTCCGGCAAATAGCCGAGCCTTCGTTTTGCATCGATTGCCTGGCCTTCCACATCAAAGCCGCAAACCTTAGCGGCGCCGGCGCTTGGCGGTAGAAAGCCACAAATCATGCGCATCGTTGTGGTCTTGCCGGCACCGTTTGGTCCAAGGAATCCGAGCACTTCGCCCCGCTTGACGGTAAATCGAAGATCGTCAACCGCGGTGATCGCGCCGAAGCGCTTGGTCAAGCCGTCAATCTCGAGCAAGCTGTCCATTGCCGCCTAACCTGTTCTTTGGGTCCGGTCCATTTTGTCCCGGACTTCGGCCCGGCCGGGTCGCTAAGGGCGATCCCGTACCCATGCCTACCATTTCTGACTGCCGCTTTGCCTCGGTGGATTTTTTCCCGATTTAGGAAAAGCCCTCTGGACTGTCAAGGGCCGCGCCGACGGCAAGCGCGAGACGAAGCTGCCTTATCGGGTGGAACTTGGGCTGCCTGGTGACCTGGCACTTGGATTTCATTTCCTCTTCTCGCGCCCTGCCGCCGAAAAAGGAGATGAAGGGATCACTTTATCTAGGACTTTGCTCAAATTAATGCATTCCATTTTCGTAAATTTCCGCAATTAAGTTACATCATATAAACACTATGCAGCTTATATTACGGTGGGAAATTACGGATACCAGGATTACAGAAGACTCTCACAAATCATTCTCAGACAGAGAAGAATTAGACTTTTCAGTTTGTCTTCGGCAATCCGAATCATCAACAGACACGCTATTGATTGAGTACATTCTGGAGAAATAGTAATGACTACTACACTTCGCAATCGCCTGGTTTTGCTGACGACCGCAAGCGCGCTCACCATCGCTTTTAGCTGCAACACGATCGCCTTTGACACCGATACCATGAGCCTGCAATCGAAGGCCGCATATGCCGCCGGCGGTGGCGGTGGCGGCGGCGGCGGCGGTGGCGGTGGCGGCGGTGGCGGCGGCGGTGGCGGCGGTGGCGGCGGTGGCGGCGGTGGCGGCGGTGGTGGCGGCGGCGGTGGCGGCGGTGGCGGCGGCGGTGGTGGCGGCGGCGGCGGCGGCGGTGGCGGCGGCGGCGGCGGCGGTGGCGGCGGCGGCGGCGGCGGTGGCGGCGGCCCCGACAACGGCAGCGACGGTAGTGACGGCACCGAAGGCTCTGATGGCTCGGAAGGAACTGAAGGCTCAGAAGGAACCGAGGGTTCTGAAGGAACCGAGGGCTCAGAAGGAACCGAGGGTTCAGAAGGAACCGAGGGTTCAGAAGGCTCGGAAGGAACTGAAGGCTCGGAAGGAACCGAGGGTTCTGAAGGAACCGAGGGCTCAGAAGGAACCGAGGGCTCGGAAGGAACCGAGGGTTCTGAAGGAACTGAGGGTTCTGAAGGAACCGAGGGCTCAGAAGGAACCGAGGGCTCGGAAGGAACTGAAGGCGCGGAAGGAACTGAGGGCTCAGAAGGAACTGAGGGCTCAGAAGGAACCGAGGGCTCAGAAGGAACCGAGGGCTCGGAAGGAACTGACGGAACTGACGGAACCGAGGGTTCTGCGAGCTAATTGCGGCCTGCTACTGATCGGAATCTTCCAACTTAACGGCAATTTGAGAGAGGGGTCTTTTTCCCTCTCTCTTTTTTTTGAACATGGGACCTATTAATCTTCTGTCTAGTGAGAATTGAGGATCTGAACCACCAAGCCATTCCTCAACATATCGTTGTGAACTGCACGGCCTATTCTGGAGAATGATTTTCGCCACTATTTTCCTTTTTGCAATTCGCCGATCCAGTTAGGAATAGATTGTGATAATTTTGACCAGTACTATTTGCTCCCTACCAACTCCCCAAGAAGCAGCCGCCAATGTAAACAATAAACTCCCATTCAGCAAAATGGCCCGTGCCGACCCCGGGTAAAGCCCACCGGAATTTCGATAGTCGTAGCGCTAATTCCAAGAAAATCCCTTATTTTTCCTTGAACTCCCAGCCGTCACGCCTACGTTGAAGCGGAATTAGCACTCACCTTGATCGAGTGCTAGCAACACAGGCACGTCCAATTGTAGGAGCAGGAGGGCAATCGATGGGTTTCAGACCTTTGCATGACCGGGTTGTGGTCAGGCGCGTTGACAGCGAAGAGAAGACGGCCGGCGGGATCATCATCCCGGATACGGCCAAGGAAAAGCCGATGGAAGGCGAGGTGGTCGCCGTCGGTCCCGGCGCCAAGAACGAGGACGGCAAGGTGTCGCCGCTCGATGTCAAGGCCGGTGATCGGGTGCTGTTCGGCAAGTGGTCCGGCACCGAGGTCAAGGTCGATGGCGAGGAGCTCCTGATCATGAAGGAGTCCGACATCATGGGCGTGATCGCGTAGACCAACCAGCATTGGGAGATTGAGTTAAATGGCTGCTAAAGAAGTAAAGTTTTCCGGCGACGCCCGCGCGCGCATGTTGCGCGGCGTCGACACCCTCGCCGATGCGGTGAAGGTCACCCTTGGCCCCAAGGGCCGCAACGTGGTGCTCGATAAGTCCTTCGGCGCGCCGCGCACCACCAAAGACGGCGTCACCGTCGCCAAGGAAATTGAATTGAGCGACAAGTTCGAGAACATGGGCGCGCAGATGCTGCGCGAAGTCGCCTCCAAGACCAGTGACATCGCCGGTGACGGCACCACCACCGCAACCGTTCTTGCCCAAGCCATCGTTCAAGGCGGCTCCAAGGCGGTGGCCGCGGGCATGAATCCGATGGACCTGAAGCGCGGTATCGATCTGGCCGTGGACGCCGTTGTGGCTGACCTATCCAAGCGTTCAAAGAAGGTCTCTGGTTCCGAGGAAATCGCCCAGGTCGGCACCATCTCCTCCAATGGCGACGCGGAGGTGGGCGCCATGATTTCCCGGGCCATGGAGACGGTCGGCAACGAGGGGGTGATCACTGTCGAGGAGGCCAAGTCCCTGGAGACCGAGCTCGACGTGGTCGAGGGCATGCAGTTCGACCGCGGCTATCTCTCCCCCTATTTCATCACCAACGCCGAAAAGATGACCTGCGAGCTGGAGAACCCCTACATCCTGCTGCACGAAAAGAAGCTTTCCAACCTGCAGCCGATGCTCCCGCTTCTGGAGTCGGTGGTGCAGTCGAGCCGGCCGCTGCTGATCATCGCCGAGGACGTGGAAGGCGAGGCGCTGGCCACCCTGGTGGTCAACAAGCTGCGCGGCGGCTTGAAGATTGCCGCCGTCAAGGCCCCCGGCTTCGGCGATCGGCGCAAGGCGATGCTGGAAGACATGGCCATCTTGACTGGCGGCGAGGTTGTCTCCGAAGACCTCGGTATTAAGATGGAGAACGTAACCCTGCCCATGCTGGGCACCGCCAAGAAGGTGGCCATCACCAAGGAAGAGACCACCATTGTCGACGGGGCCGGCAAGAAAAAGGACATTCAAGGACGCTGCAGCCAGATCCGCGCCCAGGCTGAGGAAACCACTTCCGATTATGACCGGGAGAAGCTGCAAGAGCGTCTGGCCAAGCTGGCCGGCGGCGTGGCGGTGATCCGGGTCGGTGGCGCCACCGAGATCGAGGTCAAGGAGCGCAAGGACCGGGTCGAGGATGCCATGCATGCGACCCGCGCCGCGGCGGAGGAAGGGATCTTGCCAGGCGGCGGCGTTGCCTTGCTGCGCGCGGAAAGGGCCTTGAAAAAGCTGACGCCGGCCAACGATGACCAGCGGGTCGGCATCGAGATCGTCGGCCGGGCCCTGCAGCGTCCGGTGCGCCAGATTGCCGAAAACGCCGGTGCCGATGGTTCTATCGTGGTCGGCAAGATCCAGGAGAACAAAACCCTGACCCATGGTTTCGATGCCCAGTCCGGCAAGTACGTCGACATGGTCAAGGCAGGCATCATCGATCCCACCAAGGTGGTGCGCGCGGCCCTGCAGGACGCGGCTTCGGTCGCCGGCCTCTTGATCACCACCGAGGCCATGGTGGCGGAAAAGCCTGAGAAGAAAGACCCGATGCCGGCCGGCCCCGGCGGCGGCATGGGTGACATGGGTGGCATGGGCTTCTAACGCCGCCTGCCAACCATCAACGACGCGACGACCAGGGCCGCGAGGGCAATCTCGCGGCCCTCACTTTTTGACTTCGGATTCGCCATCCTTTCCGGTTTTCTGGATTATCCGGGGGCTACGGCGGCCAATCTCAAGCACGGTCGAGTAGGCGGACTGACCCCGGCCTTGGCCATGCGAAACCTTTGTGCGGCACTTGCCATACCAATGCATCTACAATGTACCGGCGGCAGTAGTATCACCCAAGCTGCGATGGCCCATTTGGCCCAGGCCACAGCAGCGAATCGGCTGCTGTGGGTTTGGGATATCGCCGATCTGTGCAGTCGCCGCACCGTCCAAAAAACCCGATTGTGGTGGTTGGCAGTCACACGCAATCCAGCGAGGAAATAGGGCTGGGAGTGACGCCTCTTAAAGAGGTTTTGGGAGACCCTGTGGCGGTGTACGGAGATTGAGGGGCCCGATGCCATGGATGCTTTATAATCTTAGAGTATTATGCCCCTTGTCGACCAGCTATCCTGGCGGCTTAACCTTCGCCAAGATTTTCTAGCCAGAACTGGCCACGATTCAAAGAATCCTAGACCGCTAGACGGCAATTCAATATTCAACAATTGTTAAACTTGTTTGCCTGTAGGTTTGGACGCCACCGCAAACGCCAAAGGGCGTAGGTAGAACCGACAAAACCCCTTCAATTGGTCCCTCTTGCCAAGGAGTCAGCGCTTGTCTCGCATGATGCTAAGGAAACGAATCCTCGTGACCGGCGGAGCCGGGTTTCTCGGATCCCACCTCTGCGAGCGCCTGCTCCAGCAAGGTCACGATGTCATCTGCGTTGATAACTTCTTCACCGGCCCAAGAGACAACATTGTTCATCTGCTGGGCAACCCCCACTTCGAATTGCTGCGCCACGACGTGACTTTCCCACTCTACGTTGAGGTCGACGAAATCTACAACCTAGCTTGCCCAGCATCTCCGATTCACTATCAGTTCGATCCGGTACAAACCACCAAAACCTCGGTGCACGGCGCCATCAACATGTTGGGCCTGGCAAAGCGTGTCAGAGCCAAGATCCTGCAGGCGTCAACGAGCGAGGTCTACGGCGATCCAATGGTCCACCCTCAGCCGGAAGACTATCGCGGCAACGTCAATCCGATAGGGCCGCGCGCCTGCTATGATGAAGGCAAGCGTTGTGCGGAGACACTGTTTTTCGATTACTACCGACAGTATCAAGTCGACATCAAGGTCGCCCGCATCTTCAACACCTATGGCCCGCGCATGCACCCGAATGACGGCCGGGTGGTTTCAAGCTTCATCATGCAGGCCTTGAGCGATCAGCCGATCACGGTACAAGGGACTGGCGAGCAAACGCGCTCCTTTTGCTTTGTGAACGATCTGGTTGAAGGCTTGCTGCGGCTCATGGACCAGCCGCAATCCGTCACCGGGCCGATAAACCTCGGTAACCCTACCGAATTTACTATCCTTGATCTTGCCAAGAAGGTGATCGCACTGACCGAGTCGAAATCGGAGATCATCTACGCTCCTCTCCCGCAAGACGACCCACAGCAACGCAAACCAGATATATCGCTTGCCAAGCAATTCCTCGATTGGCAGCCAAAGACACCTCTTGAGGAAGGCCTCAAGCCGACGATTGCCTACTTTCAGCAGTTCCTTTAGGCGAGTCCTCAACCATTTAGCCCGATTGGCCAAACTCCTGCCATAACCCTTGCCTTTTTGTTGTCTTTTTTCCCAGCTATTCGGAACTCAGAGGGTGCCAATCAGGTTGGGGCGGCAAGCATGGCAGGACAATTTCCCTACAATGTGAGGTAGTAGCTTTTGTTTTGTTTAGGACAAATGTATTAATTCTAGAGTATTGCCAAAATTCGAAAATATGAGATAAAGTTTAATAAAATCATATATCATTTTGGTTTTTCGTGAGGTACATTAGCAAATAGAGCTCAGATAAAGTTCTACCATTTATAGAAAATGATATGGAGAAGATTAGAACAGACAATCAATTTTGAGACACAACGACAAGGCAAAAGTCGAAAACATTTGTGGCTTTCGCGAGTCCTCTGAAATGGTCCGCGCTCGGTCAAATTTGGGCGCCAATGGCCGTAATCAAGACAACCTCCAAGAAGCCCTTTACTTCTGGCGGTCTCGTTGTTTCTTAAACGATCCATCAACCAATGGTTTGTGGAATAGATTAAAAATTGAGTGCTCAGGGGTGGAAATGAGCAAAAAAACAACAACCAATAGGCATATTAACGTTGGACAGGGAAGCCAGATCATCCTCAGAAAGTCTCTGTTACTTGGATCATCGCAGCCTTCGTGTCGAACCAATCGCGATTCTGCAATTGACTCTGGTATCGCGATCAGCGGCACCGAAGGGGGCCTGGGTTGGAGGCGATGCCAACCGCAAGCGCTGGCCATAGCGACAGCGCGCGTGCGCGATTAGGGCGCCGGCCAAATGTTCTCGCTCGAACGCATAGGAAAACTGAGTGCACCGTTGCGGCCGTTACCATTTCGGGCGCGCGCTTGGGTTCCGGCGGCATTAGTTCTTACCGATCTAGCCGGTGCGGCCATTAGCTTGGCCTTGGCGTGGCTATGTTTTAGTACGTTCTTTTTGGCGTACGATCCGGTTGTGGCACAGGATCCAGCACAAGCAGCGCAGACGGTGATGCGGCTCGCTGTCACCTTGGGCGCAGTACCGGTCGCGTATTCTTTATGGGGTCTTTGCCCGGGCTATGGTCTTGGCCCTGTCGATCGACTTCGTCGACAAACGACCGGCATCTGTGTGGTTTTCGCGGCGCTTGGACTCTGGGAAGGAATGGCAGGCGAAGGCCCAATTTTCGTCGTCCTTTTGATCCTGGGTTTCATTGCCGCCATTGTCATCTTTCCGCTATTGCGTAGCGGAACCATTTGGGCCCTCTCGAGATTGGGGCTTTGGGGACGACCGGTGGCAATAGCTGGTCGCCTTGACACCGTCAGTGATCTCGTCCGCCGCCTTCACAAGCAGAAAGAGTTGGGCCTAATCCCAACTGCGGTCTTGTCACATGCCTATCAGGACCAAGTGAGAAGCATCGAAGGGGTTCCTGTGACCGGATCACTCGACGAAGCCGACGGTATCGAAAACATCGTTGAAAGCATTATCATCACCTTGTCGGGGCGCGAAATCGATGAATACTTCGATCTTATTGAGCGCCTACCATTTGAAAAGGTCTATCTCGTCCCCAGCTACTTTGGCCTGCAAAGTACATGGATTACACCGCGCGATTTCAGTGGCGTTCTTTCCCTCGAACTGAAGCGCAACCTTCTGGTTCGACGCAATCAGATCATGAAACGTGGCTTGGACATCGTTATTGCGACAGCAGTCATGATTTTCCTGGCACCACTTTTTGTTCCGATTGCCCTATTGATCAAGGCTACTAGCCGGGGTCCCATCTTCTTTTCGCAAGCCCGCGAAGGTCTCGACGGCCGCACAATTCATGTCCTGAAGCTCCGGTCCATGTACGGAGATGCCGCAGAGCGCCTCAAAGATGTTTTACGCGATGATCCTGAAGCTCGGGCCGAATGGAACCGTTACTTCAAGCTTCGCAAAGACCCTCGAATTGTCCCGTTTGTCGGCACCTTCTTGCGTCGATCCAGCCTGGATGAGGTTCCACAGGTCTGGAATGTGCTCCGCGGCGATATGAGCATTGTCGGCCCCCGCCCCTTTCCAACATATCATCTGGAAGGCTTTTCGCCGGAGTTTCGGCAGCTTCGCCGCAAGCTAAGGCCCGGCATTACTGGGCTATGGCAGGTGGAGGAGCGTAGTGACGGGGACCTCGAAAAACAGCAGGCGCTCGACACCTACTACATTCGAAACTGGTCGATGTGGCTGGATATCTACATTCTCGTCCGGACACTGGCCACCGTCAGTCGCGGCCAAGGCGCACGGTAAGTTTAAGCGAGACGACTTCAAAGCGCCTGCGACGAAGGCACCACCGCGGTGGCCAGCAAATGGAGGCCCGCGCGACGGAGCACCACGTAAGCTGTCGGCTCCGTTTGCGCTTGGCCACCCCAGAAACGCCGCTTGAGCTTTGCCGGCACCAGTATTTCATTATCTTCGAGCAGCCGGATGGCCTCCTGCTCTTCGAAGGGAGCGCCCAGCGCCGCAACTAGCCTCGACCGGTGCAGATAGATGTAGTCTGCATCATACCAGCCATCGGCTCCTTCCGCCTCGACGAGGCTCTCGTCGCCCGCGCCACCATGGTGCGGCAAGATGCTTCGTCCTAGGCGTTCGCTCAGCCAGTCTTCCAGCCTGTAAATGGCGTTAGCCTCCGCAACGGCTTGCCTGGCGGCAGCGCCGAAACGGGCAAAGTCATCAGGTGATCGGCGCAGCGCATCCATGCCATGCTCACGCTTGTAGGAGGCAACGTCGCGCCGCGCGATCATGTGAAAGACATCAAAATGCAAAGAAAGGAAAGTGATACGACCCGCCTTGCGACAGCGATAGAATTCCTCCACTTCCGTCATAATGCGGTCTTGTTTCTGGCTCCGCCCCAGCAGCGTCAGGTCCTGATAGTCGCGCAGCTCGCTGATGGTCCTTTGCTTGGCCTCTTCAATCGACTGCTCTACGCGCGCCAAGGCTTCAGCCGATAAATTGGGGGCATTCTTCGCGGGACCGGTTTCATCCTCCGCCGCTCGCGTGGGTGCCCCTTCGGTTTCGAGGCCTTCCACTCGAGAAACCTTCGATTGTAATGGCCGACGCGGAGTTTCGCCGCCGTCCCCAGGGTTTAGACCATCTTGATCTTCGCGAGGTGGCGTCGAAGCTGTGATCTCTTGCGGTGTTGCCTCGCCCTTGTGTGGAGCAACACCCGGCCCGCCTTCGATGAGCGACAATCCCTGCGCCACAACCGTTGCCGATGTTGGGGCGAATGTCCTTTCTATCGTGCTCAACGCCTCCTTTAGAACCGGAGGCTGAGCGGAATCAGAAGAAAGCTTATCAAGGCTCGTCACTTCATTCATTCGGCTGCTATCTGAAGACTCTTCGTCCGATGCCGAATCCGGGCAAAGGGGCCCTTTTTCCACCTCTTCGCTCACAGTCGCCTCGGGCGCAGGCGCCCTACCCGTCAGATCAAACGCGCCTTGATCGGCTGAATCTTGTTCCACCCTTGGCGGTTCTTCCAGCAGCACAACGGGAGACTCGGCTGCATCGATGGTTATGGCTGCAACCACGCCCTCATCAATAAGCGGCTGCATATGGCGTCGCAAGAAGCCCGGCCAATCGGAGCCAAGATCTTCCCTGGCGCAGTTTAGCAGGGCGGATTCGTCGGCAAACAATTCAAAGGCAGGGCTATAAAGGCCCACACCGCCCTTTCTTATCGCCTTCTCTTTCGGACAATAGGCAAGCTGATAGGTAAACAGGAAATATTGCTGGGCCGGATCACCGGGCAGTCTATAGACCTCCCCATAGTACTCTTTTAGGGCCGGCTCCAACGAGCGGTCGCGCCAAGGATCGTTTGCTCTTTCCGAAGCGCTGAGCGGCTGGGTTCTGATGCATTTGCCGCAGAGCTTTGCGGCACTACGCGGGTCGCAAATGGTGCTTCCGTAGATTGCGGTCTGCCGCCAAGCTTCCTCACGCAAGCCTGTCACGAGACAATTTCGAACCACGCCTGACCAAAGCCTCGCCTGGCTCGGCTGCAACATGGCGACGATCGGTGGTCCTTCGCCCCGACGACGCCAATCTCTTAGCATCGACCGAGCCCGCTGTAACACGCGGGCCAACGCCGCCTCGTCCAAAATTCCGCGGCCGCCAACTGTTTCCTGCGGAGATCTAGACGACAATACCGTAAAGCCTCCTACCTGATCCGCATCAAGATTGCCATCTTGTGGCCTCATCCGGGTGATTGAATCAAACGATTCGTAGCCCTTCTGCTACGCTCATCAACTCCGGCCATTGAAGCGAGAACCCAACCCTATAGTTCAATCTGAATCTAGATCATACAGTCTTGCTTGTGAACACTTCAATTGACGTCCTTTCAAGCGAATTTCGCTAGCGCATTATTAGAGGGACCTTCTTTCTGGTATTCTACAAACTTTCTTTTAACATTCGTGGAAGATTCGCAATAGAAGCAGAGACAAACTATTCCTCATTTTTCAAAATGATAGTGACAGCTGTTATAGAATATTCTGGTGCTAAAGAAAATGCTCTTATATTTCCTATCGTCGGACAGATACATCACTTCGCAGGTTGACGCCTTATCTACTGTCGAATTTCACGACATCTCTAGAGGAATCGGTACATGAGAATGAGGCTGCGGGCACCGATGAGAGCCTTGGCCTGGCGAAAGGGGAACGCCTATCGCGGTATGATTCTGCTCTACCATCGCGTCACTGAAGCGCTGGTAGATCCCTGGAACATCTGTGTCAGCCCACGGCATTTCGAAGAACAAATTGCTATTCTGCGAAAGACTGTACCCCTGCTGCCGCTTTCGGATCTGGTGGCCCAGTTGCGGCAAGGCACATTGCCTCCCCGAGCCACCGCCATCACCTTCGATGACGGCTACACAGACAACCTGTTGCACGCCAAGCCCATATTGGAGGCCTACAACGCACCGGCAACGATTTTTATTGCCAGCCGCCCGGATCCAACGCCACGAGAGTTTTGGTGGGACGAGTTGGAGCGGATTTTTCTTCACCCCGGAAAGTTGCCATCAGAACTCAGTCTGACCTTAGGCGGGAAAGATCACCATTGGTGGCTCGGCGATGCATCTTTCTATACCCCGCAACAAGCAGAGTCGGCCCGCCATTGGACTCTGGGTAGGCCGCCGGTGAATGCACGGCAGGCAATTTGCGCCGCGCTTTACCCTTTACTATTCGAGCAGGAGCCCCGGGCACGCAAGGACACCATGAACCAGCTCTTGGCCTGGTCGGGACAAGCGGCGGTGCAACGGGCGAGTCATCGAATGATGACGCCAGCCGAGTGGCGTGAGCTAGACCGCAGCCCACTGATAGAACTCGGCGCACATACCTGCACCCACCCACCGCTCTCGCGTTTGACCGCCAAGCAGCAAGACAGGGAAATTCGTGCCAGCAAAGTCGATTTGGAATCTGCCCTTGGCCACCCGGTCAAATCCTTCGCCTATCCCTTCGGCAACTATGCGCGAGCTTCCGTCGATCTGGTGGCCGAGGCGGGCTTCGACTACGCTTGCGCAGTGGCCGATCGGCCCTTGCGGCCGTCAAGCCCACGTTACGAGCTGCCGCGGGTCTGCGTCGGCAATTGGTCGGGCGCCAAGTTTGCGGCAAAACTCAAAAACGGCCTTCAGCTTTAGCACCGGTCGAGCGATACTTGGCATTCGGTGTCACCCGCCTCACACCCGGCCAGTCAGCTTTCCTCGTTGCTTGGCAATCACCGCCATATCTTACTATAAGCGGGTAGAATTTTGCTTTCCAGATACCAGGCCCACCGCCGCGGCAGTCGCCACTGAATTCGTTTGGCGATCGGCAGCACCGCGGCTCGATAGACCCAAAGATAAAGACGCCCGCGCCAGTTCCTTGCCAAGGCAAAGGTCGTCACTGCGATCGACCGGGAAGCCCATTCTTGCTTGTAGAGAGAGACAGGCGGCAAAAAGTCAACAACAGTGATGTCGTTGCCGGAGCACCACCGCAAAGTGTCTTCGATCAACAAGCGCCCTGGCGATAGTTTCGACCATCTGGGATCAAAGGCACCCGCATAGGAGTAGAAACGACCGCGATAGAGCATCGCATATTCGATCGCAATCGGCTCGCTGTTGTGCTCGAGAACGGAAAGGCGAAAATTGGCCTTGGCACCGGCGGCCCTCGCGTAATCCATGAGAAAATCCCGCGCTGCCGGATAACCCAAAGCACGCAGGGTGGTGCCATGGGATCTCGTCCAGTCCCGCTTCAAAGCGAGAAGCCGATCTATTAGCCCCTTTTGATCCTCGCCGGTGGCGACACGGGTGATGGCGTCGGGGTCATGCTCTAGCAGGCGCCGGCGACGGCGACGCAAATCCTTGCGTCGGCGCGCGGGGGAACCCGACACAAGGATCTGCCGTTCATCGGCGTTGCTGCTGTCCAGATAGGGCGCCCTCGCGGCCTCGTCGGCAAGTCGCGCCATGTGTTTCGAGAGGAATTCGTAGACCGACGCATCCTCGCGCACAAAGGTCAAGTGCAGGGCATCAACATCGCGCCAACCAAGAATCGCCTGCCAAGCCCTCGATAAGGCCTCTTGCCCAACTGGCCCCGGATCGACGAGAACGTCACCGTATTGAAGAAGGTGACCCGTGCTCCAGCGCAGAACTCGTACGCCATGACGCTTTGACACCATCAACGGCCAAATGCAGACAAGCCGCTCGTCCCGCCACAGGGTCAAGATGCGCGGCACATCCCCCTCCGACGCGCCATAATGCCGCCACCAAAGGGCATTCCAGTCATAACTTTGAAAGAGGTTTGTGTCGGCAGCCACGCGGGCAGCCAGTTCTTCCCAGGCATCCCGCAGAGTAGCTATAGCGCCTTTGTCGTTAGCGACTTCGATCCGGAATGCGGTGCTCTCGCCAAGCTTGCGCAAGTTAGATCCCTGACGACTTGCTTGGCATGACACGATAACAGAGTGTCAAAAGAGCTTCCCCCAGACGCTGCAGGCCAGGCCTCAATCCTGCCGGGCAAAGGCTTTGCAACACGATCATCGCGAAGGTTGCAAGCGCCCGCCAGTCGCTGACAATCAATGTCGGGCAATAGCCAAAGGCTTTGATCAGGTAGCGCCGAGCGACGGTCAGATCGCCAGCCGAAAGTGCCTTGCGACTGGTGATGCGGGCGGAATCCGCCAAGCCACGTGCCTGGGCCGCTTTCGGCAAGTCGGGAACATAACCCGCCATCAAGGCGACGGCCTGGCGGCCGGCCTCATGAAATCGATCGTAGTTCATGCTGAGGCTGCTCGACCGGACCCGGTAGCCGGTCAGAGCCTCGGGGATCAAGCGCGCCTCGCATCCGGAGCGATGCAAAAGCCGTACCCACATTTCATAGTCCTCGGCGGACCGCAGGCCTTCGTTGAACGGGCCCGCCCTTTCCAAGCAGTCACGGCGCAGGATCGGGGTGCTGCCGTTACCGACGTGATTGCGCTTGACCAAGTCGACGACCTTTGGTGCGGCACACTTGGAAATCAGCATTGCGCCTGTCGAGCGGCCCTCTTCGTCGATGTAGCGCGAATGGCTGAAACTGAGGCCGATCCGCGGATCCGCCGTCATCAAAGCCAAGTGGCGCTCGGCTTTTTTGGGATACCAGATGTCGTCCCCGTCCAGCAGTCCGATGTAGGTTCCGCGTGCCGCCTCGATGCCGCTGTTGCGAGCACCGCTCAGGCCTCTATTCTCTTGGCGAATGAGGCGTAGGCGTGGATCACTGATGGCGGCGACGCGCTCGGCCGTGCTATCGGTCGAGCCGTCATCGACGACGATGACTTCAAGGTCGGAAAAGCTCTGGTCCAGGGCCGATCGGACCGCATCGACGATAAAACCTTCGACATTATAGGCAGGAATGACAACCGAGAGCCGGGGTCCATTGGCAACGCCTGCGTGGGCGGCGCCTGCGCCTGCCTCTCTTGAAGGCTTTCGGCCAAGAGACGGTCGAACGCCTTCCTTAAGTGGATCGCTCATGGCACCACACCCCGATAACTTGCCCGCCCAACCTCCGACCGGGTCGCAGAAGGCGTCACCGCCTGCCGCATCCTCGACTTGCCTGTTACGCCATGCATAGGCTTTTCTCGCTGCCGACCGCGTTGACCTCTATCCAGACGCCCAGATTCAAGAGAAGCCAGAGTTGGCGCGCCAACAAGCGGTCCGGCCGGCGCAGGAAATCCGTCCAGAGCTTGTTCACGAAGGCATGATCCAAGTAATCGAAGAGGGCGGCACGGGGCTGCAGCAAGGTGTCTTCCACACAATTCCTAAGGTCACCGCGCAGCCACTTGTCGATGGGAACCTCGAAACCTTGTTTTGGCCGTTCGATGATGTTCAATGGCACAACGTCGGCTACAGCCTTCTTGAAAATGAGCTTCGATCCGGCCTGGGAGATCTTCATTTCGATCGGCAGTGCGGCGACGAACTCCACCAATTTGTGATCGAGCAAAGGGCAACGCGCTTCCAGCGAGGTCGCCATGGTGGTCTTATCCACCTTCATGAGAAGCTGGTCGGCCAATTGGAGCTTGCTGTCCACATACATCGACCGAGTCAGGTCATCCAACGCATCGGCTCGTTCCATGAAGAAGGCATAGCTATCCTCACGCACCCGTCCGTTTACCGCCTGGCGAAACTCGCGCCGGCACAGGGCGGCCTTTTCTTCATCCGGGAAGGTCGTCAACCAGCCCCGCGGCCGTTCTTCAGGCGGCAACCCTGCAATCCACAGGCCCTTGCGAAGACGACGATTGGCAACCGGCAACAAGCCGGAAAGGCCACGGGCCAAGCCGCCGAAGCCGCGGATCCGCCGTTCCAAGGTCAAGAGCTGGCGATAGACCTTGTAGTGATGGTAGCCGCCGAAAATCTCGTCACCGCCCTCTCCGGTCAAGGCAACCGTTATCACCTGCCGGGCGAATTTCGACAGGAGGTAGGTGGGCACCACGGCGGGATCGGCTGCCGGCTCGTCATGCAGCCAGTTGACCTTGTGCAGAAGGTCCGGCGGACAGGCGGTGACCACTTCCTCGTGGTGATCGCTGCCGAAATGGGCGGCGACCTGCTTGGCATAGGAGAGCTCGTCGAGCCGCCGGTCGTCAAAGCCGATGGAGAAGGTCTGGACCGGTCGACTGAGGCGCTGCGACATCAAACCAACAACGGCGCTGGAATCCAGGCCACCACTGAGAAAGGCCCCCAGCGGCACCTCGCTCATCAACCGGATGTCGACCGCTTCCTCTAACAAGCGGCGCAGTTCAAGGGTCGCCTCGGCCTCGCCAATGGCTCGGTCCGTGCGACACGGCAGATCCCAATAACGACGCTGCTCGACCTTGCCGCCATTGAACAACAACATACTGCCGGCCGGCAGCTTACGCACCCCGGCAAAAAGCGTCTCGGCGCCGGGAACAAAACCATGGCCGAGATAACTGTCGAGAGCCGTGAGATTGAGCTGATTTTCGATCAACCCGCTCTGGCGGAGCGCCTTGATCTCCGATGCAAAGGCTAGGAAGTTCGGCGATTGGCTGTAGTAAAGCGGCTTTTGGCCGGAACGGTCCCGGGCCACCACCAAGAGGCCTTCATTGAGGTCATAGAGGGCGAAGACGAACATGCCCCGGAGGTGATCCACCAGATCCAGGCCGTATTCTTCATAAAGATGGACGATCACCTCCGTATCGCTGGCGGTCGCAAAGCGATGTCCGAAGTCGCGCAGCCGGCGGCGCAGAGCTTCGTGGTTGTAGATTTCGCCGTTGAAAACCACCCAAACCGACTCGTCCTCGTTGTGTATGGGCTGCTGGCCGCCGGCAACATCAATGATGCTGAGGCGACGCATGGCCAGTCCCACACTCTCCGCTTGAATGAAATAACCCTCATCGTCAGGGCCGCGGTGGTAGAGGGCATCGTTCATCGCCTTGAGCGTCGTCTTCAAGACAGGCTTGCGCCCCGTGGCAACCAATCCACAAATGCCACACATGCCCTCAGGCTCCCTCGCGACAAGCGATCGAAGCGGAAATCGCACCGCAAATTCGCATCATCAACACCATCATCAGCAAGTCTCTGGCCGCCTCACCCATTCGAGCCAAGCACCGCTGCACTCGGGCCCCTCACCTAAAAGAACAGCCGACACATTCACCCCGACCGCCTGGAGTAGTTGAAGCCAAGCCGCCTTTTGGTTACCTGTCCGGACATGAGTTCGCGATAAAAGGCATCGGTCTGCTTGGCGATGATATCCCAGGTAAAGTTTGCCTCGATAAAGGCTCTCGCCGCTGCGCCCCTCCGCCCCACGACCTCCGGGCTATTCAAAAGGTATTGCATCTGTTCTGCCAAATTGGCCACATCGCCGGTACGGAAAGTCTCACCGCAATCTTTGACGATGTCCCGGTTCTCGGGAATGTCGCTGGTCAGAACGCAGTTGCCGTAGGCCATAGCCTCAAGCAGCGAAACCGACAGACCTTCGATGCGCGACGGCAAGACGTAGAAATAGGCATTGCTGAAGAGCGCCGCCAAGGCGTCACCCTCTTGAAAGCCGAGAAAGAGGATGCGATCACTGGCCTCTTTTTTCAGTTTTTCGACGTAGCTGTCCGCATAGGTCGAACCGCCGACAAAGGCCAGTTTCAAATTTGTATCGCAGGATTTATAGGCCGCGATCAGGTCCTCGCATGCCTTTTCCGGTGTCAGGCGACCGACATAAAGAATGTAGTCCCTCTCCGAGAGGCCGAGGGGTTCTAGGTAGTCGGCCGATACTTGGGACCGCAGGGTCACGCCATTGGGAATGTAGGTTACGTCCCGGTCGTAACGCTCTGCGAAATACCGGGCGAGTTCCGCAGAAACAACTGATGTCGCAGTAGGGCAACGAACCGAGGCCCATTCGCAGGTCTCGAGATAGCGCCGGGCAAAGCCGCCCCATTTGGCTCTGCGGCCATCAAGCCCGCGCACCGAGACCACGGTCTTGCTGCCGACGAGGCGCGGCACGAAAGCAAAGGGCGCAGACCCAAGGGCGTGAAACTGTACAATGTCATAGTGTTTGAAAAGGGAATCGAAGGTGCTCAAGGCCGTGTGAACCACGGTTTCCAGGTGTTTGCTGCGCACCGTCGGAAAGCGCCTGATTCGCATACCGCGATAGCGATCGACAGCGGGCGTGAAATAGGACCGGCAATAAATCGTTACGTCATGGCCGAGGGCTGCCAGGCGGCTTCCTATTTCCTCGTAGTAGGTCTCGATCCCGCTGTACTTTCCCACCACCCCACGGGCACCAATAAAGGCAATCTTCATTTACGAATGTCCCCGAACTTCATAAACTGAACAAATGTCTCTAGTACTTTGAGTGAATGCGCTAAATTCACACCAGAAACGCCAAGTTACCGATTCCTCCTTATCCTTTGGCGGTCGTCGCTAGGCCGTCTGCGACCGCGACCTCGCGCTCGGCGGACTGCGACCTTGTCGCACCAGGCACGGCCGTGCTAAGGCCGAGCCTCTGCAAATCGTAGTAACGCGCCAAGAGCCCATCGCTATCTAGGAGCGCCTGTGGTGTTCCCTGCTCGGCCACCCGCCCCTGTTCCATAACAATTACGCGGTTTGCATTGCGCAGGGTGCTTAGCCGATGGGCGATGACCACGATGGTGAGCTGGCCTGCCAATTCGTCGAGGGTCGCCTGAATGGCACGCTCGGAGATGCTGTCCAGCGCATTGGTGGCCTCATCCAGAATGAGTATCTCTGGTGATCGCAATAGGGCTCTGGCTAGACCAATGCGCTGACGCTGACCACCGGAGAGCTTGAGACCCCGCTCGCCAACTGCGGTGTCGTAGCCTTTCGGCAAATTGACAATAAAGTCATGGGCATGAGCGCGTTTCGCCGCAGCGACAATCTGTTCCTCAGAAGCGTCGGGTTCACCATAGGCGATATTTTCTCGGATACTACCGGTCACCAAATCGGCATCCTGGCCAGCAATCGCGAGCTTAGAGCGCCAGTCGGCAAGCTTCAGCGACCTCAAGGCTCGCCCGTCGACCAGTATCTCGCCTCGTTCAGGATCGTAAAATCGGCACAGCAAATGGATCAGCGTAGATTTGCCCGCTCCAGAACCACCGATTATCGCCAGGGTCTCGCCCTTGCGAATGTCGAAACTCACATCGTCAAGCGCCGCCGGGCCCTTGTCCTGAACACCATAACGAAAATCGATGCTTTGGAAACTGACTGACGACCGCAGGCCCTCGAAGGCTTCCGTACCGTCTTTCACATAGGGTTTGTCGGCGCTTCTTAGCAGGTCATTAACGTCGTCGGCCGCACCGGAAAAGCCTGCCATCATTACTCGGTAGAGATCGACACCTCGCAGATGGGGTTGCACCCGATAAAGCAGCAACAAGAACGCGAAGAGTGTCCCCAAACCGAGATCCAAGTAAAGCGCCACCAAAACCGCGCCAAGAAACAGCGGAACATAGAGCATTTCGGTCAAGGGATGGACGATCTTGGTCAGCACCTCGGTTCGAAACTGTCGAAGTTGCAGCCGTTTCGACGCTTCATCGAAATAGCCCTGTTCTCTTGCTTCTTGACCAAAGGCCCGCACGACCCGCATGCCGCGCAAGATGCCCATAGACCGTTCCATCAATTGCTGGTTGGCATTGACCCAATAGTCGCCTTGCCGCTTTGCCTGTCGAGAGGCGATGCGCACGACGAGCGACGCCAGCACCACACCGAAGACGGTCGTCAGTGTCATCTCCCAAGAAATCAAAAGAAGTAAGCAGGTGAACACCAGGACTGTGCAGCAGTGGATCACCAGCTGGAACATACTGTGTAGGCCGGTCAACATGCGCGTCGTCTCATTGACCACCGTGTTGACGAGCCGCCCTGGCTCCTTGTCACTCAAGTAGACGTAGCCGACACTGAGAAGCTGATGAATGAGCGCGCGGCGCCCGTTGTCAGCGATGCGGGTTGCCACCCAACTCGAGAGACAAATGTAGGTCGACACAACAGCGGTCTTGACCACAATCAAGCCGATAACAGAGACGCCCAGAACGATGAATCTAGTCTCTTCATCAAAGAGATGGGCATAGTTTTTAACAAACCGCACCAACGGCCCCGGCACACCCTCCAAGGGTTTGTCGGTCAGCAGCGTGTCAAGCAAGGGAATCAGCAAGCCGATGCCCATTCCTTCGGCAAGCGAGGCGATCACTCCCAAGCAGACGAGGATCGGCAAGCACCAAGAATAGGGCCTGGCCAGTGCCATCAGCGCGTCGAATTTCCTGATCGGCATGCGCTACCCCCTGTCCCTGCTCATCCTCTGGCGCCGTACCAGAGAAACGCTTTAGCCATTGCCGCCAGTCGGTCATGCAGCCCCGACGGTAGATAGCTTGAGATTATGGCTGCCGTCGTCACTAGGCCCCGTCGATCGGCCAACAAACTCCTCGGATAGGCCAGCCAGGCTTCCCGCAAAAGCTTGCGTGCGCCCACCAGATCGCCACCCATATAGGCAATATAGGCGTGATAGCGGGCGTGTTCGCCCCGCGCTGTCGCCTCGACCTTGGCCGTCCGGTCTGGTTGACATCGGCGCGCTTTTTCCAACACCGCAATCCACGCGTGCTGCATGCCCTGCAAATCGGCGGTCAACTGTCCCGAGCGGGTTCGGTAATCCGTCAGGATCTCCGGGATACAAGCAATGTTCCCATCACGGATGGCGGCGATGCGCAGCCACAAATCGATGTCCTCATAAGATGCCAAGGCCGTATCAAAGAGGTTCGCCCCGCCAAGAACGCAACGGCGAAACACCACCGTGCTGGCTGCTCCTGCAAGGTTACGACATAGGAGATCTTCATACTTCGGACGCAAAAGCCCCGGCCGCTGATAACGCCCCGTCAGGTGGCCAGAGTCATCGATCATCTGCAGCCAGGAATAAGTGAGATCGAGTTCCGGGTGCGCCTCCATGAAATCAAAATGTCTGGCAGCCTTGGTTGGATGCCAGCGATCATCGGCATCCAACAAGCCAACATAGGTGCCACGCGCCATTGCCAGACCCACATTGCGGGCCGCCGAAATGCCCCTGTTTTCCTGGCGATAGATACGCAGCTTGTCCGCACCTCGATACTGATCAAGAATTCTATCCGTATCGTCGGTGGAACCGTCGTCGACGACGATGACTTCCACATCGCGAAGCGTTTGGCTAAGAGCCGAGTCTAACGCCTCGGAAAGATAGGCTGCGCAATTATAGGTTGGGACAATAAGGCTCAGCTTGGTCAAGGACTTCACCCAACAAACTCATAATTGCGGCAAACACGGCAAATACGGCAAAGACCACCACGCCTCTTGATCACTGGATTGTCAGGCTTTCTCTCATGAAGCAATCCATCGCGCTGGCATCGCAGTAAGGTGGCCAATGTCTGGTGCCCCCAGGCGACACTCATGTCCTTAGGTCTTTCAGACATCACAGCGCTCGCAGAGTCACAACGCAACATTGACCGGCCTTCACCACCAAAAATCATCACCATTGCGCCTCAGGAAAATTTACAAACATGATATCAGGCTTAAGACAATAATTAAGTAAAAAAATGATTCACCGTAATATTAATTTTAAAATACACAGTTTTTTTACCATTAATATTAAGAAAATTTATTAATATGTAAGAATCTATATTTGACTACATATAAAATCCTGTATAATATTAGGAGTTATTCAATATGTTGACATGACACATTCGGAATCAACGGACCCAGCCAACCATTGATATCCACCTGCCTATTCAAATGCGTTGACCTTAGGCATGTTGAGGTGCTGAGGTGAGCCGCACGGAACCTTGAAAAATCGCGCGACGTGAACGCCACGAAGATTAGTTTCTAGACGCAAAAAGCCTCCCGATTGATTGTCTGAGCGAAAAAAGATGAACCGGGGTATCTCTAATGTCTTGCCAAGTCGCGCGGCCTCGGTTGGCGCGGTGGACCGCAAGGAACTCGATTTCACTGCGATCCTCCGCATTGTTTGGCGGCGAAGATGGCTGATCGCATTGACTGTCGCCCTCGTCACCGGATTAGCCCTCCTCAAAGTTTGGACCACAACGCCGCGATACGTATCTGAAGCCTTGGTAGAGATTGAAACCCGCAGCGAGCAAGTGGTGAAGCTTGACCAGGTTGTGCCCACTTTGACCGTCGACAAGGCGGCGATCGCAACAGAGATAGGCATCCTAGAGTCACTCCCGTTGGCGGGCCAAGTCGTGGACTTTCTCAATCTGGAAGAAGATCCGGAGTTTCGACCTGGCCCGAATAGCTGTGAAAAATTACTCGACCTTTTTGGGAATAACCCCTGTGAATGGCTTGATCTGGCTATCGAAAGAATTTGGCCAAACGATGACATCGCAGAGGGCCCTACGATCGCCTTGGACCCTCGGCAATACGCCTTGGACGTTTTCACCGGTCGTCTCCAAGTAAGCCAGGTTGGCGACTCCCTCCTCTTGGCCGTACGCTTTGAATCGAGCGATCCCAACCAGGCCGCCGAAATAGCCAATGCTGTGATCGATACCTATTTGGGACGACAAGTTGGCGATAAGAAGGCAGCAACCGACCGCGCATCGTCATGGCTGAAAGATCGCCTTGAGGGACTGCGTGAAAAGGTTCAGCAGGCCGAAAACGCCGTAGAGGACTATCGGAGCCAGGCGGGACTGACGCCCGATGAGACTGTCGGCGTCTCCCAACAGCAACTGTCGGAGATCAACACCTTGCTGGTGGCAGCCCAGTCGGATCGCGCCGAGGCAGAGGCGAGACTTCGTCAAGTCCGGCGTGCGGGCCGCAATGCGAGCAGTGTTAGCGCCTTCAGCGACGTGCTGAATTCGGAGTTGATCCAAGACCTTCGCCAGGAGGAAGCGCAGCTCCTCCGGCAGGCAGCCGAGCTTGCCAACGAGTTCGGCGAGAAACATCCTAGGATGATAAACGCGCGCACGCAGCTGCAAGATCTGCAAAGCAAGATTGACCTGGAGATTGATCGCATCGTTGAAAAGTTGGTCAACGAAGTAGCGGTCGCCCAGGCCCGAGAGGCAACGCTTCAGCAGCGCATTGACGATTTGAAAGGGCAAGTCTCTGATCTCGGCCAAGCAGAAGTGCGCCTTCGCGAGCTCGAGCGGGAGGCCGACGCGAGTCGCGAGCTCTATCAGAAGTTCTTGCTGCGTTTCCAGGAGACCAACGAACAGCGAAGCCTCCAACAAGCCGATGCCAAAGTTGTTTCCTATGCCCAGGCCAGCAGCTCACCGTCCTACCCCAAACCCTTGTTCACAATTGTTGCCGCGTTCATGGGCTCGCTTTGCCTGAGCGGCGCGCTCATCCTCATTCTAGAACTGCTCGATCCAGGTTTTCGCAGTGCCGAGCAAATTGAGCAGGTTACGGGGGTGCCGGTGATTGCGCTCATTCCAGATCGTCCGGCCGTTCGAAAGCAGCGTCGGGCCGCCGTTGCGGCTCTCGAGGATCCGCGAACGAGGGAGGCTCTACGCTTTCTCGGAACCGGGCTTATGCTGCTCAGCGACAGTGACAAATCTAAAGGCCAGGTAATCTTGGTAACCTCCTCCATGCCGCAAGAGGGAAAGTCGGTGCTCGCCTCGGCGCTGGCCCGTGATCTGGCCTCATCCGGCAAACGCTGCCTCCTTATCGACTGCGACCTCAGGCGCCCGCAAACCCACGAAATCTTTGAGAAAAATAGGGGCCCAGGCCTATCGGATCTGGTGCAACACGAAGCCCTACCCGAGGACGTCATTCATACGGACAGAAGCTCTGGCCTCAACTATGTCACGGCAGGCAGTCCAACACCCAATCCGACACAGATTTTAAGTTCGCCGCATTTCCAGGACTTCATCTCGGCAACCGAAGCAGCGTTTGACTACGTCATCCTCGACACCCCGCCCGTGGTTGTCGTGTCGGACCCTCAGGCCATTGCGAAGATTTCCGATGTCATGCTCTATGTGGTCGCCTGGGCCAAGACCCGGCGCGAAACCGTACGCGTGGGCCTCAAGAAGATGATGGATGCTGGCGCAAACCATCCTCAAGTCGTGCTAAGTCGGGTAAACGCGCGCAAATATGCCAGCTACGGCTTCGCCGACGCGGGCGTCTACACCAAAACCTACGACAGCTACTACTATTGAGCCGGAGAATGCCGCAGAGCCCGGGCATGCCGCGTTCGGCGGGGCAATTCCCTTTTGCGCGTGTGTTTCAAGCCTCAATGGGCACCGGGATGTTCAGCCAGTTTACGCTGCATCTCGACAAACTCCGCAATGGGTTCTGAGGATAAGCGATCCAAGCTTGTGATACGGTAAAAGGATAGAAACTCTTGCGTGGTAACAAACTGTGGTGCCTCGCCAAGAGCAACCGCTTTTGGGCTGACGTCAATTAAACCCAGGCCCATTAACGCCATGACCGCGCTCGTTTTATCTCCCGGCAGAACGGCTTCAATGTCTACTTGGGTTATGGGTTGGCGCATCGCGATGACCGCAAGGATAAGGCGCCGTTCCCGAGTCAACGTAACCTTTGCCCAGACCTGCTGAAAGCGGTCTGACGACAAGCAGCGCATAAGGGTAATCCGCACCAGCCACTTGCATCGCCACCAGGTGCCCTCAAGCGGGTTGGACATAAGGCGCGCGGCCTCCTTGGACAGCGGGCCAAGTATTGGGTGCCGGAAATACCAGTTTGCCTTTGCAAAGGCTTGCAACACCTCTGGATCAGTAACCTCGTGGTCGGCGAGATATTTGCCGAGCCATTCTAAAAATCGGCGTCGAACCCTGCGGTACTGCCCGCTGTTATGCGTGCTGGCGACATTCGAGTGAGGATGTTGTCGATAGTAATCCCAACAAGCCTCGGCAACCAAAACCGGAAAATTCAAATAGACCCTGACTAAGAATGCCTGGTCTTCATACATGCCCGAAAATCGCTCATCAAAGCCCCCTATTGTCTCGATAATCTCATGGCGCATCATAAAGCCAGACATCGACGGCGGTTTGCCTTCTCCCAGGGGATAGAGCATTGTGATCAATCGCGGTGGCAGGTAGGCGGCATCACAAGGCTGACAAGGGGTATAGACGATATCATTCTCGGGATGCGCCCCACCCGATGTCCAGCTGTGCCACAGGCGCGTCCCGGCGAAGAGCAGGCCAATCTCCGGATTTTGCTCCATCAAGGCAACTTGCTCGGCGAGTTTTTCGGGCACCCACATGTCATCAGCGTCAAGAAAGGCTATGTACTGCCCCCGTGCCTCCTTCAGACCAAGATTACGAGTGCTGCTAATGCCCTGTTGGATCCGCCCGGGATGGCTGAGCGCACGAATTTTTTCCGGCCATCGCTCAGCATAGCCTGCGGCAATTTTGTCGCCACCGTCGGTCGACCCGTCATCGACCAACAAGAGTTCCCAGTCGCTATATGTCTGAGCCAGAACACTTTCGATCGCCTGCCGCAGGTAACGTGCAGTATTCAAAAATATTATGACTACGGAGACTTTCGGCGCTGGCATTTGGATGTTACGTGATTTCCGGCATCACCGTAATGTTAAGTATCGACGTTGGAGTTCTCCACGAACGCCTTAAAATTGTTGTAAATCAGACGTGCACTCCGAGAAAATTGTTTCATGTTGAGGTCGGCTTCGCGTTGCATTTTCGGCAGAGCATCACGGCCTAAAGCCTTTTCCAATGCTTGCCGATAGGCCGGAATCGCCGCCCAATTGGAAACGGTATCTGGCTCGATTTCGACATGATACTGCATCGACCAGGCGTAAGCGCCAACTCTGAGAGCCTGCACGCCACAGAGGTCGGACTTCGCTAGGACGATAGAGTTTTCCGGTGGCTGAGCAACCTGAACAGCATGCCACTGTAGGCATTGTTGTCGCGGCGGCAAGCCGGCAAACAGGCCGTCGGCACAGCCCTCCTGGGTGAGCTCTACTGAGCAGATCCCAATTTCAGCCGGCACCTGCGGCCTGCAAACGCCGCCCAAAGCATCGGCCAAGAGCTGGTGGCCCAGGCAGAAACCCAGAAAGGGCCGCTTCAACTCGTTCACCCAATGACGAATGGCCTGCTTTTCCTGTACCAGCCAGGGATGGTCCTCTTCCTCCCAGACATCCATTGGACCACCCATCACCCACAGGGCGTCAAACCCGTCGAGACTTGGTATCGCCTCTCCTTCATCAAGCTCGACCGCGACCCAGTCAATGCCGTCTTCCGCCAAGAACTGCCGCAAGATTCCTGGGTGTTCACAAGCGATGTGTTGAAATACGAGAAGTTTCATCGGGCAAGGATCCGCCATTCATCGGCACGCACGCGAACCTACTGCCAGCAGGGCGCACAAAAGGCCAGCCCCGAAGGTAAGATAGAGGTCACAAAACTGTCAATTGACGCATCGCCCTTTTGCAGCCCGCATCAACCGGCCCCACTGTCTTGCCATTGAAGCCGAGCTTCCGGCCAAGTTCGCGGGCCGGTTATTCCGCCTGCCTGATGAGCATGATTTCGTTCACCAGTGTTAACCATCCGTTAGCAATCCCAGCCTTAGGTTGCTCGAAGTGGTCAAAATTCGTGAGGCGACAATGTTTGAAGACGATCCCGAAAGCGCCAAGAAGCAGGTATTGGTCGTTGATGACGACGACGCCTTGCGTCACCAGATTACCGAATACATCAATCGCAGCGGCACCAACATCAACTGCCGATCCGCCGAAGACGGTGCAGCAGCCATTAAGGCACTGGATGAGGAAAATCCAGACTTGGTCTTACTGGACATCAAAATGCCCGACATGAGTGGCATTGAAGTAGCCCAGAAGATCGCTGAGATAACGCCGCAACCCCGGGTCATTCTCATGTCTGGCTACGATGATGCTGTGACCGCCGCCAACCAGGCCAATCTGGATGTCTTTGCCGTGGTTTGGAAGCCCGTACCGCTGAAGGTCATCTCTCAGTTCCTGAGCAAAGCTTTTGCAATGAAGGCTTCGGAAGCCTAACGGCTTCTTTGTCGCCCAGTCCAAACAAAGGCCCGGTAACAGGCGCTTCTTGACCGGCTTGGCTCAAGACTGGTAGATGGCGCCTTGAGTGTTCGTTCTGACTAGATTCAGTCTTGGCACTCGAGACAGCCGTCACCTTAAGGCTGGCGGAAAAAGAAGTGCGGAATAATGTATCTCTTGCGCCACGGCGAAACGGAGTGGAACGAAGCTGGCCGCATGCAAGGCCAGCTTGATTCGCCCTTGACCCCGCGAGGCCTCCTTCAAGCCAAGGCCATGGCCGAGGCCCTGGCCGAGCTCACCGCCGGATGGGGTCGGCCACAAATCATTACCAGCCCTTTGGGACGATGCCAGCAAACCGCTAAGATCGTCGCCGAAGTGCTTGGTGCTTCCCTTGACACACTTCAATCTGATGCGCGCCTGGCTGAAATGACCTGGGGGCAATGGGATGGGCTTACCCGGGAGGAGATTGCCAAAATCGATCCAGACTCCTGGGAATTGCGCCAAGAGGACAAGTGGAACGCCGCCCCACCAAACGGCGAAAGCTATGCCATGCTGACCCAACGGGTCGGCTCCTGGCTAGCGGACTTGCCGCCGGAGGCCTTCGATGACCGCCCGCCTGCCCTCATCGTTGTCTCCCATGGCGGCGTATCGCGGGTGCTGCGCGGGCTTTATGCGCGCCTCAGTCCCGAGGATACATTGTCTCTCTCTGTTTCACAGGAAGAGTTCTATTGCCTCAGATATGGCTTTGTGGGCAGCATATCGATTGCCGATCGCGAACTCAGCAAACCGGCACTATCAACCTAACTTGTTGAAATCTAAAGAACCACCCCCCCCCTGACCCGGTTGGTGATTTGACTTCCCCATCGCAGAGCCTTAACGACTTTGCGATAGACTGAAGATCGCGGAATCGCACCAAAGCACTTCACTGCCTGGGGGCCAAGTATGGGTGAGGATGTACTCGAGCGCTTTCAACGCCTCGGTTTTGCCGTGGTTAGAGGGGTTTTTAACCAAGCGGAAGTGGCGGAGATGGCAAGCGCCTTCGATCGTTTGCATCGTCAAGGGCTTGGCTACCGCAACAGCTATCGACACCGCAACGTGGCGTTCTGGCAGCGGCGGGACGAGAATCTCGGTCGGATACTGCGCATGGTCCAGTGGCCGGCCTACCTCGATCCGGTCCTGGACAGGCTTCGACGGGATGCGCGGATACTCATGCTTCTAGAGCCCCTGCTCGGCCCGAACATCAAGCAGATCATTAACCAAATGCACTGGAAAACGCCAGGCGCAGCCCACACCGAGTTTGGCTATCACCAGGACATCCGATCTCGCCGGCCGCGGCACGCCTTTCGCAATCCCCTGACCTCTTACGTGCAGACAGGTATCGCCATTGATCCCCATCAGCCGACAAACGGGGCGATGACGATTGCCCTAGACAGCCACAAATGCGGCGAGCTTCACTGTGAGCCTGGTGCTGCGACCATGGATCGACAGCAGAGTAGTGACGATCTAGATAGCTTGGGAATCGACGCTGAAAAGATCATCGATCTTTGTCTGAACCCTGGCGACCTCGCCCTGTGGAATCTCTATTTGGTGCACGGCTCCGGGCCTAACCGATCGGATATCGATCGTCGATTTTATATCAACGGCTACGTCCGGGCCGAAGACTGTGATCGAGGGGAGTGGGTGTTCCGAGACGGACAAGCTTGCCCGCTCGGCGAGCCCATGCTGGTACACTACGAGGACCTCTATCGCTACCCCCTACCGCTTTACCAGGAGGATGACCACGCCAACGACCAGCGTCAGGATGGGCCACTCTCCTGAACGCCAGCTCCTTGTCCCAGGGGCTCAATCGGCCATGTCAATTGCCTGCTAAAGTCGCCAACTGCGGGCTACGCCACGACGTTGGCCACCAAGGCGTCGGCCGGCCATTGAGGATCAAATCTACTTGGCTTTGGCGTGGTGAGGTGGTGTTAGCTGCCGATCGAAAAGGCGCTCCGCAAGGCCGCGGTCGCCGGCCCGGAAATGAAATAGCTTCCGCGTATGTATCGCTTGGCTTCTTCATCCCATTCCCAATCCTCCGGCCGCCAATTGAACAGCCAGGCATTAGACAGGCCGCAGATCGTGTGTAAGCGCTGGGTGATGTGGGACACCTCTTGGCCCAGTTCGTCGTGCTCCCTAAAACCGCCGGCCTGCAAAAGCTCACCAAGGTCCGCCTTGCCGACTTCACTGCCCTCCCCGAGGCAAAAAGTCTTCAAGAGATTGCGGCCAGACCCACGTAGGCTGCGAATAAGTTGGCGGGCCTCCTCCACACTCAAGGGATAGGAGGTCTCACCGTCAGGATCCCATTCTTCCTCGCGAAAGTTTTCCTGCACCAGATTGACGTCGGCTGCCAAAAGATTTAGCACCTCGCGCCGCGCTGCTGGGCTCAAGCGCTGCAGAAGCGTTTCATCTATAACGAAGCTCACCATAACATTCGCATCCCCATTTTTCGTGGGCCGCCGGTCGCACACTGCCGAGAGCGCCAAGCTTGCCCCACCCAGTTTCAGTGTCCTTGCAACGGCACCGGACCGTACCGCCTTCGCCGACCAGATAATCATAGCAGGGGCTCGTGACTAGTGGCAGGGGTCCTAAAAAACAAATTATCTTACAGAAATTTTGGCTCAGGGTTGGGATTGACCATGACGCACATTCAATGCCAAGCCAGGTCTCAGGACGACGCGATAGGGCGCTCGCCTTTGACCTGCGTACGATGCATGATTCGCCTGTCCTGGGGCGAAAATGCATCGCGGCGGTGCATGGTGCAGCGATTGTCCCAGACAAGCAGGTCACCGACCCGCCAATGGTGGCGATAGACGAACGCTGCTTGGCAGGCCTTGGCCCACAGGCGGTCCAACAGGTCTTCCGAAGCCTCCACCGACAGACCGGGAATATAGGCATGCTGCCGCCGACCCAAAAACAGCGCATCTCGACCCGTCTCAGGATGTCGGCGGACCAGGGGATGTATCGCCCCAGGCGAGGTGGTAACATCCTCGACTGCCCGGGCACCTTGGCGAAGGTAGCCGGCGCTATTGGTGCTGGCATCATGCTTAAGGCAGAGCTTGCTGATTTGCTTGCGCAGGGCTCGGGGAAGTTCCTCGAGAGCCGAGTACATGTTCAGAAACGAGGTTTCGCCTCCCGCGTCTGGTACTTCCAAGGCATAGAGCAAGCTGCCGGCCGGCGGTTTATTCAGATAGCCCATATCGCTGTGCCAAACGGCTTCGCCCGCACCCAGACTGCCGATCGCCACGCCATTTTCCACCACGTTCGAGATCACCAGGATCTCCGGGTAGTTCTCAACGAAGCGCCGGCCATTTTCGTTCGGCGGCGCATAGTCAAGCGGGCCGAAACGGCGACTGAATGCCACCAGTCCCGCATCATCCACGGTCTGATCACGGAACAGCAGAACCGAAAAGTCGAGCCAGGCATGGTAGATTGCCGCGAAGTCATCCTGATCCAGAGGTAGGGACAAATTCACGCCCCGCAGTTCTGCGCCCAGGCCGGACGCAAGCGGCACCACGTCCAACCGCCTGGTCGAAGCTTTATTATATGGGTTCATTGGTAGGCTCTTTCAAAACCCAAAAAAGCCTATCGTATCGGCGACCAAAAGACCCTATGCAAAGAAATCAGCCGGCGACTTGTTCGTCGCTTTCACCAGTTCCTTGCCGACCAGCGCTACGTCGCCAAGACGCCAGCACTGTTTCCGCTTCCTCTTGAGTCAGTCTGTCGAAGGTCTCAAGAGCCGCCGCCAAATCGTGCGTCTCGCTATGCAAGCGATCAGCCCGGTGCTTGCCGATAAGCGCGAATATCGAAGTGAAAATCATCCGCTCCATGCCCAGCGCCCGGCAGGCAATAGCGAAGGCTTCGCAGCGAGGCCCGTAAAGAACTCCATCGATGCGGCGACTGCCCATACCAAGCATATTGGCGAACAGTGATTCGAATCGCTCGACATTGCCGCGTTGCAAGGCCTCGACCAAGACCCGGTGCCGGATCGTTTGGTCGGGGCGTGCAGCACCCCGCTTGCCATTTGCCTCGCCTCCACCTTGGTCAGGACGAATATGCTTTTTCAACTTAGCACGTAGGTTCGGCCCCACCATGGCGTAGAGTCGCCGGGCGAGGTTAGAGGTCAGATCCGGCCGCTCGGCCAATAAGCTTTGATAGCGCGTAATATAGCGAGATGCGTCGACGAGATCTTCTAGCCGCGATTCGGAAATCGGTGCCTTGTGGTTTTCCAGAAGAACAGCGATAGACTCGGTGTCACCGCTTTCAACCAAGGCATCGGCGACACCATTCGACAAGCTGCGTCGTTCGGCAACGGCCAGGCGGTGACCGGGCGACCGCCGGCGGATCACGCCGACTAAGTCCTGATCTCGCAGCACCGGGCTATAGCGTAACACCGACCGGGCAACGTCTATATTGTCATCATTCGCGAATGCCAAGATCCGCTTATGCGGCGCGTCGGGCACCCTTGCCAGCTTTTCGCTTTCCGCACGCCGAGCTGCGGTGGTGTTGCTGCGGTTATAGGCATCCAGCGCAATGACTTTCGATGAGCTACCGTCTGATACTTGGCGAGGCTGGCTGAAAACCGGCTCGCTGGGAAGATTTTCCGGTTCGCGCGGCAGCTCTCCTTCGGACGTCACCTCATGCTCGTGCGGCTGCAGTTTGTCGGGCGACCGCCGCCGCGCTGAGAGCAAAGCCACCGCAAGGATGATGATTGACAGCAAGAATGCTGCGACCACCCCGATCAGCTGGCGCTGTTGAATCCCGAGTTGGCTCATCAGGCCACCAGCTTTGTTGCTTTGGGTAACGGCTTGCTCCTTAAGAGCTTGCGCCGTCTCGCTCGGCGCAGGGGTCGCATCCTTCACTGTCGTTGGCGTTCGGTCTTCGGTCAGTTCTATGTCAACCCCAGCCACCTGCGGTGCGCTGCTGGTCCTGGCACCATTAATCACGAGCACAGGCGAAGACTCAGTTTGAGGGGGCCCAGCGCCTACCCTAGCCGGGACGCTCATTGCGCTGTCGTCCGGAAAGCCCCTCTTGCCGCTCTGCGCAGCGGAGGGGCTACGAGCCAACTGTGACCCACCCGTCGCTACAGGCGCTGGTGGAAAGGTTTGCGCCTGCTTGGCCGGGCCTGTGGCATCTCTAGGACTGGCCGTAGAAGAGCCGGGCTCCTCACCTGTGAGTTTTGTGTCACCATCAGAGGCAACGCGCGCAAAGGTACTCTCCGTCCCTGGCTCTTCTGCAGTCCCTGGCTTTTCTTTGTTCCCCGCCCGGGCAAAACCAGCTGGATACGCCTGCGTTGCTGTTTGCGCCTGTGTTTCCACTCCCGACTGGAAAGACGAGGCATCCTCACCGTCCTGACCAGAAGAAAAGGGCAAGGCATCGCGCCCTTCAGCCGTTAGGCCACTTGGCGTTTCTGGGCCGGCTACCCTGGGCTTTAGAAGTGGAGGAGGCGCGGTGATAGGTTTCGACGAAGGCATCGGCACAGCCACTCCGGCGAGATCAAGATCACTAATGTTCGATCCGCCGGCCGGCAACTGCATCAACGCCACTTGAGCCTTGAAGTTTTGCCAATCGCTCCCCAAGGTACGCGCCGTCGATGAACTGACGGCTGGGCTCAAATCACGAAGACTGCGTGCGCCATCATAAAGCAGGCTAATGCGACGTTTCGCCCAAAGCTCCTGGTCTTCGATCGTTGGTGCGGATTTTTCTCGGACCGAGGCCCAAAGGTAGTGGTCCTTAGCATGCCAGTAGCGGATTAAGTTGGCCAACCCGTCATCACTGATCCCGGAAAATGCCTGGCCGCCCGTTGCGAACCCAGACCGACGGGCCTGCTTTTCCACCCATCCCCATTGCTGCCAATTCCGCGAAAGTGCCAACTGCTCAATGAGCGCGCCGGACAGTTGGCTAAGATGATCCCAATCATCGCCGCCCAGGCGCCTTGCCGATCGCACCCGATCCGGGTCCCATCGACCGCCAAGGGTGGCGTCGAGATAAATCAATTGATCGCCTGCACCGGCGGCTTCTGGCCGGTCTTCACCAATAGCTATTTGACCCGCGTCCTGTAACTTCGCCAAATGGCGGGAGATGTCTTGATAATCCTCATGCAGGGACCCCCAGCTCCTGGCCGAAGGATAACCGAGGCCATTTTCCGAGACACTTTGGAAGAAGCGTTCCAAACTTCTAAGCGAGTCAATTGCTGCGGCGACATCACGACCGCTCAACTCACCTCGGGTCCATCGCAAGCCCGCACCCGGCTCGGCGCCAAAGATCTCTTCAAACTTCTCCCGCCCCCCGTCACGAGCCCACACTGGCCCTGGCTCAACGACCTGCAACGCCGTCACTACCATGCTGCAACAGAGAACAGTCGCCCCAATAAAGGGGCGGCAGCGCCGCAGGCCCAGCAAATCTTGTCGCCTCAAACCCATCCCCATACTTGCCTCGATTTCACCATTCGGTCCTGTTGGGAAAGCCAACATTCAGCATTCCTGTGACGGACTCTTCCAGCCAATATAGCACAATGTTGGGCAGGAGTGGGGAAAGTCTGAGTTTTAATAAAAATTGTCTTTTTCTTTTGGATCTCCTTGATTTTATAGACAAATCAAAATCAACATAAAGATACGAGGGTTTTCTTGGGCAAGAACATTAGTTAACTTCATAGCCTTGAAAAACAGGATTCCTGGGGGATCGGTGACCGGGCAGCTCGTCTCATTCTAGTCGCCTCCTTCCCCGCCCCGTGGCAGGCGAACGGTAAATCGCGACCCCTTCTTAGGCTTGCTAACGACAGTGATGTCGCCGCCCATGGCACGAGCCAGATCGCGGGAGATTGCTAGGCCGAAGCCACTGCCAGACTGCATCGCGCGGCCATCGCGAGCGCGGTAGGTGTCCTCAAAGACCTTGCCCTGCTCGTCTCGCGGGATCCCGACCCCGGTGTCCCAGACCTCCAGCAACAAAAAGCGGTCATCTGACTCACCCAGACTGATCCCCGCCTTGCCGCCGGCCGGGGTATACTTAACCGCATTGACAAGAAGGTTGAGCAATATCTGGCGCAGGGAGCGGGATCGCCCGAAAGCCATAGGCAGGTCGTCGGGAAGTTGATTCACCAAGTTTACCCCGGCTTCTGAGGCACGATCGGCCACCATCCGCAGGCAAATGTCGACTTCGGGTTCGATCGAGAAGGATTCCGGCTCTTCAGCATCGCTGCCTGCCTCTTGCTTCGCTACATCCAGCAGATTGTTGACCAACTCGAGCAAGTAGTGTCCGCTGTCATGAATATTGCCGCCATACTCCGCATAGCGGGTAAGGTCATCGCCCATCAGACGGTCGCGTATCACCTCAGAAAAGCCAATGATGGCGTTCAGCGGCGTGCGCAACTCGTGGGCAATTCGAGAAAGCTGGACGCTCGACTGAGCATTCCGAGCCTGGGACAATTGCCATTCCAACTGATCCTTGCGAGACAACACAGCTTCCAGCAAGTCGGTCAGGGAACCGTTCTCCGGTGACGGCACGACTTGTCCCGAGGCATCGCGACGGCCAGTTCCTCGAAAACCAACAAAACCCCCGCTGCTAGGATCGAAGACGGGCACGCCGCTGAGCCAGTATCGGGCTCTAGGCCCTTGGCCGACTTGCATAACAACAGCCAAGTCTCGAAAGGGCCGCCGTTCTTCCAAGACGTCGCCGAGCCTCAACGCCGCCTTGGCTTCTGTGGCATCCACAAGCTTAACAAGGCTGCGACCGATCAGCAGCTGCGCCGGAAATTCGAGGCCGGCAGCGATTGGAGATGACACTGTGGTTAACTCATGGCTTGAATTGGTTTCCCAACACCAGTCAACGGCTGCCCTAAGCATGTCATGAGAACGTTGGCCAACCTCCGCGATATCTGGCGAGGCGGTCGGGCCAGGGTCGCTGGTCGCTTTGCGGCCAAGAACCAACTCCCCAGCAAGACGGGCAGGGCGATGCGGTGTTTTGCGCGTTTTCTTGGGATTCTTGCCCTGATCCAAAAAATCTAACCTTTTCGGCCCGCCGAACGATCCTAGGCGAAGCTGTGGAACTGCCAAAAAAAGCCTGTCATAGAATGCTTTAGGCCATAACTTTGGTCATCAAATTCGTCTTATTCTAACCGAAATTGCGCATCATGCCTACTGAAGCGGGACGGCACGGTCTGGCCGACCTCAATTCTTCGAAATCTCTGTTGCCCTCGCAACCGGGAAACTGTCCAATATCAAATAGTTATGCATAGACAATCTAGCTATATCGAAAGTAACCTCGCTAGCGTTCAGTAAAACGGTTAAGACAAGAAGTGGTGTCCAAGGTTGTCGTTCGGTTTGAAGATAATCCCATGGTTCAGATGGAGTTCTCCGCTAGCCCTTGGACTGGGCATTTTCCTGATCACAGTCCTCTCCCTATTGCCGGGAGAGAAAGTCAAACCGCTTAACCTGGTATGGGACAAGGCCGCCCATGCCATGGCCTATGGTATTTTGGCGCTGCTGGTCGGGCTTACCTTTACCCGGGGATTGCAACGTTGGCTTGGTATCTTGGGTTTGTTTGGCCTGGGAGGACTCCTAGAGATTGGTCAAATTTATGTACCTAACCGCAGCGCTTCCACCTTCGATATGCTTGCCAATGGGATCGGCATTCTCTTGGGAGTCTTGCTCCTCTTCGGCATTCAATGGCTGTGGCAACGGCTGGCTGGCTCTCGTGATGAGGCCAGCCAGGCAACAAAAGCCAACACTTCATAATTACTTGCGTGTCATTGACCCAAAACCGTGACTGCCTCCTGTCCTTCACCCTCAGGGTGTAGGCGTCGCAATTCGACCCCGGGTTAAACGGGGTAATTAATACCTACAGTAGTAACTGATTTTTGATTATTTCCTTTTATTATTATTTTTCAGCCGCAATTCGGGCACTTGGTCCATGACCCCTCGCTGGAAGGCATAGAACCGGTGGAAGATAACGTTAAGAGGACTCCTGTTGATCAAGATTGGATTGATAACGCACTCGATGCCCACAAGAAGTTCGCCCAAGGCCGACAAGGCGGTCGGCGCCTGCTTCTCGGCTTTAAAGATGCGCGCGGCCTTTCCTTTTCTACCCGCTATGCCGCCCGATCGGATATGACCTGCGCAAACCTCAGCGATTGCAACTTCTTCACAGCCGATTTGACTGGTTCAAGCTTTTTCTGTGCGAACTTAGAAAGAGCGGATATGCGGTTCTGCAGACTGGCAAAAGCTGATCTCAGAGGCGCCAACCTGCGCGATGCCGATTTAGAACAAGCCGATCTTCAAGAAGCAGACATCCGCAGCGGATTCGTTCTGACACGCGGTCCAAACGGCGAGCTCACCCCCATGCACGACGGCCGCACCCAAGCCGAAGGATTGAACCTCTCTGGTGCTAATCTTTCCGGCGCCAAAGTAAGGCATCTATCGGGGAACCACTCGAACCTGACCAATGCCAACTTCAAGAACGCTAGATTGAGCCACGTCGACCTATCCAATGCGAACCTTTGCGGATCGAACTTCGCCGGCGCCGATCTGACGGGATCGAACCTCTCGGGCGCCATATTGCATGGTGCGACACTCAGCGGCGCTCTGCTCGATAACACTAACCTGACAGATGCCGACCTGACCGCCGCGCATTTCAGCGACGCCGACCTAGAGCAAGCCAACGTGACCGGCACAAAAATGCCCAAAAGTATTGACAGCCTGGCAAAGTCCCAACAGCAGATCGTGCTGGAACATATCCGGTGGGTCGAGAGTTTGGGCGTAGAAGGCGAACAAGCCAACTTCTCCGGATTTAATCTAAGCGAGGTCAGCTTCGCCGGCATTAACTTTTCGGCGGCAAACTTCTCTATGGCAAATCTAGCCGATTCCGACTTCGCCAATTGCCAGCTCACCATGGTCGATTTCACATCGGCCCTGGCCTCGAATGCGAGTTTTAGGATCGCCGATCTGAGAGGTGCGAATTTCACCGGTGCCAATTTCTCTGGTGCCAGCTTTCGATCGGCAAAGCTCAGCCCCATGGCGCTGATCGGCGCTGCCGGCCGGCAAGTTAAGACCTGTCTTAAGCTTGCGAAGTTCGACGGTGCCGACTTTAGCGATGCCGACTTGGAAGGCGCCGATCTCACCGGCGCCCGCCTACGCCAGGTCGACTTTCGAGGGGCAAACCTGCGGAACGCACGTTTGGTCGACGCCGATCTATCAGGGGCCGATCTGCGTGAAGCCAACTTGATAGAAACCGATATACGCGGTGCGCGGGGAATGCTGACCGCCGCCTAGAGCATCACGAAAGATCCGCCAAAAGCGGGATTAGGTGGAACAGGGTTCGACGGTGTAGGGGCGTCACCGGCAGAACGACGGGCTAGTAAAGCACTCGGCCAATGGCCTGCATGTGGGGCCTGACGGCGGCTTTTTCGGCTTCATTGGCTTGAAACTGGTTGGCGAATCTCAAGGTCGACTGCAGCTCGTCGATTAAGGCCTGTTTTTCCCTTGCACTGATGCTCGGGTTCTCTTCGATCTTTTGCAGCAGGCTGGCCGCTTCGGCTTCCAGTTGCGGCAGTCTGCGATCCATCTGCACGGCCATATAAGCTTGCATGACTCGCTCGGCAACTGTGCCCCAATCTTGGATAGTCTCGTAGCCGTGTCCTTCGATGATTCTTTGAAACTCTTTATGGTTTGCGCCGCTCTCAATTTCCTTCATGAGCCGAGAGAAAGGATTATCGTTACCTAAACTAGGCTTGCCGGCCACTCTATCTTCTCGAGGCAAGCGCTGTCCCAGCCCCTCAAGTTCGGACCAAACCGCCAGGAAGGATTTCACCTGTTGTTCGCTCAAAGCGGCTACGGCTTGGGCCCATACCGGACCAGCAACCAGCAGGACAAGAATGGCAAAGATTACGGCGCGCCACTCGGTCATGACTATCCCTCAATCTATAATTCGCTCAACATTACCGAAGTGGATTTCGTAGGCAAAATCCTCTAGAATTTCGGCGTTGCAGCCCTATGCACCGTCTCGTTTAAGTGTCCATTTACCAAAAGAGCCTAGGTTACAGGGCTTTGTGGTGAAAAGTTCTCTTGACATCTTGATGAGAATCACCATCTTGGACGCCAACATCTAGTGTACCCTTTGGGTCTTGATATCCAACAATTGTTATCTTTTGCATGACATTCGAAGATCTTGAACTGAGCGCCACGCTGTTACAGGCGATCGGCGAAGCTGGCTATACGGCCCCTACCCCAATCCAGCAACAAGCCATACCCCAGGTGCTCGCGGGCCGTGATGTCCTTGGCTGCGCCCAGACAGGCACAGGCAAGACGGCCTCCTTTACCTTGCCGATGATCGACATCCTAGCGCGCGGACGAGCCCGTGCCCGCATGCCGCGCTCTTTGATACTCGAGCCTACCCGCGAACTGGCGGCGCAGGTCGCTGAAAATTTTACCAAATATGGGAAGCACCACCGTCTTTCGAAGGCCCTGCTCATAGGGGGCGAATCCTTCGCCGACCAGGAGAAGGCGCTGGATCGCGGTGTCGACGTGCTGATCGCCACCCCCGGCCGCCTCCTGGATCTTTTTGAACGCGGAAAGATCCTGCTTGCCGATACCAAAATCCTTGTGATTGACGAGGCGGACCGCATGCTCGACATGGGATTTATTCCCGATGTCGAACGGATCGTCGGTTTCTTGCCCAAGATCCGCCAGACCCTGTTCTTTTCGGCGACCATGCCGCCGGAAATTCGCCAGCTGGCGGATCGCTTTCTCAGTAACCCCAAAGAGGTGACTGTCAGTCCGCCGACCACACCTGCCGAAACTGTGGCACAGAGCCTCGTCCGCATTTCGCCGATTCCCAGAGAAAAAAGGGCAGCGCTGAGGGCGCTCTTGGCTAGAGAAGACGTGAAGATGGGCCTGGTGTTTTGCAACCGCAAACGCGATGTCGACATTCTCAGCCGCTCCCTCAAACGCCACGGCTATTCTTCGGCCGCCCTCCACGGCGACATGGCACAATCGCTTCGCACTCAAACGCTGGAGGGCTTTCGGCAGGGGGAGGTGCCTTTGCTGGTTTGTTCTGATGTCGCCGCCCGCGGCCTCGATATTGCCGAATGCTCGCACGTTTTCAATTTTGATGTGCCTTCGAACGCTGAAGATTATATCCACCGGATTGGCCGCACTGGCCGGGCGGGGCGTAGCGGTCAGGCCTTCACTCTGGCAACCGCCGACGACAGAAAATACTTGGCAGCAATCACTAAATTGATCGGAAAGCCGATACCGGAGGAAGTGATCGAGGGAACTTCAACGCCCATGGATACGCCCGCCGATACAACGCCGGCCCAAAAGCGGGAGCCACGCCGGCGGAAATCGGCAGCCGACAAAGAAGCGACATCGCGCGGCGACGGGACCAAGAACGATAAGGCCCGCCGCCCTCGGCGAAATGACAAGACCAAGGAGAAAAACGGCCGACGTGGAAATGGCCGTGGCCAACAGCCTGGACCGAAGGTCGGTTTCGGCGACGATGTGCCTGCATTTCTTCTCCGACCGATCCCCTTGGCTGCGAATCTCTAGACTGGCTCACTGTCGCTTGGCGAGCTGGCCATTGGCCCAGCGTCAAAATTCGTTATCATGGCGGGACGTTCTAGATGCCGGACTGGCAGGCAGGTCTGCGGGCGGAGAGGTGACATGCAGACGATCTTCATCATGGTCAAGTGCGAACTGGGAACCGCTTACGCCGTAGCCGATCGGGCGGTACAGGAGATCGAGCAGGTCTCGGAAGTCCATTCAACCTCCGGCCAATACGACCTTTTGATCAAGTGCTATCTGGACGACGGCACCGACATCGGCCATTTCGTCACCGAAAACCTGCAAACCCTGGAGGGGGTCAAGGACACCTTCACCCTGATCGCCTTTAAGGCCTTTACGTGACGGTTTGACTGAATTACGGGGGCAACACTTCTCCCCCGGTCGCCCTCTCCTCAATTCACCTTTGCTCAGAAAACCGCCCTTGCGCTAGGATCGCCGGGATTTCACTTTCGAGAGTAGTGCAATAGGTGATTTCAATGGGGAGATCATAAGTATGAGACAAGACATAATCGCTTTGGGTTTGCTGGCAAGCCTGGCAGCAGCGCCGGCGCTTGCTGCCGAACCTGTCAAAATCGGCATGATTACCACCTTGTCCGGCGGCGGCAGCGCGCTTGGCATTGCCGTGCGCGATGGATTTCAGCTGGCCATCGATCAGGAAGGTGGCAGCCTAGGTGGCTATCCGGTCGAACTAATCGTCGAGGACGATGGCCGCAAGCCAGACAAAGCCAAGGAAATCGCCGACGCCATGGTCAAACGCGACGGGGTGGCGATCATGACCGGCATAATTTGGTCCAATTTGGCGATAGCAGTCGTGCCGAAAGTGACCAGAGACGGCGTTTTCTACCTCAGTCCCAACGCCGGACCCTCGCTGCTGGCCGGCAAGGGCTGCCATGAGAACTATTTCAATGTGGCCTGGCAGAACGATAATCTGCATGAAGCCATGGGCCAGCATGTCAGCGATAAGGGATTCAAGAATGTTTACATCCTGGCTCCCAACTATCCCGCCGGTAAAGATGCCCTGACTGGCTTCAAGCGTTACTACAAGGGAGATCTCGCCGGCGAGGTCTATACCAAGCTGGGTCAAAAGGATTACGCTGCGGAGATCGCCGCCCTGCGCAGCGCTGAGCCAGACTCGGTCTTCTTTTTCCTGCCCGGCGGCATGGGCATCAGCTTCCTTAAGCAGTACGACCAGGCGGGCCTGACCCAGTCAATTCCCGTCTTCGGCCCGGCATTCTCCTTCGATCAGACGATCCTTGGAGCGGTCGGGGATGCCGCCCTTGGGGTAATTAATTCCTCGCAGTGGAACAAAGATATCGACAACGCCGCCAATGCCGCCTTCGTTGCCGATTTCCAGAAGGCCTATGGCCGTCTGCCGTCGCTTTATGCGAGCCAAGGCTACGACACAGCACGCCTCATCGCCAGTGCCCTTAAGGCGGTCGAGGGCAATGTCTCCAACGCCGATGGCTTCCGGGCGGCCTTGATGGCGGCCAAATTCGATTCGGTTCGCGGTGATTTTGCCTTCGGTGCGAACCATCACCCGGTGCAGGACATCTACGTGCGCGAAGTGGTCAAGGAAGGCGATGTTCTCACCAACAAGATCATCGGCAAGGCCTTCTCCGGCCATGTCGACGCCTACGCCGGCGACTGCAAGATGTAGGGGTGGTGGGCGGCGCGCCTGGCTCAAAGAGGTCAGACGCGCCTTCCCGAACCGCAGGGACCTTGGTCGCAAGCCAGAGATCTACTAGCTGTGATTCGCTGCAGCGTCATTCGGCGGTACCTTTAGGACGCAAGGCCTCCAACCTATCCGCGAAGGCCTCACAGGCGTGCGCGGCGAAGCCGGACCCGGCTTCCGAGTAGAGGTTGAAAACCAGATCGATACCCTCTTTGCGCAGCGTTTCGGCCTCGTCTGGATACTTGGCCACCGCCGCCGTCAAGCACGTGATGTTGCGGGCATGGATCTGGCGTGCGGCATAGATGTTGAGGGAATGAAGCGGCATGGCAAGGAAGATCATTTCGATCTGACTGTGCCCCCTGCGCAGTGCGGCTTCATGGATCCGCTCCCAAAAATCGTAGTCGCTGGCATCGGCCAAGACCACATGACGGCCAGCCTTCTGATGCTCCTCGACTTTCGCCGGATCGTTCTCGAGGCCCATGACGATGTCGCCATAGTATTCTCGAAGATAGCCGTAAACCCCACTGCCCACGCGGCCCATGCCGATGACGGCGATGCGGGCATTGCCGGGATCGGGCACCACGTCCTCGCGCAGCCGCCGCGGACTCTGAAAGTCCACCAGAGAGTCGTGGAAACGTTCATAGATCGAGAAGGAGGCGGCGTTAAGAGGAGCGCCCGCCACCAGGGTGATCGAAAGGGCGATCGCCATCACAACGATCCACTCGACAGCGATCCAGCCGTTCGCGTAGCCCACGGCACCGACGATTAGCCCGAACTCGCTATAGGTCGAAAGGGTCAAGGTGCCGAGCAAGGACGAGCGCGCGCGGAGGCGGAACTTCAGCAGCAGTATGAGGAACAGCGCTGCCTTTAAGGGAATCAGCACAACAAGCAGAAGCGCAACACCAACGCTTTCGAAGGTGGGAATGCCGGCCAAGCCGATGGTCAGGAAAAAGCCTACCAGAAATATGTCCTTAAAGGCGAAGAGCGCATTCGAGACTTCCCCGGATTTGGCATGCCCTGACAACAGCACGCCGAGGATCAACGCCCCCAAATCTGGCTTCAGCCCCACCAGCTTAAAGAGCCCGGCACCCAGGACCAGGGCAGCGAAAAGGCCGAAGAGCGGCAGCAGCTCCCCATGACCGCAGCGGTCCATCACCAGGTAAAAGAGCGGTCGCAGAAAGACTAGGCCAAAAAGGGCGAAAGCCCAGGGGCTCGGAATTTTGCCCGTCGACAGGGTGAGAAAGACGACAGCGGCGATGTCCTGGACGATCAGGATGCCGATGGCGACCCGGCCGTGGATGGAGCGCATCTCCCCGCGCTCCTCCAGCACCTTGACGGCAAAGACCGTACTGGAAAAGGAAAGCGCAAAGGCGATCATCGCCGCGGTGGCCAGATCGAGGCCGGCAAAGAGCGAGACTCCCGCAAGGGATAGGCCGTAGAACGCGACTCCGAAGACCACCACCGTAAAAACGACATGTAGCGAGGCCGTGGCCCAGACTTCAGACCTCAAGAGCCCCTTGACGTCGAGCTTGAGGCCGATCGAGAAAAGCAGCAACGTTACGCCTAGATCGGCGATTTGCTGAAGGGTCTCGCCGCCCTCGACCCCGAAGGCCTTCAAGACGAAACCGGCCAAGAGGAAGCCGACAAGAGGCGGCAAACTGACCTGCTTGGCAAGGAAACCGAAAACGAAGGCAACAGCTATCCAGATCGGATCCACGGGCTAGGCCTCCCCAGCGAACGAGTCGAAATCGTCGTCAGCTTACCCGAGTTTTCGCAATTCGGCGCCCCAATACGCCAATACTTTCAAAGGCGACGGACCGGCGGTCATTAAATTGATGGCAGTCTTTTGGCATGCGGCGTCGATTTGGCCATAAAGGCCCACCTCTGGTGTGAACGCTTTCTTCGCCACGGGGCGGCCCCCCCTGGGCAAGCGCCCGCTTTGCTAACGCCTTGACAATCCGCAGCATCGTTGAGACCTTCAGGCGATTCTGCGGTCTATCCAAAGACAGCGAAAAGTTGTCACCAAGTCGCTGATTTTCTTTTATTCATTCCACATTTTATTGGACCTTGGAGCACATGAGCCTCCTGTTGGTGATCGAGCAAGTTCTGAACGGCCTCCAACTCGGGGTAACTCTGTTCCTGCTGGCAGCAGGGCTGACCTTGATTTTGGGCGTCATGAACCTGGTCAATCTGGCCCATGGTTCGCTATACATGCTCGGCGCCTTCATTGCTGCCAGCGTCACCCAGGCAACAGGTTCGTTCTTGCTGGGCCTGCTTGCCGCCCTGCCCGGCACGGCGCTCATCGGCATGGTGGTCGAAGTACTGGTCTTGCGGAAACTTTACGAGCGTGATCATCTCGACCAGGTTCTGGCCACCTTCGGCCTGATTCTTTTCTTCAACGGCATGGTCAACTGGATTTGGGGTCCTCGCGCACTCTTTCTCGATGCCCCGTCCTGGCTTTCGGGAACCGTCGAAATCTTACCCGGCGCCCCCTACCCTGCCTATCGACTGACCATCATCGGGGTTGGTCTTGCGGTGGCGGTATTCTTGTCGTGGCTGACCCAGCGCACGCGCCTTGGCATGTTGATCCGTGCCGGCGCTTCCAACCGGGAGATGGTGGGCGCTCTCGGAGTCGACATCAAACGCCTCTACACCTTGGTTTTTGGGTTAGGCGCGCTTTTGGTCGCTCTAGCCGGAGTCATGGCGGGGCCAATCTATTCCGTTGAGGTCGGCATGGGCGAAGGCATCCTCATCCTTGCCTTTGTGGTGATCGTCATTGGCGGCATCGGCTCCGTGAGGGGCGCCCTGATTGGCTCGATCCTGGTCGGCTTGGTAGATACCTTGGGCCGCGCCTTCTTGCCCAGCCTCTTGAAACTATTCCTACCAGCCGCTACCGCCGACGGCGTTGGTTCTTCCTTGGCGGCGATGGCGATCTACGTGGTCATGGCTGGTGTGCTGGCCTTTCGCCCGCACGGTCTTTTTCGACCCCCCGCCTAGCCACCGGGATGTGGAAATCAGCGCACGCGGTGACCGGCGCTACCATTCTTGTGGCCTGTGCCCTCCCCTGGCTTTTCGAAGCCTTGGATGCTGGCTATCTAACCAGCTTTGCTAGCCGCATCCTCATCTTCGCCCTCGCCGCGGCGAGCTTGAACCTTATTCTCGGCTACGGGGGAATGGTGAGTTTTGGCCATGCTGCATTTTTTGGTGCCGGGGCCTATGTGGTGGCAATTCTCTCCCATCATGAATTCATGGATGAGCCCTTGATCACCTGGCCGATCGAAGTCGGCGGCAGCAATTCGGCCCTTGTCGCCTGGCCGCTCGCCGTCATCGTAGCGGCATTGCTTGCTCTCATCATCGGCGCCATTTCGCTTCGAACCAGCGGTCTTTACTTCATCATGATCACCTTGGCATTCGCCCAGATGCTCTACTTCTTCTTTGTTTCCTTGGAGACCTATGGCGGCGATGACGGGCTCTCTTTGTGGAGCCGATCGGAGATCGGGCCGCTGGATTTGGGCGATGATCGCCAGTTCTACTATGTCGTGCTGGTGATCTTGCTTGCGGTTTTGCTGTTGCTTGGACGGGTAGTGCGCTCTCGCTTCGGCAGGGTGCTGCAGGGCATTCGCGACAACGAGCGGCGCATGATAGCGATTGGCTTTCCCACCTATCGCTACAAGCTGGTGGGCTTTGTCCTCTCCGGCGCCTTGGCCGGCCTTGCCGGTGCCTTGATCGCCAATCAAACCGAGTTCGTCAGCCCCTCGTTTCTCGATTGGCCGCGCTCCGGCGAAATTCTCGTAATGGTCCTGCTCGGCGGTATCGGCACTCTGGTAGGGCCTGTTATCGGTGCTGCCGCCTTTCTGGTGCTGGAAGATGTTCTCTCCGCCTGGACAGAACATTGGATGATCATCATGGGAGCCCTACTGGTCCTTGTGGTGCTTTTTGCCAAGCAGGGCCTATGGGGCTGGTTTCTTGCCAAGAAAGATCACGATGGCTGAAATCTTGCTGCAAGTATTGGGACTCTGCAAGGCGTTTGGGGCCGTGATCGCAGCCGAGGACATCACGCTCGACCTGTCTTACGGTGAACTGCACGCGGTGATCGGCCCGAACGGTGCCGGCAAGTCGACACTCCTTGGCCAGCTTGCCGGTGAGATCCGTCCCGATGCGGGAAAGATTCGCTTGCTTGGTGACGACATTTCAACCCTGCCAACCCATGCCCGCGCCGCCCGCGGCCTTGCTCGATCCTTCCAAACGACCAGCATTTTCCCGAAGTTCAGCGCTCGCGACAATGTCGCTTTGGCGGCCCAAGCGCACGCTGGCCATTCCTTTCGCTTTTGGCGCCCGGCCCAAAGTGACCCAGGGCTTCGGCAAGCAGCGATCGACTGTCTTGCCATCGTCGGCCTGACTGCGGAAGCTGAGCGCCCGGCCGGCCATCTCTCCCACGGTGATCAACGCAAGCTAGAGGTGGCCATGGCCTTGGCCGGAAAGCCCCGAGTCCTGCTGTTGGACGAGCCCACGGCGGGCATGGGGCCGGAAGATTCCGTGGCCATGGTAGCCCTGCTAGCCGAACTCAAAAACAATCTTGCGATCCTTCTGGTGGAGCACGACATGCAAGCGGTCTTTGCCCTGGCCGACCGGATCTCCGTCCTCGTTTACGGGCGGGTCATAGCGAGTGGTGAGCCCGAGGCGATACGGGCAGACCCGGAGGTGCGGCGCGCCTATCTCGGCGAGGAGCTCTGATTGTTCTCCGACGGACCACAGGAAGCGGTGACTGTTCCGGTTAGAAATACCTGGAATTGGCAAAAACACCTGGAATTGGCAAAAACACCTGGAATTGGCAGAAATACCCGGAATTGACAGAATAACTTTGGATGTGGGAGTAACCGAATTGCCCGGTGACGACCTTTCTTGGAGGGTGGAGGAGGCCTGCCAGAACGCCTGGCCCTCCCCCCGTCAGATCATATTTGACGGCTGGCTCTTGAGGGCATCCGGCGGATCAACCCGAAGGACGAACTCCGTAAGCCCGCTGAAGCCGGGCACCGGTGATCCGACAGAAATTATGACCCTGGCAGAGCAAACCTATGCCGCCTTGGGCCAGGCGGCAATCTTCCGGGTCCCGACGATCGCTCCAAACATGGAAGGCCCGTTGGATCGGCGCGGATATGTCGCGGAGGGTGAAACGCACATGTTGTATGCCGAACTCTGCGGTAGCGCGCTAAGGCCTTGTGGGACGGTCAAGCTGGCAAGTGAGCCCGATGAATTCTGGTACAAAGCGAGAACTGCGATTACCGGAGCTTCACATCAGACGGCCCGATTCTTCAAGGCGATGGTCGAGAGCATTGTCCTGCCAAAGGCTTTTTGTGCCTGTCACGCTGAGGATGATATCGTAGCAATCGCCTATGGTGCGATCGATAGAGATCTCTTGGTAATCCAGTCCGTGGCCACGCATCCAAAGCGTCGACGGCAAGGCTATGGATCGCGGACCGTGACCGGCCTGATGCAGTGGGCCCTGTCGCGGAACGTTCGTCGATCGTGCCTCCAGGTAGAAACCGAAAACACACCGGCAAGAACGTTTTACCGATCGCTTGGCTATGACACCGAACTCTATCGCTACCACTATCGCCGCGGTGTGCTGCAACCTGATAAAATACCTTAATCCAAGGACCTAGGTTTGGCTCGTCATCTCCAAGGCGCGGCCAGCAACACCTCCAGGAAATCGGCTATCGCAAAAGAGAAAATGCTGAGGATTGAAGCCATTGAAACCTTCTACGGGGCTAGTCAAGTGCTCTTCGGCATCAATTTCGAAGTTGGCGCTGGAGAGGTTGTGACTCTGCTTGGTCGAAACGGCATGGGCAAAACAACCACCGTGCGCACCATCATGGGGTTAATCAATCCGCGCAAGGGGCGGGTGTTCTTTGACCAAGCCGAGCTAACTGGCAGGCCCGCCTTCCAAGCGGCCCGAGCTGGTCTTGGCCTGGTGCCGGAGGGTCGGCAGATTTTTCCCAACCTCACGCTCGAGGAGAACCTGGTCGCAACCGCCCGGCCGGCAAGTTCATATGACCAGGGATGGACGTTAGACCGGGTGCTTGGGCTCTTCCCAGTGCTAGGTGAGCGACGTCGCCATTATGGTAACCAGCTTTCCGGCGGCGAGCAGCAGATGTTGGCCATCGGCCGGGCACTCATGACCAATCCACGGCTGTTGATTCTCGATGAGGCGACCGAGGGGCTGGCCCCGCTTGTTCGTCGGGAAATATGGCAGGTTCTGCGGTCCCTCAAGCAGGCAGGCCTGTCAATCCTGCTTATCGACAAGAATCTGGACGCACTGCTCCGCCTCGCCGATCGTCATGTCATCATTGAGAAGGGCCGGATCGTATGGCAGGGCACCTCCGCCGCGCTCGCTGCCAATGAAGATGTCCAGCAACGCTACCTTGCCTTGGAAAGGGTGGGTGACAGTTGAACCTGTTGCCTGGAGCGTCGGTCGGCAATTTGGCACCATTCTGACGCAGCGGTTTGGCGACAAGGTCAAGCAAAGGCTCGATGGGCCTATCCGATGATAGGTCCGAGAGGCTTGGCGCCGGATTTGGCGCCAAACCGCCCGTCCCCCTGAACCGGGATTGATCCCGGTTCATATGTCTTCTTCGAGCAACAAATCGGGAACAGCCGATTTGCCGGGGCTTGGCTCTGGCCGGCGATAGGAAGTTCGGTCCTGCTGGCGAAACGCGCTTGCGAGATGCGATGACATCGCGACCGCGCCCGTTTCGACAGCGGATCGCCACCCCAGAGGCCAAGCAGAATTGATCCCAAATTGCCGCCCGACGCTCTACCGGTCCTCGCCGAGTCCTCGACGGGAGATCCTCACGTCACGGTGCACATAGACACACATCATCAGCCCCAATCCCACCATTACCGCCAACATCGCCGTGCCACCGTAGGAAATCAGCGGTAAAGGCACGCCGACTACAGGGATGAGGCCAGTGACCATGGCAATATTGATGAATATGTAGAGGAAGAGGTTCGAGGTCAGTCCTATGGCGAGCAGCCGGCCAAAATGGTTGCGGCTTCGAAGGGCGATGGCAAAACCGTAGGCGAGGACCAGAAAAAACAGCCCCAATAGGAATAGGCCGCCGGCCATGCCAAATTCCTCCGCCAGCATTGTAAAGACGAAGTCCGTTTGTTTTTCCGGCAGGAAGTTTAGATGACTTTGCGTACCCTGAAGAAAACCGCGACCGAAGAGGCCGCCCGAACCAAGGGCAATTTTGGACTGCAGGATGTGATAACCAGCCCCCAGCGGGTCGTTCTCCGGATTAAGGAACGTTAGCACTCGAGCTTTTTGGTAGTCGCGCAGAAACTGCCAAGCAACAGGGATCGCAGCCAAACCGACCGCAAAGACGGCAGCGAATTTCCAGAGGCGAACACCAGCGGCAAAGAAAGTTATAACGGCGATCAATAACAAGATTCCTGCGGTCCCTAGGTCCGGTTGCTTCAACACCAGCGCCGCGGGTGCCGCTACCAACATCAAAGGCATCACCAAAAGAGATAACCGGCCGATTTCTTCCTGGGCAATACCGTGATAATAGCGCGCAAGCGCCAGCACCAAGGCAACCTTCATCACTTCCGAAGGCTGGAGCTGGATAAATTTGAGGTCGATCCAACGCTGCGCCCCCATGCCCACGGTCCCCATAACCTCCACCGCCACAAGCAGTCCCAGGCAGGCGAGATAGATCCAGTAGGCGAAGCGAAACCACAGGCGTACATCGACCAGCGCCACGACCAGCATGGCGCCACCAGCGAGGCCAGCCCGCATCATTTGCCGCGACGCCCAAGGCTCGAAGCTGCCGTTGGCTGCCGAGTAAAGCATGGCGACGCCAACGGAACAGATCATGATTACGATAACGATCAAGCCCCAATTGAGGTTCCAGATCTTTTCGCCCAGGCGCATTTCCGGATTGGCACGAGACAGCTGGGACATGCCTAGGCTTCCGGCCCCGTTTTTGCCGCAACAACCTCTTCGTCCGGCCGCCCAGCCGGATCGAGGCGTTGTGTCTCGATTAGGAGATCGCGGGCGATGGGCGCCGCCGCTTTCGATCCACCGCCGCCGTGCTCCACCACCACCGCACAGCAATAGCGCGGGTTGTGTACCGGCGCAAAGCCGATGAAGAGCGCGTGGTCACGGTAGCGCCACGGCAATTCTTCGTTCTTTTTGACCCCCTGTTCGCGTTCTCTGAGACTGATGCGCCGAACCTGAGAGGTGCCGGTCTTGCCGGCCATTTCCCATCCCTCTTGTTCGATACGGGCACGAAAGGCGGTTCCCCGCTTTTCATTTGTTACGGCGTCCATGGCCTTGCGGACCATCTTTAGATGTGATTCCGATACATCGAGCTTAGGCAGCAACGGCTCTGCTTGGTCTCGGCGGCGCACCAGGCGTGGCTTGACAGCCTGGCCGCCATTGGCGATTCGCGCCGTCATGACGGCAAGCTGCAAGGGCGTGGCCAAGACAAAGCCTTGACCGATGGCGGTGATTAGGGTTTCGCCCTTTTGCCAAGGCTCACCAATTGTCGCTAGCTTCCACTCTCGGGTGGGAACCACGCCGCCGCGTTCTCCAGGTAAATCCAAATCAACCGGCGCGCCCAATCCAAATTTATGCGCCATATCCGAGATGGCATCGATACCCACGCGTTTGGCCAGATCGTAAAAGTAGACATCGCAAGAATGTTTGATGCCATCGATCATATCGACCCAGCCGTGTCCCCACTTGCGCCAGCAATGGAAACGGGCATTGCCAAGCTTCACAAAACCAGGACAAAAGGCCTTATGGCCGGTGGAAATGCCGGCCTTCATCGCCGCGAGGGCCACAATCACCTTGAATGTAGAGCCTGGAGCGTAGAGCCCACCGATGGCCTTGTTAGTGAGCGGCGCCAAGGGGTCTTGGGCAAGCTTCCGCCACTGGCTTTGGGAGAGGCCGATGTTAAATGCCGAAGGGTCGTAGCCCGGCACGGAGCTCAACGCCAACACATCGCCGTTTGTGGCATCCAACACCACGGCCGCAGCGCTGCGGTGGCCAAGCAGCCGTTGCTGGGCGTAATTTTGTAGCTTAGCGTCGATGGTCAGCACGAGATCCTGACCAGGCTGCCCCTCTTCTCGCGTAAGCTCGCGGATCACCCGGCCCACGGCGTTGACTTCGACCTGACTGTTCCCCGCTGCCCCTCGAAGGTCACCATCGTACTGTTTTTCGATACCGCTCTTGCCGATGCGAAAGCCCGGTAGTTCCAAGAGTGGGTCGCCGGTTTGCTCGCCTTCCGACACCGCAGCCACATACCCAAGGATATGCACGAGATTGGCGCCGTGCGGATAGCGCCGGGTCTGACCAACTTCAATATTGATGCCCGGCAGGTCTGGGGCATTGACCTCGATACGGCTGACTTGCTGCCATGTCAGGTTTTCTTGCACAGTGACTGGGACAAATCCGCGCTTGCGAGCAATATCGCGTAGGATGCGATTGCGCTCGTCTTCATCGAGGGAAATGACCTTGCCCAATAGGTCCAGTGCAATCTTCGGGTCTGGAGATTGTTCGGGAATCATGACCACACGGTAGTTCTGCTGGTTTACCGCTAAGGGCACGCCAAAACGATCAAGGATACGGCCGCGGGGTGGCGCTAGCAGTCGCAGGTTTATGCGATTGTCTTCGGCCAAGGTCATGAAGCGTTCGGATTCCACCATCTGCAAATAGTAGAGGCGTCCTCCCAAAGCAGCGAAGAGGAGGGTCTTGCCACCCGCCAGCAAGGCGGCGCGGCGGGTAAAGGACTTGTATCGACCGTGGTCTTCGTTGCTGAGCGACATCGAGCGACGGAATTTTTAGTGTCTACGTTCCGATAGAAAGGCCCGCTGGGCCTGTGCGAAGAGCCATCCAAGACAGGGGTAGACGGCCGCGGTCGCCAAGAACTGGAAGATCGCCGGTTTCACATCCAACATCACATCCAGCACCAGGCAGCTGAGAAACCACATCACCAAATGCGCCCCGAGAGCTACCCAGATAAATGTCATCCAAATAAGGATGAAGGACGCGCCAGAAAAAAATGACCGTTGCAAGGCAACCACAGCATGGACAATCACCATCACCATGGCGCCGACCCCCAAGGGTGCGCCGGACAACAAATCCTGAAACAATCCGATCAGGAAGGCCGCCCAAATTGGCATGAGGTCGGGCCGGTGAACCGACCAGTAATAGACGGCGATCAAGGCCAGGCCGGGTACAATAGGCGAAAAGTCCGGCAAGCGCATGGGCACCATTGAACCCATGACCAGCAGTAGTGTTATCGCGAAAGGAGATAGGCTTCGGGCGAAGTAATCCAGACGATACCAGAACCCTTGCTTCACCGCCCGACCTCGGCGGCAACGACTGGTTCGGGACCGCTCAGGGTTCGAGCCAAATCGTAATCGATCAGCCGCATGAATTCGAGCCGGTTCCAGTCCACGAAGGTTCGTACGGTGATGCCCGCTTCACTCACAGTTTCGATGATACCGACCGGCAGCCCAGGCGGAAAAAGGCCGCCTTGTCCCGAGGTTACGATCCGCATGCCAGGCATCAAAGTTGCATCGAGAGGCTTATAGAGGAGGCGAGGCAAGGGTGAATTGTCACCAGCCAAGATCGCCCGGTGTCGTGTGTCCGACACAACCACCGGCAGGCGGCTATTAATATCGGTGATCAGGAGAACACGCGCCGAGCGGTTGCCCGCTTCCACCACCCGGCCAGCCAGGCCTTCGCCGGTCACCGCGGCCTGACCCTTTGCTACACCTTGCTGCAGACCAGCGTTGATCAGCACCGTGCGCACGAAGGCACTGCCATGGTCGCCAACGACCCGGGCGGAAACATAGCGCAAATCAGGGTCGGGCACGAGATTGAGCAAGTCCCGCAGGGCAGCGTTATCAGCCTCCAAGCGGCGTGCCACCACCTGCCACTGCATAAGGCGCTCGTTTTCCTGCCGCAGCAGCGCGTTTTGCTCTCGCAAATTGGCCAAGGCTTGGCCTTCTTCGATGATGTCGGCAAGCGTAGCTACCGGCGCCGATACGGCATCCAGTATCGGCGTAACGGCATCTGTCACCGCAATGCGTGCCCGCTCAAACAAGAGCGTATCTGCCTTTCCCATGAGCATGAGGCCAAAAGATGCCCCCACGAGCAATAGAAAAGCAAACCGCTGAGCCCAGGCCTTAAGCGGCGTAGCGATATGCAACACCGTGCCTGCCCGCTGCTTCACGACCCCTCCGGAAGCTTGACTTACACCTAAATCAAAACAAGTCTAGTTTTGATAAATTCAAATGATTCTAGAAGACTAGCTGAAAGAAATAAAGAATTTCTTTTCAAATCAGTACATGGAAATTAGCACATTTTTGAGCGTGTTCATTTCTTCCAGACAGCGACCTGTTCCCAAGGCGACGCAGGAAAGCGGATCATCGGCAATGGAGACCGGCAAACCGGTCGAGGCCCGCAAGACGAAATCGAGATTGCCAAGCAGCGCGCCACCACCTGTTAACACGATTCCTTTGTCCACGATATCCGCCGCCAGCTCGGGGGCGGTGTGCTCTAGGGCAACCTTGACCGCCTCAACGATCGCCCCTACCGGCTCGGCCAGTGATTCGGCGATTTGTCGTTCGGAGATAACCAGTTCCTTGGGAACGCCATTCATCAGGTCGCGTCCCTTGATTTCCATGGTGCCGCCTTCGCCATCCTCAGGTGAGCAAGCCGAACCGATTTCCTTCTTGATGCGCTCGGCCGAGCCCTCACCCACCAGGAGGTTATGGTTGCGGCGGATATAGGCGATGATGGCCTCGTCCATCTTGTCGCCGCCCACCCGGACCGAGCGGGAATAGACAATTCCGCCAAGCGACAACACGGCCACTTCCGTGGTTCCGCCGCCCACGTCCACCACCATGGACCCCGTAGGTTCGGTTACCGGCAAGCCGGCGCCAATGGCCGCGGCCATGGGCTCCTCAATCAAGAATACCCGCCGCGCGCCCGCACTTTCTGCCGATTCCTGAATGGCACGCCGTTCCACGGCGGTTGAGCCGGATGGCACGCACACGATGACTTGGGGGCTGGCAAAGCTGCGCCGATTATGCACCTTACGAATAAAGTGCTTGATCATCTCCTCGGCGACCTCGAAATCAGCGATGACGCCGTCACGAAGCGGGCGAATGGCCTGAATATTGCCGGGCGTGCGGCCCAGCATCATCTTGGCTTCATCCCCGACCGCAAGCACTTGCTTCTTACCCTTCACATCGGCAATTGCGACGACGGAGGGCTCATTGAGAACGATGCCGCGTCCCTTGACATAGACTAAGGTATTAGCCGTACCCAGGTCGATCGCCATGTCCGCGGAAAGCATGCCGAGTAGTCGGGAAAACATTAGCGCGAAAGATCCTTACCAAATAAGCGAAGTCACCACCGGCCGAGGGTTCGAATACTCCCCCAAGGTGACATTTGCAAGATAATGGTTAACTGCACTAAGTGAAGTGTCCGTTAACGGCTGAGATGGCTGAAATAAAACCTTTGTTTGCAAAACGAAACAATACCTCTCCTCGGCTATGTCATAGTTCTGCCGTGCCGCTATTTTTCAGGCTCAAGAATTGGAAAAACGGACCGGTCCCCCATTACTGATAGTGGAGACCAAATCCCTCCCGAATTACTGCTCCGCTACCCTGTCCGAACTTGAGCGATGAACACCGCTTTGGAAGTCGGATAAAACCTATCGTGATCACGGCCCCGGCGTCCACATATCTTTGCGTCGGTTCTTCAGCGATCTAAACAATCTTATCATAAACAATTGATAATAAATAACTTATGCCCCTGGCGACCGCCCTTATCGGTGTCTCAAACTAGGACCGGAAAGTGCGAATCGAGAGGGCATCACGGCCAATTTTCAGACCGGATTCCAGATACGCCCTTTCCACAGTTCCTAGGAAGAGCAGCAAGTTGGGGCTGTCCCCTGCCCCCCTGCGGCCTGAACGGGTGGACAGGCCACACTGCCATAACTGCAAAAGACACAGCAATCGCCCTGCCGAGGCCGTAACACCGCACCGCATCCCTTGCAGTCGTAGAAGTATTGGCAAGCGTCCGTGGGCATAGTCTCGACTTCCTGGTGGCCGCACTGGGGACAGATTAGGGTCGAGGCGGGTTCGATCATGATGTCCTAAGGCGCCAAAGGGCATAACATGTGATGCCGATGAAGACAAAAAGTAGAGGCACAAAAACCAGGTCCAACCAACCGACAGCCGCGGAAAGGCCAAGGACACCGAGCAACATCACCAGCACCGGCGTGAAGCAACAAATCGCCGTGACGACGGTTCCGACGAGGCCGACCTTTAGGAAGCTTCGGTGGGTCACTATTGGCTCCAGGGGCGAAGATCCAACACCGCAACAGCAATGTCGCATCGGCGACTATATGACCGGTGCCGTGGCCTCGCCCCATCTCTTCACGACGCGCGCGGTCCCGGGTATCTGCGTCGCTTAGCGCCGCCGAGCGACCCCTGTTTTCCGATGGACAGCGCCTAATTCTTCTCCTTGTCCACCAGCCGGTTAGCGGCGATCCAGGGCATCATGGCCCGAAGGCGCTGACCCACTTCCTCGATCGGGTGTTCGGCATTCATACGGCGGGTCGCCTTGAAGCTGGCCTGTCCGGCCTGGCACTCGGTCACCCATTCGCGGGCAAAGCGGCCGGCTTGTATGTCGGCCAGGATGCGCTTCATTTCCGCCTTAGTGTCCTCGTTAATGATGCGCGGACCGCGGGTGTAATCGCCATATTCGGCGGTGTTCGAGATCGAATAGCGCATGTTGGCCATGCCGCCTTCATAGATCAGGTCGACGATCAACTTGACCTCGTGCAAGCACTCGAAATAGGCCATCTCCGGCGCATAGCCGGCCTCGACCAGGGTTTCGTAGCCAGCCATGATCAGCGAGGTGAGGCCGCCGCACAAGACCACTTGCTCGCCGAAGAGATCCGTCTCGCATTCCTCCTTGAAGGTGGTCTCGATCACACCAGAGCGCCCGCCACCAATGGCCGAAGCATAGGAAAGGGCAATCTCGTGGGCGTTGCCGGAAGCGTTTTGATCGACCGCAATTAAGCAGGGCACACCGCCGCCGCGCTGGTACTCGGATCGCACGGTATGACCGGGACCCTTAGGCGCGATCATGAAGACATCCAGGTCGGAGCGCGGTTCAATCAGGCGAAAGTGAATGTTCAGGCCATGGGCAAAGGCGATCGCCGCCCCTTCCGGCAAGTTGGGCTCGAGGTCGCGACGATAGATTTCCGCCTGCAGCTCGTCGGGGGTCAACATCATGACCACATCGGCCCAGCTTGCCGCTTCATCCGGAGTCATCACACCCAATCCAGCGGCCTCTGCCTTCTTGGCCGAGGGCGAGCCCGCCCGAAGCGCCACTTTCACCTGCTCGCAGCCACTATCCCTCAGGTTGTTGGCATGGGCATGGCCCTGACTGCCATAGCCGACAATGGCGATTTTCTTACCCTTGATCAGATTTACATCGGCATCCCGGTCGTAATAGACACGCATGACCGCTATCTCCCCTTTCTTGACCTGTTGACTTCGCTCCTCGCTGCCGCCTTTCCCGCGGTGGCCTTACTTGCCCGCCCGCTCGGATCGACGGCGTCGTTGTTCTGGTTCTCGCCTCGCGCTGCGGAACGTTCGCCGCCGGGCGCTCGAGCCTAGGCTTCTTCGACCCCCATCCTTATCTCATTTCAAAGGAGGACGGCAAAGGAACCATGGTCCCGCGCGTTTTACAGCCCTTCGGGCCCGCGCGAAATGGCGACCACACCGCTGCGGCTGACGTCGACCAAACCGAGCGGCCGCATCAGTTCGACGAAAGCGTCCAGTTTGCCGGTCTTGCCGGTCATTTCAAATACGAAGCTCTCATGGGTCGAGTCCACGACGCGGGCGCGGAAAACGTCGGCAATGCGCAATGACTCGAGCCGCTGTTCGCCCGAACAGGCGACCTTGATCAGGGCTAACTCGCGCTCCACGGATGGACCATCGAGGCTGAGATCACTCACCCGATGGATCGGCACCAAGCGCGCCAGCTGCGCCTTTATTTGTTCCAAGATCATCGGTGTACCGCTGGTGATGAGGGTGATACGGGATAGGCTTTGTTCCTTGTCGACCTCGGTGACGGTCAGACTTTCGATGTTGTACCCGCGGCCTGAGAAGAGGCCAATCACCCGCGCCAGGACTCCCGGCTCATTGTCCACCAGGGCGGCTATGGTCCGAAATTCAATGGGTTGCTCTTGCGGCGCCATTGTACTTTCATCCTAAATCGGGAGCGGGCCAAACCCCGGCGCGGCGCGCTTGCACTCGCGAAGGCCGCCTCGCTCCTAAATCACAAGGGGAGTCGGTCGGCCCTCACACGAGGACCATGCCCTCCTCGGAAATGGGTTTCTTGGCTTCATCCTCCGGCCCCATGAGCATTTCATTGTGGGCCGCGCCCGAGGGGATCATCGGGAAGCAATTTTCCTTCTGATCGACGCAACAGTCAAAGATCACCGGCTTTGGCGTTTCGATCATCTCGGCAATCTTATCATCCAACTCCCCAGGCTTGGTAGCGCGCAGGCCGACGGCACCAAAGGATTCCGCCAAGCGGACGAAGTCGGGCAAGGAGGCGGTGTAGCTTTCGGCGTAGCGACCGCCGTGCAGCAGCTCTTGCCACTGCCGCACCATGCCCATCCACTGGTTATTGATGATGAAGATCTTGACCGGCAACTTGTACTGAGCCAGCGTCGACATCTCCTGAATATTCATCAGGATCGATGCTTCCCCCGCCACATCGATGACCAGGGAGTCTGGGTGGGCAATCTGCACCCCCATCGCCGCCGGCAAGCCGTAACCCATGGTACCTAGGCCACCCGATGTCATCCAGCGATGGGGCTCCTCGAACTTCATGAACTGCGCTGCCCACATCTGGTGCTGGCCAACTTCCGTGGTGATATAGGTGTCGCGGTCCTTGACGTGCTCATAGAGCGTTTTGATCGCCAGCTGCGGTTTGATGATGTCGTCGGCCACCTTGAACTTAAAGCAATCGCGGGCGCGCCATTCCTCAATGCGCTGCCACCACTCTGCCATGGCCGCCCCATCTGGCTTAACCTCGAGCTTGCGCCATAGGGCGAGCAAGGCCTCCAGTACATGGGCCACGTCACCGACCACCGGCACGTCGACCATAACGTTCTTGTTGATGGAGCTGGGGTCGATGTCGATGTGTATCTTCTTAGAACCGGGAGAAAAGGCATCGATGCGGCCAGTCACCCGGTCATCAAATCGCGCCCCCACGGCCAGCATGACATCGCACTGATGCATGGCCATGTTCGCCTCATAGGAACCGTGCATGCCCAGCATGCCCAGGAAGCGCGGATCGGAGCCAGGGTAGGCGCCAAGACCCATCAGCGTCCCGGTGCAGGGAAAGCCTGAGGTCCGAACCAGCTCCCGCAGCAGGGCACAGGCCCGATCACCGGAGTTGATCACCCCGCCGCCAAAATAGATGAGGGGACGCTTGGCACCGGCCAAAAGTTCCATCGCCTGTTCGACCCGACGCGGGTCAGGCTCCACTTGGGGCTTGTAGCTGCGCCGGCGATCGCCGTTGGCTGGCCGATAGGTGCCTTGCTTTTGCACCACATCCTTGGGCAGGTCAACCACCACCGGACCAGGCCGCCCCGCCTTGGCCACGTAGAAGGCTTCATGGATCACCCGCGGCAGATCTTCGACGTTCTTTACCAAATAGTTATGCTTGGTGCAGGGTCGGGTAATCCCCGTCGTGTCGGCCTCCTGAAAGGCATCGTTACCAATCAAATGGGTTGGCACCTGACCGGTTAGGCAGACCACCGGGATAGAATCCATCAGCGCGTCGGTCAGCCCGGTCACCGCATTGGTTGCACCCGGACCCGAGGTCACTAAGACCACCCCCACCTTGCCCGTCGAACGGGCATAGCCTTCGGCCGCATGCACCGCCGCCTGCTCGTGGCGGACCAGGACATGGCGAAGATCGTTCTGACCGAAGAGCGCATCGTAGATGGGAAGGACAGCGCCGCCGGGATACCCAAAAATGACATCAACGCCCTGATCCCTCAGGGCTTTGATCACCATTTCCGCACCGCTCATCTGCTCGCTTGCCATTGCCTCGCCCACTCCTTGGCGGTCATCCCGTCGACATCGTTAAAGGCCCGACCCTCAGTCCCCGAATTCGCGCCCAAGGCCGGGTTTTCAAGACGCGAAAACACCCATCGCCACCGGCCAAGAGCCAGTTGCGCGGGCGCGTACCCTAGTCAGTCAAGCCCTAGGGGTCAACCCAAATTCGCGAATAATCGAAAAGATTTTGGGGCAAAAACTTTCCGAAAATTGCTCATTAAAGACCGTGGCATTCGGCGCGTCCGAGGGCAATTGGGTCTTGAGCCAGGTGAACTGCCGCTTGGCATAGCGACGGGTATCCCGTTTTCCCAGTTCTATCGCCTGCTGCCGGCTTATCTGGCCGGCGAGATAGGCTGCCAAGGGCTTGACCCCCAGGGACTTCATCACCGGCAGAGCGGGGTCAAGGCGGCGTGCGACCAAAGCCTCGACTTCGTCCAAGGCGCCCGCCTCGATCATTGCATCGAAGCGCTGATCGGCCGCTCGATAAAGGTGCTCCCGCGGCGGCAGCAAAAGAAAAACGAGGAATTTATGAGTAGGCGGTACCGGGAGTTCCTTTTGCCATTCATCCAGGGAGCGCCCGGTCGCCGCGAAGACTTCCCATGCGCGAATAAGGCGTTGTGTGTCGCTGGGACGAAGCCGCACCGCCATCGCCGGGTCCCGCTCGGCCAAGGCCTGATGAAAGGCTTCTCCACCGATGCGCCGGTGCAGGTCGCTCGCCTGTTGCCGAAACTGAGGAGCGACCTCTGGAATGCTGGCCATGCCGCGCATCAGCGAGCGCAGATAAAGGCCGGTTCCACCGACCACGATGGGCAAGCGGCCGGCAGCCAGCGCCTGTTCTGTTTCCTTCAAGGCAAGATCGCGCCAGCGTCCCGCTGAACAGGGGTCGGCACCATCCAAAACCCCATAGAGGCGATGGGGAGCACGCGCCCTGGCCGCTTCCCCGGGCCGCGCCGTCAATATTTCCAAATCTCGATAGACCTGCATAGAGTCGGCGTTGATGATGGTTCCTTCGAAGGCGGTGGCGATCGCCAGGGCCAAACCCGATTTGCCGGAGGCTGTCGGCCCGGCCACCACCACGACCGGGTACTCGCCGGCTCGACGTGGATTGAATGGATCCCGGTTCATTGAGGGTTCTATCGCCGTTGCGGCCTTGTCATCATCGTTCCCGGACCTCTATATGGCTCTTTATGACCCAGGTGCTAACACTGATTGCCGGCTGCGGTACCCTCCTGGACCGCCGCACCTTGACGGAAGTCGATGATGCCCTGAAAACGATCGGCGCCAGACCAAGCAAGGCCCGTTGGTTGGGTGAGGACCAAGCCTGCGACATCGACGTCCTTGCCGAGGAACCCTCGGCCGTCGAAGTTTCGGTTCGAAGGCTGCTTCAGGAACGACCTATCGACTGGGCCTTGCAACCAGCACACCAGCGGCGCAAGCGCTTGTTGTTGGCCGATATGGACTCGACCATCGTCACCTCCGAGACCCTCGATGATCTCGCCGAAATCGCCGGCATCGGCAAGCAGGTCGCGGCCATTACTGCCCGTGCTATGGCTGGCGAGATCGATTTTGCCGGGGCGCTGCGGGAGCGCGTTGCCTTGCTCAAGGGTTTGCCATTGCGTGCCTTGGAAAAAACCATCGAGGGGATCGAGCTCACCGCCGGGGCGCGGCACCTGGTTCAGACCATGCGCGCCCATGGCGCCCATACGGCCCTGGTTTCTGGCGGCTTTAGTTTTGCCACCAATTACGTCCGAAGTCTTTGCGGGTTTCACGAGGACTGGTCCAACCAGCTCGTCATCTACGGCGATCGCCTGGCCGGCAAAGTTGAAGAGCCGATCCTGGGCCGAACCGCTAAGCTCGAGACTCTTCACCGCTTGCTGGGAAAACACGGTCTACAGTCCAGCCAGGCTTGCACGATCGGTGACGGCGCCAACGACCTCGCCATGCTTGAGGCCGCGGGCCTCGGTCTTGCCTATCACGGCAAGCCGGTGGTTAGAGCGAAGGCCCGATACCGCCTGGACCACACGGACTTGACCGGCGCCCTCTTTTTTCAGGGGTATAGGACGGATGAATTTGTCCATTGACCAAACCAGAATCACGAAGGGCGGCTTGCAAGCCGCCCTCGTCATCGGTTCGGGGATCGGCCCCTAGCCGCCACAGCTTAGCTTTCGCCCAAACGAACGGCCACCCAACGAAAATCCCCAGATCTGAACACCAGCAGTGTGACGATCGAAAAACCCTTGTCCTTGGCCTGTTGCACCCGGTCAGCTACTTCCTCGGGGCTGAGGACTTCTTCTTGATCGACTTCGACGATAACGTCACCGGGGCGCAGATCCTTCTCCGCCGCCGACCCCTCGCCGTCGACTTCGGTGATCACCACGCCATTGGTTTTTTCGTCGAGCTCGAAGCGATCGCGCAAGGCCGGCGATATCTTGGCCAGCGCCAAGCCAAGGGCCGGCACATCGCCGGAACCGCTGGACTGCGGGCCGACCTCAGGACTGGACAAGGCAGCTACTTGCTCGATATCCAATTGGCCTAAGACCACCCCGACATTCACCTTCTCGTAGTCGCCGGACCCCATCTTTCGCCAGACTGTCACATCCACTTCCTTGCCGATGGGGGTGTCGGCAACCATGCGCGGAAGTTTGCGCATTTCCTCGACCTTTTGGCCGTCGAACTCTAAAACCACGTCGCCTTGCTGGATGCCAGCGGCTTCCGCCGGCCCACCGGGGGTGACCGAGGCGACCAAGGCCCCATAGGCCTCCTCCAGGCGCAAGCCTTCGGCTAACTCTTCGGTGACCGTTTGGATGCGCACCCCGAGCCAACCACGCCGCACCTCACCAAACTGGCGAATCTGGGCGACCACGTTTTTGGCCATAGAGGACGGCACGGCAAAGCCAATGCCAACAGAGCCACCAGTCGGCGAGAAGATAGCGGTGTTGATGCCGATCACCTCGCCATCGAGATTGAACATGGGACCGCCGGAATTGCCCCGGTTAATGGAGGCATCGGTCTGGATGTAATTGTCATAAGGACCGGACTGGATATCCCGTTGGCGCGCCGACACGATCCCGGCGGTCACAGTGCCGCCAAGCCCGAAGGGATTGCCGATCGCCATGACCCAATCGCCGATCCGCGTCTTGTTGGAATCACCCCAGCGGGTTTCTGCCGGTAGCTCGCCTTCCAAATCGACAACCTTCAAAACGGCGAGGTCCGTGCTTTCATCGCTGCCGACGACTTCCGCCTTGTGAATCGTGTTGTCGTGCAGCCGAATGGTGATCTCGTCTGCCCCGGCGATCACGTGATGATTGGTTACAATGGTGCCGGATTTGTCGATGATGAAACCGGATCCTAGCGAGGTTACCCGGCGCGGGGGACCCGAACGCGGTCCTTGTCGGCGTTCGAAAAACTCCCGGAACTGCTCTTCAAAGCTTGGTCCACCTTGCCGTTGCGGCGCCTTTTGGCTGGTTGAGATATTGACGACGGTTGGCAACAGTCGTTCCGCCAAGTCGGCAAAGCTGTCAGGGGCACCACGCGCCTGCGCCGTCGAAACGGGCAACATAACCGCTAGCGCCAAGACCGCGAGCCAGCGTGGGACTACCGATAGGGTCGAAATCCCAAAGGCTTGCTTCGGGACGAATGCATCAATCGTGACGTTCGTCACTTCACATCTCCAAGCTGTTTGCATGCGCCAAGGGAGCCGCTGCAAGACGGTGCCGCTTTACTATAGCGATTTGGTGAGCGACCATCTGAAGTCAAGCTTTCTTGGGCGATCGGACCTCTGGGATATTGTAAGAGTCTTGGGCACTATGTGGGCAACAATTTGACCATTATTCGACCCGATGAATACAAATTCTTTGTTAATACGGTCGGACCATGTTGAACACACTAGATGCATGCTCCATCGACGACTATGTTCAGGTTTTTACGCGCCTTTAGCGGTGCAACAGCCATACAAAGAACACGCCAACGACGGCCGAAAGCAAGCCCGCCAAACGCAGCGCGTCGGCCGGCATTTGGTCAAGCATCATCAAGACTTGCCGCAGTTTCCCGGGAAAAGCGGCCAGGAATAGGCCTTCGATCACCAGCACCAGGGCCAAGGCAGTCAAGATATCGTCGACGCCCACTTTGCCACCCACCCCGAAGGAAGTCGTGGTGTCGTTTAGTTGGTGGCGCCACTGGCTACATTATTGAAGAACTGGAAGAATTCACTATCCGGTGACAGAACCATCAAGGTGTCGCTACTGGTCAGGGACTCTTCGTATGCGGTCATGGATCGATAGAAATTGAAAAAGCCCTGATCTTGGCCGAAGGCCTGGTTCAACACCCGGGTCCGCTCGGCTTCGCCAAGACCCCGTTCGATTTCCGCCTCGCGCTTGGCTTCGGCGCGAATAACCGTCGCCTCCCGGTCGGCGGCGGCTTCGATTCGCTGGGCCTGCTCCGAGCCTTGGGCACGGAACTCGGCCGCCTCACGCTCGCGTTCGGACTTCATGCGATCGTAGACTGCCTGGCTGGTGGCCTCCGGCAGATCGGCTCGGCGGATGCGCACGTCGACGACGTTGATGCCGAATCGCCGGGCTTCGTCGTTCACCACGCCGGCGATTTGGCGCATGATGCCGGCACGCTCTTCCGACAAAACATTGGCCAGGTTGACGTTACCCAAGACGCTCCGCAGACTGGCGTTGACGATGGTGCCAAGACGGGTGTTTGCCCTGTCTTCCGTGCGCACGGTCTGGAAGAACTTCAAAGGATCGGCGATGCGGTAGCGGGCGTAGGCGTCGACCAGCAAGGGCTTCTGATCGGAGAGAATCATCCGCTCCGCCGGTGGATCGAGGTTCAACACTCGCTTTTCATAGAAGAGAACATTCTGAATGAAGGGGATCTTGGCATTAAGCCCTGGCTCGGCGACAACCCGCTTTGGCTCACCGAACTGCAAGACGATGGCTTGGCGTGTCTGGTGCACCGTAAAGAGAGCGCTGCTCGCCAAGACGCCGAGGACGACCACGGCAATTCCAAGGATGAAAAAAGTCCTGTTCATGATGTCATTCCTTGGTTTCTAGTTGATGCCTGGCTCGCCGGTTTGGCTGGTGTCTCGCTTCTTCAGCTCGTTGAGCGGCAGATAGGGCACCGCGCCCTCGACGCCGCGGTCCATGATGACCTTATCGGTCTGTGATAGGACGCTCTGAAGGGTTTCTAAATACATGCGCTGCCTCGTCACCTCTGGGTTTTCCAGGTAGGCCTCGTAGACGGCTATGAAGCGTTGCGCCTCACCTTGGGCTTCATTGATCAGGCGCTCGCGGTAGGCCCGGGCGTTTTGGATCATGCGTTGCGCCTCACCGCGGGCCCGCGGCAAAATATTGTTTCGATAAGCATCTGCTTTGTTGCGCAGTTGGTCTCGGTCTTGCAAGGCCCGCTGCACGTCGTTGAAGGCATCGATCACCGGTGCCGGCGGTTGCACCTGCTGCAACTGCACTTGGATCACCTGAATCCCGGCCTCATACTCATCCATGATACTCTGCAGCAAGGTCCGTGTCTTGCTTTCGATATCTTGACGCGCTTCGGTCAGCGCCGGCTGAATGTCGGTGCGGCCGATGATTTCGCGCATAGCGCTTTCGGCTGCAATCTTCGTGGTCGCTTCGGGATCGCGCAAGTTGAACAAGAACTGGCCGGCATCAGCGATCTTCCACAGCACGGTCACATCGATGTCGATGATGTTCTGGTCACCCGTCAGCATCAAACTTTCTTCTTCGACATCGCGCTTGGGCCCCCGCGCGCCTCGGTCATTGCCGCCACCGATGTCACGATAGCCAATGTCGATTGAGTTGATGTTTTCGACCTTTGGCGTGATGACATCTTCGATAGGATAGGGCAAATGCCAGTTCAGGCCGGGCTGAGTCGTATTGACCCACTTGCCGAACCGCATGACAACGCCCTGCTCGTCCGGCTGCACCCGATAAAAGCCCGACGCCATCCAAACCGCAATCAAGATGGCAACCACCAGAAAGACCGCCCGGCTGCCACCGACCCCGCCTGGGAGAATTCCTTTGACGCGGTCCTGGCTCTTACGAATGAGATCTTCAAAGTCGGGCGGCCTGCCACCCTGGCCGCCGCCGCCGCCACCACTGCCACCGCCCCAGGGGCCTTGATTACCGCCGCCGCCCCAGGGTCCGCCGTTGCCGCCACCACCTTGCGATTTCCAGGGCATGCGCTCGTTCCTCGTTGTGCTGTCTCGTCAGGATAGAGATAAAAGGCCTAACCAATCGGCCTGGCGAGCCTTATATCATGGTGGCCGCCAGGGGAAAGCCTTGTCTTAAGGCGCCACGCACTTGTGGCAATGGGTTGATAGCGGATATTGGCAATCATGTGGAGTTTTCAAGGATGAGCCGTGTGAGCGAGGACCAGGTTTGGCAGGCACTGAAATCTGTCATCGTCCCCGATAAAGGCCAGGATTTGGTAAGCCTTGGCATGGTTTCCGGGATGATTGTCAAAGACGGCAATGTCGGATTCTCCATCGAGGTCGATCCGCGCCGGGGTGCTGCCATGGAACCGCTTCGCAAGGCGGCCGAGAAGGCCGTCGAATCCCTTCCAGAGGTACTCTCGGTGACCGCGGTCCTGACCGCACATAACGAGGCACCGGCGAATCGCGCGCCTCAGAACGGGCAACCACGCCCATCGCAGCCCCAGCAATCGCAACCGGGCCCGACGCCAGGCCAGCAAGGCAGTCAGGCAGGCAGCATGGTATCTGGGGTGCGCTCGATCGTCGCTGTCGCCAGCGGCAAGGGTGGGGTCGGCAAATCAACCACGGCAACCAACATAGCCGCAGCGCTTGCCACTTTGGGCCTGAAAGTGGGCCTCCTCGACGCCGATATCTACGGACCGTCGCAGCCGCGCATGCTGGGTATCAGCGGCCGGCCCAGCTCGCCGGATGGGCGCCGCCTCACACCGCTTGAAAATTATGCCGTCAAGTGCATGTCCATGGGCTTCTTGGTGGCCGAGGACACGCCGATGATCTGGCGTGGTCCCATGGTGCAAAGCGCCCTTCAGCAAATGCTACGGGATGTCGATTGGGCGCCGCTCGATATCATGATCGTCGACATGCCGCCGGGCACAGGCGATGCACAACTGACCATGTCGCAACAGGTGCCCTTGACCGGCGCCATCATCGTCTCGACGCCCCAGGACATTGCCCTTCTGGATGCCCGCAAGGGGCTCAACATGTTCCGCAAGGTCGACGTCCCGGTGCTGGGCATCATCGAGAACATGAGCTATTTCGCCTGCCCCCATTGTGGCGAGGTATCGCACATCTTTAGTCATGGCGGCGCCAAGAAGGAGGCCGCGCGCTTAGGTATGGATTTTCTTGGCGAGATCCCCCTCGATTTGGAGATTCGTGAGACCTCCGACGGTGGTCGGCCGATCGTTGTCGCCAAAGCGGAGTCTCCCCACGCGAAAGCCTACACGGAAATTGCCCAGGCTATTTGGGACAAGGTCAGCACTAGCCTGACCGCCGGTGACCGAGAGGGTCCGCGCATCCTGATGCAGTAGGCCCGATCGGGCGCTGCGACATTAGGTCTGCTCTAGGGTGGCCCCTTACCAGTCCTGGTCGTCGCGCCAGCGGAAGTACCAGATCGAGGGCGGCAAGAACCACGGCGTGCCACGGTAAAATGGGCGGGTTTGGAAGGCCAAGCCATCAAGCGCCGTACGCCCTTCATCCAGGCCCAATAACTGCTGGGCGACGCGCGTGCCCATGTAACCCGACAAGGCCACGCCAGACCCGCAATAGCCCATGGCATAGTAGATACCGTCATGGCGCCCCAGATGGGGCAGCGAATCGAAGGTATAGCCGACAAAACCCATCCAAGCATGGGTTACCTTGGTTGCCTCCAACTCGGGGAAGCGGCGAACCATTTCCGCATGCAGAGCCGGCAGGCAGACGCTCGGATCGGATTCGTTGATCGATACACGCCCGCCAAAAAGCAGCCGTCGGCCATCCGGCGATGTCCGGTAGTAGACCACCAGCTTGCGGGTATCCGACACCACCCGATCATTGGGTATCAAACGCTTGATCTGCTCAGGCGGCAGAGCTTCGGTCGCCAGGATATAACTGCCAATGGGGATGATTCGCCGCTGCTGCCAGGGGCTGAGCGACCCAGTATAGCCACTGGTCGCCAGGATCACGTCGCGGCATCGCAAGACACCTTTGGATGTGGTCAGGGCAAAGCCGGCCGGGTCGCGGCTGATGCTGGTTACCCCGCAGCACGGCACCACTTCCGCACCGGCAGCCATCGCCTTTTCCAAGAGACCCTGGTGGTAAGCCGCTGGGTCGACGCTGGCGTGCTGCCGATAGACCAAGCCGCCATGGTAGAAATCGCTGCCGATCTCGGAACGCTGGTCCTGGCGCGGGACTAGGAAGGCATCTGGTTCGAGGCCATCGGGAGCATTGTCAAGGTACCGCTCGAGCCTGCGGTAAGCGGTGGTGTTGTGGGCCGCATGGAAGCGGCCGAGCCTTCGGAAGTCGCAGTCTATCTCCTCTTCGGCAATGAAACTGCCGGTCCAGGCGAGGGCCTTGTGGCTTTCCAGGAGTATGTCTTGGGCTCGTTGCGGGCCGTACTTCGACGCCAGTTCTTCGAAACTCGGCTTCAAGGTGTTGGTAAGCTGGCCGCCATTGCGAGAGCTGCAGCCCCAACCAGCATCCTCACGATCGAGCACCACGGTGTGGCGCCCGCCGCGCGCGGTTTGGATAGCCGCACACAAGCCCGTAAATCCGGCGCCGACGATCGCCACATCGGCCCGGCCCGGCGGATCGGGAGAACCAAGGTCAGGTCGCGGCGTTCGTTCCCACCAATAGGGTTCGGCCTTGTAGCCAGGCGCCAAGAGGGTCTCGAGCCGACTCATGTTTCTGACCTGAACGGCCGGCTCGCGCGAACGCATGGAATCTTCCACAACATCACTCCCTTTCCCTTTCAACCGTCCGGCGCCCCGATCTCCCGGGATTGGGACTGCGCGATCACTGTGATGATCGATGGAAGCTCGTCGATAGGTCTTGGTCAAGAGGGTTTCCAGAGGCAACCCTGATGCGGCATCTACTGTCGGGCAAGAAGCCAGCATGCTCTTCTGCCGAGAAGGTTGCCGCAGAGGCGCCATGGGCAAAGCGCTTTCGCGAAGCCAAGGTGCCAACGCGCTGTGAAAGGGGAAAAAACCTTAGATCAAAGTGTCGGCGTCAAAGAACTGGCCTGCGACCAGTTGGTCTTCCAAGTTAGAGGATACAGGGCCGGGGAGTACAGGACCAGGAGGTAAAGGGTCGATGGGCACTGTTTCCACCGTCCCTTGATTGGTGAAACCACCACCAAAGATCAAGTGCGCCGCGCCAGCCGATGACCCAGCTGAATCGTCCCCCGGCGCGGCTATGATCAGATCGTCGAAACCGTCACCGTTGAAATCGCCGCCGCCGGCAACCGCTTGACCACTAAGATCTAAAGCGGCATCGCCGGTTAGCCGAAATCCCAGAATCTCGCCGGTGAGAAGCTGCCCGATCTCATAGCCACCGGAAAGTTCAGGCTGGCCGAAAAGGATGTGTGCGGCCCCAGCAAAGGTCCCGGCCGTATCAGACTGAGGGGCGCCAAAGACGACATCGTTGAACCCATCGCCGTTGAGGTCCCCCGCTGTTGCTAGCGACTGTGCCAAGCGGTCTCCGACTAAGTCACTGGTCAACCGCAGGCCGGCCAGGCCGCCATCGTCCACCAGCCCAAAATCGAGGGCACCCGACAGGCTGGGATCGCCGAATAGAACATAGCCAGTGCCACCCGCGCCTTCGCCGGCGTTGCCGTAGGGGGCACCGACCAAAAGATCATCGACGCCGTCACCATTGACGTCGCCCGCCGCGGCAAGCGATTGGGCAAAGTCCGTGCTCGGCGTGTCGCCTTGCAAGATCAGGCCGCCGAGGTCGCCTGTCCCGACCTCGGACAAGGCGTGACGGCCGGAAAGCGCCTGGCCGCCAAAGATTACATAGGCGGCCTGGCCTGCCGTCGTCGCCAGGCCATAGCCGACGTGAAAGTCGCTAGCGCCAAGGACCATATCATCAAAACCATCGCCGTTGAGATCGCCGGCAGAAGACACGGCGGTTCTGGGCACGGCCTGGAGATCGGCACCGCCTTCGAGGACAAAACCGGCAAGATCGCCGCTACCAACGTCGTAGGTCGTGACCAAGGGGCCAAATTCCTGGCCACCGTACAGCACATGCACGCGGCCGGTGATGGCCTCGCCTTCATAAACGGTTGCCCGGTATGCGAGATCGTCGAAGCCGTCACCGTCGATGTCGCCGACGCCAGCCAACTGGCCGGTCGCGTAACCACGGCCAGTGCTTGGTCCCTCAAAACGAAAGCCGGGAAGATCCGGTCCGCCCACATCGTTTGCCGTGTATGTTCCGCCTAGGCCAAGCCCGCTGGTGCCCAAGCCGCCGAGTTGGGGTCCGCCGAACACCACGTAGGACGAAGCCTCGGTGCCATAAAGGTCACCCGCGGTCACCAGCACGTCGCCAAAGCCATCCCCGTTGATGTCCCCGCCGGCGGCAAGCCCATGCACAACAACGGAATTGTAGCCCTGCGTGTTGCCGTCCAGTCGGAACCCGGCCACATTCCCACCGGCTACACTGGCAAGCGAGGTTTCGGCCGCAAGCACCTGGCCGCCAAAGATCACATAGGCCGCTCCGGCCAACGGGCCACCGCCGGAATCGCCGGCAGCGACCAATCCGATGTCATCGATCCCGTCACCGTTGACGTCACCCAGGAAAGCAGCAGACGTCCCGGCCAACGCAAATTCTTCGGCACCAAAGAGCGTCAGCCCATCGAGGCCCGGCAGCTCGCCAAGCTCCCCCAATCCGGCCTCGGCACGTACTTCGAGGCGCACCGAGGCGCGGTCACTCATCCCGTCGTCGTCGATCACCTCATAAGAAAATTGGGCAGTACCGATGAATCCGGGATCCGGGCGAAAGGCGACAACTTGCTTGGCTTGGTCCAGACTGACGACCCCACCAACGGCTTCGCCAAGACCGCCGAGGCTAACCTCGCCACCCTCCGGGTCATGGTCGTTGGCAAGCAGATCGGCGACGCTGACGGTGACCGGCGTCGCGAGAAACACTTCACCCAGATCATCGTCTTCGGCGACGGGAGCCTGACCAGCCCCTTCGACCAGCTCGAACTGGAGTCTGTCCATGCGCACGAACTCGGCATCGTCGAGGACGGCGGTCAGCGTAATGACATCGCCGTTCAGGATGTCGATCTCATGCAGCAAGACCGCCTCGACCCGCGACTCGGCGGCTGCCACGCCGCTGGGCAAGTCTTGGTCGAGCGTAAGGCTGACGGTATCGTCGCCAACGGCCAAGCTCAGTTCGGACTGCCCGTCCCGTTCGTCATAGTAAGCCAAGCTCACGTTGTAAGTGCCCGAAGGGCCTTGGAAAACACTGCTCGCGGTGCCGGTGGTCCCGGCCGGAGCGCCGAAGTCGGCGATGCGGACGTGCTCACCGCCGGAGGAGATCCCGGCCAGGTTTTCGATTGTCAGGCCCGAGAGGCTCATGGCTTCGACCTCCAGGCCGATCACCTCCGATTCTTGGTCGGACGGCCCGCTCGTCGGCTGGAAGGTCAGCAGATCCATGCGGGCGAACTCGAAGGGGTCGAGGGTGGCGGTCAGAACAATGGCATCACCGTTGTCGATGCTGACGCCGGAGAGGACCGTCGCCTCGCTCCGCGTGGCAGCGCTGGCAACCCCGCCGGCCGAGTCCTGGTCGAGCAGGACTTGGGTGCCGTCGTCGCCGATGGTTATGTCGATGGTCGATTGGCCGTCGTTCTCGTCGTAATAGGCCAAGATCACATCATAGAAGCCGCTTGGCCCGCCGAAGGCCGCGCTCGCCGTGCCGGTGGTCCCGGCCGGAGCGCCGAAGTCGGCGATGCGAACGTGCTGGCCGCCGGAGGAAACGCCAGGCAGGCCCTCCACGATCAATCCCGCCAGATCGAAATCCTCGACCTCGATCGAAAGCAGGTTCAGTTCGTCGAATGTTTCGGTATTCGCTGGGCTGTCGCTCATGGCATCCGCCACGATTGAATCCTAATGATCCAGGAACCTATTCAGAAGAATCTTTAGGAGAAGAAAACAGCAGCGATATTTTCTACTTATTTTCTCTTTCTGATGCAGCTCGCCGACGAGCCGACTACTTCCCTCCCGAGGATGCGAAGTCCTTGAGTGCTTGATCCAAATCGTCGAAAGCCCTGGGATCCTGATTGTCGCGGGATGCTAGTGACTCCCTATCGGCGGGCTCTTCTAACTGCTCCGGCTCCTCGTGGCTCGGTCGATCCTCCGGCTCCCCGTCGACACCGCACCAGAAATCCAATTTCTTAATGAGCAGATCTTGGTCGATTGGCTTTGCAATATGGTCGTTCATCCCAGCCTGAAGGCAGCTTTCCACATCGCCTTTCATCACATTTGCAGTCATGGCGATGATTGGAAATGTCGCCGACCTGCCCAAGCCTTCGCGAATGCGACGTGTAGCGCTGAGGCCGTCTAGCTCCGGCATCTGCATATCCATGAGCACGGCATCGTAGGGGCAGCGGCGCACCGCGTGAATCGCCTCTAGACCATTGCCCGCCACATCCGTGTGATAGCCGTACTTTCGTAAAATAGTCACCGCCAAGAGCTGATTGATCTGATTGTCGTCTACCACGAGCACGCGCTTGTGATTAAGGGGGCGTCTCCGGTGCAGGAGGCGGGTACCCTGCTTCGCATCAGATGCGTCAGCCTGCTCGACCCCGAAGAGCCAAGCCAGGCGCACCAGTACAACATCTTTGAGAATTGGTTTTGGTAGGGTTTGATCAAATCCGTGTCTTAGAGCCTTTACCCTGTTGTTCAACACCGTTGCCGAGGAGGAAAGCACAAGTTTGGCGCCGCATTCGAGTGATCCCTCATGAATTGCGGCAGCAAGCTCCATACCATCCATGTCCGGCATACGGTGATCAATGATAATGAGATCCAGGGCGTGACCCTGTTTAGAAAAAGCCGTCAATTGGTCAATGGCACTCTTGGCATCTGGCAGGCATTCGGCCTCCATCCCGATATCTGTCAGAAGACGGGCAAAGATTCGTCGATTGATCTTGTTGTCGTCAACGACCAGCACACTGCGGCCACGCAATGACTCGGCGCAGGCTGAAAGGTGTTCGTCTCGATCTCCGGAGATAACTTCCATAATGGCGGTAAAGTTAAAACAGCATCCGCCGCTGCCGCTACTTGAAACCTCGATCGTTCCGTTCATCAAGCGGCAAAGCTCTTTGCTGATTGCGAGACCTAGGCCGGTTCCGCCAAAACGCCGGGTCGTGGAATGGTCGGCTTGAGAGAATCGTTCAAACAGTTTCTTTTGGTCATCAGGCATAATTCCAATGCCGGTATCGGTAACGGAAAATCGAAGTGTCGCTGAGGTGCCGACTACGGAATCAAGTTCCACCTCCAGCCCAACGCCACCCGTCTCTGTGAATTTGATGCCGTTGCCAATCAAGTTCAGCAAGATTTGCCTCAGCCGACTCGGATCGCCTGACAGTATGGTCGGGATATCGGAGGCGATGTAAGATGCCAGTTCCAGACCCTTTTCAGAGGCCTTCGCGGAGAGCAATTCCAAAACGCTTGAAATCGTTTGACTGAGATCAAAGTCAACGATCTCCAGGTCCAACTTGCCCGCTTCGATCTTCGAGAAGTCGAGAATATCGTCAATGATGGTAAGCAGCATATCCCCGGATTGGCGAATGATGGCCAACTGCTGCTGCTGCTCACTTTCTAGCGGGCTGTCCGCCAGCAATCCCGCCATGCCGAGTATGCCATTCATCGGCGTGCGAATTTCGTGGCTCATGGTCGCTAGAAATGCCGACTTCGCCTCGTTGGCCGCTTCCGCCTGGTCACGGGTGATAACAAGGTTTTTGGCAAGCTCATTGAGCTCCTGTCCTTTTGCCTCAAGCTCGCGCTTCGCCTGTTCCAGTTCGTGGACCTGCTTTTCTAAGAGCGTTTCGTTCTGCTCCAACTGAGTCAGATGCGCATCGCGCTCATGCTCGCTTGCTTTCACCGCCTTGGCGATAACCAAGCCATAGACCGTGCCACTGAGCATCAAGACCAGAGCTATGGTAAAAAGTAAAATTTGCCGCTGCTGGGCCGATTTAGCTGCCGCAATCTGCTTATCGAAAAGACCGCTTTGAATATCACTGACATACTGGCCGGCTTCGCGAAGCAGGCGCACCGTGTTGGTACTGTGGCGATTTATTAATGCCCAGCTTATCATCAACTCTTCGTGATTGTCGTGTTCGACAGCCATAAAGAAGGCCTTGCTCGCCTGTATTTGCTCCTCAGCTGACTGATGGATCGACTGTAGTTTGGTCAGCAGCAGCTCTTCCGGAGCCATAGTCTTGTTCGTGTCGCCGCCTTTAAGATTCTCCCTTATCAACACTGAAAATCGCTGTAACTCTTGTTTAAAGAGCGAGATGTAGATTTCCGTCTTTACGTGTTCTGCCGAAAAGGGAGCGGGCTCAGAAGCGATATGATGCCCGGACGGTGAATGGTGCTCAGGTGAGGCACTATGTTCGAACGTGAAATTGGCCGGACCGGCCATGTCACTGATGCGATTGGCTATTACATCGATCTGGGTTGCGAGCCTAGCCCATTTTTGGTTTTGATCAACGGCCGCTTCGTAAATGGTCGACAGATGCTTATTGATGTAAAGACTTGCACCTATTGTAATCATGTAAAACGCGGCAAGCGCAAAGTATGCAATATGCAGCCGCGACTTTCCTAAGCGTTGAGTATTGGCTGAAGGCGTTTTCATGTACAATCTGATTAGGCGAACCTAGTATTTTTGGAGCAACGGCTTTGCTACTCGCCAGCGCCTCCCTATACCTTATCAAAATTAACAAATGGCAAAGTCTCATTGGTGGCACCTTGCTGAATCTCAATGAACTCAGTAATTTATCTTGGCACTTAAGGTCGCGAAGTTGAAGTTCCGGCAAGACAATCGCGTAATGATTAATCATTACGGATTATTTTCGGAAGGCCACTAGCACGGATTGCTAACGTGTACAGCCAACGGATGCCAAATTCGAAGCAAGCGTGCAGTCGAATGCGGCTCGTCCTGCTCGGTCTATTATCGGAGCAGCGGCGCCATGGCGGTTTCCAAGGCCGCCAAGTCCGCCGTCGACAGAGGCATTACCGGCTTGCGGCATTCGCCCATCGGCCGCCCGATCAAGCCGCAAGCCGCCTTGATGGAAGGATTGAAGGCGTGGCTCCAGAAGAACAGATTGGCTGCTTTCATGCGCTCCCATAAGGCGGCCGCTTCGGCAGTCTCGCCTGCCGCACAATGCCGATAAAGCGCCACCGCTTGCGCCGGCATGGCGTTCGACCCGCCCCAAAAGCAACCCGCGCAGCCAGCCAGGAGCCCATAGAAGCTCAAATAGTCACAGCCGTTAAAGACCTTAAATCCTGCCGCTACCAGTTGCTCGATACGCAGCATATCGCCGGTGCTGTCTTTGATGGTGCGAATGCCGGCCGTCTCGCCCAGGCGCCTCATCAGATCCGGCGTCACGTCAAAGTCGGAATATTGGGGAATGTTGTAAGCCATGATCGGCACGCTGACGGCGCCGGCAACCCGCTCGTAGTGCCAAGCAACACCGCGCTCATCCGGCCCTTCGAAATAGGGCGGTAACACCAGAAGGCAATCGGCACCGGCGCCTTGCGCATGCTTGGACGCCTCGATCGCCTCTTCGGTCCGAATCGCTGAGGTTTGCGCGATAAGCCCGGCGCGGCCATCGATGTGGCGGCCGGAAACCTCGATGATGCGGCGCTTTTCCTCGGTCGTGAGAAAGGGAAACTCACCGGTGCCGCCGCAGACCGCAATGATGTTGACGCCGGCCTCGATCAGCCAATCGATGTGATCAAGCAATCGAGACTCATCTAATGCGCTGCCGTCGTCGGTAAAGGGCGTGCAGATTGGGGTGCAGATGCCGGCAAGATCCTTCATGGGTTAGATTCCTCTACATTTGCTCGCTGCTGCTTGGATCAAGCCGCGAGATCTTCGGCCTTGGACAAAGCCTCTTCGGCTTTCTCCTTATCGCCCAGGGCTTGCAAGACCATCGCGTACTTGATCCAGCTGTTGCGGCAGGTCGGCTTCAAGGTGACACGCTCCGCCAAGACGGCACGCGCCATGGGCAAGCGACCAATTTTGCACAAGGCTTCGACCAAGAACTGTTGAAAGATATCCCGTTGCGCATGGCTGCCGCCAATCATCGAGAGATTGGGGCTCACCGCCTCAAACAACTCGATGGAACGCGCCAAGTCGTCCTTCCCGTAAGCCAGAATCGCCTCCGCCAAGGGCACGGCAACGTACTGATAGACGATGGCTTCCGAGCTCGCGTCTTGCACTGAGGCTTCACGCAAGGCCTGTAGCAGGTCCGCAGCATCTTGCCAACGGCCGGCCGCCGCAAGAGCCATCATCACGTGGATGTCGGTAAAGGCCATGGCCGTGTCTTGACGTCGCGTGCTTGCCGCCTCGGCCAGCATTTGCCAGCGACCGCCGACGGCCACACCTTCGAAGGTTAAGCGCCACAACAGGGAAGCGGCGTTGAAGATATCGGAGTAAAGGTCGCTTTCCTGCGGATAGATCACCCGATCATAGAGTTCCAAGACCTGGTCGAAATCGCGCTTCTCTAAGGCAAAGAGAGCCCGGTGCCACCAGAGATGGCCCTTGAAGGGATTGCGATCTTCGAAGGCGTCAAGCGGATAGTCCAGCCAGGCCAGCCCCTCGCCGCTGCGCCCCTGCATTTCCAGGACGTGGGCGACCGCGTGGATCGACCAGAGGTCTTGCGGGTTGAGCGCCACGGCGCGGCGGCCATTGGCTTCGGCCTCGCTGTAGTCACCACATTCTTCCTGGGCAAAGGCCAGCATGCCGAGCAGAAAGTTGTAGCCGGGCACAGCCTCATCCCAAGAGTCCAATACCCGCGCCGCAGCAGCCCTGAGAGCCAGGTTTTGCCCTTTCCAGAAAATCAGCTGATGCTGCAGGCGGATGGCCAGGATATCGCGCGGATGTTCGGCCAGGATCTCGTTCCACGTCTGGATCGCCCCCCGCCAATCGCCCCCGGACCAGGCCGCGAGTGCCGCCACGTGAGCCTGCTCTCGCGCGTTTGCCTGGGCCAAGCCATGGCGCGCGGCCTTGAGGCTATCGGTGATTTTGTCGTTGAACTTCTTGGAATAAAACAAGCACAGGAAATAACCTTTCAGGCAGTGGCCCATCACGCAATCAGGATCGGCCGCCAACAGGGCTTTGAGACTTTCGCCGGCGGCCAGGCGAAATTCTAGAAACCGCTCGACAGCCGCATCAAAATGGCCGGCAGCGGCTGGGTTTTTCGTAGTGAGCTGGTTCCCCCATTGATCCTGTACCATGCTGCCCGCTCCCGACGGTCCTTAGCTTGCATCCAGCATATTGCCGCGCCGCCGAGCGTTACCGCAACAGGCATTCCCGGGCTTCGCCGGCAAATGTGATCCCCCTCCCCTATGGAAAGGCCCAATGGTTCCCCGAAATCTTCCTCGCAGAATGGTTGATCGCCATCGCAGATGGTCTATATCTCGAGGCGGGTTTTCTTTGGGCAGAGAGGCTAGGCAATGAAGGGCGATGCAGGGGTGATTAAGCACTTGAACCAAGTGCTGCAAAATGAGCTGACGGCTATCAACCAATATTTCCTTCACGCGCGGATGCTGAAGAGTTGGGGTTTGCTCGGTCTCGGCGCCAAAGAGTACGAAGAATCGATCGATGAAATGCGCCATGCCGATGCCTTGATTGAGCGCATCCTCTTTTTAGAGGGCCTGCCGAACGTCCAGGATCAAGGCAAGCCCATCATCGGCGAGGGCGTGCAGGAGATCATCGAGAGCGATCTCAAGTTGGAAGGCAAGGCCCTGCCGGATCTTAGAGAAGGCGTGGCCTATTGCGAACAGCAGGCTGACTACGTCACCCGGGACCTCTTGTCACAAATCCTGCTATCCGAAGAAGAACACGTCGACTATCTGGAGACGCAACTCAGCCTGATCGAGAAGATGGGCCTCGCTAACTACATCCAGTCGCAAAGTGTCGGCCCGGCGCAAAACGCGGCGCCGGGCGAGGCCGGGTGACCCAGTAGCTTAGTCAGGCCGACGTTACCCGATGAGGGGGTCGTCGGGCTGGAAGGTCAGCACATCCATGCGGGCGAACTCGAAGGGGTCGAGGGTCGCCAAGAGCGTAATCGCGTCACCGTTCTGCAAGGTGACATCGTTCAGCACCGTCGCCTCGGTCCGGGTCGCCGCGCTCGCCCCGCCGCCGGGCAGATCCTGGTCCAAGAGAATGGAGGTGCTGTCGTCGCCGATGGTGATGTCGATGGTGGACTGGCCGTCGTTCTCGTCGAAGTAGGCGAGGATCACGTCGTAGGTGCCGCTCGGCCCGGTGAAGGTCGCTGTCGCGGTGCCGGTGGTCCCGGCCGGCGCGCCGAAGTCGGAAATGCGCACGTGCTGGTCCCCCGAAGAGACCCCGGCCAGGGTCTCGACGGTGAGGCCGGCGAGCGTCATATCCTCGACTTCGAGGCTGATCGGCCCCGGCGGCTCGTCGAGGCCGTCCACAGTCACGGTCACCGTGGCGCTGTCGGCGCCGCCACGGCCATCGGAAATGGAATAGGCGAAGCTGTCGGTGGCGGATTCTCCCTGGCCCAAGAACTGGAAGGCGGCGCCCGGGTCGTAGTCGACGGTGCCATCCGGGTTGACCGAGACCTGGCCTTGCGTCCCCGTCGTATCCACCCCCGTCACCGTCAAGGGGTCCAAGTCCGGGTCGCTGTCGTTGGCCAAGACCGCAATCGTCACCGGATTGTCCTCGTCCGTCGACCCATTGGGGTCGTTGTTGGCCGTCGGCGGCTGGTTGGGCGGCCCACCGGTCGGCTGGAAGGTCAGCACGTCCATGCGGGCGAACTCGAAGGGGTCGAGGATGCCGGTCAAGGTGATGGCATCGCCGTTGTTGATGGTGACGCCGGAAAGCACCGTCGCCTCGGTCCGCGTCGCCGCGCTCGCCCCGCCGCCCGGCAGGTCTTGGTTCAAGAGAATGGAGGTGCTGTCGTCGCCGATGGTGATGTCGATGGTGGACTGGCCGTCGTTCTCGTCGAAGTAGGCCAAGATCACATCGTAGGTGCCGCTGGCGCCGGTGAAGACCGAACTCGCTGTGCCCGTCGTCCCGGCCGGCGCGCCGAAGTCCGAGATGCGCACGTGCTGGTCCCCGGAGGAGACCCCGGCCAGGGTCTCCACCGTCAGGCCCGCCAGGCTCATGTCCTCCACCTCCAGGCTGATCGGTCCCGGCGGCTCGTCCAGGCCATCGACGGTCACCGTCACCGTGGCGCTGTCAGCGCCGCCGCGACCATCGGAAATCGAGTAGGTGAAGCTGTCGGTGGCACTTTCGCCCTGGTTCAGGAACTGGAAGGCCGCGCCCGGATCGTAATCGACAGTCCCATCGGGATTTATCGAGACCTGGCCCTGGGTGCCGGAGGTATCCACACCCATCACCGTCAGCGGATCGAGGTCCGGGTCGCTGTCGTTGGCCAAGACCGCGATGGTCACCGGACTATCCTCGTCCGTCGAACCGTTCGGGTCATCCAGCGCGGTCGGCGGCTGGTTGGGCGACCCGCCGGTCGCCTGGAAGGTCAGCACATCCATGCGGGCGAACTCGAAGGGGTCGAGGGTCGCCAAGAGCGTAATCGCGTCACCGTTCTGCAAGGTGACATCGTTCAGCACCGTCGCCTCGGTCCGGGTCGCCGCGCTCGCCCCACCGCCGGGCAGATCCTGGTCGAGGGTGATCTGGGTGCTGTCGTCACCGACGGTGATGTCGATGGTCGATTGGCCGTCGTTCTCGTCGTAATAGGCGAGGATCACGTCGTAGGTACCGCTGGCGCCGGTGAAGGTCGCTGTCGCGGTGCCCGTCGTCCCGGCAGGCGCGCCGAAGTCGGAGATGCGCACGTGCTGGTCCCCGGAGGAGACCCCGGCCAGGGTCTCCACCGTCAGGCCCGCCAGGCTCATGTCTTCGACTTCAAGGCTGATCGGCCCCGGCGGCTCGTCCAGGCCATCGACGGTCACCGTCACCGTGGCGCTGTCGGCGCCGCCGCGACCGTCGGAAATCGAGTAGGTGAAGCTGTCGGTCGCACTTTCGCCCTGGTTCAGGAACTGGAAGGCCGCGCCCGGATCATAGTCGATGGTGCCATCCGGATTTATCGAGACCTGGCCTTGCGTCCCCGAGGTATCGACGCCGGTCACGGTCAGCGGATCCAAGTCCGGGTCGCTGTCGTTGGCCAAGACCGCAATGGTCACCGAGCTGTCCTCGTCCGTCGAACCGTTCGGGTCATCCAGCGCGGTCGGCGGCTGGTTGGGAGCGCCCGGTGCCACGGTGGTAACCGTCACCTCATCGATGATGATTTGGGTTTCTTCGCTTGCCACCGTCTTCTTGTTGTTCAAGCCGCCAATCGCCAGGGTATGCGCACCGGCGGTAAGAGAGATTTGCTGGGAAACGAATTGGCTAAAGCCGGTCGTCATGTCCGGCCCGCCATCGCCGTCGCCGGTCAGGCGCGCCACCTCGACGGCCGCGCCGCCATCAATGGAGTAGAGGACCTGGCTAAACTCGTCCGGTTCATAGCCGCCGTCGATGGTTAGATTGAAGAAAAACGAGACAACCACATCGCCGGCGCTGGCCAAGATAAAGTCGCGAGTGAAGGCGCCGGACATATCGTCGGTGATGTCGTCGCCATCGATACCGCCCAAGTTGATCTGCAGGGCGCCGGTGCCGCCCAAACCACCAAGCCCGCTATGCTGACCGCTGGCATAGGCCGCGTTGCTATTGGCTTGAAAGGCATCGTCCACATAGCTGAAGCCGTCGGTCTCGGTGTTAAACTCTTCGAAGAGGACGCCGTTAGCAGCCACCTTCGCCGGCGCCAAAGGCAGAGTCAGCGCCCCGGTATCCTTGACCACGTCATTCAAGTCAAAACCGCTCGCGCCATCGAGATAGGAGACGATCACCGGCCCCGAGAGCGCCTGAGCAAAACTGAACAGGATTTCATCCCCATCCAGACGGGTGATGGAGGTCGGCACCACGTCGCCGCTGGCATCGCGCAGGCTGAAGCCTTCGATATCGACACTCGGCGTAAAGTCACTGCCGCCGCCGTGGGCGATCTGAACGACCACCTGCGTGTCGTTGGCCTGGGTGCTCGCCGACAGGATCGTCGGGCTGACAAAGGTCGACTGCACTGCATTGCCGAGCTCGTCCACAACGAAATGCGCAAGGCGTTCGCCGGCGATGCGATAACCGTCGGAAGGGAGGCCACTGCCGGCAAAGTGAAAACTGTCGACCAAGGGAATGTCGTAGGTTGGCGCGGCCAGAAAGACATTCGACTTCTCCGCCGCCAGCTCGGCCTGGGCATAGCGAACGTCGGCAAAGGCAGGCGAGGCCGCCGCATTGGTGGTCGTCGCCAGCTGCTGGATGAAGATCGGCAGATCAGGGTCGCCCAGGGCGCTGCGGAAGAAGTCGAAAATGGCTTCCGTCGCTTGTCGGTACTCGGCCAAGCTGATTTGCTCCGGCGTGTTGCCGCCGACGCTCTGCGCGTCCTGCTCGCCTTGCGCCCAGATGATAGCCGTCGGGGCGGTACCGGTGTTTTGGATGGCGGCGATCGCTTGCGTGAGCCGCGGCCCGGCGACGCCGGCGTCCAAGTCCCACCAGTAGTTGCTGCCGGAAAGATTGGCTTGCGCGTCGCGTTCTGCCGCCGAGGCGCCGACCGCCGTATTCAAGGTGGCCTGGGTCGAGCTGAGGCCGGTCAGGGCGTCGACCGTCTCCTCGAAGCGCACCGCACCGGTAACCCCGGCATCGTAGGATTCGAAGTGGCGGGCCGCATTGGACTGCCCCGCAAAGACAAAAAGATAATTTGACGTAATCAACTATGAAATCTCCCGGCCCCAAGGGTATTTCGTGATTAAAGGGGACGATCAAATATAAACATTTGGATCAAGACCCGGTTCAATACTTAGTAAAATACCAAATTATACCACCAGTTCATAGGAACAATTTGTTTCAATTACTTCACGACGGTTAACGTTGTTCTCGAACAACCGAGCTTGGAACAGAGATCTGGGCATTAACGTTGAACTAGGCCTCATGCACGGCCCGACAAGGCCAGCAGGCTCGCCAGCAGCAGATCAGCGCCCGCCGCCAGTGCTTCGGGAGACGCGTTTTCGCGCTCGTTGTGGCTGATGCCGGCTTCGCAAGGAACAAAGATCATGGCGGTCGGCACCGCTGCTGCCAGATTGCAGGCGTCGTGACCAGCCCCAGAATAGATGTCGCGCTGAGAAAGGCCGAGCGCGGCTGCTTGATCGCGCAGCAACTCGATCAAGCTCGCATCAAACGCGACGCTGGGGTGATGGCTGACCGGAGTGAAGCCTACCGTTAGGCCGGCCTCCGCCGCCAGGGCATGGCAGGCGGATTCCATCTCGCAGGCCAGTGCTTCCAGGGCAGCATCATCCGGATAGCGGCTATCGATGGAAAATCTGCAAGCGCCGGGGATGGTGTTGCGGGAGTTCGGCCGGACGGTAAGCGAGCCCACGGTCACCACCGGCGCCGGGTCACGCTGCAGGGCGAGCCTATTCAATCGATCGATCATACGCGCCGCCCACAAGAGCGCATCGCGGCGATGATCCATGGGCAGGGTGCCGGCGTGGCCTTCTTCGCCTTCAACCTTGACCTCAAAGCAGCGCTGCGCCTGGGCGCCGGAAACAACTCCAACTTGCTTGCCTTCGGCTTCCAAGATCGGCCCTTGTTCAATATGGGCCTCGAGAAAAGCGGCGACCGGATATCCACCCACCGGCTCGGAGCCGGCATAGCCGATGCGTGCCAGCTCATCGCCAAAGCGATTTCCCTCTTGGTCGCGCAGGTCCAGGCCCGCTTGCAGGTCGTGGAGACCGGCAAAAACGGCGGAAGCCACGGCGCCGCCGCCAAACCTGACGCCCTCCTCATCGGTCCAGACCACCACGTCGACCGGCGACTGTGTGCTAACACCGGCATCATTCATTGCCCGGACCGCCTCAAGCCCAGCAAGCACGCCGTAGATACCATCGAACTTGCCACCCAGCGGCTGGGTATCCAGGTGGCTACCAGTCATCACCGGCGAACGTTCGGGATCGCGGCCCGGGCGGCGGGCAAAAATGTTGCCCATTTGATCGACCCGTACATGACATCCCGCATCCTGACACCACGAAACAAAGAGATCGCGCCCTTGCCGGTCGAGATCGGTCAAGGCCAAGCGACCGACGCCCCCGCCGGCGGTCGCGCCAATCTCGCCCATGGCCATAATGCTATCCCACAGGCGTTGCTGATTGACGCGGATCCGGTTAGTCATGCGATTGTCTCCAGGATGTGGGCAGCTACTCGAAAAAGCTCGGCGTCGCCGCCGGCATGGCCGACAAGTTGAACCCCCAAGGGCATACCTTCCTCGCCCTCGAGCAAGGGCAGGCTCACGGCGGGCAAACCGAGCAGGGTCCAAACCGCACAAAAGCCGGCGTTTCCCGTATTGCCAAGACCAAGCGGCGCAACACCGGGCGCCGCCGGCGTGACAATGGCGTCATAGTCTTTCATCACCGAGGCCAAGGCTTCTGCTACGGCTTCCGCCCGCAGCTGCGCGCGAATGTAGTCGCCGGCCGAGCAGTCGACGCCACTTTGGATGCGGGCTCGCAAGGCATCACTCAACTGATGCGGCGACTTGCCAAAGGCCCAACCTAAGGAAACTGTCAGGTTAGCATCGAGAATGGTGCGCACCGCGTCGACAGCACGGTCAAAACTCTCCGGCAAGGTCACATCGGTGGCCCCTTGATCCTTGGCGAAACCGGTGAAGGCAGTGCGTGCTGGCTCGCTCACCTCGCCCCACAGAGGCTGCCGACAAAAGGCCAGCCGCGGCTTGTCTACCAAACCATCGGCCAAGGCCGCGCTCAGTTTCGGCGGCGGATCGTCGCGCATATCGGGATCGGTCGGATGAAGTACCATCAGTGCCTCGGCCAAAAGGGCAAGGCCCTCTAAGTCACGCGAAAAGAGACCCACGTGATCGAGTTGCCGGCAAAGAATGAAACTGCCGTGCCGAGATATGCGGCCGAAACTGGGCTTGTAGCCAAAGATACCGCAGTAAGACGCCGGACGGATGGTGGATCCAACCGTTTGGGAGCCAATGGCCAGGGGCACCATGCCACTCGCCACGGCCGCCGCCGACCCGCTTGACGACCCCCCGGGCGTGCGTTTTGGGTTGTGTGGATTGGCGGTCTTGCCGGGCTGAACCAAGGCAAACTCGGTGGTCACCGTCTTGCCCATAATGATCGCACCCGCCTTGCGTAGCAGCGAGACGACGACGGAATCTTCTTGCGGACGACGCCCGACACGTAAAGGCGAACCATCTTCCGTCGGCATATCTGCCGTATCGAAGATATCCTTGATCCCCACCGGTAGGCCATCGATGGGCGAGCGTGCGTGACCAGCCCGTCGCCGGCTGTCCGACTCGCGCGCTTGTTTCAACGCGAGGGCAGGATCGAGATAGGCCCAGGCCGCCACCACATCTTCCGTCTCGGCAATACGCGATAAACAGCTCTCCACCAAGGCCTCCGCACTGCAGGCGCCCCTAGCCAGGGCAGTCGAGGCCTCACTGGCCGAGAGCCGCCACAGTTCTTGCATCGCGTTTCCCGCGCCTGCTCGTTCGCCGCTACCGTCCACGCCAGAGTTTCCTTTCCCTTTCAGGGGATGACGGAAGATAATGCAGCAGCGTCACCACCACTGCCAGGTCATGTTCCGCAAACTTGCCCGCATTCACCACAGCATCCTAGCTGAAGATCGCGGTCGATGGCTGCGTTTTCTTATCGCCACCCTCTGGCTAAACCTGGCTTTGGGCTTTGGCCATGCTTGGCCCAGCCTTTGGCCCTTGCCGGTTTTCAAGATTTCGCTCGAGTTTGTTGGGCTGCTGCTGATTATCGTCGTCGCAACCGCACCGGGGCGCCTTGCTGTGCGGGGCGGTCTGTCTCTTCTTACTCTATTGCTCTGCCTTGTCCTGCTGGCGCGCTACGGCTGGCAGGTGGGTGGCGGGCTTTACGGAAAACCACTGAATTTCTACTGGGATCTCCGTCATTTGCCAAGCGCTCTTGCTATGCTGGCCGAAGGTTTGAGCGGATGGCAAGAACTTGTGGCTTTGCTGGCTGCTGCGTTGGCGTTGCTCATGCTTTATCTGGCTGTGGCTTGGGGCCTTGCCTGCCTGCGAACCGGCCTTGCGATACCTGGTCTGCGGCGATGGACGGTGATCACGGCAACAGGGATCTTCTTATCCTATTTCATCACCGGCATGGCGGGAAGCGACTGGCAAGAAAGACTGTTCGCCGAGCCCTTGACACCGCGCGCCCTGCAGAGCGCCGGGGATTTCATGACGGCAATGTCTGAACCCCATCCGACGGCAGTGGCAGCGGCCAGCCGTCAACTCGCCGCTAAACCCATCGGTGAACCGAGAGGCGATGTTTTTCTTTTCTTCATCGAGTCTTATGGCGCGACTGCTTACCTGAACCCGCGACACCGCCTTCCTTTGTCAGCTAATCTTAAGGTCCTCGCCCAACATCTTCACACGGAAGGATTTCATCTGGCGAGTGCCTATCTTGACGCGCCCACCTTTGGCGGCGGTTCCTGGCTGTCTCACGCTAGCGCCCTTTCCGGCCTTCGCATCACTAATGAGGGTGCCTATCGTCATGCCTTAAGGTTGTCGGCCAAGATGATGGGCCATCGCCTTTCCGCCATGGGCTACGACACCGTGGCCGTGGTGCCGGGCATTCGTTCCGCCTGGCCGGAGGGCAAGGCCCTCGGCTTCGCCGAGATCGCCGACGCAGCGACCTTGGGCTACCGAGGACCCGCCTATGGTTGGTGGCGAATCCCAGACCAGTTTAGCCTTGCCTGGCTTCGCCGCCGGCTTCGCGAGTCGGCACCGGATCGGGCCCCGGTGTTCGCTTTCTTCGCCGGCATCTCCAGCCATATTCCTTTTTCGCCGCTACCTCCCTATGTGACGGATTGGGAACCCTTGTCTGATCCCGCGGCCTTTCCTGCTCAGGCAGCCGCTGCGCGGGTCGACCTACTCGAATGGCAAGCCCTGAACCGAGCCTACCTGGCGAGCCTATCCTACAGCTTGCAGGTGGCGGGCGACTTTGTCGTCAGTTCTGCCGGGAACGATGGCGTCATGCTGCTGCTGGGCGATCACCAACCGCCGGCGATCGTGAGCGGACCGGCAGCACCCTGGCTGGTGCCATTTCACGTCATCAGCCGAGACCAAGCTGTCATCGAGCGATTCGTCGCGCAGGGGCTGACGCCTGGCTTCATTCCACAAGAGCCGGCCTTGGGCGGTATCGAATTGCTCTACGGGCTCCTGTTCCGAGCCCTGTGGCCGGAGGAACGGCCCGAACCTTAGGCTTCCGTCACAAGCGTTGCGGGTCCACGTCCCGCGCGCAGGCCTTAAGCGCTCTCTCGGAGACGGGCCAGCGCAGCATCGCAGGCTTCTTGCCAAGCTGCTATACCCGTCCTCCTTTCCAGAACCTCGAGCCCCGCCTCGGTGATCCCGCCGGGCGTCGCCAGGGCCTGCAGGGTTTCTCTCGGGTCGTTGTCAGGCGTGCTCGCCATCATCGCAGCAGCGCCCCCGAGGCAGCCGGTGGTGAGCGACAAGGCCAGCTGCGGGTTCAGGCCGGCCTGGCGGGCCCAGGCCGCCGCCACCCCGGCGATCGCAAACAGCCAGGCATAATAGGCGCCGAAAACACTGGCAGCCTGAAACTGCTGCTCGTCCTCTAGAACATGCACCGAGCCGAGCTTGGCAAAGAGGGCACGCGCCCGCGCTTCCTCGGGAAACATAGCAGTGGGACTGGCACCGATAGCCGCCGCCGACAAAGGCAGGGCACGCACCACCGCGGCCGGCTCGACGAGCGGGCCGAGTCGCGCCAACGACACCCCGGCGGCAACGGAAATCACGAGCTGCCCGCGGCGCCACGGCAAGCCACCGACGGCGACCTCGGCATCCTTCGGCCGAGTAGCAAGAATAACCAGGTCGCAAGCCGTTACGACCGCCCGGTTGTCATTCGCGACCTGCACACCAAAGGCCGTCGCCAGCTGTGAGGATCGCGCCAGATTACGGGGTGACAGCAGGAGCTTGTCGGTGGCCCCTGCCTTGGCTAGACCGCTGATCAGGTAGCCGGCCAGATGGCCGACACCGAGGATCCCGAGGCGACCAATTTCCACCGATAGCGAGCCCTCGCCATGGCTCACGACGCGCCTCGTTCCCGCGCTTGGCGCCACTGGCGATAATCAGCCTCTGCTTGCGCCTCCGGCGGATAGAGCCCATAGATCGACCGGCCGCCGCGCACCTGTTCGACCACAAACTGCTCGTAGAGTTCCTGTTCGACGCTGGCGGTGGCGAGTTCTTCGGCCAGGGCGGCCGGCACCACCACGACACCGTCATCGTCGCCAACCATGATATCCCCGGGCAATACGGCGACGCCGCCGCAGGCGATCGGCACCTGCAGCTCGATGGCGTGCTGACAAGCCATGGAAGCGGGCGCCGCCGGCCCGGTGCAAAAGACCGGAAAGTCTATCGCAGCGATCGCCCCGCTATCGCGCATGGGCCCGTCGGCGACGAGCCCGGCAACCCCCCTTTGGCGAAGTCGTTCGATCAGGATGTCGCCGGCCTGACCTGATCCTCGATCGCCGCGGCAGTCCATCACCAAAACCGACCCGGCCGGCGCCGTCTCGATCGCCTGGCGCTGGGGATAGTCAGGATCGACCCGTCTTTCCCAAGTCCGCAGGTCTTCGCGCATGGGTATGTTGCGCAGGGTGAAGGCCGGCCCCACCAAACGACCGGAAAACGCACCCATCCTGGAAAGCCCCTGGAGATAGCAGCGGCTTAGACCCCGTTTCTGCAGTTGTAGCGTCAGAGTCGCTGTGGAAACGGTCATAAGCTGCCGCCGCAGTGCTTCGCTGAGCGGCTTAGGTGACGAGTGTTCCATGGTCCATTGCCCCTTGCTGCTTGGACGGCTTGCAAGATGACGCCTTATTGATCGCCGCCGCCCGGCTGCCAACCACGCTTACCCCAAAAGCAAGCATAAGCAGAGCCTAAGCCCTTGCCAAGACCAAGCCAGGCGATCGGCACCTTCGTGACCAATGACAGCGGGTTGCGCAGAACCACCGGCAGGGCCTTTTTCAGAACCCTTGCTCCCTCAGCGAAATCCGAGCCGAGCAATGCCGCTTCTGGCATTGTGCCGGCGCCAGGCGGCTGCCTATCATGGCCTGGGATTCGTCAGCGTGCCGCTGTCTTTACCTGGCTTTTGTAATCGCGGTCTATAGACGACCTTGACCTCGCCGCCGCATGGAGGAACGCCCTTTGGCTCAGAACCAATTCACCGCCGGAAGCTTTATCGTTCGTTGGGTCTTGGCCCTGGTGCTGGTGCTCGCCACCTTCAACCCGACAGAATATTCCTTTGTCAACTGGGTGATGCAAGACGGCCAGGAGAACCTGCCGATCAAGGCCTTAGTCGGCATCACCTTGCTGATTCTCTATGTCATCTACCTGCGCGCCACCTGGCGTTCCATCGGCCCCATCGGTCTAGTGTTGGCCGCGCTCTTTTTCGCGGCCGTGGTCTGGGCGCTGATCGACTTCCAGCTTCTCGATCCCAACGAGGCGACGGTGATGACCTGGATCGCGCTCGTCGTCCTGGCCACGATCCTAGCGGTCGGCCTTTCCTGGTCGCACGTCCGCCGCCGGCTGGCCGGGCAAGCCGACGTGGACGACATCGACGATTGAGGGCAAGGGCGGATGAGGGCAAGGACGGACTGACGGCGAAGCTAGCCGTCGGCCGCCGTCTCGCCCGACTCCGGCAGTTCCAGCATGTTGGCCGCCACCAGGCCGGCGTTGGCTCTGATCGCCCGGTCGATGGCCGCCGCCACTTCCGGGTTTTCCTGCAGGAAGACCTTCGCGTTCTCCCGGCCTTGGCCGATACGCTGGCCGTCAAAGGAATACCAAGAGCCCGCCTTTTCGATGATGCTGGCTTGCACGCCCAGGTCGATCAGCTCGCCGCTGCGCGAGATACCCTCACCATACATGATGTCGAATTCCACCGTGCGGAACGGCGGCGCCACCTTGTTCTTGACTACCTTCACCCGGGTCTGGTTTCCGACCGTTAGGTCACGGCTCTTGATCTGGCCGATGCGGCGAATATCCAGGCGCACCGAGGCATAGAACTTCAGGGCGTTGCCGCCGGTCGTGGTTTCCGGACTGCCGAACATGACGCCGATTTTCATGCGAATCTGGTTGATGAAAATCACCAAGCACTGGGAGCGGGAGATCGAGCTCGTCAGCTTGCGCAGGGCCTGGCTCATCAGTCGCGCCTGCAAGCCTGGCAGCTGGTCACCCATTTCCCCTTCCAGTTCCGCTCGCGGCACCAAGGCGGCCACCGAATCGATCACCAGCACCTCGATAGCGCCGGAGCGCACCAGGGTATCGGCGATTTCCAAGGCTTGTTCGCCGGCATCCGGCTGCGAGATCAGGAGCTCGTCCACATCGACCCCGAGCTTTTTCGCATAGCCAGGGTCGAGCGCATGCTCCGCATCGATGAAGGCGCAGGTGCCGCCGGCTTTCTGCGCCTCCGCCAGGACGTGCAGTGCCAGAGTGGTCTTGCCCGATGATTCCGGGCCATAGATTTCGATGATGCGGCCGCGCGGCAGCCCGCCGATACCAAGAGCGATATCGAGCCCCAGCGAGCCGGTCGGCACCGCCTCTAGCTCCACCGCCGTATTCTGCTGACCCAATTTCATCACCGAGCCCTTGCCGAAGGCCCGCTCGATTTGCCCCAAGGCGGCCTGAAGCGCCTTTTCTTTATCCACCGATTCCCTCTCAACTAGACGTAAGGCTGTGCGCGACATGAGCTGACCTTCCTTATCCCACAGGGTTCGTTCCACTGCAATGCGAGGAAATGTACTTAGTTTGTTCTCATTCGGCAAGCGTTTTTTGGATCAAAAAGAGAACAAAAAGCAGTTACTCGCAGACCCCGGCATCGGCAGTCACCGGCTGGTCGCGGGTGTAAGTTGCGCAAGCGCTATCGCCGCCAGCACCAAGCCGGCACCAAGAAATTGTTGTGGGCCAAGAACTTCACCGAGAATCGCTGCGGCAAGCGCGAGGGTGGCCACCGGTTCCAGGTTCATCACCATGGCCGCGCCCACCGAGCCGATCATGGGCACCCCGGCAAACATGGCGAAAAAGGCCAGGCAAAAGGTCAGCACCGCCGCTGCCAGCAAAAAGCCGCCAGCCTGGCCTTCGTTGGTCGGCAAGGCAAAGCTACCGCTGGCCGCCGCAGCACTGGCGACGATGACGAGACTGATGACCGACATGTGAAAGGTTACGGTCAGTGGCTCTATATGGGGTAGGCGTCGGCCGACCACGATGAACGCCCAGGATGCGCCGAAGGCCCCGATCAAGGCAAATACGATGCCACGCCCGTCAAGCGCGTCGAAGGAAACCTCCAAGGCCAAGGCCAGACCGACAAAGGCGATAACAAAGGCCAGCATCGGCAGTCGCCCCGGCAGCCGACGGTCCAAAAGGCCAACGAAGAGGACGGTCATCAGGGGATAGGTGTAAAAACACAAGACGGCCAAACTGATCGGCAGGTAGAGGATCGACCATAGGTAACCGCCGGTGCCCAGCAGATAGAACACGCCAGCGCCATAGGTCACCAGGAGGTCTCCACGCGGCAAGCCAAGCCTGCGGCGGCGCCACCTGTAAAGCAGCCAGACCAGCGCGATAAACGCCAAGTTACGGAAAAGTATTACGCTGACCGGGTTGGTCCCAGCGTCATAGGCCAGGCGAGAGAGCACGAAGGAGAGGCTGATCATAATCGCGGCAAAAGCGACCACCGAGACTCCGGCCAAACGCCTTAGGGGTGCAGAAGACGACAATCCCGCCAGCCCATGATCCTTGAGATTTTGCGACAGGTCTTGGTGCCGCCGCAGTGCATCTTGCAAGTTCCTTTCGAGGGGCGCACACTCCTCTTTCTAAGCATAATCCTGCAAGCAAAAAAATTGGGAGGCTGGCATGCGCGGATTCTTCGGGGCTCTGCCGCTTACGCTCTTGGCCCTTGCCACAACAGCTGCAGCAGACACATCAGACGTCACCTGGCAAACGCGAGTAGTGCTGGAAAAGACCGGCGCCCACTGTGTCGACGACCGCAACTGCTTCAACCGATACCATCCAGCGATACCGGCAGCAGCCAGCGCGGCGCCCGGGGACATGATCGTCTTCCACACCCGCGACGCCCTGGATTCCGATCTGACGTTAGATTCAAACGCCGACGACTTGGCGGCAGTGGATCTTAACCTGGTGCATCCCATGACCGGCCCGGTCCACATCGAAGGGGCTGAGCGTGGTGACGTGCTGGCGGTCACCTTGGTCGATATCGAGCCGGACCAGTATGGCTACACGGTGATTGTGCCGGGCTTCGGTTTTCTCCGCGACATTTATACCGAGCCCTACTTGGTCAATTGGCGGCTATCGCGCAGCCACGCGGTTTCCGAGCAAATGCCGGGGGTGAAGATCCCCTACGAGGCTTTTATGGGTTCGGTGGGGGTCCTACCGGGCGAAGCCGAAGTCGAAACCTGGATCGCGCGGGAATCTGCCCTGGGTGCAGCCGGCGGCATCGCCTTGCCGCCCGAGCCGACCGGCGCCCTGCCGAGTTCGGTCTGCGGGCCGGAAGGCAGTCACAAGGACAAATGTCTGCGCACCATCCCGCCGCGGGAAAACGGCGGCAACATGGATGTGCAACAGATGCAGGTCGGTACCACCTTGTTGCTTCCTTGCTTTGTCGATGGCTGCGGTCTCTTCGTCGGCGACGTCCACTACGCCCAGGGCGACGGCGAGGTTTCCGGCACCGCCATCGAGATGGGCGCGATTGTTACTGTGACCACGGAAATCCGCAAAGGCCAAGGCAGCGTCATCAAGGGCCCGGAGGTGGAAGGCGGCAGCCAGATTAAGGCGATGGAGCCGTCGAAGTTTTACCAGACCATCGGCTTGCCGTTGAAGGCGAGCGGCGAAGTGCCAGCGCCGCATAGCTATTTGGATAGCGAGAAAATCAAGAACCTGGAAAATCTCTCCGAGGACTTGACCCTGGCCGCCCGCGACGCCTTGATCAAGATGATCGACTACATTCAACGCAAACATGGACTAAACCGAGAGCAGGCCTACATCTTGGCAAGCGTCGCCGTCGACCTTAGGGTCGGCCAAGTCGTCGATGTGCCCAACTACGTGGTGACAGCCGTGCTAAACGAAGGCGTTTTCGACGAGTGACCCGACGGCAACTGCTTTCGGCAGGAGGCATAGCGCTCGCTGGTGTACTGCTCGGCGGCCACACGCCCTACGGCCAATGGGTTGTCTACCGTACGAAGCACCTGCTGATCGGTTGTCACAGGGCCGACGCGAAGACCTACGGACTTGCCAAGGCGGTGGTCGGCGAACTCGATCGCCACCTGCCCGAGGCGCGGGCGAGAGTGGCAAGGGCCCCCACGGCCGGCCGCCTGGCGAGTCTGCTGGGCACCGATCAGTTGGAAATAGCGATCCTGTCACCAGCCGATGGGCAGGCCATGGCGGCGGGAGCCGGCCCCTTCAAGCCCTATGGGCCGGTCCCCTTGTACCTGCTGGCCCAGCTTGGTGACTATCTCTTGACGGCCCATAGCGACTTTTCGCAAAGCCACGCCTGGCTGGTGAGCGACGCTATTCTGAACAGTCCCCTAAGCAACACTCCGTCCGTCGATGAGGTGCCAGCCTTGCCCTGGCACGCCGGAACCCGGTTGCTTCTTTTGGGCCAACCATCACCTTAAGTAATATAATTATCTAGTTTTGTTTGCCGGCTCTCATAGAAGGAATCACCCAAAGAAGTATAACCATTTGAAATACTGGATCTTTTTTCTTCGATGACACTATGATCACGGAATCATCACAACAACGTGATGATTCCGTGTAGGCCGAGTTCGGGATGGGCTGTTTGGAGCGTGGCGGCACGGAAACAAGAACTTAGAAGACAGGTTTCTGATGCCAGTACATTTCCTAGACGCTTGCCGGCCAGGCCCCTGGTCTGAATCCAAGTTCCCGATATGCGTCACCCATCTTGAAAATCGAACGATCCTCGAAAACCTCGCCGAGGTGATCTTGGCTCGGGAAGATTTCCTCAAGAGGAATCACCGTGAAGCCATTGTCGGCGGCGCGGGCGCGATACCTGATTCTCTGACTGCGCGTTACTACGCCTATAACCTGTTGCTGTGGGAGATGCCTTGTATTGCGCAGCTGCACCGCTTCTTTTTCGAAAGCTACATGGAACTGCTGACTTGCCTGCCGACTAACCGACGACAGAAATCCTTTATCCAATGCTGGGCCAATACTGTACGTAGGGACGAGTATATCGAACCGCACAATCACGGCGGCAAAGACTCATACTTTTCCGGCAACATCGCGGTGCAAGTCAAAAATCCCGGACAGTCCTATACCCACTACCTTCCGGTCGGCCGGGAAATCAATGATTGGCGGCGGGTTTCGCTATGCAATCAGCCTGGACTACTGACCATATTCCCAAGTTACGTTTATCATTTCACCGACCCCTGGCCGCACAATGACACCCGTATCACCATCGCCTTTGACATTGTCGGCGAGGAGGTTGCCGAACGCCAATCACAGTATCGCACCAGCCGAAAGTACATTCTTTTCCACGACCCCGATCGCAGCAACCAGCCTTGATTCGGCGCCCAGAGAATTGTCAATCTATTCCTACTTTCATATAGATCGATAGATTACCTTTGCTCTCCCTTAACCTTTCATTAAGCCTAGCCGAGGCACCATGGAAGCCGGGCGCAGGCGGTCAATAATGATGTGCGCCGCCCTTTTCCAAGGGGTCCGTCAAGGTGACGAATTCTTCAGAGTCGGATAACAGGGCCGAAGCGCATCGCCAAGCCATCGCGGTGGCTTTGCAGCAGTCTCTTGGCACCGGGGGCCGCCCTCAGGTCGTGGCAAGTGGCCGAGGCGCTCTCGCCGAGCAAATATTGGAAATCGCCTTCGATTGCGGAGTCAAGGTACGCGAGGACGCCGACCTGGCGGAAATCTTGGCCGCGGTTGAGGTGGATTGCGAGGTGCCCTTAGAAGCACTGGCGGCCGTCGCCGAAATTCTCACCTATGTCTACCGAAGTGCTGGGCCCGGCGACCGGCTTGCGAAGACCTCTATCGAACACTCTACGGGAGTTGCCGGATGACAGGCTCAACCTCTCTTTCCCGCCAGGCGCTAGGCGATGAGATCAAGCGCCTTGACACGATGATCGCGCGGGCCCGCCACGAACTCGGACAGGGGATTCTCGTCGACCTGACGCCGATGGAGGGCCTGATCGAAGGCCTGTGTGAAAGCTTGCAGTCATTGCCGCCAGATGAAGGCAAACTGGTCCTTCCTAATCTGACCGCGCTTCTGGATGAACTCGGACAACTCTCCAGCTTGCTCGACGAGGGCCTTGAAACACTCAAGGGACAACTGGGTGACCATAGCAAGCGGACCCAGGGCATGGCCGCCTACGGCAAGTCACCCGGCCCGCGCAAGTATCGTTGATGTTGCCATAGCCCATGGACCTGAGCGTTTATCTCCGCTTTTTGCTGGTTCTGCTTTTTGTCCTGGCACTCATCTTTGCGATCGCCTGGCTGGTCCGTCGCTTCGGCTTGGCCGGCCAGTTGACACCGAACCGCAGCCAGAACCGACGGCTTTCCGTGATTGAAGTGACAGCCCTCGATGCCCGGCACAAGCTGGTGCTTCTGCGCCGAGATAGTCGCGAATATCTGGTGCTGCTCGGACCCAATCAGGATCTTCTTCTAGAAGGCGGCATCGCGGGAACCACAGCTAGCGCCAACAATCCCACACAGGTAGCCACTTTGCCTTCGGCAACAGGAAACGGCTCGTGATGCGGATCCGACCCATGCTGCTGTTGCTCGCGGGCGTCGCCTTTGCCCAGCTCTGGCAGGTTGATCCGGCCACCGCCCAAAGCCTGACCCTGGAGCTTGGCGAAGATGCCACGGGCTCAACCACCAGCCGTATCATTCAGTTGGTGGCGCTCATCACGATCTTGAGCTTGGCCCCCTCCATCCTGGTCATGGTGACGTCCTTCACCCGCATCGTGGTCGTGCTTTCCTTTCTGCGCAGTGCTCTTGGCATCCAACAAACCCCGCCCAACTCCGTTTTGATCAGCTTGGCATTGTTCTTGACTGCTTTTGTCATGACCCCGACCATGGAAGCAGTCTACGACCAGGCCATCAAACCGCTGATTGCGGAGGAAATCGAAGAAATCGAGGCCATGGAGCGGGCTGCCGAGCCGGTACGGGACTTCATGTTGGGTCACGTGCGCGAACAAGACCTCGGCCTGTTCATCAGTATGGCGCAAGCCGAAGATCTAGAGCAGCCGGAAGACACGCCCCTGCGAGCGCTCATCCCTGCCTTCATGATCAGCGAGCTGAAACGAGCCTTTGAGATCGGTTTCTTGATTTTCTTGCCGTTCCTCGTGATCGACATGGTGGTCGCCTCTATCCTCATGTCGATGGGCATGATGATGCTGCCGCCGATCATGATCTCCTTGCCGTTCAAGCTGATATTCTTCGTTTTGGTCGACGGCTGGTACCTGGTTGCCGGCAGCTTGGTTCAGAGCTACGGATAGAAGGCCGCAGAGCCGCCCGATACTCTAGCTGCTCTTCAGTATCACCCTTTCCACAAATCACTTTATCTTCTTGGCCACCGCGACCAGAAAATCGAGCCGTGCTTGTGGAGAGCGAATTAGGTTGAGGAGTGAGAGGCCGTAATTAGGTCTATGTTTCAGCTATTTCAAAGTTGATCTTGAACCAAAACATGCTGCCGCGGCCGGGCTCGCTCTGCACGCCAATTGAACCGCCCATCAGTTTGACCAGTTCGTGGCAAATGGCCAGGCCCAATCCGGCGCCGCCCGGCCGATGGGTTGTGGTTCCGTCGGTTTGAATAGAGCGCCCGAACAGCTGATCCATATGCTCCTGGTCCATGCCGATACCGCTGTCTTGGACCTCGACACGCAAATCGAGGCAAGCTGAATAGACCTTGGGGCAGGTTACCCGAACTTCGATGGTGCCTTCCTCTGTGAAATTGATTGCGTTGTCGATTAAGTTGAAAAGGACCTGTCGCACGCGCGGCGGATCACCAAAGACGGGAAGCGGCATTTGATCGGCAGGCTCGATCGCGATGGTCAGATCTTTGGCGGCAGCTCCTGGCTGCATTTCCGCTACAACCTGGTTCAGAATCTCCGTGAAATCAAAAGCTGTTCTTGCGATTTCAACTTGCCCTGCCTCAAGTTTCGCGTAGTCGAGAAGCTCGTCGATGATGGACAGAATTTGCTCGCCGGACTCTCTTGCCTCCCCTAGATAACCCCGCTGCTGCTCGCTCAAAGACTCGTCGAGAAGCAAGTCGATCATGCCCACGACGCCATTCATGGGCGTGCGAATCTCATGACTCATGTTGGCCAAAAACAGGCTTTTGGAACGATTTGTGCGTTCGGCTTCATCCTTCGCCGACCGCAAGGACGCTGCCAGGGACTCTGCATCATTCAACAAGGAGGCATGGGTCTCGACCATGAAAACAATATCCGAACTCTGATCGCTGACCGCAAAGTCGGCGGCCGTGAGCCCCAAATCTTCGACCAACGCACTGCAGGACAAGACCAACGTGAGGAGAACTAGGGAAAGATCCGAATCAGGAAGGCGCACGAATTCGCCCTTGAGCCTTACCTTGTCGTTCGATCGCGACGCCAAGTACAGCAGTTTGTTTTCGGCGGCGCAAAGGCTCGCAAAATCAACAACGCGGCGCGGCCGTTGAACGACGAAGGCGTCGCTCAAAGTCGGAGAGGCAGCAATTTCCGGCAGCAAGCGACGAAGGCTGCGGCCAGCGCCTACAATACGTCCTCGACTGTCGAGGAGCAGATGAAAAGGATAGAGGCGATCGATTATCTGGGTATCAATCCGAAATTCGCGAGGCTCACCAAAGGATCGATGATCCGAATGGGTCGACAAGTTGAACTTTCCAACCGATCTAGTCATCGTGGTCTCCGGCGTAAAGAGCGTCGCTAGGCTGCTTGACCCGCCGAGGCCTCTTGGTAGCGGACAGCAAACTCGTCGTGGTCATGACCTTGACTACGCGATTTTACAAGATCGATTTCAACCTCAACCCCAAAGTTCTTGGCAAGCCCTTTGAGTATTCCTTTGACCAGTGGAGCAAGCCCTTCTCGCTCGGAATAGTAGTGGAGCTGAAATCCGGTTTCGGAGGAATCGCTAATCTCAAAGGAAGGAGGATCTAGTTCCGGCAAAGACATCTTAATCCGCGCATGCATGTCGTCGAGATTGTTGAGAAAATCCGCAAAACTCTGGCCTGCGAAACTCATGAGGCGCGAGTAGGCAGTTTCCTCGGCATAGCTTGGCCAATATTCGCCAAAGGCTTCGAGGATGGTTTCTGGCTCAAGGTTGAGAACCTTGCTCGCGGCCGCCACGAGATCATAGGTTATATTGTCTGGATAGGCCTGCATGACCGCAAATTCGGATTGGTCGAGCCCCGCTTCGGTACTAATTTGTTGCCAAATCCCCTCACCTTGGTTCGCTATGACGAACTCCTTGATTGCACTATTAACCAAGCCATACATAACGCCACCCTGCTAAATGACTAATCCAACGGTATCGACAGTAAATCGACAAATATTAAGTTTTTCAGAAGATGTTTGCTCGTATTTACTTTTACATAGACGCCAGTAAGCTTAGATACTGCAAGGTTCGACGAGATATTTTTTCAGATCAGCCTAATACCTCTGGACTACATTCTTGCTAGACGTCTTAGGCCGGTCCTCGCAGTTTCGTGCGTCAAGTTGATTGGCGCGGTTGTCATAGCATTCCCACTTCCCAATCGACGCCAGCGTTGCCTAGCAGCGCCGGTCGGGTTGCAAGCACGTCGAGAGGGACAGGAAAACATGCGAAACCTGCTAATGACCACGATGGGGTTCCTGGTGGCTCTCAGCCTTGGCAGCGGGATTGCAAGTGCCGAGGGCAATGTCGCCAACGGCGAGAAGATCTTTAAGAAGTGCGCCGCCTGCCACTCGGTCATTCCCGGCAAAAAGAAAGTGGGCCCTAGTCTTCATGGCGTTGTCGGCCGAGCGCCGGGCAGCCTAGACGGATTCAAGTACTCAAAGGCGATAAAAGTTTATGGTGAATCGGGTGCCGTGTGGAACGGGGAAACCCTCGACCCATGGCTTGCCAAGCCTCGCAGTTTCTTGAAAGGCACGCGCATGGCTTTCCCTGGCCTCAAAAAGGAACAGGATCGAGCCGATATCATCGCCTATCTCAAAACCTTTTCTGAGTAGAAGGAACCCTTCGAGTAAGCGCCTTAGGCTGCGGCCTTGGCCGGCGTTTGCATCATGGGACCCAGCAAGGCTTCGGCAAAATCTTTGCCGCGGTGACCGCTGCAAAACGCCTTCTGCCCTTGCGGATCACAAAGTTTGGCAGGGTGGTCGACAGCGGCTTTGCCCATCGCCTGGGCGAGCGACCGGGCGTCCCGCGGCTCGATACTGAGACCTAAATCAAACTCGCGCACCTGCATGCCGATGAGGCCGTAGTTCTGACTGATCACCGGCTTGCCGGCCTGGGCAGCCCAATAGAGCACCCCGCTGGAGCCAATGTGGCGATGATAGGGGGCGAGGATTACGTCGGCTCGCTGAACCAAGTGGGCAAGTTCGTCATCGCTGACGTAGCGGTCTTCCAGATGCACCGCTAGCCTGGGCTGCGCCAATTGCAGCGCCCGAAGGCGCGAGAGAAAATCGTCGCGAATAACCTTGTCGACCCGGCCTGCCAGCAAAATGGCCATGGATTCCGCTTGTTCCGGCGACAATAGGTGACAGGCTTCGATCAGTGTATCGATGCCTTTGCGCGGGGCTAGAGCGCCAAACAGCAAGAAAAGCTTACGCCCGTCGGCAAACTCCATGGATAGGCCCAGCTCTCCCTTGGCCTCGCCGGGAAACACCACGGGATCAGGTACGGCCACCACGCGGTCGCCGCGGTCGAAGTGGCGTGCTGCATAGTTGGGGAAATAGGGATCCAGAGAGAAAATAGTATCAAGCGCCGGGTTCTTCAGGGCGGCCTTCCACATGATTGCCTTGAGCCAGTCGCGCAGACGCTCGCGCATCGGCGCTGCCGTCGACTGTGTCTCCGCATAATGCATCGAGGGCCGGAAGAACAGGCCGGAGACCACCTTTCCCGATGGCATGGCGTAGCGCATCATGAGCGGAAACACGATTTCATCGAGCACAAAGAAATGACCGTGCTCGGCGCCACTGCGTTCCAGCAGCTGCGCCATCAACCGCCACTGGGCGACACCTCTTTTGCACCAACGATAGAAGCTCTGCTGATGGTCGCGGCCGCCGATCGCTTGCTCAAGCTCCGCCTCGTTGAGCGGCAGGTAAGCAATCTGCGGGCAGGAGCCTTTCTCCAAGAGCGGCGCATGGCGATCATCCAACAGGGGCAGAATCTCGGGATGCAGGGCGAAGGTGACTTTGATAGGTGGCCGTTCTTGATAGAGGTAGCTCAACAAGATACTGACGTTGGAGGCGCGGTGGCCACGAAAGTCCGGCTCGAATAGAAGAACGTGGGGAATGGTCTGGGACAGCGTCATCAATTCCTCAAAGCCATGATAGGCCTCAATTTCGGGGTTGCTGTGGCTGCTCGGGGCGATCTCTGGCCCCTGTTCTCTCGTCGCCACGGGCCAGGACCTGCCGGCAGAGCGACGAGAGATCGCCCTGATCGCAAAATTCACCAATTGGCAATGCGGCCAGGGCGTCGCGGCAAGCCAGATAATCCTCCCAAGTGAGTTCTTTCAGCAGATCGATAAGGGATTCGGCGTAGGGCCTATCCAACAACCAGCCCATACCCAGCTGCGTCACTTTTTCCCCGGTCTCGGTCCGGCTCAGCGCGAGCGAGGGCACGGCAAAGAAACCCCCTTCGTAGATCCGGTTGGGGATCAGCCAATGGGAGTTGCCGCTGGGATCGGCGAGATCGACGCTCCAGCAAAAATGAACCTTGGCGTAAATTTCAGCCAGATCATCAGGCGCCCTATACTCGCCGTCATAGATCAGATTGTCGTGCTCCTCGACCATCCGCGCAAAATTTTCGACGCCCACGCGTTTTGGATAGCCGCGCACGTAGATTGTGACCTTGTCCGGCAGGGCCTTCGCGACAGACACGAGAATGTCGAGACTTTCCGCACAGCGCAGCGTGCCGAACCAGCCGATAACCCATCGGCCATCGGCCGGTGGCACCGGCTGGGCACGGGCTGCCCCGGCCGCTGGTGCTAAGGCGCGCAGCCGCTCGAAGGGGAAGAGCTTATTTTCCAGCAAGGTCCAGGGCCCAGCATAACGCTGATAGGGCTCGAAGTAGTGGCGCACAAATCCAGGAGAGCTGACCACCAATCGGCAAGCCTTGCTCAACACCCGTCGCTCGATCCAACGCAGCAGCCGCGCGGGCATCGACTGGCCAAGAAAGGCGGGCCGCACATCGAGCACTTCGTATACCAAAGGCACAGAGCTGCCCGCGGCCCAGCGGCCGAAGAGGGCAAGCAAGGCCATGTCGAGGTTGCGCGCGTAGAAGAAATCCGCAGCCGCCAGCCGCCCGCGCTGGGAAAATACTATCCAAATCGCACGCAAAATCTTGGCGAGACGCTTCAGGTAGGAGGCGTCATCGACCGCCGCCAGGGTGATATTGGGCCACTCTGGCTCATAGCCCGCGTTAAACCGACGGCGGCGGAAGGACAGACTGATCACCTCGAGACCGATGTCGCGAAACGACAAGGCACGCTTTATCACGGCAGAATCCGTGCTGTCCGGCGCAAAATAAGCGACCGAGCCGGCAATCACCTCTTGGTCGGCGGCTCGGGACAACCCGATCAGACCAGCGGTGGAGGCGGCAGGATCCGACATGCTTGGCTCGACTATGGTCATGGCGCTGACGACACTCGACTCGGTTCACGCCACGATGGGTTTATGCGCAAACCGCGTGGACCGGCTTCAGGCAATATTCCGTTTTTCGACGAAGACTGCCTCTTCATTATCAGTATCGCAGGACCAGTCATGGTCCGCTTCGTACCCCAGCTCGATCAGAAGGTCACCGGCCAATTCTTTCATCAACTCCACGTGCGCTGGCGTGAAGGCATGGCGCCATCCGCCAGCCTTGCCCTTGCGAAAGGTGCGCGACATTTTCGGATCGAGATTGGCGATGACGGCCTGCATGGTCGCCTGGCGGTCGATGGGCTGTGATGCACGCTCGCCATAGAATTCGATCATGCGCATAAGGGTGGCATCGCGATCGGGCGACACCAAGGTCTCGAACTTGATCGGAAAGACGTCGTCACGTCCGAGCCATCCTTGATAGCGACGAAATCGCTCAGCGATGTTGGGATAGTCGTAGCCGAAGTTCGGATCCTCGGCGCCGCGAATCGAGAAAGCAATGCGCTCCTCGTCGCTGGCCATGCGCGCGAAGATGGGATGCAGCCGGTGCCAGCGCGCCATGCGAGCCAGGTAATGGGCTTCGGAAACCACCACATCACGCAAATCGCGGTAGATGAAGAAATGAGCGCAGTTCAAGCGCTTCATTGCCTCAGCATAGCGTTCATCGAAAAAAATGTGGGTTGGCACGACCTCGCCCGGGGCGACCGCTCGAATGCGTGAAAGATGCGCCTCGGCGCTTCGTTCTTTGAAGCGAACCGGCGGCATGGAGGCGATAAAGGTTTCAAAGAAACGGGAATTCGGAAAGACCTCCAAGATTTGCAACAACAAGTGCGTTCCGGACTTGGGGAAGGAGTTCGCTAACAAAGGCGGATAATTGAGGTAATCTTCAGGCCCAGAACGCCAGCGCAAGGCAGCCCGCGGTCCTTTACGAACAAAGGCGATTGACTTCTTTATGATGCTGCTTTTATTCGTTAGCTTCTTAAGAACCGACATGGGATGATTTTCCATTGGTGAGCATAGGTTTGTTATGCCACCTTAGTGGTGACGGGCCCAGGCCCATTGCACCTCTGACTTTCTCGGCCCTTGGCGCAGTTGGGCTGCAATATTCTGTGTCGGCTGAGGCAAGGTAACTTCCTTTGGGTGGGGGTCAGAAACGGGAACATTCAAGCACTTAACTATACGTCGTGCCAATCGCCCAGTGGTCGATCCTCATAACCGAGATGTGGTCACCGTGTCCTAGTGTGCCTTGCGGGTGCCAGCAGCAGGCTGGAAATCTAACAAGAACCAATGAAAAAATTGTATCGAAAGCTTTGTCCGGCAAGCCCTTCTAGTTCTGACAACCCTATCGGGATTGGCCCGGAGAGCCCCGCGTTGACCGCATCGCCTGACCGCCCGACTGAGGCGGATCAAATCAAATCGCGTAAGGATATGCCAGCGTGACCCCTAAGGACCGAGCCACTGCAGCGGCTCCGTTTTCGGAGATCTTGCTTTGATTTTTCGCTTCTATCTAGCATTGATTCTCCTGATGCCGCTTCCCCTGGCTGCCGTGCATACCTGGGTCTGGAGCCTTGTTGCCTGTATCGTGGCCGTCATGTTGATCGCTTGGGCGGGCACCTTGGCCCTGCGTGGGCAAGCACCCGCAGTGGGGATTGGGCATACTTGGACATTTGCCCTACCCTTCGTCTTGGCAGTCGTCTGGGCGGTGGTACAGATGCTGCCCGCGACTCCGCCAACTTGGCATCACTCCCTTTGGCAGGAGACTGCCCAAGCCCTGGGAGCGCCAAAGACGGGCAGCGTATCGCTCGATCCCTTCGAAACCGGCTCAGCTGTCCTAAGGCTTTTGACCTACGCTGGCATATTCTGGCTTGCGCTGCAGTATTGCCGCCTTCCAGATCGGGCCAGCCAGGTTATCCACGCGCTTAGTCTGGCTGGCTTGATTTACGCCAGTTATGGCCTAGTAATCCAGTTTTCCGGCGCCAACATGGTGCTTTGGTTTCAAAAGACCGCCTATGTCGGCAGTTTGACGAGTACTTTCATCAACCGAAATTCCTATGCCGCCTATGCGGGGCTAGGCCTAATCTGCACCAGCGCAGCCTTTATACAGCTGGTCGTGTCGGCCGGCCACGGTGACCTCAGCCGGCGGGAGAAGACACGGCGAGTCGTCGAATCGCTTTCTGCCCGTGGTTGGCTTTATCTCGTCGCCTGGGTGATTCTGGCGACCGCCCTGGTGCTCACCGGATCACGCGGTGGCTTGCTGTGTGCGGCCCTTGGACTGGGGGCCCTCTTCCTCTGTGTCGGGCTAACCCAGGCCATCCGTCTTCGTCATGCCATATTAATTGCCCTTCCCCTGCTGTTGCTTGGCCTTGCCTTCTTTTTCTACAGCGGTGAGATAACCGCCAAGCGGCTCACCGAAAGCAATGTCGCCCTGGCCGAGCGCGCCCACGTCTACCAGCTCACCAGTCAAGGCATCGAAGAACATCCGATCTTCGGGGTTGGCTACGGTACTTTCCTGGACGCATTCCGGTTCTATCGCGATGAAGCGGTCGATCTGGTGTTCGACAAGGCGCACAACACTTACCTGGAAAATGCCCTAGAACTGGGGATTCCGGCGGCGGTTCTGCTGTTCGTCGCCATCTTCGCGCTCTTTGTCCATTGCATCCTCGGGGTGCGTCGGCGCCGACGCCATGAAATCTACGCCTGCGTCGGCATTGCGGCCACCTTGCAGCTGGCCGTCCACTCGCTTATTGACTTTAGCCTGCAAATTCCAGCGGTAGCGGCCACCTATGCCATGATTATGGGCATGGCAGCGGCACAGTCCTGGGGAAGCACGGAAAAGCTTTAGATGGGAGCGATGGGCGATCGCCTCCGCAGGCGATGTCTTACGTCTCGGTTTGCCGCAAGCGCTTTTCGAATTCCGCCGCATCGCCTGGTGACCGGGACAGGGCGGCGCGCACAACGTGAACCCGCCGGGTCTTCAGGGCGGTCGCAATAAGCTGTTCGCCCGAATGACGCCAAGCCATGCGGATCTGTTCGCCGAGCTCTTCGCGCAACTCCGGGTCCAGCGACCACCACAGACGAAGACCGACTTCCAAGCGCACGAACATTACCCCCGGTTCGTAGGGCGCCACCCGAAGGGCCATTTTCAGCGCCGCGACGGCTTGTCTAGCATCCCCGCCTGCTTGCACCTCTGAATAGGCCAGGCGGGTCCAGGCATGAGGCCTGGCCGGTGAATGCAAAAGTCCCTGGCGCAATTCAGCCTTGGCTTGGTTGACAAGACCTTGGTCCGGCTGCTGATCAACGGCCCGCTGCCGGGCCAACAACAACTTGGCAAGCGCCAGATCAGTGCGAGCCCGCCCAGACTCGACCCATACCAGAGCGCGTTCCCGCGAGTTGATCAGGGTCTCTAGTTGATCCTCCGAAAGGGTCTCGCCGGTCTGAACCCGCTTCAAGAGATGGTTGCCCGGAAACATGACGACAGCCGCTATGGTGCGCGGACCGGCGAGGTAGAGGATAGCAAAGGCCAAGAGGATGGCACCAATTAGGGTAACGGGTCGTCGCTTCCCCTTGCCTTCCTCTTCGCTCATGACCCCGTGTAGTATTTCTTGAGGCGGCCGTGATAGTAGCCGGAGTCGCCGTAGCCGTAGCCCGCATGCTTCTTGACGTCGACCAAGGTCAGCAGCACGCCGGCCACATCCGCGCCTGCGTCCACCAACTGCCTAAGACCTGTGATCGCCATTTCCTGCCGGGTCTCCGCCCAGCGTACCAGGAACACGGACTTATCAGCCATGCGCGACAAGATGCGGGTGTCGGACACCGCCAGCACCGGCGCCGAGTCAATGACCACAAGGTCATAGGACTTGGACAAGGCCCCCAGCAGCTTTTTCATGTGATCGGAGGCAAGCAGGTCAGGCGGATTCGGCGCCGGCGCACCGGCCGGCAGGATGTAGGCGCCCGACTCCTCGTCGCGATGAATCACTTCCTCCACCGAGGCCTCGCCTACCAAGCATTCAACAATGCCCGGCCGCGACGGGATGCCAAAAGCCTTGTGTGCCGAGGGACGCCGCAAATCGCAGTCGACCACGACCACCTTCTGACCGACGCGCGACAAGAGCCGCGCCAAGGAGAGCACCACTGAGGTCTTTCCTTCGCCCGGCAAGGAGGATGCGATCAGGATGACCTTCGGCGGCTTATCCACATCGGAAAGCAGCAAATTGGTGTGCAGGCTGCGGATGGCCTCGCCAAAGGCTGAGGCCGGCTTCTCCATGATGTAGGCTTCTGGTGACTTGCCGAGGCTGCCCAAGCCCTTAAGCGCCGGCACCAGGCCCAAGGGCGTCATGCCGGTCAGCTCCTCGACCTGCTGCATGCTGCGGAAGCCTTGATCAAGCAGTTCTACCGCGAAGGCCAGCAAGACACCGATCATCGCCGCGCCCAATACGCAGAGCACCAGCAACAACCGCTTGTCGGGGAAGGCCGGCCATTCCGGCACCTCCGCGTGGGAAATGATTTGCGCGTCCGCCTGCTGGAAGTCCTCTTGCGATGTAGTTTCCTTGAAGCGACCAAGGAAGGTTTCGAAGAGTGTCCGATTGGCGTTGGCTTCCCGCTCCAGAGCGCGCAACTGCACATCATAGGTGTTGAGTTCCGCCACCTCGCCCTTGAGTTTGTTCAAACTGCTGCGCATGGTGGCCTCGCGCGCCCGGGCGACAGCCACCTCGTTACGCAGCTGTTCGACGACCTTGCTCACCTCGACCTGGATCTTCTGCCGCAAATCCTTAATTTCAGCGCGCAGGTTGACCATCTTTGGGTGCAGGTTGCCGTACTCAGATGAAAGCTCCGCTGCCCGGCGCTCGAGATCCACCTCCTGGCGGCGGAGCGCTTGGACGATCGCCGAATTTAATACTTCGGATGCGGTCTGCACGCCATTGGGCTGGGCTAAAAGCTGCTCGAGTCGTTGCAGGCGCGCTTCAATCTCGGCGCGCTGGGTGCGCGACGTGAGATACTGACGATTCAGCTCCGAGATTTCCTCCCCTACGAGGGTGGAATTGCCACCGCCCGTCAACCCGCCAATGCTCTCGCGGAACTCTTCGACAGCCCGCTCGGAAGTCTGAACCTGCTCGCGCAGTGCCGCCAAACGATCGTCGAGCCAAGAGGTGGCCCGTTTGGTCGCCTCGAACTTGGCTTCGAGCTGCGCTACAATGTAGAAATCGGCCAAAGTATTGGCGGCCGCCGCTGCGGTGCGCGGATTCTCCGAAGAAAAGGAAACCACAATCACCCGCGAACGGCCTTGGGGCAGGACTTCGAGCTTGGATAGGAAAACATTGACGATACGGGCCATTTCCCGCCTCGCCTGCTCCTCCTCGCTGAGCGATATGGGCTGACGGGCACCAAAGATAGCAACCCGCCATTCCTCGACGGCCTTGAGCTGCTCTTCGGAAAGATAGTAACGCCAATCCAGCAACTTAGACCACTCGCTAGGGGGTCGCAGCGAATAGTTAAACTCTGGATCCTGATCGAGCTGCAAGCGTTCAACGGTCTTTTGGGCGAGGCCACGCGAGCGAATCACCTGTATTTCGCTTTCTATGGTCTCCGAATCCGCCGAAAGGCCGGAAAGCACAGCCTCAACATCGACCACCTGGGTCTCGCGCGGGTTAATCATCACGTAGGCATCCGCCACAAAACGCGGCGTCAACTGGAAGATAACCAGCAAACCGAAGGTTGTTAAAAGAACGATTGTCCCCAAGATGATCGCCTTGCGCCGCCAAAGTTTGCGACCCAAATCACGCAAATCGAAATCATCGCTCGGCCGAATCATCGGACGAGGCCGCATTTCAGTGGCCTCAGGGAATTTTTTTAGGCTTTGTGCCATAGACATAGTGGCAGCACCTCGATCAAAGTCTCGGCTTGCGGCTAATAAAGGGCCGCAGCCCCCCAAAATTTCGGCACCGAAGCCACAGTGACTCGAGCCGACGGTTATTTTACCCTTTGCGCGTTTCTGCACAAAGGTTAAGCATGAAAATTAGAAAAAGCGCTCAGGCACCTCGATAATGTCACCCGGCAAGACGGCCGTACTGTGATTGGCTTCCTCTTGTTCCCCATCCGGGCGATTGGCACGTTGGATCAGCAACCTGTTTTCACGTGCCCGATAGGTGTATCCGCCTGCTAAGGCCACCGCGTTAAGTACGGTCATCCCTGAGACATAAGGATAGCTTCCCGGGCTCTTAACCTCGCCCAGAATGTAAAAGGGACGATAATTCAGAACCTCAACGCTAACCCGCGGATTCCTCAAGTAGTCCGGCTTCAACTTGTTGGTGATGGCCTCTTCGGCCGACCTCAGGGTCATTTCCTGCACCCTGACCTCCCCAATCAAGGGAAAGGAGATAAAGCCGCTGCCATCGACCTCAAATTCACCGGAAAGATCTTCGTGCCCGAAGACAACAACTCTAATCCTGTCTCCAGAGCCCAATGTGTAAAATAAACGTTGCGAGCCCGTATTTCCCGCCAGGTTTGTTGTGGAGCTATCCTGCGCAATCGCTACAGTAGATGCCATAACCCACCCGACAAATGCCAAGGTGGCAAAAAGCCAGGTGAGCCTCACTCCCGTGCGGGCCACGGGCAACCGAATATCCCGCATGTTTCAGGTTACCTCACTAGTCTGCTGCAAATCTCCTCAACGTTAATATTGTAGCCGAGCCTGTATGAAGAAAGAGTTGCGATCATAATCATCGCCACCGACGTTCGATTCGCGGGTTAAGTAGTTGTAACCAGCGGAGAAATGAACGAAGCGATTCATCAGGTAAGTGAAGCCGGCACCCACCCCGAAGATGTCATCATCACGCGAAATGCCACGATAATCGTTATTAGTATAGGTTACCTCGGCATTAAGCAGCAGGCTGCGCAGCAGCTCGTGGTCAACCGAAGCCCGTGCCCGATTGGCGAAGAATCCGGAAGCGCCTTGCAACGAGGATTCTTCCAGGGTCCGCGAAAAGCCCCCTTTGATCGTGGTTAGCGGCGTAATATTCCAAATCAGGTCGACGCCCGCAGCATAGCCACTGAAATCATTGAAGGTGCTTTCGTCGTAGTACTGCTCACGATAGCCGGCGAAGAACTCTGCGAAAATCAGCCCGGTCAGGTCCAGCTTGGCCCCCGCCTCGACCTCAAAACCATGCGAATCCTTTTTGTTTCCGAAGTCATCGCGGCTGTAATCGAACTCTCGGCGGTTGTAGGCGCCCTGGATGAACACATCCCAATCCGGGATGATGTTGTAGGATACCCGCAACTCGTGTTTCCACACATAGCGGTCACGATCGTCCTGGTTGGAATTCGCCTCAATCGGCAAATTGTTGAGGTCGACCGCTAAGGTGTCCTTGTAGTCAAAGCGCCTCAGGGTGTTCGTCTGCCGTAGTGACAAACGATTGAAACGCTTCGCAACACCGAGCCTTCCGGTGTAGACCAAAAACTCAATGGGCTCATCGCCGTCCACATCATCCGTCGAGCCGCGATCTTCGTGCCTTAGGTCGAAGCGAAAACCGCCAAAAACATTGGTGTCACCGATAAAATCCAGGCGACCGTTGACAAAAGCCGAAGCGTCTTCCGTATCCTCATCGCGCTCGTCGAAGTGCGTGGTGATGGTTCCGGATGCACCGAAATTCAAAGCGTGCCGACCCCAATCGGAGGCAACATTGACAGCGGGCGAGGTGATGAACAGGAAGTCGTCGGTTTCATTGCGATTGGTCGCAAAAATATTGTCGTCGTACTCGAGGCGCAGGTCGAGTCGCGGATTCATCGTAAAGCTGCCCACCCGTATGCCGAAAGGATCAGTTTCCGGACGTGGCCGTTCAGTAACAGTCGTCCCACGAATATCTTGCGCGTAAGTAGTCGCACCAACAATTGTTCCCGCCGTTAAAACGGAAATCAGTACCAACGCAGTTTTCGCGCCCCTGCTCACTTCGTTTCTCACGTGGTCACCTCTGGGTTTACCCTGCGCCCCAGCTAATCCAGGGCCCCCACGAGAGGAACGTTTACTCCGATATTGCCCGTAAAGTAAAGAAAATTACTCTGTTGCACTCGCTCGAAGTTGACTGGGAAGTTCTGCTGTGCCGGAAATCGGATCGGTAATTTCGAACGAATCTTCCGGCTGATTTCCACTAGATGGGGTAAGATCGACGCATTCGGCGGCCGCGATCAGCCCCTCGTCCGGATCGACTGCGAGGGCTGCGTCGGTCACCAGGTAGGTGTTTTCCGGAATGAGAAGGCATGCCCCCGCGGTAACCGGAACCAGATCAGAGCCGGCGGCCCCAAGCACTTGCTCTAGGGCAGATTGCACCGAATCGTCATCGGTTTCGCTGATGGCCTCTAACAAGGCGGCCACCGTATCGCTATCGATGAGCGCCACAGAGCCATCGAGGAGCGTGACTTCCAGCGTGCCGTCTGACGCAATGATGCTATCGTTGACGCTCATCTGGGGGTGATAGGCGGCGTCAACCCGCAGCTGACTGGGAAGCTCTGCCACGGCAAAGTCGGCGTCATTTCCCTGATAGCCGGGTTCCGGCTGGTGGCCGACTGCAGGATTGAAATCGACGCATTCAGCAGCCGCGATCAATCCCTCGTCCGGATCGACCGTCATCGCCGCGTCGGTTACCAAATTGGTGTTTTCGGGGATCAGCAGGCAAGCAGCCGCGGTTGTCGATACCAAGTTGGGTCCGGCAGAACCAAGCGCTTGCTCCAAGGCAGTTTGCACCGCCTCGCCGTTAGGCCCGCCCACGGCTTCGAGCAAAGTTGCGACGGTGTCGCTATCGACCCGCACAATCCTGCCGTCCACGAGGGTCACATCCAGGGTGCCGTCGGAAGCAATAATCCCGTCGTTAACACTGAGTTGAGTCGGGTAAGCCGCGCCAACCAAGAGCTGAGTAGGACGCTCCACCGTGGCAAAGCCAGCATCGTCGCCCCCCCTGAAGGCTGGTTCAGGCTGATGCTTTACCGATGTCTCAAGATCGACGCATTCAGCGGCCGCGATCAATCCCTCGTCCGAATCGACCGTCATCGCCGCGTCGGTTACCAAATTGGTGTTTTCGGGGATCAGCAGGCAAGCAGCCGCGGTCGTCGACACCAAGTTGGGTCCAGCAGAACCGAGCACTTGCTCTAAGGCAGTGCGCACCGCCTCGTTGTCAGGCCTACCGATGGCTTCGAGCAAAGATGCAACGGTGTCACTGTCAACCCGCACAATCCTACCATCCGTGAGCGTCACATCCAAGGTGCCGTTGGACGCAACTATCCCATCATTGACGCTGAGCGCCGCTTGCGCCGTCGACGGCGCCGCAATACCACCCAACACTAGGCCCGCTGTGAGTGCGCCTACTGAAATACCATTCAAAAAATTCTTCATCTCGATCCCACCGTTGTGATGGCACTAAATGCAATCTTCGATCAACGACGCCTATAATAAATGCCAGTTGATCCTGTTATACGTTGTCGCACTATACATAAGATTCGATGAAAAATGAAGTATTATCATCATTTTAACTAATAAAATAATGGACATCTCCCAAATTTCTCCGAAATAACCATGATTAACTATTAACAAAAATATAGACACTATTTTCTTTACAACGAGACTTTGGCAGTTTTAATTATATTATTTAAGCATGAATATTAACTGTTCGGTATTTTATTAGGGGCGATTCCTTGAGTCGATTGCCGCTCTGCGCCCACGATCATCCTGTCACGGCCGTTTGGCAAAAGCCGCCCTCCCTCGCCGCCCAGCGGTTTGGCTTACCAGCGGTTTGGCTTACCAGCGGTTTGGCTTAGCGGTCAGGCAAAGATGATAAATGCGGAAGGGCGGGATAATAGAAACGGCAACGCTGTTGGCCGTCCGCGAGGCCATTTAGCCCGAAAAACGCGCTTGCCCAAAACGTTTTCGAGGAAACTGCGCCTCGGATCTTTCCGCCGGCCTACCCAACCCCTTGCGACATCGGGACCTTGTTGCGCCTCAGCTCCAGTGACTGGGCCCAACGCCAAGCACTGTTAATCAAGGCATCAAGATCCTCTGAATGCGGCGTTTCAAAACCCAAAATCGACTTTGCCCTTTTCGGGTCCGCTACCAAGCGAACAGGATCCCCTTCGCGCCGGCCAACTTCCCGGTACGGAACGGGGCATCCGGTGACCCGCTCCACAGCGTCGATAACTTCACGAACCGAGAAGCCCCGACCGGTTCCCAGGTTGACCCGCAAGGACTGACCGCCCGACTGCAAGTGCTCAAAGGCGCGGACATGCGCATTGGCCAGATCTGTCACATGGATGTAATCACGAATTGCGGTCCCGTCAGGCGTGGGGTAGTCGGTGCCGAATACGCAGAGTTCTTGATAGCCCTGAGCCGCCTTGATGGCCAGGGGGATCAAGTGCGTTTGCTCGCTACGATACTCGCCAATTTCACCATCCGGGTCTGCGCCGGCCGCATTGAAATACCGCAAACAAGCGGAATGCATGCCATAGGCCCTGTCGAAATCCGCCAGCAACTGCTCGGTCATAAGTTTCGACCAGCCATAGGGATTGCCTGGGGACTGGGTCGTCTCTTCCCCGATCAAGCCATCTTGGCCGTCCTGATATAATGCAGCCGTGCTGGAAAATACCACCTTGTCAACTCCGGCGAGCCTGGCCGCTTGAAAGACATTCAATGAACCGGCGACATTGTTGGCATAAAAACCATAGGGGTCTGTCACCGACTCGCCCACCGCCGTCAGTGCGGCAAAATGCATCAAGCCAGCCGGCCGAACGGCGGAAAATGCCGCCTCCAGCGCTCCCGGATCGGCAATGTCGCCCTCGATCAAGGGCCCCCAACGCACGGCATCCAGGTGACCGGTTGATAAATTGTCAAACACAACCGGCGCGAATCCGGCCAAATGCAGCGCCTTACAAGCATGACTGCCAATATAGCCTGCGCCACCAATGACAAGAATTTTCGGTGTGTCAGACATAAATTGATTTCCCTCAATGATTGGGATTCTCGCCACCAACACCTACCTATCTAGCGCGACGATGTTAATCTTTTCCCTACGGACCAGGCAAAATTAAGGCCTACTTTCCTTGCCGTGGCGAATGGCCTAGAGCGTCGGGCGGCAATTTGGGATCAATTCTGCTTGGCCTCTGGCGTGGCGAAGCGATGGTGAAACGGGCGCGGTCGCGATGCCATCGCATCTCGCAAGCTTGTTTCGACAGCAGGCGCCGGCCAGAGCCAAGCCCCCCACAAATCGGCTGTTCCCGATTTGTTAATCGAAGAAGACATATGAACCGGGATGGTATCCCGGTTCAGGGGGACGGGCGGTTTGGCGCCAAATCCGGCGCCAAGCCTCTCGGACCTATCATCGGATAGGTCCATCGAACCTTTGCTTGACCTTGTCACAAAACCGCTCCGTCAGAATGGTTCCAAATTGCCGCCCGACGCTCTAGAACCCTCAATATCATCATCCAGGTTCGGAGGTTCAATCCCATGCCTATCGAGCGGCGACAAACCAATCAACGCATGAGTCAAATCGTCATTCATGGCGAGACAGTCTATCTCGCCGGGCAGGTGGCCCTTGATAAAGCCGGCACAGGCGTTGCCGACCAGACCCGCGACATACTGCAACGCATCGAAGCCCTGCTGGCCGAAGCGGGCAGCGACAAATCACGCATCCTTTCGGCCACCATCTGGCTTTCGGACATGCGCGATTTCGAGGCCATGAACGAGGTTTGGGACGCTTGGGTACCAGAAGGTCATGCGCCGGCTCGCGCTTGCGTTGAAGCCAGGCTAGCGTTTACCAAGTTCAACGTCGAGATCGGCATTATCGCGGCGCGTTGAGGGTTCCTAGCGATCGTTGGTCTCTTGAAGTAAGCATTCGAAGGTTTGGGCTGAACGATAGGATTATGGACGCTCCCTCCTTTGACATCGGCACGGTGCTGCCGGACATTTCCTGCTACGGCTCTGATGAGGTTGGCCAATGCCTTCATCAACGGCTGCGTCATGCGCGCCGCAGCGTGGTTTTCATCGCCGGCAACCCGGAGAGTTCGGCCGTACGGCGCCAACTAACCGCCCTCAATCAAATCGCCGGCAAGCTGCGTTCGATGGGCGTTCCCATCTTGGCGGTGACCGACTCTCCACCCTCTGATCTTGCCTGCCTGGGGCGCGCGCTCACTCTCGACATGGCATTGCTATCCGATCGATCTTCGAGCTTGGCGGGGCCGCTATCACAGGTGTCGGACGGTCAAATTCAAGCGCGCCGATCGAAAAGCGAGACCTATTTCGCGCTGGTAACCGACTCTAGCGCGCGCATAGAAGCCCGATTCGGCCCCGGCCTACCGGGCAAGCTTGCCGACCCCATTGCGGGCCATTGTTTGGCGCTATCGAAGGCCGACCGCCCTCTCGAGGCCGGCGCTCCGGTTCTGCAGCTAGCCAATTTACTGACCCGCGATCACTGCCGCACGTTGATCGACTACTGGCGTAAAGGGGACAAATTCGAGGGCGGCGTCGCCAACCGCGACCGTGGCAACGCCGTCTTGAACACCAGCATAAAGCGGCGCGCCGACATCCTGCTGCCGGATTCCGATGCGATCGCACAAGACGTATTTTCGGTCCTGCGCGAAAAGCTCGTTCCCGCAGTCGAAGCGTACTACGGATTTCGCATCACCCACTCCGAAAGCCTCAGGATTGGTTGCTATGCCTCAGCAGACAAAGGTCACTTCCGCGCCCACCGTGATAACAGTTCCGACCTCGTAGCCTTTCGGCGTTTTGCGCTGTCACTAAACTTGAATGCTGGTGAGTACGAAGGAGGCGCTCTGGTCTTTTCCGAATACCAGGATGCCGTCTTCGCGCCGCCGGCGGGAAGTGGAATCGTCTTTCCCTGCGCGCTGATGCACGAGGCCGGACTGGTCACCGCCGGGGCGCGATTTGCCCTGTTCGGCTTCTTTTTCGGCGCAGCAGACGAGCTGCGACGCCACAATGCCGGCAACCCTGTTGGCCCCCATTTCCGGTAAACTGGCAGCCGCAAATTGACCTATATTAAAGCCTATTAGGCAATTATCGGTTGTTTCCAATGGTTGGCACTGAGCAGCTTGCCTAGGGCAACACCCGCCACCACAGAGGTCAGCACCCGTGGCACGCCGGATTTTGATGATTTCGCCAACGCCAAGCCATCCGCAGGATGCCGGCAATCGCGCCCGCATTTATAGTCTCCTGACCTGCCTCCGTGACCTCGGCCACGAGGTCAGTTTCCTCCATGTCAACGGTCCGCAAAAGGGTGACGACGAGGCTATGCGGCAATGCTGGGGAGAGGGATTTTTCTCCTTTGCCTATCAGCGGCGCAACCGAAGAAAGCTGCTCTGGCACCGTCGGCTCAAGAGCCTGTTAAGGCCCGAAGCGCGATACTACTGTGGCGTTGATGATCGCTATGACCCCGCCCTGGACCAGTTTCTCAAGTCCATCAACGCCGACCAAGAATTCGATACTGTGATTGTCGAATATATATTTCAATCTAGATCTCTAGATAATTTTCCTGACAGCACACTTAAACTAATCGACACCCACGATATCTTCACTGACCGACACAAGATGTTCCTTGAACGCGGGGAAAAGCCGGCCTGGCTCTCGACAACGGCCGAGGATGAGGCCAAGGCCTTGAGGCGCGCCGATGTGGTAATCGCCATACAAGATAACGAACGCCAATTCTTTTCAACGATAGTCGACAGGCCGGTCGTCACGGTCGGCCATGTGGTGCCGATTTATCAAGCGGAGCGAGCCAACAGCGTTCGGGGACGGATGCTGTTTGTCGCGTCAAATTCCTTGGCTAACCGCGACGCTCTTGCCTTCATCATGGAAGACGTATTACCTCGGGTTCGAAAGGCGATCCCTGAGGCTCATTTGGCCCTTGTCGGTAGCCTTTGCGACCAGGTCGCTGACCAGCCCGGTTTGAAAAAATTCGGCCGCGTGCCGGATCTGCGCCCTGCTTATTCATCGGCCGAGGTAGTCGTCAATCCGCTTCAAATCGGAACAGGACTGAAGATTAAGACGATAGAAGGTTTAGGACACGGCAAACCGCTGGTCACGACCTCGGTTGGCGCCGACGGCCTGGAAACGGGAGTTGGTAAGGCCTTTCTGGTCGCCGACAAGGCCGCCGACTTCGCCACCGCCGTCGTTGAGTTAACGCAAGACCACGACCAAGCAAACCGTCTTGCACAGGCAGCAACACGCTATGCCAAAGAGCAAAATCAACGGACCTTGCAAGACTTGCAAAAGGTTTTAACCTAATTGTTGTGATCAGCATGTCTAAATAGGCCCAAGCCCAGGCATTGTCGCTGGGATGAGATCGACGGTCGCCATGATGTGGACCCGTCGACGACCTCTGAAACCTGACAAGCAACTGCTGGTTCGTTGGAATCCGCCAGCAACCCTTGGGCTGAAAGGCTGAGAGATAGGATGGCTCAGGCAAAAAAGACGGTCTGGTCGGTTTTCTGGTCGGGGATCGAAGCCGGCGGTGTATCGGGCCTACAGTTTGTCACCCTGATCGTCATGGCGCGGTTGATAGGACCGGCCGACTTTGGTCTGGCTGCCCTTTCCTACAGTGTCATCATGCTAATTGGAATCCTGATCACCGGCCTCTTCAACGACGCCATCGTACAACGCCGAGAACTGGAGAAGGAACATCTTGATTCCGCCTTCTGGACCGTATTCCTTTTCTCCATTCTCGTGGTCGTCGGTTGCTGGGTCGGCGCACCACACCTGGCCGCGGTCTTTGACGAGCCGGCAGTTGCCCCGGTCTTCGCTTGGATGTCGCTCAGTTTGCTTGCCCAGGGCTCCTCTTGCGTCCATGTCGCCAAACTTCGCCGCGATTTGAACTTCAAAGCGGTCGCCTTGCGCCATCTCTTCGGCAACCTTACAGGCATGACTGTCGGCATCACCCTGGCATTTAATGGATTTGGGGTCTGGAGCCTGGTTGCCCAAAGGCTAGCGGCTTCCAGCATATCGACACTCTTGGTATGGGTTAACTCCCCCTACCGTCCCGGCCTTGGTTTTTCCTGGCATCGACTGTGGGAGTTGCTTCGCTTTGGCCTGCTGGTCGTCGCTGGTCAGTTCGTGCACACCGGTTTTCAGCGAATTTTTAACCTGATCATTGGCTGGTTTTTCGGCACTACGGTCCTTGGTTTCGTCGACATCGCGTTTCGCCTGGTGTTCAACCTGCGCACCATCATTTCTGGCGCTCTCTACAATGTCTCCTTGCCGCTGCTGTCGCGTCGACAAGACGACATGGCGCTGTTGCGGCGAAGCGTTTCCCGAGCCGTCGAGTTCACAGCCCTCATCACACAGCCTCTCTTTGCTGGTTTGGCGGTAAGCGCCCATGAAGTCGTAACCCTGGTTCTCGGCGCACAGTGGTCGCCAGCTATTCCTCTCGTGCAAATCCTCTGCGTCCTGGTCATGCTACAGTCAGCAAGACAGCTCTATGGAACTGCGATCACCGCACTCGGCAAGCCACATATCAATCTGATCGCGATGAGTGTTGGACTGTCAATCAGTACCGCGAGCGTGCTCATCTTCGGTCGCGAAGACGTCGTGATTGCGACCTTGGCTTGGTGTGCCAACGTAGTCGTAATGTGGCCGATCATGTTTGTGGTCACCAGCCGCATTGTCGGAATTCGTCCGAAGGATCAAATTGCCGCTTTTGTGGGGCCAATGGTGTCATCAGCCGTCATGGCAGTCGGCCTGTTTGGCATTAAGACAGGCTTTCTAGCCGAGTTCGACCCGGTCACGACCCTATCAATCATCGTTCCCTTAGGAGTGGTGCTCTACATCGGTCTGCTGATGCTGTTGCGGCCAAAACTCATCCCAAGCTTCGGACACTTCGTGCTAGGCGCTCTATCAAAAGGGAAGGCCGCTCCAGCGGACCAGGCGCATTAACAGGTGCAGCGGCGCTTGCGCATTAACAAGTGAGGCGGCGCTTGCGCCGCATTATCGCGCCATTACCACCCTTCCTTACTCAGCAGCCGGTGAATTGTTGCCAGCCATCGCCGTCCGGTTTTCGCCGGGCATTTCTTTGCTGTTTGGCTTCAATGGTGAAATCCTTGCCACAGCTTCTGCAGCTGGCGCGACACTTTCTTTGCGCCGGCACCGGCCCTCTAAGAAGGCACCAGCCTCGATAGAGAGCGAATGATGAACCACATCGCCCATGACCTTGGCGGTCTTGGCAATGGTAACTTCCTCGGCGTCCACCTGTCCGCTAACCGCGCCCGCTACCAAGACTGAGTTGGCGAAGATCGAGCCTTGCACGTGGGCTCCCTCTCCAATCATGGCCTCACTGCTCGAGACGTCGCCTTCGATGCGACCATCAATCCTAATATCGCCTGAGGAATGTAGATCGCCGACGATCCGCAAATCAGAGCTAATCAAAGACACACCGGCCGGTAGGTTCGGCGCTTCCGACTTGGGACTTACCTGTGGCACCTGGGTCGTCTGGGCTGGAGGGGCCTGCGGTGCCGGGGCCGTGACGGGCGCACCTGCCGGCTGCCCTTCTACGCGTTGCTGGTTTCCCTCTGTCGATTTGCTCGGCTTTGCAAACATCTTTCTCCCCCTGATTCTTCCCTAACCGGTCCGCTCTAGAAGCTTGGCCCAGCTTCAACGTGGAAGCGGTCGCCACGGCCGCCTGCCATGTATCTGAGCGCCCGGCTCTATTGATAGTGTGTTGTGGATAATGTCTCCATTGATCCGCGCAGTCGAACCGACGACAACTTGAACCGACTCGATCCTTCCCGACACTGAACCGCGAATGCGGACCGCATCGGCAAAGATGTGCCCTTCTACATGCGCGCTGCGGCCAACGGTGACTGACCTCCCATAAATAGTACCCTCGACAGTACCTTCGACTTGGAGATGGCCTTCGCAAAGGACCTCGCCAGCAATCATCAATTCCGAGCCGATGACCGAAAATGCTGCTGCATCGAGGTCTTCCCTATACGACACTGGCGTCGGTTCCGGCCGAGCTTCAGCCCCCCATCGCGCAAGAGAGAACATCGTTTTCCGCCTACCTTCCTGTGCGCACTATCGTAGCATTCATCATAACGGTCTAGAAGAGCGGTTTTTCCTTTTGGTTAATCTCCATTGATCTTTAAGGGCCCGCACAGCCATCCGGGCAGGCGCCAAGCTTACCGACATCAACTCGACTCCATCGCGCGATGACAAGAGCCACAGCCCCGCCAGGAGGAACTTCCATGTTGACCAGGCACACAATTCCCCCGTCCGAAACAAGGCTCGAATTCTGGACGGGGGACTAGACACATTCTTATTATTGCTTGGAAAATATGGTTAACGAGAACTTCGCTGAATTGCAAGCCGTGGGGCCAAATGGCGCAACCTTGCCTATCCAACCAACCGTGATCCTATGCCCCGATCGCCCCTAGATCACACAACCTCGTTCAAAGAAAAAGTCGAGAAACGCAGACCAAAATTATTGCAGGGTCGAAAATCATTTAAGCCGGTTTACGATAAAAATTTACCATGTACTTAAACTATCCAAGGAAAAAATACTTCTTACTTTATGGATTAAGAGAATTTTCCTTGTCATTACCTCCCCGAACCGTAAAACTCCGCAGCAAAAATAACAACTGAAGCAACCAGGGAAGGTCCGGTCGAGATATGTTCTCTCATCACCTGCAACGCTGTCTCAATTCGCGATCTCATGTTCGAACGCGACAATCATTCTACGAAGAAACCTAAGAGAATGACTTCGACATATGAAACCTTGGCCACTGAAGGCCGCGAAATGGTGGACGATATTGTGCTTGCAATGAGGGGCATGTCTTGGCACGAGCGCCGCGACATGGTGGCCGGGATGTTGCGGGTTGCAGACGCCGCGATTCACGTGCGTGCCACGGTGATGCCTGATCAGGCCTGGTCTCGGTTTGAGGTGATTGAAGGCGTTGTCGGCAGCCTCCTTGCTGCGGTGCTGGAAAAGTTGGATGCGCACACCGTGGAATGCGGGGACTCGGCGCACATCTTCGCCCTGTCTGCCGAACCGAACCACCGCCGCGCCGCCCGGGACTGGCAAGCAGCCAATCCAAATCCGCAGGCGCACCAACTGGGTTGCCGCACCCTTCAATAGGCCTGTTGCATTGCCTTGCTCGACCGTGTGTTTGTGGCTCTAAACATCAAGATCCTCGACGAAACGCGCGTTTTCCTGAATGAAGGCGAAGCGCAGCTCAGGCTTGCGGCCCATGAGCTGCTCGACCAAGCGGGCGGTCTCGCGACGATCCTCGCTTGGGTCCAGGGCATCGGCATCGGCTACCGTGACCTTGAGCAGGCTCCGCTTGGCCGGGTCCATGGTGGTTGCTTTCAATTGCGCCGCCGGCATCTCGCCTAGGCCTTTGAAGCGACTGATTTCGATCTTCCCGCGCCCCTTCAGACCACTTTCCAACAACGCTTCCTTGTGCGCCTCATCTCTGGCGTAGACGCTCTCGCCGCCCTGGGTCAGCCGATAAAGCGGGGGCTGAGCGAGGTAGAGCCGACCTGCGTCAATCAACCCTGGCATCTCGCGATAGAAAAACGTCATCAGCAAGGAGGCGATATGAGCACCATCCACATCGGCGTCGGTCATGATGATCACGCGTTCATAGCGCAGCCTTTCTAAGTCAAATTGGCTACGCGTGCCACTACCGAGCGCCAGGATGACATCCGATAACTCCTGATTGGCTTTCAGTTTGTCGGCCGAAGCGCTCGCCACATTTAAGATTTTGCCGCGCAATGGTAGCACCGCCTGGGTTTCTCGGTTGCGCGCCTGTTTGGCCGAACCGCCGGCGGAATCACCTTCCACCAGAAAGATCTCCGTGTCATCGGAGGAATTGCGGGTGCAATCGGCAAGCTTGCCAGGAAGGCGCAGCTTCCGGGTCGCCGTCTTGCGTGACAGGTCCTTGTCTTGGCGTCTGCGCAGCCGCTCCTCGGCTCGCTCGATGACCCGTTCCACCAACAAGCGGCTACGCTCCGGGTGGCCAGAAAGCCAGTGGTCGAAATGGTCCTTGATCGAGCCATCCACCAACTTAGCGGCTTCCGCTGTGGCCAGGCGCTCTTTCGTCTGGCCCTGGAACTGCGGATCGCGAATAAAGACCGAGAGCAAAGCAGCCGCGCCCCCGGTCAAATCCTCGGCGGTAACTTGCTGCACTTTACGTTGCCCTGTCAGCTCACCATAGGCCTTAAGCGCCCGCAGCAAACCGCTGCGCAGTCCTTGTTCATGGGTGCCGCCCTGGGGCGTAGAGACCGTATTGCAATAGGAGTGAACGAAGCCCTGTTCATCCGCCGGCCAAGAAAGCGCCCACTCTACCCTTCCTTGGCCCTGAGCAAACTTGGCTTCGCCGACAAAGGGATCCGAGGTAATGCGCTTGCGCCCCTCCAAACTCGCCTCTAAGAAGTCGGCGAGACCGCCCGGAAAATGCAGCGTCGCGTTGTCCGGCGTCTCATCGCCTTGCTTGATGAGCCAGGAATCACACCGCCAACGGATTTCGACGCCCCGGAAGAGATAAGCTTTGGAACGCGCCATGCGGAAAAGCAAGGCTGGCCGGAAACGGGTAGTCAAACCGAAGATGATGCGATCTGGCTTAAAACTCACCGTGGTGCCGCGTCGATTGTTGACCGAACCGACCTCGCTCAAGCGGCCCTGAGGCTTGCCGCGGCGATAGACCTGACGCCACAAGCGGCGATCACGGGCGACCTCGACCACCAACTCCTCGGCGAGCGCATTGACCACCGAAAGCCCGACCCCATGCAGCCCGCCGGCCGTGGCGTAGGCCTTGTTGGCGAACTTGGCGCCCGAATGCAGAGTGGTGAGAATGACCTCCAGCGCCGAGCGGGATTTGTACTTGGGGTGTGGGTCGACGGGAATGCCGCGGCCATTGTCGCGCACGGTCACCCGGCCATCCTCGCAAAGCTCCAAGTCGATACGACTAGCGTGCCCGGCCACCGCCTCGTCCATGGCGTTATCGAGCAGCTCGGCCACCAAGTGATGGAGCGCCCGCTCGTCGGTGCCGCCGATGTACATGCCAGGCCGCCGGCGCACCGGCTCCAGCCCCTCAAGTACCTCGATATCCTTTGCGGTGTAATCGCTGCTTGCCGCCGCAGCACTCTGAAAAAGATCTGCCATGGCTTCGCATTATAGGCCGCACTTGCCGAGGCGCAAGAAGATGGAGTAGTGAAATTGTCATTGCTCCACAAGATATTGTAGGGAATTAGAGCGACCGCTGAGTAGGAAAACCCATAGATGAACCAAGACACCCCCCCTGCCAACGAAGCACCGGCATTGCGAACCCTGGCCATGCCCAGCGATGCCAACCCAAACGGCGATATCTTTGGCGGCTGGGTTCTCGCACAAATGGACTTGGCGGGTGCTGTGCCAGCGATCCAGCGGGCCAAGGGTCGAATAGCAACCGTGGCCGTTGAGGCCATGCGATTTCACCAGCCGATTTTCATCGGTGATCTGGTCAGTTGCTATGCGCGAATTACCGGTGAGGGAACGACCTCGATGACGGTGCGAATCGAAACCTGGGTCGCCCGCGCACCCCAACGTGATGAAGAGGTGATGGTCACCGAGGGTACTTTCGTTTATGTTGCGATTGATGATGCAGGACGTCCGCGCAGGTTGCCGGGGAGCCGCAACGATACGGAAAAGGAGACGTCATGAATCGCTCGATCTGGCTGGTTGTCGGGTTACTGCTTTGGCCGGCGTCGCTGAAGGCTGGCGAGGTTGAAGTCGTCAAGGCGGAACTCTTTCCCTTGGGTGACGGGATCTACCGCGCCTCTGTTACCCTCCGCCATACTGACGAAGGATGGGATCACTATGCTGATCGCTGGGAAATTCTAGATCCCGAAGGCAATGTGATCGCGGTGCGTGAGTTAGCCCATCCTCATGAAAACGAGCAGCCCTTCACGCGTTCGCTCGGCGGCATCTCCATACCCGCCGAAGTCACTGAGGTTATAGTCCGCGGAAGAGATAGCCGTCACGGCTACGGTGGCTCGGAAATGAGCCTAGAAGTGCCCCGGTGACGCCCCTCCTTTTACCCAACGGCCAGACCCGTTAGCTATAATCGTCAGCCCTATCTACTTGGCAATGCATTCACTGATGAATTGACGACAATGCAAGATGTTTCCACAATTGGCGGAGATGAATAGTTTGTAGATTAGAGCGTCGGGCGGCAATTTGGAACCATTCTGACGGAGCGGTTTGGCGACAAGGCCAAGCAGAATTGATCCCAAATTGCCGCCCGACGCTCTAGTCAACTTAATTAATAGAGACTATAATTATGGTCGCAATCTCTAGAAGAATTTCATCAAATATCTGTGGTCTTTAAGGATTATTTACGGAAACCGCGGCATACCTGCACAGTGAGATTTTCCTTGTGGCAGGGCAAAATGCTTAAGAATCTATTGAGGAATACAGGAAACGGAGTGACCTCAGGCGCCGAGGTCAACTTCAAACAAATGGTCGACGAAATGCCGATCGCGGTCATGCTGTGCGATCTTAGGGATTTTCGCATCAACTATGCGAACAAGGCCTCCTTGGACGCCCTAAAGGAAATCGAACATGTGCTGCCGGTGCCCGCATCGGAAATAGTCGGGCAGTGCATAGACATTTTCCACAAGGTCCCCAGCCACCAGAGGACACTACTGTCGGACCCAAAGAACTTACCTCACAAAGCGAAAATTGCGCTGGGGGAAGAGGTTCTCGATCTCAATGTTAGCGCCCTCTACGATAACAAAGGGCAGTACGTTTGCCCGATGCTCACCTGGTCGGTGGTCACCAAAGAAATACAGAAGGAACGCGAAGTTGCCCAGCTGATGCGCATGATCGATGAAATGCCGATCAACGTTATGTCTGCCGACAGGCAAAGCCTAGAGATCAACTACCTGAACCAGACCAGCATCAAGACTCTCGAAAAAATTCAGCACCTCTTGCCTGTGCCTGTCAGCCAGATCAAGGGGCAATGCATTGATATCTTTCACAAGAACCCCAGCCATCAGCGGAAAATCTTGGATGATCCCTCAAAATTGCCGCACCGGGCTGTCATTACCCTAGGTGATCAGAAACTGGAACTCCACGTCAGCTCGGTCACCGACAACGACGGTAACTACGTTGGCCCGATGGTGAACTGGTCGGTGATCACCGACCAAGTGAACATGGCTGAAAAGGTATCAAATGTGGTCTCGGCCGTCTCCGCAGCATCAACCGAGCTGACGTCGAGCGCCGGCTCCATGTCCGAAATCGCAGCCAATGCTGACAGTGGTGCATCCCAGGTGGCGGCCGCCTGTGAGCAACTAGGCTCGTCGATCGAGGAGATCTCGCGGCGAATCTCTGAATCATCTGGCAAGGCCGGTGAAGGCGTTAGTGAAGCGGCCAGATCAACCAAGATGATCGAAGGCCTGGCAGAAGCGGCAGCCAGCATTGGGAATGTGGTGAACCTCATTCAAGAGATTGCCGAGAAGACCAACCTCTTGGCCCTGAATGCGACGATCGAAGCAGCCCGAGCCGGTGAATCCGGCAAGGGATTTGCCGTCGTTGCCTCGGAAGTCAAGTCCCTTGCCAATCAAACCGCCAAGGCAACCGACGAAATCAGCCAGCAAGTCAACGCCATTCAGTCGGCCACAGGCTCGGCGGTCGAAGCCAACGAAGGTGTTGCCGATACGATCGGCAAGGTCGAAGAAGCGATAACCGCCATCGCCGCCGCCATGGAGGAGCAAGCCGCAGCGGTGCGAGAAATGAGTGAAAGCGCAGGCTCGATGCGCGCCACCTCTTCGGAGGCAGGAAGCATTGCTGGCGAAGTCAATGCTGCAGCAGAAGAACTTGCCGGACGGGCGACCGAACTTGATGGCGAAGTCCGCGAGTTCTTGCGCATGTATGGCGCAAATTAGCGTCGGCAGAGGGTCTGTCGATACCCGGTCCCCTCGCCGGCGATCCTTTGCACGTCTTACTCTGCTGCCCGCAGGACCTTTACTGAGCGGGAGTGAAACTCCCGCCGGTAGAGCACATAAACCACCCAGGTCGTGCAGAGCATGAAAATGACCGGGTGAAGAAACCAGGCCAGCACCGCCAGAGCAAAGGAATAGGCTCTGAAGCCTCGATTGAGATGACGCGCGGCCAAGCTATTCATTTTGCCTGCCTGTTCGCCGATCCGCTCACCCTCTGCGCTGGTCTCCGTCGATACCGGTGTAGCACCAATCAATATGGAACAGTAATTGAAGAGCCGAAACGACCAGACGAACTTGAAGAAGGCAAAGACGAAGATGGCGATCAGCAGTAGTACCTTGACTTGCCATGCACGCGTCGTCGTTTCGGCCGCGAAGGGAAGCTGATCGATCACCGCGACCGCCTGCTCGCCGGCGCCCAGCAAAGCGAACAGCCCGCCGACGACGAATATGCTGGTCGAGGCAAAAAAAGCCGCGCCATTCAGTAGATTGCCAATGATCCCGGAATCGAGCATGCGATTGTCTCGCTGCAGCATGGTCAGCATCCATTGTTGACGATAACGGCTCATCGTCGCGCTGACGCTCCTTTCGCTCCAGCGACCACGATCGGCAACCAATGTGTAGAGACCCCAGGCCAGAAAGAACCAGGCTGCCGCAGCAAAATCTAGTGTGGTTAACTCCATGGCGTCCCCTGACAATCAGGCTCTGGTTCAGGTGGCGGAAAGGCAAAGGAGGCTCGCGCTGGAACCCGAGCCTCCTTGTCATGCCGCCTCAAGGGCGGCACCGCCGCCCAGCCAGCCAAGGCGAGCTAGCCGCTATAGTACATTTGGAATTCGATCGGATGCGGCGCATGCTCGAAGTTATATATTTCTTCCCACTTAAGCTCCATGTAAGCCTCGATCTGGTCCTTACTGAAGACGTCGCCAGCCAGCAAGAAGTCCTGATCTGCCTCTAACGCCCCGAGCGCCTCCCGTAGCGAGCCACAGACCGTGGGGATATCCTGCAGCTCCTCCGGCGGCAAATCGTAGAGGTTCTTATCAATGGGATCGCCTGGATGAATGCGGTTCTTGATTCCGTCAAGGCCAGCCATGAGCAATGCCGAGTAAGACAGATAGGGATTGGAGAGTGCGTCGGGGAAGCGCACCTCCACGCGCCGACTGCCTGGGCTCGAGCCGAAAGGAATACGGCAAGAGGCTGAGCGATTTCGGCCCGAGTACGCCAGGAGGACGGGCGCCTCGAATCCCGGAATAAGCCGCTTGTAACTGTTCGTCGTCGAATTGGTGAAGGCATTGATGGCCCGGGCATGCTTGATAATGCCACCGATGTAGTGCAGCGCCATTTCCGACAAGCCCGCATAACCATCACCGGAAAACAACGGCGTCTCGCCTCGCCAAATCGACTGGTGGCAGTGCATGCCAGAGCCATTGTCACCGGCGACCGGCTTTGGCATGAAAGTCGCGGTCTTGCCGTAGGAGTGTGCCACGTTCTGAACCACATACTTATAGATCTGCATGTTGTCGGCACAGCGCACCAGCGGTGCCCCCTTGATGCCGAGCTCGTGCTGGGAGGGAGCCACCTCGTGGTGGTGCTTTTCTACCCCAACCCCCATTTCGGCGATGACGCTCACCATCTCGGCCCGAAAATCGGTTCCCTGATCGACTGGGGGTACAGGAAAATAGCCGCCCTTGACCCCAGGACGATGGCCGATGTTCCCCTGCTCTAAGGCGTCACCGGACATATAGGGCCCTTCTTCGGATTCAAACCGGAAAAAGCTGTGGTTCATGTCACAGGCAAAGCGGACGTCATCAAACACGAAAAACTCCGCCTCAGGACCGAACAGGGCCAGATCGCCAACCCCACTGGCCTGCAAGAAGGCTTCGGCTTTGGTGGCTGTGGAGCGTGGATCGCGGCCATAGGGCTGACCTGTGACCGGCTCGACCACATTGCAGAATACGATCAACTGCTGTTGTGCCGCGAAAGGGTCGAGTACCGCGGTCGAAAGATCAGGCACCAACTGCATGTCCGATTCGTTGATCGCCCGCCAACCGGCAATGGAAGAGCCATCGAACATGATTCCTTCGGTCAGTTCATCCTCGCCTACCGCGTCAACCGCCATCGCCAGGTGCTGCCACTTACCGCGCGGGTCGGTAAAGCGGTAATCGACATATTTGACGTCCTTGTCCTCGATCATCTCGAGGATTTCATCTGCATTTGCCATGCGTCTCGTTCCCGTTGCCTTGATCGTAATTTTCGATGAGCTTCTGTGCCACTAGACCGCGTCCGGTCCCGTTTCTCCGGTGCGGATGCGGATTGCTTCGTCAATGCTGCTGACGAATATTTTCCCGTCTCCAATGCGGCCCGTATGAGCCGCCTGCTGTATGGCTTCCACGGCACGATCGATAAGAGCATCGTCTAACACCACTTCCACCTTTACCTTTGGCAGGAAATCAACAACATACTCTGCGCCTCGGTAAAGTTCGGTATGCCCTTTTTGCCTTCCGAACCCCTTTGCCTCGCTGACAGTGATGCCCTTGATGCCGACGTCGTGGAGAGCCTCTTTCACCTCGTCCAGCTTGAAGGGTTTAATGATGGCTTCGATCTTCTTCATTGCGTTGTCATCGTCCCTTGCCATGCCAATCAGCCCCGGTCTCGAAGCTATGCTTCCCATAACAGCATGAGTCGTGCCAACCTGGCCGCATCCGAAAAAGGGCTGATTCCTTGGGGAGACTTTCTTGAGATCGGGGTGTCGAAAGAACAATTGCCTATTTCGCGAACAGGCTGCCGCAAAATTGGGCAGTCCCCAAGGCAACGGTTAAATTCCGCCAGCCTTCACCCTGAGTACTAGTACTGAAAAAGAATGGGGCGGCAAGGCCGCCCCAAGACTGTTTCGGTGAGGGCCGACGTTATCGCGCGCCGGCCCTTGTCCCTTTCTACTTACACCAACACGTCGTCGGCGTTGAGTACGGTCACACCGGTCAGAACAACGGTGACGTCCGCATTACCGTCGCCGGTGGTGTCGGCTTCGACCGTCGAGGAGTCGGTGTCGAAGCGGATCGACGGACCGGATCCCGTCAGGGCCGCGGTACCGACAAAGGTCGCGCCAACCGTGGAGAAGTCGAGATCGTCAACACCATTGACGAAGTCGGTGATGGTGTTGCCGAGGCCGTCGCCACCGCCAAAGACGAAGGCGTCCGCCCCGCCGCCACCGGTTGCCGTATCGACACCGACGCCACCGTTGATGTTGTCGTTGCCGTTACCGCCGAACATATTGTCGTTGCCGGAACCGCCCGTCAGGGTATCCGCATCGGCACCGCCGCGCAGTTCGTCGCCGCCGGCACCACCAATCAACTGGTCGTTACCAGCATTACCTTGCATGGTCGCAACGGTCGAGCTGGAGGCATTGAGTGTATCCGTGCCCATGCCGCCGTTGGCACTGTCCGTACCGGTACCCGTCGTAACCTGATCGTTACCAGCACCGGCGCGGACCGTATCGTTGCCGGCACCGGCATCGACATTGTCATTGCCTTTGCCGCCGAACATCGAGTCGTTGCCGCCACCAGCGTTGACGCTGTCATCGTCAGCGCCACCACGCAGCTCATCGGCACCCGCACCGCCGGTGATCGTGTCGTCACCCATATTGGCCTGCACCGTGGCAACCGCGGAGGCCGACACATTGATGGTGTCCGAACCATCACCGCCGAGCACACTATCGTTGCCGGTACCGGTGGTAACATTGTCATTACCCGCGCCGGCGTTGGTGGTGTTGTTGCCGTCACCGGTGGTGATGTTGTCGTTGCCGTTACCGCCAATGAGGCTGTCGTTACCAGCTTGTGCGGCAATCGTATCGCTATCGGCTCCACCGCGCAGCTCGTTGTCGCCGGCACCACCGGTTAGGCTGTCGTTGCCGGCATTGCCCTGCAAGGTCGCCGTACCGTTGGAGGTGATCGTGTCGGCACCGAGGTCACCATTGGCCGTCATTTGGCCGGTGCCACCGACAATCGTATCGTCGCCAACGCCGCTATTGATGGTGTTGTTGCCGTTACCGAGACTGATTGTCTCGTTACCATCACCACCGTTCACGCTGTTGTTGCCGGAGCCGAGGGTGATCGAGTCATTTGACTGACCGCCGCGCACGCCGTTGTTGCCATCACCCAAGGATACCGAGTCGGCACCGGCACCGCCGGTCACCGAGTTGGCACCGCCGGAAGCCGCACCGTCGATCGAGTCCGCACCGGCGCCACCGATGATGGTGTTGCCGCCCGTCGCCCCGGAAAGTGAGGCAGAGTTGGTGCCGGCACCCAAACTGACCGATCCCGCGCCACCGGCAAGCGACACCACATCATTGCCCGAACCGAGGCTAATCGTGTTGTTGCCGCCGTTGCCACTGATCGAGTCCGTACCCAGCGTCGAAGTGACTTGGTTGTTGCCGGAGCCAAGCACGATGTCGTCATTACCGGTCGCCACGGAAATGGTGTTGTTGCCATTGCCGACGGAAATCGTATTGGCACCAGTACCGCCATCGATCGAGTTGTTGCCATCCGCCGAAGCTGTCGTGCCATCGACGGTATCGGCACCAGAACCACCAGTGATCGTGTTGTTGCCGGAACCGCCGGTGATGGTCGCCGCGTTGGTCCCTTCGCCCATCGTCACGCTGTTCGAACCGCCGGTGACGCTCACGTCATCGTCGCCGGAGCCCGCCGTTACGGTGTTGTTACCGGAACCAAGGTCGACCGTGTTGGCACCCTCGGCGGCGACAATCGAATTGTTACCGTTCGCCGCTGCCGTCGTTCCGTCAACCGTGTCATTGCCGGTACCGCCATTGATCGTATTGTTGCCGGAACCGCCGGTGATGGTCGCTGCATTTGTGCCATCGCCCAGCGTCAGGCTGTTCGAACCGCCGGTGACGCTCAAATCGTCATCGCCGGCACCCGCTGTTACCGTGTTGTTGCCCGATCCAAGGTCGATCGTGTTGGCGCCCTCGGCGGCAGCGACGGAGTTGTTGCCGTTGGCCGCCGTGGAGGTTCCATCGAGGGTATCGTTGCCCGACCCGCCGGTGACTGTGTTGCTACCGGAGCCGCCGCTGATCGACGAAAGGTTGGTACCTTCACCTAGATCTACGCTGTTCGAGCCGCCGGTGACGAGAATGTCGTCATTGCCGTCACCGCCGGTGACCGTGTTGTTGCCGGAACCCACGGTGATGTCGTCGGCGCCGGTGCCACCGCTCACCGAGTTGGAGCCGTCGCCAAGCGTGACCGTGTTGTTGCCCGATTCGGCGGTCACTACATTATTGCCGGAACCAGCATTCACGTTGTCATTGCCGGCACCCGTCGAAAGGGTGTTGTCGCCGTTGCCCAACGCCATGGTGTCGACGCCTGCGCCACCTGACATCGTGTTGTTGCCGGTGTTTGTCGAAGCGTCGATATTATCCTGGCCGCCGCCGCCGACGACCGTGTTGCTGCCGCTGGCACCCAAGGTGACATTAGAATTTTGATTGCCGCCGCTGCCGCCTGTTTCAATGCGATCTGATCCGCCGTTGCCGTTGATCGTCGCCGCACCGGCATTCCCGGTCGTGATGTTGTCCGCAGCGGCCGATCCCAGGGCCGTTTGAGCGGCACCGGCATTTATCCGCAGGAGGTTGCCGGCGGCGTTGGCAGAAACATCAACATCACCGGCGCTGACGGCCTGCGAAACCGCGCCGCTAGAGAACTGGATAGCGTTATAGAGCTCAGTCAATCCGGCCACATTGTTGGCCGCCGTGGTCACCGTCAAAACGCCCAGCGGCGTGGTGATGGTAAAGACGCCCGCGCTGGGGTTGGCAATCACCAAATCTGTAACCGCCGAAGAGACGACGTTGATGACATCACCGTTGTCTTCGTTGAAGTCTGCTGGCGCATTGGCGTTACCGCCTGCAAGCACCGTTTCTAGATTAAAACTGGCCATGACCTTCCCTCATTCCTTTAGGCTAGGGTTCTTTCCGCGCTCGCGTCGCGTCTTTGGCGGTTACGCCTGACAGCACTGCACGCTCGAGCAATTTCTTCACTCAACTCAGCCATTCTCAGATTTCCAGCCGCCCGCACCCCCGCACGCCTTGGACGTCCAAACCGGAGCAAGACCGCAAATCTCGAGCCGCTTCCGGGACCTCAGCTGCAAATTGACTGATGCCCCTTTCACTCCCTCTTGGTAAGGCGCATTCACCATGCAGACACTATGCCTCACCGCCGTCACACACCAAGGAATGCGAAGGATTGACGATCCGAATCGAGTCGAATCGAAAGCACCGGCAAAAGACAGATTTTGGGAATGCAAACAAAAACCAAGGCCGGCCCAAATGGACGCTACGCCTTCTTTTTGATCGCAAAAATGTCTTCCCTAGTCTCTCCACAGAGCACACATCCCTTGAAACAGTACAAGATTAATGATTAGCGCCTCTTACAAAACAATCCTCTGAGGCGCAAGTTTTTTTCAATAACTTCTTCGGAACTTCTTTCCATTGCGCCTCGAGCAGAAAATTTTGTCATATTTTGTGTGTCGAATACCTCAGGGTCTACCAAGAAACACAAGCGAATCGGCGGGCCGATACCAAGCAATGTTCGTGGATTTCTGGATTCGCCCCACTTCGGCAGGTTGCTGGCACCGGCCAGGGCTAGGTAGAATGATCCCCAATAGCAACTTTCTGCCTCGGTCTGTCGAACCGATTCAATGATCGCCTTGGCGTGTTAAAATAGAGTGACCATTGGCCAAGAGTTTTCCGGGGCTCTATCGCAAATTTCTCCAAGATATGGGATAAACTCTTCACGGATCGGGAAGTTGTCGGCGACTTCCGAGAACACCGACTGCTTGTCCAATTTGCTTGAGATGTAGGCAGGTCAGCAATGACGGCGAGCGCCGGACCTAAACCCATAGTCATCGGGGCAAGCGGCGGGTCGGGCAGTCGATTGCTCTGCCGTCTTGCCATAGAACTGGGGGTTGACATGGGCCGGCCTCTTAATGAGGCCCTCGATGCCCTCGCCTTCGTCCCCTTTTATGAGGCGACGATCAATCCGATCCTTTCCACCACCCGACGCGTTGACTACGGTTTACAAGATATTGCAAGTGACGCGCGCGAAAAGGCTCTCGCGATGTTTCAGCGTTGCCTGAACAATCATCAACGCTACAGCGCGCTATGGGGCTTTAAGAACCCACGAAGCCTTTTGGTTTTGCCCTTCTTGGAAACTGCGCTGCCAGGATTTCGCTTTATCCATTTGCTTCGTGACGGGCGTGACATCGCCCTGTCGGAGAACCAGAACCAGATGCGAAAGCATTTCGGCGCGCTCCTCGGCGCCGACCAACGGCGCTCACCAGCCGTTGACTCAGCTCGTTTTTGGGCCAAGGCCAACCGGGAAGCTAATGCCTGGGCCAATGCCAACCTAGGCGAGCGCTATTACCTGTTAAAACTGGAGACCCTCTGTGCCGCCCCGAATCGAGAAGTCGCCCGGTTAGCAAAGCTCTTGAACCCGGCCGCTGATTTCGAAGAAATTGAGCGACTGGCGGGCCTCGTCCGCCCCCCCACCAGTCTTGGTCGCTGGCAGCGCCTGGAGCCATCGCAGCGCCAGACACTTACAGAAGCTTCGATCGACGGGCTGAGAACCTTTGGTTATGAGGAAATTGTCTAGTCGGGTCTTAGCGTGGCTTGATCCGTAGCGCGCTCTGACGGATAATCGGATTAGGCAACAGCTCACGCTGCAGCGAACTCGATCCCACCTCCCGATCCTATGTGAGCAAATAGAATGGCGCTCGAACCACCGGCAGCTAACGGAATGCAGGCGGTCATTCTTTGCGGCGGTTTAGGCACTCGATTGCGGGAAGAAACCGAGTTCAAGCCGAAGCCCATGGTGGAGATCGGCGGTAGACCTATTCTCTGGCACATCATGCGCCACTATCGCCAGTATGGTGTCCGCGACTTCGTCCTTTGCTTGGGGTACAAGGGAGATGCCATCCGCGATTACTTTTTGAACTACAAGAATTATAATCAAGACTTGGCGATCGATTTGGAAAGTGGCCGAATTGAAAGTCTTGGCGGCAACGGCAAAGCCAGCGACTGGCGGGTGGTCATGGCCGAAACCGGCGATAACACGCAGACTGGGTCGCGCCTCAAGAAAGCGCTTCGCCACGTCAAGGGTGACCGCTTTTTTGCCACCTATGGGGACGGCGTGGCGGATGTCGACCTTGCAAAGCTGCTCGCCTATCACGAACAAAATGAACAGCTGGCAACAGTCACGGCGGTCCACCCCTCCTCCCGATTTGGCGAACTTTCGATTGATGGCGGCTTGGTTCAGGCTTTCCAGGAAAAACCGCAGGTGACAGATGGCTGGATCAACGGGGGCTTTTTCGTTTTCGACAGCCAGGCCTTCGACCGTTTTCCGGCGGACCAGAACCTGGCCCTGGAAACGGGGCTATTGGAACCCTTGGCCGAAGCCAAGGAGTTGGCCGTCTACCAGCACCACGGATTTTGGCAATGCATGGATACCTTTAGGGAAATGACATTGTTGAACGAGCTGTGGAGTTCTGGAAACGCGCCGTGGCGAACCTGGGCATAGAGCAAGCGTGGAAGAGCAGGACTTGTCAGCACACGTAGGCAGCATTGATCCTCAATTTTGGCATGGCCGTCGCGTCCTTGTAACAGGGCACACGGGTTTTAAGGGCGGCTGGTTGTCCCTGTGGCTAAGCAAGTTAGGGGCCGAGGTTACTGGATTTGCCCTGGATCCTATAACCGACCCCAGTTTTTTCGACTTGGTTGGCTTGGATCGGCATCTCACGTCCAAGATTGGCGATTTGCGTGACCAAGCAGCAGTGACAGCGGTTGTGACTGAATCTTCGCCTGAGGTGGTGTTTCATCTCGCCGCGCAGTCCCTCGTTTTTGAGGCTCGCAAGGATCCTGTCGGCTGTTTTGCGACCAATGTACTTGGCACAGTCCACCTGTTGGAGGCCTTGCGAACGATACCTAGCGTCAAAGCGGTCGTCGCAGCCACAACCGATAAAGTCTACGACAATCGCGAATGGCCTTGGGGATATCGCGAGATCGATCCGCTGGGAGGCGACGAACCCTATGGCGCCAGCAAGGCGGCCTGCGAGTTTGCCATTTCAGCCTATCAAAAATGCTTCTTCTCTGATCCGACAGAAAGAACTGAACCCATCGGTTTGGCTAGCGTCCGGGCAGGCAACATTATTGGTGGTGGTGACTGGGCGCTCTATCGCTTGGTGCCCGACGCCATTCGCGCCTTCTCCAAAGGCCAGCCGCTAGAGCTTCGTCAACCAAGCGCTACTCGGCCCTGGCAACACGTCTTAGAGCCGGTCAGGGGATACCTCATGTTGGCTGAACGCCTCTTCGAGAACCCTTCGGTCTGGAGCGAGGCTTGGAACTTCGGCCCCGAGCCCAGGGATAATCGTCCCGTCGGCTGGCTGGCGGACCGGCTGGTCACCCTATGGAATGAGAGTGGCGCGGCACCGGTCGCCTGGCAACCAGCAACAAATGCCAGCCCCAAGGAAGCGCGGCTGTTGTCCGTCGACAATACCAAGGCAAAGGCACAGCTTGGCTGGCAACCAACCTGGGATCTGGAACAGGCCATGGCGCAGAGCCTGGAATGGTACCTGGCCTGGTTGCGCGGTGACGACATGTTGAGCTTGTCATCCGGCCAGATAACGGCCTATCAAGATCACATTGAAAAGGTCTTTTGATCACTATGCCGCTCGCCGCTCAAAATATTGCTGTCAGCAGCCCGCTTTGCCGATTTTGCGCCTCGCCCTTGCAGCATAGCTTTGCCGACCTGGGCTTGCAGCCACCTTCCAACGCCTATCGGCGCGCCAATGCCTGGGCGGCAGCGGAGACTTTTTATCCGCTGCATGCCTATGTCTGCGACCGGTGCTATCTCGTTCAGCTGCAGGATTTCCACACGCCCAGCGAGCTGTTCGACGACTACAGCTACTTCTCGTCTTTTTCCCAATCGTGGTTGCGTCACGCAAAGGCCTACGTGGAGGCCATCGTGCCCCGTTTGGAAATCGATGAAAATAAGCTGGTCGTGGAAATTGCCAGCAACGACGGTTATCTGCTGCAGTACTTCAAGGCCAAGGAAATTCCGGTGTTGGGCGTTGAGCCAGCTGCCAATGTCGCCAAGGTGGCGCGGGAAAGGCACGGCATACAGACTCTCGTCCGCTTCTTTGGCCAGAAGACAGCGCAACGGATGCTGAAAGAGGGGCAAGCCGCGGACTTGCTGATCGGCAATAATGTCCTGGCCCATGTGCCCGACATCAATGATTTCGTCGCCGGCCTTAAGGTCTTGTTGAAGGCCGATGGCGTTATCACCATGGAGTTTCCGCACCTTATGCGGCTGATCTCGGAAAATCAGTTCGACACAATTTACCATGAGCATTTTTCCTACTTGTCGCTGGGGGTGGTGGAGCGAATCTTCGCAGCACACGGGCTTCGGCTGTTTGATGTGGAAGATCTGCCGACCCACGGCGGCTCGCTCCGAATCTATGCTTGCCACAAAGAGGGACCACACCAGGAACGCGCGAGCCTCGCGGGCCTAAGAGATCAGGAGCGCAAGGCCGGACTGGAGGAGCTTGAGACCTACCTTGGCTTTTCCGAATCAATCAAAAAGGTCAAGCGCGCCTTGCTGTCCTTTCTGATCGAAGCGCGGGAAGCAGGCCGCAGCGTGGTCGGCTATGGGGCACCAGCCAAGGGCAACACCCTGTTGAACTATTGCGGGATCCGAAGCGACTTCCTGAATTATACGGTGGACCGCAGTGACCACAAGCAAGGCTGCTTGCTGCCGGGCACCGGCATCCCCATCTTCGCACCGGAAAAGATTTTCAAGACTAAGCCAGATTACGTCCTGATCCTGCCGTGGAATTTAAAGGACGAGATCATGGAACAAATGCAAGGGATTGCCGATTGGGGCGGCCGCTTCGTTCTGCCCATCCCGACGCTGCGGGTCGTTTGAGCGCGGATGCAGTTCATCGAAACGCCTTTGGCCGGCGCCTATGTGGTCGCTCTTGATCCGATTGCCGACGAGCGCGGCTTCTTCGCCCGCAGTTGGTGTGCCGAGACTTTTGCGGCCCACGGCCTCGAAAGCTCCCTGTCGCAGTGCAATATTTCCTTCAACGCCAAGGCAGGAACCCTACGCGGTTTGCATTTTCAACGGCCGCCGCACGGCGAAGCCAAGTTAGTTCGCTGCACCATGGGGATCCTCTTCGATGTGATGGTTGATCTGCGCCCCCAGTCAGAAAGCTACGGGCGATCTTTCGCCAGCACGCTTAACGCCGAGAACCGGCGCGCCCACTTTATCCCGCAAGGCTTTGCCCACGGATTTCAGACCTTGGAAGATAACACCGAAATCTTCTATCAGATGTCCTCGCCCCATCATGCTGAAAGTGCCGGCGGTCTGCGGTGGGATGATCCCACCCTCGCCATCGACTGGCCTGAAGCGAAGGAGCGCATTATCTCGATTAAGGACCGCAAACTGCCCCTATTAGCCGAGCTAGGCGACCTGGCATGGTAGGCAGCCCACCAATAACCTTTGCCGGTCTGTTTGGTCCATGCTGAGCATTGCCGGCAGCGCCAAAGTCTCACCATTGGCCGATATCGAGGATTCGGTGCGCGGCAGCCGCATTGTGATTGAAGAGGGTGTGGTCATTGACGCCTTCGTCAAAATCAAGCCGGCCGGCGGTCGCGGTGACGTCCTTATCGGCCGCAACACGGTTGTCAATTCGGGCTGCGTGATCTACACGGGCAATGGGGTCACCATCGGCGCCAACTGTGCCATTGCTGCTAATTGCACCTTTGCCAGCACCAATCATGCCGTCCAATCACGGGAGAAGCTGATTCGGGAGCAGGGCTTCAAGCCGAGTCGTGGCGGTATCATCCTCGAGGATGACGTTTGGGTCGGCGCCAATGTGGTGCTACTGGATGGTGCCGTGCTGCGCCAGGGCTCGGTCGTGGCAGCCGGTTCGCTGGTACGTGGCGAATGCGCCGCCTATACGATCAACGGCGGCAACCCATTGCGGAAGATCGGTGAACGAAGCTAGGTCCATCCTGATGAACTGATTGTCGCGACGTCGAAGAGATCAAGCATTTCATCCATGTTCACGGTTCTTGGCTCAAGTGGCTTCATCGGCGGAGAATTGCTGCGCCACCTGCAGGTGCGCGGTCATGAATGCCGAGCACCAGCGCGTCATGAGCTTGACCAACTTTTAGCGGCAGGGCCCGATCTCGGGCACGTTATCTACTGCATCGGGTTGACCGCGGATTTTCGCGAACGCCCCATCGAGACCGTCGAAGCCCACGTCGGTCTCCTGGCCAAATTTCTAGCAAAGTCGCGGTTCCAGTCGTTTCTTTATCTCTCCTCGACCCGGGTCTATCAACGGGCCAAGAGCGGGCGTGAGGAAGAGGGTCTGCTGCTTCACCCCCAGGAGCCTTCCGATCTCTACAATCTCAGCAAGCTGACTGGCGAAGGCCTTTGCTTGAGTATGCCTTGGCCAACGATCAGGGTCGTCAGGCTTTCCAACGTCTACGGCCGCGACCTCATGTCGGAGAATTTCCTGACCAGCGTCATTCGCTCGGCGGTGAAGGACGGCCGCGTCGCCTTGCGCAGCAGCCGCGCTTCGGCCAAGGACTATGTCGGCGTCGAAGATGTGGTCTGCCTGCTAGAGAAGATCGCCTTGACCGGACTCCATCGCCTATACAACCTTGCGTCCGGCCAGTCGGTAACCAACGGCGAGATTCTCGACCGCCTGACGGCACTGACCGGTTGCAGCCTCGCCTACGAGGATGCCGCACCAACCATTACCTTTCCCGAGGTTTCTGTTGCCCGTATCAGCGAAGAGTTCGGATTTCGGCCGCTTCGTCTTCTAGACTGCCTCAGCGATCTCGTGGACCATTACCGGGAGGGCCTTGGCCTTGCGCATAGAGATTGACGACCGTCTCGGCAGCGTCATCGTGGAATCAGAAGATGGCAACCGTAAGGAGCTGGCGCTAGACTCAGCAGAAGCTTTTGATACGGTCTCGCGGGCCTGGCTACGCTGCGGATGGGATACCAAATACGTCTACAGCTTCACCTGGATGGGTCGGCCGGTCATACAGCTGCCGGAAGACATGCTGCGGGTGCAAGAGGTTTTGTACACTGTAGCCCCCGATGTGATCGTCGAGACGGGCATCGCCCACGGCGGTTCGCTGATCTTCTACGCCTCCCTTTTCAAGGCCATGGGCAAAGGTCGGGTGATCGGCGTCGACATCGAGATCCGGCCACATAATCGCAAGGCTATCGAGGCGCACGAGCTCTTTCCGCTGATCACCATGTTCGAAGGTTCGTCCACCGACCCGGCGATCATCGACCAGGTGAAAAGTCAAATCAGGCTTGGCGAGCGGGTCATTGCCATGCTCGATTCCAACCACTCCAAACAGCATGTATTGGACGAACTGAGACTCTATGGACCGATGGTCAGCGTCGGCAGTTACATCATCGCATCAGACGGTATCATGGGCGATCTGGTGGGGGCGCCGCGCTCGGAGGAGGACTGGGGCTGGAATAACCCCAAGGCTGCGGCGGAGGCCTTCGTCGCGGAGGATCCGCGCTTCGTGATCGAAGAACCCGCCTTTGCCTTTAACGAAGGCGAGGTAAATCAGCGGGTAACCTATTGGCCAAGCGCGTACATCAAGCGTATCGCCTGATTTGAGGGGGCCTGAAGTGGTGTCGGCGATAACAGTTGGGGGAAGGTAAAAATGGCACAAGCGGCTGTCGATGAACGCCTTGAGGCAGTACGCCGTGCCCTCTTCGATGGACGCCATGAAGAGGCCGGCCAGGCGATCGACGCCGCGCTCGCCAAGCACTCTGAAAACGCCGGCGCCTGGTACCTTAAAGGCCGCCTCGCCCACATAAAGGAAAATCCGGAGGAGGCAAACGACGCCTTCGCTCAGGCCCTCTCACTGAAACCTCGTGATCCAGAAATCCGTTACTTCTGGGCGGAGTTCCTCTATCGGCAGGGCCGCCACCAGGAAAGCCTGGATCTGCTTACCAATCACCTCCCCAAGAAAAAATTCGCTGGCGATAGTCGCCTGTTACTGGGTGTCCTGCTGAAGCAACAACGGCGTTTCAAGGAAGCGATCAAGCCGCTGAAGGAGGCCGCCCGTTACGACGCCTTCTTCGTCCGCGCTTCGATCCAGCAGTCCCAGTGCCATCTGGCAGCCAAGAACCCGACCGGCGCAATCACCGTCCTGCGCATGGCCTTGCGCAAGCGGCCAAAAGACATGGCACTCAAAGAAGCCTTGGCCCTAGCCCTGCACGCGGGCGAAAAGTTCCAGGAATCGGACCGCCTCTTCGCCGAAGTGGCGGCTACCACAAAGAGCCCCTACGATGCCGAACTGAGGATCGGCGCTGCGTTGTATGGGCACAACGACATGGAACGAGCGGTCCAGCATTGGACGGCCGCGCACGAGCTGAAACCCGACGAGCCGGCACCGCTGACCAATATGGGCGTCGCCTACCGGGCCCTTCACAAATACGACCTGGCCCTCGACTACATGGCAAAGGCGTTGGAACGCGATCCCGATTGCGCCAACACCCACAACACCATGGGCAACATCTACTTCGAGCAGGACTTTAAGGAGAAATCCGTCGAATCCTTCAAGAAGGCGATCGCCATCAAGCCCGACTTCGCCATGGCCTACGCCAACTGCTCGCGCAGCCTCTTCGACTTGCGGCGCTTCGACGAAGCCGTCGATTTCGCCAGCAAAGCGATCTACATGAAGGACTTCGACGCTGGCAGCGTACTCTTCCCACTCAATGTCTTGGAACGGGCCGCCGTCTTCGATGATCTCGACTACCTACACGGGCGCATTTGGGACATGCTGAAAGAAATACCCATGTACCGCCTGTCGGGGGCGCTATTGAGCCTGCTGTGCCTGTCGAAAAGCCGCAAAGATAAAGGTCGGATCTTCAAGCTGCACTGCGACTGGGGCGACTACATCTCCCGGCAGGCCTCGCTGCGGCCTATCGCCCGCTCTGCCGCGCCGCGCGACCGTGGCTCAGACAGCAAGATCCGCCTCGGCATTCTTTCCGGGGATCTGCGCAGCCACGCGGTGGCCAAGTTTGCGGTACCCATCTTCGAGCATTACGACCGTAACGATTTCGAAGTTCACTGCTATTCACCCTACCCCGGTGATCCGGATGCGGTCCAGCAACGCATTATCGGTCTGTCCACCAGTTTCAATCGGGTCCATGGCCTGACTCACCAAGAGGTAGCGCAGAAGGTTCATGACGATGGTATGGACATGGTGATCGAGCTGAACGGCTTTACCCGCTTCTCGGAGCTCGAGTCGCTTGCCCACCGCCCAGCCCCGGTGCAGATCAGCTGGCTTGGCTACCCCTTCACCTATGGCATTCCGGAAGTCGACTACCTGCTGCTGGATGACCGGGTGGCGCCAACCAACGAGGGGCATCTGCGCGAGCAACCCCTGATCATGCCGGAAAGCTGGATTTGCTTTGCCACCGAACAAGGATCCGACGCGGTGCGGGTGGGCTTCGAGCGCGAGCCGATCATCCATAAACCACCGGTACAACTGTCGGGCAAGATCACTTTTGGCACCTTGAACAATCCCTACAAGTATTCGCGCGCGTTGCTCAAGGCTTGGGCGGATATTATGCATCAGGTAAGTGGATCTGAGTTCTTGTTTGTCCGGCCTGAGAGTTCCTCCCAGCATTTTCGCGACAACATGATCAAGGAATTCGGGCGCCATGGCATTGACCAGGAACGAATTCGCTTCACCACAAACAAGCCCGGCAAGCATTTGCTGTGCTACAACGCCATGGACATCTCGCTCGACACCTTTCCCCAGACCGGCGGCACCACCACCTGCGAGTCCTTGTGGATGGGTGTGCCAGTGATCAGCCTGGTGGGCGAAGAGGTCTTCGAACGCCTTAGCTACGGTATTTTATGCTCCGCCGGAGCACCGGAACTTGCCTGCTTCACGGTCGAAGACTACGTGCAAAGAGCCGTTGAGCTCGCCAACTCCCATGACCGCCTGGTCGATTACAGAGCCGGCCTGCGCGACGCCATACTGCGTTCGCCCATGTGCGAGACAGTAAAATTTGTCAATGCCTTACAAATCGTCCTTAAACAAGCCTGGGAAAAATCAATGACGGCAGCCGTTGGCTGACTCTGGATCTCTGCCACCTCTTGTCGCACCAAGTCGGCGGTGCGTCGAGCCAGCCCACCGCGCCTCGACTCAATCCTCACCGAAAAGCAGGCAAGTCGCGTCATTGACGGCAGTCGCGTGAACAGCCGTTCGCCTTGCTGCGGTCACTTCGCCAGAATCGTTGAAAAGGGCCGCCCGACGCTTGTCTTATGACAAGGCAATCGATTCAGGGACTACTGGTTACACCGTTTGGGTCTCGCACCACCCCAATCGAGGTCGGCGGTTGGATCGTCCCGACGTTGGTTTCTTCCATAACAACGGGCGCTCGAACTGAAGGGATAGCAGGTACTTCCGCGGAACCATCCCATGATCCAAACCCCATCTCGTGGCAACGTCTTCATGGCAATTCCGAATGAAGTGACACCATCAGAGAGTCCGTTTTCCCGACACAGGTCAATCATGAAACGCTTTCGATAAAGCTCATTGGGTAGAATGGATCGAAAGCTAGCGCAGATCGGTATCCAGCAGGCCCATGCTGCGCATCGACGTGTGGTCGGATCGGCCGACAATGATGTGATCGTGCACATGTATGCCCAGGCGGCCTGCGGTCTCCATGATCTGCTTGGTGAGGTCGATGTCCTGCTTGCTGGGCCTGGCGCTGCCCGAGGGGTGATTGTGCACCAAGATCAGCGCCGCTGCGTTGAGGTCGAGCGCCCGTTTGACGATATCGCGCGGATAGACGGGGGTGGTGTCTAGCGATCCTGTGGTGTGGCGTTCATCGGCGATCAAACGGTTCTTGCGGTCGAGAAACAGCAGGTGAAAGTTTTCCACCTTCTCCCGCGCCAAGGAGATGCGAACGTAGTCCAGTAGCTTGTTCCATGACGATAGAACCGGGCGGTCCAAAATCTCTTCGCGGGCGAGGCGCCGCGATGCCTCTTGCACGATTTTAATGGCGGCGATGGAAGATCGGCCCATGCCCTCCAGCGAGGCCAATTCCTCGGGGCTGGCGCTTAGCACATTGGCAAGATTGCCGAAGCGATCCATCAAGGCCTTGGCGAGTGGTTTGACGTCGCCTCGCGGCTTGGCACCGAAGAGCAGGAGTTCGATCACCTCGTAATCGGCCAAGGCGTCCGGCCCCGAACCCAGAAGACGCTGGCGGAGTCGGTCGCGGTGGCCGTGATAGTGTGGTTTGGCCTCGGTCATGCTCCCTTGTGAAGACTTCCGCTGGGATGGTTGTCTCAGTCCCGCCAAGCCCTGCAGCCCCCGTTCTTCAATTACATCGTCGCAAAGGACTAAAACCCCTAGCACAGGCTATTGGGGCAATGAAGTCCCAATCGTTCAATCTTGGGCAAAGCAAGGCAAGCGGGAAGAGCGCTGGTGCCAACCAAAGGTCTACTAAAGAGTCGCCCCCGGCATATCCAGGGCGTGGGCGGAAAGGGATTCCGTTAGGTATTGAAAGGCTTCATCGACACTATCGGTGCGCATGAAGAGATCGAGATCCTTGGCGTCGATGCTGCCATAGCGCACCAGGGCATCGAAATTGATGATCTCGTCCCAGTAGTCGCGCCCGAAAAGGACGATCGGCATGTGTTTTCGGATCTTGCGGGTTTGCACCAAGGTAAGCAGTTCGAAAAGCTCATCGAGCGTGCCGAAACCGCCCGGCATCGCCACCACAGCTTTGGCGAGGTAGGCAAACCAAAACTTGCGCATGAAGAAGTAATGGAATTGAAATGCCAGCTCGCGGGTGATGTAGGGATTGTAGCCTTCCTCGAAGGGCAGGGAGATACTAAGGCCCACATTGATACCCTTGGCCTCCGAAGCCCCACGATTGCCAGCTTCCATTATGCCAGGACCACCGCCAGTACAAACGACGAAGCGTCGCTCGCCCGCACCAAGGCCTTTCGACCACTCGGTTAGGCGATGCGAGAGATCGCGCGCCGCTTCGTAGTAGCGTGACATCTCAAGTACCAGCTTAGCCTTTTCGAGATCGCCCTTACCGGCCTTGGCCTCTTCGAGAATGCCTTCAGCGTCTTCACGGGATTTGATGCGCGCGGAACCGAAAATGACAATGGTGTCATCGACTTTGTAGTGGTCGAAGCGCTCCAAGGGCTCCATGTACTCGGAGAGAATGCGCAGCGGCCGTGCCGCCGGGCTGTTCATGTAAGGGTCGTTGCTGTAGGCCTTCTGTGGCTTTTCGTATTGCTTATCCTGCTCATCGAAGATCGATGAACCATCATCTTCTGGACCCACATCTGCCATGATGCGACCTTTCCTTGGGTAAGATGACCGCTATTGGGCGGTTAGTGCGGACCCTATCCGAGCTGTCGTGCGATCGGCGGACCTATCAAGTTTGCGACGAATAGCGGCAATCTTTTCCACACCGCGATCATGAGCGCATACTTCGGATTGGTGGGATTGACCGATGGCATTTCGTCTTGGCGGAGCAGCTTATATTCATAGCAAAGCGGTTCTGCGCTAAAGCCCCAGTGCTTTTTGAAGGAGTATGATCCTGTGCCCTTCTTGCTTCGGCCAAAGTTAAAAATTTTATAACCGGCCACCGCAGCATGACGCATGACTTCCCAGTACATGAAATCATTGGCCGCCAGCCCACGGGCCGCAACGCCGCCGCCGCCATAGTAGGGATGGACCTCCTCCCCATGATAAAAGGTCATGACACTGCTGACTCGGTCATTCCCAGCATAGACAGTGCGCACTTCGCAAGCCTCGCCGAAGGTCTCCTTCAGACAGCGAAAGTAGTTTCGTGGCATAACCGGTGTGCCGAGATTTCTCACGCTTTCCGAATAAAGAGGATAGAAATGATCGATGCCCTCATCGATTTCGCTTCGAAGACCGCGCGCTATGCCCTTTCTGATCATCGCCCGTTGTTTTCGCGGTACCGCCGCTAGGCATTTTTCGGGGTTCGAATCGATTGCCTTGCGAAAGGCCACATAGAGCTGATCGTTGGCGGCCCAATCCTTTCGTCGCGGCTCTTGAAGACGGAATTCAAGATAATCGACGCCAAGCGCCTTGGCCCGCTCCAAGGCTGCATCTTCCAAACCGCGCCTGACACTGTCGTTCTCTGCCAGAGGACCGCCATAGACGCAAAATCCGTTTGAGATCATGCAGTTTCCAAAGAGGCGGCTCTTGACGTGAACCAGCGGCAAGACACCTCGGACCGATCCGCTGGTCGAGGCATAGAGGTAATGACAGGAATGGCCCAGGCTCTTTTCGATAACCGACTTCCACCCCGAAAGGTGAAAAAACGTGGACCCTGGTGTGTTCGATACAAACTTATCCCAGCGTGCTGAGTCGGGTTGTTCCAGATCTCGTATTTCGAATTCGGCCGTCAAACCACTGTCTTTCTTTTCCACAAGTGAGGTTGGCGATGCGGTCTTTCGTGAAACAGATCCTCTATAGGGATAACATGCAGAAGACCCGAAACCGATCGACGTCCTATGGTCCGTGCCGCCATAGACTTGATGCGAGCCCGCGGTCCAGCGCTATTCCGCGGCAGTTGCTTTGTGCTTGGTACCCGGCAGCTTGCCACGAACAAGGTATTCCAAGGCTTGGACAACCTGTCGTGGCTCCCTGGCGACGGCATGGGCGGCGGCATCAATCTCCTTAAGGGCGTGGTCGTGCTGTGGCGGGTGCAGGGTAATGATCGGCTTGCCTTTGGCGACAGCAAATCCGGCGTCAAAGGCGGCGTTCCATTGCCGGTACTTTTCGCCGAAACGGACCACCACGATGTCTGCTTCCGAAATAAGTGTGTAGGTACGGATAGCGTTAAGCTGTGCGCCCTTGCGGTCATGCCAAAAGGAATTTGCTTCGTCACCGAAAATGGCAGCGCCGCAATCATCGGAATCCTCGTGGACTGTGACCGGTCCGCTCAGCGCAACGGGAAGCTGGGCGTGTCGAACGCCAGCGACAATTTGTTCGCGCCAGTCACTATGAATCTCGCCCGAAAGATAGACATTCCAGGTTCGCTGGCTCATGGCTTACCCCTTCTTGTTGGCAGATTTTATTTAGACCTGCTCACGGGTAGCCGTAAAGCGCAGTTTTGGCCAGTCTTCTTGAATGCGTCCCAAGTCCCAGTTGTTTCGGGCGAGGTAAACCCACACACCGTCGCGATCCTCAGCTAGACTGGAGCGGTGACGGTCAAGAAACTGCTTGCGTAGGGCGGCGTCATCTGTAACGACCCAACGCGCGGTAATGTAAGGGGCCGCCTCGAATCCCAACTTGATGTCATATTCCGCGGCAATTCGGGCGCTGAGAACGTCGAGCTGCAGCTGGCCGACCACGCCGACGATCCAGCTCGCGCCGATCAGGGGCCGAAATACTTGGGTCACCCCTTCTTCGGCCAAGTTTTCCAAGGCGCGCTTCAGGTGCTTTGCCTTCATCGGATCGTCCAGCCGCACGCGCCGCAGAATTTCCGGCGCGAAACTTGGCAGACCGGTAAAGGATAGCGTCTCGCCTTGGCTCAAGGAATCGCCCACCCTGAGCGTACCATGGTTGGGCAAGCCTATGATGTCGCCTGGCCAGGCTTCTTCAGCCAGCTCGCGGCTTTGGGCAAAAAACATGACCGCGTTGTGGGCGCTGAAAGGCTTTCCGCCGCGCCCCAGCTGCAACTTCATGCCTCGGTGAAATCGACCGCTACAGAGGCGGAAAAATGCGATGCGATCCCGGTGGTTGGGGTCCATGTTGGCTTGTACTTTGAAGATGAAGCCGCTGGCGTTTTCTTCCGAAGGCTCTACCCGACGGGTGGCCGTGTCCCGCCCCTGCGGTGAGGGTGCCATATCGGCCAAGCCATCCAAGAGGCTACGCACCGCGAACTCGCGTAGCGCGCTACCGAAATAGACCGGCGTTAGATGCCCCTCGCGATAGCCTTCCAGGGAAAAAGGCGGGCAGGCTTCACGCACCAGCTCCACTTCCTCGGCAAGCTGGGCCTCTTCTTCCGGCGTAATTTTTCCGGCCTGGCCGAATGACAAGAATTCGTCGGCGACCAGGTCATAACAACCGCGAAAGTTGCGACCTTGTCCGGCTGGCCAGTTCATGGGGACAACATCGAGAGCTAACTGATCGGCGATCTCGTCGATCAACTCGAAAGGGTCGCGGGCGTCCCTGTCGAGTTTGTTGATGAAGGTGATAATCGGCATGTCGCGAAGACGGCAAACCTCGAAGAGCTTGCGCGTCTGCGCCTCGATACCTTTGGCGGCGTCCAGCACCATCACCACGGAATCGACGGCACTGAGGGTTCGATAGGTGTCTTCGGAGAAGTCTTCGTGACCGGGCGTGTCGAGAAGATTGAAGGTAAGGCCCTGATCTTCAAAGGTCATAACCGAGGTGGTCACCGAGATGCCACGCTGTTGTTCGATTTTCATCCAGTCCGAACGGGTGCGCCGAGCCTCGCCTCGGGCGCGTACGGCGCCAGCCATATGAATGGCACCGCCCATCAAGAGCAGTTTTTCAGTCAGTGTTGTCTTGCCGGCATCGGGGTGGGATATAATCGCAAAGGTGCGTCGTCGCCGTGCGGCCTCGCCCGGCGTCTGTTCCCCTCGTGATTCGGCCGCAGTCAGTGTCACCTGCTCGCGTCTCCCCCTAAATATCTGAAGTAGGGCTGTTAGATCCCAGGGCAAGCCCTCGATTCGCTATATGCGCTTGGGCTTTTACCAGCGCAAGGGTAAGCTCTTGGTAAAGGCCCCTCCTTATGGAAGGGCGTAGGGCAAGGACTGGGGAAGTGAGTAATCGAAGTGACATCGATGTGACAGCCCTGGCTGCTGCGCTAGAGGCGCGCCGGACGGAGCTGCGACGGCTTAGTGATGTGGCAGAGCAAGAACGCCGGCCGGTTGAACTTGATCAGACGCGACAGGGGCGCCTTTCCCGTATGGATGCGTTGCAAGTTCAGGCTATGGCTGAAGAGTCGGAGCGTCGGCGAGCCATCGAGTTAATGCGCATTGAGGCGGCACTGGACCGAATTCAAAGCGGCGACTATGGATACTGCCTGTCCTGTGATGACGAAATTCCCGTCGCTCGGCTGCAATTTGATCCGGCGGTGGCCACCTGCGTGGACTGCGCGCGAGACGGAGAGCGATAGGGACCGGATTGGCCTTAGGCGACCCCGCGATGGTCAACCTCTCGCCCTAGCAATTTGGCTAGTGTAGCGATCAACTCAGATTGGTCGACTGGTTTTGCGAGGTAGTCGTCCATGCCGGCATCGAGACAGCGTTGGCGGTCACTGGGCATGGCGTGGGCTGTAAGACCGAGGATTGGTACTCGCCTGAGGCCATGCCGCTGCTCATAGGTTCGGATGAACTCGGTCGCTTCGAAGCCGTTCATACCCGGCATGGATACATCCATCAAGACCAGCGCAAAGGAAGCGCCATCGGTCTGGTAAAAGTCGATTGCTTCTTTCCCGTCCCCCGCATTTACGACTTCGTAAGGTTCTTCGCGCAAAAACTGTGCAATCAATAGTTGATTAATATTGTTGTCTTCAGCGCAAAGTATTCGGAGATTCTGTGTATCTGGTGGTCGAGCAATGTCCTTTCGCGGGACATCTTGGCTTCGAGAATGGCTGGGCGATGGGCTACTGCGATCTGCTAAGGCTGCGGCAATGGTGTCATGCAGATCGCCGCTGCGCACAGGTTTCTGGAGAAAGCGGTCAACATTGCCTTCAGCGCCCCATTGCATGTCTTCTCTCCCTCTGGCCGATGCGAGGAGGATCAGAGGTGTATGCTGGATCAAAGGCATCGCCCTGATCCTATTGGCCAGGTCATCGCCACTCGCATCGGGCAGAGTAAAATCTAGAATAGCGAGCTGATAGGGGGCCTCGCCGTTTGCGGCCTGAAGCAGATGTTCCAAGGCTTCTTGGCCACTTGACACTGAGGTGGTGGAAACGGACCATAGGTTTAGCTGTTCTTCAAGGGCGCGACGGCTGGGCTCGAAGTCTTCGACCAGAAGAACCTTCAGGTGGCGGAATTGCTTTTCGACAGCATTCTCGCGGGCGCGATTTTCCGCGACCGGAAGCGCCAGGCTAAATGTAAAGCTGGTTCCTTTGCTTTCTTCCGACCGTACTTGAAGGTCTCCCTCCATTACCTCGACCAAGCGCTTGCTAATAGCCAGCCCAAGACCCGTGCCACCATAACGCCGAGTTGTGGAATTATCCGCTTGCTCAAATTTTTCGAATATAGTTTCTAGCTTGTTGGCTGGAATGCCAATGCCGGTGTCGGCAACGGTAATGGTCAAGGCGACTTGTTTTTGCCCCTTGTGCTCAAACTCCTCACCTTCTACTTCGATCAGGACATGGCCTTCATGGGTGAACTTGATCGCGTTGCCAGCCAGGTTGGTCACAATCTGGCGAATCCGCCCTGGATCGCCGACAAGCTCTTCGGGTAGCCCCGGCTTGACTCGGGCAACCAGCTCTAGGCCCTTTTCATCCGCCTGCGACACCAAGAGCCATGCGACATCCTCCATCAACGTACGCAAATTGAATCTGATTGGGTCCAGTTCCAGCTTTCCGGCCTCGACCTTGGAGAAGTCAAGAATATCGTTGAGCAGAGTCAGCAATGCCTTCCCGGAAATCTTGATAGTTTCCGCAAAGGTGGTTTGGCGTTCGTCGAGAGCCGTATGGGTCAGCAGCTCCGCCATCCCAAGCACCCCATTGAGGGGTGTGCGAATCTCGTGGCTCATGTTGGCGAGAAACTCGGATTTGGCGAATGACGCTTGTTCGGCCTGATGGCGCATTTCCGTTTCGCGCCGCTGCGACACTTCTATGCGTTCCGCCATATCGTCAAAGCGATGTCGCAGATTGTCTATTTCCCGCAGCGACAGTAAGCCCTTGACGCTGCCGGCGCGGGCGCTTGTGTTGCCGGAGGCCATGCGCGCAGCTGCCTCGGTTATCGGCTGCAACGATCTGACGAGACCAAGCGCAAAGGTGAAGGCGATCCCTGCTGAAAGAAGCAATCCGGCAATGAGGACCATGGCAGCAGAACGCTGAATTTCGGCGGCCGTTTGCTCCAACTCTTCCATCGGCTGCGGTACCATCACGCCCCAACCCGGGCCTGGGACCGACGTTAGGCCGGCAATCATGTCCCCCTTCAGGGCCGGCGAATGGAAAGTCTCAACGCCGGTCTCGCCGGCCATCATGCGTTGAACCGCAGAGACCTTGGAAATGTCTCGCATCTCCCGTTCCCAGCTCTCAAGGGGGTGGGCAAGAACCCGGCCGGTATGATCAACGATTGCCGAATGGGCTCGATGGCCAAAACTAATCTGCCGGCTAAGGGTTCGGAAAAAGTCTGTCTCCAAAGCCCCAACGCGCAGCTGATCAGCCGTAAGCCAAACGAGATATAGGGTTGGCTGCCCTCCGGGTGCAGGCATAACCGGCGACACCACGATTTGCTCCGGAATCGCGATCGACTTGAATTTAGCAAAGCGCTTTTTGGGAATGACTATCGGGCAGGGGGATGGGGTTGCTTCGTACTCAGCCAGGATCCGCCCGGTTTTCGCCTCGGCTATGCAGATGTGTCGGAAATGGAGGTTGTGCAAAAAATCTGGGGAGAATCCGACAGCTCTCCCAGAAGCAACTTCGGGAGCAATGAACTTGAAAGTCGCGATCACATCGTTGTGGTATCGCGAGAGCGCCGCACCAAGGTTACGGGCCAAGAGAAGGTGGCGTTCTTTAACCTCTTCTGTCTCGTTGTGGAGCGCAGCCGAATGCGGCCAGGCCCAAAAGATTAACAACGGCGCGGCACCAACAATGAGAAAGGCAATCAACAAAGCGGTAAAGACAGGTATCCTCACGGGCTTCTCTCGCATTTCCATGAGACCTGAGTGGTTGATAGACTGCACTCAAAGCCGACTTACTGTCACAAACTCCCTAACGAACTGAGAACAAGCCATTGGATGCGAAAACTTTTACTATTATCGCAAGTCATATTTTGAGTTTTTATAGTTCTGGCTTGCGATCCGCAAGATTTTGATTGTCTCGATGCAATATACTTTTGATTTTCTAATAGGAGATCATGAAAGATCTATTTTTTTACAAGAGGGATTAAATAAAACGAAAATGACCCTTTACTTGAAATATACATTAACCGGTTTGTAGTTATCAATATTGATACGTTGATTATCGGGAGAAATCCGGGCTTTTCTAATAATCCCACTTAAATTTTACCCCGACATTACTGTCGCCCGTTTGGCCAACGCCACTTTCCACGGAAATGTTGGGTGTCAATTCGACTTCTACCGTGACGCCGCCGGAATCGGCGCCGATTCCCTGTTCGACACCCACGAATACCTTATCGCCAATGTACTTGCCGGCAGTTACGTTAGCTTCTCCGTCCTCGTTGCTGCCGACGCGCAAGACATCCACCCCCAGTCCGGAGCGCAACAAGTCAAGCGCGCCCGGCCCGCCCGTCGCACCTGTCAGCTGGGCGACGGAGGCAGCGAGCTGAACGGCCTCGGCCGGGCTCAATTGATCGGTGCCGCGGCCGAACAGCATGCGAGCGAGGATCTCGTCCTGTGGAAGTTCCGGCACCGAGCTCAAGGTCAGCTCAGGGTTGGACGCCGGACCGGCGAGCACGATATTGACGGTCAAGTCCGGACCTTCTTGAACCGCCCTGATGTCGATGTCCGGATCGACGTTGGGCCCGCCGTTCAAGGTGATCACGCCCGACTGAAGCTTGTAAGACTTGCCAAGTAGTTCCAAGTCCCCGCGCACGAGCTCCAGCTGGCCGGCGATCTCCGGAGCCTCGGAAGTGCCCGTCACCTTAATGTCGCCTTTCCATTCTGATTCCAGGCCGCGGCCGCGAACGAATGCGCGGTTGGGGACCGAAACGTCAACATCGAGATCAACGATCAGAGGCGGTGGCGCCTCTTCAGTAGCTTCGGCGGTCTCGTTTTCCGACGCTTCGAGCGTGCTGGATTCTTCGATAACCTCCAAGTCGGCAACTTCGGGAGGCAATGTACTGGGTATGCGCACCTCGATCGGGGTGATCACGAGATCCCCCTCCAGTTTGGCCTTTTCGATGCTGCCGGCATAACCGAGCGTTCCTGAGGTCACTGCCGTCACCTCATCCAGCCGCACCAAGGTGGCTTTGTCGATGGTTAGGTTTATCTCTGCGGGGAATCCCTGCTCCGCATCGATACTGACGGTTCCTTCGCCCGAAAGGTGCCCCTTCTCGCCATCTGTGGCCGCTAGCTTGCTGAGGCGCACCTGCTTGTCGTTACCCTCGACCAGCAGCTCAATGTTTTCCAGTAGCGTGCCACTGGCCACATTCTCATAGCGGCCTTCCGTCACGCTCACTTGACCATCGATCTTCGGCTGAGCGAGGGTTCCACCAACGGCCAGAGCGATATCGGAAAGGCCACGAACATCATGATCCGCGAGCGGCAACAGGGCGACCAGCTCTTCGATTGGTCCGCGGCGGGTTAGGTTGATGGCGATTGGCTTGTCATCGGGCAGCAAGATGCTCAAAGGCTCAGGCTGGAGAATCAGCGGCAATTCGGCGGTCACCTCTGCGGTGTTTTTGCCAATACCGGTGATCGAGCCTTGGGCACTCAGTTTGCCGTTCCTCCAGTCGGCGTTGACGACCGCGTCGACCGGCGGCACGAGATCCTCCTCGAGCATTGTCACGTCGTCGAGGGTCAGGCGGGCCCGTCCTTGCGGCTTGGTCAAGGGGCCATCGAGCTCGGCCGTCAACGCCAAGCTGCCTTGCAAGGGATTGGCCGGATCAAAGGTTCGAATTAGCGACAGGGGTAGTGAAGCGATCGATAGGCGGCCGGCGATCGACTTGGCGCTCTGTTGGGCGGCGGCGCTGATTTTGGCGCCGGCGAACTCAAGGCTCAGATCCTCGAGCGTCATGCCACCTTGGGTTAGGTGAACTTCGGTCGGTGCTTGCAGGCGAAGATCCTGCGCCAAGAGGCGGCCTTGCAGCGCCGAAAGGGCAAGGCTCGTGACCTTTTCTTTTAACGCCAAGCGCCCATCGGCGGTGATTGCCAACTCGCCGAATAAGTCGCCCGCTGTCGACAGCGACCAATCCGCGCCGGACAGCCCCCCTGAGGCCGATAGTCGGGTTTCTGACAGGGCCGCCGGCGCGGCTGACAGGTCCCTGGCCTCCAAGTTCACGTCAGCCCGCGGATCGCCAAGTAAGTCCTTTGCCACCACATCGGCGGCCAGGGAAGCCAGGCGAATTGGGGCGGCGTCACCGCTTGCAAAGCTAAGGGCTGACGCGGAAAGCTTGGCCTTGGCACCCTGCTCGCCATCCTCCTCGAGCAGTGTCACGTCGAGGTCGAGCGCACCGCCGCCCGCCAAACCGGCGAATTCAAGCGCGTGGCGGAGGTCTGCGGCCCTAAGAGAAAGATCGCCCACGACCGGGCTGCCGTTGAGAGGCACCGTCGCATCGCCCGAGGCCTCAACCTGCAGGCCGCTTAGCTTCAATTGCGAGACCGACAACAGGTCTCCCGACAAGGCGAATAGCGTGCTGGCCGAGAGTGGGCCGAAGGGCCCTTGTGCCAGCAACGCTAGATCACCTTTGGGGCTTGCCGGCAAGTCTTCCACTGTCGTTTTGGCCTCCAAGCTGGCCAGTGCGACTGTATCGGCGATCACGTCTTGAGCCTCTAAAAGGGCTTCGATGGTCAGGTTGTCGATGGGTCCTATCGCCTGCCCGGTCAGGCTGGCCGCGCCCGCGAGGGTCATGCCCAGACTTTCCGACAAGACGCTCGCATCCGGCAGCTGCAAGGCGTAGTCCGCCTCGACCGTGTCGAAGGCCGGCCCAAGAGAGGCGCTGCTTTCCAGGTCGAAGGCGGCGCCAGCCAAGGTCAATGTGTCAACACGCAGGCCCTCAGTGTCATTGAGTGATGAGGTGGTGGCGAGCTCGACCGTTGAGCCCAACAGCGCCATCAGCACGGGGTCGCTGACGACGAATTCGCGCAAGCCTCCAGCGAGCTCGGCTGCTATTTGCTTGCCGGCTTCCGCTAAGTTGACCGTGCCTGCGAGATCAAAGCGACCAGCCAGGTCCATGCCGGCCATATCAGATAGGAGCGACAGATCACTAAGGGCGGTGCCAATCTCTAGGTCCGCTTCGATGGTGTTGAGATCGATGGTGCCTTGGACCCCGGCCTGCAGGGCACCGGTGGTCAGCTCCGCTTCCTCAATCGACAGCAGCAAATCGTCGAGAGCGAGTTCGGCGGTGGTCTGCAGATCAACGTCCTGCCCGATCAGACCGGGCGGCAGCCCAAGGTCGGCGGTGGTCAAGCCGGCAAGCCCGCCCGACAGCTTAGCGGCGATGGCCGCGCCAGGCTGATCTATTGGCCCCTTGGCACCCGCATCCACGTCGAAGCTTACCGATTCAGCCTGCAGCATTGGGTGATTGAGGTTGTCGACCGAGAGCTCGGCGCTCAGTTCTGGTTGGTTGGTACGCCCTGACGCCTCGAGATTTAAGGCCAGACCTTCGAGGGAAAGGGGGGCTATTAAGGATTGGATGGCTTCAGCCTGCAGCAAGGAAAGCGCTGAGTCCGCCGAAAACTCCTGGGTCTCGGTGGCAAAGCGCCCGCTCATAGTCAGCGCGAGCGCGTTCGTAGTTACCTGCGAGGGAGCCAAGGTAATGACGGCATCCGGCGACCACCCGCCTCGGATATCGAAGGTCACCCCCCCGTCCACAAGCGAACGAAAATCGGCGATGAGCGGGCTATCCAGCCGCAAGCTTCCCTGGGTGCTCACTTCGAGCTCGTCGCCCTGCGTCAAGGCCAACTCGCCTCGAAGGTCGCCGTGGCCATCCAGGCGGCCGGTCATCGAGCCCTGCCAGTCGCTGATGGGGCCTTCGCCGAGCAGACTGAAATTGAGGGCTGGTCGATCTGGCAGAGCCATAATGGCAGCCAAGAGACCGGTGCTTGGCGCGTTGAGGAGGGCCTCCAGCTTAAGCCAGTCGGAGCGCGGCTTGAATTCCACCGTGGCGGCGAGCAGCTCGCCGGCTGGGTCGATCCCTTCCAGGTGCAGGTCTGCCTCCAGATCTCTGCGGTCGGTGGTTTTCGCCTTGGCGCCGAACTTGAAGCGGGCAGCATGGCCGGCGAGGTCCTCGGCGATGATAAGGTCATCGATTGAGAGGCTGTCGATGACGATATCGACCGGCAGCGAAGGGGGCTCAGCCGGGGCTACCTCATCGCTCGGCTCTGTTTCTTGCGGTCCTTCGGGAGCGCGAAGAATCTGCAGGTCGGTCAGAGCCAGCGCCTCGACCTTAACCAACCGATCGGTCAGCGCCAGAGGGGACCACTCAAGAGAAACCGCCGCCAGTTTCAGCCAAGGGCCCTTCCCATCGTGAAGCACCAGGTCTTGGATCTGCAGTTGCTGAGGCAGCTTGCCCTCGATGCGGCCGATTTCGATCGATAGCTCGCCTGGGGTGCTGGCCTGAGACTCGATGGTTCGGGCCAGCCAGTCTTGCCCGGCTTCGCTCCGTAGAATGACGAAGACGGCAACGCCGGCGACCACCAGCAGGCCCAGAAGGCCGGCAAGGCCGTAGAGGAACCAGCGCAAGCTGCGTTTTAGAGCGGTCATCAGAAAGCTTGGCCCAAGCTCACGTAGAACTCGAAAAGGCCATCGACGCCATCGCGGCCGTTGAGCGGGAAGCCGACGTCCAGGCGAACCGGCCCGATTGCTGTAAAATAGCGCAAACCAAGGCCGGCCGACCAGAGCAACTCTTCATCGAAGTCGGGAAAGGACGAATCGAAGACCGTACCGCCTTCGATGAACGGCACGAGGCCGATGGTTTCGGTCAACCGGATACGCGCCTCAAAGCCTAACTCCAGAACCGAACGACCGCCTAGCGGGTCCTCATCGTCATCGAGCGGCCCCACCTTCTGAAACTCAAAACCGCGTATCGATCCGCCGCCGCCCGCATAAAAGCGCTTGTTGGCGGGAATGATCTCCGTTTCCTCGCCAGCAATTGAGCCGAGTCGGGTCCGGGCCGCAAGCACCAGCTTGTCATCGTCAAAGACGGAATAATAGGTGGATCCGGAAGCCTCACTGACGAGGAACAGGGTGTTTTCCTCCAAGGTACCGATATAGGGTGTGAGACTTAGCCGAAGGCGGGAGCCTTTCGTCGGGTGCAAGGGGTCGTCTGACGTGTCTCGGGCCAGGGTGGCCGGCGCCCCAAAAAGCAGAAAAGTTCGCTCACCCTCCTCGTCTTTCAAAATGGAATACTCGACTGACGTGCCAAGCGTCCCAGTCAAAGTATCGCTTAATTTTCGTTCAAGGCCGGCAAAGGCTGAAACGCTTTCCTCTTCGAAGGCATCGGTGTCTTTACGGCTGATGGCGGCATTGGCCAGGAGGTGCTGGTCGAGCCGCAGGAAATGCGGCTTGCGAAAGTTGAGGCTGAGGCTCTGCTCAATTTGAGCCACCTTGGCGGTGACCCCCAACTTTTCATTGCGACCAAAGTAGTTCCGGTGTTCCCAGAAGATAGTTGCCCCCGGGCCCTCGCTGGTGGAATAGCTGAGGGTGCCGCCGATCGAGCGTTGCGGGCGTTCGGCAACGGTAATTGTCAACGGCAACTGCCCGTCGCTATCGGGTGTTGCTGCTGATTGAATTTTGACCGAATTGAAAAGGCCGGTGCCGGAGAGGGCGCGCCGGCCGGCATCAATATCCTCCTGCCGGTAAAGATCGCCTTGCTGCCAGGGCAGAAGCCGTACCAAGTAGTCGCTCTCCACCTCCTGCAAACCCTCGAATACGGCCGGCCCGATCGACGAAAGCGGACCCTGGGCGACTTTCAAGATGACGGACATCGCTTTGGTGTCGTGATTGACGCGTGCCTTGCGGTCGTCAACTTTGGCCAGGGGATAGCCTTGGTTCGATAGCACTGTCAGCAGTGTTTTTTGGGCGGCAACGATGCTTGGAGCCCTGGCCGCTGCGCCGAGTTCGAGACCGAGTGCGGTGATATCGGGCGATGGCGCCGGCGGCGTGGGGTCTATGTATTCAATTGTGTAGTCAGCCAAAGTATAGACAGGGCCGATATCGACTGTGAACAGAACCTTCGCCGGCGTGACTGTCCGGTCTATTTCATGATCGATGCTGGCCGCGTAGTACCCTTCTGAGCGCAGGGCCGAGGCAAATCGGTCCACGTCGGCCCCCACCCGCCTGGCGAGACCGGACCATCCCTTGGGCGGCTCGTCTTTGAGTGCGATGGCCTGTGATGATTGCTCCAAGAGAGTCTGCAATCCGCTGTCGGCGATGCCCTCGAAAGTAACCTCGTAGGCATAGCTTGGTCCTTGCGGCGCTTCTTTTTCCTCTTCCTCGATCGGATTCCCGCTTTCGCCTTCCTGGGCTCTCGCGAGATCAATGGGACCAGTCACAGCCAATAGCAGGATCATCAGGAGGAACCCAGGCACCCCAATGGCTCGCCAGGCAATAGATGTATGGCGGTTGACCTTGATGCGTGCCATTCGACCTGTCACCCAAGCCACCTTTTGAGTCTCAGTTACGATGCAGCGGCCCCCAACAAGCGAGACAACCAAGACATTGATCGCCCTCTTCCTGTTCTCGATCAAGAGCAACGCAAACCTAGCGAGCCATAGCAGCGGATCAAGCGCAAGATTACGGCAGAAATTTGGGCTTACATAAATTCGCCAGTTGTGAAGGAGAGGGGCGATTTCCGAAACGGTCGCCGACCGGAAGGTCGGGTGACGTCCACACAGGAGACCTTAGGATCTAACACCCTGTCCGGATTGACACAATTTTAGGTGGCCGGGGCAAATCCTCGCGTGAAAAAGGAAAGCCAATTGCCGCCGATGATCTTTTTCACCTCCTCTTGTGAAAAACCCTGTCGAAGCAGGCCCGAGGTGATGTTCGGGATGTCGGCGGGGCTTCGAATCCAGTCCGGCTGCTCGGGCCAGGCTGGCCTTTCAGCGCTTCCTTCACCGTAGTCGGGTGCTTCCGTCCAGCGACCGGAGCGCATCCACTCCAGCGTATCGTAGCCCCAATTGCGGCAGAGGTCCGAGCCAATACCGATGTGATCGACGCCGATCATGTCGGCGGTGCGCGCGACCATGGCGGTGAAATCCTCAAGCTTGCAAGCCGGCCCGTCCTTGAGGTGAAAGGGATAGACGGAAAAGCCCAGCATGCCGCCGCTTTCGGCCAGGGCCTTAAGGAGTGTGTCCGACTTGTTGCGGAGGGCCTGGTGGAAGAAACTCGGGTTGGCGTGAGTAATCGCGACCGGTCGCTCGGATAGTTCGATGGCCTCCAGGCTGGTGCGCTCTGCGCTATGGGATAGGTCGATGATCATGCCAACCCGGTTCATGGCCTTGATGACCTGTCTGCCAAAGCGGGAAATGCCAGCGTCCGTTGCTTCGTAGCAGCCAGCGCCAATGAGGCTCTGGTTGTTGTATGTCAGTTGCATGATCTTGAGGCCGAGCTGGTTCATCACCTCGACCAAGGCCAATTCATCATCGATCGGCGAACAGTTTTGGGCACCTAGGATGATGGCCGTTTTGCCTTGGCGCTTGGCCGCAAGGATATCGGCGCCGCTGCGACAAGGCAGGATAATGTCGCCGTGTTCGCGAAATCGGCGCTGCCAGCGGCCAATTGCAGAAAGGGTTGCGCGGGCGTCCTCCCAATAGGCGACGGTGGCGTGCACCGCAGTCAGTCCACCGGCATGAAGCTCTTCAAAAAGGCTGCGGTCCCAGTTGGAAAATTCTAAGGCATCAATAACAACACTTTTGCTGTGTAAATCTCGAGCAACCGTTTCGGCTTCTTGCTCTTCCATGGCTTTGTCTCCATGAGGCTGAAGGGGCGGCGTGCCGTTATCTGCTCCGGTACGGTGCTAAACGGGACGATTGGCGAGGACCAGATCCATCATAGCAGAGCTTGTCGACAGCAATTATTACATAAAATTACTGTATTATTATATTATTTACATTGACAGGGTGTCTTTATAGGTCAATATACAGCCCCGGTAGGGTTATTGGGTAGATCGGATAAACTACCGCACTCGACGTGGATAGCGCAGCCGCAAAACAAGGGGACACAAGGGCATGACGTTGAAGGTGTTGACGGCCAACCGGCTGCGAGATGGCGTCGTGGTCTATTGGCAGGAACAAGGTGGCTGGGTGTCCAACATCGCCGCTGCAACAGTGGCCGCCGAGGAAGCTCACTGGGCGGATCTCGAAGCCTTTGGCGAGCAGGCGGTCGCCTCCGGGGAGGTGGTCGGCCCCTATCTCATCGAAGTCTTGAACGGAACCGAGGCCCTTCGGCCGCTGAGCGTGCGCGAAGCAATAAGGGCGCGCGGGCCCAGTATAGGCGCCGAGATCGGGCCGCAGCGCCCGCAGCGCGAAACCCGCGACGAGGGGGCCATCCATGTATCTTTATGATTCCTACGACCACCAGCTGGTGAAGGAGCGGGTTGCGCAGTTTCGCGACCAAGTCGACCGCCGGCTAAGCGGCGACTTGAGCGAGGAGGAGTTCCGGCCGTTGCGGTTGATGAACGGCCTCTATCTTCAGCTTCATGCCTATATGTTGCGGGTGGCAATCCCCTATGGAACGCTATCCTCCGATCAACTTCGCAAGTTAGCCTTCATCGCCGAGCGTTACGACAAGGGCTACGGTCATTTCACCACCCGACAAAACATTCAGTACAACTGGCCACGCCTGGAGGATACGCCGGATATCCTTGGCCATTTGGCTGAGGTCGAGATGCACGCCATCCAGACCTCGGGGAACTGCATTCGCAACGTGACCGCCGACCACTTTGCTGGCGTTGCGGCCGACGAGGTGGACGACCCGCGCATCTATGCGGAGATCATCCGTCAGTGGTCGACCCTGCACCCGGAGTTTTCCTTCCTGCCGCGCAAGTTCAAGATCGCCGTCACCGGGGCTGAGCGGGACCGGGCGGCGATCGCCGTGCACGATATCGGCTTGAAGATGCTGCGCAGCGCGGAAGGCGAGGCCGGCTTCGAGGTGCAGGTTGGCGGCGGCCAGGGGCGCACCCCGATCCTGGCCAAGGTGATCCGCGAATTCTTGCCCAAGCAGCATCTGCTGAGCTATCTGGAAGCCATCTTGCGGGTCTATAATCAGCTCGGCCGGCGAGACAACATCTATAAGGCGCGCATCAAAATTCTCGTCAATGCCGTCGGCGCCGAAACCTTTGCGCAGATGGTTGAGGAAGAATGGGCCGCCATCAAAGACACCGCCTTAAAACTTCCCCAGGCCGAGGTCGATCGCATCGCCGCCTTTTTCGCCCCGCCGGCCTATAAAACGCTGCCCGCTGTCGAGCCTGATATAGAAGCGCGGCGGCGAGAGGACAAAGCCTTCGACCGCTGGGCCAAGGTCAGTCTGTTCCCGCACAAGCAGTCAGGCTATGCGATCGTCACCATTTCACTCAAGCCGACCGGGGGTGTGCCCGGCGACGCAACGGCCGCACAGATGGCGGCGGTGGCGGATCTGGCGGATCGCTACAGCTTGGGAGAGATTCGGGTCAGCCACGAACAAAACCTGGTGCTGCCCCATGTGCAACAGAAGAACCTCTACGCGCTGTGGCAAGCTCTGGAAGGTCTTGGCCTGGCGACCGCCAACGTCGGCCTGGCGAGCGACATCATTGCCTGCCCGGGGCTCGATTATTGCAACCTGGCCAATGCCCGGTCGATCCCGATCGCGCAGGACCTCAGTCGCCGCTTCGGTGACGTTGCCCGTCAGCACGAAGTGGGCGATTTGAAAATCAAGATCTCGGGCTGCATCAACGCCTGCGGCCATCACCACGTGGGCCATATCGGCATTCTCGGCGTCGACAAGAAGGGAACGGAGTTCTACCAGATCACCCTCGGCGGATCGGCGGACGAGAACGCCTCGCTCGGCAAAATCCTCGGCCCCTCCTTTTCCGCAGAAGACGTGGGGGGCGCGGTCGAAGCCATTGTCGATACCTATCTTGCGGAGCGAGAGAACGGCGAGGCCTTCTTGGAAACCTACCAACGCGTCGGCATGGCGCCCTTTAAGGAGAAGCTTTATGCCGCTCATTAAAAGTGGTGCGATTGCCGACGACCCCTGGGTCAGGCTCGACGACCAGGCCGAGGAGCCTCCCTCTCGGCCAGTGATCGTCAGCCTGACCCGGTGGCAGAAAGACCGCAACCAGCTGGCCGGGCGTGCGGCGGGGCTTGGCATCCTGCTGCTCAGCGATCAAGCGCCGGCGGCGATCGTGGACGATCTGGCCGAATTCGACATTATCGCTCTTGAATTCCCTAAGTTCACCGATGGCCGACCCTATTCCTATGCCCGCCTGCTGCGCGAGCGCTATGGCTTTGCCGGTGAACTGCGGGCGGTCGGCAATGTGTTGCGTGACCAGCTCTGGTTCATGCAACGCTGCGGCTTCGATGCCTTTGAACTGCCGACCTCCGCCCCGGTGGATGATTGGCTGCAAGCCTTGTCGGAGGTCACCGTCCGCTATCAGCCGACCGGGGATCGGCGACCCTGGGCGACGGCCTTGCGGCATCACGGCTCGCTTTGAGGGGTTTCACATGTATCCGGTGCTACTGGATCTTGAACGGCTTCCCATTATCTTGGCGGGCGAAGGAGAGGCCCTTCATCGCCGATACTTGCAACTCGCGGCCGAGGAGCCGTCGAATCTGAAGGTCTTCGCCCCGAGAGCCGGACTTGAGTTGAGCGAGGCCGCAGGCGAGCGCCTGCATCGGGGTTGGCCGGGCGAAGGTCAGGTTGCAGCCTGCCGCGTCCTGTTCCTTGCCGGCGCGCCGCCTACCGTTGCTGCGTGGCTCACGGGGATAGCGAGGCGCCATCGGGTCTTGGTGAACGTCGAAGACGATCGGGTCCACTGTGATTTTCACTCGCCGGCCCGGATCAAGCGTGGTGATTTGCTTATCACCGTGTCGACCAACGGTAAGAGCCCTGGTCTGGCGCGTCGGGTGCGCCTTTTCCTGGAGCGCAGCTTTACCGCCGAATGGTCGCAACGGCTGGCCAAGACCGAGCGCTTGCGGACCCGCCTGCGGGCGAAAGGAGCTTCGATGCGGCAGGTGATGCGGGCGACTGACCGCTTGATCGATCGGGAGGGATGGCTGCCGCCCGTGGCGCGGGCTCGTGACGATGTTGCGGAAGCAACCTCGCAGAAAAATCATCGCTCGGTCATTCAACCGTGAGGCAAGGCGACCATGGACCGGCCGCTGGCTTCTCCAAGTTGGGTTCTGTGAGACCTCCGCCAGCTGTCCGGCGCCAGCTGTCCGGCCGAACGGCTGGATTTGCTCGTGCCATGGCCGCTTGTCAGCTATGGTCGGCGGCTGACTAAGATTACGAGAGGGAAAGCCGTGCCAGAGCCAAGTTATGCAGGTGATGTTTCTCCGGCGGAGGCTTGGCGGATCCTCCAGGAGGATCAGCGGGCGAAACTAGTCGACGTGCGCAGTCTGGCGGAGTGGCAGTTCGTCGGCCTGCCTGACCTTTCTTCCTTGGGCAAGGAGACGCTGTGCATCTCCTGGCAGGTCTATCCCACTATGCAGGTCAATCAGAATTTTGTCGGCGAGGTCAGCGCCCGTGATGCAGCGCCGGAGGACCCCTTGTTTTTTCTCTGTCGATCGGGGCAGCGTTCGCGCGCGGCGGCGATGACCATGACCGCGGCCGGCTATCAGCGCTGCTACAACGTTGCCGGCGGCTTTGAAGGCGACCCTGATGGCGAGCGCCATCGCGGCAAGACCAATGGCTGGAAAGTCGAAGGCCTGCCCTGGGTCCAGAGTTAGGCCGGACTGCTTTGGTGAAGAGTGAAAGCATGAACCACGATCTCTTGCGACAGAATGCCAAGCCGAGCTATCGCAGCCAGACCGAGCTGGTGCGGGGCGGCCTATCCCGTAGCGGCTTCGACGAGACCAGCGAGGCGCTCTATCTCTCCTCCGGCTATGTCTACGGTTCGGCGGAGGAGGCGGAAAGCGCCTTCAAGAACAGGGGCGAGCGCTTCGTCTACTCGCGCTACGACAATCCCACCGTTTCCATGTTCGAGGAACGCTTGCGGCTCTTGGAAGGGGCGGAAAGCTGCCGGGCCACGGCCAGCGGCATGGCTGCGGTCTTTGCCTCCCTCATGTGCCAGCTCAAGGCGGGGGACCGGGTGGTCTCCTCCCGTTCTTTGTTCGGCTCCTGCCACTACATCGTCTCGGAGCTCCTGCCGCGCTATGGCATCGAGACTGTGCTCATCGACGGTCGCGACCTTAACCAATGGCAGGCGGCGCTCAAGCCCGGCGCTCAGGCGGTGTTCCTGGAGAGCCCCTCCAACCCAACCCTCGAGGTGATCGACATCGCCGCCGTCTGCGAGCTGGCGCACGCGGCCGGAGCCCGGGTGGTGGTCGACAACGTCTTTGCCAGCCCGGTGCTGCAAAAGCCGATGGCTATGGGCGCCGACATCGTCGTCTATTCGGCGACCAAGCACATCGATGGTCAGGGCCGCTCGTTGGGCGGCGCGGTGCTGGGGCCGAAGAAGTTCTACGAAGATCACCTGATGAACTTCCTGCGCCACACCGGCCCCTCCCTCAGCCCTTTCAATGCCTGGCTGCTGGTCAAGGGCCTGGAGACCCTGAATCTGCGCATGCGCCAACACTGCGAGAGCGCGCTGGCCTTCGCCAGCTGGCTGCGCGAACAGCCGCAGGTGGCCCGCGCTTGCTATCCCCTGCTCGACGATCATCCACAGGCCGAACTTGTCAAGCGCCAGATGAGCGCCGGCGGCTCGGTGGTGACCTTCGAGCTCTCCGGCGGTAAGGAGCGCGCCTTCCGCTTCCTCAATGCGCTTCGGCTGGTGGATATCTCCAACAACCTGGGGGATTCCAAGTCTCTCGTCACCCACCCGGCGACCACCACCCATCAGCGCCTCACCGCCGCCGAGCGGGACGAGTTGGGCATCAGCGACGACATGGTGCGCATCTCCCTCGGCCTCGAGGATCTGGAAGACATCAAGGAAGACGTGGCCCAGGCACTTCAGGCGTGAGGTGATGGAGTTGGTGCTATGATCGGGTAGCAGCAACGACTCATTCTAACCCAGACGTCATGACAAGCATTCCAAGCCATGTTCCAAGTTTCTCCCGATATTTTCTCCTGGTCGCGGTTTCAGGAGGCCAAGGGCTATGATTTCAACGGCCACCTAATCGTCGTTCCCGACGGCAATTTGGTGGTCGATCCGGTCGAACCTGCGCCGGAAGATGCGCCCCGCCTGCTTTCCCGTGGGGTGCGCCGCATCTTGCTGACCAATCGTAACCACACCCGCTGGGCCAAGGAGCTTAAAGCCAAGACAGGCGCCTCGATCGCCTTGCATCCTGCTGATTGGTCGCATGCCCAGGAGCAGGGCTGTCCCGTGGATGAACGCCTGGGTGTCGGCCAGGCCATCGGGCCCTTGCGGGTGATCGCGGTTCCCGGCAAGTCGCCGGGCGAGCTGGCCTTTCATTGGCCGGAGCGCCGCTTGCTCATCGTCGGCGATGCGGTTATCGGTAATCCGCCGGGCCGGCTTTCCCTGCTGCGCGAGGCGGTACTGGATGACCCGGCCGCACTGCGCCAGTCGGTGAAAGCCTTGATGGCGCTCGACTTCGACAGCCTTCTGCTCGGCGACGGCCAATCCATACTGCAAGGAGCAAAAGCGCAACTCGCCGCCCTGGTGGCCAAACTCTAGCCGCCCCCGGCAAGCCCTTCGTAGAAACTTGCCGGAAAGTGGGCGCGCTCGCGGGCTGGGCGATTGAAGGGCGGCTTGATCTGGCCCTTGAAGTGCCGGGCCACCAAATCCTGCCAGGCAGCCTCCGGTCTCAAGCCATCGCGCGCGCAAAGATAGTCGAACCAGCGCTTGCCCACCGCTACATGGCCGATTTCCTCCTCGTAGATGACCTTGAGCACCGCGGCGCTCTTTTGATCGCCGAGCTCTTCGAGCCGGGCGATCATCGGCGGCGTGACGTCGAGGCCGCGCGCCTCCAGCACCAGGGGGACGACGGCTAGCCGGGCGATGAGGGAGCCGGCCGTCGCTTCGGCTGCTTCCCACAGCCCGTCGTGGGCCGGCAGATCGCCATAGGCAGTATCGAAATCGGCCAGGCGCTCGGCCACCAGCGCGTGGTGCTCGGCCTCCTCGGCGGCGACCTTGACCCAGTCGTCATAGAAGGCGCGCGGCAGGTCTTCATGGGTAAAGCGGGCGATGATGTCCCAGGCGAGATCGATGGCGTTCAGCTCGATATGGGCGATGGCGTGCAGCAGGGCCCGGCGGCCCGCGGTGCCCCGGCTGAGGCGCCGGCGCGGCATGTCTTTCGGCGGCCGTAACGGCGGACGGGCCGAGCGCGCCGGCCTCTCTGGCGGCATTGCAGAGCCAAGCTCGCGGATGGCGCCGCTCCGCCAAGCCGAGGCCGCCTCACTGGTCTTGGCGATCTTCTCCGCCGGCGTCAGGCTCGACAGCACGGCGATCGCCGCGGCACTGAGGCTCTGAAAACCAGTCCTGCGAAATGTTTCCTCGTCCAAAATATCCAGCCTAACCGCACTGTCATTGCGAGGAGCGAGAGCGACGCGGCAATCCATAGGGAGTAGCATGCGGCACCGGTCTATGGATTGCCACGCCCCATCCTGAGGACTGGGGCTCGCAATGACGCAAATTGGATGTCGGTATTAGAAAACCACATCCCTACCCCACACCACAGAGCCGGCGCACCTCGGCTGAGGCCTTGGCCAGGCTGCCGCTGTCGAAGGGCGGCTGCGGGTCGTATTCGATGCCGAGCTGGATCGATTGGGCGTAAGTATCGCCGGCGACCTCGGCCGCCAGCACCAGCGCCATGTCGATGCCCGAAGAAACCCCGGCCGAGGTGATGATCTTGCCCTGTCGGATCACCCGTTCGTCCGTGGTGATGGCGCCGTATTCGGCCAGCAGCTCCATGGCGCTCCAATGGGTCGTGGCCTTGAGGTCCCGCAGCAGCCCGGCCGCGCCCAGCAGCAATGAGCCGGTACAGACGGAGGTGGTCCAAGTGGTTGTTTCATGAATGGCCCTGATCCAATCGGTGACCGTGCTGTCAAACCTGAGTTCACGAGTGCCGCCACCACCGGGCACCACCAGGATGTCCGTCTCGGTCACCTGGTCAAGCGTGTAGTCCGCGCGCAGGGCAAGGCCGCCGCTGCCGGACTCCACCAGGCCAGATTGCTTGCCGACGAAGCGAACCTTGGCCTCCGGCAGGCGGGCGAGCACCTCGAGCGGCCCGACCGCATCGAGCGCCGTGATGTTATCGAACAGCAGGAAGGTGATTTCCAATGCCGGGCTCCCTTGCTCCAGGTCATGCGTTCTTCGTGTAACCGGGTAGCCAGAGCCCATTCGCGCTGAAAAAGCAAGTGGCTTCACAAAGATTGCGGTGCCGATCTCTCGCCATTATGGTGGGCTTTTTTCCGCTGACATGAGGCAGAAATGACGGGCTCGGCGCGCTTGGCCGTGGATATCGGCGGTACCTTTACCGATGCCGCTTTGGAGATAGGCGATCACTTGGTCACGACCAAGGTGCTGACCACCCCTTCGGCCCCCGAGGAAGGGATGCTTGAGGCCTGCGCCAAAGTGCTTGAGGAGGCCGGCGCCGGGCCGGGCGACATCGGCCTGATCATTCACGGCACCACCCTTGCGACCAATGCCTTGATCGAACGCAAGGGCGCAAAGACCGCCTTGATCGTCACCGAAGGCCACCGCGATTCCGTCGAGATGGCCTACGAGAACCGCTTCGAGCAGTACGACATCAATATCGATCGCCCGGCGCCCTTGGTGCCGCGCTTTCTGCGCTGGCCGGTGAGCGAGCGCATGAATGCCAAGGGCGAGGCGCTCATCCCGCTGGATGAGGCGAGCGTCGAAGCCGTCGCGGCCAAGGCTGCCAGCGAAGATATAGAAAGCATCGCTATCGGCCTGCTGCACGGCTATGCCAATCCGGTGCACGAGCGGCGCATCGCCGAGATCCTGGCGGCCCGCCTGCCCGGCGTGGCGATCACCCTGGCCTCCGAGGTCTGCCCGGAGATCCGCGAATACGAGCGCCAGTCGACCGCCTGCGCCAATGCCTATGTGCAGCCGCTGATGGCCCGCTACCTCAAGGAGCTGGAGCGGCGCCTGGGCGAGCAGGGCTTTACCTGCCCCTTCTTCTTAATGACCTCGGGCGGCGGCTTGATGGCCTTGGAAACGGCGGTGCGCTTTCCCATTCGCCTGGTCGAATCCGGTCCGGCGGGCGGCGCCATCCTGGCCAGCCAAATCGCCGAGGAATGCCGTCTCGACAAGGTGATATCCTTCGACATGGGCGGCACCACCGCCAAGATCTGCCTGGTCGACGAGGCAACGCCCTTGATGTCGCGCACCTTCGAGGTGGCCCGCGCCTACCGCTTCCTGCGCGGCTCCGGCCTGCCGATCCGCATACCGGTGATCGAGATGGTGGAGATCGGCGCCGGCGGCGGCTCGATCGCCAAGGTCGACGCCATGAAGCGGATCGCTGTCGGACCGGAATCGGCGGGCGCCGATCCCGGGCCGGCCTGCTATGACCGCGGCGGCAATGAACCCACGGTAACCGACGCCGACGTGGTGCTGGGGCGCATCGATCCGGACCGCTTTGCCGGCGGCTCGGTGGCCATGGCGCCGGCCAAGGCCGAGGTCGCCCTGAAACGAGCCATCGGCGGGCCGCTGGGCCTCGATCGCGATCTTGCCGCCTTCGGGGTCGGCGAGCTGGTCGACGAGAACATGGCCAACGCGGCCCGGGTGCACGCCATCGAATGGGGCAAGGACGTGGCCGGGCGGGCCCTGGTCGCCTTCGGCGGGGCGGCACCGCTGCACGCCGCTCGCCTGGCGGAAAAGCTCGGCCTCGATGAAATCGTGGTGCCGACCGGAGCGGGGGTCGGCTCGGCCATCGGCTTCCTGCGGGCGCCGGTCGCCTACGAGGTGGTGCGGAGCCGCTATCACCGGCTCTCCGCCTTCGATCCGGCCTTCATCAACCAGGTCTTCGAGGAGATGCTGGCCGAGGCCCGCGCCGTGGTCGAACTCGCCGCCCCCGAAGCCGACTTCCAGGAAAAGCGCAGCGCCTTCATGCGCTATCTCGGCCAGGGCCACGAGATCGAGGTGGCCTTGCCGAACCGGCCGATCACCGCCGCCGATCGCGACCGCCTGCAGCAGGCCTTCGACGAAGTCTACACCCGGCTTTACGGCCGCACCATTCCCGACCTCGACGTCGAGGTGCTGAGCTGGACGGCGACCCTATCGACCACGGTCGACTTGCCTGAGGCGGTGGCCGAGGCAAGCCCGGAGGAGGCACCGGCGCCGGCGGTCGGCCAGCGCAGCCTCTTCGATCCGGTCAAGACCGATCGCCTGCCGGCGGCGGTCTACCGGCGCGAGGACCTGAAGCCCGGCATGCGGGTCGAGGGCCCGGCACTGATCGTCGAAGCGCAGACCACCACCGTGGTCTCCTCCAGCTTTTCCGCCAGCGTCAATCCCATCGGCTATCTGGTGTTGGCGCGGAATTGAGGGTGGCCGAGCCAATCCTTGAGTTTGTCATTGCGAGCCCCAGTCCTCAGGATGGGGCGTGGCAATCCATGGGGCGTTGCCGACAAGCACCAGCCTAAAGCCCTCGTCGAGCCCGGAGTGGCGGCAAGGTGTGATGGATTACCGCGGCCCCGACCTTAAGCGCTCGACCTGCGGTCGGGCCTCGTAATGACGTTGGGGATTTTATTCCGATCCTTATTGGATGAAAACCGACTTGTGAGAGGCCGTTCTATTGCTTGGCCCCGTTCTCTTCTTCGGCCTGGGGTGCTAGCCTTTCCCCGCAACAAAGAAGGGGAGGCCGACCATGGCGCAAGACTATAATCAACCCTTGAGCGGCTTCGTGGTGCCGCGCTTCGGTGGTATTCCGAGCTTCATGCGCCTGCCCATTGCCGAGGATCCGGCCGGCGTCGACATCGGCCTGATCGGCGTGCCCTGGGATGGCGGCACTACCAACCGGGCCGGCGCCCGCCACGGCCCGCGCGAGATCCGCAACCAGTCGTCTTTCTTGCGCCGGGTGCATCACGAGACCATGGTCTCCCCCTACGATCTCTGCAACGTGGCGGACCTGGGCGATACCTCGGTCAATCCCATCGACCTGATGGATACCCTCGGCCGAGTGGAGGACTTCTTCGCGCAAGTCCACGCGGCCGGCACCTTGCCGCTGACTGCCGGTGGCGACCACCTGATCACCCTGCCGATCCTGCGCGCCATCGCCCGCGAGCGGCCGGTCGGCATGGTCCACTTCGATGCCCACACCGATACCAACGACCGCTATTTCGGCGAAAATCTCTACACCCACGGCACCCCCTTCCGCCGGGCGGTGGAGGAGGGGATCCTCGATCCCAAGCGCACCGTGCAGATCGGCATCCGCGGCTCCCTCTATACCCGCCAGGACATGGACTACGGGCGCGCGGTCGGCATCCGGGTGATCGGCATCGAGGAATACTTTGCCATCGGCGTCGACGCGGTGATCGCCGAGGCCCGGCGGGTGGTGGGCGACGGCCCCACCTATATCTCCTTCGATGTGGACGGCCTCGACCCGGTCTACGCGCCCGGCACCGGCACCCCGGAGATCGGCGGCTTTTCCACCTTCGAGGCGCAGAAGATGATTCGCGGCTTGGCCGGCCTCGATCTCGTCGGCGGCGACGTGGTCGAGGTGGCACCCCCCTTCGACCCCTCCGGCAACACCGCCCTGGTCGGCGCCACCATGATGTTCGAGATCCTCTGCGTCCTGGCGGACAGGGTGGCCAGTCGCAGGGCGTGAGAGGGTGGTGAGGGCTGGTGGTCGAGATCACCAATCACGAGGAACTGGAGGCCTGGTTTTGTGAGGCGTTGTCCAAAGCAAGGCAATGAAGGCCTCAAAGGTGCTGAAGGCCGCCGGCTTCACCGGTTGCGATCCTTGAGGGCCCTTTCGCCCCATGCCCCTCGGCCTTCATGACAAGTAAGGGCGCAAACCGGCCGCAACTCTCCAGATGACGGCCAAGGAGTCGCGCCACCGCCCCGAAAATCCCGGCTAGGCTTACCCGCGTGGTTGTGCTAGCTTCCCGCGCGCCGGATGGCGGGATCAGACCCCGGCCGGCACGATAGAAATCAGGGAGAAGAAGATTCATGAGATTTCTCAAATCATTAACCGTTGCGGCGGCGGCGGTTGGCTTGTCGGCGGTTGGTCTGTCAACGGCGGCCACTGCGGGGACGGTTGACGACATCAGGGCGAAGGGCTTCATCCAGTGCGGCGTATCGACGGGTGTGGCCGGTTTTGCCTTTACCGACGACGCGGGCAACTGGCAGGGCTTTGACCCGGCGGTTTGCCAGGCGGTGGCGGCGGCCTTGTTCGGCGACAAGTCGAAGGTGAAGTATACGCCGACCACGGGCAAGACGCGCTTTGAGGCCTTGAAGTCGGGCGAGATCGACATGCTGGCGCGCAACACCACCTGGACCTATAGCCGGGATGTGGACCTGAAGCTGACCTTCGTCGGGGTGAACTACTACGACGGCCAGGGCTTCATGGTGCCTAAGGACCTCGGCGTTTCGAGCGCCAGCGAGCTGGACGGGGCGAGCGTGTGCATCCAGACCGGGACGACGACGGAGTTGAACCTGGCGGACTTTTTCCGCACCAACAACATCTCCTACGAGCCGGTGCCGATCGAGACCAACGCGGAAGGGCGGCAGAACTATCTGGCCAATCGCTGCGACGTTTACACCACCGATGCCTCGGGCCTGGCGGCGACCCGGGCGACCTTCGAGAACCCGGGCGATCACGTGATCCTGCCGGAGATCATCTCCAAGGAGCCCCTGGGCCCCTTGGTGCGCCATGGCGACGACGAGTGGGGCGACATCGTGCGCTGGACCTTGAACGTCCTGATCATCGCCGAGGAGCTTGGTATTACCTCGGAGAACGTGGGCGAGCTGGCCAAGGGCACCAACGTGCCGGAGATCAACCGCATCCTGGGCTCCGAGGGCGAGTACGGCGCCATGCTGGGGCTGGCCAAGGACTGGGGCGCGCAGGTGATCGCCCAGGTCGGCAACTACGGCGAGATCTACGAGCAATACATCGGCAAGGACACCGACATCGGCCTGGAGCGCGGCCTCAACGCGCTGTGGACCAACGGCGGCATCCTCTACGCCCCACCCTATCGGTAAGCGAAGCGCCGACCACATTTAAGCGAGAAGGGCCCTGGGGCGATCCGGGGCCCTTTTCCTTTCTGGAGTTGGCGCGCGCGATGGCCGGCCGTAGTCGGCTCAGGCCATCTCTTTTCCATGATAGAGGGTGACTTGTGTGCTTGGCCTCGGCGAAGAAGTGCCCGCCCGACCAGCCCACGACCCGGCCCTTCTCTCGGCAACATCCTCTTGGCAATACCAAAGGAAGGAAAACCACCAGAGAGTTAGTTTTCCCCACGCGAGTCAATCGTGAAACGCCTTAGGTTGGCGCCTGTGTACACACCGTCGAAGGCGCTGGCTATGGCTTTGATGCGCATCCGCGACGATGATTTGCCTAAAGCGGAGTCGCGGGCAAGAAACGATGGGCGACGACGCTGGGATTGGCCTTATCTGGCAATTCGTCGCGGACACTCAAGGGCAAAGACGGTCCGGCGCTGCTGGTCTTGTCAGTCTTTGGTCCCTTCCAAGAAAACAAAACAATTTCAAGGCTTGGTGCCGAATTCTAAAGAATTCACTTGACCTTTCGACAATGTTGAGCGCCGGGATACTATTTGAATTTGGTGGTTTGTTTAGTTTGGCGTCACCGCCACGCCTGTGATAACCATATGTACTGGGCGTCTGGGATCGTTGGGCTATAGGGGTGCGCCATGCAAGGGCCATCGATCCGCCGACAAGTCGGGGTCTATCGGGGATGGACCAAGTTCGATAGCGGTTGTGGCAGCGCCGGCGTTGCATAACGGTCACCTTGGGAGGCAATCATGTTGACGAAGAGTCTACAAAGCGTTGAAGGTCAAACTGGCCAGTCGGGCTTTGGGCGCGAAGGGTCCAAGCCGGCTGGTGTCCCGTCCGTCATATCCGACAACCTAAAGATCGTCGGTGATTTACATTGTGTCGGCGACGTGCAAATTGACGGTACCGTGGAAGGCGACATCACCACGGAGACCGCGACAGTCGGCCAAAGCGCCAAGATTCAGGGCTCGGTTTCTGGCGACACCCTGCGCATTCATGGCTCCGTCAATGGCCAGATCAAGGCAAGCACGGTTATCATTTCAAAGACCGCCCATGTTGTTGGCGACATAATTCACGAAACGCTATCGATTGAAGCAGGCGCCTATCTCGACGGTTTTTGTCGGCGGTTCAGCGCCGACGCAAGCGGCAGCAAGGCTACGGTTGCCTCGATAGAGCCCGCGCAAGTTGGCAAGGAGTCGTGACGGTGCCAATTGGCCACGGTGTTCTTACTTGAGCAGGGGCGGACGATCGCTTAAGAGAACTCAAGTCTTGATGTTAAGGAGACGGCCAAGAAGCTCGTCTTGCGTTTTTATCACGGCAAGGTTGGCTTCGTAAGCACGTTTGGCCTGGATCTGAGTGGTAAATTCCTCTTCGAAGGAAACATTGGGACGCTCCACGATGCCATTATCGTCGGCATCTGGACTGCCCGGTTCAAAGCTCGGAATACTCGCCGGTGAAATCGGACGCCGTTCCGTGCGCACCCCTCCATCGGCGACCGAGACCTCGTTAACTCGCTGCGGTACAAAGGCCTCTTCCGCCTGATCGGGAGCGGAGCCTTGGCCGACACTTCGGGCATTGGCGATGTTCTTCGCCGATACGGCCAGGCGTTCGCCTTGTGCCAACAAGCCGGATAGAGACGTGGAGAAAACCGGGTTCACAAATACCTCTATCTATCAATCCTATCATATTAGGACATCAACACCGGATGTCAAATATTTGAATTTTATACAAATTTTATGCTCTACACCGGAATCCTGAAAAAGCTGCCTTGTCGCGCAACCCAATCATGCCTATATCGAATGGATATATGATGGATCAATATAGATGCTGACACTGTATTGATCTCTCGAGACTTCACAGGGGCGTTGGGTCGTCGACAATGGATGCGAAAACACTTTGTCTGGGTGTGCTTAGCCGTGGTGACGCCAGCGGTTATGAGATTGCCAAGGCCTTCGCCGAAGGTCCCTTTGGACACATCCATGAAACCAGCTTCGGCTCCATCTACCCGGCGCTGAGCAAACTTCACCGAGAAGGCCTGGTAGCCTGTACAGCCATGGCCCAAGAAAAGCGGCCAGACAAGAAAGTCTATGCCATCACCGAGGCGGGTCGACAGACCCTAGTGGCAGCGCTGCTGGCGCCGCCGCAGCCCGACAAGGTGCGCTCTGATTTTCTTTTTGTGCTCTTTCTTGCGGACCTGCTGCCAGCGGCGCAGGTTGCCGCACTTATTGATCAGCGGATTGCCTGGTATGAGGAGTCGCTTTCCCGAATGCAGGGCTGCGATCTCTGTGAGGCAAAGGCCGGCGCGCGTTTTGTCCATGGCCTCGGCTTGGAGATATATGCCACCTCGGCCGCGTACCTCAAAGAGAACCGGGATGCGCTGCTGACAGAAATTGGCGGCGCCGTTGACCAAGCCGCTGAGTAGGCGCATGAGAACCGATCGATGAATCGTTCTATCGTCTTTGCCGTCCTTTTTGCCGTTCTGGCGGCTGCTTGGGTGCTGTCTGGGCAATTGGACAGCGGTAAGGCAGAACCGCGCGTGCAAAAGCCGCCTGCGGAATTGACCGTCAACCAACGCCAAGCCAAGGTCCGCGTTCGCCAGCAATCCGCTGAACCGCACATCAGCACGATCATTTTGCGTGGCAGCACCGAAGCCGTGCGCAGTGTCGCTATTCGAACTGAGATCAAAGGGCGAATCGCCGAACTGCCGGTGGCCAAGGGTGAATGGGTCGAAGAGGGCACGGTAATCGCCCGGCTGGCCGAAGAGGACCGCCCGGCCCGCGTGACGGAGGCCAAAGCCCTTCTGCAGCAAAGAAGAATTGAGTACAAAGCCTCCAGCAAACTGACGGAAAAGGGTTATCGCGCGGAAACCCAATTGGCTGCCGCGGCCGCCGGCTTGAAGGCAGCCCAAGCCATGGTCGAGCGGGCCGAAATCGAGCTTGCCAATACGGTGATCACCGCCCCCTTTGCCGGAATCCTCGATGACCGCAGCGTCGAGATGGGCGATTTCGTGGAGCAAGGCGATATGATCGCCAGGGTGGTCGATATGGACCCAATCCTGATCGTCGCCCAAGTCAGCGAGCGTCATGTCGGCCTCCTGAAGCAGGGTGACCGTGGCAGTGCCCGGCTTGCTGTCGGACAGCAGGTCGAGGGTCGGCTGCGCTTTGTTTCATCGGTGGCCGATGCGGATACCCGAACCTATCGAGCCGAACTCGAAGTGGGAAACGGGGATGGTTCCATACCCCACGGCATGACGGCTGAACTAAGGCTGCCGGTGGCAGAGGTTGATGCCTACTATGTCTCACCGGCGATCCTGACCTTGACGGACAGGGGCGAGGTCGGCGTCAAGGCCGTTGATGCCGAACAACGAGTGCGCTTTCATCCAGCGAAGATCGTCGATACGGACGCCAAGGGCGTGTGGCTGGCGGGCCTGCCGCAAAGCCTGCTGCTAATCACCGTCGGCCAGGAGTTTGTGACCGAAGGACAGAAGGTCATTCCCATCGACGAGGCGACCCTCGAACCGCTGGTCCCGCTTGGCGAGACCTCGTGATGTCCTTGATAGACGCTGCCCTCAGCCGGTCACGAACGGTTGTTTCGGCCCTACTGCTGATCCTCATCGCCGGCAGCTTGACCTATATCTCGGTGCCCAAGGAAGCCGATCCGGACATCAACATTCCGGAGATCTACGTCAACATTCCCCATGAAGGTATCTCGCCGGAAGATGCCGAGCGCCTGCTGGTCAAGCCGATGGAGGAGGAGCTTCAGGGGATTGAGGGGCTGGAGGAGATTCGCGCCACCGCCTTTCAAGGCGGCGCCAACATCATCTTGAAATTCGAGGCCGGTTTCGATGCGGATCTGGCCCTCGATGACGTTCGCGAAAAGGTGGATCTCGCCAAACCGGAACTGCCGAGTGATGCCGACGAGCCAACCATTCATGAGATCAATCTCAGCCTCTTCCCCGTGCTGGTGGTAACGCTCTCCGGTGATGTGCCTGAACGCGGCTTGCTGCGCTTGGCGCGGGATGCTCAAGAGAAAATCGAGGCCATACCCAGCGTGCTGGAGGTGCAAATTGCCGGCGACCGGGACGAACTGGTCGAGCTCGTCGTCGACCCGCTGGCCTTAGAAAGCTACAACCTCGACGCCCGCGATATTATCGAGGCCGTCGGCCGATCCAACCAGTTGGTGGCAGCCGGATCGCTCGACACCGGGCAAGGCCGCTTCGCAATCAAAGTCCCAGGCCTCTTCGAATCCAGCAAAGACATCTTCGATATGCCGGTGAAGGTGAACGACGACGCAGTCGTGCGCTTCCGCGATATCGGGGTGCTGCGGCGAACCTTCAAAGACCCCGAAGGCTATGCCCGCATCAATGGGCAGCCGGCGATCGCCCTCGAAGTGTCCAAACGCAGCGGCGAGAACATCATCGACACCATCGAGCAGGTGCGGGCCGTCGTCGAAGCCGAGCGGGTCGACTGGCCAAGCGCCGTGGTCGTCTCCTACAGCCAAGATAAGTCGTCTGACATTCGCACCATGTTGTCGGACCTTCAAAACAACGTCCTCAGTGCCATCATCCTGGTAATGATCGTGATCGTTGCCGCCCTGGGGCTGCGGTCGGCCGGCTTGGTGGGTATTGCCATCCCCGGTTCGTTCTTGACCGGCATCCTGGTGCTGGCAACAGCCGGGCTTACGGTCAACATCGTCGTTCTCTTCAGCTTGATTCTGGCTGTGGGCATGTTGGTCGATGGCGCCATCGTGGTGACCGAGTTCGCCGATCGCAAGATGATGGAGGGCCAGCCCCGGCGCCAGGCCTATGCCCTAGCAGCCAAGCGCATGGCCTGGCCGATTATCGCTGCGACGGCAACCACCCTGGCCGCCTTTCTGCCGCTGCTGTTTTGGCCGGGCATCGTCGGCGAATTCATGAAGTACCTGCCGATCACGCTGATGGCGACGCTGTCGGCCTCCTTATTGATGGCGTTGATCTTTGTGCCGACCCTGGGTGCCCTTTTCGGCAAGGCCGGCGGCAAGAGCAACCAGCGCACCCTGCAGGCCTTGGCTGCCGGCGAGAAGGGGGACCTGAGCCAAGTGCCCGGCGCAACCGGCCTCTACGTGCGTGCGCTGGGCCGGCTCCTAAAGCACCCCGGCAAGGTTTTGATACTGGCCTTTACCACCTTGATTGCGGTGCAGATCGCCTATGCGAAGTTCGGCAAGGGTGTCGAGTTCTTTCCCGAGGTGGAACCGGAAAGCGCCGTCTTGCAGGTGCACGCGCGCGGCAACCTGTCGATCGAGGAACGGGATTTGTTGCTACGCGAGGTGGAGGAGCGGATCCTCGATCTGCAGCGCGAAAAGCAAGAGTTCCATACCATCTACGCCCGCTCCGTCGCCTCCTCCGGCTTACAGCGCGACGACGAGGCGGAAGACCTGGTCGGCTCGATCCATCTGGAATTCACCGATTGGTTCGCCCGTCGCCCAGCCGAAACCATTGTCACCGAGATCCGAACCCGAACCGAGAACTTGGCCGGAATCATCGTCGAGCCGCGCCAGGCTGAAGCCGGCCCGCCGATCGGCAAGGCCTTGCAGATCGAGGTCGCTTCCGATCACCCGGACGCCATTCTCGCCACTGTCCCACAGGTCCTGGAAGCGATGGATCAGGTGGGCGGCTTCACGGATGTGGATGACGGGCGACCGGTGCCCGGCATCGAATGGCAATTGGTGGTCGACCGCGCCCAGGCAGCCAAATTCGGCGCCGATGTCTCGCTCATCGGCTCCTATGTGCGGATGATCACCAACGGCATGAAGCTGGGCGAATACCGGCCAGACGACAGTAACGAGGAGATCGATATCGTCGTCCGCCTGCCCGAAGCCAATCGCAACATCACACAGCTGGATCAGATCCGGGTGCAAACGCCCGCCGGGTTGATCCCCATCGCCAACTTCGTCAAGCGCGATGCCAAGCCGAAGGTGAACCTGCTGCGCCGGGTCGACGGCCGACGGGTGATGAAGATCCAGGCCGAGGTCGCCCCAGGCCTCCTGCCGGACACGCTGGTACAAGCCCTCAAAGCGGCCATTGGCGGGCTCAGCCTCGATCCCCGGGCGACACTCACCTTCAAGGGCGAAGATAAGGAGCAGAAGAAAGCCGAAGCCTTCCTGACCAAGGCCTTTGGCGTTGCCCTCTTCCTCATCGCCATCATTCTGGTGACTCAGTTCAATAGCTTTTACTCGGCCCTGTTGATCCTTTCGGCGGTGGTGATGTCAACCATCGGCGTGATGCTGGGCTTGCTGATCACCGACCAGCCATTCGGTATCGTGATGTCGGGGATCGGCGTCATTGCGCTCGCCGGCATCGTGGTCAACAACAACATCGTGCTGATCGACACCTTCGACCGGGTCAAGAAGACCGCCGCCACCCCGCGCGAGGCGATCCTGCGAACCGGGGCGCAGCGTCTGCGGCCGGTCCTCTTGACCACGGTGACCACCATCCTCGGGCTGATGCCCATGGTGCTGGGGGTCAACATCGACCTCTTCACCCGGGTGGTTCAGTCCGGCGCGCCTTCGACCCAGTGGTGGACTCAGCTATCGACGGCAATCGCCTTTGGGCTCGCGTTTTCAACCCTGCTGACCTTGGTGGTTACGCCCTCGGCCCTGATGCTGCGGGCCAATGTCGCCGACTGGTGGGCCCGCAAACGCGCCAAGCAAAAGCACCCGGCACCCCCTTCCGACACTCCCGACAACGTGGCGCCCTTCCCCAGCGCGGCGGAGTGAATGGGATTTTACGGTCTAAGGCGCAGTAGTCCGGCGACCAACATTCAAACTCACCGCCCGAATCGTTTCCCAGATCGTCTGATCTGCGGTAGTTAAGTCGTCTCCGATTCTTTCATCAGACAATTGATTCGCATCAAAGGTAGGCGACGGTGGCTTATTTTCGCTTGGTACTCCTTCGATCTGGCTTAATAGTCCTTATCTGCCTTTCAGTTGCATCAGTAAAATCTCGTTCGGCACAAGCGCAAGTCTGCACGAACATTGCCGGTGACTGGTCCGTCAGTGAAACTTTCACTGCCACTTGTAGTTCTGGTGGCCAAACTCAGACGATTAGCAATACACTTCCAAATATTGTCACGATTTCCCAAAACATTTGTACCGCTTCCTATTCGTTTTTAGTGCCTGGCTCTGGTAGTTTTACAAGAATAGCCTCAATAAATGGAGATACGGTAGCAATATCTGGAGATGCGCTTACGTTTGAATTTCCAAATCCGTTTTCCGGAAGCGTATTCTTTTTTGAAAATACGGTGAATTTTTCAGGATCCATCCAAAATAACTCAGTCATCACTCTTTCTGGCAGCGGCCGCGCCAGGGGTATAGTGGACGGCGTTCCCTTTGACTGCACGACCAATTCACAAAGCACCTTCACTCGCCTCACGCCCCCACAGTTCGCGGCCGTCATTGCCGCCGTCCTGCCGACGAGCCGAGCCGGCCGGGTCGGCCAGACCACGACAGCACTGGCCACGCTCGTAAACACCGGGAACCTCACTGCGAGCCAATGTCAAATCGGCCTACCACCGGGATTGCCAATTGCCTTTTCATATCAAACCACAGATAGCCTAACCAACGCGCCGATCGGGGCCCCGAATACGCCGATCGATATTGCGCCCGGCAGTGCCCAAAGTTTTCTCATCTCCTTGACCCCTGGCGCACCCATGGTGCCAACACCCCTGACCTTTGTCTTTTCCTGCCAGAACACACCAGCATCCGACATCGTGTTAGGGGTCAACACCCTCACCTTTTCTGCCGATACGGCCCCGGTTGCCGATGTTGTAGCCCTCTCGGCCACCCAAGGGGGCACGGGGATCGTCGACGTACCACCGACCGGCAACGGTGTCTTTGGCGTGGCCACGGTCAATCTAGGGGCGACCGCAAACATCTCTGCCGTCGTCGGTCCGCGGCCCTTCACCTTGCCGGTAAATCTGGGGATCTGCCTGACCGACCCGCAAACAGGCGCTTGCCTGACCACTGTGACATCGAGCCTGCCGCTTACTCTTGCCGCCGGCAGCACTTCCAGCTTCGCGGTTTTTGTCGGCGGAAATGGCCAGGCAATTGGCCTTGCCCCGGGTACCAATCGGATTGCCATCGACTTCATCGATGGCACAGGGACAATCCGTGGCGGAACCTCAGTAGCGGTGCGGACCAACTAAACGCCGAAGCATGAGGGCTCTCACCCTCCGCCCTTCACCACCTGCAACATGGTGTGGCCGCCGCGCTGGAATTCATAGGGCACGCGCTTGAAGACCGCCAGGTGACCGGCATCCCGCACCGCCGCAAGCACCGCATCGACATGGGCCGAGGTCTCGCCTTCGAGGTCGAGCAGCGGGAAAACACGCACTTCGCTTGCGACCCTTACCAACTCCAACACGGCGGCACAGTGGAAGTCCGCATCCAGCTGGCGACTGTAGGTGAAGAGAAAATGCGAGCAGAGCGCCAGGTCGAAGGCGTCATCCTCGAAGGGAAGCTTCGGCAGACTGGCCGCTAGATAACGCCCTTCTCCCAGTCCCCCCTCGAAATCTTCGAGGAACAGCTTCATGGCCGACAGCCGAACCGCCTCCAAGGCCTCCGGCCGCGGATAATCGGTCCAAACAAAGCGGCTGGCCGCCTGATGCACCGCCGCCATCATCACCGGTCGGGTTTCATCGATGCGCAGCCGGATCGCCTCTTTTGCCGAACCAAAAAGCGGATCGGCGGAAACCACCGAGAATCCCAAATCCTTCATTTCGGCATTAAAGGATGAGGGACCGCCGGCGCAGTCCAGTATCTTCACATCCGGTGTAAGGACGCCGAGATCAAAGAAGCTTGTGTATTCGGCGCGATTTCGCCCCCAGGGAGCGGCATCGTCTAAGTTAAACTCACCCGCCATGACACCCTCGACATAAAAGTCTAGGCCGTTGCCGCGCCATTTGTTTGGCGCTGCTCCTCGGCCAGCATATGGGCATGAATGTTGGCCAACCATGCCCGGCCCCGCCCCGTATACCGCAGCAGCTTCATGCCATCGATGATCTTGGGATGCAATGTTTCCCAAAACATAGTCGGATAGCGCACACGCAAATCAACGACACTGGCAATGCCGATCGCAGGCGCAATTTGACTTTCCTGCAGCTCCAGGAACAAGGGCTTCATCTTGAGCATGAAATCCGGATCGGCAACCGCGCCAATGATGTGCGCCGCCCGCACCAATCCCGGATAACTGGCAGTTTCAAGGTTTCTGTCCGGTGGCGGTGGGTAGCGGGTGTACTCGATGCACTTGCACATCAGTTCCGCATCCAGGATCGGATGCTGTTTGAAGTGATGACGGACGAAGATCTTGGAGCGGTCTGGAAAGTACGGCCAAAGCATGCCGTCGGTTGATCCGCGCGGCAACTGCAATCGCCCCCCCTCGTCATCGGTGACGCAAGATTTGCCTTCATCGCCAGGACAGGCGCCGCTGACAAACCCGACAGCAAAGCAAAGGCATGAGGCAACAAAATTCACCCAGTCCTTGGACGGCACCTCACCGTCGCGGACCAGGATGCCCTTCAGGATTTGCTGACCGACCAAGGTCACGAGAACGGAATGGTCAATGGTATGGTAAAGCGCATTGGATTGGGCAATACGCGGCAAGGTCATACGCGCCGTTTGCACCAATGCTTGCCAATGCCCCGGCGGACCGCGACCGTAGATTTCATCGTAGTCCTGTCGCAGGCGCTTGATAAAGGCGTCGATTACAATGTCAGCAGGTCTGAACACGACTCCGGCTTTCTCAAAGGACGTGGCGATGCTGTTCGGAAAAAACGTGGGAATAGAGGCCGGCTTGCCACTCGCGTCCTTCGCGCGTCAATCGCAGATACTTGACCGCGGACCCGATATGCCGGCTGACCATATTCCAATAGAAATTTGGGTAGCTTTCCCTCAGATCCTCCGGCGATTCACAGCCGACCGCATGATTGATTCCCGTTTCCTCGAACTCAAAGTAGAGAGCCGCCAACTTTCTTAAGTAATCGGGATCGGCAAGCTGGCCGATCAGATCCGCGGCCCGCACCAGACTGGGATAGCCGTAAGGATCGTCTTCGGTTGCGCTCTCCGGAACCGGAAAGCGTGTTGCCTCAATGCAGGTAGCGATGAAGTCCGAATCAATCAGGGGATGGTGGCGAAAGCGCCACCGCACGAACATCTTGCCGCGCTCCACATGATAAGGCGCGAGGAAGGCACCCGTAGCGCCAGCAGGCATTTCGATGGTCCGCCCCTCCTCGTCGATCACCGCGGTGTTGCCTTCATCCCCTGGGCAGATGCCCTTCACATAGCCGATGTCGTGGCAGAGGAGCGAGATGATGGCATGGACCCAGTCGCGCTCGGTCACGCTGCCTTCCAACAAGTGCTTGCCGTGCAAGATGTCCTGGCCCACCAAGGTGACCATCATGGAATGTTCCATGTTGTGATAGAGGGCATCACAGGTCGCGATCACCTCCATTGCCATGACACTGGCGGTTCGTATGGTTTCGGGAAAGGCCTCTTTGGTGCCGCCGAAGAGGCGTAGGTGCATTTGTTCCAAGCGATCAACGAAATCGCTGATCAGTATGGCCTTGCGATCGAAGTAGCGTATTTCCACGGCCGACCTCCGCCGTCATCGCAGGATGCGAAGAGAGGTTGCGCAGTCTTTGGACTGTCATCTATTCACTATGAATCTAACAGCAAAGGGGGCGTTCGGACAACGCCGGCGGCGCACTTTCTTGGGCCTCGACTGGTCGTTTCCCGTCGGCCAGCCAAGACCGGGCCTCTTCTTCTAGTATGCCTAGCGGCGGGCTACTGGGTTTCGGCATAATATCGTGATAGGCGCGCAGATCGAATTGATCGTCAAGCTTAGGGCGTGCCTTTATTGGCTCTTGCCGCTACGCGCCCGGAAGACGCCTTCCCCTTGGCCAACGACCCGCCCCTCGCCGCTCACCGCCTCGCAGCGGACGAAGAAGATGCGGCTGCCGCCGCCGGTCTTGCGCGCCGTGACCCGCAGGGACTCGCCCGCGCTTACGGTCGCAAGGTAGTGGGTGTTAAGGGAAAGGGTGAAGGCGCGGCGCGGGTTTTCAAGATCACTCGTATAGCAGACCGCGTAACCGCAGGCACTGTCCATCAAGGTGCACAGCACGCCGCCGTGCAGCACGCCGCTGCGGTTCAAGTGCTTGGCTTCGACCAAGAGCGTGATTTCGGCATAGCCTTCGCGCCAGGTGGTCAGCTCATAGCCGACCAGATTGGCAAATCCCTTGGTAGATTCAATTGGATCCTGCATGGCCTGCAGCCTGCCCAAACCCGGGCCGCTTGTCCAGCCACCCCTGATCTTGCTACGCCCTTGTCATATCGGCGCGAAAGCCGCAGTCTCCCAACACAACATGCGAAGGAAACCAGCCATGGCGCAGATCGCCTTTATCGGCCTCGGCAAGATGGGAATCGGCATGGCCGGGCGCCTGCTCGATGCCGGCCACAGGCTCACGCTCTATAACCGCAGCGCCGAAAAGGCTGCACCCCTGGTCGCCCGCGGGGCGGCCTTGGCGGCCACGCCCAAGGAGGCGGCTGACGGTGCCGAGGCGATTTTCGCCATGCTGGGAGATGATCTTGCCAGCCGCGCCTGCTGGCTGGGGCCCGAGGGGGCCTTGGCGGGCGACATGGCGGCCGAGGCCTTTGCGGTCGAATGTTCGACCCTTTCCCACGACTGGGTGATGGAGCTGGCAGCTTCCGCCCACCAGCAGGGCCTGCGCTATATCGACTGCCCGGTGACCGGCCTGCCCGATGCGGCCGCCGCCGGCGAGCTGATCCTTCTGGCCGGCGCCGAGGAAGCCGATTGGCAGGCCGCCGGCCCCTTGCTGGCGCCGCTCTGCCGCGAGGCGGTGCGCTTCGGCCCGGTCGGCACCGGCAGCACCTATAAGCTGATGATCAACTTGATGGGCGCGGTGCAGATCGCCGCCGCCGCCGAGGGCCTCCTCATCGCCGAGAAGGCGGGGCTCGACCTCGGCCTGGTGGTCGAGGTACTGGCCAAGGGCCAGGCCGCCGCGCCGCAAGTGGTGCGCAATGCCCGGCGCATGGTCGAGGCCAAGCACGACCGGAACATCGCCTTCACCGGCCGCCTGCGCCTCAAGGACACCCTCTACGGCGTCGCCTTGGCGGAGAAGATGGGCCAGGCGATCCCCTTCGGCCAGGCCGCCGCCGAGGCCTTCCAGCGCCTGGTCGATGACGGCGACGGCGAACTCAGCGAGGCCAAGGTGATCGACGCCCTTAGGTCGTGAGCGGGTGGTGGAACGTGCGAGGAAATGGCCTGATGGGTTAAAGCACCATCGATGGCAAGAGCATGTGATATCCTGAAGGGTTCACTGTTTTCCCTCAAGCCACATCGTGCACTTGTCATAGGCAGCCGAACTCGCCCTATAGCCGGCGTGTTCCCCTTCACGTTTTTTGACAGTCTCTAGCAATGAATCCCAGCGGCGCTTGATCACGTGCCGTAGCTGGTCGGGATCGTCGCGTGGGTCAATATGCTCCCGACAGAGGCTTAGGGCCTCGTCGTGTCGTTCTAAAAACAGCAGAAGCTCTAACAGCGTTTCGTACAGTGATACGATGCTCCTCACTTGCTCTTGCGGCAGCTTTCGCACATAGGACCAATAAATTGTCGCTGCTTCATCGGCATATTTCTCTGCTGTACCCCGCAAATCTTCAGGTGCCCAGGGTGGCCGGGGTGGTCCGTTGGGATACCTCGCATAATGTAGATACAGCCCTCCATAGGTGTAGAGGAGCTTGGCCAGCAAACCCGACGCAGGTCGATAATCTTTATCGATCTTCAGTGCTGTTCTGAATTTGTCCAAAATCAAATCCGGATTTAGTGTGGGCATTAAAAGTGGATTGTTTTGACCGCGCTTTAGAAGCGCTTGTCCCCACAATGTCCAAGCATAGGGATCACGCGGACCCAAGCGGAGCGCCGTCTCAAATTCCCGATCCGCTCGGGCCGTGAGAGTAGCGCGCTGCTCTTCGGTCATTTGTTTGACTATCTGCGCGTCTTCAGACGGTGCATTTTGCTTCTGCGGCCGAATAGGAAACCTGATAAGTTGCTCGTTGTAGGCCTGGCCAAGGAATAGGTGGGCCGGCGAAGAATCTGGGCTAACTGATACGGCTGCCTCCAAGATTTCCGCTGCCTTGACATACTCCTTCAGATTGAGCCAAGCCATTCCCAATGCCATGAGCGTATCAAAATCCCGAGGCTTGGCGGCAAGAGCTACTTCAAGATCATCGACGGATGACACTTCACGCCCTGCCCAGTCCTGTGCACTTGTCTCTGCTTGGAGCGGCGAGGACATAAGCATTTGGAGCGCTAGTACAATGCAGCAGCAGTAACTTTTAACACCCAGCATTTTTCACTTCTACACTTGATCGAATACAACAATTTCAGGTATATTATATTATAATTAATTACCAAATAATTGCATCTACGTTCGGGCAATGTTCTGTTACATTGCTCTGTTTGTCATTTTACGGCGCCTCCCTACCGCCCGTCTTAGCAACACGATCACCCTTCGCTTGACTCTTTTTCTCGGATGTATTAGAACAAATAAAGAACAATAAGGGTACAAAAAGGGTCGCATGCTCGATGCGCCGCAGGAATATTATGCCATCCACGATTGCTGCCCTGCGCCAGCGGATCCAGCGGCTGGAGCGGGGCGGCAGCCCGGCCCGGCAGGCGGTGCTGTCTTTCGGCCAAGCGGCCCTCGATGGCCATCTGCCGGGTGGCGGCTTGCCGCTCGCCTGTCTGCACGAGGTCAGTGCCGCCGAGCCCGGGTGGGGCGATGGCTTTGCCGTCGGCTTCTGCGCTGCCTTGCTGCTCCGCCTGACCCGCGCGAAGGCGCCGATCGCGCCGCGGGAGGTCAAGTCGCCGGGCGTCGGGGCGCCGGCTCCCAAGGCGGCGATGTCACAGGCAGCAATTTCAAAGGCACCGACCTCAAAGACGCCGCCGGTGCTTTGGCTGGCACCGCGGCCGGATCTCTACGCGCCGGGCCTGGCCGCCTTCGGTTTCGACCCGGATCGTCTGATCCTACTCAGCGCCGGCAACGACAGGGATCTCTTGTGGGCTTTGGAGGAGGCGCTGCGCTGCCGCGGCTTGGCGGCCGTAGTCGGCGAGGTGGCGGGCCTCGACCTCACCGCCAGCCGCCGCCTGCAGCTCGCCGCCGAGGCTGGCGGGGTTACCGGATTTTTACTGCGCCGCCCGCTCCCCCCCGGGCGGCTGGGAGAGGGCTCGAGCGCCGCCGTGACCCGCTGGCGGCTGGCGCCGGCCCCCTCCTCCTCAGCCTTTCAGACGCAAGCCACAAGCCTGCCTTTCATCGGCCGGGCGCGCTGGCGGGCCGAGCTGTTGCGCTGCCGTGGCGGCGCACCGGCCAGCTTTCTCGTGGAGTGGGACCATGCGGCGGGTGATTTCGCTCTGGCTGCCCCGCTTCGCGACGGACCGCTGGCAGCGCCAGCAAACACGGGATCGACAGGCGCGGGATCGACAGGCGCGGGATCAACAAGCGGGAAACCGGCAGGCGGGGGATCGACAGGCCTGGAACCGGCAGCCCCAAGCCGGCTGCGCCAAGCTGGATAACGACACGCCGGCTGATAACCCGGCCCCGCTTGCTCTGATCACCCGCGCCCGCGGCCAGCTGCGGCTGACCGCGGTCAACCGGACAGCGGAGATCGCCGGCCTCGCCCCCGGCCTGCCCTTGGCCAGCGCGCGGGCCTTGCTGCCGGACCTGATCACCGCCGAGGCCGAGCCGCTGGCCGATGCCGAGGCGCTTGCCCACCTGGCCGCCTGGGCCAGCCGCTACACCCCCTGGGTGGGGCTGGAGGGAGGCCTGCCCGAAGCCGGGCAGGTAAAGGCCGGACCTGTAAAGACCGGGCCTGTAAAGGCTGGGTCCGCAGACCAGGGGGAAAGCCTGAACGGCGGCGGCGCCGGCCTGTTCCTCGACGTAACCGGCTGCGCCCATCTCTTCGCCGGCACGCCAGAGGAGGCCGAAGCGGCCTTGCTCACGGACTTGATGCGGCGGATCGAAGGCCTTGGCTTCGCCGCCCGCGCCGGCCTGGCGGAAACCCCTGGCGCCGCCTGGGGGCTCGCCCGCTTCGCCACCACGGCGCGCCGGCCCTGGCGCCGCTTACCGGCCGGGCAAACCCGCGCGGCCCTTGCCCCCCTGCCACCGGCGGCACTGCGCCTGCCGGGCGACATCCTGGAGCTGCTGGAGCGCCTCGGCTTGCGCCGCATCGATGCCCTTTATGCCTTGCCGCGCGTTAGCCTGGAGAGCCGTTTCGGGCCGCTGCTCGCCCGCCGCCTGGCCGAGGCCCTGGGCGAGATAACGGAGCCGATCACCCCGCTGGCGCCGCCGCCGCGCCACCTGGTGCGCCGGCTTTATGGCGAGGCCATCGCGGCACGCGAAACCATCGCCCGCGGCCTGGAAAGCCTGCTCCTGGAACTTTGCCGCCAGCTCGAGAAGGAACAGCTGGGCGCCCGCCGACTGCTGGCGACCGCCTACCGGGTCGACGGCAGCCTGGCGCGGCTGACCGTCGGCACCAGCCGTCCGAACCGGGAGCCGGCGCACCTGGCCCGTCTTTTGGCCGAGCAGCTCGACCAGCTCGATCCAGGCTTCGGCATCGAGGCCATGAGCCTGGCCGCCTTGAACTGCCAACCACTGACCGCCTTGCAGCTCAGCCTGGCGGAAGAAGAGGCGCGCGGCGACAGGAACGACGTCGACGCTCTCATCGACCGCCTGGGCGGGCGCTTCGGCTTCGCCCGTATCCACACTCTCAAACCCCAGGAAAGCCACATCCCGGAACGCGCGGTGCTGAAAGTCTCTCCCGGTCAGCCGACAAAGCCGCCGGCAACCGTGCAACCAAGCACCGCGCAACCAAGCACCGCCTGGCGCCGCAACCGACCCCGCCCCTTGCGCCTGCTCAGCCATCCCGAGCCGGTGGAGGCCATCGCCTTGCTGCCCGACTACCCGCCGCAGCGCTTTCGCTGGCGACACCAGCTTTTCACCGTTGCCCGCGCCGAGGGACCGGAACGCCTGACCGCCGAGTGGTGGCGCGAGGAGGCCAGCCAAGCGCAAGCGCCATTGCGCGACTACTTCCGCCTCGAGGATCAAGCCGGCCGGCGCTACTGGCTCTACCGCAGCGAGGGCCGATGGTTCATGCAGGGCTTTTTCGCGTGAAGGCCTCTTCCGCTCCCCCCGCCTATGCCGAGTTGGCGGTCACCAGTAACTACAGCTTCTTGCGCGCCGCCTCGCACCCGGACGAGCTGGTGAAAACCGCCGCCGCCCTCGGCCACGCAGCCATCGGCATCGCCGATCGCAACAGCCTGGCCGGCGTGGTGCGCGCCCATGTTGCGGCCAAGGGCTGCGGTCTAGACCTCGTGGTCGGCGCCCGCCTGGTGCCCGAGGATGGACCGGAGGTGCTGTGCTTTCCCCGCGACCGGGCCGCCTACGGTCGCCTCTGCCGGCTGCTCAGCCTCGGCAAGCGGCGCAGCGAAAAAGGACAGTGCCGTTTCAGCTTGGAGGAGCTTCTGCAGCATGCCAAAGGCCAGGTCTTGATCGTCCTGCCACCGGAAGAACCGGATGCCGCCTTCACCGCGTGGCTGCAGCAGATCGCCCGCCGCCGGCGCAAATCCTGCTATCTTGCCCTCAACCATCGCTATCAAGGCGATGATGCCCGTCGCCTGGCCGAACTCGCCGCGCTGGCCAGCGACTGTCGGCTCGCGATCATCGCCTGCAATGACGTTCTGCTGCACACCCCGGAGCGCAAGCCCCTGCTCGACGTGGTGACCTGCATCCGCGAGGGCTGCACGATCGACGACGCCGGCTTTCGCTTGCTTGCCAACGGCGAACGTCACCTGAAGGCGCCGGCGGAAATGGCCCGGCTATTTCAGCATTACCCGGAGGCGCTGGCGAACACCCTGCGGGTGGTCGAGCGGTGCCGCTTCGGCCTCGAGGAGCTGAGTTCCGAATATCCGGAAGAACTGACCACGGGCGGCCGCAGCCCCCAGCAGGAACTCGTTCATCTCACCTATCTGGGCGCGGCAGAGCGCTATTCTGACGGCATCCCGACGGCGGTGGCCGCCACCCTGGCCCACGAGCTGGACCTCATCGGCGAGCTTGCCTACGCGCCTTATTTCCTCACCGTTCAGGACATCGTCCGCTTCGCCCGCTCGAAAGACATACTCTGCCAGGGCCGCGGCTCGGCCGCCAATTCCGCGGTTTGCTATTGCCTTGGCATCACCGCCGTTGACCCAGCGCGGGTTGACCTGCTGTTCGAGCGTTTCGTCAGTGCCGAACGGGGCGAGCCGCCGGACATCGACGTCGACTTCGAGCACGAGCGCCGCGAGGAGGTGATTCAGTACATCTATGAAAAGTACGGCCGCGAGAAGGCCGGCCTTGCCGCCACGGTCATCTGTTACCGCAGCCGCAGCGCCGTGCGCGAGGTCGGCAAGGCGCTCGGCCTGCCGGCGGACACGGTGGCCGCTCTGGCTGGCAGTATTTGGGGCTGGAGCCAGAAGGGCGTGCCCGAGGAGCGGGTGCGCGAGCTGGGCCTCGACCCCGAAAGCCCACGCCTGAAGCTTACCCTGGCGCTGACCCGCGCGCTGATCGGCTTCCCGCGCCACCTTTCCCAGCACGTCGGCGGCTTCGTCATGACCCGCGGCCGGCTCGACGAGTTGGTGCCGATCGAAAACGCCGCCATGGCGGATCGCACGGTGATCGAATGGGACAAGGACGACCTCGACGCGCTCAACATCCTGAAGGTGGATGTGCTGGCGCTCGGCATGCTGACCTGTCTTCGCAAAGGCTTCGACCTTCTGGCCCAACACTATGCTTGCCGCCACGACCTGGCCAGCGTGCCGGCCGAGGACCCGAAGGTCTACGACATGCTTTGCCGGGCCGATTCCATCGGCGTCTTCCAGGTGGAAAGCCGGGCCCAGATGACCATGCTGCCGCGCCTCAAGCCGCGCGACTTCTACGACTTGGTAATCGAGGTGGCGATCGTGCGGCCGGGGCCGATCCAGGGCGACATGGTCCACCCCTATTTGCGCCGCCGTAACGGCTTGGAGAAAGTCGACTATCCCTCCGAGGCGCTGCGCCAGGTCCTGGCCAAGACCCTGGGCGTGCCGCTGTTCCAGGAACAGGCGATGAAGATCGCCATCGTCGCCGCCGGCTTCACCCCCAATGAGGCCGATCAGCTACGCCGGGCCATGGCCACCTTCCGCCACCTGGGCACCATCCACAGCTTCCGCGACAAGCTGATCGAAGGCATGGTGGCGCGCGGCTACGAACGGGGCTTTGCCGAGCGCTGCTTTCGCCAGATTGAAGGCTTCGGCACCTATGGCTTTCCGGAAAGCCACGCCGCCAGCTTCGCCCTGCTGGTCTATGTCTCCGCCTGGCTGAAGTGCCACTACCCGGCCGTCTTCGCCTGCGCTTTGTTGAACAGCCAGCCCATGGGCTTCTACGCGCCGGCCCAAATCGTCCGCGATGCCCGCGAGCACGAGGTTCGCGTGCTGCCGGTCGATGTCAATTACAGCGACTGGGACTGCACACTGGAAGCCGAGGCGACCACCGACTTGGACCAACCCGACGGCGGCTGGGCGCTGCGCCTGGGCTTGCGTCAGGTCAGGGGCCTGCAGCAGGCGGACGGGCAAGCCTTGGTAAAAAGGCGCGGTCTTGGCTACGTGACCGTGGCGGCAATCCAGAACCGTGCCGGCCTCAAACCGGCCGCCTTGGAGGCGTTGGCGCGCGCCGATGCCTTTGGCTCGCTCGGGCTCGGCCGGCGGGAAGCGCTGTGGGCGATCAAGGCACTGGCCAAGGAAGCGCCGCTGCCGCTCTTCGCTGCCACGGCGACGCCAGAGCGCGGCGAGGAACCGGGGATTACACTGCCGGCCATGAGCCTGGGCGAAGCGGTGGTCGATGACTACATCAGCCTGCGGCTATCCTTGAAGGCACATCCGCTTTCCTTCTTTCGCCAGGACTTCGCCCGCCAGGCCATGATCGAGGCGGGTCAACTCCGCCACCTGCCCGACGGCCATTTCATCAAGCTCGCCGGCCTGGTGCTGGTGCGCCAGCGGCCGGGCAGCGCCAAGGGCGTCATCTTCGCAACCCTAGAGGATGAAACCGGGGTCGCCAATGTGGTGGTCTGGGCCGACGTCTTCGAACGCTATCGCAGCATCTTGCTGGGGGCCCGCTTGCTCGGAGTCGAAGGGCCGCTGCAGCGCGAAGGCATCGTCATCCACGTGGTGGCCCGCCGGCTCTTCGATCTCAGCCACCGCCTGACCGAGCTGTCGATGCCGCCCGGCGAGGGCCGCCCTGCCACCCGGTCGCTCGCCAATCCGATCGCCCGCGCAGACGAGGTCAAGCGCCCGGTCAGCGTCAAGCGCGACCTCTTGCCGCGCTCGCGGGATTTTCACTAGGATCGCAAGCGTCGAAAAGGGTTCGAATGCCCCCTTTGTCGCTGATGCCGCTATCCCCCGCCCGGCGTTTGGCGCATGTTCTCCGGCAGCCAAGTGGCAATATCCGGGAAGACGACCAGAAGGAACACCATGACCACCATCAACATGAACATGGGAATCGCGGTCTTAGCGATGTAGGTGATGTCGTGCCGGGTCATGCCTTGCAGGACGAAGAGGTTGAAGCCGATCGGCGGCGTGATCTGCGCCATCTCCACCACCACGACAATAAAGATACCGAACCAAATGACATCGATGCCGGCTTGCCGGATCATCGGCTCGACCACCGCCATGGTCAACACCACCGAGGAGATGCCGTCCAAGAAGCAACCAATGATGATGTAGAAGATCATCAAGGCCAGGATCAGCACATAGGGCGAGAGCTGAAGGGAATCAATCCAGGCTGCAAGCGCCCGGGGCAGCCCGGTAAAGCCCATGGAGAGTGATAGAAAGGCCGCGCCGGCCAAGATCAAGGCGATCATGCAGGAGGTGCGGGTCGCCCCCAGCAGGCTCTCCATAAAGGTGGCGCGGGAGAGCGAGCCCTGTACCGTCGCCAACACCAAGGCACCGACAACACCGAAGGCGGCCGCTTCCGTCGCCGTCGCATAGCCCATGTACATAGAGCCGATGACGAAGAGCACCAAGCAAATCACCGGAATGAGGAAGCGCGCCTCTCTTATCCTACTCGCAAACGACATCGGCGGTTCCGGCGGCGGCACCTCATCTCTTTTGGTAAAGGACCAGAACACCACATAGGCCATGAAGAGGCTGGCCAAGACGATCCCCGGCAGGATGCCCGCCATGAAGAGCTTGGAGATCGACTCGTTGATGGTGACGCCGTAGACGATCAGGGTCAGGGACGGTGGGATCATCAGGCCCAGGGTTGCCGACCCGGCCAGGGTGCCGATGATCATGCGCTCCGGGTACTTGCGCTTCCTGAGCTCTGGGATCGACATCTTGCCCACTGTGGTCAGGGTCGCCGCCGAAGAGCCGGAGACGGCTGCGAATATGGTGCAGCCAACGATATTGGTATGCAGGAGACGTCCCGGCAACGGCGCCATCCAGGGCGCCAAGCCGCGGAACATGTCCTCAGAAAGCCGCGTTCGGTAAAGAATCTCGCCCATCCAGATAAACAGCGGCAAAGCGGTGAGCGACCAACTGGAGGACGAAGTCCAGATCGTGGTGATCATGGCATCGCCCGCGGGCCGGCTGGTGAATAGGCTCATGCCCACATAGGCAACCCCGAGCAGCGCCAAGCCAACCCAAACGCCACTCCCGAGCAAGAAAAACAGAGTGAAGAGAAAAAGTCCGGTTAGCGCCAATTCTTCCATCGTCGCCCCCTACTCCGCCCGGTGTTCTTCGGCCGCATGCTCGCCGAGGTCCGGCATGTTACCGAGGAGAATACGGATGAGGTGGTCGACGAGCGCAAGGGTGAGAACGGTCGTACCGATCGCCATGGGAAGCTGCGGTATCCACAACGGCAAGGCATCCTGCCCCTGGCTAATGTCGTTCAGCTTGCGCGACCAATAGACCGCCTTAATGGCATAAAATGCGAAGTACCCCGCCAAGAGACTGCCAATGCCAAAACACCAAATCTCGCCCCAACGACGGTAGGCGCCGAGCTTAGAGAGAAACAGACTGACGCGGATATGAGCGCCGTGATTGAAGGCATAGGCCATCGCGAAGAACGAAGCAGCGGCCATAAAGTACCCGGCGTAATCGGTGGAGCCCGGAAAAATCTCGCCGGTCCAACGAGCCAACATTTGAGTGAGGATCGTAAAAAGGATCAGGATCAGAAAAAGTGCCGCAATTCCCCCGCAGACATTGTAAACGAAGTCCAGAAATCGCCGCAAAATCCGCGCCACGCCGTGCATCCAATCCCCCCTTGCCACATCGACTAAGACTGTGCCCAGCTTAATGTTTTGTTGGCGACATTCAAATCCTTCTTCTCGCGCCAGATCTAACACATAAGCTTAGAGCCCGTCTCATGAGGGAGACGGGCTCTATAATCAGGGTATTTTCGCTCTCTATTGGGAATTAAAGGCGTCGACAATGGCCTTGCCGTCGTCACCAGCGGCTTCCAACCATTCAGTCGTCATTGTCTCGCCGATGCCTTTCAAATCGTTGCGCAACTGGTCGCCGGCCGGAATGACGTTCATGCCATTGCTCCTGAGACCGTTGAGAGTCCAGTCGGTATATTGCACCGCACGCCAGTAGCCGGCATAGGCAGCCAGATCCGCACAGCCTCGCACGGCGGCCTGGGTGGCATCGCCCAAATCTTCCCAAGAGTCTTTGTTGACAAAGACAGAGTTTCTCGGCAGCCAGGCATTCACTTCATAAAAATGGGTCAAGTGTTCCCAAACCTTGCGGTCGAAACCGGTTGCCCCCGACGAAACGAAACCTTCGGCAACACCAGTCGCCAGAGCCTGAGAGAGTTCAGCAGCTTCGATTTGAACCGGAAGCATGCCGGCGAGTTCCGCTAGCCGAGCAGTGGCGGAATTATAGGCGCGGAACTTCACCCCCTGGGCGTCCGCGATGGAGTTAACCTCCTTCTTGAAATAGAGACCCTGTGGCGGCCAGGGCACTGAATAGAGCAAGACAAGGTTTTGCTCTTCAAGAATCCTTTCGATCGTCGGCTTTGCCACTTCCCAAAGACGTTCGGAATCTTCGAATGAGGCCGCCAGGAACGGGACTGAGTCGACGCCAAAAATCGCGTTCTCGTTCTGGTGGGCCGAAAGCAGCCGCTCGCCAATGGGTGCTTGTCCGGTTTGCACTGCTCGCTTGATTTCATTGCCCTTGAAAAGCGAACCAGAGCTATGGACGACGATTTCCAGCTCCCCTCCCGTTGCCTGTCCAACACAAGCGGCAAAGGCCTTGCCGGTTTGCGAATGATAATTGCTGTCGGCATAGGCCATGGGCATGTCCCACTTCTCGCCGGCGATGGCCGGCTGGGCCAAAACACCCACCGCAAGCCCAGCGGCCAAAATTCCTTTGAACGCCTGTTGCTTCATTTTAGTGCCTCCCTAAGGCTGCTTAAAAATTCCGTGCCACATGGCTATCACGCCCGCCAGCCGCCAACAATAGGCTTCCCTAGCGCGGTGCAGACTGTGGGTTTCTGTATTCGAGCCCCCACGGTTGGCCCCGAGCCTCGCGTATCGAATACGAAATACCAGGATTTATACCCCAATTCTCGCGGAAATCGATTCTATCCCGACAAATTTTTTGCGGACCAATGGGATTTTCTTCGAGTTGTCAGCTCCAATCACGCTACCCACTCGCTGACTGGCGCCTTCGCTTCGTGCAGTGGTTGAGTGACGATGTCGACCAAACTTGGACCACCGTGGGAGAGAGCTGATTGCAGGGCAACGGCCAGCGAATCGGGCTCACTGACTCGAAAGGCCTTCACACCGAACGCTTCGGCGACCTTGGCGTGATCTCCGGCGCTGAAGTCCACCGAAAAATACCGCGCGTCAAAGCCGGCCCGCTGCCCCGCTTTAATCCAGCCGAAGACACTATTGGACAGAACGATGAAGGTGATCGGCAGGTTCTTGCGCACCACGGTTTCAAGTTCGCCACAGGTGAAGCCAAAACTGCCGTCGCCCATCACCGAGATAATTTTCGATTCTGGTCGGCCGTAGTAAGCACCCATAGCCGCCGCCATCGAATAGCCAAGGGCACCATGCGCCCGATTGGAGAAAAACCGTCGCCCTGGACGTCGAAAGCTTAAGAAGGCCGAGAGGTATGGGCAAGGCGTTCCGGGGTCGGCAACGACCACCATATCTTCGTCTAACAGCCGATTAAACTCGGCGACAAAGCGCTCGGGCCGAATGGGAACTTCACCGCTCCCGGCCAGCCGATTGAACTGGGCGAACTTCTCCTCCTTCGCCGCCGCCACCCGTGCCGCGCCGCCGAACCCGCCTACCCCCTTATCTGTCGAGTCCAACAAATCATTCAGGCCCTCAAGAGCAAGCCGCGCGTCGCCGACAACCGCCACTTCGGTCGGGTAAGAGGCTGAGATGACCATTGGATCGACATCGATATGAACGATGCGGGTTCCCGGCTTGGGAAAGCGCCAGCGCTCCGTCGTTACCGAGCCCGCCCGACAGCCGATCATGACGACCAGGTCCGCTTCGGCCACCAAGGCTCTGGTTGCCGGCACGCCACCATTGGAGCCAACCACACCGAGGCAATTGGGATGAGTCTCCGCAAGGCTGCCCTGTCCCGAAATTGTAGTGGCAACGGCAATATCGAGGCGCTCGGCAAAGCCTTGCAATGCCGCCTCACCGCCAGCCAAAACCACGCCGCCGCCACAAATGACCAAAGGCCGCTGTGCCGACAGAATGGCATCCATGGCGGCATCTAAGGCGCGGGAGTCCGGTGCCGTTGGCCAGGCCGGGAATTGCCCGAGTGCCGGATCGGCCCAAACATCCTCTTCGGCTACCGGCCCGTTTTGCACGTCAAGCGGCAAACCGAGATGAGCCGACCCGGGCTTGCCCGTGGTCATGGCGCGAAAGGCTTGGCGCACCATGCGGGGCAACATCTCGGACCTGGGAATGACTCCATTCCATTTGGTGAGCGGGCGAAAAAGTCCCTCCTGGTCCAGTTCGGTGAGCGGATAGCGGCCATGAGAGGTGGTGGAAACATCACTGGTGATCGCCAGCACCGGCACCGAGGATTCGTTTGCCTCGACCAGGCCCGGCAGAATGTAGGTAGCACCGCCCCCGGATGGCCCCTCGCAAACGCCGACACGCCCTGTCACCCGAGCGTAGCCGTCCGCCATGTAAGCCGCGGATCGCTCGTCTCGGGTCAGTATGTGTTCAACGCTATGATCAAGTCGGTAGAGGGCGTCGTAGAAAGGTAGCGAGGTATCACCGCAGAGACCAAAGACATGACGCACGCCATGACCTTCCAGCAGCCGTACCAAGGCTTCCGCTCCCGAGAGCTGATTGCCGCCAATCCCGCCCCCGCCGACTTCATCACCCACCACCGCATTATCCTTCCGCATTGCATCGCTTGAGCCTCATCTGGCTCAAAGAAGTTTTCTGTATACAGAAAAGTATTCTTCCTTGTATTTTCATGTCAATGGATCACTTCAAAGGCACTTGAGAAAGACCATCAAAGTCAGCGAGGGACATGGCAAACGACAAGGCAGGAAACCTACCGGCTCGGCGACCGAAGGGAGCTTCGACTAGGCAAGGCACGAATGGACAAAGCCAAGTCGACCGCGTCTACGAGTTGATTAAAGCACAGGCCATCGCGTTCACCTTCAAGCCAGGCGAACGTATGAATGAGGTGGCGCTTGCCACTCACCTGGGCGTCAGCCGGACTCCGCTGCGTGAGGCGTTAAATCGTTTGGTGGCGGAGGGCTTGCTCAGTTTTTGCCAAGGCCAGGGCTTCTCCTGCAGGCCGCTGGTGCCGGCCGAGATACTTGATCTCTACGAGGCGCGGGAGGCGATTGAGGCGGAGTCTGCGCGTCTTGCCTGTCAACGCGCCTCCGACAATGACATTGCCGCCTTGGCGACTTTCCTGCGAGAAACCGGGCCGGGGGACAACGGCCGCAGCATCGAAGAGCTGGTGTCCATGGACGAAGCCTTTCACCTGCGCATCGTCGCTCTATCCGGGAACAACGAACTGCATCGCCTGCTTGAGAATTTGAATGCACGACTGCGGTTTCTGCGGTGGATCCATATGGAGGCACGCCGCCCCTTGACGCAAAGACAGCACAGGGCCATCGTCAAGGCGATCGCAGCGCGTGACGCAGCCGCTGCGGAACATTGCATGCGAAACCATATCCATCGACGAGCCGAAGAGGTCACCGCGGCGGTGCGCGAAGGCTACTCTCGGCTTTATGTTCCCAACTCCACAGCCGCAGAGGCAAGGCGATGTTAGCTCAGCAACAGAAAGTGGTCGGCGGCAAGAACGTCTATGGGGCCGCTGTCGGTATACTGATGCTGGAGACCCGATTTCCCCGCATTCCCGGGGACCTCGGCAACGCCACCACCTGGCCGTTTCCGGTTCACTACCGGGTCGTGCCCGAGGCCTCACCTGACCGCGTGGTGCGTCATCGAGCCGAAGGCCTGCTCCCCGCTTTCATTAGCGCCGCCAAGGAGCTGGTCACCATGGGGGCTGATGGGCTGACCACAACTTGCGGCTTTCTTTCGCTTTTTCAGGCCGAAATCACGGCTGCCGTGTCAGTCCCCGTGGCGACCTCCTCCCTCATGCAAGCGCCGATGATCCAATCGCTCTTGCCGGCCGGCCAAAGGGTGGGCATTCAAACCATCTCCGCGGCTTCCTTGACCGAGGCGCACCTGTGCGCCGCCGGCGTGCCCCTGGATACGCCGATCCAAGGCACCGAACAGGGACGCGAATTCAGTCGGGTCATTCTGGATGACGAAGCAAGCCTAGACGTGACGCTGGCGCGCGAAGACAATGTGGAAGCCGCCAAGGCGCTGGTGACGCGCCACCCAGAGGTCGGCGCCATCCTGCTAGAGTGCACCAACATGTGTCCCTACGCCGCCGACATACAATCGGCAACCGGGCGGCCCACTTTTTCGGTTTACAACCTGGTGACCTGGTTCCAAGGCGGACTCCGGCCAAGGTCCTGGAGCTAAGGAGATGGTGGATCAGGGCCGCGAGCCAGACCTGCCAGTGCATGTCGACTGAGGCCCAGATCGCGAATCTTCAGTCAATCACGATACCCGGTCATCGGCTCGAACGCACTGTCTTCCGCGCGGAAAACACAGTATTTCGGCTGTGGTTTTACCATGGGAGCCCCCTCCACTCTCGAACTCCTTCCACCTTTATGGATAAGCAGCCGCGCCGCAAGGATCTACGAGAGCCGGCAACGAGGTTGCCCGGTCAAAATCTTCAGGGCTGCACCACCGACTGACCGTCGCGAAACACGGTCGGCCCTCGGCGTCCAGGCTCACCCGAAGCTCCAGCGATGCCAGACCAGGCTCGCGGCTCAGCCCCTGTGCCGAGGCGATCCAACCTTTCAAAAATTCGCCTTCCGCCCCTTCGGTGACCTCGGCGAAGTGGACGTGCGTGGCATGCTTCTCGGCCGCCATAGCCATTGCTCCCTGTCAATTCCTTTGTGGCAGGAAAACTTATAGCCGTGGCACAATTTAGGCAGTGACCGGCATCACTGCGACGTTCGTAATCCGAGGCAAAACCACAAGAAAGCGGGGCCCCTATGGGCCCCGCAAAACTCCGTCGCGTCTGTTGTCAATCAGGCGACCGAGGGCTGTTCCTCTTCCTCGGACATCAGCGCGCGCTCACGTTCCTCGCGTTCACGTTCGCGCTCGTCCAGCAAGGCCCGGTCACGCTCGGCGGCCACGCGCTTGGCCCGATTCATCACCGAACCTGTGCCCGCCGGTACCAGTCGTCCAACGATGACGTTCTCCTTCAGGCCGATGAGATTGTCGACCTTGCCCTGCACGGAGGCTTCGGTGAGCACCCGCGTGGTCTCCTGGAAGGAGGCTGCGGAGATGAAGGAACGCGTTGCCAGACTGGCCTTGGTGATGCCTTGCAGAACCGGCTTCGCCTTGGCCAACTGACCGCCCTCCGTCTCGGCCTTGCGGTTGACCGCTTCGAATTCTTCGCGGTCGACCTGCTCACCAATAAGGAAGGTGGTATCGCCAGCTTCCTGTATCTCCACCTTTTGCAGCATCTGGCGGACGATGACTTCGATGTGCTTGTCGTTGATCTTGACACCCTGCAGGCGGTAGACGCTTTGGATCTCGTTGATCAAATAGTCGGCCAGGGCCTCGATTCCCAAGACATCGAGAATGTCGTGCGGCACGGGATTGCCATCCATCAAAAGATCGCCGACCCCTACAAAGTCGCCTTCTTGCACGGAAATGTGCTTGCCCTTGGGGATCAGATACTCCCGTGACTCCCTGTCCGGATCCTCCGGCTTGACGATAATGCGCCGCTTCGTCTTGTAGTCCTTACCGAAGTGCACTTGCCCGTCGATTTCGCTGATAATTGCATAGTCCTTCGGCTTGCGCGCTTCAAAGAGCTCAGCCACCCGGGGCAGGCCACCGGTGATGTCACGGGTCTTCGAGGTTTCCCGAGGAATACGCGCCAAGACGTCACCCGCCTTCACATGGGCCCCGTTGTCGACCGAGAGAATGGCATCGACGGAAACGAAGTACCGCGCTTCAAGGCCGTTGGCCAAGGTAACCACTTCGCCGTCGTCGTCCCGAAGGGTAATACGGGGCTTGAGGTCTGAGCCCCGTGGCTGCTGCTTCCAATCGACCACCACACGGTTGGCGATCCCGGTTGCGTCGTCGACGACCTCGCGCATCGACACACCCTCGATAAGATCGACATAATTGGCGGTGCCTTCCTTTTCCGTGATGATTGGCAGCGTGTAAGGGTCCCACTCGGCAAGACGCTGACCCGGCTGCACCTCGGCCCCTTGTTCGACAAGCAAGCGGGCGCCATAGGGCACACGGTGATGGGCCCGTTCCCGTCCCAGTTCGTCGGTCAGCACCAGTTCCAGATTCCGCCCCATGACGATGGGCACGCCCTCGGTGTTGACCACCGTGTTGGGGTTCTTGATGCTGACGGTTGCAGCGACCGGCGCTTCGACACTGGACTGTTCGGCGCCGCGCTGGGCCGCCCCACCGATATGGAAGGTCCGCATGGTGAGCTGCGTACCAGGCTCACCAATCGACTGGGCAGCGATGACGCCAATGGCCTCGCCGACGTTGACCTTGGTGCCACGCGCCAAATCGCGACCGTAGCAGGCGCCGCACACGCCGTTACGCGACTCACAGGTCAAGACCGAGCGAACCTTGACCCGATCGATGCCAGCACGATCGATGCCATCAACCGTATCCTCGCCGATGATCTCGGCGGCTTTGACGATGATGTCTCCGGATATCGGGTCGACCACGTTCACCGCTGCCGAGCGACCAAGTATGCGCTCCGCCAGTGGAGCGATTATCTCGCCGCCCTCGATGACGGCAGCAACGTCCAATCCGCGTTCCGTGCCACAATCATCCTCGATGATGATAGCGTCCTGGGCCACGTCAACCAGGCGACGGGTTAGGTAGCCCGAGTTCGCTGTCTTAAGGGCCGTATCCGCCAAGCCTTTGCGCGCTCCGTGCGTCGAGTTGAAGTATTCGAGCACGGTGAGCCCTTCTTTGAAGTTGGAAATGATCGGCGTTTCGATGATTTCGCCGGACGGCTTGGCCATAAGGCCACGCATGCCCGCCAACTGCTTGATTTGGGCGGCCGAGCCCCGGGCGCCGGAATGGGCCATCATGTAAACCGAGTTGACATCGACGCCCCGCTTTTCGGACATCACCTTCATCATTTCCTCGGCGACTCGGTCGGTACAGGACGACCAGACGTCCACCACCTTGTTGTACTTTTCGCCGCGGGTGATCAGACCATCTTGATACTGCTGCTCGAACTCCTTGACCTGTTCCTGAGCGCTTTCGACCAGGTTTATCTTGGCTTCCGGCACCAGCAAATCGTCCTTGCCGAAAGAAATCCCGGCTCGACAGGCGTAGCCGAAGCCCAACGCCATGATGCGGTCGGCAAAGATGACCGTCTCCTTTTGGCCGCAGTGGCGGTAGACGAGGTCAATGACCTCGGAGATTTCCTTCTTGGTCAGGACCCGGTTGACCAAGCTGAAGGGAACCGCTGTGTTGCGCGGCAGCACTTCCGAGATCAGCATGCGCCCAGGCGTGGTATCGACCAACTCAACGATATCCTCGCCCTGGTCGTTTACCGTGTTGTAGCGCGCCTTGATCTTCGAATGCAGGGTCACCACACCGTTTGCCAAGGCATGCTGTAGCTCGCCGAGGCTGCCGAATGCCATGCCCTCGCCTGGCTCATCCTCGCTCGCCATGGAAAGGTAATAAAGGCCGAGGACGATGTCCTGGCTCGGCACAATGATCGGCTTGCCGTTGGCCGGTGAGAGTATGTTGTTGGTGGACATCATCAAGACGCGCGCTTCTAGCTGCGCCTCCAGCGAGAGCGGCACGTGTACGGCCATCTGATCGCCATCGAAATCGGCATTGAAGGCGGTGCAGACCAGTGGATGCAGTTGAATGGCCTTGCCCTCGATCAGCACCGGCTCGAAGGCCTGAATGCCCAAGCGGTGCAAGGTCGGCGCCCGGTTGAGCAGCACCGGGTGCTCGCGAATGACCTCTTCGAGGATATCCCAAACCTCGGCTCGCTCCTTTTCCACCATGCGCTTGGCCGCCTTGATGGTGGAGGCCATGCCATAGAGCTCTAGGCGCGAATAAATGAAGGGCTTGAACAGCTCCAAGGCCATCTTCTTGGGCAAACCGCACTGGTGCAACTTGAGTTCCGGCCCAACCACGATGACCGAGCGGCCGGAGTAGTCCACGCGCTTGCCGAGGAGGTTTTGGCGGAAGCGGCCTTGCTTGCCCTTTAGCATGTCGGAAAGCGACTTGAGCGGCCGCTTGTTGGCGCCGGTAATGACCCGGCCCCGCCGACCGTTGTCGAAGAGCGCGTCGACAGCTTCCTGCAGCATGCGCTTTTCATTGCGCACGATGATGTCTGGTGCCCGCAGCTCGATCAAACGCTTGAGGCGGTTGTTCCGGTTAATCACCCGTCGGTAGAGATCGTTGAGGTCCGAGGTGGCAAAACGTCCGCCATCTAGGGGTACCAAGGGGCGAAGTTCCGGCGGAATGACCGGAATCACATCCAGGATCATCCATTCCGGGCGCGCCCCTGATTCCATGAAGGCCTCGACCAGCTTCAGGCGCTTGACCAGTTTCTTGCGTTTGGCCTCCGACGAGGTCTCCCGCATTTCATGGCGCAAGGTGTCGCGCTCCGCCTCGAGATCTAGGTCACTCAGCATGTCTTTGATGGCTTCGGCACCAATGCTGGCGCTGAAGGAATCCTCACCGTATTCTTCTTGCGCATCGAGGTACTCGTCTTCACTCATCAGCTGATGCAGCTTGAAGGGCGTGAGGCCGGGTTCGGTCACCACGAAGTTCTCAAAATAGAGGATCCGCTCCAGATCCTTCAGGGTCATATCGAGGAGCAAGCCGGTCCGGCTCGGCAGTGATTTGAGGAACCAGATATGCGCCACCGGCGAGGCGAGCTCGATATGGCCCATGCGCTCGCGCCGGACCTTCGACAGAGTCACTTCGACACCGCACTTTTCGCAAATGATACCGCGATACTTCATCCGCTTGTACTTGCCGCAGAGGCACTCGTAGTCTTTGATCGGACCGAAAATGCGGGCGCAAAAAAGGCCGTCGCGCTCCGGTTTAAAGGTCCGGTAGTTGATGGTTTCGGGCTTCTTGATCTCCCCAAAGGACCAAGAGCGTATGCGCTCCGGCGCCGCGATGGAGATGCGGATCTCATCGAAGCTTTGGGGGCCGCTCGGCTGACCAAAAAGGTTCATCAACTCGTTCATAAAAATCTCCTGATCTTGCGATCCTCTAAGGGCAAGGGTGGACCGTTCTCATGGCTGGGCCCACGCCGCTCCTCACATCAACTCAGCCACCCTGCTTCAATTCCACATTGAGGCCGAGCGAGCGCAACTCTTTAACCAAAACGTTGAAGGACTCAGGGATACCGGCCTCAAAATTGTCGTCGCCCTTGACAATGGCTTCATAGACCTTGGTTCGCCCCGAGACATCGTCCGACTTCACCGTCAGCATCTCCTGCAGGGTGTAGGCAGAGCCGTAGGCCTCCAATGCCCAAACCTCCATCTCGCCAAACCGTTGGCCGCCGAACTGCGCCTTGCCACCCAAGGGCTGTTGGGTCACCAAGCTATAGGGACCAATGGAGCGCGCATGGATCTTATCGTCGACCAGATGGTGCAATTTGAGCATATAGATATAGCCGACCGTAACTTCCCGATCGAAGCGCTCGCCGGTCCGCCCGTCGACCAGCACCGCCTGGCCGGATGACCGGACACCCGCCTGATCGAGCATTTCGACGATATCCTCTTCGCGCGCACCATCGAAGACCGGCGAGGCGATCGGGATACCCGGTTCGAGATTGGCCGCTAGTTCCAAGAGCTCTTCGTCGCTGAGATCGGCAATCTCAACCTTGTAGGCCTCTTCTCCATAGATTTCCTTAAGCTTGGATTTTAGGTCTTGCGTTTTGCCGTGACGCCGCACGTTGTCAAGGATCTCGCCAATTTGCCGGCCCATACCGGCGCAAGCCCAGCCGAGATGGGTTTCCAGGATCTGCCCGACATTCATGCGGCTTGGCACACCCAGCGGATTCAGCACAATGTCGACAGGAGTGCCGTTTTCCGTATAGGGCATGTCCTCGATCGGCACGATCTTGGAAATGACGCCCTTGTTACCATGGCGACCGGCCATCTTATCGCCGGGTTGGAGTTTACGTTTGACGGCCACGAAAACCTTCACCATCTTCATGACGCCAGGCGGCAGCTCGTCGCCGCGCTGGATCTTGTCGACCTTGTTTTCGAAGCGCTTGGTCAACTCACCGATCGAGTCGTCGAACTGACGCTTCAAGGCCTCGATATCCGCCATGCGCTTGTCATTCTTGACGGCGATCCGGCGCCACTGCCCAGGCGTGTAATCGGACAGGACCTTTTCCGTGATCTTGATGTCAGGTTCCATCTCATCCGGACCGCTGACCGCCACTTGGTTGACGATCAGGTCTTTCAAGCGGCCATAGAAGCTGCGTTCAAGAATGGCCTTTTCGTCATCCCGGTCCTTGGCCAGGCGCTCGATTTCCGCCCGTTCAATGGCGAGCGCCCGTTCGTCTTTTTCGACGCCGCGGCGGGAAAACACACGGACTTCGACCACCGTGCCCGAAACGCCGGGCGGCACCCGCAGCGAGGTGTCGCGAACATCGGAAGCCTTCTCGCCAAAGATCGCCCGCAGCAACTTCTCTTCCGGCGTCATTGGCGACTCGCCTTTGGGCGTTACCTTGCCTACCAAGATATCGCCCGGTTGGGTCTCGGCACCGATATAGACAATCCCAGCCTCGTCCAAGTTCCGGAGCGCGTCCTCGCCCACGTTTGGAATATCCCGGGTGATATCCTCCTGACCCAACTTGGTGTCGCGGGCCATGACCTCGAATTCCTCGATGTGGATCGAGGTAAAGACGTCGTCACGGACGACACGCTCTGAAATCAGGATCGAATCCTCGAAGTTGTAGCCCTGCCAGGGCATGAAGGCGACCAGGGCGTTGCGGCCGAGCGCTAATTCACCCAGTTGGGTGGACGGTCCGTCGGCAATGATGTCACCACGCTCCACTTCCTCGCCTACTTTGACGAGAGGCCGCTGTGTAATCGAGGTATTCTGGTTAGAGCGTTGGAATTTCAGCAAGTTATAGATATCCACGGCCTGCTCGCCGCTGGAAGTCTCCTCGGTCACGCGAATGACAATACGGGTTGCATCCACCTGGTCGATGACGCCCGAGCGGCGTGCCGCGATGGCCACACCGGAATCACGGGCAACTGTTTCCTCCATGCCCGTACCCACCAAGGGTGCCTCGCTTTGCAGCAGAGGCACAGCCTGACGCTGCATGTTCGAGCCCATCAGGGCTCGGTTGGCATCGTCGTTCTCAAGAAAAGGTATGAGGGCCGCGGCAACCGAGACCAGCTGCTTGGGTGACACGTCGATCAGCTCGACATCCTCCCGCCGGGCGAGCAAATACTCACCGCCCTTGCGGCAGGAGATCAGGTCTTCCAGCAGTCGGCCGTCCTCGTCGCGCTCCGCGTTGGCCTGGGCAATCATGTAGCGCCCTTCATCCATGGCCGAGAGATAGATCACCTCCTCGGAGACCTTGCCGTCGTCGACCCGTCGGTAGGGGCTTTCGATGAAGCCGTATTGATTGACCCGGGCATAGGTCGCCAGCGAATTGATCAAGCCGATGTTCGGTCCTTCCGGCGTTTCAATCGGGCAAATTCGGCCATAGTGGGTCGGATGAACGTCGCGCACCTCAAAGCCGGCCCGCTCACGGGTCAGACCACCCGGCCCGAGCGCCGACAAGCGGCGTTTATGGGTAATTTCCGACAGCGGATTGGTCTGATCCATAAACTGCGATAGCTGCGACGAGCCGAAGAACTCGCGAACCGCCGCCGCCGCCGGCTTCGCATTGATGAGGTCGTGGGGCATGATCGAGTCGATCTCCACCGAACTCATGCGTTCACGGATCGCCCGCTCCATGCGCAGCAAGCCAATTCGGTACTGATTTTCCATCAGTTCGCCGACGGAGCGCACTCGCCGATTGCCCAGATGGTCGATATCGTCGATCTCGCCCTGGCCGTCCTTCAGGTCACAAAGAATCTTAAGAATCAACAAGATATCTTGCTTTCGCAGCACCCGAATCGTGTCGTCCGCCTGCAAGCTTAGGCGGGAATTCATCTTGACCCGCCCCACTGCCGAGAGGTCGTAGCGCTCTGAATCGAAGAACAAGCTGCTGAACAGCGCTTCCGCCGTCTCCAGGGTCGGCGGTTCGCCTGGCCGCATCACCCGGTAAATGTCGATCAGTGCATCCTCGCGGGTGGCATTCTTGTCGAGCGCCAAGGTGTTGCGCATGTAGGGACCCTTGTGCACCGGGTCGATGGCTAGAGTCGGGACATCGTCATAGCCAGCACCAAGCAATGCCTTTAGGAGCTCATCGGTAATCTCGTCACCGGCCTCAGCCATAACCTCGCCGGTTTCCATGTTGACGAAATCGATAGCCAGGAAACGACCCAACAGCTCCTCAGGGCTGACCAACTGATCTTCTAAGCCGTCTTCCTTAAGTTTGCGGATCAGCCGCGGGGTCAACTTGGTGCCGACCTCGGCCAGAGTCTTCCCGGATTTTGCATCGACCAGGTCGCTGGTTAGTTTGGAGCCACGCGCGCGCTCCCCGTCGAAAGGCGTCGACCAGCCCCCTTCCGCTTTACGGTAGGATACCTTTTCATAGAAAGTGTCGAGGATTTCCTCGAAGGTCATGCCTTGTGCCTCATGGGCCTCCAGGGTCTTGCCTTCGGCTTGACGGGCCGCACGCAAGGCCTCTGTTTCGGCACCATCGAGGGCCAACAAGAGGGTCGTCGCCGGCAGCTTGCGCCGCCGGTCGATTCGCACATAAACGAGATCCTTGGCGTCAAACTCGAAGTCAAGCCAGGAGCCGCGGTAGGGAATTACCCGCGCGGCAAAAAGGTACTTGCCGGAGGAATGAGTCTTGCCGCGATCGTGATCGAAGAATACGCCGGGACTACGATGCATCTGCGAGACGATGACCCGCTCCGTGCCGTTGATCACGAAAGTACCGTTAGGGGTCATCAAGGGCATGTCGCCCATGTAGACGTCTTGTTCTTTGATGTCGCGGATCGAGCGTGATCCGGTGTCTTCGTCGACATCCCAAACCACAAGGCGCAGCGTCACCTTCAACGGCGCCGCATAGGTCATGCCGCGCTGTTGGCATTCCTCGACGTCGTATTTTGGCTCTTCCAACTCATAACTGACAAACTGCAGCTCCGCCCGCTCGGAGAAATCGCGAATTGGGAAGACCGAAGAAAACACTTCCTGCAGGCCGACCATGGAGCGTTCGGCAAAGGGCACATCCATTTGCAGGAAATGGTCGTAAGAGGTCTTTTGCACCTCGATTAGGTTCGGCATTTCGGTCACTTCGGCAATCCGCCCAAAGCGCTTGCGGATCCGCTTTCGACCTGTGTAAGACCTCGACATTATCAAACCCTCGTCACTGCAACTCTGTTCACCAGCTGCGAACCAGCGACCGGCCACCACTTAATATGGGAGCGCAGACCACTCACATTCTCGCTAATACCCAGCCCAAAAGTACGGCAAACGGGACCCCTCGCGCCGCCCCTTCGGGCGCGCGCAGAACGACCCCGCCTGCCAAGTTGTTCCGTCAAACGCCTACTTGAGCTCCACCGTAGCGCCAACGCCTTCGAGCTTTTTCTTGATCTCCTCGGCCTCGTCCTTGCTGACGCCTTCCTTGACCGGCTTCGGCACACCTTCCACCAGCTCTTTGGCTTCTTTAAGGCCGAGTCCGGTAAGGGCCCGCACTTCCTTGATCACATTGATCTTCTTGTCGCCAAATGAGGTCAGGACCGCGTCGAACTCAGTCTGCTCGGCCGCTGCTTCGCCTTCGTCACCGCCACCGGCGGCGACTGCCGCCACGGCGACCGGCGCCGCCGCCGACACGCCCCAGGCTTCCTCTAATTTCTTGGAAAGCTCGGCGGCCTCGATCACTGTCAGCTTTGACAGCTCCTCGACCAACTTGTCTAGATCAGCCATATTTTCAATCTCCTAGGCTTGAACTTCTCGATCGGATACGAACTTAGGCTGCCTCGCCCTTGTCGGCGTAGGCAGCAAAGACACGGGCCAGCTGGCCAGCCGGCGCCTGGGTAACCGAAGCCAACTTGCCGGCCGGCGCCTGAAGCAAGCCCACCAGCTTGCCCCGAAGCTCGTCCAAAGACGGCAGCTTGGCCAAGGAATCGACGGCCTGGACATCCAGCGCCACCTCACCGAGGGCGCCACCCAGAATCATCAACTTCTTGTTTTTCTTCGCATACCCAACGCAAACCTTGGCCGCCGCCACCGGATCATCCGAATAGGCGATAGCGGTCGGCCCACTGAACAGCGGTTCGAGTGCCGTGAACTTGGTCCCTTCCAAGGCGCGTTTGACCAGTCGGTTCTTCGCCACCTTGTAGGACGCGCCCGCCTCGCGCATCTGACGCCGCAAGTCGGTCGCCTCGAAGACCGTCATTCCCGTTTGCTGGGTGACGACAACCAGGCTGGCGTCTTGAAACGTCTGATGCAAAGAGGCGACGAGCGCTTCCTTTTGTGCTCGTTCCACGGGGAACCTCTCCGTCTCCTGTTGGCCTTCGGTCCTCCTAGGACATGAAAGCCAGGTTGCATCAAAGACCTCCCGGTTACAGGCCCGAAAGGTCCGGCTCGCCTGTCCCGGAAGCTCAAGCCAGGGGTCTCACACCAGGGTGGAACCCAAGGGTTGCTCTGCTTCCTGTCTCATGCGGGCCGCGAAATCGCGCTTAAGCCTCGAAGCAATGCCTCTTGGCACCTGCAGTCTTGGACAGGTTGGAATGGACCTTAAGCGTTGCGATCCATCCCCATGCGGCCTCAATCGACTGCGATTAAGGCCGGCATTCCGTCTTGCCTGGTCTAGGCCTGAGCGCCGCTCGCCAGACTGCCGATTTCAAGCTTCAGCCCGGGACCCATGGTGGATGACAAGGACACCCGCTTGATATAGGTGCCCTTTGCCCCGCTTGGCTTCGCCTTGGAAATGGCATCAAAGAAGGCCTTAACGTTCTCAGCCAAGGCTTCCTCACTGAAGCTTGCCTTGCCAACACCGCCATGGACGATGCCGGCTTTCTCGACCCGAAACTCCACTTGGCCGCCTTTGGCTGCCTGAATCGCCGCCGTGACGTCGGTCGTCACCGTACCCAACTTGGGATTAGGCATCAGGCCGCGCGGTCCAAGAATACGGCCGAGACGACCGACAACCGACATCATATCCGGCGTTGCCACGCAACGGTCAAACTCGATCTCCCCAGCCTTGACCTTTTCCGCCAGATCCTCGGCCCCGACCAGGTCAGCGCCGGCGGCCGTAGCCTCTTCGGCCTTGGCCCCTTTGGCGAAGACGGCGACCCGCACGCTGCGACCGGTGCCGTTGGGCAAGGACACCATGCCGCGCACATTTTGGTCGGCGTGGCGCGGGTCGACGCCCAGGTTCATGGCGATCTCCACGGTCTCGTCAAACTTTGCGGTAGCCCGGCTTTTGATCAGGCCGATCGCCTCCTCGAGCGCATAAACGGTCGAGCGATCAATCTCTTCATAAGCCTTTTTCAGGCGTTTTCCATGCTTGGCCATCGTCCTCTACTCCAACACCTCGAGGCCCATGGAGCGGGCCGAACCAGCAATGATCTTTGCTGCCGCGTCGATGTCATTGGCATTAAGGTCAACCATTTTTGCCTCGGCGATCTCGCGCACCTGGTCCATGGTCACCTTTCCGGCGATCACCTTGCCGGGCTCCTGCGAGCCCTTGCTTAGCTTCGCCGCCTTGCGCAGGTAGTAACTCGCCGGCGGCGTCTTGGTGACAAAGGAGAAGGTGCGATCCGCGTAGGCGGTGATCTCCACCGGCGTCGGCGTTCCCGGCTCCATGTTCTGGGTGGCCGCGTTAAAGGCCTTGCAAAACTCCATAATATTAAGACCGCGTTGGCCCAGGGCCGGGCCAACCGGCGGCGAGGGATTTGCCTGCCCCGCCTTAATCTCCAGCTTGATATAGCCGGCAACTTTCTTTGCCATCTAATGCACCCTCCTTCGACGCCTTTTGGGGGCTGCGCGGTAACGGCCATGGCGAGCCTCCCGCGCTTCGTGAAAACCTGCGGATCCTAGCCTTTTTCTACCTGCGTATACTCCAGCTCGACCGGCGTCGACCGCCCAAAAATCGACACCGCCACCTTGAGGCGGGCACGCTCTTCGTCAACCTCTTCGACCAAGCCGTTGAACGAGGTAAAGGGACCGTCGCAGACCCGCACCTGCTCGCCGACCTCGAAGGTGACCGACGGCTTCGGCCGCTCCACACCTTCTTGCACTTGGCGCTGAATACGCTCCGCCTCGGAGGCCGAGATCGGCGAAGGTCGGCCCCGACCTCCCAAGAAACCGGTGACCTTGGGGGTGTTCTTGACCAGGTGCCAACTATCGTCGGTGAGGTCCATTTTAATTAACACATAGCCCGGAAAAAACTTCCGCTCGGCATTGACCCGCTGGCCGCGACGCACCTCGACAACTTCTTCGGTCGGCACCAGAATTTCCTCGAAGTTCTCTTCCATTCCCTTCTGGCGCGACTGCTCGCGGATCGAATCGGCAACCTTCTTCTCAAACCCGGAATAGACGTGGATCACATACCACCGCATGGCCATCAGAACTTGTTACCCTCCTAGGCCCAAAATCAAGCGCACAGCAAAAGACAGGATCTGGTCGACCAGAAAAAAGAAGCCAGCCGCCAAAAACACCATGATCATCACCATACCGGTGGTGATGCCGGTCTCTTTGCGGGTTGGCCAGGTCACCTTGGCGACCTCCTGGCGCACCTCGCGAATGAATTGACCAGGGCTCGTCTTTGCCATCGTCACAATCCGCCCAAAATGTCTTGCCTACCGTCTCCGACCCTGCAGCAGGTACCCTGCATCCAGCCACCAAGCGCCAGCGCTTGCACCAACCACCGCAAGCTGGCAGGAGTGGAGGGACTCGAACCCACAACCCCCGGTTTTGGAGACCGGTGCTCTGCCAATTGAGCTACACTCCTAATTCCTGGTCGCACCGCCGCCGCAACGAAACCTGTCCAAGCCTTGTCCCTACTTGACGATGGCGGCGACGACGCCGGCGCCGACGGTGCGGCCGCCCTCGCGGATGGCGAAGCGCAGGCCCTCGTCCATGGCGATCGGCGCGATCAGCGACACCGACATCGACACGTTGTCGCCCGGCATCACCATCTCGGTGCCCTCCGGCAGGGTCACAACCCCGGTCACATCCGTGGTGCGGAAGTAAAACTGCGGCCGATAGTTGGTGAAGAACGGCGTGTGCCGGCCGCCCTCCTCCTTGGTCAGAATATAGGCCTCGGCCGTGAACTCGGTGTGCGGCGTGATCGAGCCCGGCTTGGCCAGAACCTGGCCGCGCTCCACCTCGGTGCGCCCAATACCACGCAGCAAGGCGCCGATGTTGTCACCCGCCTCGCCCGAATCCAACAGCTTGCGGAACATCTCGACCCCGGTGCAAACCGTCTTGCGGGTGTCCTTGATGCCGACGATCTCGATCTCCTCGCCGACCTTGATCACCCCCCGCTCAACCCGGCCGGTCACCACCGTGCCGCGGCCCGAAATCGAAAACACATCCTCAATCGGCATCAGGAAGGGGCGGTCCTTGGGCCGCTCCGGCTGCGGCACATAGTCGTCAACCGCCGCCATCAGCTCCATCACCGAGCCCTGGCCGCGCGCCTCGTCACCCCCCTCAAGCGCCTCCAGCGCCGAACCCCGGATCACCGGTATGTCGTCGCCCGGAAAGTCATAGCTCGACAACAGCTCGCGAACCTCCAACTCAACCAGGTCCAAAAGCTCCTCGTCGTCCACCATGTCCGTCTTGTTCATGTAAACCACGATCGCCGGCACCCCAACCTGGCGCGCCAGCAAAATGTGCTCGCGGGTCTGCGGCATCGGCCCATCGGCCGCCGAAACCACCAAGATCGCCCCGTCCATCTGTGCCGCCCCGGTGATCATGTTCTTCACATAGTCCGCATGACCCGGGCAATCCACGTGCGCGTAGTGCCGATTGGCCGTCTCGTACTCCACATGCGCCGTCGATATCGTGATCCCCCGCGCCTTCTCCTCAGGCGCCTTGTCAATCTGGTCATAGGCCGTGAATTGAGCCCCGCCGCTCTCCGCCAATATCTTCGTAATCGCAGCCGTCAAGGTCGTCTTGCCATGATCAACATGGCCAATCGTCCCTATGTTGCAGTGCGGCTTCGTGCGCTCAAACTTAGCCTTTGCCATCGGTAATCTGGTCCCTTAACCCATGAGTGACGGTGACAATCATCCTGCCGGTGAGAGGAAGAGTACCTAGCCAGATTCCTAGCGATCCCTCGGCATCTGGGGCTTTGGAGCGGGTGATGGGAATCGAACCCACATAGCCAGCTTGGAAGGCTGGAGCTCTACCATTGAGCTACACCCGCCCAGCGTAGGTGACCCTTGACCGGGTCATGCCCCGCTTGCCGAATCTCGCAGCGGTCTTGCTAGCACCTTCTGGTCGTGTCGTGCTCCTCTGATTAGCGCGCCATACAATTATTTGGCCGTGCCATGGTGGAGGGGGTTGGATTCGAACCAACGTAGGCGTACGCCAACGGGTTTACAGCCCGTCCCCTTTAGCCACTCGGGCACCCCTCCCTTGTGTCGCCCGCATGACACGGCCGACAGCGTTGCGAACTATGGTGATTTATGATCGTGTGTCAACTTCAAACGAGACAAAGAGCAACCACCGGCCCGCTTTTCTTGGCGCGACCGGTCGGCAGCCAACCAGCATCCTTCCGCTCGGAGTAGGATATTAGGCATTCACATGGGCAAAAACAAGGGACAACAGGTCGCAGTATCCCGAAAAAGGCGCCACGCGGCGGTTAAAAAGGGGGGTCATGGAAAGACGGTCGGCAAGCCAAACCCCGCAACCGCCAAGTCGCCGCAGCAGCACAACAAGGGCGCCTCCTGGCAAAGAGAGCGGCGCCGGACAAAGCAGGCAAACGGGTTTTGGCTCTGGGGCCGCCATCCGGTGCTGGCAGCCTTGGCCAATCCGGCCCGCCGCTGCCGGCGCCTGCTGGTCGAGGCCGCAGCCTTGGCCCGGCGTGATGAGGCCTTGGCGGACGCTTTGGCAAAGACTGGGGCCCAGGCCTCAACGGCATCTCTGGTCCCGGAGTCGGCGACCCGCGAGGCCCTCGCCAACTTGCTACCGGCGGGCGCCCTTCACCAGGGCTTGGCCTTGCTGGTCGAGCCCCTATCGGCGCCGGACCTGGAGGATATCCTGCAGCAAGCCGGCGATGGGCCGTTGCGGCTGATCGCTCTTGACCAGGTGAGCGACCCGCAAAACGTCGGCGCCGTGCTGCGCTCGGCAGCGGCTTTGGGGGCAACTGCCGTGATCCAGACCAAGCGCCATGCACCAGGCGAGTCGGGAGCGCTGGCCAAGGCCGCCTCCGGCGCCTTGGAGGTAGTGCCGCTTCTGGCCGAGACCAACCTGGCACGCTGCCTCAGGCAGCTTCAAGCGGCGGGGGTCTTCTGCTTGGGCCTGGCCGGCGAGGCGGAACTGACCTTGGCCGCGGCCGCACCGGGGCCTAGGTCCTGCCTGGTTCTGGGTGCCGAGGGTCGGGGCCTGCGTCGCCTGACCCGCGAGGCCTGCGATTTGCTGGTGCGACTGCCCACCCAAGGGCCGATCCAGGACCTCAACGTCTCGGCGGCGGCCGCCATCGGCCTCTACGAGCTGGCGCGGAGCGAAATTTAACCTCAGCCGCCGCTAGAGTCTTTCAAGTTTGATCAGCACCAGCCCGCTCCCCGTCCCGGCCTTCCGCCTCTCGCTGGCGCGAGCCCACGAGCGTACAATGGCATTGGGTGGTCGGGAGGGGGAGCGGGCTGGTGCCGACTCAGAACTATCTTGAAGTGCGCTAATTTTCCGACGCTTCCGGCTTCAGTTTCAGGGCGGCCGAGTTCATGCAATAGCGCTGGCCGGTCGGCTCGGGGCCGTCCGGGAAGACATGGCCGAGATGGGCATCGCAGCGGGCGCAGAGCACCTCGGTGCGCCTCATCCACAGGCTGCGGTCGTCCTCGGTGGCGACGGCCTCGGGGTCGATCGGCGCCCAGAAGCTCGGCCAGCCGGTTCGCGAGTCAAACTTGGTCTTGGAACTGAAAAGCGGCTGGCCGCAGCAGACGCAAAGGTAAGTGCCGGCCACCTTGCAGTCGTGATAGCGGCCGGTGAAGGGCCGCTCGGTCCCCGCCCGCCGGGTCACCTGAAATTCCTCCGGTGAGAGCTCGGGCCGCCACTCGGCATCGGATTTGACGACTTTCTCGGGCATGGGCTCGGGCCTCCGGTTCGCGACAAGATGACATGAGGTAATGTAGGGGCCGAGCACAGGGCTTGCCAAGACTGGTCACGCGCGTGTGAAGCCCAGCTGGTGAAACCGGCGCAGGCCGGCGGCGAGTGGCAACCTTGCCGCTGGCCGTATCGCCCCTTTATGCTCGGTTGGGTTAGGAGGCCCGCCATGTCGTCCTGTGAGCCGGAAGGCCCTGCTGAGCGCGATCCCGACTGCATCTTCGTCCTGACCCCGGCGGACAAGGACCGCATCCTCGACCCGGACAACCACTACCTCGGTATCCCGCGGCGCCTTATCGACGGTGCGCGCGAGCAGCATTTGAAAGTCAGCGACGACGAATTCTGCGCCGCCTTCGGCCACGCCATCCGCCTGGGCAAGGCGGAAGACCACTTCATGATGAAGACCGCGCGCCTCGACGCGACGCTGCGGATGATCGAGCGCGGCAGGCTCGAAGTGATCAAGATCGCCACCGATGACGGGGTCCGCTGGGAGCTGCACAAGACCTGGAAGACCAAGTGCTTCGTCGCCACCGCCGTGTTCGGCGATGCCGGCGCGCCCGAAGTCATGGCGCTGAAGCGCTGGCGGGACCGGCACCTGGCGCCGACGCCCTGGGGGCGGGGTTTGATTTGGCTTTACTGGCGGGTCGGGCCGCTGCTGGCCGAGGCGGTGCGCGGAAAGCCGAGGCTGGCCGCAGCGGCGGCGCGGGTGATTAGGGCGCTGATGCGGGTGATAGGGGTTTAGGGGGGGAGGCTGAGGATGGACCACCCTGATTTCATCGCCCTGATGGATGGGCTGTTTTCGGACCAAGTCAGTCGACCAGCCACCGACAATGAGACTCTGAAGTGAGATTCGCAGCCCGTCAATCTCGGACCAGGGGTTCAGGAAGCAGTGCAGGACCGTCGTCAAGTAAAGAAGATCAACACACACTTCCGGTCCCTTAGGACGAAAGATCAGGATTGAACACCTGATGCAGTACCATCGGCAGCCTGCAAGTTACCTTGATCAGTAGGCAGCTGGGTTTTGTCTTGAGCAGCCATGTCAAACGAATCAGCGAGCGTTTCGCCCAAAAAGTTGGGCAGAGTGACGCCGGCCATCTTGGCGAACTCGTGTAGCTGCGGCAGCATCTTGGTGAGATCCTGCATGAAGCGAGCGGTCGAACCATTTTGACCGTAGCTGCCGCCGCCATCGTAGACGACGATCTTTTCGAAATCGATGTTGGAAATAGCCTGAGCCTGCAGCTCGGCGATCCGATCAAGTTTTTGTACGATCAGAAGCATCGCCGCCTTGTCTGGGTCGCTCGCGGCCGCAACAACAATGCTCTTCAGGCCTGCCGCTTCACCTTCCAGTTCTGCCTTGCGCGCGTCACCGCGAGCCTCACCCTCGAGCACTTCGACTTTCTTTGCCGCTCCTGCTTCAATCAGCGCCTTGTCAGCGGCAATCTGAGCTGGGACAACCTCATCTGCGAACTGTGTTGCTCGGTCGCGCTCAGCCCGAACCGCTTCGGCATCTTTTTCCGCGGCGAAGCCCTCGGCCAAAGCGGAAGCTGCCTGAACAGCCTCGGCGGCATCCGACTTCCGCTTGGCTTCTGCTTCCGCGACCTGGCGATCGGCGGTTGAGTTTGCCTGAACGACCGCAGCAAGATTCTCACCCTGCACAGCCACAGCTTCCGCTTCAGCGACCTTTGTTCGCTCCTCGGCCTTGGCGTTTGCCGCGCCGATGGCGCCATTGCGCTCGTTCGCCGCAACCTTAATCTGGGCATCGGCGACGACCCGCGATGCGGCCTCTTGGCCGAGGGCCTCCAGATAACCGGACTCGTCGGTGATATCCGAGATGTTTACGTTGATAAGATAGAGGCCGATCTTCCGCATTTCCGTGTCAATATTGTCGAGTACGGCCTTCTCAAAGGCCTCCCGATTGCCGTTGATATCTTCAATGTTCATGGTCGCGATCGTGGCCCGAAGCTGCCCAAAAATGATCTCCCGGGCCGCCGAGATAATCGCTCCACTCTTCATACCGAGCAGACGATCCGCGGCTGAAGCCATAAGTTCCGGAGTTGTGCCAATGGCGAAGGTGAAACTTGAGGGTACATTGACGCGAATGTTTTGCTTCGAAAGAGCACCCTTCAGATCAATGTCAGTATTGAGCGGCTCTAAGGAAAGAAAGCCATAGGCCTGGATCACCGGCCACACGAAGGTGGCGCCACCATGAATTTGGGTCGAGGATTTCGTCACCCCCGCCGCGCCCATGCCGACCTTTCCCCATTTTACGAGAATTTTGTTCGACGGGCAGCGCTTGTAACGCATCAGAATCAGGATAAGCGTGACCGCGAACATAACTGCGCCGACAACGGCGCCGAAGAGAAGGTAGGGCATGCTGGTTACTTCCAAAGTTGCTTGGTTAGGATGAGCGTTCAGGTGTTTCCTAGCGGTTCAACGACGGCTGTATCGCCGTGCAATTCTACGATACGGACCGGACTGTGCCGCTGAATCGGGGTCCCGGCTGATGAGCGGGCCAGGAGTTCGACCCGACGACCACCGATTGCGACTATGACCTTGCCAAGATCCCCGGCATCGCCGGTGATGCCGAGCGACATCTGGCCAGTTCGACCCACCGCTTTGCTGATGACGATATTGCCTTTGCTGTTCAAGAGGCCGATGCCAGCAAGCACCAAGCTATTGAGCCAAATGAGAAATGAGCCGACTATAAACCCGACCAGGAACGCGAAGGTCGCCCAAACTCCCATTTTGAGCAGCCCTAGAGTCGTCCACGACAATCCAGTCAGGAATGATAAAAGGTTCCGAACCGTGAAGAGCTCAAAGAAGAAGGAGCCGCCTTTGCTTTCGCTGTCGACATCGGCCTCAAGATCCATATCGCCATCAACGTCAAGGCCGCCGAAGAACGCCAAAGCGGTCTGAACGAAGAAGGCAACCAAAGCAAAGATGCCAATTGCCGCAAGAGCTTGTTCAAGTCCTGAAAGGGAATTCCACCAATCCATAATGATTCCTTTGTGAATGGCGATTTTGATGTTCGGTTCAGAACGACTGCGGACCTCCAGGAGCGCCAAAAAAGAACACGCTTAAATAGAAATCGTTTAAATAGAACAAACAACCATCTTATGAAATCACCGCAATAATAGCTATTATGAGACGAGAGCACCATAGTATGCATTCAGCCGATAGACATTTGCAGAAAATGCGAAATCACTGCGAGGCATGCGCTCGGTGGGCGAGAAGCCACTGTTGACGCGCTTGGCGGCGCGGCTGTTGCGGGCATTGGTTGGGTGATGGGGGTTAGGGGAGAGGGTGGGAAGGCTGGGGCGGCGGATGCCTAGCGGCAGCAAAGGGAGTCGTAACTACGAGCGGGTTACCCCATCCTACGGCAAGAGCATTGACTGTCTGTAGTTTGGCACCAGATGTGTCGATCTTGTTGGACACGAACAGCATGCCCAGCCCTCACGGTCGCGCGTCGGCTGGCCAATTGTCAGGAAATTGCTGTCTCAGCACAGCCTCTCATTTAAATTCTAACTTAGCGTTCAAAGTATGACTTAACAATTGACCAATCTGGGTCAAATTCCATTTCATACTGGAAGCCTCTGGCACCATCTACATTAATCAGTTGTTTAAGTACATTGTTAGCTTTTTCTGCATTTTCGAGATAATAGTAAATTTCTCGCGCCCCATCGAATGTAATACGTCCAACAAATTTAGTTTTAAATTCTTCCAATTTCTCCCCTATCATATCTTCAAAAAGATTGAGATCTTCTGCCTCACTATTTTCACACAACCCTTCATTGTTCGGAAAAATTAACGGCGTGCAAACCCACAAAGACCATCCCAAGTTTGGATCTGCATTCTCTATCGACTGTACATCAAATAACCCGATCATCCGTTTCCCTTCGGATTTACCTTGGATGACAGCAAAATTTCCCATATTACTCACCTCAGCACTCTCAGATCTGGTTTTGTTTCATCAGTCAATCTTCTCTAAGGCTTTTCCTCAAGAGAAGGTTGTTCTCAACCAGTCAACAGTAAAATAATTCCCTCTCAGATTGTTACTCTACAAGTCGGAAAAATAATATTAATTGCACGATGGTTTTAGGCACGACTTGAGGCTTCGATTTGGCGCACCCAGGCTGCGAGACTTTGTATTGAGCGTACTTGACACCTGAGAATGTGACATTGGCTTCACCCCACCCTTCTTTGTCATGATGAGCGTCCTGCACGGGACGGGCGGCCTGTCAAGGATCTTCGACCGGCGGCGCCGGCGGCCTTCGGCCGTCCTTGACTGGCCCTCCGCTCCCATGCCTTTTGGCCAGCATGACAAGAAGGGCAGAAAGCGGCATTTTTACCCGCTAGGCGAAAGAAAACCGACCCCTGAACGGTCATTGCGAGAGACCGGAGGTCTGGCGCGAAGCGGGGGCCGTCAGGTCGGGGCGCGGCAATCCATAGAGCGACGGATGGCAAGCGCCTATCGTGCATCCAACAGCCAGCGAACTGTCTGGTGATGATATCGATCATAGGCGCCGCCAAATCCCCAAGCCATCGTCTGTGCCACGGTCCAACCGAGTGCGCGGTCCCGATCCAAACCGAGTTCTTCCGACATACGATCCAACCTACGAATCGTTGCCGCCGCCGTTTGTCCGAATTCGAAACTCCGAACGATCGGCGCGAGTGAAAATTCCCGCTCACCGCGAAGTGGCTTGGGATCTATCACGAGCCAAGGTTCTCGCTGGGCGGACAGCACATTGTGTCCGTGCAAGTCTTGGTGAATGAGGATTGTGGGTCCCTGGCTTTCGGCGAGAATGCAGATGTAATCGAGGGCGGCATCGACGAGTTTGCGTTCGCAAGATTGTCCGGCACGCTCCCAAGCTTTTGGCAGGTTTCTCGCCCATTGTGCCGCTTCCGCCTCGAGAGTACGAAACTGGTCTGCAGCATCGATCCAAAGCCTCGGTAAGAGTTCAATCATCACGCCGATTGGATCGGCGACGTCGCTTTCGGCCAGTAACCTGCCCGGCCTGCATTCTTCCAATAGAAGGGCATTTCTATGCTGGTCATGGGCGATCAGGCAAATTGCGCCGTCGCCGTCCCAAGCCTTTAGAGCGTCGGCCTCGTGTCTGGATTCAGAATGTGGCCATTGCAGTTTTAATACGAAACATTCGCCGGCCCGTGAAACAGGAACAACATATGAGACGTTGCCACCTGAAAAGGGATCGCCTCTAATGGTCAAGTTCCATCCATCGGTCACTTCACGAATCAGACGTGGCAGGGCGCTCAGCCAGTCTGAACCCCCAGTTTCACCGACGAGCCAATTCAGCGAGCTTGGAATCTTCATGCCGCTCCATGCCCTCTGGCAGCAATGACATGTTAAGTGGGTTGAGCCATTTTGGCCAAGCGGCCAGCTTGACAGCCAACCTCTCAACCGTCATTGCGAGAGACCGGAGGTCTGGCGCGAAGCGGGGACCGTCAGGTCGGGGCGTGGCAATCCATGCTGTCTCGCCGCAGCCCCGTCCTTGACCGGGGCAGCCTGGACCGCTCGCTGTCAGGCGCTCTATGGATTGCCGCGGCCCTTCGGGCCTCGCAATGACAACGATGGCGAGAAAAGGTTAGCGCCCCCTCACGGGCCTTTGCGCCAGCGGCCGCGGGATTTGCCCTTGCCGCCCTTACCCCGGCCCTTGGACTTTGATTGAGCGTCCGCCTGGCGCATCCTGGCGGCGAAGTCGCCCGCACCCCCTGCCCCACCTGTCTCCAGCCCCAGGTCCTGGCTTTCCAGGCGGCGGATCTCGTCGCGGAGACGCGCGGCTTCCTCGAACTCCAGGTCGGCGGCGGCATCGCGCATGCGCTTTTCCAGATCGGCGATATAGGCCTTAAGGTTGTGGCCGACCAGGTGGGGCCGGTCCTCATCGCCGGTCTTGACCAGCACGTGATCGCCTTCGTAGACGCTCTCCAGGATGTCGTTGATCTGCTTCTTGACGGACTCAGGAGTGATGCCGTGGGCCTCGTTGTAAGCCTGCTGCTTGTCGCGCCGGCGGGTCGTCTCCTCCAGCGCCGCGGTCAGGGACTCGGTCATCACGTCGGCGTAGAGGATGACGCGGCCTTCCACATTGCGCGCCGCCCGGCCGATGGTCTGGATCAAGGAGGTGGTGGAGCGGAGATAGCCGGCCTTGTCCGCATCCAGGATGCAAACGAGCGCGCATTCGGGGATGTCGAGGCCCTCGCGCAGCAGGTTGATGCCGACCAGCACGTCGAAGGCGCCCAATCGCAGGTCGCGGATGATCTCGATGCGCTCCAGCGTATCCACATCCGAGTGGATGTAGCGCACCCGCAGGCCCGCCTCGTGCAGGTATTCGGTCAGGTCCTCGGCCATGCGCTTGGTGAGCGTGGTGACCAGGGTACGGAAACCATCCGCCGCAACCGCCTTGCACTCGCCGATCAGGTCGTCCACCTGGGTTTCGGTCGGGCGGATGATGGTGACCGGATCGATCAGCCCGGTGGGGCGGATCACCTGCTCGACGAAGACGCCGCCGCTGCGCTGCATCTCCCAGCTGCCGGGGGTGGCCGAGACGAAGACCGTGGGCGGGCGCATGATCTCCCACTCCTCGAACTTCAAGGGCCGGTTGTCGATGCAGGACGGCAGGCGAAAGCCGTATTCGGCCAGGGTCGACTTGCGCGCATAGTCGCCCCGGTACATGCCGTTGAGCTGCGGCACGGTAACGTGGCTTTCGTCGATGAAGAGCAGCATGTCGTCGCGCAGGTATTCGAAGAGGGTCGGCGGCGGCTCGCCCGGTTGGCGGCCGGTCAGATAGCGGGAATAGTTCTCGATGCCGGCGCAGGAGCCGGTCGCCTCGATCATCTCCAGATCGAAGTTGGTGCGCTGCTCCAGGCGCTCCGCCTCCAGGAGCTTGCCGGCCTTGACGAAATCGTCGAGGCGGATCTTCAGGTCCGCCTTGATCAGCTTGACCGCCTGGTTCAGGGTCGGGCGCGGGGTGACGTAGTGGCTGTTGGCGTAGACCTTGATCTCCTCGAGGCGACCGGACTTTTCCCCGGTCAGCGGGTCGAATTCGAAGATGCCTTCCACCTCCTCGCCGAAGAGGGAAAGTCGCCAGGCGCGATCCTCATAGTGCGCCGGAAAGATCTCGATCGAGTCGCCGCGCACCCGGAAGGTGCCGCGGTGAAAGGAATGGTCATTCCTCTTATAATGCAATTCCACGAAGGCCTTCAGCAGGGCCGAGCGATCGACGGTGGCGCCCTGCTTGACCGTCACCGTCATCTGCGAATAGGTCTCCGGCGCGCCGATGCCGTAGATGCAGGAGACCGAGGCGACGATCACCACGTCCGGCCGCTCGAAGAGGGCGCGCGTGGCGGCGTGGCGCATGCGGTCGATCTGCTCGTTGATCGAGCTTTCCTTCTCGATGTAGGTGTCCGAGCGCGGGACGTAGGCCTCGGGCTGATAGTAGTCGTAGTAGGAGACGAAGTACTCCACCGCGTTTTCCGGGAAGAGCGATTTCATCTCGCCGTAGAGCTGGGCGGCGAGCGTCTTGTTGGGCGCCAGGATCAGCGCGGGCCGGCCGCTGCGGGCGATCACCTGGGCCATAGTGAAGGTCTTGCCCGAGCCGGTGACGCCGAGCAGCACCTGGTCACGCTCGCCCTGGGAAAGGCCGGCGGTCAGCTCCTTGATAGCGGTCGGTTGATCGCCAGCCGGCTCCACATCGGCGGTGAGTTTGAAGGGCGAGGCCTCGGCAGTGCGTGCCAGAGCCTCCGGGTCGAGCGTCGGCATGGGCACCACGGTGGTGCCGAAGTTGGCCTGCGCCTCGGGCGCAGCGTCTGTCAGCGGCTGGGACATGAAGGCAATTTAAGAGAGGCCGAGGCGCGATGCTAGGGGCAAGGCGCGTGAATGCTGTCAGGAAGTGACAGGAGGTCTAACCTGGATTTCGAACCTAAGCTGTAAATGTCTCGATACTAGGGCGCGTTTTGACTAGGCCACCGCTGAGCACCGTGACGAATTCGCAACACCTCAACCCGTTCCCCTATGCGATAGATCGCCAAGTAAGGTGTATCCCCAATCAACAGTTCTCTGGTTCCCTCGACCCGGCCAGGTCGACCGATTCTGGGATAGTCGGTCAATCGGGAAACTTGCTCGAGGATGCGCCGAACAATCCGTTCGGCTGCGATGGGATTATCTTGTGCGATGTATGCGCCAATGTCGTCTAGATTCCGCAGAGCACGTCGCGTCCAGACGACTTCATTCATTCGGAACGTATTTTCGGATTATCTTCTTGAGTTCTTCGGGCGTGGCGAAATCCCCGGCATCCGCCTCCTTTATCGCTTTGCGAGTTTGCTGGTCGTGCCATGCTTCGTCGCTTGCGGTGGGTTGCTTGGCTACCGGTTTCGTCGCCTGATCGATGGTAAGGGGCTTTTTCACGATATTGCTCATCGGACCACTATACCATTTTCCACGTGCAATTGCCAAAAAACGGTTCCTAGCTAAGGATCTTGTCGAAACTCGCTATCCAAATATAGTTTATCTACATTTTCTATTTTTGAGAGCGCTAACTCGTTAGTTTAACCAACCCCCTCCGCTACCACCGCGCGGCGGTAGAGGTGCCAGGTGGCGTGCCCCAGGACCGGCAGCACGACGAAGAGGGCGATCAGGCCAGAAAGCAGGGAAAGGGCGATCAGGCCGGCAATGATCGCGCACCAGAAAATCATCGGCAGGGGATTGGCCTGCACCAGCTTGACGCTGGTCACCATGGCGGTAACGAAATCCACCTCGCGGTCGAAGAGCAGGGGAAAGGAGATCACCGAAAAGGAGAAGACGCCCAAGGCGATCACCGCGCCCACCGCATTGCCGAGCAGCAAGAACAGCAAGCCGGTCGGCGTGGTGAAGATCTCGCGCATCAGCTCCGGCGCGCTCCAGGACTTGAGGCCCAACATGCCGAAGAATAGCAAGGCGGCGATATCCATCCAGATGAAGAAGGAAAAACCGGTGACCAGTGCCATCCAACCAAGCTCGCGCCCGCCGGCCGCCTTGATCGAGCCGAGCACACCGGGCCAAGTCAAAGTCTCGCCACGCTCCAAGCCGCGGCTGACGGCGTAAAGTCCGGTGGCGATGAAGGGCGCAATCAGGGCAAAGCCAGCGGCCAAGGGATAGACCAGATATGGCAGGTCGAAACGCAGTAACAGCAACAACAACAGCCAGCCGCCTACCGCATAGACGCCGCCGAAGAAAAGGCCGAAGAGCGGGGCCTTGCGGAAATCCCGCAGGCCGTCTCCTAGGCTCTCGAGCACGTCACTGACTTGAACCCTGTTGAGCGTAATTGCTGGCGCCGACTTCTTGGCGGCTACTCCACCGTTGGTGGTCTCAGACATGCCACCTCCGCTATAACAATGGTCTGCAAGAACCAATACAAAACCTGATCACCTGCCCATGATATTAACCCATTTGGCCATTAGGGACAAACTGTCTGGCCAGTGAATTCAGGAGATTCGACGGATCGGCCCTGCACAACACTATTTTGGCCAAAGATTACCGTCGTTCGGAAATCTATGCGCCTAACACCCGCTCTAGGTCGGCGCAGATATCCTCTGCATCCTCGATACCCACGGAAAAGCGGAACATGCCATCGCCGGCGAATTCCCGATATCGCCGCTCGGCTTCGGGCGCATGCCGAAAGGTCGATTCCATTACAGAGTCGGTCGGGATGTAGTAGACCAAGGAACGATGATGGCCGAGCGACACAGCATAGTGTACGACTTTGAGCCTTTCGATCATGCGCGGCACCATCGATGGTCCGGGCTCCACGGTCTCGAAGGTCATCATGCCCGAGAAGTTGCGCATCTGGCGTTTGGCCAGGTCATGCTGAGGATGCGACGGCAAGCCGGGGTAATGCACGCGGGCTACTGCTGGATGATTTTCAAGATAGCGGGCAACAGCCATCGCCGATTCCTCGTGGGCCTTCATGCGCAGCGGCAGGGTCGCAATGCCCCGCAAGATCAGCCAGGCATTAAAAGGGGAAAGAACCCCGCCATAGTGAACCGTCGCCTCGATATTGAGGGCCGTTAGCTCCGCCTCGCGGCCGATGACAGCGCCGCCCATGGCATCGCCGTGACCGCCGATGTATTTGGTGAGCGAATGCACCACGAAGTCCGCACCGAGCGCCAAGGGTCGCGTGGCAATTGGCGAAGCAAAGGTGGAATCGACGACAACGTCACGCACCCCCCTTTGGTGGGCTAACTCCGAACAGGCGGCGATATCGGCCAAGCGCATGATCGGGTTGGCCGGGGTCTCGATCCACAGCATGCGGGTATAGGGCGTGATCGCCGTGGCGATTTGGTCAAGATCGGAGGTATCCACCGGGACCACTTCAATGCCCCAACGTGGCAACGAGTCTCGGATCAGCTCTGCCGTGCCAACATAATTGGTATCGGCGAAGAGGATTCGATCGCCGGCGCTTAAGCGGCCAGCCAAAAGGGCGTGCGACGCTGCCATCCCAGAGCCGAAAACTTTAGCGTCCTCGGCCCCCTCCAATGCGGCCAGCTTTTCCTCCAGCTGCTTTACGGTGGGGTTGGAAAGCCGCCCGTAGACGAAACCTTCATAATCACCCCGGTTCCTGACCGAAAAACCAGCGTCTTGAGAAGGTGCAAAGGTCGCTGACATAACCAGATTGGGTGAAGAGGCCCGGGTCACCGGATCGATAGCCTCGCCAGCATGCACGGCCATCGTACGAGGACCCCAAGAGTCCATTGAATTGTCGCCTGACGACATGTCATTTCCCTTGCAGCCAATTTTCCTTACTGCCCTAGCAGGTAAACTTGCGTTTGTCTGCAACGACATGCACAAAGCCGTTAAATTGCGTGCTTGGCAGCGGGGAAGATGTCAAAGGCAACGCATGGGTGGATCTTGTTTGCAGCAAAGTTCTCAGGACATGCCTCCAACCGATAGCTTGATAGGGCACCGATGCGTTCCGCCCCCGGCACGCTCGTTTTGTATCCCGATAAGCCTATTGCCAAATCGCAACCACTGTTTAAACTGCCCGGATATCGCGAATTCAGGGAGAAAAACGATGCTAAAACGCGCACTTCTGACCGCAACTTTTGTCGCATTTGCCGCCGGATCCGCCCTGGCAGGAAGCTGCCCGGTGATGGTTTCCGCGATCGATGCGGCGCTTAGTGCAGGTCCCGATCTGAGCGACGAGCAAATCGCCGAGGTAAAGGCCTTGCGCGATCAAGGGGAAGCAGAACACGAAGCGGGCAAGCATGACGATTCCGTAGCCACGCTTCAAAAGGCTAAGGAGATGCTAGGTCTCGAGTAGGCCTGGCCTGTTTGACTCAATTGCGAACCGCCCGTGCCACCCCCGCGGCACGGGCGGTTTTTCATAGGAGCATCACAAAGCGACCGCGGCCCCGAACGAAGGCACCCATCATCACCGTAAATCTCCCGCCAGCGAGAACCCCTAGGCTTCGATCGCGGTCACACGGTAAGGGCCGGCTCGGTGCCGATCTCCTTGGGCGGACTAGGCTGGCCACGAAGATCCTTCTTGAGGTGCTCGGTGCTGTAGCCATTGAAGAGGTGACCCAACAATCCTCGATCAAGATCGGAGGTGCCAAACATCCAATCGGCAATCGGGAAGGTAAGGTTCATGTTGACCTCCATCATGAGACGCGTGTTGTGGTGCGCAAAATGATGGCGCCGCAAGGTGTTCACAAAGGGACAATGGCGGACGAACCAGTTTTCTTCCACATGGCAGCAAAAGTGCATGAACTCGTAGATGAGGTACATGCTGATGGTGGTGCTGATTACCAACCAGCCAACATTCGCCGAGATCAACAAGCCTAAGATCAAGGCCGGCGGGATCGACATCAACACGAAGGTGACGAGCGCAAAGGGCGGAAACACCGTGACCCGCCAATCCCGCTGATCGCGAAAGCGCATTTCCGTATCGGAGAAGAACTGATGGTGGTTCAGGGTGTGCCGATTGTAAACGGCGCGCGCGCCACGATTGTTGATCGGGCGGTGCATCACCTCCCTGTGGACCACCCATTCGAAGATGTTGCTCAGCAGAAAGACCACCGGAACGATCAACCATTCCCACCAGCGTACGTTCTCTAGATGCTGGGCGAAGTAATAAAGCGCGCCGCCGCCCAACAAATAGATCACAACCACGTGGAAATAGCCGTTGTACCATCCGGAAATTCGCGAACGGTACTCTCTACGAAAACGGGCCTGTCGATCGCTCATCATGGTGCTTACCCTCCTCTGCACCGGCAAGGGTGCCACTATTACCTGCCGCTCTACCGCGCGACAGTCTTGTTCTCGGCTTGCTGCAAGGCAAAGATCGACGTGTAGCCTCCCGACCAGTCCGGCGGCATGAGGCAAGGCCTTGGGTCATGATAGGCCCAACGGGAAGGCCGGCCGCGGACAATTTGCTGGTCGTACTTGGAGTGAAGCGGATTGTGGGTATAGGGAAAGGCGTCAGCCGCCGCATAGACATTGAGCAAGAGCGGTCGTCCTTGATCTGAGCTATTCGGCTTGGAGCCATGTATGGTTCGGCAGTTATGGATGGTGATCGAGCCCGCCGGCCCCTCCAGGTAGACGATCTTCGCCGGATCGATCGCCTTGGCGTCCGCAGCCGACAAACAACCCGTCCAGTCGTCACCATCATACTGGTCATAAAGAGGCCCATCCTGGCTGCCTTTGATGACGCCAAGCGGTCCCTGATCGCTGCCGCAATCGTATAGGTAGGTCCCGACCGTGCAAGGGCTGTAATTGGTGTGCGGCCAAAAGCCGATGTCCTGATGCCACTTTACTTCCTCGCCACCACGCGCCCATTTGAAGTTCAGTTTGGAATGGTGAAACTTGACATTGGGCCCGACTAGGTCCGCCACCACGTCTGGCAGGGTCGACCGAGACGCGAACTCCCAGTAGGTCGGGTGCTTGTCATTAGGGCTTGATAGACGACGCAGGCGCGGGGCCTCGGCGCTGTGGTTGGCTTCGAGATCCCAAACCGCATCCGACTTGGTGATGCCGCGACTTTCTTCGATCATCTCGTCGGTGACAGCCCGCAAACGCTCGATCCACTGGTCCGGAATAAACTTTTCCAGCAACAGATAGCCGTCGACGAAATAGCTTTCGCGTTGGTCCTGGGTCAAGATGGTCGGCTCGATCGATAAGATCTCTTCCGGCGTCATAGCATACTACTCCCGAACGCACGCCATTCGGTTTTTCGATCGCCGCAGCCTACCCCACGTGTCAAGTCTTGTTCTCATTCATCTGATATATTACAGGTACATCAGATCGCTCGGCCCGTCAAGCTTCCCCCCACATTAGTTGAACCCGAGCAGCTTGCTGGGAAGCCACAAAACCAAAGGTGGATAGGCGGCGACGATCGCTAGGGTCACAATTTGCAGGATGATAAAGGGGATCACGCCCTGAAACATGTGGCTCAGGGTGATCTCCGGCGGACTGATGCCGCGCAGATAGAAGATCGCCGGCGCCATGGGCGGCGTGAGATAGCTTGTTTGAATCACGATCAGGAAAAGGACGCAAAACCAGACCGGATCGAACCCGAAGGAGACCACGAGCGGAATAAAGACTGGGATGAAGATCAGAAGGACCGAGATCCAGTCGAGAAAAAAACCGGCAATAAAACTAATCAGTAGGAACAGGCAAAGCATCATCCATCCGCTCAACTCCGCCGAGCGGACCAGCTCGTTGGCGAGCGCCACACCACCGGAGCCGACAAAGACGCCAGCGAACATGTTGCCGCCCAAGAGGATCAGCATGATCATGCAGGTGACCTTGAGGGTCTTCATCAAGGCCTCCCAGAGGACAGCCAGCGAGAACGAGCGGTAGACCAGGGTGAGAATGATGGCACCCAAAGCGCCGAGGCCTGCGGCTTCCGTCGGCGCGGCCCAGCCAAACATAATCGAGCCCAGCACTGCGAAGATCATCAGCACCGGCGGCACCAGGGCAACGGCCGTGATGCGCAGTTTTGCACCCAAGGATGGCTCATCGTCGCTCGGAGGAAGACGCGGTCCCGCCTTGGGGTCGAGGCTGCAGCGTATCAGGATGTAGACGAGGTAGAGGCCGGCCATCAGCAAACCCGGAAAGATCATGCCAACGAAGAGGTCACCGACCGAAACATCGGCAACCGGACCCAGGATCACCACCACGACGGAAGGCGGGATGATGGTGCCGAGTGACCCGCCGGCGCAGATGGTGCCTGATATCAAGCCCTTGTCGTAGGCGTATTTCATCATCACCGGGATCGCCAGTAGCCCGACGACAGTCTCGGTCGCGCCGATTACCCCGGTCGATGCGGCGAAAATGACGCACATGATGATGGTGCCGACGGCCAGTCCGCCGGGCAGTCGTCGCGTCCAAAGATGCACCGCCTCGAACAGCTCCTCGGCGATGCCGGAGCGCTCCAGCATGGCGCCCATGAAGACAAACAAGGGAACGGCGGCGAGCACGAAATTCGAGGCAACGTCGTTGACCTTTTGCACGAACTGAAAGATCACCGAATCGCCGAAGGTGATGAGGCCGAATAGCAGCGCCACGCCCATCATCGAAAAGGCAACCGGAAAGCCCATGAAAAGGGCAAACAGCAGCGCCGGGAACATCAAGAGCGAAAGATAGTCGCTCATCGGGATTCCTCAGGTTCGCCACGACCGGTGAAGAGATAATAAGCCCTTATCAGTTCCGCCGTTCCCTGCAGGGCGAGCAAAAGAAAGCCAGCAAAGAAGACCATACGGAAGGGCCAGATGACCGGATTCCAGGCGGAATCGCCTGAGGTCTCGCCGGATAGAAAGGCGTAGTAGGCATACTTCCAAAGGCCCCAACTGAGCCACCACGCAACCGGCAGAAAGAGACAGAGATAGCCGATGATGTCGATCAGCGCCTGGGTCCTCGGCGTCCAACGGGCGTAGAGCAAGTCGATGCGGATGTGCCCGCGATCGCGCAGCGTGACCGCCGCCCCCAAAAGGAAATTCGTGCCCATCGCCATATAGGCGATCTCGTAAGCCCAAATGGTCGGCGCGTTAAAGAGATAGCGGGAGAAGACTTCGTAGACCGTGGCCAGCACCAAGGGGGCGATGATAATCGCTCCCAGCACACCAAATCCCCCCGAGAGCCGATCGATCAAGCGCAAGAGTGCTTGCATGAAAATTCCCGTGGAACAGTCGCCTTGGCACGGCCGAAGAGGGGACGCCGGCTAGAGGGCCCCCTCTCTCATTACTCTATCAGACCGCTCAGCCCTTGACGTTGCGATAGCGGGAGGCATCGCCCCAGAGCTTTTCGAAATCCCGCTGCGATTGCCAGACCTTGTCGAACCAGGGATTTTCAGCCGCCTGCTTGGCCGCCCAATCGACGGCGAGCTGCTTGGTCTGTTTTTGCACGTCAAGATCTAACTCGATGATCTCGTTACCAGAGCTGCGGAAGAACTCTAGGGCCTTGGCATCTTCCTGACCGATCCGTGTCCAGGTTTCGAAGGTAACCAGCTTGGCCGCCTCACGGATGAGCGTTTGGTCTCGCTCGGAAACTTCGCCCCAGGCTTCCTTGTTAAACATGACCTCGAAGGGGGCCACCGGCTGGTGCACACCGGGGATGATCACGTACTTGGCGATCTTGTGAAAACCCGGTGAGATATTTTCCCACAAGGTACCCCATTCGGTCGCATCGATCGCGCCCCGTTCCAAAGAGGTGTAAACCTCAGCGCCTGGCATGGTAACCGGCGCCGCGCCCAGATCCTTGGAAATCTCCAGCCACGCGCCAGCGGTCCTCAGTTTCAGGCCCTGCAGGTCGTCCAGGCTCGCTACCGCCTTGCGGGAATGCAGAAAGACTTCGGCGGTTCGGATGAACAGCGGCATGGAGACAACGCCGAACTTCTCGTCGCGAAACTGGCCCCACATGTCGGCGCCGCCAGCTTCATAGAGCCAATGAAGCATGCGTTCGGAATCCATGCTGCCGGCGAAGCCGCCGAACACCACCGTGGTCTTGTCCTGACCCCAGTCATAGCCCATCCAGGTATGGCCGACTTCGGCAACGCCGTTGCGGACGGTTTCCGAAACCTTCAAGGCCGAGCCCAATTGCCCGCCCGGAAAGACCTGAATCTCGACTCGCCCATCGGTCAGCAACTTGACCTTGTCGGCGAAGGCCTTGGCGCCGATGTCCATCAGCGGCCCACCACCCCAACTGGTGGCCATTTTCCACTTTACCTCCGCGGCACTGGCGGCCGCCGAGAACAGGATGCCAAGGGCGAATGCGGCCACCGCCGCAAGCATATTCCGGTTTTGCAACACTCTCATTACTTCCTCCCTTCTCCGGCAGGCAATCGATACCCGCTTCACTGTTTTCCACCAAAGTCGCTTTCGGTCACTCGATCCCATAGAGGATCGAACGCCGAAATTGTGCCTGGCGTTATCTAGGACCTTCCAGGCGGCCCAGCGCCTCATCAATGTCCTGGCTGGTCAATTCCCAGTCGTTTTCAAGGTTGGCGATGACAGAACGCATGAAAGGCTCACAAAGCCGCAAGGCAGTCTGATCGTCGCCAAGATGATCGGCCAGTAAGGCTAGTGCGAGCTGCCTGGGCTCGGCCCCTTCATAGGTCCATTCAAATCCCCCAGAGGTAAATCTCTTCAGGTCGTAGCGCTCGTCGAGTACCTGGCCATCCACCAGAACCTCAATCCCATCGATGGTGCGCGATCCTGAATACTTCTTCGGCGGTAACACCCTGCGTCTCATTCTACTAGCTGATATATCTCCAATATGCTACTGATGGACGCCGTCATTGTAAAGCGAGCTAAGGGCCATACGCTGAAATCCATGTGTGGCGCGGCCGTCGTGCCGACACGGCGGCGCAACGCTTGAAAAGGGGCCAGGCAGATGGCTGCTGCGATCGGCAAGATTCAGGAAGAACATCGGACCTTAGACAAGGTCCTGGGTGTTCTCAGCACGGCCCTGGATGCGCTGACCGACAAAGGGCCAAAACCGAGCCTCGATCTGCTCTATTCCATCATCTATTACGTTCGGGTTTTTCCCGACAAGCTGCATCACCCGAAGGAGGAAAAGATCCTGTTCCCGGCCTTACGCCGGCACCGTCCCGAGCTTGCTCCGACGATGGATCAGTTGGCAAAGCAACACGAGGAGGGGCGCGAGCGTCTCGCTGATTTGCATAGCAAGCTTGTCGCCTTCGACCAAAACTACCCGGCCGGCCTCGATGAGCTTCTGGCTGTCGGACGCGAATTTGTGGCGAGCCAGCGCGAGCATATGAGTTTAGAGGAACGAGAGATTCTGCCAGCGGCTAAGGCCTGCCTCACGAGCCGCGATCTTGCCTCCATCCGCCAGGCCTTCGCCATCAATGCCGACCCGCTCTTTGCGGACAATATCGAGGCGGGCTTTCGCGCCCTATTCGCCAGAATAACCGATGGTGATAAGCGACCGAAAAGTCGCTAGTGCCCCTGTCACCGCGCCGCAGGACCGGTCAAGGCGACTGATCCGGCGCCCAGGGTTGCGCGCGTGAAGGTCTCGGCGTAGTCGACCAGTTGATCGGAGGCTCGGGCTGCCTCTTCCGGATCACCGCTTGCAATTCGCTGGGCCAACTGGGCATGAAGACGCGCACACAGCGGCAAATCCGCCGCTTCCTTGTAGTGCATGTACCAGAAGCGTCGGGAAAGTCCGTGCAGCAGGCTCATGGCACCGCTCGCGTAGCCATTGTGGGCCGCCTTGGAAACCAAGCCATTGAGGGCGCGGTCCAGCCGCATGAAGTTAATGTCATCGTTCTCGCGGGCGGCCTGCTCCATTCCCTTGGCGATCTCGAGGAAACGGGTCCGTTCGTCGGCTGTCGCCCGAACCGCCCCGGCCCGTGCCAATAGGCGCTCTAACTCACGCCGAACCTCCAAAAGCAGCAGCTGGCTACGCGGGTTGATATCAGCCACCAAGATGCCCTTGCGGGGCAAAATAACCACGAGGCTTTCGCGAGCAAGGCGCTGGAGGGCCTCGCGGATTGGCGTGCGGCCAAAGCCAAGCTCGCTGGCAAGCCGGGTTTCCGACAGGACCGAACCGGGCGCCAAACGGAGCGTGACGATTTGCTCCTCCAAAACCTTGTAGGCTAGGTCGGTCTGGCTTTCATTGCGTGGTCGCGGCGGCTCGGCGATCATACTTATCGGATTGGAATCGGCCACTCTTGGCTCCTTCATGGCAAAGTAAGGCAATGACCGCCGTTAAATCTGTTTGCGGTGCTCCACCATCGTCGCGAATTTCTCATATTCCTCATCGTTCACACCATAGGTATGATCGTCGTCTGGAAAAGTCCCGGCTTTTACCTCCCTCACGTAGTTTGATATCCCCGTGACCGCAACCTCTGTCAAGTTGGCAAAGCGTTTTGTGAACTTGGGCTTAAAGTCGGTGAAGACACCCAAGAGATCGTAGCACAGCAATATCTGCCCGTCGGTTCCGACCCCAGCGCCGATGCCAATCGTCGGGATTTCAAGCTGCTGGGAAATAAGCGACGCGATGGGGCCGGGCACCGCCTCGAACTCCAACATGAAACAACCGGCATCTTGGATGGCGAGCGCATCTTCCAAGATTTTCATGGCTGCATCTGCGGTCCGTCCCTGAATTTTGAAGCCGCCGAACATGGCAATGGTATGGGGCGTTAGGCCGATGTGGGAGGCGGTGGGAATACCAGCATCGACCAAGGCCTTGAGTATCTGTACCTGGCTTTTTCCGCCTTGTGGTTTGACCGCATCGCTGCCCGCTTCCTGCATAAAGCGGGTGGCGTTGGCGAGCGCCCGGTCGACGGTGTTGTAACTTTGATAAGGCATGCAGCCCAAGACGAAGGTGTTGGGAGCCCCGCGGCGCACCGCCAGCGCGTGCATGACCATCATACCCATGGTCGCCGGAATGGTGTTTGGGTGGCCATGGGCGATCATGGCAAGACTGTCGCCGACCACGGCCACATCGACGCTCCCCATCTCCGCCCACTGGGCCGAGGTGTAGTCAGGGACCGACATATAGACCATCTTCTCACCGCTTGCCTTTGAGTCGCGAATTTCCGTGATGGTGCGCTTCTTGCGCGTTGCCGATTGCTTTTCCATGGTTCGGCCTTTGCACTGATCTATTTCTGATATATTATCGGAACCTCTGCCATGAAGGGCAAGGGACTTGTCGAGGTTATCAACGACATGGCCCGGGTTGCAGAAGATCACGGTCCGATCGTCTGACAAGGCTCTCTGGTCGACGACCAGCGGTCGCAGGCGGTTGTGAGGCAAGGAGGCGAAGAGGCCATGCCCACCAATATTCGTAGGATAGTGAGCATCATCGTGGCACTCGTAACCGCTGTGGCCTTCTATTTCGAAGCCCAGGCAGGCAACGTGTTTTTGCAATGGTTCGTTCTCGGTCTTGGCGCGCTGATGGTCGCTGCGGTTTGGCTGTTCCCCGAGACCAAACGCCAGGACGACGGCTGAGACGCGACCGTCTTCCAAACATTATTTTGGGCATGCGGTTTCGGGCTGACCTGGGTATTCTCGCAATCATCCGGCTGAGCGCTAGCGGGATAGAGACCTTTACGAAGGTCGGTAGCCCTGAGGCTGTGAATCGGGGCGGTGCAAAGCCACCTCGCGGTTAGGCCCGAAAAATTACAGGACTAAACCTTATGACAGACTCGCATCTCGTTCGGGGTCGTTGGATCGTAACAGGCGCCGGTGACGGCGATCCAATTCTGGAAGATGGGGGCCTACGGATCACCGGCAACGAAATAGTGGATCGCGGCCACTGGGACGATTTGCGCGCCCGCTATCCGAACGATGCGGTGCTTGGCGGCACCGATTGCGCCGTCATCCCTGGCCTGATCAACGCCCACCATCACTCCAGCGGCGTCACGGCCCAGCAGCACGGCTTGGCCGACGATTTCCTAGAACCCTGGATTCTGGCGCACGGCAAACTGCGCAAGACGGATGTGGGCCTCAACACGCTTCTGAGCGCCGCCCGCCTCCTGCGCAGTGGCGTCACCAGCGTGGTCGATGTGCACAGCGGCGCCGGCACCGCCAAGGACTATGATGATCGGGTCAAGGCCGGTCTTGCCGCCTATCATCAGAGCGGCATGCGCGTCGCGTTCGCCGCGGGCACCACCTCGCGCAGCCACCTGGTTCACGGCGACGCGCAAGCCGATGAGGTATTCCTTTCCGGCCTACCCCGGCCACTCGCCGACGACGTGCGCCGCCTGCTCCTGCCGGGTCCCGACAACCTGACCGTGGACGAGTACTTTGCGATCATCGAGGAGGCTTGTCAGCGTTACCACGATGATCCACGAATTGATGTCTGGTTTGCCCCGCCGGGACCACAGTGGGTCGGCGACAGCTGTCTTCTTCGGATCGCCGAGCAAGCCGCCAAGCTCGATGCGGGCATTCAGACCCACCTTTTGGAATCCCACTATGAAAAGCTGATGGGCGCCCGCCTCTATGGCAAGGCGCCTTTGTGCCACCTCCATGACCTCGGGATCTTGGGCCCGCGATTTTCCATCGCCCATGGCGTCTGGCTGAGCGATGAAGAAATCGAGATCATGGCGGAGACAGGAACCGCCGTCAGCCACAACCCCAGCTCCAACCTGCGGCTGCGCGCCGGTATCGCCCCGCTCAATGCCCTTCTTGCCGCCGAAGTCACCACGGGGCTTGGCATGGACGGGACCAGCCTCAACGATGATGAGGACATGTTCACCGAAATGCGTCTGGCGCTGCGCCTCAACCGAGGCCCGATCCTGGATGATCCCGCCCCCGGACCGCGCGACGTGCTCGCGGCGGCTACTCTCGGCGGTGCTAAGCTGATGGGCAAAAGCGATCACTTGGGTCGCCTGGCTGTCGGCTACTGTGCCGACCTCGTGCTGCTCGATCTTGAGCGCATCACCGCTCCCTGGTCGGCACCGGAGATAGATCCGCTCGCGCTGATCGTATTGCGGGCACGCGCCGACGATGTCCGGAGTGTTGTCGTCGGCGGTCGTCTGGTCTACCACGAGGGTCGCGTGACGGGCTTCGAACTGGAGCCAGTTGCCAGCGAACTCGCCACCAAGCTTGCCGAGCAAACCTTTCCCGACCACCGCGCCCAGGTCGTGGAAAAGCTCGTCCCTTACATTCTCGACCACTACCGCGCTTGGGATCACCCGGTCGCGCGCCCCTATACGGCCTACAATTCACGGCAATGAGAGGCCTCTGCATGGGTGGAAGATTCTGACCTGATTTCAAACATATGGCTTCACATCCATCGGCCTTCGATTTACAAGCGACTATCATTGAGTGGAGAAGCGAATTCGCCGCCCTGTCGACCGTCGCCAAGGCGGTTGTCGGAGCGCGCAGGGGAGATATCGGGCGCCGCCGACGCCCGTAATAGACGGCGCGGCTGGCAAGGTGGCAAATTCGCCACCAAAGGCAAGCCCAGACATGTTCGCGGGTCACGTTCTTGGCTCGTTGCTTGTCGGTGAGCTTCGGTTCTCCATAGGGTCACGCGGTCAGCGCCTACGCGCTGGTTGGCGGTAGGGCGATTGGTTCAAAAAAGGAGCAGCAAGCATGAAGATCGGTGCCCCCAAAGAGGTGCAAGAGCATGAAAGGCGCGTCGCTCTCACGCCCGCCAGTGCCAAGTTGCTGCAAAAACTTGGTTATGAATGCCTGATCGAGGCCGGTGCCGGTGCCGCAGCAGAATTCTCAGACGCTGACTATCGCGCTGCCGGGGTCGAGGTAGTGGCCGAGGCCGCAGCCCTTTGGGCGTCATCGGACATTGTCGTCAAGGTTCGCGGGCCGGTCGACGAAGAGGTTGCGATGATCCGCGAGGATCACATCTTGATCAGCTTCATTTGGCCAGCGCAAAACGAGGACCTGCTCAAAACCCTCGCCGAGAAAAAAGCCAGCGTCATCGCCATGGATATGGTGCCGCGTATCAGCCGGGCGCAAAAGATGGACGCGCTGTCGTCCATGGCCAACATCGCTGGCTACCGCGCGGTGATCGAGGCCGGCAACAACTTCGGCCGTTTCTTCACCGGTCAGATAACCGCGGCGGGCAAAGTGCCGCCGGCAAAGGTCTTGGTGATTGGCGCCGGCGTCGCCGGCCTGGCGGCGATCGGCACGGCACAAGGTCTCGGCGCCATCGTTCGCGCCTTTGATGTGCGGCCAGAGGTGGCCGAGCAGATCGAGTCCATGGGCGCCGAATTCTTGATGCTGGAATTCGCGGAAGACGCCTCGGGCGAAGGTGGCTATGCCAAGCCCGCCTCGCCGGAGTTCATCGAAAAGGAAATGGAGCTGTTCCGCAAACAAGCCCCTGAGATCGACATCGTGATCACGACGGCCCTGATCCCCGGCCGCCCGGCACCAAAACTGTGGCCGGCCGAAATGGTCGAGAAAATGAAGTCAGGTTCGGTGGTTGTTGATCTGGCGGCCGAACAGGGCGGTAACTGCGAGCTCACCCAGCCGGGCGAGGCGATCACCTCGGACAACGGCGTGCGCATCATCGGCTACACCGACTTTCCCAGCCGCATGGCAACCCAGTCCTCCACACTCTATGCGAACAACATCCGCCATATGCTGGATGACCTGACGCCGGAGAAGGACGGTCAGCCAGTGGTCGACATGGAAGACGATGTCATCCGCGGGGCTACTGTTGCCAAAGCCGGGGAAATCACCTGGCCACCACCGCCGCCAAAAATTCAAGCGATCGCCAAGCCGAAACCGAAGGCGCCGGAAAAAACGCCCGAGGAACGCGCCGCCGCCGCCGCAGCCGCGGCCCGAAAGGCAGGGCAGATGCAGATCGCCGGGTTGGCCATCGGCACCATCCTCTTGCTGCTGGTCGGCACTGTCGCGCCGCCGAGCTTCATGCAACACTTCATCGTCTTCGTCCTGGCCGTCTTTGTCGGCTATCAGGTGATTTGGAATGTCACGGCGGCCCTGCATACGCCGCTAATGTCGGTGACCAACGCTATTTCGTCGATCATCATTCTAGGCGCCCTTCTGCAGATCGGCTCCGACAGCGGGATCGTCGTGGTCTTGGCGGCGATCTCGGTTCTCATCGCCAGCGTCAACATTTTCGGTGGTTTCTTGGTAACCCGGCGCATGCTCGCCATGTTCCAGAAGAGCTAAGGAGGACAGCGCCATGGAATTCGGAGTCATCCAGGCGGCCTATGTGGCTGCCAGCGTCTTGTTCATCCTCAGCCTCGGCGGGCTCTCCAACCAGGAAAGCGCCAAGCGCGGCATTTGGTTTGGCATCGTCGGCATGGCGATCGCCGTGATCGCCACAGTGCTGGGGCCGAATGTTGGAAACGTTCCGCTGCTGATCATTATGGTCGCCCTCGGCGGGGTGGCCGGCGCCTTCGTCGCAGCGCGGGTTGCCATGACCCAGATGCCCGAGCTAGTGGCCGGCTTCCACAGCTTCGTCGGCCTGGCGGCGGTCTTCATCGGCATCAACTCCGACATATCGCCGCCGGCCGATAAGACACCTGTCGAACTTTCGATCATGCAGGTGGAAATCTTCCTCGGCATTTTCATTGGCGCCGTCACCTTCACCGGATCGGTGATCGCCTACGGCAAGCTCGCCGGCAAGATCTCCGGCAAACCCTTGACCCTGCCCGGGCGACACCTACTCAATCTGGGCCTGCTGGCGCTTTGCCTGATCCTCGGCGCCATCTATTGGTCGGGGGGCGGCACTTGGACGATGATCGTCATGGCACTGGTCGCCGGCGTCATCGGCGCCCATCTCATCATGGCGATCGGCGGCGCCGACATGCCGGTGGTGGTGTCGATGCTGAACTCCTATTCGGGCTGGGCGGCAGCTGCCATCGGCTTCACCCTCGGCAACGATCTTTTGATCGTGACCGGCGCCTTGGTCGGCTCCTCGGGCGCGATTCTCAGCTACATCATGTGCCGCGCCATGAATCGCAATTTTATTTCGGTCATCCTCGGCGGCTTCGGCGGCGAAACCACCATGTCGCAGAGTATCGAGGGCGATATGATCGCCACCGACGCCGACGACGTGGTCGGCGCTCTAGAGGATGCCGACAGCGTCATCATCGTGCCGGGCTACGGTCTAGCGGTGGCCCAAGCCCAGGGCTCGGTTTCCGAGTTGACCAAGCGCCTGCGGGCTGCCGGAAAGGAAGTGCGCTTTGCCATCCATCCGGTCGCCGGCCGCCTGCCAGGGCACATGAACGTGCTGCTAGCCGAAGCCAAGGTGCCCTACGACATTGTCCTGGAAATGGACGAGATCAACGACGACTTTCCGCAGACGGACGTGGCCATCATCATCGGCGCCAACGACATTGTAAACCCGGCCGCGCAAGAAGATCCGGGCTCGCCGATTGCCGGCATGCCGGTGCTGGAGGTCTGGAAATCCAAGCGTGTCTTTGTTTCCAAGCGCGGCCAGGGAACCGGCTATTCGGGCATCGAAAACCCGCTGTTTTTTAAGGAAAACACGCGCATGTTCTATGGTGATGCCAAGGCTTCGCTCGATACGCTGCTGCAGCGCATCACCTGAGTTGGGCTAAGGAGAGCTAGCGGGCCACAACGCCATGACGACGAAACCAAAGGTTGGCTTCTTCGTTACCTGCATCGTCGATGCCCTGCGCCCGAACATCGGCTTTGCCAGCCTTCGACTGCTGGAGCAGGCGGGTTGCGAGGTCGAAGTGCCGCGTCAACAAACCTGCTGCGGTCAGCCGGCCTTTAACAACGGTGACGATGCTTCGACCGCCGCCATTGCCAAGCAGGTGATCGAGGCCTTCGAGCCTTACGACTATGTGGTGGTGCCCTCCGGCTCCTGCGCCAGTATGATCCGGGTACACTACGCCGAGCTCTTCACCGACGATCCGACTTGGTCGAAGCGCCAGCAGGCGCTTTCCGCCAAGACATGGGAAATACTGAGTTTTCTCCACGACGTGATGAATTTCACGCCGAAAGATGTGCGCTACCACGGGCGGGCAACCTATCACGACAGCTGTTCGGGCCTCCGCGACCTCGGGGTCCACGACCAGCCGCGCACCCTTCTCGCAGCCGTCGAGGGTTTGGCGATGACGCCGTTGGAAGGCGATAATGTCTGCTGCGGCTTCGGCGGTACCTTCTGCATCAAGTACCCGGAGATTTCCAACGCCATCGTCGGCGAAAAGGCGCGGGCGGTCCAGGCGACCGGCGCCGACGTTTTGCTCGGCGGCGACCTTGGTTGCTTGATGAACATGGCCGGCAAGCTGGCCCGGGAAGGCTCGTCCACCAAGGTCTACCACGCCGTCGAGGTGCTCGCCGGCATGGCCGACGGTCCTGCACTCTGTCAGCTTGGCAACGAGGGATGAAACAGACTTCCCACCTCTTCCATCAAAACGTTGAACGGGCCCTGGCCGATCCGACGCTCAAAGTGGCGCTCGACCGAACCACCGGCTTGTTGCAGCGCCGCCGCGCCCAAGTCATTGCCGAGTATCCCGAGTACGCCGCCGCCCGGGCCCTTGCCGAAAAGATCAAAAATCACACGCTTGAGCACCTCGATCATTATCTGGAAATGTTCGAGCGCAATGCACAGGCATCGGGTGCCGTTGTGCACTGGGCGCGAACCCCCAAAGAAGCAACCGATATTGTCATTGCCCTCTGTCAGGAACAGAATGCTCGTAGCGCGACCCGCGTAAAATCTATGCTGGGCGAGGAAATCGGCATCGGTGAAGCCTTGGCCGAGGCCGGCATCGAACGGGTCGAAACCGACCTGGCCGAGCACATCATTCAGCTGGCCAAAGATCCGCCCTCGCACATCGTCATGCCGGCGATGCACAAGACCCACGAAGAAGTCACCACGCTCTTCCGTGAAAAACACCGGCAACCGTCCAACTCGGATGATATCGCAGCTTTGGTCGAAAGCGCCCGGCGAGAACTGCGCCCTAAGTTCTTGAACGCGGATGTCTCTATCTCCGGCGCCAACTTTCTGATCGCCGATAGCGGTTCCGTCGTCACGGTTACCAATGAAGGCAACGCGGAACTCACCACGACACCGCCGAAAACCCACATCGTGACCGTCGGCATCGAGAAGGTTATCCCAAGCGCTGCCCATTGCACCGTGCTGCTGCGGCTTCTGGCGCGCGCGGCCATTGGCGCGGAAATCACCCAGTACACGACATTTTACAACGGACCTAAGAGAGCAGGCGATCGCGACGGCCCGGAGCACTTCCACATCATCCTGGTCGACAACCGGCGAAGCGAGATGCTGGGCGGCTTTCTGCGCCCCATGCTGCGCTGTATCCGCTGCGGCGCCTGCATGAACCACTGCCCTGTCTATGCCGCGGTTGGCGGGCACGCCTATGGTGCTGTCTATCCCGGTCCCATGGGCTCGGTCCTGACGCCGGCGCTGTCCTCCCTGGAAGCGGCCAAGGACCTGCCGAACGCCTGCACCTTGAACGGGCGCTGCAAAGAAGTTTGCCCGGTCAATATTCCTTTGCCAGACATGCTGCGCAGCCTGCGGGTCCGCCAACATGAAACTCAGTTGACCCCGAAAATCCCGCGCCTGGCGCTTGCTATCTGGGCTTGGCTCGCGCAGCGGCCGCGCCTCTATCGGCTGGCGTCAAGGGCCGGAGTCCTGGCCATGCGGCTGTGGGCACGGGGTCAAGGTCGGATCAGGGCCATGCCCCTGGCCAGTGCCTGGACCAAGCACCGCGACCTGCCGGCCCCGGACCGCGACACCTTCATGCAACTCTATGTCAAGGAAAGAAGGACGCAGCGATGAGCGCCGCTCGCGATGGGATCCTTTCGGCCGTCCGCCGGGCACTCGGTTCGCCGCAGAAGAGCCCGGAAGCCATCGCCGCCGAAGCTGTGGACCTGGTGGCGGACCCTGCCCAGGTACAGCCAAAGTTTGCGTCCCAGACGCTTCTAGAGCGTTTCATTGAAAAAGTAACCTCAGAACGGGTCACGGCCACCGTGGAGAAAACCGCGGCCATCGCGGAGGTGCCAAGCGCAGTCGCTCGCTATCTTTCAAAGAATGGGCTTGGCCCAAAGGTGGCCCTACCACCCTCGCCAAACCTGACGACCTTGTCATGGAACGAGATCGTAACCCATCACGACTTGGCGCCCGATGAAGCCTGTGTGGTCTCGCAGGCCGACTACGCCATCGCCGAGACCGGTTCGGTCGTTTTCCTGTCACGGCCCGATTCGCCGACCCTCTACACCTTCCTCCCGCTCCACCACATTGTCATTATCGAGGTGGCCCGCATCCTTCCCTACCTCGAGGATTTCTGGATTGCGTTCGACCGGAATGGCCAAGCACAGCCGCGCAACATCAACATCGTGACGGGAACCAGCGGCACCGCCGATATCGAGGCCAAGAACATCAGAGGGGCACATGGTCCGCGCTACATGCACATCCTCATTGTTGGCCAGGGTTGACCCGACTGGAGGCTCTCAGGCCGGCTGAAAGGTCTTTGGACCTCAATAAATCTCCGGGACATAGCGCTGGCTGGTGCGCGGCGGCCGCACATAGCCCTGCGCATCCTGGCGCGGCGGCAGCTTGATCGGTTGGGGGGTCAAATCCTCATAGGCGATCAGGCTTAAGAGATGGCTGATACAGTTAAGCCTTGCCCGCTTTTTGTTATCTGCCTCAACCACATACCACGGCACGTCTTCGGTGTCGCAGTGGATGAACATGGCGTCCTTGGCGCGCGAATAGTCGACCCATCGCCGGCGCGACTCGAGATCCATGGGTGATAGTTTCCAGCGCTTCGTCGGGGTCTTAATCCGACCCTGGAAGCGCCGTTCCTGCTCTTCGTTACTGACCGAAAACCAGTACTTGATCAGAATGATGCCGGACCGGACCAGCATGCGCTCAAATGAAGGACAAGACCGCAGGAACTCTTCATACTCCTCTTCGGTACAAAAACCCATGACCCGCTCGACGCCGGCTCGGTTGTACCAAGAGCGGTCGAAGAGCACCATTTCACCCGCCGCCGGCAGATGGGGTGCATAGCGCTGGAAGTACCACTGGGTTTTTTCTCGTTCCGTAGGTGTTCCTAGCGCAACCACACGGCAGATGCGCGGGTTCAGGCTTTGCACGATCCGCTTAATCGTGCCGCCCTTGCCGGCCGCGTCGCGTCCTTCGAAGACCACCGCGACCTTCAGCCCGCGATCCTTAACCCACTCCTGCAGCTTGACCAACTCTATCTGCAGCCGGGCCAGTTCCGATTCGTAGAACTTGTTCTTTAGCTTGCGACGCGGCTTGTCCTTACCATTCTTTTGTTTGGACTTGGCGCCTTTCGTCTTGGGCGTGTCGTTTTTCTCCTTGGACACTGCCGCGTCCACGGCCGCTTCGGCTGCACTGGCACTCTTTCCCATGGTCAAGTCTCCCAACTAAACGACATACCTATTGTATTCAAAAAATGATGCTCTTAAGCATGCAATCCTGTCGCTGATGATAGTACAGAGTCAACCGTAAGGCGCGAGTTAACCAAAACAATTTTGTCATATTTGGGTGAAATGACATGAAGGCAGCCGTTTGTCATCGCTTTGGCGAGCCCTTGGTGGTCGAGGATATAGAGCTCGATCCGCCGCAAGAAGGAGAGGTGCTGGTTAAGATGGCCGCCTGTGCCATCTGCCAAAGCGATATCCACTACATGGACGGCTTGTGGGGTGGCCAACTGCCCGCGATCTACGGCCATGAGGCAGCCGGCGTGGTAGAGGCTCTAGGACCGGGCGTCGATTCCGTGGCACCCGGTGATTCGGTGCTTGTCACCTTGATCCGGTCCTGCGGCCAGTGTTTCTATTGCACGCAGGGTGCGCATACCCAGTGCGAAACCACCTTTGCCTTGGACCAAGAACCGCGTTTACGGCGCGGCGACGGCAGCCCGGTGAAGCAGGGCCTGCGGACCGGCGCCTTCGCCGAATTCAGCGTTGTCGATGCATCGCAGGTCGCCAAGATCCCCAAGGAGATACCCTTCGACAGCGCCAGCCTGATTTCCTGCGGCGTCATAACCGGGCTCGGCGCCGTGACCAACACCGCACAAGTGCCTCCGGGTAGCAGTGTCGTGGTGATCGGCACTGGCGGCGTTGGGCTCAATTCGGTCCAGGGAGCGGCTCTTTCTGGGGCCCGGACCATCATTGCGGTCGACCTCGCCAATTCTAAGCTGGAAGCCGCCAAGCAGTTCGGTGCCAGCCATGGCCTCAATGCGGCCGGCAATGATCTCCCTGACGCGGTGCGCGGTCTGACCGATGGGCGGGGCGCCGACTTCGTCTTCGTCACCGTCGGCAGCACCAAGGCGATTGAACAGGGCCTCACCCTGTTGCGCCCGGCCGGAACCCTGGTGATCGTCGGCATGCCGGCGGTGGGTGCCACGGCGTCGCTTCAGGCCCTGGATTTTGCCGATGCAAGCCAGCGCATCCTCGGCTCCAAGATGGGCTCTACCCGCTTGGTGATCGATATACCCAAGTTGGTGGGGCTTTATCAGCAAGGTCGCTTGAAGCTGGACGAGCTGATCTCTGGTCGCTACCCGCTGGCCGACATTAACGAGGCTATTGCCTCGGTTCGCCGCGGCGAGGCCTTGCGCAATGTGATCGTCTTTTAAACCTATCGGCCTTGGCTAGTCACAAAGGCGCGCCGCCAGATAGCGCTGGAACTCCCAGATCGTTTGCTCCTTGGGCGACAAACGGCCCGCTGTTGCAAAGCGGGAGTGGGCGTTGCGTCGGACAGCGGCAATAATCGATTTGTCCTCGGCGTTGATCAGCTCGAAGGTTTGGCGGAGCTCCTCACAGCGGCCTTTACCGGCGTCCTCTTCCGGTAGCGAACCGGGGAAAGCATCAACACCCCAGCGCACCCGCACCTTCTGTGTTCCCTCGGGCTGCACGGCCAACCAAAACAGGCGCTCCGGCGAAATCGACACCGTTTGGGCCGGAAAGACGCAAAAGATCGGGATCTTGTTGCGCTCGTCTTCCGTTAACGCCTCGTTGCTTGCCGCCATAGTCTCAGCATACTCGTAAGCGACACCGGGCAGCCGACCCTGTTCGAAAAGCGTGTAGGCCTTCTCCCCCGGTAACGGCTGGGTCAGCCGGGTGGGCAGCACCGGTTCCACGGTTTTGGCATGCACGCGAAAGAGGTGATAGGGATCGATGAAGTTCTCCACCAGAATCTTCCAGTTCGTCTCCCAAACTTCCTCCACCCGGAAGAGGGTTTGAAACTCCGACATGCGGTAGTTGGCATAGCGACGGCTAAGGCCAGCGAGACGGGGGGCAAGCGGCGACACGTTCGGATCAAGGCTGACATAAATCCAGCCTTCCCAAACCTCGACCGGGAAAGCCGGTAGTTGACAATCTTGAAAAGCAAAGTCCGCCGCCATGTGGGGAGCCGCGTGCAAGCGGCCATCCAATCCATAAGACCAAGCATGATAGGGGCAGACGATACGGTGCTGGATCCGGCCTTCGCCGGTCAGCAGAGCACTGGAGCGATGCCGACATACGTTCGAGTAGGCCTTCAGACTGTTAGTCCCGTCGCGAACGACGAAGATGGGCTCAACACCGATGGTGAGACAGTGATACTGCCCTACCTCGGTAAACTCATCCACGCGGCCTACGCAGTGCCACTCCTGATGAAAGAGGCTCTCCAGCTCCCGTGCGTGAAATTCCTCGGAGTGATAGACCTCAGGCGGGCAAGCGCGGGCAAGCTCCACAGGCAACGCCGCCGATGTTTTCAGTTGGTGCAGCAGGCCGTCAAGATTGTCATGCCCCGGCACTAAAACCTCCCTCCGCCAGCGGCTTCGACCTTAGAGGACGATCCGAGGTTTTGGAATGCCTTGCATCAAAAGTTCAGCGGGTCACAACCTCCTTGGATCTCGTCCCACCACTGGCCGAAAGCTGCCGGCCGACCAGATGGGCGTAGAGCCCGCCTTTGGCCCGCAGCGCCTCATGGTCTCCTAGCTCGCGCAGCCGACCACCTTCGATGACAGCGATGGAATCAGCTTCTCGCACCGTCGATAGGCGGTGAGCGATCACCAAGGTGGTTCGATCGCGCATTAGGTCCCTCAGGGCCTGATGGACCAAACGCTCGCTCGCCGCATCGAGGTGTGAGGTCGCTTCATCGAGCACCAGGACTGGCGCATCGCGCAAGAATGCGCGGGCGATCGCCACTCGCTGCCGTTGGCCACCGGAGAGCGCCATACCCCGCTCGCCCACCGGTGTCTCCAGCCCCTGCGGCAGGGTTGCGATGAAGGGGGCCAAGGCCGCCCGCTCGACTGCCTCGGTCAATTCGGCTTCCTTGGCCTCAGGCCGCGCGATTAGGATGTTGGCCTTTAGCGTATCGTTGAAGAGGTAGGTATCCTGGGCCACCAGGGCGACCTGACTCCGAAGCGCATCGAGCCGATAGTCGCAGAGGTCCAGGCCGGCAAGGGTAATACGCCCTTCTTGCGGGTCCCAGAACCGCAGCATCAAGTGCGCCAAGGTGGTTTTCCCCGCGCCCGACGGCCCGACCAAGGCAAGCGTGCTGCCGGCCGGCACCTCAAGGCTTATGTCCTTTACAGCCGGCCGGGCGATGCCGGGATAGGAAAAGCCAACCGATTCAAAGGCGAGATCAACCCCACCCGAACGCTCTGGCGCTTCCTTCGCACCATCCTTTACGACCACCGGCTCGTCATGAACCATGGTAAGGCGTCGTGTGGCGCCCAGGGTATCAGCGAGCTGGCGGCCGATGTCAGCAATCTCCGAGACCGGCAGGAAGGCCGCCATCGCCAAGAGGGTCAACAGCGGCAAATAGGTTGCTGACATCTGTCCGTGGAAGACCAGGAGGGCACCGCAAAGGACAATGGCGAGCCCCCCCAAGGTAGTCACCACCTCCACCAACACAGCCTGCAGCGAGAGATCGCCGAAGAAGGAAAGGCGCACCGTCTGATGCTTCTTGACCAAGTCGGTAAAGGCCTGGCGCCGCGGCGCCTCCTGCTGGAAGGCCACCACTTCCGCCAGCCCCTGAACCGCATCCACGCTGTGCGCATTGAGCTCGCCCAGAGCCTCACGGTCGCGGGATGCCACGCGGTCGATGCGCCGCCGCAGCAGAACAGGCGAGAGGGCCACGATGGCCAGGAAGGGAGCCAGGGCCAAGGCAAGGCCCCAATGGAACATCGCCAGAACCACAATCGCCAGGCTCGGCACGAGAACCGCGACAAAGGCCGGCGCGATGGTGTGGGCAAAGAAGAATTCCACCATCTCTACATCCTCTGTCGCCATAGCGACCAGGTCACCGCTGCGCCGCCGCACTAGGTAAGCAGGCGCCAACTGGTCGATTTTGCGAAAGAGTTCGATGCGCATCTCCGCCAACAAGCGGAAGGCCATGTCATGGGCGATCCAAGATTCAAACCAGTGCAACACGCCGGCAGCCGGCGCCAGGACAAAGAGGGCCACCATCAAGGCAAAGGTGGGATCGCCCTCCTTCACTGCTGCCACAGCTAAGGCCGAAACCAAGCCAACGGCGATAAAAGCAAGAACCCGAGCCACACCAAAGAGGAACGTCAGAATGAGCCGGCCGGGCCAGCGCCCGGCAAATCCTAGAAGCTTTGGAATGGCCGCAGACCAGGTTAGCTGCTCGCCGGCTGAAATCGTTCCCTCCTCCTGCGCGACGACCTCTTGCGCCTCGGCAAAGATCGGCGCGGACTGAAGGGTGGCGTCCTGTTCCAGAGTGCTTGGGATGTCGGCATCACCGCTACCCTGCTCTGCTTGCTCGGACATCAAGGCCCAATAGGCACCGCCTTTCGCCATCAAGGCCTGATGGCTGCCTTCCTCGATCACCCGGCCGCCGCCGAGCACAAAGATACGGTCAGAATCAATCACACTCGACAGCCGGTGCGCTAAGACCAGGGTCGTGCGCCCCACCATCAAGCGATCAAGCGCTTCCTGGATGACCGCCTCGTTTTCCGCGTCGACCGCCGAAAGGGCCTCGTCCAGGATGAGGATAGGGGCATCGCGCAACAACGCACGGGCAATGGCGATGCGCTGGCGCTGGCCGCCGGAAAGCTTCATCCCGCGCTCGCCCACCAGCGTCTGATAGCCTTCGGGCAAGGCCATGATGAAGTCATGGGCATTGGCGGCGCGGGCCGCTGCTTCCAGCGCCTCGCGAGCGGCATCCGCCTGGCCGAACCTCAGGTTTTCCTCGACCGTGCCGTGAAACAGGTAGGTGTCTTGATGAACCACGGCCATGTGCCGGCGAATCTGGTCGAAGCTGAGGGTCTTCAGGTCACGCCCCCCCAGGAGGATGCGCCCTTCGTCCGGGTCATAGAGGCGCATCAGCAACCGCACGATGGAGGATTTGCCGGCCCCACTCTCGCCGACGATGCCGATGCGTTCGCCCTGGGCCACGGCAAAACTGAGGTCCTTGTGCGTGGTACCCCGGCCACCCGGATAGGCGAAGCGGACATTCTCAAAGCGGAGGGTCGGCGCCAGGGTTTCTGTCGTGTCTAGCATTGCCGGCTCGACAATGGCCGGCGTGCGATCGAGCAAGGCGAGAATTTTCACGGCTGCCGCCTCCGCCAGCATGCCCTCGTGCAGCAGTCCACGCAGGTCGCGCAACGGGCGAAACACCTCGACACCAAGCAACAAGATCACCAAAAGCTCGGGCAAGCCCATCAGGCCTTCGCTCGTCCGGTAGGCGCCGAGGGCAAGCGCCGCCGCCGCACCGAGGGCGATTCCGGTGTCGGTAATACCGCGGGTCAGCGCGTTAGTTGCCAGCACCCACATGGTGGAACGAAAGACCGCATGCGCCTTCTCGGCCAAGAGTCGGGCGCGCGAACCGCTTTGGCCAAAGGCCTTGAGTGTGGCAAGCCCCTGGATCGAATCGAGAAACTCGGCCGCGAAATCTGCGTAAGCGCGCGCCCGGGCAAGGGAGCTATCTTGATCCCAGCGGTGAAAAGCGGCGGGCGCCAACAGAGTGAACAAGGCAGCGATTAGGAAAACGCCGGCGATGGCCCAGTCGATCCAGGCAACAAAAGCAAATATGATGATCGGCGTGATCGCCGCCACGAAGAGCTGCGGAAGATACTTGCCGAAATAGACTTCCAGATGCTCGACGCTATGCACCAGGGTCACCACGAGATCGCCGGTGCGCGTCAGTCCAAGGTGGGCCGCCCCCAGCGCGGTAATCTTGTCATAAAGCTGTTGACGCAAGGAAAGCTGTACCCGGGCCGCGGTGCGATGGGCGACCATCACGCGGGCATGCTCCAGGGCGCCGCGGGCCAAGATCAGGAGAGCAACCCCCGCACCGTAATAGCTCAGCTCCCACAGCGGTGCGCCGGCAAAGACCTGGCCCAAGAGCCAACCCAAGAGGGCCAGGCGGGCCACGCCCAGAGCTGACGACAGAACCCCCAATAATACCGACCAGGTGATGCGCGAGCGCAGGCCCCGAGTGAAAATCCAAAGTCGTGGGTTGAAGTACATGGCGCTTCCTGTCTTCCCGCCCTTACGCACAAACAGCAAGACCTTCTGTTACATTAAACGGAAATGTGTTTCGATCCATGAATTGGAATATCGCTTAGACATTTTTGAATAGCCGAGTCATCAGGGATGGCAGACGTGTCCGCGACACAGGAAACAGCCGCTTCCTACTCTTGATCGGCTGTGGGCTTGCTTTCGGCGCGTCGATATGGCTTCTAAACCTCTTCAGATTGGCTTGCGCCTGTCAGCCTACGGTGGACCAGCAACGAGGGGACTTCTCATGGCAAAAAACATCTCGATCAACGGCGAACGACTTTGGCAGTCCCTCATGGAGATGGCCCAAATTGGTCCGACCGAACTCGGCGGCAATTGCCGTCTTGCCCTGACCGACCTGGATCGCGAAGGTCGGGATCTCTTCGTGCGTTGGTGCAAGGAAGCGGGCTGCTCGATCACCGTCGATGATATGGGCAACATCTTCGCCCGCCGCCCTGGGCGCGACGACAGCCTGCCGCCGGTGATGACCGGATCACATCTGGATACGCAGCCGACCGGCGGCAAGTTCGACGGCGTCTTCGGTGTCCTGGCGGGCCTCGAAGTGATTCGCACGCTAAACGACCATGGAATCGAGACGGCCGCGCCCGTGGAGGCGGTGGTCTGGACCAACGAAGAGGGGTCGCGCTTTGCTCCGGCGATGATTGCGTCCGGCGTCTTTGCCGGTGTCTTCGATGTTGACTACGCCCATGCCCGCAGCGACCCGGACGGCAACACCCTGGGCGATGAGCTCGAGCGCATTGGCTATATGGGGGACGCCAAGACCGGCGAGCGTGAAGTCAAAGCCTTCTTTGAAGCACACATCGAGCAAGGGCCCATCCTGGAAGCCGAGGAAAAAGAAATCGGTATCGTCACCGGGGCCCAGGGCCAACGCTGGTTTGAGGTCACAATCACCGGCCGCGAATCGCACGCCGGCACTACCCCCATGGTCCGCCGCGCCGATGCCTTGGCTGGTGCGGCCCGCATGATCAGCACGGTTCGCCGTATTGCCTTGGAAAACCCGCCGCATGCGGTTTCGACGGTTGGCGTGCTGGAAAACAGTCCCAATTCCCGCAACACCATCCCGGGCAAGGTCTTCTTCACGGTCGATTTGCGCCATCCGGAAGACGAGACACTCAGCGCCATGGCTGATGGCATGCGCAAGGCCTTCGCCGAAATTGCTGAAGAAGACCACCTCACCTGCGATATCGAGGAAATTTGGTATGTGGCGCCCATCGCCTTCGATCAGGACTGCGTTGGCGCTGTTCGCCAGGGGGCCGAGCTACACGGCTATCAACACCGAGACATTATTTCGGGTGCCGGACATGACGCCTGCTACCTTTCCAAGGTGGCGCCGACAGCGATGGTCTTCGTGCCCTGCAAGGATGGGCTGAGCCACAATGAGTTGGAGAGCGCCACGCCCAGTGACTTAGCGGCCGGCTGTAATGTGCTGTTGCACGCCATGCTCGAGCGGGCGGAAAGCTAGGAATTCTTATTGCCGCACGGTATCCAGCAGCCACCTGCGAAAGGCCTTGGCCGCGCGGGTGAGCGGCCGTTCCTGTGGGGTAACCAGGTAGTAGCTTTCTTTCATGGGCAGACGAAGGTCAAAGGGCCGGACCAAGGCGCCTTGGGATAGAAGATTGTCGGCAATGAGCCCGTGGCCGAGGGCAACCACCAGCCCCTGCCTTGCTAGGTCGAAGGTGACGACGTAGGTACTGGCGCGATCCAGTGACACCCCAATCGGTGGCGTCAGGCCCGCTGCCGCCAGCCAGGTGTCCCAGCCTTGTAGCGATCCGCTGACATCCATGAGGCGCTGGTCTAATAGGTCAAGCGGGCGCGCCAAGCGTGCCGCCAAGGTGGGCGCGCAAACAGGAAAGAATTCCTCCTTGGTCAATCGTTCGCCCGCCGCCCCGTCCCAGCGGCCGGCACCAAAGCGAATCTCGACGCTGGCGTAGGGGTCGGTGTGTTCGGTCGTCCAGACCGAAGTCGACAGGTTTAGCTTGACCCAGGGGTGCGCGGCCAAGAACACCTCCATGCGCGGCATCAACCAGTGCACGGTGAAGGCCAGGTTGGCGTGGATGTCGAGCAGTGTGTCCGGGTTCTCGCCGGTCAGCGCCCGGGTTCCCTCGCGCAGCATCTTGAAGGCCGCCTCGATGGTCGGCAGGTAGGCACGGCCAGCATCAGTGAGCTGCAGGCTGCGCGGGCGGCGCAGGAATAGGTGCTGCCTGAGATGTCCTTCGAGGCTCTTCACCTGCTGGCTGACCGCCGACTGAGTAATATGGAGTTCACGGGCAGCCTCGGTGAAGCTCAGATGTCGCGCCGCCGCCTCGAAAGCGCGCAGCCAGTTGAGCGGCGGAAGTCGGTCCATCTCGGCCACCTGCAAGAAGGAAATGATAAATAACTAATGCATTAGTTTCACTTATGGCAAGGGTGTGTATTTTTCGTTTGCTCTGAAAACCACCTAGGCTTGATAGTTCGAGACGTATCAATTTGTTCCCGAGCTAGGTGGGATCCAATCATGGCACTGACGACAGTTTCGCAAACAGAACGCCACAGCGACCCTTACCAAGTTCAGCGCGAAGAACTCGCCCTGGCCTTCCGCTGGGCGGCACGACAAGGCCTGCAGGAAGCGGTCAACAACCATTTCAGCATGGCCGTCTCTGACGATGGTACGCAGTTTCTGATGAACCCGGACGGCTGGGATTTCGCCCGCGTCAAGGCAAGCGACCTGCTGCTCTTAGATGCCAATGATCCGGCTTGTCTCACATCGCCGAATGCGCCGGATCCCACCGCTTGGGGCATTCACGGGGCCATCCACCGCCGCGTTCCGCAGGCCCGTTGTGTGCTGCATCTACACCCGAAGTATTCTACGGTCCTGGCTTGCCTCGACGACCCGACCATCTTGCCGATCGATCAGGTGACCATGCGGTTTTTCAATCGGGTGGCGGTCGATAGCGGCTTCGACGGCATGGGATTGGGCGAAGAAGGCGAACGGCTCGCCAACTGCCTTGGAAACAAGTCCATCTTGCTCATGGGCAACCACGGGATCCTGGTCGTCGCCGATACGATCGCCCAGGCGATTGACGACATCTACCACTTCGAGCGCGCTGCCGAAACCCTGATCACGGCCTACATGACCGGGAGGCCGCTCAAGGTGGTGAGCGACGAGGTAGCGGAAAAGACCGCTCAGCAATGGGAAAACTATCCGACCTTGGCCCGCAATCATCTCCGGGAAATCAAAATCAGGCTCGACCAGGAAGAGCCTGATTACAAGCAATAGCCCGTCAGCATCCCCCGTCGAGGAACCGGCCATGTCCCATCCACAGCCCACCAACGCCGCATCCTCCGGCGTCAGCCTGCCGAAAAAGCAGCTTAAGAAACTCATGCGACGGAACAATCGTCATGCCTTGCTGTTCCTGGCCGGCAATGGAGCTTTGCTGCTGGCCACGGGTTTCCTTCTTCATCTCTCCCTGTGGAGCTGGTGGACGATACCCGCCCTATTGCTTTACGGCGGTATCCTGGCGACGGCGAGCTATGCCTTATCGCATGAATGCGCTCACGGCACGGCCTTCCGCAACCGGACGATCAATGAGGTGTTCTTTTGGCTCACCTCCTTGATCTATATGGAAAGCCCGACCCACCGCCGTTTCGCCCATGCCAAGCATCACACCTACACTTGGATCAAAGGCGTCGATGCCCAGATGCCCTTTGCCACGCCGCTGACCTTCTGGGGTTACGTACTGGAGGTGAGCGGCCTCGGCATCATTTGGTACGATGGCAAGCTGCACTTGCAGTTGGCCGCAGGCCACATCAGCAAGGAAGTGGCGGCCTACCTGCCGGATAGCGAACAGGGCAAGGCGATCCGCGAGGCCCGCATCTTCCTAACGGTCTACGGGCTTACAGCCGTTGCAATGCTTGCCACAGGTGTGCTCTGGCCCCTGACCTACCTTATCTTGCCCCGACTGGTCGGTGGCGTTGTGATGCAGCTCTTCACCATAATCCAGCATGCGGAAATGGCGGAGAATGTCACCGACTTGCGGCTCAGCACCCGTTCCTTTTCGACCAACTGGCTTGGCAAGCTGATCTACTGGAACATGAACAATCATGTGGAACACCATATGTACCCAACCGTCCCCTTCCATGCCCTGCCGCAGCTCGCCGACGCCGTAGCGGAACAGGTGCCAGCGCCATCCAGGGGCCTCTTGGCGACCAACCGGGAAGTGTTCGCGGCCGCCTTCCAGCGCAGCTTTGGCCGCCGTGATCAATTTAGCGCAGATCTTGGCTAGAAGGATTTAGCCGATGAGCGACTGGCACCGGGTCTGCGATGCCGATGAGGTCGAAGAAGAAGACGTGATTCGCTTCGACTATGGGGACCGCACATTTGCCGTTTATCGCTTGGCCGGTGGCTATTTTGCCACCGACGGCCTGTGCACCCACGAGCAGCAACATTTGGCCGACGGGTTGGTCATCGACGACATCATCGAGTGCCCACTACACCAGGGCCGTTTCCATATACCCAGCGGTAAGGTAAAGGGCGCGCCCGCGTGTATTGATCTCAAGACCTATCCGGTCAAGCTTGAGGGAGGCGTTGTCTTCATTGAGATATAGAGTTTGCTGGATCACGTTCGCTGTCAAAACGCCGGCGGCCGGTGCGGAATCAGAGTACGGGTGCACTAAGAGACTCCTGAGGGATGGCAGAATCTCGACCGTGCCGCGCCAGCTATTGGGCGTGCTTCCTTCAAGATTTTCCTGAAAGCGAGCTGGATTGATGGTGACGATCCCTCCCCTTACCACCGCCGCCGGGCGCGCGCTGCCGCAGCTCTCCTTGGAGCAGGCGGCCCGCACCACGCCGCCGATCCAGCTTACCGATACGGAAGCCTCGATCAATTTGCGGCGCATGCGGCTCTACCGGCTCGAGCGCGTTCGCCAAGAGGTCATCGCACGCGACTGTGCGGGCGTGGTTCTCTTTAGCCCCTATTCGCTGCGCTACGCCACGGGTGTGCGCAACTGCGCCATTTTCCAAACACATATCCTTGCGGGCTACGTCTTCATCCCGGCCGAAGGGCCGGTGGTCCTGTTCGATTCGGACCCGGGCCGGAAGACAGCCACTGGCTTGGAGACAGTTGACGAGATTCGCGATGACTGCCTGCCGCTCAGTTATATGTTCGGCGGCTCTCGCAGCGAGGAATGGTATCGCCGCTGGGCGGAGCAGATGGCCGACCTAGTCAGGCAGCACGGCGGCGGCAACCGGCGGCTGGCCGTTGAACAGGCGGGAACTCGGGCGACTCCGGCATTCTCGGGCCTGAACATAGAGGTCGTCGACGGCGCCGATATCATCGAAGCGGCTCGCAATATCAAATGCCCGGAAGAGATCCTCTGCATGAATTTCGCCATCGCGGTGGCCGAAGATGGCATGTGGCGGATGCGCAATGCGCTTCGCCCCGGACTAAGTGAAACCCAGCTCTGGAGCCACCTCTGGCAGGCCAACATCGAGGCCGGCGGCGATTGGATCGAATGCCGCCTGCTAAGCGCCGGCGACCGCACCAATCCTTGGCTACAAGAAGCCGGCAGCCGCTTGATCCGTGCCGGCGAGCTCGTCTGCTTCGATACCGACATGGTGGGGCCTTTCGGCTATGCGGCGGATATCTCCCGTGCCTTCTTTTGCGAGCCCGGCAAGCCGAGCGACTATCAGCGGGAGCTTTACAGCCGCGCCTACGAGGAAGTGCACCACAATCTCCAGCTCATGAAGCCGGGGGCCGGTTTTCGAGAGCTCACGGAAAAAGGCTTTCGCCAACCGGAACGTTTCCGCGCGCAGCACTATCCGGTGATGGCCCATGGCATTGGCATGTCCGATGAATGGCCCTGCATCTTCTATCCTGAGGACGCCGCCTTGATCTACGACGGCGCGTTGGAGCCGGGCATGTGTCTTTGCGTGGAAAGCTACGTCGGCGAGGTCGGCGGGCCGGAAGGCGTCAAGCTCGAGCAGCAGATCGTCATCACCGAGACCGGCCACCTCGTCCTCTCCAAGTTCCCCTTCGAGCAATCCCTCTTGGCAGGATAGTAGGCCAGCCGGCAAGTTGCAGCGCCGGCAAGTTGCAGCGGCGGCAAGTTGCAGCGAGCGCCGGCATGGCTATCAGGGATGCGACTTATCCGCTGAAAGGTGGGCCCGCAGTTCCGCGATCTCCGCTTCCAGGGCGGAAATCCGCGCGGTTAACTTTTCCGTGGCTATGGCAATCGTGGCTTCATCATAGCGACGGACGATGTGCTGCGGACAGTTAACGTCCCAAGCCTCGATCGTGAAGAGGATGGCGCGTTCTACCTTTCCCTGGTAGCCGGGCAGGGTCACACGATTGAGAACATCCTCGTCGCCTTCAACAAATTCGGCGCAGCCCCAAATCTTGACCCGCCGCCGATTGGCGTAGTCCATCAGAAAGATATAGGCCTTGTCGTTCTCGGCTAGGTTTCCCAAGGTGATGTATTGCTTGTTGCCGGCGAAATCGGCGAAAGCCAGGCGCTTCTCGTCAAGCACCTTCAAGAAGCCCTTGGGCCCGCCGCGATGTTGAATATAGGGCTGTCCGTCACTGTTGGCTGTCGCCAGATAAAAGCTATCGCGCTCGGCGAGAAAGGCCTGCAGGTCCTCGTCCACGCGATCGCGCCAATCCCGCCGCTCGGCCATCTTTGCATAGCCGCCGCGCGAACCGCGTTTTTCCTGCTCTGACTTGACCGCCGGCGTGAAGGCAATATCGCTTACAAACTGATTCATCGCTGGAATTCCGCAAAGCATGAGACAAATTCACGACGTTTGACTGGTCTGAGGCCTCATCTCACCCTGGGGCCAATGTAGTGACAGCCCTGCGGTTCGCAAGGTGGCGTGCCTATCAGGACCCAGCTCCACGGCGCTCGATTTAGGGTGAAATGTTGCTATGATTTGTTCGTTAAAAGGGGAATAAGGCTTGGATTTCCTCGTCAAGCAGGTTAAGGAGCAACATCACAGTTTCGAGAAGCCCCTGGATTGAGATCAAGGTATCGATCAATGATACCGTGAACTTGGGGCACCCAATTCCGATAAAGAAGGGTAGGTCGAAGGTGGCAGTCCCCCTGAGGCAACAGATCAGCGTCGGCACTTACATCTTGAAGCAGCGCCTGACAGGCCGCGATCGCTATCCTTTGGTGCTGATGTTAGAACCCTTGTTCCGCTGCAATCTGGCTTGCCCGGGATGCGGCAAGATTGACTACCCTGATGCCATCCTCAACCGGCGCCTCACCGTGGAAGACTGCATCGAGGCGGTGGAATCCTGTGGGGCGCCGGTCGTTTCCATCCCCGGCGGCGAGCCGCTAATCCACAAGGAAATCGGCGAGATCGTCGCTCAGATCGTCAAGCGCAAGCGCTTCGTTTATCTCTGCACCAACGCGCTCTTGCTGGAAAAGAAACTGCATCTTTTCAAGCCCAGCCCCTACCTTACCTTCTCCGTTCATCTGGACGGCCTAGAGGAGGAACATGATCGCGCCGTCGACCGAAAGGGCGTGTTTAAGAAGGCGGTTGCCGCGATCAAGGAGGTCGCTGGCCGCGGCTTTCGCGTCAACGTTAACTGTACGCTCTTCAACAATGCCAAGCCTGTGGAAGTCGCGAAATTCTTTGATTACGTGGGTGACCTTGGTGTCGAGGGAATTACCATCTCGCCCGGTTATGCCTACGAGCGGGCTCCCAATCAATCACATTTTCTCAAGCGGCAGCAGACCAAACACCTGTTTCGCGACGTATTTCGCCTCGGCCGCGGGCACAAATGGCGATTTAGCCAGTCGACGCTTTTCCTAGATTTCCTGGCCGGTAATCAAAGCTATCGCTGCACCCCCTGGAGCAACCCGACGCGCAACATCTTTGGCTGGCAGCGCCCCTGCTATCTGCTCAACGAAGGCTACGCGCCAAGCTATAAGGCGCTGATGGAGGAAACCGACTGGGAGAGCTATGGCACCGGCAACTATGAAAAATGTGCCGATTGCATGGTGCATTGCGGTTATGAGGGGACTGCCGTGGCGGACACGGTCAAGCACCCCTTGAAGGCCCTTAAGGTCTTCTTGATGGGCGTCGATACCGAAGCGTCCATGGCACCCGACATTCCGCTCGATGGGCAACGGCCGGCCGAGTACGTCTTCGACGGTATGGTGGCCGGGGCCGTCGCCGAGCTGCACCAAGGCGACAAGGTAACTCGCTCTTCAGCCGGCGCCAAAGACAGCGGGCCCGAGCCGGGCGAAGCGGCTTAAAGATCTTAAACCGCGCCGAGTTCCGGCCCCCAAGGCGATCACCGTCGGCAGTTGCCATGGCTGGAGCAAGAGGCGCAGCAACACCGATATCGGCCGCATGCTGCCGCTGGCCGACACGCCAGAACGGGCGCACCAGGGCACCGGTTGAGATGCGGGATCGGCGATCGCCCGAATGGCCATAAAAGAAACACCGGCTTTTGCCGCAGCTACAGCAACAGCGTGGCTTTCCATGTCCACGGCCAAGGCGCCAGAGCTCTTATAGAGACGGCTCTTTTCAGCCTGTGATGAAATGGGGGTATCACTACCGACGATGTCGCCGACGCGAATCTCGGCTTCCGTTTCGAGGCTTAGAATTGCCTGGCGCCAGGCATCGTCGCAGCCATAGTCTGATCCGTCAGGCGCCAAGACGTGATCGCCAATGACGATGTCGCCGGCTTTCAAACTGGGATCGAGACCGCCGGCCAGGCCAAAGGACAAGAGGCCGTCAGCGCCTCGGGACAGCATGCGATCGGCAAGTTCCGTCGCCCGGTGCGACGAAGCGCCCGAGACGGCAATGCCCAGATTAGGCCAAGGCAAATCGGCATCTCTGCCGGCAACACATTCGACGATCCGCGCCTCGGCCGTTAATCCTGTGATGATGCCCAGTTGCCGGACCGCCGTGAAACGGGGCCTGGTCTCGACAGGGGCCACCGGCTGCGGCGACGATGGATTGCTGCCGGCCGCCGTACTCGCCAAGATCTAGATCCCGTGCCCCACTCGACGATCGTTCCCTTTCATAAGGTTGCGATAACGAGCCAGGGCCCAAAGCGGGAAGTAGGCGCTGTATCCGTGGTAGTTCAGATAAAACACCCGGGGAAAGCCAACACCCGTGTAGAGCCGCTCTTGCCACTTGTCACCGTCGCGAGGTGCGGCCTCCAGATAGGCCACGCCGCGCTTCACCGCCTCGCTCTCGACCTCCCCGGCCGCCATCAGGCCCAAAAGAGCCCAAGCCGTCTGCGATGCAGTACTTGCCTTCACCTCGCCGCGGCGGTGCTGCCAGTAGGTCGCCCCGTCTTCGCCCCAGCCGCCGTCCTCAAGCTGTTGCGCCCGCAGCCAGTCCACCGCCCGCCGAATGTGCGGAGCGGAAAGATCATCCCCTGCGGCATTAAAGGCCGAAAGCGCCGACCAGGTTCCATAAATGTAATTGATACCCCAGCGGCCAAACCAAGAGCCATCGGCCTCTTGCTCTTGTCTTAGATAAGCGAGGCCGCGGCGGACCGCCGGGTGATCGCGCTTGTAGCCGAGTTGTAACAGCATGCAAAGGCAACGCGCTGTCACATCGACAGTCGGCGGATCGAGCAGCGCGCCGTGGTCGGCAAAAGGTATATGGTTCAAATAGTGGTGGGTGTTGTCCGCATCGAAGGAACCCCAACCGCCATTCTGCGACTGCATGCCCAAGATCCAGGCCGTGGCTCGCTCAATCGCTGGGCGAAAGCGCGGGTTATTGGCCCGATCCATCGCCATGACGACAACCGCGGTATCATCGACATCCGGATAGTATTCGTTCCAGTACTGAAAGGCCCAGCCACCAGGCGCCAAACCGGGCCGCTGCCAGGCCCAATCGCCGACAGTGCTATCAATTTCTCGCTTCAACAGCCAGTCAAAGGCGCGCTCCAGTGCCGGATCATCGCGCTCCACGCCAGCTTCCATTAGCGCATGCAAGGCCAAACAGGTATCCCAGACTGGCGATAAACAGGGCTGACAGTAGGCCCGATCGGCATCCCGCGGCATGACGAGCTTGTCGACCGCGCGCTTGGCCATCACAAAATCCGGATGATCGCGCGCATAACCCAAGGCGTCAAAGGCCATAACCGCATTGGCCATGGCCGGGAAAATTCCCCCCAACCCATCTTCCCCATTCAACCTCGGCGTGACAAATTCGACTGCAACCTTGGTGGCACGCGCACGGACTTTCTTCGGAAAAAAGGGCTCGACGACCCGCAGCAGCTTATCCATGCCGACAAAGAGCGAGCCCAGCCGGCTGCCGGTGGCATTCATCGGATAATGCTCTTTCGCCGGCGGACGATGGAACAGCTCCGCAATACCAATCCCGCGCGGATTTCGCGCTTGCGGCTTCAAGGTCATCAAGATCAGAAGGGGGGCGATGACCGTCCTCGACCAGTAGGACACCTTGGACAGATGGAACGGGAACCACCGTGGCAACAACATGATTTCAACCGGCATCACCGGTACCGCCCGCCACGGAACCTGGCCGAAAAGGGCGAGAGTTGTGCGGGTAAAGACATTGGTTTTAGCGGCACCGCCAAGGCGCAAGATGGTCTTGCGCGCCCGCCGCATGTGTTCTGCCTCAGGATCATCACCGGCTAGCTTCAAGGCGTAATAGGCCTTCACAGAGGCACTGATATTGGCCTCCCCTCGATGGAACAGTGGCCAGCCACCGTCGTCACCTTGAATGTCGCGCAGGTAGTTGGCGATCTTCCGCTCGAGCACCTCGTCGACGTCACCAAGGTAGTGCTGCAGAAACAGATATTCCGATGGTATGGTCGCATCCGCCTCGAACTCGAACACCCAATGACCGTCGGGCTTCTGGCGCGACATAAGGGCATCACGGGCCGCGGCCATGGCATCGTCGGCTGGTTCAACAGGCCGCAAATGACCGGCCGGCCTCAGGCCCGCAGTCGACAGTTCCGCGTTAAGGGTGGCAAGCTCGACCGGCACCTGGGACTCTCGGCCCATGTAGACGGCGCGGTTCGATGCCTTTATAGCTCGACCAGTGTGCATTAACTCTTCTTTGAACCCCAGTAGATTGTTCGGAACTATACAGCGTTATCGCGGATTCTCGCAAGTCGCACTGGGGTTTACGCCTTCACGTGATCGTAATCAAGTCGGCAGCTCGATTTCCAGAGCGTACCGCGCCTTCAATGGTTGCGGGCACTCCCGTATCCGTCCAATCCCCGGCGACTAAGACCCGTGGCCAGGCGGTTTCGGCTCCCGGCCGCCGCGCCAGTTCTTCCGGGGTCTGGGCGAAAGTCGCACGCTTTTCTTTGACAACGCGAATGGGTGGCATGGTTAATCCCTCGATTCCCAGAGCACGCGCCGTGTCTTGCCAGAGCAGATCGGCAATCGCCCCGGCTTTACCATTAACCAAGCCTTCGGCGGCGCTCACGGTTACGCTGACTATCTCGCCGCGCCGAAACAGCCACTGGGCGGTTCCGCCGATCACCCCCAAAATGGGGCAATCAGGCCACAGCCAGGCGGCTTCGGCTTGGTCCAGCGGCAGTCGGATATGGGCATTAACGATCGGTCGGCTTTGCCGTGGTACAGAAACCTCGGGCATGAGGGATGCCAAGACAGAGGGTGGCACTGCCAAGACCAGCCAATCATCCAGTGCAAGCGAGACTTTTTTCTCGGCGAATTCGAGACTTCTTACCCCGGTCGCCTCGATTTCGATGTGGCGTAGACGCCGATCGAAAGTGATCTCCGCCTGCCTTGCCCTAAGAAAGCTTATCGCCGGGTCAACGAAGCTGGCGCCCAGGCCGTCCCGGGCTATAAGTGGCCTGGCAGAGGCCTCTCCTTCGGCAAAGATTTCAGAGACCACGGACCATAACAAACGCGCTGACGCCTCTTCGGGCGCGGTATTGAGAACCGCGACCGCCAACGGCTCCCAAAATCGATGCCAAAGCGGCCCCTCAGTGGCGAGGCAGTCAGTAACCCGGTCCGTTACCTTACTCCTAGCCAGACGCCAGGCAGCCAAATAGTCAAAGGCTCCGGTGCCGGGAACACGGCGCCGGCGTGACAAAAGCCACCAGGGCAGACGCCCAGCGCACGGTCGCAGCGCCCAGCTTTCCCCGCTTGCAAGATCCACGAAGGGAAGAAAGGCCGGCTGAGGGCCGATGAGACTGTCGCCGGCGCCGATTAGATCAAGGTACGCGAGCGCCGCCCGGTTCGCCGATAACAGCAGATGGTTGCCGTTATCGACCTGGCACCCCAGTTTCTCATCGAAATAGGAACGGCATCGCCCGCCAGCTTGGCCGGAGGCCTCGTAAAGCCGCACCTCGACACCGCGATCCGCCAAGCGAACCGCGCAGGATAGGCCGGCGAGGCCGGCACCGACGACGTGCACCATTGCCATCGGCTTAAAAGAACCCGTAGCGCAGGGCCACCCACAGCTTCTCGATGGCTGGCACTTCGACAGGATGGGACACATCCCGCCATTGCGATCGAACCAGGCGCTCAAGTAAGCGACGGTAGACCTCCATCATCAGGATCGCGGGTCGCAGGCGCCGGCGTTGGCACAGGCCGATCAATCGCTGGCTTTCATCGAAGCGATGCTGGGCCATGTGGGCGAGCTCTGCGCAGACGGAGGGCAGCGCCGGGTCAGCACAAACCGCCTCGGGCTCTCGGACCCGAACGCCGTTCTTTTTCAGCAGCTCTTCAGGCAAATAGAGGCGCCCGCGCTTGGCATCTTCAGCTAAGTCTCGCAGTACATTGGTGAACTGCAGCGCCTCCCCAAGCGCGACGGCCAGCTTCTCCGCGGCCGGCTCTTCCGCGCCAAAGGCGCGAATCGAGAGCAAGCCCACGGCCCCAGCCACGCGGCGACAGTAGAGGAGAAATTCCTCCATACTCGGCGCCACCAAAGCGTCGCGTGCGTCCATTTCCATGCCGTCGATCACCGCTAGAAACTCCGAGCGCGGCAAATCGAACAGCCGGACCGGACCGAGCAAGGCAAAGCCGGTCATCTTGGTAGGCTCACCTTCGTATAGGCGGCGAATTTCCTCTCGCCAGGCATCCAGCTGACGCAGTTTTTCCTCTTCTTCACCCGGCTCGTCGGCGATGTCGTCCACCTCGCGACAAAATGCATAGATCGCGTACATCGCCTCGCGCCGCTCTTTCGGTAAGAGGCGCATCCCCCAGGTAAAAGAACTGCCGGAGCGCTTGACCAAGTCCGCAGCGTAGGCGCGCGCCGCCGCATCCGATAAGGGGTGCAAGCTCTTGCCCGGCGGCGATCCGGCGAACGCTGACATCCCTAGCCCTGCTCGGTTGCGTTGACGACGTCAGGGCGTCGGGGCTTGTGGCGAAAAACCCTTGGAACGACAGCGGATACCGCACACCAGGCGATCGTCAAGCGCCCGAGCACGACCCGCTCGGCCAAGGGATCGCGTCGGCGAAGAGCGTGGCTGAGGCGTTCCGCCAAGCCCCAAATAACGGAAGACTCCATGGCCAGTCGGCGGCTTACGAGCCGTTCGGGCAAGGGTTGCGCCTGGCGGAGCAGCTCGTCCACACCATCGAGGCAACGATCAATCACCCGCCGCAATGGGTCATTGGCTGCCGGCGCGTCGAGATCGGACAGGCTCATGCCTGCCTCTGCCATCCAATCTCGGGGCAGGTAAACGCGATCGAGGTTACGGTAGTCGTCCTGGCAATCTTGCAAATGATTGATCACTTGCAAGGCCGAGCAGAGGGCGTCAGAAGGCGGATAATCCGCCCTTGCCTCCCCGTGCAAGTCGAGCAGGTAACGGCCGACGGGGTTGGCGGAAAGCGCGCAATAGCCCATCAGATCCGACCAGTCATCATAACGTTGCTTGCGCGCGTCCTGCTTAAAGGCGGCAATCAAGTCCAGACCATGCTGCGCTACTACCCCGGTCTCAGCCAAGCTACGACGCAAGCGATTGGCTTTTTCGTAGGCCGGATCCTTGCCGTCAGGATCGGTTAGTGCCCGTGCAAAACCCTCCAGACGGCCGACTTTGTCCTCAGGGGCCAAATCACTATTGTCAGCAATATCGTCGATCGCCCGCGCAAAGGCATAAAAGCAAGCAACATGCGGCCTCAACTCGGCCGGAAGTAGCCAGGATCCAACCGGAAAGTTCTCGTCTCCCGCTCCCTTGCCCGAAGGTGTCTCGACTGTCCTACTCACGCGCCAGATCTCCGGTTCGAACGATGGAGTTCGGTGCGGCAACCGATGGGTCACTCGGCCCGAGGGCAACTTGGCGTGTCGCTTGCCTTCGGCCCTTCCATCTGCCGCCGCGGCCTCGCCAGTGTTGCAATGCGGAGTCAAGGGTCATTGCGGCGTATAAAAACGCGGCCGCTGGCAGCAAAGGTGCCATGATAGCCGGTTGGCCATAATACCGCAGGGTTGGCCCGTAGGCGACGCTCATCAGTGCCCAGGCGGCAAGCCCCAGGAGCGCGAGCCAAGGATCGCCATGCCAGGGCCACAGGATAACGAGAGCTGGTGGCACAACGTAGGTGATGATCATCCCGATCAGCGTCCCCAACAACAGCCAAGGAGAATGCCTCAGTTGGGTGTAGGCGCTGCGGGCCACCATGTGCCAAATCCCCCGCAAGCCATCATAGGGGCGCAAACTGCGAGCCAGCCGACTGAGGCCGAGCCAGAGGCCACCCCCGCCGTCCTGGGCAGTCTGACGCCAAGTCTTCACCTGCCGAGCAAGGCTACAGTCGTCAATCAGTGCGGCCCGCGACCCGGCAAAGCCACCGCTGTCCGCAAGTGACGTCCATCGCACCAGAAGACATCCGCCAGCCGCCGCAGCCTGCCGGCGGCTGGGCTGATTGACCCAAGGGAAGGGATAGAGTTTCTGGAAAAAAAAGACAAAGGGGGGAACAAGGAGACGTTCCCAGAATCGCTTGCAAGACAGCAACACCATAACCGACACCAGATCCCGGTTATCAGCTTCAGCCAAGGATACCAGGCAGCGAAGCATGCTGGCTTGATGCTCTATATCGGCATCGACCAGCCACAGGTAGTCGGGCTTTGCCAGGCCGTCATCGATGGTCTGCTTGCCTTCCGATAGGGCCCAAAGTTTGCCCGTCCAACCAGCCGGCAAGGGGCTTGCCCGGCACACCTTCAAACGGCTGGAGTTCTTGCTGGCTAGCTCTTCGGCAATCGACGCGGTCGCATCGTCGCTATGATCGTCGATGAGAATGACCTGAAACGACCCCGGGTAGTCTTGGGCGAGTAGTGACGTAAGCGCCGCAGCCACCACGTCCGCCTCGTTGCGCGCGGGCACCATAGCAATCACCGATGGCCAAGAGGCCAAAGCAGTCGGTTGATCGAACAAACGCTGATCTGCCCGCCAGAAGCCGCCGCGCAAACAGCAGAGATAAAGCCATATGATTAGTGAAACGGCAGCCAGGAGAATCACAGAAAGCCCCAATATTGACGCTCAGCCTTTGCGCAAAGGGTTAGCAAAATTAACCAAGATGCAAAAGGCGCAGTCCATACAGCCCTACGGCAACCCGGGTCGCACGCTGGCTTGATCTGTGCAATTTTCGCCGTCGATACCACAAAAATGTCACAACACGAAACTGCGCCAACCGACTATGCTCTTGTCACTCACTTGATGGAACCGAAGATACGCCAAAGCGGAAAGATGAGATAGAGCCATGCCAGCTACACCAACGCCCACCTCGACCCATCCTCAAACAACCCTTTGGCGTCAGAGCACCGAGCACTTCTCCGCGGCTAGGAAGCCGCGGAGAAGTCATCCGCTTCGCCGCCGGCTCGGCCTGGTGCGTCGCAGCCCACTCAAGCTTGAAACACGGCCTCGCTGGAGCGCTTTTTCGACCCACTTTGCGTCGTAGGCGTCTCGAGGCTGTTTGCTCCTGAAGCTGGACTCCGGCCCAGCCGCTGCTGCTCATGTAACGGCCACCGGATTCCTAGAGACTGATCCACGGCTTAATCGGGAGCGCCAAAGCGATTCCAATTAAGCCGATCCTGCGCTGGAGCCGATCCCGCGATGGCGCTGCCAGGATATCTCGGCAGCCGTGCTCGCGGCTTGATCACGTCAACGTCATTCCACCTCGCTGCAATCTTGTGTTTATATCGTCCGCCCTTACGTGACTTGAAGCGCCCCTAAGAGCGCCAAGAAAATGTCGAAGGAATTCGACAGGGCCGGAGGTTCGATGCAAGTTAAACTATTGTTCTACGGAGCATTAATGGCGATGCTCTCAGTCGGAGGCGGGACACTTCAAGCGGCAACGCCAGAACGGGTCTCGGTGACCGGCGAAATCATCGACACCTGGTGCTACGTCACAGAAATCATGTACTCCGAAGGCACAGCCCATCATCAGTGTGCGGTCTGGTGCGCTGTCGGCGGCGTGCCGGTGAGCATCCTAGGAGAAGATGGCCAAGTCTACATGGTGTTGCGGGTGGAAGGCGACGATACCAGCGTCTCTAACCCGAAGATCGTTGAGATCCAGACCCACAAGGTGACCGTCGACGGCGATCTCTATAAACGTGACGGCGTCAATTACCTGCTCGTCAATCATGTCGCCGACGATCAGGGCATCGTCAACTTGACCCACGAAGACTATGGCATCCAACCCTTCGGAGAATAGGTGATGAAGCGCGTCTTATGGGCTGGCGCTACGGCGCTCTTACTGGCCACCTCCAGCGCCTGGGCAGCCAATGAATGGGGTATTGAATACGAAGAAAAGGCACGCCTCGAAGCCAAGGTGGTGGATTTACTCTGCGAGGTTGCCGGCGATTGTGCCGAAGGCTGCGGTCAGGGCAAGCGCCAGCTCGGCTTACTGCTCGACGATGGAACGCTGGTGCCGGTGGTCAAGAACTTCGATCCCTTTGCCGGCGGCACTGCCGATCTCATCGAGTACTGCGGCAAGCAGATCGTCGCCGATGGCCTGATGATTCGCGATCCGCAGATGCCGATGTTCGCTATCCAGTTCAAACGCTTGGCTCCGGATGGAAAATGGAGCCGGGCTAATCAATGGAGCAAGGATTGGTCGGCGGCACATGGTGGGCAAAAGGCCAATCAATGGTTCCGTAAGGACCCGACGGTGGTTGAGCACATCGAGGCGAATGGTCCTTACGGCCTTCCCGGCGTGCAACCCAGCGAGTGAGGCGATCGCGACGACAGGCCTTGGCGATTGGTGCGGGCCTGGCAACTGTATGGCTGGTCCTTCGCCGGTCTGCCGCGGCAGGCTCAGCCGATGAGCCGCCTGCCTCGCCGCCTTCCTTGGATTCACTCTTCGGCGGGCCTTTCGACCTGATCGATCATCAAGGTCGGCGGCGAAGCGACAGGGATTTCCTTGGGCGTTATCTCCTCGTGTACTTTGGCTACACCTATTGCCCGGATATCTGCCCGACCAACCTTGCGACCATGGCGGCAGCGATCGACGCGCTCGGAGAGCTTGGCAAAAAGCTGCAGCCGCTCTTTATTTCGATCGACCCGGAACGGGATAGCGTTGCCGTTCTGGCAGACTATGTCCCGCACTTTCACGAGCGGCTCGTCGGCTTGACGGGCGGCGAAGCGGCGGTCGCGGCCGCGGCGCGCGCCTACCGGATCCACCGCCGTAAGGTGATCCTTGAAGGCAATGGCGACTACCTGGTCGATCATGCCTCGATCACCCACCTGATCGGCCCTGATGGTCGCTTCCTGACGCTTTTCCCGCACGACACCCCGGCGGAGCGGATGACCGAGGTGTTGAGGAAGTATCTTCGGTAACCGCTCGATCATTTCTGATTTCCGGCTTCCCACTCCGTTCTAACAGTGCTTCTCAATATCGTTTCGCACGTAATGGGCCATTGGCCCGGGCAATAAATTGGGGAATTTTAATAATTACCATGTGATATTGGTTGCAAAAAATATCCTTACGTTGATAATTTTTCCGATCATTGAAACTGTGATGGTATGATCGGTAGGTCATCATGAATGAAGAAGCGTTAGGCCGACGGACCAGGGCGCGAGAAGGGAACGCCGAGAAACAAGAACAGAGCCCCGACTCTCCAGGCGGCAATGAAGTCCGAAGTCCCCGAAGTATCGTCCTGCTGTCCGACGGCACCGGCAACAGCGCTGCGAAACTAAATCGAACCAATGTTTGGCGGCTTTATCAGGCGCTCGACCTTGACACCGGCAGGCAAGTTGCGTTCTACGACGACGGCGTTGGGACCTCAGGTTCCAAGATCTGGGCGGCGATCTCAGGCGCCTTCGGTTTTGGACTTTCACGCAATGTTCGGCAACTCTACCAGTTTCTGTGCGAACACTATCGCCCGGGAGACCATATCTATATTTTTGGTTTCAGCCGCGGCGCCTTCACCGCACGCATGCTGGCCGGCTTGATCACCCGATGCGGCATTCTCGACCCGAACAAGGCGATACAGCCTTCTTCCCTATCCAAGAACAACGACGCAGCAAAACTGGTAGGCCTTAACACCCAAGAAGGCCGCAAGGCCGGTGTCGCTCGCGCCTATCGCAGCTATCGGCGCGGTTACAGCGCGCGGCTTGCCAACGGATTTCGATGGGTACAGGATCTCTTATTCAGACCAACGCCCTCGCCCGATGAATTCCGCAAAGCATACTGTCTTCGCGGATCGCGCCATATAAAGGGTATAGGGGTTTGGGACACCGTTGACGCCGTCGGTCTGCCAATCGATGAATTATCGGTGATAATCGACAAAGTTATCTTTCCCATTCGTTTTGAAAACCAAGATTTATCGGTTTTCGTTGATCGTGCCAGGCACGCGATAGCCATAGATGACGAGCGACACTCCTTTCACCCAACGCTCTGGAGCGAAGAAATCCTCGATACCAAAGACAAGGACGACGACGCGTATCAGGAGGCGAGGGACAGGAGTGAAGCAACAAAGGATGATCGGCTTCTGCAGGTATGGTTCGCGGGAATGCATTCCGATGTTGGCGGCGGCTATCCCGACAATGACTTGGCCTTTATTTCTCTCCAATGGATGGTGGATCAATTCGTCGATCGCCCCGGTAAGGCCGGCCTGCTTTTTGATGCTGAGAAGCTACGCGAAATAGAACGACGAGCCAATCCGCTCGGCAAAATGCACGATTCTCGGTCCGGATTTGCCGTCTATTATCGCTACAAGCCCAGAAACGTTTACAATCTCTGCAATGATTCTGACAACAAAATCAACGTCCCTAGACCAAAAATCCACGACAGCGTTTTCAAACGAATAGCGGAAGCAACGGACGGCTATGCGCCGGTCGCCCTGACCTCGCAGTTCGAGGTGTATCCAACGCCGCAGTCCGGCAAGACCGACCCTCAACTTAGCCCTGAAGAAGACGCAGAACGGCGGCGTCATTTGGATCGCGCCCAAGACCATGTCCTATGGCGGCGGGTTCTTTATTTTCTCATGATTGGAGTGACGTTGCTCCTTGCCGCAGCGCCGTTGATTTATCCGCCGGTTCCGGGACTGGAACTGACAGGACTACAGAGTTTTGTCGGCAAGGTCTTGGGCCTGATATCGTTTGTTTTGCCCGCCTTCTTAGACCGCTGGGTGGGCGCCTGGAGCCAGGCCCCCCTCTACTTTCTCGGTTGTCTTGCGCTTTGGGCATTCTTTATCTGGCTGGGCAAGCGAGCCAGCGAGAACACGCAGCGACTAGCGGAGACCGCTTGGCACGTAGTCAGAACACAAGGGGCATCAGACCCAAGCGAACCAAGCAAGATGTTGTTTGAAGGTATTGCAGCCACGCTACGAGCCTCCGGCATTGCCAAATGCCTCTACCGCTGCACCAGCAAGATTGTGGCGCCGATCGCTTTCGCCGTCCTCTGCGTCGTTCTTCTCGTGTTCCTGGGCTTGCGCGTACTCGTTTTTGATGCCAGCGCACCCACTGTTGAACAGAGGGCGGTAACCGAAGAAAGCGACGAGGGAGCCGTGAACGGAGGAAGTATGGACAAATTGATCTCCGAAGCCAATGCAAGCTTCGGCGAGGCCTTCGCCTTCGACACGCAACAGCCCCATTTGGATACAGGCTTGAACCTAAACGCCGGAGAAGAATACACGATAACGCTAGCATTTAATGGCGAGGCGGAGGACCCGCCCTGGCGGGACGGTGACTTTAAGGCCGACCACGCAGGACTTGCGCATCCTTTGGCTGGCATCCATCCGGTTTTCCTCGCCGGCCTGCCCTTTCGCCGACACCTTGGTTATCCTTGGTTCTCCCTGGTCGGCGAAACTGGCTTCAACACAGGAAACACCTTTCCGATCCACCAATCCCCAATCACTTTCCGGCCCGAGCACAGCGGACGGCTCTACCTTTATGTCAACGATTACATTAACAATCTCGGATTCTGCATTACGACTTGCCCAGAAAGAAAATCCAGTGACGAGAATTGCAAAACCACAGACAAAATCAGCAAGGATCGCTTCGCCGCATACCAAAATAACCTCGGTACGGCGATAGTGACTGTTGCCACCGCAAGCCCACGGTAGATCGCAGGAAAGAAATCCCACCAGGTCGAGAAACAAAAAGGCTGACGATCGGCCTTTTTGCTATGTGTCCCTCCTCATCAAGCCAGCGGAACCCCTTCGAGAGTGATGCGGTGCATCAGGCGGCGATGTCCTGTATAGTCGTTGAGGGCGTAATGCCAGGTTGCGCGATTGTCCCAAAAGGCGACCGACCCCTTGGCCCAGCGGAACCGGCAGGTGAATTCCGGTTTGGCCGCATGCCAATAGAGATAGTCGAGCAACGGTTTCGATTCCTCCTCCGTCCAGCCGTCGATCCCTATGGTGAAAGTCGGGTTGACGTAAAGCGCGTTTCGGCCGGTTTCCGGGTGGCGAATGACCACGGGATGGATCGCATCCTGGGTCGCCAATTCCGGATTGCCGATCCGACCCTCATTGTCGGCGCCACGACTTCCATAGCCGAAGGCCCGTCGACTGGAATGCAGCGCCTTTAGACCATTAAGCGTCACCTTCAAACCATCCGAAAGAGCGTCATAAGCATGATACATCGAAGCGAACAGCGTATCGCCACCCTCATTGGGCGTTTCCCTTGCAAGGAGGATCGAACCCATGGCCGGGATCTGGTCGTAGGAATGATCCGTGTGCCAGCCGCCCCCAATGTTGGTGGTCTGGTGCGCCTCCTTGCGAACCTCGGCGATCTGGGGGTGACTCTCCGTCGGATGAAAAAAGCGGTTGACGTTGATTTTGCCCCAGCGCTCAGCAAAAGCAATGTGCTGGTCGGGACTGAGATCCTGGTCACGGAAGAAGACTACACCGTAGTCGAGATAGGCCTGCCGAATTTCCGCGAACTGCGGGTCGCTGAGGCGGTTTAGATCAACACCCAAGATCTCGGCGCCGACGGCGCCCCCAAGCGGTTTGATTTCAATGCAATCAGCGTCCAGGCTCATCCCGAGCACTCCCAACTCTCTGCGGCTTCCTAGGATATACTTTCTCGGCGAACACGCCACCACTCTACAAGGCATTGCGACGGACTAGGCTCGGCAATCCCTTGCAGCAGAAACTCCGCCTTGATCTTTGCCTGGATCACGAGTTCTGGCAGCCCGGTCTGCAGGATCAAATCCCGTTCGATCCAATCGCAGGGACTAAGACTTTGATACCGGTAATAGGTCGCCCCAACCGCCATTAGAACGATCATGAACGCGACCGCCAAATACTTCATACGCTCGTGACCTTGCCACAGGCATCAAGCAGCAGCCCCATGCCACGCTCGATGCCGAGCCAATCTCGGATCGCCGACTCTAGAGCGTCGGGCGGCAATTTGGAACCATTCTGACGGAGCGGTTTTGTGACAAGGTCAAGCAAAGGTTCGATGGGCCTATCCGATGATAGGTCCCAGAGGCTTGGCGCAGGATTTGGCGCCAAACCGCCCGTTTCACCAGCGGATCGCCACCCCAGAGGCCAAGCAGAATTGATCCCAAATTGCCGCCCGATGCTAGCATATTTTTGCGGTCAGGGCTTGCGACAGGTCGTCGCCATGGGTCAAAGCGTACCCGGATAGCCTCCACCATCCATCAGCAGGTTTTGTCCTGTGATGAATCCGGCGTGCTGACCACAGAGAAAAGCGCAAGCCTCGCCGAACTCCTCAGGATAGCCGACCCGCCCGGCGGGGTTTGCCGCAAATCGCTCCGCCATGACGTCGTCAACACTGCGACCGGTTTTTTCGGCAACCGACCGCGCGGTGCCACGCAAGCGATCTGTATCGAAGGGTCCAGGCAGCAAGCCATTTATCGTGACATTGTGCCGAACGGTCTTGCGCGCGATCCCGGCGACGAAGCCAGTCAATCCTGCCCGCGCGCCGTTGGAAAGGCCGAGCACGTCGATCGGAGCCTTGACCGCTGAGGAGGTGATGTTGACGATGCGCCCGAACTTTCGCTCTATCATCCCGTCGACGGTGGCTTTAATCAGCTCGATCGCGGTCAACATATTGGCATCAAGCGCCTTAATCCAATCGTCGCGGGTCCAGTCGCGGAAGTCGCCGGGCGGCGGTCCGCCTGCATTGTTGACCAATATGTCCGGCGACGGACAGGCGGCAAGGATGGCTTGCCGCCCTTCCGGCGTTGTTATATCGCCCGCCACGGCTCTAACCTCGCCCCCAGTCGCGGCTTTGATTTCCTCCGCGGTCCTTGCAAGTTGATCGGCTCCGCGGGCATTGATGGTGACGGCAACGCCTTCGCGCGACAAAGACATGGCGCAAGCCCGCCCCAAACCCTTGCTAGCCGCGCACACGATCGCCGTTTTTCCTGCAATTCCCAAGTCCATGGTGTCCTAGCTCCCGTCTCGCAATCTCTACCTATCGATCCCCGGCGGAGATGTCAGGTCCGCTATCACTTCGCTTGCCAATCGTACGGAAATTTGTCGTTGATCGGCAAGCGATCGATCATCGAGGGTCGCAACAACGCTATGGGCGGCTCGAAAGCTGCGTTCCATGTGCCGTAGCAAATAGGTGATAACGTCATCACCAACGCTAAGCTGCCGGTCGGCAAAAAGTTTGCGAAGAACCGCCGCAAACAGATCATCGTCTGGCTCACTTAACTCGACCACGGGCAGGGCCAAAAACCGGGATCGTAAATCCGGCAGGGCCAAAGGCCAGCGCGAGGGGGCGCTACGCCCGGTAATCAAGATATGGCCATTGCGCTCGATCACAACATTGTAGAGGTGAAGCAAGCCCTGCTCCAGCGCATGCACATCTCGGGACACCTTAAGGATTTCGTCGACATCTTCGATTGCGCAATGAGCCGCCTGGCCGAGAAGATCCGGCGGTTCGAGGCTCTCCAAAGCCTTGGCCGTAATCAGTCGCGCTTCGCTTCGGCGACACCAGACCATGCGTAAGTGACTCTTGCCAGAGCCTCTTGGCCCGACAACGGCCAGACCGTGGCTAGGCCAGCTTGGCCAGCCGTCGATCCAGGCCACCGCCACTTCATTGCTTGGGCCCGTGCGAAAGGCCGCGCGGCGAAAGTCTGGTTGTCGGCCCAAATCGAGGCGCAATTGGCTAGGCATCTCGGCCACACGTCTCATGCCACGGGTCTCATGCCACGCGTCTCATGCCACGGGTCTCATGCCACGCGTCTCATGCCACGCGTCTCATGCATCGTCCGAAGCGGGCCGCGGACTACCAGAGCTCGACCCTCTATAAAGCGGACTCGCCAAGTACCGATTGAGACTGAATCGCGTCATGACCCCGATCACGGCCGCAGCAGGAACCGCCAACAAGACACCGACAAACCCGAACAGCGCACCGCCCGCTAGCAGCGCAAAAATAACCCAAACCGGGTGCAAGCCCACGCGCTCACCCACAAGCTTGGGCGTAAGAAAATTGCCCTCCAGTGCCTGGCCAAGGAAAAAGATGCCGGCAACAATCCCCACCCGCAGCCAATCATCAAACTGCACGATCGCCAGGCCCACCGAAGCGACCAAGCCGACCCCGGCACCGACAAAGGGGATGAAGGAAAGCAGACCCGCCAAAAGGCCGATGACTAAACCGAACTCCAGGCCGCTCGCGGTGAGGCCGATTGCGTAGAAGATTGCGAGCACCACACATACGGTCCCCTGGCCACGGACAAACCCGGCCAAAGTCAGATCGATGTCGCGCAGGCACTGGCGAATGGTTTCGGCCTGCGGTCGCGGAAGCCAGGAATCGATCTTGGCGATCATCCGGTCCCAATCGCGCAGCAGATAAAAGGCGACAATTGGGGTGATAAACAGCAGCGAGGCCAGGTTCGCCAATGCCACGCCGCCGCTTACTACCTCGCCCAGTAATTTGGTCGCCCAGCGGAAGGCGAACTGTGACGAGTCAGCCGCCAAACCGCGTAAGCGTTCTAAGGTCGCGGTGTCCAATCGTAGTTCGACAAAAGCCACCAGCTGCTCCAATTGACCACGCAACGTCTCCATGTAGGTTGGCAAACGCGCGATCAAGTTGGAAATCTGACTCGCCAAGGTCGGCACTACCAGCAACAGGGCTAGGAGGACGAGAAGCAAGAAGGTGAAAGTCACAACAGTCGTGGCAAGCGTACGCGAAAGTCGTGCCTTCTCCAGTCGATCGCAGACCGGGTCGAGGAAGTAGGCGACGGCCATGCCGGCAACGAACGGCAGGAGAATCGAACGCAGCAGATAAAGGGCGAAGAGAAACACCAAGAGCCCCACCACCCAAAAGGAGAACTTCTGTTGGCGGGTCATTGGTCTTGCTCCAGGGCGACGGCTCGAGCGCCCCAAATCAACACGTACTGGGCGCCGGACAAGAAAGTCGTCACGGTCACCATAGCGATGAGGCCTTCTCTACCCAGGTGAAACTGCCAGCCGTAGGCTAAGTCAACCAGAATCGCGCAGGCCAGGGAAATTTGCGCTACGGTGTTCAACTTGCTGACCAGCAATGGCTCCATCGTGAGCGAATGTGTCAATGTATGATAAAGAATGGCTCCCCCAACAATTAATACGTCCCGAAACACGATCAGGATCACCAACCACAGATCAATTTGCCCAAGTTGGCTCAATGTAAGATAGATGCTGACCAAAAGTGCCTTGTCAGCGATCGGATCCAAATAGGCCCCGACACGAGAGGTTACGTTCCATTGCTTAGCAACGTAGCCGTCCACGGCATCAGATAGGGCCGCAACAAAAAAGACCCAAAACCCGGTGATGTAGTGTCCTTCGATCAGCACATAGACAGCGACCGGTACCAACAGCAGGCGCCCCAGGCTTATCAGGTTGGGAATCCAAGATAAGAGGCGCGAAGCCATTCACTGACCGACCAATGCACCGCCAGCCGCTGTTCCAGTCAAGGCATTGCCTAGACCACTGGTTGCTCCGCTCGGCGCCATGGGTTGCGGCGCGAACGCTTTTGGGACCGTCTGGACTGGCAGGGGTGACCCTTGCCCGGCCGATCCCGTGACCCCGCTGCCCAAACCCGAGACCTCACCCCGCCGCCGCAATACGGCCGCGCCTTCGGTGCTTGGGGCAAGTTCCAAGGATTGGCGAGCCAAGGCCTGCGCTAGCTGCGCCTCATCACCGAAGTACGATAGCTCAACCTGCACTTGAGTCGGCGTCATGAATAAGATCGTCATGTCGATCACCGTGGCAATCTTTTCCAGGCGGCGCTTTATGTCGAGCCAATCCTCGAGCTCGCCTACGGGAACATTAACCGCAACGCTTTGCTGTGAATCGAACCGCAATAGGTTCGCCCGTTTCCACGCTTCTTGCACTTCTCCGGCAGCTGTAGAGGCGCCACGACGCATCAGGTTGGCGAGATCCTCGCCTGGCTCCTGACGCAGGCTATGGACGCGAGATTGCTTGGGCTGCGATTTGAAGAAGCGGGTTGTGATAACCTGCGCGTTGGCGTTGCCCTCTTCTGGATCGCCCACCAGAACAAACTGGGAAACCATCACCTCGCCGGCACCGTAGCGGCGGGCCAATGTCCAAAGCCGCTCGCTGTTTCCGGATAAAGCGTCAGCGGCGTCAATGGCGGATATGTCTTCCAAATCACCCAAGGGTACGATCAGAGGAACCAGCCATTCGCCGGCTTCAAACCCTTCCCAGGTTTCGCGCCAAGGATTAGGCTCGTCCCACAGCAGTGCTTCGCCAGCTACGCCAAAGAGGGGAACCACTAAAGCCGGCTTACTTTGCGCTTCGGCATAGCGAATTTGCTGGCTGCGGAGGAAACCGCGAACCGCATCCGGCTGGAAATTGAAGGTGAGCGTTGCAAGATAACGCACGCCGGACGTTCGCTCATCGGCGACGGCGAAGCCTTCCAAGAGATCGGCGATCTGTTCGGCTGACAGTGGCGCCACCTTGGCAACATCCTCGCGCACCACCAAGCGCTGGACCAGCTTCTGCATGGCCAGGGCGTGACCCCGAGCCAAGGCTGTTTGACGGGCGACCGTAGCGCTTTCCGCCGTGGCATCTACGGAGATATCACTGACTGTAAAGACACTCGCAGCCTGCGCCGATGGGGCCGCGATCCCCAAAAAGAGCCACGATGCCATCAGCATCATCGCCAAGACGACGCCCGAGAAACCAAGTCGCATTGCAAACCACCTGGGATTCAGTATTGTCACGCCAATACTGGCGCTTGCCTTAGCGCCTTAATACTCCATTGTCGGCCAATAGTCCAAAGGGAAGGAGCGAATTATCACCGAAGGCAGCTATCGGGCCGCTGGCGTCGATATCGATGCCGGCAATCGGCTGGTGCAGGCTATCAAGCCCTTAGCAAGGGCCACAGCAAGGCCCGGCGCGGACTCTGAGCTGGGCGGCTTTGGCGGTCTTTTCGATCTAAGGGCGGCTGGTTATCAAGACCCGCTGTTGGTTGCGGCAACGGACGGTGTCGGGACAAAGTTAAAGCTGGCAGTGGCAGCCGGGAAGCACGAGACGGTTGGCATCGACTTGGTCGCCATGTGCGTGAATGACCTCATCGTTCAGGGCGCCGAGCCGTTGTTTTTTCTCGACTATTTTGCCACCAGTCACTTGGATGAAGAGATTGCCGAAGCGGTCGTTCGTGGCGTTGCCCAAGCCTGCAAGCAAACCGGCTGTGCCCTCATCGGCGGCGAAACCGCGGAGATGCCAGGCCTTTACGCGCCCGGCGACTATGACCTTGCCGGCTTTGCTGTGGGCGCGGTGGAGCGCGGCGACCTGCTCGACGGCAGCGCCATCAAGGCAGGCGACCAAATCCTAGGTCTGGCATCGGATGGCCTGCATTCCAACGGGTTCTCGCTGGTTCGCAAGATCATCGACGAGCAAGGCTTGGCACTCGACCAAGAGGCCCCCTTCGACCCTGATCATACCTTGGCGCGTGCGCTCCTAAGGCCGACCAGGCTTTATGTGCGGCCTTGCCTGAACGTGCTGCGCGGCGGCAAGATCCACGGCCTTGCCCATATCACCGGCGGCGGCCTCGTCGAAAATTTGCCCCGCGTCTTGCCGGATGGCCTTGGCGTTCGCCTCGCCCAGACAAATCGCAAGCTCCCTTCCGTATTTGCTTGGCTTGCTCAGGAAGGAAAGATTCCGGTAGGGGAGCTGTTGCGAACCTTCAACTGCGGCATCGGCATGGCCGTGGTCGTTGCCGTCGATGCGGTCGATCAAGTTGCCCGCCAATTCGAAGAACTCGGCGAGACGGTTTACCCGATCGGCGACGTAGTGCCCTTGACCGAGGGCTCGGAGCGGATGGACGCCGACGCGCTTAGCAAGGCATGGGATCTCTAAAGCCAGTGGCAAAGCGACGCGTTGGTGTCTTGATTTCTGGGCGCGGCAGTAACCTCAAGGCGCTGATCGACGCGGCAAGCGCGCCAGACTTTCCGGCGGAGATCGCCTTGGTCCTCTCCAATCAGCCAAACGCAGCGGGTCTGGCCTATGCGGATCAAGCTGGTGTGCCCGGCGACGTGGTCAACCATCGAGACTTCTCTTCTCGCCCCGACTTCGAAGCCGCCATGACGGAACGGCTGGAGGGTCAGGGCGTTACCTTGGTCTGCCAAGCCGGCTTCATGCGGATCGTCACCCGGACATTCGTTGATCATTGGCACGATCGCTTGATCAACATTCACCCCTCGTTGTTGCCGGCCTTTCCAGGGCTTGATACCCATGCAAGGGCCTTGGCGGCCGGCGTCAAACTGCATGGCTGTAGCGTTCACTTCGTGCGAGAATCGGTCGATGCTGGCCCGATCATCGGCCAGGCAGCGGTCCCGGTCTTGCCCGGCGACGAGCCGGAAAGCCTGGCGACAAGGGTGTTGGCGGCGGAACATCAGCTCTATCCGCGCTGCCTCAGCCTGGTTGCCAGCGGTCGCGCCCAGGTTATCGACGAGCGCGTGGTACTAGATTGCCAGGCCTTGGCGATACCGCCCTATTTCAACCCAGGTATTGAGGCCTAGGCGCTTGTCGAGCCAGGCGAAGACAGGTAAAAAGGGCGAAAAATCCGCAGGTCATCCGCAAGGACGCAGTTTGAAGGGAATACCATGGCTGACGACCAAATGCTCTACGAGCACCGCAAGACCTGGAATGGCTTTGTTCGCTTGATCATCTGGTCAACCGTCGCCATCGTCATTACACTGATCCTCATGGCGATTTTCTTACTCTAGCAGCCAGCCTGCGGCCGCCTCGCGGAACTAGCCGACGATGTCGACGCCGGCGAAGAAATAGGCAATTTCAATCGCCGCATTTTCTGCCGAATCAGAGCCGTGCACCGAGTTTGCCTCTACGGACTCGGCGAATTCTGCGCGAATTGTGCCGGGGGCCGCGTCTGCGGGATTGGTGGCGCCCATGACCTCCCGGTTTGCCGTGACCGCGTTCTCGCCTTCGAGCACCTGCACGACCACTGGTCCGGAGGTCATAAAGGTACAGAGATCGCCGTAAAAGGGGCGTTCTTTGTGGACTTCGTAGAAAGCTTCGGCCTGGGCCCGGGTCAAATGAACGCGTCGTTGAGCAACGATTTTCAGGCCAGCCCCCTCCAGGCGCGCGTTGATCTGGCCGGTAAGATTGCGACGCGTTGCGTCGGGCTTGATAATGGACAAAGTCCGTTCGATGGCCATTTTTGGCGCTCCCACGAAGTGATTTGACCCGATAACAAGAGCCACGTCGATGGCGCGGCCCGCGCCTTACATAGTCGACCGGGGGCCAGACGACAACCGGCTCGAGGGACAATGGGCTAATTTCCTTGAAGCCTTTGACATGCTATCACCCCCGCCATGCTGCGAATTCACGATCTGGTGTTTCACATCGGCGGCCGGCGGCTTTTTGATCGGGCCGAATTGAGCCTCACGGCCGGCGAGAAGGTGGGCCTCGTGGGCCGCAATGGCAGCGGCAAGACGACCCTCTTGCGCATCATGAGCGGCGAACTGCTGCCAGAGGCCGGCGAGATACACCTTTCGCCCAGATTGACGGTCGGACAGGTGGCACAAGAGGCGCCGTCCGGTGACCAAAGCCTGATCGACACCGTGCTGGCAGCCGATCGTGAACGTGCCAGCCTGCTTGCCGAAGCGGAAACTTGCTCTGAGCCGGCTCGCTTGGCGGATATTCACGAGCGACTTGCCGCCATCGGCGCAGAGGCGGCACCGTCTCGGGCGGCGCGAATTTTGGCGGGCCTCGGCTTCGACCAGGAGGCACAGGCGCAGGCCTGTGCGTCCCTATCCGGCGGCTGGCGCATGCGCGTCGCCCTCGCCGCTCTCCTCTTCCGTGCGCCAGACCTGCTGCTGCTGGACGAACCTACCAACCATCTCGACCTGGAAGCCACCCTCTGGCTGGAGGGCTTTCTCAAAAGCTATCCGGGAATGCTGATGCTGATCAGCCACGATCGAGACCTGTTAAATGCGGTTCCAAATCGCATCATCCATTTGAACGGCGGCCGCTTTACGGCCTATAGCGGCAACTACGATCGCTTCGAGCGCACCCGGCGGGAGCAGCAGGCCCGTCAGGCCGCGCTGCTGCAGCGGCAGATGGCGCAACGCCGGCACATGCAGCGCTTCATCGATCGCTTCCGCTACAAGGCCTCAAAGGCCCGCCAAGCGCAATCGCGGATCAAGGCGCTTGAGCGCATGGAGCCCATCGTCGGCCTGGTGGATGAACCCAGCATCGGCTTTCACTTCCCGGAACCCGAACGTCTCTCGCCGCCCTTGGTCACCCTCGAAGACGTGTCGGCCGGCTATAATGAGAAGACCGTTCTGCGCGGCATCAATCTGCGTCTCGACCCGGATGACCGCATCGCCCTTCTGGGGGCAAACGGCAACGGCAAGTCCACCTTCATCAAGCTGCTGGCCCGGCGCTTGAGGCCCCAATCAGGACAGATGATCACGGCGCCCAAGCTGTCGGTCGGCTACTTTGCCCAACATCAGACCGAGGAGCTGGATCTCAATGCCAGTCCCCTCGATCATCTAGCCCGCCTCATTCCGAATGCTCGCGACAGCGCCCTGCGCAGCCAGCTTGGCCGCTTTGGCTTTGCCCAGGAACGCGCCGACGTGAAAGCGGGTGCCTTGTCGGGCGGCGAGAAGGCGCGGCTCCTCTTCGCCCTCATGAGCCGCAAGGGGCCAGGCCTGCTGTTGCTGGACGAGCCCAGCAACCATCTTGATGTGGATGCCCGCGAGGCCTTGATACAGGCACTCGCCGACTATCCTGGCGCGGTGGTCTTGGTAAGCCACGATCCGCACTTGGTTGGCCTCGTTGCCGATCGCCTCTGGCTGGTTGCCGAGGACACGGTCACTCCCTACGACGGCAATCTCGACGACTATCGCAAGCTGCTGGCCGTTTCGGCAAAGCAACAGCGGGCCAGCGGCCAGGCACGCCCGCGAGCCACCGCCGACGATCGCAAAGAAAGGCGCCGCATGGCGGCCGCAACCCGGGCCAATCTCGCGCCGCTTCGCCAATCTGCCAAGAAGGCCGAGTTGGCGGTTGAGAAACTGCAGCGTCAGCAAGAAAGCCTGCAGACACGCTTGGCCGAGCCCGATCTCTATGACGGTCCGGCCGCTGCGGTGACGGCCCTACAGCTAGAATTGGGCGAAGTGGAGAAAGCGCTGGCGGTTGCGGAGGAAAGCTGGCTTGCCGCAATGGAAGCGCTAGAGGGAGCCCAAGCTCAGAGCGGGGATCCCGGATAGAAGGAGCAGCATCCCTACGATATTACTCTTTGCCGCAGAGCAAACTCGCATAGATGGGATCGTAGACCTGCCGCTCCAAGATCCGAAAGCCAGCACGCTTCAGAAAACCTTCTAAGATCCAAAGGTATGTGGAGTGTTCTTCGCGGACATGGGTGGCGAAATCCTCGACCGTAAAGCCTTCGCTTCCATTGCCCGCCATGCGCTCGATCCAGGCCGCCACTTCCCTGTCGAAGTCTTTCGGCTCAAAGGAAAAAATCACGTCCTCGAGGTAGAGCCGGCCGGCCACGCCCAACATTTCCGCCATGCGCAGCAAGGCCATCTGCTTCCAGTGGTCAGGCAAATGGTGCAAGGCATAGCGGGACACGATCAGGTCGGCCGGGGGCGCCTGGTGACAGTAGGTCAAAAATCCAGCGTGATGGAACTCGATGGTTTCGAGCCGCTCCTCGATCGCCTTGGACCGAGCAAAGGCCAGCATGGCCTCTGAAACGTCGACGGCATGCACCCTGGCGCCGAGCTTGGCCGCCGCACGGGCAAAGGCCCCGGTACCGCATCCAAACTCGATCACCATACGGCCGGGTCCGGCACCCGAATGTCGCGCCAGGACCTCCATCGCTGCGTGATCGGTTCCCTGCTTTCGGTCGTAGGCCGCCACCGCCGCCTTGTCCTCGAAATCGACGCCGATCTGGCGCCGGTCGTCGTAGGCCCAGGGCGGTGGAGACAACGGCATGATTGCTCCTCAGTACGACTATGAGCCTTTGAAGCTAGCAAACCGACCGAGAACTGTTAAGTCAGGGCCGCCCATTACAAAGGCAAAGTACTTTGGGAATCGGTATCTGAACCTGATTGTGGGAACTGATCCGAGAGATAGGCCGCGCAGCAAATGACGGCGCAGCAACGGACCACGGTGGTAGCCAGCGTTTTCTAAATCGGCTGGGCAATCATGAGCAGGGAAAAGAAGAATAGAACGACCAGTAAGGCACCCCAGAGGCCCTTTGCCTTGCTACTTAACATCCCGAAAATCCCCCTATCGGCAAGCCCGATTATCAACATCTTATCAGGGGGTTGTTAAGGAAGGTTTAACTTCCCACGCAGGGATTTACTCGACTGGGGACCGGGTGACGTCACCCAGCCATGGAGAGGACTGCATCGAAATGGGCTGATTTACGCAGCCTTGCCTGTGTGAACCGGCACATTGGACCGGTCACCCTACCGCTCGACCGTGAAGATCCTCTGCGTCCGGTCGGTTCCAATAGCGATTTGGGTTGTCTTTGTCGTCTAGGAGCTTCGATCGGCTCCCCCAAACCTCAGCGACCCGGATCGTTGGCTCTTCGTTCACATGGACCGCAAAAATCACATCGAAGGCCTTCTTCAGCAAGGTTTGGTCTGGTGGAATCGAAAACACGATCTGCGCCGCTGGTGTTTGCTGAACCGTGCCTTCGGGGCCGGCGTGTGAGCCCTCGAGCGCTCGAAATCGCTGAAACCCGCTCTCGCGCAGAAAGAGGCAGTTGTCGTATGGGCCTTGAACCAACGGCAGATCTCTGCCTAGCACCTCGAGCAAGGCCTCCACTCCTCCTATTGGCGTATCAATGGTAATGACCCATTCCCGCTCCAAAAAAGCCGGTGCCATGTCAAATTCGTCAAGTTCATGCCGAGTTGTCATAGGTTTTCTCCGAAGCACAATGCTATCGGAATCACCCTATCAAAGATCTCCTGACACCGTAGTGTCAGCAGCCAAACCCCGCGGTGGCCGTCCCACCTCTTTGCTACTTACCGCCGAAACTGCTTGGCCAGGGCCAGCCCCTGGCTCTGGTAGGAGGAGCCGATACCCCGGCCGTAGAGGCGCGAGGGGCGGCCGATTAGACGCTCGTAAGTCAATCGGCCAACGATCTGGCCATCTTCAAGCACGAAGGGTACCTCGTGCGAGCGCACCTCCAGCACCGCACGCGTGCCGCCGGCGCCGACGGTCGCCGAGCCAAAACCCGGATCGAAAAAGCCCGCGTAGTGCACCCGGAACTCACCGACGAGGGGATCATAGGCGGTCATTTCCGCAGCGTGGGTCGGCGGAATGGAGACGGCCTCCCTGGAGGTCAGGATATAAAATTCATCCGGGTCAAGGATCAAGCGGCGGTCAGGATTGGCGGCAATCGGATCCCAATAGTCGAGGGCCGGGTAATGGTTGATCTTGTCCAGGTCGATCAGCCCGGCGTGCTTCTTGGCGCGATAGCCCACCATGCCACCACCCGCTTCACCCGAGAGGTCGACGCGGATCGGCAAGCCGCCGCGAATCTCGGCCGGATCGGTCTTCGCGTCCACAAGGCTTTGCTCCTCGTGCAGGCGGCGCATGGCGGTATCGCTGGCTGGCGGCGAGCCCCGACGAATTCGAAGCTGCAGAAGGCACGAGCCTTCGCGCGCCAAAACGCTGAAGGTGCGCGGTGACACCTCGGCAAAGAGCGGGCCGCGATAGCGTTCGCGAACCCGATCGAACTCTTCGCCGTAATCGGTTATCAGACGGGCAAAGATATCCAAGCGACCGGTGGAGCTTTTAGGATTGGCAAGCGCCATGGTGCGCTTCTTAAGGGCCAAGTGTTCGACCAAGGGCACGATGTAGCAGCAGCCCTTTTCCAAAACCGCCCCGTGACTGAGATCGATTTCGTGCATGGCAAAGCTCGGCAGCTTTTCCGCGACGCTGGCGTCACGGCCCGGCAGAAAGCTCGCCCGCACCCGGTAGGCAATCGGACCAAAGCGCAGATCCAGGCTGGCCGGTTGGATCTGTGCGGTCTCGATGTCTTTGGCCGCCTGAATCTCGTGGCCGGCAATAGCCTCCCTGATCGCCACATCCGGCAAGAGACCCGTGCTATGATCGAGTTTCACGGTCATTCCGGTTTCCACTCCCGGCAAGAATGCCTCCGCCATCGCTTTACCCATCGCCCGCGCTACCTCAAAGACTGCCTCCATCGACCGGCGCTATCACGCATCAGTTTGGTCGGAGGCTTTCCAACATCATCAGATAGGGAGCGGGCTCAGCAAAAGGCAGAATGCGAGGATTCGCCCATCCAAACAATCTGGGCCATTGTTTTATCCACAAGAAAGGCATCCCAAGGTACAGCGATCGATGGACGCGATGTGGAGCCAAGAATGCCCATACGAACGCAAGCGGCAATCCGTCGGGATCACCGCGCTGCCGCTGTTAGCGCTTGATTAGTAAGCCTTGGCCGGTCGGCAATTCGGCGATTTTGTAGCCTCGGGCTTCCATATAGGCGTCTTCCGCCCGCTTCTGCCGGCCGTAATAGGTCCAACCGTAGTCATCGAAGATGATAACGCCGCCCGGGCTAAGACATTCGAAGAACTGGTCTAGGGCACCAATTTCGGCGGCGGCATTGTTGAGGTCGACGTGCAAGAACGCCACTTGGTCTGGGACGCCTTGCGCAAAGCTTTCCGGCACTTTTCCACGAATGACCCGCACGTTCGAATAGTCGGCAAATCGAGCTCTCACTTTTTCATAGAGCTCCGGACTATGGCCGGAAAGGCGCTCGCCAACCCCTTCCCCACCCTGCGGGTCGAAAAGATCGTAGAGCCACAAGCGACGGTCCTGGTTCTTGAGGCCGGCATAGTCGGCGATCACCTGGGCCGAATAGCCCTTATAAGTACCACATTCGACGAAGTCGCCGGGCAAATGAACAGCATGCGCGGCCGCCCAGCAAAGAATGTGGGTGCGCCAGACCGCACTCACAGCCAGCTGGTCCGGCTCGGCACCGCGCACGGCCGCCACAAACTTCGGATCTCCTAGAAAGCCCGCCTGCTTTGCGATGGTGATGAGATTGTCGCCCGCGAAAATGTTGTTCCCAGGCTCGTTGGGTACCATTCCCAGAGAACGCATGATGTCCAACATGCCGCGAACATGGTCGATGAACTCCTGTTGCTGGGCGGTATCGCGGAATCGGATGCCGTGCAGGACAAAGTCAATATACAAGGGGGTAATCATCGTCACGTCTCTGCTGTCACCGATACCTTAGACTACACAATCATTTATGCCGCCAAATTAAACGTTGATCTGATCACGGATCCCTGTAACAGAACACCTTGTATTCGCAATGGAAAGGTCGGAGAATACTTGTATCATTTGGCGTCGGATTGTTCGTGCTACCAGTCATAGTTCACGCGAATTGAGAGAGTGGTTGCGGCAACAGAGACCAATCCCAAAGGACCCAAACAACTAAGGATTCACGATGGGCCGAGGGAGATGCCAACCTGAAGCACGTTTTCGAGTCGTGTCGAGTGAACTTGGCAATCATGCAGCGGCTGACAAGAGGAGGTTAAGGATGGCGGTGATGCGGTCAAAAGAGCGCGGCCTTTGCGAGCTCTACCAGGAAGATCCCGGTCGGGCGGATGCGCTGGTGTTCGGCCGGCGGTCGGGGCCTAATCGCCGAGGCTTCCTGAAGGGCGCGGGGCTTGCCGGCATAACGGCCGTGGTGGGCGCCGCCATCCCCTTCCACCGTTATTATCCGGCCGGTTTGATCCCTGCCGCCTTGGCCGACGAAACCGAGCCCTTCGTCATCGAAGGCAAAGATGGCCTGACCGTCCTCAACGACCGGCCGGTAAATGCGGAAACCCCGCCGCATTTGCTCGACGACGATGTCACACCCACCCTCCGTCACTTCGTCCGCAACAACGGAGTCCCGCCCGAGGACACCTCGGCGCGTGGCTGGACCCTCACCTTGGATGGTGAGGTGGATAATCCTCTCGAACTCAACATCCAGGATTTGACCACCAAGTTTGAGGTCGTAAAACTGAAGCTGCAGGTGGAGTGTGGCGGCAACGGCCGCGCCGCCTTCAATCCACCGGCCAAGGGCAATCAGTGGACCTTGGGCGCGATCGGCAATGCCGAGTGGACGGGTGTCCGTTACGCCGATTTGCTGCGCGCCGCCGGCGTCAAAGCAAATGCGATTTATACCGCTCATTTCGGGGCCGATACGCATCTATCCGGTGATCCTGAAAAATTGCCGATCAGCCGTGGCATCCCCCTGTGGAAGGCGATGGACCCGCATACCTTGGTGGCCTTCGCCATGAATGACGCTGAGATCCACCCGATGAATGGTGCCCCTCTCCGGGTCGTGGCACCGGGTTGGCCAGGCTCCTGCTCGCAAAAGTGGCTGCGCCGCATTTGGCTGCGTGATCAGGTGCACGACGGTGCGAAGATGACCGGTACCTCCTACCGCGTCCCCGCCTATCCCGTCGAACCGGGCGCCAAGGTGGACAAGGCGGATTTTCGCATCATTCAATCCATGCCAATTAAGTCGCTCATCAGCTACCCGCAAAGCGGCAGCAAGCTAGCCATGGATAACCGCAGCCTCGAAGTGCGGGGCCATGCCTGGGCCGGTGACCGTCGGGTCACTGCCGTGCATGTCACCTCCGATTTCGGCGCTACTTGGCAGGAGGCCGCCCTTTCACCGCCTCCCAATCCCTATTCTTGGCAGCGATGGCGTGCCCGCATCACCTTTCCCCAGCAAGGTTACTATGAGGTCTGGGCGCGGGCGACCGACGAAGTCGGGGTGCAACAGCCCTTCGCCGTTAGTTGGAATCCCAAAGGCTACCTTAACAATGTGATGCACCGTGTCGCCGTGATGGTGCCTTCCTGAGGGTGATGGGCAACCCGTCTTTGGGTCTAACGATCCTGCTCGGTCTTATGGCGATGGCAGAGGCCGCCGAAGATTGGGACGGCCTTACCGCAGCGCCTGGACGCGAGGAAGTCTTCGCTATCTGCTCACCGTGTCACTCCCTCAAATTGGTGACCCAACAGCGCCTCGATCGGTACTCCTGGGAAGAAACCCTGGTCTGGATGGTCGAGGAGCAAGGCATGGCGGAGCTCGACGAAGAAACGAGCGCTCTGGTGTTGGACTATCTGGAAAGCCAATACGGTCGCAACGTGCCCCGATAAGATCGGGGGCAATGCAATCATTTTGCCGCCGCCGTTTGAAAGATCGGTGATTGAGGCGAGTTCTCGTTTGCCATTAGGCCGATTAGGCTCCAAAATCCTCTGCGGGAACGTTAACCACGTTCGGCGACAGGCGGCAAAAGTCGTGTCGCTGCTTTCCAATCAAACAAAAGTGGGAGGAAATCTGAACAATGCTGCAGTTAAATCGAGACCTGCTGCTCGACGCATATCGTCAGATGTGTACGATCCGAGAATTCGAGGAACGTGTTCATCGCGAGTTCGCCGGCGGCGGTATCCCGGGCTTTGTGCATCTTTATGCCGGCGAAGAGGCCTCTGCGGTGGGCGTTTGCCAACACCTGGAAGACAAAGACTACATTGCCTCGACCCACCGCGGCCATGGCCATTGCATCGCCAAGGGCTGCGACGTCAAGGCCATGATGCAGGAAATCTACGGTCGTGCCGAAGGCCTTTGCGGAGGCAAGGGCGGCTCCATGCATATTGCCGATCTTTCCAAGGGCATGATGGGCGCCAACGGTATTGTCGGTGGCGGCCCGCCCTTGGTTTGCGGCGCGGCCCTCAGCGCCAAGACTCTCAAGAGTGGCGGCGTGGCCATCGCATTCGTCGGCGACGGCGGCTCTAACCAGGGAACGACCCTTGAATCCTACAACCTCGCAAAGGTGTGGAACCTGCCGGCCGTCTTCGTGGTCGAGGACAACGGCTACGCAGAGTCGACCGCCAGCACTTGGTCGGTCGGCGGCAGCCAGCTTAAGCGGGCCGAAGCCTTCGGCATGCCGGGCTACCAGGTCGACGGGCACGACTTCTTCGCCGTCTACGAAGCGGCCGGAGAAGCCATCGACCGGGCCCGTAAGGGCGACGGCCCAAGCCTCATGCACGTGACACTCAATCGCTACTATGGGCACTTCGAAGGCGATGCCATGACCTATCGCGGCGACGGTGAGGTCGAAGCGCTGCGCGAGCAGAAAGACAGCTTGAAGATATTCCGCAACCGGGTAACTGAAACCGGCTTGCTGGAGGCCAGCCAACTCGACGAAATCGACGCCAAGGTCAATCGCCTAATAGACGAGGCAGTGACGGAATCGGTGTCGGCATCCCCGCCCGGCAGGGATGATCTGCTTACCGATGTCTATGTCTCATACTGAAGGAGGGCTTCAATAATGGCGAAAAAATCTTATCGACAAGCAATCAACGAGGCCCTGGCACAAGAGATGCGGCGCGATCCCACGGTGATCGTGATGGGCGAGGACAATGCGGGTGGCATGGGCGCTCCTGGCGAGGACGATGCCTGGGGCGGCGTCCTTGGCGTCACCAAGGGGCTGATGCCGGAGTTTGGTCGTGAACGGGTGCTCGACACCCCGATCAGCGAAAGCGCCTTCATCGGCGCGGCGGCGGGGGCGGCGGCTACCGGGCTGCGGCCGGTGGCAGAGCTGATGTTCGTCGACTTTATGGGCGTTTGCTTCGACCAAATCTTCAATCAAGCGGGCAAGTTCCGCTATATGTTCGGCGGCAAGGCGGTAACACCGCTTGTCGTGCGCACTATGTACGGGGCCGGGTTCCGCGCGGCCAGCCAGCACAGCCAGTGCCTCTATCCGATTTTCACCCATACACCGGGCCTCAAGGTGGTGCTGCCGTCCTCTCCCTACGAGGCGAAGGGCCTGTTGACCCAGGCGATCCGCGACGACGACCCGGTGGTCTTCTTCGAGCACAAGGTCCTCTACGACGACGAGGAAGAAGTGCCCGACGAGCCTTACACCATCCCCTTTGGCGAGGCCAATCTCACCCGAGAGGGTGATGACGTGACCGTGGTTGCCTTCGGGCGCATGGTGAAATTCGCCAACGAAGTGGCTGATAAGCTGGAAAAAGAAGGGATTGGCTGCACGGTCATCGATCCGCGCACGACCTCCCCGCTCGACGAAGACAGCATCATCGAGTCGGTCGAGGAAACCGGCCGCTTGGTGGTGGTCGACGAGGCCAACCCGCGCTGCAACCTGGCCACCGACATCTCTGCCCTGGTGTGTCAAAACGCCTTTGGTGCCCTGAAAGCGCCGGTCAAAATGGTGTCGCCGCCGCACACGCCCGTCCCCTTCGCGCCGGAACTGGAAGACCTCTACATCCCAGGACCGCCGCAGATCGAGGAAGCAGTGCGGGCCGTGGCGGGACAAGCGTGAGCGATGCCGTCATGAGCGAGCCGCTGAAAGCCATCACCATGCCCAAGTGGGGCCTGGCGATGGAAGAGGGGCAGCTGACCGCTTGGCTGGTCGAAGAAGGCCAGGCGGTCAGCCTCGGCGACGAAGTGGTGGAAATCGAGACCACAAAAATCACCAACGTGTTGGAATGCGCTGTCGCGGGAACCTTGCTGCGTAAAGTAGCCTCGGAGGGCGACACCCTGCCCGTCGGTGCCCTGCTGGGGGTGGTCGGGGAGGAAAGCCCCTCAGCCGCGGTCGATGCCTTCGTCGAGGAGTTCAATGCCGCCTTCGCCACTGCCGCCGCAGCCGCGGCTGAGGAAGGCGTCCCGGAACCGGCTTTTGTCGAAGTTGACGGCCAGCAGCTTTGCACCCTGAAAATGGGCGACGGTGATGCCACGCCCATTGTCCTGGTACACGGCTTCGGCGGGGATATGAACAACTGGCTCTTCAACCAGCCGGTATTGGCCGAGGCTGGGCCGGTCTACGCCTTTGATCTGCCAGGCCACGGTCGTTCCAGCAAAGATGTGGGACCTGGAAGCCTTGAGAGCCTTTCATCGAGCCTCCAGGGCCTCCTCCCGGCCTTGGACATACCCCAGGCTCATCTCGTCGGCCATTCCTTGGGCGGAGCAATCGTGCTGGAGCTCGCCTTGCGCGAACCGGGGCTGGTGGCGGGCGTCAGTCTGCTGGCACCCGCCGGGCTGGCGACGGACATCAATCAGGTCTACATCGATGGCTTCCTGGCGGCCAACCGCCGCAAGGAGATGAAAGCGGCCTTGCAATTGCTCTTCGCCGACACGGAGCTGGTGAGTCGGGATATGGTCAACGACCTGCTCAAGTTTAAACGCTTGGATGGGGTCGACGCTGCTCTGCGGCAAATCGCGGAGGCAAACTTCCCGGCCGGACGTCAAGCGCGAATGATGAGCGACCGCCTGAATGAACTAACCGTGCCAGCCCAAGTGCTGTGGGGCGAGGGCGATCAAATTCTCGAACCAGTGACGACCCTGCCGGGCAATATCCAGCGCCACCGACTACCGGGCGTCGGCCATATGCCGCAAATGGAGGCAGCCGCGGAGGTCAACCGCCTGATTGGCGGCCTCTTGGCCTAGAACCTTTCGAAGTTTGCACTTTGCGCCTGCCAGAATTTGGCAGGCGTCTTCTTCTTTGCGCCTCGCATCCAGCTTCGAGCGCGGTCGAACGTTGTTCGCGCCGAAGAGGTATTGCTGTTCGTTACAGTCAAAATCTGATCCAGGTCAAGGCATTGAAGCCGGGTTTGAAGTAGAAATTCGGGGTAATCTTGCCTTGTCCCAAATGGGGCGGCAACTGCAGCCGAAGGAATTGATCATGGCCATGAAGAACCTCTTGGTGGTTCTGGACCACAGCGACGCCTGCCGCGACCGTGTTGCCTTGGCTGCCGATTTGGCACGGCGTCATGACGCGCATCTGACTGGCCTGGCCTTGGCTTGCGGCCCGGCCATGCCAAGCTATGTACGCGCCCAGATTCCCGACGACGTCATGCAGACCGCACAGCGCAACCTGGTCAAAGAGTTGGACGGCATGGTCCAGACATTTGAAACCACCGCATCCGGTGGCGGCTTGCGCATCGAGCATCGGCGGGCAACGTGCATCGCCGGCGAGGAACTGCATGCGATTGAACTGCACGCCCGCTATGCTGACCTGATTGTCCTCGGCCAGGTTGATCCCAGCAAGGGTGGTATCCCGCCGGAGGACGTCATCCTCGGCTCCGGTCGCCCGGGTTTGGTGGTCCCCTACGCGGGGCGGTACAGCAGGATCGGTGAGCACGCCTTGATCGCCTGGGATGCCGGCCGCGAGGCGGCACGCGCGGTCGCCGACGCGATGCCGTTGCTGGAAACCGCTAAGACCGTGACAGTTCTGGTAGTCAATCCGAGGACGGGCATAGGTGGGCACGGGGAAGAGCCAGGAGCGGATATCGGACTTCACCTCGCCCGCCACGGCATTTCGGTCGAGGTCTCGAGCATGGTGGTGCAAGACATTGATGTCGGCAATGCCCTGCTGTCACGGATCAGCGATCTCGGCGCCGACCTATTGGTGATGGGGGCCTACGCCCACTCCCGCCTGCGCGAATGGATTCTCGGCGGCGCCACGCGGGAGGTCCTGCAGTCGATGACCGTCCCGGTCCTGATGTCTCATTGATTTGATCTTGCGTTGATTGCGCGGCCCGGCACCGCTAGTCTTGCGCCCTTCTTGACCAAGGGAGCGCAAGCGAATGCCGATCATCAACCGCATCGCCGAATTTCATGAGGACATGAAAGCCTGGCGACGGGATATCCACGCCCATCCCGAGACCGCTTTTGAGGAATTCCGTACCGCGGAAATCGTCGCTAGCAAGCTGAGCTCCTGGGGGATAGAAGTCCATCGCGGCTTGGCGGGCACGGGCGTCGTCGGCGTCTTGAAGGGCCGCGGTGAAAGTGACCGAATGATTGGCCTGCGGGCCGACATGGACGCCCTCCACATGCCGGAGCTCAACGAGTTCGAGCATCGCTCCCGCCATGAAAACAAGATGCACGCCTGCGGCCATGACGGGCACACGACCATGCTGCTGGGCGCCGCCCGCTATCTTGCCGAAACCCGGAACTTCGCCGGCACCGCCTGCTTTATCTTCCAACCGGCCGAAGAAAACGAAGGCGGCGGCCGGGTGATGGTGGCCGACGGCCTTTTCGAAAAGTTCCCAGTCGAAGAGGTCTATGGGCTCCACAACATGCCGGGTATCGCGGCCGGCACCGCGGCCATGCGCAAGGGCCCGATGATGGCCGCCTTCGACATTTTCGAAATCGTCGTCACCGGCAAAGGCGCCCACGGGGCCATGCCCCACCAAGGCATCGATCCGGTGGTCATCGCCGCCCAGATCATCACCGCCCTACAGACGATCCCCAGCCGTCGGACCGATCCAATCGAATCTCTAGTCGTCAGCGTCACCCAGGTCCACGCCGGCGATACCTGGAACGTGATTCCAGAGCAGGTGACGCTACGCGGCACGGTGCGCTCATTCAAGGAAGCCGTGCAGTCGCAAGCTCAAGAGGACATCGAGGCCCTGGCCCGCAACATCGCCGCTGGCTATGGCGCCACCATCGAATTCATGTACGAGCGCCGCTACCCTGCCACGGTTAACACCGCAGCTGAAACCGACTTTGCCGCCGAGGTCGCCTCTGAAGTCGTCGGCGAGCCACAGGTCGATCGGAACACGGATCCCTTGATGGGTTCAGAGGATTTTGCCTACATGCTGCAAGAAAGGCCGGGCTGCTATATTTTTCTCGGCAATGGCCTCGACGGTAGCAAAGGCGGATGCTCCGTCCATAATCCGAAGTATGACTTCAACGACGACATCTCGGTCCTGGGGGCCAGCTATTGGGCGCGCCTGGTGGAAAGGGCGATGCCCAGGGAGGTCTAGACTACAGGGGAGGCATAGATGACCGGGGTAGTCTTGGTGCCTGCGCGCGAAGGTCGGGCGCTCCGCGTAGTGGCCGGCCAGCGGCTGCGAATCACCACGCCGCAGGGCGGACAGGCAGCCGATTTCTTTGCCTACAATGCCGGCAACGTCAGTGAATGGCTGTCGCCGCCCCACACTTGGGTGACCACATTCAACACCAAGCCCCGCGCCGGCGATGTCCTGCTGTCGCGCTTTCGCCGGCCGATGCTCCGGCTGGTGGAAGACGGCGCCGGTGGCGTGCACGACATGATGCTCGCCGCCTGTGACCAGGCCCGCTATGAGTTCTTCGGCTATGAGGGCCCCCATGCCAGCTGCTCAGAAAACCTGCGCGTTGCGATGGCTCGGGAAGGCTACGCGATCGACGTGATACCGCAGCCGATCAATTTCTTCACGCACACACGCGTGGAGCCCGACGGCCGCTTGATCTCGCCCCCCAATCCGGTGCCACCAGGCGCCTTTGTTGAACTCGAAGCGACTATGGACCTCATCTGCGTGGTCTCATCCTGTCCCTTCGACCTGGCGACAGAAGGCTGGGAGATCAATGCCGAAAGCCGGGTTACGGAGCTGGTTTTAACAGTCAAGGACAGCAGCAAAAGTGTGTAGCTTTTGCGTTAGATTCATTCCAGCAAGAGACTTTTTGGGTTGATAATCAAATGCTCTGGGGCTCGCTTTATGATCGGGATAAGAGCAGCCCCCCGAAAAAAGGGTGCTCATGCATTGAGCCTCCAAGATTCTACCGCCCCGCACTTCTCCACATTTTATTTCAAGTCGCATTGAAAAACCTTACCTGCTATTCTTGTTAATCTATTCGATATTCTGTTCACAGTCGTCTTTCAATGACAGAGTTCAGCATTCCTTGCGGTAAATATAGAAAGTTGAAATGAACGACCATCATTTCTAAATAGGGGGAGGCAAAAAATAATGCTTGGAAATCTTAACATTCTCCTGGTGCCAATCTTTGGATTTTTACTGTGCTTTTCTTCCGCCATTGCACAAGACACAGGAAAATTGCGCGATAGACATAATGCCGGAACAGTGAGAATCATCGCCGGCACCCTCGACAGTACTTCGACTCGGGTATCGGCGGAACTGTCCGCTGTTCTTGACGCCCCGGACAAGCTTCGTGTTCTTACAATGCTTGGAAAAGGGTCGATGCAGAACATTACTGACATTTTGTACCTCAAGGGAATAGATATCGGGATCGTGCAATCCGACGTCTTGTCTTACGCTAGGCAGGTAGGAAGTCACAACTCACTGAACAAACAAATTCACTATATAACAAAACTTTACAACGAAGAATTTCACCTTCTTGTCAACAAAAAAATTCAAAGCATCGAAGAGTTAGCGGGCAAGAGAGTGAACTTCGGGCCAAGTAATAGTGGGACCAACATCTCTGCGGTTACAGTCTTTGGCACCCTTGGCGTTGATGTCAAGGTGACAAATTTCGAACACGATGTTGCACTCGAAAAAGTAAAGACTGGCGACATTGATGCGATGGTCTTCGTCGATGGAAAACCGATACGACTTTTTCAAGATTTGTCTGCCAAGGACGGCGTACATTTTTTGCCCGTGTCTTATACACCGGACCTTTTGGAAACCTATACGCCATCAAGCGTAAGCGGGAAAGATTATCCTGGATTGATTCCACCTGACCACCATGTGGCCACCCTGGCGGTCAGCGCCGTGATGGCGGCTTACAATTGGCCGACCGATTCCAAACGTTACGAAAAGGTGTCCCGCTTCGCCGAGACCCTCCTTTCACGTTTTCTCGAGCTACGCCGGACGCCGCGCCACGCTAAGTGGTTCGAGGTCAACCCGTCGGCCGAGGTCCCCGGCTGGACCCGTTTTAAAGCCGCCGAAGATTGGCTCGGCGCGGCTAGCAAGTCGGTTGCAAGGATAGATCCAAGTGACCCCATACATCAGGAGGTCGATAAGTTCCTAGAGACGGACTTCGCGTTGGCCGGTCTACAGATGGGCCGGGATCAGGCTGAATTTCTGCTCAAGAATTTCTTAGCCGCTCGCAAGGAGCCGAAGTACAAGTCCGTCGCGCTTTATCGTGTGGCCGACACGGGGCTTCAGGAAAAGCTCGGCACGGTGCGCTTTCAAGACAGCCGCTACGGCTTGGAGATACGTACAGAGTTTCAAAACCTCGAACCGGGCCCGCACGGTTTTCATATCCACCAGTTCCCCGACTGCAGTCCAAAGGAAAAAGACGGCAAATTGGTCGGCGCCCTTGCCGCGGGCGGACATCTCGATCCGAACGGAGACGGCCATCACCACGGACCGCTGTTCGATCTGGGGCATTTAGGGGACATGCCAGTCCTGATCGTTGACAAGACTGGCAAGGCAAAAAAGACCTTGCTCGCACCGCAACTACATGTGTCTGACATCGTCGACCACGCGGTTATTATCCATGGCGCGGGCAACGATCCAACCCGTGTCGCTTGTGGCGTCATAAAATGATGTGATTGTTTTCCTTCGTTTGTTGGGTCAGTACGATTTGTACCCTGAGGTCTTCGTGGTAGTGGCTGTTCGATGACGCGATGATGATATCGCGTCGGGCCGATGAGGCCTGCCGAACCCGTTGGCACTCTGCAAACCTGCCTGTATCGCCTGCTTTTGCAAGGATCTACTGGCCGCAAGAGAGTGAGCGTTCTAGAGCGTCGGGCGGCGATTTGGAACCATTCTGACGGAGCGATTTTGTGACAAGGTCAAGCAAAGGCTCGATGGGCCTATCCGATGATAGGTCCGAGAGGCTTGGCGCAGGATTTGGCGCCAAACCGCCCGTCCCCCTGAACCGGGATTGATCCCGGTTCATATGTCTTCTTCGAGCAGCAAATCGGGAACAGCCGATTTGCGGGGGCTTGGCTCTGGCCGGCGCCCGCTGGCGAAACGCGCTTGCGAGATGCGATGGCATCGCGACCGCGCCCGTTTCGACAGCGGATCGCCACCCCAGAGGCCAAGCAGAATTGATCCCAAATTGCCGCCCGATGCTCTAAACCGTGGATGTAGCCCTTGGATCGAGGGCGTCCTGCAGTCCATCGCCGAGGAAGTTAAAGGCGATCACGGTAACGAAAATCATCAGGCCCGGCCAGACGGCGAGCGCCGGGTCGGACCAGATCAGCTCCTGGGCATTGGTCAGCATATTGCCCCAGGAAGCGATCGGCGGCTGAATGCCGAGCCCAAGAAAGCTCAAGACCGATTCCAGCAGAATAATGTTGCCGATGGAAAGCGTGGTGGCGACGATGATCGGCGAGACCACGTTGGGAAGGATATGAGTCGCCATAATGCGGCCGGCGCCGGCGCCAAGCGCTTCGGCTGCGCGCACGAATTCTCGTGCCTTCATCGCCAAGGTAGCGCCGCGCACGAGCCGCGCCACCGTCGTCCAACCAACCACGGCGATCAGCGCGATGATGCGGAACAAGCTTGCCTGCTCGGACTGGGTGATGCTGTCGGGCAAGCCCAGCTTCTCGAGATCGATCGCCGCCAACACGATCAGAAGCGGCAGCAAGGGCAGCGCGATCACTCCGTCGGTGAGGCGCATAAGAACGGCATCCAGCTTACCGCCATAGTAGCCGGCCACCAGACCGACGGCCGTGCCGATCACGGCGGCAAAAAGGGCGGCCGCAATTCCCGCCAGCAAGGAGACGCGACCGCCGTAGAGCAAGCGCAGCATCAGGTCGCGGCCCAGCTCATCGGTGCCCAGCCAATGCTCGCTCGAGGGCGGCTGCAGACGATCGAAGAGCGAGACCTGATTGGCATCCAAGCCCAAGGCGCTTTCCACTAGGGGCGCCGCCAGAACGGCGAGGCCGAGGCCGATCAGCACCACAAGACTGGCAACCGCCAAATGGTGGCTGAGAAAGCGGCGCAGCAGAAGCCTTGTCGGCGACAAAGAAGGCCCGAGGGGCTGCCCCGATAGAGCGGCGAGATCACTTTGGCTCATCGGTAGCTGATCCTCGGGTCAAGCCAGGCGTAGGCCAGGTCGGCCAGGAGATTGGCCAGCAGTGTCACCAGGGTGGCAAAGAGCAATCCGACCAGGGCGAGATTAAAGTCATTCCCTAAGATCGCATCGTAAATAGCTTTGCCCATGCCCAAAAAACTGAACATGGTCTCGGTGATAAGGGCGCCGGAGAACAGGGTGCCGAAGTTGAGGGCAAGAATTGTCACCACGGGGATCATGGCATTGCGCAAGACATGGCCCAGCACCACACGATGACCGGGCAGTCCCTTGGCGCGGGCGGTTCGGACGTAGTCGTGGCGAAGCGCTTCGATCACCGCGGCGCGGACGAAGCGGAGCATGCCGCCGACGCTGGCCAGGGTAAGGGTCACGACAGGCAGCATCAGGTGACGCAGTTTCTCGCTCAGGCTTCCGTCGCCCATGCCGCCGGCCGGCAGCCAGCCCAAGGTCACGGCAAAGGCGATGATCAGCAGTATGGCCAGCCAAAAGGGCGGCACCGAAATGCCGGCGAAAGCCACCAGATTGATCAAGTTGTCGATCGCCGTGCGCGGCTTGAGGGCGGCAACAACACCGGCCGGAAGAGCGATGGCAAAGGCTAGCAGGAAGCTCAGCCCCATCAACAGCACCGTGTTGACCAGGCGCGGCGCCAAGACCTCGGTCACCGGCTTGACGTAGAGCCGCGAATAGCCAAAGTCGCCCTGCAGGGCCGCCACCAGCCAATTGAAATAGCGCCCTATGAGCGGCTGATCGAGGCCGTAGAGGTGGCGCAGCCGTTCGGCATCGGCCGGTGTCAAGTTGGGGTTGGCGCTGATCATCAGGTCGATGGGATCGCCCGGCATCAACCCGATAAGACAGTAGATGACGAAAGACATCAGCCACAAAACGATGGCGGACTCGATCAGGCGTTGGAGAATATAGTGGCCCACGAATGCGTCCGATGCCCTCTTGCACCAAGTCTCGATATTACTCCGCGCGCCACTCCTCGACCCAGAGGGTGGTGGTGTCTTGGTGGCCGGTTGGGCGCACGCCCTTGAGCCACAGGGGCAGGATGTAGGTGTTAGCCCGCCAATAAAGGGGGATCACGGGCAATTCTTCGACATAAATGGCTTGCAGTTGGTGCCACAGTTCGACGCGTTGGTCGCGGTCGAGCTCCACCTCGATGGCCTCGATCAGGCGATCAGCCTCCGCATTGGCAAAACCGGTATAGTTCTGCCCGGACCAATTGTTCTCCAGGGTCGGGATCTGCGCGGAGTGAAGGGTCGTGCGCGGTGGATTTTCCGGCGATGCAATCCAGGCGAACATACCAAGGGCGGTGAACTTGCGCTGGCTTATGGTCTGGCCGAAGAAGACGCGGGCCGGCTCGTTGCGAATGCGGATTTCGACACCCACCTGGCGCAACTGGCTTTGAATGACCTGCTCCACCAACTCACGGCTGCGATTGCCGGCGGTAGTCATCAGCTCGAGACTCAGTCGTTCCCCATCGGCGTTGTGGCGAAACCCCTTTCTCACCTCCTGCCACCCGGCTTCTTCCAGCAGCGCCACGGCTGCGGCTGGGTCGAAGGGATAGCGGCGTACACTGTCGTCGTAGATCCAGTCGAGCGGACTGACAAAGGCGTGTGCCACCGGCTGGCGGCCGGCGAAAAGCTGTTCGCTAATGGCTTCCCTGTCTAGAGCCTGTATCAAAGCCTGCCGCACGCGCCGATCGGCGAGAATGGGGTTATCCAAGTTCAGGTCGATATGCTCGTAGATCAGCCCCGGTTTGTTGATAATCGTGAAGCGCTCCCCGTGGCGACGTTCGAAGGCTATCGCCTGGTCCGCGGTCAAACCAAGCTCTCCGGCGATCATGTCGATGGCACCGCTCAACAGGTTGGCCTCCAGGGCGGCGGTGTTTTCGATGGTGCGCACGACGATGCGCTCGAAGGCGGGGGACTCTCCCCACCAGGTCGGGTTCTTCGCCAAGGTAATGTGCGAGCCGGATTCAATTTCCGCGATCCGATAGGGGCCGAAGTAGAGCGCGGGATTGGTCGGATCGGAATCAAAGGCCGTTCGATTGCGGTACTCAACCGGTTCGGCCTCAAAGATCGGCCGCTCGATGTGCGCCGGCAGGATTCGGAAGTCGTTGACCTCCGCAAAGTTGAAGAGCACGCGGTCGAAATGAAAGACAAAGGTCTTCTCGTCAACCACCTCCACTTTACGGATGCGCTGGTAGAGTTCCGCATTGGCAACCCCAGACTGCGGGTGCCGCCCCACCTCCCAGGTAAAGACGATGTCGGCGGTGGTAATCGGCGTGCCGTCGCCCCAGGTAGCATCGTCGCGCAGGCTATAGGTGGCGGCAATGCCCTCGCCCTCATCCGGCAGGGCTTCACGCACGGCGCGTCCGTTTTCCAGGCTCGGCACCTCGGTGCACAGCATGCAAATCAAGCGCCAGTCTTGGTCATAGGCGGTCAGCGGGCGGCGGGTCATGGCCTGCACGTAGGTCTTGGCCAACATGGCCTCGATGTTGGGGTGCAGGGTTGTGGGAAACTGGCTTATGCCGATGCGCAGGTCGCGCGCCGCCGCCGTGGCCGCCGCAAACCATAGCACTGCAACCAACAATCCGGTCGAAACCCGTAGAATGCCGCAGCGTCGCATGATCAAATCCCTTGCCCGGCTGTCGCGCCTCGCTCTTCGATTAGTCAAGCATGGTCGCCGGTGCAAGCACTTCTGTAATTTCTCGGATTGGCTCGCCTTGCCCATGAGAGAAGGAAACACCCGACAGTTGGGCAAAGGTCGGGGCGAAATCCAAGACCGACACCTCGCGCCCAATGTCGCCCGGCTTGAGACCTTCTCCTAGGGCGATGAAAAGACCTTGCGGCCTGTGGTCGCCGCTTCGACAGTGAAAGTTCCAACCCTCGATCCGCCCGACCTTGTCAGAGCCAATCGCCGTCACGCCGGTCTCGTTGTGCCATTCGACGAAGAGATCCGGCAAGCGATCACTCGCCGGGCCCGGATAGAGAGAATCTCGACGATAGACCCGCTTGACCAGCGGGCGCCCGCTCTCCAGGTCAAGCAAGGCCATAAGGTCCTCAGTCAAGGTGGCACAAAATTCCTCGAAGGACCCGCCGGGGGCGATCAGGCCAGCCGGTTCGCGCCCAACCACGTTAACCCGAATGGCACCGTGAGCCGGCGTGTTCTCCACCAAAAAGCATTGGCTGCGGGCGGGATCAATGCTGCGATGATGCGCTGGACGTTGGTCTTCGAGTACTCGCCTCACTCGCCGACGCTGTCGATCGAGACGGCTGCGTAGAGTCCGGGGCACAAGCCGCCAGGCCGAGGTCGCACCTTGCCGTGCCAACGACTTAACGTTTCGACCTTCGCCTACCTTCCTGGGCGGTACCGACACGCCCAACCGCAGTAACACTTGATCCAAGAGAAACTGGGCGCCATAGCTCGATGTCATGCCGTGGCTGGCGAAGATGAAGACCGTTGCCTCCTTTTTCGATGGTCTCAAGCAAGTGACCCAATGACCGGTCAATGGCACGGTAGACGAGGCCGACCGGGTCACCCGCCTGCAAAGCCTGTTGTGACTCATGACGAGGATGCGTTGGATCGAAGAGATGCCAGGCCTGATGGCCGATGCAATGGGCCGCGGTGAAAACTTGGCCGAAAAAATCCCAGCGCTCAAGCGCCAAGAAGTCCTTGGTCAACCGCTCTTTGGTCTCGATGGCCGCGACTAGGGATTCAGCAAAGTGTCGAAATTCTACACCCTCCCGATCGGCATCGCAGGAATCACGCCAGGGATGCGTCCCATACTTCGCCAAGACCTCGGCCGCAAGTGACGGCGGCCAAGATGAAAAGCTCGCCTCCGCATCGTGACCGCCCCACTCGGCAAGCTGTATGCCATTGAGATCCCGCGAGCGCGGCGCGTGCGGCACGTCCAGAATACAGACTCGGCGTCCCGCATCGCTCAAGTATTGCCAAAAGGGCGGTGACCGCAATTCATCGGTAGCCCGGCAGCGAAAGAAGTCATAGCTGCCGGGACGAAGCTGCTCGCCGGAATGAACCCCGTGGTGCCCAGGATCAACGCCGGTCGAAAACGAGGGCCAGGTCGTTCCTTCGAACAAACCGGGCAGTGAGCGGGTCCTGCCCCATAGGCCTTGCTCTAGGAGGTGCTGGAGAGACGGCAGCTGCCCGTCACGCGCGCCCTGTAGCAGCAGGCTGGCCTCCGCAGCACAGAGGCCAAAGAAGCGGATCGGGCGTGGCGGTGGCACGAGATCTCAGCGCATGGCCACGAGCGCACAGAGTGTCACCTCGGTTTCAGACAACTGCCAGCCCTGCACATCGACCACTCGGCCAGCCGCGAAGTCCTCGCGTATGGCCCGGTCTATCCAAGCGTGCCGCTCGGCCTGGCCGCAGCGGCATAGCGCATCAAGATCGGTGCCCCTTTTGGAACAAAGGCGTGCTAGCCACTCGGCGGGCTCGCCCTGCCGGGGGTGCTCCCTCAGGTAGATTCGACCCACAACCGCGGCGCTTTCCGCCTGGTGATAAAGGTTACTGATGAAGTTCTCAAAATGTTCTGTCTTGCCATTCGCCGCTACCGAAGCCGCGGCGCTCGTCGGTCGCAAGGTCACCAGGGCCCAACCGCCGACAAAGGCCAGGAGCCCTAACACCCCGCGCCGTCGAAGTGCTTTCCGAATTGTCACACAAAATGCCCTTTCAGGTGATCTGCTAGTCGTATAGCCATGGCAATCAAAGTCAAGGTAACGCCGCCGGATCCGGCAGTGGGAAAAATCGAGCTGCCGGCGATGTGTAGGTTGGATATGCCGTGCACCCTGCAGTTGGCGTCGACCACGCCGCGTCTGGGATTACTATGCATCCGGGTAGTACCAATATGATGGTGATGATTATCCGCTATATGCGAGTACCACGGCTCATCATCTTCAACCACAATTTTCAAGCGACCATGCCCCAATTGACCCATCTCCTGGCCGTAAATTTCGAGCGATCGGCGGACACTCCGCTTGTCATCGTCGTTGACGGTCCAGTGCAAATGGGACTTTTGTAAACCGAGTCGGTCTCGTTCGGATGTCAGTGTAACCCGGCTCTCGGCATTGGGCGTAGGCTCCGCATGAACTGTCACTTCGATGTCATCTGATAGGCTTTGGGCGCCGCCTTTTATCGGCTGGCCGATCACCTTTTGGTACGCCATTGTACCAATCGTCCCGATGTCCGAAATGATGTTTCCGAGGTGATAACCAAGGTCCTCGAACATCTCCGAGTCTCCGAAGTTCTCTCGCAGATGCCGATAGGATCGGTAACCAGGAAGCTTCCGGGGACTTTCTTGCCCGTAAACGAAAAAACAACGGGCAAGGCCTTCGCGGCGGCGAAGTTGCTCGTTTACGATACCGACCAATCTAACCTCAGTGATTTCCAGTTCTGCAATGGTACCATGCTTGGCGACGAACGCCGGATCTTTGGCAATGAACTTATTTCCCGTGATCCGGAGATGGTCCATGAAATACCGACCCACGAGGTCTGCGCCATTGCCCAATCCTTCTTTTTGTACCCGATTGGAAAGCAGGAGAAGGCGTGGGTTCTCGATACCGCCCGTGGCCAAGACGTACTGTTTGGCGGATATGGTCCATTCGGGACTCTCGAGGCTACGGATACGAAGTCGTTCTACTGTGGAAGCCGTGTTGTCGGTAACGATTTCCATGACGCTCGCAAAAAGATAAACGGTAACGTTCGGCGAGGCGGCGAATTCTTCCTCATAGGTTACCCCGCTTAGGAAGCTTTGCTGGATGACCTGCGGCAAGATCTTGCTGCCGGTGTAAGGCGTATTCAACGCCGCTGAATGCTTTAACCAGTACTCTTTCTCAAAGTTGTTGGATTCCAGCTGACAGAACTCAGCTGCCCGAACATAGAAGGGATCGAGTTGTTCTAGGCCTAGGGGCCACCCGCTATGCGGAATTCTCGCTCGTTCCTCGAAATCTACGGCATGATAGGGCGAACAAAGCCCCTCCCAGTGATTGGTCGATCCGCCAAAGTAGCGCAGGCGCTCGGTGTCCAACGCCCCATATCGCAGACCCGACGTCTTGCCGTCATAAAGAGACTGGATATCGGGATCGAACGTCAGCCCACCGCTCTCCAGCAGCGCAACCTTGACCTCGCTGCCGAAAAACTCACGCGCCAAGGCCATTCCAGCAGCACCGGCACCGATGATGCAAATGTCGCTCTCTAGCTTAGTACCTTCCGGCAGCTCGCGGGCGTCTTGGAACACCAAATCATCATCCCGAAATGAAGCCAACACAGGCGGCATCGGATCACCCATGCTCGGCAAGAGTACTTTGGGACAATCAGGCGAGGCCGCTCAATAATCGGTTATCGTAGAATGACTTAGTAAAGAGAACGTTAGGTGACGGAGACCCGTCGACCTGTCCGTGAAAATTAGGTCGCCAATCAAACTTTTAAGATTCAAAGAGTTGCGAACTTGATATTCATCTTAATTCTGAGAAAATATCTATAACTTACTGTTATAAAATTACTATTATATATTATCAGCTTCGTTGGAAACCGTCTGATCACCCTTCGGTGACCAGGCATTGGGATCGGCCAGGAAGGTGTGAACTTCCGCCAAGCCCTCGCCCGACAACAGGCCATGATCCTCGGCTACAGCTGTAACGTCCCGCCAGCTAGCCAAGCCGATCAGCCGCAATCCTTGCGCCTCGAGCTGTTCTGTGGCGGCGGGGAAAATCCCGTAGTTAAAGACCACGAAGGCGGCACTGGCCTTCGCCTCGGCCTTGCGAAGCGCCTCGATGAAAACCAGCTTAGAGCCACCATCTGTTGCCAGATCTTCTACCAGCAAGACCCGTGCGCCAGGCTTCAACTGGCCCTCAATCTGGGCGTTGCGGCCAAACCCCTTGGGCTTTTTTCGCACATAGATCATGGGAAGGCCCAAACGTTCGGCAATCCATGCCGCAAAGGGAATGCCTGCGGTCTCGCCGCCGGCGATCACATCAAAGCCTTCGTAGCCCCACTCTCGGCCAATCGCATCAACCGCCAGGTCCATCAATCGAGACCGGGCCCGCGGAAAGGAGATGATCCGTCTGCAATCCACGTAGACGGGGCTTTTCCGACCGGAAGTCAGGGTGAAGGGATCTTCTGGGCGAAACAGCACCGCATTGATTTCCAGGAGAATCCGTGCCGTCTGCCGTGCTGCCTCCACTGCTGCTTCACTATTCATGCAACACCGCCCCGATTCACTGTACTGCCGCTATTGGCGAAAGGACTTGCCAGGTCTATGACTTTCCTCTTACGCAAACAAGTCCAACGTGACATTTGGCAGGGCATCGAAATGGGGTCCATCGACCTTAGCCTCTATCTCATCGTCGGGCTGACGGGCCTGCGGCATGATCTCTTGACATTGGCCGAGGCGGCCGTGGCCGGCGGCGCCACGGTGGTCCAACTGCGTGAAAAGCACGCGCCCGTTCGCGATATCGTCGCCGCTGGAAGGGCGCTTAAAACGCGACTCAGGGTCCCGTTGATCGTCAACGATCGAATCGACGTCGCCTTTGCCATCGGCGCTGACGGCGTCCATTTGGGGCAAGATGACCTGCCCGCGGAACAAGCGCGCCAGATCTTGGGCGATGATACCTTGATCGGCCTTTCGGCGGGCGACCTGGTGGAAGCCGCCAGGGTGGATCCTGATTTGGTCGACTATGTCGGCGTCGGTCCCGCCTATCCGACAGGCAGCAAGGCCGACGCGGGTGCGGCTATCGGGCCGGAAGGCATAGCGAGGTTGCGCGGCGCGCTGCCGATACCCTTGGTGGCCATTGGCGGGATCGATGAAACCAACGCCGCCGCTGTCATGGCAACCGGGGTCAACGGAATCGCCGTCATCTCGGCTATCTGCGGCGCCGATGATCCAGCCCTGGCAGCTCGACGCCTGCGGGACATCGTCGATCGATCGAAAACGGCCTAGGGCCTGTGGACATTGATTTTGCCGCTGTGGCGGGATTCGCTATTTCGTCAGGGTTAGGAGCGATGGGCGTGGTGGAGCAGGCTCTCCATAAGCCCGGAGCAACGCGGCGCTGGCGCAAAGCCGCCCCGTGCCTGCGGCATCCGGCCACTTTGGCCCGCTGTCGCGTCGCTCGTCTTTGAATATGTGACACATGTCCTGCATTCTCGCTTCTTACAGCTGACCAAAGGGGCTCGGACCACGGCGGCGAAATGAATGTCCACAGGCCCTAGCCAGAAGCCGAAAAGTCGCGCCAGGCAGCCGCCATGCGGCCGAAAGTCGTCATCCAACACAGACCACCGAAAAGCCAAGCGGCCGCAACGAAAATGTCCGGCACTAAGCAAATGACGACCAACAAAATGATCGTCTCACTGCCCTCGGTGATCCCACCGAGATAGGCAAAGGCCTTATCTGAGGCACGCGGATGAGATCCCGCCGAGGGAGCGTGCCGGCCTGGCGATGCACGCTTGGCATCGATGATCGCATAGGCAAGAAAACTCGACCCCGTGCCAACAAAAGAAAAGATCAAGAAAGCCGCCGGCAGCCCATTGATCATGGGGTCGGCCATGGCAAAGCCGAAGATGACGGCCGAATAAAAAATGAAGTCACAGGTAATGTCGAGATAGCCACCCAAATCGCTGCCGCCACCGGCCCGCGCTATGGCGCCATCCAAGCCGTCTGATAAACGATTTATCCCAATCGCCGCCAGTGCCCAGCCGTACGCCTCGACCGACAGCAACGGCAAGGCCAAAAGTCCGATCGCAAATCCAAACAAAGTGACCTGATTGGCGCTAATGCCAAGCCGCACCAACGGCATAGCCAGTCGCGCTAAGAGCGGCTTGATTATTGGATGCAGGGAGGCATCGAGCATAATCCGCTGCCCTCAACCAGCCGCAAGTGTGCGGTGTGGTCCGACTTCGATCCCTAACGCTTTGGTGTGCCGAAGAAATCGACTCCGTAGAAGACGCGCTGCTCGCGCCGAGCAAAGACTACGGAAACGGGAATCATTGCCAGATAGAGCAAGCCGATCACCGCCAAAGTCAGCCACGGTGTGCTGATCAAAAATGCCACCAATGCACCAAGACCCAACATGACGATACCGACAAAACGCTGCGGCACCTTGATCGACTTTAGGGCATAAGTCGGCAGGCGGCTGACCATTAGGGCAGCTCCGAAAATCAAATTGAGCCCGTTAAGCCAGGGGCTCTGCAAAAACTCAGCACTGAATTCGAAAGAAAAGATCATCGGCAGCAGGGCGATCCCTGCGCCGGCCGGGGCCGGCACACCGGTAAAGTATTTCTTGGCTTGAGGTGTTGGATCCTCGTTATCGAGCCCGGTGTTAAAGCGTGCCAGCCGCAAAGCACAGCAGATCGCAAAGAGCAGGGTTATGGCCCAGCCAAGTCCACCCACACCGTTGAGCGCCCAAAGGTAAATGATCAAGGCCGGAGCCACGCCAAAGCTGATGAAGTCGGACAGCGAATCGAGCTCGGCACCAAACCGGCTGGTCGCCCCAACCAGCCGAGCAATGCGGCCGTCGAGCCCATCGAGAATGGCGGCAAAGACAATCGCCGCGACAGCCAACTCCCAGCGCTCCGACCAAGCAAAGCGAACGCCGGTGATTCCGGCACAGACCGCCATGAGCGTCAGAGCATTCGGAATCAGACGATGAAACGACAGGCCTTGCAAACGACGACGCCTCGCCCCACTCATTACCTGACCTCCCCTGAACGCTGCCCCTCTGTAGAATTTAGGTCGGCGATGATCGTTTCGCCACCTACCATTCGCTGCCCCTTGGCCACCAGCGCTGCCGCGCCCGCCGGCAAATAGACATCGCAGCGGCTGCCAAAGCGTATCAATCCAAACCGTTCCCCTGCCCGCACGTCTTGTCCCACGCGCAGGTCACAGACGATGCGCCGGGCGATCAAGCCGGCGATTTGCACGAAACCGATGGATTTCCCATCCGCGGTATCCAGGCGCGCCAGCTGCCGCTCGTTTTCTTCAGAAGCCTTTTCTAAAGCGGCGTTTAGATAGCGTCCCTGGTGATAGTGCAGGTGAGTAATGGTGCCGTCAGCCGGAATGCGGTTGATATGGACATCCAAGACACTCAAGAAGATCGATACCCGCACGAGCGGCTCGCTTCCCATATCCAAGGCTACAGGCGGCGCCACCTCGGCGACCGAAGACACAAGGCCATCCGCGGGACTTACCACCAAGCCTGGCCTTGCAGGCGTAACCCGCACCGGATCGCGAAAAAAAAGTGCGCAGGCAATACCCAGGACGACGCCGATCCATAGAGCTGGAAACCAAAACGCCGCCAATACGATCCCGACCGCGATTGGCGCCATCACGAAAGGCCAGCCCGCGCGATGAACCGGTATCAGCACATACTGCCACACCAGGAGTGCTCTCCCAAGGTTATGGAATCCTTATCGCCCTTATCTTACTGACTAGGCAGCCCAATCGGCAAGCATCCGCGAATTGCGCCGAGGATGGACGTGTCAGGATAGACGATCGAAAGATGAGACGACGACGCCGGTGCATTCGCGCACCGGCGTCGTTCGACAATGTTGCTACGGTTGCCGTCCTACCGTCAGAGGCCTATCAACCCGGCCGCACGCGCGGTCTTGAAGACATCAACGAAGGAAAGGAACAGGTTGTTGAACGCGGGATTGGCCATGCGGTAGTTCCAGAAACTGCCGTCGCCGAATTGACCGGTGTAGCCAAGGGCTCGGGCGATGGCATTGCGCCGATACTGGCTAATCTGGAGACCGGGAATTTGGCCGCCAACTGGGCCCGTGTGCCCGATATCGGCAATTTGTGTGTAGTCACCAAAGACGGCGCGATCGACAACCTTGTTGCCGGTGCTCGAAACGGTCGAGCCAATGGCACCATTGTCGCCGGTCGATGGAGTATTGTCGTCTCCCGGCTCTTGGACGTTCGCCGGGTCGTCGTCTACATACCCAACCGGATTAGGCAAGCTGGCAATGATGTACTGACCGATGCCCAAGCGGTTCCTCTGGGCGTCGAGAATGGGTTGTGGATCGATTGCCGGCGCTAAGATGGTTTGGGGAGCGGCATTCGGGTTCACATCCAGAAGAAGCGCGTTGCCGTCTTCGGCCGCAAAGACGGCGCCATTTTCCAACAAAAGATTGTCGTTGGCGGCTTCCGCAGGGGAAATGACGCCAATGACGGGCAAGGCGCTCACCCCGACAAGACCTGCCAGCAAATCGCGGCGCGAAAACTTGGGAGTAGCGTCGTCTACGACAGAAAAGTGCGTGGATGTCTCATTAGAGACGGCAACTAAATTACTAAACATTACGCACCCTTTCAAAATACCTGATCCAAGGGCGTCAATCTTTTATTCAGTATTTATTGAGGCCATCCTGACCTCTTATTTAGATGTTATTTATACCTGCACTCCTCTAAGAAAGCGTAAAGCCATACTTGCAGATTGGACCTGATCGGGCGCGGCGCGTTTTGCTTAGCGTGCCAGCCGAGTCCTGTTGGGCACGGCCCATCTCATGATTTTTTCTCCCAGCGCCCGCGATCGTCTTGCTGCCAATAGGTGAGGCTGTGTCCTGCGTTTTTCAGATTGCGCCAATGGTCCCGTGCCGTTGCCACCGCCACCGGGTCCTTGCCATCGAAGAGAAGGACGCAAAGCTCATAGTCGTGCAGTCGCTCCGTCATGGCCCCATCTGTCAAGAAGAGGATCTGCGCCTCGTTCGGATTCTCCTCTTCGGCTGTCAGCCAGATCGGTTGGTCCGCCGCGAAGCCATCCTTGGCGCTGCCATGCGGTAGAAAACTACCGTCACCATAGGTCCAAAGTTGCCCATTCAGGAACTCGACCCGCTCCTCAGACCCGGCCCGAACCACGGATTTTTGGCCGCGCTCGATGGTTCTTTCCAGCATCTTGGGCAAGGCTTGCTCAAGACTGGTCCGAGTCAGATGATAGAAGCGAATTTCCATCATCGTTCCATATTGGCTGCCGGGCGGCGCTATTTCACTCGTGGTCGTCGGCGACCCACCTATCGAGCAGCCGCACCCCAAAACCGGTGCCCCCCTTAGGCACAGTTGGCTTGTCCTTGCTGGTCCAGGTCACACCAGCGATATCCAGATGCGCCCAGGGAACCCCTTCTTGAATGAACCGCTGCAAGAACTGCGCTGCGGTAATCGAACCGCCGGCGCGACCGCCGCCGATGTTCTTCATATCAGCCGCATCACAATTGATTTGCTTGTCATAGGCCTCGCCCATCGGCAGACGCCAGACCTTTTCCCCTACCGCCTTGCCAGCCGCCGTCAATCCACCCGAGAGATCATCGTCGTTGCTGAATAACCCGGCGTGTTCGTGACCCAAGGAAATGATTATGGCGCCCGTCAGCGTGGCCAGGTCAACGATCGCTTGTGGCTTGAACTTCTCCTGGGTGTACCACAGGGCATCAGCCAGCACTAAACGGCCTTCGGCATCGGTGTTCAGCACCTCGATGGTTTGGCCCGACATGGAGGTGACGATGTCGCCCGGCCGCTGGGCATTTGCAGACGGCATGTTCTCAACCAGGCCACAGACCCCGACGGCGTTGACTTTGGCTTTGCGTCCGGCCAGCGCTCGCATCAGCCCGACGACCACGCCGGAGCCGCCCATGTCCCATTTCATGTCTTCCATACCAGCCGCCGGCTTGATGGATATGCCGCCGGTATCGAAGGTTACCCCTTTACCGACAAAGGCGAGCGGCTTTGACGACTTGGCAGCCCCATTCCATTGCATAACCAGTAGTTGAGATTCGCGAACCGAGCCCTGGCCAACCCCTAAAAGCGCCCCCATGCCCAGCTTCTGCATCGCTTTTTCGCCAAGCACTTCGACCTTGACACCAAGCTTCTCCAACTGCTTGGCCTCCTCAGCTAGACTGGCCGGATAAAGGATGTTGGCCGGCTCTGATACCAGGTCGCGGGTCAGGAACACTCCTTCTGCTATCTGTTCCAGCTCGCGGAAGGTCTTGCGGGCCTTTGCCGCCGATTCCGACATGATGGTGAGCTTCTCGAGACTAGGCTTTTGTTCTGGCTTTTCCTTGGTCAGATACTTGTCGAAGCGATAACTCCGCAGCAGCGCGCCAAAAGCGCCGTGGGCCGCCCGCTCGCTCGGCTCCAGCGTCGCATTCTCAATTGAGTCGATCGAGACCGCGGCCGCACGCTCGCCAACGGCGTTGAGCCTGGCAACCAGGGAACCACCAAGATCTTCGATATCACGCGCGGTAACTTTGTCCGGGGCACCTAGCCCCACGAGGAGAATGCGACTGTTTTCGATTTGTGGCGGCGCCAGTATTTCCAACATCTCGCCGAGCTTGCCCGAAAAGCGGCTACCCGCGATCGCACGTTTGACCGCCCCCTCGGTTAGGCCATCCAGCGACTCCGCCGTCGGAGAAAGCCTCTTGTCCTCTAGTACAGCTGCAATAATTGCCTGTTTCTTCGGCAAGGACTTTGCGGCAAAGGATATTTTCATTGCGCACCTCTGGTGGTTTGGCGGTCACCGCCACTCGCCGGACAATCGTACGACGCAAACGTGGAACCAAGGTGACGGCATGTACGTCGAAGAACTCTAAGATCGGCCATAAATCAAGGATACGGCAAGCCTAGTTCTATTGGCAAATCGCCAAGAAGGCTAGTCTGCGATGGCGCCTCCGATCCGCATCGTGGAGAAATTTCCCATTGGTGGCACCACACCGCCTACGATTTACAGGGCAACTTAATGATGGCCAAGATGGCTCGGCCGCATTAAACAGCCTCTAGACCCCGAAGGGAGCTTGCGGCTATGACTGTTTGGGGAAAGCAACCAAATAGTTATAGTCCTGCTTTGGGTTGTCGACCGCAAGCCAGTGTCTTACCAGTATTCGAGTGCTATGCCGGGCATCGAGCGTTACATTTTGAAGCAGGTTTTGGCGGCGACGGTCTTCGTAACAATTGGGCTAACCTTTGCGATTTGGCTCACCCAGTCTCTGCGCTTTATCGACTATATTGTTAACCGAGGCCTGCCGGCTTCCACTTTTGGCTATTTGGTCGCGCTGCTGCTGCCGTCCTTTCTTGGGATCGTCCTTCCCATCGCCAGTTTTTGCGCGGTTCTCTTCATTTATCAAAAGCTAATCATGGATTCTGAGATCGTGGTGTTGCGAGCTGTGGGCTTCAGTCAGTTTCAGCTTGCGCGCCCGGCGATCATCCTTGGCACGCTGGTTTGCATCGTGATGTATGCCATCACGCTTTACTATTTGCCCGCATCCTATCGGGCCTTCAAAGATCTTCAGTTCAAGCAACGAAACGATTATTCGACGGTGCTCCTCCAGGAAGGCGTTTTCAACACGCTCTCAGACGGCATTACCGTCTATGTGCGCGAGCGATCGAAAGACGGCGAACTCCGCGGCATTCTGGTGCACGACAATAGCAACCCCGACGCACCGGTCACTTGGATGGCTGAAAGTGGCGCGCTTGTCACCGGTGACGATGGACCCCGCGTCGTCATGGTCAACGGCAACCGCCAATCGATAGAAGGCGCGCCCGGACGCCTTTCTTTGCTCTACTTCGACCGCAGCACCGTGGAGGTCAGTCGCCTGAAGGGGAACGCACACACCCGGTGGCGGGAGCCCAAAGAGCGTTTCATCAATGAACTCCTGTTTCCTGGTGAGAGTCCTGATGATGTCCGCTATCGCAGCAAACTTATCGCCGAGGGGCATCAAAGGCTCATAGCGCCTCTCTATTCCCTCGCTTTCGTTCTGATTGGATTGGCATCGCTGCTGGCCGGTGAGTTCAACCGCCGGGGTCAAATTCGGCGGCTGCTTGCGGCGATATTTTGTGTGGCGGTGTTGGAGGCCTGCGCGCTGGCTCTTCAAGACCTGGCAAGCAGCGATCTTAGAGCTCTTCCCGCCATGTATGCGGCCGCGCTATTGCCGATTGGGGCCAGTATCGCTGTTTTGGTCAGACGTCCGCGTGGTCGCCAAGCCGGCCTCTTGGGCGCAGGAGCCGTCCCGTGACTCAGGCGATTAGTCTTCGGCAAACCAAGTCGCGACGGATTTCGCCGACGTTTTCCAGCTATGTTGCCCGACAGTATGTCTTGTGGCTGCTGACCATGATCCTTGCCCTAGCTGGCGTCATTCTTCTGGTCACTATTGTTGATCTGGTTGACCGTTTGACCAATAAGGCGGGAATGACACTGGGCACGATTGTCGAACTCGCCTTTTTGAAATTGCCCTACTTAAACCAAGAGGTGATGCCCTTCACCATTCTCTTCGCTGCCATGATTACCCTTTGGCGGCTGACACGTTCCCACGAGCTCGTCGTCGCCCGGGCGGCCGGAATTTCCATTTGGGGCTTGATGTTTCCCATCTTGTCGGTCGCGGTGTTTGTGGGACTGCTTTCGGTCTCGGTGATGAATCCCTTGGCCTCTTTGCTGCTGAGCCGCTTCGAGACGGTGGAGTCACGCTACCTCAACGACGAGATACGCTCTTTGGCAATCTCGCGCACCGGCCTTTGGCTCAGGCAAGCCGATCAGGTGGGACACTCGGTCATCCATGCGCAACGGGTCAGCCAGGATTCGATGGTGCTGCACGATGTCATCGTCTTCCGCTTTGCCGACGAGGACCGATTCGTTTTGCGCATTGATGCCGACAATGCGGAACTACGTGACGGCCATTGGTTCTTGCAGCAAGCCTGGACATCTGAGCCCGGCCAACAACCACAATACAGTGAAGGGGTCGCCGTCGATACGGAGTTGACGGCCACCAAGATACAGGAAGGTTTCGCCCCGCCCGAGACCATCTCATTTTGGAATTTGCCGGAGTTTATCGATTTGCTGGAAAACGCCGGATTTTCGGCCCAGCGGCATCGCCTTCAATGGCATCGCCTTCTCGCGATGCCCATACTGTTCTCTGCCATGGTACTGCTTGCGGCAACCTTCTCATTACGCCCACAGCGCCGCGGTCATGTGGGATTTATCATCCTCGCTGGGGTGCTTTGTGGCTTCCTCCTTTACTTTCTTTCCAATTTCGCTTCCGCGCTAGGCATGTCCGGTAAAATACCGGTTATGTTGGCCGCCTGGACACCGGCTGGAACCAGCATGATGTTGGGGATCGCCATGCTTCTGCACTTGGAAGATGGATAATTCAGGGAACAAGAGAACGACAATGAAGGGCCGGCATGTTTCCTTGACACAGTGGCATTGGGCGGTTTTCGGCACATGCCTGTTTCTTGCCTTCTGCTTAGCATGGTCAGCTCCGGCGCAGGAGGTAGGGCAGAGTAAAGAACCGGCGCTGATCAGGGCCGACGAAATTCTTTATGACGAAGCCTTGGGGGTGGTGACCGCCTCTGGCAATGTCGAGATTTCACAAGAAGACCGAGTTGCGACCGCCGATACGGTTTCCTATAACCTGCGCACCGAGGTGGTAACGGCATCCGGCAATGTCAGCATCGTCGAGCCCAATGGCGATGTCTTCTTCGCCGACTATGTTGAGCTAACCCAAGACCTGCGCGAAGGCTTTATCCGGGATATCCGAGTGCTGATGACCGACGGCACGCGCATCGCCGCGGCCGGTGGCCAGCGCAGCGGCGGTAAACGCACGGTCTTTCGCCGGGCGGTCTTCAGCCCCTGTGATCTTTGCAAAGAAGACCCCACGCGCCCGCCGCTGTGGCAGATCAAGGCCAGCCGAGTCATTCACGACCAGGAAGAAAAAGTCGTTCAATACAACAATGCCCGCATGGAACTCTTCGGCGTTCCAGTCGCCTACACGCCCTACTTCGAACACCCCGATCCAACGGTCAAGCGCAAGACCGGACTGCTGGCACCAAGTTTCGGCAGCTCCGAGACGCTTGGCTTTACGGTCCAAACACCCTTTTACTGGGACATCGCACCTAACAAAGACGCGACCTTCGAACCGATTTTCACCACCAAGCGCCTGCCGGTTTTAGCCGGCGAATACCGGCAGCTCTTCCCAAATGGCCGATTAGAGTTCCGCGGTTCCGGTACCATCGCCGATCGCCTTCGTACCGATGGAACCACCAAGAGGGACGCCCTAAGGGGGCACATCGATGCCTTTGCCCGCTATGAGATTGACGATACCTGGCGCGCCGGGTTAGACGCCAAGCGTACGACCGATGATACCTATTTGCGGCTCTATGATTTTTCGTCAAAGCGCACCTTGACGTCGCGCGCCTACGTGGAAGGCTTTCGCGGCCGCAATTACGCCGCCGTAAACGGCTACGTCTACCAGGGTCTCAGAGCGAACGACGACAACGATCAGTCGCCCATTATCTTTCCAACTTTTGACTACAATTTCATCGGCGAGCCAGATGCCTGGGGCGGTCGCTTCTCGCTGGACGCGGATGCCACGATCCTCACCCGGGTCAAGGGTCGCGATAGCCGCAGAATCTCCTTGAACGGGGGCTGGCAAATCCCCTTTTCCGGGCTGCTCGGGGATCTCTACACCTTCTCTGCCGGGGTGCAAGCCGACGGCTATTGGGTGCATGGGGTTGACCCCGATAGCGACGATCCGAATCCAACCGGTGACACCACCAGCACCGTGACCGGACGGGTACTGCCGCAGGTCGCCTTAACTTGGCGCTATCCCTGGGTGCGGCACGGTGAGACCATTCAGCAAGTGATCGAGCCGATCGCCCAAATCGTTGTGTCTCCCAACGGGCGGAACCCGGGAGAGATACCGAATGAAGACAGCCTCGATTTCGAGTTTGACGACACGAACCTTCTGAGCCTTAACCGTTTCACGGGTTCCGACCGGGTCGATTCCGGGCAACGAATTGACTACGGCCTGAAATGGAGCGGCTTCAGCGAAACCCTGGGACGGGCCGGTTTTTTTGTCGGCCAAAGCTACAAGCTGCGCGATGACGATACCTTCAAGCGCGATTCCGGGCTGGACGAACATTTTTCCGATATCGTCGGTCGGGTTCGCATCAATCCAATCCGCTACGCTGACCTGCTCTACCGATTCCGTCTCGATAAAGAAGACTTCACACCAAGGCGCAACGAAGTGGACCTTAACCTCGGCCCGCCGGTTCTCAATCTTAATCTCAGCTACACCTTCATCGACGGCGCCGGCAGCACAACCTCCGAATTTGGCGACCGCGAGGAGATCTTCTTGCGCCTAAACTCTCAAATCAACGAAAATTGGTCTGCCTTCATCTCGCATCGGCGCGACCTGACCGCCGACGATGACTTAGTCTCGCGGATTGGTGTTACCTATCAAGACGAGTGTTTCCTCATTTCTCTGGTAGGAGAACGCAGCTTCTTCAACGACCGGGAAATCGAATCCGAGGACGCCATATTCGTTCAGGTCAGTTTCAAGCACCTGGGCGAAATCGGAAATCTTTAGGCATGCGCATTAATTGATGTTGCAAATACATACTCGATCTGCAGCAGGCTAATAGTTGTCGCGAGACTGGGCTTTGCCTATAGTCGGCGCCCGCCTGATTAGGATTTCAAGGCCTTGGTGATCGTTAAACGTTGTCCTGTTATGATGCGATTGGTTCTGTCCTTCGGACTTAGCCTGGTTGTGACCGCCGTTCTGACTCTGGCCCCAATCACAAGAGGTGCCAGCGCCCAGGGTACGATGAGCGCGGCGGCGATCGTAAACGACGAGGTCATCTCGGTCCTCGACCTGGCCATGCGGACCCGTTTGGTGGTGCTGGCCTCCGGCCTTCCAAGCAACAACGAAAATCACCGCCGCTTGCAGCCGCAAGTATTGCGGTCGCTGATCGATGAACGCTTGCAGCTCCAGGAAGCCAATCGCTTGGACGTGCGAGTAAACCAAAGTCAGGTCGAACAAGCGCTGCAACGCCTGGCCGATCAGAACAATATGACGGCCCCTCAGTTCGTTGGGGAACTGGAGCGCAATGGCATCTTGCCAAACACCATTCTCGACCAAATTCGCGCCAGCATTTCCTGGCAGACGGTAGTGCAGCAGCGCCTGCGGCCGGCTATTGACATTGGCGAAGAAGCCATCAACGAGGCCATAGAAAGGCTGAAAGCCAATCAGGGCAAGCCTCAGTATCGGGTCGCGGAAATCTTCCTCGCCATTGACGATGCTTTCCAGGAAGACCAGGTCATGCGCACGGCCCGCCGCCTCATCGAAGAGCTGCGCCAGGGGGCAAGCTTTGCCGCTCTGGCCCAACAGTTTTCTCAATCCGCCACGGCAACCGTCGGCGGCGATCTAGGTTGGGTGGTGGCCAGCCAGTTGCCGGCGGAGCTTGACCAGACGCTTGCCCGCATGCGGCGTGGGGATGTCGCCGGCCCGATTCGGACCTTTGGCGGCATCTACATTTTGGCCTTGATAAATCAGCGGGTCGTCGAGGCGGGCGATACTTTTGTCTCGTTAAATCAAATCTTTCTACCCTTTCCCGACGGTGGTTCGCCGGCCGAGGAACAGGACCTACAGGCCCGTATGGAAGCGCTGCGCGGCCGGGTTACCGGTTGCGACAACATGCCGGCATTGGCCAACGAGGCCAATTCGCCAGCACCCGTTGATCTCGGCCGACTGAAGTTGCAGAATCTGCCGAACGACCTGCGTCAGACCGTATCTGGACTTCCCATCGGCACGCCAAGCGATGTGATGAAGATCGGCGGCGGCATGGCCATTTTGGTCGTCTGCTCCCGCCAGGAGACGGGCATAGAGCGTGCCAAGATCGAAGAATCGCTCATGAACGAGCAACTCGATCGCTTGGCCAGGCGCTACATGCGCGACTTGCGGCGAAACGCCACTGTCGATTTGCGCCTATGAGCGCGGCTCCCATGGCACCGCTAGCGCTGACCATGGGAGAGCCAGCCGGCATCGGCGGAGAAATCGCTCTGATGGCCTGGCAAGCGCGCCATTCTGAAGGAATGCCGCCCTTCTTTCTCATCGATTGCCCAATGCGGGTAAAGGCCTTGGCCAGTTGTGTCGGACTGGACGTTCCAACGGCATCGATCAGGGAAGCCAAGGAAGCGCTGGCTTGCTTTGACGATGCCTTGCCAATTCTTCCGATTGAGGTTCCGGACGCCGTTTTGCCCGGCAGGCCAATCAGCAACAACGCATCAGCGGTCATTGCTTCCATCGAGAAGGGTGTCACCTTGGCATGCACCGGAGACGCGGCCGCTGTGGTGACGAACCCGATCCACAAGAAGTGCCTTTACGACGCGGGCTTCCGCCACCCAGGCCACACGGAATTCCTCGCCGCCCTGGTTGGCCTTAAAACACAGCCGATCATGATGCTCGCCTGCCCGGGCTTGCGGGTGGTCCCAGTCACCGTGCACCTGCCTCTGGCTAAAGTCGCCGAGAGCCTTACGCAGGAGACGATCCTCCATGCCGGGCGGATCGCGGCAGAAGCCTTACGCCAGGATTTTGCCATCGAGCACCCGCGCCTAGCTATGGCAGGGCTCAACCCTCATGCGGGTGAGGATGGAGCGCTCGGCCGGGAGGAAATTGATATCATCGTCCCGGCGGCCGAACGCTTGCGGCGCGATGGCATCGCCGTGATCGGCCCCCTGCCCGCCGACAGTTTGTTCCATGCCGCCGCCCGAGAGGGCTTCGACGCGGCCATCTGCATGTATCATGACCAAGCCCTCATCCCGCTTAAGACCATTTCCTTCGATAACGGCGTCAACATCACTTTAGGCCTCCCCTTCGTCAGAACCTCGCCAGACCACGGAACGGCCTTCGCCATCGCCGGCCAAGGCTCGGCCAGCCCGCATAGCTTGATCGCAGCGCTAAGGACGGCCGCGACGATGGCCCGTGCCCGATCCAATCGGGCTGGCGAGGCCAATCACCAAGTGGTCGATGGTGGACATCAGCACGCTTGAGCCCCTGCGGGCGGTTATCGCCCGGCACGGCCTCCAGGCACGCAAGTCTCTGGGCCAACATTTCCTTCTCGATCTCAATTTGACCCGGCGAGTCGTACGGGCTGCCGGACCTCTCCAGGATCATTGCGTCATCGAAATCGGCCCGGGGCCCGGTGGATTGAGTCGCGCCCTGGTCGAGGCCGATCCGGCGGCCTTGATCCTCGTCGAGCGAGATCAGCGCTGCGTCGAAGCGCTCGAAGCCCTTCGCGCCCTGCTCCCCAAGCGCTGCCGGATTGTCGCCGGGGACGCTTTAAAACTACCGATTGGGGAATTTGAGGAGCCGCCACGCCGGGTTGTTGCCAACCTGCCGTACAACATCGCCAGCGCCTTACTGATCAATTGGCTGGGGGAAATCGCTGAGGATCCTAGTACTGTCGACAGCCTGACCCTCATGTTCCAGAAAGAGGTGGCTGCCCGCCTCACCGCGCAGCCCGGAAACAAGACTTACGGCCGCTTAGCGGTGATCACCCAATGGCTCTGCCAAACCAGCCGCTTGTTCGACGTGCCGGCGCGGGCCTTCACGCCGTCACCGAAGGTTACGTCATCGGTAATCCATCTACAGCCAAGATCGCAGCCGCTGGCGCCGGCCCAGTTCAAGACCCTTGAACGCGTCACCGCAGCAGCCTTCGGTCAGCGCCGAAAAATGCTGCGTCGCAGTTTGACGTCGCTCGGTCAACCAAGCGATCAGCTCTTGCGAATGGCCGAGGTCGACCCAAACCTCCGGGCCGAAGCACTCGATATCGCCCAGTTCTGCGCCCTCGCCCAGGCACTCGATAGGTTGGAGGAAAAACCCTCTCCGGCAGCAGCTAGCCCAACTTACGCTATTCGGCGATGATTTCAGGAAAATCGAGCTGGGTTTATTGGCTAGAACACTGAAATTGTTGGCATGATGTTGCCGAAATCGGCGAAATTGGCTTGTAGTGCCGACCTACCCCATTGACCGGCTCGAATCCTGGCCGGCAGTTTCTTGGACATGTTCCTTCGCTGCAAGACGCGCCGCAAGGACGGCAAGGCGCACCGCTCCTGGAGCCTGGTGGAGAACCGGCGGGTGCGCGGCGGCCGGGTGGTCCAGCGCCAGGTGCTTTATCTCGGCGAGATCAATGACAGCCAGCAGGCCGCTTGGCGGCGCAGCATCGAAGTGTTTGATGCGCGCTCTGGGCAGGGCCCCGGTGTCCCAAGGGGGCGGGCTCGGCAGATGGCCCTGTTCCCGGAGGGTGGGGCACCGGTGCCGGGCGACGATGAGGTGGTGCAAGTACGCCTCGGCGATCTGCAACTGCGCCGGCCCCGGCAATGGGGCGGTTGCTGGCTGGCCTGCCAGCTGTGGGACCAGCTGGAGCTCGACGCTTTTTGGTCACCGCGCCTGCCGGTGAGCCGCAAAGGGACGCGCTGGCTGAATGTCTTGAAGACCCTGGTGGCCTACCGCCTGCTCGACCCCGGCAGCGAATGGCGTTTGCATCGCCAGTGGTTCGATCAGAGCGCCATGGGTGATCTCCTGGGTGAGGACCTGAGTGTGGTACAGATCGACACGCTGTACCGCTGCTTGGACAAGCTGCTGGCCCACAAGGCGGCCTTTTTCAAGGCTCTGAAGGCGCGTTGGCATAGTCTCTTTGGCATCACCTTCGATCTGCTGCTCTACGACCTGACCAGCACCTATTTCGAGAGCCCGCCGCCGGCTACCAGAGGCGAGGAAAGCAAGCGTAAATTCGGTTACAGCCGCGACAGGCGGGGTGACTGTGTGCAGGTGGTGATCGCGCTGATCGTCACGCCGGAGGGCTTTCCCTTGGCCTACGAGGTGATGCCAGGCAACACCGCCGACAATACCACCCTGGAGGCTTTCCTGGCCAAGGTCGAGGCGCTCTACGGCAAGGCCAAGCGGACCTGGGTGATGGACCGCGGCATTCCGAGCGAGGCCAGCCTGGCGCGGATGCGCGCCGCCAAGGCGCCGATCCACTATCTGGTCGGCACCCCCAAGGGTCGTTTGAGCCAACTGGAAAAGGCCTTTCTCGACCGGCCTTGGGAGGCGGTGCGCCAATCCGTGCAGGTCAAGCTCTTGGCGCAAGAGGGCGAAGTCTATGTCCTGGCCCAGAGCGCCGATCGGGTCAACAAGGAACGCGCCATGCGGCGCCGGCGCCTGAAAAAGCTATGGCGGCGCCTGGGCGACCTGCGCCAGCAAAAGCTCAGCCGCGACCAGCTCTTGCTCAAGCTCGGCGCTGCCAAGAAAGAGGCCGGTCGGGCTTGGGGCCTGGTCGAGATCAGTCTGCCCAAGGTCGATGAAGCCGTCAGCCCCGAGAGCTTCACCTACCGCCTGCGCAAGGACAAGCTACGCCAGGCCCGGCGCCGCGAGGGCCGCTATCTGCTGCGAACCAACCTGCCGCACGACGACCCGGCCCATCTCTGGCGCCTCTATATCCAGCTCACCGAGGTTGAGCAGGCTTTCAAGGACTTGAAGGGTGACCTTGCGATCCGGCCGATCCATCACCAGCTCGACCGCCGCATCGAGGCGCATATCTTTGTCGCCTTCATGGCCTATTGCCTGCAGGTCACCCTCAAACAACGCCTGCGCGCCCTGGCGCCTGGCCTCACCCCCAGGGCCGTGCTGGAAAAATTCAAAGCCATGCAGATGGTCGATGTCCAGCTGCCGACCACCGACGGGCGCCACATCGTGCTGCCGCGCACCACCCAGCCGAACAAGGATCAGCAGATCCTGCTTCAGCGCCTCAAGCTGACCCTACCGCCGCAGCCGCCGCCCCGGATCACCGCCCAGGCCCCTCAATCACGCTGACCCAGCGACCCGCCTGTAGTGCCGACCTTTGGACCCTGATTCCAGAAATTCCAACGCCTTGGCCCTCGCAAATAGGCCGAATAGCGTAAGTTGGGCTAGGTCTCACCCTGAAACCGCCGGCAAAAGGCCTTGAGCTCTTGCACGAAGTCGTCCAGGCCGAGTTGCCGTTCGCGCTTGAGCCGTTCGGCGGCAAGGATACGCTGTACCGCCAAGACACTTTCTTCGACATCCCGATTGATCACGATGTAGTCATATTCAGCGTAGTGGGTCAGTTCCTCGGCGGCCTTGCCCAATCGCCGGTGAATGACGGCTTCGCTATCCTGGGCGCGCCCATGCAAGCGCGATTCGAGGTCCGGGCCCGACGGCGGCAACACGAACACCCGTACCAGATCATTCGGCAGCTTGCTCATGACTTGTTGGGTGCCTTGCCAATCGATATCGAAGAGCACGTCGCGACCGGCCGACAGGTCGTCTTTCACCGCCTGGGCCGGTGTCCCGTAGCGATGGTCATGCACCTCGGCATGTTCGAGAAAGGCATCCTGCACCACCATTTCCCGGAAGACTTCATCACCGATAAAATGATAGTCGACGCCATCCACTTCACTGACCCGGGGCGCCCGCGTGGTGCAGGAAATAGACAGGGTCAAGTCCGGCTCACGGTCCAAGAGTTGTCGGGAAATGGTTGTCTTTCCCGCACCAGATGGCGAGGAAAGCACCAACATGAGGCCGCGCCGTTTTATCTTGGAGCCCATTTGAAATGGTCCTCACTCGATGTTCTGTACCTGCTCGCGTAGTTGCTCGATGGCTGTTTTCAAGGCGAGGCCGATTCGGGTCAAGGCCAGGTCCGTCGACTTGGAACAAAGCGTGTTGGCCTCTCGATTGAATTCTTGGCAAAGAAAATCAAGGCGGCGGCCAACGGCACCGCTCTCGTCCAGAAGCGCGCGGGCCGCCGAGACATGGGCCGCCAGGCGGTCGAGCTCCTCGCGGATATCACCCTTGGCAACAACAATTGCCAGTTCCTGGGCTAAGCGCTCTTCCGGTAATGGCGGATCGCTTTCCAGCAGTTCGGCCAGTCGATCTGAGAGCCGCTGGCGCAACAGGTTCGGTTGGGCGGCCGCACACTGCGTTGCTTCGGCAACCAGAGTTTCGATTTGCGTAAGGTGATCGCGGGCGATGGCTTCCAGCCTGGCCCCTTCGGCTCGCCGCGCCGCGCCCAGGTCGGTTAGTAAGGCTCCAAAATCAGTCAGCAGGGCCATCTCGCGCGCCGCCCGGTCTTCGGGCAGTTCTTCCGGTTCCACGGTCTCGACCACGCCACGGATCGCAAGCAGACCGTCCAAGCGCGGCGGCGAGGCATCGACGCGATCGCTCAAAATCTTCACCTGTTCCAACAACTGTTCAAGCAAGGTTTGATTGACACGCAAGCTGGGCGTCATCTGAGAATAATCGATGGATAGGTTGATCTGCAGATTGCCGCGCGCGAAGTGACCGCGGGCCCCCTCGCGAACCTTCGCCTCAAGAGCTTCGTAACCGGTGGGCAGCCTAAGACGCATGTCGAGGCTGCGGCCATTGACGCTTTTGATCTCCCAGACCCAGTTCACCTGGCCGTCGCCCCCTTCGCGGCGGGCAAATCCGGTCATGCTGGCGACACTCACGCTTCCCTCACGCAGACATTACCATGCAAAGCCAAGTCGGCGCCGGGGCTCGCAAGCCCTGGCCCCCTACGACCGGAAATGCTGCTATAGAATCGCCCGTCAACGAAAAGGAAAGACATGCGCGCGCCCCAATCCATCTTGATCACCGGCGGTTCTAGCGGCATCGGCCGTACCTTGGCTTTGGCTTATGCGGCGCCCGAAGTCAACCTCGCTTTGACGGGCCGCGACGCCGAGCGCCTCAAATCGACGGTCGAGGCCTGCCAATCGAAAGGGGCCACCCTGCGCAGTGCCCCAATCGACGTCGTCAATGCCGCGGAACTTGAAGCCTGGATGAAGAAGGTCGATCGAGCCGCGCCGCTCGATCTGGTGATCGCCAACGCTGGTATCTCCGCCGGCCTTGGTCGCAGTGGTGCGGAAAACGCCAGCCAAACCCGCGCCCTGTTCGCCACCAACATCGACGGCGTGGTCAACACGGTCATGCCGGCCATTGACCTGATGCGCCAGCGGGGGCGGGGGCAGATTGCCATCATAGCATCCTTGGCTGGCTATCGAGGCATGCCGGGCGCCCCCGCCTATGCCGCGAGCAAAGCCGCCGTCAAGGCCTGGGGTGAAGGCTTGCGTGGTCCCCTGGCAAGGGAAGGGATCGCCCTCAATGTCATCTGCCCCGGCTTCGTCAAAAGCCGCATGACGGCCGTCAATGACTTTCCCATGCCCTTCCTGATGGAGGCCGAGCGCGCAGCCGAGATCATCCGAAGCGGGCTCGCCAAGAACCGCGCCCGCATCTCCTTTCCCTGGCCGATGGCGGCCGGTGTTTGGTTGCTGGCCGCGCTGCCCCCGGCTTGGAGTGACCGATTGCTCACCCGCATGCCGAACAAGGGGTGAGGTGCACATATTGACCTAAGGTCTGTGGGTGTCCAAATAGCGTCTTATCTTTTCTAGCACCGGCAGTGCCTTCCCTAACTCCTTCTCCGACAACTTCGCGGAGAGGTCTGCGATCAGCGGGCCGATGCATTCCACACAACGCGCCCGTGCCGCCCGACCCTCGGCGGTGATGCTGACCAGCTTGCCGCGCCCATCCTCAGGATCCGCAGCAACCTTGATATAACCACGCTCTTCAAGCCGCTGAATGGTGTTGGTCATGGCTCCCTTGGTTACCTGAAACGCATTGGCGAGTCGGATCGGGCTCCAACTACCGCCAAGGCGCACCAGATGATGGAGCATTCTAAACTGAGACATGTTGAGCCCGTCAGGCAGGTTGCGTTCCAGCTGATTTCGGGCCAGCTGCTCAATAATTCCAACTTCCGTAAGCAAACGGAATAGGCGCAGGTCTTCAGCCGGTTCCACGCTGTTAGTTCCCTTTCAGTCTTGTCTCCAGCGGCCAGCGCGGAGCCGGGCTGATGGACTTGGCATAGCCAAGCCGGGCCAGCATCTGTACCCTTTCGCCAGGCTCGTCCGTCAGCCAGGTATGGATCGTCTTGCGGAATTCCGCCATCTCCGCATACTCCTGCAGTGCCTGGCTCATGGGCTGCATAGCAAGTCCGTCAAGGGTTGCCTGGAGGGCGACTCGCATGTAGGCGCGCCCGGCTTCGATTTGTGCCGACCGTTCATTGCCGTCGGTGTTTATCCAGACAAAGCCCATCGACGTCATCGCCCCTTTCTCGATCATGTCGAGACCGAACTGATAGGCACCCGAGCTTGGATCTGAGAGGCTCTCCCGTGTCAGGATGCCGGTTAGACTCAGCGCTTCGAAAAGCGGGCCACCGAGGCTTATGCCGTCAGGATTGGCCTCGATCTCTGACCGGCCAAGGCGCATCAGATCAACGCTTTCCTTGTGTGCCTCCGGTGTTTTCATCTCGCCGAACATGGCGTCCCGAGTCAGGATTCTTAGATCCGTCAATCGGGGACCGCTGCCAAGCGTTCCAACTCGTACACCCGAGCGTGCTGCCAATTGGAGTCTTTGAAGGACGCTATCGTCGACAGGCCGTTCCTTGTCATAGGGGTTTCGGTTGGTATGCCGTCGCAGGACCTGTGCAAACAGTGGGTCCGGCGCCAAACTGTTGTCTTTTTTCAGGGACAGGTGGGCAATCGGTCGATTGTCTAAAGCGTCAGCGGCTTCACCTGCGGGAAAGTTGTCGACGTCGGCACGATAGCCCTGCTCTCGAGCAGCGATCGAAAACGTCTCCAGGAAACAACCCAACCCAATGACAATCTGACGGTTTTGTGGATCTGTCGCCGGAAGGAGCCTGCCAAGATCACAGGTCAGCACCGCCTCCGTCTTGCTCTTTAGGTCTACGATCCACGGCTGGCGATTGTGCGGATTGGGCGACAAGATCGCGTAAGACAGCGCCTTGCGCATGGGGTCAGCGTAAAGCGACCCGGCATTCCGCCACGGTTGGAGTGCCGCATTCGGCTCTCGCGTTAGCACAAACCCTGCGCCGCTGGCGGCGATAACAACACCGGCCGAGCCGGCGATTTTCAAGAACCGACGCCGCTTCATTGTTGGTATCTCAAATCGTTATCAATTTAGTTTAACGTTAAACGAAATATCATTTAACGTTAAACCAATCAAGGCCTAACTTGGAGGATGGCAAATCTGAGTTGATTGCCTTGGAAGAGGCAATTGCAAACGGCGTCGACTTATCCGGTTTACCTATGATTTCCAGTGTTTTGGCATCACTCAGATTCTATAGGATTAAGGCGGCTCGCTTAAGTCAAAGGAATCTGAGTCGGCGGCAGATCGCCAGCTCTTCGCGCAGCTACTCCGCCCCCGCCCCGGCGGCTTGCTTTTTCTGCTTTTGCAGCTTGCGCCACTTGGCCACATTACGGTTGTGCTGGGCCAGCGTCTTGGCAAAGGCATGGCCGCCGCTGCCATCGGCGACAAAGTAGAGGTGATCGGTCTTGGTCGGCTGCAACACTGCCTCCAGGGCGGCGCGGCCCGGGTTGGCGATGGGGCCTGGCGGCAGCCCCGGAATGGTGTAGGTGTTGTAGGGTGTATCGGTTTTCAGATCTTTTCGTGACAGGGGCCGACCGAGAGGCGCCTTACCCATGGTCACGCCATAGACCACGGTTGGATCGGACTGCAGGCGCATCTTCTTGTTGAGGCGGTTGATGAAGACCCCAGCAACCAGGCCGCGTTCCTCCGCCAGGCCGGTTTCCTTTTCGACGATCGATGCCAGAATGATGGCTTCTTCGGGACTGGAAATAGGTAGGTTCTCCGCCCGCTCCTTCCATATGGCCGCCAATAAATCGGCCTGCGCTAGGTGCATGCGGGCGACCAGCTCGCCACGATCGTCGCCGCGGGCAAAGTGGTAGGTATCGGGCAGCAGTGATCCTTCCGCCGGCAACTCGGCGATTTCGCCACTCAGCAATTCCGCGCCCTTGACCAACGCGACAATTTCCCGGCTGGTGAGGCCTTCCGGCACAGTAAGGCGATGTACGACCGTCTCGCCGGAGCGCAAAATCTCGATCGCCGCTTCGACGGAAACACCAGCAGGGAAGGCAAATTCGCCGGCTCTTAGGGCCCGCGACGCCTTGGCCAGGCGGACGCCTGCTCGGAAGACCATCGCATCGTCGACGACGCCCTCTGATTCGAGCTGAGCCGCAATGGCAGCAACCCCGGCGCCACGCGGAATGATCAGAGACTTCTCTTCGGCCAAGGGCCCGGGCCGTTCGACTTGGTCCATGACCCACATGGCGCCAAGGCCCACAGCAATGAGCAGTATCGGCAGGACAAAACAAAGATAGAGAAAGAGCCTCTTCACCACGGCCAATTTGACCTCAATCAATTGAGTCCCGGCGACAGTCTGCCCGGATGTGGAACTCTTAGCAGAGAATCGTAGCAACAGCCGGACGAACGCAGGCCTCAGGGGCTAACGTTTAACCCTAAACCTTGTTTTTTGCCTAAGACATCAGTTGAAGGCCCGGATGACCAAGCTGGCGTTGGTGCCCCCGAAACCAAAGGAATTGGACAGTGCGGCTCGAACCGGCCGCTCGCGCGATCTCAAGGGTACTAGATCGATCCCGTCACAGCCCGGCGATGGCCGTTCGAGATTGAGGGTCGGCGGGACAATGCCGTCGCGAATCGCCAAAATACTGAAAATGGCCTCGACGGCGCCCGCTGCACCAAGCAGATGACCGATCGCCGATTTTGTCGAAGACATAGAAACGCTGGCCGCGGCCGGGCCGAAAAGGCGCTTGACCGCGTTCAGCTCAATCTCGTCACCCAAAGGCGTCGATGTGCCGTGCGCGTTCACATAGTCAATTTCGTCCGGGGCCATTGCGGCGCGCTTCAGGGCCGCCCGCATCGATCGATAGCCGCCATCCCCGTCATCGGCCGGCGCGGTGATGTGATGGGCGTCGCCGGACAGACCATAACCAGTGATTTCCCCGTAGATCTTGGCGCCGCGCCGCTTGGCATGCTCCAATTCCTCCAACACCACCACACCAGCGCCCTCCCCCATGACGAAGCCGTCACGGGCCTCGTCCCAAGGCCGCGAGGATCTTTCCGGGGTATCGTTGAAGTTGGTCGAGAGCGCTCGTGCCGCGGCAAAGCCGGCAATGCCCAGGCGACAGATCGCCGCTTCCGCCCCCCCGGCCACCATTACATCGGCATCGTCCCACTGGATCAGCCTAGCCGCGTCGCCAATGGCGTGTGCACCGCTGGAGCAGGCCGTAACCACCGCATGGTTCGGCCCTTTAAAGCCAAACCGGATCGAGACCTGACCAGAGGCGAGGTTGATCAGCGAGGAGGGTATGAAGAAGGGGCTCAAGCGTCGTGGACCACGGGTCTCAACAGTGATAGCACCATCCGCAATCGTCGAAAGGCCGCCGATGCCTGAGCCAATCATGACGCCGGTACGGACCTGAGAATCCTCGTCCTCCGGCATCCAGCCAGCATCTTCGACGGCTTGCACCGCCGCCGAGTAGCCGAACAGGATGAAACGGTCGACCTTGCGCTGATCCTTGGCGGCCATGTAGATGTCGGGATCGAAGTAACCGTCAGCCGCCTCGCCGCTAGGCACCGATCCGGCCACCTTCGCCGGCAGGTCGCTGACGTCGAAAGCTTGAATCGCCCGCAACCCGGACTGCCCCTCCAGGAGGCGTCTCCAGGTGGCCTCTACCCCGCTGCCCAGCGGGGTAACCAAACCCAAGCCAGTAACGACTACGCGTCTCATTCGCTGCGATTACGTACCACCGTCTCTTAGAACGCAGCGCCAAGCGGTCACGTCGAAAGGGACGGGAACAGGCGCCGAAAATGCCCTAAGAGATCAGGTGTTCTCTTGTATGAAGTCGACCGCGTCCTTCACGGTCACGATTTTCTCGGCCGCATCATCAGGAATTTCGCAGCCGAACTCTTCTTCAAAGGCCATCACCAGCTCGACCGTGTCGAGGCTGTCGGCACCCAGATCGTCAATGAAACTGGCACCGTCTACAACCTTTTCATCATCGACCCCCAGATGTTCGATGACAATTTTTTTTACGCGCTCGGCGATGTCGTTGTCGCTCATGTCTTTGTCCTTAGCCTTTATTGGGTGAAGCCACCGCCAGAGCGGACTACCCAGCCTTCGATAGAACCCCGCCGTCTCAAGAGAACAGCCTAAACAGGGCGTCGCCTCATATCATAGATCGATTTTCTTGGCCAGCGCCCCGACCAGGCCATCGGCCCCCCGACGCAAACCGCCTATAACATTGCCATTCCACCGTTAATATGCAAGGTCTGTCCGGTCATATAAGCCGCTTCGTCGCTGGCAAGATAGACGATACCGGCAGCAACATCCTCCGGGCTACCGAGCCTGCCGGCAGGAATGGACGCCAGCAGCTTTTCATGTTGGGCCGGCGGTAGGGCCTCGGTCATGGGGGTTTCGATGAAGCCCGGCGCCACGCAATTCACCGTAATACCCCGACTCGCAACTTCTTGAGCAAGGGCCTTGGTAAAGCCGATCATACCGGCCTTCGAGGCGGCGTAGTTCGTTTGCCCGGCATTGCCGGTGGCCCCGACAATCGAGGTAATGCCGATCACCCGGCCCCATCGCCGCTTCATCATGCCCCGAAGACAGGCGCGGGCGAGACGAAAACCAGCCGTGAGATTGACCTCCAGAACTATCGCCCAGTCTTCATCCTTCAGCCGCATTGCCAAGTTGTCGCGGGTGAGACCGGCGTTGTTGACCAGAATATCAACGCTGCCCAAAGCCTTTTCGGCATCGCCGATGAGACGCCCCGTCGACTCGGCATTACTTAGGTCGCAGGGAAGGACCGCCGCGTCATTCCCGAGCTCAGTCGCCAGTTCCTCGAGCGCCGCCACCCGCGTTCCGGAAAGGCCAACCCGCGCACCACGCGCCGACAAAGCCCGGGCTGCCGCGCCGCCAATACCGCCCGACGCCCCGGTCACAAGCGCGGATTTTCCGCTAAGGTCAAACATTCGACTGAGACTCCTGGTTTCTCGACTGGTTTGATTTCAGGCCTTCGTGTCAAAGCGACTTCAATAGAGCTTCGATATCTTGCGGGGAAGATACGGACTGCCCCTGCAGCGCCCGGTCTATTCGCCGTGTAAGGCCCGACAAGACTTTGCCGGCACCCAGCTCGATCAGCGTTTCGACACCGGCCGCTTTCATCGTCAGCACACATTCCCGCCAGCGCACCATCGCCGTCACCTGCTCCACCAACAATTGGCGAATCCGCGTCGGCTCGCTTTCCGCCGACGCGGATACATTTGCCACCAAAGGCAAGCGCGGCGGCCGCAGCGTTGCCTCGGCCAAGGCCTCGGACATGACATCGGCGGCGGGTGCCATGAGGCGACAGTGAAAGGGCGCGGAGACTGGAAGTAACACGGAACGCTTGGCTCCCGCCTGCTTGGCTAGATCGATCGCGCGCTCGATGGCGGAGGTGTGGCCGCTTAGGACCACTTGTCCCGGCGCGTTGTCATTGGCCGGCTCGCAAACTTCGCCGCCGGCGGCTTCCTCGGCCACACTTCGGGACTCTTCGAGATCGAGGCCCAGCACCGCAGCCATGGATCCTTTGCCGAGCGGCACCGCCTCCTGCATGGCTTTGCCCCGCCGCTTCAGCAGTCGCGCCGCCTCCGAAAGCTGTAACGTTCCGGCGGCCGCCAGGGCCGAGTACTCGCCCAGAGAATGGCCGGCTACAAAGAGGCCCTTGTCGGCCAAATCAATCTTGCCGTCCTGCTCAAGAATTCTGCAAACGGCAAGGCTGACCGCCATCAAGGCTGGTTGGGCGTTCTCGGTTAGCACCAGGTCGCTTTCTGGTCCGTCTCGCATCAAGCGAAAAAGACTCTGACTCAGGGCATCGTCGACTTCCTCAAAAACCTCTCGCGCTGCTGGAAACGCTTCGGCCAATTCCCGGCCCATGCCGACAGCCTGAGACCCCTGTCCTGGGAAAACAAATGCCCGCGTCATGCCGTCACCATCCCCCCGTCTATCTGCCTGTCTTGCCGGTGGCCGGCGCAGTCAATGTCATGCGGGAAGCGCTGTCAAGCACTGCAAGGACAGGAGAAAACCGGAGAGATCGATCCGTAACGCGACACCTTGATGGATTGCAGGCTTGCAAGGCTCGGCTGACTGTGTATATTCCCGGCGCGGCGAGATTAGGTCGCCAAGGTTAAAATAGCAAAACAACCATAACTCCTTGCCGACATTGCAAGACAACGATCTGAATGTCGGCTAGGGCCCGAAGTGCTCAGCGTCCAGGCGCAAGCGCGGGCCCCCGGAACAGCCATAAGGAGTGCTAAAACGGCATGCCGTATTATGAATGCGTGTTCATCGCACGACAGGACGTCGCCGCCAGCCAGGTGGATACTCTAACAGATCGCTTCGCCGAGATGATCACCGAGGGTGGTGGAAACATCGCTAAGCGCGAGTATTGGGGCCTGAAAAACCTCTCATACCGGATAAAGAAGAACCGCAAGGGGCATTATGTTCTGCTCAACATCGACGCACCTAGCGCCGCTCTACAAGAGATGGAACGGAACATGCGGCTGAACGAAGACGTCTTGCGCTATCTGACGGTCAAAGTCGATGCCCTGGAAGAGGGCCCGTCGGCGATGATGCAAGCGCGCCAGACCCGAGACCGTGGGCCTAGGCGCGGCGGTGGCTTCGGTCGCGGCGGCGGGCGTGATACGGGACGCGATGGCGGGCGTGATACGGGACGCGATGGCGGGCGTGATACGGGACGCGATGGCGGGCGTGATACGGGACGCGATGGCGGTCGAGATTCTGCCCGCGACAACCGCGGCCCTCGTAGCCATGATGGTGACGGCGGTGGAAACGCCGGATCAACCGATCAAGAAAAGGGGGATTGAGGATGACTGTTAAAGTCGTAAGTCGCGGCAGCGCGGTTCGCCGTCCTTTTTTCCGCCGTCGTAAGAGCTGCCCCTTTTCCGGTCCGAATGCGCCGAAGATCGACTACAAGGACCTACGGCTGCTGCAACGGTTCATTTCGGAACGCGGCAAGATGGTGCCAAGCCGCATTACCGCGGTTTCGGCCAAGAAGCAGCGTGAACTCGCGGTGGCGATCAAACGGGCGCGCTATTTGGCACTTCTTCCCTATGTCGTTAAGTAGTTTGACCGAGCGGAGGAGCGCCTGACATGGAAGTCATTCTTCTGGAACGCATCGACAAGCTTGGTCAGATGGGCGATGTGGTTAAGGTGAAGCCAGGCTATGCACGCAATTTCCTGTTGCCCAAACGCAAAGCCCTGCGCGCCAACAAGTCTAATCTGGAGGCTTTTCAGCAACAACGTGCCCAGCTTGAAGCGGACAACCTGGAACGGCGCAGCGAGGCTGAGAAGGTTGCTGCGGCTATTGAGGGCTTGACGGTTGTCTTGATTCGCCAAGCAGGGGAAAGCGGCCAGCTTTATGGTTCGGTCACGGTACGCGACCTGGCGTCGGCCGTAACCGAGGCCGGTACTACCGTGCAGCGAGGACAGGTTGAATTGGGCAAACCGATAAAGAACCTTGGCCTCCATCAAGTCCGATTGCGTCTACATCCCGAGGTGACAACTGAATTTACCGCCAACGTCGCCAAATCGGCCGAAGAAGCCGAAGTGCAGTTGGCGGCCTTGAAAACTTCGGAGAAGGTGGCAGCAGATGGGGAAGAAGAGCCGGCAGAGCTCGCGCAATCACCCTCGGCTGAAGACGATTGAACGACCGCCTTCGACGGCCGGACGCATCCCATCAAAAGCTGCTGGACGACGACTGCCTTCAGGTAAACTTGGGGCCGGTTTCCCTTGACTTTCAACCGACAGTCTCTGCGTCAACACTCGGAATGGTTAACGCTTGCCTAGGTGGCCAAGGGCAGCAGGGGGCAAATTTCATTGCCGAAACTTATTTGAGCGCTATCAATTATAGATAAGCTCTCTGGTAAAGATTATATTAGAAGACTTATCCCCTTATGCTAGAATATTTTGCCTTGTCAGCACTCTTGCCCAGGGTCGGCTGTCTTGAAGGCTTGCAACAACTTGGTGAACCGAGCCAAAATGCTGTCTAAGAGGCAGGGAAGACCTGGGCCTTTAACCTGACCAATCAGGACATGGTCCCAGAGCGGTTGCGAGGGCGCACCCACAGGCATTAGCCTTACGTAGAAACTCGCCCGCAAGGTACGATGAGCCGATAGAATTTCGGCCGGTGATTGGACCACGGTCAAAGAATTGGCAATAGGGCCCCTCCCTGATGGATGTCAGAAGGGTCCAAAGCATGCTGTTCGAAAGGATATTAAAGTTTATCGTCCGGGACGGTTGCCTTGCACTTATCAGGCTGGATGGACAAAGGGTTGTAATCGGTGAAGGCCATCCCAGCTGCACTCTGCGGCTCCGTCAAGCCATCTCCGGATGGCAAATGATGTTAGACCCATCCATCGCGACTGCCGAAGCTTACATGGATGGAAGGCTGACAATAGAAGAGGGGACGTTGCGGGAGTTTGTCACAATTGTTGCCCGCAATTATCAGCATCTCGAAAAACACCCGCTGGTTGTTTTTGGCCGATGTTTGCGCCGTGAAGGCCGGCGCCTGAAGCAGTACAACCCGATCGGTCAGGCCCGGCAGAACGTCGCCCACCACTATGACCTCTCGAGCCGCCTCTATGACCTTTTCCTAGACGAATGCCGGCAGTACTCTTGCGCCTATTTCAACTCGGCCCATGACGATTTGGAGACCGCGCAACAAAACAAGCTGCGGCACATTGCTGCCAAGCTCAAGCTCGATGAACCAAATTTGAGGCTGTTGGATATCGGCTCCGGTTGGGGTGGGCTCGGCCTCTATCTGGCGCAAGAGACGGATTGTGACGTCCAAGGTGTCACCCTGAGCACGGAGCAGCACGAGTACAGTGAAAGGTGGGCACAAGACGTCGGCCTCGCCGATCGTTGCCGGTTTATGCTGCGCGATTACCGAGAGCAAAAAGGCCAATTCGACCGTATCGTATCTGTTGGCATGTTCGAACACGTGGGCAAGAAAAACTACGACGAGTTCTTCAGCAAGGTTTACGAACTTCTGGACGAAGATGGTGTGGCTCTGATGCATACGATCGGACGTTTCGATGAGCCGGCGCCGATCAATGGCTTTATACGCAAATATATCTTTCCAGGTGCGGATCTGCCGTCCCTTTCCGAGATCATGACATCGGTTGAAAAGTCCGGACTATTCGTTACCGATATCGAGGTCCTGCGATTGCACTACGCCGAAACATTGAAGGCCTGGGAGGAGCGTTTTCAGGAAAATCGGGATGAGGTTCGCAAGCTCTACGATGAGCGCTTCTGTCGCATGTGGGAACTTTACCTGATCACCTGCGAAGCTGGTTTCCGCTACCAAGGCCTAAATGTGTTCCAGGTGCAGCTGACCAAGCGTCTGGACGCCCTGCCAATAACCCGTGACTACATGATCGATTGGGAGAGAAATCAACGGCGGCGAGATGCCCGCGCTGCTTAAGGTCTATCACGACCCATGACATCATGCCGTCGAGGGCTGACTTAAATCCTGGCCTGTGTCGAGTCGGGTTTATCCGGCACCTTGCCGACGGAAACCTAACTTTATGATTTCCTTGTGATTTCGGCGCAACGTCGATTTCGTCGCACCGGATCGGCTAAGCTGTGGAACAGCTAAGTTATCCCCACGATCCTTTACATTCACTATCCCGGTTGAGCGCGTTTCCCGTAACCGTTCTGTTACAGTATCCGAATGGAAAGCAACCAATCACTCCATCTAACTCCGCTAGAAGGCGCTGGCGGCAACCAAGATCACAATCGTCGGCCACCGGTCAACTATGAGGCGGAGCAGGCGCTGCTTGGTGCCATTATGACCAACAATAAGGCCTATGAGCGGGTGTCTGATTTCCTCGACGCCGAACAGTTCGCCGACGAAACGCATGGACGCATCTATGAAGCCTGCGCCAAGTTGATCGAGCGTGGTCAACTGGCCAATGCCATCACATTGAAAAATCTCTTTGATGCCGAGGAGAGCCTGGCGTCCGTCGGCGGCGCGCAGTACTTGGCTCAGCTGCAGAGTGCCTATGTAACCATCATCAATGCGGGCGACTACGGACGCACCATCCACGACCTCCACCTAAGGCGGCGACTGATCGAATTGGGCGAGGATGTTGTCAACAACGCCTTTGACCACGATCTCGAGGAAAACGGTCAACGACAAATCGAGAACGCGGAGCAGAAACTATTTCAACTTGGCGAACATGGTCGCGTCGAAGGCGGCTTTCAACCCTTCAATAAAGCCCTTGTCCAAGCCGTCGAGATGGCTGAGGCCGCCCGCAAGCGGGGCGGGGTTGCCGGCGTTGCCAGCGGCTTTCGCGAACTCGACAAATTGTTGGGCGGACTGCAAAACAGCGACCTCGTCATTCTCGCCGGCCGGCCATCCATGGGCAAGACTGCGTTGGCCACCAACATTGGATTTAATGCCGCCCGCGCAGCCCATGCCGCCGGTCCGGAAGACGACAAAGGATCGAAAGGCGCGGTGGTCGGGTTCTTTTCCTTGGAAATGTCGGCCGAACAGCTTGCCACGCGGATTTTGTCCGAACAGAGCGGTGTTCCCTCCGAAAAGATCCGCCGCGGCGAACTCTCGTCGGAGCAGTTCGACAAGGTTGTGGTCGCCAGCGACGAGCTTTCCGCTCTACCCTTCTTTATTGACGACACGCCGGCTGTTTCCGTCGCCCAAATCAGGACTCGCGCCCGACGACTCAAGCGGCAACACGGACTTTCCTTGATCATCGTCGACTACCTACAACTCATGCAGCCGCCCGGTGGCAGCAGCGTCGACAATCGCGTGCAAGAAGTATCGGCGATGACCCGCGGTCTCAAAGCCATCGCCAAAGAACTCGACCTGCCGGTTATCGCCCTTTCCCAGCTATCACGCGCCGTCGAGCAGCGCGAAGACAAGCGACCGCAGCTGGCAGATTTGCGAGAGTCGGGTTCCATCGAACAGGATGCGGATGTGGTAATGTTCGTGTTCCGCGAACAATACTATCTTGAACGTGCCGAACCGTCGCAGCAAGTCGATGAAGCAGACGACAGATTCGACAAGAAACATGCTCGCTGGCGGCAGCGATGTGAGGAGTCCTACGGCCTGGCTGAGGTGATCGTGGCGAAACAGCGCCACGGGCCGATCGGCACCCGCAAGCTGGTCTTCGACGGGACAACAACCAAGTTTGGCGATTATGTCGCCGACGATCACATGCCGGAAGTCCGTGGCTAGTCTCCCAGATACGGCTTTAGAGGAGGCTGCCCGCCATGGCGCCATCCTCTTTGTCGATCTCGCCGCGATTCGGGAAAACTTTCGCCGTTTGCAGAACCGATTGGGGCAGGTTCCTTGCGCCGCCGTCGTCAAGGCGGATGCCTATGGCCTGGGCGCCAGTCATGTAGCACCGGCCCTCGCCCAGTCCGGAGCCCGGATCTTCTTCGTCGCACTCTTGGCCGAAGGAATCGCCCTAAGGCAGCATCTGGCTCAAGCAGCGCCGGAAGCTGAAATTTATGTGCTGAATGGCTTTACTGCCGCAGCGACTGAGGACTATCTGAGCAACGACCTGCGACCGGTCTTGAACAGCCTGGGTGAAATCGAGGCTTGGCAGGCATTGGCTCGAGCCAAGGAACAACGGCTGGCAGCGGCCATCCACATCGATACCGGCATGTGCCGGTTGGGTTTGCCGGGATCGGAAGTGGCCGTGCTACAGTCAGAACCTAATCGTTTGGAAGGTATCGACCTCACCTATTGGGTCAGCCACCTGGCGGTGGCCGAGGCACCGGCCCACCCCATGAATGAGGCACAACGCATGACCCTGGAACGGTACTTGGCCGGCCTGCCCCTCGCCCCTGTCAGTTTCGCCAATTCCTCGGGTATTTTCCTGCCGCCCCAGTTCCACTACCAGCTCGGCCGCCCAGGGGCCGCCCTTTACGGCTTGAACCCACAACCCGAGCACCCCAACCCAATGACGCAAGTCGTTACCCTTAAAGGCAGAATCCTCCAGGTTCGGGACGTTGACGCACCCCAGACTGTTGGCTATGGTGCGACTTATGCCGTATCCGCCCCGGGACGAGTCGCAACCGTTGCCGTCGGTTACGCCGACGGTTATTTTCGCTCGCTTTCCAATCGGGGAGCTGTCTATATCGGAAATCAACAGGTGCCGGTTTTGGGTCGAGTGTCCATGGATCTCATCACCATCGATGTCAGCGAGGTCGATCCCTACCTGGCACAGCCCGGCGAATTCGTCGAGTTAGTCGGAGAACAGTTCGATCAGGACGATCTTGCGGCGCGGGCCGGAACAATTGGTTACGAAATCCTAACCAGTCTCGGTCATCGCTATCACCGGGTTTATCTGGGCAGTTAGGGCATGCCAGTTTTGCAGCCCCTGGGAAGGGCATTCCTGTCGTTTTTGGCCGCGACAGGGCGCATCGTCATCTTCACTTCGCGGGCGCTGTCGCACTGCGTGCGCCCTCCCTTCTATCCGCGCCAGTTGCTCCGGCAAATGATCGAAATTGGCTACTATTCCCTGCCGGTGGTCGGCCTAACCGCTATTTTCACAGGCATGGTTTTGGCTCTGCAGAGTTATACGGGTTTTGCCCGCTTTTCTGCCGAAAGTGCCATCCCAAATGTGGTTGTGGTTTCGATCACCCGCGAACTCGGCCCGGTGCTTGCCGGCCTCATGGTTGCCGGGCGCATTGGGGCGGCTATGGCAGCCGAGATCGGCACCATGCGGGTGACCGAGCAGCTGGATGCACTGACGACCTTATCGACCAATCCTTTCAAGTATTTGATTGCGCCGCGGCTGATCGCAGGCTTGACCATGCTCCCTCTGCTGGTGTTGGTGGCCGACGTGATCGGCGTCTTCGGCGGTTACACGGTCTCGATCTTCAAACTCGGATTCAATCCCGCCACCTACATGAAAAACACCCTGGATTTTGTCGAGGCTATCGATGTCATATCCGGGCTGGTCAAGGCCAGCGTCTTCGGCTTCTTGGTTACCCTCATGGGCTGTTACCACGGCTATTTCTCTCGTGGTGGCGCCCAGGGCGTCGGGGCGGCGACAACCAACGCCGTGGTTTCCGCCTCGATCCTTATCCTCTGCTCAAACTACATCATCACAGAGATGTTCTTCGCCCGATGACCGATGCAAAGATAAATATCACCGGTCTTTCCAAGTCGTTTGGCGACAAGCACGTGCTGCGCAATCTGGACCTAGAGGTAAGACAAGGCGAATCTCTGGTGGTGATCGGCGGCTCGGGTACCGGCAAGTCAGTACTCCTCAAATGTATTCTTGGCCTGCTCGAACCCGAGGCTGGTAGCATTCTTGTCGACGGCGAAGAGGTCGTCGGCGCTAGCGGCAAGACCCTCGATGCCTTACAGCACAAGATCGGCATGTTGTTCCAGAATGCTGCGCTCTTCGATTCTCTGCCGGTTTGGCGCAACGTTGGCTTCGGACTGATGCAGGGAGCAGGGGTGTCGGCCGGGGAGGCCAAGGCGGTTGCCCTCGAGAAACTGGCGGCGGTGGGATTGAACGATAGTGTCGCTGAGCTCTATCCGGCAGAACTGTCCGGCGGCATGAGAAAGCGGGTTGGCTTGGCGCGCGCTATTGCCGATGCGCCCGAAATCATTTTTTTCGACGAACCGACAACCGGTCTCGATCCCATTATGGGGGACGTCATCAACGATCTTATCGTCAAGTGTGTCCGCGAGCTCGGGGCGACGGCCCTTTCAATCACCCATGATATGGCCAGTGTCCGAAAGATCGCCGACCGGGTGGCCATGCTCTACGAAGGCCGGATCATTTGGATCGGCCCGGTCACTGAAATTGACGATTCGGGAAACCCCTATGTGGACCAGTTCATACACGGCCGCGCCGAGGGACCCATAACCATGCAGACGCGGGCGCCCTAACCACCCTCGCGCGGTATGAAGGAGGCATGCCTCCCGTGGCCAAGAGCACGTCAACCTATGTTTGTCAGGCCTGTGGCGCTGTAGCCACCCGTTGGGCCGGGCGATGTGATGCCTGCGGCAGTTGGAACACCATTGTGGAGGAAGCCGGCAGTCCGCCCTTACCAGGCGGCGGCCGGCGGCATTCCAGCAAGACCAGTCAATTGGAATTTGTCCAACTGGACGGGCCGGAAGAAGCGACGCTGAGGCGGGCGACGGGTATCGCCGAGTTCGACCGGGTTTGCGGCGGCGGATTGGTGGTCGGCGCCAGTATCTTGATCGGCGGCGATCCCGGCATTGGCAAATCAACCCTATTGCTGCAGGCTTTAGCCTCCTTGGCCAAGCAAGAACAAACATCCTTGCCTGACTCGGTCCAATCCAACCCGGGCGGTTGCCTCTATGTTTCGGGAGAGGAGGCGATCGACCAGATCCGGTTGCGGGCCCGTCGCTTGGGACTTAACAAGTCCGGCGTTCGCCTGGCCGCTGCCACCTCGGTCCGCGACATCTTGTCCAGCCTGCAAAAAGAACCGCACGCCCAGGTGGTTGTCATTGATTCGGTGCAAACTCTTTACTTGGATAGCCTCGATTCAGCGCCAGGCACGGTCGCCCAAGTGCGTGCCTCGACGCAAGCGCTCATCCGGCTATCCAAACAGCGCGGTTTTTCGCTTCTCCTCGTGGGTCATGTCACCAAGGAAGGGCTGCTCGCGGGTCCCAAGGTGCTGGAGCATATGGTCGATACGGTCTTGACCTTTGAGGGTGAAAGGGGCCACCAGTTCCGGGTGCTGCGGGCGGTCAAGAATCGATTCGGCCCAACCGACGAAATCGGTGTGTTCGAAATGAGTGACTCTGGGCTTCGCGAGGTTGAAAACCCATCGGCCCTATTTCTGGCGGAACGCCGCGGCGAGGTATCCGGTTCGGCAGTCTTTGCCGGAATGGAGGGAACCCGGCCAATCCTGGTAGAAGTGCAGGCCCTGGTATCGCCCTCCTTGCTTGGCACGCCGCGGCGAGCGGTCGTAGGCTGGGATAACGCGCGGCTGGCCATGGTTCTGGCGGTCTTGGAGGCGCGTTGCGGTTTGGTGCTGGCCGGCAAGGACGTCTATTTGAACGTGGCTGGCGGCCTGCGCATCAGCGAACCGGCAGCGGACCTGGCGGTTGCAGCGGCGCTTGTCTCCGCTTCGAGCAACCTGCCCGTTCCCGCAAGCGCCGTCGTGGTCGGTGAGATTGGCCTGGCCGGCGAGGTACGTGCCGTCAGCCGGCTTTCGCTGCGTCTTAAGGAAGCCGCAAAGCTGGGCTTTACGATGGCCTTCGTGCCGACAAGCAAGGCGACCGCCATGGGGCGCGAAACATCGATTAAGATCCTAGAGATCACTCACCTTCAGGATCTATTGGTGAGGCTTTCGGCCGAACCTGCTGAACCCACTCGCGCGGGCACAGCCCTAGCCAGGCGCACTCGGGAAATCACTATGAGTGAGTCAGTCGATGGATAATCTTCCGATCAACGCCCTGGACCTCATTATTATCGCAGTCCTGATTATTTCCGGCGCCTTCGCCTTCCTGCGCGGACTGGTTCGGGAAGTCTTGTCTGTCGGTGCATGGGTTGGCGCGGCGATTGTGACGCTCTATGCTTTTCCCCACGTAAGCCCCCATGTGGGCCAGTGGATAAAGATCTCCCTGGTTGCAGAACTGGTCAGCGGCGTCGCCATCTTTATTGTTACGCTCATCGTGTTGACCCTGGCCTCGCGCTTTCTGGCGCAACAGGTTCAGCGCAGCGGCCTTGGTCCGATCGATCGATCGTTAGGGTTTGTGTTCGGTCTACTCCGAGGGGCGGTCCTGTTTTCCCTGCTGTGGCTAGTGGTTGGCTTGGTTTCTCCACCCGGCGACCTACCAACCTGGGTGCAAGAGGCGCGTGCGCGACCGCTTTTGGAAAAGGGTAAGGACATTCTCTTGGCTCTTGCGCCACCGAGGTTGCGCGAGCAGAGTACCGAACCCCCGGGCGGATCCCTTGGCCAAGGAACACTGAGTCTCGACAACCTGGATGCGATACGACAACTATCGACACCGACCCTGCGGAGTAATGAAGAAGGCGGCACGGCCGGCTATGAGGAGGCCGAACGAAAGGACCTCCAACGGCTCTTTGAAAGCGCTGATGGCAATGAAGAGGGATCATCCCAATGAGGGTCGCCAATCCCTTTGATGATGACAAGCTGCGCGAGGAATGCGGCGTGTTCGGCATCTTCGGTCACGACGATGCCGCCGCCCATGCGGTGCTTGGCTTGCACGCCCTGCAACACCGCGGCCAGGAGGCCGCTGGCATCGTCACCTATGCCGGCAATCAGTTTAAGGCCCACCGTGACCTCGGATTGGTGGGCGACATATTTTCTGAACAAACGATCATGAACCGTTTGGTTGGGCGTTCCGCCATCGGGCATAATCGATACGCCACGACCGGCGAAACGGCATTACGCAATGTGCAGCCGCTGTTCGCGGATTTGCAGTTTGGTGGCTTTGCCCTGGCGCACAACGGAAACCTAACCAACGGCCGCAGATTACGACGAGAACTCGCCCGCCGTGGTTCCTTGTTCCAGTCGACCACCGACACGGAAGTGTTTGTGCACCTAATGGCGACGTCACCTTGTGACAGCGTGGTCGACAAGCTCATCGACGCCTTGCGCCAGGTCGAGGGTGCCTATTCCCTCGTTGCCCTCACCAATTCTTGTGTGATTGGCGTGCGAGATCCTTTAGGCGTTCGCCCCCTGGTCTTGGGAAAGCTGGATGGCAGTGCCATCTTGGCTTCAGAAACCTGCGCGCTCGATATCATCGGCGCCCAGTATCAGCGTGATGTGGAGCCAGGAGAGATGCTGGTTCTGGATGCCTCGGGCGTTCATAGCCTGCGTCCCTTTCCACCGGCGCGACGGCGCTTTTGCATTTTCGAGTACATTTACTTCGCTCGCCCTGATTCGCTCGTCGAAAGCTGTAACGTCTACGAAATCCGCAAACGCATCGGCTGCGAAGTGGCAAAGGAGAGTCCGGTCGAGGCAGACGTGGTGATCCCAGTGCCGGACTCAGGGGTGCCAGCCGCCATCGGCTATTCCGAACAGGCAGCAATTCCCTTCCAACTCGGCATCATTCGCAATCACTATGTCGGCCGCACTTTTATTGAGCCCACGCAACAGATCCGCAACCTCGGCGTCAAGCTGAAGCACAATGCCAATCGCGCTATGCTCGACGGTAAGCGCGTGATTTTGGTTGATGATTCGATCGTACGCGGCACCACATCGGTGAAAATCGTGGAGATGGTGCGCCAAGCCGGCGCCACCGAAGTACACATGCGCATCGCGGCCCCGCCGACGCGCAACTCATGTTACTATGGGGTGGACACCCCGCAGCCAGAGGAATTGCTGGCATCCAAGCTAGATTTGCCAGCCATGGTGAAGCACATCGGTGTGGATAGCCTGGCTTTCGTCTCCATGGACGGTCTTTATCGGGCCATGGGCGAGGCGGGCCGCGACGAAGCGACTCCCCAGTATTGCGATGCTTGCTTCTCCGGCGACTATCCTACCAGCCTAACCGACCTTGGCGGCGGCGACGAACCCAGTCAGCTGTCGCTGCTGGCCGAACTCGGTTAGGGTCTCGCAATGTCACAGCAGCGTCTAGCTGGCCGCGTGGCCGTCGTTACCGGTGCGTCTCGAGGTATTGGCGCGGCCGTCGCCACCCGCTTCGGATCGGAAGGCGCTAGGGTGGTCTGCCTCGCCCGGACCGTCGGCGGCCTGGAAGAGGTGGACGATGCCATCCGCCGTGCCGGTGGCGAACCGGCCGTGCTGGTGCCAATGGATCTGCGTGACAGTGAGGCGATCGACCGTTTGGGCGCTTCCTTGTTCGAGCGTTTTGGCAAGCTCGATATCCTAGTGGGTAACGCGGCCATCCTAGGCAACCTCTCGCCCCTTGGGCATATTCCTCCGAAGGTTTGGGATGATGTTATGGCCATCAACGTCACCGCCAATTGGCGCCTCATCCGCAGCCTGGATCCCTTGCTGCGCCAAGCCGAAGCCGGCCGTGCCATCTTTGTCACCTCCGGCGTTGCACAAAGCCCGACACCCTATTGGGGGCCCTACGCCGCCTCGAAAGCGGCCCTGGAAATGCTGGTCAACGTTTATGCCGGCGAGGTATCGAAGACGGCCGTCAGGGTCAATCTGCTCGATCCGGGTGTGGTGCGCACGGCCATGCGGGCGCGCGCCTTTCCCGGGGAAGATCCACAAAGTCTGCCGGCGCCGGAGTCGTTAGCAGAGGCCTTTGTCGCACTTGCTTTGCCAAGTTGCCTGCAGAATGGTGATTTGGTCCGGGCGAGCCCTTGATATAATGGTTGGAATTTCTTACCCTGTTACAACTTCTGGTCTCATCTGAGGGACAATAAGGCATTCCGTGAGGCTGGTTCCATTAGCGGTGTGGTGTGCGGCAAGCCTTGCCTTGTTGAAAGGGATTGATGCCATGACGAATAGCGCTGCAGGTGACCCCTTGCCAGCCGGTGTCGTCGAAATTCCGGCGCCAGAGCCGCTCGAAATTAGTGGCGTTGCGGCGGTTCGCGAGGGATACGCTGTCGTTGGCAATGAAGACAATGACCATGGTCGCATTTGGCCGGGCGGTGCCCGATTTGGGATCAATCCCGCGGTCAAGGGTCCAGAATCTATCGATGTCGAGGTGTCACCCGATGGCAAGGAACTCTGGCTCGTACTGGGCGAAGACAAGCGCCGGCTAGCCGACCTCTCGGGCGGTCGGTACAAGCTCCCGAAGAAATTCAAAGAAGTCTGTGGGCGCGGTGCGGAAGGCTTGGCGCTGCGCTGGCACCATGGCACATGGCAGGCAGCCGTCCTCTGGGAAGGTGGTTTCTACGACCCTGATAAGAAGGGCAAGAAATGCAAGAAAGCAAGCTACCACCGCCCAAAAGTGGCGATTCTTCGCTGGCAGCCTGGCCGTGGGAGCAAAAGGATCGATCGCCAGTTCAAGCTCAAGATGTCGAAGCTCCACGAGCGGGCAAACGACAACGAAAAATTCCGGGCACCAGACCTTGTGTGGAACGGCAATCGACTTTTGGTCTTGCTCAACTCCGCCGACACGGAAGGCGCCGTTTCATCCCATACCTGGCTGCAGAATTTCGATCTCGACGGCAATCCTGCAGGAGATCCAGTGAAACTGGAGGAACTCTGGCAAGTCGAGGTGCGCAGCGAGGATGGCAGGAAGACTGTCTTTGATTACCGGGGCGACAAGAACTGGGAGGCCCTGGATTGGACGCTGGACAGGCACCACTTGGTGATGGGCTACGACACTAGAAAAAATGACCACAGCCTGGTGATCTTCCCCTACCCCTGACCGCAAACGGCACCGATCGGATCCTCACCAAGAAACCCTCCACTACGCCAAGGCCGCGCGATAAGCAGCTTCAACATCCGAACCAAAGACCGCAAAAATCACCCTCGGTGGCTGCTCATTTTCGCTAAGCCAGGATCTTACAGTATCGATCGCCACGGCTGTGGCCTGATCCAAGGGATAGCCGAAAATCCCCGTTGAAATCGCCGGAAAGGCGATCGACGCGAGGCTATTTGTCGATGCGAGTTCGAGGCTTTGCCGGTAACAGCCGGCCAGCTTCTCGGCCTCGCCAGCCGAACCGCCGTGCCAGACTGGCCCCACCGCATGGATGACCTTGCGGGCCTTGAGATTATGGCCTTCGGTCATCCGCGCCTCGCCGGTCGGACAGTGACCGATCCGCCGGCATTCTTCGGCCAGGCCGGGTCCGGCAGCGCGATGAATGGCGCCGCACACACCGCCGCCCGGCGCTAAACGGTCATTGGCGGCGTTAACGATGGCGTCGACGTCCAATTGGGTGATGTCGCCCTGAACGACCTCGATGCGCTGATCGACATCCCAGCCCATAACCTTGCTCCTTTCGCCTTTGCCTCAGGTTATCCGCGGCAATCAAAAGGGCAAAGAGTTTAGGCGAGGCGGCCCCCTGTTTGTTCGGCGAGAAGCTTGGCGCCGGAGTTGGCGCCAAACCGCTCCGTCAGAATGGTTCCAAATTGCCGCCCGACGCTCTAGGCCGTAACTTCGAGTCCGACCTGGCGCGACAAGACTCCTCGGGTTCATGCCGGAGACTGGGTAGCCAAATCGCTTGATTTTTTTGGTCGGGAGAATCACTTGGCGAGTGGAGCGGTGATTGGCGATTTAATCTCGACCAGGCTCTAAGTTGTCGCGCATAGACCCAAATAAGACAGCCGCCGGCCTACTTTCTTGAAGACGCCAAGATGGCCAAGGCAACCTCGTGCGCCTTCTTTATGTGCGCCACACAAGCCTTTTCCGCCGCACCAGGGTCACGGGCCAAAATCGCTGAAAAGATGTTCCGCATTTCGTCTATGGAGGCTTCTGCACGACCAATTGACTCGGAGGTCATGCCGCGCAGCGTGTTGATCCGCGCATCGAGCCGATGAAGGATAGTCCAGGCGACATCCTTGCCGCCACTTGCAAACATTACCCTGTAGAATTCCGTCGTCGCGGTCATCAACCCACGCTTGTCGTTGTTCCGGTAGGCCAACTCAATTCCCTCGAGATGACGCTGCAACAATTTGACATCCGCATCGCTGGCCTGTTCGGCACAAGCGCGCGCGCCGATCACCTCTAAATTGGCCCGCAGCTCATAAATTTGAGTTGCCGTGTCCTCGTCCATGTGGGCAACGACTGGGCCAAGGTGGGGTATGATCTCGACCAACCCCTCCGATTCAAGATGACGCAGCACCTCGCGAACGACCGTGCGGCTGACGTCAAGTTGCTCGCAGAGCGTTCGTTCGACCAACCGTTCTCCCGGCGCGAAGTGGGCAGTCAGGATGGCGTCGCGCATCTTGTCCAAGCAGAGCTGCCTCAGCGTCTTGATGTTGCGATCGACTTTCAGGAAATCGTCTTGTGCTGCCACAGTGCGGGACCCCTTCCCCTTTAGGCCGCCATGGCCCTCTCCGCCCCAACGAAGCTCAGCCCGTATATCGGACTGATCATTAAGCATATCAAGTATTGATTCATATGAGACTATGGTATACCATAATCGCATACTGCCATATGAAAAGAAAATGGCCAAGCGACGAGGAAACGCCTTGGGATGTTCTTATGCCGGGACCTGTCACGGGAGACGTGTGGCGGGCCAGCCTTTCCGGGGGGAGATTGCAGGATTGCTTGCACATCCCATTTGGCTCAGCGGTGAAGCGATGGTCTTCCGCCCCAATCCGGGAGCACTCAAGCGTTGTTCAGGACGGATAGTCGGTGCTAGCCGGTCGACGTTCACCTTCGCCATCGCCCACGGTGACGGGGCTGGCGGCAACTTGGCATCGGGATGACGCCAGGCGTGAGCCCAAAGCCAAGGCGTCGCCACGCTCTGTCTCGATCTCGTGGCTTAGATCGGCGAGACCTGGTCGCAATTTGAAAAGCCCAACGGGCAATGTGGACAATATTACGATGCCTTTCTGTCGAACTGGCACAAGTTGATGGCGGAAAATTGGGAGGGGAAAGAAACGCATCTTGTTAGTGTGCAGGCGTGAAATGAAACCGGGCCTCAAGACTATTGCCCGGCTGAAATCACAGGGGTGAAGCAAACAAAGCGAGCAAAGAGTGAGGGAGTACCAGCAAATGAATCGATGTCGAAAGGCGAGCTTAGGCAGTAGTTTAGCCGCTTTGATCGTTCTCGCGGTCGCCATAGCGCCGCTCTCGGTCGAAGCGCAGACCACCGAGACCGAGACCGAGACCGAGGCTCCTGCTATGCAGATGACTGCGCCGGCGGGGGGCGATGAAATCACTTTCACCTCCTGGACCGGACCCTACATGCGCAGTCAAATGCTGGGTTTCGTCCGCCCCTATGAGGACACAACCGGTGTCAAGGTGAACGTGGCTCACTACGCGGGCGGCATCGACGAGATTCGCGATCAAGTGGAATCCGCCAATGTGGTTTGGGACGTGGTCGACCTCACGCAGGCCGACTCGCTTCGGGCCTGTAATGAAGGTCTTCTGGAAAATCTGGACGGCATCGATCTGCCCGACGGTGCGGACGGTTCTAGTGCCAGTGACGACTTTGTTGAAGGTGCCTTGAATAGCTGCGGCGTCGGCGTCATCGTTTGGGCTACCATTTTCGCTTATGACAAAGAGGCCTACGGCGACAATCCACCGTCCACAATCGCCGATTTCTTTGATACCAAGAAGTTTCCGGGTCGGCGGGCAATCCGCAATGATCCCACGGTCGTCATGGAATGGGCCTTGATCGCCGACGGGGTGACGCCGGAGGAGGTCTACAGCGTGCTTGAAACGCCGGAAGGCATTGAGCGCGCCCTCAACAAGATGGAATCGATCAAACCGGGGCTTCAGTTGTGGGAAAGCGGGCGCCAGCCGGTGCGTCTGCTGAACGCCGGCGAGGTCGCGATGTCGTCGATTTGGGCGACCACGGGCGCCGTCGCCTCGCGTGAGGAGGGCGCCAACTTTGCCGTCGTCTGGCACGGCCGGGTCATCGAACTCGACCTCTTCGGCATACCTTTGGGAAGTCGAAATAAGGACGCTGCCATCGACTTTATCCGCTTTGCCAGCAGCTCGGAATCGCTTGCCAAGATGGTCAGCTACTTGCCCAACGGCCCGACCCGGCGGTCGTCCTTGGCGTTGGTGTCTGATGATGTGCGAGGCCAGCTACCAAACAATCCGGACTTTGAAGACGCTCTGACGATTCACTCGGATGCAGAGTGGTGGTCGAAGAATCACGTGACTTTGGAAGAAGCCTTCAAGGCCTGGCTGGCCAAGGCCGGCCGCGAAGGTGCCGCCGGCACAGTGCGCTAAATGACAACGACAAATCGCAAGGAGGCAAAATAGATGACTGACACGACGCATTCGCCGCCGGAAAACCTGGTGGCTAAGTCCGGGCTCTTCAAAGGCATGAACGTCTTCATGGGCATCGCCTCGATGGTCATGATCATCGGGTTCGTCGCTTTTACAATCCAGGATGTGGAGTTCTCCGGCGAGGTTTTCGGGGTGGCCAAGAATTTCATCATCGACTCACTCGGCTGGTTCTACGTGCTGGTGGTGACACTGGTGCTGTTCTTCGTCTTTTGGCTGATGTTCAGCCGCTTCGGCGACGTCAAGCTGGGAAAGGACGATGACGAGCCGGATTTCTCGACCTTCTCCTGGGTTTGCATGCTGTTCAGTGCCGGGCTCGGGTCGGGCCTGATCTACTGGGGGGTGGCGGAGCCAATCTACCACTTCCAAGACAACCCCTTCATGACCATGGAGGGTATCGAGGCGAGTAGCCACGAGGCTGCAGTTTCAGCCTTTACGGTCACTGCCTTTCACTGGGGGCTACATGGTTGGGGGCTTTACGTGCTGGTGGGTCTGAGCCTTGCCTACTTCTCCTACCGCAAGGGCCTGCCGCTGACTCTGCGCGCCGCAGTCTATCCAATCCTGAAGGAGAAGGTCTACGGCTTCTGGGGCCATGTGGTCGACTTGGTCGGCGTGTTCGGCACCATCTTCGGTTTGGCGACCTCGCTCGGTCTGGGCGTCGCACCCATCGCCGCCGGCATGGAGAATTTGGGCTGGATGGAGAACACGGTCACCAACCAGATGATTTTGGTGGCGATCATCACCGTGATGGGCACCACTTCGGCCGCCTCTGGTGTCGGCAAGGGGGTGCGCATTCTGAGCGAGACGAACGTTTGGGCCAGCCTGGTGTTGCTGTTGATATTCCTGGTCCTCGGTCCAACCGCCTTCGTGCTGGGCTTGACGATCAGCGGCATCGGTGAATACGTGTGGAACGTCATCCCCATGGGCTTTTGGATCGACAGCGATCCGGAACGGCAATGGCAGAGCTGGTGGACGATCTTCTACTGGGGTTGGTGGATCGCCTGGTGTCCCTTCGTCGGCATGTTCATTGCCCGCATTTCCAAGGGCCGTACCATCCGACAGTTCTGCATCTTCGTGCTGCTCTTCCCGGTCACGGTCGTCGCCTTGTGGATGGGCGTCTTCGGTGGCACGGCGATCGGCCTCGACCTCTTCAACAACGCCGGGGTCAGTGATGCGGTGAACAACGACTATGCCAGCGGTGTGTTCCATACCGTCGCCAACTTCGGCATTGGCTGGCTGACCACACCTATCACCATCCTGATCACCATTCTGCTGGTATCCTGGTTCGTGACATCGTCGGATTCAGGAACGCTTGTCATGTGCACCATGCTTTCCATGGGCGATGAGCACCCGCCGATCAAGTTCCGCATCTTCTGGGGGATCACCTCCGGCGTGGTTGCCGGTGTGTTGATGCTGGCCGGCGGTCTGGTCGCACTGCAGACGGCGTCGATCGTTGCCGGCTTGCCGATCGCGATCATGCTGCTGCTGATGGCCTATGGTGTGGCGAAGTCACTGCACGAGGACTTCCCGGTTCTTGACGTGGAGGACAAGCGGGAGCTGGAGTACTTGAAGCGCTAGTCGGTGATTGTGAAGGGGTTGTGTTCAGACTGGCTCTGGCCGCACCGCGTCCCTAGCTTGATTGGACACGGCCCCTTCGTTTGAAACGGTAGTCACACGAGCTGCCACGGGTACCGGCTTTCCGCGTCTTTGCCGACCAAAGTAGCCGGTTGACCCCAAATGACACCCCCCGGTTCGGGGCCGGGGGGTGTCCATTTTCGTCGATGAAAAGGAGCTGTTGCCGCACTCGGCAAGGCTCTGGAAACGTCAGTAGCGGTAGGGCTTACCGGCCTTGGCCATCACGGCGGCGTACTCTTTGAGGATCGCGACCACCCGGGCGCTGCGATCGCTTTCCGCCGCGATCTCGTCCCAGAACTTAAGGGCCTCCTCCTCGACGGTCTTCCATTCCTCATCGGGGATAGATGTGAGTTCCAGCTTGGTGCCTTGCGTGCGCAGGTGCGCCTCGCCGCCCCAGTACCAGTACTGCCGGTAATAGTGCGAGGAATCCATGCACAGGCGGAAAAGCGTCTTCAGGTGCTCAGGCAGCTCCTCCCAGCGTTCCGAATTGGCGAAGAACGAGCCGCACCAGGCCCCGGAGATATTGTTGGTGAGGAAATAGTTGGTCACATCCGCCCAGCCGACGGTGTAGTCTTCGGTGATGCCCGACCAGGCGATGCCATCCAGCTCGCCGGTTTGCACGGCCACTTCAATATCCTCCCACGGCAGACTGACCGGCACCACGCCGAAGCGCGAGAGGAAACGGCCGGCGGTGGGGAAGGTGAAGACGCGCTTGCCCTTGAGATCCTCAAGGCTGCGGATCGGGTCGACCGTATTGAAGTGGCAGGGATCCCATGACCCGGCGCTGAGCCAGGTGACGTTCTCGACTTCGCCGTAGGCCTCTTCCCAGATTTCCTTCAGTCCATACTGGTGAAACAGCACCGGCACGTCGAGGGAATAGCGGGTGGCAAAGGGGAAATAGCCGCCGAACACCGAGACGTCGACGGGGGCAGCCATCGAGTCATCGTCGGACTGCACCGCGTCGATGGTGCCGCGCTGCATGGCGCGGAAGAGCTCGCCGGTGGGGACCAGCTGATCGGCGGTGTAGAGCTCGATCACCATGTCGCCGTTGGCGGCCTTGTTGAAATCATCGATCGCCGGCTTGATGACATGCTCGGCCAATGGCCCGCCGGCATAGGTTTGCAGGCGCCATTTGATCTGGCTTTGCGCCTTGACGTAGGGCGCGCTGACTGTTGTGGCTGCAACGGCGCCCGCCGCCGTCATGCCAGCTTTTTTCAAGAATTCACGTCTCTTGGTCATCCCTTGGTACTCCCTTCAATTTTGTTTTTGGGTCAGTGCGAACGACCTGGTCGACCAAGTCGCCCTTCCCCGGCGGGGCGGTTACTGATGGGCTCGATTTGGCTCCTTCTTACAGTGGGTGTTGTGCATTCGAACTATATGGTGAAGATGCCAGCCCCGTCACCTGCCATAGAAGTATTTGGGCAGCCACAGGGCGATTTCAGGAAAGGCCATGACCAGCGAGAGGCCGAGACACATCACCAGGACAAAAGGAACGATGGAACGATAAATGTCGCCGAGCGTTATTTCCGGCGGCGCCATGGCGCGCATAAGAAAGAGGTTATAGCCGAAGGGCGGGGTCATGTAGGCGATCTGGCAGGTGATGGTGTAAAGCACGCCGTACCAAATGAGATCGAATCCGAGAGATCCTACCAAGGGCACGTAAAGCGGCGCCACGATCACCAGCATCGCCGTGTCGTCGAGGAACATGCCCATCAGCAGGTAGGAGACCTGCATCATGATGAGAATCTCCCAAGGCCCCAATCCCAACTGGCCAATGAAAAAGGACTCAATCGCCTTGACCGCGCCCAGGCCATCGAAGACGGCGCCGAAGCAAAGCGCCGCCATGATGATCCACATGAACATGCAGCTAACGCCCAAGGTCTTGCGCACGGTGTCGTGGAGCACCTTGAAGCTGAGCCGTCCCTTCACCAAAGCAGCAAGCGTGGCCGCCGTGGCGCCCACGGCCGAGCTTTCCACCAGGCTGGTGACCCCCATCAGAAAGAGGCCGGTCATGGCGAAGAAGATCAGCAGCGGCAAGATTCCGGCGCGCAGCAGCCGACACTTGTCCGCCCAGTCATACTGCTGCCGCTCCTCCTCCGGCAGGGCCGGGCCCAGGTGCGGCTGGATCTTGCAGCGCACGTAGATATAAATCACGAAAAGGCTTGCCATCAGCAGCCCCGGAAAAACACCCGCCAACCAAAGCTGGCCCACCGGCTGGCGGGCGATCATGCCATAGAGCACCAGAACCACGCTGGGCGGCACCAGGATGCCGAGCGAGCTGCCCGCCTGGATGACCCCGGTGACCATGATCTTGTCATAGCCGCGGCGCAGCAGTTCCGGCAGGGCGATGGTCGCGCCGATCGCCATACCGGCGACGCTGAGCCCGTTCATGGCCGATATGACCACCATCAGGCCGATGGTGCCGATGGCCAGCCCCCCCTTTACCGGACCCGACCAAACGTGAAACATGCGATAGAGATCGTCGGCAATGCCGGACTCTGACAGCATGTAGCCCATGTAGACGAAAAGCGGCAGGGTCAGCAGCGGATACCACTTCATCAGCTTGATGGCGGCACCAAAGGCGATCTCCGAGCCACCGTCCCCCCACAGGGCCAAGGCGGAAACCACGGCGACGAAGCCGATCGCACCAAAGACCCTTTGCCCGGTCATCAGCATCGCCATCATGGTGGCGAACATCAAAAGGGCGATAAATTCGTAGCTCATGCGAACCGCCGGCCCCGGCTCAGAGTTGCTCGCCGCGGGCGGCAGCCAGGTCCTTGAAGAAGGTCGCGATCACCTGCAGCAGCATCAGCACGATGCCAACGCACATGATGATCTTGATGGGGGCCATGGGCGGGGCCCAGGAAGAGTAGCTCTTTTCGCCGTACTGCAGGGCATAGCCGGTGCTGGATAGGCCGCCGTAAAGCAGCACGCCCATGTAGATGATCAAACAAAAGATGGTGATCGCGTCAACCACGGCCTTGGTCTTCGGCGACCAGCGGCTGTAGAGCAGATCCATGCGCACATGTTCGCCCATTTGCAGCGAGTGGCCACCGCCCAGCAGAAAGTAGGCGACCATGGCGAACTGTGCCATCTCCAATGTCCACAGCGAGGGCGTCGTGAACTTGGAATAAGCGGAATAGAGCAGGATGCCCATCATGGCGAAGATGCCGTACATGGCCACCAGGCCGACCACGCGGTTCAAGGCATCAACCCAGCGCACGTAGATCTTTATGGCCTTAGGCATCCAGGGCCTTCATGACACCATTACCCCCCCTCTCTCCTCGCAGCGTCATAGCGCGGCGGTCGCCCACTTAATCTCCGGGACCTTATTCTCACCCCTTAGCGAGGCAGCTAGCCGCGAGTACTAATACTAGCTTAGGAAGTCGAGCGTCAAACGAATGTCTGTAGCGGCGAAGTTCAAGAGCTCAACTCAGCACCCCATGCCAGGAGCGGTCGAAGGCTACGACCTCGAAGCCACCAGTGTAGGTCCTGGCCATGCGCAGCGCCGCCTCGTTTGCCTCGCCTCCCGTGGAAAGCGGCAGCACCCGATCGAGACCATCAGGCAGCATGCCGGCAAGAGTGTCGGCAAACTCGATCGCCGGCTCGGACAGAAAACTGCTGTGAAGGTGGTCAAGACTGGCGACCATTTCCTGCACAACGGCGACGATTTCCGGGTGGCTATGGCCGAGAATCCCGCTCATCTGGCCGGAGGTAAAATCGAGTATTTCGCGGCCGTCACGATCGTAAATGGATAAACCCTTCGCCGCCACAATAAAGGGGTCAGCAAAATCCCCGCCGTAGCGAAAGACACGGCCGCGCAAGTTGTTGCTCATCGTCTATCGTCCATCACAATCAGGGCACATGGGGCGCAAGATTCCGGTCGTCATTTCGTCATATCTTCCTCTCGGTCGCAAAGGAAGGCCACAAGCCCATTGGCAAACCATCAAAGTTCAGGCCAAGGGTCGCGATCGCGCACCCGCCCCATTTTAGAAATTCTGCCCCTGCTTCTGGAAAAGTCACTCGCATCTCGGCCAAGAGATTGCTACCGTCTGAGAGTAGGCTCTACACGACGGTGATGCCGGTTGATTTGAGCCGCTAGGGGTTGGATATCCAAAGACCTTGGTTCAAACGCCGAGGCAAGGTGGCTGGGGTTTGCGGTCACCATGACAATTGGGGAGACACGATGCAAAAATCGCTGCTGATTGACCCGGACAAATGCACCAGCTGCCTGCAGTGCGAAATGGCTTGTTCCTTCGAGCATGAGGGCGTCTTCAATCCTGCCAAGTCGCGCATCAAGATCTTCGAGTTCGAGCACGGCAGGACGGCCATCCCCTATACCTGCACCCAATGCGCCGAGGCCTGGTGCATGCACGCCTGCCCGGTCGAGGCGATCACCAAGAACCCGGTGACCGGCGCCATGGAGGTCAGCGACACGGTCTGCGTCGGCTGCAAGGTCTGCACCATCGCCTGCCCCTTCGGCACCATCAACTACAATCAATCGACCGGCAAGGTCATCAAGTGTGATCTTTGTGGTGGTGATCCGCAGTGTGCTGAGGCCTGCCCGACGGACGCCATCGTCTACGTCGACGCCGACTGGACAGGCTACGACCGCATGCGCGATTGGGCGCAGCGGACCTACGCTGGTCCTTCGTCATAGGGTGGCAGATTAACAGTTTTTTCGGCATTCAGCGGCTGGAGCAAGAAGATGGGTTGGCAAGGCAAAATTCTCAGAGTGGACCTGACGGCAGGAACCTCGGCGGTCGAGCCTTTAAACATGGACTGGGCCCAGGCCTATTTGGGCGAGCGCGGCTTAGCCAGCAAATACCTGATGGAAGGCATGGACCCCAAGGCCGATCCCATGAGCCCGGAGAACATGCTGATCTTCGCGACCGGCCCCCTCACCGGCACCATGGCCTCGACCAGCGGCCGCTACGCGGTCGTCACCAAAGGGCCCTTGACCGGGGCGATTGCTTGCTCCAACTCCGGCGGCAAGTTCGGCGCCGAGTTAAAGTTCGCCGGCTATGATCTCTTGATCCTCGAGGGCCGCTCGCCGCAACCGGTCTATTTGCACATCGTCGATGATACAGTCGAGATCCTGCCCGCCGACGAGATTTGGGGGACCACTGTCTGGCACACCGAAGAATGGCTGAAAGCCCACCACCAGAACCCGCTTCTCAAGGTTGCCTCCATCGGTGTGGCCGGTGAGCGCGGGGTGCGCTATGCCTGCGTGGTGAACGACCTGCACCGGGCCGCCGGCCGCTCAGGTGTCGGCGCGGTGATGGGATCGAAGAACTTGAAGGCGGTCGCAGTGCACGGCAGCGTCGGCGTTAAAGTTAAAGACCCCAAACGCTTTATGGCCGCTGTCAGGGAGACAAAGGCGCAGCTCGCCGACAACGACGGCCGCCGCGAGCTCACCGACTACGGCACCAATGCCATGATGGATGCCATGCAGACTTTCGGCGGCCTGCCGACCCGCAACTTTAACGAGGTTCAGTTCGAAGGGGCAAACAAGGTCAACGCCAAGGCGATGATGACCCCAACCCGCCACGGCCACACCAACCTGATCACCAACAAGGCCTGTTTTGGCTGTACGATCGCCTGTGGCCGCATCGCTCATATCGATGAGCATCATTTCACGATCGTCAATCGGCCCCAGTATCGGCACGCCTCGGGCGGGCTTGAGTACGAGACTGCCTTTGCCTTCGGCCCAGTGGTCGGCGTCGACGACATCGATGCCCTCACCTTTGCCGGCTACATGATGAACGAACATGGCATGGACCCGATCTCCTTTGGCGTCACCCTGGCAGCGGCCATGGAACTCTACGAGGTGGGCGTCATCACCAAGGAGGAAACAGACGGCATCGCCCTCAACTTCGGCAATGCCGAGGCGCTGACCGTGATGGCGGAAAAGACCGGCAAGTACGAAGGATTCGGCCAGGTGCTTGGCCTCGGCTCCAAGCGCATGTGCGAGAAATACGGCCACCCCGAGCTTTCCATGTCGGTCAAGGGCCAGGAATTCGCCGGCTATGATTCGCGCGCCCTGCAAGGCATGGGTCTGGGTTACGCGACCGGCAATCGCGGTGCCTGCCACCTCAAGCACGACACCTTCGCCGAGGACATGGAAGACACATCCGGCAACGGCAAGGCGGTGCCCTGCAAGGAATCCCAAGACCGCGTTTCCATGATTGATTCGAGCGGACTCTGCCTCTTCACCGCGGCCGCCTGGGGGGTCGAAGAGTTCCAAAAGCAAATCGACGCCGCCTGCGAAGGCGATTGGACGGTGGAACGTCTGATGGAAACCGGCGAGCGCATTTGGAATTTGGAACGCCTCTTCAACCTCGCGGCCGGCTTTACCAAGGCGGACGACACGCTGCCGGAACGCTTGCTGAAAACCCCGGCGCCCAGCGGCACGGCCAAAGGAAAGGTCTGCGAGCTCGACCTCATGTTGCCGGAGTACTATCACGAACGCGGGTGGTCGAAGGACGGCGTACCGAGCCAGGAAACACTCGCTCGCCTGGGGCTTTAGGTGGGAGGCCTGTTCGTCAATCGATGCACTATGACTCCTAATCGTACGCTGTTTGTTGGGTCCGTCATTGCGAGGCGCGAGCGCAAAGCGCGGCGACGCGGCAATCCATACGTCATTTGCCCAGGGATCGATTACACCCGATTGGCAGATGAATCAGTCACCGAGAGGTCTCATGGATTGCCACGCCCCATCTAACGATTGGGGCTCGCAATGACCACCAAGAGGGTGCGAGTAAAGATAGTATTGTCCAACGGCCATCTTATCTTGCGGCCAAGGAAGGAATAGAAATTGGCCATGAAACATGTGGTGGTAGGAGCCGGCCCGGCCGGTGTAATTGCCGCTGAGACCTTGCGGCGGAGTGATCCTCAGGGCTCGGTCACCTTGATCGGCGACGAGGGGGAGCCCCCCTATTCTCGGATGGCGATTCCTTACCTGCTGGCCGAGGAAATTGAAGAGACCGGCACCCACCTTCGCCATGGTGAGGGTCACTACGAGCGGATGGGGATTGACTATCGGCCAGGACGGGTAACCGCCATCAAGCCCGCCGCGCAGCAGGTGTCGCTGGCTGACGCCGAGGACCTCGCCTATGACCGTCTACTGCTGGCGGTCGGCTCACGGGCACTCTTGCCGCCGATCCCAGGAATCGACCTGCCGGGCGTCAGTAACTGCTGGACGCTCGCCGATGCCCGGCGCATTGTCGCCGAGACCAAGGCCGGCAGCCGCGTGGTTTTGCTGGGGGCCGGATTCATCGGTTGCATCGTTCTGGAAGCCCTGGTCGCCCGCAATGTCAAGCTAACCGTCATCGAAATGGCCGACCGCATGTTGCCACGCATGATGGACCACGTCGGCGGCGACATGATCAAGCGCTGGTGCGAGGCAAAAGGTGTCACCGTGCTGACCTCGACCCGCGTGCAAGGCATCGAAAAGACCGCAGGCAGCCTGTCGCTCGATTTAGGCGCCGGCGGCAGCCTCGAGGCCGACTTCGTTGTCTGTGCTGCCGGTGTTACGCCCAACCTCGACTGCGTGGAAGGCAGCGGCATCGAAACCGATAGCGGCATTCTGGTAGACCACTCCTTGCAGACCAACCTGCCCGGCATCTATGCCGCGGGCGACGTCGCCCAAGGACCGGACTTTTCGACCGGCGGGCAGGAGATCCACGCCATCCAACCAACCGCCAGCGAGCATGCGCGCATCGCCGCGCTCAACATGGCCGGACAGCCAACCCGTTATCGCGGCAGCCTCTCCATGAACGTGCTCAACACACTGGGCCTGATCTCGAGTTCCTTCGGCCTGTGGATGGGCGTCGATGGCGGCGAGGTGGCCGAGGTTGCCGATCCGCAGCGCTTCAACTATCTGAAACTAGCCTTTCAAGACGATGTGATTGTCGGCGCCTTGGCGCTGGGCCTGACCCAGCATGTGGGCGTGGTCCGCGGCCTGATCCAGTCGCGGGTTCGCCTAAAGGACTGGAAGGCTAGGTTGCTGGCCGATCCGCATCAGGTCATGAACGCCTATCTCTCCTGCACCCAAGGCCCGGAGGGACGTAACGCCCAGGCGCACGCTGTCAGCGGTGCATAAAGGGTCGCAGGATATGCGTATCAGGCTGCGTACCAGTGGCATCTTTTCGGAGCGCCTGCCGACCGGCAGCAAGGACGATACCATCATGATCGACCTGCCGGAGGGTTCGGTGCCGAAAGACGCCATCGAACGCCTCGGCTTGCCGGCGGATCAGAGCTGCCTGGTCGTGTTGAATGGCTCTTCGGTGCCCAAGGCAGAGCGCGCCACGCGCCAACTCTCCGAGAACGACGAGCTCGCCATTATGCCACCGCTAAAGGGCGGCTAAACTTTCCTACCGCGGGTCGTCCGCCGATGAGTGGTCGGTCGGCTGCGGCGTCACCGTCATCACTGTTACGCCATCAGGCGCGCGAAATCGATGCCAGCAGCCTTCGGGCACAACCGCCAGCATGCCCGCCGTCAACTTCAGCTCCTGCGCGTCTTCTTCGGTGAGGATGGTCAAGGTGGTCGCACCGGCCAGCACCTGCACCAGCTCGTCACCCTTGCTATGGCGCTCCCAATTGCTTTCCCCCTGGAAGCTGCCGGCGAAGATGCCGCCGTCGCGATAGTCGGCCAGGGCCGCGAAGGCGGCTGATGCGTCATCCTCGCAGGTATGGGGACTACGACCGCGTAAGACGGGCAAACCTGCCAGCGCTCTCGATACATCAACCGCTTTCACCAAGTGACTTGCTCCCCTGTTACCGAACGAATTCCTAAGACCCGCATCGATGGCCAATCTTGCCCCGAGCTTGCCCACAGCAGGGTTTCTATGCTTCCCTATTGCCTGAAATCCTAACCGCCAATCCATAGAGTCATCAAATCCCTTCTTCGTTGCGGGAATGTCAGCAAGGAGCAAGAATGACCTTAGTCGCGGATCAGCTTAGCAACGTCACGCTCGAGGCGGCCGTTGCCGAGGCCTGCGAGACCTTCATTGCGAAGAACCCCAAAAGCGGGAGCGCGTATCAGCGAGCCCAGGAAAGCATGCCGGGCGGCAACACCCGCACGGTCTTGCACTTCGAGCCCTTCCCTTTGACTTTTGCCCGCGCCGAAGGCGCCAGGCTGCACGACATCGACGGCCACGCGTACATTGACTTTCTAGGCGAGTACACGGCCGGCCTCTATGGCCACTCCCATCCCAAAATCACACGGGCGATCGAAAAGGCCCTCCACAGCGGCATCCTGCGTGGTGGCCCGAGCGAGACCGAGGAGGCCTTCGCCCACACCATCTGCCGGCGCTTCCCAGCCATCGAGCAGGTGCGGTTCTGCAATTCGGGGACCGAAGCCAATCTCTATGCCTTGAGCGCCGCGCGCGCCTTTACCGGCCGCGAAGATGTGATCGTCATGCAATCGGGCTATCACGGGGGCGTCTTCTACTTCGCCGGCGAAGGCCCCCTCAACGTCCCCTTCCCTTTCCACCGCATCCCTTTCAACGATGTGCCGGCGGCAGAAGCCAAGATCCGACAGTTGGGCGACAAGCTCGCCGCCGTGATCGTAGAGCCGATGATGGGGGGTGCCGGCTGCTTCATGGGCAACCCGGAATTCCTGACCTGCCTGCGCCAAGAGACCGCGAAGGTCGGCGCGCTCTTGGTGTTCGACGAGGTCATGACCTCGCGCCTGGCACCGGGCGGCCTGCACGGGGCACTGGGGCTAAAACCGGACCTGGTCACTCTGGGCAAGTATGTCGGTGGTGGATTGACTTTCGGGGCCTTCGGTGGCCGGAGCCGTATCATGCGGCACTTCGATCCGCGCGACCCAGAGGCCTGGCCTCACGCCGGCACCTTCAACAACAACATCTTGACCATGGCGGCCGGCCTGGCCGGCCTGACGGAGATTTATACCGAAGCGGCGATCACAGACCTGAACGCGCGTGGCGACGCGCTGCGCCACGAACTCAACCGTCGCGCCGACCGTCAAGGCGTTCCGGTCAAGATAACCGGCAGCGGCTCGATGATGACTGTCCACTTCAGCCGCCAGGCACCAGCCGGACCGCAGGACTTGCCGAATACACCCAAGGCGCTGAAGACCCTCCTGCATCTCGATCTGATCGACCGAGGCCACTATTTAGCCGCCCGTTCCATGATCAATCTCTCGCTACCGATCACGGATGCGGATACGACAGCCTTGATCGAGGCCTTCGAAGAGGTGCTGGCATCGCGTCGTTCGGTCATCGACCAAAGCGTGCCGTAGAGTATTTCAAGGTCCGTCGGCACCGTCTCTGCTGTGCGGGCACCGGCCTACTGGGTAATGATCTCCGGACCCATGAGGGCGGTTGGCACTACAGTCGAAAGCCAGGGAATATAGGTCACCATGATCAGGAAAACGAAGAGGATGGCAAGCCACGGCAGCGCCGCCTTGACCACCGCCATCATTGGCATCTGCGCCACCCCTGAGGTGACGAAGAGGTTCAAGCCCACCGGCGGCGTGATCATGCCAATCTCCATGTTCACCACCATAATGATGCCCAGGTGAATCGGGTCGATTCCGAGCGAGATCGCGATCGGGAAGACCAGCGGCGCGACGATGACGATGAGGCCGGAAGGCTCCATGAACTGGCCGCCGATCAACAGGATCACGTTGACGATGACCAGGAACATCACCGGCCCGAAGCCGGCATCGAGCATGGCACCGGCGATCGACTGCGGGATCTGCTCCTCGGTCAGCACATGCTTCAGGATCAAGGCATTGGCGATGATGAACATCAGCATGACGGAGAGCTTGCCGGCTTCCAGCAGGGTATGCTTGGTGTCCGGGTGCCAGAGCGCCGAGATGGCGCGCGGAATGACCATCGCCGGGTTGCCAATACCCTCCTGATCCTTGAAGGGACCCATGTCGCGATAAACGAAGTTGGCTACCAGGAAGGCATAGACCGCCGCCACGGCCGCCGCCTCGGTCGGTGTGAAGATGCCGCCGTAGATGCCGCCGAGGATAATGACGATCAGCAAGAGACCCCAAGCCGCATCGCGGGCCGAGGCCAGGATCTCGCCCAATCCAGCCCAATCTTGGGCAGGCAAGTTGCGCATGCGCGCCACCACATAGATGCCCACCATCAGCATAAGGCCCGCCAAGAGTCCGGGTATCACCCCGGCTAGAAACATGCGCCCCACCGAAACGTCGACGGCGGCGGCATAGACCACCATGACGATCGATGGCGGGATCAAGATGCCGAGCGTACCGGCATTACAGATCACGCCAGCGGCAAATTCCTTGGTGTAGCCCACTTGCCGCATGCCGGCGATGATGATGGTGCCGATGGCCACCACGGTGGCCGGCGAGGAGCCGGAGAGGGCGGCGAAGAGCATGCAGGCAAAGACCCCAGCAATCGCCAAGCCGCCGCGGAAGTGACCCACACAGGCGATGGCAAAACGAATGATGCGTCGGGCCACGCCGCCGGTCGACATGAAGGCGGAGGCCAGGATGAAGAAAGGAATCGCGAGTAGGGTGTAATGGCCGTCGAAGGCTGAGAACAGGGTTTGCGCAATCGAGGCGAGCGAGGCGTGGGAAAACGTCAGCAGGAAAAGTATGCTGGCCAGGCCCAGCGCTACTGCGATCGGCACACCGATCAGCAACAGGCCGATGACGACGACGAAAAGGATGAAGGCTTCCATGGACCTATTCTCCCCTCTCGGCCTTGGCCTTGGCGGCTGCTTCCGCAGCAGCCTCTTCCACCATCTCTTCGGCTTCGTGGCTAGCGATTATGAGGTCGCGCTCACCCCGTAGCACCTGCCATCCGGCTTGGACAAAGCGAAACAACAGCAGCGCCATGGAAAGCGGCAAGATGAAGTATGGGATGAAGCGCGGCAGCTTTTCGTAGGCTTCACCTTCGTTCATAGAGTCAGCCAAGAACTGCAGGAACCCGGGCATAGGAACGTCCTCGACCTCCAGAAAGGAGAGCTCGGCAGCGAACTTCCACCAGTAATTCCAACAGCCGATGAACAACAGCACCGCAAAAAGGATGCAACAGGCGATCGCCACCAGGGTCATGATCCGGCGCGCTACTGCCGGCATCATGTTGAGCATCGCATCGACACCCAGATGAGCCGTGATCTTGACGCAGTAGGACGCTCCGAGCAGAACCAGCCAGGCAAAAAGAAAGACCGTGCTTTCCAAGGCCCAGAGAATATTGTCATTGAAGACATAACGGGCCACCACATTGGCAAAGGTGATCAAAGTCATCAGGCCGAGCAGCACCGCAATCAAGGTCTCTTCGATACTGTTGACCCAGCGTCCCACGCGTTCCATGAAAGCACCCCCTAAAGTGCATGCGCTCGCCACGCTTCATCGTGGCTGTTGTTTTGACGCGGCGGCAGCTGCCAGCAAAGGCGAGACTGCCGCCGCGGTTGTTTTACAAAATGGGCCTAGTTGATGGCTTGGGCGGCAGCGATCAGATCGGCGCCGACGTCATCCTCAAATTGCGACCAGACCGGCTTCATGGCCTCGACCCACTTGATACGTTGCTCTGGGGTCAGTTGGCGCACTTCGGAACCGGCCTCGATGATCAGCTGCTTGTTCTGCTCATTGATCGCCGTCGACTCCGCATTTCGCTCGGCGGTGACTTCGGCCAGAATGCCGGCGAGTTGATCGCGCACGTCATCGGGCAGGCCTTCCCACCACTCGACCGAGGTCACCACCAGGTAGTCGATGATACCGTGGTTGGTCTCGGTGATTCCTTCTTGCACCTCGAAGAATTTCTTGCCGTAGATGTTGGACCAGGTGTTTTCCTGACCGTCGATCACACCGGTCTGCAGCGAACCGTACACTTCGGAGAAGGCCATCTTCTGCGGATTGGCACCGAGCGCCTCAAACTGTGCCTTGAGCACATCGGAAGCCTGAATACGGAACTTGAGGCCCGCCGCATCCGTGGGCTCAAGCAAGGGCTTGGTGGCCGAAAGCTGTTTCATGCCGTTGTGCCAAAAGGCAAGCCCTTGCAATCCTTTACGGCGCATGGAGTTGAGTAGCGCCTGGCCAGCGTCAGAAGATTGAAAGGTGTCTACCGCATCAACCGTGGCAAACATGAAGGGCAGGTCGAAAATGCGAAACTTCTTGGTGTACTTCTCAAATTTGGAAAGCGACGGCGCCGCCATTTGCACGTCGCCCAGCAGCAGCGCTTCTAGCACCTTGTTATCATTGTAGAGCTGAGAATTCGGGAAGACTTGCATACAGGCCTTGCCGTTCATCTGCTCGTTGACCCGCGATTCAAGCAAGGCCGCGGCAAGGCCCTTGGGGTGCTTGTCGGAGTTGGTGACATGACTGAATTTTATGACGATCTCGCCCGAGTCACAGGACGCGTAGGCAGGCGCGGCCAGTAGCAGTAACGCACTGGCGGCGCCGGCAATAAGATGGGTAGCACGCATGGAATTCCTCCCAAAAAAATTTCTATCATAGCCTTCAAGCGATCGGGGTGCCGAATCTCTCGCAGCTTGAAAGAGTACCCTCGGCTATGGCGCATGGAGATGACCTGGGTCAACCAGCAGACGGAGTAAAAGTGGCCAAACCCGGCGACTATTTGGCCTGATGTTTCGATATCCACCCATTATGCCCCCTAGTTCGGGTGGAATGTGACACATTGGTGTCAGGACAAAGTTGGATCGCCGTCCAAAGCAGGTCCGGAATCCCTTGCTGTTCTCGGCAGAGCCTGCCCGCTAACCAGATAGTCTTCCCGCCGAAGGCCGTGGCGCTGCATTTTTTCATAGAGCGTCTTGCGCGATAGGCCCAAGGCCTCGTAGGTAGCCTTCAGATTGCCGCCATGCGTAGCAAGAGCGGCAGCCAGGGCCGTGCGTTCGAAGGCTTCGACCTGCTCGGCCAAGCTCTTGCCTACTTGGGACGGTAACGATTCCTCAAGCCCGAGACCAAGAACGAAGCGGTCGGCGGCGTTCCTCAATTCCCGTACATTGCCCGGCCAATCGCGGGCCGCCACCGACGCTAGGTCCTCGGCCGTAACCGGCGGGATCGGCCGGCGAAAGCGCATCGCTGCTTCATTAACCAGATGCTGAAACAGCCGCGGCGCATCACCGAGACGCTCGCGTAGCGGGGGCAAGGTAAGGCTTATCACATTGAGACGGTAATAAAGATCATCGCGAAATCGACCGGCTGCCACCATCTCCGCCAAGTCTTCCTTGGTCGAGGCAACAAAACGAACATCAAGCGGAATGGCCTCATTGGACCCCAGGCGCTCGATTAGCCGCTCCTGGATGACCCGCAAAAGCTTGGCCTGCAAGGTCAGCGGCATCGACCCGATCTCATCCAGGAACAACGTTCCGCCACGGGCGTGTTCGAACTTGCCGACTCGGGCGCGATGGGCGCCGGCGAAAGCGCCCTGTTCATGGCCAAAGAACTCGCTTTCGATAGTGTCCGCCGGCAAGGCGGCCATGTTGATGGCCACAAAGGGTCGGGACCGGCGCTCCGAAAGCTCATGCAAGGCGCGCGCGGTAAGTTCCTTGCCGGTTCCGGTTTCCCCGAGAACAAGAACGTCAGCTTCTGTCGCCGCTACACTTCGGATGCGTTGGCGCAGTTCCTCCATCACCGGCGCGCGGCCGACCAGCATGGACTCCAAGGTGTCGCGCTTTTCCAAGCGCGAGCGGAGCGCCCGGTTTTCCAACACCAGACGGCGCTTGTCGCTTGCCCGGGTGACCGCATCGATGAGTCGGCTTGCGGCGAAGGGCTTCTCCACAAAATCGTAAGCCCCCGCCTTCATCGCCTCTACTGCAAGCGGCACATCGCCATGCCCCGTGATCAGAATAACCGGTAGTTCCGCATCGATCCCCAGTGCCGCCGACAGGACTTCCATGCCATCCTTTCGCGGCATCTTCATGTCTGACACCAGCACGCCATCAAATCCGCGGCCGATGCGCTCTAGGGCACGCTCCGGATTGGCAAAGCAGATCACGTCAAATCCTGCCAGTTCAAGGGATTGGCGGCAGGCTTGGCGCACGTGCTCTTCGTCGTCGACCAGTATGACAGAACCTTGCGTCATTGCCTCGCCTCACAAACGGAAGCGGTGGCCGTCTTGAGGGTCACGACAAAACGTGCCCCCCCTTGTGGAAGATTGCTGGCCGAGATTGTCCCGTCGAAATCCTTGATGATATTATAGGATATGGAAAGTCCCAGGCCCAAGCCTTGGCCAACCCCCTTGGTCGTGTAAAAGGGATCGAAGATCTTGCCAAGCTGCTCCGACTCGAGACCCTCGCCGTTGTCTTCGACAATCAGTCGGGTCTCCTCGGCGTTCCTTTGGATTTCGATCTTCAAATCCGGATCGGCCAGATCTCGGGTCGCATCGATCGCATTGGTGATAAGGTTCATGATCACCTGCTGCAAGCGAATATGGCCGCCGATGACCCAAATCTCGTCCGACGGCAAGACCAATCTGGGCTCAATACCAAATTTCTCCAACCGCCCTTGTAACAGGGCGAGGGTTTCCTTCAACGCTTCGGTCAGAGAGACGGGGCGGGTCTTATCGCGTGGCTTGCGAGCGAAAGATGATAGGTGCTTTGACAACGCGGCCATGCGCTCTGTCAACGCCGAAACATGGCGGATGTTGGTTTGCGCCTCTTCCTCCCGGCCCCGTTCCAAGAACGCGATCGCATTGTCCGAATAGGAACGAATGGCGGTCAAAGGCTGATTGAATTCATGCGAAAGGGCGGCCGACATTTGGCCTAATGCTGCCAGCTTGCCTGCCTGAATGAGTTCGGTTTGGGTGTGGCGCAGCTCGTCTTCCGCGGCTTTGCGTTCGTTCACTTCCTCGGCAAGCTGCCGGTTTGCCGCGCTAAGATCGGCGGTGCGCTCCTGTACGGCACGCTCCAGTCGCTCGTGAACTTCTTTGGTAGCGGCCAAGCGCTCCTCATAGCGCCGCCGACGCTCACGTATCACCAACGCCAACAGCGTCAAAGTGACCAGGACCACCAGCACCAGCCCAGCCGCCATGACGCTCTGCCGTAAAGCGTCAGCCGTGCGCACGAGGTAATAGGCGGTCCAACCTTCCAACGGCATGGCAGCCGTCAACACCAGAAAGCGCCTCGGTCGCCGGTCAGAATGATCCGGCACGGCGTCAACCCATGGCAGGCCGATCGGCGATAGGCCTTGGTTGACCCAATTGATGAGGGGAATCTCGCGATCGCCGAATTGCCGGTCGCGACGCATGCGCGCCATGGAATCTTCTGAAAGCGGAACAAGGCTGGCGAGCCGCCAATCGGGATGCCCGGAGAATATCACGACACCATTGTGGTCGCTGACCAAGACCTCTTGCGGACTGGCCCTGAGATCCACTTCGATTTCGTCCACCCCTACCTTGACAACAACCACGCCGACCACCCGATTAGCCTCGCGCACAGGATGGGCAAAGTAGTAACCGCGTTTTCCAGATACGGCCCCCAGAGCAAAAAAGCGCCCCAGACGCCCCTGCATGGCGTCTTGGAAATAGGGCCGATAGCTGTAGCTGCGGCCGACAAACGACAGCTTGTCATCCCAATTGGAGGCCGCAATCGCCTTGCCGGTCGGATCTAGAAGGTAGCTGTCGGCCGCACCTGTGGAGAAATTTGCGTCCACCAGAAAATGATTAGCCTCTGCAACCAAGGCTGAATCTCCAGGGTCCCGCAAGGCTGCCCGGATTTCCGTGCTTTTGGCGTAGATGCGCGGCAGCGCCTGATAGCGACCGAGCCAGACCCGGATGTGCTCGACGTGCAAGGCAAGCGCAGCCCGTCCGCGCTCGGCGACCTCGCCCAGGAAATAGGCTTGGGCGAGCTGGAAGGCGCCCCACAACAACAATGTGAGGATGAAGACGAAGAGCAGGATCGGCTTGAGCCTGTACCGTTTTACGCCCGACCAGAAATCTGTCTCTGAACCCACGAACATCAGATGCCCTTCAACAACAGGCAGTAAACCATTGGCAAAGCCTGGACATCTTAGCAGCTCTCGGCCTTAAGCCCTATCGGCACGGGTCCGGCGCCGATACGGTCCTAATAGGTATCTGAAAAGGCGCCGAAAAACGAAACTGGGATCAGGTACGGATCGGTGGTCCGCCGACCAAGCGCCAAACGATCAAGGGCTGGAAAAGGACCATGCCGGCGATGACCGAAAAGGCGGCGATCCAGGCGCTGTGCAACTTTTCCCCGCCCGCAAGATCGAGCACCAGGCCGAAAAGCGCCGGCCCCATGGCCGCGCCAGTGAAGCCAATAATAGAGTACAGGGCCATGGTGGCGCCCTTTCGCCGCGGGTCGGCGGTGTGCAGCATGCCGCCGGTAATGGCCGAGGAATCAGCCGCGATGGTCGCGGAAAAACAAAAGGCAAGAACGATAACGAATGCCGGCCCTAGGCTAGCGGATAGGCCAAACATAACCCCGGTTGCCGCCGATCCAACTGCCACAACGATGATCCAGGCTTGCCGAGAGATCTTGTGGGCCATCTCATTTCCGAGAATGCTAGCTGGCAAGGCGATGATGGAAACCAGGGCAGCCACTGTCGCCAGGCTGACGGATCCGTCCTCGCCAGACGCTCCCAGGCCCTGGCTGAACAGGAGGAAAGGCACCAGCCAGGAGGCAAGGGTGGTCACCTCCACGTTGTGGATGGCATAGAGAAAGGAGAACCCGAGGGCTCGCCGATTAGCCTGGACCGGCCGCAAATCGAACAGCCTAGCCACAGGGTTAGCCGAGCGTGACGGCCTTGGCACCCGCACGATGGCCAGAAAAAGAGCCAGCACCGGTCCCATACCGCAGGCCGCGATGGTCCACCGCCAGCCAACGGCTTGCACTAGCTCGAGAGCCAAGAAAAACGATAACCCCGCCGCCAAAAAAAAGCTCGCGGTGTAAAACGAGGTCGCCCGGCTGCGGTGGCTTTCCGGCACATTGTCGGTAAGGATACGCAAGCCCGGCATGTAAGTGCCACCCAGTGCCACGCCCTCCAGACATCGCAGCGTCGCGGCGGTTACAAAGTCAACGGCCAGGAAGGCGAAGGAGAGGGCAGCAAGCCCGCCAAGGGCCAGAAAGGCAAGATAGAGCCTTTTCGCGTCAAAGCGATCGGTCAATGATGTCACGATGGCGACGGAGACGATGTTGCCGGCAAAGAAGAGCCCGTTGATGCTGCCTGCTTGGGCATTGCTCAGATCCCACTCCAGCTGAAGAATGGGAATGACCGAGGGATAGGATGAGAGCACCAGCATGCTCAAGATCTCGATCGCGCAAGCCCAAATAATGATGGAAACTGGTCTCAAGCCCTCGCACCCCCGCTCCTGAAACAATCCCGGCCAACATGAATCGGCCAGGTCGGCCGAGCTGGATAGGCCTGCTTCTATTTCGCTATTCCGCCACTAGCCCGAATGGCCCATCGACCTGGAGCGGACAATACCCTATTCTCCCGGCCCGGAGGCATTGAAGATGGATCAGGTGGCACCATCCCAAGACCAGACAGCGATGGCCCCGCTGGGCTTTCGCGCGCGCGAACGCATGAGCAAGGGCCTAACAGAGCTGTCCGAGACGAGACTTGCCACCGTGGAAAAGCCTCTTCTGGCGATTGTTCAACGGCCAGAAGATTTGCCTGATTCTTCCGCCTGGCAAGACCTGGCGAAGGCCCTTTCCCACCAATTTCTAAGTGATTTTATCGCCTCACAAGATCATCTTCGCGATGCCTTAAGACTTCTGAAAATCAAGGAAAAAAGCCTTATCGAAGGTATCGAGATCTTTTATCGGGCCTTGCGGCAAGGGCCCCTCACGCGCTTCTCTACCTTGGGTGAGGCCTTTCGGCAGTTCCGCACGCCGGCTATCCATCACCAGGCCATTCGCCAGTTCCTGTTGCAGCTGTTCGTCGTTGTTATCAATCGCCGCATCCAACTCCTCTATCAGGTCTATTTGTTCGGCCACCCCTTTCCTGATCTGACTGCAGAAGACGAACGCCCGCAGCATTTCGAGCCGCTTGCGCCCGCCGTCCACCAACTCTTGCGCCAGGCTGACATTCCTGCCGCCTTGACCTGGCTTGGCTTTGCCGTCGATCGCGGCTCTCTCGACGGCCTCTTAATGGGGCTCAACAAATATCACTTCGATCCCTACCGGATAAATTTTCGCTTCACCCATCACTGCAACATCCAGTGTGCCCACTGCTACAACTTCAGCGGCCCCGGCATGAAGGCGGAGCGCATCGCCACCGAACGGATGTTGGCCATCGTCGATCAGATGCCGACAAGCGGCCTACCCAATATGAACCTGACCGGCGGCGAGCCCTTTATGTATCTGGATACCGTGCTCGCCCTGGTGGAGCGAGCCCGGCGCGTGGGCGTGCCCATCATCTCTATGTACACCAACGGCTTTTTCGCCCGCCGCGAGGCCAATGCCCTGAAGATCCTGGGCCAGCTGAAGCAAGCGGGCTTCATGACCGGGGTGGGCGCCCAGCACGACCACATCAAGGTCAGCGCCGGCATCTATCACCAGGAGTTTCTGCCTTTCGAGGTGGTGATCAACCTGATCCGCGCCTATCGCCAGGTCTTCGACAAGAACATCGTGGTCGACTACGAGGTCTTGGAAAACCGGCCGGAGGTGCAGCAGGAGGTCCGTAAAAAGCTCTCCGAGAAGGGGGTCGCCAACCAGGTGGAGATCATCTTCCGGGGCATTGCCCCGATCGGCCGCGCCGCCCAGTTCGATCCTTCGCTGCGGCACACCCCGGCCGGCGATTATGGCCCCTGCGGCTCGATCGACGAGATCGTCTTCGACCCGGACGGCGCGGCACGGCCCTGCTGCGGCATGAATTTCGACAATCACGGCATTGTCGTCGGCAACATCGGCGACGAGGATCTGCCGGCCCTGCTAAAGCGCCTGCAGAACAACCCCATCCTGCAGTTCATCGCCCGTAACCCCATGGGCCAGCTCTTCGACCACATCGAAGGCGAGCCGCAGGCCGAGGGCTATGCCAACATCTGTAACCTCTGCGCCGATGCCATCGGCGGCCTTAAGGATACCCAGGACTTGAAGCGCCGCCTGGCACCACAGCAAGACTACTTCCCCTTCTGGCTCACGGCGGCGGGTGTCAGGCTGGGGTGAAGCGGCCAATTGCCTGAGTCCGTTATCCGTCACTGCCTTTATCTCGAGCCGCGAAAATTCGACTAAGCATCTGCACGACCAGGCAAAACAAAGCTGCGAGCCCCATTGTCCAGCAAAGGCTCTGATAGGTGCTGCCGGCAAACCCGCTAGCGGTAACGGTTGCGCCCAATGTCCCCAGAAGGCTGGTAACCGCACCAGCCAAGGACGAGGCCAGGCCCGCCATTTTGCCGGCCGGCTCCAACGCCTTCGCCAAGGCACCGGGCAACAGCAGGCCGAAGGCGAGCACATAAACCCAAATGAAAAGCCAAAAGAGCGGCAGCCCGACTTGCCGGTCGGCCACCACAATCAAGCAAATGCCCGCCGATGCGGCCAAGACTGTACCCAAGGTCAATCCGAACTCGATCTTGCCGTGTCGCGCCAACTGTCGCGACATCACCGAGCCGATGACGAAGCCGGCCGAGGCGATGGCAAAAAGCGGGCCGAAGGCTTCCGGCGCCACGGCATAGCGAGCCTCTGCGATCGCCGCGCCCATTGCCAAAAACCCAGCGTAGCCGGTGAAGATACCGCCGCCAATCATCGTGCCGACCAGAAAATCCCTTGTGCGGAAAAGCTGGAGCGCATTGCGCGCCATGCCGCTTGGGGAGAGCGCCTGCGGCGTTTTCTCGACCAAGGTCTCCGGCACGAAAATCCTCGCGCTGATGAAGGTCGCGATGCCAAATAGCACCAGAAACCAAAAGATGGCCGGCCAGTCGAAGAGGGTCAACAATCCGGAGCCCAACACCGGCGCCAAGAGCGGTGCCAAGCCGAGGATCATCGTCATCGTCGCCAGCAAGGAGGCACTGGCCGCCCCGCCGCCCTGATCGCGCGCGATCGCTCGGCCAATGACCGGCGCGGCGCCGCCCATCAGGCCTTGAACGGCTCTTGCGGCCAGAATGACCTCGAAGCTCTGAAGCGTCGCCGCCGCGATCCCCGCGGCGATGAAGCCCAGCATCCCGACCATGAGCGGGATCCGCCGACCAAAAGCATCCGACAACGGTCCCCAGACGAGCTGCCCGGGCGCAAATCCCAAAAAATAGGCCCCGACCAAGGCGGCCCCAGCACTCGGATCCAGGCCGAAAGAGGTCGCAATGCGCGCTTGCGCCGGCACGCAGATGTCGATCGCCGTGGCCGAGACCGCCGTCAGGGCCCCCAGCGTGACGACGAAGCCGAGCCTGTTGGTAGGCGCCAAAAAATACCCTCCCCTGCCGGTCAACACAGGGACCGGGGAGCGAAATCATAAGGCGCAGCCAGGGAAGAACGAAACAGAATTCGGACTCTGCTCGAAAGACGGCATCTCGCTCAATAAAACGGCCAGACCACGGGGATCAGCGGCACCGCCACGCACAAGATCAGCACATCGAGCGGCAGGCCCATGCGCCAGTAGTCGCCGAAGCGATAGCCGCCCGGCCCCATAACCAACAGGTTCGACTGGTGGCCGATGGGGGTCAGGTAGGTGGAAGAGGCGCCGATGGCGACCGCCATCAGAAAGGGATCGACACTGACCCCCAGGCCCTCCGCCAGGCTGATGCCGATGGGCGCCATCAGGACGGCTGTCGCCGCATTGTTCATGATGTCCGAGAGCAGCATGGTCACCACCATCAGAAGTGTTAACACCGCCCACAGCGGCAGGTGCGCGCCGAGCGTCAGGATGGGCCCGACGATGACCTCTGTGGCGCCGGTGGTGGCCAGCGCCAAGCCAACCGGAATCATCGCCCCGAGCAGCACCAGCACCGGCCAGTTAACCGCGTCATAAAGCTCGCGCAGGGTGATCTTCTCCAAGAGCACCAGGGCGATCACCGCGGCGATGAAGGCGACATGTGGGGGCAGAACTCCGAGCACGACCAGCAAAATGGCCAGGCCAAAGAGGATCGGCCCCAGTATCGAGCCAGCCGGCTCGGCCAGTCCCAGGTTGCGCGACGCCAAGGGCAAGAGGCCGAGGCGGGCAAAGGCTTCCGGCATGGCCTCGTGCTCGCCGTGCAACAGCAGCACGTCACCCGCCTGGAAACGAAGCGCGCCCAGGCGTTCACTGATTGGCTGGCCCTGACGCGCCAAGCCCAGCAGGTTCAGGCCGTGATGGGTGTGGAGGCGCGCCGAGCGGGCGGTTCGCCCTTCCAGCCGGGCACCGGGCCCCACCACGGCCTCGACCAGGCCGACCCGTTCCGAGCGCAGGTTCTCCGCCGAAAGCTCCGCCTCGCCCAGGACGTCGAGCGCCGCCTCCTTGACCACCCGGCTCAGCGCCGCGGTATCTGCTTCCAAAATCAAAACGTCGTCGGCCCGCAGACGCAGGTAGCCGGAGGGCGCCAGCATGCGATCTTGGTTGCGGACCAGGGCGACCACGGCCACGTCTCCCTGGCCCAGGGTTTCGATGTCGACCAGGCGCCGACCCACATAGGGTGACGCCTCCGACAGCTTCACCTCCGTTATATAGTCTTCGATATGGAACAGGGAGGTAGTCTCGCTGCTGTCCTTGCGATTGTAGGGCAAGACCCGCCAGCCCAGGAGCGCGACGTAAGCGACACCGACCAACATCACCGCCAATCCGACCGGGGCAAAATCGAACATGGCAAAGGGCTCGCCCGTCGCCTCGGCACGGAAGTTGGCGATGATGATGTTGGGCGGCGTGCCGATCAAGGTCACCAGCCCGCCCAGCAGCGAGGCAAAGCTGAGAGGCATCAGTACCCGGCTGGGCGGTCGCTTGGCGGCATAGGCGGTCTGCACCGCGACTGGCAATAGCAATGCTACTGCGCCGACGTTGTTCATAAAGGCCGAGCAGACCGCCGCTAGCAAAGTCAGGGCCAAGACATGAAAAGTGCCGCGGTGGATCATCGGCTGCAGCAGTCGTTTGGCCAAGACGATCAGCCCGGAGTTCTTCAGGCTGTGCGACAGGATCAGCACCGCCGCCACGGTAATCACAGCCGGATGGGCAAAGCCAGTGAAGGCCTCGTCACTGGGCACCACGCCGCAGAGCACCGCCGCCATCAGCGCCAACATGGCCACCACGTCGTAGCGCCAGCGACCCCAGGCAAAAAGACCCAGCGACGCGGCAAGAATGACGAAGAGAAGGATTTGTTGGTGGGTCATGTCCCTAGGCGGTCGCCCGCGGAATTCAAGGCTTTGCCGATCATCGTTGCTTCCGCACGTGCGAAATACCTTCAATCAAGGAAGTTAAGGTTTTCTTTACCTAGATTGACGCAGTGCAACATAGGCCTTACTATTCCCGTTCTCTTCATCCGGGATCACCTCGATCCCAAGGTTAGGACGATGCTGAAGGATTCGCCAAGCGCTCCCAAACCCGGGGCCTGGCCGACGCGCACATGGTTCTCTTCGGGGCCCTGCGCCAAGCGGCCTGGTTGGACAACCGACGTTCTGAAGGAGGCGCTGCTCGGCCGCTCGCATCGCAGCGGCGCCGGCAAGGCGAAGCTGGCGGAGGTGATTGAGCGGTCGCGCCAGCTGCTCGGTCTGCCCTCAGACTATCGCTTGGGCATCGTGCCGGCGTCCGACACCGGGGCGGTGGAAATTGCCCTTTGGTCGCTGTTGGGCCCACGCGGCGTCGATATGCTGGCCTGGGAAAGCTTCGGCAAGGGCTGGGTCAATGACGTCAAGAACCAGCTACGCCTCGAAGATATGATTCTTTATGAGGCGGATTATGGCGCCTTGCCGGATCTGGCGCAGGTTTCGCCTGAACGGGATGTGGTTTTCACCTGGAACGGCACCACCTCCGGCGTACGGCTGCCCGACGCGGATTGGATCGCCGACGACCGGAAAGGCCTTACTATCTGCGATGCCACTTCAGCCGTCTTCGCCATGGATCTCGACTGGCCAAAACTGGATGTGGTGACCTGGTCTTGGCAAAAGGTCATGGGCGGAGAGGCTGCGCACGGCATGCTGGCCTTGAGCCCGCGTGCGGTCGAGCGCCTGGAAAGCTATGTTCCGCGCTGGCCGCTGCCCAAGATCTTTCGCCTCACCAAAGGCGGCAGCCTGAACGAAGGTATCTTCCGCGGCGAGACCATCAACACGCCTTCCATGCTTTGCGTTGAGGATCAGCTGGACGCGCTTCGCTGGGCCGAAAGGCTTGGCGGACTGCCGGCCCTGATAGAGAGGGCCGAGGCCAATTTGACCGTCGTCGAAGGCTGGGTTGGGGCCCGCGATTGGGTCGACTTTCTAGCCGAGACCCCGGAAACCCGGTCACCAACCTCAATTTGCCTTAGGATCGTGGATCCTTGGTTCCAGTCGCTGGAGCCCGGTGCCCAAAGACACATGGCAAAAGCCGTCGCCGCGCGGGTCGAGGCCGAGGGCGCCGGCCACGATATCGGCGGTTACCGCGATGCACCGCCGGGCCTACGCATTTGGGGCGGGGCCACGGTCGAAAAGGTGGATTTGGAAGCGCTGCTCCCCTGGCTCGACTGGGCCTATTTTGATGTGAAGGCCGAATGCTAAACGGCTCACAGAGGATTAAGGCATTGAACAACGTACTCATAAGCGACCGCATGTCGCTACGCGCCGAGGAGATCTTTCGCGAGCGAGGCGTCGAGGTCGAAGTTGCGACCGACCTTTCCCCGGACGTGCTGCGGGATAAAGTGGCACAGGTCGACGGCCTGGTGGTTCGCTCTTCAACCAAGGTCACAGCTGATGTCCTCGCCAGCGGCAAGCGGCTCAAAGTGGTCGGCCGTGCGGGCATTGGCATCGACAACATCGACCTGGACGCCGCCACCCAACGCGGTATCGTGGTCATGAACACGCCCGGCGGCAATGCCATCACCACGGCCGAGCACGCGATCGCCATGATGTTCGCACTCGCCCGGCGAATTCCGGCTGCTGACCGTTCCACCCATGCCGGCAAGTGGGAGAAATCGCGCTTTCTGGGGGTGGAGTTGACTGGTAAGACCCTCGGCATTCTCGGCTGCGGCAACATCGGCTCGGTGGTCGCTGAACGGGCCCATGGCCTGCGCATGCGGGTGATCGCCTACGATCCCTTCCTCTCCGAAGACCGAGCCAGTGATCTGAACGTGAAAAAGGTTAGCCTCGACGATCTCTTAAAGCGCTCCGACGTCATCACCTTGCATCTCCCCCTGACCGAGCAAACCAAAGGCATTATCGATGCAGGCGCCCTGGCAAAAACCAAGCCTGGCGTGCGTATCATCAATTGCGCACGCGGTGGCTTGGTTGTTGAGGAGGATCTGCGCCAGGCCATCGAGAACGGCCATGTGGCCGGTGCTGCCGTCGACGTCTTTAGCGAAGAACCCGCCCGCGACAATCCGCTCTTCGGTTTGGATGAGGTCGTCGCCACCCCCCATCTCGGCGCCTCAACGACCGAAGCGCAGGAAAAAGTCGCAGTCCAGATCGCCGAGCAAATGGCCGACTACTTGACGACAGGCGCGGTCAACAATGCGCTTAACATGCCGTCCCTTTCGGGCGAGGAGGCCAAACACCTGGCGCCCTATATGCAGCTCGTGGAACAGCTCGGTAGCTTTGCCGGCCAGGCGACGGAAAGCGGCCTGAAGGCGGTTACCCTCGAATACGAAGGCCAAGTGGCCGACTTCAACACCCGTCCGCTCACCCAGGCAGCGCTAGCGGGCCTGCTGCGCCCGATGCTCGATTCGGTCAATATGGTGAATGCCCCGGTCATTGCCCGAGAACGCAACATCGCCGTGACCGAGGTCAAGCACGAGCGCGATTGTGACTATCAAACTCTGGTCCGCTTGACCGTCACCACGGATCGCCGCTCTCGCGCCCTGGCTGGCACCTTATTTGGCGGCTCCAAGCCTCGCTTGGTGGAAATCAAGGGAATTCCCATCGAGGCGGTGCTTGGCCCGCACATGCTCTACATCACCAACGAGGACAAACCTGGCCTAATTGGTGCACTTGGAACGACCCTGGGGAACGCCGGCGTCAACATTGCCACCTTTCATCTAGGGCGCCACGAACCGGGCAAGGACGCCATCGCCCTGATCGAGATCGACGAGGCCATTCCGCCGAGGGTTCTGAAGCAGGTGCGGGCTATCCCCCACATTAAACAGGCGATCCCGATGGTATTCTAAAGGTTCAGTGAGGGCCAAGCTCTCCCCAGAACAAACCCTAGGCAGCAGCGATGGACTTGGCGGCCTTGATGCGCTAAGCACGGCCCAGCGACGTGACTGGACCGGTGGCATTGATCATCGGATCAATCTGGAAAAGCAACACCCAAGATTTTCGAAGATATGGCCGCTTATCAATACATCTATGTGATGAAGGGACTTTCAAAGATCTTTCCCGGCGGGAAACAGGTCTTGAAAGACATCTGGCTCTCGTTCTTTCCCGGCGCCAAGATCGGCGTGCTCGGCCTGAACGGTGCTGGTAAATCCACGCTCCTGCGCGTCATGGCCGGGCTCGACACCGACTTCGGCGGCGAGGCCTGGGCAGCGAAGGGGGCGAGTGTCGGCTTCTTGCCGCAAGAACCCCAGCTGGATCCGGAAAAAGACGTCGCCGGCAACGTGATGGAGGGTCTGGCAGCGACCAAGGCCTTGCTCGATCGATTTGATGAGGTCACCGCCCGCTTCGGTGAGGAGCTTTCCGACGCGGAGATGAACGACCTCATCGCCGAGCAGGCGGAACTGCAAGACAAGATCGATGCGGTGGACGGCTGGGACATCGACCGGACGGTCGAGATCGCCATGGATGCCTTGCGCTGCCCTCCGGGCGATGCCGACGTGACCAAGCTTTCGGGCGGCGAGCGGCGGCGGGTGGCGCTCTGCCGCCTGCTGCTCCAGAAACCGGACCTCCTGCTGCTCGACGAACCAACCAACCATTTGGATGCCCAGTCCGTTGCCTGGCTGGAGCGGCACCTGCACGACTATCAAGGCACCGTGGTGGCGATCACCCACGACCGTTACTTTCTCGACAACGTGGCCGGCTGGATCTTGGAGCTGGATCGCGGCCAGGGGATTCCGTTCGAGGGCAACTATTCATCCTGGCTGGAGCAGAAGGAAAAGCGCTTGGCGCAGGAGGAGCGTTCGTCGGCTGCGCGACGGCGAACACTGGCCCGCGAGCTGGAATGGATCCGTCAGAGCCCGCGGGCTCGTCAGGCCAAGTCCAAGGCCCGCATCGCCGCCTATGACCGAATGGTCGCAGCAGAGCAAGAGGCGGCACCGGATGCCGGCCGCATCGTCATCCCCGCCGGCCCACGCCTAGGCGACCTGGTGATTGAGGCGCAAGGTCTCTCCAAGGCCTTCGGCGACCGCCTGCTGGTCGAGGACTTGAACTTCAAGATTCCACGTGGTGCCATCGTCGGCATCATCGGCCCCAATGGTGCCGGCAAGACCACCCTTTTTAAGATGATCACCGGCCAGGAGGGCCCGGACCAAGGCAGCCTCATCCTTGGTGACTCGGTCAAGCTCGGCTACATCGACCAAATGCGCGACACGCTGGCCGGCGACAAGAGTGTGTGGGAGGAGATCTCCGGCGGTCTGGATGTCATCGAGCTCGGCAAGCGCAGCGTTCCCTCGCGCGCCTATGTAGCCGCCTTCAATTTCCGCAGCGGCGATCAGCAAAAGAAAGTGGCAAGCCTTTCCGGCGGCGAACGCAACCGGGTCCACCTGGCTAAGATGCTGAAATCGGGTGCCAACGTCTTGCTGCTGGACGAACCGACCAACGACTTGGACGTGGATACCCTGCGCTCCTTGGAAGAGGCACTCGGCGAGTTTGCCGGTTGCGTCCTCATTACCAGCCACGATCGTTGGTTCCTCGACCGACTGGCGACCCACATCCTGGCCTTCGAAGGCGATAGTCGGGCGGTGTGGTTCGAAGGAAACTACGCCGACTACGAAGAAGACCGCCGGCGCCGCCTCGGCGAGGCCGCCGACCAACCGCACCGCATCAAATACAAGAAGCTAACGCACTAACCTTGAACGGCGCGCCAGCCAATGTCGCGGCGGCAGAACCCCTCCGGCCAGTCGATGCGGTCGACAGCCAGGTAGGCAAGGCGCTGCGCCTCGGCCACGTCGTCGCCCAATGCGGTAACCCCAAGTACGCGCCCCCCGTTGGCCAGGATGGCGCCGTCTTCGTCCTGCTTTGTGCCAGCATGGAAGACCATGAGGCGGTCATCATCGTGCAAGGCCTCAAGGCCCCTGATACGGCTCCCCTTCCGATACGTACCGGGATAGCCTTCGGTGGCCATCACCACCGTCAAGGCGGCTTTTGTATCCCAACGCAAATCGAAGTGGGAAAGCTGCCCGTCGACGGTTGCGATCAAGGCTGGCAATAGATCCGACTTGAGTCGCATGATCAGCGCTTGGCATTCGGGGTCGCCGAAGCGAACGTTATACTCGATGAGCTTAACACCGACGTCCGTCACCATCAGGCCGGCATAGAGGACACCGCGATAGGTCCGCCCCTCGGCCGCCATGGCAGCAATCGTCGGCTGAATGATTTGCTCCATCACCTCACGTTCGCGATCCGACGTCAATATCGGTGCCGGCGAATAGGCGCCCATGCCACCGGTGTTGGGGCCTTGGTCACCGTCAAAGACTTGCTTGTGATCTTGCGACGTAGCAAGCGGCAGGGCTGCCTTGCCGTCGACCAAAGCGAAAAAACTCGCCTCCTCGCCTGCCAAATACTCTTCGACGACAATTTCGCCGCCGGCCGCCCCGAACTGACCTTCGATCAGCGCCGCATCGACGGCAGACATCGCTTCTTCCAAGTTTCGGGCAACAGTGACGCCCTTGCCTGCGGCCAAGCCGTCGGTTTTGATGACGATCGGTGCACCACGCTCAGTAATGAAGTCTCGGGCAGCCTCAGCATCGCTGAATCGCCGGTAGCTCGCTGTCGGAATGCCGTGCCGCTGGCAGAGGTCTTTCATGAAACCCTTGGAGCCTTCCAAGACGGCAGCCGCTCGATTTGGCCCAAAGGCCTTGATGTCGGCCTCCTGCAAGGCGTCAACTAAACCGGCCACCAAGGGCGCTTCCGGCCCCACCACCACAAAGTCGATTCGCTGATCGCGCGCAAAGGCGACCAGGCCGTCTATATCCTCCGCGGCGAGGAAGACACATTCCGCATCTGCCGCAATGCCTGCGTTGCCGGGCGCACAAAACAGCCGATCGCAAAGGGGCGAGGCAGCAATCGCCCAACAAAGCGCGTGTTCTCGCCCACCGGATCCGACCACAAGCACTCGCATGTCTAACCCTTACACTATGGTCTGATAGAGCCTGGTCTTGTAGCATGCCGCTTGGAATCCATGAGCGAATTTTCACCGCCCACCCCCATGAAAACCGATCCTGCCGGCAACCTGCCGGTGCTAAGCGTTTCCGAAGTCTCCCATGCGATCAAGCGGACCTTGGAAGGAAGCTTCGAGCGGGTGCGCATCCGCGGCGAGATTTCCGGTTTCAAGCGAGCGGCATCGGGTCACCTCTATATGGCACTGAAGGACGAAGGTGCTGTGATCGACGGTGTCTGTTGGCGCGGTACGGCCGGCCGCTTGAGCCTTGCGCCCGAGGATGGTCTTGAAGTCGTGGTCACCGGCAGGGTGACCAGCTATCCGGCCCGGTCTCGCTATCAGGTGGTCATCGAATCCATGGTACTGGCCGGCGAAGGAGCGCTGCTCAAGCTGCTCGAGCAACGCCGACGAAAGCTTGCCGCCGAGGGGCTCTTCGACGAAGGGCGCAAACAGGCCCTACCCTTCCTGCCCCGGGTCATCGGCGTCGTCACCTCGCCCACCGGGGCGGTCATTCGTGACATCTTGCATCGCCTCGCCGATCGCTTTCCACGCCATGTCCTGCTGTGGCCGGTCAAGGTGCAAGGCGAGGGTGCCGCCGAGGAAATTGCCGCCGCAATCGCCGGCTTCAACGCCTTGCCGCCCGGTAATGACTTGCCGCGACCAGATCTCTTGATCGTGGCGCGGGGCGGCGGCAGCCTGGAAGACCTCTGGGCCTTCAACGAAGAGGTCGTGGTGCGGGCCGCGGCCGCATCCGCGATCCCCCTAATTTCCGCTGTTGGCCACGAAACCGATACCACCCTGATTGATTTTGCCGCCGACCGGCGGGCGCCGACGCCCACCGCAGCCGCCGAAATCGCCGTGCCGCTGCGCCGTGAATTGCTGCACCAGGTAGAAGACCTAACCCACCGACTCACCAGTGCCTCGCGTCGTCGGCTCGAGGAGCAGCGACTGCGTCTGGAAGGCTTGGCTCGCGGCCTCCCGGAACCGAGCCGCCTGTTGGAGGAAAAACGCCAACGGCTCGACGAGCGGAACGAGCGATTCCGTGCGGCACTCGCCCTCTTGCTGGAGCGCAAGGCGACTGTTATCGGCGAACTGTCGCGACGCCTTCCGGACCCTGGAAAGCAGATGGCTCTCACCCGCGAACGATGGCAGACCCAAAGCCAGCGTCTTGCCGAGCTCGGCGAACGCCTTACCGAGGTTGCGAGACGGGATCTCGCACATTTGGAAGCCACCACCCGCATGGAGCTCGCCGCCAAGCGACGGTTCTCCGATGCAAATCGCGTCCTTGAGGCCTTGGCACGCCTGCTGGAAAGCACTTCCTATCACAGCACTCTCAGGCGCGGGTTTGCAGTGATCCGTGACCAGGACGGCAAGGTCTTGACCGCTGCCCGCCAGGTGACGGCCGGCCTGCCGCTCGATCTCCAGTTTACAGACGGGCGTGCGGCGGCGATCGGTGCCAGCAAGCCAACCGCAGGCAGGATGCCGAACTCGAGCCGACGAGGACGCAAAGTCGCCAAAAAGCCAGCGTCTGATGACCCGCAAGGAAGTTTGCTATGATGCGTTTGCCCATTCTCCTCTTGCTCGCCTGGTCCCTGCCCGCCTGGTCCCTGCCCGCCTGGTCCCTGCCCGCCTGGGGAGGAGAACTTCACTTGGAAGGCGACTTCATGCAGGGCGGCCTGGTCTTCGGTTCGACGCTGCCGGGGGCGAAAGTCCGGCTAGGCGAGCGCCAGGTGCGTGTTTCGCCGGCGGGCCGCTTTGTCATCGGCTTTGGCCGCGATGCGGAATCTGTGGCCGAGCTTGCGGTGACGGCGCCGGATGGCGAGACCACCATCTACGACTTGGACATCGAAGACCGGCAGTACCGGGTGCAACGCATCGACGGCCTGCCGCCGAAGATGGTGACGCCACCCGAGGAGGTCTTGGCCCGCATCCGCCGGGAAAACGCGGAAATCGCGCGCGTGCGTAAGTTCGACAGCGCTACACCCTACTACGAGGAAGGCTTCATTTGGCCCGCCCGCGGCCGCATCTCCGGCGTCTATGGCAGTCAGCGCATCCTCAACGGCCAGCCGCGCCGTCCCCACTATGGTATTGACATTGCTGCCCCCACGGGAACAGCAGTGGTGGCGCCCGCCGGCGGTGTGGTGACCTTGGCCGAAGAGGATCTCTATTACACCGGCGGCACCTTGATCATCGACCATGGGCATGGTCTCTCAAGCGCCTTCCTGCACATGGACAGCCTGGCAGTATCGCTCGGCCAAGAAGTCAAGCGAGGCGATCCCATCGGCACCGTCGGCGCCAGCGGTCGTGCCACCGGCCCCCACTTGGACTGGCGGATCAATTGGTTCAATCGGCGGATTGATCCGGCGCTTCTGGTCAGGCCGATGGCGGAGTAGCCTAAGACCGGTAGGTACCTTTCGGCCACCTTCGATGCAGCCACAGCCAATCTTCGGGCTTGTCGCGGATCCAGTCCTCCAGCACTTGATTGATTTTCGTCATCAGCGCCAAGGTATCGGCCTGACGGTTACTGCTCGGTTCAACCGTAATCGGCGGCGTGCAGGTGATGCGAAACCGCGTACCGCCCAAGCGTTCGTTGCGCACCAACACGATCGGCACGCCATAGCGCAGAGCGAGTTGTGCCACCGCCGGGGCGGTCATGGCCGGCTGGCCAAAAAACGGCACGGCGATCCCGTCGTTCATTTTCTGGTCGACCAGCATCATCAGCACTTGACCACGACGAAGGGCCGCCATGGCCTCGTAGGCGCCCTTGGCCCCCTTGGGAACCCGACGGCCGCCGGCGACCGACCGCAGGTCTTCGATGACGCGGCCGACTAGTGGATTGTTCGGCTCGCGCACGACGCCGATGGGATCGAGGCCAGCCAGTGCCGCCATCACCGGCATGATTTCCCAGTTGGCAAAGTGGCCCGAGGCGAGAATGGCACCGCCGTCGTTGTCCTTTAAAGCCGAAACATGCTCCAAACCGACCACCTGGACCCGCCCGGCCTCCGATTGGGTAAGCGCGGTTAAATGCGGGTACTCGGCGGCGACGCGACCGAGGTTATCCCACATGCCGGTGATGATCGCCGCTTGCTCTTCCCTGTCCAGCCCCGGCAAGGCCAAGCGCAAATTGCGTCGCGCCCGCTGGCTGACCGGGAGATGAGGCCCCAGCTTGCGTCCCAGAAAACCGCCGAGCGCCGAGGCTCGATCGGCCGACAACGCCGACATGCCGGCCAAGGCGGAGCGCAAGGCACCATATTCGAGGACGTGGCGCAGTCGGCGGCCAAGGCGTGAGCCCCTCTTCTTCTCAGCCATGAGACACCAACCGGCCGAGCAAAGCATCGATCGCAACCGGATCTTCCCACTCGACCTGGATTGGCAAGGTGGCGACCCTGACGCGATAGGGTGGTGAGAGACGCATGGCGTCCTTCTCGGTCGTGACGGCAACCGCATCCCGAGAGGCGGCTTCGGCAAGCAATGCCTCGACTTCGTCGGGGCTAAAGGGGTAATGGTCGGGGAAATCCCGCGTGGCTACGAGATCGGCACCTAGCTCCACAAGACTCGCATAAAACTTTTCTGGGCGAGCGATGCCAGTGAAAGCCAAGACCCGTCGCCCCTTCCAGGACATGCCATCCGCCCGTGGCCGAACCCGCGCCCGCAAGATTGGCAGCTTTGAACTGAACTGGGAGACGAGGGCATCGCTCCCGTCTCCCAGTAGGACGACCCCATTGGCTCGCGCCAGGCCTGCGGCAAGAGGTTCGCGCAACGGACCCGCGGGTAGCAGCCGACCATTACCAAACCCGAACTCGCTATCCACCACCACAAGGCTCAAGTCTTTCTTGAGCCAGGGGTTCTGATAACCGTCGTCGAGGACCAGCAGCTGCGCTCCGGCAGCCACGGCGGCACGGGCGCCCGCCACGCGGTCTTTGGCCAGCCAGGTCGGCGCTGCTCGTGCCAGCAGCAGCGCTTCATCACCGACGACCCCCGCGTCATGCCTTGCCGGATCGACTTCCAGCGGCCCTTGCGCGCTGCCGCCGTAACCGCGAGTCAAGGCAAAAGGCCGAAAACCGAGCGCCTGCAACCGCGTCAGCAAGGAGAGCACGACCGGCGTTTTGCCAGCGCCGCCGACCACGATGTTGCCCACACAAATGACGGGAACGTTCACGCCCCGTGGCGTCGCCAGTTGCCGGTAGGCCTGTCCGACGACCTGATAGCCGAAGGATAGGGGCGCAAGGAGATGGGCCCACGGGCCATCCTGTCGCCAGAACGCCGGTATCCGACGCAGCCGGTTTGGCCAAGCCGCCCCCATGCCGCGCTTCAGCCTCGACTGGACACGGGTAGACTTGCTGCCACCTCAGCAATCGCCGGAGCCGGCTCGATGGCGCGATGGCCGCACTTCTGGTCGGCCTCTGCCGTCAGGGCGTTGAGCTGCTCCTCCAAACGCAAGCGCCAGGCTTCGAACTCGGGCTCGCTTAGCTGGCGTGGGACGGCCAGCGGCGCGCCCCAGACGATCACGCCGCGGGAAAAGGGCCGGGCCAGGCAAAAGCGATCCCAGGAGTGAATGATTCGCCGATGCTTGACCGCAACACCCAGCGGCAGGATCGACGCCCCACTCAATTGCGCCACCTTGATGGCGCCCCCCTTTGCCCGCATGCGCGGGCCACGCGGCCCGTCGGGCGTGATGGCAACCCCGTGACCATCATCGAGAAGCCGGCAAATGTTCCTCAGAGCCTCACGCCCGCCGCGTTTGCTCGACCCCGTCACCGTTCTGAAGCCAAGATGGGTGATAGCCCGGGCGATAAGGGCGCCGTCCCGGTGGCCGGAGATCAACACGTCAACCGGCTGCCGGCGTGTCCAAGTAGCCGGCATCATGGCAATACGGCCATGCCAAAAACAGGCGACAAAGGGGGTCTCGGCCCGGAACAGGGCCTCGGTTTCTTCGGGGCAATGCAGCTGCCAACGCACGGTCGCGCGCAGGACCGCCAGGTAGCCGGCGAGTAAAGCCGCTAAGGCTCCCTGCACTGGGCCTTGTTTCAGCAGGTACTTGCCCAAGCCAGCCACTTAGGCCCTCAATTCCACAGCAGGACTGGCGTCGTCAACGTCGCCTTGGTCAGCAAACTGCAAGGCATGCAGCCGGGCATAGGCGCCGCCACCGGCAAGCAAGGCGCCATGACGCCCACTTTCGACGATGCGCCCTTGATCCAGCACATAAATCACATCCGCATCCATTACCGTGGAGAGGCGGTGCGCGATCACCAGAGTGGTTCGCCCCGCCATCAGCTTGCTAAGCGCATCTTGCACGCGCCGCTCGGTCTCGCTGTCCAAGGATGAGGTGGCCTCGTCCAGGAGCAAGATAGGCGCGTTCTTTAACATGGCCCGGGCGATGGCGATGCGCTGGCGCTGACCGCCGGAGAGCTTGCTACCGCGCGGACCGACCAAGGTGTCATAACCGTTCGGCAGATCTTCAATAAAATCATCGGCACCGGCATTGCGCGCCGCCGCCCGCACCGCCTCGTCGCTGGCCGTCGGGTCGCCGTAAGCGATGTTGGCCCTAATGGTGTCGTCGAATAACAGGATCTCTTGGCTGACCAACGCGATCTGCCGGCGCAGGCTCTCAAGCCCCACGCGGCGCAGGTCCTGGCCATCGATCTCAACCGAACCGGCGTCAACATCGTAAAACCGCGGTATCAGATTCAAGATCGTCGACTTGCCGGCCCCCGAATGCCCGACCAGTGCAACGGTCCTGCCCGCCGGCACCTCGAGGCTGAGATCTCTCAAGGCACCCTTGACACCGTCGTAGGAGAAGCTCACCCCCCTAAAGCGAATGGCGCCGCCGTCAACTCGGAGCTCCAGCGCCTCCGGCAGCTCGCGGATGGTCGGCTCCTCGTCCATCAGAGCAAAGACCCGCTCGGCGGCGGCCAAACCCTCTTGCAGCCGGGCGTTTAGCTTGGCCAAGCGCTTCATCGGCTCGTAGGCAAGCAAGAGGGCGAAGATGAAGGCAAAGAAAGCGCCAGGATCCTTGGCCCCAATGATCACCAAGTGACCGCCATAGAGGATCACCGCCACCACCGCCAGGCCACCCAGGGTCTCCATGATCGGATGCAATAGATTGCGGGTTCGCTCCCCCTTAAACTGCATGGCAAAGGTGTCGTCGATCGCCTGACGCGCCCGCCGCCTTTCATAGGCTTCCATGGCATAGGCTTTGACCTGCCGGACCCCTTGGAAAAACTCATCCAAGACAGTGGTCAGGCGGGCGATGTTGCCTTGCGCCTTGCCGGTTACCTTGCGCATGCGCCGGCCGATAGTGATGATCGGCCAAATGGCGCAAGGAAAAGCGAAAAACGCGACAAAGGCTAAACGCCAGTCTTCGTAAAACATGACCCCGACCAGGGCCATCAAGGTCAAACTGTCCTTGCCGATCGCCGTCAGGGTATTGGAAACCGAGCCGCGCAGCACGTTGGTGTCGGCGATAAAACGCGAAACCAATTGACCGGGCGAATGCTGGTGAAAGAAGGCGAGATCCAGGCCGGTCATTCGATCGAATAGCTGGCTTTGCACATCCGCGACAAGGCGGTGAGCGACAAAGCTCATCAACACCGCCTGACCGTAGGCGGCCAAACCCTTTGCTACAAAGACAACCAAGCAGGCGGCCGCCACCGGCCACAGCATTGCCGACTGCCGCGCCACGAAAATGTCGTTGACGATGGGTTTGATGAGTTGTGTGAAGGCGGCTGTCGACAGCGCCACCACCGCCATGCAAAAAAGAGCCACAACAATGCGCCAAAGATGCGGCCTAAGGTAGTCGCGCAACAAACGCATGACCAGGGCACGGCTGCCCGGCACCTCGGCGCGGATATCGTCTTTGTGGTCGGCCACCTGGGGTTTAAGATCCCTTAGCTGATGCCGGGGTAAGCAAAATAGCACGCCGTAGCGTGCACTACCAAGATACGCTAGACCTAAGGATCAGTGGGACCCACATCGATATCACAACGCCGGGACGAGGAGGTGAGGATCGGCGTTACCCCTATTCCCTGCCACACAAGAGCCAGGTCGGCGTCACATTGAGGGCCCCGGCCAGCATGGCAATTCGGTTGCTGCGCGGCTTGCTCATTCCCCTCTCCCAGGACGACAGCGTACGCGTCTTTACGCCCAGGCGACGCGCAAACTGGGCAACGGATAGGCCGGTGCGATGGCGGGCTTCGGCGATGCGTTCACCCATATTTTCGGAAACCGATTGGTCGACATCAGTCGTGGCGGCAATCTCCATCTCTTCCCTCCTTGGAAACCTGAATTGAGACCCTAAATAAATCCTTGGGGATTCGCCAGATATCGTCGTTTCAATCTCCGGCAATCCAAAATGTTGTAGGCCAATGGCGTTTTGGCCTGGGCGATCGGACTATTTACGATCGGGGCCTCGAACTTCTCGTAGTCCGAGCCTGTTAATTTTGCATTGATGGAAGGAGCAAGGTGTCCACTGAAGACCGCCCTCCTGTGATTGGATTGACGCTGGGCGTGGATCCCAGTGGTGGATACTCCCATTCATGAACGCCACCGGAGAACGCATCGCCAAGGTGATTGCCCGCGCCGGTGTCTGCTCGCGCCGACAAGCCGAGCAGCTGATCGCGGCTGGCCAGGTCGCCGTGGACGGCAAGGTTCTCAAGAGCCCAGCCTGCAACGTGACCAGAGGACAGAAAATCACCATTGACGGCAAGCCCTTGCCGCGGCCGGAACCAGCCGGCCTTTGGCGCTATCATAAGCCGCGCGGGCTCGTCACCACCAGCCGGGATCCGCAAGGGCGGCCGACGGTGTTTCAGGCCTTGCCGGAAGGGCTGCCCCGCCTGCAGGCTGTCGGCCGCCTTGACATCACTTCGGAGGGATTGCTGCTCCTCACCAACGATGGGGAACTCAAGCGCCGCTTAGAGCTGCCTTCCACTGGCTGGCTAAGGCGCTATCGGGTGCGGGTGCATGGCACCGTCGATGAGCCGTCCCTGGCGCAGCTCGCTGATGGGGTGACCGTCGAAGGCCAACGCTATGGACCGATCGACGCGCGGCTCGACCGACAAGTCGGCGCCAACGCCTGGCTGACCATGTCCTTGCGGGAAGGGAAAAATCGTGAAGTCAGGCGTGTGTGCGAGCATTTGGGACTGCGAGTCAGCCGCTTGATCCGTGTCTCCTTTGGACCTTTTCATCTAGGAAAATTGGACCCGGGGTCGATCGAGCCGGTGCCGGCGCGCATCTTGGCGGATCAGCTCGGGATTGGTCAAAACTCCGAGCAAATCACCAAAGGCTGGGCGCAAGCACGGTCACGCGGCGGTTCGGCGAAAGGAAGGAATCATGCGCATCATCGCCGGCCGGCATAGAGGACGTCGGATCGCCGTACCGGGTGATGCGCCGCTGCGGCCGACGGCCGATCGGACCCGCGAATCCCTCTTCAACATCTTGACTAAGGGTCGTTTGCTTCCAGATCAAGGCGACTTGGTGGCAGGCGCACGGGTGCTTGATGCCTTTGCCGGCAGTGGCGCCCTCGGCCTAGAGGCGCTATCACGGGGGGCTGCTTGCGTCACCTTCATGGAGATGTTGGCTGTCGCCTACTCATGCTGCCAAACCAACGTCGCCACCCTGGGAGAGGAAGAAAAATCCCAGGTTTTGCGCGCCGATGTATTGCGGCCGCCCTCCCCTCCAGCCGATGGGCCATTTGCACCTTGCGACCTGGTACTAATGGACCCGCCCTACAATCAAGGACTGGCGCCGCCCGCACTTGCCGCCTTGGCGGCGGCCGGTTGGCTGCGATCGGGCACAATCATTTGCGTCGAGGTTATGGCCAAAGAGCCCTTCGAGCCACCAGCAAGCTTCGAGCCACTAGAAGAACGCAAGTATGGCAAGGCCCGTCTCTGTTTTTTGCAGGCCAAGCTCGGCTAGTTATCAGCAACTCACTTTGCCGACAAGCGGCGAGCCAGCCAGAAAGCTAAAGCGGCCGCGACCGTGGCGATCATGGCGGCGGCCACATAGGGGGCATTGCGACCGATCGACTGGTAGAGCATGCCGGCCCACAGAGGACCCAAGGCCCGGGCAAGGCTGGCGGCTGACTGACCCAGTCCGAGGGCACCGCCGGCGCCGCCGGCCTTGCTGAGCCGTGAGATCAAACTCTGCAAGGAAGGATTGCCCAGCCCCATGCCAGCGGCAATCGATGCCATGGCGCCAAGCAGCACTTCGGCGCTGCCAGCGAAAACAATCCCTGCCATGCCCAGTGCGATAAGGCCGGTCGCGAACAGGGCCACCATTGCCTCGCCGAACTTGCGGCTGAGCGGGCCAACCAGGCGAAGCTGAAAAACGACCGCGATTACCCCGGCGTAGACCAGCAGCATGCCCACTTCCCTGGGCCCCCAGTCGAGGCTATCCGAAACCCAAAGCGCCAAGGTGGATTCCATGTTCGAGATAGCAAATCCAAGCAGGAAGAGGACGGCGGTGACCAACCCCAAGTGCGGATAACGCAGCGCCCGCAAGCGCAACCACAGACCGCGATCCATCGGCGCAGATGAGATTTCCCCAAGGCCCGAGCGCTGCAGTGACTCCTTCAAACGCAGGCACGCGATGGCAACCGAAACAAGGCAGAGGGCCGTCGCCAGCACCAGCGGCGTCACAAAATCCGGATTTTCCGTATTGGCGCCGACCAACCAAGCACCCAGCCCTGGGCCAAATATAAAGGCCAAGCCAAAGGCCGCGCCGATAACGCCCATGCCCTTGGCCCGATTTTCCGGTGTCGTCGTATCCGCCACGTAGGCCTGAGCCGCGACAATGTCACCACAGAAGAGACCCGCCACCGCTCTGGCCAAAATGAGCGTCAAAAGCTGATCGGCCATCGCTAGGATCAGATAGGAAAACCCGGCGCCCGCCAAGCCGATCAGCAGCACGGGCTTGCGCCCCCAGCGGTCGCTCACGCGTCCCCAAACTGGCGCGGCGAAGAGCTGGACAAAGGAATAGGTGGCGATCAGCAGGGTCACTTCCTGCGCACTGGCACCAAATCGAAGCGCCAGAAAGGGCAGAAGAGGCAGTGAAATGCCGAAGCCCAGGAGCGCGGTGAAAAGAGCGAGAAAGAGATTCAGCATCAAGGAGAACCGCGTGTGGCGAGCGAGAGTGTGCTAGCGCCGGCCAAAGAGCCGTTCGATATCGGCCAACTTAAGCTCGACGTAGGTGGGGCGACCGTGATTACACTGGCCAGAGTGCGGCGTTGCCTCCATTTCCCGCAAGAGCGCGTTCATTTCCGCCTGATCGAGGCGCCGCCCGGCACGCACTGAGGTATGGCAGGCCATGGTCCCGCAGACTTCATCCAACCTTTCCTTCAAAGCCAGCGCCGTACCTAATTCGGCGAGCTCGTCCGCCAGATCTCGTACCAGACCGCCGACATCCCCTTTGACCAACAAAGCTGGCACCTCGCGCACCAGGACCGCGCCTTCGCCAAAGGCCTCCAACACCAGACCGAAGTCCGCGAATTCGGCCGCCCGCTCGATCAGCCGCTCCGCCGCCGTGGGTTCAAGCTCGACCACTTCCGGCACCAAGAGCGCCTGTCGCGCGATACCGGCTTCGGCGATTTGATGCTTCATCTTCTCGTAGACCAGGCGTTCGTGGGCGGCATGTTGGTCGACGATCACCACCCCATCGACGGTTTGGGCCAGCACATAGGTGCGGTGCAGCTGTGCTCGCGCCGCCCCTAGGGGGAAGTCAGCCAACTCGCCCTGCCTATCTTCAAGCTCTGCCTCCCTAGCGGCCGGCACGGCTTCCAGTCCGGGAAGGGACGAGGCGGGTGGCGGTGCCTGATAGACCGCGGCAGCCTCTGCCGCTGCATAGCTTGGCTGGCGCCCCCCGGAAGCGAAAAAGCCCGTTCGATGGGATGATGTTGGCCCATAGTGGGGACGAAATGCCTCCAAAGCCGCATCGGCCGTGGTGGTCGCCGCCCGATGGCCCGACGCGGCCAAAGCATGCCGACAGGCGCTAACGATCAGCCCACGCACCAAAGCCGGATCGCGAAATCGCACCTCGGCCTTTGCCGGATGAACATTGACATCGACCGCCGGTGCCGGTACCTCGAGAAACAAGGCGACCATGGCATGCCGGTTGTTGGCAAGGAAATCCTGATAGGCTCCGCGCACCGCGCCATGCAAAAGCCGGTCGCGAACCGGCCGGCCATTGACGAAAAGATACTGATGCTGGGCATTGCCGCGATTCAGGGTCGGCAGCCCAATGCAACCAGTCAGTCTAATGCCCTCGCGCGCCGCCTCGATCGGCAAGGCATTGTCGGCAAATTCTTGACCCATAATGTCGGCCAGGCGCGGCAAGCGTGCCTCGAAGAGGTCGCCTCCGGCGGCTGGCAGGCGAAGGCCGCTGCGGCCATCCTCGGAAAGGCGGAAGCCAATCTCGGGATGGGCCATGGCAAGGCGGACGACGACATCACGGGCTGCTGCGTACTCACTGCGCGCGGATTTTAGAAACTTCAGCCGCGCCGGTGTGGCAAAGAACAGGTCGCGCACCTCGACCCGGGTGCCGCGGGGCAGGCTATCCGGCCGCTGCCGGCCGAGAACGCCGCCTTCAACAGTGAGCGCCCAGGCCTCATCGTCCCCCTCAGCCCGACTCGCAAGACTGAGACGAGACACGGCGGCGATGGACGGCAATGCCTCACCGCGAAAGCCCAAGCTGGTGATATGCACCAGGTCATCGTCCGGCAGCTTCGATGTAGCGTGGCGCTCGACCGCAAGAAAGAGCTCCTCGGCGATCATCCCACAACCGTCGTCGGTGACCGAAATAAACGCCTTGCCGCCGTCGCGCAGCACCACATCGATCTGCCGGGCGCCAGCGTCGATGGCATTCTCGACGAGTTCCTTGACTGCCGCAGCCGGTCGCTCGATCACTTCTCCGGCGGCGATGCGGTTAACCAAGGTCTCCGGTAGACGGCGAATGATTGTCATGGCTACCCTGAAGCCCATACCGGAGAGCCGCGGTCTCTCGCGATGCTCCTAGGAATGGGTTTGATTGAGGCGACTCCTGAGGCAGAAGAGCTTATCAGACTAGGTCCTCGGTCGAAAAGAGCTCTGCTCTCGGACAGGGACTAATTTTAGGGCTCGTGCGCCGCCGCGATTGGTCGCTACTATGCCGCCCGAAAAGCAACAAACAATGGGAAGTTCACCATGGAGATGCGCAAGAAGCGCCTCCTGATTTGCGATTGCGAAGGCAGCATGCCCCTGGACACGGCGGAGCTGACACGCGCCTGCGAGGCCGTCGGCGCCAAAGGCAAGATGGAAATCAACACACAGCTTTGCCGCGCCCAACTGGAAAACTACGAAAGGGCCCTTGCCGAGGGAAATCCTCTCTTAGTGGCCTGCACCCAAGAGGCTCCTTTCTTTAGCGAGGTGGCAGCGGAGACAAATGCCGCGGCCATGCCGGCCTTCGCCAACATCCGGGAACGGGCCGGCTGGTCCGATAAAGCAACCTCAGCCACAGCCAAGATCGCCGCCTTGCTGGCCGAAGCGAGCTTGGATATCGAACCGACACCGGCCACGGCTCTCTCTTCTTCCGGGGTTTGCTTGGTCTACGGTCGCGACGAGCGCGCGATCGAGGCCGCCAAGCAACTGAGCAGCCGGCTTGAGGTCACCGTCTTGTTGAGCGAGCCGGGGGATATTGCCCCGCCACGGATCATGGATGTCCCGGTCTTCAAGGGCACCATCACGACCGTCAGGGGTTGTTTGGGTAAGTTCGCAGTGAATCTGCGCGACTATGCGCCCGCCAATCCTTCATCGAAGGCGAGCTTAACGTTCGATGCGCCGCGCCCGGAAGCCTATTCCGAATGCGAGCTTATCCTGGATCTTAGCGGCGGCTCCCCTTTGTTCCAGGCGGCCGACCGGCGCGACGGCTATTATCGGCCCGACCCGGATGACCCTGCCGCGGTCCAGCGCGCCCTGTTCGAGCTTTCGGATATGGTGGGTGAGTTCGAAAAGCCGATTTACGTGCGTTATGAGGGCGGCCTTTGCGCCCACTCGCGCAGCCGGCAGCAAGGCTGCACCCGCTGCCTGGACGTCTGTCCGACTGGTGCCATCACCTCGTCCGGCGACGTGGTGGCCATCGACCCTTTCATTTGCGGTGGCTGCGGTGCTTGCGCCAGCGTTTGTCCCACCGGCGCCGCGACCTACCAGCTGCCCGCTGGTATGAGCTTGTTCGAACGTCTGCGTGTGCTCTTGGCCGCCTACCGGGCCGCCGGTGGCGAGGCGCCCTTGCTCTTCCTGCACGACAATCGCCATGGCGATGAGATGATCGCCATGATGGCGCGACTGGGCCGTGGTCTCCCGGCCGACGTATTGCCCTTTGCGGTCAACGAAGTGACCCAGGTCGGCCTCGACTTCTTCGCGGCAGCGCTTGGCTATGGCGCCAGCGGTATCGCCATCCTGGTGGACCCGAAAAAGCGGCACGAACTGGAAGGACTGGCCCGCGAAGTCGGCTTGGCGGAAACGGTCATGGCCGGCCTTGGCTATGGCGGCAACCGAATTTGGATCTACGACGACCCTGACCCCGATGCGGTGGAGGCTGCCCTCTTCGACGCGCCGCGACAGCCGCCGGCGTCAGCCGGCAGCTTCCTTGCCATAGGGCAAAAACGCGCCCGCAGTCTGCTGGCTCTCAAACATCTGCACGATCAGGCGCCTAGCCGGGTCGACCACCTGCCGCTGCCCCAGGGGGCTCCCTTCGGCACCGTTAAGATAGGAACCGAGGGCTGTACCCTGTGCTTGGCCTGCGTGGGCGCCTGCCCGACCGGCGCCCTCCTCGACGATCCCGATCGGCCCTGGCTCGGCATTAAGGAGGACGCCTGCGTGCAGTGCGGCATTTGCCGCAACACCTGCCCGGAGAAGGTGATAGCCCTGGTGCCACGCATCAACTTCACCGAAGCGGCTTATAGTGCCGTTGAACTCAACCGGGCCGAGCCCTTTCACTGCATTCGTTGCGGCAAGCCCTTCGGCGCCGAAGTCACCATCGAGCGAATCACCGAACAGCTTGCCGGCCGCCATGCCATGTTTGAAAGCTCCGGTCAGATCGAACGGATCATGATGTGCGACGACTGCCGGGTGATCGTGCAATTCGACGACCCCACAACACCGCTTGCCGGTGCCCCCCGCCCCATTCCCCGCACCACGGACGACTATCTTAGGGAACGGGAGATAGAAGAAGCACGCGCCAAGCTCAAGGCGGAACGCAAGGACGACAAAGGCTAGTTGTGCGGTTTACACTCCGAGACTCCGAGAATAGTTAAGGACCGGGCGCTACGCTCGTCGCTGACCATGGACCAAGACCAATGACAAGCCAGTCAAGCCCTTTGCCAAGCCTCGACCGCCGGCTGCATGCCTATCGGCCAGATCTTGCCGACGCGGCGCTCGAAGGCCGGGTTGAAGCAAGACGCTTCGTAAGCCCACGGCAAATGCGCGTTGCCGGCTGTGTCGTACCCCTCAAGCGTGCCCCTTCCCCTTCGGCGGCACTGGATAGCCAATTGCTCTTCGGTGAAAAAGTGAACGTCTTCGAGGAGCGGGACGGCTGGGCCTGGGTGCAAAACCGAACCGATGACTATGTCGGTTATGTGCCCGCCAGCGCACTGGACGAGATCCCAGATCCGGCGACTCACCGGCTGACCGTGCTTTCCAGCTACCTTTACCCGAAGCCCGATCTGAAATCGCCGACGCGACAACGCATCACTCTCGGCGCGCGGCTCGCGGTCCTAGGCCAGCAGGCGGGCTACAGCCAGGTTGCCGGCGGCGGCTGGGTCTACAGCCGGCACCTTGCAGTCTTGGCGGAGTACGAGCCGGATTACGTCGCAACAGCCCTCCTGTTCCTCGGCGCCCCTTATCTATGGGGCGGTCGGGAGAGCGCCGGGCTCGATTGCTCGGCCCTCGTACAGCTTGCCCTCGACCGCGCCGGCATCCCCTGTCCGCGCGACAGCGATCAGCAGGAGGCTTGCTTGGGAGAGGGCCAAACGGAAGCCGGGGCTCGCCCCCTGCGGCGCGGCGACCTGGTCTATTTTCCCGGCCACGTGGCGATCGCCCTGGACGAAACACAGGTCCTTAACGCCAATGCTCACGCCATGCTGGTATCCATCGAGCCGATCGCCGATCTGGTGGCCCGGGTCGAGACCGAAAGCGGCGGCACCGGTATCACCTCGGTACGGCGTATTTGGTCGTAGGGACAGGAGCCACGATAGGCTCCCTACAGGCCATATGCCAAGCACACCCCTTGCAAAAAAGTATTCTCCCTGACCTTACCTCGAATGCATTCGAGGGCGACATTTGCCGTAAAGCTGACTATATTACCAAGCTAATAAGGCTAGTAGTATTCGGCGGCGGGACGGAAGAGCCTGGCGGCGGGGAGAAGTTGATGGGCGCGATGATCGATCCCTTTGGCAGGAAGATCACCTATCTCAGGGTGTCGGTCACCGACCGCTGCGATTTCCGCTGCGTCTATTGCATGTCCGAGGACATGACCTTCCTGCCCAAGAAAGACGTGCTCAGCCTAGAGGAATTGGAGCGCCTCTGCGGTGCTTTCGTGCGCCTGGGCGTGGAAAAACTGCGTCTCACAGGTGGCGAACCGCTGGTGCGGCGCAACATCATGAGCCTGGTGCGCGGCCTTTCCCGGCATTTGCACAGCGGCGCTTTGCGGGAGCTGACGCTGACCACCAACGGCAGTCAACTGGGCAAGTATGCCGACGAGCTCGTCGACTGTGGCGTTCAGCGGATCAATGTCTCGCTCGATACGCTGGATCCGCACAAGTTCCAGGCGATTACCCGCTGGGGTCGCTTCGACCGCGTGATGGCGGGGTTGCAGGCGGCAAGACGGGCCGGCTTGGCCATCAAGATCAACACGGTCGCGCTCAAGGGCGTCAACGATGACGAGCTGGATCGTCTGGTTGCTTGGTGCGGCGACGAGGGCTTCGATCTCACCTTCATCGAGGTCATGCCCATGGGCGAGATTGACGGCGAAATTCGGCTTGACCAATACCTGCCGCTTTCGATGCTGCGCGCCAAGCTGGCCGAAAACTGGACGCTGACCGACAGCGACTATCAGACCGGCGGGCCGGCCCGCTATGTCACCTGTGCCGAGACCGGCCAGAGGATCGGCTTTATCACGCCGATGACCCATAACTTCTGCGAGGCCTGCAACCGGGTGCGGCTCACCTGCACCGGGACTCTTTACATGTGTCTCGGTCAAGAGGATGCGGCAGACCTGCGGCGCCCCTTACGCCTCAGCGAGGACGACAGCCTGCTGGATGAGGCCATCCGCGAGGCGATCTCCCGCAAGCCTAAGGGACACGACTTTGTCATCGACCGCCGTCGCCGCCGTCCGGCAGTCGCCCGCCACATGAGTGTCACCGGCGGCTGATTTCTGCCCAACCGAGATCTACTCCAGGTCAATACGGTGGGCGAAGTCGCGGCCATTGGTCACGGTGATCTGGGTGAAGCCCAGCATACCCACGAGATCAAAGAAGGTTAGGACGGTTTCGGCGCCGCTTTCCCGAAACACCGGCATTAAGCGAGCCACGGCGGTTAGGTTGGCGAAGACCGCCCGAGCCCGATAAAGCGTGTCGAGCGGACCGTCCTCCAGCCCGACGACGATCAGTTTTTCCGCTTCCGTGCCCTTGGCAAAGATGGCAAAGGGTGGCGCGAAGGGTCGTTGCAAGAATTTGTTGGTCAGCCCCGTAACGAAGCCGATGCGCAAAGTCCGCTCGGCACGGTCAATGATCGGCGCACGGGTTTGATAGGATTCCTGCGATTGTGGTGTCGGATAATAATAACCGCTATGCCGATCCTTCGTCGTCGTTTGGCCTAGCGCCGTGGCAGACAATAGGCAAAGCGCGGCGGCGAACACGGCATTGCTACTTCGGAGCCGTGCCATCGACCAGAAGGCTGCGGTTGGGCGGTGAACTATCATGAAGGTTTTCCCCCAGGCTCCCATCTCATGTTGATCAGCATCGGAAAATCCAGCCGTCGCCATCACCCCATAACAAGGACTCGGGCTAGATTGCTCGACCAGCAAGGGATTGGCAACTCTCGCTTGGCCTCCGCCTCGGGCTAGCGCTTGTCCCGACGGACGCTATACTGCCCTTCTAAGCGCTAATTCTGGCGTTTGAGAGGGGAGAACTCACCATGAGCGATCTCGCTATCGCTTTCCTGGCCAGCGGGTCCGAAGCGGCACAAAAGGCGCTGGCGGAGCTGAAGGAACGCTATCGCTCCGCGCCGCTGAATTGGGCAGATGTGATCGTCGCGCTCGGTGGCGACGGCTTTATGTTGGAAACCCTACACGAACACCTAGAACGCAAGATTCCGATCTATGGCATGAATTGCGGCACTGTCGGCTTCATCATGAACCAGCTGCGCATTGAAAATCTGCCGCAACGTTTAGAGGCCGCCCAGAAGGTCACCCTGCACCCGCTCACAATGAAGGCCGAGACAGTAGCCGGCGAAATCCGCCATGGTCTGGCAATGAACGAAGTCTCGCTGTTGCGGCAAAGCCGGCAGGCGGCCAAGTTTCGCATCCTCGTCGATGGCGTTGAGCGCATGGATTGCCTGATTTGCGATGGGGCTATGGTCGCCACGCCGGCGGGCAGCACCGCCTACAATCTTTCGGCCCATGGCCCGATCGTACCGATTGGCGCCAACCTTCTCGCCTTGACCCCGATCAGCGCCTTTCGGCCAAGGCGGTGGCGCGGCGCCCTTCTGCCAAACACAACGACGGTGACTTTCGACGTTCTTGAGGCACCCAAGCGTCCGGTCAGCGCGACCGCCGCCTATACGGAGGTCCGCGAGGTGGCCCGGGTCGAGGTGAGCGAGGAAAAGTCCGTCACAATGAACCTCTTGTTCGACCCGGAGCATAATCTTGAGGAGCGGATCATCACCGAACAATTTCAGCCTGGCTGAGCGATAGGAGGGGTGGCCGGCAATCTCTGCAGGACGGCCGGCCAAGGAAGACTTGATTTCCCGCCTGTTAGGCCTGCCAGAAGGGCTTTCTGACCTCTTGCGAGATATCCGCATCACTAATCCCGGCATCCTGCCGCAGCCGTTCGTCCAATGTTGTTAGGTTATGGCGCTCGCTTATCCGCCCTTGCCAGGTGAGCAACAAGGAGAAGCCGGAAGCAATGCGGTGTCGAAGCCCCCTGAAAGACGGCAAGTTTACTCTGATCGAACCGGACTGAGCCAAGGGTGACGTGTCGCAACGCAGGTCTGTCATCTCTAGTTCTCCTTATCATTCGTTTGTGGCGATTGTGGCCGCCGACCACCCCAAATTCATTTTCTGTATGAGAAATATGAGGTCTTACGATTTGTCACAAACGATGTTATTTCATCTCTCGGATTAGTATTTTTGATGCGAGGAGACCCCGATGGCTCGCCGCCTGCCGCCGCTTAATGCTCTTCGGGTTTTTGAGGCTTCGGCCCGCCATCTCAGCTTTACAAAGGCAGCCGAGGAACTCCACGTGACGCAGGCAGCGGTCAGCCACCAGGTCAAAGCGCTTGAAGGCGCGCTCGGACTGAAACTCTTCCGCCGCTACAATCGACGCCTCAGCCTGACGGAGGCGGGAAAGCAATTTCTGCCGCCCTTGCGTGAAGCCTTCGATATGATCGCCGAAGCAAGCGCCCGACTTTCCGACGAAGAAGAGACCGGCAGCCTGAAGGTCAGCGTGCTGCCCTCTTTTGCCGCCAAGTGGCTGCTCCCACGCCTCGGCGATTTCCGCGCCACAAACCCAGAAATAGACGTTTTGCTGTCGGCCTCGAACGAACTGGTCGACTTCGAGCGCGATGACATCGATGTGGGGATACGTTTCGGTTTTGGCGACTATCCCGAGCTTTTCACCCAGAAACTCATGGATGATGAGGCCTTTCCGATTTGCAGCCCCAAGCTTCTCGAGGGACCGAACCCCTTGCGGTCTCCTGAGGACCTTGAGAATCACACGCTATTGCATGATGAATCACCCAATCTCCTTGATTGGAATACTTGGCGCTCGCTGGCCGGCAAACCAGAGATCCGCACCGACTTCGGTCCGCGTTTCACCGACGCGAGCATGGCCATCGAAGCGGCAGCTGCCGGTAACGGCGTGGCCATTGCAAGGTCATCCCTGGTAAGAGCTGACTTGCGCTCCGGACGTTTGATCAAGCCATTCGGTCCCAGCCTTAAGAGTCGCTTTGCCTATTACTTGGTGTGCGCAAAGTCCCAAGCCGAGAGGCCCAAAATCAAGAAGTTCCGCAGTTGGATTGCTGCCCAAGTTCGAGAAGACCTGGAAGCATAGGGCGACGAGGAAATGGCAAGCTAAGCAGGGATGAAAACCGTAGTGCTCTTGGCCTAGGCGTCAACCTCTGCCATTCTAGCCGGCCTGCACGCCTTCGCCGGAGACTATTATGCCGCAAGCTAAGATCGCCAGCGCCCAGACCCTTGCGATGATTGAGCGCCTGGTCAGCTTCGACACCACCAGCCGCAACTCCAACCTGGAGCTGATCCACGATGTCGCCAACTACTTGGCCGACCACAACGTGCAGTCCAGCCTGACCTATGACGATGACGGCAGCAAAGCCAATCTCTATGCGACACTTGGCCCCCAAGACAAGCCTGGCATTGCTCTTTCGGGTCACACCGACGTTGTGCCGGTTGATGGCCAGGACTGGTCGAGCGATCCCTTCACGCTGCGCCAGGCCGAAGACCGGCTCTATGGCCGCGGCACCTGCGACATGAAGGGCTTCATTGCCGTCGTTCTCGCTCTAGTACCGCACTTCCTGGAGCGCGGCCTGGAAACGCCCATACATCTTTGTTTTTCCTTCGACGAGGAGGTGGGCTGTCGCGGCATCGGCAAACTGCTGGCATACTTGGACGAACAACCCGTCAGACCCAGTGCCTGCATTGTCGGCGAGCCAACCGAAATGAAGGTCGTGCGTGGCCACAAGGGCGGCCTCGGCATGAATTGCCAGGTGCGCGGGTTCGAATGCCACTCTTCCCTGGCGCCGCAAGGCGTAAACGCCGTCGAGGCAGCCGCGAAGGTGATCGCGAAGCTGTCGGAAATCGCCAGGGACAAAGCGCAAAACGGGCCCTTCGACGACGCCTTCGACATTCCTCACACGACAGTGCACACCGGACTGGTTCAAGGAGGCACGGCGCTCAACATCGTACCCCGAGATTGCAGCTTCGAGTTCGAAGTCCGCAACCTTCCATGTGAAGACCCTTTCGATGTGCTAAAGCAAGTCCAGGATTTCGTGCATAGCGACCTTGAGCCCGACATGAAGGCGATCGACCCGCAAACCGGCTTTGCCTGGCACGAACGGAGCAATTACCCCGGCATGGACACGCCGGAAGATGCTGAAATCATTGCCTTGGCAAAAACGCTGACCGGTGCCAACGCGACCAGCAAGGTGGCCTTCGGTACGGAAGGCGGGTTCTTCCAACAGGCTGGCATTCCTGCTGTCATTTGCGGGCCCGGCTCGATTGCCCAAGCTCACAAGCCCGACGAATTCGTCAGCCTGGAGCAGCTGGCCCTCTGCGAGGCGTTCCTGGAGCGCCTCATGGACCGGGTCTGCCGACAATGACCTTGTTGGCTCCTTGAGGTTGGGCAAGGCACGCTGGCTAGGCCTCTGGCGTCCCGTCGGCCTGGCTTTAGTGCTGGGAGCCATGGGCGGTGCCATCGCGCATAGCCTGCAGCTGCCGCTTGCCTGGATGATCGGTGCCATGACGGCGACAACCATCGCGGCGCTTTCAGGCCTCACAATCCGTTTGCCTCAGGAACTTCGAAACACCATGGTCATCGTCCTAGGTGTCATGCTGGGCAGCAGTTTTAGTCCGGAAATTCTCGACCGTGCCCTCGCCTGGAGCGTCAGCCTGCTGGGCCTCTTGGTCTACGTGTTTGTGGCCGCGGCGGTTGGAAGAATGATTTTTCAGCGCTTCGCCGGCTATGATCCGACAACCGCCTATTTTTGTGCCGTACCCGGCGGCCTGAGCGAAATGACCTTGGTCGGCAGCGCCCTGGGTGGCGACGCACGAATCATCTCTCTCACCCACGCCAGCCGGCTTCTGCTTGTTGTCTTTATCGTTCCCTTCGCCTTTCGACTCTTCGGCGGCTTGGAGCCAAGCGCCCGCGCGGCGGTCGATGCGGGTGCTGGGACCCTCACCCTTCAGGATTTTCTCCTCCTTGCCGGCTGTGGGATTGTGGGTTTTTTCCTTGCCAAGGCCCTGCGGGCGCCAGCCGCATCCATCCTGGGGCCCATGATCTTGAGCGCAATCGCCCATTTGGCGGGTCTCACCGAGGCGGCCCCCCCTTCCTTCTTGGTCAACGCCTCTCAGGTTGTCATTGGTAGCGCCATCGGCTGCCGTTTTGCCGGCTTTGCGCTCCGCCAAGTGGGCCGGGCACTGGCCTTTGCTAGCCTGGGGACTGCCGTGCTACTGAGCCTGACGATCACCATCGTCGCGCTCTTGGGTCTGTTGACACCCTTTGATTTTCGCACCCTCGTGCTGGCCTTCAGCCCTGGCGGCCTGGCGGAGATGAGCCTCATCGCCATCGCCTTGAAGCTCGATGCCGCCTTCGTTGCGACCCACCACATTGTGCGAATCTTTATCATCGTGGTGGGCGCGCCGCTGCTGCTCCGGCTGGCACGCTCCGGTCGCAGGGCTTAGCGTCGTCCCTAGTGTGGTGGATTTGAAGTTCCTATCATTACTTGGAGCAGCACCGAGAGGAGCTTCAAATCCGAAAAACCACACGAGACTCAGTACCATACTAGTGCCCTGACCGATTCCGAAATGCGGTCGGTGCCGGCCACTCTATGAAGCGAATTTCGGAATCGGGGCACTAGAGCATCGGAACTAGAGTCGCGCCGATTCCCTGCCAAGATCTACGGCGGTTGACATAGAATACCGCCTGGAATACCGCCTGCCGCTAGCGGAAATTCAGGGATTGGACCAAAATCAACCCTATCATCACTTCATTCAAGAAACAGCCGAACCCCGCGCAAGTTGCAGCGGGGTCCGCATAGTGGCTATAGATTTACCACTCTTAGCTCAATAACCGAGCTCAGTTCACACGAGGTGAACCAATAAAAAACCTATGTGATAGTGACTGTCCGGCGGGGTCATCTTCTTAACCTCCCCCACTAGAGGAACGAAAAGTCGGAGTCATTTGAGAGCACCTCCACCTTTCTGTTTATTCTCGATTAGTTTGTTAACATTTCGACAGTTTGTCAAGTCAGTGATTACTTCGCTGGTCGGAAATCAGGGGATGAATACTTTAGGGGAACCCTTGGCGTCCAGTGTGGTGGATCTGAGGTTCGTATGACTATTGGGGGGCGCGGCGAAACCAACTCCAGATCTGAAAACCACACGAAACTCTTGAAGTTGCTCGTGTCCTTATCGATCCCGAAACTCGGTCGGAGCTTGCCGTAAAGTCGCTCGAGTATCGGGATCGGGACCTCAGAGTCCGATTGCAATCGCGGGGGAAACTAACAAATCTAACTATCAAGAAAAATTGCCGCACCGCCGCGCATCTTTCCCGAAAGCTTGGATCGCACCATGTCCGATGGACGCCCGCTCCTGCATTGGCTGCTCTTGCTGGCCCTCATCGCCATGTGGGGCAGTTCCTTCCTGTTTAACGAGCTCGCCATCGAAAGTCTGCATCCGATGCTGGCAGTCGCCGCACGTTTGTATCTGGCGGCGGCTGTCTTGATTATCGTGCTCCCGGCAACTCGGCGAGCGCTACCGCGCTCTTGGCGCAGTTGGTGTCTGTTTTCCGTGATGGGGGTTCTGGGCAACGCCCTGCCCTTTTGGCTCATTACCTGGGGACAACAGGGCATCGATAGTGGTCAGGCGGGAATTCTGATGGCGATCATGCCCTTAACCACCTTGTTGTTGGCCCATTACTTCGTTGGCGAAAGGCTGACTTGGCAACGTATTGCAGGATTCCTGCTTGTATTTCTTGGCATTGTCGTGTTGACCGGCCCCGAAGCCTTGCGAACATTTGAAGGACGCGGCACGGCTTTGGTGTCCCAGCTCTCGGTCTTGGGAGGTGCCGTCTGCTATGCAGTCAACGTCATTGTTGCCCGCCGATTTCCGCTTGCCGACCCCATGATCACGGCCACCGGCGTGACCGTGATGGCAGCGATATTGATAACGCCATCAGCGGTGGCCGCGTGGCCGAGCGACTTGATAGAGCTGCAAACGCAGTCCATCCTGGCAGTGGTTGTCCTCGGACTCATGTCGACTGCCTTCGCTTCGATCCTCTATTTCAAGCTGATCGGCTTGGCCGGTGCCGGTTTTGTATCCATGATCAACTATTTGATTCCCCTCTGGGCCTTGGCGATTGGCATCGTCGTTCTCGGCGAACAGCCTGGCTGGAACGCCCTCGGCGCCCTGGTCTTGATCCTTTGCGGTATTGCCTTGGCCGAGGTTGGCGCCAGCCGCACCGCGCGACAGCAGGGCAGCACGGCCAGGCCATGACAAGGCCGCACCTCCAGATCCAATGTAAGGGCACACGGCTGCAGAATCATGTGGCTGCGACATTGATTTGGCTATTGTTCGAAAGCGCTGCTTGGCTTGTTGCCGGGGTGCGCCCGACGCTGGCTCAGGTATCGGTGGATCTGGAACTGGTGTTGGCGGTCGACGCCTCGGGCAGCATCGACGAGCAAGAGTTCCGGCTGCAGATGAGCGGCATCGCCGACGCATTCCGCGACCCGGAGGTAGTCGCCGCCGTGGCTTCAGGGCCGCTGGGACGCATCGGCGTGGCGGTTGCCGTATGGGCCGATGCCCATCGGCCAAAAGATTCGACCCCTTGGTTCGTGCTGCACGATACCGAAAGCGCTGGTCGGTTCGCCGATACCGTCGAGCGCTTCCCGCGCCGGGTGGTGGGGGCAACCGGGCTCGGCGCAGCCCTCCTTTATTGCATGCGGCTCTTGGAAGGCAACTCGTTGCAGGGGTCGCGGCAAGTCATTGACGTTTCCGGGGACGGCCGCGAAACCACCTTTCGCGAGTGGACGGTGTTTCCCCATCAGGCACGCCGTCGTGCCGAGATGTTCGGCGTCACCATCAATGGCCTTGCTATCCTGTCAGACGAGCCGGATTTGGACCGCTATTACAGACTGGAGATTGCCACCGGCTTTGGCTCCTTCGTCGAAAAAGCCGCCACCTTCGCTGATTTTCGCCAAGCCATCCGCAAGAAGTTGCTGCGCGAGATCGAACACCAACCCATCGTCGGCTGGCGTTAGGGAGGTTCAGTCTTGGCTCTTCTTTAAGAGTGGCCCCCAGACATAGGCTGCTTGGCCGTTGTAGTCGATCTGATACCAATCCCGATCCGGTACGACATCCAGCACCGCAACCTTGCTCCCGGCCTTCAAAGTGCCTAGGCGATGGGATTTCGTGGTCGGTTCTGCCCGAACATTGCTGTTGCTGACGGTCCAGTAGAGCGATGCCTTTCGTTCGCGGACCTGACCGGTTAGCGCCCGGGTCGTGTTGGTCGCTTGATTTCGCAAAATCGAGCTTCCGACATTGGCACCATCGGCCAAGGCTGCTGTCGGAAGCAACAACATTGAAATCACAGCCACCGCAGCAACGGCAGTCGGTGCCTTATTGAGTCCCATGGCGAATTACCTCCATAGATACTGTCCCTTCAGGGCTCTAGTCCGCTTCATCCAACAGACCCCCGACCAAGCCAATGAAGCCTAGAACTAGGGCGAGAGTAGGACGCAGGGCGGCCCGGGCCGGATAAAGTCGGTCAAACCGAAAAGGCTCGGTCTGTTTACATTGCCCTCGTCGCCTTGCGAAACCGCTTAATTCTTTCGTTAACACTGATCCCCGGCCGAATTAGACGCCGGGCCGATCTAAACGCCTGGCTGTTGACTAGAAAAGACATCAACATATCCGCTTTGATCATCCCTCGACTGACCGGTGAGGGGACGGAGATCAATCACCACTTGCTGGATACCTTGATCAAGCAAGGCGCGGCGAACAGCGATCGCCCGCGCATAAGAAAGGCCAAGGGCTTGACTTTCCGTCAACCCACTATCGTCAGCGTAGGCGTGGAGCTTTATCTCCGTGGTTTCGACGGACTCCATACGGTTGACTAACCCGCGCAGATTGTCGCGCTGTTGGCTGCCGAGTTCGGCGGAGCCGGGCGCAAACTCTATCCTGAGGACCGCGGGAGCGGATGCCTGTTCCTCCTGTCCCTCATCAATTTCGGCGACGCCCGTGGTCCTGAGCGAGCTGGTGTCGGCGCGCCGGGCGGCGGTCTGCCCGGTACCGGGAGCCTGAATTTCGTCCGCCCCGCTGAGACCTGGGGAAGGCCCGCCGTCGTTTTCTGTCGCGATCGAACCGCCGAGGATTGTCGGCATCGAGTGCGTTGCATTTTTGCTTGCCACACTCCCCGAACTTTCCGTTGCTTCGGGAATTGGCCGCAGTTGAGGCCGCGGCAAGCCCCCCCTCATACCGGCGGCGCCCGCGGCGTTACCCACAGCGCCATCCTCGCGCGATGCCGTTTGCCGGGCAGCTGACAGATAACCGACAGGAGCTTGCCGCAAATGATCCGCCAACTTGGCAAGACCCTCGTCAAACTCCGCCATCATTTTTGTGGTGAACTCCGAGAAGGTAATGGGCTCATCCTGGGTTTCGGACACCGGTCCAAGACTGGTTTCAGCGTTGGGTTCCGCCTTGCGACCAGTCACCAAGATTTCGACCCGGCGGTTGGCGGCCTCTAAGACGCCATCCTTGGTCTCGATCGCGAGCTCTTTCTCGCCAAGGCCGATGATTTCGACATGCTTCGCATCCACCCCCTTGGCGCTAAGCACCTCAAGAACGGCCTGAGCACGCTCCACCGATAGGGCACGATTGTAGTCTTCCGAGCCGGCACGGTCGGCATAACCGGTAAGAACCACAACCGGCCTATCGAAATGCAGTGCTTCCTCAGCCGCTTGCGAGGCCAGCCAGTGGGATGCTTTGTCTAGCTTTCGGCTATTGACATCAAAAAGGACGACGAAACGAGCTTTGCGCTCTATAGCGTTGGCGGTTTCAGTAGAATGATGCTGAGGCGATACGCATCCGGACAGCAAAACGAGTGCGGCGACCGCGCAAAGTCCCACAATTGCGTTCTTTCCAGATTTAGGCAGGAAACCGCAAGCCGCGCCGCCATCCCGAACTCCACCGCCGGGTCCGGTCAAAGATGGTTGGACAATTGCCCTTGGCCTTTTTCGAAGCCAAGCCTTCGTGCCGGACCGGTTAACCGGCTGGCCGGCGCCCGTTGTCTTTCCTTGTCTACTTGACATCAAGACGCTGGTCTCCCTTTTCCTGAACCCGCATTCCCCGTTAGCGGTTGGAATTAATTTTTATTCAATTTTATCAAACTTTGCCCCAATAAATCAACAAGTACTTATCGTGAATACATGCCAAAAAAACAACAATTACATTAATATTTATTAAGAAGAAATCTAAATATATTTAATAAAATTTTATTGCGCATTCAATGATTCCAAGGACAAAATACTGAAATAACAATCCAAATTGACTGCGATGACTTCGGATCGAAGCCCGGAATTCCACTGTTACTCGGACAGGATTGTAACTACATAGGTCACCATCAATGCAAGCGCTGGTTTTATAATCGCCTTGCGTTCTAGCTTTTAGTCTCGCGCGGCCTCACGGCTGAACCGGCACGGTGTAATTCAACGCCAAACGCCCCCCATCTGGATAAATGGTCTGTCCGGTAATGTAGCTTGACTCGTCGCTGGCCAGAAAAACAGCGACTTTGGCGACTTCCTCCGGCTCGCCCGGGCGTCCCAGCGGCGTACGGGCCATGGTCGTACGGCGCTTTTCCGCATCATCATTGACCGCGCGGTACATCTCGGTATTGATCGAGCCGGGGCCAATGCCATTGACCCGAATACCCTTGTCGGCGAGCGCAATGGCCATGACTTTGGTGAGCTGACCGACCCCACCCTTGGCAACCACGTATGGCGTGATGCCCGGGATCGCCATCACCGCGTTGACCGACGACATATTGACGATGGTGCCGCCGCTTCCCTGGGCCACCATCCGGCGGGCCGCAGTTTGCCCGGTCAGAAACACGCCCTTGAGGTTGACTCTCAGGACCCGATCGAAGTCCGCCTCTTCGATATCCAGGAAGTCGCAGCTATGGCTGATCGCCGCATTGGCGACCAGGCAATCGAGGCGGCCGTAGGCAGCAACTGCCGAGGCGATCAGCCGCTCCACTTCTGCCTTCTCACCGACATCGCAGGCCTGAAACAGCGCCTCGCCCCCTTCTGCCTGGAGCGCTTCGGCCGACTCTTCGCCAAGGGCGGTATTGACGTCGGCAAGCATGACTTTAGCGCCCTCAGCGGCAAAGGCCCTCGCGCAAGCCAAGCCGATGCCACGGGCCGCCCCTGTGACGATGGCGACTTTTCCCGTCAGTCGCATGGCCGTGCCTCCTCACAGTTATGAACCACTCGAAAGCGATATACGCTGACTACGCCCCAGTCTCAAGAATTGCCAGGGTGCCAGTGAGATCCGAAGCCACTCAAAAGGCGGTAGCCCAATTGATCCGGTCCGCCAATTCTTCGGCAATCTCAACAATCAATCGCCCATCTGTATCGGTTACCATATCTGATAGGGCTGATCCGCGAAGTCATCGGGACGGTTCGAGAGTGCGGTCCTCGCGCTCTTGCCGTCGTGGCTCTGGCCGGGAGTGAGTTTCAGGACCACAGGCAGGCCCTTGGCGTCGACCAGGCCCTTGGCGTCGACCAGGCCCTTGGCGTCGACCAGGGCATGGATCTTGATGGTCAGCCCGCCTCGCGAGCGCCCCATGCATCGGCGGTCAGGTTGGTTCCCAGCGGCGGCCGGCGGACCGCCTTTTTTGCGTTCGCCCCATGCTGGTGAACGCGGACCGAGGAGCTGTCGATCATCTGCAGGTCGCCGTCGTAGGCTGCCGAGATCGCCGCGAAAATCCGATCCCAAACCCCCAGCTTGCGCCAGCGCACAAAGCGGTTGTAGTAGGTCGTCGGCGGACCGTAGCGCTCCGGGATGTCGGCCCAGGGTGATCCAGTGCGCAGCCGCCAATAGATGCCGTTGAGCACCTTCCGGTCATCCGCTCGCGGCACACCGCGATGCTCTAGTTTCTTTACGTCATGCACGCCCGCTATGGCGCCTTAGGCTTTCTACAGCCCGATCGGCCGTCTTTCCGTCCCACAGGTCCGGCCGGTTCGCCTTGATGGTCTTGCCGCTGAGCACCGCGGCGACCGCCTTGGCTAGATCATCCAAGTTGACCAAGCGATTCGTCCCTTGGGAAATGGTGATCGGCCGTTCTGTGTTGTCGCGCAAGGTCAGGCAGGGGATGCCGAGGTACGTCGTTTCTTCCTGCAACCCGCCCGAGTCTGTGATGACCAGCTTCGCGGTGGTCACCAAACTCATGAAGGCATTGTAGGGCTGCGGATCGATGAGTGTTAGGTTGGCAGTTCCTCTCACCTCTTCGATCAAACCAAATTCGACAAGCCGCGCCTTGGTCCGCGGGTGCAGCGGCAATATGATCGGAAGATTCTGCGCCACGGAGGCCAATATCTCGACAATCCTGCGAAGACTGTACTCGTGATCAACATTGGACGGTCTATGCAATGTGATGATGCCGTACTCGCCCGGCAGAAATCCCATCTTTGCCGCCTGGGCCAGGCTGGCGATCTTGGCCCGCTGATTTTCGAACGAATCGATCATTATGTTGCCGATGCGCTCTATTTTGCCCGGCGCCACCCCCTCCCGCAGCAAGTTTTCGTCGCCATCCGGCGAGGGTGTCCACAAGAGGCTCGAAACCGCGTCTGTGACGATTCGATTGATCTCCTCGGGCATGGTTCGATCGCCACTTCGCAGCCCCGCCTCCAGATGGGCGACCGGGATCAAAAGCTTTGCGGCAACCAGGCTACAGGCCAAGGTCGAATTGACGTCTCCTGCGACGACGACCCAGTCGGGGCGTGAATTCTCGCATACTTTCTCGTATGCCAGCATGACCCCGGCGGTCTGTTCGGCGTGCGTTCCCGCCCCGATCCCCAAGTAGTGGTCGGGTTCCGGTAAACTGAATTCCTCGAAAAAGGCGCCGGACATGTTGTGATCGAAGTGCTGGCCTGTGTGGATGAGCAGAGGCAAGCACCAATCTGTTTTCCTCAGGGCGTGAAACAACGGCCCAACCTTCATAAAGTTGGGCCGAGCGGCGGCTATCAAATGGACAATGAGTTTTTTTCCAGCGTCATCTTGCAAGGGTTGACGGCCTTTCAGTCAAAACGCCAACCTGGCGGCTCGTTACTAGGTGATGGCCGACTGTCAGATGACAGCCGCCCCACCAAATCATATTTGCCGGAACCCGTGCGGCAGCAGCGTTCCAGGAAGATGGGATTGCCCCGGAGATTGGAAAGATTCCCTGAATGATCAACAAATTTTTGGTCACAAGATCGCAGTGATGGCACATCCCGCCGGCTCGGCCAAGAGATTGCCGCCACAAATCTTGAAAGGAAATAGCGGTGGCTGGGCCTCGCTATCGTAACGGCCAGATCTGATCTAATCGACGCCTATCGGGGCGGTGGCTACCCGGATATCATCCAGCCGTTCTACCTAACGAACTGATCGGTCTGGTTGGTTCCAAATTGCCGCCCGACGCTCTAAATCGGATAGGCGTTCTCCTTCATCACGAAGAGCGACTCGATCTGACTATCCTCTCGCGCAATCGAATCCATGCTGATTTTTTTGTTCGCAGAACGAAAGAAACACGGTTGCCAGCCCTGCCAGGGGTCGTACAGCAAAATTCCTGTACAGCAAGGCATAGTCGGTTATCGCGCTATATTTTGTATATGAGATTAAACCACGGCCAATATATTGGCAATCAGATGCGAGTACTTTTGCAAAACACGCGTTTCTCCTATGCTAATTTTGGCTTCAGCCAGGATATTCCGTTTGAATTCTTTCCGGTTTCCAGTGTAAAGACAAAATCCACCATCTTTTCAGTTGCTAGAAGATAAAAGAAAAGAAAGATCTGGGAATGGGCGTCGCCTCGGCAGATTTTGGCAAGACATGTTCCTTCACTCAGGAAATTTTCACTGGAAAATCAAGAATTTTTTTAAATAAATCAATACTGTATGTTTCTAGTTTTCATATCTGCAAGATAAAATCTTTCAAGCATCTGTATGTAGGACTGTGCTTTGGGGCAGTCCTAAGCATTTGCGTTCTTGCTAGTCTTGGTGTCCCGCAGGCTTGGCCGGATCTTTTGCCGGCCCTGGTAATGGCAGGATTTTTTCTCCCATTAAGCGCTTCGTCGAGATCGCCAGACAGGTCATGCCTCAGAATTGGCGGGGGGAGCGCAAGGCCTGATTGGCGCGGCGCGCGTCGCAACTCCGGGTGCCGACGCTGCTAGGCCAGACGGAGCGCTATCTTGGGCCCGTGGGACTGCTGATTGTCGGCGCCACGGGCCCTTTTTTTGGTCCTTGTCGTGCCCGCCTTACTATCCTTTCGGTGCCAATAGCTCGTGAGGGCGAAAGAGTAGCAGGCGAGCGGTTTGGTCCACGGGGCCAAGGTTTAAGGTCTAAATTTCCCGTCGCGCCAAGCAATCGCCGCCTTCAGCCCTTTCTCCTGGCGGATGCGGTTAAACTCAGCACGTTCAGGACTTTCGGCTGCCTCTATGGCGATGTCGGTTTCGAGGGCCGCCAGCAGGGCTTGGCGCATATTGGCCATCTCGTAGGTTCGATTGATCGCGCGCTTGGTTAGGCGAACTGAATCGGGCGAGGCTGCGGCTATCGTGCAGGCTAGCGCCATTGCCGCATCGAAGACCTCATCGTCCGCCACGACCCGATTCAGCAAGCCCAGATCATAGGCCCGGCGGGCGCTAACCCGATCGACACCGGTAAGCAAAAGTTCCTTGGCCTGCTTTGGTCCGGTGTTCCAGGGCAGAAGCATCGCTAAAATCCCCGACCCAAAGCGCACTTCCGGCTCGCCGAAAAGCGCGCTCTCGCCAGCCAGGGACATATCGCAGGCGAGCATAACTTCGAAAGCGCCGGCCAGGCAGTAGCCGTGCACCGCCGCAATGGTTGGTTTGCGGCAATCCCAGAACTGCATGATAAAATCAAAGTCGGCCTCCAGCACGGCCCGCCAGGCCTCCACGCCGCGGATTTGTCGTTGGGCCGATTCTTTCATGTCAAAGCCCGCCGAAAAGCAGCTGCCAGCGCCGTGCACCACAACCGCACGCACGGTTTCGTCCTCGGAGAATTGCCGGAGAACATCGGCGGTCGCCGATAGCAGCGCCGAATTGAATGCGTTGAGCGAGCCCGGGCGGTTATAGGTGAGGACGCCGACGTGACCTTCTACACGACCGAGAACAGGCGGTTCTGACATGTTAGCGGCGATCCCCGAAGCCAGAGGGCGGCACAACCTCGGCTACGCCAAGAATATGAAATTGCACGGCGAACCCGGTGCGCCTGAATCCGCGCCGATCACCACGTAGTCACTGCTTTGCAGTTGACCGGCCGTCTAGGTCAGCCTATTGGACTGCCAGGAATTTATCAACGGCTCGTCCTCTCGGCGATTTACAACGCTTATGCCCGACGACCCACTCGAACCCTTGCTCAACCCGCGCAGCATTGCGCTGGTCGGCGCGTCCGCAAGGCCGCAGAGCAACGGTCATGCGCTGGTGAGAATGGCCAGGGTCGACGGCTATGATGGGCAACTCTACGCGGTCAACCCCAAGTACCAAGACATAGACGGCGTCTCCTGTTATCCCGACCTCGCCAGCCTGCCGGAACGGGTCGACCACGCTGTCCTGGCAGTACCTAATCAGGCCCTTGAAGCAACACTCGACCAGGCCATAAGCCACGGTGCCAGGGCGGCCACGATCTTCGCTACCTGCCAGCTCGAGGAAGAGGCTGCGCCGACCTTGGCGCAACGTCTATCGGCTAAGGCGCGCGCAGCCGGCATCGCCGTCTGCGGCGGCAACTGCATGGGCTTCTATAACCCGGCAGCCGGCCTGCGGGTCGTGAGTTTTCCGGCGCCAGAAGGCTTGCGCCAGGGCGGCATCGCCTGGATTGCTCAGTCCGGATCCGCCTTCGCCGCGCTTGCCAACAACGATCGTCGTATTGGCTTTTCCCTTTGCGTGTCAACCGGTATGGAGCTGGTCACCTCGGTCGCCGACTATGTCAAATGGGCCCTTCGACAAGACGACACCAGAGTCATTGGCATTTTCCTGGAAAGCGTGCGCGACCCCGCGGGATTTGTTGAGGCCCTGGCCCAGGCTGCAGATAAAGGCGTCCCGGTCATCGTACTGAAAGTCGGCCGTACCCAGAAAAGTGCCGAGATGGCCCGCTCCCACACCGGTGCGCTTGCCGGCGACTATACGGCATTTTCGGCGTTGTGCCGGCGCTACGGTGTCCTCCAGGTTGACGACCTGGACGAGCTGGTCGCCACCTTAGCCCTGCTTGACAGCCCCAAACGCGCGCAAAAGGGCCGCCTGGCCACCATCCATGATTCAGGCGGCGAACGCGAGATGGTGGTCGATCTTGCCGAAGCCTGGCAGGTTCCCATGGCGGCTATAAACGAAGAGACTAAAGACAAGATCAAGCCCCACCTCGAGCTGGGGTTAACGGCGGAAAACCCGCTCGATGTCTACGGTACCAATCGCAACTACGTTGAGCGCTTTGCCGCTGCGACCTTAGCACTGATGGCAGATCCCGACGTCGCGCTGGGTATCTTCATGAGCGACCCGCGCGACGGCTATTGGTATGCCTCGGGATATACCGACGCGGTGCTGAAAGCCGCGGCGGCAACCGAAAAACCGCTCGCCATGGCCTCCAATTACTCCCTGACACACGACAGGGAAACGGCTGAAAGGCTGCGGGCAGGTGGGGTCACCTTGATCAAGGGCACCCGCAGCGCCCTGCTGGCCGCCAAGCACGCGCTTGCCTGGCGGGATTTCCAGGGCCGGAACCGCGTGCTCCCCTCAGGCTCCGACTTTCCCAACAAAAAATGGCATAAGGCCTTGGCGGACGCCAGGCAACTGCACGAGCATGAGGGCCTGGCCATGCTGGAGGACTACGGAATGGCGGTGCCGCGGCGGCGGCTCGTGGGGTCGCGCGAAGAGCTGCGAACGGCAGCCAAGGCACTGCGCTTTCCCCTGGTGGTCAAGACCGCCGAAGGTCATGCCCACAAGTCAGATGTCGGCGGGGTCAAGACCGGTTTGCGCGATACCGAGGCACTGCTATCGGCCTACGAGGATATGGCCGGGCGGCTTGGACCCGCCGCGCTCGTCATGGAAACGGCGCCAAGCGGCGTGGAGCTTAACCTGGGCGCGCTGGTCGATCCAGCCTTTGGCCCCGTTGTTGTGGTCGCCGCCGGTGGCGTGCTCGTCGAGATCCTGGACGACAAGGCGGCAGCGCTGGCACCCTTTGGCGCCGATCAGGCGCATCGGCTGCTCGGCGAACTCAAGATCCGCCAGCTCTTCGACGGTGTTCGCGGCCGACCACCGGTCGATAGGCCATCGCTGGCCGAGGCCCTATCGCAATTTTCCGTGATGGTGGCCGATTTGGCGGACGTCTTGTGCGAAATCGACGTGAACCCGCTGATCGCCGGGCCGGACGGCGTGATGGCCGTCGACTGTCTCGTCATGGCCCAGCCGCGCGACGACGACGCTTGACCGGCCCGAAGGCCGACCAGCGGCCTGCCAAGTACCTGGCTCAATGATCTTGCTCATCCAGTGCCCCGCCTTCCGTCATCACGCCTGGAAAGCCGTCGGCCCTTAACTCGACGCCGGTCGCCTCTTCCATGGTTTTGATGACATTGGGGGTCCAGGCACTTGGTCCATACTTCGCCCGGCCCTCAACAAACAACTGATCGACCAGACCTGAGAGTTTCAAGGGAACGCCTAGCTCTCGGCCCAGACGAATCGCGATACCCAAGTCCTTGCACGCCAGCTCCATGGTGAAGTTGGTATCGAAGGTGCCGCTCAAAATGACCGGCATGACGCTTTCGAACTCGATACTGGATCCCGAGCTCGCCCGAATGACATCATAGCTTTGGCGCAGATCCAAGCCAGCCTTCTTGGCCAGCAGCATGGCCTCACCCGCGGCAATCAGATGATCGAACGCCAGCATGTTGGTGATCACCTTGATGGTCGAAGCAGCACCAATATCGCCCATGTGAAACAAGGGACCGCACATGGCATCAAAGGCTGGTCGATGCCTTTGCAAGACCTGCTCTTCTCCGCCGACCAGGACCGTAATCCTGCCTTCGGCCGCCCTGTGCACGCCGCCGGTTACCGGGGCCTCGAGCGTCTCGATCCCACGGGCGGCCGCCGCCTTCGCCAGGCGTTCAATCGCGTCGATGCCGACCGTGCTCATCTCGATCCAGGTGGCACCCGGCTTCATCGCGTCGAGCAATCCACCGTCCCCAACTAGGAGATCTTCTGAGGTCTGTGGCGACGGCAAGCAGGTGATAACACCATCCCTGTCGGATGCCGCTGCCGCCGGTGATGTGGCCCACTCGGCGCCCGCGTCAAGAAGCGCCTCGCCTTTTTCTGGATCAAGGTCGTAGAGGCGCACCGGAAATCCAGCCTGCACCAGGTTCCCGGCAAGCTTGGCACCCAGATTACCCAGTCCTATGAAGGCGTAGGCCAGGTGCGGTTCGGCTCGGCCATCTGCCTTTTCGTCGCTGGTCCTGGCGGGCCTTTGGGCCTCACGCCCAAGGTCATGGTTCATGAACGATTTATCTCCCCTAGAGTATCCGTTTTGGTCAAGCGGGATTTGGTGTCCAAGTTCGGTTGTCGCGAATGAGGGCGTTAGCGAGGACGACGATCTTTCGCATGATGGCTGTGATGGCGAGTTTGGCGGGTTTTCCGCTGTTGATGAGATGGTGGTATTTTCGTTTCAAGTCTTCGTTGAACCGGCTTGCGAGATGCGATGGCATCGCGACCGCGCCCGTTTCACCAGCGGATCGCCACGCCAGAGGCCAAGCAGAATTGATCCCAAATTGCCGCCCGACGCTCTAGAACACTGGAGTCCCCTTGGCCAAACAAGAGCCAAGATGAAGCCGGATCGATATGCCTTATCATTATCATACAAGGAGAACGACAGTGACCAATCCGTTGAGGCCCCGCCACCCAATCGGCCCGTGGCCCGCGAGCCGGCAATCCGGCATAGGAACGGTACGGCAGAGTCGATGACCCTAGGTAGATCCGACACTCAAGGCAACCGATCATGTCCGATCGAGCGCCCACATCCGTGGTCGCCACGCGCGCAGGCGCTGTTTCCTGCTCGCGGCCGCAAACGGATGGGCTGCTGAGAGGCCGCCGGCCATGACCACGCCGAAATGTCGAACGACCTTCGCCAAGACCTATGGCGGTTGCTCGGGCAACGCCTCTTGGCCAAGATCACGAAGGATTGCGAACCAGGCTATACAAGCAGCCTTCGGACCGCTTGCGGGTAGCGAGAGCGGAGGAAAGTCCACTGCTCGATTTGACTCCTTCGCCCTAGTCTACGTGTTGTGTGTTGCCATTGCTGGGCGGTGCGCTTCAAGGCCTCCCTGGCCGTGACCGCTCCCGTATCAGCCAGCACCAAATTCTCGCGCAAGGCATCGAAGTACTCACCCTGGCCTCTTAGATAGAGGTCTGGAATGCTTCGGGTCATGCTTTCTCGATGCGCCGACAGGAATTCCTCGGAGTAGGCCTTGATGATCTGCGGATCGGAGTAGTGTTCCGACCGGAAGGGGTCGAAGAATCCGCCTTCTTCGCGCACCGCCTTGGTGGACATCACCGGGCTACAGGCATAGAGCGCGAAGAGATAGGCGATTTCCGGATTTTTCGAGCCGCTAGATACCGTGTAATTCCAACCCCAGTTGAAGTAAGGCACAACGAGAAGCTGGTCACCGACATAACCGCCGGGGGTAGGACCGAAAGCCAAGCGACCGCGAACCTGCGAGTTTTCCCCGTTGAGGAACTTCTGAGTGCCACCCCAGCCAATATTGCAAAAAATGTTGCCTTTACTGAAGGCTTCCCAGTTTTCAAAAAGGCCGTTGGTCCGTGCGTCGGGATAGAGACTGTTCGACGCAGCGATTAGCTCCTCAAGGGCCGCTACACCGGCATCGTTATCGATTTGGGGCACCAGATTCTCATCGAAGGGCCAATATCCCTTGGCATGGAACCGAATCCAGTACTCCCAGGCAATGTAGTTCGGCGTTCGGAACAAGGCGCCCCCATGGCGCCCTTCCTCCGGCCGATGGAAATACTTCATCGTCGTGTCGAGCTGATCCCAGGTTTCGGGTATCTGCAAAGGATAGCCATGGCGATCCGCGAACCGCTTTTGATCTTCTGGATTTCGCAGCCAGTCACGGTTGTAAAACATAAGATAGGCATCACCATCGGACTGATATCCGTAGAGGCTATCTTTGTAGTAGTCGCCGAGTGAAAAGAGCGCGGTCGCCTGAAATTGGGAGGGCTCGTATTTGGTCGCAAAATCGTCAAGATTGGTGATCGCCCCAGCCTCTACCAAGTCGGGCAGGCCGAAGGTAGCCGGCAGCGCAAGATCGAAGGAATTGGTGCCTGATATCGTATCAACGATCATTCGCGAGTTAATTTCATCGACAGGTGTTTCGGAGAACCTGATCGTAACCCCGGTGGCCTGGGTAAATGCGTTGGACGCAGCTTTCACGTTCGCGGTACTGCCTTGCGGCAGCAGAATCGTCAATTCGATGTCTCGCCCTTCCGCCAATTCGCGGGCCGCGCGAGCAACCATGTCATGCATCCCGGCCAAGGTTGGCGCGCCCTCCGTCGCAGCAGACCTTGCAACGCCTGGCCGCAAGCAGGCCAAGCCAAGCGCCGATCCGGCAGTCAAACAAAATCTGCGTCTCTTCATGTTTTTATCTCCAGTGGTTGAGCGAATAGGCACAAAGGAGTTGGGGAAGATAAGAAACTAATAATCAAATTGTAGTAGTATTTTATGCTGAGAATCCTAAGAAAGGATCCACATGATTGGGATTACGAATGGGTCCTTTGGTGCTTCCCTTTGGGCCTCCAACGGTAGAAACAGCGTCGCCGGCAAACTTCGAAATGCCTTCATCGGCGTTTCGTTGTTCTCTTTGTTGGCGGCTACTGTGGGCATCGCCAGCTATGCCATTATCGATGATGCCCAAGACGAGGTGCTCGATAGGTCGGTCCCAGCCGTCTTGGCAGCCGAACAGATGGCCAAGCGAGGCTTGTATATCATCGCGAAAACCCCTGTCCTGCTAGCTTCTAAAAACACAGAGCAGGTCAAGCGTGAAACTACCCAAATTCAATCCGAAAAGAACGAAATTGGCGGGCTCATAAATGAGCTGCGTCGCCTCGAAATTGCTGAACCCCTTGTCGGTCGAATCGAGGCGGTCCTGCACCAAGTCTTTACCAATTTGAAACGTCAGGGAGAACTTGTGAACGAGCGCAATCGCCTGCGCACAGAGATCGATAGACTAGCTGCCAATGTGCTCGCCAGCACGCGTAACATTATCGACGCGCTCAAACCGAGCGCCATCGAGGCGTCCGCCAAACTCCTAGCCAAATCGGATGAGATACGCAGCGCCTTGTTGGACACTAAGTTCGACCGAGACCAAACATTAGCGGTCTTCGAAGAACTGACAGACGTCGACTTTTTTTTGGTTGAAAGTCTGACAACAATGCGCGTTCGGGCCGAGAGCTTGGTCAGCCATATTGATCAATTGCTACTCGCGGTCGACCAAGCGGGTGTGGCGTCGCTTCGGGACGAATTGAACATCGATTTGCGCAGTCTTGCGCGCAGTGCGCTAGAGGTTCATGACCCTTCGTTGCGAAAAGTTGTAGGTGAATCCTTAGTAAAGCTTACCCATGAAGTTCAAGGCCCTGACAACCTTCTGCAACTCAAAATTAACCTATTCAATATCGATGACTTACTAGATCAGCTGAATGTCAAAAATCGCCACTTGGGCGGTCAGTTGAAAAATCGTGTCGAGGAATTGCTGTCCGAAGTCTCATCACTCATTCACGGTTCAACGGAGCGCGCGCGCTGGACTCTTGGCCTCGGCAGGGTCGTTTTGATTTGCATAGCCATCGCGGCTTTTCTGGCAGCGGCCTATCTCACTTGGACCTACGTGTTGAAAGATGTCGCCGGACGAATTCAGCGTTTGGCCGACATTACCCGCAATTTGGCCGGCGGCGATCTCGGCGTAATAGTCGATGTCGATGGTAGCGATGAGATCGGCGATATGGCGGATGCTGTCCGTGTATTTAAGGCAAATGCTACTGAGTTAGAGAATTCGAATGCAGAACTTGAACAGTTTGCCTATGTCGCCTCACATGACCTAAAGGCACCCTTGCGGGGTATAGCAAATCTGGCTAGCTGGATTGAAAGCGACCTCAAGGACGTAATGGACTCCGATACAAAGCACCACATCATGCTTTTGCATAATCGGGTCAACCGAATGGAAGCCTTGCTAGAAGACCTTCTGCAATACTCAAGGATAGGTCGAGCAAGGACAGAAATCAGAGTTGCGGACTTGAACGACGTAGTCCCGGAAATATTTACTCTGGTCGCAACTCGAGGTCAATTCAGTCTCGAAGTTCAAAATCCCCTACCAAATCTTGTTACGGCATGTGCCCCTCTGGAACAGGTATTTCGCAATCTATTTTCCAATGCAATTAAACATCATGATCTTGATAACGGGTGCGTCAAAGTCGATGTCCGAGATTTAGGTGACTTATACGAATTTCTGATACGTGATGACGGCCCGGGAATTCCAACTGAGTATCATGAACGTGTGTTCAAAATGTTTTTAACGCTTCGTGGGCGAGATGAAATAGAAGGTAGCGGGATGGGCCTGGCGATCGTTCGAAAGATCATAGAGTCGGCAGGCGGCACAATCACCCTGGAGTCCGATCCGTCGGTGGAGCGCGGGACAACCTTCCGTTTTACCTGGCCGAAACAATGGGGAAACGCCGGCCCCATAGAGCAGGCGGCCTAAAGACCGGGCGCCCTCTTAACCCAGCTGGTGGCCCCGCGGCCGAGGATATTGGAGCGTTGAAATGCTAACTTCTCAATTTACCGAGCGAGGTAGTATTCTCATGCAGGGTAGAGATGTAACCTTTCTTTTGGTAGAGGATGACGACGTCGACGTTATGGGCGTAAAGCGCAGCTTTAAACAACTCGCGATCAACAATACTTTGGTGGTGGCCCGCAATGGACTGGAAGGATTAGCCGCGTTGCGGGGCGAGGAAGGTCGAGAAAAGATTAAAAGACCCTATATCATATTGCTCGACCTCAACATGCCAAAAATGAACGGCATTGATTTCCTTGACACCATCCGCAATGACCCGGAACTCAAAACATCCGTGGTGTTCGTCCTCACCACCTCGATTCACGATCAAGATCGCCTCTCGGCTTATGAGCGAAACATAGCCGGCTATATCGTAAAGATGAATTCCATGGAGTGTTTCCTGGATGCGATGGCCATGATCGACAGCTATTGGCGTGTGGTCGAGCTACCTTGAGACACCTTTGGATCGGTCTACCGGTCGATCGGACTAGGATGCAGCACGGCAAGGAGCCGTCTTTTGGGCCCAGGGACCGCCTTCTTCTTCGTACGCACTCAACCAAGTCAGGATCTCAGGCAGGGGCAGGGGCCTGGCTATGAGATAGCCCTGCGCCTGATCACAGTCATGATTGCGAAGATAGGTCAGTTGTTCTTCGGTTTCCACCCCTTCGGCGACGGTATGCATGCCCATGGAGTGGGCCAGCGTTATCGAAACATCAATGGCTGCGGCGTGGGATGGATCCTCTAACATATTGGCAACAAAAGATGAGTCTATTTTCAATTGATCTGCAGGAAGGGAGGTCGCAAGAGCCAAGGAGGAGTAACCGGTACCAAAATCATCAATGGCGATACTTAACCCCAACTCCCTTAGCCTATTGAGCTGAGTGGTGGCCTGCGACAGATTGCCCAGGGCCGCGGTTTCAGTGACCTCTAGTCCCAACCTCTCGGGCGCAAGTGTGTATCGGTGAAGAAGATCAGTGATCCAGGGCACCAAGTCGGCCTGTTGCAGCTGGAGGGCGGAGAGATTCAATGCTATGGGAACTTGTTCTAACCCCGTTTCCTGCCAACTCGAAGCGATGCGACAAGCTTCTTCAAAAATCCATGATGACAAGGGAATGATTTGTCCCGTGGTCTCGGCGACCGGCACAAACTCCCCTGGCGAAATTGGGCCCAGTTCCGGATGGATCCAGCGGGTCAAGGCCTCAAGGCCCCTAACCTTGCCATCGCGCAAATCAATCTTGGGCTGAAAAACCAGGAAAAACTGGCCCGCGTTGATCGCTTCAGGCATTTCTCTCTTTAGCCTGAATACCCTTTGGACTTGGTCATTGAGGGCCTGATCATAGAGTTGGAATTCACTGTTTTCCGAGGATTTAGCGCGGTGAAGGGCCACGTCCGCCATTTGCATTAGGGCCTCGGGGTTCCTGTTGTCCCCGCCGGAATAGGTGGCAATTCCGATGCTTACGCGGGCCTCGATACGATTTCCATTGATCTCGAAAGGTTGCGCCAGCTCCTCGATGATTTTTTGAGCGACCGTCAAAGCCGAGCTTGGGTTATCGAGGTGTGTTAAGATGATGGCAAACTCATCCCCACCGAGCCGAGCGATGATGTCGGTGGTACGAATGGTTTTCGATACCCTTTCAGCGAGCTGAGTCAAAAGCGCATCGCCAATTTCTTGGCCAAAGGTATCGTTAATCCATTTGAAGCGATCAACATTGAGTACAAAAAGGGCAAGTGGTTTTCCAGCGCGCCCGGCCAAGTTGAGGCCGGACTGCAGTTTTTCAGTAAACAGACTTCGGTTGGGCACCCCTGTGAGGAGATCGTGCTCGGCAAGCCACTTAAATCGTTGCTCACTCTTTTCAGCGCGCTCCAGAGCAAGGATCAACTCGTTTTGGGCCCTCTTTAAATCCTCCGCCAAAGCTTGATGCTTCCTGGATTCCGCTTCGATGGCCGTTTTCGCCTCAATGAGTTCGTCGGCCTGCCTAATCAATTGACGCCGCTGCCGCATAGAAGCCGTCGCAAAACGAATCGATCGTTCAAGACGGATGGCGGTTAGGTCATTTTTAATCAGGTAGTCGGCTACACCAGCACGGGTTGCCGCAACGTCCACATCCCGGCTTTCCTGACCGGTGAGCAGTATAAAAACCCGTGTGTCGTCTTCGGTACGTGTTGACTCTACCAGTTCGAGGCCTGTTCGCGAGCCGAGGAATTGATCAACGATGATGATGTCGTGTTCATCGGAATCAACCGTTTCGACGGCATCTTCCCAGCTGGTCGCAAATTTTAACTGTAAGTCGTCACCATATATTTTGCACAATAGCCTTTTGCAAGTTAAACGATCTACTTCATCATCATCGATAACGAGAATACGAGGCGGTATACCCTTATCGTTGCCATGACGTTCGATCGAGACCTCCCTTTGCCACATGCGATTTGTCTCTCGTCCTGCCAACGTTCATAGGCAGTAAACGAAAAAACTATTGATATTTTGTTGATCCCTAGTGGCGAGAGATTACGTGATAGTCTTCATGAAGGGGCTTCTAGCTTTCCCGGCACTCTTCGAAGCACGCGGAACCTCCCGTAAAAAAGGTTCATCCGGGACTACCGGGAAAAGCTGTTAGGCGGAGAAACTCTTATCCACGACTAATACCAAGTCTCGAGAGGAATCAGGGAGCAAAGCTCTGTTTCCAAGACCTAAAGCACACAATTTCGATGAAGGATCTCTGAACCAGGCCAGTTGGCAGTCGATCGGGACGATCGCCGGCCGGTGTGTTGAACCACTCTGCCGCCCTCAGCGATTCGTATATGGAACCAGCGGTTCCTCACCAAACGCCTTCCGTTTCTATCCAACGTCAGGCGTGGACCAATGGTCCGAAATGACAGCCGGGCAATGTTTCAAGGGGCCGCGACGTAAACTCGCCGCCAGAAAGAATGGCGCCACGCTTAAACATCTGCGACTTTCAAGATTAAATAATACCAAATCTCATTAGTTTCACACATTCCATCACAATCTTTCGAAGTTAAAATAGATTTTCGGCGAATTTATCTAAAATTTGTTTCAAATTTTAGACGACTTTACTCTGATCTTATTATCGACAAAATTTGAATTATATTTGAAAGAATTCACGGCCAATATCCTGAAATACATGGCCAATATATGCCTTTCAAGAAAGTACGTAGAATGCCGTACTTAATTTATTTCACGTAAATATCGGCTGAACTACTCTACGAACCGCCACGAGTTATTTTTCAAATTGTGTTCGGTTCGCATAATAATGATCGACCATTTTAGAAAGCGCGGATCGATAATCTCAATAGGCACCTTACTCGCTTTATCCTTTACGTCGGCGGCGCTGCAGGCGGCAGAGGACAAAGACCTCAAGATCGAAGTCGATGGCGGCTCGCGGCTGACCATTCGCGCCAACGAAGTAACACCCGAGCGCCTACTGGACAGCCTAAGCCAAGCGATAGGCGTATCTGTTACCTGGACCGGCACACCATCGCAAGCGCCCCTGATCAGTGGCGAATTCCAAGGGAATCTGACCGAGTTACTGCCGCGCATCCTGCGCAAGCGCAGATACATTGCGATCATGGGGCCGCAAGGCCCGACCCGTCTTATCGTGGCTAGCGAGGGGCGTCCGGGGACAATCCTGAACCCTGATGCAGTCCTCGTCGACAATGCCTCGCCCACTGCTCACCGAATGGCGCTTGAGTTTGACCACAAGGCCCCTGACCTCGACGGTAACGCTATCGAGAAGTCCAGCCCGTTAGTGAAGCATCACGCTCCGCCTGGATCAGTCGCCGAAATGCTTGAAATTCAGGGTTGGCAAGCAGCCGCTAGCGGCAACATGGTCGCTTACTCTGGTGGCACTGGGACGAGCAGCCTTGGTGGAGATGGCAGCGGCATGCCGCCACGGCGTAGCCGACCACCCTCTTATGGGAAACCTGGTGCACAGCAAAGCTTATGGTCGACCCCCACTTCCGACGGCCCAAGTGCCGCGGTTTCAACAGCATTGACCGACCAAGCTCAAAAGTCTCAGCTAAGCTTGCTCGCAGCGCAGGCCCAGCTCAAGCTCAAAACACTGGTAGCCGGATCGCAAGAGGCCTGCAAACAATCGGGATGCTAGGGAGCATAGGGCGGCAATTTGGGGCCAACGCTCTAACTTACAACTCCTCCACATCCTTCAGCCAACGAAGCGTCCAAGCGGCAATCTCTTCGCGCCAAACCCGCCGTGAAAAGGTATGGTCAGCTCTGGGAAGATCGTGACGGTACAGGTTATCTCTGCCCAGCAGCCCTTTCCACAAGGGGTCGGAGGTCGCACCTTCAAACTCGCGCGCGGTTAAGTCTTCGCCAGACAAAATGATAGCTACCGGACCGTTAAACTTGGAAAGGCTGCGCCCCATGCGTTGCGGCAATGAGACCAGATGTTCCGACTGTTTATCAGTTTGTGGGGCAATTTTGACACGCAACCAGCTAAGGAACACGTGCGTAAAACTCCCCAGCGATGAGGCTAAAGCAACCCTGCCAGAAACGAGTTTTCGCCAGAACTCGGGTTGCAACAGCCGGCGGCGATAGTAGTGCTTGACCAGCGCTTGAGATTGGCTTTGGTCGCTGCGCACCCAGGGATTTACCAGCAGGATCCCGGCAACGCGATGATCCTTTGCCCCATAGAAAGTGATGGCTGAAGCGGCATCGCAAAGCCCCCAAAGAACAACCCTCTCAAGGCCGGCGCAGCGAGATAGAAAGGTCGTAATCGCAGCCTCGATGTCGTCGTCGATGCCCTCGAACCCCAAGAATGCCCCCTCGCTATCGCCCATGCCGCGATAATCAAAGCGAAAGGTTGGTATTCCAGCAGCCGCAAAGGCACGGGCAAGAAGGACATACTGCCGATGACTGCCAATGCGGTACTGGGGTCCACCGGTGACAATGAGAATGCCGAGCCTTGATGCCGAATCTGCGGGGTGCAATACACCAAGGAGTCTGTCGCCTTGGCAGGAAAAGACAACGGCTTCCTCCCCTAATGAAGCTTGGCCGCTAAGCGAAACAGGCATCGGTTGCGTCAAGCAGGTTCGGGGCAAGGACGTTTTCCTGGATGGACCAAAATGGCGGCCCGACCACGGTCATTGTTGTCAAGGCAACACTACTGGGAGCCGGCAAGGAGCTCGGCGAGCGAGGCCTGGCCGAACCTGTGTTTGCTCCCGTTGGCGGACTGCTAACGTCGAGCCAATTGATCGAACAGGCCGCCAAGCTCTGTTGAATCTCCGCTAACTTCAACTCATCGATCGACGCCACCAAACTTGGCGCTAGCTCGTATCCCGCAACCTCGATGAGCTCGCCTCCAGCCAAGCGCTCGCGTAGCTGCTGGACACTTTCCTTCTCGCCGGCGGCCATGGCGGCAGCAACGCGCAGTCGCAGAAACTGGACCATAAATCGGTCGCCGCGCAAGATAGGTTGCCAGAACAACAATCGGCTAAAGCGCTTTGGTTCTCTTGCCGCCAAGTCCGTCGCCAGGAGGGCGCCCAGGCGCAATCCCCAAGGCACCACAGGTGCCTCGGGCCAGCGTCTTGCCAGCCATGATGCGGCTTTCGACGCATCGTCCAGCCAAATTTCCCAGCGCGCCTCACCGAAGGCTCCGGCGCTATCCCCGGTACCGTAAGGATCGAGCAACAGCACTGCCCAGCCCCGAGCCGCCAAACGGCGCCCTTGCAGAACGGCCATGCGCCGCGACTGGTTTGCTTCTTCGGCAAAGGGCGGCAAATAGAGGAAGGTGCCAACCGGCACCGCCAACTTGGCCGGGGCCAGTAGCAGACAAAAGAGTGACCCGGCGCAGCCATCAAGATAGAACGGCTCAAGCGTAACGCCCACTGCGCTTGGACCGAAAGGTTCGGCCGGGGCTATCACGCCTCCAGCTTCCGGCTCACAAATTCGCTAAGAGTGCCGATCGTTTCAAAAACCTCGGCTTCGATCTCATCGTCCTCGACAAAAAGTTCAAACCGCTCTTCGAGCGCGGTAACAACAGTAACCACCGCCATAGAATCAAATTCAGCCATGGCGCCTAGTAGTGGCGTCTCGGCCGTGAAACTCTCGACCCTAGGTCCCAACTGGAGAGCCTCGCCAAGTATTTGCTTCACCTCGTCGATAACCGCCATTCGTCCGCCCACTTCCGTACTGCACGCGCTAGAGAAACTTGTTTAAGAGTTCCAGAATTCGATAATATAGGAAAAATTTAAGATCAAACCCTTACTATCCAACGCCGAAAGCCAGCCCAGATAAGGACCGCCGGCAAGCCGACCTAGCTTTCGTTTAGTCCGCGTCTGGCCAAATTCACTGTCTCAGCAGCACGCTCCCAGACCATGGCCTTCCAATCATCATCATCCTGGTAAAAAGCCTCGCGAATTTGACCCTTGATCGAGCGGGCTTTGGATGAACCAAGCTCGCCATAATTATGCAGCCAGTTGTCGGCGCGCAAGGCAAGGCGAACCTCTGGGCTTGGCAGGGTCCCGAATTCAAGTGCGACAGCAATGACCTCCGCCGCTGGCAAGGCCTCTTCTATCCCGACGACGTTGTGGCCGTGCAACTCCACCGCGCTGGAGGTTCCCAGGGCTGGCGAGGTGATGTCGCCGTCGTACCACTGTCGAGCAGTCGCCAAACCAGCACTGTCTGGCAAGTGGGGACAAATGCGCTCGCCGTGGCCCCGCGGCCCCAGCCCGGTATGGAAATCGATGACCGCCACCTTGCGGGCATGGCCGAGCTTTGCGCGCAGGATTTCCTTTAGCCGCAGATGCGACCAGGTCGGTGTCCTGCCACCGAAAAATATGCCATCATCGTAATGGTACTGGCCCCCGGACACAGCAGACCGCATGGCCTTCTCGCCGTGTTCCTCAATGAAGGTGTCGAGAGCCCGTTGGCTTGCGGCTATAGAGGCGTCGTTCCATTCCCTCGGGCAAATCAGCGAATGTAGTAGCTGGTAGCCCTTGTTAACCGGCAGAGGCTTGGCAAAGTCGATAAAATTACGGTTCAGATCGACATTGTCCTCGGTAACGCGGCGCAGCCAGGCAAATCCATGGGGGTTGATGGCATGGATTTGCAGCAAGGCTAGGTTCGAAGGCCAATCTCGCAACAGCCCGCTTTCAAAGAGCCCCACTTGGCAGCCTGACCCACAAAAGCCTTCGACCCCATGGGTGCCCGATATAGTGACAAGGACCCTTTCCGCATTTTCCGGCCCGAACCAAGCGATCTCGGTGCTCAGCATCTCTCGTTCCGGCCCGTTTCCTGGGTGGTGAACACTGTTCAAGCTGGCGCCGGCGGTTTCGGCTGCCGCAAAAAGGCGCTGCCGGGCAGAAACATAGTCATTGGAGAAGTAGCCTGTGGCCGTCATCACTCACCTGTCGTCGATCAACTGAAGCGATCGTGAACTTGCGCCCACGCGCTAAGACTTGGGTTTCTTCGCTGGATGGATCATAATCTTAGGCATGACCCTTATACGAGCCCTATTGCTAAGCCTAGTCCTGATCATTTGGACTAGCCCTTCTATAGGCGACCAAAAGGACCCTCGCCTAACGGACCTCTTTTCCCGGCTCAAGTCCACCAGCGATTTTCACGAAGCACAAAGCATAGAGCACGTGATTTGGCAAATTTGGAGCCAACACGACGGCCAAGCGATCACGACCTTGCTACGCCGGGGATCGGCGGCCATGTCGCGGCAAGATTTCCGCGCGGCCTTGCGCAGCTTTGAGCAGATCGTGGTGCTGGCCCCAGAATTTGCCGAAGGCTGGAATAAACGCGCCACCGTCCATTACCTCATGGGTTCCTATGAGGAATCGCTGAAGGATATCGAAAAGACTTTGTCCTTGGAGCCGCGCCATTTTGGAGCCCTTTCTGGTCGCGGATTGGTTTACTCGGCACTCGAGCGTGACGCTTTGGCTTTGGAATCCTTTGAACAAGCCCTAGAAATTCACCCCAATATGCCGGGCGCCCGCTACAACGCCGAAGCCTTGCGTCGCAAGATCGGCGATCAGGACATTTAGTCCCCAACATTTGATCCCCACCATGCAGGGCTGCCGTGTGCTTTCAGCCTGTGCAGAATTAAAGGCTTGGAACTACTGTAGGGCAAGATGAACAAGGCCAGTTCCCAATCGGTTTTCTCTTGGCGCCTGCCCATGGTGGTGCTGCTGGCAGGCGCCATCGTGCTCAGCCTGAACATGGGGGTGCGGCAAACCTTCGGTCTTTTTATCGCACCGATGACCATCGACATCGGATTCGGGCGCGGCAGCTTTGCCTTGGCGATTGCTGTACAAAACCTCTTGTGGGGCGTGTTAACACCGGCCTGCGGTATGATTGCCGATCGCTATGGCACCGGCCGCGTGTTGGTGACTGGCGGCCTCCTCTACGTCCTCGGCATTCTCGTCATGGCGCTCGGCCATTCCGCCTTTGCCGTGCATTTGGGGGCCGGCATCCTGGTCGGCATGGCGGTGGCGGCCTGTGGATTTCCGCTGGTCCTATCGGTGGTGGCCCGCATCGCACCAGAAGAGAAGAGAAGCCTGTGGCTCGCCGTCGCCGCCTCTGGGGGGTCCGTCGGACAATTCCTGCTCCTGCCCTTCGGCCAGCTGATGATCACCGGCTTTGGCTGGGTGATAGCGCTATTAGCCATGGCGGCGCTTTCCGCACTCATCGTGCCGCTGGCAGCAGCGCTTTCAAGCCCCCCGGCGGCGGCGGCCGCCGGTCCCAGTCAAAGTCTTGGCGAAGCCTTGAAGGAGGCTAGCCGGCATCCCGGCTTTTTGCTGTTGAACGGCGGATTCTTCGTCTGTGGTTTCCATGTTGCCTTCGTTGGCACCCACCTGCCCGGCTATATCGTGACCTGTAACCTATCCGAGCAGCTTGGCGCCAACGCCTTGGGGCTGATCGGTTTTTTCAACATTATCGGGGGCCTACTGGCTGGTGTGCTGGGCAGCCGATTCCGCAAGAAATATCTTTTGGCCACAATTTACCTGCTGCGGGCGGTTGCCATCGGCCTTTTCTTGATAGGGCCCAAGACGGAACTGGTGGTTTGGCTCTTCTCGGCCAGTTTCGGCCTCTTGTGGCTATCGACTGTCCCGCTGACCAGCGCACTGGTCGGGCAAATCTTCGGACCCCGCTACATGGCCACGCTGTTCGGCATCGTCATGCTGAGCCATCAGCTCGGTGCCTTCTTTGGCGCCTGGATCGGGGGTATCGACTACGACCTCACAGGGTCCTATGACATGGGCTGGGTGGTATCGGTTATCTTGGGCCTGCTCGCCGCCATCCTGCATTGGCCGATCGCCGATCAACCGCTGGAAAGAGGGGCAGCCGCCAGCGCGAGCTGAATTGAGTTTCGCAGGCCTGGGGCGCCAAGAATTAGCGCCAGACCCTTTCTAGGTCTCCAGCCAGGCGATATGCAGTACATTGGTGGCACCCGGCGTGCCGAAAGGCACTCCCGCGGTGATGACGACACGGTCGCCGGGATCACCGAAGCCTTCATCAAGGGCGATACGGCGAGCCTTGTCGACCATCTCTTGGTATGTCTTGACGTCACTCGTGTAGACACAGTGGGCGCCCCAAGCGACCGCTAAGTGGCGCGCCGTTTCCAGCCGGGAGGTGAGCACCAGGATAGGCACTGGCGGGCGCTCTCGAGCCGCCCGCAGCGCCGTCGACCCAGAGGTCGTATAGCAGACGATCGACCCTGCCGAAATCGTCGCCGCCACCTGGGCCGCAGCGGCGGAAATGGCATCCGCCGCCGTCGCTTCGGGTTCAGGATGCAGCGCCTCGATGATCGGACGGTAAAACGGGTCGGCCTCGGTTCGGCGAATGATACGGTCCATCATTTCAACGGATTCGCGCGGATAGTGGCCCGCTGCGCTTTCCGCCGACAGCATCACCGCGTCGGCACCATCGTAAACGGCTGTTGCAACATCCGAGGCTTCGGCCCGTGTCGGTGCCGGCGAATTGACCATGGAATCAAGCATTTGGGTCGCAACCACCACCGGCTTACCGGCGAGCCGGCAAGCCCGAATGATTTCCTTTTGCCTGCCTGGGACTTCTTCTGGCGCGACTTCGACTCCCAAGTCGCCACGCGCCACCATCAAGGCATCGGCAAGATCGACCAACTCGTCGAGACAGCCGAGCGCCGATGGCTTTTCGATCTTAGCCATGATGTTAGCGCGCCCGGCTATCAGCCGCCTGGCGTCGGCCAGATCTTCCGGTCGTTGCACAAAGGAAAGCGCGATCCAATCCACGCCGATACTGAGACCAAAGTCCAGGTCCTGGCGGTCCTTGTCGGTCAGCGGCGAAATCGGCATGACCACACCCGGCACGTTTACGCCTTTTCGATTGCTCAGACGCCCGCCGGTCACCACCACGGTCTTGGCAAAATCGGACCCGCATTGCTCGACTTCTAGGCGCAGTCGGCCGTCATCAAGCAAGACCGGCGTTCCCGGCGACAAGGCGGCAAAAACTTCGGGATGCGGCAGCGGTGCCCGATGGCCATCGCCGATCTGCCCATCAAGGTCGAGGCGAAAGGGATCCCCTCGCCTAAGCTCGGTCTCGCCACCGGCCAGTTCTCCGATCCGCAGCTTCGGACCCTGCAGGTCTTGGAGGATGCCGATGGGACGATCGGACTCCTTTTCCAAATCCCGAATGATTTTCGCTGTGCGCGCGTGATCGTCGTGACTGCCGTGTGAGAAATTCAGGCGGAAAACGTCGGCGCCAGCCTCCACCAAAGCCCCAATCATATCTCTGTCATGGGAGCTCGGCCCCAGTGTGGCGACAATCTTAGCTTTGCGTTTACGGCGCATGGCGGCTCGTTCGTTGTTATGGTTCGCGACATTTTTGATTTCAGGCCAGCAGATCAGACCTTAAAGGGGTAAACCGGAGATCTAGACCAACTGAAAGCCATGCGCATAGGGATCGCGTTCGTCAATAAATATTGTGTTAAGACCGGTCATTCGCGCCCATCCTTCGATCGACGGAACAATCGCGGGGCGGTCGCCAAGCCTTACCAACTGCTCAACGCGTCCCCGAAAGAGGCTGCCGATGATGCTTTCATGCACGAAATCATCGCCCGCCTTGAGTTCGCCACGTGCCACCAACTGGGCCATACGGGCCGAGGTACCCGTGCCACAGGGGCTCCGATCGATGGCTTTTTCCCCGTAAAAGACCGCGTTTCGCGCATCGGCCTCGTCTGACTTGGGCCTACCCGTCCACAAGATGTGACTAACCCCCTTTATGGTCGGGTCCTCTGGGTGCACAACCTCAACCGCCCGGTTTACTGCCGTTCTGAAGGCGGAAGACAACCGCAGGACACCCGCCGGCCCAATGTCGTCCAGATCGCCGTAGCCCGGTTGCGGCTCCACAATCGCATAAAAGTTGCCGCCATAGGCAATATCCACGCGCAGTTGCCCAAGATCAGGGCATTCCGCACTGACACCTTCCGCCGCCAAGTAGGAGGCGACATTGCGGATCCTTACCGAAGAAACGTAAGGTCCGTCCTTTTGATAGTGGGCCTCGACCGGGCCGGCTGGGGTCTCCAGTTTCAAGACGCCCTGGGTGCGCGGCTGAACCAGGCCCCGTTCGAGGGCAAAAGTGACCGTGCCGATGGTGCCATGACCGCACATTGGCAAACAACCGGAGGTCTCGATATAAAGGACACCAACATCGCAATCGGCCCGAGTCGGTGGATAGAGAATAGCCCCAGACATCATATCGTGGCCGCGCGGCTCGAACATCAATCCCGTGCGAATCCAATCGAACCGGGTAAGAAAGTCCTGCCGTCGCTCGCTCATATTGGCGCCACGGAGCGCCGGTCCGCCGCCTGCCACCAAACGGACGGGATTGCCGCAAGTATGACCATCAATACAAAAAAATGTATTTGGCTTGATATCGATCATCTTGCTACGCCGCCGCTTTGGCCCAGGAGATACCTTGGAGGCCGCTAAGCAAGGGTGAGATCGTTGCCTTTCGACTTTTCGCGCAATGAGTCAAAGCGTTATAGTCCCAACCGAGATGTTAGACGCATTTGAACAGGGTGAGCGTAACGGCAATCGGCTGGTTACGGCAAACTATTCCGACGTGGTGGAGGTGACTAATCCCCGCGGCCGGTGTCCCATGCTGCTGATCTGCGATCACGCCAGCCGTGTCATACCCGTGGAATACGACAACTTAGGCCTGCCTGATGCCGCTTTGCGCGACCATATCGCCTGGGATATCGGGGCAGCGGCGGTCACCCGGTCGCTTGCCAAGATGCTTGATGCGCCGGCGATCCTTTGTGGATTTTCGCGATTGCTGATCGACCCCAACCGAACCCTCGACGACCCAACCTCGATCCCCATGGTGAGTGATGGGATAGAGGTGCCCGGCAACAGGGAACTGGATCGAGAAGCGATTGAACACCGAGTAAACCGCTTTTTCCGGCCCTATCATGCAGCCATCGACGATCAAATCATGACCATGACTGGGCGAGGCCCAGGCCCGGCGATTCTTTCCATACACAGCTTCACGCCGATCTTTCAGAACCGCGTCCGCCCGTGGCAGGCCGCCATTCTCTGGAACCGAGATCCCCGCCTTCCGCTTCCGCTTCTCAGTTGGTTGCAAAGCGCCGGCTATGTGGTCGGCGACAACGAGCCCTATTCGGGGCGCGAGGGATTTGGCTATACCACCCATCGCCACGCCGACGCTCGCGGACTTGCCAATGCTCTGGTCGAATTGCGGCAGGATTTGGTGGCAAACCATAATGACGCGCAAACCTGGGCCGAACGGCTCGCCGAGGCGCTGGCCGGCCCCTTGTCTAAGCCAGCGACATTCGAGAAGGGGGATTTTCTATGAACGCCAGCGGACCAGCCTTCACAGTCGGGATCGAAGAAGAATATCTCTTGGTGGATCGTAAGACACGAGACCTGGTGATTGACGCGCCGGACACGCTGATGAAAGCCTGTGAGGATCGTCTGCATGGTCAAGTAAGTCCCGAGTTCCTGCAGTCTCAGATCGAAATTGGCACCCGTGTCTGCGCCACCGTCAAGGAGGCGTCGGAAGAGATCGCCCATTTGCGCCGGGTGGTCTCGGAAGTGGCGAACGAGCACGGCCTTGCCCCCATCGCCGCCTCTACCCATCCCTTCGCCGCCTGGGACGCGCAAAAACACACGCCGAAGGAACGCTACGACATCCTGGCCCGGGATATGCAGGCAGTCGCCCGGCGATTGCTGATTTGTGGCATGCATGTCCATGTCGGCCTGGACTCCGACGACCTGCGGCTGGATATGATGAACCAGGTCACCTATTTCCTGCCGCACCTTCTGGCACTTTCCACGTCCTCGCCGTTCTGGCGCGGCGAGGTCACCGGCCTGAAGTCCTACCGACTCGCCGTCTTCGACGAATTGCCGCGCACCGGTCTGCCCCATCGCTTTGCCAGTTTTGGCGAGTACCAACGCCACCTCGACATCATGATTGGGGCCGGGCTCGTCGAAGACGCTACCAAGTTGTGGTGGGATGTGCGCCCCTCTGCCCGCTTTTCGACCTTGGAAATGCGCATTGCCGATGTCTGCACCCGCTTCAGCGATGGCATCGCCATTGCCGCCATATATGTCTGCTTGTTGCGCATGCTCTACCGGCTAAAGCGCAGCAATCAGCGCTGGCGCATCTACAACAACATGCTGGTGCAGGAAAACCGTTGGCGCGCCCAACGCTATGGCACCGATGAGGGCTTGGTGGATTTCGGTAAGGGCGAAATTGTTCCCTATGACGGACTCCTGGAAGAGATCATCGAGCTTACCCGCGAAGATGCCGAGCTTCTGGGATGCCGGGCGGAGCTGGAATCGGCGCGCGAAATTCTCGAGCGCGGGTCCAGCGCCCATCGTCAGCTTGCCATCTACAACGAAGCGGTCGAAGCAGGCGCCGAGAAAATGGAGGCCTTGAGGCAGGTCGTGGATTTCTTGATCGAAGAAACGGTGGTCGGAATCTGATTGCCTTCCTATCTCTAGGCGCAAGACATCAACAGGAGCTAACTGCACATGGATGAGAAAACCCAAACAGAGCTGGAGGCTGCCGCCTTCCGCCAACTGGTCGAGCATCTGCGCAAGCGCACAGATGTCCAAAACATCGATCTCATGATCCTTGGCGGATTTTGCCGCAACTGCCTTTCCAAGTGGTATGCCGCTGCGGCCGAGGAGCGCGGCCTCGAGGTCGATCTCGAACAGGCGCGCGAGATGGTCTACGGCATGCCATACAGCGACTGGAAGGCAAAGTACCAAAAAGAGGCAACACCCGAACAGAAGGCTGCCTATGCGGAAGCCCATGCACAGCACGGGTAGATCATCTGAACTGCCATTCTCTAAATCACCGTTAGGAGTAAGGCGTTTGCCAACAAGCGGCTGGGTGGTCCTTGAAACAAGATCAAGACGAGGCTGATTCCTAGCATAATCGGCAAGAAATTTGCCTTGTCACTCTTGCAACAAGGAGACGCTAGCGATAGGCTCGCCAAGCTTGGGCAGGCCTTTGGCTTTTCTGGGTTTTCCTTTAAAAACATGAAATTAGGAGATATTTGCCCATGGCGGACGTCGGCGGCATCGCAGCAGACCAACTGCGCAGCTTCATTGAGCGCATCGAGCGTTTAGAAGAGGAGAAGGCAGCGCTCGCCGGCGATATCCGCGAGGTTTACGCAGAAGCCAAGGGCAATGGCTTCGATACCAAGATCATGCGTCAGGTCGTGCGCCTGCGTAAGATGGATAGCAACGACCGCAGCGAACAAGAAGAGCTGCTTGATCTTTATAAAGCAGCTTTAGGGCTCGTATAGGATCTGCCTACTCGGCCGCCGTGGCGTGAGCGGCCGGATCACGGAAGGCGGCCAAGATTTCAGCCTTGTCGGCCATCACTTGATCGATGGCCTCTTCCTTGATGTGGCCAAAGCCGCGAATTTCTTCCGGCAGGGCGGCCAGGGCCACGGCGATCTCGTAGTTCTCATGGGAAAGGCCGGCCAAGATTTCCTCGATCGTGGTTTCGTAGTCGGCGATCAGCGCCCGCTCGCGTTTGCGTTCCGCCGAGTAGCCGAATATGTCGAAGGTTCCGCCGCGCAAGCCCTTAAGGCGCGTCAAGATGCGGAAGACCCACAGTATCCAAGAGCCATACTCCTTCTTCTTAAGATGACCGGTTACTGGATCTCGGTCGGCCAGAAGGGGCGGCGCCAAATGGTAGCTGAGCTTAAAATCGCCGGAAAACTGTTGCTCTAGTTTGTCCATGAATTCCGGGGCCGTGTAAAGTCGGGCCACTTCGTACTCGTCCTTGATGGCGAGCAGCTTGAAGTAGTATCGGGCCACTGCCTCGGCCAGACCACTCATTCCCTGCGCCCGATTGGCTTCCACCTCTATCACCCGCTCAACCAGGGACTTGTAGCGCGCGGCATAGGCGGCATCCTGATACTTGGTGAGAAAGGCCACACGGCGGGTCACGATTTCCTCCAGCGAGCTGGAAATCTCGTGACTGGCCACCGGCTGGGCAGGGCTGGCCACGGCTTCGACGGCCGCTAGATCATGGGCGGCGCGGCGGCCCCAGACGAAGGCGCGCTTGTTGGCCTCGACGGCAACACCGTTCAGGTCGATCGCCTGCAACAAAGACGCTTCGCTTAGCGGTACCTGCCCCTTTTGCCAGGCGTAACCGAGCATGAAGAGATTGGTGGCAATGGAATCGCCGAGCAAGGCTGTCGCCAGGCGGGTGGCTTCGACAAATTCCGCACCGCCGCTGCCGGTGGCATTGACGATGTGATCGGCCAAGGCTTGCCCTGGGAAGTGGTAGTCGCGGTCGCGGGTAAAATCGCCGGTGATCGCCTCATGACTGTTGATTACCGCCATGGTCTTGCCGGCTTGCACCTTGGATAAGGCCTCGAATCCGGCTGCAACCACAAGATCGCAGCCCAAAACCAGGCGCGCGCCACCGGCGGAAATCCGCACCGAGTGCAAATCTTCTGGTCGCGGGGCAAGGCGAACGTGACTGACGACAGCGCCGCCCTTTTGCGCCAGCCCCGCCATGTCAAGCACCGAACAGCCCTTGCCTTCGATATGGGCTGCCATGCCAATCAAGGCGCCGATGGTGACGACCCCGGTGCCACCAACGCCTGTCACAAGAATCCCATAGGCTTCGTCGAGCGCGGGGACTTGAGGATCCGGCAGCACCGGCCACGCAGTCCCGCCATCTTTCTCGCTGCGGGCCTGACGGCGCGGCTCACCCCCTTCGACCGTAACAAAGCTGGGGCAAAAGCCCTTAAGACAGGAAAAGTCCTTGTTGCAGCTAGACTGATCGATCTTGCGCTTGCGGCCGTACTCGGTTTCCTGAGGGATAACGGAGATGCAATTCGATTGCTCTGAGCAATCGCCGCAGCCTTCGCAGACGAGATCATTGATAAAGGCACGTCGGTTCGGGTCGACCGCCAAGCCACGCTTACGTCGGCGCCGTAGTTCGGCCGCACAGGTTTGATCGTAGATGATGGCCGTCACCCCGGCAATCTGCCGAAGGTCGCGCTGGATCTGATCCAGATCGTCACGGTGATGCACGGTCACGCCGGGCGCCCATTCGGTGGACAGAGGAAACTTTTCCGGCTGATTAGAAACCACAAGGATGCGGCCCACCCCTTCCCCGTAGATTTGCCGCGAGATGGTGGCCGGATCCAGTGGGCCGTCATGGGGTTGGCCGCCGGTCATGGCCACCGCATCGTTATAAAGGATCTTGAAGGTGATATTGACCTTGGCGGCGACACAGGCACGAATCGCCAAGAGGCCCGAATGGTAGTAGGTGCCGTCGCCCAAGTTGGCAAAGACGTGATCGGTTTTCGAGAAAGGGGCTTGCCCGATCCATGGCACGCCTTCACCCCCCATTTGGGTGAAGGTATCGGTGGAGCGGTCCATCCAGATCGCCATGTAGTGGCAGCCGATGCCGGCGAGCGCCCGGCTGCCTTCCGGCACCTTGGTCGAGGTATTGTGCGGGCAGCCGGAACAAAAATACGGGATGCGCTGTAAGGGAGGGCTATCGTATTTCAGTGCCACTTCCTTTTCCGCCAAGAACTTCAGGCGTCGTTCGATCTCTTCGCTGGTGTGGAAGCGGGCGATGCGCTGGGCGATAACTCGGGCAATCCGGGCTGGCGTCAATTCGTTAATCGACGGCAGGATCCACTCGCCGTCCTCGTCGAACTTGCCGATGACCCGCGGACGCACATCGGCGCGCCAGTTGTAGAGCTGCTCCTTGAGCTGATTTTCGATTAGCGCCCTTTTCTCCTCGACCACCAGGATCTCATCCAAACCTTCGGCAAAGCGGCGCACCCCTTCGCGCTCCAAGGGCCAAGTCATCGCTACCTTGTAAACGCAGAGGCCGAGCTCGGCGGCAAGGTCATCATCGATGCCAAGGTCATCAAGCGCCTGTCGGACATCCAGATAGGACTTGCCCGTGGTAACGATTCCAAAACGCCTCTTTGGGCTATCCAAGATCACCTTGTCGAGCTGATTGGCTCTCGCGAAAGCCAGGGCGGCATAAAGTTTATGGCGCGACAAGCGCTCTTCCTGTTGCAAAGGCGTATCGGGCCAGCGGATGTTGAGCCCGCCCGGCGGCATCTCGAAATCTTCCGGGGCGATGATCTGAATGCGCTCGGGATCAACATAGCAAGAGGCTGAACTGTCGACGGTTTCAGCAATCGTCTTGAACCCGACCCAGCAGCCGGAATAGCGGCTCATCGCCCAACCATAGAGGCCAAGGTCCAGGAACTCTTGCACGCCCGCAGGATTGAGCACGGGAATCATGGCATCCATGAAGGCGTATTCGCATTGGTGCGCGGTGGTCGACGACTTTGCCGTATGATCGTCGCCGGCTAGCAACAAGACCCCGCCATAGGGCGAAGTTCCGGCATTGTTACCGTGGCGTAAGACGTCGCCGGAACGGTCGACGCCAGGCCCCTTGCCGTACCACATGGCGAAAACGCCATCGTGGGTCGAATCACCGAAAAGCGCGCCTTGCTGGCTGCCCCAAATAGCGGTCGCGGCCAGGTCTTCATTGACCCCTGGCTGGAAATGGATGTGGTTGCGCGCCAAAAACTGCCGCGCCCGCCAGAGCTGCTGATCCAAGCCGCCAAGCGGCGATCCGCGATACCCGGAGATGAAACATCCGGTGTTGCGTCCAGCCGCAACGTCGCGCTGACGCTGCATCATCGGCAGTCGGACTAGGGCCTGGGTACCAGTCAGGAATATCCGCCCGGACTCAAGGGTGTACTTATCGTCCAGGCTGATGGCGGCGAGGGCCATGGCGGCAACCTCCAGATCAGATCTATTCGGTCCTAGCTTGCAAGACGAAAGCCTGCCTTCCAAGGAAAATTATGGACAGGAAAATTATGGACTGCCGTCTTTAGGTAAGCATTACTGACCTATATGGCAAGCATCCCCTGCTAGCGACCCGAACAAATCTGTGACTTGGCAAATACTCTCGCAAAGACAATTCTATCATGAAGCAGCAGCAATCCTGCCCGATGACCCGACCAAATCAATGACGATCGTCGATAGATCGCCATGTCAACCAGTCTTCCTAAAGTATGTTGGCGGTGCCGGTGATGGCTTTGGGCCGTATTCGGATGTTCGGCTTGAAGGCCTGACCGGGCAGGGGAACAGTCGCCTGAGCGGTGGATAGGCGGGCCGCCATGTCCTGAAGCATTGGATCGGCAACTCCGGATCTCTCCGCCTCTCCTCGAATGGCGGTGATGAGTTCATAGTGGTCAGGCAACTCGTTGACCAATCGCGCCTTGAGTTCCGTCATTTTGCCGTTGAACATTTGCCACTCGGCTTCTGCTAGGCCCTCCTCTTCGGCAAACACTGCACCATCGAAGTAGCGCTTGCCGTAGAGGATAATCATGTAGCTCCAGTAATTGAAAAGGTAGGATTCCGCCAAATCCCCTTCCTTTGGCAGCTGCTGTCGCCACCGCTCCAGGCTCGCGCTCAAAGATTCCGGCACCTCGAGCTCATGCTGCGCCGCTTTCCAAAATGCTGTGTCGTCCCGGTTGGTGGTCACATAGTGCAGAACGCAGAAGCTGCGAATTTCCTGGTAAAGCCCTTCGACCAGGCTGTTAAAGCGCTCGGCCGGCGCCACATCGAACCCATGGTGCGGAAAATTCTCCACCAACCAGCTAAGCGACTTAGAAATGATGTAAATGGCGGTCGACTCCAGCGGCTCGATGAAGCCTCCCGAAAGACCGACGGCGACGCAGTTCTTGACCCAACTGCGTTGTGAACGACCGACGCGCATTCCAATGGCCCGCGGTTCGGCACCTTGGCCCTCGGGGCCGAGGTGCCCGAGGAACTCGGCCGTAGCTTCGTCGTCGCTGCGGAAGGCACTGGAAAAGACGTAACCGGTGCCGACACGGGAATAAAGCGGTACCCGCCAACACCAGCCGGCACCCAACGCCGTCGCCCGGGTGCAAGGTTCCAGGTGGCGAACATCTTGATGCGGCACCTGGACCGCAAGCGCTCGATCACAGAGCAGCGACGAGGAATAGGACCGGAAGGGCTCTTCGAGCGCCTTTTGAATGATCAGCCCCCGAAAGCCCGTGCAATCGATCACCAACTCTACCGGAAAGCGCCCGTTCCGCTGTAACTGCAGGGCCGCAATGTATCCGCGCTCATCCAGCTCGACCTCCTGCAGATCGTCGAGCAGATGTGTGACACCGCGGGCAATGGCTATCTCTTGCAGGAGCTGGGCGAAAAGACCGGCATCCAGGTGATAGGCGTAGCGTACCCCGCTCCCATACTCGCCCGGCTCGACTTGCCGTGGTCCCTTCAGATTTTCGATCAAGGCCACGCTGGGGGAGAGGCTGTCGACCGGATCGCGCGGCCCCCAAATTTCTCCGAAGCGATGAAAATAGTAGGCGGGGCTAACCCCGCTCAGATCATTATCAAAGCCATGGAAGGGATGGATGTAGGTCAAGGGCCGACCGTCGGCATCGTGGTTCCAGTTGGAAAAGCGCACGCCCAATTTGAAGGAAGCATTGCAGCGACGGATAAAGTCAGCCTCGTCGATGTCTAGCTCGTGCATCCAGCGCCGCATGGCGGGCACTGTGGCTTCGCCGACCCCAATGGTGGCGATGTTGGGCGACTCGATCAGCGTCACGGAAACCGCTGGCGCCGCCGGATCTCGATTGAGTTTGGTTTGCAAAAATGTGGCTGCCATCCAGCCGGCAGTGCCTCCACCGACGATGGTCACTTTTGTTATGCCCTGGTTCATGCGGCCTCACACTCGACTGTCTGTGATGCCCATAGCATAGACCGGCGCACAGGCGCCATAGGGCAGGTCTGGCACCTTCGATTGCATGGTCGGGACACGGCACTAACCGCAATTCAACCCAAAGAAAATCTCTCGTTAGCTGCACAATCCATCGTATTTTCTGCCAATATTACTTGCCGCGCAGACCAAGATTAGAAGAGTTTTACCATTAGGCGCTAGACTAGGACAACTAAGCGCAGCGTTTTGAAATATGTTCATACTACTCAGATGCTTATGAGATTTTTTCCAGGATTGACCCTGTCCCTCGTGCTGATCCTTAGCGTGGCCGGCTGTGCCGAGTACCAGCGTTCCCTGGCGCCAAGTGATGCGGAACTAATCGAGAACGCCTACGTGCCGCGTGCCTACCGGCCGCCCTTGGCGCCGCGATACTGCTATCGCACCCTTGCCAAAGCCGATTGCTACCACGAAAGCCAACCAGAGGATGCCTCCCGGCACCTCGGCAGCTATCATCCTTCGGCTAAAAGATAAAAACTAGGCCTTGGAGACATTCGGGCCGACACGGCCTCTACTTGTTAATCTGCTGATAGCCGAGAAGCACATTCTCGGCGTCGGCTAGAACCTGAGCACTTGGTCGCAATCAGGTCAAACAAGATTGACTGTTGTTCCCGCCGATAGTCTGGCCGACGCGGCTGTGATAGTGTAATCGGCAAGATCTTCTCAGACGTTTGGAACCATCCCGACATGATCCCGCGATATAGCCGCCCGGAAATGACTCGCATCTGGGAACCGGAAAACCGCTTTCGCATATGGTTTGAGATCGAAGCGCATGCCTGCGATGCGCAGGCCGAGCTTGGCATTATCCCCAGGCAGGCGGCGCAAGCGATTTGGGAGAAAGGCCAATTCGAAGTCGACCGAATTGACGAAATTGAGAAGGAGACCAAACACGACGTCATCGCCTTCCTCACGAACCTCGCGGAGCATGTCGGCCCTTCAGCCCGTTTCGTCCACCAGGGGATGACATCCTCCGACGTGCTCGACACCTGTCTTGCCGTACAGCTATCACAGGCAAGCGATCTATTGCTGACCGGTCTGGACCGTGTTCTTTCCGCCCTGAAGCGGCGTGCCTTCGAGCACAAAATGACGCCCTGCATGGGGCGCAGTCACGGCATTCATGCCGAGCCCACGACCTTTGGGCTCAAGCTTGCCGGCCACTACGCCGCCTTCTCTCGCGGCCGCCAGCGTTTGCTGGCAGCGCGCAAGGAGATCGCCACCTGCGCCATTTCAGGGGCGGTCGGCACCTTCGCCAATATCGATCCGAGGGTCGAAGCCCATGTCGCCGAAAAACTCGGCCTTGCTGTGGAGCCAATCTCGACCCAGGTGATACCGCGCGACCGCCACGCCGCCTTCTTTGCCACACTGGGGGTTATCGCCAGCTCAATCGAAAACCTGGTCATCGAAATCCGACACCTGCAGCGCAGCGAAGTTCGAGAGGCAGAGGAGTACTTCGCCCCCGGTCAAAAGGGCTCGTCGGCTATGCCCCACAAACGCAATCCGATCTTGACCGAAAACCTGACCGGCCTGGCACGCATGGTGCGCGCTGCGGTGACCCCAGCCCTCGAAAACGTCGCCCTCTGGCACGAGCGCGATATCTCACATTCTTCGGTGGAGCGTATGATCGCACCCGATGCCACGGTTACCCTTGATTTCGCCCTGGCGCGGCTGGCCGGGGTCATCGAAAAACTGGTGGTCTATCCAGAACGGATGCTCGCCAACCTGGAAAGCCTAGGAGGCCTTGTTCATTCCCAAAGGGTACTTCTCGCCCTGACCCAAGCCGGGATGAGCCGGGAAGAGGCCTATCGTGTGGTCCAGGCCAACGCGATGAAAGTCTGGGCGGGCGATGGGGACTTCCTTGGTTTGCTGCAGCGGGATCCCGCAGTCGCCCGCCACCTTGATGCAAGTGCGCTGGCGGCCCTCTTCGACCTCGCCTATCATTTCAAGCAGGTGGACACCATCTTCGAAAGGGTGTTCGAAGATGCAGCGCAGTCGCGACAAACAAAGAAAGATCGGGCTTCTGCCGTCGCCTAATCTGGATCGTCCGGCCACCGCTCATGTCCCGGCGGACTGGGAGGCCGTTTTCGGCAGCGCCACCCAATCAGCCTTGCCATCGCCGACATCGAGGAAACCGCCAGATTGGCGCGCCCAGAGGCGAGCATAGAGCCCGTTCTTGCGCAGCAGCTCGGCATGTCCACCTTGTTCGACAATTTTCCCCTGATTCATCACGATCAAGCGATCCATCGCGGCGATGGTCGATAGCCGGTGCGCAATGGCGATCACCGTCTTCCCGCCCATCAACCGCGTGAGCGAATCTTGGATAGCCGCCTCCACCTCGGAATCGAGAGCGGAGGTTGCCTCATCCAACACCAGGATGGGGGCATCCTTCAGGATCACCCGGGCAATCGCGATGCGTTGCCGCTGACCGCCGGAGAGCTTTACGCCACGCTCGCCAACATGGGCGTCAAGACCGACCCTCCCTTCGAGATCTGTTAAATCATCAATGAAGCTATCCGCCTTTGCCGCTCGCAGCGCTGCGCCTACCTGCGCTTCGTCGGCATCCGGCCGGCCATAGCGAACGTTGTCGCGGACAGAGCGATGCAAGAGCGAGGTATCCTGGGTGACCAAGCCAATGCCGGCGCGCAGGCTTTCCTGGGTTACACCGGCAATGTCTTGGTCGTCGATCATGATCCGGCCCGCCTCGGTGTCGTAGAACCGCAGCAGCAGGTTGACGACAGTCGACTTTCCAGCACCCGACGGACCAACCAGCCCCACCTTTTCCCCGGATCGAATGACCAAGGAAAAGTCATCGAGCACGCCCCCTTCCTTGCCGTAATGAAAGCGAACATGGTCGAATTGGATGGCACCTCGGTCGATCTGCAAAGGTTGGGCCGCCGGTTGATCTACCAGGTCCTGGGTCCGAGCAATCGTCTCCATGCCATCTTGGACCGTGCCAATATGCTCGAACAAGGTGGCAATCTCCCACATGATCCAGTGGGACATGCCCTTTAGTCGCAGGACCAGTCCGATCGCCAGCGCCACAGCCCCGGCCGTGGCCGCCTCTTTTGTCCAGAGCCAGATGCCCATCAATCCGACGAGAAGCAGCAATAGGCCATTCAGGGTTTCCAAACAGAGATTGAGCCCGGTCACCAGACGGAACTGATGATGGACGTTGGCGAGAAACGGGGTCATGGATTCCTGCACATAACGCTCCTCGCGCGCCGCATGGGCGAAGAGTTTCACCGTCTGAATGTTGCTATAGGCATCGACGATGCGACCAGTGACAATCGATCGCGCATCGGCTTGCGCCTTCGATATGACCCGCAGCCTGGGAATGAAGTAGCGCAACGCGACGCTGTAGGCGAGAAGCCAAAGAAGCATCGGCGCCAAGATGCGCCAATCGCTTTGCGCGAATAACACCAAGGCGGCAATGAAATAGACGGCTACATAGACAAATACCTCGCAGGCCAGGGCCATAACGTCGCGAACGGCTAAGGAAGTCTGCATGACTTTTGTGGCGACGCGGCCGGCGAACTCGTCCTGAAAGAAACGCATCGACTGACGCAGGACATAGCGGTGCGCCAACCAACGAATGCGCATGGGAAAATTGCCCATGATGCTCTGATTGACCGCCAAATCGTGCAGAAGTTCGACAAGCGGCATCACGAATAAGACCAGGCAGGCAACCCCGATGAGCCACCAGAAATGGTCCGCCCAGAACCTTTCTTTGTCGGCCTCAGCGAAAAAATCCACTAAGTTGCCGAGGAATCCGAAGAGTGACACTTCGAGGATGGCAAAGATTGCACCGGTTAAGGAGACCGCCAACAAATGCGGCCAGACCGGCCGCGAATAATGCCAAAGAAAGGCGAAGAGCGAGCGCGGCGGCTGCCCGGGCCGGACATCAGGAAAGGGATCGACGAGTTTTTCAAAGAACGTGAACATGGCTTCAGCCCAGGCAAGTTGGGAAAGGTCCCTTGGCCGGACGAAGCCTCGACGCTACGGCGGCCGGGAATCAGGTAAAGTCAAGAATGACCCGGATCATGGAAAACTCCTGCTTGGCGGGCGCGGCTCCCGAGAGCGCGCTGCGCCCTTTATAGCCAACGATTTGCAAAAATCAATCACCCTATCGTGGAAAGGCCATCGGCCCGGGCCTATCCATTAAATCGCTAGCCCAGGTAGGGCGGGTCGATCCCATCCCAATCTGCATCAATACCGATGGTAAGAGAATCACTAAGCCAACGAACTGGGCCGCCGCCCCAAATAGCTCTAGGAAGAACGCTTCTCATAAGCAGTGTAGTAGTTGGTGCCGTAACTAGAGGTGCTCGATCTCATATTGGCCCGATTCAAGACCATCCCTACCGTAGGCCTCGCATCAATTAGCTCAATGGCTCGGCGAACTTGTTCCTCTCGAGTTGATTCGGCCCGTATTACGAAGAGCACCTGGCCCACATGGCTGGTCAAGGCGACGGCCTCCGTCGTTAAGAGCAACGGCGGGCAATCAATGATCGTCAGGCGGTTTTCTCGTCCGCACGCCAGGTTATCAAAAAACTCTTTTACTCTTGATCCGCCTAAGAGCTCAGTCGAACGTTCGTGATATTGACCAGACGGGATAACAGAGAAATTCGGAATATTAGTCTCAAAAAGAACTTCTTCGAAATCCATGTCTGGATCTTTTAAAACATCAATGAGCCCTAATTCGCTTTCCAGCCCCATAAGGGTAAATGCGTCCCGCTTGTAGAAATCGGCGTCCACGAGCAAGACTTCAATGTTTTCCTCGGCCGCTAAAGACAGTGCCAGGTTAACGGCCGTGAAGGTCTTTCCTTCGGCATTGACCGAGCTTGTGACAAGAATCAGGTTGCTGTTGCTATCGGCCGAATTCATGCGACAGTTCAATAAGGATCTTTTGATCAAGCGCATCTCGTCTGTCGTGCGATTGCGCGTCGAATTCGGAGTTACAAAACCCATAGCTGCAAGACGTGACAGATTGACATCCAGCTTAGGCTTAGGAGGTTTATCAGATTTCGTTGTTTTGGCGCCAAGAGCCGATGGCGCCTCATTGAAATTCGATGTTTCTGCTACGGTCGAAGGAGTCTGGGCCTGCTCCGATAAGGCATCATGTTTTGAGAAATACGTCCTTGGTTTTATCTGATCATTGACAACCAAGGTCGATGTTTCACCATCTGCATACCGGCTACTAGTGCGGCTCCGACTGCCATCGCGGGAATCTTCATTCAAAAGATCCTTGGAAATACGCTTGCCGACCCTTTCAACGATCGATCCATGGCGTCTCGGCGGGCTGGATTCATTCATCGATTTATCCATCAGTGCGGCAAACGAGCGTCGCCATAGGGTTGTGACCCTATGAGGAAACTCCAAACAATGACTGACGCAGCGCCTCAAGGCTATCCACAAGTAAGGACGGCGTCAGTCTTTCCAAAGATAAGGTTCCCAGGCCGAATTGGCGTTCGATCGCCAGCAAGGCCCCGAAGAGGCCAATGAGGCACAGCACAGCTAGGCCCAATGACAGGTTGTTTAACGTCGAACCGACTCTCTCGGTTGTGCTCCCCGAGCTCGATATCGAACCATAGACCGGTAGGTTGATGCGTCCTTGCAGGTCCCTAACACTCCAAAAGGACGTGTCCAAAAGCACCAATGCGAGGGCAAATGCGATGCCCGCAGTAAGGCCTAGGCCCAGGGCGCCGCTCATCAACAGCGGACGGTTCGGACCGGAAGGATGAATGGGCACCCTGGGCGGCTCAACCAGACGATAGACGACTTCGTCACCACGCTGTTCACGCTCGCGGGACAATCTCGCGGATTCCCGCCGACTCAGGAGTTCGCTGTGTTTCCTCTTAATCACGTCATAGTCACGGTTAAGCTGTTTAAGGCGGGCCTCCACGATCGGCACGCGATCCGCGATCTGATTAATTTCATCAAATTCTTCGCCGACGTCAGCCACTCTTTGCCGCAAACTCGCCACCCTGGATTCCTGCTCGATCAGTCGTAGCTTCAAGTCGGCATAAAGCGGGTTTGGTTGACCTCCGCTTTGCTCTCCATCTTGCACTGCGAACTCTGCCAAGGCATTTGCTTCTGCCTCGGCTTTGGCCAAGATCTTTTCGACCTCGCGTTTGGTGCTGACCACATCCGGATGCTTTTCGGTGTAGCGGGCCAACAAGGAGCGCAGTCGCGCCTCAGCATCTAGCAAGCGGACACTCGTGTCGCTTGGAGGACCTAAGGAAGCAGCATCGCCGAACGGAATGCTTTCTGGGACCGACGCCAACTCCCGCCGCAGAACATTGCGCTCCGCTATTGCTTGCTGCAGTTCCTGCTTAATCAGCCTCAACCGTTCCTTGGTGACGCTGGCCCGGCCAACATATCCCCCTTCGCCGGCTAGAAGCTCCATATTGTCTTGCTTGAAGGCCGCTAATTGATTCTCAGCCTGTTGCAACTGCCTTTCATAGATATCTACTTGTTGTTCAATAAAATCCTGTGCAATATCGAGCTCTTGGCGACTCTCCCCAATATTGCTTTCCACGAAGATATCAATCAATGCCAGAACAACGTTTTGGGCACGTGCCGCTTCGGAATCTGTATAAGTTATCGAAAAAATGTCCTCTTCAGTCGCTGATATTCTCGTTCTATCTCGAATGTCCTGAAGAAGAAGCCTCGATTCAGCATCTGTCGTTGCTGTCAAGTCATAATCGGTCTTCCGCGCAACAGCCTCGATATTAGGGTCACTCAAAAGGGTTTGCTTCATCAGCCGCACCTGCGCGACAATGTTGTTATCTACCGTGATACCACGCAGTAACGGCTGCAGCACGTTGGAGCTATCAACATAAATTCGCGCACGAGACTGATAACTGTCAGGAATCATAATGACAATCGCCCAACCGACGACTGAGATTATGCATGCGACAGTCAAGGCTATCCAACGTCGTTTCCAAACGGCGCTGATGTAGTAAAGACCCAGTTGGTATAATTCCAGCATTGCTCTATTACTGATGTTTCGATGAGTCGGACTTTTGGGTTACGCTCAAGATCGCCCTAGCTAATTTTGTGGAAGAACCAAGAATCATTGATTCAAATCATTCTCCCATTATGCTCGACAACAACGGTGGCAGGCCTTGAATTATTTGATTCTAAAAATCTCGTTGTCTTTGGATCGTCATGGTGACTAAGCAAGAGATTGTCAAAACATGGCCAAATCAAGATATTCTCACGACAAAAGCTGTTTTCGAGCCTAGGGAGTAGTGCTTCGATGCGGGCGTCATCTTCCTTTAATGCAAAAAATGCCTTCGCCCTGTTTGATCGGCCTAAACTCATCAACTAGGCGCCCTAGACCTTCGGCTCCAGTGCGGTTAGAGTCTCCCAAGAAAGCATCGACGTATTTTCCCCTCTATCTTATCAAAGAACCATTGATAGCACTATAGATTCCAGATCAATGGATGATTCCAGCCCAGATATCCGACCATTGGAGCCAGGTGAACTCAAAAACGACGCTATGCCGAACGGCGGCAGATGAACCGCTACCCCATTGCCAGCGTCCACAGCAATGGGCGCGGACCGGTCGCTTTTGCCTGCAAAACGCCCTTGGGGCATCTCCCTACCGCCTGAAGGCCTTAGAAAACTGCCGAACCCGCCTTGCACCGCTGGAACAACGTTGAAAGGTTCCAGCCAACCGGTCCCTGGCGAGTGTCCTAGGGTTGCCGCTTCCTTGTCCGAGCATGATCAGCCCAATCCTTTGAAATCTACTTAAAATAGTGCTTTAACTTATATATCTATTTATAGTTGTTAACTATAAAGGATTTACATATTGCCTTAAGGCAACAGTCAGCTTGCCAGCTGATGCTTGCTCGCCTGCCTTCCAGTTAAGGTCAAGTGCCAATACAACATGGCCGGCGCAACTCGCAAAGTCGATCAACAGGGCCTCGCTTTTGACCAAGGCTCGTAGGAAGAGAAAGGGAGAGCCCTTGAGTAGCTGTGAAGAGAAGAAAACAAACAGGATGCAGCCGTCGGGCCTGCCCCCAGATCGACGAACATCGGTCGATAAAGCGCGCCGAGGTGACCAACAACTCCACCGAAGGCATTGCCCACAGGTGCCTTGCCGAACAACCCCAGCAACTGAAACCGGTGAACGGATGAAGTTAAAGACATGAAAAATCCAGCCGAAACAACAAATAATCACGCTTCACTGCTACTATCTTCACCCAATTTTCGACACTTTATTGACAGATGTTATTAATAATCGTCACAGTATTATTATCTTATAATAGTTCTTTCTATGCAAGATTAATAGTGATTTATTGTACATTTTTTTGAACTAGAAAATAACGTAAATATGTTTGGGAAATTTTGCGTAATTCATCGATTGATTTGATTAGGGCGTCGGGCAGCAAACGAAGGTCAACGGCGCCTGCCCCATCGAGCTGCTCGAATGCATCGCCTGAAGGTGGCTTGCACTTTGGTCTCCTAAGGATCCGCCACAAGCGCTGACGAGTGTCCCGATTCCGCAATTCGCCTAGATTTGCGGGCGTGCTTCACTCGAATTTAGAAATCGGGACACGAGAGATACTTACATCTCCAGTCCGGCAATATAATCGGTGAGCGCATCCTGGGCTGCATCGAATTGTGCCTGAGCGGCGATGGTATCGCGATCAAGATGCTCGAGCGCATCCTCCTGCTGGCTCAGTTTCTTTAAATAGCGTCGGTGGAGGTCGCTGTTGGATGGTATGCGGCTCAGATTGTCGCGAATTCGCTTTTGCTCTTCAAAGATTCCGGCCCGGCTTTGGTTGAGTTGGTCTAGGCGCCGCTGGTGCCCATCGATAGTGTGGCGCAGGTCACCCAACTTTGCGATGGCTTTGCGCAGATCGGGGTCCAGCCGCCCAGACTTGGTGTAGGCGATAATCTGCGGGGCCGTCAATTGCACCAGCTGGATTATTTGCAACCGCTCGCGCTGCAGGGTCACCTCTACCGTTGTCTCACTGCCTGCCTCCAGGTCTTTGCGGATACGATAGTGCGCTTCGGTCTGCTCAACGGTTTCAGGCTCGGGAGCGATGATCTCCCAGCCCGGCTGCAGCGGTTGTTCGATGAGCACACGGCGGGGCTCCTGTGCCGGCCCCTTGATCCGATAAAGCGTGGTCTGCTCGTCGGAGTAGGTCAGCTCCAGGATACCTTTGTTGATGCGACCTTTCAGAACATGCTGGTCGCCCTTGTGTTCACGATCGATGCGCACCTTTTGGTCCAGGGCGTAGCTTACCAGCCTCTCGTCGCCCGAGGGCAGCACCGACAGCCGCGCATCCCCGACATAGGCGGGCGCACCGCTGTCGCCCGCCTCATAGAGCGTCAAGCTGCCGGGCGGCAAGCCGGTTTCGCTATCGTTGACCAGAAGGACAGCGGCCAGCGGATGAAACGCGTGAGTCGCAGGCTGGTAGAGTGCCAGGCGCTCACCCGGGACCTTGCGGTCGGCAACCGGAACCATAAGCGATTGGCCGTTGGCGACTGTTATCGGCTGCGGAACCCGGAACACTACTTGGGTGGTGGCCTCCTCGGCTTGAGCGGCGATCATCGTCGCCAGGTTCGTCGGCCGACCTGCAGGCGGAGGAGCTTCCGGCGCGGCGGCCACATCCGCATATTGCATGGCAAAGCCTGCTGTTTCCTCAAGTTCACTCGAGGCGCCCCTGGCCCGATCTAGGGCCTGACGCTGTTCGTTCCGGAAGCCCGACTCGAATGTCTGACCACCGGGCTTGGCCTCTCTCCGCTTTGCCGAGGCAATGACGCCGCGGTCGAGCCGGGGCAGCACCCGCCCCAGCACCTCGACCGGTACCTCGGGCCGATCCACAAAGTAGGCGCTGTAGAGCGCCTGGCGGAAGGTCACCGGGTTGCCCGACACCAATGTTAGTTCGACGCCGTCCCAGTCTTGGCCGCTCAGGTTATCGACATGAGCCCAGCCGCGCAGTCGCGCCGGTCCCACTGCAGCTGCTGGTGCCAAGTTGAGACGATAGGAGGACTTCCACAGCGGCACCGCGATCACATAGCCGACCCGAACGCTGCGCTTGCCCCTGCCCTCGGCGAGGATAGTGAGGGAGCGGCTATCTTGAACGCGATGCCGGGCGATTGCTTCAAGGGCTTTGTCGACCTGTGCCTGCAGGGCGGGATCAAGAAAGGCGATGGTCTCGGCTTGCTCGAGAATGAATTGGCGAATGCCGGTAGGCGTTATCACACTAACCCGGTGGTGTACCGTTGTCCCCAGGCCATCCGGCAGACTTACCGTTTCCGGACGAGCCCGCAAGATGCGGCCCTCGAGATCCGTGTCACCGGATGCGCGAAGCTCTGCACCCTGCAAAGAATTGAGCAGGGCAGCAGGGGATTCCAGCGCTTCTGGCGGGAACGGTAAATCGCGGAAGGCTTGAGCTAAGGGTTCGCGGCCCGGCAGGCGGACCTGGCCGACCCCACCGGCATCGTCGTAGACGACGATGGACTTCAATACATCATCGACTTGATCGAGGCGGACCGCAAGTGTGAGTTCGGCGTCGCCCTCGATTTCTGCGGCATATTCGAAGTAGCCGACGCCACCGGTCGACAGCATGACCCGCTCCAGCCTGAAATCGCCGCTTGCCCCTCGGGCCGGAAGGGTGCTGAGAGTGGCGATCGCGAGCAGCGCGCAAAAAACTAGGCTTCTGGATGAAATGCGATTGGTCATTGCGGGCGCCTTACAAACGATAGTATCCCGACTTAGCCAGATTGTGTTAACGAACCGTCATCAAGACAATGCCGCTTCAAACCGGCCAAATTGTGGCCGCTGGATGTCGGACGAAGGGTCGTTGTCGGCCCAGGTCTTAGCCCCACGGGACCAAAGATTCGCCCAAAGAAGGTCCATGGTCGAGTGATTTGCCAGACAGCCGTAGCGTAGTTGCATAGTCAGGTAGCCCGCGATAGTTGTTCATTAAACGCTGTCTGGGGTAATAAAATCCCGCCGCAGGGAACGGGAATTGGGTGGTGGTCATTGTTGATCGCCAGTGACAACAGTTCAACTGAAGAGGATCGAGGCTTGGCGCCGAAGGATTTGGATTGCGCGGCAACAGCATCCAGCATTGAGTTTGACTACCTTACGCCCGATGACTATGCGGTATTGGAGGCCAATCCACAGAGCACAGTCATCGCCGCGGTAGCCGACGGCAGGACGTTGCTTTCACAGCACCCCTGGCCACAAGTTCACGGCGGCCTCCCCTCACTGATGACGACTTCTTTTATAGAAGTAATCCGTACAGCAGGTCCGGTCGAATATGGCCGTGATGATGGTTTTGCACTGGCCTCCACGCCCGACTATCTGTTTGCATCCTGCATCGCAGAGGCGCCAGGACATGCGCACCTAGGTGGTTTGGCCGAAGACCTATACGGTCGGCTGATCGATCTGGTTCAGCGCCGGGGCTATCCACACCTCCTGCGGATTTGGAACATCTTGCCCAAGATCAACGATGACCAAGACGGTATGGAGCGGTACAAGCTCTTCTGCATCGGCAGATCCAAGAGCTTTCAGGCAAAATTGCCGAACCTGACCGAATCCTATCCGGCCGCTTGCGGTGTAGGTTGTGACAGTGATGACCTGTGCTTCTATGTTCTAGCTGCCCGGTCACCTGGCCTAGCCATCGAGAACCCGAAGCAAGTAAGCGCCTATGCCTATCCGCCCCGCTATGGTCCAAAGAGCCCCTCTTTCTCACGGGCCCTTGTTAAGACCTGGGCCGGCGGCGCCGGACTTTTCCTGTCAGGCACCGCCAGCATTGTCGGTCATGAAAGCCGGCACAGGGAAGACCTGCGCGGACAAGTCGCAGAGATGCTGGACAATTTGGAAACTCTGACGAGAGCGGGAAGTGAGGCATCGGGCGTCACCTTCGCCCTTGCCGCGCCAAGCAGCCGACTGAAGGTCTATATCCGTCGGCCCGAACATTACCTCGAGACGCGAAGGCTGCTGGAAGACCACTTCGATACCGCCCCGCAAGTGATCTATGTGCAGGCTGACCTTTGCCGAAGTGAGCTTCTGGTCGAACTGGACGGCATTGCCTACGCCACGATCGACTAGAGCATCGGTCGGCACTTATCGCTTTACGGCCCGATACTCGCTAAAAATTCCGGCTTGGACCCGACGGGAAACCTCGGAAAAGCCAGCGTCGTGTAGGCTGGACATGATCGTTTGAGGCGGCACGCAAAATTCCACCGTATCCCAGAAGTAGCTCATCAAAGTCTCGGTGTCCCGGTTCCTAGTCGTCAAGCGCGCCACCTTTGGCACCACAGTTTTCAGATAAAACTTCAGCAGATCAAATGCCGGCTTTGAGCCAGGCCGAGTGAGTTCAAGCAGCAATAGGATACCACCTGGCTTGAGCACCCGAGAACACTCGGAAAATGCCCCGCCCAGATCCGCCATGTGGCGAAGGCCGAAGCCCATGCACAGAAAATCAAAGATCTCATCGAGTAAGGGGAGTTGCTCGCAGCGACCCTGCAGCGGCTGCGTTGTACGGCCCTTCTCGACACCCTCACGCAACATCATCAAGCTGGCGTCGAGGCTGACGACACTGCCCCGATTGCCAACGATCTGCAATGCTGGGCCAGAAACCATTCCCGTCCCGCAGGCTAGATCGAGCATCCGCATACCCGGCACAAGGCCGTTCGCCTGAAGCACGCGGCGGCGATAGGCTCTGTCGCTGCCTAGACTCATGACGCCCGACACCCAATCGTAATGGGAGGCCGAAGCGTCGAACAACGCCCTGACGAACCTTGGCCTTTGGTTGTCCGAGGTATAGAAGTTCTTCAACGTGGGATGGGGCGGCAAGGCCGCAGCCTTCGAAGAAACAGTTTGGCCAAGTGAGTCTGTATCGGTCATGAATCGTTCCACCACGGGGCTACCAGTACGAACATCACTCAAACCTCGGCAAATGGCTTAGGCGCTCTGCCGTCTGCCATGTCCGGGTTCGACATTCAATACAGCGACCCATCGCCGCAAACCTCGGTTCTGGCGCGCCACAATCAAAACAAGGTTAGCACCGTTTCATTTCACTTGTTATTCTTATGTCCGTTACTCCATTGATTGATGGCACGAGCACAGTAGGGCGGCCCGGCGCACCTTAGCACGCGATGACCGATGGCCGGCAACCTTCTGAAAAACTAAAGCGCCGTGCGGATAGATTGTTGGAAATGCGGGTGCCCAAAGTAGCGGACAACAATTCAGCCGTTGTGGTCCCAGCCTATAACGAAGCTGCAACTATTCGCGACGTGGTGCAAAGATGTCTGGCCCAAGTTTCGCTGGTTATCGTCGTCGATGATGGGTCGCGTGATGGCACCGCTGCATTACTGGAGGGGCTTCCGGTCGTTTTGCTGCGCCACCCGGTCAACCGGGGGAAGGGCGCCAGCCTCGTAACCGGATTTCGAGAAGCCCTGAAACACGATATCCACGCCGTGATCACCTTGGACGGCGACGGGCAGCACCGGCCGGAAGATATTCCGAGTTTCCTGGCCCAGGCCAGGGAGGCGGGCAGCATGATTATCATTGGCTCGCGCCGGGCAGGCAAGGTGAACCAGCCACGGCTGAACTATACTTTGAATCGAATTGCTGACTTCTGGATTTCTTGGGCGAGTGGCTACTTGATAGAGGACAGCCAGTGCGGCTTTCGGCTCTTCCCCCGCGACATTCTCGAAAGGGTCGAAGCCAAGCACGCACGCAGGCACAGCTTTGTCTTTGAAAGTGAAATCCTTATCAATGCTGCCCGGGCTGGATTCCGAAGTTGCCCGGTTTCTATTCCAACGCTCTACAATAGCGTGACCCGCCGCCGCAGCCATTTTCGACCCATCGATGTCGCTTGGATCGTTCTCATGGTCGCCTCGAAACTCTTGCCCCGGTGGATGTATCCGCAGGGCCTGTTCCAATGTTTTCGTGACTTCCGCCAGGCGCGGCTGGTGGCTCGGCGCTAACGGGCATACCTAAAGATTGGCGGTTCGGACCTGAATGTCCTGCTTTAAGTTGTTGATCCACGAAATATAACTTGGGTGAATATAGGCTTCGCCGTCCCGCTCCTCGTAGTTCATGTTGACGCTGGACAAATAGATGATGGAAAACTTCTCCACGTCATAAAGAATTTCCACGTCTACCTTGTGCTTGTTCCGAACCAGTATACCACCCCTGATAACGCCGGCGCCTTGGGGCATCAGGACCCATCCGCGTTGCCGGCCGGCATCGATGATTACATCTCTGATCTCCGCTAGTTGGGCCGCCTGTTGGGTGTTGAACGGCGCATCGTGCACGTTTTCAAGTGGCGCCCGTCGACCACAGGATGTCACCGTTAGCGCGAGCATCAAAAACAATATCGAAATGCGGAAAGTGCGCACGCTTCGCTCCCCTTAATCAGCTCCTGCACCAAAAAAAATCACTGCGATCAACATAAATGAAAACGTCAAGACACTCCACCATCGATGGCAATTATCTGACCGGTGATGTAGCTGGCCTTCTCCGAGGCTAGAAAGGCAACGAGCTCCGCCACCTCTTCGCTGGTGCCCGCTCGCTTCATGGGCACCAAGGAGCCGATCCGTTCCGGGGGAAAGGATCTATGGGTCTCGGGAGTGGCTATGACGCCCGGCGCCACCGCATTGACCGTAATACCGCGGCTGGCACATTCGCGGGCAAGCGATTTTGTCGCGCCATGCAGCCCGGCTTTCGCGGCAGAATAGTTCACCTGGCCGCGATTGCCCATCACGGCCGCGAGCGAGGAGATGCTGATGATCCGCCCCCAACGGGTCCGCATCATCGGCATCAGCAGAGGCCGGACCACATGATAGAATCCGTCCAGCGAAACCGCGATGACGTTGCGCCACTGCGAAGCCGCCATGCCGGCCAAGGGCACATCGTCATGAACGCCGGCGTTATGGACCAGGACTTGAATCGGCCCTTTCTCCAACACTTCTGCCGCCGCCCGCGTGGCGGCACCTTCATCGGTAATGTCAAAGTGCACCGCCTCCGCTCGCCCCCCGTCGGATCGGATGGCAAGTGCCACCTCCTCGGCTGCTTGGGTGCGACCGCTGCCGTGCACGATCACCTCCTGCCCGTCGCGTGCCAAGACCCGGCAGATCGCACCACCAATGGCGCCGCCGCCACCGGTGACAAGGGCACGCCGAGCCGTCATGTCAGAAATACCGTGGCCTGCCCTTCGACCAACATGTCGGCATCGCTCCGAAGGGTGAACTCGTAAACACAACCGTCCCCTTGGCCGTACAACAAGCTGGCTTCCACGACAAGCGGACCGGCAACGTCATCCAAGCGTTCGACGTGGCAAACCAGGTTGCGGAGACTGCCCAATAGGCCGGCGCGCACCCGGTTCTCGGCGATCAGAGTCCCATGAATCGCCATGGCTTGCGCCCCGTACTCGACAGCGGATAAGGCCGGCAGGCAGTCATTGCAGCGTAGCGGGTTCTCAAGCCCGCGGTGAGTATCAGTGCGGCAGATGATGTCACGCTTCGTCCAATGGGAGACACTGTCAATCAACACCATGCCTTCCCCGTGCGGCACCAGTTTCCTTACAGCGTCACGGTCTAGCACGGCGTCACCTCTAGCTCGAGCCGGCCGTCTTCCGGGTAGCGAAGGTTGAGCGTAAAGGCGCGATCGCGGGCAATGGCCTCTAACAAGGGCAAGCTGCGCGCAGCGGGCGTACCCTGCCAAAGGCCGACTAGCCCTGGATCACCCGGCCGCGTCACGTCTAGCATCGTGGAATCGCTCTTCCACGATACCGATATCCCCACCCCGGTCGAGCCTTCGCCATTCGGGACCAGCACCAGGGCGACCGCGAAGGCCGCGGCAATCGGGCGCTTGCTGTGCAACGGCTCGGGCATTGGGCAATCGAAGACTGTGAGGAGCACCGGCCGGTCTTCGGCCTTTACCTGCACGGCCGCCTTCAAGAGCGATGCTGCAAAGCTATAGTCATGCGCCGCAATAGAGGTGCTCGGCTGATGGCAGGAGGTGGCAATACACCAATAGCTGGCTGCTGAATTGTGCACTGAGTTGTGAAAATGCGTGGGCGAAACCAGCATTTCAGGCGTCGAAAGGGCTTCGAGGAGTTTGTGAATCTCAAGACCGCTGCCGTTGGCGCTGCCGAAAACCGTCGCCAGATCCTGGGGCTCGAGGTCGGTTTGACTAACGGCTTCTGCGGCAACGGTGAGCGCCATTCTGACGGTCAAACTGCTGCGCCGCCGCTCCCGCACCGAAAGGATGGCCGGTGCGGCCACCTCGAGAGGCTGCGCCTCGAAAGCCCGCTCGCCGCGCAAAACCGACCGGCACGCATGCCAGCCCTGCAGGCCGGGGCCGAGGACACCAATGCCGGCTATCGACAGCTTCATTGCGGCACCATCCCGAACACGAGGCTGACATTGCTGCCACCGAAACCGAAGGAATTGCTCAAAACCCGCCGCAGCGGCGCATCAATGGTTTGCACCTGAACCGCGCAACGGAAATCCGGGTCAAGGTTTTGCAGGAATAGGTTCCTCGGGATGAAGCCGTCGCGCAGGCATAGGCAGGAAATTACCGCTTCGGTGATGCCGGCGGCACCGAGCGTGTGCCCGGTCCAGCCCTTGGTCGAACTGGTCGGAAGAGACCCTGCAAAGATCTGGAATATGGCGTTATCCTCGACCCTGTCGTTCGCCTTGCTGCCGGTTCCGTGCAGGTTGATGTAGTCGATCTCGGCAGGCTCTAGACCGGCCCTTTCCAAGGCTGCGCGCATGGCCATGATGGCGCCCTTCCCCTCCGGATGCGGCGCTGACATATGATAGGCATCGTTGCTCTCGCCATAGCCGAGCAAGGCGATAGAGCCCGGCTCGGCAGCATTGGGACGCTCGATCAGCGCAAAGCCGGCGGCCTCGCCAATGGAAAGCCCCGACCGCGACACGTCGTTGGGTCGGCAGGGACCGTTGGCAAGCAACTCGAGGGAATTGAAGCCGCGCAGAGTCAACAGGCAAAGGCTGTCAACCCCGCCAACCACCGCGGCGTCGCATAGGCCGGCCTCGATTACTTGCCAAGCATCGGCGAAGACCTTACCGCTCGAGGCGCAGGCGGCCGATACGGTCATCGCCGGACCGGTCAAATTCAAATAGCGGCGAACAAAGCGCGGCAGCGAATAGAAGTCGTGTGAAGCGTCAAAATCGAAGCTCGGCGAGAGCTTGTCGTCCGGCGTCGCCCGGTTGCGGTAGGCAGCCTCCCCCTCTCCAATCCCCGAGGTGCTGGTCCCCATGATTACCGCGATCCGATCAGCGCCGTAACGGGCTGCCGCTCGCGCCACCGCCGCAGCAAATCCATCCGCCTGCAAGGCCATTTGCGCAAGACGGTTGTTGCGGCAATCGAAAGCTCTCAGGCTTTCGTCGACGGGACAATCCTCAACCGAGCCAACCCGACCGATATAGGTGTCGAGCCCAACCTCATCGAAATCACAGGGCCGCAACCCGGATTGGTCGCACCTCAAGGCATCCCGGGTTTCATCTAGCCCATGCCCACAAGCGTTCACCGTGGTGTAGCTTGTCAGAACTAGGGGCCGGGGCATGTTTGGGATGAATCGCTTCGCGCGGCAAATATGTATGCAAGAATTAGGGAAAAGAATGAGCCAACCGCAACTGTTTTCCCCAGCCCATATAGCACAGGAATGCTGGAAAACGACAAGATGGAAAATACCGAGATCGTGGTGATGGCACTTAAGATGACCGCTCGCAAGGTGTTCGGCCAACCGGAAGACCGGGCGGCAAAACGCTCAAAAAACAAGGCGTAGTCTAGGCCCACGCCAGCCACCAGAAGCAAAGCCAGTAGATGGAAGAGGGAAAGGGCGGTTCCCAATAACGACAAAGCGGTCAAGGTGAAGAGCACCGACAAGGCGATCGGGGTCAAGACGCGCAGCACGCTCGGCATCGACCGGAGGCCAATCATCAGCATCGCCACAGCGATGAACGCCCCTATTGCCAGCCAAGAGAGCGTTTCCCTGCGGTAATCAGCGACCAGGGCCTCAGAGCCACGCTGCAAGTCCAGAAAAGACAAAGAGGGGTCGTTGCGTGCCCTGACGAAGTCGGCAAGAGCTTGTGGGTCGCGCAAGGCCTGCGGCGCGATCAGGCCGACCCAGTCACCCCTTTGCTGAAAAAGCAGCGCCTCAAAGTGCCAACCGAGGCCGGTCGCACGGAATTCCTCCAGCGCCAGCGGCGGTCCCTCTTTCGACTGGGAAACGGCCGACAAGAAGGGTGCGAACAAGCCCGGCTTGAAAGGCATACCCTCGGCGGCATCTTCCATGGCCTTCTGCAAGTCGGCAGCGACCGGCAGGGAGTCTTGCTGGCGCTCTTGGCTTTCCAGACTGGGTAGATAGCGCGCCGCCATTTCGAAACCCGCAAGCCGCCCGTCATCCACCAAACCCTGTAGGTCTTCGGCTATGGCCTCACTCCGTTGCAAGACGTCTTCGACGGATGGAGCGCGGACAACCAGCAGGTAGCGGACATCCGCGGCGCCCATTTGTTCGCGCAGCTTTCGATCCAGGGCTCGTTCCGCCAGCGGCACGGGGCTAAGGTTTCGTAAGTCAGTCTCCCAAATTTCTTCCCCGCGCAGGCCCAACAGTATCGCAGACGGCAGCGCCAAGGCCAGAAGGGAGAGGCGAGCGGCGCGCAGCCAGCCAGCAGTAGGTTGTATTCGGTTCCACAAAGGCGAAGGCGGCAGCACTTCCCTTGTCAGCATCAGGGGCAGCAGCCAGCGTGTGGCCATGGCCGCAGTGACCAAGCCAACAATGGTAAAGGCTCCGAGCTGCGCCAGGCCCGGAAAACTGGAGAAGGTCATGGCCAGAAAGGCGGCCACCGTGGTGAGCAAGCCAAGGCTGAGCGTCGGCCAGATGGATCGCAGCGCGACCCGCGAATCCCCATTGTTGGTCATGTGACTGGCCAAGTGAATAGGATAGTCGACCGAAATCCCGACCAGTATGCCACCGAACGCTAGGGTGATGCCGTGGATCTCGCCAAATAGGGCCATGACGGCAACAACCCCGGCACAGAGGCCGAAGCCGAGCGGCAGCACAAATGCCAAGACCGTCGGCAGCGAGCGAAACACCGCGAGCATCAGACCGACTACGAAAAGCGCGGAAAGTGAGGTCAGCCATTGCATCTCTGAGCGGATGACCTGGCTGCTTTGCGTGGCGAAGACGATGGGCCCGGTCAGCTCCATCCTGACGGCTGCGTCCTCTTTGACGACGGCAAAGGTCTTCTCGATGAAGTCCACGGTTTCCTGCTGCGAAGCTAAGTCGTAGGCCTTCCCGCCCGCACGCAGCATGAGGAAGGCTGCCTTTTGGTCCTGGGACAGCCAGGTGCCTTGGGAGCGAACCGAACCGCCGGCGTTTTGCCAATAGCGCATGACTTCCTGCAGACGACCCGTCGGGTCTTCCGGCAGGAGCTTCTTCGTCGCCAGACCTGATAGGGTTCGAAGTTCCTCGAGCCGGCGTTCGAGATGAGCGCGGAGAGCGGCCGCGCTGAAGTCCTCGGCGGTCAGCCTCGGATTAAGGAGATAGCGCTTCTTGAAGAGCGCCTCAATCTCGGGGCCCGGCGCTCGAACATTGCCGTTGGCAACGAAACGAAAAAGGCCGCTTTCGTCGAGCGTCCGCGCCAAACGGTTGCTGAGGCGGACCAAGGTTTCAGGGCTCACCGACTCGGATGGCGCAGCCGAGAGCGCTATCAGCAGGAGTGTGGCAGATGGCCCCTGTTGCAGGCGTTCGGCCAGCAACTCAATGTCCGGGGAAGAGTCACGCGGAAAGACAAAGCTGAGGTCGGCCTTTGGCTCGATCCACGAGGCGAGTATCAGTCCAAGGGCGCCCAACAGGCCCAAACTGAGCGCCAAGCGGACAAATCCAGCAGCTTTCATGTTTCGCCGTGGATCGTGGTAACCGATCGGTCGCCACCGACCTCGGTCAATGTGATTGACGAGATGTCACGCCCAGAACCCTCAATCAGCACCTCTCGGACGGCCTCGCCCCAGGTCTTGACGCGGGGGATCAGTCGCAGGGTCCAGGCGGCATCTTCGCCGCTCAGCAACACCTGGTGGTGGTGTTGCAATACCGCAGCGTTACCGGACAGCAAAGCCCGAAGCGTTACGGTCATTGCCTCCAGCGCGGGATAGTCCGAGAGCGCAAGCCGCACCGGGGCCTCCCATTCATTCTCCTGGACGATGAGCAGTTCGCCATCGAAGATCACTCTTGTCCATTTCGGCTGCAGTACTAGCTGCTCCAAGTATTCGGGCGGTTTGAAGGTCAATTGCCCCTTGGAAACCAGCGGCTCGGTGAGATGCTGCAGGTGGCGCTCTTCGGTAAAGGCGACGCTTGTTTCTTGCTTCTGAGCGAAGCCGGCCACCAAATCCTCGACGGTCAGGGAAGGATTTCCCGCCACTGCATCTTGAAGGACGAAGAGGCAAAGCCAAAGGGCAACGCAAAGGCTAGGGCGCCGCATCCGAGGAATCCCAAAAATCGTAGAAATTGAACCAGTTATAAGGCTCGCGGTGACAGAAATCGCCGAGGCGCGCGGCGAACTTGTCGATCAGCGCCTGCTGGTCCGATTGGCGTTTCCTGGTCTTGGCAGCAACTTGATCCACAAGAAGCTCAAAATGAACCTCATAGCGAGCGCCACCTAGATAGAGCCCATAGAACAGGACGACCGGCACTTTGAGCGCGGATGCCAGCATGAGTGGACCGGCCGGAAAATTGGCGGGTTGCCCGAGAAACGCCGCGCGCAGGAGTTTGTCGCCGCTGATGATCCGATCCCCTAGCAAGCCGATCGCCCCTCCCTGGTCCAGGTGCTGTTTTGCCTGCAGCATGGCGTCCGGACGGCCCAATAAGATGATCTCCTGCGATAGCGACGGATTGATCTCCGCGATCAGGCTGGTGATCCGCTTGGAGTTTTCCGGATACATCATAGCCTTTAGCTTCAATTCCGGGTGAGACGCGCCCAGCACCCGCAGCACGTCGAAGCTCCCTTGATGGGCACCCAGAAATATAAAGCCCCGGCCACTGGCGAGCAGCTCGTCGACCACCTCACGCCCGCTGATGGTGATGTCGAACTCGGTCGTCCGGTCTGTCAGAAAGAAAAAGCGGTCAAGCATGACCCGGGCATAGGTCAGGTAGTGTTTGTAGACATGTGCAATGCCCACCGGTCGCCCCAGAATCCTCGTCAAGTAGGAGCGCGAAGCGGCGCGGCTTTTCGACGAAAAGAGACAAAAGTAAATGACAATAGGATGGAGCAGCAACCGTCCGACGAGCCTATCCGTGTTCAAACTCAAATAGACAATAAACTTGGTGAGCCAAAGGCTTCCGCGCTCTGGCCTGCTCAGCCATTGGACACTCACGGCAGTGAGACAGTTTCAGTACAGTCGAGAATGGCAGCCATGATCGAACTGTCACCTACCCAACAGGTCAAATCAAGCGCGCCGTCTTGGCGCAAGGTGAGCCGAAGCCGGCACGTGGTCTCAGGAGCCAAGGGCTTCTTAAAGCGCGCCTTGCGGACGCCGGTAACGCGCCACCCCGCTTCCCTTCTCGCCAGAACCATCGCTTGATTGAGAAGCATGGCACCTGGAACGATCGGGTGACCTGGGAAATGCCCAACCACGGCCGGATGGTCGGAAGGGCAAGAAAAATCGCACTCGATGCTCAGGTTTTCCTGGGGCCTCAACGGACATTCCTCACACGCTTGGCCAACGCGGTAAGGGCGGAACGGGGCAACTTGCCCGTCTCCAAGCGAGGAAGGGCCGCCACCTGATGGATGTGGCGCGGCATAAAGGCTGGGTCAATGTTACCGCGCAGGGCCTCTAGGATCCGCCCCGTCGTGGTGTTAGGCGCTACCACAAAGGCCATCAGACGAGCGACCTTGCCGTCTTCCTCCTCGTCGGCGAGATAGAAGGCGCCGTCGGTGACTTGGTCGATAGCAGTTAAAATCGCATTTAAGCCACTCAGCGACGCTCGCTTGCCAGCGATGTTGATCATATCGTTCGCGCGACCGATGAGCTCAAAGCGATCAGACGCAATAACATTGATCCTGTCGGAAAAGGGAACGGCGGCGGCATAGTGGGCTGCCTCGACGACATCGGCCGCACCCTCTCGCCGAAGGGTGAGGCCATCGCAGGTTTGCCAGACGGGGTCAACGACCGGACGTCGCGTCGCCACGGTCCCGGCTTCCGAAAAGCCGTAAATTTCGAGAACCTCAGTCCCAAATCGTTGCTCGACCGCGCGCGCGGTCTCCAAAGAGAGCGGTGCTGTTGCCGAGATGACGGCCTTGAGAGCTGGAAACCTCACACTAGAAGCAAGGAGCCCTTTTAAATGGATTGGTGTCGTAACCAGCACCCGAGGGGCCGGCAACTCATACAAGGCCGCGGCGATGTCCGCTGGATAGAGCGGCCTCAGGTCGTGGACCGATGCACGGCTCCAGAGCGCAAGGCCGACCGCCGTTTCCAAACCATACATATGTTGACTGGGTACGGTCGCCAGCAGGGCTGGCGGCGACCCTGCCTCAAACTGGAACCGGCGGGCAATGAGTTGCGAGGTTGTCGACAAGACCCGGAGGCTTTTTTCATGCGGCTCGGGCTCGCCAGTGCTTCCGGAGGTAAAAGCGATAACGGCCGCCGCGTCGGCAGGCAGGCTGGGAACAGTGCTACGGGCGCCTGATGCCGGGGTCTCGGTGCAAACAGCGTGCGTACCGATCCCAGCACACGCACCCCCCTCTTCGCTGAGGCAATAGAGCTCGGGATAGCGCGCCTGAAGTTGTGAGGCCACGCGCGCTGTTCGATCGTTCGGCAGCACAGTGACCTGGTTACGCAGCAGGGCAGCGAGCAAAGCCACCAAAAACCCGGTGCGCGTAGCACAGGCATTCACCACGTGGCTGCGGTCGGGCAGGCCTTCGGCAAGACGCTCGGCGGCAGCTAGCAAGTTGGCAGTGCCGATGGGGGTTCCTTTGCGCCAGATGACGACTCGTTCCATGGGATGTGACCACAGGAGAGGTATCGACACAGTCACCGCAAGTTCCCGGGTTCGGAGGCCTCTAGGGCCCAGGCGTCCGGATGCAACATGGCCCGCAGGGTTTGGGTTACGGAAGCCGGACCGAAATGGGCGAGATAGCGGTCGCGGTAGAAATGTTCTCCCAGAAAGATGGCGGCGATGGCTAAGGGATATCCAATGTTCATCATCCACGACCAAGCGAGCAATTCAACATAGAGAGCCGCAAATACGGATGCTACTGTGGCGACACCGAGAAAGACCGTCCAAAAAATGGTCCAACGTCGGGTGTAGAGGCGGATTTCCGGTGTCAAATGCCCGTCACAGAACCGCCGAAATCGGGTGATCAAGGGCTCCCTATCCGGCAGCAAAGTGCGCCCAAACAGAAGGCAAAGACCAGCGCTGACAATGGTCGGTGGCAGCAGAAGAATCCATGACATGTCAAAGCGACCGTCCAGCGCAATCCCCCAGGCAGCGGATGCGAGCATGGCAAGCAGCAACCAACCAAAAGAGCGGCACCATCGGCCGGTCGTCAAGCGTTTAATGACTACATTCAACAGCGAAAAAACGGCCAGGGCGCCAAGGCCCAGGACCGGTGCGCCGAGCAGCATTGCTCCATGGACGAAAAGGGCTAAGACAACCACGAGAAAGAAATGGATCACGGCAAAGCCGAAGGATGCTGATTACTTGGTTCGATTGCTCTCGATAAAGTTGGCGAGAGCCCGAAGCGAGGAAAAGACCTGCTGATTCTCCTCCGCATCGGCACGAATTTCAAACCCATAGGTCTTAGAGATTTCTAAAGCCAGCTCCAAAGCATCAATCGAGTCCAGGCCCAGGCCTTCGTAAAACAGCTGTTCTTCCGGCGCGATTTCGCCCGGCGTGATTTCCAGGTTCAGCACCTCGACCATGAGGGTTGCAACCTCCATTTCAATCGCCGTCATTCAAGTCTCCAAAAACCCGACTCGGTTGCGCCACAATCTACCAATCGCCCTTTCGACCTCCAAGTAGATTTAGCCTTTCACGATTGTCCCTTCGCCTGGCCGCGCCGCAAAATGCCTGAGGTTAGGGGCCTTTGCCAGGCCGCTTGCTCAGACACCGCTCACCTATCTAAAATGGAGTAATGATTGCGCCCTTGAGACATCGTCATCGCAAGCCCCTTGCAGCATGCTGTGCCAGGCTTGTGGCGACTTGGCTAAACGAGCTTCAGCCATAGGAAAGGCGAAGTCGCTATGTTGTCATCACCTGGGGTTGGCCACTCAACGGACTGCGATGTTCTGGTGATTGGCGGCGGCCCTGCAGGCTCCACGATTTCCGCCTTGCTGGCGGAAAAAGGCTGGCGGGTCATCGTGCTGGAGAAGGACCACCACCCCCGTTTCCATGTCGGTGAGTCCTTGTTGCCCATGAATCTGCCGATCTTCGCTCGCTTGGGGGTGCTCGACGAGGTCGCCAAAATCGGCCTCGTCAAGCCGGGTATCGAGCTCAACTCGCCAGAAGCGCCGGTACGACGCCACACGTTTTACTTCGAGAACGCGCTTGCGCAGGACTACCCCTATGCCTTCGAGGTGCGCCGCTCGGAGTTTGATGCCTTGCTCTTAGCGAACGCGGCTGCACGGGGGGTTGCGATCCACCAGGGCGTCAAGGTCAAGGACGTGGCTTTCGAGACGGATGGATCTTCTGTGATCCGCGCCCGCAGTCGCGAGGACGGCGAGCAAGTCTTTTGCGCCCGCTACGTCGTCGACGCCTCCGGACGCGATGCCTTTCTTTCGACCCGCCTCGGGTTGAAGGAAAGAAACCACAAACACAACAGCGCGGCCATATTCAGCCATCTTAAGAATGCCCAGCGTCGGCAAGGACGCGATGAAGGCAACATCTCGCTTTATTGGTTCGAGCATGGTTGGTTTTGGATGATTCCCCTGGCCGACGGAGCCATGAGCGTTGGCGCCGTTTGCCTGCCCGACTACCTGAAGACGAGGCGCTGCGGGCTCGACGCCTTCTTTTGGCAAACGGTTCAGCTTTGCCCGGGCGTAGCCGAACGACTGCAGAAGGCCGAGCTCATACAACCAGTCTCGGGCACGGGCAATTACAGCTACTGGTCCCGGCGAATGTGGGGTGATGGCTACTTGCTGCTTGGCGATGCCTACGCCTTTATCGATCCCGTGTTCTCCAGCGGTATCTACCTCGCCATGCACAACGCGACATTGGCCGTTGACGCCATTGATCGCTGTTTGCGCGAGGGACGTACCGCAACCGCCGCCCTAAAGCGATACGAGTCGCAGGTCCACAAAGGCATGCGAGTCTTGTCGTGGTTCATCTATCGCTTCACCACCCCGGCCATGCACGACCTCTTTATGGCGCCTCGCAATATCCTGCGCATGGAAGAGGCCATTCTGTCGGTGCTTGCCGGGGACGTCTTCCGCAAGAATGGTCTGGGCATGCCGATCTTGTTGTTCAAGGCCCTCTACTACATCGTTGCCGCTGCAAACCTGAGGCGTTCGTGGCGCGCTTATCGTCGGCGACAGCGGAACTTACGGCAAATGCGACCGGCGAATTCCCAGGAAGTCCAATCAACACCATAGCGAGCCTATAATGCCTGCCGGGTACACTCCCTTCTCTCCAACAGCAACAGGGTGCGTGTAACATGGTAGCCCTTAGACGCGCCCGTGTTGCCCTGGTTGGATTGAATCGGGGATGAGTGACAACCAATGCCTTGGCATATCGCCCGATGATTGGAGTCAACTCACGCGGCACCGCCCCATGCCGGCAATCGATGCTGAGCGAATGGGTCGCTACAGATTGGCTCGGATCCGCGAAAAACTGCGTCAGGCCAACACCTCTGTCGGCGTCTTTGTCAGCCCTGTCAGCCTGCGTTACGCAGTTGACTATCGCAACTATGCTTTGTTTCAGTCTCACATCCCCTCTGCCTATCTCTTCGTACCGGTGGATGGCCCGGTTGTCATTCACGGGATCCTAGGAACGAAGCCTGCACTTGTTGATGTGGCTCGCCCCGCCAGGGCCATATCCTACTTTGCCGGTGGATCGGAAATGGCGGAACGCGCGAGGCTCCTCGCCGCCGACCTCGATGATTTTCATCACGAGATCGGCAGCGACAACCGTCGAGTGGCCGTCGAATACATCAACCCGAGCGCCGTGCAAGCGATGATGAACCTAGGGCTCGAAGTGATTGATGCGGTCGACATCATCGAAGAAGCCCGAATGATCAAGTCCCAAGACGAAATCGACTGCATTCGCTGGGCACTGGCGGTTGCCGACCTCGGCATCGACAAGATCAAGGAAATCGCCAGGCCGGGGGTGACCGAGCTTCAGCTTTGGGGGCTCTTGAACTACACCAACCTGGCAAACAACGGGGACTGGCACGATGGACGCATGCTGGCTTCCGGCGAACGCATAAACCCTTGGTTCCAGGAAGCATCGGATCGAAAGCTTGAAGCCGGCGATCTGGTTGGCTTCGACACCGACATGGTCGGCCCCTTCGGCTACTGCGCCGACGTGTCGCGCACATTCTTTTGCGGACCCGGCCGGCCGACGAAGCGGCAAAAAGCCCTCTACCGGCATGCGCTAGAAGAAATCAGACACAACCTCTCCTTGGTTCGTGCCGGGGTCACATTGGAAGAGTTTGGAAACCGCGCTTTCTTGCAGCCGGAAGCCTTCCACCCCAACCAGTACACCTGCATTTTTCATGGCGTCGGCATGTGCGATGAGGCGCCCAAGCTCTATTACCCAAAAGACCGAGCCGAAAAAGGCTATCCCGGCATGCTGCAGGAGAATATGGTGATTTGCATGGAAAGCTATGTCGGTGCGGTCGGCGAACGGGATGGGGTCAAACTTGAACAACAAGTCCTCGTAACCAAAGAGGGTTATGAACTTCTCTCGACCTATCCCTTGGAAGACGATTTGCTCGACTGACCGACGGTTCGCAGGAACATGAGGTGCCGCTGTGTCGCTCACCGAAAAGGAGTTCAAGTCGGTCACCAACAGCATCGAGGGTGCTCTCGGACTGCCAAACCGTGCCTACACGGACGACGCGTTCTTGCAGGCTGAGTTCGAGCGCGTACTTCGCAAATCTTGGATCGGCATTGCCTTCGAACACGATGTGGCCCAACCCGGCGATATCTATCCGGTCACCGCTGCGGGCCAACCGCTCATTGTCGTTCGCGGCCACGATGGTCAAGTAAGGGTGTTTCATAACGCTTGCCGTCACCGGGGCACAAAACTCCTCGAACAGCCCTGCACAAACCGGCGAAAAATCATCTGCCCCTATCACGCCTGGACCTATGGCCTCGACGGGTCGCTGATCGCCACACCCCACTTCAGCGGCCCGCAAGACCATAGCCATCCGACGCTCGAGGACGGGAATCGGCACCTGGTCGAAGTCCGAAGTGGAATTTGGAACCACGTTATTCTGGTGAACCTTTCGGCAGACGCGGTTCCCTTAAGGGAGTGGACGGCGCGCCTGGATGCGCGCTGGGCTGCTATCGATGTCGCGGCGACCGTCCCCGCCGAGGGCATGCAGTTTGAGTTTGACGCCAACTGGAAGCTGGTCCTCGAAAATTTCCTGGAAAGCTATCATCTGCCAGCGGTGCACCCTACGCTTAACGCCTTCTCACCGTTGGAAGACCACGTCTTGGTGGTCGATGATCTCTTTATGGGCCAGTTAAGCCTAAACTACCGGCCGAGCGACGATGGCAACGCGCTGCCGCGATTTGCGGAGTTACCGCCCGACCGACAGGCGGCTGGGGAGTACTTGCTTCTGTTTCCCAGCCTTATGGTTTCGCTGACGCCCGATCATTACCGGGTTACCCTGGTCACCCCGGTGACCGCCGGCTTTACGCGCCAGCGTTGGCAATTCTTCTTCGTCGGCGAGGAAAGCCGGGATCACCGCTTTGATGCATCCCGTCAGGCAGTTTTACAGCGGGTTGCGGCCTATACGAAGGAAGACATCGCGATACTCGAGAAGCTGCAGGCCGGCCGCCAATCGAGCGGCTTTGACGGCGGCCGTTTCTCGCCCTTTCACGAGACGACGGTTCACCGCTTTCAAGGCCTCATCGCCCGCTCCCTGGCGAGAGGCTGTGCTTGAAGACTCCCTATCCCGCCCTCTTCCGGCGGTTCCAGTTGGGGCATTTGCAGCTGAAGAACCGCATCATCAGCACTTGCCACGCACCGGCCTACGCCAAAGACGGGCGACCCGGCGAGTGCTATCAGCGGTACCACGAGGAAAAGGCCAAGGGCGGATTGGCCTTGACCATGTTCGGTGGGGCATCCTCGGTTTCTCCGGACTCACCCCCCTCCTTCGGCCAGATACAGGTCGGCGACGATGGTATTGTTCCTTTCTTTCGGGCCTTTGCCGCCGGTTCCGCCGGCCACCATAGCTGCCTTAAAGACACCTGTAGTTCGGGGCTTGACGAGAATTGCCCGTGAACTGTTACCTGCCGAGCTAAAGCATTGTCGAGGCTGAGATTAATTCCATCGAATTCGTACTTCGTGAACAGCCTGCTCAGAAGCGCTTTCGACCGTAAACGAGATGCCCTCGTAATGGAACACCGCGCCAGAGCGCGGTATAGATCCAGCGAAGTGCAGAAGAAACCCGGCCAGGGTTTCATAGTTACCCTGCGGCAGCTCTATGCCGACTTCGTCCCTTAGCCGACTAAGTGGGATCCGTGCGCTGGCAAGGTAATGTTGCTCGCCGATTTGCCGGACCCAGGCCTCCTGCGTCTCCGGCGCGTCAAATTCATCCTCCAACTCACCGACGATGACCTCCAAGATGTCCTCAAGTGTCACGATTCCTTCCGTGCCGCCAAACTCATCGACGATGATGGCCATGATCTCGGCACCGCTGCGGAAGTCGGACAGCAGATCTTCGATGCTCATCGAGCCGGGGATGAAATGCGCTTTGCGAATGAAGGCGGCAATCGGTTTCTTTGCATCTTCTTGAAGCAGATCAAGAACGTTTAGAGTGCCAATGATCCGATCGACGCGCCCGTCGTAAACGGGCAGGCGCTTGTGTGCATGAGTGACCGCCCGTTTTCGGGCCTCGCCGCAGGTACTGTCCCGGGCTACGCCAACCACATCAATGAGAGGAACCATGATATCAGAGGCCGTCGTTTCGCCGAACTTGAAAACGCGGCGGATCATCCGGCGTTCGATCGGCTGGATATCGCCCTCGACCGACGACATGTCCATCATCAGTGCAATTTCCTCGCGCAAGGTAAAGGGGTTGCGGATATCTCGACCACCTAGGACTTTAGTGAGGAGTTGTGTCAATCCGCTGAACACCGCCAGGATCGGCAGGAACAAAAGGGATGCCCCGCGCAGAACGAAAATAGCCTTTGGCGTAATGACATCGGCACGTTGCTGGAAGACGGCCTTGGCCACGATCTCGCCAAATATCCAAATAAGCGGCGCCACAATGACAATGGCGAGCCAGGAGTACTGCTCTCCGAAGAGATGGATGACCAAGCCAGTGGCCATGGTGGTGTTCAAGACAACGGAGATGTTTGTGCCCACGAGGGTCGTTGATAACAACCACTCAGGCTTCTCGAGCATTGCCAAGGCAAGCCGAGCACCCCGCGACCCCTTTGCCGCCTGGTGCCGTAGCTTCATGCGGTCGGCGCTCACGACGCCAATTTCGGAGCCGGAGAAAAAGGCCTCGCTTCCCAAGCAGATCATCATGATCACGATAGGTATTATGACTTCCATCTCTCACTCCTTGGCCGAAGGAGCGTCGGGAGCGGGGTCATGTGTCGGCAGCTCGTAGGATTCAAAGGAATCAGCAATGCCCGGTAGATGATCGGATGCGGGTGCCGGCCGGATCGTCACTTCGGCGATCCTTTGGCCGTCGATAGCGAGGACTTCGAACTCGTAACCACTAACCACGATACGGCTGTCTTCGCCGGGCATCTCACCGAATGCATCCAGTAACAATCCCCCGATGGTTTCGGCGTTGTTGGATTTCAGTTTCCCGCCGATCAAGCGGTTGAACTGTCGAATGGTCATAGCGGCATCGATCCGCTGTTCATTCTTTCCGGTTTTCTGCGTGTTGATGCTGCGTTCGTGCAGCACCTCAGATGGACTAAGGATTTCTCCGAATATGCATTCGAGCAGATCCTCCATCGTCACTAGCCCTGTAACACCACCGTACTCGTCAACAACAATAGCCAAAGATATCTTACGCTTGCGGAAGGTGTAGAATAGGTCGGCAACCAGCTTCGATTCGGGCACCATGAATGCCTTTCGGACCAGGTCGCCGACGGTCTTCGTTTGCCGCTGACCCAGAGGTTCGCTTAAGAGGTCGCGGCTATAAAGGATACCAATGATGGAATCCTGATCCTTCCCGTAGACGGGCACTTTTGTGTGACCTGTAGACCGGTAGAGACGCGCCGCTGCTTCAAGCGAACTACCCGCCGAAAGAAATGAAACCCGCGAGCGTGGCGTCATCACATCGCGCAGCTTTTTGTCGCCGAAATCAAAAATCCGATTAATGTAGAGCGCTTCCTCGCGATCGAGCACACCCTCTCCGACAGCCTCTTCTGCCAAAGAGCGCACCATGTCCTCGGTAACAATGTTGGCACGTGACCGCTCGCTACCGACAATCATAGTAATGAAGAAATCGGCGATTTGGCGCACCGTCCAGCGCAATGGTGCGATGGCGCGGGCAAACAGATCGATCAAGCGACATTGAAAACTGGCAAAAGCCACATTGTTGCGCATCGCCAGCGTCTTGGGCGTGATTTCCCCAACCAGCAGCAGGATCGGCACCATGATCAATATGTTGACCCATTTCATATCACTGCCCAATAGGTCAATCACGATCGCGGCGGAGATCACGGAAGCGGAAACGTTGACGAACTCATTGCCAATCAGGATGGTGACGATAAGTTGCCGGGGCTTGGACAATAGCTGCTCAATCAAAGTGATGCGGGGACTGCGCATCCGTCGCATTTGTTCCAGCTGCAAAGAGTTTAAAGAGAACAGCGACGTTTCAGCGCTCGAGAAAAACGCCGATAAACCCATCAAACAGACAAAGAGGAAAAGCTCGACGAAAAGTTCTAGGTTCATGGAGCCTCAACTCCTGGCGTGGTCAGACTCGGTCAATCTTGGCGGCAAGTGTGCAAGGCTAAAGGCAGGCACGTGCTCGCCGGGTAACGTCACGACGTGGCGCTCACCGGTATTCTCGGCTGTGGTTGGATGGCCGGACCAACGGGGAATCTGGACCAGTTGAATAGTCCCTGGATCCTCGCGTCGTCCAAACCACACCCCTTTCGAAAATTGGTATACCACCGTCCCCTGGCATCTTTTTGCTCTTCGCCCTAAGAATATGACCTGATCTCGACGGTTGGTCCACCACCTACGACTGGGTCCGCCCTGGGTTGGCGATTTTATCAACTCCGCTAGCCTGCACTGTGCTGAAACCCGTCACAATTTCAAAGAGGCTTTTCTTGAAGACTCCCTACCCCGCCCTCTTCCAGCCGTTCCAGTTAGGACATTTGCGGCTGAAGAACCGCATCATCAGCACCTGCCACGCCCCGGCCTACGCCAAAGACGGGCGACCCGGCGAGCGCTATCAGCGGTACCACGAGGAAAAGGCCAAGGGCGGATTGGCCTTGACCATGTTCGGTGGGGCATCCTCGGTTTCTCCGGACTCACCCCCCTCCTTCGGCCAGATACAGGTCGGCGACGATGGTATTGTTCCTTTCTTTCGGGCCTTTGCCGATCGCATCCACGCCTATGATGTCGGCTTGATCTGTCAGTTGAGCCATGCCGGGCGCCGTACCCATGCGGCATCCGGCAATTGGCTGCCAACCATCGCGCCCTCGCCGATCCGGGAACCCGCCCACGGCTCCATGCCGAAGGCCATGGGTTCGAAAGACATACGCCGGGTCATCGCCGACTATGCGGCGGCCGCACGGCGCTGCAAGGAGGGGGGGCTGGATGGCTGCGAGCTGCTGGTTTCCGGCCACTTGATCGGCCAGTTTTGGAGCGCCTTGTCGAACCACCGCAAGGACGCCTATGGCGGATCGCGGGAAAATCGCCTCCGCTTTGGTATGGAGGTCTTGGACGCGGTGCGGGAGGCAACGCGAGGCGACTTCATCATCAGCCTTCGCTTTACCGCCAATGAGTTCCTAGAAGGCGGCATTAGCGAGGCGGAAGGGGTGGAAATCGCCAAGCTGCACGCGGCCTCTGGCCTGGTCGATTGTTTCAACGTTTCGGGCGGCGTCAATTGGACGAAGGCTGGTGTGGCCGAGACCGTTCCTTCGATGGCCTTTCCGTCTGGCCGCTTCATCGAGCTTGCCGGCAAGGTCCGCCGCGCCACCGACCTGCCGGTCCTGCACGCGGCCGGCGTGGCCGATCTGGCAACGGCAAACTTTGCAGTGAGCGAGGGCCATGTGGATCTCATCGGCATGACACGCGCCCAAATCGCCGATCCTCACCTAGTCAAAAAACACCTGGCCGGGGAGGACGAAGCCATCCGTCCCTGTGTCGGCGCCGGTTATTGCATCGACAGGATCTACCGTGGCGGCGACGCCCTATGCGCGCATAACCCGGCAACCGGGCGAGAGCCCCTGATACCCCACACGATCGAAACCACGGAAGGCCCCTTTCTCAAGATCGTGATCGTCGGCGCCGGCCCGTCCGGCCTGGAGGCAGCCTGGCGGTCGGCCGCCCGCGGCCACCAGGTCGAGGTTCTCGAAGCCCAGGCGGAGCCAGGTGGCCAGATCCTGCTCGCCGCGCGCTTGGCCTGGCGGCAAAACCTGATCGGCGTCACCCGCTGGCTTTATGACCGTTGCATCGGGCTTGGCGTAACGTTCAAATTCAATTGCTATGCGGAGCCCGACGCCGTGCTCGCGTCCAACCCGGACGTGGTCATCCTGGCGACCGGCGGCATCCCGAATTTTTCCACTGTCTTGGGTGCCGAAGACCATGCTGTCTCCGCATGGGATGTCCTGTCCGGAGACGCCGCTTTATCGGGAAGCTTTCTCGTCTTCGACGACACAGGCGGGCAGAGTGGCCCGTCGGCCGCCGAATTCCTAGCCACCGCCGGCGCCGAGGTAGAACTGGTGACCCCCGACCGCTGCGTTGCTGAAGACGTTGGGGTGACAAATCATGCCATCCACCTGCGCAATCTCTATGCGGCGGGTGCGCGCCTGACCCCCGATCTGCGGCTGCTGTGCATCGAACGGGATGGCAACCGCCTTAAGGCCATGCTCGTCAACGAATACAGCGGCCAAGAAGAGAGCCGCGCCATCGACCATGTGGTGGTGGAAGCCGGCACCCTTCCCTTCGACGACCTCTACGACGCTTTGGCTGAACGTTCGGCGAATGGCGGCGAGGTCGACCTAAACGCCTTCATGTCGGCAACTCAGCAGCCGGTGATTGGCACGCTGCATGAGGTAGAGAACAGCTTCGCCCTGTTTCGCATCGGCGACGCCCTCGCTACCCGTGGCCTGCATGCCGCCCTGTTTGACGCAGCCAGGCTTTGTTCGCGCCTGTAACACCCTGTTAGGGCGGAGATCTCCCAAATCGACAGCAGCGTTTGGATCAGTAGAGCTCCGCCACTTCCTTATGGCAGGCGATGCGGTGGCCGTTGGGCAAGGGCCGGATCGGCGGCTTTTCAGCATCACAGGTGCCGGCGATTGCAAGCGGGCATCGCTTGTGAAACGGGCAGCCGGTAGCGCCAATCTCCACGACGGAAGCGGCAGCCAGCTGCGCCGTCTCGGTCTCGCGTATTTCTTCCAGCCAGCCGACGCGCATTTCCGGCACCGAGTGCAGCAGCAACGAGGTATAGGGGTGATAGGGTGGTGCGAGAACCTGGGCGGTCGGCCCCTGCTCCGCCACCCGGCCGGCGTAGAGTACGACGACTCGATCGGCAAAGCTCGCCACTGTCGAAAGGTCGTGGCTTATGAAAACGAAGGTAACGCCGAGGTCCTCTTGCAACCGCTTCAAGAGGTCGATGATCTGCGCCCCGACCACGGTATCTAAGGCCGAGGTCACCTCGTCGCAGAGAATGACTTCCGGTTCGGCAGCCAGCGCACGGGCGAGATTGACCCGCTGCTTTTGGCCGCCGGACAAGGCCTGCGGCCGGCGGTTGGCAAACTCAGCCGGCAGTTCCACCATGCCTAAGAGCTCGGCTACGCGATGGCGCCGTTGCTCGGGGATCATATCGAGGTAGAACTCGAGCGGCCGGTCGAGCGCTTGCCCGATGGTTTTCAGCGGATTGAATGATACGTCGGGCATCTGCATGACGATCTGAACCCGCCGCAGCTCTTCACGCGAGCGGTCTTTGACGTCGCCCGGCAGTGGGGATCCGTCCAGCAAGATCTCGCCTGTGGCGGCCGGCAAGAGGCCGGAGATCACCCGTGCCAGCGTCGACTTACCACAACCCGATTCCCCGATGACGCCAACCGCCGAGCCACGCGGGAACTCAACCGATACATCATGCAGGATCTTAACCGCCACGCCGCCACCGATTCGCTTGCCATAGCCGGCATCGACTTCGGCGACCTCGATCACTGTATCCGACGCCACATCACGGCTTCCCGCCCCCTCGCCGGTGCGCTTTGGCGGCGGCCGCACGGCGGACATGAGCTTGCGTGTATAGTCTTCCTTGGGATCGTGCAGAATTTGTTCGGTCGGGCCTTCTTCGACCGTTTCTCCGCCCAAGAGCACATGAATCCTATTGGCAACCTGGGCGACCACCGCCAAGTCATGGGTGACGTAGATAGCGGCCGCGCCGGAATCGCGGATCGTATCCTTGAATGCAGCCAAGACCTCGACCTGCGTGGTCACGTCGAGGGCCGTGGTCGGTTCATCCAGGACCAACAGGTCGGGCACCGCATTCATTGCCATGACCGCCATCAGGCGCTGCAGCTGGCCGCCGGAGACCTGATGCGGGAACTTGCGAACGATGTTCTCTGGGTCGGGCAACTGCATGCGGCGCGCCAGATCCACCATGCGGGCTTCGGCCTCAGCCTTGGTGCCGACGCCATGGACCAAGGACACTTCGGTGATTTGATCATCGAGGCGAAGCGAGGCGTTGAAGGACGCGGCCGCCGACTGCGCCACATAGGAAACTCGGGCCCCCCGGACCGCCCGCTTCTCTTCCAGCGTCATATCAAGCACGCTGATGTCATCGAAGAGCACTTCGCCGCCCGAGAAACGGCAGCCAGGCTTGGCATAGCCCATCGAAGCAACCGCGATTGTCGATTTGCCGGCACCCGACTCGCCGATAAGCGCCAAAACCTCGCCGCGGCGAACCTCTAGCGACACACCTTTGACGATCGGCGTGTAGGGGCTGCGGGTGTTGCGACGCCCTTCGATATGAAGGTCGTTGATTTGCAGCAGCGCACTCACCCGATCAACTCCCCGGAAATGTCCTTTTGCGACCGGGACAGGTTCCAGTCGACCAACAGGTTATTGGCGAGCGTGACCGAGAAGATGCAAACCGCCGGCAACAGCGGCGCGAGCGCTGCTTTGAGCCCGTAAAACAGCACATAGTTGAGGGCTGCCATGTTCTCCTTGACCATCGAGCCCCAGTCGGAAAGCGGCGGCTGCACGCCGAGCCCCAAGAAAGAAAGGGAGGACAGCAGCAAAATCGAGTAGGTGAAGCGCAGGCCGAAGTCCGTTGACAAGGGCACGATGGAGCTGGGCAGCACGTCGTTCTTGAGTATCCACCAAAGCGACTCGCCTCTGGCGCGGCTGACCTCGACGAAATCCATCACCATGATGTTCTGTGCCAGAGACCGGGCAATGCGGTAGACACGCGTCGCCTCGATAAACCCGATGGTCAAAACCAAGAGCCACAGAGAGGATCCAAAGGCCGATACCAGGATCAGCGCCAGCATGATGGAGGGGAAGGAAACAAAGGCATCATTGATTCTGCTCATAACGTCGTCGACGCGCCCGCCAAGAATGCCCGCGACAAAGCCAAGCGTGACCCCGAGGACAAAAGCCAACACCGTCGCAGCGAACGCCAGTCCCAAAGTTATTCTCGCGCCATAGATGAGCCGGCTGAGGACATCGCGGCCTAGATAGTCGGAACCCAGCAGCATGGAGGTCGTTTCGTCACCTGGGGCGAAGGATTTATCCGTCAGGATCGTGCTTTCCTCATAAGGGGCGAGCCAGGGCGCAAAAGCGATGACGCAGGCCCAAAACAGCAAGATCGCCACCGACATCCAGCCAAGGAACCCCAGGTCTGGGAGATGCCAACCCGGCGAAGGCGCAGGTACCGAAGAATCGCTCATTTGCTGTGCCTCAGTCGGGGGTTAGCGACGATCGAAACCACATCAGCAATCAAATTGAAGAGAATGTAGATGGCGCAAAAGAACATGGCGCAGGCCTGGACCACCGGCAGATCACGCGAGGCAACGCCATCAACCATTAGCTTGGCAACCCCGGAATAGGAAAAGATCGTCTCCACCACCAAGACGCCGCCGATGATGTAGGCTAGGTTCACCGCGATGACATTGATGATCGGTGCGATCGCGTTCGGCAGGGCGTGCTTCAAAATGATCGATCGTCGCCGAACGCCCTTGAGGATCGCCATCTCGATCGAAGGATGGCTCAAGACATTGAGGATCGCCGAGCGTGTCATCCGCATCATGGGCGCCAGGACCGCAGCCGTCAGCGTGATCACGGGCATAGCCAGTGCAGTAAAGACCTCACCGGTCGTCGAGGTATCGGATATGCGGGCGATCGCCGGTAGCCAACGTAGCTCCACTGCAAACGTCAGCACCAATATGGTGGCGATCAGAAATTCCGGGGCGGAGACAATGGCAATAGAGCCGGTGGTCAGCGAACGGTCAAACCAGCTTCCCGGCCGCATCGCCGCATAGAGCCCGAGCCCGACGGCAAGCGGTACCGCAATCAGAGCAGCGTAGCCGCCGAGCATCAGCGTCTTCGGCAGGCGCGGCCCTAGAATCTCACTGACCGGTCGCTGCGTTGCCAGGGAATTGCCGAGGTCACCGGTAAAGAGCCCGCCCAGCCACTCGAAGTATCGAATGTAAGACGGTCGATCGAGGCCAAGCTCTTTGCGGACGACTTCTAGGTTTTCCGGTGTTGCGCCTTGACCCAGAATGGCATTGGCAACGTCACCGGGCAGCACTTCCGTACCGCCGAAGACGATGAGCGATACCACCAAGAGCGTGATAATGCCGAGAGCCAATCGGCGAAGTATAAGCTTTACAAGCAGTTTGGCCTCCCCATCGCGTCGCTGCCGTTTCCCGTTACCAGCCGGGCGGCGACGCACCTTTTTTTAATGTCTTTGAATCGGCATCATAAACAAGAGAAGAGTTTTAGGCTATGGCCTGAGGAAATTCGGGTTCCGTTCCTGCGGTCTAAACGGCCATTCTCTTTGACCTTAGCCCGATTGTTTCGGCCGAAAATTGCGCCTTTCTTACCTCCGGTCACTTTGGTCGACGAGGCCGAATCGAGTTGTGATTGTGCCGAGCTCCCGGGGCATTTCGGTGCGACTCATTGACGTCGTCGGTCGAGTCTTGCAGTATCCTGGCATGACGAAGCCATGATTTGAGGGCGGATCACTTTGGATTTGAAAGGGCGGTAAAGCCCACTAGCCAAGTTCCACAGGTGCAAATCTGATCGGCCCGATCAGGGCTTTTGGCCCTAATCAACAAGAATTTACCGGAACGGGGAGAAAAAGATGTCACAACAGAAAATTGCGTTTTGGAAGGCAGAGTTCCTGAAAGGACGGATCTCCCGCCGCGACTTCCTAGGCTACTTAGGGGCCGCCGGCCTTTCGGCCACAGCGGCGGGTTCGGTGATTGCTGCTGCCGATCGCGCCTTTGCCGAAACACCGAAAAAGGGCGGACGACTAATCCTTGGCTGGTACGCGCATTCCGCGAAAGACACCCTCAATCCCAATCGGCTGACGTCATCACTGGACTTTCAGCGTGCCTTTCAGACCATGAGCACCTTGGTGCGCTATGCCCCAGATCTCTCGGTGCAACCCGACCTCGCGACCGAATGGGAAGCCAGTGACGACGCCCAGACCTGGCGTTTCAAAATCCGCCAGGGCGTCGAATTTCATAACGGCAAGACCCTGACAACCGACGATGTGATTTACTCGATCAATCGCCACCGCGGCGACGACAGTGATTCGATCATCAAGGCCTGGCTGAGTCCGATTACGGAGATCACCAAAGACGGTGACGACGTGGTCGTCATCAAGTTGGATGGTCCCAACGGTGATCTGCCATACTATTTCGGCGACATGCACGCTTGCATCGTTCCCGACGGCTTTACCGATTTCAACAACTGCATCGGCACCGGTCCTTATAAGATCAAGAGTTTCGAGCCGGGTGTCGGCATGCTGAGTGAGCGTTTCGCCAACTACCACCGCGACGACATCGCCCATGTGGACGAAGTCGAAAGCTTCGGCATTGGCGACAACGCCGCCCGGATCAATGCATTGATCTCGGGCGATGTGCATTTCGTGACGCGCGTTGATCCGAAATTGGTTGATTTGGTCAATGGTGCGCCCGGGGTTACGATGGCCAATGCTCCTGGCTCTCGCCACATCACCTTCCCGATGATGTCCGATGCGCCACCCTTCGACAACAATGACCTGCGCCTTGCGATCAAGTACATGGCAGAGCGCCAGAGCATGGTTGACACGGTGCTGAAAGGCTTCGGTTCGATCGGCAACGACACGCCGATCGGCAAGCTCGATAAGTATTACTGCGAGGATATTCCACAGCGCGAGTTCGATCCGGACAAGGCCAAGTTCCATCTTAAGAAAGCCGGCATGGAAGGCTCGACGGTCACCTTGCATACCTCCGAAGCGGCGGGCGGACCACCGGCCCCAGACTTGGCCCTTCACCTATCGGAAAGCGCCAAGAAAGTCGGCTTCAACATCGAAGTCCAGCGCGAGCCCTCCGATGGTTACTGGTCGGCCGTGTGGATGAAACGCCCGTTCCACATGTCAAATTGGATGCCGCGACCGACCGCCGATCTTCGGTTTAGCTTGGTGCATCTATCCGATGCCAAGTGGAACGAATCACACAATGGCTCGCCGGAACTTGACGAACTGATCGTCAAGGCGCGTGGCATGGTGGATGGACCCGACAGGAAGCAGGTCTACTGCGACATTCAGGAGATCGTCCACAACACCGGCGGATCGGTGATCCCAGTCTTCACCAGCTGGCTTGATGCTCGATCCGAAAGCTTGAATGGCTGGAGCGCGCATCCCGTTGGCGAGGGCGACGGCTTCCGCATTCACGAGAACGCTTGGCTGGCCTGATTAGGTCCTGGAATGCTGGCCCGGAGTTGACCTTTGTGGCAACTCCGGGTTTTTTTTGGCATTTGACAGCGTCCCTTTTCAATTGGATGACCGGGCCACTGAGGTCGAACAAGTCGTCGCCGTTCCGATCAGCAAGGCTCGGCGTCACGCTCGGCGATTATCCTCACCAAATCTGATATCCAATAGACGGTCGAAAATGCTTTCGCCAAGGATCATCCGTCCGAAATCTGCTGCAGTCTGATAAAAGATTCTAAGTGGTCGCCTGGGGAACCAAGGTCGATGTCATTGCGCGCCAAACGCCTCAGCCAGCACCCGATCATCTATCCCCACATGGATGAGCGGATGGGCAGCAATATCAACGGTCCGGCCCTGATCCGAATGCCGAATTGGGCCTCGGGAAAGCTGGCCACCTACCATCTCTATTTTTCGGATCACAAGGGAAGCTACATCCGCCTTGCCTATGCCGATTGCCTGACCGGCCCCTGGCATATCCATACGCCTGGGGTGCTCGACCTAAAGGATTCGCTTTTCCCGCCAGTCGATCCGCCGGAGCCGCCGCCTGATCAACGTCCGGCCTGGGCGCCGGAAATGAAGGGTGGCTACTTGTATGCGCACATCGCCTCGCCCGACGTCCACATAGACGAGCAAGCGCGGTGCTTCAGAATGTACTATCATGGTTTGTTGTGGAACGGCGACCAGGGGACCAGACTGGCCGTTTCCCATGACGGCTTAACCTTTTCGCCGAAGGAACCGCTTCTGGGACCACCCTATTTCCGGTCGTTCCAGTACAACGACTACATCTACGCCATCACCTGGGGTGGGGAAATCTGGCGATCTTCGCGCTGGGACGCGCCCTTCGAGAAGGGTCCTAGGATCATCCCCTTTGACGCCAAGCAGGGTGTTGGTGAGGGCTTTCGTCACGGCGAGGTCCACCGGATCGACGATCGCCTTCACGTGTTTTTCACGCGTATGGGCGACTGCCCGGAACGGATCCTTCATGCCACCGTAAAGCTGACTAGTGACTGGCACGCCTGGAAGGCCGAGCACACAAGAGATCTCTTGCACCCAAATCTGGATTGGGAGGGGGCCGATCTTCCTTTGCGGCCCTCGACCATGGGGGCCGAGGAAGATCGTGTGCGTGAACTAAGGGATCCTTGCCTGTTTGAGGACGAGGACGGCCGGACCTACTTGCTCTACTGCGGCGGCGGTGAAAGCGGTATCGGTATCGCGGAAGTTACCGGTTGGTGAGCGTGGCATCGAACCTCTGCTTTTTGAGATCGAAACCGAATGGCTCCCAGAGCAGTCCGCCGCCGATCGGGCCAGGTCACTCGACAGGCAGGTGATCGAAGGCCCAGTCGTTGTAGCTGGCCTCGCCACGATACCATGGTACCTTCTGGTTGCGCCCTTCGTCGCTGTCCCAACGAGGCGGATTGCCTTTCTTGTGGGCGTCGAGGATGAGCCTGCGCCGGCGTTGGCTTTCGATGATGCGCCGCGTCAATTCTTCCTCATCCCACTTGGCTTGCACCTCCATTACCAAGTCACGGACCAGTTCTTGGTGGTCGGGTTTATCGGCAAGGTTTTCGAGCTCGTTGGGGTCGGACTCGAGGTCGTAGAGCAATGCCGGATCCTTCGAGGAGGAAATGAACTTGTGCCGCCCCCTGCGGATCATAAAGATCGGCGCCAGTGTCGCCTCCGCCAGGTACTCGGCGAAGATCGTCCGTCTTGGCTTTGGGCTGCTTTGGTCGAGAAGCGTGGTGAGATCAACGCCGTCCAACGGCTCGACCGCGCCCTCCCAATCACCGCCGTTTGCCAAGCCGCATAGGGTCGGCAGCAGGTCCACCAAGGAAGCCAGCTCGGATACGCGCTGCGGCTTGATTGAAGGGCCAACAAGAAACAGCGGCACCCGCAAAGAGGGCTCGAAGAAATGTTTCTTGAACCACATGCCCCGCTCGCCAAGCATGTCGCCGTGATCGGCGGTGAAAATGATTGCCGTGTTTTGGCTGGCCCCGATGGCCTCCACGGCGTCTAAAACCTCGCCGATCTTGCTGTCGATATAGCTGAGAGACCCGAAGTAGGCGCGCCTCGAGCGGTCGACGTCCTCCTCTTTAAAGTCACAGTCCAACATCCCGAAGTCTTCGAGCAAACGCAGGGAATGGGGGTCGTGTTGCTCTCGGGTCAAGGGACCCACGACCGGCGGCGGGATATCCACGCCTTCATAAAGATCCCAAAACTCCTTTCGGCAGAGATAAGGTTCGTGCGGATGGGTGTAGGAGACCTGCAGGAAGAAAGGGCGCTCGTCGTTCGAGCGGGCGATATCGTATAGGTGCCGGACGGCCCTAAAGGTCACCTCTTCGTCGTAATCGATTTGGACGCTTCGCTCGCAGAGGCCGGAGATGAAAACGCTGCGCGGATCATTGGTATCCCGCTCGCCCTCGTCTCCCCAGTTCGGAACCCAGCTGAAGTCGGCCGGATAGATCTCGGCTGTCAGCCGTGTTTCGAAACCGTGAAACTGATCAGGACCGACGAAATGCATCTTGCCCGACAGGGCTGTCTGATAGCCCAGTTGGCGCAAGTAATGGGCATAGGTCGGTATGGAGGCCGGCAACTCCGCAGCATTGTCGAAGGCACCGATGCGCGAACACAACTGCCCTGCCGCCATGGAAAATCGCGACGGTGCACAAAGCGGGAAATTGCAATAGGCGGTTTCGAACACAGCACCCCTTTGTGCCAGGGCATCCAGGTTGGGCGCCACGGAGAACGGGTTTCCATAGGCCCGCAGCGCCAAAGCGGTGAGTTGGTCCACTTGTAGGAAGACTATGTTGGGTTGGCTCATTTCTCACATTCCTTGGGCATAATCGGGCCGAAATCCAGTTTCTGGCGTTAGCCGACCGAAGCCTATAGTGTGCCTGGTGTCAAATCTTTGGCTGGCGCCGAAGGGTCATGCGGCCCTGTGCCCGGGCGACCGCCACGCCGCTTAAGATGATGAGGCCGATCCCGATCCACGAGAGCGCGTCGGGCAGGGTCCCAAACATCACCAGCCCAATCAACACCGCCGCCACGATTTCCCAATAGGTGAAGGGTGCGAGGTCCGAAGCTGGCGCCCTTGCCAAGGCGAGGATCATCATGGTTTGGCTGGCAGCGCTGGTCAGCGCCATCAGGGCCAAAACACCCATTTGATGGAGGGTGATTGTGACCCAAACGAAAGGTACCGTGAACAACACCACCAGGGAGGCGATGAGGGCACCCCACATGGAGATCACCAAAGGATCGGAAAGAACACCGAGCTTGCGGTTCAACAGCATCTGCAGGGCCACCATGAGCCCGGTACCGAGCACAAAGGCCGCATGGGCGTCCACCTCGCCAAACTCGGGGCGGATCACGACGAGCACACCGGCAAAGCCGCCACACACCCCCAGCCAGCCGATCACACTCACCCGTTCACCCAGCACCATGGGCGCCAAGAGTGTCATCAGGAAGGGATAAACATAGAGAATGGCAATGGCGTCGGCATAGTCCAGCCCTACGACCCCAAACATGAAAGAAATATTGCCGATAGCGAGGAGCAGCCCCCGCATGACTTGGATGCCGAATCGAGGCGGCCGGAAGGCGCGACGCCCGGCTCGCGCCAAAGCGATGGGCAGCATGATCAGGAAATAACCGGTGAAGCGGAACCAGGCAATCAGCAGCGGCGACATCTCGGTGGTGAGCGTCTTCATCAACGCCCCGGTCAACGCCGCCAGGCTCAGTCCTGCGATGATCAACACGATCGCACTGTGGCGATGCGCCACGGGTTCTGAATGGTCGTTCGAGGTCATACAATTCGATCGGCAGGGCCAAGCGCGTGATTGAGGAGGAACGTGGGATCGGGGCGCCTCGAAAATGGTTCCCCACAAGCTCGGATATCATTATCCGGTTTTCTTGAACAGACTTACCGTGTCGGGCCTTGGTGGCGGCCGGGTAGGGGCTAGGTGATTGTCGAAGCATGAAAATGTGTCGCCCGGTGACGAATTTGGACCGTCGGTCAGCTTGCCGAAAACATCCCCCTCTCTCGGGCCAAGACTTTGGACGCCGCCGCGACCTCCGCCACGGGAAGTTCGGCTAGATCCCGACGTTTAAGGACCTGAACTGAAGGACCAAGCGGCGCCATCTTGATCGCATCCGAGCGGCCCGAAAAGAGCGAAACCAAAGGGCAGCCGACGGCGGCGATAAGGTGGCCTGGCCCGGTGTCATTGGCGATTGCCACCGAAGCGCCGCGCGCCAAGGCCGCTATTTCGTTTAGGTCCGTATCAATGATCATCGCCGCCGAGCATAGGGCGCTGATTTCGGCCGCAAGATCGCATTCCTCGGGCCCGCAAATGAGGATCGGCAGCAGGCCTTCTGCTTTCAAGATTCCCGCCAGTTCAGCATAGCACGCCGCCGGCCAGCGCTTTGCCAGGCCCCGCCTGGAACTGCCCGGCACCAGCAAGGCGTAGCGCTGAGAAATCCCATATCGCCCAATGTCAGCGGTGAGGAAGTCTAAAGAAGGTGGTCCAACCTCTGGAATGTTCGCAATCTCCAGCATGGCCCGTTGGCGGTCGACGATGTGGCGTTGGGCTGTAGCTCCGTCAAAATAGTGGGACGCCCCTGGGGCAACACCGACCCAATCGCTTCCCGGCCGCCCAAGGGCGCGAAAGTACCAGGCGGTTCGGGTCGACCATTGGAGGTCATAAATTCGCCGAAACCCAGCACGCCGCAGCTTCCAAAGCATGGGAAGCCAGTGCCATACCGCGAGTGGCGAACGCCTCTCGTCAAGCCAAATCCGATCAAAAAGATCGCATTTGCTTGCCAGCCCCTGAAGGCTTGGCGTCGTCAGCAAGGCGAGCGATGCCTCCCCATGGTGCCGGCGAATAGCCTGCATGGCCCCAAGGGCAAGGACGAAGTCGCCCAGGGCCCCCAACTTGATCACCAGAATTTCAGCCGCACCAACTTGCATCTTCGCCCATCTTCGGTTAGGCCGGGAATCCAGATTCGTTTCAAGGGCTGTTTACCATGTTGTTCGCTCCAAGTGAGGTGCGCATATCTGGCACGCCATATTGCAGAGGCCGGCGGTGACTACCCAGAGCGAAACGCCTGCACGCCCGCGACTACTGCAAGCCATAGCCGGCGCGCCGAGGGGCGGCGCGGAACTTCATTTCGTCCGCCTTTGCCTTGCCTTGAAGCGCGCCGGCGTGCAGCAACGGGTGATCATGCGCCCGCATCACGAGCCGATGTCCAAGCTCAATGCGGCGGGAATACAATGTTATCCGGCGCGCTTTGGCGGCCTTTTGGATATCGGTACCACGGCTACCTTTCGCCGAGTCATTCGCGACTTTGGCCCAGAGATCATTCTGACCTATATGAGCCGTGCGAGCCGCTTTTGCCCGAAGGGCGAATTTCTGCATCTTGCCCGACTAGGCGGCTACTACGACATGAAATACTACCGCAATTGCGACCACTTGATCTGTATCAGTCCAGACTTGGTCGAACATTGTGTCCGCAACGGCTTTCCGCGTGATCGTGTCCATTTGATACCGAATTTCATCGAGGAGAGGGTGGCAGCACCTTTCGAGCGTGCGGATCTGAATACTCCGACCGCGGCGCCACTTGTATTCGCATTAGGTCGCCTTCATGAAAACAAGGCCTTCGACATCCTCCTTCAAGCCATAGCCAAAGTGCCAGAGGCTTACTTATGGATTGCCGGCGACGGCCCGCTCAAGGCGGATCTGATGGATCAGCGGCGGGACCTTGGAATCATCGATAGGGTACGATTCCTGGGTTGGCAACAGGACCCGGCACCCTATTTCGCCGCGGCTGACCTTTTCGTCGTTCCTTCTCGCCACGAACCGCTGGGCAGTGTTGTGCTCGAAGGCTGGATGCACCGGCTACCCATGGTAGCCGCCGCCAGTCAGGGACCTAATTTCCTCGTTCGTGACGGCGCCGACGGTCTCATCGTGCCGGTCGACGATGCGGAGGCTATGGCAGTGGCGCTAAAGCGGCTTATCGATGAGCCGTGGTTTGCCCGGCAGCTAGCTGAAAACGGACGAAGACGCTATGAGGAAGAGTTCACCCAAGCCACAGCCGTCGAACGCTATCTACGCTTGTTCGGTAGCGTTTTGCATCAAGGCTCCGAAAGCTACAGTCTCGCGGATGGCTAAGACGAAATGAGTGCAAGCTTGGACCTTGTGTTGACCGGTGGTCAGGTCTTTACCCCAGGCGGTCTGGTAGAAGCGGACCTTGGTATCGCCGAGGGAAAATTTGCCGCACTCGGCGATCTATCAATGACCAAAGCCGCTGACCGTTGGCAGGTCCAGGGCCTTACCCTACTTCCAGGCGTGATCGATACGCAGGTGCATTTCCGCGAGCCGGGCCTGGAACAGAAGGAAGACTTGGCAAGCGGCAGTGCCGCGGCGGCTATGGGCGGTGTTACAACCTTCTTTGAAATGCCGAACACAAGTCCCAATACCGACAGTGTCGGGGCCTTGGCGGACAAGCTCGATCGCGCCAATGGTCGGGTTTGGGTGGATCACGCGTTCTTCGTCGGCGCCACCGCCGAGAACCTGGAGCAGTTGCCCGATTTGGAGAAACAGCCCGGATGCTGCGGGGTAAAAATCTTCATGGGCTCGTCGACTGGCAATCTCTTGGTCGCCGACGATGCCACCTTGCTAGAGGCATTGCGCCGAGGCGAGCGACGGGTCGCAGTCCATGCCGAAGATGAAGAACGACTTCGCGACCGTCTGGCCCTGGTGCGCGACGGCGCCGATGTTTCTATGCATCCCGTGTGGCGGGACGACGAAACCGCGCTAAGAGCAACACAGCGCCTTATTTCCCTCGCTCGACAAGCCACGCGGCGGGTTCACGTCCTGCATATCACAACCGCCGAGGAGATCGCCTTTCTCGCTGCTTGCAAGGACATTGCGACGGTCGAAGTAACACCACAGCATCTGACCTTGACCGCCCCGAATTGTTACCAGCGCCACGGCAGCTTGGCGCAGATGAATCCGCCGATCCGCGACCAGAGGCATCAAGCCGCCCTGTGGCGGGGCATCTTTGAAGGGGTGGTGGACGTCATCGGATCCGATCACGCGCCCCATACCATAGAGGAGAAAGAACGACCCTACCCGCACAGTCCTTCTGGCATGCCAGGTGTGCAAACATTGCTGCCCCTCATGCTCAATCATGTGAACAACGGACAGCTCAGCCTCGCCCGTCTGGTGGACCTGACCAGCGCGGGCCCACAACGAATCTACAACATGATGTCCAAGGGGCGCATTGCTTGCGGATATGACGCGGATCTGACAATTGTCGACCTCAAGGCAGAACGCGAAGTTTCCGCTGATTGGCTTGCTTCTAAGTGCGGATGGTCGCCTTTCTTGGGGGAGAAGGTGACCGGCTGGCCGGTTGGCGCTGTCGTGCGCGGCAAGACAGTGATGCGCGATGGCGCTTTACTCGGCAAGCCTGAAGGACGGCCGGTTCGCTTCCAGGAGTGCCTGCGGTCAAGCCCTTAAACAGGGGACATTCCTTAGTTGCGAAGCGGGGAGGTTTCTTGCTCGTCCCAGTCTTCGGGCTCTATGGTGTTCACGTAGTACACCTTGACGGAATGCAAGGTCGTATCCGACGAAGTACGCCATTCATCGAGAAAATCATTCAGCTTTGGAAAATCAGGAAGGCGGTCGAGGCTTTGCCACAGATATCGCTCAAGATTATCTGGTTCGTCGGGTAGATGATACAGTATTTCAGCCGTCGTCAGGCGGAAGTCTTGTGGTGTTTGCAGGTCTCGTACCATCACCCTTTCCCCTATCGGCCTTGGCGCATGCAGTCAGGTGCTGAAACCATCGACTGTCGTTTCCCAAACCGGTAGCGAGAATCTTATCCTCAAAGTAATGACGAGACCTTAACGCCATTGGCACCCCCGTGCTTGTTCCTTACCGAAAGACTAACGGCAAAATCGAGGCTGGTTTCCAGCGGTGGATAACTCTGGGAACAAACTGTACAACGGCCCGTAACTCCTAATAGACTTTATGCACAATTTTCTCAGCTTTTGATCCATTTCTTCACTTGCCGAAATCCACCACTTGGGCGACTTTAAACGTCTTCGTGCGGTGTCTCTTTTGCTGTTGCTGCAATTGGAATTCGGTGGGCGCAGGTCCCGCGTTACGGTGTCCTATCCTGGTTTAAGCCGTAGGCTTAGAAAGCGCGATCAAGACGCTTACCGGGTTGTTCCAAGGTCGGTTTTGAGAACAAGACTTGCCGTAACTTCGACACAACAAGAGAACCGCGAGCGAGTCCCGATGCCGGAGGCTATAGGCATGGCAAAGACGCCAAACCAACTCGATTCCCCCGCCAAAACCGATATCGTCAGGCAGGCAGACAAGAATGCTAGCAGGCTTGTCTCGTCACCCGATCCAAGGATGAACGGTCAAGCCCTGACCGCTCTCATGGATGCAAGCGAGGCCATGATGCGCGGCGTGGCCGCCATTAATGAAGAGATGGTTTCCTTTGCAACCACCCGCTTTCAAGAGAACCTGGAGATGTCGCAATCATTGATGCACTGTGATGATCTTGAAAAGGCGTTGGATTTACAGCGCAATTTTGCGCAAAAGACGGCCGAGCAGTACTTGGCCGAAGCCACCAAACTGCTAACGCTGACAACCCAGCTAACGCAAGCGAGCTGGGAGCCCATGCAGCACCAGGCCGAAGATGCGCTCAAGGCCCTGAAGAAACAAAGTGCGTGACCGATAGCCGGCTAGATCTTAGCCGGCGCCACCGCTTGATGACTTCTCGTGCCTCATTGAGCTGGAAACAGCGAACGGTACCCTAGAGCGTCGGGCGGCAATTTGGAACCATTCTGACGGAGCGGTTTTGTGACAAGGTCAAGCATAGGCTCGATGGGCCTACCCAATGATAGGTCCGAGAGGCTTGGCGCAGGATTTGCCGCCAAACCGCCCGTCCCCCCGAACCGGGATTGATCCCGGTTCATATGTCTTCTTCGAGCAGCAAATCGGGAACAGCCGATTTGCGGGGGCTTGGCTCTGGCCGGCGCCCGCTGTCGAAACGGGCTTGCTCGATGCGATGGCATCGCGACCGCGCCCGTTTCGAAAGCGGATCGCCACGCCAGAGGCCAAGCAGAATTGATCCCAAATTGCCGACCGATGCTCTAGCTATTAGGATCGTTCGGCAAAAACCACTGTAGGTATGAACGCCGCAGCGGCATGCTCCATAGCATGACCAGGCTCCAACCCAAAGCTGGTGCCATGGCGCTCATAGCCAACCATTCTGATGAATATCGCATGGGTCCCCTTTTCCCAAATGTTCTGCGCTGGTTAGCGCCTGCTTATCCCCGAACGCTAATCAGCTTTACCTGAACCTAGCGGATCCGCGGGGATAGGTCTAGTCGGACGTCATGCCCGCTTCCGCCTATCCTAACGGGACCAACACTACCGAAGGATTAAACAGATCATTTGTCTAAATTGAGATCAAGCGATAGAGCGAGCAATCGTCGTGGTCGAAGCAGGCTCCTGCTGTTCGCCCAAGCAGAATCGCAAGGGCGGCGGCAGATAGGATCGAGCATTACTATGGGTTTCCAGATGTTTTAGGATGAGGCGACGGAGCGCCTTCGACGTGAGATTTGCCAAGGCGCAATCGGCCTTTGTCTTGGTCTTTGCCTCGTCCGCATCTAGGCCCAGCTCCACAGCGATTTGCAGGAGCAAGGATTTTTTGCAGCCCTGTAAGAAGGTCTCATCCATTTGCCAGCGGCTGCTGCTGACATGGGCGCCAAACTCCTTGGCAAGCGCCAGGGCAAGGGGATCGTCTGCAGCCCCATAACTGAAGTAGCAGCCGATCCGGCTGGCAACGACGGCGGTGAAGAGCTCATGTACGGCTTGGCGATCCATGGCGCAGAGAATGCCAAAGGCCTTGACCGTGCACGCATCGTCCCAATAGCGCAGCCGCAGCCCGCTGCCAGACGGCCCTTCTGTGTCCAGGCAGTCCTCGAATAGTGGTCGGTATTTGTCGAAGATTTCCCGGCCGGTTTCGCAATCGGGGGGATGGTCCCGCGGCTCTACCCCTTCTCGGTGAATATGGACGGTTCCGGCAGCCCCCATTAGCGCCATGATAACCAGGATCATGGCTGGCTCAGCGCCGTGCTGCAACAGTGCGGCACGAAGGGCTTCGGTCTTCAGCTGGCGGGCCAGTTCTGCCACGCCATTGGGCGCTTTGTGCGTTGTCTCCGCGGCCAGGCGCTCCTCCGACACGGACCAATCGAGATCGGTGAGGCTGGACCTGCGCGCCGCCGTCATCCGCTCGCCCGCAAGAGTTCACCCGGTTTGCGCAGGGGCCACGGAGGCCTTGTTTGGCCAACAAAGCGGCCAAGTTGACTAAAGTCATCCGCCATAGAGTAACGAACGATCACCAGTAATCCTCGCAGAAGCTAGCGCAAACAATTCGCAGCGAGTTTTCTAGTAATGCGGATTCTAACCTCTAAGATCTCCAAGCACAATGCTTTTGCGGCCCCGAGAATATTTGGCGCTTCCCCTTTAACATAATTTTGGAAAGCCACTCAATCTCGCGCAAGCCCGGGCTATGTAGTCTGGGCTATGTAGTCTGGGCTACAAGGCCCGGGCTGGCCTCAAAACACCAGCTAGGGCATCGGGCGGCAATTTGGGATCAATTCTGCTTGGCCTCTGGCGTGGCGAAGCGATGGTGAAACGGGCGGTTTGGCGCCAAATCCTGCGCCAAACCGATCCGTCAGAATGGTGCCAAATTGCCGACCGACGCTCTAAAGGATTGTCATGGTCGACTCGCCGGTAATCACGGTCGAGTTAAATCCAAAGATCTCACCCATATAGAAGGAGAAAGGATACCTCGTGATTACAGTCACTTGGCTGCCGGATCCATTACCCGCGGTCCAGTCCACGTCAACGTCCAAATATGCTGAGTTCAGCCCAGCGGATTCGGCGAGAACATGGGCTTCGATAGAATCCTCAGTTGCTGGCACCGCGCTGCCGGCCCCACGGATGGAGGCGTAACGCGCACCTTCGCGCGCGTGATGATCCAAGGTGGTGGTGTAGTACATCAGTCGTCCACCTTCGATCATACCGAGGATCAGCATAAAGAAGAGCGGTACCACCAGGCCAAATTCAGCCGCCATCGAACCGCGACGGTCTTGGGAAAAGTGCGATAGGTGCCGCCGCCACGAAACGGTCCAATAAAAGTATTTCTTCATCGTATCCGCACCGTTCTTGTTTCCGACAAATCATAGCTATCGTCGATGAAATGAATGAATGAGAAGGGAAACACCAGTTCATAGACACCACTGACCCGAAGCTCTAGGTGAAGTGGCGCGAAATTGCCATCTGGACAGGTGTCGCCGCAGGCTATGGCAGCGCCGCCGTTGCATTGACAAAACTGTCTTGGCTCGACGTCCAGCTCATTCGTAGAGTCCCCTGCTTCGTTGCGGACGACGGCTATAACATCGTCAACGGAAAGCGCCGCCGACCGCATCTGCATGGCGAACTGGCTGCCGGCGTGGGCCGCCGTGGCGATGCGTGATCGTTCCATCGCCAGGCTGCCGAAGTCGAAGGCACCGGCGGCCAGGATTATCAAGACGACGGATACGAGGGCAAATTCAACGGATATGCTGCCGGCCTGGTCTTCACGGACGCGCCGGAAGAGATCTTGCCACCGAACACTTCGACCTTGTTTTGTGGGCATCATCGTCGTCCTACCACCTGATCAATCGAAAACTACCGGGGATCACTCAACCAAGGTGACCTTGGTCATCAGCGACCGACCACCCTCATCGTCGTCGTCACCGCCACCGAAGCTGCTGGCGCCGGTAAACTTGAGCGTGTCAGCAATCAGGATGGTCTGCGAAAGATTGGAAGACGCACCGCCTGCGAAGGTGACGTGCTGACCCGGAAAGTACAAGATGCCGACGAGATCCAAGGTGGCACCACCGTTGATCCGGTGGGAAATCCCCTCAGGGGCATTCCGATCCTGGTAGAACAGCACGTTCGGATAGGCGCCGTTTTCCGGTGCCGAAAGGCTGACCGAGGCCTGAGCGTTAATGGTTATGTTGTCGGTGGCGGTCGAGTTCTCGGTAATGTAGAAGGTGACATCTTCGCCCATGACCGTGCCGCCATTGAAATTGAGCGCTGCCCCATCAAGGACATGAAGGCCCGGCTCGAAGATTATGGTGCCACCACTGGAGATACTTATATCACCGCAGTGCGTCCCAGGCGCTATGTGACGCGTTTGACCGTTGGTGACGCTGATCGGAGTTAGATCCGTGCAAGCTTCATAATCAGGCGGGGTCATCCACGCCATGGGATCGCTGACCGGGCTCGCCCCCTCGGTCGGCGTCGGCTCGATGCAGCGCCCACTGGCACCGCCCACCACGCTGACGCTCTCAGCGTCAATGCAGGAGGCACCGTTCTGCTTCAACGCCTCGCTATCATTGGAATTGACGAGCATGCCGCAACCAAGGGTCACATCCGCATTGCCGCCTACGGTGATGGCGCCGCGCTCGGTAGGATTGAGCGACCAAATGCAATTGTCCTCCGGCGCAATCGTGGAGACAGCCCGGCCAACGACCCGTACCGGAGAGTCACCGTCAAGAACCATGGCGGAGAAAAACAGCGGCGAATCGCGCCGGAACACCACTTCAATAAAGTCCGGATTGCCGGCGTTGGGACCCGACAGCGGCGGGTTATTAATCTCCAAATCGTCGCCTTGGGCCGGATCGTAACCATTGCTCACAGCACTGTTCCCGGCGGCCACGCGCAATTTGTGTGTGCTATCGCTGCGGTCAAACTCGAGAGCCGCCGCCATCGCCGCCGCATCGGCCACCGACTGGGCGACACGCTTCTCGCCATACCAAAGGGCGACATCCGTAGAGAGTCCCGCAACGCCGAGCATGACGGACATTCCAAGGGCCGTGTAGACTAGGACCGCACCCTCTGTGTCCTTCTTGAATTTGTTTAGTGACTTAATCGACTTTCCAAATAACCTTTGCATCGACCGAGCTCCTTATCGCGGGTTCGGCTAAGCGCCGAGACCTTGCCAGCGGCACGCCAGGCTGCGCGCCGAGGTTTGGGATCCATTCAATCACCCACATTTTCTAGTTCGGCCGGTTAACATTTCGTTACCGCTTCAATAAAAGCCGCGAAAAAAGCCCGTAAAATTTATCTAAAATTCAGTATTTGTCCTTTTAACAAATAAAACTCCGTCAACTATACTGAATTCATGATTAAAATTTGGAAAACATGGAAAGAAATTATTCAAATATTCGAGAATAAATAAAGTAAAAATCGGTATTTTTTGAGATATTTTGCCGCAATCGTTTCAACTACCATGTGATCGTCCTACGACTGGATATCGGCCCAAGAAGCGCTCAGCCGATCGATGGATGCCTGACATGAATCATGGCATAGGGCCAGAGGATAGGGCTCGAGTGTGGCTTTGGTTGCACCCTGGTGGACGTCGGGATGGTTGGACGGAGGTTGAATTCAGTTCCCACTCAAGGCGAGATATCAGCCTTCATGCAGAGCGTCGAAACCCATGGCTGCCCGGTTGAACGCATCGATACCCATGCCGCCATGGTCTTCTTGGCCGGCGAGCGTGCCTACAAGATCAAGCGGGCCGTCAAGTACCCCTATCTGGACTTTTCCACCCTAGAAAAACGCAAGGCGGCTTGCGAAAAAGAAGTTATTCTCAACCAACGCGCTGCGCCTGATCTTTACCTAGACTGCATCGCAGTAACCCAAGAAAAGACAGGACAGCTGGCCCTCGACGGCTCCGGAGCACCCGTCGAATGGGCCGTGGTCATGCGTCGCTTCGATCAAGAAGCCCTCTTTGACCGCCTGGCGACGGCCGGAAAGCTCGATCCAGAGCTCACGGACCAGTTGACGGATGTCATCCTTGCCTTCCACGCCAAGGCTCCGATTGCCCTGGATTCGCCCGGCGCGAAGGATAAAACCACAGGCTTGGACTGGGTCGTGGAGGAAAGCATCGACGAGTTGGGCCAACGCCCCGACCTCTTTCCGGCTCCCGAGGTGTCCCGTTTTGCTGCGGCCAGCCAAGAGGCGCTGCGAAGCAGCCGAGACCTGCGCCAGGCGCGGAATGCCGCGGGATTTCGCCGTCGCTGTCACGGCGACCTGCATCTGCGCAACATTTGCCTGGTGGACGGGCGCCCCATGCTCTTCGATTGCCTGGAATTCAACGAGGCCCTGGCAACGACAGATGTCCTCTATGATCTTGCCTTCCTCCTCATGGATTTGGAACAGCGCGGCCTCAAGTCGCCCGCCAACCGGGTGCTCAACCGCTACATCTTTCTCGCAAACGACATCGAAGGTCTGAGGCTGATGCCTCTCTTTCTTGCGCAGCGCGCCGCCATCCGGGCGAAAGTCGCCGCCAGTGCCCAGGAGGCCCAGAGCGACCCTGCCCGGCGCGACGAGTGCCGAAAGGAAGCCCAGAGATATTTTGCCGCCGCCCTCGCCTATTTGACGCCAAAGTCACGCTGCCTCATGGCCATCGGCGGCTTGTCGGGTAGCGGCAAGACCACCCTCGCCCGTCGGCTGGCGCCGCTGTTGGGTCCCTCACCCGGCGCTTTGCATCTGCGCAGCGATGTGATCCGCAAGCAATTGGCTGGCGTCACCGAAACGACCAGATTACCTGCCAAACACTACGAACCGTCAGTCACCAAAGAAGTCTATCGCCAACTATATGAAAAGGCCCGGATCGGACTGGACACGGGCTATGCCGTTATGGCGGATGCGGTCTTTCTTCGGCCCAGCCAACGCCACGCGATCGTCCAAACGGCCGCGGTCCTAGGGATCGATTTTGCAGGATTCTGGCTCGAATCGCCGGCCTCGATACTCAAGGAGCGGGTCACATCCCGGCGCAACGACGCCTCTGACGCGACCGCAGCCGTGGTCGCCAAGCAACTGTCTCTCGATCCCGGTGAAATTTCTTGGCATCAAATGAGTTCCACACTGCCGTTAGAGCGACAGGTGGCGGAGGTCTTCGCTGTCCTTGCCAAGTTAGGGGTCGACCGGCAAGCTGATTGAGGCCGATTTCTATTGCCAAGAGACAAGCCAAGCTGCTCCATTGCGCCAGCCTACTTCGCGGGAAACATGCATGTCAGAACCGTCCAAAGTGATCCGCTCCTTCATTGTCACCGGCTCGTCGAGTGGCATCGGTGCCGCCCTTTGCCGCCGGCTTGCCGCGCCAGGTGTGGGAATTGTGCTGCACGCGCGCCACAATCGGCAAGGCGCCCAAAAAGTAGCCCACGCGGGCGAAGCCTTAGGGGCCAAAACGGCGATCACCATCGGCGACATCGGCGCGGAGGCCACCAGCAAGGCGCTCGTCGCAAACGCGTTGGAGCACTTTGGCCGTCTCGACGTGGTCGTTGCCAACGCCGGCATCCCGATTCTCAAGTCTTTCGAGGAGGGCGTTCGCAGTGATTTGGACAAGGCGATCGCCACCAACCTGGTCGGTTTTTACTGCCTAGCCCGGGAGGCCATCTCACCTTTGATGCGCGGCACTCACGCCCGCATCATTTCCGTTAGCAGCCTAAATGCCCATGTGTTCCGAAACGACTTTATCAACTTTCCGCTCTCCGCCGCCTCGAAGGCAGGCATCGAGGCGATGACCCGCGGCTTGGCGATCGAACTAGCCCCCCTTGGCATCACGGTTAACGCGGTCGTGCCAGGCATGATCCGCAAGGACCAAGACACGCGAGACGGCCTCGCCCAAGAGCGATTGCGCCATTTGGAGGAAAAGATCCCGCTCGGCCGGGTCGGCGAACCGGATGAAGTGGCGGCGCTAATCGAGTTTCTCGCCTCCAAGGAAGCCGATTACATCACTGGGCAACTGATGCATGTGAATGGTGGTATCATTTGATGCTTAATCTTGCCAACAGAGGTCGCGCGTGAGTTCAACCCTATTCAGCCATGACGGCTCTTGCCACTGCGGCAACCTGTCGCTGTGTTATCAAACCGAGCGACCGGCGCCGGGACCATCGAAGTCCGCGCCTGCGCTTGCGCCTTTTGTCGCCGACATGGTGCCCGCTGTATCTCGGGCCCGGACGACAGCGCCCAGATCACCGTCCGCGACCCGTCGCAGTTGCTGCGCTACAGCTTTGCCCTCAAGACCGCCGAATTTCTGGTCTGCAAAGGCTGCGGCGTCTATGTCGGGGCCGTCATGCAAGATGGCGAGCGCAGCTACGCCGTGATCAATATCAATACCTTCCAGGATCCCAACGTCTTCACCTGCGATGCGAAAAGCATGAACTACGACAACGAAGATGATGCCGGCCGTCGTGAGCGACGGCGACAGCGCTGGGTGCCAGTGACTGTGACGACGCTAGCAGGCGCAACCGATAGCCAAAGGACGTGATCCTGACCGGATCGCAGACACCCCTCGAACGAACACCCAGGACTCCATCACCGCGATGGCGACGGCAAGGCCGAGGTTAAAATATCGCCATAGGCGAAAACTGCCGGCGTTCCCCCTGTATGAATAAAGAGTAGCGATTGGCCTTCAGCCGCAGTCGTCACGCGATCGAGGAATCCGACCATTGCCTTGCCCGAATAGACGGGATCGAGGATTAAGGCTTCCTGCCTAGCAGCCTGGTCTATGGCAGCCAGGGTGGCTGGATTGAGCTGCCCATAACCAGGTGCCAAGGCATCGTCGATCAGATGTATGTCGACCTCCTCTACGATAGTGCCGACATTCAGGAGCGAGGCGATTTCCTGACAGCGCGCGGCAATGCGCGATTGCTGCAAGGCCGCGGCACGACGCACGCAAACACCGGTCACGCGAACGGCGCAGCCGAGCGCCCGGAAGCCGAATAGCAGACCGGCATGGGTGTTACCGCTACCCGACGGCACGATCACCTCGTCGAGTACGAGCCCTCGATCGTTACACTGCGCCAGAATCTCTTCCGCCGCGATGACATAGCCGAGGGCGCCAAGCGGCTTATGACCGGGGGCCAGCGGAATGACATAAGGCCGCCGCCCCTTGGATGCCAATTCATCAGCGATGTCACGCAGCCGCCTGTCGGCGCCGGCTTCGTCTTCGCCTTGAGAATAGCTATGCAGCGTGGCGCCCAGAAGCTTGTCCAAAAGCACATTGCCAGAATTCTGGTAAAGAGGATCGGATTTGGTCACCCGCTGTTCGAGCTGGATGTGGCACTCCATGCCCAGTTTTCTCGCCGCAGCGGCGGCTAGACGGACGAAATTGGATTGGACGGCACCGGTGATCAGGATCGTATCGGCACCCTGCGCCTGTGCCTCACCCAAGTAAAACTCGAGTTGGCGCACCTTGTTACCGCCGAAGGCCAATCCGGTGCAGTCGTCGCGTTTTACCAAGAGCTGCCGGTCCGGGTGGCAACGCACCAAACTGTCCATGGTCTCTAGCGGTGTCGGCGTGTGCCCTAGTGGGACGCGAGGCAGATCCCGCAACTTGCCAAAGATATCGCTCATGATTGCTTTCGGGTGCAGCCGATGGTGTCAAAGGAGGCCGGCAGTGGCGTTGGTCAACAAGCTAAATGCGGTAATTGCCAAGACGATGATGATGACGCGGTGAAAGAACGCCTCGCTAATCTGGGAAACCAAAACCTGTCCCAAGATGACGCCGATCAGGGTCGCAGGAATCAGCGTAGCCGTTAGGCGCAGTGTTTCTTCAGCAATCCCAACCGCCATCGCCTGCACGGCGACCGCGGCCCCGAAAGAAAAGACAAACATCACCAGAATGGTGGCCCTAATCTGCTCCTTTGGTATTGCCATGGCCGAAAGATGTCCGGCAACCACAGGTCCCGGCATTGCCAGACTGGAACTCATCGCACCGGACAATACCCCAATGCCAAGGTTTCGGACCCGCCCCTCTCGACTTGGCCCGCGCTGGATGCCGATCGAAAGCACGCCAGAAGCGGATAGCGCCAAAATCAACACTGCCAGCCCGGCCAGCAATTTCAAGATGTTAACGCTGACAAAGAGGAATACGATGATGCCGATCGGTAGTCCAATCACCGTACCCATGATTAGATGAGACAAAACTACTTTGTCGATTTGACGGCGCAAGCCGGGCGCGAGCACGGCTGCGATCAGTAAGCTTAGTAAGGCCGACACTTGGATGGCATTGCCGCTATCCAACGCCAATAGGATGACCGGTCCTGCGATGACGCCAAAGCCAATACCGGTGGCCGCTTGCAGCAAGGCGGCCACAAATACAGCACCGTGTAGGCTGATGAGCGTTAGATCCATCCCCCTCCCCCAAGTTGGTCGCCAGCTCGACCAACTCGTAAATTCGATCTATAGTCGTAGCATAAACTCAACGTCAACCAACAAGTCACGAACTAACCATACTGTTCTAGTACAATTTGATATCGCCTGTCATGTCATGACTTGTGCCGCTCGAACAATTTCCCAAGGCCAGGGCGTCGGGCGGCAATTTGGGATCAATTCTGCTTGGCTCTGGCGTGGCGATCCGCTCCGTCAGAATGGTTCCAGATTGCCGCCCGACGCTCTGATGGCCGTCCCAGCGCATCCTCACTTAGACGGCAAGGCCACCTGTCGCCGCTTCATGAAAATTTGGGAACAAGCCGCAAAAGGCTCTCTTACGTCAGTCACTCAAAAACCCGACTCGCGGGCTCTTACAATGGCTGTGACGACTTCATTGTAAGGTGCGGTCATCCCCACATGAGCCGCTTCAACCGGAACCATACCGTTGAGGGAATCGATTTCAGAACGACGACGAGCTAGGTGATCTTGAAGCATTGATGGCTGGGCGTCCGGTAAAGATTGACCAAAGGTGACAATGTAGGTTTCAGCATCGTCAAATGATAGGTTAACTCCCTTCGCCACCGCGACCCGGAAGGCCTCGAGCCCACAGCCGAGAGCAACCCTCCAGGCACTCGGGTTTTCCATGACGGCGCCCACGCGCCAGCCAAATATCGTGCAAGGCCCGCTAAAGCTGACGTTACAAATGAATTTTTCCCAAACGAGCTGATGAATGTCGGCATAGGCCTTGACCGTGAAACCGGCACTGCGCCACACCTCGGTGATCGCCTCAAGGCGTGGGCTGATGCCACCCAGCTGTTCGCCGAGGCGAATCAACTCCTTGGCATTGTGGTGTACATGGCCAGGACCCACCACGGAGGCGCCAAATCCTCCGGCAACCCCTAGCATAATAGTCGCCGAGGGTAGAACTCGACCGATGCGTTCACTGGCACCCAGTCCATTTTGAATGGTCAGTACGATAGTTTTGTCATGCAAAAGAGGGGTCAAAGTCCGGGCCGCCCCTTCAACGCCGGAAGCCTTAGTAGCAACAATGACCAGGTCGCAAGGGCCGACACGCGTTGTGGTCTCAGCGATTTGCAAGCATCGAACAGTCCGAACCCCACTTGGCCCCTCGATTCGCAGGCCTTGGTGCCGGATCGCGTCCAAATGCGCTCGCCAGAGATCAATCACCCAAACGTCATTGCCGGCTTCAGCCAAGTGGCCAGCGTAGATCGAGCCCATGGCGCCGGCGCCAACAACCGCAATTTTCATCAGAAACGGGCTCCCCTCCCGCTATCCCATCAACCTCTCAGCGGCAGCCCGAGCCTCGTCGGTCACCTCCGCGCCTGAGAGCATGCGGGCGATCTCTTCTTTGCGAGCCTCGGGCCCTAGTGACGCGACCCGCGTGACGCTGCCCCCGTCCACCTCTTCCTTTCGCACCTGCCAGTGATGGGAACTTCTGGCTGCTACCTGCGGGCTGTGGGTGACGACCACGACCTGTCGCCCTTCGGCCAAGCGAGAAAGCCGCTCTCCAACCGCATGGGCGGTCGCCCCGCCGATGCCGCTGTCAACCTCGTCGAAGACCAGTGTGCGCGGTGCCTCTACCTCGGCTAGGGCCACCTTCAAGGCCAAGAGAAAACGCGATAGCTCGCCGCCAGAAGCAACCCGGTTCATCGGGGCCAAGGGGGCACCAGAATTGGTCGACACCAGAAACTCGACCTTGTCGGTGCCATGGCTGGCCCAAGAAGCTTCTTCCAGCGTGTCGATACGTGTGTGGAACGTTGCCTTTTCTAGCTTGAGCGCCGGCAGTTCTTCGTTGATGGCACGATCCAGTCCGGTGGCCGCGACCCTTCGCTCGCGGCTCAACGCCTCTGCCCGAGTAAGAAAGGCTAGCCGCGCGGCATCGCATTCCCGCTTGAGCTCAGCCAGTCTTGCCGCCCCATCTTCGACCTCCGATAGCTTGCGCGAGACCTCTTCATGGCGCCCCAGCAAATCTTGAGGCTCGACCCCAAATTTGCGCGCCAAATCCCTAATACTGAAAAACCGATCCTCGACCTTCTCCAGTCGGCCCTCTTCAAACTCCATGTCGCCAAGGAAAGACTGGAGCAAAGCGACGGCTTCAAGGATTTCCGCTGCCGCACGGTCCAGGGCGTCGAGAGGCTCGACGAAGTGCCCGCCGGACTGGGCCGCAGATCGCTCGAGCGCACGCCGGGCCCGCTCGACCAGCACGCTCGCGCTGTCGCTCCTGGCGCCCTCGCCTTCCAAATCCATGAGAGCATCGCTGACCGAGGTTACGAGCTTTTCCCGGTGACGGAGCAGCTCCCGTTGTTCTTCGAGCCGCTCAAGCTCCCCTTCCTGGAGATCTAGGGCTTCGAGCTCGGCTTGCTCATGCCGCAGGTAGGCCTCCTCCCGTTGCGAGGCTTCCAGCGCCGCCTCCGCGTCGCGAAAGTCGGTTTGCGCGAGCCGCCATTGTTTCCATGCCTTACCGGTCGATTCCACCGCTGACGACAGCTTGCCGTGCGCGTCCAAGAGGGCGCGATGGCGGCCAACATCAAAGAGGCTATGATTTTCGAACTGACCTTGCAGTTCGATGAGATCCGCACTCAGTGCCCGCAGCAAGCCAATGCTTGCCGGCTGGTCATTAATGAAGGCCCGACTCCTCCCCTCGCTCGACAAAAGGCGCCGCAAGACAATCTCCCCATCGTCGAACGAGAAACCCTGTTCGGCGAGGCGCTGCTGGGCCGGGTGGGTGTCGGCGATGCCGGAGGCCTGGGTAGAAAACACAGCCGTGATAGTTGCTTGCTTGGCGCCCTTGCGCACCAAATCACCGCTTGAGCGGCCGCCAAGCGCCAGAACCAAGGCATCGAGCAGGATCGACTTGCCGGCGCCAGTCTCGCCGGTCAGAACACAAAGTCCATCCTCGAAGTCCAAATCCAGGCGATCTATCAAAAGGAAATCGCGGATACCGAGGCTAAGCAACATCCTTGCCTCAGAAAAACAACGAATCCCACATTCTCGCAAACCAGCCCTTTTCTTCTTCCACTCCGCCGGGTCCCACTTCGATACCGGTCAAGAGGGCGTAGCTGTCTCGATACCAGTTACTGCCCGGAAAGTTGTGCCCAAGGACGGCGGCGGTCTTTTCCGCCTCATCTGTCACGCCCAGAGCATAATAGCACTCGACCAGACGGTGCAGTGCTTCGGGGGTGTGGGTGGTGGTCTCGAATTCATCGACAACTGCTTGAAAGCGATTAATGGCTGCCAGGTAGTGACCCTGACTTTGGTAATACCGGCCGACATCCATGTGCTTTCCGGCCAGGTGGTCGAACGCGAGATCTGCTTTTAGCTTGGCATCGCGGGCATAGGTGGAGTCGGGGAAACGGCGGATGAGCTCCTGCAAGGCGTCATGCGCCTGCTCGGTCATTCCTTGGTCGCGGCCAACGTCGGAAATCTGCTCATAATACGATATCGCCCGCAAATAATAGGCGTAAGCAATATCGCGATTACCGGGATGCAGCTGGATGAAGCGATCGAGCGTGTTTATGGCATCGTCGTATTCGTTATCGCTGTAGTAGGCATAGGCTGCCATCAGCTGTGCTTTTGTGGCCCACACCGAATAAGGATGTTGGCGCTCAACTTCATCGAATTGCTTGGCGGCATCCTCTTCGTTGCCGGCCAAGAGCTCATCCATGGCTTGGTTATAGATCTGCTCCACTGGCCGCTCAACGTAAGCGATTTCTTCATCCGAAGTGCAGCCGATCAGGAGGAAGAAAAGTCCCCCAAGAACGATCCAGAGCCTAGCCAAGGCACGTCCCTACTTCTTTGTAAATCACAACCCAAATACCGCCGGCCTGGTGCGTCACCGCGGGAAGCCGTCGATGAGCGCACGCGTCAAGGCGATACTAGAGACAGCCTTAGCCGGCGACAAGCGCCGGATTGCCGCAGGTCGGCGACGACTTAGGCCTGAGCGGCTACGGCACGGGCGGGAGGTACGGTCGCTCCTGCCATCGGTGGCTCGACATCGGGGACAGCCCAACACCACGCATTGGCATCAGCGAACAAGGCTTGCATCAACTTAAGCGTTAGCGAATGCCCTGCCCTCACCCCATGAAAGTGACCGATCAACGGTCCGCCCATTAGAAGGAGATCGCCAACAGAATCAAGCACTTTATGTCGCACGAATTCGTCGGCGTAACGCAGGCCGCCGCGGTTCAGAATGGACTCCTCACCAATGACAATCGCATTGTCGAGCGACCCGCCAAGTGCCAGGCCCATGGATCGCATGCGATTGACATCGCGCAGAAATCCGAATGTGCGGGCCCGTGCGACATCACGCTTGTAGCTCATCTCGTCAACTTCAACAAAGAACTCCTGGCGTGGGACGACCTTGTTATCGAAGTCGATTTCAAATGAGATTCGAAATTCACCGGCCGGTTGCAGGCTCACCCGGCGGTGAGGTTCGCTCACCTCTACTGTTTTCAACACACGAATGGCCTTGCGATCCGCATCTTGCTCGACCACGCCGGCACATTCGAGAAGAAACACAAAGGGTGCGGCCGATCCATCCATGATCGGCACTTCGGGCCCATCGAGCTCGACCAAGGCATTATCGACACCACAACCGGCAAACGCCGACATCAGGTGTTCAATTGTCTGCACTCGCGCCCCGTCTTCGCCGACCAAGGTGGTACAATAGGGCGATTCCACCGCATTGCACCACAAGGCCGGGATGGTTGGCTTGCCCGCAAGGTCCTTGCGCAGGAAGGTAATGCCGCTGTTTGCCGGGGCCGGCCTCAAAGTCAGGGAAACCTTTTCACCGCAATGCAGGGCGATACCCGAGCAATGGATGGGGCCTCTTAACGTCCTTTGTCGAATCACAATGCTGATTCCATTTCTTGTCAAAGATTGACGCTGGTACTTACGCCACTCACGTAAACTTGCTGGCTAGTCAAACTTCCAAGGGTTTACGCGGACACGAAGGATGTCAAAGAGCTGCCCCTTAGCTCACCAGAGTCGCTCAAGGATTATTAGCGAAGCCCCCCTGAGATACTCAAGTCACTCTTTGTTACAATATATTACCGGGCATTAGACTTACTCTTCGAAACCCCTCGTGTCGGCCTCCTTTCCTTAGTTAGCCTGTCGTCTTAAGAACGCCGGGATATCAAGTTGATTATCGTCGACTTCCGTCCTGCGACTTCGGTCCGCGCTCCCCAAGCCGGACAGCCTAGGCTGACCCACATGCGGTTGCGTAGCCGTATCAGCCGAAGCCGATCTTGTCGGGGCCTTGCCCGCAGTACCTTGCGGCGCAGCCCCGGCGGATTGGCCGAGTGGGCCTTGCTGGGCCCCTCCTTGGAGCGCACGGGCTGCCCCAGACATGCGGATCTTCGACAGTAGGCTTTGCGCTTTGCGGCGTCCTTGTTGGGCAACCGTCGGCAATTCGGATTCGGCGCGACGTTTGGCCGCATTCACCAACTCCGCTTCGGCAAAAGGGTCACCTGACGCATCCGTACGGCCGGCCACGCGCGATTGATTGGGACGTGGCGCCTCCATGGGCAAGGGAGGAATAAAAGCCTCCTGTGGTTGCGGCTCGGACCCCGCCTGTAGCCGAATCTTTTCTTTTGGTTCAGACCGGCCAACGACCAAGGGATTGCCCGTGCCACCGATGGGCCCAAACCCGAACCCTCGGTCGACCTGATCAGGCTCTCGAGATCCGACCTCCTCGGACTCGGGCTCCTCGTGAGCGTCCGGATCGGCCTTTATCGAATGATCGTCTATCTCGTCGCTTTCGCCAGCTTGCGGTTCGACCCGTCCAGCCGGTGGGGCGCTGTTTTCTGCGGCCGCCAGCGGTGATTGCCCCTTGCTGCCATCACGATTGGCTACCAGAGTAAGTGATACTGGCTTCGGCGCTTCCGCTAGGTCCGCCTCAATGCCCGTAGCCACCACAGATACCCGCATCGAGCCTTCTAGGCTCTGGTCGAAAATCGAACCGAATATGATCTTGGCATCCGGATCAACCTCATCACGGATTCGATTGGCCGCTTCGTCAACTTCGAAGAGTGTGAGGTCAGAGCCGCCACAGATGTTGATAAGCACCCCTCTGGCGCCCTTCATCGAGACATCGTCCAAGAGCGGGTTGGAGATCGCCGCCTCGGCTGCTTCAATGGCCCGGTTGGCGCCCTCGGCGTCGCCGGTGCCCATCATTGCCTTGCCCATTTCGGACATGACGGTGCGAATATCTTCGAAGTCCAAGTTGATCAGCCCTGGCATGACCATCAAATCGGTGACACCGCGGACACCCGAATAAAGGACATCATCCGCCATCTTGAAGGCATCGGCGAAGGTGGTCTTTTCGTTCGCCACCCTGAAGAGGTTCTGGTTGGGAATGATGATCAGAGTGTCAACAAACTGTTGTAGTTCGGTAATCCCTGCCTCAGCGATTCGCATGCGGTGAATACCTTCAAAGTGGAAGGGTTTGGTCACCACACCGACGGTCAAGATGCCAGCTTCGCGAGCCGCTCGAGCGATCACCGGGGCACCCCCTGTACCAGTGCCGCCCCCCATGCCAGCGGTGATGAAGACCATGTTTGAGCCATCCAGCCGCTGGAGAATATCCTCCAGAGCCTCTTCCGTCGCAGCCTTGCCGACCTCGGGTCGAGAGCCCGCCCCCAGTCCTTGCGTAATGTTGCGACCAAGCTGGATTCGCTCTTCGGCAATCGACTGAGCGATCGCTTGAGCATCTGTATTGGCAATGAGAAACTCGACCCCTTCCAGGTTCGAGCGAATCATGTTGTTGACGGCGTTGCCACCAGCCCCGCCGACCCCGATCACGGTGATCCGGGCGGAGAGTTGTGGCTCAGGTTGAGGGACATTTAGATTCAAGGTCATTTTGGCCTCCTCTGGCCCAAGAGGGTGTTTAGTTCTGCCGGGGGAGCACCGGCTGGATGTGTTGCCCGGAGTCGGCCAGGCAGTCCGTTTTCCTTGCCTTTTTCATTTTCAAAAATGCGCTCGAAACCAATGGCCAAGCTGCCCCATGAGCCCTTTCGGCACCACAGGCTCGGCAGCAGCAAGGCTGGTGGTCGTCGTTGCTGGCGCCGAGGCAGCAAACTGCAGCAGCCCGGCACAGGTTGCATAGGCGGGACCACTGGTCGCATCTGCCAAACCAGATACCCCAATCGGCCGGCCCATCCTCACTTGCTTGTCGAGAATTAGTGACGCCAAGTCGCGCATGCCTGGCATCTGACAAGCACCGCCGGTCAGCACAACGCGGCGCCCAGCAATTTTGTCGACACCGCTTGCTTCCAGGCGAGACCGCACGTGTTCAAAGGTCTCTTCTAGGCGCGGCTGTATGATTCCGACCAAGAGCGAGCGTGGCACCTGTTGACAATGGCCATCTTCATCCTCGCCGACCTGGGGCACTTCGATCAGCGCGTGCTCGTCCGCAGCGACCGCCATGGCGTGGCCAAACAGGGTCTTCATTCGCTCGGCCTGGACAAGTGGCGTTGAAAGACCGCGGGCAATATCCTGTGATACATGTGATCCTCCGATGAGGACCTGGTCGGTGTAGATAACTTCGCCTTCCAAGAACACGGCGATTGTGGTCGTGCCACCGCCCATGTCGATAATGGTGACACCCAACTCCAATTCGTCTTCCACCAGAACCGACAGTCCCGAGGCATAGGGCGAAACGACTAAACTGTTGATATCGAGATGGCAGCGCTCGACGCAGGCGGTAAGATTTTGTATCGGACCCCGTGACGCGGTTACCAAGTGCAGGTCCATGCCAAGGTTGTGCCCGAACATGCCGATCGGATCACGGATTCCACCATTACCATCAATGCGATAGCCAAGGGCAATGGAATGGATCAACTGACGTCCATTGTCGTCGTTTCCATTAGCGACCTGAGCTTGATGTCCTTCCAACAAGGCGCGCCGCAGGTCACCATCGGCGACTTCTTGGCCGTCTATCTCGATCTCCACACCGATGGATCGCGATGCCGGATGCCCAGCCGAAAGGCTGATCACGACTTCGTCGACCGTTTCGCCAGCCATTTGTTCGGCAGCGTGCACCGCACTGCGAATGGCGTGCTCGGCCGCCTCCATGTCGACGATCGCCGCCCGATGGACACCCCGGCTGGCTTGCTGGCCAATGCCAATGACCTGTGGCTCGCCGCTTGCGTCTAGCCTGGCGATGAAGCAACAAACCTTCGTATTGCCCACGTCAAGCGCGGCAATCACCCCATTCTTGCTTCTACCCAATCCCTTTCTCATTTACCCCCGCTACTCGCTCGTGAACGCAGCCGTTGATCAGGTTGCCTGCTCCTTGCCGCCGTGCTTGCCAAGAAGAGAATCTGGCTTTGGGCGCACCACCAATCGGTCTGGCAGGCGTAGATCGATCAAGGTTACGTTGCCGCTCAAGATGCCGTGTTCACGTTCGATTCGTGCCAGTTTTTCCCAGGCCCCTTTCGCTTCTATTTCGGGCAAGCGGATGTCGATCGCGTCATCCAGTCGCAGGTTCCAGCGCCGTTCCCCCACCCGGATAGCGGCACTGACGCGGTGCTTTAAGGACGGTTCGCTGGCGAGCATGTGCAACAGGTCGGCGGCATGCTCTGGCGCACCTGGGCCAACCACCAGGGGCAAGGCAGCGAAACGATCAATCTTGGCGCCTAGTATCACCGCACCCTGATCATCAATGACGGCGAGCTGCCCGTGGCTTTGCCACAAAGCAATCGGCCGTCGCTCCTTGATACGGACATAGACGACCGAGGGTAGACGCCTTTCGACGCTCGCCTCGGCGATCCAAGGAAGAGACTGCAGGTTCTCCCGAGATGCGAAGGGATCGAACGCCAGAATCGGCGCCCCGCGATGCACGCCTAGTGCTTCAAGTATGGCTCCCCGCGGGGTCCTCTGGCGACCTTCGACAAGAACCGAATTGATAGCGAATCCGAAGTCAGCAGACAGCCGAAAACTCGCCGCCATGGCCTGTTCCACCAAACGCCCAGCGGGACCAACCCGCAGCAGCCAAAGAGACGCGAGCACTGAGACGAGCAAAGCCAAGCAGATGCCGGAAACGCCAGCCACGCGTAACCAGGAACGGTTCGAAGCGCCGCGCGTTGAAGGGCGCTTGGCTGGTTTCTTGGCGTTTGGACTGCTTTTGACTTTGTTCATGCGTCGCATGCAGCGTGCTCCACCATCCAGCTGCAGAGTTCGGCGAATGTCATGCCGGCATAGGCTGCTTGTTCTGGCAGCAGGCTAAGGGGCGTCATGCCGGGCTGCGTGTTGACCTCCAAGAGGTAAAGTCCGGACCCGCCACCTTCCGTTTCGTCGTAGCGAAAGTCGGCACGGGAAACGCCACGGCACCCCAAGGCCCGGTGCGCTTCTTCCGCCGCTTGCATGGCCCTTTGATAGACCGAAGAGGGGACAGGTGCTGGGACCGTGTGGACCGTCTTGCCGTCGGTGTACTTAGCTTCGTAGTCATAAAATCCCTGGCTAGGCTCTAGCTCTGTGACCGCCAAGGCTTCGTCGCCCACAACCCCCACCGTGAGTTCCCGGCCCTTAATGTACTGCTCGACCAAGACGCGGTCGCCGAAGGGCCATTCCTCCGGCGTCAGAGGAGGCTCGTTGGTTCCCTCTTCGACAATGCGCACGCCGACGCTGGAGCCCTCGCCGACCGGTTTCACGACATAAGGACGTTCGATGACATCGCCGGCCAGGACCGTCTGGCGATCAACCACCACACCTTCAGGACAAGGTATTCCCACCGAGGCGAAAAGCCGTTTGGCCATGTCTTTGTCCATGGCCAGGGCTGAAGCCCTGACGCCGGAATGGGAGTAAGGAATATGCAACAACTCCAAGAGGCCTTGCACGCAGCCGTCTTCTCCCCAACGGCCGTGCAGGGCATTGAAAACGGCATCGGGCGGCGGTGTTAGGGCCGCAACCAGAGCTCCGACGTCGTCTTGAACATCAAATTCCTCAACCGCGTATCCGGCTTCGCGCAGAGCCTCGGCACAGGCGGCACCGCTGACCAAGGACACCTCCCGCTCGGCGGAGGTGCCACCCTTAAGGACAACTACGCGCTTTGCCATCAGTCGGGGTCCCTCGCGTTTTGGCCCAAGGGAGTGCCAATTCTCTTGATTTCCCACTCGAGCGTGACGCCGCTATGAGCCAACACACGTTCGCGCACGGATTCGCCCAAGGTTTCAATGTCTTCAGCGCTCGCCTGACCCGTATTGATGAGAAAATTACAGTGCTTCTCAGACACCATGGCCCCGCCGCACACCATGCCGCGACAATTGGCGGCGTCGATCAATTGCCAGGCCTTCTGGCCCGGCGGATTCTTGAAGGTGCTGCCGCCGGTGCGAGACCTGATCGGTTGGCTGTCACCGCGGGCTGCCTGAATCTCGGCCATGCGGGCTGCGATGCCTGCCTTATCCGATCGCGCACCCAACAATCCGGCGCGCAGGAAAATCCAATCCTTAGGCACCGAAGAATGGCGGTAGGACAGTCCCATCTCTTCGGTACTCAGTCGGTGAATGTCACCCTTTCGGTCCAAGGCTTCCGCCCATTCGAGCCGATCCTTGGTCTCGCAACCGTAAGCCCCCGCGTTCATGCGTAGGGCCCCGCCGATGGTCCCCGGCACACCGCTTAGGAACTCAAGGCCGCCGATGCCTTGAAGCGCCGCCGCCTTGGCAACATTGATATCCAGCGCCGCCGCCCCGGCAATGACCTGTTCACCTTGCACATCGATCCCAGCGAAGGGCCGGCCTAACCGCAAGACCACCCCAGGTACGCCGCCGTCACGCACGAGAAGATTGGAGCCGACACCGATGACCGTCACCGGAACATCTGCCGGTAGATTACGAATGAAGTCGATCAAATCGTCCTGATCGGCCGGCTTGAAGGTCACCTCTGCAGGGCCGCCAACCCTGAACCAGGTGACTCCAGCCAAGGGCGCATTGGCGATGTAGCGTCCGCGAACCGACGGCAGTCGGTCGATAAGCGAGGATTGGTCAGGCTGCGACATGGGTTTCATGGCCCGGAACTCGCAGCAGCCATGGCATCACCGGCGCCCATCAAGGCCTCGAGTTGGCTCGGCAGGTCGTTTGCCCATACGGTGATGTTGCCGGCCCCAAGACAGACTACCAGATCGCCTGGGCGCGCTATTTCGGCGACCAAAGTGGCGAGATCCTCGGGGTCCACAAGCGGCGTTACCGCGCGGTGCCCTCTCGTCCGCAGACCTGAAACCAGGGCGTCCTGGTCGACACCTTCAATGGGCGCCTCACCGGCCGCATAGACCTCCGCGACGATGACATGGTCCGCGTCGTTGAAGCAGGTGCAGAAATCGTCGAACAGACTTTCCAGTCGGGAATAGCGGTGCGGCTGGACGACTGCGATAACCTTGCCTTCCGTGCCGCCGCGTGCCGCATCGAGGACGGCGGCGATTTCGACTGGATGATGACCATAGTCATCGATGATGGTGATGCCGTTTACCTCGCCGGTCCTGGTGAAGCGCCGCTTAACGCCACCGAAGTTGGCCAAAGCTTGGCGCATAACGTCGTCGGCGATTTCCATTTCTTGCGCAACGGCAATAGCTGACAAGGCATTCTGCACGTTGTGGCGACCCAACATGGGCAGGAAGACGCCGCGCAGCCGGCGGCTGTTTTGACGGGAGCGATCGGTCAAGACAACGTCGAAACGAGACCCGCCTGGTATGGTCTCGATGTTCTCTGCTCTCACATCAGCCTGCGGGCTTTGTCCGTAGGTGACGATACGGCGATCGGAGAATCGGCCGATCAAAGTCTGCACCACCGGGTGATCGATACACAGCACGGCAAAAGAGTAAAAGGGGATGTTTCGAACAAAGGTCTCGAAGGCGTCGTGCAAGGCCTCCACCGACCCATAAAAATCAAGGTGTTCCGGATCGACATTGGTCACCACGGCGATGGTGGCGGGGAGCTTGACAAAACTGCCGTCACTTTCGTCGGCCTCGACCACCATCCAATCGCCAGCGCCAAGGCGGGCATTGGTGCCATAGGCGTTTATGATGCCGCCATTGATCACGGTTGGGTCCAAACCGGCCGTATCGAGCAGGGCGGCCACCATCGATGTGGTGGTGGTCTTGCCATGCGTACCGCCGACCGCAATCGACCACTTTAGGCGCATAAGCTCGCCGAGCATTTCCGCCCGCGGAACGACCGGGATGAAGCGTTCGCGCGCGGCTGCAACTTCAGGATTATCTGGCTTAACCGCCGAGGAAACGACGACCACCTGAGCCTGTTCGATGTTTTCTGCCCGGTGGCCGATAGCAACCGAAATGCCAAACTGGCGAAGCCGGCGAACGTTGGCATTCTCGGCCAGATCGCTGCCTTGCACCTGATAGCCGAGGTTGAGGAGAATTTCGGCGATCCCGCTCATGCCGATGCCGCCGATCCCGACAAAATGGATGACGCCGATGTGGAGAGGAAGTGATTTCATCAGGCAGCGACCTCCCTATCACTTTCCTTGTCGTCATCGTCGGCCAAGGCATGGCCATCGCCTTCCTCACCGGCGCAACGGCAAACCACATCCGCAAGGCGCAGGGCGGCCCCTTCCCGACAGAAGCCACGCGCGCAACTCGCCGCGTGGGTGAGAGTCACAGCGGAGCCGAAGAGTGAGGTGAGGCGCTGTGCCAGCGAATGGGGGGTCAAGGCCGCCTGTGGCATCAGCCAACCGCCGCCGGCCTCGACGAAGGCTACAGCATTGCACGTCTGGTGATCATCGGCAGCTGAAGGATAGGGCACCAGGATGGCTGGTCGGCCTGCCGCTGCGAGTTCGCTGACCGTCGAAGCCCCGGCTCGACAAATGACCACATGGGCGTCTTGAAGGCGCTGCGGCATATCATCAAAAAAGGCCGCCAAAGTCGCCTCGACCCCGCAGGAGTCGTATTTGGCTCTCACCCTTTCAATAGCCCCGCCGGGCACCTGCTGCACAATGTCGATGCGCCGTCGCAACGACTGGGTCAGCGTCGCAATGGCTTCCGGTACAATGTCATTGAACGCGACCGCACCTTGGCTCCCGCCGGTCACCAGAATTCGCAGCCGGCCGGTTCGGCTGGGGATGGCGTAGGGACGTCTGCGCACCCCCAAGATGGCAGGCCGCACCGGATTCCCGGTAAAAACCAGTTTATCTCGATCACCTGGCCGCACACGCTCCACCTTCTCAAACGAGGTGGCGATGGCTTGGGCGCGAGAAGCCAAGAATCGATTGGCACTGCCCAGCACGGCATTTTGCTCATGCAGCACAATCCGACGCCCCTGGTGGGCCGCGGCCATGACCGTCGGCACCGCAGGATAGCCGCCAAATCCCACCACCACGTCGGCGCGAATTTTTCTCAAGATATTACCCGCCTGCAGGTAACCCACAGCGAGACGAAAAAAGCTGGATAGCTTGCGCAGCAGGCTCCCACCGACCACAGCACCGGCGCTGATGCGATGGGTAGCAACCGCCGAAAGATCTGGGCCAAACCCGCTGCCACGCCGATCGGTGATCAAGGTGATCCGGTGACCGCGATCCTGAAGCTCCTGCGCCATAGCCCGTGCCGGGAACATATGGCCACCGGTGCCACCTGCCGCGATGACGACGGAGAGTGCTTTTACATCCTGCACGTTTCGTCTCCTCTGCCGACGCGACGCCGGGTCAAAGCGAGCACCATGCCGATCCCAAGTCCCAGAGCCATGAGCGAGGATCCGCCATAGCTGATGAAAGGTAGGGTCATTCCCTTTGTCGGGATGAGGTGCAGGGTCGATCCCATATTGATGAGGGCTTGCAAGCCAAACTGAGTGAGGAGCCCCGCTGCAGCGAGCAGCACAAAGAGACTGGGCTCGTTGATCAAACGGGCATAACCGCGCAGGACGACGACTCCGAATAGCGCCAAGATCACAAGGCAGGCAAAAAGCCCCAACTCCTCGCCGGCAACCGCAAACACAAAATCCGCATGAGCGTCGGGCAGGTTGGCTTTGACCGTGCCCTCGCCGGGCCCGCGACCAAAGAGGCCGCCGTTGGCGAAGGCCTCGATCGAACGATCGACCTGATAGCGATCGCCCACCCTGGGATCGAGGAAACTGTCAATTCGCAGCGCGACATGCGGCAAAGAGACGTAGGCGCCAAGCAGCGCCGAGGCACCCAGCAAAGCCAGCGCCGCTACCCAAATGAGTGGTAATCCGGCGAGAAAGAATTGCACCCCCCAAACCGCACTGACCACAATGGCTTGACCAACATCCGGCTGCAAAAGAAGCAGCCCAACGACGAGCCCGTAGGCCAAGATCGAAAGCGGCACACCCGGAACCGGCTGTCCACTTTTCTGCGCGGCGAACATCCATGCGGCAACGACGGCGAGGCAGGGCTTCATGAACTCGGATGGTTGCAGTGAGATACCCGCGATGCTGATCCAACGCGTGGCACCCTTGATCTCCGGACCGATGACAAGGGTTAGTACGAGCAGCAAAAGACAAACCAGGTAACCGCAGACCGCCAGCCGCCGCACCCAACGCGGGGTCAAAAGCGAGACCGCCAACATGACCATCATCGCCGGCAGGAAGAGTGTGTATTGGCGCCGCGCAAAGTAGAAGGGATCAAGCCCCATGCGTTCTGCAACCGGCGGCGTAGCAGCCAGCATCATGATCGCGCCGACGCCGATCAAGGCGACGATTGCCGCCAGGCTCCAACGATCGACGGTCCACCACCATTGGCCGAGCAAACTGGTATCGGTGCGGGCGATCCCGGTCATTGCAGTACCGCTCCGGCAGGCCCAAGATCGACGTGCCGCCCCGGCAAGGCCTCGACCAATGCCCGAAAGGCCTCCCCGCGCGCCTCAAAATCAGCGAACTGATCGAAGGAGGCGCAGGCTGGTGAAAACAGAATGACGGCACCGCTTCGGCCCTCTGCCAGCGCCGTCTCGCGCGCTGCGGCGAGCGCTTTGGCGAGCGTCCCGCAGCGCGCTGCGGGTAGCCGGCCCTCAAGGAAATCAGCAAAGGCCTCTTCTGCTTCGCCAATCAGGAAAACGTGAATGACCGACTTGAAGCAAGGTTCGAGGCCGTTCAGCCCCCCTTCCTTGGCGCGCCCGCCGGCAATCCAATAGATCGATTCGTAACAGGAAAGGGCCTTGGCCGCCGCGTCCGCATTCGTCGCCTTCGAGTCGTTCACATAGGTCAAGCCATCAATCACGGCGATCAATTCTTGACGATGCGGCAAGCCCGGAAAGCTATGGATGCAAGCGGCAATGACCGGCATCTCGACGCCCAAAGACCTGGCGGTCGCATAGGCCGCGGCGGCGTTCTGCCAGTTATGCAGGCCGGGCAGGCTGGGAATCTCGCGCAGATCGACAGCCATTGTCCGTTGGCCGTCCATATCATCGTAGAGCACGCCACCGTCGACGTAGATACCCCCCTCTACCCGCGATTGGCTCGAGATCGGAATGACGATCTGCGCGTCGGCAGAGCGCAAATCCGCGAAAATCTCCCGGCAAGGCGTATCGTCAACGCCGATGACCGCCACCTTCGGGCGGGTCTGGCGGTGGAAAATATGCCGCTTGGCCGACACATAGCCGTCGAAACCGCCATGCCGCTCGGTGTGGTCCGGGGTGATGTTCAACAGCACGGCAACATCGAAGGTGATCGAAAGCGTAAGCTCGATCTGGTAGGACGACATTTCGAGCACGTAAGCGCCATTGTCACCCATCGGCGCCAAATCAAGCACCGGCCGGCCCAGGTTTCCGCCGACTTCTACCTCACGGCCGGCGGTCTCCAATATATGGCCAATCAGGGCGGTGGTCGTCGACTTGCCGTTGGTACCCGTAATGCCGACGTAGCTGGCATTGCGTTCGGCACGCGCCAACAGCTCAACGTCGCAAATGATCTCGCAACCAGCTTCCCGGGCGAGCCGCGCCACGGGATGAGGCGAGGGATGCAAATGCGGAATACCCGGGGAGATCACGAGCGTGGTGAGATCCTGCCAATCGCATTCCAAGAGGTCGACAATCGGCAAACCAAGATCTTTCGCCACGTCGCGCTTTGCCACGTCGTCATCCCAGGCCAGCACTTCGGCACCGCCTTGCTGCAGCGCCCGCGCCGCCGAGAGGCCGGACTTGCCAAGCCCGAGCACTGCCATCGGATAACCGGCGAAGAGATCGAGGCGGATCATTCCGTAGCCAACCTCCCTACCGCAGCTTCAAGGTTGAGAGGCCAGCCAAGGCCAAAATCGAGGCGATGATCCAAAATCGAATGACGATGGTCGGCTCGGCCCAGCCCTTCTTTTCGAAATGGTGGTGAAGTGGCGCCATGCGAAACACGCGCTTGCCGGTCAACTTGAAAGAAAAGACCTGGACGATGACCGATACGGTCTCCAGCACGAAGAGTCCGCCGATGATCGCCAACACCAACTCGTGCTTGGTGATGACGGCAATGCCGCCAAGGGCGCCACCACAACTAAGCGACCCCGTGTCGCCCATGAAGACCATAGCGGGCGGCGCGTTAAACCATAGGAAGCCTAGGCTCGCCCCGACCAAAGAACCGCAAAAAACCGCGAGCTCACCTGTACCCGGCACATAGTGCAGCTGTAGATAATCGGCGAAAACTGCATTTCCGACAAGATAGGCAATGAAGGCAAAACATCCGGCCGCGATCATGACCGGTACGATTGCTAGGCCGTCCAACCCGTCGGTGAGATTCACTGCGTTGGATGACCCCACCATCACAAAAATCGCGACCGCGGCAAAGACCCACCCGAGATCAATCAGCACGTCCTTCAGGAAGGGGATTGCCAGGTGTGTGCGACTCTCGGCGGGACTGATCTCCATGATCAAAATGGTGGCGGTCACGGCGATGAGAATCTGCGCCAGGAACTTTGTCCGACTGCGCAAGCCTTCCGACGACCGGCGGGTGAGCTTTAGGTAGTCGTCGGCAAAGCCCACCAAACCGAAACCGATGGTCAGCAGCAGCACGGTCCATACGAAACCGTTGGTCAAATCGGCCCATAGCAAGGTGGAGATCGAAATCGCCATCAAGATCAGGACACCGCCCATGGTCGGCGTGCCCTTCTTGGTCAAGAGGTGTTGTTCTGGCCCGTCGTCGCGGATTGGCTGACCGTCCTTTTGCTTGGCCTTCAACCAGGCAATCACCTTCGGCCCCAAAAGGAAGCTGATAATCAACGCCGTCACCACCGCCCCGCCAGAGCGAAAGGTCAAGTAGCGGAAGACGTTGAAGACGATATTGTCCTCCGCTAAGGGAACCAGGAGGTTGAAGAGCACCTGCGCCTACCCCTGGAACTAATGATCGTTGACCGCGGAGGGAAGATTGCCGCCAAGGCCCTTGAGCGCATCGACGACCAAGGCCATGCGGCTTCCCAAAGAGCCTTTCACCAAGACGACATCGCCCTCACCTACACTAGCGGTTATCAAGGGCACTAAGGTCTTGGAATCCGACGCATGGCCACCGCGCAGGTGCGCGGGCAGTGCGTGATGGAGCGCTTCCATGTGAGGCCCGCAGGTAAAGACCAAATCGATTTCCGCTTCAGTGACCGCCCGTGCCAAAGAAGCGTGCATGACGTGCGCCCGTGCACCGAGCTCGAGCATGTCGCCGAGGATCGCGATGCGGCGGCCACCTTCACCCAACTCGGCCTTTTGCAGCACTTTGAAGGCCGCCTTCATGGAGGTGGGATTGGCATTGTAGCTGTCGTCGATGATTTCGACCTCGCCGAAACCCATTTCAATACGGTGACGCTCGCCGCGGCCCTTCAGCGGCGTCAGCCGCGCCAAAGCCCCGGCTGCTTTGACCGGATCCGCACCCACGGCAAGGGTGGCCGCTAAGACGGCAAGAGAGTTGATCACCCAGTGGGCGCCCGCCATGCCAATCGAGAAATCAAGGACTGCCCCCCTGATCGTCGCCCGGGCCATGGTCGAGGCTGGGCCAAGTTGGAAGTCGACAACACGGACATCGGCTTCGGGGTGGCGACCAAAGCTAATCAGCCGCTCGACACCGAGGGACATGGCACAGTCCGCCAGGTGCGGGAAGAATGGATTATCCCTATTGAGCACGGCGCTACCGCCGGGCCGCAGTCCTTCGAAAATTTCGGCCTTCGCATCGGCAATCTGGGTCACAGACTCGAAATAGGCGACGTGAGCTGCTTCAACATTGGTGATGACCGCCACATCGGGCTGGACAAGATGGGTCAGGGCGCGAATTTCGCCGGGATGGTTCATCCCCATCTCGAAGATGCCATAGTCGGCATCCTGCGGCATTCTTGCCAAGGAGAGGGGGACACCCCAGTGATTGTTTAGACTTCCCTCGCTGGCCAGGGTCTTAGCTTGCACTTCAAGGCAGGCCTTCAAGGCTTCCTTGCTGCCCGTCTTGCCGACGCTGCCGGTGATGCCGACAAAGCGGGCTTTGCTACGCCGCCGTGCCGCTTGCGCCAGGCTCTCAAGGCCTGCCATGGTGTCAGCAACGCGCAGCACCGGTGCATCGTCCGGGAGCTCGCGGGTTGGGCGATGGATCATCACCGCGGCGGCCCCCTGGTTCAGGGCATCACGAAGAAAGTTGTGCCCGTCGAAACGGGGACCTTTTAGGGCAACGAAGAGATCGCCGGGTTTGACCGTTCGGCTGTCGATCGACACGCCCTTGGCCACCCAATCTCGGTAATGCCGACCGCCGGTGGCCCGCGCCGCCTCCGCGGCCGTCCACAAATCCTCACCCATTTTGACCCTTCCTCCGCATTCGCCCCACCTCATTTCAACCCGGCGATCGCGGCCTGTGCTACTGCCCGATCATCGAACGGAAGCACACGGTCACCAACGATTTGGCCTGATTCATGGCCTTTTCCCGCTATCACCAAGGCATCATCTCTTGCCAATTGGGCAATCGCCCACTCAATGGCACTGCGCCGGTCGCCGATTTCTCGCGCCTTCGGCGCCGCCGCAAGAATCTCTTTTCGAATTCTTGCGGGTTCTTCGCTGCGCGGATTGTCATCGGTTACAATCGTGACATCAGCCAGTTTGGATCCGATCTCGCCCATCATTGGCCTTTTCCCCGGGTCACGATCGCCCCCGCAGCCAAAGACCACAAAAAGTCGCCCTTCAACATGCGGGCGCAAAGCCCGTAACACGGTCTCCAAAGCATCAGGAGTGTGGGCATAGTCGACATAGACCTGAGCGCCGCTCGGCGTAGCGCCAACGGCTTCGGCGCGCCCGGGAACGCCCCGCAATTGGGGAACCGCATCCAGAGATGCTTCCACATCGCCGCCGGTGGCAAAGACGAGGCCCAGAGCGGCCAAAAGATTGGAGGCCTGAAAACTACCGGCAACCGGCAAATGGGTCTCGTAGCGCCGACCGAATGCTTCGATCTCAATTGCTTGACCGATGCCAGAAACCGATTGCGACAACAACCGTAGCTCGCGACCGCCGGTTCCATAGCTCAAAACCCGCCGTCCGGCCGAGCGGCAACGATCCGCCAGGATCGCGAATTTCTCGACGTCCGCATTGAGAACCGCCCAGCCACCAGCTTCTAGCAAGACCTCAAAGAGGCGCAACTTGGCTTCCAAGTAGTCGGCCATATCGCCGTGGTAGTCGAGATGGTCTCGGCTGAGGTTGGTAAAGGCAGCAGCGCTGACTTTGACCCCATCCAGGCGATATTGATGAAGCCCGTGACTGGAGGCCTCTAGAACCAAGTGATCGACGCCGTCGTTTTCGAGCGTGGCTAGGCAGCGATGGAGTTCGATCGGGTCTGGGGTCGTCAGGGAACTCGGCGCCCCGGAACCCGGCGGCAATAAACCCAATGTACCAAGGCTCGCGGCCGCAAGGCCTTGGGCCTGCCAAAGTTGGCGCGAAAACTCGGCAACCGAGGTTTTCCCATTGGTTCCGGTAACTGCTGCGATCCGCCTGGGCTGGCCACCGTAGAAGCGCGCCGCCAACAAAGCCAGCTGGCGGCGCGGATTGTCATCGGTCAAGAGAGCGATCTGCCGATCGTCCCGTCTCAGCTCCGTACCAGGGGGAGCGAGCACGGCAACAGCCCCCTTTGCTACGGCGTCGGGGATAAAGTCACGGCCATCGAAGCGACTGCCTGGCAAGGCGGCAAAGAGAAAGCCGGGCCGGACCGCGCGACTATCGACGGCCAAGCCTCTGACTTCTACGTTTTCTCCTCCTGCGCCAAGCCGCATCACAATAGCGGTACCTTTCGTCAGCTCAGTTAGATGCAAGCTTGCTTTCCCTGGCCCGTGCATGAGTCAGCAGACTTGCAATCTCCTCATCTTCAAACGCTTCAGTCTCGACCGGAGTTGGCTCTACTCCGAGGAGCGGCCCAAGTCGGGCGACGACCTGCCCAATGATTGGCGCCGCCACCCAGCCTCCCGTCGCGTAGCCGTGGGTGTTCTTGGTGCCCTTTGGCTCGTCCAACATGGCAAACACCAAGTACCGCGGAGCTTCCATCGGAAAAGCGCCAACAAACGAGGCGATACGCGCGTTGCGCACATAACGACCACCCAATTGTTTGTTGGCCGTACCCGTCTTGCCACCAACCCGGTAACCAGGGGCATCGGCTTTGCGGCCCGTGCCGTGGCGAACCACCAGGCGCAAGAGCTGGTTCATTTGCTCCGAGGTTTGTGGACTAAACACGTGTTGGCCGGGAACTTTTTCGTAGGGACCGCGCCTTAACAGGGTCGCGGGAACGAGGACGCCACCATTCACCACCGCAGCGACAGCGCTGGCCAACTGCAGGGGGCTAACCGCCATGCCGTGACCATAGGAAACGGTCATCGTATTGATCTCGCGCCACGGCGTTGGCAGCATCGGCCGCCCGACCTCAGGCAATTCCAAGCTCGCCAATGCCGTCAACCCCAAGCGCGCGAGGTACTGCCGTTGGGTGTCGGTCCCCAACTCCATGGCCATTTGGACGGTGCCGATGTTGCTGGAATAAATGAAAATCTCAGGCACCGATAGCCAGCGACCTTTGGGCTTGTAATCGTTGATGGTATAGCGCGCGACCCGAATGGGCTCACTCGTGTCATAGCCGTCGCGCAGGGTTACGACCCCTTCTTCCAAAGCCATGGCCGTGGTGAATATCTTGAACACGGAGCCCAGCTCGTAGACGCCAAGGCTTGCCCGATTGAAACGGGCATCACGATCCGTCGCGGTCGGGCGCAGAGGGTCAAAACTGGGCAGTGACGCCAATCCCAGAACCTCGCCACTGTGGACATCGAGCACAATACCGGCGGCACCAATCGCCTGATACTCGGCCATGGAGGCGGCAAGCTCTTCATGCAAAATATGCTGCACACGTAAATCGAGGCTCAATTCCACCGGGGCCTCAGCGCTGCGCAGTTGATCATCGAATGAACGTTCGATACCAGTCAGACCATTGCTGTCAATATCGGTAAGGCCAACCACGTGAGCGGTCAGTTCGCCATGCGGGTAGACGCGGCGCTGTTCTTGCCGGAAGTAGAGGCCCGGAACACCGAGCCCGTTGATCGTCTGATGCTGTCGCGGCGTGAGGTTGCGCTTGAGCCAGACGAAGGCCCGATCGCTTGATAGGCGATCGGCCAGGGTTTGAGCATCGCTACCTGGAAGGATTGCCGCCAATTGGCGGGCAACGGCGACCGGGTTTCTGACCTGGCGGGGATTGGCATAGAGAGAGGCCGTCGGCAAGCTTGCCGCCAGCACGACTCCGTGGCGATCGAGAATGGGCCGTCGCATTTCAGCGGGCGCGGCCCGATGTGCGGCGACAACGCTCTTGTTCGAAGTAAATCCCTGCCAAAAGGCCACATCAACGAGTCGGACTCCCACACTAAAAAATGCAAGCGTGAAGACGAGACCGGCTACGAGAAGCCGTGTGCGCCCCGTCTCCAACGCTTGCTTGAGTGAGCCATCGATATCGGCCAGACTCGGGGGTTCTGACCGCATCTCGAGGCCGCAGGGAGGACTCTTCGAACATTCGCGTGACGTCCGGCCAAGCATTAGTTTCTCCCAACCAACGCCATGGCGGACTGACTATTCTCTAACATTTGGGAATTGTTGGAACTGACTGAGCCAGGCTGCAATCCCTTGTGTCCCAACAGGTCCTTGAAGCTAATGATCTGCGCCGAGGTGAGTGGCTCCAGGCCAAGGTAGCGCTGCGCTAGCTCGCGCACCCGGCTGGGCTGGCTCAGATAGCTCCATTCGGCACCGAGCACGTCAATGGCCTCGCGCTGCTGCGCAAGCCTTTGATTAGCAGCGTAAAGCTCAGCTTCTAGCCGATCCACTTCGTAACTCACGTAGTAGAGCCCAAGCGCAGCGATAGCAGCAGCGGCCAGCCAGAACAGCGAGGCAAGGCGGATCATGACGCACCTCGAGACAGAGGCGCCAGCCTGGCCGGTGCCGCCGTACGGCGTGCTGCTCGCAGGCGGGCCGAACGCGCCCTCGGATTGGCCTTGATTTCCTCAGCACTGGGCTTGCGGGCTGATCTAAACAAAAGATCGAAGGTGGCCTGTTCTGCACCCAACCTTGCGGGTTGCGGGCTGTGACGGGAAACGGCTGGCGCCGCGCCGCTGCGGTCGTTGAGGAAAGACTTGACCTTGCGATCCTCCAAGGAATGGAATGATACTACAGCCAGGCAGCCACCTGCCGTCAGCAACTGCTCCGCCCCACACAGACCTCGATCTAATTCACCCATCTCGTCGTTGACATAAATCCGCAAGGCCTGGAACGTGCGCGTGGCTGGATCGATCTTGCCGCGGCTGCCGCGGAGGGCGCTGCGGACGATCTCCGCAAGCGTTCCGCTCGTCTCAATCGGCTGCACGGTGCGGGCTTGCACGATGGCTCGAGCGATCGCGCGAGATCGGCGCTCTTCGCCGTAGTGGTAGAGAATATCCGCCAGCTCCTGCTCTGACAGCGTGTTGACGACCTCCGCCGCACTCCGACCGCTGGTCGGATCCATGCGCATGTCGAGCGGGCCGTCGAAACGGAAGGCGAACCCACGATCGGGGGCATCGAGCTGCAGCGAAGAAAGGCCCAAGTCGAGAGCAACCCCATCGACACCGTGACCAGAGGCATCAGCCAAAAGCTCCGTCATATCGCCGAAACGGCCATGCATAACGTGAAGACGGCCTGGATAATCACGCGCCAAGGCCGCGCCCTGCGCTACGGAGCCCGGATCACGGTCCAGCGCCCATACGGAACAATGAGCGGCCTCCAGCATGGCTCGACTGTATCCACCAGCGCCAAAGGTCCCATCGACGTAGGTGCCGCCGTCACGAGGCACGAGAGCAGACAACACCTCCTGGAGCATGACAGGCTGGTGCCCGCCGGGCGCGGTTTCGACTGGAGCTTGGACGCCGCGGGTCATGCCGCGCCTCCACGCGATGCCAGTGGGATGGTGAGCTTGCGGTCACGGGCGCGGCTGCGCGATTCCTCGAGGTGGGTCTGGAGGGCATTCGGCTCCCAAATCTGGAAGATGCGGCCCTTGCCAACGAAAGCGGCACGATCACTGATACCCGCATGCTCGGCCAAGGTTGGTGGAAGCACGATCCGGCCGTCGCCATCGAAGGCCAGCTGGTGCGAACCCGCGAAAACAGTGGAGGCCAAGTCGTCTTGGTCTTCAGAAAAGAAATCAATCTCAGACACTGAATCCACAAGCCGCTCCATAAAGGCCATGCCGCAACCCTCTACAGCGGAGCAACGGTGCGAGCGAAAAGCGACGATGCCTTGAAAGGGTTCTCCGGCAAGCGCTTGTCGAAAGGTTGCCGGAACCGAGACCCGTCCCTTTTTGTCCACTCTGTTCTCGAAGGTGCCGATGAATACTGACACCGTTCGCCCCCTGTGGTTGTCACCACCTCGTGCTGCTTCCAAGTCCGCGCGGAACCCTGTGCTCCTGCGCCACCCAATCCCAGCTTTGAACTCGATCACGAAGCTTTATGGGCTCATATCGCCCCTGAATGGGATGACATGGGATATCATGGGCCAATATGGGAGTCAACGGGCGATAAGTAAAAACTAGCCGAATTGAAAGTTGTTTAGCCGCATCTCATAGTCTTTCTCTTGGAATAGACAGTGAACAGAACTCGGCCCCTCCGACGAAGGAGAGACGAGGGTCAAATTAATACATCTTCACTGAATGTTCTTGAATTGTTCTATTGCGTTATGTATCGCCAGTTAACGAAAGATTAAGCATAAAACACCAATATTAGGTAGTAGAGAAAATAATTACTACCAAATATAGGAGAACACAATAAGAACTTTAATGAAATGCGAAAATAATCAGCAAATGAAATCAAGCTAAATCCAGATTCGCCATCAGTTAAATTCCTGCCAGTTCCTGGTCGGATTCTATAGCGATCCGAGACGCATTCGTACTGCCTGAACGGGCGCGGTGAAAATCTCATGGCGAGCGCAAGATTCACGACGGAACCGCGATCACGACAGGTGATCACGGTTACGTCGATCAGGCTCTCGGTGGCCCAATGGGCGCCAGACGGCCTATAAGCCGGGTTCTGTCTCCTACATTAGGCATAGGAGGATGACCATTCATCTGGAACGCGGGTTGCCCCGCGCTTCGCGCGACCGACCCGGGCGGCGACGCGGAAACTCGTCTGGCTACTGAAGCAGCCAACCGCCCCTACTTGGTCTTGCACCCGGTAGGGTTTACCTTGCCACACCCGTTGCCGGGTGCGCGGTGCGCTCTTACCGCACCCTTTCACCCTCGCCGGCCGGCAAGTAAGCGGGCCGGCAGTTTGCTTTCTGTGGCACTTTCCCTGGGGTCACCCCCGCCGGGCGTTACCCGGTACCGTGTTCCCGTGGTGCCCGGACTTTCCTCCCCTTCTGGCATGGTGCCGGAAAGGGCGGTCATCCGGCCATCTGGCATTTGCTACCTAGGGCCCCGCTTCGCCTTCGTCAAGCTGCGTGACAAGCGCCGTCAGTATCTGGCAACACTCGTCGTCGAGCACACCGCTGAGATCGGCGGCGCGGAAATGACGCTGAAATGCGACGACAACCGCCTTTCTTTCTACCTCGGAGGGGGCGGGTGACAAGGGATATCCATAGCAGCGCAGCAAGCTCGTCGCATCATGGACCACCGTTCCTTGGCCGATCGCCGAGTCCGGCCAAAGCCCAATTCCGGAGTCGGCCAGGGCTTTCCAATCGAAAAGCTCGCCTGGGTCTTGCTTGCGCAAGGGCGCCACATCGGAATGGCCCAACACACGCTGGGGCGGGATCGGATGGCGATCCAGGATACCGTTGGCCAGGTCAACCAGAGCTTCCATCTGAGACTTGGGAAAGGGGCGATAGCCGAACTCATGGCCGGGGTTGACCAACTCTATTCCAATTGAGCGCCCGTTGATGTCGCGAACGCCAGCCCAGGCGCTTACCCCGGCGTGCCATGCCCTGCGGGACTCGGGAACCAGGTGAAAGATCTGGCCATCTTCGTCAATGACGTAGTGTGCACTCACCTTGGCTTCGGGATCGCAGAGGCGGGCCAAGGCGACTTCGGCGCTTGGCATTCCGGTATAGTGCAAGAGGAGGAAGTCAATCGCTTGGCCGTCGGGGCGGGCATCGAAATTGGGTGAGGGATGATCAATGATCGCCGGCGCCATGGGGTGTTAGACCTCGTTGGTCTCGGCAAGTTCCTCGCGCAGGGTCTCCAGCTCCAGCCACCGCGTCTCGGATTTATCCAGGGCCTGTCTCTTTTGCGCCAAGGCCGCGCTCGTTTCGGCAAAGCGCGCCGGATCGTGATTGTATAAGTTGCTGTCCGACAAGATCTCCTCAAGCTCGGCAATCTCACCGGTCAAACGCTCTATTTCCTCCGGCAAACGCGATAGCTCGCGGTCGTCCTTGTAGCTGAGCTTAGACGTCTTGCGGCTCGGTTTTGTCGTCCGCGATTTGATCTTGCTGGACTGCTTACTCTGTCGTTCACCCTGAGTGGAAGCAATCCGTTGGCGCAAGTAATCGCTGTAGCCACCAGGATAGTCGCGGGCTTTGCCATCACCCTCAAGAGCAATGACCCCGCTCGCCAAGCGATCAATCAAGTCCCTATCGTGGCTGACCAACAAGAGGGGTCCCGGAAACTGATCGACTGCCTCGACCAGAAGGTCCAGGGTTTCGAGGTCGAGATCGTTTGTCGGCTCATCCAAGATCAGAAGGTTGCCGGGCCGAGCAAAGAGGCGGGCAAGCAACAGTCTGTTCTTCTCTCCGCCGGAAAGGCTTTTGACCGGCTGGCGCGCCTGTTTTTCTTCGAACAAGAAGTCTTTGAGATAGGAAACCACGTGCCGTTGGCGACCACGGGCCATCAGGCTGTCACCGCCGCCGGGAACCAGCGTCTTCCAAAGACTGGCCTCCGGGTTCAAGGTTTCGCGACGTTGGTCGAAGTAGATCGGCTCGAGGCGAGTGCCGAGTTTAACCTGGCCGCCGTCAGGTTCGAGATCACCGATCAAGAGCCGCAAGAGCGTGGTCTTGCCCGCCCCATTGGGCCCGATGATGCCCAATCGGTCGTCGCGCGTAATACGCGTCGAGAAAGGCAGCAACACGATTTTCTTGCCGCCGTTATCACCCGGAAAGCTCTTGGTGATTTCCTGTGCTTCGATCACCGCTTTGCCGCTGACCCCAGCGTGGGCCACGGCCAAGACGGCAGTGCCCGGTGCCCGAACGAAGTCGCGACGCCTGTCCCTTAGGGCATGAAGCCGGGCCAAGCGACCCTGATTGCGCTTTCGCCGGGCGGTGACACCATATCGCAGCCAATCCTCTTCCCGTTTGATCTCCATTGCCAACTGATGTTGCGACTCTGCTTCCCGCCGGTGAAGATCGGCTGCCCATTCATCGAACGCAGCAAAGCCCTTGTCGAGCCGTCGAACGCATCCGCGGTCCAACCACAGAACCGAGTTGGAGACAGCCGTGAGGAAGGCCCGGTCATGGCTGACCACGACCAAAGCGCCGCGCCAATCGGCAAGACGGGACTCAAGCCACTCGATAGCCCTAATATCAAGGTGGTTAGTTGGCTCGTCGAGCAAAAGCACATCCGGCTCCGCGATGAGCACCCGAGCCAGCGCTGCCCGCCGCTCCTCTCCGCCTGACAAACTTTCCAAAGAGCGTTCGGCCGATAGCTGAAAGGGTGCAAGAACCGGGGCAATCCGGTGGTGCTGATGGGATTGGTCTCGGGGCAATCCGCCAGCAACAAAGTCGAACACCGTTTGCTTGGGATCTTCGTGGGGCTCCTGCTCCATCAAGGCGAGGCGAAGGCCCGGTTGCACAAAGCGGACGCCTTGGTCGATATCGACCTCGCCGGAAAGCACTTTCAAAAGCGTCGATTTGCCGCTGCCGTTGCGACCGACAAGGCAAAGTTTGTCACCCCGCGCCAAACGAAAACTGACCTCTGAAAATAGCGGCCGACCGCCAAAGGTGAGGCTTGCCTCTTGCAAGGAAAGGAGAGGGGGCGACGCCATTACGCTGCCGCCTCAAAGTCCACGCTGCTTGCGAATTTCTCCATAGGCGTCATTGATGGCAGCCAATTTTTCATTCGCAAGATCGATAAATTCGCGCGGCAGCCCCTGGGCGATGACTTTGTCGGGATGATTGTCGCGAACTAGCTGGCGATAGGCGGCTTTGACCTCGCCATCGGAAGCCTCAGGACCAACCCCCAGAATTTCGTAGGCGTCTTCAGCACCCTTTCCCAAGTGCGCGGCCCGTACCCGCTGCCAGGCCTGGTCGTCAAGCCCCAAGAGATCGGAAACTTGACGAAGGTATCGCTCTTCCGCTTCGGTGACCTGGCCATCGGCCATCGCGATATGAAAGAGACCGTAGAGCAGGTCCTCCAGCACTGTGGCGTTGTTGCGAAACATGCGCGCGATTTGCTTGGCGTAGGGTTCGAAGCCATGAGCGTCCTTGCGGGCCTGGTTAAACAATCGTCCGACGGACTTCATTTCCTCCGGTGGCACATGGAAAACCTCCTTAAAGGCTTTCACCTCCGACGGTGAAACCACACCATCCGCCTTGGCCATCTTGGCGCCCAAAACGATAACGCCGATGGTAAAGGCAATGCTCTTGGTGGCGTCTTTAACGCCCTCGGACTGCGATATCGGCTCTGCCTGTCCGCCGCCAGGGTCGCTCGTCGTATCCCGCATTCGGTCGACAGCATGTCCGGCAGCGGCGCCCAAGAGGGCGCCCAAAGGCCCTCCGAGGGCAAAACCCGCAGCACCCCCCACCACTTTGCCCCAAATGCTCATTGGAGCTGCCTCTGAAGTCGCACCATCATGATTCTAACACACGGCATCCTGTTTTGTTTTGGCGCGGGGCATGATCGTCAACGTTGATAGCACCATTCAAGAAGCAAGAGGCCTTTGGATCGAACGTTCAAAACTGCCTATCGATCTAATCCACCAAGGCGACCAACGCCGGGTAGCCGCAAAGCCAAGTCGAGCGGATCGAGCCCCAGGCTGAGCCCAAGGAGATTGATTTCCAGCCCCTCCTCTAAGCCAACCAGGACCCCAGCTACACCAAGAAGCGAAAGTTGGTATCCCGTGCCACTTGGGCTGCGGGCTGCTATGGTTGTCGGCCCCAGATAGTCCTTGCCGATCGCCGTCGGCGGCAGATCTAGGCGAAGCTCGGGCACCAGACGCCCCACATAGGCGGTGAAGGTATTGGAGTTCGGGCCCGGCCAGGTTCGATAGCTGTCCGCGTAGGGATAAGCCGCAACCGCCGCCTCTATCTTGTCGATTATGGCCTCAACCTGCGGCCCACGCAGATCGACATAGAGTTCAGGCTTTGCCCCATACCAGTAGCTGTCCGGCGTCCCGCCGCGCACAACAACCGGAGACGTGCCATGCCAAGCCCGCCAACCGATGACTTCGTAAACGCGGTAGCCGGCAGCGCGGTGACGCTTGGCCGCGATCCAAGTATGAACCGCAAAGGCGCCCCGCCAGGAGAAAGCCCGCGCGCCATAAACCTGAACGACTGCCTCCGCGACCTCTTCAGGGTCCGGCGCAATGCCGGCACTCTCGCGACTTGCGGTGCGCCAGTCCCCAGACACGTCAGCCAATCCTCCAAAGGTCGCTACCACCGGCCCTGCGAGCAGCAGGACAAGCGTCAACAACACCCGAGCGCTCCATCGCATCATCCATTTCATGAGCTAAATCTAACGATCCACCAAAGACACTAGAAGGTTTCTTTTTCGACTCGCGATTTCTTGATGGTGAAACTCATGGCTACTGTGATCCAGCAACCTCAGTTTCCAGCGCGACGCTAACCAACAATTCCTACCGCCCCTCTTCGGTTTTTGTAATTCAATAATTAAACATTGAAAGCTGGCTGAATTTAGTACACTATTAGCATAAGTGAATATTTTATTATTTAATTAGGTCGAAGAAATGATAGTAAAGTCTGGTGTTACATTAACTAGCCTTGCGATTCTATTTTCTTTCAGTTTAATCAGTACGCCAGTCCAAGCGCAATCAATCACCGAAGAAGCTGGCGTTATGGTCCATCGAGGCGGCGGCGCTGTTCGGGTCACCACGGCGAGCCAGGCCGTTGCCCCAGGAACTTCGGTGGTTGTTCACCGCGGTGCCGGGCCTGTTGAAAGTGCCGAGCCCTCCGCGCAAGATAGCGCTGCAGGCAAGCCATTTGCGACGGCGGGAAAGAAGCTGTGGCTGGTTCAACCGGCAAAGGGCAAAGTTGTTGGCTGCCAACTTCGCGGTACCTCCACCGTCGGAAAACGCAAAATTGCTTGTGCCAAGCGTCGTTTGTCGCGCAGTAATTTCTACTGATTCTCGAAACGAAAGCACTTAGCGTCGGCCCGTTAGGCGATTCAGCTGCGACAACTCCGCGCGGGCCGTGTTGAGGCGTTGGGTTGCAGCAAAGCCGGCTCGGTAACGAGACCGGGCCAGTCGCCGTTCCGCTCCCTTCAGTTCGAAGCGATATCGGGTTAATGCCTGTTGCATCGCCGGCGTAAGATGAATCCGAGAGTCCATCGGGCGAGGCGGCAGATGACGTTTTGTCGGGACCCGTGGCAAGGATCGCTGACTTTCCGCCAGCCCGGGCACTTTGACGTTCCAGGAATCGCCTGCCTGTGCTACCGGGGCTGCGAAAATAGCCATAAACGCCACTGCGGCCAGGCTAAGGGTAAGAACTTTCAGGCAGGTCATAATTCGCATAAGACTAAGGATGGGGATCTTTGAACCCGTCATCAAGTCGCTCCACCGCGACGCCGGAGAAGCGTGAGCAGACGGCCATCCATGGCAACCAGTCCCAGGCCAATGCACGCCATGCCGATCAGCTGTCCCGCGGTTAGCACCTCCCCGAGAACACCGACGCCGAGAAGGATGGCGCTGACAGGAACCAGCAAGGTCACCAAGAGGAGATTGCTTGCCCCTGCTGCCGAGAGAATGCGGAAGTAGAGCACGTACGCTAAGGCCGTGCTGAGAAGGGCGAGGGCCACTAGTGAAGCCCATACCTCAAGCCCTGGCAGCGGTAGGGCCCAGGGCTTTTCGACAAAAAGGGCGATGGGCAGCATCATGACAGTGCTGGCCGTCACCTGTCCGCTGGCCACAGAAATCGGCGACAAGCCCGAAAAGCGGCGACCAAAGATACCGGCAAGCGCATAGGAAATGGCCGCACCTAGAATCGCTAGCTGAGCCAGCAAATTGGCGCTCATGCCGGTAAGGACCTCCGGCCCGATCATCACCGTGACACCCAAAAGGCCAAGCAATACGCCCAGCAGTCGACCGGCCGTTACCTTTTCATCACTGGTGAGAATGTGTGCCAAAACCACGGTGAAAATCGGCGTCGTGGCATTCAACACGGCCGCCAGACCGCTGGCGATCTGGGTTTGGCCCCAAACGATCAAACTAAAAGGAAGGACATTGTTCAAGGCGCCCATCACGAAAAAGGCGAGCCAGAGGCCGCCGTCCGACGTTAGCTTCCCGCGGGTGATGATTTCCACGGCCATTAAGGCGAACGCCGCCAAGCCGACGCGAACCAGGACGATGGTGAACGGCCCGACCTCGGAGAGTGCCACTTCAACAAAGAAAAAGGATCCGCCCCATAGGATGGAAAGGGTCAACAGAAGACCCCATTCCCCTGCACCCATAGTGATCTTAATTTGTGCCGCTCCGCGCATTCAATTTTGTCCCTTTGTCTTTTGACCAGCCAGGACGATAGTCGCGGTCGATTGTGACTTCTCTCCGATTCTTGCGGCCTGCTATGTTCATTGGCCTTGCAGAATTCGATGGAAAGGGAGCGTCAGGCCGTGAAAATCGTCGCGTTGCGGGTCTACCAGGTGGACCTGCCTTTGAAGGAAGGCCGCTACACCTGGGCGGGCGGCAAATCAGTCGAGACCTTTGACAGCACCGTGGTCGAGATCGAGACCGATGACGGCATCCTTGGCCACGGCGAAGTTTGCCCGCTCGGCCCTTTCTATCTGCCGGCCTTCGGCGCAGGTGCGCGTGCCGGCATTGCCGAACTAGCGCCCCATCTCTTAGGTCAGGACCCAAGCGAAATCGATCGCATCAACCACCTCATGGATGCGGCCTTGCTCGGCCATCCCTACGCCAAATCTGCCATCGACATCGCCTGCTGGGACCTACTTGGCAAGCGCGTGGGCTTGCCGGTGTGCCATCTGCTCGGCGGCCGGTTTGGGGACGACGTGGTGCTCTATCGGGCGATTAGCCAGGAGTCGCCGGACGCGATGGCCAAGAAGGTCGAAGGCTATCACCATGAGGGCTATTCAAAATTCCAGCTCAAGGTGGGCGGCGACCCGGATCAAGATATCAGCCGCATCCGTGCGGTTCGAGCACTTCTCGACCGGGGGGAAACCTTGGTCGCTGACGCCAATACCGGTTGGCTGATGCATGAGGCCGCCCGAGTGGTCGACGCGGTTGCCGATCTCGACGTCTATATCGAGCAGCCCTGCCGCAGCTACGCGGAATCACTGACTATTCGCCGTCGCACCGCCCGTCCCTTTGTGCTCGATGAAAACATCGACAGCGTCGAGGCCTTGCTGCGGGCCCATGCGGATGGGGCAGCTGACGTCATCAATCTGAAGATCTCCAAGGTCGGCGGCCTGACCAAGGCGCGACAGATCCGCGACCTCTGCGTCAGGCTCGGAATCGCCATGACCATCGAGGATTCCTGGGGCGGCGACATCGTCACGGCTGCCATTGCGCACCTCGCCCACTCGACACCTGAGGCCTTCCGGTTTTCGTCTACGGATTTCAACAGCTATGTCACGGTTGGCCTTGCCGAGGGCGCACCACAGCGGCACCAAGGCAAGATGCAAGCTGGCACGGCGCCGGGCCTCGGCATCACGCCAAAGCGGGAGAATTTGGGGGCACCTGTCGCCGACTATGCCTGATCTCTCGGTTTCGGTTCCGGGGAGGATCGCCTTAGAAGCCGTCGCATCTGAACGGCAAAGCCCCTATATAACGGCCCACGGATTGCGTTCGACTCTTCCTTGCCGAAGATCACGGATACCTCCATGACGGGTCGAGCCGGCAACCACAAGGTGCTGATGGCGGCACCTTGGCCCCAGATAACTCGGACAGTTATTGAAAAAGAAAGCGAAGACGCCCCCGCCGGAAAAGACAAAGCGCAGCTGGCCGCGCCGCGTCCTCGACTGGACGGCCGCGCTGATCGTTGTCGGAGCGATTGGCTGGGTCGTGCTGTTTTTCGTCTTTGCGCCGGAGCTGCCCGACACCACGAGGGTTTGGGATGGCAATCATAGCCCACGCGTCACTGTCCTGGCCGCCGATGGTACGCGGCTGGCCGAACGGGGAGCGGTCGCGGGACGGCCGGTGGCCATAGACCGCTTGCCACGTCACCTGATCGCGGCCCTGTTAGCGACCGAGGATCGGCGCTTTTACGAACACTTCGGCGTGGACTTGGTTGGCCTGGCGCGGGCGATGATGGTCAATCTGAAGGCAGGCGGCATCGTGCAGGGCGGCAGCACGATCACCCAGCAGTTAGCAAAGAATCTCTACCTCACGCCGGAACGCACCTTTGTCCGCAAGATCGAAGAGCTGATCCTGGCGATCTGGCTGGAAGCACGGCTCAGCAAAAACGAAATTCTGACCCTTTATCTCAATCGTGTGTATTTTGGCGCGGGTGCCTATGGCATCGAGAGCGCCTCGCGCCTCTACTTCGACAAGCCAGCAGAAGCCCTGAACCTGCCGGAGGCGGCGCTCTTGGCGGGTCTCCCCAAGGCGCCGTCACGCTATGCGCCGACCCGCAATCTCAAACTTGCCCACCAGCGCGCCTCTCAAGTCCTCGCCAATATGGTGGATGCCGGTTACCTGACTGATGGGCAGGCTTCAGAGGCCCGACAAAAGCCCGCCCAATTGGCGCCACGGCTGGCCCTGCAGGGTTCCGAATACTTCGTCGACTGGGTCTTGGACCAGCTGCCCGAAGACCTTTCCATGAGCAGCAGCGATTTGACGATCGCCACCACCTTGGAGCCACAACTTCAGCGCATCGCGGAAGCCTCGGTTGCCACCACCCTTGAAAGGGAAGGGACAAAGAGGAACATCTCACAGGCGGCCGTGGTGATCCTGGACGCCAGTGGCGCCGTGGTCGCCATGGTCGGCGGTCGTTCCTACCGGGCAAGCCGCTTCAACCGGGCGGCCGAGGCGCGGCGCCAGCCCGGTTCGGCCTTCAAGACATTCGTCTTTCTCGCCGGCATGGAAAGTGGCCTGAAGCCGGGCAGCACTCTGGTCGACGAGCCAATCACCATCGAAGGATGGTCACCACGTAACTACAACGGACGCCACCGCGGGCGAATCACCTTGAACCATGCTTTCGCCGCCTCTCTTAACACCGTGCCGGTGATCTTGCAGGAAAGCCTGGGGAGAAACACGGTCATCAGGGCGGCGCGTCGTCTGGGGATCGCCTCACCACTCAAGCCCGTCCCATCGCTCGCCCTTGGAACCAATGAGACCACCCTCATAGAGCTTACCAGTGCCTACACGCCCTTCATGAATGGCGGCAGACGCGCCACACCTTATGGCCTGTTGCAGGTTTCCACGAGTTGGGGGACCACTTGGCATTTTCCCGGATGGGCCGGGCAAAAAATAATTGATCGCACCGCCTTGGCCCGGATGCAGACCCTGTTGGCCGAGGTGGTGGCGAGCGGCACCGGCCAGGCAGCTCGCATGAAGGGCCGCCCGGCCGCCGGCAAGACCGGCACCTCGCAGGACAATCGTGACGCCTGGTTTGTGGGCTTTACCGGCGGTCTCACCATTGGCGTTTGGGTCGGCAACGATGACAACACGCCTATGCAACAAGTGACCGGGGGCGGAACACCGGCACGCCTGTGGAGAGCGATCGCCAGCCAATCTCAAAATGTTCGCATCGCGCGGCGGAGCGTGCAGCCGCTCCCGCGGCCGGAAGAAGACGTTGTCAAACGCTTCTTCGACTGGATCTTTGCCAACAGCGATTCAGGTTCTGTTGACGAGGATTTAGAGGAAGTGGCGCGCGATGGCTTGCGCTGGGTACTCGACAAGATCGACCAGGACAAGCCCAATTCCAAATCAAGCGATCGTTACGAGGAGGATGAGACGCGCGGCCGCTGATGGCTGCTTCGGCAACCGCATCATTTGCGCTGCTTGAGCGCCTTGGCGATGTAAACGAGCAGCCAAATCGGTACGACGATGACAGCGCCCACCAGTACCAAGGAAACGGCCTCACCGACATTCGCTGCTGCCCATTCGAAAGCAGCACGTGCGCGCTCGACCACATTGGACAAAAAGTCCTGCGGCGTGACATTCAGCATCGCCAGGACGATTCCAACGGCCAGGGAAGCCAAAACGAGCTTCACGACGGTGCCAAGTGTGATGCGCGGCACGGCAACTCCTACGACTCGACGGGCCTCAGCCTTTGCCAATTGACGCTTCAGGTCAACCAGAATTCTATGCGGCGAACACCCCTGCGCCTAGCGTGACGTCAGCGCTGCGATGCAATTCTCCAGTACCGGACCGCGGCAGACACAGAATTTGATTGAGGCAACGCGGAAGTGAACCATATTAGGGGCAAATGCCGAAGGTGGATTGCTGGTTTGGACATCGGCATTCAGTCGCTTTAAGCACATTGAACAACGAATTGCGGCTAGGTACCGCCGAGGTTCTTGGGGGCTAGGATGCATAGAATACTTGCGCTCTGGGCAACGCCACGCTCCACGTCGACCGCCTTCGAATGGATGATGCGTCAACGGGGTGACTACTCTTGTTGGCATGAACCCTTTGGCGAGGCTTGGTACCAGGGCGAAGATCCGCTGTGGCCTAGGCTGCGCACCGACAGCCCGCGCACAGCCGGACTAACCTTTGCATCCGTGTGGCAAAGGTTGCGCGACGACGCCCGGGAAAGACCAGTGTTCATCAAGGATTTTCCGCACTACATCAAACATATGTGGACCAACGACTTTCTCGACCACTTCAATCATAGTTTCTTGGTACGCGATCCTGCCAAGGTCGTAACATCCATGTACAAGCATTGGCCCGACTTTCACCTGGTGGAGTGCGGCATCTTGGAGCAACGCGAACTCTTCGATCGCGTGGCGGACCGCTTGGGGACCGCCCCTCCGGTCATCGATTCCGATGATCTGCTGGAAGACCCGCAAGGCATCGTCGCCGCCTATTGCCAAGCCGTTGGAATACCGTTTATCGCCGAGGCCTTGTCATGGGAGCCTGGGGATCGGTCGGAAGTAAGCTGGTATGATGGCGGGTCTTGGCACAGCAACCTGCGAAACTCGGATGGCTTGAAGCCACAGCCGCGAAAGTACATCGACATTTCAGAGGCCCCCGACAGGGTAAAGGAGATTTACGAAATTGTGCTGCCACACTTTGACGCAGTCCATCGGCATCGCCTGCAAGGCAACAGGGAAAATCTGCTTGGATCCCAGTAATTTCTTAAGTTAGGCCACGTAACTAGTTCTTTCGTACCACCCACCAAGACAAACCGAAGCGGCCGCCGACCAGAATTAGCCAAGGGCCGAAAGCCGTTAACCAGCCGCACGCAAGAAGGGCCCAATCGCTTATGGACCAACAGATGGATAGCACCACCAGCGCCGGGGAACTCAGCCCCCCTTCAAGTCAGCCCGCCGGCAAGGGCGCCACGACTGAGTCCCAGCCCCTGACACACCTGCAAGAGTTGGAGGCAGAAAGCATTCACATAATTCGTGAAGTGGCAGCGGAGTTCCGAAACCCGGTCATGCTCTATTCGATCGGTAAGGATTCTGCGGTGATGCTGCATTTGGCAATGAAGGCTTTTCATCCCGGCAAGCCGCCCTTCCCGCTGCTACACGTCGACACCACCTGGAAGTTTCGTGAGATGATCCGCTTTCGCGATGCGGAAGCGGCCAGGCTGGGCCTCGATCTACGGGTCTATATCAACCAAGACGGTGTCGGTCAGGGTGTCGGTCCGATCACTCACGGCTCGCAGGTTCATACCGATGTGATGAAGACGCAGGCCCTGAAACAGGCGCTCGACAAGTACCAGTTCGATGCGGCCTTCGGCGGTGCCCGGCGGGACGAGGAAAAATCCCGTGCTAAGGAACGGATCTTCTCCTTTCGCAGCAAGGCCCACCGCTGGGACCCAAAGAACCAGCGGCCCGAGCTGTGGAATCTCTACAATACGAAGATCGCCAAGGGGGAGAGCGTGCGCGTGTTTCCCTTGTCGAACTGGACAGAGTTGGATGTTTGGCAATACATCCACAAGGAAAACATTCCCCTTGTCCCGCTCTACTTTGCCAAGGAGCGGCCGATTGTCTGGCGCGATGGGGTGATGGTCATGGTTGATGACGATCGCCTGCCTCTGGAGCCGGGAGAAACGCCGGAACTAAAACAGGTGCGCTTCCGGACCCTGGGCTGCTACCCACTGACCGGTGCCGTGGAGTCGGGAGCCACGACCCTGCCCGAGATCATCCTTGAATTGCTGGCCAGCCGCCAATCAGAAAGGCAAGGCCGGGTGATCGATCAAGACCAGATCGGCTCTATGGAGAAGAAAAAGCAGGAGGGCTATTTCTGATGCGCCCCGAAAGCGATACGGCTACCTCGAGCCTGGATATCGAAGCCTACTTGGACGCGCAGGAAAAGAAGGGCTTGCTGCGGTTTCTTACCTGCGGCTCGGTCGATGATGGGAAGTCCACCCTGCTGGGTCGTCTGCTTTACGACTCCAAAACCGTCTTCGAAGACCAGCTCTCCGCCGCTCACCAAGAAAGCCGAAAGTTCGGCACCCAAGGCGAGGAGGTCGATCTGGCCCTCCTGGTCGACGGCCTCCAAGCCGAGCGGGAACAGGGCATTACCATCGATGTCGCCTATCGCTACTTCGCGACGGATAAACGCAAGTTCATTGCGGCCGATACCCCTGGCCATGAACAGTACACGCGCAACATGGCGACCGGCGCTTCCTCCGCCGATCTGGCCGTTATCCTGGTCGACGCGCGCAAAGGGGTGCTGACCCAAACCCGGCGCCACAGCTATATCGTCGGGCTGCTCGGCATCCGTCATGTGATTCTAGCCGTCAACAAGATGGATCTGGTCGATTACGACCAGACCGTCTTCGACGCCATCGTCAAGGAATACATGGCATTTGCCGGCGAAATAGGGCTAGGGGAGGCGCACTGCGTGCCGCTTTCGGCGCTCACCGGTGACAACGTTTTCACGGCCGCCGGCGGCATGCCCTGGTACGAAGGGCCGACCCTCATCGAGTTGTTGGAAACCATCGAAGTCGAAAGAGAGGATGACCAAAAACCGTTCCGCATGCCGGTGCAATGGGTCAACCGCCCGAATTCCGATTTTCGAGGCTTTAGCGGCACTGTTGCTACCGGGCAAATTCGGCTCGGCGACCGGGTAAGTGCTTGCCCTTCTGGTAAGCAGAGCCAGGTGACCCGCATCCTCGGTCCCTCCGGCGATTTGCAGGTGGCAACGGCCCGCCAAGCCATCACCCTGGTGCTGGCCGACGAAATCGACATTAGCCGAGGCGACGTCATCGCCGCTGCCGGAAGTGAACCGGCCCACGCCGACCAGTTCGCCGCCCACGTCATTTGGATGCATGGCGAAGCCATGTTGCCGGAACGTCCTTATCTGATCCGCTTTGCCTCACTCACCGCCACCGCCCAAATCACGGACCTGGCCCATCGGGTCGACGTCAATTCCTTGGAGCAGATGGCCGCCAAGACCTTGGAACTGAACGAGGTCGGCTATTGCAAGTTGGCCCTAGATCGGGAAATAGCCTTCGATCCCTACAGCGACAACCGCCAGACCGGTGCCTTTGTCCTGATTGACAAACTAAGCAACGCGACGGTGGGCGCCGGCGTCATCGACTTTGCCCTAAGACGTGCCAGCAACATCTCCTGGCACAGCATGAAGGTAGATAAGACGGCGCGCGCATCCTTGAACGAACAGGCGCCTTGCGTCCTCTGGTTCACCGGTCTGTCTGGTGCTGGCAAGTCGACCATCGCCGATCGGTTGGAGCAGCGATTGCATGCCTTGGGCCGCCGGACCTATCTGCTTGACGGCGACAATGTGCGCCATGGTCTGAACAAAGATTTGGGCTTCACCGACCAGGACCGGGTGGAAAACATTCGCCGGGTCGGGGAAGTCGCCCGGCTGATGGTCGATGCTGGCCTGATTGTCCTGGTGTCCTTCATCTCGCCCTTCCGTTCGGAGCGACGCATGGTCCGTAATCTGATGAACGAGGGCGAGTTTCTGGAGATCTTCGTGGACACGCCCCTGGAAGTTTGCGAGACCCGCGACCCAAAGGGACTCTACAAGAAGGCCCGCGCCGGCAAGCTGAAGAACTTCACCGGCATCGATTCCGACTACGAGCGCCCTCTCTTGGCGGATATCACGCTCCAAACCGTTGACCATAATGTCGACACGCTCGTCGACCAGATCATCGACAAGCTGCGCGCCGAAGGCCGAGTTTGACGGGAAAGCCCGCCCCCTCGGATCATTTGGATGGTCAAAAACCGGCGGGCGTCGTCGATAGTCGCGCAGCCTGGCTCCGCTTAGGAGCCGCCCTGGCACTTAGTTCCGCGGGGGGCGTCGGCCTTTGGTCCGTGGTCGTGGTGCTGCCAAGCATTGAAACTGAGTTCGCCGTCGATCGTGGCAGTGCCTCTCTGCCCTATCTCGCCACCATGGTAGGTTTCGCCATTGGCGGGTTCTTGATGGGCAGATTGGTCGATCGATTCGGCATCGTCAAACCGCTGATTTTCGGCACAGGGATGCTCGCCGCCGGCTACCTTGCAGCGGCACAAGCGCAAAGCCTGTGGCAGTTCATCCTCGCCCAAACCGTCCTGATTGGCATGTTGGGCAGCTCTGTTACCTTCGGCCCACTGGTGGCGGACATCTCACACTGGTTCAACAAGCGGCGCGGTATCGCCATTGCCGTGGTGGCCAGCGGCAACTACCTGTCGGGGACGATCTGGCCGCCCTTCCTGCAATACGGCATCGATACGGTTGGGTGGCGCGCGACCTACATGGGTGTCGCTGTGGCCTGTCTGGTCATCATGCTGCCGCTCATCCTCACGCAACGAGGCCAAACCCCCTCGGGGGAGCAGGAAGAGCGAAGGGCCCATCGGCATCATCGCCACGGCATCGCCGTTTCGCCGCGCAGCCTGCAGGTCCTTCTGGTGATTGCCGGCCTGGCCTGTTGTGTTGCCATGTCCATGCCACAGGTCCATATCGTCGCCTATTGTGGTGACCTCGGCTACGAGATGGCGCGCGGCGCCGAGATGCTCTCCATCATGTTGGGTCTTGGTGTCGTTAGTCGCCTGCTTTCCGGCTTTATTGCCGACTATATCGGTGGCGTCGGAACGCTCATCCTAGGCTCGACGCTGCAATGCCTGGCCCTGCTGTTCTATTTGCCCTTCGATGGCCTCACATCCCTTTACATTGTTTCGGCAATCTTTGGCCTCTCCCAAGGGGGCATCGTGCCAAGCTATGCTGTTATCGTGCGCGAGTACTTCCCGGCAAAGGAAGCCGGCGCCAGGGTCGGCCTGGTGCTCATGGCCACGGTGATCGGCATGGCCCTTGGCGGCTGGATGTCGGGCGAAATCTATGACCTGACCGGTTCCTATCAAGCCGCCTTCCTCAATGGCATAGCCTGGAATCTGCTCAACTTATCGATTGCCGGCTGGCTGCTGTTCGGCAGGCAGCGCGCCAGGTCCAGGGCATTGCGGCCCAGCGTTTAGCTTGATCTGATCCCGCTTTCCGGCTACCTGGCGGGAAAGTTCTTTCGCATTGACCGGAACGACCGATGAGGAGTGACAGCTTCAATGGCGGAGGTTTCTGCCTCTAAGACGGTAAAACAGCCGGAAGGTGCGCCCAGCTTAGCGATAGGCCTGGCAAGCGCGCTCGGCTTTGTTGCCATCTGGTCTGGATTTATCGTCTTTTCCAGGATGGGCGTCACCGGCGGTCTCACGCCCTACGACGTGGCGGCTCTGCGCTACGCGGTGGCAGGCCTGATGATGGCGCCTTTCGCCTATGCCTGGTGGCCGCGCCACCTGTCCCTGGGCAAATCCTTGCTGCTCGCCGCCACCGGTCCGGGCATGATATACTCTTTGATGATGTACGCCGGCCTCAGCCAAGCACCAGCGGCCTATGCTGGCGTCTTCTCCAACGGCTTGCTGCCGGTCATAACAGCCTTGTATGGCCTGATTTTTTTCAAACAGAAGGTGAGTCGACTGGCGATCCTTGCAATCGCCATCATTTTGTTCGGCTGCAGTCTCATTGGCTTCTTCGATCGCCAGGAGGTGCAGGATCATGCCTGGTTGGGCGCCTTGCTTTTTCTCGCCTCGGCCTTCGTCCTTTCCTTCTATATCATCGGCTTGGGCCAATGGCGTTTGACGCCGCGCCAAAGCCTGGTGGTGATTGCCGTACCCAATGCCATCGCTATCCTGCCGTTATGGCATTTTTTCCTACCCAGCACGCTTGCCACCGCAAGCTGGGATACGATTGTTTTTCAGGCCTTCTTCCAAGGCCTTGGCCCGAGCTTTTTGGCGGTCATTTTTTATACCTTGACGATACGAAATCTGGGGTCGACGCCCACCGCCGGTATTTCGGCAATTGTGCCGGCAACCGCGACGTTGCTGGCGATTCCGGTCTTGGGCGAATGGCCTAGCACCATACAGTGGCTTGGTGTTGCCACGGTGAGTGTCGGCCTGGCCATGCTCTTGGCGCGGCGGAGTTAGCGGCGATGCAGCCGCTGGCGATGCATTTGGGGGAATGGGCGGCCGGCCTGACGGTCGGCGCGATCCCTCCTGCTGTGCTCCGGGCGGCCAAGCAAGCCATGCTCGACTGCCTTGCGGTCGGGGTTGCCGGGCAAGAGAGCCGGGTCGCCGGGATCGCCAGAGAGCTAGCGCCCATCGATAGACCAGAAAGTGGTACAGCGACTATCTGGGGCGGGCCGCGCTACCCTCCCCTTACGGCCGCCTTCGTCAACGCGGTTGCCGCCCATGCCTATGATATGGACGACACCAGCTTCGCCGGCATCCTGCATGGCACGGCTGCGATCTTGCCGGCCGCATTTGGCGAGGCGGAAGCCAGAAAGGCGAGCGGCGAAGATCTTGCGACGGCCTTCGTCGCCGGCTCCGAGGTCGCCTATGGCTTGGGTTCGACTGTTGGCTCTAGGCTTTATGACAGGGGCTGGTGGCCCACCGGCCTGCTGGCCGGCATAGGCGCGGCTGTCGCGGTTGCAAAGCTTCGCTTCGGCACCTCGGAACATATCGGCCGCGCGATCGCCTTTTCCGCCGTTAGCGCGAGCGGTTTCCGGACCCTGCATGGCACGGATGCAAAACCCTTGGGCGTGGGTGACTGTGCCATGAAAGCCTTCGAAGCGGCAACACGGGCCGGATCATCGGCCTCGGCCCCCCTTGACGTTTTCGAGCGTCCGGAAAGCCCGCTCACTGTGACGATCGGCCAAAGCATTGATTTGGCGGCGGCCCGAGAGGTCGGTCATACATGGCGACTGTTGGAGCCCGGCTTGGTTTTCAAGCGCTATCCTTTTTGTTCCTGTGCCCTGCCGGCGGCCGATGCCTTGCTCGAGCTGATGGAACAGCAGGGCTTGGTCGCCGACGACATCGCCTCGATCGATGTCCAGGTAACGCCCATGGTGGCAACCACCCTTCGCTTTGACCATCCGAAAACGAGCAATCAAGCCATTTTCAGCCTGCCCTTTGCGCTAGCCTGTATCGCCGTTGATCGTAGGGCATCGCCGGCCCACCTCGATCCGGCATCAATCAATCGCGGCGACCTGCAACAGTTGATGGAACGGATTGGCTACACTGCCAATGCCGACCTCTTCGATCCAAAAATCTCGCCCGAAGCCGCCGAGCTCACCCTGGAAACAGTCGATCACCGCCGGTTCACGGCACGACGCCTTGTTGCGCGGGGCCATCCTTCGTCTCCCTTCTCGCAGGCTGAGTTCGAAGAAAAGGCACGAAGCTGCCTGGAAAGCCGCCTCGCGCCTTCAACGATTTCGAGGTTGCTCGATCTCTTAGCCCAGGACGAGACTATTCCCGGTACGAATGATTTGATCCAATGCCTTTACAAAACGGAGGGATAGTCTTGTTTGATCGTCTATCGCTGATTATCGGGGACGAGCGGCGTGGAGCAAACGACGTTCAACGCTGCGAGGAAGTAATCAATCCGGCCGACGAGTCGGTCCTCGGCCTACTGCCGCACGCCAACACCGAAGACCTGGAAGCCGTGGTGTCCGCGGCCAAGGCGGGCTTCGCGGTCTGGCGAAGGAGCAGCGGCGGGGAACGCCGGGCCGTGCTGCGCGGCGCCGCCGACATCCTGCGCGGCCGTTTGGAGGAATTGACACGGGTGATGACCCTGGAACAGGGCAAGCCGCTGCGCGAATCCGCCGGCGAATGGCAGCGGGTCATTGAAACCCTTGAGTGGCATGGCGATGCGGCCGCCACCCTCGCCGCACGGCCATCCTCGGCAAGCAGTCCCGAACTCGTCCAGTTCAGTCTGCCGGAACCGGTGGGCGTTTCTCTCGGGCTGACGGCCTGGAACTTTCCGGCGGTGCTACCGGTGCGCAAAGTGGCGCCTGCGATTGCGGCAGGCTGCTCGATGATCTTGAAGGCCTCTGAGGAAACCCCGGCAAGCGCGCAGGCCTTGGTCGAGGCCTTGATCGAGGCCGGCCTTCCGGCAGGCGTCTTGAATCTGGTCTTCGGTGAGCCCGCCATGATTTCCGCCACGCTGATCAGCCAACCCGATGTGCGAAAGGTCAGTTTCACCGGCTCCATACCGGTCGGCAAACTCTTGGCTCATCAGGCAGCAGCAGGGCTGAAGCGCTGCACTTTCGAGCTCGGCGGACATGCGCCGGTGATCGTCTTCGATGATTGTGACTTGGAGGCGACAGCGCGCGGCCTGGCCGGCTTCAAGTTTCGCAATGCCGGACAGGTTTGCATCTCCCCAAGCCGCTTCTTTGTCCATGATTCCGTCTATGACGAGTTTCGGGACCTGTTTCCCGAAGAGGCGCGTAAGGTCGTCCTTGGCCCTGGCACGACGGAAAGCACGACCATGGGCCCCATGGCCAACCGCCGCCGGGTCGAAGCCATGGCCAGGTTCAAGGCCGATGCGATCGGTCGCGGTGCTCGGATCGCCTACGACGGCGCCCCTCCGCCCGACACGGGCTTCTTTGTAGCGCCCTTGGTGCTGGAAGATGTGCCGGAGGAAGCGCTGGTGATGAACGAGGAGATTTTCGGCCCGATCGTGCCAATCTGTCGCTTTCATAGCGAGCAAGAGGCCATCTCCGCCGCCAATCGCCTTCCCTATGGCTTGGCTGCCTATGCTTTTACTGGCGACCGGGAAAGAGCCAGGCGCCTCGCGGTGGAGATCGAAGCCGGGTCGGTCAACCTCAACACCTTTGCCCCGGCGCCGGCCGATACACCCATGGGCGGGGTCAAGGAAAGCGGCTACGGCTATGAAGGAGGACTGGAAGGCATAGAGGCCTATCTGGTGCGAAAATTGCTACGCGCACCGGCCGAGCTCTGGCAGGAACCCTAGGTGGCTCTGGCGAACTGACGTGAAGCCGGGTTCGATTCTACGGCCCATAGAAACTGTATAACGGTGTGTTTCGTCGCCCATCAGAACAGAATTCGTTAACGCTGCTGAGAAGGCGGATTATCAGTCATTCTGCCCCAATCTCTTCCTGACGGTTCTACAGGGTTTCGATTGCGGTAGGCCGGCAGGAGAACCTCGACACGGGTCCCGCCGGCGGCCGGGACCTCGATCCGCAACTGGCCGCCGTGTAGTTCGGTCAGGGCTTTGGCAATTGGCAAACCAAGGCCGATACCGTCATGGCAGCGCGTGAGGCTCTCATCACCCTGACTAAAGGCCGTCATGACGTGCTCAAGTTTCTCGATCTCAATGCCGCTACCCTGATCCTCGACACAAAGCCGCAGACCGCCGCCTTGGTGCGCGGCTACAGTCACGGTCACTCGGCCCTTTCCAGCGAAGGCAAGCGCATTCAGGAGCAGTTCTGAGAGTATTTCCTTGAATTGAACGTCATCGATAAAGACGAAACGCGGCGCGTCATCGGCGATTGCCAAGACTATGTGGTCTTCGGAAAAACCTTTCGAAGCCGCCGTCGACTCGACCGACTTTTTCACTAGGGGAGCCAACTCGACGGTTTGTTCCACCAGGTGGAGCTCAGCGGCTTGTGCTGAGGAATAGGTTAGAACGCGGTCGATGAGCGTATCCAACTGCTCCGCAGAATCACAGAGGTAGCGGGCATATTGCGAGTACTGTTCGTCACCAACTGGTCCCAAATTTCGCTCCGCGATCATCTGGCCAAAGCCCAGAATCGCGTTTAACGGCGTCTTGAGCTCGTGGCCAACGATCGACAGGAATCTTTCCTTGGCTTTACGGGCAATGTCGATTTCTTGGTCGGCGGCGATCAACTGCGCGTCTCGATCTGCAATCTGTCTGTGCAAGTCTAGTTCGTGCACCACAATCTGCGCTAAGTCCGCCAGAAACGCCTGGTCGGCGGTGGAAAATTCTGGATGGGGCTCATAGTCCATCAAACAAACCGAGCCGACCCTAAAGCCATCGCTAAGGATGATCGGCGCGCCGGCATAAAATCGGAAATGCGGCTTTCCTATGACTTGAGGGCTGTTGTGGAAGCGATAATCACTGGTCAGGTCGGGAACGACCAGGACGCTCTGATGCATAATCGCATGGGAGCAAATCGATATGGCGCGGGGCGCCTGTTGCGCATTGAGCCCAATGCAAGCCTTAAACCACGACCGATCTTGATCGACGAAGGTGATGCGCGACACTGGCATTTTGAAATGTGTTGAAGCCAGCCGAACGATTCGGTCGAATCGATTGTCGGGCAGCGTATCAAGAATTTTAAGATTGTGCAGAGACTTGAGCCGACCATCCTCATTCATCGGCAACGGATAACAGGCATCGAATGCCGGCCTATCCGTCGACTGGTCTTGAGTCAATAGTTGAGGACGTTCAGCCATTAGGAGGTTATACCGGTTAAGAATTTCATCTCATAAGAGCAAATTTCCCTTAAAACCAAGGGAAATTGACCAGAATTAACAATCTTAAGGTGTGATAACCGCTCGTTCTTGTAGAGTCAAAGTAGCATTTTCGAAGATTTGAATTAAGATTCAGTTTCCGTCGAGACATTCCCCATCACCGGCACAAGCCTCATTCTGCCCCTCCGGATCGTAAATAGTGAAGCATACTTTCTGCATGCGAGAATTCCTATTGGCCCTTTATCGTTGCCCGATCTCCCCTGGGTCCGAGTAGCAGAGCCTTGGCTCGCCCATAGAGACGATAGACTGCGTTTGCCGTCCCACGCCTGTGCACCACCACTTGCTTTTTGCAGCACTGCATTGACTCATTGCTGTGCCCTGCGCACATCCGAAGCCAAGAAATTCGGACAAGCGACTTGGGTCCTGTCCCACTTGCTGCCAGCCGGCAGCCGCAAGGACACCAAAGGCATCGACTCCAACTAAGAGTAGCGCTCCCCTTTTGGGCCGGCCAAGTTCTGATGAGAATATCTATGTTCCTAAGGCAATTTGTACGTTAGTTTGCGGCGAACCTGTGGCTTCTTGTCATCGAACTCTCCCTAGCATATTGGCACCAGAAATGGGGTGGCTCACAAAGCCAAGACACGATGGATGATCAAATCTCCGATCTTAAGTCCTTCGCTGAAGCCCTGACCGCCTTGGCCATAACCACCTTGCGGTCGCAATTGGAGCGACTGTCCCTAGAGATAAAGCACGACGGGTCGCCAGTGACCTCCGCCGACATCGCCATCGAAAAAGCCCTCCGCCAGCGCATTGAAGAACACTATCCCGAACATGGCATTCTCGGCGAAGAGTTTGGACGCAAAAACCTTGAGGCTGAGTGGGTTTGGGTGGTCGACCCGATCGACGGCACCCGGCAATTCGCCGCCGGGCTGCCAAACTACGGTGTTTTGATTGCCTTGTGCCGCAATGGTAAGCCGACGATCGGTGTGATCTGCCAACCGCTCTTGCGAGATGTCTACCTGGGCGTGGTTGGAGAGGGCACATGGCTGAATGGCAAGCTCATCCGTACCAGGGGGACAGAGACGCTCCACCAAGCCATCGCCTGCCTTTCGGACCCGGACGCTTATCACGGCACCACAGCAGATGGCTTCAGGGCGATCCAAGGCCGCTCCCACTGGAACGTCTACGATGGCGGCTGCCTTGGGTTCGCCGCTCTTGCGGCTGGGCGGCTGGACCTTAGCTTATGCGGACCCACCATGGATGCCTTTGATATCTGTGCCCTGGTCCCGGTCGTCGAGGGTGCCGGCGGCCTGATCACCGACTGGAAAGGCGGCAATCTGACGCTTTCCTCGCAAGGAGAAATTGTGGCCAGCGCAACGCCCGCTTTACACGCCAAGGCACTGGAAATTTTGACCCTTCCCCCGCCCACCTAGGCGGGCACCGGCCGATCGCTGCGGTGCGTGTGATACTTGATCGCTGTCGGCGTCGACTGCATCAAGGCAAAGAGCTCGGCTTGCGAAGAAATTTCCAGTTTGCGGTAGGCGCGTTTGCGATGTGTCTTTACTGTCTCGACACTGACCTGCAGCAGCGCGCTGATGGCCGCCGAAGTAAAGCCTTGTGAGACCATTTCGATCACGCTTCTTTCCCGTGGGCTCAGAAGCATCAGACAGGCAGGTGCCAATTCCGACCTCTCCGGGCACGCCATGCGGTTCCAATACTGTCCAAAGGAGCCGGAAATCAGCGGCGTAACGCTGGTCAAAAAAAGAGCTTCTTTCTTGGAAAACGTCGGCCGGCCCGGATTGCGATAGAGGCCCACCTGACAGCAAATGTCGCGGCCCTCACTTTGCCCCACCGAGAACAGGATCTGTAGTTCGGCCCGTTTCTCTGGCCAATCATCGGTGATAAAGCCGAGTTCCTCATCTGAGCGAATTCTCAGTGGCAGCGAACAGCGGTGCTGCCTCGTCAACCCCGCGTGCCGGGCCACATCAACGGCTCGATAAGCGCCCGCCGGTGTGCCAGCGTGCAACGCACGGATAAAAGGATCCACCACGTAGGTTGCCTCAACGTAGTTGCGAACCCCTGTCCCAATGACGTCGGCCTCAAAGGACGACCACACCAATTTCGGATGTCCCATGTCTTCCTGACAAAACACGGTCAGGTCGTCGTGGTCTACCAGTCCTGCAAGAAAGCGACGCAGCACGGAGATGAAGGAAGCGCCTTCGGTCGCAGCGTAAAGTAAGGCAACATCCCTCGAAAAAGCCTTGAGCACCTGATTCGGCTGGTAGGCTAGGGCATGGTTCACCGACTGCGTGCTCCCCAATTGTTGATCCAGAACATCTGCTTCTGACAGAATACTATTCCGGTTTGACTACAGTTTTCAAACCCTGTCCCCCTCCAGGGGAATGGAGCGCCAATACCGGACCATCTAAAATCGTTACCTTTACAACCAAGTAAAACCCAGGGAGAGCATTGATGAGCAAGCTTCGCATGGCAGTGATTGCGTCGCTTGGGCTGCTGGCCTTTTCGTTGAACGCCGGCGCTGAGACGCTGCGGGTCGGGACCGAGTGCACCTACGCCCCCTTTAACTTCCGCACAGCAGACGGAGAGCTGACCGGTTACGATGTTGATGTGGCAACAGAAATCGGCAAACGAATAGAATCCGACATTGAGTTTGTCTGTCAGGAATGGGACGGCATGATCCCGGCCTTGCTGGCGAACAAGTTCGATCTGATTGTGGCCTCCATGTCGATCACGGAAAAACGCCTCAAACAGATCGATTTTTCAGGACCCTACCGGGTTTCCATTGGCCAATTCGTCGGCCGCAAGGACGCCGGTCTTAAGCTCTTCAACGAAGATGGCGAGGTCAATCCGGCCGGATTTGAAGGCATTCGTGTCGGCCTGGAACGCTCCAGCACCTATGAAGAGTGGATGAAAGCGAAGGTACCAGGGGCCGACATCGTCTATTACGATGGCAACGAGCCCATGTACCTCGACCTGGCGGCGGGACGGGTCGATGCGATCATGACCAACCCCATGAAGGCCTATCTCAAGTTTCTGTCAGACGATGGCAACAAGGACTTCGATGTGATCGGGCCCCAGATCGACGAGGTATCCTATTTCGGCGTGGGTGTCGGCGTCGGGCTGCGCAAAGGCCAGGACGATCTAAAGGCGAAGATCAACGGAGCCTTGGAGGCCATGACCGACGATGGCACGCTCATGGACTTTTCCCTGCGCTATTTCCCCTTCCCGATTTATCCGCAGAAGTGGGAAGGCGCCAGCTAGGCGAATGACATTTGAGGTGGCGAGTCGCGTCCGGGCAACGGCGCGGCTCGCACGTACGGTCATGAAGGGCCGCAGGGTGTGAGTGCCGTCTCCGGATGGCTGGACGAGTTTTTCTGGGGCACCCTGGTCATCATCTCAGTCTACCTCGTCGCCTTGGTGATGAGCGTCACCTGGGGGTTGATCGGCGCTGCCGGCAAGCTTTCTAGGTCGCGCTGGCTCCGCTTCATCATCAACGTTTACGTGACGGTATTCCGGGGCACGCCCGAGCTCCTGGTTCTCTTGATTTTCTATTTCGGATCGGCGGTTACGCTAACGGCGATCGCCAAAATGTTTGACCCGGATGTCAAGTTTGTCGACATTCCGCCGTTCTGGGCCGGGGCACTGGCGATCAGCCTGGTCGCCGGCGCCTATCTGACCGAAATCTTCCGCGGTGCCTTCCTTGGCGTCGACAAGGGGACCTTGGACGGGGCAAAGGCGCTCGGCCTTGGGCCGGTACAGACCTTCTTCTTGGTTCGCGCGCCGCAAATGTGGCGTATCGCCCTGCCCGGCTTCGGCAATCAGGCAATTTCCTTGGTCAAGGATACGGCGCTCATTTCGGTGGTCGGGCTGGAGGAAATCATGTTCACCGCTGAAATGGCGATTTCCGTGACCCAGCAACCCTTCACCATGTACGTGACGGTCGCCCTCATTTACCTGGCTCTCACCATGTCGCTGACAACTGTACTGCGCCGGCTCGAGCGGCGTGCCAATCGCTTTGTGGATGGGCGCTGATGGGCCTTGATTTCGGACTGATTATCGAAACCCTCCCCCGCCTGCTGGACGGCATCGGGCTAACCATCGCCATCTTGCTTTGCTCCCAGCTTGGCGGATTTATCCTAGCCGGGTTTATTTGTGCCGCACTCCTATCCAAGAAAACCTTCATTCGCACGCCGGCGCGCGCCTATGTGACCTTTTTCAGAGGCACACCGGCCCTGGTGCAGCTTTTCATTATCTACTATGGCCTAGCCCAGTTCGAATTCGTTCGCAGCAGCCCGCTCTGGTACCTCTTGAGAGATCCCTTCTGGTGTTGCGTCCTTGCCTTTGCCATGAACTCCGGGGCTTACGGTGCCGAGATCATGCGCGGCGCGCTCTCGGGCGTACCCGGCGGGCTCAAGGAAGCGGGGCGTGCCTTGGGCCTCAGGCCGCCGGTCATTTTCGGCACCATCACCGCGCCGCTGGCCCTCAGGTTATTCCTGCCACCCTACACGAATGAGGTGGTCAGCATGCTGAAGACCACGGCCTTGGCAAGCACCGTAACCCTCTTGGACCTAACCGGGGTGGCCCGTACCGTGGTGGCCCAGACCTATGCCCCTTACGAGATATTCATTTCTGCGGCCATCATCTACCTGACGATGGCCTGGATGATTGGCCTTGCTGGTAGCGTGCTTGAACGCCGTCTAGGCCGTTGGGAAAGAGCCGCTTAGGCAAATCCGCCGATTTGCGCTTTCGTCTCCCGTCAGCCTCCGTTTTACCCCTCAATCAGGGAAGGAGAGGATCAATGGCGCGAGCCTCGGCACCCTTGGTACCAATAGGCTAACGCCGACCGACCACCCTCATGCCGCCTGAGCGAGCACGCCGGCCATGGTGTCGCCAAGCGCCGAGGGTGTGGGCGACACCTTCACGCCCGCCTCCTGCAGAATCACCACCTTCTCGTCGGCGCTTTCGCCGAAGGCGGAGATGATGGCCCCGGCGTGGCCCATCTTGCGGCCCTTGGGCGCGGTCAGGCCGGCCACGTAGGCGACCACGGGCTTGCGCATGTTATCGCGGATAAACTGGGCCGCCTCGGCCTCCTGCGGGCCGCCGATCTCGCCGATCATCATCACCGCATCGGTGCCCGGATCCATCTCGAAGAGGGCGAGGATATCCTTAAACGAGCTACCGTTAATGGGATCACCGCCAATCCCCACCGAAGTCGAAACACCGATGCCGAGCGCCTTCATCTGCGAGGCGGCCTCGTAGCCTAGGGTACCGGAACGGCCGACGATGCCCACCTTGCCCGGCAGGTAGATGTGCCCGGGCATAATACCCATCATCGCCTTACCGGGGCTGATCACGCCGGCACAGTTCGGGCCGATGAGCTGCATGCGCTGCTCTTTCTTGTAGCGACGCATGTAGCGCTTTACTTGGATCATGTCTTGGGCGGGGATGCCGTCGGTGATCGCAACACAGGTGCGAATACCGGCGTCGGCTGCCTCCATGATCGAATCGGCGGCAAAGGGCGGCGGCACGAAGACCACGCTCGCCTCCGCCCCGGTCGCGGCAACCGCCTGCTTCATGGAGTTGAACACCGGCAGCCCCAGATGGGTGGTGCCACCCTTGCCAGGGGTCACGCCACCGACCACCTGAGTGCCGTAGTCCAGCATTTCCTGGGCGTGGAAGGAGCCAATGCGGCCGGTGAAGCCTTGGATCAGGACCTTGGTCGATTGATCGAGGAGAATGCTCATGACGCGGCGGCCTTCTTGATTGGGGTTGCACCTTTGCTTTGCTGCCAGGCGGCCACGGCCTTTTCCGCCGCCTCCGCCAATGTGTCTGCGGTCAATATGGGATAGCCGCTTTCGGCCAGGATCTTGCGGCCCTCCTCAACGTTGGTACCGGCCAGGCGAACCACCAGTGGCACCCGCATCTCCACCTTGCCTAGCGCCTGGACGATGCCTTCGGCCACCCAATCGCATCGGTTGATGCCAGCAAAGATGTTGATCAAGATGGTTTCCACGCCCTCGTCGGAAAGCACCAGGTTGAAGGCCTTGGCCACCCGTTCCGGCGTGGCGCCGCCGCCGATGTCGAGGAAGTTGGCAGGCTCACCGCCGGCCAGCTTGATCATGTCCATGGTCGCCATGGCCAGACCGGCACCATTGATGATGCAGCCGATCGATCCCTCCAAGCCAACATAGGAAAGGCCACGGTCGGCAGCCCGGGTCTCGCGGGGGTCTTCCTGCGACTTATCCCGCAGCTCGGAAATTTGCGGCCGGCGAAAGAGCGCGTTGTCGTCGAAGGTCATTTTGGCGTCCAGCGCCAGCATGCTGCCATCGGCGGTGAGAACCAAGGGATTGACCTCGACCATGATCGCATCGAGCTCGCGAAACGCCTGATAGCAACCGAGCAGGGTTTCGACCGCTTGCGGCACTTGAGCTGCTTCGAGGCCGAGTGCGAAGGCGATTTCCCGCGCCTCGAAGGCCTGCATGCCGACCGCCGGCTCGACCGCCACCCTCACCAAGGTGTCGGGCTGCTGCTGGCTGATTTCCTCGATTTCCATGCCGCCGGCGGCCGAGGCCACGACCATGACCCGCTCGCTCTGCCGGTCGAGGACAAATCCGACGTAGAACTCGCGCTCGATCTCGCTGGCCGCCTCGACATAGAGCCGGTAGACACCCTTGCCGCGCGGTCCGGTCTGGTGGGTGATCAGGCGCTTGCCAAGCAAATCGTCGGCCGCGTCCCAAACATCGTGCTCGGAGCGGCAGAACTTGATGCCGCCGGCCTTGCCGCGCGCGCCGGAATGAATCTGAGCCTTGACGACCCAGGATTCGCCGCCGATCTCGCGGGCCCGATAGGTGGCTTGCTCAGGGCTATAGGCGAGCCCCCCTCGCGGTACCGCCACCCCGAACCCAGCGAGGATTTCCTTGGCCTGATACTCATGAATATCCATTGATTATTTCCCCTTAGGCGAAGGCTATCGACCAGCCCTCAATGCCGGCTCGGCAACCTTGCCATACCATGTACCCATTCAGCCGCCTGCCTATCCGCGTCGCGTCACGCCCTGGCAGACTTTGGATTGATTAGCTCCACCGGCCGCGCGGATTGCCGATAGTAGGACTGCGCCGCGGCAACGCCGCTGCCGAGTTCGATGGAGATCCCCAGATCAGCCATGGCCATTTCAGCACCGGCAATCGCGGTTAGCGCGTTCAGGTCGCTGATCTGACCCAAATGGCCGATACGGAACACCTTGCCGGCAACCTTCGAAAGCCCAAGGCCGAGGGACAGGTTGTAGCGCTGGTAAGCAAGCCGGGCGACCTCGTTGCCGTCGAATCCCTCGGGAACGCATATGGCGCTCACCGTATCGGAATACCATTGGGGCGCCTTGGCGCAGAGCTTCAAGTCCCAGGCAGCGACTGCGCGACGCACCCCTTCGGCAATGCGGTGGTGGCGAGCAAAGACGTTTTCCAACCCCTCGGCAAACAGCATATCCAGGGATGAGCGCAGACCACGCATCAAGGTGGTCGCCGGGGTGTAGGGAAAGTATCCCTCCTTGTTGGTGCGCAGCATATCGGCGAAGTCGAAGTAGCAACGCGGGCACCGAGCCGTCTTATGCGCTTCCAAGGCCTTCTCACTGGCAGCCACGATCGAGAGCCCTGCCGGCAGCATGAAACCCTTCTGGGAGCCGCTGACGGCGAGGTCAACGCCCCATTCGTCCATGCGGAAATCGATGCTGGCGATCGAGCTCACCCCATCGACCATGAGAAGCGCGGGATGGTCGAGCTCGTCCAGGGCCTGGCGAACAGCGGCCACATCGCTGGTGACACCGGTCGCGGTTTCATTGTGGCACACCAGAACAGCGCGGATCTTGTGGGCCTTGTCGGCGGCCAAACGCCCGGCGAATATCTCCACTGGAACACCTTCGCCCCACGCCACGTCGACCACATCCACTTCGATGTGGTGGCGCTGGCAAAGGTCTACCCAAAGATGGGAAAATTGGCCAAAGCGCGCCGCCAAGACTTTGTCGCCGGGCGACAAGGTGTTGGTGATCGCGGCCTCCCATCCGCCGGTGCCGGTCCCGGGAAAAAGAAACACCTGCCCGGTTTTGGTCTTGAAGACCTGTTTTACGTCGCACAGCAGTGGCAAGGTGAAGGCAGGAAAGTCCGGCGCCCGCATATCCTCCAGAGGAATATCCATAGCCTGGCGAACCGGATCCGGCATGTTGGTAGGCCCAGGGATGAAGAGCGCGTTTCCACCAGCCATCGTTCATTCCTCGTTAGTCAAAGAAAAACTCATTCAACAGCGGGACCGGGCAATGGGAGGACGATGCAAATAGACGACACCCATGGCATCCGATTGGCCCCACTTACCGGCCAAATCCTCGTTTCTTTACAGCCCCTTAAATCACGATTTTCGGGGCTGAAGACCGGCGGATCGACCCATGCTCCAAAACCTTCTCTTTCCTTACCTCACCAGAGCCAATAGGATTTGTGAACTCCATTAATCTTCATTGATGTGATAACTTGATGTAATGGTAAGCCTGCGCAGCAAACTGCCGTCCCTGACCGGGCTCGTGACCTTTGAAGCAGCCGCCCGGCATCTCAATTTCACTCGGGCGGCAAAGGAGTTAAGCGTCACGCAGGCGGCCGTTAGCCGCCAGATACAAGGCCTGGAAGACTATCTCGGTGTCGCTTTGTTTCGCCGTCTTCATCGAAAGTTGCAGCTCACGCCCGAAGGCGACCGCCTGCAAAAGGCAGTGACCATGGGCCTAGAGCACATCGCCGCCGTTACTGTCGACCTGCAACGCAAGCGCCGGGCCGAGGAGGTGACCGTCTCTACCTCGGTCACATTTGCCTCCTACTGGCTGATGCCGCGCGTCGCCAAGTTTCGGGCGCAAAACCCGGACGTGGAGTTACGCTTGGTGGCCTCGGCCCCGGTCTCCGATTTGGCCGTTGCTGGCATCGACTTGGCGGTGCGCTATGGCCGTGGCAACTGGCCGAGGGCCCAGTCAGTCCGGCTGCTTGACAACGAAGTGTTCCCGGTCTGCGCGCCAGCCTACATGGAAAAGCGGCCCAAACTGAACACGACGGAGGACCTGCTGCAGGAACAGCTGCTTCACTTGGTCGAGTACGACCGCAATTGGGTCACCTGGGAGGCATGGTTCCGCGCCTTGGGGGTCGAAAGAAAGCCAGGCAAGAGGGGCCTTGCCTTCGACAACTATCTCATTTTGATACAGGCCGCCCTCGACGGCCAAGGCATTGCCCTGGGTGGAGGCCGATTGGCAGACGACTTTCTCGCCCGCGGCAGCCTGATCCGCCCCATCGACGCGACTTTGCGCTCAGAAAAATCATTCTATCTTCTTGCTTCCAGTGAGGTCCCCTTGAGTCCCGCGGCAAGCCTGTTCCGCGATTGGATCCTGGCCGAAGCCGGAGCTGGTGTTTGATGGGGCCTGGCTGTGGGTAATCTGGACGAGAAGCCGCCGTCACCGGTCCTTATCGTCGGCGCGGGTCCGACCGGCCTCACCATGGCGCTTGCCTTGGCTCGTCAGGGCATTGCCTGCCGAATCATCGACAAGGCCGCAGCACCTTCAGAGAAATCGAAGGCTCTGGCCGTTCAAGCCCGCAGTCTAGAGATCTTTGAGGCCCTCGGCGTGGTCGACGCAATGCTGGCCAAGGGGCTGGTCATTCGAGGCCTGGCATTGCACGCCGAGCGCAGGCAGATCGCCCATCTGCCCTTGGATGGCATCGAAAGTCGCTACAACTACATTCTCTCCCTCGAGCAAAGCGAAACCGAACGCACTCTCATTGCCGCTTTGAACGGCCTGGGCGTCGAGGTCGAGCGCGAGCTCGCTCTCGTTGATCTTAGTCAGGATTCGAACGGCGTCTCGGTAACCCTCGAGAATCAAGCCGGCGACAAAGAGCAGTGTTGCCCCGGCTGGGTGATCGGCTGCGACGGCGCCCACAGCAGCGTGCGCCATACCCTCGGCCTCGCCTTTCGCGGCGCCGCCTATGAGGATGAATTCCGCCTCGCCGATCTTCGCCTTGACTGGCCATTGCCCGGTGATCGGGCCCATGTTTTCCTGCGGCCCGATGGACCGATCGGGGTTATTCCGCTGCCGGGCGGCTATCATCGGCTGGTGACCATTCAAGCCCCAAAAAGAACGGTGGAAGAGCCCACCCTGGGCTTTTTTCAGGCGCTCTTGGCGTCGGCCGCGCCAAAGGGCACACAGGCTTTTGATCCGATTTGGCTGACTTCCTTCCGCATCCACCGACGCATGACCGACTGCTTGCGCGTGGGCCGAATTTTTCTTGCCGGCGATGCAGCGCATATCCACTCGCCCGCCGGCGGGCAGGGCATGAATACTGGGCTGCAGGATGCCTTCAATTTGGCCTGGAAGCTCGCCATGGTTATTCGAGGCGAAGCCGGGTCGGCTCTGCTTGAAAGCTATCAAATCGAACGGCTGCCGGTCGCCGAGGCGGTGTTGCAACGCACGGATATTGCGACCCGGATGGCCCGGCGTCGTGGCCAAATGGCGCATCAACTGCGCAAACTGGTGATTCCCCTTTTACTCCGCAGCAAGCGACTGCGACAGAAGTTTGCCAATGGCCTGGCCGGGCTTAGCTTGGACTATGCCTCGAGCCCAATTGTTTGCGAACTGGCGCAGGGGATGCGCCCCGGCATGCGTGTTACTGACCTACCCTTACAGATTAAGAATGGCGCGTCACGCCACCTTTATGATGTCTTAGATTTTCGTCGGTACTGCATTCTCTTCGTGAATCGCCGCACGTTAACTGCGCAGCAGCGCCAACGACTTTTGGCCCTTGCAAAGAGTATGCTGTTATGTCGTCATCCCCCCATCCAAGTGTGTTGGATAACTTCAGAAGAAGACGGAGCGCCTTTGGCGTTTGAAGATCAGAGTCCGTTCGTCGACAAAACCGGCAAGATCCTCGCCACAGGGGCCGTCCTAATGCTCATTCGCCCAGACGGCCATCTTGCTATCGGCTGCAGGCTCTCTGATTTACCGGCTTTCGAGAACTTCGCTAAGACATTGTGTGGCCCAAAGCCAAGCGATCTCTGAACTGTAGTCCACGGGGCCAAGGCCATTCGTAGAAGCGCTTCGGCCCGCGCCCCAAGGACTCAGAAGGCGTCCTGAAACGACGACCCTTTTTTGAAACGCCGCTGGATGACCTGGTTGACGTTAGGAATTGATGTCAGACGCACTCAAATACTGGGAAAGTGAATCTTAAGGTAGACTTCGTCTTTTAGGGCCCCCACGACTTTATTGCTAGCACGAGGAAGAATAATATTGTTCTCGATACAAAATCTCACCAGGGGCTCCAACAAACTAGAGAATTCTACAATATTCTTTGTTTTAGAATCGCCCTCCTGATCCTCCGCAAGACCGATTGATATACCTTTGCCGGGCTCAATTTGACAGCCTGTCAGGGTGCCATGAAACAATTTCTTCTTCTCGATTCGATTGTATGACTTTAGCGCCAGTTCGAGCTCATCGATCGAGAACATAATGTGCCGGATTTCACGTGGCATCAGACAGCTTCCCCAATACGATCTGTCAATTGTTAACCATGATAATCCTGTTCGCACTGAAATGCACTATCATAAATCGAATCAAATGGAAAATAGCTCCCATAGATGACAGCATGCCCCAAAAAACATCCATGATTGATTAATACTCTATAAAATAGCATGGAACTATTTATGGTTTATGCTTGCGGCATGGGAATCTAATTTTTTCGGCATCCATGGCAAGGTCCTGCGATTCAGCACGAAAAAATTCTTGGGAATTGTTCGATGGTCCCCGTCGGGCGGCAAAGCTCTCTCGGCCAGGCTCGAGGTACCCGACACCTGATCTGACAGTCATGTCGTACACTCTGGACGACACATGCTCTATCATGCCTTCCGTCTCAGTCAGGCCTTGCTTGCATCTCGTTTTAGCAGCTGCCCTGGTCGAAGACCGGTTGTGGCCTGGCCATCCCAGACTGGCTGACCGGCAACAAGCACTTGTCCGATACCAATCGAAGCTTGTTTGGCATTTTGGTAGTCAGCTAAGTCGAGCACCGTCTCGGGATCGAAAACGACGAGGTCGGCAATCTTTCCCGGCGCTATCCGGCCACGATCTCCCAAGCCAAAGACCTCCGCCGGTATGCCGGTCATGCGGTGCACTGCTTCCTCCAGTGTGAGCCACCCGAGCTCTCGACAGTAACGACCGAGCACACGGGGAAAACTGCCCCAAAGCCGTGGGTGCGGCCGCTCGTCGTGCGGCAGCCCATCGGAGCCGATCATCGCGCGAGAAAAAGTCATGACCCGTCGAAGATCGTCTTCGTCCATCTGGAAGTAAATGGCACCGGCCGGATCGAGTCGGGCCGCGGCGGCCTCTTGGCTGCAACCCCACTCTACCGCCAAATCGTCGAGGTACCGCCCAGACGCTTCCGGAACAGCCTCCGACCAGGTGATCAAGATACGCTCCGCCTGATCGATCCAATCGGCGATCAGCACGGTAGAACTCGCTGTATAGGGATAGAGGTCCAAGTCGATCGCCCGTTCGGCCCTGGCCTTGGCAATCAGTGCCAGTGATTGACGCGTTTTGCCCCAATTCTTACGGCCGGTGGCCTTGTGGTGCGAAATCACCGTCGGCACTTCTGCCTGCTCGGCAATGGCGATGGTTTCCTCTACCGATTTGATAAGGTAGTCGCCCTCATCGCGCATGTGGGTAGCATAAATTCCGTTGTAGGCCGGCAAACAACGGGCCAAGTCGAGGATCTCTTGAGTCGGCGCCGCCTCGGCCGTGGGATAGGCAAGACCCGTGCTGAGGCCGAGACAGCCCGCCTCCATCGCCTCCGTCAAGCTTTCGGCCATCGCACCAATCTGCTTCTCCGTAGCGGGCTGCGACAGATCTTCCATGGAGCCGGCACGTAAAGTCGAGTGCCCAACCAGCATGGCAAGATTAAGGGCCGGCGGCGCCGCCTCGATCGCGGCAAAATAATCCTCCATGCGCGGATATTGATAGCAGTCGCGATCACCCAACAGGTTCATCGGCGGCGGAGGCTCTTTGGCGAGGGTCAAAGGCGCCAAACTGACACCACAATTGCCGGCGATCACCGTCGTCACCCCTTGGCTCACCTTGTTCTCCATGGCCGGGGTCGCGAGAACCGCACGATCGTCGTGCGTGTGGACGTCGATGAAGCCGGGGGCAACGACTTGCTTCTCGCAGTTCAGGACTTGCTTGGCGATGCGTGGCGCAAGATCGCCCAAGGCTGAAATTGTCCCATCACGAATCGCAATATCCGCGACATAGCGCGGCCCACCACTGCCGTCGATCACAGTGGCATTTCGCAAGATCAAATCGTATTGGGCGGCATCCGCCATTTCTTACTCCTGATACCGGAATTCAGAAACTGCGGCGGTCATTAAGTTCTGAGTTGCCGGACTGAGGCTAATCCGATCGGCGCTTGGCGTTAGCCGCACCGACGATGTGGCTAACACGCGATCCATCTTGGCTAACTGGCAATAGGATCGAGCGAAACTTGTAGTGCTGGCCGGATTTTGTTTCAAAATCACCGCTCTGCACTACCGGACAGCTCCGCTCCCATACCAATGTCAAGGGACGCAACGCTACCGCCAAGAGTGAACCATCGGGAACCGCGTCACACGCCATTCGGCCGGGCCTTACGCCCGAGGCATAGGCAATCCTGTCTCCAACATCGCTCAACGCGGACAAGTGCCCGTCGGAAGAAAGATGGCCTGTGAAGCAAGACGGCCACACGTCGAACCTCACCGCATCTTCGTCAGTCTTCAGGTTAAAATCTTCGAGTGCCGGAAACATTCTACCGCGCCGGCGTCCCTGCCAAAGGCCCATGAGATTAATGATCAACCGGCGTTCGCCCGATTTGTGGGCGACCGGGCATTCGATTATTTCAATCTGCGTGGCATCCGAGCTTGTCACTGTGTCTACCATTGAAAGCAAGGTATTAGGAAAACCGCGAAATAACAGATGGTACGGTGATGTGCGAAGACCAATTATACTAGAGCGTCGGTCGGCAATTTGGAACCATTCTGACGGAGCGGTTTTGTGACAATGTCAAGCAAAGGCTCGATGGGCCTATCCGATGATAGGTCCGAGAGGCTTGGCGCAGGATTTGGCGCCAAACCGCCCGTCCCCCTGAACCGGGATTGATCCCGGTTCATATGTCTTCTTCGAGCAGCAAATCGGGAACAGCCGATTTGCGGGGGCTTGGCTCTGGCCGGCGCCCGCTGTCGAAACGGGCTTGCGAGATACGATGGCATCGCGACCGCGCCCGTTTCACCATCGGTTCGCCACGCCAGAGGCCAAGCAGAATTGATCCCAAATTGCCGCCCGATGCTCTAGAGCGTGTTCAAGATAATCGGAATCGGAGATTTTGGTTTCCCAATTGGCTTGTAGCTGATTTTGTATGCCGGAATGATTCGGGAGGCATATATGGCACGGGCTTATGGTTTTGATCTTCGTCGGCGGGTGGTTGAGGCGATTGACGGCGGCCTGTCGGCGCGCCGGGCCGCGGCACGGTTTTCTGTGGGCGTCTCGACCGCCATCCATTGGCATCGACGGTGGCGCGAGACGGGGTCGCTTGAGCCCGGCCGCCAGGGCAAGCCTTCGGGTTCGAAGCTTGACGCGCAGGCCTCCTTCATCCTCAAGCTTGTTGAAGAAGAAAAGGACATTGCGCTGCATGAAATTGCCGAGAAGCTGGCAAGCGAGCGCGGTGTTGAGAGTTGCCCGGCGACGGTCTGGTATTTCTTGTCCAAGCGCGGGCTGACGCACAAAAAAAGACAGGCCATGCAGCAGAACAACAGCGCCCGGACGTGCTTGCCCGTCGTCAAGACTGGTTCGAGGGCCAGCCCGACCTCGACCCGGCGCGCCTGATCTTCATCGATGAGACCGGCGCTTCGACCAAGATGGCCCGGCTGCGTGGCTGGGCACCGAAAGGCGAGCGCTGCCGGGCGGCGCTGCCGCATGGGCATTGGAAGACGACCACCTTCACCGCCGGCCTCAGCCTGGGCGGCCTGGTGGCGCCTTGGCTGCTCGACGGGCCGATGGATGGTGAGGCCTTCTTGGTCTATGTGCGCTCTGTCTTGGCCCCGGTGCTATCGCCTGGCGACATCGTCATCATGGACAACCTGCCGGCCCACAAGGTCACCGGCGTGCGACAGGCGATCGAAGCGACCGGCGCAAGCCTGCTCTACCTGCCACCCTACTCTCCCGACTTCAACCCGATCGAAATGGCCTTTTCAAAGCTCAAGGCCCTGCTCAGGAAAGCCGCCGCTCGGACAATCGACGATCTGTGGAGCGCCGTCGCCGACATCATCGACAGCATCTCGCCCTCCGAATGCATCAATTACTTCGCCGCCGCCGGTTATGATCTGGATTAACCTGAATCCGCTCTAGTGTGGTGGATTTGAAGTTCCTATCATTATTTGGAGCGGCACCGAGAGGCGCTTCAAATCCGAAAAACCACACGAGACTCAATACCATACTGGTGTCCTGATCGATTCCGAAATTCGGTCGGTGCACGCCCCTCTATGAAGCGAATTTCGGAAGCGGGACAATAGTTGAAATTGGACTTAAATCAAATCGTGTTCCTTGGCTGAACACCTTATCTTCGCCATTCCTTGCGGTCAAAAAATGAGTGCCGCTAGCCCCGAAGGACCGGCGACACTCCAGCGGGGGAAAGCCGAAGACGTTAGTGGACGATTTGCCAGCTACCATCGGGCTGGCGGCAAGCCTTGCCGTAGGTTCTCTGCTCGCGCCCGGCGACGACGGAAACCGACTGGAATTCTCGGCAATAACCTTCGGAATTGTCGTCGACCCATCGAATTCCCTGGCGGTCTGTTTGATCCCCATAGCGAGGCTCGTTCCAGACAATATCACGGTCTCTCACCACCGAGCCCTCTTGGGTCGAGCCGTGGGAAATCTTAAAAGGGAAACTGAAAACGATCGGTGGCACGCCATAGTCTTGATAGTAGCGATAGCCTTCGTAGTGACGCCGATGGCCATGTCGATGGCCATGTCGACGGCCGCGCCGGTGATGGCGATAACCGTGCCGATGATGGCGATAGCCGTGCCGATAATGGGGACGCCCGTAGTGGCCGTAGTAAGGCCGATGGTGCCCATAGTAATGACGCCTGGCGTGTCGGCGGTGGTGGTTGTGATGGCCTCCGTGGTCGCGGTAGTGATGCCGTCTTGCATCTCTATGGCGATGCCGTTGATGGTCATAGGAATAATCGGGACCGCGGTACTCTCTGTCACCACGACGTCCTGAATCGGCCTCAGCAGCCACGCTGACAAACAGCAGGATGGCCATGCCAAAAGCCGTTAACACCCCTAATTTCGCTCTCATCCTATCAACCTCGCTGTGCGCTTCGGGTGGAGCTGGTTCCTCTGAACCATTCAGGCAGTAATACGAGCAAAATTGCATGCATATCCCTTGCTAGAGTATCGGGCGGCAATTTGGGATCAATTCTGCTTGGCCTCTGGGGTGGCGATCCGCTGTCGAAACGGGCGCTGTCGCGATGCCATCGTATCTCGCAAGCCCGTTTCGACAGCAGGACCGAACTTCCTATCGCCGGCCAGAGCCAAGCCCCCGCAAATCGGCCGTTCCCAATTTGTTTCTCGAAGAAGACATATGAACCGGGATCAATCCCGGTTCAGGGGGACGGGCGGTTTGGCGCCAAATTGCCGCCCGACGCTCTAGAATCTTTTTCTATTCAAATGCTTAGCGGACGACTCACGGCTCAATCCGGAGCGCCAAAACAATTCCGATTAAGCCGATCGTGCCTTAGAACCCTGCTCCCATTCATTCAGCAATCAGCCGAAGCTTGTAACCTTCAGCACATCTTGAAAGAGGACCAGGAAGAAGAAGGTGGCGGCAATACAGCCGAACAATAGGCGTACGAAATCGGTCTTGCCCTCGGCATCCCGGTAGCGCAGGCCATTCCAGGCGATAAAGGCTGTGACCAAAAGGAAAAGGTAGTTGATCGGCTTTTCCCATTCGCCAGCGAATTCAAACACCGTGATGCCCCTTCACTGCAGTGATTCCCCCTCGCCGATGGCACCGCCTTGCGGCAGGTCGGACCGCTCGAAATAGGGCGGCAACACCGATGTCACCTCGACACTGGTAACCTCGCCGACCAGAACAGCGCCTACCATCACCCCCGCCAAGATCATACAGGCCAAGGTGAACTGCCGTACCCCGCGCGGCACGTGCGTGACATAGTTGTGATCATAGCGATGATAGGAGGGTTCGATTTCGCTGATGCGCCCTGCTTCCGCCTCGGCGAGGATGCGCCGGGCATAGTGTCGCGCCCAGGCCGGTACCTGGTGCCTGATCATGTAGTCGGCGAAGACCTGATCGATCATGCCGTCGGGCATGTCCTCGCCATACCAGTCAAAATAGGCGAGTTGCAGCAGTTGGAATTCGCCGACTTGCAACACATTTGCCGCCCGGGCGACGATCGTCAACTCCGGGTCTTCTTCCCGGTCCGGGCGGATCAAGGTTTTGAAAAAGCCATGCATCATCGTCGAGCCATCAACTAGAGACTATGCAAAGATTCGGCCAAGACAAGGGATCCTACGGTAGAAAACCCCTAATTCCTTACTTTATTCGATACTTGCCCAAAAAATCAGCGATCCAAGTACCCGTTTTGTCGAAACCAATCCAAGGCATCAGCGATCGCCGCAGCCGCCGGACCAGGATGGTAGCCCAGCATCCGCTCAGCCTTGTTGCTCGAAAAATACATCTTCTTGCGCGCCATCTTAACCCCATCGCGGGTAACGAAGGGCTCACCACGGCCGCGCAGCCGGCACCAGGCTTCGGCCACATAGGCAATCGGCACGATGAGGTCGTGGGGAATCTTGACCTTTGGCGGCCGGCGACCGGCGAGCTCGGCGACCTTGGCGAGGATCGCGCTCAGGGTCATGTTCTCGCCTCCCAGCACATATCGCTGCCCGATCTCGCCCTTTTCCCAGGCCAGAAGATGACCGCGCGCCACATCGTCCACGTGAACGATGTTGAGCCCCGTGTCGACGAAGGCCGGCATGCGCCCCGTCGCCGCTTCCACCACCAAACGTCCGGTCGGCGTCGGCTTGATATCGCGCGGCCCGATCGGTGTTGAGGGATTGACGATGACGGCGGGCAGTCCCTTCAGCACCAGTTCGTCGACAGCAGCCTCGGCGAGGAATTTCGACCGCTTATAGTGGCCGATCATGTCCGCCAAGGTCACCGGCGTTTCCTCATCCGCCACACCGCCGTTTGCGGCGGAGCCCAGCACGGCGACACTGCTGGTATAGACGATGCGGCTGACCCCAACATCGCCAGCAGCGATCATTAGCGCGCGCGTGCCGTCAACATTGGCGGCATAGATCTCCTGGGGACGGGGAACCCAAAGCCGGTAGTCGGCAGCCACGTGAAAGAGGCCATCGCAGCCCCTAAGCGCCGCCGCCAGCGACCTTCGGTCGCCGAGATCGCCCAGCACCACGTCTACCTTCAACCCTTGCAGATTGTCACGAGGGCTTGATGGGCGCAGCAAGGCGCGCACGGTCTCCCCCTGGGTCAGCAACTGACGCACCACGGCGGAGCCGACGAATCCCGACGCACCGGTTACAAGAACAGTCACTTGAGCCTCTAAATTCCTGGTTCTAGGGCCATCAACGCGTTTGCAGGCGTGGCAAAATTTCCGTCTTCGCCGTTTCGAGGTCTTCGGGAAAATCGATTTCGATCCAGGGCAACCCGGTAATGTCTTCAACTCGAAAGGTGCCGGCCGGCTCATTCAAGAGCACGTCACGAAAGGCTTCTTCATAGATCTCATCCAGGCGGCCGGCTTCGACGTAGCGGTCGGCCGCCGCCGCGATCTTGGCGGCGACAGCGCCATCGAAACGGCTAAACCCAACCCACTCGCCCCAACCGTCGTGGCTGACCCGAGGACGCTTATGAAAGTCGACCAAGAGACCATCGCGCAAACAGAGCTTGACCGGGTCCTCTCCCGGCTCAATCTCCCGATCCATGAGGTGGCAGTTCGGATGAGGCGTGTCGATCAGCCGGGCCAAGAGTTCTTGCCCATAAAGCACGTCACCATCCATGAAAAGAATAGGTTCTCCTTGTTGAAATGCCTCGCGCAAGGTCCAAAGTGATGCAATAGCGCCGCGCCGATAGTCCTGGTTAAAACGGGTCGAGACAAAATCCCTTACACCCAAGAAATCGATCTCGGCCTCGATCGCCTCGGCCCGAAATCCCACCGCCAGCTCGACGCCCGCAACGCCCAAGTTGCGCAAGAACCGACAGTGGCGCGCTAGTAGGGTCTCCCCTCCGAATCGGAGCAGAATCTTCGGAATCGGCTCTTCAAGATTGAGACGCTGACCGATGCCAGCGGCGAGTATAACTGCCTTCATGATCGATCGTTCCAGAATTCAGACCCTGTCATCATAAATCCCCACCATCCCAATAACGCCAAATTTATCGGTAATCTGGTCAAGCTTCGCCCCAAGAGATAGTGCGACAATAGAGGAAAGGAAATCGCGATGACGAGATGAATGTGCCGATTGGAACAAGCCTGACACGGGTAGCGTTAGATCATGAGCCATAAGGAAATCCAGTCAAAAATCCGCGGCCCGGCAAATGACATGGGTAAGCAAATGGGGCGTCGAAAAGGAAGATCGCAGGGATGAAAATACGCCAATCCTTTAGCCGTCGCTTTGTGTTGTTGGGACTGGCTAGCCTATTGCTTGTTCCCAAACCAGGCCTTGGCAGCGACGAACCGCGAGACCTGGTGGAGCGCCTCAACCAATCGCTGATATCCGTCATGCAACGGGCAGAGGAGCTGGGTTATGCCGGGCGATATTCAGCCCTGGCTCCGGTTCTCAGCCAGGTTTTCAATTTTCCGGCCATGGCGAAGATTGCCATCGGACGACGGCACTGGCAGTCATTCGATGGCGAACAACGCGCGACCCTGGTCGAGGCCTTCACAAAGCTGTCGATCGCAACCTTTGCCGCCCGGTTCGACGGCTACAGCGGCGAACGCTTCGAGATCGAGAACATCGAGCCAGCACCACGCAATACGAGTCTGATCCGCAACCGCTTGCTGCGCGACGATGAAGAGCCAGTCTCCATCAACTATTTGGCACGCCAGTATGATGGCACCTGGCGCCTCATCGACGTCTTCCTGGCCGACAAGTATAGCGAATTGGCGATCAAGCGCTCTGAGTTCGGCGCGGTCATGAAAAATGAAGGATTTGACGGCTTGATTTCCGCCATTTCAGCGAAGATCGCCGAACTGGAAACGGGCTAAACAATTCCCGGGTTCCTGCCCCGCCACTGAGTGTCGTCACGCCGGCCGCCTTGCCACAGCAAAGGTCATTTGGCCAACGCTCGGCCGGGTCGCATCCCGCGCCAACATGCGCTGTTCCTGCAGGTTCTGCTGCTCCAGACTTCGAACCTCGGCCTCTGCCCTAGCAACCTCTTCGGCTGACGCAAGCGCCCATATGGAATCACTTAGTCGCCACGCGGGATCGAGCGGCCCCAAGGGATCGAAATAGGAATCAGCTTGCATAACCGCGTCGAGAGACACCACGCGATCGTGGCGCTGAAAGCCGACATCGGTCAAGATTTCGCCGATCCGACCACTCGGCGCACAGCGGGCCAGGACCTTCTCCGTGGCCTCAGGAATGAGGTGATAGTACCAAAACCCCTGTCGAAGCTGGCGGTGACTACAATAGTTTACCACCACCACACCGCCCGGCCGCAACACCCTATAGGCCTCATTAAGCGCCCGCCTATGGCCTGGGTAGCTTGCGTCCTCCCCTGATTCAAGGTGATGCAGGACCTGATTGAACATCACCGCATCAAAGCTCTTGGTTGCGAACGGCAGGTCGTCCATGGATCCTTGGTGAAACACCAGCGAGGCCGGACCATCAAGGCGAGCGGCCGCCTTCGCTCGGGCGTGCGACAACATGCCTGTGGAAAGGTCAAGGCCGGTGATCTGCTTAACCATTGGCGCCAAGGCCACCGCATAGTTGCCGGTGCCGCAGCCGGCATCGAGTACTTCCAAGTCCTGTAGCGGTTTACCGGCTACCAGGAGGCAGCCTGTGATTACTTCCGTGGCGACCGGCCGGCGATAGCGTTCATAGGCCGATGCAGCCTGATCATAGGACTCGTAGGTGCTCATCGCCGTCCCCTTTTCGAAACCCGCGAAGGATATCAGAAATCCTCGGGGAACTTACCGCCACAAAATCAGACATTCACCACAGAATGTTGGTTGCCGAAACTCTCGCTTTACGTCAATCTGTCGCCCTTTTTTGGGCCGTGTCAAACGAACGAGGCGCGCCATGTCAGTGCAGGCACCTGAAAAGCGTCGCAGAGGGGGCCGCGTGGCGCGGCGCGAACTGCGAGCCACCCCCATCCCGCAGGCGGAGCGGGCCGTCCAGCCGGGTATGTCCGGCGGCCGGTATTTGCCCCTCACAGACTCGGAAGTCCGACAAATCCACGAAGCCGCCTTGCAGGTCTTGGAAACCATCGGCTTGTCCGATGCGATCCCGTCATGCATCGACATGGTGACCGCGGCCGGCGGCAGTCTTACCGACGAGGGGCGCTTGTTGTTCCCGCGCGGCTTGGTCGAAGACACCGTTGCCAAGGCGTGCCGTCGCTTTGTTGTTCACGGGGCCGATCCTAAACACGACATGGAACCCTGGGACAAAAAGGTCTATTTCGGAACGGCTGGCGCTGCCGTCCATATGGTCGACATTGCCTCCAACAGCTACCGCGATTCGACCCTTCGCGACCTTTACGACATTGCCCGCCTGGTCGATTCCCTGGAGCACATTCACTTTTTCCAGCGGTCGATCGTCGCCCGTGACATGGAAGATCCGCGCGACTTGGATCTCAATACCTGTTACGCCTCGATAGCCGGCACCTCCAAGCACGTGGGTACCAGCTTTGTGCTGCCCGAACATGTGGACGAAGCCTTGCAGATGTTGCACTTGGTGGCCGGCGGCGAGGCGGCCTGGCGGGCGCGCCCCTTCGTTTCCATGTCCAATTGCTTCGTCGTGCCGCCGCTGAAGTTCGCAGAGGATGCCTGCCGTTGTTTGGAGGCAGGGGTGCGTGGCGGTATGCCCGTCTTGCTCCTGGCTGCCGGCCAGGCGGGAGCGACCAGCCCCGCGGCCCTTGCCGGCGCGGTGGTCCAGGAAATTGCCGAATGCCTGGCCGGACTGATCTATGTCAATCTCATCGTGCCTGGCCATCCGGCCATCTTTGGCCCTTGGCCCTTCGTCTCCGATTTGCGGACCGGCGCCATGAGCGGCGGTAGCGGCGAGCAAGCCGTGTTGATGGCGGCCTGCGCCCAGATGGCGCATTTCTACGATCTGCCCGGCGGCGTGCCCGCCGGTATGACCGATTCCAAGGTGCCTGACGCCCAATCCGGTTATGAAAAGGGCTATACGGAAGCCCTTTTGGCCTTGGCCGGCGGCAATATGATTTACGAATCCGCCGGCATGCACGCCAGCCTGCTCGGGTTTTGTCTCGAAAGCTTGGTGATCGACAACGACATGATCGGCTCGATCATGCGGACCGTCCGCGGCATGGAAGTGACACCCGAAAGCCTTTCGATTGAAACCATGCGTCAGGTCTGCACCGAAGGACCAGGGCATTTTCTTGGCCATCAACAAACCCTGGAGCTTATGCAGGCGGAGTACGTCTATCCGGAAGTCGGCGACCGCAGCAGCCCCAAGGAATGGGCCGAACAAGGGGCCACCAACATTTCCCAGCGTGCCGCCAAAAGGGTGGCAACCACCTTGTCTGAACATTTCCCAAACCACATCGATCCTAAAATCGATGCCCAAATACGGGAAAGATTCAACATACTGCTGCCCAAACAATTGATGCGGCCATCGCCTTAGATATCCATTACAAGGAGAGTTGTCGTGCCACTTCTCACCACGACAATCGGCGCTTATCCGAAGCCCGACTACGTCCCCGTACCGGATTGGTTCAATATTCCCGCCGGGCCCGATACGGCAACGCCTACCAGAGGCTATGCCGAGGCCCTTGCCAACATGGGCGAGGAAGCCGAAGCGCTTTTCGCCCGCGCCACTCAGGAATGCATCAACGACCAAATCAGCGCCGGCATCGACATACCGACCGATGGTGAAATTCGGCGCGAGAACTACATTCACTATCACTGCCGGCACTTAGATGGCTTCGACTTCGAGAACTTGACCTTAAAGCCCGTGCGCGGCGGCACCTATGAAGCCGAGCTACCGACCGTCGCCGGCCCCGTCAAGGCGCGCGAGCCCTTCCTGCCGCATGACTGGCGCGTGGCGCAGGCGACGACCGACCGTCCGGTGAAGATCACCCTGCCGGGCCCCATGACCATCGCCGATACCACGGCCAATGCCTACTACGGCGATATCCCGCAGCTCTGCGCCGATTTGGCTGAGGCCCTGAACCAGGAAGTGCGGGCACTCGCGGACGCCGGCTGCACCTGGATTCAGATCGACGAGCCGGTTTTCGCCCGGCGGCCGGCCGATGCACTCGCCTACGGCGTCGAGAACTTGGAACGCTGCTTCCACGGTGTACCCGAAGGCGTGCACCGCGTGATGCATATGTGTTGCGGCTATCCGGACCGCCTCGACCGGGAGGACTATCCCAAGGCCGAACCCCAGGCTTACTTCGATCTCGCCGACGCGGTCGAAGCCTCAAGCGTTCAGGTCGTTTCCATTGAGGACGCCCATCGCCACAATGACTTGAGCCTGCTGGAGCGGTACAAGACCACCACGGTCATCCTGGGCGTCGTCGCCATCGCCAAGACCCGCGTGGAGCCAAGCGATGAAATCCGCGCCCGGCTTGCTGCGGCCTTGGACCACATCGACGCCAATCGCCTGATCGCCGCCCCGGATTGCGGCCTCGGACTGCTGGGCCGAGAGCTTGCCATGCAAAAGATGGCCAATCTTTCGGTTGCCGCCCATAGCTTGTGATCATCCGCCTCGAAGCAGATATTGGTGCCAAATCAGCTTTCCTAGGGGCGGTTTGGCTTCTCTGCCTTTTGCTGGCACTGGCGGGCTGTACAAGGGATGAGCCACGGCCTCTCCCCGGCAAGCCCTACCATCACATCGAAGGCGGTTTTCGGAACCCGGAAGGCAGCAAGACACAAGCGGCGACCATTACGGACTTTCTGGCCTTCCTCGCACGCTGGTCGCAGCGCCAGGCGGTGACTGAATTACCGACGGGCCATGCCTTGCCGATTCCCCAAGCCGTGCGGGATATGGAGGCCTCGGACGGCCAAGACAGCCTGACGTGGCTGGGGCACGCCGCTTTCCTGATTCGCCTGGGGGCGACCACCATCCTCACCGATCCCTTCCTCACCGGCTATGCCTCGCCCCTGCCACCACTCGGGCCAAAGCGCTTCGTGCCGTCCGGCATTCCTATCGATAAACTGCCGCCGATCGATCTCATACTGCTATCGCACAATCACTATGACCACCTCGACGTCAACACCCTCGATCGGATTCCGAACAAGGACAGTATAACCGCGATCGTGCCTTTGGGCCTGGCCCCCTACTTCGAGGAACGCGGCTATGGTGCCGTGCACGAAGTGGACTGGTTTGAAGCCATTTCCTTTGGCGAGCTGACAGTGACCGGCCTGCCGGCCCATCACTTCTCGCGGCGCGGGCTTTTCGATCGCAACGCGACGCTCTGGGCGGGCTTCGCCATCGAGGGACCGGGCGGCCGCCGCCTCTACTTTGGTGGTGATACGGCCTATGGCCCGAGCTTCGCTCGCATTAGGCGGCGCTATGGCGCTGTGGACGTGGCCCTCATTCCGATTGGCGCCTATGAGCCCCGTATCATCATGGAAGCAGGCCATGCCAACCCAGAGGAAGCCGTGCAAATTGGCCTGGATCTTGGGGCAAAGACCCTGGTTGGCATGCACTGGGGCACCATCGTGCTGACCGACGAACCGCCCTTCGAGCCCGGCACCCGATTTCGCAAGGCAGCCAATGCGGCGAACTTCCCGCCGGGAGACATATGGATCATGAAAGTTGGCGAGACCAGGCCACTGCCCCCTATCTCGCGCCCCCGCGTATCACAGACGCAAAGCGACTGAAACCGCCGCTTATGCCCGCATCCGCTCGCCCTTGGGATCATAGAGCGGGCGAAGATGCGGCTTGGCCGGATAGCGCACCCCGGCAACATCGATTTCATAGGAACCGGCCATCACGTAGTCACGATCGACCGTGCCATTGGGGTTGCTGATCCGGCCGAAGGCGAGCGACTTGCCGAAGGTGAAGGCACGCCCGCCGGAGGTGGTGGAGCCAACATGCACCCCGTCCCGGTAGATCGGTTCCTCATGCAGCAGCAGCGGATCGCCCTCTTCCACGGTGAACATTACCAAGCGCCGCTTGATGCCCTCTTCCTTTTGCCTCAGCAAGGCCTCCCGGCCGATGAAATCGACGTTCTTGTCGAAGGCAACGGCGAAACCGAGGCCGGAGTCGAGCGGCGTATCCTCGCAGGTAAGGTCGTGCCCCCAGTGCTTGAAACCCTTCTCCAAGCGCAGCGAATCCATGGCATGCACGCCGGCTGGTCGAACCCCGAACGCCGCCCCTTCCTGCATGATGAGGTCGTAGACACCAAGCGCACACTCGCTCGGAATATAGAGCTCCCAACCAAGCTCGCCCACGTAGGAGACCCGCAAGGCCATGACCCGGGCATAGCCGAGGTCAATTTGCTGCAAGGAGCCAAAAGGGAAGGCCTCCTTGGCAAGATCCGCATTGGTCAGCTTGGCGAGCAGATCCCGGGATTTCGGCCCCATCACGCCCAAGGTGGCATAGGCGGTGGTCACATCGGTGATGGTCACCTTGGCGTCGGCCGGCGTGTTGCGCCGAATCCAATCGAGATCATGAATGGCAACCGCAGCGCCGGTGATGACCGCGAAGCGTTCTTCGGCAAGACGGGTGATGGTGAGATCCGCCTCGATGCCGCCACGCTGGTTTAAAAGCTGGGTATAGGTGCCCTTGCCGATCGGGCCGGAAACATCGTTGGCCGCAAGGCGCTGTAGCAGTGATTCCGCATCCGGGCCTTCAATCAGGAATTTGGCGAAGGGCGTCTGATCGAAGACGGCCACAGCTTCGCGCGTTGCCCGGCATTCTTCAGCCACATGCGGCCACCAGTTCTGCGGACCATAACTATACTTGTAGGTCGGATCGACCCCTTCCGGCGCGAACCACATCGGCCTTTCCCAGCCTTGCGTCACACCGAAGCAAGCACGCGCCGCCTGGTGCCGCTCGTGAAAGGGTGACAAGCGCAGGCCTCGGGCTGTCTCGTGCTGTCGAAACGGCCAATGCATGGCGTAGAGAAGCCCCAAGGCCTCGACCGTGCGGTCGCGCAGATAGCGGATGTTCATCTGGCTTGGGTGGACACGGCGCACGTCGATGTCCCAAAGATCCATCGGCATTTCACCGCCTTCCATCCACTCGGCCAGGGCCCGACCTGCCCCGCCCGAAGAGGCGATGCCGATAGAATTAAAGCCACAGCCGACGAAGAGATTCTTCACCTCTGGGGTCTCGCCGATCATGTAGTTGTTGTCAGGGGTAAAGCACTCTGCGCCATTCAGAAACTGACGAATGCCGGCTTGCTCCAGGGGCGGTATCAGCTCCAAGGCCCCTTCCATGAAAACCTCGAAATGCTCCCAATCCTCGGGAAACACGCCAAACTCGTGGTCACGGGGGATGCCGTCACTCCCCCAAGGCTTGGCGACCGGCTCAAACCCGCCGACAAGCAGTTTACCCGCGTCCTCCTTGACGTAGATGTAGTGATCGTAGTCGCGGAGAACCGGCGCGTTTGCCGGCAGGCCGTCCATGGGCTCGGTAACGATGTACATGTGCTCGGCCGCGTGCAAGGGCAGGGCAACGCCGATGGCCTTGGCCAGGTCGCGCGACCACATACCGGCGCAGATGGCGACTTTCTCGCAAGCGATGCGCCCCTGCTCGGTAACCACACCGGTTATCGCTCCCTTGCCCACTTCGATGCTTTCGACTGCAATGCCTTCGACAATCCTGGCACCGCCCATGCGAGCACCCTTTGCCAAGGCCTGGGTGGTATCGATCGGATTGGTTTGGCCATCCTTGGGCAGCCAAATGCCCCCCGCCAATCCACCGACTTCGGCCAGGGGATAGAGTTCCTTGATCTCGTTCGGACCGACCACGTGGCATTCGACACCGAAGGTAGCGGCCATGGCCGCATGGCGCTTTAGCTCGAAAAAGCGGTCCTGGCTTGCCGCGCAGGTGATTGCGCCGTTCTGGCGAAATCCGGTTGCCTGACCAGTCTCTTCCTCGAGTCGCGGATAGAGCTCGACACCGTACATCGCCAGGCGCGTCAGATTGGCCGAGTTACGCAGTTGACCGACTAAACCGGCCGCATGCCAGGTGGTTCCCGAGGTCAGCTTGTTCTGCTCAAGGACGACGACATCTCGGCGGCCGAGCTTGCTCAGGTGGTAGGCCAGGCTGCAGCCCATGATACCGCCACCGATAATGACAATTTCCGCTTGATTGGGCAGAGACTGAACCATCGTTGCCTGCATCCTTCCGTGCGCGCCCACTTGAGGTGAGACCGTCAATCGACAAGAATCGCATCTATGACCAATTTAGCGGGGAGCGCAAGAGGTAGAGTCTTTTACGTTTGATCGGGTGCTGACCAACCGTTGAGGAAGGTAACAGTTTAGCCTGATGACCTGGGTAACAGGTTTCGCTATTTGTGCTCAAGGCCGCAATCAATCAGAAAATGACCGCTCGACCTTCAATCGTCGACTAAGAAGGCTTCGCCGGCGAGCCAGAAACCGAGGGCGGCCGCATGACTGAGGACAGCCAGTCGCCCTTCTTGGATCGCCGTGCGTAGTTGCTGTGGTGATAAAGTGAGAAATCGCATCTCTTCAAGATCGCCAGGATCGGCATCCTGTATTCTATGGGCCCCACGGGCGACAAAAAAATGGGCCGTCCCGCAGCCTTGGTTGGCATTCACGACATAGTTACCAAAGGAACGCCAATGTTCTGCCACGTAGCCGGTTTCCTCCCGCAGCTCGCGACGGGCGGCTGCGAGTGGCGTTTCTCCGGGCTCAAATTGACCCGAGGGTAGCATCAGGCAGGACCGCTGCGGGCCGTGACGATACTGCTCCAAGCATAGTACGTCACCCTGCCGGTCGAGCGCCACAATCACTGTATAATCGGGGACTTCAATTCGGTGGTAGTCATCGATGTGCCGGCCATCCGGCAGTTCAATGGCCTCGCGCTTGATCGTAAGGAAGGGTTGGCAGCTGTAGACGACATCTGAGCGCAGGACTCGCCAGGGCCGTCCCATCGCCGGTCGCTCTAGTAGGCGTTGTCGTCGGCAATCACCGCCGTCACGGTCATGAAGAGGATCTTGAGATCCAACCAGATCGACCAATTCGCGATGTAATCCAAATCGTATTCGACACGTTTGTGGATTTTTTCTTCCGTATCGGTTTCACCCCGCCAGCCATTGACCTGTGCCCAGCCGGTAATTCCCGGCTTGACCCGATGGCGCGCGGCATAACGTTCAACCACATCCTGGTAGAGGCGACCCGCCGCCTTTGCGGAAATCGCGTGCGGTCGCGGCCCAACCAAGGACATCTCACCCTTAAGTACATTGATCAACTGCGGCAGCTCATCGACACTGGTGCGCCGCAAGAGGTTACCCACGCGTGTAACGCGGGGATCGTTTCGCGTCGTTAATCTTTCTGCATTCTGGTCCGTTAGGTTGTGGTGCATCGTACGGAACTTGTAAACGTCGATCAGCTTGTTGTTTAGGCCATAGCGTTTTTGCTTAAAAAACACAGGACCCCGCGAATCGAGTTTGATCGCGGTCGCCACGAAGATAAAGAGCGGCGAGATGAACAACAGGATGAAAAAGGAAAGGACACGGTCTTCGACCGTTTTAAGAGCATAGGACCAGCCGGAGATTGGCCGGTCGAATATGTGCAACAACGGTAATCCACCCAAGTTGCTGATTGTCTTTCCCTTATAGTTGTAACCGGCCAAATCTGTCGCCAAGCGAATATGCACGGGCAAGACGGCCAGCTTGTGGACGACCTCATTGAGGCGCCTTTCGGCGCTCCACGGCAGTGCGATCAATACCTGGTCGACTCTGTCGTCGCGCACCATGTCGATCAGATCGTCGGTGGTGCCAAGTACCGGCAAGCCTTCCAAATTACTGGCAATACGCGATTTCCGATCATCGATAAAGCCGACCACGCGGATCAGATTGTCGCCATGTTCGAGCAAATGGGCAGCGAGCCGCCGTCCATTCTCGCCGGCGCCCACGATAACCGTCCGCTGGGCAATTCGGCCCGTGCGCGCAAGCCTTGGCATAAAGAGGCTCAGCAAGGCACGATTACCGCAAAGCATGCCGAACACGCAAAGGAACCAGGAAATACCCCAAACCCGGGAATACTGTCCGGAAATTTTCAGCATGAACGCCAGCAGAAGCAACAAACCCGCAACCAAGAACCAAATCAGGCCAGTGCGGAATACTGTTGGCGTGCGCGCAAAAATACGATGCTCGTCGTAAACCTTGAAAAGTTCGAAGACAATGCAGCTTAGAATCATCGCGACGATGACGGAATTGATGTAGTGCAGATCCAGCTGGCCGGCCTTGGGAAACACATAAAAGTACCAAAGTATGGCCCCTGGCAAGGCGATCACCAGCATGTCAGCCGCCCGCACAAATGCTGTAATAGCCTGCGGTGAAACCGGCTTCGCCACCTCGCCCAAGTTCAGATTTTCTTCTACAGACGCCGTCATGTCATCATTCTCATTTTAACAGCTACGATGATCCTGCGACATCGGTTAATCAATTGATAAATAGCGATTAACGCAAACGCCACAGTGGCGATGGCATCGGCCGTATGGGGCTACAAGAATCCGTTTCATTATCGGCCATACCGCAAGAAAGACAAGGTCTCGCGGTCTTCTACGTGCGCCCTCATCTTCTTCGCTGTCGATCCACCATCCAACATCACAGTTAACGTCAGGCAATTCCCTGCACAGTGACGATGATCACTGGGCCTCGTAAAAAATAGGACGCAATTCTCTCCCCTTGGCGCCGAGCCCCAATCTCGCCGCATAGCTAAGCGACTGACCGGTCCTGAGCCGGCCTTCCCATCTGCCCGTGACTCGTCCTTAGAATGCGCATTGCAGCCAAGGTGTTCTCACCAAAATTGGTAATTTCTGTGGCAGATCTCGCCGAAACCTCCAGCACCTGACCCGGCCCAAGGCGCTTCGACATTTCGCCAAACGATACTTCGGCCTCGCCGGCAAGGATCATGATTGAACTGTCACATTCAGATAACTCTAACGCGACTCGCGCGCCGACATTGATCTGCAGGTGCTCCACGGCATAGTCGAAGGCATCGTCTTCTCGAATCATCTGGCCCCACGCGTGATGGCTCTGCCGGTGATCCAGGTGCTCTCTGCGATGCTGTGCTTTCAAATGATCAACAACAGCCTTGATGTCCTGTGTCTGATGGCGATCGGCCACCAATACTGCATCGTCGGTTTCGACCACGACCAAATCCTTAACACCTACCGCGGCAAGGAATCGACTTTCGCTACGCAAATAGGAATTTTCTGTCGCCAACGCGATCACGTCGCCATGGCAGACGTTACCTGAATCCTTCTTTTCACTAAATTCCCAAAGCGCGCCCCAAGACCCGACATCGGTCCAGCCGATATCCACAGGTACAATGGCCGCATGTTCCGTCTTTTCCATGACAGCGTAATCGATCGAGTCTGAGGGACAGGTGGAAAAGGCCTGTGTATCCAAAAAGAGGCATGGCCCCTCTTTGCGGCCGCTTTCGACTGCCAATCGACACTTTGCAAGCATTTCCGGCTGCAATTTCTTCAGCTCGGCCAGCAGGCTCCTGGCCGAGAAGAGGAACATGCCGCTGTTCCAGGCAAAATCCCCCGACTGGAGATACCGTTCGGCCGTCTTTAGGTCCGGCTTTTCAACGAAGCGATCGACCTGAAAGCAATTGTCCAAGGCCGATAGGGCATTCCCGCGCTTGATATAGCCGTAGCCAGTCTCCGGCGCGTCAGGCTGAACGCCAAAGGTGACGAGCCAGCCTTCCGCTGCTGCCGCAGCGGCCTGATCGACCGCCCTTAAAAAGCCGGGACGGTCAGCAATAAAGTGGTCGGACGGCAACAACAAGAGTAGGGCATCGGGATTGCTTTCGCCCAATAGGATGGCCGCTACCGCCGCAGCGGGCGCCGTGTTACGGCCAAGCGGTTCCAAGACCAACCGCTCCGGCTCGACTTCGATTTGGCGAAGCTGCTCGGCCACCAAGTGACCGTGTTTATCATTTGAGATAATGATCGGCGCCCCGCAGCGATCCGGTTCGTTCAGGCGGGCGACCGTACCCTGCAGCAAGGAGTCGCTTCCGGAAAGGCAGTGGAACTGTTTGGGCAGACCGGCACGCGACAAAGGCCACAACCGAGTCCCGGAACCACCGCAAAGAATAACGGGATGGATCTTTTTTGACATGCTTTCCTCGAAAGTCTTGTGCTCGGCCTGGCCAGGCTGCCGGCTAGGTTGAATTGTAATCCGAAAGCAGACGCATCACCCTTTCCATCAATATTGGCAATCCTGCGGCAAAAGTGTAGTCCGGTCTGATCCCATCACTTCCAGCGGTGATTTGTTCCATGCTCACCGCTGGACGCCATTTAGGCGGTGATTTTCTCGACGGCCGGGATGGCAAAGGCCTCTTCAACATAGTCAAGAATTTGCTGAAGACAGTCTTCCACCGAGTAGCTGGCGGTATCGACCGTCAATTCCGGCGTGATCGGCGGCTCGTAGGGGGCTGAAATGCCGGTAAACTCGGGGATTTCGCCGGCCCGTGCCCGACGGTACAAGCCTTTGGGATCGCGCTGCTCGCAGGTATCGACATCGGCCTTGATGTATATCTCGTGGAATCCGCCGCTCTTGACCGCCGAGCGAGCTCGCGCCCGGTCTGCTTGATAGGGCGAAATAAAAGCGGTGATGCAGATGAAGCCACCGTCAGAAAACAGGCCGGCCACTTCACCCACCCGGCGAATGTTCTCGGCTCGATCTTCAGGCGAGAATCCAAGATTGGCGTTCAAGCCGCCGCGCACGTTGTCGCCGTCGAGAACATAGACGTTGAAGCCCTTCTGAAACAGCCGACGCTCCACCTCCATCGCCAAGGTCGATTTGCCAGCCCCGGAAAGGCCGGTGAGCCACATCACGCCGCCGGTATGCCCATTGCGCTGGGCGCGGCTTACCGCCGACAGTCGGTGTTCGACACCGTAAAGGTTCGACGCCTTGACCTGCATGGATTGGCGTTGGTCCGGATATCCTTCCATCGAAATGACGCCGCCGCCCACGGTATCGTATCCGTCCACCAAGACGAAACGACCGGTTCTGGCGATATCGCGGTACTCGTCAACGGTTAGGAGTTCGCGGCTGCGCAAGATCACTTCGGCCACGGCGTTGCGTTCTACCAGCTCGCTTGCCTTGCTGGCGAGCGTATCCGTATCGATGATCCTGTCGATCGATTGGACGAACACCGTCGCCTCACCCGCGCCCAGCTTAATCTTGTAGGTGCTGCCTTCGGTCAGGGGTTTTTGATTTAGCCAGAATAAGGTGGCGCGAAACACGGTCGTCAGCGGTGGCGCATGGTCCTCATGGCTGATCACCTCGCCGCGCTCGACGAAGATCTGTTCGTCCAAGGTGATGCCAATCGACTGGCCGGCACGGGCCTCGACCGGCTCAGTGTCGACGCTCCAGGCCTCGATCGACTTCACCTTGGCCGACTTGTTGGAGGGTGAGAAGACGACCTTATCACCAACGCGAATGACACCCGCTTCCACGCGGCCTGCGACAATCCGGCGTTGATCGAACTTGTAGACATCTTGCACCGGAAATCGCAGAGGCTGGTCTGCCGGAACAGTGACCGAGTGGAAGTCGTCCAACGCTTCCAGTATTGTCGGCCCTTGATACCAATCCATTTTCTGGCTGCGGGCCGCCAGATTGTCGCCGCCGCGGGCCGACATTGGCACAATGAAAGTCGGCGCCACCCCGAGATCGCCCAAATAACGATTAATCTCGTGCGCGACTTCGGCGAAGCGTGTTTCCGAATAATCGACGAGGTCCATCTTGTTGACCGCCACGGCGATCTGGCGCACGCCCAGAAGGTGCAAAAGGTAGCCATGCCGGCGGGACTGCTCGCGAACCCCTTCGGCCGCATCGATGACCATGACCGCCGCGTCCGCATTGGCCGCGCCGCTGACCATGTTCTTCAAGAACTCCCGATGACCGGGGGCATCGATAATGACATAGTCGCGCTTTGCACTCTTGAACCAGATTTGCGAAGAATCGATGGTGATGGCCTGGTCGCGCTCTGCTTGAAAGGCATCGAGGACGAAGGACCATTCGATATCCATGCCTCGCTTGGCGCTGATCTCCTGTAGTTCTTCGAACTTGCCGGGAGGCAACGAATCTGTTTCGTGCAACAGCCGGCCGATCAGGCTCGATTTCCCGTGGTCAACATGACCAACGATCACCGTTTTTAAGATTTCACGGCCCGAAGGTTGTAAGCGATGCTCAGTCATCTGGACCCCCTCGTCCTACATGTAGCCACTGGTGCGCAGGCGCTCGAAGGCGTCCTCGCGTTCATGGTCCATAGCTCGGCCAGCGCGTTCCGAGGTCTTTGTGGTTTGCAGCTCGTCGATGATTTCCTCGATGGTCGAGGCGGTGGATTCGACGGGAAAGGTGATGTCCTGATCGCCTAAAGAGCGATAACGCTTACCATCGCGCGCGAAGTAGAGCGGTACGACCGGGATGTCCTCACGCTGGATGTAGCGCCAGATGTCCAGCTCGGTCCAATGCAGCAAGGGATGGATACGAATGTGGGTGTCCGGCGGGAAGTCCGTCTTGTATTGGTCCCAGAACTCCGGTGGCTGGTCACGGAAATCCCATTGGCCCGACTCGCCTCGGGGACTGAAGACCCGCTCCTTGGCGCGGGTGGCTTGCTCGTCGCGGCGAATGCCGGCGATCACCCCACGCAGCTTGTGCTTGGCGATCGCCGTGCGCAGTCCCTCGGTCTTGCGGGCAGCCGACCGTGCGGCCGGCGGCAGGCTGGGATCGATGTCCTCAATCGGCGGACACTCCTCCCGCAGCAGGTTGAGGCCCCATTTCTGCGCATAGCTGTCCCGGAACTCGTACATTTCCTGGAATTTTTTGCCGGTATCGACATGCAACAACGGAAAGGGCACATGCCCAAAGAAGGCCTTGCGAGCCAACCAGAGCATCACGTTCGAGTCCTTGCCCAGCGACCACAGCATGGCCAGTGGTTCGATGCGGTTGTAGGCTTCTCGGAGAATGTAAATGCTCTGATTTTCGAGTTTGTCCAATTCAGAGCTGAAACTGTAGCTAGACATCCGAACCCCTGCTTGGTTTCACGGCCTGGTGGCGAAACTGTCACGCTGACGGAAATGTCAGGACGCGCCCGCACGGTCTTTCCCGCAAATCGAGACCAAACCATGCTTGAACAGCCCTAGCTCGAGAGAGGGGTTGCCGAGGCCCCCTGCTATGGGCACCCCGCCCCTTCGAGGGTCGCAACGCGAACAGTACTGCCTAAAGGCAGAGCATAATGGTTAGGCGTTAACCGACCGTTGCCTGCAAGGCCTTGGTATCAAACAAGTTAGGGAGCTTCCCGGCTGCGAAGCGTGATAAGGGAACGGGCAATTGGGCACAGCCCGCCCGGGGTTTGCTGCTCGTCGACTAGGCAACTGGTTGCAATACTTGGATTCTTCTTCGAACCCGCCAACACCATCCCCTGAGGTCAGGTTAAAAGGGGCTCTTGCTTACCTGTTCCGTTAGTCACTAGCATGGACAAGGATGCTTCCCGCCCCATCGAGGCTGTCCCGGTACCACGCATAGGTGCGGTGCAGCCCCTCCTCCAGATCGATTTTGGCCTGCCAACCAAGGTCATTGAGCCGCGTGACATCCAAGAGTTTGCGCGGCGTTCCATCCGGTTTTGAAGGATCCATGACAAACTCCCCGCCAAAGCCCACTACTCGCGCCGAAGCTGCGGCAAGCTGGCGTATGGAGAGGTCTTTTCCGCAGCCAACGTTGATGTGACAGTCGCCGGAGTAATGTTTCATCAGGTAGACCAGGGCATCGGCACAATCATCGACATAAAGGAACTCCCGACGCGGCCGGCCGCTGCCCCAAATCTCCACCTTATCGCCGCCAGAAATCTTTGCCTCGTGCATTTTCCGCAGCAACGCAGCCACCACGTGGCTTTTGTCGCGATCAAAATTGTCACCAATACCGTAAAGATTGCAGGGCATGGCTGAGATGAAATCAAGGCCGTGCTGCAGCCTATAGGCCTGGCATAGCTTGATGCCGGCAATCTTGGCCACAGCATACCACTCGTTGGTGGGCTCGAGCGGGCTGCTCAACATGGCTTCCTCTTTCATCGGCTGTTCAGCCGACTTCGGATAGATGCACGACGAGCCGAGGAAGAGCAGCTTGTCGACGCCGATCCGGCGCGCTGCTTCGATGATATTGGCCTCAATAACCAGGTTGTCGTAAATGAAGTCTGCTGGCCAAGTCTGGTTGGCCAGAATGCCGCCGACCTTGGCGGCCGCTAAAAATACGGCTTCCGGTCGTTCCGCTGCCATCCAGTCCTCAACCTCCGCCTGGCGGCGCAGGTCCAACATTCGGCGCTCCACGGTTAAGATGTCACAGCCTTCGGCCTGCAAACGACGCTGCAGTGCGCTACCGACCATGCCACGGTGTCCGGCCACCCACACCCGTCGCCCGGCTAACCGGAATGACCCTGCCTCTTGCCGATCACCAGTGGCGGCCATCAAACGCCCCTCTTGGCAAGGGCCGGAGCCAAGCCGGAAAGCGCTGCACAGTCGGCAGAAACCATTTCCTGCACTAAGTCTTCAAAGCCTGTACTGTGCACCCAGCCCAACCTGGCCCGGGCCTTACTGGCGTCGCCGCAGAGGTGGTTGACTTCAGTGGGCCGGAAGTAACGTGGGTCAACCACGATCAAACGGCGGCCCGACGCGGCATCGAAGCCTTCCTCGTTCAGCCCCTCACCACGCCATTCAACCTCTATACCGACATGACGGAAGGCGATTTCTACAAACTCACGCACCGTGTGAGCCTTTTCCGTCGCCAACACGTAGTCGTCCGGGCCGTCCTGCTGCAGCATGCGCCACATGCCTTCGACGTAGTCGCGCGCATGCCCCCAGTCGCGTCGCGCATCCAAATTGCCGATGTAGAGGCTGTCTTCCAAACCAGCATGGATCGCCGCCACGGCCCGCGAGATCTTCCGGGTCACAAAAGTCTCGCCACGGGTCGGCCCTTCATGGTTGAAGAGGATTCCATTCGATGCGTGAATCCCATAGGCTTCCCGGTAGTTGACGGTGATCCAATAGCCGTAGAGCTTGGCTACTGCATAGGGGCTTCGCGGTCGAAAGGGTGTCTCCTCGTTTTGGGGCGGTGGCGAACTGCCGAAAAGCTCTGATGTCGATGCCTGATAGAAGCGGGTACTGTCGGTCATGCCGAGGATTCGAATCGCCTCGAGGAGGCGTAAAGTGCCAAGACCATCGGCGTCGGCTGTATACTCTGGCGTTTCAAAACTCACCATCACGTGGCTTTGCGCCGCGAGGTTGTAGATTTCTTGAGGCTTTGTCTCCTGGACGATGCGGATCAGGTTGGTGGCATCGTTCATATCCCCATAGTGCATTGTAAAGCGGACATCTTTCTCGTGTGGATCTTGATAAAGATGGTCCAGCCGCGCGGTGTTGAAGGATGAGGAGCGACGCTTAATCCCATGCACTTCGTAACCCTTGCGGAGCAATAGTTCGGCCAGATAGGCCCCGTCCTGACCAGCAACGCCGGTAATCAATGCTACCCTTTGGGCCATTTCTCCATTCTCCGAGTTGCGACCACGCCCAAACTGGTTGTCAGGTTCGCGTAGTACACCACTTGACCTAGTGTGGTGGATCTGAAGTTCGTATGGCTATCGGGGCGCGCGGCGAAACGAACTTCAGATCTGAGAACCACGCTAATCTCTTGAAGTTACTAGTATCCTTTTCGATCCCGAAATTCGATCGGCGCTTGCCGCAAATTTGCACGAATTTCGGAATCGGGACACTAGCTGTCCGAAAGATGTGGCCCGCCATTCAGAAGCGTGCAGAGGTAGTTGAGCTTCATCCACAACAAGGTCTGAAAGAGGAAGCGTACTTGCGGCCTGGGGCTGATCAGAGCTCGGCAAAGAAAGCGTGGCACGTTGCCGACAAAAAGCTCCTTGGCGATTTCCACCAGGTTTGACGGACCGGGCTTGCGTCCCTGGCCTAGGAGTTCCAGGCCGGTGGCAATGCCTTGCCATTTTGCTCTTTCCATGTGCCAGGCTTTGGTGAGGCGGACTTGGCTCACAAAGTGACTGACGCTGGCCTCGGGCACATAAAATACTCCGCGACCGATGGCTCGAATCCGATTGTTTAGCTCTGTCTCCTCGCCGGAAAGCAAGATCGCTCCGATCCGTCCCAAGGCCTCGTTAAAGCCACCAAGTTTTAGGACCAAGGCACGATCGTAGGCAATGTTCGCGCCAACCAAGAATTTCGGCGGTTCCACTGTGAAAGCTTCATCGGACCAGTCGATGACCGACAGGGCTTGCATGTGGACGTCGTGCAACCAGCCCGGGCGCGGCGACTCCCAGTTCGGCACGGTTCGCCCACCGACACAGCCCGGCTTGGGTTGTACGGTTTCGAAAGCGTGCAGAATAGCCTCAAGCCAGCCAGACTCTGCAATGGCGTCATCGTCTAGGAAGGCAACGTAGTCACCTCGTGCCTCACGAAGCCCGCGGTTACGCGCCTTTGACAGGCCTAGTCTGGGCTCCATTATGTAACGAAAGTGATCATGCTCACTGCAAAACCGCGTGGCGATCTCTGCGGTATCATCACTTGAGGCATTGTCGATAACCAAGACCTCGAACAACTCACACTTAAGGCCTTGACTGCTGAGACTCTGCATCGCTCTGACCAGATGGTCGGAACGATTGTGGGTACAAATCACCGCTGAAATCTTGGGAGTCATCGAAGGTGTCTGGGCCACCGTGCTTGCCGGGCGCGATCGTACTATCCGCTATCGTGGTATACAGAATGTTAAAGCCCGGACAGACTTCGCGGTTTCATGCAAGTTCTCTTGGCACCACAAAGTCTTGGAGCTCGCAAGAACCGGCCTTGAGTTCCTTCCACGAAGGCCCTTCAAAGTGGAGCATGGCCAGGCCCGCGGTCGGGAACTTGGCACTGATTTTGCCCAACAATGCCGGATCGCCCGCACCAATCAGATCTAGTGCCAGGCTCTGGAGGCCGGGATTGTGGCCGATGACCATCACAGATTGATAGCTATCCGGCAGTTCCCTGAGGCGTCTTACAAAAATACTGGGGCTGCACAGATAGAGTGCCTTCTCATACTCGACCTCAAACCTTGTGTCGAATGCCGCCTTTATTCTGTCGAGGGTCTGCCGGGTCCGCACGGCCGCCGAACACAGAATAATCTGTGGCTGCAATCCCTGCTCCCGAATAAATCGCGTCATGGTCCCGCAAGCACGCTCTCCCCGCGGCGCCAAGGGCCGCTCAAAGTCCGTCAAATTTGGGTTGTCCCACGCGGACTTAGCATGCCGAAACAGTAATATTTTCCGGGCAGGCCCAGTGGATTTCTGCATTTTTCCCCCTTGACAGGCCTCCCTCAGGCCTTTCGGCATCTCTCGTAGAATGTGCCGTAAGTCAGGCTCCCTAACCAGTTTAGCCGCTTTATCGGGCGTCTGCCAGAGGCGACGGCGAATGTGGTCTTCTTCCCAGGTTTCAAGTTCGCGGGTAACACACAAGGCAAAAACCTCAACCCGGCAGATGCCACCCCACTTAACATAACGGTAGGCTCCCAGAGAAACCGGTGACACCCGACCTTCCACGCCGGCCTCTTCCCGCGCTTCTTTGGCGGCGGATGCGGCGGGGCTCAGGCCCGGCTCGACGATACCCTTGGGGATAACCCAGCGGTTGCCCTTGCGCGATGTGATGAGGAGAATTTCTAGCTGTCCGCCTACTGATCGATAGGGAACGACGGCTGACTGTCGGTAGATGTCAAGATGCGCTTCGATCACGGGCTTGCTCTTGGAGGCGAAACCGCTCAAGCCACGATCGCAGAGCGCCCCCCTGTCAGCGAATTCGATAGTCTCGCAACCTTGGTCGGGGAGAGAGGATTCGAACCTCCGGCTTCTACGTCCCGAACGTAGCGCTCTACCAGGCTGAGCTACTCCCCGATGCGGGCCGGGTTATAGCCTCTCCCTCGCACCTTGGCAACATGGGCTTACTTGGCCGAGGCCCAGCCGAGGAACGCCGTTCGTTATCGCTGGTAACCGATCAGCCGAGCCTGCCGTCTAATCGGCCATACTCGTTGCGCTTTGCTACCTAAGCGGCGAGTTGATTTAGCTTGTCCATCAAGTAGTCGAGGTCTTCGCCAGTCAAATCGTGCTCGTTCTCGCAGTAGGTCAAGATCCGTTCGAGCGTGCGACTGAGATAGCGCTCCCGATCGTTCTTCCCGCCATCGTAGTCAACCTCTCGCACCACCGCGGCGGCACCGCGAAAGGCTGGATAGAGTCGGGTTGGCAGACCGGCTCGTTCGTAAATCGACTGGAGACCGAGGTTTCCTTCGTCATGGATCAGAATGCGCGCATTGGCCAGCGGAATCTCGGCCAGCCTAGCTATTGCGGCTTCAAAAAACGCCTGATCGCCGACACAGATTGCCCGCAGCAGCAAGGAAGGGGTGAGCCTCTTGTGGCGATGGAGTTGCTCCACCATGCGATCAAGCTCGACGCCGGGCGAGGTTCGGCTCAACAGCTCGACAGTCGCCCGCTCGCGCACCTGCAAGATCAAATCGCTGGCCAGGTCGGCGGAAAGATCGCTACGCCGGCTCAGATAACTCTGAAGGCGCTCCGACAAGCTCGACAGCAGCTTTTCTGAGATGCTAGGCGGCAGGTTGTGGCGCCGTGACATGGAATCGGCAACGCTGGTGCTATCCATGAACTCTTTGGTTACGCGGCCAAGTGCGGCTTCGGTTAGTTCCGCACCCTCGTTTGCCACCAGCCTGGCCACGACTTGGTCCCGTCCGGTGTCGATAAGTGCATCGGCAACAACCGAAGAAACGATGTCACGCTGGGCGATTGCAAGCTGTTTAGCGGTGCTATGCCCGCGTACAATCTCAACAAGGTCTTCGTCTTGCAACACATCAGAGCATTTCAATACAGGCAATGCAACCGAGTCAACATCATTAGCCAGCGCAACAGCCACATCGCGCGGCAAATCCGGGCAAGTCTTAAGATGGCGCGATAGGGCCTCGCGTACCTGTACCTCGATATCCCGAGCCATTACCCGAAAGATATCTTCCGCTATCGCCATTTCTTCAATGGTTAGGGCTTGGTCGTCAAACTGCCGGGCGACCTTGGTCGCCATCTCGGCCCGGACATCACCGGTCGAGTTGGTCATTAATTTTGTCACGTCGTCTTTGGTAAGGCCTTTGCTCATGATGTCTCTTCACCCGAATAGTGACACACCGACAGCCGCGCAATGACGGCGGCAGATGAACGTGCAACGCTGTTCGCCCTATTATGATTGACGTGGATTTAAACAAGTCCTAACGGCTGATAACATTTAATCTAATTTGCAGACGGATTTTGCCAGGGAAAGGACGCATCACTGCGCACGCTAAGCAGGTGGAGGTCAGGGTTTCCAACGTCTTGGAATTCGAAAGGAATATAGTGCCTTAGGGGTCAATGGGCGTTACTTCGTAGAGGTGGTTGGGTTGCCGGCATCAGCGCCCGGAAGGGCAACAAGAGACAGCCGGCCATTAGGAGCTTGGCCGCATAGTCTCCAAGCGCCCAAGTCACCCACGGTAGATCGGTCGCCGCGAACGCTAGGAAGAAAAACAGGGCGGTGTCGAGAAGGGACGCCAAGACGGAAGAGATTAAGGGGGCTTTCCACCAACTGGCGCGACGCAATCGATCAAAGATGTGAACATCGAGTAATTGGGCAGCCAAAAACGCTATGCCCGAAGCCATGGCGATGCGCGGGGTCGCGAGGAGAAACGACAGGGCGACCGCCAAGGCAAAGCCCATAAAGATCACCCTTCGCGCAACTGCGCCGCCTAACGCCCGGTTAGTCAAATCGGTGACCAAGAAAGACACTGGATAGGTGAGGGCTCCCCAGGTCAGCCAGTCGTTAATTGGAAATTGAACGGCAATGTTCGAGGCCGTCACTACAACGACCATCGCAATCACCGCGACTTGAAACCCGCGTGTCACCTCTTCAACCTCCCAATCGCGACCTGGCTTGATGACCGCCTGGCTTGATGACCGCCTGGCTTGATGACCGCCTGGCTTGATGACCGCCTGGCTTGATGACCGCCAGCCGTGGTGACGCCGTGTAGCAAGCTAGGGGGTAGCTGACTTAGCTGTGTAAGACACCACGGCGCCGGGTATTACTTCACTTAGTTGATCAGCACGCCCTTGGTTGACCGCAATTTCAGCCAATCCAATAGAATTCTCGTACCAGAAAGCGGTTCCCGGCGCCACATCACTGAACGTTCGGTACTGGGAAAAGGCTTTACCGGATACGATCAGCTCGCTGCCCCCCTGCACCGCAGCAGCCCGCAGGCCTGTGACCGCATTGCCGAAGTAATCCACGTAGATGATTTGCGCCAAGTCATCAGGCCAGGCCGTATCCGGCACCGAAATCGGATCGCCCGATGGCACCTCGCTTCGGGCCAATTGGGCCGCCACGGGCGCAAAAAGATCACGTCCATGGAAGGACGCCGATAGTTGATCTGGTCGCCAGGTTATCTGCCACCATGCCGTCCGCGCAGCCCGGCGCGCAACAATCGACAACAGGCCGTTGTCCGGTCCGACAAAATAACGGTCGTCGGCCTGCAGCACCAAGGCAGCACGGCCGCTGCCGACACCAGGATCAACCACCGTCACGAAAACGCTTGCCTTTGGAAAGCCCGGGACTAGGGCGGAGAGAAGGTAGGCCGAGGACATAGGATCAAAGCGCGGGGCATCCGCCACAAGATCGATGACGGGAATCCCCGGGGCCAAATGATGGAGAACCGCCTTCATCTGGCCCAGATAGGGTCCTTCCATGCCAAAATCGGTAAATAGAACAAACACTTTCTCAATTTCCCACGTATCGTCAAACTTGGCCAAGAAGTCGCCTTGCCAGCTCCTCGCCACTCTTCTTGCTCCCTCCAGTTTGGCACAATACATCTGTAAATGGTCGCGCCACAGCTGTGAGGGCAAAAGTTGAATTTGCACGCAAACAATGCTGACGTTATACTCGAATTTGGCATCCTCATGAGGGGCAGAGCGGGAAACAACGATGCCAGAACTAGCACATAGAGTAGAATCTTTTATTGATAAACTCAACCACGCGGCGAATCTGGATGATATATACCTGGCGCTGCGTCAGCAGCTTGAATTTATTGGTTTTGACTATTTCGCCTATTTGATCATCCGATCGCCTGACGGGCCGCATGAAAGCCACTATCTTGGCACCTATCCGCATGAATGGTCGGTGCACTATGTGGCTCAGGATTATGTGCATATTGATCCTGTCATCGCCAAAGCGAGCAACCGAATCACGCCATTTCGCTGGAAAGGCGTACGGCAAGAACTCGTATCTGGCAGCCGCACGCGAATATTTTTCGACGAAGCGGGTGATTTTGGTCTGCAGCAAGGCTTTACGATACCCATCCACGGTCCGGGTCAAGCACTAGCCACGCTGAATGCTGCAGCAAAGGTCAACGATGATCAAATGCATGATCTCTGGTGCGAGTATCGTCACGCGCTGCATCTCATCGCACTACACTGTCATGAAGCAATCCTTCGTCAAGGATTGATCCAAGAGAAGGAAACCAACCCGCAGCTCACCCCAAGAGAACGGGAGTGTTTGGCTTGGACCGCACGCGGTAAGTCGGCCTGGGAAACATCGATGATTCTAGGCATTTCCGAAAGCACGGTTACATGGCACCTGAAATCGGCTTGCGGCAAACTGAATGTCCACAGTCGCACGCATGCTGTGGTGAAGGCCGTGCTCCTCGGTCTCATCGTTCCGGAAAAGATGGACTTGTCGGAACAGTACCAGTTCCCGTAATCTAATCCCCTCGACTGGCCGGCTCGTTGATGGGTTGATAACTGGCGTACCAGACGGCAAAGCCCGCCGTCGATTTTACCAAGTGTAGAGATCCCAGCAAACTCTGTTAACCCCCCAATTTAGGCGGGCTGCTTTGTGCGTCGCAGCCCGCTCCAATAGCTCCCACACAACGTGGGAGTGGGATCGTGATCGATGTTCTTTCCGGTCAAGATGCCGAATGTTTCACTCAGTTATTTCAAAAAATGCACCGTCTCAGGCATCGCGTATTTAAGGATCGCCTGGACTGGTCCGTACATAGTCAAAACGGGTTAGAACGCGACGAGTTCGATATTCCTGACGCGTACTATCTCTTGGCATTCGACGAAGCTGAAGAGCTGGTTGGAACCTGGCGCATGTTGCCAACAGTCAAGGCCTACATGCTACGCGATGTGTTCCCTCAACTCCTTGACGGTCAACCAGCACCGGAAGGACCGACGATCTGGGAAGGCAGTCGTTTCGCCGTCGACTGTGGCTACAACGGTCGCCAAGGCTTAGGAGCGCTTCACCACATCACAGCTCAGATCTTTTGTGCGGTCGTAGAGTTTTGCTTAGCCAAGGGGATCGATGAAGTGGTGACGGTTTACGACACGCGAGTTTCGCGGTTGCTGCAACGCATCGGCTGTCATCACACGTGGCGCACGCCGATGAAGCGAGTCGGCAACACAGTTGCCATGGCAGGCCGGTTCGATGCCAACGAGCGCGTCTTGGACGTCATTCGCCGCGTAAACAACATTGAAGGTTCGGTTATCCGCTCAGCGCCGTGGGATCCGATTCCGATCGCTGCCTAGATGCCCGACACCTACACCGGAGAGATACTGCATGTCAGATCAGGAAAACGCGAGCCGAGGCAGGGCTTTCTCGCCAGGGGCACTGTGGACGAGCCTAACCTATCTACGCCGCCAGGCGCTTGCCGCCGGCTACTCGCGGCCCGCCCACTTTATCGGACTTGCCGCAACAGCCACGGCGAGCATCATGCGACCGGAATCTGACACAACCGCACGGCCCGCGTCCGATACGGCACAACAAGAATCCAACGCCGGAAGACCATCGAGACGCACCACGCTTATCCCCTTCGAGCCTTAGGCCTACCCCTAGGAGGACATCTCATTATGGCAAGCCTTGCTGATGCGTCGGATGACGCGGTCGCCTCAAAGCCAACTTGGAAAGGACCCAAGGGCAAGCCATTCATCGGTGTTGCACAAGACCTCAAGCGTGATCCGCTTGGCTACTTTGAGGAGTTGATGCTCACCTATGGCGATATGGTGCCGTTTTCCATCGGGACCAATCCGGTGGTAATGCTAAACCACCCGGACGGAATCAAGCACGTACTGCAGGATCGTTACGAACACTATCCAAAGAGCCGTTTTTATCGCTCCTTCAAGCCGATCCTCGGGCGCAGCATCTTCATGAGCAGTGGCAAGACCTGGCTCAAGCAGCGTCGCAGCTCCTCGCCGTCCTTCGGTGGCTCGCGCTTCGAGTTCATGGCCGGGCAGATCGCTGGCGCAACGCAAACGACCGTCGATCGTTGGGACAGCTGCGCGCGCCAAGGCAAGAGCGTCGAGTTGATCTACGAAATGATGCGCCTAACCTTGGATGGGGTCACGCGCGCCTTGCTCGACACTCACCTGGAAGCCGACTACGAGCGTTTGCACCATGCACTAACCGCCGCCCTTCGCGAGACAGAGCGCCATGTTTGGTCACCCCTCCCCCTGCCAATGTCGCTGATCCGCGTGCTGCATCCCCGCTATCACCGTGCGATTAGAGACTTGGACGAAATTATCTGGGAGGTCATTGAGCAAAGACGACGGCATCCCAGCAACGATGGCGGCTTGCTCAATCTGCTGATCGACCACTTCAAAAAAGACCATCCGCACGATCAAGCGCTGCTGCGCGATCAGGTCATGGCCATGCTTGTAACCGGTCATGAGAGCACTTCTTGCGCGCTGGCCTGGACCCTGTTCCTGCTGATGGAGCACCCCGAGGAAATGGCCATCGTTCGGGCCGAAATCGAATCGGTGCTTGGCGATCGCACCACGGCGGGCTTGGAAGACCTGCCGAAGTTGGAACGCCTTAGTTGGGCCTTCGAGGAAGCTCTTCGCCTCTATCCACCGGTGTGGACCATATCGCGGATGGCGCAGACCGACGATGAGATCATGGGTATGCCGATTAAGAAGGGGACCACGGTCATGCTGTGCCCCTACGCTGTCCACCGCAACCCAGCGTTCTGGCCAGAGCCCCATCGTTTCCGCCCAACGCGCTTCTCCCCGAAGGAAAGGGACAGCCGGCCGCGATACGCCTATTTCCCCTTCGCGCTTGGCCCACGAGTCTGTTTGGGCAACCGTTTTGCCATGATGGAGGGCAAGATCATGCTCTCCATGTTGCTTAAAAATTTCGATTTGTCCTTGGTGCCGGGACAGGATACCAGACCTGTGCCGATGGTGACCCTGCGTCCCGTCAACGGCTTTCACACGACGGTGCAACGACGCGCCGCCTAAGCGCGCTTAGGGACCGGTATCCAGGTGCCTGGCTAGCCGCTGGCCGGCCGCTCGTGCAAAACGAAGAATGAGCGCCCGGCGGCGAGCACCGTTGACGCGCTGGGTTTCCGCCTCACGCAGGATCGCGGCGCCATAGCCATCGGCGGCCAGAATGCCAACCTTTTCCGGCAGAACCTCTCGCGGGAAATCGATCGGTACGGCAAAATAGAAGGCGTCGCAAAAGTCTAAATACTGCGGCCACTTTTCATCACTGCGGAAGTCGGTCACAGAGGACTTGATTTCGACGATCGTGACCATCCCGGCGCTATCGAGGGCTATGACGTCGACCCGTCGCCCCGAGAGCAAGGTGAACTCTGTCACCGGGGCGTGATCAAGATCAATCAGCCAGCGACAGACGCCGCGGGCCATGGCCTGGGCCACCTCTCGTCCGACCAATGCCTCGTTCATTTGATCCATGGCCTCGTTAAATTGACAGAACCAACCAGCGCTCAGCCACAACTTTGGCACAAAACGGCCGGCAATCGGCCGAGAAACTAGCCGTCAGCCTCGAGCGCTGCTTCGATTCTGGCCCTTTGCCGCCAAGCCCAGACCCAGTATCCCGTCACCAAGGTGACACCGGCGATCAGGGGCAAACGGAAGCCCACTATCTCGGATAGGGAGCCGAGCAACAAGGCGCCGGCCGCCGGCCCGCCAACAAAGATGATGCCATAGAGGCTCAGCACCCGTCCCCGCATGACATCATCGACGGCGGTCTGCATCAGAGTCTGCATAGCGACACCACTCGCCACCATGGCCATACCGGCGAGAACGACACTGGCCACGGCCAGCCACAGTGTGGTGCTGACGGCAAAGATGCCGATAGCTACGATCAACAACAGGTTGGCTAGCAAAACTCGTCGCGTCAAATGTCGACTGTCCATCTGGGCAATCAGGGCCCCACTCACTATCGCGCCCGCGCCAACACTCGAGCTCAATAGGGCGAGCGTTTCCGCACCACCGGCAAAGATCTCCGCCGCGAAACCGGGCAGCAACTCAACGAAGGGACGCAGCCCCAGCGATGCGACCGCCAAGAGCAACAACATCGGGCCAATTCCTGGATGCCGCAACGTATAGCGAAGGCCATCGCCAAGTTCGGCCAGCATCGATGTGCGCCCGCTACCGACCGAAGTCATCGCGCGCGCCTCGATCTTCAAGCATGACAAGGCAAGAATGAGCGCTAGGAAACTTAAGGCATTGACAGCAAAGGCACCTTGCACCCCAACCGTGAGGATCAGTACGCCGGCCACGGCCGGACCGATGAAGCGCGCCAGGTTGAAGACGATCGAATTGATCGCGATCGCTGTTGCGAGGTCTGCTCGCGGCACCAAACTGTAGGTCAAGGTCAGACGCGCCGGCTGATAGAAGCCGGTGGCAAAACCGTTCAGCAGGACCAGGACGGCGAGGGCTTCGACCGTTAGCCAATCGGCTAGGGCAAAAACGACCAAGGTTACCGCCTGGCAAAAGGCAAAGGCTTGGGCCGCCATCATGATGCGCCGGGTCTCGTAACGATCGGCAAGCACGCCGCCGAACGGCCCGACCACGACAGTCGGCAAGAGGTCAGCGCAGGCGACCAACCCCAGCCAAAGGCCAGAATGGGTAAGCTCCCAAGCCAACCAACCGACGGCCACACGCTGCATCCACGTGCCGATCAGCGAGACACTGTTGCCGCAAACATAGATTTGGAAGTTGCGGTGCTGGAATGTGCGGAGCACGCGGTTACGGCCGGCGGCGAGACTTTCGGCAGATATCATGGTGCAACGCAGAGTACCGACGAGGCTGGGCCGACCGGCTTGAGAACAACAGTGGTTGCCGGCCAAATTTCTGCTTGATGTAGGTCGCTGCACAATTGGTTGCTGTGCCATTCAAATTTCATGGATAAGTCGGCGACCTTACTTGACAGAGGCAATCAAGCACCGAGAATACGCCATGACCCGATCGGGCAGAAACGTGAAAGTCGAAGGAATGGCGACAGAAACTCCGATACTTGAACCAGGATCCGTCGCCTTGGTCGCCGGCGCCAGCGGTGGCATCGGCGAAGCCGTCGCCCGGCGCTTGGCCGAACGGGGCCTTCGCGTGATCTGTGCCGGCCGCAACTTAAGCCGCCTGGAGACCCTGGCGGGCGAGCTCGGCGGGACAGCACTGGCGTTGCAGCTTGATGTGACCAACAAAGAGTCGGTGGAAAGCCTGCAGGAACGCCTGCCCGACTCTTGGCGTGCCATCGATATTCTCGTCGCCAACGCCGGCCACGACATCGGCGGCAGGCGCCGTTTCGACGAAGGATCGGTGGAAGATTGGGCGGCGATCATCGACACCAATGTAACGGGCATGATCCGCGTGTGCCATGCGGTCATTCCTGGCATGCTCGCCCGTGGCCGGGGTCATGTCGTCACCTTGGGCTCGATCGCCGGCCTCAAGGTCTATCGCGATGGCAGCATCTATAACGCCAGCAAGTTTGCCGTGCGGGCCTTCAGCGAAGCGCTGCGCGCCGACTATGCGGAGACGGATATCCGGATCACCGAGATCCTGCCCGGCATGGTCCGCACCAACTTTGCCGCCACGCGCCATAGCGGAGACGAAGCCAAGGCGGAAGCCTTCTATGACAGCTTCCCCCACTGCATGGAGCCGGACGATATCGCCCGCGCGATCCTTTTTGCCCTGGAGCAACCCACAAGCGTGACGATTGCCCAAATGGTCATCCTGCCCACCCGCGAGGCCTAGATGGCAGAGCCACCGCCCGCATTCGACTGGGGCGACCTCGGCCGCCACTTACCTGAAGACAGTCAGCAAGCGTGCCTGATCGGCCGGGTTTGGCGACCAGGAAAAGTCGCCGGACCATCGGTGATTGCCGTCGACAGCGGTCACGCCCTCGATATCACGCCTACCGTGCCGACGATCGCCAGCCTGCTGCAAAATGAGTCGCCCAAGGATGTTATCGATCGGGCCGTGGCAACGGGAGAGGATCTCGGCACCATCATCACGATCCTCGCCAACACGCCGCCCGAGGGCCGCGACGAAAACCGCCCTTGGCTCCTGCCACCGATCGACCTGCAGGCGATCAAGGCCTGCGGGGTGACCTTCGCCAAAAGCATGCTGGAGCGGGTCATCGAAGAACGGGCACAGGGTGACCCAAGCCGCGCCCAGGCAATCCGGGAGGAGCTGTCAGCACAAATCGGCGGAGACTTGACCACTATCGTGCCGGGATCGGCGGCTGCGGCCGATTTGAAGGCGGCCCTCATCGAGCGCGGGCTCTGGTCGCAGTACCTCGAGGTGGGCATTGGTCCCCACGCGGAGGTCTTCACCAAGGCGCAGCCGCTTTCTGCTGTTGGCAGCCTTTCAGCAATAGGCATTCATCCGGTGTCAGTTTGGAACAACCCGGAACCGGAAATCGCCTTGCTGATTTCGCCCGATGGCAAGGCGGTTGGCGCCACCCTCGGCAACGACGTCAACCTGCGGGACATGGAGGGCCTAAGCGCCCTATTGCTGGGTCGCGCCAAGGACAATAACGCGGCCTGCGCCCTGGGTCCCTTTGTACGTCTCTTCAGCGACAGCTTTGGCGTCGAGGATGTTCGCTCCGCCGAGGTCGATCTGCGAGTCGACGGCGATGACGGTTTTGTCCTCAAAGGACGCAGCTCCATGGGTGAAATCAGCCGCGATCCCTTGGACCTGGTCGCGCAAACCATCAATCGACACCACGCCTATCCGGACGGCGTGGTGCTGTTCCTCGGCACTATGTTCGCGCCGACCAAGGATCGCGACCAGCCCGGCCAAGGCTTTACCCATAAATCGGGGGATCGCGTCGAGATTGCCTCGCCCAAACTGGGTCGCTTGGTCAACCGCGTTGCTTCCACCGATCAGGTCCCGCCTTGGGATTTCGGCGCCCTCGCCCTGATGCAGAACCTAAGCGCCCGCGGCCTGATCTAAAGCTTATCCCGCAGGCTGTAATACAACATGGCTGCCACCAGACCCGGCCAACGCAGCAAGGTTCCTCCTGGAAAGCGGCGCTGCGGGAGGCGGGCGAAGACGTCGAAGCGCTCGGCGGTGCCAGCCACCGCCTCGGCAATGAGCTTGCCAGCCAGCGAGGTAAGCGCCACCCCTTGCCCGGAGTAGCCGAGCGCATAAAAGCCGTTGGGCGCCAGCCGGCCAAAACAAGGCAGTCGCGAGAGGGTGATCGCCAGGGTGCCACCCCAGGCGTAATCAATCCGCGCCTGGTCCAGCTGCGGATAGACGCGCAACATGTACGTGCGGACGAATCCCCTAAGATCGCGGGGAAAACGCATGGAGTAGGTTTCACCACCGCCGAACAGCAGGCGCTTGTCGGCAGAGAGCCGGTAATAGTCGACGACAAATTTGGTGTCGCTGACGGCGCAGTCATCCTTCAGGATGCCTCCCTCGCGAGCCTCAGACAGCGGCTCGGTGGCCAAGATAAAGTTGTTGATCGGCATGATGCGCCCGGCCACACGCGGCTCCAAGTCGCCTAGATAGCCGTTGCAGGCGAGCACCACATAACGGGCCCTCACCTCTCCCTTGGCTGTCATGACCCGCGCCGGTTCCGCCAATCGATAGTCGGTGACCCGCGAGGCCTCATGGAGGCGAGCGCCCGCCGCCGCTGCCGCCCGCGCCAGACCTAGAGCATAGTTGAGCGGGTGCAAATGCCAGGCATCCCCATCGAGGATGCCACCGTGATAGCGTGTGCTGCCGACCTTTTCGGCGACCTCGGCCTTGCTGAGGGTCGAGATATGGGAATAGTCGTAACGGCTATGCAACAGTGCCGCCTCGGCCTCCAGCTCGCCGACATCACCAGGCTTGTGGGCAGCGGAAATGTGCCCCGACTTGAAGTCGCAAGGGATGTTGTGTGCCTCGATGCGCTGTTTCACTGTGGCCTTGGCTTCCTCGGCAAGCGCCCAGAGCTGGCGCGCCGTTTCGAGCCCGAGCCGTTCTTCCAACTCCCTTTGTCCCTTGCGTTGGCCCGTATTGACCTGCCCGCCGTTGCGCCCGGATGCGCCCCAGCCAATACGTTCTGCCTCCAGCAGAACCACGTCATAGCCCCGCTCGGCCAGATGAAGGGCAGCTGAAAGGCCGGTAAAGCCACCGCCAATCACGCAGACATCGCAGATGGCACCACCTTCAAGGGCCGGATAGTCCCAAAGCCCTATGGCAGTTGCGGCGTAATACGAGGGGGCGTGGTCGGCGGCGGGCAAGCGATCACCTATTGCCGGCGGGCTTCGAATTCAATGATCAGCTCGACCTCATCGCCCACCCAGCCGTTGTCGACTGCATAGGTCATGCCAAATTCCGAACGCCGCAGCGTTCCGCGGGCGGAGATCCCGATCACATAGGGATTTCCACCAAAGGGGTATTGGCCACTTTTGTTCCAGGTCACATCGAGAGTGAGCGGGCGGGTCTGGCCGAGCAAGGTGAGGTCGCCCGTCACGCGCCCCTGCCGCTCACCAGTCTTCTCAGCGCCAGTCCCGACGAAAGTCATCTCCGGATGGCGCTTTACATTCAAGAAGTCCTTGGAGCGCAGATGCTTGTCCCGCTTCTTGTGAAAGGTGGTAACGCTGTCGGTCTCGACGACGACCGTCACGGCGCTGAGGTCCAAGCTATCTTCGTCGAAGGTGAAGGATCCCTCAACCTCCTGAAAAAAGCCGAGCGTCTTGGCGAAACCGATGTGATGAACCAGGAAAGCGACGGTCAAGTGTTCCGGATCAAGCTTGTAGTCGCGCGGCTCCGCCTTACCCGATATCGGTGCGGCAATCCCGACCGCAATGACCCCGGCAAGCAGTATCCGGTAAAGTGCCGCAGCAAGTGAGCGTCTCATATCAAGCCTCTTTGGTCACAAGGTTATCGTCGACACGCATTAGCCAAACAATGTCGATCAGAAAGGAAAGACTGAGGGCCGCAAGGGCACCGCCAGCCACCAGCGTTGCCGGCACCGGACCCATGGGTGGCGCCAGGCAGATGGCCAGCGCCACGACTTGCAGGCCACAGATATAGCGCCGCCGCGCCTTCGGCGGCAGGGGCGCCCGCAGGGGACGCCATAGCACTCCAGCGGCGATGAAACCATAGCGCATCCCACCAATAAGCAGAACCCAGGCGCCAAGCTTGCCGCTTGCAAAGAGCAGCAGTGAAACGATCAGGATGAGCAGTGCGTCGACTTCCATGTCGAAGCGGGCGCCGAATGGGCTACAGGTGCCGCTGCGGCGGGCCACGGCACCATCCAGTCCATCAAGGGCAAAAGCCAGGAAGGCGACGGCAGCCAGCATCCAAGCCAGACGATCTTGATCCGCCAAATTGCCGATGAAGGCCGCAAGGAAGGCAACAAATACCGCCCGGCACAGCGTGATACCATTGGCCAGGCCAAAATTCTCCCACAGCGACGGTGGCATCGCCGCAAACACCAGCAACCCGATGACCAGGTAGAGCGCAAAGCCCTGACCGGCGGCAATGGCCGGGAGTCCTACCCAGAAGTACCCTGCGTAAAGCAGTGCCGCCAAAACTACGAGGCCCGAGAGCAGCGCGGCGACACCGTTCACGCGGCCGCTCCACCGGGCTTGGCAAAAAAATTCCATCCGCGCTTGTCTTGATTTGATCATACCGGCAGCATTGTGGTCAAAGCCGCAGGATATGCAACCACCCTGACGGGAAAGGTGGCCCCAGACAGTTTCGACGCTGGTCGTCAGCGAATCAAGAGGAACTAGTGACCATTCGCCACGCCAGAAGCTTTTGGGTCACCGGACCCGGCCAGGGAGACATCCGCAGCCAGGCGCTTCCCGCCTTGGCGGCCGGTCAGGTTCGGGTAAGGAGTCTCTTCAGCGGCATCAGTCGCGGCTCCGAAAGTTTAGTCTTTCAGGGTCGAGTGCCTGGGGACCAGCATCTGGACATGCGAGCCCCTTGGCAGGAAGGCGATTTCCCTGCCCCCGTCAAGTATGGCTATAGCAACGTCGGCCTGGTGGAGGAGGGGTCGGAGCGGCTTTGCGGCCAGCCCGTCTTCTGCCTCTATCCGCATCAAGACCTCTACCAGGTGCCGGAGAGCGCGGTCCTGCCGCTCCCCGAGGGACTTCCACCGCGACGCGCGGTTCTCGCGGCCAATTTGGAAACCGCCATCAACGGTCTTTGGGATGCCGCCCCGCGCCTCGGCGAAGGCATCGCGGTGGTCGGCGGTGGCACCTTGGGGTGCCTGACGGCCTACCTGGCCGCAAAGATGCCTGGAAGCCGCGTTCAGCTCATTGATGTCAATCCGGATAGGGCCGCGGTCGCCAGCCAGCTAGGGGTCCGTTTTGCCTTGCCGGCGGCAGCAAAAGGCGATGTGGATCTGGCCATTCATGCCAGCGGTGACCCGAGCGGTCTCGCCACGGCGCTAAATTTGGCTGCCTTCGAGGCACGGATCGTCGAGCTCAGCTGGTATGGAGATAGAACGGTCAGTCTAGCATTGGGCCGCACCTTTCATTCCCGCCGTTTACAGCTGATTTCCTCGCAAGTTGGCGCCGTTTCACCCCATGCCAGACCGCGGTGGTCCACCCGCCAACGCTTGAGCTTGGCACTCTCGCTGCTCGACGACCCGGCGCTCGAATGCCTTACTTCCGACGACAGCCCTTTTTCAGATTTGCCGCAAACCATGGCGAGGCTCGCAACCGAGGCCACAGACGCGCTTTGCCATGTGGTAGTTTACGGTGACTAACCCAGCAACAGGAGAGCCACTTTGTACAGTGTCGCCGTTCGCGATCACGTCATGATCGCCCACAGCTTCGAAGGAGAGGTCTTCGGGCCGGCCCAGCGCTTGCATGGCGCTACCTATGTCGTCGATGTGGAGTTTCGCCGCCCGGACTTGGACCCGCATGGCATCGTCGTTGACATCGGCCTGGCCAGTGAAGCCGTAAAATCCATCCTGGCCCAGATCAACTACCGCAACCTCGACGACGACCCGGCTTTCGCCGGCAAGAACACCACCACCGAGGTGATGGCCCGGGTGATCTTCGACCGAATGGCAGGGCGCCTAGCTGCCGGCGATCTTGGCCCGGATGCAAGGGCAATCAGCTCCCTGAAGGTCACACTGAAGGAGTCTCACATCGCCTGGGCCAGTTACGAAGCCGAGCTCACGTCCGGCGATACGGCGTGAGAAGCCTACATTTCTTTATCCCTGGCGACCTTGACACCCTGACAGGTGGCTATCTCTACGACAGACGCATAACATCGGAGCTGCGCCGGCAAGGGGTCACTGTGGTCGTTCACCCCCTTTCCGCAAGCTTTCCCTGGCCGAACGCCGAAGCCCTTGAAGATGCCCGCCAGAAGCTCTTGGCGCTCGATCCGGGGGCCCTGGTTTTGATTGACGGGCTCGCCTTCGGCGCCATGCCAGAAATCGTGCAGGCTGAATCGGAACGCCTGGACCTGGTCGCCCTGGTACACCATCCCTTGGCCCTTGAAAGCGGTCTGATGACGGCGCAAAGAGACTGCCTTTTTCAGTCGGAACGGGAGGCCCTGAAGGCCGCCCGCCACGTGATTGTCACCAGCCCCGGCACGGCCGAGGACTTGGCCGACTACAGCGTGGATCCCGGCCGGATCTCCATCGTTCTTCCGGGCCTTGATCCGGCCCCGCCGGCAGAAGGCAGCGCCGGTCCCGACCTTGCCTTGCTCTGCGTCGCCTCGCTCACGCCGCGCAAGGGGCACAGGGTGCTGATCGAGGCGCTGCGCCAACTTAAGGAACTGCCATGGAGGCTCTGCTGCGTCGGCGGCGCCCAGCACGACCCGGATACCGCCCAAGAGATCCACGCCCTGGTGGAGAACCAGGGCCTGGCGCACCGCATTGACTTCGTCGGTGAATGTCGCGGGCCGCAGCTATCCCTACGCTATCAGAAGAGCGACGTCTTCGTCCTGGCGAGTCATCACGAAGGCTATGGCATGGCGCTTTCCGAAGCCATGGCCCACGGCCTGCCGGTCGTGTCCACCACCGCCGGGGCTATTCCTGGCACCGTTCCTACTAGCGCCGGCCTCCTGGTGCCGCCAGGCGACCCGACAGCGCTTGCGGTTGCGCTTGAACGCGTGTTGACCAATGACGCCCTGCGCCGGCGCCTGTCTCAGGGAGCCAGAGTCGCGGCCGCAGCACTTCCGGATTGGCCGGCAACGGCAGGGCTGTTCGCCCAGGTACTCGCCCGGGTGACCAGGTGACCGGAAGAAGCTTCACTCGCGAATGGTTGGACCTCAGGGCGCCCCATGATGCGGCTGCAAGAGATCCTAGCCTGCTCGATCGCCTGGCCGAGTTCCTAGCAGGCCGAGGCGAACTGAGGGTTCTCGACCTCGGTTGCGGCACCGGCGCCAACCTGCGCGCGCTTGCACCCCACTTCGATGATCATCAGATCTGGCATCTCATCGACAATGATGGCGAGCTGCTGGATCGTATTGGCCCCGAAACCGAGGCTTGGGCAAAGGCTCAGGGCACTGGCAGCCGCCCATCCGAAACGGCCGACGGTCTGGTTTGCCACGACGCCGGGCTGCGCGTTACCTGGCAGAACCGGGACCTGGCCGAGAGCCTGGCAGCAATCAGCTGGCAGGAATTCAACCTGGTAACCGGCTCCGCGCTGTTGGACCTGACTTCAGCACGCTGGCTCGATGGCTTAGCGGACTGCAGCCGAAAGGTAGATGCCACCCTCTACTTCGCCCTGAGCTACGACGGCCATGCGACCTGGACGCCACCACTCGACTTGGACCAGAGCGTCGTCGAGCTGGTTAACCAGCACCAGAGAGACGACAAGGGTTTTGGGCCTGCCCTAGGCCCCCTGGCCGGGCGACATCTTGCTTGCAAGCTGGAGAGTTACGGATATGACGTCATTACCGCCGAGAGCCCCTGGCTCTTAGGGTATGCGGATCAGGCCATCCAGACTGAGCTCCTGCGGTCCTGGACAGCGGTCGCCAACGAGGTTTGGACCGACAAATCAACGACGATCGGCGCTTGGCACAGCGAGCGGCTGTCCTTGATTGCCGCAGGGCGGTCGGCACTGACGGTGGGCCACCTTGATCTTCTCGCCCTCCCTCCCAGGCGCCGCTTCAAACGGCCTTAGGCCTGGTCGTAGCCCTCCACAATCGCGGCGGTGGTTTCCGCAGCCGCCAGCCGCAGCGGCAAGATTTTCTGATATTCGGGTGAGTTGTACCAGCGCCGGGCGGCCTCGACACTGTCAAACTCAATCACCACCAGCCGAGGTACCGTCCACTCGCCCTCAAGCGGATGGGCCTGGCCACCGCGAATCACATAGCGTCCGCCATAGAGGGCTAGGGTCGCCGGCACCTCGGCACGATATCGGTCGAAGGTCTCTTGGTCGGTTACGCTGACCTGGGCGATGAGATAGGCTGACATTGGCTGGACTCCTGCTTGGGTTAAGCGCCCAATTTATTGATGTTAAGTATTTTTCAACGCCGCGATCCTGTCAACGTTAGCACCTGAAATTGAAAAAATGGGTATCTCAACGCCAGATATATACTGATTCATCATCTTTGTGACGCAAACTCTGGCCGGATCTTTACGAAGGGCCGCGACGGAGGGGGCCATGTCCTGGCTGGAACAGCCATTTCGCGAAACGCCGGAGGACCTCGGCAGCGTCGAGGACGTCGAACGCGTGGTTGCCGCGGCGTCACTCCTGGAAATTCGTGAGTTTGACCTCTTCCACCTGGCCTGGACGCAGTGGCATGGCGAGGATCCGGACGAGAAAGGCCTGGAGAAGGTCTTCGTCCGCTATCTCTATAAGCGAGAGCTTCCCTACTGGGTAAGGCATTTCGTTCGGCGGGTAAACGATGACGCCCAATCTGGACGGCTCGACCCTGTCGGACTTGGTGCCACGCGATACCCACGCCGCGAGGGTTTGGTTCCTTTGGACCTGGACGTCCCTTCGGTGGTGGCCTTTGGCATCTTGGTGATGCTGCTGGTCCTCGCCTAGTCCGGTGCGGCAGATCCGTCCGTTCTAAGGTTTGAGGGGCAAGACCCTTCCGTTCCGCCAATATCGACCCTAGATGATAAGAGTACATCCTGTGCCAGGGGTAACAGGGTGGCGAGTTACGAGGAGGGTCTAGGACTTGGTATCATCGGTTCATCGTTTCTCACGTCGCAGGATCCTGGGCGCGGCAGCTGGCTTGGCGGCGATTGGGTCACCAGTAACCTGGGCCAGCGAGGACCTGCTGGCGACACCCTGGCAAACCCCAGGTCCATTCTATCCGAGGAACCTGCCGCTTGATGCCGATGCCGACCTCGCTCGTGTCGCGGGCCGAGGGGAGCAGGCCAGCGGCGTCATCACCCATGTCTTCGGCCGGGTGCTCGACCCGGCGGGAAAACCCTTGAAAGGGGTGCGCGTCGAAATTTGGCAATGTGACGCTCAAGGTTTCTATCATCACCCGGGTGATCGCGGTGGGCGGGCCGACCCCAATTTCCAAGGGTTCGGTCGAACGCAAGCCAATGACGAGGGGGCCTACCGCTTCCGCACAATTAAGCCAGTATCCTACCCCGGCCGCACGCCGCACATTCATTTCGCCATCGGTGGCCCTCAAGTCCGGCCCTTCACGACGCAAATGTATGTTGCCGGCGAAGCGCAAAATCTCCAGGATGTCCTGTATCGACGGCTCGGCGATGAGGCCGCCCGCGAGCGATGCACCGTCGTGTTGAAACCGGCACCGGAAATCGAACCACAAGCCCTTGCCGGCCAATTCGACATCGTTATGGGACGAGATTTTCTTTCCGGATGACTGTTTCCATCCAAGCTACGAACCACCATCCTAAAAGCGACCTTTGACGACCCTGCCGCATCGTGGTGAGATGGACTGGTATTCGTTGTCCCCAATATTCTTGGTTCCCGGATGACGGCAAGAACGATACTGATTGGTGAAACCTGGCAGCCAGCTGAGACGGAAGAGCCGCTTCCGGTAGTTGATCCCAGCGACGGCACCCATTTCGCGGAACTCTCCCGCGGCGGAAAAGCGGAAGTCGATCGGGCTGTCATGTCGGCGCGGCAGGCCTTGGAGGGTCCCTGGGGGCGCCTGGACGCCGCCGAACGCGGCCGTCTGCTTGCCAAGCTGTCTCAAGCTATCTGGGAGAACGCTGACACCCTAGCACGGCTAGAGTCGCGCGATACCGGCAAGCCGCTGAACCAGGGAAAGGCGGATGTGGCCGCCGCGGTCCGCTACTTCGAGTTCTATGCGGGCGCCGCCGACAAACTGCACGGCAGCTCTATCCCTTACCAAAGTGGGTACACGGTTTTCACCCTGCGCGAACCGCATGGGGTGACCGGACATATCATCCCGTGGAACTATCCTCTGCAGGTGCTGGGGCGAAGCCTGGCGGCAGCACTCACCATAGGCAACGCCACCGTGCTCAAGCCCGCCGAAGATGCCTGCCTATCCTGCCTGAAACTTGCGCAGCTCGCCCTTGACGTGGGCTTTCCACCGGGCGCCATCAACATCGTGACAGGCACCGGAGAAGAAGCCGGAGCTGCACTCTCGGCTCACCCCGGCATCGATCACCTCTCCTTCACCGGGTCACCTGAAACCGGCACGGCGGTGGCACAGGCAGCGGCAAGTCATCATTGTTCGGTAACCCTGGAATTGGGGGGTAAATCGCCGCAAATCGTTTTCGCAGATTCAGATCTCGACGCGGCACTGCCTTACTTGGTGCGAGCCGCCGTGCAAAATAGCGGCCAGACATGTTCTGCTGGCAGCCGCCTTTTGGTCGAGAAAACCGCAAGGGACCGAGTAGCTGAGCGGGTGGCAACAGCCTTCGCCGGGCTAAATGTCGGTCCGTGGGACGCTGACCCGGATCTGGGCCCGCTCATAAACGCAGCACAGCAAGCGCGCGTCCGGCGTTATCTCGACCGCGCCGAAAGTGACGGTTTCAAACGGATCGCCGAAGGGCGCTTGCTCCCCAACGCGCCTGAAAGCGGTTTCTACGAGCTTCCTGTGCTGCTTTCCGGCGGATCCGCCGACCATCCCCTTGCCCAGGAGGAAGTCTTCGGACCGGTCTTGAGCATTCATCCCTTTGACTGCGAGGCTGAGGCCATCGCCCTGGCAAACGGCACGCCCTTCGGTTTGGTAGCCGGTGTCTGGACCAACGACGGTGGCCGGCAGTTGCGCCTTGCCAGAGCGCTTAAGTGTGGCCAGGTCTTTGTTAACAACTACGGCGCCGGCGGTGGTGTGGAACTGCCTTTCGGTGGCGTCAGACGATCAGGCTATGGCCGTGAAAAGGGATTCGAGGCGCTCTATGCATTTTCTACCCTCAAGACGGTCGCCCTGTACCACCAATAGCCAACGACCCTAGTGTGGTGGATTTGAAGTTCCTATCATTATTTGGAGCGGCACCGGGAGGAGCTTCAAATCCGAAAAACCACACGAGACTCAACACCATACGAGTGTCCTGATCGATTCCGAAATTCGGTCGGTGCACGCCACAATATGAAGCGAATTTCGGAATCGGGTCTAGCACGACTGTAATGGGAGGCGAGCAGAGATGAAGCTCAAGGGCAAGACGGCAGTTATCACCGGTGCGGGCTCTGGCTTCGGCGAGGGCATCGCCAAGATGTTGGCCTACGAGGCTTGTCGGGTCATCGTTGCCGATATCAATGTGGAAGGCGGAAAAAGAGTTGCTGGCGAGATTGATCGTAAAGGCGGTCAAGCGATTTTTGTCGAGGCTGACGTCAGCAAGACCGCCGGAGCCGAAGCCATGATCAGCGCCGCCAAGACCCGTTTTGGCGGCCTCGACATCCTCGTCAACAATGCGGGCTATACCCACCTCAACAAGCCTCTGGCAGACGTCGATGAGGAGGAATTCGACCGCATTTTCGCGGTCAATGTGAAGGCGATCTATCTGGCCGCCCGCGTCGCCGTGCCGCTGATGCGCCAGCAGGGCGGTGGTTCGATTATCAATACCTCATCGACCGCCGCGCTCAGGCCGCGTCCGGGCTTGACCTGGTACAACGGCTCCAAGGGGGCGGTCAACACCATCACCAAGTCCATGGCAGTAGAGCTTGCGCCAGACAAGATCCGGGTCAACGCGCTCTGCCCGGTGATCGGCGAAACCGGCATGATGGAACGGTTTATGGGAGGATCCGACAGCCCGGAACGGCGAGAAAAGTTCCAAGCGACCATACCGCTTGGCCGCTTTTCCACCCCTGACGATATCGCCGCAGCAGCGCTCTACTTCGCCTCGCCGGAAGCGGAGTTTGTGACCGGCGTCTGCATGGAGATTGATGGCGGGCGCTGTATCTAATCGGGTGGCAGTCGAGTCAGACGTGAAAAAGGCCCGGAACCAAGTGGCTCCGGGCCTCAATCTGTTGACATAGTCGATTCTGTGCTACTCGCGCGCCACCCCGAAGAGGTGCAGCAGCCAGATGAACATGGTGACGAAGCTTCCATAGAGCATGAAGGCACCGAAGATTGCCTTGCGTGATATCGTATCGCCGTCGTCGCTCTCGTAATACATGTTCTTGATGGCCTGCGTTTCGTAGGCGGTGAGGCCGGCGAAGACCAACACCACGACCACCGACAGGACCAGATCAAAGCCGGCGCTCTGCAGGAAGAAAATGTTGATCAGCAGCGCGATCAAAATGCCGATGGTCGCCATCGACAAGAACGCGCCCATGGGCCCCAAGTCACGCTTGGTGGTATAGCCGTAGAGACTGGTGCCGGCAAAGGCGGCGGCGGTGATGAAAAACACGCGCACCATACTTTCGTCGGTGTAGCGCCAGAACATCGGCGCAATTAACGCGCCCCAGAGCCCGGCATAAACCCAGAAAGCTCCCTGGGCCGCCCCCATGCTCTTCGACAAGATGATACGAGGTGCCATCCAGCCAAGGCCGAGAATGCCAATGAAAAGAACCCACTTAAAGGGTCCAAGGGCGATGGTCTGCATGATGGCCGGGTTCATCGCCACCAGCAGCGCAATGATGCCAGTAAAGGCCACACCGAGGGCCATATAGTTGTAGACCCGGAGCATGTAGCTGCGTAGGCCAACGTCGATCCCCGCGACATCGGCTTGGGTCTGTGTCATCGTTCTACGAAGCGGATCAGCCATAGAAATCCTCTGCTCTGCCGGCAAGTTTATCCAGATCACCAATATTGGGCGTCAAGGCCAGAAAATCAATAGCCGAAATGTGTTAAATTTGGGGAAGTTAACAAAAATTAATCAATCATTCATTGCGCAGCAATGGTGCTGCCTTCTGCGCCAGCGCGCGCCAGGTCCCGAGATAGCCCAGGGAAATCGTCAAGACCGCGGTCAACAACGCAATGCCGGCAACCGTTACCGGCAAGAGGTGAAACGGTAGATGCATAACTTCAGTCATGATGATGTAGGCAGCAAGGCTACCAACAACTGCCGCTATGGCCGCCGTCACCAGGCCCAAAATTCCGTATTCATACATAAACGCCAAAGAAATTTCCTTCTTGGTAGCACCCAGGACCTTCAGCACCACTGAATCATAAACGCGGCGCCGGTGGCCAGCGGCGACCGCGCCGGCAAGCACGAGAACCCCCACGAGGACCGCGAAAGCGGCGGTGGCCCTCACGGCGACAGCCAAGTGACCGATCACCTCGGCTGCGGATTCCAGCGCATCCTTGACCCGGATCGCGGAGACATTGGCGAATTTTTCGGTAACTTCAAGCTCCAGCGCTTCCTCGGCCGCCGGCGTCGCCCGCACTGTGGCGATGTGGGATTGGGGAACGGTCTCGAGCAAGCCGGGCGAAAACACCAGGACAAAATTAATCCCTAAGGTCGACCAATCGATGATGCGCAGGTTGGCAATCTCCACCACCACATCGCGACCCAATATGTTGACCGTGAGGCTATCGCCGGGCCCGATGCCAAGCGCCCGGCCGACCTCAGCATCAAGCGATACCAGGGGCGGGCCATCATAGTCCGTCGGCCACCATTCCCCGGCCGCAAGTTCGGAATCAGGTATTGCCTCACGCCGCCAGGTGAGACCACGATCCCCACGAAAGACCCAGGCGATCTCAGAGGGGATCTCCATTGCCTCCGGAGAAATGCCGCCCACGGCGGTAATGCGCCCGCGCAGCATGGGAACGCGTTCGACGGCCGCCACACCCGTCTGGCTCTCGACCAAGCGGTCGAAGTCGGCAACCTGGTCGCCTTGAATATCGATAAAGTAGAGACTGGGGGCATCCTCGGGCAAGGTTCCTTCTACCTGGTCCCGGAGATTGCCCTCAATCTGCGCAATGCCGACCAGGACGCTGATACCGAGGCCCAGCGACAACACAACGCTCACCGTGGCCGCGCCGGGCCTATGCAAGTTCGCAACGGCCAAGCGTAGCCCCGCGTCGCGCGAGACGCGCAGGCGCCGAGCCACTGCCATGAATCCCCAGGCGGCAAGGCGAAACAGCAGCAGCGCCAAGGCAGCGCCAGCAACAAAGTAAGCGGCAACCCAGCGATCGGAAGCGCCGAGCAGGGCCAGAGCCACCAGGCAACCGCCGGCAAGGCAAAGCCCGAACCCCACTTTCCAATCGAAACCACCACCGCTCGGCGCGATCAGGCTGCGAAAGAGATGCGCTGCGGGCAGTCGGCTCGCCCGCGATAGCGGCAAAAGCGAAAAGGTAAGTGCCGTCAACAGCCCAAAGGCCGCGGCAAGCGCTAGGGGAAGCCAACGAATTCCCTCTGCCGCCTGCCAACCGAGCTGATCGGCGAGAAGCAGGCCGACCGCGGCCGGCGCCAGCGCCCCGATGGCACAACCGAGCGCACTGGCCAGCCCGGCGAGGCCGAGGATCTGGACAAGATAGGCGCTGAAGATCAAGCGGTTCGAAGCACCCAAGCACTTCAATGTGGCGATGCTCTCGGTCTTGGATTGTAGATGGCTCGAAACCGCATTGGAGACGCCAACCCCGCCAACCAACAACGAGGTGAGGCCGATCAAGCTGAGGAAGAGGCCCACTCGCTCGATGAAGCGGCGCACCCCCGGCGAGGCCTCGCGCAGATCACGAATGCGCCAGCCCACTTCGGGATAGCGTTCATTCAGTCGGTTCCTGAATGCCACAACGTCGCTTCCCGGCGGCAATTTGATGCGGTAGTGGTGGTGAACCAGACTGCCCGGCTGAATCAATTCGGTCTCAGCCAAGCTGGCGCGCGCCACCACCACGCTGGGGCCCAAGGTAAAACTCCGGGTTGCCCGGTCGGGCTCTCGCTCGATCACCGCTTCGACCCGATAGTCAAGGGCACCAAGGCGCAGGGTGGCGCCCACCTCGATCCCTAGCTGGTCCAGAACACGCGAATCGACAGCAGCACCCCAATAGCCTTCATTTCGCGCCAAGGCCGGCTGCAGCGGCAAGCCGTCGCGTAACTCGACCTGGCCATAGAGCGGATAATTTTCTTCGACCCCGCGCAGCTCGACAAGCCGACGTTTTCCGGAGTCTGCCCGGGCCATGGCCCGCATTTCGCTGATGACCGTGACCTCGCCCTGCTCTGATAGCCACGCCTGCTCTTCGGCGCCCGCCTCTCGGTGTATCAATCGTAGGTCAACGTCGCCACCGAGGAGCCGGCGACCATCTTGGCGCAGACCATCAAGCATCGCCTGCGATACCGAGCCGACAGCGGCAATCGCCGCGACGCCCAACAGCAAGCAAGCCATGAACACTTTTAGACCACCGATGCCGCCACGAAGATCGCGCCAAGCCAGGCGGACGGCAAGCGGCCACATGCGAGCCTGCTGCGCGGATGCGCTCACAATCGGACCTCGGCGGCCACCGGCCGGGCCAGTTGGTCATCGACGATGCGGCCATCGACCAGGGTAACCTGACGCCCGCAACGGGCCGCCAGGGCCGGGTCGTGGGTAATCAACACCAAGGTCGATCCCTGCTCGCGCTGCAGTTCGAACAGCAGCTCGATAATTTCGGCCCCGGTTTCGCCGTCCAGGTTGCCCGTCGGTTCATCGGCAAGCAGCAGGTCGGGCGCCGTCGCCACCGCCCGGGCCAAGGCAACCCGCTGCTGTTCGCCGCCGGAAAGCTGTCCCGGATAGTGCTGGAGCCGATGCCCCAGACCGACCCGCGCCAAGCTGTCGGCTGCCTCGGCGAAGGCCTTCGGCCGACCGGCGAACTCCAGGGGTATGGCCACATTCTCCTGGGCTGTCATGGTGGCGACAAGATGAAAAGACTGGAACACGATGCCGACATGATCGCGCCGGAACAAGGCCAATTGGTCTTCGTTGAGGGCATCCACATCCTTGCCGGCAACCAAGACCTGCCCGGCGCTAGCCCGTTCCAAGCCGGCAATGATCATCATCATGCTTGACTTGCCGGACCCGGACGGACCAACCACACTGAGCGTCTCGCCGCGCTGGGCCATAAGGTCGATGCCCCGCAGGATCTCCACCGGCCCAGCCGAACTCGGCAGGGTCAGTTCGACCTGCGTTAAGGCGATCATCGGGTCCGAGCCGGGTATCTGAGGAAAGGGGGGTGCCGAGGTGGTCATGGAGGCGGGCTGTCGACAAAACCTGGAATTTGAACAGTGCTAGGCCATATGGCTCGGCGACCCGACATTTCAACGATCGAAGGGCTCAAAGTGGCCCAACAGCCAAATCGGCCTGTTTTCATATGAGGGAAGATTTGATCGGCCGCCCGAACCTTGACCCCGGCCCCTGCCTCCACCACTCTTTGATAGGGAGGAACAAACCGGAGCATGCAGAGCCTGACCGCGGCCACCAAACACCTTTTGCGTCTTGTGAAGTTGCTGGCCGTTACCGGATCGATTCTGGTTTCCTGCCAGCAGGGTATGGGCAGTCTCGTCCTCAAGGCCGATGAAGGGCGGGCCGTTCGCCTGCTGGCCTTCGGCGACAGCCTGATTCACGGCTATGGCTTGGCGAAGGAAGATAGCTTCCCGGTCCAGCTGCAGCGCGCCCTGCAAGCGCAGGGTCTAAGAGTTGACGTGATCAACGGTGGTAACTCCGGAGATACCACGGCCGGCGGCCTGGCTCGGCTCGACTGGGCCTTGACCGACAATCCGGACGCGGTGCTGGTGGAGCTGGGCGCCAACGATGCCCTACGCGGGGTCGAACCCTCGGCGGCCTATGCAAATTTGGACGCCATTCTTACCAAGTTGGGCGAGAAGGGGCTGCCGGTCCTGCTTGCCGGGATGCTGGCGCCGCGCAATTTAGGCCCGGATTATGCGGCCGAGTTCGACGCCCTTTACCCCTCCCTGGCGGAACGGCACGGCGTGCCGCTCTATCCCTTCTTTCTCGAGGGCGTCGCCGCCGATCCGGCGCTCAACCAAAGCGACGGCATCCATCCCAACGCGGCCGGCATTGCCGTGATCGTCGAAAGAATCACGCCCTATGTGACCGATCTCGTAAGCAAGGTCATGGCCGGCCGCGATGACTAGCCCGCAGACCAACGGAACCTCACCACGCTTTGCCGCAAGCCTTGGCGTGGGGGTGGACGGCGCCAGTGCCCTCGATGCATGCCTGGAAAACCTTCAAGACTGGCCGGCTGGTGCCAACCTGGGGTTCGTCTACGTAACCGACACCTTGGCGGGCGAGCTAGCAGATGTGCTCGCCAGGCTCCGAACGCGAAGCCCGGTTCGCCATTGGGTTGGAACGGTCGGCAGCGGCGTGGTGTCCTGTGGCTTGGAAGTTCACGACCGTCCCGCGGTTTCCATTCTCGTCTGCGCCATGGCGGAGGATGATTTCCGGGTGTTCGAAACCGCTGCGGGAAGGCCCGACACTTTGCACCAGGATCATGCCGGGTGGCTTGCCAACCAACTGGCCACCTTCGGCGTGGTACATGCAGATCCGCGGGCTAACCGGCTGGCTGAGACCGTTGCCGAGTTATCGAATGCCGCTTCGGCCTTCCTATTCGGCGGACTCAGCGGCGGGCAAGGCCAGTTTCCACAAATCGCCGCCGACCATCTCGTGGAAGGCGGACTCTCCGGTGTGCTGCTGAGTGGCAAACAGCCGGTTGCGGTCGGCCTCACGCAAGGCTGCTCCCCTATCGGTCCCTCGCGCATCATTACGGCGGCCGAGCAAAACGTGATCATGACCATCGATGGCCGCCCAGCCCTAGAAGTCTTCAAGGAGGACATCGGCGACGTACTGGCTCGGGACCTGCGCCGGGTCGCCGGCTACATCTACGTCGCCTTCCCCATTCTCGGCTCTGACACCGGCGACTATCTGGTACGAAACCTGACTGGAATTGATCCACAACAGGGCTGGATTGCTGTCGGCGAAGCGGTTTCGTCGGGAATGCCGGTCATGTTTTGCCGACGCGATCATCAGGCGGCAGACCGGGATTTGCGGCGCATGCTAGCCGATGTGAGGGCGCGGGCCGATGGCCCCATCCAAGCCGGACTCTACTGTTCTTGTATTGCCCGCGGCCCTAATTTATTCGGACCGGATTCCGAGGAGTTGAAGGTGATCGAGGAAGAGTTAGGGCGATTTCCCTTGAGCGGCTTTTTTGCCAACGGCGAAATTTCGAACGACCGGCTCTACGGTTACACAGGAGTCTTGGCCCTGTTCCTGTAACATGACAGGAGTCGGCTCAGGGCTTTCCCGATTTTCAATCCTACCCATCGAGGAGTTTTACCAGTGAAGTACCGGCACCTTGGCCGTAGCGGCATTCGCGTCAGCGCAGTCTGCCTTGGCTCGATGACGTGGGGCGAGCAGAACAGCGAAGCCGAAGGTCACGCCCAGCTCGACTATGCCCTCGACCGGGGCGTCAACTTCATCGACACGGCGGAAATGTATGCAGTGCCGCCGCGGGCCGAAACCTACGGGCGCAGCGAAGAAGTCATCGGCTCGTGGCTGGCCGCCAGAAGGTGCCGGGACAAGGTGGTGATCGCCAGCAAAGTGACCGGCCCGAGCAGCCGTTTTCCCTATATTCGCGACGGCAAGCCGCGGCTCAACCGGCAGCATATCGAGCCGGCCATCGACGGCAGTCTTAAGCGCCTGCGCTGCGAGGAGATCGATCTCTACCAACTGCACTGGCCCGACCGTAATACCAACACCTTCGGCAGTCTAGCCTACCGCCACGACGAAAACGAAGAGCAGGTGCCGCTGGAGGAAACGCTGGGCGTGCTAGACGACCTGGTCAAGGCAGGAAAAATTCGCTCCTATGGAGTTTCCAACGAGAACCCTTGGGGGGTCATGAAGCTGGTCGCTCTGGCAGAGCAAGGCCGAGGGCCCCGGCTAGTGTCGATCCAAAACCCCTATAGCCTGTTGAATCGGAGCTTCGAAACCCGCCTGGCCGAGGTTGCCATACGGGAGGATTGTGGGCTGCTAGCCTACGCCCCGATCGCCGCTGGGGCCTTGTCCGGCAAGTACCTCAATGGACAACAGCCGAAGGGTGCCCGTCTGACACTCTTTCCCGAGAACACCCGATACAGGGGGCCGCAGGCCGAGTCGGCTATTGCGGAATATGTGAGCCTAGCCCGCGAACATGGGCTCGATCCCGCCCAGATGGCATTGGCCTTCGTCATTCGCCAGCCATTCACCACGGCCGCCATCTCAGGTGCCACAAGCATGCAGCAATTGGAAAGCAACCTTGATGCGGTCGAACTGGCCTTGCCGGAATCGGTGCTTCAAGGTATTGAGAGAATTCACAAGACCTTTACCTACCCCTGTCCGTGATCCCTACCCGACTTCCGTCGGCCCCACGGGAGCGCTTGTCATGCGATTGTTCATTGCCCTCGAGCTACCGCCCGCGGTGCGGCAAGACCTGGCCCAACTCTGCCATGGCATTCCTGGCGCGCGCTGGGTCGGGGAGGAAAACTTTCATTTGACCTTGCGCTTTCTTGGCGAAATTGATGGCGGCCAGGCTCGCGATGTCGACACCGCGCTTGCCGGTGTACGGGCCGAGGGCTTTTCGCTTTGCTTGAGCGGGCTTGGCCAATTTGGCGACGGTCGTAAATTGCGCGCGCTTTGGGTCGGTGTAGAGGCGAACGACAGCTTGCGACAACTGCAACAGCGAATAGAAAAGGCTGTGGTTGCGGCCGGCCTGCCACCAGAAGGTCGCAAGTACCGCCCGCACGTGACACTGGCCCGGTTCAAGAGCAATCCGGGAGAGAAACTCGGCATGTACCTTGCCAGTCACAGTCTCTTCAGGGTAGGACCCTGGCCGATCGAGAGCTTTACCTTGTTTTCCAGTTTTTTGGGCCATGGCGGCCCAAGCTACCGGGCTGAGGCGGTCTATCCGCTGCAAACGCCGGCGACGGTTCCTCAACTATAGCGGCGTAGTGTCTCTTCTACGGCAACGCCGTAGTGGCCCCCGAACAGGACCGTGTGAACCAGCAAGGGATAGAGGTTCAGAATGTCACGGCGTGCCTCGAAAAATCCGGGCTGAAGCGGCCGAATTTCCTGATACCGGCGAAAGAACGGGTCGCCGAAGGTCGAAAACAGGGTGGAAAAAGCCAACTCGATCTCCGGATCGGCGAAATAGATGGCCGGGTCGATGAATCCGGCGATCTTGCCGCCTCGGACAAGCACGTTGCCACCCCAAACATCGCCGTGAATGAGCGAAGCCGCCGGTGGCTCATCGAAAAATCGCTCTAGCCGAAGGGCAAAGGCTTCGAGACGCGCGAAACAAGCCGGCGACAGATTCCCGCTCTCAAGCGCCATACGACCGAAATGCACAAGCCGTTGTTCGGCGAAGAAGCTGCGCCAGGATGTCCGCCAGGGATTGGGCTGGGGCAAGGACCCGATCACCGTGTCGCATTCGAAGCCAAATTCGGGAGCGGTAATGTTGTGCAAGGCGGCAAGCATCTCAGCCGCCTGGATCTCGCCTGCTGCCGTCAATCGGCCATCAGTGTCGATGTGGCTTAGGAGCAATAGATCGTCGTCGACCCCTAACACGTCGGGAACCGGCAATTCAGTCTTTCGCCGCAGGTAGTCCAACATGAAGCCTTCAAGCAACATCCCGCCCGAAGAGCTTGCCTTGGCGACGATACGCTCGCCGTTATCCAGCTCAACACGGCGAAGCATGGCGATACAGCCGCCGCCGAGCGGAACCAGGCGTCGCACCAGTCGATCTAGGCTTGCCTCGATACGCCGCGCTAGGTCAGCATCGGTAAGGCTCACAAATACCGGCTCTTAAGGGTATCGAAGAGGCCCCGCACACCCACCTCGATCAAATCGAGAGCGTGATCATAATCGGCAAGACCACCGTAGTAGGGATCCGGCACCTCCAGCGCGGTGGGCGGTTTGGGCGCATAAGCCATCAACAGCTTTAGCCGACGTGAGTTACCGGGGGCGAGACCCGACGCTAAGCGACTGTAGTGCCCTTCATCCATGGCGATCAGATGATCAAACTCCGTTAGATCCTGGTTTCGCAACAAACGAGCCCGCAGATCGCGAATGTCATAGCCGCGCTTGGCGGCGCGATCGATTGCCCGGGGATCTGGCGGATCGCCCACATGCCAATCACCTAACCCGCAGGAATCGGCCAGGAAGCGATCGCCAAGGCCTTCCGCCTCGACCATGTGACGAAAGACGCCCTCTGCTGTGGGCGAACGGCAAATATTCCCCGTGCAAACAAACAACACTTTGATCGGCGGCACCTTGGTAAAGTCCTTTCGAATGATATGTTGTATCGTTTATCATTCTCGGCGCCATGTCGCCAAGTCCCCACACCGCCCCGAGCTCGATCGTCGTCCTAACCGGAGCCGGTATTTCCAAGGAGTCGGGCCTCGATACTTTCCGCGATAAAGACGGCATTTGGTCCAAGGTGCGCCTGGAGGACGTGGCAACACCTGAGGCCTTCCAGCGCGACCCGGAGCGGGTGCACGCCTTCTACAACAGCCGCCGGGCCGGCCTCTTGTCGGAGAGCATCCTTCCCAATGCAGCGCACCAGGCGCTGGCCCGGCTGGAGTCGGATTGGCCCGGGCAGGTCTTACTGGTCACGCAAAACATTGATAATCTGCATGAGCGTGCCGGTTCCAAGAACCTCGTTCACATGCATGGCGAGCTTCTCAAGGGGCGCTGCCTGCACTGCAATGCGGTCACGCCTTGGCACGACCCAATGGATCTCGCGAGTTGCTGCCCCGCTTGTCGAGAGGCTGGCAGCATGCGCGTTGACGTGGTGTGGTTCGGTGAGATGCCCTATGAAATGGAGCGGATCTATGCGGCGCTTGCCAGCTGCCATCTCTTTATCTCGATCGGCACCTCGGGCAACGTTTATCCGGCCGCCGGCTTCGTCGAGGAAGCTCGAACAGTCGCGGGCGCCCGCACCGTGGAGCTTAACCTGGAGCGATCCGAGGGCTACACGTCATTTCATGAACACCGCTACGGGCCTGCCAGCCTGATCGTACCGGCCTTCGTCGACGAGTTGCTCCAGTCGCATGGCAGCGGCTAGTCCCCTCGAGGAGCTCTTGGCCAAGGCACGGGCCTGTCAATTGTGCCATGCGCACCTACCCCTCGGCCCCAATCCGGTGGTGCGGGCAAGAGCCAGCGCGCGCGTGCTGATTATCGGCCAGGCACCCGGTACCAAGGTACACGAAAGCGGCATTCCATGGAATGACCGCAGCGGCGACCGCTTGCGCGACTGGCTAGATCTTGACCGAGATGCCTTCTACGACGAGGGACGAATCGCCATCATGCCGATGGGTTTCTGTTATCCTGGGCGCGATGAGCGGGGCGGCGATAAGCCACCGCGCCCGGAGTGCGCGCCACTCTGGCACCCACCCTTGCTCGAAGCCCTACCGGAGATATCCTTAACGCTGCTGATCGGCCAGTACGCGCAAAGACGCTATCTTCCGGCACCCCAGTACAAGACGCTCAGCGATACCGTCGCTGCGTGGCGGGACTACCTGCCGAAGTATCTACCGTTACCGCACCCCAGCTGGCGCAACACGGCCTGGCTTAATCGGCATCCGTGGTTCGAGCAAGAGTTAGTACCGGAATTGCGCCGCCGCGTCGCTAGCTTGCTCTAGCCGCTCTGTTCGATGCGTTCCATATCCTCGTCGGAAAAGCCGAAATGGTGGCCGATCTCGTGAATCAGCACATGGCGAATTATCTGCGCCAGGTCTTCTTCCGCCTCACACCAATAGTCCAAAATAGGTCTGCGAAAGAGGTAGACCATATCCACCTCTTGCGGCACGTCCATCACGCTTTTACTCGTGAGATCAATGCCTTGATAGAGGCCCAGCAGGTCAAAAGGGGATTCCAGCCCCATATCCTCGATCACGTCATCATCGGGAAAATCTTCCACCCGAATGGCTAGGTCCTGCGTGCAGCGGCGCAGCTCCATCGGAATCGAGGCATAGGTTTCCCTTGCGATTCCCTGCAGGTCCGAGAGACTAGGCGGCGTGCCGAAGAGCTTCATGGCCAACACCTCGACTTGCTTGTCATGCTTCAAGCGAAAACTGTCCATTGGCTTCGTTTTGGTTGGCCTATTGCATTCGCATGGCGCCGTCTAGTCGGATCGTATCCGCATTCAGCATCGGATTTTCGACCATGTGCATGACAAGGCCGGCAAACTCGGAGGGTTTCCCGAAGCGTTTGGGAAAGGGAACTTGGCTGGCCAGGTTATCTTGCACCTCCTGCGGCATATTGAGCAGTAGAGGCGTGGCAATAAGACCGGGAGCAATGGTCAAGACACGTATGCCATGCCGGGCCAGTTCGCGCGCGGCTGGTAGCATCATGCCAACAATACCGGCCTTCGATGCCGCGTAGGCGGCTTGCCCCACCTGGCCTTCCAGCGCTGCTACAGACGACGTTGAGATGATGACGCCGCGCTCGCCGTCTTCAAGCGGCTCCGCCGCGGCCATGTCAGCCGCCGCCAGCCGCAGCAGGTTAAAACTTCCGATCAGATTGACGCGGATCACCTTCTCAAAATCGGGCAAGGCCATGGCACCATTGCGACCGACAATGCGTTTGGCCGGCGCTATCCCAGCGCAGTTGACCAACACGCGGGCTGGCCCGAAGGCCTCACGCGCCTCACCGACCGCCGCCTCGGCTTGCTCGGCGCTGCTGACATCGCATTCAATGGCATGACCGCCTATCTCCTTTGCCAGCGCCTCGGCCCCTTGCATGTTGACGTCGAGCAGAGTCACCTTGGCTCCGGCTGCCGCGAGGCTGCGTGCCGTTTCGCCCCCTAGGCCTGAGCCGCCACCTGTAACAAGAGCCGCTAAGCCGCTTACCTTCATCCTCTCAGCCCCTCTTCAATCGTAACGTTTTGGCGTCTATAGCAGATGCATTAGCCTCAGGCGATAGCGGATGCGAAATTGAACGCTTGAACGGGTTGAAATCGGGGCTGCGCTTGCCAGAAAGCCCACAAAGCGATATGGGAATGCTGGTGGCGGCCACGATGAGCGGCCGCTCCTGTTCAATTTAACATGACGACACGAGTCAACCGCATGAGCACCCCGCTGTGGCAGCCAACTCCCGAAAGAGTGGCGAGTTCCAACCTAACTGCATTTTTCGAAACGGTTAACCGCGAGCACAGTCTCGATATTCAGAGTTATGCCGATGCCCATGCATGGTCGATCCGCGAGCTTGAGGCCTTTTGGCAGTCTGTTTGGCGGTTTTGCGAAGTGATTGCTGAGGATCAAGGCGCGATCGCCTTGGCTGACGGTGCCAAGATGCCAGGTGCCCAGTTTTTCCCGGAGGCGCGGCTCAATTTCGCCCAGAATTTGCTGCGGCGAAGGGACGATCATGATGCTATCGTGTTTTGGGGTGAGGATAAGGTCAAGCGCCGGCTTTCCTTCGCCGAGCTCTATGATGCGGTATCGCGGCTTGCGCAGGCGCTGAAAGCCGAAGGCGTGGGTCAAGGCGATCGGGTGGCTGGCTTCATGCCGAACCTGCCCGAAACCGTGATCGCCATGCTGGCGACGACAGCGCTTGGCGCGGTCTGGTCATCTTGTTCGCCGGACTTCGGGGTGCGAGGCGTGTTGGATCGCTTCGGCCAGATCGAGCCGAAGGTCCTTTTTGCCCCTGATGGCTACTACTACAATGGGAAAGCACATGATTCGCTGGCGCGGGTGGCCGAATTCACGGCGAGCCTGCCCAGCCTTCAACGAGTCATCGTGGTCCCTTACATTGCCGAAAAACCAGACATATCTTCTGTGCAAGGGGCAACGCTCTTAGCGGATTTTGTCGCTCCTTTCACGGCCGGTGACATCGCGTTCCGCCAGGTCCCTTTCAACGCGCCGCTTTACATTATGTACTCCTCAGGTACCACGGGAAAACCGAAATGCATCGTCCACGGAGTGGGTGGTACCTTATTGAAACACTTGGAGGAATTGCAGCTCAATTGCGACGTCAAGGCGGACGATCGGGTGTTTTACTTCACCACCTGTGGGTGGATGATGTGGAACTGGCTGGTTTCCGCCCTGGCCTGTCGCGCCACCTTGCTGCTCTATGATGGCTCCCCCTTCGCACCGGGGCCGGAGATTTTGTTTGAGTATGCCAACCAGGAGGGCGCCACCCTCTTCGGCACCTCTGCTAAGTACATTGACGCACTCGGTAAGGCTGGATTCAGCGCCCGTGGCCGCTACGACCTGCCACAACTGCGAACCCTCACCTCGACCGGCTCACCCTTGGTGGCGGAGGGATTCGACTTTGTCTACGAGAATATCAAGGCCGATCTTTGTCTTTCATCGATAGCCGGCGGCACCGACATCATCGGCTGTTTTGTTGGCGGCAATCCGATCGGACCCGTGTGGCGGGGCGAGATTCAAGCCTGCTGTCTTGGCATGGCGGTATCCGTGCGCGACGATGAAGGCCGGCCGGTCAGGCAGATCAAAGGCGAATTGACCTGCGACCGCCCTTTCCCTTCCATGCCTATCGCTTTTTGGAACGATCCAGACGGGAGCCGTTATCGCGCTGCCTACTTCGAGAAATACGAAAACATCTGGTGTCATGGTGATTTCGCGGAGATAACCGAGCACGACGGCGTAATCATCTACGGCCGCTCGGATGCCACCCTCAATCCCGGTGGCGTGCGCATCGGTACGGCGGAAATCTATCGCCAGGTGGAGCAGTTGGCCGAGGTCGAGGAGGCGATCGTCATAGGCCAAGATTGGGAAGGAGACGTACGGGTTGTGCTCTTCGTCCGTCTTCGCGAAGGCCTAAGCCTGGATGAGGTTTTGATCACGGCGATCAGAACCAAGATTCGCAGCGGCGCCTCGCCACGGCATGTGCCGGCCAAGGTCCTCCAGGTCGCCGACATCCCACGAACCAAGAGCGGCAAGATCGTTGAGCTTGCGGTGCGTGATGTGGTGCACGGCCGCCCGGTCAAAAACAAGGAAGCATTGGCCAACCCAGAGGCCCTCGATCTCTTCCGCGATCGGGCAGAACTCGCCAACTAACCCACGAGTAATCTTCATGACAAAGCCTTCGCTGCCGGCCCGCCTGCGGCCCGAGATCGATAGCCTCGAGAACTCCAAGATCGCAGAGGTCTGGATGCTGGGCTTTGGCCGCGAGAAGCTGATCCCGCTCTGGGTCGGCGAAGGAGACCTGCCTACCCCTGCCTTCATTGGCGAGGCCGCATTCGAGGCATTCAAGGCGGGCAAGACTTTTTACAACCAAAAGCGCGGCATCCCGGAGCTGCGCCAGGCGATCGCCGATTACACCAATCACCTTTACGGCACCACCGTTGACAGCTATCAGGTGACGGTTACTTCCTCCGGCATGAGCGCCATCATGCAAATCATGCAGGTGGTGGCCGGACCGGGCGACAATGTGGTCGTGGTTTCGCCGGTTTGGCCAAACATCTATGGAGCCATTCAGATCGTCGGTGCCGAGCTCAGGCCGGTGCTGCTGCGCGCCCGAGAAGACGGCCGCTTTGCGCTCGACCTGGAGGAACTCTTCGCGGCAACGGATGATCGCACCCGCGCCCTCTTTATCGCCTCACCTGGCAACCCCACCGGCTGGATGATGGAAAGAGAAGATCAGCAGCAAGTGCTCGATTTTTGCCGCCAAAAGGGCATCTGGTGGGTCGCAGACGAGGTTTATGCCCGATTTACCTATGATCGACCCCGGGCCCCGTCGGCGCTAGAGATCGCCGCGCCTGATGATCCGGTTATCGTGGTCAACAGCTTTTCCAAGGCCTGGGCCATGACCGGCTGGCGCATGGGCTGGATGATCACGCCACCGCAACTCTGCGAAACCTTCGATATCGTGATCGAATACAACACCTCCGGCGCACCCCATTTTCTGCAGTACGGCTGCATTGCCGCGTTGCGAGAGGGCGAGGCCGTCGTCAAGGAGATGGTAGAGCGCTGCCGGCAAGGCGGGGAGTTGGTCTATAGGGAACTTGCCAAGCTGCCACGGGTGACGGTTGCCCGTCCGCAGGCCTCCTTTTACTCGTTCTTTGCCGTCGACGGCATGACCGATTCTCTTGCCACGGCGAAGCAGATCCTCGCTGACGTCGACGTCGGCCTGGCACCCGGGGCAGCCTTCGGTCCCGGTGGCGAGGGACACCTGCGGCTTTGCTTTGCCACCTCTCAAGAGCGCCTTTCCAAAGCTTTGGAACGGCTTTCCAAATTCTTCAAGTAAAGGCTCAAAGCAGCGTTTTGACCGTCCGCCGACGGCAAATAATTCCCGAAAATTTCGTTAATAATGACATGATTTTATTGCATGTCGTCGGTGCTGAACCAGCAATGGTGCTTGATCCAAAATTGGATTATTTAGGGCCTCCAAGAACAGAAAAACCGGTCCTTGGCGGCGACCGCCAGGCCGAATTTGTCGGAGACCTCGCCCATGGCAAAGCCAGCCAATCTGCTGATTGACGTCACCATCCCCGGTCTTAGCCCGCGCGACCTTGTAGGCCGGGCAGCCAAGGCCTTCCAGACAACCCACGCCGCCGTTGTCGATCACGCACGGATCCTCCATCACGATATGGCACTGAAGCGGGCCCTCTATGATCTCGACGTTCGGCAACTGCAAGACATTGGCCTGGACCGAAACGCTTGCTAGAGCATCGACCTGCTGGCAGCAACTACCCCTGAAAGGGATGGCCTCGTCAAGCGTTCCCGCCGGTCGAAAGGTGCTGCTTTTAAGCGGCGGCCGTTCGACGGGTTGCGTGATAGGCGCCGCTGCCCCGGTTTAGAATGCAATCGCTGGCCAACACTCGGCCGGGCTCTAGATCTTCGCGCCAGGACAGTCGGCGATACAATAGATCCAGGTCGCGGTCGATGGCGGTGGTCAACTGCCGAAAATTATCAATGACAAAATAGGTTTCCTGGAAATCATCGATCCGATAGCGCGTTCGCATCACCCGCTCCAGATCAAAGGCCACGCGATTGGGTGAGTCGTCTTCGAGCGAGAAGATGCTCTCCGTCTGGGAAGAGGCTATCCCAGCGCCGAATATGGACAAAGCGTCACCGCTGCGGATTAGGCCGAACTCCACCGTGTACCAGTAAAGCCGAGCAAGACGGTGCAACGCGCCCGCTGCCAAGGCTTTGCGCCCAGCACGACCATAATCCTCCATGTAGTCGGCATAGTCTTGCTGCATCAGCAAAGGAACATGCCCGAAAACATCATGGAAGAGATCCGGCTCCTCGAGGTAGTCGAGCTGTTCGCGCCGACGGATCCACCTCGTGGCCGGAAACCGACGTTTGGCCAAGTGTTCGAAGAAAACATCGTCAGGCACAAGCCCTGGGACAGCCACCAGACGCCAGCCAGTGGCCCTTTCCAGGACATCGCTCAAGTCGTCGAAATCAGGGATTCCACCGGCCAGATCAAGGGCTTCCACGCCGTCGACAAAGGTGGGAACCACACGGCCAGGCAAAATGGCCATCTGTCGTTCAAACAGCAACCGCCAGACATCGTGCATTTCTGGCGTGTATTGCTTCCAGTCCTGGTCGATAACGAAATCGTCTCCAGTGCTTGCCATCGCGTTCACCTAACTCGACAGAATTCGGTTAGTATACCGCGAGAACCGCGAAATAATTTTGCTTTCTTTCTATAAATTGCGGTAATTTCGATCGATTCATTCCAATAACTTGCTGATATGAGGAATAAATTGGTCGATCTTGACGAAATGGATAGGCGTATCCTTTCCCTGTTGCAAAAGGACGCCTCCCTGTCCACAGCCGAGATTTCGCAGGCAGTGGGCTTGTCGGCCTCCCCGTGCTGGCGCCGTGTTCGTCGCCTCAAGGAGACCGGGGTCGTCAGGGCGGCGGTAACCCTTCTTGATCCCGAGAAGGTGGGGCTATCGGTAATGGTCATGGCAAGCGTCAATCTGACCCGCCACAGCGAAGCCAATGTCGCCGCCTTTGAGGAAGCGGTTCGCAACGCGCCAGAGGTGATGGATTGCTTTGCCGTAACGGGAGACCGCGACTATATGCTGAGAATCGTGGTTTCCAGCATTGAAGCCTATGACCGCTTTCTTTCCACCAAGTTGTTATCTTTGGAGGCCGTTCAGTCGGTCAATTCGCGTTTTTCCTTGCGATCCGTCAAATCTTCTACTGTCTTGCCAATCTGACCGCTGCGGGCCCGGTTATGCCTGGCCGACGATGTATTCCCGCAAGGCATCGGTTTCTGATTCAAGCTCCTCCAAGCGATTCTTGACCACGTCACCAATGCTGATGACCCCGAGGAGGCGACCATCCTCGACGACTGGAAGGTGGCGAAAGCGACCAGCGGTCATTTCCCGCATGACGTGATCCACGGTACGATCGGCGGTACAGGTAACCACGGATTCGGTCATGATTTCGGATACTTTCATGTCAAGCAGTTTAGCGCCGTGCTGCGGGATACCTCGGACCAAGTCGCGCTCTGAGATAATGCCGGCAACTTTCTCGGCACTATCAGTGACCACAACCGCGCCAATCTTCTCCTGGCGCAACACTTCGGCGACCTGGGCTATGGTGGCCTCTGGTCCGATGGTGATGATCCTGTCTCCCTTACTCCTTAAAATCTGAGAAAGTTGCATTTCCCTCTGCTCCCATCTAAGGCGATGCGGCGGGGCAAACGCCAACCGACGTCACGCCTCCCGTTGTTTTGGCGACTGCTAGGCCTGTTAAGGCATTATGAGAAGTTTAACACAATCTCGCGGCGAAGGCACTCACCATCAGGCCGTTATCTAGCGCTAAAGCAACTCTTCAGGTGACGGGCATGGCAATTGGCAACTTGCCAAGCAAGCCTTGTCCTACGACGCCATTGAGGTCATAGTTGATTTGTGGCCGGCCGGCAGTTCATTGGCCGCGGCGACGACATCTGGCGGTAATTGGGCCAGGTAAGTACGATTGATCGGGAGCGGGCCGGCTAGGGCCACGACACTCGCCAACGACGAGGTCCGCCATGTCAATCAAAACCATATTGGTATCTGTTGCCGACACGCCAGCCGGGCGCAGCGCTGTGGAGACTGCCTTTCTCATGGGCCGCAATTTCGCAGCCCATGTCTTTGGACTGCACGTGCAGTCGACCCCCGAACAAGACACCGCCGACCTGATGATGACGAGGGCATCCCTGGGTCTGTCCAGCCGAAAAATCCGAGACACCTTGGACAGCGCCGCCCGCGACGAAGAAGATGCGGCCAAGCGGGCCGGCGAGATGTTCGAGCGTGTTGCCAAGACAATGGAGGCAGAGCGGCAAGAGACGGCCGGCGGTCAGGGATTAACCAGTGATTTTGAAGTTGTCGTCGATGACGGACCCGAAGCCCTCGCGGCGCGCGGTCGCATTTTCGACTTGGTGGTGGTCCCTCAACCCTGGGAAGATACCGACCACAAGCTGCGTCAACAACTCCGCGCCGTACTTTTCGACTCTGGCCGGCCGGTCTTGGTAGCACCAACACCGACCCCAACCTCCGTCGGGCATCACATCTTGATCGCGTGGAACCGCAGCGCGCTTTCTGGGCGCGCCGCCGCCATTTCGCGCCAATACGTGCGCCACGCCGAACGTGTGGGAATCTTGACCATTGCCGGGTCAGGTGCATCCGGCCCATCGGCCCAAGACCTAGCGGATAACCTTGCTTGGCATGGCATAAAGGCCGAAGTCGTTGAGGTAGAAAGCGGCGGTCGTCGCCCGGGCGAAGTCCTGCTCAACCAGAGTAAATCATGGGGTGCGGATTTGCTGATCATGGGTGCCTATTCCCAGACGCCCTTCCGGGAAAGCCTGACCGGTGGGGTCACCAACTACATGCTGTCCGAAGCCGAAGTAGCACTCTTAATGACGCACTAGAGCATCGGGCGGCAATTTGGGAGGATATCCCGTCAGTCAGTCAGATCCTCCCAAAATTCCTTGACCCTGGCGAAGAATCCTTCCGATTCCGGACTGGATTTTTGACCCTTGCTCTCTGCTTCGAACTCCCGGAGCAGTTCCTTTTGCCGCTTACTGAGGTTGACGGGGGTCTCGACGCTTACCTCGACATACATGTCACCACGCGCCTTTGAGCGCATCACAGACATGCCCTTGCCGGTAAGCCGGAATCGTTGTCCCCCCTGGGTTCCGGAAGGGACATTGATGCGCGCCCGCGACCCATCGATGGAGGGTACTTCGATCGGACCGCCCAAGGCTGCCGCGGTCATCGGAATCGGCACCCGGCAGTAAACGTTGGCCCCTTCGCGTTGGAACAAGCGGTGCTGGGCTATCGACAGGAAAATGTAAAGGTCGCCCGGGGCCATGCCACGAACCCCGGCCTCGCCCTCGCCGGCCAAGCGAATACGGGTGCCGTCCTCGACGCCGGCCGGGATGTTGACCTGTAGGGTCTTTTCCTTTTGTACGCGGCCCGTCCCTTGGCAACTGCGACAGGGTCGCTCGATCACGCGGCCCACGCCATGGCAACTGTGACAGGTTCTTTCGATCGTGAAAAATCCCTGTTGAGCCCGCACACGACCGCGGCCCTGGCAAGTCGAGCAGGTCGTCGGTGAGGTTCCTTCAGCCGCACCGCTGCCATCGCAGGAATTGCAAGACACGCTCGCGGGCACGCGAATCTGCGTCGTCTTGCCGCTAAAGGCATCCTCCAGCGATATCTCCATATTGTAGCGAAGATCGGCACCGCGCGACTGCGCGCTACCACGCCGGCCCCCCCCAAACTCGCCAAACATCTCGTCGAAGATATCGGCGAAACCGCTGGCGAAATTGAAATCAAAACCGGCAGCGCCGCGTTGCCCGCTACTACCGTCGAAGGCGGCGTGTCCAAAGCGGTCATAGGTGGCCCGCTTTTGACGATCCTTCAAAACTTCGTAGGCTTCGGCCGCTTCTTTGAAGCGTTGCTCGGCCTCCGCATCACCGGGATTCCGGTCCGGATGGTAGCGCATCGCAAGCTTGCGATAGGCCTTCTTTATCTCCGCGTCGTCCGCGTCCCGTGCAACCCCTAGTGTTTCGTAATAGTCCGTCTTGGCCATAAGGCGATCCGAGCCCCGGTAGCGGAAGTTAAGGAATGGTCCGATCGTCAGAAAGCAGGCCCGGCAGATACGCTAATCCTGCCTGACCCGCTTCCATGGATCCTGCCATGACGCGCGACTCCAAATCAGGCGGACTTGCCCTTACGGTCGTCGTCAACCTCCTCGAAATCGGCGTCGACCACTTTGTCATCACCACCCGAGGCGGCTCCGTCGCCGGAGCCGTTGGGAGAGGAACCATCGTCACCCGCAGCGGCTTCGGCTTCGTTGCTCTTATAGAGTGCCTCGCCCAATTTCATGGACGCCTGAGCCAGGGCTTCTGTTTTGGCTTTGATATCATCGACATCGTCGCCTTCCTTGGCCTGTTTCAAGGCCTCCATAGCGGACTCGACAGCCTGGCGATCGGCTGCATCAACCTTGTCGCCGGCATCACTTAAGGTCTTTTCCGATGCATGAATCAGGGCATCGGCCTGGTTCTTGACCTCGACGGATTCACGCTTGCGTTGGTCGTCGGCCGCGTGCTCCTCGGCTTCTTGGACCATGCGCTCGATTTCCGCGTCATTGAGACCGCCCGAAGCCTCGATGCGGATCTGCTGCTCTTTGCCCGTCGCCTTATCCTTCGCCGACACATTCACAATGCCGTTGGCATCGATGTCGAAGGTAACTTCGATCTGTGGGACACCACGCGGGGCACCTGGAATACCAATCAGGTCGAACTGGCCTAATATTTTGTTGTCGGCCGCCATTTCACGCTCGCCCTGGAAGACGCGGATGGTGACCGCGGTCTGGTTGTCCTCGGCCGTCGAGAAGACCTGGCTCTTCTTGGTGGGGATCGTGGTGTTGCGATCGATCAACTTGGTGAAGATACCGCCCAGGGTCTCGATGCCGAGTGATAGCGGCGTCACGTCGAGCAGCAATACGTCCTTGACATCGCCTTTCAGCACGCCGCCTTGGATTGCCGCGCCAACCGCCACGACCTCATCGGGATTAACGCCGCGGTGCGGCTCACGGCCGAAGAATGTCTTCACTGTCTCGATGATCTTGGGCATGCGTGTCATGCCGCCGACCAGGATAACTTCGTCGATCTCGCCCGCCGACAAACCGGCGTCCTTCAGCGCCGCCTTGCAGGGTGCCGTGGTGCGGCGTACCAGGTCGTCGACCAAGGCCTCGAGTTTGGCCCGGCTCAGCTTCATCGTCAGGTGCTTGGGTCCGCTTTGATCGGCGGTGATGAAAGGCAGATTAATTTCCGTTTCGATGGAGGAGGAAAGCTCGATCTTTGCCTTCTCAGCGGCTTCTTTCAGGCGCTGCAGGGCCAAACGGTCGCTGCGAAGGTCGATCCCCTGTTCTTTTTTGAACTCGTCGGCGAGGTAATCAATGATCTTCTGATCAAAATCCTCGCCACCCAAGAAGGTATCGCCGTTCGTCGACTTGACCTCGAAAACGCCGTCGCCGATTTCCAGCACCGAGATATCGAAGGTACCGCCGCCCAGGTCATAGACAGCGATGGTCCCGGTGTTCTTTTTCTCCAGCCCATAAGCCAGCGCCGCGGCCGTCGGCTCGTTGATGATGCGCAAGACTTCTAGGCCGGCGATCTTGCCGGCGTCTTTTGTCGCCTGACGCTGCGAGTCGTTAAAGTAGGCGGGCACGGTGATTACTGCCTGGGTCACCTTTTCGCCCAGATAGCTTTCCGCCGTTTCTTTCATCTTCTGCAAGATGAAGGCGCTGATCTGGCTCGGGCTGTACTTCTTGTCGCCGGCCTCAACCCAGGCATCGCCATTGTCCGCCTTAACAATCTCGTAGGGAACCAGCCCCTTGTCCTTTTGCGTCATCGGGTCGTCATAGCGCCGTCCGATCAAGCGCTTGATGGCAAACAAAGTATCTTCCGGGTTGGTGACCGCCTGCCGCTTCGCTGGCTGGCCAACAAGGCGTTCGCCGGAGTCCGTAAAGGCCACCATGGAAGGCGTGGTGCGGGCGCCTTCCTGATTTTCTATGACTTTGGCATCCTTGCCATCCATAACGGCGACGCAGGAATTGGTGGTGCCAAGATCAATGCCGATGACTTTGCTCATAAAGCCCTCTCCTTAAAGCCAACCCACCTCGCAGCCTCAAACCGTCAAGCGCCGCCGCGTGGGCTTCCATTGGGATTGCAACGAAATGTCACAACTGTCTGGCCGGATATATAAGCAGCGATTGTCCCCCTGCAAGGCGATTGTCGCTGAGATTTAAGGGTTATTTCGGCCCGAGAAGGGGTCGTGGGGGCTTGTCTGCTGGCCTCAAAGCCGCGAGGATTATGCGGTTTTCGCTGAGCCAAGCAACCGAGAGACAGGAAGGACGATCATGCCCCAAGACAGCATCTATTTAGCCATCTTGCGGGTCATGGTGGGCACGGTCATTTTCGGCGGGGTTCTGGTGATTGCCGGCGAGCATGTCTATGACAACCCGCAGATCAGCCGATTTGGCCTTGTACTGGTCATCATTGGCGGCTTTGTCTATGTGTTCTTCCGGTGGCTGGGAAATCGAGAAATGAAACGCCGCAAGAACGGCAACAACGAACGGCGTTGAAGTCCTATCAAACACTGGCAAGAAAACACTGATTGGTTTCCTTCGGATGATCATTTCTGCTAGCTATCGCAGCGACATCCCGGCCTTCTACGCAAAGTGGTTCAAGCGGCGGCTGGACGAAGGCTATGCCCTGGTCACCAATCCCTATAGCGGCAAGGCCCACCAGGTCAGCCTGAGACCGGACCGGGCCTCGGCTTTCGTCTTTTGGACCCGCAATCCGGGTCCCTTCCTCGAGGTTTTGGACCGGCTCGCGGAAGACGGCCGTCCCTTTTACCTCCAGTTCACAATTACCGGCTATCCGCGCGCACTGGAAAACTCTGTTATTGATTGGAAGCATTCGCTGCGCCTTTTCACCGAAGTCGCGCGCCGCTTTGGCCCGCAGGCTGCCGTATGGCGCTACGACCCGCTGATCGACAGCTCGCTGACGCCGGTCATATGGCACCGCCAGCAATTCGCCCGCCTCGCCGAGGCGCTCGCCGCCTCGACCAACGAGGTTGTACTGTCTGTCGCGCAGATCTACGCCAAGACCAACCGCAACTTGACCAAATCCGCGAGGCGACAGGGGTTTTCATGGCGCGATCCTAGCGACCGTGAAAAACAGGACCTGTTGCAGGGGCTGGCTGAAATCGCGCTAGCGAATGATTTGGCACCGCGCCTCTGCGCCCAGCCTCATCTGCTCGCACCGCCGTTGCAGGCCGCCCGCTGTGTTGATCTTGAACGCCTCTCTCGAATTGCTGGCCGGCCAATCCTTGGTCGCACCAAAGGCAATCGCGAGGGCTGCTTCTGCGCCGAGTCTCGGGACATCGGCGCCTATGACAGCTGCCCGCACGGATGCGTCTACTGCTATGCGGTGCGCAAGCCTGAGATTGCCAAGCAACGCTATCGACAGCACGATCCAGATCATGCAGCGATAGCCCTATAAAATATTGATTCTTATACCGAAGTATCGACGCGTGGCGGCTCCGGCTGGCCATCGGCTTCGGGAGCCGATTCGGCTTCTGCCTCAGGTTGGGCACGCGCGTCGGCAGGCTTACCGCCCTTCGAAACCCCAACCATCGCCGCCCGTAGTAAGCGATCGTGATAGCGATAGCCGGTCTGCAAGACCTGGACCACGGTGCCATTGGGCTGACTCGGGTCCGGAATCTCCATTACTGCTTGATGGAAATGGGCGTCAAATCGCTCACCTTTGGGGTCAAGTTTGACGATGTTGTGTTTTTCGAAGGCGCCTAGAAGCTCCTTCTCTGTCAGTTCCACACCCTTGATCAAATTTTGCAAGACCTCGTTGCCGGCGACGGCTTTCTCGTCCACGCTCTCAATCGCTCGGCGCAGATTGTCCGGCACAACCAACAAGTCCTTAACCAAAGAGGCTGCCGCATACTTTACCGCATCCTCACGCTCGCGCTGAGAGCGACGCCGTAGGTTTTCAGTCTCAGCCAAGGCACGCAGAAGCTGGTCCTTCAGCGACGCTACCTCCGCCTCCAACACTAAAAGAGGTGAGTCGCTGCTGTCAGGACTTGCCTCCACGGGCTCTGCATCTGCCGGCGATTCCGGGTTCTCAGAACCGACCTCGGCCGATTCTTTGCCGTCGGCTTCACCGTCGCTGGCTAGGGGCTCCTTCGTTTCCTCGTCTTTTTCGGGCATTGCTTTGACTCAACTCCTTAGCAAGAATTTACGCTGTGCTCGGTGTGTTCCCAGACAGGTCTAGCCAACAATTCGCTCGATGGTTCGGGCCGTAAAGTCGACCAAGGGAATGATGCGCGCATAGTCGATGCGGGTAGGTCCGATCACCCCAATAGCCCCCACCAATTGCTGATTGCTGTTGTTATAGGGCGCGATCACCATAGAGCAGCCGGCCAAACCGAAAAGCTCGTTCTCAGCACCGATAAAGATTTGCACACCTTCTGCAGCATCTGTCAGATCCAGCAATCTTAGCAAGGCCTCTTTGGTTTCCAGCGCCGCAAAGAGCTGCCTGATCCGCTCCAAGTCTTCGATAGCGGTGATGTCTTCCAGAAGCTGGGCCTGCCCACGGACGATAAGGACGCCGCCCTTATCCTCGCCGCCCCAGGTCGCGAGTCCGGCTTCCACCACCCGGGTCGTCAGCTCATTGAGCTCGGCCCGCTGTTGGTCAAGTTCTTGGCGCACCACCGCCTGCGCCTCGCTCAAGCTGCGGCCAACCAATCGCGCCGAAAGATAGTTACTGGCTTCCACGAGTGAGGACGGCGGCATGCCCATGGGAACATCGATAATTCGGTTTTCCACCACGCCGGATGCAAAAACGATGACCACCAGGGCGCGGCCCGGGCCCACGGAGACGAACTCGATGTGCTTGAGGGGCTCTTCAACCTTGGGCGCCATAACCAGGCCGGCGCAGCGCGAGAGGCCCGAGAGCATCGCAGATGCCTCTTCCAGCACTTCTTGAACACCGCGGCCGGTGGCCAGGCACCGGCCTTCTATCTGCTCCCGCTCTTCCTTCGATAGATTACCGTACTCCAGGAGACCATCGACGAAGAGGCGCAGTCCCATCTCGGTCGGCAGGCGGCCAGCCGAGGTATGCGGCGCGAAGAGCAAGCCCATCTCCTCCAAATCCGCCATGACATTGCGGATGGTAGCCGGAGACAGTGTCACATCTAACCGGCGTGACAGGCTGCGCGACCCAATGGGCGTGCCCGTCTCAACATAGGCTTCGACGATGTGGCGAAATATCTCGCGTGACCGCTCGTCGAGATCCTTAATCGGAGGGAAGGCCGCCATAGTTAAACCTCAACCGGTTTGGCTGGCAAGTTGACAGGCGCATTGCAATGTAGTGATGCGCCTGGAACCCGTCAACGCGAGGCACTGCATTATGCCTTGCCGGCAATCGCTCCACGGGCTAGCGTGCGCGCCGATTTGGCCGCCGGCGATAAGCTAGGAAGGATAATCCATGCGCGCTTCTGGAAGAGCCGCAAACCAAATGCGAAAAGTGGTTCTCGAGACCAAGGTGAACAAGCATGCCGAGGGATCCTGCCTTGCCTGCTTTGGCGACACGAAGGTGCTGTGCACAGCCTCGATCGAAACCGCCATGCCGCCTTTCCTGCGAGGCAGTGGAAGGGGATGGGTAACCGCCGAGTACGGCATGCTCCCCCGCTCCACGACAACGCGCAGTAATCGCGAAGCTGCGCGCGGCAAGCAAAGCGGCCGAACCATGGAAATTCAACGACTTATCGGCCGCTCGCTGCGCGCGGTCACCGACCTCACTGGATTTGGAGAGCGGTCGATCCGCATTGACTGCGACGTGTTGCAGGCCGACGGGGGAACGCGCACGGCCGCCATTACCGGCGGTTACGTTGCGTTGCACCAGGCCTTTGCGTTGATGCGTGAAATGAATGTTATCCAGGTTCTTCCAATGACCGGCAGCCTGGCCGCGGTTTCCTGCGGCCTGGTAGACGGGACGGCTCTGCTCGATTTGGACTACGAAGAGGATTCGGCAGCCGAGGCTGATGCCAACTTCGTGCTGACGGGCGATGGGCAGGTCGTCGAAGTGCAAGCAAGCGCCGAGGCCGGCCCTTTTTCCCAGGCAGCCTTTGGCGAGCTTTTCGCGCTCGCCGGCGATGGCATCCGGCAACTGACCGAACTGCAGCGCAGGGCCTTGTCGGCGGAGGGGTGAGGTTCAGGGTGTCGCCAGATTCCTCTGCTCCCCGCCGCCTGGTTATCGCCAGCCATAATCCCGGTAAGGTCAGGGAGATGGCCGAACTGGTCGAACCCTTCGGCCTTGAGCTGACCTCCGCCACCGAATTGGGACTGCCCGAGCCGGTGGAGGACGGGAAAAGCTTTACCGAGAACGCCACTATCAAGGCGAAAGCCGGCGCCAAGGCCGCGAACATGCCTGTCTTGGCAGACGATTCGGGACTGGCTGTGACGGCCCTCGGCGGCGGTCCAGGCATTTATTCAGCCCGTTGGGCCGGGCCGGACAAGGATTTTGCGCAGGCCATGCAAAGAGTGGAAACCGCTCTGACAGGCAAGACGGATCGGCGTGCCGCCTTCATCTCGGTTCTGTGCCTAGGCTGGCCCAATGGAGAGACCCAGGCGTTCGAGGGTCGTGTCGAGGGCCAATTGGTGTGGCCGCCGCGCGGTTCGCAGGGCTTTGGCTATGATCCCATGTTCCAACCCGACGGTTACGAGTTGACTTTTGGAGAGTTACCGCCCGAGCAAAAGCACGCCATAAGCCACCGTGCCCGCGCCTTTCAAAAGCTCGCAGCCGGTGTCCTCGCCCGCTGGGACGAAGCCTACCGTGAGCACCTGCGATCCTAGCCGGCCTGCCCCCGGCTTCGGCATCTATGTTCATTGGCCGTTTTGCCGCAGCAAATGCCCCTACTGCGATTTCAACAGCCATGTGCGTGAGACAATCGAACAAGACCGCTGGCGCCGCGCGCTCCTGGCCGAACTGGCCCACTATGCCGCGATGGCACCCGGGCGTCAGGTGACCAGCGTCTTCTTTGGCGGCGGGACACCCTCTCTCATGGACCCAGCGACCGTGTCGGACATGGTTCAATCAATCCGCCGGCATTGGCTTTGTGGCGACGATCTGGAGATCACCTTGGAGGCCAACCCGACCTCCCTGGAGGCAGAGCGCTTTCGCGCCTTTGCCCAGGCTGGGGTCAATCGCCTGTCGATCGGCGTGCAAGCCCTTGATGACGACTGGCTTCGATACTTGGGCCGACAGCATAGTAGGGCCGAGGCTCTAGCCGCTGTCGCCCTGGCCCGCGAGGTTTTCCCGCGGTTTTCTTTTGATCTCATTTACGCTCGGCCTGGCCAAGAGTTGCAGGACTGGCTGTCAGAGCTTGAGCGGGCGCTGGCGGAGCAACCGAAACATCTCTCCCTCTATCAGTTGACCATCGAGCCCGGGACGGCCTTTCACAGCGCTTGGCGGCGAGGGGAATTGGCCCTGCCGAACCAAGACGACGCCGCCGAGGTTTTCAAAGCCACTCGAACGCGCCTGGCGAAGGCGGGGCTCAATGCCTACGAGGTGTCCAACCACGCGGCTACCGATGAGACCTGCCGGCACAACCTCACCTACTGGCGTTACGGCGATTATCTTGGCGTGGGACCGGGCGCCCACGGCCGGCTCAGTCTTGGCCAGCTTAGTCCTAATCGGCGCAAGATGGCCAGCCGCCAGCATCGCGCTCCCGAGATATGGCTCAGGCGGGTGGAGGCCGAGGGGCACGCGACCCAAATCTTTGAAGAAGTGTCGCCGCAGGATCGCCTAAACGAGCTGATGCTGCTCGGCCTGCGCCTGGGTGAAGGGGTTGCGCGCTCTACCTTCGAACGAGAACTCGGCCTTCAGCCCGAAGACCTTCTGCCGGCCGACCGCCTGAGAGCTTTAGAGCTCGAGGGTTACATCGCACTTGATGAGAAATGCCTGCGGACGACGGAAGCGGGGTGTCAACGCCTCAGTGCCGTTCTGGACTACTTGCTCAACTAGAGCGTCGGGCGGCAATTTGGGATCAATTCTTGTGCAAAGCCTCTGGGGTGGCGAATAACCGCCCGATGCTCTAAGACCACGACAAGTCGATCAGTTGGTCAGCGGCCCAAAGGACGAAGGGGCCGCTTCGCGGACTTCGAACTTGCCAGGACGCATCTCGAGCACCGCCAAGCCACGCTCGATCTCGCCACTCGCGCGAAACCGGAAAATCCCATCGATCCCGGCAAAACCGCTCGGCTGGGTAATTGACGGCGCGCTAAAGTCGGCCGGTTGGAAGCGTGCCGCTGCCTGGCGCACCAGGGCCGAAGCCAGGGCTGTTGCGTCGTAGGCCAGCGACGCGATGCGTGGCGGCTCCTGTTCAAAGGCTTGACGATATCGGGTCCGAAAAAACTGCCAGGCTTCCGGTTGAGGCGCGGAGAACCAGCCGCCGTGCAGGGCCGGCTCCTGGCTCAAGATCGGATCATCCCACAAGACCGTTCCAAGCAATTGTACGTCACCCGGATCGATATCATAGAACGGCAGCAGGGCCGCCGCAGAACGTAGCCGGTTTGAGCTCTCCGGCAGCAGCAGTGCATCGAAATCAGGCGGGCCGAGGGTCTCGACATTCTCCAATCGGCGCAACTCTGCCGCCGAAGCTTCATCACCCCGCCGCGCCAATTCCTTGCGGCGCGCCTCTAAGTCCCTCTGTCGCTCCTCGAAGCTGGCCAAGGTGCGAACCTCCGCCGAGATATCGTTTGATGCGGGATCGTAAAGCACCGTCCGAGCGAGCTCGACCTGATTACGCCATGTCGCTTCTTGCATATGGCGGATCACCGCGTGCCCATAGGCGGTATCAGCGACCAAGACGGAAAATCGCGACAATCCTTGTTCGGCCGCATAGTCGATAATGCGATCGACCTGGATGCTGGGCGCTATACCCATCAGGAAAATGCCGATGCCTGCTACCGAAGTATCATTTGAGAAGGCGATGATTGAGACCCCTGCTTCTCGCGCGTCAGCCGCTATTGCTGTTACCGAGGTGGAAAACAAGGGGCCCAACACCAACGTACATCCCGCCTCTAAAGCCGAAGACAGGGCTTCCTGCGCCCCGGGGGCTGTACCCTTGGTGTCCCGCACCACCAGGGCCAAGTTCTCGTCAGCCACATCGAACAGGGCGAGTTGGGCCGATTCGAGGAGGGCGGTTCCGATCTCTCTGTGTGGTCCGCTGAGCGGCAAAAGTAGGGCCACGCGTGTGTGATTGACGATTTCCGGTGGAACCGCCGTCGCTCCATAGGGAAGCCCGGCCAAACCGCCGTCGCCCGGCGGCAACAAGGCCGGATCCGTGACCTGCGCATTGGCGTCTGGCGGCGGCGCTTGCGCGGGGGCGGGTGCCTCCTTAACATCGGAACTTGAACAAGCCGTCAGGAACCCCGCAAGCACCATTGCGGGCAACCTAAAGTTCTTGGCCCAACGCGAAACCGAAAATAAAGGTATTAGCACGGCATAGACCCTCATAAGGGACTGAACTATTGCGCGTCGACCCTAACCCTACCCAGAATATAAGTAAACCGGGACTTGATCCGGGTCTTTACTTGGTCGCCACGCCTATTGGCAACTTGCGCGATATTACATTGCGGGCCCTTGATGTGCTTGCCACAGTCGATTCAATAATCTGCGAGGACACCCGCGTTACTCGCAAACTGCTGAACGCTCACGGAATCACAGCCAAACTTGCCGTCTACAACGACCAAAGTTCCAACGCCGATCGCGACCGTTTCATTAGGCGCCTGAAATCTGGCCAATCCATGGCAATGGTGAGCGATGCGGGAACACCCTTGATAAGCGATCCCGGATACAAGTTGGTGCGCGCGGCCGAAGCTGCCGGGCTTGCCATCACCGCGGTGCCTGGACCTTCCGCCATCCTCAGTAGTCTCACTGTTTCAGGATTGCCGCCGGATCGCTTTCTGTTTCTTGGATTCCTGCCGAGCAAAAGCGGCGACCGCGGGCGCACTCTTAAGGAAGTTGCCGGCATTAATGCCAGCCTGGTGGTGTTTGAAAGTCCCCGTCGCCTCGCGGCTAGTCTGCATGCCATGGCCGTGATATTGGGCCCTCGCCAGGCTGCCGTTACCCGAGAGCTTACCAAGCGTTTCGAAGAGGTGCGTCGCGGAACGCTGGCGTCGCTTGCCTCGCACTATGCGGAAACCGGGCCGCCCAAAGGCGAAATCGTCGTCGTCATCGCCCCTGCCGAGGCTGATGCCGCTCCACGGCAGGCGGCGGAGGTGGATGACCTGCTGCTGGCAGCCCTGGACCATCACACGCTCCGCGACGCTGTCGCCGCGGTCGTAGAGGCGACAGGACTGGCCAAGCGTGATCTCTATCGTCGCGCGCTCGAACTGTCATCCAAGCATGCAAAACCACGCTGAGCGCCGTCGTGCCTGGCTTAGGGGACGCAAGGCAGAAAGCGTCGCTGCATGGTGGCTCCGCCTAAAGGGCTATCGCATTTTAGCCCAGGATTTCCGGGTGCCGGGCGGCGAGATCGATCTCGTCGCTCGGCGAGGGGACGCTCTGGCGTTCGTTGAAGTGAAAACGCGCCCTAGCCTTTCCGAAGCGGCCCAGTCCCTAACGCCCCGCCAACAACGACGAATAGCCCAAGCCGCTGAAATCTTTCTGCAACGCCATCGCAACCTAGTCGGTCTTACCCTTCGTTTTGACCTTGTCATCTTTGCCCCGGGTCGCCTTCCACGTCATTTCCCTAATGCCTGGCAAGACGCTCGTTCCGACCCCAGGTATAGATGAGGCTGGCCGGAATCTTGGTAGGCGACAATTGCGCTATCGCCGGAGTGATGGAGTTTCGACGAGCCGAACAGGATCGGGCGATCGGAGACGTCCGGGATCTTCGATTTGTGCGAGGCGTGGTTAGCCCTGCAGATTTACAAAACCATAGCGCGCAATCGTCATCATAAAACTGGGAACTTTGATGCACGATATGACCTTGGCCAGACTCAAAGGGAGACAGGAACTCGAGGCAGCCTTAAGGCGGTTTGGGGGCCAAGACGATAAGGCGCTCGATTTAGCGGGCGCCGCATTGATTCTCGGCGCGTTGGATCGACCTGATTCTCCGTTGGACGGTTACTTTGCACATCTCGACGAGTTAGCGGCGGTTACTGCGGATAACGCCAAGGGTGGTCTAGGGGAGCGTCTGCAGGGTCGTATCGCCAGCCTCAACGAAGCCATCTTTGTTCAGCACGATTACCGTGGCGATACGCAAACCTATGAAGATCTGCAAAATGCCAACTTGCTGGCTGTCATCGATCGCCGCAAGGGCCTGCCTGTGGCCCTTGGCATTCTTTACATGCACGCTGCTCGCAAACAAGGCTGGCCCATAGAGGGCCTTAACTTCCCCGGCCATTTTCTCTTGCGTCTGTCAAACGAGGGGGAACGAGCAATTGTCGACCCCTTTGCCGGCGGCGAAGTGCGAAATGCCTCCGAGATGCGCGAAATTCTAAAGGGGTTGAGCGGCAGCGACACGCCGCTACGGCCCGAACACTACGCGGCCGTTGAAAACCGGCAGATCTTGCTGCGTTTGCAGAACAACGTGAAGCTGCGCCACTTACAAGATCATCGTCTTACCGATGCTTTATCCGTTGTCGAGTCGATGCTGATGCTCGCCCCGGGACTTGCCCAACTGTGGCGAGAAGCTGGCCTCTTACACCGCAAACTCGGCAACCTGCGGGCGGCGATTCTGGCGTTGGAACACTGTGTGTCCTTAAGCCCACCAGGTGCCGAAGGAACTCAGATTTCCGCCCTGTTGCAAGAAATCCGTAACAACTTGAATTGATGGCCGTTGGATTCGGCCTTAATCAACAATGCGACTGGGCTCGATTTCGCCGTCGACAACCCGCGGCGGCGCGATCTTGGTGCCTGGCTCCACGCCTGTCATGAAACGATGGCCGATCAGGGCGATCACCATCAAAGTAATGCCACTTGCTATGATGAGACTCCAAGGAGCCTCCTGCCAACGCGGTAAGCGTCCTTCCCCGGCCAGCCTGGCCTTGCGACGGGCAAGGGCCACGTAGATGGCATAAACAATGATTGGCGTGATCAGGGGTAGGATAACGGTGAGAAACTTACGCAACATCGCCGCCACCCAATACTTCGGCCAGGTTCTTTATCATGCCAGCCGTCGCACCCCAGATATAAAAGTTTCCATAGTGATAGGCATAAAAATAACGTTGCTTTCCTTGGTAGAAGCGACTTTCGATCTTGCGGTTACGCGGATCAAGCAGAAAGTTAAGTGGAACCTCGAAGGCTTCTGCCACTTCAAAAGTGTCGAGGGCAAGAGACAAGGGCGGTTGCACTAGGCCCACGATCGGACTGACTTCAAAGCCGGTACGCGTAATGTAGGTGTCCAGCCGGCCAATTACCCGCACCTGGTCACGGGCCAAACCAATCTCCTCCTCGGATTCGCGCAGCGCCGCGTCGATGGCGCCATCGTCTGAGCTCTCCACGCGGCCCCCGGGAAAACTCACCTGGCCGGCATGATCGTGCAAATGATCGCTACGCCTGGTCAATAGAACGCTCAGTTGATCGACCCCTTCCACGATGGGAAGCAGCACCGCAGCCGGTTTCATCACCATCTCGGGTGAGAAAAAATCCGGGTTAAGGTCATGGTCGCCGCGCGAGCCCTGCCCCGTCCCAGCGCAGGGACTGCGCCTTGCGCCAGGGTGATAGCGGGCCAGGAGCCGTTCAATCTGCGTCAGGGTCATGAAGGGCTTCCCAGCGCAAAGAAGTGCCCTCGGCTAACGACGCCGAGCATTGGACGTCCGTCGATCTTGCGCTCCTGCGCCAATTCGGCCAGTTGATAGAAGACGGGCCGCACGACCAGCGCCTTTAGTCTGGACCGCACCAAGACATAGGGTCGCGGCTCACCACTTTCAGGATCCAACTCCACGGTAATCGGATGCTCTCCATCGGCATCAACCCAGTCATCGACATTGGTACGAAATCTTAGGACCGGCCCGTTTCCGACATCGACGACATCAAGTTCCACCGCCAAGAACGGTGCATCCTCGACCTTAACCCTGACCCGTTCAACCGGCGTCACCAGCCAATGTTGGCCGGCCTCGTCGCACTGCAAAATGGTAGAAAACAATCGCACTAACGAATTCCGCGATATCAGGGAATCGTGATAATACCAGGCACCGTCCCGGGCGATACGAAAGTCGCAATCACCACAATGGTGTAGCAAAGCCTCTTGTTTTCCCTCGTCAGCGCGCGCCGAAGCCCCTATCTTGGGTAATAGGACAGTTGGCGGCAAATCGTCTTCGGTCATCGGTTTGGCCCCAATTTCCCTGCAGTAGGAGATGCCTTGCGTGACACTGACCCCCTCCTCGCCTGAATTAGAAGGCACAGCAATCTCAACATCGGCCGCTGGGAGCGCCACCGCCAAAGATCTGGCCGAAGAGATTCATTCCCTAGGCGAACGCCTACAAAGCGTGCGTCATTCTATCGGACGGGTGATCTTCGGCCAACAGCACGTTGTTGATCAAACCTTAATCACCTTGCTGGCCGGCGGCCACGCCTTGCTGATCGGCGTGCCGGGTCTCGCCAAAACCCGTCTGGTGGAAACTTTGGGCACTGTATTCGGTCTCGAGGATAAGCGCGTTCAGTGCACGCCCGACCTGATGCCGGCCGATATCATCGGGTCCGAGGTCCTGGAAGAAAATGATGTCGGCCGTCGTTCCTTTCGCTTCATTCCCGGGCCCGTCTTCTGCCAAGTCTTGATGGCCGATGAAATCAACCGCGCCAGTCCGCGCACCCAATCCGCCCTCTTGCAGGCCATGCAGGAGAAACGGGTAACGGTCGCCGGGCAAGATCACGTCCTACCGCGACCCTTCCACGTCCTGGCCACCCAGAATCCGCTGGAACAAGAAGGCACCTATCCTTTGCCGGAAGCACAACTCGATCGCTTTTTTATGGAGATCGACGTGGGCTACCCAGATAGCGAGGCGGAACGCCGCATGTTGCTGGCGACCACCGGACTTGATGATGCTGATGCCACGCCGGTGATGACCAGCGAGGAACTTCTGGCCGCGCAACGCCTAGTCCGGCGCATCCCTGTCAGCGAATCGGTGATCGAAGCGGCGCTGGCCTTAGTCCGATCCGGTCGTCCCGACAACACGGACATTGCCGAGGTACGCAGCCAAATCGCTTGGGGCCCCGGACCGAGGGCGAGTCAGGCCCTGATCTTGGCGGCCAAAGCCCAGGTCTTGCTGGACGGTCGTTGGAACAAGGGCCTCTATGCGCCGTCGGTCGATGATATTGTCGAGCTGGCACCGCCGATCCTGCGCCATCGCATGGCGCTTAGTTTCGCCGCACGGGCTGAAGGTGTCACGATAAGCCAAGTCATCGAACGGCTCTGCGCGCCGCACAGGTAGTTTCTTCGTGCTTCCGCTTCGACAAAGAGCTGAGCAAGTTGCAGCAGCATTTCCGCCCTTGCTGGTGGCAGCCGAGAGGGTCGCGCAGACCGTCGCCCAGGGTGTACACGGCCGCCGTCGGGTCGGTCAGGGCGAGACTTTCTGGCAGTATAGGCGCTACGAGTTCGGCGATCCGACCCAGCTGATCGATTGGCGCCAGTCGGCCAAGAGCGATCACGTGTTTGTTCGGGAAATGGAATGGGAAGCCGCGCAAAGCGTTTGGATTTGGCGTGATACATCTCCCTCCATGGCTTGGCGTTCGAAAACCGAGTGGCAAACCAAGCGCGAACGGGCCGATCTTCTGGCGCTTGCCTTGGTAGTGCTTTTGGTGCGGGGCGGTGAACGGGTCACTTTGCTCGGGGCCGACCAGCCCCTGAGCAGCGGCCGCTCGACGCTCACGAGGTTGGCGCTCTTGCTGGAGCAGGAACAAGAAGCTGCCGAAGACCTGCCCCCCTTTAGGCCGCTGCCCAGGGATGCCCAGGTGGTTTTCTTGAGCGACTTTCTGACGCCTTTGGACGAGGTAGAGGCTTGCCTGCGCAGTTATGCAGAGCGGGGCGTCAAGGGTCATCTCGTTCATATCCTTGACCCTGCTGAGGAGACTTTGCCCTATAACGGACGGATCCGCTTTGACGGTTTGGAAGGGGAAGAAAGTTGGCTGCTGTCGCGTGTTGAATCGGTACGCGAGCACTATGTCGACCGACTGGAGCAACAGCGCCAAGGCCTCCGCAGCATAGCCCAGCGACTGAATTGGAGCTTCGCCTGCCATCGCACAGATCGGTCCCCGCAAACCGCCTTGATGGGACTCTATCTGACTTTGTCGAACGCGGTGGGATAGGTCGGATGCTTAGCCTTGGCCCGCTTGCCTTTGCACAGCCTTGGGTCTTGCTGGCTTTGATTGGTTTGCCCGTTATCTGGTGGCTCTTGCGCTTAACGCCGCCAGCCCCAAAGCGCCAAGCATTCCCCGCCATCCGCTTGTTGTTTGGGTTAAAACCGCCGGAGGAAACCCCTGCCAAAGCGCCACTTTGGCTCTTGCTGCTGCGGGTGGCGGCGATCGCCGCATTAATCGCCGGCCTGGCGCAGCCTCTGGTCAATCCGCGCGCCAGCCTGGAAGGTGACGGCCCCTTATTGATCGTCTTGGACGATGGCTGGGCGGCGGCCCGCAACTGGTCGGACCGAATGGAGCAGCTCGATGCCCTACTTGATCAAGCCGCAAGGGAATCGCGTCCGGTTATCATGGCGGTCACGGCGCCGGGGCCCGACGGCGAGGTTCGGAAACCAAAGGGGCCTGTTGCAGCCAGTGAAGCGCGGAACTTGGCGCAGTCTCTCGAACCAAAACCCTGGCCAACTAACCGGCTCGCCATCGCCGAAGAGATAGAAGCCTTGCCTCTCGCCAACGAGGTCTATTCTGTCTGGCTGGCCGACGGCATGGGCGATGCGGGCGTTAAGCCCTTGGCAAGTTTGCTCCTCGATCTCGGTCCACTCGAAGTCGTCCAAGACCCGGCTCCAAGACGGTCGCGTTTGCTCGCGCCACCGCTTAACGAAGGCATTGGTTTGGTCTTGAAGCTTCAACGGCTGGATGCCAGCGAGGCGGATTTGGCTGTCCTGGTGGCACGCGCCGACGACGGGAGTCTGGTCGCCCAACAGAGTGCTCAGTTTGAGATCGGTGAAACCGAAACCGAAGTACGCTTCGATCTTCCGGCTGAGCTACGCAATCGCATCGGCCAAATCAATGTTCAGGGCGAACAGAGCGTTGGCACCACGGTTCTCTTGGATGAACGATGGCGAAGACGGCCGGTCGGTTTGGTCACCTTTGGAACCGGCGCGAGCGCCCAGCCATTGCTGAGCGAAGTCTACTACTTGGAGCGTGGGCTGGAGCCCTATACGGAGCTGCGAACAGGAAGCCTCGACGAGCTTCTGTCGCGCGAGATTGCGGTTCTGGTGCTTACCGACCAGGGTCCGCTGCCGGAGCCGCAACGAGAAAAATTGGAACGCTGGATCGAGCGCGGGGGTCTGCTTTTGCGCTTTGCCGGGCCGCGCCTGGCCGAGCGCAGCGATGAGCTATTGCCGGTTACCTTGCGTCGCGGAGGCCGGATACTCGGCGGCGCTTTGACCTGGGATCGACCTGCGGCCTTGGCCAACTTCGACCCTAAGGGGCCATTCGCCGGGCTCACCGTTCCCGAAGAAGTGGTGATCCGCCGGCAGGTTTTGGCCGAACCCAGCCTCGACCTCGGCGAGAAGACCTGGGCCAGCTTGGCCGACGGTACCCCTCTGGTGACGGCGGAGACCCGAGGAAAGGGCAAGCTTGTCTTCTTCCACACGACCGCCAACACAGCCTGGTCCGATCTGCCGCTGTCTGGCCTTTTTGTCGATCTTCTAAGACGGGTGGTCGCTGTCAGTCAGGGCGTCGACGTCGATGCACGACCCGGCGAGGTGCTGGCGCCCTTGTTGCTCCTGGATGGTTATGGTCGGCTTGGCGCCGCTTGGGCGCAAGCGCAAGGGGCTGACGCCGAAGACTTGAGCGAGGGACGGGTTGGCCCCTTGCAACCGCCCGGCTACTACGGCAACGAAGGATTTCGGCGGGCTCACAATCTCGGCGCTAGCCCCTTGGACTATCGTGCTATGGATAGCTTGCCGGTTGGCGCCACAACCAACACCTATTCGAGCAGCACTGAAGCGGATTTGCGGCCTTGGCTCTTGGGCCTTGCGCTTGGCCTACTGTTGATCGATTTCTTCATTGCCATTGCTTTCAGAGGATTGCTGCGGCCGGCGGCGGTAAGCTCGATCCTGATCGCGGCTCTCCTGGTTCCATGGACCGACGCCTTGGCGCAGTCCCGGTCGGGTGACGCCGATTCCTTCGCCCTTCGTGCCACTTTGGAAACCCGATTGGGCTATGTGAGCACCGGCGTGCCGGCCCTTGACGACATCAGCCGGGCAGGACTATCGGGGCTTACCAAAATCCTCAACCGCCGCACCTCTGTTGCTGCAGCCGAGCCTTTGAGCGTTGACTTGGCTGAGGATGAGCTGGCCTTTTTTCCACTGCTCTACTGGCCGATAACGCCGGAACAGCGCAGCCCGAGCGAGGTCGCGCGGCGCAAGCTCAATGACTACATGCGCAACGGCGGTTCAATTCTCATTGACTTGAGAGAACCGAACCGCGGCGCACTTTTTGGCCAATCCAGTCGCAATGGCGAGGCGCTCGCCCGATTGACCAACGGCTTGGATATCCCACCCCTGGCACCGGTCCCGCCAGACCATGTTCTGACCAAGTCGTTTTACCTCATGCAAGACTTCCCTGGTCGCTTCGCGGGTGGCCCCTTGTGGATCGATGCCGACCAACGACGCAGTGGCGACGGCGTCGCGACAGTGCTGATCGGCAGCAATGACTGGAGTAGCGCCTGGGCCGTCGGAGAACTCGGCCGGCCTCTCTTCGCCGTGGTTCCCGGCGGCGAGCGCCAACGCGAAATGGCCTATCGCTTTGGCGTCAACCTGGTGATGTACGCCTTGACGGGTAACTACAAGGCCGACCAAGTGCATGTGCCGGCAATCCTTGAAAGGCTCGGTCAGTGAGCGCCCTCTCAATCGATTGGGCGCCTTTGTTGCCCTGGCCGATATTGGCCGGTTTGGCGACGCTGGTCTTGGCCTTGGTCGGCTTTGCCTTTTACCGGCGCGCCGGCGGCGCCTTGCTGCGTTTTTTGTTCTTTGCAATTCTTCTGGCGGCGCTGGCCAACCCATCCTTGGTGGAAGAGCTTCGCGATCCGGTTGACGACGTCGTCTATGTGGTCGTCGATGAGAGCCAGAGCCAGGGGATCGGACAGCGCCAAACCGAAACGCGCGCAGCTCTAGAGCATCTGCAGGAGGCGCTTTCAAGCTTGCCGAACACCCAAGTCGAGGTCGTGCGTGGCGGGCGGGACCGTCCAGGCGCCTTGCAAAACGGCACGGAGCTTTTCACCGAATTGGAACAAGCCATGTCCAAGGTTGCCCGGGATCGCGTTGCCGGCATCCTGGTCATCAGTGACGGGCAAGTGCACGACGTGCCAGAGGCATTCGAAAGCCTGAGGGTCGACGCACCACTGCACCATTTTCTGACCGGGCAAGAGGACGAGGGCGACCGTCGCCTGCAGGTGGTGCGGGCGCCAAAGTTCGGGATCGTTGGGCGTGAACTCTCCCTAGTGCTGCGTATTGACGATATGCCGGCAAGGCAAAGTGCTTCGCCCGCGAAGGTAACCATTCGGCAGGATGGGGGCGAGGCCCGGCAGATCGACTTGCCGGTCGGCACCGAGCAAAACATCGAATTCACTCTCGACCATCGCGGTCCGACAATCATGGAAATCGACGTCAACGACGGGCCAGCGGAGCTTTCGCGCGTCAATAATCAAGCAGCCGTCGCCATCAACGGCGTTCGCGACCGGCTCCGGGTCTTGCTGGTTTCCGGCGAGCCACACGCCGGCGAACGCGCCTGGCGGAACATTCTGAAGTCGGACCCTTCCGTCGATCTCGTTCATTTCACGATTCTGCGGCCACCAGAAAAACAGGACGGCACACCTATCCGAGAACTTTCTCTGATTGCCTTTCCGACTCGCGAGTTGTTCGAAGTCAAGCTGGACGAATTTGATCTCATCATTTTCGATCGTTATCGGCGCCGCGGTGTCTTGCCAAGCATTTACCTCGACAATATTGCGCGCTATGTGGAAAAGGGTGGCGCGCTGTTCGAGGCAGTCGGCCCTGCATTTGCCACGCCGCTCAGCCTCTATCGGACTCCGCTGGGCCGCGTCCTACCTGGCGAGCCGACCGGCCATATATTCGAGCGTGGCTACTACCCACAAGTTTCCGAACTCGGTCGTCGCCATCCGGTAACCGCCAATTTGGTAGTTCCAGACGGCTCGACGGAGGAGGATCAGCCGCCCTGGGGCCGCTGGTTCCGGCACATCGAGGCGGAGCCCCGACGCGGGACTATCCTTATGAGCGGGATCGAGGGAAGTCCCTTGTTGATCTTGGATCGAATTGGCGAAGGCCGAGTTGCCCAGTTGATGAGTGACCACATGTGGCTTTGGTCGCGCGGTTATGAAGGGGGCGGCCCGCAAGCCGAGTTGCTGAGGCGAATCGCCCATTGGCTGATGAAGGAACCGGATTTGGAGGAAGAGGACTTACGGGCAAGGACGGTCGCCGGGCGTTTGATGATCGAACGTCGCTCTTTAGACGAGAATCTGCCCGATGTGGAGGTTCGCACACCGTCCGGTACGATCGAAAAGGTAGAATTGGAAGCGGAAGACGGCGGCCGGGCATCCGGTTCCTTCGCTATCGGAGAACCAGGGCTTTACCGAATCAGCGATGGCGCGCGCACAAGCCTGGCCGCCGCCGGCCCTCTTAATCCTCTGGAATTTAACGACATTCGATCGAGCACTGAGAGACTTGCCCCGCTTGTCAAGGCAAGTGGTGGTACCACCGTGCGGGTTAGCGACGGAAGACTGCCCAGCCTGCGCAAGGTACGATCCGACCGAAACCGCCATGGCAATGGCTGGGTTGGCATCACGGACTCCGGCAGCTATATCGTTACCGGCATAACCCAAACTTCCCTGTTGCCGGTCTGGCTGCTGTTGGCCGTCCTTCTCGCCACCATCCTTCTGGCCTGGCAACGCGAAGGCCGCTAGCATTCCCTTGCTGCTCGGCTCAAGCTGACAAAATCGCTGTTTCCCAGTCGACGGCTGACGGATTCAATTCGGCCGGACGAAGAGACCTCCCGGCCGTGGGCACGGCCTCGGCGCGCGACACCATACCCTGACAACCCCGCAAGCCACCCGGTGTCAGTTCCGCCACGAGGAAACGTCGACTTTCGACCGGACCCGGTAGCGTCAGGCCCGCCCTATCGGCGCCCACAAAGCCATAGGGACCATAGTAAGCTGGCTCACCGACTACCAGGCACAGGCGATAGTTCTGTCGCCGCGCCGCCCGCAGGCCATGCGCCACCAAAGCGCGGCCGATGCCTTTGCCACGCAGGGCCGGCTCTACCGCCAGGGGCCCGAGCAGAACCACCCTATGGCCAGAGACGACTACTGGCCAGAAGCGGATCGCGGCCAAAAGACGAGCCTCGCCATCGCCGGCGACGAAGCAAAGCTCACGAATGGGCGCAACGCCGTCGCGCAATCGATAGACCGTCTTGGAATGCCGGTTCGGCCCAAAGCCACGATCGTAAAGGTCTTCGATCGTATCAGCCTGCGCGGGCTGCTCTAGGGAAATTGAAAAGGTCATGACAGCGAAATCCTCTAGACGAAAAGAGCACCAAACAGCATCTGCGCCGGCAGGAAGGCACCCGCTTCGACTATCGCCGTCACTTCCGTATTCTAGGGAATTCCGTCGGCTGAAGGTCTAAGCCAATAGGGCACGGGGCCGGCCGCAAGGTCCGCTTCGTCGTCGTCGAAGGCGTCGTTCGCTCAACATCGCCAGCACCTGTCCAAAGGAACACTGCTGATAGCACGGCAACATCATTCTTGCCAAGTCCCCGACTGAGTTCCTGCCAACCATCATGACATCCTAGCGCGCGACGAGCTCGACCCGGCGATTCTTGGCCCGGCCTTCCTCATTACTGTTTGACGCGACAGGCGCCAGAAATCCCACACCATGGGCACTGAGCCGGGCAGGGCTCACCCCATAGTTTTGGATCAGCTCTTCCATTACCGCTGCCGACCGGCGTTGCGAGAGATCCATGTTGTAGTCGAGTGCCCCTTGGTTATCTGTGTGCCCCACGACTATGACCTGTAGATCGGGTGAAGCCGCAAGGAACCGGGCTATCTCGTCAAGTGTCGGGCGCGAGTCCGGTTTGATCGTGGCTTCGTTGGTATCAAAGTAAATTCCATAGAGCGCCACACGGCCGCCATCGGCGATGGCGCTGGCCATTTCACCGGCCTCAACAATGCGAAAGGCTATTTCACCGACTTCAACCACATAGACCTGGGCAAAGACTTTCTTGTTGTTCATGCTGACTAGTATCGAGGCATAGGTGGACTGGCCGCTATCCGTTTTCTTTGCCGCAAGATAGCGGTACTTGAACGAGTCGATTTGCATATGCGGTAACGGAATTGTGTCCAGCGCATAGCGGAAATTCGTCAGGCCGCAGTCTTTAGCCTTGCAGGTGTAAAGGATCTCAAAACCCCTTTCGGTCAAGCGATGCTCAAAGTTTTTCATGACCTCGACAATCGAGAGGTTTTTGCCGATGGCGTAGCTTATGCGGTAGGTCTTGCCCTCTAATATCTCCGACTTGCTGAAAACCTTGCCCTTCGCCGGGCCCGTCGGTAGCTCGTACTCGTCGTAGTCCCTTTGATCATAGGAGGTGATACGACTGCCTTCCAATCGTCCGATCTCGGGATGGTCCGCCCCACCGGCCACATCCTGCGCCAGGCCCTGGCTCACGCCCCAGCCCATTCCAAGGATCGATAGGGCCCAGGTAAAAAAACCGAGGCTTATGGCCGGCCGAATCAATTTCCACATCACCCTGTCTGGCCCTTTCCTACGTCCACCAATACAACAACATCGGTCATTCTAATCATCCCATTCGCCGGCGCCAGCACTATCGCCAAGAGGCAATTCGACCTGGGAGCGGCATTGCTCCATCACGCCATCGCGTGGCTCGATTCCTAAGTAGACCTAGCAGTGGCAGCTGGATCGGAATTCGTCTTTCGGACCCTTCCGCCACCGATTGCGCGTCGCTCTGAACCGCCATCTACCAGCCATTTAGCGAAGTCTCCATCCGAGCCGTTAAGCATCCGTTAACCGCGGTATGGTGCTCTAACTCGGAGGGCTTTGCGCCCCGGTCTTGAGCAAGGGTGACGATGAACGCATCGAGCAAGCAACCGTCGACAAGCCCTGACGAGGATGCCTGGGATAGCGCATCGCTCGCCATCGCCGACATCTCTTTTGATCCGGTTCTTTTACTGCTGCCAGTCTACGAGCGATCGAAGGAAGCCGTTCGTGACTTCACCATTGATTACGCCAATGCGGCAGCCATGGAGATCTTGAATGCCGGTCAAGAACTGCATGGTCTGCACCTAGGCGAGGTGTTTGACGACGTCGAAACTCGCGGAACCCTGCAGCGCTTGGCCCTGGCGTTCGAATCGGCCCGCGTGCATGAGTTGGACATGGTGACGGCCCGCGGTAACACTAGACAAGAGGTTATCTTGCGGTGCCGACGCCGCGGCGGCCACTTGGTCGCAACATTGCGAAGCGAAATCCGCACGGCCCCTGAACCTCGCTTGGAAATGCCCAACTTTGAACGCGTCGGTGAGGCCAAGGCGCAAGCGACGGAGGCACTTGCCCGCCGCTATCTTGAAGAGCGTGATCGGGCAGAGGCGGCCAACCGGGCTAAGTCTGCATTCCTGGCAAGTATTAGCCACGAACTGCGAACTCCTTTGAATGCGGTACTCGGTTTTGCCGAAATCATTCGTGACGAGATGCTCGGACCGGTCTCCAATCGCCGCTACATCGAGTATGCAGAAGATATCTACCGTAGCGGCGGTGACCTGCTTGAGCTAATCAAAGGCATCGTTGACATGTCCAAGATCGAGGCCGGGCAATGGAAACTAGCGCCCGCCGCCGTTGATATCGTGCCTTTGATCGAAGAATGCGTCCTGGAGGTCAGCGAACGCGCCGCCAGCGCTGAGGTCATGCTCGCCAAGCAAATTGGCTCTTTGCCGACCGCGTGGATTGACAAGCGAGCGTTGAAGCAAATCATCCTCAACTTGCTTTCCAATGGGATCAAATTTACGCCGCCGGGCGGCGTAGTGACCATTCAAGCCAGAGCCGAGGCAGATTGGCTGACCGTGACGGTCCGAGACACCGGTGTTGGCATCGAGCGCCTCGGTGTCCCTGGCTCGAGCGGTTGGAGACCCTGTGCACGCAGACGCGACGATAGGCCCAAAAGCTCCGGCTTTGGCCTCGCCCTCAGCCGGTCGCTGGTAGACATTCATGGTGGACACCTAGAGCTGGAAAGCGAAGTTGGCTCGGGCACGACGGTCACCTTTAGCCTCCCTCGCCACCCGCGGAACCCCCGCTTAGAGAGCTGGGCCGTTCAGGGGCTGTCGGCTGATGAACTGGGCCAGGACGCACAACCGGGTGGGCCGAGCGCTTCCTCTTCTCCCCCTTTGCATGATCCTCCGCCAAATCCCTCCGTCTAGGGGACCCTGTGCACCGATCCTTCCTGTCGATCCATCCCTAGGATCATAGCTGGACAATTGATTGGCCCGAAAAGCGATTTTCCATTAAGAACAGCTCGCAATTTCTCGCACAAGCACATACCCCTTTCGATTCCCGCACATAAGGATATTCTGGTCTGAGTAATCGTCCCTATCCTTTAGGGATTAGTGGAAGAACCAGCCTGGCCTCTGCCAGCAACGACAAATTGCCTCGCTGACAAAATTTGGGGACCTCGATGCGTGCAATTGAGAAAAAGCTCTCGGAAGGCAAAGTGGTGATCCTCGACGGCGCTATCGGTACGGAACTGCAGCGCCGTGGCGTCAGTATGGACAAGTGCAATTGGTGCGCCAGCGCTACGCTCTCTCATCCCGAGGTCTTGCGGGCTATGCACGAGGACTACATCGCTGCCGGCGCCGAGGTCATCACAGCCAATACCTTTGCAGCCGGCCGCAACCTGCTTGGGCCCCTCGGACTCGGCGATCAGGTCGCACCGATTACGCGTACCGCCGTGCGGCTCGCGCGGGAGGCGCGGGACGCAGTGGCTGATCGCCCCGTCGCCATTGCCGGATCCATGTCTTGCATTGCCCCGGTTCAAGAGGGCGGCACAGAACGTGTCGCATCCCTTGCCCCAAGCAAGGAAGACTCCCGCGCCAATTACCGGGAGATGGCCGGGCTGCTGGCCGAGGCCGGCGTCGATCTACTTGCCATGGAAATGATGATCCACACTGAGGAGGCCATCATGGCGGTCGAGGCCGCGGTCGAAACCGGCCTTCCTGTCTGGGTGGGATTCAGTTGCAAAGACAGGGGCGAGGGACGCCTGCAAACCTATCATGAAGCCTCGCCTGACTTCGCCGACATCATCGAACCGGTTATGGCAGTCGGCGGCTCAGTGGCCGGTGTGATGCACAGCTCAGTCAACGATACGACGAAGGGATTGGAGGTGCTGCGGCAAATTTGGCCCGGCACCCTGAGCGCTTATCCGGAAAGTGGTTATTTCACCATGCCCGATTGGCAGTTCGTCGATGTGATTTCCCCGGATGACTTGGCGGAAGTGGCGGTCTCCTGGGTAAAGCAGGGCGTACAAATCGTGGGGGGTTGCTGTGGCTTGAACCCAGATCACATTCGCGCCCTGGCCGAGCGGATGCCTGAGAGAGCCGGACGCCACCATAATGAGGCAACAAAAAGTCTATGACCCTTCCCGATTTCTCCGTTTGGCACCATTCGGCCAGCGAGCCATCAGGCGGTCGGCGCAGTTTAGGCGGCGGCTAAGGAAAGCGTGGGTGCGTTGTTGTTCGACAGTGTCATCGCGCAGCCAAACCGCCAAAGTGGCGAGAAACAAAGCCGTAAGGCCGATTTCCTCCGCCTGGCGACGGCGCCCACCCGCGTTCAGGAGAGCCGCCTCCCGCACCCACTGTATAAAACGGGAGAGGCTGAAAACCATCGGCACCCAGTGATGGGGATGACCCCAGTAGAGCTTGGTCCGCAGCATCTCGCCCGTCACGCGGCGATGGTCGCCGGCCGCTGCAAACCAACGGCACATCACGAGATACAAGCGCTCGCGGGCGGGTAACTCGGCAAAGCCAACAGGTGGCTCGCTGAGCATCCCTGAGAGCAATCGGCGAAACCAATGATCGGCCACCGAATCAAGGTCGCGATGATGTTCGAGCACCGCCGAGAGCGGCAGGTTCAGGCGATTGGCAACGGCGTTGAGGCGCACCCCTTGCCAGCCCACTTCCTCTGCCAGAAGAAGCGCGTCATCAACAATGACATCGGCCAGCGGCCGAGCGCCCTTACCCCCGGTCCTCGTATGAGAACGCTTGCCAGCAGCTCCACGTGTCACCATGTCATCCTCTAGGCGCAGCATGGCGAAGGACGCATTTTAGCCCGGAACCGGCTAGGTCGTAAATGGATCCTCAGATTTCAGATTTCCACAGTTTGACCACAATATTTTGCGGTTCTCCCAGTTTCACTACTAGACAGAGGTAATCCTACCGGATATCGTAGCTTTTTAGGGTTCTTACCCTAGATCTTGATATTGATCGCGATAAGTCGTTGCAAATCTGATTGGACGGGACATGGCCGAGTCGTCAACCTGGACAGATGAACGTATTACTGAACTCAAACGCCTTTGGGACGCCGGTTTAACGGCCTCTGCCATAGGGCAGCGCCTTGGCGTTTCCAAAAATGCAGTTGTGGGCAAGGCACATCGCCTGAAATTGGCTGCTAGGCCCTCGCCGATCAAGCGCACGGCAAGCCCACGGCCGCGTAAGAAGTTGCCCCCGGCCAAACCGCGTGTGGAAAAAGTCGTGGCGCCGCCGCGTCGCCACACTGGTGGCCCCGCCTGTCTGTGGCCATTCGGTGATCCTGGAACGCCGGAGTTTCATTTTTGTGGGGCGCCAGCCATTCCAGGAAAGCCATACTGCGGCGAGCACTGCGCGGTTGCCTACATCAGTCGTAACCGCTCCGATACGGAAGCGGCTTGAGCCAGCTCTGAGATCAGTTGGGTACCATGTCGAAGACCCCGCCTCGGCGCGGGTCTCCGGCAGCTTTTATTTGCCCTTTAGAATCAAGAGTGACCGCGTGAACGCCGCCGAAAAATAGGTTCTTGGGCCACCGCTTACTCTTTTCGGCAAAGGCCTCAGCGGCCTGGGTGGCTGCCTCATTGAAGCCGTCTTCGATATTTACTTGGTTGCCCTCCAAATGGATGCGGGGTGCTTCTACCGCTTCTTTAACCGGCAGCTCGAAATCGATCAAGTTGAGGAGCACTTGCAGAATTGCGATGCGAATTCGGTTTGAGCCACCGGATCCCAGGACCGCCATCCGGCCATCGGGCCAGCGCGCCATGCTTGGCGCCATCATTGAAGTCATGCGACTGCCCGGCCTCCATCCGTGGAACCCCCCGACGTTCAGATCCTGCTCACCCAGCATGTTGTTGGGCATGATGCCGCTGTCGGGTAGGAAGTGGCCGCAACCTTCTCCGTTTGAAAGGGTCAGCGACGCCGTATTTCCGGCCGAATCCAACACGCTGATATGGGTCGTGCCCCGCAAGGCCGGCGGGCGGCCCCTAACCTGCTCGGCGTAAGCCGCCAAGAGCTCAGCATCAAGCAGTCGGAAAAATTCGCTGGCCTCGGCCATCTGGTCGAAGCCGCTTTCAAGTCGCGCCCGATTTGTCAACGCCATTACCTCAGCAAGGGTAGCCAGATGCTCCGGCGAACCAAAGGAACCGTCGGCACCTTTCTGCCTTGACAGCATCTCCAGGGCGAACGCAATCAAGATGCCACCGCTCGATGGCGGTGGATTGGTCCATATGTCGACGTTCCTGTAGCGCCGCTTAAATGGTTGGCGCCGCGCCACTCGATACCCCGCTAAGTCCTCGAATTGCAGCTGGCCACCCCTATCGCGACAGGCTTCGACCAAGCTTCGGCCGAGCTCTCCTTGATAGAACAAGCCCTCACCCTCTCTTGTTAGGGCGTCCAGCGTCATGGCCAAATCCGGCTGACGCAGCAAAGCACCGCTCTTTAACAATTCCTGCTTCTGCGGTGCGAAAATAGCTCTCGATTCAGGGCTGTGGGTCAGGATCGGCGCGACAACGGTAAAGACGAAGGCATCGATGTCCCGCAAGCGCACGCCGTCTCGGGCCAACGCGATCGCTGGCGCCGTGATGTCCCGCAATGGCAGGCTTCCCAGGTCCTCGTGGACCGCGAAAACACCCTTGACAACCCCCGGCGTTGCAATCGATCCCCAACCGATGTGGAACTCTTGAGTGGCGGTGCCGAAATCGGCCAAGACTGGCAGGAAGTCAAGTGCCTCGGGCGCCCGATTTCGCCGCGGCGTTTGCACGAAGAAATCATACAAAACCGTTTCGCCGCTGGCCTTCCGGGCGAGCAGAAAGCCACCGCCGCCAAGCGAGGAAAATACGGGCTCGGCCACACAAGCCGCCATCATCGCCGCCAGCGCAGCGTCGAAGGCGTTGCCGCCCGCCTCCAGCATCAAGCGAGCTGCCCGAGCGGTCCCGGGATGGCCACAAGCCACCGCGCCCTTCATGACGGCCTCACTGAATTAGGTTCCTGATCCGATAACTGTGTTCCGCTGAACTCGATAGCACTTCATTGCATCAAGGTCACGATGGGTCCGATGCCGCCTCGTCAGCAGATGGTTTTTTGGCCGCTATGAGGAATTCACGATTTCCCTGGGCGCCTGAGATGGGACTTTCGGTAACGCCTAAAACCTGCCATCCCATTTCTCCATCCAGCCAGGCCGCAATATCTTGGCAAACTGCCTGATGTAGCGTCTCATCGCGCACGATGCCGCCCTTCCCTACCCTACCCTTGCCCACTTCGAATTGCGGCTTTACGAGCGCGATTAGGTGTGCGCCAGGCCGCGTCAAGGCCAGCGGCGCCGACAGCACAAGACGCAGGGAGATAAAACTTGCATCGCAAACCACTAAGTCGATGGTCTCCGGCACCAACGCCGCCGTAAGATAGCGAGCATTGGTTTTATCCAATACTATCACTCTGGGATCTTGACGAAGCTTCCAAGCCAGTTGCCCGTGGCCGACATCGACTGCATAAACCCTTGCCGCCCCACGGGTTAGAAGCACATCCGTGAAGCCGCCGGTGGACGCACCTACGTCCAAACAGCGCAAGCCGGTTGGATCAATGGCGAAGTATTCGAGGCCCCTTTCCAGTTTCAGGCCACCGCGACTGACCCAGGGATGGGGCTTGCCCTTGAGCCACAGGCGCCCTTCGGCTGGCAAGAGCTCGCCGGGTTTGGCGATGCGCCGGTCCTCCAGGTAGGCCTGGCCGGCCATAATGATGGCCTGCGCGCGACTGCGGCTTTCAGCCAGACCCGCCGTCACCAACGCAATGTCGGCGCGGCGTTTCTTGGCGGCCGGCATAGGCGTGTGTCCCGCAAGGGAAGATGTGCTTTGCCCGGACGGCCTCAGGCCGACGCCGGCGCCCGGGTCTCAACCTGTCCCAAGGCGGCCAAGGCTGTTGCCACCACGTGCGGGCTGGTCAGGCTCGCCGCCTCCCATTGCTGGTCCGGCTTATGGTGATCAATGAAGTGATCCGGGAAACACAGGGGCCGGAACTTGAGACCGCGGTCGAGCAGGCCTTCGTGCGCCAGAAACTGCATGACCTGGGTCGCAAAGCCGCCTACGGCCCCTTCTTCGAGGGTAATCATTACCTCGTGTTCCGTTGCCAGGCGGCGCACCAGGTCTTGGTCGATCGGCTTGGCGAAGCGAGCATCGGCTACAGTCGTCGACAGACCGCGCGCCGCCAGTTCATCAGCCGCCGTTAAGGCCTCTTGCAAACGCGTGCCCAGCGACAGCAACGCTACTTTGGTCCCTTCGCGCAAGATCCGACCGCGCCCAATCTCCAGCACCTGGCCACGATCCGGCAGTTCGACGCCGACCGCCTCGCCACGCGGATACCGGAACGCCGATGGTCTGTCGTCGATCGCCGCTGCTGTGGCCACCATGTGCATAAGCTCCGCCTCATCGGCGGCTGCCATCACCACAAAACCCGGTAGGCAACCAAGGAAGGTGAGGTCGTAGCTACCTTGGTGGGTGACCCCATCGGCACCGACCATTCCCGCCCGATCAATGGCAAATCGGACAGGTAGGCTCTGGATTGCGACGTCGTGCACAACCTGGTCAAAGGCACGCTGCAGAAAGGTCGAGTAAATGGCGGCAAAGGGTTTATAGCCCTCGCAGGCCAAGCCGCCGCAGAAGGTGACCGCATGCTGCTCGGCTATGCCCACATCGAAGGCGCGATTGGGAAACCGCTCGGCGAATTTGTTAACGCCGGTGCCGGAAGGCATGGCCGCGGTCACCGCGACGACCTTATCGTCAAGCTCCGCCTCCTTGATCAAGGCTTGGGCAAAAACGTTGGTGTAACTCGGGGCATTGGGTTGCGCCTTCGACTGTTTGCCGGTCACAACGTCGAACTTGGAGACCCCATGATACTTATCAGCCGCCTTTTCAGCTGGCTCGTATCCCTTGCCCTTTTGGGTAACGCAGTGGATCAGGATCGGACCATCTTGGTCGGCGTCGCGGGCGTTCTTCAGAACCGGCAAAAGGTGCTCGAGGTTGTGCCCGTCAATGGGGCCCACATAGAAAAAGCCCATCTCCTCGAACAAGGTGCCGCCGGTCAACATGCCGCGGGCGTACTCCTCGGCCCGGCGCGCCGCCGCCTCGATCGCTCGCGGGAATTTTTTCGCCATTTCTCTACCAAGATGACGCATGGAGCGATAGGGCTTGGAGGAAATGAGGCGTGAAAGATAGGCACTCATGGCGCCAACCGGCGGCGCGATCGACATGTCATTATCATTCAGGATGACGATGAGCCGGGAGTTCATGGCACCGGCATTGTTCATGGCCTCATAAGCCATACCGGCGCTCATCGCACCATCGCCGATCACGGCAATCACGTGGTTGTCGCCACCCGAGAGATCACGGCCGACCGCATAGCCGAGACCTGAAGAGATCGAGGTCGAACTGTGCGCCGCACCGAAGGGGTCATACTCACTCTCCTTGCGGCTGGTGAAGCCTGAGAGGCCGCCACCTTGACGTAGAGTGCGGATGCGCGGCCGGCGACCCGTCAAGATTTTGTGTGGATAGCATTGATGGCCGACATCAAGAATCACACGGTCCTTGGGCGTGTTGAACACGTAATGCAAGGCAACCGTCAGCTCGACCACCCCAAGCCCGGCGCCCAGGTGCCCGCCGGTGATCGAAACCGCGTCGATCGTTTCTCGGCGCAGCTCATCGGCGAGCTGGCGCAAATCCGATTCCTTCAGTTTACGTAGGTCGTAGGGAGTCTCGACTTGGTCGAGCAATGGCGTCTTGCTTTGTCGTTTCAAACTAAATCTCCTTTGCCTGGCTTTCCGACCAGATTCTACGACTGACGTTCAATCACGAAGCGCGCTGTATCGCACAGAAGTTCTGCTCTTTTTGCAAAAATATCAAGCTGTTCACAGGCCTCTTCTATCAGTTCGCAGGCCATTTTCCTGGCGTTTTCGATGCCCAACAGGCCCGGCAGGGTCGCCTTGTTGGCTGCCTCGTCCTGGCCGGTAGGTTTTCCCAAGCTTTCCGCCGTGCTTTCGCTATCCAATAGGTCGTCAACGATCTGGAAGGCAAGGCCCAAGTTTTGCGCATATCCACGCAGTGCCTCTCGCTCGGACGGATTCGCACACCCCAGTGTGGCCCCCGATTCACACGAAAAGGTGAAGAGTGCACCAGTTTTTAGCCGCTGCAGCTCGACAACACCGTCGACATCCAATCCATTACGTTCTGGCGAGATATCGATCATCTGGCCGCCTACCATGCCACCGGCACCGGAAGCTAGGGCTAAGCCAGTGATAAGCGCGCAACGCACTCGCGAATCGGGATGGGTGGCCGGGTCGGCCAGAACCGCAAAGGCCTCCGGAAGCAGCCCGTCACCCGCCAATATCGCCGTCGCCTCGTCAAATTCCTTGTGGACCGTTGGCCGGCCGCGGCGTAGGTCGCTGTCGTCCATCGCCGGCAAGTCGTCGTGAATCAGGCTGTAACAATGGATCATCTCGATGGCTGCTGCGGTGCGCAGCGCATATTCATGCGGAACGTCAAACAGCGCGGCACTGGCCTGAACCAGGTGAGGTCGCAGACGCTTGCCGCCGCCTAGTGTCGCATATCGCATCGCCTTTATCACACGGCCACGCGGTCCGGCGGCCGCCGGAAGCAAGGAGTCCAATAAGGCTTCAACGGCAGCAGCAGATTCGCTAAGGGCTTGTTGGAGTTTGTTCAAAAGGCCCCCTCAATCGCTGATCAGGGGTTCCGTCGAGACCGTCCCGTCTCGACCCTGCTTAATGCGCTCGATCTTGGCTTCTGCCTCCTGTAGCTTGGCTTCGCAATGGTCCTTCAGCGCCGCACCACGCTGGTAGGCATCGATCGCATCGTCCAGCTTACCCTCGCCGCGCTCTAAACGCGTGACGATGTCCTTAAGTTCGTCCAAGGCTTCCTCGAAGCTTAGACGCTTCACATCGGACGGGTCGTCCTTATCACTCATGTAGTAGACTCCGGCTAAACGATCGATCTTAGAATGCTTCTAACGGGGGGACAACAGCAGTTCCGTCTAAGAATCCGTGCATTTTCAGACTAGACAAATACAATTTCGTAGAATTTGGCATAGACTGTCTTGGTGCAGATGACGACGGGCTCCGGTTTAGCAGAGAAGAGTGGATGCCAGTCAACCCGCAAATCCACCAAATCCGGGGCCATTGAAAGGCTACTGGACTGGTGCCAAATCAAGTTGGCTTGCTACGTCCTAGCCTTCGCTCGATCGGCTCGCACAGCAACGAGGGACATCTTGAGGCAAGGTTGGTACCAGTTGGAGCCATTGCGGCTCTTACCGACACTGATGTTGATGGCGATCTTGGCCCCACCGGCCAAGGCGCAAGACCCCTCTTTGCTGGTTCGTGTGGATAGTGTCATTCGCGAGCCCCTCTCGCAAACGGTACCGGTGATTGGCCGGTTGGTGGCCCAACAAGCGGGCATGGTTTCGGCCATTATCAATGGTCCCGTAGAGGCATTTTTTGTGGAAGTCGGCGACCGGGTGGAACAAGGCCAGGTCGTGGCCGTCCTTCACGCTAACTCACATCGGGCGCGGCGTGACTTGGCGGCTGGGGAGCTGGCTGAGGCACGCGCTATGCTTGAAACAAAAAAGGCGGAGCTCGCCCTTTCTGCGCAGGAGCTCAAGCGGCTTGAGCGGCTTAAGAAGTCGGCTGCCTTCAGCCAGGCTCGCTATGATGACGCGCGCCAGAACGTCGTCATCGCCAAGGCGGAGGTAACCCGGGCCGAGGCCGCCATTTTGTCGGCAAAAGCCGATCTCGAAGCTAAGGAAATCGATCTCGACAATACCAACATTCGCGCCCCTTATGATGGGGTTGTGACCCACCGCCTGACCGAGGCGGGCAGTTATTTGCAAGTCGGCGCAGCGGTTCTTCAACTGGTCGCGGCCGACCGCCTGGAAATTGAGGCCGACGTGCCCTACCAACGCCTGTCCGGGATATCGGTCGGTGCCGGCGTCGACTTTGCCCTCGACGACGGTAGTCGTCACCGGGCGCAGGTACGTGCTGTTTTACCCCAGGAGAACCCCCTAACCCGAACCCGCGTGGTTCGGCTGGTGCCGAAGTTTGGCCGTCACGACAAGCCATTGGCTAGTGGTCAAAGCGTTACCATAGAACTACCAATCGGCCGTCCGCGAGAGGTAGTGACGGTGCACAAGGATGCGGTCATAAAGCGGGGTCCAACGTCAGTCGTCTTCGTCGTCGTCGATGGCGCCGCCCAGTCTCGCACGGTACAATTGGGCGAGGCGATCGGCAGCCGCTTTGAAGTGATCAGCGGGCTTGCGGAAGGTGACAGCGTCGTCATCCGCGGCAATGAACGCCTGCGGCCGGGCGACAAGGTCCGCGTCGACGGGGCCTCCGGATGAACTTGATCAAGCTGGCGATTGACCGCCCAACTGCTGTCGTTGCAGCTGTTTTGATGGTCGTCATGTTTGGCTACGTCGCCCTGCAGGCGATCCCGATTCAACTCTCGCCAGATGTCAATCGCCCGGTCATTACAGTGGAGACGATTTGGCCGGGCGCCGCACCGGCAGAGGTCGAACGCGAAATCATCAATCAGCAAGAAGACGTCCTTAAGGGTCTGGAAGGCCTCGAAACCATCACCAGTCGGGCAGAACAGGGTCGAGGCCGGATCACCTTGGAGTTCAGCGTCTCGGCGGACATGGATCGCACCCTGCTGCTGGTCGCCAACCGCCTGGACAGGTTCAGCGATTATCCAGAAGAAGCAGACGAACCCACCCTGGATACGGCCGGCAGCGAAGATAGTCCGATTGCCTGGTTTATCCTGAAGCGGGCGGAAGGCAATCAGGAATCAATACACACCTATGGCGACTTCGCCGAGGATGTCATCAAGGAACGGCTCGAGCGTGTGCCGGGCGTCAGCCGGGTGAATATCTTCGGCGATAGCCGACGCGAAATTTGGATCACCATCGAGCCGGCGCGACTCGCCCGCTACGGCATGACCGTAAGCCAGGTGCTCCGCGCCCTGCGCAGCGCCAATGCTTCCATGTCGGCCGGCGATGTCGATGAAGGCAAGCGGCGATATGTCGTCCGCACGGAGGGAGAGCTCAACTCGCTCGAGGCGATTCGCCAGGTCGTGCTCCGCTCCGAAGGTGATCGCGTGAGTGGCCGAATGGCCCGGGTGACGGTCGGCGACATCGCGCGCGTTGAGTTCGGCTATCCCGATCCGACCTCGAGCATACGTTTTCTCGGCGAACAAGCTGTCGCGCTCAATGCCTTACGAGAAACCGGCGCCAATGTGATTGAGACCATGCAGGGCCTCCGCGAGGCCGTGGCCGAGCTCAATGCGGCGGCCGTACCGCAGGCGGGTCTCGATTTTCGGCACGTCTATGACGAGACGGTCTATATCAACTCCTCCATCGACCTGGTGCGGCAGAATATTTGGGTGGGCGGCACCTTGGCCGCCTTGGTGTTGCTCCTCTTCCTGCGCTCCTTGCGTGCGACGACGGTCATATCCCTGGCGATCCCGGTATCGGTGATCGGCTCTTTTGTCGCCATGGCCGCCTTGGGGAGGTCCATCAACGTGATTTCACTGGCGGGCCTGGCCTTTGCCGTGGGCATGGTGGTCGACGCCGCCATCGTGGTCTTGGAGAATATCTACCGCCTTCGAGAAGAAGGAATGAGCGCCCGACAAGCCGCCTATCAAGGCGCGCGCCAGGTCTGGGGCGCCATTCTGGTCTCCGCCTTGACCACCGTGATGGTTTTCATCCCGCTGCTGATCATGGATTTGGAGGTCGGCCAACTCTTCCGCGATATCGCAGTGGCCATTTCGGTCTCCGTCAGTCTTTCCTTGATCGTATCGGTTACCGTCCTGCCGGCCCTGGCGCAAATGCTCTTAGGCAGGGGCAAGGGCCAGGTAACGCCAAAGATCAAGCGGCTGCACTTACCGGGTATCGACCATCTGGCTAGAGGTTTTGTCGCCTTTTCCTTGGCTTTTGTCCGCAGCGTGCTCCGCAGTCGGGTTTTGGCCCTTGGCATTGTCGCAGCAGTTACGGCCGGCGCGAGTACTCTCGCCTGGCTTTATCTGCCGAAACTGGAGTATCTCCCGGAAGGCAACCGCAACCTGGTGTTCGGCATCATCATACCGCCGCCGGGCTATAATTTGGAGACAATGACCGAGATCGCCGGCGAGATCGAAACGACGATCAAGCCGCATTGGGCCATTGTTTCCGGCGACTACTCCGACCCCGGAGAACCACCCAAGATCCAGCGTTTCTTCTTTGTTGCCAGTAGAGCCAGCACCTTTTTGGGAGCGGTCGCCGTGTCGGATGAAGCGCACCGGGTCGGCGAGCTCATACCGGTCTTGCGCGAGCCGGTGTTTCGCGAGCCCGGCACTTTCGGCTTTATCAACCAACCTTCCATTTTCGGTCGCGGCATCGGTGCCGGGCGAAAGATTGAGCTCGACATCTCCGGGCCAGATCTGGACACGATCCTGGAGGTTGCCCGGCGAGCGGTGGGCAAAATCGTCCAAGCCCTTCCCCTCTCGGAGGGCAACCAACTGCGCCCCAATCCCGGTCTAGAACTCGGCGCCCCGGAAATCCGCGTCATCCCAGATCGCTTGCGGCTTGCCGACAACGGCGTTACCGCCCGCGAGTTGGCCGAAGCCGTCGACACCTTCAACGATGGCCTGCGGGTCGACGAGGTAACCATCGGCAACAAGATCGTCGATCTGGTCTTGCGAGGGCCGGATGACAATGTGATCACCACGCAGGAAATCGGCAATCTACCGGTCGTCACCTCGAATGGAGAGATCCTACCAGCCAGCTCGCTGGCGGACGTGATCTTGACGGCTGGCCCCACCGAGATCCGCCATCGCGAGCGCTTTCGCACGGTCACCTTGGAAATTCGTCCGGCTTCCCACATCGTGTTGGAGGCCGCACTTGATATCCTCGAGGAAAAGGTCACCCAACCGCTTCTGGCTGAAGGTCTGCCCACTGGCGTCAAGCTTGGCATTTCCGGCACCGCCGACAAGCTCGTGCAAACCTGGAATGCCATGGTGTTGGAGCTGCTGCTCGCCGTCGCCATCGTCTACTTGGTCATGGCAGTACTGTTCGAGAGCTTTTTTTATCCCTTCATCATTTTGCTGTCGGTGCCGGTGGCGGCGGCCGGGGGAGTGGCCGGTCTTGCGGTTCTCAATCAATTCGTCTTTCAACCGCTCGACATGCTGACTCTGCTGGGATTTGTGATTTTGATCGGCATCGTGGTCAACAATGCCATCCTGCTGGTGCATCAAACATTGCAGCACCTCCGCCAAGACGGCCTGCCAGCACAGCAGGCAATTCTCGAAGCAACGCGCAATCGTATCCGACCGATTTTCATGTCAACCCTGACCTCGGTCTTTGGCATGCTGCCGCTTGTGGTATTTCCGGGAGCCGGTTCGGAACTCTATCGGGGACTGGGTTCGGTGGTGGTCGGCGGTCTCGCCCTCTCCGCGCTTCTGACCCTGCTGATCGTACCGCCCATGCTGTCCATGTTCGTCGGGCCGATCGAGCAGCGGCGGCAACGGCAAGCCAGTACCTTGGAGGATGCGGCAGCCGGTTTGGGCCCCGCCGCCGGCGAGTAACGCTCTCGCCGACACTCTAATCAGGTTTGCGCAGATGAAAAACCAAGACACCGTCGGTTTCTTCGGCGCTCAGCAATTCCACGCCGGTGGTCTCGCAAAATGCCTTGAAATCTTGCGTAGCGCTGGGATCGGTCGCCAGAACCTGCAATACGCCGCCCGGCTCCACCGACTTAAGCGCCTTGCGGGCGCGCAACACCGGCAGGGGACATTTCAAGCCTTTGGTGTCCAAAGTCGTCGTCATGGCCGTATCAAACCGTGCATGTTGTTTGGCTCTTTGGTCAGTTTATCAACCCCCAAGCAGGAAGGATACCTTGCCACTACGCTCACCCTGAGCCACTACGCTCACCCTGAACGTTGCCACGCCACCGCCAACGCAAGCAAACTCCCCCAGCCGAGAATGAAAGCAAGCCCGCCTATGGGGACAGCGAAAGTCAAACCCTGCCAGCCACTCAAGGCACGAAGATAGAGCAGCCCGCAAAACAACAAGCATCCAAGCGTAAAAGCTGTGCCGGAAAGGGTCACAAGCCAAGGCCGCGCACCGGGGCGTTCGGCAAAAGAGGCAAGGGCGAACAAGGCCAAGGCATGCCAAAACTGATAGCGCACCGCCGTCTGAGCCGTCGCCTGGGCGGCCTCCTCCAGAGCGCCAGCATGCCCGGTCATAGCCCCCATGACCACCGCCACCAAGCCGTTCAAGGCGCCAAGCGCCAGCCACAATCGCATCGCCCCGTCCCTTCATTGGCTGCCGTCAGACGCCTATCCTCACTGTCGGAGATTCGCTACAGTTATCAGCCTCCGCAGCAGCATCAGGGCACCCTCTAACATGGGACAGCGCTGTAACGAAACTGCGATAACGGCGCGCCTTCTAGGCTTGCTCAGCCTGCTTATCTTTCAGAGCTTTGCCAATCTCGCGCCGGCCGATGAGATCCATGTCTTCGATGGTGACAGTCTGGAGATCGGCAGCACGCGTTATGATCTTTATGCAGTAGACGCGCCGGAGCCCGGTCAGCGTTGCCGCATCAAAAAGCAACTCTACGACTGTGGCGCGGTCGCCCGCTCCGCTTTGCTTGACCTCACGACCGGCGCCCGAGTCACCTGTCGCCATCTGAACCCCGCGGCTTCGAATGCAGCGATCTGTGAGGCCGACGGTTATGATTTGTCCGAAGGAATGGCCTATACCGGCTGGGCTCTCGCCGACCGCGGCGTGTCAGACCGCTATCTGCCCTTGGAAGAGGCGGCCAGCCGGGCCAAACGGGGCCTCTGGCGCGGCGAGTTTGTAACCCCCGCAGAATGGCGCGCCGGTCGTCGCTTGCCCGATGCCGATTAGTGGTCGGGCGATGGGAGTTATGCGAAGCGCTGATCAAGGCTGACGGCCTGGTACGACCCTAAAGTCATGTTGGCGCTTGCTGAGGCGCTCTGCCGGTCTCGGTCGGTGAGATGAGCCTCCAGACTCTTGGGGGTTGATCAATCGACCGTGGGCCGGCAGCGGCAAGAGGTCAGTTGTTTAGAGCGTCCGGCGGCAATTACTGCACGCGAGCTTGAAGACCTTCTGCGCTTGGGTCCGGCCCGCTGCAAAAAATAAAGGCCCCTCCACCCCATTTTTCAGAAGGTGTAGCTAGCAATCAAAGGCAAGTGGATAGCAAAATTTCTCTGCTATCACAAAGCCTTAGCCCGCTTCGGCGGGCTATTTTCATGTGGCACAACCTGTAGCACGCACCGACAACGGCTTTCCAACAGAATCAAGGCATTACCAAGCATTCCGGTATCCGTTACAATCGTTTGACGAGAATTCCCTGCCACAAGATTGCCACATGGCCGGGGTGATTTGTTCATGGGGTGTTCTGGCCGAATTAGCTGTAGGGCAACTACAGTACTGCCTCGTGCGGTGGTTGAAGCATTGCCACGGCTTTACGAGTAGTCAGGTCGCCCCTTGGTCATAACTAGCCATGCATAAGTACCGTGGGATTCACAGGTCGGCTACGGGGAAACCAAGGATAGAAGCAACCCAGTTAGGCCAACAATCAATCCAGCCCAGTAGAACCAGTGGTGTAAAAACCGCCGAACAGGAGAGAAGGCGCATTGCTCAAATTCCTCAAGGAAGTCGCTCATCCACCTACGATTTATGTGAACCCCCATGAACCATCCGGCATGTATGCCCGAAAACAGATACAGGATCACCATATCGAACATTCCAGCCTTAAACAGTAGGCTGTCTTCTACACCAAGCCCTTGCGCCAGAATAAGAAGAACAGGCGGTGTTGCAATGTATAGTCCGATATGAAATTTAATGTAGTCGTAAATTAATTGTAGTTGCTGGGTGCGATCCTCATCTTTCACAACCTTAGTTCGCGGCATGTTTTGAAAATCATCCAGCAGTCCGGCAAGCATATCCATAGAATGGCTTTCTAATGGGTCCGCGGACTTTGAAAGGTTAAAACGAAAGGTCCATTCATGAGGGTATCTTGAACGCTTCCTCCTTCCAGTGCCCAAGAGCAATCGGAGAAAAGCTAGTATTTCGCCATGCTCAAACACATGGTTTATACGCAAGTATCTAGCATTATCATCCCGCAATTCGGGTTTCGCTACTGTGAAATAGGCCGTAACAGGAGAGGAAGCAAAGGCGTACACTTCTGAAACGCGGGCATTATAAGCACACTCAGTAGTGGGCAAGGTGTATGCAAAACATTGAGCCAGTCCTCCTCCAAGAGAATGACCTACTGTTACAAGGTTGAATTTCGCAATATTTTCGTCTTTCGCCCATTTCGCGAGTGCCTCGTTGAATAAACATCCAAGGCTACTTTCGACGGCGGTGTATTGATCTCGATGTGCCGGACACATTCTAAGGGCCCAGCGAAGATTCGCTTTCCAATCGACAATACTTTTAAAATCAGTGCCTCTAAATACTACAGCAACGATCGGCGTCTTTCGTTTCTTTGTCCACACCTCACAATGAAGCCCTACTCTCTCGAACTGTGCCTTTTTTTCCTCGTTAGGAAAATTGCTCCATTTTTCCCAGCCAACTGGAGGATCCAGTTCACTTTCTTTATAGCAGATAGCTGCTAAAACTGCATATTCATGAAAAATCTTCGCAGGTTTGGCGACGTGCGTTTCCGTGTCGTATGCCCATCTCTTTGACTTTGGCTTGTCGTCCCTTAAGAACGGCGCGCGAATTAAAACGAGGCTTCTCTTTTGAGGGGTCAACGGACGCGAGATAACAAAGATCAGCAATACCACAAGCACAGCAATAAACGCACCGATCGCCATGAGAGTAAGCATTTCAACAATGTCCATGCGAAGCACTGTCTTCTTAATCAATTGTTCCCAAAGTAGTATGTCCTGATTTTTGGGACGGTCAGTTTTGTGTCATTCCCATCTTCTCTTTCAATGGGAGAACGCGGGATTGAATTGCCTACACCAGATTTGGAATAAATACCGCTTCCAGGGAGGAGTAAAAGGGTGACTTCAGGCTTTACCAATCTCTATCTTGTATTGAAAACTGCTATCCACGATTTAATACTAAGACGAAAAAGTATGATGAATCTCGCTAAAACTCAATGCAAAAACGACCCGACCCAGGTAAGCACCAACCCTGGGCCGGGCCGCTTCACCCCTCGCGCCGCCCAATGAAATCGGCCAGGGACTGTCGGGGTTGCTTTGTTGGACGGTGACTCGCCGACTAAAACCGTTCCGCCTATTGCGCTTGCATGCGCAGCCCTGCGGCCGGGCCGATCCGGCTTATGCAGCCGGAGTTAGGTAGCAGCCATAGGTGATCGACGGCGTGGTGCCGCCAAGGGTGGCGACGCAGCGGATGGCGGCCGCATCGGGGTCGACCTGCTCGATCTGCTGGCCTGAGAGCGGCACTTCGTAGACGCCGGGGGCCGAGATGGTGACATCGCCTATTTCCACCGGCGTGCCGCTGAAGGCAGCCGAGGCGTCGGTCTCCACGGAGAGCACGTAGGTTTCATCGGCGTTGGCCGTATCCAGCGCCGTCACGTAGAAGACCGCCTTGAAGTCGCCGGCCATGCGCAGCGCCAAGGCCTTGCCGGTTTCGGCCGCCGTGGCGGTTTCCGCCCCATCGGCTACGTCGCGCAGTTCGTGTTGCTTGTCAAAAGGACCGTACATTGGATTTGCCTCCCGCTTAGCCCTGGTTGATCCACTTGAGCCGGGCCACCGCCTTGGGATGCTTGATCACCAGGCCCGAATACCACTCGATACGCGTCCTTAGCACCGGCTTGGTGTCGAGCTCGCCAAGATCACGGGCGCTCAAGGCTTCGGTCTGGATGCCGTGGAGACCGTCCAAGCCGAAACGCACCGCGTAGACCGAGGCCGTGTCGTCGTTGCCTTCCCCGTCGTCCTCGTCGAAACCGAGGATCGGGGTGCCGCTGGCATCCTCCTCGACGATGCCGATGGGGATGCCCGCATAGGCCTGGATCTGTCGGCCGAAGGCATCGGAGACCGTTTCGATCGCCTGGCCTGCCGCGCGGATCAAGGCGTTCACCTTGCGCCGCATGGCCTTGTTCATGAGCAAGACGTCGGGCGTGCCTTCCAGCGCATCGATCAGCTCGTCGAGCTTGTCCAGGCTCAAGGTGGCACCACCGGCCGCGCCCGCTTCCAGCTCCTGCGCGGTGCCGTCCAGACGGATGTTGAGGCCGTCGAACTCGCGGGGATCGGCACTGCTGTCGCCATCAAAGAAGGTCTTGAGCCAGGCAAGTGTCAGCGCCTTGGACTTCAAGGCATCATGCGCGGCGCGCAGGTTGTTGGAGCCGGTGCCCATCTTGACCAGCGCCACGTCGTAGTCGCTGTCGCCGCCAACGATGGTGAGGGTTTCCGTCTGCGGGTTGATGACGCCGGTGCTCTCGCTGTAGCTCTCGTTGATGCCGCGAAAGGCAATACCCGGCAGGCTGCCTTCCCGGTTGTAGCGATAGGCGTTGCCCTGGATGTCGACGAAGGGAAGTCGCTCCAGGATAGGGTTGTTGGCCGCGAAGATCTCGACAATCCCTTGAGCGAGCGGGTTGTCCATCAGTTTCGCGGCTTCGATCATGGTCAGCATGAATCAATGCCTCACTTGCTTGTGCCGTAGGACGCGGCCATGCGCGCGTGCACCGGCAGGGATGAAAGGTCACGGTCCCGAGGCGTGGTGGCCGGCTTGGACTGGTCCGTCTCCGGCACCTTGGCGGTACCGTTGGCAAAGACGCCGGTGGCCTTGGCCTTCTGGTACCAAGCGACTTGCTGGGCGGCGGAGAGGCCTTCGGGAATGAGCGGCTTCAGCTTCTCGGGCACCTCGCCCAGCAAGGCCTCGGCCAAAGATGCCAACTCCGATTCCGCGGCCTTGCGCTTGCCGATTTCCTCGTCCAGGCGCGCCTTGGGGATCATGGGTGATTCCGGGCTTGTCGCAGCGTCGGGAGCGGGAGCGGCTTTCTCGGCAGCCGGGGCCGGGGTTTCGTCTGTCATGTCTCACTCGTAAAGGCAGGGCTGGTGAAGCCGGGGCCGGCGAAGCCAGCGCCCAAGACGGCGCTCTCCTCGCGGCGTTGCTGCAGGATGGTCAAGGCATCCTCGCGGCTGCGGATATCCGGGTTGTCAGCCATCAGCGCATCGACCGGCGACCAGATGCCCAGGTCCAGGCGCCGCTGATAGGCATCCAGGCGCGCTACCTCGTCCGGGCTTTCCGCCACCTCGCCAAAGTCGACGGTTAGGCTGGCGGATTCCGGGATGCTGTTTGGCTGGTGGGTGTTGGCGACAACCTTGAGCGTTTCAAAGAGCCGCCGCTCGTAACCGCGCCAGAGTTCCAAGTCATCGGCGCGGGCTTCTATCAAATCGCGGCTTTCGGCGAGCTTGGCGGCACCGCTTTCGGCCTTGGCGTCCAGCTCGAAGACATTGGCGGCCAGGTCATTGGCAACAGCCGTCTGTTTGATCAGAAACTCGATGGCCTTCAGAACTTGCTCGACGGGCGTGTTGGGGGCGGCAAAGCCGAACTTGCCGTCGGTCGGTAGGGTGATCGTTCGATCAGGCCCGGCGCGTACCATGTCGCCGGCTGGCAAGCCCGCCGCCCAAGCCTGGCCGTGGCTTTGCAATTCCAAACCACGCCACAAGTTCACCAAGGCGACGTTGATGGCCCGCTGCGCTTCGACCAGATCATCACCGCCCGGCAGGAAGAACTGATCGTCCGGCGAGCGGTCGAAGAGCGGCACGAAAGGCAAAACGCCGTAGGGATTGACCCCGTCCGGGTTGCCATCGACCGGCAAGCGCCTTCCGCGATAGTCCAAGAGGCGGTAGCTGGTGGCCGTCCAGTCGCTGTAACGGGTCTCGGTTTCACGCTCGCCCGGATGGGTGACGATGATGCGCGTCGGGTTTTCCGGGTCGCCCTCGTGCAGCACGTCTAGGATGTTGGGGGTTATGGTGGCCAACGTTGGCTGCTCTTGGACCTCATTCCAGCCCACCCGCAGGATCGTTGTCTTCATGAGCTTGGTGAGCCGGTTCGCCTTCTTCAGCTGGACGTTAGCGGCCATGGACCGATAAAGCGCTTCGCCTTCGTCTTGGGCCCAGCCTTCGAATTCGCGGAACGGCGTCGCCTTGTAGACCATGGCCCGCTTGTCGGTGACTTTGCGAACCACGTTGAGGCAGAAGAGCCGAAAATCTTCGGGCGTCGACCAGCGCTGCTTGATTTGCTCAAGCAGATCGTCCGACTGTCGGTCCAAATAGTACCGCAGCCGCAGTTCCGCCGCCCTTTTACGGGAAGCGGACTTACGAACGATGGCTAGAACCGGGTCGACGCCCGAAAGTAGTTGGAGGACTGGCATGAACACAAAACCATGAACACCAGCCCGATTATCCCTATGATTTTCAGTAATTGTCTAGCGTCTGAGGGTGTGACTACCAATGTTTGTCACCCGTGACCTGAAAAAGTCATCTATTCCCATCGAAGCGATACCGGATTTACTTTGGTATACTTGGTAGAGCGTGGAAATTTCTTGAAAGGAACGACATTCCTCGGAACAGTGTGGGATCAAATCACCGTCGTTCAAGAGACAAAGCCGCGCTATCGGTCCCGCCGCGTCGCAGCGAATCCCGGTCACCTCATAAGGATTCAATTCGATGTCCCGCAGGCTGTAAACCGCCCAAGCGAGCGCATAGATGTGGTCATCATGACAGCCCTTGGCGTGTTGAAAACGCGGGATGGTGCCTTCGGCCGTGCCCGTGGCCCTCAATTCGTATTCAAAGGTCTGCATCTCGCGGAAGATGGCCTCGAACTTGGAATGGATGTGCAGCCGTCCTTCGCGCGCCGCGTTGGCCAGTGCCAAGAAGGCCGGCACCTGCTGCTTGGGCGTGGCATGGATAAGCTCTGATTCCAGGCCCTGGTTCGCACACCAGACGGAAATGTCTTGTGACTCGTAACGCTCAATGGCGATGTGCTTCAGGCCGAAGTTCTTCTGGAAGGTGCCGATCTTGCGCTTGATGGCCCCCTCGGTCGACAAACTGAAGGCGTGGGCGTCAAGCACGTAAAATTCCGGCTCGTCGGACTCTTCGCTCGTCGTTTTGAGCACCGCCGCTAGCACCGTCTTGTCGCCATGCAGGCTGAAAATCATCGCCCGGTCCAGGCCCGCCCCCACCGCAGTGGCACGGCCCGCCGCCAATTCCTTCACGTCCAAGGGATAGCGCTCGCGGCAGCCGTCAATCACATCCTGCGGAAAGAGCGCGTTGGAGCCGCTGCCCCACTGATTGAGGTGCTGTTGCTCGAACTCGGCCGGCAGCATCTGCGCCGCACGGGACTTCAAGCGCTGCGGCTTGATCCAGGCAGGACCCTTGGCAATGGCGTCATCGATCCCCGTGTAGCTTAGATGGCTGAAAAAAAGCGTTTCGTCCTCACCACGTTCGGCCAGCAAGTAAAGGCCATAGAGCGGCGAGGACCGCGGGCCGACGGTACTGTCGATCAACACCAGGCCGTCGTCGCTGTCGATGGTGGAGGAGGCCAAGGCCTGAAAGACCTCGTCGGTTCTGGCCGCGTGCAGTTCGCTCACCTGCGCCAGATTGAGCCGCTTGCCATAGAGCGAGGACGGGGTGCTGGCAAAGCCTTGAATGGTGTTGTCCAGCGCCCCATAGGAAATCCGATCAACACCGACTTTGATCACACCGGCCTCGATCAGGGCCTTGGTGAAAGCCGTGCGCTGAAGAATGCCTTTCACCAAGCGGAAGGCCGTGTCGACCGTCTGCTTTTCGCTATTCGCAACAATGGCAATGGCGTGGTTCTGCTTGGTGAGGAAACGCCAGACGATGATGAGCGCCGCTACCAAGGTCTTGCCGTGCCGCCGCGGCCAGCACAGGCAAATGGTGCTATAGTTGCCATCCAGTGCCGTGGCGATCGCTTGCCGAACCCGCTCGCTCGGCACCTCATAGGCCTGATACCGGCCCTTGTCGTTTGGAATTTGCGGCTTGGTGTCTTCCAGCCAGGCAAAGAAACCGGCCGAGCCCCCTTGCCAGCGCTCCAGGTTCTTGTCGGCCAGGCTGTCCTGCTTACTCATAGGCCCGCCATCTCTTGTGGATAAAGGCGCCGCAGCTCGGCAATACTGAGCTTTCGGTCATGAGTGGCCATCTGGCCCACATCCAGCCCCCGCTGGAAGGCCCGGTAGCGGGTCGGGCCAAGCACTTCCTTCTGAAACGACACCGGCTGGCGCTTCAGCCAAACCTGGTAGCTGGTTGATGCCGGTACCCGACTGACCGTGTGGTCGCGAAAGACCCGGCGGGTCTTGGCGATTTCCTTGTGCCGTTCCGCCTCGTCCATGGCCTTCCATTGTTTTTCGCTGACACGGTCCCTGGCACGGCGGCGGAACTCACGGCCCTCCTCTTTGCGGGTGAAGGTCGAACGCACCGCCGGCCGCTCGCCAGCGGGTTTATCGTCCAAGGCTGATAAAGGCAGGAGCACGCCCCGGCAGTTCGGATGACGCGGCGGGAAGGGGATCTTTGGGTCGTCGGCTCGGAACACTTGGCCATCGAGCCCCCGGCAGATGTCGGATGTGCGGCCGTCCAGCACCGAGGTGTAGCGCCAGCCCTTCACCAGATCGCCGGCAAAGCGCCTGAGCCCTTCCACCCGTGCCCGATTGGCCGTCGAATTGATGGCCGTGCGTGCCAGGCGTTCGGCCGATTGCTTGCTAAGCCCGGCCGTCTTTTCAAGGCGCTTGCGGATATCGGGGATGCCTTCACCCAAGGCCACCGCTTGCCGCAGCTCGCTCTCAACACGACCCAGGGTATCTTCTGCCAGCTTGGCGCCCCAGCGCTGCCAGGTGAAGCCATCGAAAGGCTGCCCCGCCACTGCCGCCATGGCCGCGACCGGCACTGCAATTGTATCCAGCACAACCGGTATGCCGCTGGAAGCGCCTGAGAGACTCCCTGATAGCGATTGTGCTGTCTGGGCTATCACCCTGCCCGAAGTCTCTAGAACCGCGTCCAGGGAGTCCCTGACGCCGTTCTGGATACGTTCCCGCAAAGCAGTGCGGGCGGCCGTCAGTTCCGTACGTAGCTCTGCCAGCCTGGCGCTGGTGAAAGTGCCGTCGTCGCCACGCCGTTCGATCTCGGCAATCACCTTGGCCAAGGCGCGCTCTATGTCGGCTGCCATGTCTGCCAAGACGCCGTTCGACAATCCGTCCAGCCGGACGTGATAACGAAGCACGATGTCGGTGGGGTTGTCAGCCATTGGCTCTCTTCACGGCCCGTGCGTGGGCGTCGATTTCGACAACCTTCGGCGTGATGTCTCTGGCCTTACGGCCTAGGCCTAGGGTGTTGAGCACCCGGACCAAGGCACCCGTGAGTTTGGCATAGGCTTCAACATCGGCAGCGCCGCCCGAGGCGATAACCGCTTCCATCTGTTCTAACTGCACCGTCAAGCCCGCAGCCCGGCTGATCAGGAGCCAAGCAGCCGTGGAAGGCTCACCGCCAGCGTCTGCTGCCAAGTCGGCCATCACCGCTTTGTAGCGCTTTGCAGGGATGGTCCGGCCATCAACCGCCCGTCCGCCGATAACCAGCGTCGAAGGGACGGGTATCACGCGGCTATCGTCGCTGCATTCAGGCATCCGCTTACCCTTCGCCGTCGCCACAGGCTTGCCACATGGTCAAAATCTCTCAATCCTTTCAGAAGGTTACGAGCTACCATTAGGTTGTTTACCTAACAGTCGCTTAGAAATGTTATATTATAACATAATGGCCTAGCTAGGTCACGACAAGCGGGCTGCTTTGATGATCGACTTGCTGCGGGGGGAAAGTGGCGACTACCACAAATCCGGATTCCTTGAGCCTTTGATGTCAGCGGAGATGCGCTCGGCGTATTCGTCAATGGCCAAAAACTCTTTGTGGGCTTCTTCGGGCGCTATCCCATCGCGCACCACGAGCGTGTGAAAGTCGATGAAGAGCTGCGCTATGCTTTCCCCGCCACGTAGCTTCCTAACCCTGGTAAGAGCAGCGCCTCCTGAGAAGCTGTAGGGCCACGTCCAATCGTATTCACCTTCATTCAAAAGAGGACCAACCTTGACCTGGCCCGAGGTCGGTGTGTGCAAATTGGCGGGCGTCCATGCGATGAGTGCCTCGTGTGCTTTCACGACAACTCCTTTCCACAATTTCTCAGATTGGCGGGGCTGCTACCGCTAAAGCCGCTAAAGTTGCTAATCTTTCCTGGAACTTTAGCGGGATTAGCGACTTTAGCAGTAGCAGCTGGCCGAATTTCATTTTTCGAGACCCAACTCATTGGACGATCCTGAACGTCTCACGGCGGTTAACGCCTTTGATTTCGCCAGGCCCTGCATCGATCAGCCAGCCATGATCGACCAGGATATCGACCAGCTTTGATGAGGTTGCCTTGTTTCGAATAGCGTTGGGGCCTAGCTGGTAAATGTCCCGCAGACTGACGAGTTCTTCGTCCCAAGATGTCTGGAGCCACGTGAGGAGCTTTTGCGCGGCTATGAGCTCGTTGCTGGCCTGCGTCGCCTCGAAGAGCCTCAGGGCCTCTGCAATGTGATAGCGAACAATCTCAATGCCCGACGAGATCGCGTCCGAGCCAAATTCTCCGCCGTCGACTTGCTTGAGTTCGATCGTCGTGATGATAGCGGCGAGCCGCGCGGCATGTTCCGCTGCCTTGTTCGCAAAGCCTCTGATGGCCTCGAAATCACCCCCACCGCCAATCTTCTTCTCAACTTCATTGGAGAAATCGATCCAAATACGGCGAGCAACGTCTGTCAGCCCTAACTCAGCCGGGTCGAGCTCGTTTGCCTTGCCATCGGCCAGTGGCATTGAGGCCTCCAGAATGGATAGGACATGCGAACTATAGTCCTTGATCGCCACTTCCGAGTCAGGAGTAGGCTCCCGCCAAAATCGTTTCCCAGCAGGACTGTCAGGTGCGGCAACAAGGATTCGGCTAAGCAGGCCTTGATCGGCAAGCGCGGCATCGCCAAGCATTTCCAGCGCGACACCGGGCTGCGTTAGAAGGTGCAGGGAAACGCGGCGACCCGTGAGGGTGATGGCGCCGTCACCGGATCGAACCCGCTTCGCAGTACCGCAATCCCACAACGTCGAGAGTCCGGCGGCCGTCTTCATCTTGTTTTCGGAATTCATGGCGTGCCCGCCTATGAACTGGGCACCCTCGCCAGAGAAGACGCCCAAGCCAGGCTGGCCAACAGCAAGAAGCTTACAGAGGCCTTCAAAGGTGGGTTCAGGTGCCGTTAGGAGCGGCTCTAGCGGTGCCTCGGGCGCCGGGCCTAGGTTCAGCAGGTCGCACTCTATAGCCGTCTTGTCGGCGTCTTTCCGCTTCAAAATGGCGTCCTTGGCCTTATCCCAGGCCACTTTGCGAATCGTATAGACGAAAATCTCCTTGTCGAACTCTTCTCGAAGTTGCTTCTCGCGCTTGACGACCGGCGCAACGGCAAGATCATCAGCGCTGCTTTTCCGGTCGCCACTGGAGGCGACGCTGACAGCATAAATAGACGTTGGCCGCACCTGGCCGGTTGGTAGAACGACGTTGTTGTGGATTTGTGCAGCAAGAGCACAGCTCGCCATGACCGACTGAGCACAAAGCGGCAAGGCAGCCTGCGTCTTGTCATGAATTGCGTTTACTGCGCTTGCCATGATCGGCCCCAGCGCGTGCACTGGATAGTCGTTGGCCGGTGGCAGCTCTCGCATGAGAGGCCGAGGTGGTTCCGTTAAATTCACTTCCTCGGCGCCGCTAAAGTTGCTAAAGCCGCTAAAGCCATTCTCCTTACGCCGTGCCTCCACTAGGCGGCCCCTCTCAAAGTTCGGAAGTGGTCGTTGAAGTCGTTGCCCGACGCGGGCTTGAAGACGCGCACCTGCCTGCCGCTGGCGTGTAACCGTTGCTGTAGGCGATAAGCCGCCTCAATCCCGGCCCTGTCGCAGTCAGCGGCGATGATGATTTGCTCGGGCAGTTGATCAACCGCCAGGCTGCTAAGCCCACCTGAGCTCAAGGCGGCCCAACCGGGCAAGCCCCAAAGCTGCATGGCGGAAAGGACGGACTCGATGCCTTCACCTAAGATCAGGGGGTCGCTCGCTGAACCAAGCCGAGCGGCGCGGCCGCTGCAGTCCCCGAGCATCATCTTGGCGGGAAGTACCGGCGCCTTGCCCGAGCCGTCACGCGCCAGAAACGTGCGGTGCACGGCCTGCGGCGTCTTGTCGGCGGAGCGGCTTACCAGGGCCACCATGGCCGGCAAGCTGTCGCCAGAGCGATGTTTGAGGGAGGGATGAAAGCGCAGCGTTGGCGGCGGCGCGATGCTTAGGCCGCGCGCTTGCAGGTAGGTCTCGACTAAGGTTCCGGGCGCAGGGCGAGAATTCCGCCAGATAGCCGCCGCTGCCGCGCTCCGTTGCACCTCTCGCGAAATGTCGCCGCCACTCGGAAAGGACCCGCGTGCCCTATAGGAGTAGTCGTCGCTTTGCCGCTCCGCCCAAAGGCCGCGAGAGCGCAAGGCATCCATCACAGCTTCTGGGTCGCAGCCGGCAAAACAGTGAAAGAGCGCCTTACCATCGCCGCCTTCTGAGATCGAGAAGCTTGAGGACGCGTAGTTACAGGAAGGGCATCGGCAAATCCAACCGCCTGCCATCTTCTTGGCGCCTAGCGAGTAGGCGATTTCATAGGCGCTAGCCATTGTCGCAGACCCCGCAACCGGCACAGCGGCCGGCTTGGTGATCGATGTGGATTTCTAGACAGGCGTGGGCCGCGCGGGCGTAGAACAAGGAACGGCCGGCAATGAAGGCCTCGTGGCAAAGCATCTTTTGACGATCGGCGTGTGAAGGGTCGCTTAGCCCGGCTGGTTCCGGCTGACCAGACTTGCCCAGGTTCCAGTATTCCTCAATCCACTTGTCGAGCAGTTGTTCGCCGGTTTTGGGCAAAGTGTTCAGGTCAATCAAGGCTTTTCTCCTGCGTTCTCTAAGGCTCTTCCAATAGCCAAACCGTAGCTATCACTTCGCCGTCATGACCGTTGGTCAGACTGGGATTTGGTTTCTCGAGACTGGGTGCGATCGATGCCAAGGCTGACATTCGTCTGCTGGCCTTAGACCTACGAAACGGAGCGGCTAACTTGGTCCGATATGTATTTTTCTATGTCGCTCTTCCGGGCGCAGAGCGTGTTGCCGAGCTTGAAATGCGGCAGTTGAGCTGTGCCGCAGAGGTGATAGATCTTTCTGCGTTGCCGAGGATCGCCGAAGAGGTAGGCCGCGATTTGATCGGCACCCTTAAGAAGGTCGGTGTGTAGATTTTCGGCCATGTTGCTCACTTCGCGTTCTCTTGCCCCTCTAGCTCGCGCTTGTAGTTATTGATCGCCCGATTCACCTGAGCGCGGATTAACCGAATATCGATAAGCGCGAACTGTTTAGCTTCACGAAGACACTTAAGAATTTCCCCAAGCAAGTATTTTTCGTCAGAGATATTGCCGGCAAGTCCGCGCCAGGTGTTATTCGCCTTCCATCTGGAATAGAGGAAGAGATTGAAGGCTGGATTACTTTGGTCGTGCCAGCATGCGGCCAGTTTTCCGGCCTCATGGGCCGCGTCGACCAGCGGCCAGCGTTGACGCCGAAACTCAGCAAGGATCGAGAGAGCGAAGATCTCGCACCGAGTGTAAGTCGACTTGCGTCCGCTGGTCGTCCTTTCTGACGGCGTGAACGGCAAAGCGTTTCTTCGCCGCCATTCCGGCACATCGTCTGCGGTAAAGGGCTCACGCATCGCTGCTACAGCCACTTCTATCGGCCACCTTTCTTCCATCGTACCTTTTCCTTTTTGAATCTGTATTTCCCATCTTTGTTCCGATTTATCGATTTTACCGTGTTACAATGCAAGTCGATAAATGGGAAAATACTGCACCAGAGTCCCACTTATTCTGTCGCTCTAAGGGCTTAGAGAACTTGCCTCTTGACTTTGTTTCTGTGAAGGGAGAAGATTTACTTGGTGCTAGCAACACCCGTACGAGGCGGTTTCCGCTACCGAAAAGGCGGCTTTCTTATGCCCGGAGTCCGTCCGCGCATGTCCAGGCGCAAGCTAAAGGCGGATGGGCATTTCCTCGTAAATGTTGCTAGCTCCGGGCGCCAGCCCCCCGCTGGCGAGCGACCTAGCAAGTCGCGTTACGAGGACAAGTGACATGACTACCAACCCAAATCCAAAGCCCAGTCCCGAGAAGTCAGCGGAAGCGCTTTCTGACGCAAGCGTGGGAAACGCCAAATGGCGGTATGAGCGTTGGATGGATCTCTACATTGACTGGGACTCACACCGCGCCAATCGCGCCAACTCGCAAACGCCTCACATGGTTGCTGGCGAAAAGTATTTTCGACGCGTTGCCGAGGGCGCGCGGCTTATCTCTGGGCCTCTCTACAGCGAATTCCTCAGCGCCAAGCCTTTGAATGTAGCCGGTCTAGCGTTGCAGCTTGAGGCGGTTGTTGAAGCTTGGGAACACGAGCACGTGCCGGGGCGCAAGCCTGATCTTGACCTCATCGTCTTGCAGCGCGCCCTTGCCTATCTGAGGGGCGCTGTCGCTGAAGATAAGGAGCTTGCCCAGCGGGCGCCGTCATGAGCGGCCTCGATCCTGTGTTGGCGCTGAACCGGGAAGCGCAGTGCGCCGAAACGCTGTGGCTGTACTTTCAGGATCCCTGGCATGACGCACGGCAGGCCGGGCAAAGGTTCGTTGCTGAGTACTACTGGGCGCAGTCAAATTTCGTTTTGGACAATGTCCGACGGCACGAGAGCCGGATGTTGATGACTACTCCCCAAAGCCTTGCGGGACTGGCTCTGCAAGCCACCTGGTTGGCCGAGAAGTGTGAGATGGAAGCCGGCTTCGAAGGCGGCCCCGAGATTGTGGCTCGGAGGATCGCCAATTTTCTGAAAGACATGGCCGATCAACAAGCATGACACCGATGGCGCCAGGTAGGCGCCGCCAACCAAAGGAGGACCAAAATGGCAATCACAAAACGAACCTGGACGACGGCCGGCGGCGACATAAGTGTCGCTTGGCAGGCCACGGTGACCGACCGGGCGGGAAACCGACAGCGTCGGCAATTCAAGACAAAGAAGGACGCAAAGGTCTGGCTGGTAGAGCAAGAATCAAAGCTGCTGGCAGGCACCTATCGCCACGCGGCGACGCAAGTTACCGTCCACCATGCCTGCATGCTTTATCTCGATTACATCGAGGGGCGCACGCGCCGTGGCGAGCGGTTTTGTCGCCAGCACTATGAGATCTGCAAGGGGCGGGTCCATCGCTACCTGCTCAGCGATCACTATGGCCTAGCCCAGTTGAAGCTGGCGCAGCTTTCCACGCGCCTGGTCTACGACTTTGCAGAGGCACTAAGAGACAGTGGCATCACGGTGCCCACGGCACGCCAAATCGTCGGCCTGCTGTCTCGGGTGATAGAGCACGCCAAGCGCAACGATCTGGTCAGCGCCAACGTCGCCCGCGGGGTTCAAATCGTGGGCCGTCGCGACGAAGGCTCCAGGAAAATCGTCGCACCCAGCAAGGAAGAAATGAAATTGTTGATCGCCAACGCGGACAAGGATTTCGTCGTGCCGCTCAAGTTCGCGGCCGCCACAGGCTTGCGGGCTGGCGAGCAATGGGCCTTGCGGTGGAAGCACATCGACCTCGAGAAGGGCTTTTGCAAGGTAGAGTCCCGAGTCGACGCCTACGGCACGGAGGATCTACCGAAGTCGGCGGCCGGTCTTAGAGAGGTGCCGCTTGGCTCGGAAATCGTGAGGATGCTTCGCGAGTGGCGATTGCGGTCGAAGTTCTCCAAGCCCGGTGACTTGGTCTTCCCGGACCGAAAAGGTGGCTACACGCGGCAATCCAACATGACGAGCCGTTACTTCAGGCCGCTGAGGGAGAAGATCGGCGCGCCGCATCTCGTGTGGCACTCACTCAGGCACTTTGCGGTCTCGTGCTGGATCGAGCAAGGGTTCCAGCCCAAGACGGTTCAGGCCTATTCAGGCCACTCCAACATCGCGATCACCTTCTCGCGATACGGCCATCTCTTCCCAACCGAAGACCACAGAAAGGCGATGGATAGGATCGCCAAGGACCTCTTCAAATAGCTGCCACAAGCAGCCACAATATTACTTCAAGCCTTTGATTTTGCTAGATTATCACCCCATTTTTCAGAAGGTGTAGCTGACGCTCAAGATCACATCGTGGGTCTCGTAGTCCTTGGCGGTGAGGGCAAGCCCGTTGTCAAAGGGTCCCATTTCAACATGGCCAAGGTCCGCATAACGATAGCCGAGGCCAAGCCGGACCGTTTCGGTAATGTCGTAGTTCAAGCCGGCCATAAAGGCGAAGCTGAATTCAAAATCGACATCGTCTCGGTCGTCGGGCGTCCCGGTACCGGCATCTATCAAGTCAAGATCGGTGAAGGTCGCATCGGATTCGTGACGGGAGATGCCGACGCCGCCCCCTATAGTGGCATTAAGCGGCCGATCCCAAAGATTGGCCACGTGAAAATCTTTAGCGACGTTGAGGAAAAGCGACTGGCTGGCCAAATCGCTGGTCACCCCCCCACGGGGAGGGGTGCCGGGACCAGTAACCGCCGGCCGAGCGTCATAGTCATAGCGGAAGCGGTAGTCCAACTCGATCTCGGCCCGTAGCCCCGGATAAATCGGATCAAGATGTAATCCAACAGCCAGTCCCAGCCCTGCCACATAGTCGTCGTTGTTGTCACTGCCGGTGCCGGTGCCGAGGCTGCCGGTATTCTTCACGTCACCCAGCCGGGAGTAGGCACCGATGGCCAGGAATCGTGCGTAGAGCCGCAAGCTCGCGGGATCCCCCTTGGTCATCGCAGTTTGCGTGGCATTCGCCAGCGATGCCTCGACAAGGAAAGGGTCGCCGCTCGCCAGGTTCCTTGCATCGGTACAGGTCCTATCGCGACAGGATTCCTCGGCCGCCGCGGCGCCTGCAATCTCGCCGACTGTGCAAGCAAGCGCGGCCAAGGCGCCGAGGATTACTTTCCCTAATCGTCGCCCGTTTGAAGTGTTCCTCACGGTAGCAGCCCCCTTCCCCTCACAAACTCGGTGAGGATGATAGCGGCGGCCCTTTGACGGACGAAGTATTTTCCGATCATCCAATTGAAATTTGGTACTAATGCGTCACTTTACGGGACCAGGAGGACGGAGCGCTGAACAATCGGGCGCTGAACCTGTCACGGGTCCCGCACCATGCCGCGATGAGTGGGTTTGTGATTCCTCTGTCACTAGAGCCAACCACTTGCCTTGACACTCGCTGACCTTAAACAATCGCGAGACCAAGGGAACCTGTTGGAGGATTATCAGTGGCGAAACGTGAAACACCGGTCGATTCGCCCGCCAGCTTGATCATTCCGACACTCACGCCGGCTTGCTTAGCTGAAGAAATCCGCCGACTGCCGGAGGAAGATGCGATTACCGTGCCTCTCCTCGATGAAGCCGCACGGATGTATTTGCTAGAGGAAATCGCTCGCCTTCCCTTTCGCCGCGCCCGTCAGTGGATTGGCGAAGGCGAACGCCGCGTCGAGCAGGACTTTGACTTGACCACCGAATTCCCGCTAGCAAGCCGCGTGGCGCGGTTGGCAGCCTCCCTTTCGAGCCTCTTGCACGCCGCTTGCCGGCGGCTGGATCCCTGTCCCCTGGCGCCCGACTTCTTGCTGAATGACTTGATTGCGCAGCGATATCCGGCCGGCTCTCGCGGCATTTCAGCGCATCGCGACCACGTGCGCTACAAAGGCTTGGTCGCAATCATCAATCTGGCTGGTCAAGCACGCTTCTTTGTTTGCAACGATCGCCGCGCAAGCAAGGCACGGGAAATCCCGATACCGGCGGGAAGCTTGAACCTGATGCGGGCTCCCGGCTTTGCCGGCAGACTCGATCGACCTTTCCATTTTTTGAAGGACGTTAGCTGCGAGCGCGTCAGCGTCGGCCTACGCTACGACACCCGGCCAGGAATGCCCCTGTAACACACGGCTCGATGATGGAAGGGGCTGCCGGATCGGGCAGCACCACTTGGTACTGCCCATATCCCGAGCGAAAGAACTTTATTGGAGAATGATCTCCACGCGCCGATTGCCTGGCTCGCGAACGCCATCAGCCGTCGGGACGGCAAGTTCGCCCTCGCCTCGGCCAGCGACGCCGATCGCCCCTTCCGAGGCCCCGCCGCCGACCAGCGCACTGCGGACGGCGTTGGCGCGCTTGAGCGACAGCGCCAGGTTGTAGTCTTCGGCACCGGCCCTATCTGCGTGTCCGGTTACGGAAAACTCCGAACTGCCCATCTGCTGTGCCTTCGCCAGAGCGTTATTGATTACCGACTGCCCCGCGGAATCGATGGCCGAGCTGTCAAAGTCAAAGTAAACGATGAAGGTCTCAGGCGCCGTCATAGCAGCCTGTTGAATGGCTGTTTCGGGTTCCGGCTCGGGTGGCTCGTTTGCCTTTTCAAGCATGGCAAGCGCACTGAAGAACTCATCCCGGCAGGCAGCAATATGGTCCGGTTGGTGGTTTTCTTCCTGCTGCTCGATCCAACAGTCGAAGCGTCCCTGGGCTCGTGCCGCAGTTTCCGGTGCCGACTCGCGCCCTGGGCCCAAAGCGCTGACAAGACGGCTTCTGGCTGAGGTGAGCTCACCCACGTGCTCATCCGGCAGACTCCATTCGGAGATCGGCTCGGGCTCGACAACCTCGCCGTTCGCGGCCCGCAGACCCTTGCGTGCGAAGTGACCGGCATCCGCCCAGTCGTACATTTCGTCAGCTTCGAAGACGGTGAAGTCTTTGTACTCTTCCGTCAGTGACCTGGTAAAGGAATCGCCAGAGCCCTCGGCTTGACGCACCTGTTCTATATCTTGACCCACACAGGCGGAAAGCAACCCCACCGTAGCTAGCCCGACAATCCATGTGTTGCGGTTCATTGTTCCCTCAGACTCCATGACAAAATACGCTCTCACCAAGACCCATTCGTCGATGTCCAGCAGTCGTTCCTGCGTTTGTCAAATCAACAATAGCCTCAGCACTGGAAACTTCGTTTCCCCCCTAAAACTCACCCTCCCGATTTCTCTCGCTTGCCCGCCTCCTTATCTATCATATGCCTGATTATCGCAAGGGAAGAGGGCCGCCAATAGAGGTGGATAAGTGAGTGAATCAGGCGCAGGCCCCAAAATTAATCCGTTTGGTTGATAAAATTGTCTTAAGAAGCTGCGGGATGAGGCTTAGGCTTGGCCCCGGATCCGGGAAAAGCCCTTCTACGCGAATCGGAGCTGGCCAGACGACCTCCCGATTCGCGTGTGCCAATTTCAATGATAGGACCGCCAGTGTTGGCAGCATCCGCCGGATCATGGGTCACCAATAAAGTCGGCAATCCTTGTGCTCGAGCATGCTCAAACACAAAGTTGCGGAAGCGCCACCGCAGGGCCAGGTCGAGTTTTGCAAAGGGCTCGTCCAGCAGTAATGCACGCGGTTCAGCCAGTAGGGTCCGCATCAAGGCGACGCGAGCGCGCTGGCCGCCGGAAAGAGTCGCTGGGTCCCGGTCGCCAAAGCCTTCGAGATCGGCATCTCGCAAGGCGGTCACAATGCGTTCCTGTCGAGCAGGTTGATCGGAGAGGCTCGGCGGCAGGCCGAAGGCAAGGTTTTCCGCCACGCTCAAATGGGGAAAGAGCAAGTCGTCCTGGAACAAAATGCCCACTTGCCGCTGTTGTGGCGGAAGCACTGTTAGCCGTCGGCCATTAAGAACGATTTCGCCTTTCGCGACAAAGGATCGCTCCAAGGTTCCGCAGATAAAAGCAAGTAAACTTGATTTGCCGCAGCCGCTCGGCCCCATGACAGTTGCGATCTCTCCCGGTGAAACACGGAGATCGATACGCTCAAACAGGCATCGCCCCTGCAGGCTCAAGCCAACACTCTGCAACTCAAGCCGGCCAGCGGGCAACGAATCAGCCTTGTTGTGTCCGGTCATTCAGAAGACTCGCATTCCACGGCGATTACGAAAAATCCAGACAGGCAAGATAAGGGCCATGGTGAAAGCCAGCAAGGGCAAGGCAGCCTGCATAATAGCATAGACGCCAACAACCCGCCGATCAGCGCCGCTTGCCAAACCGAGTGCTTCGGTCGTCAGGGTCATAAACCGGCCGCTGCCGGCAAAGATAGTCGGCAAATATTGCGAAACGCTGACCGCGAACCCGACCGCCAATGCAAAGAGAACCGGTCTGAGCAGCATCGGCAGTTTCACGCGCCAAAACGCGCGGCTGGGCGTCGCTCCCAAGCACAGCGCCGTTCGCAGATAGCGGTCATCTAAGGTTCTATAGGGTTCCGCCAATGCCAGGAACACGTAAGGCAAGACAAAAAGCAGATGCGCCCAAACCATCGCCACCCAGGTGCCATCGACACCCGTCCAAACTGCCAGCACCTGAGCGCCAAACAGAAATGCGACCTGGGGCACCAGGAGTGGGGTGTAGAGCAACCACAAACTCCGGTCAGATTGCTTGACACCGTACCGGGTTTCGTTTTCCAGACACCCGATGACCAAAACCAGCCCAATAACCGCCGATGCGAGCCCGATAATGGCCGTGGTCCACGTCGCCCAGCCCAATCCGTCACCGAGTTGACGGCTCCAGTTGCCGGTGGTCCAGTGGATCGGCAAGACGTCAGGAAAGCGCCAGCGCCAGGCAAATGACCAAACTGCCATTCCAACTAGGCTGAGCACCGCGAGCCCCTGACAGAGCGCCATCGCCGATCCGAATAGGTGTTTTCCCCATCTGCCGTCACCGCCTCGTCGACCGCTCACAAGCCAACGTCGCCCTAGGATTGAAGCGAGCCGCTCGATCCCGTACCAACAGAGGATGGCAGCAACAACCAATGCAAGCTGCAGACAGGCACAGGCGGCGGCAAGGAACCGCATCGATAGGTCTGGATCGTTGAACCACCGCAAGACAAGAACCGCCAAGGGCGGCGGCGTCGCTGGCGCCAGGATAATCGCCATATCGACTACGGATAGCGAAAAGGCCAGGACCGCATAGACCGGCAAGCGGATGCGTGGATAAACGGCCGGCAATACTGTTTTCAACCAGGCATAGACCGGCCCATAGCCAAGCGATGCGGCCACCGCCAGGCGCTTATCTGTGCCGATCTGATTCAACGCCCCCAGGGTCATCAAAAACAAGAACGGCGTCTCTTTCAGGACCAGCCCAAAAGCAAGCGCCAAGCCATAAGGGTCCTGCACCAGGGGCAAATCCGGCGGCAGGTGCCAGCCCGTCGCCCAGGGGGAAACGAACCGAAGGACCCAGCCGCTCGGCGCAATGAGAAAGGCGAAGCCGATTGCAATCGCCAAATGCGGAACGGCCAGGATCGGGGCCAGGAGGCGCCTTACATAGGCAAAGACCCTGGTACCAGAACAGCAGGCAAAAAAGGCGATCACCAGGCCCAACGACAGGGCCGTCGCCAGGAATCCGCTAACCAGGCTCAACCTGATCGATGTAGCCAATCCCGGATAGGCAAGGAGTTGGCGCCAGGGATCAAAGGTAAGCTCGGTTCCACCAATTGCCGGCAGGATTCCGAAAGCCGGAAGCCAGGTGCCAAACAAACCCGCTGCAATTGGCGTTAGGAACAGCAGAAGAGTGAGATGGGGAAACCATCTCAGCGGATCCAGATGTCGCCCTCGAACGACTGCGGCTTGCGCCATGCCCTATAGAATGCCTTACGCCGATGACGCCTAGCTGTTGTAGCGGGCTTGCCATGCCGCTTCGATCCGGGTCATCCAAGAAGGATGCGGCTCGAGCAGCGTCGGACCCAGCTGCTGGGGGCTCAAGGTCGCGGCGCCACGCGGCAAATTATCAAATAGCGCACGAGCTTCGGGTGTGAGTTTGGCCATATCCAAAACCGTATCGTCCCCCCAGTTGGCAATATCCAGTTTGCGGGCTTGCGCTTCCGGGCTCATCAGAAAGTTGGCCACCACCATGGCCGCCTCTTTGTTGGCCGCGTTGTAGGGGATTGCGACGAAGTGGGTGTTGCCGATGGTCCCGTCCTTTAGGACGAAGACACGCGCGCTTTCCGGCAAAAGTCCATTGGCGATAGCCGAAGATGCTTCGGAGGGATAGAAGGAAATGGCGATATCGACCTCGCCATCGTCCAACATCTGTCGTTGGGCCGGACCGCTCGCCGGATAGGTCATGCCCTTGCGCCAGAGATAGGGTTTCAAGGCGTCCAAGTACGACCACAGGGGCGCTGTCACCTCTGCGAACTGGTCGTCGGTCGCGACGGGTTTCTGCAGCACCCCGGCATCCTCTACCAATTCAATTAGAACCTGTTTAAGAAAAGTTGAGCCAATGAAATCGGGCGGCGCTGGATAAGTGAAGCGCCCCGGATGAGCCTTAGCCCACTCGAGAAAATCCGGGATTGAATTCGGTGTTTGGTCAATCCGCGCAGAATCATAGATAAAATTGATCTTCGCCATGCCCCAGGGCGCTTCCAAGCCGTCGACCGGTACCGTGAAGTCGATGAGGGTCGTCGGCTTGCCGGCAAAGTCAACCAGCTGATAGTTGGGTAGATGTTCGGTGAAGGGCCCAAAGAGAAGACCACTTTCCTTCATCGTGGCGAAGTTCTCACCGTTAATCCAAATCAGATCTACCGAGCCTTCATCATCACGCCCGGCAGTCTTTTCTGCCAGAACCCGGCTCACCGCATCGGCTGTGTCCGATAACTTCACATGGCGCAGCGTGACGCCGTAATCTTCGGACACTCTGTCACCGACCCAGGCGATATAGGCGTTGATGCGTTCATCGCCACCCCAGGCATTCCAGTACACCGTTTGGCCCTTGGCCTTTTCGAGGGCGTTGCCCCAGTCATCGCCCGCACTGGCGCCTGGCACAAAGCAGCACAGCGAAAGGCATAGAGTGAAAAACGTCCGCAGGTAACGCATTACCGCCCCCAAAAACTCGATGAGACACCCGGTTTCGCCACACAACCTACATTGCCTTCGGGCAACTGTCAGCTTGCGAAGCGACGCTCAAACGATTCTTTGATCAGGCAACGCGCAACTCGCTGCTATCTTGAAGCCGCCCCAGGCCTGACCTATAACGCTCAATGGTGCGGGCGTAGCTCAGTTGGTAGAGCGCTAGCTTCCCAAGCTCGAGGTCGCGGGTTCGATCCCCGTCGCCCGCTCCAGCCTCAGCCAGTGACCCGTTATTGGAACTGCGTCGCTAAGCCGTCCTGAGGTCCCTCGTCTCCGGCGGCAGTGAAGATGTCAACGATGCCGTTTCCGTTGGCAAGAGCGGTGCTGCACGATCCTATTCGCTGACGCGTCCACCGACCCATCTGCCGTCGGCAACTCGCGGCACTACTCGACCGCCATTTTGCCAAGCCATCGAAAGACTATTCTCTCAATCGGCGATTCTAGCGTATTTTCCGAACAAGCGGTACAGCACGTGGTCTATCGCCGGCTGCCAATCGAGGAGGGGCGTTGTGGGTTGCTGCCATTACTTTGCTCTGGAACAAGGGGGAGACAGCGCATTTTCCGTCGATGCCTCGACCATCGTCTTTGGTCGCGGCGTCCTCGGCGAGGTAGGGGACCACGCCTATGGTCTGGGCCTTAAGCGGGTTGCGGTTTTTACCGACAAACGGCTGGCGGCACTGGAACATCTTGACGTCTTGCTGTCTTCGCTGCGTTCGGCCGGCATAGAAACAGTCGTCTACGATGAAGTGAGGGTGGAGCCAACGGATGTTTCCTTTCAGCAGGCCACCCGCTTTGCCGAGGGCAGTAGTTTCGACGGCTATATCTCCCTGGGCGGCGGTTCGGTCATCGACACCGCCAAGGCGGCCAACCTCTATTCCACCTACCCCGCCGATTTCCTGGCTTATGTCAATGCACCGATCGGTGAAGGCCGGCCTATTCCCGGCCTCCTAAAGCCCCATATCGCCTGTCCAACAACCTCGGGCACCGGCAGCGAATGCACTGGCATCACCATCTTCGATTTGCTGTCGATGAAAGCCAAGACCGGAATTGCCGCGCGTCAATTGCGCCCGAGCCTGGCTCTCATCGACCCGAATGTCACCCAGACCCTGCCAAACAACGTGGTGGCGGCCAGCGGTTTCGATGTGCTGAGCCATGCCTTGGAGTCCTATACGGCACTGCCCTATTCGCGCCGCCCTGCCCCGCCTAGTCCGCGCCTTCGCCCGATGAGCCAAGGCGCCAACCCGTGGAGCGATCTTGGTTGCGGCGAAGCGCTCCGTCTGCTGGGCCGCTATTTGCTGCGCGCTGTTGCCGACGCCAACGATGCCGAAGCACGCGAGCAGGTGATGTGGGCCTCGACCCTGGCCGGCATCGCCTTTGGCAACTCGGGTGTTCATGCGCCGCACGGCATGTCTTATGCGGTGGCCGGCTTGGTTCGCGATTTCCGGCCGGAAGGATATCCCCAAGACGAGCCGATCGTGCCCCATGGCATGTCTGTGATCGTCAATGCACCCTCGGTGTTTCGGGTGACGGCGCCCGCTTGCGCCAATCGGCATCTGGCGGCAGCCAACTGGCTCGGCGGTGAGACCCGGGGCGCCGGCGAGCCGGAGGCAGGCGAAGTACTGGCCGAGACAATCATTTCACTGATGCGCAAGACCGCCATGCCCAACGGTCTTTGCGGGGTTGGCTACGAGACAAGCGACCTTGCTTCCTTGGTTGAGGGGGCTTTTCCGCAAAAGCGTTTGCTGAACAACGCGCCAATTCCCATCGACCGCGAGCAACTGACGGCATTGTTCGATGGCGCCATGACCTACTGGTAAGGTCAATCTAACCTGCGCGCTGGAATAAGGTGCCCTTGGTGCGAGGAAATGACAGGCAGCAGGCGATCTTCACGTGATCCTTCAGAAAACTCGGACTATTCTGTCTAGGTAAGCCTACGGCTGCGGCATCGCCGGCACATAACAAGTGGGCTGCACAAGTGGGCTGCAGAGAGGGGTAATGACATGAGCAGTAACGCTTCGGGTTCGATCCGACCGTTCCGAAAACTACTCGTCGCCAATCGCAGCGAAATCGCCATCCGCGTTTTCCGTGCCGCTAGCGAGCTCGGCATTCGAACCGTGGCTGTCTACTCCCACGAAGACCGCTATGCACTGCATCGGTTCAAGGCGGATGAGGCCTACCTCATCGGCAAGGGCATGGGGCCTGTTCAGGCCTACCTCTCCATTGACGAAATGATTCGCGTGGCCCGCGACGTCGGCGCCGACGCGGTTCATCCCGGCTACGGCTTCTTGTCCGAAAGCCCGGAGTTCGCAGAGGCTTGCGCCGAAAACGGCATTACCTTCATTGGCCCCTCGCCGGAGGTGATGCGGGGTTTTGGCAGCAAGGTATCGGCGCGGGCCTTGGCGGAGCGTGCCAAGATCCCGGTGATGCCGGCAACAGGCCCCTTGCCCTATGACATGGACGAAGCAGCGGCCCTGGCCCGACAGGTCGGTTATCCGGTCATGCTGAAGGCGAGCTGGGGCGGTGGCGGCCGTGGCATGCGGGTGGTCGAAGACGAAAGCATGCTGGCCGAGCAAGTAGCGGCCGGACGCCGCGAGGCCAAGGGCGCCTTCGGAAAGGACGAAGTCTTCCTGGAAAAGCTGGTACGCCGGGCCCGTCACGTGGAAGTCCAAATCTTAGGCGACCATCATGGCAAGGTGATTCACCTTTTCGAGCGCGATTGCACCATGCAGCGCCGCAATCAAAAGGTGGTCGAACGGGCCCCCGCCCCTTACCTCAGCGAGGAAACCCGCCAGGCGCTCTGTCAATCCGCCGTGCGCCTTGGCGAAACCGCAGGGTACCAGAATGCCGGCACCGCTGAATACTTGATGGATGACGAAACGGGACAGTTCTATTTCATAGAGGTCAACCCGCGCATCCAGGTCGAGCATACGGTCTCCGAAGTCGTCACCGGTATCGACATCGTCAAGGCGCAAATTCGCATCGCCGCCGGGGCGAAGATCGGAACTGCGGAAAGTGGCGTCCCTAACCAGGAAGACGTCGGCCTGCGAGGCCATGCGCTACAATGCCGGATCACCACCGAGGACCCGCAAAACAACTTTATTCCGGACTATGGCCGCATTGCCGCCTACCGGGGTGCCACCGGCTTCGGCATTCGCCTGGATGGCGGCACCGCCTATTCGGGCGCCCTTATCACACCTTTCTATGACTCCTTGCTGGAGAAACTGACGGCCTGGGGGCAGACGCCCGAAGAAGCGATCGCACGCATGAAGCGGGCCTTGAACGAGTTTCGCATTCGCGGCGTTGCAACCAACCTACGATTCTGCGAAGCCCTTATCTCACACGAAAGGTTCCAAGGTGGTGATTACACCACCCGTTTCATCGACGAAACCCCAGAACTCTTCGATTTCAGCCAGCGTCGGGACCGTGCTACGCGGCTGCTGTCATTCATCGCCGATGTGATCGTCAATGGTAACCCGGAGATCAAGGACCGTCCGGAGCCGCCGCGCCTTGCCGACCCGACGATGCCTGACTTGCCGCGATCCAATCCACCGTCGGGCAGCCGTCAACGGCTCGATGAGTTAGGGGCCGAGGGCTTTGCCCGTTGGATGCTAGAGCAAAAGCCCCTGCTCTTGACCGACACCACCATGCGCGATGCCCATCAGTCGCTGCTCGCCACCCGCATGCGCAGCTATGACATGTTGGCAATCGCCCCCCACTATGCGCGCCTCCTGCCCAACCTCCTATCCATGGAATGTTGGGGTGGCGCCACCTTCGATGTAGCCATGCGTTTTCTCAAGGAAGATCCCTGGATGCGCCTGGCGAGCCTGCGCGAGGCGATGCCCAACCTGCTGCTGCAAATGCTGCTGCGCGGCGCCAACGGGGTCGGCTACAAGAACTACCCGGATAACGTGGTGAAGTTCTTCGTGCGCCAGGCGGCCGACGCCGGCATGGATATTTTCCGGGTGTTTGACTCGCTGAATTGGGTCGAGAACATGCGGGTTGCCATGGATGCGGTCTGCGAAACCGGCAAGCTTTGCGAGGCGGCGATCTGCTACACCGGCGACATCACCGACCCCAATCGCAGCAAGTACGACCTCAAGTACTACGTCACCATGGCCAAGGAGCTGGAGGCAGCCGGTGCCCATATCCTCGGCATCAAAGACATGGCGGGCCTGTGCAAGCCGGCCGCCGCCTACAAGCTGGTCAAGGCGCTGAAGGAAGAAATCGGCATTCCGCTGCATTTCCATACCCACGACACCAGCGGCATTTCGGCGGCCAGCGTGCTCGCCGCCGCCGAGGCCGGGGTGGACGCCGCCGATGGCGCCATGGATTCGCTGAGCTGCCTGACCTCCCAGCCCAACCTTGGTTCCATCGTTGAAGCCTTGCGCCACAGCAAGCGCGACCCGGATCTCGATCGCGATGCCATGCGCGCCATCTCCGCCTACTGGGAAGGCGTCCGCCGCCTCTACTACGCCTTCGAAAGCGACATGCGCGCCGGCGGTTCCGATGTTTACGAGCACGGCATGCCCGGTGGCCAGTACACCAATCTACGCGAACAGGCTCGCGCCATGGGCCTTGGCGAGCATTGGCCGGACGTCGCCAAGGCTTACGCCCAGGTCAACGACCTCTTCGGTGACATCGTCAAGGTAACGCCGAGCTCCAAGGTGGTCGGCGACATGGCACTCTTCATGGTCAGCAGTGACCTAACGCCCGAGGACGTGCGCAATCCCGAAAAGGAAATCGCCTTTCCGGAGTCGGTGGTGGAATTCTTCCATGGTGATCTTGGCCAACCGACTGGGGGTTTTCCCAAGGACTTGCAAAGCAAGGTCCTCAAGGGTGGTGAAGCGCTGCAAGTCCGGCCCGGCTCCGTTTTGCCGCCCGCCGATCTGGAGCGGGAGCGACTGGAGCTCGAACAAAAACTCCGGCGCCAGGCCGATGATCGCGATCTCGCCGCCTATCTGATGTATCCGGCCGTTTTCCTCGATTACGCCAAGCATCGGCGTGCCTATTCCGATACCAGCGTGATTCCAACCGGGGTCTACTTCTACGGCCTGGAACCGGCCCAGGAAGTCGCCATCGACATCGACAAGGGTAAGACCCTGCTGGTGACCAAGTTGGCGACGGGCCAGCCGGATGAAGATGGCATGCGCACCGTCTTCTTCGAGCTAAACGGCCAGCCACGGGCGGTCAAGGTGGCCGATCGGGCTTTGGCCGCGTCGGCCCGCGTGCACCGCAAGGCGGACGAGAGCGACCCGGGTCAGGTCGGCGCCCCCATGCCGGGGTTGATTGTCAGTGTCGCCGCAGCGGCGGACGCCAAAGTTGCCAAGGGCGACCGGCTCTTCACCATAGAGGCGATGAAGATGGAAACCGCCGTCTACGCCGAAGTGGACGGCGTGGTGAAGGAGGTCGTGGCAACGGCCGGCACCCGGGTGGAAGCGCACGATCTTGTCGTGGCAATAGCCGCCGAGTGAGGACGTGAGACTAATGAGGCCCCTTTAGATAGGGCCCGCCGTCGTTAAAGGACCGTAGGGTCTCTTCGAAGACCTTGCGGTCAAGGTCACGGGTGATCATCACCAGTTCACTGCGCTTCGGCCCCGGCGGCCAAGCCTCAAGACGGACCGGCGGGTGGAAGAGATGTTGGACGCCGTGGATCACCACCGGCCCGTCAATGTCTTCGATCATCAAGATGCCTTTAAGGCGCAGGATATCGGCACCGTAAAGTCCGATCATCGTCTCCAGCCAGGCATTGAGCCGATCCCAATTGAGTGGCGTGTCGTAGGTGAGGCTGAAGGCACGGATGTGGTCGTCGTGACGGTTGACGTCATGGCGACCCGACCCGTGATCATGGTGGTGGTTTGGCTCCCCCGATGATTCATAGGCTTCCCGGTCCAGCCAACCGCGAACGTCGGCGGTCTTCTTTGCCGGATCGAAGAGGCCAGCGCCCAAGATCTGGCTCGGTTCGATTTCTCCTTGGATGACAGTCGAGATGGGTGCCGAGGGGTTGAGGCCCCTTAGCCGTTCTCGCAGTTCTTCGAGTGCGGATGGCTTGACCAGATCGGCCTTGGTCAGCAGCAGGCGATCGGCGACGGCTGCCTGCTTCACGGCTTCTTCGTGCCGGTCCAGGGTTGTTGCGCCCAGAACCCCGTCGACGGTCGCAACGATGCCGTCGAGGCGAAAATCATGCAGCACGGCCGGATCACCCATGAGGCTGTGCAGAATGGGTGCCGGATCGGCCAGGCCAGTGGTCTCGATGACAACGCGGCGAAAGGCGGGAATCCGCCCGGCCTCTCTTTCTCGGGTTAAGCGCCCGAGCGTACGACCCAGATCGCTACGGAGCGTGCAACAAAGACAACCGCTATTGAGCAACACCAGGTCTTCGTCGACCTTCTCGACCAAGCGGTGGTCGAGCCCGATCTCGCCAAATTCATTAACGATGACGGCCGTTTCCCCGGTCGCCGGATGGGCGAGGAGATAGCGCAAGAGCGTGGTCTTCCCGCTGCCGAGGAACCCCGTCAAGACATTGACCGGAAGCGGAACCCCTTGCTCACTCCGAGACCTCGTCACCGGCCTTCATCCGACGGCCGCCGCAGGCGATGCAGGCACCAAAGGCCTACGCCCAGCAATAGGATCGCACAACCTTGGTGGAGGGCGGCCAATGAAGTCGGCACCACCAGCAATAGCGTGGCGATCCCGAGTGTCACCTGTAGCAGGGCCATGCCGCCGAGCCAGGTGAACGCCCGCCGCGCCGCCGGCCCAACAGCAGCGCGCCGCGACCACAGCCAGAGAAAAAGGCTCGTCACCACCACAGCGATGCCAAGCAGCCGGTGATTGAATTGAACCGCGGTGATGTTCTCGGTTGCATTGATCGGCCAGGGACTGAGGTCGAAGTAACCCGCCGGAAAGAGATCGCCGTCCATCAGCGGAAAGGTATTGTAAGTAAAGCCGGCATTCAGGCCCGCCACGAAACCGCCCGAAGCGATGGTGACTGCGATCAAGGTAATCAGGCCGATCAGCGCCAGGCGCAGCCTCGGCTGATCAACGAAGCCGGGCTCCGGCTTGGTCTCCAAAAGATCGAGAGCGATCCAGAAAAGGTAGGCGAAAATCGCGATCGCCAGGCCGAGGTGCGCGACCAGGCGATACTGGCTCACATCGCTGCGCTCGGCAAAGCCGCTTGCCACCATGTACCAGCCGAGCGCCCCCTGCAACGCGCCAAGCAGCAGGGCGCCGAGCAGGTGATAAGCCAGCGGACGCCGCAATTGGCCAGTTAGCGCAAACCACAGCAGGGGTATCGCAAAGACCAGGCCGATCAACCGCCCCCAGAGGCGATGCACGTATTCCCACCAGAAGATCGAGCGGAACTCCGCCAAGTCCATGCCGGCATTGACGCTGCGGTACTCTTCGGTTTGCTGATAGAGGGCGAAGAGACGCTCCCATTCGGCTTGGGAAAGGGGTGGCAGAGCACCACTAAGCGGCGCCCACTCCATAATCGAAAGGCCGGATTCCGTCAGCCGGGTTATGGCACCGATCACCGCCATCGCAAGAATCATTGCGCAACAGACCAATAGCCAAATGGCAATTGGACGATCGCTGCGATTCTGAGAGTTGGCGTTGGATTTGGCGGCGATGGTCGACATCGCTTAAGACCTCGCCTGGGGGTTATCGGCGAGGCCGAATACTATGGGTTCGAAGCCAGCCTGTGCAAGCGCCTTATCCGTGAACCGCTATGTCGTCAAGGCACTCCGTGTTTGCACCGGCAATCAGTGCAGCTGGAAAAGACCGTCGATCCGGCGCAACCGCGGTGTATCGATAATGGTACGGCTGGCAACCCGCACCGAATGAAGCTTGCCGTCGAGGGATCGCGCCCAAAAATTAAGAAATCGATGCAATACCGGATAGTCAGGCGCAATGTCGTAGTCTTGCCAAACGTAACTCTGCAAGAGGCCTGGATGATCAGGCATGTGATAGGTGATCTCAGCGGTGGTCAGGCGATGATCACGAAGCTGAAGCGATAGATTACTCATGCTTTTCCCCTCATCATCTCTTCCCTTGGAACCTGAGAATTCGGCGTTCCTGGGTGTCCGACGGTTCTCCCCTTATTCAAACGGTTCTCATTGCACGTTAGTTTGCGTCTGTCGGGTCTTTAACTCAACAGTGAAAGTGTTAATTTTCAATGAGTTAGCAGCCAGCCATAGAGACTGCTAGCAAACTCCGGGTAAAATGACTATTTGCAGATCGGCGTCTTGACAGCACCGGCTTCTGTCCCTAGATCATTGGCACTCACTTGGGGAGAGTGCTAATAACGGATGGGCAATCCGTCCGGGATGCAAGCATTCATCGAATAGTTACAGTAAGTTCGGAGGTAGACCATGGGTTTCAGACCTTTGCATGACCGGGTTGTGGTCAGGCGCGTTGACAGCGAAGAGAAGACGGCCGGCGGGATCATCATCCCGGATACGGCCAAGGAAAAGCCGATGGAAGGCGAGGTGGTCGCCGTCGGTCCCGGCGCCAAGAACGAGGACGGCAAGGTATCGCCGCTCGACGTCAAGGCCGGCGATCGGGTGCTGTTCGGCAAGTGGTCCGGCACCGAGGTCAAGGTCGATGGCGAGGAGCTCCTGATCATGAAGGAGTCCGACATCATGGGCGTGATCGAAGCGACCGTCAGCAAAAAGGGTAAGAAGGCCGCCTAACACCAGGCGCCACTATCTTAATCACACGAGTTTGAGGAAGCTAAATGGCTGCTAAAGAAGTAAAATTCGGAGCCGATGCGCGCGCGCGGATGCTCCGTGGCGTTGACGTTCTCGCCGATGCGGTGAAGGTCACCCTTGGCCCCAAGGGCCGCAACGTGGTGCTCGACAAGTCCTTCGGCGCGCCGCGCACCACCAAAGACGGCGTCACCGTCGCCAAGGAAATTGAATTGAGCGACAAGTTCGAGAACATGGGCGCGCAGATGCTGCGCGAAGTCGCCTCCAAGACCAACGACATTGCCGGCGACGGCACCACCACCGCGACCGTGCTCGCGCAGTCGATCGTCCAAGGTGGCTCCCGGGCGGTGGCCGCGGGTATGAACCCGATGGATCTGAAGCGTGGTGTGGACCTTGCCGTCGACGCCGTCGTGGCTGATCTTTCCAAACAGTCGAAGAAGGTGTCCACCAGCGAAGAAATCGCTCAGGTCGGTACCATCTCCTCCAACGGCGACACCGAGGTGGGTGGCATGATCGCCCGCGCCATGGAGACCGTGGGTAAGGAAGGCGTGATCACCGTCGAGGAGGCCAAGTCCCTGGAGACCGAGCTCGACGTGGTCGAGGGCATGCAGTTCGACCGCGGCTATCTCTCCCCTTATTTCATCACCAACGCCGACAAGATGACCTGCGAGCTGGAAAGCCCCTACATCCTCTTGCACGAGAAAAAACTCTCGGGCCTGCAGGCCCTGCTGCCGGTACTCGAGTCGGTTGTGCAGTCGAGCCGGCCGCTGCTGATCATCGCCGAGGACGTGGAAGGCGAGGCGCTGGCCACCCTGGTGGTCAACAAGCTGCGCGGTGGACTGAAGGTAGCGGCCGTCAAGGCCCCCGGCTTCGGCGATCGGCGCAAGGCGATGCTGGAGGACATGGCCATCCTGACCGGCGGCCAGGTCATCTCCGAGGACCTGGGCATTAAGCTTGAGAACGTCACTGTCGACATGCTGGGCACCGCCAAGAAGGTGGCCATCACCAAGGAAGAGACCACCATCGTCGACGGCGCCGGCACCAAGAAAGAGATCGAGGGCCGTTGCGGTCAGATCCGGGCGCAGATCGAGGAGACCACCTCTGACTATGACCGGGAGAAGCTGCAAGAGCGTCTGGCCAAGCTGGCCGGCGGCGTGGCGGTGATCCGGGTCGGTGGCGCCACCGAGATCGAGGTCAAGGAGCGCAAGGACCGGGTAGAAGACGCGATGAACGCCACACGGGCCGCGGTCGAAGAAGGCGTGGTGCCAGGCGGCGGTGTTGCCTTGCTCTACGCCGGCAAGGCGCTTGAAAAGGTGAAGACCGCCAATGATGACCAGCGGGTTGGCCTGGAAATCATCCGTAAGGCGTTAGAGCGGCCGGTGCGTCAGATCGCCGAGAACGCCGGCGCCGATGGTTCTATCGTGGTTGGCAAGCTCACTGAGGGCAAGGGTGGCAACCAGGGCTATGACGCCCAGAACGGCGCCTTTGTCGACATGGTCAAGGCAGGCATCATCGATCCCACCAAGGTGGTGCGCGCGGCCCTGCAGGACGCGGCTTCGGTCGCCGGCCTCTTGATCACCACCGAGGCTATGGTGGCGGAAAAGCCTGAGAAGAAAGACCCGATGCCGGCCGGCCCCGGCGGCGGCATGGGTGACATGGGTGGCATGGGCTTCTAACGCCGCCTGCCAACCATCAACGACGCGACGACCAGGGCCGCGAGGGCAATCTCGCGGCCCTCACTTTTGGCTCAAGCACGAGAGCTTGCGATCGACAAAACATGCAAGCCTTTGACCCGAGCAATCCTTTAGAGCGTGCGCTTGCCCCCAAAGCGAGGGATTTGAAAAACTGCCGCCACGGCCCCTACGCCAAGCGGACAGAGCCTCCTGTCATTAAGTCAACCTTAACCCTAACGGCCTTAACCATCTAAGGCGGCGAAGGCCGGCCTTTTGGCTCGACAAAGAGCGGGCCCAATTGAGCCACGGCAAACCCGCCATTCTAAAGGTTAGGGGAACAAGGGGTTCATCATGACACAAGACGGCAAGACAGCGAACAGCACCCGTCGGTCGCAAAGCCTTTCCGCCGGACCGGCCGTCCACCGACCGGGAGATCCAGCAAATGCAGCCGAACGGCGGCGTCTTGCCCGCGAACACCGACGGGGTGCGCAGGAAGACAAATATAGCGAAAGCCGGATTGACGTCTTACCGCATGTTCTATTCGCCAGCTTTGGGGTTGCCGTCCTGATGACAACGGGACTCTGGGTTTACCGAGACGACGTGACCGAGATTTGGTCCGAACACTATCAGCAGCGCCTCACCGAAGTTTGGCGCGATGGTGTAGCCAACAGCACCGCGCCGACAACCGCCGAGACCATGGTCGACCCAGCCTCATTAAACGCGATTAAACCGTCCGCGAGCCCGCCCGATCCCTTTGAAGGCTCCAATCAGACCGAGGCCAGCGGCAGCCTGCCGATTCTCACCCCCCCAACCTACCCCTATTCCGCTCTTGCCAAAGGCAAGGCCGATCCGATCGAGGTAGAGGAGCTGCTGCCGCAAGACGACAATCCTTTGCCCATGGCGACCGACAATGACAGGCTCCCAGTCCCCCAGCGGAGACCCGACATCGACAGAAGGGACGCCTCTGCCAACGCTACATCAGCCAAATACTCCGAGCAGGTGGCTGAATTGCCCAGCAAACCCGTTGAAGACCTTCTGAAGGAAGGCACAGACCACAGCACCAGCTCAGCCATCGATGCCGATTCAGCGTCTCAACCGACACAGGGAGCGACCGGAAATCACGCCGTGCAATTTGCAGCCCTTAGTTCAGCTGACGCCGCGGACCAGGAAGGACGCCGCCTAGAACAGACCTATGAAGGCCTATTCGGCGAACATAGTGCCAGTGTTCACCAGATCACGTTAGGCGACCGTAGCGTGCTGTTTGGTGTCCGTTTAAGCAGCCTCGAAAAAGATGAGGCTCGCCGTCTCTGCCAGGCGTTCAAGGAACGTCGACAAGACTGTATTGTTGTCGGCCCTTAATGGAGGGCAGGTAGCTAGGCTACCCGCCCAATTCCTAGCAGCTTGGCCTGCGAGTGTCTCAGTTCCGACATTCGCATAGATCTGCAACGTGCTCCGACCGACTATCGAAATCGATGAGGACACGAGCAACTTAGTGAGTTTCGTGTGGTTTCCAGATCTCAAATTCACTTCGTTGCGCCCAGATATTCATACGAACCTCAGATCCACCACGTTAGCGGCTTGAAAGAACTGCCGTCGACACACGACCTTTAGAAACACTTTGCTTACCAAGGGACATTTCAGAGGCAGGATCAAGGCCTCAAGCCGGGATAGATACGATTAAACTTAGAGACTAATTTTGGCCGATGGTCAGGTGAATAGGAGATGAGTTTGCGCCTGCCCGTAAACGCCGTCGTGTCACAGCTTTGACACACCCCTGAGCGTCTCAAGGCCGTTACTATGGTCCCGACATATCGAGACGAGACGATTATTTGGCACAGTGAAATAGGGGAACGCCTCCATGATTGGCACGATACTTGAAGCCTCCATTGTCACACTATTGGTCCTACTGGTCGCCTACCCCTCGGCTTTGACCATAATGGAAATGCTTCACGAAAGGCTGTCCCGCGCCAATAGGGCGCATCGTGGTGCGCTGCGTTGCTCCTGAGAGAGCCCGCCCGCCCAGGCAAAAATTTAGAAAAAGTTCCCGTAGTGTGACGACCATCACAGTCCTCACCCCCCACAGCAGCTAGGGTTCGACCTGCACAAGCGACGAACCCTCTCCCTCCCTCCGACCCCGCTGACCCCCATCTCCCCCCAAACGCTCCTGGTCAGCGGGGATTTTTTTGCAAGCAACGACGCTAGCAACATGCTCATCTGATTGCTCAGATAAGGAAACAGGGGCGCCCGATGACGCCCCTGTTTCCCATCGATTGTCGGCTTGTTTGGCGATCGGAATGCCGCCAAACGGAGAGGTAGCCGTCTGGCTAGCTCATGTTGGCTCCGCCATTGCGCCATGCCGGAACCATAGAAGTGGGCCTAGCCGAAGCAGTCTTCTTCCGGGCAACGGGCCGACGGGTCTTCGCCTTGGAGGCAACAGCCTTCTTGGCGACGATCTTGCGGGTGACGCTCTTCCGAGCAGTGGTCGCCTTCGTCGTCCTCTTCTTAGGTGCAGCCTTGCGGGCCACGGACCTCTTAGGCGCAGCCTTGCGAGCCACGGACTTCTTAGGTGCAGCCTTGCGAGCCACGGACTTCTTAGGTGCAGCCTTGCGAGCCACGGACTTCTTAGGCGCAGCCTTGCGAGCCACGGACCTCTTAGGCGCAGCCTTGCGAGCCACGGACTTCTTAGGCGCAGCCTTGCGAGCTACCGGCCTTTTCGAGGCCGCAGACTTCGTCACTTTGCGACGTGCTGTGGTCTTACGGGCCTTGGAAACAGTTTTCGTGGCCTTACTGCGAGTGGCAGCAGCCTTCTTCGCAGCGGCAGCCCGCTTGGCAGCGGCGGCTCGCTTGGCAGCGGCGGCTCGCTTGGCAGCAGCAGCCCGCTTAGCAGCAGCAGCCTTCTTCGCGGCGGCGGCTCGCTTGGCGGCAGCAGCCTTCTTCGCAGCGGCAGCCCGCTTGGCAGCGGCAGCCCGCTTGGCGGCAGCAGCCCGCTTGGCAGCAGCAGCCTTCTTCGCAGCGGCAGCCCGCTTGGCGGCAGCAGCCCGCTTGGCAGCAGCAGCCCGCTTAGCAGCAGCAGCCTTCTTCGCGGCAGCAGCCTTTTGCGCAGCTGCGGCTTTCTCCGCCTTGACGATGCGTGCAGCAATCGATTTCAACTGCCGCTCAATCGCCCTCATGTCACTTTTCATTTTCTGCATCGGCGTTTGCCGGCGGCGCACCGTCGAGGTCTTGGCCGGGGTTTTTGGCGATGCCTTGGCCTTCGTAGCCATGTCTAAGTCCTCATAAGTAGTTAGCAATTCGAAGGCGGTGCAGCCACCGCCATCTGCCCGTGTAACCGCACATGTTTAAAGAAAAGTTACTTTCATTGACTTATCGGGCGAAATTTCCGCCCATTTCCTCGACTTGGGCTAACTCGCATGAATTTGCCGGGGACGATGCACGGGACTTGACGAGACGTCTGACTTGATCTTGAGCGTTCAAGGCGTGGCCTTGGTCAAAGGATCAAGCCATTGATCTGAGTACCTCTGCCAGCCTTCGCCGCTGCTTGTACGCCCGGCCGAAAGCAAAAGGACAAAAGGTGTCACGCTGCGGCTTGAGATAGCTTCAGGGTGGCCGATCTGGTCAGCGACCAGGGTGTAGACGGCTGCGGCCGGGAGAAAAACTCCCGATTGGTTAGGCCTGCGGCAACGCCCGGAACACCTCATCAATATCCCGGCTCTGCGCAATGGGCACACCGTCGGCATGAAAAAGGTAGTACCAACCGTGTTCCTTGCCGATACCGAACAAGACACTCTCCTCGTTCTTATCGAACACGGTGATTACGATTTCACCGTCTTCCGTGGTGACAGACACGTAGGTACTCGCCAGCCCCCTGGCGATGAGTCTCTTGACGCGCTTACCAACCTCCTTGAGGTCGGCTGCCGTCAATCGTGGCGCTGTCGCGGTGACAGCCATTTCTTCCCCCACCCACTGTACAACTTGGCAAGAATGTCGTCTGGCCTGATTCAACAGGTAACGATCAACGACGACGACTTACCAGGAGCAAGTGACCAGAGCGTAAATTCGAACCGATAACCAAGTATTTTTTCATCAAAATCCAACCAGAGTGTCTCCTAGATAGAAATTGTCAACATTTGGGCATACGTTTCGTTGACGATATTCTCTAAGATATCGCTTCCAATGTTTGTGTATGCTGATGAAAAAAGACAGAGGACTCAGCAGTGTCTCTTCATAGATCGCTTCTATATTCAGCATTTGTTTGCGCAGTCTTACCGGCAAGTCTTTGCGCGGCCCCATTGCACGACGCGGTTCGCGGGGATTCAGTCAATGCTGTCAATCAACTCATTGCCGAAGGCAGCGACGTGAATGCGGTGGACGAGAAAGGCTCCACCCCCTTGCATTGGGCGGCTCACTCCGGCAACAAGGTCATCGCCGAGCTTTTGATCGTCCAGGGAGCCGAGGTTGATGCCCTTGGCAGAAAAAATTCAACACCCCTCCATTTAGCCGCCTTGCGCGGCAAGACCAATGTCGCTCGGGTCTTGATTGCCCGAGGGGCCGCCGTGGATAGGCTTACCACCGGCGGGCGTACGCCCCTGCACTGGGCCGCGCGTGAAGGCCACGTGAACCTTGTTCGCCTGTTGATTGACGAAGGCGCCGACATTAACGGCACAGACCGCTATGGTGACACCGCCATGCACATGGCAGCCTACCGCGGCCACAAGGATGTGGTGGAGCTCCTAGTCGCAAAGGGCGCGTCTGTGGAAGTCGTTAACAACAAGTTTGCAACACCGCTTTTTTGGGCCAAGCGGCGCGGCCATGCCGAAGTGGCGGAGTTCCTGGAACGCAACAGCAGTAGGGAATAGTCCTTCTGGGTAATGGGTCATTCAAGCTTTGCCACGCTTGCTTCCACGCCCGAGGAGCGTCTTGGGCGCGATAGCGACAAGCCCAAAGTCGATCATCGCAAGCACTTTCTAGAGTCTCAGGCTGAAAAATCATCGGCCGACGATGCCTGACACTGCCAAAGGTTGGGCACAGACGAGCGCGTACTTCTTCTTCGTAATTGTCAATCGTACTTGCCAACGCTTTGGCCATTGCAGCCCACTCTGATCGATGCCTTTTAATGGGCCCGCCGAGGAAACACGAGGTTGAAAGCCATGATTGAAGGGCTGAGCCACATAACATTCATCGTCAGCGATCTCGACAAGATGGAAGAAATGCTAACGATAGTTTTCGATGCCAAGAAGATCTATGACAGCGGCGACAGGACATTCTCAATATCCAGGGAGCGCTTTTTTGAAATCGGCGGACTCTGGATCGACACAATGGAAGGTGATCCGCTACCCACACAAACCTACAATCATGTTGCATTCAAGATGGGCCCCAATGAGTACGAAGATCGGCTCGCACGCATCAGATCTTTAGGGCTGGAAGTTCGTGAAGCCAGATCTCGGGTCGATGGAGAGGGGCATTCGATTTACTTCCACGACTACGACAACCACTTGTTTGAGCTGCACAGTGGCACACTTGAAGAGCGCTTGCGCCGCTATAATGAATAGAAGACAAACGCCAGACCTTTGCTGTTTGTTGAAGCTTGCAAGATATTTGATCAATTCTTGCATTTGTTTTGGCCGGCATAGAGAAATTCGAACGTAACTTGGGGCCTCGAACAGAAATAAAAATCGAACTACATGTGATTATCTTAGGATTTATTTCTAAAATTTAAAAGAATTACTTTAGGTGTTTATTTGATATATTTTAAATTCTGAAGTTTATCTCTATTATTCTGAAGTATTTACTTCATTAATTCTCCAAGTCGTGCTACACTTCTTCTCCTGATGGAGAAGATGCTCCCATGTTATCGCTTGCGATTTTGTTGATTTACGCTGGTATCGCTATCTGGGCCATTCAAGTCTACCGATGGCTGGATGGAGAGGGCTGGCAAAATGTCACCTTAGAATCTGTCAATCTGCCCTCAGCGTTACATGACGACGCGTTCTTCTCTTTGTTGCTGGCGCCACTGAATTGGTCGGTCGGCCTCGACCTCATCCTACTTGGTCTTATCGTTGCAATGATGAAAATTGGTTGGCAACGGCTCAAGGTAAGACTTAGAGCTCGGCGCCGTGCCAAATACCTGGAGCTGCTCGAGCGTCAACAACAGGAAGCGCTCGACCGCCTGAGCAACACGGCCCGACGCCGCGCCGGCTTTTAGCCTTGTTTCCCGCCACTCAATAGGCCAGATCTAGCCCTAGAGACTTGCCCGAATTCGCTGTCGAGAACCATTGATGAAAAGGGTCTCGGTGCCGACTTTGGCAAGTGCCTGCTCTGCGGTGAACGAAAGCCTGGGCGTTCTCCGGACGACTTCTCACGTGAACAAGAAGGTACCGTGACATGGCCTTGATGCGAGTGGCTCCCGGTTCCAGCACTTTATCCCGTCAAGCACCGAGTTCCCTGCCAGCACGAAGCGTCCTGCTGGCCGGCCTGTTGGCCTTCGCCGGGAGCCTCAACGCCTGCGCGCCTGGAACCGAGCATGCGGTGGCCCTTGAGGCAAGCTCGGTAAAATCCGGCTGTGGCTATGCGGGCCGATGGATCGATCCGGACAATGGCGCCGAGATTTCCCACCAAGGCATCATCGAACGGGCGGCCCGGGGCAGCTTCCTTCTGCTTGGCGAACAGCATGACCGCGCCGACCACCACCGTTGGCAGCTGCACACCATGGCTGCGGCTAAGGGTCAAATGGACAATCTTGTCCTCGGATTCGAAATGTTTCCCCGCAGTGTCCAGCCGGCCCTTGACCGTTGGGTCGCAGGCAAACTGAGCAAGGACGAATTCCTAGAAGAAGGCCGTTGGTTCGAAGTTTGGCGCTTTGACCCATCACTTTACATGCCGATCTTCGAATTTGCCCGCCAGCACAGGATTCCCATGGTGGCGCTTAACGTTGACCGATCGCTGGTACGGAAGGTCGGAAAGCAGGGATGGGCTGCGGTTCCAACGAGCGAACGCCAGGGCATCACGACCCCGGCACCGGCCAGTCCCGCCTACCGCCAACAGCTTGCCCGCGTCTATCGGCAGCACCAAGTCACCTCCAGCACCAAGGATCCCAACTCCGGCAGCGAACCCGAAGACTTGGCCGAGTTGCTCGATGACCCCGCGTTTCAGCATTTTGTCGATGCCCAACTGACCTGGGACCGCGCAATGGCGGAAGCTCTCGCCAAGGCCCGCCAAAGGCCAGGCTCTCCCTTGGTCGTCGGGGTCATTGGCCGCGGTCATTTAGAGCATGGTTATGGGGTCCCCTGGCAACTCGCGGATTTGGGGTTCCCCGACACCCAAGTGCTCTTGCCAATCGACGCGCCGGATTGCGGCGACCTAAGCCCGGGCCTCGCAGAGGCGGTCTTTCTTCTCGATGAAGCCCCCGTGGCCACGGAGAAGGCACGGCCGCGGCTGGGCATTTCGATCGAAAAGGCGGAAGCCGGAGGCGTGAAGGTGCTGCAGGTCATGGCGGACAGCGTGGCAGCAGCGGCCGCACTACAACAAGGTGACCACATCATCAAAGCTGCTGGGTTCCCCCTCGAAGATCCAGCCAGCCTATCGCGCTTGGTTCAAAGGCAAGCGCCGGGCACCTGGCTGCCCCTTCTGGTGCAGCGTGACGGACAAGAGCTTGAAATTGTCGCCAAATTTGGCACCGACATCGCGCCGGCGCCATGAGCCCTGGTCTAAAATCGACCTGTTTTCTTTTTTTGGGCTGCCTGTTTCTCGCCGGATCAGCCCTTGCCCAAGAGGCGCCACATCATGAGATCTCGGCCAGGATCGATGTCGGCGCGGGTCTGATCGACGTCGTTGATCGGGTCACCCTTGAAGGCCCCTTCGAAGCCCCGCTGGGGCTCGGCCCAGACCGCAACATTTCGCGGTTTTCAATTGGTCCCAAACCCGAGACGGGCTTGCCACCGGATCGCTTAGTTGTCGCTAAGGGTGAGATGAAGACCCTTTCCATCGCCTTCACCTTGCCCATCGGCGGCGGTGATCACGGCGACGGCTTTTATCTTTCAGCAGAGCGATGGCTACCTTGGCTGAACGAGCAGCCAATCTCCTATCAACTCGATTTATCGGTGGCGCTGCCGGATCGGGCCGTGACCAGCGGCCGCCTCGTTGCTGAAACCCTCTCGGATGGCCGCTACTCGGCCAGGTTCGTGCAAGACCAGCCGGGTGAGCCGCCAACCCTGTTTGTTGGCCCCTACAGCGTCGGTGAGGCCGCGCTCGGGCCGATACTGTTACGAAGCTACCTGCATGACGACGTGGCGGACTTGTCTGCCGAATACCTGGCACTCAGCGCTGTCTACATCGAGCATTTCGCCTCGCTGATTGGCCCCTATCCCTTTTCCGCGTTCCATGTGGTGTCGGCGCCCTATCCGGTCGGCTACGGATTTCCGGGACTCACCTACATCGACAGGCGGATCTTGCCCTACCCCTTCGTAAAGCAGCGCTCCCTGGCCCACGAGGTCTTACACAATTGGTGGGGCAACGGGGTCTTGGTCGACTACGAACAAGGCAACTGGTCGGAGGGTTTGACCACCTACCTGGCCGACTATCGGCTTGCCGCCCCCGACCAGCCCGCACGACGAAAAATGCGCTATGCCTGGCTGCGGGACTATGCGGCCCTCCCCGCTTCCGACGATGCTCCGGTGCGTGACTTTGTCGCGCGCCAGCATGCGGCCAGCAAGATACTCGGCTACAACAAGATCGCCTTTATCTTCCATATGCTATCGCGGCACATCGGTTCTGCGGCCTTTGATGACGGTCTGCGGCTGTTCTGGCAACGACACCACCACAAAGTCGCGAGTTGGGTGCAGCTTCGCGCAGCTTTTGAAGAATCCTCCGGCAAGGATCTATCTTTGTTTTTCGCACAGTGGGTCGAAAGGGCCGGTGCTCCCCGCCTCGGCCTTGGGGACCCGAAGGTAGCAAAAATCGGCGATACATTTTCGATCGCCTTCGAACTGACTCAGGAGGCACCGCCCTTTGACATCGAGGTCCCGGTCATCGTCGATACAGAGGCCGGCCGGGAAGTTCACAAGGTGGCCTTGACCGGTACTCAAACGCAAGTCGAATTCACCAGCACCCATCAGCCGTTAAGCCTGAATGTCGATCCCGATTTTCACCTCTTTCGCCACCTCGCGCCCGGCGAATCGCCGCCCATTTTCCGAGATGTGACCCTGGCGAACGACGTCGCAGTGGTGATTGCGTCTAACGAGCCGTCAGTTGCGGCGACAGCACGAAGACTTGGCGAGACGCTCTTGGCGTCCGCACCGACGCCTACCCCTTGGGACGAGGCATTGAGGTCTGCCGGCCCCATGCTGGTCATCGGACAGCAGAACAAAGTGAGCGAACTTCTAGCGCGCTCGGGTCTATCAAACACGCCAAGCGTGGTGGCGAACAAAGGCTCGGCCCGGGTTTGGGTGAGGGAACGGCCAAGCGGCGGACTTCTGATGGTCATATCTGCCGATAACGGTCCTGCCCTGCAGGCCCTGCTTCGGCCGCTACCCCACTATGGGCGCCAGGGTTACATGGCCTTTGACGGCCGGCGGGCCATCATCAAGGGCGAGTGGTCCCCATCGGATCACGCGCTGCAGAGACGGCTATAGCTAAACTATCGTGCGCAAAAGGGGCCCCGCTGGCATGGATACGTGAAAAAGGGGGGGCACGGTTTGGCCAGCGGGGTGTTAGGCAATGGTTCATTGCTTTCGCTGAAGGCACACTGCCAGGCATAGCGGCGAGCGCCAGTGATGGCCATCACAGGGCGTCGAAATTCTGAAACCTGCCCGTTCTTGCGGAGATCTCCGAGCCGATTCGCAGATGCGGCTTTGTCAGTTTCGCCACCTCACGCAGCCCTGCTTGCCCGGATGAAAGAACATATTGTCAACCGGTTGCCCCGCAAAACCATAGAGTAACGCGATAAACCGGGCTTCTCGGCCTGTTGCCCCTCAATAGGCATTGCTGTGTGGGGCCCGATCAGCCTATGCTGTCAGTTGCTCATTTCAGCAGGAAGGGCAAAGGTTATGGCACGTCGGGAAGTAAGGGTCGGACAGCGATACGTGTCGGTGACCAGCGAATGGTGTGGCTGGGAAGTGGCGCGCGTCTATCAAGACCGCTTGGGGTTTCCGCATGCGGTGATCGTCAATGTTGTCGATTCGACAACGATCAAGACCCTGGCCTGCTCCACCCTATTGGATCAGCGTCGCTACCGACTGATTCAGCAAGACCTGCCATCGGAAATGGCTGACCATGCGGAGCCTTGGGCGCGCGCGTCCTAGCCAAGGGGCGCTATCCCAGCCTACTGAAACCACGGATCCGGCCGGTGGCTCTGCTCTAGCCCAACAGGCACCCGAGAGAAAAGATCGGCAGCGGCGAAAACCCCCTGCACCGAATCTTCTCAGACCCCTGCCACCTTACGGACAGCTATCGTCATTTGCTCTTCGGCCAATGACTTGATGCGCTGAATCATCTGTTCGAGTTCTTGCTGGATGCCTGAGTTTTCAAGCTCACAGCGGGAAAGAAGGTCGGCGGCCTCCTCGAGGTCGCGAATCGTGCCGCGTATCATAGCTCCACCCAAATTCTCTACCTGAGAACTTCATTGTCGCCGCAGCACATTGACGTTGGGTTAATCTGTCACATAGCTCCGTTAACGAAAGCACTTGCTATGGATTCAAAGACTGGACGCTTCCCTTCCCGCGGGCAGATTCCCGTCAAAAGAGCTCCTCAGACCGGCTGCTGGCCCACTGCAGCGGAACATCCTGGTTGGGCTTCCGATAGAAAATGTGGCGCCCGATTGTGGGGCCCTCCTTAAAGCTTTTCTTCCAAAAAGGGCGAACATAGTCCGCATGATACCACAAGGCGCCGAAGGTCGGATCGTCGGAGTATCCCCAGTACAGCTTGTAGGCTAGAGCCACGGAACGCCGCCAGGCTTTGTGCTCGCGCGGACGGTCGCTTAGGCCATCACACCACCAGGAGAACTGGCAGCGATAAAGGGTCTTTTCGCCTCCTTGGCGAACCACATCACAAATTTCATCCGGAAACGCTTTGTCTGAAACGCGGTTCAGCACCACATGCCCGACAGCCAATTTGCCAAGGTCCGGCTCGCCTCGTGCCTCAAAGTACATGGTCAAGGCAAGACAATCTATTTCTTGACGAATTTTATCATTGGCATTCGCCGGCATCGCGTGAGCAATCCAGATAATGGCCAAGAAGACAGCCAAAAATCCGCCACGGTCGTTACGAAGTCGGAGCCTCGGTGCGGTGACTCTACCGCCTTGTTGTTGTTTAGGTTTCACTGTCAGAATCCCCGATCCAAAGTTCAGGTTGTCGAATTCGCTTCGACATTCCACGTCCTACCCTCGTCGCAGTCATTGTCTTCTTCATCGGACCGTCGACCCTCATTCCTTACTAAACGTTAACCGAATAAGTCAACATTGATTAAGGAATGGTAAACACTATTCTCCTATATCAGTATGTATAATTCGTGAACTCCTAGTAATAACGAAATAATATGCCGCCAGAGGATCCGGACATTTTCTCTGTTATTTCAAATCAATGTTGACCGCGACAAACTGAACCAGGCTGGTCATTACATATACTTTATTCAGAGGAACCCGCGATTCGAGGTAGCGTTTATTCCCCGCTATTACAGATTTTTGTCGCGAGGCGAGAATTTATTCGCGAGCGCCTTGTATTGCCACAAGTTGGAGGGGGTTTTTAAATCCCTTCGTCCATCACTATCGATCAAACCGTTAACCACCCTTGCGCAAGTGTTACCTGCGAATCTTCCGCCATCTGCCCCTTGCAAGGTGGGTCGAGTCGCATAGCATCCGGCTTGCTATCGTCGGGCTCCGGCGTCCGCCAAGGTTTCACCGTCGGCGCCATTCGCGTAGCATGGTTGGCATGCCGAACTCGCCCACATCCGCCTTGCGAATCGTCTCTCTCTTGGCTGCCGGCAACTGGCTGCCGGAGCTGATGGCTGCCGCAGGCGGCGAGGCAACGCTCGGCCGCGCCGGCGCGAATTCGCATTGGATCTCTTTCGATGATCTGCAGGGCGCGGACCCGGACATGATTATCATCATGCCCTGCGGTTTTGACATTGCGCGTAGCCTGAGGGAAATGCCGGCCCTCGCTAGCAGCCCTGGATGGAAAGGCCTGCGCGCCGTCCACTCCGGTCAAGTCTACCTAGCCGACGGACAGCAGTACTTTTGCCGCTCAGGGCCCCGCTTGGTGGAGTCTGTTGAAATTCTGACCGAGATTCTGCACCCAGAAGCATTTCATTTCGGCCACGAGGGCAGTGGCTGGATTCCCTACAGGGGCTAAGTCCATGTTCGATCAAGGCCTCGTCTATGACATGCCGCTCTACCGTCCCCCTTCCGAAGGACGGAACTTGATTATACAGGCGACGATCGGCTGCAGTTTCAACCGCTGCAGCTTTTGTTCCATGTATCGCAGCAAGACCTTTCGCGCCCGGCCTCTGCCCGAAGTCTTCGCCGATATCGACCGGGCGGCCGCCCTCTGGCCCGAAGCCAGCCGTGTGTTCCTGGCAGACGGGGACGCCCTGGTGCTTTCGCTGGAAGAGCTGTTACCGATTCTGGAACGCCTAGCCGAACGCTTGCCCGCGCTCACGCGAGTTTCCAGCTACGCCTTACCCGCCAACCTGATCAAGAAGTCACAGGCCGAACTGGAAGCCCTTAAGGCCAAAAAGCTCAGCCTGCTTTATTACGGCATCGAAAGCGGGTCTGCCGATATCCTCAAGCGGATCACCAAGGGCGCGAGCCCGCGAGCCATGGTCGAGGGCTTGAACAAGGCACGGGCGGCCGGGCTCAAGATATCCGCAACGGTGATTTTAGGTCTCGGCGGCCGGCAGTTTTGGCGCGATCACATCGACGCGACCGCCGCTTTGATCAACCAATCGCCCCCGACCTATCTTTCCACCTTGCAGCTGGGGCTTGAGCCAGAACGGCGCGAGGAGTTTTTTGCCAAGTTCGGCGAAGGTTTCGAATGGCAGGACGATGCGGCCATTCTGGTCGAGCAGGCCCGCCTGATCGCATCGCTCGACCCGCCGCGCCCGATCATCTTTCGCTCCAATCATGCCTCTAACGCCCTGCCTCTGGCGGGAAACCTGCCGCGCGACAAGGACAAGCTCTTGGCGTCAATCAGCGCCGCCCAGGCCGGCCACCTGGCACTGCGGCCGGAGTGGCTGCGCGGCTATTAGCAAAAGCCCTGGCAAGTACTCGACGGAGCAAGGTCCCGCCAGCCGGGACAGAGCGGCCAGGACCCCACCCTGAATGGGCTTTCACACGGCAGATGCGCGGGGACTTCCTCGTAATGCGAACCAGCAGGCGACGGCAAACGCCAGGGAGGCGATGACGTTGTAGCCGGCCATGGATATGCCGAACATTTCCCAAGGGATTTGATCGCAAGGGACAAAATCGGTCGCCAGCAATTGCTCCCGCAAGTCATCGACCGAGGCGCTGAAGTCGAGGGCGGGCGCATGGCATTCCGCCGTACCGCGCCACCAATGCTGTTCGACACCAACGTGAAAGGCAGCGATGGTCGCACCACTCAAGAAGCAAAGTCCGGCCAATCCGATCATCCCCCGGCGCACGGCAGGGCGCCCGGCCAAGAGAAATCCCAGAAGGCCACAGAGAAGGGCGGCAAGATAGGCATAGCGCTGGTAGTAACAGAGCACGCAGGGCTTCAGGCCACCCCAATGCTCAGCCACCAGGGCTCCCGCCAAGGAGCCTGCGCAGATCACCACGATAAGGGCCGGCACCAGGCGCGGATTTTTTTCGAACGTTTCCCACATGCCCTGCGATATAGGTGGTTTTGCGCCCAAAACCAGACGCTATAGCAAATAACGGGCGACGACAAAGCCGCCAAAGAGCAGCACGAAAAACACCACCGTCAAGAGGCCGAGGTGGGCTTCGATAAAGCGCCTGATCGGTTCGCCGAAGTACCAAAGAAGCCCTGCCACCAAAAAGAAGCGGGCTGCCCGCGACAACAACGAGGCCACCGCGAAGACCGTTGGATCGAGGGCCGTCACCCCGCTGGCAATGGTGATCACCTTGTAAGGAAAGGGCGTCATCCCGGCCATGGCGACGATCCAGGCGCCCCATTCATTGTAGCGGGCCTGAAATTCCGCAAATTTTTCGGCGTAGCCATAGAACTCCAAGATCGGCTGGCCGAGGCTGTCATAAAGCAGGTAGCCGATCAGGTAGCCGAGCGCGCCGCCCAGGACCGAGGCGACGGTCGCCACCAAGGCGATGCGAAACGCCCTTTCACGAGCCGCCAACACCATGGGAATGATCAGCACGTCGGGGGGAATGGGAAAGACCGAGCTTTCCACAAAGGCAACCAGCGCCAAGGCCCACATGGCATGGCGATGGGCTGCCAGGCCCATGGTCCAGTCGTAAAGTCCGCGCAGCACCGCGAATCCTGCCCGATCACCCGTTCTCGACAGCCGCCCCTTTAGCAGCCGTTCTCGCCGCTGGCAACGCTCACCGCAGGATGCCGGCCTCGCATTAGACCGCCTCCAGCTCGGCCCCCTTCTGCCCGGGGCCCTTCTGCCCGGGTCTGGCGCTTTAGCCTAGTATGACGATGGGCCGGACGCTAAAAAAGAGGACAAGGTGGATCGGGAGGTGCCGCAATGGCAGGGATCAACGACGGCGACAGAGCGGCCGTCCTCTTTGCAAACGAATGCTTCTACGAAGCCTTTCATCACGGTGACTTTCAGGCTTTGCGATCCCTTTGGAGCCGACAGCCGCCGATGGCTTGTATACACCCGGGCTGGCCGGTGCTGACGGATCCCGATGAGATTCTCGCCAGTTGGCGCGACATTCTAGCCAGCGGCCGCCCGGCAGAGATCTCCTGCTCCTTGGCTCGCGCGGCGATCGGCGGGGACCTGGCTTTTGTCACTTGCTATGAGGAACTGGGCGATGCGGTGCTGGTGGCAACCAACATCTTCCGCAAGGAAGGCAAGGCCTGGCGAATGGTGCATCATCACGCCGGCCCCTGCCAAGATCCGCCGCGCGAGCGGGGCGGCGAGAACCGGGGCGGCGAGAACCAGGGCAGCAGCAAACAGGCGATGCAATGAAGGGCCCGAATTTGGCTACTGGGAGCCAGGCTTTGGCTTGCCAAGCCGCAATAGCTGGCTATGATGCAAAGCCTTCGCAATCGTGCTTGGCAGGGGTTGGAGGGGGCGAGCAGAAGCGACAAGCGCCCTTGACTGCAAGCTTCGCGGGTGTGGCGGAATTGGTAGACGCGCCAGACTCAAAATCTGGTTTCCGCAAGGAAGTGGGGGTTCAAGTCCCTCCACCCGCACCATTCTTCTCCAGTGAGCTCATAAATTCCCAGTTTCCTGAATGACGATCGAGAGCAAAAATTCACCTCAGCAACTTCTCAAGGTGATGCAGCTTGATGGTTGTCAAACCAGTCAATAGCAGAAGACTGGAGTCGGCTCATTGACGAAGCCGCTCGCGCCGCATTTATGCCAGCAGTTGATGGCCGGCAATGAGTTAACGGGCGTCCGCTTGTGTATTTGTCATCCTGTCAAACGATTGGAACTGCTTATTCAATTAGAAAGGAGGTTCCAATGACTCAGGAGAGGATTGTGCCTCTGCGCGGGCGGATACTCGAGGCCATGCGCATCCACGGGATGGGCGATAAGGCTCGCAAGGCGCACATCCGGGGCAATCAAGGATCTCGCGGGCTTTCTAAAGAGGTCGCCGGACACGGCCACACCGAGTGAGGTTTGGACATATCAGCTCTACATGACCGATACCGGCATCATGCCATACCCTTAACGCACGCATAGTCTCGCTCCGGTTCTTTTTCGGCGTGACCTGCGGGCGCGGATGTTCGCGTAATCCAGGTTCTGCACGATCACGCCAAGCTGACAACCACTATCACGCCACGGCCCTAATCGAAAAACCTTCACCATGGCCGCCACTCACTTTGAGTGCCGCTCGTGTTGGCTGCTCAATCATGAAGCAGCCGTCGTTCTATTGCTGCGATCAGTCAGGACCGAACAGTTCCAACTAACCTCTGCCAACTAGGACCTTGATGAAGTGCTCCGCCTCGCGCGCAGCGGCTTCGGATGCAGGTGGGTTTTCACCCATGCCGAACCGGAGCCATAGCCCATCGATCAAGGCTGCCGCGGCTTCGCCCTGGCGCCGGACCATCTCCGCATCTGTCGACCAGGCGCGAAAAACACTCGAGAAATTGCTCGACATTCGCCGGTGATAGATTCGCAACAAATGATCGACTTCAGGAGATTTTCGTGCCTGAACATAAAACACGAGCCAGGCCGAAAGGTTTTGTGGCCGTAGTTGCTGTTCCGAGAAGATTCCTCTCATCATCGCCGGTAGCCGCTCGTCCGGATCGGTCAAACCCTCCAATCGGGAAACGACTTCGTTACGCAGCACTTCGAGCAGATGCCTCACCGTCGCCAGTAGAAGCTTCTCCCTCGATCCGAAGTAGTGGTGCATCAGACCAGCCGAGATATTGGCTTGCTTGGCAATGGCACGGAGGGTTGCACCATCGTAGCCTTCGCTGTGAATGACATCGATCGTGGCATCGATAATCTCCTTGCGGCGAATGGGCCCCATTCCAACTTTTGGCATCGTTGATCCTTTTTTATTCGGTCAACCGTTCAAAAAACTTGCCGTTTTTCGGCACAGCATGCAATGTTGCCTCGTTCGGGAAGCCTTGGATCGCGTCCACTCGACCACCTGTACACCGGAAGTTTGACGGTTTGGCGAGAGAGCGAGAACCGGTGAAGAAGGTAAGCAGACGGTTCATAGAGCTGCCCAACCAGGAGACGGGGAGACACAGAGCGATGAAGTTTGTTAAATCGATTATCCTTGCGACAGCGGTGATTTGTCTACCTGTGGGAGCGAAGGCGCAGGAATCGAGCGATCCCATTCGCTTGGCTTTGAACGAATGGTCAAGCCAACAAGTGCTGACCCAAATCGCCGGGAAACTGCTTGAAAAGATGGGGTACAACGTTGAACTCGTCACGGCTGGTTACTACCCACAGATGGAGGCCATAGAAGCAGGCGAAATCACGGCGACGATGGAAATCTGGACCGACAACGTCCCCGAAGGCTTCACCGATCAGATTGCCCAAGGGAGTATCGAGGTCGCCGGCGGCATTGGATTTGACGGCGTTGTCGGGTGGTGGTATCCGGCCTCGTTCGAAGAGACTTGCCCGGGACTTCCCGACTATAAAGCCCTCCTTGAGTGCCAGGACCAACTGGTCAACGAGGATACGTACCCCAACCCCCGTTTCGTCGAGTACCCGGCAGATTGGGGAAACACCTTCAATAGCGACCGGTTCAAAGCCCTTGGCTTCGACTTTCAGACCGTTTCAGCAGGCTCCGACGGTGCGCTCGTCGCCGAAATGAAGGCCGCACATGAGTCCGGAGACCCACTGGTCATCATGATGTATTCGCCGCACGTCATCTTTTCCGAGATTGATTTCAAGCGTGTCGAACTGCCCGCCCATGACCCAGCGTGCGAATCTGACCCTTCCTGGGGTGTTAATCCCGAATTGACATACGATTGCGGTTTTCCAGCAGCTGACATCCTCAAGATCGTCTGGCCAGGCATGAAGGATAAGTGGCCGAAGGCTCACAAGATGCTCAGCGCATTTCAGATTTCGCTGGAACAGGATCTGGCGATCGTCAAGGCAGTTGATATCGACGGCGTTTCGCAAGAAGAAGTGGTCGAGAAGTGGCTGGCCGACAATGAAGCTCTGTGGGGTGCCTGGATCGGCCAGGCGGAGGGTTAGGCCTTCCGGTTGAATCTATGGGGAGCGTCGTGAAATCGGCGCTCTTTCTCCTTTTCCGTGAACCGAGCAGGTGAAGGCGTTGGGGCGCTGGCATGTCTCGTGAGCTTCGTCTGAAATGCAGTGATCTATGGAAGGTTTATGGTTCCAAAGCCGAGCTGCGGCTCCGCGAACTGCAAAAGCGTCATGAAAGCGCCGAGTCTCTTGCCGTAGCTCTTGGAAACGAAGGCCTGATTGTCGCCGTCGGCGGCGTCAGCTTTGAGATACCCGTCGGTGAAATCTTCATCATCATGGGGCTTTCCGGCTCCGGCAAATCAACGCTCGTCAGGTGTCTTTCGCGCTTGATCGATGCGAGTGCCGGCCATGTCTATCTCGACGGCGAGGACTTGCTGGGCATGTCGCCGCGCGATCTCATCGAAGTTCGTCGCCGCAAAATGGGTATGGTCTTCCAACATTTCGGCCTGATGCCGCACCTTTCCGTTTTGGATAACGTCGGTCTGCCGCTGAAGATGCAGGGTCAGGAACGCAAAGTCTGGAAGGCGCGGGCGATGGAAATGATCCGACTTGTCGGTTTAGACGGTCGCCAAGACGCTTTTCCACGACAACTTTCCGGCGGGCAGCAGCAACGCGTGGGCATCGCCCGGTCTTTGGCGATCGATCCCGAACTCTGGTTCCTGGACGAGCCCTTCAGTGCGCTTGATCCGCTCATCAGACGTCAGATGCAGGACGAGTTTCTCGGCCTTCAACGCAAGCTGAGCAAGACGATCGTGTTCATCACCCATGATTTCCAGGAGGCGGTCCGGCTCGGCGACCGCATCGCCATCATGCGGGACGGTACCATCGTGCAACTGGGTGCTCCCGCCGATTTGGTCCTCGAGCCCGTCGACGACTATGTCGCCAGTTTCACGGAAGATGTACCGCTTACGAAAATTCTCTGTGCCCGCGACATCATGCAGGACGGTTCGGCAGGAGACGACGCTCCGACGGTTGCGGCGGATGCGTTGTTGGAGGACGTTATTCGGTCATTCAGTGCCGAAACCGAGTCGATAGCCGTGACGACCGCAGATGGTTCTCCGGCTGGCGTGATCCATCTTCGTAGCATCGTGGATGCTCTGGGGAAAGGTTGATGCATAGCCTTCGGCAGGCATGGGCGTCACGATCCTTCCGTCTTTGGGCAAGCGCGTTGTTGTTATCGGCCGCAGTTATCTCCCTTGGCGACACGGTCCCCTGGCTGCACAGGTTCCCCGATGCCTGGGTCATACCGCTGACCGATTGGCTGAACGTGGTGTTTTCCCAACTTCGCGAGGTCAACCTCCTGTTCCGGCTGATTGCCGAGGGCACAAAGACGACGATGGCTCTCCTGCAAAGTTTTCTTCACTGGCTTCCATGGCCCTTCGTCGTCGCGTTCTTGGTGCTGACTGCCTATCGGGCAGCCGGGGTCTGGCTTGCATCATTTGCTGCGGCAACCTGCACCTATACGCTGGTGACGGGACTCTGGACGCAGACCGTCAACACCCTAGCGCTCGTCTGCATTGCCATCCCATTCGCCTTGCTGTTTGGCTTCCTATTGGGCGTGTGGGCTGAGAAGTCGAATCGGGCGCGTAAGTCAATCGAACCGCTTCTCGATCTGATGCAGACGGTTCCAGCGTTCGCCTATCTCGTGCCAGCCATGGTGTTGTTCGGGTTTGGCCCGCAAGTTGGGCTCGTCGTTAGCATTGTCTTCGCGACGCCGCCAATGGCGCGCAATGTGTTTCTCGGGCTGCGCCGCGTTCCCGCAGAAATAAAGGAAGCCGCCGACATGAGCGGCGGCACGCCGTGGCAACGTTTCTGGTATGCCGAGGTCCCATCCGCGCTGCCGCAGATGATCGTTGGGATCAATCAAGCTGTCTTGGCCGCCTTCAGCATGGTGATCATCGCGTCCGTGATCGGTGGCTTCAACGACATCGGCTGGGAGGTTTCCGGTAGCTACCGCCGGCAGGCATTAGGCGACGCCGTAGAAGCCGGCATCGTCATTACATTGTTTGCAATTCTGTTGGATCGCACTGGGGCGGGTTACGCGCACCGTGCCCTCATTGATACCGGCAGCCAGGCTATGGCTATTGGTCTTTTCCCTATCTTGATCGGCGCTGGCACCATCGTGGTCTTGTTATATTTGGCGCAAAGTGTCGGACCTCTTGTTACCTACCCGGAGAGCTGGACCTTCTCGATCGCCCAGCCCATTGAGGACGGGATGGCAGCATTCCTTCGAGATAGCGCCGCCACTTTGAAAAAGATTAAGTTCCTCGCGACCGTATTCTTCATGAAACCGATCGAGATCGGCTTGATCGGGTCGGTTCACGAACGGTTCTGGGGATTCGCACTGACCCCTGGCGTGATTTCGACCTATGTGGTGGGTATCGGCGTTCTCACGGCGCTTGCATGGCGACAGTTCGGTTGGCCCGGCGGCATCATGACCATCATTCTCGGTACATTGCTGTACCTAGGCTGTACCGGTATCCCATGGCCGGTCTGGTTTCTCATTGTAGGCCTCCTAACATGGGATGTTGCGGGTCGCCGTGTCTTTATATTCGTGCTGGCCGGCATGTCGTTCATTCTCCTCACAGGCCTCTGGATGAAGGCCATGCTGTCGCTTTATCTCGTAATCGCCGCATTCATTGTCTGCTTCTTCGTGGGATGCGGACTCGGAATTGCCGCTTCCGAGTTCCGCTGGTTATCCCGGATCGTGCGCCCGATGAACGATACGCTGCAGAGCATTCCGCTCTATGTCTTGTTGATCCCACCGTTGTGGTTCTTCCGAACCTCCGAATTCGCATCGATGCTGGCAATCGTCGCCTATGCCATCGTGCCGTGTATCCGCTATACGGAATTCGGCCTTAGGCATGTATCCAACCAAGTTCTTGAGGCCGCCCAATCCATGGGAATGACTCGCCGCCAGATGCTGTGGAACGTCAAGTTGCCGATGGCGATGCCCGAGATCATGTTGGGCCTGAATCAAACAGTACTGCTAGGGCTATCGATGCTGGTTATTGCCGCGCTGATCACGTCAAGAGGCTTAGGCCAGGAAATTTACAACGCACTTGGTCAACGCGATCCCGGGCTGGGAGTGGCCGCAGGCCTATCCATGGCCATTGTCGCGATGACCGTGGATCGCATTTTGCAGGCCTTGAGCCGTGCGCGTCGCGAAGCTCTTGGGGTCGAGTGATTGGTCGTCTTGCCGTTCAGTCAAATCGTGACACGCGTGGCGATGACCTCTAAAGGAGTAGGGGTATTGTGACACGCGCATTCGACTACATCATTGTCGGCGCTGGGTCGGCGGGCGCCGTGCTTGCCAACCGATTGTCTGAGGAGCCGAGCACAAGCGTGCTCCTGCTGGAGGCGGGCAGCTCGAACAGGAGCTGGCTGGTTGATATGCCCTCCGCGCTCGGCCTTGCGATTGGTAATCCTAAGTACAACTGGGCATTCATGTCGGAGCCTGAACCGTACCTGAACGGCCGCAGGATCGACTGCCCACGCGGCCGCGGTCTTGGCGGTTCGTCCGCCATCAACGGCATGGTATACTTGCGCGGACACAGACAGGACTTCGATACCTGGGAGCGCCTCGGGGCTAAGGGGTGGTCTTATGACCAAGTACAGCCGTACTTTGTTCGTGCGGAGAACTACAACGGACTTTCCGGCAACCTACTTGGTTCCCAGGGTCCACTGAATGTCAGTCGCCCGCAGATATCCACCCCCCTGTGCCAAGCATTCGTGAGCGCAGGTATTCAGGCAGGGTACCCACCAACAGATACCTTTAACGGGAGGGATCAGAACGGATTTGGTCCATTTGATCGAACGCTGCATAACGGCCAGCGCGTATCCACGCGAAAAGCGTACCTCGATCCAATCGTCGGTCGGCGGCAAAACTTGCATATCCAGACAAACACGACCGTCGAGCGGGTCTTGTTGTCAGATCAGGTGGCGACCGGCGTTCTGGCGAAGAATCGCGGCAGGAAGGAGGAAATCGCCGCGCGACGCGAAGTCATCCTTTCGGCGGGTGCCGTAGGTTCGCCCCATATCCTCATGCTTTCGGGGGTTGGGCCGAAGACCCATTTGGCGGAGCACGGCATTGATCCCAGGCACGACCTCCCGGGTGTCGGTCAGAATCTGATGGACCACATCGAGGTCCACGTCCAGCACGAGTGCACCAAGCAGGTGTCCTTGTTCAGCGAGTTCCATCCACTAAGAAAGCTGAAGATCGGCGTTCAATGGTTTCTGTTCAAAACGGGGACATGCGCGTCCAATCACTGGGAGACTGGGGCCTTGATCAAGAGCGGCGAAAACGCCGCCTATCCGGACATAGAAATCGAGTTTTTGCCCATCGCCATGTCCTTCGAGGGTATACCGGTCGTCAATCGGCATTCGTTCCAGCTCAATGTGGGGTCTGCACGCCCCAAAAGCCGGGGCTCGATCGAGCTGGCGTCAGATAATCCATCGACACGGCCTCGTATTTCGATAAATGCAATGTCACACGAAGACGATTGGATTGACATGCGACGTGCGATCCGAATCGCCCGTGACGTCGTCCGGCAGAAGGCTTTCGATCCATTTCGCGGTGATGAGATTAGTCCTGGTCCGTCGTACGAGAGTGATGAGGAACTCGACGAATTCATCCGACGCACGGCAGGATCGGTGTACCACCTGTGTGGCACGTGCAAGATGGGGACCGACGACATGGCCGTTGTCGATCCATCTTGCCGTGTTGTTGGTATCGATGGTCTGCGCGTTGCCGACGCATCGATCTTCCCGCAGATCACCTATGCGAACATCAACGCGCCAACGATCATGGTCGCTGAAAAGGCAGCCGACCACATTCGTGGTCTCTGACAAACTATCCTAGAGCATAGATATCCGGTCAAAGAACGAACCACTACTACTCTAAGCTCGAGAGCAATGACGGCGGGCGGTTTCGGAACTAGTTTTGAGTCGACCTTCTTCTCGGGTTCCTTTGGCGCGGCAGTACCGAAAGTCGACTCCCCACTCGGCCACAGCGAAACAAGGGTGGCGGAGCAGCACTATACTCACCTCAGATCTGGCACCGTCGCCGACGAGGGTCCGGGCAAAACTCGGCAAGATGGGATCGTCGAAATGGGGAAGGTCGAGATACTACCGGGAGCGCGCTGCCGCCATGTCAGCAACCGGGTCTCCAAGCAGAGCCGCTCAACCAAGTTACCTGAGGGGCGCCACCCGGCAGTCTAACTACTTGGCAGCCTAAAGGTCTTGAGATTGGCGCGTTGCGACTGCTTCGCCTTGGTCTAGTCGCCTCATTCAAGCAAAGCCAGTCCGCTCTGCGAACCAGTAGGCACCGATTAGCGCGATCGCCAACGATGCGGGGATGGCAACCAGCCGGCGGTACCATCGGGCCTTCAAAGTCCAGCCCACGGCTAAAAAACAGATGGCAATCACCACCAGTTGACCCAGTTCCACACCGAGGTTGAAGGCGAAGAGGCTCAGAAGAAACTGCCCCGGCGCCGGACCGATCTCTTGCAGAATGCCGGCGAAGCCCAAGCCGTGCAGCAGGCCAAAAGCGAAAACGACGATCGGCCGCCAGCGGTGCAGTTTGTCGGTCAGGATGTTTTCCACAGCCACGTAGACGATCGAGGCCGCAATCAATGGTTCGACAATCGCTGCCGGCAAACCGAAAATGCCGAGCATGCTAAGTGCCAGTGTCAATGTGTGGGCAAGTGTAAAGGCACTCACCTGCCAGACAAGCGCCCCGAGGCGATTGGATAGCAGGAACAGGCCGATGACGAAAAGGATGTGGTCGAGCCCTTTGGGCAGGATATGAGTGAAGCCGATAACGAGATAACGTTGGCCCACCTGCAGCCAGCCTTCGGGTTGTTGCCCTACGACAGCCAGAGGTTCCGAAGCCTCGCCGGCGGCCACGAAGACGGCGACGACGACCTCATCCGAGCGGCGGTCGCGCAGACGAACAACGCTGTCGCCCAACCGCACATCAAGCCGCCAAACTAGGTGTTCGATACCAGGTGGCGGGACTGCCGCTAGGTGAATTTGGGAAATACGTGCCAAAGCCGTATCGCCGACCGCGGGGATATCGAGGGCGGCGATGGTGAGCGGCAAGGCAGACCCGTCAGCCACAAGCGATAACCGCTCCAGGAACACTTTGGAAAAATTATCGAACTCGTCCCTAAGCGCTGCCGGCGGTAAACCTCGCAGCCGATCATAATCGGCCGCCGCCGGGCTTAGGGCGGTATCTTGATGGTCCGTCGAAATACCGGCAATCGCCGCCTCTAAATTGAGGGTGATCTCAAGATTGACACCGCCATCTGGGGTAAAAACCAGATTGGCGATGAGGGGCCGCACCTCGTGCGCTGCCGTCATTGTCGGCAACAAAAAGACGGCAACAACGAGTCCGATGGCGCCGCCTCGACTATTCGCAAACCAACACAAGATAATTCGCCTGACCAAGGCCAAATCCATATTGTCACCAACAATTTTGCTGATAGACCATAGCCTCATGCGAAACACAATCCCCAGAGCCTTGCTGGCAGTGATCGTGCTAGCGATAGGCCTAGTCCCTGCCGCGGCGCATGAGTTTTGGCTCGAGCCGCAACGGACCTTGGTGGAGCCTGGCGGAACAGTCCAAGCCAGCCTGCGGGTCGGCCTGATGATGCGTGGTACGGAGCTTCCCTATCTCTCCAACAGCCTTCGTTCCTTTACCATCACCGACCGCAATGGCAGTCGCGATGTGAAGGCCTTCGAAGGTGACCTGCCTGCTCTTGCCTACAAAGCCGAGACGCCTGGTCTGCAGGTGATCGCTTACCACTCGACACCGGCCGAGTCGGTCTTCGAAGATTGGGAGACATTCCGATTCTATCTGAGCTATGAGGGCCTTGAATCCTTCGAGGCGCTGCACCGTGAACTCGGCTTGCCGGAATCCGGCTTCAAGGAACACTACAGCCGCCATGCCAAGACGCTGGTGCAGGTGGGTCCGGTCAGCGCCGACGACGGCGATGCGCCGAGCGGTGCGCCCCTGGAATTGGTGGCGGAGCAGAACCCCTACACGCCCGGTCTCAAGCAGGTGAGCATCACCCTGCTGCGCGCCGGCGAACCGCTGGCCGAGCACCCGGTCGCCGTCCACCACTATGATGGTGAGGTGCGCCGCCGCCTGGTCATGACTGACTCTGAGGGCCGGCTGCTGGTCTCCTTGGCCGAGGGCGGGCGCTTCCTTTTCAACGCCGTCGACATCAGACCGGTCGAAACCGGCGATGTGGTCTGGGAAAGCGACTGGGCTACGCTCACTTTCAGCCTGCCCGTCGTGGTGCCGGAGCCACACCCCCTCGACCCGCTGTCCCCGATCGAGATTGCCCGGGCTGTGCGTGCCATCGGCAAGAGCGGCCACGCTACCGCCGAAACCCGTGTTGCCCTCATCACCCTGGCCGAGCCGAGCAAGGAGGCGGTGCTGGACTGGCAGCCGGGCGCACCCATCGAACGCCGCGCCTTTGCGGTCATTCGCAATGGACCCCGTACTTTTGAGGCAACCGTCGACCTGGTTTCCGGGACGCTCGAGCACTGGCAGGAAGTGCATGGTGCCCAACCACCCATCAGCAGCGCCGAATGGGTCGAGGCTCAGCGCCTGACCAAGCAGGATACGCGCTGGCTCGCCGCCATGCGTATGCGCGGCTATGACGACGTCACCGAGATCTTCTGCGAGTCCTTGACCGCCGGCTACTTCGGTGAGGCGGCGACACGCGGCCAACGGCTGCTGAAGATGCCCTGCTACGACCGATCAGGCACCCACGGTAATATTTATGGTCGCCCCATCGAAGGCTTGATCTCGGTGGTCGATCTGAACGCCCGGGCGGTGATCGAGGTGATCGACAGCGGCGTGGTGCCGGTCAGCCAAGACACCCACCGCCTGGACGAGGCTGCGCAACCGGACTTGCGCACGCCCTCGCGGCCGGTCAGCGCTACTGCGCCTGCCGGCTGGAACTTTACCCTCGACCAGCGCTGGGTGACCTGGCAGGACTGGTCTTTCCATCTTGGCTTCGACCAGCGCTTTGGCCCGGTGGTGTCATTGGTAACCCATGCCGACGGCCAGACCCGACGCAGCGTGCTCTACCAGGGTCACCTGTCCGAGGTCTTCGTGCCCTATATGGACACGGACGAGAGCTGGTACTACCGAGCCTACATGGATGCTGGCGAGTACGGGCTGGGGGCGCTCGCCTCACCGCTTACCGCCGGCATCGACTGCCCCAAGGGTGCCGTTTTCCTCGACGCGCATCTCTCCACCCACCTGGGCGCGCCCTATAGCCGCGAGCGGGTGATGTGCCTCTTCGAGCGCGACGTTGCAGCACCACTTTGGCGCCATTGGGAGGCTCTAGATGGGATCTACGAAGGCCGGCCGGCGACGGAACTAGTGCTGCGCGTGATCCCGTCGATTGCCAACTACGATTATGTGCTCGACTGGGTCTTCACCCAGAAAGGCGAGATCCATATCAACCTCGGAGCAACCGGCATCGATGCGGTCAAGGGCGTCACTGCAGAGAGCATGGGCGACGCAGGCGCGGCCACGGAAACGGCGAGCGGCGTGCTGGTGGCACCCAATCTGGTGGCTGTGCACCACGATCACTACTTTTCTTTTCGCCTCGATCTCGACGTGGATGGGCCGATCAACAGCTTTCGCCGCGCCCGCCTGGTGACGGAGACCCTGCCCTCGGATCAACGTCGGCGCAGTCTCTGGCGCCTGCAGCCGGTGGATATGGCCATCGAAGACGCCCTATCGGCTCGCCAGGGCCCGGAACTTTGGCGCATTGAGAACCCTGAGCGCGAAACTGCCCTAGGCCATCGCCCGAGCTATCAGATTGCCGTCGATAGCCCCGCCACCTCGCTCTTGAGCCCGGATGACTGGCCGCAGCGCCGCGCTGAATTTTCCGCCGAGACCCTTTGGATCACCGCGCAGAAGCCCGGCGAGCGCTTTGCCGGCGGTGCCTATCCGCTGCAAAGCGCTGGCGGCCAAGGCCTGCCGGCCTATGTGGACGGTGAGAGCATCGAGGAAACGGATCTGGTCGCCTGGGCAACCCTTGGCTTTCACCATCTGACCCGGCCCGAGGACTGGCCGGTGTTGCCGACCATTTGGCACAGCCTGCGCCTCAGACCTTATGGCTTCTTCACGCAGAACCCAGGGTTAGGCGTGCGCCGAGATTTGTTGGAAGAGGAAGCGCAAAAGTAAACCGCACCCGGCTTGCCGTCGGCTGGCGGCCGGATGCGGTCTTGTCGGGGCAAAAGAAATTCCTTAACGCCCCCAGCAATTGGCGAGGTTAGTCGGCAAGCGGAGGCTTGTTCAGCCCCGGCTGATCGACCGGCTTGACCCGGCGGGTGTCAGTGGCCCGTTGATTGGCAACCACATCCTGCCCATAAGTCAGGTCGTGGTTCAAATCGACGACGCCCAGAAAATTGCCTTCCTCATCACGCCCGACACCAGCTACGTCGTTACTGGCGACAACGCCGCCCCGCAGGTTGCTGGGGTTGATCCGAGTGCCGTCGGCAACACCTTGATCGTGACCTTTGGCCAGGGCAAGCGTGGCGCTGCTAAGGCCGACCGAAAGACCGAGGGCCAGAGCAGCAAGGGTGTTCAACCTCATCATTAAGGACTCTCCTCTAAACAACTTAAATTGAGACCTACCTCTTCTAAATTCGCCATAGCAGACCCGGCCTGCTGCCATTGATCGCTGAGGGTTAATCTGCCATGTTTAACCGCTACAACGTTATAAACCAACAACTTGACAGGCGTTTCTGACACAGCAGCTAGAACCCTAGCACGATCGCCTAGGCCTGCCAATGGCCGTCACCGGACAGTTATCAAGTTGATGCAAAATCACCGAATGGCCAGGCTTGTGGCGCAATTTTTTCTTCCAGTATCTGCCTACTCCTGACGCAGCGCCTCGATGGGGTCGAGCTTCGCCGCTTTGCTCGCCGGGTAGTAGCCAAAGAACACGCCCACCGCAGCCGCGAAAATCACTGCCAACAGCAGCGCCTCCGGGCCGATCAAAATCGGCCAATCGGCCGTCTGGGCGATCAGCGCCGAACCGCCGATGCCGAGGGCGATGCCAACCATCCCGCCGATCAGCGACAGCAGCAACGCCTCGATGACGAACTGCAACTTGATGTCACCAGGCGTGGCGCCGACCGCCACCCGCAGGCCGATCTCGCGGGTGCGCTCGGTCACCGAGACCAACATTATGTTCATAATGCCGATGCCACCGACCAGCAGGGAGATGCCGGCAACCGAAGCCAGCAGAACAGCCATCACCCGCGAGGACTCGGCGCGCGCCTCTAGCACTTCCGAAATATTGCGCACGAAAAAGTCGTCTGCCTGGTGTGGCCGAAGACCGTGCCGCTGGCGCAGCAGCTCGCGGGCGGCGATTTGGGTCGCCTTGACCGTCTCGGCGCTGGTCGCTTTGATGGTAATCTGGCCAAGCAGGTCGCCGCGCTGCTGGCGGCCACCGAAGACCCGCTTCTTAGCGGTCGAGAGCGGCATGAAGAGCACATCGTCCTGGTCACTGCCCCAGGGCGAGGGCCCCTTGGCCTCCATCACACCGATGATGGTGAAGGGCACTCGGGTCACCCGGATGGTCTGGCCGATGGGCGCGACGCCGCCAAAGAGCTCGTCGACCAGTGTCTGGCCGATGAGCGCCACCTTGGCGGCCGAGCGAATCTCAGCGGAACGCAGGTTACGCCCTCGGGCAATCGTCCAGTTGCGGGCCGCGAAGTAAGCCGGCGTCACCCCGCGCAGGGTCGTCGCCCAGTTCTTGTTGCCGAAAACCACTCGCCCGGTTCCGGCGACCGAGCCCGCTGCCACCTCCACGGTCGCGATATCCCGCGCCAGGGCCGTTGCGTCACCGTCAGTCAAAGTGAGGAAGTTGCCCTGCCCGATCTGCTGGCCGCCGGCGGTGCGAGAGCCGTTGAGGACGACCAAAAGATTGGAACCGATGTTTTGGATCGAAGCGCGGATCTGGTGCTCTGCCCCACGACCCACGGCGACCATGGCGACCACCGCGCCAACGCCGATGATGATGCCAAGCGCTGTCAGCCCGCTCCGCAGGGGATTGGCGACAAGCGACACGGCCGCCGCGATGACAGCGTCGACCAGTCTCATGTCGCCCTCAGGTCGGCGACAACCTGCCCGTCGCGAAAGCCGACGACCCGCCGGGCATGGCGGGCGATCGCCTCGTCATGAGTGACCACGATCATGGTGACGCCCTCGCCGTTGAGGCGTGTCAAGAGGGCCATGATCTCTTCGCCGGTGCGACTGTCGACGGCGCCCGTCGGTTCATCGGCCAACAGCAGGAGCGGCCGGTTGACCAACGCCCGGGCAATCGCCACCCGCTGCATTTGACCGCCGGAAAGCTGGGCCGGACGGTGGCGCAGGCGGTCCCCCAGGCCGACGGCCATCAGTGCCGCCTCAGCCTTTGCCCGCCGCTCCTGCCGACTGCCGCGGCCGTAGCCAAGCGGCAACTCCACATTGGCCAGCGCGCTGGCCCGTGGCAGCAGGTGAAAGGACTGAAAGACGAAGCCTACCTTCGCGTTGCGGATTGCCGCCAAGGCCTTTAGCGCCAAACCCGACACCTCCTGCCCATCGAAGCGGTAGTGTCCCGCATCGGGCGACTGCAGACAGCCGAGGATATGCATGCAGGTGGACTTGCCGGAACCCGACGGCCCCATGATGGCCAGGAACTCACCGCGCTCGACCCGCAAGGAGACGTCGCTCAAGGCATCGATCGTTTGGGCGCCGACGCGAAAGCGCTTCGACAGACCCTCGGCTTCGACTATCGGCGGCGGCATCTCAGAAGCCCCATCTGAGCCAACCCGGCTTTTCAGCCTGCACCACCTCGTCGACGCCCAGGATCACAGACTGACCCGCCGACAACGCGCCTTCGATGATCTCGATCTCGATACTGTCGGTAATCCCGGCGGTAACCTCAACAGGCTGCGGCTTGCCGTCTTCGCCCAGAATCCAGATGCGTTTGCCATAGCCGGGCTCCGCGCCGGGCGGATGATAGTAGAAGGCGGCAATCGGCACCTTCAGGACATCGTGCTTTTCGCTGATGACAATAGTGGCCGTAGCGGTCATCCCCGGCAGCAGGCTTTGATCCGGGTTGTCGACGGTAGCAACCACCGTATAAGTAACCACATTCGCAAACTCCAGACCCGCCTTGCGGATCTGATGGACACGACCTTCGAAGCGGCGCTTGGCGTAGGCGTCTACGGTGAACACCACTTTTTGGCCGACGCTCAGTTGGCCGATGTCGGCCTCGTCGACGCTGATGTCGACTTGCATGCGGGTGAGATCCTGGGCGATGCGAAACAATACCGGCGCCTGTAGGCTAGCGGCCACGGTCTGTCCGGCGTCGACGTTGCGGCTGACGACCACGCCGGTCACCGGCGAGCGGATGTAGGTATCCTCCAACTCCAGGCGTCGTTGCTCGACCACCGCCGCCTTTTGCTGCACCTGAGCGCCTACCAGCTCGATCTGTGCCTTTTGTTTGGTCAGGCGTGCCTGCGCGGCGCGCACTTGCGCCTTGGCCTGCGCATGCTTGGCCAGCGCCGTGTCGACCGCACTGGAGGCAGCCGCGCCGCGATCCTTCAGCGCGCGCTTGCGGCGCAGCTCTTCGCTGGCCTCGGTCAGGGCGGCGCGGTGACCAACCAACTGGGCGGCAAGCTCTTCTTGAGTAGCCTGCTGCATGGCGACGCTGGCGCGGGTCACAGCCAGCTCTGCTTCGGCTTGGTGGAGCCGTGCCTCGAAGGGGGCGGAATCGATGCGGGCAATCACCTGGCCAGCCTCAACGGGGCTGTTGAAGTCGGCATTAAGGGTCTCAACCAAGCCGGAAACCTGAGTGCCAACGTCGACCGTTACCACGGCCTTCAGCTTGCCGCTCGCCGTCACCGTGCTGGCTATTGGGCCACGCGAGACGGACGAAAGTCGATAGTGGGTCGGGTCGGCATCCTCCACCGAGCCGGCATAAAAGCCGTAGCCGAAATACGCTGCAGCGAGCAAAACCACAGCAGCGATACAAAATTTTACGATTCCACCCATCCAGGCCGCTAATCTTCCTGTGAACACAACTCGAATGCCGAGGGGTGATGCCAGTTCAGCACGCGTACGCTAAATTATATCCTCGTCCTTACCAAGAGCTCCGAATCCTTGGCAAGGTTCGCAAAAAATTACCAAGAACCAAGGCGTGGCAGCCTCGGGCGAGAACGAGCGCTTCGCGACTTGTAGAAGCCTCGATTTCCCAGGTGTCCCGGACACTGTATCGAGGATCTGCGTCGACGATGTCGACCAGCCATGTTTGTCAGTTCATACGTATATGAATTGACGAACAACTCGAGAACTCGTCACATTCTGGGTGGCGCGTGGGGACGGGCCGAACAAGCGGAACAGTCAAGCCCTTTCGAGTTTACGGGAACGCGCGGGAACGAGAAAGCCTTGTATTGCGAGGCGATAGGCGATCAGCGCCAGCAGTATTTCCGTGGTGCTATCGATAGGCTCGTAGCGGATATCCTCTTCCTCGATCATCCATCCAGTATAGCATGCCGAGGAAAACGCTCATGAGGGCCGCATCCCGTTGATGAGAAGGCCAATTTTGGCTCGCCTTGGCGCTTTGCAAGGTGATCAACCAGTCCCAATTGCGCCGCCATCATACCTTCAGGCAAATCCCGCATCCTTACACACTATGCCTAGAGAGTGATTTTTATATAATTACTACAACACTTTACGATCACACCAAAATTACTCAAAATCTGGTTTCCGCAAGGAAGTGGGGGTTCAAGTCCCTCCACCCGCACCAAAACAGATTCCTCCCTCTTTTAAACCCCTAACGCCTTGAAAGGTAAGGTGATTTTGGGGGTTCTAGGACCCTTGATACGGCAGTAGCGAAGACGCCCGGCAAAGGCCAGTTTGAGGACGATGCGGCGCAGGTGGATATTGCCTGAATCCCAGAGTTTCCAAGGGTTTGCGAGGAAGGCGAGGACCGGTTCAAGGAAGCCTGGGCTATCTCCGGCATCATACAGGAAGAGATCAAGAAGATCGGCTCCTTCTGGGAGAAACTCACCGGTTGTGCCCATGCCTACGCTAGTTCCGAAAAGTTCGACGCACTGAGGGGCGAGGCCAGCCCAAAGACACGATCGGCCCCATCTGACTCCGGAGCCATCGATTTAACCTTCGCCAGGGCAGGTCGCCGAGACGCACGATAGGGCGAGCGCCACTGTCGTCGACTGCCGGACCACGATTGTAATGGAGTCATCAATTTTTGATATCAATCAATGCAGAACACCCTCGAGAATGATCCTTTTGGGCTCGAGCCGGTAAGCAAGTCAGTTGTGATCGAAACTGATTTGGCGGTGGTTCTAGTTTTCCCCGTTGCCGCCGGCGAACATCGATAAGGATGTTGGATGAGGGATCTGCAGTCGCCGTAGATCCAAGGGAGGGAGCATTGCCCATGGCCAGACCCACCGCTTTCGCGAGCTTGTTTGGACACTCGCCCTTCAAACCGATGCAAGAGCACGTGGCCATCGTTGTCGAGTGCGCCAGCGAAGTTCCGCTGCTTTTCGAGGCCCTGTGCGAGGGCGATCGGGAGATGGTGGTAAAGACGAAGGATCGAATTTTCAAGCTGGAGGAAAAGGCGGACAAGATAAAGAACGAGCTCAGGGCACACCTGCCTAAAAGCCTGCTGCTCCCTGTTGATCGCCGCGATCTGCTGGAGATTCTCGATCTGCAGGATTCGATCGCGGACAGCGCCCAGGACATCGCTGGACTTTTGATGGAGCGTCCGATGGAGGTTCCAGAGGAACTCAAGGAGCCCTTATTGGCGCTGACCCGGCGCTGCGTTGATGCCTGTCATCAATCGGCCAAAATCATCAACGGGCTGGATGAACTCGTCGCCACGGGATTCCGTGGGCCGGAGTCCGAGAGGGTATCGAGTATGGTCGATGAGCTGAACAGCATCGAGAATGATACCGATGAAATGGGAATGGAGTTGACCCACCGCCTCTTTGCACTGGAAGACCAGATGAAACCGGTCTCGGTGATCTTCTGGTATCAGCTCATTCAATGGATCGGCGACCTCGCCGATTACGCCGAGAAAGTTGGGAACCGGCTTCGGTTGCTGATGGCACGCTGACATCATTGGCGCCAGGGAGGGGGCAGCAAACTATGGATATCATCACAGAATTCGGCACTGTATTTATCGTTATCGCGATCATTTTCGGACTTTACATGACCTGGGGCATCGGCGCGAACGATGTCGCCAACGTCATGGGCACCTCGGTCGGCTCGGGAGCGATTACCGTGACCACGGCGATCATCATCGCAGGGATCTTCGAGTTCGCCGGGGCCGCGCTGGCTGGCGGACACGTGACCGCCACCATCCGCAAGGGGATTATCGATCCCAGTCCCATAATCAACAATCCGGAGATCTTAGTCTTCGGTATGCTGGCGGCTCTGCTGGCCGCCGCCATATGGCTGATGGTCGCTTCGACCCGCGGCTGGCCAGTGTCAACCACCCACTCCATCGTCGGCGCAGTCGTAGGCTTCGCCATCGCGGGCATCGGAATCGATGCGGTCAAGTGGGATAAGATCGGGCAAATCGCCGCGAGTTGGGTCGTTTCGCCGCTTCTTGGTGGCACCATCGCTTTCATCCTGATGATCTCCATACGCCGCCTGATCCTCAATACCGACAATCCCTTCATGAGCGCCAAACGGTGGGGGCCGGTCTATGTCTTCCTCGTCGGCTTCATCATCTCCCTTGTGACCATGTTCAAGGGCCTCAAGCATTTGAAGCTTGAACTCAGCATACCGATGAGCTTCCTGGTGGCAGCCCTGATCGGCGTGATCATCGCGGCCATCGGATGGGTCTTGATCAACCGCGTCAAAGTGGATGAGGAAGCGGAAGCCGATTACCACTTCGCCAGTGTCGAAAAAGTCTTCGTCCCGATGATGCTCTTTACCGCTTGTGGCATGGCCTTCGCCCATGGCTCGAACGACGTGGCCAACGGCGTGGGACCCCTGGCGGCGGTCTACGGCTTGGTCCAATCGGGGGGTGAGGTGGCACAGAAGTCGGCTTTGCCGTTGTGGATACTACTGCTGGGCGGCTTTGGCATTGTCGTCGGGCTGGCGACCTTCGGCTATCGCGTCATGCGCACCATCGGCACCAAGATCACCGAGCTAACGCCGACTCGCGGATTTAGCGCGACCATGGCTGCCGCGGCCACGGTGGTGCTGGCCTCTCGCACCGGTATGCCGGTCTCGACCACCCACATCGCCGTCGGCGCGGTGATGGGCGTAGGCCTGGCGCGCGGAATCGGGGCACTTGACCTTCGGGTGATCGGCGGGATCATCGTGTCCTGGATTGTAACGCTGCCGATCGGCGGCATCTTGGCTGCCTTATTCTTCTTCACCCTGAAGGGTATCTTCACTTAAGGGAATGGGGGCAAGCAACAGGTTCTTGAGTAACCAGCCGGCCCCGCGCGAAGGGTGGGGCGGCTTGGGTTGGGCGGAGCGGCCCAGGTTCATTGGTGAACGTCGAGACTGTTCACGAAATCCAACAAGGGCTCGACGGGATACTCCAGCGGTACCATCTCGCGGCCGTTGCGAATGAAGACGGCCACTCGTCTCGGATTGGCGCTGAACATGATGTGATGACCGGGTACGTTGCCGACGTCGGTCCAGATCGCGCCGGTTCGTGATAAGGGGGTGTGAGAAACAATGAAAGGCGTGTCCTTCTTGGCTCCAAGGGCTTTGCGAAAGGCGTTGACATCTCTCTTGCCGTAGCCGACCGGATGGCCGGTCCGGTATAGCCGGTTCCAAACCAGATCCCGGGCGAGCTTCGGGTGTCGCGCTACATTGATCAACTTTTGTAGCGACACCTCCCGCCTCGGCGGCCCGGCGTGGCAAGCGATGAAATCCTTGGTTTTCGCCAGGTAGGCCAAGAGATTAAAATACTCAGCCAAGCGTTCGGCATATTTCGCGCCTCTCACCGCGCGTGCGTGCTGCAAGAGCAGCCGGCCTTGGGGAACGCCTCCCTTGCCGACCTCGTCATCGAAGCTTTCATGGTTTCCACGCAGGTGAAATACCTTCTTGGGAAAATGGATTTTCAACTTGAAGAACAGGTCGAGAGTTAACAGCGAGCTGTCCATTTCCTCCAATTGGCCATCTTCTTCCCGGTGCACAAGATCACCTAAGAACAGGAGATAAGCATCTCCACGTTCCAGGGCATCGAGATATGGATCCTGGCTCAAGATCATTAGTAGGTTGTCGAGCTGGGCGTGGATATCGCCGACGATAATCGGCGTCGGCTCTCCGGGGAGGTCCAACAGGCCGCCAGGCCGGCCATCCGAATTCTTCGGACGGTAGTCCTCCATTTCCAGGATCTTATGTACCTGGCTAAGCGTCTCCAGCGCCTCTTTAGGCTCGAGCAACCCGATGGGGCCGCCAAAGATCGTGCGTAGGTGTTCTAGATTCTTCACTCGACGTGACAATTGCCAGTCGACACCCTCGTTCTCCGGAACGGAGCAAAGATAGGATGTGCTTTCACTGTCCAAGGTTCTGAAGATGATGTCCCCATCATCGTTCACTAGGTCAAGGTGTCGCCGCCTGACGCTTTTCGGAAACTCGAAAATCCTATCCAGGAGCTCGTTTCCTCGACCCACTATGAGTGTTTGGCCGCATTCAAGTCGCGCAAAGCCGGCGATGCCCGAGGAAGATCGCTCCGGATCCACGAGTACCCAATCCTTGCCGACGGCATCGGTACTGGCGTTAACAGGGCAATCACGGCAGAGACGCAATCTCTTGTCGCCCAAGATCAGCTCAATCGCTCTTTCGCAAGACGAAACTCGCACCGATCCTTTGATCAAGGTTGGCTCCGGCGCCAACTGCACTTCGGCGGTTGGACCGCCTGAATAAAAGAGACCGCGAAGCGTTTTTAGCATGGACCTCCCCCCAGAAAGATCCAGTTCCTTACCCGCTAACCTACTTGTTTGTGGCGCTCTTGAAAAGTCTTAGGTATCCCTTCAATAGCATCTCTGATGTAGGTCGAGATTCCAGACCGACGGAAATGGATGGCGGTCTCCCGATAAACCAAGACCTGCCTGCGCACCTGCTCGATGTCGACGCCGATATCGACCGGGTGGGATCGGCGTCGAGAGCGATCGCTTCGCCATTTGAATATGTCCTCCGCTGGCGGAAGTTGAAACTCGAACACGTACCTCTGGCGCCAGTCGGTGGCAAAGAAATGCGTCTTCGGTGGAGGCAGATGAACACGCGTGAAATCAAGACTTGGCGTCTGCGCTGCTTCCAGCCATTCCTTGTCAAACACCGTCAGGGCTTCGGGGTATCCCACGAAGGGAAAACCCAGGTGCACCTCGCGCGGTCGAAAGGTTAGTGACTGCGCGCGCCACCAATTCTTCAAAGTAAGGTCGATATAGCCTTCTTCGGGCCAACCACCGATCTTGGCGATCAGGCGGCTTTTGCCGCAGCCCGGCGGTCCGGTCACCAGCAGTTGGCGGTACTTGAGATCGGCGGGAAAAGGAACGTCCTTGATATATTGAATCTCTTCAAGGGGGACCAACTCGAATTCTTCATAATCACTCATAGGGGGGCGTCCACGAGAAGCTCCAAGAGTCGTATGCCATCAATTGAATGGCATGCCAGTCGTAGCGTCTCGATCTCCACAGCTTTCGGCCTGCACTTCGTCAAGAGCCCCCTATTACCACAATATGCGTTCCGGTTTCTGGGTCAGGATTCATTACCGCTTAATGTAACTGATTAGTAATCATTCTGTCGCAATCCCATCATTTCTCGCTGCTATAGTCTATGTCTTAAGTCATATGGATGGTCGAGATGCAACTACTGACGATCGCGCAGGCTGCGTCCTAGTTTGTGGTCACGATGGCCGATATTGGTTGCCCAGGCACCATTTTGGATCACAGGCAAAGAGGATAGTGCGACACGTCTTAGTATCCGCGCTCATAAAAAAAAGCGATTTAGCGATGTCGAAGCATTCAGCTCATATTAGGCCGCAGCGCAATCACGGCGATCCGGCAGATCAGGACACGGATGACCCGCCAATTCGCCTAGCGCATGTCCTGTTCGTTCTTTGGGTCGCCGGATCCGTTGCCTGGGCGTTCTTTGCCGCCGCACTGGCACATGAACAGGGCTGGTGGGAGCAAAAGCCGATGCTCGGAGCGGTCTTGGTACTGGCGCCACCAATCCTCGCCCATATTCTAGCGAACAGCGTGATTAGGAAGACAGGCAATCCACGGTTTCGCTCCTGAACATCTCAGTACGGCCGCCGGATTGCCCTTGTATCGCTATTTCGGGGCATCTACCTGTGGAGGCTTCCTGTGCCAATGCTGAAATTTCTGAATGGCCGGGCGAATCGTCTGCTGACATCTTCCACCTTCTGAATGGACAAGTCGATGGCGAAACTTGCCGCCATGCCTTGCCCCATGGCGTGGGGGCATCGGCTTCCCCACCGCCCTTCTTCAAGGTGGCGGGAGGAAACAGTCGGCGCTTTCCTGCGCCGAAGTCTTAGGAATGGAAACCAGCCCCTCTGGCTGGTTGCTTTCAAATAGTATCAATATCGCGAGCCTCCCTCGCGAGCAATATGCCAAGGCGCTGCGCGAGCACCGCCCGAACGCGCGGCTGCGCGGACCCCGTTCCCGCGTGTCGTCGGCGCCGATGACGCAGTTCTCAGACGAGCGCTCCCGAAGGGGCGGTCGGCTGGGATTACGAAGCCACGTCGCCCGACCTCGGCGGCAGGCGGTTCAGGCAGCGGCGGTTCGGGTTCTGGCGGTCAAGGCGGCGACGGTTCGGGTGGTGGCGGTTCGGGCAGCGGCGGATCTGGGGCCAGCTCTGGATCTGGATCCGGGGCCAGTTCAGGCGCAAGCACCGGAGCGGCCTCGCCGCCGCCCGACCCAGAAAACGATCCGCGCTGCGGCGGGCCGGGGGGGTGCGCGCGGACCGATTTAGCCGAGAGCCGAAGACTATCCAGGATCGACTGGCCCTTGATGAAGCCAAAACTGGCGCAGGTAGCCCAGTTCGCCGTATGCCACCGTTGAGCGATCCTAGATACTTGGGCTGGATAAAAATGCAACATATTGTGACATCTGTGGAAGGCGCACAGACTTTGATACACTATGCTAGAGACCCGAAAATCGGAAAACTTGATTACGTCACATTCAAAAAGCACTCGACTGGAGAAGTGTGCCCATGATGTGGCGAATCAAAATCGGATAATGGAGTCTTTGTATGAGGGTAAAATGTGTAAGATCGAAGGAAGGAGATTTTTCTGACGAGGAAGTAAAAAGTCGTTTACGCCGTTACCATACTTATGAAGATGGCGAATCTCGGGTCGTTGAAAAAGGGAGATCATACACAGTATACGGCCTATCATTTTGGGAGAATGTACCTATCTACTACATATGTTTCTTCCGTGATGCCAATTTCCCTTATCCCGTCTTTTTTGATTTTTTTGACATCTTAGATCATCGGCCTTCACGGTTCTGGCGGTGGTATAATGTAACACGCGAACCGATCGACGTTTCTCCACAGTTGGTTTATGAAGAATGGGGTAAAGATCCGCTCTATTACGAACATCTTTTAGACGGTGAGCAGCCAGAAAAGACGATCTTTTTGAAGTACAAAGCCTTGATGGACGTCGAGTTCCCCGATCCGGGCCTTGGCATGGAAGCTCAAACGATAGAAGGGGAACCGGAATGGGCGATGTGTCCCAACTGCTGTGATGCCTGGCAGCCGGGTCGGGTATTTGCCATCACTACGTGCAAGAACTGCTGGACTACCATGAACAACCCACTCTGGGAAGATCCTTGTGCCCTGAGTCTCGACCAATTTGCGGACTTGAAACTGGACTGACGCACAATAGGATTCCGGCCTTAGAGGGGCTTGAACTACCTACTCGCTATTCCTGCACTCTTCGCTTGGCTAATCGGGCAGGTTTAGGTCTTGTCGACGCTAGCGCATTCAATGTCGTCCTTTCAGCAAGACGGCGAAAGCCTCAGGCGACACCACCGGCTACAGCTACAACGCCTTCGACCAGCTGCTTCGCATCGACTTTGCCGGCGGCACGGCGGCGCAGTACAGCTACGACGCGCTCGGCCGGCGCATCGAAAAAAGCGTTGCCGGTGTTGTCACCCGCTACGTCTATGACGGCGCCGGGGGCCTCTTGGCCCGCTATCGCCATGGCGAGACCGTCGACGAGCCGCTGATCCAGGAGCGCGCCGGCCAGACCTACTTCTATCACGCCGACCATCTGGGCTCGGTGCGCCTCATCACCGACCAGACCGGTGCGGTGGTCAACGCTTACGCCTACGGCAACTTCGTCACCCGCGCGGAACGTGGTCGAGGCGGTCGCCAATCCCTACGCCTTCACCGGCCGCGAGTATGACGGCGAGTCCGGCCTCTATTACTACCGCGCCCGCACCTACGACCCGGCCAGCGGCCGCTTCCTACAGGAAGACCCGCTAGAGCTCGGCCAAGGCGCGCTGTGGAAGATCCTGGCGCCTCGGATCGCCCTGCCCGACGCCAATAGCCCGCTGCGGCTTGCAACAAGCGACCTCAACCTCTACCGCTACGCTGGCAACAATCCCCTGAACGCCGTCGATCCAGCGGGAACATCGTCGCTTAGATCCTACGCCATTACCGCCGCAACCACGGCTTCCGCCGCGATTTTGGCCACAATCTCCCGCCAAGAAGCCGTCAACCAATCCCTGTCAAGCGGCCTCAGCGGTGGCCTCTCGAGATTGAAAGGGTTTCTGAGCGGCGTTTTCGGGTCTATCATCAACGCGTTAAAGACTGCATTTCCGGCACAAGAAGATGACTGCACTCGGCAATTCCTGATTTTGTCGGCAGACGCTGAAGAATTACAGACCAGAATTGACACTCTTAAGGCGCAGGTAATATCTGGTGTTACCGAAATTGGAGTGATAGGAAATCTAAACGCTGCCAAGGCAGAGGCAAGTCGTCTAAATGAGGATATTTTGAGGCACAACCAAATGTGTCCGCAGCAGGTTGAGCAAGTAAGGACGTGATGAAGGAAAAGGAACCGATCGAAACCATTTTGGGCCAGGCAACCGACGGGGATCCCTTCATGCAGACCTTCGTGGGCCTCCTGTTGCAACATGGGATTCACTTTCCAAAAGATAGTGACGCTGCCGAAATGTGGTTTAAGAGGGCTGCATCATCGAATTTTGCGCCGGCACTTCATGCGCTCACCTTCTTCATGGACTCAAAAGGCAATGGTGGCGGCCTTCCCTGGCTCAAGAAGGCGGCGGACCTCGGCTATGCGCCGGCGCTCTATAACTTGGGAACCTACTACCTGCTCGCTGAGAAAGGCCCGAGACACCTCGATAAGGCGATCGACTGTTATGAAAAGGCAGCAGAGCAAGAATATCCGCCGGCCCTTTTGAGTCTTTCACGTTTGTATTTGGATGAGGAACATAAGGAACGAAACGACATCAATCTAGCGTTGACCTATGCCAAAAGAGCGGCCGACACAGGCAACGAGAAAGGCACCTATAGATATGGCGTGTTGGCGATGGTCCACGGTAGCGAGATACAAAAATCGGAAGGCTTGCGCTTTCTTAAAGAATCGGAAAAGGCTGGCAACAAACATGCTAGTCTCTATCTGTCTATGATTTACCGTGGCGGTGAAGATTTCCTTGAAAATGACCCGAAACTGGCAGCATATTACTTGGATAGGGCAGAAGGTATAACAGTCGGTCCGACTGGGCTATTTTTTAGGCGTTTCTTCAAGATGATCTTGCCGAAACGAGTGGTGGAATCGATCGGTCGTTACATCCGGCGCTTAGATAGTCGGCGTCGTTATCGATAGCCCAGGTCTCGACCGTAACTCTGCTTGATCTACAACGACGGTCAGTTGGACACTTCCGATTATCTCGAAATTTGTATATTGATAACAGGCTCTGCTAATGCCGGCGGCTGCCAGTTGACTTTGCCGACGGCACGGCAGCGCTTTACGGCTACGACGCCTTTGCCCGGCGGATCGAGAAGGTTCGGGCGAAGCGTGAGCCCAGTGGGCTCGCGTAAGTCGCCCGGACCGGCAGCGTTGTCACCCGCTATGTCTATGACGGCAGCGACATCGCCCTGGAATTCGACGGCGCCGGGGGGCTCTTGGCCCGCTATCGCCATGGCCAATCCCTCGACGAGCCGCTGATCCAGGAACGCGCCGGCCAGACATACTTCTATCACGCCGACCACCTGGGCTCGATCCGGCTTGTCACCAACGCCGCTGGCACGGTGGTCAACACCTACGACTACGATAGCTACGGCAACCGCCAGAACGTGGTCGAGGCGGTGGAAAATCCTTACAGCTATACCGGCCGCGAGTATGACGGCGAGTCCGGCCTCTACTATTACCGTGCCCGCACCTACGACCCGGCCAGCGGCCGCTTCCTACAGGAAGACCCGCTAGAGCTCGGCCAAGGCGCGCTGTGGAAGATCCTGGCGCCTCGGATCGCCCTGCCCGACGCCAATAGCCCGCTGCGGCTTGCAACAAGCGACCTCAACCTCTACCGCTACGCTGGCAACAATCCCCTGAACGCCGTCGATCCAGCGGGAACATCGTCGCTTAGATCCTACGCCATTACCGCCGCAACCACGGCTTCCGCCGCGATTTTGGCCACAATCTCCCGCCAAGAAGCCGTCAGCAAATCCCTGTCAAGCGGCCTCAGCGGTGGCCTATCGAGGGTAAAAGGGTTTTTGAGCGGCGTCTTCGGGGCTATCATCAGAGCGTAATCGCAGAAGTCGAGACATAACGGCCATAAAGACATACCGCAACCGAGTATTGATTGTGGGCGATAAGTTCTTCGAGTTGACGAAGCTTCGGTGCTCAAGTGTAAAAGTATGGACTTAATCTGACCGTTTTGTTGATCGGCGGAGGGCTTGTCCGATCAACCAGAAAACCTCTGTTGCTCAAACCCTTAAATCTGTCCGGTGGGCGTTGAGGTCAGACACCCGGCCGCACCCTGGTCGAGAAGCTGACGGCACTGGGCTATGAACTTCGCCTCTGTCGGGCGAAAGACCGGGGGCGAACAGTGTGGATACCGGGACAAGAACGCCCCGAAAGGCTATGTTTGTATTCCATCTGGTGAGATTTCGGGAAGAGTCGTCGTTTCGGTCAGTATCCGTTTGAGGGGTCACACAGGTTCAAGAGCGGTTCGCCTGTCAGAAAGCGCTCGAGATTATCGGTGAAGAATCGGATCGAGTTCCGCTCCCATCCCGCCGCCGCGTCGGATACGTGCGGGCTTATTACCAGATTGGGAAGGTCCCAGAGCGGCGATTCCTTTGGCAGCGGTTCGGAGGCGAAGACATCGAGATAAGCCCCGGCGATGGCATCTTGCCGAAGGGCTTCGATCAGGGCGAGCTCGTCGACCTGCGCACCGCGGGCGGTGTTGATCAGGTAGGCCGAGGGCTTCATGGCGGCAAGGAATTCCGCGTCGACCAGGTGCCGGGTCTCGGGCGTGTTGGGCACATGAATACAGACGAAATCAGCGCGCGGAAGAGCATCGTGCAGGTCCCGCATCGGTACGATCTCGTCCACATCCGGGCAGGGCTTGTCCGAGTTTCGGATGCCGATCACCTGCATCGAAAACGATTTTAGACGCGCCGCCACCCGCGAACCGATACCGCCGAGCCCGATCACCAGCACGGTCTTGCCGGCAAGGCTGGTCCAGGAATGCGGGGCCCATTCATGGCGCCTTTGTGCTTCGAAATAGTGCGGAAATCCGAAATTCAGCATCAGTACCGCCCCGGTCACGGTCTCCGCCATGAACGGGCTGCTGACGCCCCGGCAATTGGTGACCTGGATCGCGGCAGGATCCCAGGCCGGTAGGTGGTCGATGCCCGCCCCGCCGTTTTGCAGCCATTTGAGACCGGGTGAGGACAGGACGGGGGTGTGGGTGAAGGCCTTGTACCTGCCGCCATGGACCGCGAAGACGATGCTTGGCCGGACTCGTGCAAGCGCCTCGCCAACCATCTCGCCGTTGCGGCAGGTTTCAAATACGCACCCGGCGAAGCGTTCCCTGAAGCCGGCAACATAGTCACAGGGGTCGTCGTGGATGATAAGGATCTTCTCGTCACTGCTCATCATTTCCGGTCACTGCGTCCCGGTCGGGCGCGCCAAGCCTAGCGCCAACGTCGTGGCCGCCAGTACCGGTTCGACCACGGGGATGCCCAGTTCCTCTTCCAGAGCCTGGCGGTGCTTGGCCATACCGGCGCAGGCAGTGATCAGCACGTCGGCGCCGTCCTCGTCGCGCAGGATGCGGCCGACGCCGGCGATGCGGCCTAGCGCATCCGGCGACTCCTCGGCTTCGGCCACGGACATGCCCAGCGGCCGATCCCCGGCGCAGCGCGCGCCCAGCGACAGCCGCTCCAGATGTTGCCGGTGGCGTGCCACCGACCAGTCGGAGATCGAGATGACACCGAAGCGCCGGCCAAGCGCCAGCGCCGTCAGCACCGCACATTCGCCGATGCCCAGCACCGGCCTCGCGGTCACACCACGCGCCATGTCCAGCCCGGGATCGCTGTAGCAGGCGATGACGAAAATCCCGGCGCCGCTGTCATTGGCGACCAGATCGCGCACCATCGGGGCTGCCTTCACGATATCTTCATCCGAGGCGATCCCGATCGGCGCGGCGTCGATAGTCACGCAGTCGATTCCCGGCCCACCGGCAAAGACCACCGGTCGCAGGGCTTCGGCCATGCTTCGCGTCACTGCCGCGTTGGAGTTGGGATTGATGACCCGGATCAGTTTCTCCGCCATGCCATTCACCCTTGCTGGAGTAGGTTGATCCCGAAATTGAGCGTCGGGTCGAGCGGCCTTCCCGGCGCCGCCTCGTTCTGCGTGGAGGGCTCGGGCTTGCGTTCGAGAAACACGCCCGAGCCGCGCTCGACCTTCAGTTCCTCGTCTTCGACGACCACCCGACCGCGGCTGATGACGATGCGCGGCCAGCCGCTCACCTCACGCCCCTCGTAAGGCGTGTAATCCATGTTGTCGTGCATCATCTCCGCCGTGAGTGTCCGCTTCCACGCTGGATCCCAGATCGCGAGATCGGCATCCGACCCGACCGCGATAGTGCCCTTGCGCGGGAACAAGCCGAAGATCTTGGAGGCGTTGGTGGAAGTAAGCGCCACAAAATCATTCAGCGACATGCGGCCCTTGCCGACCCCTTCGCTGAACAAAAGCGGCAGGCGCGCCGCAAGCCCTGGCACGCCGTTGGCAATTTTCTTAAAGGTAGGGTTGGGGCCGGCGTGGAACTTGCCTGTCTCGTCATAGCGGTAGGGCGCGTGGTCCGACGAGAACACCTGGAAAGTACCGTTCTTGAGCCCGAGCCAGATCGCCTCCTGCCCGGCGGCGTCGCGCGGCGGCGGCGAGCAGCAGAACTTGGCCCCCTCCATGCCGTCCCTCTCCAGGTCGTCCTTGGTCAGGAACAGGTATTGCGGGCAGGTTTCGCCATAGATTTCCAGGCCCTGATTCCGCGCTTCACGGATGGCCTTCGCCGCCTCGGCGGCCGAGACATGGACGATCAGCAGCTTAGCATCGGCCAGCCGGGCCAGGTCGATGGCGCGGCGCGACGCCTCGCTTTCGGCGATCTGATTGTGGGCGATGGCATGGAATTTCGGGGCGGTGTGGCCGCGCGTCAGCAGCCGGTTGCTGATCCAGTTGATGACGTCGTTGTTTTCGGCATGCACCATGGTCATGGCGCCGTACTCGCGGGCCACCGAAAGGATGTCGAGCATCTGGGCATCGTCGATTTTGAGCATCTCGTAGGTCATGTAGATCTTGAACGAGGTATAGCCTTCCATGATCAGCGCCGGCAGTTCCTGGCCCAGTACCTGCTCGGTCGGATCCGAGATGATCAAGTGAAAGGCATAGTCGATCACCGATTTCGGCGCGGCGCGCCCATGCGCCGTCTGAACCACGTCGCGCAGGCTCTGGCCCTTGTGCTGGGCAGCGAAGGGCACGAATGTGGTAGTTCCGCCGAAGGCCGCAGAAACGCTGCCTGAATAGAAATCGTCGGCGGTCATGATCTTTGTCGAGGTTTCCTGCTCGATATGGCAATGGGTGTCGACCCCGCCGGGCAGGACTAGATTGCCACGGGCGTCGATCACCCTCTCGGCGGTGCCCAGATCGGTGCCGATTGCGGCGATGCGCCCGCCCGAGACCGCAATGTCGGCGCTATAGGTGTCGGCCGCGGCGGCGATGGTTCCGCCGGCAAGGATGAGGTCGTAGTGTGACATGATTCACATCTTCCGAGCCAGATTTCCGGTCGGGCGGAGGGACCCGCAAAGCGGCCCCCCCGACCACCAAGCATCTCCCTTCCCGCCCGATGCTCTAGCCCATGAGCAAATCAGGCAGCCACAGCGCGATGGCCGGGAAGGCAATCAGCAGCGCGAGCACTGCTAGATCGCACAGGATGAAAGGCAGGCAGCCCTTGTAGACCTGCTCCAGCGAGATACTCATACTCTTCGGGATCGCACCCTTGATCGCAAACACGTTCAGGCCGACCGGCGGCGTGATGGCGCCGATCTCGGTCAGTTTCAGCGCGATAACGCCGAACCAGATCGGATCATAGCCCAGCTTGACCAGGATCGGGAAGACGACGGGCAGGGTCAGGGCGTAGATGCCGACCGGCACCATGATCATGCCCAGCAGGAACATGATGCCCATGATCCCCAGCAGCACCACGAAGGACGGCACGTCGGCGCTCTGGAGCATCAGGGTCAGCTCCGTCGGAAGACCGGTGATCGCCAGAACCCGGCTGTAGAACAGCGCGCCGACATTGATAAGAAACAGCATCGCCGTGACATTCGCCGCATCCCGCATGGCTTCAGTGACATCGGCGACGCGGGTAAACGCCTTCAGCATCCAGGCGAAGCCGAGCGCGACCAGCGAGCCGGCGGCGGCCGACTCGGTCGGGGTGAAGAAGCCCGAATAGAGCCCGCCGAGAACCACGAAGGCGATCGCCATAACCGGCCACATCTGCGCCACTTCCTGGGTGCGGCTGCGCCGGACACCGCCCTCGTGCACGATCTCGGCATCCGGGGCCAGGCTGGGATTGCGCTTGACCTTGACCACGATAAGAACGGCATAGGCGACGGCGGTCAGCAGGCCCGGGACGATTCCGGCGGCGAACAGCCTGCCGATGGATTGCTGGGTGAACAGGGCATAGATGATCATCATCATGCTCGGCGGGATCATCGAGGCGAAGGTCCCGGCCGAGGCGATGACCCCGACCGACAGCGCTTTGTCATAGCGCAGCCGGTTCATTTCCGGCAGGGCCATCTTGCCGAAGATAGCCGTGGTCGCGATCGACGAGCCCGAAACCGCACCGAACACCGCGCAACTGAAACAGGTGGCGATCATCAACGAGCCGGGAAGCTTGCGCGCCAGGGCGTGCACCCCGTCATAGGCGCGCCGCGCCAGCCCGCCGTTCGAGGCGAAGGCGCCCATCAGGATAAACAGCGGAATCGCCGCCCATGTCGGGGTGGCGACCGAGAAATAGGCCACCTGTCCCATAAGCGAGATCGAGCTCTCGACACCTAGAAGGAAGATGCAGACGAGAAATCCGCCCAGCAGGAAGGCCAGCCCGATCTGCATGCCGATCGACATGAGCAGGAGCAAGAGGCCGATGCAGATAAGTCCTGGGAGCATGAATTCCATCATCTTGCTTCCCCTTGATCACCGGGTCCGGCCCGGTGGACGAACCGGGTGTGTCTATTCGGACGGATCGGCATGCGCGTCCTCCCCTTGCTCAGGCTCAGGCTCAGGCTCCGGCTGCCGGAACAGGTTCAAGAACGCCTGAATGAAAAAGAAAACCATCCCCACAACCATCACCGCCTTGGTCGGCCAGGTCAGCATTTCCCGAATGCCCTCGATGGCCTCTCTGGTCCTGTAGGCGGCCAGGGCGTTGGTCGCGACGGCATAGAGCAGCAGCGCAACCGTCAGAACCGCGAGCATCTGCGCAAAGGTCAGGGTAATGCGGCGCGCGCCTTTGGACAGGGCGTTGGTGAAGAACTCAAGCCCGACATGTTCGTGATATTCCTCGCAGCGCGGCAGGCCGAGATAAATGACGATCATCATCACGAAGACCGACATTTCCGCCATGCCCTGCAGCGGCTTTCCAACCAGCCGCCACAGAATGTCGGCGACGAGCAGGAGCATCATCGCCAGCATCAGCCAGCCGGTGAAGCTGGAGAGCAATCGGTTGATTGCAGAACTGATTTTCCTCAAGGTCCCCTCCGATCCGACGAACCCGGCCCCGCGCCCTGCCCGAGTATCAGGCAGGGCACAGGACTGGGCCAGGTTTCGTGCCGCCCAGATTTCATGCCGCTTCGATTAGCGCGCCATCGCGCGTGCGTGGATGTCGCGCATCTGCTCCATGATTTCAGCAGCGTTCTCAAGCCCTGCCTCGGTTGCCTCGGCGACCCAGTCGGCCTGATGCTTAACAAGGTTCTCAGGATCAGCCCATGCCTGGACATCGGCATCGGACATCTCGGTGACGATATAGCCGGCCTCCATCTGTTCCGCCTTCACCTGATCGAACGCCGCATCGTAGATCGCCGCGAACTTACCTTCGGCAATTCGCGAGGCTTCGTGAAGCGCGTTCTGAAGCTCCGGCGACAACGCGTCATAGGCATCCTTGTTCATGAAGTGCACGAACGGTGTCGCGTACCATAGCTGCTTGGAGATCAGCAGGTTCGAAGCGACCTCGTCGAACTTCATCAGGTGCATGCCGTCATAGTTGGTGAACACGCCGTCGATGGTTCCGGTCTGCAACGCCACATAGACATCGCCCCACGGCACCGAAACCGGCGAGGCGCCGGCGCTTTCGAGATAGCGCAGTAGCCATTTGCCGCCGGCCCGCCACTTGTCGCCCTGGATATCGGCTAGGCTGTTCAGCGGTTTCTTGCCGGCAAACGCGCCCGGCAGGCCCGAGGTTACCATCAACGGCACCACGTTGGCGGCCGCCAGTTCAGCCTTCAGCCCTGGAATCTCGTCATAGGCGGTGTGATATAGCCAAGCCTGGTTCTCGAACTTGTCAGGGCCCATCGGAAACATGCCGAAGATTGAATGCGCCATCATCTGCGACGGATAGTGGCCGGGGAAGGCAAAGCCCATCTGGGCGACGTTGCTGCCAACGCCGTTAAGCACTTCCTTTGCGCCGAGCAGGGCGCCGCCGAAGAAGGCGCGGACCTTGATCTCGCCGTCCGACTGGGCTTTGATCTCGGGTAGCCAGACCTCCTTGACGAAGTCCGTGCGTATGCCGCCGGTGGCGTCGTGGTCAGTGTATTTGAGGGTTTCGGCCGGTGCTACGGTCCCCGCCACGCTCATCGCCAGGGCGGTTGCCATGCTGGCGAACGTTGCCCGCTTGGTCATCTTGAACATTTCCATTGGTCATCTCCCATCTTTTTCAGGTCTGTTTTCTTCTCCGCACTTTGGCGGGCATGATAGGACGCCTGCGCCGAAAGCGGGGCGCGTTTTGTTAATGTTGTTGCCAGATGAATTGCTCAGGCAACGGTCGCCGCCGCGCTCGCGACTGTCAGGTCATCCGGCTGGAACTCGTACTCGGCCGCTCGTCACGGAATGCCAGGCTGGGCTTTAGATCAGGCTGGGCTTTAGATCAGGCTAGGCTTTAGATATAGTCCGGTATTTCAACTCCCGTCTGACTACTGATAATGCCGTAATGCTCGATCCGGCGATGCGCTGCGAAATTGAAGATGGTTTCCTTGCCCATCTTCGCCAGGTCCAGATCACAGGCCGAGACGACAAGCTCATCCTCAAGGCTCGCGGCCATGCCGATTATCTCGCCGGAAGGTTGGATGATGCAGGAGCCGCCTATCAGCATGCAATTGTCCTCGATGCCGGCCTTGGCCACGCCGACCACGAAGCAGGAATTCTGATAGGCGCCGGCCTGCATCACCAGATGGTTGTGGAACATGCGCAGATGGTTGGGCTCGGGCGCCGCCGTATTGCGGTCGGGTGTGTTGTAGCCGAACATCACCAGCTCCACGCCCTTCAGCCCCATGACCCGGTAGGTTTCGGGCCAGCGCCGGTCATTGCATAGGCCCATTCCCATGATTCCGCCTTTGCAGCGCCATACCGGCCAGGTGATGTCGCCGGGCTCGAAATAGCGCTTCTCGAGATGCTGCCAAGGGCGCGACGCATCGTATTCGCTGTGGCCCGGCAGGTGGATCTTGCGGTACTTACCGACGATCCTGCCGCCATCGACCAGAATCGCCGTGTTGTAGTGGTGCCGGTCCACGGTCAGTTCGCAATAGCCGAGATAGAAGGCGATATCCGCCTCCTGGGCGGCCTCGAACAGGGGCAGCGTTTCCGGCCCCGGCATCTCGCGTTCGAAGTAGTGATCCATCCTGGTGATGTCTTCTTCGAAATAGCGCGGAAAGAACGTGGTCAGTGCCATCTCCGGGAACACCACGAGATCGCAGCCCCGGCTCTTGGCCTGCCGCAACAGGTCGATCATGCGATTGACGACGCTGCGTCTGCTCTCGTCCGGGGCAATCGGCCCCAACTGGGCGGCACCGACGTTCAAGATTCGTGTCATGCTTCGCTCACGTTCGTAGCCGGCACTTGGCGGCTTACCGCACCAAGGTCGCGAAGTGATCATGGGCAAACCTCGCCGGGATATTCCGGCCCCACGACAGCCTTCGGAGCTGATGCCAGCAGTGGTTCCTTATGACAAAGCCTAGTCAAGCGAGCACATAATGTCATATGCTATTCACGACCATGTAATTAACTAAAAGTTATGATATGAACATCCGCCAGCTTGAGGTATTCCGCGCCGTCGTCGTTACGGGCGGCGTCGCCCATGCCGCCGAATATCTGAACATCTCGCAGCCCGCAGTCAGCCGGATGATCAAAAACGCCGGGGCGGATCTGGGGATTCAGTTGTTTCAGCGCTTGGGCGGGCGGCTTCATCTCACCGATGACGGCCAGCGGCTGTTCGAGGAAATCGACCTACTGTTCGATTCGATCGATGCGCTGCAGAAACGGATCCATGATATCCGGGATGCCAAGGCCGGATCGCTGCACATCGTCGCTACGCCCGGGCTGGCGCATTCGGTTGTTCCGCAGGCGCTCGAGCACCTGATGCGCAACCGCCCAGATGTTCAGGTCTCGCTCGATATAAGGCGTTGGGCGAACGTGGTGCAGCACGTCCAGGGCAGTATTGCCAATGTCGGCCTGGCGCTGACGCGAACCGATAAGCCTGACCTGGCGCTGATCCCGATCCACATGGGTAAGCTGGTCTGCGTCATTCCGAAAGAGCATCCATTTGAAGAGTTGGAACTGGTGACACCTGCCGCCCTGTCCGGCTTCCCGCTGATCATGATGACCCGTGGTAGTCCGCTCGGCAAGCTCATCGCAAATGCGTTTGATGAAGCCGGGGTCGGGCTCGACTGGCGGATAGAGACAACCTATTCCGCCGCGGCGATCACCCTGGTGCGCAAAGGATTCGGCGTGGCCCTGGTCGACGAATACGCGACGCTGCAGGACAACATCAGGGGGTTGTCTGTTAAAAGATTCGAACCGGACACCCAAATCCCGGCTTATCTCATGTACGCCCAGTACAAACCTCTTTCAAAACTCACAAAGTTGTTCATCGATGCTGTCTTGGAAACAATTCCAAAGTAGCGGTGCAGGCTCGCTTGCCGTGATCTCCCCATCCTCTCTCAAAACTCATGGCTGAGCAGAAGACGATGAACCGCCCGCTATACTTGACCGGGGGCTGCCCGCCCGAAGAGGAGGCGAAGGTGTCGATCTTCGATCGGGGTTTTGTGATGGCCGATGCGGTCTTTGAGGGAATCTCGGTGCTCGAGGGCAAGCTGATCGATTTCGCAGGCCACGCCGGAAGGTCGGCGCGCTCGCTTGGCGAACTCGGTATGGCGCAGCCGAAGTCCGAGGCGGAGCTTCTGGCAATCCACCGCGAGCTGGTGGCGAGGAACCGGGTTGAGGCGGCCGGTCTATCTCCAGATCATCCGCGGCACGCCCGGCGACCGGGTCAGCGACCAGCGCCCAGCTGAACTCACCCGCCCTCAAATCCCCATAGGCAAAAGCGGCAAGGCAGAGCCTAACCCGGCCCACGTTTTCCTTCCCTGGGCCTTGTCCGACACCTGCCGTTGAGCGCAAAGCAAAACAACCGCTTCGCCACGGCAGACCTCTGACAATGCTTCACAGATTCGGACGCTGGCTGCGACTGTGTCCGAGGTCCGATCTCGGACCGGAAAGCCGTCGTTCGGATAGATCCCGCGAGCCAAAAACTTCGCCCCATACGGTCATTTGGCCCAGCTCGAAATATAGCCGCCAAACTCGGTTCCTGCTAATTAGGATCGGGCTTGGGGCCGAGCTGCTATCGGGGCCCGTGTCTCTAGCCTTGGATCGGCAATTCTATCGGCAGGGATGGCCACGTTTTTGGGAGGAGGTGACTATGACGGAAGAACGAACACCAGACGAGCAGTCGCGCGTTGAGGTCGACGGTTATGAAGTCGTGACTTACTGCTATGGCGAAGGCGAGGAGGTTCTGTTCCTTTTGAACGGCGGCCCCGGTTTGCCTTGCGATTACCTCCGCGACCCTCACCTCCGCTTGGCCGATGAAGGCTATCGGGTCGTGACCTACGATCAGCTTGGCTGCGGCGCGTCCGACAAGCCGGAGCACAAGGAACTTTGGACCATCACCCGCTATGTCGAGGAAGTCGAGACGGTGCGAAAGGCTTTGGGATTGGGAAAGATACATCTCCTCGGCCACTCCTGGGGCGGCTGGCTCGGGATCGAATACGGCATCACCTATCCAGAGAACCTGCAAACAGCAATCCTGGAAAACACTTGCGGCGACATGCCGCATTTGATCGGCGAGCTCGAGCGGCACCGCGCGGCCCTGGGCCCCGAGACGGTCGCCATGATGCAACAACACGAGGCCGAGGGGACGCTCGACCATCCGGAATACGAGGCCGCCATCACCCTTCTCAACTATCGTCACGTCTGCCGCCTTGCCGATTGGCCGGCCTCGATCCACCGATCGCTCGACGATTGGAATATGAACGTCTATGGCACCATGCAAGGGCCGAACGAGTTCCTCTATGTGGGCAATCTGAAGGACTGGAACCGCATCGCGGAGATGCACCGCATCGCCTGCCCGGCATTGATCACCGTCGGCAAATACGACGAGCTGTCGCCGGCCTGTGCCATGAAGATGCACCTCGCCCTGCCGAACGCGCAGTTGAAGGTCTTTCCCAACAGCTCGCACATGCCGTTCTATGAGGAGCCGGAGGCCTATTTCGCTACACTAACGGGATTCTTGGCCGAGCATCCCACATTTACTTGAGCCGCTTCGACGAGGCTCTACCCTCCGCCCCAAGCCAAGAGGTTAACGTGGATCGCTTCAAGTTCGTGCTCTATCGGCCGATCCAGCTGGTGCCCGTGTTGTTCGGCATCAGCTTGGTGAGCTTCGTTCTCGTGCAGTCCATCCCGGGCGATCCGGTGCGCATTCTTCTTGGCGTACGCGGAACGGCGGAGGTCATCGCCAAGGTGCGGGCCCAGTACGGCCTGGATGAGCCGATCCTCGTGCAGTACTTCTTTTTTCTGAAGAACCTGGCGCAGGGCGAGTTCGGCCGCTCGATCATCTACAAGACACCGGTGCTCTCGCTGATTTCGACGCGTATCGCGCCGACATTTTTCCTGCTCTGCTATGGTGTCCTCATGGCGGTAATACTGGCCGTTCCCCTGGCGGTATGCGCCAGCCTGAACCGAGGGCGCTGGCTGGACGCCTTGGTGCGGGGCTATTCGACTGCCGGGCTCGGCCTGCCGGCCTTCTGGCTCGGCATCGTTCTTATCATCGTCTTCAGCCTGCGCCTGGGTTGGTTCCCGGTTTCGGGCTATGGGCGCGGTTTCCTGGAGCATCTGCATCACCTCTTCCTGCCGGCCTTCACCATCGCCTTGGCGCTTTCGCCGGTGCTGATCCGTAACTTGCGCGCCAGCCTGCTGGCGGAGCTGGAGGCCGACCACATCACGGCCACCCGATCGAGGGGAATTCCCGAGCGTCGGATCTTCTTCCGCCACGTGTTCCGCAACTCGCTCATACCGACCATCACTCTGCTCGGCGTGAACATCGGCTGGCTGATCGGCGGCACGGTGGTGGTGGAGCAGGTTTTTTCCGTGCCGGGCTTGGGCTCCCTCATGGTCGGCTCGATCTTTGCGCGAGATTATCTTGTGGTGCAGGCCGTAACCTTGATTTTCGCGTGCGGCGTCATCCTGACCAACTTTCTAGTCGATGTGGTGAGCGTGGCGCTCGACCCGAGGATCGAGCTGTGAGCACTGTCGCGCCGTTGCGGCCCACCCTAGGTCTGGGCGCGCACCTCGGGGCCTCGAAGTCGCTCCTTTGGGGCGGCGGGCTCACACTCTTCTGGATCGGACTTGCGCTCGCCGCGCCGCTGATCGTGCCTTACGATCCCACCGCCCAGGACCTCACCGCGACCCTGCGGTCGCCCTCGCTGGCCCATCCGTTGGGAACGGACAACTTCGGCCGGGACGTGCTCTCGCGCATCGTCTGGGGCACGCGCCTCGACTTGGCCATGGGGCTGCTGGCGCTGGTGACGCCCTTCGTCATCGGATGCCTGATCGGTCTGATATCCGGCTACTTCGGGGGGATCGTCGACATCCTGTTGATGCGCCTGCTTGATGTCACCATGTCCTTTCCCTTCTTCGTGCTGGTGATCGCGATCATTTCTGTCTTGGGACCCGGCCTCGCCAGTTTCTTTATCGCTGTGGCGCTGGTTGCCTGGGTCTCTTACGCACGACTGGTGCGCTCGCGCGTCTTGATACTCAAGCAAGCCGACTTCGTGCTCGCCGCTCGCAGTCTCGGCTACGGCCACTTGCGCGTCATGCTGCGCCATATCCTGCCCAACGCAGTCCTACCGGCAGTTGTCTTTTCGATGTCTGACGTGGTCATCACGATTCTGCTTGGTTCCTCGCTCAGTTATCTTGGACTGGGCATTCAGCCGCCGACACCGGAATGGGGCGTGATGATCGCGGAGGGTCAGAACTTCTTGGCCACGGCTTGGTGGATCTGCCTCTTTCCGGGGCTGGCCATCGTCTTTGTCGCATTGGGATTCAGCCTTCTGGCGGACGGCCTGGCCGAACGCTTCGGAACCGGGGAGTGATCGGCCTTTGCCACTGCTCGACGTAGAAGATCTGGTCATCGAGTTCGACGGCCGCGACGGTCCGCTGCGCGCAGTTGACGGCGTTTCCTTTGCGGTCGATGCCGGCGAGGTTGTGGGGCTCGTGGGTGAGAGCGGTTCGGGTAAATCGGTGACCTGCCGGGCCCTGCTGCGCCTCTTGCCCTCTCGGCGCGCGCGGATCGTCGAAGGGGCCGTCCGCTATCGTGGACAGGATCTCCTTGTGCTGTCGGAAAGCCAGATGCGGCACCTGCGCGGCCGCGCCATCTCGATGATCTTTCAGAATCCCTCGTCGCACCTCGATCCGGTCATGACAATAGGCGAACAGATCGCCGAGCCCTTGCTTGTCCACGAGGGCCTGTCCAAGGCTGGCGCCAAAAGCCGGGCAGTGGAGCTTCTGCGGCAGGTTGGCATTCCCGACCCGTCGCACCAGTATGATGCCTATCCGCATCAGTTTTCCGGCGGCATGCGTCAGCGGGCGATGATCGCCGCCGCGCTCAGCTGCCGGCCCAGCTTGCTGATCGCTGACGAACCGACGACGGCCCTCGACGTTACCGTCCAAGCGCAAATCCTGCGACTGCTGCTGGACTTGAGGGACCAGGAAGGCCTGGCCATTATCCTCATTACCCACGACCTCGGCGTGATTGCTCAAACTGCGGACTCCGTCGCGGTCATGTATGCCGGACGTATTGTCGAGCATGGGCCGAGAGCAGACCTGCTGGAGCGACCGCTGCACCCCTACAGCGAGGCCCTCATTCGCTCGCAGCCAGAGTTGGCGATGCCAACCGAACCGCTGCCGTCGATCGAAGGCCAGCCGCCGTCCTTGACTGCTCCGCCGTCGGGTTGCCGCTTTCATCCACGCTGTAGTCATGCGGTGCCGGGCTGTGCGTCAGGGAGTTTCGCTCTCGTCTGCGTAGCGGAGAACCGCTTGACGGCCTGCAATCGCTGGCAGGAACTGAATGGCACCAAAGGTGCCGGCCGATGACGGCGCTCCTGGAGATCGAGGGTCTGGAGGTGACCTTTCGCCGCAGCTCCCTGGCCGGAATATTATCGCGCCACGGCGGCACCGCCTTGCGGGCCGTCAACGGCGTCTCGCTCAGCGTCGCGCGGGGCGAAACCTTGGGGCTGGTGGGGGAGAGCGGCTGCGGCAAAAGCACGCTTGCCCGGGCTGTCCTCCGACTGGTCGAGCCAAGCGGTGGGCAGGTGCGTTTCGACGGCCAAGACGTTCTCACGCTTGACGGTGCATCGCTCTTCAAGATGCGCGAGCGCATGCAAATGGTCTTCCAGGACCCGTTTGGGTCTCTTAATCCGCAACTCACGGTCGGATCGACACTCGGCGAAGTCTATCGGGTTCACAAGCTCTGCCCCGCATCGGAGATTCCCGGGCGCATCCGTCAAGCGATGACCGATGTCGGCTTGTCGCATGAGCTGCTCGATCGCCGCCCCTCGGCCCTGTCGGGCGGCCAGTGTCAAAGGGTCGGCATAGCCCGAGCCTTGGCCGTCCGCCCGGACCTTATCATCGCTGATGAAGCCGTTTCCGCCCTCGACGTGTCGATCCAAGCCCAGATCCTGAACCTTTTCGCCGACCTGCAACGCCGGATGGACCTAACCCTCGTATTCATTTCCCATGACCTGGGTGTCGTCCGCCACCTCTGCCGAAAGTTGGCCGTCATGTATCTCGGCCGGATCGTCGAATACGGCCTGACAGAGGACATCTTCAGAGACCCGAAGCATCCCTATACGCAGGCTTTGATCGAGGCGATGCCGAGGATGAGCGCGAATTCGCCTCTTGCCGAGGAGGGACTCTCCGGTGAACCACCTAGCCCGACCAATATTCCGTCCGGTTGCGCGTTCAATCCCCGCTGCCGCTATGCCTTCGCCGCCTGCCGCCAGGACCCGCCGCCGGTGCGCCGTCTGATAGCGGAGCGTTCGGTCTGGTGCGACCTCTATGACGAGGAGTTGCCGGGTGATTTCAATTGACCTCGAGCAGGATAGTGGAGTGAAATTGAGTTATCGATAAAGGCGCACGCTTGTATGAATCCGTTGCTAGTCGGCGAGCCTCGCTTTGGTGGCGTCGGTGCCATGGCACAGGCAACGAACCGCTAAACAATAAGACATTTTTGGGGAGAACCAATGAGGACGAAATCGATAGTAAGCCTGTTCGCATCCGCAGTGCTCGTGGCGGTCACGATTTCAGTGGCGGCAACAACGGCCCTGGCGGCCGGCACTCTCAAGATCGGCCGACAGCAGGACAGCACCACGCTCGATCCGATCTTCACGATTCAGAATGCCGATATCTGGGTCATGAACAACATGAACTCGCTCTTGGTGCGGGTTAATCGCGAGGCAACCGGCGTTGAACCGGACCTGGCGGAGAGCTGGGACATTTCGGAAGACGGCCTGACCTATACCTTCCATCTCCGCGAGGGCCTGAAATTCAGTGACGGCAGTCCCCTTAAGGCGAGCGACGTGAAATTCAGCTTGGAGCGGCTGCGCGATGTGGAAGGCTCGATCATGGGCGGCATGTTCTCCGTCATTGCCGGGATCGAAACGCCCGACGACCGCACGGTCGCGGTCACGCTGAACCAGCAGTCAGCGCCAGCCATGGCGGGCTTCGCCATGTTCTCGGCAGCCGTCCTGCCGGCGGCGGCGGTGACCGCAGCCGGCGAGGAGTTTGGAAACAATCCGGTCGGGGCCGGCGCCTTCATGCTCGACGAGTGGCGCCGCGGCGAGTATCTGCGCCTGGTCAAGAACCCGAACTATTGGGAGGCCGACAGGGTTCAGCTCGACGCCATCGAATGGATCTACATTCCGAACGACAATACGCGCATCCTGAAGCTGCAGGCCGGCGAGGTCGACGCGATTATCTTCGTGCCGTTCAATCGGGTAGCGGAGCTCGACGCAGACCCCAACATCAACGTCCACTTGGACTCTTCGAGCCGCATGGACCATATGCTGATCAACCACGCCAATGGGCCGCTGGACGACGTGCGGGTGCGCCAGGCGATCTACCACGCGATCGATCGGCAGTCCGTCGTCGACGCGGTGACCTTCGGTCACGGCAAAGTGGCCAACTCCTTCATTCCCGACGGTGCAATGTTCTACAATCCGGACAATCCCGACTATGCTTTCGATCCACAGAAAGCCAAGGCACTCTTGGCCGAAGCTGGCGTCGAGGACCTCGCGCTGGACTTCCTCATCACCGCGGGCGACTCCGTGCACGACCAGATCGGCGTCATTGTGAAGGATCAGCTCGGAAAGGTCGGAGTCGACGTCAACCTTATCAAGCAGGAAGAAGGACAACAGTGGGATTCCACCGTGGCCGGCGAATACGACATTTCGATCAATTACTGGACGAATGACGTAATCGATCCGGACCAGAAATCGACATTCTGCGTCTATGGCGACGATGAAAACCTGTCCTACTACACCCGCTACAAGAATCCAGAGGTCTCGGCGTTGGTGGAACAGGGCAGAGTCGAGCTGGATGCTGAGAAGCGACGTCAGATCTACTATGACATCCAGCGCATGGCCAAAGACGACGTCCATTGGATCGACATGTACTATAGCCCCTTCCGCAACGCCTCGCGCAGCAACGTGAAGAACTTTTTCCAGAATCCCATGGGGCGCTTCATGCTGGAAGATACATCGATGGAATAGTAAGGTGACGAGACGAGGAACCGCGTGGGGCATTACCACGCCTATGCTCGGTTCCTCGTTTCACCCCTATTCTGCCCTTGATTTCCGTCGAGCTGGGAGTTTGTACTTCGTGCTCCTTTATCGGCGTCGCCGGCGGGCGAGAGGAGAGTAAAACGCGTCATGCAGTGTCATCGCAACCCCGCAAGCTGCCTGTTGTCATGAGTGTTGAAGAGTTGGCCGACCTGCTGGTCGTCGTTCCCGGCCCCGGGCTCAAATGTCGCGCCGCGCTCAAAACTGAATGCTGAATTCAAGGCCGGCGAAATAGGCGGTCTTGGCATGTTTTGGGAAGGCCTTGCCGGGAAAGAAGGCGCCCAGGACGAGTTCGGCGCTCAAGGTGCTTTCATCCTGATAGCCGAGGATGAGATCGAGCCCATGGCCCAAGTCGCGGCTGCGACCTGTCGGCTCCACGCTGAGATTGCTGTCGCGCAAAAAGTCCGCCGGCCGGTGCTGGCGATAATGGTGGTAGACCAGGTCGACCGAGCTGCGTTGACTAGGCTTTAGGCCGGCACCCACTGTCAGGATCTGCAGGTTGCTCAGCTCCGGGTCCAGCACCCGACCATAGTACTTGAAGCGAGCGACACCGTTGAACTCGGCATCGTTGTCGTGCAGGCCGGTTTGACGGAAGCTATCATCCACCGCATCGCCGACGTCGTTGTCGCCGGAGCCGAAGGCATAGCCAAGGGTAAGGGAGGGTTCCAAAGGCAGCTCCGGTGCGTAGGTTGCGACGACGTCAACGCCGAAACCGCTGACACCTCGAAAGCTGTTCCCGTCGAAAGCGTCGCCGGTGGCATAGGCGGCATTGACCCAGAAATCCATTTCAGGGGTCAGTTCGCCTGTCACCTGCAGGCCAAAGAAGCGCAGGTCTTCCGGATCTTCCTCGAAATCGTCGCGGATGAGGATGTAAGTGCTTGCCTGTGAATCCTCGCTGAAGGCGTAGTGGCCGGCCAGGAGGTAGTTGTTGACGCGGTCGATGTCGTCCTTGTTGAGCAAGTCCTGGTCAAGCCAACCGCTGGCACTAAACGAAGCCTCAAGGGCCACTGGACCACTGCGATAAATCGCTCGCGCGCCCAAAATGTCGACGTCAAAGAACCACTCGGTCTCGTCCTCGAAAGGCTGCCGGCCAAGCTGCAGGGTGAGGCCCTCGGCAAAGTCGTGCAGGGTCACATAGGCCTGTTCGACCTTGAGTTCGGTTTCCAGCGTCGAATAGCCGGTGACAGAGCTGTCCAAGAAGGTACGAGCCACAACCACATCGGCGAAGGCACGCAGCCGGCTGTTGGGCTCGAAAGCGATGGCCAGGTTGATCTCAGGCTCAAAGCTGGTTTGCCGGCCGCGTTGTGTTGGATCTTGGTCGAGGCCCAGACCGAAGTTCCGCCGGTGCTGGAGGTCCAGGGTCGCATCGGCACCGAAGCTGAGCGTATCGGTCAAGCGATAGCGGGTATCAGGCGGATCATCGAAGTCGAAGGCGACCGCTTCTGCGGCCCGAACCGAAGATGCTACTGGTGCCACAACGAGTAGCGTAAGCATGCTCGCTGGCAATAGTTGCAACATCCTTCGCGCCACCGCGGGCAGGGGTACCTGCCTAACGAGGGAGGAACCTGCTGATATCATGACCCGGCGAAGGCAATCTCTAAGCGCAGTCCTGGATTGTTATCGCCTAAGGTTACTTTGGCATCGTGCAGCTTGGCAATGGCGGCGACCAAGCTGAGGCCGAGCCCACTGCCATTCGATCCGCGGCTTTGGTCGATACGGTAGAAGCGCTCGAAGACGCGGTTGCGCTCGGCAGCGGCTATGCCGGGGCCGTCGTCGGCCACAACCAAAGACGCCCCTCCCGGTTGCTTTCGAAGCGTGCAGGAAATCCGGGTCCCTTCCAATGTATGCTCGATGGCGTTTTCCAGAAGATTGGCGATCATCTGCACCAGCAATTGGCGATCGCCGGTCATTTCGATGTTTGCCTCAATGTCGGCCGTGAGGGACTTTCCGCTGGCAGTGGCTACGACGCCATAGGTCTCGACCACCTCGCTCGTCAGTTCAGAAAGGTTGAGCTTCCTAAATCCATTGCGCTGCACACCGGCATCGATTTGGCCGATCCGCAGCAGGGCATCGAAGGTATCCAACACCGCCTTGAGCTCGACGACGGCGCCATCGAGCATTTGGTCCACGACTTTGGGATCGGCATGGCTATCTTTTATCGCCTCGATCCTGTTGCGCAGGCGCGACAAAGGAGTGCGTAGATCGTGGGCGATGCCACTCGATACCTGCTGGATGTTGCGCGTCAGATCCTGAATGCTGTCGAGCATCTTGTTGATATTGAGCGAAAGGCGGTCGAATTCGTCGTCATTGCCGCGCAGGGGCACCCGGCTCTTTAGGCCGCCGCGGCGTATTTGATCGGTGGTCTCTGTTATGGTGTCGATGCGGCCGAGCACCATGGCGGTGACCATGAAGCCGCAGATCAGTGCCAAGGGCAAGGCCACGACGAAGGTCCAGGCAATGCCGGTTATGACCAATTCAATGGTGTCATGGATGTCTTCGGCGTCGATACCAACGACCATCCAGAGGCCATCGCCCAATGCTACCGCACGGGCCACCAGCGTTTCTTCTTCGTCATCCTCCAAGGGGTGCACGACATCGCCGAGCCAGCCTGCCGCCAGTCTAGGCGGGCGCAGAATGCCGGCCAGGGGCGCCGTCGCGCTCTCGCCAAGGAAGTAGGAATAGCCCGTCGTGGTCATCACGGTCGACCGCCGCTCGATGGCAGCGGCGAGCCCTTGCTCCTGCTCCCCTTCGTAGATTGAAAGGAGCGCCGCCACCTCTTCGTCGACCGTCGCCCGTAGGTCGCGCTGCACCGACCAGATCATCACCGCGCCGCCGATCAGCAAGACCGCAATCATCCCGCCGACGAACAAGCTGGCGTAGATCATGGTCAGCCGAAAGGAGGCGGAGGCGGAAAGGTTATGGAGGCTCGGCAATGACATAGCCTACGCCACGCTGCGTTTCGATCAGCTCTCGGTCGAAGGGCTTGTCGACCTTGGCCCGGAGGCGGCTTATATGGGTTTCGACGACGCTGGTCTTGGGCTCGAAATGGTATTCCCACACATGCTCCAACAGCATCGTCCGGGTCACCACCTCGCCGGCGTGCAGCATTAAGTACTCCAGCAGCTGAAATTCCTTGGGCTGCAGGTCGATGGGCTGGCCGGCACGTACCACTTTGCGGGACAAGCGATCGAGGACCAGGTCCCCTACTTCGAGCCGCGATATCGGGGGATTCAGTGGCCCGCGACGAAGCAGGGCGGCGATGCGGGCCAGCAGCTCCGACATGGCGAAGGGTTTGACGAGATAGTCGTCGCCGCCCGCCTCGAGACCCTTCACCCGGTCATCCAGGCCGCTCATGGCGCTCAAGAAGAGAACCGGGGTAGCCACCTCCGCTTCGCGCAAGAGCTTGACGATGTTAAGGCCATCCATGCCCGGCAGCAGGCGATCGACGATCAAGACATCGTAGGACGCATCGCTGGCCAGGAAGAGGCCGTCCCGCCCGGTCATGGCGGTATCAACCACGTGGCCGTGCTCTCGCAGGCCGCGGCTGATGAAGGCGGTGGTCTCCTCATCATCTTCTATCAGCAGAATCCGCATGCGCGTTTCCTTGCCTCTGCCCTAGAATTATCCTGATGGGTCACAGTAGGCCTTTATCGCAAGATCGGCCACACACTCGATGTCTTATCCTCAACTCGGACACGAGCGCACAGGGTGTCCAGCGCAGAGTCAACCAAGCAAAGTATCCTCGCCAGCCAAAAGCTCGCCCACAAATCCTGTCACCATGAACTCAGGCAGGGGCGCTTCGCTGACCGCGATCACCACATCATTGTAGTCGGCATCGAAGCGCGGGTCCGTTGCCTGCAGATCTTCAAAACCCAACAGCTCGAAGGGAATGGGGCCATCATCGTTGAAGATCTGCGATTCCAGCTCCACAGCCTGTACACCAGCCACCGGATTGAGGAAGTTGAAGCCATTTTGATTGCCGATCGCGTGCAGCGCCTGAATGGGCAGGGGCGTGCCTTCGCCGTCGGTCACCAAAGGTGCCAGGCCATCCTCGATGGTGGCCGCCTCGCCGGTAAGGAAGTTTCGGAAGAAAAGCCCACCGTCCTCGAACTCTTCCAGGTCGATGCCGAGGTCGGCGCCGTCGGCCACGGCGAAGAGGCCGAGCGCCCAGCCTTCGGCCACCTCGACGGCGGCGCTTGCACCAGCATCCAGGTCGTCAGTGGCGGCAAAGAGGATACGCCCTTCGCCGATTTCCCCGGTCTGTGCGTTGATCAGGTAAGCACCGATCGAGTTGTCGAAGCCGGCGTCTTCGTTGAGGAAGGTGACGATGAAGTCGGAGCCGTCACCGACGAATTCATTGGCCTCCGGCTCATTGACCAGTTCGACACCGTCGAGAGGCTGCGTGTTGCGAAGATCGCTTAGAGAGAAGTCGCGATCCCTGACCAGTCCGCCCGGCCCATCTTCACTGTGGTCGACGATGCGGTCGAACAGCCGCTCGACCACGAACTCCGGCTCGCCTTCCCCATCCAGACCTTCTTCGACCAAAATCAAGCCGACCTCGGGTGCATAGTATTTGAATTCAGCGAAGTCCGGTTCCAAGACTGTTGATTCTAACGTCTGCAAGACACCTTCGAAATCGCCAAGACCGATGGAAATCTGCTGTTGCAGGCCAGCCACGATCGCTTCGTCGACCGCTTCTCCCGGCAGGAACTCTTGGTAGTATCCGTTGCCGAAGGCCGGGTTCGCGCGCATGATCCAGCCGGCTTGGGCGCCGTCGACGCCGGCCTCGAAGGAGCCGTCCGTGTTCGTCTCCTCATAGTTGCCGTCGTCATCGTACTCGTAGTTGATCGACAGCTCACCGAAATACCAGACCGTCCCGTCGCTCGCCTGGGCATAGTAGTCGAGGGTGTCCTCGACCAGAACACCGTCTTCATAGGCCGTGTCGCGCACCACGAGCGTTTCGACACCGAGAATGGATTTGCTTTCGAAGGTGACGAACTCGTCGTTATTTTCGCTCGTGACCTCGCCTGAGTCTTCATCGATTGTGCTGCCGCCGAAGCGGGTGATATGCCCCGGCGTATAGGGAAGAAAGGGGTTATCGATTGCCGCGCCGGGCTCGAAAGTTGCCTCGTTGATATCGGGTAGGATAGGCATCTTGGCGGACTCCTTGGGTCATCTCAATGCAAGGCTCGACAGGTCCTTGGGGCCGTTGCCCTGCCGGCTCTATGACCAAGCGCTTGCTTCGAGCCGCATTGGACGCCTTGCGGCCTTTCCCCAGTTTTTCGCCAGTCTTACCGATTGGTAATCTGTCGCTGGTTCTTGTCTCGGCGCCTCGGCGTCGGCGACAAGCTCGGCAACGACCGGCAGCCGGTCGTAAGGCGGCTGATGAGCTGGTGTGAGCGCAAGCATGTCGGCTACATCATCGGGCTTGCCTGCAACCGCCGCCTGGTGGCCCTAGTCGAAACGGAGATGGCTGCCGCGGCCGGACTGCGCTGGACAGTTGAGGAATGCTTCTTGCGCGCCCAAGATGATTTGGGGCTCGACCATTGCGAGGCGCGCTCCTGGCATGGCTGGCATCGCCACGTGACATTGGTTATGGCAGCCGCCGCATTCCTGATCAAACTTGCCGCCGATCAGCGCCGAAAGGCTTGCAGCAAAGGGGACAAAACGAGTCCAAATGCCGCCGCGGCTTGACAATCGCCATTGAAGGCCTGTTCACCACATCCGAGCTGCATCACCTCATGGCTAAACTACGCGCTGCTCCCTGTACCTGTGAAGCTCTGCCTTTAGCAGCCTGTTGATTTAGGCTGTTGGCTCGGGCTGTCCGGGCGGGGAGGCGCCACCGGGACGCGCCAGCTCGCGCGGGCTGAAGCTGTCGATGCCAGCACCATGGCTCAAATCCTCCTCCCTCCGCTGTCGATCGAACTTCCCGTGCTCACCCGCCAATTGCAAGCAAGCCAGCCCAAAAATACTGCATCTGCAGTACCCGATATACCACAGATGGCCGATACCCAGGCTCAAGGCTAGCCGGATAGGCTGTTGGCCCATGAAATTGGCACCGCTGTGGTGGTCGGCCTATCCGGTCCCGCGGTTTGCCAACACGCAATCCGAACCGGAGAAATTGAAATGGTCCAAGTCATTTTGCCGGAAATCGGCGTAGAGATCGTGCAAGAGCCCGCCACCGCCACGGACAGCGGCCACCGCGAGTGGATCCAAATTCTCAGCGTTGACCACGGACACCAACCAGGCACGGGCGATATCATCGTCGAGCACTTTGCCTTCTCCGCCGAGCACGCCGACATGACCCAAGGGGTTGGCGATGCCCTCGACCCGGGCTTGGAGTTCACCGGCATCGAGTTGCAGCCCGACATCACGCCGACTGATATCACGCCGCCTGACACCATCGCCGGCAGCACGCCGGCCGAGGCGGACATTCTGATTTGAAAGGCCTGTTGGCGGTTGCTTGAGGGTGGCATTACTGAAAGGACCAGCAAGCACCTAGAACACAGATAGACCCAAGTAGGGAGGCTTTAGAAATGACATTCAGCAGCGATGACGACGGCCACAATGACGGCGAGATGACCTTCCTTGAGACGATGGAGGCAACGGCCGGCGGCGATGGCGACATAATACCGCCACCGCCCGGACCTGGGCCGATTATCGGCGGTGGCGGCCCGGGGTCGCTGCCGCTCGAAGCGCTTCCTGAGCAATGGGAAAACGACGGGGACTTTTGGGGGCCGCCGACCCCGGAAGGCTTCACCGTCGTCTCCTACAGCTTTCCGCAAAGCCTTCCGGATTCCTGGGCAGACAGCATAGGTCCGCTGTTCAGCCCCACCTTCGAGGCCTTTGACGCCGCCGCGCAAGAGACCGCGGCCCTTGCCCTGCAGCAGTGGTCCGAGGTCTCCAATCTTCGCTTTATCGAGTTTGGCGGCGACTTCGGCCTGATCCGTTTCTTTGCCCAGAAGTTCGGCTCCGGCGGAGAAGTGGACGGGCAGCCAGTGATCAATGATGACAGTAATGGCTTAGCTTTTGTTTCCGTTCGCCCCGACCTTGACTTCTCGAACGACCGGGCCGGCGACGTCCGGTTCAACACCTTTCGTGATGCGACCGCCGATCTGCTCAGCGGCAACGGCGCCGCCGTCGGCTCGCAGGCCTTTGAAACCCTGATGCACGAGATCGGCCACGCCTTGAATTTCGATCATCCGGGCGACTACGACGTGGGCTCGGAAGGCGGATACCAGGCTAATGCCGAGTATGCCGAAGATTCGCACCAATACACGGTGATGAGCTACTGGTCGGAAACCGAGACCGGGGCGGATTTCGACGGCAACAAACAAGACACCCTTATGCTGCACGACATCTGGGTCGTGCAAGAGGTCTATGGCGTCAACACGACGACACGGGTCGACGATACCCGCTACGGCTACAACACCAGTCTATCCAATCATCCGATATACGATTTCACCGAGAACAAAGATCCGGTCATGGCCATATGGGACGCCGGCGGCAACGACTGGCTCGACCTCTCGAACCAAGCCGTGGGCGCCGTCGACGTGGACTTGCGGCCAGGTACCTTCAGCAGCACCCACGGCATGACCAACAACATCGCCATGGCGCATAGCCGTCCAGGCGTCGAAAACCTGATCGAGAACGTGGAGACCAGTGCCTTTGACGACACGGTGTCGGGAAACAGTGCCGACAACAGAATCATAACGGGATCTGGCGATGACCTGGTTGTTGGGCTTGGCGGCAACGACACAGTGACTGGCGCCAACGGCAATGACTTCCTCGATGGCGGCAGCGGCAACGACGCTTTGCGCGGCGGCAACGACAGCGACACCCTGCGCGGCGGCCTGGGCAACGACATCATCAATGGCGGCGCCGACGACGATTTGGTCGACTACAGTCAGACCGATGCGGCCTGGCAGATCCGCCTGGCGTCCCTACTCGATGAGCCGGACCCGCCGGCCGGCTCGGGAACCCTTGGCGAGGCGCGTTTGGGCGCCCAAATAGACCTGCTCGACCAAATCGAAGACGTGCAAGGCGGGCAGGGCAACGAGTTCATCGAAGGCAGCTCGCGGAGTAACGAGCTGAACGGCGGCGCCGGCAACGACACCCTGCGCGGTCTGGCCGGTAACGACGATCTCGATGGCCAGGCCGGCAACGACACCCTGAACGGCGGCGGCGGCAACGATACGGTCCTCGATTTCGAGGGCTTTAATCTGCTGCGCGGCGGCGCCGGCAACGACACGGTGCTGGCCGGCGGCGAAGACGCAACCCTGGAGGGCGGCTCGGGCCACGACTGCCTGGCCGGCAGCTTCGGCAACGACTTGATCGACCCCGGCTCGGGCAACGACGACGTTGCCGCCTTCAGCGGCAGCGACACGGTTCTCGGTGGCGCCGGCAATGACAACATGAGCGGCGGCGGCGGTGGCGGCACGGACGTGCTCAGCTACCTCGGCGTTGGCGGACCGGTGCATCTGGACCTGGACCGCGGCGCCAACGAGCAGCAGAACACGGTCAGCGCCGGTCTTGACCGGGTGGCTGGCTTCGAGACCCTGATTGGCTCGACCAACGCCGATCAGCTGGGAGCCAGCGCCGGTGGCAACTCGATCGACGCCAGCGGCGGCAACGACATCATCTTCGGCCGCGCCGGCAACGACATCCTGCAAGGCGGCCAGGGCGCCGATATCATCCACGACGCCGGCGGCAACGACGTCATCGACGGCGGGGTGGGCGTCGACACGGTTTCCTACCTCTTCGCCGAGGACAGTGTGAACGTTGACCTCAACATCGAAACCTTCAACCGGGGCCCCGGTGGCGGGGTCGACACCTACATCAGCATCGAGCACGCGCAAGGTAGCCGGTTCGGCGACTTTCTGGCCGGCAGCACCAGCGGCCTCGGCAACGAGCTGCGCGGTCTGGGCGGCGACGACCTCATCTTCGGCAGGACCGGCCTCGATACCCTACTGGGCGGCTTGGGCGACGACCTCCTCGAAGGCGGCCCCAACAGCGATACCCTGGACGGTGGCTCGGGCAACGACACCGCCTCCTGGTTCCTTTCCTCCTTCGGGGTGGTGGTCGACCTGGCAATCGCCGGACCACAGGCAATCGGCAACGGCGATTTCGAGCAGCTGACCAACATCGAGCGCTTGCTCGGCTCGACCCACGACGATTCCCTCTTCGGCGATGATGCCAGCAACACCATCAACGCGGCCTCGGGCGCCGATGCGGTGCGCGCCCGCGGCGGCGATGACCTGGTGCTGGGGGCGGCCGACGGCGATGCCGACTTCTACGACGGCGGCAACGACATCGACACCATCAGCTATGCCATCTTGTCGAGCGACATCTTGGTTGATTTCTCCGGCGCTCAACAGACGGCGAGCAACGGCGAAATCGGCGCCGATACACTCCGTGAGTTCGAGAACATCACCACCGGCTCGGGCGACGACACCTTGATCGGCGACGCCGGCACCAACCGCCTGGAAGGCGGTGCCGGCAGCGACAGTGTGGAGGGTGGCTTCGGTGCGGATGTCATCGTGGCAACCGCAGACGGCGTCGGCGACCACTATGACGGCGGCGGCGGCAACAGCCGCGACACCATAAGTTTCGAAGGGGTGGCCGGCGATATCACGGTTGAATTGGGCCGGCCCAACAGCTCGGCCAGCGGCGGCGGTCTCGGCAACGACACCTTGGAGGGTTTCGAAAACGTCATCGGCGGACAAGGCGACGACAGTCTCACCGGTGACGGCCGTGACAACAGCCTTGCCGGTGGCGCTGGCGACGATACGCTCGACGGCGCAGCTGGCGCCGACAGCCTCGACGGCCAGGCCGGCAACGACAGCCTCGTGGGCGGGACCGGCGATGACCATCTGAGCGACCTCGCCGGGAACAACACCCTCGACGGCGGCGCTGGCGACGACCTTTTAGAAACCGGCGACGGCAATGACGCGCTCAGCGGCGGCGAGGATGACGATACGGCCCTGGCCGGCGGCGGCAACGATCGGATCGATCTCGGCGACGGCCGAGATTCAGCCAATGGCGGCGCCGGCAACGACACGATCAGCGGCGACAGCGGCCAGGACACCCTGGCCGGCGGCGCGGGTTCGGACAGTTTCGGCTTCGCTGCCGGCTTCGGCCGCGACGTGATCCTTGACTTCACCCCCGGCACGGACCTGCTCGACTTCAGCCAGCACGACGGCGTTGCCTCCCTGGCCGATCTTTCCATCCGCAACTTCCAGGGCGAGGCCCAGGTGCGCGACCCCATGGGTGGCCGCGTCCTCTTGCAGGGCGTCGAAGCGTCGGACCTCGATGGGGCCAGCTTTATGTTTTGACGGGGCCCGCGCGGTTGTTGAAGGCAAGTGCTAGTGGGCTGGGGTCGTGGACCGCCCAATAGTGCCGGCGGATACCTCGCCTTGCCCGGGAATTCCGGACCAGGTGGTAAATTACTTTTGGACCATCTGGAGGGACGAGGTGAGCAAGCGCAAGATTTACACGGCGGAATTCAAGGCGGCGGCGGTGTCGCGGCTTTTGGAGGGCGGCGAGAAGCCGAGTGTGGTGTCACGGGAGCTGGGGGTGACGCTCACCCAGCTGAAGACCTGCCGGATGGCGGCCCCAGTATCGGTCCCGGCGGCGTTGGTGGTGTAGACGACCTTTCGGATCAAAGGCTTATGCCTTTGCTTCCGGGGGCACCATATGTTGATGACAATTCGGTCGAATCATGGTAAGAACAAATAATGAACATTTGCCTTGAAAGGCTCGACCATGCCCGACTATCCCCGCTCTCTGATTGAATTCCAGCGCCGCTTTCCCGATGACGCGGCCTGCGCCGCCTATCTCTACGCGTTGCGCTGGCCCGAGGGTTTTCGCTGCCCGGCCTGTGGCCATGACCGTGCCTGGGCCTTGCGGAGGAAGCCCTGGACCTATGAGTGCTGCGCCTGCCGACGCCAGACCTCTCTCAAGGCCGGCACCCTGATGCAGGCCGCCAAGCTGCCGCTGACGATCTGGTTCTGGGCGGCCTATCTCATGGCCACTCATTCGAACGGCATTTCGGCGCTGCAGTTGCAGAAGCAACTGGGCATCGGCTCCTACCGTTCGGCTTGGCTGCTGCAGGCCAAGCTGCGCGCCGCGATGCGGGCGCCGGGGCGTAAGCCCTTGGCCGGCCTTGTGGAAGTCGACGAGACTTCGATCCGCCAGCGGACCCGGGAAGCCCCACCGGCCGCCAGCGGGGGACGGGCGCACGACGGCAAGCTCATGATCGCCGGCGCGGTCGAGATCGAGACGAAGGGTGCCAACTGGGGGCCGGGGCGCATCCGCCTTGCGGCGATCGAGGACTACGCCGCCAAGACCCTGCACCGCTTCGTCGGAAGCGAGATCGCGGCGGGCAGTGTCATCAAAACCGATGGATGGCCAGCCTACAACCATGCGCCCGGCATGGTCCATCTGCCTCATGTCATTGGTGCTGCGGCCGCACACCGCGTGCTGCCTTGGATCCACCGGGTGTTTTCCAATTTCAAGGCCTGGGCGCTCGGCGTCTATCACGGCCTGCGCAAAAAGCATCTTCAGGCCTATCTCGACGAATTCGTCTTCCGATTCAACCGACGACGAACCCGACACGCCGGCTTCCGTTCCCTGCTCAAAATCCTCACAAACAAACCGCCCATGACCTACAACATGTTGACCGCACCGGAAGCAAAGGCATAAGCCTTTCAGTCGTAATAGGTGCTGCCGGGGATGCCGAGCATCTTCAGGGTCTGTCGGGTCGGCAGATGCGATGCCTCGACCGTGCGAATGATCTCAAGCTTCTCGGATGCGGGGTATCTCATTCGTCGTCCCCCCATCTCCGATCATGCTTTTTTGAGTAAGCGGTTCTCCCGCGTCAGCTCTGCAACGACCTCCTTCAAGGCAGCGGATCCCGACCGCAGTTCCTTGACCTCTGGCCATGTCGCATGGCGCGCGGTGTCACCCGCCAGCCGCTTCTTCCCAGCTTCGAGGAATTCCTTCGACTTGGGATAGTTTAGGCTCTCGGCAATTCCCTCCCGGCGGCATAGTGCGGCAATACTCTCCTCGCTGCGCAGACCCGCCAGGACGATCCTGATCTTCTCCTCAGCCCAATAGTGTTTGTGCGTCTTGCGCTTGATGCCACTGACCAACCTGTCAGTGGCGCCCGAACGGCAGAGCGGCTCGACATTCTGCCGGCGCAATTCCGGGTGATTGCCACCATCCGGTCGAAGCACGCCTGCCGCTCTTGCGGCGAGGGGGTGCGGCAAGCAGCGGCTTGCCTGCTACTGAAGCCATGTGCGGCGAAAGCTCTGCGAACGCGCCGATAAGGATGGCTCGACAATAGCCAATCAAGGCCTCCAGCATATCGCCGCATTCTATCGCATCGAGGCCGAAACATCGTCGGATACTTGCAACTTCGAAGATGCCGTCGCCGTGGCGCCAGACCGGTGTTGAAAATCGTCAGACAAGGCTACGACAGGTTTCTCTGGGACGGTCGACATCTCCATGCGATAGGCGAGGAACCAGATCAGGATCACTCCGAGACCCCACCAGAGAATGCGCCAAGCCCAAATCGACGGCATGCCGAAGTCCCAGCCATCGTAGCCCGCTCCGGGCTCGCCGAAGAGATAGTTGCCGATAATGGCGCCTGGCCCGGCGCCGAAGAACAGCCACGCCACGACCAGAACCCAAGCGAAGGTTCTGATGCGAGCCCGAGCGGTTATTGTCGAGACATGCGCTTCTAAGAATGCGTGGAATCGCTCTCGATGGGCGCGGGCCGCCCTGTCCTGGGACATGGCCGAGGCGACAATACAAATCAGTAAGTTGAAGAACATACCCCAGGCCCCCGAGTGAATGGTCCAGGGCCACCGGCCCCAAGGCAAGGCACTGCCAGTCAGAGTTTGGCCAAGGCTTTCGGTCAGCACCACGGCGATGATCCCGGCTCCCAAACCGTAGAGTGCGCCCTGGCGCGTAATCCACGGAAACCAGGTCGCACCCAGCAGCGTCGGCCACAGCTGAAAGGCTATCGGCAGGGCGAGGGCGCCGAGCTCGACCAAGCTGTCGCTATCGAAAGTGGCCAAGGTCAGGGCGAGGCCGGTGACGATCAGGATGGCGATGCGCGCGAAGAGTTTTTGGCTGCGGTCACTCGCGTCGGGTTTCAGGAAACGGCGGAAGACATCACGGCTCAACATGGTTCCCGAAGCGGCGAGGTGTGCCGCGCAGGTAGCCTGCAGGGCGACAAGGCCACAGACCGCGAGTAGGGCAGCCAACCAAGGCAGCGCGTCACCCACCGAGTTTATGAAGTAAGGCACCAGCGCCGCCTGCATTTCGTCCGACAGATCGGGAAGCACCTGGGTGATCGCCAGTCCGGCTTCGGTGACCGCTCCGCTGCCACCAAGAAGGAGTGCGCTCGCGCCTTGAATCGTCGAGAAGATAACAATGATCACGCCAACCATCGCGGCCGACGCCCAAACCTGCTGCGCCGCGAAGGGCCGCGGCGTGTCGCTTGAAAAAGCCCAGATCGAGTAAGTCGGCGCCGCCTGCACACCGAGCAAGGCCAACATGAAGCTGAGGCACATGACGCCGGTCCAGAGTCCGCCGACCGGTACTTCCTTGCCCAGGCCAGCCGTCCACTGTGCCACGCCAGGCAGAGCGAAGTAGCCGTTGTAATCGCCGCCGCCGAGGCCGCGGGTGGTGCCCCAGTCACCGATGGAGGTGGCGGCTAGACTAGCAAGCCCGCGGTTGAGTGCTTCGAAACCGCCAGCGTGATCGAGCGCAATAAGGCCAAGAATGATCATACCCATGGCCATCAAGATGCCCTGCAGGACGGCTACGTTGGCGATGCCGGCAAGACCGCCGGCCGTGACGTAGATGACGAGGACGATGGCCAGACCCCACATCGCCATGTCGCGCGAAACATAGCCATCGGTGACCATGCTGATGAGAAATCCCGAACCGCCCAGGAGCAGCCCGACGAAGGGAATGGCGAAGAGCAGTGCGATCGCCAATACGAATAGCCTGACCGCCTCACTGCCGTAGTAGTCCGCCAGCATTTCGCCTGGCGTGAGATAGCCAAAACGCTTGCTGAGCGCCCATTGGCGCTTCAATAGGACGACCCCAGAAAGTGGGATCGCGATCGCCCCGATGGCCGCGAAGACATAGGGAAAGCCGTCCCGGAACACTAGGCCCGGATGGCCGATAAAACTCCAGCCGCCGAACGAGGCCGTGGTGACCGCCATAACGAAGAGCCAGATCGGCAGCCGTCGACCAGCCACAAAAAAATCACTGGCATTGGGCGCTCGGAGTCCGCAGCGGGCGCCCCAAAAAATGCAGTAACCCCAATAGAGGATCAGAAAGATAAACAGCCAGGCAACTTTCGTCGACAAGGCCTTGACCTCACTGCGCCACGGGCCGCGTTGATTTCCGCACGATGAGGTCGCCCTTGATTTGCGAGGCGGCCGTATCGATCTCCGCTCCGCCGGCGATCTCCTGGATCATTTTCACAGTCGCCTGGATCATTTTCTCCAAGGGTTGCGAGTAGGTAGTCAGGGCATGGGACGGCCAAGCCGCCATTTCAATATCGTCAAAGCCGGCAACGGATACGTCTTCCGGAACCCGGACATCGACCTCGGTGCGCAGCGCTTCTATGGCACCCAACGCTATGATGTCGCTGGCACAAAAGATCGCCTCCGGGCGGACGGCTTGTTTCATCAAGGATAAGGCCGCGCGAAAGCCAGATTCGTAGGAGAAGGAGTTGCCCTCTTCTCTCCTGACCCCAGTGATGCCACGCTCGGCGCAGCGCTCGTGAAACCCTCGCCAGCGATCCAAGGTCGTTGACGCATTCTGAAAACCGGCGATGTAGGCCAGACGCCGGCAGCCGATGTCAATGAAATGGTCGGCGATCATGCCGCCACCATGCGCATTGTCACAGATCACATAGTAAGTCGAGGAGACAGGGTCGCGACGGTTGAAATAGATCAATCTTGTTCCAGCTCGCTCTGCTTCCACTTGGGCCCGGGAGGAAATCGTCACAGCCATTACGATAACGAACTCCGGCTGATAGCTGATGGCGAGCGGCAAGAGATCGTCCGGCGTTTCGCCGGAGGGTACCGTAAACAACATCACGTGCCATCCAGCCTCGCGCAACGCCTCGCCTAGACCACGCAAGGCTTCTGGATAGAAGGGATTCTCAAGGTGGGAGACGATGATGCTGACGATCCGGCTCTTCTGGGTGATTAGGCTTTGGGCGAAGGGGTTGGGTCGGTAGCCGAGTCTATTGGCATACTCCAAAATCCGGCTGCGTGTTTCCGGGGCGATCACCGCATCTTTGTTGAAGGCGCGCGAGATGGTCGAAGTCGATACCTCTAAATCAGCAGCCAAGCGCTTCAGATTGATGCGCTTTCCCGCCCCTTCTGATTTCGCCGTGTGCTTCTTGTCCATCGGACGTGAACGTCCCTCGGATTGACCTAATGGGCGAGCCCGGAAGCAGACCGACTGTCCAGGCGTGTCGCTCGACTACACGCAATATATGTAATCTCCGTTATTTTGAAACATAATGCAAACGTTTGCTGCAAACGATTGCATAAAACTTTGTTTCGGTTTAGCCTAGTTTTTGTCTGACGTTGCTTGCGCCCTTCAGCGGTCTCGTTGAGCCCGACCGCCCCAGGCATTGGCGATCGCAGACGCCGTTCCAGCCGGAACGGAAGACAATTTGGAAGGACTTGGGAGGCAGGTGATGAAACTATTGGCCAAGGTGAGCGTTCTTCTCGGGACGTTTCTGCTCCTTCCGGGTCTCGCGAACGCCCAAGGCGTGGACGAGTTGCCGAAGGACATACAAGAGAAGCTATATTCCGCAGATATATTGGACCCGATGCAACCGATTGGGCCGAGTGCCTATCGCGACTGGAAGGCGCCGAACCCGCCGCCGTGGACGATCGGCTATGCCAGTTCCTATGCCGGCAACACTTGGCGGGCGGGGGTCATGGACCGGCTGACTCAGAAGCTGATTAGGAAATGGAAAAAGCTGGGCCTGCTGAAAGAGGTCCTCGTGACCCAGTCGAACCTGAACGACGCGCTGCAAATTCAGCAGATGCGACAGCTCGTGGACCGCGGCGTCGATGCGTTGATCGTTTGCTGTTCCAACCCGACTGCCCTCAATGCGACGGTGAAGTACGCCTATGACAAGGGTGTGCCGACATTCTCCTTTGTCGGCTATCTGACCTCGCCCTACTCGATCAACTCTTCGGCCAACTACCAACTGGCCGGGCATCGCATGGGCACCTGGATGGGCGACGAGCTGGGCGGCAATGGCAAGGTTCTGGTGGTAGAGGGTATTCCCGGAACCTCCGGATCGGACTCCCAGGATCGCGGCATCAAGGCTGGTCTCGCGGAGTTCCCCGACATCGAGGTGGTCGGCAGCATCGCCGGCATGTGGACTGACCAGGTTGCTCAGGCCGAGGTGCAGAAGTGGCTCGCCACCCATCCGGGGCAATTGGACGGGATCGTTGTACAATCGGCTGCGGAAATGGGCGTGCTTCGCGCGCTACAACAATCGGGCCGCGACATGATTCCGGTGACCATCGGCGGCGAACTCGGCGCTATCTGCTATTGGCGCAAAAACATCGACTACATCAGCTCGGCCTACCACGTCTGGCCGCCGGGTGACGATTTCGAGCTGATCTGGAACATCATGATGCGAACGCTTCAGGGGCAAGGGCCCAAGCTGCAGTCGGTTCTTGTCGATGTGATTCCCTTTGGCAAGGATGACGTTAAGGCCATGATGGGAGCGGACTGTGACGAGAACAACAAACTCTGGGCGCATGTCGGCGTAGAGACTTGGGGAGGGATGGATTTCCTCGACAACTTCTTCCTGCGTCCGGCTGACCCGGAGAATTATAAGGCGTCGGACCACTAGGCACCGAAGCATCACTGACCGGAGCTGCGTTGGCGGCTCCGGTCGTGCAGGGATAGAGAATGGCTTTGGATAAATTTGCTTTGCCGACAGATGATTCGACTGGCGAAGGCCTTGGCCCGGTCTCAGCAAATGGCGGATCATCGCGGGACGCCGTATCGGTCGTAGATGTGCACAAGGCCTTCGGTGTCACCAAGGCGCTGGACGGATGTACCTTCAGCGCGCGCATGGGCGAAATCCATGCAATCGTTGGCGGCAATGGCTGCGGCAAGAGCACTATGGCCAAGGTCTTGTCCGGGGTCCAAATCCCAGACAGCGGGCAGATTTCGATCTTGGGACATGCGCCACGGTCGCCGCTCGAGGCGCGACGCGCCGGGATTGCCACCGTGTTTCAGGAGGTTCTCGTTGCCGACGAATGTTCGGTCGTCGACAATCTCTTCGTTGGCTCCGATGGGCTCTGGTCGAAATCGCGCCCAACCGGGGAGAAGATCGAAATTGCCGCTTCCCTGATGCGGGAACTGACCGACATGGAAATCGAGCCCCATGTCCTGGTCAGCGGACTGCCACTTAGTATCAAACAGTGGATTACCATCGGGCGCGCCCTGCTGGCCGAGCCGAAGGTGCTGATCTTGGACGAATCCTCTGCGGCGCTCGACCTGGACTCGACCCAACGTCTCTTTGGCAAGATGCGCGAGATGCGCGATCGAGGTTGCGTTGTCATCATTGTCACGCACCGCATCGCGGAGCTCATTCAGATCAGTGACCGGGCGACGGTCATGCGCGACGGCCGCGACGTCGGGGTGTTGGAGAAGGGCGATATCACCGAGAAAAACCTGCTGGGCTTGATGACCGGAGAGCGCGACTTTACCGAAGCACAGCTCGCGCAGGATGCGCACCATGCGCTGAGCGATGAAGTGGTTTTGCGCGGCAGCGGATTGCGCATCTGGGAGGAGGGTGAAAGCTTTGCTTTCGATCTGCAGCGCGGCGAAATTCTCGGCGTTGCCGGTCTCGACGGTCAAGGCCAGAACGAGTTCGTTCGGGCTCTAGCAGGTGTCGAAAGGGCATTGGAAGGGCTTCCCGAGGCGCGCAACGATGTCGGCACCTTTGTGAAAGTCGAGACCCTCGAGGAAGCCGAGGCTTGTTGCATCAGCTATGTTTCCGGCGACCGAAAGCGCGAAGGTATTTTTCCGAACCTCAGCATTTTCGAGAACCTGCTGTTTCCACAGTACCGCAAGTCGACGAAAGATGGCGGTTGGGGGGTGATCGATTGGTCCGATCTTTCCAGCATCTTCACGTGGTTCGTGGAGCGGCTATCGATCAAGATAGGCCACCGGTCGAACCTCATAACCTCGCTTAGCGGCGGCAATCAGCAAAAGGTGCTGATCGGGCGTTCCTTCGCGATGCAGCCCAATATCCTTGTGCTGAACGACCCGGCCCGCGGCGTCGATGTGCAAACCAAGCGGGAACTTTACGATCACCTGCGCGATTATGCTTCGCGCGGGCATTCAATCGTCTTCCTGTCGAGCGAGCTGGAGGAGTTCATCGGCCTCTGCGGCCGCGTCGTGGTGTTCCGACATGGCAGCGTCTACGACAGCTTCATCGGCGATGAAATTGATCCGGATAGAATCCTTGAAGCCATGTTCGGCCAAACCGAAAGACAGGGCGCCCATCGCCATCGTCATGCGGGCCGCGAGGTCGAGTCAACCGCCGATATCTACGATTTGGCGGCAAAGCGAGAGCAGCGAAAACCCAAAGTACAAGTTGGCCGAATTAAGATCGTCGAGACGGATCAGGAGTCTGAGACAGCCATGGTGCACAGGCCCTCGGCAGCGCCGGGAGACCGAATCAAGGTCGTCTATTTCGATGACTAAGGTACCTGTTTGGAGCGCACGCGGACCAAAGGAGGGAAAGCGCCATGGGGCGTAACGGTATCAAGATCATCGAGTTCGATCAGGACGACACGCTCCCACAGGCCGAGCGATCCGGTAGTGCCAAGGGCATGAAGATTGTCGAGTTCGACGACGATGTGCGCGACCAAGCTAAGGTCGTCGCGACCGCGAAGGATATTGGCCACATCAAGATCGTCGAGTTCGACGACGCTCCCCCAGTCAAGCGATCCTCGGCCACGAACACGCCGAAAACCTTCATCAAACCTATTAAAATCAGGGACTTTGGTACCGAATCCGAGGCCAAATCTAAGATGCAATCCGGCAGCAGTGCCGAACAGAAGATCAAGATTATGGAGTTTGACTGGTGATTCGGCGAATAGCTTTTCCGCCGATTGTCCGGCCCGGTGCGTGGTGAGGAAAGGGCATGAGCGCTAGCGAACTCAAGCACGCGGCGTCACCATCGCAGACCTATCTGCTGGTGCCGATCCTGCTTTTGTTCGTGCTGTTGGTAATCGCCACGCTGCGAGCGCCGAACCTGATCTCCAACGTTGGGATCGGCAGCGCCATCATCGTCGCTTCACCGCTGATCTTGGCGACCTATGCCTTGACGATCATCGCCATGGCGGGCCGGGCCGGCGTCGACCTGTCGATCGGCCCGCTCATCGGCTTCATCAACGTCAGCATGGTGCAGCTCTATGCCGCCGACATCATCACCACGCCGGTGGATTTTTTCGCCTATGCCATCGCTGTCGGCGTGCTCTACCAGCTGCTCATGGGACTGATCATCGTTTATGTGCGGGTTCAGCCGATCATCGTCGCGCTCAGTGGTTTCCTCGCCCTGGTCGGCCTCAATCTGGTCATCCTGCCTCGGCCGGGAGGCGTAGCGCCTGAGTGGATGCAGCCTTGGGGCTTTGGGACTGAGATCCTTTCGCCAGTGCTGGCGATTGTCGTCATCGCGACCCTGGTTTGGTTTGTGCTGACGCGCACCGCCTTCTTCGGCCATCTTCGACTGATGGGTTCGGACGAGCGCACTGCCTATGCCAGCGGCGTGCGCATCAACATCGTCCGTCTGGGGGCGCACGTTATCGCAGGCATTTACGCGGCGATGGCCGCCTTGACCTTTACCTCGCTGATCAGCTCCGGTGATCCCAACCAGGGCACGACCTACACGCTGATGGCGGTCACGGCCCTGGTGTTAGGGGGCACCAGCCTCGCCGGCGGACGCGGCAGCATTATGGGCTCTCTGTTTGGCGCCTTGAACATTTATTTGATCACCTATGTGCTCTCGACCTTTAACTTCGGACGGGTTCAGAGCTTCGTAACCGAGGCAGCCTACGGGGTGGTGTTGGTGATCTCGCTCCTGCTTACCTTGGCGCTTCCCAAGCTGCCGGATCGCGTGGCACGGATATCGCCCTTCGCTTTCTTCGTCTTTCTCGGCGTTATTGCCTGCAGCGTTATACTCTATTCCAAGGAGGAGCTGGCGGCGCCGCAAATGGCGGCGGAGAGCTCTGGCATAACCGTACTTGGCGGCGAGTCCAGTGAAACCGGCCTCATAGTGCTCGGCGGAGACGAGAGTGACACTGGTCTGACGGTGCTGGGTGGCGATGAGGGTAGTTCAGGCTTGACCGTGCTAGGCGCCGATGAGGATAGCTCGGGCCTCACGGTTCTCGGCGGGGACGACGAAATCACCGGATTGACGGTGCTGGGCGGCGAGCCAGAGGAGGCAGCGCCCGCGGGCCCTAAAGGCACGCCGGTGGTCTATGCGGGTGTTGTCATTGCGGTCGTTATCTTCCTGATTTACCTGCTCTATCGCAGCATAAGTGTTTCGTTGGTCGGTTTTATCGGCGTGCTGATTCTCTTGGTGCTCGGCCTGTCACTCTACGATGGGCCGGATACGCGGGCAGGCGCCGTAACAATCGCTCCCCCAGCCAAGGCTGGCCTCAAGACCTTCTTGCTCGAGTGGCCTGCTGCCTACGGGTCGCATCAAGGCGCCAGCGTATCCGGCAGCCTGCTAGCCACTCCCTTGTTCGCGGCGACGCTTATCATCGCTGGGACTGTGTTGTTCAGCTCCCTGCTGATCTTCATCACTCAGAGCAAGATCCGCGCGCGGATCGGCAACGTGCCTCTGCTCTTCCTGGTGGGCCTCGGCGCAGCCGCGATCGTCGTCATGGTCTATGCCAGCCAGGGCGTGTCGGCAACCGAAGGCGCCCTGTTCACACCGGCGCTCGGCGCTGTCTTGGTCGGCGCGCTCCTTTTCATTGTTAGTTTGCCGCGCGTGCAGCAACGGGTTGGCAACTCGTTGATTTTGCCGCTCGTCGTCCTATCAGTAACCGCGCTGGTGGCGATGTACCTTGCCGCGGCACCCGATGGCGGCACTGTTCCGCAGACGGCGGCGGTGGCAACCTTGGACGCTGCCATCGTGGGTCAACTCCAGCCCTCGGCTCTCTTTCTGGGCGCAATATTCTGGATTATCCTGGCCGCAGTCGCCCTCTTTATTGGAACGCTGCCTCTGGTTCGGAAGAAGATTCTTGCCTATGTGGCCGAGAGCATTGGGGTGCGGGTTTTCTCCTACACCGGCGCCTTTATTGTGTTGACCTCGATCCTCTTCCTCGGTGCTACTTTCTATGTCGCCGATGCGCCCCTTTGGAAGCTCGGAGTGGCGATCGTCGCCGCTATCATCGTGGCTCGCTACGCCTGGCACTTCCTACACCGCTACCGAGGCGGCCGCGGGCTGGCCGTCGTTCGCCGACAGCTCGGCGATCGGATCCGTGCGCGACATGTCGTGGGGACCGGTCGATGACCCGATCAATGCACCTCTTCTACAAATGGTTGGGCTTTGTCTTTGCAATTCTAGTGGCTGGCGCTGGTACCATCCTCGGGGTCGTGGAAGAGGTGCCGCTGCAGCACGTTATTTTCTTCACTGCCGCCACTTTCGCGCTTGTCCTTTGGGGATGGCATCATTTCTCCATCCGCTGGGTCTACACGCAGGACGCGGTCGGGCTGGAGAGCGCGTCGCAGGGGGAGACCAGAGATGAAGAGGCGGAAGAAGCCAACGAAGAAGGCGGTTTCCTTAGAAATCTGATCTACCGCAATCGCGCCGTCATCATTGCTGTTGCCCTGTTGGCGATCCTTTTCCTAATCCTGACCGCCACGGTCGACGGTTTCTTCACCGCACGCAACGTCTTTGCGTCGCTCATATTGGCGATACTGCTCGCTCTAGCGGTTGCCTTGAACAAGTACGCGACGACCAACAAGAGCGCCTTCATTGGCGTAACCGTGTTGGTCGGCCTGTTCATCGTTGGCTCCCTGGTCGTTGATGGATTCTTCTCGGCGATCAATTTTAAGTCGATGCTGGTCTTTGCCGCCTTCCTCGGGCTGGCCTGTCTGGGCCAAACCTTAGTTGTGCTGCTCGGCGGCCTTGATCTTTCAATCCCCTTCGTCATCGGCTCAGCCAACATCGCGCTTGCTTACCTTTTTGGGATCGAGGGCATGCCGAACTGGCTTGCGGTCCTGATTATTCTCGGACTGGGAGCCTGCATCGGCGCGGTGACCGGGTTCCTGAGCTTCCGGCTGCAGGGACAGGCTCTGATTGTTTCGCTTGGCGTCGGTTTTGCGGCCGCCGGAGGCACCCAGGTCATCACCAGCATCGGCACCCGCTACGCCGGAAACGTGCACGGCGCGGTACCCAGTTGGCTGACCAACATCGCGGCCATGAATGGCGAGACTTTCGGTCTTAACGTCCCTCCTGTGATTCTGATCTGGATTGCCGTGGCGGTGCTATTGATCGTCGCCATGCGCAACACGGTCTTCGGCCGCAACCTCTACGCCCTTGGCGGCAGCCGAACAGCGGCCAAGCGGCTGTTGATATCCGAACGCAAGTATTGGGTCGGTGTTTACACCATTAGCGGCTTCATCGCCGCCATGACTGGCAGCCTACTGCTCGGCTGGAGTGGTAGCGGCTTTATCGGCGTCGGCGATCCCTATCTTTTTACAACGCTGGCTGCCGTGGTGATTGGCGGCACGTCGCTGCTAGGCGGCTGGGGAGGATACGGCTTCACGGTAATTGGCGTGTTGGTCCTCCAAGTCTTGACCTCGTTCCTGGTTGGCATCGGCTTGGACTACGAGGGTCAGCAGTTCGTATTTGGCATGCTAATCATTCCGTTGGTAGCGCTCTATGCCAGATCGCCGCACATCCGGAACCAGATTTGAGGTGGCGATGTCCTTGGCTCACATAGCAAATCGGCTTGAAGGGTAGGTGAATGGATAAGTTCACGGACCCAACGGATATTGTCGGCGCGACCTTCTGGCTGATCTCAGTTGCCATGGCTGCTGCGACTGCGTTCTTCTTTCTCGAACGCCGCCGGGTCGCGGATCGTTGGAAGCCGTCGGTCACCCTTGCCGGGGTGGTGACCCTGGTTTCGGCGATCCATTACTTCTACCTGCGCGAAGTTTGGGTGGGCACCGGTGCGGTTTCGACGGTCTATCGTTTCATCGACTGGCAGCTGACCGCGCCGATGCAGGCCGTCACATTCTACCTGGTGCTGACTGCGATCACGTCGGTTTCGGCGGCGGTGTTTTGGCGCCTTCTGGTCGCCTCGGCGGTGATGGTAGGCTCCGCTTACCTCGGTGCGGCCGGTCACATGAGCCCGACTCTCGGCTTCCTCATTGCGGCTGCCGGCGGGCTCTACATCCTGGGCGAGATCTATCTAGGCGAGGCCGGCAAGATTAATTCGGCGAGCGGCAATGCAGCGGTGCAGACAGCGTTCAACGCCCTACGTCTGATCGCCACGATCGGATGGGCGATTTATCCGCTCGGCTATTTCATGGAGTTCCTCGGCGGCGGCGTCGACCAGGAGAGCATCAACGTGATTTACAATCTTGCCGACTTTTTGAACAAAATCGCCTTTGGCCTGGTGGTCTACCAGGCTGCGGTGAAGGACACGGGCTGAAGCCATGAGAGCGGACGCCTGCATCAATTCCGGACGCAGATTCTGTCCGGTGACAACAGGGAGACTTGAGCCGTGAGCGGAGTGGACATTATCACCGCGATCCTCCTGGCGGGGATCATCATCGCGGTCATCGTCTACCTTCTCTATTGGCTGTATCAACGGTCCTCGAAGGACGTGTCCTTCGTGCGGACCGGCTTCGGCGGTGAGAAGGTTGTGCTGACGGGAGGCGCGCTGGTCCTGCCGATAATTCACACCATCACGCTGGTCGGCATGCGCACGCTGCGCCTGGAGGTCAAGCGTGGCGGTGCCGGCGCGTTGATTACCAAGGACCGCATGCGTGTCGAGGTGATCGCAGAGTTTTACCTGCGGGTTCGGCCCGATCAGGAGTCGGTGGCCCTGGCGGCACAGTCGCTCGGTGACCGGACCATGGATTCCGAACGCCTGAAGGAGTTGGTCCAAGGCCGTTTCGTCGATGCGCTGAGCATTGTCGCAGCCCAGATGACCATGGACGAAATGCAAGAGCAGCGCGGCACCTACGTGAAGAATGTTAAGGCCCTGGTTGAGGACGCGCTGACCCAAAACGGTCTAGAGTTGGAGGCGGTTTCGCTCACCGGCCTGGATCAAGCCGACATCAGTCTCTTCAATCCGCAAAATGCCTTTGATGCCGAGGGCCTTACCCGCCTGACCGAACAGATCGAATCACGAAGGAAGAAGCGCAACGACATTGAACAGGACACGGCGATCCAGATCCGGAACAAGAACCTCGACGCCGAGAAGCTGACCCTTGAGATCGACAAGCACAGCCAGTATGCCCGACTAGAGCAAGAGCAAGAAGTCTCGGTCCGCAGGGCACAGCAACGGGCCGACATCGCCCAACAACGCGCCGAACAGGAGCGTACAGCCGAGGAGGCGGAAATCCGGGCTCGCGAGGAGGTGGAGAAGGCACGCATCGCCCAGCAAAAGGCGATCGAGGCCGAGCTCTCGCTGCGTGAAACGCGTCTGACCGAAGAAATCGAGGCGCGGCGGAAGCATCGCAACGATGTCGAGAAAGACACGGCAATCCAGATTTGGGAGAAGAACCTGCAGGCCGAACAGGAAAACCTCCGCATCGAGCGCGAAACCGAATATCTGCGGCTTGAACAGAAGCGCGACATTGCGGTGCGCCGCGCCGAGCGCCAAGCGGAGATTGCCCGCGAGGAGGCCGAGCGCCGGCGGGAATCAGAAGAGGCGGAGATTAGGGCGCAAGAGGAAGTCGAGAAAACCCGGATCAGGCAGGAGAAGACCCTCGATTCCGAGCGTATCGCCCATGCCCAGGAAACCGAGCATTTGGAAATCCAACGCCGGCGGATCCTGGCGATCGAGGAAAAAGATCGCGCCATTGCCGTGGCGGAAAAGCAAAAGCAAGAGTTGGAGTCCCTAGCCGCGGTCGAAGAAGCCCGCGCAAGGGAAACCGCTGCCGCCGAAAACGTCGCCTCGGTCAAGGAGACCGAAATTGCCGAACGCAAGAAGAAAGTGGAGACGATCCTGGCCGCCCTCCAGGCTGAGCGCGAGGCGATCCTCCTGACCACCATCGCCGCCGCCGAGAAGACGGCCGCAGAAGACCGCATGGAGGCGGACAAGTTCTCCACCATGGCGACAAAGCTGCGCTATGAGATCGAGGCCGCGGGCAATCGGGCCCTCAACGAGGCGGAGAACATGCGCAGCGACGAGAACCGCCAGAGCACGCTGCGCATGAAGCTGGTCGAACATCTGGAGGGGATCATCCGCGAATCGGTCAAGCCGATGGAAAGCATCGGCGACATCAAGATCCTTCAGGTCGAAGGCTTGCCGGGTCTAAGCGGCCTTGCCCCGACCACCGGTGGCGGCGGCGGCGATTCTTCGAGCGACCTGGATGGCGGTGGCCCGAGTGCTTCCGGACCGCGCGGCGGCGGCACCCTGGCGGACAACATTGTTAGTTCTGCTTTGCGCTATCGAGCCCAGGCCCCCTTCGTCGACACGCTGCTCAAAGAGATCGGCATGTCGCCGAACGAGATATCCCATATCGGCAACCTTCTGCGCGAAGAACGCGAAGCGGAGGGACAATCCGAACCCAAAAAGGACAAGTAAAGATCGAGACGGCTGCACCAGCCTCAACACAGACCGTCTCAAAGACTTAGCGAGGATGCAGACATGGCCGTTGACGTTAAGACCTGGGCGTCGAAGTTCAAAAATCTCACGGACAACGACGAAACGATCCAGTGCATGGGAAAATACTATACCTGCGCTTTCATGTACGACATGGGCGACCGCAAGGTCATTGTCGAGATGCACGATGGCAAAGTCAAAAATATCAACACCAACCCGGCCCCGCTCGATCCCTATGACTTTGCGCTTCGGGCCAGCGCTCAGACCTGGCGCGAGTTTGCCAAGCCGGTTCCGAAACCAATGTTCCACGGGATCTGGGCCGCGAGCTTCTGCGAGGACCTGAAACTCGAGGGTAATCTCTTGGTTCTAATGCAGAACCTGCGAAATTTCACGGTTCAGTTCGAGCTACTGCGTAAGTGCGGTGTGCCGGTCTGAGCGGCTGAGTAAACGACGAGTGAGCAACTCAAAGGTGCAGGGAGTGAGATGATGGTTCGCCATTCGCCAGTCACAGGTCGCTATGTTACGATCGAGGTTGACGGCAACGAGTACAAGGTGTTCTACCTCCATAACGGCAGCGGCCAACCGTTGATTTGCCAACACACCGCCGGGTGTCACAACCATCAATGGCGCGGCTTGCTCGAAGATGAGGAATTCACCCGCGAGTACAACATCATCGCCTACGATCTGCCACGTCACGGCAAATCCGATCCGCCGCATAATCGCGAATGGTGGAAGGAGGAGTACAAGCTCAGCGCCGAGCACTACGTGAATTTCATCGTCAAGCTGTGCGATGCCTTAGAGCTAAAGGACCCAATTTTCATGGGCTCGTCCTTTGGCGGCAATGTGGCGCTGCAATTGGCACTGCGACGGCCAGACCGTTTCAAAGCGGTGATCCCGGTTGAGGCCGCCGATTATGCGCCGGGCTTTTTTCTGGATTGGTGGCGCCATCCCCATGCCAATGCCGCTCAAGTCTGCGGTAGCGGCGTCTGGGACCTGATGGCGCCGCAGTCGCCGGACATGGACCGCTGGCTCACTTGGCATTACTACACCCAGGGCTCGGAGGCCTTCAAAGGCGATCTATACTTCTACTCGGTCGATCACGACCTGCGTGAAGAGCTGCAAAACATCGACGCGCGCCGCTGCCCCGTGGTGATGATGACTGGGATATACGACTATCTCACGCCGCCGGAGGCGACCGAAAACACTGCCCGACAGATCCGCGGCGGCGTCTATATCGAAATGGAGGATATCGGCCACTTCCCGATGAGCGAGAACCACGAGGTGTTTCGCGTCTATCTGCGTGAGGCCTTGCGGATCATCAAAGAGCGGACGAGCTGAACCTTCGGTGAAGTGATCGAAGTGGCCGAGCATGTTTGATCGCCAATCCGGATCCTCGATCGCCAATCAGGCCTGGTGGGAGAGCCTGAAGAAGCGCGGCCATCGGCCGGCTTGCCGGCGCGCGCGCGGCGGCGGGGTCAAGCTCTACGCCATGACCTGTGGTTGGTTGAGTTGTAACCTCAAAGAGATGCTGGCAGGCGCTGAGGGCCGCATTACCTTTCCAATCCCCGCTTACCTGATCGACCATCCCAAGGGCCTGGTCCTTTTCGACACAGGCATGCATCCGCGCAGTCTGGAAGACCCCTTCACCTTGGTCGGGGCCCTTGCTGCCGACTTCGAAGTGCACTCCGAGCCGGGCGACGACGTCAAGTCGCGGCTCGAGCAAATGGATATTGATCCGGCCGGCGTTCAATATGTCATCAATTCACACCTGCACTTTGACCACACTGGGGGCAACGAGTTCGTGCCCAATGCCCGAGTCATCGTGCAGGAAGTTGAGTGGGACGCAGGCAAGACGCCTGAGCTGATTGAGGCCAACGCCTATAATCCGCTCAACTACGACCACGGCCACCTGGTGAAGCGCGTGAATGGCGAGTTCGACCTTTTCGGTGATGGCACGGTGGTGACAGTACCGACCTTCGGCCATACGCCCGGGCACCAGTCCCTCAAAGTCAAATTGCCGAGCGGCGAGATTCTTTTGGCTGCCGATGCCTGCTACTTCTGCCAGACCTTACAGAACCTGCACCTGCCATCCCTGGTCTACGACCGCGCCAAGATGGTCAACTCCTTGCTGCTCCTGCGCAAAATGCAGCGCAACGGAGCCCGCATCTTCTACGGTCACGATCCGAGGTTCTGGCAAAGCATCCCGCAGGCCCCACTGGAAGTCGTTTAGATAAGACGGAGCAGAACGACTGCTCCGAAACTCCAAGGCGGCGGATGTTCTCCTTCACTGCAGTGCCCACTTCCTCAGTGTAGGTTGTTTGAGCTTTCTGTCGCCTTCCACCCTAGCCCAACTTACGCTATTCGGCCTATTTGCGAGGGCCAAGGCGTTGGAATTTCTGGAATCAGGGTCCAAAGGTCGGCACTACAGGCGGGTCGCTGGGTCAGCGTGATTGAGGGGCCTGGGCGGTGATCCGGGGCGGCGGCTGCGGCGGTAGGGTCAGCTTGAGGCGCTGAAGCAGGATCTGCTGATCCTTGTTCGGCTGGGTGGTGCGCGGCAGCACGATGTGGCGCCCGTCGGTGGTCGGCAGCTGGACATCGACCATCTGCATGGCTTTGAATTTTTCCAGCACGGCCCTGGGGGTGAGGCCAGGCGCCAGGGCGCGCAGGCGTTGTTTGAGGGTGACCTGCAGGCAATAGGCCATGAAGGCGACAAAGATATGCGCCTCGATGCGGCGGTCGAGCTGGTGATGGATCGGCCGGATCGCAAGGTCACCCTTCAAGTCCTTGAAAGCCTGCTCAACCTCGGTGAGCTGGATATAGAGGCGCCAGAGATGGGCCGGGTCGTCGTGCGGCAGGTTGGTTCGCAGCAGATAGCGGCCCTCGCGGCGCCGGGCCTGGCGTAGCTTGTCCTTGCGCAGGCGGTAGGTGAAGCTCTCGGGGCTGACGGCTTCATCGACCTTGGGCAGACTGATCTCGACCAGGCCCCAAGCCCGACCGGCCTCTTTCTTGGCAGCGCCGAGCTTGAGCAAGAGCTGGTCGCGGCTGAGCTTTTGCTGGCGCAGGTCGCCCAGGCGCCGCCATAGCTTTTTCAGGCGCCGGCGCCGCATGGCGCGTTCCTTGTTGACCCGATCGGCGCTCTGGGCCAGGACATAGACTTCGCCCTCTTGCGCCAAGAGCTTGACCTGCACGGATTGGCGCACCGCCTCCCAAGGCCGGTCGAGAAAGGCCTTTTCCAGTTGGCTCAAACGACCCTTGGGGGTGCCGACCAGATAGTGGATCGGCGCCTTGGCGGCGCGCATCCGCGCCAGGCTGGCCTCGCTCGGAATGCCGCGGTCCATCACCCAGGTCCGCTTGGCCTTGCCGTAGAGCGCCTCGACCTTGGCCAGGAAAGCCTCCAGGGTGGTATTGTCGGCGGTGTTGCCTGGCATCACCTCGTAGGCCAAGGGAAAGCCCTCCGGCGTGACGATCAGCGCGATCACCACCTGCACACAGTCACCCCGCCTGTCGCGGCTGTAACCGAATTTACGCTTGCTTTCCTCGCCTCTGGTAGCCGGCGGCGGGCTCTCGAAATAGGTGCTGGTCAGGTCGTAGAGCAGCAGATCGAAGGTGATGCCAAAGAGACTATGCCAACGCGCCTTCAGAGCCTTGAAAAAGGCCGCCTTGTGGGCCAGCAGCTTGTCCAAGCAGCGGTACAGCGTGTCGATCTGTACCACACTCAGGTCCTCACCCAGGAGATCACCCATGGCGCTCTGATCGAACCACTGGCGATGCAAACGCCATTCGCTGCCGGGGTCGAGCAGGCGGTAGGCCACCAGGGTCTTCAAGACATTCAGCCAGCGCGTCCCTTTGCGGCTCACCGGCAGGCGCGGTGACCAAAAAGCGTCGAGCTCCAGCTGGTCCCACAGCTGGCAGGCCAGCCAGCAACCGCCCCATTGCCGGGGCCGGCGCAGTTGCAGATCGCCGAGGCGTACTTGCACCACCTCATCGTCGCCCGGCACCGGTGCCCCACCCTCCGGGAACAGGGCCATCTGCCGAGCCCGCCCCCTTGGGACACCGGGGCCCTGCCCAGAGCGCGCATCAAACACTTCGATGCTGCGCCGCCAAGCGGCCTGCTGGCTGTCATTGATCTCGCCGAGATAAAGCACCTGGCGCTGGACCACCCGGCCGCCGCGCACCCGCCGGTTCTCCACCAGGCTCCAGGAGCGGTGCGCCTTGCCGTCCTTGCGGCGCGTCTTGCAGCGAAGGAACATGTCCAAGAAACTGCCGGCCAGGATTCGAGCCGGTCAATGGGGTAGGTCGGCACTACAAGCCAATTTCGCCGATTTCGGCAACATCATGCCAACAATTTCAGTGTTCTAGCCAATAAACCCAGCTCGATTTTCCTGAAATCATCGCCGAATAGCGTAAGTTGGGCTAGCGCAGGATCGGCTTAATCAGAATCGCTTTGGCGCTCCCGATTGAGCCGTGAATCCTCCGCTAAGCATTTGAATGGAGACTGATTCACGACTTAATCTCGATCAGGCTCTAGAAGACGACAGTTGTTTGGAAACATCCGCACGGCTTCGATCGCTTCAGCCGTACTACAGTTGCGGGCGCTGACGGCCGATCGGCATCTTGGCTATCGACCCCAAACGGACTTTGCCGAAGACATTTCGTCCTCTTGAAATAGCAGATCGGTGCTGATCTCTTCGCCTATGGGCGGGATGCGTCCTTTCGCCAATCTGGCATCGGGAGACCGAAGTCTCGTTGATGGCAATTTGGCTCGGTGGAGAATTTGGTGCCTGAGTCCACAAGCGCATGGCTCTTGAGGAAACTCCGGCCAATGAGAATTTTGAAATCAAAATCTCCCCTATCGACCAGCCCCACCTCGACTTTGCGCTTGATGGTGCCGAGACAGATTTCCAGCATAATCACGGGGCGTTCCTGGGGCGGACTTGACGGCCGTTTGATCTGGGCATCGCGGACAACGGGTCTCTCGAACCGCTTCGTCACTCCCGCCTTGGTCACCACATCGAAGACCACCCAGTCCAACCCGTTCCGCACCTCGCGGACGATGTTGACCGCGTGGATGGCAGAATTGTCCGCGCCTGTGTCCAGCTTGGCCTGCATGGACAAAGCGCCTGGATAAACCAGAACTTTTTCCAGATAGCCGAAAACCGGCTGATCTCCTTTTGCTGGAACCGTCGACGCGCAAAGGGCGACGAGCAACAGCCAAAGCATGGAATGCATCGTCATGTTACTTTCAGTCGGCCCAAGCAAGAGCCCGTGTCGCATCGGCCTGTTCCGCGCCCGGGTGCCTCACCGCCAAGTCGTTCCAGCTGCCCAGCTAGAGTACTAATGTTGGCTGCGCCAGCGACAACCTGTTCATGTTAGGGCGCGGACTCACAAGATCTGAGCCAAATTCCCATTGCGGCAGGATGTATCATAGCGAGGAAGAAAGCTATCGGGCCGGAGATCTTGCAAAAGATCCCGGACAACTGTGGCATCATGAGCTTGGCCCGGGCTGAGCGTAAGAACGACGGGCAGGCCCTTGGCATCGACGAGCGGCCTAGGCGCCGGCACAATGATGGTTAGTCTGACGTTTTTTCAGTGCAACACGGCCGAGGCACCCTTGTTGACATTAGATCTGTGAGCCTCAAATCTCCCCCTTCCTAACGTTCTTTGGGACCTCTATGCCATGGGCAAAGTCATTACTTTTTGCGCGACCAGCAAGACCGGTCTGGGTCATCTCCGCCGAGCAACCAAGATCGCGGCGGCACTTGGTCAGCGCCAGCCTGACTATCGTATCGAGTTGGTCACCAATGCCCCGTTGCGCGGACTGGCCCCCGAGGAGAGCGCACTATTTGACCCTGTCCGGCTATCGCCACGTGGCGAGATGGCCCGTCTTCTAACCGAGAGTCCTGCCGATTGCATTGTTGTCGACACGGCCGTGATCCCAGGCTTATCCTCTTTGCACCAACCCTTGTGTCTCATACTGCGGGAAACGCCCGGCAATCGGGTATGCCAATTCGCTCTGCCTCAATCCCGGCCATGGGATCTGGTGATTGTTCCCAATCCGCAGGAGCATTGGTTGCCACCGGCCACGGAAATCACGGCGAGGCAGATCGTCCCGGTTGGATGGATTTATCGGGCCACCCTCGGGCCGGACAAGGATCCCGCCACCGGCGGTGATCGGCTTCGATCTAGAGAGAACCATCGCCTGGTACTGATTGCGTCGGGCGGCGGCGGGAGCAAGGAGACCGCGTCATTGTTCAGCCAGGAAGTGGCCTCCGTAATCGAGATTTTGCGACAAGATGGCGCGCTGTCTTTGGAATTTGTCCAATGCCTCGGGCCCAGGGCTGATCACCAGTCAATCGTACCAGGCGTCGATCGAATCATCGATCCTGGCTCGCGGTTGAATGAAATGTTCCAGCCGGCTGACCTTGTTGTCAGCACAGCCGGGTACAACTCGGTGCTGGAGCTGGCTTGTACCGATGTGCCCACACTGCTGGTGCCGATTGGAAGAAGAATTGACGATCAACCCGCTCGGGCTCGGAAATGGGCCCCCCTGTTGGGCCTTGACCACCACTGGGGAAATGCGAGCCGGTCAGCCTCATGGATATCTTCGAGGCTTGCGGCCGGTGGCCGCCGACCGGCGGTTGACCTCGGTGTTTCCGGTGAGGCGCGGGCCGCTTGTCTTATCGCGAAGCTCGCATCGTGAATGCCAAACTCAGCCAGAGAGGAGACTGGGCGCGAAAGCCGGTATCGCCCGATAAAGTTGAAGATGCCAGACGAATTGTTTGGCGCACTCAAAAACTCGTTGAATTCGGTCTAGCAACACCGCTTTGCCACTTTGAACCAGCGACCTCGGATCTCCTCTTTCCCTGGCTCAATGGCCCGACCGGCGATCAAGTCTTGGCCGAGGCCTTGATGCGGGTCGGCGATGATACTCCCGATGCGGTCTCAGACAAACAATGGCAGAGCTTGCTGCATCCGCTGGCAAAACTTCACGCGGTCGACCCCAAATCTCTTCGGCTTCCCCCTCTTAATCCCTGGCGCCGCATCGGCCCAAGGATTGCACGCCTACGCCAAAGCCGTCCGCCGGAAAGCGATTGGCACGAGAAGGTAACCGCTATCAGGAAGGCTTGCGAAGCCGCATTGGTCTCATCCATAGCGGCCAGCGGCGATCTGCCGCAGAGGACTGTGCATGGGGACTATCATTTGCGCCAAGTTTTGTACGACAAGGAAGATCAAAGGATTTGGCTGTTGGATCTCGATGACCTGGCCAGTGGCCTGCCGGAGAGTGATCTGGGTAATTTCACCGCCCACCTGATTACCAGCGGCCTGTTCTCGCCGCGGCCGTCGGCGGCGCTTTACTTCCAGGTGGCCCGCCGAGTTCAACACGCATACGAAACCGAGACCAAAATCGCCTTGAGGAAAGGTTTGTTGGATTGCTACGGCGCCGTGGCGTTGCTTCGAAGAGCCTTAAAATGTCACGAACGTGGCGACGATGTCGCAAGCGTCAATGCAGTCTTGGATACGGCAGCCGACGTGTCCACAAGAATCGGCCGACAATCCGGTGACTGACGAGTCATTTCGCCGCGGTCCACAAAACGCTCCAATGCTTTCGAGATGGACCTTATGACTCCGGCTTGATGAGCTCGTACTTTTCCATTCTGTAGCGCAGGGTATCGCGACTGAGTCCGAGCAATTGGGCAGCTTTCGAGACGTTCCAGCCACTTCTTTGCAAGGCTTGTAGGGCGAAGTCCCGCTCGACTTCTTCGATCTTGACCCCGTCGCTCGGCAAAACAAACATCCGTCCCTCCGTGCGGTTGGACAGGTGGGAACGACCGGAACCAGGCGACAGCAGCATGAGATCCTCGTCGCCAATGGAATCTTGTGGCGCCAGCAGCACGGCCTGCTCGATCACATTGCGCAGTTCCCGAATGTTCCCCGGCCAATGGTAGGCCGACAACTTTGCCTCCACCTCCGGCGACAGAGTTAAGTTCGGCCGCCGATAACGGCGCCCGTGGAGCTGCAGGAAATGCCGAGCAAGTAAGAGGACATCACCGCCACGCTCGCGCAACGGGGGAACAACAAGTTCTACGATACGCAGACGAAAATAAAGATCGGCCCGGAAGGTTCCTTCCTCGATTAGATCTTCCAAGGGACGATTGGTCGCTGCGATTACGCGAATATCAACCTGGGTGTCGCGGACGCTGCCAATCCGACGGATAACTTTTTCTTCCAACGCCCGTAGCAGTTTGACCTGAACGGCAGTCGATACGTCGCCAATCTCATCTAAAAAAAGAGTTCCACCATTTGCCGCTTCAAGGAGACCGATTTTGCGACTTTTGGCGTCCGTAAACGCCCCTTTCTCATAGCCAAATAGCTCTGCCTCGATCAGATTGTCTGGAATGGTAGCGCAATTCAATTCGACGAAGGGACATTCTTTTCTGGGCCCTTCAAAATGAAGCGCGCGCGCGACAAGTTCCTTTCCGGTGCCGGTTTCTCCTGTAATAAGAACCGCCGGCAAAGCGCCATCTGCGATCAGCTGATCGGAGGCGACAATTCGCGATACCTGTTTCTTTAGCCGCATAACTTCGGCTGATTCTCCGGCAAGTCGAGACAGTCCCCCGGTCTTCGACTCTTTACGATGATAATAGGATAGGGTCGTTTCCAATCGCTGCATCCGAATGCCGCGACTGATGATTTCGCGCAGTTCGCTCAGCACTAGAGGTTTGCTAAGATAATCGTAAGCGCCCAGTTTCATAGCTTTCACGGCTATGTCGACGCCGCCATAGGCGGTGATGAAAATCACTTTTGCGTTCGCTTCCAATTCCCGAATTTTCTCAAGCACCACCAATCCGTCACCTTGACCCAACTTGAAATCCAAGACCACAATATCCGGCTTGAAGGACTCAAATTGCTTTAGGCCCGAATCTTCTGTATCGGCGATCCTGACTTCATAGTGGTGACGGCCAAGATAGGTGGCGATGTTGTTGGCGAGAGTTACCTCATCCTCGATGACGAGAACGCTATCCACGGTCCACTAACTCACTGATGGAAGACGCACCGTCAAGGTCGTCCCTTGACCTTGGGTACTTAGAATTTTCATCTCGCCGCCGAGGCGCTCGATAATGCGTTTGGCTAGCGGCAGGCCCATGCCCAGGCCACTGGCCTTGGTGGTAAAAAATGGTCGGAATACCTCGGAAATGCGACCCTCTGGAATTCCTTCGCCCGTATCCCTGACGATAACGTCCACAAATCGACCGTTGCCGGTCAGTGCAGTTTCGATCAAAAGCGAACCGCCGTTTGGCAAGGCCTCGAGACTGTTGGCAATGATATTATTCAAAACATGTCGGATGGCGTCTCGGTTTCCGCTGATCGGAGGTAAATTATCCTGGTAGCGAAGCTGCAAATCGACCTTGCGCTCCTTTACTTGAAGATCGAAGACCTTTGTGCATTCCGAAACAATATCATCGACGGAGATTGTCTCCTTGGAAGGTTCTCCATCCACAGCGCTCGTCAGAAAATTATGAATCCAATCCTTTAGTCTATCCGACTGCGTCACAATGTCGGTTAAGGATTCGTGATGACTGTCGGAAATGTCATCCTCTAACATCAGTTCCGCGGACGAGCGGATGGAGGCGAGTGGATTTCGAAGTCCGTGGGCGACGGCCGACGCCATTTCTCCAATAACCGCAAAGGTTTCCGATTCAACAAGTTTTTCTTGCTGATTTCGCAAGGCCACATGGGCTCGGTAGACAATTGCGAAAAGTGCCAGATAGATGAAGGCGCCGCCGATCGTGGCTGTCGCCCAAACCATCTGCCGGCCCTGTTCAATCGCTTCGAAAAGATCACGCGGCGATCGGTAAACCTCGATGACTGCTTCGACTCGTGTCAGGTCCTCCGACCAGATAGGCAAGTAGTTTTCAATAAAACGCGTGCCCGGTTCTGGAAAAATCGAGTGCTCCGGTTTACCGCCCTGCCCGGCGATACGATCACTTACGGTCGGCCGGCCCGACACCGCCTCTTCCAGTTCATCGTTATAATCAGTCCGAGCGCCGATGAGTTCGTTCCAGCTCGACCACACGATGAGACCGTCAAGCGTGTAAATGTTAACCCGCAAGACATCTGGCATACGTGCGATCATTTCAAAGAAGCCACGCAATCCGGCATCCGCGTCTTCCTTGTGGCCAGGCAATTTTCCCTGATGGCCGGCCAGATAGTGGTCGATTGCAGACATGGGGTGATCGCCGCTGGGCGGCGTGTGATGAACATGACTGCTGGGTTCTCTGGTGTGCCTATCATTTGCCGCCGAGATGATGCCGTTGACAAACTCCGTCATCACCACGGCATCCCGGCTCAAAATATGATGCGTCAAAAAACGGGACAACAGGAAGCCGGAGAGGCCACTGATCAATAGAATTGACAGGAAACTGATAACTGAAAACCAGTGAATTAGGTTTAGAGGTCGATCTGTCATGCCATTCATCGCCACGAATTGTGCGCTGCCGTTTCAATTCTCACACGATCTAGAGACAGAGTATTGCCCCAAGTGGTGCGTCACCACAAGTTCGCCCGCGATAGCACGCAGCCCTAGCTAAGGTGCTTGGACACCATTTACCAGTCATGCGGCAAATGCCCAAAGCGGTTGGGTGATTTGCCGCAGCTTTTTTGGTGTAGCACCGCAAGGCGTGCCGCTCGATCTCCTGGCTGAGTGAAAAGACGCTGCAAATTCATACCTTTGACACTCTCCTTCAACGCCTCTCGCAGCTGGCATCGATTTTGCTTGTTCGGTTTTTGCTTGGAAGGAGAATAGGATGACAAAGACAATTCTGATCGTCGAAGACGAGATAATCCTTCTCAAGAATCTGAAGCAAAGTCTTACCCGCTTTGGATACCAGGTGGTGGGTGCCAGGTCGATTGCCGAGGCGCAGACAGCGCTGAGCGAGCCAATCGATCTTCTTTGTCTCGACATTGGCCTGATGGACGGCAATGGCCTTGACTGGCTGCAGGATCATAAAGCTGATTACCCGCGCCTTCCCGTTATCGTCATCACAGGACAGGACTCCTATCAAATTCGGGCTCGCGCCGACCGACTAGAGGCCGACGCCTTTCTTGCCAAGCCATTCTCCCTTGCTCGATTCCGCGAGCTGGTTCGACTGGTTCTCGATCTCTCCGACGGAAGCAACGCCACAAGGATCTCGCACTCTCCGTCAACCAAATCCGAGCCTGAAACACCGGTCTCGATGATGATGTATTCCCATGACAGCATCGGTCTTGGTCATCTTCGCCGGAACACCAACATCGCAAATCAAATGGTTGGCGAAAATCCCAATCTCAATATCTTGATGATGGTGGGCTGTCCTTCCGGCGTCATTTTCGATCTGCCGTCAGGCGTCGATTTCATAAAGCTGCCCTCTGTTGTCAAAGTGGCCTCAGAAACCTGGCAATCGCGCAAACTCCGATTGCACCAGGACCAAGCCGGAAACCTCCGCAGCAAGCTCATTTTGCGCGCGGTCGAGTTGTTCCAGCCAAAACTGTTGCTGGTCGATCACGTGCCGACAGGTGTTTGGAATGAACTCCTGCCTACTTTTCACATGTTGCGGGAAAAGGCCCGCCCAACCAGGCTCGTGCTCGGGCTCCGGGATATTCTCGACACGCCGTCGGCGCTGCGGCGATCGTGGCGAGAAAACGGCACCTACGACGCAATCGAGAAATACTACGACAGTGTGCTGATCTACGGCAGCCGGGATATCTTCGACAGTGCAGCGGCCTATGGCCTAACCGATCTCGTTGCAACCAAGATTCACTATTGCGGCTATCTCAGCTCTCGACACCGGACAGGAGAAGCTGGACACATCCGCGACCGATACGACGCCCGCAACAAGAAACTTGTGGTGGTAACCGCCGGTGGCGGTGCGGATGCCTATCCAGTCATGTCCTATTGTTTGGGTGCTCTTGAGGAACTGGCCGCTTCGAACAATTGTCAGTTCGTTTTCATCACCGGCCCTCTCATGAGCGCGGCCAATCGGGCTGAACTGCGCCTGCGCGCTGCCGACTTGCCGGCAAGTGTTCTGACCAATGTGCCTGACGCTCGCGCCTTCTTGAACGCAGCGGATGTGGTCGTGACCATGGCGGGCTACAACACGCTGATGGAATCCATCCGGCTCGGCAAGCCGACGATCGTCGTGCCGCGCCAGGGTCCGAGCGCCGAACAGCGCATCCGGGCGCAGTTGTTCGCCGATCTCGGTTTGGTTCAGGCAATTGCTACGGAAGACCTCTCCTCTCCCAAGCTCGCCAACCTGATTGGCAGGAACTTTGATCGGCCAAAACCGCCATCTTCACGGCTGCCTGCCAACGGCATCGTCGAGGCATCTCGGCATCTCCATGACATCCTGTCGCGTACCGCCGCCTTTCCAACGCCAGGTCCAACAGAACTTCAGCAGGCCGTGTCATGACCCTGAACCAAAGCAAGCACCAGCATGACGACCACCCTCGGGCCCACGGCGTGCCGCGCATCGCTTATGTGCTCAAACGCTTTCCGCGTTTCAGCGAGACTTTCATTTTGAATGAAATCCTGGAACTGGAGCGGCAAGGCGTCGACGTGGAGATCTTTTCTTTACTCGAGCCGCCCAGGGAACCTCGGCATGCCTTGCTGCAAAGCTTGCGGGCACCCGTAACCTATCTCCCAACCCTCATCAAAGACGGCCGAACCAAGAAGGGAGAAACAGAGGAAAGCCTGGCCGGTAAGTTGGCCGAAGCCGTCGCGCGCCACCAAGGATCCTTCGGCGACCTCTTTTGTGGCAAGACCGAACAGGAAGTGCGTCGCCTCTACTTCAAAGCGGCGGCCCTATCGCTCCTGATCCAAGCCGCACGGATCAGCCACCTGCACGCACACTTCGGTTCCGACGCCACGACGGTGGCCCTTCTTGCCAGTCGGCTGAGCGGCATTCCTTACTCCTACACTGCCCACGCGCGGGACATTTACCATACCTATGTCAGTAGGGAGATCGACGACCACGTTCGCCACCTCAAGATGATCGAAGCGGCGTTTGTGGTTACCGTTTCCGACTATAACCTGCAGCACCTGCAAACACTTTGTCCGCCCGGCGAACGGCGCAAGCTCCATCGTATCTACAACGGCGTTGACCTTTCGTGTTTTCGCCCATCATGTCGCCGCACGACGGCGCCCTTGATCCTGGGTGTCGGCCGGCTGATCGAAAAGAAGGGATTTTCCGATCTCGTGGACGCGTGCCGCGCGCTTCGCGACCGGGGCAGCACCTTCCGCTGCCTGATTGTCGGCGAAGGGCCCGAGCGTGCCGAATTGGAGGCCAAGATCGGCGAGGCCGATCTGACATCCCGGGTCGAGTTGCTGGGATCCCTGCCGCAAGAAGACCTGGTCGCCATTCTCGCGGCGACGCGGGTGTTCGCCCTGCCCTGCATGATATCAACCAGCGGCGATCGCGACGGCCTGCCGACCGTGCTCCTCGAAGCGCTTGCCTCGGCGGTACCTGTCGTGACCACGCCCGTGGCGGGCAATCCGGAGATCGTCACCCACCAAGCCAATGGGCTTCTGGTGCCGCCGAACGATCCCGCGGCCCTCGCCGATGCATTGGCCCAGCTCTTGGACGATCCCGCCGAGGCGGAACGGATGGGCCGTTCGGGCCGCGTTATGGCGGAAGAGAAATTCCACCTGCGCCACAACGTTGCGAAGCTCAAGGCCCATTTTCTCCGTGCTTCCGAGCACAACTTCCTCGATCGGAGGTGTGCGTGAAGATCGCCTACATCCTGGCCGACGAAGGAATCCCGCTGTTTGGCCCGAAAGGTGGCTCTATTCACACACGGGCCCTGGTGCGCGCTTTCGGCCAGCTTGGCCATCAAGTGAGGGTAGTTGCAGCGGAAATCGGGGGGCCGGCCGAAGATTTGCCGGCCAACATTGAGCCAATCCCCTGGGGGGTCTTGGCTCCTCGGCTGTCGACCTCGGCAGTGGCATGCGATGCCCAGCAAACCAAAGAACACCGCAAGATGGCCATCGCCGAGGCGATGGCGGACCACCTGTGCCGAACCTTTGGCCGAGATTCGGTCGACCTGATCTATGAACGCTACTCTCTTTGGAGCCAGGTCGCCGTTCGCCTGGCAAAGTGCCTGGGCGTTCCTTGCTTCCTTGAGGTGAACGCCCCTCTCATCGCCGAACAACAGCGTTACCGGCGGATTGCCTTGGAGGAGCGTGCCGCGGAGATCGAACACGAGGTGTTTTCGGGTGCTGATGCGGTGCTGGCGGTCTCGGCAGAAGTCGCTGCCTATGTGGCGAGTAAAGGCGCAAACCCATCTCGCATTCATGAAGTCAGCAACGGTGTCGACACGGCACTTTTCAGCCCGACTGTCGATCCCCATCCCTTAGCGGTCGACGATAAAGCCTTCGTTGTCGGCTTCGTCGGCGGCTTGAAGCAGTGGCACGGCCTCGACGTGCTCTTGGAAGCCTTCAAGCACTTGTCGATTAGCGTCGAACGCGCCCATCTGCTGATCGTGGGTGACGGGAAGATGCGACCCTGGATCGAGGGTTTTATTCAGGGTGCCAGCCTGGGCGGTCGGATCACGCTGACCGGGTCGGTCAGTCACGCGGATCTGCCATCGATGCTGCGTCGTATGGATGTGGCTACCCTGCCCTATCCACAGTTGGAAGATTTCTACTTTTCGCCACTCAAGCTTTTTGAGTACCTGGCCTCGGGCTGCCCTGTGGTGGCGAGCAACATCGGCCAGGTTGGCCGCATCCTCGATCAAGGGCGCAACGGCCTTCTGGTTCCGCCCGGTGACCCCGTCGCTTTGGCGGGCGCAATTCAACGCATCCATGACGACCGCGCCCTTGCCGAAAACCTCGCTCGCGAGGCGGTGAGGACGGTGTCGGGCCGCACCTGGAGAGCAAACGCCCTCAAAGTTCTTGATCTTGCCGTTCAGGCGCAAGAGGCGGCCTGAGAGGCGTGAGATGATCAAGGAGCGGGCACAGGCGAGTAACCGGCGAAGCCTCCGCCCCGGCGCGCTTCTTCGCCTCTTTATCCGCTTTAGATCTCATCTGCGTCCCCATCGCCGCAAGTTGGTGGCAGCGGCTGCCTGTATGATCGGCGTAACCGCCCTGGAGATCGCGCGACCCTGGCCGCTCAAGTTCATCTTCGATGGCATCCTGATCCCGCTAGACGAGCCCGACAGAATGATCCGTCTCGCCAATCAATGGACCGGCGGTGGCGATGGTTTGCTGGTTGCCGCCGCCGCCGCGATCCTGGTGATCGCCATCCTTGGCGGCCTTTTGGGCTTCGGCCAGTCCTATCTCTTGGCCCAGGTGGGACAGCACGTCGTATCTTCCATAAGGCTGCAACTCTACAGCCACATTCAACGCCTCTCGCACTCATTTCACGACGAACAGAGTTCCGGTGACCTTCTCGCTCGCTTGACCGGCGATGTGCGCATGATGCGGGAACTGCTGACAAACTCGGTGGTTTACATTTCGGCCCGCATCCTGGTCGTTGTCGGCACCCTTGCGGTGATGGCATCGATGGATTGGCGCCTAACCTGCGTGGCCTTGGTGATTTTGCCTCTGCTCTTCGTCTCGGTCTTCAAGTTCGGCGGTGAGATCAAGGGCGCCGCGCGGCGTCAAAGGCGCAAAGAAAGCAAGGTCGCGCAAGTCGTTGCGGAAAGCATCAACACCATAAGAGTGGTGCAGGCCTTTGCCCGCGAGGCCTACGAGGAGGATCGTTTCGCCCGTCAGAACAACTCCAGCGTCCAGGCGGGTCTGCGCGCGACGCGTCTGGAAGCGCACCTCGACCGCCTAGTGCAGGTGATTCTCGCGGCCGGGACCTGCGGCGTCATCTGGTATGGCGTAACCCGCGTCAGGGCCGGGGCTCTGACCCCCGGCGACCTGCTGGTGTTCACCGCCTACTTGACGACGCTCTACAAGCCCATTCGCAAGCTTGCCGGATTGACCGGGCGCATCGCCAAGGCGACGGCCTGCGGCGAACGCATTGTCGCAATTCTCGAGCTGGAGCCGGAAATCGCCGACAGGCCGGACGCCCGCCAAGCGCCCAGCTTCGCGGGAAAGATCGAATTCGACCACATCCGTTTTGGCTATGCCGGCCGTAGGCCCCTTCTGGACGAGTTCTCGTTGCGTATCGCAGCCGGCGAGCGCATCGCGTTGGTCGGCCCGAGCGGTGCGGGAAAGTCGACCATTGCCAACCTTATCCTGCGTTTCTACGACCCGCAGGGGGGTACCGTTCGCATAGACGGTGAAGATATTCGGAGCTTCACACTCGAATCCTTGAGAAAGCAGGTCGCCATCGTTCTTCAGGACTCGCCGCTCTTTGCCGGAAGCATTCGTGACAACATCGCCTATGGACGCTTGGACGCCTCCGACGAAGAGATCGCAGAGGCGGCCAAGGCCGCCCAGGCACACGAATTCATCGAGGCGCTGCCGGAAGGCTATGACACCGAAGTGGGAGAACGGGGCGCAACCCTTTCCGGCGGTGAACGGCAGCGGATCGCGATTGCCAGGGCGATCGTGCGTGACGCACCGATCGTCATACTCGATGAGCCAACAACCGGGCTTGATCAGGCGGGTAAAGCCGCCGTTTCCCAAGCGCTGCGGAACTTGACCGAAAATCGCACCTGCCTGCTCATTACCCACGATCCTCTCGACGCCGACGATTTCGACCGCATTCTACAAATCAGGGATGGGCAGCTTCTGGAAGATTACGCCACGCACCCAGATCCCGGACCCTCCAGCCCATTACTCCCCGAAAGGGTCAGCTCGTGTTAGCTCTCGGAGCCTCCACGACACTTTCGTCCGAGGACGTGCTGATCGAAGGTCTGCGCGACGCGGTTTCCCCCGACCGGGTATCGCCGAAACTCCGCCGCGCCTGGCCGGCACTCCATGAAGGTGACAAGGAACTCGAGGCTCTAACCGTAGAACGGGTCTACCCCCACGCCGATCAGGGCTGCGTCATCCACTACGAGGCGCACCTGCGTGAGAAGGGTGCGCGGTTCAGACAAACATTGTTGGCCGAACTTCCGCTTGCCGATGTTTGCGATTATGCCGAGGCGGTACGACAAAAATTGAGAAAATCCCGCCGTGGGCAGTGTGCCGCCGCCAGTCATCCCGCCAATTTGTTTGTCATTAAGGACCTGGGACTGTTGTTTCGGGTGCCGGGATTGGACGAGCGCATCGCGGGCCTCAAGTTGTTGCACGACAAAGAACACGCCTTTGAGGTCTTGGCCCAGGTGCTGCCGTCGGAGGCAGATTCCCTTGGCTCCCTTCAGACGCGGCTGATCAGCCACCGGCTCCGCAAACGTTGTGTCGTTCGCTTCGATCTTTTTCGAAAGGATGGCGCACGGGCCGGCTCGCTGATCGCCAAGATGTACAAGACTGCAACCAACAAGGCCTTCGCAACCCATCTGACGACAGCGGCGCTGCATGAGCATTTCAGTGAAAGACACGGCCCTGCGGCAATACCGCGGCCCATGCATTTTCTCGAAGACAGCGCGGTGTCGATCCTGGGCGCCGTCGATGGGCGAGGCTTGGAAATTGCCGCGCAGCGATGCGCAAAGGACATGGGTAGCATCGCCAACGCGCTGCGATCCTTTCATAACTGCGGAATTGGCGTCGAAGCGCAGCACGGCGTAGAAAACGAGCGACGCATTCTGGATCAGTGGACGGATCTTGTGGCGTCGGTCTATCCGGATCTGGCCTACGAGATATCCTCTGCCCGGAGTGCCGTCTTTCGCTCTCTGGAGCGTTTGCCGGCCGTCGCGCCGCAGCTCTGCCATCGGGATTTTCACCAAAAGCAAGTGATTTTCCGTGGTCAGGAACCCGTACTGATCGACTTCGACACCCTGGCGATGGGCGACCCAGCGATCGATATCGGCAATTTCCTCGCCCACCGGCGCTGGCAAGCCTGGTTAGAGGGCAGCGACCCGCGGCCGACCGAGGAGGCGTTCTTGGCCGGCTACGGCGGTGGGCTCCCGCATTTTGCAGCGAGGATCGAGGGCTTTACACGAGCCACGCTCCTCAGGTTGGCATGCCTCTTTGCCTTTTCGTCGACTTGCGGCGGTCTCGCGCGACGCACCCTGTCCCTGACGAGGGGGTAAGTACGATGCTGGCCGTCGACTCACTGATCCCAAATGCCGCCGTAGTCGCTAACCCGGCGATCATGGCCGACGCCTTCGACGAGGCCATTCGGATTCAGTCCGACGGCGATGTGAAATTGATCGGATGTCGTCTCGTACGCCTCCGCTATCGCAAAGCAAGACGCATAATTGCGCTCTTCGATCTTGTCTTGAAGGAAAGTGCGACCGGCAAGCTTCGTCAGCAGTGGGCCACGGGTTTCCTTTACCGCGGAGGCAAGGCACGAAGGACTTACAAGCGGCTCAATAGTGCGGCGCCATCGTCAAATGGTTGCTCTCTGCCGCGCTCTCTGAAACCCTTCCTTTTCCTTTCAGACCTCGACATGCTGGTCCAGCTGTTCCCCTATGACCGGCATCTTCCCAACTTGGCCCAGCTGATTGAAGACCCGCAGCGCCCGGCGCAAAGACTGTTGCGCGAGTCCTTCGGACCCGGGCGTTGGTCCTGCGAGGAGATCCGATTTCAACCTGTACGCTATCGTCCCGGTGTGGCAGCCACGTTCTCGGTTTCCCCAACGGCGCGCGACCTTGCCACGGGGCAGCGGCGCCAAGAGGGGTTCTTCGCCAAGCTTTATCGAAGTGACAGTGGACGGCAGGCGCACGAAGATCTCGGCCGCTTGCATGCCTACTGGCAAAAACGGAACGGCCGCCTCCGCATCGCCGAGCCGGTTCACTATGAGGAAGAGACCCGGACTTCTTTCATTAAGCCGGCAGCCGGGCGTTGCCTTGAGGATCTGTTGTTTGAGGTGGAAGACATCGCTCCCTTGGCGCAACAGACCGCCGAGGCCCTGGCGTCCCTACATCTCAGCGATGCGCCCATAAAGCGCTTGCATGCTTGCGAGACCATTCTGGCACGGGCTGCCAGGTCCGCAAGACGCTTGTTGTGGGGATGTCCTGCCTGCCAGGACATGATCGCGGCCGTGTTCTTGGGTTTGGAAGAACGACTGAGATCTTGCCAGCCACGCCCTTCTCACCAAGACCTCAAGGTCGACCATATCTTCCTCAACGGGACGGAATCCACCCTGATCGATCTCGATTCCTCCGCCAGATCAGATCCTGTTTTGGACCCGGCCGCGCTTCTCGTCCGCCTACATGCCATGCCCGAACTCACCCCCCTACCGACTGTACGGGCTGAGGCCTTCGCCGATTGTTTTCAAGAGGTCTACTTTTCCCATGTGCCCGCGCAATGGAAAAAACGTCTCGCCCCAGCCTACGCGGCCGCGGCGTTGAAGGTCGCCCTCTACTTTTTACAGCATCTGGAGCCGGATTGGCCTGACAAGATCCACCACATCTTGGCCCGTGCACTACGCCTCCTGGATGACAAAGACCCATGAGGAAGAAGGAGTGCCCACGCCCGGATTGGGCTGTCCTTGCGCCCGCCCGTAAGATGAGCTTCGAAAGATGCCTGAGATCAATATAAAGACCGCTCCGGAAAGGGGAACGAAACGAGAGGCGATCGCTCGGGCCGTGTGCCGTTCATCGCTGGTTCCCCTTTGTGACTGGATCGTTTTTTCCCGCATCCGGAACAGAGTGCCGGCGGGCAAAGTCATCCTCATTTTGGCCGGCGCCCTCGTTTTTCCTGACCCCACATGGTCCGAGGTGGTATCGCCGAAAGCGCTGCAGGCTCAGGCCGCCGATGACGATAGGCTCTATGCGTTGAATTTGCAGTCCACTTTGGCGGAGCTGAATCCGGCAGAGATTAGACTGCCTGATGGGTTCATGCATCTGCGCTTGTTCACTGCCGAAATCGAAAAGGAGGGCAAGCTTTGGCGCCGGTTGAGCCTGAGGTACTTGGATGACAAGGGAGCCGCCATGGCCGCCGCCAAGTCGTTGCGCGCCGACTATCCCAGCACCGGGATATCCGAGATCTCCAATGTTGTCGAAGTGGCGGAAACATCGGGCAAAGCCGATAGCCGGCATCAGGTCGCGGTCCACGAACCGCGGCCCTTGCTTCGGCCAAGGACCGAACTCGGTACGGGGGCGAAGAGCGTGCACACCACGGCGGCTGTCGGCCAACCCGTGGAAGAAGGCAAGCCCGATAGCGAGAGGATGCTAGAGTTCGATTTCGACGATCCGCCGGACACCCGCTTCGAGATTACCCCCTATCTTTCTTTTGGTGCGGACCTCGAAGTCGAACTTGAGGTTGAACGCAATCTTGACCTGGACCGAGACGACGACGCGGACGACGAAGCCGTCATCGATCCCCAACTCTCCGCCGCCGTATCGTTTCACCCAAGCGCCCAGTTCCGAGCTTTCGGCGAGCTGGAGCTTTCTCGTGACATCTTCCTCGACAGGCCCGCCGATCGACGCGACAACGACACCCGCCTGGTCGTAAAGCGCGCCTACGTGACGGTGCAGGACTGGGCACCTGGCTTCGCGGCGCAGTTGGGGCGGCAACGCTTCGAAGAGGAAACGGAATGGTTTTATGACGAGAACCTCGATGCGGCCCGACTTTTTTTCCAGGGTGGGCGCTACGGCGCTGAACTGTCAATCAGCCGCGAACAGCTCTTTCGGCGGGATCTCCTCAACAAAACCCGAAAGCGGGATATCGATAACTATATCGCCACGGGACGCGTCGCCCTCGGCGAGGAGTCGGAGGCAAGGGCCTACATCATTTTAAGAGACGACCGGAATTCAAACCCGGAGGACCTGCTGTTCTTTGGCCTTCAGTCGACCGGAAAGCTTACCGATAATCTCGAGTACTGGGCACAATTCGCCCACGTGCGCGGCGATCAAGGGACCAACGACATCACTGGGTTCGGGATCGACCTGGGCGCCACCTATGTTCTTGACCTGCCTTTCAAGCCAGCGATTACCCTTGGCGGCGCCTTCGGATCCGGGGACAGCAACCCAAACAACGGCAAAGACAAGAGTTTCCGGCAGACCGGGCTGCAGGACAACAACATGAAATTCAACGGTGTGACGAGCTTTAAATACTACGGCGAAGTCTTCGATCCTGAACTCAGCAACATGGCCATCCTAACGGCGGGGCTTGGCTTTCGGCCTACGAAAAAGACCTCACTCGATCTTGTCTACCATCATTTCTGGCAGGCCAAGGCGGTCGATGAGCTGCGCGATAGCGCGCTCGATGCCGATCCGAATGGCAGGAAGCGCGACCTTGGGCAAGAGCTAAATCTCATACTCGGTGTGCGGGAATTCGATAACGTCAGCTTAGAATTGGTAGCCGGCGCGTTTTTCCCCGGTAAAGCCTTTGATGTGCGAGATAACGCCTATTTCGCCAGTGCTGAACTCAAGATCAAGTTTTGAGGAACCTTGGCCCGTGGGTTTCGAGGCGGCAGGGCAGCCCGGCGCCTTCTCATCAATGCCATCGCGCGCAAGGTGGGGCTCGACCGCAAAACGGTGCATAAGCACCTCGAATGCGGCCTCGAAGCGCCGGCCTATGGTCCGCGTGCTGCGCGGCCACAGTTGCTTGACGCTTACGAAGACTATCTGCGGGAACGGATTACCCGCTTTCCGGATCTTTCCGGCCGGCGACCGCAGCAGGAAATCAAGGAACTCGGTTACGCGGGGGGCTAGCGTCGGGCGGCAATTTGGCACCATTCTGACGGAGCGGTTTGGCGACAAGGTCAAGCAAAGGCTCGATGGGCCTATCCGTCGATTACGTCCGAGGGGCTTTGCGCAGGATTTGGTGCCAAACCGCCCGTCCCCCTGAACCGGGATTGATCCCGGTTCATATGTCCTCTTCGAACAACAAATCGGGGACAGCCGATTTGCGGGGGCTTGGCTCTGGCCGCCACATGAGGGATGAGCTATGGGCCCTAATTGCGCAATGGTACCGTTTTGCCGAGATCGCTCTTTAGCATTACTTCCAGCCGCTTCGACCACCTATCGAGCGCTTCCCGTTTTTCGTCGAGGTATCCATAACGGCGGTAAATCCGGGTGACGCCGACTTCGGCGTGGTTCAAGACCCGCGAGACCGTAGAGTCAGCGACCTTGAGGCGCGCCATATTGGTACCGGCGGTTCGCCTGAGGTCGTGCAAGCGCCAACTGGTCACGTCGGAAAATCTGTCGAGCCGCTTCTTGGCGATACTGAAACCAGATACGGGATTGTCACCCCGTCGATCGAAGCTCAGAACGGAATCGCTGCTTTGCGCGAGAAGGTACAGCCGGGCTCGGCGACTGAGACAGGGAAGTGATACCATCGACAGCAAGCGCCGTGCCAATGGCCGGCAAGGTCTGATTTCTGATGCGTGACTTATTGTCTCAGGGTGCCCTATAGGTGCCCCTGTAGAAGTAGTAACAATCGGCCGCAAGTTACAGCGGGCCGACTTTATCGATTTATATCCGGTGCTTAAATGGTGGGCGCGGCTGGGATTGAACCAGCGACCCCTACGATGTCAACGTAGTGCTCTCCCGCTGAGCTACGCGCCCTTGCCCCGGTCTTCCGCGAAGATGGCCGTTCAGGCGTAACGATGGACCTGGGCGATTTAGCATCAAGACCGAAGGCTTGCAAGCCTCAGCTCGCTACTCGCAGGAATGCGTGATGTGGCCTGGATTGTACCCACCTGCTTGCGACGCTGGCAGACCTTCGTTGGGAGCCGACAGCTCGCTCTAAGGCGCCTGGACCGCCAGCATCGTCTCTACCTGGTCGACCAGCTCGCGCAAATGAAACGGCTTGGAGAGAATCTGGGTGCCAAGGGGGGTCTTCTCGCGGGCCTTCAGGGCAACGGCAGCAAAACCGGTAATAAACATGACTTTGAGTTGCGGCTGAGATTTTGCAGCACGACGAGCGAGTTCTATTCCATCCAAGCCGGGCATCACCACATCGGCCAGCAACAAGTCAATTGGATTGTCCGCCAAGGCGTAGAGCGCCTTGACACCGTCGCCTACGGCCGTCACCTCGTGACCGGCTCGCCGCAGGGCGCTAGCCAAAAATTCACGCATGTTTTCATCATCTTCGGCAAGCAGTATGTTGGCCATGGCGACGTCTCATTCGGACATTCGAAAAGGGTGCAGTTCGGTTGATTAAGGCTACTCTAGTACAAGGCTTCTAAAACTGCCTTAACGTGCGTCGCAACAAAGGAGAAAGGATTGATGGACCGCCTTGCCGTGGCGCAAACAGCCTGCTAGTTCCTTAAGATATGGAAGCAGAGATCATCGCCGCCGAAATCGTCGAACCCCTGGAAATCCTGGCACCGGCTCGGCAAAGTTTGCCGATGGTCTTCGCATCGCCCCATAGCGGAAATCGTTATCCTTTTGATTTCGTCAATAAATCTCGGCTCGATCGCCTATCCTTACGGCGCTCCGAAGATAGCTTCGTTGATGAAATCTTTACAGCGGCCCCAGAAATGGGCGCGCCATTGTTGCGGGCGCTCTTTCCGCGCGCCTATGTCGATCCCAATCGCGAGCCCTTCGAGCTTGACCCGTCAATGTTCCATGAATGCCTACCCGACTACGTGAACAGCCGTTCGCCCAGGGTGGCCGCAGGACTTGGCACCATTGCCCGGGTGGTGGCCAATGGTGCGGAAATTTACCAGGGGAAGCTGCCATTTTCGGAAGCTATGCACCGTATTCGCAGCTGCTACTGGCCTTACCACACGGCCTTGCGCCAATTGGTCGATATCACCAAGAAAAAATTTGGCTACTGCATATTGGTCGATTGCCACTCCATGCCTTCGATCGGTGGACCGGTCGATCGCGACCCTGGTCGAAGCCGCGTCGATTTCGTACTTGGCGATTGTCACGGGGCTGCCTGTGACAGCTTGGTTATCAAGACCGCGGAAGCCGCCTTACAATCACACGACTATGTTGTATCTCATAATTCCCCCTATTCGGGCGGCTACACAACCCGCCATTACGGCCGACCGAAGGCTTCGATTCACGGCTTGCAAATCGAAATCAACCGGATGCTCTACATGGACGAGGAAAGAATCTGTCGTGCGGCAGGACTATCTGGCTTGGCGGAGCAAATGCAAAGCCTAATCGCCGCACTTGCCCAAATCGATCCGCGCCGTCTGAAGAACAACTGAATGCCCCCGGTCCTTTGGGGCTTTCACCCTGAATCGCTCGTCTACAAGAATTCAACGGGCGGCAATTTTTTCCGCGACACAAAAAATGGGTCGGCGCCCGAAAGCCCGACCCAAGTCTAGGGAGGAAATCTACGAAAGGATGCCGCTGCGCCCAAAGGCGTGAGCGTCTTTTCGCACTGCACAATATGGCATGCGCAGGGTCCGTTTTCAATAAATATTTATATAATAAATTCAACGCTATGTGCACAAAAAATGATTTATGCAAAGCGCCGACATCACATTTTCCTACGTTGCGCCGCAACATGGCCGGAATCAAGAACAGAGAATTCCTTATCCTTCGCGCCAGCATTCCTTGGCACGACACTTGCTGCTAGGCCGACAGAACCAGTCGGAGGTCATCCAATGCGCACTCTATCCAAGCTTGCCTGTCGCCTGATCCTGCCAATGGGAATGGCCCTTTGCGCCTTGTCGGCAGCGAGCTTGGCGGCCGAGAAACAGCCGAAGAACCCCTGGCAACGCTGCGCGCAAGCTGTGACCTCGGCTGAAGCAAACGCCAACCTTCCTCCATTTCTCCTTTCGGCCATCAGCAAGATTGAATCGGGCCGTTGGCACAATCCGACCAAGGACCGCAAAGCTTGGCCCTGGACTGTCCGGGCGCTCGGGGAAGGGCATTACTTCGAAGATAAGGCCACGGCCCTAACATTTGTCCAACGCCTGCAAGCTCGCGGGGTGCGCAACATCGATGTCGGCTGCCTGCAAGTCAATCTGCACTATCACCCGCAGGCCTTCGCCAGTTTGGAAGAGGCCCTGGATCCTACGGAAAACGCGGCCTATGCCGCTGCACTGCTTACCCGTCTACGGCAAGAGAGCAATTCCTGGACGGCAGCGATCGGCCGCTATCATTCCCGGACACCGACCCTCAGCGGACCCTATCGGCTCAAAGTGTTTCGCGCATGGCGCGAAGAGCGAAAGGCCGCCAATCGGCTTCGCCGGCAGGAAGCCAAGGTCCAGTAACGCCCGCAGCTCTGCCAGACGATAATAGTGTTTAGGCGTTTCGCCAGTGGGTTCACGGCTCAGCCGTCGGGCTGTCGAAGCTGCGCCAGTATGGCTGGCGCGTTGCTGGTGTGCCGGGCCCAATCCGCCGCACCCATGCCCCACTTATTGCAGCATGTTGGATTGGCGCCATTTTGCAGCAACACGTCAACGACATCTTGGTGCCCGCGCACCACGGCCGCCATCAACGGCGTGTTACCGACCTTACTGCCTTGATCAACCGCAGCGCCTCGATCCAGAAGCAGCTCTACCAGACGTAAATCTCCACTGGCCGCGGCTCTTGAAAGCGCCGTTAGCCCTAAGTGATCCTCGGCATTGATATCGGCACCGGCATCCAAGGCCTCAGTCGCGGCCTGTCCATCGCCACGTCGTACCGCTGTTAGCAAGTAGGAATCATGTTCGCTCATCATCGGGTGCACCCAAAAGACAAAGGATTTGCCGCTGACGGCGTGCGATCAGCGCCAAAGCGACATGATACCACGAGGCTAGATCGGCCCTCAATCGCGCACCAGGGCGTATTCGCTTGACGCAGGGGTCACCATCAGGCAGGCACAAACGCGAACCGAGACCAGCCGGAGCAGAGATGAGTTTTGATGTTGCCCGGGCGCGTGCCGAGACCAAGGCCTGCGCCACGCTTTGCCACTTCAATAACGCCGGTGCTGCGCTCATGCCAGACTGCGTGGTTCAGGCCCAGATTGATCACCTGCAGTTGGAGGCCCGCCACGGCGGTTATGAAGCTAAGGCCTTGGTCGCGCAAAAGATCGAAGGAACCTACGCGCTTGTCGCCCGATTGATCGGCGCCAAGAAGCAAGACATCGCCCTGGTTGAAAACGCCACGGTGGCCTGGCAACTGGCCTTCAACAGTTTCACCTTCGCCGCCGGTGACCGGATTCTCACCGCCGAGGCGGAGTACGAAAGTAACTTTATTGCCTATTTAAAGGCGGCGCGCGACCACGCGGTTACTGTCGACGTGGTGCCCAGCGACGGCAACGGCAGCCTCGATCTCCAGGCCTTGGAAAATATGATCGACGAGCGGGTGAAGCTAATTGCCATCAGCCATGTGCCCACCAATGGTGGTTTGATTAACCCGGCAAGCGGGGTCGGCCGCATCGCACGGGCGGCCGGCATTCCTTACCTCCTGGACGCCTGCCAGTCGGTTGGGCAGATCAATCTCGACGTAGCCCAAATCGGCTGTGATTTTCTCTCGGCCACCGGTCGAAAATATCTACGCGGGCCGCGGGGCAGCGGCTTTCTTTACGCCAGCGAAACTATGCGGGAAAGGTTAGAGCCACCCTTCATCGACTTGCATGGGGCTACCTGGGTGGACCGGGACCACTACAGGCTGCAGCCTGACGCGCGGCGCTATGAAAACTGGGAATTCAACTATGCAGCCGTGCTCGGCCTTGGTGTCGCGGTGGACTATGCCTTGGGCTGGGGCTTGCCGGCAATTGAAAGGCGCGTAACCCGTTTGGCTGAGCGATTGCGAAGTCGCCTGGCGAGCTGTCCCGGGATTACCGTCCGTGATATCGGCCGCCATCGCTGCGGCATCGTCACCTTCACACAAGAGGGCAAAGACCCGGAGGCCATTCAAGCCGATTTGGCACGCAAGAAAATTAATGTCTCCACCTCAGGGCGCAGTTCCACCTTGCTGGATATGGAGCGCCGGGGTCTGGAGAAAGTCGTGCGCGCGAGTGTCCACTATTACAATACCGACGAAGAGATCGAGCGGCTGATCGAGGCCCTTTAGGTGAATCGGACTTCGCCGCGGGCCGCCTCCAGGCCGCCCGGGCCTTCTGCCCACAGGGCGATCCCGTCGCTCTCCGCCGTCGGCTCAGCCTTCACCTCAAAGGGTGCGGTGTCAAACAGCGGGCTCAACATGCGAAAACGAAAAGAGCCAATCTCCCTTTCCGGCTTCGCGCGCTCGGCTAAGGCAAGCATGAAGGTGGCGATGAGCGGCCCGTGGACGACCAGTCCCGGATAGCCCTCTTCCTGTGTGGCATAGGGCTGGTCGTAGTGAATTCGATGGCCGTTGAAGGTCAGGGCCGAATAGCGGAAGAGGAGCACCGGGTCCGCTTCGATCCGCTCGCTCCAGGTAGAAGGCTGCGGCGCCGCCTTTGGCTGCTCCCGGCCGGCCGGCCGACTCGGGAGGCCACGATAGACGATATCGTGCTCCTCGATCAAACAGAGCTCGCCCTCATTTTCAAGGCGATGCTCCACCGTGACGAAAACCAGCGGTCCGGACTTTCCCATCTTGCCCTTGACCTCCTTGACCGTGGAATGGCGGCAAAGGCGCGCGCCGATTGGAATTCCGCGCAAGAACGTCAAGCGGCTCCCTGCCCACATGCGCCGCGCAAGGCGCACCGGCGGCAGAAATTCACCACGGGATGCGTGACCATCCGGGCCAAGCTTGCTGCGTTCCGTGATCTCCCAGAAATAGAGCCAATGCCAGAGATGCGGGAGCGGATCATCCGGCGCCAGGTCCAAATTTAGGTCCAACAAGGCGGCCATGCCTTGTGCTCGGTCAAGCGCGATCAGATCCTCGGAATGGACTTTCCGGCCGACCCATTCTTGATACTGGGCGAGTTCACCTGTCATTCGCCGAATTCCTGTCGCAAGGCCGCACCCTCAGCATCGAGCGCCGGCACAGGGCGTAAGGCCTCCGATTCACCCGCCAAACGAGCTGGTGGCGCCACCATTGAAAGCGTTCCCCCAGGCGACTCCATGGCAAGACGCTTTAGTTGCGGATGATCCGCCAGGTCGGCGATCGAGTTCACCGCGCCAAACGCGATGTCCGCCTTCTTCAGCCGGGCGATGACGCCGTTCCGGTCCTGGCGAGCGAAACACTCTTCGATCGCGGTGTCTAAGGCCTCGCGATTGGCAACTCGTGCCGGGTTATCGCTGAACCGCGGATCTTCGGCCATGTCGGGACGCTCCAAGACGTCGCAAACAAATCTCTGCCACTCCCGTTCGTTTTGGATCGACAGGATCACCTCTCCGCCGCAGGCGGCCCGGTAAGCGCCGTAGGGCGCGATCGAGGGATGATTAAGGCCCACACGCGCCGGCGCCCTGCCGCCATAGACCTGATGCAGCAGGGGTACCGTCATCCAATCGGCGAGGGCATCGAAGAGGGAGACAGCGATACCCCTTGCAACACCGCTTCGCTGCCGCTCGATCAAGGCCTCGAGAACGGCCATGTTGGCGTACATGCCAGCCGCTATGTCGCAGACCGAAACCCCTACCCTGCCAGGCCCTTCCGGCCGCCCGGTTATCGCTGCCAAACCGGTCTCTCCTTGCACCAAGAGGTCATAGGCCTTCATCCGCGCATAAGGCCCCGAGTCGCCGTAGCCGGAGATGTCGCAGGTGATCAGCCTCGGGTGTTTTTGGCGCAGCGCCTCGCTACCGAAGCCCGCCCGTGCCGCTGCACCCGGTGCCAGGTTCTGAATAAAGACATCGGCGCGCGCGATCATGTGCTCGAGCAACCTCGCGTCTTCCGGCCGCTTGATGTCGAGAACGATCGACTCCTTTCCTCTATTGAGCCACAGGAAGTAGGCGCTTTGACCCTTTGCCACCCGGTCATATCCGCGGGCAAAGTCACCTCCCGGGCGCTCGATCTTAATGACCCTGGCGCCGGCATCTGCCAGACGCGAAGAACAGTAGGGTGCGGCCACCGCCTGCTCCAAAGAAACAACCAACACGCCATCCAGGGTCCCACGCGTCACGGTTATGATGCCTCCTTCTGCGCTCGCCGACGGATGCGGGCATTCTTCAATTTTGTCACGCAGCCGTGCACCTCGCCGGGCAGTATCGTCATGACCACGGCAGCGATCGATAGCCACTCTCCCTGACTTAAGATGAGCCAGGGTCGGGTTGCCAGCGCGCGAAAGATCAAAGCCCGAGCCGTACGATAATCGCCTTCATTGTAGGCCAGAAGGGCAATGTATTTTAAGTGTAGGGCGCGCACTGCGGGTTCTGCTTTGGCGACAAGATCGGGCCGCAAGGAACGCACCTTGGCCATCATGATCGACCAGTTGTCCAGTGTGGCTCGCCAGTTTTTCGACGTCTGCGTGGCATGAATGCGATAGTCGACCAGCACTTCCTTCAGGCAGGCGATGTTTCTCGGCCGAATGCTTGCGATGCGAATCCACATTTCATGATCCTCGCAGCTTCGCAACTCGCTATCGAACGCGCCTACTTGATCAAGGGCCGAGCGCCGTAAGACCACCGTGCTACCGGTGAATGTCAGGTTGGTGAAAAGGAAATCTTCAAAGCCTGGAAAGTCCTGGGCGGTCTCCGGTCTGGCGCCCGTCTCTTCGCCTTGCTCGTCAATCTCGCGAAGCCAGGAAAACGACATGTCCAGATCTTCGTTCGCGTCCATCAATGCCACGTGCTTAGCGGCTTTGGTCGGATGCCATAGGTCGTCACCGTCGAGGCAGCCAATATAGCGGCCGGTCGCCAGGGCTATGCCCGCGTTCCGAGCCGCCGCCACACCTTGGTTTGCCTGGGTGATGCTTGTTACCCTCGCTTGATGCCGATAGCGCTCTAGCACCGCTTCCGTATCATCTGTCGAGCCATCGTTGACGACGATGATCTCGATGTCTTCCAAGGTCTGCGCAAGCGCTGAATCAATCGCCGCGGAAAGGTACTTGCCGACATTGTAAGCCGGAATGATGACGCTTAGCGCGACGGACATGCCAAGACAGACCTTGCTCGTTCTTTAGTATGACCGAGGCAGGCCCAGCACATGCTCAGCCAAGTACGCAAGGATCATGTTGGTCGAGATAGGCGCCACCTGGTAAAGCCTGGTCTCCCGAAACTTACGCTCCACGTCGTATTCTTCTGCGAATCCAAAGCCGCCATGAGTTTGCAAGCACATGTCGGCCGCCTGCCAGGACGCTTCGGCGGCGAGCAGCTTTGCCATGTTGGCCTCCTTGCCACAGGGCACGCCGGCGTCGAACAGTGCCGCGGCTCTCGCCACCATCAGCCCGGCGGCTTCGCTTTGGGCGAAGGCCCGGGCGATCGGGAACTGTACGCCCTGGTTTTGCCCGATCGGCCGGCCAAAGACCTTGCGATCAGCCGCGTATGTGGTCACCTTGTCGATGAACCAGCGCGCGTCGCCCAAGCATTCGGCGGCGATCAGAATGCGTTCAGCGTTCATGCCGTCGAGGATGTAGCGAAAGCCCCGGCCCTCCTCGCCGATCAAGTTGGCCAAAGGCACGGAAAGGTCTTCAATGAAAACCTCGGTGGTTGCGTGGTTGATCATGGTGGCGATTGGACGGATGGTGACCCCCTTGCCCACCGCTTCGCGCAAATCGACCACAAAGACCGAGAGGCCCTCCCCTTTGCGTTTGACTTCCGCCTTGGGTGTGGTCCGCGCCAAGAGCAGCATGAGGTCCGAATGCTCCGCCCTACTGGTCCAAATTTTCTGCCCATTGACGACAAAACGGTCGCCGTCGCGACGGGCCGTCGTGGCTATGTTCAGCGTGTCGGTGCCGCTGGTCGGTTCGGTGACGCCAAAGGCCTGCAAGCGCAATCGGCCCGAGGCAATCTCTGGCAGCCAGCGCTGCTTTTGCGCTTCGCTGCCGTGGCGCAGCAACGTGCCCATGGTGTACATCTGCGCATGACAGGCGGCCGCATTGCAGCCGGCTCGCTGCACCTCTTCCAGGATAGCGCAGCCGGCCGCCAGCGGCAGCCCACTGCCGCCATACTGTTCTGGAATCAAGGCCGCCAAATAGCCTGCCTCGGTCAGAGCCTTAACAAAATCCTCGGGATAACGGCGATCGCGGTCCATTTCCCGCCAATAGGCGCCAGGAAAGGCTTGGCACATCGCCCGTAGCTGGGTGCGGATTTCCGGATAACTCTCAGATTTCAGTTCGTTCATGGCATCCCCATCCCATCGACGTTCGTGCAGCGCAGCCTAGCGCATTGGCTAGCCGCTGCAAGACCAGCAATGATCGCACCCGATTAATCCTTTGCCGCTGCATCGGGACATCGTATGCTGATTTCGCAGATCTGGACCCTCCGCTCTATGTAATACTGCCCATGCAGAGCTTCGCACGCCGCAAGCACACCGCCGTTCTGAAGCAGTACCTGAGCCTTGCCGACGCTCGAGTCATCGACATCGGCTGCGGTGATGGATCGCTGGTGCGCTACATGACCCGCAAGGGCGCGCATGTCGTCGGTGTTGAGTGTTCCAACCCGCAACTAGCCGCGGCAAAGAGTGCTGAACGGGCCGGCGGGGAAGGCTATGTCTTTGCCGTCGGCCAAGCCTTGCCGTTTAGCAACGAAATTTGCGACATCGCGATCTTTTTCAATAGCCTGCATCACATTCCCGTCGCCGAACAGCCAAGGGCACTCGGTGAAGCGGCACGTGTTTTGCGCCCAGGTGGGTGGCTTCACATCGTAGAGCCGATTGCAGAAGGTCCTTACTTTGAGCTGGTCCGCTCAATAGAAGATGAAACCGTGGTGAGAGCCAAAGCCTATCACGCTATCGGAGAGGCCACCGAACGCGGATTGCTGACGCCTGTTTTAGAGTACGCCTATTTGGCGCCCGTCACCTATGACTCCTTCGAGGCGTTCTATGACCGACTTTTGGCCGTCGATGAAAGTCGAGGCCCGGCGTTGGAAGGCCAAAGTGACGGTCTTAGGGAAAAATTTCTAAGCACGGCCGAAGTGCAGGACGGTCGTTATTCATTCTTTAGTCCCTTCCGGCTCAATCTCTTAAAATCGCCACACTAGGAAGTGCCCGACCTATGGATGCCAAGGTTTTTGACGCCAATTCAGTTGGCAAGGCTTCCGGTATCCCTTGTGACTCCACAGAACAGCAGGGTCATGGAAGGGTGCGGGACTTGCGTCGCTTCGACGAGGCTGCCAGCGCGCTTGCCTACGCAACGGCTATCTACGAACAAGGCGCCAACCTAGTTCGCGAAAGTTTCGAACGATTTGCCGAGGGCGAGGACAACGGCCATTTGGAAAGCGCCCACTACCCCTACCTCGGCATCTGTGTGGAACCTGGTAATGTGAACCTCGACGGCCGCCTGGCCTACGGCAACCTCGCCTATGCTGGCGTCTATGGCACAACCTTAACGCGGCCAGACCTCTTTCGAAGCTATTATTTAGAACAGATCGACCTCTTAATCCGTAATCACAGTCGGCCGGTCGTCGTCGGCATAAGCGATCGCGCGATTCCCCTTCCGTTCGTCGTCGAGGAAGCCGTGGCCGACATCTCGGCGGACAGGCTGCAAACGGTCGAAACGCGTTTTACCCTTCCAGACCTCTCAGCCATAGACGATACGATCGCCAATGGAACGCATATGGCGGCAGCCAGCGGGCCAAGGCCGTTGTCGCTATTTCCAGCAGAGCGGGTCGATTATTCGCTCGTGCGATTGGCCCATTACACGGCAACGGCACCGCGATACTTTCAGCGCTTCGTACTCTTCACCAACTACCAGCGCTATGTCGAAGAGTTCATCGAGTATGCCCGGTCAGAAGTGCGAGATGGCAAGGAGTACAAGGCCTTCGTCGAACCCGGCAATGTATTTACGCCGAATCACAGACTTACCGACCAAGCCACATCCGGCCAAGCGCCTCGCCATCTCCCCCAAATGCCGGCCTATCACTTGTTGCGCGACCGGCACGAAGGCATAACCCTGGTCAACATCGGGGTTGGCCCGTCAAACGCGAAAACCATTACCGATCACCTCGCGGTCTTGCGCCCCCACTGCTGGCTGATGATCGGCCACTGTGGCGGCCTTAGGCGGACCCAGCGGCTGGGAGACTATGTTTTGGCCCATGCCTATGGCCGCGCCGATCACGTGTTGGACGACGATTTGCCCGCGGCCATACCCGTGCCGCCGATCGCTGAAATCCAGGTGGCGCTGACCCAGGCTGTCTCGGCTGTGACAGGCCTGGCCGGACGGGATCTAAAGGCTCGCCTGAGAACCGGTACAGTCTTCACCACCGACGACCGGGATTGGGAACTGCGCCAGGGCGAGCTCTCGACACTCTTCAGCCAGTCACGGGCAATTGCCGTCGATATGGAGTCCGCGACCATCGCTGCCAATGGCTTTCGCTTCCGGGTGCCCTACGGCACTCTGCTGTGCGTGTCAGATAAGCCGCTGCATGGCGAAATAAAGCTTCCCGGCATGGCGAACACCTTCTACCGAGAGCGCGTCGGCCAACACCTGAAGATCGGCATCGAAACGATCCGGAGTCTACGCGACGCCGGCGTCCAGGCTCTTCACTCCCGCAAGCTCAGGAGCTTCGACGAACCAGCCTTTCGCTAGACAGCCTCCAAGGGCGCTATCTCAAAGCTCAACGCTGCATGAGCACAGCGAAGGGCCGCTTCAACGTCGTCGGCAGTTTCAGCCTTGGCAATGATAAAACCGAGATAGCGATAGCCTTCCGGCAAGGGCAGCAATTCCTCGCCGATTGGCACGGTGATGTCGACGGACTCGATCCCAGAGGTGGCTCTTGCAGCGGTCAGTCCTCCAACCGACAAGAGTTTCCCGGCCGCAGGGATTGGGATCATCATGGCACCCGATGCGCCGGTATCGCGCTCGACCTTGGGCAGCGGCATGCCTATCGCCTGGCGCAAAATCAAGTCTTCCAGACTGCTGTCCTGAAAAGACAAGCTGCGGCCGCAGTAACCGCCGATCGAACGAGCGGCCAACTCAATAACGTAGATTCCCGACACATTGACCCGCAGCTCGGCGTGAATGGGCCCGCTTGCTAAACCAAGCACCCGTGCCGCACGAGCGGTCGTCTCAACGATCGCGCTTTGGCGCGGTCCCGGCAGGCGCGACGGGGTGACATAGAGCGTCTCTTCGAAAAAGGGTCCGTCGAGTGGGTCCGGCTTGTCGAAGAGCGCCAAGACCTCCAGCTCTCCTTGCCACAGCAAACCTTCCAGCGCCACCTCGAGCCCCGGAATGAACGCCTCCATCAAGATATGTTGAGCTGCCTGTTCGTTGGGCGCTCCTGCGTCAGCCTGCGCTAGAATCGCCGCGATGCGTTCGAAGGCAACTTCGAAGGCGACCATATCATCGACACGGATGACACCGCGGCTGCCTGAAAGGTGGAGTGGCTTTAGGACACAAGGATAGGCGGCTTCTCCTGCTACCAATCCCGGATCCTCCTTCAACGACAAAAGTCTAAAGTCAGGCGACGGCAGGCCGCTGGCTGCGATTGCCTCGCGAAAACGAAACTTATTGCTGCTGAGCGAGACCGATAGCGGTGAGTTGTGGGGTAGATTAAGAGCCTGTGACGCAGCTGCTGCCAAGAGGATGGTTTCGTCATCCACGCCGACGATCGCGGTCAGCGGATAGCGCTGATCATAGGCAAGGATTTGCGTGACGCCGCGCTCCAATTCGCCGAAGGCGAGTGTGACTGTTCCACCGTCGCTGTATTGTTCCAGCACCTGGGCAACGTTCGATCCGACCGCCACCTGGACGCCCAGCCGATGGGCCGCCCGGAGGAAATCCCGCACGCGATAAGACATCGTGGGTATCAGTAAGAGCAGGCGAGCCATGGCCTTTGTTAGCAGACGTTGCGCTGCCCCGCGACCTTAGTAGGGGCTCATGCCGCCCTTGCCCGGCTGATAGTAAGGATTGGTGCCACCGGCATGGTCTGTTACGTCCAGCACCCTGGTGATTTCCGGGACCGCCTGCAAAATTTCCCTTTCTACGCCTTGCTTTAGCGTAACGTCAGCCATGCCACATCCTTGACAGCCGCCTTCTAGACGGATGTAGGCGGTATCGTCCTGCACATCGACAAGGGCAATGTAGCCGCCGTGCGAGGCTACCGCCGGGTTGACCCGCTCGGCCAGAACCCTTTGCACATCAATGCCCGTCGAGGTTTCTAGTCCCGGCTTGGGGAGCGCGTCGCGAAAGTCCTTAACGGCCTGGACCTCCGGCACATAGTGCTGCAACATCATTTCGATGCGGTCCTTCAGGGCGAAGGCGGCCCCGGACATCTCCAGCAACACAACCCCCTCCCGATAACTGTGAAAGGCGATGTGGCCACCGCCCTGTGCAACAGCCGGATAGATACGGGTATCGATAAGCTCGCGAATCTCCGACTCGAGGGCCTGTTCCTCGTCACCTGCCTTTATGGCTTCAGAATCCACTGCGTAAAATAGGTCACGCCCCGAGGTGTAATGATCCATGATGGCAGTAAGGATCTGCGGCTTCAGCTGGTGCCACTCATAGTCATCCAGCTTATCCACAACGACCGTCAGCGGATCAAACACAACGCGCGCAATGCCATCGATGGCAAAGAGCTGCTCGGCCAAGGGGGATCGGGTGGCTTCGCCGCGGTCGGAGAAGGTCGCTGCGCTCCCTGGCAAGACGTCTCGTCCCGGCAAGAAAATCAAGCGATTTGCCGATTCCGTGGATTGCGTTTGAATAAACATATCCGCCTCCTCCCGGAGAGTTTGAAGCAAGGCCCGTTCAACCTCCTAGCGATCGGGCACAGCGATCAGATTAAGCATCCGCCGCCAAGAGTGCCTGGGCTACCGCATGAACCTGTTGCTCTACCGAAATGTCGAGATAGGACGTTACTTCGAGGTGGCGGTCCTCGTAGATATCTACTCCCTTTTGGTCTGCTTGGTAGTTGGCGACAACCCTGTCCCTGGCCTCGATCAAGGCGACGATCTGCGGCCAAAACAGACAAATCATCCCGTTAATCCATCGGTTGGTCGGCCATGACGGCCAGGTGTGATCAATCTTGAAGGCATCCAACATGGCGATCACGTCTTGGGCCGCATACCATGTCTCACCCGTCACCCAGCGATTCACCGTAAACAAACGCGTTGGAAAGCCGGCAGGGTTCATGGAAACCGCGATCAAGTGGCTCAGCGCGTCGTTTTCCCCTTCTGGCTGTGGCGCATTTGGAACATCCGCAGGTTTGAGCCCGGCTGGCATGCCTTTGGGACGCAAGAAGGTATGGAAGTGCCCGTGTTCTCCTGCGAAACGATTTTCGACGGCATGGGCATGGTAGTAATATTGAGAATGGGTCTCCTGGTCATAAACATCGCCGGGCGGATAATGGTCCCACTCAAAAAACGTGCCATTGTGACGCAAGACCTCCGCCACGATGTTGCTCTTCGTCTTGCCTAGCAGGCGGTAAATTTCAACAATTTCAGCGCCAGCCTGAGCCATTGCCGTCAATCGATCCTGGGGAATTTTCGCCAGATCGATATTCGGTTCAATGAGCGCAAAGGAAATCGTAGATTCTAATCTGCTCATAAGGGGGTATCTGGTGATACGAATTCGCCCACAAAAGGCGTTCGTCCTTCAATTTTCTGTTTTTTTATAGCTTATTTCGACACCCGAACCAAACGAAAGCCAATGAGGATGTGCTTGATATCGGCCGGTCGAGCGTGTCGGGCTGCCGGCCGGCAAACACCACAGCCCCTGTCATCCCACGAGCCACCCTTCACAAGGAAACGGCCCTTGTTACCCGGACTTGATGTCCACTCATAGACCTGTCCTGCCGCGTCCAGCAGTCCATAGGGACTGGCGCCGGCCTCGAAACGACCGACAGGTAGCGTATCGAAGGGGCCTTGGTCGTGGGAATTCAGCCGCTTAGGGTCCCAGTCCTCTCCCCACGGAAAGGCTATACCATCCAAACCTCGAGCGGCCTTTTCCCATTCGAGTTCGCTTGGCAGACGCCACTTGGCCCCAGTGATGCCACTCAGCCAATCGGCGAATGCCATTGCATCACCATGGCTCACCAATACGACAGGATGATTGGCGCGGCCGGCCGGCGGCCTTCCCTCGAGCCAGGCATGCCGCCGGGTGCGGGCAAAGGGGTGAACCAAACGATAGCTTCGCCAGGTCGCCTCATCGACATCCGGGGCGGGGTGGCCGGTTGCTGCGACAAAGGCGGCATATTGCGCATTGGTGATCAGGGTACGGGTGATCTCGAAAGCATTGGTGGACTGCTGGCCCCTGGCTCGCTCGAAATCGTACCACCGCCCCTTGCGGGTTCGACTGTGCCCATAGGCGGCTTCATCCAGTTGGTAGGCAAGTTCGCGTTCCGCCTTATCGGATCCGGCGATGAACGGGCCGGCAGGCACTGAGACTGTTTCCGGTAGGGTAAAACTCATCTTCGCGGCGGTCGACGAGCAGCCCATCGGCGCCCAAACCGCCATAGCTACGACCGCAGCGAAAACCTTCGAAGATGCGCCTAAAGTCCGGAAACGACTTTCCCGACAACCACGGCCGGTCACTAGTCGCGCACGATCAACACCGAGCAAGCCGCATGGCGGGCCACCCGAGAGGCATTCGGCCCTAAAAGATAATCTTTCACATCAGGTTGGTGGGATGCCATGACGATGAGATCCACGCTCAATTGCTCTTGAGTCTTGAGGATTTGCTCATAGATTCGCCCCACCGCAATGCTGTGCGATACCGTGTCGTTGCCCGCCATCTTTTCAGACTCCAAGGCAACAAGGGCCTCGTCTGCTTCCTTTATCGCCCGTTCTTGATAGTCGGCTGGAAAAAACGAGCTGACCACACCCTCGCCAAACGACGGCAAGACGGTCATCAGATGGATCTTAGCGCCCGAAGCACCTGCTAGATTGAGCGCCGCATCGATTGCTTTGTCCTGGCTGTCCAAGTTGGCCAGGTCAACGGGAAGAAGGATATGCTGGAACATGAGATGATCAATCCTTACCCATGATTAGGCCGCTTCTTCGTCACTCCGTCGGCGGCGTTGCAGGAAGATGATAAGCCCCAGTATGACCAAGGCCGGTATGTAGAAAAGTTCCTTCGGCATGCGATCAGCCGGCACCTCCACCGCCGCAATCTCCCAATCGAAATCGAGACCGGCTTTTTCCGCCGCGCTATCGAAGCCGATGTTGTCGACCAAGGTCTTGCCGTCCTCCTCGCGAAGCTCCAGGCCGGCATTTTCCGCCAGTCGCGCCGCACCGTCGCCGGCAGCCGGGCCCAGTGGAAGGATAACCGTGGTGTTGACGATGTTCCCGTCAATGTTCTCGCCGACCACCTGCAAGCGTACTTCGCTGTCGTCTGGCGCCTTGCCAGCCATCTCGATAAGGCGGGCGGGCTCGACTTGTTCGAATGGTGCTTGCACGTAATCCAGCCAAAACCCGGGCCGGAAGAGCGTAAAGGCAACCAGCAACAGCAGCACTGATTCCCAAATCCTTGACCGGGCGAAGAAATAGCCTTGCGTTGCCGCTGCAAATATCAGCATCGCCGCCGTCGCGATGATGAAGATGAAAATGCCACCGATCAGGCTCACATCAATAAGCAGCAGGTCCGTGTTGAAGATGAAGAGGAACGGTAGGGCCACCGTCCTTAGCGAATAGAAGAAGGCGGTGAAACCGGTTTTAATCGGGTCGCCACCCGAGACCGCCGCCGCCGCGAACGACGCAAGTCCCACCGGCGGCGTCACATCCGCCATGATGCCGAAATAGAAGACGAAAAGGTGGACGGCAATCAGCGGAACAATCAGTCCCGACTGCGCCCCGAGTTCGACCACCACACCGGCCATCAGCGAGGAAACGACGATATAGTTGGCCGTCGTCGGCAGCCCCATACCCAGTATCAGGCTGATGATCGCCGTAAAGATGAGCATCAGCAAAAGATTGCCGGCGGAAATGAACTCGACGAACTCGGCCATCACTTGGCCGATGCCGGTAAGCGACACGGTGCCAACAATGATGCCTGCCGTGGCTGTTGCAACCGCGATGCCAATCATGTTGCGGGCGCCGTCGATCAAGCCCTCGATCAATTCGCCAAACCCGACGGCGAACTGGCTGGCAAAATCGACCTGACCCCGGAAGATCGCCTTGAGCGGTCGCTGCGTCAGCAGGATCACCAGCAACAATGTGGTCGCCCAAAAAGCGGATAGGCCCGGCGACTTGCGTTCAATCATCAAGAACCAGACCAAAACAACGATCGGCAAGATGTAGTGCATGCCGGTCTTGAATGTCGGTCCGGCCTCTGGCAGCTCAACAATTTCGGCATTGGGGTCGTCAAGCTCCAAGTCCGGGCGCTGGGCGGCAAACCAGACCATCGCCACATAGATTAGGAGAACTGCCGCCCCCACGATCGGGCCGGAATGCTCGCCCATATACTGTTTGGTCCAACCGATTCCGTAATAGACGGCCACGGCGATGATGCCCGTAATGGCAAAGCCAAGGACGAATCCGGTCAGTTTTTGCACCAATGACTTGGCCACGCCCGGTTTCGGCAGGCCGCGCATATTCGCCTTCAGTGCCTCCAAGTGGACAATGTAAAGCAGCGCAATGTAGGAGATTGAGGCCGGCAGAATAGCGTGCTTAATGACCTCCACATAAGAGATGCCGACATATTCGACCATGAGGAAGGCCGCCGCCCCCATCACCGGCGGCATGATTTGGCCGTTCACCGAAGAGGCGACTTCGACCGAGCCGGCCTTTTCCGCCGAGAAGCCGACACGCTTCATCAACGGCACGGTAAAGGTGCCGGTGGTGACAACGTTGGCGATTGATGAACCAGAGATAAGGCCGGTCATCGCCGAAGACAGCACCGCCGCCTTGGCAGGGCCGCCGCGCATATGCCCCAGAAGGGCGAAGGCTACTTTGATGAAATAGTTCCCGGCGCCGGCCTTATCGAGGAGCGCCCCAAATAGGACGAAGAGAAAGACAAAGCTGGTGGAAACCCCCAGCGCCACGCCAAACACGCCTTCGGTGGTGAGCCATTGATGGCTCATGGCCTTGGAGAAGGAGGCGCCCTTCCATTGGATCACTTCGGGAATGAAAGGCTGATCACCAAAGAACACATAAGTGAGGAAGACCATCGCGACGATCATCAAGGGCGGCCCCAAAGCCCGCCGCGTGGCTTCCAGCAGTAGCACCATGCCGATGCCGGCAACGACCAGATCGTAATCCGTTGGCTGACCCGGGCGCTCTGCCAGGGCGCGGTAAAACGTAAAGAGGTAAGAGGCACAGCCTGCCGCAACCAGGGCCATGACCCAGTCTTGGATTGGTATGTAGTCGCGCGGCGAGCGCTTTAGCGCTGGGTAGGCGGTGAATGCGAGGAAAACAGCAAAGGCGAGATGGATCGAACGGGTCTGAGTATCATTCAGTACGGGAATGATCGAGGCCACAAGAAACGGCAAGGGCGAGGCAATCCAAAGCTGAAACAGTGACCAAACCAAGGCCACGCCAGCCAGTAGCTTACCAACAGATCCAGCCGGATTGCGCCCCCCTGTATCGGTGGAAGCGACTAGTTCAGCAAGTTCCTCATCGGATAACTGACGATTGGCCTTTTCGTCCGACATCGGTAGTCCCCCTGTCTTGCCGATCGACTCCACATGGCGATCGGCTTGTTCTTAGTTAAACCTTGGCGGGCCCGGTCTCGGGTTTGGGAGGCGGAAGTGATCCCCCGCCTCCCAACAAAATTACATCCAGCCCTTTTCTTTGTAGTACTTGGCCGCGCCGTCATGCAGCGGAGCGGATAGGCCGTCTTTGATCATCTCTTCCGGTTTTAGGTTGGCAAAAGCCGGATGCAGTTTTTTGAACTGGTCGAAGTTCTCGAAAACTGCTTGGACCACAGCATAAACCACATCTTCCGGAACCGAAGTCGAGGAGACAAAAGTGGCGCCTACACCGAAGGTTTCCGTATCGTCATCCGTCCCAGTGTACATACCGCCCGGAATGGTAGCCTTCCGATAGTAGGAATTGTCTCCCACTAGCGTGTCGATTTCCGGCCCGGTCACCGAAACAAGAACTGACTCACAAGACGTGGTGGCTTCCTTGATACTGCCCGAAGGATGACCGACGGTGAAGATCATGGCATCGATCTTATTGTCGCAAAGTGCTTGGCTTTGTTCCGCAGACTTTAGCTCGGAGGCGAGCGAGAAATCGCTCGTTGTCCACCCCAAGGCTCCCATAACAACGTCCATGGTTCCGCGCTGACCAGAGCCGGGATTACCAATATTGACCCGCTTACCTTTAAGGTCCGCAAACTCCTTAATGCCGGAATCTGCGCGGGCGACCACGGTGAAAGGCTCGGGATGGACTGAGAAGACAGCGCGCAGATCCGGGAACGGCCCCGCATCTTCGAACTTGGAAGTCCCATTATAGGCATGATACTGCCAGTCCGACTGCGCCACGCCGAAATCGAGTTCCCCGGCCTTGATCGTGTTGATGTTGTAGACCGACCCACCGGTGGACTCAACGGAACACCGCACCCCGTGCTCCTTGCGTCCCTTGTTCACCAGGCGGCAGATAGCACCGCCGGTTGGATAATAGACACCCGTGACACCCCCCGTGCCAATGCTGACAAAGCGTTGCTCCGCCGCAGATCCAACGCCAGAGGAAACAGCGAAGCCAACACCCGTAACTATACCAAGTGCAGCAATCATTGCTGTTCTTCTTTTCATTCCGAACTCCTTCCTACTTTCATGAATCAGCTAATACAATTGGCTGGTAAGGATCCGTCATCCCTGTTCGGCCAGCCAAATTTCACAGAAATGCGTCTACAAAATGGCGTTAGACGAACTAAACCGCCAATCATAGCGATGTAGTTTTGCGAGATTGCCTCCGCAAAAAACGTCTCCCTAGACTAGATGGCACAGCTTGTCGGTACCATTCGTTTTCCCCATTCAACACCTTTTTGTCCAAAATGCCAACCGAGAGTTCAATACAAGACCAATAGACCACCCAATGCTTGCCCAATCAGATTGAAGTGAGCAAACCGGCTATCGGCTTTTAATTAATTGATTTTCCTTGCATAATTTTCCTAGCCATGGCCGCATTAGCAAGCGGTCTACCGATCGCCACAGCTCCCAATTGCACAGCCTTAACCAAGGCCGCATTATCCTTTGCTAAACGGCCGTCCGACAAATGCAGATTGTTTTCAAATCCCACCCGCGCGTGGCCGCCAAGGGCTGCGGCAGTGACCACACAGGCAGTCTCGTGCGGCCCAAAAGCACAAATCGACCACGTGTGCTCCGCCTTCCTTTGGGCCAAAAAGGGCAACAAATCCTGCGGTGTCGAACGTTGTCCCGGCGCGTAACGGCCGAGCACGAAGAGAACCGAGTATCCGGCAGCCGGAAGAACGCCACGGGCTACCAGATTGTCGAAGCGAACCAGGTCCTCTGGAGAATAGAGAATGAACTGCGGAACAATGTCGGTCGAGGCCAGCCAGTCGAAGAACTTGGCCGCGGCACTTTCATCGGCCGGCGTCGCGACAACCTCGCGCACCGCCAAGCTGACCGCCTCGGGCTGCAACTCCCGGATCATGGTCATTTGCTGTTCAGGGCTATAGATCCCAACCGCTTCGCTGGTCACTTGGATAAGGAGATCGTCGCCCACGGCAGCCCGCACCGCGGCAATCGCCGCACGGTAGGCCTCGACATCCAGGCTGTGCCGGCCTTGTTCGTCACGCACATGCAGATGGATCATGGCAGCACCAGCTGCCACCGCATCAGCGGCTGCAACAGCGATCTCCTTAGGCGTGATCGGCAAGGCGGGATGGTCCGCCTTGGTCTTGCGCGCGCCGTTGGGAGCCACTGCAATGACGAGGGGGTCCCAAGTATTCTGCCGTTCAGACAACGGCCGTGGTTCCGATGCTGGCCGCCATCGCTGCGCTCAGCTTGTCAACAAGCTCTGCGATGTGCGACTCGGTGATGATGAAGGGCGGCGCGAGCAACAGGTGGGCGCCGCGCTTGCCATCAATGGTGCCACCCCCGGGGTAGCAAACCAAGCCCTGCTGCATGGCCGCCGCTTTAAGCTTGCCCGGCCAATTGGCAGCGGGATCCGGGGGTTCCTTGCTGCCTCGGTCTTGCACAAATTCCATGCCGATGAAAAGACCCCGGCCGCGGATATCACCGACATGGGGATGGTCCCCGAAACTCGAGAGCAAGGCTCCGCGCAGCGCTTCGCCCTGCTGCCGAACATTTTCGAGCAAGCCTTCCGCCTCGATGGTCCGTTGGACCGCGAGCGCCGCGGCGCAGGCTGTCGGATGGCCGATATAGGTGAAGCCATGCTGGAAAAAGCCGCTGCCCGAGGCGATGGCATCGTAGATCCTGTCCGCCACCAGGACGGCACCAATCGGCTGATAGCCGGCCCCCAGGCCCTTGGCGCAAGTCAGGATGTCGGGCGAGACGCCGTCTTGTTCACAGGCATAGAGGCTTCCGGTCCGCCCCATGCCGCACATGACCTCGTCTAAAATCATTAAGACACCGTAGCGATCGCAGATTTCGCGAATGCGTTTGAAGTACCCCGGGACCGCCGGGACCACGCCCGCTGTCGCCCCCACCACCGGTTCGGCGAGAAAGCCGGCAACCTTTTCAGCACCCAGCCGCAGGATCTCCGCCTCGAGCTCATCGGCCACTCGGTGGCCATAGGCCTCCAAGCCCTCGTCGGGTCTTTGGTCCCGATAGGCGTAGCAGGGGGCGATGTGACTGGTCTCGATCAGGAGGGGCGCAAAGGGCTCTCGCCGCCACATGTTTCCGCCCACCGCCAAGGCGCCAAGCGTATTGCCGTGATAGCTTTGTCGCCGGGCTATAAAGCGATGCCTCTCGGGCTGGCCAATTTCCAAGAAGTACTGGCGCGCCAGCTTGAGTGTTGTCTCATTGGCCTCGGAACCACCCGCAACGAAATAAACCTTTGCTAGCCCTTTCGGCGCCCGATCGATCAAGTGATCGGCCAAGGCTTCGGAGGGCCGATTGGTGAAAAATGCCGTATGAGCGTAGGGAATTTGATCAAGCTGGGCCTTGATCGCCGCAATCACGGCTGGGTGGTTATGGCCCAGGCAGGATACAGCGGCGCCGCCCGAAGCGTCCAAGTACCGCCTGCCGTCGGCATCGATTACGTAGACGCCTTCCCCGCGAACCGCCAACGGCGGCTCCATCTTTGTGTGCCGATAGAAAACATGCGTCATGACGATTGACCAATGATCATAAGGTTGAGATATGAGGTTCCAAAATTTTCGGCAGTTCACTTGATTTGCTCGGCCCGCGCAAGCCCTCTGCCAGCCTAATCCACGACCTTTCAAATTTCCCATCTAACCCAAGCCAATTGTCTCTGCTGACTCAGACCGCTAGCATACTGGCGGAGGGCAACGATTCTGCGGAACTGAACGAGGACCGGCCTTACAATGAATTTAAAAGAGCACATTCGCACTATTGAAGATTTCCCAAAGCCGGGGATCCTTTTTTACGACATTTCGACCCTACTTGCCCACCCAGACGCCTGGCGGGCAACCGTCAAGAGATTGGGCAAGGCAATCGCCAAACACGAACCAGAAGTCTTAGTCGGCATCGAGTCGCGTGGCTTCCTGGTCGCTGCCCCCCTGGCGTTGGAACTTGGTCTCGGCTTCGTCATGCTGCGCAAGCGAGGCAAGCTGCCCGGCAAAACCATTCCCTACACCTACGATTTGGAGTACGGCACCGATACCATCGAAATACAGGCCGACGCGGTTGGGCCCGGGCAAAGGGTGGTGATCCTCGACGACCTCTTGGCGACTGGCGGGACAATGCAGGCGTCGGCAGAATTACTGCTACAGGTTGGCGCCGACGTAAAGGGAGCAGCCTGCATCATCGAGCTATCCTTCCTCCAGGGCCGTTCGCGGGTGAAGATCCCGATCACGACTTTGATTAGCTACGACGCGTGAAGCAAGCGACTGTAGAGTGGACCGCGTCACCAAGGCTTTATGAACTTTAGGGCTATCTGGCCCTAACAGATGCGACTCGTTGTGAATGAGTGACACAACGCCGAACGACCCAATCGCTGAGACCATAGCTGAACTTGCTGCCTGGATTACGGCGCAGGCGAGGCTCATCGACGATACCGGAAAACTGGATCAGGAAATCGTACTGCGGCTGCGGGCGGCTGGCCTGCCAATCGTGCGATTCACCACCGGAGTCCCCAGCCTACACCCGCAAGTCGACAGCTTTTCGACCCTTTGGGAACTCGACAAAGGGGTAACATTTCGACAGTTTCAGTTGGGCGACATGTCGCCGGCGACCCTGCCGCAAAGTCCAATATTCAAAACCTATCACGATGGCCAGTCGCGGCGCTACAAACTGACCGACAAGGCGTCTGAGGCAGAGTATGAACTATTGAGCGAGCTGCGCAGGGAGGGTCTGACCGACTATGTGGTGCTTGCCCTGCCCTTCGGCGATGGAACCCATAAGGCGATGAGCTTTGCCACCGATCGGCCTGGCGGTTTCAGCGATGCCCAAGTCGAAATCTTGCTGGGCTTGCGCCATGCGCTCGCCGGCGCCATCGAAGTCAGATACCTCAGACATCTCGCCGGAACTCTCATGGATACCTATGTCGGTCCGGTCGCCGGTCAGAGAGTCCTTGCCGGAGCCATAAAGCGCGGCTCGGGCGAGACCATACGGGCCGCCATTTGGTTTTCCGATCTCAAGGGATTTACAAGCCTTTCCGAGCGTCTTCCTGGCCCCGCGATCCTCGACGTGCTGAACCAATACTTCGATGTCATTACCAGAGCCGTGGAAACGCAAAAGGGAGAAGTGCTCAAGTTCATCGGCGATGCGGTTCTGGCGATTTTCCAGCCAACAGGCGACGATGATACGGCCGCTGCCCGGCGTGCCCTGGCAGCCGCCTTCAAGGCCACGCGCGACTTGGCGATCCTGAACAGCCAGCGCAGCCCTCAGAACAAGCCCGTGATCGATTGCGGCATTGCCTTACATTTTGGTGACGTCATTTACGGCAACGTTGGCGGCCAGAAGCGACTTGATTTCACGGTCATCGGTCCCGCGGTCAATCTGGCCGCCCGGATTGAGTCTTTGACGCGGGTGCTCGACCAGCCCATTCTCGTGTCAGAGCCCTTCGCAGTACTGCATGGCGGATTGTTCGAGACTCTCGGAGATCATTCGTTTAAAGGCGTCTCCGAGCCAGCCACGATCCTGGCCCCGAGGCCGCCAGGCGCGGGGTCAGCTCGACCAGGCGACTAACGCAAAGACCTTGTGATCAACCGCAAGACTTCCCTCTGGCCAGTTGCGATCTAAACGATCCAACAAGGCATTCTCAAATTGACTGAGCGTTTCTGCATTCATGACCGGCCCGACGCGGGCACTGGCTTTTACTCGGCCGAGCCAGGCATCCCGGCTATAGGACAATGTGGCCGTAAAGCCGAACATCTCCCAGGTATCGAAGCCGGCTGCTGTTAGATCGGACAACCACGCAGGATAGAGAAAACTATAGGGGGTATCAGCGCTATCGAAGGGTGCGAAACGGTCAATCTGCTGCAGGGTAACGTCGATGACATTGCCCGGCAAACGCAGCCAATCCAAGTGGGCGATTGCTAATCGGCCCGCCGGCTTCAAGATTCGGCGGACCTCGTGAGCGGTCTTCTTGCGATCAAACCAATGCCAGGCCGTCGCCACCGTCACAACATCCAAACTCCGTGTCGGCAAGCCGGTATCTTCTGCCACGCCCTGATAATAGGACACCGGATAGCCACCAGCGCCCACGGCATTTTTGGCTTCCGCTAGCAGGGCCGGCGAAGGCTCCAGGCCAGTGACCTTGCAGCCCCGTTCAGCGAAGGCGCGGGCAAAGAGCCCGGTGCCGGTGCCGAGATCCAACAAGGTCTGACCCGGCAAGCCGACACCCAGTTTGGCCAAACGTTCGAAAGTCTCCGGCGGGAAACCCTGGCGCCAACGAGCATAGTCCGCTGCCGCCCGGCCGAAATCAACGGTCGGAGCGAATGGCTCAGTCATGCGGTGGCGCCGCTTCCTAGTCGCGCCCGATCGCCTCAGCCAGCGCCAGCAACATCATGTCGCCACCTGGAGGGCCGATAAGGGAAAGACCGACCGGACAACCTTCGACTGTTGCAAGCGGCATGGTTACCTGCGGTAGCCCGGACATTCCTGCTGGCGAGGTCAGGCAGAGCACCCTCAGGCGCTGCTCGCGCACCTCTTCTTCGCTAGAGGTGGTCAGCGGTGCGATGTGAGGGGCTGTCGGCAGGCAAATCACCCGATCCTCACCCACCAACTCATTGAGATAGCCTTTCCATTCAATCCTAGCCCTACTCGCCGCCTCGGCCTCCGCACGGGGCACCGACAGCGCCCAATCGAAACGCTCCTGGATTTCGGGCCCAAAGGTCGGCTGCTCAGCTTCGATCCAGCCACGGTGCTGCTCGGCAATTTCCATTGCTTGAATTGCGCGAAATCGCAACATCCAGGTGTTGAGGTCGTCGCGTTCCACCAGGCTTACTTTTTCGCCCGGACCTAACCGCGCCTCCAGGCGCGCCAGCGGCGCAGTCAAGGCCTGGCGCACGGCGTCACTTGCCAGGGCAAAGGCATCTTCGGCGACGAGCAACTTCGCCGGCCGTGCCATCCCCTTTACGGTTTCGCCAAGCAGCACCGCGCCAACCCGGCCAAACAACTCGGCATCGCGGGCGAACCAGCCCACCGTGTCGAAGCTCGGCGCCAAGGGCATGACCCCTTGCAGGGTGATCCGCCCGTGGCTCGGCCTTAATCCATAAAGCCCGCAGTAGCTCGCCGGAATGCGCACGGAACCGCCGGTATCGCTGCCCAGGGCAAAGTCGACTGCAGCCCCCGCCGTGGCCGACGCCGAGCCGCAAGACGATCCGCCACAAATACGCCCGGGCGCGTTGACATTGACAGGCGTTCCGTAATGAAAGTTCTGCCCGTTCAAACTGTAGGCCAGTTCGTCGGTGATGACTTTGCCTTCGACCGAAGCGCCGGCGTCCAGCAGTGCCTGCACCACGGGTGCATGGGCCACGGCCTTGTTATGGCTGCGTGCCCAGTCGGGATTGCCGCAGCCGGTAACGGTCCCGGCCAGGTCAAAAATATCCTTTACGGCAAATCGCAGGCCTTTTAGTTCTCCCTGCCCCGCCCCCTCTACCCTTGCTCGGGCACCAGGCAAGAAGGCACCTAGGTCATCTGTCATAGCGAACCTCAAGCTGAAGGACTGTCACGGCCAGCGACAATTCGATCGACATGACACTAAGATCTACGAACAGAAAATCCTATAGGAATTCGCCGGGATTGGTCCGAACGCCGAACAATCATGTATCGGCGCTGTCTTCATCCAAAATGGGAGCCTCGTCCGGTTCGCCATCCTTGTTCCGCTTGCGGCGGATAATGATATCGCCGTTTTCATTCACTTCCGGCATTTCATATTGCGGAATATTGTCGACGATGGTGCCCAGCATACGCATCATCGTCTCAAGTCCCTCCCGGGCGAATTCTTCAACCGGATCCTGATCTTCGGACGTTTGTGCCCGCAAATTGCCGTCGGGCGCGAAGACTGTCAGCGCCGCAAGTAGGCTGAGAACCATTAACCAATTTCGCATCGGCCTTCTTCCTTTCGCAAAAGGGCCGGGGAGTCAAATACCTCAGCAATAATAGATATTCACCCAATTGCGACATTTCCACGATTACTTGAGTAAGATGTTGAGACCGCAGAGAGGCGAATGCTTGCCCTCGGCGGGAAAAGAGCCTTTGCCGAAGCGCTACAGGCCGATCGGGTTGCCGCTCACCGGTCGAACGGCGATACCAAGGCAGGGGCTTCGCCTTCTCAAGGCCTTTGGGCCTCTCGACAAAATGTTGAAACGATGAAAAAATCCTCTGCTTGAGGCAATGTCGATGAGAATCCTGTCATGACCAGCGATCCGGCCTTGATGACGGCCAGCCAAATGCTTGCGCTGTTTCGCGAAGGCAGCCTATCGCCGGTAGAGGCAACCCGCGCGGCCCTGGACCGCGTGGAACGGCTGAACGAAACGCTAAATGCCTTTTGTCTCGTCGACGAGGAGAGGGCGCTTGCCGCGGCACGCGAGTCCGAGGAACGTTGGCGGCTCAAGGTCCCTCGGGGGAGGGTCGATGGCGTCCCCACTTCCATAAAAGACTTGATGCCGGTCCAAGGCTGGCCGACACGTCGAGGTTCTCATACAAGTTCGGAAGCCGTGGCGGAAGAAGACGCCCCCTGCGTCGCTCGCCTCAAGGAACACGGGGCGGTGTTGTTGGGAAAGACGACCACGCCCGAATTCGGTTGGAAGGGTGTCACTGACTCGCCCTTGACTGGGGTAACGAGAAATCCTTGGAACACGGAACAGACACCAGGCGGGTCGAGCGGCGGTGCCGCAGTCGCCGTTGCAACCGGCATGGGAGCGCTCGCCACCGGCACGGATGGCGGCGGCTCCATACGCATCCCGGCTGCCTTCACTGGTATCGTCGGGCATAAACCTTCTTATGGGCGAGTCCCGGCCTATCCTCTTAGTCCTTTCGCCCTGGTGTCACACATCGGTCCGATGACGCGAAGTGTCGCCGACGCGGCCCTCATGTTGACGGTTATCGCCGAGCCGGATTGTCGGGACCCCTTTGCCCTGCCCTACGATGCAATCGACTACACCAAAGGTCTCGAAGACGGAATTGAAGGATTGACCATCGCCTTCAGCCCCCGCCTAGACAATCGAATGGTTGAACCGGAAGTTGCCAACTTGGTCGCAACGGCGGCACAAAGTTTCGCTGATTTTGGGGCTACAGTGGTACCGGCTGAACCCGATCTTCCAGAGCACGATGAGGCCTTTCGTACGATCTGGTACACAGCCGCCACGCAGTTGCTACTTACCCTTACCGATGAACAAAGAAGTCGGCTTGATCCGGGCTTGATGGAAATTGCCGAAGCTGGCTCGCGCTGCAGCCTTAGCGATTTCTACACGGCGATGAAGGTACGTGAAACGCTCAGAACCGCGATGAACCTCTTCCATCAAACCTACGACCTCCTGATTACGCCCAGCCTGCCGCTGGAAGCTTTCGGCGCGAACCAAGAAGTTCCTCGAGACGGTAGCCAACAGCGGTGGGTCAATTGGACTCCCTTTACCTACCCCTTCAATATGACCGGACAGCCGGCCATCAGCATCCCTTGCGGTCTGACGTCCGCGGGCTTGCCGGTCGGGCTGCAAATCGTCGGCCCCGCCTATGCTGACGCCCTCGTCCTCAAGGCAGCGCGGACTTTCGAAGCGGTCAATCCGGTCGCTTTGCCGAGTGTCTAACCATAGACTCGTTGGGGTCTTGCAGGCCCTAAGGGCCAAAGCGTCTTAGGGAAATAGTCGGATTCGGGCTATAGTTGGCTTTGCGATTTCTCGCCAATCCCTGGGAGGTCCGCTGTGACCGAACTTGCCCCGCATCCCTACATCGCAACCCTAAAGCAGCGCCTGGCTGAGCGGCGCATCGACCGACGGGAGTTCTTGCGATCGGCGACGCTGCTGGGTCTTTCCGCCGGCGCTGCCTACGCCTTCCTTGCCAAACATGAGGGCGTCATTCATCAGGCCAATGCGCAAGAAACGAAACCCCAGGGTGGTACCTTGCGTTTAGGCATGCGCCTGATCGATGTCAGCAGCCCCCATACCTACAATTGGATTTGGGATTCCAACATTGCCCGGCAGGTCTGTGAGTACCTCAGTCTGACTGGCGCGGATAATGTTACGCGGCCTTACCTTCTGGAATCCTGGAGTCCGAGCGAGGATCTACGCAGCTGGACCTTGAATCTGCGCCGGGATGTCACCTGGCATGACGGGCGAAAATTGACCAGCGATGATGTGATTTGGAACCTGCGCCGCGTGCTCGACCCGGCGACCGGATCATCGGTGCTTGGCCTAATGAAAGAATACATGCTGAGCGAGCACGAAGCGGAAGGGCATGCCCCACAGCTCCGGCTTTGGGATGCCAATGCCATCGAACGGCTGGACGAGCACCGCTTGAGATTGAATTGCCGGGTGCCGCAGCTTGCTGTGCCCGAGCACTTGTTCCATTACCCCTTCTTGATGCTGGATCCGACGCAGGATGGCTCTTTTGGACCGGGCGCCAATGGCACCGGCGCGTTTATCCTGGTCGACTATGAGATCGGCCGTAAAGCGGTTCTCAAGGCGCGGCCGGGATACTGGGGCGATGGGCCTTTTGTCGAGACGCTTGAATTTCATGACCTCGGCGACGACCCGACCGGCGAAATCGAGGCGATGGCCTCGCAACAGCTGCACGGCATCGATATTGTGGACATTATCCAGATCGAGTCCTTCAAATTGATGCCGCACCTGCAGATGTACCAGGTGGCAACCGCCTCGACCGCCGTTGCCCGGGGAAGAGTCACTGAAAAGCCCTTCGATGACCCGAGGGTCCGCCAGGCATTGCGACTTGCAATCGAGCCCCGCACGATCCAGGAGTTGGTACACGGCGAGCATGGCTTGCCCGCTGAGCATCACCATGTGAGCCCGGCCCATCCGGAGTATGCTAAATTGCCCTTTATGGCGCGAGATCTGGATCGGGCCAAATCGTTACTGTCGGATGCCGGATACAGCGACGGCCTCGATCTCGGTCAGATCGACTGCGCCGCTTCTCCCAGCTGGCAGTTCAACGCGGTACAGGCGATGGTCGAACAATGGCGCGAAGCGGGTATCAAAGTATCCATCAACCTGATGCCCGCAACCGAGTACTGGAAAATTTGGGAGAAGACAAAGTTTGGCTTCACCGGCTGGAGCCATCGCCCGCTTGGGATCATGGCGCTGGGCCTCGGTTATCGCTCGGGGGTGCCGTGGAATGAGTCCAGCTACAGCAACAAGCGGTTTGACGAGCTGTTGGTCAAGGCGGAAGGCCTGCTCGATGTGGACGCCCGACGCGAGGTTATGGGCGAGCTAGAGAAGCTGATGCAGGAAGACGGACCCATCGTGCAACCATTGTGGCGGTCCGAGATCACGTTTATGGATCGCCGGGTAAAAGGTTTCACGATGCATCCCAGCACCTACATTTTCGGTAACCGGCTCGCCATAGAGAGTTGAATCCGTGTTGTCTTGGCGAATTGCGGCTCGAAACGAAGTGGCATCTCGAGTGGTCCGAACGCCAGGGTTGCGTCATGCTGTCTCTGAGGGCGGTCGCCGTAAGGCGCCTGGGCCACGCCTGGGCTGGAATTGAATACGTCTTCACCAATCTACAATTTTGATCGCAGTTGATTGCGGAGTCCTAAGATGTTGCGATTCTTGTCAATCCGCAGCCGTCTCATGTTCTTGACTCTGCTGCTCGTAGCTTCGCTGATCGTTACCAATCTGGTCTTAATCCGACAGACCCGAATTCAGTCGGACTTGATCGATCAACAGGCTCGGAACATCGACGTCATCGTCACCGCCGATGCTGCTGTCCACACCTTCGGCAATCTCAAGTATTGGCTGACCGATCGAGCCGTTAGTCAGCTCATCCTTTCTGAACAGCGCGCCAAAGCAAGTTTCGAGCGTCTTGAAAAGGAGTTGGAGACTCTGGCGCAGGCTCTTCCCGGTTCGACCGAAGGAGTCGCCGAGCAGCTTGACCGCCTTGTCACGAGCGCGGAAACGGCGGCGGAGGCCTACGGGCGCGGTGATCGTCTGATCGGCAACTCGATGCTCGCCCGCGGGCGGGCGCATATCTTGGCGGTCGATTCTAGACTGGCCAGCGTGGTGTCCGCGGTGCGGGCACAGGCCCGCAGCACGGCTGCCGCAGCGCTTCGACAAAGCGGGCGCGAAATACAAGTCTCTTTACTGGTTGTAGCTCTGGTGACCGTGGCGGCCATCGTCTTGACAATTCTTGTGGTGCGTTCGGTAGTCGGCCCCTTGCGACAGCTGATGCGGGCAATGAATGCCATGAGCGCCGGTCAGATGAATGTGCGCATCCCGACTGCCGGGCGTGACGAAGTTGGGCGGATGGCTCAAGTGCTTTCTCTTTTCCGGGATAGTGTCGTCGGCCGCGAAAAGGCGGAACGGACAGAAGCCCGCCTGCGCCAGGTTATCGAGAACATTTCGGACGGCTTTGCACTCTTTGATGCCGACGACCGTTTAGTCCTCTCCAACAGGCAGTACCGGGAAGGCATGCAGCGTGAAGGGCTTCAGTCCGACCAAGAATCACTCTTTTCCCCAGGCACCCCGTTCGAAGCCATTTTAAGGGCAACTGCCAAAGGCGGTCTTATCAGACAAGACTCACTCGATTTAGAGACCTGGATCTCGCAACGCTTAGACGACCATCGCGATCCATCTCATCCCCTAGTTCAACAGCGCCGTGATGGCAGTTGGGTGCAAATCAACGAGCACAAGACCGTCGATGGCGGTACGGTCATCATTTACACAGATATCACGACCCTGAAGCGCCGCGAGGAAGAGCTGGCCGAGCAGGCCGATGTGCTGCGCGGCACCTTACGCACTTTGCGTCGCCAAGCCCTGACTCTAGAACAGCTCTATGACGCGGTGATCGTCGTTGATCTCAACAATCATATCATCGATTGGAACACCGCCGCTGAACGCGTTTTCGGATACACCAGGGCGGAAATGCTCGGGCGAACCACCGCCTGCCTGTATGTCAATGACGAGGAGGCGCACCGGCTTCAGGGCGAAATGGCCGAGGCCATGGAACGCGGCGAACGCTGGGTTGGTGAATGCGACAACCGGCGCAAGGACGGCAGCCTCGTCTATATCGAAGCGGTGGTCTTTCGACTATTTGATGAAGATGGGAATGCGGTGTCGACGATCGGCGTCAGCCGCGACATCACCGAGCGCAAGCAAGCCGAAGATGCCCTACGCGAGAGCCAACAAACCTTGCGCGCCGTTATCGACACACTTCCAGCCATCGTCAACGTTAAGGACCGTGAAGGCCACTTTACCCTGGCCAACCCGGCCCAAGCGGCGTTCTATGGCCTCGCACCGCAGGACTTGTTGGGCAAGACCCTCTTTGAGATCGCCGATGCCGAGTACGCGAAACGGACCCAAGAAAAGGACCAAGCCGTTCTAGAAACTGGGGCGCCAATTGCCGGCTTTGACGATCCGGCCAAGGATGTTGATGGCAACTTGACCACCTGGTTTTCCACGAAGGTGCCGCTTTTCGGTCCAGGACAGCAGGTCACCGGCGTGCTGACGGTTGCTCAAGACATTACCTTGCGAAAGAAGGCGGAGCTGGCTTTGCAACAAGCCAAAGACGAAGCCGAGTTGGCGACCCGAGCCAAAAGCCAATTCCTGGCCAATATGAGCCACGAGTTGCGCACGCCATTGAATGCCATAATCGGGTTTAGTCGGCTGGTGATCCGGCGTTCCAAAGACACTTTGGAAAAGCGCCAATTCGAAAACATGGGTAAGATCCTGGCCAGTGCCGAGCACCTTCTGGCTCTCATCAATGATATTCTGGATCTTTCCAAGATCGAATCCGGGCAAGTCGAGCTGCGCAAGACAGAAGTCGACCTGACACCACTGATCGATCAATGCCTACGCAACATCGAGCCCCTGGCAGCCAGCAAGGCCTTGACACTCTCGCGCGATTCTGTCGAGGCCTTGCCACCGATAAGAACCGATCCTGACAAGCTCAAGCAAATCTTGATCAACCTACTCAGCAATGCGGCTAAATTCACCGACAAGGGGCGTATCACCGTGCACGGGGAAAGGCGCGGCAGCCGCATCGCCCTTTCGGTCATTGATACCGGAATTGGCATACCCAAATGGGAGCAAGAGAGTATCTTTGAGGCCTTCCACCAGCTCGACAGTTCGACCACGCGCAAATACGGTGGCACCGGCCTAGGACTTTCGATTAGCCGCCACCTGGCGCAACTGATCGGCGGCGAGATTGCCGTCGAAAGCGCCCCGGGTGAAGGCTCTCGCTTCGTGTTGACCCTACCCTATGACCTCGCGGACAGCATCCCGAAGGCAGCGAATTAGAGCGCCGCAGTCGCCTCTCAAAACTTCCGATAGGCGTCGTTGAGCTGCACCATGGGATGGTTTTCCGACATCTGAAAGCGGATGAGCAGCTCTCGGGCAAGCATATCACGATCCTGCTGGTTATCCGGCAGTTTCATATCCTCGGGCACCGATACCCAGCCGTTAATGTTGCGATCAAAGACCGCCGGCCGGCCTTCCTCGTAGCCCATGTGGACATCTTCCAGCCAGTTAAGGTCATCCCATCCCATGATTTCCAAATACTTCTTAAGGAAAGGGGTCAGCCGCTCATAATCGGGCACCAAATTGACATCGTAGCGGTAGCCAATGTGCTGGCCGATTTCTTGCTCGCGCGCTGAATCGAGGCCGTCTTCTCGGATGAACTGATCGACATCCTTGAGATCAGAGCCTTTGTAGCTGGTTCCAGCCATGTTCCTGTCCCCCGGATTAGAGGTGATGATAGTCGGCAACGCCAACGGTGTACTCGGTACCGGCCAAAGGCACACCGGCCATCGCCGAAGCCTCCATGGTCAGCGCCGCCAAGTCCTCAGGCTCCAAGGAGTGCACGTTGGTCTTTCCGCAAGCTCGCGCCATCATCTGGGCCTCGATGGTCAAGGTATGGAGGAAGTTGTAAACCCGCTCGGCCGCCTCATCCGGATCAAGCCGCTTGCGCAGCTCCGGATCTTGGGTAGCAACGCCGACCGGGCAACGGCCCGTGTGACAGTGATAGCAATAGCCGGCCTCGACCCCCATCTCGGCTTCAAAGTCCGCTTCCGGAATGTCCTTGTTGCAGTTAAGGGCCATCATCGCCGAATGACCAATGGCTATGGCATCCGCCCCTAAGGCGAGGGCCTTGGCGATGTCGCCGCCATTGCGGATGCCGCCGGCGTAGATGAGGGAAATTTCGCCCCGCTTGCCGAGGTCGTCGATGGCTCGACGCGCTTGACGAATGGCCGCCATGCCCGGCACGCCGGTTTCTTCGGTTGCCAAATGCGGGCCGGCACCGGTGGAACCCTCCATGCCATCGATGTAGATAGAATCCGGGTCGCACTTCACCGCCATGCGCACATCATCGTAGACGCGAGCCGCCCCCAATTTTAACTGAATGGGGATCTGCCAATCGGTCGCCTCGCGCACCTCCTCGATCTTGAGAGCCAGATCATCCGGGCCAAGCCAGTCGGGATGTCGGGCCGGCGAGCGCTGGTCGATACCGGCTGGCAGCGAGCGCATTTCAGCAACCTGGTCGGTGACTTTCTGACCCATGAGGTGCCCACCCAGGCCTACCTTGCAGCCTTGGCCGATGAAAAACTCGCAGCCATCCGCCAAGCGCAGGTGGTGCGGATTGAAACCATAGCGGGACTGGATATTCTGATAGAGCCACTTGACGGAGTACCGTCGCTCGTCGGGGATCATGCCGCCTTCGCCGGAGCAAGTGGCGGTACCTGCCATGGTGGCGCCTCGGGCCAAGGCCGTCTTGGCCTCATAGGAAAGGGCGCCGAAACTCATGCCGGTTATATAGACCGGAATGTCCAACACCATGGGCCGCTTTGCCCGCGGGCCGATGACGGTCTTGGTCTCGCACTTCTCGCGATAGCCCTCGATGACGAAACGGGTCAGGGTGCCCGGCAAAAATGTGAGATCGTCCCAGTGCGGAATCTTCTTGAAAAGCGAAAAGCCGCGCATGCGATAGCGGCCGAGTTCCGCCTTGATGTGGATGTCATCCACGACCTCCGGCGTGAAAATCTGGCTTTTTCCAAGGACACTGGTGTTGCGCTTGGGTGCCTTGGCATGCGGCGCGACCACGGGCGCCGCCTCTCCATTAGGCATGTCTCGATCCTCCCCTTCTAGAGAACCAACTTCTTCTCTGTGGGTTCTAGATTGTCGTAGTTCCAAAGCTGCTTGCCGGCGACAATCTTCTGAAAATGCCCGACGCCTTTATCTGGAAGCAGGTCGTACATTTTGAGTTTGCGGGTCAGCCATTGCTGGTCCAAGTCGGTGAGCTCGCCAGGCACCGCATCGACCCCAAGGTCCTTTATCTGTCCGCCAACATAAATGGTGCCGTCATACATGGAATCACCGAGGTTCTTGCCGGCATTGCCGCAGACAACCATGCGCCCGCGCTGCATCATGAAGCCGGAAAAGGCACCGGTGTCGCCGCCGACGATAATGGTGCCACCCTTCATGTCGATCCCGGTGCGCGATCCGACGGAGCCTTTGCAAACCAGGTCCCCGCCGCGCAAGGCGGCCCCAAAGGTGGAGCCCGCGTTCTTTTCGATGACGATGGTGCCGGCCATCATGTTTTCCGCGCAAGACCAACCCACCCGGCCGGAAATACGTACATTCGGCCCGTCGATCAAGCCGCAGCCGAAATAGCCGAGGCTGCCTTCGATGATGAGGTTCAGGCGGTTCAAAATGCCGACCGCAAGCGAATGTTTGGCGCCGGGGTTCTTGATGACGATCGTGCCATAGCCCTCGGCCATCAGCTCCCGTATCTTCAGGTTGATGGCTTTGGTCTCCAGCGCCGCAGCGTCGAACTCCACGCGCTTATTGAAGTCGACATCGAAGGCCTGCGGGTAGACAAAATTGTCCGCAGCGTCAGCCGAAAAAAAGACCTGCTGGGTGCGGCCGCGCAGCTGCTCCGCATGCATCCCCATCTCATGGGAGGCATGCTCTTTTTCACCTAAGCCTGCCATACCCGAACCTCCTCGTCATAGGGATCGTAGGTATCGATCTCTTGGGGAATTAGCGTGCGAATGGCCACCTCCTCGGAGGCCAAGGCCACCAAGTTATCGCTCTCATAGAGGACCATGGGCTTGGCGGCCATGGTATCCTTGGCCATGCCGAGTTGATCGGCCGTGGCGATCAGATAGGTAAAGACGCCGTCAATTTCCTCGATGGAGCGATTCAGGGAGTCTTCCAGGCTCATCCCGCCATTCATGTTGTCGGCCGTGTAGACCGCGAGGAGTTCGGAATCGCAGTTGGACATGAAGCGGTGCCCTTTGCGCTCCATTTCGCGGCGCATGATCCAATAGTTCGTGATCTGGCCGTTGTGCACGACGGAGATATCATTGTAGGGATAGGCCCAATAGGGATGAGCCGATCGGATGTCGACATCCGACTCGGTGGCCATGCGTGTGTGGCCGATGGCATGGGTCCCTTGAAACCCGGCAAGTCCATACTGCGAGGCGACGACCTGCGCATCACCCAGGTCCTTAATGAGCTCCAGGGCATGGCCGAGCGACAGGATCTCGGCGCCTTCCACATCCTCGATGTAACGAGCCAAATCCTCAACGTCACCATCGTAGCTGAAGCAGTAACGATAAGCATAGGGCGTCGCCTCTTGCTCATCGAGCAGCTTGGCCCCCCGCTCGGCCAGGCGAGCATCGACAGCGGCCTTGCGGTCGCGAATTTCCTGATGAATCTTGAAGCCTGTGGCTAAATCTTCCTGCTCTGCCACTTTCAGGCGCATGACGTATTGGCCTTCTTGCGGCGTGCCGTAGATAGCAAAGCCGGTGGAGTCAGGCCCGCGGTGCTTTAGGGACTGCAGCATCGCACTCATCTCGGAACCGATGTCCGAGGTTGCGCCGCGATGGATCAGTCCGGCAATTCCACACATTGTCAGAGTATCCTTTCGTCGTCCCGTTAAGGCAGGCAGTCGAGATAGGTCTCGACATCCCACTCAGTAACCGTGTGCAAGAAGCGCTCCCATTCGTCGCGCTTGTATTCCAGGAAGAGGCGCTGCATTTCGCCTGGCATGGCTGAAAGGATGACCTCGTCCTTGGCCAGGTGGTCGAGGGCGTCGCCCAGTGTCATCGGCAGCTTGCGAACTTGCTTACCTGCTTCCATGGCTTCGTAAATGTTGCGCTCTTCCGGCTCGCCAGGATCCAAATTTCGCTTAATGCCATCGTCACCGGCCTTGATGATGGCGGCGGCCATCAGATAGGGATTGACCATGGAATCGACCGCCCGATACTCGAAGCGGCCCGGCGCGGAAACCCGCAGTCCGGTGGTGCGGTTCTGGTAGCCCCAGTCGGCGAACACCGGCGCCCAGAAGCCCGTGTCCCAAAGCCGGCGATAGGAGTTGACCGTGGAACAGCCGATCGCGGTCAGCGCGTTGAGGTGGTTGACGATGCCCCCAATGACCTGCAGGCCAACCTTGCCAGGCTTCTGCAAGTCATCGCCTTCCGGCATGAAAGTGTTATCGCCACCCTTACGGTAGGTCCAATTCTCGTCCATACCGGCACGCTCTGAGGCGCTGCTGGTGCCCAAGGGGGCAACCTGGTCTTCACCACCATTCCAGAAGGAAATGTTATGGTGGCAACCAGACGCCGAGACGCCCATGAAGGGCTTTGACATAAAGCAGGCAATCAGGTTGTTCTCACGGGCCACCTGCGCGCAAATTTGCCGATAGGTGGTGAGCCGATCCGCTGTCCTCAACGCATCGTCAAAGGTGAAGTTGAGCTCCAGCTGGCCCGGGGCATCCTCGTGGTCGCCTTGAATCATATCAAGGCCCATGGCCCGGCTGTACTCGATCACCCTCATGAAGACCGGGCGAAGGGATTCGAACTGATCGATGTGATAGCAGTAGGGATTGGAAAAACCGCCGTCGGGTTTGCCATCCTCGCCGCGCTTTAGCCACATCATTTCCGGCTCGGTGCCATGGCGCAGATGCAGGCCCTTGTGCTCAGCCTGAAACGCATCGTGAATTCGGCGCAGGTTGCCGCGGCAGTCCGAGGTCAAGAAGGCGCCAGGGTCTTGCCGCTCTTCGCGATTGCGGAAAAGGGTGCAGAAAATCCGCGCAACGCGCTTGTCCCAGGGCAGCTGGCAAAAGGTTTCCGGCTCCGGAATGCCGACGAGCTCCGCGGCCTCCGGGCCGTAGCCAAGGTATTCACCATGGCGATTGAGGAAGAGGTTGACCGTCGCGCCGTAGACGAGCTGGAAACCGCGCTGAGAGATTGATTCCCAGTGATCGGCGGGGATGCCCTTGCCACAGATGCGGCCGGTCACCGAGACAAACTGAAGGTAAAGGTACTGAATGCCGAGCTCATCAATCTTGGCCCGCACCTGCTTGACCAGTTCGTCCCTGCCTGGCGCGTCTACAAATTGTTCCAGGTCGGTCATGGCTTGCCTCCCTCATGCCGATTTCGTTACGAGCGCCGGTCCAGACGCCAAGATCTCGGGGGCCGGCCGCTTGGCAACAGTGCCGCGATACCGGTTCGGACCATTTCCCCCAAATTGGACCAAGGGATCTTAGAATAGGTGCGCAATCGGTACAAGAGTAATTATCACGGAATTCTGTCTTCACGCACAAGCTTGACCTTGATCAAATGCCGCGCAAACCGTAAGAAATTATGATATTAATATCAAATAGTTGTTTGTTTTTACTAGCTGGAACTCTAGTTTATAGAAATATCCTCTCCGTCAAAATTGATGGTCGAGGCAAGAGATGCCTAGCAATGACCATCCGGGATTTCTCTCCCGATACCGACCCGATCAAATGCAAATCAACACACCAACAGAAGACCAATCTATCATTTCGCACAAAACGTGGTATACTATCAGCCATCTAAGTGGCACAGGGCCGGAACTCTCATGACCGACCGTCGCTTGACCGATTTGCCGACCGGCGTCACCCGTAGCGCCGATATCATCGCGGCTCGTTTACGCGAAGCAATATTTGCCGGACGCTACGCGCTGGGCGAACGCCTCCCGGCCGAACGAGACTTGGCCGAGCATTTCGGGGCTTCGCGCGGCACTATTCGCGAGGCTCTGAAGCGACTGGAAGAGCAAAGACTTCTTGTTCGCCGCATGGGCAGCGGCACCTTCGTCCATCACGAACAGTCGTTGGAATCCAGTGACATTTCTGACCGTACGAGTCCGCTGGAGCTGATCGAGGTTCGCTTGGCCCTGGAACCGGCGATTTGCCGACTGGCAGCGCTCAATGGCACGGCTCGAGATCTCGCAAAACTGGGCGAATCAATTGAGCAACTAGAGCAAGCAAAGGACCTGGAAAGCTTTTCGCAAGCAGACGAAGCTTTTCACCTGCGCTTGGCTGAAGCAACTCACAATCCTCTGATGATTCATCTCTTCGGCTTTACCAACGCCGTGCGTGCGCACGAGCAGTGGGCGCTAATGAAAGGAAAGATTTTGAGCGCTGACAACATCGACCGCTACAACCAGCAACATCGGCAGATTTATGAGGCCCTGCGTTCACGGGACGTCGAGACAGCAGTTGGTGCGATTGAATCGCACTTGAAGAAGGCGCGCGAAGATCTTTTGGGCGTATGAGGGCTGAAAAAGTCGTCAAACATTGATTCATTGCGATGGACCGTCGAAGTTGGATTCGTTTCATCCTAGGAAATTATTCTTCCTATGATACAATGGCGCTATAATGAGAGGAAGGAAAGTGCCTAATGGAGATGAGAAACAAAGCAGCATCGGTCCCAGCTTGACCGGCCCACCGGTGAGGCAGAGCTCTAAAAAGGGCCTTCGGCCAATGGGTCGAAACGAAAAAAGAGGTCTGGTCAAGCAAACAGGAAGGAACGCTGGCTACGTGACTTGGTCGTACACGAAGGCCAGCATGGGCAATGTGGGGCAAAACCAACGAAGCTGAAAGCATGGCGGTGACTGGCAGTCCCTATTTCTAGGTTCTATCAGCCTTGCCCCAAGACAACAAATACTGGGGGAATTCGTATGGGCGACAACCTATCAGCAATCACAACCGTGTTCACAGAGTTTTACTACTGGATCACGGTTGCCTTAATGTTCCTGATACACGTCGGGTTCTGTATGTACGAAGTCGGTGCGAGCCGGCGCAAGAATCACCTGCATACGCTGATGAAAAACTCGATGTTGATCCCTTTGGTCACCATCACTTGGTTCTTCTTTGGATGGTGGATTTACTGGGCCTTCCCGGGTGGGCCGGGAATCACCGGCGGGATCGGGCATCCCGATCCAAGCTTCGCCGAGGCCTACACTGCCTGGGGCGAAAGCATGGGGCCACGCCTTGACGACCGGATTTCCGGCGTGTTCTGGGCCGCCTTTTTGCTGTTTGCCTGGACCGCTGCCTCGATCGTATCCGGTGCGGTGATCGAGCGCATTCGCTCCTTTGCGTTCTGGCTATTTGCCATCTTGATCGGTTCGGTCACCTGGTCGATTGACGCCGCCTGGGGCTGGCATTTCAGCGGTTGGATGGTGCAAATCCTGGGCTATCATGATGCCTACGCCTCGGGTGTGATCCACGGTATTGCCGGCGGTTGCGCCCTTGGCGTCCTCGTGGTGCTCGGCCCGCGCCTCGGCAAGTTCACCGCCGACGGCCGCGTCAACGACATACTGCCGCATAATCCCTGGTTGGTTTGCATCGGCCTGTTCCTGATCTACACCGGGTTCTGGGGTTTCTATGTGGCCTGTAACGTGCCGGCGATTGATCCTCCGACCATCGGCGGACAGATTACCGGCGAGACTTGGACCGCCACCACCATTTACCTGACGCCAACGACACTTAGTGCCATCACCATCAACTTCTTGATGTCGCTTTCCGGCGGCATGATGGCGGGCTACATGGTCTCCAAGGGTGACGCCTTCTGGACCTACTCTGGTGGGCTTGCCGGTATCATTACAGCATCGGCGGGCAATGACCTCTACCATCCCTACCAGGCGCTCTTCATCGGCGCGATCGGCACTTTCCTGATGTACAAGCTCCACTATTGGGTAGAGCGCAAGTTCAAGGTGGACGATGCCGTCGGAGCCGTGGCCGTGCATGGCTATGCTGGATTTATCGGCCTGGTCATCGCCGGTATTGTCCTCTGGGGTCATCCTTCCTCCACTTACGAAGGCTTTGCCCCGATCACGCCTTGGGGACAGTTCGCCGGCGCCATCATCATGTTCTGGGTGCTAGGTTTCATACCGGCGTGGATCTTGGCTAAGATCCTGGCTGGTGCGAACCTGTTGCGCATTCCCAAGGAGGTCGAGCTCCTGGGCTTGGACTTCCACACCGATCAGGAAGCCACTGCGGCCCGGCAAGAGGTTATCGATACGGAACACGGGCACGCCTGAGTGTTGCGGCCTAACGACCAAAAGGAGACTGAACTATGTCAACCACACCACTCGAAAGCTGGGCCGTCGACCTGAAGGACGTGACCTTTATCTATCCTGGCGTGGGAACGGAATTCGTCATGGCGATCATTGCGATCGTTCTCTGGATTGCCTGGCACATTTGGCAGTGCAAGCATGAAAATGACTACATCCGGCACAAGATTGACACTTATGCCACGGAGGAAAACATTAAGAAGTCTATCAGCGGCGGCTAACACCGCCGTTCGACAGACTGCGAATGATCGCATGGGGGGCGCCAAGCTTCGGCTTGGCGCCCTTTGCTCGCGAGGAACCCCTTAGAATGGCAACAAGGCTTGTTTACGGCGCAAGTGGCGGAAAACGCCGCAACGGGTTTATCATAGCCGCCTTCTTGGGGGTGATGGGCGTCATCGCTACGCTGCAGTCGGATGGTCCTGAGGGCGACGATGGTCTCATCGGCGGCGCTCTGATCCTTCTGGGTGCTGCCTTCGCGGCTTGGGTATGGTGGAGTTCGCGGCCAAGCAGATCCCTTCTCATTATGGAACCGGAAGGCTTGTGGTTTCGTGACTGGGGCGATGTGCAAATACCCTGGGAACAGATTGTCGAAGTCTACGCCCGCGGCGGCCGCTTGCGCCGCTTTCTCTGCCTCAAGCTGCGCGAACCGGATGCCCTCGTCGCGCAACTCCCCTTGCCGTCGCGTAAATCCTTTACGACGAGCCCGCTTGTGAAGTTGCCGCTCTTGCTCATTCCCTACGGCGCGGTCGATGCCTCGCCGCAAGAACTGGCCGCCGAAATCGAGGCCTTCCGCAATCATGCGAGGATGTCACCGTCATGACCACGACGCAGGACGAGGTGGTGCGCCTTGAAAGTGCACAGCGCATACTCCGCGACCACTTTTTAGGATGGCAGTGCCGATTGCGCCAGCACGCTGTGCGGCACCTTGAAGGGCGGCCATCGCCGGGCATGTGCCCCGATGTCATCATCGCGAAAGCCGACGTGGTTTTCTCGCGCGTGGTCGTGGTCATAGTGCCCAAGGAGCCGGCGACGATTACGGCCGAGTGGCGCCACATGGTGCGGCGAACCAAGGACCCGAAGGAGCGTTACGAGGCGGCGCTCAAGTATCTCTCGGCGAGTTACTACCAGAACACAAGAGCGTTTTCGGATCGGCTGTTTGCCGTCTTCGGGCCGGCTTCCGCCGCGGCTTCACGCATGCGCGATGCCGGCAGCTGTGAGCTTCGCTTTGAGGAAAAACGACAGTCCTATCATCTGCCTTGCCAAGTTCAGCAGCTCACTCCAAACGAACCCCATTGGCAGGCAGTCTTCTGGCACAACAGCCTTTTCAACTCCAACCTGCCCGGGGACATAGAGGTGCTGGCCTTTCAGCCGGATTGGTCGCGCGCCCAGGCCGATCCGCCGGCCTTCTGAGGGAGGCGACGCGGCGCAGTACAGAAGCGGACTGATCTTGGGCCAGAAGCGAATAGGTCGGGTAAGCGGACAAGACTATCGCTCAGCCATCACCAATGACGGCTTTCTGGCGCAACAAGCTTCTTGGATACGGCCAACTTCCTACCTCTTTGTGGGTGTGGAAAACTACTGCACTTGCATCCAAAGGCCGGGAACACTGGGACTCGCAGTCATGAACCTGCCCTATGAAAATCGCACCATCAAGATCATGGATAACATGGCGCAACCGATGCCTAATACTTCACGCGCATAGAGTTTTTCTCCAAACACTAAAACTCCCAGCAGGCACACTGCCAAGAGCGTCAGCATGGAATAGGCAACACCGGCCTGTGCCAGAGTGATCTGGCGCATTGAGCCATACCACATCGCTGCTGAGCCGATATAGAACATCGCGCCAAGAAGAAAATGCAAGGAGACCAGTGAGCCCGCCGCATCCGCCGCCAGTTTGATGTAGTAATCACCAATGATGACGAAGATTGCTGTCGCAAGCGCAAAACCATATCCGGCCAGAATTGACATCATCACATTCCTCTATCAGCTGGTTTGGGAACAGCACCGCATCGGTGGGAAGCGCAGTTCACAAGTTGGTAGTGCGATCACCAACTGGTGGTTGAGAACACGCACTAGATATTGTGAAAGGGCGCGCGAAGTTTGATGAACATCACTTCAACTCCCTAGATTCTCAAAACCTCCATTGCTACTTCCCAAATTTAACCGCACGGGCATAAAGGCGTCTCGATCTCGCGTAGATCAGAATGTGCAGATAAATTTTCCCAATACTGATCAATTCCGCTAAAAATTGATCAGCATTGTCGGAGTGGGCGTCGCAATGGTGAGCAAAAGCAATTCAACTCTGGTGCGAGGTAGCGACCTGCGTCGTCTGAGAAAGCATGCGTTCAATTCTGCAGAAGCATTTGCCGCTGCCTGCGAAAGCGTTTCGGTTCCGACGATTTACCGTGCGGAGCGCGGCGGCCCTATTCTGAAGACTTATCTTAACCGTATGGCGAGGGAACTTGGGGTGGATGTTGAACGCCTCATAGTGCCTCATGACGAAAGTGGTGAGGCGCAACGCGTTGATTTGACCGGCGACTGGTTCGGCCTCATTCTCGCAACCGATCGCTTTGGACATCCCTATGTTATCGGCGAGGACACGCGCCTTGAGCAGACAGGTAGTAAAGTCGAAGGTCGCTCGGTTCATCGGGCCGGCAACGAGACGATGATCGACATTTTCGAGAATTCCACTTTCAAGGATAACGTCTTTTGTGGGCAGCTCAGGTCCGAGAAATGGCCGTTTCCATTGGAATGCGCGGCCTTTGTCTTATCCGGCGCAAGGGACATCACCTGGTTGGATGGCTACATCAGCTGGTTCGATCTTGATAGCGAGCAACCGCAATTCTCAAAATACATCCTGATCCGGCGGGACGCGCCGAACTTTGAAGCGGATGTGAAGAACGCTCATCGGATCATGGACGACGAAAACAAGCTGCTTCGCACCAGGCGCTTTCTTGAATCCGGCTACAGCTTTGGGACGTCGCTTTCTCTTGTCACGGCATCTGAGGTTCCAGACGAAGAAAACTCTTCGCATGATGTGCCTGATTTTGCTGCGCAATTGTCTGAGGTGACGCACGCCACTGCATCCGAGTATTCCGTCGTTGCAATGGCACCCCTCACCGTGCTCAACGACGAGAGGTCGTATGCCTTTTTTGCGGATGGTCTAATCGACGACATCGCAACCGAATTGGTCCGTACGTCTCAAATCGAAGTATTGCCGCGTAGCGTGTTTGGAAGGGACGAGCCGGTGACCAGCGAAAGGGCTGCGGAGCGGGGTGCGACACATGTGCTGAGCGGAACCATGCGACGTTCAGAAGGTAGACTGCGGGTAAACACCCAGCTTGTTGATACGGCCACAGGTCGGATCGTATGGGCGGAACGCTACGATCATGCGGCAGAGGTGACATTTGCGATGCACGATGCGATTGCCCACGATGTTGTCCGCACGCTGCGACATGAACTGACCAACATCACTGTTCCAACAGCGAATGACACATCTAACCCTCGAGCTTACGAGCTCTTCCTCAAGGGTAGATCTCTGTATTTACGTGGAATGTACACCCACTCACTCCGAGCGGCTGAAGCATTGTTGGTCCGCGCAGTGGAGATCGATCCCAATTTTGCCAGGGCGCATGCTCAGCTGTCGATTTGCCGCTCGTACTTAGCGCAAAGCATTCACCGTATCGGTAGTAAGCCCGCTACCACTGAGGGTCTTGCCGATGCTCAAAAAGCCTTGGCTATAGACCCTGAACTACCGCTCGGCAACGCCGCTCTGGGTCTCGCACATTATGCTCTTGGAGAGTATCGCATTGCCGAGAAATCCTTTCTTGTTGCAATCGATCAGGACCCATCTCTTTTCGAGCCGCAGTTTTTTCTCGCGCGCAATCACCGGCTTCAAGGAGATCGCGAAAGCGCGGCGAAGCGTTTCGCAATGGCCGCAAGTCTGCGACCGGATGATTTCAGGTCCAGCGGATTGCTGGCAGAAGAGCAGAAAGCGCTTGGTAGAGCACTGGAGGCCGAGGGAACTTTTCGAACAGCACTTTCATTGGTTGAAAAGGAGCTTGAAGATAATCCCGACAATGCCGGCGCGCTTGCGTTCGGGGCTGCGGTGTTGGCCCATCTTGAGATGATGGACCGCGCCCACGTCTGGGCTGAATGGGCTCTGGCAATTGCGCCCGACGATTGTCTCGTTCATTACAACACCGCTCGAATGCATGCGATTGATGGGGCATTGAAGGCCGCTCTCTATCATCTCGAATGTGCGTTCGTGGTACCGGCGATCGTGCGGCGGCGATTGGCTCTTTGGATGAGCTACGACGAAGATTTTGAGGCACTGGCAGACGATGCAACCTTTCAGCGTCTGCAACAGGCGGCTACTGAGTACATCTCAGGCAGCTGATTCAATTGGCAGATAGTCTTCTCGCTTAGACTTATCAACCTGCTAAACAGAAGAACACCGCCGTGACTGGATCCCCAAACCTGACATACACCATCATGCAGAAAACTGACCGGAAGGGTCGCAAGGGCTCGCAGCGGCCGATCCCGTGAAGGCTATCCCGAATTTGCCACGCCCGATCGGTGACGTGCTCGGCTAGAATGCCACGGTCGATATCTCCTCCAGCGATCTTAAACACTATATCGTTCTGCAATCCAGCCGCCAAATTATTTGGAATTTCAAGGGTGATACGGCCAGCGTATCCCGAGTGGTTGTTCTAGGGGCAACCGGTGTCGGGCCGTGGGCTGCAGGCGTCATTGGCATTCCGGGCGATCGTATTACCTTCACTTCACCCGACTTATCAGTTCTGGATCAAGTTCCGCTTACGTCCTGCACACGGATTGCCCGTTCCTGCACCGCCGCACAATGGTTTGGGCAGCCTCCGTTTGGGCGGCCTCCGTCGGACCAAGTGACCTTTCACCCGCCGCCAGAACAGGAACGTTTCCGGAGCGATGCTTTCGCGAGACAATTTTTAATTCTCGGACAAGAGTCGCATTGGCCGGTGAGTCTACGTAATGTCAATCCAACCAAGGAACCAATCGCGGTCGATCCCGCCGGTGTTGTCGCTCCTCGTGGCGCGGCTACATATGATCAACCGACAGGTCAAACTGGCTGATCTTGGGCCAGAGGCAGAGAGGTTGGGTAAGCGGACCAACTAGGCCTTGGGTCACTGACCGAATCCATCGTCCGATCTCAGCGCACATAGGTTCCCATCCGGATCGGTGAATTCGGCGGTCGTGCCCCAAGTGTGTATCGCAACAGATACGTCGACACCTTTTTGCTGTAGTAAACTGGCCGTCGCCGAAACATCAGGGACATTGAAACGAAACTTCGTCGGGTTTTGCGCAACTGTCTTTGCACCCTCGGACGCAACGCCATCGGTCTCGATCATTAAGTAGGCGCCACCCAACGAAAACGTTGTCAGCCGTTCACCCTCGCGATCGATCTCGTGCAAGATTTCCAATCCAAGAACCGAACCATAGAACTCCACGCAATCTTCATAGTTTTGCGTGAACAATATTATACCTGCCATTGTGAATTTCATGACTTGCCCTCGGCTCATGGTCACAAACTGCTGAACCATTTGCACAGGGCGAGAATATAGAATCTCAAGTAAGGTTCAGGTCAAGGGCGGTCTGGCAACGCAAAAACACAATATGGCTTTTCTGTATGTTTGGGCTCAAAGCCACCAATCGCCTGATGGCCATCCCCGAACTGCCTCGCCGCATCAGCGACGCGTCTGACAAGAAGGCGGAGGCCTCCGCGCTTTCATACCCGCTAGCGAAGAAGCCTAAAGCACAAGCGTCGCCTCGATCGGCAAGCAGGCCATCCATGACCACCGAATCATGGCGCCAAATTGCCGCCCAACGCTAAGCCCGCACCCTTTCCTTTTTCGGGTCATAGAAGGGATAGGGCACCACCTTGGCCGGCAGGCGCTTTTGGTGGCCGTCCAATTTGCCGATCTCGACCTCGGTACCCGGCGTCGCGTATTCCACGGCCATGCGGCAGAGGGCCAGGTTCTTCTTGAGGATCGGCGAGCGCGTTGCCGAGGTCACCGTGCCCACCTGCAGGCGCCCCACATGGACGCAGTCGCCGTTTGCCGCCATCTCGCCGCCGGCGAGTTCCAAGCCGACCAGGCGCCGCTGGGGATGGTCCTTGCGTTCAACCAGCGCCTCTCGGCCGATGAAATCCTCGTTCTTCGATTTCAGGGGTACGGTAAATCCGATCCCCGCCTCGAAGGGATCGGTCTGGTCATCGAACTCATAGCCGGCGAAGATCAAGCCGGCTTCGATGCGCAGCATGTCAAGCGCCTCGAGCCCGAGCGGCGTCAGGCCGTGCGGCTCGCCCGCCTGCCATATGGCATCCCACACGGCGGGAGCATCGCTTGGATGGCACCAGACCTCATAGCCCAGCTCGCCCGTGTAGCCGGTGCGCGAGACCACCACGGCGATGCCGTCGCAATCGCCGATGCGGCCGATGGTCAAGCGGAACCAGCCAAGCTCTTCCACTGACGGCTGGGCCGGCGGTATCCAGATGACCTGCTTCAGGATGTCGCGGCTGAGGGGCCCTTGCACCGAGACGTTGTGCAGGTGATCGGTCGAGGACTTGACCCAGACCTCCAAGCCCATTTTCTCCGCCTGCTGACGAAGCCACTCGCCGCCATAGTCGGAGCCGCCCACCCAGCGGAAATTGTCGGCCCCTAGGCGCAGCAGCGTGCCGTCGTCGATCATGGTCCCGGTGTCGTAGCACATCGCCGTGTAGACCACTTGGCCGACGGCCAATTTGCGAACGTTGCGCGTCAGGCAGCGCTGCAAGAGGGTTTCGGCATCGGGCCCCAGAACCTCGAACTTCCGCAAGGCGGAAAGATCCATGATGATGGCCTTTTCCCGGCAGGCCCAATACTCCTCGATTGCGCCATGCTTGGGATAGGAGCTGGGCAGCCAATAGCCGTTGTATTCAACGAAACTGCGCGTCAGCGCCGCGGTGCGCGGGTGAAACCCGGTCTCCTTCGTCATCTCCGCCTCCGCTTGGGTGTTCTTGCGATAGCCGATCGAACGCTTGAAGCGTTCCTTGGGAGAATAAACCCGCAAATGGATATCGGTCGGGTTCCAGCCGTTGGCCGCATCCACATCGCAGGGGCAAGCCGAAGAAACACACACCATATCCGTGAGCGCCTGCAGCAAGACATGATCGCCGGGGCGCGACCAGGGCTCGTCCAAATAAAACTGGTTCTGATCATCGATCCCGGTGTTGTAGAAGAAATTCATGGCCATCCAGCCGCGCCGCGCCGCCACCCCATAGGGATCGAGGGCGTCGTTGAAGTTATCGGAGCAGTTGGCGTGGCCCGGGTAGCCCATGTCCTCGTAGTACTTGGCGGTGCAGGCCAGGCCAAAGGCATCGTGCCTGAGGCAGTTGTCCTGGACGATTTCGACCAAGGGCTGGAAGTTCTGATCATAGTACTTGGCCATGAGGCCGGGGCCCGGATAGCCCTGGCCCATAAGGGTGCGGGTAACGGTGACGTCCAGGCAGCGCTCGATCCCTTTTTCGAGCTCAGCGCTCCGAAAAGCCTGAAAATCCGAACATTGCCGGCCCTCGACATCGATGACCTCGATCCACTCACCGGCCTTAACCTCGTAGGCCCGCGCCGTTGAGCGATCGACCCGCAAATCGAGGCGTGGCTCGGCCAAGGGGGGTGGCAGAACCGGCAGGGACAATTCTGCCGGTGGCGACGCCCGCTCAATGAAAAGCTCGATATCCGTGGGTGGGTTTTGCGCGTCGACGGCCATGGCTTCGCCAGGTGCTGTGACCAGCAGCACGCCGTCGGACTGGGCGGTAAAGACCGCCGCCGTGCCAGGCCGGCTGTCGGGCCCGAAGAGGTCGACCGAGCCCGGGTTCATCAGCTCGATCCCGTGCCGTTCCAGCGCCGCCGAGATACCACCGTTTCCTTTAGCCAGTAAGGCCAAAGTACCGCGGGCCTGCCCGTTGGGCTGTACCCCTAAGATGCCGGGGTCGGCCCGGCCCTCGGCCCCAAAGGCGATGACCTCGCAGGGCTGGGCCCCTTCGATATCCGTCACGGTGATGCGGTCGCCCGCTTGAAGGCGCAGGGTCACTTGGCCCTGGCCAGGTACCCGGTAGAGCTCGCGCCCAGGCTCCGGTCGACGCAGGCCGGGCCGAATGACCCTGGCAACTGGCCATGTCGCCTCTCCCAAACCCTGCATCGAGCATCCCTTCTATGCTTGGAGGACCAAGTAGACCAATTTAGACCATTTTCACAGGTTTTCTAAAGGAACCCACAAAATACTAGACCGTTTTTCCGAAGACCTCACGAAAATCAGCAATTTCTGGGCCTTTTCCTGAACCAACTATTGAACCAATGCTGACCGAAGTCTACACTGACATGGCCGTCCTTGGCAAGAAATCGCTTGGTTCTAGAGGAACGAAGGCCTGCAGATGTCTATCCTGGCCGCAGAAAATCTGACCATGCAGTTCGGCGGTCTGATAGCCGTAGACGACCTGACCTTCGCTATAGAAGAGGGCCAGATTCGCGGGCTGATCGGCCCAAACGGCGCCGGAAAAACCACCACCTTCAATATCATCAGCGGATTTTACACACCGACCAGCGGGCGCGTCCTTTATGACGGCAGTGATATCTCGGGCATGAAAATGAGCGCTGTTGCCGCCAGGGGACTGATCCGCACCTTCCAACAGTCCACATTGTTTCAGGAATTCAGCTTGCTGGAAAACGTCTTGATCGGCTTTCACCTGAAGCAACAGCCTCGGCTTTTCACCTCCATCCTCCGCCTCGATCGAGCCCGTGCGCGGGAAGTGGAAGACAGCGCGATCGGGATCTTAGAGTTCTTTGATCTGGCCGATCGGCGGCATGATCTTGCCTCGGAACTGCCGCACGGCCTGCAACGCGCACTCGGCATGGCCGTGGCCCTCGCCGCTAGCCCAACGGTGCTGCTTTTAGATGAGCCCTTTACCGGCATGAACCCGGAAGAAACCCGGCACATGATGGATCTCATGCGCAGGATCCGCGACAGAGGGGTCACGATCCTCTTGGTCGAACACGACATGCAGGCGGTGATGGGGCTCTGCGACAGGATCACAGTGCTCAACTTCGGACGTCTGCTGGTCGAGGGAACGCCGGAGGAAATCCGCAGCAATCCGGATGTGATCGAGGCCTACCTCGGAGCCCCCCATCATGCTGCTTAGGATCGAGGAAGCCAGCGTTCACTATAATAAGGTGGCAGCACTGAAGGGAATCAGCTTGGGCGTGCCGGCCGGCGGTATCGTCACCATCATCGGCGCCAATGGCGCTGGAAAAACCACGACTCTGCGCGCGATTTCAGGCCTTGCAGCCCTTTCCGGCGGGGAAATCTGGTTCGATGGGGCGCGTATCGATGGTCTGCCGCCGGAAAAGATCGTGGCCTCAGGCATCGCCCATGTGCCGGAGGGACGCCGCATCTTTCCCGATCTGACCGTCGAGGAAAACCTACGCACCGGGGCCTTCCTGCGGCGTGACAAAGCCCAGGTTGAGAAGGACTTGGAGGAGGCTTTCGAGCGCTTCCCGCGGTTGCGTGAACGACGCAGGCAGTGGGCCAAGACCATGTCCGGCGGCGAGCAACAGATGGTCGCCATCGGCCGGGCGTTGATGGCGAAGCCACGGCTGCTGTTGCTGGACGAGCCCTCCATGGGCCTGGCCCCCATCGTCGTCCAGGAGATCGCCCGCATCATCGAGGAAATCAGCGAGCAAGGCGTGCCGGTCATCCTGGTCGAGCAGAATGCCGAGATGGCGCTGCAACTGGCCGATCACGCCTATGTGCTTGAAACCGGCGGCATTGCCCTGGAAGGGCCGGCCCCAGAGCTACACGAAAACGATCATGTCAGACGCGCCTACCTCGGCGGGTAGCAGCCTCGACCTGCAGGCGGCCCTGGCGGCCGGCTGGTCGACAGCGGAGCTGGTCTGGGAGGTCAAGACCGAAGAGGCAGCCGCCCTCGCCTACAGCGGCGAACTGAAGGCGGCAACCGATCTGTGGCGGGACGCCCTGGCTGTGGCCCGCGAAGAATTCGCCGCCAATGACCCCCGCCTGGGGACAAGCCTTGCCAACCAGGCCTATGGCTTGCGGCAATCTGGCAAGAAGGCGGCCGCCGATCGACTGGCGCAAGAATCCCTCCGGGTATGGGACGCAGTCGGCTTCTGGATCAATGCCATGACCGTGGAACGGCGGGCCCGCAGTTCCCTCTTTCACCTGCGCATGGAGGCCCTGCACCGGGATAAGTACGAGACCGTGGTGCGCCAACGCCTGTCCAATTTCGCCGAGGAGGCCCGCCTTGCCGTCCACGACCTGGCGTCGGGCGGGTCGCCGCCGCTCGGCGCCTTTGCCCGTTGGAAGGCGGAAAAACCGCCCATCTTCGGTGACAGCCGCCGCCTTCTGGCCGCTTGCCTGCTGTTGGTGTCACGTTCCGGGTAAGCCTTAACCGGGTTTCTCTGGTACGGCCTCTTGTTTTGGCTTGAACTTGGCCGCCAGCTTCGGGACCAGGCTTTCCAAGCCCTTGGGCAGGAACATCACAGAGACGATCAAGATGGCGCCGTAGATCAGCGGCCGCAGCTGATCGAAGCCGAGCTCGCGCAGCACCACCTCGTTCATGATGGTGAGAACGACGACGCCGAGAATGGGGCCATAGATCGTGGCCGTGCCGCCGACGATGGCCCAGGTGAGAACGAAAACCATCTCCTCGACGTTAAAGCGGTTGGGATTGATGGTACCGACGTAATGGGCCAACAAGGCGCCGGACAAGCCGGCAAAGAAGGAGGCGATGACGAAGGCCATGGTCCGGTACTTCCAGGCGTTCACCCCGACCGACTCGGCGAGCTTGTCCTGCCAATGCACCGCGTGAAAGGTGAGGCCGACCGGCGAGCGCTCGAGGCGATACATGATCCAGATGGATACCGAGACCACGATCAGGCAGAAATAGTAGTAGTTCTGCGGTTCGAAAAAATCGATGGCGGTGCTGCCGAGCGATATCTCCGGGAACTCGGGAATGAGCTTGAGGCCCTTGGGCCCGCCGAAGGGCTCGCGAAAACGCTTCCACAGCAAGCGGATGATCTCTCCGGCGGCAAAGGAACCGATCAGAAAGTAGAATCCCTTCATGCGGAAGAGGGGAAAACTCAAGAGATAGGCGATGACCGCTGCCGTCCCCGCCCCCAGCAGCATCGAGATCGGCACCGGCACGCCCAAACGCTTGGAGGCAAGGGCACTGGCATAGGCACCCACGCCCATGATCACCACATGGGCCAGCGACCATTCGCCGGTCAGGGTCAGGAGGCGGTAGCTGACCACCAGCAGCACATTGATGATCAAGAAGACGGCGATCTCTTTTTGTGAATAGCTGAGCAGATGCGGCAAGGCGATGAGCCCGGCGTAAAGCAAGGCCAGACCCAAGGCGGCCTTTAGCGACAGCCCACGGTCAGGCACGTTCCTTGGTCCCGAAAAGTCCGGTCGGCTTGACGATCAGAACCAACAACATAAGCATAAGGCCAACGATGTCGGCGATCACCCCATCCCAAAAGGTGGTGACAAAGGTGTGCACGAAGGCGTAGAGCACCGCCGCGGTGACCGCCCCTTCCAGGCTGCCGATGCCGCCGACGATGATAATGATGAAGGCGGTGACGATGACCGAGTGGCCCATGTAAGGATAGGTTCGTACCAAAGGAGCGGTAAGCGCCCCGGCAACACCAGCAAGTGCCGCCCCGATAAACATGGCCAGGCGTGCGGTTTGGTTGAGGGATATGCCCTGGAGCATGGCGGCTTCGGGATCCTGGGCACAGGCTCTCAGCGCCCAGCCGAAGCGGGTGCGGCGCAGAAACCACCAAAGAGCGGCGAGCAGAATGATGGTTGCCAGAATGACGTAGAGCCGCTGCAGCGGCAGCACCACGCCATCGCCCTGGGTGCCGAACACGGCTATCACCGCCTGGGTCGGCGGCGGGATGTGCTCCATTCGAACGCCGAAGCCCAAAACCGCCAAGGCTTGCAGGATCAACAAGAAGCCTATGGAAACGACCAGCCCGCCCAGCGGATTGTCGCGCATCGGCCGAAACAGGCTGCGTTCCATGCCGATGCCGACAAGTCCGACAAAAATCAGGCCGACGGCGACCGCCAGGAAAAACGGCAAATGCCAGTCGGCGTAGACCGCCACCACCGCATAGGCACCCAGCATGTAAAGCTCGCCGTGGGCGAAGTTGATGATGCCCATGACGCCGAAGATCAGCACCAAACCCACCGCCACCAAGGCCATGAAGCTGGCAGCGTAGAGTGCATTCAGCGATGTCTGCAGCAAGAGCTCGAGCATACCCAAGGACGCCTTTGACTGCCTTAGCGCAAGCGTTCCCGTCCGATCGTTCTACCGACTACCGCAACGACGTGGCAATTTCATCCGGTCAAGAAGGGGGAGCCGGGGTCAGGCCCTCGGCTCCCACCTCCACGGATTCAAGCTGTAACTTCCAAAGAGACACCGATCCCGGTCAGCCCCGTTGGTAATACATTTGACCAAGGGCATCCATGTGCTTGACCAGCAGCTCGCCGTGCTTGTCCCACCAGGCGGGGATGGACTTGTACTCCTTGATGCGGGCCTTGCCGCCCTCGATCACCACCACCGGCCAGTTGCCGACCAGCGCATTGTCAATACCGAAGAGCTCCTTGCCCCACCACTGGGCATCACCGAAGGCATGGGGCGCTGATCCGCCCTCCTGCATGGCGGCAAGCACATCGGCCGGCTCAACACTGCCGGCACGTTCCGCCGCCGCCTTCCAAAGGTCCATGATCGAGGCATATTCCCAGGAAACCGCCCCCCATTCTCCGGGATAGCGTTTGGCATACTCGGCATAGAATTCATTCGGCTTGGCAAAATTGACGGTATCGGTATTCAGTGCCGGGTCGTCGAAATCCGGGAATTGGAAGATGAAGCCTTCCATGAATTCTGCCGAGGTCTTCTCGATGATCTTCTCATAGAAGTCGGCGGTACAGGAGATGACTTGCCCCTTGTAGCCTTGCTGGAAGAGCTGCTCGCAGATCGGATGGACATAGTCCGCATAGCAGGTATCCAAGCAGACAATGTCTGGGTTCTTGGATAGGAGCTTGGTCACCACCGGCGCGAAGTCGGTGGTCGCCGGATCGAACAGGAGAGGATCGTCCAGGGCCTCGATGCCCTCGGCCTCAAAGGCCGCGAGATAAGTGGCAACCGACGGCAGACCCAAAGCGTCATCCTGGGCGCAGACCACATAGTTCTTGAGATCTGGCTTGTTCTCGGCAAGCCATTCGACACCGGTGACGTTGTAAATCGGGTGTACTTCCGCCGGCGCCAGCAAGGTCGTGGTATCCGGTGTCAGGTCGCTCGGCAGCAGGGTGGAAAAGAGCATGCCCTCCTTGGCGGCGATTTTTTGCACGCCCGGCCAGGTGTCACCGCCCAGCATCATGATGAATTTGACGCCATCCTCTTTGATCAGCTTGGTGGCGCCGGCGCGCGCTTTACCGGGGTCATATTCGTTGTCATAGGAGACAAACTCGACTTTGTGGCTCTTATCGCCGATCTTGATTCCGCCGGCTTGGTTCACCCATTCCGCCCAAATTTGGCAACCGTCCAGCCCCGGCTTGCCCCAAGCTGCAACCTCGCCCGTCAAGGGAGCAAGAAAACCGATCTTGACCACGTCGTCGGCAGCCAGGGAAACTCGCGGCAAGTATGAGCCTGCGAATGCAGCGCCGGCGCCAGCGGCAGCCGTTTCGAGCAAACGCCTTCTCGTAACGCTCCGTCCCAATCGCGATAGTGTCATGGTCCTAAACCTCCCTTTTTTATCGGCTCTCTTGCTGCCGATGCCTAGAGCCGAATGCCTGTTGTCATCGTTTGCTTTCTTCTTCCCGCTTAACTCATCGGTGAGCCCTGGATCGGCAGCAATCGCGGATTCGAATCGACATTTTCACCATTAGCCGTATTCAGTGATGGTTCACATTTTCGATACCAAATTCACCAAAATGCCCGACCAATCCCAAACCAATTTTCTTTATCCAGTCAAATTCGATGGTAACAATAGCATCGATTTAAACAAACTATATCGGCTCGACCCTGTCGCGACAAGGCATTTTCGTTGAATTGGCTCAAGATGGGTCGAAATTGGTGGACAGCTGTGCATCTTCGCTTTAATTTGGTCGAAATTGGATCAAAACCTGCTTGTTGGAACCAAGTATCCTGGGATTGGGGGCGCTTTTTCGAGTCGATCAATTTGGCGCTGGATGAGGGCGTCTAAGAGACTCTGCGCCTGTTGCAGTAACGGAGGAACCTATGAAAACGCGTGTCGCAGTGATCGGCGCCGGCCCGTCCGGCCTTGCCCAGCTCCGGGCTTTCCAATCCGCCGCCCAGAAGGGAGCAGAGATCCCGGAAATCGTCTGCTTCGAGAAGCAGGAGGACTGGGGCGGAATCTGGAATTACACTTGGCGCACCGGCACCGACGAGTACGGTGAACTGGTCCACTGCTCCATGTACCGCTACCTCTGGTCCAACGGTCCCAAAGAGTGCCTCGAATTCGCCGACTACACCTTCGAAGAGCACTTTGGCAAGCCGATCGCCTCCTACCCACCGCGCTCAGTGCTTTTCGACTACATTGAAGGGCGCGTGAAAAAGGCCGGTGTGCGCGATTGGATTCGCTTCCGCACGCCCGTACGCCATGTCGCCTACGATGAAGGCACGGGCAAGTTCACGGTTACTTCCGAGGATTTGAAGAACAAGCACGAGGAACAGGAGGAATTCGACTACGTGGTGGTCGCGACGGGCCACTTCTCGGTGCCCAACGTGCCCTATTTCGAGGGCTTCGACACCTTCAACGGCCGCGTCCTGCACGCCCACGACTTCCGCGACGCTTTGGAATTCAAGGACAAGGATATCCTCATCATTGGCGCCAGCTACTCCGCCGAGGACATCGGCTCGCAATGCTGGAAATATGGTTGCAAGTCGGTCACCGCGAGCTACCGCACCGCCCCCATGGGATTCAATTGGCCGGACAACTGGCGCGAGGTGCCGCTCCTGCAAAAGGTCAATGGCAAGACCTGCACTTTCAAAGACGGCTCGACGGCAGAGGTGGATGCCATCATCCTCTGCACCGGCTACTTGCACCACTTCCCCTTCCTGCCCGATGATTTGCGCCTGGTAACCCAGAACCGCATGTGGCCGCGCAACCTCTATAAAGGCGTGGTCTGGGAGAAGAATCCCAAGCTTTTCTACCTTGGCATGCAGGACCAATGGTACACCTTCAACATGTTCGATGCACAAGCTTGGTTCGCCCGGGATGTGATGTTGGGACGCATCGATTTACCAAGCTACGAGGAGATGCACGCCGATTCAGAGGCCTGGGGCGCACGCGAGGATACCCTAGAGGACGCCAAAGCGATGATCGTCTTCCAGGGTGACAACATCAAGGAACTGGTGGCGCTTACCGATTACCCCAGCTTCGACATCGATGGGGTCAACCAGGCCTTCTTCGAGTGGAAGAAGCACAAGGCAGAAGACATCATGGGCTTTCGCAATCGCACCTTCACCTCGCTGATGACCGGCAATCCGCAGCCGGCCCACCATACGCCCTGGGTGGAGGCGTTGGATGATTCTATGAAAAGCTATTTGAGGACCGAAGGCTGAAGTTTCGAATCCTCTAAAGGCGGTAGCCGGCTCCGCAATTGGGCCGGCTGCTGCCCACTTCCATGATGTCTTCTCAACCGGGCACAGGTCTCAAAAGAGTATAGCTAGGGCTGGGCCCCTAAGCCGTGTGGCGCCGGTGATCGGGCAACAATTTCCCCGTAGAGGCGTCGGAACATTTTCTTTTGATTGCGACCAAAGAGAGGATCGTCATTATCCGCAAAGGCCGCATTGATGTCCCGCCAGTCGCTTTCCGACAGATTTTGCGTGGCAGCCGGCATGATCTCTCTTTCCTCTAGGCCAATATGGGCCATTTCAAACATGGCGTAGCGCTCGACCGCGTCCCGCAGGGCAGAAAGATGGGCACTTCCCTTGTTTCGGCACAGGTTTAGCTGGGACCGGAGTTTGGCGAGGGTGGGTTCTACCTTTTCATGCTGCCACTCAAGTTGATCAAGGACCGGCGCCAAATCAGGACGCTGGCGCCGCAGGGCTGGGAAAAGGTGTGATGTTTCCTTTGGGTGATGGTAGCGGTTCAAATAGTTGCCGAGGTAGTCGAGGATCAGCTCAAGAAGATCAAAGTCTGGCAGCGTCTTGTTCTTTTCGGCATCGCGCACGACGCCCTTAAAACAGGACAAGAGCGCCACCAGGTCACGGTGTTCGCGCGCAATAATTCGGATGGCTTGCGTCATAAAATTTGACCTTCACTAACGCTGATCGACTTCCGCCCATTTTAGCCTAACCGACAAAATCCGCCCTCATCCTTGAGCTGGATCAAACCGGGTGATTTTGGATAAATTTGGTGTATATTGGTATTTCCTGGGTTGTCCGCGTTTAGGAAGGACCGAGCTTTTGTTAACTACTGCGAACATTCTCGCCCTCACACCCCCTTGGGAAAGAGAAGGTGCGCTCGCCACACCGGTAACCAAGTCAGTCAAGAATTTGGCCAATCAATTGTTCGAGCAAATCTTGGCGGACTCCTACTCCTATGGCACACGCCTGCCAGCCGAACGTCAGTTGGCGCAAGATTTCGCGGTGTCACGCAATGTGGTTCGCCAGGCACTGGACCTCATGGAAAGTCACGCGGTGATCTCTAGGCGTGCCGGCAGTGGCAGCTTTGTTACCTACCGGGCCAAGCCCGAAGGAGCCAAAGGCAGGACCGAAGCCGGTCCCGACCTTGCCAGCCGGCTGGGCGAGATAGCGGAGATTACCAGCCCCTTGGAACTCAACGTCGTGCGATCAATCGTCGAGCCGGAAATGGTGCGCCTGGCCGTCATCAACATGTCGGTTCGCGACATTGCCGCCCTCAAGGAGTGCCTTGCGGGCCTGGCAAGCGTGACCACCAGCGCCGAAGACTTCGCCCGCTGGGATCTTGCATTTCACATGGCGATTGCGCGCGGCACCCATAACCCGCTTCTCTTGGGGGTGTATGAGCTCATTGACCACGTCCGACGCCATGCTCACTGGGCGCGCACCAATGAAAAGACGCTGTCGCCCAGTCGAATTCGCGACTACCAGGCCAAGCACCGGTCAATCGTCGAGGCGATCGAGGCCCGGGACATCGAAAGTGCCGTTGCCTTTACCCGCCTGCACATGACGGAGGTGCAGCGAGACCTGATGCGCGATAACTAGCGAAGTCCGCAATGGACGAAGCACGGGCGGCATCTGCCCTTTGTCATCGCTGGGAAGCCTTGAGCGAAGCGGCTCTGAATGCCTATTTGGCGGGCGATCAGGACTCCTGCCAACGGGATTGGTCGGCAGCGCGAAGGCTGGCCGACGGCTTTCCCGCTGATGACCCGCGGCGCGCCTGCAGTTGCAACAACGGTGGCATCGCCGCCTACCTGGCGGGAGATTTCGACTCGGCAAGACATCTATTCACAAAGGCTGAGGGTCTATGGCAGCAGGCACGCAGGTGGTGCGATGGCATGAGCGTCGATAGCAGGGCTCGATCGAGCCTGTTCCATCTGCGCTTGGAGCGCAAATATCGCGCGGACTACGGATGCATCCTGCGCCGGCGCTTCAAGCGTCTTGTCGCCGGGGCGGCAGCGGCCAGCCGCTTCAATGGACTGATGGCGCTAGATTGCCGCAGCTGCACTTCGGTGGATACCCTCAGGCGAGCCATTCACGACCGAGAGGCCGCCTTCGGCCCGCGCAGTCCAGATCTGCTGCCCATGCTGACGCGCCTCTGCGCCCTACTGCAAGGCAAGGGAGAGGGCCTGGCAACCCAACCCTACGTCGATCGCTACGCGCAGATCCTCATCGATCCAAGCCGGCGGGCGATCGAGTACTGGGCCGAGGAGCGCCCACCCCAGATGACCGACTCGCGGCGCGCCTTGGCCGCTGTAGCACTGACCGCTCTGCTTCACCCACCCGCGTAAGGACCGCGTAAGCCAAGCCCTTCCATCAGGGTGGCATAGCGGTTTGACTTGTAAACCAGCCGCGCCCCATAGCGTTGCAGCAGCTCCTGCCGCCTCTCCGGTTCTTGGATGGCCGACAGACTTCCCCAGATGGCCGCGACCTCCTCAGCCAAAGCACGCATCTGGGCAAGGCTCTGATCATCGTCGATAGCCGCAACCAAGCCGTTCGCCGTCACCTTGCCGACGCCGTCCACGGTCTTGGCGCCGGCGTCCTGGTAGCCGGGCGGAAGCTCCCCTTTCAGGTTGACGATCGACTTAAACTGTATGGCATCGAAGATCTGGTCGACCGCCTGTTTGGCCCCTTCCACCCGCGAGAAATGCTCGGTGTCCGCAGCAGCGTGCGGCAGCAGCTCCATCCTGCCACGGTGGCGGACCTCAACATCGAGGTAGGGGACCATCGGCCCGGAAAGCGTTCCACTGGCCATATCCTTGAAGAGATCCGCATCAACGCAGGCATAGCGGACCTTGCCGCTCGCCAAGGCCTGATCCAAAGCAGCCGCGTCGATGACTTCGCCACGGTCGTAGTTGATGACCACGGCGCCGTCGTTCATAGCCGCCAAGACCGAAGCATCGACAATGCCTTCATTGGCAAACCTACCGGTTTCTGCGTTGACGGCCCCAAGGCCAGTGTGCGGACTGATAACGTCGGCCCCTGTGGCTGCCTCCGTCGCCGACGCGGCATAGGTAAAGCCTTCCGATTCAATCCAATCGCGATGCCGCTCGCGGGCGTAAATCGTCACATTCATATTGAAAGCCTTGGCAAGCTTGGCCACCTCGCGGCCGATATTGCCGAAGCCCAGCACCGCAAGTTGCTTGCCCTCAAGCTTTTCCGTTGGGTATTCACGAAGGTTCTTACCGGTATCGAAGTCACCGGCGACGACGCGCTCATGGAGCACATCAACCGGCAAATCGGGCATCACCTTCAAAAGCGCCTTCAACACCATTTGCGCCGTGGCGCGGCTGTTGAAGCTGGGCGTGTTCATCAGCGGTGCCTCACCGCCCGTGCCGTTGCCCCCGCCCCAACATTCGCAGGCCATGTTCCCCGTGCCGGCGCCAATGCGCACACCGCCCTCCTTAAAGACCGAGGTCGCCGGCAAGAAGGTGGCAGCCACGATGACTGCATCGTATTGACCCTTGTCGGTCTGCGGCAGGATTTCTTCCGCCGTGCTGATGTCCGGCTGATAAAAGAAGTGGATTTTGCCGGGCTCCAGATCCTCGCCGTCCCTGGCAGGACCGTCGTGAAAAACCCCACCTTTGGACTCGATGTGGGCCCGAACCTCGCTGTGATCGGGCTGGCCGCTCTCATCGAACTTCAATCCCACCAGATCGCCGATCAGGACTTTATAGGCGCGGCTCGGATCATCATGGCGTGGCCGGCCGGACTGCGACGAAGCAGTCTCGAAGATCTTTCCTAGCTTGGCGAGCTCCTCCTCCAGAACCACGATCTTCGCCCGATGGTAGGCGTACTGGAGGTTGTCGAGGAGCGCCGTGATGTCGTCGACCGGGCGGATGCCACCAATCCAGGCTCGGTAATCCCCCGGCGTGCCAGGAAAGGCATTGACATAGCGGGCGACATCCAAGCCAGCCTCGCGCTCGCCGTTGGCATGGGTCAAGCCCTCATAGGCCAGGAGCTGCTTCGAGCGGGCGATAATCCGGGCATGCAGGTCGGCGTCGGTGATGTCGGGATCGTTCACCCGCAGCAGGGTGACGGCCGCCCCTCGGCGCGACACGTCGGACACCCCGAGCTCGAACAAGGGATTGGCCGCAACCCAGTCGTTGATCCTTTGCCGATTTTGGACGGAGCGCCTATTGAGCTCCGACACCGAGCCGATCCGTTTCTCCGACCGCAGCAGACCGAAGGTGGTCTCGGCATAGGCAAGGGCGCTGTAGGTATTGATGATGCCGCCCAGCATCTTGTCTTGTTCAGGGTCGTAGATGGGACCGAGGGAGGTCGTGTGCTTGCCGGTCAGCGGGCGTCTCGGGTCAGCTGGTACCGCGATCTTGAGCTGCCGGGGGATGGCCCAAGAGAGATATTCCTGGTTCTCTTCGACCAAGTTGAGGGCGGCCGGCGTGAAGGTGGCGACAAAATAGCCGGAAATACCGCCGATCGCCTTCTGGAAGGGCATGAACATGCAGCACTTGCTGACGAACTGAGTCACCAGGTCCTCAGGCCAGGGCATGGCACCGAGCATCGATGTGGCATCGATGATGGCATGATGTCCCGCCGGGTCACGATCCAGCCACTCGAGAAGGTTGGCGACGTCCTGATCCGTGTAGGTCGTTGCACCGGTGGTTTCATGGCCAACGCCAACGAAAATCTTAATGCCCAACTCGGTCAGAGTGTCTGCCGAAGGGATATGCCCTTCTGCATCTGTGAAGTGAATGCGCCCTTCGTCACCCCCGGCTGCAAGGCGCTGCATTTCGATCATTTGCGCGCCCCAGGATTGCCGAAAAAAACCGCCGGACTTCGAAGGCTCTGACTCCGGCCGCGGCGTGTCGACGTAAATGTGCTGACCAGCGCTGTTGGCATTCATCATGTGCATGATGCACACGGTGAAACCACTGTGCCCGCCGCCCAGGCCGACCGCCATCTTGTTTTCCTTGGGAAACCCGAAGTAGCGGTGAATTTCCCGCATCATATCGAGCAGGATTTTGTCGGCCGGATAGCCGCGGTGCATGCTGCGGCCTATTTCGGCGGTGGTAAAGGCGCCGATATCGTTGTTGTTGTCATCGAGCTTGCGATAATTCTTTTCCAGCCAGGCATCGAATTCGAAACGCAGCAACCGGGATTCAACCTCGTCATTGGTCACATCGGTGATCGGCCCGACACCAAAGAATTGATTGGATGTCCGCGCCGGGGGACCGCCAGCCGTCGCGGCTATCGACGCCTCCCTTTGCGCCATCAATTGCTCAATCGTCGCCATATTTCGGCCTCCCTAACTCATTCCCACGAAGCGAACCCCGCCCTTTATTGTTCATTCTTCAATTCCTCTGCGGGAGCCACATACCCCAATGATTGCAAACCGCAGAGCCTATTTTCGGTAAATTCCGAAAACCCCATTATTCGCGTCACAAATTGGCGTAATTACGCCCACAGACCCCTTCTGGCCGTTAAAATACCAGCCCGAACAAGCCTTTGCTCGTCACAAGCACAGTCCCAACCCGCGCCAAGTTTGAACGTCCTATTTCTGGAGATAGCATAAAGCGGACAAGCGAGCCAGCAGCCGCAGTCCACCCTCACCACCCGGGACACTGCCGCAGTCTGTCCCGCCTTCGACGAAATGATCTCCGAGCCCGACGGTCGTCATCGAACAGCGGCGGCGCAACCGAAGGCCACCGGCCAGGCGGCCCAGGGATCACGCCTGCGACTTCGAGCAGCGAGACTTAGGCAAGATGATCAATCACATCGAAAGTCTCGCCACGATTCCTAAGTTCCTTGAACCATGCCTCTATCAGCAGAGGATCGTTGGGCGCCGCGCTGACACCCGGCTCGATCTTCTTGTCGAGCACAGCCTCGATGGCCAAGCTCACCGGAACCGAGACGAGGCGGGCCATGGCCGTGCCGTTCACGTTCCCGGCGGCATCGAGGGCATAGCTCTTGTGCCAAATCCGCTGGCCATCGCGCTCGGCCTCCAACTCGACGCAGAGCACCACGCGGTCGGGTTCGCCCTCGTCGTAGGATTGGGTTTGCCAGAGCTCTTCACTCATCTCGGCGAGCCGCCGATCGCCTGCTTCACCCTGCAAATGCTCAATCTCATCAAAGATATCAGCCCAGGCCTTGGACCAGCCATCCAGCCTTAGGGTTCCGCGCACAAAGTCCCGCATATGCCAGTCTTCGCCGATCCCATAGTCAGCCATGAACGGCAGAGAGTCTCGGTTGGGATAGGCCTGAAACATCTCCTCGCCTTGCGGCAGAATAGCCCTGTATTGGCTGATGGCCTCCCAAGGGCGTCGGGTTTCGACGACCCGGCCTCCAGCTAAACTCTTCGCTGGCGAGCGCAAGGCTTTCAAGACTCCCAAAGGCGACCAGCTGAACTTGTAGCGGAAATCATTGGGCACCTTGGGAAAGCCACCGCAGTAGGATCGAAAGGCGTGAGCATTGGTTTTGTCGAACTCTCGGCTAGCCTTGTAGTCGGCGAGCAACGCATGCGCAAACAAGTGATCCAAGCCAGGATCAAGGCCGACTTCGTTCACCAAAGCAAGACCAGCATGACGGCTACGCCGATCGAGTGCGCGCATCTCATCGCTGATGTAGGAACTGGAAACAAAATTGGCTTGGGCGTCCAGGCACATCTCGGCGACTGGCACATGCCAGGTTCCCGGCAGCATCGAGACAACCACATCGCCAGGTTCAACAGTCGCCTTAAGGTCGTCCGTCGAAAAGGCTCGCACATCGAAATCGCCGACAAGGCCGGCCACCGCAAACTGGGCTTTTTCGACAGTTCGATTCCACAGCGTCAGGCTGCGGCCCGCCTCGACCAGGCGCCGAATGCCCGGCACAGAGGAAAGTCCAGCCCCCAACCAATGAACGCGCGCCATAGCTCCCATCTCCTTTTCTATAGTCCCCGAGACTTCTCCTCAAAAATCTGGAGAGCCCGTTGCCACACCCCGTCTTGCGGCCCATCAGCATCCGATAAATCGGCAAGGCAAAGCAAGGCTGGCAGTAACTGCCCTGAAAATTCCTCGCTCGCCTCCTTCGGGACCAAGGACGGTAAATGATCGATGGCGATCAAATCGAGCGGCGTTTCCCCGGCCAAAATTCGCAACGATGGTCGATCGAAGGTCGTCGCCTGATCATAAAGCGGCACCGGATTGGCAGCGCTGTTGGGATCACAGCTGACATCGCTGATGACGGTGAGCTGCCGGCCGGGCCGATTTATGCCCTCCGGCGTAATGAACGGCGGGATTGGCTCGGTCAGGAGAACACAGTTGATAAAGATCTCGTGGTCCAGGATCTTGGGAAACGGGCCGCCGGCACGGGTTTCTTCCAGGTCCCACCGCTCGGTTTCCAAATCCAGTTCCGCCGCACAATCGCCGGCGCCGCGACCGGAACGACCAAGCGCCCCCAAAACAATCACTCTTGGCCGCCGCGCCGCCTGGGCAAGCGCCGCCTTCAGATTTTCTTGCAGGCTTCCTCTATCGGAGCTCGCTGTTATCGGATCGAGTGGTGGCGTCTTTCCCTTCTGCTGGCCGCACCAGGCCTCAATGGCCAAGGCCGCCCCGGCATAGCCCGCCCAGTACCCGAATGCGGCGATGCGTCGGCCTGTTTCATCGACCAGAAACTCCAGGTCATAAAGCCGCCCCTGCCCGCGCTTAAAACGGCGGAGGACGTCCTGCCAGCCGGTCTGCTGCTTATAGGCATGGGCAAAATAGATATGATTCTGGGTGAGGGGCGTGTCGTCGTCGGGTAGCTCCTTAAGGCCGAGCACGAAGGCCTCGCGCGGCGCGGTCGGCCAAGACCCCGTTTCAACGATGCGGCAGCCGAATTCACGATAGCTGGCATCATCGAAGCAGCGTTGCGGCGCCGCCTCGACACAGACTTGGAAGCCCGCATCAACAAGGCGTGCCGCAGCATCGGGTGTCAGGGGGCTGCGCTGTTCAAAGGGCTTGGTTTCAGCCCGCAGCCAAATCAGTGCTGTAATCGCCACCACTCCTTCGCTCATTAAGATGCTTGGACGGCCAAGCCGACCCTTCGGCCGGTTCAATTAAATCAGAATTTTATGACCGTGACAGCAACGGAACACAATCTACGCCCGGCGTTTGGAACAAGGCGAAGGCATCCAGACCACGAGCGATGGTCACGCGCCTTCTGCCACGCTCTTCAACCAACGTGCCACCCGCTTGGCGTCTGCCGTCAGGGCCACCCCCCGTGCCCGGCAGAGGAAATAGCTGATCTCCGAAGGGCCCGGCACCCCAAAAGGTGCCCAGAGCGTGGCCTTGGCTAGACGTTCATCGACAAGGGGCCGTCGGCCAATTGCCAGACCGAGCCCACGCTCGGCCGCTTCCAGCACTTGTTCTTGCGACTCGAGACGCAGGGCGCCCAGAAGCTTCGGCGCCTCCAAGCCATGAGCGCGAGCCCATTCCGCCCATTCATCCGGATAGTAGCCGTTGATGATGAGGCGGGCTTGGTCGAGTGCCTCACCAGGCTCTAACGAGAAAAGCGACTTGTGATAGTCGGGTGCGGCTACCGGCAGGGTGGTCTCGGAAAGCAGAAACTCGGCGTCAACATCTGGCCAGGGGCCGCGACCATGGCGGATCGCCAAGTCGATCTGCTCGTGCCGCAGATCACAGAGGCGGGTTGTAGTCACGAGCTGCAAATCAATACCTTCGCAGGCCTGCTCGAAGGCTGCCAATTTTGGGATCAGCCACAGCATCGCCAGGGAGGGTGGCAGGGTCAAGGCAACCCGTCCCCGCTCCCGGGGTCCGAGGAGACTACGCGTCGCCTCAGCGATCTGCAGCAGGGCTGGGTCTATGTCTTGAAAATACCGCAGCCCTTCAGGAGTCAAGGCCACCTTGGGGCCATTGCGGGAGAAAAGCGGCAGGTGCAGGAACTCCTCCAACCGCCGCACTTGATGGCTGACCGCTGATTCGGTGACTCCAAGCTCCTTGGCCGCCTCTCGAAAACGGCCGTGGCGGGCCGCTGCATGAAAGGCACGCAGGGCGGAAAATGGCGGCAAGATAGCAGGTCCAATCGGCATCACTCCAAGATAACTAGAGCATGAATTTTCTTCAAGCTACCTTGTGTCCAATTCTCTCGATATCTCCCTATTTTTCCCTAACTATAGCGTCAACCAAACAGCCCCATCGAGCCCGAAGTGAAACGATGGTCATGTTAACGACTAAGACGGAGTATCGCGTCATGCCCCATTATCTTGCCCCTTTGATCGAAAGACCGGTCGTCGATAGCGCGATCGCCGCCGACTTAACCTACCTGGTGGATGACGGCACAAAGCCTGAGATCCTGGTGACCGCGCCCGGCCAGGGCGCACCCGCCCGCAAGGGCAGCTTCCTTGCCCAGCCGGTGCTCATCGAGGATGCCCGTGGGCTCGATCCCGCTGCAAGCTTGGATCGTGAAGGCTTCGCTCTCGTCGGTCATCAGACGAGGGTAAAGAATTTCTACGATGTCGCCGAGATCGAGGCCGTTTACTACCCGGAAGTAGAAGCCCTTCTAAAGAAGGCCACGGGTGCCGAGCGGGTGGTGATCTTTGATCACAATGTCAGGATTGACGATGGCGCAAAGGCCGCGGCATTGGGCCTGCGCAATCCGGTGCAGGTCGTACACAACGACTATACCCTGCGATCGGGCCCCCAGCGCCTAGAAGATCTGCTCGGCCCGGAAGAAGCCGCCGGCCTGCGGCAGAACCGCTATGCCATCGTCAACGTCTGGCGGCCGATTGTCGGGCCGGTCGAAACCGCGCCCCTGGCTCTGGCTGATGCGCGATCGGTCGAGCCAAAAGACCTCGTCGCCAGCGACCTGATCTACCCGGATCGCGTCGGCGAGATCTACCAGGTGGCTTACAATCCGACGCACCGCTGGTATTATTTTCCCCAGCTAAAGGTCGAGGAGGCAATCCTGATCAAGGGTTATGATTCCGCCGCGGATGGCAGAGCGCGCTTCGTGCCGCACACCGCCTTCCTTGACCCAACGACACGCCCGGAAGCACGGCCACGGGAAAGCATCGAAGTCAGGACCCTGGTCTTCTTCGGCGCAAAGGATGACGGTGGCGAATGACGCCGAGTGGGAGCGATGACATGAGCGAGGACAATCGAAAGATTCACAGCGGTGCTTGTCTCTGCGGGGCAGTGCGTTACGAAGTGTCAGGACCGTTGCGCCAGGTTGTCGGCTGCCATTGCTCCCAATGCCGCCGCACCAGCGGCCATTACGTGGCGGCAACCGCGGCTCTACGGGAAGACCTGATCGTTGTCCATGCCGAGGGTCTTGCTTGGTACCGCTCATCGCCGCAGGCGCGCCGCGGCTTCTGCCGGCATTGCGGGTCTAGTCTTTTCTGGGATGGTGAGGGCCGCGACACCATGAGCATCATGGCCGGGACCCTAGATGGCCCAACGGGCCTATCGACGGTCCTCCATATCTACACCGAGGATGCGGGTGACTACTACCGCTGGCCAGAGGGCGAAGCAATACAGCAGGATACCGGGCACCCGGTAGAAGGTCATGAGAGCGAGCGTCACGATCGCGCCGATTCCTGACGCGTCGTTGGGCCAGGCCGGCATCGACAGAATCTTGATGTGCACTCTTGGAATTCGTTGGCGATCGGTCTGAAATCTGCCAAGTATCGGTCCGCGGTCCGGGAAAATCGCTGGCCCACTTCCGGCGCAAGAGACCCGGACCGCATGCCGCTAAGACCAACAGAGGATCGCCCACCGATGTCCCCGCCTCTTCTCGCCGGTTCCAGGCGCCTGCGCCGCACGCCGTACTCGCCTCGGGTCGAAGCTCTCGGCGCCAAGGCCTACTCGGTTTACAATCATATGCTACTGCCGGCGGTATTCCGATCCTTGGCAGAAGACTATGAGCACCTCAAACAGCATGTTCAGCTCTGGGACGTCAGCTGCGAACGCCAGGTGGAAATCGCCGGGCCGGATGCGGCGCGTTTGATCCAATGGATGACGCCGCGCGATCTTTCCAAAGCGGTTGTCGGACAATGCCTTTACGCGCCGATCGTCGACCAGGCCGGCGGCATGCTCAACGATCCTATCATCTTGAAGCTGGCGGAAGACCGCTTCTGGTTGTCGATTGCGGATTCCGACATTCTCTTGTGGGCGAAGGGCCTAGCCGCAGGCCGCGATTTCAATGTCCAGGTTACGGAACCCGAGGTGTGGCCGCTGGCCGTACAGGGACCCAAGGCGGAAGACTTGATGGCAATCGTCTTCGGCGAGGCGGTGCGCGAGATCCGGTTCTTTCGTTTCAATCTTCTCCCCTTTGGCGATCATCCCCTGGTCGTCAGTCGGTCGGGCTGGAGCAAGCAAGGAGGCTTCGAGATCTATGTGGACGATGCCGCCTTAGGCCTTGTGCTTTGGGACGCGCTTTGGCAGGCAGGCGAAGCCTACAACGTCGGTCCGGGCTGCCCCAATTTGATCGAGCGCATCGAAGGCGGCCTGCTCTCCTACGGCAATGATATGACCTCCGCCGATACGCCGCTGCATTGCGGCCTAGACCGCTATTGCCATCTCGACCGACCCCTTGATCATCTTGGCCGAGAGGCCCTGCAAGCGCTACAAAACTCGGGCATCGATCGGGCCATCCGCGGCTTGACCATAACCGGGGAAGCAATCCCGACATTGTTAGATGCTTGGCCTATCGAAGCCCAGGGCCAGACGATCGGGCAAGTGTCCAGTGCCGCCTACTCGCCTCACCTCGGGACCAACATCGCCGTTGCCATGGTCGCTCAAAGTCACTGGCAGCCAGGCACGGCCGTCGAGGTCGGTTTGCCGGGCGGGAAGCGGGCCGCCACTGTCGCAGCCTTGCCTTTCATTTGACCGATCTTTGGTCTGAGCCTACAACCTGGCATCAACACGGTCACAGAAGGGCGATTTGCCCGACGTTGGGAAGGAATGGCAGATGAGCTTCGAGGCCTTGGTCGTCGACAAGGACGAAGACGGCACCGTTACACAGTCGATAAAGCTGCTCGACGACGACAAATTGCCTGGCGACGGCAACGTGACGGTCGCTGTCGAGTATTCCACCGTCAACTACAAGGACGGGCTTTGCCTGAGCGGTCAGGGCGGCCTGGTGCGAGACTATCCACACGTTCCCGGCATCGATTTCGCCGGTCACGTTACGGGCTCAGACGACCCTCGCTATGAGGTGGGCGACCCGGTGGTGCTTACCGGTTGGCGAGTCGGCGAAGTCTGGTGGGGCGGTTATGCCGAGAAGGCAAAGGTAAAGGCCGACTGGCTGGTGCCGCTGCCCGATGGCTTAACCCCACGTCAGGCGATGGCCGTCGGTACCGCGGGGTTTACCGCCATGTTAGCCGTTATGGCACTGGAGGAACACGGGCTTTCCAAGGATCGTGGGCCGGTGCTTGTCACCGGCGCGGCCGGCGGCGTGGGCTCCGTCGCCACCGCCATTCTCGCCCAGCTCGGCTATAGGGTGGCCGCCGTTACAGGCAGGCCGGAGACGGCGGGCTATCTTAAGGATCTGGGTGCCTCGACCATCGTCCCGCGCGAGGAACTGAACGAAGCGTCCAAACGCCCCCTGGAGAAGGAACGCTGGTCGGGCTGTGTGGACGCGGTCGGCGGCGTCATGCTGTCCCGCGTCTTGGCCCAACTCAACTACGGCGCGTCGGTTGCCGCCGTCGGCTTGGCGGGCGGACCAAAGCTCGAGGCGACCGTCATCCCCTTCCTGCTGCGCGGCGTCAACTTGCTGGGCATCGATTCCGTGATGTGCCCCTCAGCTCGGCGGCGCCAGGCCTGGCAACGCATTGCAACCGATCTGCCGCTGGAGAAGCTCGAAGCCATGATTCACGTGGCTGAGTTGGCGGATGTGCCCGGACTGGGCAAGGCCATTTTGAAGGGCCAAGTCAAAGGCCGCGTGGTCGTCGAGATCGGCGAACATTAGAAATCATTCGCTGGATCAACAAGACGAGCCCTACGCTGGCCATTGAACTGGGCGCGACGCGCGGTGGCATTCTCCAAACTTGCTTGCGGGCCGTGAGACGATCACCGATCGTTGCAGCGCTGTTCTGGCATCGCTAGACTCTGACACCGTTTGATTTGGTTGCCACTTGCAGGGAAGCAGCGTCCACGTCGTCATGTCGAAACTCGCCGGATCAGCCGCGGGGATAGCCGCTTCGGCCATGCCCCGCCTCGGCGTAGAGGCCGCCACCAAGCTTGTGCGGGTCGGCTTCCTGGCGCCGCTCAGCGGCGAGGTATCGGCATGGGGCGAGCCTGGGCGGGACGGCTGCTTGATTTGGGCGGATTGGGCCAACGAGGCCGGCGGCATCCGCCTAGGGGACGACCGCTATCACATCGAGATCGTTTCCCATGACAGTCGCTATGATCCGGACCTGGCGCTTGCCGGCGCCAAGAAGCTGGTGCTGGAAGACGAGGTTCGCTTCATCATGATGTTGGGGGGCGACACCTATCCCGCCGTCCAAAGCTTCTTCAATCGCCACAAGACGCTGGTTTCGACCCTCTTGCCAAGCGACCTGTCGCCCGACACGCCCTACCTCATCGCCCCTTGCGAGGTCCATCCAATTTACAATGTGACTGGCGTCGAATGGCTGCGGGAAAATCGGCCGGAGCTGAAGACAGTCGCCATCTGCGCCCAAGACGATGCGCTCGGACTGCCATCGGTTGCGACTTATCGCGCGGCTTTCAAGGCGGCCGGCATCGCGCTGGTCGAACAGCAGCTCTTCCCCAGCAATACGAGCGATTTCGCCGGGATCGTTCGTCGCCTCCTGGCCAACAATCCCGACGTCCTCTGCTGGGACACCTGCTACGAACCCTTTGTGCACGCCTTGACCGAAGAGGCCTATCGTCAAGGTTTCAGGGGACAGCTCCTTTCCTGTACCTGCGACCATTATCGAGAGCTGATCGAACGGACGAGCCGAGAATTCATGGAAGGCTTCGTCTTCCAGTTTCCCGACTTCGATGATCCGGCCTTGAACGATCGGCGGGTCAACTTCATGCGGCCGAACCAGTTCTATGAAACCTTTAATCGCCGCTATCCCGGTAGCTGGAGCGCCGTTTCTTGGGAGTACGCGGCCATTCTGGACCTTTGGAAGGCTGCGGTCGAGATGGCCGGCACGTTCGAACCAGTCAGCGTGATGGCGGCCATGAAAGCCGGCGGCACTGGCCACCATGTTTTCGGCGAGGCTCGATGGTGGGGCAAGCGGCTTTTCGGCATCGACCATGCGCTCGTCGGCAACTGGCCGGTGGTCCTTATCCGCGATGGGAAAGCGCGTATCGCCGAGTATCGATCCATTCTTGATTGGTGGGATCGGCATGGCGACACTTTGATCGAGGAAATGCGCACACTCGGCCAAATGTGGGACCAGCGCGATGAGTACACCAGCAACGCCAAGTAGGCGCTTAATGCCAAGTAGGCGCTAGCCGCCCAAGAGGCGCCCGTTGTGCGCCCCAAGCGGCGGCACAGCAAGCGGCTCATCGGGGCAGTGGCGAAAGGCGGGGGACAAGGGTAAGGGAAGGGCCGGCATTTGATCGCCCGCCTCGTTTTTGAGCTTGTGGACGAGGAGACCGCGGCTGGCAAAATGAGGATCGGCTAGGGCTTCCTCCAGGCTTCTCACGACCGTGCAACAACAGTCGGCATCTTGCAGCGCCACTTCCCATTCCCGCGCCGGCCGCTTGATGACAATTGAAGCCACCGCCGCCATGGTCGCGGTTGGGTCCCGAAGATCGTCTCGGAGGCCTCGCTCCAATCCGATGGCTTCGACGAAGGCCTGCCAGAATTTGTCCTCCAATGCGGCTACCGCCAGGAAAAACCCATCAGCGGTCGGATAGAGGCGATAGCGTGGTGAACCGCCCGTCAGCTGTTCCCCACCGTTCCTCGGGGCGGTGCCGCTTGCCTGCTGACCGGCCAGCGCCCAAAACAGGAAAGGAAAGACCCCCTCGGCCATGGCGATATCCAAATGCGTGCCGCATCCGGTTGCTTCCCGCTGGCGCAAAGCCAGGAGGATATTGAGGACCGCCGGATAACTTCCCCCGGCAATGTCGGCGATTAGGGCCGGCGGCACCACGGGATGCTCGAGAGAGCCACAGCTCAGCGAAAGCAGTCCTGCATCACCCATGTAATTGAGGTCGTGTCCGGCTCGTCCGGCCTTGGGGCCATCCTGGCCGTAGCCGGTGATCGAGCAGTAGATGATCTTCGGGTTGAGGGTTGATACCGCCTCATATCCCAGGCCCAGGCGATCCATGACCCCAGGCCGGAACTGTTCCAAAAGGACGTCTGCCGTGACCAAGAGCGGCTCCAACTTGGCCAAGGCGTCCGGCGACTTGAGGTCGATAGCGAGGCTCTTCTTGCCGCGGTTTAGCATGGCGAAACTGGCGCTCTCACCGCCCCAGCGGGGTTGGTAACGGCGCATTCCCTCACCGCTTGGCGGCTCGATCTTGATGACCTCGGCCCCGGCTTCCGCTAGGAAAAGGCTGGCCAGGGGCCCGGGCAGCAAGGTGGAAAAGTCAAGCACTTTGACGCCATCGAGAGGGCGGGTCATGAGGCGGGCCTCCTTGGGATATCGGCTAATACAGTGGGTTTCCGGCCGGTACAGGTTTCACCATAGGATGCTGCCGGCCTTAAGACTATTGCAAGGCTGTCGACTTCGGCATCGGGCATACGCATAATCGCCGGAAAGAAAGGATCAAGACCCATGGCAAATACCCTCACCGTCGCCTGCGTGCAGAACTGTGCCGGACCGGACATCGACGCCAACCTGGACATCACGGGCCGATTGACCCGTCAAGCCGCGCAGCACGGCGCCGAGCTGGTTTGCTTGCCGGAGTACTTCAGCGCCCTCGACCTCATCGATGATTTGCTCTTGGGTCAGCCCTTTCCCGAAGATTCCCACCCGGCCTTGGCCTGTTACCAAGCGCTGGCCAAAGAACTTGGGGTCGCAGTCCTGCTGGGCTCGCTCGCCGTTTCCACCGGTAGGGAGCGCTTCAATAACCGCTCCTATCTGCTCGACCGCCACGGCGCGATTCTTGCCCGCTACGACAAGATCCACCTCTTCGACGTCAAGTTGGCCGGCGGCGAGGATTACTTGGAGTCGGGCACGGTGGAGCCCGGCGATCGGGCCGTCGTAGCGGCAAGCGAGTGGGGTCCGATCGGGCTTACCATTTGCTACGACCTGCGTTTTGCTCAGCTTTACCGAGCCCTCGCCAAAGCCGGGGCGACAATGCTGACCATCCCCGCCGCCTTTACCAAGACAACGGGCCAGGCTCATTGGCATAGCCTCATTCGGGCGCGGGCGATCGAGACCGGATGCTTCGTCATCGCGCCCTGCCAATATGGCGAACACGGCAAGGGCCGCGCCTGCTACGGCCACTCGCTCATCGTCGATCCTTGGGGCAAGGTCTTGGCAGACGGCGGCGAGGATGAAGGCATCGTTGTGGCCGAGATCGACCTCGACGAGGTTGCTCGGGTACGGGGCATGGTGCCCTCCCTACAGCACGACCGAGACTTCGTGTTGTCCACGGCGGCGAAGACAGCCACGGCGGCAGCCGAGTAACCGTAAAGTTCCGACCCAGCCTTTGCCGGCCTTCAATCGGCAAGCGTGGAGCGCCGCGCTATCGGCACGGCACGGCTTCCCCCATCACGTCTTCGCAGGCCCGAACGATTCGCTCCGCGGCCGCCTCAAGCACCGCTTCGGAGGCAGCGAAGGAAAGACGGAAACAGGGGGAGAGGCCGAAGGCGCTACCCAGCACCACAGCCACATCGTAGTCTTCCAGCAGTAGATCGACCATCTGGCTGTCCCGTTCAATCACCCCGCCGCCCGGCAACGGCTTACCAATGAAGGCCTGAAGCCCGACGTAGGCGTAAAAGGCTCCCTCCGGTATCGTGAAGGTCAAACCCGGCGCCTTGGCCAGGGTAGCAAAAAGCCGGTCGCGGCGCTGCTCGAAGCGCTGGCGGTAGGTCTCGACAACCTCTTGCGGACCGTCGAGCGCCGCCACCGCAGCGGCCTGGCTTATGGAGCAAGCGCCGGAGGTGCACTGGGTCTGCAGCTTGGTCATGGCCGCGATCAGAGGCTTCGGTCCGCCGGCATAGCCAATGCGCCAACCGGTCATGGCGTAAGCTTTGGAAACCCCGTTCATGGTCAAGGTGCGGTCCTTAAGCCGTGGCTCGACCGCCGCCGGGGTCACGTGGGTCCGCCCATCGTAGAGAATGTGCTCATAGATATCGTCGGCCAGCACCCAAACCTGGGGGTGGCGCAGCAGAACCTCGGTCAAGGCCTGCATCTCGCTCCGGCTATAGGTGGCCCCAGCCGGGTTCGATGGTGAATTCAGCAACAGCCAACGGGTACGCTCGGTGATAGCCGCCTCAAGGGCCTCGGGTATCAGCTTGAAACCCTGCTCCGCCGGGCAATTCACCACTACTGGCTCGCCATGGGCCAGCCGGACAATATCGGGATAGGAGGTCCAATAGGGGGCGGCTAGGATTACTTCATCGCCGGCGGAGACCGTCGCCATCATGGCATTGAAAATCACCTGTTTGCCACCGGCGCTGACCATGATCTCGTCAAGCCCATAGTCCAAGCCGTTGTCGCGCGCGAACTTTGCCTTGACGGCTTGTTTCAGGGCGGGCGTGCCGTCAACCGGCGGATAATGGGTGGCACCACCTCGCATGGCCGCTTCGGCTGCGTCCAAAACATGTGCCGGCGTGTCGAAATCCGGCTCGCCGATGGTCAGGTTCAAGATCGGCCGCCCTTCCGCTTTGAGGGCGCGGGCTCGTTTGGCCGCCTGGGTCGTGGCAGAGGGCTGAATTCGATTAACCCGAGGCGCCGTCTTCAGCATTGCTTTCCCTTGCACCCTGGCCCTAGAGATCCAGCACCAGACGCTTGGAAAGCGCCCGCGAACAGCAAACCGTCATCAGCTTGTTGCTCTCCTTCTCCTCGTCGGTGAGGACGATGTCCCGATGGTCCGGCTCGCCTTCTACCACATCGGTGATGCAGGTACCGCAGTAGCCTTCTTCGCAGAGGCTTTCCACCTCGATGCCGTGGTCGGTCAGAACCTCGAGAATCGTTTTATCGGCCGGCACCTGCAAGACCGCGCCGGTGCTTTGAATCACCACCTCCAGGTCCTGGTCCTGCGAGGTATCGACCTCTTGGGCGGGGTCGGCCGTAAAAGACTCAAAGCTGATGGTTCCGCTTGGCCAATGGGCACCCGCCTCGCGCACCGCATTCATCAGCGGCGCTGGTCCGCAGCAGTAAACCTGGGCACCGGCCTGCCGCTCGCGCAGCAAAGCCGCCACGTCGAGTCCTTTGCTCGGATCGCCGCCATCGTGGATAAAAGTCACCTGGTCGGCGAAGGGTGGCGCGCTGAGGAGCGCCCGGAAGGCGGTCCTTTCCGCACTCCGCGAGCAATAGTAGAGATGAAAGGGCTTGGCTTGCCTTTTCAGCTCCCGCGCCATGGCAAGCAAAGGCGTGACGCCGATGCCGCCCGCAATCAAAATGCTGACGTCCATGTCGAGCTTGAGCGGAAAGTTGTTGCGCGGGCTCGAAACATCCAAAGTATCACCTTCACGCACCTGCTCGTGCATGTATTGCGATCCGCCGCGCCCTCCCGGTTCCTTTAGTACCGCGACCTCATAGCGATTGCTCTCAGCGGCATCGTTGCACAGCGAGTATTGCCGCGCCAGTCCGACCGGTAGATAGAAAATCAGATGGGCCCCAGGCGAAAAGCTCGGTAGCCGGCCACCGTCCGCCGCTACCAATTCAAAGGACTTGATGCCCTCTGCTTCCTGCCTGATGCGCGTGACCCTAACCCGCAAGCGGTCATCGCTCATTCAATTTTATCCCAAGGCTTCGCGCACCCAATCTTGGAAAGCTTTGATCGAGTGCTCACTCAACACACCAAAGTTCGGGTCGAGGATGAGCGGTCCGGCCACATAGCCACGGGATTTGAGGCCGCGCTGCACCGATTCCACCAGGCGCACGTCCTCGGCGACCGTGGTGTCGCGGTCTTGCTCGGCCAACCCCTTGACGAAACCTCGCTCGGCTCCCTCGACGTCGTACCAGCCTCGGTACACAATCGTGTTTTCGACGTCAAGCGGGCGCCAAATATAGGAATTCAAAACGCGACCCGGATAGACTTGGAAGGAAATGGAGGGCCAAAGATAGAAAGAGGTATAATCGGTGGCATGTTCGCCCTCTTGATCGGCTATCGGGTAGGTCATACGATCCAAGTTCGCTGAACCGGTCCGGTGGCGAAGCACCTTGCCTTCCGGCATGATATTGAACTGGTCTCCGTCGACAACACCGCTGACGAAGGTCGGGTGGTTAATCTTGCAATGATAGCATTCGTTGTAATTCTCGACCGAGACCTTCCAATTGCAACGTTCTGGGACTTCTACCCATTCGACGATGGTCAGTCGGTCGATGTCTGGAACATAGCGGCGGAGCTCTTCTTCGACGCCGGGAAAAAACGTCGTGAGGCTGGGCGCCGCTGGGTCCAAATTCACGAAAACGAAGCCGCAGAAAATTTCGGTGCGCACTTCGCGCAAGCAAATGGCCGCCCGATCAAATCCAGTCGCCCGTTCCTCGTTTGGCGCCTTGCGCAGGCGGCCGTCAAGCTCATAGGACCAGGCATGGTAAGGACAGGTGATGAGACGGCGGTTGCCTTTTCCACTCAAGAGTTCGTGCGCCCGATGCACACAAACATTGTAGAAACTGCGAATTTCGCCTTGTCGGTCGCGCAGGGTGAATAGACCTTGGTCCAGTATCTCGAAGGTCACATAGTCGCCGGGTTTCTTTAGCTCCGAGACATGGCAGGCATACTGCCAGGTACGATAGAATATGCGCTCCTTCTCCTTCGCCAGTATCGAGGGATCCGTGTAATACTGACCATCCAAGGCAAGGACGGCTCCAGCGACGCTGTGCTGACTCTCAAGCATTTGAGGTTCCTCCAGGCGACCCGGCATCATGTCAGGCGCTATGGTTCAATCCGCTCGTCATACTACGAGCCTCTATTCCCTTAAAACGAGACGTCACTCGATGGGCGTAAATGGATCTCCCGACACCATCGCGGATTTTGGTACAAATGTCTCTTTCATGATTGACTATTGTACAAATATACCATCACTATTGCATCAGGAAATTTGCTGGTAACGGCGACAATTTTGGGTAAGACCCTTCCGAAAACGAGGTCGGGCGTTCATGGGTGACAAGAACATGCGAGCCAGTGAAGCAAACTTCCTGCTCAGAGGTGGATGATACGACACTTCCCTGTCGCACCTGCCATCGGAGATGCTGGCCTTGGACAAGGCAATTTCAACCCGAGATTTGTCCAAAGCCGTGTATGATCGCGTTAACGAAAGGCCAAGGCTATGACCTTCTTAGCGTTGAATCGGTCGGTCTTAGGAGAATTCATCCGAAACGACATCCTGCATGAACGGCACCTTTCAGTAACGAAAGCGGCAAGAATTCTTGGTGTTGGGCGTCAAGCCCTTTCGGACCTAGTCAATGGCCGGGCGAAGCTGTCCCCGGAAATGGCACTTAGAATCGAAAAGGCCTTTGGCATTCCGATGGAAAACCTCTTGCGTATGCAGGCCTGGCAAGATGCAATTCGCATGCGCGAAAGGGCCGACGAAATCGACGTCCGAAGGTATGAACCCCATAGGCTCAAATCAAAAGGTACTTAAGACATGCCGACAGTGCTTGCGACCGAACCTCTTTCCGGCCCCGAGGCCCAAGAACAACTCTATGCACTGGCAGACAGGTCTTTGCCGGGCGGGGGCCTCGGTGGCTACTCCCTGCCCGAGGATCTGCGTTTTGTCATTAAGCGAGGCGAAGGTTCGCGCGTTCAGTCGACGGCCGGCCGATGGTACATCGACTATGTGGGCGGCGCGGGCGCCAACATTCTTGGCCATGCCCATCCCCACATCGTCGCGGCAGCACAATCCCAGGTCGCCCAAGGGATGCATTATTTTGGCACGTTAAGCGAAGCCGCCATCACCTACGCGCAAAAGCTGGTCGATTTGATCCCCTGTGCGGAGCGAGTCATTCTTACAACCACCGGATCGGAAGCAACCTTCTACGCCATGCGCATCGCCCGCGCGGCGACGGGCCGCAACAAAATCCTGAAGTTCGAGGGGGCCTATCACGGCAATCACGATTACGCAGCGGTCAGCCAGTTTCCCACCGCCCCCGCCAATTATCCGCACGCGAGCGTGGAAGCCGGGGGCGTGCCCGATGTAATACCCTCTACCATGCTGGTGGCACCCTACAACGATTTGCAAAGCGTCGAAGCGATCGTCAGCGAGCATAAAGACGACCTTGCAGCCATTATCGTCGAGCCGGTGCAGCGAATCATTTTCCCGAAACCGGGGTTCTTGGAGGGACTACGCCAGATCTGCGATCGTCACGCTGTCTTGCTGATTTTCGACGAGGTGGTGACCGGCTTCCGCCTGGCACTCGGCGGCGCCCAGGAATATTTCGGCGTCACCCCAGATTTGGCCAGCTACGGCAAGGTGGTCAGCGGTGGCGGCCCTCTGGGCTGTGTCGCCGGACGCCAAGATCTCATCGAACACAGCAACCCGAAGAACAAGGGCAACAAGGACTACGCCTATATCAATGGCACCTTGCACGGCAACCCGATCGCCGCAGCGGCCGGAATGGCAACGATTGAGGTGATAGAGCAACCTGGGTTCTATGAGCGTTTGCACGCCACCTCAGAAGAACTCCTCACTCGCCTGCAAGAAGTACTGGACCGTCATGGGGTCCCGGCGATTGCCGCGGGTCGCGCATCCTTTTGGCAGTTTCTCTTCCTGCCGCAAGAGCCCGCTAATCAAATCGATATTTTGCGTTCTGATCAGAAGGCGATGCAACGCTTGGATCTCGCCCTGTTGCAGCGTGGCATCTATGTCTTGCCGGGGGTGCGGCGCTTTGTATCGGCGGTCACCACCGAGCAAGACATCGAAGAGACTGTCGACGCCCTCGACAACGCCTGTCGTGAACTCTACGGCTGACCCGGGTCGTCGGTTATCCAGTCGCAGCCACAAGACCACACTCTGACCGCAAAAAGGGGGAGAACCAAATTGGACAAGGATCTGTTCGAAAAGGGCCTGGCGGCTCGCAAGGCGGTTCTAGGCGAGGCTTATGTCGAAAAGTCGCTGGCCGCCGCAGACGACTTCAATCGCGAGTTCCAAGAGTTTCTAACCGAGTACTGCTGGGGCGTCTGCTGGGGCGAGGATACGCTCACGCGCAAGGAACGCAGCCTGCTCAATCTCGGCATGATCGCTGGCATCAACCGCATGCACGAATGGGAGCTCCATTTCCGCGGTGCCATCCAAAATGGCTGGACCCGGGACGAACTGAAGAAGATTCTTCTGCAAATAGCGGTCTACTGCGGGGTGCCGGTCGGCGTTGAATGTTTTCGCATCGCCCGCAAGGTCTTCGCCGAATTGGACGCAGACAGCAGTCAGTCCTCCTAAAGGAGAAGGACCATTCCATGACCCTTCCCAATACCATGCGCGCCGTTCAGCTGGTCGGCCATGGCGGGCTCGACAAGCTGGTCTACCGCGTTGACCTGCCGCGACCGGACCCAGCACCCGGCGAGGTACTGATCAAGGTGGCCGCCTGCGGCATGAACAACACCGACATCAACACCCGCACCGCCTGGTACTCCAAGACGGTTACCGAAGGTACAGGGACCGGCGGCGAGGAAGGCTTCACTGAGATCGACGACACGGCGTCGACTTGGGGCGGCGCCGGCCTGACCTTTCCGCGCATCCAGGGGGCGGACGTTTCCGGTCGCATCGTCGCCGTCGGCGAGGGCGTATCGGCAGGGCGCATCGGCGAGCGCGTGGTGGTCGAGAGCTGGATCCGGGATCCAGAAAATCCGCTCGATCGTTCTAAGGTCAAATATTTCGGAAGCGAGTGCGACGGTGGCTATGCGGAGTTTACCACCGTGCCCGCGGTCAACGCCTTTGCCATCCGATCCGATCTTAGCGATGTGGAGCTTGCCACCTTCTCTTGCTCCTACTCAACGGCTGAGTACATGCTGGTAAAGGCGCGTCTCAGCGCCGGCGAAACCGTGCTGGTCACCGGCGCCTCGGGCGGTGTCGGTTCGGCCCTGGTCCAACTGTCCAAGCGACGCGGGTGTTTCGTTATCGCGGTGGCCGGGAGCGACAAATGCGAGGCTATCAAGGAAATTGGCGCTGACGTGGTTATCCCGCGCGACCATCCCAATCTGCCAGAGGCAGCCAAGGACGCCGCACCGAAGAATGCAATCCACCTGGCCGCCGACATCGTCGGCGGGTCTGGATTTCCCGACCTTTTGAAGCTCTTGGCCAGGGGCGGGCGTTATGTCACCGCCGGTGCGATTGCCGGACCGATCGTCGAACTCGACCTGCGCACGCTTTACCTCAGGGACTTGGAAGTGATCGGCAGCACCGTGATGCCACCAGGTATCTTCAAGGATCTCGTCGGTTACATCGAGCGCGGCGAAATCAAGCCGCTTGTCGCAAAGACCTTTGCCCTCGAATGTCTGCGCGAATCCCAGACCGAGTTCTTGAAAAAAAAGCACGTAGGCAACTTCGTGATAGACGTCGCCGAGCACTGATTTTGGACGCTCGCCCATGAAGATCAGCAGTATTACGGTTTACCAGACGGTGTTGCCGCTCGAGCACCCCTATTGGCTATCGGGCGGTCGCCTGTTTTTCGATCGACTGGATACGACGGTGGTCGCCCTGGCAACCGACACCGGGCTCACCGGATGGGGCGAAGGCTGCCCCTGGGGCTCCACCTACCTTCCGGCCTTTGGGCGCGGCATTCGTGCCGGCATCGCCGAGCTGGCGCCGGTGGTCCTGGGACTCGACCCGCGTCGTATCGATGTGGTGAATCGAGCCATGGATCGCGCCTTGCCCGGTCATCCCTACATCAAGTCGGCGCTTGACGTTGCCTGCTGGGACATCCTGGGCCAGGCCACAGGCATGGCGGTTTGCGAGCTCTTGGGCGGACGCGAGCCCGAGGCGGTGCGCTTGCACAGTTCGGTACCGACCGGCAGCCCGGACGAGATGCTGGCCTCCATCGCCCGATACCGTAAGCAGGGCTACCGCATCCATTCCTGCAAGGTGGGCGCCGATGTCGGCGAGGATGTCGAGCGAATCAAGGCGGTCACCAAGTCTCTCGAGAAGGGCGAAGATGCGGCCTTCGACGCCAATAGGGCCTGGCTTCCCGAGGAAGCGATTCGGGTGATGACTGCAACTCAGGATCTTGGCGGCTGTTACGAGCAGCCTTGTGAAACTTACGAGGAATGCCTTGCCGTCCGACAGCGGACAGCGCAGCCGATCTACCTCGACGAAACCATCAAGGAATTCACCGACTTGCTGCGGGCGCAAAAAGATGGGGCTTGCGAAGGCATAGGCTTGAAGATCGGCCGTGTGGGCGGCCTGACCAAAGCAAAACGGCTGCGCGACTTCTGCCTGGCGACAGGGATCAAAATGAACATCGAGGAAACCGGTGGCAGCGTTATTGCGGATACGGCCGCCGTTCACTTGGCGCAGTCGACCCCAGACAGCCATCGCCGGGCGACTTGGCTGTGTCACGATATGATAACTGTTGACCTGGCCGAGGGTGGGGCACGAAACGAGGGCGGCCAAACTAAGGCACCAGACCTCCCAGGCCTGGGCGTTCAGCCGATCCCCGCCGCTCTAGGGGACCCAGTGACTGTCTATCGCTAGGACCTTCGCCGCCCGGCCTTGGGCCTCGCTTGATGGGCGCAGCATCTGCTAATCTCACCGACCGAAGAATGGCTGGCTCGGGGAGGTGACATGACCGGTGACAGCAAGCAGGGTCATTGCCTATGCGGCAAGACGATCTTTTCCTATACGGGGCCGGAGAACTGGTACGGGGCCGGAGAACTGGCGCGGCCATTGCCACTGCGAGAGCTGCCGGCGCAACACCGCTTCGCCAATGACGACCTTCTTCGGCGTGCCGCGCAGCGCCTACCGCTTTTCGGGAGACGAGCGCGCGGTTTATGTCTCCTCGCCGGGCGTTCGCCGCCTTTTCTGTAAGACCTGTGGCACGCCCATGGCCTATGATGCCGACCGTTACCCTGACGAGATCCATTTCTACGCGGCCAACCTTGACGATCCGGCCGAGTTCGCTCCCGAGTTCCACGTTCACTACGGAGAACGCCTGCCCTGGCTGGAAACCGCCGATGGGCTGCCACGCTATCGGGCGGGCACTCAAAGCCCCCGCGTAGATCGCGAAAAGCCTTAGGCGTTCCACAATGAAGGAAATCATCCTCCGAGGCGCGCCCTATAGCGTCTACACGCGGATCATTCGCCTCCTCCTGGAAGAGCTGGGCCTGACCTACCGTTTTCAGGAGGTTGATATCTTTGCCAAGGAAACGTTGCCCGAGGACTATTCCGCATGGCATCCCTTCAGCAAGATCCCTGCCATCGACCACGATGGCTTTCGCCTCTATGAAAGCGATGCCATTGCCCAGTATTTGCTAGCCCTGACCGAAAACAGCGTCTTGCTACCGGCTGAAGCCAAGGCGCGGGCCCGCGTGGTTCAGCTTCAGCGCATCGCCGATCACTACGCTTACCCGTATGTGGTTTGGGGAATTTATGTCAAAGAAAAGGAAGGCCAGCAATCAAGCCCGATGAATGACGACGATATCCGAATGGCGAGACGTGTCTTGCAGGTCTTGGAGGACTTTCTAGCCGCACCCTATTTTTGCGGACAAGAGCTGAGGCTGGCGGATCTTTGGGTGCTGCCCATGCTCACCTACGCCCGCCTCTCCCCGACCGGCGCCAAATTGCTTCGTGATTGTCCGAGGATCTTGGCCTGGCTTGAGTTTATGAACGCGCGAACTTCGGTGGGTGAAACCCGTTCTCCCGCGGAATCGGATGGCGCAGATTGAAGCCTCGCTAGCTGCATGGCTGCAGCTTTGTAATCGAACCTGTGACAGACAGTGAACCGTATTGATGACGAGCCTAGCAGAAGTGGCGTTGGTGGCTTTCACCACCTTCTTTGCAACCATCGGCCCCATCGATGTGGCGGCGGTATTTGCGGGGCTGACAGCCGGCCATTCGCCACAACAGCGGCGCAGGCTTGCCCTCAAAGGTTCTGCCATTGCCCTTGGTGTTTTGCTGGTGTTCGCCTTGTTCGGCGAGACCTTGCTGGCACGGCTCGGGATCAGCCTGCCGGCGTTGCGGACTGCTGGCGGCATCCTTTTATTGCTGATGGCTATCGACATGGTCTTCGCGCGGCCTTCGGGCGGCAATACAACAACACCCAAAGAGGCCGAGGAAGCGGCCGCCAGGCGTGATATCTCGGTCTTCCCGTTGGCCACGCCGTTGATTGCAGGACCCGGCGCAATGGGTGCCGCCATCCTGCTGGTGGCCGAGGCCGAAGGCGACCGCACGGCCCAGGCGACGGTCATAGCGGTCCTTGTCGCAGTGGTATTGCTGACCTTCGTGTTGCTTTTGATTGCCGGTCAGATCCAGCGCTTGTTAGGGGTCACTGGACTCAATGTCATTGCCCGGGTCGTCGGCGTCCTCTTAGCCGCACTTGCCGTTCAATTCATCTTCGACGGCATTCTCGCCAGCGGACTGGTTTCCTAGGAAGACGTATGGGACTACGCGATCTTGCGGCTGCCAAAATGCCACCCGACGCTGAAAAACGCCTTCCTTCTGCCATTCTGTAAGGACTGTGGGGCGAAACTTAGTCTTTGTTGAGCTGCTCGCTCAGCCGGCGGAACCAGTGGAGCCGGTCGTGGATTGCCGCTAGATCTTGATCTAGCCACTCTAAGAAATAGCCCTCGCTGCCTGCATGATGCGCTCTGAGCGCAACCAACCGCGTCTGCTCTCGCTCCACCATGGCGACCATAGATTCCGCCTGGAGCTTTTGCTCGGCCGGTTCCAGCAAATGCAAGAACCGCATTTTCAGGGCCACGATCAATTTACTGAGATCATTGACCGGCGGCCGCAAGCTAGCCGCCATCAAACGGTGAAACTCCTGGCAACCATCCTGTGTGATGCGCAAGACCGCCGTGTCCTCGCTGGTTCCTTCTCCCTGTGACGACTCGACAAGGCCTTCCAGCTTCAAAAGCTCGAGGGGCTGGCCGATCAGTTCCAACGATGGCCCGACGATGTGGCCAGTGAAATGCCGCACTTCACTGGCCACTGCAGCATAGGTCCTCTCGCCATCGGCAAGTATGCCCAAGGCCGCGAGGCGCACCGCCTCGCTCGGAATGAGAGTATTGTCGCGATACATGGGCCCTTATCCTACCGGAGTGTCGCTAATCCGATGTTACTTTGGACTTGGTTGATGAGAATAGCACAAGTCGTACCCCATGTCGATGATGCGACTGCGACTTATTCGCATTTGCGTCTCGGAAATTCATGCCTATTCTCATAAATGAATATTCCGCCATGGTCACCATTTCAACCGACCGGCCAGCAGTTAGCCTATTGCTTTGTCATGCAGAAATTGGCTCAGCGAATAGTTCAGCCCTGGCCCTAGCCCAGCACCACCGCTCAACACTACAGCCCGACTGTGCCAGTCACGAGATCTTGACCAATACCAGCGATCGGACCTTGCATTAGAGTGCCTCCACAGCCTCCGCCATTTGACAACAACGCTAGTGTGGTGGATTTGAAGTTCCTATCATTATTTGGAGCAGCACCGAGAGGAGCTTCAAATCCGAAAAACCACACTAGACTCAATACCATAATAGTGTCCTGATCGATTCCGAAATTCGGTCGGTGCACGCCACATTATGAAGCGAATTTCGGAATCGGGACACTAGGGGGCCCTGCAAAACTCCATGTTGCGCTTTGCTCACCGTCAAAGGACAAAACAAACTTCCTACCGTCTTGCCGACACTGAGTGCCTTAGCCTCAGACGAATCCAGGCTGTTCGGCAGTACCCTTTAGTCCCAGGCGCCAACCTAAACCCCAAGGTTTGTAAGGCTAGGCTTGACAAGCAAATGGCGCGGCCATAGCGTCCGGCCGCCCCAGCTAGTGTAATTTCTGTAAAAGGCCACGCAATTTGCGGTCCCGACTTATGAATCGAGGCTTCTTTGGGCTTCTCTTGACCGAGCATGTGCCCGTGACATAAATGGAGTTGGGCTATACTTGGTATGGAAAGACGGTTCTAGAGCCAGGTCAGCCATCAGGAATATCCACCACGATATGACTTCGCCGACACCAACATTGAACCAAACACTGCCGTTCCGCTCAGGCCAGTTTCAGACCTTGGCAGAGGGCCTTGACTACGCAGCACAGGGGGAAACCGGCCTAAACTACTATTCGGTTCGCGGGGAGCTCCTCTATCGGCTGACCTATGGCGAAGTTCGTGAAAAGGCGATCTCGATTGCTCGGAGCCTTTTGAGCTTCGACCCACCTATAGGCGCACGAGTCGTGCTCTTGGCAGAGACCTCGCCCACTTTTCACTGTTTTTTTCTCGCCTGCCAGTACGCCTCCCTAGCGCCCGTGCCGCTTCCCCTGCCCATGACACTGGGCGGAAAGGAAGCCTATATCGAACAATTGCGGCAGATGATTGCTTCGGCCCAGCCGACCTTTGCAATCGCACCCGATGAGTTTATCGAACACCTCGATAGCGCCGTCGGAGATCTTTCGATTCCCCACGTAGGGACACAATCGCGTTTCGAAGCCCTATCGTCGGATCCGCCCTTGCGTCCAACAGAGCCCGATGCGCTCAGCTATTTGCAATATTCTTCCGGCAGCACCAGTGAGCCCAAGGGCGTCAAGATTTCGCAGCGCTGCATCACCGCCAATGCCCGTGGCATCATCGAGCAAGGACTACAGGCCCGCCCAGGGGACCGCTGCACATCCTGGTTGCCGCTTTACCACGACATGGGGTTGGTGGGTTTCTTTTTGACCCCGATGTTGTGCCAATTGTCGGTTGACTATTTGGCAACAGCCGATTTTGCCCGACGTCCTTTGATGTGGCTTCGATTGATTTCGGAAAACCGCAGCAGCCTGGCCTTCAGCCCCTCGTTCGGATATGAGCTTTGCCATCGCCGCGCCGATAAAGGATCGTCGCCCGACCTAGATCTTTCCACCTGGCGAGCCGCCGGTATAGGCGGCGATATGGTGCGCCCCGAAGTCTTGGAAAACTTTGCCCGAACCTTCGCTGAGGCAGGTTTTCGTCGCCAGGCCTTCGTCCCCAGCTACGGCCTGGCAGAATCGACCCTAGCCGTCAGTTTTGCGCCCTTGCAGGAAGACTTCCAGGTCGACTGCGTCGACCGCGCCCTCCTTTCGACGACGGGGCGCGCCGAACCCGCAAAGGATGATGCACCAACCGGCCAAACGCGGTCCTTTGTCATATGCGGCAAACCAATGGCTGATCACCAAATTGCCGTACGGGGTCCAGACGGTCGTAGCCTTCCCGAACGCCAGGTCGGTCGTATCCTCATTCGCGGGCCAAGTGTTATGGAGGGATTTTTTGATCGACCCGATGCGACCGCCGAGGTCCTATCCGACGACGGCTGGCTCGATACCGGCGATCTTGGCTACCTAGTCGACGGTTCGCTGGTGATTACCGGCCGCAGCAAAGACCTCATTATCTGCAATGGACGCAACATTTGGCCCCAGGACGTGGAATGGGCCGTCGAGCGACTCGATGGCCTCAGGAGCGGCGATGTGGCCGCCTTTTCCGTCGACGAAGCCGGTAGCGAGCAACTTGTCACTGTCGTGCAATGCAGGGTCCAAGAAGCCAAGGCACGTGAAAGGCTTGCGCAAGATATCTATGCCGTTGTGCGCCGCACGGCAGGAGTCGATTGCAAGGTCATGTTTGCAGCGCCCCGCAGCCTGCCGATGACCTCCTCCGGCAAGCTTAGTCGCAGCTCCACCAAGGCCCGATTCTTGTCCGGCAGCTATTCGGCCGCCGGCTAGAAGATCGTCTACTCGGCCATGCCGTCGCAGCCATGACCCCTTGCGTTGCAATCACTGGGGCCAGTGGTTTCATCGGCCAGCGGCTGGTAAGGCAGTTTTTGAGCCAGGACCTCCGGCTTCGTTGCCTCGTTCGCCAGCCACCAGGAACCCAATCTGATCCGAAGCTTTGCCCGGTCTACGGAAGTCTGGAGGATGAAGAAAGTCTTGCCGAACTGGTGCAGGATGCCGAGGTTGTCGTCCATTGTGCGGGCCTCATAAAGTCGACCGATCCGGAAGCCTTCCAGCGTGTCAATAGGGATGGAACGAAACGACTCGCCCAAGTTTGCGCACAAGCAAAATCCCGCAAACGGCTCATCGTGCTCTCCTCGCTTGCCGCTCGTGAACCGCAGCTGTCGGCCTATGGCGCCAGTAAGAGGGCGGCTGAGGAGGCTCTTGCGGCCTTTTCGGAAGAGGTTGACTGGGTGATCTTGCGTCCGCCGGCGGTCTACGGACCCGGAGATCGTGAGACTTGGCAGTTCTTCCGTTTCCTCAATTGGCGAATAATGCTGCTGCCGGGGGTGAAATCGGCAAGGTTCGCGCTTATCTACGTGAACGACCTTTGCAATGCTATTGGTGCTCTGCGATCGGAAAAATCTGTTTCCAAAGCGATACTGAATGTCCACGACGGCCACAGAGGTGGCTATGGATGGCATGACGTGGTCCGGGAAACAGAACATTGTTTAGGCACATCACTGGCGCATGTGCCGCTGCCGCGGATGGTCCTGCACGGCCTGGCCCTTTCCCAAGGGATCGCCCATCGATTCTGGGGACGCGAACCAGATTTGACAATTGATAAGGTCAACGAGCTCTATTGGAAAGACTGGACCTCTTCGGAAAACAAATTGACCACGCTCAGCAAATGGAGACCCAAATATCAGCTAAAGGAAGGACTCCGCGAGACCTTACAGTGGTATCGAGACAATCGCTGGCTTTAGCTGGAACAATCGGGTAGAAGGGACCAGATTTTAGCTTCAACTTGAAATTGGCAGGACTGATTTAGCCGCTAGATAAGTGAAAACTGAAACCGACAATGACCGAACTGCAGGAAGAAGATGATTTGGTGTTCCATAGGGCCTGCGCCCTGCTGCAGCCTTACAACACCCGCAAAGTCGTCTTGACCAAGAGTACAGATATTACCCGGGATCTGGAGATCGATTCTGTGGCCGTTCTCGACCTGATCATGGAGGTCGAGGATGACTATGGCATTTCCTTTCCTATGAATTTGATATCTGAAATTCGCACGATCGGCGATTTGGTTTCAGCCATTCACGAACAGGCGCGCGCGGATTAGGGGGCTAACAGCTAACTCATCAGGCCTTGCAGGAACCGGTATGCGCCGAGCCATCTATTGCCCTTGCAGGTGGTACGGCGTAAAGGGGACCAGACCGGTTCTAGCGGCCTTAACTCTTCACTTGCCATCGACGGGGTTATGTCGAGGGGGGCGACGGAGCGAGATGGATTTATTTGACAAGTTTGCGGGCTTACCGGTTCAGCATGACCGGATTGTTTCGCAGGGTGGCGATCCCTTTGGGGTCTGCATGGAGGAGATGGTATCGGCGACGGAAGCGGTGATTGGCGGCCGTCGTGTGACCTTGGCGGGGACCAACAACTACCTTGGTCTGACGTTTGACGAGCCTTGCGTTCTGGCGGCCCAGGAGGCCTTGTCGCGCCAGGGGACGGGGACGACGGGTTCGCGGATTGCCAATGGGACCTACCGTCCGCACCGGGAGCTTGAGGCGGGCTTGGCGTCGTTTTTCGACTGCCGCTCGGCGTTGATTTTTCCGACCGGGTATCAAGCCAATCTGGGGGTGATATCGGCGCTTTGCGGTCCGGACGATTATATACTGCTGGATGCGGACTGCCATGCCTGCATTTATGACGGCTGCAAGATGACGGGGGCGACGGTGATCCGCTTTCGTCACAATTCGCCGTCGGATCTGGACAAGCGCTTGAGCCGGCTGAAGGGGGACGGGTCGAACAAGCTGATCATCGTCGAGGGTCTTTACTCGATGTTTGGGGACATTGCGCCCTTGGCGGAGTTTGCGGCGGTTAAGCGCAAGCACGGGGCCTATCTCTATGTTGACGAGGCGCATTCGGTTGGGGTTTACGGGTCGCACGGCCGCGGTGTTGGCGAGCAGGCGGGGGTTTCAGCGGATATCGATTTTCTGGTTGGGACCTTTTCGAAGAGCCTTGGTTCGATTGGCGGCTTTGCGGTTTCCAATCATCCGAAGTTTGAGTATCTGCGTTTTGCCAGCCGGCCTTACATGTTCACGGCCTCCTTGTCGCCGGCGAATGTGGCCTCGGTTCTTGAGGCTTTGCATCGGATTCGCACGGACCCGGGCTTGCGGCGCAGTTTGTGGCGCAATGTTTATGATTTTTATGGCCGCTTGAGTTCTCTGGGGCTTGACTTGGCAGCACCGCCGAGCCCGATCATAGCGGTAAAGATCGACAGCCAGGAGCAGGCGGTTGCCTGCTGGAACCGGCTGTTTGAGGAGGGGGTTTATGTCAACCTGGCAATCCCGCCGGGGACGCCGAACTCGACCTCCTTGCTGCGCTGCTCGGTGTCGGCGGCCCATGATCAGGAGCAGATTGCGCACATCTATGGGGCCTTCCGCAAGGTTGCCGAGGAGCTTGCGGTGCAGCGGCTGCCGGATGCGCCGGCCTATGCCATCGCCCAGGCCGGCGAATAGGCAACGATCCGCCCTCAGCGAAAGCCACCGCGTCGGTAAAGGCAATAGGCCAAATAGGGCGACGATAACAGCGGATGTCGTCGCTGCCACGCCGTGGGCTCGTTAGTTTGGCATTCATCGCTCGCTGAGCACCTGCCAGGGATTGCCGTAACATATCGTAACAATGAGTGATTTGAGTGTTCCGAGCCGCCTGCACTACATTCCTTGCGCTGTAATTTATTTTTCATGAGGACCATAGGATCGGGTGCCGCTGTGCTGCTAGGTGTTTCGTTTGCGGCAGAACTTGAACGGCAGATGGACCACGCAGAAACGCGGAGTTTACGGAGAGTAAGCTTGCCAGGTTGGCGTGGAAATTTGGTCAGGTAATAGCCCATCCTTTGGACTTGTGAGCCCACGTCCGACGGAACAAAATAGAGGCGCCTTAAGGGTCTACGAAAACGCGACTTTGGGCCTTGATAGCAACCGAGCGCATTTGCGTGACGACCAGCCAGCGCGCGGGATAGCGTGCCATCGACGGGGTTATGTCGAGGGGGGCGACGGAGCGAGATGGATTTATTTGACAAGTTTGCGGGCTTACCGGTTCAGCATGACCGGATTGTTTCGCAGGGTGGCGATCCCTTTGGGGTCTGCATGGAGGAGATGGTATCGGCGACGGAAGCGGTGATTGGCGGCCGTCGTGTGACCTTGGCGGGGACCAACAACTACCTTGGTCTGACGTTTGACGAGCCTTGCGTTCTGGCGGCCCAGGAGGCCTTGTCGCGCCAGGGGACGGGGACGACGGGTTCGCGGATTGCCAATGGGACCTACCGTCCGCACCGGGAGCTTGAGGCGGGCTTGGCGTCGTTTTTCGACTGCCGCTCGGCGTTGATTTTTCCGACCGGGTATCAAGCCAATCTGGGGGTGATATCGGCGCTTTGCGGTCCGGACGATTATATACTGCTGGATGCGGACTGCCATGCCTGCATTTATGACGGCTGCAAGATGACGGGGGCGACGGTGATCCGCTTTCGTCACAATTCGCCGTCGGATCTGGACAAGCGCTTGAGCCGGCTGAAGGGGGACGGGTCGAACAAGCTGATCATCGTCGAGGGTCTTTACTCGATGTTTGGGGACATTGCGCCCTTGGCGGAGTTTGCGGCGGTTAAGCGCAAGCACGGGGCCTATCTCTATGTTGACGAGGCGCATTCGGTTGGGGTTTACGGGTCGCACGGCCGCGGTGTTGGCGAGCAGGCGGGGGTTTCAGCGGATATCGATTTTCTGGTTGGGACCTTTTCGAAGAGCCTTGGTTCGATTGGCGGCTTTGCGGTTTCCAATCATCCGAAGTTTGAGTATCTGCGTTTTGCCAGCCGGCCTTACATGTTCACGGCCTCCTTGTCGCCGGCGAATGTGGCCTCGGTTCTTGAGGCTTTGCATCGGATTCGCACGGACCCGGGCTTGCGGCGCAGTTTGTGGCGCAATGTTTATGATTTTTATGGCCGCTTGAGTTCTCTGGGGCTTGACTTGGCAGCACCGCCGAGCCCGATCATAGCGGTAAAGATCGACAGCCAGGAGCAGGCGGTTGCCTGCTGGAACCGGCTGTTTGAGGAGGGGGTTTATGTCAACCTGGCAATCCCGCCGGGGACGCCGAACTCGACCTCCTTGCTGCGCTGCTCGGTGTCGGCGGCCCATGATCAGGAGCAGATTGCGCACATCTATGGGGCCTTCCGCAAGGTTGCCGAGGAGCTTGCGGTGCAGCGGCTGCCGGATGCGCCGGCCTATGCCGTCGCCCAGGCCGGCGAATAGGCAACGATCCGCCCTCAGCGAAAGCCACCGCGTCGGTAAAGGCAATAGGCCAAATAGGGCGACGATAACAGCGGATGTCGTCGCTGCCACGCCGTAGGTTCGATCTTGACACCCGAATGGGCATGGACCTTCCAAAGGATGTAGTCGAGGCCATCGACGACGGTGAAGGCCGCCTTGATCAAGCGCGCGGCCTGCCAAAGCCGCCCCAGCGGCCTCCGTATGAACCATCGCCAAGCAGCCCGTGAGCGCGCCCATGGATTAGGCCGATGATGAAAGTGGAAGGGGGGACCTTCCTCGCAGCCGAAAGATTCTAAGGCAATCGAAGCCAGACGGTCATAACGCTCGTGAAAGCCCTCATAGAGCGCCGAAGAGCGATCGCGGCGCTCGGCCCTAAACTCGCAACGATAACTCTCACGAAGCCCGCGCTTCCACAACTCTTCGGCGCTAAAGCGAGCCGGCATCAATGGCAGGGTCTCGTGAACTAGGCGCTGGACCGCTTGGCTTATGGCTTTTGTCACCGCCTCAGCGCTCGATTCATCACGGCAGTAGACGAGGGCGCAGGGCTGGGCGAATCGGCCCCAAAGGGTCGACTGGAAAGCGCTGGGACCCGCGCCTTTGGCCAAATCTGCTAGCGACAGGACTGCGTACTTGGCCCGCAAGCGACGACCTTCATCTTCGGTTTCAAAGAAAAACACATTTGGCGGTAAGACCTCATTCCATAAAGCGGGCCAGGCACCCCCGTAATAGTCACGATAACCGTCCACCAGGAGGTAGAAGTCGATAACCTTTCCCTCAACCGAGCCCTCACGCAGGCTGGACCCGTAAAACAGGATTGCCGCCACCGAGGGACCGGCATCCTGGCGAAGGGCAACGGCAGCCGCTTGGACCTGCGGAATCGGGGGTCGTCGCAGCTCCTCGCCGACATAGGCTCGAATTGCCGACAAGGCGCTATCCGAGGCCATGGTTAGCGCAAAAACTCAAATTGGCCGCCGTCTTCTAAGACAACGGGCTGGTCCGGAGAAGCCTCAAAGAGTTCGCCATCTAAAGTGAAGGCACAAGCCATGCGAAAAGAAATGCGATCAATCTTCCGGCTAGCATAGTCATCGTTTGGCAGCCGCCGGTCGACCCCTCCATAGAGTAGGGGAAACACCGAGCGGGCTAACTGCGATGGCGGAAACGCAACGCTGGTATAGTGCAAAGCACCTTTCCCTTTGCCCCAAAATGGCCGCGATCCCATGACCAGCCGCTCGAGGGTGGTGACCAACACCAGCAGGCGCTCGCCTTCCTCGCGGCTTTCATCACCGCAGTCTATCTGCATGGGATCACCCCGAAACACCGTATCCCCATCGCCGCCAAACAAGGCCCGACGCAAAAGTAGCAGTATCAAAGTGGCTCCCGCAGCCACTTCAGATTCGAGTTTCAGCGGATGAATCAAGCGCCGGCATAGCTCGATCGCCCGACAAATGGCCGCAGCACCGAAGAACATGCCATAGATTGGGTAGTCTTGGTTACCTATCGTCAGCCGCAAGGCCGAGCGGCTGATGACCTGCGGGTCCTGATTGCTTTCCGCCATGTCGAGCAAGCGCGCGAGCGCCTTGGGCAGACTGCCTTTCATCCCCACATCGGCCGCCGTCATGTTGGTCATGCCGCCAGGCAGAATTCCAAGTTTTGGCAGACGGCCAAAGGCCTTGCCGCGGCGCAGTTCGGTCATCACCGCCGCGACGCTCCCGTCGCCGCCATTGACCGCAACCACGTCAACTTCTTTTTGCGCAAAGTCGGAAAGCACGTTGGGCAAATTCTCAATGCCGGCAATCTCCGCATGATAACACCGGCGATCGACGATTAGCGATTTGTAGCAATTGGGCAAACCACGCTTGTTGCGTTGGCTGAACGTGTTGCTGATCAGACCGATCTTCATGACAAGGCAGCTCAAATGACCCTATTGGGATTCATGATGGAGCGCCAAGCTCGTCACCAGAATCGCGAGCACCGCCAAGGGTGCCCAGGCCGCTATTGGGGCAGGCAACAGGCCCGCCTCACCGACAGCTAAAATGAGTCCGTCAAAGGTCCAAAAGAGGAAGCCAATGCCAAGACCGCCGGCCAAAATCCAACCGATATTTAGACGTCGGTGAAAACGCTGCACCAACGGTATGGCGAGCAAAATCAGTACTACCGTCGCCAGGGCCCGGGCGATGCGCTTATGGATCCAGACGTCATAGAGGTATTGCGGCCGATTACCCATGTGGGAGTCACGCTTTACCGTCAGGAGGTCTCCAAGAGAAATCTCGCGCGGATGGGCGCTGAGTAGCAAGAAAAGAGCAGGGTCAATGCCGCCCTGCCAAGCCAAGCGATCTCGGTGCGCCAAGTCACGCGACTCAGCGGTTGAGATAGTCACATTTTCGAGGACCCAACCGTCATCATTATAGCTGGCTTGGTCGGCCTTTAGCCAGTCGGCCAACAAGCCTTTGTCGTTGCGCTGAAAAATCGTCACGCCAGCCAGCTCTGCCTTGCTTTGGCCCACACTTTCTATTCGCACAATCTGGCGACCATGGCGCAACCAGGTCCGTCCTTCCGCAGCTTTCTTGCGGCCCGCCGCGTAGTCACCGACACCCCACTCCCTCAGTTCTTGCACCGACTGGGGAAGCATGCGGTCTTCCAAAAAGAACTGGGGTATCGCAATCAGCAGTCCGACCGGCAACATTGCTCTCACCAATTGGAGCTGGGATTGGCCTGCCGCCCGCATGGCGATCAGCTCGGAGTGGCGTACCAGCCCGAGCAAGGTTACCAATGCCGCAACCAGCACGGCGATTGGGATCAACTGAGAGAGGATTGAGGGGAGTCTCAGCAAGCTGTAGCGCAGCATGGGTTCGAGGACACCGTCGCGGCTCTCGATGACCTCATCGCCGTTGGCTAGGAAGTCAAACAATAGAATGAGCGCGCCCAACCCAAGGAGAAGGACCAGAAAACGGGCCAGAAACAGGCGCGCCAGATAGAGATTGATGACAGTCATGGGGTCTGACGACTCCAGGGCCATAGCGCCCTTGCCGTCGCGACAACCCGATCAGCCTGCGCCGGTAGCCAGCCGAAGCGGTAATGCGGCACCCCAAAACCATTGGCATAGGCGAGCCACGCACTGCCAATAGCAAAGCAACCAAAGGGCAGCCAAAGGCCGATCCAGGGCGAGATTGATCCTGCATCCACCATGGCTTCACCGAACTTCAAGACCTTCTGATAGACAACGAGAATCAACAAACCGATCGCGATGCTGTACATCTGGCCTTGCTTGCCGCCTGCGAGAGAAAGGGCGGCTGCCAAGAGAGGCAGAAACACGATGCTTACCACGGCAACTAATCGGGCATGAAACTCGGCTTTGATTTCCGACGGTTCAATGGATGAACCCAGGCCGGTGCTCGAAACCCAGAGTTCCGGCAGTGTTAACTCCCGCTCATCCTTGCCTCGAGCTCGAAACCGTTGTTCGTCGGCGCGGTCGATCGGCCACTGGAAACGACTGAAGGTGATCGCTCTGCTTCTGGTCCCGTCAGCCGCGATTTCGGTTCGCAAGCCATTTTCGAGTATCAATACAGAGCCACCATCTTCTGTCGACTGCAGCCGGCCGCGTTCGGCGGTTGTCACCAACGAGCGGCCTTTACCTTTTTCTTGATGAACAAAAACCCGATTGAGTTCCCTGCCGTCGAGAGAGGTATCGTCGACGATAAAGGTCAAGTCACCAATCTGAAGCAGCGTGCCGTCACGAATGGCCGAGCCCAGGGATAAATGGGCGATGGTGTGCACGATCGAGCGATAACTGTAACGACCCAGAGGTTGCAAATGGCTGACGATGACCGTGGCCAAGACAGCCAAAACAAAGGCCAAGCCAACAACCGGCAACAAAAGCCGGTGCAAGCCGATGCCGGAGGACCACAAGGCCGCTAGTTCACTTTCCCGTAGCATTTGCCCGAAGGTTAACACCACGCCTAAGAAGAAGGCTGCCGGCATCGCGATACCGAGGTAATGCGGTATCAGGGTGATCATCATTTGCGAGAGGTAGCCCAAGACTTCATCGGCATTGCCGGTCAGCGATAGCAAGCGCAGAAGGCGTTCCAGCAACAGCGCCAGCATGGCAACACCGGTCATGGCCAGGGAATAGACCAGTATTTGACCGACGATGTAGCGATTCAGCCGGGTGAACATGCAGGAAAGCCAACCATTACGCCAGGACACTCGTGATAGGATTTTCGATTGACGATCAAGGTCAACTATCTTCGGGCTTCACGTCAAATGCCACGCTAAATCGCTTGCCCCTGCCGCTGAGGGGAATGGTGCGATGATAAAAATAAGACGGAAACAACAACATTAACCCTTCTTCCGGCCGAAACAGGCGAACGGGAGGGGGCGCGCCGACCGCGTATTCCTGCGGCAGGCCACCAAACTCGATCCAGCCGGCCCGATCATTTTCCGCTGCTGCCATGCTTGCTGGCAAGCGAGGATAATACACCCCGGAAAGCCAGCCCGATGGGTGCACATGGGGCACTTGGTGGCCCTGATCTTCTAAGATTACCGCCCAGATGCTGAGGCTCCACCGACCCGGCGGATGGGCGAGAAAGGGATGCCTCCCATCGACGGGAGCATAACGCCCATAGGCAGCGACAGCCTGGCAGATTAATTCCCGCATGGCCAGGGCCGGCATAGATGGCTCGATCATGAGCTCGCGGGTGCTTCGTCCATGCCTGGTCGCCCGCCCCGCGGATTCAAAGGCCAAACTGGGATGTCGGTCAGCAAATTCCACAAGGTCTTGATGAAACGCCGCCAGGCTTTCATAACCGGGGGCGCGATCGAAGCGTTTTTCCAGCATCAAGCGGTCGAAATCGACCAACTCGTTCAGCTGGTTGCGATCACCCAGGTGAGCGAGCGCTACCACCTTGTTGGATAAAGCCCGAATATGACCGGGTTGCTGCGCCAAACAGTTCTCGGCCGATTCAAGAGCTTCAGCCGGACTCCCGAGGCTCAGGTACTTTTCAGCCAGGCCACAATGACCCGACAGGAACCCGGGATAGGCGGCGAGAGCTCGGCGATATTCTTGAACAACAGCTGCTGGCTTGCCTAGCCGACACAATGCCTTGTCGAGCACGACAAGCGCATCAGCATAGTTCCCCTTAATCGCCAAAGCCCGTCGACAATTCTTGGCCGCTTCCTCTGCTTGCCCCCTTTGCAGCTGCGCCGACGCCAGATTGACCATCGCCTGAATGTAGTCTGGCTTGACTGACAAGGCTTCTCGAAATTGGGTGGCAGCCTCATCGGGCTGGCCTTGGCTGAGAAGAACAATCCCGAGATTTGTAAGCCAGCCGTGATGCTGCGGTTTTAGGGCTAGGGCCCGACGGTAAGAGACGATCGCCTCATCGTCCCGTCCCAGGGCGTGGAGGCTGTTTCCGAGGTTCGCATGAGCAAGGGCAAAATCCGGCTTTAGCTCGATTGCCGCCGCATAGCTTGAGGTAGCCTCCATTCGCCGGCCAACCCCGTCCAAGGTGATCGCTAGATTGTAATGTGCCTCAGCAAACTGAGGGTCGAGGGACAGAGACTGGCGATAGGCTTCAATTGCCTGGTTCAGCAGCCCCTTTTTCTTCAAGATAATCCCAAGATTACAATGGGCTCCTGCGTGCCGGGAATCGGCCGCAATGGCGCTGCGGAAAGCCCGTTCGGCCTCGCCCAAGCGGCCCAAATCGCGTTCGAGATTGCCGAGTTCGCACCAAGCTTCTGCATCGGCGGGTATCAGCTCTGTCAGGCGGCGGTAGGCGGAAGCGGCGCCCTCAGGGTCGTTGAGAGCCCTACGCACCCGCCCTATTCCCCGATATGCTGGCGCGAAGTTGGGGTAAAGGGTCAAAAGCTTTTCGTAGTAGGTCAGCGAAGAACCCCATTGGCCCAGCGCAGAGGTCGCTTGCCCGGCAAGATGGAGCAGGTTTGGCTGTTGGGGATGCCGTTCCAGCAATGATACGTATAAGTTAAGGGCTTCTTCAACCTGGCCTCGGCGATGCAAGTCAACAGCTTTATCGAGCACTTCCGTGAGCGCCTCGGCTGCCGCCTCATGAAGGCTTGTCGATTTGGACTTGATGTCTTCGGGTTCGCGCATAGATATCCGTCTTGGCCTGCCAGTACGCTACTTCGAGTTTCACCGCGATCACGGGAGATATAGCATGATCGGCCCAAGAACCCAGGAATCTCAACATGCACAGCAAGGGATAGTACATTACTCCCTCTTTCTGGCTGTGGCAGCAGTTCTGTTCGTCTTGGGGACTGTGGCGGCGAAGGGTGCCGCTCAGACGGCTGATGACAACCTGGTCGATTGTGCCGGCCAGCCCTACGCTATTACTGTCGTGGTGACGGGTGTGCGATCAACGAAGGGCGTCATCACCGCCGACCTGCACGGCGACCGGCCGGAGAATTTCCTAAAAAAGGGCAAGAAACTCGCGCGGGTCAGGGTGCCGGCGCAAACCGGCGAGACGCGGCTTTGTTTCCTGGCGCCACACGCTGGTGTCTTTGCTGCCGGTGTCTATCACGATGAAAATGGCAACCGGCGTTTCGACAAGAATTTTCTTGGATTGCCAAGTGAGCCCTACGGGGTTTCAAACAACCCGGGCTTTGCCTTTGGCCCGCCAAAATTCGAGGCGGCCGCCTTCACAGTCGATGACGATGGCACAGAGATAAGAATTAAGTTGCGGCACTGATCGACCCGCGATGAGTGCCAGAGGCGTTGATTCATCCGGCCCAAGCACGATATTAAGGGCTGTCGTCGGGAAAGGGGCCAAAGGATGGGCAAACTATTTGTCGGCTACAGGGCTTGGCGGGCGCAAGGCTATCTTCTGGACAAGATGGACCTGCGTAAGCTGGTGCGCGCCTATGTGACCTATCCGGCTATTCAGGCCTATATGGCGCTTGCCATCCTGAGCGCCGTCGTCTGCCTATCTTACCTGGAAAGCATTTGGCCGGTGCTGGCGGCGATTTTCGCCACGGTCCTCATCTATCCTTTGGTTTGGTACCTGCTTCACCGCTTTGTTCTGCACGGGCAATGGCTCTATCGCTCGCCCCGTACCGCAGCGGTTTGGAAGCGGGTGCATTTCGATCATCACCAGCACCCCAACGATCTTTCCGTCTTGTTTGGCGCGCTTTACACCACCTTGCCCACTATTTTCATTGTGACCACATCGCTTGGCTGGCTGATCGGTGGTCCAGTCGGGGCTGCGGCGGCGCTTGCCACCGGGCTACTGGTGACCTGCTTTTACGAGTTTTGCCATTGCATCCAGCATTTGGCCTACACGCCCAAGTTTGCGTTTCTCATGCGCATGAAAAAGCTGCATCTGGCGCACCACTACCACAATGAGCAGGGAAATTTTGGCATCACCAATTTCCTTTGGGATCGTTTGTTCGCAACCTTCTATGCCAAGCCCAAGTCGGTGCCGCGGAGTGCTACGGTTCGCAACCTCGGCTACACAGATGAGGAGGCTGAGCGCTATCCCTGGGTGGCTGAGATTACCCGGGCCCGCAACGAACCGATCTTGGCGCGCGAGAACGATGGCCTGATTTGAGCAAGAGTGCCGCGCAACCAGAGGCCCGTGACTGCGTCTCCAAGGATCCCGCAAAGGACATCCGCGTTCACCCCGTCGTCAATCGAGCCGGGTTGGACCAATTCATCGGTCTGCCGTGGAAACTCTATCGGAAGGATCCCAACTGGGTGCCGCCCTTGCGGATGGAACGGCGGCAGCACCTTGATCCAAGGCATAATCCCTACTTCGACCGGGCCGAAGCCCAGCTTTTTCTGGCTCTGCGCGGTGGCCAGGTGGTCGGGCGTATCACTGCGCAGATCGACCGCGCCTATCTCCAGCAACACGGGGATGGGACTGGACATTTCGGCTTTCTGGAAGCCCTTGATGAGCCTGCCATCTTCGATGCCCTTCTCGGCAATGCCGAGGCCTGGCTTCGGGATAAGGGCATGCGACGCTTGCGCGGTCCCTTCAGTTTCTCGATCAACGAAGAATCAGGCCTTTTGGTAGAAGGCTTTGAGAAGCCGCCCTACTTTCTGATGGGCCATGCCCTTCCCTACTATGGCGCGCGCATGGAAGGTGCAGGCTACACCAAGGCGAAGGATCTGGTTGCCTATCACTTTCCGGCGAACAGTAACCCTGTGCCGGCCTCCGCGCGTGCCATGATCAAGCGACTAAAGCAAGATCCACGGGTGAGTTTGCGGACCCTGTCGAAAAAACGCTTCAATCAGGATATGACAGCAGTCCTGCAAATCTTTAACGATGCCTGGTCGGAAAACTGGGGTTTCGTGCCTTTGTCGGATAGCCAACTGGCGAAACTGGCCAAGGACCTAAAACTGCTGATCCGAGAAGATTTCGTCGCCATCGCCGCCGTCGACGGCAAGCCCGCGGCCTTTGCCGTCAGTCTTCCCAACCTGAATGAGGCCATTGCCGATCTCAATGGCTCGCTGCTTCCCTTCGGCTGGGCCAAGTTGATTTACCGCGTGAAGGCCGGGAAAATCCGTTCCGCGCGCATGCCCCTGATGGGGGTCCGGAGAAAGTTTCACGGCACGCCCTTGGGCGCAGCGATGGCCTTCGCAGTTATCGATTTAGTGCATCGAGGCAATCTCCGGCACGGCATCACAGAGGGCGAGCTTTCCTGGGTGCTTGAAGACAATCACGCCACCCGCAGCCTGATCGAAGCCGGCGGTGCCAGGCCCTACAAGATTTATCGGATTTATGAAAAGGACCTGCGGTGAGCGGGCCAAGCGCAGCTGCCGTGCCGCCGGTGACAGTGCTTATCCTGGCGGCGTCCCGAGGCCCGGCGGATCCAGTGGCCCGGTTCTCCGGGGTCAGCCATAAATGCCTCGTGCCTATCGCTGGCCAGAGCATGCTGGCGCGGGTGCTTGACACGCTGAGCCACTGTCCTTCCCTCGGGCAACTGGCCATCGTGGTCGATGAGGGGGGACGAGAGCCCGTGCGCGGCATCATCAGCGCGGTTGGCGTCGCAGCGGATCGCTGCCGCGTGCTGCCCAGCGCCGCCAGCCCGGCTGAAAGCGTTCGAAGTGCGATCGCTTCCCAGGAAGCACCCTTCCCGCTCCTCATCACGACGGCGGATAGCCCCTTGATGACGGTGGAGATGGTGGAACACTTTTGCGCGGCCTCGCGCGAGACCGGGGCCGATCTAACGGCCGGTTTGGCGGAAGGCAAGCTGATCTTGCAATATCATCCAGAGGCGAAGCGCACCTTTCTTCGATTTCAAGACGGACGTTTTTCTGGCTGCAACTTGTTCTTCTTGCAGTCGCCTAAGGCACTTAAGGCCATTGCCTATTGGCAACAGGCGGAGCGTTATCGGAAAAAGCCCTGGCGTTTGGTCGCGGCCTTCGGGCTGCGGCCCTTGCTGGCATTCCTTTTCGGCCGCTTGACCCTCCGGGCGGCGTTTGAGCATGCGTCCGCTCGCCTCGGGGTAAAAATCCGGGAAATCGTTCTGCCCTACCCTACAGCCGCCTTGGACGTGGATAAGCCTGCGGATCTTGAACTCGCCGAATCGATCATTCGAGCCCGTTAATCGATCTGCGGCCAGGCACGCTCGATGATCGCCGAAACATCAAGCCTTTCCGGCAAGGTACCATAGCAATGCATGGGGCGCTCAGAGAGCCTTGATGCAATAAAGGCGTCGGCAACAGCCGTCGGGGCATGGCGCAAAAGCAGCGCGCCCTGCAGGCTGATTGCCAAGGATTCAACCAACCGCCGGGCGCGCAGTTCCTGCTCCTCCGCTCGGAGCAGGTCATCCTTGAGACGGTCAATGGCCTGATCCAGTCGTCTTGCGCCACCGCGAGCTTGCTCGAGCTCTGCCAAAAGAAGTTCCAAGCATTCCGGTTGGCGCCTGAAAGCCCGCAGCACATCGAGGCAGATGACGTTGCCCGCTCCCTCCCAAATGCTGTTTAGGGGCGCTTCCCGATAAAGCCGCGGCAGGATGGATTCCTCGACATAGCCGGCCCCACCCAGGCTCTCCATGGCCTCATAGACATGCTGGCAGACTCGCTTGTTCAACCAATATTTGGCGACCGCGACCGCAACCCGCGCGAAGAGCTTGGCGGCTGGGTCGTGTTGCCCTTGATCGAAGGCCCGCGCCACGCGCATCACCAGGGTGGTCGCCGCTTCAGACTCGAGCGCCAGGTCGGCGAGCACGTTGCGCATCAAAGGCTGCTCAATCAACAACGAGCCAAAGGCCCTTCGATGAGCGGCATGGTGGATCGCTTGCACCACCGCCTGCCGCATGAGGGCGGCCGCGGCTATCGCGCAATCGAGACGCGTGTGATGGACCATCTCGATGATCGTGCGCACGCCGGCTCCTTCTTCACCGACCCGCTGCGCCCAAGCGCCGTGATACTCGATTTCCGCCGAGGCATTGGCCCGATTACCAAGTTTATCCTTCAAGCGCTGGATGACGATCGCGTTTCTTTGCCCATCCGGCAGCCACCGCGGAACCAAGAAACATGTCGGTCCCCCTTGGCCCTCTGGTTGGGTCTGCGCCAAGGTGAGGAAGCCATCGGACATAGGAGCCGAACAAAACCACTTGTGCCCGACGAGCCTATACTCTTGGCCGGATCCACTTTCTGACACCGCTTCGGCACGGGTTGAGTTGGCGCGAACATCAGAGCCGCCTTGCTTTTCCGTCATCGCCATGCCGATTGTAAGCCCGCGCTTTTCCGTGATCGGCAAGAACCGCTGGTCATAGTCGGTCGACAGCAGGCCTGACACCCAATCGTCAAAGATGCCCGGCTGTTGCCGCAACACCGGCACGGCGGCATAGGCCATGGCGAAGGGGCAAGCCACCCCCGCTTCCACTTGGATGAACATCAAGGTCATAGCCGCATGGGCCACATGGCCGCCTGCCTGCGGCGCCGTCCAAGCAATGGTGGGAAGTCGGCGAGAAAACCCCAGAGCCATCAATTCATGGTAGGAGGGGTCAAACACCACCTCGTCGATGCGATGACCAAGGCGATCGAAGGAGCGAAGCTCTGGAAGGTGGCGGTTGGCCCGATGGCCTAGCTCAAGCACATCCTCGCATCCCAATACCTGTCCCAACGCTTCGACCATTGGCAGAGACCAGGGGGCCCCTTCACGCAATAGGGATGCGTGCAGGCAGGGATCGGTGCTCAGAAGATCGTAGTTCTCGAGTATCGGCGGTTGGTTGAATACACGGTGGGTGGGCAAGTCGCTTACTGGACTACGCGGTGCCATGGTCGTGCCGGGCCTTCTAAAATCTTCCGCCAGTATCACTAGCATCGACTAAGAAACCCTTGTTGGAATTGCTTCATGGTAAAGCAACCATTTACCACTCTCGTTATTCACAAATGCCTTGGCAGCAGACTATTGAGGCAGAAACCGGATCGCGGGCCGGTGCTAATTCCAAAAAAACAACTTCCTTTTAAACAATTTGATGAAAGATACACTCTCATCCTTAAAGACAGCTGCCTATGGGGCCATGAAGCCAAACGCCAATTCCCAGCCAGCCGACCACGCCGATCAAGGGTTGTCGAATCCGGCTTCCTCTTTAAACGACGCAGAAGCCGAATTGGCGGCGATCGCCGAGCATTTTGAAGCTTTGGTCCTCGAGGATCAGCAGAAAGCGGTGAACGCGCTACGCCTCGCCCAAGAAGATGCGGCCCAACGCAGTGAACACTGTGCCGAACTGCATCGGATTTGCCATGACATGAAAGGTCAGGGCAGCAGTTTTGGCTATGACCTAATCACGGAAATAGCCGCGAGCCTGTGCGCTTTGATCCGTGATCGTGCCACGGTCTCCGACCGGCAGCTAGAGCTCGCCCGGCTTCATCTTTCAGCGATGGAAATCGTGCTCAAAAACAAGATCAAAGGCCAAGGCGGCGAAAGCGGCCTTGCCATCACAAATAAGCTTAAGGCCCTGGTTGAATCCGAACAAGGCCAACAAGCCGGCTAATTCCTCGTCGTCACCCCTAGACCCGCTTCCGAAATTCGCTTCATAATGTGGCCTGCACCGACTGAATTTCGGAATCGATCAGGACACCAGTATGGTGTTGAGTCTCGTGTGGTTTCCAGATTTAAAGCGCCTCTCGGTGCTGCTCCAAATAATGATAGGAACTTCAAATCCGCCACACTAGCGCAGGATCGGCTTCATCGGCATCGCTTTGGCGCTCCCGATTGCGCCGTGAATCCTCCGCTCAGCATTTGAAAAGAGACTGGTTCACGACGTAATCTCGATCACGCTCTAGAACACCGCGTCGATCAGTAGGGCGCGGCGCGAAATAATTCTTGCCGTCTTGCCTGCCCCAAGAACCGCTATTGGCACAATAGAGCAACATTGGAACAAGGACCGACGCCTCCCAGCGTTGCGCCTAGAGCGTCGGGCGGCAATTTCCTTAGAACAAAGCTGACTAAGTCAGATCGTCACTCGAGGTTCTATTTTTACCTCGACCAGGCCGGTTAATATCTGTAAGTAAAAGGTGGTTTTTATTCACAAGTACAAATAATTCTATATCAACTTTCCAAAATATCCCTGAAAAATTTGGGAATATTACAATCTATAGTTAAAATTCTTTCAGAAATTGTTGTGAACATCGTCACATTTTGCTACACTATATTTGTTGTCGGGCAATTCTTTTTCTCTCACGATCTCGAGCGATGAATGTCCGGCTCAATTCACGTGCACTGACAGCCACGGTAGCGGTTCTGTTACACGACGGTTTGGCGACGGGCGGAAAAATCACTGGGTTGTGATGCTTGTCACATCGCCGCAGAGTAAAAGTCGGCAAGATAGAGGTACTAGATCACACCCAAGGAGCAGATCATCCCTCACAGAGACGAGGATATCGAGGAGTTACCGGAGATGACCAAAGCTAAGACTTTGATGCGTTTAGCGCTGACCGGCGCTGTTGCCTTAATCTTGTTCGACGCGCCCGCCACGGCCCAAGAGGCAACCGTGCTGAGCAAGAACGCGACGTCGGAAGATTTTATTCGCGCCCTTCTGCCGCCTCCCAAGAGCCGCGGCATTGCGCCTGCCAACCCAACCACCGAGCCGGAATTGCCAAGCGTTGCGGTCAACATTACCTTCGAGTTCAATTCTGCCAATTTGACGTCCGAAGCTATTGCCACGCTCGATCAATTGGGCACCGCGTTGAACTCTCAGCAGCTGGGCGACTTCACCTTCCTGATCGAAGGTCACACCGACAGCAAGGGCAGTGCGAGCTACAATCAAAAGCTGTCCGAAAGGCGTGCCAAGTCCGTCGAAACCTATCTCGCTAGCACCCATAGTATCGATCCGTTCCGCATGCGTTCGGTCGGCAAGGGCGAGGCCGAGCCAATTAACGCCTCCAACCCAGAAGCCGGCGAAAATCGACGCGTCGAGATCATCAACACCGGCAAGTAGGCGCGCGGCCAGCCGAACACCCACCGGTAAGCCGAGAACGTCACGCCGTCTCGGCTTACCGGGCTCGGATCAGAAAAGAATTTGCGCCAATAATAATAATTCAGCTGCGCCATTCTCAATCCGGAACAGCATGGTGGCAGCATTATTGGTGTTTCCGGCTACCAATCCTCAAAAAGCGGATTTACACTAGCTCGATCGTTAGCCTTCGTGCTGCAAGTTGGACTGCTGCGCTGTCTATGCTGGCGCAGCAGGTTGGTTGTTTCGCGCGGCGATGAGACTGCAAAAATCATCTGTTGTCCATCTGCCATTGGCGGCACTCCGGTCTCATCAAGCCTTGGCGGAACGCAAGGAAGGAGAACATTCGGTGCTTCAGGGCGATACAAAAAAGAACGACTCGCAAAGTTTGACCGGCATCATTTTGCTGGCGTCCTTAAGTGCTGCTGAAAAGGAACGGCTGGCCACTCAATGCCGGTGGCGTCGCTATGGCCCCGCCCAGCAGGTCATTGGCCGCGAAACTGAAACCATGGATGCCTATTTTGTCGTGGAGGGGGTGGTACGGGTTGTCGACTACTCCTTGTCTGGTCGCGAAGTCAGTTTCGAAGATATCGAAGCCGGCGGCTGTTTCGGCGAGCTTGCGGCCATCGACGGTCAACCACGCTCAGCAAGCGTAGTCGCCTTAGAAGATACTCTCGTAGCAAGCCTTTCGTCGGATGCCTTCCGGCGTTTGGTGCACGAGCACTCCGGTGTTGCCATGCGCTTGCTGCAACGCTTGACGCTTATGGTGCGCCGGGCCAGCGAGCGCATCATGGACTTGAGTACACTGGGCGCCCAAAACCGAGTCTACGCGGAAGTCTTGCGGCTTGCCCATGAAGTGGAAGAGGATGACAACACGGCTACGATCCGCCCGATCGCGCCCCACTCGGACATCGCCAGCCGCGTGAGTACGACGCGTGAAACCGTCGCCAGAGTGCTCAGCGATCTTGCCAAGATCGGCGTGGTGAGGCGGCAAGGGACGGCCCTCGTAGTTTTGGACGTGCAGCGCCTGACTGAGATGGTTGAACAATTCAAGACGATCTAAGGCGTCACTGAACAGGAGGAAGTCTTGACACGATTCTTGGCAAGTGTGTCCTCTCCGGAGGAGGCGAGCCTTGCCCTTGCTGCCGGGGTGGACATTATCGATTTGAAAGACCCCTCTAGCGGGGCCCTGGGCGCACTGCCGCTAGCAACCGTCGCTGCCGCTGTCGAGCGAATTGCGGGACGCCGTCCTTGTAGCGCCACGATCGGCGATCTGCCGAACCAGGTCGATCGGGTGACAGAGGCCGTAACCAATGTCGCCGCCACTGGGGTCGACATTGTGAAAGTCGGCATCTTCGATCCGGCCGGCGCCCATGCCGTATTGGGGAGCTTAGAACCACTTGCCAAAAATGATACGCGAATAGTGGTCGTGCTTTTCGCTGACCGACAGGCGGATGTCTCGCTTTTGCCCATCATCGCGGCGGTCGGCTGCCTAGGAGTCATGCTCGATACAGCAGCCAAAGGCAGCGGAAGTCTAAGAAAGTTTATGGATCACCAGACCCTCGACCGCTTTGTTCGGCAGAGTCGGGCGTTTGGGCTATTGACTGGCTTGGCCGGCTCGCTGGCCAGTCAAGATATCGCTCCGCTGCTCAAGCTCGATCCTGATTTTCTGGGGTTTCGCGGCGCCCTGTGTCGAGGCGCGGCACGGACTCAGGATTTGGATGTGCAGAAGCTCGCCCAGGTGCGCCGGCTCATCCCTCGCATGGAGGCAGCCGAACGACCGATCACTCCAGCAAAGACAGCTTCTCTGAAGTCCGCGTAAGTTTCTCCCGCGGCTTTCCTAGCGGCTTACCACGATCGACCTCCACCGCGTCAAGGGTCAACCAATCTGGATAACTGACAACGCGAACGCCGCGCTCTTCCAGAAGCGAACTTAACCCGGCAGCACCCTCTTTCGGTTCCTGCGACAGATCAGCCAAATGGCTCAGGAGGGTCTCGACGGTCTCTACCGCATCCGCACGGTTGGTGCCAATTTTCCCCGTTGGACCGCGCTTGATCCAGCCAGCCACGTAGACATCCGCCGGCAATTCATCGTCCATGACCACCCGCCCTTGCCGGTTGGGAACAATGCCCTTGCCGGGGTCAAACGGAAGGCCCGGAACCGGTTGACCAAGATAGCCAATACTGCGAAATACCAGTCCGCAATCGATAGGCAGTGTCTCGCCCGTCCCTATGGCCCGCTGTTGAAACGCTTTGCCCTCAAGCCGGTTCTTTTCCAAGAGTAGGCGGGTTACCCTCTCCTTCCCTTCGATGGCCTTGGGGCTCAAGAGAAACCGAAAGTAGACCTGGCGTTTCTTGCCCTGCTTCGGCTCGGTGAAACTCTGCAAGAGCTCAAGATTTTTTCCAATGCCACGCCCTTCCCGGTCATCGCGTTCCGCCGCACTGGCCGGGTTTAGATGCAAATCCTCTGGATCGACCACAGCACTGCAATCTTCAAGATGAGCAAACTCCGCAAGCTCGGCCCGACTGAACTTGGCCTGTGCCGGCCCCCGCCGGCCAATGATATGGATATCTCGAACTCGGCTTTCCGCTAGGCTATCAAGCGCGTGTTGGGCGATATCTGTAAACTTCAGTTCATCGACGGTCTTGGAAAGGATCCGTGCCACGTCTAAGGCAACGTTGCCTTGGCCAATGATCGCCGCAGTCTCACAAGACAGGTCGAATTGATGATCGCGGTAGTCGGGATGCCCGTTGTACCAACCGACAAATTCGGTAGCCGTGTGTGAACCGGGCAAATCTTCGCCGGGGATACCCAGGCGGCGATCGCTTTCGGCGCCGTAGCAAAAGATCACCGCGTGGTAATGTTGGCTCATCTCCTCGAGAGAAAGATCTTGTCCTACAGTGACATTGCCGAGAAAGGCAACGTCAGCAGACTGTGCGATCTGGTGATAGACACGAATGGCGTTTTTGAGTTTTGGGTGATCGGGGGCAACGCCGCTGCGCACCAAGCCATAGGGTGCGGCCAGTCTTTCAAAGATATCAACCTTGGCTTCGACCTCAGCCCGCTGCAAGGCTTCAGTCGCGTAAAAGCCGGCCGGGCCGGCGCCGACAACGGCGACTCTCAGGGGAATTCCTTCCGAGCCAAGGGCCGACAAGGGCTGCTCCCTTCAATTCGCTTTTCTAAGATGCCGCAACAGAACGATCCAAAAACAGGATTTCGCCTCTGTTCAGCTCAATCGAATCCCCACTGTATCGCAAGTACTTACCCTCTAGTTGCTGGTCGGAAACCGGCAGGCCAAGAGCCCGCAGGTGGAGGAGGTAGAGGCGAAGAAAGCCTGGTTTGTACCGACAGGCATAGCTGTAGGTAGGTAACACTTCGCTCGCTTGCATTGCCACGATTGTGCCGCGCCGCAGGCTAGCCCCTGGACGCCATCCCATCTCGCCGAAGACGACAATCGTCCCGCCCAGCATGTTCACGCCGGTAAAATCACCGCAATCTCCGCCAATGGCTATGAGGCCGCGTTTCATCGCGCTGCCGACCTCATTGCCTGCATGTCCGAAGACGAATATTTCGCCGCCACGCATACCGATGCGGCTGCCCCGATAGGCACTGCCGACGGCATGACCCGCATCACCTTCGATCACAATGCGGCCGCCGAGCATTTCTGGTCCCACCCAGTCGCCGGCAGAGCCTTTAACCCGGATCTCTCCTCCGGACATGCCGACACCCAGATGGGCACCCACCGGACCGTCGAGGATTAGGCGACCACGTTTCATGTCGGCACCAACCATCTTGACACGGCTCAAGTCACCCTCGAGGCGAAGCTCGTCGTCCGCATTGCCGCTCACACCAAAAAAATCGCCCAGGACCATTTGCCGATTGCCGTAGAGCACCCCGACAGACGAGATTTCCTGTTGCGACAGGCCGATGAAGGTATCGGGAACGAGGGCCTCGGCCTCGAGAGGTACTTCAAGCTCGGCCTTAATCGTGAGTGTTAAGGGCATCTTCCTTCACCCCCCAGCTAGGCTTCCGCGCCGCTGGCTAGAAGGGCGTGCAGGTCAATACGGAATTTGCCAAGGTTGCCACCATAGTTGCCGGCCGAAATCTTGCGCGCGCCGGCGCCGGCTGCCGCCTCTATGCCGCGTCGCGTGGCCTCCTTGACAGCCGAAAGTTCCAATCCGTCGATGACCACCTCTAAAGCCGCCCCAACATCCTCTGGAATTTCCGATTTCGGTGCAACCCCCCGTAAACTGGGACAGTAAGCCTCATTGGTCGATGCGATAAGGGCCTTGTACCTTGAGCCAACTTTGGAGCCAGAGCGAACCACGCCATCGGGAAAGGGCAGGATCACGCCGACCACGCTGCGCATGGCCTGGACGGCCGCTTCCGCCGCCTCAAGAGCGGCCGACTGATCGCCGGCCAGTAACAGCAAGTTGCCGCCACCAACCGCCTTTTGAACGCCAAAGCGTTCATCGACCAAGAACTCGCCGTCCATGACCGGGATGCGCCATAGCCGTCGCCCTCCTAGTCGTTTACTGATTTGATAGCCATCACCGAAGTAGCGAAGCTTGCCGCCAACGACGACCGTCTTGTCCGCTTCTAAACCATTGAAGCAGGCGGTCGTGGGACAGGTCATAACCGACTGACCGATGCGTTCAACCAGACGCTTGGCGACACCTTCGCTGTCCATCGCAAACAAGAGCACGCTTATGCCCGGACGGCCGTCCGGCGTGTCGCTGGTGTCGAGTTCACGCTCGATACCGGCTTCACATTTGCAGCCGATAACCGAGGTCGCGAATCCGGTCATGGAGCGAGCCGCCGCTAAGGCCCATTTCGGCGTGGCAGCAGTGATCACCACCCGCGTGGCCCACATCTCAAAGGCCTCAGCGAAGGTATCAACCACTTCCGTAGCGCCAATTCGCATGCTGCCTGCTTACTCCTCTTCCGCCTGCTTTCGCGTCTTAATCACTTCCTTGCGCGGCAGGTAATGATCCGTGACCGGATAATTGGCGAACTGCATCGAATAAAAACTTTCGAAGAACGGTCGGATGGTATCTTCCACGGCGGGATCATAGTCTGGCGCGACATGCAGGGTCTTGCCGTTATGGTCACTGCGAAACTCATGATCTTCGATGATCAAGCGCCCTTCCTTGATCACGTAGCGCGGGACAGAGAACATGGCCTCTTTGTCGTCTTGTTCGTCGTAAATGGTGATGTCGGCGTCGGCGCCCGGGCCGAGATGTCCTTTGTTGGCCAGACCGAGCAAGCGGGCCGGACCCGCCCGCGTGACAATGGCGATTTCATAGAGCGAGTATTCACGGTCGAGTCCGTCCAGCAGGCTGGTCTTCTTTATCGCCCTTTGGTTCACCCGAGCGATTTCCTCGCGGCGAAAGGCACTATCCATGAGCAATCGTATCAGCCGAGGATAGCTCATGAAGGAACCGCCGTTCGGATGGTCGGTCGAAAGCACCATGCGCCAGGGGTCTTTGGCCAGGAGAAATAGCTCGAGCCCGATACCCCACTGTAGGGCATGGGTATAGATGTGCTCCTGATAGGCGAACGGTAGGATGCCGCAGCCACTCTCGCACTCCGTATCGGCGTTGACCCAGCGGCGATCGTGGCTGTAGTTGCGCAGTAGATAGGCGAGCGGCGCATCAGCCGTCATGATCATCGACTTGCCGAACATCACCTGGCCCACATCGGCGCTGATGTTGGGGTTGGCATCGATATATTCGGCGATCTTCGCGGCAGCCGAGGTCGGATTGCCGCCCGGCTTGCCGGCATAGCTGTGAAACTGTATGTGGGTGATATGGGCGCGACGCCCCTCTGCCGCCGCCATGGTGCCCAAAGTCGTCTCAAAATTGCCGCTGTGGCCAAGGTTGTTGCAATGGATATGGGCCGGATGGGGCAAGCCGAGATCGTGGGCCACCTCGACCAAGGCCTGGACTACTTTGCGCGGCGTAACGGCAAAGGGCCCGGCTTGTTCGTCAAGCCCGACGATGGTGTGATTGCGCTTGCCTTTCCAGGCTTCATCGCCTGCCGGATTTACGAGCTTTATGGTGTAGGACTTGGTCACATTGACCCACCAAGCCACCGCCTGGCGAAATTCCTCCATCCGCCCTTGCTCCAAGAGCTGATTGAGCAGGACATTGTTTCCTAGGAGGACATAGAAGCCCTTGTCGATCACCGGCGTGTCGTTGAGCTCCTCCAAGGTGTGCCGGGCGGCAATTGGCGGCACCGCCGCCTCCATCGCCGTCGTGTAGCCCAGGGTCGCATAGCGGTACCCGGTGGCGAATGTGGATGGTACCGTGCCCCCGGTACCGGAGCGGGTGTGAGCCGTGCGCGGATGCACGTCGTGGCGATGGTCTTCCGGTTGCAGCTTGCGCGCCAGGTTCACCTTCGGTCCGGCGATGTGGCAATGAATGTCCACCCCGCCCGGCATAACCACCATGCCTTGTGCATCAATCCTTTTTGCCTCAGGTCCGACCGCTGTAACAACTTTCCCATCGCTGACGCAGATATCACGCACCTCTCCATCAATATTGTTGATGGGGTCATAGACGCGGGCATTAACGATTTTGATGGATTCCGGCATCGATAGGCACTGTAGAATAGTGTGGGTGATTAGGCGGTAGCAGCACCTCGAAGGGCGCTCAGGCGTTCCTTTATGGCGGTCAAGATCGCTTCGTCACTTGGATAGGGAGAATCGAAGGCTGGGCGCAGCGGTATCGGCACATCGTCCATCCGGTAAACTGTCCCCGGCACCGAAATCCCATAAGGCGCTGTGGTGAACGCGACCCTGGCCAGACGACTGGTGACGGTCTCCTTCGGATCCAACACGATCACCGGAATCTGCTGCAGTCGCTCTACCGCCTTCTTGGGGAAGTTCGACGCCGGATCACTGGCAATGACCAGCGCCGCATCGGCATCCTGCTTGGCGAGCAAATCGACGGTGGTAAATTCACCGGGGTTAAACCGCGGGTAGCCGCGCGAGAAGTTGACGCCGAAGGGATAGCCGGTCTGCCATGAGACAACATTGTCGGCACCGGTCACGTTGCCGTGGCCCCGGACCGGCTTGGCGACAAAGTGGGTGTACTCGTTGAGGTCACTGGCAAGAGCGAGCAAGGCCCCTGAGTTGAAGTGTCGCCCGCGGGTCATGGTGAGCCCCATGCCGAACAACAGGGCCCCGTAGCGGCAGGATTTCATGCGTTCGGCGAGGTCTTCCAGGGTTGCCAGGGCAACGCCGGTGCGGGATTCGATCGAAGGGTCCACGCGGGCGCCCTTCACAAGGGCCCGCAAGGTCCAAAGGACTTCAAAATCGCTGCCCGGCTTTACCTGAATGAAGATGTCGGCAACCGGGGCACTCTTGGTGCGGCGCACGTCAACCAGAACGGCGGTACGATCACGCCGACCATTAGGGGTAAACATGCCTTTGGGGGTCAAGGCGTAGCGACCGAAAAGCCTGGGGTGAGATTCGGCCGGGTTACCGCCCCAAAAGATCACCAGGTCCGCCCGGTTCCTAATCTCCCCCAGGGTTGCCGTGCTCTCACCGACCCCTTCGAAGGCTATTCCCGAAGGGCCATGGCAAACCGACGTGGTCGTGTCGATACAGCCACCAATCAGATCGGCTATGGCAACGGCTTGCTTTTGCGCCTCACAGGTCGTGTCGGAAAGTCCGTAGGTTATGGGAAAACGTGCCGCTGCCAGGATTGATGCCGCTTCCTCCACCGCTTCTTCGACAGTGGCTTCACGGCCATCGATTAGTGCCGCCGGACGCTCCTCATGGGCATGCTCTGTAAACCACGCGCGGCCCAGGACGCAGGTGTTTTGAACCTTGATTATGCGCTTTTCATCAACATCAACGGTGAGCTTTTGATCGTCGCAAACGCAGCCGCAAAACGTACAAGTGGCATTTTCAATGACTTGAATGTTTTCGCTCACAACTATCCCCCATCATCCGCGACTTCGACGCCGTTGCCGGCAACGGGCTCAACCTCGACATCGAGATTTTTTGACAACGGCATGCCGCTCAGCGCCGTGTCGGCGCCCATCAGCTGGCTGGAGGGCGGTCCATAGGCGATAAAGATCATCCCTGGCGGCAGATCCTCGGGCTTGCGCCCCTTGCAGCGAATGATCGCCTCACCAGCTGCAGACCGCAACCTGACACAATCACCATCTTTCAGGCCAAGGCGCTCCATATCCCCCAGATTCATTTCTCCTGTCGAGGTGACCTCACGGTATTCTGCCTTAAGCTTGCCAGCATTGAGGCTTGTTCCCTGCTTGCTGGTGCGCCCGGCAATGAGCGTCATTGTCTCGGCCAAGCCTCATCTCCTCTGGCTTGTCAACCTCTTGGCCTCTGGATAGATGCGGAAAAGGTTAGCCTTCGCCCTTCTAACGGCACCGGCGGTGCCGGTCAAATCCTATAGATTAGAGGCAATTGTGCAACGATTGAAGTCGTTGCTCGGCTAATGAACGATGTTCTGCCGGAATTTCCGAGAGTTCTGATTCAAAAAAGCTAGTTTTCGTTGCCGTCGTGGGATTCTCGGCGCCGGTAGAGGACGAGCCCTAGTTCGTCCATCGCCGACTGATCCCGCCGTCTGCGGGTCAATTCCTCGCGGTGCTGCTGATTGGCTTCCGCGAATTCGAACTTTTTGCTTTCCCGGTAGGCTTCGGCAAGATCCTCACGTGCCTGGGCCATGGCCTGCTCCAAGTTCGCCAGCGACCGGCGCAATCGGCGGCGGCGTTCCAGCTCAGCGGACATAAAGCCGGCATAGGCGAAGGTCCCTTCGAGCGACTTGGCCGCTAAGGAGCCTTCCTGCTCTAAGCCCTGTTCGAGTTCGTCGAGCTCGCCGCTCACACGATCAAACAGTTTCTCCAATTCCACAAGCTTGCGCTTTTCTTCTTCCAGAATCCAGTGATGCAGGCGCACCAGGCCAGCCAGGGAGCTCATTCTTCGCTTCCTTGCTCAGCGGCCGGCGGCGCAAAGCCTTCCACGCCTAAAATGCTGGCAAGCTGCGCGTAACCGGTCTGTAAGTCGCAGCGCTCGTTCTTGTCTTGACTGAGAAAAAGATCCAAATCCCGGTAATACTGGATGGCCTCGTCGACGCCTGGGTCGGCCCCCTGTTTGTAGGCGCCGATGCGAATAAGTTCCGCCATGTCCTCATAGGTCGCGAGCAGGCCGCGTGCCTTGGTAATCAGCGCGTTCTCGGCTTCGTCATTACAGTTCGGCAAGCTGCGCGATACACTGCGCAGGAGATTGATCGCCGGAAAGCGGTTGCGTTCAGCAATCGAACGGTCAAGCAGTATATGACCATCCAAAATGCCTCGTACCGCATCGGAAATCGGTTCGTTGTGATCATCGCCTTCCACCAAAACTGTAAAGAGGCCGGTAATCGACCCCTGATCGATCGAGGGACCGGCCCGTTCTAGGAGCCTTGGAAGCTCGGCAAAAACCGAGGGGGTATAACCTTTGCTCGCCGGTGGCTCGCCGGCGGAGAGGCCAATTTCCCGAAGGGCCATGGCAAATCGCGTAATCGAATCAATCAAACATAAGACGTCGGCGCCCGTGTCACGGAAAAACTCGGCCAGCGCCATGGTCAAGTAGGCGGCTTGCCGGCGAACCAAGGCCGTCTCATCCGACGTCGCGACGACAACCACCGATCGGGCTAGCCCCTCCTCACCCAGGTCGTCGATCAGCCATTCCTGAACCTCGCGTCCGCGCTCGCCGATCAAGCCGATGATGTTCACGTCGGACGTGGTGTAACGCGCCATCATCGCCAGAAGCACCGATTTGCCGACGCCGGAACCGGCGAAAATGCCCATGCGCTGACCTCGGCAGCAGGTGAGAAAGCTGTTAATGGCACGGACCCCTAGGTCCAACTTGCCACCGAGACGCTGGCGCGCGTGGGCCGGCGGCGGTGCGGCTCGTAAGGCATAGGCTCTCGGCCCAATGTCCAGGGGATCTTTACCATCGATTGGCTCGCCAAAGGCGTTCACCACCCGCCCAAGCCATCCCTTCGTCGGCCAAATTGATGGATCGGAGTCCGTGAGTTCCGCCTTACACCCAACCCCGACTCCGTCGAGGTTGGCAAAGGGGAGTGCCAGCGCCTTCTCGTTTCGAAAACCAATACATTCTGCCGGCACCCGAACCCCGCCCCTCGCCTCGATTTCACAGCGCCCGCCGATTGACACCACGCGTTCCAAGCCGGCGATTTCTACCATGAGACCGAGCACGCCCGAGACTCGGCCATAAACACGATACTCTGGTAGGTTGTAGATTTTCTGGACTAGTTCGCTCATAAAACCAAGTTATGACGAAGGCTGGGTGATGTAATGCAATGACACCGCATTGGGCTGGCCCCAAATGTGAAGTGAGCTGCAAGGGATCAAAATGACAATGTGTATTTTCGAGCTTAATCTTCAGTAAAAGACGTGACTAATTGAAAAAAGACCGCTAAGTATTTTTTAATGTTTCTTCCGGAGAATGGTTAACGAAGACACTTTCACTTACTGCGCAGGCTGTTGAGGAACACAAGATGAGAATCCTTTTGGTCGAGGACGACAGCGCCACCGCCCAAACCATCGAGAGGATGCTAAAATCCGAAGGGTATGTGTGCGACACCACCGACATGGGTGAAGATGGGCTGGAAATCGGCAAGCTCTATGACTACGACATCATCATCCTGGACTTGATGCTGCCTGACATTGATGGCTACGAAGTGCTCAGAAGGCTGCGGGCTGCAAGGGTTCGCACGCCAATCTTGATTCTCTCCGGCCTGACTGGTTTGGATGAGAAAATCAAAGGGCTCGGCGTTGGCGCCGACGACTATCTCACCAAGCCCTTCGACAAGCGTGAGTTAATTGCCCGGATTCATGCGATTGTCAGGCGCTCAAAAGGCCACTCAGACTCGATTATTCGCACCGGCAAACTGACGGTCAATCTCGACACCCGAACCGTTGAGGTGTCTGGGCAACCACTACACTTGACCGGCAAGGAATACGGGATCCTGGAGCTTCTTTCCCTGCGCAAGGGCACCACCTTGACGAAGGAAATGTTCCTCAATCACCTTTACGGCGGCATGGACGAACCCGAACTGAAGATCATCGATGTCTTCGTTTGCAAGCTGCGCAAGAAGTTGGCTTCGGCGACCGGTGGCGACAACTACATCGAGACCGTTTGGGGTCGCGGGTATGTCCTGCGCGATCCGGTAGACAAGCCCGTCGAACAGACCGCTGACCGCAGGGCGGTAAACGCCTAGAACCTTTCTCGATCGTTCCAAAGATTTCATGCCGGCCGTGGGTCTCCGCGGTCGGTTTTTTTTGCCTTGCTTCAATGAAAAGCCGCGCGACACGGTGCGACCTTGGGCATCCGCCTTCGAAATTGGCCTGTAGGGAAGAGGAGACGGGATGTGGTGGCGTGGAGTAAAAGGGTTACCCGGCTAGAGCGACGGACGGCAATTTGGGATCAATTGCGCTTGACTTCTGACGAAGTGGCGAACCACGACTGAAACGGGTGCGTCGCGATCTCGTAAGGCCTTTTTGCCGGCGGGCGCCGGCCCCTACAAGCTGGCCCTTGAACCGCTTCCATCTCCAACGAGACCGAACAATCCTCGGCAACCGGGAATCAGCTCGAACCTATCGGAAATTCCGAGAATGGTTTCCGCGCCACCGAGATAGAGGTAGCCGTCAGGCTCAAGGTGATTGGCGATCGCATCCAAAACCTTGGTCTTGGTTTCACGATCAAAGTAGATCAGGACGTTGCGACAAAAGATCACATCAAACTTGCCCAGACTGGCGAAGTTATCCAGCAAATTTAGATGCTTGAATTCTACCATGGCGCGGAGATCATCATTGATTTGCCAACGTTCTCCGGACTTCTTGAAGTACTTCACCAGGTGATTGATAGGCAGTCCACGCTGCACTTCGAATTGGGTGTAGATACCCTCTTTGGCACGCTTCAAGATATCGGTGGATATGTCCGTTCCCAAGATTGACGTATTCCACCCTCTGAGCTTGCTAGCTTGTTCTTTGAGAATGATAGCCAAGGAGTAGGCTTCTTGACCGCTTGAGGCGGCGGCGCTCCAGACTCTCAGGCGCTTTTGGTCGGTCCGATTTCGCATGAGCTCCGGCAGCACCAGATCCCTGAACTGATCAAACGGCTTCTGATCCCGGAAAAAGAACGATTCGTTGGTGGTCATGGCTTCGACCACTTCCCGCAGAACACTTTCGTTGCCGTTCATACGCAGCTTCGAAATCAATTCCTCGCAGGACTTCATCTCATGCTTTCGAGCGACGGGATTCAACCGGCTCTCGATCAAATAAGCTTTGTCCTGCGAGAGGACGAGCCCGGAGCGATCTTTTAGCAGTCGGGCAATCCATTCGAAATCTTGCAGGTTCATGCCGCAGTCCTCATCGCACTCTTGCGTATGAATGGTCCAATTTCTTTCAGTGGGAGTATTGAAGAGCAGAGCCCAGCATTTGCCACGGCCCCTGGCATACCCCAGACCACACTGGTCGCCTCGTCTTGGGCTATCACACTGCCACCAGCCTCTGTAACCGCTCGGCTACCTTCCAAACCATCCGAACCCATCCCGGTCAGGATAACCACGAAAACCCGGGCGCCGAAGGTCGCAATCAGCGAGCGGAGCATCGGGTCGACTGAAGGCCTACAGTAGTTTTCGGGTGGTGACTGGGTGAGGCGCAGCAAATTGCGATCGTCTTCCTTTGCCACCAGCATGTGGTAGTTGCCTGGCGCAAGGTAAATTTTTCCACCGACTAGCTCAGCTCCGTCCGTCGCTTCCTGGCAGGGATATCCGGTAACACGCGTGATATTTTCGGCAAGAAGCGTGGTAAAAGTGGCTGGCATGTGCTGGGTGATAACAATTGGCTGTGGGATCTTTCCGCCCAAAGAACCGATCACGGAGGTAAGCGCGTTAGGACCTCCTGTCGAGCTGCCAATGGCAATGACTTCAGGCGGAAGCGTCACCAAGGGCGCGCGCATGATCCGTGGCTGAACAGTCGGGGTGGTCCGGGTACTTGCGCTCGCTTTGGCTTTTGCGAATGAGCTTGTTTGCCGCCCCTGCAGATGGCCCGGCTTGAACTTCGACCTTGTCGAGTCCCCCAAGGCTTTAACTTTGGCGATCAACTCCCGTTGAAAATCGGTCGAGGAGCGGATCTCCTCTTTGGCGCTCGGCTTAGTCACGTAGTCGGACGCGCCGGCTTGGAGTGCTTTGAGGGTGATCTCGGCGTTGGCGCGACTCAAAGTCGAGGCAATAATAATCTTTACTGATGGATTAATCTCGAGAAGCTTTGGCAGTGCTGTAATGCCATCCATTACCGGCATTTGTATGTCCAGCACAATCACCTCGACGCTCGTGTGCGAAAGCGCACTCAACGCGTGCTTTCCATTTGAAGCAGTGGCGACAACTTTGATGCTCGGGTCAGCCTCCAGCGCCTTAGTGAGAAAGGAGCGAATGACCGCTGAATCATCAACCACCATTACTTGTAATTGCTGTGTCATTTCTTGTTTTCGCCCGGCCAATCTGCCTTGGATCAATTCTAGAGAAGACCAACTTGCACAAACTTGGATTCGATGATCTCGGCATCAAAGGGCTTCATGATGTATTCGTCGGCGCCTGCTGACATGGCTTCTTGTATATGGTCCAGTCCGTTTTCCGTGGTGCAGAACACGACAATCGGCTGGGCAACATTCGGGAAGGCACGCAAATCGCGCAAGAAATCAATGCCTGATTTCACTGGCATGTTCCAATCGAGCAGAATGCTATGAGGCATTTGTGCGCGGCAAACGTCCAAGGCTTCTTTGCCGTCGGCCGCTTCGACTACTTCGAAATTCAGACCTTCCAAAATTTTCCTCGCGACCATCCTAACGACTTTGGAATCGTCCACGACCAAGCATGATTTCATCGTCTTACTCCAAGCAGCACGACCATTCGCGCTGAGACTTGCACAAACCTCGATGCCACCCGTCTACGCCGCCTGATTAACATCGTAGTCGAGCAATCTATCAACGTTGAGCTCGACCAGGAGCTTCTCGTTAAGCCGGTAAATTCCTTGCGAAAATTCTCGTAAATGCCGATCGAGGGTCGGGGGGTTACGTTCATGTTCACGTTCACTCAGGCTCAACACTTCCCCGACGGAATCCACCAACAGGCTATAAAGCTCACCGCCACGCTCTACGACGATGCTCATTGATTTCTTTCCGTCGTCGAGCGTCGGCAGCTCTAGTTTCATTCGTACGTCGATTGCCGTAACGATCCGGCCTCGCAAGTTCAAAGATCCGGCGATTTCTGCGGGCGCGAGCGGAATGCGGGTAATTCGATGTTCACTGAGAACATCTTGCACGGAAAGTACCGGAATTCCAAAGAGTTGGTCGGCAATTCGGAAAGAGACATAGTCTCTCGATTGGCCACCGGCCGGTTCCTCGGCTGCCGGATCCGGCATTGATGGTTCCTTGCTCATGCGGCACTCCTCGCAGTCGCGATGGTTTCCTTCAGTGTCATCAACAGACCGTCGCGATCGAATTTCGCAACATAGTCACTAAAGCCTGCCTCTCGCCCACGATTTAGGACCTGTGGTCCCGTATGGGATGACAGAGCAACGATCGGCGTCTCGGACCAACGAGCGTCGTCCTTGAGCATTTTAGCCAGGGCAAATCCGTCCATGCCGGGCATCTCGATGTCTGAAACGATGACATCAAAGCTACCGGCATCCTGGCAAATCTGAAGCGCATGTTCGGCCGTTGTCGCAGCAATAACCTCATAGCCCGCCGCTGACAGCAGAGGGGTCATAAGGTTACGGAAGAAATCACTGTCATCCACAAGCAGGACGCGACCACCGTCAAAGGCAGGCTCATTCACATCGCCCTGAGTGCCAAACCAATCGCTGAAAGCTTGGGTGAGGTAGTAACCCGTATCAATGATGTCTGTAGCCTGTCCCGAGATGATAGCGCTGCCGATAAAACCTGGCCGTTCGGAAGTGAGCTCGACGTTTAGCCGATCCTCGATGATATCGACGATTTCATCGACCACCAGTCCCATCGAACGCTCTCGGTCGGTAAAGACCAGCACCGGCTGCATGCCCTCCGATTTGGCCGTTGCTCCGGCATCAATGTGGATAAGCGGCATTAGCTGGCCACGATACTGAACAACATTGCGATCACCCGAGAACTCTATGGTCTTGCAATCAAATTCCTCCAGGCGCGCCACCAAGCCTAGCGGCACCGCCTTCGGCCCGTCCCCGGCGCCTTTGAACACCAGCATGGCAACATTTTCTTGCTCGAGTTCGTGCGGTCGTTGACCGCCTTCTGTTTCGTTTGCATCGGCAACCGTGATTTCGCCGGTGGCTGCAGCGATGCCGTTTGGATCGAGGATCATCACCACACTGCCATCGCCAAGAATAGTGTTGCCGGAAAACAGCTGAATGTCGCGAAGGATGGGTGCAACTGGCTTGACCACGATCTCTTCCGTGTCGAACACTCGGTCGACAATGATGCCAAAGGTGTAGTTGCCAACCTGTGTCACAACGATAAAGTCGTCAGAACGGTCGCTCGTTCCGTCACCCTCGGTAGCCGGTGGCAGGCGCAACAAATCGCCCAAGTTCACGAGCGGTAGCAGGCGATTACGTAGCCGAAGCACGGGCGTATCTTTGATTTGTTCGATGTTTTGATCGGATTGGCTACTAGCGCGAACCAGTTCAATCACGCTGATTTGCGGGATCGCGAAGCGTTCACCGCGACATTCGACAATCAATGCCGACACAATCGCCAACGTGAGAGGAATCTTAATGGTAAAACAAGTGCCCTTACCTTCAGCCGAGGCAAGTTCTATTGTTCCGCCGATTTTTTCGATGTTGGTGCGAACCACATCCATACCAACGCCACGACCGGACACCGCGGTGACTTGCTGCGCCGTGGAAAAGCCGGGTTTGAAGATGTGCTGCATAACTTGTTGATCGGATAAGGCATCCAGCTCGCTTTCGGAAGCGAGCCCATTTGCGACAACCTTGTCTTTGATCCGGTCGACATTGAGGCCACGGCCGTTGTCGCTGATCTCGATAATGATATGGCCGCCCTCGTGAAAGGCGTTAAGAGTAACGGTGCCGACCTCCGGTTTCCCAGCCGCCAACCTTTCGGCAGGCGATTCGAGACCATGGTCGGCGGAATTGCGAACCATGTGGGTCAAGGGGTCTTTGATGAGCTCCAGGACCTGTCTATCCAACTCGGTTTCAGCGCCCTTCATCACCAGCTCGATCTTCTTGCCGAGCTCATGGGACAGGTCGCGCAAGACCCGCGGCAGTTTGGCCCAAGCATTTCCGATCGGCTGCATGCGCGTCTGCATCACGCCTTCTTGCAACTCAGAGACCACATGGTTCAGTCGTTGCAAGGGCGCACTAAACTCGCTCTCTTTTTGCCCACGCAAGATCTGCAAAAGCTGATTTCGGGTAAGGACGAGCTCTGAGACCATGGTCATCAGGTTTTCGAGGACGTCAACGTTCACCCGGATTGATTGGTTAACGACAGGGGCTTCCTTAGTAGCAGCATCCTTGCTGGCATTGGCGGGGGTACTTTGCGCAGACTTGGCCGGACTGGGTTTTGGGCTATCTGCAGGAGCCGCGGCGACCGCAGCTGGCGGCACTTTCACATCCTCCGGACCATTCTGCTCCAATATGGTTTCTTCACCTGCACCTGGCGTTGGCGGAGAGGCCATTTCGACGACATTCGCAGCTGCTTCTGAAGCAACCGGATCGCTGCTGCCACCTTCATTGGCTGGCTCGGGGGTAGTGACCTCTGGTTCGCAAGGCTCGACTGTATTATCGCCGGAGGCATCACCGGGCGATTGTCCACCCTCCGCAAGCTGATTCAAGCGGCCGACGAGCTCTTGATCGTCCCCTTCCGGCTCTACTTGCGATGCGGCAAGCTCGTCCAATATGACCCTAATTCGATCAAGGCACTCCAAAATCAAGGAAACGGCCTCAGGCGTGATGGTCAACTCACCATCGCGAACCTTGCCTAGGACATTTTCCCCGGCATGGGCCACAGCTTCCAAACGCGGCAACCCGAGGAAGCCGCAGGTGCCCTTGATGGTATGCATCAAGCGAAAAATATTGCTCAGCAGTTCTGGATCATTCGGATTTCGCTCAAGCTCTACCAACTCGGTATCTAAGACCGACAAGCTCTCATTGGTTTCCGTAAGAAATTCGCCTAGGAGTTCGTCCATCGTTGTCGCCTGACTGCACTATCATATCTTGGGGCTGCGCCCGTCTAATCCGCTTGTCTATGCCCAAACTTACAAAATTCGGTTAAAGGTGGTTTAGCCCGCGGTGAAAAAGCGCAATTGCGGGTCCCACATCTGAGCCAGGACGGCGTTTACAAGGGGAAACTTTCGGCCGGACAGGACCCTTGCGGTTCGGTCACGATTGACAATCATTGTTGAGAATGCTTCTCATTTTCGTCCACAGATGGCATCTGTTGCCGAAGGGAACGACTTCGAGCCTGGAGGGACGTTTGAGCTCAAGCCCGCGATCACGCTTGGCCAGTGGAATTCGAGAACCGAGGGGGTTTCTGCTCGGTGGCCGAAAGCCGCGTCGGTCGAGCCTGTTACAGGTTTTTGCCCTTTCCGTCGCCGCTCTGATCGCCGTTCCCATCGTGAGTATCGCTGTTAGCTTACTGGCACCCTTTAGCGACACTTGGGAACATCTCAAAGAGACGGTTCTTTCGAGCTATCTCTTGAATTCCATCTACTTGGCGATTGGTGTCGGCCTGGGCGTGACGCTGCTTGGGGTGCCGACCGCTTGGCTTGTTACCCTTTGTCGCTTTCCCGGCCAGAGGTACTTCGAATGGGCCCTCATATTGCCGCTGGCCGTGCCGGCCTACGTGATGGCCTACAGCTATACAGAGTTCTTCGAATATTCTGGGCCCGTACAAACGATCTTACGAATGGCGACAGGATGGCAGGCAAGTGAGTATTGGTTTCCACCGATCTATTCCCTGGGTGGCGCCATGGCGATGCTCGTCCTGGTGCTTTACCCCTATGTCTACCTTCTGGCACGGGCAGCTTTTCTCGAACAGTCAGTTTGCGCGCTTGAGGTGAGCCGCACCTTGGGTTGCGGGCCGTTCGGCAGTTTCATTCGCGTAGCGCTGCCAGGCGCGCGTCCCGCGATCGCCGCCGGCGTCGGCTTGGCCATCATGGAGACCTTGGCCGATTTTGGCACTGTCTCCTATTTTGGTGTCCCCACACTTACGACTGGGATCCATCGCGCCTGGATGTCCCTCGGCGACCGGGTGACCGCAGCACAGATCGCCACCTACTTGCTTGTGTTTGTAGGATTTGTAATCGTTCTTGAGCGCCTCGCGCGCGGCCATGCCCGATATCACCATGCCTCGAGCCGCTATCGTCATTTGCCCGCCTATCGCCTTCGCGGCTGGCGGGCGGTGGGGGCATGCTTGGCTTGTTTCTTGCCACTATTCTTCGGTTTTTTGTTGCCCGCCATATTGTTGATCGACCTCTCGGTCGAGGCCGATGGCGGGATCTTCGGTCAACGCTACCTGGCATTGGTCACGAATAGTTTCTCACTAGCTGGCCTCACGGCCGTCTTGGCCGTCGTAATCGCCGTCTTGATGGCCTACGCGGCTCGTCTCGACCCAGGCCTGGTCCCTCGCGCCGCCAATCGCGTCGCGGCCATCGGCTACGCGGTACCAGGTTTGGTGATTGCGGTCGGGGTCCTTATTCCTTTTGCAAAACTCGACAACCTGCTGGATAACTGGGCCCAAGCCAGTTTTGGCATCTCTACGGGCCTTCTGCTCACAGGCTCTGTCGCAGCCCTTGTCTTTGCCTATCTAGTTCGCTTTCTCGCGGTCGCCATCAACACCGTCGAAGCGAGCCTGATGAAGATTCGACCAAACATGGACGATGCTGCCCGTAACCTCGGTCAACGCCCCCTAGGGAGCTTGCTGCACGTGCACGCGCCCATCATGTGGGGCAGTTTGCTCACCGCCGCGCTGATCGTCTTTGTCGACGTGATGAAGGAATTGCCGGCCACCTTGGTCATGCGGCCCTTTAATTTCGACACACTCGCCGTTCAAGCCCATAACTTGGCCGCCGATGAGCGCCTCAACGAAGCGGCAGTGCCTTCCCTGACCATAGTGCTGGTCGGCATTTTGCCGCTGATTGTCTTGAGTCGCACGATCGCTCGCTCGCGGCCTGGTCTGCCAGCAAGTGATGTTTGATTCGAGGTCGCTACTTCCAACCGACGCGGTCAAAAATCTTTTGTGCGAGCGGCTGATTCTCGCCGAAAAAGGCTACGTTCAAGGTATCACTCCTAAACTCACCCAAGGAGGCAAGCGCGGAATCAGGGGCAATGCCCGTGACGACAGGATACTCGTTGTTACCCTCGGCAAAGTAGCGCTGCGCCTCATCGCTCGCGAGATACTCCAAGAAGGCGATCGCCGCCTCGCGGTTCGGCGCGTGCTTCAAGACGCCGGCGCCAGAGACGTTTACGTGGGTGCCGCGATCATCTTGGTTCGGAAAGATCACGCCGATCTTTTCGGCCAAGCCCTTGTCTTGGTCTTTCGGCCGGGTCATGAGGCGGACGAAGTAGTAGGAGTTCGCCACCGCTATCTGACACTCGCCAGAACCGATGCCGCGCAGTTGGTTGGTATCGCCTTTGACCGGATCGCGAGCAAAGTTCGCCACCACGCCCCGGGCCCATTCCTCGGCTCCAGCCTCATCCATGGCGGCGATCATGGAAGCCAACAGCGATTGATTGTAGATGTTGGCGCTCTTGCGGATACAAACCTTGCCTTTCCAGCGAGGCTCCGCCAGGTCTTCATAGCGTGAGATCTCGCCCTTTCTAATCTTGCTCTTATCGTAAAAGATAAGCCGCGCGCGGCTGGAAAGGCCGTACCACAATCCCTTGGGATGGCGCAGATGCGCTGGGATCCTCTCTGCCAGCAGTTCCGACTCGATCGGCTGGAAAATGTCCGCCTGCTCGGCCCGCCAAAGCCGACCGGCATCCACCGTTATCAACACGTCGGCCGGGCTATTCGCGCCCTCACTCTTGATCCGCTCGATCAGGGCATCGCCTTTGCCCTCGATCCGATTGATGGTGATGCCTGTCTTTGCTGTGAAGTTTTCGTAAAGCGCTTCATCGGTGTAGTAGTGACGCGATGAATAGAGGTTGAGTTCACTCGCGGCAGCTTGAAATACGGAAAGGGTGCAAAGGGCCATCGCGAGCGATGTGATCAGGGCAGGTCGCATGATCGAAAGCTGTCCTCGGTCAATATTGCAAATGCGAATTATTCGCAACATTAAGCCTGAGCCGGACCATGCGCAAGGAGATTTCCGCCACGAAAACTAGAAAAATTGAGCAGATCACCCCGGATCCCGGACGGGCAGGGCTAAGTTTCAGGATTTCAGCCGACCATCCTGCGAACCGGAAAGCTATTGCAACGGCACCTGAGCCGTAAAACGCAGGCAGTTTTCGGCCGCGGCCTGGGCCCGCAGGTCACCACCCAAACGGCGGGCCAGAAGCCGGGTGAAGTAGCCTTGCACATTGCGCGGCGTTAGGTCGTCTAAATCAACCTGATCGGCCATGGCTTCTTGAGACTCGGACCTCATTCGCGCTTCCTGACCCGCCACAACCACGTCCAGGGAAATCCCATTTTTCGACTGTTCGATCGCCAGGCCCAGCGAGCCCCCGCGTGGGAGCGCCTCGATCGCCAAGGCCACCATATTGAGGATCAGCTTGCCGAGCCCAACAGGACTTCTTTCAGGCAAACGTTCGTTGGGCCATTCGAAGGACGTACTCGCGTGCTCGAGCAGCCCGCGGATGAGAGTGCCAAGCTCTTGGGCGGTAATGGCCGTGACACTGCCGCCGACCCCATAGGCCGCCCGGTAGAATCGCAAACGCTGTGCCGCTTGCCGCGCGCTGCCGGTAGCTAGCTTCAGTGCCTCCTCGGCCATACCGAACTCGTCATCTTCCATCAATTCCATGCCATTGTTAACAGCACCGATCGGACCAACGAGATCGTGACACAGCCGCGACGACAGCAATTCTGCAACCTTAAGGTCGATTTGCACGGTAATTCCTTTCTAACTTCCCACTTCTCTGGCTATCGGAGGCATCAACCACCCAATACGCCCCTTATGGGTGGCCCAAGAGAATCGGCTTTCGCCCCTCGCGCATCCTGCCCAGCCAAATTTCTTGGCGCAAGCCTTTGCCGTGGGAGCCCAAATGACTAAGGTAGCTTCGCCAAGGGGACTTATGGACACACTAATGACACGCGAATTGCTGCCAGGAATGCTCGTCCGGCACCCGAGCCAACCAGATTGGGGACTTGGACAAATACAGTCTGTCGTTGGCGAGCGCGTTACGGTGAACTTTGAGCATAGGGGCAAGCAGCTCATCAATTGCGCCGTTATTGCGTTGGAGATCGTCGCCAAGGAACAAGCCTAACTGGTCAAATTGACACCTTACTAGATAGACAATCTCGGGCGTCAATAGCTGGCAAATCAGCTTTGGTTGTGCGATAGCAGCGGCCAAGGCTGTCACCTGAAAGGATCTTAAAGAGATGGAGAGGGCAAGCGACAGTAATGGCACCGGAAAGCGCCAGATCCATCCTGGTGCCGGCCGCAGGCAGGCCCTGCCCTTCCCGAAGGGCCGAAAGCTTGATCCTCATGCCTTGAGCGAAGTCCAATCACTCTTGGGAGACACACCGCGCCGCCGCGATCTTCTCATCGAGTATCTGCACCTGATTCAGGATGGCCACGGGCATTTGAGCGCGAGACACCTACAAGCCCTTGCCGAAGAACTGGGCTTGCCGATGGCCGAGGTCTACGAAACGGCGTCTTTCTACGCCCATTTTGACATCGTTCTGGAAGACGAACAGCCACCGCCACCTTTGACCATCCGGGTCTGCGACAGCCTGACTTGCGGGTTGATGGGGGCGGGAGAGATCCTGGCCAATCTGCAAAGCGCCGTGGGCAGCAATGTGCGGGTCGTGCGGGCGCCTTGCATGGGCCGCTGCGATACGGCGCCGGTGGCTGAGGTCGGTCATCGGCACGTGGATGGCGCTACAGTGGAAAGCCTCGCCGCCGCTGCCCTAGCCGGCGAAACTCATCCGCAGATCCCCGCGTACACCAGCTACGACAGCTACGTCGCGGGCGGCGGCTACGTCACACTGCGCGATTGCCTCGATGGTAAGCGGGACCGCAACGATATCGTGGCCGCGATGCAAAGTTCTGGCCTGCGCGGCCTCGGTGGCGCCGGATTTCCCGCCGGCTTGAAATGGAAACTGGTGCGCGAGCAACCGGGCCCGCGGCTTTGCGCCATTAATGGCGACGAGGGTGAGCCCGGCACCTTCAAGGACCGTTTCTACTTGGAAAGCGACCCGCACCGCTTCTTGGAAGGGATGCTGATCGCCGGCTGGACCTGCGAGGTGGATACGATTTACGTCTATATTCGCGATGAGTACCCGGCGGTCCTTAAGATACTGAAGGACGAAATCGCCCGCATTGACGCGGAGGGCCTAACCGGCGGCATGAAAATCGACCTGCGCCGAGGTGCCGGCGCCTACATTTGCGGCGAAGAGTCGGCCATGTTTGAATCGATCGAAGGCAAGCGGGGCCTGCCGCGACACAAGCCACCCTTCCCCACCGAACGCGGCCTCTTCCAGCAGCCGACCTTGGCGCACAATGTCGAGACTGTCTACTGGGTACGGGATATCATCGAGAAGGGTGCGGAGTGGTTTGCCGGCCAAGGCAAGGATGATGACCACAAGGGATTTCGATCCTATTCCGTCTCCGGGCGGGTGAAGCAGCCGGGGGTCAAACTGGCACCTGCCGGCATCACCGCCCGCGAGCTCATCGAGCAACATTGCGGCGGAATGGCCGACGGCCATGCTTTCAAAGGCTATCTCCCAGGCGGTGCCTCGGGCGGCATTCTACCGGCAAGTCTGGCCGACCTGCCGCTGGATTTCGGCGGTCCCTTGGCGGAACAGGGCTGCTTCGTCGGCAGCCACGCCGTGGTGGTGCTGTCCGACAAGGACAACATGAAGGATGTGGCCCTTAACCTGATGCGGTTCTTCGAGGATGAAAGTTGCGGCCAATGCACCCCTTGCCGCAACGGGACGGAAAAAGCGGTCAAGCTGATGTCACAGGGCAATTGGGACCAAGATCTCCTGGGCGATCTCGCCAAAGTCATGGCCGATGCCTCGATCTGCGGCCTTGGCCAGGCGGCACCAAACCCGCTCTTGTGTCTCCTCAAGTTCTTTCCGGAGGATCTCCGATGACCAAGAAGATTGTCTTCAGCCTGAATGGCGAGGAGGTCGAAGCCGGGGCCGATGAGACCATCTGGCAGGCAGCTCAGCGACAAGGTGTTGAAATTCCACACCTTTGCTATGCACCGGAGCCAGGCTACCGGCCGGACGGCAATTGCCGGGCTTGCATGGTTGAGATCGAGGGCGAAAGGGTCCTGGCCGCATCCTGCATTCGCAAGCCTTCGCCCGGCATGGTGGTCAAGACTGCCTCGGAGCGGGCCAAGAAGGCGCGGGAGATGGTCTTCGAGCTGCTGATAGCCGACCAGCCTTCACGGGAAAAGGCGCATGACCCGGAGTCCAAGCTCTGGAACTGGGCAGATAGGATCGGCGTAACGGGCAGCCGCTACCCAGCACGAGCGGCTATCGAACCGGATTCCAGCCATCTAGCCATGCGCGTCAATCTCGACGCCTGCATCAACTGCACGCTCTGCGTCCGCGCCTGCCGGGAGGTCCAGGTCAACGACGTGATCGGCATGGCCTACCGCGGCCATGGCGCGCGCGTCATCTTCGACTTCGACGATCCCATGGGCGACAGCACCTGCGTGGCCTGCGGCGAGTGTGTGCAGGCCTGCCCGACGGGCGCCCTGATGGAAGCAAGCCTGCTCGATGATGCAGGCGTGCGGCAGGGCTTTGCCGAGCGCAGTGTCGACACGCTTTGTCCCTATTGCGGTGTCGGTTGTCAGACCACGGTTTATGTCAAGGACGACAAGATCCTGCAGGTCGATGGCCGCGATGGCCCGGCCAACCGCAACCGGCTCTGCGTCAAGGGACGCTTCGGCTACGACTACATCAGCCATCCGCACCGCCTCACGCGACCGCTAATCCGGCGCGAAGATGCGCCCAAGGACGCGGCGCTCCAGATCGACCCGGCCAATCCCCTCACCCACTTCCGCGAGGCGAGCTGGGAGGAAGCCTTGACAGCAGCAGCCGAGGGGCTCAACAAGGTTCGTGATCGCGAAGGCGGCCAGGCCTTGGCCGGCTTCGGTTCCGCCAAAGGCTCGAACGAAGAAGCCTATCTTTTCCAGAAGTTGGTGCGCAGCGGATTTGGCACCAACAACGTTGACCATTGCACGCGCCTTTGTCATGCCTCTTCGGTCGCAGCGCTTATGGAAGGCATCGGCTCGGGCGCCGTCACCGCCCCCTTCACCGCCGCCGCTGAGGCCGAATGCATCATCGTAATCGGTGCCCGACCGGCGCAAAATCACCCGGTCGCAGCGACCTTCCTCAAGAACGCCGGCAAGCGTGGTGCCAAGCTGATTGTCATGGATCCGCGCCGCCAAGGCCTGTCGCGCTATGCCGACTGGATGCTGCAGTTCAAGCCAGGCCAGGACGTGGCACTGTTGAATGCCATGCTGCACACCATCGTCGAAGAGCAGTTGTACGACCGCCAGTACGTCGCCGCCCACACGGAAGGCTTCGAAGCGTTAAGGGCGCACATTAAGGACTTTTCACCGGAGCGCATGGCCTCTCTCTGCGGGATCGAGGCGGAAACCATCCGCGATGTCGCCCGGGTTTACGCCACGGCCCGCACTTCGATCATCTTCTGGGGTATGGGCATTTCCCAGCATGTGCATGGCACGGATAACGCCCGCTGCCTGATCAGCCTGGCGCTGATCACCGGCCAGGTCGGGCGCCCGGGCACCGGACTGCACCCTCTGCGCGGGCAGAACAATGTGCAAGGTGCCTCCGATGCCGGCCTAATCCCTATGGTCTACCCGGACTACCGCGCCGTCGAAGCACCGGAGATTCGCGCCCTCTTTGAAGAGTTCTGGGGCAGGTCGCTGAATCCCCAAAAAGGGCTGACCGTCGTCGAGATCGTCAACGCCATCCTCGCCGATGAAATCAAGGCCATGTACATCATGGGCGAGAACCCGGCCATGTCAGACCCGGACCAGGCCCACGCCCGCGCCGCGCTCGCCAAGCTGGAGCATCTGGTCGTGCAAGATATCTTCTTGACCGAGACCGCCTGGCATGCCGATGTCGTACTGCCAGCAAGCGCCCACGCGGAAAAGACCGGCACCTTCACCAACACCAATCGGCAGGTACAGATCGCCCGCCAGGTGCTCGATCCGCCAGGCGACGCGCGCCAGGACTGGTGGATTACTCAAGAGATCGCCCGCCGCATCGGGCTCGATTGGGACTACAGTCACACCAGCGACATTTACCGCGAGATGGCCCAGATCATGCCCTCGCTTGCCAATATCTCCTGGGAACGGCTGCAGCGCGAAGACGCCGTCACCTACCCGGCGGATGCCCCGGACAAACCCGGCAACGAGATCATGTTCGGCGATGGTTTTCCCACGGCAAGTGGGCGCGGACGCATCGTGCCGGCTGGGCTGGTGCCGCCTGACGAACTCCCCGACGAGGACTACCCCATGGTGCTGACCACCGGCCGCATGTTGGAACATTGGCATACCGGCGCGATGAGCCGCCGCTCCTCTCTGCTCGACGACCTGGAGCCTGAGGCCGTCGCCATGCTGAACCGACAGGATCTCAGGAAACTCGGGGTTGCCGCCGGTGCCAGGGTGAGCGTCGCCACCCGCCGCGGCAGGGTCCTGCTGAAGGCGCGCGAAGACCGGGATGTCCCGGAAGGCATGGTGTTCATCCCCTTCTGTTTTGCCGAGGCGGCCGCCAACTTGCTGACCAACCCGCAGCTAGACCCCTATGGCAAGATTCCGGAGTTCAAGTTCTGCGCGGCACGGGTGGAGGTGCCGGCGGCAGCCGAGTAAAGCCGATCGAGGTTGTGCCATGACGGGTAGAGCCGCCCGCTTGGTCGGCTGTGCCCTCGGCTTTTTCTGGGCGGTTCTTGTTGCCAGCTTCCCGACCCTGCATGCGCCGGTGCCGAGCTCTTGGCTTGGGGCGCAGACCCAGCGGTGGCCGCAAACGACAGTCTGACCGACCTCCAAGCGGCCGAGATGATCGGCGGTCAGGAAGGAAGTCGAGGCCTTGATGCGCGAAGCCCTCGAACGGCAATAACACTAGAGGCGGACGTTCTCCGTTGAGTAAGTCTCGGCGGAGGAGAACCCCAGGCTCTGCAGGCCAAGTGCCGCAGCGGCAGAGACCACTAGTATGACGACCAGAGATAGTATGAAGGCTTTCATCTACTCACTCCAACTTCCTCGCCATCTGGCTGGGCACGCGTGAGCGGACTGGCGCGGCGGGTACCCATCAATCGTCATTCGACGGCGCGGTTATCTGTTTGAGATAGGCGATCAGTTTTGCCCGATCATCGGCGTTCGGCATGCGCTGCAATGGCATTTTCGAACCGGGGGTCAAGACGTCAGGCCCCTTCGAAAAGAGTGCGTCGATGGTCGCGTCATCCCATATCAGGTCGCTCTCCGCCAAGGCTTTAGAATACTTGTAGCCCTTCACGGAACCTGCGCGGCGACCAAACACGCCGAAGAGCGGCGGACCGGCTCGATTGCCGCCGCCAGGCTGCGTGGTATGGCAAACGGCGCATTTACGGAACAAGTCCCGTCCGCGCGCTTCACCCGGCGGCAAGGCTGTCACATCAGTGCCGTCAGCCGAAGCCAAGCTGGCCGACACTTCGCGAAAGCTCTCCAGGTCCCACAGACGCACGACTTCGTCGGAACCTGCGGACAAAAGCCTCTTGCCATCCGGGGTAAAAGCCAATGACCAAACGGTGTCGCCATGACCATGAAGTTCAGCCACCAGATCACCGTCCTCCAAGTCCCACAGACGTATCACGCGATCGATGCCAGCCGATGCCGCAATGCGGCCATCCGGCGACACTCTGGCCGCCAGCACCGGTCCTTCATGACCCCTTAAAGTAAGAATCGTTTCACCGCGCGCAAGATCCCAGAACCGCAGCGATTCATCGATGCTCGCCGAGATAGCCCGTCGACCGTCCGGCGTGAAGTCAAGCGATGTGACCGCAAAATCATGTCCGACGAAACGATCGAGGCGCCTGCGATCCGAAACCTGCCAAAGATCAAGCGCGCCATCATGCCCGCCACTCAGTATTTGCGTGCCGTCAGGGGAAAAGGCAACAGCATTGGCGTGGCTCCGCAGTGCTTGGATATCGCCGAGGGGTACTCGGTCCTGCAGGTCCCAGAGCCGAAGCCGCTTGTCCCAACCCGCCGACACCGCAAGAAGGCCGTCAGGGGAGACCGAAACCGCGACGGCCTTACCCTTGTGGCCGTCAAAGCGATGCAGAAGACCGCTGTTCTGCAAGTCCCAGAGGATCAAGCTGCCGTCATCGCTTGCCGAAATGGCTTTCCCGGCGTTTGGCAGAAAGGCGACCGCGTTGACGCCGCCTTCGTGCTCATTCAACACCCGGATCGCCCTTTGCTCGCTCAGATCCCAGTAGATCACGGTGTAGTCGAAGCTTGCCGTTAAGGCGGTGGTGCCGTCCGGGGAAACCGCCACCCCTTTTACAAAGCCGCCGTGGCCCAAGAGCTCGCCGCGGCTTTCGGGCGGCAAAGCCACGATGCCGATCATAAGCAGTGTGGCGATGACTCCCACTAAGGAACCGCGGAACCGCGCAAGGGCGAGAAGGCAGCTATGTGATCTTGCAGGGCTCATGTCGGGCAACTTGCCCCAAGTGTCGGATCGCCACCCAGGCCGAGGGCGTCGGTCCCTTAGCAGCCCAGGACCAAAGCCGGATCTGAGAGGGCCAATGGGTCATTCGGCCGCCTGCTGCTGGCCTGAAGAATCATCGGGACCCGGAACGGGCTCCCCCTTAACGTCCGCCACCCACAGGCTATGATGTTCACGCGCCCAGTTCTCGTCGACCTGGCCCGATCCCATAGCGGAAAAGGCGCCTTCCATGCCAAGCGATCCAATGTAGACGTGTGCCAACACGATCGCGATGAGAACCAAGGCGACCAGGCTGTGCCACATTTGCGAATAGTGCATTTCCTGCATGGGGGTGAGTTCGGCCGGAAGATTGAAACCCATGACGTTCAAAACCCGAAAGGTCGGTTCGAACATCGCTATCTCGAAGGGAAACATGAGGGAAATGCCGGATAGACTGATCGAGAATCCACCGAGAATGACGGCCCAAAAAATGACCTTTTGACCGGCATTGAACTTCTTCGAAGGCGGATGAACGCCCTTCTTGAAGAGGCCACCGCCTTTCTTGAAGAGGCCACCGCCTTCCGCGATCCAGACCAGGTCATAGCGGCTGGGCAGATTATGGCGAACCCAGAACAGGAACATCATGATCACGCCGAGCATGAAGGCGAAGGCGACATAATTATGCGCGTACTTTCCCAGGATCGTCAGCGTCGCAAAAATATCGGGTCCCAGGATCGGCAACAGCAGAGTCCGGCCGTAAATCAAGTTAAGACCGGTGATCGCTAGAATGATGAAGGAGACAGCCGTGGTCCAATGGACGATGCGTTCAATGGTATTGAAGCGCTCGATCGTCCGGTCGCTCGGCCCGCCATCGATGCGAATGCGGCCGCGCAGAAAGAAGAAGAGCGCCAGCAAGACCACAATGCCGCCCAGAATCCAGGCACCAAATTCTGGCAGCGGCCCGTTTCGGAAACTGCGCCAATCTTCACCTTCGGATTGGATCATCAAACCCGAGTCCGCGTTGGGACCCGACACCTTGCCGACTTCCCCATGCCGAATAGCCCGCCAAATCTCAGAATTGCTGTCATTGCCCAAGGAGCCGCCCGGGACGTTGCCCTCGACGGGGGTCTGTCGACGTAGGATTTCGTCCTCCGTTGCCGCCTGCGCCGAGGTGACATCAAGGGCGAGCCCGCCAGCGAGAAAAACCAGCAACGCCAGTCCAGCCCATGCGCGTCGCAGGTTTTGGTCGCCCCACATCATAACGAAACTCATTCTCTTACACGTCCTTCAGGGAAAGGCTACTCACCGGCAGGTTAATCTTTGACAAATCTTCCGAACGGGACCTGACCCTCAGTGATCTTGTCTGCCAATCCCGCGCGTCGGACCGACCCGGCCCTGTTCGCCAGAAACGCCGCCAGGCCCAGTCTATACTCGCCAGCAACAGCGATTCTGCGACGTCGTCGAGAGCCCGAATAGAACCGGGGGCGGCACGCCTCATGCCGCCCCCAAAATTCTATCAGCGGCCAGCGCTGGGAAGATCAATCACGACCCAGCTTTACGCTGATATGCGGTCCCCCAACCCCAAGCGCCAGAGCCAAAGCCGCGGGCGACGACTCGTTCCCGATAGATGTCCGAGACCGTGTCACCGTCACCGGCCAGCAGGGCCTTGGTCGCACACATCTCGGCACAGATCGGTAGCTTGCCTTCGGCCAGGCGATTGCGCCCGTACTTCGAGAACTCGGTCGCAGACATATCCTCTTCCGGCCCGCCGGCGCAGAAGGTGCATTTGTCCATCTTCCCGCGGCTGCCGTAATTGCCGGCCTGCGGAAATTGCGGAGCCCCGAAGGGACAGGCATAGAAGCAATACCCACAGCCGATGCAGAGATCCTTGGAGTGCAGGACGACACCCTCTTCGGATTGATAGAAGCAATCGACCGGGCAAACCGCCATGCAGGGCGCATCCGAACAATGCATACAGGCAACCGAGATCGAACGTTCACCCGGCTCGCCGTCATTGATGGTGACCACGCGCCGACGATTGACGCCCCAAGGGATCTCATGCTCGTTCTTGCATGCGGTTACACAGGCGTTGCATTCGATACAACGCTCAGCGTCACACAGGAATTTCATACGTGCCATGACTTAGAGCCTCCTCACGCTGGTTCGATTCGGCAAAGCGAACATTTGGTTTCCTGCATGTTCGTTACCGAGTCATAGCCGTAGGTGAATCCTGTGTTGGCCGCTTCACCAAGGACATAGGGATCCGCCCCCTCCGGATACTTATCGCGAAGGCTGTCACCCATCCAATGGCCACCGAAATGGAAGGGCATGAAGGCAACGCCAACGCCAACCCGTTCGGTCACCAAGGCTTTGACTTTCAGCTTGGCACCTTCGGGAGAATGCAACCAAACGTCATCGCCGTCCTTGAAGCCCGCGTTGTTGGCATCGACCGGATTCACTTCCACGAACATGTCCTGCTGCAGCTCAGCAAGCCAGGCATTGGAACGGGTTTCGTCGCCGCCGCCCTCGTACTCTACCAGCCGACCGGAAGTCAGGATGGTCGGGAAGTCGGCGGTGAAGTCCTTATCCTGGATCGATTTATAGAGGATCGGCAGACGGTACATCTTGCGATCCGAATAGGTCGGGTAATCGCCAACCAAATCCCTCCTGGAGGTATAAAGCGGTTCGCGGTGAAGCGGTACCGGATCCGGGAAATTCCAAACCACGACCCGTGCCTTGGCATTGCCAAAGGGTGCGCAACCATGCTTGATCGCAACCCGCTGGATGCCGCCGGAGAGGTCGGTCTTCCAGTTGGTCTTCTCCCCGGCTATCGCTTCGATGGTCTGGCGTTCCTCGTCGGTCAAGTCGGCATCCCAGCCAAGCTTTTGCAGCATGGCCATAGTAAATTCTGGATAGCCGTCCTTGATCTCCGAATCGACCGGGAAACTACCCTCCGCCAAGAGGTTGTCGCCGTCGCGCTCGACCCCGAAGCGGGCCCGGAAGCAAAGGCCGCCTTCGGCCACCGGTCTCGAAGTGTCATAGAGCACCGGCGTGCCCGGGTGACCCATCTCCGGCGTACCCCAACAAGGCCAGGGCATACCGTAGAAATCACCATCGGCCGGACCGCCGCGGGCCTGCAAGGTGGTCCTGTCAAAGGTTGCCTGATTGGCCATGTGAAGCCTGAGGCGTTCCGGCGATTGCCCGGTATAGCCGATGGTCCACATACCACGGTTAATTTCCCGCGTAATATCCTCGACCAAGGGCTCGTTGTTGTTGACTTGGATGTGCTTAAACATCTCGTCAGCAAACCCGAGCTTGGCCGCCAAGAGATAGAGGATCTCGTGGTCCGGTTTGCACTCGAAGAAGGGCTCGAAGACCTTGTCGCGCCATTGAATCGAGCGGTTTGACGCGGTCACCGAGCCATAGGTCTCGAACTGCGTCGCGGCCGGCAAAAGATAGACCCCGTCCTCGCGGTCGTGCATCACCGCCGACATGGTCGGATAGGGATCGATGATGACCAAGAGGTCAAGCTTCTCCATGGCCTTCTTCATGTCAGGCAGACGGGTCTGCGAGTTCGGCGCATGGCCGTGGAAAACCATCGCCCTGAGATTATCGGGCTGGTCGATGTTGTTCTTGTCTTCCAAGACCAGGTCGAACCAGCGCGACACCGGCACGCCCTTGGATTCCATCAGCTCCTGCGATGCGAAGCGACCCTTCAGGTACTCATAGTCGACATCCCAAACCCGACCCCAATGCTTCCACGAGCCGGTCTTGATGCCGTAGTAACCTGGCAAGGTGTGGCAGAGCACGCCGAGGTCGGTTGCCCCTTGCACGTTGTCGTGGCCGCGGAAGATGTTGGCGCCGCCGCCCGAGGTGCCAATGGTGCCGAGTGCCAGACCCAGCGCGCAATAGGCACGGGTATTGTTGTTGCCATTGGTATGCTGGGTGCCGCCCATGCACCAGATGATGGTGAAGGGCCGGTTGTTGGCTAGGGTGCGGGCCACCCGCCGAAGCTGCGAGCCCGGTACGCCCGTCACCCGCTCGGTCTCCTCCGGTGTCCATTGCGCCACCTCGGAGCGGATTTGATCCATCCCCCAGACCCGTTGGCGAATGAACTCTTTGTCTTCCCAGCCATTTTCAAAGACATGCCAAAGGATGCCCCAGATCAGGGCCACGTCGGTACCCGGCCGGAAGCGGACATACTCATCGGCATGTGCCGCGGTTCGGGTAAACCGTGGATCGCAAACGATGAAGGCCGCGTTGTTTTGCTCCTTCGCCTTCAACATATGCTGCAGGGCGACCGGATGTGCCTCCGCCGGATTGCCGCCGATCTGGAAAATTGCGCGCGAATTGTGGATGTCGTTATAAGAATTGGTCATCGCGCCATAGCCCCAGGTGTTCGCCACACCTGCGACTGTGGTGGAGTGACAAATCCGCGCTTGGTGATCACCATTGTTGGTGCCCCAGAAGGCGTAGAACTTGCGGAAGAGATAGGCTTGTTCGTTCGAATGTTTGGCCGAGCCTAGCCAATAGACCGAATCGGGACCCGAGCTTTCCCGGATCTCCAGCATCTTGTCGCCGATCTCGTTGATGGCCTCGTCCCAGCTAACCTTTTGCCACTTGCCGCCAGCCAATTTCATCGGATGGCGCAAACGGCGATGACCATGCGCATGCTCGCGCACGGCTGCGCCCTTGGCGCAATGAGCCCCCAGGTTGAAAGGACTATCCCAGCCCGGCTCTTGTCCGACCCAAACCCCGTCCTGCACCTCGGCAATGACCGTGCAACCCACGGAACAATGGGTGCAAACGCTTTTGACTTTGGTGACGTTGCCAGCTTCCGCCGACTGTGCCGTTGCCTTCTTGACCATCCCGCTTGACGCCGTGGCGAACGCTGCCACGCCGCCGGCCGCCAAACCGGATCGCTTGATGAAGGTGCGACGGTCGATCGCTGTGCCGACGACGCCAGCCAACGCCTTGGACAAACGGGGGCCATTCGCCACCCCATTCGTCTTTTTGGTAAGCATTGACTTCTCCTAAAATACAGTAATGACCTCTAGAACCGAGCCAGTTCGTAGAACTTCTTCACGTGCTTGGTTTCTCGGTAGCCCACGCTACCAACCGAACGCTCGCCTGGCTGGCCGGCTTGAGCCTTGGCACCGCCAAGGCCGACAGCGACCGAACCCACCGCGCCAGCACCCAAGCCAGCCTTGCGGAAGAAGTCACGACGGCCAAGCGACGTTACCTCTTTTCGATCTTTCATAGGCTCACCTTACCTCCCCGGTGAACAAACTTGGGCGCGGAGTTTCGCCAAGTGGGGTCCGCCCCCTCAACCCCTGTGCCTTACGGCACGAAAGCGACACCTTACGGCACGAAAGCGACGCTAAGCCGCCATTTGAAAAGCTTGCGCCTCGACATCCATGAAGTGCCGGCCAATGGTCCCCAGTGGCATGTAAAAGACCGCGGCGCGGGCACGCTCCAAATCCTCGAAAAAGCGCGGGGCCCAAGACCCTATGTGGGCATCGAAAAATCCCCGCTGTGTTGCCAAGTCGGCCGGTTCACCGAACTGACCGGTGATCATGCCCGCCATCATTTCGCAAAGCGAGGCGATCTGATCTTCTGGTTCGACCACACCTTGGGCACGGGCGATGCCCAGTCGGGCCATGTCGGCACGCAGACGTGCCAAGGGCTTTTCCAACATGAATCCGGTTAAATAGTATGACCCATAAGGCAACAACTCGCCTTGCCCCATACCAACAAAAAGGTCATGAAATTCTTGATGGACTCTGTCCAATGTCGTCGCCCGGGCAGCCGCCGCGAAGGCCGCCACCGCTTGCCCAAAACTGCTGTCATCGCCATGCAACGAACGAGCAAGCCTTAACGCTTCCTCATCCGGAACATCGGCGAGGTAACGCGCAAGAAGTAAGTAGCAATTCGCTCTTAAGGCATCTTCTTCGGCGATATCGTACTGAACAGCCCTTCCTCCCAAATCAGAACCTGACCCAACCGAAGGTAGCCATTTAGGTCATAGCTGCTTAAATGCTTTTTGCCGCGGTCAAGCGGATACGTCAGGCCTTCGCCTTGTTCAGCGACGTCTCTCAGTCATAGCAATGCCGCTAAGGCTTTCGTTCTATTCTTAACCACAATATTAGAGTCCCTTTACCAGGGCCTGTCAACAAAAGCTGATGCTGCAACCGCGAAGACCGAAGCCTCGGAATATCAATAGAAAAATTAGGGAAAAGGGTGGTGACTTCGCCCAATCTGATACCCTTGATGCATCGGGTCCCTTGGAGACTTCCCAGCCATATGACATCACAAGCACTTTCCTCTTCTGACTTGAACCCGATGGCGTCATCTCACGGGTAACAAAAGCCTGAAGGCCGGCAACGGGACACCCAAATCGATCACGCGTTGTTGAACGGGACTCCGGGGCCTAGCTCCCCCATCGCCGATGCTGGGCACTGCGCCCTAATGCGGTCTTGACGGGCTGTGACGCTTCTGTCTTCGCCGACTGCCACTCTCCAGCCATCGTGGCGTCGCGATCCACAGTCGCCTCCACCGGTCCCGGCTCGTCGGCACCCTGGTCTGGCGAGGAATGTGCTACTTGCTCCCGCGGCTGCGAATCGGATTCCCCGTCAGGCGAGATGGCATCCGGAGCCTTTGCCTGGGCAGCTTCTTGTTCTTGCGTGTTGTCCGACACCGGCTCTTCCGTGACCATGCCTCGACCAACCTGGTAGATCGTCTTCAGGCCCTCGACCACGGTTGCCGCATCGGTAAAGTCCTCATCATAGTCGTTTAGACCATCCACATTCGCCAGCAATGGATTGAGGCGCCACAGGCGGCGCAGCGCTTTCTGCCGCAGGGCTTCCGGCACCCGCTCGTCCAAAAAAGCTGCGAAGTCGGACTCGGCGGTCATCGTGTCGATATCGGGCAGGGAAGCGACAACCTCCTCGATCTCGGCTTCGCTCGGCCTCTTCTCGTCAGTGACGTCGGCCGGCACCCCGAGCGCTGCTTCGCGCGGCTCGACGACCGAGTTTTGCCCGGCCTCTTGCTTACGGCGCAGCCAGCGGGAAAGAAAGGCTTCTCGGTCACCTGCCATATCAATGACCCGTGTCCCGGCCGTTTGTTCGACCGCCGCGGTGCCAGCCCGTCCCCTGGTGCCGGCGATCATCGTCCACTTTATGCTTCTTTCGCTTGCGCTTATAGAACGGCTCGTCCTTGTGGTGGCGATCAACGTAATCTTGCACCAAGGCGATCAGGCCTTGAGGCATGGGTACCGCCTCGACCAACTCGTCACCACTATCGAGATAGTCCTGTGCCTCATAGGGGCAAACCGTCACATGAAACGGCAGAGTCTCGTGCGCGCACCCCATGTCATAGCCGGTCCGCATGACGACGAAAACACGCGGTTGCTGTTGTGACAGGTTCACCTTGTAGCCTTCGGTTTCCCGCCGAAAAAAGCTGAGCGACAAGGTGCCGGCGTGAAAGCGTGTCCAGGACGGGCCTTCGCCCAAGGTCACCCAATCCCCCTTAGGGTCAAGTTTGGCCGCCCCGGCAATCACTGCGACCGGCCGCCAGGCATGTTCCTGCCAGGGATGACTTGTCTGGCGACGCTCGACTACGACGCCGACCGGCAAGACCGCCTCATCGATTGCCCGCCCCATGATTGCCGATGAAATCCTTTTGCCAGACTGGAAACATTCTAAACTGACCTATTGTAGCGAAGCCCTAGCCTCCTGTCATGTCACGCTGACGAGACCAGCGTTCTCGCCTAGGCGCCCCGCTCCGCAGGCAGGGCCGCTAGCCAGCGCTCCGCCTGTTGCAGGTCTTCCGGCCGATTGGCATTGAAGAAAGGATCAAGCGGACCCGTGTTGGTGTCGATCGGGGTAAATTCAACGGCCGCCAAAGGGTAGCGATCGGTAAAGGCATCGACCTTGCGCAGGCCCTCCTCGACCACCGCCCGCTCCAGCGCCGGCCGCAAGGCCAGCGGCCACAGACCAAAGACCGGGTGGTGACGGCCGAACGAGGCGGCACAAGCAAGCTCGGCGCCTTCCCGCTCGATAACGGCGAGTAGCCGGGCCACTAGGTCTCGGGGCAAGAAGGGCGCATCGCAGGCAAAACTGGCCAGCCAGCAGCAGCCAGGGGCATGACGCTCGGCCCAGGTGAGCCCGGTGAGAATGCCCGCCAGCGGCCCGGCAAAGTCTGGCACTACATCTTCAACCACTGGCAGGTCGTAGGCGGCAAAGCGCTCGGCGGCGCCATTGGCATTGAGCACCAGGGTTGAGACCTGGGGCCGGGCGCGCGCCACCACATGGGCCAGTATTGGACGCCCGGCAAGCGGCACGAGCGCCTTGTCACCGCCGCCCATGCGCCTTGCCCGGCCGCCGGCGAGCACCAAGCCTGCGACTCGTTGGTTTCCTTGGCTGGCCCCTTCTCCCATAGGCTTAGGAAAATGGCTCGGCGCGGGCGCCCTTGCGCTGGTGGCGGGCCTCTTCCTCGCTGGCCTGCCGGGGATCGCTATCGAAGAGGATCCGATCCTCACCCGCCAGCGCCACGAAGCGCTTGCCCTTGGCGCGGCCGATGAGGGTGAGATTGGCCTGCCGGGCCAGTTCCACCCCCCAGGCGGTGAAGCCTGAGCGCGAGACCAGAATCGGGATGCCCATTTGCACGGTCTTGATCACCATCTCGGAGGTCAGCCGCCCGGTGGTGTAGAAGATCTTGTCGGCCGGCTCAATCTCGTGGCGAAACATATAGCCGGCAATCTTATCGACCGCATTGTGCCGACCCACATCCTCCATATAGACCAGCGGCCGGTCGGCCTGGCAGAGGACGCAGCCGTGAATCGCCCCAGCCTCCAGGTAGAGGCTCGGCGCCTGGTTGATCTTGCGGCTGAGCGTATAGAGCCAGGAGGTTTTGAGCATCGCCCCGGCTGGCAGCATGACGCTCTCGATTTGCTCCATCAAGTCGCCGAAGACCGTCCCCTGGGCGCAGCCCGAGGTGCGCACCTTCTTCTGCAGCTTTTCCTCATAGTCGGTCTCGCGCGCCGTGCGCACAACGACGGTCTCCAGTTCCGCGTCGTAGTCGACGGCCTCGATCACGTCGTCGGCGCTGAGCATGTTCTGGTTCAGCAGATAGCCCAGCGCCAGCAGATCGGGATAGTCGCCGATGGTCATCATAGTGACGATTTCCTGGCGATTGAGGTACAGGGTGAGCGGCCGCTCGACCACCACCGCAGTTTCAATCCGACGCCCTTCCTGGTCGAGCCCGCTGACCCGCTCGGTCAGGCTTGGGTCGGCCGGGTCCGGACGCAGCTCGAACTCGTCGAGGCTCGCGGCATCGGCACGCGGCGAGGCGGCGCGCGGCGAGCCACCATGCGCCGGGATTTCGCGGCTTGTGGTCGCGGCAGCCGGCCGTTCCGTCATGACACCTCCTTCGCCTATTGGGACTGACCGGGTGACTATGCCGTCTCGTCTAGCCGACAGCAAGCCATCAGCAAATTGGCAGCGTGCCCTGACGCCCTCGATGGCCAATTCCTGACGAAATTTTCAGAAATCTTGGCTCAATTCGAAAAATTTGCAAGAATATGCATAAATTTGCAGGTCGATTGTTGAAGGACGTGTACATCAAAGATGGAGGAGATCGCCGCCGCCTTTTCGGCCGCCGTCGCCATGATCCTGGGCGCCGACCGGGATTTGGTCGAGATCGTCGGCCTGAGCCTGCGCGTCAGCCTCAGCGCGGTTGCCGTGGCGGCCACAATTGGTCTGCCGTTGGGCGCGGCGGTGGCGCTCTTCCGCTTTCCTGGGCGCCGCCTGCTGATCGTGCTGCTTAACGCGCTGATGGGTCTGCCGCCGGTAGTGGTCGGCCTGATGGTCTATCTGATGCTGTCTCGGGCCGGGCCGTTCGGGGTATTGGGCCTGCTTTTCACGCCCACTGCCATGATCATCGCCCAGGTGATCCTGATCACCCCGATCATCGCCGCGCTCGCCCGGCAGGTGGTGGCCGACCTCTGGGTCGAGTACGAGGAGCAGCTGCGCTCGCTCGGTGCCGGACCGGGCCGCGCCTTGCCGACCCTGCTGTGGGACGGGCGCTTCAGCCTGCTGACCGCGGTGCTCGCCGGCTTCGGCCGGGCCAGCGCCGAGGTGGGGGCGGTGATGATCGTCGGCGGCAATATCGACCACGTCACCCGGGTCATGACCACGGCGATCGCCCTGGAGACGGCACGCGGCGAGCTGGCCCTAGCGCTCGGGCTCGGCCTCATCCTACTGCTGCTGGCGGTGACCGTGAATGCCTCGGCCTTCCTGCTGGGCGAGCTGGCCGAGGGCTTGGGGCGATGAGCGCCTCCATCCTGCCCGGCCGTTTCGAGCAGGTGAGTTACGCCCTTGCCGGCGAGCGGCTGATCGCCGATCTGGATTTCACCCTCGCCGCCGGGCCGATCAGCATCATCCTCGGCCCCAACGGCGCCGGCAAGAGCCTCACCCTGCGCCTGGCCCACGGCCTGATCGCGCCGACGAGCGGCCGCATCACCTGGCAGGCGGACGCCCGGCAAAATCAAGTCCGCCCAGGACAAGTCCGCTCGCGACAGGCCATGGTCTTCCAGCGGCCGGTGATGCTGCGCCGCTCGGCTGCCGCCAATATCGACTACGCCCTCAAGGCCGCCGGCTTGGCCCGCCAGGAACGACAGGAGCGCCGTCGGCAGGTCTTGCGCGACACCGGCCTCGAGAGCCTGGCGGAGCGGCCGGCGCGGGTGCTCTCGACCGGCGAGCAGCAGCGCCTGGCCTTGGCTCGTGCCTGGGCGCTGAGGCCCGAGGTGATCTTCCTCGACGAGCCCACCGCCAGCCTGGACCCGGCTGCCACCGCCGCCGTCGAAAGCATCATCGGCGCCCTCAACCGGGCCGACAGCAAGATCGTCATGACCACCCACGACCTCGGCCAAGCCCGGCGCCTGGCCGGCGAGATCCTGTTTTTGCACCGCGGCCGCCTGGTCGAGCAGCGCCCGGCCGCCGCCTTTTTCGCCGGGCCCAAGAGCGAGGCGGCCCGCGCCTTCCTGAAAGGAGAACTGCATTGGTAGCGCGACGCTTCTTGCTGGTTGTTTCCTTGTTGGTCTTGGCCCTGCTGGCTCTGACCTTAAGTCCAACGAGGGCCGGCGAGCGCTTCATCACCCTGGCCTCCACCACCTCGACCGAGAACTCGGGCCTCTTCGCCCATCTGTTGCCGATCTTCGAGGCCCAAAGCGGCATCCAGGTGCGGGTGGTGGCGGTCGGCACCGGCCAAGCCCTGCGCCTGGCCGAGCGTGGCGATGCCGACGTGCTGCTGGTCCACCACCCAGCCTCCGAGGCGCGTTTCGTCGCCGCCGGCCACGGGGTCGAGCGCCAGGAGGTCATGGCCAACGACTTCGTGATCGTCGGCCCGGCGGCGGACCCGGCCGGGATCACGGCTATGGCGGATGCGGCTGCGGCCTTGGCCAAGATCGCGGCGGCTGAGGCCCCCTTCGCGTCGCGCGGCGACGATAGCGGCACCCACAAGAAGGAGATGGGGCTTTGGGCGGCGATCGGCCTGAACCCGGAGGCGGGAGAACGGGAGGCGGGAGAACGGGGGGAAACCGGCGGCCCCTGGTACCGCTCGCTGGGCCAGGGTATGGGGGCGACCCTCAACGCGGCGGCCGCCATGGGCGCCTATACGCTGGCCGACCGGGGCAGCTGGCTCGCCTTCAAGAACCGCCGGGGCTTGCAGGTGTTGGCCGAGGGCGACCCGCGGCTCTTCAACCCCTATGGCGTCATCCTGGTCAACCCCGCGCGCCACCCGCATGTCAAGGCGGCCGAGGGCCAAGCCTTCATCGACTGGCTGACCGGGCCCGAGGGCCAGGCCGCCATCGGCCAGTTCCGGCTCGGCGGCGAGGTCCTCTTCCGCCCGACGGCGGGGGTGGGGGGTTAGGGGTAGCGGGCGGCTACCGGCCGGTAAAGGCCGCATCGCGGCAGGGTCAGACGGCAAGGCCAAAGGGCGACCCTCGTCCCCCCAGCTTCGTCATTGCGAAGCCCGAAGGGCTGTGGCAATCCATAAGCCCCTATCCGCAGAATCCGGCGCCACCGGCGAGTCACAATGGATCGCCGCGCCCCGGCCGGCCGGGTCTCGCGATGACATTTGCGGGGATGGCACCACGCGGCTATTGGCCGGCGGGCTGGTCCTTCGCCGCGTTCGCCATCTTTCTAAGTTCCCGGATAACTATCGTCGGCAGGGCGGCGATATTGGGGCATTGGCCCGAGGCCCTAGCCTTGAGCAAGGCGGTAGCGAGGAGCGGTCGGAGTCCCTTTTGATCGGAATAGTGGGGGTTCGCCAGAGCACGCTGGGCGATGCCCTTCGCCGCGTGCTTATCCCGGCAGGCGACATTCTCGACAAGGTACTGTGTAAGGTCGCGGACGTAATTATCGTCGGCCGGGCGGATGGCGGCACCAAACGGCGACCAATCAAGGGATTGCGAAGCCTTCTCGAAAGGCCAGTCAAACATGATTTTGGTGTCGGGCCGATGGGCCGACAATTCGGCAATGTTTCGCGCTTCCCCAGCGTTCAAGCGATCAAGCGCCTCAACACGCGGGTTTCGCCGACTGTTCACCGCAGCCTTCGGCACCTCATTTCGGACTTGATTTCGAAACATCTCCCAAACCCGCCCCGACAAATCTTTGAAACTGGCTCTGCGTAAATCGGCTAGATATAGCCATGCTCGTGTCACCTTTGCACCATGCAGCTGTACTTTGCGCATATCTGCTCCTTGCAGAACTGCCCCATCCATGTTTGCCCCTTGTAATTGAGCGACCTTCAAATCTGCCCCTTTTAGAACCACCTTGTACATATTTGCGCCCTGCAGGTGTGCTGTGGCCAAATCTGCGCCCTGAAGAAGAGCCCAACTCAGATCTGCTCCCTGTAGATGCGCTCCAAACAGACCCGCTCCCTGCAATTGCGATCGAGTCAGGTTTGCTCCCTGTAGATGCGCAATATACAAGTTGGCCCCCTGAAGCTGTGCCGATTGCAGGTCCGCACCCTGAAGCCTGGCTTCGCCCAAGTTCGCGCCCTGAAGCAGCGCCCCGCGCAGGTCCGCTCCCTGAAGATTTGCTCCATACAAATCCGCCCCATAAAGCCGCGCCTCAATTAGGTTGGCCCCCTGGAGCTGGGCCCAACGCAGATCGATAGTGCGTGTGAACAGCCCAGCCACCTTTTGAACAGAAGCGACATTCGGGTCATATCCCCTTTCGCCGAAGATGCAATCGGTCAGCGGCTTATAGCCCCACTTTTCCTCATCCCATTCGCCGGGGATGGCCAGGATGAAGAGTGAAAAAAAGCCCGCGACAAACGTGAGGGCCACGGCGCCCAACTTGCGGAATTGTTCCTTGGGCGGCCTTTTCTCCGCGGTGAGAAAGTCGATAAAGCGGAGGCCCGACCAGCGCCCCTTGGGGTCGAGGATCCTGGGCCAGAAGGCCCACAGCAGCACCAGGTCCGCCAGGATCACCGCCCGATGCGCCCCCCAGGTGATGGCCGCGCTGTGATAGGGCAGAAACCGCACCTGCGCCCAGAGCAGCAAGATCACCGGCAGGACCAGCACCGTCAGCCAGACCATCAGCTTCAGCAGGCCGCGCATCACCCGGCCGTGCTGGCGACCGATCAGCATCTGCGAGAAGGGGAAGGGATAGAGCCGGTCGCGGGCGCTAAGCCTTGCCGGCGTGGTCTTGAGGCGCGCGATCGCCCCATCCAGATGATGCAGCTTGCGCGACAGCAGGTAGAGCTGCAGCAGCAAATTGAAGTGCAGCAGCGCGAAGAGGCCCGGGACGATAGCGTAGACCACGACGATGGGCAGCTCCACCCCCAGGAGCGGCAGGGTGACGCCGGATTCGCGCAGCAGCTGCTCGTGGGTGGTGGAGCCGATCAGGATGGCGATATAGAGCCCGGCCAGCAGAAAGGTCAGGTAGACGTTGCGGGCGTTCCTCGCCGCCTCGTCCGCCGCCTGCTGCAGCTTCTCCAGATCCCCCGCCTCTGTTGCCATCCCCGCCCCCGCCGTGGGCCTCGCCAGATCATGACCACGGCTGATCGTGAACCCTTGGCCCCGATCATAACCGATAACGGGGATTTGGCTAGCGATGCGGGAAATTCAGGCCACCCTACGCCTCAATCTTCGAGATCATCTCGGCGCCACCCTCCTGCCTCAAAGCCTGCCGCCAACAAGAAACTATCCGGCAAATCTCGAACTTGAGCGAAGGAAAGCCTTATGAAGAAGCATCATACCGCGGCAAGCATCATACCGCGGCAAGCATCGTACCGCGGATTATGGATCTGACTTGTCATGAATCAACGCGGCTTGCGCCTTATCAATGGTAGGAATTGACAATCTGAGAAAATCCCATGCTGCAACGCGTTAGCGCAGCGTTCTTGAATGCGGGGTAAGTCGGATGCTTCGAAAGATCATACCTGACGTCATAGACAACAGACCCTTCATATCTGTCGGGGAGAAGGAAACCGTCTTGGCCACCTCGCAGCTGATGCGAAAACATGATGTCGGTGCCGTGCTGGTTATCGAAGATGATGTTTTGAAAGGCATAATCACGGTAAACGACATGGCGTATCGGATCATCGCCGAAGGCAAGGACCCCAAAGAAACGCTGGTCGCAGAGGTTATGACCTCAAATCCCGATACCATAAGGTCGGATTCCTTGGCCATCGATGCCCTGCGTCTCATGCAGGATGGCAACTACCGCCATTTGCCAGTGGTTGATGACGAAGGTGTTTTAGGCATCGTCTCCCGTCGCGACTTCTTTGGTGACGAGAAAGCGAGGCTAGACGAAGAAACCTCCTTGTGGGAACACATCGCCTGAACCGCGCGACGTGATAGATAGCCCACGCCGACGGGAACCTTCAGCGGAGCCTATGGTGTGACCTGCCGCTAGGGGCAGATGATGAGAACTCTGCGCGGGTGAAAGGTGAGGGCGACTGCCGCCGTGACGCCTCTCCTAGATGGATGCTCGACCACCCTTCTCCCTCAAAGCGGCACCCAGGAGTGCTTCTTGGTGTAGTGCAGGTAGCCGATGTTAGCGCCGGCGCGCAGGCCCACCCCAGTGCGGATCGGCGCCAGGATGACCTCGCCGGACTGCTGGTAGTTTACCCCGACCCCGGCAACGAAGTAGAAGCTGCCGTCGACCCCGGGATAGCGCTGGAAGAGCGCCTCTACGTTATTGAGGTGGTAGACCAGGACGAAGACCTTGGAGGCGTTGCCGCCGAAGTCGAAGCCGATCGACGGCCCTTGCCAGAAGACCGGGCGGCCGCCCGGAGCACCATTGCCTGCCTTGCGGTTGAGGTGGCCCTTGCCATAGCGCAGGCCGACGCCGATGGCGCCGCTCGCCTCCTCGCCGGTGATGTAGCCGTTGGGTCGGCCCTGGTCCTCGAAAACCTTCTGGATGGCCTTGGCCAGGCCCTCGGTGGTGGCGCCAAAGAAGCCTTCGGCCTTGGCGAGGATCTCTTCCTGACTGTAGGTGTCGTCCTGCCGGTGCTCCCCATCTTGCCGGTGGGGCTCGGAGGCGCCCCGCTCGCCAGCGCCGCCTGGGGCCGCACCGGCGGTATCGGCGGCCGTTGCCGCGCCGGGGCTCGTCATCACCAGCAGGGCCGCGGCCAGGAAGCCGGTAAGCCAACCCTTGGAAAAACCTTTTTGGCGCATCATCGGATCATCCTTCGCAATCGGAGAAAACCGGGGTCGCGCACTCGGGCATGCTACGGTGCGATTGCTACCCTGGGGCGCGACCGGGAGGAGACTAGACCCTGAGCCTTAGCACCGTCTTAAGGCGCAGGCGTATCCCCCGCCTCTTCTTTTCCCGCCTCTTCTTTCCGCGCTGCCGCCCAGCGCTGCCTCAGCGCCGTCTTCAGCACCTTGCCGTAGTTGTTCTTGGGCAGCGACTCGACGAAGCGGTAGGCCTTGGGCCGCTTGAAGCGGGCGATGTGGTCGAGGCAGAGGCGGTCGAGCTCGGCCTCGCTTGGCGGCTGGCGCCCTTGGGCCGGAACGACGAAGGCAACCACCCGCTCGCCCCAGTCCGCATCGGGCAAGCCGATGACCGAGGCCTCGGCAACGCCGGAATGGCGCAGCAGCACCTCCTCCACCTCGCGCGGATAGATGTTGGCGCCGCCGGAGATGACCAGATCCTTGGCCCGGTCCTTGAGGGTGAGGAAGCCGGCCGCGTCCATGGCGCCCAGGTCGCCGGTGTGGAGCCAACCCTCCTTGAGCGCCGCCGCCGTAGCCTCGGGCTTGCGCCAATAGCCTTCCATCACCACCGTGCCACGCAGGCAGACCTCGCCGGTTTCGCCGGGCGGCAAGGGACGCCCTTCCGCGTCCACCACCATGAGCTCCACGTCGCTGCGGGCGGTGCCGACCGAGGCCAGGCGCCGGCGATAGTCGGGATGGCCGCGCTCCGCGTGCAGCGCCTTGGAGAGCGCGGTGATGGTCATCGGCGCCTCGCCCTGGCCATAGATCTGCACCAGACGCGGGCCGAGGCGATCCAGGGCACGCTCCAGGTCGCTTACATACATGGGCCCGCCGCCGTAGACGATGGTCTTGAGGCCCGGCAAGGGATCGCCAGCCAGCGGGCCCTCGGCCGCATCCGATGGGGCCGGGCCCAAATCGGCCAGGGCCGGGCTGGCCAGCAGGCGCACCACCATGGTCGGCGCGAAAAAGAACGTAAGTCCCCTGTAGGTCCGGCAGAGATCCGCCACCTCGGCCGGGTCGAAGCCGCGGCTTTCCGGCACGATCTGCTTGGCCGCCTTGGCGAGGTGCGGCAGGCCGTAGAGCCCGGAGCCGTGCGACAAGGGTGCTGCGTGAACGATCCCGTCAACCGGCGCCACCTGATCCACATCGGCGAAGTAGTTCATGGTCATGGCCATGAGATTGCGATGGGAGAGAACCGCCCCCTTGGGCCGGCCGGTGGTGCCGCTGGTGTAGAAGATCCAGGCGGGCGCTTCAGGCGGCACTTCGGCCAAGTCGATGGCATCCGACGTCAGCAGCCGGCCATAGGCCTTGTCGCCGATGGCGATCACCCGCTCTAGGGTTTCGATCTCCTCGGCCAGGGGCGCGATGGTGGCGGCCAGATCCTCGCTCACCACGCAGAGACGGGCGCCCACGTCGTCGAGGATGTAGGCGAACTCGCGGGCATGCAGCTTGGCATTGACCGGCACCGCGGCCAGCCCGGCGTGCCAGGCGGCCAGCAGCACCTCCATGAACTCCGGCGCGTTGGTCATGGCGATCGCGACGCGCTCGCCCAGCCCGAGGCGGCAACTGGACCGCAAGGCCCCGGCCAGCCGGCTGACGCGCACCGCCAACTGCTGATAGCTCGCCCAAGCGGTGCTACCCAGCGAAACGGCCGGGTTATCCGGATAGGTTTGAGCAGACCGAAGCAGCCAAGTGGCGATGTTCATGCGCGCCCCTCATAACCAGTCTTCGCCCCAGGCAATATCGACATCGCATCAGAAATACCGGATTTTGCGCCCGTCGCAAATGCACGGCGGTCACTATGTCGCCAAGGAGAACAGCCAGGCAAGCGGTCATTCGACCGGACGCGGCGCTGGGCTGGCCGTTCTACGGCTTGTGTGACAAAGTTGCCCATCATCGACCCCAAAGACATGATGGCTTACTCCTGATGGCGACCCCGACCCCGCGGTTTTAACCGGCACGTCGTGCCCACTGATCGAGACCACCCGCAAAGGCTCAGCCAACGCGCTGTCGTGGCATCGGCGCTGGCCGGTATCCTGGTCGGCGCCGGAATCGTCGCCACCCGCTTCGTGATCGCCCAGTCGGAGCCTGCCTCCTTAGCCTTCATGCGCTACGCCATCGGCTTGCTGTGCCTCTTGCCGGTGACCCTGCTACAGCCCTGGCCACGGGTTGCCCGGCGAGACCTCTTGCCGATCGGTCTCCTCGGCATTGGTCAGTTTGGCATCTTGATCGTGCTCTTGAACTACGGCTTGACCCTGGTTCCCGCGGCCGAGGGGGCCTTGATCTTCTCCAGCCTGCCCCTCTTGACGCTGATGCTGGCAGCGCTGCTTGGTTATGAGGCGCTTACCTGGGCAAAGAGCGGCGGCGTCATCCTGACAATGTTCGGCATCGGCTTGGTGCTGGCCGAGAAGCTGTCTGGTGGAACTTGGACCTCGGCCGCTCTCTTGGGGGAGTTGGCTGTCTTCGCCAGCGCCTTTACCGGAGCCCTGTGCTCGGTCCTCTACCGGCCCTACGTGAAGCGCTATGCGGCCTTACCGGTCAGCAGCCTTGCCATGGCGGCAGCGGTCTTGTTCTTGTTTTTCCTTGCCGCCAGGGAAGGTTTCTTCACAACTTGGCCCGTCTTCACGCCCAGTGGTTGGCTGGCCATTGTCTTTATCGGCCTGTCGAGCGGCCTTGGCTACTTTCTCTGGCTATGGGCCTTGCAGCACACCACGCCGACGCGGGTCGCGATTTTTCTCGCCCTCAACCCGATCACCGCCGGCATCCTCGGCTGGCTGCTCCTCGGCGAAAGCTTGTCCCTTCCGTTTCTTGGCGGGTTGCTGCTGGTGGTCCTTGGGCTGCTCTTGGCCCATTGGCAGCGAGCCTAATCCCTTGTTGATGCATATCATGGAAGCGTTTTGAGAAGCACGCTGTTGTCAGCCTAGGGCGATCGCATGGGGCAATTCGCCGGCAACAAAGAGGGGGCCTGGGCTGTAGTAGGTTCCGGTCGAGAAGCCGTTCTCGAACGCGAAGGAACCACCGTGCCCAGTGCCGGGGATCCGTCTATGAGAAAATTTACACAGGTTCAGACACGCTCGCCAGCGCGTACTGGCCGATCTTTGATTTGTGGAACAACCTCGGCACAAGACAGATTTGTTGGAGCCCTATGCGGTGCGGCACTGGTCGCAAGCCTCAGCCTGCCGGCGATGGCAGACGGCTTTGCTCTCGATTTCCATGGCTCGCTGGGCGAGGCGGGCGGCCATACGCGCTATGTGCCACCCTTGGCCAACCCGCTGCTGAATGAGACGCCCTATATAACCACCGAACTTAGAGCGATCTACTTTCACCAGGAGATTCCCGGCACCTTTGTGAGCGCAGGCAACATCGATCTGGTGGCCGCGGAGGTCCGTATCGCTTTGACCGATCGGCTGGGCTTTATCGCCTCAAAGGATGGTTATGCGGATATCGAGTTCGATGAAATTCTCGAGGACGAGTCAGGCTTTGCAAACATTTCGCTGGGCTTCAAGTATGCGATCGTCTCCGACCCGGCCGAGGACCTGATCGTCACCCTGGGCATCGAGTACGAGCCGCCGAGCGGTAACCTGGAAACACTCGGTATTAGCCTGCAAGGCCATGGTGACGGCCTGCTCGACATCTTCGCCACCGGCGCCAAGGCCTTTGGTCCGCTGGGGCTGCAAGCCAGCATCGGCGCCAATCTGGCGATCGACCCCGACAAAGATACCTCGATGCTGCACTATTCGGCGCATGCCGACTATGAGCTACTGCCGAACTTCTTTCCCCTGGTCGAGATCAACGGCTTTACCACCATCGACGAAAGCAAGCGCACGGTCGGCGACTTCGAAGGTATTGACCTGGTCAACTTCGGCAGCACCGAGTCCGGGACCGTGGTGACACTCGCCGGCGGATTTCGTTTTCGGGCGTTCGATAACTTGATCATTGGTGCCGGCGTCGAAAGTCCCATCACCAGCCGCGAGGATATTATGGAGTATCGTGCCTACTTCGACGCGGTCTTGCACTTCTAGAGGCGCGGCCAATCTGGCTAACGTCCGAGGAACCCGTCGAATGCCCGCCAAAATTCCTCGCGGAGTTCGTCACGTTCGATCAGTAGTTCGTGGCGAGCGCCCTCGACAACGCAGGTTTCACCTCTTGGCAGTAAGTCCTGGCAATAGCGTCGGGCCCTCTCGTTGTCGACAATCTTCTCGTCGGTGGCCAGGACGGCGAACACCGGCGTATTGATCGACGCGGCATAGCTGGGGTCAAGGGTCAAGGCGATGGAGCGCTTGGCGGCCGCCAGCCAGCCAAGGGTGGGGTCGCCAAAGGCCAAGGGCGGATGTTCTAGGACATAGCGCGCGGTCCGGGCAAAGCGGTGGCGATCGCTGGTTAGGTCGTTGTTGTCGAAAAGCCGCGTTTCGTTGTCGAAGTCGCCGCCAAAAGGTACATAGCGCTCGCCGAGCCAGGGCAGCTTGCCAAGCCAAGAGAGCCAGTGGATGGCGGTGGCTATGGTTGCGGAGCCCCCGAATATGTCGATCATCGGCGCCGAGAGGACAGCGCTTTCGAACATATCCGGATAGTCGCGCAACACGCGCAGCGCCAAATGGCCGCCCATGGAGTGGCCCAGCAGCACCAAAGGGCCGCGCCTTCTGGCAAGAAGGCAGCCCTTGAGGAGGCCGTCAAGATCCGCCATGTACTGAGAAAAGTCCTCGATATGGCCTTTCTGCGGGTTTGCCAGGGGTCGGGTCGACAAGCCCTGCCCACGCCAGTCTAATGTCCAAACATCGAATCCCCGCGCCAGCAGTTCCTCGACTGTTTCGAGGTTCTTTTCGATGAACTCAGTGCGACCATTAAGGTAGAGGATCGTCCCTGTCGGCACACGGGAGGCGATTTGCCACAGGGCGTAGCGCAACGTCGTGCCATCGGCGGTCACAAAGTAGTCGACGATGCCCCCCGTCGATTCGATCGATGGCAAGGCATAAACGCCGGAGTCCTCTGGCAAGTCGTCGGCGCGCATCGATAAGTTTTCAGACTGTAGCGGCAAACGAGGCTCCGCAAATTCGGTAGACGGCCAACAACAATACTGAGGCCAGCTTAGCTAAGAAATCTACTAAGATTATTACTTCCGTGGATCAATGTAGCCGCTTGGTCGCTATCGGAATTGCACGCGAACGATAGGAAGGGTCATTAAGACGGGATTGCGTACATTTGCCACCTTAATCCCCGTCAGCTACCACCCGTTGATCCGGTCCCATTCATCGACAATCGTGTCGCCCTCCTCCACCACGAAATACCGGTCGTGCGCCGCCGCCGTGATGCAAGCGTGGTTGGGCAGGATGCGAACCTGCGCCCCCGGCGGCAGGAGTTCATAGGGTGGCGTCCCGGTAGCAGCGGCGAGGAGCCCATGCTCCTGATGTACCTCGGCCACATAGAGTCCCGCGATCGGCCGCAAATCTTCAGCGCCACACACCCGCCCATAGCCAACTTTATCCATGAAGGCCTGGGCGCTCACATCCTTCGACAAGGCGAGTGCCCCCGCATCGATCAAAATCCGGCCGGCTCGGGGATTGTGGCCGATAACCGTGGCCAAGACGGAAAGCGCGATATCATCTTGCCTGCAAGCACCGATCCCAACTTGGTCGAGGTCGAAGAATACATAAACCCCGGGGCGCATCTCGGTAACCCCCTCTAGGCTGCGGGCATGCACCGCTGTCGGCGTGGAACCGGCGCTGACAGTCGGGCAGGAAAATCCCGCCTGGCGCAGCCTTTCGGCAGCCCGTGTAACGCCCGCTCGCTCTTGCTCGGCAACCGCCGCTACTGCCTGGGCACCCTGGCAGCTATAGGAATGGCCGGCATGAGTCAGCACGCCCGCTAGCAACAGCCTACGGTTATCATCGATGGCCTGAGCAATGGCCAACAGCTCGTCGTCATCCGGCGCTACACCGCCCCGCAGGCCGCCGGTGTCAACCTCTATCAAGAGCTCCAAATCGACGCTCAGGTCTTCGGCCCCTTTGCCCAAGGCCACAACGGTCGGAACATTGTCGGTCAAAAGGCGCAATTGGGCGCCCTCGCGATGTAGCCGCGCGACCTCGCCCAACTTGCGGTCGGTCATTCCCACCGCGTAGGTAATGTCCTTGTAACCATGGGCAAGAAAATAGCCTGCCTCCGCCAGCGTCGAAACGGTAATGCCGCCGAATTGGTCGGCGGTCGCCCGTGCCGCCACCGCGGCCGACTTGGCGGTCTTAAGATGGGGTCGCAAGCTCACACCATGGCCCGCCATGCGCGTGGCCATGCGCTCGCAGTTTCGCTCCAGGCGAGGGCGATCCAAAATCAGGGCGGGCGTCGATAACTCGGAAAGTTTCACGGGGTAGGCGCTCCTCAGCAAAACGTTCGGATGCGATCATACTCAGACCGCCGCCACGGGTCAGGCCCAAATCAAAGGGACTACGGCGCGAAATTTAGGGCATCCAAACCCAGAGGATCATCGGCACCGCCACGGCAACGATAATCACCTCCAAGGCTACACCCATGCGCGCGTAATCGAAGAAGCGATAGCCACCGGGCGCCATTACCAGCGTATTGGACTGGTGGCCGATCGGCGTCAGGTAGGGTGAAGCGCTGCCCACGGCCACCGCCATGAGAAAGGGTTCGACCGGCAACTGCACCCCTTCGGCAATGCTGATGGCAATCGGCGCCATCAAGACTGCCGTCGGCGAGTTGTGGATCAAATCGGATAGCAGCATAGAGACCACCAGCAGCAGTGTGAGCAGCGCCCAAACCGGGAGGTCGTGGGTCAAGGCGATGATGCCCTGCGCGATCAAATCGGCCCCACCGCTATGCTGGACCGCCTCACCCACTGGGATGAGCGCGCCCAGCAACAGCACCACCGGCCATTCGACGCTTTCATAGGCTTCCCTTAGGGAAAGGCACCCACTCAATACGAGAAAAATGACCGCAAGCACAAAGGCGATCTGCACCGGCAGGATGCCGAAGGCGGCCAACAAAATGGCAGCACCAAAGATCGCCGGCGCGACCAGAGGGTTTGGCTGCCCCACGACCGGCTTCGCCACCTTTAGTCCGCGATCGGCAAGCGGCAGGCAGCCGATGCTCTGGAGCACCTGCTGCATGGTCTTGCGTTCGCCCTGCAGCAGCAGTACATCGCCGACCTTGAATCGGATGCGTCCCAGACGCGTCTTCGGCGCTTCGCCCTTGCGGGCCATGGCCAAGAGGTTGATGCCATAGCGATCATGCATGCGCAGGCCGCGCATGGATTGGCCTTCGATCGGCGAATGAGGCAGGACGACCGCTTCCATCAGACCAAAGTCGGGCGAGCGCAAGTCCTCCGGCTGGACATCTCGACTGCCACGTCGCATGAGTTTGTCGGTTCCGATCAGCGGTTCGAGAGCAACCGGATCTCCCTCCAGGATAAGAATGTCGCCGTCGGCTAGGCGTTCGACCGTGGCCGGCGCCAAACTGCGCTGGCCATCGCGAATAATTGCCATGACCGTCACGTCGTTTTCGCAAAGCTCCTCGATCATGCGTATTTGCTGATCGATGAAGATCGAATGGGCTGGGACGAAGGCCTCGGTCACGTAGGCTTCGATTTGGAATATGTCCTCGTCGTGAGTTTCGCCGAACCGATGGCTCGGCAACAACCGCCAGCCAAATAGGGAGAGGTACGCCAGCCCGGCGATAGCCACCACCAGACCAACGGGCGTGAAATCGAACATGCCAAAAGGCGTTCCCGTCGCCTGGCCGCGAAAGCTGGCGATGATGATGTTGGGCGGGGTGCCAATCAGCGTTATCAACCCGCCCAACAGAGTCGCAGCTGCGAGCGGCATCAGCACCAGGGAAGACGAGCGTCCGGCTTGGTAGGCATTGCGCAGGGTAACCGGCAGCATCAGGGCCAAGGCCCCAACATTGTTCATAAAGGCCGAACACAAGGCGGCAAAGCCGCTGGCGGCAGCCACCTGCAGGGTGGCGGTGCGCTGCGCCGGGGCAAGCAATTTGGCCAATTGCTCGACCAGGCCGGAGTTTTGCAAGGCTTTGCTAATGATCAACACGGCGGCCACGGTGATCACCGCCGGATGGCTAAAACCCGTAAAAGCGGCGTCAACCGGCACCAGGTCCAACAAGACTGCCACCATCAGCGCCATAACCGCTACTAGGTCATAGCGCCAGCGGCCCCAGGCAAAGAGCACCATAGTGACCGCAAGCAGCGCAAAGACCGAAGTCTGCTCCAGCGTCATCGAAGAACGGGCTCTCCAGCCATGCTCAACCAGCAAGGAAGCGCAGCCTCAAGGATAGCACGCTCCTACCTGCCGTCCAGCCAGACCCAATCAACGGGGTCCTTTGTATTGATTGACGATGGGATAGCGCCGATCACGCCCGAACGCCCGGCGGGTGATCTTGACCCCGGGCGGTGCTTGACGGCGCTTGTACTCGGCCCCTTCGAGCATACGCCAGACCCGATTGACCGTGCTGCGGGCATGCCCTCTTGCGGCGATTTCATCGACCCCTTGCTCCCCCTCTATCAGTCCCGCCAAGATGTCGTCGAGGTCCTCATAAGGCGGCAGGCTATCCTGATCCTTCTGCCCTGGCTTCAGCTCGGCGGTCGGCGCCTTGGTCAGTATGTTCTCCGGAATGACCCGGCCCGCAGGCCCCAGAGCCCCTTTCGGAAGTGTCTGATTGCGCCAGCGAGAAAGCTGATAGACCATTGTCTTGTAGACGTCTTTCAGGACGTTGTAACCGCCGCACATATCCCCATAGAGAGTGGCGTAGCCTACCGACATTTCCGACTTGTTGCCCGTCGACAGCACCATGTGGCCAAGCTTGTTGGAGACCGCCATCAGGCTAAGCCCCCGGGCGCGCGCCTGAATATTCTCTTCCGTAATGTCGGCGGCGGCACCAACGAAGATCGGCGCCAACATGGTATCGAAGGCCTGCATGGCCGGCCCGATGTTCACCTCATCGAGGCGTATACCCAACAAACGGGCGCATTCGGCCGCATCGTCCAGGCTCTCCTGGCTGGTGTAAGGCGACGGCATCATTAGGCAACGCACCCGCTGCGGCCCCAGGGCATCGGTCGCCACCGCCGCCGAAATCGCCGAATCGATACCGCCAGAAAGGCCGAGCACCACGCCGGGAAAGCCGTTCTTGTCGACATAATCCCGCAAGCCCAGCACCAGCGCGGAATAGACCGACTCCAGGCCATCGACAGGCTCTTGCCGTTCGCCTGCCTGGCAAACCCAGGTATCATCCTCAAAGCGCCGCCACTGCGTCACCACTAAGCGAGGTTCGAAGGCCGAAAGCTGGCAGGCAAGCGTACAATCGGCATTCAACACAAAGGAAGCACCGTCGAAGACCAACTCGTCCTGGCCGCCGACTTGATTAACATAGATGAGGGGCAAGCCGGTCTCGGTGACCCGCGCCACGGCAAGGTTGAGGCGCTCGTCGATCTTGTCGCTTTCATAGGGCGAGCCGTTCGGTACCACGAGAATTTCCGCCCCCGATTCCTCCAGGCATTCGGCCACATCGGGAGCCCACATATCTTCGCAGACCATGACGCCCAAGCGCACGCCCCGAAAGTTGATCGGCCCGGGCAAGGGCCCCGGCTTGAAGACCCGCACCTCGTCGAAAACGCCGTAGTTGGGCAGGTCATATTTGTAACGCAGGGCCTTGACCTCGCCGTCATCGATGAGCACAGCGGCATTGAACACCTTGCCCCTGAGTGGCGCCTTGGCCCCTTGCTCTTCAATCCAGGGAACACCCAGCAACAGGGCCGGCCCGCCCGCCTGGCTTTCTTGCGCCAAGGCCTCAATCGCCGCGCGCACCTCGTCCAGGAACATCGGTTTGAGCACCAGGTCCTCGAGCGGATAACCGCAAATCACGAGTTCCGTGGCCACCACCAGATCGGCCCCGAGAGCAGCAGCCTCGTCGCGTACTTGGCGAATCAGCGCCAAGTTGCCGGCAATATCGCCGACAGTCGGATTGACCTGCGCCAAGGCAATGGAGAGTTTATCGGTCATGAACGCCTAGATACTGTCACAGCTCGGCAGGGGCAAGGGTCGGATAGTTGCGACCGCCACTAAACCGCAGATCGCGTCCGCCACGGCATTCACTCCGTAGTTTGTTGGCGCGGAATCACAAGAGCGTCAACGGCCATAACCCCGTCCGGCCCAACAATCAGCGGATTGACATCAATACTGTCGGCCACCTCGGCCATCTCTGCTGAGAGCCGTGAGAATTGGGCGAAGGCCTGAGACAAAGCCTCCAAATCGGCGGGTGGAGAGCCCCGTTGCCCGTCGAGAAGCGGGCGACATATTAGCTTGTCGATCATCCGCCTGGCGTGAGCGGGACCAAAGGGCGCTAGGGCCCATTGACGATCCGACAAGACCTCGATCAGGGTTCCCCCGGCGGCCACCATGACAAGGCACCCGAACTGCGGATCGACGACGCAGCCGAACGCCATTTCTACGCCCTTAGGCGCCATCGGCTGCACGATCACCCGCTTGCCCAGTCGTCCCGATACGTCACCATAGGCGGCCTCCAGCGCTGCCAAATCCGTGAGGTTCAGTCGAACACCATCGACATCCGACTTGTGCTCCAGACCCTCGGCCGCGGTCTTTAGGGCAAGGGGAAAGCCGAGACTTGCCGAAGCTTCCAGCACAGCGGGCCAATCCTCGGCTTCCAGGAAGGGTACCGTTGCAAGGCCGAATTCCTTCAGTAACGCCAAGCCTGCTGCTTCGCTCACGCGCTCGGCCGAAGCAACAGTATTGCGCCATTTTGCAACGACCTTCGGTTCGGGCAGCGAGGTCGGTCGCTCCGGTGTTGCCAGCTCGGCCTTCATGTCGCGCCAGCGCAGGACATTGGCAACCGCCGACAGCATCTCGTCGGCCCCATTGATCACGGGAATGCCGAGGTCCGCCAGATCATCCGAGAATTGCCGATTGTGGGCTTGGGAGAAACTGGAGAAAACGAAGCAGGGCTTGTCCGTCATTTCCGGCAGGCGGGCCGCCAAAGCGGCAAGCTTGGGCTCATAGACAAAATCGTCTCGGGCATCAAATTCATAGCCCAGCACGGCTGTCTCCGGCGCAGCCGCCAAAATCTGCAGCGCATCCTCGAACGGTTTTGCAAAATCTTCGGCGAAGAGGCCGGCCGCGTCTTGCGGATTGGAGGGGTGAAGCGGTTCCGGAAGGCGGGCCGCCAGTGACGCCTTAGTCTCTTGCGACAACTCGGCCAGGGGCGAACCATGGGCATCCGCCCGATCGATCAGGGCCTCGCGCAGGCCGCCGGAATCGGTGACGACAGAAAGCCCGCCTGGTCCCGGAACTCGGCCCTGAGCCAACAGCATGGCCGTGTTCATCAACTCATCGACGGTGTTAACGCCAAGAGCGCCATAGCGCGCCAGTAGCGCGTCGAAGGCGATACCGCTGCCCGCCAAGGCACCGGAGTGACTGCTTGCCAGGCGGGCGCTTTCCTCCGTCCTTCCAACCTTGCAAACCACTACCGGAATGCCACGATCCTGGGCTTTTTCCAAGGCGGCGGCAAACTTCTCGGGCCGGCGGACCCCCTCCATGAACAAGGCCGCCACCTTGGTTTCGGCTTGATCGAGGGCATAGTCGAGGTACTCGTCCACGGCCGCGCCGATCTCTTGGCCCGATGACACCACCAAGTTAAAGCGATAGCGCGGATCGTTGAGGGCCAGCACGGTGAAGACCGAGCCGGAGTGCGCGATCAAAGTGATGCCACCGGGTTTCAGATGGCTGGCGGTGTAAAAACTCGCGTGGCAGCGACGGGTGAGATTGAGAAAACCCATGCCGTTGCCGCCACAGACGGGCAAATTCGCTTCAGCCGCTTTTTCCCGCAGCCGCGCCAAGAGGCTGCCACCTGCAGGGCGCTCTCCGTGGCAAGCATCGAAAATTACCACGCCACCCGCCCCGAGGGCGATGGCCTGATCCAGTGTGGCCTCCAAGCGCCCACCGCCGACGCCGGCGACAACCAAGTCCGGCACCGTCGGAAGCTCACCCAAAGTGTCCAGGCATGGCAAGCCTTCGACCGTGTCGTAGTTCGGATTGACGAGATAACGGTCGCCCGTAAAGCCGCTTGCTTGGAGGCAACGCACCATCATGTTGCCGACGCTGCCCTGACGCGGCGAGGCACCGATGAGCGCGATTGACTTCGGGGCGAGCAGCCTGGAAAGCCGATGTAGCGATGTCACGCTAGGAGAAGATTTCGCACCCAGGCTCTCATGCATCGACGGCCGCCCCAGTCAGACCCCACCGAAACTGTGGAAGGCGTTCTTATACCTCGAAAATTCGCGGCGTTGAGACGCAAAAGCGGGATGCCAGCCATGATCGGAGATCAATGCGGAGATTTGGCCAGCTAGCGGCGCAGCAAGAACTCGCGGCCGACCTTTACCCTTGCCTCCCCATCATACTCGACGATATCGGCGGTAGCATAAGTCTCAGACCAGCGCTCGGGAAGGTAGCTGCCAGTCCCCACCACATCGATCGGCGCCTGCGCTTCGGCCATCAACTTGCATTTGGCCGGCCCAAACCCGGAAGAGGCGACGATCTTCACCCGGTCGAAGCCTTCTTCATCAAGGGAGTCGCGCAGGTGCCAAATCGCCGCCGCCGAAACCCCGGCACCGACCAGATAGCGCAATTCCTGCTCATTGCGATAGCCGCGTACGGCCTGGGGCACGTGGCGGTCCAAAACGGCATAGGATTCCGGCGGGTCGAGGCCCTCCACGAAGCGACTGCCCGGGGTGTCGAGACGCACCGACAAGGTCCCGGCCGAAGCACGCGCCGGGAAGCGGCGACAAACCGTCAGTGCATCGGTCACCTCGCGGGCGAAGTAGTCGACCAGGACGGTCATGGGCTCGTCCGGAAAAGTATCGTCATAGATCTCCGCCGCCCGCAGGGTCGAACCAGCGTAGCCAATCAAGGCGTGCGGCATGGTACCCTTGCCCTTGGCCTCGCCAAAGAAATGCGCGGTCGCGTCTGTCGCATTGCCGATAAAGCCGGTCGCCGAGACCTTGCGCTGGGCCCGCGCCGAGCCCACCGAGGCCGCGTAGGCCATGAGTTCTGCCATTTCCGTGCCCGCACAATGGCGAGCATCCATAGCCAAAAAGGCGACTTGCCTCAGATCGGCACACATGGTGTAGGCGTTGTAGGCGGCGACGCAAGGCGGGCCCAACTTCATCAGAAACAGGGTTTCCAGGTCGACCAGATGATAGAGCGGGCCGGTTAGGTAAAGAATCGGCTCACCGGCGCCGACCCATCGGCCTTCCCTATACCGCAGGTCGATCTGGACCTTGGTTTGACGCTGTTCGGCCACTGCCTCAAGCCACTCGATGGCCAGTCGAGGCGCCGAGACGACCGGGCGCCGCATGAAACAGGCGTAGGTTACCTCGACATCACCAAAGCGGCCGACCGCCGCTTTGGTGCGATTGAAATAGTGATCCGTCCAATCGGTCACCTCGGCGCTGGCCGGCCAAGGTGCCGCCCCGACAGCTTCTCGCGCCTGAGCTTCTTCCGCTTGGGCGGCTTCGGGCACCTGGGACGCCTTCGTCATGATCGGGCCAAGCTCACGACGCGGCGGCTAACTCTTGACGCTCTTCCTTGAGCTGCTCGGCGATCAAGAAGGCCAGTTCCAGGGATTGGCTCGCGTTCAGGCGCGGGTCACAGTGAGTATGATAGCGGTCGGCCAAGCCCTCCTCGCTGATCGCTTGAGCACCGCCGATGCATTCGGTCACATCCTGGCCGGTCATCTCGAAATGCACCCCACCGGCATAGCTGCCCTCGGCTTGGTGGACCGCAAAGAAGCCCTTAACCTCGCTCAAGATGCGATCGAATGGCCGGGTCTTATAGCCATTGCCCGACTTGATCGTGTTGCCATGCATCGGATCACACGCCCAGACGACCTTTCTGCCGGCACGCTGAACGGCCCGCACCAAAGGCGGCAGCTTGCTCTCGACCTTGTCGGCCCCCATCCGGGCAATCAGGGTCAAGCGACCAGGCTCATTTTCCGGATTGAGTGCATCGATTAGGCGCAAGAGATCGTCTGTTTCCAGGGATGGGCCGCACTTCATGCCAATCGGGTTGTCAATGCCGCGTAGGAATTCGACATGCGCGCCATCGAGCTGGCGGGTGCGATCGCCAATCCACAGCAGGTGAGCGGAGCAGTCGTACCAGCGTCCGGTCAGGCTATCGGTCCGCGTCAACGCCTGCTCGTAGTTCAGCAGCAGGGCTTCATGGCTGGTGTAAAAGTCGGTCTCGCGCAGCTGCGGCACCTTTTCGGCAGTGACGCCGCAGGCCTCCATGAAGGCGATCGCTTCGCCAATCCGCCGGGTGATCTCCTGGTAGCGCTCGCCTTGGGGGCTATCCGACACGAACTCGAGGTTCCAGCGGTGCATCTTGTGCAGATCCGCAAATCCGCCCTGGGCAAAGGCCCGTAACAGATTGAGCGTAGCCGCCGCCTGATTGTAGGCACGCAACAAACGCTCAGGATCCGGCCGCCGACGGGCAGCCTCGAACTCGATGCCATTGACGATGTCGCCGCGGTAACTCGGCAGTTCGACCCCATCGACCACCTCCATGGGAGACGATCGCGGCTTGGCGAACTGGCCAGCCATGCGTCCGACCTTGACCACCGGGCAGGCCGCCCCGAAGGTGAGCACGATCGCCATCTGCAGTAAGACCCGAAAGGTGTCGCGAATGTTGTTGGGATGAAATTCCGCAAAACTTTCCGCGCAGTCGCCACCCTGCAGCAAATAGGCCTCGCCTTCGGCTACCCGGCCAAGCTGTGCCTTCAGCCGCCTCGCCTCGCCGGCAAACACCAGCGGCGGGAAGTTGTGTAAAGTCGCCTCAACACCCTCAAGTGCGGCCTGGTCCGGATAGTCCGGCATTTGCTTGGCCAGCTTGTCGCGCCAGCTTTCCGGCGCCCAATTCGCCGTCATGATCTGATCCTCGTTAAATTCGCAGTCGCAAAAAGGCGACTGTTGTACCCGCCTTATTGAAAGTTTTCCACAAGGAAAAGCCGACGGGGTCGCACAGCCTCGGTCAAACGCCCTCACCCGCCAACGCTTTGCTTAGGTGGGCGATCGTTCCTTCGTAACGGCAATTAGGCTTAACACTTCGAACATCATCGCTGCGGCGAGCATGGCGGTCCTGCGATTTGGCGCATCGCGGGTAGGCATAAGGCAAACCACATCCCCGCCGATGACGTTCTTGCCGCACAGGCTCTGCAGTATTTCGGTGACTTCATCGACCTGGAAACCGCCGACACCGACCTCTAGGTTGGCGACACCAGGCGCGACGGTCGCATCAAAGCAATCGAGGTCCAGGGTTATGTAAAGCGGCGCATCGCCAATGCGAGAATTTATGAGGTCAATGCAGCGATCGGCGCCCTTCTTGCGATAGTCGCGGTAGGGAATGACCTCGTAGCCCAGCTCATAGCTCGGATCCAACCAATTCAGGGTGCGCGGATTGCCGCGCATGCCAATTTGAACGCTCTTGGTCGCGTCCACTTGGCCCTGGCGCACCAGATAGGACGCCCAATGTGCCGCCGACTTCACGGCTCCGAGAAAGTGCGGAACCGTCTCGTAGGCATCGGTATGCGCATCGAGATGAAGAATCGCGGCTTTGCGCCCAGCGGTCAGTGTCGCCCCCTCGCCGGCGATCGCCTGCAAGATCCCCCCGGTTACCGAATGATCACCGCCGATCGAAACGGGCCGGGCGCCGGCCTGGTCGATGGACTTATAGAAGGCCGAAATATGCTCAATGGAACGCTCGTTGTTGTTCCCTTGCGGCAATGGGACATCGCCCAGGTCACAAATGCGGCAAGCCTCCCAGGGGGATATTCCAAATTCCGCATGCACCCGGCGGGCGTTGGCAGAGACGTCACGCACCGCCCGCGGACCCAGATGTTGATCGCGTTCGGTGGTCCCGTTGCCGGTGCTGTGCGGCACACCCACCAAGGCAATGTCGCATTGGCTTGGATCAGCCTGATAGGGGGCACGAAAGAGCGTCGGAATGCCCCACCAATTGAGGGTCTGCACGACGCGCATTTCGTCGGTTAAGGGTTCCGAGAAATCCATGGTTTCGCCTCCAATCCTTCGCCTGTTGCCGAAGGCTCCACCATACCATCAGAGGCCCTGCAAGGCTTTGCCCTGGTCACCGAGGCACGTCAGAGGCGCTTTTGCCAGCTTTGACCAACTTCTTGTTTTTGCCGCAACGCTCGACTGCCTGCGCATGTTCGGTTACCGGGGCCACGAACCGGCAATCCGGCGACTAGCTTGGCTCCGGTAGAGGGTCGCGCATGGTTACGAACTCTTCGGCTGCCGTCGGGTGGATACCGACCGTGGCGTCAAAGTCCTGCTTGGTTGCACCCATTTTCACGGCGATACCAATGCCTTGAATGATTTCCGCCGCATCCAGGCCAACCATGTGGCAGCCAACCACCTTCTGCGTCTGCCGATCCACGATCAGCTTCATCATGGTCTTTTCATCGCGACCCGAAAGCGTGTGCTTCATCGGTCGAAAGCTCGAGCGATAGATGTCGACCGCGCCATAGGCCGCGCGCGCTTCGGCTTCGCTGAGGCCGACGGTGCCAACCGGCGGCTGGCTGAAGACCGCCGAGGCTACATTGGCGTGATCCATGGCCCGTGGCTTATCGCGATAGACCGTATCCACAAACGCCATGGCTTCACCGATGGCGACCGGCGTTAGATTAATGCGATCGGTCACATCGCCCACGGCATAGATATTGGGCTGGCTGGTGCAAGAGTAGGCGTCGACTTTGATGGCGCCCTTATCATTGAGGGCCACCCCGGCGGCTTCTAGCCCCATGTTCGCCGTGTTGGGCTTTCTGCCCGTCGCCGCCATGACCACATCGGCCTCGGCAACACTGCCGTCGGATAAGGTGACCTGGACGCCGGCGCTGGATTTCTCCAGGCTTTCGATGGTGGTGTTGGTCTTAAGGTCGATGCCCTTCTTGACGATCTCCTCGCTCAAGGTACGTCGCACATCCTCATCGAAGCCGCGCAATACCCTCGGACCCCGATAGACCTGGGTAACCTTTGAGCCCATGCCATTGAAGATGCCGGCAAACTCAACAGCGATATAGCCGCCGCCGTAAACCACCACACGTTTCGGCAGTTCGGTCAAGTGAAAGGCCTCGTTGGAAGTAATCGCGTGCTCCCAGCCCGCACCCGGCGGCAAGACGGGATGCCCGCCCGTGGCGATCAAGATCCGTTCCGCGGTCTTGCGCTGGCCATTGATCGCCACCGTGTGGGGGTCAAGTAGCACCGCCCGACCGTGATAGGCCTCGACCCCCGCATCGGCCAGCAAGCGTTGATAGACTGCCTCCAGGCGCTCGATCTCTTTATCCTTATTGGCGATCAAGCCGGACCAATTAAAAGTGGCACTTTCGACCGTCCAGCCATAACCGGCGGCGTCCTCGATATCCTCGTGAACGTGGCTGGCATAGACCAGCAGCTTTTTGGGCACGCAGCCGCGGATCACACAGGTGCCGCCGTAGCGATACGCCTCGGCAATCGCAACCTTTGCACCGGTTGCTGCGGCCATACGCGCGCCGCGTACGCCCCCAGAGCCGCCACCGATGACAAAGAGATCGAAATCGTGGTTGGCCATGGCACCTCCCCCTCTCGCTAGCAACGCCATACTGGCGTCCAAGCCCAAGATTTAGGAGGCAGATCGGCTAATTCAAAGATATGCCTAGGCGCAAAGATAAAATCGGACCGTTAGAGAGTTGGATCATCGCTGAGCCGCACCAAGACCTTTCCGGTATTCTCCCCGGCTAGCAGGCGGCAGAGGGCCTTGGGCGCATTCTCCAGACCTTCCGTCACATCTTCGTGATAGGCGACCTGGCCGGCGGCCACCCAGGCCCCTAAGTCCTCTAATGCTTGGCTTAGCCGATCCAAATGGTCGAGCACCAGGAAGCCCTGCATGCTCGCCCGCTTAATCAAGAGCTGGCGGTTGGGACGCGGGCCAAGCGGGGCCGCCTCATTATCGGGTATACCCATGGTGCCGCAGACAACAATACGGGCACCGACATTGAGGTGCTCCATCACCGCATCACTGATGGAGCCACCTGTGTTGTCAAAGTAGATGTCGATCCCTCGCGGACAGGCGTCCGCCAGCGCAGCAACCAGATCTTTCTCCGTCTTGTAGTTGATGGCTTCGTCATAGCCAAACTCATAGCGACAAGCGACGAGCTTATCCTCGGTGCCGGTGATGCCGACAGTACGGCAGCCTTGGCGCTTGGCGATCTGCCCGACCATAGATCCGACCGCCCCGGCGGCCGTGGAAACGACGACCGTTTCCCTGGCCTTAGGCCGGCCGATTTCCATGAGCCCCAAGTAGGCCGTCAAGCCAGTGTGACCCATGACATGCAAGGCGGTGGTGATCGGCGCCTGCAGGGGATCGACCTTGCGCAGAATGTCCGAACCGTCGCTGACCGCCCATTCTTGCCATCCCTGGCGCCCACAGACGAATTCGCCAGCTGCATAGTCGGGATGGTTCGACGCGGTCACCTGGCCAACCGTAAACCCGATCATGAGCGAGTCGAGTGGCACCGGATCACGATAGTTGGGTGCCTCCGCGATCCAGCCACGCATCGCCGGATCGAGGGAAAGGTAGAGAACCCGAATCAACAGCTCGCCCTCGCCAGGGCGTGGGCGCGGCGTTTCCACCAATTCAAAGAGATCGGGCGTTACTTTGCCCTCGACGGGGCGGCCTCTTAAGACAACCTGCTTTCCGGCCAGCCCTGCCATCAGGATTTCCTTTCTGCCCTTAGCCGTACTTTCGTTAGAGCCCCGCCATGCAAAGATACTTGGATTCCAAATACTCTTCGAGGCCGTACTTGGAGCCTTCGCGGCCAACGCCCGATTCCTTGACGCCGCCAAAGGGAGCTACCTCGGTAGAAATCAGCCCGGTGTTGATCCCGACCATACCGTACTCCAGACCCTCGGAGACCCGCCAGACGCGGCCGACATCTCGGGAATAGAAATAGGCCGCAAGACCAAACTCGGTGTCATTGGCCATGGCGATTGCTTGTTCTTCCGTATCAAAGCGGAACAGCGGTGCGATCGGGCCAAAGGTTTCTTCACGGGTGACTTTCATGTCGGTGGTCACGCCTGTCAGCACGGTCGGCTGGAAGAAAGTACCGCCGCGATCGTGGCGCTGCCCGCCGGCGGCCACTTCGGCCCCTTTGGAAACCGCGTCGTGTACGTGTTCTTCCACCTTCTCCAAGGCCGAGACATCGATCAGTGGGCCCTGGTTAGTGCCGGGCTCCAAGCCATCGCCGACCTGGAGCTCGCGGGCCTTGGCGGCAAGACGAGCGGCAAAAGCATCGTAGACTCCGGCCTGGACCAAAATCCGATTGGCACAGACACAGGTTTGTCCGGTATTGCGAAACTTCGAGATCATGGCGCCTTCCACCGCTGCCTCGATATCCGCATCGTCGAAGACAATGAAGGGGGCGTTGCCGCCGAGCTCCATGCTGACTTTCTTAACGGTGCCCGCACACTGGGCCATCAGCACCTTGCCGACCTCGGTCGAGCCGGTGAAGGAAAGTTTGCGCACGATAGGATTGCCGGTCATTTCGCCGCCGATCGCCCGCGCCGAGCCGGTGACGATGTTAAACACGCCGGCCGGTATGCCAGCGCGTTCCGCCAATTCCGCCAAGGCGAGTGCGGAATAGGGGGTCATGGTCGCCGGCTTGACCACCACCGGACAGCCGGCGGCAAAGGCGGGCGCGCATTTGCGGGTGATCATGGCATTGGGAAAGTTCCACGGGGTGATCGCCGCGACTACCCCGACTGGCTGCTTGATCACCACGATCCGCCGGTCCGGCAGGTGCTGGGGTATGGTATCCCCATAGGCGCGCTTGCCTTCTTCCGCAAACCATTCGCAGAAGCTCGCCCCATAGACAATCTCGCCTTTCGCTTCAGCCAAGGGCTTGCCTTGTTCCAGGGTCATGAGGATGCCCAAGTCTTCCTGGTTCTCGACCATGAGCTCGCCCCAGCGGCGCACGATGAGAGCCCTTTCCTTGGCTGTCTTGGCCCGCCAGGCCGGCCAGGCTTTCTCGGCAGCTTCGATGGCGCAGCGCGTCTCGGCCTCGCCCATCTTGGGGATCGACCCAAGGACACTGCCGTTGGCGGGGTTGGTGACCGCGATGGTCTCGCCGGAGTCGGCATCGACCCAGGCGCCGTCGATGTAGCAGCGTTGCCGAAACAAACTCATGTCATTCAGGCGCGGGGCGCCGTTGCCATCCACGGCTTTGACTTGCGCGGTCATGCTATCCTCCGGTCTTAATTGATCAGCTCGGATCGAGATTGTGAGGGAGTATAGCGACGGCGCAGGCAGCGTGAAAGAGGGTGCTGGCTCCAAGCGTCCCACCAAACCAGCCCCGGCAAGGTGAATATCAATTTATCGGATCACTGGGCAATCCTTGTGAAGGCGGTGCCCCGATCAGTTTTCACGCAAACGGGTGCTTAGCGTCAACGAACAGCAATGCAGGTGCAAGGCGCCAGTTGGCTTACCTTGTGCGAAACGCTGCCAAACAACAGGCCCTTGATTTCGCTCAAGCCCCGACTGCCAAACATGATCATGTCAGCGGAATGGTCTTTGGCACAGTGCAAGATGCATTCCGCCGGGTCACCCTCCATCATGATTTTGGAGATCTCCTTCACGCCGGCTTCTTTCAGCGCCCGTTCGGCATCGGCCAGGATGCGTTCGGCGGCGAATTCATAAACCCGTGCCGGCAAGGCCTGGTCGCGACCTATCCGCAAGAAATTCCGCATCTCGCCAGGAACGTTGGCCGATGCGCTGCCCGAGACTGACCCTTCTTCCGATATGATATGTTCGACTTCTGCCATCCGGCGCATCCCTTCCGGCAAACGACCCTTTAGCAATACGTGTAGCACTACAACGCTGGCTTCGTACTTTGGCGCGATATCCGCGGCGAGGGCAACCGCCTTTTGCGCATGAGATGAGCCGTCTGTCGCTACGATAATCGTCTTAATCACGCTGCGTCCTCCTTTGCCCTGTCTCGAGAAGCCATCGCAATAAAGGCTAGGAATTCCGCCAACTATTCTCATTGACCCTGATCAAAATTCGCAAAGACTGCGAGGCGGTAGTGCACCACAGGCGTTTAGGTTAAGGTCGACAAGCTTTTCACAGGGAGGTGCGCCATGGTGGATCCAAAATTCCTAAAGTTCGATACGCTTGCGCTGCACGGTGGTCAGCGCCCGGACCCCACCACGGGCGCCCGGGCGGCGCCCATCTACATGAGCACCTCTTTCGTCTTCGACGATAGCGACCATGCGGCCTCTCTTTTCAACCTGGAGCGCGCCGGCAACATCTATAGCCGCATCTCCAATCCCACCACGGCGGTTTTGGAGGAGCGGGTTGCCGCCTTGGAAGGCGGAGTCGGCGCGGTGGCCACGGCCAGTGGCCAAGCTGCGCTACATTTGGCGATCGCGACCCTGCTAGGGGCCGGTGATCACATCGTCGCCGGCAAGTCACTCTACGGTGGCAGCATCAACTTGCTGAAGCTGACGCTGCCACGATTTGGGATCTCGACGACCTTTGTTGATCCGCGTGATCCTAAGGCCTTCGCCACCGCCATCAGACCGGAAACTCGCCTGGTTTTCGGTGAAGTCATTGGTAACCCGGGTTTGGAGGTGATGGATATCCCGGCGGTGTCAAAGGTGGCCCATGACCATGGTCTGCCGCTCCTCGTTGACAATACCTTTGCCACCCCCTACCTCTCCCGCCCGTTCCGCTTCGGCGCCGACTTGATCACCCATTCGGCCACCAAGTGGCTGGGAGGGCATGGCATTGCCATCGGCGGCGTCTTGATCGACAGTGGTGCCTTCGATTGGCAGGCTTCCGGCAAGTTTCCCACCCTAACGGAACCCTACGCCGGCTACGACGACCTCGACTACGTCGATACCTTCGGCCCGCTCGCCTTCGTGATGCGAGCCCGCAGCGAGGGACTGCGCGACTTCGGCGCTTGCATGAGCCCCCAGAACGCCTTTTATCTTCTGCAAGGCGTAGAAACCTTGGCGCTACGGGTCGAACGGCACGTCAGCAACACCGCAGCGGTGCTGGAGTTCTTAGAGAGCCACGACGCTGTCAACTATGTGATCCACCCCACTTTGGAGAGCCATCCCGACTACCAGCTTGCCAAGTACCTGTTGCCCAAAGGGGCCGGGTCCATCGTCAGCTTTGGCGTCAAAGGCGGGCGCGAGGCAGGCCGCCGGTTTATCGAGGCTTGCCGCCTCGCCTCGCATCTTGCCAATGTCGGTGATGCCAAGACCCTGGTCATTCACCCGGCAACAACCACCCATCTTCAAGTCGGCGAAGAAGCCCTAAGGGCCGCCGGCGTCGGCGAGGACATGATTCGACTGTCGATTGGATTGGAAGATCCCGCCGATATCATCGACGACCTGCAGACGGCACTGCGCCGATCGCAAAAAGCGTGAGGGCCAAGATATGTACTTGACAGTCAACGACGCCAAGGTCTTCGCCGGAGGGGATGTTCGCCCTTTCGATGCGGGCAAACCTTCGGTCGTTTTCGTCCATGGCGCCGGCATGGACCAAACGGTGTGGGCCCTGCAGTCACGCTATTTCGGTTATCATGGATATAACGCTTTGGCCGTTAATCTGCCGGGTCACGGACGCGCCGGTAACCGTTCCGAAGGCGAACCCCTCGCCTCGATTGACGCTATCGGCGATTGGCTGGTCCACTTGATGGATGCCGCCGGGATCGAGCGCGGCCTTCTCGTCGGTCACTCCATGGGAGCCTTGGGCGTCATGGCCTGCGCCGCGCGCCATGAGGATCGCGTTGCCCGCCTCGCCTTACTGGGAGCCGCCGAGGCCATGCCAGTCCATCCAGCACTGCTGAAAGCAGCTAAGAACGGTGAGGGTCTTTCGCAAGAACTGGTCACCGCCTGGGGATTTGGTCCATCTGGCCACATCGGCGGCAACCGCACGCCAGGCGCCTGGATGATGGGTAGCGGTTTGCAGCTCTTGGCAGCGGCGGCGGAGGGCTTGCTCTACAATGATTTGGCGGCTTGTAACGCCTTCGATCGAGGGACGGCCTACGCAGAGGCAGTGGATTGCCCGACCCTCATCCTCGCCGGCGCCCTTGATAAAATGACGCCGGCAAAAATGGGCGCGCGCCTTGCGGGCATGATGCCCTGGGGCGATTTTATCGAGATTTCCGACTGCGGCCACATGATGATGATCGAAAAGCCCGACGAAACGCTGGGGGCTCTGAAGGGGTTTTTCGCCGGCGCAAGTGTCTTGCCCTAGTCCAGGTGTCTTGCCCTAGTCCAGGTGTCTCGCCCTAGTCATTGTGAACGTAATGAGACGCAACTCTCAGCCCAAAAATAATGGGAGCCGCTTAACCGGTCACCCCGGCTGCGGCTCCCCATTACTGTCAAGCCTTACCCTGTCAACTTGCTGTGCGGCGCAACCTAGGGGCTGAATGTCATAAACGTCAAGCGTGGAATCGTTCATTGGCGCTGACACCCGGAAAGCATGCAGATGGCGCCACGATGCTGCCATTGCCGATCAGAAGCGAGAGAGCAACACATGCTAACCAAGAAAAATGCCGCCGGACGAGCCGGCGGCAAGTTAACAGGGAGGCGTTACAAGGAACGGATTCACATCCGGTCAACAGTCCAGCCCGGGGAGAAGGACCGAACTGTCGACTATGAGAATAGGCTGGAAATTCCTAAGGAAGCGTTAACGGCAGGACCGCAAATGCAGCTGGAAGCTAATTTGGTGGACGGTGATTGCTCTGTGTTCTCGGATGTCGGAAACTCGGTGGCGTTGTTGCCTACAGGGTCAGGGGGCCTCTATTGCCTGAAGGTGCAAGCCGGTAACCCACCCATATCGGCGAAGCGAGAAGGACAATTGGCAATATGACTATCTCAAACGAAGATCAGCTGGAAAAGTTAAGACAGGTCGGCAAACTGGTCGCCAATGTAATGGCAGCCATGGGCCAGCGGCTCGAACCTGGCATGACCACAAAGGAATTGGATGACCTAGGTCGCCGCCTGTTGGAGCAACGCGGGGCGCGACCGGCGCCGGAGGCCACCTATAATTTCCCAGGCGCTACCTGCATTAGCGTGTTTCCTCGGATCGCGCATGGGATCCCAGGTGATCAGAAATTTCAGCCAGGCGACCTTGTCAACATCGATGTCTCCGCGGAACTTGATGGTTATGTGGCCGACACCGGCGCTAGTTACTTAGTTCCGCCTAGCCGAACCGCGTTTCGAAAGCTTTGTCGCGATGGCAAGCGTGCGCTCTGGACCGGAATCAGGGCCGTGCGATCGGGTGCCAAGTTCCAGGGCATTGGTGCGCGCATCGAGGACTTCGCCCGTCGCCACCGCTATTCGCTTATTCGTAACCTCGCGAGCCACGGCGTCGGCAGTGCGCTCCATGAAGCGCCGGAAAGCATTCCAACTTGGTTTGAGCCCCGCGAAACCCGGCGAATTCCCAGAGGTGCCGTTTTTACCATCGAACCCTTTCTGTCGCTTGGATCCTCTTGGGCCATCGACGAAGGTGACGGTTGGTCTCTCCTATCAGATACCGGTCAAGCGACGGTGCAATACGAGCATTCCTTGGTCGCCACCGATCGTGGCGCCATTGTCCTCACCCTGCCCGGCTAGGGGCCATGCCAAAGGGGGAGGCCTTCGCTGGCGTCGATGGCTGCCGGGGAGGCTGGCTGGCGGTGACCTTGGACCCGGCCGGCGCTTGCCAAGGGCTTGAGATTCAGGGTCGATGGCAAGACCTGGCGCTTAACTCTTGCCGCTACGTGGGCGTGGACATGCCCATCGGCTTGACCGAAAGGGGCCCTCGCGCTTGCGACCTGGAGGCCAGAAAGCTTTTACCCAAAGGCCGAAAATCCAGCGTCTTTGCCCCGCCGCGTCGCTATATGCTGACCGCCAAGAGCTGGCAAGAAGCGCATCTCGCCGGCCGCCAGCGGGAATCCTGTGGGCTCAGCCGGCAAAGCTGGAACATTGGCGCGAAGATTCGCGAAATCGACGCCGCCCTCTCACCAGTAGATCAGGACCGCATTCGCGAGGTCCACCCAGAGTTGGTTTTCCATCATCTGGCGAGCGGGAATCCACTGCCGCCGAAGCGTTCAGCGGCGGGACAAGGAGCACGGCTCGCGTTGTTAGAGGCTGCGGGGATCAAGGGGGTGCAAGCGCTGCTCGGACGCTTGTCCCGCGCTCAGGCCGGCCCTGACGACCTCTTGGACGCGGCCGCCTGTGCGCTCACAGCCCGTCGAATGGCTTTTGGCGAAGCTCGGCGGCTCCCCGCCAATCCGGACTGTGATGCGCGCGGTTTGCGGATGGAAATTTGGTTTTGACGGCACAGAACTTGCGATAAGCGCCGCATCACTTCTTGAAGAAGGCGTCGGCGCCGGAAAGGTAGCTTTTCTTCGCCGCGATCTTTTCTTTCACGCGTTCGGCTTCGGTCTCCAGCGCTGCCAAATACTCTTCCAGCTCCTCCACCCCCATAACATCCAAGTCACGCAGCTTCGCCGGCTTCTTGCGCGGCTCCAGATCCTCGATGTCCATGGGCGTTCTCCCGAGCTTGTCTCCAATCGTCAATCATAATAGACCTGCCGAACAACGCTACAGCAAGCGTACAGGAGTGACCTAAATGAACGCGAACCTTCCTGACAACATGACCGCCATCGAAATTCGCGAGCCAGGCGGCCCCGAGGTCTTGGTACCGGCCCGCCGGCCGCTGCCGGAGCCCGGCGCTGGTGAGGTCCTCATTCGCGTGCAGGCGGCCGGTGTCAATCGGCCCGATGTCTTGCAGCGCAAAGGGGGCTATGCCCCGCCGCCGGGCGCCTCGGACATTCCCGGGCTGGAGTTGGCCGGCGAGGTGGTCGCCCTTGGCGAGGGGACGGAACGCTGGAAAATAGGCGACCAGGTGACTGCCCTGGTCGCCGGTGGTGGCTATGCGGAGTTTGCCACGGCCCCTGGCGAGCAGTGCCTGCCGATCCCGGCCGGCCTGAGCGTCGAGATGGCCGCGGGCCTGCCGGAAACTTATTTTACCGTGTGGTCGAATGTCTTCGACCGCGGCGGCCTGATCGCCGGCGAAAGCATCTTGATCCACGGCGGCTCCAGCGGCATCGGCACAACGGCCATCCAGCTATCCAAAGCCTTCGGCGCCCGTGTCTTCACCACCGCGGGATCCGCAGAGAAATGCCGGGCCTGCGAGGAGTTGGGCGCCGATCGTGCCATTAACTACCGTGAGGAAGATTTCGTCTCGGCGATCCGAGAGCTGACAGAAAGCGGCATCAACCTTGTGCTGGACATGGTCGGCGGTGACTACATAGCGCGTAACATTAAAATCTTGTCGCCCGATGGCCGGTTGGTCTTTATCGCCTTTCTCGGCGGCAGCAAAGTGGAAATCGACTTCATACCGGTGATGTTAAAGCGCCTAACGGTCACTGGCTCGACCCTTCGCCCGCGGCCCATTGCCTTCAAGGCGGCCATCGGCCGCAAACTGGAGGAAAAGGTCTGGCCGCTATTGGCGAACGGACAGGTAAAACCAATTCTCTACAAGACCTTTTCCCTGGAAGATGCCTGCGAGGCCCATCGCCTCATGGAGTCATCCGCGCACATCGGCAAGATCCTGCTCAAGACCTAGTGCGTGACGCGGGGCAGTCTACATTCGGTTCGGCCTCTGGCATCCGATCCTGGCATCCACCCTGGCATCCACCCTGGCATGCCCCTCAAGGCCAGAGTTTGGGCGCGGCCTGGAGGACTCTTCTGCCAGGAACAACAGGATCTCGGTCAAATTGCCCTGGACGGAAGACAAATTTCGGAGTACCCCCAAGGCCCACGCAAGGCAGACTGTTCGAAGTCCTGGGCAAAGTGCTCGATCGGCGCCTGGCACCCGACAAGGAGGAATGATGGCAAAGCCCTTGATGCCGAAGGCGACCGCCGTTTGGTTAGTCGACAACACGACGTTGACCTTTGAACAAATAGCCGAGTTTTGCCAGCTGCATCCCCTCGAAGTGCAGGGTATCGCAGACGACGAGGTGGCAACCGGCATTCAAGGCATGGACCCGATCGCCAACGGGCAGTTGACCAAAGAAGAAATCGAGCGCTGCCAGAAGAACCCCGCCACCAAACTGAAGATGGCCAAGCACGATATTCCCATGCCGAGCCCCCGTACCAAGGGGCCGCGGTACACACCAATCGCCAAACGCCAAGACAAGCCCGACGGCATCGCCTGGATCCTGCGCAATCACCCGGAACTGAAAGACGCACAAATCTCCAAGCTGATCGGCACTACTAAGACCACCATCGAGGCCGTGCGGGAACGCACCCACTGGAACTCGCCCAACATCCGCGCACGCGACCCAGTGCTGCTAGGCCTTTGCACCCAGGCCGAACTCAATAACGCGGTTTGGAAAGCCCGCAAGGCATTGGAAAAGTCCGGTGGGCCGGCGCCTATAGAGCCGACCGAAAGTCCGGAGCCAGCCCCCTAAGAATCATCACGAGCCACGGTCTTCGCCGGAGCCAGCCACTACGGTCATCCCGGGGCTGAGGTTTATAGGATCACGCACGGAACCGGAAACCGCCTGGCGGTTGATATTCCAAGATAGGGTGATGCGTGGTTTTTGACCGGCATAGGCGGAAACGCAATGCACCACCTTGCCCGGAAAGATCAGCATCGAGCCGGTCGATAGGTCTGGGTAGAAGGGATTTGTCATGTGCCCCTTCTCGACCCAGCAGCAAATCTCGAGGCGCGGGTCGACAAAAGCGAAGCGGCCGCTAAATCGGCAATAAGGATCGGCCTCCCCTTCCTCCAAACAGTATGCGAAACTCGCCGTCGCCCGCCGGTGGGAATGGGGACCGATCGATTCCCACTGTCGATAGACATTCGCCCAGCAAGCATCGACCACCGCCTCTTCACAGCCAAGCGTCCGGCGGAATAAGGATTTCGCCCGCTCGTTTAGAAGCTCGACCTCCGGCATACCCCAGTCTAAAAGACCACGCACCTTCTGTCCGCCGTGGCAACGACTATCCGTGGGGGAATCCCGTCGAAGACGCGCTTCCTCGTCGAGGATTCGCTCGACTAGCGCAGGATGATAGGCCGCCACATCTTGGAACTTGGTCAGCTTGATGGATCGATCGATCGACGCGACCGCCTGATCCTTTGGCCAAATTTCAACCTGTCTTGGCCCGATCAGGAGATGGTTTCGGCCGCCGGGCGAGCTTGTTCCAACTTCGGCGCTTGTCATAGACCCTATTTCTTCCACTCAGCAGTTTGCTGCCCGTGCGGAAGCCTTTCGCTTCACAAACTACGGCTTGTCACAGCTCGTAGGTCATCGTGAACCCCACCATGACTGGTATGTTTCTGATTTGCTTCGATATTCTATCGAGAAAGTATGACCTACATTGATCGTCATCACAAGATCTCACGTAACCTGATCTCACGTAACCTCACCGGTCAGCGCGTGTCAGGCTTAGAATGGGGCGAACCTGCAGGCGGAGCAAAGACAAAATTTTTTTGGCTTAGATCGGCGGGGCCTTGATACCCAGGAACTTCCTGCCTTACCGCTAGAGGACCTTTTCAGGCTGGGCCAAGAGACCTTCCGAGCCGAACTCGTAAACCCGATCGGCAATCGAAAGCCAAGCCGGCCGGTGGGTGATGACCAAGATGGTGAGCTGTCCGCTCAAGGACTGGATGTTTCGGCAGATCTCTTGCTCGGTCTTGGGATCAAGGGCGCTGGTCACCTCGTCCAAGATCAGCAAGCGGGGACGGTGAACGAGTGCGCGCGCCAAGGCTATGCGTTGTCTTTGCCCGCCAGATAGCTTCATGCCGCGCTCGCCAACGGTGGCGTCGAGACCATCGGGCAAAGCAGCCACAAAGTCCCAGGCGTCGGCCGCCTGTAGTGCCGCCTTGGCCGCCTCGGGACCAAACATCGGATCGCCAAGCGTAACGTTGGCAAATACGGAGTCATGGAACAGCACCAGCTCCTGCGGTACGTAGCCAACCATGGCCCGCCAGGCTTCGATGTCTATTTCCGCTAAAGAAACACCGTCGAGCAGGACATTGCCTTGCTGAGGTTGGTAAAGGCCTAGCAGAAGATCGGTCACCGTGGTCTTGCCGATGCCCGATGGCCCCATGATCACGGTGATTTTATTGGCAGGCACCTCGATCGAAAGGTCCTGCATAATCGCCTTGCCGTTAAAGCCGAAAGACACACGGTCCAGAGCACAGCTTTTGTCAAGCGTTGGCGCAATCCTGCCGAGGGCCGGCTCCTCTTCATCGGCGGCCTCCTTGATGAGCTTGCGAACCGACCAATAGGCGCTTTCCACGATCACTGCTTGCTGCAGGCGCTGCTGCACTTTGCCCATGGTGGCGACCATTCGGTGCAGCAAGAGGCCCATAACGATTAGCTCGGCCATCGGAATCGCCCAAACCCGGACGGCCATGTAGAAGCCGACACAAAGGACGATGGCGATCAAAGGTTCCTGCAGGTTACGGAGCAGTTCCTTGGCGAAGACCTGGCGCTCCAAAGCCCGCTTGAGAGCAGCGATCTTGCTGGTAAAGAGATGGCCAAAATGGGCATGCCGGGCCATGGCCTTCAAAGGCTTGATGCCAACCAGGGCGTCGTTTAGCTGGAACACCAGCTCCTCCGTCCGACGGGTTTGCCGCCGCCCGGCTCGCTTTGCCTTGCGCACCAAGGCGTTCAGCAGGTAAGCAATCACGCCGCCGATGGCGATTGACAGCAGGGCCAGCTTCCACGACACCAAGAAAGCTACCACTCCATAGACCACACATTGAATGAGGGTTGAGACCACCTGCGCGGCCAACAGATAGGCCTGGCCAGAGCGGGTTGCATCCAGACTGATCGCATTGGCGATGCGACCGACCGGTTGATGGGTGAAGTAGCTCCATCGGGCTCGCAGCAGGCGATCGATCAGTTCGCTGCGCAAGCCGGTTGCCACCGCCGCAACCGCATAGCCCACATAGCGCATGGCAAGGATCACCAGTCCCGACTTGAGCAGCAGGCCGACCATGACGACGGCCATCAAAATCTCGAGGTCAGCCGGCAACCCTAGGAACGCCAGCGCACCGGTAACGGCCTCGCTGACCGGGGAGGGATCTTCGGCCGACTCCGCTCCAGCAGTGGTCAGCAGAGGCAGGAGGCTGGCCAAACCGATGCCTTCGGCCAAGCCTGCCAAGATCAGGCAGACCAGGACCACCCACTGATTGGTACTCTTAGAGCCGAAGAAGATCCGCAGGATCCCGACCATAACCGCTACCAAAACCTCGTGCCGTTTGTGCTCAAAGCCAGTCTATCTCAGTGGGAACAAAGTCGCGAATAGCTATCGAGATCAAGCCCTAATCGATCCGGCCTATTCCGTTCTCCTGCTTGATCGGCGATCACCCGATTTTAGTTACGCAGCAATTGGCTTGCGGAAATGAACGGAAAATGCCGTCGGAAAGGCCGTGTGGTCACGTTGCAGATTGGTCCTAAATCGGGCGTCCCACTTCAGCAAATCAGGGAGATGCTCTTCCTGGAACCAGCGCTCCATTGCCGATCGATCGTCCTCGGGAACGTATTCAAGCGCCTGGCTCCAACAGTAAGCGATGGCTTCAAAGGGCCCGCCGGTCGTCTCAAATCGTTCAAGAGCAAGGCCCGCGCGCCTAAGCGCAGCCTGGCATCCCCAGGGCGTGTAACGCAGGTAATCGTCCGGAATTTGATGGAGTTCGCGCAGCAGCGGTTCGAAAAGATATCCCCGTCCCCCTGGCTTCAAGATCCGGTCGACCTCGGCGAAAAGCGCCCCATGATCTTCGATGTGATGAATCAAGTTCGGCAAGAGGATGACGTCAACGCTGCCCGTTTCCACCTTCGTCGCCCCAGCAGCCGCACGACGGCTGCAGGGAACTTGTAAGAACCTCAAATCGCTCACCATCTCGGCATTATAGGCGCCGCGCGCCTCGGCGCTGGCAGGGCTGCAGTCGATCCCCTCAAAATGCTGGGCGTCGAAGAAGGGGGCAAAGAGGCTATAGCCGCCGTAGAGCAGGCTGCGTTCCAAGCAAACCACCCGACTACCGATCGGCAGCGTATCAGCCAAGGTGCAGATGTCGGTAAGAAGCAGGCGATACTGCGGCCATTTTGTCGAGACTTGGAAGACTTTCTCCTGCAACACCGCCAGATGGCCGTCGAGGGCTTCCTTGGAATATTTGTTTGTTGCACGCTTCCCCTGATGGCCCATCTTACCCGCTTTAGCCTTCGTCGCTGGGCTCCCTTTGCGGCCAGGCTTGCCGGAGGTGATCGCGCAAGGCCATTAGATCGCTATCACCGATCTCAGTAAAGGAGCCGAGTGCCGGCACCGCCGGCCAGCCTGGGTCGGTGAACGTCAGCCCCGCAAACGCGCGATCCTCCGCATAACGGGGCAAGACATGAAAATGCACCTCGCGATCGACCATCATGAGCATGAGGTAATTGATCTTGTCATAGGCAAAACGGGCCTTGAGAGTCGTTTCAATGTCCCGCGTTACTTTGGCCAGCTCTTGGCAGGCTTCGGCGCCAATCTCGGAAAACGCCGTTGCCGGGCCTTTGTTCGCGAGCACCAAAGCGCCTAGCGTTGCCTGTTGCGGCCGCAGCAGTACCACCCAGTGTTGGTAGTCGGCGATCAGGGTCGCCGGGTGGCCGAATTTGCGAACTGTATCGTTAAAGCCTTGATCCGAACTCATGGGGAAACCCTTCTGCTAAACCGGCCTTCCTTAGCGCCTTCGTTTAACGCGCGCGCGCCGGCAAATCAACGCGGCCGACTTTTTGACCGTTCAAAATCAAGGTCGACAGACTATCTAACATGACGACAGGGGATTTTCTTAGCTTGGCCTTTGCGATAAAGAACGCGCCGCGATGCGGGCTCCGCGCCAGACTTGTTGATGGTTCTGCCTGGCCGCAATGAAGAGGCGGAAACTCGGGTTTAAGGAAAGTAGTCGTGCTCGACACCACCAAAGCCGCCACGGACGTCAAGGACATTCCCGCCCCCACCTTGATCATCCTGGGCGATTGCGACGTGCCCATTTGGGGCCTATCCGCCGAGGAGCGGCATCGTCGCGCATTCCGCCGGGCCGGTGTCACGGTTGCGGCAAGCGGAATTAACAACCTTCCAGAGGATACCCCGGTTATCCTGGTTCGCGCGGACTTCTTGATGGATGAGAATCTGAGCCGCCATCTAGTCCGACGCTCGGGTATTGTTCTGACCAATCAGGACGGCGCATCGGAGGACAAGATCGCGGTGGCAGCCCACGTGGATGCTGCCCAGGCAAGCGCGGTTGCAAGCATGCTGGGCAGTAAGAAGCTCGACGACCAGGCGATAGCCGGCCTTGGCCTGGAGGCCCTGGGGCCGACAGAACTGGCATCGGACTATAACGAGATGCTGCGCAAGCGCGTGCCGCCCCTGGCCCTGCCGCTGACTCGGGAAACCCTGCCGACAATCGAGAAACAAACCTTCGCCGCCGTTTACAAGGGAGCCACGGACTTCGTCACCAAGTGGTGGTGGCCCTGGCCGGCACGTCACGTAACCAAATGGGCGGCTGGACGCGGGATCACGCCCAACACGATTACCACCTTGAGCTTGCTGCTCGTCTTCGTCACCATTTACTACTTTGGGGCCGGCGATTTCCTCCTGGGCCTGGCCGTCGCCTTTCTCATGGTCTTTCTCGACACGGTCGACGGCAAGCTCGCGCGGGTCACCCTCACCTCCTCGTGGTGGGGCAACATCTACGACCATGGCATCGACCTGATCCATCCGCCCTTCTGGTGGATCGCCTGGTGGTTCGGCCTGAAAGGGATTACCGCGCCGGAACTAGCGGGCAGTCTGGAGATTTCGCTGTGGGTAATTTTAGTGGGCTATGTGATCGGGCGACTGATGGAGGGTGCCTTCAAGCTCTTCTTCGGCATCCAAACCCACATTTGGCAGCCGATTGACTATGCCTTTCGCCATGTCACTGCCCGGCGCAACCCCAACCTTGTCATCCTGCTTGTCTTCACCCTTGTCGGGCGGCCTGATCTTGGCTTCATCGCCGTGGCGGTCTGGACGGTACTATCCCTGATTTTCCATGCCGTCAGGCTTATACAAGCCGGCCTTGCGCGGGCGCGAAACGAAAAGGTCGCATCCTGGTTAGCCGGCTAGCACAATCATCTGGAAAAGGGGACGGCCTGGGCGACGGGCGGCCCCGCGCAGCCATCTTCGACTTGGATAAGACGGTGGCCCGGCGCGGCACCTTCACACCTTTCCTTTGGTCGGTCGCCCGTCGCCGTCCTTGGAAGGTCCTCTACCTGCCGCCCATCCTTCTGGCCGCACTCGCTTACAAAGCCCGTCTCATCTCCCGCAAGTCGCTGAAGGAATTCATGCTCAGCCGGATCCTGGGCGGCGTGGAAAGGGGCGTTGTTGCCCGATTCGCCCAGGCTTTCGTCGATCAATGCCTGGAAAGAGAACTGCGTCCGGGTGCCCGGGCCGCGATAGCGCACCATAAGGAAGCAGGCGATCTCTTGGTGCTGGCTACCGCAAGCTTCGACATTTACGTCGAAGACCTGGCAAAGCAACTGGGGTTCGACAGCTTTGTTTGCACCCGGGCCGAATTTGACCCAGAGGGGCGGCTAAGCGGCAAAATCCTTGGGGAAAATTGCTATGGCGAGGCCAAGCTGCGGGCCATCGAACAAAGCCTGCCGAACCTTGCAGAAAAATATCATGTCATCGCCTACTCGGATCACCATATTGATATGCCGTTGCTGCTTTGGGCCGATCGCGGTGTCGCGGTGAATCCGTCACTGCGCCTGCGGAAGTTGGCCGTGAGCAGGGGGTTATCCACAATTGACTGGGATCTGGATGCGTAAAGCGCTATAGAGGAGCGCTTTTTTGCCGGGGGATGCAACGATGAAAGCGATAATCTTGAGCGCCGGCCAAGGCTCGCGCCTGCTGCCGCTGACCGAGGACAAGCCGAAATGCTTGTTGAAGATCGGCGCCGCCAGCCTGCTCGAATGGCAGGTGCGCAACTTGGCACATTGCGGTGTCGATGACGTTGCGGTTGTCGTCGGTTTTCGCGCCGCCGCCGTCGAGCACTGTTTGGAGCGCTTAGAGCGCCCCGGCCTCCGTTTGCGAGCGATCTATAACCCCTTCTTCAATGTCGCGGACAATCTGGCCAGTTGCTGGATGGCGCGCCACGCCATGGACCGGGACTTTGTGCTCCTCAACGGTGACACCTTGTTCGAGGCGCCGGTTCTTGCCAGTCTACTGGAAAGCCCGAAGGCGCCGATCACGCTAACAATCGACCACAAAGCTGCCTACGACTCCGATGACATGAAGGTTCGTCTCGACGGAACCCGCCTCATCGAGGTGGGCAAAACCCTCACCAGCACCCGCATTGACGGCGAGTCGATCGGCATGAGCCTTTATCGCGGCGAGGGCGCGAAACTCTTCGCCGAGGTTCTTGATCAGATTATGCGCACCCCGAACGGCCTGACTTGGTGGTATCTGAAGGCGATTCAGGTGCTGGCCGACCAAGGTTTTGTGCGCACCCACTCGATCGAGGGCTTGAAATGGGGTGAGGTCGACTTCCCGCGCGATCTGGACCGGGCCCGCGAGCTTTTCGCCCTCGATCCCGTGCCAACCGCGGCCCAAACGGTGATGCCTTAAGAGCCATCATGAATAGAGCCCGCCAGCGGATCGGCCATTGGTGCAGCCCCCTGTTGGCAGTCTTGGCACTCGCCGGCTGCACGGGCACCAAAGCGGGCGACCCTAACCTGGCCCTTGCCTGCGAGCTGCGCAACTGTGCCTGCGTTGCCGAGAATGCGTCCATCTTCGCAACCAAGCGCGAGACAACCGATATTCTTTGGCGAGATAATGGAGAGGCCTATTGCCCGGAAGGCTTTGTCCTGACCCGCATAAATGAAGAATGACCGGCCAGAATAGATGGACACAAGGGCTGCCTAGCCGTGTCCTTCGATGACGATACCCGCTGCCTGCTAATGGCGGCGGCCGAGCAAGCCTGTCGATACTTGGCCGGCCTGGATGGCCGCAGAGTCGGCGCTGCCCCCAGGGCGATCGACCGCCTGGCGAAGCGATTGAACCACCCGCTAGCGCAGGATCCAGTTCCAGCGCAGGATGTCCTCAAGTTTCTCGAAGAATTCGGCGCAGCCGCCACCATGGCCAGTGCCGGCGGTCGCTACTTCGGCTTTGTCACCGGCGGCGCCCTGCCGGCGGCGCTCGCGGCTAATTGGGTTGCCGGCGGTTGGGATCAGAACGCCTTCAGTTTTGTGAGCTCCCCAGCGCTAGCTCTCTTCGAGGAAACTACGCTGACTTGGCTCAAAGAGGCGCTGAATCTGCCTTCTGAGGCGGCCGGCGCCTTGGTCACCGGCGCCACCATGGCCAATTTCACGGGCCTCGCTGCTGCTCGTCACCGGGTGTTGGCCAACTGTGGCTGGGACGTGGAAAGCCAGGGCCTCTTCGGCGCACCGGAGATCACCATAGTCCTTGGCGAAGAAGCGCATGCTTCCATTCACAAAGTGCTGGGTCTATTGGGCTTGGGAAGGGAGCGAGTGGTACGGGTGCCGGTCGACGACCAGGGTCGAATGCGCGCCGACCAAGTCCCCGAGCTTTCGCCCCCAGCCATCCTTTGCCTGCAGGCCGGCAATGTGAACTCCGGCGCCTTCGACCCGGCGGGAGATATTGTCACGCGGGCCAAGGCCGCCGGCACTTGGGTCCACGTCGACGGCGCCTTTGGCCTCTGGGCCGCTGCCTCGTCCGACTATGCCTCTCTCTGCAATGGCTTCTCCGAGGCGGACTCCTGGGCGACGGACGCGCACAAATGGCTGAACGTTCCCTATGACTGCGGTTTTGCCGCTGTCCGTGACAGCGAAGCGCTGAATCGCGCCATGTCGATCAGCGGCGCCTACCTCTTGCCGAGCACACACAGGGATGCGATCGATTTCACGCCCGACAGCTCGCGGCGGGCCCGTGCCCTTGACGTTTGGGCGGCACTCTCATCGCTAGGCAAAAGGGGATTGGCCGAACTCGTCGACCGCAATTGCCGGCAAGCACGGCGCTTCGCGGCGGGCCTGGCGGAGGCCGGGACCGAAGTTCTCAATGAGGTCGTCTTGAACCAAGTGGTCGTCGCCTTCGGTTCGGCGGAGCGCACCAAGCGAGTGATCGAAGCCGTCCAGTCGTCTGGCGAGTGCTGGTGTGGCGGCACTACCTGGCGGGGCCGAGCCGCCATGCGCATCAGCGTGAGCAGTTGGGCGACCAGCGACAAAGACGTCGAGCGTTCTCTGTCGGCAATTCTGAAAGCTGATCGGGAAACACCCCAGTCGATCGGTTAGGCCACCGGCCTAAGATTCGAGCTCGCTATCCCAATAGAGAAAGTCGCTCCAGCTCTCGTGTAAGAAATTGGGCGGAAAGGCCCGGCCATTTTCCTGTAGCTGGTAGGTACTGGGCTCGCCGGGCCGGCGTAAGAGATGCATGCCGGCTTCGTCCAAGAGTCGGCTGCCCTTGGTCAGATTGCAGCGCTGGCAGGCGGTCACTACATTGGTCCATAGGGTCCGGCCGCCGCGCGACCGCGGACGGACGTGATCGAAAGTCAAGTCCTCAGAAGGAAAATCGACACCACAGTACTGGCACATGAATTTGTCGCGCAGGAAAACGTTGAAGCGCGTGAAGGCAGGCCGCCGATCCATATGGACGTACTGTTTGAGCGAAATCACGCTCGGCAACCGCATTTCGAAGTTCGGAGACCGCACGACCCGGTCGTACTCGGAGATGATGTTTACACGCTCCAAAAAGGCTGCCTTAACCGCCTCTTGCCACGACCAAAGGGACAAAGGAAAGTAACTCAGCGGGCGAAAATCCGCGTTCAAAACCAAAGCCGGAAAGCGTTCGGCAAGAGCGACCAAAACGGCTTCCTCTCTTGTTGCCGACGAGCAGAACCGCCGCTCCGTCGACGATTCGCCCACCTTGATAACGGCAAGATACCGGCAAAACAAGGGGTTAATGAAAATGCCTCGAAGTCGTCATCAGCTCGTAATCCATCCGAAATAAAGGGTAGTCCTTGATATCAATAGTTAATGAAATCGTGACGGTGGCGCGTGCCGAGGGTGGGTGCAATAGCGAGATTTGGTTAACAGAGCTCACGCCAATGCTGCCAAAGCCATCGTCATTGGGCGGCCACCCGGCGAATGCCCATTCCTTCACAAGTTCGTGGGCTGATGATTCGCCACTTGCTCGACTAAGCCGAAAAGATGAAATTACTAAGATACAATGACCGATCGAAAAGACTAGATACGAGAAGCAGAGGCGCTTGGTGCAAGAAAGGCTCGAAGCTGGGCAAGTCATGCCCGAAATAAGACTACCAGCAACAGGTGACGGCGATGAAATCACTCTGGGCGGTAAGGATCGCTGGCAGCTGGTCGTCATATACCGAGGCAAGCACTGCCCGCTCTGCCGCAAGTATCTCGACCAACTGAATGAACTCAAACCGGCATTCGACGCCATTCAGGTAGAGGTCGCAGCGGTTTCTGCGGATCCCATCGAAAAGGCGCGCGCCCAGGTCGAGGAGCAAGGATTGGCCATTCAAGTGGGCCACGGCTTATCTGTATCGCAGATGCGAAAGCTCGGCCTCTATGTGTCTGATCCACGCAGCCCCAGCGAAACCGATCGGCCCTATGCCGAACCCGGCGTCTTTCTCGTCAACCCACAAGGAAGAGCCCACATTATTGAAGTTTCCAGCGCGCCCTTCGCCCGAGCTGATTTGGAAGCCCTGTTGCGCGGCATCACATACATCAAGAGCAGCGACTATCCGGTCCGCGGCAATGCTTGAGGTCTCAGGCCGACAGCTTCGACGCAAGGAATTGCATACCCTTCATCAAGCCGACCTCATCGATGCTGTGTCCAAGGCCAGGTCGCAATTCCGAGTCAACCGCTAAGCCATTGGCCCTCAACGCAGATGTCGCTGTTTCGAGCGCAGCCGAGGGCACGATTTCATCGGCGTCACCATGGGTCAGCAAGATTGGCGGTCGGCTCTTGATTTCAGCCGCCAAATCCTCGGCCCCGATCAAGGCCCCCGAATAGCCGAGAATGGCGGCGAGGGCCTGTTCCCGCCTCAAGCCCACATAAAGGGACATCATTGTGCCTTGCGAAAACCCGACCAAGGCCAAGCGATTAGGCGCCAGGCCATAGCGGTCAAGTTCTTGATCGATAAAGGACGCAAGGATCGGAGCCGCCATCTTCACCCCGGCCAGAATGGCATCCGGGCGACGGTCTTGCAGGCTGAACCATTGGCGCCCAAAAGGCGCCATATCGCAGGGAAAGGGGGCGTGCGGAGACACAAAGACGGCCTGTGGTAACCGTTGCGCAAAGTGGGGTGCCAGGCCTATCAAGTCGTTGCCGTCCGCTCCCAGTCCATGCAGCAATATCACCAACTGTTCGGCGCTGCCCCCTTGCGCCGGGCCAAAACGCGGCCCATCCAGATCCAATAGATGTTTCATGCCTTGGGTGTCCCAACCACCGAACAAACAACGCCTAGATAGGCGAGTAACCGCTGCTTGTCAGCCATCTTGCTAGGCGACAGGCACGCCGGAATGGCGATAAAGGTGCCACAAGAGCCTTGCCGCGGCACTACGATGGGGACGCCAGGCATCGCCAGCTTGCCGCAGTTCGCGCTCACTCGGCGTTTTGGAAAGGTTTCTCAGTCGCCCGAAGGCGGCTCGCACGGCCAAGTCACCGGCCGGCCAGATGTCCGGCCTTTTCAAGGAGAAAAGAAGATAGATCTCTGACGTCCAGCGGCCAATCCCCTTAACCTGGCAGAGATGATCGATCGCCGCCTCATCGTCGATGCCTTCAACGAGCTCAAGGTCCAGTCGGCCCTCCAGGATCGCCTCCGCCAGGGCGCGGCCGTAAAGAATCTTTTGCCGGCTAAATCCGACCCGCCGAAGCACCGCATCATCGAGATGGAGAAATTCCTCCGGATGCCAAGCCGTCATGGCTACGTCTAAACGCGCCAGGATGGCCGCAGCTGAGGCAACCGAAAGCTGTTGGCTTGTCATAATTCGCAACAAACCGGCGAAGCCTCGTGGTTGTTCTCGGACCGGTGGAAGGCCAAAATCCGCAACAGCCCTGGCAACGTCTGCATCGCTGTGACCTAGGGATTCCAAGGCTGGACGCAGGGATTCATCGGGGGCGCGAATCGACATGGCCTGGACTCTAGCGCAGAAATCGCTTAGGGCCAGAACTATGAGCACAGTAACAAGATTTGCCCCGTCGCCGACCGGCCTCTTGCATGTGGGGCATGCGCACGCCGCCATCTTCGCCGAGCGAATGGCGCGCGAGGAGGAAGGCCGTTTTCTGCTACGTATCGAAGACATCGATCGTGGCCGTTGCCGCACGGAGTTCGTCGACGCCATCTATGAAGACCTGCAATGGTTGGGCGTTACCTGGGACGAAGAACCCTGGATCCAGTCAAAACACATGGACCACTATCGAGCGGCCATCGATAAGCTCGATGAGAGCGGGCTGCTCTACCCGTGTTTTTGCACCCGCAGGGAAATCCAGATAGAAATTGCCCGTGCCGGGGCGGCGCCGCAAGGTGCTGAAGCACCTCGTTATCCGGGAACCTGTCGGGGCCTGAGTAAGAAAGAAAGGCAAAAACGAAAGGACGCCGGTGAAGCCTATGCCCTGCGCCTGGATATGCAAAGGGCCGTAGGGGCGGCTGGCGACCTCTACTGGGAAGATGACCTAAGAGGCGAAATCAAGGCTGAGCCGCTTGACCAGGGTGATGTGGTGCTGGCCCGCAAGGATTGCCCAACGAGTTATCATTTGGCGGTCACGGTCGATGATGCTGCCCAGGGAATCACTTTGGTAACCCGCGGTCAGGATCTCTTTGCGGCAACCCATGTTCACCGCCTGCTGCAAGCCTTGCTCGACCTGCCGGTACCCCGATGGCGCCATCACGGGCTCATCCGCGATGAATTCGGCGAGCGGCTGGCAAAGCGCAATGACGGTTTGGCGATCCGAACTCTCAGGGACAAAGGCTGGTCGCCGGCCCGGGTTCGTGCCTCATCCGGCTTCCCGGACTAGGGCCTGTAGACATACAGTTCACCGCCGTGGCGGGAGCGGATTTTCGCCAGGGTTAGGAGCGGCAGGCGTGGTGGAGGTGGCCCTGCATAAGCCTGTCGCGACGCGGCCCCATAACTATTCAACCGGGCGAAAATGCGCCCCGTCCCAGTGGGATCCGGCCCCAAAAGCCCGCTGCCGCGTCGCTCGTCCTTGAATATGTCGAACATGTCCTGCGTCCTTGCTCCCAACGGCGGGCCCTTTGGGGCCGGACCACGGCGGCGAACTATATGTCTACAGGCCCTAGCCGTAGGCCTTCGAAAACGCAAAGATATTCCGGGTCATCTGGAGTCAGTACGCCATGACGAATGAGGAAATCTAGGTTCACTAAGGCCACATTGAACTTAAAGGCATCGCTTTGACGAATTGCCCTTAGGACATCGGCCACCGGCCAGAGCGAAAAACTCTCAACTTCACCGTCGACGCTCGTTGGCGTGAAGTCTGCTGGCAACTCCAAGTCATAGCAAAACAGCAGATCGTCCCTTAAGCCTTCGGGACGCTCGCAAAGGTAAGAAACGGCTCCCACAGGAATTGCTTTTTCGGCCAGAGACCGCGGCAATCCGGCTTCTTCGGCACCCTCCTTAACGACGTTTTCTTCGAGACTGAGGTTGATAGGCTGGCCGCCGGCGATCAGGTGATCGAACTTGCCGGGTGCGGTTTGCTTGTGGGGGGAGCGCTTTCCCACCCACAGCATCAACCCCTCCGGGCGACGAACAAATCCATTTACGTGAATGCCGAAGGCATGCAGGCCGAGCTTTGGCACGGCGGCACGCTCGATCTCCATCACAGGATCATCTCCCCAATGGCGCAGCACCGGGTAAACCTCGTTTCGCCAGCCAATAATGTGGCCGCCCTCCGCCAGCTGGCGCATTGCCTGCTCGACCGCGCGGCTGCGCGCATCGTAGCTATCAAGGCTTGGATTCAACGCAACCGCTTCCGCCTCAACCTGGAAGACCTCTGGAAATCGTTCCAGCAACGACGAAAAGGCATGCGTGATTCGCCCGTAACGGCGCCCCATGATGGTGAAGGGGCGATAGTTCTGACGATCCCAGGTACGACAGTATTCAATGCGTTCCAGCAGGCTCATGGGCGTCGTTCAACTCAATGGCGTTAGCCCGGTTTCATCGCGGTCAGGACCTGATCGACGGTACTGATCTGCCGCAAACAGCGGGCGATGTAGTGCCCGTTCTCAGGGGTCAAACCGGCGACCTGGACATCGATTGCCAGATCGCGCCCCTGTAAGCCGGTGACATCCGAATGCCAGCGGGCGGGCACCAGCCCTCGCTTGGCAAAAACCTCAAGGACCCGAGGCATCACGCCTGGGTCCGCCTGGGCATAGACGGAATAGCAAAAGACAACGCCCTCGGTCCGCCGGGGTTCCACCGCCGGCATTCGATCGTTGCTTGGTTCATAATCGCTAGAAGGGGATAGGACTTCATTCACTAACATGACACGCACATTCCCGCGTTGGTTGGGCACGACACAATGAGTTTCCGGAACGCCCCTTGGGCGCCCGGTTCATAATTCGCGTGTCAAACCAAAGCAGATGCTGCGTGTTCATGGGCGAGACGATAACTGCAGGCCCGTTTCCGGTCAAGCCGCTCATGCGATACTTTTGCCGTCATTCGCCGGTCATTTGGCTGGCAAAAAGGACAATTTCCAGATCGACCTCGTCACGCAAATAGGCCGTGCTCAGCCATTCGCCCTGCCCTATGCCGAAGGCCAAGCGGGAAAGGGTGACTTCGGCCTCAACCACCGCCATGATCGCCCCCGCCTCCTCGGGGTGATCAAAGGTCTTCAAGCGAAATGGAAGGCTGATTGGCCGCGTGATATCCCGGATTTGCAGGTCCCCTTCCGCACGAAAAAGACCTTCGCCTTCGGCGACAAATTCCCGAGTGGCGAAACGGGCGGTGGGCCAGGTCTTCACCGCGAAAAAGTCGGCACCGCGTAACGTGGCATCTCGATCCGAGCGCTGGGTGTTGACGCTTTCAGTGTCAATGTCGACGATGACCCTAGCCGCTTGCAGGTTGTTCTCGTCAAAATGCAACTCTGCGCGAAAACTGGCAAAGGAACCCTCGATCGGTGTGCCCGGCTGGTAAGCTGTAAAGCCGATGCGACTGCCGGCCATGACCTGCCATTGGGCATCCTTCGCCAGGCCAGTTCCGGCCGGGAACAGGCAAACAATGACCAGCAGTAGGAAGCCGAACCGCAAGGGACATTTGCCTCGTGTTAATGTCCTAGGCCGCTTCTTGGGCGCTGCGATCAACGATATCAATGATGTCCATCAGGATAGCCGTGAGGTCATAGTTCTTGGGCGTATAGACGGCTGCCGCCCCCCGATCCAGCAGGGCGGCCGCATCCTCCGGCGGGATGATACCGCCGACAACCAGGGGCAGATCACTCAGCCCTAGTTTCTGCAGCTCGGCCAAAACCGACTCCACCAGCGCCAGGTGGGATCCGGACAGCACAGAAAGTCCGACCACCTGCACGCCTTCTTCCAGGGCGGCGCGAGCAATCTCAGTGGGGGTCAGGCGAATGCCCTCATAGACAACCTCGAAGCCCGCGTCCCGAGCCCTGAGCGCAATTTGCTCGGCCCCATTCGAGTGGCCGTCTAGGCCCGGTTTGCCCAGCAACATCTTGGGCCGATGGCCAATGCGCTGAGAAACCTCGTTCAGTCGATGGCGCACATCGGCCATGCCTTCGCTTGCTGCCGCGCGGGCAGGCGCGCCGCCAACGCCGGTCGGAGCTCGATACTCGCCGAAGACTTCGCGCAAGGTATCGGTCCATTCGCCGGTGGTAAGGCCCGCGTGGGCGGCAGCGATTGAAGGTCCCATGATGTTCTCGCCTGAGGCCGCGGCTTGCTTCAAAGCGGCTTTCGCCGCCTCGACCCTGTCTTGATTGCGATCTTGGCGCCAGGCCTGCAGGCGAGCGAGTTGCTCGGCCTCTGCCGAGGCATCAGCGGCCATAAAGCCGCCGTCTTGCCCAGCAAGCAACGGCGAGTCTTCGCCTTCGGTAAAAGCATTAACGCCGACGACGATCTGCTCGCCAGCTTCGATCGCTTGCACCCTTGCCGCGTGGCTGGCAACCAGGCATCGCTTCATGTAGGCGGTGTCGACCGCCGCCACCGCGCCGCCCATGCCCTCGATCCGTTCGAGCTCATCCTGCGCTTCGGCGATGAGCGCATTTACTTTTTCCTCGACCACCGGCGAGCCGGTGAAAAGGTCGCCGTATTCGAGCAGGTCCGTCTCATAGGCGACGATCTGTTGCAAGCGAATGGACCATTGCTGATCCCAAGGCCGCGGCAGGCCGAGTGCTTCGTTCCAAGCCGGCAACTGCACGGCCCGAGCGCGGGCCTCCTTCGACAGCACCACGGCCAACATCTCCAAGAGGATACGATAGACGTTGTTTTCTGGTTGTTGTTCGGTCAAACCGAGGGAGTTCACCTGAACGCCGTAACGAAACCGCCGGTACTTCTCCTCGCTGACGCCGTAGCGTTCGCGGCAGATATCATCCCACATTCTCGTAAAGGCCCGCATCTTGCACATTTCCGTGACAAAACGCAGGCCGGCATTGACAAAAAAGCTCACTCGGCCGACGACTCGGGGGAATTCGGCCTCCGGCACCTGCCCACCGGCCTTGACCGCGTCCAACACCGCAATCGCATTGGCCAAGGCATAGGCGAGCTCCTGAACCGGCGTGGCGCCAGCCTCTTGAAGGTGATAGCTGCAGACGTTGATCGGGTTCCACTTGGGAATTTCCCGATAGGTGAAGGCGACAACGTCGGTCGTCAGCCGCATAGAGGCCTGCGGTGGAAAAATATAGGTCCCGCGCGACAGATACTCCTTGATGATGTCGTTTTGTACCGTGCCCGAAAGGGCCGCGCGCTCGGTTCCCTGTTGCTCCGCCGCCGCCACATAGAGGGCAAGCAACCAGGGTGCCGTCGCATTGATGGTCATTGAGGTGTTCATTCGATCAAGCGGGATGCCGTCGAACAGGCTAATCATGTCGCCCAGATGGCAGATCGGAACACCAACCTTCCCTACCTCGCCCAGGGCCAAGGGGTGGTCGGAATCGTAGCCAGTCTGCGTCGGCAGATCGAAGGCGACCGAGAGGCCGGTCTGCCCGTGCTTGAGGTTCTTGTGGTAAAGTTCGTTGGAGGCACGGGCGCTGGAGTGACCGGCATAGGTGCGGATCATCCAGGGCCGATCTTTTTGAGGAGAGCTCATTGCCCCGGAATCTTGACGTCCGCCAGACTTCTCAAAGCCTTTTGCATTGCCCTCACGACCCATGACAGCCTCCTGTTCGCAACATTTTCGTGCTATTTTTCACCGGTCTGCGACATAAAATTTCGCCACCTTCTTTTGGTGCGCAACAAAAATGTTTATTGTGCATTGCAAAAAAGCCTACAGCCGTCTAGAAGTCAAGCCAAACGGTCAATCGAGTGTCCCCACGCGCCGCGCCGCGGCGAATTTGGAGCAAGTTGGAGATTTTATAACTTATTCTCCCTTAAAACATCACCAAGCATAACCCAATGCAAAGCGTGCGGATGCGGCACAAAGATCGAGTCGAAGCAGAGCAGCGGCAAAGGAAGATGAGACCATGAGCGAAGCGGCCGAGGTGATCGAAGCCTTCCCTCACCAGGAAAAGAAGGACCTCTATGAGATCGGCGAAATCCCGCCGCTCGGCCATGTGCCGAAGCAAATGTACGCCTGGGCCATTCGGCGCGAGCGCCATGGCCCGCCGACTGAGGCCATGCAGGTCGAAGTCGTCGATTTGCCAGAGCTCGACAGTCACGACGTGCTGGTCATGGTGATGGCCGCCGGCGTCAACTACAACGGCATTTGGGCGGGTCTCGGCGTGCCCGTCTCGCCTTTCGACATCCACAAGGCCGAGTATCACATCGCCGGCTCCGATGCTTCGGGCATCGTCTATGCGGTGGGCTCCAAGGTAAAGCGCTGGAAGGTCGGCGACCAAGTCGTGGTGCACTGCAACCAGGACGACGGGGACGATGAGGAGTGCAACGGCGGCGACCCCATGTTTTCCCCATCCCAGCGCATCTGGGGCTATGAGACGCCCGACGGCTCCTTCGCCCAGTTTTGCCGGGTCCAAGACCGCCAGCTTATGCCCCGGCCCCTGCATTTGACCTGGGAAGAGAGCGCTTGCTACACGCTCACTCTTGCAACCGCCTATCGCATGCTCTTCGGCCATCGGCCGCACATCCTGCGACCGGGTCACAACGTCCTGGTCTGGGGCGCTTCGGGCGGGCTCGGCTCCATGGCAATTCAGCTGATCGCCACGGCGGGCGCCAATGCGATCGGCGTGATCTCCGATGATGACAAGCGCGACTTTGTGCTGTCCCTGGGGGCCAAAGGGGTCATCAACCGCAAGAATTTCGATTGCTGGGGCCGGCTCCCGGACGTGGGCTCCGACGGCTTCGGCGACTATATGAAAGCCTGCCGCAAGTTCGGCAAGGCGATCTGGGATTTCACCGGCAAGGGTAACGACGTCGACTTCGTCTTCGAGCATCCCGGCGAGCAGACTTTCCCCGTCTCCTGCTTCGTGGTCAAGCGCGGCGGCATGGTGGTGTTCTGCGCCGGCACCACCGGCTACAACCTGACCATGGACGCCCGCTTCGTCTGGATGCGGCAAAAGCGAATTCAGGGCAGCCACTTCGCCAACCTGAAGCAGGCAGCCCAAGCCAACACCCTGGTGGTGGAACGACGCATTGACCCCTGCATGAGCGAAGTGCTCAGCTGGCACGATATCCCGCGCGCCCACGTCAAGATGTGGAAGAACCAGCACAAGCCCGGCAACATGGCGGTCCTGGTGCAGGCCAAACGCCCGGGCATGCGTACGATGGAAGACGCAATCGAGGGGTAGCTCTCCCGGACGAGGCAGGGACCTATGATAGGAACCGCATTGGCGAGGGATGGCGAAGACACCGCCCTCGAAAACCCCACGCAGCTGATCGCGACCTGCCGCGACGCCCTTGCGTCCGCTCAGGCCTTTGCCCAGGCGGCCAAAAGGTCGGTCTCGCGCCTTGTCGCGCCCAATGGGCGGGTGGAAACATCGCTGATCGATCGCGAACAATTCGCCGCGCACGGCTATGCCTGGCTTGCCACCTATGTGTCGGCACTGAAGGCAATGCTGACTTGGGCCGAAGCCGCTGAGCAGTCTGCGACCCTTGGCGAGCTTGAGCAGCTCATCCTGCGTGCGTCTTATGGTGAATACCTGCAGCAAATGACCGGGGGCATCGCGCTCAGCCAAGTGGAAATGCTGCGCCCCGCCGACATGGGCCTAGAGGACGATGACCTAGAACTGCTTGATACCCCTGCCGTTCGTGGGCTCGTCAGGGCCGGCAACACGGCTGCCGTGCGCCAGCGCATCGCCGAATTGATTGCCAACAGCCTGGAAAGCGGGAATTTCGGCACTCTCGGCCTCGGCGACGAGACCCTGGAACTGGTGCGTGAACAGTTTCGGAAATTTGCCGAGGATCACGTCGAAGCCGCCCACGGCTGGCACCAGCGCGATGAACTCATTCCGATTGACGTGGTCGAGCAGCTGGCCGAACTCGGCATTTTCGGCCTCACGGTGCCGGAGGAATTCGGCGGCCTCGGCCTTGGCAAGACCGCCATGTGCGTGGTCACCGAGGAGCTTAGTCGCGGCTACATCGGCCTTGGCTCCCTGGGCACCCGCTCAGAAATCGCCGCCGAACTGATCCGCCTGGGCGGCACAACAGAGCAAAAGGAAAAGTGGCTGCCCAAGCTGGCATCCGGTGAAATCCTTCCCACCGCCGTCTTTACCGAGCCCAACACCGGCTCTGATCTCGGCAGTCTACGGACCCGTGCGGTACGCGATGGCGAGGTCTACCGGGTGACCGGTAACAAGACCTGGATCACCCATGCGGCCCGTTCCGACCTCATGACCTTGCTGGCGCGCACCAACCCGGACGAGAGCGGCTATCGCGGCCTTTCCATGTTCCTGGCTGAAAAGCCACGCGGCAGCGACAGCGATCCCTTTCCCGCCGCGGGCATGACCGGCGGCGAGATCAAGGTGCTGGGCTACCGCGGCATGAAGGAGTACGAACTCGCCTTCGACAACTTCCAGGTCAAGGCGGAAAATCTCCTCGGAGGCGTCGAAGGCGAAGGCTTCAAGCAGCTTATGGCGACCTTCGAATCCGCCCGCATCCAAACCGCGGCGCGCGCCGTGGGGGTGGCGCAGGCGGCGTTGGAACAGGGCCTCGCCTACGCCCTGGAGAGAATACAATTCGGCCGGCCAATCGCCGAATTTCCAAGGGTCGCGGGCAAACTTGCCTGGATGGCGGTGGAAACCATGGTCGCCCGTCAACTCACCTACGCCGCCGCCCGCGAGAAAGACAGCGACCGACGCTGCGATATCGAAGCGGGCATGGCGAAGCTCCTGGCGGCACGGGTCGCCTGGTCCAATGCCGATAACGCCCTGCAGGTCCATGGCGGCAATGGCTATGCGGAGGAGTACAAGATCAGCCGCATTCTCTGCGACGCCCGCATTCTCAACATCTTCGAAGGTGCTGCGGAAATTCAGGCGCAGGTCATCGCCCGCGGTCTCCTGGCGGGACGCAACTAGTCTCGGTTCTGTCTCGGTTCTTGCGTCCGTTCGCGTCAGGCCCTAGCGTAGAGCGTTTGCTTTCACGTGAGGCCTTCGTTTGAGCACGCCCAGCCCGACTAGGACCGGCGGCTTTCTTGCCGGCGACAGTCCCGATCGCCCTGGCATGGCCGCCGCCTTGATGGTTGGCGCCCTGTTTCTGCTCGGCCTGCAGGACGGTTTCGTCAAGATGGCCAGCTATCACATGTCGCTGTGGCAGTTTCAGCTGCTGCGCTCGGCGATGAACCTTGCTCTCTTGATGCTGGTGATGCGATTTGTGTGGGGCAGCGTCAACCCGCGGCCCAAGCGTTTTTGGGCCGTCGCCCTTCGCAGCCTGTTGCTGGTTGCCACCATGGTCATGTTTTTCGGCGGGGTACCGGTCCTGAGCCTCGCCGAAATCGGCGCCGGCCTCTACGTTTTTCCGCTCTTCGTGGCCGTGCTCTCGGCCCTGGTTCTGCGCGAGCATGTGGGACCAAGACGGATCTTCGCCATCCTGGTAGGCTTTACCGGGACTCTGTTGATCCTGAAGCCGGGAACAGAGGCTTTCCGCCCCATATCCTTGCTGCCGGTCGGCGCGGCCTTTTCCTACGCCTGCATGATCATGGTGACCCGCCGCCTTTGCCGGCAAGAGTCGCCCTTGACCCTGGCCTATGGGGTCGCCGCAACCTTCATGATCTTCGGCTCGCTGGGTGTTTTTGGATTTGGCGTCTTTGGCGATGACGGTCTGGCTCAGACCTGGCCTTATCTCTTCAGCGGTTGGCACCCCATTGATGGGATGTTGATCGGGCTCATTGTCCTTTGCTCCTTCCTCAACCTTGTTGCCAATGTCAGCCTCGCCAAGGCCTACCAAAGCGCGGAAGCCAGCTGGCTGGCGCCTTTTGACTACAGCTATTTGGTCTTTGCGACGTTTTGGGGGTTTGTGTTTTGGCGCCACGTGCCGGACGGCCTGACTTTTCTTGGCATGGCGATGATCGCCGCTGCCGGCGCCTTCGTCGCATGGCGAGAGCAACGGGCAAAGGCGGAGCACAGTAAACGCATCGCTACCGCGGAGCTGCGCGACTGAAAGACCTTATGCGGAAAAGGATTTTTCTTTAACCTCACAACCCTGGGCCACAGCGCTGTGCGATCGAGGAGGGGTGAAGCAGATGACCGACTTGCGGAAAGACGCCGGCAACATCGCCATGAAGGGGGGCGGGTACTATTCACTGGCTACCAAAGGAGCAAAGGACGTCATCGATGGGGCCGCAACCTTGGTCCTGGCGGCTGTCGACGCCATCGCCCCAGGAGAGGAAAGTCGCCCCTTTACCCTGGCCGACATGGGCTGCGCCGACGGCGGCACCTCGCTCTCCATGATCGCACAGGCCCTGGCAGCCTTGCGGCAAAAATTGCCCTCGCGCCCGCTCGCCGTGGTCTATTCCGACCAGCCCAACAACGACTACAATGCACTCTTCGCCACATTGCACGGCACGGCGGCAACCAATTCCTATTTGGCCAGTATCGACAATGTCTTCACCTTCGCCTCGGCCAACTCCTTCTATCAAGCGATCTTGCCGCCCGGACACCTCGACCTGGGCTTTTCGGCGACCGCCATGCACTGGCTAAGCGCCAAGCCAACGAACCTATCGGACCACATCCACGCGACTGGTGCCACGGGGGCCGAGGCGGAGGCCTTCGCCACCCAGGGCCGCAAGGATTGGCAGACAATTCTGCTGCATCGCGCGAAGGAACTGGCGCCGGGGGGACGCCTCGTCCTAGTCAATTTCTGTCGCGATGAAGAGGGGCGCTACCTCGGCAACACCACCGGCATTCACATGTTCGACACCATGAACCAGATTTGGCTCGACCTCCTGAGTGACGGGGCTATTACCGCACCAGAATATGAGGCCATGACCCTACCCCAGTACTACAAAAGCGTTGAGGAGTTCTCAGAGCCGCTCCTAGACACCAGAAACCCGGTCTACCAGGCGGGACTGCGCCAAGTCTCCATCGAGACCCGGATCGTGCCCTGCCCCTATGCCGAGGATTTTCGTCGCCATGGCGACGCTGCCCACTTCGCCAAGGACTATATCCCGACAATTCGGTCTTGGAATGAGAGCACGTTCTTTGCCGCGCTATCGCAGGAGCGGCCGATCGAAGAGCGCCGCGCCCTTATTAATCGATACTATGGGACCTATGAGGAAAAGGTGCGTGATGCGCCAGATGGCCACGGCATGGACTACGTGCACGCCTATCAGGTCATTGAAAAGCTTTAGCCTGGCGGCAAACCGGCCCTTGCCAGGGGAGGTGAAAACCGCCATCTATTGACCCAGTTGCTGTATTTGGCGGGGAACGAAGGCTGACTTCGCGCAAGGCTTTTCTTCGCTAAACGCCTGCTTGGGCGGCATTCGGTTAACAATTGAAGAAACGGAACGACGGCCATGGAGACCATCATCGGGGCGGCCCCGCAGTCCGCAGGAACGGGAGGCGCCGAGGATCTCATCAAGGACACAGATACCGCCAATTTCGCTAAGGACGTTATCGACGCCTCGCGTGACGTTCCCATCATTGTCGATTTCTGGGCGCCCTGGTGCGGGCCTTGCAAGCAGCTCGGCCCCTTGCTGGAAAAAGGCGTTAAAGCGGCGCGGGGTGCGGTGCGGCTGGTCAAGATCAACATCGACGAGAACCAGGCGCTCGCCGCCCAGTTGCGTATCCAGTCGGTTCCGGCGGTCTACGCTTTCTTCCAAGGCCAACCAATCGACGGCTTTGTCGGTGCCCTACCGGAAAGCCAGATCAAGACCTTCATCGATCGCCTGGCCGAAGCGGCCGGCACTGGCGCCCAAGGCTCGGCCAGCGACGAAGCCCTGGAGCAGGCTGAAAAGGCACTGCAAGACGGTCAGGTGGGTGCGGCTTCCGCCCTTTTCGGCCAGGTCCTGAGCCTGGAGCCGGAGAATGCCAAGGCCATCGCCGGCATCATTCGCTGCCACCTCCAAAGCAATGATGTGGAGGTGGCCCGGCAGATGTATGATGGCCTCACCGATGACTACAAGGAGAAGCCGGAGTTCCAGTCGATCGTGGCCAGCCTGGAGTTGGCCGAAGCCAGCCAAGCCGCCGGTGACTTGGGCGACCTAATGGCGACCTTGGCAAACAACCCCAACGACCACCAGGCCCGCTTCGATCTCGCCATGGGCCACTATGCGGCCGGGAAGCGCGAAGAGGCGGTCGACGAGCTCTTGGAACTGATGCGCCGCGACAGGGGATGGAACGAGGAGGCAGCCCGCAAGCAACTGCTTAAGTTCTTCGAGGCCTGGGGGCACACCGATCCCCTGACGCAAGCGGCGCGCCGCCGGCTTTCCTCTTTGCTCTTTTCATGAGCGAGGCGCCTTCCACACCAAGCATCGAGACTTTGGGGGAGGCGCTTGCGGTCTTTCCTTTGCCGGGCGCCCTGCTGTTGCCTGGCGGCCAACTGCCGCTGCATATCTTCGAGCCGCGCTATCGCAACATGGTTCGAGACGCGCTTGCCGCTGAACGTCAGATCGGCATGATCCAGCCGAAACAGGCAGCCGACACGCCGGGCCCCGACGCGTTTTCCGAGGAGCCGGCACTTTACGCGGTTGGCTGCTGTGGGCGCATCACCGCCTTTCGTGAAACAGAAGACGGGCGCTTTTTCATCGTGCTGACTGGTCTGTTGCGGTTTCGTGTCGCCGAGGAGCTTGAGGGGATAGGCGGCTATCGGCGGGTTCGCCCGGATTTCACCCCCTTTCTGGACGATCTGAAATCGCCCACCGGTCAGATCGATCGGCCACAACTCTTGGCATACTTGAAAAGCTATTTTGAAAGCCGAGAGTTGGCCGCGGACTGGCCTGCTATCGAGGAAGCAGGCGATGCCCAACTGGTGACCTCGATTGCCATGTCCTGCCCCTTTGAGGTCGCCGAAAAACAGATGATTTTGGAAGCCCAAGGGCTGGAAGAACGCGGTCGGGCCTTGATTGGCATCTTGCAGATGTCGCTGGCGGAAGGCGACGGCGCGACCGTCAAGCATTGATGCTGCCTATATAAGCTCGAATTGAAAGGGAAGATGCGATGACCGACGGCAAGTCAGCAGTGGACCCCAAACTCTTGGAGATTCTCGCCTGTCCGGTAACCAAGGGCCCGCTTGAATATGACGCCGAGGCTCAGGAACTGATCTCCCGCCGGGCCCGCCTGGCCTATCCCATTCGCGACGGCATCCCGATCATGCTGCCGGATGAAGCGCGGCAATTGGAAGATTAAGCAAGACAGACGGCGAGCATCCGATGACCGACCACAGCATGAAGCACCGCGCGGTGGAGTTCCGCTATCGCCGCGCCGAAAAGCGCCTGGAGGTCGATTTCGACGACGGCGTCAGTTTCTCCCTGCCCGCCGAATACCTTCGCGTCGAAAGCCCCTCGGCCGAGGTGCAAGGCCATGGCGCCGGCCAGAAGACCCTGGTCAGCGGCCGCCGCCACGTCGGCATCATCGGCATCGAGGCGGTCGGCAGCTATGCGGTGCGCATTCGCTTCGACGACCTGCACGACACCGGGCTTTATACCTGGGACTATCTCTATCACCTGGGTGAATCCCAAGAAGAGATCTGGCAGAACTATCTCACGGCCTTGCAAGCGGAAGGCGCCTCCCGCGACCCGCGGTAGTGGGGGCCTGTTTCGAGAAGCGGGTGTTCGCTGCATTCGGTACAAACGTCCGTTCATTTCAATTTTGGCAAGTGCGATCGCAACAGTTCTAACTTTTCGTGAACGCTTGGGGCGTGCTATACGAGTTTCATCGACTCTCACCGAGCCAAGCCGATATACATGGGCGAACGGGGATAGCGGCAGATGACTGAACCATGGGTTTCCGTTGATCAAGTGGCCACCCACCTAGGGGTCGCGAAGGACACGGTTTACCGCTGGATCGAAGCCAAGAGCTTGCCCGCTCAGCGAGTTGGGCGGCTATGGAAATTTAAGTTGAGCGATGTTGATCGCTGGGTGATCGACGGGATGGCAGCGGAAGATGCGGTCGCTCTCCTCAAGAAATCGACGAGCAAAGACGAATGATGTGAGAATAGCTGCCTGACAATGCCAATACCCGAGCAGCCAAAGATCTACCACATAGTCCATGTCGACAACCTAGCGTCGATCTGTGAAGATGGCTGCCTTTGGTCCGATTCTGGGATGGTTGAGCGGCAAGGTGGGATTGTAATCGGCATGGGAAGCATAAAGCAGCGTCGCTTGGCTTTGCCTATTTCTTGCCATCCACAAACTTTCGTAGGCGAATATGTCCCTTTCTATTTTTGCCCACGTTCAATCATGTTGTTCGTTATTCATTGCGCAAACCATCCTGAGCTTGCCTACAGGGGCGGGCAACAGCCGATTGTTCACCTCGAAGCGGATCTCAACCAGGTGGTTCAATGGGCCGAAGCGAATGGCAGACGGTGGGCGTTCTCATTGTCGAATGCAGGTGCAGCCTACACTCTTTTTCGCAGTGATCTGGCGCAGTTGGATGAGATCGATTGGGATGCGGTGGCTGCGCAGGATTTTCGTCCGGCGGACGTCAAAGAAGCGAAACAGGCTGAGTTTCTTGTTCAGCAGTCGTTTCCTTGGCACTTGGTCGAAAGGATCGGCGTTCACTCACAGGGGATCGCTCAGCAGGTCTACACCGGCATGAATGCGGCTGGCCATCGTCCTAGGGTCGAAATCCGAAGAGAATGGTATTACTGAGGGGAGGATGACCAAGATCAGATATACGACAGGAGACATCTTGAGGGCGGACGCAGAAGCGATCGTCAACACGGTGAACTGTGTCGGCATCATGGGCCGCGGCATCGCACTCCAGTTCAAGAATGCATTTCCAGCGAATTTCAAGGCATACGAAGCCGCATGCAAGCGCGACGAGGTTCAGCCGGGGAAGATGTTTGTCTTCGAGACGGGCACGTTCACGAACCCCAAGTACATAATCAACTTTCCAACCAAGCGACACTGGCGTGGCAAAAGTCGGATGGAGGACATCGATTCCGGGCTTCCCGCCCTTGCCGAAGAGGTTCGGCAGCGTGGTATCCGATCGATCGCCATCCCGCCGCTTGGAAGTGGCCTTGGTGGCCTTAACTGGGAGGATGTACGTCCCCGGATCGAATCAGCGTTGCGCGATCTATCGGACTTGGACGTCATTGTCTTCGAGCCTAACAACGCACCTTTCACGACCAAGTCGCGGGAAGTTCCGACTATGACCCCTGGACGAGCCGCACTAGTGGTGCTGATGAACCGCTATCTTGGCGGACTGATGGACCCGTTCGTGACGCTACTTGAAGTGCATAAGCTCATGTACTTCATGCAGGAGGCAGGCGAGCCACTCCGCCTCAAGTATGCGAAGGCGCCGTATGGTCCCTATGCCGAAAACCTGCGCCACGTCTTTCGCGAGGTCGAAGGACACCTAGTGTCGGGATACGACGATGGTGGCGATGCACCCGACAAGCAGCTCGAACTGGTCCCGGGCGCAGTGAAGGACGCAGAGTCCTTTTTGTCGGATAAGCAAGATACGGCCGCTCGCTTCGATCGTGTGTCTGAGCTTGTGGAAGGGTTTGAGACACCGTTCGGCCTGGAACTCCTCGCCACCGTGCACTGGGTGACGACGCGCGAGAACGCTGCCAGCGAAGAGGACGCCCGGTCCAAGTTCTACGCTTGGAACGACCGGAAGAAGCGATATTCATCACGCCAGATCGGCATCGCATTCCAGGCTCTGCAGAGTAAAGGGTGGTTCGCAAACGCCTGACATGTTCTCCAACTCCTCTTGGCTGAGAAACAGATTGGCGCGGCGCGAAGCAATCCGTTTCTTGTGCTTACCCGTCAGCGGGAAGGGATTCTGCTGGTGCGCGCCAACTCGCTCAGGGTGAGGGAGAACTCCGGGTTCCCATTTTCGTCGAAGATTACAAGTCCTCGGTTGAAGGCGGCCCCGCAAAATACCGACAACTAAACTTCGGTGCAGAAGCCGGCAGATCTTGGATGGTCCGAGAACTGCTGTTTGCCGAGCCTAAGTTAAAGGTCCGCACCCGACCGGGATCGACTGCCAGCCCTGAAACCCGAGGGTCCCGGATGCCCCCAACCACAAATCCTCCGCCCCTCTATCGACCGACGGCTCGCCCGTGGCATCCACTCCCGCCGCTTACCGGACCGGCCCCTCGCCGAAAGAGCCCCAGAACATCGGATGCCCAATCGATCCGAGCATTGACCTATCCCCGATGATCGGCGTAGCTTCCCGGCCCACCACCTCCTTGCGGTAAACTCGGGAAAAGGGGACGATGACCAGCGAGCAAAACCTGGCGCTCGAGCGAGACTTGGCGCTGCATGCCAAGGCCTGGCCTTTCGAAGAGGCACGCAAGATCGCCAAGCGCTTTGCCGCCAAGCCGCCGGCCAAGGGCTATGCCTTGTTCCAGACCGGCTATGGCCCCTCGGGCCTGCCGCACATCGGCACCTTTGGCGAAGTGGTGCGCACCACCATGGTGCGCCAGGCCTTCCAGCGCATCAGCGACCTGCCGACCCGGCTCTTTTGCTTTTCCGATGATATGGACGGCCTGCGCAAGGTGCCGGACAATATTCCCAACCGGGAAATGATGGCCCAGCATCTCGGCAAGCCGCTGACCCAGATCCCCGACCCCTTCAGCAATGAGTATGAGAGTTTTGGCCACCACAACAACGCCCGCCTGCGCCGCTTTCTCGACGACTTCGGCTTCGACTACGAATTCCAGTCATCGACAGACTGTTATAAATCGGGGCGCTTTGATGAGGCCTTGCTGAAGATCCTCGCCCACTACGACGAGATCATGGCCATCATGCTGCCGAGCCTGGGACCGGAAAGGCAGGCGACCTATAGCCCCTTCCTGCCCATCTGCCCAAAGACCGGGCGGGTCCTGCAGGTGCCGATCATCGAACGCAACCTCGATGCGGGCTCCATCATCTATCACGATGAGGACGGCGGTAAGGTCGAGGTTCCGGTCACCGGCGGCCATTGCAAGCTGCAATGGAAGCCCGATTGGGGCATGCGCTGGTATGCTTTGGACGTGGACTACGAGATGTCCGGCAAGGATCTCATCGACTCGGTCAGGCTCGCCAGCCGCATCACCAAGGTGCTGGGCGGCCGCCCGCCGGAAGGCTTCAACTATGAGCTTTTCCTGGATGCAGACGGGCAAAAGATCTCCAAGTCCAAGGGCAACGGCCTCAGCGTCGAGGAGTGGCTCGCCTATGGCCCGCCGGAAAGCTTGTCGCTCTTCATGTATCAAAAGCCGCGGGCCGCCAAGCGCCTCCATTTCGATGTGATACCGCGCACCGTGGACGACTATCTGAACCACCTGGACCGCTATCACGGGTGCGAGGTCGAAAAGCAAATCGAAAACCCCTTGTGGCACATTCACGATGGCCAGCCGCCGGCGGGCCAAGACGGCCTCAGCTTCAACATCCTGCTGAACCTGGCCAGCGTCTGTAACACCGAAGATCCTGCGGTGCTGTGGGGCTTCATTTCCCGCTATCGGCCGGAGGCGACGCCGGAAACGGCGCCCATCTTGGACGGCCTCGTTGGCTACGCGATCAACTACTACCGGGACTTCGTGAAGCCGACGAAGCATTATCGCGCGCCCGACGCGATGGAAAGGCTTGCGCTTGAGGAACTAAGAGCGGCGCTTTCCGGCTTGCCCGGCGATGCGCAAGGTGATGCCGTGCAAACCGCGGTCTACGAGGTCGGCAAACACCATGCCTTCCCCGACCTCAGGGCCTGGTTCAAGGCGCTTTATGAGATCCTATTGGGCCAGAGCCAAGGCCCGCGCATCGGCTCGTTCTTCGCGCTTTACGGGGTCGATCAAAGCATCGCCCTGATCGACCGGGCACTCGCCGGAGAGGACCTGGCGCAAGCCTAGGACATCGGCGTTCCAAACCGCCTTTGATCGCTAGGCGGCGACGATCTTCTCGATCACCCGGCGACCGAACTGATGGGTGGGGCCTTCCCAGTGCGGTGACAGGCGGCCGCCGTCGTAGGCAGGCGAAAGGCGGCCTTGCTGCAGGCGCTCCAGCATGGTGAGGTCTTCGCGATTGAGCGCGTCCCACATCGTCATGACGGCGTTGCGCGGCTCTTCGTAGATCTCGGATGTGGCCGCTTCCTCGATAAGGAAGATATGCAGTTCCTCGCGAGTCTTGTCAGGCGCGAGCGGATAGGAGGCCAATACGGTGAACTGGTCCGGATAAACCTCGGCAGCGAAATTCGGGAAGCACAAGAACCATAACCCGCGGCGAGCGTCGCGCTCGGCCAATCCAGGGTAGTGCGGCAGCCCTTGGCCGCGGCCTGCCTCCATTTCCTCGAAGAGATAGTCGTTGTAGAAGACGTGCTCCAGCCACTCGCCCGACCAACGGCGGTTCATCGGCGCAAAATTGAGGAGGCGGGGGTGCAGGGCAAAAACGTGATAGCCCTCCATATAATTCTCGCAGACAAGCTTCCAGTTGGCGGCCACTTCAAACTCCAGCTTGCCGGCCCAACGAATGGCCGAAAAGTCATAGGCGGTGGTTCGCCGCAACAAAGGTGCCAACCAGGCCTCTAAGGGCTCGGCATCGCCGGAGAGATTGACGAAGATGCAGCCGTTCCAGGTCTCGACCCGCAGCGGCACCAGGTCGAGTTTTTCGCCGCCGCCATTGTCGAAACGATCGATACGATCCGCGCCATGGAAGTGAGGACGGGCACGAAGTTTGCCGTCGAGTCCATAGGTCCAGGCATGATAGGGGCAGGTTATCGTGGCCTTGTGGCAGCGCTCGGTAATCAATCTGGCGCCGCGATGGCGGCAAACATTGTGAAGACCATGGATTTTTGAATCTTGGTCACGCAACAGCATGATCGGCGCGCCGCCGATCTCGATCGGCTTTATGTCCCCGGGTTTAGGAATCTCGGCTTCGGCTCCGGCAAAAACCCAGGATCGGCGAAACACCCTTTCTTGTTCCAAGGCCAGCCATTCGGGCGACCAATAGGCCGCGTTCGGCAGGCCTGAGGCTTCCTCGATCGGCGCGAAGGCCTGGGCATAGCCCTCCTCGCCGAGCAGCGTCTTGACCTTGGCGACTACCTGTTGATCCGGACCGTCCACTCTCATTCTTCAATCCTCAGTGTTCGGTAAGGGCTACGAATAACCGAGTTGCGTCACTAGGAAAAATATGCTCTCATTTTTTTCATGACAGTCAAGAAAAAATCAAACCCTGAGACTATTGATCGAGTACAGCAGCTCGGTGACGAACTGCGGTCCCTTCGCCGGGCGCAGAACTTGACCTTGCAAAACTTGGCGGACCGGTCCGGCAAGTCGGTCAGTTTCCTTTCCAAGATCGAACGCGGCCAGGCGCGTCCATCCATTACGGCGTTGCAGGACATTGCCGAGGCCCTCAAGGTGCCGATCGGCTGGTTCTTCGAGACCGACGGGCCGGCCCCGGCCGATGAACGTCCTTACATCGTGCGCGCCAACCGGCGCCGTCGATTGAGTTACTCCGGTATGGCGTCCACCGACTATATGGGCGTCGAGGATCACTTGCTCTCGGCCAACTTGGACGGCCGCTTGGCCATGGGGATATCCCGATATGGGCCCGGCGGCACCGCCGGTGACGACCTCTACACCCACCACGGCGAGGAGGCCGGCCTGGTGCTTGAAGGCACCATCGAACTGGTCCTGGATCAGGATACATTCGTGCTGAAGCCCGGCGACAGCTTCTCCTTCCCAGCCAACATCCCACACACCTATCGCAATCCGGGAGAACGGCAGGCCGTCGTCGTCTGGGCTAATACCCCTGTCAGTTTGCGGCATTAGACCTCGTTTCACCTCGTCGCTAATGCAACAATAGGAACCTATCTCCGTCGGAGGGCCGCCCCATGAAAATCATTCGCATTCGCGTCTTCCGCAAGGCCTTGAGGTACGCGACCGGCGCTTACGCCTGGGGCCGCGGCAACGTCATCGAAACCGCATTTTCCACGATCATTGCCATCGATACCGACGCCGGTCTTTCCGGTGCCGGCGAGTTCTGCCCCTGCGGCAACAACTACATGGAGGCGCACGAAGAGGGTACTGAGGCCGCCGCCCGCTTGCTCGGTCCAGCCTTGATCGGCCAAGACCCACGCCAGCTCTCGGTGATTGAGCGGCTGATGGACAACATCATCGGCGGACACGGCTATGCCAAGGCACCCTTCGACGCGGCCTGCTGGGACATCCTCGGCAAGGCGACCGGCCAGCCCGTATGGATGCTGTTGGGCGGCAAGCTGACCGAGGGTGCCCCACTTTATCGGCCTGCGCCACAGAAGGCGCCCGAGCAAATGGTGGCGGAGATGAACCGCCTGCGCCAACAGGGATACCGACAGTTTCAGATCAAGGTCGGCGCCGACTGGAAGTCGGACATCGATCGCCTGCACGCCACGGTACCGGCGTTGGAGCGCGGGGAAAAAGCGATGGCCGATGCCAACCAGGGCTGGCATGTGGACGAAGCGATCCTGGTCGCCCGCGCCACCCGCGATCTCGACTACATCATGGAGCAGCCTTGCCATACCTACGAGGAATGCCTGCAGGTGCGTCGCCATGTTGATCGGCCCATGAAGCTCGACGAGTGCGTGACCGACATGCGCATGGCCCAGCGGTTGGTCAACGACCGCTCGGCCGAGTATGTCTGCCTGAAGATTTCCAAGCAGGGCGGCTTGTCGAAGGCCCGGCGCATGCGCGACTTTCTGATCGACAATCGCATCCCGGTGGTCAGCGAAGACACCTGGGGCGGTGAGATTACCACCGCGACCATCGCCCACTTCGCCGCCTCGACTCCGCAAGAGTTCTTGCTGAACACCTGCGACCTGCACAATTACAACAACGAACGCACTGGCCGCCCGGGCCCCGAGACCCGGGAGGGTAAACTCTTCGCCGCCGACACGCCGGGCCTTGGCGTCGAACCGGATTTCGACTCTCTCGGCGCCCCCGTGGCCACCTACGGCGTGCCATAGCCTTTCTGATAATTTGGCGGTTGATCCGCCAATTGGCGCGAAATCACGGGGCCTCGTCGCGCCAAACCAGTACCCGCCCCGCCAGCGGATCGACTTCCACCCGTTCCCCGGATTTGATGGCGACCGTTACGTCAACGGTGAAGCGGTCCAGCAAGGCAAGGCCGGCAAAGGCGGCCCCTTGGGCCATGATCGGATTGGCATCGTTCAGCAGGAGCGCCCGAGGCGCGGCTCCACGCGCCCTCATGGCGTGCAGCATCCAGGCGGTGGCGACACCGCCTTTCGCTGCGTTCAAGACCAGGATTTTGTCAACATAGGACTGGCCATAGAGCCCATGGGCCGGCCGGCTAAAGACGCCCGCCTCCAGATCCAAGTCGTAGCGGGCGCTAAAATCGTCCGATGCCACCAGGGCGATGCCACTCACCTTTGACCCCAAGCCGGGGTGTGCCCGAAGCTCGATTTCTCTCATGTCAAGATCCGCCCGGCCACCGCCGAGTCTACGCAGCGCTGCATGGAGGCGATCGTCGGCTGATAGCCATAGCCGCCAATGATGTTCACCAGCTTCGCGGAATTCGTCATCAGGCTGTGCCAGCCATTTGCCTGGCCCATCTCGCGGGCATGCATCTGATAGAAGCAAACGCCCTCGAGGACCAGGCCGCCTGCCTTTTCGATGCATCCGGTCAAGCCCATGCGGTCGCTGGCCGACTTGTTCTCCGGCGAGGTCGCGGCCATCAGGCAAACAGTGTCGTGGACCCGCCGCCCCTCTAAGAGCTCCGCCAGCCTTTGCAGCTCGAGAAGCGAGAGCTGCGGCGCTGCGAAGACCACAACGTCCAGGGCGTCGCTCTTCGGTCTATAACGGTCGACGAAGGCTTGCAAGTCTGCGGCCGTGATCACCTCGGCTGGCGGCGGATCACTGGGAAAAACGCACTCTAGCCGTGGCGCTTCGGGAGTTAGGCCGACGAGGTGATAGAGCGCGGAGGAGCCATAGCTTGCCATGGCCGCGCCCAGGTGTTTGAGACAATCGGATCCGAGGGGACCGTGAAGGCCTTCGATCGCCGGCACCGCCCAATAGGAAGCCAGGCGTTGGCCGATGATACCCCCTAAGGCGCCCCAGTCGCTGAGGTCGGCCAGCCGCGCGTCGACCTGAAACCGGGCCGTAGCCTGGCGGTGAGCGTCCAAATGAAAGCCATAGCGCGGGGTCCGCCCGGTCAGGGCCGCGGCCAAGGCCGAAGGACCCCCCTCGAAATTCGACCGGGCGGCCAGTACAGAGTTCGAATAGATCACCACCCCGGTATCGCCGAAGGCCAGAGACTCCCCCGGTGCCGGCGGCATGATGGTCTGATAATTGATGCAAGTATCAGTCATCAACACGCCCAAGGCTTCAAGCGCGCGAGCGGCGCGGCGTTCCAAAGTAACGTGAGCTGGATCCTGCTTGACCACAGCATAGGCCTTGAAATCGGCCCCGCGCGGATCGGTGAGTGTGGGGACCAGTACCCGGCGTTCCGGCCAGGGGTAACGCGCAAGTTCCTCGAGATAGGCAACCCCTGCCTCACCCAAGGCCTCCGTGTCAGCCATGATATGAGCTTGGCTGACGGGCACCAGATCTTCGGCATCGAAGAACCCGGCGACGACCATCATATGCGCCATCGCTTTTGCGCGGACCGCACCCTGCTTGCCCGCCAACATATCTTCTTCGCACTTGGTCAGTCGTACCACAGTCGCCCAGTCGTCTTCCTGTCCGACCGCATCATCACCTGCACTCTTATCGCCACGCCCCAGGGCGAGGGAAATAACGTAGCCTCTATATGACTTTAACCGCCTTCGACCTAATCGGAAAAGGAAGAATAACGAACAACAGGCTGGCGATGATTTGACCGCCTTGGCTCGGTCAAGGCCCGTCGCAAGGCTGGCGACTTTTTGGAATTGATGCGCACCCAGGAGTTGTCGGAACTGAGACGCCGATGCCACAGGTATTGATCGAAGGCCCGATCATCGAAAGGTAGTATTCGTTGCTGCAGGCTATCGAGAACCAGAGTCCCGCGGGTTGTGTCTACCGTCAGCACCGCGTGATAATAGACTTTCCCGGCCAGACGTACCCACAGAAGAGCGGGTCGCAAGACCGAACGCGGCCAACCGTATTCCCAGCGCAGCCGGGAAAACTTGGTCATCGTGTAGTCTTCGCAATCACCCCAGCCCACGCCGTCGACGATCGCCCAAAAATCGGCTTTCTCGTAAAGGCTGAGGTCATCGACAAAACGGATATCGCTGTTGACTTGCCGATTGATTTTCTGCAGTTCGGCAAAAAGCGCGCTATTGAGTTCAACGGCCGGCCGGCCGTTTACGGTAACCAAAGTCTTAAATGTTCTGGGTTTAGCCGTTAGGTCTCCAGGCACTGATCCGGATGGCGCTGACAGAAATCCTTCCATCCTTCCGGTGCCTTTGTCGGCCTCCCCTCGGGAATGAGAGTGCCTTGCGGCATATTCTCCGTAGTCGTGCAGCCCAAGAGAATTCCGCTCAAGACTAAAATCAGAAGCAAGCGCATAACTGGCACTGAATACAACCCAAATCGAAAAAACGATAATCCGCATGTCAACCGAAAAATATTAATATTGATTTCCTGAACTATCGACGGCCGCAAAACAACAGCACTAAGAGATCGTAAAACTTCGGCAGGCGCAAGGAGAAAATACTACTCTTGGCTTTTTTCTGGTCAAAATATCCTTTAATGTCAAAATCTTATCAATTTTTCAATGCTGTCAATCGGTCGTAGCATTATGCCGCGGCGTCTTAACCCGTCAACTCACCTTTAGTTTATGGCGGTCGGCCGAACGGGTTAACGATAGACCATAGTTTCGGGCGCTAAATGAAGCAATCACGCTCCCACGTTGCGTACGCCAACGATCCCTAGCCGCTTCTACAAGGTTGGAATGTGATCAATGGCGGCCCCAAATGAACATCCGCTTGGGTCAAACAGATAGCCTAACAACCACCGGATTTTCTGGATACAAGGCAGGATCTGCGCCGGCACGGCGATAAGCATTGCTACCAATTTCAGAGCCACCAGGAATCCGTGACAAATCGGCATCACCCTGCCGAGAAGATTGCGCAAGGGTTTGTACAAGATACCCGATACTGAATGAAGAATCTGTGCCGAAGAGAACACCGATATCCGGCGCGCGTGGCTCCCGAAATGACTGATCCCGACGCCCCTCTTCGATCGTCGTTTGAGCACTTTGAGCCGAGCCATTACCCCTGTGCCCGGGCTGCTGCAAGAGTCTGCCGGCGCCAACAACTGGCTCAACAGGGCGACGCTGATCGGCGCCGCGAGAAAGGCTCTCCGCATGACCTTGTGCCGGCGGACCAAAGGGAAGCAAATGCGGAACAGGCAGTGGTGTGACTTGGTTCATTATAGTTTCAAAAGAATTAAAACCAAAACAAGATACTAGAAAAGCCTAAAAATTCAATAGAATTGTGGGAAAATTCTATAAATTAATTGTTATTTCGGTTGCACACGATAGTATATCCATAAAAGTAGGCAACCAATATTAACGATTTCTTAGGTAAAATATTAAAGTGAATAAAGTATTATTAATCATATCTTTCTCTTTTGATACCAATTTCATCGATTCTTAAACGCTCCTACCTTACGATCTAGCGACGATGACCCTGGCTTGCTGGGCATGAATTCTCGGCAGTATTGGCAAGTCTCGAGAGTCTATTAGGAGGAGTGTTCGTGTCAGGTGAGTGGGGGAAGGATCAGAGTGAAGCAGAGCTACAGCGTTTACGCGCGGCTCTCGAAGCATCTGGCGATATCACATACTCCTGGGATCTTACCAGCGACCGCATAACTTGGGGAGGGCGACACACGGCGCTCTTTAGCAAAGATGAGGTCCCTCCTCTATGCGGCGATGCATTTAACAACCGGGTCAATCCAGAAGATTTACCGCTACGCCTACGAGCATTGAGTCGGCATTTTTCAGAAGCCGGCAACTACGACTGCGAGTATCGCATTCGTGGCACCGACGGCGAATTTGAATGGCTCCACGATCGCGGAAAACTTGTCCGCTCAGCCAACGGCGCACCATTACGTTTTTCCGGCATGCTACGCCCCATCACGGAACGCAAGCGCCAGGAAGCAAACCTGCGGCAAGAGGCCAGCTTTGACGATCTGACCGGTCACTTCAACAAGCTTCGGTTGCGAGAGGCGTTGGATCAATCCATGGCCCAGAGTCTCCGTATCAGCGGCAGCGGGGCCTTCGTGGTGGTTGGTATTGATCAAATGGATAAGATCAACACTGCCTATGGCCACGAATTCGGCAACCGCGCCCTCGTCGAGATTGGCCATCTACTGGATAGTTGCATGCGCGCCGCTGACGTGATCGGTCGCCTTGGCGGCGACTGCTTCGGTATGATACTGAACGACTGCGATTACGCGGATGCAGAACACGCTGCCGAACGGATACTGAATTTGCTGCGCAGGACGCCGATCGACTGCGATGGTCAAATCGTTCACGTCACAGCCTCAATCGGCGTGGCAATTTTCCCCACCCACTCGCGCACCAGCACGGACATCATGACGAAGGCCGAGGGCGCCTTGCTGCAGGCCAAGATGCTGGGTCGTGACTGCGCCAGCATCTATCGAATGAGCGACCAACAAAGGCGCGACCACCGCGAGCGCATGGACATCGGCGAAAGGGTAAAGCTTGCGCTGAAAGAAGAGCGTTTGAGTTTGGCCTATCAGCCCATCGTCGATGCGCATAGCGGTCAAACTCGTCTCTACGAGTGCCTATTGCGGATGCGCACACGAGAGGGCCAAATCCTGCCCGCAGGCCTATTCGTGCCCGTCGTCGAACAACTCGGACTCATGCGAGCAATCGATCGCCGGGTGCTCGAACTGGCGGTGAACGAGCTGGAACGCTATCCGGACATTGTTCTGGCCTTCAACATATCCGGTTTGACCGCCTTGGAGCGAAGCTGGCTGCGCGCCCTGGTCGCCCGATTGAGCGACAAGCCTTCGGTTGCCCGCCGACTGGTCGTGGAAATCACAGAGACGGCCGCGCTGCACGACGTCGAGGAAACGGCGAGATTTGTTACTGCAGTTCGCGAACTCGGCTGCCGTGTGGCTGTCGATGATTTTGGCGCCGGTTATACCACCTTTCAGCACCTACGGTCTTTGACCGTGGACATCGTGAAGATCGACGGTTCCTTCGTTCGTGACATCACCAAATCTCACGAAAACCAGTTGTTCTTAAACAACCTACTCGGCCTAGCCCGAGCCCTGAACCTAGAGACTGTTGCTGAATGTGTGGAAACCAAGGAGGACGCTGACTATTTGTCCGGTCTTGGGGTAGACCTGCTGCAGGGATACTATTTCGGTAAACCGACGCTGCATCCGGAGTGGCAAACGGCGCCCGCGCTAAAGAAAAGCGGGTAACCTTCCCAAAAGCGTGCCATAGCAGGGCACAGGCCTACTCGTTCGAATTCGTTGCGTTTTGCGCCTTAGCAATCACCTCGAGCTGCTTTTGCAGTTGCTCGATCTGTTGTTTGAGTTCATCCAGCGTCTCATTGTCCGACAACCCTGTAGAGGCCTCGGAACCATCAGCCTTGCCCTCTGCCTCCAGGGATTGTTCTTCGGGCCGGCCGCTTTGTGCAAAGGGCGAGAACATCTTCATCGTGTTTTCAAACAAGCTAACATTCTGCTTATTCATTTCTTCCAAATTCGAAAATGAAAATAATCCACCAAAGGTATTCTGCATGTATTGGCGCATTCGGTCCTGGTTTTCGGCGAATACTGACATCGAATGCTCTAAATATCGCGGCACCAGCCACTGCATATTGTCGCCATATAAACTTATCAATTGCCGCAAGAACGCCACAGGAAGCAGGTTTTGGCCTTTAGCCTCCTCTTCAACAATTATCTGAGTCAAAACCGGCCGAGTAATGTCTTCGCCCGTCTTAGCGTCATAAACAACAAACTCCACATCGTCTTTCACCATTTGGCAGAGATGATCGAGGGTCACATAGCTACTCGTGTCCGTATTATAAAGCCTACGGTTGGCGTACTTTTTGATGACAATAGTGTTTGCGCCTGCGCCGCTTTCTTTCTGGGCCACTGGACCAATTGCTCCCGTTCCAACGCTCTGCAACACCTCTATACTAGCGCAAAGCCGCCTGTGTTGCAGTGCATAAATGACCTGAGCCTTGACATAAAACCAAGTTTCGGCACCTTGGTCCGGAAATTTTCGCACATGCGCCACTTCGCTAGCCATGGCTGAGGTGAGGTTCTATACTCGGTCACCGATGACCAAGGACACGCAGCTTGACGAGCTCGCCCAGCGCTACCTTGATCTTTGGCAAGATCAGCTCGCGGCTTTGGCGAGCGACCAAAATGGCACCGAAGCTATGCGGCAGTTCGTCTCTTTGGCGGCCCCAGCAGGAACCGCGGCGGAAAATCAATGGCTCGGCTTATGGGCAACCTTGGTAGAGATAGCGGGCAAGGACTTTGACAGGTATGCCCAACAAGGCCGCAGCGGCGAGCGGGGAGAATACCGCAGAAACGCCGGAGGATCAGGTCCAGGCAGCGACGCAACAGACACTCCGACAGGGCCCGCGACCGCTGCCGCTACACTTGACGATAGCGGCCCTGACTTGGGGGAGCTCGCTCGCCGCCTTGCCCGCCTTGAAAAACGGGTCGCCTCATTGGAGGCCAAGCGCAAAAAGCCAAGCCGACAAAATCCTAAGTCAAATCCGTGCCGCTGATCCATGTGTCCTGCGGCAAGCGGTGGAAGGCGAAATTCTGTCGCGCAGTTTGGCCTTGCTGAATGGCATTCTGGCCTATCGAAATCATCCCTATAAGAGAGCCCTGCCCCCCGGCCAGATAGTATGGCGAGACGGCACTACCGAACTGCATGACTTCGGCGGAGAGGCCAAGACGCCCCCCCTTCTGTTTATCCCATCCTTGGTCAACCGCAGCTACATTCTCGACCTCTCACGGCGGCGTAGCCTTGTACGGTGGCTAAAGGCGGAAGGCTTCCATTGCCTCTTGGTGGATTGGGGTCAGCCAGGTCCGGATGAACGTGACTTTGGTCTTACCGACTATGTGGCCGGTCGGCTGGACGCGATCTTGGATGTGGTCCTGTCACGGCACGGGCGACCGCCGCTGTTGGTCGGATACTGCATGGGCGGCCTACTCGCCCTTTCTGTAGCGCTGCGACGCCAGCGTGACATTTCCGGTTTGGCCCTGTTGGCAACCCCTTGGGACTTTCACGCGTGTCGACCGCGTTTTTCCGAGCTTGGTTGGCGTTCGGTGGCATCGATTATCGACGCCTATGGCGAGCTTCCGGCGGATGTCATTCAGGCCCTTTTCCTCGCCGGAGATCCGCACCTTGCCATCCGCAAGTTCATCGCGTTTGGCCGCAATGAAACGACAGGCAGGGCAGCAGAAGATTTCATCGCTCTGGAAGACTGGCTGAATGACGGCGTGCCACTCGCCGCCAAGGTGGCGCGCGAGTGTATCATGGATTGGTATTTGCAGAACCAGCCGGCCAATGGGCGATGGCGGATCGCTGGCCGCAAGGTTGATGCCAGCCAAGTACACTTGCCTAGCTATGCTGTCATCCCCGCCCAAGACCGCATTGTGCCCCCCGCTTCGGCCGCGGCGCTAGCCCGAGCCATTCCCGGCTGCCAGGTCACCTATCCGCCGTTGGGCCACATCGGCATGGTGGCAAGCCGCGCAGCTCGGGAGCAAGCCTGGCGCCCACTGGCCGAGTGGATCAAGGGCGTTTCCCGGTGAACCCATCGGGAAACCTTCGAAAGAAAATAGATTCGCGCGGAAAGCTTAGGCAGGGTTGCATAGATCAAGGTGACATGCCTATATCAGGGTTAACATGACTAGAGGTCTTGAACGGACCGAATGAAAATCCGGCATTTAGGGGGGATCTCGGTTTCATGCACGCTCTCGGCAGGGTGCCACCAAGCTGTGCTTTGAGCACTCGTCTAGAGGATAGGTAAGGAGTCACAATCATGACCGAAGTTGTAATCGCAGGAGCGGCGCGCACGCCGGTCGGCGCATTTAGTGGGGGACTGTCTTCTGTTCCAGCATCGGAACTGGGCACTGTCGCCATCAGGGCCGCGATGGAGAGAGCCAAGGTAGACGGCGCCGAGGTTGACGAAGCCATTCTTGGTCAGATCTTAAGCGCCGGCACTGGCCAAAACGCTGCCCGACAGGCGGCACTCGGCGCTGGAATTCCGGCGGAAAAGACAGCCTACTTGATCAACCAACTCTGCGGCTCAGGCCTGCGGACGGTGGCCCTTGGTTACCAAGCGATCAAGCTGGGCGACGCCTCGATCGTGGTGGCCGGTGGCCAAGAGTCAATGAGTCAGGCACCACATCTGGCCCACTTGCGCAATGGCCAAAAGATGGGGGATGTCAAGTTTCAAGATAGCATGCTGAAAGATGGCTTGATCTGCGCCATTAACGGCTATCACATGGGCAACACAGCCGAGAACGTGGCCCGAAAGTGGCAGTTGACCCGCGAAGAGCAAGACAGCTTCGCAGCCGGATCGCAGCAAAAGGCAGAAGCGGCGCAGAAGGCAAATCGCTTTGCCGATGAAATCGTGCCGGTGACCATCAAGTCGCGGCGCGGTGAAACTGTTGTCGACACCGACGAGCACCCAAAGCATGGCACCACGGCGGAGTCTCTCGGCAAACTTCGGGCGGCCTTCGACAAGGAAGGCACGGTGACCGCCGGTAATGCCAGTGGCATCAATGATGGGGCAGCCGCGGCCGTTCTAATGAGCGCCGAGGAGGCGGAACGCCGCGGCGCAACCCCCTTGGGTCGCATCGTTTCTTGGGCAACCTGCGGAGTCGATCCCGCGATCATGGGGACCGGCCCCATTCCGGCAAGCCGGGCGGCCCTGCAAAAGGCCGGCTGGACCATCGACGATCTTGATCTTGTCGAGGCCAACGAAGCCTTTGCGGCTCAGGCCTTGGCGGTCAACAAGGATCTGGGCTGGGATGTCGACAAAGTCAACGTCAACGGCGGCGCCATTGCCCTTGGCCACCCGATCGGCGCGTCAGGCGCTCGGGTCCTGGTGACCTTGCTGTACGAGATGCAGAAGCGTGATGCCAAGAAGGGCCTTGCCACGCTTTGCATCGGCGGCGGTATGGGGATCGCCATGTGCCTGCAACGGGACTAGGCGCGCATCCCTAGCTAAAAGGATAAGGGCCGTCGGCTAAAGGCGGCCCAGTCCTACGGGGGAACAGGAAGAGAGATACGACGAGGGAGAATAGTACTATGGCCCGAACAGCGCTGGTCACCGGGGGAACCCGAGGAATTGGTGCCGCTATTTCTGTGGCACTGAAGGATGCCGGCTACAATGTAGCTGCGAACTACGGCGGCAACGATGAAGCCGCCAACCGATTTAACGAAGAAACAGGCATCGGTGTCTATAAATGGGACGTTTCAGACTTCGACGCCTGCGCCGCTGGCATCGCGCAAGTCGAATCGGATTTGGGACCCGTCGAGGTGCTCGTTAACAATGCCGGCATTACCCGAGACGGCACCCTGCACCGCATGAAGCAAGAAAACTGGCGGGCCGTCATTGGCACCAACCTTGATTCGCTCTTCAACATGACACGCAATGTTATCGAGGGCATGCGCGAGCGTGGGTTTGGCCGAATCATCAATATTTCCTCGGTCAACGGCCAGAAGGGCCAGTTTGGCCAAGCCAACTATGCAACGGCCAAGGCGGGGCTCATCGGGTTCACCAAGTCTGTCGCCCAAGAAAATGCGACCAAGGGAATCACCGTCAACGTTGTAGCGCCCGGCTATATCGGTACCGAGATGGTCCGCGCGGTTCCCGAAGACATTTTGAACTCGAAGATCTTGCCACTCATCCCTGTGGGACGCCTGGGCGAACCAGAAGAAATTGCCCGCTGTGTGACCTTCCTGGCGGGCGATGATGCTGGTTTCATCACGGGCTCAACACTGAGCGCCAATGGCGGCCAGTACATGGCCTAGCGCCGGTCGGCCTGCTTCGCAGCTCACAACGGATCGAGACGCGTGAGCGCCTATCCCGATCGACCGGTGGTCGGGATAGGCGTGATTGTCTTTAAGGGCGATCGTGTCCTACTCGTTCGACGGGGCAAGCCGCCGAGCCAAGGTCACTGGAGCCTGCCTGGTGGCCGCCAGGAGCTGGGCGAGACCGTGCGCAATGGGGCCCGTCGCGAGGTGCGGGAAGAGACCGGTCTCGACATCGAACTCGGACCCTTGCTCGATGTTGTGGATTCCCTGCGCCATGATGACCAGGGCAAGCTTCACTATCATTTTACCTTGGTGGACTTTCTTGCCGAGTGGCGGGCAGGCGAAGCCACGGCCGGCAGCGATGTGACCGAATGCTGCTGGGCAGACCCAAACAAACTTGATCCGTACAATCTTTGGTCAGAGACAATAAGGCTGATTCGAATGGGCCAGGCGCAACGCAGTCTCGCGAGGACCGATGCGCTTTGAGCTCGTCATCTTCGACTTGGATGGCGTCCTGGTCGACAGCGAAGTCCTCGCCTGCCGCGTTTTGGCCGAGGTCTTGACGGCCCAGGGCTGTCCTATCTCCGCGGAAGAAGTCATGACCCGGTTCACCGGATTGACCGACCAGCACATTGCCGAGGTGCTTTCCCGGGAACGCGGCCTTACATTGCCGACAAACTTTAGCGAGCTGGCCTCGGATCGAGCCATCGCCTGTTTCGAATGGGATTTGACGGCCATGCCCGGCGCCGCGGCGGCCTTGTCGACTATCAACTCAAGCAAATGCGTTGCCTCCAATTCCGGCAACCAACGTGTTGTCCGTTCTTTGCGGGCGACGGGCCTCGACCTCTTTTTTTCTCCGGCACAGTGCTTTTCGGCGGAAGATGTGGCGCGGCCCAAGCCAGCACCGGATTTGCACCGTCTTGCCGCTAGGACGATGGGATCAGCCCCCGCCGCTTGCGTGGTGGTGGAAGATAGCGTCACCGGCGTCCAGGCCGCGATTGCTGCCGGGATGACGGCGATCGGTTTTGTCGGCGCCAGCCATGTCTCTGACGATCAGGCCGACAGTTTGCTTAAGGCAGGCGCAACGCGGGTGGTCGATAAGTTTGAATCCCTGCCGGGTATCTTAGGCCACTAAACCTCTTTCTCACTGGGGTGCACAAATCCGAGAATCTGCACCAACCGGCAGTTATCCGGCCGGTTGCCAAAGCCCGCGGTTGCCGAGTGCCAAGACCAGGGACGGTAGAGGATGAGGCGATTGAAGCGCATCGGCACCGTCATGGTGCGCTCCCACTTGTCAAGATCTTTACCCTCCTGCTCCATGAACTCGGTCATGTCCTTGACGCCGACGGCGCTAAGCTCTTCTTGCGTCTTCGGCATTTCTTCGCTCGCCGAGCCTTTGTGCCGGAAGAACTCGGTGCCGCCCTGGCAGTCGGCTGGAAGGCTCAGGTAGACGACGCCCACCCAATAGAGCGGTGGCGGGTCCACGTGCGCCACATAGCGCCCATGGTCAGCTGCGGTTGCCAAACGAAAGCGACCATGACTTGACACGGCGGCGCGCACGCCTTTGATGGGCTCGCTCACAATCCGCGAAACAATCTGGTCAAAATCCCGCGGCAGAAACTTCTGACCCGAATTGACACCAGGGTAATTGCGCGCCTGCTCCGGCTGGGGATAGTCGTAGCCAAGGGCAATCCGCCGAATTTCGAGCGGGTCCGGGTAGAAGTCGTCAACCACAATAAGTGTCGGGTGCATCGGGTTAGGCGCCTCATCGCCCGTTTCGCAGTTCGGGATACGAGATACTAAGGGGACCAGTCCGGGGCGGCCAGCTCAAATCCGGCGAACGCGAAGGCGGGAGCCACCGTACAGCCCGCCAGCGTCCAGGCCCCCAGCGAACGCGCCGACTGCCAGGTCCCCGCGGAAACGACAACCTGCGGCCATTGATCTTGGCTCAAGGCGGGACCGAGAACACAAGAGCGATGCTTGTTCGATGCCTCGGCGAGTGAAAGCTCTAGGGCGGCACCCGCGTACCAGTGCCAAATCTCGACCGCATCGATGCGATGCCAATGAGAAACCTGGCCAGCGCTCAAAAGATAGTAGATGGCGGTCATATGGCCACGTTCGCCGTCCTCACGGCTGTCGCGGTAGGTCTCCCGGTAATAGCCGCCTTCCGGATGCGGCTCTAGATCGAGGGCGCGGATGACCTCTGCCGCTTCCATGCGGTTCACTTCGGCAGGTCTTGTGGCACGGAACGCTGCATCGACGGGCGCTCGGCGAACCTGGCGAACCACTCCGTCAATGCGGGCCGAGTGCTGCGCCAGCCTATACCAGGAAAGCGAAAGTCGAGATAGCCGAGCGCGCAAGCCACGGTGATGGATCCCAGCGTCAAAGGCCCTTCAAGAGTCTCGCACTCGGCTTCGAAGGCATCAGCTGCTCGCAGAATTTTCTCCGTCTGCAGCTCGACCCAGCCCTGCCAGCGGTACGGTTCCGGTCGCCGCATGGCTTCGATCATGCACAGCAAAGCGGCGTCAAGGAGACCGTCACCCAGAGCTTGCTGACGCAGCACCAACCAGCGCGCGCTGCCAGCAGCAGGCAAGAGCTTGGGTCCGTCATGCAGGCTATCCAGGTACTCGCAAATGACCGGCGAGTCGTAGAGTTGGGTGCCATCATCGGTGATCAGGGTCGGGACCTTGGCCAAGGGGTTGTCGGAAACCAGGCCGCCAGCCGTAACCTTTGGATCCAAGGGTATATTTTCGATGCTTGTCTCCAACCCGACCTCAATGGCCAGCACTGTTACCTTGCGGACATAGGGTGACGTTGGAGAATAATAGAGCTTCATTCACGCCTCCATTTTCCCGGCTCGGAACCGCTAGCAAACCGATTTTTTGCGGTGAAAGGCAATGAAAATGTGGCAACTGTCACTTAATTCACGAATCTGATATAAATGTTAGGCTGAAAATGCAGTCCTCATCCCGGATTCGAGGATCTTTGACGAGCCGGGCTGCAAAAATGGGCATTTGGCGCGATGTGGTCTGACGTCGTTGATCTTAGGGATTTCTATCGGACACCTTTAGGCGAGGTGGCGGCCCAAATGATCGCGAGGGGCGTCAACGAGCTTTGGCCCGACTTGCGCGGAGAACGGCTTCTCGGCCTCGGCTATGTAACCCCCTACTTGGAGCATTATCGCGGAAACGCTGAACGGGTAATCGCGTTCATGCCGGCAGGTCAAGGCGTATTGCATTGGCCGCGTGTGGAAAAAGGCTTGGTTTCCCTCGTCGACGAGACCGATCTGCCGCTTGCCGATTCCTCGATTGATCGAGTTCTGCTGGTGCACGCCTTGGAAAGCAGTGAGCATCTACGGGCCATGCTGCGCGAGATTTGGCGGGTGTTGAGCGGCAATGGGCGCTTGCTCGTGGTGGTGCCCTCCCGGCGCGGCATTTGGGCGCGCATCGACCGCACACCTTTTGGTTGGGGACATCCCTATTCTACCGGCCAGCTCTCCCGCGTGCTGCGCGATCACCTCTTCACGCCAGCCCAGACCCAACGCGCGCTCTTCATTCCACCGCTCCGTAGCCGCGCTTTGCTGCGCGCCGCGCCGGCCTGGGAGCAAGCCTGCAGCCGATGGTTTCCCACCTTTGCCGGTGTGGTTTTGGTAGAAGCCAGCAAACAGCTCTATGCCGTAACGCCACAACACCAAAAAGCACGGAAACGTCCGGTTCTCGTGGCCTTACCCAACGTCGCTCGAAGGATCCAACCTCGGGAAGGGTGACACCCGGGTCACCCCTGCAGCCGCGGGAAGGTTTTGAAGCTGCAATGGTGCGACGACGTTTTCTTTGATTTTGTTGGCGCCTGGGACTATCTCTTTAGCCCGCTCTTGATCAGCAATAGCCGGCCGAAGATGTCTGATAGCGATGCCGCCTTATCGGAATTGCGACGGCAAGTCGACGAAATCGACTCGCGACTCCACGATCTATTGATGCATCGCACAACTCTAGCTAGGCGAATTCGGGCAGCCAAGAATCCCGGCAGCGTTTTCATGCGGCCCGGTCGTGAGGCGATGGTTCTGCGGCGCCTCGTTCGCCGTCACAGAGGCGAGTTCCCCAAGGCGGCACTGGTGCGAATCTGGCGCGAGATATTCTCTGTCTTCACCGCACTGCAAGGGCCATTTTCAGTAGCGGTATTCGCCCCTCCCGGCGCTGATCGATTTTCTCAACTGGCTCGCGATCATTTCGGGTCCTTGACCGGCTACGTCTCCCACGAGAGTACTGTCGGCGTCATCCAATCGGTTAACGATGGCCAGGCAACGGTCGGCGTTCTACCCTTGCCGAGCGACGAACGTTCTCAACAGTGGTGGCGTCATCTTGCGCGAGATAACCTGTCAATGCCGCGCATCATTGCGCGGCTTCCTTTTGCTGAAACCGGTCACATTCAAGACCCCTCAGAAGGTGCTTTGGCGATCGGACTGTCAATCCCCGACAGCAGCGATGTTGACTACAGTTATCTGGTGGTGGAAGCGAGCGGCGAACTGAGTAGAGGGGCCCTTCGCGATCTACTGCTTTCCGCCAAGCTTGACGCAGAGTACTTGCAAGGATGGAGCGATCCCCCCGGCCGCTGGCTTCACATGATGCTGCTAGACGGGCACATATCGCAAGACGATCCGCGCCTTGGTCAGCTGGTGGAAGGTGGCGCAATTCGGCACGCCTGGGCGGTCGGAGGCTACGCGGCGCCGCTCAGCCCAAGCGACCTAGCAGGCGCCGAAGATCATGAGGTGATAGAATGACTTTGGTGGTACGCCCGGGCATTCTCGACGTAGCCCCTTACGTTGGTGGGGCGTCGACGGTTGAGGGTGTCGATCGGGTCATTCGCTTGGCTTCCAATGAAAACCCGCTCGGGCCGAGCGCAAAGGCCATCGCCGCCTATCAGGGACTGGCCGACGAGCTGCATCGCTACCCTGACGGGGGCAGCTTCGATCTTCGTCACGCGATCGCGGCCGCGGAGGGCTTGCCGGCGGACCAGTTGGTGTGCGGCGCCGGATCTGACGAACTGATCTCGCTTTTGGTACGCGCCTACGCCGGTCCGGGAGATGAAGTGCTCTACAGCCAGCACGGATTTCTCATGTATTCCATTGCGGCGAAAACCACAGGCTGTCGAGCCGTCGCCGCGCCGGAAACCGGCTTGCGTGCGGACGTTGACGCGTTGTTGGACCATGTGAGTGACAAGACGCGGGTGCTCTTCCTGGCCAATCCGAATAACCCCACCGGGAGCTACCTGACCAGCCAGGAAATCACCCGTTTGCGACAAAACCTGCCGGATTCAGTGCTGCTCGTCATCGATGCCGCCTATGCGGAGTATGTGAGCGACAACGGATACGAATCCGGCCAAGGCCTGGTGCGATCCTCTGACAACGTGGTCATGTTGCGAACCTTTTCGAAAATCCACGGCCTGGCCGGACTTCGTATAGGCTGGGCCTTTTGCCCGCCCGACGTGGTCGACGTCCTGCACCGCCTGCGCGGGCCTTTCAACACCTCCAACGCAGCGCAGGCCGCGGCTGCTGCTGCAGTCGCAGACAAAGAGTATGCCGCGCATTCGCGAAACCACAATGCATCGTGCCGGTCTCGCTTTCGGGAGGATTGTCGCAAGATCGGTTTGACCTGTCATCCAAGTGCAGGCAACTTTGTGCTCTTGCAGTTTCCTGAAGAGCCGGGCCGTGATGCGGCATCTGCCGCAACCTTCCTGAAGAAGCGGGGCATCCTGGTACGCGGCATGGCCCCTTATGGTTTGCCGCATTGCCTGCGCGTCACAATCGGATTGGAGGCGGATATGCGGGAAACGGCAGCAGCACTCGCCGACTTTGTCGGATGACTACGCCTCTATTCGACCGCGTCGCCATCATCGGGCCTGGGTTGATTGGGTCGTCGCTCGCGCGCGCCATTCGGCGCCACGGCCTCGCCAAGCACATCGCCGCAACCGCCAAGACAGAGGCCACGCTGGCCAAGGTGGAAGCGCTGGGCCTCGCCGACAGCGTGCACAGCGACATGACCGAAGCTGTCGCCGGTGCTGACCTTACGGTCATCGCAACACCGGTCGGGGCCTACGAGGCGATCGCGCGTCATATTGGCCCACACTTGGCGCCGGGATCGATTCTAACGGAGGTTGGCTCCGTCAAACTGGCGGTAATCCGGGATATCGGCCCGCATGTCCCAGAAGGCGTCGACTTCGTTCCCGGACATCCCATCGCCGGCACGGAGATGTCGGGGCCCGAGGCTGGCTTCGCCTCCCTCTTCGAGGACCGTTGGTGCATCTTGACGCCGCCGCCCGGCACCAGCGCGGCGGCGGTGGAAAAAGTGGCTGCGCTCTGGCGGGCCTGCGGTAGTATGATTGAAGTTATGGAAGCGGCCCACCATGACCGGGTCCTGGCAATCACCTCTCATCTGCCGCACCTGATCGCCTACACCATCGTCGGTACGGCCACCGATCTGGAAGGTGGCGCCCAGCAGGAAGTAATAAAATTCTCGGCGAGTGGCTTTCGCGACTTTACCCGCATCGCTGCTTCCGATCCCGTCATGTGGCGCGACGTCTTCTTAAACAACCGCGAGGCGGTTTTGGAGATGCTGCAGCGTTTCACCGAGGATTTGTCGTCGCTGCAGCGGGCGATCCGCTGGGGCGAAGGCGAGGTCTTGCATGACCGCTTCGCACGCACCCGAACCATAAGGCGGGGTATCATCGACGCCCATCAAGCCGGCAGCTTCGATCCTAGAGAACCGGAGAAATCTGGAACAACGCCACCGGGCCAAGATAAACCTGACCCTGGCGAATCTTGATCGGCAAGGTTACCACCGCCTCGCCGCTTTCCGGGTCGATACGGGAGAGCGCAGTCAAGGCAAGGTTGGCGGCGAGTGCCGCGCTGGACTTGATCAGCCGCTTGTCTTCCAGGGCCTGAATCACTTCGGTGAAGCCGGAGACCTCGGCAGTAAGGTCAGCCTCCGGGCGTAAGTCGGGATCAAGGCGGACATCACCCTTGGCGCGCAACGCCAAGGGTCCCCATAACAACTGGAAGCGGGAAAGACTGAGTTGGCCGTCGCGGCCTTGCCAGGCCAGCAGTTCCTCACGGCTAAGCTTCCTTGGGGGCTCTTTGTGTAGCTCGCCATCTGCGATGATACTTTCGATTTGGCTGCCAAAAGGGTTCTGCCCAATGTCGGGCAACGCGAGGGTATCGAACGCGAGGGCGAAGTCGAGGTTGCCCGAGGGTGAGCCATCGTCAAGCTTGCCTCTGCGCAGCAAGAGTCGCCCCTGATCCAGGCGAAATTTCCCAAAGGGGATGGTTGTAAAGCTAGTATCCTTCAAAAGCCAACGAAGGCCTTCGAGCGCACCCCAGGGCGTGAGCCACAAATCGATATCGGCAGCCACCGCCTCAATGTTGGCTTGCACGTCTTGTTCGCTACCGGTAACCATGACCTCATGGCTACCCGGTGCGGCAATACGAATATAAAGGGGGTTTAAGGCCGCTGATTGGGCCAGCAAGGCGGGCCCCTGCCAGCGCCAGCCCTTGGGCGAGGCAATGAAGGGGTCTAAGACTTGAGCCTTGAGGCGCGTTGGAAATCCTTTGATTTCCGAAAGTCTGTAGGACACCTGATAGCCTTGGCTTCGGCGTTCGACGGCCCAGCCGGTCAACCGCACTTCGAACTGCTCGGCGGTGTAGAACCAGAAAAAGATCCAGCCCGCAGTCATCAAGAAACCTATTATCCCGAAGCCGATTGCTATCCGCCGAAGTACCATCGTCTTTCCGATAACCCTTCTTGGTGGCGGTCGCATCTTCTGGCAAGATCGCCGCCCTTATGTCGGCAGTCCGCCCCTGAGGTCAGCGCCGCCCGTTTGGCGTTTGGAGTTCAGGGGTAAAGCCAAATTGTGCCGAGCGCAATTGCGGAAGTGAGCAACACAATTTGAACGAACCGACCAAGAGTTATCCCTATTTGCAGCGCCCTGAAAATGAGGATTTTTGGGTCTTCGGCTACGGCTCGCTCATGTGGAACCCGGGGTTTCCGCACCTAGAGGTCCAGGTCGCCCTGCTGCGGGGCTATCATCGCCGGTTTTGCATTTACTCGGTCCATTACCGAGGAACCCAGGATTGCCCCGGCCTGGTTCTCGGGCTAGACCGCGGCGGCTCCTGTCGAGGCCTGGCCTTTCGAGTACCCGCGGCCGAAGGCGACGCGGTCATGCACTACCTCTATGAGCGGGAGATGTTGCAAAAGGTTTATCGACCGCGATGGCTCAAGGTACACCTGCCGGCGGGCCCCGTGCAGGCTTGTGGCTTCGTGGTCAATCGAAATCATCAGCAGTATACGGGCCACCTCAGCCTGGAGGAGACGGCCGCCTACATTGCCCAAGGCCGGGGCAATCGTGGGCAATGCCGCGAATATCTGGCCAACACCCTAGCCCATTTGGATGCGCTCGGGATAGGCGACAGTGGCCTAGGTGATCTCTTGGTCGAGGTAGATCGCATTCAGGTGATGCCCTCACGTCGAGGGTCCAAATCACGCGGCTAGCTGCATTTGGAATACCGGCAGTCGGCACAAACGTCGCAGCCTTCCTGGCGCCAAAGCGCCGCGCTACCGCATTTCGGGCACTGACGGAGCGTGCGGAGCCCGTCATCACCCACGCCAGCGTCAGCGGACGGGGAGTTGACCACCGCCGGAAGTCGAGGCTCTGCCTCATTCTTGGGCAGAAAACCGATATCCACCATATGCTTTTCAATGACATCGCCAATGGCCGCCAGCAGCGAGGGAACGTAGCGGCGATTCATCCATGCGCCGCCGCGCGGATCAAAGACTGCCTTCAGCTCCTCGACGACAAAGGAAACATCGCCCCCCCGCCGGAAAACCGCGCTGATCATACGGGTCAATGCCAAAGTCCAGGCATAGTGATCCATGTTCTTTGAGTTGATGAAGATCTCGAAAGGACGCCGCCGGCCATCCTGAATGATATCGTTCAAGGTGATGTAGATCGCATGGTCACTTTCCGGCCATCGCAGCTTGTAGGTCTTTCCCGGCAAGGATGCGGGGCGGTCCAGGGGTTGGGTCATGTAGATCACCCCGGCCTCGTCCTTGAGAGCCGGTGGTTGTCGTTCCTCTTCATTCTTGCCATCTTGAGTGACATTTTCAGCCGTGAGGACGGCCCCCGTAATCTTGTTCGGCCGATAGGTCGTACAACCCTTACAGCCGCGCGCGTAGGCCTGACGGTAGACATCCGCGAAATCCTCGTAGGAGATGGCAGCCGGTAGGTTGATGGTCTTGGACACCGAACTGTCGATGTATTTCTGCACGGCTGCCTGCATCGCTAGGTGGGCTTCAGGCTCCAGCTCTTGCGCAGTCACCAAGGCGGAAGGCAGGTCCGATTCCTCGCCCTGCGAGTGTCGGAACAGGCGGAAGGCGTAATCGCTCACTGTTTCTTCTTGTCGGCGGCCCTGCGGTGATCGGATGCTGCGGCGATGGTTTAAGCTGAATATCGGCTCGATCCCCGAGGAAACGTTGTCTGCGAGCAAGGATATGGTGCCGGTCGGCGCGACGGAGGTCACCAAGGCATTGCGGATGCCCTTCTCCGCGATCGCGTCCTGCAGGTCTTGGCCCAGGCCTCGTACGCTCTCGCCTTGCAGAAACTTCGCCTTGTCGAAAAGCGGAAAGGCCCCTTTTTCAGATGCCAAGTCTATAGAAGCGGCATAGGCGGCCCGTCGAAAGGCAGCCAACCAGGCCTCGGTTCGCGCAACGGCATCCTCGCTGCCATAGCGCAGTCCCACCATCGCCAAGGCGTCGGCGAGGCCGGTAATGCCCAACCCAATGCGCCGCTTGGCCAGCGCCTCTGCCCTTTGTTCGGGCAGCGGAAATCGAGAGACATCGATCGCGTTGTCCAACAACCGCACCGCCACCGCTGCCAGTTCCTGAAGCGCGGTGAGGTCGAGGGATGCATTGGCCGAAAACGGCTCCTGGACCAGACGTGCCAGGTTGATCGAACCGAGCAGACAGGCGCCGTAAGGCGGTAACGGCTGCTCGCCGCAGGGGTTGGTGGCCGCGATCTCCTCGCAGTACCAGAGATTGTTCAGCCGATTGATCCGATCGATGAAGATGACGCCAGGCTCTGCATAGGCGTAGGTCGCGCGCATGATCTTGTCCCACAAGGCGCGCGCCTGGATGACACGATAAACGGTCCCGTCAAAGGTCAGGTCCCAGGTATCGTCCGCCTCCACCGCCTGCATGAAGGCATCGCTGACCAGCACCGAGAGATTGAACATGCGCAGACGGCCCGGTTCCGCCTTAGCATCGATAAAGGCTTCAATATCCGGATGATCACAGCGCAAGGTGGCCATCATGGCGCCCCGGCGATGGCCCGCGCTCATGATGGTTCGGCACATGGCGTCCCAAACATCCATGAAGCTGAGGGGCCCCGAGGCATCCGCCCCGACACCCTTGACCAGAGCACCCCGAGGCCGCAGCGTCGAGAAATCATAGCCAATGCCGCCACCCTGCTGCAGCGTCAGTGCCGCCTGCTTCAAGTGCTCGAAGATGCCGCTCATGTCATCGGGGATTGTTCCCATGACGAAGCAGTTGAAGAGCGTCACCTGACGGTCGCTGCCCGCACCAGCCAAGATTCGGCCGGCCGGCAGCATGCGGTAGTCCCGCATCGCATCGAAAAACCGGGCTTCCCAGGTCTCTGGATCCTGCTCGACCTCGGCAAGTGCCTTGGCCACCCGCCGCCAGGTATCTTCGACCCTGGTGTCGAGCGGTTCGCCTGACGCATCCTTGAGACGGTACTTAAGGTCCCAAATTTGCTGAGAAAGAGCGGAAACCGGCATCATATGAGTGCTCCTCAGAGGCTAGGCCAATGGATCCAGGCAGCTAGCCCGGCCCTGTCCTAGCACGCGGTGTCTGACAAAAGGTAAGAGAGCATCATCATCAGGTCAAGCAATGTTCGCGTATTGTTCTTTTTCATGCACTACCAAGACCTTAGCAAGTATATTTATCATCTACCAATCAAAGAAGTAGATAGACTGATCAATCTATAGAGAATGGCACACTGGGCCATTATCGGCAGACAAGGCCGTCAATCATCGAGCATTGCGGCGCGCAAAAATTCAAGCAGGGGTTCATTGATGCTCGAGGGATCCTCGGCCAGGGCCATGTGGCGCAATCCCGGCAGGATCACCACCTTGGCGTTGGGAATCGCCGCGGCCATATGCCGGGCCATTTCCGGGGAGTTGCCGTGGTCCTCCTCACCGGTCATCACCAAGGTTGGGCAGGGGATCGTCTCAGTCCCCTCAACAATTTCCTGATCCCCTTCGGCAAGTACGTGATAGAGCAAGGGATAGACGCGGCGATCGTTGGCGAGAATCCAGCCCCGAACCAAAGTCAGCACTTCCGGATTGCCGGCGGCAAACTCGGGCGTAAACCAGCGCTCGAGCGCCTCATCCACCGTGGCTTCCGGCCCGCTGCGGCCGGCCAGTTCTACTCGCTGGCGCACGGCATCGCGCTGTGCCGTGCTGCGAGCATGGGCGGAATGCAGGACGGCCAGCGCGCTCAGGCGTTCTGGATGATCAATCGCGAAACGCCGGGCGATCATGCCCCCCAACGAAAAACCGACGATGGCAGCGCGCGCGATATCACGATGATCCATCAACTCGACGAGCTGTCGGGAAAGCATGGCGAGATCGGGTTTGGCAGTTGGGGTCGGGCTTTCGCCATGACCGATCAGGTCGTAAGTCAAAACCCGAAATGTGGGCGCCAGCGCTGGGACCTGCCATTGCCACATGGCGTGATTCATACCCAGCCCATGAATGAGGACCACCGCAGGGCCATCGCCTTGATCGTGAAAATGAGTTCCGTTTTCGTCCTTGCCTTGCATTAGGGTATCCCTGGCACCTGAATAGAGTAACGCTAACCATTTTCGAAGGTAACGCAGCGACTTGGTGCGTCGGATGAAAAATACGCCGCGCCATGGCGAAAATGGGCTCCGTTAGGCGATGGCAAGGAACATTCCTACCGGCAATAACCGCCGCCAGTGCGAGTCAAGCCTCTCGATCCGGAAAGTCCCGGTAGAGCGCAAAAGTCAGGTTGGTAACTGCGCTATAGACCTTGGCATGCAAGCGCTCCGTCGTGCCGCTGCGCTGCTTGACATCTTGAAAGGCCCGTTCCAACTGGACCAAGTCGGTGGTTTCAATGGTGATGTTAAATTCGCCCAGGCCTGGCGGGCCAAAGCCCAACTTCCGTCGCGCCAAACGAAATCCGGCGATCAACCCTCTTTCTTGAAGATGCGTCATATAGGCGCGCACGTTCTCGCAAAATTCGAGATCCTTTGAGCCTGATTTCAGGTCACACCAAATTTCGTAATAATCCATGGCCGATGCCCTCTTCAGCCGGATTTCCAAGCCCAGGAGTTGGTGCCAGCCATCCTAGAAAGATTAACCAATCGCTCTGGCCGACGGCTGTGGCTCAGGTCCTACGCTCGAAACGGCCTCGGCGAGAGATGAGGAAAATGATCCTACGGTCTGTTGGCGCCGCAGCGCAAGCTTGGCTTTACTTTTGTGACTTATATTAAAGGCAGGCAAAAGATTGTTGTGTGACTTGCCCTTATGAGGGGGCGCGACTATAGTGCAATGCACAACATGATTTTGCATCGCAACAAAACTGGTCGGTATCGTGTTCTGAGACGGCCCTAGGGCCGATCTCATCGGCGACTACGGAGAAGGACCACGTCATGCAGCTACCTCAGGGTTACTTTCTGGAGGATCTCTCCGTTGGTATGAGCGACAGCTACGCCAAGACCGTCACAGTTAACGATATCGAGAGCTTCGCGGCGATTTCCGGCGACCACAATCCCGTGCACATGGACGACAATTACGCGGCCACCACACCGTTCAAAGAACGCATCGCCCACGGCATGCTGTCCGCGAGCTATATTTCCACCGTGCTGGGGACACGTCTGCCAGGCCCCGGTTGCGTTTACGTTAGCCAAAGCCTGCAGTTCCGGGCGCCGGTTAAGATCGGCGACACGGTGGAAGCACAGGTGACCATCACCGACATCAACCATGATCGTCAGCGTGTGACCTTCGAGACGATCTGCTCGGTCGGCGACACGGTGGTGGTCAAAGGCGAAGCCATACTGATGGTCTTCCGCCGCAGCCCACAGATCCAGGGACAACCAGTAGAAAGCCGCCGCAAGCAAGATGCCCTGGCCAGCTAGCCTGCCGATCTGGACATCTTTTCGTGTCTTAGGGCGCCTATCCGGGTCATTCACGCCGTTTCCGACCCGCCGAGAGGCAAAAGTCGTTTGACCCTTAAGGGGTTTGAGGGCACAAAGCGGCAGAATCCTCTGTAAAGGTCCCGTTCCCGCTCGCTCGTGGCTTTGCTCCGCAACACGTCACAGCTGGTCCGGGCGAAGTTAAAGAGACAGCAACCATGACCGTCGACTACAAATCGACTGTATTCCTGCCGCGCAGCGAATTCGCCATGCGCGCCAAGCTGCCCGAGCGCGAACCGGAAACCTTGCGCCGCTGGGCCGAAATGGACCTTTTCGCACGCCTGCGCGCCGATTCGCAGGGCCGCGAGCCATTCATCCTGCATGATGGCCCACCCTATGCCAATGGCCACCTACACATGGGCCACGGCCTCAACAAAGTGTTGAAAGACGTCATCAACCGTTCCCAGCAAATGCAGGGCAAGAATGCGCACTATGTGCCTGGCTGGGATTGCCATGGTTTGCCCATCGAATGGAAGGTGGAAGAGGAGTACCGGGCCAAAGGCAAGTCCAAGGACGAGGTATCCGTCGTCGAGTTCCGGCGACAATGCCGTGATTTCGCCGAGCATTGGATCAAGGTCCAAACGGACGAGTTTCGCCGCCTGGGCGTCGAAGGTGACTGGGAGCGCCCCTATACGACGATGAGCTTCGCGGCCGAAGCCCACATCGTGCGAGAGGTCGGCAAATTCCTGTTGAACGGGGGCCTCTATCGCGGCGCCCGGCCGGTTCTGTGGTCCGTCGTGGAGAAAACCGCACTGGCCGACGCGGAGGTTGAGTATCAGGACCACACCTCGAACACAGTCTGGGTTCAATTTCCGATCCTGAGCACGGACGTGCCCGCGCTTGCGGGCGCTAGCGCGCTCATTTGGACCACCACGCCTTGGACGCTGCCCGGCAATCGGGCCATCGCCTTCGATGCCAAGGCGGACTATGTGGTGTTCGAGGTCACGCAGCCGGGCGAAGGCAGCCTGGTCAACGCCGGTGCATGTTTTCTTGTTGCCCAGACCCTTCTCAATCAGGTTCTGGCAGACTTGAAGGTTACCGGTCATCGGCTGCGTGGCGACCTCGCCGGCTCGGCCCTTACGGGCACCCTTGCCGCCCACCCCTTGCGGGGAGAGGGCTATGACTACGATGTTCCGCTTTTAGCGGCCGATTTCGTGACCATGGACCAGGGCACGGGCCTGGTTCATATCGCCCCGGGCCACGGTGCCGACGACTACGAGCTGGGCCGTCGCCACGGCTTGCCAACCCCGATGACGGTTGACGGCGATGGCGTCTTCGTGGATCAGGTACCGCTGTTCGCCGGCAGGGTCGTTTATACCCAAGAAGGCAAGGCGGGCGACGCCGATCCCGCGGTCATCGAAGCGCTGCGGCACGCGGGGCGCCTTGCCGCCCGAGGCCGGCTGCGCCACAGCTATCCGCACTCCTGGCGATCGAAGGCGCCGCTGATCTTCCGCAACACGCCGCAGTGGTTCATTTCCATGGAAACCAATGGGCTGCGCGAGAAGGCCCTCAAAGCTATCGACGACACCCGATTTGTACCAGCGGCCGGCAAGAGCCGGCTCTACGGCATGATCGAAGGACGACCGGACTGGTGCGTCTCGCGGCAACGGCTTTGGGGCGTGCCCTTGCCCATCTTCGTGCACAAGCAGAGTGGCGAGCCGCTGCGCGATCAGGCCGTCGTCGACCGGGTCGCCGCGGCATTCGAAGCCGAGGGGGCTGATGCCTGGTTTGATAGCGACCCCCAGCGCTTTCTCGGCAATGACCATGACGCGGCCGACTTCGAGCAGGTCACCGACGTGGTCGAGGTGTGGTTCGATTCAGGCTCGACCCACAGCTTTGTGCTGGAGGATCGCCCGGAACTCCGGTGGCCGGCCGACCTCTACCTGGAAGGCTCCGACCAGCACCGGGGCTGGTTCCACACCTCCTTGCTGGAAAGCGCCGGCACCCGCGGGCGGGCCCCTTACGATGCGGTCCTGACCCACGGCTTCGTGCTGGACGAGAACGGCCGGAAGATGTCCAAGTCGCTGGGCAACATCACCTCGCCGCAAAAAGTCATCGAACAGCACGGCGCCGACATTTTGCGCCTTTGGGTGGTAGCCTCGGACTATTCGGAAGACATCCGCATCGGCCGTGAGATTTTGCGCTATCAGATCGATGCCTATCGGCGGCTGCGCAATACCCTTCGCTATCTGCTGGGAAACTTGGCGGGCTTCGACGAATCGGAACGACTGCCCGTGGAAGAAATGCCCGAGCTCGAGCGATATGTGCTGCATCGCCTCTACGAACTCGACCAGCTGGTGCGCAGCAATTCGGCAGCCTTTGATTTTCACGCGATCTATCAGGCGCTGCATAACTTCTGCGCGGTTGAATTGTCGGCGTTCTATTTCGATATTCGCAAGGATTCGCTTTACTGCGATTCGCCCAAGGATCCCCGCAGACGCGCCTGCCGCAGCGTACTCGACGCAGTCTTTGGCTGCCTGACCGCATGGCTGGCGCCGATCCTTTGCTTCACCGCAGAGGAAGCCTGGTGGGCACGGGATTGCGGCAAGGAAGAAAGCGTGCACCTGCGCCAGTTCCCAGAAGTCCCAGAAACCTGGCACGCCCCAGAGCTGGCTGCGCGTTGGGAAACCTTGCGCCAGGTGCGGCGTGTCATCACCGGGGCCCTGGAGCTCGAGCGGGCCGAAAAGCGGCTCGGGTCCAGCCTGCAGGCCCACCCGACGGTCTACATCGATTCAGCACCGGTGATGGCGACGATCAGCGGAGTCGATTTGGCGGAGATCGCGATTACATCGGGGATCACCGTGGTTGAAGGCGAAACTGCGGGCGGCTTTCGCCTGGAGGACGTCGCCGATATCGCCGTGGTGCCCGGTATGGCGAGCGGCGAAAAATGTCAGCGTTGCTGGCGGGTGCTGCCGGATGTTGGCAGCCATCGTTCAGCACCAGGTTGTTGTGCCCGTTGCGCCGAGGTTGTTTCATCTCTAGCTGGCGACAGGGTGTCAGAGAGCACCACACCATCTGCCTAGTATGAGCGGCTTGGCACGATGCTTCGCATAGCCCTTGCCGTGGCCACGGTGGTGGTGATACTCGACCAGTTGAGCAAATGGCTGGTCAGAGATGTCATCATGCAGCCCCCACAGGTTATTGAAATAACAAGCTTTTTTAACCTGGTCATCACCTACAACAAGGGCATCAGTTTTGGCCTCTTCGGTGGCGGTGGCGGCAACTGGCAGCCGTGGTTTTTCACGGTCTTGGCGCTGTGCATCGTGAGCGCGCTTTTGTTGTGGGTGCGCCACCAATCCGGCAGGACCATCGCCATCGCCTGCGGCCTCATTGTGGGCGGTGCGGTGGGCAATGTGATCGACCGAATCCGCCTTAATGCCGTGATCGACTTTCTCGATTTCCATCTAGGGACCTGGCATTGGCCTGCCTTCAATGTGGCAGACAGTACAATTTTGCTCGGCGTAGCCCTCCTCCTGATTGACAACTTGTTGCCGCGACGAGAGATGCGTAAAATAGAAAAATAGTCTGGGCAAAAAAATTGGGTGGCTAAACGCTGGATCCAGCTTTGGGATGGAAGAGTCAGTTCTGGGGAAGGGAAACATGAGACTTGCCAAATTTTGCTATGTGTCTCTAACGACGGGCATTATTTTGTCGATATCCGCCTGTTCTGGCGTAAGGGAACAGCTGGGCCTGGAAAAACAATCCCCCGATGAGTTTCGAGTGGTTTCCCGCGCGCCCTTAAGCTTGCCGCCGGACTTTGCCTTGCGCCCGCCCCAGCCAGGCGTGCCACGACCGCAAGAGGGTACCCCCACCCAACAGGCGCGACAGAACGTTTTCCGTTCTAGCGGTGATGCCAGCCTCCCCCAACAGCCAGCCGAATTCGGCACATCACCCGGTGAAGCAGCGCTGTTGCGACAAGCAGGTAGCTCTGATTCAGAGCCTGAAATTCGATCGCTGGTGGATCGAGAAACCCAACAAATCAACGAAGAAAACGAAGAGTTCATCAATCGCTTGGTGTTCTGGCGAGACGAGGAGCAGCCGGGTGAGGTGCTTGATGCGGAAGCCGAGGCCCGCCGTCTTCAGGAAAACGCAGCGCTTGGCAAGTCTGTGGGCGACGGCCGAACCCCCACCATTCAGCGCCGAAAGAAAGGCCTCTTAGAGGGAATTTTTTAGATCCTGTTAAACTTGCGCATGCCAGACTGCGAGATACTCCTTTGCCCCCTCACGCAGGGTTGAAGGCCTAGTTGACAGCATGATCAGGACCTAAAGCTTGCCTGTTGGCACCCTGCAGCCATATTTAGACCAAGTCTGACGCGGTTTTGCATGACCGCTCGGCCAGAGTCCCACGCCATGTTGGGAGGAGGCATGTCTCTCCTTAGAATGCGCGGTCTTTCTTGTTTTCTTGCCTTGGCCTTGGTGTTTGCTCTATTGGCTGTGCCAAGCAAATCACCCTCGGCACAGGTTTTCAATCCAACGACCTTTACCCTGGATAATGGCCTCGAAGTCGTCGTGATTCCAAACCATCGCGCGCCGATCGTTACGCACATGCTCTGGTACAAGGTCGGCGCGGCCGACGAGCCACCAGGCAAATCCGGTATCGCCCATTTCCTCGAACACTTGATGTTCAAGGGAACCGAAACCTTGGGACCGGGCGAGTTTTCCGCCATCATCGCCCGCAACGGCGGTCAAGAGAACGCCTTTACCAGTTACGACTATACGGCCTACTACCAGACGGTCGCCAAAGATCGCCTGGCGATCATGATGCAGCACGAGGCCGATCGCATGACCGGCCTGGTGCTAAGCGATGAGGTCGTCTTGCCGGAGCGCGACGTGATCCTGGAAGAGCGGCGCAGCCGCGTGGATAATTCGCCAGGCTCGCAACTAAGCGAGATGGTCCGGGCAGCCCTTTATCTCAATCATCCCTACCGCATTCCCGTCATCGGTTGGGAGCATGAGATGCGTGGCCTGACGACGGAGGACGCGATTGATTTCTATCGGCGTTGGTATGCGCCGAACAATGCGGTCCTGATTGTCGCCGGCGACGTAACAGCCGACGACGTGCGCCCCTTGGCGGAAGCCACCTATGGAAAGATCGAACCGCGCGAGGTGCCGGTGCGCCAACGCCTGCTCGAGCCGCCACAGCTGGCCGCGCGAAGGGTAGAATTGGAAAGCGAGCGAGTGCGCCAGCCTTCGCTCAGCATCTCCTTCCTGGCCCCCAGCGCCTCGACCGGCGACGGCACAGAGGCCACTGCCTTGGAAGTCTTCAATGAGGCGATCGGCAGCGGCGCGACAACCCGACTATATCGTTCGCTGGTGGTCGAACAAGGTCTTGCCGTTGCCGCTGGGTCCGCCTATAGCCCAAACAGTCTCGATTACGCCTCGATCATATTCTACGCCTCGCCCCGCCCTGGCGTAGAGCTCGAAGCCGTGGAAGCCGCGCTCCGCGCCGAGATCGACCAGATTCGCCGCGAAGGCATTACGAGGGAAGAGGTGGACAAGGCTAAACAGCGCCTGGTTGCCAGTGCACGCTATGCCCGCGACGAATTGAGCACGGGCGCGCGCGTCCTGGGAGTTGCCCTTACCACTGGAAGCACCGTGGAGGCAATCGAGGCCTGGCCACGACGCATTGAGGCTGTGACCCAAGAACAGGTCAATCAAGTCGTCCAACAAGTGTTGGACGATGGACGCTCTGTCACGGGCGTTTTGCGCAGCAAGCCGACCTCGTGAAACTTCGACCATGAGTAACATGATGAACATTGCCCGCAGTCTCATCGGCAGCGTGATCCTGATTGTCGCTATCGCTACACCCGGCCGTGCCGCCGAAGTACAGCGCGTAATCAGTCCTGGCGGCATCGAGGCTTGGTTGGTCGAAGACCACAGCAACGCCATTCTGTCCTTGCAGCTCGCCTTTCGTGGCGGGGCTGCCCTCGACCCAATCGGTGAGGAAGGCCTGGCAAACTTTGCAGCCAGTCTTATTGACGAAGGGGCCGGGGACCTCGATTCCCAGGCATTCCAGGGCCGATTGGAGGATTTGTCGATCAGCCTCAGTTTCAGTGCCGGCCTTGATACTTTCACCGGCAGCCTACGCACCCTGATCGAAAACCGCGATGCGGCCTTTGAACTGCTGAAGCTCGCCTTGACGCAGCCGCGCTTTGACCCAGAGCCTGTCGAGCGCATTCGCAACCAGATACTCGCTGGTCTGAAGCGGGATGCCGAAAATCCTGGAGTTATCGCCAATCGGGTGCTTCGCCGCCTGCTCTATCCGGAGCACCCCTATGGGCGGCGGGTGACGGGAACCTCGGAGTCGGTCAGTGCCCTTACCGAGGAAGATCTTCGCCAGTTTGTTGCCAACCACTTTGCGCGCGACAATCTGATCATCGGCGTTGTCGGCGACATCGATCCGGAGGAATTGGCGCGGCTGCTGGACCAAACCTTTCTCGCCTTGCCGGCAGAAACCGCGAGCCAAGCCGTCGCCAGGTTCATGCCCCAAGGCGAGGGCGATGTGGTTGTTATCGACAAAGCTGTTCCGCAATCGACCATCGTTTTCGGACATGCGGGCTTACTGCGTGATGACCCAGATTATTATGCGGCCTTCGTCGTCAACTACATCCTCGGCGGCGGCAGTTTTGCCTCGCGGCTTTACGAAGAAGTGCGCGAAAAACGGGGATTGGCATACTCTGTCTATTCCTATCTCGGCCCGCTGGACCATTCGGCTTTGATGGCCGGCGGCCTGGGCACCCAAAATGCCATGGTTAGCCAGTCGCTCGATATCGTGCGCGAAGAATGGCAACGCATGGCCGAAGATGGGCCCAGCGAAGAGGAATTGAGCGATGCCAAGACTTACCTCACCGGCTCCTTTCCTTTGCGTCTTTCCAGCACCCAGCGCATCGCGAGTCTCCTTGTCGGCATGCAGTTGGAAGATTTGGGTATCGACTATCTCGATCGTCGCAATGATTACATCAACACGGTGACGATCGAGGATGCCCGACGTGTTGCTCAGCGGCTCCTCTTGCCCGAAGAACTGACTGTCGTCATTGTCGGACAACCGGAGGGTGTGAGCGCCACCCGCACCCCACCTGTTTACTAACACCGTGAATTTGGTGGCAGGCTCAACCCTGCCCGCTGCCATCGCCACGTTGTTGCTCTATACTGGCTCGCATGCCCTAACGGTTTGCGAGCGAATGCATGGCGCCGGAATACCTGACAACGAAGGAAGTGGCCGGGTACCTGCGAATCAAGGAACGCCGGGTCTATGAGTTGGTGCGCCTGGGCGCCATTCCCTGCACGCGGGTCACTGGCAAGTGGTTGTTTCCTAAGCATGACATTGACCAATGGTTGGTCGCCGAGGCGGTACCAAAAGGAGCACGCCCAAGCCCGCCCCCGGTGATTGCCGGCAGTCACGACCCCTTGCTCGATTGGGCGGTCAAGGAGTCGGATTGCGGCTTGGCCCTGCTAACCCAGGGCTCCCTCGATGGCTTGCAACGCATTGCTGACAGCAGCGCAGCGATTGCCGGCCTCCACCTCTACGATTCGGCGAGCAACAGCTTCAATGTACCGGACCTTAGGACCGCCCTGCCCCAGGCGCCCGTGGTGCTGCTGCAATGGGCCTGGCGGGAACAGGGCTTGATTTTGGCCCGTGGCCTTGGGCGAAGCATCGCCTCTCTCAAAGATCTGGCCGCGAGCGGAAAGGCCGTGATCGCCAGGCAGCCCGCGGCGGGTAGCCAACGGCTTTTCGAGCACGTCCTGGCACAACAGCAGCTATCCTTGGCAGACCTGACGGTCTTGCCGGGGCGGGCCCTGAGCGAAACCGATTTGGGACTCGCCATCTTGGAAGAAAGGGCCTCGGCCGGTTTCGCCATTCGGGCCGTGGCGGAAAGCCTCAGGCTCGATTTCCTGCCCTTGGCAAAGGAACGCTTCGACCTGCTTCTTTATCGCCGTGAGTATTTCCAGCCGGAATTCCAGAAGCTTCTAAAATTTGCTCGAAGTACAGCCTTTCAACAGCGAGCCGCACAGATGTGCGGCTATGACGTTTCCGGGCTGGGCGAGGTGCGATACAACGGCCCCTAACGGGATACCTGCCGTCTTCAAGCTTCAGGCAAGGGATGCGGCCGTTGGGGTTGCGCGCAAGGAAGGGGGCTTGGCGGGTCTCGCCTGTCAGAACATCGACCTCGATCCACTCGAACGGCAATCCGAGCTGATGCAAGAGCAGCCGAACTTTGTAGCCATTTCCCGAATCAAGGTAGTCAAGAGTTGCACCATGAGAAGGCTTCCTTCATCGCACCATCACCGTTGCACGCCTGAGAGCCTGTCCTTTGCCCCTTGTTAACTATTACTGTCGGACAAGTTGTGTCACGATTATCACTATCTCTCAAGGACCAGGACGTGACCTTGTTCGTATCGTTCGTATTGCGCTGCAAATCTAAGTTCGCTTCCGGAAATCATTGCCTTGCGGGGCCCGGGGTTCCCTGGTGTTGCCGGATGCGCTCGGGGCCGAGGAGAAAGCTGTCCTTTCCGATGGCCCTTTGGATTGTCATTTGGGCGCTGACAGTCCCTATCGTATCGCCGACGGCGCAGGACGCCGACACATTCGACCTGCGCGGCATCAAGCTATCTATGTCCAAGGCAGAGGCCAATGCTGTCTTAGTGGACATATTCGGCAATGACCAAGTCACCGAGCAAGCGGTCGCGAGCTACTACGAGGTTGCCTCTGACTACCTGGAAATGCGGGAGGATGGCGCTGCCTTGGTGGGGATACAGCCTGCCGAGGCATGTAGTGTCGATGTCCCCCCAGTCATCGAGTTTTGTCTCTCTCTAACCGCTAGTTTTCCGGCCGCCATGCCCGATCGCGTCGGCAGCATCCAATTGATTCAGCTCTACGAGGTGCCGGTTGCCGCTGAAAAAGTGCTATCGGCGCTCAAGAAGAAATTTGGGGCGCCAAGGATCAAAAAAAATGTCTACCAGCGTCATACCGGCCAATCACGGGTCGTCCATGTTTGGGGCAACCGCGTCGGGAAAAGTTATGATGGCCTGCCAATTGACCATAACGAGTTCCGCGGCAAGGTGTTGTTCTTGGATATATCAGTCAGCAAGTCAGGTCTTACCCGCGAAATTTATCTCGTGTTGGCCGACAACGAACTGCACCGAAAAAACAGGGCCGCCACACGCAAAGCCGCCCAGCGGGCCTACCAAGCACGCCAGAAGGCGGTTCAAAAACAGAAGAGAGAACGACTGAAATTTTAAGGACTTAGTTTCGATTTACCAATAGTGTCGGGGGCGGTTTTTTGGCGTCGCCGGTCCGGGTCGAAGCTATTTCGAATCGCAGCGGCGGTGCTATAAGCCCATCAATGCGCTTCCTAAAAAGGTGAATCGATTTGCCGATTCATTATCTGCTGGTCTTGGCTCTGACCCAAGGCATCACTGAATTCCTGCCAATTTCCTCTTCTGCCCACCTTATTTTGGCCTGGCAGACATTCGAGGGTGCCGCCGAGCAATATTCGATCAGTACGCGACTGACCCTAGACGTGGCGGTTCACGTCGGAACGTTGCTGGCGGTTTGCTTGTACTTTTGGCGCGATTTGTTTGCCATGGTACTGGGCGGATTCAATTTGCTCCGAGGCCGCGGCGGCAAGGCTACTCGCCTGGTAATCTTTGTGATTGTTGCCTCGGTGCCGCTCTTTGCCGCAGGCTACCTGCTGCAATACGTCTTGCTTGATCTGAACGCCTATCTGCGCGGCAACAACCTGGTGCTCGCCTGGGCTACCATCGGTTTTGGTGTCTTGCTGTTTATCGCCGACCGAACCGGCCTGACCGTGCGGCGTATCGAGCATTTGACTTTCGGTGCCGCGGCCTTTGTTGGCCTTCTCCATATGCTTGCCCTGATTCCTGGAGCCAGCCGCTCGGGTGTCACCATGACCGCGGCCCGTTTCCTCGGCTTTGAGCGCGGTGAGGCGGCGCGATTTGCCTTGCTGCTCGGCATTCCGGCCATACTTGGCGCTGGCACCTTGATCGGCCTTGACCTCTACCAAGCGGGCAACGTCCGGCTGGGTCAAGACGCCCTGATTGGTGCCTTGCTGGCCTTTGTTTCGGCCTTCTTGGCGATTGCCCTAATGATGCGTTGGCTGCGCCGCGCGTCCTTCCTGCCGTTTGTCATCTACCGCTTGTTGCTCGGGGCAGCACTGCTAATCTTGATTTACAAGGGTTGGCTGCCCGTCACCTCGGTCTTGAGCTAGCGGCCGCTCTTCGGTCGCGGTTCAATTGGCTATCCCGTCGGGAGATGGGCGGTGTATCGCCCTCCTGGACGGTAGCGGTCGAGATAACGGGGGAGGACGACGTCAACAGCGGTCGGTTGCACGCCTAGCTCTTCCAACCCAGGGTAGGCCGCCGATGCCAAGTTGTCATAACGCAGCAATTGCACCTGGTCGCGGGTCAGCAAAGGGACAGGTAAGAGTTCGAGCACCCTCGCCTGGATTTCGGCAAGCCAAAACGGAATTGGCAGCAGCAAGCGACGGCGACGAATTTGGCGTAGCATTAACGTCATCATCTCGGCGAAGGTGAAGACCTGCGGCCCGCCAAGCTCGTAAACGCGACCAAAACAGCTCGAATCGCCTGCCGCTCGGAAGATGGCTTGCGCAACATCGCCAACATAAACTGGCTGAAACCGCGTCTGCCCACCGCCGATCAGCGGCAGGAAAGGCGAAAATTGCGCCATAGCGGCAAAGCGGTTGAAAAAATCGTCATCCGGCCCAATGACGATGCTGGGACGAAAAATGACGGCATGGGGGAAGGCTGCGTGAACCGCGACTTCGCCCGCGGCCTTGGAACGAGCGTACTCGGATAGGCTTCCTGGATCAGCGCCAATCGCCGATAGGTGCACAAGGCTGCGAGCACCGGTAGATGCCGCTGCCTTGGCAACCCGCCCGGCCCCAAGGTGATGCACGGCATCAAAACTCTGTCGGCCTCGCTCGAAGAGAATGCCGCAAAGATTGATGACAACCTCGGCGCCGTCAACGGCGGCAGCGACCAATTCATCATCCTGCAGGTCGCCGCGGATTGGCGTGATTTGCCCCACATCTCCAAGCGGCTGTAAATAGCGAGCCTTGGACGGATGCCGCCCTGCCACCCGAACCAGCCAGCCTTGGCGCGTAAAATGGCGCACAACATGGCGGCCAAGGAACCCCGCTCCGCCAAAGATAGTGACAATCTTATCCACTCTCGTTCGTCCCATATTTTGTCTTACCCGCCCTACTATAATCGGCTCGACAGGCGTTGACAGCCGAAATGACTTGCTTATTTGTTGACAGATGGGACGAGCCGGCGAAAATGCGCCGCGCCGTCGGTTTATAGATAGCCCAGGTGGCGGAATTGGTAGACGCGCAGGTTTCAGGTACCTGTGGCCGCAAGGCCGTGGAAGTTCGAGTCTTCTCCTGGGCACCACGATCGTTAACGATGTAACGCACCTAGTCCAAGAAGAGTCAGGCAGGATCTTTGTCAATCCATCTGCATCAAGGGGACATCCCGCAGAATCTAAACCTCGGCAAGGAAGTGGCCGTCGACACCGAAACAATGGGTTTGAACTTAGCCCGGGACCGGTTATGCCTGGTTCAGATCTCCGCTGGTGACGGTGATTGCCATTTGGTCCAGTTTTCCTCTGGCAACTATCAAGCACCTAATCTACAGGCCCTGTTGGCCGACGATACAGTCCTTAAGCTGTTTCATTTCGCACGATTTGATCTAGCCGCCTTGCGGCTCTACCTCGGGGTTAGCTGTGCCCCGGTTTACTGTACGAAGATCGCATCCCGCTTGGTTCGCACATTCACCGATAGGCATGGCCTTAAGGATCTTTGTGGCGACCTCTTGGGTGTTGAAATCTCAAAAGCAAAGCAAACATCTGATTGGGGAGCACCGAAGTTGAGTCAAGATCAGCTCGCCTACGCGGCTTCCGACGTTTTGCATTTGCATGCCCTTAAGCGCGCGCTCGATGTTATGCTTCAGCGAGAAGGTCGCGACGCCTTCGCGCAAGCTTGCTTCGAGTTCTTGCCCACTCGGGTCGAACTGGACCTTGCGGGTTGGCCAGACGAAGACATCTTTGCCCACTAAAGGGCATTGAACGACTCGACGAGATTATGTCTGCTATAGAATGATCGTGGTAAACACGGCGGTTATGGTTGATGGCGCCGGACAGGTGTTTGGGGAGACCGATGAGCGCGAGTATTGATACCAAGGCCGGGTTGATGGAGTCGGATATTGAGGCGGCTCGCCGCGTGCTACGCTTGGAGGCGGACGGTATCTCCGCCCTCAGTCGGGCCCTCGATGGCCGTTTCTCGCGCTTGCTGGACCATCTGGACGCCGTTACCGGGCGGGTGATCGTCACGGGCATGGGCAAGAGCGGCCATGTCGCTCGGAAGATTGCGGCAACCTTGGCGTCAACCGGCACACCATCCCAATTCGTGCACCCGAGCGAGGCAAGCCACGGGGATCTTGGCATGATTACCAGCAAAGATGCGGTACTAGCGCTGTCTAACTCGGGCAACACCGCGGAGCTAGCCGACATCATCGCCTACACCCGCCTGGCACAGATACCCCTGCTCGGCATTACCGCCTCGTCTAAGAGCGCCTTGGCAGACGCCGCCGACGTCGCCTTGATGCTTCCTGAAACGCCTGAAGCTTGCCCGATGGGCCTAGCACCGACCACCTCGACAACCTTGATGATCGCCCTGGGGGATGCCATCGCCGTTTCGCTTATGGAGCGGCGAGGCTTTTCGGCCCAGGATTTTCATATCCTACATCCAGGTGGCTCCCTGGGCGCACGTTTCCTTAGAGTCGCGGACATCATGCATGGGCAAGAAGAACTGCCTATCTGCCGGGAAGAGACGCCCATGTCCGAGGCAATCTTGGTGATGACCAATCGCCGTTTCGGATGCGTCGGGGTCGTCGATCAAAACGAGACATTGGCGGGCATTATCACCGACGGCGACCTTCGCCGACACATGGGGGGCAATCTATTGTGTCAGCGCGCCGATGAAATCATGACCCCTGCGCCGATAACAATTCGCCGGCAGGCCCTGGTCGCAGAGGCGCTGGGTTTCATGAACAAACGCAAGATCACCAGTCTTTTTGTGGTAGAGGGGGATCGTCCTGTTGGCATTTTACACATACATGATTGTCTGCGCGCCGGCATAGCGTGAGTCTGCGATGGTCAAGACCGCGATGAAGCTGGCCACCGGCAAAGGGCACGCTTTGCCAACTCGGAACGACACTCGTTTGGCGGGCGTCAATCAGCCGCCGCGACTATCCGGCAAAAGCCCCTATAGTGTTTTTGTCGGCTTCATGAAAATCCTGCTACCGGCACTTGCTGCCGGCTTGATCCTGCTGGTTGTTGTCTGGCCACAGCTACGCCAGGAGGAAGACGGTATAAGGTCTGGTGTTGGCAAGCTTACGCAGGATCAGGCGCAAAACCTTTCCATGCTCAATCCACGATTCGATGGGATCGACGAAAAGAATCAGCCCTACCGGGTGACCGCTGACGAGGCAACACAAATCAGCCCCGAATCTCCCCTGATTGACTTGGCTATGCCGAAGGCCGATATCACCTTAAAGGATGGTACCTGGCTCGCATTAACGGCGAATTCCGGTCGCTACAATCGAGACGGGGAGACGCTGAACTTGGAAGGCGAGGTCAATCTATTCCACGATAGGGGTTTCGAGTTACGGACCGAGTCGGTGCGAATCGACTTGTCAACGGGCACGGCACAAGGATCGCAACCAGTGGAAGGCCAGGGTCCAACCGGCACTCTTCATTCCGAGGGGCTACGTATCTTAGAGCGCGGAAACCACATCATCTTTACGGGACGGACCCGACTGGTCATGTATCCGGATGGGCAGGAGCTAGTACAATGATCCGGCAGCCCAGGCGCAGCTTGGCCGCGGCACTGGGGCTGTTCGCGATGTTCGCGTCACCCTCAGTCGCCCTGCCTCAGGGTCTCTCGCTGATGGGCGAGGGAAATCAGCCGCTGGAAATCGACGCCGAGCAAGGAATCGAATGGCATCGTAATGACAAGGTTTATGTGGCGCGGGGCAATGCCCGGGCCGCGCGCGGAGAGATTGCCGTTCATGCGGAGGTTCTCAAGGCCCATTATCGGGCAGGGAACAGTGGCAAAACAGAAATCTGGCGCATCGAAGCAGAAGGCGCGGTGCGCCTCACGTCGCCTACGCAGACGGTCTATGGTGATCGCGGCGTTTATGATGTCGACAATGCGGTTGCCGTCCTGGTTGGTAATGACTTGAAGTTAGTGACACAAAATGAGGTGATCACGGCACGTGACAGTTTAGAGTATTGGGAGCGCAAGCAAATGGCGGTCGCGCGCGGAGACGCCCAAGCCAAACGCGAAGACAATCAACTTCGGGCCGACGTCTTGACCGCACATTTCCTGCCGGGAAAGAATGAAAAGTTAAAGCTCGAACGCATCGACGCCTATGACAATGTAGAAGTATCCACACCGACAGAGTTCGCGCGCGCCGACCGGGGCGTTTATTATGTCGAACAGGAACTCGCAACCCTTTCAGGATCCGTCAAGGTCACGCGGGGAGATAACCAGTTGAATGGTCAATATGCTGAAGTCAATCTGGCAACTGGGGTCAGCCGTCTCCTGGCCTCTCCGCCTGGTGAAGATGGCAGTGATCGAGTCAAAGGCCTCTTAGTGCCGGAGAAAGTGAGCGAGCCGGAGAGCGGATCGTGACACGGCCTACCGGGATGAAATCCATCGAGACAAATCCGCCAGAGCCTATGGGCGACGTTGGTCCAAAGTTGGTCGCCGACAATCAAGGAATCGCCGCGGTTAACCTTGGCAAAAGCTTCAACAAACGGCCGGTGTTGCGTGGCATCAGCGTCAGCGTACAGCGCGGCGAAGCGGTTGGCCTCCTGGGCCCCAACGGCGCCGGGAAGACAACCTGCTTTTACATCATCACCGGTTTGTTGGCGCCCGACTATGGCTGGATCGTTCTCGACGGTCACGACATCACTGATCTACCCATGTACCGACGGGCTCGCCTTGGCATCGGTTACCTGCCCCAGGAAGCGTCGATCTTCAGAGGTCTAACTGTCGAACAAAACATCCGCGCCGTGTTGGAGGTTGTGCAACCCCGCCGCGAACTGCGCGAGACCATGCTGGATGACTTGCTGGCCGAGTTCTCCATAAGCCACCTGCGCCGTACCCCCGCCCTGGCGCTCTCTGGCGGTGAGCGGCGGCGTGTGGAGATCGCCAGGGCATTGGCATCTCAACCCAACTTTATCCTTCTTGACGAGCCCTTGGCCGGTATCGATCCCATCGCCGTGGGTGACATTCGCGACCTGGTGTCGCACCTGAAGCACCGCGGCATTGGTGTGCTGTTGACCGATCACAATGTGCGCGAAACCTTGGAAATCGTCGACCGCGCGTACATTATTCACGATGGCATGGTCCTGATGGAGGGGGCCCCGAGCGAAATTGTTGCCCATGAAGATGTAAGGCGTGTTTACCTGGGCGAAACCTTTAGTTTGTAAAGGTTTTACGCATGGTGGCAACCCAAAGGCTGGAGTTTCGGCAAAGCCAGACACTGGTCATAACGCCACAGTTACAGCAGGCCATCAAACTCCTGCAGCTCTCCAACCAAGAGCTTTCCAGCGTAGTCGAGCAAGAGATAGCGGAAAATCCGCTCTTGGAGGTTGACGAGGGCCGTTCAGACTTGAAAGAGGCTGACGGCGACAACGAGGCCCCTGAACCAAGTTCCTTGCCGGAGCTTCCGGACACCGATCAACCGGCCCGCGAGGACAATCTTCCGGCAGAATCAGACCTACCGCTCGACACCAACTACGACGCCTACTTCGATGGCGATCACAATGCTTGGTCAAGCGCGCGGTCAAGCGCTGGTTCAGCATCGGGGCCGTCTGGCCAAGCTTATGATCGAGGCGAATCTGCAGAGGCGCTCGCGGTCCAAAAACCGAGCCTTAGAGATTTCCTGCTTGACCAACTGAACGTGGAAGTCGACGGACAGGTTGAGCGGCTGATTGGGGTTTACTTGATCGACGGCCTGGATGAGGCTGGCTATATCGCTGTTGACTTAAACGAGATCGCCCAAACCTTGGGAACCACTCTTGAAACGGTGGAGTCGGTTTTGGCGATCCTTCAAAAGTTCGAACCTGCGGGCGTATTTGCGCGAAGCCTAAAGGAGTGTTTGGCGCTGCAGCTCGCCGATCGAAATCGCCTGGATCCAGCGATGGCTTCCCTGCTAGATCATCTCGACTTGGTCGCCAAGCGTGATCTGCAAGCGCTGTGTCAGGCCTGCCAAGTCGATCAAGAAGATGCGGCCGACATGATGGCAGAGTTACGCAGCCTAAACCCAAAGCCAGGACTTGAGTATACCTCCGAACCAGCCGACCCAGTAATTCCTGACATTCTAATGCGCGGCCACCCGAACGGCGGCTGGGTCCTTGAGTTGAACAGTGACACGCTGCCGCGGGTACTGGTCAACCAACAATACTATGCCCGTGTCGTTCCGAAGATTCGTGACAAACGCGAACGCGAATTCATCGCCGAAAAGTTACAATCTGCCAATTGGTTAGCTAAAGCCCTAGAGCAACGGGCGACCACTATCCTTAGGGCAGCCAGCGAGGTGGTAAGGCAACAAGACAGCTTTTTCAAGAAGGGGATCCAGCATCTAAAACCGCTGACGCTGAGAGATATTGCTGAAGCCATAGAAATGCACGAGTCGACGATCAGCCGGGCCACCGTCAACAAGTACATCGCAACCCCGCGGGGCGTGTTCGAGCTGCGCTACTTTTTTACTGGTGCGATTGCCGGCACCAATGGATCGGTGCATGCCGCAGAGGCCGTTCGCGAACGAATCAAGGCCCTAATTCGTGACGAGGAACCCAAAGCAATTTTATCAGATGACCATATCGTTGAACGGCTGCGCCAAGACGGCATCGACATTGCACGCCGTACTGTGGCAAAATACCGAGAGGCGATGCGTATACCTTCTTCTGTTCAGCGTCGCCGCGAAAAAAGTATGCGTCTTTAGCCTACAGCCACAAAGAGCTAAAGGCTAACTCGCTGATTTGGAAAGTGGGGTAGCAAAGCCGACACGAAGAATGGGGGCGCAGACGGACCTACTGGTTGGTCTATTCTGCAGGATTTGTGGGGAAAGTGGGGGCTATTGACTCCAGAAGCGCTCGCACCTATCTTCCGCGCCGCTGATTTGTTGGCGCCTCTTCTATCTGAACGGCGCCTCAAACCTAGACCCGGAAAGTGTGCGTGAATGCAATTGTCCGTTAAAGGCAGACACGTTGACGTGGGCGATGCCTTTCGTGAGCATGTCGACAGCTCGCTCTCAGCGGTTCTGGAAAAATACTTTAGCAATGCGATGGAAGCCAACGTCACCCTTTCTCGGCAGCACCATCGTTACCGAGTGGTGATTAGCGCGCATATCGGGCGTGGCATTCAACTGGAATCGCACGGCGATGCGGAAGCGCCTTATCCGGCCTTCGACCTTGCCGTAGAACGACTGTCAACGCGCCTGAGACGGCAAAAACGTCGCCTGCGGGATCATCACAACAGGGCATCTGAGGAAGAGATACTGCCGCAAAGTTCTCCGGCACAACAATACATCATCGCCGCCGACGATGATGAGACAGCCGCAGCGGAAGGCGATACGCCGATCGTCGTTGCCGAAATGACCACCGAGATACCGAGCCTGACGGTGAGTGAGGCGGTCATGCGAATGGACCTCGCTGGCCTGCCAGCATTGCTGTTCCGCAATCGAGCCCACGGCGGCCTGAACATGGTTTACAGCCGAAACGATGGCAACATCGGCTGGATAGACCCGCAGGGCAATAGCGGCAGCTGATCCTGAGGTATCGTAGGAAGTCGCAATGGAAATTGCTGAACTTATTCGTCCAGAGGGGGTCGTTGCCAGTCTTCATGCGACCAGCAAAAAGCAGGCCTTGCAGGATCTCGCGCGACGCGCGGCGGAGGTGACGGAGCTGCCTGAGAGGACGATTTTCGAGGTCCTTATCGAACGCGAGCGCTTAGGGACCACAGGTGTCGGCAACGGCATTGCCATACCACATGGCAAACTGCCCGGGCTTGAACGACTGCATGCTCTTTTCGCAAGACTGGACAAACCAATCGATTTTGATGCGATCGACGAACAGCCGGTTGACTTGATCTGCCTGCTGTTGGCGCCGGAAACGGCGGGTGCCGATCACCTCAAAGCCCTGGCGCGTATGTCGCGGCTGCTGCGTGATCGAACGATTTGCGAGAAACTGCGTGGCAGCGAGAGTCCTGATGCGATCTATGCCCTTTTGACTGAGGCTAGCAATAGCCACGCGGCCTAAGGCGCCGGCGACGACAAAGATGTCAGATCAACTAGTGCAGGGTCACAGCCTCTAGGTCGTTACGATGGAGGACGGCCAAGGCGGCTTCGAGTGTCGGCATCACCGCTAGCTGCGTGCCATCAGCCGCAAAAATCGCAAATCCGGGCTGCGCATCTATCATCGTCGAACGGATGTAGGCAACGTGATTGAGACCCAAGCCTGCTAAATCTTGCGTCGAGATTTGGCGAAGATTTTCGATGTGGTTCATGTCTCTCTCCTCAAGCGGGAATTGCTAACGGGCCCAGACGGATTTATCCGCTAGCCTTTGCTGCTTGCTGCCGCCTTTACCGCGCCGTCGATGGTCTTTGGCGCTTTGGCCGTAGGCGACGTCTTGGCAATTTCGACCGTACGAATTTTTGGCTGCACGATCGGCCGCTCGAGCTCGATGTGGAGCAGGCCGTTGTCGAGGTTGGCACCTGCCACTTGGATCCCTTCCGCCAAGACGAAACTGCGCTGAAATTGGCGCGCGGCTATGCCGCGATGAAGATAGATTCGCTCTTGGTCGTCTTGCTGCTTGCCGCGAATGACGAGCTGGTTATCTTCGACCTGTACCGTCATGTCTTCAGCGGCGAATCCCGCCACGGCAAGCGTGATCCGTAGGTGATTTTCGTCCAACTGTTCGACATTATAAGGGGGATAGCCATCGTTCGGTGACTTGGAAATACGGTCAAGCGCCTGCTCGAAGGGTTCGAAACCCAGCAACAAGGGACTGTTAAACAAGGAGAGACGGGTCATAATCGCTTATCCTCCTCCATCTGAGCAAGGATTTGACATTAAGAGTCGCGCGGAGAAAGCCGGTTTTCCCGCGCACTCCCACCGCCGACGGCCCGTTTGGCACCGTCTTATGTCAATAGGTGGGGGGCATTTTGGCCCGCGTCAAGGTAGGCTGCTTCCCTACCAAGCAAAGTGTGCCAAAGGAAGGCCCACAACAATCTGGATCAAGCCGGCCTCAAACGGGCATGGTTAAGAACCGAGGGGCGCACTGGAACCACTGTTGGATGCACCGAATTGATCGAGAATCTTCTCCTCCGCATCGAAACAAAGAAAGATGAATTGATAGACCTCACTCAGGCTCTGGTTCGGGTTCCCAGCGTCAACCCGCCCGGCCAGGCCTACCAGGAATGCGCTCAGTTGATTGGCGAACGACTGGCGGGTCGAGGCCTGGAGGTGTCTTATCTGCGCGCCTCTGGGGCTCTTGCCGACAGTGATCGATATCCCCGCGTCAACGTGATCGCAAGACACGAGGGTAAGCGGCCCGGCCCAACCGTCCATTTCAACGGTCACATCGATGTGGTCGAGCCGGGTCACGGTTGGACGGTGGATCCCTTCGCTGCCGTCGTCAAAGAAGGCAAGATCTTCGGGCGAGGGACCTGTGACATGAAGGCAGGCCTGGCCGCCGCCATCATCGCTATCGAGGCGATCTTGGAAGAAGGCTTCGCCTTGGCGGGAAACGTGGAGATTTCTGGAACCGTCGACGAAGAGACCGGCGGGTTCGCCGGTGTCGCCCACCTGGCACGCGAAGGGCGGTTGACAGCGAAATCCATCGACCATGTGATCATTCCCGAGCCCTTGGACTATGATCAGATTTGCCTCGGCCATCGCGGTGTCTGGTGGGCCCAGATAGAGACCAAAGGACGAATTGCCCATGGCTCAATGCCTTTCCTCGGGGACTGCGCCGTACGGCACATGGGCGCCTTCCTGGAGGTGCTTGAACGACGCATTTATCCGGCGTTGCAGGAACGCTCCACGGAAATGCCGGTTGTGCCAATGGCTGCCCGTCGCTCGACCCTTAACATCAATTCTCTCCACGGCGGACTTTGTGAGGGTCACGAAGGGCCACCCAGTCCCTTGGTGCCGGATCGTTGTCGCTTGGTGATCGATCGTCGCTTCCTCATCGAGGAAACGCTGGAGTCCGTGAAGGGAGAGATTCTGTCGGTCTTAGAAAGCCTGAAGCAGGAACGCTCGGAATTTGCTTACGAAATTCGCGACATCATGGCCTTCGAGCCGATCATGACCGACAGCAACGCGACGGTGGTCAAGGCCCTGGAAGGGTCCATTGCGCGGGTTCTCGATCGGCCGGCGCGTCACGTTGTCTCGCCAGGCACCTACGATCATAAGCATTTCACGCGGGTCGGCGGGATCCGTGACTGCGTCGCCTACGGCCCTGGTCGATTGGAACTGGCCCATCAGCCCGACGAATTCGTGGTGATCGACGAGATGGTCCAAGCCAGTCAAGTTATGGCGCTTGCGGCTTGTCGCCTGCTTGCTGGGATGGACGCATGATCCGTCCTGGCGCAAGAAATCTTATCACCGATGTTGCAGGGATCACGGTTGGCAACGCGGAAGACCTAGAGGTGCGAAGCGGCGTCAGCGTCGTAGTGCCGCGGGGCCGCGCAGTCGCCGGAGTCGATGTTCGCGGTGGCGCCCCAGGCACGCGGGAGACCGACGCGCTTGATCCGACCTGCCTGGTGGACGCTGTCGATGCTGTCGTCCTAAGCGGGGGCTCTGCTTTCGGCCTGGCGGCCGCCGATAGCGTGATGAATTGGCTGGCGTCGCAGGATAGCGGCTTTGAAGTCGGGTCAATCAAAGTACCGATCGTGCCGGCGGCTATTCTTTTCGACCTCATCAACGGCGGTAACAAAGATTGGGGTCAAGATCCGCCTTATCGCCGCTTGGCAGTCGAGGCGGCGGAAGGGGCGGCCGAGACTTTCGCTCTTGGCAACAGCGGCGCCGGCCTCGGCGCTACAGCAGGCTCCCTCAAGGGCGGCTTGGGCAGCGCTTCCTTCGCCTGGGAGAGGGACACCGGCCATCTGAGCGTCGGCGCGTTGGTCGCGGTCAATCCCTATGGCAGCGTCGTCGGCCCGGACGGCGTCTTCTGGGTCTGGCGCTTGGAGCAAGAGAATGAATTTGGCGGCCGTCGACCAAGAAATCCCCTGACCGCAGAGGAACTCGCCTATGCCCCCGAGGGACTGGTCGGCGGCAACACCACTGTGGCGGTGGTAGCAACTGATGCTTCCTTGAGCCCGCCTCAGGCCCAGCGCCTGGCAATTATGGCGCAAGACGGCCTGGCACGCGCTATCCGCCCGGTACATACGCCCTTCGACGGCGATACGGTTTTTGCTTTGGCAACAGGCCAAGATCCCTCTCAACTCGAGCCGGCGGACCTTGCCAATCTCGGCATGTTGGCTGCCGACTGTGTTGCCCGGGCAATCGCCCGCGGGGTATACGAAGCGAAAACTTTGGGTAAACTGACGAGCTACCGGGATTTCTACGGGCTCGAAGACTAATAAGGGAGACGCCTATGAACACGGCAGTGCGCGGAAGGCAGGGTGCAATCATCTTCGCTCTCGGCCTTTTGACCCTATCCTCCAATGCCTGGTCGGCGAACGACAGCCTGGTCATGGGCGTTGGACTAGAACCGCCTCACTTAGATCCAACAGCCGGTGCAGCGGCCGCCATCGACGAAATCGTCTACGCCAACATCTTCGAGGGCCTTACCCGTATCGACCGCAATGGCGAAGTGCAGCCGGCTCTTGCAAAGAGCTGGACCGTCTCGGATGACGGCCTGCGCTATGAATTTATGCTGCACGAGGGGGTAAAGTTTCACGACGGCGCCAGCTTTGAGGCCGCGGACGTGGTGTTTTCCTTCGAAAGGGCCATGGCCGACGACAGCGTTAATGCGCAAAAAGGGCTTTTCGAGCCGATTGATTCCGTCAGCGCGTCCGACGACTCGACCGTCCTCATAACCCTGAAGCGACCGACCGGCCACTTCTTGTTCAACCTCGGTTGGGGCGATGCCATCATCGTCGATGAAGCCAGCGCCGATACCAACAAGAGCCAGCCCACAGGCACCGGGCCCTTCGTATTCGACCGTTGGGTCAAAGGTGATCGCGTCGAACTGACAAGAAATCCCGATTATTGGGGCGAGCCGGTTGCGCTGGCCACTGCCACCTTCAAGTTCATCTCGGACCCGGCCGCCGGGGTGGCAGCCCTTTTGGCCGGCGACGTGGATGCCTTCGCCAACTTCGGCGCACCGGAAAGCCTGCCGCAGTTCGAGGCCGACCCGCGGTATACGGTCGTCATCGGCAGCACCGAAGGGGAAACCATCCTCTCCACCAACAACACCCGGCCGCCCTTCGACAATATCAAGGTTCGCCAGGCAATCGCTCATGCGATCGACCGGAAGGCCATTATCGATGGCGCCATGTTCGGCTATGGCACGCCGATCGGCAGCCACTTCGCGCCGCACCACCCAGCCTATGTCGACCTGACCGGCCACTATCCTTACGACCTGGAAAAGGCCAGAGCGCTATTGGCCGAAGCCGGTCATCCCGACGGCTTCAGCGCTACCTTGAAGCTGCCACCGCCGACCTATGCCCGGCGCGGCGGTGAAATCCTTGCCGCCCAGCTCGCTGAAATCGGCATCAAGCTGGAACTGATCCCCGTGGAATGGGCGCAGTGGCTTGAACAGGTTTTCCGCGGCACCGATTATGACCTCACCATCGTTTCCCACACCGAACCGATGGATATCGGTATTTACGGCCGCGACACCTACTACTTCAACTACCAAAACCCGGAATTTGGTACCGTGATGGATCAACTGGCCGCTGCCGTCGAGCAAGAGGACCGCTATCAACTAATGGCCAAGGCGCAACGCATCCTAGCGGATGATGCGGTGAACGGCTTCCTCTTCCAGCTGGCAAAGCACGGCGTGTGGAAGTCGAACATCAAAGGCTTGTGGGAAAACAGCCCGGTACAGGCCAATGACCTGACCGAGGTGCATTGGGTGGATTAGTCCCGTTCATGGCCTAAGCGACGGCCCGACGCCATGACCGTCTTTCTCGCCAAGCGCCTAGCGGTCTTGGCAATAACCTTGGTCGTGGCGTCGCTGATCGTCTTCTTCGTGCTGGAGGTCCTGCCCGGCGATCCGGCGGCGATCATGCTGGGCGTCAACGTACGCGAAGACACGCTGCTCGAGCTTCGCTCCCGGCTCGGCTTGGATCGGCCGGTCTGGGAACGCTACATGGAATGGGTCTTCGAGCTGGCCCGAGGCCATCTTGGCACCAGCTATACCTATTCGGTTCCGGTAAGCGAGTTGATTGCCGAGCGCGTCGTGGTCAGCCTGCCGTTGGCCTTGATGGCAATCCTTCTTTCGACCGGCATCGCCATTCCGGCCGGCATTCTGGCGGCTGCCAAGCATAACCGCGGCGTCGATCTCGGGGTATCGGCAGCAGCACAGGTCGGCATCGCCATCCCCAACTTTTGGTTCGCCATACTGCTTATCTTGGTATTTGCGGTGGGTCTGCGCTGGTTTCCTGCCAGCGGCTTTGCCGGCTGGGATGCGGGGATATGGCCCGCTTTCAAGTCGCTGCTGCTGCCGGCCATCGCCCTAGCCTTGCCGCAAGCAGCCATTCTGACACGGGTCACCCGCTCTTCGATGCTGGAGGTGATGGGCGAAGACTATCTGCGCACCGCACGGGCCAAAGGGCTCAGCCGGCGTGCCGTGCTGTTGCGCCACGCCTTGCGGAATGCGCTCATCCCGGTGGTGACGATCATCGGCCTGCAATTTTCCTTTCTCTTGGCCGGCACCATTATCGTCGAGAACGTTTTCTCTCTCCCCGGCCTCGGCCGCCTGCTGTTCCAGGCGATCACCCAACGCGACCTCATCGTGGTGCGCGATCTAGTCATCTTGCTGGCCGGCAGCGTTGTGGTGGTCAATTTCTGTGTCGATATGGCCTATGCGGTGCTGGACCCACGGCTGCGAGGGGCAAGCGATGCGATCTGAGGCACTGCCGGAGTTGCTGAGCAAAGCGACCTCAAGCCTCAGCTTTCTGGTGGGCGGCGCCCTAACGATCTTGTTCCTGTTCGCCGCCCTGCTCTCGCTCTTCTGGACACCCTACCCGGTGGAGGCCATCAACATCGCTGGGCGCCTGCAAACGCCGAGCGCCGCCCACTGGTTCGGCACCGATCATTTCGGCAGGGATATCCTTTCCATGCTCATGGTGGGGGCCGCAAACTCGGTAGCCGTCGCCCTGGTGGCGGTGGGGATCGGCCTTGGTCTCGGCGTGCCCTTAGGCGCATTGGCGGCCGCCCGGCGCGGCTGGCTGGACGAGGCGGTCATGCGCTTCAACGATTTCGCCTTTGCCTTTCCGGCGCTGCTCTCGGCCGTCATGATCACCGCGATCTTCGGACCAGGGGCGATCAATTCGATCATCGCCATCGGCATCTTCAATGTTCCGGTCTTCGCCCGCTTGACCCGTGGCGCGGCGCTGGTTGTCTGGCAACGCGAGTTCGTCCTGGCGGCGCGCGCCGCCGGCAAGGGGGCCGCCCGCATCAGCGCCGAGCACATCCTGCCGAACATCCAAAGCGTCCTCATTGTCCAGGCCACCATCCAGTTCGCGCTCGCCATCCTGGCCGAGGCCGGATTGAGTTATCTCGGCCTCGGCACCCAGCCGCCGCAGCCAAGCTGGGGCAAAATGCTGAACGAGGCACAGACCATGATGTTCTTTGCGCCGCGCCTGGCGATCTTCCCGGGCGCGGCCATCGCGCTTGCGGTTCTGGGCCTCAATCTCTTCGGTGATGGCCTTCGCGACCTGCTCGACCCGCGCCTCAGGCGCCTTCGCTAGGGGGCGCCGTTGTTAGAGGTCGAAAACTTGACGGTGTCCTTTGAAACCGACCAGGGGCTCCTTCCCATCGTCGCCGGGATCGACTTTCGGCTGGGCCGCGGCGAAGCTCTGGGATTGGTGGGCGAATCGGGCTGCGGCAAATCGATGACCGCGCTCGCCATCATGGGGCTCCTGCCGGGCAATGCCCAGGCTGCCGGCGCCATTCGCCTTGATGGTGATGAACTTCTCGAGCTTGACGAGGCAGCGCTTTGTGGTCTGCGGGGCCGCCGGGCAGCGATGATTTTTCAGGAACCGATGACCGCTCTCAATCCTGTCCAGTCGATTGGTCAACAGGTGGCCGAAGGCCCCCGACTGCATCTGGGCCTGTCTCGTTCCGATGCAGAAAGGCAAGCCGCGCGCCTTCTCGACCGGGTTGGCCTGCCGCCGGCGCGCTTTCCGCTCAGCCTCTTTCCCCATCAGCTCTCGGGTGGCCAGCGGCAGCGCGTCGTAATCGCCGTTGCCCTGGCCTGTGATCCGGAATTGATCATCGCCGACGAGCCGACCACCGCCCTCGACGTAACGATCCAGGCGCAGATTCTCGACTTGTTGATGGACATTGTCGAAAACGAGCAGCGCGGCTTGCTGCTGATCACCCACGACCTCGGTGTGGTGGCCGAGATAACCGATCACGTCGCCATCATGTACGCGGGTTCTCTGGTTGAAAAAGGGAAAACCGAAAGAGTCTTCGAGCGCATGGCGCACCCTTACACGCACGGACTTTTTGCCGCCCTACCCGGCCTTGATTTGACCGCAGAGCAAGCTTCAGAGAAAGCGCGGCTCACCACCATACCTGGGCGGGTACCGGATCCCGCCGCCCGTCCGGCCGGCTGCTGCTTTGCGCCGCGCTGCCACTTTGCCAATCAACAATGCCGGCAGGAACCCTCGTGGACGACGATCGCCGAGCAGCACGCCGTGAGCTGCTTTCATCCGCGGGGCGCCAGTCGATGACCGAGCGCGAGACCTTGTTGGATGTGGAGGGGGTGGTGCATGACTATGTCCTGCCACGCCGTTCCTTGTGGCGTCGAGCGGAGCGATTTCGCGCCCTTCATCAGGTGAGCTTTGCCGTCGTAGCCGGTCGAAGTTTCGGCATTGTCGGCGAATCCGGTTGCGGCAAGTCGACGCTGGCCCGTGTCGTCACCGCCCTCGAGCCCCCCGTGAGTGGAAGCGTTACCATCAGGGGGCAGAACATCTTTACGCTTTCCTCAGCCACGCTGCGGGCACATCGACGGCACTTTCAAATTGTCTTCCAGGACCCCTTCGGCTCTTTGGATCCCAGGCAGCGCATCGGCCGCATTGTCAGCGAGCCACTCGGGCTTCTCGGCCTCAAGTGGGGGCGCGCGGAAAGCCGCGAGCGGGTCGCGGAAGCACTGGAGGCGGTCGGGTTGAATCCTGTCGATGCGGAAAAGTTTCCCCATGAGTTCTCCGGCGGGCAACGGCAAAGGATCGCCATCGCGCGGGCCCTTATCACGCGGCCGTCGCTGATCGTGGCCGATGAAGCGGTTTCGGCGCTTGACGTTTCGGTGCAGGCGCAGGTGCTGAATCTGATCCTGGATTTGCAAGACAGCCAAGGGGTGACCTACCTCTTCATCAGCCATGACCTGTCGGTGGTGCGCCACGTCACCGAAGAAGTGGCGGTCATGTATCGCGGGCGCATTGTCGAGCAGGGCAAGACGGCAAGGGTGTTTGCCCAGCCGGCCCATCCCTACACACAAGCCCTCGTGGCAGCGGTGCCGAGGGCCGGCCGTCGGCGACGTGGAACCCCGCGCCAGGCCAGTCCACAGCAGGCCCCAACTGAACCCGCCAAAGACGGCTGCCCTTTTGCGCCGCGGTGCCCGCGAGCGATTGCCGACTGCCACGCGACAGAGCCGACGCTGCGCCCAATCGAAAGTGATCGCTTGGCCGCCTGTCATCTTCTTTGACCAATGACTTTGAAATGAACTGTCAAATCCAATAATTTGTTGTCTTGAAAGACCCGTGTCCAAGGTTGTTTTGGCTGGCTCCTGCCTGGGGGAGATGATTTGTTACAAATCGAGAACCTGACGAAACGCTTTGGCGGGCTAACCGCGGTCGACGACTGCAGCTTCACCATTGAGGCGGGACGGATAACCGGACTGATTGGCCCAAACGGGGCTGGCAAGACAACCACCTTCAACATGATCGCCGGCGCCGAGAAGCCGACTTCGGGCCGCATTCTCTACGACGGCAGGGACATTGCCGGCCTGCCGACCCATGAACTCTTTCATCGCGGCATTGTCCGCACCTTCCAAATCCCGCACGAGTTCGGCGGCATGACGACGCTCGAGAACCTCATGGTGGTCCCCTCCGAACAACAAGGGGAAAGCGTCTTTCGCTGCTGGTTCCAGGTGAGTCAGGTCCGGCGACGCGAGGCTGAAGTGCGGCGTCTGGCCGAAGAAGCCCTGGATTTTCTGGGCATGACCCAGGTGCGCGACGAATTGGCGCGCAACCTTTCCGGCGGTCAAAAAAAGTTGCTCGAGCTCGGCCGCACAATGATGACCGAGGCCCGTTTGGTGCTTTTGGACGAGCCGGGCGCCGGGGTCAATCCGACCCTGATGCAAAAGTTGATGGAGATGATCCGGCGTCTAAACCAGGAACGGGGCTACACCTTTTGCATCATTGAGCACGACATGGACCTCATCGCCAGCCTTTGTGATCCGGTGATCGTTTTGGCCGAAGGCCGCGTGCTGATGACCGGTTCGATGGAAGAGGTACGGCAAGACCCAAGGGTGCTCGATGCCTATCTGGGTGGTGGCGAGGAGGACGCCGCATGACGGCGGTTTTGCGGCTCGATGGGGTGAGCGGCGGTTATGGTGAAACCGAGATCCTGCATCAGGTCTCCTTGACGGTCGAGCCGGGCCAGATCGTCGTGATCGTGGGCCCCAATGGGGCCGGCAAGTCGACGGCAATGAAGGCGGTCTTTGGTCTCCTAAACTTGACGGGTGGCATGATCTGGCTCGCTGGCGAGAAAATTGCCAATTTGCCGCCCGAACAAGTGGTTCGCCGTGGTGTTTGTTTCGTGCCGCAAACAGCCAATGTCTTTCCAAATCTTTCCGTCGAAGAGAACCTGGAAATGGGCGCCTACATCCGCGACGATGACTTTCGACCACGCCTAAGAGAAATCTACGCGATGTTTCCGCCGCTCAAAGAGAAACGGCGGCAGGCGGCAGGCACCCTTTCCGGTGGTCAACGCCAGATGGTGGCAATGGGCAAGGCCCTGATGCTGGACCCAAAGCTCTTGCTCCTCGACGAACCGACCGCCGGACTGTCGCCCAAATACCGCGGTGAAATTTTCCAGACTATTCAGGATATCAATCGAACCGGCACGCCGATTTTGATGGTCGAACAAAACGCCAAGCAGGCGCTTTCTATTGCCGCACGGGGTTATGTTCTGGTCGACGGGAAAAATCGTTACGAAGGCTCCGGCGCCGAGCTTTTGGCTGACCGCGAGGTCGCCGAGATGTTTCTGGGTGGCGGCAGGACTGCGGCTCCATGATGGAGTTCATCAACTTTCACCTCATTCCCGGGCTGGTGCTGGGCTCTATCTACGCCCTCGGCGCGATCGGCATCACCCTCACCTTCGGAATTCTACGCTTTGCAAATTTTGCCCATGGCGACACCATGACCTTGGGCGTCTATTTCACTTTAAGCCTCGTCCTCTTGTCCGGCCTGCATCCGCTTCTGCTGTTGCCCGTCGCCATGGCCCTCACCGCCCTGGTGGTCCTGGGAATCGATCGTTTTTTCTATAAACCGTTCCGCCAGGCCCCCACCATTATGCTGGTCATCGCCTCATTCGGCATGATGCTGATGCTGCGATCGGTCATACAGTTTTCCTGGGGCGTGCAGCTGCAGTCGCTGCAGCCAGGCATCGTCAAACCTTACGTGCTCTTCGACGCGCTGCGCATTTCCCCCAAGCACGTGACCATTGTCTTGGCGGCGTTGATTTTGATGGTCTTGATTCACGTACTGCTCAGCCGAACCAAGATCGGCAAGGCGATGCGCGCGATGTCCGATTCGCCGGAACTCGCGCGCCTTACCGGCATCGATACGGAAAAGGTGATCCGTGCGACCTGGGTCATTGGCGCCGCCCTGGCTACGGCGGCCGGGGTATTTCTGGCGATCGACACCCACGTCGAGACCATGATGGGATTTAAGCTGCTGCTGCCGGTCTTTGCCGCCGCCATCCTGGGAGGCATTGGGCGCCCCTATGGCGCGGTCGCCGGCGGCTTGGTTATCGGCGTGGCTGAGGAACTTTCCACCTATGCCTGGATCGGCGACGGGCCCTTGCTGGCCCCGGGCTACAAAGCCGGTGTGGCATTCGCTATCATGGTCGTCATGCTGATCTGGCGGCCACAAGGCCTCTTCCAAGGGAGGTCATTTTAGGGCCTGTGGGCATTCATTTCGCCGCCGTGGTCCGAGCCGCTTTGGCCGGCTGTTAGAAGCGAGGATGCAGGACATGTGTCACATATTCAAAGACGAGCGACGCGGCAGCGGGCCAAAGGGGCCGGATGCCGCAGGCACGGGGCGGCTTTGCGCCCGGTTGAATAGTTATGGGGCCGCGTCGCTCCGGGCTTATGGAGAGCCGCCTCCACCGCGCCTGCCGCTCCTAACCCTGACGCAAAGCCAATCCCGCCACGGCGGTGACATGAATATCCACAGGCCCTAGCCTTGGAACAGTTCTACGGCATTTTCCTCTACGTGATTTCACTGCTGACCATGGGTGGCATCTACGCCATGCTGACCTTGGGACTGAACATCCAGTGGGGCTTTACCGGCCTTTTCAACGCCGGCATTGCCGGCTTCTTTGGTATCGGCGCTTACGCCAGTGCGATCCTCACCACGGCTGTCTCGGGGCGGCATCTAGGCGGCTATGACGCCCCGGTGATGATCGGCCTGGTCGGCGCCATGGTGGCAAGTGGCCTTATCGCCTGGGGGGTCGGTAAGATTTGCATTCGCCTGCGCAGCGACTATCTGGCCATTGCCACCATCGGCATCGCGGAAATTTTTCGGCTGATACTCAAGAATGAAACATGGGCCACTAACGGACCGCGCGGCGTTTCGAAAATTCCCAAGCCCTTTGAGTATCTGGCAGAACCGTTCAACCAACTGGCCTTTCTGGCGCTTGTCTTAGCGGTCGTCGCGGTCATCTACTTTCTGCTCGAGCGCGCCCGCGATGCCCCTTGGGGTCGGGTCATGACCGCCATTCGCGAGAACGAGCCGGCAGCCCGCGCCGCTGGAAAAAATGTGGAACGCTTCCGCATCGAGGCCTTCATCATGGGGGCTATGTTGATGGGTCTCGGTGGCGGTTTCATGGCGCACTATCTGAAGTTCATCGATCCCAACGCGACCGATCCCCTCACCGCCACCTTCCTGGTATGGGTGATGCTGGTGATTGGTGGCAGCGCGAACAACAAAGGAGCCATTCTCGGCGCCATGCTGATCTGGGCGGTCTGGTCAGCCACCGAAATCGTCACCAGCCGACTGCCGGACGAGCTAGCCATCCGTTCAGCCTATGTGCGAATATTTCTGATCGGGTTGGTTTTGCAGATCGTGCTGCAAAAATTTTCCCGCGGCATTCTGCCGGAAAAGCGCCCGGGCATGATGGCAGGTCGAGGGATCGCAAACCGGAGCGAAAGTGGTGGCAAAACCCAAACTTCCTCACAATAATGACTGCCGGATAAGAAACGGTGCTAAACCGGGCAGGGACAAGAGGGAAAGAGTTTAGAAAATCGGGAGAAGGACAAATGAAGCAAGCCATTCGGACAAGTGCGCTCGCCGCGTCACTGTTGGCGCTGGGCGTGGGCTCGGCACCAGCGGGCGAGATCAAAGTCGGCTCCGTTGCCGGAGTAACAGGCCCGATCGCCGAACTCGTTGACGCCATCGTTGCCGGGCGAAACCTAGCGGCCTACCACGTCAACAATCAGGGCGGCCTCCTGCAGGGCGACAGCTTGAACCTAGTACTGGCGGATTCTCAATGTGACCCGAAAGCGGGTGTCGACGCCGGCGGCAAGGTGGTCAACGTCGAGCAAGTGGTGGCGATCGTTGGGGCGAGCTGTTCAGGGGCGACCAACGGCATGGTGCAATCGGTCACCATCCCGGCAGGTGTCGTCGCACTTTCCGACTCGGCAACCGCTCCGTCGATCTCCGAACTCGAAGACAACGACCTGGTTTTCCGGGTCGCTCCATCGGATGCCTATCAGGGCTTGGCCTTGGCAAAATTGGCGATCGACTCCGGGTTCAAGAACTTGGCGATGACCTACTCCAACGACGACTACAACGCCGGCATCGCGACAGTCTTCGAACAAGAGTTCCAAAACATGGGCGGCACCATCACCGCCAATCAAGCACACGAGCCGAATAAAGCCTCCTACAGATCGGAACTCTCGACCTTGTCAAAGGGCGATCCGGAAGGCCTGGCGATCTTCGCCTACTACGGCGGCAGTGGCATCACCATCATCCGCAACAGCTTGGAAAATGGCCTGTTTGACAAGTTCATGGCGGCCGATGGCATGTTTGACCAGTCGGTGATCGAACAGATTGGTGCCGACAATCTGCGGGAGAATATCTTCATTACCCAGGCGGCCTCGGACTACGACGATGGTTCTTACAAGGCCTTTGCCGAGGCTTACGAGGCGCTCGGACGTGACCCGGTCGCACCCTACGCGGCGCACGGTTATGATGCCGTCTTCCTCATAGCCTTGGCCATCGAAAAGGCGGGCTCAGCCGATCGGGCCAAGATCGGAGTCGCCCTGCGCGAGGTGGCCAATGCGCCGGGCGAAGTCATCCGACCGGGCGAATGGGACAAGGCAAAAGCGGCAATCGCCGCCGGCAAGGACGTGAACTACGAAGGCGCATCCGGTAACGTCGACTTCGACGACAATGGCGATGTAGCCGGGATCTACTCCGTCAATACGGTTGGCGGTGGCGACAATTGGGAGACAAAGCTGATCCGATAGGTCTCTTTACACCAACCATCAAAGGTAAGGGGCGCCTCACGGATGGGGCGCCCCATTCGATTCATGAACAGGTGACTTCAGATACTGGTGGGCAAACCTTGGAATAACCGCTGAGACAATGTTGAGCCCCGGTCAGCGGGCATCACCGGCCGAGGAGACCACAGCCCGGCCTGTGGTCACTGCCTCGAAAGAAAGGGTCAGCGCCAGCAATCCGGAAATCACCGCTAGGACCGCGGCCAACAAGAATGCAAATGCCAGGTCGATGTTGCCGGCAAGCCCCGCCAGCCAGGCGCCGAGCGCCCCAACACCATCCAACAGACTGAAGGCCAGGCCCAGGGTGGTTCCTTCTCTTTCCTTTGCATAGTCCACGGCGGCGGCGATCAAGGCTGAACGAATGGCCGTCAAGGTCATCACCGCAACCAGCAGACCCGCCAAGGCCACCACGATGTTGTGGTCCAGCAGACCAACCAAAAACACGGCAGCAGCGGCAAGAAAGCTGCCGATAATGATCACCGGCTTGCGGCCCGTTCGATCAGCGGCACGTCCGACTATAGGCTGTGCCAAGGCCCCTAAGAATATCATCGCGGCAAAGGCAATGCCCGTGGCCTGGGAAGAGAAACCATGAACGGACTGAAGATAAAGCGGCATCATGGCGAGGATGGCGATGTTGGCCATGTTGTAGACGGAAATCGTCGCAATGATTCTGACGCCCAAGGGACGCAGCCACAGTAGCGCGAGCGCCCTAAAGTCTGCATACGAAGAACGATTCGTCGGCATTGCGGGAATGCGCTTGACCACGACTTGAAATGCCAGACCCATCAACAAGGCCGGAACGACGGCAGCCAGCAAGGCTGTACGCCAGTCGAAAGAAGCAAGCAGCAAGCCCATAGCGAGTGGTGCCAGAACCTCGGCCAAGGTACCGCCGAGGGCATGAACGCCCAGCGCCTCGGCGCGGCGGTCCGGCCGCAGGCGCACCAGCACACTGGTCGCAATGGGATGCCAAGCCGCGTCCCCCAGTCCGGCGATGGCCATGAGTACTGCAACCGACCAGAAGCCTGGCGCTAAAGACGCCAATGCATAGCCAATGGCTACCCAAAAAAAGGTGACTTGAAGCAACCGACCACGGTGCGCCATATGGTCCGCCAGGACACCAGCCGGCAGGTAGGCCAAAGAAGCCCCCACCGCATGAATGGTGATCAGCAGGCCGAGCTCGCCGGGCGATAAATTCAGAGCAACGGCGATCGCCGGGGCAATAATCCACACCGCCCCAGGGGCAAAGTCGTTGGCACAGTGGCCAAGGCTGAACCACAGGAACAAGGAACGCAGACTGGTCACTTGATGCCGCTCGGGTTCTTTCACCATCGAGGCCGTTTGCTCCTCCTAGGCTAGCCAGATCCCTTGCCCCGGTCCGGAGCAAGATTGTCGGACGACACTAGCAAGACCCTCCTGACAGCCTGCCGTCAGTAGTAGGCTGGACCATCGTCAAATGGGTCTCACTTGCCAGCGGCAGATGCGTCACCTAGGTTTCGAATGGCGGTCCCTTTACCTCGACCGTATTCCCATCCGGGTCACTGATATAGATCGATGGGCCCATGCCTTCGGCACCATAACGCCGAGCAACCTCGCCGGCCTCAATGCCGTGATGCGCCAGATGCGCGGCGATTTCCTGCTCATCAAAAGGATCGACCCGAAGGCAGAAGTGATCGACGTTACGCCCCTCCGGTCCCGGCCCGGCGCCGCCTTGGCGTCCGATCGGCGAGGTTACATCGACAAGATCGATCAAGCTGCGCCCGGCTCTCAGCTGCACCAGGCCGATCTCCTCAACCCGCCGTTCCTCGTCGCAACCCAACACAGTGGCATAGAAATGAATGGCGCGATCCAGATCGGCAACCCGGAGCACAACGTGATCGATTTCGCGCACTTGGATAGGCATGATCGTCTACTCCACGGCCGGACGGCGCAAAAGAATATGCAGCGCAAGAAACGTCATTACCACCTCATCAGCCTGGTTTTTCACACGGAATGCCACCTTCACCGTGCCACGATCCGGCTTGGAACGCGAGGGCCGTTTTTCTAGAATCTCCGCTTCCGTATAAAGCGTGTCGCCGGGCCGCACCGGCTTCAGCCAACGCAGTTCCTCGAATCCTGGCGAGCCGATCGAGCAGGCTGAGATCAGGTTGAGTTGATAGTAGAGGCGAAACCCCATCGCCAGGGTCTGAAAGCCGCTGGCGATGATCCCGCCATAGGGAGAGGCGGCAGCCGCTTCACGGTCAATATGGAATGGCTGTGGGTCGTAGCGAAGAGCAAAATCAAGAATTTGCGCTTCGCTCAGGGTGGCGCCGCGCGAACGAAAGCACTCACCAACCTCAAAGTCATCGAAATAGCGGTCCCGCATCCCCTCGCCTCTCCAAGGACTTAGAGCGTCGGTCGGTAATTTGGGATCAATTCTGCTTGGCCTCCGGCGTGGTGAACCGTTGGCGAAACGGGCGCGGTCGCGATGCCTTTGCATCTCGCAAGCCCGTTTCGACAGCGGGCGCCCGCCGGGGCCAAGCCCTTCGGGACGGGCGGTTTGGCGCCAAATCCTGCGCCAAGCCTCTCGGACCTATCGACGGATAGGCCCATCGAACCTTTGCTTGACCTTGTCACGAAACCGCTCCGTCAGAATGGTTCCAAATTACCGCCCGATGCTCTAGAGGCTCACTATGCCGCCTCGGAAAAGCGCTTGCTAGTCCTCCATCTTATTAGGCCGCCTTATTAGCCCGCCCAGAAGGGCTTGGCGCATTCCACTTCCGCATCGGCGAAGGTCAATCCCATGTCGCCCAGCTCCGTTTCCTCGAGTTGGGCAAGCCGATGGCGCTGCGACACGCGATCCTGCCATTGCAGCAGCAGGCACCAAAGTCCCTCCCGGCGGTTCTGCCGCCATTGCTGGCCAAAGGATCCGCCCACGTTTGGCAGCCTTGCCCAGAGCAAGGCCGCTGGCCCAGGCCGAATGCCAAGATGGCTCATTCTCGCTCTCCATCGTCTTGGCCAGTGCACTGGCGAGAGAATTGGTCGTGGCCCGCTCAGCCACGTTCCGAACAATCTACCGGGTTATGGTTAAGGAAACTTGGAACCTGCCGAACTAGCCGGTCTTGCTTGGGTGCAAGGCTAGGGCCATGTAGGTCACCCCCGGCAGCGGATTTTCGTAGTAGGGAGGGGTCTCCCTAAACCCTAGGCCGGCATACATTCGTCGCGCTGAGTCCATGCTCTCCATGGTGTCCAAGCGCAGGGTTCGAAATCCCGCGTCCCGCGCGGCCTCGATAGAGACCAAGGCAAGCGCTTGCCCAAGGCCTGCGCCGCGGGCCTCTGGCCGCACGTAGAGGCGCTTCATCTCGCAGGCATCTGCTTCCTCGACCAAGGGCCTGAGACCCACCACGGCCACCGGATCATCATTCAGGCAACCAAGCCACAGTCCGCCCCGAGGCGGCGAATAGCGTCCCGGCAGTTCGGACAATTCTTGATCAAAGCCTTGAAAACACAGACTAAAGTTAAGGGACTGCGCGTACTCCAGAAAGAGCGCGCGAACGATTTCCAAGTCGTCGGGTTCGGCAGGCCTTATCTGTAACTTGCTGTCAGACACGAATCCTGCCTTCCAAATAGGGCGCCACCCGGCCGGAAATCAGCACCCGGTCACCCCTGTCCTCAACGGTGAGATCGCCGCCGCGCGCCGAAATCTGGCGAGCGGTGAGCCGTTGCTTGTCCAGGCGCCTGGCCCAGTAGGGCGTGAGCACGCAATGGGCCGAGCCGGTGACCGGATCTTCGGGAATTCCGGCATGCGGCGCGAAGTAGCGCGACACGAAATCAACAGATTCGCCGGGACCGGTGATGATCAACCCGTCCCCTTCTAGCGCGGCGACTTTATTGAGATCAGGCCGGGCGGCGGCTACGGCGGCTTCGCTCACCAGAACAGCCAAATTCTTGTCGGCGCGAAGAGCCTCCTCAATCGGCTGTCCGAGCGCCGCAGCAAACGCCGCATCGTCCGCTAGCCGGGTTGGAGCCCTTGCCGGAAAGTCCATGGTGAAGAGATCGCCGTCTCGGCGGACCGTCAGCCTTCCGCTTTTGGTCTCGAAGCGCAGAACTTCAGCTTCCGGATCCAGATAGTTGGCAATGACAAAGGCGCTGCCCAGGGTGGCATGGCCGCAAAGGTCGACCTCGATCGCCGGCGTGAACCAGCGCAGCCCGTAGGTATCGCCGTCTCGCACAAGGAAGGCAGTCTCGGAAAGATTGTTCTCCGCCGCAATCTTCTGCATGGTCTCGTCCGGCAACCAAGCATCCAAAGGGCAGACGGCCGCCGGGTTGCCCGCGAAGGGAGCCGAGGTGAAGGCATCAACTTGATAGATGGCGAATTCCTGCGACATGGTACCGATCTCCGATCACATTCAAGGGTTCACTTATGGTGGAACTTTTCCGTCTGGGTTAGGGCGACGCCGGCCAGAATAATGACCGTGGCCAGCAGCAAGGAGCCGCTTAAGGCCTCGCCGAGAAAGAGAACGGCACAGGCAAGGCCGGCCACGGGCTGAACAAACTGCAACGCACCGGTGCGCCCGATGCTCTTTTGCGCCAAGGCCCAGTACCAGGCCGCATAGCCCAGGATCGATGAAAGCGCCGAGAGGTAGAAAAGCGCCGCCCAGGTGGCCGGGCCTGTGGCTGTCAGCGCAGGCCACGTACCGCCAGCGATTGCTAACGGCAGCATGACCAGCGAGGCAAGAGCAACACTCCACAATGTCGTAGCCCAGCCGCTGATGTGACGGGCGGCACGCGCACCGCTGACATAGCCGAAAGAGGCAAGAAAGCAGGCCAGCGCGACGATCAGGTCACCCGGTAAACTGCTTTCCTGTCCGCTCACGCCCAAGCGGGCATCCACAAGCAAGAAGGTGCCGGCAATGGCAATGGAACTGCCCAGCCACCATCGCCATTTTAAGGACTGCCGCTCCCACACAGCGGCAATCAATCCGGTAAACAGCGGCAAGAGGCCCAGCAACAAGGCGGCGTGCGAGGCGCTGGTCCGCGAAACGCCATAGCTAAACACAAGCGGAAAGGCAACAAAGCCGCAGAGCGCGGTAAACCCGACAAGAGTCTTTCCCTCGCGAGCGCTGGGCAACGACAACCGCCCGAGAAGCAGCAACGGTATCGCACAAAGCCCGGCTAGGAAGGTGCGCAGCAATCCCACATGAAAGGGGTCCAACTCCGCCACCGCGATCTTGGTGGCGGTGGGCGTACCCCCCCAAAGGCAAACCGTGAAGAGGCCGGCGGCAACGACGAGCGCCTGGTGCGCGCCTAGCTTCGGCCCAGGGGCGGCTTTCCCCTTCTGTTCCGCTGGCTCGGACGAGATGGTTGCGGATGTCGGCATGGAACTTCGATGACAATCTACGCTGATCGGAGAGTTCTACTGAGTTGGAAAGTAGATTGTTGCCACACAAATTTGTCAATGTCATAATTGTCACCATGACAAATTGGCTGCCCGATATTCGTTCGATCGAAGGACCTCGCTACCTCGCCATCGCCACGGCGATCGGACAAGCCATCGAAGGCGGAACTCTTGCACCCGGGTCGCGACTGCCGACCCATCGCGAGCTGGCCTGGCGTTTGGGTGTCACCATCGGAACGGTGACCCGCGCCTATGCGGAGGCCGCCCGTCTTGGCCTGATCACCGGCGAAGTAGGGCGCGGTACCTATGTGCGCAGCCTTCCAACAACCACGCCACCATTTCCCGAGGGTCCCGAGGGTCCGGACAAGCAACCGGGTTTCATCGATCTCAGCTACTCGATACCGCCCGCCGGCGGGGCGGAGCCTACTGCCTTTGGCAGCCTCGCCGCCTTGGTTGGAGAGCCAGAGTCGGCCCGGCTCCTTGGGTACCAACATCAGGAAGACCTTGCCCGCTGGCAGGCTGCTACGGCCCACTGGCTTGGGTTTCGCGGGCTCTCCCCTCGGCACGAGCAAATTGTTTTAACCGCAGGTGCCCAGCATGGCATTTCCGTAGCCTTTGCTGGCTTGGCCGGGCCCGGAGAGACTATCCTGACCGAAGAGCTGACCTACTACGGCGTCAATCCTGTCGCCCGGCTTCTTGGCGTCCAGCTCAAGGGCCTCCCTTGCGATGAGCAGGGGGTTCTTCCCGACGCCCTTGACGCAGCCTGCCGGAGCCAGCAGGTCAAAGCCTTCTATTGCATTCCCAGCCTACAGAACCCGACAACCGTCACCATGCCGGAAGATCGTCGCCGCGCGGTCGCTGAGATCGCGAAAAAGCGCGGGATCGCGATTATCGAAGACGATGTTTTCGGGATGTACGCCGCCGATCAACTGCCAACGATCTCCCAATTCGCACCCCAGCATACTTATTATCTCAGCAGCCTCTCGAAGACGGTGGCACCGGGGCTGCGCGTTGGCTATCTGGTCGCCCCGCCCGGTGCACGCGAACGGCTCAGTCCAGCCCTGCGAGGCAGCGGTTGGCTCGCCTCGCCGGTAACCTTGGGTCTGGCAGCACGCTGGATCATGGATGGCACCGCCGAGCAGATCTTTCAGGCGCGCCAGCAAGAAGCCCAAGCTCGCAGTCGTCTGGCCCGTGACATTCTTGCCCCTTGGCAACCGACCTGCCCGGTGGGAAGTTTGTATTGCTGGCTAGCTCTGCCGGAGCCCTGGCGGGCCAGCGACTTCGCCCAGCAAGCAGCGCGCGCCTATGTCCTGGTCAGCATCAGCGAAACCTTCGCAATCGGTCACGGCCGTGTGCCTCAAGCTCTGCGCGTTTGCCTTGGCCCACCGGCCGATAGAGCCAGTCTGGAGAAAGGACTTCAGCGCATCGCCCGACTGCTGGCCGAAGAACAGGTTGGTGGATTACCGCAAATCGTGTGACTGTCCGGCAAATCTGTTGTCATAGCCAGCCGATGCTGGGTTCACCCTCGAAGCCCTGCTCCCAGACGAACCAAGCAAAGGCGATCATGCCGCGCGCCTTATAGTCGGTGCCATCCCGCGACATCTTTAGGCGCCGCGAGAAAACCCAAACCCGCTTAAGCGGAGTGCGCTGGTAGAAAGAACGTCGCCGCTCGCCTTCCAGGAAAACCAGCTTCAACAGCATAACCACCTTGCCGTCGACGCGGGTCAGCCCGTGTTCGACGAATTCTTGCGCCTGCACATAAGGGGGATTGGTGACGATGTGGCGGGCGCGAGTGACATGATCGAGAAGAAAATCGACACCAGCCTCGCCGAAGCCACGGTCTACCAGGTCGCTGCTGAGAACCGGATAGCCGGCATCCTCCAGCAGCCTGCTGATGGCGCCATTGCCGCAGGCCGGTTCCCAGACCAAGCCTCCGGAGAAGTCTTCGACACTGAGCAACGCGCGGGTTGCTTCGGGAGGGGTCGGATAGAAATCATCGCGGGCCCGAATCTTTCCATCGCCAACAATTGCCCGATGATAGGGGGCCTTGGCTTCCACGAGGGCCATGAAAGATCTCCACTAGACGCGCGGTTCGGCTGCCGGATTCGCGGGCCCATTCTAACACTTTGCCTCGAGCACTCAGAAGTACGTCGAAGCCGATCAACAATCAAAACGGGGGATAGAATGACCGTGATGAACGGGGCCGCTGCCTTGGCCGAAGCCCGGGGCATGACTTATCGCGGCGAACAGGTAGGCGCGAGCACGGGCAACCGCCCGAGGCAAGGCCAAGCCCTGCGCCAATCCGGTGGCGATGGCCGAAGCGAGGGTACAACCCGTGCCGTGGGTGTGCTTGGTGTCGATGCGCGGGCTTTCGAAGACCTCGAGACCGTCTTGACTGGCAAGCACGTCTTGGACAATGGCACCTTCGGCGTGCCCGCCCTTCAGCAAGATCGATTGCGCGCCAAAATCCAGCAAATCTCTAGCCGCTTGCCGCATGGCGGCCAGGCCGTCGATTTTCCGACCCAACAGCCGCTCCGCCTCCGGCAGGTTGGGGGTCAGCACCGTGGCCATCGGAATGACCTTCTCTGCCAGTGCATCGACCGCATTCGATTCAATTAGCGGATCGCCGGACTGGGCGATCATGACCGGATCAACGACCACGGGCACACGGGATTGCAAGCCTGTGAGGACGCCAGCCACCACCTCAATGACACTATTGTCGGCCAGCATGCCGGTCTTGATGGCATCGGCACCAATATCGTCCAGGACAACCCGCATTTGCTGTTCGATAGTCTGCGCTGGCACGGGAACCACGCCAAAGACACCCAAGGTATTCTGCGCCGTAATCGCGGTTACTGCAGTTGTGGCAAAACCGCCAAGCGCGGTAACTGTCTTGATATCGGCTTGAATCCCAGCGCCACCGCCGGAATCCGATCCCGCCACGATCAGAACACGGGCTATCATTGCTCTCAGTCTAACCTGATTCCACGCCTCAAACGAAGGCCCCTACCCGGCCATCGCTTCGATTTTGTCGACGATGCTGCCAACAACTTGGTCGACCAGGGTTTGATCCTCGCCTTCCGCCATAACACGGATCACCGGTTCGGTGCCCGATTTACGAATGATCAGGCGGCCGCCGGCGCCCAGGCGCGCTTCGCCGTCCCGGATAACCTCTTTCACCGCCGTATTCTCCAACGGCGCACCCTCACCCAGTCGGACATTGCGCAAAACCTGTGGGAAGGGATCGAAGAGCCGCACCACCTCGCTGGCCGGTCGCTGCTGTTGTACCAGGACGGAAAGCACCTCCAAGGCCGCAATTAGCCCATCGCCGGTCGTGGTGTAGTCACTGAGGACAATATGTCCTGACTGCTCGCCGCCAACATTGAAGCCGTCTTGGCGCATGCGCTCAACAACATAGCGATCGCCTACCGGGGTACGCAGAAGGGCTAAGCCCAGGCCTTCCAGATAGCGTTGCAGACCCAGGTTGGACATCACCGTGCCCACCACGCCACCGCCCTTGAGGCGGCCTCGATCTTGCCAGGAGGCCGCAACCAAAGCCATCACCTGATCGCCATCCACCACCTGACCTCGCTCGTCGACCAGAATGACCCGATCGGCATCCCCGTCGAGGGCGATTCCTAGATCAGCCCCTTCTTGCAAGACAGTTTGACAGAGAAGGCCTGTATCAGTTGCGCCGCAATTGAAGTTGATGTTGAATCCATCCGGTTCATCGGCCAGAGAAACAACCTCCGCCCCCAGCTCGTAGAGCGCCATGGGGGCTGCCTTGTAGGCGGCGCCATTCGCGCTATCAACCACGATCTTCAGCCCGTCTAGACGCAGCCCGCGTGGAAACGTGCTTTTTGCAAACTCAATATAGCGGCCGAGCGCATCGTCGAGGCGCTGGGCTCTCCCGAGATGATGGGCGTCTGCGCGATAGTGATTCAAACCGTTGGAAATTCGCCCTTCGATCGCCTGCTCTACTTGATCGGAGAGCTTGTATCCGTCGGGGCCAAAAAGCTTAATTCCATTGTCGTTAAAGGGATTATGAGAGGCTGAAATGACCACACCCAAATCAGCCCGCAGCGACCGTGTCAACATGGCAACGGCAGGCGTCGGCAATGGCCCAAGCAATACCACATCCATCCCAACGGCGATGAACCCGGCGGTCAGGGCTGGTTCGAGCATATAGCCTGAAAGCCGCGTGTCCTTGCCGATCACCACCAGGTGACGGTGATCGCCGCGGGTAAACTCCACACCCGCTGCCATGGCGACGGCAAGCGCGGTTTCGGCCGTTATCGGATCCGTATTGGCACGGCCTCGAATGCCGTCGGTGCCAAACAGATGTCGGGGCTCGGTCTTACTCATCATTTGAACTCATTGATTTGCTGTTTGACTAGGTGCTTCGCTGCAAATGGCCCGCCACACCTGAACGGCTTGCAGGGTCTCCAGCACGTCATGAACCCGCAAGATCTGCACGCCCTGCGCAACACCCGCGAGCGCCGCCGCCAGCGAGCCAGCTAATCGTTCTTTAGGAGGCTCGTTTTGCGAGAGCCTCCCGATAAAGCTCTTGCGGCTGACACCCAGAAGTATTGGGCAACCAAGGCCATGAAATAACGAAATTTGGGCAAGAAGTTGTAAATTGTGGCTGATCGTCTTTCCGAACCCTATACCGGGATCGACGGCGATGCGATCGCGCGGAATGCCGGCCGCCAGGCAGGCCGATACCCTTTCTTCCAGAAAGTCATAAATGTCGAGGGCGACATCGTCATAGCGCGGATCACGTTGCATACTGCGCGGCTCGCCCAGCATGTGCATGAGAACGACCGAAGCCTCGCTTTCTGCGACCAACGGCATGCTGCCCGGATCCCCCTCTAAAGCGGTAACATCATTGATGATTTTGGCACCGGCCTGCAGGGCATCCGCCATGATGCGTGGGTGTCGGGTATCAATGGAAACCAATGCTCCCTGGGTTGCCAAGGCCTTGACGACCGGCAGCACCCGACGCTGCTCTTCCTCCAGGGGAACAGGTGCCGCACCCGGTCGTGTCGATTCGCCGCCCACATCCAGAATGTCAGCACCAGCGTCGCGCATGGCAAGTGCGTCATCAATAGCCCGCTGCGCATCGAACCGGTCACCGCCGTCCGAGAAACTGTCGGGCGTCACGTTGACGATGGCCATCAACCTCGGCCTATCGAGGCTCAAGCCGGCGAACTCGGCACGCTCGGCCCTAAGGCGCTGCTCTGCTGTCGCGACAGTACCACCGTCGGCCAGAGTACCAAAGCCAGCGTGACCGAGAGCTTCACGGGCGGGAAGTATCGATCGCGAGATATTTCCATCGCGATGCCGTTCAATCCTTTCGATAAGGGAAGACCCAAGCGGTCCTCCGGCCAGGGGAAAGGCCGAAGATGATTTCGCCACTTCGTCGATCGTGAGCGGGCGGAAATAGACCCTTGATGACGTCATATCCCTGGAAACCAGCTAGCCGTCACCACCTCGACGATGACGATGCGATGGTTAAAGGAAAGGCTCTAGCTGCCCGGCTGCGGCTCGGGTTCCATGCCGCCCGGTGCATCCTTGCCGGAGTCGGAGCTGGGGCGGCCGCTGGTGGGCACGGACGAGCGGCCTCCGCTTTGCGAGGTCGTGTCGGAGCTATCAGGCCGGTCGATGGTTTCGCCCCGCGCCAGCGCCTGCACTTCCTCACCGCTGAGGGTTTCATACTCCAGCAGGCCCTTGGCCACCCGGTGCAGCGCTTCCATTTGTTCCTGCAGCACGTGCTGGGCCTTCTTTTCCGCTTCTTCGATGATGCGGCGCACCTCTTCATCGATCATTTGCGCAGTGTTTTCCGACACATTCTTGCGTTGTGCTACGGAATGGCCCAGGAAGACTTCCTGCTCATTGTCGCTGTAGCGCAAGGGGCCGAGTTTCTCGCTCATGCCCCATTCGGTCACCATGCGGCGGGACAGCTCCGTCGCCTGGCGAATATCGTCTCCGGCGCCGGTGGTTACGTTGTCCTTTCCATAGATCAGCTCTTCGGCCACACGACCGCCGAACATCATCGCCAATTTGGCCGTTATCTCCTGCTTTTTGTAACCGTAACGGTCCTTTTCCGGCAGGTTCATGGTGACGCCGAGAGCTCGCCCCCGAGGAATAATGGTCACCTTGTGAAGCGGGTCATTGCCCGGAACGGAAAGGCCAACCAGCGCGTGACCTGCCTCGTGATATGCCGTGAGCTCCTTTTCCTCCTCGCTCATCACCATGGAGCGACGCTCCGAGCCCATCAGAACCTTGTCCTTGGCATTCTCGAAATCCGCCATGGTGACGACACGCTTGCTGGCCCGGGCCGCCAAGAGCGCCGCTTCATTGACCAAGTTTGCGAGATCAGCACCGGAGAATCCCGGCGTGCCGCGGGCAATGACGCGGGCATCCACATCGGGTGCCAAGGGGACTTTGCGCATATGAACGCGCAGAATTTTCTCTCGGCCGAGCACATCCGGATTGGGCACCACTACCTGGCGATCGAAGCGGCCAGGGCGCAGCAGCGCCGGGTCCAGCACGTCGGGACGGTTGGTGGCGGCAATCAGGATGACGCCCTCGTTGGCCTCGAAGCCGTCCATTTCCACCAAGAGCTGGTTGAGGGTCTGCTCACGCTCGTCATTGCCACCGCCCAGGCCGGCACCGCGGTGGCGCCCGACTGCATCGATCTCGTCGATGAAAATAATGCAAGGCGCGTTCTTCTTGCCTTGTTCGAACATATCGCGCACGCGGCTGGCGCCAACGCCCACGAACATCTCGACAAAGTCAGAGCCGGAAATAGTAAAGAAGGGAACATTCGCCTCGCCGGCAATCGCCCGCGCCAGCAGCGTCTTACCGGTGCCAGGCGGCCCCACCAACAGCACACCCTTGGGGATCTTGCCGCCCAAGCGCTGGAATTTCTGGGGATCGCGGAGGAATTCGACGACCTCTTCAAGCTCCAGCTTGGCTTCGTCGATACCGGCGACATCGTCGAAAGTCACCCGGCCGACCTTCTCCGTCAGCAATCTCGCCCGACTCTTGCCGAATCCCATGGCCTTGCCGCCGCCTGACTGCATTTGCCGCATGAAGAAAATCCACACGCCGATCAGAAGCAGCATCGGGAACCAGGAAATCAGGACGCTCAGAAGCGGGTTTACCTCCTCCTCGGGCGTGACGATTATGCGTACATTCGCATCGCGCAGACGGTCGACGAGTTTGGGATCTTCCGGGGCATAAGTCGTGAATTGGCGGCCATCACGATACTGACCGGTGATGCTCTGGCCTTCAATCGTGACTTCAAGCACGCGGCCGCTTTCGACATCATCGATGAAGTCAGAGAACGTCACCTGCTGCTGCGGGCCGCGGTTGCTGGATCCCTGGAAGAGATTGAAAAGCGCGAATAGGAGCAGCACGATGATCAGCCATAATGCCGCGTTCCGGTTGAAACTCACCTTAGAAACCCTCGCTTCTTAGTAAATCCTTCCCTGCCTCCCGCGGCAGCGACGATGGTTCATACTAACAGATAATGTGGCCATCAGTTGAAGCAACTGTAAAATCTGCCACAGTTAATGCCCTCTGAGGCGAAAAATTAATCCTAATAAGCGGCGAATTGGTGAAACCCGGACGAATGAAGCCGAGATGCGGCACTTGCGCAAGGCCGAAACTATCCCAAAGCGCAGGCAGAGTAGCGCGCACGGGCGCCGGAACCGCGGCAGAACGGCCGCCCGGGCAGCTTGCCCTGCCTTGTCGCCAACCCTGCGCACCGAGCGAACCCAATCGGAAGCTCGCGCCAGGAACTCGACGAAGCGCCACCATGTAGCGCCCATCCCACTGAAATCGGCCCTGTTGCGGCAGGGTGACAGGCGCCGCGCGACTGGCTTCGCGGACAATAAGAAGGGTCCCCTTCCACGGGATGACCCGACATCCACCCGACGTGGTTGCTCGCCTAAGACCACAGCGAAGCCGCTGGTGAAGACCTTCTAGCTTCGCCAGTCGCTGCCCGTATCGACCACCCGAGACTGTGGTTAGGCAGCGGGAAAGGGCCCGCATCGACACCTCGTCTGGTGCCGCCAACAGGGCATTAGGATTGACCTGCGCAAATCCGGCCGGATGCAACATAACGCTGCGTGCCAACAAGTTGGCGACGCTGTGGTCAAGTGCCGATCGGGCCCTGCCCAAGCGCAGCACAGTATCGGCAAGCCGCCGTGCGGTCAGCCCTTCACCTTCAAGTATTGATTGTATATGACGCATTCGAACACGGGCGTAGCTTGGGTCATCATTACTGGGATCCTCGCTCCCTGAAACGCCGTGGCTTGCCAAGCTGTTTAAGAGATGGGCCTTTGGCACCGACAGCAACGGGCGCAGCAATCGCAGGCCCGGCAGCTCGGTAACCGGGGCCATGGCGGCAAGGCCCGTCAGGCCGCTGCCGCGGGCCAAGCGCAACATGAAGGTTTCGGCAAGATCGTCGCGATGATGGGCGACCGCCAAATGCAGTATGGCGTTCTTTTCGCAAAACCGCGCCATCAAGCGATAGCGCGCGTCCCGCGCTGCTGCTTGAAGGTCGCTTTTAGGTTTCGCGCCCCGCCAGGTGAGGGTGCAGTGGGAAATACCGTGAGATTTGGCGATGTCGGCCACGAGCTGTGCCTCGGCTGTCGATTCAGGGCGCAGGCGATGGTCAACGGAGAGTGCTGTCAGATGACCGCCTCGTGCCGCAACCCATTGCTCGAGGAGCAGCATCAGAGCAAGACTATCCGCCCCGCCAGACACACCCACAGCAATGTGGGGCTCAGTCTCGAATGGCCCCATCGCTGTCATGCAAGCTGCGAATGCTTGGTTCGTTATTGTCTCACTCGATTTACAAGGCATAGTGCTCGCAGCTATTCAGCTATCCAAGCAGGGAAGATTGCCTAAGTGCAGCCAAGCTTTTGACTTTCGGACCTGGTGCGCTTGATCAATGTCGGCGCCGCGTCGGGGTATCGACTAAGCAGCTCCGAGAAGGTGCCACAGGCATCCGCCGAGTTACCAAGGCTCGCAAGAGACATGCCGAGCTTCAGTAAGCTGTCGGGCGCCTTGTTGCTTTCTGGATAGCTTTGATAACCTTCAGCAAAAGCTATCGCCGCCCGCTTGTAGTCTCCGCGTACGTAAAATGTCTCGCCTAGCCAATACTTGGCATTGCCGGCCAAGGGATGACCGCTGTAGCTGTCGAGGAAGGCGGTGAGGGCCAGTTCCGCTTCTTCGAAATTTGCCTGCCGCAACAAGCCAAAGGCATGGTCGTAATTCTCCTTCGCCGTCGCGCCTGGCAAGGAATAGTCGCTTGCCGCGACCGCCTGTGCTGGCCCAGAAGGCACCGGCTGTTCGGCCGCCGCAGCGGGCTGCGCCTCAAGATCGCTTTGCCGGAGCGTGCCCAAGGTCTGCACATTGCCGTCGTCGACCGTACCAGCTCTCGCCGTCGACGCAGCCACCAAGTCAGTCGCCGGCGCCAAACCTGGTGACCCTGCCATTTGCGAATAACCGCTTTGATTATCAACCGGCATGGCCAGGCCAATTCGGCCTTCTATTTCTTGTAGTCGCAAGTCGACATCGGCGACCAGGCGATCCAAACGATCGGTTACCTGATTTAGCCGGAAGGTCATCTGTTCTACCTGGCCGGTCAGCCCGCGCAGCTCGTTCTCAAACTGGGTAAGGCGTAACTCGGTCCTGGCAGCTTGAGTTTGGCCCGCGCCGGCGGCGTTCGGCGAGGCTGCACCGCTCGGTACCTGACCCTGGTAAACCTGTCTTTGCAATTCGTTGAGGTCCTGGCGCATGCGATTCAGCTGATCAGACAATCCTCGCAGATCGCGATTTTGCTGGGCCAGCGCCGGCGTATTTCCGGCGCCGACAAACGCCACTAAGCCTAAAGCCACGATGGCAAAGCCTAACCGGCACGCCCAACTCCGATGAACGCCTGGGACGTCATGCTCGATTATGGACAATCCACGCAATTGTATGGCACCGAAAGGAAGGAGACAGCTCGACATTGGAAACTCCAAGTGTCGCAGGACCTCATAGCTATGAATTACTATCTTGACCCAAATATGACGAAAAGCCGTTAAATGACTATCGGCTGCTGCGATAAGCTTTGGTCCCGCACTAAGACGTGTCTGTAATCAAAAGACAATTCGCACACCGCCAGGGCTAGCTAACATGCCCACCGTCGGCCCTTGCAACATCTTACTCCTCCTGCGCCCTCGAACTAAAGGCGCAAGAGGAGCAGCTGGCTAGCGAATAGGGCTGTGCAAAGCGTCAGTTGACCACGAAGACCGCGCGGCGATTTTGCGACCAGGCGGCCTCATTAGAACCCAAAACAGCCGGTCGTTCTTTGCCATAGCTGATCGAAGCCAGACGGCTACCGCTGACGCCCAGGGCGGTCAGATAATTACGAACGGCCGTTGCCCGCCGCTCGCCGAGCGCGAGGTTGTATTCCCGCGTTCCCCGTTCGTCGCAGTGACCCTCGATGGTCAGGGTCGTGCCCGGGTTTGCCGCCATCCAGGCCGCCACTTGTTCAACAGTGCCACGCGCATCTGGCAGCAAGTCATAGCGGTCGAACTCGAAGAACACCCGGTCGCCCACATTGACCAAAAGGTCTTCTTGACTGCCGGGCGTTGGCCCGGGAATCTCGACCGCGGTCGTGGTCGCGTTCGGATCGCTGGTGGATGCTGTTTCGCCGCCGCCGGTCGTTGTCGCAGTCTCCTCCGGAGCGGTTTCGCAGGCTGCGAGAAGAAGTGCCGCGGCAAATGCAGTGAGAATTCTGAAGCGCATTTTTTGCCCTTTCAAGACCATCTCCGAAGACTTGATCAAAGTAAGGAGAATCAACCTACCTTAATGCGTCATTTATTAACCAATTATTTCTTTGAAAAATAGGCCCTAGATCGAGTTTTTTTGATCAAATCATCCAATTTCTAAAGATTCAGGACAAATCTAGGGAATCAACGGAGACCAGGCTGGGTCAGAGGCATCGATCGGCGTGGCGACACGGCGTTCGTTGAACCCGGTAAGGTCGACGGTATTCAAATGGATGTCTACTCTGCCGCGCGAATCGGCCGGGCTTTGCTTGAAAAACGCCAGAACCCGGCCATTCGGGGCCCAAGTGGGCGATTCAACGAGAAATCCCTTGGTGAGCATGCGCTCGCCGCTGCCGTCCGGTCGCATGACGCCAATATAGAATTCACCCTGATGGATGCGCGTAAAGGCGATGAGATCGCCGCGCGGCGACCACACCGGCGTCGCATAGCGACCGTCGCCGAAGCTGATCCGTCGTACATTGTTGCCCGTCGCGTCCATCACATAGAGTTGTTGCGAGCCGCCGCGATCCGAATTGAAAACGACCTGTGTCGAATCGGGTGAATAGGACGGTGAGGTATCGATGGCCGGATGGTTGGTGAGGCGGGACACACTGCGCGTACGCAGGTCCATCGTATAGATTTCCGAATTACCGTCGCTTGCCATGCTCATGATCACCCGATTCCCGTCTGGGGAAAAGCGCGGGGCAAAGGTCATCCCCGGAAAGTTGCCGAGTACTTCTTGTTGGCCCGTGTTCAAATTGAATAGGTACACGCGCGGCGAATCATTGATGTAGGAGAGATAGGTAATTTCCTGCGTGGTGGGGGAAAAGCGGGGGGTCAACACGAGATTGGAGCCATCGGTTAGAAACCGGTGGTTCTCACCATCCTGATCCATAATGGCCAAACGCTTAATGCGACGATCTTGCGGCCCACTTTCTGCCACATAGACAATGCGGGTATCGAAATAACCGCTTTCGCCGGTTAGGCGTTTGTAGATGGCGTCGGAGATTATGTGGGCGACCCGGCGCCAGTTGCTTGGCGTGGTGAAGTAGGCCAAGCCTGTCATCTGTTGTTCAGCGAAAACGTCCCACAAGCGGAACTCGACTTTCAGGCGACCATCCGATTCCGTGACCGTGCTGCCACTCACCAAAGCTTGGGCATTGATCAAGCGCCAATCGGCAAATCGCGGTCCGGCCGTCAACTCGGCCGGCGACTGGATAAATGCCCCTTCCTCAATGGGCCGGAACAAGCCGGTGCGCTCCAGATTGGCCGTAATCACGTTGGAAATTTCGCGGCCTGTTTTAACATCGGATGGCGTGCTGCCATTAAATGCGGTGATCGCCACCGGCAAGGGCTCAACAAAACCGCGGGTGATGTCGATTCGCAAATCGGCCCGCGCCTCGCTTAGGCTAAGCAACCAGGAAAGTAGGACAGCAGCCAAAAGCAAGGGAGCCACCAAGGTCAGACGTGCACTCGTGCCGTTCATGCGCCAAACATCTCCCTAGGATTGAAACTTAGGGTCATATCGCGCCAAATTTCATATTTTCGGGTTGGTAGTTCAAAGGGACTACAGGCCAAGATCGCGCGCTTCGCATTCTCGGCCGCGCTTCGAAAATACGAATCCCGAAGCATGCGCGTGAAATCAATAATTTCCGCCTTTCGGACGGTGCCATCCTTGTTTAGATAGACACGGATGTCGACCACCAAATCTTGGGCGTTTCTCGCACCCGGCTCAATTCGCCAACAACGTTCCATTTGTCGCTGAATCGTGCGCACCATCGCTGCTTGCTCTAACATGCTGACCTGCGGTCTTGCTTGCGGTGACCGTTGATTTTGGGGTCGCGCGCTCGACTCGTCTTTGAGTCTGGCCACATCACGCAAAATTGATGCCAATCGATCAGGCTCGGTCTCCGGCTCCTCGCGTTCAGCCGTTCTCACCTGTGGTCTGCGCATAGGCTTGGGATAGGCCGATTTGGCGGCCTCCTTTGGCTTGGTGGCCTCATTTGGCTTGGTGGCCTCATTTGGCTTGGCGGCCTGCGGTTTAGGTATTGGCCTGGGCAGCTTGGTTTCGACCGTTTCGACCGGCTTTGGTTCTGGATCCGGCTCCGGCAAAGCTGCCGGTTCCGGTTCGGTGGCGGGGACTGGTTCGGGCTCGGGCTCGGACTCAAGCTTGGGTTCCGGTTTGGCGGCAGGCACCTGTTCTGGCTCGGGTTCTGGCTCAGGTTCCGGTTCGACGATAGCTTCCGGCATTGGTTCTGGCTCAGGTTCCGGTTCGACGATAGCTTCCGGCATTGGTTCTGACTTCGGTTCCGGTTCTGCCACTGGTTCTGGCTCGACCACCGGCTCCGGTTCCGGCTGAAGTGCGGCAAGCTTTGGCGGCTTGGGAGCTGGCGGCGGGTCGTTGTTTAGTGCTGGCTCGGGTTCTGGCTTCGGCGGCGGCTCCACAATTGGGGTCCTTTGCGGCGCTGACATTTGCTCTAGTACCACCACCTCAACCGGGATCGGCGCTTCTACGACAAGCGGTCGGAAAAGGGACGGCAAGCCGAGGACCACTAAAAGGGCCACGGCAACATGCAGCAAGCCGGAAAAGACAATGCCATTTCCCATTGTCTGACCTAGCCGTCCCCCTTTTCGCTACGTTTGCCAAGTGGGCCGCGCGGCAATTCGGCTACCAGAGCCACGCGCGTGAAACCGGCGGTGTTAACAAGGCCCATGACCTCCATCACGCGGCCGTAGTTGATCGAACGATCGCCGCGAACGAAGATTCTTGTATCGGGCTTGCTGTCAGTGATGGCCGCCAACCTTGGGACCAAGTTTTCGATCGGCACTTCGGTCTCTTGAATGAACACGATCCCTTCCGCGTTGACCGATATTACCAAGGGCTCTTCCGGATCGTTGATGGTCTTGGCCTGGGTTTTCGGCAGGTCCACCGGAACGCCCACCGTCAGCAGAGGCGCCGTCACCATGAAGACGATGAGCAATACCAGCATGACGTCAACGAAAGGGGTGACGTTGATCTCGCTCAGCGGCTGGTAGCTCCGCCGGCGCCGCCGCCCCCGCTCTGGTGGGGTCAAAAGTCCGCCAGCCATGTTAGCGACGCTCCTCTAGTTGTCGCGACAGTATCGCTCCGAATTCGCCGATAAATGCCTCCAGTCGAGTGGCGTAGCGGCCGAGGTCTCCGGAAAGCTTGTTGAACGCGATGACCGCTGGGATAGCCGCAACTAGGCCAAGTGCCGTCGCGAACAAAGCTTCGGCAATACCCGGTGCCACCACCGCCAGGCTGGTGTTCTTGGACGCGGCAATCGAGGTGAAGGCGTTCATTATTCCCCAAACCGTACCGAAGAGACCGATGAAGGGGGCAGCCGAACCGACCGAGGCCAGAAAAATCATCCGCTTTTCCAAACGTTCCATCTCCCGGCCGAGGGTGATATCCATCACGCGCTCAATTCTCTGCTGAATGCTGGCGCGAAAATTCTCGCTGGCATTTACGAGCCGCGACGACCGTCGCCATTCCCTCATTGCCGAGACGAAAAGCGCCGACATCGGGTCGACCTGACGCTCTTCCAATCGGTCGTATAGGTCGTCCAAGGGCCCGCCCGACCAGAACGCCTCTTCGAATTGCGCCGCCTGGCGGCGCAGGCGACGCATGCGAATCAGTTTTTCGAAGATAATGGCCCAGCTCCAAAACGAGGCCAGAATCAAGATGCCGATCGTGACCTTGACCACGATGTCGGCCTCCAAAAACAGATTCAAAATCGTCAGATCTTGGGCCGCCGTACCGCCAAGAAAAATGGCGTCAACCGTTTGGGTCTCCATGATTTATGACCGCTCCTGCGGTGGGGTGAGGGGTTCTAGGACTTGGCGCAGGAAAGGGGGTATGCGCACCGGATGACCGCCATCGTCGACACAAGCGCAGCGCAAATCAAGTCTGGCCAGGCAATCATCGTCCCGGGTGATCGCCTGCTGCGCCCGCAAGCTTGCCGCACCCAAACTGGTTACCTGCGATCGTATGGTCAAAATGTCATCGAGCCGGGCGGGCTTGCGATATTCAAGCGAGCAGTCGCGTACCACAAAACCCAAACCATAGGCCGAGCGCATCTCGGACTGGCTAATGCCGGCGAGTCTCAGCATCTCAGTTCGGGCCCTTTCCGCAAACCTTAGGTAATTGGCGTAGTAGACGATCCCGGCGGCGTCGGTGTCCTCGTAGTAAACCCGCACGGCCAGAAGATGTTCTTGACCTTCCAACCATCCGGATATTTTGCCCTGGCCGCTCAACGATCCTCCTCCATAACTGGTTCGAGAAGATCGAGCTGCGGCGGCTTTGCCGGCGGTTGAAGGCCGAGGTAGCCATAGCCGCCTTGGGTTAAGACCCGGCCCCGCGTCGTCCGTTGCAAAAGGCCTTGCTGCAAGAGATAGGGCTCCACCACCTCTTCCAGAACATCGCGCTGTTCCGATAGGGCGGCGGACAAGGTTTCCACGCCAACCGGCCCGCCGCCATAGTTCTCAGCGATACAACTGAGGTAGCGTCGATCCATGGCGTCCAGGCCCCGATTGTCGACCCCGAGACGCTGAAGCGCCCGATCCGCCGCGGCGGCGTCTACCGGCGCGGTTCCGGATACGGCAGCAAAATCGCGTACACGACGCAGCAGGCGGCCGGCTACACGGGGTGTGCCGCGGGCTCGACGGGCGATTTCCCGCGCACCATCCGGCGCCAGTTCAGCGCCGAGCACTCGGGCACCCCGTCCGACGATCTCCGAGAGTTCGTCGATGCCATAGAAGTTTAACCGCAAGGGTATGCCAAAGCGCTCGCGCAGCGGCGTGGTGATAAGGCCAGACCGGGTCGTCGCCCCCACTAAGGTAAAGGGCGGCAAGTCGATACGCACCGAGCGGGCGGCTGGCCCTTCGCCGATGATAAGGTCGAGCTGGAAGTCCTCCATGGCCGGATAAAGGATTTCTTCCACTGCCGGGCTCAGCCGATGGATTTCATCGATGAAGAGCACATCGTGGGCCTGCAAGTTGGTTAGCAAGGCAGCCAAATCGCCGGCGCGCGCGATCACCGGCCCGGAGGTTGCGCGGAATCCAACCCCGAGCTCGCGAGCAACGATTTGAGCCAAAGTCGTCTTGCCGAGCCCCGGCGGTCCGAAAAGAAGGACATGATCGAGCGCCTCACCGCGCCCCTTGGCGGCGGCAATGAAAACGCCCAGATTTTCGCGCAGCGCCTGCTGGCCGATAAAGTCGGTCAATGATAGCGGCCTCAGGCTCGCTTCGGCATCATCGCCGCGAGCGAAGTCGGGGGCTATGGCGCGCGCTTCGTTCACGTCAGGTCATCCTTCATGCGACCAACTCCTTGAGGCCGCCACGAATGAGCGCCTCGAGACTGGCCTCGGCTCCCAGGGTCTGCGAAACCCGCGCCACCGCGCCATAAGCCTCGGCCGGCCGGTATCCGAGATTGACGAGCGCGGAAATGGCCTCCTGGGTCGGTCCGCTGTCAGCCGTTTGACGCCCAGCTCCCGTTTCTATGGTCCCGACCGAGTTGATCATCATGCCACCGGCCTTATCCTTGAGCTCGGCAACGATACGACCGGCTAGCTTCGGGCCGACCCCATTGGCTCGCGTCAGGCTCCCCTTGTCTTGTGCGGCGATTGCTTGAATCAGTTCCTCGGGGGCGAGACTGGAGAGGACCGCCAACGCCATCTTGGCGCCGACTCCTTGAACCGTTGAAAGCAAGCGAAACCAATCCCTTTCCGCAGCATCGACAAAGCCGTAGAGGTGAATGTGATCTTCGCGCACGTGGGTTTCCACGAGCAGACTGACCGGCCCAGGCATCGCCGCCAGGCGGTTGAGGCAGCGTGACGAGCAATAGACCAGATAGCCGACACCCGAAACATCGACAATGGCCCAGTCCTCGCCGCTGGCATCGAGTTGTCCGCGCAGTTTGGCTATCATCGGACCAAACGCTCCGCCGCCTTGCGGCTAGCCGCCGGATCAGCGCCTTTCGCCGACTGCCACCTTTGCTGGGTGGTTGCGTTGTGGCTGTGGCAAATGGCGACCGCCAAGGCATCCGCGGCATCGGCGTTCGCGATTTCGGCGCCGGGCAATAAATGGCCGACCATCATCTGCACCTGCTCTTTCTTGGCATGTCCGGTGCCGACAACTGATTTCTTGACAATCATCGGCAAGTACTCCGTGACCGGTAAACCCACCAAAGCTGGCGTCATCAAGACAACCCCGCGGGCCACACCGAGCTTCAAGGTGGAAGATGGATTCTTGTTAACCAAGGTCGCTTCGACGGCCGCCACATCCGGATCGAGCCGCCTCAGAACCGCAAGCAAACCTTGGTGTATTGTCACCAGGCGATCAGCCAGTAAATCGGTCTCCTCAGAGGTCACTACACCATTCTCAACATGCTTAAGACGCGAGCCCTCGACCTCGATCACGCCCCAGCCGGTGCGCCGCAAACCAGGGTCAAGGCCAAGCACACGCATTTGCTAATCCACCGATCCTTTCATCCCCAATTACGCCATTAGGCGCGCCATTACCTCATCTGCAATATCGAAGTTTGCCGCCACCTGCTGCACGTCTTCACTATCCTCCAACATGTCGAGCAGCTTGACTAATCCGCCAGCCCGCTCCTCATCGAGACTCACCTTAGTTTGTGGCTTCCAGGTCAGGTTTGCCTCGCGTGGCTCGCCGAATCGCTCAACTAGCGTGTCGCGCACCGTGCCCAAATCCTCGGGTTGACAGGTGACCTCGTGGCCCTCCTCGTCGGATTCGACATTGCTGGCGCCGGCCTCGACGGCAGCCTCGAACATGCCTTCCGCATCCGCCACATCGGCCGGATAGAGAACCATGCCAACCCGGTCAAACATGAAAGAGACACTGTTTGTTTCACCCAAACTGCCGCCGTGTTTACTGAAAGCGGCCCGCACCTCTGAGGCGGTGCGATTGCGGTTATCAGTCAAGGCTTCAACAATGATGGCGACCCCGCCAGGACCATAGCCCTCGTAACGGATCTCCTCATAATTAGCATCGTCCTCGCCGCCGATAGCCCGCTTTATCGCTCGATCAATGTTGTCTTTGGGCATGTTGGCGGCCCGCGCCGCAGCAATCGCCGCGCGCAGGCGCGGGTTCATTTCCGGGTCCGGCAAGCCCGACTTGGCCGCCACCGTTAGCTCCCGAATCAACTTAGTGAAGAGCTTGGCGCGCTTGGCATCCTGCGCACCCTTGCGATACATGATGTTCTTAAACTGAGAATGACCTGCCACGACCAATAATTCCCAAGTAATTCGCGACCCTTATTCTAGTTTCCATCTGTGCTGGGGGTACTCGGAGGCCACTTGAGCACATGTAATAAACCAATATGGCAATAATTGGGCGCCTTCTAACAGGAATTTATGCTTGCCGGAAGGCCCAATACGTTTGGCTGCTCAAATGGCCTGAACCCGGCTGCGAACCCCGGGGAGCCAGATGCCCTAAGCGTTAACCGAACATTAGCCGATTCGCGACAAAGATAGTGCCGTCGTTAAGTGGCGGGGGCCCCGATTTTGCCAATTTCCGCCGCTGAGCAAGGGCCAATAACGGAAAAAGAGGTAGGCTAATGGCGTCGCCGATTGATCTTCACAACCTTGCGACCAAAGAGCTTGAAAGCTTCGGACCGGCGGAGGTCTCGCAGCTTATTGCTGAAGCCGCCGAGTTGGTCCATTCCTTTGCGATCAACGCCAGCCAGCCGGCACTCGATGCCATGATCGCCGCGGCAGCGGAGGACGTTGAACCCCAGTCCCCGAGTCAAGCCTGGACCTTGGCGCGCGAGGCCACGGCGCAAACCAAAATACTCGACGAAGAAGTCACCCGATTTCTGGCGTTGCGCGACCCGGCCTAGCTGCCTCAACGTTGGCCATCGCGCTATCGCCGGGGCTCGCCGAGCTTAGCCGACCACCCACACGCAACGGTGCAATCTGCCGGGCAAGACCCGTTTCTAGGTCGACTTCCACAAATGTTGCACACAAGGTCGCTTCGCCCATGGCGACGCTGAGGCGTTCTGTTGGCAACTTTCGCACGAATCGCGCAACAGAAATATCCTTGCTCATCCCAATCACCGAATCGTAGTCGCCGCACATGCCGATATCGCTTTGATAGGCGGTGCCGCCGGTCAGAATCATGGCATCGGCAGTCGGCACATGGGTGTGGGTCCCGACACAGAGGCTCACACGGCCGTCGGCAAAATGGCCCATGGCCATTTTTTCGCTGGTCGCTTCGGCATGTATGTCGACGACGATCGCATCGACGGTTCTTCCCAAGCTGTACTTGGCAAGCACCGCGTTCAGACAGGCGAAGGGATCGTCCAACGGATCCATGAACAGTCGACCCATAAGGTTGATTACCAAGATCCGCCGCCCTCCCGAAAGGGTGAAAAGGCCAACGCCGCGACCCGGCGTCCCGCTCGGATAGTTCAGCGGCCGCAAAAGCCTTGGTTCGCGGTCGATAAATCCGAGGGCTTCTCGCTGATCCCAGCTGTGATTGCCGCCGGTAATGGCGTCCACGCCGGCCGCGAAGAAGTCGTTACAGATCTTCTCGGTGATGCCAAAGCCACCGGCGGCGTTCTCGCCATTGATAATGACGAAATCCAACGCCAAGCCTTGCCGTAGCCCTGGTAGCTTGCTCAGCAAAACCTCGCGACCGGGGCGCCCAACCACGTCGCCGCAAAACAAGAGTCGCAGGCTTCCGCTAGCCAATTTTAATCGCCTCCCCTTCGGTGACCACCCAATCGAGCACCTGATCGGTGGAATCCCGCGGCACAGCCGCCACCTCTTGGCCAGAATAGGCCACACCCACCGCTGTCACGCGACTCGTCGCGCGCAGGCTTGCCAGGGTTCGATCATAGAATCCACCACCGTAGCCCAGCCGATAGCCCAGCCGATCGAAGGCCAGTAGAGGCACAACCAAGAAATTTGGCTGCACCACTGTTTTATCGGCACTCGGTATTTCGACGCCAAATCCACCACGCTCCAGCGTGTCGTCCGGTTGCCAGCGCCGGAACAGCAAGGCTTCCCCCTTGGTAACCACAACTGGCAGCCCGACAATATGGCCTCGGCCGTGCAGCACCGTCATCAGCGGCCGTGCATCGATTTCCGGGCCTTTCGGCCAATAGGCAGAAATTACGGCATCGGGTTCGATTGGGATTTCGGCAAGCACTTGCGCGCAAAGATTTTCGGCGGCATCGGGCGTGGCAATGGCCGCCTCCTCGCGTATGGTTCGAGCCTTCGCCCTGAGGGTATGTTTTGCCTCGGCGACAGCAATGCGCTCGCTTTGGTTCATCGGATCCACATTGCCGCCCAACACAAGTGAGATAAGAAGCGGGCCGCGTAGCCGTTGGCCGCTGTATATCCTCTGTGGCCTGCTCGCGCAGGTGGGCGCCATATACCGAGGCCACGGCCCCGGCAGGGACAGCTCCCGAGAGGTTCGATATTGGCCCCAGGGATAGAAGGGCCTGACGCACTACGCAGCACCAGCCTCTAGCGCCGCTTATCTAGGCTCCTTCAAGGCTGAGCGCAATCCCCTCGATCCGCTTTGCGCAGCTATCAAGGGCCTCTGCGAAGCGCTCCTCGGCCGTCGGATCGCCACCCTTGCCATTGGCTTCGCCCCTTTTTTGATCTTCAATGGCCTGCAAAGCCTCGTAAAGGTCATTAGCGATCAGGAGGCTTGCCATGACCAGAAGGCGCTGTTCGCCGACTTGGCCGAGCGACTCAACGAGCTCAGCCACCCGCGTATCGATAAAGGCCCCAAGCTCCTTAAGATGCTCTTCCTGGCCGTCATCGCAGGCTACGCGGTAACTGCGTTCGTTAATGGTCAGGCTGACTTCAGCCATCATGATGATCCAATACTGCCTTCAAGCGCGTCACCGCCGAGTTCAGCCGCTTCGATACGGCATCGGTAACAGCTTGCAACTCGACGTTTTCCTGTCGTGCCGCATCAAGGTCCGCACGGAGCTCTGTTGCCCCGTTACTGGCCCGTTTCGTTGCGGCCTCTTCAAGGCGATCGACAGCGTTATGCAGACGCTGCGCTGCTTGTTCTAATCGAGACATCTCCCCGCTCACCCGTTGTGCCCAAGCTCCCGCATCCCCGAGCACGGTCGGCCACAATAGTCGGCGTAGGCAGCAGCGGTCAACTGCTGCCCCCCTGAAAGTCACGAATCGCGTATGCTTGCGCCGCCGTCGACTGCTCTTTGCCGTTGACGCTAGCGACCGACAACGGCATCTTGCCGGCAAACGTCGGTTCCGTGCAAGCACCTATGTCCGCTCGGCCAGCGCGACACCTTAATCCATTCATAGAACCTCAGGTTACGACAGTCGATGGAAGTAGTGAATAGTCCAGACGCCAAGGGCAGCCCTGATCTGCCTGTAGTCCACCGCGAGATGGCCAACGCCATCCGGGCACTGGCGATGGACGCTGTCGAGGCTGCCAAATCCGGCCATCCCGGCATGCCTTTAGGTATGGCCGATGTGGCGACCGTGCTGTTCACAGAGTTTTTGCGCTTCGACCCGGAGGATCCCAACTGGCCGGATCGGGACCGTTTCGTGCTCTCGGCCGGGCACGGTTCCATGTTGCTCTATGCCTTGCTTTATCTCACCGGCTACTCGGACATGACGATCGAGCAGATTAAGCAATTCCGCCAACTCGGCAGTCGTACAGCGGGGCATCCGGAGTTCGGCCAAGCAAGCGGCATCGAGACCACGACCGGTCCCTTGGGGCAAGGATTTGCCAATGCGGTCGGCATGGCGATGGCCGAACGCCATCTCAACGCGCGCTTTGGCGACGCCGTGGTGTCGCACAATACCTATGTTGTTGCCAGCGACGGCGACCTGATGGAAGGCATCAGCCACGAGGCGGCCTCCCTGGCTGGGCACTTGGCGCTTGGCCGTCTGATCGTTCTGTTCGATGACAACGGAATATCCATTGATGGCCCGACATCGCTAGCCATTTCCGAGGACGTGCCGGCCCGTTTCGCCGCCTACGGCTGGGCCGTGCAGAAGGTTGACGGTCATGACCCGGAAGAGATCGCCGCAGCAATTCGGGTGGCACGCGACCAGCCGCAACCCTCGTTGATCGCCTGCCGTACTCGCATTGGCTATGGCGCGCCCAAGAAGGAAGGTACCGCCGCCTCCCATGGTGCCCCCTTGGGACCGGAGGAGGTGGCCGGCGCCCGCGAACGCCTGGGATGGTCATCGGCTGCCTTCGAAATCCCGCCCGCGATTCTCACGCAATGGCGCACGGCGGGCCAGCGGGGACGCAGTGAGCGCGACGCCTGGGCCGCACGGCTGGCCGAAACACCAAGCGATAAGAGGAACGCTTTCCAGCGTTGCTTGTCGGGCAATCTGCCGGATGGCTGGCTGGACGCACTGGCGGCCTATCGGCGGGAAGTCGCGCGCGAGCAGCCAAAACTTGCCACCCGGGTGGCGTCACAAAAGACCATCGAGGTCTTGCACGACGCTATCCCTGAGTTGATCGGTGGCTCGGCAGATTTGACGGGTTCGGTGGGAACCAAGGTCAAGGCGCATCAAGCGATTACACCAGACAATTTCGCCGGCCGATACCTGCACTATGGAGTTCGTGAGCACGCCATGGCAGCGGCGATGAACGGCATGGCGCTGCACGGCGGCGTTGTTCCCTATGGCGGCACGTTTCTGGTCTTCTCCGATTATTGCCGACCTGCCATTCGCTTGGCCGCCCTCTCCGGTTTGCGCGTTATTTTCGTCATGACCCATGATTCGATCGGACTTGGCGAGGATGGCCCGACCCATCAGCCCATCGAGCAGTTGGCGGGCCTGCGGGCGATGCCGAACTTGCGGGTCTTCCGGCCGGCTGACGCTCTTGAAACCGCCGAATGCTGGGAACTGGCGCTGAACACCCAGGCAACCCCCTCCGTCATGGTCTTGAGTCGCCAGGGCTTGCCACTGGTTCGACGCGATGATGGTGTAGAGAACCTTTCCGCTTTTGGCGCCTATATTCTCTCTCCGGCCAGCGGGGAACGTCAGGCGAGCTTGTTGGCTACAGGCTCGGAAGTTGCCATCGCCTTGGAGGCCCAGCGGTTGCTTGGCGAGGAGGAGATCGCCGCGGCGGTCGTTTCCATGCCGTCCTGGGAACTCTTCGCGGCCCAGCCGGCGCACTATCAGGACGAGGTCCTAGGCGCTTCAAGCACGCGCATCGCCATCGAGGCGGCCGCCCCCTTCGGCTGGGAGCGTTGGGTCGGCACCAAGGGCGCCATCATCGGCATGACTGGCTTCGGTGCCTCTGCCCCCGCCGGCGCTCTTTACCAACATTTCAACATTACCGCAGAGGCTGTCGCCGCCGCGGTGAAACAGCGGCTCTAGACGGAGATTTGGAGGAACAACAATTATGGCAGTGCGTGTTGGCATCAACGGCTTTGGGCGGATCGGTCGCCTGGTCCTGCGGGCGGCCTTCGAAGCGGGCCGTCAAGATATCGAGTTCGTTGCTATCAATGACCTAGGTTCGGCCGAGGCCAATGCGCATCTTCTGGCCTACGATTCGGTGCACGGCCGCTACCCTGGAAAGGTGCAGGCGATGAAGCAGGCGATCAAGGTCGATGGCCACAAGGTCGCGGTCTTGAGCGAGCGCGATCCGGCCAAGCTGCCCTGGGAATCGCTGGGCGTTGATGTCGTCCTAGAGTGCACCGGAATTTTCGCCAGCAAAGAGACGGCGGCCATGCACTTGGAGGGTGGTGCCAAGAAAGTCCTGGTCTCCGCTCCCTGTACCAACGCGGATTTAACCGTGGTCTACGGCGTCAACCACGCCAAGCTGCGCAAGAGCCACACGGTCGTCTCGAATGCCTCTTGCACCACCAACTGCCTGGCGCCGGTCGCCCATGTGCTGCACCAGAGCCTTGGCATACAGCATGGCTTTATGACGACCATCCACGCCTTCACCGGCGATCAGCGCACCGTCGACACCCTGCACAAGGACTTGCACCGGGCCCGAGCGGCTTCCGTTTCGATGATTCCGACCTCGACCGGGGCCGCGCGCGCCGTCGGACTGGTGTTGCCGGAACTCAAGGGCAAGCTAGATGGCACGGCGATCCGGGTTCCGACGCCCAATGTCAGCTTGATCGACCTGAAGATCGAAGCCAAGAAGAAGACTTCTGTCGAAGCAGTCAATGACGCCATGGTCAAGGCTTCACGGGGCAAGCTGAAGGGGGTTTTGGCTATCAACAGTGCGCCGTTAGTGTCCATCGATTTCAATCACAGCGCGGCCAGCTCGACCTTCGACACCTCGCAGACCCAGGTGATCGAAGACACCTTCGTACGCGTCCTGTCGTGGTATGACAACGAGTGGGGCTTTTCGAACCGCATGAGCGACACAGCGATCGCGCTGGGCAAGTTGCTGTAGGCGGCCCCGCGGCCAGGTCTGCGCCAACAGTGGGATCAAATGCCCAGCAAGGCGGTGATGATCCATTCCTTGGAGCATGCCCAAATGGCGTTAAAGGTTGCCGTGCGCCTGGGCCAACCGGTCATTCTGGTATCAGCACCTGAAGCGGCGTGCACCGTCGGTCCGGCCTGGTTTCAGGCGGTCGTTCGGGAAGCCTGTCACAGCTATCCCTGCGCCCAGGTCACGGACTTGTTGGACTGCGGCGACAAACCTGGGCAGGTCCTCGCTGCCCTGCGCCAGGGCTTGAAAACGATTCGATTTACCGGTCCGAAGGAAGTGCGGATCAAGCTGTCGGATTTGGCCCAGCAATACGGGGCTCAGGTAGTCTGGGGCCGTCTAAAGACACTTGATCTCTTGTATGAGGCCGATCTGGAGGCCGCCTGCGAGACCTGGTTGGCGGACCCGGAAAAATAGAATATTAACCATAGCCAGATAGCAAATTCCCGGCCCCGCGGGCGCCCGAGGCGGCGGGGACCAGATTTACCTAAGGAAGGAGTTCGTGGGCATGCGGATCACCCAGCGCGTCAAGAAAATCTTGAGCCACTACGAAAGCGACAGTCCCGGCACCAAGGCCAATTTGGCGCGGATCCTTATGCACGGGCGTCTAGGCGGCTCCGGGAACCTGGTGATCTTGCCGGTGGATCAGGGCTTCGAGCACGGACCAGCACGCAGCTTTGCGCCAAACCCGCCGGCCTATGACCCGCACTACCATTTCCAGCTCGCCGTCGATGCCGGGCTTTCCGCCTATGCAGCACCCTTGGGCATGCTGGAGGCCGGCGCCGACAGTTTTGCTGGGGCCGTGCCAACGATCCTCAAGTGCAATTCCGCCAACAGTCTTGCCACCAGCAAAGACCAAGCCGTGCATGGCTCGGTGGAGGATGCGCTGCGGCTCGGCTGTTCGGCCATCGGCTTTACGATTTATCCAGGCTCCGACGACCAGTTCGAGATGATGGAAGAAATCCGCGATCTAGCTGAGCAGGCCAAGGCAGTCGGCTTGGCGGTGGTGGTCTGGTCCTATCCGCGCGGCGGCAATCTTACAAAAGAGGGCGAGACGGCGATGGATGTTTGCGGCTATGCCGCCCATATGGCTTGCCTTTTGGGGGCCCATATCGTCAAGGTTAAGTTGCCCAGCGATCACTTGGAGCAGGGCGAGGCGGAAAAGGTCTATAAGAAGCACAAGATCGACCTTTCCTCGCAAGCCAAGCGCGTCGAGCACGTGGTACAGTGCTGTTTCAACGGCAAGCGCATTGTTGTCTTTTCCGGTGGCGCCGCGAAGGGCGCCAGCAGCGTCTTCGACGATGCCCGCGCGATCAAGGCTGGCGGCGGCAGCGGCTCGATTATCGGCCGCAATACTTTCCAGCGTTCGCGCGACGACGCGCTGGCGATGTTGGACACGATCATCAAGATCTACCAGGGTAAGGCCTAGCACCTGTACCGCGGCAGCCGGTACGAATGGGGCTGCCGGCGCGGTTGGAGCACACCAATCCTGCCCTATGCCTCTCATGGCGACGGGCGATCGGGCCAATGGGTGCGTGTCTAGGAGTGCTGCCCGCGCTAGCGATTGCATGGTTTGGGGCAAGCTGATAGCTTCCGCCGCGATCGCTACCGAGATTCGCGAGCGTCAACCGATTTTCCTTACCCTCGAGCGGGCCCCGAAGCCATGAAGATCAATGGTAATGCCATCCGTCCCGGCAACGTCATCGAACACAAGGACCGACTTTGGCGAGCGGTCAAGATCCAGCACACCCAACCCGGCAAGGGCGGTGCCTATCTGCAGGTTGAGCTAAAGGACATCCGCGACGGGACAAAGTTAAACGAGCGATTTCGCGCCAGCGAGGACGTGGAGCGCGTTCGGTTGGATCAGCGCCCCTATCAGTACCTCTACGCCGAAGGTGATGACATGGTCACCTTCATGGATAACGAAACCTACGATCAGATCACCGTCACCAAGGACCTGATCGGCGAACCGGCGGTGTTTTTGCAGGACGGTATGGAGGTCACCATCGAGAGCTATGAGGGCGAGCCCATCAGTGTCATCCTGCCCGACAGCGTGGTGATGGAGGTGGTTGAAGCAGACCCTGTGGTCAAAGGCCAAACCGCGGCCTCGTCTTACAAGCCCGCGTTGCTGGAAAATGGCGTCAAGATCCTGGTTCCGCCGCACATCGAAGCCGGTACCCGGGTCGTTGTCCATACTGCGGACTCAAGTTACGCCGAGCGAGCGAAGGACTGACAGCCGCTTTCATGGCAACGCGATCGGCGGTTATCAATGTGATGGTACGCGCTGCCAACAAGGCGGCGCGTGGCTTGAAACGCGATTTCGGCGAGGTGGCAAACCTGCAGGTCTCGCGCAAGGGCCCAGCCGACTTCGTCTCGGCTGCCGATTTGAAGGCCGAGCAAGTGCTGCGAGAAGTGCTGTCCCAGGCCAGGCCAGGGTTCGGATTCCTGATGGAGGAGTCCGGCGCTAAGGCCTCCTCGGACGCAGCCGAGCGCCGCTGGATCGTCGATCCTTTGGATGGAACCACCAATTTTTTGCACGGGCTACCACACTTTGCCATATCGATTGCCTTGGAAGAACGGGGCGAGATTACCGCCGCGGTCGTCTATGATCCGGCCAAGGACGAAACCTTTTTTGCCGAGCGTGGGCAAGGTGCCTACCTCAATGACCGGCGGCTGCGGGTATCCTCACGCCGACGTTTGGACGAGGCCTTGATCGCCACCGGCTCGCCCTTCAAAGGCCACGGCGAGCGCCAGCCCTTTCTTCGTGAAATTGACGCTGTTATGGAGGTAACCGCCGGTATCCGCCGGTGGGGTGCCGCCTCTTTGGACTTGGCATACGTGGCCGCTGGCCGTTTCGATGGGTTTTGGGAAAGCGGTCTATCGTCCTGGGACTTTGCCGCTGGTATCCTCCTGGTTCGTGAGGCCGGCGGTTATGTTAGCCAAATGGATGGTCGCACCTTGAAAATCGATAGCCCTACCATCCTCGCCGCCAACGATAGTTTACACACACCGCTGCTCAAGCTATTACGCAATGGATCGCGGTGATGCGACGATTCGCGATTGGTTTTAAGATTGGGTATTCCTTAGGCTGAGCTTGTGCCGCCGAGAGAGGACGAATAGGCTAAGCAACAGGCGGCCTAACAACCCATTTCTTCGGTCGGTTTCAGCTTGGCGAGAGTAGCTCCCAGAAAATTTCCTCCCCGTCTGCGGTTGCACGAGGTCGCGGATCGATTTCGATTGCAGCCTAGTAGGCCCCGGTTTGAACATTGTACAGCCGTTCTGCTTGCTACTTTGGGTGCTCTAGGAATGGCAATACTAGCTGGCCCGGCCGTCGCAATTCCTCAGGTTCAATCGACTGACCGGGATGCGCCCTTAGAACGCGGGAAACCAGACAAGGACATAACGTCGTCTATCCAACAACTTGCGCAGTCTGACGTCGAGAAACTGCCGGAAAGCCGCCTCTTGGTAACACCGCCACCTCGTGCCAAACCCAGCACGATCGCCTCCGAGCTCTTGCCCCGCCCAAACCTGAGGCCAAGAGACGCGGCGGCGGGCCTTGCAACCGGCGAGAAGGCATCAACGCCGCAAATCATCACGCCCGCGCTGAAACCCCGGCGGGATATCGGCGAGCCCATGAATGCCTTGGGACAATTGGATGCAGGCAGTGTGATCGCTGCGCCTGTGTCCAAGCCGCTGCCTCTAGAAGCGACTAGAGTCCCGCCCGAGACGACACCCGGAGACGCGGAGATGCGTCAGGTCGCAACGAATCGGCCGCCGCCTGCGCCGAACCTGCGACCGGATTTTAGGGTCGCCAGCGGTGAGCCGCCGCCACTATCAGACAGTTCAGCAGCTCAATCTCTGGTCGCGGCGCCCGGTCCACCCGCTGATCTTTCCTCAACCACCACAACCGAAGAGATCGCCGATAGCGGCAACCCAGTTAGTCGGCCGATGCCCGGGGATGGGGAGGCCGTTCCGGAAAAGCCGTCATCCGCATTGCTGGCGCCGGTTGCCACTCCTTCCGTCGATCAGGCCGGCACCGCGAGCGCCACGTCAAACCCCCTTCCAATGCCCGAGATAGCGGAAAAGGCCCTTAAGCCAGTCCCTGGCGATCAGCCCTCGGCCGAGCTGCCGGTCTTGGCTGCGGATGCTCAAGTGCCTTCCCCGCCAAATCTAACGGCCGGCAACGCTACAGCGACTGGCAGCTCGGCAGCCGACGCCATGCCGCCAAACACCGCATCATCAAATCCTACCCAGACCGCAGCACTACCGAGTGCTCCGGAAGGCCAGCAGCCGGTGGGCCAAGAAATCGCAAAGGCCGAGGCGATCGACTGGACAGCCTTGCGTATTGTCTTTGCGCCGGGGGAGCAAACCATCGGCGACGATGCCAAGGCGAAGTTGCTTGCGCTTCGCAACTGGCTGGTTACTAACAAGGACACGCGAATTCGTTTGGATGCCTATGCGAGTGACACGGAAGATCCCATTAGCAAAGCGCGGCGCATATCCCTATCGCGGGCGATCGCGGTGCGCAGCTTTCTGATCGAACAGGGGGTAGGGGCCACGCGTATCAATCTTCGGGCCCGAGGCAATCTGGCTTCTGAGGGACCGCCCGACCGCGTCGATATTCACCCCACCGACCGTTAGCCATCGAGCCAGTCACTTTTACCGAATAGAGAATCATGGCCAAAGCCGTAGGACTAAACTCAGAAGCCGCGTTCAAGGGATCGTCCGAGCAACGCATAATGACCAGACCGCAACGCTACATCTTCCGAATGCTTCTCTTCTTGGTCATCGTCGCGATCGCGGCGGTGCCTCTGGGCTATCAGCTCCAAGGTGCCTTCCTGGCCAACGCGGTACTGAATGGCATGATCTTAGCCGTACTGGTGCTTGGGATCATTTACATTTTTTTGCAGGTCTTGAGGTTGCGACCCGAAGTCGACTGGCTTGAGTATCTGCGGCAGGAGTCGAGCGGTGGGCTTGCCTTTCCGGATATGATGGCGGCCAAGCCGCCGCCGCGGCTGCTCGCCCCCATGGCCGCCATGTTGCGCGAGCGTAAGGGCCGGCTGACTCTGTCAGCCCTTTCCATGCGCAGCCTGCTCGACGGCATCCAAAGCCGGATTGACGAGACCCACGAAATTTCTCGATACCTGATTGGCCTGTTGATCTTTCTAGGGCTTCTTGGGACCTTTTGGGGACTCTTAGAGACCGTCAATTCGGTCGGCGAGGTGATTGGCAGCTTGGGCGGCGGAGTCAGCGATCCGGCGGCTCTCTTCGATGACCTTAAGCGCGGCCTGGACGCGCCCTTGGCCGGCATGGGCACTGCCTTCAGCTCCTCGCTTTTCGGCCTTGCTGGATCCTTGGTGCTCGGGTTTCTCGAGCTCCAGGCGGGCCAAGCACACAACCGCTTCGTCAACGATTTGGAAGAATGGCTGTCCGGTATCACCCGGCTTTCGGCTGGTGGTGTCGGCGGCGACGGCGAGCAACCGGTCTCCGCCTACCTGCAAGCTCTCTTGGAACAGACCGCCGACAGCCTTGATCAGCTACAGCGCACTATTGCCCACGGTGAAGAGGAGCGGGCCATGGTCGATCGCAACCTGGTGGCGTTGACCGAGCGTCTTGGCACCCTAACAGACCAAATGCGCACCGAGCAGGCGGTCTTGCTTCGCCTGGCCGAGAACCAAGCGCAGTTGAAGCCGATCCTCACCCAGTTCGCCGAAGCCAGGCTGGAGTCCGGGGGGTTGGACGATGCCTCGCGCGAGCATATCAGGAACCTCGACTTGCATCTTACCCGCATGGTCAGCGAAGCAGCCAGCGGACGGGATCACGTCGTGCAGGAAATTCGCAGCGAGATCCGCCTCCTGGCCCGGACCATCGCCGCAATTGCCGAGGAAAGCGAGTAGCCTTCGCCAATGGACGTATTGGGACGTAGCAGCCGACGCCGTTCGGTCAATATTTGGCCGGGATTCGTTGACGCCCTGGCAACCTTGTTGCTGGTCGTTATTTTCGTCCTGATGGTCTTCATGGTGGCGCAGTTTTTCCTGAGCACCGCGCTTACCGGCCGGGACCAGGCACTCAGCCGCTTGGAACGGCAAGTTAACGATCTCGCCGCGCTGCTGTCCCTGGAGCGAGACGCCAATGCGGAGCTGCGCATCAACGTCGCCCAGCTTTCCTCGGAGCTCCAGGCCTCCTTGATCGCACGCGAGGACTCGGATGCCCAACTCGCCGCTCTAAGCGAAGAACGCGAGGATTTGATCGACGTTGGCAAATCTCTGCAGGAACGATTGGCGGCACTGTCACGGGAGCAGGAAACGGTTCTCGGCGGCCGCGAATCGCTCCGCAAGCAGCTCGCCGCTTTGGCCAAAGAACGGACGAGCTTGGCGGAAAGCCAAGAGTCTCTGGCCAGCCTTCTGGCGACCACCGAGAAGGAGCGCGACAGCTTGGCATTGGATATCCAATCCTTGACCGGCGAACGCGACAGCCTGCAGGGGCAAATCGCCGCTCTTATCCAGACAAGAGACGCGCTTTTGGAGGAAAATTCCGGCCTCGAAGAGGCACTCGCGGCGACAAGCGAAGACCGGGATGAGCTGCTGACGTTGAAAGAGAGTTTGGACCAGCGGTTGGCCGCCATCGCCGCCGAACACGCAGCCCTGCAAACCAATGAGGAAAGCCTGCGCAATCAGGTGGCGACTTTGACCCAAGACAACGCCCAGATTGTCGAACGCCTCGCCGCCTTGGATGCCGAAAATACCAAGGTCAATGCAGAATTGGTGGATGCTTACGAAACGATCGAGGCTGATAAGGAGACCATTCAAACCCAACTGGCCGAGCTCGCCGCCATGGAAAGCCTGCGCAAGGAACTAGAGGCAAGCTATCAAACCATCGAAGCGGACAAGGAGACCATCGAGACACAGTTGGCTGAACTTGCCACCCTAGCAAAGGTTCGCGCCGAGTTGCAGGCGGCCTATCAAACCATCGAGGCTGACAAGGAAAAGATAGAGGCTCAACTCACCGAGCTTGCCGTCATGCAACGGCTCCAGCAAGAAATAGCGGAAGCCGAAAAGACCATCCAGGTCGACAAGGAAACCATCGAAGCCCAGGTGGAGGAGCTGGCGCTTCTCAAGGGCCTGCGCGATGAAATGCTGGCGCAGCTCGACGCGGCCGAGGCCGCCCTGGCCGCGCAGCGCGGCGAGACCGGTCAATTGCAGGAGAAGCTGGGTGAGCAAACCGACATTAACGAGGAGGCCAAGCGCCAAGTCCAGCTGCTTAATCGACAATTGGCCTCCCTCCGACAGCAGCTCGCCAACCTCAACACCGCCCTGGATGCGGCCGAAGCCGAAAATCTAGCTCAAGACGTGCAGATCGCTGATCTTGGCAAGAAACTCAATGTTGCCCTGGCCAGCAAGGTCCAGGAGTTGGCACGCTATCGCTCGGAATTTTTTGGCCGCCTGCGGCAAGTGCTTGGCAAGCAACAAGGCATACGCGAGGTAGGCGACCGTTTCGTGTTCCAGTCCGAAGTCTTGTTCGATTCCGGCTCGGCGGAACTGGGCGAGCAGGGCAAAGAACAACTGGCCGAACTGGCTCAGTCCCTAAGGGAGCTGGAAGAAACGATCCCAACGGACATCGACTGGGTCTTGAGGGTCGACGGTCATACCGACCGAAATCCGATTTCGACGTCTGAATTTCCGTCCAATTGGGAGCTTTCCACCGCTCGAGCCGTCTCGGTGGTGAAGTATCTCATCGCCCGCGGAACCCCTTCCCATCGCCTCGCGGCCACCGGATTTGGCGAGTTCCAACCCCTGGAAGAGGGTTCCGATGAAATTGCCTTCCGGCGCAATCGTCGGATTGAGCTGAAGCTGACCCAGCGCTGAGGCTTTCTTTACAGTCCCTTGGCGCCGTGCAGGAAGTCGGCGAAGGATGGCCGCATCAAATCCCAATTGCCGGCGCTCAGGATGAGGTCGAGTTGCGTACCGTCGCTGGACAGCGGCAACAGCAAGCGTCGCAGCTCGCGTTGGTGCTCACCCCAGCCCAACGTAATCTCATGATAGATCGGCTGATGTTGCATCAGCGCCATCTCATAGTGGTCGCGGAGCATCGCGGCAAAGCGTGGGGGCATCACTTCATTTAGGTTCCGCCCTTTAGTGGAAATTCCATAGATCCCTTCATCTTCGTTGCCGGCCAGGCGAAACACGAAGGCAAGCGGTCGCCGCCTGACTTCCACCAAGCTTACCCGGGAAAGATGCTTGGCGATATGTTCCGGCCTAATGTCCTGGCGCAGCGGCCAGCGACGCGACGCGCGGCAATCCTGCCAGTAATCAAAGATCTCTCGCAGTTTCGGATCAACCAAGCTGTCAATCGGCTTGGTTTCTGCGGCGAGCTCCATCGACGTAAAGGGTGCCGATGATTGGACTTCGCCGATCGCCATCTTCAAACCAGAATCTAATGAAGATCTCATGTTTATCCGCCGATCAATAAATTCCACAAGAAATCATCGATTATTCGTATATGTTACAATATACGTTTATTAACACATCGCAATAATACCACAGCTTATCGCCAAAAGGAATTCCTATTTTATTTCCTTTATTTTCGTTTATATTTACCATTAAAGGCGATATGAAAAGGCCGTGCCCTCTTCCTTCTTCCTAAATCAATAGGGCAATTTTTTATTTACTATTCCATGGATTTGCAGCCGAGGCCCTTTACCCTCGTTGCCGCGCGACAACACGCGGGAAAACGTGGATGCGATCGGCTAAGGCCGTCACAGTTCTGGCGGCACTTCCTCTTGCGCCCCATCAAACTGTAACGCGGCAAGCCGCGCATAAAGCCCCCCTGCACGAAGCAAGTCGTCGTGGGAGCCACTGGCGACAATTCGGCCCCGATCAATCACCAAAATGCGATCCGCTTTAAGAACCGTGGCCAGGCGATGGGCAATCACCAAGGTGGTCCGACCGCGCATCAGCCCTTCAAGCGCGGTTTGGACCGCGCGCTCACTTTCCGCGTCCAGGGCACTGGTTGCCTCGTCCAAAAGCAGAAGCGCCGGATCGCGCAAGATGGCCCGGGCAATCGCGATCCGCTGGCGTTGTCCACCGGAAAGTCGTACGCCTCGTTCGCCAAGGAAACTGTCGAAGCCCTGTGGCAACTCCTCAAGGAACTCGCGCGCACCCGCAGCAGTAGCCGCCGCACGTATGGCAGCGTCGCTGGCCGTTGGGGCGCCATAGCGAATGTTTTCAGAAGCGGTTGCCGCGAAGATCACCGGCTCCTGCGGCACCAAGCCAAGGCAGGCGCGTGCCGCCGCCAGATCTGCTTCCCTCAAGTCAACACCATCAAGCCTTATGGTTCCGGCTTGAGGATCGTAAAATCGCAACAGTAGTTGAAACACCGTCGACTTGCCGGCACCTGAGGGTCCAACCAGTGCCACTGTCTCGCCGGGCTTGACGGCAAAACTAACCTCTTCCAACGCGGCCCAGGTGGGGCGGGTCGGATAGCGGAAGACCACCTTTTCGAAGCGAACCGCGCCGCGAACCGGGTTGGGCAAGGACCGCGGCCTTTTAGGTGATTCGATGTCAGGCTGGCATTGCAAAATTTCGATCAGCCGTTCGGTTGCCCCAGCCGCCCGCTGCAAATCGGCGATCACCTCGCTGATGGCGCCGACTGCCCCGGCCACGACCACAGCATAGAAGACGAAGGCAGACAACTCGCCGGCCGATATCTCGCCTTGCAGCACATTGTGGCCGCCAATCCACAGCACGATGCTGATCGCACCAAAGACGAGGAGAATGACCGCTGCCGTCAAAAAGGCCCGTGATCGAATGCGGGCCAGTGCCGTGGCAAGGGCCGTATCGACGCGCGCGCCAAACTGGGCACGGTCAAGATCTTCGTGGCCAAAGGCCTGCAGGGTGCGGATGGCGTGCAGGGATTCATCCAGATAGACCCCCAAATCGGCAACCCGGTCTTGGCTCAGCCGGCTCAGCCGGCGGACTCGGCGACCAAAAAAGACGATCGGCAGGAGCACCAAGGGCAACACCAGCAAGACCAGCCCGGTGAGCTTGGGGCTGGTAACAAAAAGCAAGACCACGCCGCCACCTAGCAGCAGCAGGTTGCGCAGCGCAATCGGCACCGAGCTGCCGACCACCACCTGCAGCAGCGTGGTGTCCGTCGTTAGCCGCGTCAGCACCTCGCCGGTTCGCGTGACCTCGAAATAGGCCGGCGACAGACGGATGACGTGGCCGAAGACCCGCCGGCGAATGTCGGCAACGATGCGCTCCCCCAGCCAGGAGACAAGGTAAAAACGAGAAAAACTGGCCGCCGCCAGTACGACCACTGCCGCCATCAACACCAAGAGGGCGCGGTCGAGCAGCCCTGTATCGCCCGCCGAAAAGCCTTGATCCACCAAGCGGCGCAAGCCCATGCCGAGGCTGAGCACGGTCAGAGCGGCGACGATGAGGGCGACCAAGGCACCGACCGCCTGCCATCGATAGGGCGTCAAATAGCGCCACAGGAAGGTGAGCGCGTCGGTCGGCCGGCCGAGCGGCCGCTCGGCCTGGGCTGACGGCCCGCTAAGGTCAGGGCGGGGCAAGTTAGATTGTCTCAGCCGCCGGCACGGCTGCTTTGGAGGGTGCCTTTGCCGCACCGCACCGGTGGCATGCCGGGGCGCAGGTTTCGGCAAGAGCCGGCGCGGGCTTTGTCGCCGCGTGACCTCGGCCGCCGGGTAGGCGCGCTTGATTGTAAATGGGTAACAAGCTCCGGGTTCCGCAGATGGTGATCTGATCCACCTGACCTAGCGTGGTGGATTTGAAGTTCCTATCATTATTTGGAGCAGCATCGAGAGGAGCTTCAAATCCGAAAAACCACACGAGACTCAACACCATACTAGTGTCCTGATCGATTCCGAATTTCGGTCGGTGCAGGCCACAATATGAAGCGAATTTCGGAATCGGGACACTAGCGGATTGGGCCAAGCACCACAATAGGCGACCGGTGATCTTGGACCGGCCTCTGCCGTCCGGGCGCTATCACGCCAAAGCCAGCCGCGGTAGCGCCCCGCCAATCTTCGCCGCCACGGTCGCCGATCGTTGGCGCCTAGACGGTGACGCCGGCTATCCGTCACCGTCGGGCGGTGAGATCAAACGGGCACAGCCCGCGTCGGTCTGTGGCCTGGACAAGGGGGCGGCCCAACCGCCGGCGCCTGCCCAGTAGCTGTTTACCGTAATTGGCGGAGCGCCGGCTCTTGCCATCCCGCAAGCGATTGAGTATTTTCCGCCGGCTCCTTGGCCGGATGGACTGGTTCCTCGGTCCCCGCCGTCAGGATTCAGAAGCGCCCGTAGCTCAACTGGATAGAGCGTCTGACTACGGATCAGTTTTCCGGGCATTTCATTCTGCTACATAGCACCCCAACAACACTTGAAAATCAACTAATTATCCAATATTCTCCCTCCGTAGCAACCACTGCAGACCCCCATTATCCACGTCATTTGTGTAGCTAAATGTAGCTAAAAGGAGGGTGGATGCGCCTCAAATTGACCGACCTTGCCATACGCAAGCTGCCGCACCCCGAACGTGGTCAGGCGACCTATTGGGATACCTCGACACCTGGTTTTGGCGTGCGCATCTCCCAGCGCGCGAAGGCATACACGGTGATGTACGGGCAGCCACGTAAGTTCAAGACCCTGGGCCGCTACCCGGACATACCGCTTGCAGAAGCCCGCAAAGAGGCCAAGCTGCTCTTGGCAACGCAGACGGCACAGAAGACAACAACCTCCTATCCGGCAGCGGTTGACGCCTTTCTCGTAGAATGCAAGAGCAAGAACCGCCCGAAGACCGTCAAAGAATACACGCGCTATCTCAAAGCTTACGATTACGTCGGCAAGGTTGATGACATCCTGCGGCGTGACATCCAAAAACACCTCAATGGCTATGCCGGGAAATCAGCGCGGGCGCACGCCTTGGTCGCTTTCAAGATTTTCTTTAACTGGGCCATCCGCCACGAGTTGATTGACCGGCATCCCCTGGCAGGGGAACGGCGGGAGGCGGCCCCGCCACGCAATCGCGTCCTCACCTCGGAAGAACTTAGGGCCATCTACCTCTACGATTATCCGCCCTTCTCGACCATCCTTCGGCTTTTGATTCTCACCGGTCAGCGTCGTGGGGAGATCGCCACCTTGCACAGCGACTGGATCGAGGATGACACCATTACCTTCCCGGCAGAGATCACAAAGAACAAAAAGCCGCATACGCTACCATTCGGCGATATGACAGCGCCCATGCTTCAAGGTGAAGGGCATCTCTTCGGGAACGACCAGGGCACGACATACAACGGCTGGAGCAACGCCAAGGCCCGCATTGAAAAGCATGTTGAGATTCCCCCGTGGACAATTCACGACCTCAGGCGAACCTTCTCCACCATTCATGCATCGCTTGGCACGCCCATCCACGTCACGGAGAAGCTCCTCAACCATTCTTCCGGCACCATCTCCGGCGTGGCAGCGGTCTATAACAAGCACGCCTACCTGGAAGAAATGCGCGCAGCAGTATGCACGTATGAGAAACATCTTGCAAAGATAGTAGCCGCCTGATAGACGCACCGCGCCAATTGGTTTGTCACCAATTAGGACATCGCGTGATGCTCCAAACCCAAAGGAGTGTCCGTGATGCGGTTATTATCACTGAAACAGGTGCTGGAGTTAGTGCCATACAGCCGAACACACCTATTGCGGCTCGAGCGTGCCGGTCTCTTTCCGAAGCGGGTCAAGCATCTTGGCTACGCCAGGAAAAACGCCGAGTACTGCAAAGCCTTCTGGGTGGAAGCGGAGGTACTGGACTGGCTGCAGACACTGGTTGACGGTCGATAGACCAATACGACAGCTCCTAGCAAGGAGCGGGGGCGGGGTGTCCAAACCCCGCCCCTTTGAATTCTTCACGAGGCTTTTGTCTTTACTGACCCCTTCATCCAAACGAATAAGCAAGGAAGTTCTATATATTTGAAGAGTGGCGCGCGAAATAAAGACTATGGGAAGTATAGTCAAGGTATACCACCTTCACCTACTACGACGAAGGGTGCCCAGGACATGGGGTGGGCAAAGTAAAACTGGCTCTCGTCCTGCATCAAAGCCAGCATAGCGCGACGAAGCGCCTCGGCGCGGCCAAGTGAAGGCTCTGCCACATAGGCGGTCAGCATCCGTGTGGTGAGTGCTGCCGTCGCGTCGGACCAGACCGGCCAATGGGAGACTAGGAGGCTGCGGCTGCCGGCGTAGAAGAAGGCCTTGGCCAGGCCGGAGAGGCCTTCGCCATCGGGCGAGCCGTCGGGGCCGGCCGTGTTGCAGGCGGAGAGAATGACCCAATCGGCATTGAGCTTCAGCTGAGCGATCTCGCTGGCGGTCAAAAGGCCGTCATCAAGTGTTGTGGGTGTTTCCGGCGGCGTCAACACCAGGGCCGGTTCTCGATTGTCCAGAAGCTCCCCAGCAAGAATGCCGTGGGTAGCAAATGCCATGCCTGCGTAGCGCGCCAGGTCGATGGACTTGACGGCCGTTTCCGTTGCCTTGGCTCCGAGATGAAGCGAGCCCTCCCCGACATTCAGAATGGCCGCCATTTGCTTTAACTCTGTGCCTGCCTCGGGCAAGGGACTGAGGCTACGCAACACCTGGACGTTCGCCAAGTCACCGCGATAAACACGGGCTTGGCCGATCGCGCGCGAGGCACCAGCGCCACCCTGAAAGATTGGATCACCGAAGCCGATAAAGGGATCACGCCGGCGTTCGGTCTTGGCATAGCGGCGCAGTGCCCGCAGAGAGGAAACCGCCGGCAAGGTGCTGAGCGCATATTTCTTGGCCAGCCACGGTAGTTTCGGATAGTCATTGAAGTCGGGTTTCAGGGTATGGGGTAAGGCCGTCAAGAGCACACCGAGAGGCAGGCTCTCCAATGCCTTGTCCGGTACCACAAAGAGGTGGCGCACGCCGCCTAAGAAGGGCTCAGTGGGTGCGAGGATTCGCTTGTAGAGCGCGTGGGCCGCTGCGGGATCGAAAGGTTCGATGTCTGCAAAGCTTAGAATGTCGGCCTGGTCCAAGGCCCGGCGAAGCTGGAAAACTTCTTCTTCCAATTGGTCATAGCCGAAGTCATCGAGAGCAAAGCGCTGCACGTCCCCCCGCCGGACCAGCCAGAGGTAGCTCCTTTCCTCGGCAACGAGATAGCTGACGAGCGCTTCATCGCGCTGCAACAGAGCTTGCACATCAGCCAAGCCCAGAGGCCTCGGATTGCTGATCTCCGAATAGTCGGGAAAGGTTTCCGATAGTTCGTCAACGACGACTGCAAGATCTTGCGCGACGCGTGCGCGTTCTTTTCTTAGTTTGGCCTCGCCTGCAACATCGCGGTCCGTCGCCGGCCGCGCCGCGCGAGCCTCCAGCTCTGCATCCAGCGCTTGCCAGCTGTCTCGCAAATCCTGTTGTTGGCGGACCGTCCTGGCGAGTGCATCCTTGCCACCGGCAAAGCGGGTTGCCATATACGCGACTGTCTCCGCGGTTCTGGAGGCACGTGCCCGCTGCGCCGCGCGGAAGGCTTCATCGGCAAGCTTGGCGGTTTGCACGCCTTGTGCCTCGATCACACGGAGCAGTAACAGATTTCGGTTTCTGACATTGTCGTAACGGGCCTCGTCATCGAACCCCAAGGACCGCCGTTGGGTCAAAGCCTGGGCCGTCGGCGAAGCGGTGGCATGGCGGGCGTAGTCCAAGGCTTCTTGTTCGCGACCCAAGGTCAGCAGAAGATCGGCCAGATTGGCCTGATAGCGTGCTAAGAGCGGGTTGTCGATGCCCTCCGTGCGTTCCTGGATTTCAATTGCCTGGCGAAAGACCGCCTTGGCCTCTTCCAACCGCCCGGCCTGCCTGAGGATCGAGGCCAGTTGATTGACCTGCCCGGCCAGGAAGAAATGGGACTCGCCTAAGGCCTCCTTAGAAATGTCAATTGCCCGCCGGATAAACTTCTCCGCCTCGCCGTGGCGGCCACGCTTACTATAGGCTGCGGCCAGATTTTGTAAGGTCCGGGCAACGTCGGGATGCGATTTTCCAAGCACCACTTCACGGATAGACAGCGCCCGTTGCAGGGTCTTGATGGCCTCGTCGTGGCGGTCCTGTGCTGCCAAGAGCGTGCCGATATTCATGAGTGTCCGGGCGGTCTCCGGATGCTCTGCACCAAGAGCGCGCTCGCGGATGGCCAGCGCCCGCTCAAGATGGCGCTCGGCCAGGTCATAACGACGCAATTCTGTGTAGGCCAGCCCGAGGCTGTTTAGGGACCAGGCGACGTCCGAGTGCTCGAGCCCTAGAATCTGCTCCCTCAGGCTCAGACTGTCCCGGTAATAGGATACCGCCTCGCGCACGCGACCGCGCCTCAGGTTTACCCAGCCGATGCTTTCTAGGCTATCGGCGACCGTGGCATGCGCTTCGCCAAAGGCCACCTTGCGCGCCCTCAGCGCTCGTCCCAGGAAACCTTCCGCCGCTGCCAGGCGGTCCTGATAGGCCAAAACGCGGCCGAGGCTATTCAGCGTCCATGCAGTATCCGGATCGCGCTCGCCGAGGTGCTCGATTTGAATAGAAAGCGCCCGCTCTAAGCGCGCCTGAGCCTCGCCATAGCGCCCGGCCAACTCGTAACGCCGGGCGAGATCGCGCAGGACCGTGGCAACGGCGGGATCTCTTTGACCTTGTGTCTCTCGGGTCTGGGCAAGCAGTCGTTCCAGGCGCTGGACCTCGGCGTTGAAATCATCGCCGTCGGCAAGCATTGTGCTGCCGGGGCCGGTCTGTGTTTCCACCTGCTGTCGGTAGGCGAGGCCGGCCTGGGCCATCGCCGCCTCGCTCAGGCCACTTGGCAGCACCTCATCGCCCAGGGCATAGATGGTGCATTTCTTGCGCAGGCCATGCTTCTTACGGTTCTTCTCGCAGTAATCCAGGGCCACCGAAACAGCACGATCGACGCTCGGCTGGGCATAGGACCAGCCCCAGGCCGTCTTGCCGCCGCTGTCGCGGGCGAAGCCAAAGGCGCGAAAGTGGCCAAGCTCCTTATAGGACCGAAAATCCTTCTCTGCTTTTCGCGGCAAATTGGCTGCTTCTGTAGGCAATGAAAGGACGAGAAGTAGCGCGATGAGATAGAATACCTTCCATCCCGGCTTACCGGTCCTTCTGCCCAACACGTTGACAACTCCTGCTTTGGTTCCCCTCATCTGCCAGAACGCCTAAGCCTCTGATCACTTTTGTACAGCTTCATCACCCCCCGATCGCGACAAGATTTCCATTCGCAGGATGGGCCGGCGTCAGACCAATAAGAAGTCGGCGGCGGTCAAGCTTCCTGGCGCGACCCCCTGGATCGTCACCTGATTGCCCGGCCCGAGATCGAGCACCGCACCGCCGGCGCCGTCCGCCGATAGCCGCGTGCTGATGTCGGCGAAGCTTGTAATGCTCTCGCCGTTGACGCTGGATGACAGCTGGATGCGGTCCTCGCCCGGCACGAAGTCGGTGATGGTGTCGTCGCCGCCGCCGCCAGAGATTTGGTTGCCCGGCGCGATGATGCTTGGGATGAGGCCGCCCAGCTGATCGAAGACAAAGACATCGCCATCAGCGCCGCCGGTCAGAACATCGTCGCCGACCCCGCCGTTCAGCGTGTCCCCACCAGCGCCGCCATTTAAGCTGTCGTTCTGACGGGCGCCGCGCAGGCTGTCATTGCCTTGGCCGCCGCGCAGAGAATCGTTGTCCGTGCCACCATTGAGCGCGTCGTCGCCGGTTTGACCCAAGAGCGTGTCGTTGCCTTGCGAGCCGCGCAGGTTGTCGCCACCGCCGCCGCCTTGCACCAGATCGTCGCCCTGATTGCCGCGGATCTCGTCGTTGCCTGCGCCGCCCGCGACCGTATCGTTGCCCGCCCCGGCAAAGATGGTGTCGTCGCCACCCTGGCCCACGAGGGACTCCGCTCCGGCGTTGCCGAGGATCGACTGGGGGTCATCGGGATCAGGATCCGGCTCGGGGTCCGGGTTTGGATCTGGCTCCGGGTCGGGTTCTGGCTCCGGATCCGGCTCGGGATCGGGGTCTGGCACGGGTTCGGTCACGGTGATCTGAACAGCCGAAGAGCTGTTGTTGCCGTTGTTCGCCTCGCCGGCGACGGCGTCGACCGTGGCACCGAAGAAAAAGCTGCCGGCCTCGCTGGGGGTCACGGTGATGGTCTCGACTGACGTTGCCCCCGCCGCCAGTCCGTTGACCGCGTCCGTACCGATCTGCGGGTCGTTGCCGGTGATGCTGTTGTCGGCCGACTGGCGGTAGCGCAGGGTGGTGCCAGCCGCCGCCGCGTCGCCTACGTTGCGCACGCTGGCGTCCAGGGTGACCGACTGGCCCAACTCAATGGTGGTAGCACTGGCGGTCAGTGTCGGGATGACCAAGTCCGGCTGTGCTGCTGTCACCGTAAGTCGGTAGTTGCCGGTGGCGTTGTTGTCGAAACTACCGGATTGGACCGCGACATAGAAATCACCCGAGGAGGATGGCGTGAAGCTGAGCGACGCGTTGCTGTTAACACCGCCGCCGATGTCGGCGGCAACGGACGTGCCGTTGGCGTCGCGTAGCTGCAGATCAGGGTCGCCCACGCCGCCGGCCAGGCTCGCGCCGCCTTGAAGGTTGATCGTGTAGGCGACGTCGGCGTCGAGGGAAACCTTGTACCAATCCTGATCGGCCACCGCGTCGATAGCGCCGGCAACCGCGGTACCGTTGACCGGGGCCACCGTCTCTGAGGCGACATTGGCCGGCACCGCGTCGTTGAAGCGGTCGGCGGCCCCGCCGTCACTGCCGCTCTCGCCGCCGCCGCTGTCACCACCACCGCCACCGCCACCGCCGCCGTCCCCGCCGGCATCGCCACCTTCACCATCGCCGAAACCAAATTCGGTGTAGCTAAATTCTCCGTTAGCAAATTTGCCGGACGACCGGTCGCCTAGCAACTCATCGCGCCCTATGTCGAGTTGAAATGTGTCGAGTAGGCGCAGTTCCGTTACATTTCGGATCGTCAGAGTATGAGTGCCTGGTTCAGCCTCATACTGCGAAGAGATATCGATGCGAAGTCCGCCATTTACGAGTTCTACATCGTCATCATTTTCATCCAATATGTCGTCGCTATTTGAGTCGATAGATCTCGATCCTGGCGCACCAAATGCTGCGGCATTTCTAAAAATAATGATGTCGTTTGTATCATAATCTGCAATTATATCCTGCCCTATGACAGTTTGATCGTCAAAGATGTAAGCATCAGATCCCTCGCCTCCAAAAACAGTATCATTGCCAAGTTGAAGACCAATGCTGTCATCGCCTGGTCCGGCAACTATTCGATCATCGTCAAATCCATCGAATATTTGATCATCACCGCTATTGCCGAAAATTGTATCGTTGCCGGGGCCACCAAAAATCGTATCGTTATTGATACCACCACCTATCGAGTCATCTCCAAGGCCTCCAAATAGTATGTCCTTGGATCCGGCTCCAAAGAGCGTGTCATCACCCGTAAATCCAAATATCAGGTTGTCGGCGCTATTACCCTGAAGAGAATCGTTACCGCCGGAACCAAGGATCGCTCCATCGGTAGAAGGTGTCAGGATTCGCTCAGCTATGGCGTCGGCCTGGATGTTAGGGTCGTGAAAGACCTCGATTCGGCCGCCCGGACTACCATCCCCATCGCCATCTACCAAGACGTCTGTGCGACCCGGACCCATAGAGCGTACAAGGACCTGGGGGACGCCGCCGCCAAAATCAGTCCCAACCGACACCACCAATGGTACTGGAAAAAAGGAATAGGGATCCGAAAGAATGGAAAAATCAATAACGTCAGCCGGGTCAAAATCTAGTATCGACTCACTGGTCCCAGCAACGAGGCCATGATCGAAATCGTCGAGAACCATGTAGATGAATCTATCGGCCCCGTCTCCCCCCGAGACTACGTCAACACCTCCGCCAGCAAGAACTATATCATCGCCATGACCGCCGGATATTGCATCGTCACCGCCAACGCCCAGGTAGTTTCCGGCGAAACTCGTATTGAACTGAAGGTCTCCACCTACTAGTTCCAATCTCTCTGTGATCGAATCAGGAATTGTAATTCGAGAAAATAAATCATCAAAAAACGAACCTCTTATGGCGGCGTCACCAACGATCGTGTCGTCTCCGTCTCCACCGACAAGTAAGTCATTCGCCGACAAACCGGAGGAGTCTTCTTCTGGCGACCCTCCGAGAAAATCATTTCCGTCAAATCCGAAGATAGAGTTTACAGGAATTCTTTCACTACTGGGACCGGAAAATCCAGCCGTGATAAAGTCATTATCGGAGCTACCACTGAAGACATCAGATCTTATATTCAAAGCATAGGCGCCCATCGAATTTGGATTGGTTGCCCTGATTGCCACCAAAAATGATCCAGAGGTTTCTGGCGTAAAGGTCAGAAAGGAGTCGAATCCTTCTCCTTTGCTATCGGCAAAATCAAGCAAATCGCTATTAGTGTTGCGGATTTCAATCCTTGTATCAGCCTCAGGCCCGCTAACAACGCCCCTCGGGGTAAAAATCAGGATTGGAAAGGACTTTAGGTCGAACGTATATTCGAAACTGGCTACTAGGTTTACGTGATAAACATCGAATTCACTAGGATTTCGAAACGAGCCTCGTTCAAAAACGTCTGCAAATCCATCTAGGACCACGGGCATGATGGTATCTACGGTACCTGAAGGCGTCACGGTCAGGCGGTAGCTGCCGCTGTCGTTGGGGTCGGCGGAGCGGGCGGCGAGGTAGAAGGTGCCCGAGGTATCGGGAGTAAACTCCAGACGTGCGTTGTTGCCGCCACCACCGTTGTCATTAAAGGTGATGAAATTCCCCAAGGCATCGCGCAAGGCGAGACCCGGATCGTTGAGGGTACCGGCGCCAGCAGAAGCCCCTTCCAGATCAATGGTATAGGTGACGGTATCCAGCAGCTCGACCCGGAACCAATCGATGTCGCCCGGCTGCTCCAGCACGCCCTTAACGCGTGGGTTGATACCTGGAAAAATGATGCCGTCGGTGAAAATGCTGTTCTGAAGATCTTGCATCACCCAACTCCCTGTCTTCAATATTTTGTCGTTCTTTCACCGCTAAGCGCCCGCACCCGAGTAACTAGGGCGGCCTATTGTAGCGATTGTGACAAGTAAAACAGTCGTCTAAGGAGCACACACCCCCCAAATGAGGGGGCCGTGTCCGGAAACAAACACCGGGAACACCGACATTTACCTGCAGGTTTGTCACTCAAGGCCAGTGGTGGCGGGCCTGGCTCGTCTTCTACGCGCATCTAAACGATTGAGGGTATTGCCAATCTTTCTATTCTCTCAGTAAGATAGCAAAACCCTAAGGCCCGTTGTGTGGGTCACGGATTAGGTTTCGCGAAGGGGGAATGGCGCGTGGCGATGCAGGGGAAAGCCATGGTCTCGCCGGGTCGAGTTCTCGGATCAAACCGAAGGGTCAGCCCATATCGAGTTCTCGGGTCCATCCGAACGGCCAGCCCAAGTCAGACGATCAGCCCGGGCCGCACGCTCGGGCACAGCCGGCCCGCGCGCAGGCGCTTCGGAGGTGCCTGGGCCATCGCCTTTCTCTTTTGGCTCCTTCTCCCCCTCTGCTTGCCCACGCCCAGCCAGGCGGTCAACGGCTTGAACCAAATCGGCTTCGGCACGGAATCGCTGGCTATGGGCGGTGCCGACGTGCCGGTCGCCCGCGACGCCTATGCGCTGAACATCAACCCGGCCGGCATCGCCCAGATCGAGGGCACGCGCATCGATGCCTCCGGCGGCATCGGCTATCTCTTCGGAAACCGCCATAAGGATCGTCTCGGCAACGACCATCGCATCGAGGACCCGCTCTTTCCCCTGGGCAATGCGGGCATGGTGCGCTCCTTCGAGGAGACGGATCTCAGGGTCGGGCTCGGCCTCTTCGCCCAGGGCGGCACCGGTGCCCAGTACAAGCACTTCGCCACCCCCTTCGGCACCAGCGACCGGCTCTCCTCCGAGATCGCGATCGCCCGGCTGAGCGCCGGTCTTGCCTATCCCTTGAGCCCGCGGCTTTCCATCGGCGTGGCCGCCAACCTGCAGCTCGCCCGCCTCGAGCAGCGGGTCTTCCCCAACACCTCCTTCCTTGATCCCGCGAACCCGGCGAGCAGCTTCTTCGGCCAGGCGATCGAGGGGGCAAGCGGCCAGGGCGTCACCTTCAAGTTCGGCCTGCATGTTCGACCCCGCAATTGGTTGGCCCTCGGCCTGACCTACACGACCAAGGGGGCGATCGACCTGAAGCAGGGCAACGTGGTCTTCGACCAAAGCGCCCTTGGCATCGGCAAGGTGCAGTACGACGACCTGGAGATCAAAGGGCTCGCCACCCCGCAGGAGATCTCTTTCGGCTTGGCGCTGCGGCCCCACGGCGATCTCTTGCTGGCCGTCGATATAAGCTGGCTGGACTGGTCGAACGCCATCGACACCATCCGCCTCGACGCCCGCAAGCCCCATGTGGCCGGCGCGCCGCCGCGCATTGCCGTCGAGACGCCGCAGGACTGGCGCGACCAATATGTCTTTGCCCTCGGCCTGGCCTATGAGCCGGAAGGCCTGCCCTGGGTCTTTCGCCTGGGCTACAACTACGCCAAGCACCCGATCCCAGACCGCAGCCTCAACCCCTTGCTGCCGCAGATTCCCGAACAGTCGGTGACCGGCGGCATCGGCTTTCGCGCCAGCGACCGGCTCGCCTTCGACTTTACCGTCCAATACATCGCCAAGGTCAAGGAGACTTACAACAACCCCTGCTTCGGCCTCGGCCCCGGTGCCGTCGAGATCGGCGAGGCCTTGGGCCTCTTCCTCGGCGCGAGCTATCGGTTCTGAGGGGGCCGTCCGATGCCCCGGAAATCCGGCCAGGCCCCACCGCCCAGCGAAGCGCAAGTGAGCGACGCCATCGAAGCCCTCTACGGGATCGCCCTGGAGCGGACGAAGTTCCCCACCGCGCTTCGCAGGGTCGACAGCCTGATCGGCGGTGGCGTCACCTTTTTCGTGCGGGTCAACGTGCACGACCCCAGCCGGATGCCGGTCATCGAAGCCAGCCACTATGTCGGCGAGGCCTGGGACGACTATCACTACCGCTACGGTCCCATCGACCCCAAGATGCCGCATTTCCGCAGCTCTAGGGTCTACGACGTCACCGTCGACTACGACTACATCAGCGAGCCGGAGATCGACCGTCATCCCTTCTATCAAGAATTCTTAGCCAGTCACGAGCTTCGTTACAGCGCCAATGTGAAGACCTGGGGGCGGCACGACGAGATCTGCGTGCTCAGCGTCCAGCGGGACAAGATCTACGGTCACGCCAACCGGCGCGAAGTCGAGCTGCTGCGCCTGCTGGGCCGCCATTTGTCCCAGGCGACCGAGATCGATCGCCGTCTCACCCTGGGGGCTGTGGCCGAACGCTCCCTCTACGACGCCTTCGATCGGGTGCCGGAAGCGCTCTTCCTGCTCGGCCGTGATGGTGGCCTCTTGCATGCCAATACCCGCGGCCAGGCGCTGCTGCGCGCTGGTGATGGCCTGGCGGCGCAGCGGGGCATGCTCGTCGCCTCCGTGAACGGCGGCACCCAGGTCTTGCATAAGGCGATCGCCGCGGTGCTGGGCCCCTTGCCGCTGACCAGCGGCGGCCAAGCCTTGGCCCTGCCGCGCCCTTCCGGCAATAGGCCCCTGCAGGCGCTGATCATGCCCCTGCCGCGGGCGCAAATGATCACGCTGAACCAAGAAGCGGGCGCCGAGGCTCGGGTGCTGATGGTGGTGAGCGATCCAGAATGCCTGCCCGCCCCCCGCGCCGGGCGGCTGGCCCTGCTCTTCGGCCTGACCCCGGCGGAGTCCCGCCTTGCCGAGGCCCTGGTCTCAGGCCACAGCATTGCCGACTATGCCGAGCAGCAGGGCATCACCCAAAACACCGCCCGCTGGCTCCTAAAACAGCTGCGCGAAAAGACCGACTGTCGCCGGCAGAGCGACATGGTGCGCCTGCTGGCCACCGCTGCTGCCGCCTGGCCGGTGGCGTAGCGATAACTCGGTCTCCGCAATCTGCCCTGAGGATGGCCCCAGTCTTGCGCGTGCCCCCCTCATTTGGAGGGGGACGGCGCTATTTAGTGCGGTGCAAACTGGCGCCCGTTGATGGATGGCCCTTCCAGGTGCAACCGCGCTTGTTCCTCGAGACAATAGCTCGGGGCGGCAAGGCGCCATCAACGAAACGTCGGCAACCAGGCCGGCAGAAAAACGAAAATGAACAGGAGGTCAAAGATGGTCAAACTACAGAAAACCCTGATGCCGGTGATGGCCTGGGCCCTCGCCATCGTTCTACTGGCGCTGCCCTTGACGGCCGAGGCCGGCGATGACGTCACCGCCAAGATCGGCTTGTACGATCCAATAGGGCTCATAGTAAAGCCGGGGTCGTCAGCCTACTGATGTTGACCGAACGACCTAGAACGCATTTTTTTTGGTGATGGCCCGGATCGAGCCAACTTCGGTTCAGGCAGCTCCGCGCCACATTTCGGGCAAGCGACGACTGCCTTCCCCAAATCATAGTATTTGATCGAGCAGGCTGGGCATACGTGCTTCACACCTCGGTTGAATTTGGCCAAATCTGCAATTCCCTCAACAATTTAGTGCAAGAACACCTGCTGCCGTTCGGCTGCCAACCAAACGGTGTCATTTATGCTAGCTTGCCTCGAGCCAAGGGAGCTCCTCTGGCGCGCTGGTCATCATGATGGCAAGCCTAGGCTCTTCAGTATGGGTCCCATCTCGAATGTACCGAGCCGCGGATTGCTCTCGGGTTTGGGAGCTTCACCTTAACCCTACTCGCCATAAGAATAGAATTTGGTCGGTACACCATTCCTCCAAGCGTTGGACTTCTTGCATGACAAACAAATGCGCTCGCCGAACCAGTTGCTGGTAAAGGTCGTATCACACCTCAAGCAGCGGCGTGCCACGGGCACCTCGGGAGGCTCCTGATCGAACGCTGTAGGACTGCTTTGAGCCTTGGTCATGGCGAGTCTTTGGCGCGGCCAGCGAGACGCGTGAGATCATCTTGCACCTGCGCGATCAGTTCCCTGCGCCGAGGTGTCTGGGCTTTAGCCGAGGCGGCAAACAGCTGTAATACATACTTCGCCTTTGCCACCGCTTCCGACCAAGTCTCCGCGGGGGCGGCAAGGAACTGGTTTTCGAGTTCCTCTTGGCGACGCTGCATGTTCGTCTGATCAGCCTGAAACCTCTGGAGACAATGGCTTAGGCGCTCTCGGCGAGAGTTGATGGCTTTCCGAGCGTCGCTATCGCGATGCCGATCGAGGTCAACCGGTTCATTTGTCATCGTAACGAAATCAATTCTTAGCGATTTCCATATTGATAAACCTGCCTAATTCTCAACACTCAAATTGTCGGCTCCCCACCGGGTCACAATCGCCTCGATTACCTGGGCCACGGTCAACGCCCGTTCGCTGTCGCCCGTCGTCTTGTGTTTCTATCGAGGCGAGATCTTCGTTGGCTTCGATGGGTAGAACGACGCTTACTTCTGTTGCCTTGTGTTGACGCGGCGCTACCTAGACCGTTGTGGCTGCCATGGCGGCCATGAGGATCAATGCCGTAGGACGAGGCGAAAGACGCCTGGGGAATCCCTATGAAACATTTGAGTTCGCGGTTTCGGACTCCTATCCAAACTGATTGGCTCGTGCTTAGGTTCACCACACGCCAGCTCTCTCTGCACCGACTTGCAGAGTCACTGCAGGACGCAACGGTCCACTCTTCTTTGAAATGGCCGATCACAATCCCATCCGTTTCCGGAGTGACTCAAGTGCGCGTTTTCCGGCAACTGCAAAGCTACGCAAGCACCATCAACGGCTTTGTAGCCACGATCGCATTGCCAGGATGCCCCATACGACGATGCGACAAAATGCCCGTTCTTCGGGACCTGGACGATCTCGCAGGTGTCGCCAACGGGTTGGTACCCGCGATTGCACTTCCAGCCGCGACCATAGGGAGGATCAACGAGGTATCCGTTCGCCGGTACAACGATAGCCTCGCAAGCCTCACCGACAGCCTTATAGCCTCGGTCACATTTCCATCCACGGCCGAAAGTAGAGTCTGCTAAGTAACCGTTCTCCGGGACTTCAACGGGATTGCAAGCGCCGCCGACTTCCCGAAACCCCCGATTGCACTCCCATCTGTAACCAGATGGACTGAGATAAGCATTCGCTGGTATCCTTAATTTGATACAGCTATCGTCCACCGCCTGATAGCCGCGCCGGCACTCCCATCCGCGCCCGTAGGTGGATTTAGTTCGATAGGCGTTTTCGGGCAGGATAACAGCCACACACGAGCCCTCGACTTCCTTATAGCCACGGTCACAGCTCCAGCCGGTTCCAAAGCTCCTGGCATGGGCATTGTCCGGTAGATTAACGCCCTCGCTTTGGGCAAACGCAGTGGTCGTGCCAAGCCCAATAATCGCCACGCAGAAGAGCTGCATGGCGCGCGGCATCCTGATTCTAATCATAAGTCTTTTCTACCTTTGTTGGACGGTCGCCTTGACCGAGACACTCACTGGCAGATCTAATTCGATCTAACGCTGCATGTCATCACAACTATTGAAATCATAAGGCATTTTTTGGCCAACATCCGAACGGCCCAATACAACTAAAAGTAGGCACGATAAACCGCAACCGTGGTTGATTGACGCAGCTTGCGGATCTATCCTTGTGGTTTAGGCACCGCCGCTTCGTTGACGGGCATGTTAGCCGGCCGGTCCGACGGTTGGTCGACGGCAGGTGCCTGATCGGGCTTTCCGTGGGACTTGTCTTTACCAGGGGCCTTGATTGCGGAAGAGAACTCTTTAAAGGACACCTGTTATTCCTTTCATTAATTACAGGAAAAGTGCCCTGTTTAAGAAAATATGGTTATGTCTCGCACATTATACAATCAAAAATTCAAATTATTTTGAAAAACCGCATTTGTGTATAAAAAATCAAGACGAAAGTATTATTTTTATTATATCCATAAATTTCAAATACATAGTTTTTATTTGAAATATGCTGTAAGGATTACTACAATTTTTTACTATAACAATCGCCAATGATATTGCTCAAACTCAACGCAAGCCACTGTTGGCACCTTCCAAACAGAAATGACTGGGGCTGCTGCTGGCAGCAAGCGATCGATCTACTGTAGAATTGGCCGTGTCGGGAAACGCGCCGGTCTGACCGACAGGAGGCCCATCAGTTTCCGGCCATAACAGCACAGCAATGCGTCTGCATAGAACTTGACAAACAACACATGCGGTCCGCCCCCGGCCAGGCTTGGGGCGGCATCGCGTCGACAGTATGAACACTGGACCAACAAAGTCCAAACTTGCCCAGCAAGATGGAATGCCGTTATCGTTTTTTTTTGCACTAGCCTGCCGTATCCTTCACCGCTCATCCACCGACATGGTGCGCCTGCTGGCCACCGCTGCTGCCGCCTGGCCGGTGGCGTAGCGATAACTCGGTCTCCGCAATCTGCCCTGAGGATGGCCCCAGTCTTGCGCGTGTCCCCCCTCATTTGGGGGGGGACGGCTGGGTTTCGCGCGGGACAAACTTGCCTGCGTTGATGGATGGCCCTTTGCGGCACAACCCGCGACCCTTCCTTAAGGCGATAGCTCGGGGCGGCAGAGGCGCCATCAACGAAACGTCGGCAACCAGGCCGGCAGAAAAACGAAAACGAACAGGAACTCAAAGATGGTCAAACTACAGAAAACCCTGATGCCGGTGATGGCCTGGGCCGTCGCCATCGCTCTGTTGGCGCTGCCCTTGACGGCCGAGGCTGGCGAGGACGTCGCCGCCAAGATCGCTGGCCTCAACCAAAGCTGGGACGATGCCTTCAACGGCAAGGATGCCGGCAAGGTGGCGTCGCTTTACGCCGAGGACGGCCGGGTGATCACCGGCGACGGCACCATCCTCAACGGGCGCGAGGAGATTCAAGGCCTGTTTCAGGGCTTCATGGATGGCGGCTTTCACAATCACAAGATCGAGATGGTCGATGTCAAGGTGATCGGCGACGTTGCCTATGAGACCGCCAAGTGGAGCGGCGTCGGCGGCGACAAGAAGAGCTATGGCGGCCACCTGGTCAACATCTATCAAAAGGGCGCCGAGGGCTGGCAGGCGGTCCTGCATATCTGGAATTGAGCCCGAGCCGAAGGGGCGGCCTTGCCGGACACTTCAGTGCTACCAAGGCCGTCCCAGTCACCAATCGGCAAAAGCTACGCCCAGCCTGGGAAACCACACCGCTGGATCGAAAGCCGGCTCAGGTTGCGCGGGCCGACCGGCTTCGTCTTGAAAAGGGCCCCCCATCCTGCCTGGTCCTAGCGCGTTCCCTGTGACCAGGCGGGGTTGGCCAGGCAGGGTTGGCCGGGTTGGGCCAGGCCCTTAAGGCAACATCACCGAGCTCAGCTCCTCTCAAGCGCGGTGATGTTGCCTCTCTCTTTGTCGGCCGCCGCCGCCGAAACTTTGCCACTTGCTGGTCCTGTGATACAATCAGAACTATATCAACCAATAAGAAGCGAACTATGCAGGGAAATCGGGCGTGCGGGCCTGGACAATTACCCTTTCGTTGGTTGTCTTACTGCTGGCTCTGACGGGTCCGGCAGACGCAGCCAAGCGTTATGCGCTTGTGATCGGCAATAGCGCCTATCAGCACGCGCCGGTACTCCCAAACCCGCAAAATGACGCCCGCGCCATGTCGGAGGCTTTGGAAAGTGTCGGCTTTGAGGTGCTCGTCGGCATCGACCTCACCAAGGCGGGAATGGTCGACATTGTGCGACGTTTTTCCCGCGTCCTGGACGAAACGGAGGTCGCCCTCTTCTTCTACGCCGGCCATGGCCTTCAGGTTTATGGCGAAAACTTCCTCGTGCCCGTCGATGCGGAGCTTAAGCAAGAAAACGATCTCGATTTTGAAACCATGTCCATGCGCTTGGTCTTGCGCCAGCTTGGGCGACGGGATCGACGCACCAATCTCATATTCTTGGATGCCTGCCGGGACAACCCTCTCGCGCGCAATCTCGCACGCTCCATGGGTCAGGCGCGTTCGATCAGTGTCGGCCGCGGCCTTTCCACCACCGAAAGTGGCCTCGGCACATTGATCGCCTACGCCACTCAACCGGGCAATGTGGCCGTGGACGGCGCAGGCGGCAACTCGCCATTTACCGCGGCATTGGCCAAGTGGCTGCGCGAGCCGGGCTTGGAGGTGCGCCAGGTGATGAGCCGGGTGCGCCAGACAGTGATGACAGAGACCGATTTTAAGCAGGTCCCTTGGGACCATTCGTCTCTGATCGGCGACTTCTATTTCAAGGCTAAGCAAGAGCCGGCTTGGGTGAACCCGCAGTTGGTCGATCCGGAAGAACGCCGTGCCTGGGATCAGTCCAAAGATAGCGACCGACCAGAAGAACTGGAGGCGTTTGCATCAAAACACCCTGAAAGCCCCAATGCTGCGCTGGCGCAGCGTCGCGCGGCAGTTTTACGACGTGAAGCGCAGCTGGCTGAAAAAGAGAATGAGCTTAAATTGGCTCAAGAACAGTGGGCAGCAAGGAATGTCGGCAAGGACAGCAATCCGGAGGAAGTGAGCATTGATGGTCTCTGGCGGGGAAAGGCGGTCGTCGAAGCGCAGGAAGGTATGACCTTTTGCAAAGGAACCTTTGCCCTGACGACGCAAATTGGCGGTGGACGCATCAAAGGGGATATGCGTCGTGACAGCCACGTCATCACCCTAGAGGGAGCCATAGACGAAAAGGGACAGTTTCGGAGGGTCTGGGGAAGCTATCGACCCCGGGACCTCAGTATCAAATTTTCCGGTAAGGTTTCGGGTCAAGAAATTCGCGGCACCTGGAAAGGCGACGTAGCAGGGGCTACCCAAAACTCTGGCATGTGCCGCGGCCAGTTCAGCCTGTCACGACAAGATAATTGATAAATGTCATCAAATTTTTGGTGAACAGACTGCCTCAGCTAGTGCCGGTCTCGGACTAGCCTCCACCTGGGTCAACAATTTCTCTGTCGAATGTCGCACCGACGGTAAGATCGGAAGTCAAGACGACCGCGCAGAACAGTCCTGCGCAATTGGGATCAGGGCTGCTATAGCCCAGGAATGTGTCATCTCCGGTTGCCGGACTGGCGACTAAAAGGACATTGGTGTTGGCGGCGAAAGGCGCCGTACAGGACCCCGGGCAGGCAATGCCGGGCGGGCTAGAAGTGACGCTGCCGTTGCCGAGAACACTAACGGTTAGAGCCACCTGAGGTAGCGGTGGTGGGGTTGTGACCGTCAAGGGAATAGCATTGGAACAGTTATTGGCAGTGTTCAATTCTTGTGCCACCGTCTGAACGCAGACTCCGATAAAGAAACTGCCCACGCTTTCGATGCTGACCACCGCACTATTCGCCCGGTCGGCGCCAGCCCCCAGGCTGGCAAGGTTTGTAATCGCCAAGATCGGGTCGTCGTCTCCGATCACCGCATTCGCGGATAGGCGGTAGAAAAGCGCCGTTGCTGGTGAGGTGCCGGTCCCTTGGTTGGAAACGTTCGCGTTGATGCCGAAGGACTGGCCGACCTGCACGCTGGCGCCTGGGGTGGCCGCAATCACCACTAAATCCGGCGAAAGGCTAGGCGGCGGTGGTAGTGCGGCTCCAGTGGTCTGCACCGCGACTGAGGTGCTGCCCCGAATGAGGCCCTCGGCGTCGACGAAGTTTACGACGAGGCGGTTGTCCGCCGGGTCCAGCGTAACCGGCTGATTGCGCCCTCCAATGAAGATGCCGAAGGAGGGCGTACCGCCGGCGACGGCAGTCGTCGTGACGCTGGGGCTCGCCGGGGAAATGCAAGCACCGCTCGCTGGATCGGTCTGGCAGATGCTAAAGTCGAGCGGCAGGTCCGCGGGGCGTGGGCTCACCTGCGCGGTAATTGTCGATGTCGCACCAACGTTGCTAGTGGCCACGGCAAATAGGCCGGTGCCGTCGAGGGGCACGTCGACGATCCCTGCGCCGCCCGCGACCGCAGCCAAGGCCACCATATCGGGGACTGGCGTGTCCGAGGCTGAGAGAAGCAAGGTGTTGACCCCGACTAACGAAGCGGCGGGAGAAGCGTTGGCGCAGGAGAAGATGAATCTCAGCTCGCTCGGCGGGAAGGCCGCGGTGGGGGTGATTGCCAGCGCGAAGGTTTGGTTTGCCCCAACGCCCACGTCCTTGGTCTCGTTGTGATCACCGACAGGCGAGTTGCTGAATGGATCAGTCGGGCGGAAGGAGAAGTTCGCCGCCAGCCCGACCGGCGGGGATATGCGGCACCTCATGCCTATTGCCGTGCCGGCGTTTATCATGGACGCGGCCACGGTCGCCGTTCGCCCGACCTGCACCGAGCGGCTCGACGGCAGGACCGCGGCAGCGATCTGAGTCGAGGGCGGGGCCTGGCTGCCACTGACGATGAGAAGCTCGAGCCGGAAATCGCCGTCCGGGTCAAGGTTGTCGCCGAAAAACGAGTCTTCGGCACCGACAATAAGATGTGTCGCGCCGGGTGGAACTTGCACCACAACCGGCTGGGACCTGTCATGGAGAGCGATCGCAAAGTCCTGAGGAATATCCGTCGGCTGAAAGGGCGTCGCCACGCCCACCCCAGCGGTGGTTGTTGTCACATGGTCCACGCCAGCGTCGATGGCACCGGGCACGCGGTTACGGCTAGCCGCGCTCAAGACCTCCGCGCCGGCGCTAAAAACACCGATTGTACTACGCACGTCGTCGGTGAAAAATGGCGGCACCGTAGAATTGCCTCTGCCCAGCTGCATATCGCCGAGCTGCTCCAAACTAAGGATATCGCCGGCGCCGACCTGCAGAGCGCCAAGATCAATAACCAGCGGGCTGGCCGGCGTATCAAAGAAGTCTGCGTGCAGATAGCTCGCCCGCGGATCGAGCGGGAATACGACCGCATGAGCCGCAGTGGTCGCTGTTGATAACAAGAGCAAAAGCAAGAACATACCCGAGACCATCGCCACCTTAGCCCCCGCCTATCGGCACGGTAGCTACCGCGCCGTTGCTTGTTGTGGCGATCACTAAGACATTGCCGGAAGGCACATTCACAACATACGCAATTGGCTCGACGCGCACTCCCGCTGGCAACAACACCACCAGCGGTAGTCTCGCCAACGACCCGACAACTGACAACAATCGGCCTCTGATCCAACCCCGAAGATTTCCCATTCTCGGCTCCCCGTGGCCCTTTCCATGCCGCGTGTAGCGGCGGGTCTTCTTGCCCGTTCTCTGATAATTTAGCATCGATGGGCTGTCGGGGCCAGCCAGCTTCGTGTTAACCCATTGTTCTCATGGATTTCCGTCGCTCTAGAGGAGGCCAGGCCCATCGCCGCCTCGTTCTCCTCGCCCCACCACGACCGCCCGCGCCACCACCCATCGATAGGCGGTGATGCTACGTGCTAAGCTCCTGGCGCCCTCGAGTCTGCCTGGCGCCCTCGAGTCTGCCTGGCGCCCTCGAGTCTGCCTGGCGCCCTGCGGGCCAGAGGCCCGCTATATCTATCTAGGAGACTCTATAAGGAGAAAAGGAGATGGGACCGGGTGCACGGTGGCGTGGAGGTACCTGCACGCTGCCGTGGATGTACCTGCACGCTGCCGTGCAGCTAGCCGCACGCTGGTGTGCAGGTTTCACTGGCTGTTTGGGTGCGGCAACGGTGTCTTCAAGGATACGCGGGTGCGGCGGCCGGCCCGTCGCTGGACAGAGAGAATCCCGGCGGCTTCCAGGGCCATCAGCGCCCGGCGTTTGCTCTCGCGGCCGATGCCGAGCTCTTCCAGGAGCGCGCGATCCGGCCGTGCCACGTACAGATCAGAAGCTGCCGGTGCGCGCTGTCGTGAAGCGACCTTGGTAAAATTCACGATCGTGGAAGGAAGAATCTGCCGTTGAGGTATCTGCCTAGTTTGGTAATCCCGCGACTCTTCTCGCGGCCTCCACGCTCCCAGCGCTCGCGCCAGGTTGCATCGTCAACGTGGCTGGCAGCTTCTTCCAGAATAAAGGGGGTTGCGCCTTTCGAAGAGCGGCTTTCGCCGCGGCTCCAGCTATAGCTACAGCCCCTTGCACCTAGTAGCTATAGGTCATGGGATGTCCGTAGCCATAGAAATAGCCGACCCTCCCAGGACATAAGGCTCCCTTTTTGGGAGGGAGGAAATGGGACGACATATCTACCTATTCTATAGATATCGCTTGCGCTCAAAATATGACTGCATAAGCAGTCCTTAGACAATACGTCGACCTCCCACCCCAAAAGCAATGCCCTCCCGCTTTTGCTTTCCTGAACAGGCAGCAGGCCGCTTTGAGGGAACCGCCCGCCGGTGACAATTCGAGTCTGGGAATATGTCCTCGGCGGAATCTATCAGTGCTGCCCGTTTCCGCTTGACATACACGTACTGCGAGTCTATTTCCCGCGATGATTTTATAGGCCGCTGGGCGCACTCACCGCTTTTCCCATGCATCTTTAGAAAGTAAGGATATTCTGATGCAGCTCATATTCGACCGGAAACAATCTTCGGCCACCTTCAACCTGATCCCTTTTCGCATCGGCGGCGGCGTGCTCTTCACCCTCTGGGGCAAGATCGAGCTCGACGAGGAGGAAAAGCACCTACTCCGGCGCTATCGCTTTTCCGATGCCTATCTCATCGAGGATGACTGGTTTGAAACCCTCAAGCGCAGCATGAAGGTGGCGATCCTCGCGGCCGGTTTCCTGTTTTTCGTTTCGGCTATCTTCTTCGGCTGGGCTCTCGCCGGCATGCTGGCTTTCTTGCTGTTTTGCGCGATTACCGCCGTCTATTACCACAAGACCCGCGAGCACATTTATGTGCGCGATCTCGTCAACGGCCGCCACTTCTACTGCTATAGCATCATCGCGCTGGTGAGACGGGAGGCGCAGCTTGAAACCATGTGCGCCTTTTTGCGGCAGGTCTTGGAGAGCGCCAAGCATTGGGGCGAGCGCGAGGTCATCGAGCTAGCGCCGCTGCCGAAGGAGGAAGCCAAGCGGCTTCTGGTACGGGGGCTGGGCCAGCGTGTCGCGGCAATCGAATGACTTTTGGGCGGCGCTGGCCTCGCTCCTGGTTGCCGCCGTCTTCATGCTCATCCTGCCGGTGGCCTTTTTGGGCGTAGTGTTAGGCGGCTCGATCTTCGTCGCCTACAAAATCTACGTCATCTATGACCTCTCCGATCCGGTGCAAGAACGCAAAGCCCAGAAGCACACCCAGGATCTCTATCAGCGGGCGCTTGCAACACAGCCACAGGTGCCAAGAGATGAAGAGGTCATTGAACGAATTGTCGAGCAGTTTCCGCTGGGCCTTTCACAAGAGACTGCCGTTGCAGCCGGCCTTGTGGCTAAGGCCATTTACGATGACGAAGCCTTTCTGAAACCCATCCCCAAGCCGCCGCCCATCTGCAACAGCGTCCCTGGTGCGAAGTACCGTGAGTTTCTGATTGAGTATACCGCCAAGGTGCATGAGCCGCTGGCAGCAGAAATAGCGATCGATGCTATAACTGCTTGCCCCCGCTACCTGCTGGGCCAAATCCCGCGCTCAAAAGGAACGGCGCTTGCGACGGTGCCCTTGGAGTACTTCTTGCCCAACATCGGCAAAGCCGTGCAGTCGGTCATCTCCCCCTTCTTTGATGATGAAGTTGAACGGCTCGGCCTCTTTCAAAGTCTCCGCCGGCAGCTCACTGAAAATCTCTACGAAGCCTCCGACATTCCGCTTGACGGGCGTAGTGGTAAGAAGCTGGTCTACCCAGAGGACTACCAGGGCGAGGAGGTGGCCTTCGCCTATCTGAAGAACACGCCGCTCTTGTCCCTCTTCGATATCGAGGTGCCCATCGGCATCCCGCAGAAAACAAGATACGAGCATCACGCGCTTTATGGGGGGACGGGACATGGGAAAACGAGCGCCCTGGAGCACCTTTTGGCCCAGGATCTCGATCTGGTGGCCGCGGGCAAGGCCTCGATCGTCGTCATCGACAGCCAGGGGGACTTGATCGACAAGAAGCTCGCCCGCCTCGACATCTTCGCCGAAGGCGGGCCGCTCCACGGCAAGCTCGTGCACATTTCGCCCAAGGACATCGACTGGCCCTTGGCCTTGAACCTCTTCGATGTGGATATGGCGCGCATCAAGCAGATGTCGCCCTTGCACCGCGAGCAGATGATCAACCGCACCCTGGAGCTTTACGAGTACATCTTCAGCTCGCTTCTCTCCGCCGCCTTGACCCAGCGCCAGGGCAATCTCTTCCGCTTTTGCGTGCGCCTCATGTTCCAGATTCCGGGCGCCACCATTCATAGCTTCCGCGAGCTCTTCCTGGAGGATGGCTACGAGCGCTTCAAGCCCTACATCGACAAGATGCAAGCGACGGAACGGGCCTTCTTCGAGAAGGACTTCAGAACCGAATACAACGACACCAAGAAGCAGATCGTGCGCCGGCTCTGGGGAATCATCGAGAACACCACATTTAACCGCATGTTCTCCCATCCCAAGAGCAAGCTGAACCTGGCAGCGGAGATGGATGCGGGCAAGGTCATCCTCATCGATACCGACCAGGACCTCCTCCAGAAGAGCGGCACCGAGTTCTTCGGCCGTTTCTTCATCGCCCTCATCTCACAAGCCGTCGAGGCGCGCGCCGCCATCCCCGAGGAAGAGCGTTTGCCTTGTTTCGTCTACATCGACGAGTTCGGCGATTACGCGGAGGCCACCGACAAGAACATCACCACCATCCTGCGGCAGGCGAGAAAACGAAAGGTGGGCATGGTGGTGGCGACACAAATGCTGGGCGACCTCTCCGCCAAGACGGTGGAGGCCCTCAACACCAACACCTCGATCAAGTTCGTGGGCGGCACCAGCGCCGCCGACTCCCAGAAACTGGCCCGCGACATGCGGACCACCGCCGACTTCATTGCCGAGCAGCCGGCGCTGACCTTCGCCGCCTACATCAAGGGTACGACCGATACGGCAATTCCCTTGACCTTTTCCTACGGCCATCTCCTCAAGAAATATTCCCTAATGACGGACGAGCAGTTCGCGGCCATGCGCGAGGAGATGCGCCAAAACTACGCCACCCACTATGCGGGGGATACCACGGCCGACGGCGCCGACGACGGCGCGGGGACCGAGGGTGGCGCGGGGGCTGAGGCTGTAGTGGTAACCGAGGAAGGCGCGGTGGTAGATGGCGATGATGTAGTGGTAAGCGGGGAGAAAGGCACGCGAGCCAACCGCCACGACAATCCCGACCACATCGATACCGATCCTCGCTAAATTTTGACCGGGCAACACCGCCCGCCGCCGTAGCCCATGGCCACCCTGGCACCCCATGCCGCACGGGGACGCGGGCGTTGCCGGGCGGTAATTTCCGCCGATGCAAAAGCAAGCAGGCCTCGATGCCCTGGGACGGCGTCCCCGCTTCACCCGCGTGCCCAGCGGCAAGCGGGTGACACCCCAAGAGCGGGACCTGATCTGGTTCGAGAAGATCGCCTACCACGGCCCCTTGAGCTACTTTCAGCTCCACGAATTCACCAAGCACCTGAAGAGCAACCTCGTCTCCGCCCGCAACCGGGCGACCGACCTCTTTCACGAGTGCGACACCCGTGACGGCGGTCCCTACCTGGATCGGCCCAAGGCCCAGCAGGAGACGCTCAATCCGCGCAACAACCCCATCCTCTACGACACCACCCTCTACGCCGAGAGGGCGCTGGCAAGGATGGGACGGCGCATCGAAAAATGCCGCAGCAGCCATTGGAAGCACCAGGCCATGCAGGCCTTTGTGACGAGCAGCATTGAGCTTGGCACCCGTGCCGACCCCACTCTTTCCTTCGGCACACGCGACGAAGTGCTGAAAGGCAAGGCCAAGCGCATCCCCATCACCACGCGCGATCCCAAGACGGGGCGTCGTGTGAGGCGGACCCTGGTGCCCGACGATGTCTTCTTTATTGGCTATGGCGAAAAGCGGCGCATCTTCGGGCTGGAGATTGACCGCGCCACCGAGCAGCTGAACCCCAGCAGCAAGGCGGGCACTCGGAAGGTAAAGCGCGACAACCTGCTTTTGTGGCGGGAGTTCATCGGGCGGGGCCTATACCGGGACTTCTACGGCACCGACAGGCCCATGCTGCTCCTTTATGTCACCACCAACCTGGCCCACATGCAAAATCTCATGGCCATGGTCATGGAAATCTCCGGCGGGCGCGGCAACAACTATATGCTCTTCAAGTGCCTCCCCGACTTCGGCGAGGACTTCCACCCGCCGAAAACCATGCCAAGCTTCTTCAGCGAACCCTGGCTCCGCGCAGACGGCTCACCATTTCGCATCGACCGATAGATTGACGCGGGAGTGTAGGTGCAGCGGTTACAACGGGTGGGGAGCGGATGTCTGCTGGAGATGCGCAATGGCGGGCTGATCGTCGAAAGTGGAAAATTTTGCGAATTCCAGAATGCCTGAGGCCGCCTGCGAAGCGCTATCGCCGTCCTTCCCATTGATGTTTGTAGCAGCCTCGCACCTCCAGCACGTCGACCATGTCGTCAGATGTTAGCTCCCGTCCGATCTGTTGACTGACCTGCCAAGCCAGTTGAGGCCGATCTCTCAGAATTTCTTCACCAGAGAACTTGTATCGATGAGTGATTTGGATGAAGCGGTCATCCTTCTGCCCGAAACGAACGACGGCAACATCGCTTGGTTTCAGGTGGGAAAATCGCCCATCAACATCGTACAGTGCATTTAGATCGCCACCCCGGAAATTCACGTACCGCTCACTGACGGTACCCGGCAAGGCTAGCCCTTCTTCGTCATAGATTTTTCCGAACTTCGGCTCTGGAAAAGACTCGGGAAAAAATTCTTTATGTGAGAAGCCATCTAACCTGATGTTCCGCTGCCCCTTCTCCAAAAACGCAAGTGTATTAGACACTGGCGAGCCATCTACAAAATCGACGAATATGTGTGGGATGTTATTCCAGCTATCCCCTTTGTCATCGATCACCAGCATGTCTTCGTAGCGGATGATGCCATTTAGATAGAACAGCGCTTGGTTCTTTTGAGGCAGCCTTTCCCAATAGTCCCTGACGAGGTCCAGCTCCTCCCGGACTTCTCGGTCACGGTCTGTGTCTTGCCTTCTATCGTACGGGTTGTGAACCATTATAGGTGGCTCCGCGAGATCGAAGGTTTTCTTCGATTCGTCAAAGTAGGCATAGCACCGCTCTATCAGTACGATCACGCCACGCGGGTGATGTTCTATGACTTCAAAGCCCTTCCAACGAGGTCTCTCGTCAAAATCCACATACTTGAATTCATACGGATAGTGCCTGTCCTTCGAGTCTCGCACCAGTATCCAAGAGTGTGCAGGCCTATCCCCGAGCACTCGCATAACTCGGTTCTTATTCGCAACTTCGGACCTGATTTCAGTGGCGCGTGATCTTCTCCGCCGGACATTTGATATCCCGAAGAAGGTGAACAGAACTCTATCGTTCTTCGGTTGATGAAGCTCGGTTTCGAGTGTGGCGTTGCCCCAAAGATGGAACTCTAAAACACCTAACATGGTGAGCTCATCGCGGAAGGTGTCGTACGCCTTTTTCGAGAAGTTCGTCGCCGCTGCTAGAATATACCCATATGGTGGATTTTCTGGATCGATATCCTCTAAGATTTTCTTTATCTTACTGGGAGGAAGTGCTTTTTCACGCTTGCATTGGATCATCCACACATTGCCGTCCATTGGGCGGACAACCTCATTCCCATCCTCATCAATTGTCGTTGTCGTGGCGCGTTCGTAGGCCCTGATATCAAAACCATCATCGTCCCCGCCCTTGCCCGTTGCCTCTATCGTTTGCCAGTCCCGAAAGTCATAGATAAGCTCCCGGACCAGGTCTTCGAACCGCTTTGGATCGAGGTCTTCGAAATGGATTGGGTTTGTTGTTCTCGTCGGCTTAGCTTTGCTCATACTAAAGAGAGATAGCAGTCTCGTCGAATTGTAGAATTGACCGATGTCCACTTTACAAGCGTGGCGCTGCCACGGAAAAGTGTTGCTTGAACGGCCGCTCAGGGCCGTTTACTGAAACGTAGCGTAACAAGAACGGCAGCTGGGGATCGTCTATGCCTTTCGAGTGTACGCGTTCCGACCCGATTTCTCCTACACAAAAGACAGATGTATTAGCTCCAACTTTCAGACCGGTGGACGACTCGCCCCCCGGCGTTTTAGCTACTCGAACAAGATCCCAAGCGCCGCGACGCGCTCGTGGTCGGCGCGGGCGTCTTTGGCTTTCTCCAAGGCCCAGATGACCTTCTTGCGCTGCTTGGCCTTCTTGCCCGAGAGCCGGTCGAGGAGGCCCATCTTCTTGTACTGCCGCCGGTAGGCGGTGAGGATGGCGGTCCATTTCTGGTCGGCCTGCTTGTATTTCTTCAAGACCTTGGGATAGCCGTTGCCGATCGCCTGCCCGAGGAACTTGATCTGCTCGGTCCGCCAGTAGCGTTTGCCTTTCTTCGAGCGCCGTTTTAGCTCCTTGTATAGGGCCTTGTTCTGCTTCTGGAGGCCGTCCAGCCAACGGCTTGCGTGGGCCTCACGGACAGTGCGGCGGAAGGCGACCTTGTGCCCCTTCATGGGAATGGTGACGAAGTATCCGAAGAGGCTCTTGCGCCGCTTCACCTCGCGCCCCTTCCACAGGCGAATGGCTCTCAGTTTCTGCGGGTCAACCCCCGAAGCCCGCATCCTTGCTTCAACCCGGTGGTGTTCGCGCTCCAGCGACCATTCGGAGAGGTCCTCGCGGGCCTTGAGATAGCGCTGATAGCGAAAGGTGGGTTTCAGGATCTCCGGCTTTGGCTTCTCGGTCTTATCCTTGATCGGCACGCTGCCGGTCGTCTCGCTGCCTTTGATGGAAATGACGCCGTTGCGTAAGAGCGCATCAGGCCTCCGCTTGATCGGCGTGACCTTCTCGTTGCTGGAAATTGTCTTCGAAACACCCACACCCTGGCCACGGCCGTCACCACTCACCGGCCCGAGGTAGATGCTCTCGCATTTGACCTTGCCCTGCTCCCGCCAGGTGCGTTGGCGGTAGAGGTATTTGTGGCCGTTGATCTTCTTCACGCAGGTATACCAGCCCATTTCGCGCGCTCCCCGTCGTTAGGAAGTGCACTATAGCAGCGGCATAAATATAAATACTGGCGCTCTAGGTAAAAGTGATCAGACGCCATAGTAACGCTCTCTATACATAGCCACCATCGTCATATATAGCCGCCGGTTACTTCGATATTCTATGCGGTTATTTGGATGTCCTCTTTAATTCGGAGGGCGACATGAATAATTCAATTCCACTCGACACTAACGTACAAAGTGAGGACATGAGTTCAGAAGCCGGTACTGTGTCTATCAGCTTAGCGCGTGCATCCAATTCGATAATCTGTGGTGAAGCTGTCACGGTACTGAACTCTCTCCCTTCTTCCTGCATCGATTTAGTTGTTACCTCTCCGCCCTACGATGACTTGCGGTGCTATAATGGCTTCACGCTCAATCTCCACCGTGTTGGCCAGCAGCTCTATCGTGTTTTGAAACCGGGCGGCCTTGTCGCCATGGTGATGCAGGATCAAACGAAGAAGGGTGCGAAAACGCTCACGACCTTTCGGACGATTGTCGACTGGTGCACCCGCCTCGACTTTCGTCTCTTTGAAACCGTCATCTATCAAAAGAAGCACTCGTTACCGGGCCCAAACTGGGATCGGCGTTTTCGCGTCGATCACGAATACATTCCCTTGTTTCTGAAGGGCCAACGACCCGCTTATTTTGACAAGCGCCACCTTGCCGTTAAATGCAAATGTGCTGGTCAAACGTATCGCCCAAGCCAACGTCTTCGCGATGGCTCCTTCAAGCGCAGCCGCAGGCCTTCAATCATTCCAGCTACCAAGTGCCGCGGCACGATTTGGCCCTACGCAAACACAACGACCCACAACAAGTTAAAGAAACGCCACCCCGCCACCTTCTCCGACCAGATTCCGAGCGATCTCATTGCTTGTTTTTCGCCGAAGGGTGGGCTTGTGCTCGATCCTTTTGTCGGATCGGGCACGACGGCAATTGCGGCGAAGAAGCTTGAACGTCGCTACATTGGGATCGACGTGTCAGCGGAATACTGCCGGCTTGCCCGCGAGAGGCTTGCGGCTGAAACTTGAGCATCGATAATTGCTCCCGCCTTTGGACACAAGGAAATCTCGTGATCAATTAGGGATTGGAGAACCGCGCAGATTTGGCGCTTCAGCTCATGGTGGACAAAGAGCCTGGGGCCACTTTCCTGTCAAGTGTCCTTGATCGGCAGGGCCGACGCCCTTTCGGGCGCACTTGACTGGAAGATGCCCCCAGGCAAAACGCTCACCATTGACATGAAGGCGCCCGCATCACCACAGAGGCAACAAACCCTAATAAGCCTCAAGGTTTCCAAAAAATAGAGCTCCGTCTCGGGGCTTGTTCTAAAAAGTGATTGCTGCATATCGCCGCCGTCTCGAAACCCCACAGTTCATGGCAGCACACCCCATCCGGTTACACCGCGCCATTTTGTGATTACTGAGATGTCCTCCCAATCACCGGAGGACTTCTTATGGACAAGTTTCTGATCACACGGAAGGCATACAATAGAAAAATTGGCCCCATCATGGTCACGACCAGCCCCAGAGCAAGCTGTCCCGATGCCTGTCCCCTGCGGCGGCGCGCTGCAGGCAATTTGGCTGGTGCCTGTTATGCGGAGCACGGCTTTTTGGCCGGCTATGTCTGGCACAATCTCGATCGATTGCCCATCGGTGCGTCCTTCAAGAAAGGTCAGATTAAAGTTTACAGCTTCGAGGAATTGCTGACGGCTATTCGAGCATTGCCGGCAGGTTCTCTTTGGCGGCACAACCAAGCCGGGGATCTACCGAGCAACGATCAAAGAACCATCAACCGGGCAAAGCTGCGGCGCCTTGTCGAAGCAAACCATGGGCGGCGCGGTTTCACCTATACGCATTTTGATGTACTCGGGAACCGGAGCAACCGGAAAGCCGTCCGCCAGGCCAATGACAAGGGCTTCACAATCAACCTTAGCGCCGACTCCCTGAGCCAGGCGGATGCTTTGGCCGACTTGGCCATCGCGCCGGTCACCGCCGTCGTACCCTCCGATATGAAGAAAAATGGCCAGACACCAGCCGGCCGACCGGCCGTGATCTGCCCGGCCGTCGTCGACAGGGAGACGACCTGCGCCACCTGCGGGCTCTGCGCCACGAAGCGCAAGGCCATCATCGCCTTTCCGGCCATCGGCAGGGGCGGCAAAAAGATTCTGGGATAAATATCCTCACCAAGACCTGGATGGTTAGAGGGCGGCGGCCTAAACGCCGGGGCCGAGGCTGTAGTCGCCGAAGTCGTTTTCCTCGGCATAGCTCCAGTAGCGGCCGTCGCCGATTCAGACAGTTCATAGAGGCCAACACTATAACACACGCCCGGCAAAGGCGGTTTGTGGCACTTGTGTACTGAGCTGCTCCGAGGGCGACCGTGACATGCCGGGTATCGGCACTCATTTAACCGTGCCGGCGGCGAAGTCGCGCACCCTCGGAGCCGCCACAGACCTGTGTTCACACGTTGCACCTTCGTTGGCATTGCACGTGCCTACTGAAGTCTAGGACTGAGAAATTAGGGCACAATCGGAGCAGGAGGCGAGTTCCAAAATGGAACTACCATGTGGAGATGTTTCTAGTTTAACACACCATATAGGATACCGTTTCTAATGGCCTCTTCGTCGACGTCGGCGCCAAGCTTTTTCCGCGCGGCCCTGCGCATCTTGTCGACTGTCCGCACACTGACTGCTCGATCCTGAGATATGGCGACCGATTTCTTTCCGTCCATGCGCGCGTGTAATATTGCTAGTTCGTCTTCCGTAAGCGAGATACCGGCGATTTCGGCCAAGAACCGCCTTACATTGATATGAAAAGCGATCGCAATCCGCTGAATCGTGTCGATCGTTTCTTGTACGATGGCCGCCCCTTGCGCATGCGTCATACCTTTCTTGAACGCCAAGCCAAGACCGCCGCACCGGCGAAATTCGACGGCAGGAATGGGGATCGTGAGCCCGACATTCAGATCCGCCTCTTTTGCGCCTAGGTAGACCCGTGCTTGTTGGTCGGACAACTCGTTGTCGTAGTATCGTTTCTCGACCTCCGACCACTGCATGATGCCGCCGCCGAAAATGGCATGGAGTGCGGTGATGTCATGATCGATAAGATCGTTTGCTTGGTACTCCTCTGTCCAGGGGCCCCCATAATTGTCTAAGACGTAAACGTCGTCGGAAATTTTCTTTGATGGGGTGCCGAACGGTAAGCAACCGTAATACATTCGGTCGATGGAGAAATGGCTCATGGCCTCGATGAAGGCCCACTTAAGATGCTCGACAGTGGGTGCCTTTTCCGCCGCAGTCCAGAAGGTGGTGATTTGGTTATCGGATGATCGTCCACTCATGTTCTTCGCTCCTAGCTCACCCCCCCAGAATTCGCACTCCCAAAAAATTACTATTGCCGCTTTGGCCTAGGCCGCCGCTGATTTGATTTTATCACAGCTTTCTTTCCTGCAAAGGCGGGACCCGGAATGGGTCACATTTGCAACAGTGGAACCTGAGGCCATGCGCGTCTCGCATTCTGACCTGCAGATAAACGGATTTACAGCGCGCGCCTATGGCGACTGGGAAAGAACTAATTCCAAGGACCGATGAAGTGATAAGAGACCACCAGATCAAGAATAAAGATCAGGTAGGTGGGTGCTCTCATGTTTTCATTCAGGCATTTTCCCCAACTATCCTCGGCTATTCAAGTACTAGAGCCGAAAATTCTAGTAGATATTCGTTGTTTTAACCATATTCGTCCCAGAATTATAAGGAGATTCATCAAATTTAGTGATATTGAATCGTGAAAAAGGCCCCATGCCACTCAAACTATCTTGGTTTTTACTTAGATATCCACGAGTACATCATTTCATTGCCTTATCGCCTTTTCTTGCCTATAACGGACATGCCGATTGCAACGGCTGAAACAGGTGTGACCCGCTGTGTCGGGTAGCCCGCTGAATACAATACCGAGCCTCTGCCCTTTGGGGCCGTGGTGGGAAATAGGCTGGGCGTGCTTTCACACCTGTGTTCACACGTTGCAACTGCCCGACGCCAGTGGCGCCGAGGTAGCGAGGCATTGCAAAAGATGAACCAGGTGACGTTATGAAAATTTTCTCTTTCTTTCAAAGTCCTACACCATACCTCCATCCCCAGGAGCAAGAAGGCCCGCAGCTTGGCCTGCCTGCCGCGAAGACGATGACATCCGCCTAACGAACCTGGGTCACGCGCTGACCCAACGGTCTTTCCATGGCGAACGTCATTGCGATAACGGCCGGCATTGGCACCGGCCCGACACCGCTTTCGGCCTTTGACCACGCACTCTTCGAGGCGGGGATTGGCAACGACAACCTCGTGCATCTCTCGTCGGTGATTCCGTATGGCTTTGTGCCGAAAGTGCAGAAGGTCGACCGAAATGACATTGAAAAGGGTCACCGGCTTTACGTGGTCTACGCGAGCCATATAGCCAGCGAACCTGGAATGATGGTGGCGTCTGGCCTGGGTTGGGTCATGGCTCAAACAGACCCCGCTTGGGGGCTTTTCGTCGAGCACATTGGCGACACATCGGATGATGTCCGCCGTCAGATTGCTGACAGCCTTGGCAGCATGATTCGATACCGCTGTGACGATGCCTGGGGCGAAATCGAAAGCCACGTCTTGTCGGCCACCTGTAACGGCGATCCCGTCTGCGCGCTTGTGGCGGCGGTGTATCAAAGCACAGGCTGGGTGCAAGGGTTACCGAAAAACAGAATGTTCCCGGCCGTACGCTAGCTATGGAAGTACTGGAGCCTAACGTGCCAAGCCAATATTCGCGGCATCAATAGAAATCGGAGCCATTTTGCTAGTCTTAGCCGACCTTCCGGGAAAATGGTAAGAGAATTGTAGTGGAGTTCTTCGTCAATTGAGAATTCTATTTATATCTGGGGAACTTATTGGGTCCGCGATCATTCATCGACTCATTCAAGAAGGAAGCGAAGTTAAGCTGTACATAGAACATGAAGACAGGAAGGATTGCTTTGAAGGAATTGCTAACAAAGTGGAAGATTGGAAAAGTGAAATTGACTGGGTCGGAAAGGACGGTCTGATCGTCTTTGATGATGTAATGTTTGGGAAAGAAAAAGATCAACTTCGTAGGAAATCATACAACGTGATAGGAGGAAACTCTATAAGCGACAAGCTCGAAGTTGATCGACAATTCTTCCATGATGTACTTAAGAAAAATGACATACCCGTCCTTCCATCACTCGACTTCGAAAACGCAGCTGCAGCAGAAAGGTATGTAAGAGAAAATCGAAGCACCTGGGTAGTTAAACAAAACAGTCACCTCGGTATTCTTAATTACGTTGGACAGAGAGATGATGCCGAAGATGTACTGGATATACTACAGATGTATAAAGAAAAAGGAATTGCTCCTGTCCACATACAAAGAAAGGTGACCGGCGTCGAAATAGGGGTCGCGCGATATTTCAATGGGCATGACTGGATTGGTCCTATTGAAGTTAACCTGGAACATAAATCGCTTTGTAATGAAGGTATAGGCCCCTTAACCGCCGAGATGGGCACGCTCTTATGGTATCACGAAGATGAACGATTTTCCATCTACAATGCTACTTTGGCAAGGATGAAAGATTATTTACGGCAAATTGACTTTCGCGGAGATATTGACATTAATTGCATAGTAAACAAAGAAGGTATCTGGCCACTTGAAGCAACAATGAGATTTGGCACTCCTTCCACTGAAGTGCATTGTGAACTGCACAAATCGCCATGGTGTGACTTCATGAGCGCCATCGCGAAAGGTATTCAATATGATCTAAAGTACAAACATGGATACGGAATTGCGATCTCGGTGGCGGTACCGCCATTCCCATATGGGCCAGAAAACTATCGTAACTCAAATATTGATACGAGCCAAGGAGTTCGAATTTTCTTCAAAGAAAAGTTGTCAGAGAAGGAAATGTCGCAGATTCATTTCGAGGAAGTATCGCGTATCGAAAACTCCGACAACAACAAAAATTACTATATCGCAGGCAAACATGGCTACACTCTTTATGTAACTGGTCATGGAAATACTGTCGATCTGGCGCGGCGCGATGCCTATAGTGTCGTTGAGAAAATTGTCATTCCCAGGATGTTTTACCGAACTGATATTGGAAAGAAATTTATAGAAAAAGAACAATCTTTACTAAAAAAGTGGGGATATTTGGGATCTTCGGACAGAACTCGGTACAGATTCTACTGAAAATTCGATATGAATTGGTTTTTCTTAGCACTCGTCGGCCCCTTACTTTATGCCTTGACAAATCATATTGATAAAATTCTTCTTGAAAAATATTTCAGAGAGGGAGGCGTAGGAACTTTGATGATCTTTTCATCGATCCTGTCGGTATTTGTCATGCCAGTCATTCTTATTGTTGACCCTACCGTGTTTGACGTAGACAGACATAATATCGCCATCCTTTGTATTGTTGGGTTACTAAACAGTATTTTAATATGGTGCTACTTAATGGCTCTCAAGGAGGACGAAACATCTATCGTCGTCGTGTTCTACCAGTTAGTTCCAGTGTTTGGCTACGTGCTCGGCTATTTTATTTTAGGAGAAACTCTGACAGAAAAACAATTCTTAGCAATGGCCATTATTATTCTTGGTACATCGATCATATCTTTTGAGGTCGACAAACAAAACAAACTCAAGCTACGCCAAAATACCATAATTTATATGTTCTCCGCTTCCTTTTGTTGGGCATTGGGGTCGGTCATTTTTAAAGCGGTTGCTTTGGAAGAAAACGTTTGGCGATCACTGTTTTGGGAGCACCTTATGTTGGTCTTCATAGGCATTCTCATATTTATATTTATACCAAAGTATAGGAGACACCTAATTTTGTCGATTCAAAATAATTCTAGAGTTATCTTGTCACTTAATGCGATAAATGAAGCCATATACATATTGGGAAATGCAGTAGTTGCCTTCGCATATCTCTTGGCGCCGGTTGCGCTAGTGCTTCTAGCGGAATCTTTTCAGCCAATCTTTGTGCTTCTTATTGGAATATTTCTGGCAATGTTTTTTCCAAATTTGTCAGCCGAACAAATTGACACAAGACATTTATGGCAAAAGATTTTGGCCATTTTCTTAACTGGAATTGGTACGTATCTTTTATTGACGCCTAAGGGGCATACAAGGGCTATTAGTTTAGTGTATCCGTTTTAGCACAAAGACTGAAAATGGCGAACGTTAAAATTTGAAAATGAGGCATTGTCCTAACCTAAACAAATTCATCTGCGCTTGCAAAATTTGCCATCGCATACGCGGCGGCGTCGAACAAGGCCATTCTGTGGTCTTCGGCCGTCCGAAGTTTGTGAGGGACCGGGAGAGCACGCAGCAGTTTGGGCAATTGCTCGGCGGTGATGCGGGCGTGGTCTTGTTTGTTTGTGCCTCTGCCAGGCGCCAAGAAGCGCTTGACTTGGAATTCGGTGGCGAAGGTAGGTTCGATAGACCGACGGGTTGCGTCGCGCGCGGTCCGCTAGACCAGGGAGCGGACGGTATCACCCTTTTGACATGACGGCGCCAAAACCTCCTCCGGCATGAGGCGGTGAGGCAAATTCCAGGTAGTCAGAGCGCGAATACGTCCTATGGTTTGACCCTGCCCAGATCTCCGCCCTTGATATTTTCGTCTATGGGGTTTCTTTCCTTCCGATCCCGGCTCGATGTCGCAAAACATCCCTAACCAGATTTCCAAGTGACCGTCCGGACGCGCTAAACTTCCTCCCCAAGCATCTTCTTTATTGCCAGCGGCAAGTCACTCAACGAGTTCAATTTTGATAAGTACTGCGCACCGAGTTTCTTAGCCGATTGTATTTCCTCCACATCCTCTGAAAGGCATGAGAAAATAATTACCGGAATACTTTTTGTGTCTTGGTCTTCTTGTAAATGCATCAGCACTTCAAGTCCGTTCATTTCGGGCATCTGCATATCCAGCACGATGAGACTGGGTATATTGCTTTTGAGGCTATCAAGACAGGCTCTTCCGGAATTCACCGCGCACACTGAATAACCGCTATTTTTCAGCACCTGTTCGTACAAGGGCAGCTGATGCACGTCATCATTTACAAGAAGAATGGTCTTTTTGTTGTTAGTCATACGTTCTAGTTTTTAAATTAAATAGCCCGCTTGTGTATTATACAGCTAGTCTACTAGCTGGTTGGTCCGATGTCTAGGCCATAGAATAACAGTATGGTTGAAGAGGACATTAAGCGGTTTGGTGTCGCGCTGAAGAAAATAAGGAACAGAAAAAATATCAGTCAGGAGGGTCTATCAAACCGGACAGGTGTAACTCCTTTCACTATTCGACAAATTGAGCAAGGAAATGACTGCAAGTTAAGCACCATTATCAAACTTGCCCATGGACTGAAAACATCCGTGGAAGAAATCGCCTGCCGAGCCAAGTTATAGCTCGTAATTGCCCGTGCCGTACATACCCAAGTGGTGTACGCTCTTGCCATCGTGACATAGCCGCCTTGCAAAAAACTTGCCCCTTACAAAGGCGGCATTTTTTTTGGCGTAAAATCACCCCGCCGATGTCGGGGCGAGGCATCGTCAAAACTCGTCCGTCGGCATGATCGTCACGACAGGTATTGTTCGCTCGGGATCTGCAGCGTGTGGTGGGAGGCCTGTCGGGAACGAATGACCCTGCGCGGACGTATCAGGCCTCGCGTATGATGTCGTTTACTCGCCGATTACAGCACGGCAGATTTGGGAGAACTCCACCTCTGAGAAGGCGTCAGAAAACAGGGTGATCTTCACATCGGCGACGATCTTCCGTCGAAGTGAACTCCCAACGGATGCTTCGATCAAAAAGCCACCCTTGGCATGTGTGGAATGAAGCCGGGCACGCGAGATCGACAATTCGCTTGAAAGAAACCGGTCTAATCGAAGACCGGTCGCCGACAAGACGACCAACTTCAGTTCGATGGTGCTTGGCGCGCACGGCAATCTTCGGTGACTTGATTTAGTAAGACGCAAATCATCGCTCAGAGTTACCGTGTCTGCTTCCCGTTTGAGCGCGGTAATATCGAATTCATGCTGGCGCACCCAAGCCGGTGAGCTATGTTGCATAGCGTCAAGCTCTGCCTGTGGAATTTCTCGAACGGCGCGCCTTTCCAGAAGTGTGCGGAGCCACGTCCTGTCGCAAGCAACACAGCGATAGATTAGCCATGCGTCGAGCCTTCGTCCATTCGCGTTCAGACGCACCTTACCGCTTGATACGAAAGCTCTAGTGACACCGCATGTCGCGCAGTGACGCCATGGCTGGGGTGGGTGAATGGGGGTGAGTGTCCATTGAACGCAGAGTCTATCGGTCATGCGGTTTCGGCTCTCCAACCGGAGATGCGCCGAGACAGCAGTTGAGTTCACCCATTTGCGGGTGCGGAATGGCTAAATGTTGGGTGGAACGCGAGACCTTGGGGACTCACGCCAATGGCATACCTTGTGACGCCAAACCGGTCTCACGCCGCCACCCGACGAGCATCAGCAAGCGCCCTCGTCAATTGCGGGGCTTGTTAAGGGTGATGGTGTTGGAGACCGGTGACTATGATGGCAAAGTAGTTACCCTAAATCTGCGATATGCCAGGGCCTATAATACGTAGCGCGAAGATTGCAGCAAGCATGATCAGCGCGGTTCGAAAATTTCGGGTGGCGACGCCGTATTCCGGTCCTCGCATGGGAGCATTTAATGGTCGCTGTTAGCCCGGTGCTGCCGGTGCATCCCCAGGATTGGGGAGGCCTCTAGAGCCCTTGAAAGCCAGCTGGGGCATCGCCCTTTTCCACGGTAGGTCGAAACATAAAAGAGACGCCTGATACTCTATGACCTGTCCTGTTCGGCAGGCTGTGTCCCTGGCGCCTACCGCAATCGCATAGTAGTGGAGCTCCTCGATGCGGGTGGCGTGGCGCGCGGCGGCACCTCGGTGGCTTTGCGTGTGTTTTAGACCCGTCGTTCTGAAAGAATTCAACGAGATCCCTTAGTCGGTCGTTTGCTTGAAGTAGGCCAGCGCGAAACTGGCCGCGACGAAGAGAATCCTATTGTGGTGCTCGGAGTCCCAGGTGATCCAAATTCTAGCACACAAGCGATTCTGAGCGGCGTGGCGTCCTCAGCGCTGAGGCAATGGCTAGTCAAGCGCATTTTGGTGACCTCCATTTTTCGGACCCAATCGACATTCGCGGCCCAGAGCAGTAGTTCGACCGCGCCAAAAAATTGCTGGCGTGCAGCCCGCTCAACCAACCATTCGCTGCAATTGCGAAGTCCTTTTGCCACAAGCGGGTGGCTTTGCGAACAGTCCCGATAATCGATGAAAATGGACGAACGGCTGGTCTCGGCGCATTGTGATTTGCCTAACCCCTTGGAGGCGAAATCCTAAACCACGCGCCTTTTCCGAGACCCACCAAATCAGTCGGCAGGTACTTCCAGCGAAAGCGAGCCATCTTTGTCATGTATCTCTTGCCCGCTAAGTGCCGGTACGAATGTGCAAACAAGACGCGTGCGTTCGGTTATCCGGATACGGTGGCGGTCATGGTTGTTCATTGCATAAAGGGTACCAGGGCGTATGTCGTGTTGCTTGCCGGTATCCAGCTCTTCCACAGTACCGCGACCTTCAAGACAATAGCAGGCTTCAAAATGGTTCTTTTGCCAAAGCGTCATCTCGAAACCGGCCTCTAGGATGCTGTCGGTCAGTGTAACTCCCATGCCGTCCTCGGCGTGGAGGAGGCGCATGGAGTGCCATTTGTTACCATGCGCCTCACCCTTGGTGCCAAGCACGTCTTCAAGCGTTTTCACGATCATTGCGGCATCCTCACACATCGGTTTCCTAGATCAGGGGTCCAAGTCGTCGCGGGGTCAGCTTAGGGCCTTTGCAATCTCCCGGAGATGGCTGTGCCCTGTACCACAGCAACCGCCGAAGATATCCATATGCGGGTAGCGCCCGGAAAGACTGCGTATCTGCGATCCAAGCTCAACCGGATCGCCGTCTTCGATATGCCCCAGCTTGCACAAGGCGATCTTATCCATCGGGGATGCGTTCGGTCGCACCCCACGCAGGCGCTTGATCCAATCTCCGCTTTCCAGTGCAGGTTCATATTCAAGTGGGTGCGAGCAGTTGAGCAGATAGAAATCGGGAGCCTCATCGCCGGTTTGAGCGTCAATTTCTGTAATCGCTTCTGCGAGGCTCGGCCCTGATTTCAGCCGGCAGGTGCTATCCAGCGTCAGGGAGACTGACAACGGCACACTGGCCTTGGCGGCGGCACGCGCGGCTCCGACAGTTTCTGGGACGTTGTTGAACGTCATGGCGCAGGCAAAATCCACGCCTGCTAATTTCAAGGTTTCCAATTGGACGGCGTGATACTCTTCGGCGCCGTTGGCGGTAATTTTACGGTTGAGGCCATAGGCGTCACCGCGCGGACCCAGAATGCCTCCGATCAAAAGGCGCGGGATCTGGTCCTCGTAGTCTTTCGCGACATCGCGGAGAAAGTCGATCGCGGCGATGTTCGCCTCAGCCAATGCAGATGGCGAATACCCGAGCTTGGCTCCCCAATCGCGGCTGGCGCGGTAGTCAAGCCCCGTGAGCATGAAAGAGAGACCGAATTCAGCCGCCACATCCAGCTGCTTTGAAAACATCCCGCGCAGTGCGGATACCGCTTTGGGATTGTCCAGCAGAGGGAACATGGCGAACTCGGGCAAATCATACCCATGGCGATACATGATTTCGGTTTCCGAGCCGCCTTCGGTCAGAAAGACCTCGCCAGAGCCCATGGGCGGAAGGGGAGATTGAACGGCCACGTCAGGTCTCCGGTTGAATGTTCTGGTTGAAACGGAACCGGTTTTGCGGATCGTATTTGGTCTTGATTTCGACCAGTCGCTGGTAGTTCGCTCCAAATGATATCCGGGTCAGCGCGTCTCCGTCCTCACCGTGACCCGGGAAGTTCAGATAGGCACGGCCGTGATGACCGTATGGTGCGGCGCTTTCCCAACCGTCACGGGACCAGGCCATATTGGCCGCATCGTCGGCCGCGTCGGACCAGACACCGTCGAGCGAATACATCCAACCCATGGATCGATCCCCAAAGGCGGTTGCTTCAGCTGCTACTTCTGCCGTGGCCCCGCCAAAATTCCAAAGCGAGGAGAGTGAGTTATCCGAAGGCGCCGCCCGTGCAATTTTCATCGCGAGGTCGATCATGTCGTCCGGCAAATCCTTCAAATACCTAGCCTTCCAGTAGCACCGGTACTGTCCGGTCGGCATCAGCGTGTCGAACAGTTGTTGCACGTCGCAATAGTTCATGCGGCCCGAGAAATCGGTCACCATATCGCCAAGCTCGCGAAGAGGTTGCAGCAACGCCTCGCCCTCGGCGGCATCTCCATTATAGACGCAGGCCAAAGTGTAGACGCGCTTTCCCCAGAATTCCTCGGGGAAGTCTTCGCCACCCGCCGTCGAAAATTCGCAGAGCGATCCGACAAGCCCTCCATGCTGGGCCAGAAAATCACGCCAGGCACGGATCGGGCCGGGACCGTCATCAACGGCATAAATAGGGGCAGCGAACATGACCTCCGGGCCCATTGGGTGCAGTGCAAAATCAAAGCGGACGACAACGCCGAAATTTCCACCCCCGCCCTTGAGCGCCCAAAGTAATTCGGGGTTCTGCTCGGCATTTGTGTGGACCAGCGTGCCGTCGGCGGTGACCACATCAGCGCTAACTAAATTATCAATCGACAGCCCATGCTTGGCCCTCAGCCAGCCGATCCCCCCAGACAAAGTCAGTCCGGCGACCCCTGTATCCGAGATAAGCCCGCCCGGCGTTGCCAGACCATGGGCCTGACTGGCGGCGTCTAAATTTCGCCAAAGGGCACCACCTTCAACCATCGCTGTCCTTCGCTCGGCATTTACGGTCACCTTGCGCATGAGGCTGAGGTCGATCGTAAGGCCATCGTTGCAAACCGCGTGGCCCGCAACATTGTGGCCACCCGCCCGGATGGAGATCAGCAGATCATTGGCTCGGGCGTGATTGACGGCAGCGATCACATCATCTGTACTTCCGCATCGGGCGATGATCGCGGGCCGCCTGTCAATCATCGCATTCCAGACCGATCGCGCTTCGTGAAATCCTTCGGTTCCAGGCAGAAGAACCTCGCCGGTAAATCCATCTAAGTGCACACTCTGTGGCGTATCCAAGCTACCCATGACGCAACTCCATTCCAGTCGGCCAGAATACTACGTCGATGTCTGCAACCTAATAAGTGGCGAATTGGCCAAAACAGCGGTATACTGGACAAGTTAATAGGGTAAATCTGACAAAACCGTGCCGTTTCAGACAGGAATGATCCATGAGCTCGATAAAAAAACCGCTCATCGCGTTGCTCGCGACGCCGGAAACATCCGCATCGGTCCTATACGGACTCTACGACGTATTGCTGTCTGCGGGCGCGGTCTATACCGACATGGTGACGGGGTCGCCAGGCGATGAATTGCTGGATGTCCGTATTGTATCCGCCGACGGAAAACCGTTCCACTGTATAGGCAACATCCCCGTCGAGCCGCACATGGCAATCAGTCAGATCAAGGAAGCGGAAGCGGTTGTTGTATGTGACATGTATACGTCGATCTACGATGTGCCTAAAGGCCGCTATCCGCGCGAAGTTGCATGGCTCAAGCGGATGCACGAAGAGGGGGCGCTACTGACATCTGTGTGCTCCGGTTCCTTGCTGTTGGCAGATTCCGGATTGCTGAACGGCCATCAAGCGACCGCGCACTGGGCGTATCGCGACATGTTTCAGCGCAACTTTCCGAAGATTGTGTTTCGCAAAGAAGCCATGCTTTGCCTTACCGCAGAGGCCGACCGGATTGTTACGGCCGGAGGCGTCAGTGCCTGGCATGATCTTGCTATCTATCTGATCGCGCGATACTGCGGCTATAGGAACGCGATCGAGACCGCCAAGGTGTTCCTGATCAGTGGGCATTCAGAAGGCCAATCGCCATACTCGGTAATGACCCGCCCGATGGACTCGAGCGACGGCCCGATTGCCGATTGCCAGATCTGGATCGCGGATCATTACGCGACCTCCAACCCGGTCGAGAAAATGACGGAACGCTCCGGGTTGAATGCACGCACTTTTTCACGACGGTTTCGCGCGGTCACAGGCTTTACGCCGATAGAATACGTACAAGCGCTCCGGGTCGAAGAAGCCAAACAGATGCTCGAGACCGATCAGCTTTCAAACGACGACGTAGGCGCCGCGATCGGCTATGACGATCCTGCTTCATTTCGGCGGGTATTCAAACGCGGAACCGGGTTGTCCCCGGCAGCGTACCGGAAGAAATTTCAGCGCATTTCTCAGATCGCCCGGCCGAGCTGAATATTTCGAGAACCGGTTGCGGCCCATTGCGGCCATTAAAGCAACCACCTTGCTGCTGCGCTGCGCCCTCTCGAACCGCACGTTTGCGGCAGGCGCTCAGCCTTCGATATCACAAGGTCAGCGATGCGGACAGAGCGGCCACCTGCCGTTTACACAAGCAAGCCCTCGCAGTCAGCGGATCGGCTTCGAAACGGCTACTCGGCTTCAGCCCGAATGGGGGCGAGCCCGTCGACCCGTTCTAGGCCCGCCGGCAACAGCAGGTTTTCAAGCCAGGCGATCGCTTGTCCGCGCTCGCTGCAATAGGCGAAGAACGCCCTTTGTATGGCACGGGTGAAGGCGACGAAGAAGGAATTGAGCTCTTCCTCCCGTCCTGGCGATAGGCTCCACCAGGTCTGCGCGTCGAGACCGAAGAAGATCATGGTGTGGAATTCGAGACCCTTGCTTTTGTGGATCGTCATCAAAGGCACCTGACCGAAGCCTTCGAAGCGATCGAGAGCGCCCGACCAGGCGTCCGCAGCTTCGGCGGATTCGCAAAAAAGCGCTATGAACCCTGTCCGTACACGTTCGAAGTCCGCGTCCCGCCTGTAGGCCGGAAAGGCCTGGCGCAGCCGCTCGACACCGATGAACTCGAGGGCGAGCCGAAGCATCTCGACCGCGCTATCCTCGGAGGGTTCATTATCGCGCATTGCCATGCGCAGAGCGGAGGAGAACTCTTCGATATTCCGCTGGATTCGCTCCTGAGCGCGCTCGTTGACAGGATCGATGGCGAAAAGCGCCTGCAACTGCTCCTGCGCGGCGTTCCAGGCACCGGGATTGCGCTTACCGGTCCCCAGCCTCAAGAGCGGGAGAACGGTCTCGGTAAGTTCTTCGGCAAGGAGTTCCTGGATTGCGATCTCGCCAACATTACGCGCCAGATTCCTGATCGTCAGCCCTTCCGCTGCGAAGACATCGGCCAGTTCGGCCTCCACTTGATCGGCACGCATGCGCACAAGGATGGCGCAGTCGTGAGGCTCCATCACGCCGTGCCGCACTTCGTTCGCGATCCAAACAGCAATCTGCTGCGCTTCCTGCTCGCGCGTATCGAAGCGCCACAGGGCAGCCACGTGACCGTCGACGACGCGCTGTCCCCTGGCTTCGACCTCTTCCACATCGGGATCGATGCGCTGCGCGATCACCTGCTGGATTGCGACCAGATTGGCGTGAGAGCGCCAGTTGAACCGAAGCGCGCAGTTTACGGCATTGAAGTCGGCAGCGAACTCCTGGAAGGCGTTGTCCATCGCCCCGGCCCAGCCCATGATCCGCTGCTTATCGTCACCGACGGCTGTGAATACGGCACCGCTACCGTGGAAGGCGGTCTTCACCAGACCGTACTGCGCGTAGGTCGTATCTTGGAATTCGTCGAGGAAAACGAAGGGATAGGTGAGCTGTATCGCGCGGCGGATCGCGAGGTTCTCTCGCAGCAGATAATCGACCAATCTATTGATCATAGCGAACGAGATAATCGCGCCGGCAGGGCGCTCGAATTGCTCTTGCCAGTAGGCGTTCAGAAGTTCGCGCCATGAGTCGGAGATATTCTCCGCATTGAACGGTGGCGGCGTGCGGGAAATCGCCTTTTCGAGCTTCTGCGGTCCGATGGTGTGTCTGCCGTGCCGTTCCAGAAAATCTTCGAGATCGTTGCGGCGTGGGAAGCCGATTTCGTAGTCGGGCGGCGGCCGGAACGGCTGGGGAATTGCGGCCCGAAAGCGATCCAGCATGTTCTTTGTGAAGGCATCGAAGGTGAGCGAGTTGAATCGCCGGGCTTGGTCGGGCGGGCAGCGCTTTCCGACGCGGGCTTTTAGAGTATGGGCGGCGTCCCGTTTGAAGCTGATGGCCAGAATGCGTTTGGGGGGCGGACAGATGCCAGTCTGCAAGAGGTAAGCCGCTTTTTGTGCGAGGAACTCGGTCTTTCCCGCGCCCGCGCCGGCCGTAACGCACACGCTGCGTTCCGTCTCCCGCAGCGCGCGCCACGCACCCGGCTCAAGATCGTCAACGCCCTGGGGACGCCAGTCATCGGGGCGCACCGGCATCAGTCTGCGCTGCTCTCGAGACCGAGCTTGGTTTTTACCTGCTCGACCAGCGCGCGCAGTTCCGCAGGCGCGTTCGCGGCAAGATCGGCCGACGGGATGCGGTTAAGCGCGGCGAGGTGCGTTTCAGGCTTGCTGCGGCTTAAGAACAGGTAGGGATACCAGATGAAGCAGTCGTCCCAGTCATCTTCGTAGAGATCGGCATTCCCGCCTTTCTTCAAGGTCGCAGCCTTTTTCCGTTCCAAAGCGTCTTCACTGTCGTCGGGCCCTCGCGCCCCGGTGTCAAGCACCTTGTAGGCATCGGGAAACGCGGCAAGCATCGCGAAATCAAGATCGAGCGGATCGGAGAAGAAGACGCCTTCGTCCTTTAGCGCCTGCATCCATTTGTTATCGGCAAAACCGTCGGTCACTTCCTCGTCGGACAGTTCGGGCAGAGCGGCGAGATCGACCTCACCCATCACGACATCGAGGTTACCGCTCAGGTCGTTTCCGATTTCGGCTAAAGATTCGACGGTCGCCCTGATTGTGTTCGCACCGCCATGCGCGCGACCCAGGTCGAGATCGAGCAGCGTTGCATGTGGTATCTTCAGCTCATCCAGCAGACGCCAGAAGTGATCGACATAACGACCGCCCAGCGGGACGACAGGCACGAAAGAAGGATCGAGGGGAACGCCCATAGCCTCGGCCAGCAGCGGCAGCACGATGCTCTCGGAGTCGCCTTCTCCAAGAACGACGAACCGCGCGAAGTAAATTTCGGGGTACGCTCGCACGGCGAGCCGTACATACTTGCCGGCCTCGGTAGCATCGTCGGGTAAAGTCAGAGGTTTAGCCGATGAGGCTCTGCTCTCCGTGTCGAGCCGGAAGTAGCACACCTCGTCTGGTTCGATGCGGCTCAGAATACTGGCGCTATGGCTGGAAACCAGAACCTGGGCCGAGTCTAGCGCGCCGATATCGCGTGCCTGGTTCATGATACGGGACAGGAAGAACGGCGAAAGGCTGTTCTCCGGTTCCTCGATCGCCAGGATTGTGAGATGAGCGCGCCGTAGCTTTTCCTGGTCGAAGGGGCTGTCGGCAGCAGACAGGCGCAGAGCAACTCTTTCGGTTTCGAGCGTCGCGGCGGTCAGGGCGATATGAAATAGTGAGCGCTGACCGTCACTTAGATCGGCAAGCGCCAGTTCACGGCCGGCCTCATCGGGATGGAACGCGAATTCGACGTGCCTGACTAGCTCTTCGAGCCGGCTTTCCACGAGCCTGAGCACCGGGGTCGTATCGGTGTCGGCCTCATGAACCTGTTGCCATCGCTTCGTGAGACGCTCGACAATGAACGCGGCAGGCTCTTCGCGCTCGAAGCGCTTCTGGATCAGCTTCGCTCCGCGCTCGGTCGTCTTCGACAGACGATCCGACCACTTGGCGGCGCGCCACAGCCGGCCTTTGAGCAAGTCGGTGACGCGATCTGCCGGATTGCGCGTTGCCGGCACATAGACGAGCTGGATTGTACCCCGATCGACAGCGGCGACCCGTTGGCATTCGTCCCAATGGTAGGCCTCACCTAGAGTATTGATCCAGCGGATGTCCTCTTCCACCGTGCCGTCCGGCGTACCGTCATCCGTCCAGGTTGCCTGCATACGTATGCGGGCTTTGAGCGACTCGCCGGGCCCGGTCGCAGCCATATGGTTGAAGAAATCCGGCACGGCGTCCGCGACGGCCTCATCGTCTAGACCGTCGAGCTCCGGGAACGAGAGAACGCACTCGATTGACAGCGCGGCTCCGGAGACGAGCTCGGTCTCGCCGGGCCGAAGATGGAAATCGCGCGTCTGGACCTGCCGCTGGGAGGTGGAGACGCCGAAGAGCCGGGCCAGCGCCTGAAGTGCCGCGGTCTTCCCGGCCCCGTTTCCACCGACCATCGCCGTGACGCCGATCTGGAGCGAGACGGTCTCGGGCTCGGGGCCGAAGCAGCGGAAGTTCCTTATCGTGAGCGTCTCGATCTTCATCCTGCTCCCCTATGAATTTATGCAAATCTGTTTGCTGCTCGCAGAACCGGTTTACGAATCCATGTTTCAAAATCCAACAATGATTCAACCATTTCTGCGGTGAACTCAATCGCATAGATGCTTCGCGCAAGACGCCATTCACGGCCCAGGGGCCGGTACTCAGCCCCTTTCGCATAACCCTCGAAAATAGCCGAGCGATACGGTCGCTGCCGGGTTGGGAGGACGCTGCCGCGAGGGCAAGTGGCGGAGCCGAAAGCATTCGAACGGTAGGGATGGTGAACATATGGTGCAAATACTGTCGGCCTAATGCCCGCTTTGCGCCAACATCGTTTTCGTCTTCGCTATCGCAACGAACTCACGCTCCCCGCCCTGTTTCGCCGAGATTGACCCACATCACGAACGTCCCCTTTGTTCACGAAACTATCTTCGACGCTGGGGTGGTCGACGATCGTTCTTTTGCTGGTGCCGCTCTTCCATTCCCGGGATTGGAAGGGCTTTAGATCCCTGGAAAGCCGGCCAAGGTCGCGCCTTTCTTTTAAGCAAGAAGATGGGCCTTAGCCGGTCGCTTGCTTGAAGTAGGCGATGGCGAAGCTGGCGGCGGCGAAGAGGGTCATGTTGTGGTGCTCGGGGTCCCAGGCACGCTTCGCATAGGGCAGGCGGCGTCTCAGCTCCGGGAAGCGGTCGGCGATTATGCGGGCAATGGCGTGGCGGGTGGTGGCCCCCAGGGGCTCGAAGGCGGCTAGCACCTGCAAGCGGCTGAGGATGGCGGTGTCGATGGCGCGACGACGGGCTTCCTCATCGAGGCGATTGATCAATTTGCGGGTTCGCGCACCCTTCAGGCAGCCCTTGGCCGCCACGTCTTCGAGCACCAGAATATCGGGCAGGTTCCAGGCAATGACATCGCAGGCCTTCTCGATCCGCTCCGGGTCGCCGGCGCCGCGGAGATCAAGCACCCCCCAGTCGACAAGGAAGTGCGGCCCTTCAAGGACAACGTAGCCGAGGCGGCCGTTGGTCATGTTGATGGCCATGACCCGCGGCACCTCAAGATGGATGGTTTTCATAAAGTAGTTGGGCCAACGGCGTTTCTGCCTCGCCGTCGGCGATGAGTGAGGCGACTAAATTGTGGTGCTGCGCGCGCTCGACGATGCCGCGGCGAACCTCCGCCAGGACTCCTGGGAAGATCTTGGCCGCCGCAACACCGAAGATCAGCTGACAGCCGAGGGCAACCCTGAGGTCGGGCTTGCGCCGCCGGCGCTCGAGCTTCGACACCGAGCTTTGATGGCCGATCCCCAAGAGGATGGCCAAGTCCTTCTGGGTGAGGCCGGCCCGGCGGCGATAGGTCCGAAGATAGTTGGGGACATCTCGTTGCATAGAAGATCTGCGGCAGCGCGCGCCACCACCAGAGATCAGGGTACCGGTTTTCAAGGAACGAGGTAGGGGGCGAAACATGCCGCCGGTGGCATGTTATGAATACCATTCCATGCTAGCGCCGCGCCCTTACTTTTGGCTTTCAATCCGCCTCTGGGTGGCGTCGGTAGACTTTGGGGACTTCTCGTGGGGACACCTGTAACGAAATCAAGACGCTCCCGCTACCGCACCGGCTCTGCGTTGGAGTCCTGAGGCATCTCCCCCTTGTCCACCCGCTCCACCCTGTGGGCTAACTCAAGGCCATAGCGTGTAAAGAGTGCGTCGAGCTTGGGCAATTCGCTTTCAGGGACGACGTAAACGCCGTGGCTTTTTCGGGTGCGCAGCTGCAGCTTGTCGCGAATGATCGTGCCGATGAAACGGCTGCTGATGGTGCCTTGGAAGTCGCTGGCCTGGCGGGCCTGGAAGGCTGCCGCGATGTCCCTCAGACGAAGGGGTGAGGTGGGCAGGAGGTCTCGGATGATTTCGAGGATCTGGGCTTCGAGGGCCTCGCCCCGCTCCTCGGCGAGCCTTTCCTGGCTCTCGAGTTGACGTGCCATCAGTTCCTCACGGACCTGCGGGTCTTTCGCAATGCTGAGGAGCGGCAGATAGATCTGGTTGATGCGGTTGTCGACGCTGGGATTGACCAGGGAGGCGTCAATGCCCATCGATTGGAAGTTTCGAAAGCGATAGAGCAGTAGCTTGTTGCGCAGGGCCAAGGCCTCTTCCGCGTAGCTGTCAGGAAGATTGATCGGGATATCAGGGCGAAGCTTGCTGTTCCCCGTCACCTCGGTGATGCAGCGGCTCTCAAGGGCGGGATCGTCATAGCGGCCCCTGCCGGCGATGATCTTGGGGCCGAAGACCGAAAAGGCGCGGGGATCGAACTCCTTCTTGCCGTTCATCATGGTGCGCAGGATTGGCATGCCGCGGACATTGCCGGCGTTCAGGATCTTCACCATGTCCGCTTTCTCGTCGGAGAAGCGGAAGTCCGCCTCGTCCAAAATCAGGGTGCCGCCGAAGCGATCCAGGAGATGGAAGAGCGGCGAGACGGTCGAGGCACCATTAGCGAAGATGGGCTTGTAGCAGAGGGCGCCGACCACCAGGAGAAAGCGGGTCTTGCCGCTGCCGTAGTCGCCGCGCAGTCTGAGATAGGGCAGCTCGTTGATGCGGTCGTAGCACCAGGTGAGCAAGACATAGTGGGCGACCAGGCGGGTGAAAGCGGGCGTCAGGTCCACATAGCGACCGATGTATGCGCAGATCTCGGCAAGAAGCGCGGCCTGGTTTTCATAGTTCTCAATACCCGAAGGAAGCAACACCACCTTGTGCCGGAGGATGTTGTTGGTGGCGCTATAGGGCCGGTAGCCTCTATTGCCGTCCGTGAAGGACTGCTGCAGCGAAGTCTGCCCCGCCCGCCACACCGCAAAGGAGGTGCGGCCATTATCCGCATCGCGCAGCAACTCAACGAGACGGCCGTCATTGAGTACCAATGAAACGGCAGGCAATGACGCATCCTTCCTAGGCGCCGCTCGCCGTTCCTTGCTGTTCTTCGCGTTCTCTTCCATGCGACCAGTGTGGCAGGCGAAGGCCGCTTTCAAAGGGGGGCAAAGATGCCGCCACCGTCATCATTCGGCCCCTTTCTATCCTGACGGGGCTCGTATTATTCTTGGTGCGATGAAAAAAGATCGAAAAAGCCGTAAAGCGATCTCCTGCCTCTCAACGCGGGCCTACGCCAACTTAACTGAGGCTGAGCGCAAGATTGCCGAGGAGATGCTTGCTCGGCATTTGGACTTCTGCCTCTCTATCGAGCAAAGAGAACAGGAGCGGAAAGACGGAAACAAGCACCCCGCCTCGTGACATAGTCTTCAACGCAAAATGCTCTTCAGAGTCTCGATGCTCGACTGAATTTCTTTCAGGTCGCTGTGTAGTTCGGAAAGCCACTCTATGGGGGCACAAACAGCGCATAATCGCGTTTCAAAGGGCTTCATGCCTGATGTAAGCCTAAAACTCAGGCTATTTTGGTCGATGTAGAGTTCGGAAAAGATAATCCGGGCGATTTGCTCACGTTCATCGCTATTGGCAAAGTGGTAGGTTGTTGTAAGGCTTTTCAGCAGTTCGGAACTTGTCACGACGCTCTTCAGCGTGTCGCGCATTTCCTTTTGGGAAACCGCTTCCTCGGCCTGCAAACCGTTGATCGCTTCAGTGAGCCTTTCCTCTTCCAAAACCAAATCTTCGGCGCTATAGGCCCCCGTCTTCAAGAGGGTAAGCTTGTTTTCTTGCAGGTATCGGAGGTCCTCCCGCAGTTTCCGCCTCTTGCGCTCGGCTTCTCGCATCTTCGTCGCGTGTCTTGCCTCAAGATGGGCGGCATCGCTTTCCGCCCGCGCCTCGAATTCGGCCAGTTCCCCGGAGGTAAAATAGAGGCGTGAAAGAAGAGTGCCGATCTCACCCTCCAGATAGCCGATGTTGAGGCTGGTCAGCCTGTTGGCGCAGCCCTCCGCGCATTTGGGGGCAAAGTATAAGATGCCCTTCTTGACATAGGGGCTATAGACCCTGTTGCAGTGGCGGCAGCGCAGGAACTTCCGGTGATGTCGCGGGAGGAGGCTTTGGTAGTGCCGGCTCACGGCCTTCTTGTGCAACAGGCCTTGCACCCGCTCGAAAAGCGCCAGCGATACGAGGGGCTCATGGCTTTTGCTGGGGATCCACGCATCCTGCCCCGCCCCCTTGATATACCCGGCATAGAATTTGTTGCTCAGGATGCCGTGGACCCTGTTGTAGGTGACCGGCCGTTCGCATTTTTCTATCGCGATGTCGTCGTCGCCATCGTCATCGAGGATCTCCTCGGCGCTCCGCCTCCGGCGCATGGGCGGCATGGTAAAGCCTTGGTCGTTGGCCCAGCGCGCAAGCGATGAGAGGGTCCATTCGCCGCTGCTGTATTTCTCGAACATCCCCCGGACAATAGGTGCGCGCTGCGGATCGAGCGGTTTCCAGGTTGCATCCCCGGTGTTGAGATACCCGACCGGTGCTTTATAGGTGCAGATCCCTTGCTGGCGCAGATGCCTTGTCGCCGTGGTCACCTTCTCGCTGGTGACCCGCGAGTGATGGGTGGCGAACATGCCGTCGATGTCCATATGCAAGGCACCGGCGCTCGACTTTTCATACCTGGTGGTGACGAAGCGGATGTCCGCGCCATTTTGCATCAGCCGCTTGAGGGCGACCTCATCGCCTTCGTTGCGGCAGGCGCGATCCCAGCAATAGACGATGACGCCCCTGAAGCATTTACGATTGAGGTAATAGACGAGCTTGTGGAACTTGGGCCGTTCGATCGTGAGGATCATTTGGCCGGCTTCGGTGACCTCAAAGGCCTCGGCAACCTTAAAGGCGCTGTGTTTTTCGGCGATGATGCCGTTCCGGGCGAAACCGGCAAGAGATATCTCGGCAATCTTTATGCCATTTTGCCTGGCGTACCGGATGTTCTCCTTCTTTTGAAAGAGGATGGAGTTCTTCTGAAGGTCCTCATCGTCGGTGCTTTTCCGGGCATAGAGCAAGTAATGCTCACGGTATTTCCCCTTCAGTATGTCTTTGAGGATCGCTGTTTCTGTCTGTGGTTTTCCTTTCATGGTTAGGGGGTTTATCGATGACCCCGCCTATTATCTGATAGCCTTCTTTCTCCAGGCGCAAGTGGATCGATTTAAGCACCAACGCAAGGTCTTTCAGGCTTGCTATGGTTTCGTTTGGGAGGGGTGTGAATGGTTTTGAAACGGGCGTGTTATTGCTGTGCCAAAAGGCACTTTGTTCTTCTCTCCTCTCTACCCTGGGGCCGATACTTTTGCGCCGCTGCTTCATGATACCGCATGCTTAGACAACGGCAAGGCCGTCGCCCATTCTGCCGCTTTCATCTCTATTGTGTTGAAGAAGAGTTGCAGGCGATAGAGGGCTAAACATAGCCGAAAGAGCATATTCCGCCCCCTGGCAAGCCCACTAACCCCGCCGCATCATTCAAGGATGCGAAGTAACATCACCTTCATCGGCCGCGAATACGCTCGCGGCAAGCGGCGGCGTTTCGGTATCAAGGAACGAGATCGGCTCAGTCATTTTTGTGCTGTGGGCCGCACGGGGGTCGGCAAGACGACCATGCTTGAAGGCATGATTCGCCAGGATATCGAGCGCGGCCAAGGCCTCACCGTTATCGACCCGCACGGGGACATGGTGTCGCGACTTGCCGAGTGGGTGCCTGAAGAGCATCGGGAGCGCCTTGTCTATTGGAATGCCGCCGATCCGGTTTGTCGATACGGATACAATCCCCTGAAGCGCGTGCCAAAAGATCAGCGGGCGATGGCAGCCTCCGGCATGATGGAGGTCTTCCGCAAGCTCTGGGGCGAGAAGGCCTGGGGCCAGCGCATGGAATACATTCTGCGCAATGCCTTGCTGGCACTGCTGGGCCAGCCGGATGCCGACCTCACCGACATACAGCGCCTCCTAATTGACAAGGACTTCCGGCGCGCCGTCGCCGGCAAAGTTGAACACCCGCCGGTGCGAGACTTCTGGCTCAAGGAATTTAAGGGCTATTCCTACCGTTACCGGGCCGAGGCCATCGCCCCCATTCAAAGCAAGGTCGGCGCTTTCCTGGCCGACCCGCGCCTCTACCGGATGCTCATAGAACCGGAGCAACCCTTGTCACTGCGTAGTGTTATGGATGAGGGCAGAATTCTGCTGGTGAACCTCGCCATCGGTCGCCTGGGAAGCGACAGCGCCGCTTTGCTCGGCGGCCTCCTCGTCACTACCATCGGGCTGGCGGCCATGAGCAGGGCTGATATGCCCGAAGAGCGCCGCAGGAATCACTGGCTCTACATCGATGAGTTTCAACTTACCACGACGCTGTCACTCGCTAACATGTTGTCTGAATTGCGTAAATTTGGTTTAGGAATATTCGCGAGCCATCAGTACCTGCAGCAGGTCGACCCGGATATCCGTCATGCCGTTCTGGGGAACATGGGAACCCTGGTCTGCTTTCGGGTCGGCGCCGAGGACGCGGCTTTCCTGGCACGGGAGCTGGGACCGCCCATCACCCCGCTCGACCTGCTGCGCCTCCCGAACTACGAACTCTATGTAAAACTCTTGATTGATGGCGCGCCGTCGAAGGCGTTTAGTGCGAGGACAGTACAGCAATAGCAAGACACAATTCTCCGGCAGAAGGCCGACGCTGCCGATATCGCGACACTTGAGAACGCCCCCAAGAATCCACAACGCGACAACAGGCTTGCAGTTCTTTCCCTCCAATGCGATAACGCCGACCGCCTCAATGCTTCTTCCTTAGAAGGCATCGTTTCGAATGCAGCTAAAAAGTAGCTAAGAAATTTGAAGCATTACGTAACTAGTTGATTTTTCTTGATGCGCCCGTAGCTCAACTGGATAGAGCGTCTGACTACGGATCAGGAGGTTGGGAGTTCGAATCTTCCCGGGCGCGCCAATTAAATCAAGTAGTTAAGACTAAGAAAGGTCAGCTTTGCTGGCCTTAATTTTTTGCCTGGGTGTCATAGGGGGTGGCAATCGAGCAGGCGATTGGGGGTGAAAAAATGGCGCCGGCCTTTGGGGCCGACGCCAGTTCGGGATGCTGATTGCCCACCGCGCGGCCACAGATCCGCCGTGGGCTGTCCGGGCCAATAGGCAGGAATCGACCCGGACCGGTTCGATTAGGTGGCGCTGAACTTCATGACCTTGATGGCATCGAAGTTGACCACATCACCGCCGACCCGCTTGTAGGTGTAGAAGACCGTGTGCGGCTTATCCACATAGGGATCGCGCAACACCCGCATACCGTGACGGTCGACGATCTGGTAGGCAGCCCTGAAGTCGCCGAAGGCGATCGAGAGGCTATCGGCAGCGATCGCCGGCATGTCTTCGGCCAGCAAGATGGGGTAGCCCAGCAGAGTCTCCGGCTGGCCCTGTTCGATGCCAGGGCGCCAGAGGTAGTTGCCTTGGCTGTCCTTGAACTTGCGGACTTCTACGAGAGTCGTACGGCGCATGACCCACCAGGCATTGGGCAGGTAACCGGGATTGAGCTTGCCCACCAAATCGATCAAGGCGTCGCTTGGGTCACTGGCGGCAAAGGCACCCGCCGCGCCTGAGGGCACATACTGGAGGGTTTCCCACGCGCGGATATCGTCGTCAGCCGGGTCGGTGGGGTAGTCGAGAAAGCCCCGCGGCTTGCCGACCCCGTCACCGCTGACGAAGGCCGTATTCTCCGAACGAGCAAACTTGTTGGCGACCTTACCCGTTAGCCAATCCTCGATGTTCACGCTGGAATCATCGAGCAGTTTTTGGGTGGCCTTCGGCGCCGCATAGATTTCATGGACCTGAATGGTCTTCTTGACCCACTGCGGGCTTGCGGTTTCGCTGCGCTGCCCGGTCTCAGAGACCCAGGCGGCGGCCGCTTCGTCCTTGTCGATGAGCATTTCGAGCGCGTCGCTGTCGACGGTCTCGACGCTGGCAAGGCGGCGCAAGGGCGAGGTCTCGAAGAGCCGGGTGACGATCCGGCCCGAGATGACTGGCGTTACGGTAAAGCCGCCATCCGGGTCGCTGCCAACGGAAAGCGCTTTCAGCTCGGTCGGATCACCGCGTCGCAGGAAGGCGCAAAAGGCCTTGGTTTCAGCCTCGGTTGCCGCGGACGAGTCGTCGAGCGGCGCCAGTCGGCGGCGGCGAAAGGCCGTATCCAACCGGTCGACTTGGCCCTGCAGCTCGCCTAGGCGACTGTCGTACTTCTTCTGAAATTCTTCGGCGGAGCGCGATAGCTCGCTTAGATGGCTATCGTAGCGGTGCTGAAATTCTTGAGACGAACGTTGGAGCCCGTCCACGGCGTTCTTGACGTCTTGCCACTCCATAGGTGGCCTCCTTTTTCGGTTGATACGACAAACGGGCGCTCGCCACCGCCAGGGAGGCGAGCACTTGCTTCATTGCCGCTACATCGTCTTCAGCATCACACCGAGAGGAGAGCGCCGCCCAACCGCCGTGCAACAAAGCCTTGGCGTCGGACTTCGAAAAGCCGGCAACATCACGCAGCTGCTTTTCGCAGGATCGTGGATCTAGGGGCACATAGGGCGCGGCTTTTACGGCTTCAACCCGCGCCGCCGGATTGGCCGGGAACACGACCGGGGAGATTTCCCAGAGCTCAACGGCTTTCAAGAGGCGCCGGCCTCGATCCTCCGGGTCACGCTCGGCATCCTTGGTCACGAAGCCGATGGAAAGGCCCATCTTGGAGCGCTCTTTTCTCATGCTCCGATGGGCTTGCAGCGCGGCCGGTATCGGTCGATCACCGTCAATCCACAGGCGGCCGGAGACGAAGAGGCCACGATCGTCTTCGCGTATCTCCTGCCATTCGCCGATTTCCTGGTCAGGATTGTGATTGAGCAGCATCGCCGGGAATGTGCCATCGGCCGCGTGATTGGCCAGGCTTTCCCGAAAGGCGCCGGGCAGAACCACGTCGTCCAAGCTATCGACGACGTTGAAGACCGAGCCGTAGCCTTCGAATTCGCCGGCGTCCCCGACATGCTTCAGTTCGAAGGCCTGATCGAATTGCTTTGCTTCGAGCCGCATCAGGCGTGCCCCACTTTAGGAAAGCGGCGGGTTATGACCTGCTCCCAGCCGCTATCATGCTCGACGCCGTCGGCGATATCTCGGAGCCAGTTAGCCGCGGCTTCAGGGCCGTCGCGGTGGCGCGCTTCGATGACGGCCGCTGAGATCAAGCCGATGACAACCGAGGACTCCTCAGCGCGGCAGGCAATGAGATCCTCGGCAAGCGCGCGGAATAGGTCATAGGTGTATTTCGCCTGGTCATATTGGTTTAGATGGGCGAACTTGGCGGTTGTCCGTTCATGCCAGTTAGCCTTCATGATGTCGCCTTCGTTTCTAGGCGTGACGTGATTCTCTTAAGCAAGGGAGCAAGCGATATAGCAAAGGAGTAGTCGTGTTCAGCCAACGGCTTACCTGCAATTGCCGCTTCAATGTTTCGGTCACAGATTGGAATGTTGCCCTGATCGATAGGCTCTCCGAGTGTTGTACGCCAGGGTTCTGCAACTGCGGCGCAGGAGTATTCTCTGTTAGCACCGTCGACTGACACCCCAATGAGAAGCATGGCTTGTCCGCCACCTATGCCTTCCTTGTAGGCTTCTAAGAACGGATATTCGCCACCCCACCAGGATCGCGGGCTATGAACTGTCCCTAAACCTCTACGAATGGTGCTTGCGATATCGGCGAGGTCACCGGCTGGGATCCCACTCTTTGTTAGTAGGTTCAAGACCCCCGCAATAAATATCTCGTAGAACGAGTACTTTCGATGCACGCCCCGGCCGCGATGGGCAACTCCCCCGGCAGGGATAAGCGCGCCCACGTCAGTCCACCAACGAACTGTTCTGCGGTCAACCCCCAGAATCGTCGCCACTTCGCCGGCTGAGTAAGTGTAAGGGTCGACAGTACTTTCTCGCATGCTGATCAGATGTGCCCCCTTGATTGCGCTTGATTTCTGACGATGCGTTCGCAATAAACGCATTGAAGTGCTTCTTGCTTCATGTCCAAATTGATAGCACACAGCACGATCGTTTGCAAGTGAGGAGGCGAGAAAATGAAGGTTCTTACTTTTCCCCAACTCAAATCCCGAAAGGGCATTCCATTCACGCGGGTCCACATCAATCGCCTTGAGAAAGTCGGCGCGTTTCCCAAAAAACTACGCCTTGGCAGCAACAGCGTCGCCTGGTCCGAAGAAGAGATCGACGCCTGGCTCGAAAGCCGGCCACGAGCGGCGGCGCAGGAGCACGCAATCGGGAACCATGGATAACGTTTGAGGGGTGGTGGCCTTTGGACGCCATCGAAACAGCTTTGGCCTATCGCCGGCGGGGGTGGATGCCAGTGCCCATTCCCTATCGCAAGAAGGGCCCACGCATTGATGATTGGCCTAAACTCCGGCTCGGTGAAGCGGAGATTAAAGAACAGTTCGACGGGAGAAAACTAAACGTCGGAATCATCCTAGGCCCCGCCTCCGGCAATCTTGTCGACATCGACCTTGACTGCACTGAAGCCATTCGTCTTGCCCGGTTCTTCCTTCCGCCGACTGACTCGATATTCGGCCGGGAAAGCAAGCCGGCGTCCCACTGGATATACTCAAGCAACCTTGCGACCGAAAAATTCCTAGAGCCGAAAAGCGGCGTGACACTGCTGGAAATTCGCGGCAACTGTACGAATGGCAAGGCCGTACAAACGGTCTTCCCTGGGTCCACTCACCCCGGCGGGGAAACAATCGATTGGGTAAAAAACGGCGACCCTCTTACGGTCACGCCGGGCAGTCGCCTTCGCGAAGCCGTAGCAAAACTCGCCGCTGCCTGCCTGCTCGCCCGCCACTTTCCGCCGGGACCGACTGGCAGCGAGGCAGGCGGACGGCATGAAGCTACCCTGACCCTCGTGGCGTTCCTAACCCGAAGCAATTGGGACGAGAACAGCGCAACCCGTTTTGTCAGCGCCGTGCTTTGCGGCGTGGGAATAGATTGCTACGATGCAAAAGTCGGAGAGCTGGCGGCCAACGCAGCAGAGCGCAGCGGAGATCCCTCCCAGCCCTTGCGCGGCTTCCCCAAGATGGCGGAGATCTTTGGCTCTGAAGTCGCGCAAAAGGCCGCGCGATGGCTGGACATTCGCCCCATAGGACACGACAAGCAAGATACGGAGCAACAGCCCCTCAACCCCTTCGATCCCTCGACGGTCATCAGTCAAATGATCCCGCCACGCCGCTGGCTGGTCGATCAGTGGGTACCCGAAGGCAAGGTCACCGCCCTCTATGGGGACGGCGGGACCGGTAAGTCGCTCCTGGCCCAGCAATTGATGACCGCTTGTGCCCTTGGCCATGACTGGCTCGGACTCAAGACGACGCCGGGGAGAGCCATCGGACTCTTTTGTGAAGACGACAACGACGAATTGAAGCGCCGTCAAGAGGCGATCAATAGGGCGATGACAGTCGAATTTCACCAGCTGGGCGACATGCGGTGGATAAGCCGTACAGGCGACGAAAACCTCTTGATGACCTTTGGACAGGACAACGTCGGCAGCCTCTCTTCCCTTTGGCACAGGCTGCGAGAAGCCGCCCAAGGTTTCGCTGCCAAGCTCATAGTCATCGACACTGCCGCCGACACCTTTGGCGGCAACGAAAATATCAGGCCACAGGTTCGGCAGTTCGTCTCCCAAGCGCTCGGCGGCCTCTGCAAGGACACCGGCGCCAGTGTTCTGCTTTGCGCCCACCCTAGCCTTGCCGGCATGGCGAATAGCAGCGGCAGCGGCGGCTCGACGGCCTGGAACAACAGCGTGCGGTCTCGGCTCTATCTCGACCGGGTAAAGCCCGACGAAGGCGGTGACCCGGCCGCCATCGAGAACCTTCGAACCCTTCACCGCAAGAAAGCCAACTACTCCAGCGCCGGTGCTGAAGCCCTGTTGAGGTGGCAAGACGGTGCCTTTATCGCCGAGTCGGTCGACGATGCCGCCACCATCCTCGGCGACATGCAACACCAGGCGAAGATGAACCGGCACGAAGCCGCATTCCTCAATGCGCTCGACGCCATCATCGCGCGAGGTCAAGCGGCTAGCGACAGCGTCTATTCAGGCGTCTATGCGCCAAAGATGATGGTCGGGATGAAAGAGACCAAGGGGATGACGAAAGCTGAAATCGAGCAGGCCATGAAGCGGCTTTTCAACAAGGGGGTCATCAAGGCCGACACAGTGGTCGGTCAAACAGCCTGCCGACACCCGCGCCGCGGCATTGGAAGGAACCTCAGCGTTGTCGATTGAGCCTGCGGAAAGGTTGCGGGGCGGTGCGGAAGGGTGCGGAACGGTCTCCCGTAAGCCATTGATTTTATTGCGGCGGAAGGGTGCGGGAAAGTGCGGAGAGGTCTTGTGTAACCCATTGATATCATTGCGGAGCAGTGCGGACGCGTGTGTCTACTACTACTACGTAGTAGTAACCCGCCGCCCTACGGGCAGGCGGCGGGATTACCTCATTGCTGGCAACCAAGAACCAACGGCAGGCGGAGAGCAGCCTGTGCCAGAGCGGGCTACTCCGTCTCGGCCACCACTCAAACTCAGGAGGAATTTATGATTGAACTGAACACTCAGGCCGTAGAGGCAAGTATCACCGTGGGGCGCGAGCGGCTTGGCGGCCGCGACATGATCGTCGTTTCAATCGAACCCGGTGAAGGCGACAGGCGAAGCCCAGGACAAATTTGCCTCGCGCCGGAAGATCTGCCCGACCTGTTCGAGATGTTGACCGGGGAGCTGCTGGCTATGGGCATGGTGCGGTGAGGACGGAGAGGGACGAACCATTCTGCCAGATCCGGTTATTTTCGCCCCGCCCTATTACTAAATCGTCCATCATCTGATGATCTATCAGCGGCTTTATTTGTCTATCTGCATGTTATTGAATACATTAATTTCCTAAAGAGAGGATTGGGGTGACATTAGGGTGACGAATGATCGCAAAAACGAGAAAACTAGCCGCAATAATGCATCTATGTTGGCGGCCTATCGGGCCAAGGCGAGTAACGATCCCTGCTTGTTCTTGAGGGAAGTCGATGGCCGCAGCATCTTTGCCCGGCGATTCCGCGACTTGGTGAGATCCTTCCTGGAAGACTTGGGCGGTGTAGAGAACGTCAGCACGGGTGAAGTGCAGCTCATTCGCCGCGCGTCCGCCATCTCCTGTCTTTGTGAAACCTTGGAGGTCGAGATGGCCAATGGGAAGCCGGTGGATATTGAGCGCTACAACAGCCTCGTCAACAGCCTCAATAGGGTTCTTGGCAGCATCGGCCTGAGGCGGCGGCCGAAGAACGTAACGCCGGACTTGCGAGACTATGTGGAAGGGAAGGCCGGATGACCCTGCTTGAGGCAATCGCTGACGCCAATCTCTTCAAGCCATGGTTCAAGGACCCGGTCAGTTGGCGGGCCTGGCTCGCCTTTCTCAAGACCCTCTTCGCCCTTCCCTTGGACGCGGAGGAGCTTGCCACCATGCGGGCTATTACCGGCCGCCGCAGGCTGCCCAGCGGCCCCTGCAGCGAGGCCTGGCTGGTGGTGGGCCGCAGGGGCGGGAAGTCTTTCATCGTGTCCCTGATCGCTGTCTACTTGGCCGCCTTCAAGGACTGGCGCCCCTACCTGCAGCCCGGCGAAATGGCAACAGTGATGGTGATCGCGGCGGATCGCAAGCAGGCGCGGGTCATCCTCGGCTACATCAAGGGCCTGCTTACCAACGTGCCGATGCTGGCCAAGTTGATCCGCCGCGAGACGGCGGAGGCGATCGAGCTTGCGGACAGGGTGGCGATCGAGGTGCACACGGCAAGCCACCGCAGCACGCGCGGCTACACGGTGGTGGCGGCCTTGCTCGACGAGCTTGCCTTCTGGCGAAGCGAAGACAGCGCCTACCCGGACGCGGAGGTGATCAACGCCATCCGGCCGGCCATGGCGACAATCCCCGGCGCCATGCTGCTTGGCGTATCCAGCCCCTACCGGCGGGCCGGCGCGCTGTGGGATGCCTACCAGCGGCATTACGGCCGGGATGACAGCGAGGTGTTGGTGGTACAAGCCGACAGCCGAACCATGAACCCGAGCTTGCCCAAGGCCTTCGTCGAGCGTGAATACGCACGCGATCCGGTTGCCGCGGCGGCGGAATACGGCGCGGCCTTCCGATCGGATGTTAGCGGCTTTCTTGATCCGGCCTGGATCAGCGCAGCAGCGCGGGAGACGGCGTCCGACCTACCGCCGGCTGACGGTGTCGGCTATCGGGCCTTCGTTGATCCGAGCGGCGGGCGCAATGACGCCTTCACGCTGGCTATCGCCCACCGGGCGGGCAATCGGCATGTGGTGGACCTGGTTCGGGCGCGGCGGCCGCCCTTCTCGCCCGAGGCGGTGGTTGCCGACTTTGCCGAGATCGCCAAGCGGTTCGGCTGCCATCGGGTGACGGGCGATCGCTACGCCGGCGAATGGGTGAGCCAGGCCTTCGACAAGCAGGGTTTGCGCTACGAGGCGGCGGCCAAGAGCAAGAGCGAGATCTACCTGGAAGCCGAGCCCTTGTTTGCTGAAGGCTCGGCCGAAGTGCCGGGCAAGGGCAGCCTGCTCGCCGAGCTCCGCCAGCTCGAGCGGCGCACGGCGCGGGGCGGGCGCGACAGCGTGGACCACCCGCCCAGGGGCCATGACGACCTAGCCAATGCGGCTTGCGGCGCCCTGTGGCTGGTGCACGCCAAGAGTTCCTTCTTTTGCCTGGGCAGCGTGAGCGACTTCCGCGAGCCTGAACGCCGCCCCCGGCACAGCGAAGGGGCGATAGCGTACACCGGCAGCGGCGTGCCGGCAGGACTGTGAGGGAGTGCCGCTTGACGGATAGGAAAGACGTGGGACCAGAATTGTCCTTCTGGTTTTCAATACGACTATGGCCGGCCCCACGTCTCAGGTGGCAGCCTCAGGTCTTGGATGGTTTTCGCATTAACATTGGTAGCCGCCACCGACTCAACATACCAGATATAGCCCTAGAACGCACTCAGAGAGTCACTGGTGCGTGGATTTGATTTTCGGGTGTCGTCCTTCGACTCTGCAAGGCGGGATCGCTCCCAGTGAGTCTCTGAGGCGGTTCTAGGGGCGTATCCGCTATCTGGGTTAGGCCAGCTAGCATTGAATCATCGCCCAGCGGGTGTCTGAGGCGTTCAGAGGACCTCTGAGCATCAAACATTCAAATCGAGTTAGTTGATATTCCAAAGCTGCCCGCCTACTGCAGCGTTTTCTATATCAAGTCGAGAACTGAGGGTAGTCAGCGCATCTATGATTTCACGTCGGCTGTAGTCGGATAATTTAGGAAACTTTGATTTCAGAGAGTCGATAGTGAACTCTTTCTCATCATTATGGCGCAGCGATTGTACCGCTTCTTCAAGTTGGTCATTGATGTCCGGCGCGCACATTTTATTCTCGGCTAGCTGCAATGAAACCCTATTTGATACACAATGACCTGCAATGGTTGAAAATTTTACTAACGCTCGAAAAATAGGAGAACACCTTCATCAAACGATGAAGGCTAAGGAACTGTCCGGGCCTTTTTCAACCTTACCCCCGGCCCCTCGCCGTTGCCGTCAAGGAAAATCACGCCGGCGGCTTCGAGGGCCGTGCGGATTGCCAATAGTGTGCTGTGTTGCGGATCACGAGCCCCACGTTCAAAATCGACAATGGTACGCGCAGCCACCTTTGACTGCTCGGCAAGCTCCTTGCGGGACATGTCGAGCATACCTCGTGCCCCCTTGCATTGCTCAGATGTTAACATGATTTTGCTCAAGTTGCACAAAATATGTTGACATGATTTGTTCCTAATTGCATATTTCGTGCATATCTTACTTGATGATGCACGGAGGCGCAATGATGCCCGACACAATTCGCCTATCCGAACTCGCCCACGATCCTTACTTGAAAGCCATTTTCCGCCGCGCTGAGCGCGATGTTGGTGGAATGATGGCTATGGCAGGGCCGGAGCCCAAGCTGCCCTTGCCGCGGCCTGAAAGCCCCAATCCGCCATCGAACGGCAAGGACGTTCCGGTACCGGCTCAGCCTCGCACGCCTGCGCGGGAGGCCTGTCATGTCTGACAAGAGCTATGAGGACAAGGCCCGCGACTGGATCGACCTAAACTTCATCACGTGGAGTAAGGACGGCGACCTGATGAAGCACCATTGGACGGTCAGTCCCAACGGGAATTACACGGACGAATGCCTGATCGGCGCCATGCATGCCCTTGGGGTGATCGGTTATCTACGCCGTCAAGGACGGGACGACGGGCCATCCAATTTCTTGGGCCAGGTCGCGAAGGCGCAGGCGAACGTGAAGAAGTGGAGCGGCATCGAAGTCGGGTTCTGGAGCGCCATTGGCGCCCACCTTATGGGTCGATCCATTCGCTTGCCGGGCGATCACTACGCGGTGCCAATGCGGCAGGACGGCCCATTTAGAAGGAGGGCTTCTCATGGCTGAGCGAGATCTGCGGGTCGATTGGCTGAAGCAACAGCTCGATTGGTTCGATGAGAGCGGCGACCGCTATGACGAACGTTGGGGCGAACGAGACGATCAGGAAGCGCGACGCTATTGGGGGTGCCTGCGCCGTGGGGCCTACAAATATAGCCGCGACGTGTGGCGAGAAGTGATGCGCCATGAACCGGACTGTGTCGCCGGCCTTTCCTGTCAGATGGACATGGCCCTGGGACTCATAGATGACCAACAAACCCAGGAGGACTACATCCTCGTCTTTCACCGTGTCGCCTGCTACCTGCGGGGCGTGGTGGAGGAGCAGGAGGAGCGGAAAAAGGACGCGTTTTAACTATGGCCAATCATGCTTTCCATTCGCCAAGAGTCATTACACTGCTTACGACAAAAGTCCTTGTGTGAACTAGGCACATGCTAGCAGGCTGCTGAAAAAAGAACTTTGAACAAGACGATACATGAGAATGATTCACCAAAGATCCTACCACAATTCTTTTCGTTCGCCTCAGCCGCCATCTCAATTCATTTGATGCGCGAGTTTCAATAAGGCCGGACATTTTCAGCAACCTGAATGAGGGAACTGGAAAGAAATCGTGCCGGGGATTTGCGGCTGAATGCGTACGACACAATACACCAACAAGGTGAGATTGTGGCTGCCTAAATCCACGAATCAAAGCACTCTAATGTCCACATTGACCGTAAAGGCCATGCTGCACCACGTAGCATCGATTACCCGCTTATTGAAAATGATGGCAATGCTAGAAATATAGCCGCGATGAACGGCGCATTTAACATCCGACTAATTTTTGCTTGTATAATTCTATTAATACTGTATACAGCGTTATTAATCCAATCTATACACGTATCTACATATAACCAATGGTTGTTATGCCCAGTATTTTTCTTTTATCTCCAGATACAATCGTTAAGGTGCTATTATTACTAGAATAATAGCATTACTCACAATACTTTAAATAGACTGCTAAGGGGAATGAATGTTGAAAGAGCATCTGTTTAAATGGCTGTGTCTCGTGTTGACGATTGAATTCTTATTTCTATCATCGCATAGCAGACTTAGTAATGCTGATAGTAGTGGAGAAACGGTTAAATTAGCTAGCTCTCACATTTATTTGGGACCGCCTGACCCGGCTGTTTTTCCAAGTCCGCATGCCTTTATTCACCCCACAGTTCTTTATGATCGTGAACTTGATCTTTGCGGTCCACAATTTCAAGACCCAAGATCTCGAATAAACTCAATTTCTTCTGGGGATGTAGATGGGGATGGCTATGACGAAATAGCATTTGCAAAGAGCCGAGGACCACGTGCATGGTTTCTGTGTCAAAGAGAGCCTGACAAGAGATTTCACAAAGTTTTGCAATTTGAGAAAGAGCGCTGGGGCAATAATCGTGGTGCATCCTCTATAGAGTTGGCAAACATTGATGGTAACGGCATCTGGATTTTGGCAGTAGGAAGAACGAAAGGGCCAAATGCACGGTGGCAGGTTTTGCGATACAACCGATCGGAGAACCAGTTTGAAAGAATTCAAGACGGCGGTTCTGATTGGGGCAATGGTAGGTCTGTAACCGCAATAGTCACAGCAGACACTGACAATGACGGTATTGGCGAGCTGGTTGTTGGAAGGAATAAGGGCTCTGGTCATAGGTGGTATGTGTATCGGTATAACTTTACCTCCGGAATATTTGAGGAAAATGATGAACTTGCTGGGCAAGCAGAAGAGTGGGGCAGCAATCGAGGAGTAACGGCAATTGCCGCGGGTGATTTTGACGGCGATGGAGATGATGAAATAGCGGTAGGGCGCAACGGTGGTGGAAACGAGCGGTGGGCTGTCTATTCAAGGACTGTAGATGGTAACTATGATAAGATTCTTTCTGGCGGTACTGAGTGGGGAAATAGCCGGCGCGCAACAGCGTTGGCGTTCGGAGATGTCGATGGTGACGGAAATGAAGAATTAATCATCGGGAGGAATGCCGGCGGTGGTGATCGTTGGTTTGTTTATTCATATCTTGCTAGAGGGCAAGAACGCCTTATACAAAAAGGTGGTAGCAGTTGGGGTGACAGCAGAGGCGTCACTGCTGTAGCAGCGGGCGATATTAATTCGGATGGCCGCGCCGAACTAATAATCGGCCGCACTGGCGGCGAAAACAACGACCTTGTGGTCTATAGATATGCAAGCCAGGATTCTATACAATTGATAGAACAGACACGACTGTCCAATCACATCGGTGCTAGTTACTTGGAGCCCTCTGCAATTTCATTTGCGCAAGTAGATACGTCTAGAAATAATGAGTTAATCGTCGGGATTGGGTGTTACAGAAATTGTTACTGGAAGGTTCCGAAATATACATTTTCTACATGGAATGGATTGAGTGCACTGTTTAACACCTCGCCACTCAGAGGATTTGAGCAGGATCCAATGAACTTGGGTGTAGGAGAGGTTTCGGACGGCCCAGGCCAAGGAGATGGGCCGGGCATCTATGATGTTATTGTCAATATTGGCTCGTATGCGCGATTCAATGTTTACTCAAATGATGGCGGTCACAGAGAGACTACATGTTTTTATCCAGACAGACGCTATTGTGATTGTCCAATAGATCAGCGAGTTAAGTTTGATGGTGTGGCCTTAGGGCCTTATACAGTCGAAGTAGAGGAAGGAATTGAACCTGAAGGCTCTCCGCCTTTGGGGTTTAACTATCCGGATTGGCTTGATGGTCAAGGTTGGACCGACCCCCAAGGTTGGATCGAAGGTCCTTTTCACGTAAACACAGGAGCGTGGGAATGGCCTGATAGGGCCTTTCATGCCGACGGTTATCCCACGTTTCGCTACAATCCGTTATTAGAGTTAAGCTATCCTAATTTGGCTTGGGATGGCCTGAAAGCAAGCGTACAATCAGTTATTGATGCCCGTTGGAAAGAAGGCGAGAAGCAGGATTGGTGGAATGATTTTGCTCAAAGTGATGACAAAAGTGAAACAGCGCGGTTCTTACTTGGAAACATGATCCAAAAATGTCTCAGGGCAAATAGTGCTCCCGGGGAAGAAATAACGCTATTATCACAATCCGATCGTTTCTTTTGGCATCTATGTTCCAAAGAGGGAAACTGTGAACGAGGTGACGGGTCTGGAGGCCTACATTACAAAATTCAGGTGTTCTATGATGCGTCATGCAAGAAAACGAAGATTGAGTAGAATAGCATTCTAAGTTGACGCCCCTACCCCCCGCAACTGTACCACCTTTGTTTCGTCGCGCCCGAGTATCGCCTCCAGGCGACGCGACCACTTGGCCAGTGCCTCGCGCTTTTCGTCGAGGAAGCCGTAGCGGCGGTAGATCTTGGTCACGCCCCCTTCGGCGTGGTTCATGATGCGCGAAATGGTCGAAGTCGCCACCTTGTCGCGGGCCATGTTGGTGCCGGCAGTTCGCCGGAGGTCGTGTAGGCGCCAGTCGGTCATGCCGGAAAGCTCGTCGAGCCGCTTCTTGGCAACGCTAAACCCGCTCACTGGCTTGTCGCCGCGCCGGCCCGAGGTCAGAAGGTAATCGCCGCTATGCGTGAGCGCGCCGATGATTTCCAATGCCAGCGATGACAGCGGCACTTCGTGCACCCGGTCCGCCTTGGTCATCTCCCGCGGCAGGGTCCAAAGCGCCGCCTCCAAGTCGATGTCTGACCAGCGCATGCCAGCCACTTCCTCGCGCCGCTGGGCGGTCACCAGCAGCAGGCGCACCAGCGGGCCGAAGGGATAGCCCAGCGCCTCGCAGGCCTCCCAGATGGCCTTGATCTCGTCATCGGAAAGCACCCGCTCGCGCTGGGTCTCGCGGCCGGGCGCCGCCACTCTCGCCACCGGCGTGGCATCGACGATGTCGCGGGTTAGGCACCAGTTGTAAAGCTTGCGCACGGCCGCCAAGGTGCGGTTGGCCATGATCGGGGTGCCGTGCTCGACCATGTCGTCAAGCAGCTCGATGACATCGCGGCGGGTGATGTCGGCGATGTGGCGCTGGCCCCAATGGGGATTGACGTACTTCTTGAAGATGCGCTCGCTTTCCGCCCAACCACGGGTGTGGCGCTTGGCGTATTTCTCGATGAAGGTGGCGGCCACGGTCTCGAAGCGGTCGTCGCGCTTTACCTCCGCCTTGCGCGCCGCCACTTTGTCGCCGGCCGGATCGCCGCCATCGGCCACCTTGTCCAAGGCCTCGCGCGCCAGCTTGCGGGCCATGTCCAACTTGATCGCCGGATAGCCGCCGATGGTAAGCCGCCGATTGCGTCCGCGCAGGCGGTAGAAGAGCACCCAGGACTTATGGCCGGTGCTGGTCACCCGCAGCGCAAATCCGGGGATGCGAGCATCGAAAAGTTCCTTGCGGCCGGCGGCCGGGGGGGTCGCTTTTTCAACCGAAAGGGCGGTCAGAACCTTGGCTGTTTTGCGGGGCATGAAAAGCACAATCCTGCGTGTCAGCTGCTAACGGGGTAGCATGGGGGTGACAAAAATCGCCGTTATTGAATGTCACTCGATGTTTCAGATTGTGCGCCAATGTTCAGAATAAATCAAGCATCATAGCGTCTTGCGAGTTCCTGAGGATCTGATGTGTTTTCTCAGTTTTCCTACAATCTTCTCACTACGGATCAGGAGGTTGGGAGTTCGAATCTTCCCGGGCGCGCCATGATTTCAATAGGCTAGGCGATTCTAACGGATCAGAAAAATCTGCCTCGCAGCGGGGAAAAGACGACAAATCTCAGCGTCGCGGCGGCGGGGTGTCCATGTCGGATATCAAGCAGATCGGGTGCCTGCTGAGGCCACGACAGCGAGGCGGCGGCCTTCGATCGGCCGCTTGGCGATCATTGCCGGACATCAGGCGGCCTGGATTGTCGCGGCAAGTCGCTGGGGCTCAGGAACATCCGCGCAGCCAAGATGCGATCGTTGAAGCCTAGGGTTGAAGCCTAGGTCGGATCGTGCAACGGCCCCCACGCCACGACGGTTTCCGCGGCAGCTACCTGCGGCGCTCTCACATGGATGGGCGTGTCGCACCCCGGCCGCAAGCGTGTCACTTGCGGCGGTCTTCCAGGATTAAGTCGCTGGCCTTCTCGCCGATCATGATGGTAGGCGCATTGGTGTTGCCGCTGACGATGCGAGGCATGATCGAGGCATCGGCAATGCGAAGCCCGACCATGCCGTGGACCCGGAGTCGGTCGTCGACGACGGCGTCGGGGTCCTGGCCCATTCTGCAGGTGCTTGTGGGATGATAGATCGTCTGGCTCACAGTGCGTGCTACCTCAAGCAGTTCGTCGTCGGTCTGGGGATTGCCCTGGGGTACATGCTCGCGGACGATGAAGCGGCTGAGCGCCTTGGTCTTGGTCATGGCCCGCGCGAACTTCACGGCCCGCACGGCGCACAGCTGATCGGCCGTCGCCGACAGATAATTGGGTGTGATTTTCGGGTGGTCCACCACACGCGGGCCGGCAATGTGAATGTGCCCGCGGCTTTCTGGTCGAAGCTGGCACACCGACGAGGTGATGCCCGAGAAGGGGTGCATGACGATACCCGGCTTGTCGGCACTGAGCGGTTGAAAATGGAACTGGATGTCGGGTGTATCCAGTCCCGCCATCGATTTGGCGAAGATCGCCACTTGGCTGGCGCCCAGGCTCATCGGGCCCTTGCGGAACAGGATGTATTGCAGGCCAATCCCCATGCGCGGGATGAAGCCATTAATGGCATCGTTCAGAGTTTGGACGTTGACCTCGTAGACCAAGCGGATCTGCAGGTGGTCCTGCAGGCACTCACCCACGCCAGAGAGCTCGTGGCGAACGTCGACTCCCGCCTTCGTCAAGACATCGCCCCGGCCGATGCCAGACACCTCGAGAAGCTGAGGCGACCCGATTGCGCCAGCCGAGAGGATAACCTCGCCTCCTTCGTTCAGTGCGGCGGTTGGCGTTGTCCCCTTCCGGTCGAACCGGACGCCAACCACCCGTTTCGGTTCATCTTTGGCGAACATCAGCCCTTGTGCATGAGCATGGGTGACAATCTCAAGATTAGGACGATTGCGTGCCGGATTTAGAAAGGCCCGGGCACTCGAACAGCGAAATCCGCTACGTGCAGTCTGATAGAAATAGCCGACACCTTCTTGCTCCGCGCCGTTATAATCGTCCGTCCGTGGCACCCCCATTTCCACGGCCGCGTCGATAAAGGCATCGGCGATATCGCTTTTCGCCCGAATGCATGAGACCGATAGCCCGCCGGCTGTGCCGTGGAACTCGGATTCACCGCCCTCGTAACGCTCCGAACGCTTGAAGAGCGGCAGTACGTCCTCATATCCCCAGCCCCTGTTGCCGAGCTGCGCCCAAAGGTCATAGTCTTGCCGCTGACCGCGCACATAAAGGAGGCCGTTGATGGAGCTGGAGCCACCCAGCGTCTTGCCGCGCGGCCAGTCAATCGAGCGTCCATTGAGGCCTGGATCGGGTTCCGTCTTGTAGCACCAATCGGTGTTCGGATTGTGCAGCGTCTTGAAGTAACCGACCGGCACGTGGATCCACGGATTCCAGTCACGTCCGCCCGCTTCCAACAACAAAATGCGGGTCTTCGGGTCTTCGGATAGGCGGTTGGCGAGCACACAGCCCGCCGAACCCGCGCCCACGATGATGTAATCGTAGGTCATGTGAATGAATCCAAGCAATGATAGGAAACGTGGTCGGCATTCGATGGCGGCCGCCGGCATCGCGGCGCCGATGGGGCACGCAAAGAGCCAGGAAAACGATGGGTGGCGATCCAAATCAGTCCCTCGGCAATGCAACCGGGCATTGGACATCGGGCTAGTTGTGTGGGGTAGCCCTGATCCCTCCGCGGCCCCCGGCTTCGATGTCGTTCTTCGTTCCAAAGGACATCGGAGTAAACGCCGGACTGTCGGTACCGATCAATAGCAGCCGATCCAGGACACTTGGCCCTTGGGTCCATTCTCCTATCCTTCACGGCATCCTTCCACTAACCATGATTCTGTGCTTGCCAGTTAACGTATAATGTGCTTTTAATGGGACTACAAGTCTCATTAACGCTACAATGAAAATGTGATGATCAACAAGATGCATAGTCCAATGAGGTGTTTGTGCCCATTGCTATGAGGTATGAGAGGAGGAAGGCATGACCGTATCCAATCACCTTGCGCGGGTTTCGCGCAGGGAACTTTTCCGCATCGCGGGCCGGTACGGCCTATCGTCCACACTGATGGCCGCCGGCGGCCTGGGCGGAGCCGTGACGTTGACCAATTTGGCGCAAGCCGCAGAATCGACTTACGAAAAGAGATTTAGCAAGGAAGCCAAGCACACCCTGAAATTTGGCGCCTCGGGCTTTAACCAGCGAAACCTTCTGGTCGAGCGGGCGGGCGCCCTCTTCTTCGCGCAAGACCTGGAAGAACGCACCGACGGCGAGATTCGAATTGAATTCATTGGCGACAATCAGCTCTGCGGTCAGCTTTCCTGCGTCAAGAAAACGCAGCAGGGCATTGTTGATATCTACGCCGCGTCAACCCAGAACTCGGCAGGCGGCGCCCCCTATCTCAACGTGCTCGACTATGCCTATGTGTTCCCTGGGCGGGCGTCGCAATACCACTTCCTGTATCACCCCGAGAGCCAGAAGATTCTTCGCGAGCCGCTGGAAAAGCGGCACGGGTTGAAGTTTCTCTTCAGCCACGCCGAACTCCGCGGGATTCAGCTCGGCCTCAAATGGAAGGACGAGCCGTCCGTCGACAAGATCGAGACTTTGTTCGGAACGAAAAACCGGGTGACCGGAACCCAACTGGGCCGTATTGCGATGGAGCTGCTCAACTTGAATCCGGTGCCGGTGGCCTGGGAGGAGACGCTCGATGGCCTCAAGCAGGGACTGATCGACGGAGCCGAAACCTGGGCTTCGGCGGTTGCCTACGCCAACATGTCGCCGGTGGTTTCGCAATCGGTCGACTTGAGGTTCTTCTGCGGGACCGAACACACCGCCATATCGGCGAAGGTTTTCGACAAGCTAGACGGCGCGCTCCAGGATGCGGTCTTGGAATCCGCCTACACGGCCCAGGTTCACGTGCAAGCCGCCAACGAGGCCGCACTGGTCAAGACTGTTGGCTACTCCGACCCGCAGCTGCCCGGCACGGTGTTCATGGAGAACAATGTGCGCCCGGCATTCCTGCCGGACTCCGAGATCAAGAAAGCCGAGGAAATGTGCTCGCCTGAGTTCAATCCCGATCCTTGGGAACAGTGGCGCGAGCGCATCAATAAATGGGCCGGCGGCATCGACACCTACACCGAGCTTCACCGCATTGCGCGCGAAGTACCGGCCGACATGCTTCCGGAAAACGTTGAACCACGTCGCTGGTGGAAGAGCGCCTAACAAGGCATCCCCCGGTGCTGGTGTCCCACTGCAAAAGCGGGGCGCCAGCACCGGTTAATGCAAGACAGAGGTTCGATCTAGGGGGTAAGCGCAATGTCGGAATTTTTCGGGGAGTTTATGACACTTCTGCAGGCGATTTTTCTTTCACGTGACTCCTTCGACATATCAGAGGCCCTGAACAGTCCCTCCGCCTATCTCTTAGGGGCGATCCTTGCTATCGGCGGGGGCTATCTGATCATGTTGATCTTCAAAACGGTGCCGATTCTCGATCAGTATTTCGAGAGAACAATCCTTGTCACGAGTTATCTCGTTATTGCGGGCATCATTTTTGTAGAAGTTATTCGACGCTTCGTGTTTCAGGTTCAAGCGCCCTGGTCGACGACTTTGCCGCCCTACCTCTTCCTGATCATGACCTGGTTTGGCTGTGCATATAACACGCGGATACGGGCCCATTTGCGTTTCACCGAATTGCGGACCAACCTGCCACGTCTCGGGCAGCTTTTCTGCATGTCGCTGGATGCTTTTCTGTGGGTCACTTTTTCTGTCATCGTCATCGTAACGACCTTGAAGCAGACTGCAAACTCAGCGTCAAACTTCCAAATTCTGCTTGGCACCGACGATGTCATGCAGTGGTGGTTTTATATCTGCGTGCCCGCGAGTTGGATGGTGCTTAGCGGTCGCGTTATCGAGAATGTCGTCGATGATTTCAGGCGCTATCGCAACAATGAACAGATGATTTTGCCGAGCGGGCTCGGTGAAGGATAAACGGGGGGTCGAAAATGGCTGACGGAACTTGGGTAACGATTATTTCGATCGGCGTTACCGTATTCTTTATGTTGGGCGTACCGATCTTTCTGGTAATCGGTTTCTGGATCATCGGTTGCAGCTTCGTGCTGGATCTGACCCTCGACAACATCGGCGTGGCCTTGTCAGATGTATTCACCGATGGCTTTGCGCTTCTCGCTATGCCGCTGTTCATCTTGACCGGTGACCTTATCAACGAGTCTGGCATTGCCAAGCGCCTGACAAATTTCGCCTATTCTTGCTTCGGCTGGTTGCGAGGCGGCCTCGCGATGGCTTGCCTGGGCGCATGCGGCCTCTTCGCCGCGATTTCCGGCTCGAACTCGGCAACAACCGCAACCATCGGCTCGATGATGCACCCGGAAATGGTCGACGGCGGATACGACGAACGCTTCTCGGCAGCCACGGCCGCATCGGGTGGAACCGTAGGCATCATCATTCCGCCATCAATCATCTTTATCGTCTACGGGTTCTTAATGAACCTGCCAATTTCGGACCTCTTTGTTGGCGGCATCCTCCCGGGCGCCTTGATGGTGATTGGCATGCAGCTCGCGTGCTGGATCATTTGTCAGCGTTTTGGTTGGGGTCATCTGATCAAGCTTAGTCTCAATCGCGTCCTCAAGACTGCTTTCGGCGCTTGGCTTGGTTTCTTTGCGATCGGCCTTGTCCTTTGGGGCATCTATACAGGGAAGTTTTCCCCGACCGAGGCTGCTGCGGTAACGGTAGGGTTCTGCGTTATCGTTGGCCTGATTTGTCTGCCACTGTTTCAGCTCTTAAAGCTGAAATCGGAAAAGCCGGTCGAAGAGACGACTTACGGTGAAATGGTCCTGGTCAAGGGATTCCGGGTCACGGAAATCCCCCGGATCGTCATCCGGTCGGCTCAAATCACGGGAATTCTTGCACCCTTGATCGCGGTCTCTGTCGTCATGCAGCAGATACTTTCTTTGCTGGGCGCGAACGCGACAATCGAGGCCTTTGTCACAGGAATGGGCGGCTATTACGCGGTGCTCTTCACGGCGATGGTCATCGTCTTTTTCTCGGGCATGGTGCTAGAGAGCTTGCCGGTCACAATCATTCTGGCTCCGATCCTTGCCCCTATCGCCGCGTCGATTGGTGTTGATCCGATCCACTTTGCCGTCATTTTCTTGGTCGGCGCGTCGATCGGTTTTATTACGCCGCCCTATGGCCTCAACCTTTACGTGGCAAGCGGCGTGACCGGGGTTCCCTATATGAGGTTGTTGAAGTTCACTCTGCCCTACCTGTTCGCGTTGCTTTCCGTATGGTTCCTCGTCGCCTTGGTACCGGAGCTTTCTACTATGCTGCTGCCTAACAGAGGATAAGGCCGGAGATGGCATATGTTCGAGAGAGACGAAGACGAAGGAGGTGAAGGAGAAGCAGAGGCGGCACCGCGCAGCTTGAGATTGCTGATGCTCATTGAAGAAGTAGCTCGGGTCGGCGTCCCTTCAACGCCGACCGAGATCAATAAGACGGTCGGGCTGCCAAAACAAACTTTGCATCGTTCCTTTGCAACGCTTGAAGAATGGGGATTCTTGCAACGCGAGCACGACGGCCGCTCTTACTCGCCGGGGCCAAGAATGCGGTCGATGTCGCTGGGTGTCCTTTCTTCGACGCGTATTCGATCGGCGCGCCTCGCCGTCATGAACCGACTGGCCGAAGACATTGGCGAAACGTGCAATCTGGTCATTCCTGGCCGCGATTCCATGATCTATCTCGACCGTGTGGAAACCAAATGGCCCTTGCGCATCCAGTTGCCGGTGGGAACCCGCGTGCCCTTTCACTGTACCGCCAGCGGGAAGCTTTTTCTCAGTACGCTCAATCAAGTCCGTTTAGAACGGCTGCTGAACAATCTAAAGCTCGAGCGAATGACTGCGAAAACGAAGACAACCAAGAAAGCGCTACTGGGAGAGGTCGAACGGATCAGGCAAGAAGGTCATTCGGAAGACGACGAAGAATTTATCGCTGCCATGGTCGCCGTCGCTGTTCCAATCTTTGACGAACGCAAGCGCCTGGTGTCCGTCCTGGCGGTGCACGCACCCACACCTCGATTGTCGCTAAGCCAAGCCCGCGGATTCCTTCCCCGAATTAGCCGCGCCGCCGAGGAGCTTTCCGAGCTTCTTGTCGAGAGCATTTGATGGGACTGTCCTTGCTCTAACGGGGCCCGAAATACATCGGGCCAAATGCGATCGTTTCGGCACACTGTGGTCGCGAAAGAACTGACCATCGGCGCGAGAACCGCTGTCAGTAGTCCCGACAACATCGGACTTTCGCTGGGCGGCCTTCACCATCAGAAGGACCTCCGGCGCCGACACAGCAGAGCGGCACCTCCACGACCGCACAGGGGCAGCGCCCGACGCCTTTGTCAATTTCTTGTGAGTGTCAGCCTGTCCAGCCTTACAACCAAAAACAGCATCTCCTATGATGCGGCGATTACCTTTCGCCCAGGTCCTGGTAACACACCCTGGCCGAGGTTGCTTTGACGATGAATGCCTACAAACCGGGGAACGAGAAGGTAGGAAAATCGACCGATCATGGCCGCGACGTTTGCTAAGGCAATGACGGCTATGCGAGGTGATTGGGGAGTCCGGCCGCCAGCGGGGAAACCGACCGGCGAATGCCACGAGGCGAAGGTAAAACCGAAACAGGGAGAGGTGCCATGAAGTCAATTTCAATCGCATCAAAAGCGTTGCTGGCCTGTGTCATCACAGGTCTGGTCGCCGTGGCAGCCGATGCCCAGGAACAAAAGCCGGCCATGGGATTTTTCGTCACTAGCGTAGCAATCGGCAAGGGCGGCGATCTCGGCGGCCTGGAGGGTGCGGATGCTCATTGTCAGTCACTGGCAGAGGCAGCGGGTGCCGGCGATCGGGAATGGCGGGCTTATCTCAGCACCGAGGAACCGGACAAGCGCGGTGTCTTCGCCCGCCACCGGATCGGCGCCGGCCCTTGGTACAACGCTCGAGGCGAATTGATCGCTGTCGACCTCGACAACCTCCACATCAATCCGAACATCTTTCAGCGCACCGCCCTGGATGAAAATGGTGATGAGGTTAAGGGCCGCTATCATGATGTCAATGAGCACGATATTTTGACCGGCACTCAGGCAGACGGCACCGCCTATTTCCCCGACGACAAGGATCACACCTGCAGCAACTGGACGAGCAGCGACGAAGGCAGTGCCCAGGTCGGTCATCACGACCGCCACGGCGGCGGCAACACTTCGTGGAATTCGGCGCACCCGTCGCGCGGCTGCAGCCAGGATGCGCTCAAGAGTACCGGCGGAGCGGGGCTGTTCTACTGTTTCGCCGCGGATTGACCGGCGGCGCTAACGCCTGGCGCTCGGACTAGAGCGTCGGGCGGCAGCTTAACCGTGCCCGTCGCCGCTCTGATGGAAACCGCCATCGGAGCTGGAACACCAGTTGGCAAGGGCATTTGCCAATCGCCGCGAAGGAGCGGTTTGGCCATCCCCTCCCCGCACCGCGGCGTACCATTCGATCGGCAATCCCGATTTCGTGAGACGGGCGGCGGCCAGGCCCCCGGATGCGAGATGGGGCGCCACGGCCCAGCGGGTCAGGATGCTCACCCCAAAGCCGGCGCGAACCAGCTCGACAATGGCTTCGGGCAGTTCGACCCGCACCACGCGCTTCGGGTGTGTGTCGGCCGGGCGCAGGAAGCGCTCGCCCTCAAAACCCGGCTCGGTTTTCATGCCATAGGTGATCCACACCTCGTCGCGCATCTCGCTCGCTTCGATGTAGTCGGCACCGGCAAAGCGGTGGCCGACCGGAGTGACCACCACGAGCTCGTCCGTGAAAAGACGGACCCAGCCGAGGCCGCCGGGGCGCTCTCCCGGCGCCACAATCGCCACGTCTATAACCCCGTCGATGAGCATGGAAAGCGGCCGCTGCGCCGCATCCGCCATTACCTCCACCTCGAGGCCCGGTTCGGCGCTGCGCAGATAGGAAAGGAAGGCCGGAAGCCAATGATAGCGCGTATAGGTTCCGAGCCCGATGCGCACCACATGCTCAACACCGATGGCCGACTCTACCGCGTCGCGCTCGGTCCGTTCGAGCTCGTTGAGCAGGCGAGCGGCGGTCTGCGCCAAGATCTCGCCAGCCGGCGTCATCCTGAGCCCCTTGCCGACGCGTGTATAGAGCTTCAGACCCAAGCGGCGTTCGGCCTCGCGAACGCGGTGGGTCAGCGCCGACTGGGTCAGGCCAACAAGCTCAGCCGCCTGAGTAACACTGCCGGACCGTTCGATTTCGACCAGCATCTGCAGATGTCGGATACCGAGTTTCGGTGCCAAAACGGATCTGCTCCCATTAAAATTTTTCATTTAAATTGATAATTTTAAGAACTAGACGCATGGAAGACAAGTTCAATAGGCTCGGACTCTCGCTGCAAAGGGACTGGGAGCGATTGCAAAATGGAGGGACGCGACTTGCAGCCAGAGGCGATGGTCGCGCGTGGCGTTGCCAGCTCAAAAGAGGGCCTGCCCTTTGTCCCCTGGCGACGACGAGCAACCGCATGACTGGGAGACGAGCAGACGGCGTGGCAGGCCGACGGTCGCGGCGCCCGCGGCGTGATCCCGGCAAGATAGAGCAGCGGCCTTGGAAACAGCCGACGCTTCACTATCCGCCGGTCGACTTGCTCTCGGCTGACGCCATAGAAGCCATACACGTCCAGTCGCTGCGCATCCTCGAAGAGATCGGTGTCACCTTCCACAGCGCAGCTGCGCTTGACATCTTTCGTGCTGCCGGGGCCACCCTTGGCGCCGCGGGAGGGGTGCGCATCCCCGCAGAGATGGTCGAGAAGGCGCTCGCCAGCGTCGGTCGCACGGTCGTGCTGACGCCGCGCAACCCGGCCTGCGCGATCACCATCGGGGCCAAGCGGCTTGCCTTTGCCACGGTCCTCGGACCGCCCAATTGCAGTGACCTGGAGCGGGGACGTCGCCCCGGCACGCTGGCCGACTACGCCGACTTCATTCGCCTCGCCCAGTATTTCAACGTGATCCACCTGCTCGCCGGCTCGCCGGTCGAGCCGATGGACATTCCCGTGGCGCTGCGCCACCTGGAAGCAACCCGCAGTATGCTGGTGCTTTCGGACAAGGTGCCTTACGTCTTCTGCCACTCCCGCCAGCGAATCATCGACGTACTGACAATGATCGCTATTGCCCGCGGGCTGGAGCTCGAGGACCTGGTGGACAGTCCCTCGACCTATTCGATCATCAACACCAATTCGCCCCTCCAATATGACACGGCCATGGCCGAGGGCTTGATCGAGTTGGCGCGTTTCGGCCAGTTGCCGATCATCACCCCCTTTTCTGTTGCCGGCGCCTCGATGCCGATCTCGCTTGCCGGCGCAACCGCGCTCGCCAACGCGGAGATGCTGGCCGGGCTGGTCCTGACGCAATTGGTTCGGCCCGGCAGCCCGGTGGTGTCCGGCGCCAAGACCGTGCCAGCCGACCTGCGCAGCGGGTCGCTCGCCGACGCCTCGCCGGAATCCAACAAGGCGCTGCAGATCGGCGCTCAAATCGCGCGCCGCTATGGTCTGCCCTACCGTGCCGCCTGCTTCACAAATGCGACCGCACCGGACGCACAGGCCGGTTACGAATCGCAAAGCCAACTCTGGGCGGCGGTCACCGCCGGCACTGAGGTGCTGATGCACGCGGCGGGCTGGTTGGAGACCGGGCTCTGTGCCTCCTTTGAGAAGTTCATCCTTGATGTCGACATGCTGCAGGCGATTTCCGTCTATCTGGAGCCGGTGGCCGTGAACGAAGAGACGCTCGCCTTTGACGAAATCGCTGCGGTGGGGCCCGGCGGCCATTATTTTGCCACGCCGCAGACCCTTGCTAGCTATGACACCGCCTTCTACCGGCCGCTCGTCTTTGAAGGAAAGAGCTTCGAGCAGTGGTCGGCGGAGGGTGCGCCGGATGCGGCGCGGCGGGCCCATGCCGTCTATCGTCGCGCCCTTGCCGAGTATGAGCCACCGGATTTGGCGGCAGACCGACGTGAGGCGCTTGACGCTTTCGTGGCGCGGCGAAGCGAAGAAGGCGGCGCGCCGCTCGATTAAGGAGGAAGTTGCTACTTGAGGAAAGGAGATAGCCCGATGGCAGTTGGAGATCCGACACTCGAACGTGCCCCTGGACCCTTCCCGCAACGACTATCGGTGCCGCGGCGCGAGGATATCGACCACCAACGCCTGCACCAGGAGCGGCTGCAGCGACTACAGCACACGATGCGGCGCCACGGCTTGGCGGTCGCCTTACTCTATAACGCGGCCAATATCCGCTACGCCACGGGAACCGACCTCATGGCCGTGTGGACTGGCAGCACGCTGGAACGCTATGCCATCGTCCCCGCCGAGGGCGCGCCCATCCTCTGCGAGTTCAAGACCGCCGAACACCTGGCCGCGCGGCGGGTTGCCGATGTGCGGACGGCGCTCAGTTGGCAATGGGCCGGTGCCGGTGCGGTTGAGGCCGCCCGCAAATGGGCCGAGCAGATCGCGGCGATCTTGCGCGAAATTGGCGCGGCGGGCGAGGCCCTGGCGGTGGATAAACTGGACCCGACCGGCTTTGCCGCCCTCGGCGAAGCGGGCATCCGGGTGGTAGATGCCTGGCCGGCCTGCGCCGAAGCGCGGCGCGTAAAGACCCCCGAAGAGCTTGCCTTGTTCCGCATCAATGGCGCCATCGGCGACGCCATCCTGCACGACTTCGAGCACGCCATTCGCCCTGGCATCCGCGAGATCGATCTTCTCGCCACGCTGTCAAGCTCACTGCTCCGCCACCACGGCGAGTTTCTCTTTACCCGTCTGGTCGCCTCGGGCCGCAACACCAATCCCTGGCTACAAGAGGCGACCGACAAAGTCGTGCAACCGGGCGACCTGGTCGGCGTCGACACCGATGCCAATGGCTACGAAGGCTATGTGATCGACGTTTCTCGGACCTTCCTCTGCGGTGACCGTGCCACGCCGGAACAAAAGGAAGCCTACCGCGTCGCCTACGATTGCGTCACCGGCATGGTCGAGATGGCGCGCCCCGGCATCAGCTTCGAACAGTTTGCCCGCCAGGCGCCGGAACTGCCCGATGCCTACAAGAAGCAGCGCTACTGCTCCATGGCCCATCCGGCGGGCCTGGAGGATGAAAGTCCCGGCATACCCTATCTCTACGAGCCCGGCGCCCGCGCACCTGATCTTGAAATCGAAGCCGGCACAGTGCTCTGTCTTGAATGCTACGCCGGCAAGGAGGGCGCTGCCTTCGGCGTCAAGCTGGAAGATCAAGTACTCATCACGGAGTCCGGATGCGAGCGCTTGTGCACCTATCCCTACGAGGAGAAATTGCTGTGATGACAGCCCATCGGAGCCGCGCCGAAGACGAGGGAATACAATGAGGTCGAGCGCCCGCGTCGTAGTGATCGGCGGCGGCATTGTCGGCTGCTCGATACTCTATCACCTGACCAAGCTCGGTTGGCAGGATGTGGTACTGATTGAACGCAACGAGCTCACCTCGGGATCCACTTGGCATGCCGCAGCTGGCTTCGGCGTCCTGCACGACGACACGAATATGGCGCGGCTCAATCACTACTCGATTCAATGCTACCACCGCCTCGAGGCCGAAACCGGGCAGTCTTGCGGCCTGCACACCACCGGAGGGCTCTACCTGGCTGAGCGGCCAGAACGGGTCGACCAGCTCAAAATCATGGAGGCCAAGGCAGCGAGCCTCGGATTCGCCTTTGAATTCGTGCCGCCGGAGCGCGTTGCCACGCTGCACCCCTTGATCGACGCGTCACGCTTGCTCGGCGCCTGGTTCCAGCCGGACGAAGGCCATCTCGACCCGAGCGGGGTTACCCGCGCCTTCGCTATGGCGGCCCGCCAGGCTGGGGCCGAGGTGGTGCGTTTTTGCCCGGTGCTGGGCACCAAGCCTTGCGCTGACGGCACCTGGGAAGTGATCACCGAACAGGGGAAGATTCAGGCCGAGTATGTTGTCAACGCGGCGGGACTCTGGGGCCGCGAGGTGGCGCGCATGGCGGGCATCGAACTGCCGTTGCAACCGATGGAGCACCAGTACCTGGTGACTGAACCGTTGCCCGAACTGGCCGCGCTCGACCGCGAGCTGCCCGGAATCAGCGACCGTGATGCGGAGTACTATCTGCGCCAAGAAGGTCACGGCCTGCTGGTCGGCGCCTATGAACGTCATGGCAAGCCCTGGGCCATCGACGGGACGCCTCTCGACTTCGGGCAAGAGCTGCTGCCGCCCGACCTGGACCGTATCGCCGAGAACCTGGATCGCGCTATGGCGCGCTTTCCCGTCCTCGCTCGGGCCGGCGTGAAGCGGGTCGTGAACGGTCCGATGATCTGGTCACCGGATACCATCGGCTTGCTGGGCCCGGTTCCCGGGCTCAACAACTATTACTGCGCCACCGGGATCATGACCGGCATCGCCCAGGGCGGCGGGCTTGGCAAGACGGTGGCCGAATGGATCGTGCACGGCGAGCCGGAATACGATCTTTCATCACTCGACGTGGCCCGCTTCGGCGACTACTTCACGGCCGAACAGGTGTTGGAACGCACCCTAGAAAACAACGCAACCCGCTTTCGTGTCCACTTCCCTTATGAGGTCATGGAATCCGGCCGGCCGCAGCGTATGCGGCAAAATTATGCTCGACAACGTGCGCAAGGGGCTGTTTTCGGCGTTTCCTTCGGCTGGGAGACGCCGCTTTACTTCGCGGCCGGCACCGCCGAGCGGGAGCCAGGCTTCGCCTACCGGCGGGCGGGATGGTTCGAGCCAGTCAAGCGGGAATGTCGGACGCTGCGTGAACGGGGTGGCATCATCGAGACCTCGGCCTATGCCAAGTATCGGGTCAGCGGGCCAGGCGCCGAACGCTGGCTCGACCGACTGGTGACCAGCCGCCTGCCGCGAACCGGCCGCGCCGCATTGGCGCCAATGGTTGACGCCCGCGGCCGCTTGATCGCCGACTTCACCATAACCCGCCAAGGACCCAATGAATTCTTCCTTGTTGGTTCCGGTTCGGCGCGGCTGATGCACCGCCGCCGCTTCGCTGTTCACCTGCCGGCTGACGGTGTCGACTTCGAGGATTATTCCGATGTGCTCGCCGGCTTTTCCGTGTCGGGGCCCAACGCTGGGGAGTTTATGGCGATGATCTGTGGGGAGGCTTGGCCAAACCCAGCGCCCAAGCCATTCACCTATCTCGGCCTCCCCTGCGCCGGAGAGCGCGCCGCGGTCATCCGTATTTCCTTCACCGGCGAGGCCGGCTACGAGGTCTACTTGCCGGCAGAGGGCTACGGCGCCGTCTACAACCGCATTTGCCAGGCGGCCGAGGCGACCGGCCTTGGCTTCGCTGGTTCCCTGGCACAGAACAGCTTGCGGCTTGAGAAGGCCTACGGCAGCTGGTTTAGCGAGTTCACGCAAGACCACACGCCCTACGAGGCTGGTTTGGGCCGTTACGTAGCCCTCGACAAAGGCGACTTCGTCGGCCGTGATGCCCTCGCCGATCTGGCGACGCAGCAACCCAAGCAACGGCTCGTGTGCTTTGCGGTCGACGCCGAGCATGACGCCTTCGGCGGCGAAGCGATCCGCCTGGGTAAGCGCGTGGTCGGAGAAGTAACTTCCGGAGGCTATGGCTTTACAGTGGAAAGGAGCCTGGCGCTCGGCTACCTGGACAGCGTTGACCTGGACAGCGATGCAGACTATGCCATTCCCATTGTCGGCGCCTGGCGCCCGGCTCGGCTTCTCACGCAAGCCGCCTATGACCCTCAGGGGCTGAAGCTGTGGACCTAAAGGCGGGATCGCAACATAGACAAATGTGCAACTGAACATTTATTTCTGGCACAAACAGTAAATCGGGCCATGCCCGGCCATTCCTTTGTCTAAAATCAGTAATATTCTTGGTTTATGAAAGTCATTCCTCACTGGAAAGCATTGTGCATTGAGCAAAAGGCCAGAGGAAGAGGCGCAGCTAGATGTAGCTGCACTGGCAGAAGCCGCAAACAAGGACATCAACCGCAGCATGGCCAAAGGTGCTGCGTGGATGGTCGCTATGCGGCTTGCCATTCGAATGATTGGCATTGTTAGCACAATCATCCTAGCCCGACTATTGGTGCCAGCAGATTTCGGTCTAGTTGCGGTGGCAACCACGATCTACGGCTTCATCGAAATCATGAGTCAATTCAGTTTCGATGTGGTGCTAATCCAAAAGCAAGACGCCAAGCGGGATTACTACGATTGTGCGTGGACACTGTCGATCATTCGAAGCCTTGTGACCGCACTGACGCTATTTGCCGGTGCGGGGGTCGCTGCCGACTTTTTCGAAGACCCGCGTCTTGTCGAAATTCTTTACGTCCTCTGCCTTGTCACGCTTGTAACAGGATTTGCCAATATCGGCATAGTCGAATTTCGAAAAAAATTGAACTTCAAAAAAGATTTTCAGTATTTGGTATATACCAAGATTTGTTCTTTTGTCGTCACCCTGTTTTTCGCCTTCATACTTCGGAGCTACTGGGCACTGGTTTTAGGCATTGCCTCCAGTGCGCTGGTGCAATTGGGGTTAAGTTATGCCATGCACCCCTTTCGTCCACGCTGGTCCTTGGCGCGCTGGCGCGAAATCATGAATTTTTCGAAATGGTTGCTTCTTAACAACATTTTGGCTTTTACCAACCAGCAAAGTCACAACCTAATCGTCGGCAAGATCCTTGGCGCGACAACGCTGGGCCTTTACACCGTGGCCTACGAAATCGCCACAATGGCCACCAGTGAGTTGTTAGCCCCCATTCGTCGTGCCTTACTGCCTGGCTATGCCAAGCTGGCCCATGATCCAGTGGCCTTGCGGAAGAGCTTTTCTGATGGCCTTGCCCTACTCGTGATGGTCGCCGGGCCGGTCGCTATCGGCGTCGGGCTCGTGGCCGATCCAATGGTGCGGCTGTTGCTCGGGGAAAAGTGGCTGGACGCCATCCCGATCCTTCAGATACTCGCCTTGTTCGGGCTCATACAAGTCCTATCGGCGAATATTGGTCCGGTCTTCATTGCCTTGGGACGCCCAAACCTTGTGATGATCGTCACCGGGACAATGGTGGGATTTGGCGTTCCTCTTACCATTTTATCCACCCTTCGCTGGGAAGTGGCAGGAACGACGTGGTCTCTGGTTGCAATTGCCCTTGTTGCGACAATTATTTGGTTTATTTTGGCCATTCGAATATTAGAATTTTCCCTGGTCCGTTTCTTCATGACTGTATGGAGGTCTTTTGCATCGATACTCGCGATGGCAGTCGCCGTCTGGCTCATCTCGCTCGGTTTCGGTGACGACGACCACGCGCGATCGCTTGCACTCATTCTGGCGTCCGAGGTCGGCGCAGGCGTGTTCACCTACATTGGCGCTCATCTTGGTCTCTGGTGGCTGTGTGGCCAACCAGACGGTCCCGAACGACAGACCCTCAACGCCATAGTCACCCATATCGGCGATGCCCGATATTTTCTGAGGCTTAAAGGCCTGCTAGCGAAAAACGGCCTTAAGGGCTGAACTTGGAACCCGTCACTTAGAGTGGCAAGCGGCCAAACGAGTTCCATAGGCGCCCTCGAGTACGCGGGATAACTTCAGCCGATCCCATTCTCTACACACCAAGATAGCGGGTCAGGAGGCTTCGATCCTGCCGCAGTGTGGCGGCGGCCAGGGCCTCGCGGCCGCGGCCGTTTTCTATGAATACGACGCGGTCAGCGATTGCCAACACCGCCTCGATCCGCTGCTCCACTAAAAGGATCGCCACCCCCTGCTGTCGTAAGTGTAATATCACATCGCGGATCTGGGCGATCATTGAGGGCTGCAGCCCTTCGGTCGGCTCGTCGAGCAGCAGCAGACGTGGTTCAAGGCAGAGCGCCCGCGCGGTGGCCAGCATTTGCTGCTCGCCACCGGAAAGGGTCTCGGCCCGCTGCCGCAAGCGTTCGCGCAGGCGCGGGAAGAGTTCGAGCGCCTGCTCGCGGCTTGCTTTGCCCTTTCCTCTAGCCATTAGCCCGATCTCCAGATTTTCAGCGACACTCAACTCGGCGAAGAGCCGGCGCCCTTGTGGCACGTAGCCGATGCCGAGGCGCGGCCGGTCGTGTGGCGGTAGACCGCCGATCTGATTGCCGTCGAGGACGATGTTCCCGGCGCGCAGCGGCAAAGCGCCCATGATCGTCTTCAACGCCGTCGTCTTGCCGGCCCCATTGCGGCCGAGCAGGCAGAGGATTTCGCCTGACTGGACGCCGAAGGACAGGCCATGCAGTATCCGCGCCGCGCCATAGCCTGCTTCGACTTGGTCAAGGACGAGCATCAGCCACTGCCCAGGTAACTGGCCTGAACGGCAGGATTGCGGCGAATTTCCGCCGGCGCTCCCTCGGCCAAGATCTCGCCAAAATTCAGCACCGTGATGGCCTCGGCACAGGCCATGACCACGTCCATGTTGTGCTCGATCAAGAGGATGGTGGTCTTGCCAGCAAGCGAGCGGATCAGCAGCTTAAAGGCTTCGATCTCGCTGTCGGCTAGGCCCTGGGTGGGTTCATCAAGGATCAAGAGGCGCGGCCGTTGCGCCAATCCCATGGCGATCTCCAGCAGCCGCTGGTGGCCATAGCTGAGGTCGCCAGCCGACTGATCGGCTCGCTCGGCCAGCCCCACTTGGGCCAGCGCCGCCTCTACTGCCGCCGCTAACCGATGCCGGTCCGCCTTGTGTTGGCGGCGCACCGCCAGGGCAACGTTCTCCCACAGGCTAAGGCGGGCGAATATTGAGGTGATCTGGAAGGTATAGGCCATGCCGCGGCGGATGCGCCGATGCGCCGGCAGCGCGGTGATGTCCTCTCCATCAAAAATGACTTGCCCAGTGGTGGCGGCCAAGCGGCCGCAGAGCAGGCTGACGAAGGTCGTTTTTCCGGCTCCATTGGGCCCGATCAGGGCGCGAACCTGGCCCTTCGGTAGCGCGAAGTCGACATTGGCCACCGCCTGCAGGCCGCCGAAGTTGCGGCTGAGGCCCTGGGTAGACAACAGGCTCACGGCAGCCACGGCAAGAGCCGCTGGCGCAGCTCGCCCACCAGGCCGCGACGAAAGAACAGGGTCAAGCCCACCAGCGCTACGCCGGCGAGCAGCATATAGGCACTGGTCAGGCCGCTCGACAAATCGATCAGGTAGAACATGAACAAGGTACCAACGAAGGGTCCCAACAGGGTGCCGGCACCGCCCAAGAGCACCCACAATAACGGTAGGATGGAATACTGAACCGAGCCAAAACTGGCTCCCGCATAGCCAAACAACAGGGCATAGGCAGCGCCGGCCGCACCGGCGAAGCTGCCCGAGAGAACAACCGCTACCAACTTGTGAAAGAACACGTCATAGCCCAGCATGCGCGCCCTTTCCTCGTTTTCTCGGATCGCCACCAGCACCCGCCCAAATGGGGACTGAACCAGCCAGCCTTTCAATCCCAGACCGAAGGAAAACAGCAGCAATGCCGCCAAATAGCGATTGCCAGCGTCACTGAGATCGATGCCCGCAATCACCCGGCTGGCCTGTTGGATGACGAAGCCCTCGTCGCCGCGGGTGTACTCGCCAAAGTATAGAATGGCGAGATAGCCGGCCTGAGCGAACATCAAGGTGACAATCATGAAGGCCACTCCGGTGGTCCGCAGGGCTAGAAAGCCAACCGCCAAAGACAAGGCGAAGGCAGCCGCCAGTCCGGCCAGGAGGGCCGGCAACGCCGCCCAGCCCAGGTGCTGCATGGTGAGCCCCAGGCCATAGATTCCCGCGGCGAAGAACAACGCATGACCCAGGCTCAACAAGCCGGTGTAGCCAAAGAGGATATTGTAGCCCATGGCAAAGACCGCCAGCACCATGATGCGCGCCAAGTTGCCGTGATGATAGGCAGGCAGCATCTCCGACAACAGCAAGAGCAGCAGCAGCAGGCCGAGATTGACCAGCAGGGGCTTGACGGTGTCGTTCATACCGGCCGGCGTCCGAATAGGCCCTGGGGACGGAACACCAGGACGAAGGCAACCAACAGGGTGGCCAGGATCTTGGCCAGGGTCGGGGTGAAGAAGACCGAGATAATGCCGTCGCTGAGGCCGATCAATATCGCCGCCACGACGGTGCCGGCCAGGCTGCCCAGACCGCCGATGATGACCACGATGAAGGAGAGCAGCAGCGGATCGGCCCCCATCAGGTAGTGTGCCTGCTGGATCGGCACGATCAGCACCGCGCCCATGGCCGCCAGACCGGCGCCTAGGCCGAAGACCAGAGCATAGACTCGTGCCACCGGAATGCCGAAGGCTTCCGCCATTTCCCGATCGAGCTGGGTGGCGCGGAGGATCAGTCCGCTGCGGGTCTTGGTCATCAGCACCCAAACCCCGAGCAACAGTAGCGCGGCCGCGCCGATCACCACGAACTTGTAGGCGGCATAGCCAAACCAAGGGAAATAGATTCGAAGATTGAAGGGGGCTTCGACCGGGCGCGCCTCCGGACCGTAGGTCATCAAGACCAACTGCTGGATAATGTAGAGCATGCCGATGGTCGCCACGATGGTGCGTTCCGGATCATAGTCGAGCCGCTTCAGCACCAAGAGATCGGCCGCCGCCGCGATGAGCCCGGCGATGACCGGCGCAACGACCAGGGCGAGCAGGAAGCCAAGCGCCGGATGACCAGCGACCAAGGTCGCCAGCCACCATGCGAGCACCGCGCCCAACATGAAGAACTCGCCGTGCGCCACATTGACCACGCGCATGATGCCGAAGACCAGGCTGAGGCCAACGGCGGTCAGAGCCAAGACGGCCGCCTGCACCGCTCCTTCCAGCGTGGCGAGAAAGAGATAGGGACCAAAGTCCATCGGCCATCCGCGCGCCGCGGCATCCGGGTCGCCCCGGACGCGCGCGGCAGCGTGCTAAAGGGTTAGAAGGCTTGCGTCGTGTAGTCGACTTCGTCGGGATAGTGGGTGTCTTCGATCGACGTGGTATGCGCCAGTACCAAACGGCTATCTTCCACACGCGAAATGTACTGATGGCCGAAAACCTGGTGGGTCTTGCCATTAAACTGCTTAGCACCCTGCGGATGTTCGCGCGAGTGCGGCATCTCGGTCATCGCCTCGACCGCCTCGATCAACTTGGCGCGATCCTCCGGACCACGATAGCCGGCAGCTTCCATGCCTGCCTTTATGACGAAGAGCGTTTCCCAGCAGCCGAACATATGAGCGTAGGTCGAAATGTCCTTGGGATCGGAGATCGAAGCACCGTTGTCGTCCACACCAACAGCAGCCCGGTAAAACTTGTCGTGCTCGGACTGGTCGGCCTGGGCATAACGCGGGTTACCTTCCCAGAAATAAGTGCCTTCTAGGAACTCAAGACCGGGGCTGGCGAGATCAACCGCTTCAAGGCTGTCGATGAAGCCGAAGATTTGCGGCTTGTTGGGGCCGTAGAATTCGCCCATCTCCTTGACGAATGTCAGCACGCCCGGCCCGACCATGACGTGGTAAATGACCTCGGTGTCACGCGGGACCTTGGGGAAATACTTGGTGAAAGCGGTTTCCGTGGGCGGGATGGCGATCTTTTCCAAGACCTGGCCGCCTTGCTTTTCGATGGCCGCCGAGAAGTAGTCGCGATGGTCATGGCCGAAGGCGAAATCCGGGAAGATCATGGTCACCTTCTTGCCCAGGTTATCGGCGACGAAAGGCGCCATCGCTTGGACCTGGCTCTTCACGTCGGTAATGCCGGGCTGCAGAGTGTAGCGGTTCAGCATACCGCTGGCCACGTGGTGCCCCTCGGAGACGACGAAGTACGGCAGCTTCAGCTCGCCCGCTCTCGGTGCAGAGCCAATGACCACGTGGCTGAACAGCGTGCCAAAGGCTATATCGCAGCTGTGCTGGTTGGCAAATTTCTCCACCACCTCGGCGCCACGCTTCGGATCGGTGCCATCGTCCTCGGCAACAATCTCCACCGGTCGCCCGTTAATGCCGCCCATCTCGTTGATCAGCGCGGCCGCCGCCTGGGTGGTGCGGTCATACCAGCGGCCGTAGGCGGCACCAATCCCGGTGCGATGCACCTGGAAGCCAATCTTAATCGGTGCCGAACTCTGCGCTTGGGCGTAGCCCACCCAGCCGGGCATGGCCGCCATTCCGGCTACCGCGGCGCCCCCTGTGGCCAGGGCTTGCAGCGCTTGACGGCGCGTCGCCAAGCTGCTCGGTCGTTCCTTGCTCGACATGCCAGATCTCCTTAACCTCTGTGTTCGAAGGCTTTTTGTGTTCTCCGGTGCCAGAATCCCTCTGCACAGACGGATTGTCCAGGGATTTGTTGGTGCATTCCTAGGCGCCGCGCGGCGAAGCCAGGAGGGTCAAGCCAAGTAACGTATAGAGAATCATGAAGACGGCCATGGGAATCAGGCTAAGGCTTGCCTTGCGAGCGTCTCGCAGGAGATCGAGGGCAATGGCATGTGACACAAGTACCGCCAAGATATGGCCGAGCACGATGGCACCCGCCTGGCAGAGCCAGATGATTTCCACCGTGTCATGGCTGTTGAGAAACCCGGTGCTGACATAAAAGCGCCCCAAGCCGAGATAGTCGGCGCCGGCGCCAAAGGGATCGCTGGCAGCTACCAGGGCATACTGGCCATTGACCAGCAAAACGATCAGGTAATGTGCGATGTGATAGGCCAGTGCGATCGGCAGAACCGATCGCGCTAGCCGACCGAAGGCAACTGCAAAGGGCAGCGCAGCGCCAGCCAAATGCAGGCCGCCCCACACCGTGCCGGCGAAAATCGCCACGAGCAGGGCATTGGCCGCCAAGAGTCCCAAGAGGTTCTGCCAGATCACTGCCGAGCGACCCGGGAATTCCAAAGGATTAACCCCAATCTGGGCAAGCCACCAAAAGGTTTCGTTGACACCGTCGAAACTGCCGGTGCCGAGCATCACCAAGATGAACAGGCCCCCACTAAAGGACAATGCTGGGCTTTCGACAAGGCGCCAGCCAGGCGTGCAGAAGTGCAAGCGATTGTCCCTGCGTTGCAGTGGAGACAAGGCAGCAAAATGGCGCAAAAGCATGGTGAAGCACTCGCCACGAGCCAGCCAAACCTTGGCGCCGAAAACCACCATGCCAGCGAAGCTGTAGAACCAATAGCCGGCAACAAAGGCGGCCAGACGGGCAGGATCGTCGGGTGCCAAATCCACCAGCAGCAGGGCGCCAAAGGCAAGAAAGGCGATTACTCCGGGCCAAACGCCAAGGCCCTCTGGCAACCTCGCAAGTGGCGGCGAGTCGAAAGGGCCACAGAGCAGACGATAGAGCCCTGTCCAGGGATTTATCCAGCGCCAGAGGTCGCCTAAGAACGCCTGCAAGATAACGAAGCCGACCCACCACAGCGTCCAAATTACAAGCGGCAAGGGATTGACAAGCGGATCGCGCGAGCCGGTAAGGCCCGCAACCAAGAGGCCGACAAGAACGGCCAAACTCGCCAGACTGGTTACTGTTTCCAACCGCGGCCAAGTTGGTAGCCCGAATTCCAGTTGCCGGAAAAGACGCGTCATAAATCCAGCCGGCAGCACCGTGAGAAGTAGAACCGTCAAGGCGACCGCAGCAACCCCAGCAGCGGTGTAAATCCCTGTCGGCAGCAGAAGGACAAAGCTTTGTTCTGAGACATGGGCGCCAGCGGGTGGAACCGCGACCAACATGCTGACCATGACTAGGCCGGCAACATAGCAACAACGCGAATGGGTCTGAAGCCGATTAATTTTCTCAGAACGCTCAATCATAACCAGCAGTTTTGACGTTTCTTGGGTTTTCGACAGGGATTGGCTTTATGAGCGAGATTGGCCAAAATTAAGGCAGCACCGTCTTCCATCAGCGCGGCCCAATAGGGCTGTCCACGACTATTGATCCTGCCCGCACCGCTGAACGGCGTCGGCCCCAGTTCAGCGAACGCCCGCAATCAAAAATGGCTTCGCCATAGAGATATCTCAGCTATTAGACGAATTCATTTCGGCCTAAATGGCCCTCTCATAACAACTTCTATATTAAATGCACTAGACAGAAATCCGATACGCTAACAAATTTTTAGGCAAATTTGGGCATTCTTTACCGCTTTCACGAACGCATTTTCTCGGTCGGGCAACATTCTGCCAGGTTAGACCAAACTCGGAAACTAAGGTGCCAACCACCCAATGAACTTGTCAGGCTTTGCAACGAAGCTTCGCCCCTCAAAACCGACAGCATCCCCAGCGGTTTTCATTGGTGCCCTTTCCGCCCTCTTGGCCTGTATCGTGGGGTTTGGTTACTATAATCTTGCCATCGACCAGTACAAATCCAATCGTCGGGCAGCCAATACGGCCGTCCTAGCGGTGGTAGACGCATTTTTCTCCACCTACTCGGACATCCGCAACCAAGCAGCAGGGTCAGAGCTGCCGGTGCCCGCCACTTTTCGCGCGCACGCACTCGAGGCCTTCAATCGCAATCGTTCAACCAACGATGCCATCCGTTTGACCATGGTCGGTTACCCTGGTCGGGAAATACGCACCAAAGCTACGGACGAAAACATGCGCGAGGCTATGCGCGGTTTCGTGATCGCATCCAACACGGAACCCCTCATGTCTCTGATCGAGTTGGAGGGCGAGCCGGTCTTGCGTACGATCTTGCCTTCCATTGCCAAGCGCGAGAGCTGTGTTACTTGCCACAATTCCCATGCACCAAAAACCGCGCAATGGCACCTGGGCGACGTCATGGGTGCTTTCGTCTTTGACGCGCCAGCCGGACCGGCCCTGCAGAAGTTCCTGCTTCAGAGCCTTGGGCTCGGCGTCCTGGCCTTCTTGGTCACCCTTGGACTAGCCACAATCGCCTACTTCCAATATATGCGACGTTCGGCAGTCAACGCGCAAAAACGTGCTTACAACCGGCTAGGCGAAGCGATCGAGGCCATCGAAAGTGGCTTTGCCATTCGGGGCCAGGACAAGGACCTTCTCCTTACCAACCGCGCCTATCGTTGGTGGATCGACAACAGTGCAGGGGCGCGGGCGAGAGCACCCACCTGTGCACCGGCCAACCCCCGCACAGAGATCAAGGAAGGCAACCACCTACGTCAAGAGGTGCAGCTAGGCGCAAACTGGTATGAAAGCTATGAGACGCGGACCAGTTCCGGCGACTCGGTTGAAATCGTCACGAACATCACCGATCGCAAGAACTGGGAATTTAAGCTGCAGAATGCAAAGGACGCCGCTGAAAGCGCCGCCCGTGAGGCCGAAAGAGCGAACCGCAGCAAATCCGATTTTCTCGCCACTATGAGCCATGAGATCCGCACGCCGCTTAACGGTGTGCTAGGCAACACCACTCTTTTGCTCGACAGCAAGCTGAACGAATCGCAACGTGACATGGTGGAAACCATCCGGTACTCCGGTAATACACTATTGTCCATTTTGAACGATGTTTTGGACCTATCGAAGATCGAGGCTGAAAAGGTCGAACTAGAGCACATCAATTTCGATCTAAATACCGTGCTCCAGCATACTGTCGCACTCTGGAAACCGCAGATCGAAGCCAAGGGCTTGCAATGTGAGCAGGACTTCGATCGCATTACCCACCCGATCCTGCTTGCCGACCCGACACGGATCAAGCAAGTCTTGTTCAATTTGATTTCCAACGCTCTCAAGTTCACCGACCATGGTAGGATCGTGATCCGCGCCGCCCAATTCAACCGGCCTGACGGATTGATCGAGACCGGCTTTAGTGTGGCTGACAGCGGCATCGGTATTCCCCCGAACCGGCTACCGGAGTTGTTCGAGAAATTCACCCAGTTCGATAACTCGACCAGCCGTCGTTACGGCGGCTCAGGTCTCGGGCTCGCTATTTCCAAGAGGCTGGTCGAGCTCATGGGCGGCGCGATGGATGGCGAAAGTACGCCAGGTGACGGTTCCATCTTCTGGTTCACTGTTGTCTGTCCCGAGGGTTCGTCCGATCTCGCGGGCGAGAGCACCGTCGATGTCGATGCTGCTGCCGCCTTTCCCGCTGACCAAAAACGCCTTCGCATCCTGGTGGCCGAGGACCATCACGTAAACCAAAAGCTGATCGTGAACATGCTGCAGCCTGGCGGCCATCTGATCGACGTGGTCAACGACGGCATGGAGGCCATTAGCTCCCTCATGCGCTGCACCTACGACCTGGTGCTTATGGATGTGCAGATGCCCCATTTGGACGGCATTTCGGCTACCCAGCGGATCCGTAGCCTCGCCGGGGCGCCCGGTCAGGTCCCAATCATCGCCTTGACCGCGAACACCATGAAAGGGGATCGCGAACGCTATCTCGCCGTCGGCATGAACGACTATGTTCCCAAGCCCATCGATCGGCAACGCTTGATCGCCGCTGTCATGCGGCAAACCAGTGGGATGGCAACGTCCGCGGCTGTCGTAGGGAGTGAAACATCGGCGCCAGAGGGCTCTTCCGAGCTGCCTGCAGAGCCCTTTCCCAACGAGAACTCTGCGGCCAGTTTCGCACTCGAAGCCGAGGATTCAGATTCGTCGATGGAAAGACCTAAAGCATTGCCCGAGAACCTGAGCGATGGCGAGGCTCTGAAAGCCTTGCTGGACGAGCTGGGCACTATCGAGCGCACCAAACGCATCGCAAGCTAAGTATCAGCTTACGACACCAGATTCCTTCGTCCCTCGGGGCCATTCACCAACCGCAAGACTTATGTCATTCTGGCGCACGACCGTTAACCTTAGGAATGCGCGAGAATGACGACAGACCTCTTAATGTTGACCTGGGCAGCGGCTTTGATGACCGTCGCTAAACGGACCGGATCGGCATATGCGGCATCCGCTGCCGCCGACAACTTTGGGGTACGTGCAGCGCATCTCCTGTTTTACGCTACCTACTTGCCCTCCGGTCGCACCCTATCTATCGCCATCGGCTGGCTAGCTATGGACTCCATCTTCTACCAGACCGTCATCCTCGGCCCGGCCTGAGCACCGCGGCAACGGGCGGTGTCGGCGGCGAGGTCGCTATGCTGCGCTATTCTGTATTGGGTTTCGTCATTCTGTTGACGGTGATCAGTGCCGCCCTTACCGCCTGGTCACCAGCCTTTTGGCTAGTCACGTCGCCGTTCGCCTTCCTGGTCGGACTGGGCATCTGGGACTTGATCCAGCCCCGCCATGCCATCTTGCGCAACTATCCGGTCATCGGCCACATGCGCTGGTTGTTTGAAGGCATTCGGCCAGAAATCCGACAGTACCTGATCGAAAGCGACCGGGACGAAGTTCCCTTCAGTCGCGAAGAGCGTTCCATCGTCTACCAAAGAGCCAAGGGGGTCGAGGACAAGCGCCCCTTCGGCACTCGGCATGACGTTTACGGCGACGGTTTTGCCTGGCTCACTCATTCCCTGACGCCGAAGCCGCCCAGCCACGAAGCGCTGCGGGTGACCGTCGGCGGGCCACAATGTGCCAAGCCCTATGCCGCCTCGGTCTACAACATCTCGGCGATGAGCTTCGGCTCATTGAGCGGCAACGCCATCCGAGCCCTCAATACCGGCGCCAAACTAGGCGGCTTTGCCCACGACACCGGCGAGGGCGGCATCAGCGAGCACCACCGACAACCTGGCGGCGATCTGATCTGGGAGCTGGGTAGTGGCTATTTCGGCTGTCGCGACCTTCAGGGCAATTTCGACCCCGCGCGCTTTGCCCAGGAGGCGCAGTCCGAGCAAGTCAAGATGATCGAAGTGAAGCTCTCGCAGGGCGCCAAGCCGGGCCATGGGGGCGTCCTGCCGGCAGCCAAGATCACCTCCGAAATCGCCGAGGCGCGCGGCGTTCCCTTGGGTCAGGACTGCATCTCGCCAGCCCGCCATCGCGCCTTTTCTACGCCCATCGAGTTCATGCATTTCCTCGCCGACCTGCGCGAAGGATCCGGCGGCAAACCCGTCGGCTTCAAACTCTGCCTCGGCCATCGATGGGAGTTCATGGCACTGATCAAAGCGATGCTGAAGACCGGAATCCAGCCCGACTTCATCGTTGTCGACGGCAAAGAGGGCGGCACCGGCGCCGCACCGCTGGAGTTCGCCAATCATGTGGGCACCCCTTTGGTAGAGGGCTTGACCTTTGTCCACAATGCATTGATCGGCGCCCACCTGCGCGACCAGATCTGCATTGCTGCTAGCGGTAAGCTGGTCACCGCCTTCGACCTGGTTTGGGCCCACGCACTAGGCGCCGACTGGTGCAACTCGGCGCGTGGCTTCATGTTTGCGCTGGGCTGTATTCAGGCTCAATCCTGTCACACCAACCGCTGCCCGGTAGGAGTGGCGACCCAAGACCCACTGCGTCAACGGGCCCTATCGGTAGCCGACAAAGCCCAGCGCGTGGCTCGCTTCCACGGCCACACCATAGAGGCTCTGGGCGAGATCCTCGCCGCCGCCGGTTTTTCCCATCCCAGCGAACTACAGCCCTGGCACCTCGTGCTGCGGCACCGCAGCGGCAAAACCCTGCCCGCCGATCAGGCCTACCCACCGCTGCCCGCCGGCTGCCTGCTGGAAGGTGACTGCGAGGATGCCGACTACCGGAACGCCTGGCGCTTGGCGCGGGCGGAAAGTTTTCAACCCGTATTGTAACTCGCGAGCTTGGGTGAGGTGCGGCTTCACCACCAGCGCCGCAGCCTTACCCCCTGTCTGCCGGGGGTGGGGTATGGTGCAGGCGCCCGGGCGATAGCGCCGTGGCGGTGACGCCGCTGGCTTCAATATCGCCGGGGATTTGACCCTCAGTAATGAGGCCAGCGACCACCCTTGCCAGGGCCGGTGCGGTCTGGATGCCATAGCCGCCTTGCCCGGCCAGCCAGAAGAAGCCCGGCACCGCCGGATCAAAACCGACCACCGGCGTCTTATCGGCAACGAAGGAACGCAGCCCAGCCCACTTGCGCTCGATACGGCGGATCTCGACCGTGGTCACCTGTTGAATGCGGTCGGCGGCTATCGCCACGTCCAGTTCCTCCGGCTGCACATCCGAGGGCGGCACCGGGGTCTCGTCTGCCGGCGAGCCGAGCAGCCGGCCAGCATCCGGTTTGAAGTAGAAATTCTCCATGACGTCGATCACCGCCGGCCAGTCATCCACCGCCAAGCTGGGTGGCACGGCAAAGATAATCGCCGTTCGCCGCTTGGGAACCAAGCCGATTCGCGCCACTCCCGCCAAATCAGCCATTTCATCACACCAGGCTCCGGCCGCATTGACCACCACTGCTGCCCGAAGGGCCCCGGCTTTTGTCTCGATACGCCAGTCGTCACCGACCCGAGACAGAGCGCACACTTCGGCATCGCAGAGCAGCGCCCCGCCAGCAGCCTTCAAGCCACGCAGAAAGCCCTGGTGCAGCGTATTAACATCGATGTCGCGGGCCTCCGGCTCGAGCACCGCGCCGGCCACGTAGTCTTGGCGCAGGATCGGTACCAAGGTGCGGGCAGCGGACCCTTCGATTAACGCCACTTCAGGGACAAAGCGCCGCGCCGCCTCCGCCGCTTCAGCCAGAGCCTCGCGCTGGCCGGCATGACCAATGAACATGACGCCTCGAGGCAGCAACAGGGGCACGTCAGCGAAACCCGGCGGCGGCGCATCGAAGAAGGACTTGCCGGCAGCGGTCAGACCGCGGATCACCGCATTGCCATAGGCCCGTGTGTAGACAGCCGCCGAACGGCCGGTCGAGTGATAGCCTGGCAGGCTTTCCCGCTCCAGCAAGGCGACCCGGCGGCCCGCCAGAGCCAGGGCATAGGCCGCTGAAGCCCCCGCCATACCGGCGCCGACAACGACGATTTCGAACACCTTCAATACGCCTCTCCCAGAGATTTACTTTGCCAGATTTACCACCTTGGCGAGATGACCCTAATGGTAGCATAATTGCGCTCGGCAAGAACAACGCAGAGGCTTTGGAGCCGCTTATGGTTGATCCGCGCACCATCGATCATGTGGTGATCACGGTGAAGGATTTAGATAGCGTCGCCCAGTGCTATCAGGCGCTCGGCTTCACCCTAACACCGCGCGCCCGGCATGACGATCGCATGGGCACATCGAACCGTTTGATCCAGTTCAGCAGCGGTAATTTCATAGAGCTGCTGGAGGTTGACCGGCCGCGCACCCTGGCAGACCACCGCTTCGACCAGGACCCACCGGAGTTCAGCTTCGGTGCCTTCAACCGCGGTTTTCTCAAACGAGGCCAGGGTCTTTCCATGCTGGTCCTGAAAAGCGACGACGCGCGGGCCGATATCGCTGCCTTTCGCGCGGCTGGATTGAAGACCTATGCCCCTTTCGACTTTGGCCGCAAGGCGCGCCTGCCCGATGGTTCGGAAGTCGAGGTCGCCTTCTCCTTGGGTTTCGTTACTGACCCGAGCATGCCCGGATTGGCCTTTTTCGTTTGTCAAAACCACTATCCGCAGAATTTCTGGAAACCGGATTATCAGCAACACATCAACAATGCCAAGGGAATTGCCCGGGTCTACATTTCTGCCCCGCAACCAGAGCGGCACAGGGACTTTTTGTGCCAATTGACCGGCGGCACCAGCGAGCCGCTGCGCGGCGGCTATCGCGTCCTCTGCGGAAAGGGTCAGCAGATAGTGGTCCTAACCCCGCCCTTGATGCGGGTTCACGCGCGCGGTGCCCCGGTGATCATTCCCAAGCGGCTTGCCTTTTGCGGAATCACCCTGTGGGCCAAGACTCCGCGGCGGTTTTTCACCCCGACGCGGGCGGCGCGCGGCCTATTCATCGAATGGCGGCCGGAGACCAAACCTGGCCCGCCACCTCCCTAGGTCGCTAAAGCCCGGCGTTGAGCAGCACCGCGCCAAGCGCCACCAGGGCAGCAGCGAGGATGCGTCGGCGACCGAAGGGCTCGGCCAAGAAAACCGTGCCGATGATCGCCGCCATCACAACGCTGGTCTCGCGCAGGGCGACGATGTGGGCCAATGGCCCCAGGGTCATCGTCCACAGGGCGATGCCATAGGAGAGCCCGGCGACCACACCACCAATCAGGCCGGTCTTGATGTGCGGCATAAAGGCCTGATGCAACCTGCCCCATCGCCGCCATAGAGTGAAGGCCAGCAACGGCACGCCTTCCAACGGAAACAGCCAGGCGATGTAGGCCAACTCGTTGCCGGAACGGCGAATGCCCAGGCCATCGGCCACCAGATAGGTGGCAATGGTAAGGCTGTTCAGCAGGGCGAAGCCGACGCCCATGCCGAGGCCATCGCGGAGCGCTCCCTTGCGCCAGGCCAAGCTGATGATGCCGCAGCAGACGATCGACACCCCCAGCCACTCGGCCGGGCTGAGGCTTTCGTCGGCAAGGAACCAGGCGCCAATCGCCACCAAGGCCGGCGCCGCGCCGCGGGCAATGGGATAGACCTGGGATAGATCCCCGTGCCGATAGGACATCACCACGAAGTAGTAGTAAAGATAGTGAACCACCGTCGAAATCGCCAGGAAGAGCCAGCTTTCCGGCGCCGGCAGCGGCAGCAAGGGGATCAAGACCAGACAAGGCAGGCTGGGCACAAAGATCACCAAGGTTTGCATGACCAGAGTGTCGCCGCCCGCCTTGACCAGGGCGTTCCAGCTGGCATGTAAGGCGGCAGCAAGAAGAATCAGAAGAATGACGCCGAAATCGAGAGCCATGGCCTGTGTGCCTCGCCGGGCACAGCACGGCACTGGCCTCCCGGTCGCTGAAGGGATGAGCCCTCAGTTTACAGAAATGTGACACCGGGTAACACCAATTTGGCGACCGCCTCTCCCTGTAACCTCTCCCTGTAACGCCGATCTGAGCCCGACCCTGCCGGCAAACCGGCACCCGCGAATTCAAAATCTAACAAAGCATGCCAGGCGCCAGACGTGGCGGAATGACGGGCGTGGTGAGATGACAGGCCCAAAGGTCGGCAGGTTTGGCAGCAGGGTAGAATGACTAGTTCAGAGAAATGTCCCCCTCGATATGATGTGTCAGATCGAGGCCTTCGACGCTGAGGGTCACCCGCGCCTTCAGAGTCTCGCTGCCAGTCAGAGCGCCGCTGTCGAGGCTGTCGCGCACCGCTTGTTCGATCTCCCGCTGGGAGGTCACGCCAACCTTCTTCAGAAACTTTCTCAGTTCCATATTGAAAACATCTTCATTCATGATGGTGATTCCGTCTGTATCGTGGTCCTTTTGCGGCTAAGATAGCGGCTCCCGATGGGCTGCGCACTGCTTCTCTTTTCCGTGGCCGTTTTACCTCCCCGCTTGCGCCGAGGATTGGCGCCGCCCCGCCTCTATGTTTAGAGTGCCTGCCGAGGCGACATCTTTTGGAGGCGCTGCCCATGAACCTTGACCGCATGCTGCAGGCGCGCGCCGCTGCCGGTGAGCCGATCCGCATCGGCCTGATCGGCGCGGGAAAGTTCGGCGCTATGTTCCTCGCGCAGGCGCGCCACCAGCCTGGCTTTCACCTGATGGCGGTGGCCGATATCGCGCCGGAGCGTGCGCGGGCGGCGCTGACTACGACGGGCTGGCCGGCCGAGCAGGTAGCGGCCCCCAGCTTCGATGCGGCGCGGCGGGCGGGCGCCACCTACGTCACGGAGGATTCCCAAGCGTTGATCGCCGCCGACGGGCTCGACGTGGTGGTCGAGGCAACCGGCGACCCTGCTGCCGGTATCACCCATGCTTTGGCCTGTTGCCGCCATGGCCGACACGTGATCATGGTGAATGTCGAGGCCGACGCGCTGGCCGGTCCTTGGCTGGCGCGCGAGGCCGAGCAGGCCGGCTTGGTCTACAGCTTCGCCTATGGCGATCAGCCGGCTTTGATCTGCGAGATGGTGGATTGGGCGCGCACGGCCGGCTTTGCGGTGACCGCCGCCGGCAAAGGCACCCTCTACCGCCCAGAGTTCCATGCCTCCACACCGGACACGGTAAGGGATCACTACGGAGTGACCCCGGCGCAGGCAAGCGCCGCGGGGATGAACCCGAAGATGTTCAACTCTTTCCTGGATGGCACGAAGTCGGGCATTGAAATGGCGGCGGTGGCCAATGCCACCGGCTTGACGCCGGCACCTGAGGGCCTGCGCTTTCCGCCGTGCAGCTGCGAGGCGCTGGCTACGGTTCTGCGGCCAGCCAGTGTGGGCGGCCAGCTAGACCACCCAGGTCAGGTCGAGGTTATTTCTTCAGTCGAGCGCGACGGCCGGCCTGTGGACCGCGACCTGCGCTGGGGCGTTTACGTTACCTTCGCGGCGCCCTCCGACTACGCCGCCGCCTGTTTCAGTCAATATGGCTTGGCCATCGATGCGAGCGGCCGCTACGCAGCCATGTACAAGCCCTATCACCTGATCGGCTTGGAACTTGGCATATCCGTCGCCTGGGCCGCACTGCACGGCCAGCCGACCGGCGCTCCCAATGGTTTCCGTGGTGACGTAGTGGCAACCGCCAAACGCGCTTTGGCGGCCGGCGAGATGCTAGACGGCGAGGGTGGCTACACGGTCTGGGGGCGCCTGGCACCAGCCGCCGACAGCCTGGCCCAGGGTCTTCTGCCGATCGGTTTGGCCCAGGGGCTGCGCCTCACCCGGCCGGTCAAGCAGGGCGCGGTGCTGCGCTATAGCGACGTGGCCCTGGGCGAGGAGAGCGAAGCCCTGCGGGTTCGGCGATTGATGGAGCGCCACTTCACACCCCAGACCGATCCGGCCGCCGCGTGACCGGCACCTTGATCCCTTCCTTAACGCATTCACAGTATCTGAGTGGCGATGGATAAGTGGCAGATTGATGAGGCCTTGGCCGAAGAAGGTCCCTTGTGGGTCTATCGGGCATGGCGGCGCCAAGACATGGTGCAACCGGACCAAAGCCAAGAGCTGGCCGCAGAAAAGCTGCAGGGCCTGTTCCACGCCGTACGCCACTACCAACCGCAAGAGGACAAGCCCAGCGGTTGGAAGGAACGCTTCGGCCTGGCCCGCCGGCAACGGGTCCAGGCACCGCAGGGTCTCTACATGTATGGCGGTGTCGGCCGCGGCAAATCCATGCTGATGGACCTCTTCTACGACACCGTGCCGGTCGCCGCCAAGCGCCGGGTGCACTTTCACGCCTTCATGCTGGAAGTGCACGAGCGCCTGCACCAGTGGCGCGCCAAGACCAAGGGCGACCAGCAAGATCCCTTGCCGGAACTGGGCGGTGAACTAGCCAGTGAAGCTTGGCTAATTTGTTTCGACGAGTTCCACGTGGTCAACATCGCCGACGCAATGATCTTGAGCCGCCTATTCGAAGCCATGTTCGAGCGCGGCGCGGTCGTGGTCGCAACCTCCAATTGGCCACCGGATGATCTCTATAAGGGCGGCCTACAGCGCGATCGCTTCCTGCCGTTCATCGACCTTCTAAAACAACGCCTGGACGTGCTGGCCCTAGAAGGTGGCACGGACTATCGCCTGCGCTCCTTGGAGGACATGGGGGTCTATCACTGCCCTTTGAACGAAGCAACGGAGCAGGCCGTGGACGCAGCCTTCAATCGGCTGACCGAAGGCAGTCACGTGCGCTCGGAAGTCATCACGGTGAAGGGGCGGAGTCTGACCGTCGCGGCCACCGCTCGCGGTGTTGCTCGATTTACCTTCGCCGAGCTCTGTAAAGCGGCCCTGGGGTCGGCCGACTACTTGGAGATCGCCCAGCGCTATCACACGATAGTGTTGTCCGGCATCCCCTGCCTTGGCCCGGAGAACCGTAACGAGGCGCGGCGCTTCATGACCTTGGTCGATGCGCTCTACGAGCACCGGGTCAATTTGGTCGCCTCGGCTGCGGCGGCACCTGACCAGCTCTACCCGGACGGCCACGGCGCCTTTGAGTTCGAGCGCACCGCAAGCCGCCTGATCGAGATGCGATCAAGCGCCTATATGGCCGAAAAACACCTGGTGAAAGCGGCTGCTTCGGAGACTACCGGCTAAGCCGTCGGGCATCTTCGTCTTCGCTGCCCGAGCATTCTTGCCTTGGCCGCGAAATCGCGTTAGTTAACCAGGAATTCACTAGGGGTAAGGCAGGCGATGCCGCGACAAAGCGGCAGAAGTTCTTTCATTCGTCCGCACTCGGCAGGAGGCCAAGATGACGGGCGCATAATCAGGGGCGGATCATGGCACGCAGGAAAATCGCGCTGATCGGGGCTGGCGCCATCGGCGGCACTTTGGCACATCTATCGCTGATCAAAGAATTGGGCGATGTTGTGCTCTTCGACATTGTCGAGGGCATGCCCCAGGGCAAGGCTTTGGATATTGCCCAGGCGGCACCAGTCGAGGGCGCGGACGCGCAACTTGTCGGCACCAGCAAGTACAGTTCGATCAAGGGCGCCGATGTGGTGATTGTCACCGCCGGCGTTGCCCGCAAGCCGGGAATGAGCCGCGACGACCTGTTGGACATCAACAACAAGGTGATGGGCTCGGTCGGCGAGGGTATTCAGAAATACTGTCCCAAGGCCTTCGTCATCTGCATCACCAATCCGCTAGACGCCATGGTCTGGGTTTTGCAACAAGCCTGTGGTTTGCCCACCAATATGGTGGTCGGCATGGCTGGGGTCTTAGACTCGGCTCGCTTCCGCTGTTTCCTAGCAGAAGCCTTGCAGGTCTCGGTTGAAGACGTCAGCGCCTTCGTTCTTGGCGGCCACGGCGACACCATGGTGCCGCTGGTACGCTACACGACAGTCGCGGGCATTCCTTTGCCCGATTTGATCAAGCTGGGCTGGATCTCCCGCCAGGAAGTCAACGACATTGTAAAGCGCACGCGCGGCGGCGGTGGTGAAATCGTCAGCCTGCTGAAGACTGGATCGGCCTACTACGCGCCCGCCACTTCGGCGATTGCCATGGCGGAATCTTATTTGAAGGACAAGAAACGCATCCTGCCCTGTGCCGCCTACCTGAAGGGCGAGTACGGGGTCAATAATCTCTACGTTGGAGTGCCGGCGGTGATCGGTGGCGGCGGCGTGGAGAAGGTCGTGGACCTCACCTTGAACGCTAGCGAACGTAAGATGTTCGACCATTCGGTGGACGCAGTGAAGGGCTTGGTGGCGGCCTGCAAGGCCTTACAGAAAAAAGCCCGAAGCAAATAGGCGGATAGGGCACGAGTTCGGCGGAAAATCCGTCACCCAGGCTTGTACCAAATAGTGAGGGTGTTAGAGTAGTAACGGTAAGCGGTCAAGCGCGTCGGGTTCGCGCAGTAAGCGAAAGGGAGCTTCGGGGATGGCGCTGGCGCAGGGCGGGGTGAGTACGATTGCTGTTCAGGCAAGACCGCGACCTGCCAACACCACATCCGTCTTAGACATCAACCAAGAAATTGGCAGGCAATGAACATTCATGAGTATCAGGCCAAGAGCCTCTTGGCTAAGTTCGGCGTTGCGGTCCCTCGCGGAGAGGTCGCGTTCACACCGGAAGAGGCGGAAAACGCAGCCCGCGAGCTGGGCGGGCCCATTTGGGTGGTGAAGTCGCAGATCCACGCCGGCGGCCGTGGGGCCGGGCGCTTCAAGGACGATCCGGACGGCCAGGGCGGGGTCCGGGTTTGCCGTTCGCTGGATGATGTCAAGGAGAACGCCCGCAAGATGCTGGGCCACACCTTGGTGACCCGGCAGACGGGGCCGGCCGGCAAAGAGGTCAAGCGCCTTTACATCGAAGACGGCTGTGACATCGCCCGCGAGCTTTATCTCGGCATGCTGCTTGACCGCGCCACCAGCCGCATCACGATAATGGCCTCGACAGAAGGCGGCATGGAAATCGAGGAGGTGGCGGCGGCCACGCCTGAGAAGATCTTGAAGGTGGCCATCGACCCGGCGGTTGGCATGATGCCGCACCACGCCCGCAAGATAGCCTTCGGCCTTGAACTAAAGGGCAAGGAGGTCAAGACTTGTGTCAAGTTCCTCTTGGCCATGTACCGCGCTTTCAACGATCTCGATGCCTCCATCGTTGAGATCAACCCCCTCGTCGTGACCGGCGGCGGCGAGATCATCGCGCTGGACGCCAAGATGAATTTCGACGACAACGCGCTTTACCGGCACAAGGATGTGGCCAGCATGCGCGACGAAGACGAGGAGGACCCTGCCGAGTTGGAGGCCGCCCGGCACGAGCTGAACTACATCAAGCTCGACGGCTCGATCGGTTGCATGGTCAACGGCGCCGGCCTGGCGATGGCGACCATGGACATCATTAAGCTCTACGGAGAGGAGCCGGCCAACTTCCTCGACGTCGGCGGCGGCGCCACCAAGGAAAGGGTCACCACCGCCTTCAAGATCATCCTTTCAGACCCCAACGTGAAGGGCATTCTTGTTAATATTTTCGGCGGTATTATGCGCTGTGACGTTATTGCCGAAGGGGTAGTAGCAGCAGCACGGGACATGGCGCTTACCGTGCCCTTGGTGGTCCGCTTGGAAGGCACTAATGTCGACCAGGGCAAGAAAATCTTACAAGAATCAGGCCTCAAGATCGTCCCGGCGGACGACCTGGCCGACGCCGCCCAAAAGGTGGTGCATGCGGTGAGGGAGGCAGCCTGATGGCGGTATTTGTCGACAAGAACACCAAGGTCATTTGTCAGGGCTTTACCGGTGCCCAGGGTACCTTTCACTCTGAGCAGGCGATCGCCTACGGCACCAAGATGGTCGGCGGCGTGACCCCGGGTAAGGGCGGCTCCACTCACCTGGACCTGCCGGTCTTCGACACCGTGGCGGGGGCGGTCGAGGCGACCGGGGCCGATGCCACGGTGATCTACGTGCCGCCACCCTTTGCAGCTGACGCTATCCTAGAGGCGATTGCGGCCGAGCTGCCCTTGGCGGTCTGCATCACCGAGGGCATTCCAGTGCTCGACATGGTCAAGGTGAAGCGGGCCTTGCAGGGCTCTAAAACCCGGCTGATCGGACCCAATTGTCCGGGCATCATCACCCCGGACGAGTGCAAGATCGGCATCATGCCGGGCCACATTCATAGGGGCGGGCGCATCGGCGTGGTCTCGCGCTCGGGCACCTTGACCTACGAGGCGGTGGCGCAAACCACCTCCACTGGGCTGGGCCAAACCACTTGCGTTGGCATCGGCGGCGATCCGGTCAACGGCACCAATTTCATCGATTGCCTGGAAGCCTTCATCGCTGACGACAAGACCGAAGGCATGATCATGATCGGCGAGATCGGCGGCAGCGCCGAGGAGGAAGCCGCCGACTTCTACAAAGCTTCAAAAACCACTAAACCGATGACCGGTTTTATTGCCGGGGTCACCGCCCCGCCGGGTCGCCGCATGGGCCACGCGGGCGCTATTATTTCAGGCGGCAAGGGCGGCGCCGGCGATAAGATCGAAGCACTGCGTTCGGCCGGTATTCATGTCGCCGATTCCCCAGCCAGTCTGGGCAGCACGATGCTGAAAGCGATGGGGGGATAGCTGTCCTGCGGCAGGTCGGATGGAAGTCATGGGCTAACTAGCGTAAGGAGGCGTCGCCAGGGCAATCAGACCTTGGCACGAGGGAAAGCCATGTCAAACAGCAATTCCGGAATGGCCCAAGGAGCGGGCAATACTTCGCAAGTCGTTGCCGATCTTTATGCGCGGTTCCTCAATGATGCCTCATCCGTTGAGCCAAACTGGCAGGCTCTGTTTCGCGACCTGGACGAGGAAGCCAAGGGGCTGTTGGCATCGCTGAGCAATGGTCAAGCTGCGGCCAACGGCGAGACTCAGGTCGCAGCGGCAGTCGCTGGCGACGCTGATATCTCAGCCAGCGACGTACGCCAAGCAACCTTGGACTCCATACGCGCTTTGATGTTGATTCGCGCCTATCGGGTGCGCGGTCATCTTGAGGCCAGGCTAGATCCTTTGGGTTTAGCCAAAATTGATCCACATCCGGAGCTTGATCCGCGCACTTACGGCTTCGAGGAAGCCGATATGGATCGCCCAATCTTCATCAACAATGTGTTGGGTTTTGAAACGGCGACGCCACGGCAGATCATGCAGCGGGTGCGGGAGACCTACTGCGGCTCGATCGGCGTCGAGTACATGCACATCCAAGATCCAGCCCAAAAGGCCTGGATTCAGGAGCGCATCGAAGGCCACAACTGGACCGACTTCACGATTACGGGGCGACGCACCATCCTTGAGCGTCTGACCGCGGCGGAGGTCTTCGAAAAATTCCTCGACAAGAAGTATACCGGCACCAAGCGCTTTGGCTTGGACGGTGGCGAATCGTTGATTCCGGCGCTGGAGCAGATTCTCAAGCGTGGTAGCCAGCTGGGTCTAGAAGAGGTGGTCATCGGCATGCCCCACCGTGGCCGGTTGAATGTCCTGGCGAACTTCATGGGTAAGCCCTTTACCGCCATATTCTCGGAGTTCCAGGGCGGCGCCTCCAGCCCCGAGGACATCGGCGGCTCCGGTGACGTCAAGTACCATCTTGGTACCTCTTCGGACCGCGAGTTCGAAGGCAAGGTGGTGCACCTCTCTTTGACTGCCAATCCCTCTCACCTGGAAGCGGTCGACCCGGTCGTCATTGGCAAGGTCCGCGCCAAGCAAATTCAACGCAAGGACAGCCGCAACCGCACTAAGGTGATGGCCCTTCTCATGCACGGCGATGCGGCCTTCTCTGGCCAGGGCCTGGTGCCGGAAACCTTGGACCTGTCGGAGCTGAAGGGATATCGCACCGGCGGCACGATCCATTTCATCGTCAACAACCAGATTGGCTTTACCACCAACCCGGTGAATTCGCGCTCCGGCCCCTACTGTTCGGATGTGGCTAAATTGATCCAGGCGCCGATCCTGCACGTCAACGGCGACAATCCTGAGGCGGTGGTCCACGTGGCGCGCATCGCCACGGAGTTCCGCCAGACCTTCAACAAAGACGTCATCATCGACATGTTCTGCTATCGCCGACACGGCCACAATGAGTCCGACGAGCCGGCCTTCACCCAGCCGCTCATGTATCGCAAGATTGCCCAGCATCCGACCACCCGGCAAATCTATGGCGAAAAGCTGGTGTCGCTCGGCGTGCTGAACCAGGGCGAGGTCGATGGCATCCTTGCCCAATGGCAGCAACGTCTCGACGCCGATTTTACCGCCGCGAAGAGCTACAAGCCGAACAAGGCGGATTGGCTGGAAGGCGCCTGGTCGGGTCTCGACGCGGCGCGGGGCTATGGCGCTCGGCGCGGCAAGACCGGACTGCCGGTGAAGGTCCTAAAGGAGGTCGGGGCAGCGCTTACCCGGGTGCCGGAGGGTTTCAACGCGCACCGCAAGATCCTGCGCCAACTGGCCAGTAAGAAAAAGCTGATCGACGGCGGCGAGGGCATCGATTGGGCAACCGCCGAGGCGTTGGCCTTCGGCTCCTTGTTGATCGAGGGTTCGCCCGTGCGTCTTTCCGGCCAGGATTGCAACCGCGGCACCTTCTCACAGCGGCACGCCTGCATAATCGACCAGCAGGACGAATCCCGCTACATGCCACTCAACGGTATCCGCGAAAAACAGGAAACCATCGAGATCGTCGACAGCCCCTTGAGCGAAGTGGCGGTGCTGGGCTTCGAGTACGGCTATTCCTTGGCCGAGCCACGGGCCCTGGTTTTGTGGGAAGCGCAGTTCGGCGATTTCGCCAACGGCGCGCAGATCATCATCGATCAGTTCATTACCTCCGGCGAGTCGAAGTGGCTGCGCATGTCCGGTCTGGTGATGCTTTTGCCGCATGGCTATGAAGGCCAGGGGCCAGAACATTCCTCCGCCCGCCTCGAGCGCTTCCTGCAGCTCTGCGCAGAAGACAACATCCAGGTGGCCAACTGCACCACCCCGGCCAACTACTTCCACGTCTTGCGCCGGCAGATGCATCGCAAGTTCCGCAAACCGCTGATCATCATGACGCCCAAATCCCTGCTGCGGCACAAGCGCGCGGTCTCGCCGCTGAAGATGTTTCAGACCGGCACAGAGTTTCACCGGGTACTCTATTGCGACGAGAGACCAAGCGACCCCAAGGACGCCAAGCAAGTGGTGCTGTGCACCGGCAAGGTCTACTACGACCTGCTGGAGGAGCGCGACAAGCGCGACGCCAAGGATGTGCACTTCTTGCGTTTGGAGCAGATCTATCCCTTCCCGGCCGACGCCCTCTTTAAGGAGCTTGAACGCTACAAACACTGCCACCTGGTCTGGTGCCAAGAAGAGCCTCGCAACATGGGCGCTTGGGGATTTGTGGCTTCCTTTATCGAGGAGGTTGCTGAGGATGTGGGCTGCAAATATCCGCGCCCGCGTTATGCCGGCCGCATTTCCGCCGCCTCACCCGCCACCGGCTCGAATGCGCGCCACCGTATGGAGCAGGCCGAGCTGGTTGATGACGCGATGACCGTGGGCAAGAAGGCGCTGAGCCGGATCGAAGCGCGCAAAGCGCTGGCTGAAAAACGGGCCAAACAAGGACTGGCTTGATTTCAAATGACAAAGTCACAGGAACGGCAGCTCCTATAAAGGATCGAGGCGAAGATGACCGATATCGTCGTGCCAACATTGGGTGAATCGGTGACCGAGGCGACCGTTGCCCAATGGCTCAAGAAACCAGGAGATGTGGTGGCGGCGGACGATCCGCTGGTGGAGTTGGAAACCGACAAGGTTTCGCTGGAGGTCAACGCGCCCAGCGCCGGCGTCCTGGCAGAAGTGCTGGTCGCCGAAGGCGAGAACGTCGAGGTCGGCGCCCTCCTCGGCCGGATCGGCGACGGGGCTGGCGCTAGCACGCCTGCGCCCCAGCCGGCGGCCGCAGCGGCTTCCGAGGCGGCAGTCCCCGCGCCAAGCCCGAGCGCCCCGGCCCCTTCCGCTGCCACGGGCAACGGTCAGCAGCTGGAGATTGTCGTCCCGACCCTCGGCGAATCGGTCACCGAGGCGACGGTCGGCGCTTGGAGCAAGCAAGTGGGTGACAGCGTGGCCGCCGACGAGGCCCTCGTAGAGCTGGAAACCGACAAGGTCTCGCTGGAGGTCAATGCGCCCGGCGCCGGTGTGCTTGCCGCCATCAATGCCGAAGAAGGCGCAACGGTGGAGGTCGGTGCCGTACTCGGCTCGATCACTGCCGGTGCGGCCCCGCAAGCTGCGTCACAACCCACCGCTGCTCAACCCGCCGCCGCACCGGCTACATCCGCGCCGGCTCCATCCGCGCCGGCATCCGCGGCATCGCCGACGACGGCCTCTTCTGGCGGCCTCGACCCCAGTCTGGTGGCGCGCAGCGGCGCTGGCGGCAAGGTCACCGCGGCCGACCTGCAAGCCTTCTTGCAGCTGCCGTCGACGGGCGGCGTCTTGGAGCTGTCCGGTCCAGCGGTCCGCAAGGCAATCGCCGACAACAATCTGGATCCGGCGCGGATCGCGGCGACCGGCCGCGACGGTCGCATCACCATGGACGACGTGGTCAATCATCTCTCCGGCAAGACGGCACCGCTGGCCGCAGCGGCACCGGCACCGGCGGCCACTCCTGCGAGTTCAGCGTCCGTGGCGCCTGCTTCGGCCTCGGCGAGCGAGCCGCGCGAGGAACGGGTCAAGATGACCCGGCTACGCAAGACCATCGCCAAGCGTCTGAAGGAAGCCCAGAACACGGCGGCGCTGCTGACCACCTTCAATGAAGCAGACATGGGCGCGGTGATGGCGTTGCGCGCTCAATATCGCGACAGCTTCGAGAAAAAGCATGGTGTGCGCCTGGGCTTCACTTCCTTCTTCGCCAAGGCAGTCGTGGCGGCCCTGAAAGAGATTCCGGCGGTCAACGCCGAGATCCAAGACGACGAGCTGGTCTACAAGCACTACTACGACATCGGCATGGCGGTCAGCACGCCCACCGGCCTGATGGTCCCGGTGGTGCGCGATTGCGATAAGAAGTCCTTCGCCGAGATCGAAGGCAGCCTGGTCGAGCTGGCCAAGAAAGGGCGGGACGGCAAGTTAACCATGGAGGAAATGACCGGCGGCAGCTTCACCATCACCAACGGCGGAGTCTTTGGTTCGCTGTTGTCGACGCCGATCCTCAACCGGCCGCAATCTGGCATTCTGGGCCTGCACAAGATCCAGGAGCGGCCGATGGCGGTAAACGGCAAGGTGGAGATCCGGCCGATGATGTATCTGGCGCTGACCTACGACCACCGCATCATCGATGGGCGCGAGGCGGTGACCTTCCTGGTTCGGGTCAAGGAAAACATCGAAGATCCGGAGCGTTTGCTCCTGGGACTGTGAATCCAATAGAGAGCGCGATAGGGCCGTGGCAACGCCGCCTGTCGGACCACATGGCGGCGACCTGACCCGCGCACGAACGCAAAGGTCGACCAAGCGTCACCGCACAGGGGGATAGACTATGACCGACACACACTATGATCTGGTGGTCATCGGCGGTGGGCCGGGCGGCTATGTGGCCGCTATTCGTGCCGGCCAGCTTGGCCTGAAGACCGCCTGCGTGGAAATGCGCGGCACCTTGGGCGGCACCTGCCTCAACGTCGGCTGTATCCCTTCCAAAGCGCTCTTACATTCCTCGGAAAAGTATGCGGAAGCGGCTCATCACCTGGCCGAGCACGGAGTCAAGCTGGGTAATGTCAAGCTCGACCTGAAAACCATGATGGGCCGCAAGGACAAGGTGGTGGCCGACCTGACCAAGGGCATCGAGTTCCTTCTGAAAAAGAACAAGGTCGACTACGTCAAGGGCAAGGGGCGCATCGCCAAGGCCGGCGAGGTGGTGGTTACCGCAAGCGACGGCAAGGAGAGCACGCTCCAGACCAAAAATATCTTGATCGCCACCGGCTCGGAATCCACCCCCCTACCCGGCGTCGAGGTGGACGAGAAGAAGATCGTTACCTCCACCGGCGCCCTCGAGCTCGCCAAGGTGCCGGGGCATCTGGTGGTCATCGGCGCCGGCGTCATCGGCCTGGAGCTGGGCTCGGTCTGGTCGCGCCTCGGTGCCCAGGTGACGGTCATCGAGTTCCTCGACCGTATCCTGCCGGGCATGGATTCCGAGATCTGCAAGCAGACCCAGCGGGTGCTGGCCAAGCAGGGCCTGAAATTCAAGCTCGGCGCCAAGGTGACCGGCGCCAAGAAGACCCGCAGCGGCGTTACCCTCAGCGTCGAAGGGGTCAAATCCGGCAAGGCCGAGGAGGTCACCGCCGACATCGTCTTGGTCTCGATCGGCCGCCGCCCCTATACCGAGGGCCTGGGGCTGGAGGAGCTGGGAGTCGAGAAAGACAAGCGCGGCGTCATCCAGGTCGACGGCCGCTTCCAGACCAACATTCCCGGCATCTACGCCATCGGCGACTGCGTGCCCGGTCCCATGCTGGCCCACAAGGCGGAAGAGGAAGGGGTCATCTGCGTGGAAATGCTGGCCGGCCAGAGCGGCCACATCGACTACGACCTGGTGCCCGGCGTGGTCTACACCTGGCCGGAGGTGGCCGGGGTCGGCAAGACCGAAGAGCAGCTGAAGGAAGCCGGCCAGGCCTACAAGGTTGGCAAGTTCCCCTTCACCGCCAACAGCCGCGCCCGCGCCAACGCGGATACGGACGGAATGGTGAAGATCCTGGCCGATGCCGAAACCGACCGGGTCTTGGGGGTGCACATCCTGGGGCCGATGGCCGGCGACCTGCTGGCCGAGGCGGTGATCGCCATGGAGTTCGGCGCCTCCTCGGAAGACATCGCGCGCACCTGCCACGCCCACCCCGGCATGGGCGAGGCAGTCAAGGAGGCAGCACTCGCCGTCCACAAGCGACCGATTCATATGTAGGGCCGGGGGGTGGCTTGCAGCCATTATAGGCCCCACTTTCCGCCCCGAATGACGGCACCGTTACCGGACCATCCCCGCGTATTGCCCACTAAATGTGGCCCTATTTAGGAAAGTTATCCACAATATGAGCGTATCACTCACCACGTCGTGTTGAGGGGAATTCCTAACCGGGGTATCATCCACATTGAAAGAATCGGCCAGCGCAATGGCTGGCCGAATGTCGCTTCCTACCTTGTAGGCCCGGTGGCAGATTGGTTATGCACCCATTTAGCAACTAGGGACCAAGTCGGTTCGATTCCGGCCCGGGCCTCACCCTTTTTGTCTTGCTGCGGTTAAGATTTCTCTAAGCCGCCTATTGGCAATCGTACAACCATAGTGGAGTCTCGGTCAATCCTCTTGACGAAGCCAACTGCCAGAAAATTGCCGTGACTCGCAAGAATACAGCCCTATCAGATCGCCTCTATCGGGACTCTATGGCAAGAGCTTTTTCTCCAAATAGTAGAAATTGTTGGGGGAACATTTTGTTACGGTTCTTGCGGTCTTATGCCGCTTTCATGCGCTTCGGCAAGGCGAATTCAACGCATGGATCTGGTCGCCAATTGCCACTTGAGCCAGTGGTGACGATGCAGCCGGCGACAAGCACAAACCGCGAAAATTTTTAAGGGGACAGCGCGACTCCACGCCTAGCACCGCCAACGCCACGCTCGCCCCCACTTTTTTTTCGACACCCGCCCTCACACTTCGACCAAGCTCAGCATGAGGGCTGGGGGCAAGCGCTGGATGAAAGCGAGCAAGGGCAGCGCCAACTGCGGACATGGGCGCCCAATCATCCCCGCCGCGTCATCGCGAGCGTAGCGCGGCGATCCATGGGACGATGCCGCTTGCACCGGAACGGCGGATAGGTGCTTATAGATTGCCGCGCCCCAATCCATAGATCGGGGCTCGCAATGACCGCTCGGGCGAGGAAAGCGGCAACCGATGCCGGGTGACATGTCGCCCAAACCAACAAGAACCCTCACCCTGAGCCTGGTCGAAGGGGGAGCTGCAGCGAGGCGCCTGCCGAGCTAGAGATAGTCGTTGACCAGGGTCTCGGCGATCTGCACGGCGTTCAAGGCCGCCCCCTTGCGCAGGTTGTCGGACACCACCCACAGGGAAAGGCCGAAGTCGACCGTCGGGTCCTGGCGAATGCGGCTGACGAAGACGTCGTCCTCGCTGGCGCATTCGACCGGGGTGACATAGCCTTCATCCGAGCGATGGTCGATGACGGTGATCCCCGGCTGGGCCTTCAAGGCAGCACGCGCTTCCTCCTCGCTGATCGGTGAATCGAATTCCACGTTAACCGCCTCGGCATGGCCGACGAAGACCGGCACCCGCACGCAGGTGGCGCTGACCAAGATCTCGGGATCGAGGATCTTCTTGGTCTCCGCCGCCATCTTCCATTCCTCCTTGGTGGAGCCGTCTTCCATGAAGACATCGATGTGCGGAATGACGTTGAAGGCGATCTGCTTGGTGAACTGCTCCTTGACCACCGGCTGGTTGACGAAGATGCCGCGGGTCTGATTGAAGAGCTCGTCCATGGCGTCCTTGCCGGAGCCGGAGGTGGACTGGTAGGTCGCCACCACCACCCGCTTGATGGGCGCGATGTCATGCAGCGGCTTTAACGCCAGCACCATCTGGATGGTCGAGCAATTGGGGTTGGCGATAATGCCGCGCCGGTCATAGCCGACCAAGGCCTCCGGATTGACCTCGGGCACCACCAAGGGCACGTCTGGGTCCATGCGGAAGTAAGAGGTGTTGTCGACCACAACGGCACCCGCCTTGGCAGCGCGCGGCGAATGTTCGGCCGAGACGCGCGCGCCCGGCGAGGAGAGCACAAGCTCGCAGCCCTTGAAATCATAACTGGAGAGATCGCGCACCTTGAGTTCGTCGTCCTCGCCAAAGGAAACGACTCGGCCAGCCGAACGATCGGAGGCAAGCGCCACCACGTCGTTGACCGGAAACTCACGTTCGGCCAGGGTCGCGAGGATCTCGCGCCCAACCGCGCCGGTGGCACCGACCACCGCAACGTTATAGCCCATGGTTCTTTTCCTATGACGCCCGATGCGGGCGGGTTACAGCCTTGCCATCACTTACGAGAGGGCGCAGCAGGTTTCAAGGCACATTGGGGGGGCCTGGAATCCCCCATAAGTATCGAGCCGATCTCTTAACCGACGCCAAACGGCACTCACGGCAGCTGTGCGGAGCCCCTAAATAAAGCACGCAGCTTCCGTCGGAGGCCGTATCGGTAGTCGTCTAGATTGCAGCCTTTACCGTCGGAACTATTTTTTTTCGGAGGTCGTGGTGGTTTTGGGGGTCATCGGCAAGCCGGTCGTCGCCTGATCGGCACTGGCCATATCCATCACTCTTTCAGAGGTGGATTTTACCGATTTCATGCGGCTGCAAGCCAAGGCATCGGAGACCACGGCGAAGCCTAGGGCCGCAGCGAGCATGGCATAAAGAACCGTGCGCATGAGAGATCCTCCAAATCGCAGGTTAGATCTCAACCATAGACTGCCAGCCCGGCCAGCGTCAATTGCCGTTTGCCTGCTATGCAAGCGCTCGCCGCCGCTTGACCGGAGACGGGCGATCCGCTTGACTGCGGCGCCGTCGTTGCGGCCTTACTGTTGCACCTTAAGGACTCGAGCCTGCTGTGACCATCTTGTCGATTCAGTCCCATGTCGCCTATGGCCATGTCGGCAATGCGGCTGCCGTCTTCCCGCTACAGCGCCTGGGCTTCGAAGTCTGGCCGATCCACACGGTGCAGTTTTCCAATCACACCGGCTATCCGGACTGGCAGGGCGAGGTCTTCTCCGCCCCGCATATCCGCGCCTTGGTCGAGGGGATCGCGGCGCGCGGCGTGCTGCCGGACTGTAGGGCGGTGCTGTCGGGTTATCTCGGCTCCCTCGACCTGGGCGAAGCGGTGCTGGACACTGTGGCCCGCCTGCGCCAGGCCAACCCGGATCTGGTCTATTTGCTCGACCCAGTCATGGGCGACGAGGAGCCGGGTCTTTACTTGGCGCCCGAAGTGGCCGATTTCCTGCGCCACAAGGCCCTGCCGCAGGCCAACATCATTACCCCCAACCTCTTCGAACTGCGCCACCTCGTCGGGCGGCCGATCGACAGTCTGGATGCGGCCTTGACAGCGGCTTTGGAGCTTTCGGCCCTGGGCCCACGTCTGGTGATGGCAACCAGCCTGCTGCCACCCCTGGTACCGGACGACAAGATCGGCATGCTGGTCGTGGAGCGGTGCGGACAGGGTACCGAAACGGGCGACGCGGCCTGGCTGGTATTGACACCCCGCCTCCGCCTTCCCGAGCCTTCCAGTGGCGCCGGCGACCTGGTGGCGGCCCTCTTACTGGCTCAGCACCTGCGCGGCCTGACACCAGATGCGGCTTTGGAGCAGGTGGCGGCCTCGGTCTTTGCGACGCTAGAGGTCAGTCACGCCGCCGGCAGCCGCGAACTCTGCTTGATCGCCGCCCAGGACGCTCTGGTCAACCCGCCGCGACGGTTCCCCGTAGAGCGCCTTTAGAGCATCGGGCGGCAATTTGGCACCAAACCGCCCGGTCCTAGCGGCAATTTGGGATCAGTATCTCCTTGGATCAGTATCTCCCCGGAACCCAGGTCGCGCACCTCAGCGGGTGCCCTCGGCGATCACAATCGGTGCTCCGGTAACCGATTGCTAACCATCACTTGATTTCTTCGGATGAACAGTCCTGCCGACGCTTGCCTGCGGCCGCGCTTCGATTATAGTCGCCGGCATGAAACGCAACGGCAGGAGGGTCATAAGGACATGCCGATGCCCAACACCACACGACCACGCCGCAGTGCTCTTTACATGCCCGGCGCCAATACGCGCGCGCTTGCCAAGGGTCGCATACTCGCAGCCGACAGCCTTATTCTTGATCTGGAAGACGCGGTTGCAGCCGACGCTAAGGCAACGGCCCGTGACAACATCGTCGCTGCCATAGCGGACGGCGGTTATGGCCCGCGCGAATTGATTATTCGCATCAATCCCCTGTCGACGCCCTGGGGCTATGAAGACTTGGCGGCGGCGTCGATCAGCGGCGCCGACGCGATCCTGCTGCCGAAGGTAGAAAGCGGCGATATGGTGCGCCAAGCCGAATCCGTCATGGCCGTTCAAGGAGCGCCCGAGGACATGGCCATCTGGGCCATGATCGAGACCCCTATGGGCATGCTGCACGCCGAGGAGATCGCCAGCTCCAGTCCCCGTTTGGCTTGCCTGGTGATGGGCACTTCGGACCTGGCCAAGGATCTGCACGCTGCCCATACCCGCGACCGACTGCCGATGATCACCAGCTTGGGGCTCTGCCTGCTGGCGGCAAGGGCTTATGGCTTGGACATTCTCGACGGCGTGCACCTGGACCTGCGCGATGACGAGGGCTTTGCCTATTCTTGCAAGCAAGGCCTGGATCTCGGCTTCGACGGCAAGACATTGATACATCCCAAAACGATCGCTGTTGCCAACGAAATCTTCGCGCCTTCACCGGATGAAGTTGCCTGGGCGCATAAGGTGATCGACGCGCACGCCGCCGCCATGCGTGAAGGCAAAGGAGTGGCGCTCTTCGAAGGTAAGCTGATCGAAAACTTGCACGTCGAAAACGCCAAGCGTTTGGTCGGCCTGGCCCACGCTATCGCCGAGCGCGAGGAGGCTCAGGCACAAGCTAGTTAGACCTGAGCGGCTGTTGGAGTAAGTGGCCGCCGGCCGAGTGGATGCCGAACATCGAGCGGACCCATCCTGTCGGACCACCGCCCTTGGCGACCAGAGGCCACAAGGGGACCGGTGGCGCTTCAGCTAGCGGACGGAAAGCATTCCTAAAATAGAGGGGGAAAGGGTGAGCAAATCCAAGCGGGGTAATTTTTTCGAGGATTTCCACCTCGGCCAACAGCTGTCGCACGCCACACCGCGAACCCTGACGGCTGGGGACCAAGCCCTTTACGCGGCGCTTTACGGCACCCGATTTGCCCTGCACAGCTCGGCCGCCTTTGCCCAGGCCCTCGGCTATCCCGATGCCCCCTTGGATGATCTACTGGTCTTTCACACGGTCTTCGGCAAGACGGTGCCAGACTTGTCACTGAACGCAGTGGCCAACCTAGGCTATGCCGACTGCCGCTTCGGCGCGCCGGTCTTTGCCGGTGATACCTTGAGCGCTGAAAGCGAGGTCATTGGCCTGAAAGAAAATTCGAACCGTCGAACCGGCGTGGTCTATGTGCGCACCACAGGCCGAAATCAGCGCGATGAGTTGGTTTTGCAGTACGTGCGCTGGGTCATGGTGAACAAGCGCGATGCCGATGCGCCAGCACCCGAAACGGTCGTACCGGACTTGCCAGAGGCGGTGGCGGCCGAGACTTTGCTGGTGCCGCAGGGACTTTCTCTCGAACGCTATGACTGGACGGCGGCCGGTGAACCACATCGCTGGCAGGACTATCAAGTCGGCGAATGCATCGATCACATGGATGCCATGACGATCGAGGAAAGCGAGCACCAGCTTGCCACCCGGCTCTATCAAAACACGGCACGGGTTCATTTTAATCAGCATGTGGAAAAAGATGGCCGCTTTGGCCGCCGCATCGTCTACGGCGGCCATATCATCAGCCTGGCCCGGGCGCTCAGTTTCAACGGCCTAGCCAACGGCTTTCGCATCGCCGCAATCAACGCCGGCCGCCACGTCGCGCCCTGCTTCGCCGGCGACACCATTTACGCCTGGACGCAGGTAGTGGATTGCCTGCCCCTAGGCCAGCGCGATGATCTGGGCGCCCTGCGTTTGCGCAGCCTTGCCACCAAAGACCGGCCCTGTGGCGATTTCCCGGATCGCGATTCGCAGGGAAGGCCCGAATCGGGGGTCGTTTTGGAACTCGACTATACTGTGTTGGTGCCCCGAGATTAGTTCCGGGCAACGAATGCGGCCGGCATCTGGTGGCCCGATGAGGCGATTTGGCAGAATTTAGGGACAATTTGTTCAGCAAGACCCCATATCTCGCTGCTGCCAGAAAAAATATATCAAAATGTTGTTGTAAGTTTATCGATAGGCTGATACAGGAAAGGCGTCGGGCGCAACGATTTGGAAACCGCTACAGGTGCCCTGGGGGACACAAACCCGACGCCTATGGAGCCCGCTCCGGCTCCTGTACGAACTAGCGCCTGCTAAGCCATGTTGTGAACCTGGGGAACGTGGCTTCCTGCAAAAATGCGATACACCCTGTTACCCTGCCACAGCCTCGCTTGTTATGTAACAAGTGTGGCTTTCGGCATCGGTTGACAAAACCAAGAGCGCAATGTTTCCCAGCAAACTAGCTACACAACCGCTGAAGCATGGCTTCAACAATTATCCCACCGCTTGCAAAGTGCCCACGGGCCGAAACGGTCCGCCCTAAACCAAAACCGCTTTTTTGAGCCTAGTGGCCCGAAAGAGCGATCACCGATTTAACCGCCTCTCGAAAGAGGCTCTAGCACCAAGCTCCCATCTCGGTCCTTGTAAGGAACGATCTGGCAACTCCAAAAACAAAGCCTGCACCAGGCCTTATCTTCCACAACATCCTCCATAGACTACCGAAGCAGAACCACGGAGTTGACTTTTAGAAAGACCGCCTTCCAAAAAGAAAGGTTACCTTCCTCGGAGAATTACAGCAACAAAATCCAGATCTCTCTGAGTTAAGCTACTTATATTTTCCCCAGATCGCCGTTGCGTACAGGCTGAGAATCACCGAATACTGAGGTCGCCACAAGCAGCTTCACATGGCCCTCGACAATATCCTGTGCATAACCACCCTCAGTTGGAGAAAAAATTCCACAAACTATCCACAGCCACCCCTCTTTCGAGTTAGCCATCAGGCCGTTGGGCAAAGGGCTTGGCGCATGGATTGAGGGCTTGGCGCATGGATTGAGGGCTTGGCCCTCGATTCTAGAAAAAGCGGTATTCCCAGGGAGTCATACCAGTCGTCATGCCCGCCTCCGACCATTTCCCACCTTACCCTTACGCCGGGTGTCATTGACAGCCGACTCAATGCGGTTAAAACTAAGGAATATCGGGGGTTCACCATAATCACCCCAGCAGCAACGCCTGCACAGGGAAGGGCGCAAATGAACAAACACTCTCGCCCCTTATCACCGCACCTTCAGGTCTACCAACCGCAGCTGACATCGGTGCTCTCTATCTTGCATAGGCTCACCGGGATTGCACTGGCAGTTGGCACGCTGGTTCTGGTTTATTGGCTGAGCTCGGCAGCCGGTGGTCCGGAATCCTTTTCCAGGGCACAGTCGGTAATCGGCAATTGGTTCGGCCTTTTGCTTCTGTTTGGTTGGTCCTTTGCCCTGTTCTATCATCTCTGTAACGGGATCCGGCATCTCTTCTGGGACGCCGGCTATGGCTTTGAATTGGCTGAGCTTTATAAATCCGGATACGCGGTCCTTATCGCCGCGGGGGTCTTGACCCTCTTGGCGTGGATTCTCGGCTTCAGTTTCATGTGAGGGGAAAGACATGAGCTTGCGCACAGCCTTAGGGCGGGTTCGCGGCCTGGGCGCCGCCAGGGAGGGGGTGCACCACTGGTGGGCGCAGCGTTTGACAGCGGTTGCCCTGGTGCCTTTGTCCTTGTGGTTTGTCGCCTCGGTGATTGCGATGGCCAACGCGGACCACACGGCAATGACCGAATGGGTGGGCTCGCCCCTAATAGCCAGCCTGCTGATTTTGTTGGTGTTTGCCACCTTCTACCACGCCTATCTCGGCTTGCAGGTTGTGATCGAGGATTACCTGCATCACGAGGGGCTTAAGATCATCTCGCTGCTGCTGGTCAAGGGAGCCTGTATCCTTTTCGGCATGGTTGGCATCCTCTCCGTGCTCATACTTCTTTTTGAAAGCTAAGGGCCTATGACTCAAGCCTACGAGATTATCGATCACGACTACGACGTCGTTGTTTTGGGGGCCGGGGGCGCGGGCCTGCGGGCCACCGTCGGCCTGGCTGAGGCTGGCCTGCGCACCGCCTGCATCTCCAAGGTCTTCCCCACCCGCAGCCACACGGTGGCAGCCCAGGGCGGCGTCTCCGCTTCGCTTGGTAACATGGGTGAGGACGACTGGCGCTGGCATATGTATGACACGGTCAAGGGCTCGGATTGGCTCGGTGATCAGGACGCCATCGAATACATGACCCGCGAAGCGGTGCCGGCGATTATCGAGCTGGAGCACTACGGCATGCCCTTCAGCCGCACGCCGGAGGGCAAGATCTATCAGCGCCCCTTCGGCGGTATGACCACGCGCTATGGCGAAGGCATCGCCCAGCGCACCTGCGCCGCAGCGGACCGTACCGGTCACGCCATGCTGCACACACTCTACCAGCAGGCACTGAAACAACACGCTGAGTTCTTCATCGAGTACTTCGCGCTCGACCTGATGATGGAGGACGGCGCCTGTCGCGGTTTGCTGGCTTGGAACCTGGACGACGGCACCATCCACCGCTTTCGATCACACATGGTGATCCTGGCCACCGGTGGCTATGGCCGCGCCTATTTCTCCTGTACCGGCGCCCACACCCAGACTGGCGACGGCAACGCCATGGTGCTGCGCGCCGGCCTGCCATGCCAGGACATGGAGTTCGTGCAATTCCATCCGACCGGAATCTATGGTGCCGGCTGCCTGATCACCGAAGGGGTCCGCGGCGAGGGCGGCTACCTGACCAACTCCGAGGGCGAGCGCTTCATGGAGCGCTATGCCCCCTCGGCCAAGGATCTTGCCAGTCGCGACGTGGTGTCGCGGGCCATGTCCATGGAGATTCGCGAAGGTCGCGGCGTCGGCGCCAACAATGACCACATCCACCTGCACATCGAGCACTTGGACCCGGATCTGATTCACGAACGCCTGCCGGGCATTTCCGAGACCGCGCGCATCTTCGCCGGCGTCGACGTCACCAAGGAGCCCATGCCGGTGCTGCCCACAGTGCATTACAACATGGGCGGCGTGCCGGCGCTTTACACCGGCGAGGTGGTGACCATCCGCAACGGCGATCCGGACGCGGTGGTCCCAGGACTGATGGCCATCGGTGAAGCCGCTTGTGTCTCAGTGCATGGCGCTAACCGTCTCGGCTCTAACTCGCTGCTCGATCTGGTGGTCTTCGGCCGGGCGGCAGCGATCCGTTGCGCCGAGATCCTCAAATCCGGCGAATCTCATCGGCCGCTGCCTAAGGACGCCGACGAGCGCTCGCTTTCCCGCCTGGATGCCCTTCGCCACGCCGACGGAGAGGTTTCCACCGCCGAACTGCGTCTCGAAATGCAGAAAGTCATGCAAGAGCACTGCGCGGTCTTCCGCACCGGCCAAACCTTGGACGACGGCGTCAAGAAACTGGCCGAGTGCTGGAAGAAGCGGCCTCAGATCAAGGTCAGCGACCGTTCGATGATCTGGAACTCGGACCTGGTGGAAACCATCGAGTTCGACAACCTGATCTACCAGGCGGCGGTTACCATCAACGGCGCCGCCAATCGGTTGGAAAGCCGCGGCGGCCATGCCCGCGAGGACTATGCCGACCGCGACGATGAGAACTGGATGAAGCATACCGTGGCTTGGTGCGACGACGACGGCAAGATCACCTTCGACTATCGCCCGGTGCACATGACCACGCTGACCAACGAGGTCGAGCCTATCCCGCCCAAGGCGCGGGTCTACTAGGACTTTAAAAAAAAGGACCACGCCATGGCCGAGTTCACCCTGCCCGCCAATTCTAAAGTTCTCGGTGGTAAGACCTTCACCGCTGCTGGGGCCAGTAACGTCAAGACCTTCAAGGTCTATCGCTGGGACCCGGACGACGGCCAGAACCCGCGGATCGACAGCTATCAAGTGGATATGGATAACTGTGGGCCGATGGTGCTCGACGCACTCATCAAAATCAAGAACGAGTTCGATCCAACACTGACCTTCCGCCGCTCCTGCCGCGAAGGTGTCTGCGGCTCCTGTGCCATGAACATCGACGGCACCAACACCCTGGCCTGCACCAAATTCATCAGCGAGATCAAGGAAGACGTCAAGGTCTATCCTCTGCCGCACAAGCCGGTGGTCAAAGACCTGATTCCCGATCTTACCACCGCTTACGCCCAGTACGAGGCCATCGAGCCCTGGCTCAAGACCAAGACCACGGCCCCGGGGCGCGAACGCCGGCAAAGCCCGGAGGAGCGGGCCAAGCTGGATGGCCTGTGGGAATGCATCTTGTGTTTTTCCTGCGCCACTTCTTGCCCCAGCTATTGGTGGAACGGAGACCGCTATTTGGGCCCGGCCATCCTTCTGCAGGCCTATCGTTGGCTTGCCGACACGCGTGATGAGTACACCGGTGAGCGCTTGGACGAACTAGAGGATCCCTTCCGCCTCTACCGCTGCCACACCATTATGAACTGCACCCGCACCTGCCCGAAGAGCCTCAACCCGGGCAAGGCGATCGCCGAGATCAAGAAGATGATGGTGGCGCGTATCGTCTGAGACCGCGCCCGGAAGGGATATTGGGTGCTATGGCTAAGCGACGCCTTTCCAGCTCGTCGCGTGGCTTGTTGGTGGTAACCTTGGCATTGATCGCCATGGGCGGGTTGTTGATAGTGCTGCCGCCGGAAAGCAATGGCCAGCGCCACGCCGATCTGCCGGCCTTTGATTTGCAGGGGCATCGCGGTGCCCGCGGCCTCTATCCGGAAAATAGCCTGCCGGGCTTTGCCGCCACCCTTGCAATCGGCGTTACCACTTTGGAGATGGACCTGGGATTCAGCCGCGACGGGGCAGTGGTGGTAACCCACGACCGGCGCCTGCACCCCGACCGCAGCCGCGGGCCGAATGGCCAATGGCTGGAGGATTGGGGAGCGCCCCTGATCGACCTCGACCTGGCGGAAATCCAGTCCTACGACGTTGGTCGCCTGAAACCGAAAAGCAAAACGGCAGAACGCTTCGCCACGCAGCAGGGACGCGACGGCGTGACCATACCAACCCTCGCCGCTGTGTTCGAACAAGCCGAGGCGCAAAGCGGCGGCACCATACGCTATAACTTGGAAACTAAGATCTCCCCCTTGATATCCCAGGAGGGACCGTCAGACTCACCCGACGTGGAAGCCTTCGTCGATGCCATCTTAGAGGTGATCGCCGAGGCCGGGGTCGGCGAGCGGGTGACGATTCAGTCCTTCGACTGGCGCAGTCTGGCCCTGGTGCAGGAACAGGCGCCGGAGATCCCAACTGTCTATCTCACCGCCGAGCAGGACTGGCTGGACAACATACAGCGCAGCCAGCCGGGCGCCTCACCCTGGACGGCCGGGCACGATGTCGACCGCTACGACAGCTCTGTCCCGGCTCTGGTGGCGGCGGCCGGCGGCAGCGTCTGGTCGCCCTATTTTCGTGACCTTCGCGCAAGCGACCTGGCCGAGGCCCATCGCCGCGGCCTCACGGTGGTGGTGTGGACTGTCAACCTCCCGGCCGACATGGCGTCACTCATCGACATGGGCGTCGACGGGATCATCAGCGACTATCCGGATCGGTTGCGGACCGTCATGGCGGAAAAGGGCCTGGATCTACCGCCGCCCTATGCCGTTTCGCCAAACGAGTAGTCGCCCGTGGCTGAAGCGAGCCCAGCTGGCGCGCTGACGGCGACATGGGATATCAGCGACATCAATTGGGCACAGTTCCAAGCGGAGAAGGTAGACCCGGGACTCCTTCCCATCGTCAAGGCAGCAGCCCTGGTCGAACTGAACGGCGAGGATTATGCCCGCTACCTTTGCCGGGTCTTTGCGGATGACGGCAAATTTCAGGCCGCCTCGAAAATCTGGGCGGCCGACGAGGTGCGGCATGGTGAGGCCCTGGGACGCTGGGCAACACTGGCCGATCCATGTTTCGACCTTTCCGCCGCGCTCCAGCGCTTCCGCACTGGTTATCACCCACCGCTTGACGGTGATCGGTCGCGGCGCGGCTCGCAGGCTGGTGAGCTGATCGCCCGCTGCATCGTCGAAGTCGGCACCTCCTCCTATTATCGGGCCTTGGGCGAGGCCAGTCGCGAGCCGGTCTTAGGGATGCTTTGCCGCCGCATTGCGGCCGACGAACTGCGCCACTACAAGCTCTTCTATCGCCATCTGCAGGGTTATCTCGATCGTCATCGCCTCGGCCGAATTGGCCGCTTGCGCTTGGCCCTAGCGCGCATCCGCGAGACGGAGGATGATGAGCTCGCTTATGCCTACTACGCCGCCAATGGTCAGGGAGAAACCTACGGCCGCAAGCGCTGGTCGGAGGCCTATATGCGCCGCGCCTATTCGCTCTATCGCCCGCGGCACCTGCTGCCGGCAGTCGTTATGACCTTGAAAGCGGCTGGATTTCGGCCGCCCGACGCGGTTTGCGGTTGGCTCGCGAGGATGGTGTACCGCTATATCAGTTACCGCCTCGACCAACTGCAGCACAATGAAGATATCAGCCGCCGGCGAGGTGCCCAAACTCCAGGATCAGTGCCTCATAGAGGGGGCGTTTGAAGGCGATGATCACCTCGGGCAAGGCCCGCATCTCGATCCATCGCCATTCGCTGAATTCGGGTGCTCGGTCGCGATATCGATGTCGCTGTCCGGTCCAAGGTGGCGAAACGCAAACCACTTTTGCCGCTGTCCGCGGTAACGCCCACGCCACACCTTTGACACCAAATGGGGCGGCAGATCGTAGTCGTACCAACCCTTGCTTTTGGCCAGGAAGGTCGCTTGGTCGACGCCGGTTTCCTCCTTTAACTCCCGCTGCGCTGCCTGCAAGGGCGTTTCGCCCTTGTCGATACCGCCTTGCGGCATTTGCCAGGCATCACTTTGACTATCCAAGCGTTGCGCAACGAAAACCAACCCATGCTGGTTCAACAGCATGATCCCCACGCCGCGGCGATACGGGAGCTTTTTGATATCTTTGGGAGTCATGGAGGCGCCGGGAACAACCGGGCCAAAGCGGTCACTGGCAGCAGGGCAAAGCCATTCTGATGCAAGTTTTCGGCCCATTCAGCTAACTGTTCGATGGTGGTCGGATAAGGTTGCGCCAAGGCAAGAACGTGCCCTTCTGCCAGGGCCTCGCGTTCAACCTGGATCATGCGCGCGTCGATCCCCTTGCGATCCGTTACCGGCTGATCAAGAAAACGGTAACTGGCAAGCCGAACGAGGCCCACCTCGCTGGCCAACGGCGCCACCTTGCCGGCCGTCGAGACGCCGTTGTCGACGAAGAGGTAGCCCTTCTGTTGCATAGCTTGGAAGATCGGTCGTAGCTGGTCCGGCGCTCCAAGGAAGCGTGACCCAAGCGCGGCAGTCAATCCGACGACTTCATCGGCACGCGCCAAGATCCATTCCAAGCGGGCGAGATTTTGCTCTTCGGTTAACATGGTCATGAGAGCCTGCGGGCCGGGATCTTCCTCTGGAAAGGTTTCAGGCTCCATAGGAAGGTCTAGCAAAACCTCATGGCCAAGCTGCCGGGCCCGTCGCACCCAATCCTGCAAGTTGGGGGCATAGGGACTGAATGACAGGGAAATTCTAGCCGGCAGTTGATCGATGGCTGCCTCCGTTACCGCACGGTCAAGCCCGAGACCCATCAAAATAACGGCAATCTTTGGTCCAGATGGCAGATCCTGTAGCACCGCCCCGTAACGCAACCACGGCGGTTCGGTATTGTCCGGCTGTAGGGGAGGCGCTATCTCCGGCTCTGGCGTTGTGTCTTCCACGTCGCCTGGATCGGGAGTCATCGACGCTGCCCCCGGCCCTTCGGCAACACTTGCCTCCTCAGGCGGGGTGGGAGGTTCCACGCCGACGGTGGCAGAAGGCGTGGTCACCGGTGGCTCTGTATCATCAAGATCTAGGGGCGGTATGGAAATTTCTTCGCCTGGCTCACTCTCAAGGGGGGTGTCGATGACGAGAGACGTCGATTCTGCCTGTCGGTCCTGCGTCCTCAGAACATACCAGAGAGACACACCGGCAATCGCCGCTAGAACGACGAACCACGCCAGAGCAAGCGCGATAACGCCGATTCGCCGGCCGCCAATTTGGGATTCAGCTGTCGCTGCCAAAGTCCTGGTCGGGTTGCCGCCCTACTCCTAGCCTTTGCCACCCTCAGCCGCGCGCTCTTGTATCAGCGCCAGGCCATGCAGCAAATCAAGTGCCCGCGACAGCTGATAATCCTGAGTCGTATCGTCTGCATTCGCGGAAGCTCCATCCTCGGCCGACTCCGCCGGCTCGTTATCAAGCGCGCCCCTGAGATCTGATTCGCGGCGCAGCGTCGGCGACTCAATCGCCTCAATTTTCGCCTGCTCCACCAGAATATCGGGTTCGATACCCTTGGCCTGGATAGAGCGGCCGGAAGGGGTGTAGTAGCGCGCCGTAGTCAGGCGCATTGCACCATGCCCAGGAACCGGAATGATGGTCTGCACCGAACCCTTGCCGAATGACGGCGTGCCCATGACCACGGCCCGCCGATGGTCTTGCAGCGCACCGGCAACGATCTCCGATGCGGAGGCCGAGCCCCCGTTAATTAAGACCACCACAGGCACATCTTGGACCAAATCGCCGGGGCGGGCATTGACCCGCTGAACCTCGTCTTCGCCGCGGCCGCGGGTTGAAACGATTTCGCCACGGTCGAGGAAGTAATCGGCTGTGGCAATCGCCTGGTCCAAAAGCCCGCCTGGATTGTTGCGAAGATCCAAGACCAGGCCCTCTAGGTCCTCGCCAATCTCTGCTTGGACTTTCTTTATTTCACGTTCAATGCCTGGCGCGGTCTGCTCGTTGAAGGCCGTGATTCGCAGATAGCCTACCTTACCTTCGATCCGACTGCGGACCGACTGGATCTTGATGATCGCCCGGGTGATGGTCACGTCAAAAGGCTCGTGACTCTCGCGCCGCAGGGTCAAGGTGATGTCCGTGTCGACTGGCCCCCGCATGCGTTCCACGGCCTCCGCTAGGGTAAGACCGAGGACCGCCTCACCGTCCAGGTGGGTCACTAGATCCCCTGCCTGCACCCCGGCAGCATGGGCCGGCGTATCATCTATGGGCGAGACGACCTTCACATAGCCATTTTCCATGCTGACTTCGATGCCTAAACCGCCGAATTCACCCTTGGTTTGCACCTGCATGTCTCGGAAGTTTTTCTCATTTAGGTAACTGGAATGGGGATCCAGCTCCGCGAGCATTCCGCGGATGGCCGACTCTATGAGCTCTTCGTCAGAAACTTCTTCCACATAATCGGCCCTCACCCGCTCGAAGACTTCCCCGAACAGCTTGATTTGCCGGTAGGTTTCAGAAAGATCATCCTTACCGACGGCAGCAAACGACAGACCCGTGGCAAGAAAAGCGATAACGGCGAAAAATTTCAGGCTACGCATCAGCCCTGCACCTTGTTGTCAAAATTGGCTAACCATGGCAACGGATTGATCGGCTGCCCGGCATGTCGGAGTTCGAGATAGAGCTTCGGAAGTTCTGTTCCCTGGCGACCCATGGTTCCAACTGGTTCGCCAGCCAACACCCACTGTCCTTCAACGGCGTCGATTCTTTCAATACCCGCAAGCAGGGTATGATAGCGTCCGCCGTGTTCGATGATCAAGATCTGTCCATAGCCCCGGAAAGGGCCAGCATACACGACCTGCCCATCGTAAGGCGCCACCACCTGTGCGGCGTGGCGGGTGACGATGGTGATTCCTTTCGAATCCTCTTCGGCGTCGCCTTGAAAAGCCTCGCCAAATCGCTGTGCGATGCGGCCACGGGCCGGGCTTGCTAGGCCGGCGGGAGCGCTCGGAAAGGACCGAATCTGCGAAGGCCTGCCGATTTCCTTCGTTGGCGTCGTAATCGCCAGCCCCCGGAGTGGCGTGTCTGCGGAATCGGTCAGCGCAGTTAATTGTTTGGTTGCGGGTTGTTCGACGGGCTTCTCTTCCGCCATGCCCAGGGGTTGACGTTGAGCATCCGTCGCAAGCCAATCAGGCCGCCGATGCGCCGGTAGCGGAGCTGAGGAATCTAAAGTTTTCCCCGTGGTTTCGCCTTGCATTTGCAGGGCCTCAATGTTGCGCAGCACCGGTTTGGGTGGGACCGCGCGCGCCGCAACTAATCGCGCCAGACGGTCTCGATTGTGGCGTTGGATTTCAAAGATGAACTCGCGAAGGCTGGTGGCCTCCTCAGCCAGCACCCTAACTTCACTTTCGACATCCGCCCGCTGGATTTGGGTTTGGTATTGCAGGCGTGCCTTTTGGGCCAGCAATCCTTGCAACCTTTGCCGCTCGATTTCCAAGGATGCCGCCGAACGGGCAACCGCATCACGGTGGTAAGATATGCTTTGCCGCAAAGCGGCGATCTCTTCCAAGGCTTCGCGGAGCTCGCCGGCCTGGTCTTCAATCTGTGGAACCGCGGCTCGTAGCAAAATTCCGCTCCTCAGATGATCGATTGGCTCAGTGTTCAACCAAAAGGCGATGTTCTTGGGCCGCCCGGAGAGTCGCTGCAGGGCCGCCAGGGTTCGCCCCAGCTGGCCGCGCTTGTTTACAAGGGCCTGATTCACGACCTGCTCACGCCGCTCGAGCCGCGCGAGCTCTTGTTCGTCGCTCGACAATTTTTCTTCAAGGTCCTGGGTCGAACGAGCCACCGCAATAGAACGCGCGCGCAGGGTCTCGATTTCGGATCGCAGATGGTTTGCCCGATCGCCGAGTTCATCGACCTCAGCGCGACGCTGTTGGATCGCCTGTTCGATTGTCTCAAGGCCGTCGTGGGTTACGGCAACGGGTTCCGTGGCAGGTGCGGCCTTTGCAGCAAAAACTATCGGGATCAGCAAGACAAGGCCCCAGAGCGGGCGGCCAGCTTCTCTAATCCGCGTCACTGCAATCTGCATCCCTTTCACGCGATCGACAGCTTTGCAGGCGTCTTCGCCCGCAGCAGGCAGCGGCCTGTCATCGCAGCGGGCTGCGGCAAGCCCATGAGCTTCAGTACTGTCGGCGCAAGATCGCTCAGCCGCCCGTCTTCGACATCGCCGGCCCAATCTGGGGCGCCATGCAGGAGAATTGGCACCGGGTTGTGTGTATGCGCGGTGTGGACCTGTCCTGAATCCCGATCACGCATCGTTTCCACGTTGCCATGGTCCGCTGTAACCACCAGCACTCCGCCAACCGCCGAAACCGCATCGGCCACTCGGCCGACGCAGGCATCGACTGTCTCGACGGCATGGATCGCCGCGGTCAAATTGCCGGTGTGACCCACCATGTCGCCATTGGCGTAGTTGACCACGATAAGATCGTATTCCTGCCCTTCTATCGCCTCCACCAGCCGGTCCGTCACTTCCTCAGCCGCCATTTCCGGCTGCAAATCATAAGTGGCCACTTTGGGTGAGGGCACGAGAATCCGAGTTTCGCCGGGAAACTCTTGTTCGCGCCCGCCATTCAAGAAAAACGTTACATGAGCATACTTTTCGGTTTCGGCGATACGCAACTGCCGCAGGCCCGCGCCGGCGACCACCTCGCCCAGCGTGTCACGCAGATCGACGGGCGGAAAAAGGGAGGCCATTATTGCCGTCAGATCGTCCGCATACTCTGTCATCCCCAGCACCGCGGCTAGCTGGGGTCGGCGTCGCCGCTCAAAACCATCGAACTCGGGCGACAATAGAGCCCGCAGGATCTGCCGAACCCGATCGGCACGGAAATTGGCCAGCAAGAGCCCGTCACCATCCTGAATGCCCTTGTGACCGGTCAAGACGCTCGGCTCAACGAATTCATCGTCCACTTCGGAGATGTAGCTGGCCTCGATGGCGGCGATGGCATCTTTGGCCGGGACACCATTGGCGTCGACCAAGGTTTCATAGGCCAACTTGACCCGGTCCCAACGCTGATCACGATCCATCGCATAGTAACGTCCTGAGACGGTCACAATCCCCGCCTTTGGAGCAGCACGCTGAAACTCCTCGACATAGGCCAGCGCGCTTCGCGGCGGTGTGTCGCGGCCATCCAGGAAAGCATGGACTAAGACCGACAGGCCGGCCGCATCAAGGATGTTGGCCAGCTCTGCCATGTGGCGCTGGTGGGAATGGACACCGCCGGGCGACAACAGGCCCATGAGATGCACCTGGCCTCCGCTATGCTTGAGCTTGCCGATGAAGTCTATCAAGGCTGTGTTGTTTGCGAGGTCGCCTGTTTCAATTGCCTGGTCAATCCGGGGCAAATCCTGCATCACAATGCGACCGGCACCGATGTTCATGTGCCCGACCTCAGAATTGCCCATCTGCCCCTCGGGCAGGCCGACGTCTTCCCCGCAGGTGCTGATCAACCCGTGCGGGCTGGCGGCCCAAAGGTGGTCAATCCGGGGCGTATTGCCCAAGAAAATGGCATTGTTCTCGTTGGTTTGGCGGTAGCCCCAGCCGTCCAGGATGCAAAGAACCACAGGACGACGGCGAAGGTGTTCCATCATGGTAAACAGAATATAGGCAATTTGGTTACGATTCGGTAGACGTGACGCGCCTTTAGGCACGATGGTAGGGATGGCCCTTTAAGATCGTCTCGGCTCGGTAGAGTTGCTCCAACAATAATCCTCTCACCAGCAAATGAGGCCAGGTCATGCGACCGAGCGCGAGAACGAGATCCGCCTTTGTCTTTGCCTTGTCTGCAAGACCATCGGCGCCGCCAATGAGGAAAGCGACGCCTTGCGTGCCACCGGTCTGCCAACCCTCGAGGCAGTGCGCGAAAGCGGTGCTCGATAGCTGCTGACCGGTTTCATCCAGGGCCACGATCCGAGCGCCTTGCGGAATACTGGCCAGTAGCGCTTCACCTTGCTTGTCCAGGCGTCGCGCCTGTGGCAAGCGAGATTTTTCCTCAATTTCCTTAAGCGTGAATGGCCAAGTGAGGCGATTGCGATAGAGGTCGAACAAGGCGCGCGTCGGGCCGTCGCGAGCCCTCCCAACCGCCGCCATCGTTATGCGCATGTCAATGCTCCCCAACCTTCAAGACGGGGAAAGGGGGCGCAGCAAAATCAAGGCCGCCGATGAGCGGCTAAACGATCACCGCCTCACGAGTGGTAGGGCGCTGCTCGATCCCCCACATCTTTTCTAGATTGTAGAATTGCCGGACTTCCGGCCTAAAGAGATGAACGATGACGTCGCCGCCGTCGATCAGCACCCAATCACAGCGCTCGGCACCCTCAATGGGCACGCCGCCAACCCCGCAGGCCTTAATTTTCTCAACCAAATGCTCTGCCATGGCGCCCACTTGTCGTTGCGAGCGGCCGCTAGCAATCACCATAAAGTCCGCAATTGAAGATTTTTCGGCGAGGTCGATAACAACGACGTCTTCAGCCTTATCATTTTCGAGTGAAATCTTAATCATCTCGAGCAAATCATCGCTTGACGGGGGCCGGCCCACGTCAGGCTGGGCGGTTCTGCCCTGAATTTCAGCAATTATAACCGCTTCTCCTTCTCGCCGTTACACCATCCACGCCAGCCTTCGGCCTTGCTCGGGGCAGGGGTTAGACGGAGGCGCCACCACGAGCATGTCTAATCGCGGTCGCCGAAGCGCCGTGCAGCGGTACATGCAAGAAGACCCAAGCCGGTAAAGTCCGCGTGGCCAGACTTCTTGCCGCCCGCTCGCGCACTCGACAACGTGCGAATCGACGCGCCGCAACGCTTGCGTTTGCCTTTAAAGAATAGGTCGGACGGTCGCAAACCGCAATGGCCAGGCTGTTAAAGATTAATGTCCAATTCTGCCATGAAGAAATTTGCACAAGGTTATCGGCACCCATTAACCAAACGAAAGAAACGCGCGGGAATCGCTGCTTTAGGGCGACCAGGGTATCGACCGTGTAACGGGTTCCCAATGTGGTCTCCAGGATGCTGGGACGAATACGCGAATCAGCGGCCGAAACCATCCGGGCACTTGCCAAGCGCTCTTCAAGGCGGGCCATCCCTTGGGTCGCTTTAAGCGGATTCTGCGGTGAAACCAACCACCATACCTGGTCGAGCCCCAGCCGCTTTATCGCTTCTCGCGAAATTTGAAAATGCCCGTCATGGGCTGGATTGAAGGATCCTCCCAGCAGGCCAACCCAGGCGCCCGGCCCAGGGAGATACCCGTCCAGGGCGGCCGCCAAGCGGGCCGGCGTCGCCAGCGTCACCGACGACCTATTGCCAGGCGCCGTCAGGGGCGCACCTGCCCACTACCAATGACGAGATACTTGTAGCTGGTGAGTTGTTCGGCACCAACCGGTCCGCGGGCGTGCAGCTTGCCGGTCGATATGCCGATTTCGGCCCCCATGCCAAATTCGCCACCGTCCGCATACTGGGTCGATGCATTGTGCAGAATGATGCCGGAATCGATCCGCGTCATGAAGCGGCGAGCAACCTCTTCGTCCTCGGTCACAATGGCTTCCGTATGGTGTGAACCATGCCGGTTGATATGCGCGATGGCCTCGTCCACGCCGTCCACAGCCTTGATGGATAGGATCGGCGCCAAGTACTCGGTGTCCCAGTCCGCGTCATTGGCGGGAATAACGCGCGAGTCCAGGGCCTGAACCGCTGAGTCACCGCGCAGCTCGCAGCCGGCCGCAACCAAGGCATCCAAAATCGGCGGCAGATGGCTTTGCAAGACCGATCGGTCTACCAGCAAGGTTTCCGTGGCCCCACAAATGCCGGTGCGCCGCATCTTGGCATTGACCACGACGTCCTTTGCCATCTCAGGCTGGGCGGCGCGATCCACATAGGTGTGGCAAAGTCCATCCAGATGGGCCATCACCGGGATCCGGCTTTCGGCAAAGACCCGCTCTATCAGGCCGCGGCCGCCGCGCGGCACGATCACGTCGACCGTATCATTCATGGTCAAGAGAACGCCTACCGCGGCGCGGTCTTTCGTGGGAACGCGCTGTATCGCGGCAACCGGCAAACCCACCTCCTGCAACCCCTCCTGCAGAGCCAAGAGGATTTCGCTCGAAGAGTTAAAGCTTTCCGAGCCACCACGCAAAATGGCGGCGTTGCCAGCCTTCAGGCAGAGCCCGCCAGCGTCGGCGGTGACATTGGGCCGGCTCTCATAGATGATGCCGATGACCCCCAAGGGCACCGAAACACGGGAGATCTTGAGACCATTGGGCCTTTCCCAAGATGCCAAGGTGCGTCCGACCGGATCCGGCAGGGTGGCCAGGTCCGCCAATCCCTTGGCCATGGCCTCGACCCTTGCGCCGTTAAGGGCCAGCCGATCCAGCAGGGCCGCACTCAGGCCCTTGTCCTCAGCGGCCTGCAGGTCACGGGCATTGGCGGCGAGGATTGTCGGCCGGCGCGCCAGGAGGCAGTCGGCGGCAGCGATCAGGGCCGCATTTTTCCGATCACTCGAAATTGTGGCGAGCTCGGCGGCGGCCTCTCGCGCAGCAACACCGATGCGCGTCATTTCCGCCTGGATATCTGGCCTCAGAACGGCAGCTTCTGCGGTCATTACATTGTCTCCCTGCTGTATCCATCGGCGTTACGTCAACACAAGATCGTCGCGATGGATTAGCTCTTCACGTCCACGGTACCCCAGAAGCCGTTCAATTTCACGGCTCTTATAGCCAATGATCCGCGCGGCTTGATCATGGGAGTAGGCAACCAGTCCGCGAGCAATCTCTCGGCGCGCCTGATCGACGACGATGACCGCGTCGCCACGCCGGAAGTCGCCCTCGACCGCGGTGACCCCGGCCGGCAACAAGGACTTGCCCTGCCGCAAGGCCCGATCGGCCCCGTCGTCGATGATCAAACGGCCGGCCGGCTTCAACGCGCCCGCGATCCAACGCTTGCGTGCCGTCTTTGGTTCCACGGCAGAAAGAAACCAGGTACAAGGCGCTCCCTCAAGGATCGCTCGCAGCGGATTGAGTCGGCGGCCATCGGCAATGACCATGCGGCAGCCGGCGTTCAAGGCGATGCGCGCCGCCGACAGCTTCGTGACCATGCCGCCGGAGCTGTAGCCGGTCGGCGCCTCACCGGCCATGGCCTCAATTTGCGGCGTGATCGCGTCCACGAACGGCACCATCTCTGCCTTGGGGTCGCGTCGCGGATCGGCGGTGTAGAGCCCGTCGATGTCAGAGAGCAGCACCAAGGTGTCGGCGTTCATCATTGCTGCCACCCGTGCCGAAAGCCGGTCGTTGTCCCCGACGCGGATCTCCGAAGTGGCGATGGTATCATTTTCGTTGACGATTGGGATCGCACCCAACTTCATCAAGGTCGAAAGGGTACCACGGGCATTGAGGTGGCGCCGTCGTTCTTCTGTATCATCTAGGGTCAGCAATACCTGCGCGACGGAGATCCCGTGCTGTGCCAGGGCGTCTTGGTAGGCGTGGGCGAGGCGCAGCTGTCCGGTCGCCGCTGCCGCCTGCTTTTCCTCCAACCGAAGGGTCCCCCGGGTCAACCCCAGATGTCGACGGCCAACGGCGATCGCCCCGGAGGTGACGACAATGACCTCCGCGCTGCGCTGATGGAAGTCAGCGAGATCCTCTACCAGCGCCCGCAGCCATTGGCGGTGTATGTGCCCGGCCGGCTCTTCGACCAAGAGAGCAGAACCGATCTTAACCACCAGCCGTCGGGCATCACTAAGCTTGGGGCGCAACGCCGCTGTCATGGCTGCCAGCCTTGGGATGTGGCAGGCTCGTCGCCGTCGGCTAGTTGGGCACGACGATGCACCAGAACCAGATCGAAGAGCCGGTCGGTGAGAGCCGGCACACCCTGCTTTGAGAGGCTCGATACCAGGTAGGGTCGAACGCCAACACCGCCCTCGAAAGCGACTTGAACCCGCTCGGCCTCCTCGTCCGAAAGCGCATCGACCTTGCTTAAGGCAATGATTTCCGGCTTTTGCTCCAGACCTTGGCCATAGGCACGTACTTCCGCCCGCACGGTTTCGTAGGCCTCGGTCGGCTGCTCTTGGGTCGCATCCACCAGGTGCAGCAAGGCGCCGCAGCGTTCCACGTGACCGAGAAATCGGTCGCCCAGCCCCGCCCCCTCGTGGGCGCCTTCGATCAGGCCGGGGATATCGGCCAGGATCAGGGTCTCATCACGACGCTCCAGCACACCGAGGTTGGGATGCAAGGTGGTAAAGGGATAATCCGCAATCTTCGGACGGGCGCGTGAGACGACGCTGAGAAAGGTGGACTTGCCGGCGTTGGGCAAGCCAATCAGCCCAGCATCGGCGATTAGTTTCAAGCGCAGCCAGACCCAGCGTTCTTCGCCCGGCCAGCCCGGATCGGCACGCCGCGGCGCACGGTTGGTTGACGACTTGAAATGGGTATTGCCAAAACCGCCATCGCCGCCTCGCAACAGGCAAACGCGCTGGCCCGCGTCGGTCATATCGGCGATCAAGCTCTGCTTGTCCTCGCCGAGGATCTGCGTACCCGGCGGCACCTTGATCACCACCGAGCGCCCGCTGCCGCCGGTCATGGTCTTGCCCTTGCCATCGCCGCCACGACCCGCCTTGAAATGCTGGCGGTAGCGAAAATCGATCAGGGTGTTGAGGTTCTCGGCCACCTCGACAATGACGTCACCGCCGCGCCCACCATCACCGCCGTTCGGGCCGCCAAACTCGATATACTTTTCGCGTCGGAAGCTGACGCAGCCGTTGCCACCGTCACCGCTTTTCACGAAGATCTTGGCTTCATCTAGAAACTTCATCGCTTAAGAGCCGCTCTTGGCCTCAGGCATACGAAACTTGGCCTCAGGCATACGAAAAAGGGGAATGGCACGCCATTCCCCCGGATCCGGTTGTGGATGTGGGGGTATTCCTAGCTTGGCGGCTCCACGGAAACGAAGGTCCGTCCACCCGCTTTGTGGCGAAAGGCAACCTTTCCTGCCGTCAGCGCGAAAAGAGTGTGGTCCTTGCCCATGCCCACGTTCGGGCCCGGATGAAACGTGGTGCCCCGCTGACGGACCAGGATATTGCCGGGAATCACGGCTTCGCCGCCATACTTCTTGACGCCCAGGCGCCGGCCGGCCGAATCCCGACCGTTGCGCGAACTACCGCCTGCCTTCTTGTGTGCCATCGCGCCTCACTCCTCGCCTTTGACTTCTTCCGGCGCCGCGGTTTCGGTGGAATCCGTCTCGGCCTCCGGCTGTTTTTTTGGCTTGGCCTTTGCCTTCTTTTTGGCCGCGCGAATCTCCGTAATGCGCAGCAGCGTTTCCGACTGCCGGTGGCCATTCTTGCGGCGATGGTTTTTGCGCCGCAATTTCTTGAAGACGATTACCTTGGTGCCCCGGCGCTGTTCGAGAACTTCCGCCGCGACGGAGGCACCATCCACGCAAGGGTTGCCGAGTGTCGCGCCGTCGCCGTCACCCAACATCAAAACCGAGTCGAACAGAACTTCGCCCTCGGCTTGGACATCGAGTTTCTCGACACAGATCACATCGTCCTGGGCGACCTTGTACTGTTTGCCGCCGGTCTTAATAACCGCATACATCGTTCGTCGACTTCGCTAGAAAAACAACGTCAGCCGCGAGGAACCCTCGCAGCCGAGCCGGCGCACTATAGCGCCGCCGGATTGACTGTCAACGCTTTTGGCGAGGAGATCAATCTTGTTCGCAGCCCAAGCCTCGCCTATACCAAAGGTGGTTACGTGAATGGCGCACGCGGTTGGGCGTCGCAGTCGAGAGGGTTAGCAAGGCTTGCAGATTCGATTAGCCGAAATGATTTTAAGACCGATGGTGCTGGTCATGGCGGCTAGCCTGGTTTTGGCAGCCTGCGGTAATGTCGACCAAAGCTTTTGGCCACGCACCACACCAGGGATCATGACGGCGGCTCAAGCCCCTTCCTTGCGGGCCGGGATGGGCGAGCCAACGGCGACATCAGCCCCTGTCGCGGTTTCAACGGATGGCCGGTCAGAAGTGCCAAGTGAACCCTTCTTGGTGATCGCGGCCGGCGAAACGCCGGAGGCCTATGAACCCCGCCTGCAGGCCGCACTATCGCAAGCACGGGCGGCAAACCGGGACCTTCGTTTGGAGGTCGTTGCGGTCTCGCCGCTGCGATCGGCTGCGGGCGGTGGCCTGCTCGATGCCGGATCCCTCCGCAGCGACACGGAAACGCTTCTGCGTCGGCTGCAGAGGCTTGGGTTTTCCGGCGAACGCGTGCATCTCTCGGCCCGCGCCAGCGCTAAAGTGGGTGCCAGGGCGATCGAGTTATACAGTCGCTGAAAGCCTCGCTCACAAGTCCACTGGTGGCGAAGGCGTTGGCAGGACTGGTCGACCCAAGTAACTGCTCCATCTTAGTAAGAGTAGCTTTATCAACTGGGGGATCCGATCATGCTTCGGCGATTTACCGCATTCATCCTATTTTTCGCCTTCCTAGCGCCCGCTCAGGCCCTATCGCAGGAGCCCAGCACCCTGCCGGAGCACGATCGCCTGGCGATCAAGGGGGTTATCGAGAACCAGATGGCCGCCTTTCAGCGGGATGACGGCCCCGGAGCCTTCGCTCACGCCTCCCCCAGCATTCAACAGCAGTTCCGTAATCCCGAGAATTTCATGACCATGGTGCGGCAAGGTTACCGCCCGGTTTATCGACCGCAGCACGTCGAGTTCGGCCAGTTGCGATCGGTCGATAGCATGCCGGTGCAAGCGGTGATCTTGGTGGGCCCGGATGGCAAACCAGTCATGGCTCTATATATCATGGAGCAACAAGAAGACGGCAGTTGGCGCATTAATGGTGTTCATCTGGTCGAGGCCAACGAAGAAATTATCTGAAACTTCACGTCAATCTGGTCCGCCCAGCCACAGCCGCTTAAACACTCGACGGGCCGCTTTGTCGGTCGCTGGAAAAACGGTCCGATTAAAGGATCGAGACAAAGGCTATAGATTGTTGCCCGGACTTGTGGCTTCCGCTTAAATGCGGCCAAATTTCTTTCGAAAGGCCGTGCCGTGTCGGAAACCCAGCCCTTCTCTCGCACCTTTCCCGTATCCTGGGAAGAGCTTCATCGCTACTCCAAGGCGCTCGCCTGGCGGCTTTTGGCGGAAGGGCCCTGGCAGGGCATCGTGGCGGTCACGCGCGGTGGTTTGGTGCCAGCCGCAGTGGTCGCCCGGGAGCTGGAGATTCGGCTTATCGAAACCATGTGTATCGTCAGCTATGACGACCGGGTGCAAGGCGAGCTTAAGGTGCTGAAGGGCGTGCCGGGCGATGGCTCTGGCTGGCTCATCGTCGATGATTTGGTGGATACGGGAAAAACAGCGCGCACTGTACGGGACTTGCTGCCCAAAGCCCATTTCGCCACGGTCTATGCCAAGCCGGCCGGTCGGCCGCTGGTGGACACCTTCATCACCGAAGTGAGCCAGGATACTTGGATACTGTTTCCCTGGGATTCGGAGCCGATGTCCGTGCCGCCAATCGTGCGAACGACATCGTCGACCGGCTGACACGCCCCTTACATGACTGATAGCCCCACGGCCGCCGATCGTGCCACCATCACGCTCCTGCCCAAGCACGACAAGCGCCTGCGCCAAGGGCACCCCTGGGTCTATTCCAACGAAGTACGACTGAACGCGGTCGCGAAGGCCCTCCCACCAGGTTCGGTCGTGCGCCTGGTGAGCAGTGCCGGTGAACCCCTCGGAACCGCCATCTTCAACAGCCGGCCCTTGATTTCTGCCCGCTTATTGAGCCGAGACCCGGAGCTGCCCATTGACGCAGAATTTTTCGTCAGGCGTCTTGAATCCGCGCTCGCCTTGCGGCAGAGGCTTTACCCAGAGCCCTTTTATCGCCTTGTCCACGCCGAAGCTGATGGCCTGCCAGGGCTGATCATCGATCGTTATGGTGACGTTTTGGTGGCCCAGTTCAACACCGCCGGTATGGATCGCCTATCAGAATTGGTGTTGACGGCCATCAATCGCCTATTGGGCCAACCCAAAGTGTTGTTCAAGAACGACAGCGCCGCGCGTAATCAGGAGGGGTTGGAATCTGAAGTCAGGCAAGCGCAAGGTGTCATGCCGGAAACCATTTCCCTGAGCGAAAACGGCGCCCGATATCTGGCTGATTTGCGCGGCGGCCAGAAGACTGGCTGGTTCTTCGATCAGCGCGAAAACCGGGCTTGGATTGCCCAGCTTGCCAACAACGCGCGGGTGCTTGATTGCTACAGCTATGTTGGCGGTTTCACCGTACTGGCGGCGCTGGCGGGCGCAGGTGAGGTGCTGGCACTCGACCGTTCCGCGGCGGCATTGGAGCTGGCGGCGGAGGCGGCCCGGTTGAACGGCGTGGGTGACCGGTGCCGCTTTGAGAAAACCGAGGTCTTTAGTGGACTTGCGCGCCTAGAAGCCGAGAAAGAGCGCTTCGATGTGGTCATCGTCGACCCGCCAGCCTTTGTAAAATCCAAGAAGAGCCTTGGCAGCGGCATCAAAGGCTATCGGAAGCTGGCCGCGCTCGCGGCTCCGCTGGTAGCGCCGGGCGGCTTCCTGTTCTTCGCCTCCTGCTCCCATCACGTGGATGCCGCGATGCTCCTGGTCCAGATTCGCGATGGGCTGCGGCGGGCCGGGCGCAGCGGCCGGCTGCTACGCGTGGCCGGGGCGGCGCCCGACCATCCCGTGCACCCCTTCCTTCCGGAGTCTGCCTACCTAAAGGCTCTTACCTTTGCTTTGGACTGAGCGACCGTTAATCTCCGGATCGACGGGCAGGGTCACGCGAAAGCAACTGCCCTCCGAAGTCGAGCTGGCCAGCACAATATCCCCGCCATGGGCCCGAATGAGATCCCGGGCAATTGGCAATCCGAGCCCGGAACCGCCCGGCCGCGCCGACCCGGCAAAGGGCGTGAAAAGTCTTTCCCGTGCCCGCGGCGGCAATCCCGGACCATCGTCGGAGACATCGATGACGATCACGCCGTCGCTGCGCTGGGCGGAGATCTCTACCTCCTGCGCCCCTGCTTGGAAAGCGTTGTGACCCAAGTTGCTAAAGACTCGAAAACATTGGTCCCGATCGGCCTTCAAAACCAAGGCCTCAGCCAGATGGTTGCGCCACACCGCCTGCCCGTTGGCAAGATCAGGAAGAACCTTGCCGACATCGTCAATCAGCTCCCCGAGCTCAAAGTTGGTGAGTTCCAGGGGCGGCGGCCCTTCGCGGGTGAAATTGAGCGTTTGACCGCAGAGATTGACCGCTCGGTCGATGGCCGTCAGCAATGTAGGCGTGATACGATTGACCTCTGGGTCGGCGCTGCCTGCCAGGCGATCAGAAACCAAGCGCGCGGTCGCCAGGATATTGCGTAGATCGTGGTTAATCTTGGTCACCGCGGTTCCGAGCGCGGCCAGCCGGGTCTTTTGGTGCAATGCAGCACGCAAGCGCTCTTGCATGGCCCGCAGTTCGTGCTGGGCGATGCCGACCTCGTCGCTCCGCCCTGAAACTTCAATGATGTTCGAGGCGTTTTCCGGATCCTCGCGAAAGCTGGTCATGCTCTGGGTAATGCGCCGCATGGGGCGAACGATGAGGAAATGCAGGCTAAAATAAACCAAGGCGGCCGTAATCAAACCGATCACGAGCGACAGGCCACCGATGCGATTGGAGAAGCTGATCATGGCCTGCCGGAGCGGCCCTTCGTAGAGCACTAAATCGACCTCAACGGTGCTGTCTTTAGGCGACATGCCGACCACCCGCAAGACGCGTCCCGGTTCCGCGGTTAGGGTCATTAAGGCATCACGAATATGACCCAGTTGGGAAATGCGATCGAGGTGATAGGTGGCACTCACCCTCCCCGGCGTTTCATTCATCAGGATTAGCTTGACCGCGTTAGGCTTGGTTAAGGCAATGGAAATCGCCTCTGCATGTTGCAGCAGCTCGTCGGCCAGCTGTTCGCTGACCATCTGGTCCGGGGTCGCTTCCAAAGCCAAAATTGCCAAATGTGCATCGGCTAGTCGTTCGGTGAGATAGTTGAGCCGGAAGCGACTTAAGGACGGCACATAAATCAGCACCTCCGCCATCATGACGAACGCAACGGTCAGCACGAGCAAGCGCGCCGAAAGGTTCTTCGTTAGGGCTGGAAGGGTGAAACTCGAACCGCTCATGGTCATGCAGTATAGCATGACATTGGTTTCGAGCTTGATGGTTGCGCGCTTGCGGCGGAAATCCCGAAGGCCTTTCTGCGCGACCGAGATATTAAATGCCTAGCGAAAGAAGGTTGGGCGATGCGTTGCTATTCACCGCGGGAGAGGGAGAGCACGATAGAACGCAAGACACACCGCCCAGCACATGATCAGGTGCTAAAGTAAGCCTAGTCCGATGCCGCGCAAGGATTGCAGGGATTGCACGGGTTGCAGGGATTGGCCGCCGCGCAAGGATTGCAGGGATTGCACGGGTTGCAGGGGTTAGCCGCCGCACAGGGATTGCAGGGGTTACAGGGATTGCAGGGGTTCGCCGCCGCGCAGGGGTTACAGGGATTGCACGGGTTGCAGGCCGCAATCTGCACAGAAGTGTCCGCCGCCTTCACCGCCGCTGTCGGCAAGGCGCCGGAGGCTGCAGCCAGTGAGGCAACGCTCAGGGCAACCAAAGTTTCTTTAAGCATCAAGAACCTCCCAATGGATTGGGTGTTTGTCAGCACCCGGTCAACACTCAATGTGTTTGACGGTAGGGACCACCAAACACGCGGTGAAAATAGAATGTCAATGCCTCGACCAAAACACGAATCACGTTAAAACTTGAAGTTTCACAATTATGTGAAGCGACGGGTGTGAAGGCGACGGATATCAACCGATTTTGGCAAGCCATTGAACCATGGACCGGGTCCGCTCACTGAACAGCTTGGGCGTGAAAAAACCACCCGCCGCTCGCTTGCTGACCTCGCCAAGAGTCGGATAAGGGGCAATCATCTGGGCCACGGCCCCAATTTTGAGACCCTGGGAGATCGCCAGCACCCAGGTCTGGATCAATTCTCCCGCATGACTGCCGACAATAGTGGCACCCAGAATGCGCCCGCGGGGTGTCACAATGGCCTTGACCCCGCCTTCGACCAGCCGCTCTGCCCGGGCCCGGTCGTTTTCGGCAAAGGGCCACCGGAGGATGCGGATATCGCCGTGTTTTTCTTTCGCTGATCTTTCGTCGAGCCCGACATGGGCCAGCTCTGGCTCGGTAAAGGTGACCCAGGGCACTGCGGAATTGTCCACTCTGGCGGGCAGACGGAATAGGGCATTGCGGATAAAGATGCCGGCGTGATGGCCGGCCAAATGGGTGAACTGAAAGCCGCCCGCCACGTCGCCCGCGGCGAACACGCGGTGATTGGTGCTGCGCAGGCGAGAATCAACCTTGATGCCGGATCGATCGTATTGGACGCCTGCCGCTTCAAGGTTGAGCCCCGCCGTGTTGGGGCGTCGACCCACGGCGAGCAGAAGGGCACTACCTTCTATTCTTTGAGTTCCAGATTTCGTCTCGACGTCCACAGCCAACCCGTCAGGCAGCTTTTCGACCCCGATAACTTTGCTTTCCTCATAAAGCTTTATGCCGTCGCGGACCAGTTGCTGGCGGACCACATCGGCCAACTCGGGATCATCCTTTGGCAGGACGGTCGCCATTTCAACGACGCTGACGGCGGCGCCTAAATGGCAAAAGGCCTGGCCGAGCTCGCAGCCGATTGGACCGCCGCCGACCACTATCAGGTGGTCCGGCAAGCTGGTGAGATCGAAAACGGTTTCGTTGGTGAGATAGTCGACCGTGTCGAGGCCTGGTATTGGTGGAATGAATGGCTCGGAGCCGGTCGCCACCAGGATACGGCGAGCGTTGTACAACTGGCCTTCGGATTCCAGCGTTTGCGGGCCGACAAAACGCGCCTCTGCCTGCACCACCGAGACCCCAAGCCCCTCAAAGCGCTCGACAGAGTCGTGCGGCGCGATCCCAGCAATGACATCGTGCACATGGTCGTGCACCGCAGCAAAGTCGATAGCCGGCTTGCGGTACTTGATGCCAAAGGCGGAAGCGTGCTTGCGCGCCTGCGCCGCCTTGCCTGCGGCCAACAGCGATTTGGAGGGGACACAGCCGTCGTTGAGGCAGTCGCCTCCCATCTTACCTTTCTCAAAGAGCACGGTTTTGGCGCCCATTTGAGCCGCTCCGGCCGCCGCCGACAGGCCTGCTGAGCCTCCGCCGATAATGCAGACGTCCACTTCTCTCTCAAGAGCCATCGCAAACCTCCTTAATGCCTGTGACTTTCGGTGCAGTCCCCTCGGTCCGCAACCCTAGCGGCCACCCGTCGGCGGGTTCCTTATGATCGTCTCGCCTTCAACTTCTTGTAGACAACGGGAAGCAAAGACAGGAGGGCAAGGCCGAGGATTGGCAACAAAATCCTCGGCTGAAAAATAATCCCTAGATCCGGCGTTTCGCCAGCTTCGAAGATGGCGCTGAGGCCAGAACCGACACCGCAGTAAACCAGGGTGCCGGGTATGATTCCAAGCACCGTGCCGATGAGATAATTGCGCAATGACATGCCAACGAAGGCTGGCACCAAATTGACCAGCCAAAAGGGAAATAGCGGGATCAGGCGCAAGACCAGCAAGTAGCTCAGCTGATTTTCGCGGAAACCGGCCTCCATTCTTTGCAAGGCCGGGCCCGCCTTGCGTTTCAGAACATCGCCCAGCGCCGTCCGCGCTGCCAAAAATACCGCTGTTGCCCCGACGGTGGCGCCAAGAACCACATAGATGGTTGCCTGCCAGGTGCCGAAGAGAAAGCCGCCGGCCAGGGTCAGGAAAACGCCGCCCGGCACCGAAGCAGCCGTGGCGATGGCATAGATAACGATGAACCCAAGGTGGGCCACCGCACCGTAGTCTTCAAGTTGCTGGGCGAGCCATTGGCGATTGTCGCGAAGCGCTTCGAAGCTGAGGTACTCATGCCAACCCATGGAAAACGCAAAGGCGAAGATGCCGACGAGAATGACCACAGGGAGCAGGCGGGCGATGCTGAACGGCTGGGAAGCGCTTTGCTGAGGCGGGTCCTGCATCCGGGAATCCTTTTACGGTCGTAGAAACTACCGTAGCTACAATCTATTGCAAGGCCCTACCAGCCTTGGATGCGCAACATAGGCTATCAAGCATTGCAGAGGCATTCTACGGTCAGCCCAAAATTCAAGCCAATCTGTCCGCTCCCGGAGAAAATGGTAACAGCGCATCATAACAGCCAATCACCGTTCCGCGACCGATTGAAGATCGGCCAGCAATTTGGTCATCGACCTGTCGTTGACAGACGCCATGTCGCCGCCTATACAGCCATCGTGAAAAGCTAGCCGATTGAGATGGAGTTCCAGCCTTGAAGCGCACCTATCAGCCCAGCGTGCTGGTCCGCAAGCGCCGCCACGGGTTTCGGGCGCGCATGGCGACCGTTGGCGGTCGAAGAGTTCTGGCAAATCGCCGTCGCAAAGGTCGTAAGCGGCTTACAGCCTAAATGACGTGCGGGCTCGGGCGGCTCAAGAAGCGGCCCGAATTTCTTACGGTCGCCAGGGCGGGTCGTCGCTGGGTGACCTCCGGATTTGTCCTTCAAGCGGCCCTGCGGGAAAAAACCGCCATGCGTGCTGATGAAACCTGCCCTGAGGTTCGGGTCGGATTTACCGCAAGTCGAAAAGTCGGCTCCGCGGTGTTGCGGAACCGCGCGAAACGCCGGCTTCGCTCGGCAGCTACGGATGTTTTGCCGCAGGCAGGGATGGCGGGTACAGACTATGTGCTGATTGCCCGCTCCGGGGTTCTGACGCAGCCCTATGATGCACTGGTTCGGGACTTAGAGCAGGCGGTAAAGGCGGTAGAGAAAGTGCACCAGAAGCGGCGAGACGTTGGCAGAGTCGGACCTAGGAAGAGGCGGTCATGAGCCTGGCAGCGCAGATTTTGGTGGGCATGATCCGGATTTATCGCCTGGCAATATCACCTTATTTGTCGGTTGGCTGCCGCTACTCGCCGAGTTGTTCGCGCTATGCCGCCGAAGCGATTACTCGGCACGGCTGTATAACAGGTTGCTGGCTCACCCTTCGGCGCTTGGCTCGCTGCCATCCCTGGGGCGGGTTCGGTTATGATCCGGTGCCGCCAGAGGCCGATCGCGGTCGAAGTAACGTATCCGTTGAAATCGCTGGAAAGTAGGGTCGACCCAGCATGGAACAGAAAAACCTGATCCTGGCGATCGTCCTCTCCTTGGGCATCTTGCTTATTTTCGAGTTCTTCATCACCGGGCCTATGATGGAAGAAGAACGTGCCCGGCAGGAGGCCGAAGCCCCCCAAACCCCACAGCAGGACAGCGGATCGGCGATCGTCCCAGGGGTCGAGCCAGCAGACGGTGAGATACTGTCGTTGGATCGAGGCGAGGTGCTAAAAGAAAGTCCACGCCTGGCCATCAGCTCGCCGCGCTTGCAGGGGTCGATCGCGCTCAAAGGTGGGCAAGTCGATGACCTGACGTTGATTACCTATCGCGAGGACCTTGATCCCAGTAGCCCCAACATCGTGCTGCTGTCGCCGGCCATGACGACCAAGCCGTATTTTGCAAATTTCGGATGGTCGAGTGGCGATAGCGGCATCAAGGTGCCGAATGCTGAGTCGCTTTGGCAGGCGGATCGTAGCGAATTGACCCCAGGTGGCCCGGTTACCTTGACATGGGACAACGGCGAGGGGCTGACCTTCGAACGCGTTTTCGATCTCGACGAGCATTACATGCTGACGGTCACCCAAAGTGTTGCAAACTCCGGCAACGCCGCGGTCACTCTATCGCCCTATGGGCTCATTTCGCGCACCGGAACCCCTCAGGTTCTGGGATTTTACATCTTGCATGAAGGCTTGCTCGGCGTCTTCGACGGAACCCTGAGAGAAATCGACTACGACGAACTGCAGGAACAAGACCGTGGCCTGATTACAGAAAGTTCGACCGGAGGCTGGCTCGGAATCACCGACAAGTATTGGCTCGTGGCGCTGGTACCAGACCAGGAAAGGACCATCAATGGCCGCTTCTTGCATTCACTTAGCCAGGGAACCGACAAGTACCAGGTCGACTATCTCTATGAGGCGGCGACCATCAATCCCGGAGCCTCGGTGGCGGTCACGAGCCGCCTTTTCGCCGGCGCCAAGGAAGTGCTGCGCCTCGACGACTACCGGGACCGTTTGGGTATCGTGAACTTCGATTTGGCGGTCGACTTCGGCTGGTTCTATTTTTTGACCAAGCCCGGGTTTTACCTCCTCCATTACATAGCCGGCGTGGTCGGCAATTTCGGGGTTGCCATCCTCATCCTGACGGTGTTGATCAAGCTGGCTTTTTTTCCCCTGGCCAACAAGTCTTATGTGTCGATGGCCAAGATGCGCAAGCTACAGCCAAAAATGCTGGAATTGCGCGAACGCTACGGTGACGACAAGCAGCGCCTCAACCAGGAAATGATGGGCCTCTACAAGAAGGAAGGCGCCAACCCGATGTCGGGCTGCCTGCCGATCCTCGTCCAAATCCCGGTGTTCTTCGCGCTTTACAAGGTGCTGTTTGTCACGATCGAAATGCGTCATGCCCCCTTCTTTGGTTGGATCCAGGATCTCTCGGCGCGTGATCCAACCAGCATTTTGAATGGTTTCGGTTTACTGCCTTGGGAGGTTCCCGATCTTGGCGTGCTGAACATCATCAGCTTGGGCGTGTGGCCGATCGTCATGGGCGTCACCATGTACCTGCAACAGCTGCTCAATCCACAGCCTACGGATCCTGTTCAGGCCAAGATCTTTCTCTTCATGCCGATCGTCTTTACCTTCCTTTTGGCGACTTTCCCGGCTGGATTGGTGATCTATTGGACTTGGAACAACATCCTTTCGATCATCCAGCAGGCGGTCATCATGAAGCGGGCGGGCGTTCCAATTGGCCGCCAGCCAAGCAAGACCTAGAGCATCGGCCAGGCCCGGCTGTCATGCGGGTCATCACTTCGGAATGAGTTCATGGTCGATCCGATCAAACCGTCGGGCTTGAGCCGGTTCGATTTTGGGCACTGGCTGTTCGCCCAAGATTGCCGCTTCCTCATGGCCGCAGCTCAGGTCGAGCAATTTCCGGAGATAAGCCTTCCGGAGGTTGCTTTCGCGGGTCGATCAAACGTTGGGAAATCAAGCCTAGTCAATGCCTTGACCGGCCGCAAAACCTTGGCGCGCACCTCCAACACACCTGGCCGTACGCAACAGCTCATTTTTTTTGACCTCGGTGGGAGGCTGGTGCTGGTTGATCTTCCCGGATTCGGATACGCCGCCGCCTCAAAGCGTGCCGTTAGGGCTTGGTCGGCGGTGAGCCGTCTATACTTGAAAGGACGGCCGAACCTGCGTCGGGTTCTGTTGTTGCTTGACTCCCGGCATGGCCTGAAGCCGCCCGACCGCAGCATAATGGCCGAGCTCGATCAGGCGGCCGTCACCTATCAAATCATTTTGACCAAAGCCGACAAGGCGAGCGACAGAATCCTGCAAGAACGGATCGATGAAATCCGAGCCGAAACCGAAAAATCGCCGGCGGCGCATACTGAAGTCCTTGTGACGAGTGCGAAAAAAGGGCATGGCATTGCCGAGCTGAGGGCCGAGCTCGCCGGTCTGGTTGACGGCCCAACCGCGACAAGGGAGGAAGATGCCAGCCATGTCACCTAGAAACCCGCATACGACACGGCAATGGCTACACACCGCTCGCACCCTCACCGAGGCGTTGCCCTATCTCAAGCGGCATAGCGGCAAGACTTTCGTCATCAAGTACGGGGGCCATGCGATGGGTGACCCGGAGCTTTCGGCAACCTTTGCCCGCGATGTGGTCCTGCTGCAGCAGGTGGGCATTCATCCCGTAGTAATTCATGGCGGCGGTCCGCAGATCGGCGACATGCTGGCCCGGCTCAAACTCAAGACCGAGTTTGTCGACGGTCTAAGGGTGACGGATGCAGCGACGGTTGAAATCGTCGAAATGGTGCTCAGCGGCGCCATCAATAAGCAGATTGTCAGTGCCATCAACACGGCGGGCGGCCGCGCCATTGGCCTTTCCGGGAAGGACGGGGCGCTCATCACCGCCCGCAAGCTCACGCGCCACAAACGCGACAAAGATTCCAATATCGAGAAGGTTCTGGACCTGGGCTTTGTCGGCGAGCCGGACCACATTGACCCGAAGATCCTGAACTCCATGGAAGAATCGGGCTTGATACCGGTGATCGCGCCGATCGGATTCAGCCAGGACGGTCAAACCTACAACATCAACGCCGATACGGTGGCTGGCGCGATTGCGTCGGCGCTTAAGGCCACTCGGCTCCTGCTGCTGACGGATGTCGCCGGGGTTCTCGACGCGCAAGGCGAGCTCCTGCCCGATCTAACGCTGGCACAACTACAGTCGTTGATGCGCGATGGGACCATTTCTGGTGGCATGATCCCAAAGCTGGAGACCTGCCGGCACGCGGTCGAGAGTGGCGTCGAGGCAGCGGTCATCTTGGACGGCCGCATACCGCATGCCATGTTGTTGGAAATATTTACCGAGAGGGGGCTGGGCACGCTGGTCCGGCGAAGCCCGTAGGCTCAGCGCGAGTTTGCGTTGTAACTGCCGGCTCTAAAAGTCTTCTCGGCCAATTCCGCGAGCACCTTGCCAAGCTCCACAGGCGGCAAATAGAGGGCGGGCCGAAACGCACAATGCGACTTTTGAGCCGTCGCTGCTGCGGAAATCCACCAAGACATTATGCATTCCTTCCTTGGCGGAAAACGGTGTTTGGTTGGCGCCCGCGTATAGGAAGTCTGTCACATTCTGGCCCGTCATCTGGCCAGCACCATAGCCTAAGGCTTCGTTCGGCACCACGAAGGTGAAATGACCTTCGGAATCGGTTTCCCAGACGAAATCGCCGGTCAAAGCCACCAGGTCCTTAAAGCGTTCGCGTGACTCTATCAAGGCCCAGCGCAGGTTGCGTTCTACGGTAATATCTCTGCCCAAGATAAGGGCTGCCACGCCATCACCCCACGGCAAGACCACCACATCAAACGCCTGACCCAAGGAATTTGGCGCCTGTGGCGATTCAATCAGTAACGGATTGATTTGGGCAGCACGGCCTGCCAAAGCCGCATCAACGGCCGAGCGTAGCTCTTCGGCCTCCCCACCACGCAGATGGTCAACGATAGTTTCCGCCAATTCATTGGCCGCTATCACCTGGGAATTCCGGCCGATCAGCAAGACTGCGCCAGGATAGCACTCAAAGGGCCCCTTCGCGGAGAAAAGGCCGTTGTCAGCCCTTTTAATCGCTGATCCGTGCTCTGGTGTCCGGGTCGGGTTACTTACGGCTAAGCCCGCCATGGAGCCTCCAACTCTGCATTCGGCAGGTTTTCGTGAGGGGATAGATTTGCCCAACATCCCTTAAAAGGGGCTTAATTACGATGAATTGATCGGTGTTTCCGATTAATATCCACAATCTGCGATGAGTCCTCGTGTGCGAGCTTTAATGTTGGGCAGCACGAGCGGAATCCTAAGCGAGGGCCGACGGATAAAAGATTGATCATAGGATATCCCCAACCAAGACCGTTTGCTCTTGCCAGCGGCGCGGTGAAGGGCGAGAGTGCGCGGCCTTGGCTGCAATGGATCCTGATCAAGAAAATGCCGACATCGTCCTCCTTCCCAGGTATCGCCGACTGGGTCTTTGACTTAGACAACACACTTTACCCTGCCTCCAGCGGTGTTTTCGATCAAATTGATCAACGTATTGCCGCCTACATTGCCCAGTTCCTCGACCTCGACCTTGAGGCTGCACGTAGCCTGAAAAAGGACTATTACTGGGAGTACGGGAGCTCCATGCGGGGCTTAATGTTGAACCACTCCTTGGACCCCATAGGATTCTTGGACTTCGTGCATGATATTGACCACTCTATCATCCAGCCCGACGACGCCTTGAACGCGGCGCTTGAGGCGCTGCCAGGCCGGAAGGTAATCTTCACCAATGCGTCCAGCCGCCATGCGGAATCGGTTTTGGGTCGCTTGGGGATCACGGAACATTTCTCGGCCATTCATGACATCATCGCTACTAACTACACCCCCAAGCCGAGAAAGCCGGCCTACGACTCCCTTATCAAAGTTCAAGACCTCGTACCCTGCCGAGCCGCCTTTTTCGAAGATACCGCGCACAACCTGGTCCCGGCGGCGGCGCTTGGAATGACGACAATATGGGTCGCAAAGGACCAACACCAACAACCGCCACAGGGAACACAAGCGCATCTTGATCATGTAGCCGTTGATTTGACGGCGTTTCTAGAAGGCGTCGTTCTCACCGCACTCGACAACACGGACACCCCAAGCAAGACAACCGCGAGATAACCATGACGATTAGCGACCTAGAAGCCACGATCAACCAAGGTTGGGAAGACCGCACCGACATTTCGCCGCACAGCGGCGGAACGCTCCGCCAGGCGGTGGACGAAGCCTTGAACCTTCTCGATTCCGGACAACGCCGGGTGGCTGAGAAGGGTGACGATGGCTGGCAGGTGAACCAGTGGCTGAAAAAGGCGGTGCTGCTCTCCTTTCGCTTAAACGACATGACCCCAATCCCCGGTGGGCCGGGCGATAACACTCCATGGTGGGACAAGGTGCCTTCTAAGTTCGCGGGCTGGGGGGCGGCGGAATTTTCAGCCGCCGGCTTTCGGGCGGTCCCCCATTGCATCGTTCGTCATTCCGCCTACGTGGCCCCTGGCGTGGTCTTGATGCCGAGCTTCGTCAATGTGGGCGCCTATGTGGGCGCCGGTACCATGATCGACACCTGGGCCACGGTCGGATCCTGTGCCCAAGTTGGCAGCAATTGTCACATTTCCGGTGGCGCCGGCCTGGGCGGCGTGCTGGAACCACTGCAAGCAGGGCCGGTGATCATCGAAGACAATTGTTTTATTGGCGCGCGCTCGGAAGTGGTCGAAGGGGTTGTGGTCGAGGAAGGCTCGGTCCTTTCCATGGGTGTCTTCATTGGCGCTTCCACCAAGATTGTCGACCGGGTCAGCGGCGAGGTAACCCGAGGACGGGTTCCAGCCTACTCGGTGGTCGTACCGGGAAGTATGCCTGGTAACCCGCTACCTGATGGAAGGCCCGGACCCAGTCTTTACTGCGCCGTGATTATCAAACGCGTGGACGAAGGGACCCGGGCAAAGACTTCCATCAACGAGCTTCTACGCGACTAAAGGGCACATCCGATGCCTGGCGCAGCGCCCGCCTCCCTAGACCCGGTCTCCTTGGCCCAGGCGCTGATCCGTTGCCCCAGCGTCACCCCCACCGAGGGCGGCGCTCTAGATCTGCTAGAGGCAACCCTCAAGCCTATGGGCTTTTCCTGCCATCGGCTCGTCTTTGAGGAGCCGGGCAGCGAGCCTGTGGATAACCTTTACGCCCGACTAGGATCCACGGCGCCCAACTTCTGCTATGCGGGCCACACGGACGTCGTGCCGGTGGGTAACCCGGCCGACTGGCGGCACAATCCTTTCGACGGCGTTATCGAAGATAACATCCTTTATGGCCGCGGCGCTGTCGACATGAAAGGCGCGATCGCCGCCTTTTGCGCGGCGATCAGCGGTTTTCTCGCCGAGCGTGGGCCGAACTTCGGCGGGTCGATCAGCTTGCTGATAACTGGCGACGAGGAAGCTGTCGCCATCAATGGCACTCGCAAGGTGCTCACCTGGTTAGCAGAGCGCGACGAGACCCTTGATCGCTGTCTAGTCGGCGAGCCCACCAGCGGCGACCACCTTGGCGACACCATCAAAATAGGCCGGCGGGGCAGTCTCAGTGGCCGTCTGGTGGTGTACGGCACCCAGGGACACACCGCCTATCCGCAGCACGCCGACAACCCAATCCACCACATCTTGCCGATGCTGGCAGCGATCACCGGATCGCCACTGGACCAGGGAAATGCCCATTTCGAACCGTCTCGCCTGCAGGTCACCAGCGTCGATGTGGGCAATGCGGCAAGTAACGTCATCCCAGCAAAGGTCGAAGCAGCTTTCAATGTTCGCTTCAACGACCAGCACAGCTCGAAGTCAATCATCGACTGGATGCGCGAAGGCTTCGACCAACGTGGGGCCCGTTATGACTTGTCGGTAGCCTCGGCCAGTGAATCCTTTCTCTGCCCGCCGGGTCCGCACAGCGACTTGATCAGCGCGGCAATCACGGCCGTAACCGGAATGACCCCGGCCCTGGCCACAACGGGCGGCACTTCCGATGCGCGGTTCATTAAGGACTACTGCACCGTGGCCGAGCTCGGGCTTAAAAATCAAACCGCACATAAGGTGGACGAGCAGGTTAGCTTGAAAGACCTCAAAGACCTCACAGCCATCTATCGAAGAGTCTTGGACGCCTCCTTTCCGTTATGAAGCCACGCGCGCCATGATTCCGAGTTTGCAGGAAATTTCACGCGCACTATTTGGAGCCTGGCGGCTGCTTCATTTCGACCGCCACGGCTTGAATTATTTTGATGTTTCCCTGCAAGGCTTTTGGCAGTCTTTCTTTGCTGCGGTCATCGTCGCACCCGGCTATGCCATTTTGGTGATGATCCATCTGGGCGAAAATCCGCCTGGCGACCACCCTGTTCACCATTTCCTGATCGAGGCTTTAGCCTACACCATTATTTGGCTCGCCTTCCCCGTCATCGCCCATTGGATCTTGGAGACCATTGGCAAGGCCGACGCCTTCATCATCTTGATCATCGCCCTCAATTGGGCCGCGGTAATCGAGCTTCTTATATTCCTCCCGATCCAAGCCGTTTCCGGCAGCGGGGCCATTCCGCAAAGCTTTGGCGCCGCCCTGGTCTTGGGCACCATGCTTTTCTTGGTGGTTTATGAGTGGTTCATTGCCCGCAGTGCCCTTCGAATCAATGGTATGGAGGCAGCAGGATTTATTGGCTGCAAACTCATCATCGAGCTGATGATCGGGCAAGCGACCGCAAGCATGAGTTAGACCGCCGGTCGGCTATGGTTTGGATTGCCGCCCAATCAATCGTATCGGACGGCAGTGAGATAAAGCCCTTCGGCCGGCGCGGCCGGGCCTCCGGCGCGTCGGTCACAGGCTTCCAAGGCCCGGGATAAGTCCTCCGGCGACCACCGGCCAACCCCGACCCAAACCAGGGAACCGACCATGTTGCGTACCTGTCGATAGAGAAAGGAGCGCGCTTCGGCCCTGACGTGCAACGTTTCTCCCGCGCGTTCGACATCAAGCCGATCCAGAGTCTTTACCGGCGAGGTGGCCTGACAGCCGCTCGCTCGAAAACTGGAAAAGTCATGCTGCCCGATCAGGCGGCGGGCGGCGCATTGCATGCGTGTCTCGTCGAGGGCCCGGCCAACTTGCCAGGCCCGGCCGACGTCAATCGTCAGCGGTGCCCTTCGATTGATGATACGGTAGAGGTAGGCACGCCCTGTGGCGGAGAAGCGGGCATGGAAATCCTCTGAGACACGCTCGACGCCCAGGACCGCGATGCCGCTGTGACGCAAGTGGGCATTAATCGCCTCGCCCAGACGAAAGGCTGTGATCTCCTTAAAGAGATCGAGGTGCGCCACCTGGCCCAAGGCATGTACGCCCGCATCGGTTCGACCAGCCGCGACTGCGGTCACCGTTTCCCCGGAGAAGGCCAGAACCGCATCCTCCAAAGCCGCCTGTACGCTGGGACCGCTCTCTTGGCGCTGCCAGCCGACCAGGCCGCTGCCGTCATACTCCAGGGTCAGCTTGAAACGGGTCATTCCGCATGGCCACCCGCGGGTATCGGGAACCCCTTGAGGAATTCTTCGGATGACAGGGCCTTTCGGCCGGCCCGCTGCAGCTTCAACAGCCGCAGCGCCGAACCACGGCCGCAAGCAAGGGTCATAGTATTATCAAGGATTTGGCCCGGCGGAGCTGTCGGAACGCCGGCCACCACCTCGGCCGCCAGAACCTTGATGCGTTCGCCGCCAAAGGCAAACCAAGACCCTGGCCAGGGATTAAAGGCACGGACTTGCCGCTCGAGGGTCATGGCATCTTTCTGCCAGTCGATTCTCGCCTCCTGCCGCTCGAGCTTCTTGGCATAGGTGATGCCGTGGGCGGGCTGCGGGCGTGGTGCGATCCGGCCATCGAGGATGTCGGGCAAAGCTTTCCTCAGGGTTGCCGCCCCCAGGGTCGCCAGCCGATCATGCAGCTCGCCTGCGGTCATACCTGGTCCAATGGCAAGCGTCTCTTGCGTCAGGATCGGGCCGCTATCCAAACCCACCTCCATTTGCATGAGGGTGATCCCGGTTTCACGATCACCGGCCAGGATCGCCCGCTGGATCGGCGCCGCTCCTCGCCAGCGGGGCAGTAGGGAGGCATGAACATTGACGCAGCCGCGCCGTGGTGCGTCCAAAATCGCTTGCGGCAATAACAAGCCGTAGGCGACCACCACGGCCAGATCCAGGTCAAGGCTTTGAAAGTCGGCTATCGCGGTGGGAGAACGCAGGGTCTCAGGCGTCCGTACGGCTAGGCCCTCACGTTCGGCAAAGGCGTGCACCGGGGAGGGCTTGGTCGCGTGTCCTCGGCCAGCAGGACGCGGCGGCTGACTATAGACGCAAGCAATCACATAGCCGGCCGTGGCAAGCGCCTCGAGGCAGGGAAGGGCAAAGTCCGGTGTACCAAGGAACGCCAATCGCTGCACGGACATAGGCTATTCATCCCCTCAACAGCGTGCGCCGCGCCTAAAGGGCGCCAGCCCGCTCGGTCTCGCGGGTTTTGTCCTGCTTCTTGGCCTTCGTCAGTTTTCGCAAGATCATGCTCCGCTTGAGTGAGGAGATGTGATCGACGAAGATAATGCCGTCGAGATGGTCAATTTCATGCTGGATACAGGTCGCCAAGAGGCCCTCTGCTTCGAGCTCGCGGTTTTCGCCTTCGGCATCCAAGTACTGCACCCTACACGATGCAGGCCGCACAACGTCGGAATAGTGATCGGGTAAGGAAAGGCAGCCCTCCTGATAGGTGCTCCGCTCCGGCGAGGTCCAGATCACTTCCGGATTGACCATGCTGTAGGGCTGTGGCGGCTCCCCTTCGCGGGCGATATCGATGACGATAACGCGACGCGCCACTCCAACTTGCGGTGCGGCCAACCCGATCCCCGGCGCCGCATACATGGTCTCTAGCATGTCTTCCATCAACCGCCGGACCTCCGCATCCACGGTTTCCACGGCATCGCAGACCTTCTTTAAGCGCGGATCGGGCGCGACGATGATGGGAAGAATGGCCATGCCGCCAGAAAGCACCTCTCGACAAGGGAATACAAGAACACTCTAGTGTCCCGATTCCGAAATTCGCTTCATATTGTGGCCTGCACCGACCGAAATTCGGAATCGATCAGGACACTAGTATGGTGTTGAGTCTCGTGTGGTTTCCGGATTTGAAGCGCCTCTCGGTGCTGCTTCAAATAATGATAGGAACTTCAAATCCACCACACTAGGTATTGCCTCCAGTACGCTCCGTCAAGCACCTGGCGGACGGCACGCATTCGAACCACCCTCATCGCTTGAATCAACATATAGAAAGAATTTTGAAACCATACCCCTATATCTTGGGGGCCATAAGGGCTAACTGTCGTGGTGAATTCCTTGCCAACCGAGGTTCTTTTCCTTCTGGTGCCCCTTGCCGTTCTTCTGGCTACCTTCGTACTTGGGATCGCTGTCGCCCGCACCGGAGGCGGTCGATATCGGCTTTCGCAACTCGTCGGTCGCCTTGGTCAAATCGCCGATGATCAGTTGGATACCCGAGACCGACTGGAAGAACACCTAAAGGCTCAAGAACGCGCCCTCAATCGCCTGTTGGACGACCGCTTGCGCACCTTTTCCGCCGAAGTCAGCTCGAATCTAAGAGCCTCGTCTCAATCCAGCAACGCCAGTATGACCGAGCTGAGGGAACGCTTGGCGGTTATCGACACTGCCCAGCAGAACATCACCGCTCTCTCCAGCGAGATGGTGGGCTTGCAAGACATCCTCTCCAACAAGCAAGCCCGCGGTGCCTTCGGCGAAGTTCAGTTAAAGGATATTGTCTGCGCCATGCTGCCACCAACGGCCCACCAATTCCAGGTACCGCTGAGCGGTGGCCAAAGAGTCGACTGTCTTGTGCGTTTCCCATCACTTCCAGGGCCATTGGCCGTCGACGCCAAGTTTCCTTTGGAAAGCTATCAGGCCCTGCAAAAGGCATCCCGCGGGGCACAGCGAGACCAAGCGCGCCGGGCCTTGACCCGCGATCTCAAGCGGCACATTAGCGAGATTGCAAAGAAGTACATCCTGCCCGGGGAAACGGCGGACTCGGCTTTGCTGTTCTTGCCCAGCGAAGCGATTTTCGCAGAGCTGCACAGCAATTTCCGCGAGGTGATCGAAGAGTCGCATCGCCAGCGGGTCTGGATCGTTTCGCCAACCACGTTGATGGCGACCCTGACCACCCTGCGAGCCGCACTAAAGGATCTCTGCATTATGCAACACTCAAGCCAGATCGCAGGCGAACTCCGTCACCTTCAAGAAGATATCACTCGCCTGGATGCCCGCGCCGGAAAGCTACAACGCCATTTCCTGCAGGCCGAGGAGGACTTGCGTCATCTCCGCGTTTCGACCGACAAGATCAGTCGGCGAGCCGAGCGCTTGGATGCGTCGTTGGTCGATGGCGATTGCCGCAACGGGGCCATGAGTTTTAGCGACTCACTCGAACCCGATAGTTCAAGACCGCAACCCCCTCGGCCGGGATCGCAACCGTCCAAGCAACCCGGTTAGCCGTTTCTTTCTCGTGCGGCTGACTCTCGGCCAAGAGGCGCCAGCCGGGCGGCATTTGACCGACTACAATGACTTCCACCGGCTCTGCTTTTGCATTGTTCAAAATGATCTCTTGGCCGGTCTCGTAGCTCTTGTTCGAAATGCGCTCATAGGCCGTGCGCTTGGCCCGACCCGTCACGTCGAAGGCCTGACCCAGGGAAACGCGCACTTCCTCGCCGACCGGCGTGTGGCCCACCGAGTCCTCGCCGATAAAAAGCAGGCCCGCTTGTTCTTCGTTTTGATAGGCCCGAAGGGTGCCGCGAGGCAGCGGTTGACCTAGGCCATTTTCTTCATCGTTGTTAAGCCGTAGCTGGAGCGAAGCATTGACGGGTCCGATCTCGTCAAAACCAGGATAAGCCTGCACAAGGCTTTCAAAACGGTACTCACGCTTGACTTTGACATCGGTGGCTTGAAACAGGCTCACTTGAACGGTCTGACGGTTCGGCAAGGAAACCCGCCTTGGCAACGAGTAGACATGACGGTCGGCTACCGATCGCGGAGCGACAGACTCCAGCGCTTCAGGAACCGCCTGCGCCATCACTTTGGCGGAAACGCCGCGTTGCCGCGCCACGTCCGTTTCTTTCTGATTGACCTGGCCGGCGACTAAACTGACCTGGGCATCGGGGTAGTGACCGCCGCTGGTGTTGGTAAGGGTGACGAGCGTGGAAAGCGATAGGGAGTCGCCCTTCGGATCAACGTGCGCTATGTAGTCGGCACGCCAAGACAGGCCACGGGTAAGATAGGTCAGTCCCAATTCCCCCGAACCTTCGGCTTGCGCTTCCACCTTGGCCAGAAACGTGGCGCCCTGGCGCAGTCCATCTGGCATTTCGCTCAACACGATCCGACCCGGCGGCGAAATCTCGATACGCTCGCCGAGCTGCAGGACCGGACCCTCACTCACGCCCAGCAGCGTGGCATCACGGATATTCTCCAGGCCGGTTTGCGGATGGGTAGTGATCAAGCGCACCTGTTTGCCAACCGCTGCTTCCAACAGTCGGCGCGGCGTAATGGTATCGAAGGCAAAGCGCTGCTCCAGCATGCGTAGGCCGGCTCCGCTCAGGATCACGGTGGCTGGGCGCAGTTGTGCGCTGACATCAGCAAACGCTATGTCATTCACACCTTTTCGCAGGCCGCCGAGGCGCTGCTCGCGGACCAAGGCAAGATCATCTTCATAGACGATCAGGCTCATCGCCAGGCGATCGCTGGCAGTCAGGGTCATTTCGCCCTGGGCAAGGCCTTCAGTCGGAAATACCAAGAGGAGCGGCAGCGCCAAAAGCAGCCCCAGCGCCGAGCGGCCAAGCCCGATCAGGCTTTCGTCGGAATTTGGATGCTGCATAGGCCGACCCTCTCACACTCCGCCACAAGAGAAACTGCTCGCACAATTGGGCAGGAGCATGGCGCCGGCCCCACCAATCACAGCGGCCGACCAATCACAGCGGCCGCCGCGACCTCAGGGCAGCCGTCAGCGTGCCATCGTCGAGATAGTCGAGTTCGCCGCCCACCGGCACGCCCTGTGCCAAATGCGTTACTGTCACCGAGTGGTCGGCCAAGCGTTCGGCGATGTAGTGCGCCGTGGTCTGCCCGTCGACAGTTGTGCTAAGCGCTAGAACCACTTCCTTAACCCCGGCAAGGCGCGACTCCAGGGCGGCCAGACGCAGCTCTTCTGGCCCACGGCCGTCGATCGCGGAAAGGGTGCCTCCCAACACATGAAAGCGGCCCTTGAAGGCACCCGAGCGCTCGATGGCCCAGAGGTCGGAAACGTTTTCGACGACGCAAAGCAGGCGGTCGTCGCGTCTCGGATCACTGCAGAGTCGACAAGGATCGTCGGTGTCCAAGTTGCCGCAAAGCCTGCAGTTGCCGACCCGCTCTGCCGCCGACTCCAAGGCCTGGGCGAGCGGCAGCATCAGGGTATCGCGCCGCTCCAAAAGGTGCAGCGCCGCCCGCCGGGCCGAACGTGGCCCCAAGCCCGGTAGCCGGGCCAAGAGCTTGATGAGGCGCTCGATCTCGCCGACGCGCATCCTTCGTCCCTAGAAAGCGGCTATTAGAATGGCAATGATAACCCGGGCGGCAGGTCGAGACCGCCGGTGAGTTCCCGCATTTTCTCTGCCACTTTGGCCTCGACTTTGGATTTGGCGTCACCGGCCGCAGCGACAATCAGATCCTCCAGCACTTCGGCGTCGTTTGGATCGATCAAGGCCGGGTCGATTTTTACGGCGCGCATTTCACTTTTGCCGTTCATCACCACGCGCACCATGCCGCCGCCGGAAACGCCCTCCACCTCCATATCCGCCAAGCGCTGTTGCATTTCGGCCATCTTGGCCTGCATTTCTTGCGCTTGCTTCATCATTTGCCCCAGGTTCTTCATGCGGCGTTGCCTCCGTCGTTGCTGTTCGAGTCGTCCTGCGCCTCGGCCGAGGTGTCTTTGACGCTCAGCAGCTCGCTGTTAGGAAAGGCCTCAAAGACGGCCTTAACCAAAGGATGGTCGAGTGCTTCGGCGTGGCGTTGGGCCTCGGCCTCGCGATCCTGTTCGGCGAGACTCGCCTCCCCTGGTTCACTCGAAACAGTGACCATCCAACGTCGCCCTGTCAAACGGCTGAGCGTGTCCCCCAGCCGGCCGGCAAGATTGGACGGCGCCCGTGCGCCTGGCCGAAACTCAATCGCACCTGGTTCGAATCGCACCAAATGGGCGTCCTTGCAAACCTGATTGGCGAGGATGCCTTCCTTGCCGTCGCGCAATACCGCCACGGCTTCGCGCCAAGTCTTTGGCTCGACAAGGAGGCCAGTCGCCGGGGCTGGGACCTGCTCAGTTCGATCGCTCGGCGAGTCCGTGGTGCTGTCCGATTGAGCGGTTTTGGGCGGCGCCTCTGCCGGCCTTGACCGCGACTCACGCTCCGAAGTTTCTTTTTCAGAGGCAGACTGGAGTTTATTGATTGAGTCTGCTGTCGTCGGCGCTGCGCTCACGCCTTCAACCGGCCTTTTTTGTGTTTTGCCTTGGCCAGATATCACTTCCCCACGCAAGCGCTCGACCAAGTCGCCAGGACTCGGCAGATCACTTAAGTAGGCTAGGCGAATGAGCAGCATCTCCGCTGCTTGTATCGGCGAGGGTGCGCCGCGAGTCTCACTCAGGCCTTTCAGTAGCATCTGCCAGCTGCGCGAAAGCTCTGCCATATCCAAGCGATCGACCATTCGGCGCGCGGCAACACGTTCCTGTTCCGCGATCGACGGCTCTTCAAGTAGGCCGGGCGCCAACTTGGCACGGGTGAGGAAGTGACAAAAGCCGAGCAGATCCTGGACGATGGTGGCGGGATCGGCACCGGCCTGGTAAAGCGTCGCCAGCAAATCCAGCGCCGCAGCAATCTCGCCGCCCATCACCTGCTCGAAGAGTTCGGCGACCTGGCTCCGATCGGCAAGACCCAGCATGTCTTTGACCTGCGCTGCCTCAACCCGACCGCCGCCCAAAGCCATGGCTTGATCGAGCAGGGAAAGTCCATCGCGAACCGATCCATCGGCGGCCCTGGCAATCAAGGCTAAGGCATTGCCTTCTACAGTCACGCCCTCCTTTTCAGCGATGGTGGCGAAGTGCCGCTGCAGCTCGTCCTGACCAACCCGGCGGAGGTCAAAACGCTGACAGCGTGACAGGACGGTCACCGGCACCTTGCGAATTTCCGTGGTGGCAAAGATGAAGAGCACCTGGGGCGGCGGCTCTTCTAAGGTCTTAAGCAATGCGTTGAACGCGCTGATCGACAGCATGTGAACTTCGTCGATGATATAGACCTTGAAGCGAGCAGAAACCGGGCGATAGCGTACGCCATCCAACAGTTCCCGCATGTCCTGTACGCCGGTACGGCTGGCGGCGTCCATTTCAAGGACATCGACATGTCGGTCTTGGGTAATCGCAATACAGGAATCACAGGCTCCACAAGGGCTAGCAGTCGGCCCACTCTTGCCCTCGGCGCCCACACAGTTGACCGCCCGAGCAATGATCCGCGCGGTCGTGGTCTTGCCGGTACCCCGCACACCGGTCAGCAAGAAGGCATGGGCCAGACGACCACTTTCCAGCGCATTGGTCAGGGTACGCACCAGCGCCTCCTGGCCAATCAGTTCGGCAAAGGTGCGGGGTCGATAGGTGCGGGCCAACACCCGATAGGCATCAATCTGGCTTGCGCTGGCCCCTGTCGCTTCTTGGCTCATGGCACTAACGGCGAATTGCTGTCATTGCAGGGACTATAGCGGCGGCCGAGGCCTGGGACCAGCACTGCAAGTCAGGTCGCAATCTCGTTGGTAACGTTCGGAGGGTTGGGAGGTTGGAACGGCGACCCGAACCAATCTCGTTACGGCTGCTTCCTTCCGGACCTGACCGGGTTGGCGAGCAATCCGTCCGCCGGCAACCTCCCAAGGTGGGAATATCGGTCTTCGACCCGTTCGACGCAAGGAGGATTATCGGCAGGCTAAGAATTTGACGCCGCAACCGCTCTTCGCAGATTGCGGCCCGCGGGGCACTTGTGCCACCTTTCCTTCCATCATGCGCAGGAACTACTACAGCGGCGTCGGCCTCGATCGGGCTGACCATCGGCGCCAGGATTCGGCTTGGTTGGAAGGCCTATCGCTGGACGTTCGCTCACGCTTCGTGGCGGTATGGCGAAATCACAGCCTGGTGCGAGAAGACCCCAGCGCCGGGGCCATCGCCCGCGCGGTCTGGCTCGGCAGCCGGGAGGCAGTTTCCCTGCGTAGCGATATTCGGCAATCGGTGTTTCTTGGTCTTGAAGGGGGGCGGGCGTATTTTGCCCTAGACGTATCACACTTGGAGGAAAATGCGGCACAAAGAGCCGTCGAGCACCGTGGCCGCTTCCTGGATTTGCGCGCCGTGGGGCCGGTGATCGAACGCCGAGAAGGCGCCATTCTCGCCTATGCCCGCGGCTTGCTTTACTGGCATCGTCGCCATCTCTTCTGTGGCCTCTGCGGCAGTCCGACAATCAGCCGCCACGGCGGCCATCAACGTCAATGCAGCAATACCAAATGCGCGACCTTGCAGTTCCCGCGCACCGATCCGGCGGTGATCATGCTGGTTCATGACGGCGAGCGTTGTGTCCTGGGGCGGCAGAAGGTTTGGCCGCCCGGCATGCACTCCACCTTGGCCGGATTTGTGGAGCCAGGGGAGAGCCTTGAGGAGGCCGTGGCGCGCGAAGTTGAGGAAGAAGTGGGCATAGAAGTGTTCGACGTCGTCTATCATTCTTCTCAGCCTTGGCCCTTCCCCTCTTCCATCATGCTCGGCTTTTACGCTCGCGCTCACGGCCAGCCCCTTTCGGTAAATGTGGAAGAGTTGGATGGTGCGGCTTGGTTCACGCGCGAGCAGCTCATGGCCGCACCCAACGATGATACTTTGAGGTTGCCACGACGGGATTCGATCGCCCGTCGCTTGGTGGACGACTGGATCAACGGCGAGGAGATCTAGATTAGATCCGTCCCCGCCCCCTGGCGGAAATCGCTTGCCGGATAGACGCCGAGGATCTTCACTTCACGGGAGAAAAACCCAAGCTCTTCAAGGGCCAAACGCACTGGGCGCTGGTCGGGGTGGCCTTCGATGTCGGCGTAGAATTGCGCCACGGTGAAGGCGCCATCGAGGATATAGCTCTCCAGCTTGATCATGTTGACCCCATTGGTGGCGAAACCCCCAAGAGCCTTATAGAGCGCCGCTGGAACCGACCGGACCCGGAATACGAAGCTGGTGATTACCGGCCCTTCGGCCGGATCAGGGTCGATTGGTTCCTGAGACATGATCACAAAGCGGGTGGTGTTGTGGACCGTGTCCTCGATGTCCTCGGCTAGGATTTCCAAGTCATAGATCTCGGCCGCCAGTCGCGAGGCGATCGCCGCCTGGGTAGGGTCGGCCAACTCGGCCACCTCGGCGGCGGCACCGGCAGTATCGGCAACGACTGCCGGTTTTAGGCCATGCTCTCGCAGAAACCTCCGGCATTGGGCCAAGGCATGCACATGACTTCGCGCCACAGCCAGGCCGTCCAAGCCGGCGCCGCGCGGTACTAGAAGCTGGTGGTTCACCTTCTGGAAGTGTTCGCCAATGATATGCAGCCCCGAGTTTGGCAGCAGATGGTGGATGTCCGCCACCCGGCCGGCGCTGGAATTATCGATGGGGATCATGGCGAATTTGGCGCGGCCCTGCTCCACGGCCGCGAAGGTATCTTCGAAGGACCCACAGGGCAGGCTTGTCATGTCCGGATAGGCCTGGCGGCAGGCCATGTCGGAGTAGGCTCCCGGCGAGCCCTGGAAGGCAATAATCCCCTGGGGATCTGTTGTGGCTGCCATGCTTGGTTCTCTCGCGCCCCTATACGGTGTTCTGCCTATGCTTTATCGGCAGCCATAGCCTGGCGTGCTCGCGCCAGATCGGCCGGAGTATCGACAGGCAAGGGAACCGTGTCAACGAGCGCTACGTCAATGCGCATCCCGGCCTCGATCGCCCGAAGTTGTTCCAGACGTTCGCGCCTTTCAAGGCCACTTGGCGGCAAGTTGATAAAGCGTTCCAGAGCCGCTCGTCGATAGGCGTAGATACCGATGTGGTGATAAAGCGGCTGGTCGTCGGCCTCGCCGGCCCAGGGCACAGGAGACCGCGAAAAATAATGGGCTCGGGCAGTCACTTTGCCGTCCGCCAGGTCGGCTGCAATCTTCACCACGTTATGATCCTGCCGTTCCCGTGGCTCGCGGATCTGCGCGGCCAGGGTGGCGATATCGACCGTCGGTTCCGCCAAGGGCCGCACCACCGAGCGCAGGGCTTGGGGGTCCAGAGAGGGCAGGTCGCCCTGCAGGTTGATCACAACATCATGCGCGGCTTGCCGGTCGATCGATTGCAGCGCTTCGAAAATGCGGTCGGACCCCGAGGGGTGGTCGACCCGGGTGAGAACCGCCGTCCCGCCTGCGGCGGCGATGACCTCGCAAATGGCTTCCTCGGCAGCAGCGACGACCACCGGACCCAAGGCCGCTTCCATGGCACGCCGCCATACGTGAAGGATCATCGCCTCGCCGGCGATTTCGGCCAGTGGCTTGTTCGGTAGCCGCGTGGAGGCAAGCCGCGCAGGAATGAGAATGATAGGATTACTGGTGTTGCCCATAACTATCTATCACAAAACTCGATAAGGGCCTGCGACCCGCTCGCGAGGCCCAGACTCAATTCGACCAAGGTCCTTAACCCACCTAGTTCGATCAGAATTAGCTGAAATCCCGGAATTCGCGCTCACGCGCTATTGAACCCAGCCAATGGGGCCGTTATTGTCGGCCACCAACAGTCGGATTTGCAAGGGTTCTCCCAAGATGGCCTCATTGGAAATGAACAAAGTAGCTGGCGCCATCCTGACCGCTGGCGTGATCGCCATGACCAGCGGCTTCATTGCGCATCTCTTGGTGAGCCCGCACAAGCTGGAGCAAAATGTTTACACCGTAGCCGGGGCCGAGGCGCCGGCTGCCGACGCCGAGGAAGCCGGACCCAGCCTGGAACCGGTTTCGCCCTTGCTGGCCGCCGCCGATATTGAAGCGGGCAAGAAGGTGGCGCGCAAATGTACGGCCTGTCACTCCTTTGAGGAAGGCGGCGCAGACAAAATCGGCCCGGCCCTTTGGGGAATCGTCGATCGCCCGCATGCCGCGTCCGAGGGCTTTAGCTATTCCTCGGCGCTGGCGGATATGGCGTCGGTCCCTTGGGGCTATGAGGAGCTGAACGCCTTTCTGGCCAAGCCGAAGGAATATGCGCCGGGCACCAAGATGAGCTTTGCCGGTCTCAAAAAAGCTAAGGACCGGGCCAACCTGATTCTTTATCTGCGCAGCTTGAGCGGCAGCCCAGCGGCACTCCCCGAGTAGCCATTCGGTGGTTTTGACGGCGTGAGCCCCTGCCCACGCCAGTTTGTCGACCTTGCCACGCGCTTGGCCGATGCCGGGGGGGCCATGGCGCGACAGCATTTTCGCAAGACCCTAGCCTTCGAAGACAAAGCGGACATGACCCCCGTGACCCGAGCCGATCGGGAAGCCGAGGCCGCCATGTGGGCGATGCTTTCCGCCGAGGTCCCCGACCACGGCATCCTCGGCGAGGAGGGCGGACCGCAGGACACTGACGCAGCCTACGTCTGGGTGCTCGATCCGATCGACGGCACCAAGCGCTTTGTGACCGGCAATCCCCTATTCGGCTGCCTGATCGCCTTGCTGCACGATGGCACGCCGATCCTGGGGGTGATCGACATGCCGATCTTGGGCGAGCGCTGGGTTGGTGCCGCCGGCGAGCCCACCATCAAATATGAAAAGGGTGCAGATTCGCTGTCCGCCGTGAGGACCTGCTCCGATCTAAACCACGCCTGGCTCTATGCGACCTCGCCGCAGATGTTCATCGGGGATGCCTTCCCCGCCTTCGAACGCCTGCGTCAAGCGGTCAAGACCCCGATGTACGGCGGCGAGTGCTTCGCCTACGGCCTGCTCGCCAGCGGATTCGTTGACCTGGTCGTCGAGGCGGATATGGCCACCTACGACTATCTGGCCTTGGTGCCCGTGGTCGAAGGGGCCGGCGGCATCATGACCGACTGGCAAGGCAAGCGCCTTACCCTTAATTCCGGCGATAAGGTAATTGCCGCCGGCGATCCAAAGGTGCATCAAGCCGCCCTTGCGGTCTTGGCGGGAAAGGCCTAGGCCTTCACAATATCTTGTTTCGACTTGCAGCGCGGGCCCTGCCGCCCTATTAGATTCACATAGAAACCGTTACGTCGAAGCTGCGAGCCGTGCTGATCGACGACCTTCGTAAGCCACCTGCCTGTGTGTCCCTCGAGCGAACTGCATTGCCTCGATCGTTTCCCCGAATCCTCTCCTTTGCCTTCGCCGTCATTGCGAGACGCGAAGCGACGCGGCAATCCATTTGGCGGTGGGCTGGAAAGCCAAGATCTATGGATTGCCACGGCCTTACAGGCCTCGCAATGACTGAGAATGAGTATCAATTAGTGAAGAGCTCCGATCCTGGAGTTACTTCGACGCATGTTTATTGCCCACGATACCCTATTCGCTCCGTCTTCCTTCTCGATCTTGAACGTCCACATTATGGGAACCCGCGACCATGTTTATGAAATTGTTCAACTCGCTTTGCGCAACGATGTTGGTCGCTGCCATGGGTTTCGCGACTGCCTTCGCCGAGGAACAGAAAATCACCAAGACCTGGGCGATCGCCGAATTCGGCGAGCCGCTCTACCGCGACAACTTCACCCACTGGCCCTACGTCAACCCTGACGCGCCCAAGGGGGGAAGAATTGTTCTACGCGGGTTTGGTACTTTCGATAGTTTGAATCCCATAATCCTCAAGGGCGAATGGCCAACAAGCCTAGGATTAATGTCGGACAGCCTAATGGCCGCCTCAGGCGACGAACTGTCGAGCGCCTATGGGCTCATTGCCGAAACCGTCGAGTACCCTGAGGATAAGTCATGGATTATCTTCAATTTGCGTCCCGAAGCCCATTACCACGACGGCGTACCAATCACTGCTGGCGATTTTGTTTTTGCCTACGACGCAATCATGGCGCATGGACGGCCATTTCTTAAATCATTCTATGCCGATGTGGAGAAAGTGGAGGCGCTCGACGATCGGCGACTAAAGGTTTCCTTCAAAACCCGCCATACAATGAAGCCGCTCCTCACTGTCTCAGGATTCTCCCCTCGGCCGCGCCATTATTGGGAAACGCGTGACATCTCCAAAACCTATTTGGAGCCGCCGCTGACCAGCGGCCCCTATCGAATCAAGTCACTGGAGGCCGGCCGATCCATCACCTACGAACGCGTGAAAGACTACTGGGGAAAAGATCTGGCAATTAATCTCGGAATCAACAATTTCGACGAAATTCACTATGATTTTTACCGTGACCTTACTATCGCATTCGAAGCATTTAAGGCTGGCGAAGTCGACTATGTGCAAGAAAATAGCTCGAAGAGATGGACAAACGGCTATGATATCGAACAGGTAAAGGAAAACAGAATCGTCAAGCGGGTTCTGCCAGATCAAACGCCGCAAGCTGTGCAAGCCTACTTCTTCAATCAAAGGCGTAGCAAGTTCAGCGATGAGAGGGTTCGTGAAGCAATCGGCTATCTCTACGATTTTGAGGCAGTCCAACGCACGTTCCTTTATGGTCTTCGGAAACGCTCAAAAAGCTATTTTCCAAATTCCGAATACGGCGCCAGTGGCCCACCGACGGCTGAAGAGCTTGCCATACTTGAACCCTTTAGGAACAAGTTGAAGCCTCAGGTGCTGACCGAAGCATTTGAGCCACCCAAGACCGACGGCAGCGGGCGAATTCGCCGCAACCTTCGAAAGGCACTCGCCCTGTTCAAAGAAGCCGGGTGGGTCCTAGAAAACCAAAAACTCATTAACACATCGAGTGGCGAACAGTTGAGTATCGAGTTTTTGCTGGGGTCGCCAACCCTGGAGCCCTTTGCGAATGCCTTCGTCAAGAATCTTGAGCGGGCCGGCATCTTGGGCTCCGTCCGCATTGTCGACACGGCTCAATACAGCAACCGGGTGGACGATTGGGATTTTGACATTATTACCGTGCGCCTAAACTTCTTCCCTCCTCCCGGTGCAGAGATGCGCAACTACTACGGTTCCGCTGCTGCAGACGTGCGCGGATCGGCCAACATGGGGGGAATTAAGAATGAAGTGGTGGACGCTTTGATCGAGCAAATTATTGACGCCAAAGACCTTGACATTCTCAAGGCAACCACTCGCGCGTTGGACCGAGTTCTGTTGTGGGATCACAATATCATTCCACAATACCACGACAATGAGTTCTGGATCGCCTACTGGAATCGATTTGGATACCCAGAGCGTAATCCACGCTATGCTGTTGGCTTCATTAACACCTGGTGGGTTGATGAGGCGCTGGAGGCCCAGCTTGCGAAGCGCTAGCGCCGTCATGAACGTCGAGGCGCTGAGGCCGACGCATAGCAGGCTTTTCACCGCACTTGCCGTAGCCATCTGTTTGGCGTCGCCCGAGGTGCCGTCCGCCATCGCTGACGAAGGAGCCACCAAGACCTGGGCCATGGCCGAGTTCGGCGAGCCACCGATGAAGGAGGGCTTCGATCACTGGCCCTATGCCAATCCGAACGCGCCCAAGGGCGGCAAGATCGTGATCGGCGCCTTCGGCACCTTCGACACCTTGAACCCGGTCATCCTCAAGGGCCGCTGGTCGCCGGCCATCAACCTGGCCTCGGCGGACCTGATGGTGAAATCAGGCGACGACCTGCTGTCGGTCTATGGGCTGATCGCCGAATCGGTCGAATATCCGGACGACAAGAGCTGGATCATCTTCAATCTGCGGCCCGAGGCGCGTTATTCCGATGGGGTGCCGATCACCGCCCATGACGTCAAGTACGCCTTCGACAGTTATCGGGAACACGGCCGGCCTTCTCTCAAAGCCTTCATCGAAGACATCGACGGGGCGGAGGTGCTGAGCGATCACCGCATCCTCTTCACCATGCGCACCCGCGACAGCATGAAGCCGCTGATGATCGCCGGCCAGATCTTCAGCCCCCTGCCCCGGCATTTCTGGGAGGAAAAGGGGATCGACAAGACCACTCTTGAGCCGCCGCCGGCCAGCGGCCCCTACCAGATCACCGAGGTCGACCCGGGGCGATCGCTCACCTTCACGCGAGTCCGCCATTACTGGGCGGCCGACCTGCCGGTCAATCGCGGCCTCTATAACTTCGACGAGATCCGCTTCGAGTTTTACCGCGACGAGACCGTGCGCTTCGAGGCCTTCAAGGCCGGCGACAGCGACTTCTTCGGCGAGCGTTCGGCCAAGCGCTGGAGTACCGGCTACGACTTCGATGCGGTGGCCGACGGCCGGGTTCGGCGCATGACGGCCCGCGACTTTACGCCGCGCGGTCTGGGCGCCTATTTCTTCAATCAGCGCAAGCCCAAGTTCGCCGACCGCCGGGTGCGCCGCGCCATCAGCAATTTCTACGACTTCGAGGCGATCCAGCGCACCCTGCTCTATGGCCACTACCAGCGGGTCAAGAGCTACTTCCCCAACTCCGACTACGGCGCCTCGGGACCGCCGACGCCGGAGGAACTGGCGATCCTGGAACCCTATCGCGGCCAGTTGCCGGAAGAGGTCTTCACGCAGGCCTTCGAGCCCTCCAAGACCGACGGCAGCGGCCGCATTCGCCGGCAACAACGCCAGGCCTTGGCGTTGCTGAAGGAGGCCGGCTGGGAACTGAGGGACGGCAAGGTCGTCAACGTGGAAAGCGGTGAACAATTGAGCCTGGAGATCATCACCGCCTCGCCGGAGACCGAGCGGGTCACCCTGCCCTTCATCAACAACATGAAGCGCGCCGGCATCGATGCCACCCTGCGGCTACTCGATATCCCGCAGTGGCGGGTGCGCATCAACGAAAACGACTTCGACCTTTATTCGGCGCGCAACAATTTCTTTCCGCCGCCGGGCACGGAGCTGCGCAGTTACTACGGTTCGGCGGCCGCCGACGTCAAAGGCAGTGCCAATAGCATGGGCTATAAGAGCCCGGTCGCCGATGCCCTCATCGAGCAAATCGTATCGGCCAAGGATCTGGCGACCCTCAAGGCCACGACCCGGGCGCTCGACCGAGTGCTGTTATGGAACGACAACGTCGTGCCGCAGTTCTTCCCCAACGAGGCCTGGCTTGCCTATTGGGACAAGTTCGGCTTTCCGGAGCGGCCGCCGCGCTATGATATCACGCCGGAACTCAGTGCCCCTGACTTCACCTTCGGCTTTCCGCGGACCTGGTGGATCGATGACGCGAAGCTTGCCAAACTGCGCCAGAAGTAGCATTGAGGGTGACGTGACCGAGACGATTCTGCGAAGGATCCCCTTGCCCCGCCGCCGTCACTAAGCGACCAGCCCCTATGCTTGCCTATATCGTCCGACGCCTGCTGCTCATCATCCCGACCCTGTTCGGGATTATGGTGATCAACTTCGTGGTCATCCAGTTTGCCCCCGGCGGTCCGGTCGAACAGCTGATCGCCCAGTTGCAGGGGGAGGCGGTGGACGCCACGGCGCGCTTCACCGGCGGCCAAGGTGACGTGGCCCAGTCGCAGGCCAGTGGCCAGCAGAGCGCCGTCACCAGCAAGTACCGCGGCGCCCAGGGCTTGGACCCGGAGGTGATCCTCGAGATCGAGCGCATGTTCGGTTTCGACAAGCCGCTGCACGAGCGCTTTTTCACCATGATCGGCAACTACCTGCGCTTCGACTTTGGCGAAAGTTATTTTCGCGACCGACGGGTCATCGATTTGGTCCTGGAAAAGCTGCCGGTCTCAATCTCGCTCGGGCTGTGGACGACCTTGCTGGTCTACTTGATCTCCATCCCGCTTGGCATCCGCAAGGCCATACGCGACGGATCGCGCTTCGATATTTGGACCAGTGGCGTGGTCATCGTCGGCTATGCCATACCCTCATTTCTCTTCGCTGTTCTGCTGATCGTGCTCTTTGCCGGCGGGCGCTACTTCGATCTCTTCCCCTTGCGCGGCCTGGTCTCGGAGGACTGGTCGGAGCTGCCCTTCTGGCAACAGATCCTCGACTATTTCTGGCACATCACCCTGCCGGTCTTTGCCTTGGTGATCGGTGGCTTTGCCGGTCTCACCATGCTGACCAAGAACTCCTTCTTGGACGAGATCAACAAGCAGTACGTGCTGACCGCTCGGGCAAAGGGGTTGGTGGAAAGGCAGGTTCTCTATGGGCACGTCTTCCGCAATGCCATGCTGATCATTATCGCCGGCTTTCCCGGCGCCTTCATCGGCATCCTTTTCACCGGCTCGCTTTTGATCGAGGTGATTTTCTCCCTCGACGGGCTCGGTTTGCTCGGTTTCGAATCGGCGATCAATCGCGACTATCCGGTGATCTTCGCCACTCTCTATTTTTTCACTCTCTTAGGCCTGGTCGTGAACCTGATCAGCGATCTCACCTACGTACTGGTCGATCCGCGCATCGACTTCGAATCGCGGGAGGTCTGAGGTGGCGGCCGCCAAGTCCCGTTTGAGCCCACCTAAGGCCCGGGTCTTTGGCATTCCGGTCACACCCCTTACGCAGCGCCGACTTTATAACTTTCGCGCCAACCGCCGCGGCTTTTGGTCGCTTTGGATCTTTCTGGTTATCTTCATCATCACCCTGCTGGCCGAATTCGTGGCCAACGACAAGCCGCTTCTGGTCCGCTATGATGGCGACTTTTATGTGCCGGTCTTGGTTTCCTACCCCGAAACTGCTTTCGGCGGCGAGTTCGAGCTGGAGGCGGACTACACCGACCCCTTCGTAATGGATCTCATCAATGAGAAGGGTTGGGCGATTTGGCCGCCGGTTCGTTTCTCCTATGACACCATCAACTATGACCTTGATGTGCCAGCACCGGCACCGCCCAATCCCTCCAATTGGCTGGGCACCGACGACCAAGGCCGCGACGTGGTGGCCCGTTTGATCTATGGGTTTCGTCTATCGGTCCTCTTCGGCTTGATCTTGACCCTCTTTTCCTCGCTCATCGGGGTGGCCGCGGGGGCGGTACAAGGCTACTTCGGTGGCCTGACTGATTTGCTCTTCCAACGCTTCATGGAGATCTGGTCGGGCATGCCGACCCTTTACCTGCTGATCATCATGTCCTCGGTAATCGTACCGGGCTTCTTTACCTTGCTGGGCTTGCTGCTGCTGTTTTCATGGATGGCTTTGGTGGGTGTGGTGCGGGCCGAGTTCCTGCGCGCCCGCAATCTCGACTACGTCCGCGCGGCAAGGGCGCTTGGCGTTTCCAACACGGTCATCATGTTCAAGCATGTTTTGCCTAACGCGATGGTCGCCACATTGACTCTCCTGCCCTTCATTCTGACCGGTGCCGTCACCACCCTGACCAGCCTCGACTTTCTCGGCTTCGGATTGCCGCCGGGCTCGCCCTCGCTGGGCGAGTTGTTGCGCCAGGGCAAGAACAACATCGAAGCACCTTGGCTAGGGCTGACAGGGTTCTTTTCCCTGGCGGTGATGCTGAGCTTGCTGACCTTCATCGGCGAAGCGGCGCGCGATGCCTTCGATCCACGCAAGATTGTTGCCGCCCCGCCGCCAGAGGACACCAGCGCATCTGGCGACGACTTGGCGCAGGACGGCAACAAGGTGGCGGCCCAATGACCGGCGAAACGCTTCTCCAGGTGCGAAACCTCGGGGTCGAATTCCGTATGCCCGGCGGCAATGTCGCCGCACTGCGCGGCATCAGTTTCGACCTGCCGCGGGGCACAACGGTAGCGCTGGTCGGGGAGAGCGGCTCGGGCAAGTCGGTCACCGCGCTTTCGGTCATGCAGCTTTTGCCCTATCCGCTGGCCCGCCATAAGGCCGGCAGTTCGATCGAATTCGCCGGCGAAGAGGTGATCGGCGCCGACGCCTCGACCATGCAGCATCTGCGGGGTAACGAGATCTCGATGATCTTTCAAGAACCGATGACCTCGCTCAATCCCCTCCACACAGTGGAAAAACAGATCAACGAAACACTGATCCTGCATAAAGGGCTCAATCGCGCCACCGCACGCAAGCGCACCATCGAGCTTTTGTCGCTGGTCGGCATTCCCGACCCGCATCGGCGTCTTAATGCCTATCCTCATGAGCTTTCCGGCGGCCAGCGCCAGCGGGTGATGATTGCCATGGCCTTGGCGAACGAGCCTCAGCTCTTGATTGCCGACGAGCCAACCACCGCCCTGGACGTGACGATTCAGGCGCAGATCCTCAAGCTGCTGAAGGAGCTGCAGCAGCAGTTCGGCATGTCCATGCTGTTGATCACCCATGACCTCGGCATCGTGCGCAAGATGGCGGACCACGTCTGCGTTATGACCCAGGGCGAAATTGTCGAGCAAGCCGACGTGCAGGCGATCTTCCAAAACCCGCAGCACGCCTACACACGGCGCCTTCTGGCGGCCGAGCCCTCCGGCGACCCGTTAGAAGCCTCGCCCGATGCCCCCATCGTCATGCAAGGCGATGAGGTCAAAGTTTATTTCCCCATCAAGGCCGGCCTGCTGAAACGCACCGTCGACTATGTGCGCGCCGTCGATGGTATTTCGGTCACGATTCGGGAAGGGCATACGCTCGGCATCGTCGGCGAAAGCGGCTCCGGCAAGACGACCTTGGGCTTGGCCCTGCTGCGCTTGATTCAAAGTGAAGGCCAGATCCAGTTCCACGGCCAAGCGATCGAGGACCTCAATTGGAAGTCCTTGCGCCCGCTGCGTCGGCAAATGCAAATCGTCTTCCAAGATCCCTTCGGCAGCTTGAGCCCGCGCATGTCGATTGGGCAAATCGTCGAGGAAGGCCTCAAAGTCCATGACCTTGGAGAAAACGACGAGGAACGCGAGGCGATGATTGTCGAGGCGCTGAGCGAAGTCGGCCTTGATCCGGCCAGCCGGCATCGCTATCCCCACGAGTTTTCCGGCGGCCAGCGCCAGCGCGTCGCGATTGCCCGGGCCATGGTGCTGAAGCCGCGCTTCGTCGTGTTGGACGAGCCTACTTCGGCGCTTGACATGTCGGTACAGGCGCAAATCGTCGACCTGCTGCGGGACCTGCAGAACCGTCATAGCCTTGCCTATATGTTCATCAGCCACGACCTCAAAGTGGTGCGCGCCTTGGCCGACGAAGTGATCGTCATGCGCCAAGGCAAGGTGGTCGAGCACGGTCCCGCCGAGCAGATCTTCGATGCACCAGCCGAAGCCTACACCAAGGCCCTGATGAAGGCCGCCTTTGAGCTGGAGACGGTCGAGGGCAATGTGGTCAGCATGTGATCCGCCATCATCCGAGCCAACAAAGGATCCCATAACAGCGATCGAAAAAGCGGGTGAAAAGAAAATAAAGTGCCACGTCGATCGCCAGGCAAAGCGCCAAAAACGGCAGGCAGATGAAGGCCCCAAAATAGAGGGCGGCCCAGCGGGTAAAGCGCCGCCGAGGAATTGTCACCCCCAGAATTGGGCGATCGGACTTACTGGCCCAGAACATGGCGGTGCCACTATGGAGGGATTCGTTGCTTGCTGAAAGCCCGCACGCCGGATCGGAGGCAACCGGCTCCCCAGCACCCTATCGTCTACAATGGGATGCGGCATCCCAAGCCGATTGGCATGGCCTGATCGCGGCCTGCGAACGTTCAAGCCTCGAGCAAACCTGGGCCTATGGCACTGCTGTTGCCGCCACGCGCAGAGCCGCGGTCCGGCGCGGCGTGGTCCGGCGTGGCGACGAGCCCGTGGCGATCGTGCAAGTCTTCGAAAAAGCATGGCACCTGCCACTGCTGTGGGCTCAGCTCTTAAGAGGCCCCCTCCTGTTGCCGGCCTGCGACCCGGGGAAGGATCTTGCCGACGTGGTGTCGTCGATCGAGGGCAGCTACCGCCGGCGGGATCGGCGATTTTTGTTCTGGACGCCGGAATTGCCCGTCGACCCCGGCAACGAACACATCCTGGGCGACTGCGGCCTGCGCCGCATGGCGACCGGCTACAGCACGGTCTGGATCGACTTGTCGCAGTCCGCCGACCAACTCCGCCGCCGGCTGCACGGCAAATGGCGCAACATGCTGGCGGTGGCCGAACGCGGACCGTTGCGCTGTGAGGTGCACCATGGTGGCCGGCTCTTGCATTGGCTCACGAGAAATTATGAAGCCTATCGCAAGGTCAAGGGCTTTGTCGGTCCAAACGCTGCGCTGGCGGAAGCGATTGTCGAGAACAGTCTTCGAAAGGAAGATGTCCTGCTGTTGACGGCCCTGCACGGCAGGGATCCGCAAGCAGCCATCCTGGTCCTTCGTCATGGCCAGTGTGCTACCTATTTTCTCAGCTACACCAGCCCTGAAGGCCGCCGTCAGCGGGCTCACAACTTGCTGCTCTGGCGCGCCCTCCTAGTGTTACAGGAATTGGGCGTCCGTTGGTTCGATCTCGGCGGTGTCAATCCGGCCGCCCCTGGTATTGCTCGTTTCAAGCTCGGCATGGGCGGCCGCCTGGAGACTCTGGCCGGCACCTATCTCTAGCTGATGGCCTTAATAAGTGGAGCGCCCGCCGGAAAGGTCAAAGATGGCGCCGGTGGAAAAGCTGCATTCGGAAGACGCTAGCCACGCAACCATCGCCGCCAATTCCTCCTTTTGGCCGAAACGCTCCATTGGGATTTTGGACAGCATGTAATCGATGTGTTCCTGGGTCATCTGGCTGAAGATCGGTGTTTTGATCACTGCCGGTGTGATGCAGTTGACCAGCACGCCGGTCTTGGCGAGCTCCTTGGCAAGTGATTTGGTCAGCGCCATCACCCCCGCCTTGCTCGCGCTATAGGCCGGGGCATTGGGGTTGCCATCCTTGCCCGCGACCGAGGCGATGTTGACGACACGGCCATAGCCGGCTTCGATCATTTGCGGAATAACCGCCCGGCACACCAAGAAGGTGCCGGTCAGGTTCGTGTCGAGCACTTGGTGCCAGGCTTCTACGTCATAGTCGACCGTCGGTACGTTTGGCCCAGAAATGCCAGCGTTGTTGACCAAGATATCGATGCCGCCGAGTTCGCTCAGGGTCCTTTTGAGGGCGTCGTCGACCGAGGCCGGGTTGCGGATATCGATGCCGCCCAGGGCCAGGAGGGTCGGATGCTCGGTCATCGTCTGTAGATCCCAGACGGCAACTTCTGCTCCATCTCTCTGCAAGCGTTCTGAGATTTCAAGGCCCAGGCCCTGGGCGCCACCCGTAACCACGGCTCTACGACCGCTGAAGGGTTTCTTAGTCACGGTACATCACCTTGAATGCTTGTTGAGATTTGCAGCAGCCAAGCAGAGTATTTCAAACAACATCTGCCCGCCGACTTGAGCCGTATTTGTGGTGGCATCATATTCCGGCGCCACTTCAACTACATCGCCGCCAATGATGTTGAGCCCCAGCATGCCCTGTAGAAATTGGATGGCTTCGCGCGGCAGGATTCCACCTACCTCCGGGGTCCCCGTACCGGGCGTGTAGGCTGGATCAATACCATCCACGTCGAGGCTGATGTAGGTCGGCCCGTCACCAACCACCTTACGGGCAAGTTCAATAACTGCCGGCACGCCCTTGGCCATGAAATCTTCCATGTGGACCACGGTCATGCCCGACTCATAGGAGAATTCCCAAAGGTATTCGGCCGAACCGCGAATACCGATCTGGATGGTGCGCTCCGGGTCTAGGACACCATCGAGAACCGCCAGGCGAAAGGGGCCGCCATGGTGAAATTTTGAGCCGTCGTATTCACCAGCGGTGTCGCAATGGGCGTCGATGTGGACCATGCCCAAGGGCCTTTCGCGCCCGATCGCCTTCATGATCGGATAGGTAATCGAGTGATCTCCGCCGACCGAGAGGGGAACCACCTTGGCCGCGGCGACTTTCTCGTAGAACTCTTCGATGTCCTGGTTGCAGGCGTCGATGGAAAAGCGTTGGCGAAAGGGAACATCGCCAACATCGGCGACCCGGCATTCTTTGCCAGGCACCATGTCGTGCACATGGTGATAGGGGCCAATACGCTCCATCGTGCGCACCGCCCGCGGGCCAAAGCGGGCGCCCGGCCGGTTGGTCACCGCAAGATCGAACGGCACACCAATCAAGGCCACATCGAGATCCGTGAAATTCTCCGCCACGGCCTGCGGACGATAGGGCGCGTCCAACAACGTCGGCGGATCCGCATAGGGCAGGCGTCGATTGTCACCACCGCTGAACACGGTTTCGGCGACCCGCTTGAACTTCGGATCGAAGATATCGCCGCCTTTCGAATCAGCGTACTTGCTTTGCAGCGCCCTTAGCTTTTCCTGATCCATCTCTCCCAGCCTCTGTTTCTCAATCCTAGGGCCCGCAGATTCTCACCGGCAATGCCTACACGATAGATGGTTTCGGTGGCTGCCTAGCGGGCACCCTGCGTCCTCGCGATAAACCTTTCAACCGCCGCCACATCCATTTGCGTATCCATGGAAGCAACACCGCAGAATGTGTCCTGATGGCGCATCAAGGCAACGAAAAAGAGCAGCGAGGATCATGCTATCGCTACGGGGATATCGGCCGTATGTCGAGTTCCCAGGTAAGTTAGGAAGCGATTGCCAACCTGCATGGCGTGTTCATGTGCCAGCCGTTCCGCCAAATCGACGTCCTTCGCTGCTATTGCGGCGATAAGCTGACGATGCTCGTCTTCGAATTCATCAGGCAGGGTGTCATTGTACGAACGGAAGTAGAGCCTGAGAATGCGTCGGCCTTCATCCAGAAGCTGAGAATAGGCCTTCGTCAGATAGCGGTTCTTGCCCGCTTCGCTGATAGCGATGTGAAACTCCCGGTTGGTTTCGATCATGGCCAGGGCATCGCTACGCGCCAGGGCTTGCTCAAAGGCGGCCTGCCGTTCTTCAATCTGATGCAGGTCCTCGCTTGAGCGCAACAAAGCTGCCAACCGGGTGGTGGCTCTCTGTGTCAGGTCCAAGGCATCAAGATACTGCGGAAATTCCTCAATATTGAGCGGTGCCACCATGGCGCTCTTGTTTGGTAGTGTTTTCACCAGACCATCGGCGGCGAGGCGAATCAAGGCTTCGCGGACAGGGGATCGGGAAAGATCAAATCGCCTACCAATCTTAACTTCATCGAGGAGCTCGCCGGGCGCAAGTTCCAATGACAGGATGTCGGCACGCAAGCTGGTGTAAACTCGGATGGCCCCATCGCCGCGGGTTCGCGGTTCCACGGCTGGCTGTTGGTTTGTTGCTTCCACCATGGCCGCCTTCCACATCACAAAGTTCGAAAAAATCACTACTTTATGCCCGCCAAAAAAGCTTGAATGCAAGTATCTCTGATTGTAGTATACAGACTGTCGACAAAAACGGTCTCTATGCTAGAATGGATGCGATTGTGCGCTTCGGTAGTGGCGCACTTTGCTTTCTCGGGAGTCTGCCATGCGTTTTGAAGGCATCTATCCGCCAGTCATTACCCCCTTCCACGACGATCTGTCGATCAATTGGGACGGCTGGGCGCAGATTATCGATCATCAGATTGAAGCAGGGGTGCACGGTATCATTGTCGGCGGCACAACTGGCGAATTTTACGCCCTTTCCCGGGACGAGAGATTGGAGCAGATGCGCCGCGGCAAGGAAATCATTGCCGGGCGAGTGCCGATGATCATCGGTGTCAATGATATGCGGGCAAGCGAAAGCTACGCCTATGCCGAGGCGGCAAAAGACGCGGGTGCCGATGCCCTACTGGTGGCGGCGCCCCCCTACTCGCTTCCTGGCGAGCGTGAGTTGGCGGTCCACTGCCTGGCCATAGACCGAGCCGCCAATCTGCCGATCATGCTGTACAACTATCCCGGACGAACCGGTGTCGGCATGGGCGAAGAATTCTTGAATAGGGTCGGCGAGAACAACAACTTCGTTGCCCTCAAGGAAGCTAGCGGAGACATTAACCGCGTCCATCTGCTGGCCTGCCGGTACCCACAAATTCAGCTCTCCATCGGCTGTGAAGATCAAGCCTTGGAGTTTTTTGCCTGGGGCGCACGGAGTTGGGTGAGCCCGATGCCGAACTTCATTCCGGGTCCGGTGATCAAGCTCTATGAGGCCTGCGCGGTGGATGGCGATTTCGATAAGGGGCGGCGGTTGATGCAGGCCCTTCTACCGATCACCACGGCGCTGGAGCAGGGCGGCAGTTACATGCAATGTGTCAAGTTTGCCTGCGAGTATGTGGGGCTGCCTGGTGGCCCAGTGCGCCCGCCGCTGGTTCCTATGGAAAGGGAACTGAAGCGGGAAATGGCGGATGTTCTGGAGAAAGCCACGGCCGCGCTAGAAGCCATACTCCATGTCGAGGCGAATGCCGTAGCCTAAGCTAACGAGCCGAAGCTTAAGAGCCGACAAGGCAGGCCTGAGGTTTTCTCCGGCAGCGCGCAGGTGATGGCTCTTGCCGAACGACTCCACTTGTTCGCTTGACCAACGATTGCCCCGGCGCAGGCGGGAACGCCGCGTTCGCAGGGAGGCAAACATTAGGCGGCCTTCCCCAAGCCCACCGAAATAGATGGCCTCGTAAACTGCTTGCGCCTGAGCAAGTCGACTAAAGCAGCAGTTATCGCTGCCGTTAACACTTTGGTTAGCGACAATCTACAGGAGGTGCTTGCAAAACAACGTCTTTTGACATTTCAATGAAATTTCTTTGCTGTCTTCCCAAATCCCGCTAACTTTGCCGATTGATCGAACGAATTGGATAATAATTGGGGAGGCTTAGTCGATGGCCGGCGCAGAGGCGGCTCTTGACGTTCGGGGGATCCACAAGAGTTTCGGCAAACTCGAAGTACTAAAAGGGATCTCGCTGACAGCCAAAGAGCACGATGTGGTTTCGATCCTGGGCTCCAGCGGATCTGGTAAAAGCACGTTTTTGCGCTGCATTAATCTCCTCGAGACGCCCAATTCCGGCGAGGTATATGTCCAGGGTGAACTCATTCGTATGCGTAAAAAAAGTGCCGACGCCCTGGTGCCCGAAGACATTAAGCAAGTCGAGCGTATCCGCTCCAAACTGGCCATGGTCTTCCAGCAGTTTAATCTTTGGTCGCACATGACGGTGCTGGAAAACGTGATCGAAGCGCCGATCCATGTTCTCAAGGTACCCAAATCGGAAGCCATGGAGCGCGGCGAAGCGGTACTCAATCAAGTCGGTATGTTCGACCGCAAGGACTATTACCCGGCGCATCTCTCCGGCGGCCAGCAACAACGTGCGGCGATCGCCCGTGCCTTGGCCATGGAGCCTGAGGTGATGCTCTTCGACGAGCCGACTTCGGCCCTCGACCCTGAACTGGTGGGAGAAGTCCTGCGGGTTATGCGGGAATTGGCCGGGCAGGGACGGACCATGCTGGTGGTCACCCATGAAATGGGCTTTGCCCGCGAGGTTTCCGATCAGGTCATGTTCCTACACCAGGGCCTGGTGGAGGAGTATGGGCCGCCGGATGAAGTCTTCGGCAGGCCTAAGAGTGAACGTTTCCGTCAGTTCCTAGCGGGAACGCTGCAATAAATTTTCGTACCGTCTCAAAAACGAGGCGGTCGTTAGCACAGGGAGAAAACGTATGAAAAAAATTTGGACAAGCATCGCCGCGGCGGCGGTCCTCGCCATCGCCGCCGGATCGATACCGGCGGAAGCGGGCGACAAGCTACGCATCGGCGTCGAGGGAGCCTATCCGCCCTTTTCTTGGAAAGAACCTGATGGAACTCTGAAGGGTTTCGACATCGATATCGCCAATGCGCTCTGCGAAAAGATGGGCCGAGACTGCGAGCTGATCGAGCAGGATTGGGATGGCATCATTCCAGCTCTGCTGGCGAAGAAATACGACGCCATCATTGCCTCCATGTCGATCACCGAAGAGCGCAAGAAGCGCGTGGACTTCACACAGAAATACTATAACACACCCGCCAAATTCGTGGCCGCCAAGGATGCGGACTTTGAGGCAACACCTGAAGGATTGAAGGGTAAAGCCGTTGGCGTACAGCGCGGCACGACCCACCAGTGTTACATGGAAAAGATGTTCCCCGACACTGACCTTCGGCTTTATGGCACGCAAGAAGAGGTCTTCTTGGATTTGGCGTCCGGGAGAATCGACGCGCAAATCTCTGACTCGACCCAATCTTACGAAGGCTTTCTCAGCAAGCCAGAAGGGGAAGGCTATGCATTCCTCGGCGCCGACCAGTACGATCTTGAGTGCCACGGCGAAGGGGCGGGCATCGCCGTTCGCAAAGGCTCCGACGACCTCGTCAAGGGCTTCAACGCGGCAATCAAGGCGATCCGTGAGGATGGGACCTACGCCGAAATCAACAACAAGTACTTCGATTTCGACGTCTACGGCGCGCCACCGGAACCGTCTTCCTAATTGAGCGATTGCGGTCGGGGTAGCCTGAGGAAACTGCCGACGGCTATCCCGCCGACCCCTTTGCTCCGCAGCGACCCCAAATTTGAAGGTTGCAGGCCATGGAAACAGTGATCGCCTACATGCCCTCCATCATGAAGGGTACTTCGATAACCGTCGCGGTCGCGGTCTGTTCGGTTTTGATTGCCGTTGTCCTTGGCCTCTTGGGAGCTTGGGGAAAGCTGTCTGACTCGATCCTCGCCAACAAGATTTGCGAGGCCTACACGACGCTCATTCGCGGCGTCCCGGACCTGGTTCTCATGCTGTTGCTGTTTTACGGGGGCCAGCAGCTCCTCAACGATTTCGGCGATGCAACCGGTTGGTGGGGATATCTGGAAATCAACCATTTCACGGCAGGGGTCTTCACCATCGGGTTCATATTTGGCGCCTACATGACCGAGACCTTTCGCGGCGCCTACCTTGCTATTCCACGCGGGCAAATCGAGGCTGGCATCGCCTGCGGCATGAGTGCCCGCACCATCTTCGGCCGCATTGTCTGGCCGCAGTTGGTGCGCTATGCGCTGCCAAGCTTCGGCAACAACTGGCTGGTTCTGCTTAAGACGACGGCTTTGGTTTCCGTTTTGGGGCTGCACGAGCTGGTTTGGGAGTCCTTCACCGCAGGGCGTTCAACCCGTCAGCTTTTCACCTTCTTCTTTGTCACCTTGTTGATCTATCTGGTCCTCACGGCGATCTCCGATATTGGCCTGCGCTGGCTCGATCGCAAGTACAGCGTTGGCGTAAGGAGGGCTTGAGCCGTGGCTGAGGAGGCCAACCCCGGGGGCTTGATCGCCGCTATCAGGCAATTCAGCGAAGAGGCGTCCCCGCTCGATTTCGTGCTGATAGCGGAGCACTGGCCGCTTTTCCTCCAGGGCATCGGCTATACACTCCTGATTGTCGTAGTGTCTCTCATCGTTGGAGGATTGATATCCCTGCCCTTGGCTGTGGCGCGGGCCAACCGGGTGCCGATCCTCAGTCAAATAATTTGGGGCTATGTTTACGTCTTCCGCGGCACGCCGCTTCTGGTGCAGCTCTACCTGATCTATTACGGGTTGGGACAGTTCGAAGCGGTACGAGAGAGCTTCCTTTGGCCGGTCTTGAGAGATCCGCTCTACTGCACCTTCATTTCCTTCATCTTGAACACGGCCGCCTATACCACCGAAATATTCCGTGGCGCCATCGAAGCCGTACCCTGGGGCGAGGTCGAAGCCGCCAAGGCGTGTGGCATGTCGGGCTGGCAACGCAATACCCGCGTCATCCTGCCCAACGCTTTGCGGCGCGCCTTGCCGGCCTACTCGAACGAGATCATCTTTATGATGCACGGCTCGGTCGTGGCCAGCACGGTGACTATCGTCGACATCCTTGGCGCCGGCCGCCAGCTAAACGCCAAGTACTATCTAGCCTACGAAGGCTTCATTACCGCGGCCGTGCTCTACATGATCCTGGTCTACGTGATCACTCGCGGCTTCAAGCTTTGGGAGAAGCACTGGCACGCGCATCTGCGTCCGCGCGAGGCCTAAAAAAAGGCTGATCGTCCATCATCTGTCTATCGGGAAATGTCGGGTGACCACCGCTGGCCAGCGGTGGTCACCCAGTCACCAGCCTTGGGGGGCAAAGTAAAGAGGCCGGCTGGACGCCTCGTACAGAGAGGGGAAGTCTCCGTAAGTCCAAGTAGTGATCGCCGAATGTGGTCCGACTTCGTCTCAAATGCGGCGAAATCATGGCCATTCTTCAATTCGCCTTAAACACAAAGACCTATGCCGCCTGGGCCCGTTGGTAGCCGGCGTCCCGAAGGGCCTGGAACAGGGCATCGCGCTGGTCGGTCTTGAGCCGCATCAGCGGGGGTCGGATATTCAACCAGTCCATAGCAGCCGATTCTTGCGCCAAAATCTCTTTCAACGCCCCGATCGCCGGAAAGGCCTGGATTGCCAAGCGCAATCGGGTCAAATCGGCCTGCAGATCATCGACTAGTCCCTCTTCCTGTCGTGCGTATACCGCCGCGGTCTCGGGCGCCAAAACATTCACCGTCGCCGACATGCAGCCCGGCCCGCCTAGGCGCAACGTGGGCAGCAAGAACTCCTCGCTACCGGCGAAGACGTCGAAGCCGGGGAAGGCCTCCAACATCGCCTTCATATTTTGCCAATCGCCGGAGCTGTTTTTTAGTCCCACGACCGTTTGCGGATAAGCCGTAATCAGTCGCTCAATCAATCCGAGCGAAATTTCGAGCGCCGTCATTTTCGGGAAATGATAAATGTAGAGGCGTAGATTTTCGTCTCCGACACGCTCGATGACCTCCGCGAAAGAGGCAAAGAGACCCTCTTCGCTGACACCCTTGTAGTAGAAGGGTGGCAACACCAGGACCCCCGCTGCCCCGATGGCCAGGGCCTTACGTGTCAGGCGCAGGGTATCGGTAAAGGCACAGCATCCAGTACCGACAATCAGCCGATCGGCCAGACCTGCCGCCGCAAGGTGATCCAGCATTTCCTCGCGTTCGTCGACGGAAAAGGAATTGGCCTCACCCGTCGTGCCGAGCGAAACGATACCGTCGCACCCCTGATTTAAAAGCCATTGGTAGTGCGCCACCAAGCGCTGGAAGTCCGGCCTCAACTCGCCATCAAGGGGCGTTAGAGCGGCAGCGAAGACGCCCTTCGGGCGCTGATTAACAAGGGTCATTTTGGTCTCCCCTAATTCGTTTGTTCCCGACCCTCGGGACAGGCCGGTCCTAGTTGCCAAGGAGCTTTGCTAGGGCCGACGCCATCTCGTCAGGCTGTGCGTCATGTCTGAAATGGGTGATGTAGCCACCATCGGGGCCCATCAGATAATAAAAGGAGCTGTGGTCCATCAAATAGTCGCTGGCGCCATCGACTTCCGCTTTGCCATAGTAGACGCGATAGGCCTTCGCCACCGCTGCAATCTCGGGCGGCTCGCCGGTCAAGGCGACCAGTCTCGGATGAAAATGCCCGGCGTAATCCTTTAGGGCTGAAACCGTATCGCGCTCTGGATCGACGGTTATGAAAATGGGGACGACTTGCTGGTCGACGCTCTCGGTCTCCGCCTGCAGAAGATCGAGTGCTTGGGTCATGACCTGCAAGGACATAGGACAGACGTCTGGACAATAGCTATAGCCAAAATACACGAGAAGGTATCGTCCCAGAAAGTCGTCGCTCTTGCGCTGAACCCCGTGTTGGTCCAGGAGTTCGAAGGGACCGCCGATATCGATCGCACCGCTGCCGCCACCCGACACCACGGTTGCAATCGAACCCACATTGTCTGCCTTCAGCCACAACCAGGAGGCAGCGCCCATGAGAAGCAGCAAAAGGCCGGCCGCGAAGATCACGACGGCACGGCTCAAGCCATGGGCCGAACGTTCGGACGGCTGGGCGTCGTCTCCTGTGCCGGGCTGATTGCTGCTCATTGACAGGCATATAGCCCTACTAGCGTGACTATGCCAGCCAAGATCGGTTCACAAGCGTGATTTCCACATCTTCGACTGGATTAGTCAGACGAAGGCCTTCTCCGATCTATCGTGGAACTTTTCGCGGGCCTCACTTTATCGTCCGCCACCGTCCGATTTCCGGCCCTCGCCAACCGCTCTTTGAACGGAAATTCCAAACGTGACAATTGACAATAAAGAAACTATTTGGTTTCTTTATTGTCAATGATCTCACGCACCCACGCTTTGCGGGTAGCTCGTATCCTTGCTGAGCGCTCGTTCTTCTCGCAGGAGGCCTAAAAAATTATGGAGCAACATTGGACCAAGGCGGTTTCTCTGGCCAAACTTCACGAAAAAAACTGTGTAGTCTTCCGACACGATGGCCGGCAAATTGCGCTCTTCGCCACGGCTCAGGGAGTCTTTGCCTGCAACAATCGCTGCCCGCACGAAGGCTATCCGCTCAGCGACGGAACCCTGGACGAGGCCTGCCGCCTCACCTGCAATTGGCACAATTGGAAGTTCAACCTCAACACCGGTGAAAATCTTTACGGCGGTGACCGACTTCGGGTCTATCCGACGGAGCTGCGCGACGGGGAGGTCTGGATCGACCTCACCGATGCGCCTCTTTCTGCACGCCGAGAAGAAGCGCTGGCCAATCTGCGCAATGCGCTTGACGAGCATCAGTATGACCGCATGGCCCGGGAAGTGGCCAGGCTGATGGGTCTCGGCGGCGACCCCTTGGATGCCATTCGCTTGGCGATCAGCTGGTCGCACGACCGTTTCGAGTTTGGGACCACCCACGCCTACGCCGGCGCGGCGGATTGGCTACGCCTTTTCGACGAGAACAGCAATGACCAGGAGGCTCAACTCATTTGCCTGGTGGAGACCCTCGGCCACATTGCCGATGACGTCATGCGCGAGCGGGACGGCCGTTTTCCTTATCCAGAGGCGAGCAAGACCTTTGACGAAGAGGCCTTCGTCGAGGCGGTCGAACAGGAAGACGAAAGCCAAGCCATTGCCCTCATGCGCGGCGGATTGGCGGCCGGCTACCAATTTTCCGACTTCGAATCCGCCCTAACCCGCGCGGCGTTGCTACACTACGCCGACTTCGGGCATTCATTGATCTATGTTCCTAAAACCGGCGCCCTCATTGAGCGCCTGGGCCAAGAATGCGCAGAGCCCCTATTGCTGGCCTTGGTTCGGTCGATCATTTTTGCCTGGCGGGAAGATCACCTGCCGGAGTTTCGCGCCTACGCCGATATCTTGAGGAACTGGGGTACTGATGCGACGGACGTCGTGCCCGATCCAAGTGAGATCGCGGGATTGAACGCAAAGCAAGCGATGAAACGCTTGGCCAGCAGCGCCTTGGCACCGCCAGAGTCGCTCTTCATCCTGCTGCTCACCGTCAACAGCCAAAACCTTTTGACCTACGACATGCGCTACCAAGAACAGATTGATGGCAAGATCGCCGACAATGTCGGCTGGCTGAGCTTCACCCATGCCTTGACCTTTGCTAACGCGGTCCGCCGCCAATGCACCAAGTATCCCGCGCTGTGGCCGGCCGGGCTGTTGCAGCTCGCCTGCTTTTCCGGTCGTAATGCCGCCTACACCGACGCCATGCTCAAGGGCGATGCCTGGCAGGTTGATGACCGAGCAGCTTTTTTTGAAACGTCGGTGGAGAATTTGTTCGATCACGCCAAGGAGGAGTTCATTGTCTCGGTCCATCTGCTGAAAACTGTTTTGGCTGCCCGCGAGGAAGCGGCGACAGCACCGAGCGAGACCGCAGCCTTGATCACGGCCGCTCTCAATCGCTTTCTTTCCTCACCCCTGAAACGCAAACATGTGCGCCGCACGGCGCGCCAAGCGTTAGACTTCGTCGCTCTAGACGGCTAAAAACAGTCGGACTCACCAGTGACTGTCGGAGGCGAAGCAATGGGTGCTGCAGAAGTTGGTAACCGGACGCTGTCTGGTCGCACGGCAATCGTGACCGGATCCAGCAGCGGCATCGGGCTCGCCATTGCGCGGCACTTCGCCGACGCCGGCGCAAAGGTCATGATGAACGGCATTGAGGACGAGGCAGAGCTCGAGGATTTGCTGGCGAACCTCGACGCCGAACACGGAGCGGCAATGGCCTATACCAAGGCCGATCTCAGCACGCCGGAGGGTGTCAAAAAGCTCTGTAATGCCGGCGAGGATCGCTTTGGGCCAATCGACATCCTCGTCAACAATGCCGGGGTCCAGCATGTGAGCCCGATCGAAGATTTTCCAGCCGCCAAGTGGGAGTTCATTCTGGCCCTCAATCTTTCGGCCGCATTTTACGCCATACAGCAACTCTTTTCCTCAATGAAAGAACGCGGCTGGGGACGGATCATCAACATCGCCTCGATCCACGGATTGGTGGCGTCACCCTACAAAGTTGCTTATATCGCCGCCAAGCATGGCATCGTCGGCCTGACCAAGACAATCGCCCTTGAAGGGGCGGAATCCGGGGTCACCTGCAACGCCATCTGCCCTGGTTATGTCTACACCCCTTTGGTGGAAAAACAGATCGATGATCAGGCCAAGGCGCATGGGATTCCGAAAGAGAATGTGGTCCGCGAGATAATCCTCGAAAGACAGCCCAGCAAACGCTTCGTGGAAACCGAAGAGATCGCCGCCATGGCGCTCTTGCTGGCCGGCCCCTCCGGCGCCTCCTTTAACGGCGCGGCAATACCGATCGATGGTGCCTGGATCGCTCAATGATCGACGGTGTTATCCTCCGTCAACACGAGATAGGACCTTAAGCTTCCCAAACATTCCCCGGCCAACGCCCATCTGGATTGCCGGCCTGTTGCACAGCTTTTCATCGCCGTAAAGCTCGATAGGCGCCTTCCCAGTCTGGTCGATTTGTGCCTCCATCGCTTGATGGAGTCGGGCAAATATTCTCGCCGCACAGTCTCCCTAATTTAAATATTAAGGTAAACACAAAATCGATCTATGCTCACTTTATTGTGCGTATATCTGTATTATCCGTAAAATATATCGGATTTTATTGTTAATATAGACTCCTGTTTCGGCTTACACTCAATTTATTTCTTGACTTATTCCTAATTTATTTTAACTTTCTCTTGAATTTACAGTGTGTTTACCAAGAAAAAGGGTTCCGTCTGACCTGTCTCGACCGCTCCTGAGATGTATCAGACCTGGCGCGGTCAGCCAAACTGAAAAGCCGAATAGGCGCGGGCACTGAGACCCAATCTGGCTTGAGGCACCGTCGGACATTCTGAGGCGCTACAAAATCCGGGATGAGAACTATCGGCTGTGATCGGCGTCACCGCGCGGTCGAAGATCTCGTCCTACGCTGGTCTCGCAGTATTTGGATGAAGTAGGGCCCCATGATCTCAACAGACTATACTTTTGTTTTCGCAGGCCAATCGAACGCCGCTCGCCATTTCAATAGCTACGATATCGGCTTGACCGGAGCAGAGCAGTTCGAAGAGACGATCAACGCGCTTACCGGCGTGTCATCAACCAACGCTACCATCAACACCGCCTCCGGCGGCTCGGCTGTCTTGCGAAACGCCCAGGATGACCTGACGGATACCAACTACTGGTGGGACCTTGACGCCAACCAGCCGGGACCCTTGCTTCTGGATGCCATAGCCTCAATCCAAGCGGCCGGTGGCAGCGTTACCGGCATCATTTGGGCCCAAGGCGAGCAGGATGCGCAGAGCATCGGCGGCACGACCCCGGTCCAGGTGACGATCGAGGACTATATCGAGGCCACAAAGGCGGTCTTCGACTACTTCCGGACCGAGCTTGGCGATCCAGACTTGCCCATCTTCATTCAACAGCTGTCAACGACGGACCTACCCTCCGCGGAAGATGAGTTCCCCCTGGTGCGCGCCGCCCAGACCGACATCGCCGACGAGATGGAAGGCGTCTACATTGCCGCGCCCACCTACGACGTGCCTCTCGTTGATAACTTCCACTTCGCGAGCGACGCCAACCCAACCGATGGGTATCGCACGGTTGCCGAACGCTTGGCCCATTTCGCCGTCGAAACGCTTGGCGGCGGAACAGAGCCATCTTTCGTTAGCCCAACGCTATTGAGCGCGACCACCGCCAGCACGACACAGATTATCGTCACCATCGAGCACGATGGCTCGACCGATTTTTCACCGCAAAACGGGATCGAGGGCTTCGCCGTCGAGGACTTCGCCGGTTCCGTCGAGATTCTTTCAGCAGCCCGCATTTCCGCGACAGAGATTCAGATCGATCTGGGTCGCGACCTCGTCGGCAACATCACTGTCTCTTATTTAGAGACCTCCGACGATTTCGATCCTGCCAACATTGTTTCCGGCAACAGCCCGCTGACACTGCCGTTGCAGCCCGGTTCCGTGGCAATCACCAGTCCCTTCACGGTTATCGCCGAAGGCGATGAAGGCAACAACGACATGCGGGGTATCGAATCGGCCTTCGCAGATTTCATTCAAGGCAACGGCGGCGACGACACGATCAGCGGCGGCGGCGGCGATGACGTGCTCTCCGGCGACAACAACGGTGCGGGTGTCGGTACCGGCAACGGCTATCCCGAGCAGGTGCTGAATCACGAGCCCCTAGGCTTCCTGAGGCTCGGCGAAACAACGGGCACAGTTGCAGCCGACGAAACCGGCAATCTTACCGCCACCTATCACAACGTGAATGCCGCCAACAATCTCGGCGTTAATCAGGGACCCTTGAGCGAACCCACTTTGGTCCCCTACTTGGACGGTCACGACGATTACATCCAAATCGACCATGATCCCAGTTTGATTCTGCCGAACGGCACGGTGCAACTGTGGTTCCGCTCCGAAGGCCTGATGAGCGAAGACCAAACCCTCATCTCCATAACGCAAGGCGGCAACCAAGCCGGCAGTTTTTACCTCGCCCTCAACAAGGACGACCCGGATCCGCGCGACATCGAGATGCGGTTTCAGGATGGCACCAATGACTTTTTCCTCGGCATCGACGATTGGCTGATCAATCCGGCTGGGACGGTCACGCCGGATACCTGGCAGCACATCGCGGTCAGCTGGGGAACCGAGGGCGTCAAGCTTTACCTTGACGGCCAGCTGGCCGCCACCATGGACTACTTCGGTGGCGTAGGAATCGCCGGCGTTCCCGTTCATATTGGCGCTTCGGCCCGCGACGGATTCTTGGATCGCTTCTACCAGGCCAATATCAGCGAGGTCGCCTTCTTCGGTGACGCCCTACAGCAAGGCGATATTGAGGCGCTCTACCTTGCCGGTATCAACGGTGCCAGCGGCCTCGTACCCGGGAATGACTCCTTGCTCGGCGGTCTCGGCGACGACGCGATATCTGGCGGCGGCGGTGATGACACCATCGACGGAGGCGACGACAATGACACGGCCGTCTTTTCGGATAATTTTGCCGACTATGACACAACGGTCGCAGCCAATGGCAGTCTTGTCGTCACTCATTTGAACAATGGCCTCGATGGGGTCGATACACTGACCAACGTCGAACTCTTGCAGTTTGCCGACCAGTTGGTATCGGTCGCCGATCTCGGTCTCAACCTTGCGCCTGTCGCTCAAAACGACAGTGCAACCACGGGCGAAGACTCCAGCACCACGATTGCGGTGCTCGACAACGATAGCGATGGCGATGGCGACACGCTCACCGTCGAGGCCGTCGACACGAGCGGAACCCAAGGCTCGGTGGTGATCAACGCGGACAACACGGTTTCCTACGATCCAGGCGCAGCCTTTCAGTCTCTGAATGCCGGCCAAACCGCAGTCGACAGCTTCACCTACACGATTTCGGACGGCAAAGGCGCAACGGACACGGCTAGCGTTTCCGTGACGATCACCGGTGCCGATGACGGTTCAGGCGGCGGATCCGGCTCAAATGTCATCAGTGGCACCGAAAACGCCGATACCCTCACCGGCAGCTTTGCACCGGATTCGATTAGCGGCCTGGGCGGCAACGACCTGATCGAAGGGGCTGACATCTCTAGCAGCAGTGGTGTCCCCCTGCCTAACACCACGGATGACGACACGATTCTCGGCGGCGACGGATTTGATACGATCAACGGCGGCGAGGGATCGGATCTGGTCTTTGGTGGGGATGGCTTTGATTTTCTCAAGGGCGCCGCAGGCGATGACGACCTGCAAGGCAACATCAACGGCGATACCGTCGCTGGCGGGCAAGGCAATGATATCGTTCGCGGCGGCCGCGGCCTCGACAATCTGCGTGGCTCCCGGGGCGACGACACCGTTGTCGGCGGACGCGGCGCCGACACCCTCAATGGCGGCACCGGCGATGATGTTCTAACCGGCCGTGAAGGCGCAGACGCGTTCTATTTCGATCAGCAGGCGAGCGGATTCTTCTCCGGCATTGACGTCATCACCGATTTTGCCTTAGGCGAAGACCAGGTCCTGGTCGCCGGCATCGTCAACGGAATTGTCATTGCTTCAGTTGACGAGCTCTTGGGTCGAATCTCCGACGATGCCTCGGGTAACGCGGTCATCGACTTGGGGATTGGACAGTCGGTCACCTTGCTGGGCGTCAACGCAATTGACCTCAGCGAGGACGACTTCGCCATCCTATAGCGATCTGAACAGGCGGGTGCGGGCGGCCACGGAGGCTGCAAGGCAGACCAGGGCCCCCGTTCCCGTCACCCAATCTCGGCTCGAGAAATCACGGCCGTATTTCTCGGCTGCCCGGCAGGACCTCGGGAGCTGCCGTGCTGATCAGTAGAGCCTTCCCCCATTGGGAACCGGCTTTTCTGGGGCGATCAGCACGACCTCACCAAAGCTATCGGGAAAGCCGAGCACCAGAATTTCCGACATGAACTTGCCGATTTGCTTGGGCGGGAAATTCACCACCGCCGCCACTTGGCGACCTACCAAGGTCTCCGGGCTATAGTGCGCCGTGAGCTGGGCCGAGGTCTTTTTGGTTCCGCTCTCGCCGCCAAAATCAACCCAAAGCTTCAACGCCGGGCGTCGGGCCTGAGGGAAGGGTTCGGCCTTGACGATGGTGCCGACGCGAATGTCGATCTTGGCGAAGTCTTCAAAGGAAATTTGATCGGCTACTGCCGCCATTGCCTCGCCGTTTAGCCGCTAGCGCCACGACGAACCGCGGACTTGAACTCGTCCAGGCTCTCGGCAACACGGCGATTGATCAGTTCCAATGACTCGCTGTTGGACTTAGCGCTCATCTCCGCCAACTCCCGCAAGTTAGACAAGGTGCGCTCGAAGGCCTCCTTGGTGAGTTCCGCTTGCCGAGCGAGCTTATCCTCAGGCGCGCCGGCATTGCTCAGCTCCTGCATCACTTTAGAAGCCTCTTCCATCCCTTCACGCAGGATTTCGCCTTGTCGACGCACAACCGCCAAAGCGCCTTCGATAGCCACCCGATTGGCGGCATTTAGGGTTTCAAGGTTTTTTCTTTGCGCCTCGATCATACTCGCAGGATCGACACCTGAGGGTGAGAAACTCTCGGCCAACTTGGTAAGATCAGGAAAGAGGGGGTTATCAGGATCAAGAAAAGGATTGACGGGCTTTGCCATGGCTTGCTGCTCCAAGGGGGGGGTGGTTGTCGCGCTGCACAAGAAGAGGGTATGGGCGATGTATCTGCCTCTCTAAGGTTAACGTCAAGCGAAACTTCGGCGATGCGAAGAGACTCTTGAGGCCCTGCCGCTACGCCTCGCCGTCCGCCTTTCGACGACGCGACTTGCAGGCCATGCGTGCACCACAGATCTCGACCCGGCGCAGGTAGCCATCCAAGCAGGCCATGGTCTTGCCCATGTCGGCGCTTTCATCGCGCAACCAGACCCGCAGAGCCGCGAGGTAAATGGCGGAGAGACCTTTGGTACGTATGGCACCTCGGATTCCCGACGAGGAAATTTGCGCCGATTCGAGCATCAGCGCCATAGAGCGTCGCAGCTGGCAAGCACTGCAGATCGCCGCTACGGGATCGCGCAATTGGTCGTATAACACCCGGCCAACCGCCTGCTTGTAAGGCTGCAGCGCATCGAATCGACGCATCATCACATCAAAGAGTCGATCGCGGGCCGAGCCGGGTTCCTCTTCCGCCTCCTCTTCGGCAATGACCGCCGCATCGATCATGCGGGAAAATCCGTTGAGTATGGCGCGTTTCGACGAATAAAGAGGATAAACGTTTGAAAGAGGGAGTTTTGCCGCTGCTGCTATGTCGCCAAGACTAGTATTTGACCAGCCTTGTTCGGCAGCCAGGCCAAGGGCCGCTTCGATGATCTTCCGTGGTTGATCGGCTTTTCTCGCCATATCGCTCGAGATTCTTGCCTAGCACTACAATGTGGGAAGGGCGACTTCGATTTTAAAGTTCTCCATCTTCTTTGACATCGGCTACTTGCCCGCCGGTCATTGTCTCAAGATCGCTCGGCAGCAGCCTAAAGACCGCATTGGGGGCACCGGCCGCCGCCCAAATTTCGGTCAGGCCGATGAGATCTTCGTCGATGAGGATCGTCATCTCTGCCTTGTGGCCCAAAGGCGCAACTCCACCGATGGCAAAACCGCTGCGTTCTCTGACAAAGGCTGCGCTTGCCCGTTCGATGGCTTCGCCCAAAAGGCCAGAGATCTTAGATTCGCTCACCCGATTGGCGCCGCTGGCAATCACCAAGATAGGCCGATCACTGGTCACTGCCCGAAAGACCAGTGACTTGGCAATCTGGTCCACCTGACAGCCGATCGCAGCAGCAGCCTGAGCCGACGTGCGTGTGTCCTTCGGAAAGGAGACAATCTCCGATTCGAAGCCCGCCTCAAGCAAGGCCGTGCGAACCCGGTCGCAGCTGGATTCTCCCTTGCGCTTGCTCACGAGGCCAACTCGCGGCCACGTTGCGCCGCGGCGGCCACCGCCTTGACCATCAAAGGATCGAGGCCATCATCGGCCATGAGCACCGAAAGTGCTGCCTGCGTGGTACCGCCAGGGCTGGTCACGTTTTGGCGTAACTGGCTGGCAGCTTCGGATGATTGATGCAAGAGTTCGCCGGCGCCGGCAACCGTGGCCCGCGCCAAGCGCATGGCCAAGGCCTCTGATAGCCCGGCTTCAACACCGGCCTTTGTCAAGCTTTCGACAAGAAGAAACACGTAGGCCGGGCCGCTTCCCGAAACCGCCGTCACCGCGTCCATCAAGGTTTCGCCTTCCACCCAATCGACCGCGCCAACCGCCGCCATGAGATCAGCGGCCAGTTGCCGCTGCGTGTCCGTCACTCTTGGATTCGCGGTCAACACTGTAATGCCTCGACCGATAGCCGCCGGCGTGTTCGGCATAGCCCGGACTACCGCCGCTTCCACACCAAGCTCATCTTCGAAGAACCGAAGGTTTGTGCCGGCGGCGATCGACAAGAACAGGGTGCCGGGCCGAGCAAAGCGGCGATAATCTGGTACCGCATCGGCCATTTGCTGCGGCTTGATGGCGAACACCACAACGCTCGCCTGGTCGAGCTTGCCTTCCAGATCCCCGGCCTTTTCGGTAACCCTCAGCCCCTTGTCGACTAGGGCTTGTCGGCCGGCCGCCATAGGCTCGACGATGGTCACGCGATCGCTCGATAGTCCACGCGACACCCATCCGGAAAGCAAGGCACTTCCCATTTTGCCGCAGCCGACCAATAACAGGGATTGCAATTCTTCCATAGCACCAGCCCCGAGCTTGCAACATCCAAAACGATAGGACGCTAGCCGGGATCAGGCCTCGCCAACCGTCTCCATCAAGGCAGCGGCCATTGCCAGCTCAACGCTCTCGCCACCCCAGAGTACCAGCTGAAGGGCCGGATAGAAACGTTCACACTCGATGATTCCGGCGTCCAGCAAGTCCTCTAGCTGTTCGATACTGGCCGAAGCAACACCTCGGAATGGCATCGTATGCCGGAAGAACATCTCGCCATCTTCGGAGTTAAGGTCGAAATGACCAAGCCAGAGTTTCTCGTTGACCTCGGCCAAGAGTTCGTGGACCGCCGTGCGCCGGCTAGCTGGGACACGGGCATCAAAATAGCAGGCGAATTGAATGGCACTCAGCTCGTCATCCCAGAGGAAAGAGAGATGATAGCGACACCATCGGCCGGCAATCTCAACCAGCATTTCCGATTCGCTACGTCGATCGAAGAGCCAATCGTTTGCGCTTACCAGTTCTTCCAGAATTTCCAGCGGATTGGCGGAGGGATCGCGGCGCTCTGCCGTCATCACCATGCTTATAGGCCCCCTTTGTTACGGCCGGAGAGCTGTTCGTTCTAAAGTGAGATTGGGGGCGGACCCACCAAATATAGGGAATAGACTTGCGACGCGACTACAAAATCTAGCGTGCCAAACTTGCACGAAGGATGCAATAGCCCAATCCAACTAGAGCGCTCAAATCTGTGGAAGATTTGGCACAACCTAGCCGGCAGCGGACCAACATGGGCCGCAAAATCGTGGTCAATCGCCTGCCGGTTTGGCGGCCGATTTGCGTTGGGGAGACTTACGAACCGTAGGCTTTCGCGCTCTTTTGCTTGTGCCCGATCGAAGCTTGGCAAGTTCCTCTTCGATCTCGACTAGGCGCTCACTGAGGCGCTCTTGTTCCGCGCGCGCCTTGGCCGCCATTTCTTTCGCCGCTTCGAATTCTTCACGGGTGACCAGGTCGAGCCGCGCGAGAATCCGGTCCAATTGCGGGCGAATCTGAGCTTCTATCTCTTCTCTTAAGCTGGCCGCCGAGGAAAATGCGCCACCCGCGGCCCGCGCCAAATCATCAAATATTCGGTTTCGCGTCTGCATTTGCGTCCTGTCCCAAAGACCAAAACTTAGTGCCAAGTTTGGCCTGATCAAGGCCTCGTCGACAAGGAAGCTTTACTTGCCGAGCTTGACCGAGGCCACTTATAACCTAGCACTTGTGGCCGCACAGCCAAGGCTGGCGGCGGTTCCTGGGGAAAATTGTGGTACTAGCTTTGCCCTTTCCAATGATCGATCCGGTCGCAATCGCGATTGGCCCGTTGGCGATTCGTTGGTACTCGCTTGCCTACATTTTTGGGCTCATCTTGGGTTGGCGTTACTGCCGTAATCTCGCTCGGCGTAGCCCCGGAAAAATCGAACCCGTCACCATTGACGATTACCTGGTGTGGGCGACGCTCGGCGTCGTCCTGGGCGGACGCCTGGGCTACATCCTCTTTTATAAGCTTGAGTACTATCTGGCCAATCCACAGGAAATCCTCTTTTTGTGGCAAGGCGGCATGAGCTTTCACGGCGGCATGCTGGGCGTCTTGGCGGCATCGTTCCTCTTTGCGCGGCGACAGGGTGTCGATCCGATCGCACTCAGCGACCTAGTCGCCGCGGCGGCGCCGATTGGCCTCTTTCTGGGACGCCTTGCCAACTTCATCAACGGCGAACTCTTCGGCCGCGTCAGTGACGTGCCGTGGGCGGTGGTGTTCCCGCGGGGCGGAGACCAGCCACGCCACCCTAGTCAGCTCTATGAAGCCGGTCTTGAGGGATTGGTTCTTTTCGTGGTGCTGTACGTTTTGGTGCGTAGCGGTGGCCTTAGCCATCGTGGCCGCGTCGGCGGCGCATTCCTTTGCGGTTATGGCGTTTCTCGCTTTGTCGTCGAGTTCTTTCGCGAGCCGGACGACCATCTGGGATTTCTCTTCGCCGGGGCGACGATGGGCCAGCTGCTTTCCGTGCCGATGATCTTGCTGGGCCTTGCCTTGATCATTTGGTCGGCGCGACGATCGGCTGCGCCTGAAGCATGACACCGCTCGGTAAAGAACTCCTGCAACGGGTTGTCCGGCAGGGCCCTATAACCGTCGCACAATATATGGCGGCGGCCCTGATGGACCCGCGGTACGGCTACTATTGCCGGTTGGAACCTTTTGGCCGTAGCGGCGATTTCACCACCGCGCCGGAGATAAGCCAAATGTTCGGCGAGTTGCTTGGCGCTTGGGCGATCGACGCTTGGGAGCGTTTGGGGGCACCGAATCCATTGCGCTTGATCGAGCTGGGGCCGGGTCGCGGCAGCTTGATGGTGGACTTGCTACGCACGGCCAAACTGGTTCCGAGCTTCGACCGAGCGATCGACCTACACCTGGTTGAAGCCAGTCCACGGCTGCAGCGGATCCAATCCGATCGCTTAGGCGAACGGGTGACGGCTTGGCACCGAGACCTGGGTGAAGTGCCGGAGGGCCCGGCCATCATCCTGGCCAACGAATTCGTCGACGCCTTACCCATTCGCCAGTTCCTGCGCCAAGAAGCGGGGTGGTGCGAACGTCTGGTTACTGCGCGCGAGGACGGTCGGGGCCTCGCCTTCGGCCTCGGCCCGGTAAGCCCGCTAGCAAGCACATTGATTCCCATTGGGCTAAGAACTTTGCCGGCAGGGCAGCTCGTGGAGGTCTCAACGGCGGGCCTGCGCCTGGCAACGGACATCGGAAACCGCCTGGTCCGCGGGGGTGGGGTGGCATTGGTGATCGATTTCGGGCCCGGCGAAAGCACTCCCGGCGCTAGCCTGCAGGCCCTTAAAGATCACCAACCCTGTGATCCCTTGACATCACCGGGAGAGGCGGACCTTGCCGCTCACGTGGATTTCGCATCCTTCGCCGTGGCGGCGCGCGAGGCAGGTGCTTCGACTTTCGGCCCCTTGCCGCAAGGTCAGTTTCTTTCTCGGTTGGGTATCGAGCAGCGCGCGGCGGCTCTTCTCCGCCCTGCCTCAGAGCAGCAGGCCCATGACATCATCACGGCACGCGATCGCTTGATCGGGTCAGAACAAATGGGATCGCTCTTCAAGGTCTTGGCGATCACCGAGCCAGGCTTCGCAGCGCCCTTTGGTCTGGATCAGGCAGCGCTCGCGTGACATTCTTCAGGTCCGATTTTCGTCACTAGGTGGGGTCTCATGTTCACCAGCCAGTCTCTCAAGGCAGCCGACGGCATCCGCCACAGCTTTTTCACCCGCCAAGGCGGTACTAGTGACGGTATCTATGCTTCACTGAATTGCGGCTATGGATCGAAAGACGATCCCGAACGGGTGGCCGAGAACAGGGCGCGCGCGGCCGAGCACTTGGGCCTCTCGTCCGATCGCATGCTGACCGTCTATCAGACACACTCGCGAAAGGCCGTCGCGGTGAGCGAACCCTGGGCGCCAAGCGAGGCGCCGAAGGCCGACGCCATGGTGACCCGCCAACCGGGATTGGGGCTGGGTATCCTGACGGCTGACTGCGGGCCGGTGCTGTTCGCCGATCCGCAGGCCCAGGTGATCGGCGCCGCCCATGCCGGTTGGCGTGGCGCCCTAGACGGAATCCTGGAGGCGACAATCGAGGCCATGGAAGGCCTCGGCGCCGCGCGGCAACACATCCTTGCTGGTCTCGGGCCCTGTATTGCACAGCCGTCTTACGAAGTCGGACCGGAGTTCCCGCAGCCTTTCCTCGATGCAAATGCGGCGGATGCCGACCTCTTCGCGCCCTCCCCCCGGCATGGTCACTTCCTGTTCGATCTTAAGGGATTTGTCGCACGTCGGCTTGAACGCGGTGGCATCACTTCAATCGACGTACTGGCCCATGATACCTGCGCGGACGAGGACCGCTTTTTCAGTTATCGGCGCTGCTGCCAGCGTGGCGAGACCGACTATGGTCGCGGTTTATCCCTCATTTCTTTGGAGCCCTAAGCCTCATGTCTTTGCATTTTTCTTCTGAAGAATTGATCAAGCGCCGCGAGTCTTGTCTTGCGCAAATGGCTGATGCTGGCCTCGACGGCCTGCTGATGTTCCGCCAGGAAAGCATGTACTATCTGACCGGCTACGACACCTTCGGCTATGTCTTTTTTCAATGCCTTTATCTTGGTGCCGACGGGCACATGACCCTGCTGACCCGCGCCCCTGATTTTCGTCAGGCTCAACAAACCTCTGACATTAAAGACATCCGAATTTGGGTGGATGCGCCAGATGCGGAACCCGAGCGTGAGTTGAGGCAGATATTGGCGGAACACGGCTGCGCCGGAAAACGCCTGGGCGTGGAGTACGAAGCCTACGGCCTGACAGCGCGCAACGGCAAACGCCTGGAAGCAGCGATGGAGGGCTTTTGCCAGCTGGTCGACGCCTCCTTGTTGGTGAGCAAGCTGCGCGCGGTTAAGAGCGAGGCTGAAATTTGCGCCGTTCGCCGCGCCGCCGAGTTGGCGGATGATGCTTGGCAGGCGGCCCTGGACTTGGCCGCTCCCGGCTGTTTTGAGGGCGAGATTCTCGCCGCCATGCAAGGGGCCATCTTCCGCGGTGGCGGCGATTACCCCGGCAATGAGTTTATCATCGGCTCCGGTGAGCATGCCTTGCTCTGCCGCTACTATTCCGGCCGCCGACACCTTGATCCAGAAGATCAGCTCACCCTGGAATGGGCCGGGGCCTACCGGCACTATCATGCGGCCATGATGCGCACCTTGCCGATCGGCAAGGTGCCCCAGCGGCAAGTGGAGATGCATGGGGTGGCGCGGGATGCCCTGCTTGCGGTTGAGGAAACTTTGGTGCCCGGCAACACCTTCGGCCAGGCCTTCGATGCCCACGCCAAGGTCCTCGACAAGGCCGGCTATCAAGCCCATCGCATGAATGCCTGTGGCTATTCTCTGGGCACCACCTTCTCGCCCAATTGGATGGATTGGCCCATGCTTTTCCACGATAATCCGGTCGAGGTAATGCCTGGTATGGTGATCTTCTGTCACATGATCATCTTTGATAGTGACCGGGGGCTCGCCATGACCTTGGGTCGTACGAGCCTTGTCGGTGAGCGCCGCGCGGAGCAGCTATCGACGGCCGATCTGGCGCTGGTGGCAGGCTAAAGCCTGAAGGTCGCCCCGGCCGGTGCCCTATTTTATCATCATCATCGCATTCGCATTGCTCTGTATGCTCATGACTTGCGTACTCCTATGAAATCATTTGTCCGCTTGGCCCTTGTCTTGCTGATCCCGGCCTTACTAACCCTGGCCTGCGGTCAGCTGCCAAGGCCGTTTCAGCCGGAAGAGGGCGCGGTCAACGAATTGCTGGAGTTGAGCGGTCGTGCCGGCGTCCAAGTGCAGGCAGACGGCGGCCACTATTGCAACAGCATGGCGGCAGACGCCATGGCCGAGGGCCTGCGGCAACGTGACCTGATTGCCAGCACAGATGCTCGCAACCAGGACAGCCTTTTGCTGCGTTGCCTGGAGGACGTGGAACTCGACAATGATGGAAATTGGACAGTCCGGGCACGGTGGCAGCTTTATGACCAAGTGTCGCGAAAAATTGCGCACTATAGTGAGAAGTACAACGCGGCAGCTCTCGTCGCCACAGCCCAAAAACCGCCCGGCAGTCAAAGAATTGCGGCCAAGACTGTCGATTCGGTTGCAGCCATGATCTTAGCCGAGGCGCAAGCGGTAGTTCCGCAATCGCCCCGCCGCCCCCTAGCGATCGCATCTTTCTCAGCCGGGCCAGGCGATTCCGCCTCCGCTTTGCCGCAGGCGCTTGCCCGCGAGCTGGCGGCCACAGATTTTCAGCTGCTGCCGCAACCAAAGAGAGGTGATCTCGTAATTTCGGGCAAGGTGATGCTGTCGCCACCGGATCAAGGTTGGCAGCAGGCGGTGATTGTTTGGACCGTGAACCGGTTGGGCATCGAAAAAGAATTAGGCCAGGTCACGCAGGGCAATCGGGTTCCGGCCGGTAGTCTCGACGCGCCCTGGGGAAAGCTTGCCGAACAAATTGCTCGGGCAGCGGCTCCCGGTCTCATGGAAATTATCCAACAGGCCGAAGATTTATGATGCAATGATGGCAGGGCGTGCCGAATCGCCGTTTACAGGGGCCGAGCGCGTTGATAGAGTTCGCCTCCGTTCGGCGGGGGAGGGCGGCCTAAGCCTCGAGATCCAAAGCATTGTTGAAGATTGGTATCGGTTTCTGTCTTGTGCGTTTAAGTGGGCAGAGAACCATTTCGGCCTTGGGCTGAGACCAGAATGGCGGCAAGCTTCGGAACGCGTGGCATTGCGTTAGAACGTATGAAAATTCTGACGGGCAATAGCAACCGGCCTCTGGCCGAGGCAATTTCGGCCTTTCTCAATTTGCCTTTGACCAAGGCCAGCATCAGGCGCTTTTCCGATCTTGAAATCTTTGTCGAGATCCAGGAAAACGTACGCGGCGAAGACGTGTTCCTCATCCAGTCCACGTCCTATCCTGCCAACGATAACCTGATGGAACTGTTGATTACCATCGACGCGCTGAAGCGCGGGTCAGCGCGGCGTATTACGGCGGTTTTGCCTTACTATGGTTATGCTCGCCAAGATCGCAAATCAAGTCCCCGTTCACCGATCTCGGCCAAATTGGTGGCCAACTTGATCACGATCGCCGGCACCGATCGGGTCTTAACCCTGGATCTGCATGCAGGCCAAATACAAGGCTTTTTCGATATCCCGACCGACAATCTCTATGCCGCCCCGGTCTTTGTTAAGGATATCATCGAGAAATTCGACGGCGACGAACTGACAATCGTGTCCCCGGACGTGGGTGGCGTCCTGCGCGCCCGTTCGATCGCCAAACGGCTTGACGCCGATCTGGCAATCATTGATAAGCGCCGAGAACGTGCCGGCGTGTCGGAGGTGATGAACATCATCGGCGATGTCAAGGGAACGCGTTGCATTCTAGTCGACGATATCGTTGATTCTGCGGGCACCTTGTGTAATGCCGCCCAAGCGCTGGCGGATGCCGGAGCCAAGGCGGTCTCGGCTTATGTCACCCACGGCGTCTTATCGGGTGGTGCTGTCGCGCGGGTTTCGGCGTCGCCGTTAGAGGAACTGGTGATGACGGACAGCATTCAGGCGACCGAGGCGGTCCGAGTGGCCCACAACATTCGCCAGCTGACGATTGCCCCATTGTTAGGGGATGCCATGCGCCGGATCAGTGACGAACGTTCGGTTTCCAGTCTGTTCGATATACCGGCCATGTAAACGGGAATTTGCTTGGACAAGAGGAGCCTGGTGCCCACATAGGCAGCGGCAGGGCCCTAAGGAGTGATAAGAAATGGCAGAAAATGCAACGCTGAGCGCCGAGCCTAAGTCGGCGGCAGGAAAGGGTGTAGCCCGCGCTGCGCGCCGCGCCGGCGTGGTACCCGGAATCATCTATGGGGCGAAGAAAGACCCGGAGATGATCACGGTGGGGGCTCAGGAATTGACACAAGCCCTGAACAACCCCGGTTTCTTTGCAACGCTATATGATTTGAAGCTGGGGAAAGGAAAGCAAAGCGTCCTGCCGCGTGACGTGCAGTATGACCCGGTCACCGATCGTCCCCTGCATATCGATTTCCTGCGTGTGGCTCGTGATACGGAAGTCACGGTCCAAGTGCCGGTGGTTTTCCTTAACGAAGAGGAGTCGGTTGGCCTTCGCCGCGGTGGTGTGCTCAATGTGGTGCGCTACGAAATCGAGGTTGTCTGTCGCGCCGACGCTATCCCGCCACAGATCGATGTGGATCTCGCAGGCCTCGATATTGGCGACAGCGTGCACATCTCCACCGTCGATCTGCCTGACGGTGTAGCGCCCACCATCTCCGATCGTGACTTCACCATTGCCACTATCGCCGCGCCCAGCGTGGTCCAGGAAGAAGAAGATGAGGAAGAAGGCGAAGAGCTAGAGGAAGGCGAAGAAGGGGCCGAAGAGACAACCGAGGCAGAGGGCGACCAGGAGTAATCTCAAACAAGGTCACCCCTTATGTTGCTATTGGCAGGCCTCGGCAATCCGGGGCCAGACTATGCCAAGAATCGTCACAACATCGGTTTCCTGGCGGTCGAGGAGATCGCGCGTCACTATGGCTTTGCCCCCTGGCGCAGTCGGTTTTCGTCGCAGACCGCCGAGGGGCGGATTGGGCAAGACAAGGTCTTGGCAATTAGGCCACAGACTTTCATGAATCACTCCGGCCGGGCACTAGGCGAGGCCTTGCGTTACTACAAGCTCGCCAGCCAGCAGCTCTATGTCTTTTACGATGAACTCGACCTTCGCCCTGGCAAGCTTCGGGTCAAGCAAGGCGGCGGGCACGGTGGCCACAACGGCCTGCGCAGTATTGACGCTCACATCGGCCAGGACTATTGGCGCGTGCGCATGGGCATTGGCCATCCGGGCGACAAGGACAAGGTTACCGGCTATGTCCTGCACGACTTCGCCAAGGCTGATCAGGCTTGGCTTGAAAAACTGCTGCCAGCAGTTGCCAAGGAACTGCCGAAGCTGTTGCAAGGGGATCCTGGTTCCTTCATGTCGCGCGTGGCCTTCCTGACAGCACCGCCAAAGCCGCCGCGCGAAAAACGCCTGCCGGTTACCGACGAAGTAGACGAAACGGATCGCTAGCATGGGCTTCAATTGCGGCATCATTGGCTTGCCAAACGTCGGCAAGTCGACGCTCTTCAACGCTTTAACCCAAACCGCCGCTGCCGCCTCGGCCGACTATCCTTTTTGCACGATTGAGCCGAATGTCGGCCGCGTGCCGGTACCAGACCCAAGGCTGCAGTGTCTCGCCGCGATTGCCAATTCCGCCAAGGTGGTTCCCACCTATCTGGAATTTGTCGACATTGCCGGCCTGGTGCGTGGTGCTTCGCGCGGCGAGGGCCTGGGAAACAAGTTCCTAGCGAACATCCGCGAGGTTGATGCGATCGCCCATGTGCTGCGGTGCTTCGAAGGTGAGGTCACCCATGTCGAAGGCTCGGTCGATCCTGTTCGCGATGCGGAGACCGTCGAGACCGAACTCTTGCTGGCAGACCTGCAAAGCGTCGAAAGACAGCAAGAAGCATTGGTCAAGCGAGCAAGAGGCGGCGACAAGGACGCCAAGGCACGACTGGCGCTGATCGAGAAGCTGGCCGCCGCGCTCGGTGACGGCAAAGCGGTGCGCGAGGTCCCTCTCAATGATGAGGAGCGCAAGCTGTGCAAGGCCTTTCATCTGGTCTCGGCCAAACCGGTTCTCTATGTCGCCAATGTGGAGGAGGCCTCGGCAGCATCCGGCAATGATCACTCCGCTCGGGTGGCGGCACGAGCGGCGGAGCTAGGCGCTGCCCATGTCGTCATCTCGGCAGCCATCGAAGCGGAATTGGCAACCCTCGGCGATGACGGCGAGCAAGAGGCCTATTTGGCCGAGCTGGGGTTGGAGGAAACCGGCCTCGCGCGTGTCATTCGAGCTGGCTATGGGCTTCTCGACCTCATCACATTTTTCACCGTCGGCCCTAAGCAAGCCCACGCCTGGACGATACGGCGGCAGACCAAGGCACCTGGCGCCGCGGGAGCCGTCCACAGCGATTTCGAAAAGGGTTTTATCCGCGCCGAAACGATCGCCTACGACGATTTTATCGCCTGCAAAGGCGAGCAGGGTGCCAAGGAAGCTGGTAAGATGCGCCTTGAGGGGCGGGACTATGTGGCCAGAGATGGCGACGTATTCTATTTCCGCTTTAACCTGTGAGCGGCCGCCTGGCGTATCCTTTAGCAGGGGAGTGAGACTGATGGGCGAGCCGGTGCGACTGGAAGCAACCGACGGGCACAAACTCAATGCCTACCTCGCGCGGCCGAGTGGCAGCACTCTTGCAGGCCTGGTAGTGGCTCAAGAAATCTTCGGCGTGAATTCTCATATTCGGGCGGTGGTCGACGGCTTTGCCGAGCGTGGCTATCTCACTATCGCACCGGCGTTGTTCGATCGGAAGGAGCGTGACGTCGAACTGGCCTACGAGGGCGAGGACCTGGCCAAGGGTCGCGCGCTGCGAAGTGAAATCCCCTGGGATGCGGTGATGCTGGACATGGCAGCCGCCATTGACGCGGTCAACGAGGCCGGCAAGGTCGGAACCGTTGGCTATTGCTGGGGCGGGTCGGTCGCCTGGCTCACTGCCTGCCGGCTTCCGGTGGCAGCAGCGGTTGGCTACTACGGCGGGCAGATCTATGAACACCGACATGAAACACCGAATTGCCTGACCTTGCTGCATTTTGGTGAACATGACGCGATGATTCCCATGGATCAAGTGGAGGAGATCCGGCGGCTCCACCCTGAGGTTCAGGTGCGCAGCTATCCGGCCGACCATGGCTTCAATTGCGACCACCGCGATAGCTATCACGAGGAAAGCGCCGCGCTGGCGCTCGAGCGGAGCCTGGATTTCCTGGCCGCCTACCTAACCTGAGACGATCCACTCACCACGTCAGAAGCTTGTCCGAGCCGGATCGAACAACCATCTTTTAGGTCATGCGGACCTTTGTCATCTTGGCCTGCGTGTGGCTGGTTTCCTGCGCGCCCTTGCCGGAAAGCGACTATGCGGCTGCCGAAAACAGCAGCTACGGATACAGCGAACGGCATATGGAGAACGGCCGAATTGCCGTTTCCTTCGTGGGCAACCCACAGACATCGCGCGAGAGAGTGGAAGCTTATGCATTCCGTCGGGCGGCCGAGGTGGCTGAGGCACACGGCCGCGAACGTTTTGCGCTGATCGACAAAACCGTCGTCATTCGCACCTTTGAAGAGCCGATCTATCCGCCATCCATTGCCTACGGCGGCGTGTATTGGGACTATGACACGGCCTATCCCTTTCGACATTGGCCGGTCGCCCCCCCGCACGTGCGGCCGGTGACCAACTTCGGCGTCACGCTTGTCATCCAGCCCTATGAGACGGCTGTTCCCGAAGGCGCGGTTAGCGTTTACGAAACCCAGGAACTCAAGGTGAAGGCCAGCCCCAAACCGACGCCGTGAATTCCACACAGCCGGATTTCAGTCGGGAGATGAGGCCTGATCTGGATAGAGATCCGCCAGCCCACTGCGCGAGGCCTCGCAGACCCCGCGCTCGGTAATGAGGCCACTGACCAAGCGCGCCGGTGTGACATCGAAGGCATAGTTCGCCACCGGACTGTCGGCCGGCGTTAGACGCACAGTGGCCATTTCTCCCGAAGCCGTGCGGCCGGAAACCTCGGAAACTTCGCGGCCGTCGCGCTCCTCGATCGGCACCTCCTTGACGCCGTCTTCGATGCGCCAGTCGATCGTCGGGCCCGGCAAAGCAACATAAAAGGGGACGTTGTTGTCCTTCGCGGCCAAGGCTTTCAGGTAGGTGCCGATCTTGTTGCAAACGTCGCCCTGCGCCGTCGTCCGATCGGTACCGGTGATGCAGAGATCGACCAAACCATGCTGCATCAGATGGCCGCCGCTGTTGTCGGCAATCACCGTATGGGGCACGCCATGTTGGCCGAGCTCCCACGCGGTTAAGCCGGAGCCTTGATTTCGGGGGCGCGTTTCGTCCACCCAAACATGCACCGGCATGCCTTCGTTATGCGCGTGATAAATGGGCGAGAGTGCTGTCCCCCAGTCCACAGTCGCAAGCCAGCCCGCGTTGCAGTGAGTTAAAACATTGATCGGCTCGCCTTTCCTGCCACGCGCTTCCCAACGATCACGCAAAACCGCCAAGCCATGGCGGCCGATGGCCTGGTTGATGGCCACATCCTCGTCGCAAATCTTTTCAGCCAAAGCATAAGCCGCAGCCTGGCGGTCAGCCTCCGTCAATCCCTCCACGCGAGCCCGGGTCTCCTCCAGCGCCCAACGCAGATTCACCGCCGTCGGCCGCGTCGCGAGTAGGGTTGAAAACGCCCGATCCAAGCCTGCATCTGAGGGGTCATCGCGCAAAGCCAAGGCCATGCCATAAGCTGCGGTCGCCCCAATTAGGGGCGCCCCGCGCACTTGCATGCTGCCAATGGCGACGGCCGCTTCCTCAAGATTGGTGAGGCGACAAATGACGAAGTCATGGGGCAGTTTGGTTTGATCGATGATCTCCACCGACCAGCCATCTTCGGAGAGCCAAATGCTGCGGAAGTCCTTGCCAGCGACCTTCATTTGCCGCTGCCTGCGTTTAAGACCCGACCCGCAACCGCGTCCAACTTGGCAACCATCGCAGGATCGCGGGACCCGGGTGCCGTAATGATGGCGGTGTTCAAGGCCCGTTGGCATCCCTGGGCGCAGACGTCGCCTCGCTTCGCCAATCCCGGCGCGACGGTCCCTATCAATTCGCGCGCTTTATCCGCGTTGGCCATCAGCACCTGAATGATTTGCTCGACGGTGACATGGTCATGATCCGGATGCCAACAATCATAGTCTGTTACCATGGCCACGGTCGCGTAGCACATCTCCGCTTCCCGGGCGAGCTTGGCCTCGGGCATATTGGTCATGCCGATCACATCACAGCCCCATTGGCGATAGAGCTCAGATTCCGCCTTCGTGGAGAACTGCGGGCCTTCCATCACCAGATAACAGCCGCCCCGCTCAACCGGGATGCCGAGTCCACGCGCCGCCGCCTCTAGCCGATCACCCAAGCGATGGCAAACCGGCTCGGCCATAGAGACATGCGCCGCCATGCCGGTGGCGAAAAACGATTTCACTCGGGCAAAAGTACGGTCGATGAACTGGTCGACAATGACGAAAGTGCCGGGCGATAAGTCTTTGCGCAGGGAACCCACCGCACTGATCGAAACAATCTCGCGTACGCCCGAGCGTTTCAGGGCATCGATGTTGGCACGGAAGTTGAGTTCGCTTGGTGGAATGCGATGGCCGCGGCCATGACGTGGCAGGAAAACCACCGGTTGGCCTTCGATTTCGCCAAACAGGAGTTCATCAGACGCTTCGCCGAAGGGCGTTTCCACAGGTTGCCAGCTGAGACCTGTCAGGCCTTGGATGTCATAAAGACCGCTGCCGCCAATAATACCGAGGGCGGGAGTCTGCCCGGTGTTGCTCATCGCGCAGCTCGCAAACCACCTATCGGCTTGCGCCGATCAATGCAAATCGGCCCAGACTTTACGCTTCACCGCATAAAGCAAGCCGGTAAAGATGAGCAAGAAGAGCATCACCTTGATGCCGGTCTGCTTACGCACCTCCAACATCGGCTCGGCAGCCCACATGAGGAAAGTGACAACATCATGTGACATCTGCTCGACCGTCGCCGGCGTCCCATCCGCATACTCGACCGCATCTTCGCTCAAAGGAGCCGCCATGGCGATCTGGTGGCCTGGGAAATAAGCGTTGTAGCTGAGGCCCTCCAAGAGCTCGAAATCGCCCGGCGGATCGGTGTAGCCGGTCATCAAAGCGTAAAGATAGTCCGGCCCGTTGGGTCGCGCCTTGGCCATCAGGGATAGGTCTGGAGGTACGGCACCACCGTTGGAAGCCGCAGCCGCCTTATCATTCGGGAAAGGCGCCGGAAAACGATCGGCTGGACGACCTTCGCGTTCGAACATCTCACCATCGTCGTCGGGACCGTCGATCACAATCGCTTCGGAGGCGATCGCCTTGATCTCATCCTCGCTATATCCAAGATCCGCTAGGTTACGAAACGCAACAAGCTTCAGCGAATGACAGCCCGCGCAAACCTCGCGATAGACCTGCAGCCCACGCTGCTGCGCTGCCCGGTCGAAGGTACCGAATATACCGCTGAAGGACCAAGATTGCTTGGGTAAATCTATGGCGCCCCCAGCCGCATGGGCGTGCTGACCAAGAACACAGAGGGCCGCGGCGGCTAAGGCGCCAGTCAAGAACTTCTTCATTGGGCCTTCTCCATCGCCTTGGCCGTTGCCCCGCCAGCGGCCTCTCCTGCCCCCAACACAGGCTCGCTAATCGAATGGGGCACAGGTCTAGGTCGTTCCATCTTGCCGAGCAGCGGGATAATGATCAGGAAATGCGCGAAGTAGTAGATCGTAGCGATGCGGCCGATGATCAGGTAATGACCCTCCGGCGGGTTGGCGCCAATCCAACCTAGCACGATGCAATCCACCACGAAGATCCAGAAGAATTGCTTATAGATCGGCCGGAACTTGGCACTGCGCACCGGCGAGCGATCGAGCCACGGCAGGACAAACAAGATCAAGATGGAGCCGAACATGGCGATCACGCCTATGAGCTTATCCGGTATCGAGCGCAAGATGGCGTAGAAGGGCAGGAAGTACCATTCCGGCACGATGTGCGCCGGCGTTACTAGCGGATCAGCTTGAATGTAGTTGTCCGGTTCGCCAAGGGAGTTGGGCGCAAAGAACACAACCCCCATGAACACCAGTAAGAAAACGCCGAGGCCAAAGAGATCCTTCACGGTGTAATAAGGATGGAAAGGAATCTTATCCTGCGGCCCCTTGGCGTCGATGCCGAGCGGATTGTTAGAACCGAAGCGATGCAGCGCCCAAAGGTGGAGGAAGACCAAGGCGAAAATCACAAAGGGCATCAGGTAATGCAAGGAGTAGAAGCGATTGAGGGTCGGGTTATCCACCGAGAATCCGCCCCATAGCCAGGTGACGATCGCCTCGCCGATCCAGGGAATGGCCGAGAACAGGTTGGTGATCACCGTCGCGCCCCAAAAGCTCATCTGTCCCCATGGCAAGACATAACCCATGAAAGCGGTGGCCATCATGGCTATCAGGATCAGCACGCCGATGATCCAAAGAACCTCTCGCGGCGCCTTGTAAGATCCGTAGTAAAGGCCTCGGAACAAATGGATGTAGACGACGATAAAGAAGAACGACCCACCATTCATGTGAACGTAACGCAACATCCAGCCATAATTGACGTCGCGCATGATGCGCTCGACCGAATCAAAGGCATAGTCGACGTGCGCCGTATACTGCATGGAAAGCATGATACCGGTGACAATCATGATCACCAGCACGATGCCGGCTAGGGAGCCCATGTTCCACCAGTAGTTCAAGTTCCGCGGCGCCGGATAGTCAACAAGCTCCTTGTTCATAAAGGCGAAAATCGGCAGGCGATATTCAATCCACCGAATAATGGGATTGTTCATATAGCTTTTCGACTCACTCATGACGAACCCTCCCCTAACCGATACGAATGACTGAGTCGTCTAAAAACTCATAAGGGGGCACCGGCAAATTCTTAGGCGCCGGTCCCTTGCGAATACGCCCCGAGGTATCGTAGTGCGAACCATGACATGGACAAAACCAACCGCCAAATTCGCCACGCGGTTGGCCAGCACCTTGGCCCAGAGGCACACAACCTAAGTGCGTGCACACACCAACCAGGATCAGCCATTCAGGCTTTTGGACCCGGTCGTCGTCGCTTTCGGGATCGATCAGGTCATCCATCTCAACCCCCGCGGCGGTGGTAATCTCCTCTTCCGTGCGACGACGGATGAAGACCGGCGTCCCACGCCAGGTCACTGTGATGCTTTGTCCGGTTTCTATCGCCGATATATCGACTTCTGTCGAAGCAAGCGCCAAGACATCCGCTGAGGGGTTCATCGTGTCGATTACCGGCCACAAACTCGAGCCAATCGCGACCACGCCCATGGCGCCGGTTGCGAGATAGAGGAAGTCTCGCCGCGTTTCGCCGTCATCAGGCTGCATCGGATCTGAGTCCCCTGCCATTCCTAGTCCCCCTCATCGTGTTCTCGGCCTAAGGCCGCAACCTACCATTCTGGCAAGCACTGGCCTTCAGCACCTTGCCTTCCTCAAGGGATATAGAGGAAATTCTCCTGGAAAGCAAAGGGCCAGACGAAGGGAAAGCCAGCAACATGCGACTCGTCCTCTTTGAACCGGATATCCCGCAAAATACCGCTGCCCTGATACGCCTGGCTGCTTGCCTGGGCGTTGCGATCGACGTTGTCGAACCTTGCGGATTTCTGTGGGACGATCGCCGTATGCGGCGGGTCGGCATGGACTACTTGGCAAAGGCAACGGTGGTTCGACATCCGTCTTGGAGCGACTTCCAAAAACAGGCGCAAAATCGATTGCTGCTGCTGACCACAAATGGGACAACTGCCTATGCGGGTTTCTCGTTTCGCTGCGACGACAGTTTGGTCGTCGGCCGTGAAAGCGCCGGCGTGCCCGAATTTGTTCACGATGCGGTTGACGCTCGCTTGCGTATACCCCTGCAGCCAGGATTGCGTTCCCTCAATGTCGCGCTGGCTGCCGCCATGGTACTGGGCGAGGCGCTACGGCAAACACAGGGCTTTCCGGAGACAAAGGCATGACCCAATCCACCGAAACACGGAAGGTGCAAGCCGAATCCTGGTTTCGCGAGCTGCGCGACGCCATCTGCGCTGCCTTCGAAGCAATCGAGGACGACTTCCAGGGCGCGGCGATCGAGCCTCCGATCTCAGCACCTCTCGGCCGCTTCGAACGCAAGGCATGGGAGCGCGAGGGCGGCGGTGGTGGCGTCATGTCTATCATGCGTGGACGGGTCTTCGAGAAGGTCGGCGTCAACATTTCAACGGTTTGGGGGGAATTTTCGCCAGACTTTGCCAAGCAAATTCCTGGCGCAGAGGAGAATCCGCAGTTCTGGGCGAGTGGCATTTCCTTGGTCGCTCACATGCGTTCCCCTCTGGTACCGGCCGTCCACCTCAATACGCGACATATCTACACGAGCAAATCGTGGTTTGGCGGGGGCACCGACCTCAACCCGGCCCTTCCGGATGACGCCGACACCGGCGATTTCCACGCAGCCCTCAAAGCGGCCTGCGATCGGCACGACCCAAGCTACTACCCAAGGTTCAAAGAATGGTGTGACGAGTACTTCTTTATCAAGCATCGCGGCGAAGCACGAGGTGTTGGCGGGATCTTCTATGACTACCTGGACAGCGGCGATTGGCAGGCGGATTTCGCCTTCACCCAAGATGTTGGCCGCTGTTTTCTCGATATCTATCCCAAGCTCGTCCGCCGCCACATGGAAAAACCCTGGGCCAAGGAGCAGAAGGATCAGCAGCTGTTTCGTCGCGGTCGCTATGCCGAGTTCAACCTGGTCTATGACCGCGGCACCAAATTCGGCTTGATGACCGGTGGCAATGTTGAGGCCATATTGATGTCGCTGCCGCCTGAGGCCGCCTGGCCCTAGCTTTTGGCGAGTTGCGACAAACGGTCGAGACAGGCCTCCCGGTCCGGCTCAAAATTTTCGGCCACCCACCAAGACTCGACCTGTCGAAGTAGCCGGCCGACCTCAGGACCTTCACTGACGCCCAGTTGCTTTACATCCTGCCCAGATAAGGGAAAGTGTTTCGCTTGCCAGCCTCTTGCTTCTGCCAGGGCGACGGCCAAGATGTCTCGATCAAGATCTTCCCCCGCAGCCGACGAGCGTGCAAAGTCCAGCCGCAGGCGATCCTCAACCACTGCAGCGCCATACTTGTAAAGTGCCCAGCGCCGCGCGGTTGATTCCATCAGGGCGCCCTTCTCGCCAGCAAGGGCAATCATCTCGACCAGACGGTGGGTCTGGGCCCGCGACAGGCGCAAACGGTCAGCCAAGCGTCGAGCGGCGGGGCGTCCACCTTGGACAAGGGCCGCCAGTCGAGCCAAGCCATCGGCGTCCGGCGCCACCTCGAGAAGGACAACAAGTGTTTCCGTCGCGCCGAGCTGCGGCAGGATCGCTGTGAAAATTCGGTGACCGTGCATGACGGCCAATACGGGGACAGGATCCGGCGCTTCGAGCAATCGTAAGACCTCGCTGCGAACCCGCTCACCCGAGAGCTGGGCTATCTGGGGCGCAAGAGCATGAGCCGCCGCCAAGCCGTCAGCGTCCAGGTCGCCGCGCCCATAATGAGCGTGAAAGCGAAAAAAGCGAAGCAGCCGCAGATAGTCTTCTTGAATGCGATCCCGGGCATTGCCGACAAAGCGGACCCTTCCCGACTCGAGATCAACTAGTCCGCCAAAATAGTCGAAGACCTTTCCTTGCGCCGTACAGGACATGGCGTTGATGGTAAAGTCGCGACGCGCGGCATCCCTGCGCCAATCATCGGTGAAGGCGACCTTGGCGTGGCGTCCGTCGGTTTCCACGTCGTGCCGCAATGTCGTGACTTCAATCGTGAACCCTTCCCGCGCCACGCTAACGGTACCGTGCGACAAGCCCGGCGCGAAGGGTTTCAGCCCCGCCTCGTTAAAAAGCTGAAGCACCTGCTCCGGCACCGCCGGCGTTGCCAAATCGACATCGGTTATGGCCTTACCAAGCAGCGCATCCCGAACGCAGCCGCCGACGAAACGCGCCTCCATCGCTGCATTGTCGAGGCAGGCAAGCACGCGCCGCACAAGCGGTGTCGACATCCAGGGCTGCGGTGATATCTGGCGAGTTTCTGTCATGGACTGCGGCGACGAAGCCGGGCGGACCGCCGCGGCCAAAAAAGCAAGCTACTTGGTTTGCATAGTCCACACACCATCCCAATTCTCCGGCGGCGGCATTGTCTTATAGTGTTGAATGCGCTCCAGATAAATCGGCGGCAGTGTATCTTCCTTATCGTGCTCCCGCGCATCGAGGAAAAGCCGTTCGGCTAGACGCCAGTCGCGTTGCCGAAAGGCCGTCATACCGTCTCTTTGAAGTGCGATCGATCGCTTGCAACCCTCCGACTGATTGTCCGCGCGAAAAGCATAGGCTTCGAAAATCTTGACCGGCTTCGACCGCCCTTTGACGCGCAAAATGTCTAGCTCGCGAAAGTGTTTCTTGTCGACCAGTTGCTCGTATGTCATTTCGCTGACCAAGATCGATACACCATAGAATTTCGTCGCGCTTTCAAGCCGGGCGGCAAGGTTCACGGCATCACCGATGACCGTGTAGTCCATTCTTTTTGACGAACCGATATTGCCGGCGATGACCTCTCCGCTGTTGATGCCGATGCCATGATGAATCGGCGGCAAGGCCTGTTCCGCCCGCCGCCGGTTTAGGGATTCCAACGCCACCATCATTTCATTGGCCGCGATGACCGCGTTTTGCGCGTCTTGCGGGCTGCCGAAGGGAACGCCGAACAGCGCCATCATCGAATCGCCGATGTATTTGTCGAGCACGCCATTGTTGGCATGCAGCGCATCGATCATTTCGCTGAAGTACTCGTTCAGCATCAAGACCGTGTTCCGCGCCCCGATATCCTCGGAGATGCTGGTGAAATTGCGAATGTCGGTGAAGAGTGCAGTGACCTCTTGGGCGGAACCTTCCAGCATGGCCTGGTTGCCGTCAAGCACCCGGTCGATCACGCCCTTGGGCATATAGCGGGACATGGTATTTCGCACCCGCTTTTCATTCGACAGATCCTCGATCACCAACATGACACCAATAATCACGTTTTTCGCATCCCGCAGCGGCACCATGCCCAGGTTGATGGAAACCGTCCTTCCTTGCGCGGAGATGACATCGACGTCGAGCGAATAGTCCCGCTCTCCTGTCGCCATTACCCGCTCGGCGATCTTGAGCATCCACGCATTTTGACCTTCGAAGAGCCTTGTCGAATCGGCCTCCAAAACCTGGTCTTCCTGCCATTCGAAAAGATTGAGCGCGGCCCTATTGACCTTCGTCAGCTTTAGATCGCAGTCGATGGTGATCACCCCGTTGGACAGGCTGGTCAGGATATTCTCGTTATAGTTCCGCATAGTGAGAATATCCTCGAACATCTGCGCATTCTCGATTGCGGTCGCCGCCTGCGCCACCAAGGAGCGCAGGGCGCGCTCTTCGGGTTTTCCGAATGATCCATTTTGCTTGTTGATGATTTGAACGATACCCAGGCGCTTGCCCTCTTTGGTTTCGATCGGCATGCACAACATGTTGGTTGTCTTATATCCGCTCTTTCGGTCCACCTCCGGGCTGAATCGGGAATCGGAATAAGCGTCATCGATGATAATCACCGCCCCACTGTCAAAGCAACTGCCGGCAAGACCCTCGCCCGGCCGCAGTTCAATGACTTCGGAGCTCAGTCCAACGGCGACCCGCGACCAAAGGACATCTCGCTTCGGATCATAGAGATAAAGGGTGGCACGCTCGGCACCGAGCAGTTCTGCCGCCCAATGCATGATCTTTGTTAGCAGCCGTTCAAGGTTGAGCTCCTGTGATATGGCGCTCGTTGACTCAAGCAAACGAAGCTCGCGCTGCTCCCGGCGGATCAGGGCCCGGTTCATCTCGTTGATCAATCGCGAGACCAATCCCAAGTCATCGGGCCTGGTGGAATCCAGGCGCACGCCATAGTCGCCCTGTGCCACGTGACCCAGCGCCTCGCGAATGGCCTTGCAATCTTGCCGCAAGGTGACGCCGTAGCGCCAGGCCACCAGCAATGCCATGCCGGTCAAAATGACGCCGACAGTGACCACCTCCATCGCGTCTTGGCCGCTGGCATGCCCTTGATAGACAAAGCGGAACATGAGCAAGACCAGCATCAGGGAAGGTACGATAGCAAAGACGGCATAGCCTTCCAGCAGGCGCCGCGACATGTGCTCGGTCCATTCCTGCTGTATCGGCTTGCCAAGCGCAATCCGGCGAAAATAGCGTTCCAAAACCACAAATTCGAATTGCGCCAAAATGCCGGCACCCAGCGCCCAGTAGCCCGTGAGCAATTTCAAATGGCTGGCCACTGGGAAATCGGGATAGCGAACGGCGTGCATCACTAAGGCCGCGATCCCGGTAAGACCCCAGCCAAGCATCGACAGATAAAGGCCATGGCGCCCGGGTGGCGTGCCGGGCTTGCCAGCCGGGAATAGGCGCATCAAGGCTTCGCGCAGGGCGATCTGAAAGACGACGATAGCCGCCAGCCCGGCCAGCACCTTGATAAAGGAAACCCCATTGATAAAGGGGCATACGATCTTGCCATAGAGGGCAAGAAACACCGCTGCCGCCGCGCAAAACAGATGCAAGCGCAGCCGCGTTGGCCAGTCCACAGCCGCAAGGGTGAGCTGCCGGTTGTCCTGCCCAATGTTACGTTGCGTGCCTTCCGCTGCCGCTGTCATGGCGGATTTCTCACGGATTTAGCCTCTTTGACCCATTATTGATTGATCTTTTCCTTTCCTGTCTCTGTATCTAGCGCACATTTGTGGGATCTTGCAAAACTCCAGCGTTATAGTAACCCATAGCCAGCCCGCGTTGGCCATAAAACAGTAAAAGGTAAAGCCGTCCATGAGCCTTGCGGTGGCCATCCAAATGGACCCCATTGATGGGATCGATATTCGTGCGGACAGCAGTTTCGCCTTAGCCCTGGAGGCACAGCGGCGTGGCCATGGCCTCCACCACTACCTGCCACAGGATCTCAGCCTGCGCGAAGGCCGGGTCCTGGCCCGGGCAAGGCCTTTGGCGGTTCGCCGCGAAGAAGGCAATCACGCCGATCTGGGTAAGGCCGAATCCTTGGACCTTTCGGCAGTCGACGTGGTCCTCATGCGCCAAGATCCGCCGTTTGATATGGCCTACATCACCGCAACCCATATACTGGAGCACATCCATCCCCGCACCCTTGTGGTCAACGACCCCTTCCACGTACGCAACGCGCCCGAAAAGCTCTTCGTCACCCACTTTGCCGACCTTATGCCGCCCAGCTTGATCTCCAGCTCTCCGGAAGAAATCGCTGATTTCCGAGCTGTCCACCAGGATATCATCCTGAAACCGCTTTACGGTAACGGCGGCGCCGGAGTCTTTCGCATTCGCCCGGATGATGAGAATTTCAATGCGCTGTTGGAGATGTTCACCGGCTTGTATCGCGAGCCAATTATCGCCCAACGCTATCTTCCGGCCGTACGCGAGGGCGACAAACGGATCATCTTGATCGACGGTGAACCGGCCGGGGCGATCAACCGAATTCCGCCCAAAGGCGAGGTCCGCTCCAACATGCATGTAGGCGGAAAACCGGTAAAGGCCGATCTCAGCCGCCGCGACCGCGAGATTTGCGAGGCCATCGGTCCAGCGCTCAAGGACAGAGGATTGATTTTTGTCGGCATCGATGTCATCGGCGACTACCTGACCGAAATCAACGTCACCTCGCCCACCGGCATCCAAGAGATCGAGCGTTTCGACGGTGTCTCTCTCGCCGCCAAGATTTGGGATGCCGTCGAGACCCGTTTTGAAAGCGGCCACAAAGACCGTCGAGTGCAGTAGCTTTTCGATCGCACTCGGATTTTCATCGCCTAACGGCCCTCTCCCCGCTAGATTGCATCTCGCCGGAGCTGATGCAATTGCCGATATTCGATTGTGGGGAGAAGCGTTCGAGCATGGTCGCCAGGATCAACACGGTCGCCTTCATGGGCATCGATGTGGTCGATGTGGATGTGCAGGTGCAGATGGCCTCGGGCCTGCCGGCCTTCAGCATCGTCGGTCTGCCGGATAAGGCCGTCGCCGAGAGCCGGGAACGGGTGCGTGCCGCCCTCGGTGCCCTTGGCCTGGCCCTACCACCCAAGCGAATCATCGTCAATCTGGCGCCGGCCGATCTTCTAAAGGAAGGCAGTCATTTCGACTTGCCGATCGCGCTCGGCCTATTGGTGGCCATGGGTGTGCTGCCAGGCGACGAGATACAAGCTTATGTAGCCCTCGGTGAATTGGCGCTGGACGGCCGGCTAAGTTCGGTTGCCGGGGTGCTGCCGGCGGCGCTCCACGCTTCGGCTCGCGACAACGGCCTGATCTGTCCGGCGGCGCAGGGGGGCGAGGCCGCTTGGGCCGGTAAGATCACCGTGCTCGCACCAGATTCCCTCCTGGCGCTGATCAATCATTTCAAGGGCAGCCAGGTGCTCGGCCAGCCAGAGCCGGCCTTAGCCGAAGCGGAAACAACCCACCTGGACCTCAAGGACATCAAAGGCCAGGAATCCGCCAAGCGAGCCCTAGAAGTCGCCGCGGCCGGCGGTCATAACCTCTTGATGATCGGTCCGCCGGGGGCCGGCAAATCCATGCTGGCCCAGCGATTGCCTGGTATTCTCCCGCCCTTGGAGCCAGCGGAGGCCCTGGAGGTCTCGATGATTCATTCGGTCGCCGGCCTGCTGGCCGATGGCAAGCTGTTGCGCCAGCGGCCCTTTCGCGACCCGCATCACTCGGCCTCTCTGCCGGCGCTGGCCGGCGGCGGCCTGCGGGCCAAACCCGGCGAGGTTTCCCTGGCGCATCTCGGCGTGCTGTTTCTCGATGAGCTGCCCGAGTTCGCCCGGGCCACCCTGGAGGCTTTGCGCCAGCCTATGGAAAGCGGCCGGGTATCGGTGGCCCGCGCCAACGCCCACGTCACCTATCCGGCCCGTGTTCAGTTGATCGCCGCCATGAACCCCTGCCGATGTGGCCATCTGGACGACCCGGCCTTGGCTTGCCCGCGGGCGCCACGCTGCGCCATGGACTATCAATCCAAGATTTCCGGCCCGCTCTTCGACCGCATCGATTTGCATGTTGAGGTGCCGGCGGTCAGCGCCCTCGACCTTAGCCTGCCGCCACCGAAGGAGGATTCAGCGACCGTCGCCAGCCGTGTCGCCGCCGCACGCCGGCGCCAACGGGAACGATTCCGGCAGATGTCTGACACGCCGCCTCGCTGCAATGCCGAAGTCGACGGCGAACAGCTCGAGGCGGTAGCCGCCCCGGTCGCCGAGGGACGCGCGCTCTTGAACCAGGCAGCGGAAACCATGAAGCTCTCGGCGCGCGGTTATCACCGGGTGCTGCGTGTCGCGCGCACCTTGGCCGACCTCAATTCAAGCGACCAGGTTTTGCGCCCGCACATTGCCGAGGCACTCTCCTATCGACGCATTGCACCAACGCGGAATTAAGATCCCCGCGCCGTCTTACTTGTCGATCGGCTTGATCATCCGGCCGAGGTTCTTGCCGGCGAAGAGGTGCAGGTGGAAGTGCGGCACCTCTTGGTGGGCATCGCGGCCATGGTTGGCGAGTAAGCGATAGCCATCGGCAACACAGCCGAGGTCGCGGGCGATCTGGCCGACGGCGCGAACGAAGGCGGTGATTTCCGCCTCGCTCGCCGTCGCCGAAAAGTCATCAAAGGAAACGTAGCGGCCTTTGGGAATGACCAGGACATGGGTTGGCGTCTGCGGGGCAATGTCGCGGAAGGCGAGCACGTGCCCGTCCTCAAAGACCTTGTCACAGGGAATCTCGCCGCGAAGGATCCGCGCGAAGATATTACTGTCGTCGTAGCCACTCATCCCTTGGTTCCTTCCTTCGACCACTTCACCGCATGGCGCTGTGCCAGCGTCTGCCAGACAGTCGGGGGATCTAGCCCCTGATCGGCCCAGAGCACCAGCAAATGATAAAGCAAGTCGGCGCTTTCCTCGGCCAGTTCTTGTTGATTGCCTGCGACCCCCTCGATCACCACCTCAACAGCCTCTTCGCCGACCTTCTGGGCAATTTTCGACGTCCCGCGGGTAAAGAGTCTGGCCGTCCACGAGGTCTGCGGGTCTGCTTCCCTGCGCTCTTCGATCACCGCGAAGAGCTCGTCCAGCACCCGTCCGTCGCTGCTCGATAACTCACCAGTCATATCCTGGCCTTTCCTCCGCTTACAAGCTCGTGCGAACCGCCACCCCGGCTGCTGCCAGATGCTGTTTGGCTTGTGCAATCGAATAGCTGCCAAAGTGAAAGATTGAGGCCGCCAACAGGGCCGAGGCTCCCCCATCTCGCACCCCTGCTACCAAATGATTCAATGTGCCCACGCCGCCGGAGGCGATCACTGGAACCGTCACGGCGTCGACGATCCGTCGTGTCAGCTCGATGTCGTAGCCTTCCTTGGTCCCGTCACGATCCATGGAGGTGAGCAGTATCTCACCTGCCCCGAGCTCAACCATGCGGCGCGCCCAGTCGACAGCGTCAAGCCCCGTCGGCCGCCGTCCACCATGCGTGAAAATCTCGTAGCGTCCCGCCCCAACGGTCTTGGCGTCAACAGCGACAACAATACATTGACTGCCAAACTTTTCCGCGGCCTGGCCGACGAATTGTGGATTGGCCACCGCCGCGGTGTTGATCGACACTTTGTCGGCGCCGGCCAGCAACAAGGCGCGAATGTCCGCAAGCTCCCGAACGCCGCCGCCGACGGTCAGGGGCATGAAACACTGCTCGGCCGTCTGCTTGACCACATCCAGCATGATCGCGCGATTTTCATGGCTGGCCGTAATGTCGAGAAAACAAAGCTCGTCCGCCCCGGCCGCATCGTAGACCTTGGCTTGCTCCACCGGGTCGCCGGCATCACGCAAGGAGACGAAATTCACGCCCTTGACCACGCGCCCGTCTTTCACGTCCAAGCAGGGAATAATCCGCACCTTGAGCATCAAACGGAATCCGCGGAAGCTACCAAAGAAAGGGCCGCGGCTGGATCAACCCGCCCATCGTAAAGGGCCCGCCCGCAGACCACGCCAGCGATACCCTTTTCCTGCAGAAGCAAGGCCTGCGCGATATCATCCAAGGAGGCGAGCCCGCCTGAGGCGATAATCGGCAATTCGACGGCTGCCGCCAATTCGGCCGACGCCTCTAAATTCAAGCCCTTCAGGGCACCATCGCGTTCGATGTCGGTGTGGATGATGGTCGCAACACCGACGTCCTCACACCGCCGGGCCAGATCAATAGCGCTGGTACCGCTGGTCTCCTGCCAGCCTTCAACCGCCACATAGCCGTTGCGCGCGTCGATGCCGACAGCAATCTTTCCCGGAAAATCGCGGCAGGCCGTGGCAACGAGCTCCGGCTGCTTTACCGCGGCGGTGCCCAAAATGATCCGTTCGACGCCGGTCTCAATCCAGGTTGTAATCGTCGGGAGATCACGAATGCCGCCGCCAAGCTGCACCGGCAGTCCGATCGCAGAAATAATCGCCCGCACCACATCGTGGTTGACCGGCTGACCGCTGACAGCACCATTGAGGTCGACAATATGTAGCCATTCAAACCCCGCCTCTTGAAAGATGACCGCTTGGTCGACGGGATCCTTGTTGAAGATCGTGGCGCTGCCCATTTCGCCACGCAGCAGGCGCACGGTCATACCATCTTTAAGATCAATGGCCGGGTAGAGAATCATTGATGGGATCCGCTTCAGCGATCGGCTTCCAAGACCTTGTAGTAGTAGTAGCCGGTCACCCAATGCTGTTCTACCAAGGCATAGCGCGGATGTGTTCCCCAACGCTGATAACCGAGCGCCTCGTAAAGCTTGATCGCCGCCTCCTGGGTTTCCCGGACGTCTAGGTTCAAGACTGCCAATCCGGCCTGAAGAGCGGCCTCCTCAATTGCCAAGACCAGTTGGCGCGCAAGCCCATAGCCCCTCGCCCAGGGGGCTATGAAAAAGGTCGTCAACTGACCGACCAGAGCTTGCGCCTCGTTGTTGCGTGGCGGCCGCAGGAGCTGGGCCGAGCCGGCGATGGTCCCATCAAGTCGGCCAACGAAGAGCTCCCGTTCCGGCACGATCAGCACGCCTTTCCAATAGCTCTCCATTACGTGGATGGGGGGCGGCGTTAACCAACCAAACCCACCACCCTGAAGGATCGCGTTTTCCGCCGCATCGCAAAGGTCATGCAGGTCGTTGGCGCTAAATCCAGTCAAGCGCTCGACATTGGTGATGGGTGGTCGTGTTTGAGTCTTTAGGGTCATGGGTGCCATCTCAAGAAGTTTGCCAGCAATTGCTGACCAGCCTGTTGACTTTTTTCCGGGTGAAACTGCGTTCCTATCATATTGTCACGGCCAACGATCGCGGCCACCTCGCCGCCGTAATCAATTTTCGCCAAGCGGTCCGCCGGTTCGTCCGCTAGAAAATGAAAGCTGTGTACAAAGTAGAAATGCGTGCCGTTTGCCAGGCCTGCTAAGACCGGGTGGCGGGGATCTTCGATGACGAGGTCATTCCACCCCATATGCGGCACCTTCAACGAGTCCTGCAATGGCTGCAAGGCGCGGACCGTTCCCGGAATCCAGCCAAGCCCTTCATGCAAACCATGTTCTTCGCCTTTCCTTGCCATCAATTGCATGCCGACGCAGATGCCAAGGAACGGCCGCTTTTTCTCGACTACCATTTCTTCCAAGCTGTCGAAGATACCCGGTAGTGCCATGAGCCCACGGTAGCAATCGGCGAAGGCGCCGACACCTGGCAGGACGATGTGGGTTGCCTTTCGCATCTCGCTCGGCTCCGCTGTCACGATCACATGCCCGTCGGACGCCGAGCCATGCGCCGCGCGCTCGATCGCTTTCGCCGCGGAACGCAAATTTCCTGAGCCATAGTCGATAATGGCCACCAGAGTCATGGCTTGGGACTTTCTTACAGATCCGATGTGAGATCAGTCGATCACAACGATCCCTTGGTTGACGGCACCGCGTCCGCTTTGCGCGGATCAATCTCAACAGCTTGGCGCAAGGCCCGTGCTAGTGCCTTATAGCAGGACTCCACGATGTGATGGTTGTTTTCACCATATAAATTTTCGACATGGAGCGTCAGGCCCGCATGCTGTGAAAAGGCCTGGAACCATTCCTTGAAAAGCTCCGTATCCATTTCGCCGAGCTTGTCGCGATGAAAACGAACCTTCCATATGAGATAGGGGCGATTGGAGGCATCCAGCGCCACCCGGGTTAGGGTTTCGTCCATCGGCACCAAGGCCTCGCCGTAGCGGCGGATACCGGTTCTATCACCCAAGGCATTGGCCACAGCCTGACCCAGAGTGATGCCGCTATCCTCCGTCGTATGGTGAAAGTCGATGTGCAGATCACCTTCGGCTTTCAGAGTGATGTCGATCAAGCTGTGGCGCGACAGCTGCTCGAGCATATGGTCCAAAAACCCAATTCCCGTGGCAACATCATAGTGCCCGCTGCCGTCGAGGTTCACCTCGGCAGTGATTTTGGTCTCTTTGGTGTCTCGTTTCACCGCGGCTCGGCGCATGATCCGTCTCGTTGTGAGAGTGGCGCTCCATTTCCTGCGCCCTTGTAGCAATTACCCTTTATCCCTGCTAGCACTCATCGCAGGCGCTCGCATCAGATTCGACAGGTATTAGCAGGGCACGACTTGAAGAGGGGCACTCTGCCGCATATCTGTCATGCCATGTCGTTCGATCATACTCCCGCATCGGCTGGGCCTTCCTCACCCTGGCACGCCACCACGATTTTATCGGTCCGCAAGGGTGATCACGTGGTCATCGCCGGTGACGGCCAAGTCAGTTTCGGCCAGACCGTGATCAAATCCAACGCCCGCAAGGTTCGCCGCCTGGGAAAAGGACAGGTCATCGCCGGCTTTGCCGGGGCGACGGCCGACGCCTTCACCCTCTTCGAGCGCCTGGAAGGCAAGTTGGAAACCCATCCCGGGCAACTGACCCGCGCCTGTGTCGAGCTTGCCAAAGACTGGCGGACCGATCGCTACTTGCGAAGGCTTGAGGCCATGATGGCGGTGGTCGATGCCGGAACATCCTTGGTCTTGACCGGTACCGGCGACGTGCTGGAGCCGGAAGAAGGCCTGATCGGGATCGGATCCGGCGGCGCCTACGCCCTGGCCGCAGCTCGAGCGCTCATTGACCTGCCCGACCATGACGCCGAGCAGATTGCTCGTAAAGCCATGAAAATAGCTTCGGATATTTGCATTTATACCAATGACAGCATCGTCGTCGAAAGCCTCGCAACTGCATGAGCCCCGTAACGCTGCGGCCTTGCCCAGCGCCGGTGCCTTTAGTCCGCGCGAAATCGTCTCGGAGTTGGATCGTTTTATCATCGGCCAACGCGACGCCAAGCGCGCCGTCGCCATCGCGCTCAGAAACCGCTGGCGGCGCCAGCAGCTTCCCGAGGAGCTGCGCGAGGAAGTTCTGCCCAAGAACATCTTGATGATGGGCCCCACCGGCGTCGGCAAGACAGAAATCGCCCGGCGCCTGGCCAAGCTTGCCCAAGCCCCATTCTTGAAGGTGGAGGCAACCAAGTTCACCGAAGTTGGCTATGTGGGCCGCGACGTCGAGCAGATCGTGCGCGATTTGGTGGAGATCGCCATATCCATGACCCGCGACCGTTTGCGCAAGGAAGTCAAGGCCAAGGCGGAGCTGGCTGCCGAAGAACGCCTTTTGGATGCGCTGGTTGGCGAGAAGGCCTCGGGCGACACCCGGGCGAAGTTCCGGCGCATGCTGCGCACCGGTGATCTCGACGATCGCGAAATCGAGGTACAGGTGGCCGACCAGTCGGGGTTCAGCCTGCCGACCATGGATATCCCCGGCATGCCCGGAGCCCAGATGGGCATGCTCAATCTCAATGATATGCTGGGCAAGGCCTTCGGCACGCGGACCAAGAACCGGCGCCTTTCCGTGGCCGAGGCGCTCGAGGTCTTGACCAGCGAAGAAAGCGACAAACTGCTCGACCAGGATACGGTGACGGCAGAGGCCATAACCTTGGTCGAGCAAAACGGCATCGTCTTCATTGACGAGATCGATAAGATCACCGCCCGCTCCGACCGGGTGGGCGCCGATGTCAGCCGAGAGGGTGTGCAGCGCGACCTACTGCCCTTGATCGAGGGCACCATGGTCGCCACCAAGTACGGCACGGTGAAGACGGACTTTATCCTCTTCATCGCCTCCGGGGCCTTTCACCTGGCCAAGCCGGCCGATCTCCTGCCCGAACTGCAAGGGCGGCTGCCGATCCGGGTCGAGCTCGACGCGCTCACCCGCGACGACTTCAAGCGCATCCTGACAGAGCCGGAAAACAGCCTGATTCGCCAGTACACCGCCCTGCTCGGTACCGAGCGGGTGACCCTCGACTTTCAAGAAGAGGCCATCGACGCGCTCGCCGATCTTGCCGCCGAGATCAATTCCAGCGTCGAGAATATCGGCGCCCGGCGCCTGCACACGGTCTTGGAAAAGCTCCTGGAGGAGATTTCCTTCACCGCCTCCGACCGCAGCGGCGAGACCGTTGTCATCGACGCCGAGCTGGTCCGCGAACGGGTCGCCGAACTTGCCAAGAACGCGGATCTATCGAAGTTTATTCTTTAGCCGAGCGGTTGAGAGCTTCGACGACTTCCTGACGAGCCGACGCTATATCTACGACCAATGCGAAGGCGCCGTCACAGTGTTTAGAAAACTCAGCGATCTCGTCTGTGTCGCTGGTTAGTTGAATTTCCCTGCCATCTGTGACCAAGTACCGTTCAATCTTACCATCAGGCTTAAGATGCTTAAATCTCGATTGAGTTTTTTGCATTACCGCCTTTAGGCCAGCGACGGGCATCCTGCTTTCCAGTAGCCGATTCATCGCTCGCAGTAGCACTACATCACCGAAACAATAGAGCCGACTCCGTCCGCGCCCAGGTCCGGGTCTCGGTGACTTCATTGGCTTGATGATTCCAGACCGACATAGGTAGTCCACCATCGCGGTCGTCTTGAAATGCGCGAGTTGTTTAGCCTGATATGTTGTATATATATGATTCATCGATTTATTTATTTAGAGTTCAGCGCAGAACTCTAAATAAATATCTTTATAGATTCAATAATGATTTCATCTAACAGCGCACATTATTCTGTGATAATTTACATAAATGCCCCTAGATATTGGGGTTCGCACGACATACAGTGCCAACTACTTGACTTAGAGGCTGTATATAGTGTAAGGGGTCAAGACCTATCGGGCGCCCACCGTAGCCTGACAAAGCATTCACGGTGGGCGCCCATTCCAATCATCCTCGATGAAAGGAGGTTTCATCATGACTTCAGACTACACCTTTGGCAATTCTTCTGACGACTTCCTGCGGAACGTTTGGAGAAAAGGAAAGGTCGTTCCTGGTCGCGATCCTGAGGTTTGGCGCAAGGACATTTGCGGTGACCTCATCAAGTATGACGAACACGCCAACACTGACAGCCTTTACGGATGGGAAGTCGATCACATCAAGCCGGAAGCTTTAGGTGGTACAGACGACCTCGATAATCTGCAGCCACTCCAGTGGTACAACAACCGTCGGAAGGCTGACACCTATCCATGGCGTTGCGAAGCAGCCTAAAACGCTGCCACAGCAAATTTGGAATGGCGGGGCGAGGCATTGTGTCGCCATTCCACAATCCTAGTGGCGACCTTACCGCGCCGCTTTCTTGAGCTCGCCCAGCCAGCGGTCGACGGTTTCCGGCGGCAGTTCGCGAATGCGGGCGGCGAGCCGGTTGGCAAGCTCGGTGGTCTCGGCCCGCAGCCCAGAAGTGTCGAGCATGACCTTGGGATGGGAAAGTTCCGCCAGGCGGTGAAGGTCTTCCGCATCGTCCCAAATTATACCGAGATACTGGCAAACTTGGTGGACGAAGCGCCGATTGGGGCGCGATCGCTGGCCGTGCTCCAGAGCCGAGAGGTAGGCGGCCGAGACGCCAAGAGCGCCAGCCATATCCTTTAGCATGAGACCACGCTCCTCCCGAAGGCTGCGCAGCTTTTGGCCGAAGGGTGTCATGGACGATCCTACAACGCTGAACAGGGACTCGCGGAAACCGCTCCCTGCTTAATCGAGAGTTCTTGCAGATCGCAAAGCGCTATAGCGGCACGGCACTTGGAAAGTCAACGTGACAATCGTTTAGGCCCTCAGGCATCGCGGGCCCGACGCAGCAGTACATAGAGGGCGCCGGCCCCACCGTCGCGCGGTTGGGCGGATTCGATCGCCACCACTCGTGCCCGGTTCGGCGCTTGGTTGAGCCAGCGCGGAACCTCGCGCCGCAGCACTCCGGAACCGCCGTCACGCTCGCCCTTGCCCGTAATGATCAAGACACAGCGGTGGCCCGCCATCTGCGCGTCGGCCAAGAATCCATCAAGACGCCTGTGTGCCTTTTCCTGGGTCAAGCCATGCAGGTCCAAGCGAGCCGTGATCGTCAGGCGCCCGCGCCGCAGTCGCTCCGCCGTACGCCGGTCGATGCCGGTGGGCTTTCCTGGGTTGAGGTCTGGCAATGTTGGACTTTTTTCCGTGATTGGCGTCTTGGCCAGGTCGCTGGGCGACCGAGAGCGGGTCTCGTCTCCGGATGCCCTGGTGGTCTGCGAAGGCTTTGGCGGTTCACGGCCAGGCAAGGGTTTAGCATCCGCGACAACCGCGCGCCAAAGCTGGCGATCGGCCTGGCTGATCCCTGGCTTTGTCGTTATCTTGCTTTTCTTCATCTTCAAGCGCGTCGCCGATAAGAGTTTTGTCTGGATTGCCAAAGCCGGATAATCTTTCAGAGTTGCCTCAAGGCCACGCTACCGACGGGAGCTCAGCCGGCTTGCAAGACGCTTTGGAAGCAAGAGATAGAGGCTACCCTGCTGCTTCATTGGCCCGGCTAAGGCTAGGGCATCTTCGCCGTGGCCCCAGAACAGATCGCCGCGCACAGGGCCGCGAATCGCGGCGCCGGAATCCTGCGCCACCACGAGCCGGCGCAGAGGCTTGGTGCTTGCCGGCCAGGTGGTATCCAACCACAACGGCGCGCCAAAGGGCAGATAGGCTGGATCCACCGCCAAACTTCGGCCGGCCGTAAGCGCCACCCCCTCACTGCCGATCGGCCCCGCGCCGGCAATCTTGTCGAAGAATATGAAGCGCGCGTTCTTCTGCATGATCGCCGTCGCCTTTGCCGGATGCGCGCGAAGCCAGTCACGAATGCTTTGCATGCTCACCCGATCGCTGGGGATTTCTCCGCTTTGGATCAGCACCTTGCCAATGGAGGAATAGGGACGGCCGTTTGACCCGGCGAATCCGATCCGCTCGATGCTGCCATCAGGGAGCTGAACCCGACCCGACCCTTGTACGTGCAAAAAGAACGCGTCTATCGGATCATCAAGCCAAAGCAATTCGAGGCCCCGATCGGCAAGTTTGCCGGCATCGATTTCGGCTCGCGTGTAGTAAGGCACGAACTTGCCATTCTGCGCCCGACCGATCAGCTTTTGATGGGCAAAGTCTGGTGAAAAGGATCCTAGGTCTGCGGTTAGCAAATCCGCTGGGCGTCGGTAAACCGCTGTCTGATAGGGCCCTCCCCTGGCTTTGGCGCCGCGGACTTCCGTCTCGAAATACCCGGTGATGAGGCCATCCGAGCCGCTATCGCCGGAAATCCGGTAGACAGAAAAAGACGATTCGAACCAGGTTCGCAACTCCGATTCTTGGCCACCGCCGCCGGCCAGAAGCTTGGTGCAAGCCGGCTGCCAGTCCCCTGCCCGATGGTTGAGGCGCGACGGTGCAAGTGTAGCGTCTGCCGAAAGTCGCAAGAGCCTGCCGCAAGAACGCTCAAGGGCGGGCATTGCCTCCTCGACCCCGTCCTCACGCCAGCCAGGTAGCGCCGAGAAGTCGACGGCCGCCAGGCGCATTCCCTCGCCGAGAGGAATACCCGGGCGGGTTTGTTCGCAAGCGGCAAGCACGAGCACCGCAAATCCACAAAGCAACGCCGCCAGTCGCGCTCGGAGAACGTCTCTTTGCCGCACTCTAGAGCGCCGTGGAAGCCATTTGCCTGTTGCCCGAAATCTAGTGTGGACTGCGCGTGGCAACCAAGGTCCAGTTCGGGTCTCGACTGCGGGTGTTGCGAGCAAAGGTCCAGATATCGGTAATCTGCGTAACTTGGTTTGGGTCGCCGTCTACTACGGTACCCTCGTCGTCGCGCGTGACATTCACCTGCTCTGTCACAAATTTGGTTGTAACAAAAGCAGTCTTCCCCTGTAGCTCGGCCTCTATGATTTCGGCCGTATTAAAGCCAACCAAAGTCGTTTCCAAAGACTGATGGCCATCCTCGCGGACTTTGATCGCGCCGGCAAAGTCATCATAAACATCGTTGCTCAAGAGTGGCCGCAGGACCTTGGTATCACCCTGGGCAAAAGCATTGATGACCATCTCAAATGCGGCACGAGCGCCATTGAGAAAGCTACCTTCCTCAAATGACGAGTCGGCCAGTTTGATCCGCGTAAGCGATGCGGCCAAGGGCCGTTCGTCGCCTTGCGCCGAAGACGCTTCGTCGGCAAAAGGGGCATCCTCATCTTGGCCGCTGCGGTCCGGTAGGGGGATAACCTTGTCGTCAGTCCGATCCGAACCTGGACCACCCCTAAAGGGATCCGACTTCGGTCGTCCCTGGTGCCCGGTTCGTCGGCCTAAGACATTCCGCAGCCGTAAGACGAGAAAGGCCGCCACCGCAGCGAATAAGATGATATCGAGAAACTGAAAGCCGTCACCCATTAGATATGCCTAGTGATCGTCTGGCTGGACCCTCGCGGCCCAACGCAAAGTTTGATAATGATTGCTCCTTGGACAGCCAATGCCGGCCTAAACGCAAACAGTGATCGACTCTCCAACTGCCGCCTGGCAAAACTGTAGCAGGCGGAGGGCACCTACTCTGTGATAGATCTTCTTCCGTCTTGTGAACAGTAAATAAGCGACCACTGAGGAAAGAGCAAGGATGGCTATCATCCTTCTTGTTGCCTTTATCGCCGTGCCATTGATCGAAATCGCCGTGTTCATCCAACTCGGGGGTCTTCTCGGACTGTGGCCGACCCTTGGTCTTGTGATCTTGACGGCGGTTGTCGGCACCTGGTTGTTGCGTCTCCAGGGTTTGACAACCCTGCTAAGAGTGCAGCAGCAAATGCAACAAGGCATATTGCCCAAGCGTGAACTCTTCGATGGGCTCTGCTTGCTCTTTGCTGGCGCCTTGTTGTTGACGCCGGGGTTCGTGACCGACAGCTTTGGGCTAGCTCTATTCGTTCCCGCCTTTCGTGACCTGCTGCGGGGACTGCTCTCTCGATTTGCCGCAGACCGTATCCAAACCACGACTTGGACCTCGCACGAGGCCGGGAGGAGCTCGAGGCCAGGAAATACGGTGATTGACGGCGACTATCGTGAGGTTACCGATGATGATCGCAAGAACAACGAGCGAGGACCACAAGGGTGATTCTCATTCGCCACGGCCAGTCACACTTCAACGTGCATTACAAACGCACGCGCCAAGATCCTGGAATTGTCGACCCGGGCCTTACGGAAGATGGGCGCCGACAGATCAAGGCGGCTGCAAATCTTTTGCTCGACCAGTCCATCGAACGCCTCTTTGCAAGCCCCTACACACGTACACTTGAATCAGCGGCGATCATTGCCGAGCATCTTGGCTTGCCAATAGAGATCGAACCCCTAGTTCGAGAACAGGCAGCATTCTCCTGCGACATTGGCACCCGTCGTTCGGAACTCGTGGCACGTTGGCGACAGCTTGATTTTTCCATGCTCGAGGAAGAATGGTGGCATCAGGGTCGGGAGAGCGAGGGTGAACTCCTGCGCCGCTGCTCCAATTTTCGGGCTTCGAGCCAAGATCACGACAACCATGATCGGGTGCTTGTGGTCAGCCATTGGGCGTTTATTCGCGGGTTGACGGGCAGGGCCTTAGAAAATGGAACCTTCGTATCCTTCGATCCGAGCGACGGGATTGACACCGCATGATTCTGAAGGTTGTTCTCGGTAATGATCCGTGTTAGCCCAAGCTCGCCAGTTAACCCGGGAGCCCAAGTATGGCCGACTCTGACGACGCTATTGCCGGCGACGCCACTGCCGCCGCGCAAAGCGAGACCAGCGCGTCTCGCCCAGACCAGCCCTTAGTGATTAGCACCCAGTACGTTAAGGACCTATCATTCGAAAATCCCAACGCGCCGGGGATCTATGCGGAAATGCGCCAAGCGCCGGATCTCAATGTTCACATTGACGTCGCGGCAACCCGACTGCAGGAGCGGAACTTTGAGATTGTTCTGAAGCTTAGAGTTAACGCCGAGGTCCAGTCGAAATCTGCCTTTATCATCGAATTGGACTATGGTGGATTGGTAACGGTCGGAAGCTCGGTGCCCGATGAACACGTGCAAGCTGTGGCCTTGGTGGAAGCACCACGGCACCTTTTTCCCTTTGCTCGTTCGATCATCGCAGAAGCAACACGCGAGGGCGGATTCCCGCCGCTACTCATCAACCCAATCGACTTTTTGGACCTCTATAAGAAGCAGGCAACCAGAAAATCATCTGAAGCTGCAGGCAACAGCGAAGAGGTCTCGAGCGAAGCCAGTCCCGCCTAAGTTTTGGGGTAGCAAATCAGCGACGCCAAATCGGGTTCGTCATTCGGTCCAACATCGCTGCATGGGCCGCCAGTTCCTCGGCGGAATTTTCATGCACCCGCGACTTTCTTTCAACCGGTTGGTGAGCGCTCGACTTGGCACTTGCCGGTCGCTTTGCATTCAGGGCGAGCCCCGGTTGCCGGCCGCCCACAAGTTCCAAATAGACTTGCGCTAGAAGTTCGCAGTCAAGCAACGCCCCATGGAAATTGCGTGCCGACGTATCGATATTGAATCGTCGGCACAAGGCATCGAGATTCACTTGCGCCCCAGGGAATCTCTGCCTGGCAAGCGCAACGGTATCGACCACGTCCCTGCCTCCTAGGTCAGGCATGCCGACACGCTCCAACTCTGCATTCAAGAAGCCCACATCGAAGGTCGCATTGTGAATAATCAAGGTCGAATGACCGAGGAATTCGACGAGATCCCTCGCAATTTCAGAGAAGACCGGATGCTTCCTCAAGAAACCCTCAGAAAGCCCATGAATGCGCTCGGCCTCAGCCGGCATGTCGCGTTCCGGATTGAGGTAACGCTGAAAGTACTGGCCGGTGGGTAGGTGGTTGTTGAGTTCGAGGCCCGCCACTTCGACAATTCGATGCCCGGCAGCGGGGTCAAGTCCCGTGGTTTCAGTATCCAGTACGATTTCTCTCATACCACTCACTCAAAGCTGGATGGGGAAGCGACGACGATAGACTCCGAGAAAAGGCTGGTGTCCCCTTGGTGGCCAACGCCGCCCCGACCGCTGGTTTGCCCATCTTACGACGCGCTTCAAACCCCGCAAAGTATAAGAACGGCCCAGCCCTGACGGGATGATAAAATCGGCACGTCGCCGCTTTAGCGCGTTTGGCAGCTGCCGTTTTTTGATCTCGACTAGACGATCCATGGTCATTGCCGGCCGGCGCAGTGCTCTTGCAGTCTGCAAGAATTCCGGCGCGTCGACCACCAGCACGGCATCACAGCGTCGCTCGGCTCCTGTCTCGAATAACAGGGGGATATCCAGTACGACAACGGCCTGACGACGTCCAGCTTGGATCGACAGGAACCGCCTCGTCGACTCCCGCACCCTTGGATGCAAGATAGCCTCCAGTCGTGTCAGCGCCGCCGCTGAGCCAAAGACCCGTTTACCCAGCAACTGCCGATCCACTTCGCCGTTGGCGATCACCCCTGGGAACGCCGCATTTACGGCCGCTATCACCGCCCGGTCCGTCCGCAGCAAGTCATGAACCGTCGCATCCGCGTCGTGCACGGGAATACGCAGCTGCCGCAGCATGCCCGCCGCGACCGATTTTCCCATCGCAATCGAACCGGTCAAGCCAAGGATCACCATACTTAGCTCTCCAAGACAAAAGACCTAAGATCGTCCGTTACCGCCGGAGCAACCCCGAACCAGGCCTCAAAACCGGGTCGCGCTTGATGCAACAGCATTCCCAAACCATCGACCACCCTATTGCCGCGTCGGCGGGCGCTGGCCAGCAGCCCAGTCTCTAGCGGCGCATAGACAAGATCATTGACGACCGCGTTAGACGGCAAGGGATCGAGATCGAGATCGAGTGGTGGTTGCCCGGACATCCCCAGGCTCGTCGTATTGACCAGCAGAGCCGCATCAACCATGGCCCTCTCCCAAGCACCCCAGGGACAAACCGTGACTTTATCGCCCATGTCCGTTGCCAGAGCCTCAGCGCGCGATATCGTGCGGTTCAGGAGTCGAATCTCTGGTGCGCCTTCTTGCAGGAGCCCAACCACAACCGCCCTCGCCGCACCGCCAGCGCCTAGAACGACCGCCGGCCCGGCAGCGGCGGACCAGTGTGCTAATTCCTGACGCAGGTTCTCCAGGAACCCATAAACATCCGTGTTGGAGCCTGCCAGACTGCCATCTTTAAAGACAATTGTGTTTACCGCCCCGACCGCCCTGGCAACATCATCAAAGCGATCGACTGCACGATAGGCCGCTTCCTTATGGGGAATCGTCACATTGACCCCCTGGAAGCCCAAATCTTGGAGGGAGGTCAGGGCCGCTGCGAAGCGATCCGGTTTAACCGCAAGTGGTAGGTAGGCACCATCAATGCCATAGGCCTCAAGCCAATAACCATGCAGTCGCGGGGAACGGGAGTGGCTTACCGGCCATCCCATTACGCCGGCCAGAAGAGTCCGACCCGAATGTATCACCGCATCACCACATCATGTTCGCGAAGCACCGCCAGGAGCTCAAGCAGCGGCAACCCCAATATTGTAAAGAAGTCACCTTGGATCCGACTTAATAATTGCACGCCAAGCCCTTCCAATTGATAGGCACCAACGGACGTCAGTGCCGCCTCGCCAACCTGGTCGAGATAGTACTCTATAAATTCCTCGTTGAGGGGCCGTATGGTAAGCTCTGCAGGGACAGTGCAATGCCAGATGCGCTCCCCGGCCAAGCAAAGACAAGCAGATGTCCAGAGCCGATGGGTACGGCCGCTAAGGGCGGTAAGATGGTCCCTTGCTTCGGCTGGGCTTGTCGGCTTGTCATACAATCGACCGTCGCACTCCAGCACCTGGTCCGCCCCGATGACGAGCGCTTCCGCGAGTTTCAAAGAAATACGCTTGGCCTTCAGCTCCGCCAAGGTTTCGGCAATCTGCGCGACGCTCGCCTTTTCGGCTAATAGCGATCGCTTCACCGCTGTTTCGTCGATTCGCGCCGGCTCACAGGCAAACTGGATACCCGCCGCAGTCAAGGCTCGGCGACGAGACTGGCTTTCCGACGCAAGTACTAGGGGACGGGCTTGTTTCCACGTGCCCATCTATCGGCTAAGCCTCAGCCACTGCCGCCAGCTTGATGCCGGGCATAGTGATTCATGATGGTTGCCGCGGTTTCTTCGATCGACCTTCGGGTCACGTCAATGACCGGCCAGCCGTTCTTTGCACAAAGCCGCCGGGCGAAGGCAACTTCCTTGCGGACACTGTCCAGATCGACATAGTCGGTCTCGTCGGCGTCCTGCGCGATCATACGCATACGGTTGCGCCGCACCTGCACCAGCCGAGCCGGGTCTTTGGTCAAGCCGACAATAAGAGGCCGCGTGGCTTCTTCAAGATCCTGTGGCAAAGGACAGCCCGGAACTACGGGCACGTTGGCCGCCTTGATGCCGCGGTTTGCCAAGTAGATGCAAGTCGGGGTCTTGGAGGTCCGCGAAACCCCGACCAACACGACGTCGGCATGCTTGAGGTGTGATACGAGCTGGCCATCGTCGTGTGCCAGGGCGAAGTTCATGGCATCGATGCGGGTGAAGTACTCGGCATCGAGGGCATGCTGTCTACCAGGCTGCCCCATGCTCTCAACACCGAAGTAGGTGCCCAGGGAGCGAATAAGCGGATCCAAAACCGGTATACAAGGTACGCCCAGTGGGCGGCAGCCTTCGAGCAAGCGTCCCCGCAAGTGTTCGTTCACCAAAGTATAGAGAACCGGGCCCGGATGCCCTTGGATCCCGGCGATGACCTTGTCCATCTGCCCATTGGTCCGAACCAAGGTCCAGGCATGCTCGATCGCCTCCACTCCAGCGAATTGCACCATGCAGGCTCGAGCCACAGAGTTAATTGTATCGCCGGTCGCATCGGAGACGAGATGAAGATGGTAAAGGGTCACGATGGAATACCTTTGTGGAGAATCGTTAGATAAATGGGGAGCAATCGCTACCGGCGCCTCTGCCTCAATTTTTCATGCGCCCAATGCATAAAACCATCGTCAGTCTAGCCCGCAGGCTCTGCCAGATACTCACAGTTTGTCGAAGAGTTGCTTGGCGCCATCGATGCAGCGAGTTATACCCATACTTCCCGGTAATAGAAACGATCATGAATCCCTTATCTCGAGTGCCGTTATACTCACCAAACCGCTTATAATCCCCATGTCCCCAGTCCCAAAAGAGTCTGTGAGCATCCGTGTGATTATTTGCTTGGCAAGCTAGTATCCCCTTAACTCACAGGGCACAACAAACCACTACAATTAAGTATTTAAATTTCATTTGTTTAGGAAACTAGCAATAGGTTTGGGATCAGTTTTGACGAACGCTTCCGCTACATCAGTATCTAAACCGCTATTAGATACACTTAACGGAAAACAACCGAAGATACCTGCGGTGTGGCTTATGCGCCAAGCCGGACGGTATCTCCCAGAATACCGAAAACTGCGGGCAGAGGCCGACACTTTTCTGGATCTCTGCTTTACGCCAGACCTGGCCGTCGAGGTAACCTTACAACCCCTGCGTCGCTTTGGTTTCGATGGGGCGATTCTGTTTTCTGATATCTTGGTGGTTCCCCATGCACTGGGGCAAAGAGTTTGGTTCGAGGAAGGAGTTGGTCCGCGTTTAGAAGCTTTGACTGGCCCTAGCGCGCTCGAAAAGCTTTCGCTCGAGACTTTGCATGAGACGCTCACACCCGTCTACGAGACCCTTTGCCGACTGCGGAGGGAGTTGACACCAGAAACCACACTCATTGGCTTCGCAGGCGCCCCCTGGACAGTGGCGAGCTACATGGTGGAAGGTGGATCAACGCGAGATTTCGCCCTCACCAAAACATGGGCCTATGGTGATCCGGCGAGTTTCCAAGACCTCATTGACTTGCTTGTGGACGCCACTGCTGACTATCTCAGCGCCCAAGTCGACGCGGGGGCCGAGGTCTTGCAGATTTTCGATTCCTGGGCGGGGGTCTTGCCCACTGACGGGTTGCGCCGATGGTCATTGATGCCGATAAAGCAGATTACGTCGAGAGTCAGATCCCGGCATCCCACCGTTCCCATCATCGTATTTCCGCGTGGTAGCGGAATATCCTACCAGGACTTTGCAAGAGAGACAGACGCCCAAGCGCTTTCGTTGGATACTTCGGTTCCGGTTGACTGGGCCTGCAACTCCTTGCCACGGGACATTGTTCTGCAAGGCAATCTTGATCCGATCTACTTGGTTGTAGGTGGCTCAGCCTTGCGTCGCGCCACTCTGGAGTTACTGGCGGCGATGCGGGGTCGGCGTTTTATCGTTAACCTCGGGCACGGCATCCTGCCGGCCACACCGCCTGAGCACGTGGCTGAACTGTTGGAGATCGTCCGTGGTGGTCGCTGACCTGGGTCAGCGGTCCGGCTAGAGGGTCAGAGAAGAGATGGGGAAAACCGCTGTTGTTTTGTTCAATCTCGGCGGCCCGGATAAACCGGAGGCCGTAGAGCCATTTTTGTTCAACCTATTCAATGATCCCGCCATTATCGGCGCGCCCAGGCCAATTCGTTGGCTTTTGGCGAAATTGATATCGAAGCGTCGGGCACCGGTCGCTCGGGAAATATACGCAAATCTTGGGGGTGGATCGCCGCTCTTGCCAAATACTCGCCGTCAAGCCGAGGCATTGAATGCGGCCTTGGCCGGAACGGGCGACACCAAGGTCTTCATCGCCATGCGCTATTGGCACCCATTGACTGAAGAGGCGGTCGCTTCCGTGAAGGCCTATGGACCGGACCGCGTGGTCTTGTTGCCTCTCTACCCGCAGTTTTCCACAACGACTACAGGATCGTCGCTGCTGGCCTGGGATGCGGAGGCCGAGCGCGCGGGCCTGCGGGTGCCCACGACGAGCCTGTGTTGTTATCCGGTGGAACCCGGCCTTATCAACGCGATGACTGATCGCCTTCGCACCACCCTTGCTGCCGCGGAATTGGACGGATCGGTCCGAGTTCTGTTTTCCGCCCATGGCTTGCCAAAGAAGGTCATAGCCGCGGGAGATCCCTATCAGTGGCAGGTAGAGCAGACGGCTGGCGCAATTGTTGCATCATTGGGAAAGCCTAAGGTGGATTGGGTGGTTTGTTATCAGAGTCGCGTGGGTCCGCTGGAATGGATTGGACCATCGACGGAGGATGAAATAAGACGCGCGGGAAAAGACGGGGTTTCGCTTGTCGTTCAGCCTATCGCGTTTGTATCTGAGCATTCGGAAACCCTGGTGGAATTGGATATCGAGTACCGGCGGCTTGCCGAGGAGGCCGGGGTCAAGGCCTATCATCGCGTAGCGACCGTCGACGCGAGCCCAGATTTTATTGGCGGCCTGTCCGCTATGGTTCAATCGCTCACACCGTTCGGCCCGGGAATCTGCGCGCAAGCCGGCGGCCGCTACTGCCCGGCCCATCGGTCAGCTTGTCCCTATGGCGGTGCCGCGGAGAGGACGATCTAGTGGAAGGATTCCTTGGCGAAGGCTATCTTTGGATAAAGGCCCTGCATATTTTGGCGATAATCGCCTGGATGGCCGGTATGCTCTATTTGCCGCGCCTCTACGTCTATCACGTGTCGGCGGAGATCGGGTCGCAGCAATCGGAAACCTTCAAGGTCATGGAACGGCGCTTGCTTCGCGCCATCATCAATCCGGCGATGATCCTTGCCTGGCTGACGGGACTAAGTTTAGCCGCACATCTCGGTGTTTGGTTAGAAGGCTGGTTTCATGGAAAGCTGGCGCTATTGCTCGGGATGCAGCTTATTCATGCTGGTTTCGCACGGTGGCGCCGTTACTTTGCCGCAGACGATAACCGGCACAGCGAGAAATTTTATCGTATTGTCAACGAGGTGCCGACATTGCTGATGATTGGCATTGTTATCCTTGTTGTTGTAAAGCCGTAGTCGGTCGTTTCTGGCTCCTTGACTCAGGGGAAAGATTCCGATATCGACTATCCGAAGCAACTTGCGCGATCTTTTAACACTCTCCCAGTAATGGTTATGTAACGGAGCCTCTGTCAGGCTTTTTCCTACCTAAAGACAGCTCCAAGTTTTATGGGCCTGCCCGCCCGAAACCTGCTGGCGACGCGTCCCGCGTGAGCCCTTCCTTGTTGTACCAATAGCCACCGAATTGCCATGAACCTACAAGAGTTGAAGTCCAAGAGTCCGGCTGAGCTCCTGGACTATGCCGAGGAACTAGAGATTGAGAACGCCAGCTCGCTGCGCAAGCAGGACATGATGTTCGCGATCTTAAAGCAGTTGGCCGACAATGCGATCGCCATCTACGGTTCTGGCGTCTTGGAGATCTTGCAAGACGGCTTTGGCTTTCTGCGTTCACCAGAGGCCAACTATCTACCCGGTCCCGACGACATCTACGTCAGCCCGAGCCAGGTGCGACGCTTTGCGTTGCGGACGGGCGATACGGTGGAAGGCCAAATACGCGCACCCAAGGAGGGAGAGCGCTATTTCGCCTTACTGAAGGTGCGGCAAATCAACTTTGACCCGCCGGAAAACGCCCGTCATCGCATCAACTTTGACAACCTGACGCCGCTTTATCCAGATTCGAAGATACAGCTTGAGATCGAGAATTCCGAAAGCAAGGACTTAACACTTCGGGTGATTGATCTTATCGCCCCCCTGGGCAAGGGACAACGGGCGTTGATCGTGGCGCCGCCGCGCACCGGCAAGACCATGATGTTGCAGAACATTGCCCACGCCATCGCCGCCAACCATCCGGAAATCTACCTCATTGTGCTGCTGATAGACGAGCGCCCGGAGGAAGTGACCGACATGGCGCGGTCCGTGAATGGCGAGGTTGTGAGTTCCACCTTCGACGAGCCGGCGACGCGTCACGTTCAAGTGACCGAGATGGTGATCGAGAAGGCCAAGCGCTTGGTCGAGCATAAGCGTGATGTAGTGATCTTGCTCGATTCAATTACCCGGCTCGCTCGCGCCTACAACACCGTCGTACCGAGTTCCGGCAAGGTCCTGACTGGTGGCGTCGACGCCAACGCCTTGCAGCGGCCGAAACGCTTTTTCGGCGCCGCGCGCAATATCGAGGATGGCGGCAGTCTGACCATCATATCGACCGCGCTCGTTGATACCGGCAGCCGTATGGACGAGGTCATCTTCGAAGAGTTCAAGGGTACGGGCAATTCGGAAATCGTGCTGGACCGCAAGCTCGCAGACAAGCGTACCTGGCCGGCGCTCGACATCGGCAAGTCAGGCACCCGCAAAGAAGAGCTTTTGGTCGACAAGGGCACGCTTTCCAAGATGTGGGTGCTGCGCCGGATCTTGATGCCGATGGGCATCACAGACTCTATCGAGTTTCTCACGGATAAGTTGAAACACGCAAAGAACAACGCCGATTTTTTCGAGGCAATGAACCAATAAAATCAAAGGGGTATGAAAAAATCTCATACCCCCTTAAAGTAGAAACATGAACGTTGTTCTAGAGCATCGGACGGCAATTTGGGATCAATTCTGCTTGGCCTCTGGCGGGCGCCCGACGCTCTAGGCCTTGCACTGGTCGGGCGACCATTCTCACGGCAGCAACACCGTCGAACCGGTGGTCTTCCGCCCCTCCAGATCACGATGAGCCTGCGCCGTCTCCGATAGGGGATAGGTCTGATTGACCTCGATCTTCACCGCGCCCGATTGCACGACGTCGAGCAGCGCTGTTGCACTCGCCACCAAATCTACGCGGCTGGCTGTGTAGGTCATGAGGGTCGGCCGGGTCACGTAGAGCGAGCCCTTCGCCGCCAGGACCCCCAGGTTGAAGGCATCGACGGGCCCCGAGGCGTTGCCGAAGCTGACAAGCAGGCCACGCGGTTGAAGGCTATCGAGAGACGCTTCGAAGGTATCCCCGCCGATGGAATCATAGACCACCGGCACGCCCTTGCCATCGGTGATCTCCATAACCCGTTTCTGGAAATTTTCCTCGCGGTAGTTGATCGGATGATCGCAGCCATGGGCCTTGGCAAGGGCCGCCTTCTCGGCCGAGCCGACGGTACCAATAACGGTCGCCCCAAGTTGTTTTAGCCACTGACAGGCGATCAAGCCAACGCCGCCGGCTGCCGCGTGAAACAGGACGGTGTCGCCAGCCTTGACCGGATAGGTACGGCGGATGAGGTACTCGACCGTCATTCCCTGCAACATCATTGCCGCCGCCTGCTGATCGGAAATCGTGTCCGGCAGGACGATCAGGCGATCCGCAGGCATCAAGCGTGCCTCGGCATAGCTGCCGGGCGGGGGCGCGGCATAGGCTATCCGATCGCCAGCCTTGACTTCGCCAACCCCATCTCCAACCGCTTCGACGACGCCAGCACCCTCCATGCCAATTACGGCGGGAAGGCTGGATAGCGGATAGAGACCGCTCCTGTGGTAGCAATCGATGAAGTTCAGGCCGATGGCGCTGTGGCGAATGCGGGCCTGGCCTGGTCCGGGATCACCGACATCAATTTCTTCCCACCTAAGAACTTCGGGGCCGCCTGTTTCGTGGATTCGGATTGCGTGGACCATCAGCCTAAATTCTCCCTAAAGTGCGACAGTGTGCGTTGATTGGCCAGTTCCGCCGCCGCCTTGTCGTAGTGATCCCCGCCGACGCGGGCAAAGGCGTGATCGTGGCCTTCGTAGACATGCATGGTTACCTGCGAATGCCCGCTCAGGCCCGCCTGGATGGCCGCCTGTGCGTCTTTGGGGACGAACTGGTCTTCGGATGCCACATGCATAAGAAGCGGCTTGGTGATGGCCTGAGCCTCGTCCAGCAGCGCATCCAGGCCGACGCCATAGTAGCTGACCGCGCAATCGGCATCGGATCGGCAGGCCATGAGATAGGCAAGCTTGCCGCCCAGGCAATAGCCAACCGCCCCTGCCCTTCCAGTGCTCCTCTCATCGTCGCGCAGTTGGGCCAAGGTCGCTTTGAGATCGTCGATGCCCTTGTCGGCATCGAAGAGATTGAAAAGCTCGAAGGCACGCTGCCACTCAGCTTCCGTCTTGTCGGTGAGTTGGATGCCTGGTTCGATCCGCCAAAAGATGTCAGGGCAGCAAGCAAGAAAACCTGCCGATGCCAACCAGTCGCAGATGTCGCGCATGACCGCATTGACGCCGAAGATTTCCTGGGCGACGACGACCGCCGGCGCGGGTGTTTCGGACGGCACCGCAAGATAGGCACCAAAGGCGCCATCCGGACCAATGATTGTGATGTCGGACATGGAGGGTCTCCCGTTGGTTTCTAAGGTTTCAATTAGTCGCGGTGTTGGTTACAGGCGTTGCGGCACGGAAGAGAGGCAAGTCGATCGTTGAGCGTTCGAGATCGAGTAGCACCTTTTTTGTTTCAAGACCGGTGCCACCAGAAAAACCACCCAAGCGTCCCCCGGCAGCCAAAACGCGATGGCACGGAACGATGATCGGGATCGGGTTGGCCGCGCAGGCGCCACCAACCGCGCGCGCGACAGCGTTGACGCGGGCGGCGAGCTCACCATAGGTGACGGTCTCGCCATAGGGGATTTGCCGCATGGCTCGCCAAACCTCTCTATGAAAAGAGCTGCCGCTGGGCCGTAAGGGAAGGTCAAAGTCCTGGCGGCGGCGAGCAAAGTATTCATCGAGCTGCCGCGCGGCCCGCTCGAGCAGCTCGCAGCAGTCGCCGGGCGCCTCGTTAGACCACGTCACGCTCACCAGAGCGTCGCCGTTGGAGCGGAGGAGAAGAGTGCCGCTTGGTGAGTTGTAAGAAAGGCTGTACATCGGCGTCCGCCCCGGGCGAATCTAACTGGCAAATCCTCGGAAGGTCTCGGCCAATTCTCTAGCACTGACGACCGGCAATGAACAGCGCGCTCCGCGGCAGACATAGACGGTCGTGTGTCCATCCTGGGCGACCTTGCCGACAGCTGGGTGGCGGTGGGGCAAATCTTGCGGATCGCCGACCACCTGAAGAACTCTATTCATCAAGCCCTGGGCATGAATTTCCTTCAACATGGCCTTGGTTTCTCGACTGTCAGGTTCGCCGATGACTACGATTTCCAATGGGTCATAGAGCAACTCAGCGTTGGTGAGGAACGTAATGTAGGGAATGAAGTTACGTTGCAACTCGCCGGAAAACGCGAAGACGAGACGTTCCGCTTGGTCACGGAAACTGGCCTCACCAGTCAGATAGTAAAGCCGCGCCAGGACGCCAAGAAGTGTGCTGTTGCCGGCCGGAACGGCGTTGTCGTGAGCGGACTTGGTTCTGACAATCAAGCCCTCCGCATCGTTGGCGGTTTGGAAGTAGCCGCCATGCTCGCTGTCCCAGTAATGGCGGTCCAAGACGGCGATCCAGGCTCTTGCCTGGGCAAGAAATCGTGGCTCCGCCTTGGCCTCGTAAAGGGCAAGAGCTGCGTCGGCCATATTGGCATAGTCGTCCAACATCCCAGCATGTTTGACCTGGCCGTGCCGGTAACTATGCATCAAGCGTCCATCCACGATCAGCTCTCGGACGATGAAATCGAAGGCCTGCTCGGCGGCATGCAACCATTTGCGCTCCTCGAAGGCGGCGGCAGCGCGCACCAAAGCGGATATCATCAGGCCGTTCCAATCGGCGAGCACCTTATCGTCCCAACCTGGGCGCACCCTCGCCGATCGGGCGCGCAGCAATTTGCTGCGCATGGCAGCGAGCTTGGCTTCGTCGTCGTCGTCGCCGAGGTCTGGGCGCTGCAGTCGGTTGAGAATGGTGTGCCCCTCCCAGTTACCGTCGACGGTGACATCGTAAGCGTCTTTGAAAGACGACGCTTCGGAACCGAGAATCGTGTCTATCTCCTTGGCGTCCCAGACATAGAACTTGCCCTCCTCCCCTTCACTGTCTGCATCCAGCGTGCTGGCGAAAGCACCTTCCCTGCCCGGCGCGCTGCTATCGCCCGCAATCATTTCACGCAAGGTCCAGGCAATGGTTTCCCGGACACGCATCTCGAAGAGCCGGTGGCCAGTTTCCTGCCAAGCCAGGGTCAGGACATCGATGAGCTGGGCATTGTCGTAGAGCATCTTCTCAAAATGCGGCACGAGCCAGCGCTGATCGACAGAATAGCGCGCAAAGCCACCGCCCAAATGATCGTAGATTCCCCCTTGGCACATCCGTGTGAGGGTGAGAATGACGGTTTGGCGTAAGGCGTCCGCCCCTGTTCTTTGCCAAGCCCGCCAAAGCAGTTTTAAGATGGCCGGCTGCGGGAACTTGGGCGCTCCGCTGAGGCCTCCATTAACCGGATCGAAGTTGCCTTGCAGCCTTTCGGCAGCGGTGACGACCGCGGTTGGCGAAATCGCTCCACCTGGATTTGGGTAGGCCATTTGCTGGAGAGCCGCGCGAATTGCCGTTACGTTCTTGCCCACTTTGTCCTGTTCAGATGCAAAAATGGCTGCCAGACGACGAAGGACTTCGGGAAAACCGGGCCGGCCAAATCGGGGAGTCGGAGGAAAGTAGGTGCCACCCCAAAAGGGCTCGCCCTCTGGGGTCAAGAACATGGTCAGGGGCCAGCCCCCCTGCTCACCCAAGATGGCTAGTGAGGACTGATAAATTGTATCAAGGTCGGGGCGCTCTTCCCGGTCCACCTTGATGTTGATGAAATGCTGGTTCATCACATCGGCGATGGCGGGGTCCTCGAAACACTCGTGGGCCATCACATGGCACCAATGGCAGGCGGCATAGCCGATGGAAAGCAGGATCGGCTTGTTTTCTGACTTTGCAAGGGCCAGGACTTCCGGATCCCAAGGATGCCAATCGACGGGATTATCTTTGTGTTGCAGGAGGTAGGGGCTGGTCTCTTGTGCGAGGGCGTTTTCTGGCATGGCTGTGACCAGTCCCTTTCGTCAAATGTGTTCCGAAACTGGGATTGTAGAGTCGGAGATTGCAGATCCTCGTGATCCCGATTCGCAAGATGTATGCACCCACCCTAAATTGCTCTCGTGACGCTGATGTGCAAGGTTTCAAGTCGAATAGGATCGAGCGGCGGCACAATGTCGGATGATCGATATCCATGAAAGCTTCGAGCGACGCGCGTAGGCCTTTTTTGCTGGCGGCGGAAACGATCTTCGCCTTGTCGACGGCGGTCGGTAAAGCCGGTGTTGGTGTGATTCGCGTGTCCGGCCCGGCAGCACGAGTCGCCCTTGAAAAGATGATCGGAAAGAGCTGTCCGCCCCCGCGGCGAGTGGTATTAACCCACATCTCTTCACCATTGACAAGCGATGTGATCGACCACGGTCTGGTGGTCTGGTTTCCCGGTCCGGCCAGTTTCACCGGGGAGGACATGGCCGAGTTTCATGTGCATGGCGGCCGGGCCGTTACTCAGGCAATGCTTGAGGCACTCGATCAAATCCCGGGGCTGAGGCCAGCGGAACCTGGAGAATTCACCCGACAGGCCTTTGACAATGGGAAACTGGACTTAACCTCCGTAGAGGGAATAGCCGACCTGATAGCAGCCGAAACAGAGATGCAAAGGCGCCAGGCCGTTCGGCAGATGGAAGGGGCCCTGGCGAGGGTCTACGAAACCTGGCGGACGCGCGTATTGGGGTGCCTGGCCCATCTCGAGGCATGGATCGATTTTCCCGATGAAGATTTGCCAGAGGAAACGGCCAACCAGGTCTTCCAGGAGGTTGCGGCTCTGGAGAGGGAAATCGCCCAGCATTTGGCCGCGGGACATCGTGGCGAAAGGCTGCGAAATGGTATTGAAATCGCCGTCATAGGGCCGCCAAACGTTGGCAAATCAAGCCTTGTTAATGCGATAGCAAGGCGTGACGTGGCGATCGTTTCCGATGTCGCCGGCACCACCCGCGATGCCTTGGAAATCAGCCTCGATTTGGGGGGATTTCCGGTCACTATCGTGGATACGGCTGGGCTTCGGGATCGAGACTATGCAACGGATGATCCGATCGAAAAGGAGGGCATGAGCCGGGCGACGGTGCGGGCTGAGCATGCCGACCTGAAGATCTTGGTTTTTGATGCCACCCATTGGCCCGTAGAAGAACACCGTGTCTTTGACTTCCTGGACGATCAGGCCATTGTGGCCGTGAACAAGGGCGATTTGGCTCCGGTGGGGAGAGAGTATCGAGTAGGCGGGGTTCTGGCGCTGTCTGTTTCGGCAAAATCCGGCGAGGGTTTGGAGACGCTGCTGGAGCAAATTCGAGAACAAGTCGAAGAGAACTTTTCCCTTAATACGACGTCGCCCAGTCTTTCCAGAATGCGCCATCGCAGAGCCCTTGAGGAATGTCTAGAGACCCTGAGGTTGACGGGGGCGTCGATACCTTTGGAAATCGCCGCTGAGTACCTTAGGCTGTCGGCTAGGGCGCTGGGGCGAATTACCGGGCGGGTGGATGTGGAGGATATTCTGGATGTGATCTTTGGCGACTTTTGCATCGGGAAATAGGACCAAAATGGCCGCCAAAGTGTTTCACGTGAAACAAAAGGCATGGAATTTTAGGGCTTTGGAGCGAAAGGAAATGTCGTCCGCTTTCCTTTGACAAAAGCTATTCGGCTCCCTAGGGTCCGCGGCCATGTTGCAGACCTGTTCTCACCCAAAAGAGTCATATGATGTCATCGTGGTTGGTGGTGGTCATGCCGGATGCGAAGCGGCAGGGGCAGCCGGCCGGATCGGGGCTCGATGTCTGCTGATCACCCATGACCCGAAAACCATCGGCGAAATGTCCTGCAATCCGGCCATTGGCGGTTTGGGTAAGGGGCATTTGGTGCGGGAAATTGATGCCCTTGACGGCCTGATGGGACGCCTCATCGATCAGTCGGGAATTCAATTCCGGGTCTTGAACCGCCGTAAGGGAGCCGCGGTTCGGGGGCCCAGGGCGCAGGCCGATCGGACGGCTTACAAAAAGGCGATGCAAGTTGCCTTGGCGGAGCTCGATGGCTTGGATGTGATGGGTGCCGCGGTCGGCGATCTTTGGCTGGCGCGTGATGGGCGGTGCCGGGGGATTGTGACCGAGAAAGGGACTGCCATAGCGGCCGGCTCGGTGGTCTTGACCACTGGGACGTTTCTTGGTGGCGTCATCCATCTGGGCGATAAACGGATCTCTGCCGGTCGCGTTGGCGAGGCGCCCTCCCTTGCCTTGTCACAAACCATGAGGAAATTGGGATTTCGAATTGGCCGGTTGAAGACCGGGACGCCGCCTCGACTAGATGGGCGGACGATCGATTTCGCGGGTCTTGAATTACAACCGGGTGACCAACCCCCGGAGCCCTTTTCTTTTCTTTCTACGGGCGTCGAGTTGGATCAAATCCCCTGCCATATCACCTACACGACAGGGAATGTCCACGATCTGATCAGGGAGAATCTGCAGCGGTCTCCCCTCTATAACGGTCAGATCGAGAGCACAGGCCCTCGGTACTGCCCTTCCATAGAGGACAAGGTGGTGCGATTTCCCGAGCGAAGTCGGCACCAAGTTTTTCTGGAGCCGGAGGGTCTGAATGATCCGACGTTTTATCCAAATGGGATTTCAACCTCCTTGCCCGAGGAGGTTCAGGAAAAGATCGTTGCGGCCATTCCTGGCTTGGAAAATACGAGAATTCTGCGCCCGGGCTATGCCATTGAATATGATTTCATCGATCCGAGAGAACTCGATGCAAGTCTGCAAACGAAACGAATGGGCGGGCTGTTCTTGGCCGGGCAAATCAATGGCACGACAGGCTATGAGGAAGCCGCCGCCCAGGGTCTCATCGCCGGCGCCAATGCCGCCTTGGCGAGCGGTGGCGGAAGCCCCTTCATCGTCGACCGGTGTGAGGCCTACATGGGTGTTTTGATTGATGATTTGATCACCCGCGGCGTCAGCGAACCTTACCGGATGTTTACCAGCCGAGCAGAGTACCGCTTGTTGTTGAGAGCGGATAACGCGGACCAAAGACTGACGGAGAAGGGTGTCGAAATTGGATTGGTAGGCGCCGCCCGAGAAAAGCTGTTCCAGAAGAAACAGGCGGATCTTTCTCGCGGTAAAGAGCTGTTGCAAAACCTTTCTTTGACCCCAACGGAACTGGCAAGGCAGGGCATCCAGGTAAATGCCGATGGAACCAGGCGCAGTGCCGTGGATTTGTTGGCCCGGCCCGATGTTACCTGGGAGAGTTTGCTTGCCATTTGGCCGGCCCTGGAGGAGATCTCAGAGGGCACGGCGGAGCAACTTGGCATCGAGGCCCAGTACGCCGGTTATGTGGAACGACAGGCCGCCGACATTCGTCGCTTTCGTCGGGATGAGGCCCTAATCTTACCCGAGGCCCTCAACTTCGATGAGGTCGGCGGGTTATCGAACGAAGTTCGGGAGATCTTGAAAGCTGCAAAACCAAGAACCTTGGGTGCGGCCGGTCGCCTCTCTGGTGTCACACCGGCGGCCCTTGTTGCGCTCCTTCGGTTTGTCAAGCCGAGCCGAGCAAAGGCAAATCATGGCCAGAAAAAAGAGAGTGCGGCCTAGACGGCCTGCAACCGGTTCTGGACCGCCTGTACGTCTCCTAAATTCATGTCCCAATGAGCATTTTTCCGATCTGAATGTTTCACGTGAAACACAGGAGCGGCTGGAAACCTATGTGGATCTCCTCTTGCATTGGAACCGGCGCGTTAATCTTGTCTCGAAAGGCGACATTGTCGGGCTTTGGGAAAGGCACGTATTCGATTCCCTGCAGCTCGTGCCACTCATATCCTCGATGTTTCCATCCGGCCTTCCGATGGTTCTGGACTTAGGTAGCGGCGCCGGATTTCCAGGTATCGTCTTGGCTATCGCAGAGGTCGGAGACGTGCACTTGGTCGAAGCCAATCGTCGCAAAGCCGCCTTCCTAGCCGAAGCGGCACGGCGAACTGACACGAAAGCAACAATACACTCCATGCGAATTGAGGCTTTGCCAGCCTTTAGGGCCGATGTCATCACGGCCCGGGCCCTCGCCCCCCTCTCCCAACTTCTCGCCTGGTCAAGGCCGTTGCTGAAGCCGGATGGTTTTTGTCTCTTCCCGAAGGGAAGAAATGCAGATCACGAATTGACCGCCATGGGCAAAGTATCCAATATGAGTGTCGAGCAAATGCCGAGTCGAAGTGATCCCACCAGCACCATTCTGCGAATCGCATTTAATGCGCCTTGATTGCCCAGTTGCCAGCCAAATGCTCACGGCTCCTATTTGCCGGTTCATGGCACTTTCTTTCCATGCTCAACAACTGCATAGGAATTTGTGGTGACAACACGTGAGGCCCGCGTTCTTGCCGTTGCCAACCAGAAGGGCGGTGTTGGCAAAACGACGACGGCAGTCAATCTCGGTACCGCCTTGGCCGCCTGTCGCAAGCACGTTCTAATCATCGACTTGGATCCCCAAGGTAATGCAAGCACAGGCCTGGGGCTTTCCTCTCAAGATCGGCAACAGACCATCTACAACGTCATCGTTGATGGTGCCGATATGGAATCAGCTGTCGTCAAGACAGCCGTTCCTGATCTGGATTTAGTCCCCTCTTCCATCGATATGTCGGGGGCCGAGATCGAGTTGGTGGGGGTGGAACGGCGAGATCATCGGCTAAAGGACAGCCTGACATCGATCCGGCAGCAATATGATTATGTCCTGATCGATTGTCCCCCTGCCCTTGGTCTCCTGACCTTAAATGCGCTGGTGGCGGCCAATGCGGTATTGGTACCCCTGCAAACGGAGTTTTATGCCCTGGAAGGCCTTAGCTATCTGCTGCGCACCATAGATCGCGTCCGTCGGCATCTCAATCCGAGCCTGGGGTTGCAGGGAATCGTTTTGACCATGTACGACCGGCGCAACAACATTTGTGGTTTGGTGGCCGAAGACGTGCGCGCGCACCTCGGCGATGTGGTTTACAAGACCATTATTCCCCGCAACGTCCGTGTATCGGAAGCACCATCGCACGGCAAACCGGTCTTGCTCTACGACATGCGTTGCCCTGGCGCGCGTGCCTATATTCGCTTAGCCGGGGAAGTGCTTAATCGGGAACGCGGGCTTGCCGCTTATCGCGAACCCGTTCCCGCTTGATGGCATCTGGGCACCAGACGTGCACGGGTGAAGTAAGGACCCTGACCCATGACCCAAGAGAAACGTAGCAATCTCGGGCGCGGCCTGGCCGCGTTGCTCGGCGACGACGTCGAGGAGTTTGGCGCCCTCGATCGAGAAAAGGATGTTCACAGCGTTCCCATTGAACACCTGCATCCGAATGCCTATCAGCCGCGCCAGGATTTCGACGAAGAAAGCATTCGCGCGCTTGCGGATTCGATCCGCCAGAACGGCATGCTGCAGCCGATCCTGGTCCGCCGGCACGCCGACCGCAGCGGGGAATTTGAAATTGTCGCCGGCGAACGGCGATGGCGAGCCGCTCAACTCGCGCAGCTCCATGAAATTCCAGTCACGTTGCGCGACCTTACGGATAGTCAGGCCCTGGAACTGGCGATCGTCGAGAACGTTCAACGCCAAGACCTCACCGCCTTAGAGGAAGCCGAGGGATACCGTCGCCTGATCGAGGAGTTCAAACACACGCAAGACGACCTGGCGCGCATCATCGGTAAGAGCCGCAGCCATATCGCCAATACCCTGAGATTGTTGAACCTGCCAACGCCGATAAAGGCCCTGATCGCGCAAAACGAACTGACACCGGGACACGCGCGGGCACTCATCGGTGCCGAGAACCCGGAGGTGCTCGCCCACCACGTGGTCAAGAAAGGTCTGACTGTCCGTCAAACGGAGCGATTGGCCAGGTCGGAAAAACCGGCCGAAAAAAAACGCCGCCCGCCGTCCGCCCCGGTCCAAGAGAAGGATGCGGATACCCTAGCCTTGGAACGTGATCTGTCTGCCCTTCTGGGTCTTAAGGTGACAATCAAGTTCAGTGGCGATGGCGGAGCGCTGGTTATCGAGTATCAGTCATTGGAACAGTTGGACGACGTTCTCAATCGCCTAACCCAGCTGCCGGTCGCCGCGACGGCCTAACCTCGGCGACCCTCGGTCCGATGCGCAGGCGCCCTGCGAGCGATTTCGAGAACCGCTCCCCGGGCAACGATCTCCGCCGGTGTGCCGGTTTGTTTGCAAGCCGTTTCCGCTTCAAGAATCTCGGTCATGGCCCAGGCCAATGCGCTTGGCCGCCAAACGCGGGCTTGTTTCTCAAAACGGTCTTTCACGCGCCAGAACACAGGCGGACGCAATCGCCGCAATGCGGTGTCAACTCCTTCACCGGCAGCCAAGCAGGCGGCAACCAGGTGCAGCCGCTGCAGGTGACGTTGGGTGGCACGAAGCACTTGTACCGGATTGGTGCCTTCAGCGAAACAGCGACTACTGGTTCGTTCCACCTCGGCAAAATCGCCGTCAGCCACGGCCAGGGCTAAATCTTCCAGACCAAGTTCGGCGGCATCCCCAATGCAGGCCCTGGCATCGCTAAGCGCGACCGTTGACCTTTCATCACCCAGGTAAAGCGCCAGCTTTTCCAATTCTTGGCGGGTGATAAGCCGATCGCCGCCGAGGTTCTGTTCCAGATAAAAAAGCGCATCGCGGCTGGCCGAGAGCCCATACTTTTCGAGGGTCTCCTCGATCGTGCGTACCAGGCCACGTCCGTCATCCCGATAGCAGGCCACGGCTGCTGCTGTCTTGGCTTGTTCGAAGAGCCGTCTGAGCCCGGAACGGGCGGGAAGGTCACCTGCTTCGACGACCAAGAGGGCGTCACCCACGCTGTCGCCGAGGCAACTCTCGAGGGCCAGCCGGAGATCTTCGCCCGCACTCTTGAGACGCACGACCCGGCGGCCAGGGGTAAAGCTCAATGCCGCAGCCTCATCGGTGATGGCAGTCGGTTCGTCTTTCAGGCGTGCCTTGGTAATCTCGACAACCCGAAAAGGGTCGGACGGATCCGCGACTACGGCACGTACTGCTCTCGCTGCGCGCTCCGACACCAGACCGCCATCGGGGCCGTACAGCAAGACGGCCCTTATCTTTGGATCAGGGTTGTCGAGAAAGCGATCTGCTTGTGCTGGGGAAACTTTCACCGGCGCCAGGTCTCCCGGCTCCCAGGCGAGCCCTTTTGTTGCTGGGACTAGCCCTTTTGTTGCTGGGAAAAGTAGATAGCCAGGCGCGTCTGAATGTCATCGGCGAGCTCCCGAGCGCCCCGTTCGCGGGCATCGGCTTCCGAGGAATCGGTGGCATACTGTGATTGCAAGATATTGTAGGTGTTGGTCGTCAACGACTGGCCACGGAATATGATGTCCTGCGATGCTGCATCACGTAGACGATAAAATGCGGTGGTATGGAGTTTCACCCGGGAAGCCGTCTCATCCGACTGCAGAGCGAACTCTTCTTCTCGTTCACTAAGGGATACCTCGAGAATGTAGGCGGGATTGAGGCTTTGACCCTGGGGGTTCAATCGGTCGCGCAAATAGTTGTGCAGCTGTTGGCCGTCGCGGTCTGCGAGGGGTGCGATGCGGACTGCCGCCAGTTCATCCCGTGGAGCCACGCCCACTTCGCCAGTCGAATGATAGAGCGGCTGAAATCCACAACCCTGGACCGTTAAGATAAAAATCATACCTCCTATACAAAGAAAGAAATACCGAATCTCTTTGAACCAGTGTAGTATCATCAAAATTCTCAACCGTTCATATTTATACTACAACGTTAACAATCTTATTCTTGACAGTTATTACGCGCCTGACACGCTTGCCGGCCATGGCCCGCTGAACCGCCGGATCACCGAGCGCCTGTTGTTCGGCCAGATCGTTCTCCGCATCGCGCGGCAATTCTATGGTCGTCCGCAGCTTGCCGTTGACCTGAACGGCAATCGTCACCCGGTCCTCCGTCAGGAGCGTGGGGTCGGCTTTCGGCCAGGGTGTATCTGCCAGCATGGTCTCATGGCCGAGATTCTGCCAAAGCTCTTCGGCAAGATGCGGCATCATGGGGCCAATCAGTTGTGCCAGGCTCTCGATCGCTTCCCTCAGCGCCCAGGCTTCATCGTCGGTTGCCGGCGTAAAGCCTGTAAGTAGGTTGCTAAGCTCGTAGATACGCGCCACTGCCCGATTGAAGCGGAACTGCTCCACGTCTTGGGTGACGGCATCGACGATCTTGTGGGTGGCGCGGCGCAGCTCCAGCGCCGCATCGGAAAACGCCGCCGGCTGTGCCGCGCCCGCCGGGCAGATCTTTTCGGCCGCATCGGAAACCAGGCGCCATAGCCGTTGCGTAAACCGCCATGCTCCCTCGATCCCAGCTTCCGTCCAGTCCATGTCCCGTTCCGGCGGACTGTCGGAGAGCATGAACCAGCGGGCGGTGTCGGCACCGTAGGTTTCGATGATGTCGGTTGGGTCGACCGTATTCCGCTTTGATTTGCTCATCTTTTCCGAACGGCCAAGGGTGACCGGCTCGCCGGATGGGGTTGTGACGGAACCGTCGGACAGCACCTCGACCTCGTTGGGCGCCAGCCACGTGCCATCGGCCGCCTGGTAGGTCTTGTGGCAAATCATTCCCTGGGTGAAGAGACCCGCGAAAGGCTCCTCTGCTTCAAGGTAGCCACAGTGTTTCAGGGCTCGGGTGAAAAAGCGGGCATAGAGGAGATGAAGGATGGCATGCTCGATACCGCCGATGTATTGGTCGACCGGCATCCAATAGTCGACGGCTTCGCGGTCCAGCGCCTTCTCGGACCGAGGGGAGCAAAAGCGGGCAAAATACCAAGCGGAATCGACGAAGGTATCGAGCGTATCGGTATCCCGTTCAGCGGCCTTGCCGCACCCAGGGCAATCCACTTTGCGCCAGGTCGGATGGTGCTGTAGCGGGTTTCCTGGCTGGCTGAAGTCGGCATCGTCCGGTAGGGTCACTGGCAAGTCACCTTCCGGCACTGGAACAACGCCACAGCTATCGCAGTGCACGATCGGAATTGGGCAGCCCCAAAAGCGTTGTCGCGAAACCCCCCAATCACGCAAACGCAGAGCGACCGTCCCCTGCCCTGCCCCGATTTCCTCCAGCCGTCGAATCGCGGCGGTTATGGCCGACTTGACGTCCAGGCCATCGAGAAACTCAGAGTTAAAAATGGTCCCCTCGCCCAAATAGGCTTCTTCGCCAATGACAAAGCCTGCGGGGTCTTCGCCGGGTGGCAAGACAACAGGGATGACGTCAAGATCGTACTTGCGGGCGAACTCCAGGTCCCGTTGGTCATGGCCGGCGGATCCGAAAATAGCGCCGGCGCCATACTCCATCAAAACAAAATTCGCCACGAAGACCGGCAGTTCCTTCCCCGGAATGAAGGGATGCGCGGCCGTCACCGCAACGCGGTAGCCCTTCTTCTCGGCCCTTTCGATGGTTTCCTCGCTGGTTCCTAGTCGGCCGCACTCGGCGATGAAGTCGGCCAAGGCCGGGTCTTCCTTTGCCAAGGTTTCCGACAAGGGGTGATTGGGCGACAAGGCGCAAAACGACGCACCGAAAAGCGTATCTGGGCGGGTGGTGAAGACTTCCAAGGCCGGGTGACCGCCGCTCAGCTGGAAAAAGATCCGCGCCCCTTCGGATCGGCCGATCCACCGGTCCTGCATGATCCGGACCTTCTCGGGCCAGCGCTCCATGGTGCGGATCGCTTCAAGCAGCTCTTGCGCATAGGCGGTTATGCGGAACATCCACTGCGGCAGCTTGCGCTTTTCAATGACGGCGCCCGATCGCCATCCGCGGCCGTCGATGACTTGCTCGTTGGCCAAGACCGTTTGATCGACCGGATCCCAGTTGACCCAGGATTCTTTGCGATAAGCCAGATCGGCCTTGAGGAAACGCAGGAACATCTCCTGCTGGTGTTTGTAGTAGCCTGGGTGACAGGTCGCCAGCTCGCGCGTCCAATCGATCGACAGGCCCATGCTGCTCAACTGATCGCGCATTTGGGCGATGTTTTCATAGGTCCACTTGGCCGGATGTACCCCTTTTTGCATGGCGGCGTTTTCCGCCGGCAGGCCAAAGGCGTCCCAGCCCATGGGATGTAAGACATTGAAGCCTTGAGCGCGCTTGAAGCGGGCGATCACATCGCCAATGGTGTAGTTGCGCAGATGCCCCATATGAATGCGCCCCGAAGGATAAGGGAACATTTCAAGAACATAGTATTTCGGCCGATTTTGGTCTTCGCCGACGGCAAAGGACTGGGCCGCCGCCCAAGCGCGTTGCCACTTCGCTTCGGCGGCTTTGAAGTTGAACCGGCTCATGGGCGTTTGCTGGTCCGCTTGATAAAGATTGAGCTCATTCCTCAGAGGTTACTGTACTGCCGCGATCCGCAGCTGGCGGGCACGGGTCAAAATCGAATCTTCCAACTTGATGGAAGTCCCCTCCTCTACCGCGGAATCGATCCAGGCGCCACCGCCGTTAATCTTCTGCCGGAACACAGATGCGCGAACCCCATCGGCGCGCAAATCTCTGCCCAGGATATAGACGTTGACTTTAAAGCGCTCGTCGATGGCTTCCGGTGGCGAATACCATTCGGTGATAATGACACCGCCAAAAGGATCGGCAGAAGCCAGCGGCATGAAAGACAAGGTATCCAACGCGGCCCGCCATAAATACCCATTGACGCCCAGGCCAATCCGTCCGCCTTGTGGGGCCTCCTCTTCATCGTCGCCAAAGATGTTGAGTCCGTCCTTGCCCAGAATCGAACCGGGGTTTTCGGAGTAGGGGTCGGCGCCCGTGGACCGATAGAAATCATCGGGATACACGGTCTCGTCCTTACCGCTACAGCCAACGACGGTAACCATCAGCAGCAGCACCCAAAATGGCCGGCACCAGCTTGTGCACCTCTTCAGCAACATCGTCGCCTCCTGTGATGGCCTGCAGCTCAATGGTGGGCAAAGTGAATGCTCCACCCCCAATGTGTTCGAGGAAAATAGCCACTTACGGCCGCAACTTCCAGAAAATCAGCACAGTTGGGATCGGGCTTTAGGTCGTAACTCGAACCAATCCAATCAAGGTTGCCAAGCGAACCGCTCCGCAAGATCGCCGGAGATCATAGCCCAAGCCCTTTGCGCCTGCCGCGTTGTGAACACCTGCCGCCACTCCTCGATGAGGCCCTTTCGCAAGTGCACCACTTCAGCCTCAACCTCATCAGCGAAGCACGTCCTATCGATGCCGCAAAAATCAAGGACTCGAGCAAAATAGGCCTCTGGATGACGACGGAACAGCTCGAAGTCAAGAAATAAGACAGAGGGCACTTGCGATGACATCGCTTCGACGGCATGCCAGTCTTGCGCAAACTTCAAGAGCAGCGGCATGTAATGTTCAAGACCCCAGTCAATCTGCTCTGATAGGGGACCCTGCAGCACGGCGGCCGGCGGCACGATCTTCCGCCATAAAGGGGCCATCAGTCGGCGATTGATATCGTCACGGGCGAAATGCAGCCAAGACAAGGTGGCTTGGCGCGGATCCCGGAGGTGGACAATCACCCGGTCCCAATCCGCTTGCGCGAGGGCCCGTAGGTTATGCGCTGTGGGGGCCAGGTGTTCCTTGACGATAACGCCTCCCCTCCCCGCTTCGCTTACGCGACCCGGTATTGCGGTGCAATCAGGAAACAGGCCAACGGAAAAATAGCACTGAGCATAGTCCAACCCCTGGGCGAGCTTGTTCCAAATGCTTTCACTTGCCGACTTGGGCAGCGACGAGATCAAAATACTTGGCATGCGCTCGTCGATACGGCTTTGGCGGCGGCGTTCGAATTCCTCCGGGTCGGCCCTTATAGGGTTGAGCGGCAAACTGAGATTCTGCAGTTCCTGTTCCGCGCCCGCGTTTGCTCCTTGGGCAAGCAGCAAGTTGGCAAGCGATGCTCGCAAGCCAGGATTTCCAGGTTGTCGCTCTGCGGCGGCTCGGCATGCTTCCACCGCGCGTGCTAGGTGGCGCTCGGCCGATGGGATGCTGCCCTCCCGGTAGTCGATGGAGGCAAGCATAGCATGGGCCTCGGCATACTGGGGGTTGGCCAGCACGACTTCTTGATAGCCTTGTCGCGCTTGTAGCAGACGACCGCCTAAATGGTGCTGGCGGGAATTCGCCATCAACCTGGCAAGGGCTACATTTTGATTTCCACGGTTCATCAGTAAAGGACTCGAAGGGCGGAGGTCACTTAAACTAAGACTCTAATTAGGGTCGACTCATGGGAACGGCGGAACGCCGGCGGTGGCCTGGCAAGAGCCGATGCCACGCCTGCGAGGACTTTGATCTATCGATGCCGAGCCTCGCGAGTCAATGGTTCGGGCCAATGTCGTTGCAGAAATACCACAGTGTGCAAATTTCGACACAAGTGTTTGCGAGATTGGTTGACGATCTTCGTGAAGATAGGCTTCATGCCTTTGCCTTTCCCTGGGCGACTTCGTTGCTCGGGGGGCAGGCTGGCCGAGGGGGGGAGCAAGACCCACGCCCAGCCTTGATGAGGGACTTTCGTAGAAACAAGACGCAAAGCGAGAGGCGTGGATAGATGACGAAAAAGCTTCTTTTGGGCTCGACGGCGTTGATGGCGGGTAGCGTTGTGGCGGCAGGTGTCGCCGACGCGGCCGAGCCGCTCCGCCTCGACGTCCGCGGCTACAAGAACGAATACTTTGGCCTGGTCGATGTTGATCATGACAGCATCGACTACAACGAGACCGGCCTGTTCTCCGACGGCGAGGTGCAGTTCCGCGGCGAGACCGCGCTCGATAATGGCATCACGGTCGGCGTGATTGTCGAGATGGAGGCCTTCTCGGCCGGCGACCAGATCGACGAGAACTATGTCTTCGTGAAGGGCGACTTCGGCCGCCTGGTGCTGGGCTCCGAAAACTCGGCGCCTTATCAGACCTTCTGGAGCGTGACGGCACCGGGTGTGGGTATTCCGTTGAACTCGGGCTGGATCACCTCCTTCACGCCGCCGGCGACGGGCTCGACCACCGGCTTTAGGACCCCGGCTTTGTCGACCAACGTGGACATCCACAACGACGACAACGCGATCTCGTACTACTCGCCGCGCTTTGGCGGCTTCCAGTTGATGGGCTCCTACATTCCGACCATCAACAACTCGGGCGACGGCAAGAACTTCCCGGTTGAGGCGAACACCGACACGGAGCTGCACAACGGCTATTCGGTCGGCGTGCACTACACCCAGGACTTCAACGGCTTCAGCCTGACGGCGGCTGGTGGCTTTAACCGGGTCAAGGGCGAGACCGGCACGGCCTCGGTGACCGACACTTCGATCACCCAGTACAAGGCGGGCATCAACTTGGGCTTCGGCGGCTTCTCGATCGGCGGCTCCTTCGCCAAGGAGAACTCGGACCGGGCGCAAGATGGCCATGCCTTCGACGCCGGCATCAGCTACTCGACAGGCCCCTGGGGTGTCAGCGCCACCTACTTCAGCTCCGAGGTTGAGGGCACCGAAGGCGGCAGCGAGGACGAGCTTGATTCGGGCGCGATCGGCGTCAGCTACGCCATTGGCCCGGGGGTTTCGGTCAGCGGCTCGCTGATCTACACCGAGTGGGACGACGAGAGCGGCGCCGACAGCGAATCGATCGGCCTGATAACAGGCATCGCCGTTCGCTTCTAATTCAAACGCGAAACCACCTTAAAGGGGGCGATCATCGCCCCCTTCTTCTTTTTTTTATCGTCCATTTGTAACCATCAAGCCCTTTGTTATTATGGGGCTCAATTGCCATCTATTGGACCAGGCTCTAGCGCGACATCCTTGGCATTGGGAAAATCGACGTTGCTATGGCGGGAATACTCTGGCTCGCGTCCTACCCGAAATCCGGTAATACCTGGATGCGCGCGTTTTTAGCAAACCTCTTCACAGGCTCGAAAAAGCCGCTTCCGATCAATGAGTTACCCAATCACATTTTGGGCGATAATTTCTTTCTCCACTACGAGCAACTGTCGAAGAAACGGGCGTGCGACCTAAGTGACGCCGAGCTGCGCGCACTCCGTCCCAAAGTCCATATGTGGTTTGCGACCTACAAGCCGGATACGGTTATCGTGAAGACCCACAGCGCCTGTGTCTTCATTGAAGGGCAGCCTTTGATCACGCCACAGGCGACCGCCGGTGCGATTTACATTGCGCGAAATCCCATGGATGTGGCTGTTTCCTATGCCAATCATTACCAAATATCGATCGAGCGTACCGTAGAGCTGTTGTGCGACAATTCTCACACAGTGCCCCGTCATGGCGACCAGCTCGAGCAGTACGTGCTTGGTTGGTCGATGCATGTGGAAAGCTGGCTGAAGGCGAAGGGTATGCGCCTTCACCTGGTACGTTACGAGGACATGTTGGCTAAGCCGCTCAAAACATTCGGTAATTTGGTCAAGTTTCTGCAATTGCCGGAGGATCGGCAAAGGCTCAAAAGGGCGATCGAGTTCAGCTCCTTTCGGCAACTCAAGGCCCAGGAGGAAAAAGGGGGCTTTGTCGAGTCCCGGCCGGATGGGAAAGCGCGGTTTTTCCGAAAAGGACGCAGCGGCGACTGGCGTGAAAAACTGACCGCAGAACAAACCGATCGACTGATTGCAGCCCATCGGGACACAATGATCGAACTTGGCTACCTCAAGAAAAATGGCAAGCTTGCAGTATGATGGGTTATCGGGAAGCATAATGTCAGCCAATCTTAACGCCTTTGGAAAAGACGGCTATCAGGTCGTTCGTGGTGCCCTTTCGCAGGACCTTTGCAGTTTTGTCTCCGCCTATTACAGGTTGTTGAAGGACAACAACTATTTGCAGTACAACGATGGCCAAGTGGAAAAGGGTTATGCAGCCTATGGACTCCCGATATCGGAAGTGCTGCTTGGAACGCTCACGCCTTTGGTCGCCGAGGCGGCCGGCGTGCCGCTACACCCGACTTATTCCTATTCGCGCCTCTATCTCAAGGGTGCCGAGTTAAAGCCCCACAAGGATCGGCCTTCCTGTGAGATCAGTGCGACGCTCACGGTAGACTTTCGTGCCCCGGCCATCTGGCCGATTTTCATCAAATCACGCGATGACCGCGACGTCCCGGTCGATCTGGCGCCTGGTGATTTCCTGGTCTATCAGGGTGCTGAACTTTCCCATTGGCGCGAGACCTTTGCCGGCGATTGGCATCTACAAATCTTTCTGCATTACATTCGCCAAGGCGGGGAATTCGAGGCGTTTAAGTTCGACTCCCGGCCGCGGCTGGGCGCTCCGATTGGCAGCAAGCGCATCAAGCGGCGCACGGCTGAAAATCCGGGCATTATATTCACGAACAAGCAATGACTTCTGCGCCCGAAAGCCTGAAATTGGCGAGCGATACTGCCGGCAATCTCGCCGCGGTCCACGAGAAAATCGCAGCTGCCGCCAAAATTGCCGGGCGGCACCCTGAGGAGATCGAGCTAGTTGCGGTGAGCAAGACCCATCCCGCAGCCCTTATCCTTGAGGCGATCGCAGCCGGCCAAATGGTCTTTGGCGAAAACCGTGTGCAGGAAGCCCAGGGAAAATTTCCTCGGTTGAAGGCGGATCATCCCGCCATCTCCCTTCATCTTATCGGTCCGCTGCAGACCAACAAGACGCGCGATGCCATAGAACTCTTTGACGTAATTCAATCACTAGACCGGCCTAAACTGGCGCACGGCCTGGCCAAGGAGTCGGCGAGGGCAGGGCGTCAGCCCGCGATTTTCGTTCAAGTCAATACCGGTGAGGAGCCACAGAAGAGTGGTGTCTTGCCTCGGGGCTTGCCCGATCTCTTGCGGCTCAGCCGCGACGAGCTCGGCTTGAACGTTGTTGGTTTAATGTGCATCCCGCCCTTTGACGAAGATCCGGTCCCTCACTTCGCGTTCCTGGGGGAATTGGCGGACCGCCACGGCCTGAAGAAGCTTTCCATGGGCATGAGCGCGGATTTTGAAAGCGCTATCCGCCTCGGCGCCACCCATGTTCGTGTCGGTACCGGGGTCTTTGGGGCCCGCCAGGTGCGCTAAGGCGCTGATCAATCAGGACTATGGCTCTTTAATCAGGAGGCGGGTCTCTGGCTCGACCAGGCTCAAGACCTCCAAAAGATCAGGATAGGTCAAGGACACGCAGCCTTCTGTCGGCGCGTAGTTCGATTTGGCCAAGTGCATAAAGATGGCGCTGCCTTTGCCGGGCCGGGCCGGCGAATCATTGTATCCGATAACAACCAGAATATCGTAGAGGTTGTCCATGCGCCAAAGGCGCTCATTGCGACTGCCATAAGGTCGCTTTACCAAGCAGTTGTAGTGCGCATCGGCCGGGTCGTCGCACCAGCCGTCATCCGGCTCAAGCGCTTCCATCAAGAGTTCGGTCTCCGGCGTCGGGATTCGGTCGCGACGAAAGAACACGCCTCGCAAAGGCCAGCGGCCGGCGGGTGTTGCACCGTCGCCTTCGCGCTTAAAACGCTTAATGCCGCCTCGGCCTATGGCACAGCGCCAACGCCTGTCGCCTAAGCTCAGGTAACAGGCACGCCGCTCTTGTGTCACTACCAGATCCATATGATCTATCTAGCCAAATTCGATGCCAAAAGACAGTCCCTCTATCCGAGTTGGGAAGGCTCTTTGTCGCAAAGATCTAGGGATTGGACGCCGGAAGTGTCCGCCGCAGCGTTTCATATTGCTGTAAAGCGCTTAACATTCGCTCGGCGATGTCATGGTGGGCTTCGGCGTTACCAGGTGGTGTGCTGGCGGAGCCGCCGTAGTCGGGCGGCAAGGCGTATGATCTCTTCTCGGCCGGGATTCTAAGATTGAATGACTTCGGAGCCTGGTTGGGGGGCAAGCTTTCTTGCTCGTTGCCTCGGACGGTTCCTGCGCCCACATCACCAGCCGCCGGCTGCGTCATGGCTGCCACCCGGCTAAGATCCGTGAGAAAGGCGTCCAACGCCGCCTTCCCTTCCAGTGGTTGCCCGGCCGGCAAATCGCTGCTGGCGGCATTGGCCGGAATTGGCGGCACCTTGCTGGCGGCGTTTTCTTGCGCTGCTGCCGGAGAATCGCTTGCCGCCCGGTGAATGCCATCTTCGGCCGGGACTGGGGCCTCTTCGTCCTCGAACAACGCGATGACCGTTTCCCCGAGGTCGCGGCCGCTGATTTCCTCGGTTAGGGCATTCACCAAGGCCATGGCGAGGCCGACCGGCCCGCCAAAGATACTGCCTCCGATGATACGGGAAGGCGCTGAAATCTCGTCTCCGGTGACCTTTCGATAGACGCTTCCAATGACCGGCAAGTGCTGCATCGGATTTACAATATCGATCAAGTCCTCGAAGCTGAAGTCCGCCTCATTGGTCCAGGTAAGGTAGTCCTCATCGCCAAGCCCTTCAAAGCTGCCCAGGGAATGCAGACGTGGTGGTGCCGATTGATCTGAACGACTTTGAGCCGGCGTCAACAAATGGCTGATGTCAAGAATCATGGCGCCTCCCTTGGGAACGGCCAAGCAAGAACCACACCACATTCAAGAGGTTGATTCTTTGGATATTTTCGATGATGTTTTCGGCCTTGTCGGCAAGATCTGCCGGCAACTCGCGAGGGTAGGGCGGTGAAACCTGCCGATCCGCCGACGCTCGACGACGGAGTTAAAAGATATGGCCGAAACGGGAAGCCTTGGTTCTAAGGTAAAAGTCGTTATGGCCGTTCGATGGAAAGCTATGACGGACTCGCTCTTCAACGGCGATACCGCAGCGCGTTAGGGCGGTTACCTTGTCCGGGTTGTTGGTTAGGAGGCGGACTCGCCGGTAACCGAGCAAGCGCAGGATTTCAGCGGCCGGCAAATAGATCCTTTCATCGGCATCGAAACCGAGCTGCTGGTTTGCTTCTAGGGTGTCAGCGCCGCGATCCTGCAGCTCGTAGGCACGAAGCTTGTTAACCAGGCCGATACCGCGGCCTTCTTGTGCCAAATAAAGGACGATGCCACCCCCGGCCTCGGCAATTACCCGAATTGCACCGCGCAGTTGATCACCGCAGTCGCAGCGCAGGCTGCCCAAGATGTCGCCGGTCAAGCATTCTGAGTGGAGGCGCGTCAGTACCGCTTCATCCGGGCTCGGTTCACCGATGATGAGTGCGAGCTGTTCAATACCGCCGTCGCTGGGACGAAAGGCTACGATTTGCGTATCCTCGGCGGCAGCCAGGGGTATTCGTGCGGACGCAACAATCTTATGGTTGCGAGCGGCGAGAGCTGGGTACTGGCTGACATCCTCCGCATCGACCACCGAGAGACCCTGTGCCGCGATCCAATCTTCCAAATCGGTGACATATGGCAAGGGCGCCATCAGGATGGCCGGCAGCAGGCGCGCGAGTTTAGCGAGTTCGACCGCGGCCCCGTCAAGACCGCTCGCGACAGCGGATTTTGGCAGTGTCAGGTCGCTGTCCGGCCGCGAGGTTATGCTTGGATCGGCGAAGGCTGCGATGTCAACGGCGGCTACGTCGGCTAGATCAAAAGAATAAACCTTCTGCCGGGCAGGATTTTGATCGTCGTCCAGCAAATTGAGCGCTTTTGCGCGCTGCTCGGTTAACAGAAGGATCGGGGTACGACCCGACAGCTGCGCCAACTCCCGCAGACCATCGTCGCTGGCACCTTCGGCCGCCTGGATGAGGGCCAAGCCACCATCTGCATCGCGGAGAATCAGAATGTCGCCGCGACGAAGATCGGCCACGGCGCGATCAACAGCCCGCAACGCGGCACTGTCGAGCACGGATTCCTTGGCGAGCGGTTCCAGCATGATACTCCGTCGAACTTAGCAGCAAGGCACAGTTCTGTCAGTCCCGCGTGGGAGTCCACCAGGAATGTCCACTTTGCGGCCTTTCTTGCAAGTGCTAAATGGCGATAGACTGCGTGCCACACAAGCAAATGACCGGTATTTGGGGATCGGGCATCGTATCTACAGACGAATGATGGAGGAATTTCCAATCGGCACTGATTCCCTCGACCGTTTAGAGCGAATGATCGAACGTTTGGTGACGCAGCGAGCCTGCCTAGATTTTGCAGCAGAACAAACGGCAAAGATGCCGGGCCCGGTCCTCGAGGTTGGTCTGGGCAAAGGGCGGACTTACGATCACTTGCGAAAGACCCTGCCTGAGCGGGAGATTTTTGCCTTTGACCGGGACGTACATGCCCCGGCCGACGCGATGCCGGATCCAGAGCGCCTTTATCTAGGCGATTTCCGCGATAGCCTGGAAAGGGCCGCTTCTGCCCTCGGTCGGCAGGCGATCTTTGCCCACGCCGATATTGGCAGCGAAAATCGGGTGCGCGATGCGGCCTTGGCTGCCGCCATTGCACCGCTGTTAAATAAACTGGTTGTCGCCGGCGGCTTGGTGATCACGGATCGGCCAATGATCTGTGAGGGCTGGCAGGAGGTAGACTTGCCAGCCGGCGTGGGGCGCTGGCCCTACTACATTTATCGGGTGTCATGACCGAACAGGCAGCTCGATCCCTAGTCGCGGCGGCGCGGCAAAACCTGTCACAGGGCAATGTGCAAGCGGCGGCTGCGCTGTATCAGCGAGCATTAAGTCAGGAGCCTCACTGTTTGACGGCCCTGATCGGCTTAAGCACCCTCTTGGGTCAGACTGGCCAGCTTGCAAAGGCTGAAGAGCTCGCTCGAAAGGCCTTAGAGATCGATGCAGAACGTGCCGAGGCACATCAGGTCCTTGGCAACATTCTGCAGACTACGGGCCGATGGCCAGAAGCCATCACCGCTTTCAAGCGCGCCACCAGCTTTGATCCGAACCTGGCCGATGCGCACGCCAATCTAGCGAGCCTTTGGCGTGGGCAAGGAGATCTAGAACAGGCCGAAGCGGCCTGCCGGCAGAGCCTAGCGCTCAAGCCGGCGGCGGAAGTACATAATCTATTGGCGAACATACTGTTCGATCGGGGGGCGGTATCGGACGCGCTTGAGGCGGTGGAGAACGCCATTGCTCTGAAGCCACAGGAGAGGCGCTACTACCACAACCGGGCTTCCTTTGCGGCGCGTATCATCCCGCGTTGGCATTTTGCCATGCTCAACGACGAAGCGCGCAACCAGGCATACCAGGCAGCCATAGAGCACAGGGTAACCCCGGAAAGCCGTGTCCTGGAAATCGGCACCGGCAGTGGCCTATTGGCGATGATGGCGGCTCGCGCCGGGGCCGCGGCGGTGACCACCTGTGAGATGGTACCGGCGATCGCCCGTAAGGCAATGAAGATTGTGGCGGCGAACGGCTATGCGGACCGCATCGAGGTCCTTGCAAGGAAGTCAACCGATCTTCGTGTCGGCCATGACCTGCCGCGACCCGCCAACCTGCTGATCTCCGAGATCCTGAGCGAAGATCTCTTGGGCGAAGGTGTGCTTCTTTCTATTGCCCATGCAAAGCGTCATCTTCTGGAACCGGGTGCGCCCATGATCCCCCAGGCGGCGTCGATTGTCGGCGCCTTGGCCGGTGGCGATCTGCTCAGGGCCAGTTGCCGGGTGGAAAGGGTAGGGGGATTTGACCTTGCCCTGTTTAATGACTTTGCGGCCCTCAAAGTAAACCTTCCACCCGGTGGTGGGGCGCCGACGCTCTTGTCAAAGTCAAAAACGCTCTTTGATTTCGAGTTTTCGGCGCCCCTGCCTAACCAGCGCCGGAGAGAGCTCACCTTTACGGTCACGCAAGACGAGCTTTGCGTCGGCCTGATCCAGTGGATCCGAGTTCAACTAGACGAAACAATCGTGTACGAGAATCCGCCAACGTCGGAGGGCCAGCCGTCGCACTGGAATTTGGTTCTGCATCGTTTCGAAAGACCGCTCGCCGTCAAGGCTGGCCAGCGTCTGCAGGTTGCCGCCAGGCACACGACGGCCGATTTGGCAATCGATTTTCTCGCGCTCGGGTGATTGGCTCACCCTTAGATGAGCGGTTGAACACCCTTCAGCCCGTTGGTGCCGACCTCCAGGGTAAAGGTTGGCCCTTCGTTACTCTCGCGAATATTTTGCGCATTCAGGCGGTCGCCGGGATAGATTTTACGGGCTGGATTGAGGGGTCTGCCGGTTTTGTCGTGGGACAGAAGAACGGCCGGAAAGGTCAAGGCATCGTAGCGTTCGGAAGGATCACTCCAGGCGTTGAAATGAAAGACACCATTGTTGCATCCAGCAACCACCCAATAAAACCCGAGCGAATGCAGCCTTAATCCCTCCGGCGCCGGTTTAAGATAACCGCTTTGCACCAGGGCGTCGCCAAGTTCGTTGGCCTCGGCCGGGCTTAGGCTGGCTTCCGACTTCTGCCATCGCCAGGGCGCCAGCAAATCCGATAGGCCGCTGACCCGCAAGCTGGCGATGTTCGATCCCTCTCGCACCCGTGCTGTCAGAAGGGCGCCGCCGCGGCGATCGGCAAGGACCTCATAGCTGCGCAGCTGCTCCGAATAGACGCCGTTGTAAACGATGCGGAACTGGGTGGGCGAACCTTCACCGCAATAACGCCGAATGTCGTCGCCGTTGAGGTAGGAAAACCACGTGGCCTTCATGGTGAGGGGATTGTCGATCTTGCCCTGATAGGTGCAGGCGACCAACCCCAGTACCATGGCCACGCCGGCCCATCTTGCCAGCACCCTGCTGGCCTTGCTAACGTGAATCCTCGGCCATTCCTTCACCTTATCCTCCCGTCAGGTGGGAAACGCCTACCGAAAAGGTGGTCCGCCGATCCATCCGACCAATGACCACCGCTCCCCTTGCGTGACTCGCTTGACCCTATGGAGAATATACGAGGGGAAGACGATGATACTTCCCCGCCTTCGTTCCATGACTCGCGGCTCCTTTTCACAATAGACCTCTACTTCGCCGCCCTCGTAGCTGTTTTCGTCGCTCATCTGCACAATAAAACTGAGTTTGCGGATGGAGAACTTGTCATTGCCGAGATCAAGGTGCCAGTCATAGAACTGAGCCGAGCCATAACGTGCCAACTGCAAGGGTTCGGTAAATCCAGCCAGTTCGAAATGAAAACTAGAGTCGTTTGCCGAGCGCACCAGATCGGCCGCCTTGGCGAAAATCCAGTTGGTATCCGAACCCGGACGCAGCCAGGTGACACGACTTTCTCGGTATGTCTCAAAACCGCCGGGATCCATGATCTTGGCGTCTTTGAGATCCCGACCGAGCGCCAACACCCGATCGCACTCGGCTGCCGTGAAGGCACCCGTCGCGGCAATGGCCGGAGACCAGTTCTTCAGTGTCGGTAACTTTGGGTGCGCCATGGGCTCTGCCTCGTGTTGGGGTGCCTATGCTTTAGCGACAGCAGGGGGGGTGATCAATTGTTCTTTCTCGCCTGCGCGGCCTTGTGAATTGCCGAGCCCGTGTGGACGCACTAGTTCTATGAGTGATTGGTGTTCATCACCAGGATGGAAAAGATGAATTCGATAGTGACCAAACACGTGATCACGGCCATTGCTGGGGCTGGAATGATCGCATTGCTTGGATGCAGCAATGACTTTGTCGTGGTGCACAATAGTGAATCGAGCCATTTCGACCCTTCTTATCTCAGTTATGCCGCGGGGGAAGGGGCGATTTACACGGAGATTCTTGGTAACCCCTTTGGCGTGCCGCAAGATCAACTGGAAGCCATCGTCACCGATGTCATGTATGGGGCGCATTTTGGGCCGGTCGTGCCCTTCGTCACTACCAAGCCGGAGGACTATAAGTCGCCCTATCGGGTGGTGATGCTGTTCAATCCGGCACTTGGGGTCAATGCTCATCGTCTTTGCGAAAGCTCCGATCAGCCGGCGACCGGGTCAAGGGATCGGGTTCGGGTGCTGGCGGTCTTCTGTTCGTCGCGCTACCGTGAATCCTCAGCGGTTGCTTCGGTCGGCGGTGTCCGTTCGCCAATGGACCCAGGTTTCCGTCAGCTGATCAGCCAGGTGACCCAGGAACTCTTTCCACCACGCGATCAGGACATCGAAGGCTCTGGTGACGATTACAGATCATAGCCGGTGCGATTGCCGCCCGACGCTAACGCGCCATTTTCTTGAGCAGAACTTCCGGTCGCCGGGCTTTGGCGGTCGCGAGAAAGTCTTCGCGCGAGTAGCTGTCGATATGGTCAAGGCCGGTGCAATGGCCGCGCAGCGCCTCGTTCATTTCGGCTTCTACCAGCCTGATGGGCCGGTCCGGATCATCGGATTCGAATCCAAGGTAAAGCCAGGGGTCGCCGCGTTTCAGTACCAATTCCCGACTCGTATCGTGCCATTCAAAGGTCCAAGTCAGGAGGCGGGGCCAAAGGTAGATCGACCAGCGCTCGCCGATCATCAATCCCGGCCACGCAGGCTGGCGCACGGCATTGAAGGGGGGGAGCTGCGTCACCCAAACCGATTCGTCCGCGAGCAGGCGATAAGGCGTCAGTATCTGCAGGACAGGGCGGTCGGGATGGACCCAGCGATGCGGTTCGAGAAGGCTGGCCAGCTGCGCCAAGTGTTGCCGCGTGACCGTCGATTGCTTGCCAGCCGCGTCGATGAGCCCGAAATTGCCTTGCTGCGTCTTGCCCACGCGCAATCTTAAGTCAAATGGACAGGGGATCTCGTAGTTGCGCGATTCCCAATCGATCACGGCAGGGCAGTAGGGCAGGGCCTTTGCCGAGGGCGCCGGCGGCCCTTTGCGAGCGACCGGGCGGGGAGCGTTGTAGACAAAAGTCGCTTGGTTGGCATCGAGCAGCCAGCCGATTTCCACCAGTCTGCGTTTTCCCCGTCGGCGCGCCGGTCCGTCGAGCTTGGCTTTGTGTTTGTTGAACAACATACCCAACAAGGCGTTGCTACCTTTCAGTTCTCTCCGCCGCGAACGACTTTTTTCAGCAAAACCTTCGGCCTTCTTTCGCGGGCCGTTTCGAAAAGCGAGTAGGTGCGGCTAACGTAATTCACGACACCGTCGAGGCCCTTGCAGTAGGTGCGCAGCGCCTCCGTCATTTCTGCTTCCACGATTTTGATGGGGCGCGTCGGATCCTCGGTCTCGAAGCCGATATAAAACCATGGTTGCCCGGCCTCCAGCACCAGCTCCCGTGCAGGGTCGTGCCATTCGAAGGCCCAGGACATCATACGCGGCCAAATGTGCAGGGGGAATCGTCCAGACACGAACTGGCCCGGCCAGGATTGTTGGCCAAGCGTGTAGAAGGGCGGAAACTGAGTCAGCCAAACCGTTTCATCGGCCACCAAACGATAAGGTGTAGCAATCTGCACGACTGGCCGTTTGGGGTGACGCCACATATCCTGTTCGACCAGCACGGCCGTTTGCGGCAGGCGGCGGGCGCTAACCGTGCGCTTCTGATCGGCATTGTTGAGCAAGGTAAATTTACCTTGCCCCGCTGCGATCGGCCGAAGCCGCAGCTCGTAAGGGCAGGGCACCATAAACAAGCGATCTAAAGCCGACGTGGCAAAGGGGGATATCGATCCATGGTCACGTTCGCCTGGAAGGCCCATATCCTGGCCAATTGGCCTGGGGGCGTCGAACAGAAAGGTCGAGTGCTGAGAATCGAGCAGCCAGCCAATTTCCAGCGGGAGGTTGTTGGCTTTCGGAGAACTTTTTTTGTCTGCAAAATCCTTGGCGCGTTGAAAAAACGCCATCATGCCGCTCGGTCCTATGGTCCACTTTTGGTTTGGGAGATTAACCAGGTTCGATTTACGTTTTGGCCTCGTTTCTTTACATGACTTAGTAGATCGTCGCAAAGCCGGGAATGCGCTGCATCAATTCTCGGCTAGGGTCAACCATACCCAGTGAGGATAATTGGCATAAGCGGAGGCTCGATTGAATGACCACAGGAAAAGTTTTTCTTGATTACGATCAAGATGCCTTAGATGGGCAACTGAATCTGCGGGCGCGCTGGCCTGACCATCAAGCGATCTTCGAGCGGTGGGCCAGGGACTCCGCTGCCGCTCGTCGTCACGGTCGCAGTGAGCTCGATGTGGCCTTCGGTCCTAGGGAAGGGGAGCGCCTGGATCTTTTCCTCCCGCAAGGCAGAGGACCATTTCCGACCATTGCCTTCATTCATGGGGGCTACTGGCAATCTCTGGACAAGGGTGATTTTAGCTACCTTGCGCCAGCCTATTTGGATGAGGGGATCGCCTTTGTGTCGCTCAACTACACTTTGGCCCCAGCCGCCACGATCGCGACGATGACCGATCAACTGCGGCGCGCCATCGTGTTCCTTCATGGAAAAGCTGCTGACTTTGATCTCGACAGAGATCGCCTTTTCATTGCCGGGCACTCCGCCGGCGGTCATCTTGCCACTCTCTTAAGCGATGCCGATTGGCTGGAAGGTTATGGCTTGCCTGCCAAATCCATCAAAGGCGGATGCTCGGTCAGCGGCGTTTATGACCTTGAGCCGATTCGCCTCAGCTATCATCAGCCGATCGTGCGCATCGATCGGGGTGATGTCGAAGGACTCAGCCCTCTGCGCGCTGTGCCGCGGCAAGCCGCACCGTTGATCTGTGCCGTTGGTGCCGATGAGACCGAGGAGTTTCTGCGCCAGCAGACGGCCGTGGTGGCGGCTTGGCGCGCGGCCGGCCATCAGGTAGGCGACATGGTGCTTGACGGTCTGCACCACTTCACGGTCATCGATACCTTCGGCAGACCAGGTCACCCCCTTTTTGATGCGATGGTGGCCATGATGCGTGCGATATGAGGAGCAACCTTAAGGGGTTTATCATGTATTATTTCTCGGACTGGGCAAATCAGTGAGGTCACTACCTTGAATGCCGGTGTCAATGACCCTATGTGAGGCCAAGTGCGAAGCGGCGCGACCTCCGGCTTTCGTGTATGGGTGGTAAGGCGCGGGAGAAGGAGATGACTTCCTTAACGGGCAAGAAAATTCTCCTCGTGGACGACGAGGAGGCTTTGCGCATTTCCTTGAGTGAACAGCTGCGTCTGCACGAGGAATTCGTGACAACCGAAGCTGAAACCGGGGCGGCTGCTCTGGCCGCTGCCAAATCTGATTATTTCGATGCCATTTTACTCGACGTTGGCCTGCCTGATATGGATGGCCGAGAGGTCTGCCGTCTCTTGCGGCGCAACGGCGTCAAAGCCCCGATTATTATGCTGACCGGTGCCGACACGGATGCGGATGCGATTTTGGGTCTAGATGCCGGCGCCAACGACTACGTGACCAAACCCTTCCGACTGGGCGTCCTCTTGGCCCGGTTACGTGCCCAGCTTCGCCAGCACGAGCAAAGCGAAGATGCGGTCTTTACCATCGGTCCCTATACCTTCCGGCCGAGTGCCAAGCTGTTGCTCAATGGTGAGAACAATAAGAAGGTCCGGCTGACCGAAAAGGAAACGGCCATTCTAAAGTACCTCTATCGCAGTGGTGACAAGGTGGTAAGCCGCGATATCTTGCTGGGCGAGGTCTGGGGTTACAACGCTGGCGTAACGACGCACACGCTTGAGACCCATGTCTATCGTCTGCGTCAGAAGATCGAGGACAATCCCTCGAATGCCGAAATTCTAGTAACCGAGCCCGGCGGCTACCGATTGGTGCCCTGAGCCCGTCCCTGGCTTGGCGAGCCATTCACGGAGCAAGTCTTGATCGCAGCAGGACGGCAAGCGCAAAGCCTGCCGTGGTCAAAGAAGCAAAGACCGACGACGCCAGATCCCAAGACTGAAATGCCTTAAAGATTTCAGCGACCAAGATGGGGCCAATCAAGACGCCCATATTTCTGCCCGTCATCAAGGTGCCAAAGGCAGCGGTCGGTGATTGTCCGGGATCGATAATCGCGCTTGGGGTGGCAAAAAGCGCTGTCGCCGTTAACCCGGCCGCTGCCCCGTAGCCGATCAAGGATATGATACCGCCTGCCAGGCCATTGACTGCCGGAATGGTCCACCAAACCGTCGCCTGGGCGGCCAGACCAAGGCAAAGAAGCGTGCCCACGGATAGGCCGCCACGCAAGGCCGTGCCGGCGATCAGATTGAAAACGATCAAAACAGCCACAGGCAGAATGTAGGCGAGCCAGCTAAACGCCAGACTCATGTGATGTTGCTCGACGAGAAACTGCGGGAGCCAGGTCATGTAAGCGAAGTACTGGGCAGCCCAGAACAAAAAGATCAAGGCGGCCAACACGAGGGAGATCGCCCTTGGGCGCCGGCTTTTTTGGCAGCCGTCGACCTTTCTTCTCCGTCCGGTGGCCCTAGACCCGGGCGTTTTTTGGCGCCCGGCGGCGACAGTCCAAAATGCCAAGACGAGGGCCACGAATATGCCGATCGTCCAGAGCGCCTGCCAACCTAAATCGGCGGTGGCGAGCCAAGCGAAGACAACAGCACTCATCTGCCCAAAGGGAATCCATGTCGCCATTAGCCCAGCCAGCAACGGCAGGGTGCGTGGACTAGCGCTTACGTTCACCAAGGTTGGCCCGATCACAGCCAATATGGTGTAGCCGATACCCTCGATCGCCCGAGAGGCAAGGAAAACGATCCCCACGTCAGGCTGGATGAGACACAGCAAGCTGCCAATGATGGTTAAGGCTAAGGCCGCAAGGGTCGTCAGAAGAAAGCCCCAACGCTCTGCCGCGTGGCTAAGCGGCAAGGACAACAGCAATCCTGACACCGCATAAACAGACATAAATCCGCCGGCAAGCGTTCGATCATAGCCAAAGTCTTGGAGGAGAACCGGCAAAACGGGGGGAATTTTGAAAAGCTGATAAGCCGCGAAGTAGGAAAGCGACAGACCCAAGAATACCCCTTGCCAATTCGTCGTGCGGTTGGATGCCATTGGTCGTGGACCTACTGTGCAATCGGAGAGGGTATCCCGGCGCGGGCAAGCAAGGTTGCTAAGCCCGCATATTCAACGAATTGGACCGCAAGCACTAGAGCCAATTAAGGTATCGAGGAACACGGCCGATGCTTTCACTAACCGGATCAATCGGGAGTTTCCAGTAGTCCTGCGATTGGTCGGAGCGCAATGCGAGGTGGGCCTGCCAATCGGTCCGGCAAGATGGGCGCTTGCTCGAGACTACGTCTTGTCCTGAGAGGCGAGAACCTGTTTCAGGTGTAAAACGTCGTCGGCGCTGGATTTATCTCGAAGATTCCGAAGACTCATAGGCGATTTTTCTTTGGGGTCAGAGACAGCCGCCGTACCATTGATCATAGTGGTAGATCTTTATCTGGGTGTGGGGCTTGTCAGCGGCGCGAGACTTTTACGTTCGATTCTGGGGCGTGCGCGGTTCAATACCGTGTCCGGGCCAGAATTATACACGCTATGGTGGCAACACCTCCTGCTTAGAAGTGCGCTGTGGCGAACGCTTGCTTGTCTTCGACGGTGGTTCAGGGCTGCGGGACCTCGGGGGGTCCTTTAATCCTGGTGATGAGAGCGAGTTCGATATCTTTCTTACCCATACGCATCATGATCATATTGTTGGCGTACCCTTCTTCGCGCCGTTATTCAATCCGAGAAACAAGGCCCGTCTGTGGGCGGGGCACCTGCCACCAAAGGTCGGGGTGCATGATGTGCTCTGCCGTTTTATGGGCGCACCTCTCTTTCCCATTCCGCCTCAGGTTTTTGCCGCTGACTTGACCTTTCACGATTTCATGGCCGGCGATCGCTTGTCCCCGTGCGAGGATGTTGTGATTCTCACCGCGCCCTTGAACCATCCCAATGGGGCATCCGGCTACCGTGTTGAATTTGACGGCAAAGCAATCTGTTATGTCACCGATACGGAACATGAACCCGGCAAGCCTGACCAGGGGATCTTGGACCTGATCGCAGGGGCAAACATTCTGATCTACGATTGCACCTATACCGAACAAGAGTTCGTGAACTTTCAGACCTGGGGACATTCCACCTGGGAGGAGGGGGCAAGGCTCTGCGATATTGCCGGAGTGGAACAATTGGTCATTTTCCACCATGATCCCGGCCATGACGACGATTTCATGGACAAGATTGCCGAGCAAGCAGCGCGCAAACGTGAAGGCACGGTGGTGGCGCGCGAGGGTATGGTTCTGCGCCCGTAAATGGGACAATGTCGCGGTGTGTAAAGGCACCAGAATCTTACGAAAGAGCCATGGACCGAATGTCTAGTCCGCATAGGCTTGTCGGTTTTCGGCCGGGGGCGTCCCTGAAAGAGCGAGCGTCTAACTGGGTCCAAATTTCGCAATGGTGAGTTGGCGCGGATGGCGGCGGCGGGCAAGCTTGGGTCTGCCAACAGTCCTAGGTTTGGCCGAACGCGGGTTCTTCATTCCCTATCGCTACGCGCAAAGCACAAGAACGGCGAGACGCGTGCCCGCCTATCCGGCGGTTGAGGCGAAATTCCGCCAAGCCGAACCCGGCTTTAGAGAATGGCTTGCCTGGCTTGACGGTGTCGCACCCGAGCTAGAGGCCTTGAAAGGTCAATCACCTCCCGAACCACGTTGGGAGCAAGACTGGTTTCCGCGGCTTGACGGGGCGGTGGCCTACGCCATGGTCCGGAGACTGCGCCCGAAAAGACTCATTGAGGTGGGCAGCGGGCACTCGACCCGGTTCTTTGTCAGGGCGGCGAAGGACGGAGGCCTGGATTTGGCGCTGACGGCCATCGATCCGGCGCCGCGGGCCGACATTGCCAAACTGCCGATCCGCGTGGTGAAACGGACGGTTCAGGATGCCGGCATAGAAGTTTTCAGCCAACTGCAACCGGGCGACATACTCTCCATCGACTCCAGCCACATTCTGATGCCTGGGACTGACGTGGATATCCTCTTTGGGGTTGTGTTACCCAGCCTTCCCAATGGAGCGATCGTACAAATACACGACATTTTCCTGCCTGATGACTATCCCGAAACCTGGCGTTGGCGCGGCTACAACGAGCAACTGGCGGTCGTGCCGTTACTGCTCAGCGGCAACTGGCAGCCCCTATTTTCCAGCTACTTTGTGGCCAGTCGCATGGGCTCAAAACTTGCTGCAAGCGTCATTGGGCGTCTGCCTCTTTCCGAGGGGGCGCTGGAAAGCAGCCTTTGGCTAAAAAAGTAGTCGAGAGCAACGCCTCACAAGTTTATGAGGCGTGTTGTAGGTCTGGCTGACTATATTTTTGATCTTTAGATGCAAGCCTAGTGTTCGTCTAAGTGCGGCTGATTCATTGCCGCGATAAAGGACTGCCGAAGATGATCAAGCGTTTACTGGTAGATCCGGAACGTGAAGCCCTGCCGTCCCGAGTGAGGGAGACGATTCGCGCCCAGCAAGACCGAAGTGAGATCCTAATTGGATGGGCACAGCTTGCTGTTGTCGGCACGTTTGGCGCTCTCTATCTCTTGGCGCCGAAGACCTTCAGCGCTGACATGACCTTTGCACCGGTGCCTTGGGCCCTTTCGATCTACATTGGTTTGACGGTTGTCCGGCTCATTTGGGGCAGTCAGGCCCGGCTGCCGACATGGTCCTTGATGGTGTCGGTGCTGTTCGACATGGCTTTGCTGATGGTGCTGATCTGGAGTTTCCATCTACAATACGGCCAGCCGGCCACCTTCTACCTGAAGGCACCGACGGTCATGTACATATTCATCTTCATTGCCCTGCGTGCTTTGCGCTTCGAGGCAAGTATGGTGCTATGGTCTGGGCTGGTGGCCGCCTGCGGCTGGGGCTTGATGATCCTCTATGCGATCCTTGCGGATCCCTTCGACACGATGATAACGCGGGACTACGTAGAGTATCTCACCTCTAACTCCGTGTTGTTGGGCGCGGAGTTCGACAAGATCATCACAATATTGGCCGTTACTATTATCATTGCCGTTGCTCTGCAGCGAGCCAAAGGCCTGTTGGTGAGCGCGGTTAAAGAACAGACCGCGGCGCAAGAACTGTCGCGATTCTTCTCGCCGGAGGTTGCTGAACGCATTCGCGGCTCCGATCAGGAAATCATGGCTGGTTATGGAGAGCAGCGCGACGCAGCGATTCTCAACATCGATATGCGTGGCTTTACGCGCTACGCCGGCGAGCACACGCCAACGGAAACCATGAATCTTTTGGCGGAGTATCAAGCACGGATGGTCCCCATAATCCGGCGCAATGGCGGCATCGTCGATAAATTCCTCGGCGACGGGATCATGGCCAGCTTCGGCGCCGCCAAACCTTCTCAAAGTTATGCGGCCGATGCGCTTCGTGCGTTGGAGGAAGTAATCGACGAAGGGGTGAACTGGCGCCGGCAGCGACTCGCCAAAGATCAGCAATGCCCGGATGTCAACGCGGCGGTTGCCAGTGGCCCGGTCATTTTTGGCGCGGTGGGTGACCAGTCTCGGCTGGAATACACGGTGATCGGTGATGCGGTGAATCTGTCGGCAAAGTTGGAAAAGCACAACTCCGTCACTCGGGTCAAAGCCCTCGTCGATGCCGAGACTTATGCGCTGGCGGGTGAGCAAGGCTATGCCCCGAACGAGAAAAAACAACACCTGTCCGCCGTCGAGGTTGGCAACGTGGGCCATCCCCTTGACCTGGTGGTTATCGCGGCTTGACGGTCTCGCTACTTATAGGGATCCGCTGCGTCGCGCAGGCCGTCGCCCAGAAAATTAAACGCCAAGACGACGATGATCACCGGCACCACGGGAATCATGAGCCAAGGATAGAGGGCGACCACATTGATATTCTGGGCTTCGGCCAGGAGAACGCCCCAGGAGGTAATGGGCGGACGTAGGCCAAGCCCTAGGAAGGAGAGCGCGGTCTCGCCCAAGATCATGTTGGGTATTGAAAGCGTTGCAGATGCAATCAGGTGGCTGGTGAAGCTCGGCAGCAAATGACGTCCGATAATGCGCGCCGGGGAGGCACCCATCAACTGGGCCGCCGTGCAAAAGTCCTCTTCTCGTAATGCCAAGAGTTTGGACCGGACCGCCCGCGCCAGACCCGGCCAATCAAGCAGTCCCAAGATGATGGTAATGCCGAAATAGACCCAAAGCGGACTCCAGGTGACAGGTAAGATCGCCGAGAGGGACATCCACAAGGGAATTTCCGGGAAACTGCGGATGATCTCGATCAGCCGCTGAATTACGTTGTCGACCCAACCGCCGTAGTAGCCGGAAAGACCACCGATAATGATGCCGAGAAAAAAGCTGATGGCGATGCCGATCAAGCCGATGCTCAAGGATATTCGGGCACCGTAGAGCGTTCGGCTCAGCACATCACGTCCCAGCCGGTCGGTTCCGAATATGAAGAGTGTTCCGCCCTGGCTGGGACAGATGAAGTGAAACCGACCGGGGATCAGGCCCCAGAACTTGTATTCATCGCCGAAACAAAAGAATCGTATTTTCTGAACAGACGCAGGGTCCGGTGTGTACTCGCGCTTGAGGTTTTCCATGTTGAGGCGATAGGAGAAGCCGTAGACAAAAGGCCCAACGAACGACCCCTCATGGAAGAGATGCAGTCTTTGCGGCGGGGCATAAATGAAATCCGTATGGCGGTGATGCAGATTGTAAGGGGCGAGGAACTCGACGATCACGATCGAGCCATACATCACCAGCAACACGAAGCCGGCGAAAACCGCCAAGCGATGGCGGCGAAACTTCCACCACATGATGCGCCACTGGGAGGCCAGATAGTACCGCTCCTGTTCGGGAGTCATCTCTTCGACGCTATAGGGGTCGAAGGGGGCGGTGTTCACATAGTGGCGTGATGGCCTATCGGCTTGCGGCGAATCGGTCATTTGGTTGCTCCGCCCGCCAAGCGAATGCGTGGGTCAAGCACGGCCAAGGCCAGATCGGAAAGAAACACACCGATGACGGTCAAGAGAGCCAAGAACACGAGGAAGGAACCGGCAAGATACATGTCTTGACTACGCAACGCAGCAATCAGCATCTGCCCGGTCGTGGGCAAGTCCAAGACGACGGAGACAATAGCCGCCCCCGAAACCACCTGCGGCAGCAGATTGCCAATATCCGCGATGAAGGGGTTGAGCGCCATGCGCAGCGGATATTTCAACAGCAACTTGCCAGGCGACAGCCCCTTCGCCCGGCCGGTGATGACGTATTGCTTTTGCAGTTCGTCAAGCAGATTGGCGCGAAGTCGGCGGATCATCGCCGCGGTCCCGGAGGTGCCGATCACCACGACCGGTACCCAAAGGTGCTCCAACACAGAAGCGACCTTGGCCCAGGTCCAGGGCTGGTCGATGAACTGATCGTCCATCAAGCCGCCAATCGACGTCCCGAAGACAACGTTGGCGAAATAAAGCAGCACCAGCGCCAGGAGGAAGTTTGGCGTCGCTAATCCCAGAAAGCCAATGAAGGTCAAGGTATAGTCGCCGAGGCTGTACTGGCGAACCGCCGAATAGATGCCGATGGGAAAGGAAACCGCGTAGGTGAAGATGATCGTGCAGAAAGCCACGAGAAAGGTCAGCCAAAGGCGATCGCCCACCACCTCGTTCACCGGCAGCTGATACTCGAAGGAGTAACCCATGTCGCCTTGCAGCAGGCCCCAGACCCACACCAGGTATTGTTCGTAGAAGGGACGGTCCAGGCCGTAGGTCTGGCGTAAAAACTCGATTTTCTGTGGGTCTACCGCCTCGCCCTGGCTTTCCAACTCGGCGATGTAGGTCTCCAGATAGTCGCCAGGCGGCAACTGGATAATAACAAAGACGATGATGCTGATCGCCAAGAGCGTCGGGATCATGATCAGGACGCGGTGGGCAGTGTAGGCAAGCATCGGCGGAATAAGGCCTACTCGGCAGTTTGGTTGGTGGCGCTATCGTCGAACCAGAGGCAATCGAGACGGTAAATGCCAAAAAATGCGCCCGGATGCCAGTTGTAGATTCCATTTTCCGGCAAATTGCGAAGCCTTCGGTTCACGACGACAGGCTGCGGGACCCCATTAATGATGCCAATGGTCAAAACGTGCTCCGCGTGCAGCTCCAACATGCGGTGCCAAATGCGTTCGCGCGCGGCCCGATCGCTGCTTTGCCCCCATTCTTCATAGAGCTGCATGAGTTCCTTGCCGATTTTCATGTCCGGGGCTTCGCCCGATCGGCCTTTGGTCTGCACGAATTGACCCCATTTGGGCCATTGCAAATACTCCTGCTTGGCGGGTGCCAGCTCGACCGGGCTCATGTCCGGGTTCGGCAGGGCGTTCTCCATACCAAAGGCGATCGCCATTTGCGTTTCTCCGGCAAAGACCCGATTTCGAAAGACCTCCCGCTGTGATGGCTTGGTGTGCAACTTGATGCCGATTTTCTGCCAGGAGTCGCGTATTAGCTCGAGAAGGTCCGTCTCCTCGGTGCTTTCACCGGCCGACTCGACGATAATTTCCAGCGTCCTGCCGTCTGGAAGAACCCGCAAGTCGTCGTCGTTGCGCTGCTGCAGTCCGATGTCGTCGAGCAACCTGTTGGCGCGGTCGATATCGAAGGTCGCCCAGGTCTCTTTGTACTGTGGTCGGAACAGCGGACTTTCCGGAAGGACCGTGTTGTTTCCTTCGGCGGCAAGGCCAAAATAAATCACTTGATTGATTTCGTGCCGATTGATGGCAAGCGACAGTGCTCGTCGAAAACTCACGTCCCGGAAAAGGCCGCGATAGACCGGATCAGCAACGTTCAGGTTTGGATAAAGGGCATAATGAGAGCCGCGCGCGGTGCGCCAGAGCTTCACATCGAAATTTTGGCGTGACTCCGCCTGCTTCAAGAAGGTGTAGTTGTCGAAGCGGAGATAACGCGCCTGTAAGTCGCTCTCTCCGGCCCCGGTCTTTGCCGGAATGATGCTGGAGCCCGAAAGGTTGACGATCACCTCGTCGATGTAGGGGAGTTGCTGGCCTTGTGCGTCGACCCGGTGATAGTAAGGATTGCGTTTGAAGATGAAGCGCTCGGATGGCGGCGCCGTGGTGTTGGTCCAAGGCTGCAGGCTTGGCAAGGCGGGATTCAAATTTTTATAGAGGTTGCCGAGGTTGTTGTGCAGGCTCGCCCATGACCGTTGCTTTGCCGCTGTTACTTTTTGATCGAGCGCGTCCGCATCCGTGTAGCGCGGATGGAAGTCTTTGAGATAGTGGGCCGGTGCATAAAGATAAAGCGGGCGGGCATTCGCTAGGCTATCGAGGAAGGTTGGATTTGGTCGCGACCAACTGTATCGGACCGTCTTTTCGTCGATGACCTCGAACCGCGGCGCTTCTCCCTCCACGACCAGGTCGATCGGCGGGCCTGCGGGAAAAAGGTCGTCGTGGTTGGCGACGTCCTCCCACCAATAGCGAAAATCCTCGGCGGTGAAGGGTTGTCCATCGGACCAGCGATGCCCTGGCCTGAGATGGAAGGTAAAAATGCGACCGTCCTCAACCTCAAACCGCTCAAGCAAATCCGGCACCAGTTCGAATTCGGGGGTGTAGCCGACTAAGCGCGCATAGCCATAGATGACCATCTGGCGTAGGTCTCGGGTCTTGGCCATCAAGAGACGCAGGCTGCCGCCATACTGGCCTGGCGCTTGCCATTCCTCGGTTAAGGTGTCGATCGAGGGTGACTGTGGCAGGCGTTCGTTAAGGCGAGGCAAGTCGCCACTTTCGACCAACGCCGCCAAGCTGGGCGGCTCTTGGGGTTGAGTGGCCAGCGCCGCAAAGGGTGCTGCTAGCAAAAGCAGGAGCGAACCAGCACGCAAGGCTCTCATGCAATCGCCTCCAGGCCGCCGAGCGCCGGGTCAGCGCGAACGTAATGTCCGTCGCCCAAGTGCACCAGCTTGGGATGGGTCTTGCCGTTGACCGTAAAGGGTGCGCGCCACGCCGCCGGATCCGATGCCCGGCCTTCCATCAAGCTGGAAAAATCAAGCGGGCGCTCGGGGTTCGGCTCAGGCACCGCCGATACGAGGGCCTGGGTATAGGGATGAACGGGGTCACGAAACAATAATTCTCGAGGTGCGAGCTCAACCAGACGACCGCGGCACATCACGGCAATGCGGTGGGCGATATAATCAACAACGGCGAGGTTGTGACTGATGAACAGGTAGGTCAGGCCGAGGGCGTCTTGCAGATCCTTCAGCAGATTGAGGATTTGCGCCTGTATCGAAACATCCAAAGCAGAAACCGGCTCGTCGCAGATCAGGAGATCCGGATTAAGAGCCAAGGCGCGAGCGATCCCAATGCGCTGCCTCTGACCGCCGGAAAAGCTGTGCGGATATCGCTTCAGATGACGAACGTCGAGGCCCACAAGCCGCATCAGTTCTTTGGCCATCTCGGCACGGCTTTCATGATCGCCGATGTCGTGCACCACCAACGGCTCGCTGATGATGTCGTAAACTGTCATCCGAGGATTGAGCGAGCTAAAGGGGTCTTGGAAAATGAACTGGATGCGCTTACGAAACTGGGTAAGGGCATCGCCTTCCAGGGCCAAGACGTCGATTTCTCTTCCGTGGTCGCCGAAAGTAACAGTCCCCGTGTCGGGCTTGAGCGCCCGCATGATGATCTTGGAAAGGGTGGTCTTGCCGCAACCACTTTCGCCGACTAGTCCGAGGCACTCGCCACGCCCCACCGTAAAACTAACATCTTCAACCGCCAGGACTCTGTCGCGGGTGACGCCGCCAAAGAGGCCGTGTCCACGAATGCCAAAGCTCTTGGTAATGCCGCTGACCGCAAGAATAGGCTGGTCCCCCGTGGCCGTATGTTGGCGCGAGCCGCGACTATCGAGCAGCGGGGAATCATCTTCGCGTTTTATTTCGCGAATCGGCTGCAACCTTTCGCCCGGCGCCATGTCAAAGCGTGGAACCGCGCGGAGCAAGGCCTTCAAATAGGGATGTTGTGGATTGCGGAAAATCTCGTCCAGTGGGCCGCGCTCCATAATTTCCCCGTGATACATGACGACAACGTCTTCAGCCACGTTGGCCACGACGCCCAGATCATGGGTGATGATCATCACCGCCATGCCGAGTTCGTTTTGGAGGTCCTTAATCAATTTCAAAATTTGTGCCTGAATTGTCACATCCAAAGCGGTCGTCGGTTCGTCGGCGATTAAGAGACTTGGGCGACAAATTAAGGCCATGGCGATCATCGCCCGTTGACGTAGACCACCGGACAATTCGAAGGGGTAGGTCTTTAACGCCCTGTGCGGGTCGGGGAAACCGACCAAGCGCAACATCTCCGCTGTCAGCTCCTGGCCTTCTGCCGTGCTTGCCTTGCGGTGGAGATGCAGCGCCTCACTGACTTGATCGCCAATGGTGTGGAGCGGCGACAAGGACGTCATGGGCTCTTGAAAAATGATAGAGATACGCCCGCCGCGAATGGCGCGCATCGCCGGGCTCTTTGGCTTAAGTCGTGCAATATCGACCGGTGGTCCGTCGCTCTCGGGATCATCGAACAATATTTGGCCATCGCGAATGCGTGCGGCCTTGGGCAGAATTCCGATGATCGATTGGCTTACGACCGATTTGCCGGAGCCAGATTCGCCCACCAAGGCTACCGTGGAGCCAACAGGGACTTGAAAGGACACGCCACGTACGGCCTCGAGATCGCCTTCTGGCAGCGTGAAGGCTATCCTAAGATCGCGGACGTCTAAGAGGATCTGGTTCATTCGTCCGATAACCCTCTCAGAAGTGCTCGCTCGCTTTCGGCTCCGGCCCTTCGCCGTCAGCGTCCACGCCGATGGCAAGGAAATTGCCCGCCGAAGTCGGGTCAAGGGATACGCCATTACTGCGCGCGGCCTTGGTGGTGCGCCAGGCGATGTAGTCGAAGCCCTCAAGATTTGACTCGAATGTCAGCTTGGTACCACCGCCACGAAGCGTCAGTTGCATGAAACCCCCATCCCCAGATTTTTGTTGTCGTCGGCTGCCGTAGAATCGCAGTTTCACCCCTTCCAAGTCGGCCCAATTCAAAACCTGTGCGCCGAAGGTGGCGCTGCGGATTTCAGTATCGGTGATGGCCACCTGCATGATGTGTCGTTGCACGGTGCGCCATCCAAACACCGAAAACAAAACCAACAATCCGCCAAACACCAGAACGATGGCCGGGGACCAAGGTACCGACAACAATACCCCAAGCCCGACAATAAGTCCCACCGCCGAGCGTATATAGTCGCCGAGCAAGCTACCGACCGGATAGCGAAAAACCCTCAATCCGATCTCCCCGCCGCGGAAGGAAAAGCTTGTGTCGTGGTCAACCACTGGGTAGCGGGATGTTCCGAAAGTTTTGGCAAGAGATACTGTAGAAAACGCCACGTGGTCCTGTCATGCACAAGGTGATGGGTGAGCAGGCCGGTCGGTTCATTTTCTGGGACTCGGCCTTCCCGGCGATCACGTAGGTGGGTGACCAATTGGCCGAGTGATTTTTCCTTTCCCAGAAAGCCGCGCGGCTTTTGCCAGCGCATAATATCGACATGAGTGTTAACTTGGCACAAACGCGGCACGTCGGTGCTGCAAGGGCGCGGCCCATAGGTCGATAGACCGCCCCACCCTCGATTGGGGAGTTCGGGCAGGAGGCGCGCGGCAATCCGGTTCCATGGCGGCACCAGTATCGGCAGGGCCCTAGAACCTGCCAGCTCCCGCAGGCGCGACCAGCCGCGCATCAGCTCATCCAGAACCACGGCTAGAGGGCGGTGATCACCGAGTTCTACCTTCTTCTCGGTGACCGGGGCATGGTTGAAATGGGCGTAGCCATGTTGAACCATGGTAATCTGTTGCTCGAACGGCGCCAGGCGCTCAACCAGGCTCGCGGTCATGTGCGCCGGGATGACAGCCAAGGTAAGCGGAACCTGGCATTCTTCGACTAAGGCAATCATCCGATCAAGCGCTTCGCTTGGTTCCACCGCATCATCGTCGCGCCACCATAGGGTCGCCATTCTCTGGGCTGCCGACCAGCAGTCCAACTCGCGACATAAATCATCCCAATCGCACAGCATTCTACATACTAATCATTTGGCGGAGAATGTCCGCTGTTCTCTTGGCGCCGTCCATTTTCAAGGTAACCTCCGGGCGCGGTTGGCTAATCGCCAATTCGGCGGCTTGCGCCAGCGAGTCGACGCTGAGGTCGGTTTCTTCCACCACCTGCAGGAGGCCGCGGCGGGCCAGAAGGTTTGCCCGTCGCCTTTGTTCGCCCTCATCCCCGGCGGCGAAGGGAACAACCACGGCTGGGCAGGCCGCCTGTAAAACCTCCATGACCGTGTTGTATCCGGCCTGGCTGATCGAGAGTTCGGTCGTGGATAAAAGATCGGGAAAATTGGGGCGGGATCGCTCGACGGTTACGCCGTTCGGCACTGCTTCGGTAAAAGCCTTGAATGCGGCATCTGGCAAGTTGTCGCCGGTTAGGAAGAGCCATGGCGAATCGCCAAGACTTGTCCGCTCTCGTGCGGCCAACGCCGTTCGCAGCAGCGTTGCGCCTACCGCGCCACCGCCTGCCGAGACAATGACCGAAGCTCGGCTTGGTTCAGTGATACGATTGGGAATGCTGGATGGGGTCACGACATAGCCGGTGTAACGTAGCCGATCGGATAGCTTGAGAATCGGCGGAAAGCTTTCTTCGAAGCGCAGGAAATCCGGGTCGCCGTGCACCAAAATCAAATCGAAGCAGCGCGTCGCCGTGTCGAGGATCCAGTCGGATTTCTTCCCAGAAAAGGGCTTTGACAGAAGGTCGCGCACGGAACACACGATGAGAGGTTTCGGCCGAGCGGCCTTGGCGGCATCCAGCAGCGGCAAGAGCTCGAATCGCATTTGCCGGCGCCCGAAGGGAAACATCTCGACAAGCAGGATATCGGGTCGAAGTGAGGTGAATGCGGAGAGAAGTTCCTCACAGCGCGATCGCTTCCAGGCGTCATCCACTGCCTGGCCATCGAGGTCTACAAGCCCCGAAAATTGCTCGTCACGGGCGCGCAGCGGCGGAAGTTGAACCAAGCGCGCGGCTCGAGGCTCGAGATGGGGGACGGATGGGCCACCATTGACAAAGGTAACGGAAAACCCAACCTCGGAAAGCCCATTTGCCAAGGTCGCCGCCCGCCGCAGGTGACCGATGCCAAGCAGGTGCTGGCAGTAGAACAAGATGCTCGCCATCGACCTTGGCGCCCGACACTTCAAAGTTTGATGTTAAGACGGTCCAAGATTAGGTGGCCGTCTCGGTCAAGAGTGAAGCGGTGAGCGCAACCGTCCTTCAGTTTTTGTGCCGGATCTCCTCGCATATCCCAGCCTACGGCAAGGGCGTAGAGGGCGCGAATCACGCCTTTGTGGGTCACGGCAATGGTCGGGAGGCGGTTACAGGCAAGTTCGGCGAGCCAGGGCGCAAGGCGCTCTTGCACTTCGCGCGGGCTTTCGCCCCCCGGCGCTTTTAGATCGAGTCCCAAGGCTTCGCGTCGGGTCATCTCCTCACCCAGGCTGCGCCGCAAGTCAGGAAGTTTTTGGCCTTCCCAGGCACCCCAGTTCATTTCAATAGTGCGGGGCTCGATTTTGGCTTCTGGGTGATTCATCAGGGCAGCGGTCTGGCGGGTGCGAAGAAGCGGGCTGGTCTGCCATAGAAAACCTTCGAAGTCCTTTGGCACACGCCAGGCAGCAACGACGCGGCGGCCTTCTTCGCTCAGTGGCCGATCGCTTCGGCCCTGCAGGCGATGCTCGGTCGACCAGTCGGTAGGGCCGTGCCGTATGAGAACGAGCGGAGTCATGGCTCGTCCACCACGGCGCGAAGGATGGGGGTGAGCGCTGCTGTTGCGCCGTCGATCGAATGTTCGGCAGCGGCAACCCGACCCGCCGCGTCAGCCATGGCGGCTCGCTTCGTATGATCCTTGAGCAAGGTCTCTACGGCTGAGGCAAAGGAAGCAACATCGCCCGGCGGGACTAGTAGGCCGGTGCGCTGCTGGCGGACGATCCAGGGCACGCCGCCACTGGCACCGGCGATCACCGGCAAGGACGCGGCTTGTGCCTCCAGCAAGGCCATGCCATAGGCTTCGTTGATCGCCGGCCAAAGTAGGATGTCGCAGGCAGCGTAGTGTACTGGCAGCACCTCCGGTTCCTGGACGCCGACGAACCGAAGGCGGTTGCTCGGAATCCCTCCAAAGGAAGCCTCTACATCATTTCTCGCGGGGCCGTCCCCGACCACGACCAGCTGCCAGGCGTGATCTAGCACCTGACTGAGCGCTTTCACCAAGACACGGTATGACGCAAGCTTGTCGCCTTGCCGCATCATGCCGACAGCCAAGAGCCACGGCTGTCGCGTATCCAGGCGATAGCGCTCGGCCAAGGTGGCGCGATGGCTATCCGAAGTAGCTGCCGCTGCCGCATAGGGCCCGACGTCCACAAAGGGGCGCAGAAGATGGGCCGTCGCGCCCTCGGGCATGCACTCTTGATCGGTTGGGTTGAACGAGATGATCGCAGCGGCTTGATCGATCGCCTGCAGGGTGGCCCGGTGTCCCAGATCCCAGGGACCGCCCGCGCGTTTCGGGGCTACCGAGGCTTCGGCGACGAGATAAGGTATGGCGAGACTCTCGCTTACGGCAGGCCCGATCCAATCTGCTGCCTTGTAATAGAGGTGATAGGTGAACCAGGCTCGCGGCCGTTTGGCCGCCGGCCGCCGTTGATAGCGGGCAACCAGCAATCGGGCCAGCGCTTGACCGAGGACTTGGAGTCTTTCCTGTCGGACGGGGTTGCCGTCGCCAACCCGGCTGGCAAGACGGCAAGCGAGCTCAACGGAATAACCTGTCCGCGCGATCGCATGCATCAGCAGGCGGGCAATCTCCCGGTCGCCTGAGGGTATCGGATGATCCGGCGGTTTCATGGGGGCGTAAAAGGCAATGGTCACAAAGTTGGCCTTTTACTCGACGAGGAGTTTCTGATCGGCGGTGGATTTGGCTACACTAGCAAACAGATCGACCAGCCGATCTATGCCCTGAGAATGGCTAAAGCGCTGATGAACATTATGGGCGCCCGCTTGACCTAGACGATGGCGCAGCGCTGGGTCGCGTATCAGGTTGACAAGGGCCGCTGCCAGTGACTGGTCGTCATCCGGGGGCACAAGAATACCATTGACGCCGTCCTCGATCAGCTCCGGTACCGCGGCTACTTGAGTGCTCAAGCAAACCAAACCCTGGCTTTGAGCCTCCATCAGGACGTTGGGGAGGCCGTCGCGGTCACCGTCCCGGGCGACGCGGCTCGCCAGCACGAAGATATCTGCCTGGCGATAGGCCGTGACCACGGCTTCTTGGGCCTGGGCACCGAGCCAGGAAATTCGAGGCGCGAGACCCGCTGCCTGGGCCTGGTCTTGCAAAGTCTGACGCAAGGCGCCGCCGCCAATATGTACCAAGGTCCAGTGTAAATCCTTTGGGAGCCTAGCCAGGGCCCTTAGCAAGACATCATAGCCCTTCTTCTCGACCAGCCGGCCAACCGACAAAAGGCGTATGGGATCGCTGGGGTCAGAGCCATCTCGGTTGGATCGAGATATCTGCGGCTCGGGAAGCCGCGCAAAGTCCAAACCGTGGTAAACGAGGCTTACCTTATCAGGTTGTGTGGCCAGCGCGGCGAGATGATCGTGCCCATAGGACGTACAGGTAACCAGCCAGTCGAGCTCCTCAAGTTTTTCCCGTTTTTCCCAGTCCGGGCTCGTCCAGATGTCTTTGGCATGGGCAGAACAGGACCAAGGCACACCGGTGATGAGGCTGGCATAGCGGGTGACCGAAGCCGGCGTGTGAAGAAAATGGGCATAAAGCTGGTCAACGTCGTCCGGCAGCTCGCTCGCCAGGACGCAGGCTTGACCAAAGCGCCGCACCCGGTTTGCGGTCGGGTCTCGTCGCAGGTCGGAAAGCCAGCGGCGAAACGCGATCCCGTATCCGGGGCGCCGCCGGACTTGCCACCATGATTTTAGAACCCGGCGCGGATCATCTTTCAGATACTCCGGCAAATAGATCACCGGTGCCGCGATTTCCCTATGAACGGGGTGTGTCGCCTCGTCGGTCGGATGGCGCAAGGAGAAAATCCGCAAGCTCAGCCCGCGCCCTTCCAAGGCATGCAGCTCCTGGGCGATAAAGGTCTCTGATAGTCGCGGGTAGCCCTTTAGAACAACAGCAATTGACTGAGCGATATTGGGGTTTTCCTCTGATCTCATTCTGCTCGCAGCACCGCCCCCATGGCCGGAACCGAACGCGCATCACCTGTCAGCGCTGACCGACCAGTTTTCGTCGGATTGCCGGGATACGTTTGCTTGCCGCCCCGTGCGATCGCCGCCGCTGCAGCCATTGATCAACGAGCTTAATCACGTTTCTGCGACCGTCCAGCAGTCCGGGAATCACCACTTCCGAAGGACGATTTTGTTGCGGCAGGTTCAGCAAGGCTGTCGCCATGGTCCGCGCATCACGCTGGCCGTCGTCGACCAGCATCTTCACCAACCCGAGCTCCTGGGCTCTCGACGCCCTAATCCACTGTTCAAGGCGTGGCTTCGTCCGCGGCACCACCAGGGCTCGCTTGTCAAAGGAGAGAATTTCACAAAAGGTATTATAGCCGCCCATACAGACGACGCCGATAGCACGGTCGAAGACGCTCTCGATGTGGGTATCGAAGGTGATGGCCTCCACATTGTCCAATTGGTTGACCCGTTCTTGGAAATCCGCCTGCAGCTCCGAGCCCATGAAGGGTCCAAGCACCAGCAATGCCGGGTAGGGAAGGGAGTCTTCGCTCTCATAGGCCCGCAATACCCAATCCACAATCTCTTCCCCATCGCCGCCGCCACCAACCGTGATTAGCAAGAAGGGCTCGGAAATTTTCTGCAGGTTCGGCGGATAATCGCCCCGGGAGATGTCGCGGGGGAGGTAGCCGGTGTAGGTCATCTTGTTGCGGACTGAACGGGGTAGGGAAAGACCCTCGAGCGGGTCGCAGATTTGTGGCAGCCCATAAACCCAAATATCGTCAAAGTACTGGGTCAGCGCGGGCACGTTGTTCTTGCGCTCCCATTCCGAGGCCAGCAGTCCCGGTTCATCCATGACATCACGCAGTCCCAGGATGCAGGGCGTGCCCCGAGCGCGCAGTTGGGCGAGTGTTTCCCTAACCTCGCCACGCAGGCCCAAGGGCTCCTTGTCGACAAGAAAAATATCGGGGTCATAGATCTTGGCGGTGTGTTCGATGATCGACGCCCGCATGGCCAAGGTCTGTTCCACCTGAATAGGCAGGTTTAGCGATGTATATTCACCATTGCGAAGTTTGATCACGCCCGGGATGCGAATGAAATCCACCCGGGAGCGGAAATCGAAACTGCCGATGATCGGCGATCCGGAGAGGATGAGAACAGATAGCTGATCATCGTGCTCGACCAGACTGTGGGCAATTTCGCGGCATCGGCGGAGATGCCCGAGCCCGAAGCTGTCATGACTGTAGATGAGAACTCTTGCGCCCTGCGGTGCTTGAGCCATAAACTTCTCCCTGCGTGGCGTAAACCGTTCCCCAATCCCAGCAGGTCACCGAGTGAATAGAACCTGACACCTATAGAAGATAGGATAGCAGCGTCAATCTTCTATTGCTGCGGCGTAACAATCCCCCAACGTATGGTCCTTTGCCGAGTACCCTTGGCCGGGTCGTCATACGCGACACCCTAAAAGAAGGCAGGCCCAATCCGGCAAGCGAAACCGCGATAGTCGTGCCTGGCCAACTTTCGGCTATGTGACCAACACTATTATACAAGGTTTATCTAGCGGTAAAATAATCTTTGCAGCCAAGAAGGGCGACTATTTACCGTACCTTAGGCTTCGGTTAGTCTCGCGCGCGAGGAACGCGTCAAATCGTGTCAATATCGCTGTCTGATCAGACCTAATGGAAACAAATATTTTCAAATACGTTTGGCGATACAGCCGTCGCGAACAACTCTTGACGCTTTTCTTGGTTTTGGTGTCCTTGCCGTTCTATTTCTTGTCATTGGATCTGCCCAAACAGATCGTCAACGACGGCATTCAAGGCGAAAGCTTCAAGACTCCTGAAACAAAGCCGTCCTTCCTCAAGATGGAAGTGCCTTTCACAGGCGGAGACGGCGAGCCGCCACAGGTCCTGTTTGACGGCATCGATTTGGAGCAGGCGGACTATCTGATTGCGCTTAGCCTGGTTTTCCTTCTGTTGGTCATCATCAACGGCCTTTTCAAGTTCGTGATCAACACGATGAAGGGCCGCATGGGTGAGCGCATGCTACGGCGCCTGCGCTACGAGCTGGCCGACCGTATCCTGCGCTTTCCGCTCGGCTATATCCGTCGCGTCAAGTCGCCGGAAATGGCCAGCATGATCAATGCGGAGGTCGAGCCGCTGGGCGGTTTTATCGGCGATGCTTTCGTGACGCCGGTCTTCCTGGGCGGCCAGGCCTTGACCGCCATGATTTTCATCATGGTTCAAAGTTTTTGGCTTGGTCTGATCGCCATGGGGGTAGTCCTGGTTCAGGCCTTCCTTATTCCAAAGCTGCGCAAACCTATTCTCCGCCTAGGAAAAGAACGCAATCTAACCGCCCGGCAGCTTGCCGGACGGATCGGAGAAGTGGTTGATGGGACAGTCGAGATTCACGCCCACGACACGTCGAATTTCGAGCGCGCCGACCTTTCGGCTCGTCTTGGCAAGATATTCGGCATTCGTTTCGAAATTTATCAACGCAAGTTTTTCGTCAAATTTCTTAACAACTTTCTCGCGCAGCTAACCCCGTTTATCTTCTACTCCTTGGGCGGAATTCTAGCAATCCGCGGGAGTTTGGACATCGGCGCACTGGTCGCGGTGATCGCCGCCTACAAGGACCTTCCCGGACCGATCAAGGAACTGATTGATTGGGACCAGCGTCGCCTCGACATCCAGATCAAATACACACAAGTGATCGAACAGTTTCAGCCCCCGGACATCTTGGACCCAGCCTTGCAAGATGTTTCGGCCGATGCAGGGCCGAGGCTTACAGGAACCCTGTCGGTGGAAAATTTGGCGCTGGTCGATGAGAACGATAGCAAGCTTGTGGACGCCGTCAGCTTTTCAATCGATGTCAGTGAGCATGTCGCCCTGGTCGGCGCTAGCGGTGGCGGTAAGGAGCAAATTGCCTACTTGCTCGCCCGTTTGATGCGCCCAAGTAGTGGCCGTATTAAATTGAATGGCGCCGACATCGCGACTTTACCAGAGGCAACAACGGGCCGGCGGTTTTCTTACGTTGGCCAAGATGTCTATCTCTTCCCGACCTCAGTGCGCGACAATTTGCTCTATGGTTTGAAACATGTACCGCTGATTCCGCCCAACTACGCAAGCGAAGAAGCAAAGCAGCGCCGCACCGAAGAGGCGGAAAGTTTGCGGGCAGGCAATACGACGCTCGATAATCGAGCGGATTGGGTCGACTATGAGGCGGCAGGCGTGTCGGAGGATCATGATGTTGTCGCTCGTCTCGTCGAAGTCCTGCGCTTGACCGAACTGGACGGCGACGTCTATCGCTTCGGTTTGGCAGGCAGTGTGGATCCGAAGCTGCGCCCGGAAGTGGTCAAGGGAATTCTTGCGGCACGTGAAGCCATCTTGGAGCGATTGGCGGATCTAAATGCGGCGGATTTCGTCGTCCGCTTCGACCCAGCTCAGTACAATCGTAACGCCACGCTGGCAGAAAACCTGTTGTTTGGCACGCCGACCAAGGCAGCCTACGAGGCTGATCAACTGGCGCAGAATACGCTTTTAGTGGAGGTTATGGACGCGGCCGAGCTTGCTGATGATCTCTTCGCTATGGGCAAGAGTATTGCCAAGACGATGGTTGAGCTCTTCGCAGATCTGCCGCCTGGTCACCCCTTCTTTGATCAATTCAGCTTCATCAGTTCCGACGACCTCCCGGATTTCAAGGTACTAATTGCCCGCGCCGACAAGGTTGGAGAGGCGGGGCTTGAGCCCGAGGATCGCTTGCGTTTACGCCGCCTGCCGTTCAAATATATAGAGGCACGACATCGTCTGGGTTTGGTTGACGAGATTGTGGAAGCAAAGGTCCTCAAAGCGCGTAAGTTATTCTCCGAAAGGCTGAGCAAATCCGATCCGGGCGCCGTGGAGTTTTATCGACCCGATGCTTACAACGCGGCGGCGTCACTTCAGGATAACATTCTTTTTGGCCGCCTGGCCTACGGCAAAGCCCGGGGCGAGGAAAGTGTGGGCAAAGCCGTGGCAGAGGTGCTTGATCAATTGCACCTGCGCCATGCGGTCATCGAGGTCGGACTTGATCATCAGGTGGGCATTGGCGGCAAGCGCCTCACGGCGATCCAGCGGCAAAAGCTGGGATTAGCTCGGGCCCTCTTGAAGCGGCCTGACCTGTTATTCGTAAACGAGGCCTTGGCTGTCATGGACGGCGCGACCCAAGGCCGACTTTTGGAGGGGATCCTAGGCTCTCGAAGTGGTCAAGGGGTTGTTTGGACGTTGCAGCGGGCCAGCGAGGCAAAGCGCTTCGATCGCGTGCTGGTGTTCGATACGGGGCGCTTAGTTGCGCAAGGGACCTTTGCCGAGTTAAATCAGCCTGGGACCCCGCTGAATGAGCTTGTCGCCGCCGATTGAGCGCGACAAGCGAAGTGGCGCCAGAAGGGAGAAGGCAGCCATGAGTATCGACCAAGAAGTGGAAATCCTGAGAAAGATTCCGCTGTTCGCCAATATCGATCCGGCCAAGCTGAAGCTCATGGCCTTTGCCAGTCCGCGGGTTACCTACCGCCAGGGAGAGTCGCTATTCTATCAAGGCGATGCCGGTGACTCAGCCTACATCATTGTCGAAGGAAGCGCCGACATCATCCTGGAAACGGACAAGGGCCCACTGACCGTCGCAACCGTGAAAGGCGATGATATCGTCGGCGAAATTGCCATCCTTTGTGACGTGCCGAGGACGGCGACGGTCACGGCGCGCGAGGAGCTGGTCACCCTTCAGATTACCAAAGAACTATTCTTTCAGATGGTGACGGATTTTCCCGAAATGGCGATCGAGATCATGCGGGTGCTGGCGCATCGTCTTGAAAACACAACCAACCGCTTGCTCGAGGCGCGCGGCCAGAACTGAGATAGGCGTCATGAGCAGACTTGATAGCGTGATCCGGAGGCTAGAGGCGCAGCGTGCCTGTCTCAACGCGGCCGTCGACTGGATTGCCGACTTGCCAGGCCCGATCTTCGAATTGGGATTGGGGAATGGCCGCACCTATGACCATTTGCGTGAGATCTTTCCCGATCGGCAAATCCTCGTGTTTGATCGCCAGGTCGCCGCCCACCCGGACTGCATTCCGGGTGACGAGCATCTCTTCCTGGGGGATATCGAAAAGACCCTGCCGGATGCTGTGCAGTACTTTGCCGGTCAAGTGGCGCTGTTGCATACGGATATCGGCACCGGCGATGCAGATGCCAATGCGAAAATTGCCAGCTTCATTGCCTCACAATTGCCGTTGCTTATGCAGAAGGGTGGCTATGTCATTGCCGACCAAGCCATGCCTTTTGCCGGTTCGCAGGAGGTAGCACCGCCCCCGGGCGTAAGACCTGGCAGGTATTTTTTGTACCGGGTCGAAGGCTAGGCCAAATCAAGAACCACCGGCACGTGGTCGGACGGCTTCTCCCAGGCTCTTGTTTCCTTGGCAACCTGCATATCTGTCAGTTCGGCGGCAAGGGGCGGGGTGATCCAAGCATGGTCCAAGCGCCAGCCGTAGTTCTTTTCGAAGCTCGCTGCAAAGCGATAGCCCCACCAGGTGTAAAGCGGTTCATTCTCCGGGACGAAGTGACGGGGCACGTCGAGGAAGTTCCCGGCCTTTAAAGCCTTGAGGAGCAGCTCTGATTCCAGAGGCGTGTGACCCACGCTGCGCAGCAGCCGCTTATGGTTCCAGACATCGGTCTCCAAAGGAGCGACGTTGAGATCGCCAACCACGATCACCCGACGCTCTGACAAGGTCTCCGCTTGGGCCCAGCGGGCCATCTCCCGCAGGAAAGCCAGTTTGTGGGCGAACTTGTCATTGCTTTCTGGGTCGGGCGTGCTACCGCCGGAAGGGACATAGAGATTGTGGAGTTCGGTGTCGTTGGGCAAACGGACACCGATATGCCGACAGTCCTGTTTGCCGCACCAAGGTCGCGAAAACACGCCCGAAAAAGGGAAACGCGACAGGATGGCAACGCCGTTGTAGCCTTTTTGGCCATTGATTTCGACGTGGGGATAGTCGAGCGCGGCCACGGCATCAAAGGGAAATTCCTCATTTCTGACCTTTGTTTCCTGCAGGCAAATGACGTCCGGAGAGGCCGTGGTGACGAAGCGCTGGAGACCGTCAATTCGCTGGCGGATCGAATTGACATTCCAAGTGGCAAGTCGCAAGGCTGTGCCCCCTTAAGATGAAATGGCTAGAGCGTCGGGCGGCAATTTGGAACCATTCTGACGGAGCGGTTTGGGGACAACGTCAAGCGAAGGCTCGATGGGCCTATCCGTCGATTACGTCCGAGAGGCTTGGTGCAGGATTTGGCGCCAAACCGCCCGTCCCCCGAACCGGGATGTATCCCGGTTCATATGTCCTCTTCGAACAACAAATCGGGAACAGCCGATTTGCGGGGGCTTGGCTCTGGCCGGCGCCCGCTGGCGAAACGCGCTTGCGAGATGCGATGGCATCGCGACCGCGCCCGTTTCGACAGCGGATCGCCACCCCAGAGGCCAAGCAGAATTGATCCCAAATTGCCGCCCGACGCTCTAGACGCCTTGGCGTTTTCTGCGAGAAAACAAAGGTATAGTAAGCCACAGCCGCAAGCACAACTGCCAAGCTCAAGTACAAGGAAATACGATGCCCAAACAGGGAAGATGCCCAAACAGGGAAAGGGAACGCCCGGTCGGGGGGGAGCCGGGCGTTCCGATCTCCGCGGAGATGCGGAAGGATGGCAGGGGAAAGCACCCTTCCGTTCTAGCCGGCCGCCAAAGTGGCGCCGACGGTTACTAATAAGTTAGTGTCTTTTCGCCACGATGCAATCGCCTGCAAGATAACCTTCATGAATCTTTTCTTAAGCAGGGGTGACTGGCTCTCGAAGCGCTCGCCGGCCTACGCGCATGCGTTGCCGTGATGCCTGGCCGAAAGCTTGGAACAGTCTTGTGGAGAAAGAATCCTCCCAGGCTTTGTATTCCGGGTGCCACTGAACGCCGACGGCGAAGGTCGTAGCGCTTCGGACTCGAACCGCTTCAATAGTACCATCCGGGGCCTCGGCTTCGACGTCGAGGCCTGGTGCCAATCGGTTGACGGCCTGCCAATGCAGGGAGTTCACCATAATCTCGTCCTGTCCTGCCAAATCATGCAGAATTCCGCCCTGCCGCAGTCGAATGCTGTGTTTGGGGCCGTACTGTACGTCCAAGGATTCACTTTTCGGCCGCCGATGATCCTGGCGCCCGGGTTGCTCATGGACCCGCGCATAGAGGCTGCCACCAAGCGCCACGTTTAGCTCTTGCATGCCACGGCATATAGCGAGCAGCGGCACCTCCCTCTTCAGCGCCAACCTGATCAACGGCAAAGTCGTGTCGTCGCGTGCCGGATCATAGGGCTCGGCCTCGGCCGAGGCCGGGGTGTTGTACCGTTCGGGATGTACATTGGACGGGCTACCGCTCAACATCAAGCCGTCGAGGCGATCGATCAAACCGGCGCTGTCCGAAAGTTCTGCCAAAGCGGGAAGAAGCACGACATTGGCTTCACTAACCCGGGCCAAGGCACGTACGTATTTGTCACCGGTACTGTGGAAAGGGCTGCCATCGATCTGCTTGACGCAACAGGGTACGCCGATGAGAGGTTTGGTCATGGTGTTGGCCTTCAGGTTATGCGGTGCTGTAAGTTTCCAAGCGCCTCGATGGGATCCGCCAGTTTTCGTGCCCGAAGGGAGCTAGCCTTCACCTTGCTGCCGGCCCGTCATCCTGCCATATGATGCGATATGGACCTAACGATCGAAAGCCTTTTGGCCTGGAAGGGGGTGGCGATCGCAATCTGGCTGGCGATATGGTTCATGGTTGAACGCATGATCCCGGCAGCAGCGGAACCGAATGACCTGGCCCTGCCTGGTGGTTGGCGCCGCGTCTTGCGGAACATGGGCCTGTGGTTTGTTAATGTTGCCATATCGCCCCTGGTCGTCGTACCGATTACTGCCTGGGCGGCGGCGCAGGGCCTGGGTTGGCGCCCGGCATGGTGGGGTGGCCCTTGGGGGCTGGTGCTGGACATTGTCATCCTGGATGGTCTGATTTACTGGTGGCATCGGGCCAATCACGTGGTGCCAATCTTATGGCGTTTTCACGAGGTCCATCACCTCGACCGCTTCCTCGACAGCACCTCTGCTTTGCGGTTTCATTTCGGCGAGGTGTTCTTTTCTGCCTGCGCGCGGGCCATGGTCGTGATCCTCTTAGCGGTTCCCTTGGCTTCTGTTCTCGTGTTCGAGGCGCTGGTTTTGGCCGCGGCGATTTTCCACCATTCCAACGTGCGTCTGCCGGAGCGCTTGGAGCGGATCCTGTCAAAATGCGTGGTCACGCCATCGATTCATTGGGTGCATCATCATGCGGTTCGGGCCGATACGGATTCGAACTACGCCACCATACTCAGCCTCTGGGACCGGCTCTTCGTCAGCCGGAGCCCGACCCAGCGACAATTGAACTTCCGCATCGGCGTGGAGCGTCGCGCAGAACAATCACTTTGGGGCCTTGTGGTCAGCCCCTTCCGCATAAAATCGGTTCAACCGCGATCCTCGGATGAGCCACCTGGCCGATAGGGGCTTTGGTCGAAGAGCCCATCATCGAGTTTGATGCCACGATCAAGGTCCAACAAGGATACCTGGGTGGTCAGCCCCTGGGCATCGTCGATGCTCCAGCGGAGGAGGCGCATAGGCAGTTGATTGAATACGAGTGTTATGGCGCCCAGATCCTCTTTGTCCTTTTGCGCCAAAGTAACACTGACGACACCTGGTTCGCGCTGCACGCTTAGGATCTTGGCATCGCGAGACAGATTGATGTCTTCGCGCACGAAGAACCAGAGCGGCGTCTCCCACATGGGCAGGAAAGTCGCTTCTTCTAGTTCCCGATCGTAGTAAAGAAAGGAAAAGCCGTTTGCGATCATGACGATTGGGTGTGGGGGGTCATACTCGAAGCGCATGCGCCCCGGCCGGTCGACGTAAAGCGCGCCTTCTGCAAGCGCACCGTTCGAGGAGATCTGGACGAAGCGGGCGTGCAGCGTGTTGATGCCATTCAGGTATTGCTCTACCTGCGCGATATCCAGCCGATCCTGATCTGACAATTGGCTCGTTTCGCCGGCCGCTAGAGGTTTGGCGAAATTGACGGCGAAGACGGTGATGAACAGTATGACCCAAGCCCGCATCTTTGATACCGTTGAACGACCTATGCTGTGGTGTTGAACGCCATAAGCTATACGCAGCCCCATCAATGACACGCTGGTAACGATTTCGTCAGTGACAATCGCTGGGCGGCTCAGTCGTCGTGAGAACCGGCCAGCACCTCGCGGCGGCCGACATGGTTGGCAGGGCTCACGACGCCCTCTTTTTCCATGCGCTCGATAATCCGCGCAGCCCGATTGTATCCGATCTGCAGATGCCGCTGCACGAAGCTTGTCGAGGCCTTGCGCTCGCTGCAGACCAAGGCGACTGCCCGGTCATAGAGTTCGTCGCCGCTGCCGCCGCCCGACGCCATATCCTCGAAGCTGGGCTCGTCCGGTTCTTCTGTGACCGCGTCAACGTAGGATGGCTGGCCTTGCTGTTTCAGATGCGCAACGACCTCCTCGACTTCTTCGTCTGTGACCAATGGCCCATGCACGCGGGTTATGCGACCGCCTTGGGCCATATAGAGCATGTCACCTTGGCCCAGCAACTGCTCGGCGCCCTGTTCGCCGAGAATGGTGCGGCTGTCCACCTTGGCTGTCACGTGGAAACTCACCCGGGTCGGAAAGTTGGCCTTGATGGTGCCCGTGATTACGTCGACCGAGGGCCGCTGGGTGGCCATGAGGATATGAATGCCGGCGGCGCGGGCCATCTGCGCGAGGCGCTGCACCGCGGCTTCAATATCTTTGCCGGCGACGAGCATGAGATCGGCCATCTCGTCAACGACGACGACGACAAAGGGGAGCGGCTCGAGTTCGAAGGGCTGCTCCTCGAAGACGGGCATGTTGGTATCCGGGTCAAAGCCGGTCTGTACGCGGCGGGTAAGGACTTCGCCGCTGCGTCGGGCCTCTTCGATGCGGGTGTTGTAGCCATCGATGTTGCGCACCCCCAGGCGCGACATGGATCGGTAACGCTCTTCCATTTCGCGCACCGTCCACTTAAGCGCCACCACCGCTTTCTTTGGATCGGTTACGACAGGGGCCAAAAGATGCGGAATGCCGTCATAAACCGAAAGTTCCAACATCTTTGGGTCGATCATGATGAACTTGCATTGCTCGGGCGTCAGGCGGTAGAGCAAGGACAGGATCATCGCATTAACAGCGACCGACTTGCCCGAACCGGTGGTGCCGGCAATCAACAGATGCGGCATGCGCGCCAGATCGACAATGGTTGGCGCGCCGCTGATGTCCTTGCCCAAGGCCAGGGGCAGTTTTCCGCCCGCCCGCTCAAAGGCGCCGGACGCCATAAGTTCGCGAAGATAGACCGTCTCCCGATTGCTGTTCGGCAATTCGATACCGATGGTCGAATGCCCGGGAACGACTGCGACGCGCACCGAAATGGCACTCATGGATCGGGCGATATCGTCCGCCAGGCCGACGACACGACTGGTCTTTGTGCCGGGTGCCGGATCGAGCTCATAGCGTGTCACCACCGGCCCGGGTCGGACTTTTATGATCTCGCCACGCACGCCAAAGTCAGAAAGCACCGTCTCCAAGATCCGGGCATTTTTTTCCAAGGCATCTCGGGTCAATGCTGACTTTTCCGCGGCGATCGGCACCGGACTTAGGAGAGAAAGCGGGGGTAACTGATAGCTGTCACCGTTGCCAAAGTCCAATCGCCCCTGAGCGTCACTCTTTTTGGATTTGGCAGACTTTTTTGGTGCCGTTCTGGACCGATGATCATCTTCGGACCTCACCACCAGGTTTGGAGCTTTGGTCCGACGGGGAGGTGGTTCGGGCTCCGCCTCCTCCTCCAACGTCGGCTCCCGGCGCTCGCGCTGCTTCTTCTCTTTTCGTGAAGCGGCCCCGCCCTTCCGTGTTTTCTTCACAGGCCGTGGCGTGATGGTTGGTTGTGGCACCGAGAACCAGGCAAGTGCGCGACGCACCCGCGCTAGATCTTCGCGCGTGAAGTCCATCACATAAATGAGTAGAGCGATTGAACCTAAGCCGGCAAAGGCCACGGCCAGCCACGCCCAACTGCCGGCGATGTCGACCATACGGGTATAGGCCAGATTGCCAATTGCTCCGCCGAGGCCGCTGGAAATCGGCCAATGATCAGGTGACGGCAGGCTGGCGAGTGTGATGGCTGCAAAGAACAGGCTCCCCACCAATGTGACGAAGCGCAATGGCCAGCGTCGCAATCCACGGCGGCGAATCAATCGCCAACCCCAGCCGATCAACGCAAGCGGCAACAAGAAGCCGGCAAGGCCTAGTATCTGCAGCAGCAGGTCGCTGAAATAGGCCCCAGGTAAGCCCAGGGCGTTGTCCACCACACCTTCGACCGCATTATTGAAGGATGGGTCACTGGGGGTGTAGGTGAAGTTCGCTGCGAATATCGTGGAGGCGAGGAGCACGAGCACAACACCCAAAGCCTCGACACTTCGCCGGCGCAGAAACTCATTGGCGCCCTCCGGCAAAAGCCGATTGTCGCTGCGGCTTCGAGAAGCGCGTCTTACCCCGATTGCGCGCGCCGTCATGTGATGGCAGCCTGCGGCCCTGCTAGCGGCACCGGCCCGATTCGCAAACTAAGCATTATTCATTCTAGCGTGGGCAAGTACGACAAACAAGTTAAGTCGGCAAATGTAGAATCTAAGACAAGATAAGGATACAACAAAAAAAGAGGGCCCGAATTGAAAATTCGAGCCCAGGGCAACAGGGATTTATTTTTCAGAAGGCTTGTGAACCTTGTCCGAATTCTGGATAGGCCTCCATCCCCAATTCGGCTTTATCAAGGCCCATGGCTTCGTCGTCTTCGCTGACCCTTAGACCAATGGAGTATTTCAGTGCCATCCAGAGGATGGTGCTGGTGATGCACATGAAGACGGCGACGGCCAAAATGCCGGCTATCTGCGCGACAAAGCTGCCGCCGCCAAAGATCGCGACCGCCAAGGTTCCCCAAATGCCGGCCACCAAGTGGGCCGAGACCGCCCCCACAACATCGTCAATGCGCAGCTTGTCGAGCAAGGGAATGGCGAAAACCACCAAGGCGCCGCCGATCCCGCCAATCAACGCGGAAAGCGCGTGGTTTTGCAGGTCAGGTCCGGCGGTGATGGCGACCAGCCCGGCGATGGCCCCATTAAGCGCCAATGTGAGGTCGATCTTCTTGTAGACCAGTTGGCACATGGCCATGGCGACGACAACGCCCGCGGCCGCGGCGATATTGGTGTTCACGTAAACGATGGCGATTGCCGCGACGTCGGCTGCCGAGCCGAGCGCAAGTTGTGATCCGCCATTGAACCCGAACCAGCCAAACCAGAGAATGAAGGTGCCCAAAGTGGCAAGCGGCAGATTCGCGCCAGGCATGACGTTGACGCGACCGCCCGGGCCGTATTTTCCTTTGCGTGGGCCCAGGATGATCGCCCCGGTGAGCGCCGCCCAACCACCAGCTGAATGCACGATCGTCGATCCGGCGAAATCGCTGAAGCCCATGCTCGAGAGGAAACCGCCGCCCCAGGACCAGGATCCCTGAATCGGGTAAAGCAGGCCGGTCAGCACGATCGTGAAGATGAGGAAGGGCCAGACCTTAATGCGCTCGGCCAGGGTCCCGGAAACGATCGAAGCTGCGGTTGCAACGAATACCATTTGGAAGAACCAGTCCGACATCGAGGCGTAACCGCTTTCCGTTACGGCGGCGATGAGTTCGGGGGACTTCTCCTCGGCATTGAGCAACGCGACTTCTGCTTCGCTGGGATTGTAGAGGAGGCTTAGAGAGCCCATGAAGCCAGAAACATCGACGTACATTAGGTTATAGCCGACAAAGTAGAAGAGCAGTCCGGCTAGCGAATAAAGGGCAATGTTCTTGAGGCAAATCGCCGCCGTGTTTTTGGTACGTACCAGGCCGGCTTCCAGCATCGCGAAGCCAGCCGCCATCCACATGACCAAGAAGCCATGGACCAGAAAGGAAAAGCTGTTGAAGACGAATTGCGTCTCGGCCGACACAGCCGCCGAGCTTGGATTGCTGATGAAGATGACGGGCAGGCTGACCGCGACGGCCTTGGTGCAGGCATTGATCGGTGACGACATCCAGTACTCTCCTGTCGGTTTCGTTTTCCGCCGTCTCATCAAGAACCATGCCATTGACCGCTGATTGTCTTTTTTATAATAATATCAATATATTATACTGATGGATGAGGATCAGTTACCGGCAATGCTTTGACCAATTGCCTATTTTTTGACCAGTGCTTTGTGTGCGCCTATTTATTAGGCGGCGGGCGTGAGAAGTGACGCTCGACCATCTTTGATAGGGTCGGGCATTGCCGGTCGCGGCTTACTGTGCGATAGGAACGAGAAATAGGGAGAGTTGCTTGGCTCAAACTTTCGATTGTCAGGTCGTGGTGGTCGGCGGCGGCATGGTGGGTCTCACCACGGGCATCGCCTTGGCATCGGCCGGGATCGAGGTTACGGTCCTCGATCGAGCGGATCCGGACGACCTTTTGAGGCAGGAGCATGATGGCCGTGCTTCGGCTATTGCCCGCGGCTCCAAGCAGCTTCTTGAGGCGATTGGCGTTTGGCCGCGAATGGCTACGTCGGCGGCACCAATTCGCGAAATTCGCGTTTCGGACGGAAGAGTGGGGCGTCCCGCGTCGCCATTTTTCTTGCACTACGATCAGGACGATCTAGATGGCCAGCCGCTCGGCTACATCGTGGAAAATCTGGCGACCCGAAAAGCGCTTTATCACCATGCCAGTACGATAGCGACGCTGCGTTTGATCGCCCCTGTTGATTTGAAAGGCTTGGCGCGCAACGACCATGAGGTGACGGCAAGGCTGGGTGACGGCAGTAAATTGCGGGCAGGTTTGGTGATCGCGGCAGATGGCGCGCCCTCCCAGCTCCGCCAGGAGGCGGGCATCCAGGTAGCACGGGTGCGATATCCGCAGGTCGGTATTGTTTGCAGCGTTACCCACGAGCAACCGCACAATGGTGTGGCGCACGAACATTTCCTACCCTCCGGGCCTTTCGCGGTGCTGCCGATGACCGATACGCCCGACGGCCGGCATCGCTCCTCGATCGTCTGGACGGAACGGGCGACACTCGCGCCCAGCATGTTGGCGTTGGGGGAGAAAGATTTTTCGCAGGAGATGACAAGGCGCTTTGGCGAAAGCCTCGGACCCTTGAGGTTGATGGGGCGGCGCTGGTCCTATCCTCTCGTCTTGCAGCATGCGCGAACCTATCACGCGGCGCGTTTGGCGCTGGTTGGCGATGCGGCCCATGTCATTCATCCGATCGCCGGCCAGGGCTTGAACCTCGGTCTCAAGGATGTTGCGGCCTTGGCCGAAGTGCTGTGTGACGCGGTGAAAATTGGGCTCGATTGCGGCAGCACGGAGGTCCTGCGGCGCTACGAGCGGTGGCGGCGGGTAGATAATATGACATTGGTCGCGGCAACCGACGGCCTCAATCGTCTCTTCTCCAACGATCTTGGCCCGTTGCGATTGTTGCGTGACTTGGGGCTCGCCGGGGTTCACCGCGTTCCGCCTTTGAAGCGCCTATTCATGCAGCATGCCATGGGCTTGCTGGGGGATCTCCCGCCGCTCTTGGAGGGGCGCCGTTGGGGCGCTCGTGCCGACAGCTCGGGGCGCCGAGCGACAGTCTGAGCGAACTGCAGAGCACTCTTATCGGCTGGCGCGTCTTGGTGACCCGGGTGCGCCCCTTTCCACATAACCAGCAAAAATTGCAATGCTGCTATGAGTTCTTCGTAAGGCTCGGCAGATCATTGCCACGCTAACATCCGCTTTGCTATCGGTGCCATTCTTGGCTCTTTGCCAAAGATGGCCGACGAACGTGGGAGTATCGATGCTGTAACACGCCGGGCGTTAACGCCCCGAACAGGTGCCGTGGCGAATGAGCGAACAAGCCGTACCGCAGCAAGCCGGCGATGCCCCGATAAGGGGGATCGTTTTCCTCGTTACAGGCATGAGCCTATTCGCCATTCAGGATGTCATCATTCGACTTCTGAGCGACAGTTACGCCGCCGTCGAAATCGTTTTCGTTCGCAGTCTCGTCGCGACCATTCCCGCGCTCGCCATAGCCTACTTCGAGAACGGCAGCTTTGCGATAAAGTCCCGCCGGCCGCTTTTGAACGTTCTGCGCGGCATCACCAGCTTCGTCTCCTACACGGCGTACTATCTCGCCTTGGCCAAGTTGACCTTGGCGGACACGGTGACGCTTTACTATTCCTGTCCACTGTTTGTGACTGCCCTTGCTGGCCCTTTGTTGGCGGAAAGGGTCGGTCTTAGGCGATGGCTCGCCGTGCTTGCCGGTTTTGCGGGCGTGGCGGTGATGATGCAGCCGGGATCGAATACTATAGAGCCCGCCGCCGCCTTAGCGATATTTGCCGCGCTTTGCTATGCCTTCTCGATCCTGATGACCCGACGCATCGGCCGGGGCGATGCCGGCGCCACCATGGCCCTCTATGTCAACGCAACCTACCTTGTTTGTAGCCTAGGGGTTGGACTGGCAATCGGCGATGGTCGCTTTGACACGGGCAGTCATGCCAGCTTGCAGTTTCTGTTTCGCGCTTGGTACATACCCGATTGGTACGGATTTGGGCTGATGGCGATATGTGGCCTTATCGCCGGCGTCGGATTCTATTGTCTTAGCCAGGCCTATCGCTTGGGGCCAGTCAGCGTGGTGGCGCCTTTTGAGTATTGCACCCTACCGTGGGCCATCTTGTGGGGCTTTGTTTTCTGGCAGGAAGTGCCGGGGTGGTCGACGGTCGTCGGCATCTTATTGATCGTTGGCAGCGGGCTTTACATTGTTCACCGAGAATCCCTGCGCGGCAAGCCGATGGTGATGGGTCGCACGCTGCGCCCCAAAGTGTAGCTGTCAATCCGATGGTCCGCTTGGCACGCGTGATTGCACGACGACGGCGTGCAGCGCTCCCGCGCGCATGGCATCGAGGACGCATTCATTGAAAGCCAGCATGTGATCGGCTTCCGTCTTGCCCACCAAGGTGAGGAGCTGATCCCTTTGAGTCTCGCCAATGCGACGGATCGCTTTCCTTTGCTCGTTGATAATCCGATCGGTCACATCAACGACGTTGGTTTCGCGAAAGCCGCAATCGGCCAGGATCCTGCGATAGTCATCAGCCGTTGCAAGATGATAGGCGGCGCCACGAACTTCGAAGAGACGACGCAAAATTGGATCGGTGTCACTGTTTTCAGATCCCGCACATCGACCGAGCCAGTCGCTAAAGGCAAGCCAGCCGCCTGGCTTGAGGACGGAGAAGATGGACTTGAGAGCCGCTCGTTTGTCGTCAATGAAAAGAAGACTTTCCTTGCTGAACACCAGATCAAAGGTGCCTGCGGCAAAGGGGAGGGGGCCAGGCTCCACCAAACGCAGCTCAACCTGTTCGGCCAGGCCGAGCTCGGCGACGCGGCGCTGGCCTTCCGCCACCAGGGCCGCTTCAACATCGATGCCGATGACACGGCATCCGAAGTCTTTGGCAAGCAGGCAATCAATGCCACCGAGGGCACATCCAAAGTCGAGCGCCAGCATGCCGTTGAGATCGATGCCTTCGATGATGCGATGAACAGCGGCCGGTCCGCCCGGAGAAATGAATCCTTCGCCCCAAATCAGGTCAAAGGCTTTTATGAATTTATCATAGTAGGGCCGGGCCAATTGTCATTCCTCGAAAGTCACGCGCTCTAGTGCTTGAAACGGCAGCCAACCCTTAGGGCCATCATCGCACGATGCCTAGTGTCCCGATTCCGAAATTCGCTTCATATTGTGGCCTGCACCGAGCGAATTTCGGAATCGATCAGGACACTAGGTGTTGAGTCTAGTGTGGTTTCCGGATTTGAAGCTCCTCTCGGTGCGGCTCCAAACAATGATAGGAACTTCAAATCCACCACACTAGCGCCCAAAGAACGTGCTAATCGGAAAGTGGTAATAGAGACTCAAGATCTCCGTGCCGGGGTTGTCATCGCCGATGCTCGCGTTCGAGATATGGGAGAATGCGATTCCCAAGCGCGAAGCATTGTCAAATCGATAGGCGACTTCAATTTGCGAGCGAAACTCGATCGTATCGCCTAGATCCTTGCCATCGCCCTTGCTATAAGCGCCGGCGCCAAGACTCCCGGTGACGGCTATCCGTTCGCCGATGCCCAGGTCCACCAACAATCCGCCGAGCCCATAAAAGGAGCCATCGCTGGTGACCTCTAGGCCGAGCCACGGCTTGAGGAAATACAAAGGTTGGCCGTGACGGTACTCCAACCGGAAGTCGGCGGCTTCATTGTCTTCCTGCACTAGGTCGAAATAGCCGATACCCAGACTAAGATAGGATGGATCGTCATCGATAAAGATGTCGAAGCCATCGGCCAATGCGGCGTCTGACGATCCCCGTAGGCCAAGGAATGCGCAGACAAGAATAGTAAGCCCAGCGATCAAAGAATTTTTCATTGCCCCCACTCGCGACTGATTTTCGACTCGCGATGCCGCGCCTTATACCAAACTATGGTGCCGGGGTCATGATCTGAAACGATCCGTTGCGGCCACCAGAGCCGTGCTGATGCCGGGCTCCATCGCCGAATGCCCGGCCGCATCGATAACCTGGTAGGTCGCTTCCGGCCAGGCTCGGTGCAGTGCGTCTGCGGTCATTATTGGGCAGATGACATCATAGCGTCCCTGCACGATGACCCCTGGAATGTGGCGGATCTGTGGAATTCCTGCCAGCAAAGCGCCGTCTTTCAGAAAGATATTGTTGATGAAGTAATGGGCTTCGAGGCGTGCAAGGCTCAGGGCCGCCTGGTCATGCGCCGTGCCGGCAAGTTGACCCTGACTGGGAAGCAATGTGGAACAAGACCCTTCATAGCGACTCCAGGCACGCGCGGCCGGCATATGCACCTCCGGATCCGGATGACACAGGCGACTGTAATAGGCCGCGAGCAGGTCGGCGCGTTCTTCTTGCGGCAAGAAATTGGCAAACTGCTCCCAGTTCTCGGGAAAAAAGCTGCGCATGCCATCGAGAAACCACGAGATTTCCTGGGGGCGCCCGAGAAAAATGCCGCGCAGCACCAGCGCCGTCACTCGCTCCGGGTAGTTTTGCGCGTAGGCCAGCGCGAGTGTGCTTCCCCAAGAGCCACCGAAGACTTGCCATCGCTCGATGCCAAGATGGTCGCGGAGGTGCTCGATGTCGGCAATCAGATGCTGGGTTGTGTTGTCGTGCAACGCGCCTAAAGGCGTTGACCGGCCGGCGCCCCGTTGATCGAAAATCACGATCCGATAGTAGGCAGGATCAAAAAAACGCCGGTGCTCGGGGGAAGCGCCGGCGCCCGGACCACCGTGCAAGAACAAGACGGGCGCGCCTTGGGGATTGCCGCATTCTTCGAAGTACATGACATGCCGATCATCGAGACGGAGATGACCTCGCTTGTGCGGCTCGATTACTGGATAGAGGACCGCTCTCGTGTCGGGCTTTGGACCGTTGATCGTTGCATCATTGCTTGGGGGCATTGGCCAAGCCTCTTGCTAAGGACGCTGGGGAAGCATTTAGTGTGAGAGACACGTATAGTATCGCAGGAGTTGGTCCTATCGTAAGGTCAAAGCTAGGCGGTCGGAGTGGAGGCGCGCTGGGAGGCCGCATGAGACTGAGTGTCATACGCTTTGCACGCTTGGCGCTGGTACTGTTCTTTGCAACGAGTGCCTATGCCAAGGAGCTGACGCCAACGTCCTATGCTCGTGTGATCGAGGTCGTCGACGGCGATACAGTGATCCTGCATGACGGCCGCGAGGTTCGTTTAGTCGGCACCCAGGCGCCGAAGCTGCCGCTTGGCCGGCCAAACTTTGCCAAGTGGCCACTTGCCGACGAGGCCAAGGCGGCGCTGGCCGAGCTCACGCTCGGACAGGAGGTTGCCTTGGCTTATGGCGGCCGTCGCCGTGATCGACACGGGCGCGAGCTTGCCCATCTCTATTTGGAAGACGGGCGCTGGGTGCAGGGTGAGATGTTGTTCCAGGGTATGGCGAGGGTTTACACCTTCGCGGATAATCGCGCACTGATATCAAAGTTGCTGAAGCAGGAGCGGCGGGCGCGACGTGCTCGCAGAGGGATTTGGGCGCATCCTTACTATGCCATTCGGGACAGCGACAATCTGGATGAACACATAGGAAGTTTTCAATTGGTCGAGGGCAGGGTTCGCTCCGCACAAGTCAGAGGCAAGCGAGCCTATCTGAATTTTGGCCGCAACTGGCGCAGCGATTTTACCGTGTCCCTGGACGATGAGGCGCGGCGGTTGTTTAGGCAGGCGGGCATTAATCCTGTGCACTATGAAGGTCGCCATATACGTGTTCGCGGTTGGCTTAGGTCCTATAATGGTCCATTAATCGAAGCGTCCCATCCGGAACAAATCGAGGTTATTGACTGATGAAAAATTTCGCACGTCGATTTGCTACCCTAGTGGCGATTTTCGGGATTTTGGCGCTGGCTGCGTGTTCGAAATCACCGGCGACCGGGCGGACGATCTTCACCGGAGGAATGAGCCCTGCGCAGGAAATCGCGCTTGGCAAACAGGAACATCCGAAGATTTTGGCCGAGTTTGGTGGCGTCTATGATGACCCTGAGTTATCGGCCTATATATCCAGCCTTGGCGGCTTCCTGGCCAAGACCTCGGAAATGCCGGATCTTGCGTTCACCTTCACGGTGCTTGATTCGCCAGTCGTCAACGCCTTTGCCCTACCTGGCGGCTATGTCTACATCACCCGTGGGCTGTTGGCCTTGGCGGAAAATGAGGCGGAGGTGGCGGGTGTTCTTGCCCATGAAATTGGCCATGTCACTGGTCGCCACACGGCTGAGCGCTACGGCCGGCAGACGGCGGCGCAAATCGCCGGTATCGGCTTGGGCGTGCTGACCGGCAGCGGCCAGGCGATGAATCTCTTCGGCACCGCCGCCGTCCTGGCGTTACAGAGTTACTCCCGCCAACAGGAATTCGAGGCAGACACACTCGGCGTGCGATACCTAGGGCGCAGTGGCTATCAGCCATCGGCCATGTCGAGCTTTCTGAGGAAGCTGCAAGGGAACTCTCGCCTGCAGGCAGAAATTGCCGGTGACCCGAGCAAGGCCGAGCAGTTCAGTTTACTACAGACTCATCCGCGCACCAGCGATCGAATTGATCGAGCCATCAGGGAAGCGGGCACCAAGACCGTTGATGACCCGATCATCGGTCGCGGCATCTACTTCGACAAGATCGATGGCATGATCTATGGCGACAATCCGGCCCAAGGTTTTGTGCGTGGGCGTGATTTCATACACCCAGAGCTTCGTTTTCGTTTTACTGCCCCCGAGGGATTTCGTTTGGTCAACACGCCGCAACGGGTGATCGCCCAAAATCGGCAAGGGGCGGCCATTATCTTCGACCAAGCCAAAGAATCGCGAAATCTGTCGATGTCGGATTACCTTTTGGGCGTCTGGGCAAAGGACGTGCGGCTCGCCGAAGTAGAGTCGATTTCAGTCAATGGCATGGCGGCGGCCACCGGCAGGACGCGGATAAAAAATCGCCAAGGACAGTTTGATGCGCGAGCGGTGGCCATCCGGTACGATTCGCGCACGATCTATCGATTTCTCATGTTGACCCCGCCCAAATTGACCGCATCGCTATCCGAACCGCTTCGCCGTATGACCTACAGCTTCCGCCGTCTGAGCGCTAAGGAGGCGGCAAAGATCAAACCTTTGAGGGTTCGCACGCGGGTCGTTCGGTCCGGCGATACGCCACGGTCGCTTGCCCGCCGGATGCCGGTCGAGGGAGATCCGCTGAAGCATTTCATGTTGATCAACGGGCTGGCTCCCGGCGAACAGCTGCGGGTCGGACAAAAAATAAAGGTTATCCGATGACAGCTGCGCCGGAGCCAAACAACCCGGCGACACTTACCTGAAGTCGCATTGGCTGAGAGCTAGAGACTCCCCTCTCTGTTCAGGCCTCAAGCCACAGGTCTTCGCTGTTGCCGGCGCGCCGCATGATGGCGGTTTTGAGTTTACCCAGCGCGCGGTGCTCCAATTGCCGCACCCGTTCCTTGCTGACGCCTAGATGCCGGCCGAGCTCTTCCAGGGTCTTCCCCTCTTCTGCCAGGCGCCGGAGGTCAATGATGATCCGCTCACGGGGTGAAAGCTCGTCTAAAGCCTCGCCGAGCCAGTTGTGTTGCGTTGCCTGATCGCACCGCTCGATCGTGATCGTCTCAGGGCTCGGACTATCGTCGGCGAGCCAGTCCTGCCACTCGTGGTCATAGTCGCCGCCATAGGGCTCGTTTAAGGATTGGTCGGCGGTGGCCAAGCGCATTTCCATACTTTCGACGTCACATAGGCGAACGCCGAGGGTCTTTGCAATTTCCTTGCGGCCATCGTCGCCGAGACCATGACCGGATGCTTCCTCGATCCGGCTGCGGAGCCGGCGGAGATTAAAAAAGAGCGATTTTTGGGCCGCGGTTGTGCCGGTACGCACGATCGACCAATTGCGCAGAATGAAGTCCTGAATGGCGGAGCGTACCCACCAGGAAGCATAGGTCGAGAAGCGGACGCCGCGTTCTGGTTCGAAGCGTTGTGCCGCCTCCAGCAGGCCCATGCTGCCTTCTTGCACCATATCGGCCATGGGCAAGCCGTAGTTTCGGTATTTTGCGGCAATTGAGACCGCGAGTCGGGTATAGGCATTAATCAGCTCATGCAGTGACTGTTCATCTTGTTCGTCGCGCCAAGCTCGAGCAAGCTGGCTTTCGCGCTCACGCGACAGCAAGGGTTGCCGCATGGCGTGACGAATGACGGTATTGTGGGCCGGGCGGGAGTGTTTGTTGTTGCCGTGTTCCATTCCTTGGCTACCCCTTTTCCTAGGCCCCCCCTTTTGTTTGTTATACGGGGTGACAAGGTAAATGGATCACGACAGGCAAAAACGTTCTTGAATTTCTTGGTGAAGATCGTCGGGAGTCGCCTGTTCGACAGACGAGTCGCTGCCCCTAAGCTTCTATGATATCAGTAATCTTGCCGTCTGATGCAATACAGGCGGCGATCAATACGCCACCGAAGCCGCAGCCGCCATCGATCGTAATGGTATAGTCGGTGGTCTGAATTCCCGGATGGTTGGGATCAAAGCCACGGACAAGAAACTGGAAGCTGCCGTAGGGTTGGCTGATGTTAGAAAAGGCTTCGCCACCCCACCAGAAACTATCGCTTTGCGCCTCCAAGGGGCGGGTAGGATCGAGCCCCGCGTTGACGAACAACAGGGTTTCATCATCGGTAAACGCAGCTCGCTTGAGAGCGGCCAGCATGTCATAATGGCCCGGCGCCGCTTGGATGGCGGCCCGCAGATGGCTGGTCCACCGGGTAATCGCCAGCGGCCCGCCGCGAGCCGCTTGAAAGCCTTCGCGAATATTTCCGCCATAGGCTTCCAGGGTATTTGCTAGCCCCTGATCCAGCATCCAGGCAAGAACACCCTGGGGGTCGGTCGCGAACTGAAGCTGCAGCAGCTTTTGCCACATCTCCTCCTGGCTGCCGCGCAGATAGGCAATATCGGAGACGAAGGCACGCGGGCGACTTAAGAGATCACGGCGAAAACTGATAAGGACATCGAGCGTCTCTCTTGCCCTCGGTCCGTGGCCTACGAAATTGCCGAGATAAACGATGCGGTCACCGCGATCCAAGGACGGCAGCAACGCCCGATGCAATCGCCGCAGTCGCTCGCAGTCGCTGTGAATCGACGCGATAGCCCAAACCCGTCGCGTGCCGTGCAGGATCGCAAATTTCTGCCGGTTCTTCATCGCTACGGCAAGCGACCTCTCCACACTGTCCAGCGTGCCCACCTATTTGGGCTGAACGTGATAGCAGTCGAGCCGTGAAGGTCGCCACGGTACTCGACGCGACGAATCAGGCGGCCACAGCCGACCTTCGCCAATGCCGCGACTAGGCCGCCTGCAGCAAATCCTCCAGCTTTTGCGCCGCTGTTTCCTCATCGATACGTTCCACCGCGGCGAGTTCGCGTGCCAAACGGTCGAGTGCCGCTTGATACATCTGACGTTCGCTATAGGATTGATCTGGCTGATCGGCATTGCGGTGAAGATCACGCACAACTTCGGCAATCGACACTGGGTCACCGGAATTGATCTTGGCCTCATACTCTTGCGCTCGCCGGCTCCACATAGTGCGCTTGGCTCTACTGCGGCCCTTGAGCGTTGCCAAGGCAGTGTCCATCACTTTGCGGGTTGACAACTTGCGCAGCCCGGAATCCTCTGCCTTGTTCACAGGCACGCTCAAGGTCATGCGGTCTTTATCGAACTTGATTACGATTAAATCCAGCGTAATTCCGGAAATGTTTTGTGTTTCAATACCAAGAACCTTACCCACGCCATGCGTCGGATAAACGACATAATCCCCCTTATCAAAATCGATCTCAGTCACCGTTCCTCCATTCCCAAAAAACTCAGTTGGCGTGACAAAGGCCTAAAACCGCCTTGGTCACCAAGTAACGCGCTTAGTAAAGGGCCCCGCCGACACCCGCGTCATAATGCGGTGCCACCGCCTCCCCATCTGTGTGGCAATCGCCGGCCTCAGACCCTGAGCCGACGCTCAGAAGGGCTAAACCCCTAAAGTCAGCCTCAAATTAGGCGCCAATAATACATTAATTTGGGATATCAAACAACCGATATCCAATACCAAGTGGAACCCCATCATTTCAGAATAAAAACTCGAGCGTCGCCGCGATTTAACTACACGCCAAGTTCAGCTACTACTGCCCGGGTTGGCTGAAAAGTACTTTTCAAACTTCCCGGCCACATCACGGTAGTCATCGGCATCGGCTGGCGAAGTGCCTTTGCGGGTAATATTTGGCCAAGATTCGCTATATTCACGATTAAGTTCTAACCATGCATCGGCTGCTGAATCTGTGTCCGGCAAGATTGCTTCAGGCGGACATTCGGGCTCACAGACCCCACAGTCGATGCATTCATCGGGATGGATGACCAGCATATTTTCACCCTCGTAGAAACAATCCACCGGGCAAACCTCCACACAGTCCATGTACTTGCACCTAATGCAGGCTTCCGTGACAATATAGGTCATGTCTTTGGTTCTCCTATCGAGCGCGAAAGCGCTAGTCATTCTCCGAATTCGGGTGTTGGCGCTTTGAGACGCGGAGTCTGGCGGCTCCGCAATCACGATCCGAAACATAAATCAGGCCCGCCAGACGGCGCATGAGATTAGCTTCATAATCGTCCACGCGGCCGTCCGCATAGACAACGCGCCAAAGCTCCTCCATCAAGTCAACTCGCTCTTGGTATGAGAACTTGTCCTTAATGATGCGGGTGAATGGCAAAAGTTGGTGGGTGTTGGAAACACGAGCTTTGGCAAGCTCTAGAAGGTCCTCGGCTTCCGCCTCGCTGAGCGCAAAACGCCGTCGAGCTAAGCTGATGATTTCGCTACGTTCTGCTTCATCAAAGCTTTGGTCCATCGATGCTGCTTCAACCATCAACGCAATCGCGGCCACTTGCAGTTCATCCGTGTTTTTCGGGCTTGGGATGGGATCCGCCAAGCTGGTGCAATCATTCAAAAAGGCCCGAATTCTTTTGATCATGGCCTTGCCTATCACGCCGGATAGTCGGTATTCAAGCCCCGCGGATAGGGCAGGCATCGTTACCGATCTTTAATCGATGTCAAAGGGAGGAAATCCGGTTGGAGTTGCGCGAATGCGGAAGTCTTTAGGTCCGAGACTGGCGGATGGTCGGCATCTTGTATCGCCGGCTGCGGAACGGAATAGCGCAGCGATCCTGGGCGTGCTCGACCAAATTCTGCCATGCCAAGGCACGGTGCTCGAGGTAGCAAGTGGTACCGGGCAGCATGCAGCCGCCTTTGCCCAAGCATTTCCGCAGCTTAGTTGGCTGCCGAGCGACCCTGATCCAAGGGCCCGCTCCAGCATAGACGCCTATCGGGCGACGGCCGGTCAGTCCAATCTGCTCACACCCATCCACCTTGATGTACGTGACAACCCCTGGCCGATTGAAACGGCCGCCGCCGTGGTTTCGATCAACTTGCTTCACGTGAGTTCTTGGAATTGCACTTTGGGGCTGCTTGCCGGCTGCGGTCGAATCTTGCCTAACTTAGGTCGGCTCTACCTCTATGGTCCGTTTCTCCGTCGAGATCGGCCCGCGGCGGCAAGCAATCTGGCATTCGATCAAGGTCTCCGAATGCAGAGTCCGAAGTGGGGGCTACGTGAAGTCGAGAGCGTAGCGGAAGCGGCGTTGACTGAGGGCCTTTTGCTAAAAGAGGCAGTGGATATGCCGGCCAACAATTTGTCACTTGTTTTCGAACGGAGTGGCTAGGCGCCACGCGACAACCCTAGGATCCAAGGCCGACTTCTTGGCGCATACGATCCAGTCTACGGCGGTCTTTCTTGGTCGGACGACCACTTCCCGCCTTCCGCGTTTCGGGTGTTGGCCGCTGGCTGGTTCCGGCTTGGATCGGCTTCAGGTCCTCGTAAAGCTCTTGCGCCTCGCTTGCTGGGCCGCGCCGGCTACCCAAAGCTAAGATTTTCACCACGCGGATGGCGCGTGCCTGGGGAAAGGTCAGGACATTACCAGGGCGCACCGTCTGGTGAGCTTTTGACACGAGGATGCCGTCGACCCGCAACCGCCCGGCATTGCAAAGCTTGGCGGCTAAGCTGCGGGATTTGAAAAAGCGTGCGTACCACAGCCATTTATCCACGCGAATTCCTGGCTCGTTCATGATGACGCCATCAGGTGGCGGAGCTTGGCGAAGGGCGAACAAGGGTTGGGCTGGGCGCGATTATGCCGCTGTGCCTTCTTGGTGCTTCGACGCTTGGCGCCTTTACCAGCCCGGCGACCGCCATTACTTGCTCGAGTGTATGTTCGCACACCCTTGTCCTGTTCCTGGCGATAGCCGATCGCTGTGAGGATGACGCCGAGATCCTCGTCATCACATCTAGCCAAACCCGATAGCCGATCGGTGGTCACGAAGGGGCCCTGCTTGGCAAGCTTAAAAGCCTCTCGGCTGAGGCGCTCTAGGGCGTCGACGCGCACTGCGATGCGGTTTCCTTCTCCGGCGAAAAAACGGTAGCCGAGCGCAAGGCAAGCCGCCTCGTCGATGGCCTCATCCGGTATAAAGGAAGCGCCGACGCGGTCAGGCACCTGAAGATCCAATTGGTCACGGTAAAGCCGCCAAAGAAGGGTCCTCATCGGCATGGTCGTCTTCTTCAACGCCGTTTCCATCCAAACCGATTCTCGGCCGAGGCGAACCCCCCAAGAAGCGAGCGCTTTGCGCTCGGCACGTCCGATCAAGCGCAGGGGCTCCCGCAACGCCGAGCGCGGCAGGCAGCCTAAGGACTGGGTCAGTTGAAAGACCAAGCCACGGGCGGGACCGGCAGGCAGGTGGTCCAGGGGCGCGGTCAAAGGGTCTGACAGGCGTGCGAGGTGTTGCTCAAGCCACTGGGCCAGTCGCCGTCGCAGGCGTTCTTGGGCGGCAGCATCGAGAAAGTCGCTGTCTAACATGCGAAGCTGGGGTGCCCAGGGGCTCGGACCCGGAACCAGGCGGGCGACAGGCGAAGTTTCCCAGAGCAGATTTGCCTGACTATCGAGTTGAAATGCCCCGTCGTCGGCCTTTTCCAGACGGCGAATACGCGCGGGAATTTCTTGCTGCAAGGCACTGCGGGCGGCGCTCAGGATGGCGCGAGCGTCCTCAGACCTCGTGTTCGTATCTAAGGTGAAGCGAAATCCCTCTAGCCGCCCCACATATTGGCCTTCGACCAAGACATCGCCGTTCCTGCGAACCGCGCCGAGCAACTTTTCCCCGCGGGCCATTCGGCTGACCAGGTGTGCGGTTCGGCGATCGACAAAGCGTTCTGTTAAACGCTCGTGTAGCGCATCGGATAGCAAATCCTCGATGGCGCGGGCTCTGCCCTGCCAGTGGGTCGCATCCGCAAGCCAGTCCGATCGATAGGTGATGTAGGTCCAAGTACGAATTTCGGCGATGCGCCCAGCCAGAGTCTCGATCTCACCTTCGGTACGGCCGATGCGGGCGATTTGATCGGCCACCCAGTCTTCCGGCAACAGCCGGCTGCGGCTCATCAAATGGTCATACAGCCGGGCCAGAAAGCGGGCGTGCTGGTCGCTTTGAACTTGGCGAAAATCGGGAACTTGGCAAACCTCCCACAGCAAGGAAACCGCTTCTTCGCCACGGACTCGGGGCCAAAGATCAGGGTCGCGCAGCAAGCGCACCAAGGCCCGGTGATCGTCGGCATGGCGAGTGCGAACGAGAAGGGCGGAAGGCGGCGGTTCTTCAAGGCTCTTGACGAGGGCGTCGGCCGAGCGGAAATCCAGCGAGGAGTTGCGCCAGAACAGCACTCTTAGCGGATCGAAGCGGTGTTCTTCTACCGCCTCGACCAACTCTGCGCTCATGCCGTCGAGGTTGCCCGTGGTGCCAAAGGTGCCGTTGCTCTGATGGCGGCCGGCTCGTCCGGCGATCTGGCCGATTTCCGCGGCGGTGAGGTCGCGGTGATGATGACCGTCGAATTTTTTCAATCGGACGAAGGCCACATGCGCCAAATTGAGATTGAGCCCCATCCCAATGGCGTCCGTGGCAACCAGGTAGTCGACTTCGCCCGCTTCGAACATCGCCACCTGGGCGTTGCGGGTGCGCGGGCTGAGCGCCCCCAGCACCACGGCGGTGCCGCCGCGTTGGCGGCGTATGAGCTCTGCTGCTGCATAAACATCTGTCGCGGAAAAGGCGACGGCGGCCGAGCGGCGCGGCAGACGGGTTATCTTCTTATGTCCGGCATAGCTCAGTTGCGAGAGCCGAGGGCGCGACAGGTACTCGGCGTCTGGAACCAGGCGCCGGATCGCCGGCCGCGCGGTGTCAGAACCCAAAAACATCGTCTCCGATTGCCCGCGGGCGTGGAGCAGCCGATCGGTGAAGATGTGGCCCCGTTCCGGGTCGGCGGCGAGCTGTATTTCGTCGATGGCGAGAAACTCAACCGGACGGTCCAGCGGCATCGACTCGGTGGTGCAAAGAAAGTAGCGCGCCGTAGGTGGAACGATCTTTTCCTCTCCGGTGACCAAGGCCACCTGCCGCTCGCCTTTTAGTCGCACGACCCGATCGTAAACCTCCCGCGCCAGGAGGCGGAGGGGAAAGCCAATCATGCCATTGCGATAGCCCAGCATGCGCTCGATGGCCAGATGTGTCTTGCCGGTGTTGGTCGGCCCCAGCACGGCGGTCGGACGCTGCGAAGCGTTGTGAGTCATGTCAGAAAAGATCGCTTTGTTTACAGAGATTTGCAAGAGAGGCTTGGCAAAGTCATGCACGTTAGCCTTTAACCATGGGGACGAAGGCCACGGGAAGGACCGCACGCGACGAAATTGCGCCGCTCGAGCCTTTCGTCACAAGTGTCAGCGTTTGTCGCGGCTCACCGAAAAATCGTATCGCTCCTGCAGATGATGGATCGGCTATGGGAATTACCAGGCGGCCACCGAGAGCAAGCTGATCCACAAGGGCTGGTGGGGGCTCGCCGGGTGCTGCCGCGGTCACCACAATCGCCGAATAGGGGGCTGCCTCAGCAAATCCCAAGAACCCATCGCCGACATGCAGTGTCACAGTTTGATAACCCAGTTTGGTGAGGCGTTGGCCTGCTTGTTGAGACAAAGTTTCGATCACCTCAATCGAATGAACCTGGGCGCCAAGCTCCGCCAGAACCGCGGTTTGATAGCCACAGCCGGTGCCGATCTCCAAGACCTTGTCACCTGGCTCAATGGCTGCCAGGTCGCTCATCACCGCCACGATGTAGGGCTGAGAGATGGTTTGGCCCTGACCGATTGGCAGCGGTCGATTCATATAGGCCAGGTCGTGTAGGTCTGGCCCAACAAAGGCGTGGCGAGGTACCCGCCCGATCGCCGCCATCACCCGCGGGTCAAGGCTGGTCTTGCCGAGCCATTGCTGGGTGAGTGCGACCTCCTTTGCGATTTCGGCCACCATGGCTGCCCGCTGGTGTCGATCTTCGGAACGGTCTTCCATCAGGTCCTTCGATGCTCCTGGGGCGGGATCTAGTATCGCTTTGGGCTTGCAGCTTGTTTTCCCGTAACCATATCAGGGCCGACGCGTTTTTGCGTGGGGAACTGGATGCCAACCATCAAGCTCGAGCCAGGACAAAATGACTGAAGAAAAACTTAGCTTCCAAGCCGAAGTTAGCCGGCTGCTCGATCTCGTCGCTAATGCCCTTTACAGCAACAAAGAAATCTTTCTTCGTGAGCTAATTTCAAATGCCTCGGATGCCTGTGATCGTCGCCGGTACGCGGCGCTCACGGACACGGCCGCCGCGGTGGACGATCAAGGCTATCGCATCGTCATTGAAACGGACAAGGATGCGGCGACTGTGGTCATCACCGACAATGGCATCGGCATGAGCCGCGACGAGCTGATCGCCGATCTCGGAACCATTGCCCGGTCTGGGACGGCCGCCTTTGTCAAACAATTGGAGAGCGAGACCGCCGACGTCAGTCAGATCGGTCAATTCGGTGTCGGATTTTATTCGGCCTTCATGGTCGCAGACGAGGTTACGGTCGATAGCCGCAAGGTCGGCGAAGAACAGGCCTGGCGCTGGCAATCGGACGGCAAGGGCGCCTTCACGATCAGCGAGTCGGACAAAGCGGACGTAGGCACGCGCATTGCCCTCAAACTGAAAGATGACGCCGCTGAGTTCCTCGACCCGATGCGCATTCGTCGCATCGTCAAGACCTATTCAGATCATATCGCGATACCGGTGGTCCTGCTTGGGGACGGCGAGGAAGAGACTCTCAACAGCGCTTCTGCCTTGTGGACCCGTCCGAAATCCGAAATATCCGACGAACAGTACAAGGAGTTCTACCATCACGTTGGACATGGTTTCGACGAACCTTGGCTGCGTCTGCATTTCAAGGCCGAAGGGGTGATCGAATACACCGGCTTGCTGTTTATCCCCTCGAGCAAACCGATCGACCTCTTCCACCCGGATCGCCGCCACGGCGTGAAGCTCTACGTCAAGCGGGTGTTCATATCCGACGACTGCAGCGGATTGGTTCCCCCCTATCTGCGATTCCTGCGTGGGGTCGTCGATAGCGAGGATCTGCCTCTCAATATCAGTCGGGAAATGCTGCAAACCAGCCCGATGTTGACCAAGATCCGGAGCGCTGTCACCAAGCGGGTTCTGAGCGAGCTGGAAAAGAAGGCCGATAAGGCACCTGACGAGTACGCAACTTTCTACGAGACCTTCGGCGCGGTCTTGAAGGAAGGCATCTACGAAGAGCAGGCCCAGCGCGACAAATTGCTGGAACTCGCCCGCTTCCGAACCACCCACGACGATGGCTGGACCAGTTTGAAGGACTATGTCGGCCGGATGAAAGAGGGGCAGGAGGTTATCTACACCATTAGTGGCGAAAATCTCGATGCTCTGAAGGCCTCCCCGCAGCTCGAAGGCTTCGCCGCCAAAGGTGTGGAAGTCTTACTCTTCACCGATCCGGTGGACGATTTTTGGGTGTCGGCGGTTCCCAGTTACGCGGAGAAGCCATTTCGCTCCGCGACGCGCGGGGATGCCGACCTTTCGAAGGTGGCGTCGGCAGACACGGGTGAGGATGAGTCGACATCGGAAAGCGACGAAGCCGCACCGGCTGCCAATCTTGACGCCCTTATCGCCTTCATCAAGCTATCCTTGAAAGATCAGGTAAAGGATGTCCGCGCCTCGGAGCGCTTGACAGATAGTCCCGTATGCCTTGTGGCCGACGAGGGCGATCTCGACATGCACCTCGAACGCATCTTGCGCCAGCATCGTCAGGTTGACGACGCCGCCAAACGCATTCTCGAAATCAACCCGAAGCACGGGCTAATCCGCTGCCTGGCAACGCGGCTTGACAGCAAGGGTGCTGGTCAAGACTTGGACGAGGTGGCTAAACTGCTGCTCGATCAAGCCTTGATCTTGGAGGGCGAGTCGCTTCCCGACCCGGTGGCTTTTGCCCGGCGCTTGTCGAGTTTCGTGGAGAAGGGGATCGCAGCACAGGTTCCTGCAACCTAGGGCGCTTTTGATACGGTCTCCGTTCTAGTGAAACATTGCTGCCGGTTTTCCTCGGGCCTTCTGTGTGTTTTCGGCAAGAAGCCTTTTCCCATGGCCGCAGATTGATTAACCTTAACCAGGTCTTGACGCTGCGGCTGGCATGGTCAGAGAGATTCTCTTAACCATAATGACCGTGTCACACCTTCCGACAGCTGTGGAAAGGGCTCGATCCGATGACCGACATTACCGACTTTTCTTTCTTCGTCATCGCCTTGGTGATTCTGGCCCTGGTGCTAGTCTTCATGGGCATCAAGTCGGTGCCGCAGGGGCTGGAATACACCGTCGAACGGTTCGGCCGCTATACCCGAACCATGCGTCCGGGTCTTAACCTCATCGTCCCCATCATCGATCGCGTCGGCATGAAAATGAACATGATGGAGACCGTGCTGGACGTGCCTTCCCAAGAGGTGATCACGAAGGACAATGCGGTCGTTCAAGTCGATGGCGTGGTCTTCTATCAGGTGCTCGATGCGGCCAAGGCTGCCTATGAGGTACGAAACCTAGAGCATGCTACACTGAACCTGACTATGACCAACATTCGTACCGTCATGGGCTCCATGGACTTGGATGAGTTGCTATCCGAGCGTGACCAGATCAATGCGAGGCTGCTCACCATCGTCGATGATGCGACCAGCCCCTGGGGAGTCAAAGTCACGCGAATCGAGATCAAGGACATCAGCCCGCCGCGCGAGATGGTCGATGCCATGGCTCGGCAGATGAAGGCCGAACGGGAAAAGCGCGCCACTGTTCTCGAGGCGGAAGGCGACCGGCAAGCGGAGATTCTGCGCGCCGAAGGTCAGAAACAGGCCGAGATCTTGGCCGCAGAAGGGCGGCGGGAAGCCGCCTTCCGGGACGCCGAAGCGCGCGAGCGAGAAGCCCAAGCGGAAGCCAAGGCAACCCAGTCGGTTGCGAGTGCCATCGCCGACGGCGGCAACCAGGCCATCAACTATTTCGTCGCCCAGCAGTATGTTGAGGCCTTGGGCAAGATTGGAGCTGCCAACAACCAGAAGGTTTTGTTCCTACCGCTAGAGGCCTCCAGCGTCATTGGCGCCATCGGCGGTATCGGGGAAATCGCAAAGCAAGCCTTTTCCCCCAAGGGAACCGATGGCACCACCCCAACGCCCCCACCGGTGACGGGCGGTGGCCCCGGTTCCAGAAGCGCGGCTGCCGGTCCCTGGGATAAAGCGGCCTCGTGATGCTGCTCGAACAAATCGCCTTTTGGCACTGGTGGATCGCCGCCATCCTACTGGTGGTGATAGAGGTGTTCGCTCCTGGGGCGGTCTTTATCTGGCTGGGGATCGCGGCGGCCTGTGTTGGGTTGCTGTTGCTGGTCATGCCGCAACTTGGCTGGGAGATACAATTCCTTGTTTGGGCCCTCCTGTCCGTTGCCTCGATGGTCGGCTGGCGAGCTTATGCGCGCCGGCATCCGACCGAGTCCGATGACCCAACACTCAACAGGCGGGGCGAGCAGTACATTGGCCGCTTGATCACCCTGCATGAGCCGGTTGTGAACGGTATCGGCAAAATCCGCATCGACGATTCGACCTGGAAAGTCGAATGCGAAGACGATCTCGATGCTGGCATCAGGGTTCGCGTGACCGCCGTGCGCGGCACCACATTAATCGTCGAGGCGGCTGCCTAACCACCTACTCCTGTGCGGTCGTCTGGTCCATTTGAAGGATGCCCGAGGCTATAATCGGTCCGGCGCCATTTTGCTGAACAAACACCACGCAGCCATCCCGACCGCCTGCCATAAGATCATCCAAGTCGATAGCGATCTCAGCCGGGTCACCCTTCCAAACGCCAATCTGGCGCAGCTCGCGCACCACATTGAAATTCTCGATTGTCCGACCCGCATTCTCGCCCTTGGCAACGGGTGTAAGATGATGGCGATCGTAGGCTGCTAGCCATACGGTCGCGCCCCCTTCGGGTGCCTGTCCGCCAGGCAAGACGACATGGCCACCATTTTGCGTGACGACCCCGACTTTCAGTACTCGGCGGCGTGTCAGCGCGCGGTCAAGGGCGCTCATCACGTCTTCCCGGCGAAAACCGACCACCGAGATCGCCCCGTCGATCACGATCTCCGGCGTGTAAAGCATGCGGTGATTAAAGCTGCGCGCATAGGCTCGCTGGCGTGCCGTCATTTTGGGGCTCGCGTAGGGATCTTTCCAGCCTATGTAGTCCCAGTAATCAACGTGGAGCGACAGGACGACCAGGTCCGGGCGCGACCTTAGCTCGCCGATCAGGGCGTCGGCCGGTGGACAATCCTTGCAGCCTTGCGAGGTGAAAAGCTCCACCAAGACCGGCGGCGAATCCGGTCCGTCTGTGGCGGTGGCCTGAGCAACAGGGAACACGACGACTGTGGCAATGATTGCCAACAGAAACACGGCGCCTGCGGTCCAAGGAAGCAGACCTTGTGCAGCCTTCCAAAGGCTGTTTCGGCAAAAATGCACAACGCTCATCCGCCAGAGTCTAGCGATTGGGCAAGTTCAAGTGCCAATCACGTTCCCTTGAGAGTATCACGCGCTCCCATAAATCAATTCTTAGCCCAGGCAACCGATCGCGCACTTGTGAACCAGGCACGCCAACAAGCTGCCCGAATGTCAGACTTCCAACCGGCAGGACGACAGTCGGAAACCGCGCAAGCGTCAGGCACAAGATTGCTTAAGCAGGCACCCTGACCATCTCCACCATGCCTACGCGGCACGCATCAGGTTGCGCAAGACGTAGTGTAGAATACCCCCATTTCGGTAGTATTCGACCTCGTCGGCGGTATCAATGCGGCACAGCAGCGAAATCTCCTCCTGACTGCCATCGGCACGATGGATCGTACAAGCCAGGTCCATCCGCGGGGTGATACCCTCGGCGATTCCGGAAACCTCGAAGATTTCCTCCCCGGTCAGTTCCAAAGTCTTTCGGGTGATGCCATCCTTGAACTGGAGAGGCAACACCCCCATGCCAACCAGGTTGGAGCGGTGAATGCGCTCAAAGGACTCTACGATCACTGCCTTGACGCCGAGCAAACGGGTGCCCTTGGCCGCCCAGTCACGTGATGAGCCGGTGCCATACTCCTTGCCGCCGACGACGACCAGTGGTGTCCCTTCGGCCTGATAGCGCATGGCGGCATCATAGATAGCCATTGTTTCACCCGATGGTACGTGCTTTGTGATGCCGCCCTCGGTACCCGGGACCATCTCGTTGCGAATGCGGATGTTAGCAAAGGTGCCGCGCATCATGACTTCGTGATTGCCGCGCCGTGATCCGTAGGAGTTGAAGTCAATCGGCCGCACCTGATGCTCGAGCAGATAGGCGCCACCTGGACTATCCTGCTTAATGGCACCGGCAGGCGAGATGTGGTCGGTGGTGACCGAGTCGCCCAGCAGTGCCAGAACTCGCGCGCCCTTGATGTCTTCGCTTGCATCCGGCTTTGCGGTCATGCCCTCAAAGAAGGGCGGGTACTGCACATAGGTGCTGCCACCATCCCAATCGTAGGTCATGCCACTCGAGGTTTCTATCGATTGCCACTCCTCCGGCCCCTTAAAGACATCGGCATAGCGGGATTCGAACATCTCCCGCGTTACCGCCTGGTTGACGATGTCCTGGATTTCCTGGTTGCTGGGCCAAATGTCGCGCAGGTAGACCGCCGCGCCATCCGACGCGGTTCCGATCGGCTCATTCAAGAGATCCATGGTTAGATTGCCGGCGATGGCATAGGCCACCACCAAAGGCGGCGAGGCAAGGTAGTTGAGCCTGGTTAGGGGGTTGACCCGTCCCTCGAAGTTGCGGTTGCCCGAGAGGACTGCCCCCACGTGCAGATCGCCGGCCTCAACCGCCGCGCCGATAGGGGCTGGCAGCGGCCCCGAGTTACCAATGCAAGTGGTGCAACCGTAGCCGACAAGATCAAACCCAAGCGCGTTCAACTCCGCCTGCAGGCCTGCTTTTTCCAGATAGTCGCTGACAACCTGGGAACCGGGGGCGAGCGAAGTTTTGACCCAGGGCTTGACCGATAGGCCCCGCTCTCTGGCTTTCTTGGCAACCAATCCAGCGCCGATAAGTACGTTGGGATTGGAGGTGTTGGTGCAGCTGGTAATGGCGGCAATGACCACATCCCCGTGCTTTAGCTCGTAATCACCCCCTTCGATCGGTACACGCTTGGTCAAGTCGCCATCGCTCTCCTGCTTGATTATCTCAATTGCGCTGCCTGCCATGTTCGATAAGGAAACGCGATCCTGCGGACGTTTAGGGCCAGCCAAACAAGGCTCTACCGTACTTAGGTCGAGCTCTAGTGTGTCACTGAAAAGCGGGTCTGGCGTGCTTTCATCCCGCCACATGCCTTGCGCTTTTGCATAGGCTTCGACCAGGGCGACACGATCTGGGTCGCGGCCGGTAAAGCCGAGATATCTAAGAGTTTCGGCATCAATGGGGAAAAAGCCACAGGTCGCCCCATATTCCGGTGCCATGTTGGCGATCGTCGCCTGGTCGGCCAGGGTAAGATTATCGAGGCCGTCACCATAGAACTCGACGAACTTGCCGACGACCCCCTTGGCCCGCAGCATTTGTGTCACCGTCAGCACCAAGTCAGTCGCGGTCGCTCCTTCCTTCAGCGTGCCGGTCAGTTTCATTCCGACGACCTCTGGAATGAGCATGGAAACCGGCTGGCCCAGCATGGCAGCTTCGGCCTCGATGCCGCCCACGCCCCAGCCCAGAACCGAGAGGCCGTTCACCATGGTCGTGTGGCTGTCGGTCCCAACCAGGGTGTCGGGGTAGGCAAGGGTGCGGTCGCCATCGCTCTTGGTCCAGACAACTTGTGCCAGGTATTCGACGTTTACCTGGTGGCAAATGCCTGTTCCGGGTGGCACCACACGAAAGTTGTCGAAGGCATCTTGGCCCCAGCGCAAAAAGGCGTAGCGTTCGCCGTTGCGGGCGAACTCCATTTCGACATTTTTCGTGAACGCGTCGGCGCTGCCGAAGGCGTCGACCATAACCGAGTGGTCGATGACAAGGTCGACAGGTGACAGCGGATTGATTTGCTCAGGCCGGCCACCCAGGGCTGTCATTGCCTCGCGCATCGCCGCCAGATCGACCACCGCCGGCACCCCGGTGAAGTCCTGCATCAAGACCCGCGCGGGGCGGTAGGCGATTTCTCGGGTCGAGCGGCGATCCTTTAGCCATTCGGCAACCGCCTTCACATCGTCGACTGTTACCGTGCCGCCGTCCTCGAAGCGCAATAAGTTTTCCAGGAGAACTTTGAGGGAAAAGGGTAGTCGGGAAAGGTCGCCAAGCCCCGCCTCTGATGCTGCAGCCAGGCTGAAGTAGTCATAGGTCTTTCCGGCCACGCTCAGAGTGCGTCGCGTGTTCAGCGAATCGTTGCCAGTGCTCATGGGATCACCCTTTCCCCTCTCAAACTCTTTGATAACGCGGCCATCATCTCACTTAGCACGATACCGCCGCGCGACTATAACTTCCCGTGGTCACGGCGGGGAGTCTTAACTCCTTCCGGGCTCGCCTTCTACTCGGATTGATGAACAGCACCTATGAAACGGGCCATCGCCTTAAGCGTCACATCGCTGGCCTGAGCGTGCGGATTGTGGCCGCAGTCCGCGATGAACACGGGCGTGGCTTCGCCGTTTGTGCCCTGCACAATTGCCTCTACCTGAGCTGCGGTGCCATATTCATCGTCGGTTCCCTGCACCACCAAAAGCGGACAGGTGATTTGCCCAAGACGATCGAGCATGGACCAATCGCGAAAATCGCCGCGCAACCATGTCTCGCTCCAACCGCGGAAGACTGTTTCGGTTTTTTTGCCATGATATTTGGCTAGTCGTTCAGGAAGCTCGGTGGATTTCCATGCTTGCACAGTCGCTCGAATGCCGCTCAGCGTGATGTCCTCGACGAAGACGTGGGCCGCCTCGGTAATGCAGGCGACGGTCTTATGCGGAAAGGCCGCAGAATAAAGCAGGGCGATCGTTCCGCCATCGGAATGACCGATGAGAATTGGTTTGTCGATCTGGCAGGCTTTCAGCACTGCGGGCAGGAACTGTGTTGCTTCCCGGTCCAAATAGGTCTTCGGGCGCGGCAGTTCGAGTGGCTCGGAAAGGCCGTATCCCCAACGGTCGTAGACCAAGCCTTTCAATCCAGTGGCTTGCACCAGTGATGCCGGAAAACCTTTCCATTGAGCGATCGATCCAAGGGCATCATGCAGGAACACAAGGGTGGGCGATTCGGCGGATTCACAGGGTTGCGCGGGAAGATGCCAGCGCAAAGCCAATTCTTTTCCCTTCACCTTGACAAAGATGTGATGAGGCAATTCTTGGCCCTTCTGCATTCATGAACGGGCTGAATATTGGTACAAAAGAATCCCAATACTCACGTCAAGCGCTTGACGCTACGCGACACTTCGCCTTAGCTTCCTTCACACAACATTGAGCAGCTCGGTAGAAGAGATGCCAAATGTAAGCGGCGGCGCCAAGCGTCAATCGCTTGCAAGAGTGCCGGAACGCGCGGATCGACCAGATCCGAGCGCCGAAGGCCAATAGGGGATGCGGGAATTCTTGCATCCTTGGGAGGATAGCGATGGCGGATGCCAGGGGGCAGTTGTCCCAGCCAGATTTGGCTGGCGCGGATACTTTTCCGAAGTTGTTGTTGCGGAACGCCAAAGAACGCGGAGATCGCATTGCGATCCGAGAAAAGGACCTCGGTATTTGGCAATCCTGGACGTGGTCCGAAGTGCTGGGGGAAGTGCAAGGCCTGTCTGCCGGCCTGGCCGTTTTCGGCCTGAATCGAGGCGACAAGATTGTCATAATCGGCGATAACCGGCCGCGCCTCTACTGGACAATGGTGGCAGCACAAGCGATCGGCGCTATCCCTGTGCCGATTTATCAAGATGCGGTAGCCCATGAAATGACCTTTGTCGTCGACCATGCCGAAGCCCGATTTGCCATGGCCGAAGACCAAGAGCAGGTGGATAAACTCCTGGAGATCAGGGAACGTTGCCCAAAACTCGAGCAAATAATCTATGACGACTCCCGCGGCATGCGTGATTACTCTCAGGATTTCCTGCATGACTTCGAGGATTTGCAAGAAGCCGGGCGCAAACGCTTGGCCGATGATCCAGATTTCTTCGAGCGCGAGGCAAGCAAAAGCAAGGGCGATGATGTTTCGATCTTTCTTTACACCTCCGGCACCACCGGCCAGCCCAAGGGCGTGGTACTGAGCTTCGACAATGTGATACGCACCGCCGCCAACGCGGTGGCCTTGGAAGGCCTAACCCAAGACGAAGAAATGCTCGCCTATCTACCTATGGCCTGGGTCGGCGATCATATTTTTTCCTATGCGCAAAGCTATTGCGCCGGGTTTTGTGCCAGTTGCCCCGAATCTGGGGCCACCGTCATGCATGATCTGCGCGAGCTTGGGCCAAGTTACTTCTTCGCGCCACCGCGAATATTCGAAAACATTCTGACGTCGGTGATGATCCGCATGGAAGATGCCAGCCGCTTCAAGCGCTGGATTTTCCATAGTTTCATGCATGTGGCCAAACGATGCGGCAGCAAGATTATGGACGGGGCAACAGTGTCGCTGAAAGACAGGCTGCTTTATGGCCTCGGCAATCTATTGGTCTATGGGCCCTTAAAGAACACGCTGGGATTCAATCGTATTCGCTTGGCTTACACAGCGGGCGAGGCGATCGGCCCCGAGATCTTCGAGTTTTACCGCTCGCTCGGCATCAACCTGAAGCAGCTTTACGGCATGACCGAGGCCAGCGTCTTTGTCACCATCCAGCCGGATGGCGAGATCAAGGTCGATACGGTGGGCAAGCCGGCACCGGAAGTCGAAATCAAGATCGCCGATAGTGGCGAAGTCCTTTTCCGAGGCCCCGGTGTATTTCGAGAATACTTCAAGAATCCCGAGGCGACCAATGACACCAAGACACCGGATGGCTGGGTGCATACCGGAGATGCCGGCTATTTCGGCGATGATGGCCATCTGAAAATCATCGATCGGGCAAAAGACGTTGGGCGCCTGAATAATGGCGGTCTCCTTGCCCCCAAGTATCTAGAAAACAAACTCAAATTTTTCCCCAACATTGTCGAAGCGGTGGCCTTTGGACACGATCGTGACTATTGCGCAGCCTTCATCAATATCGACTTACAGGCCGTTGGGTCTTGGGCCGAGCGGAACAATGTGGCCTACGCGAGTTATCAAGAATTGGCCGGCCATCCGCGGGTCATCGAGACCATCAAGGATCACGTCGAACAGGTGAACCGGGATCTCAGCAACGATCCGGCGATGGCTACCTCGCAGATTGAGCGTTTTTTGATTTTGCATAAGGAACTCGACGCCGACGACGGCGAGTTAACCCGGACGAGGAAAGTTCGACGACGGCACATCGCCGAAAAATATGGCCCGCTGGTAGAGGCGCTCTATGACAGAAACAAGAGCGAAGCGCATATCGAAACGGAAGTTTCCTTCGAAGATGGGCGCAAAGGTTTAGTCAAAGCCGACCTCAGGATTGTCGATGCCGAGACTTTCGCTACGCCTCAAATGGAAATGGCGAGCTAGGGCGGCCGATGGGCGCCAACGGCAGAGACATCGGCGATGTGTTGCTCAAGGTTGAGGGAATCAGCCTGTCGTTTGGCGGCGTCAAGGCGATCGATAATGTCAGTTTTGAAATTCGCGAACGCGAGGTGCTGGCAATCATTGGCCCCAACGGGGCCGGCAAGAGTTCCATGCTCAACGTGATCAATGGTTTTTATCACCCGCAAGAAGGCGAGATCACCTTCAAGGGCAAGACCCGCAAGCAAATGCGACCCCACGAAGCGGCCAGCCAAGGAATTGCCCGTACCTTCCAAAACATCGCGCTCTTCAAGGGGATGAGTACGCTCGATAACATCATGACCGGGCGGCTGCTGAAAATGCGGCGCAACGTCTTCTGGCAGGCGCTTTACTGGGGCCCGGCCAAGAAAGAAGAGCTTGAACACCGGGAAGCGGTGGAAAAGATCATCGATTTTCTGGAGATTCAAGCCATTCGCAAGCAGCCAGTAGGCCGGCTTCCCTACGGTCTGCAAAAGCGCGTCGAACTCGGCCGGGCGCTGGCGGCGGAGCCGGATCTGCTGCTGCTTGACGAACCGATGGCCGGCATGAACGTTGAAGAGAAGGAGGACATGTGCCGCTTTATTCTCGACGTCAATGACGAGTTCGGCACCACGATGGCGCTGATTGAGCATGACATGGGGGTGGTCATGGACATCTCGGACCGGGTTGTGGTGCTTGACTATGGCCGGCGATTGGCGACCGGTACGCCCGATGAAGTGCGCAGCGATCAGGCGGTTATCGATGCCTATTTGGGGGTGAGCCATGACGACTAGCCCTGATCAAGTGCTCGGACAGGTCTTGCGCGCGGATCCCACTAAGCGCCACGCCAAGTACAGAGGCTACCGGCGCCAACAACCTGGATTGGGTGTCCCGGTCCCTAGGAAGGCGGCCTGACGATCATGTTTTTCCTTGAGACGGTTATCTCCGGCCTGTTGACAGGGGTTATGTATTCCCTGGTGGCCATCGGCTTTGTACTGATCTTCAAGGCTTCGGGCGTCTTCAACTTTGCGCAAGGGGTGCTGGCCCTTTTCGCTGGGCTGACGCTGGTTGGGCTGATGGACAAATTTGGCCTGCCGCCGTGGCTAGCGATCTTGGGTACGGTCGCGGTGATGATCGTGCTGGCCTGGTTGATCGAGCTGCTGATCTTGCGCCATCTGGTAAATCAGGAACACATCATCCTTTTTATGGCCACTTTAGGGCTGGCGTACGTGCTGGAAGGCCTGGGCGACATCATGTGGGGCTCGGACGTCAAGGTCCTCGACATTGGCTTGCCGCAAGGCGCCAGCGATTGGCTATTGGACAGCTTCAACCTTTACATCGAGAAAATAGAGATGGTGGCGGCCGTGGTGGCGACCACGCTGGTCATCGTGCTCACCCTATTCCTCCAAAAGACGAAAATCGGCCGGGCCTTGCGGGCGGTGGCGGATGATCACCAAGCGGCTCTTTCGATCGGTATATCCTTGCGTACCATCTGGATTGCGGTGTGGTCGGTTGCCGGCATCGTGGCGTTGGTCGCCGGGGTCATGTGGGGCTCCAAGTCGGGTATTCAGTTTTCGCTCTCTCTGATCGCTCTCAAGGCGCTGCCGGTGTTGATCCTCGGCGGCTTTACCTCGGTGCCGGGCGCCATCATCGGCGGTCTGATCATCGGCGTAGGCGAGAAGGTGGCGGAGGTTTATGTCGGCTCCATGGTTGGCGGCGCCATCGAAAACTGGTTCGCCTACATGCTGGCGCTGGTGTTTTTGATGTTTCGCCCGCAAGGTCTCTTCGGCGAAAAAATTATCGATCGGGTCTGAGGAAGGGGAGGCTTTTCAGGAATGCTCTACCGCGAAGCTGGCCAGTTCAAATCGAGCTACGCAGCGGATCAGGCCATCTTTACCATTGCTCAGGACCGCTGGTTCATGCTGGGCTTGCTGGCGGTTGCGTTTTTGGTCGTGCCTTTTCTGATCAACGATTATTTCGCCAAGGCAATCCTCATTCCGTTTCTAGCCTATGCCTTGGCCGCCATCGGGCTTAACATCCTGACCGGGTACTGCGGACAATTGTCGCTTGGTACCGGCGCCTTCCTCGGCGTTGGTGCCTATGCCTCCTACAAGCTGATGACCGGGTTTCCGGATCTCAACCTGATCATCGTGATCATCCTGTCGGGTGGCATCACGGCGGCGGTCGGCTCCCTGTTTGGCCTTCCCAGTTTGCGGATCAAAGGCTTCTACCTGGCTGTCGCCACCTTGGCGGCGCAGTTTTTCATCGTTTGGCTGTTCTACCGGGTCCCGTGGTTCTTTAACTACAACGCCACCGGCCAGATCTCGGTGCCACCCCGCGAGGTCTTCGGCATATTGATCACGGGCCCCCGTGCCCATCCAGCGGCGACTTATCTCTTCACACTGGCGTTTGTTGCGGTCTTTGCCCTGTTAGCAAAGAACATGGTTAGGGGACGTGTTGGTCGTTCCTGGATGGCGATCAGAGACATGGATATCGCGGCCGAGCTTATTGGCATTCGCCCCCTTCATACGAAACTCTTGGCATTCGCGGTCTCGTCATTTTATGTGGGCATGGCCGGGGCCCTGATTTTCGCTATCTGGCTGGGAGCAGCCGAAGCCGGAGAAACCTTCGGCATTGACCAATCGTTCCTTGTCCTTTTCATGATCATCATCGGCGGTCTTGGTTCGATCCTCGGCTCGTTCTTAGGGGCTGCCTTTATGGTGCTCATGCCCATTCTATTGAAGCAGGCGATGGTCGATGGGATGGGGTTTGCGGCGGTAACGGCAAAACACATTGAGTTCATTATCATGGGCGTTTTGATCATCTTCTTCTTGATCGTCGAGCCGCATGGCTTGGCGCGCCTGTGGCAAATAACGAAGGAAAAACTGAGATTGTGGCCGTTCCCCCACTAGATCGCCGATCGTCGGCCCTCTTGGTCGGCGGTGGTACAACGAAGTATAAATGAGGCTATCACGTTAAAGGAGGCTAAGACATGAGGCTCAAAAAACTGGCACTGGGAATTGCCCTCGCGGCGCTGGCTGCGCCGTCGTTGGCTTCAGCAGCAGAGCTCACCATCCCATCTTTGGTTTATCGGACGGGTCCCTATGCGCCAAACGGCATTCCATTTGCCAACGGCTATTCTGACTACTTCCACATGCTCAACGAGCGGGACGGCGGTGTCGAAGGCGCGACGATTAATTTGATCGAATGCGAGACCGCCTACAACACCAAGCAGGGCGTGGAGTGCTACGAGAACGTCAAGAATGAAGGCGGTGGCGCACTTTTGGTTCAACCGCTTTCAACGGGCATTACCTACCAATTGATTCCCAAGGCGGCGGTCGACGAGATTCCCATTTTTTCCATGGGCTACGGCCGCACCTCGGCCGCCAATGGCAAGATCTTTCCTTGGGTGTTCAATTTCCCGGCCACCTATTGGAGCCAGGCGACCGTCTTCATTCAGTACATCGCCGACCAAGAAGGCGGCATGGACAAGCTTAAGGGCAAGAAGATCGCCCTCGTCTATCATAATTCAGCCTACGGCAAGGAGCCGATCCGCACCCTGGAAAGCCTGGCGGAGAAAACCGGGTACGAGCTTATGCTGCTGCCGGTCGACCATCCGGGCCAGGAGCAAAAAGCAACCTGGCTTAAGATCCGCAAGGATCGTCCGGATTGGGTGCTGATGTGGGGCTGGGGCGTGATGAACCAAGTAGCGGTCAAGGAGGCCGCGTCCATCCGCTATCCCATGGACCACTTCATCGGTGTCTGGTGGTCGGGCTCTGAGAACGACGTGCTGCCGGCGGGCGAAGCGGCCGACGGTTATCTCTCCGGCGCCTTCCATGCGCCCGGCGATGGCTTCCCGGTGCACGACGACATCAAGAAACATGTCTATGACAAGGGCAACGGTGCCGGCGAGCGCGAACGCATCGGCGAGGTGCTTTACAATCGTGGTTTGGTGGCGGCCATGTGGTCGGCTGAGGCCATTCGCAACGCCATGAAGATCCACGGCACCAATGAAGTGACCGGCGCCATGGTCCGCGATGGCTTCGAGTCCTTGCAGGTCGATGAAGCGCGGCTCGCTGAATTGGGCCTGCCCAAGTTCACCTACCCGATCTCGATTTCCTGCGAGAATCATGAAGGGCCGGGAAAGGTCGCCTTGCAGCGGTGGGATGCGAAAGCCAAGACTTGGAGCATTATCACCGATTTCTACGAGCCCTTGCGGGATATCACCGGTCCCTTGATCGAGGAAGACGCTTCGGCCTATGCGGCGGAAAACAACATCACGCCGCGTGAGTGCTAAGTCCGCCTTGAAGGTTTGGGAAATTCGTCCTTGAGCACCGGAGCAAATGGAACCGACAGTAAGGTGGCCGCCAATGGCGCCTTGCTGTCGGTCAACAATATCGAGGTCATTTATGACCATGTGATCCTGGTGCTGAAGGGGGTATCCCTTGAGGTCCCCGAGGGAGGCGTGGTCGCCCTCCTCGGGGGCAATGGGGCTGGCAAGACCACAACCCTCAAGGCGATTTCCAATCTGCTGCGCGCGGAACGCGGTGAGGTGACCAAAGGCACCATCCAGTTCGCCGGCGAAGAAATCGCCAAACTGACGCCGAACGATCTTGTCAAGCGTGGCGTGATCCAGGTGATGGAAGGCCGGCACTGCTTTGAACATTTGACGGTGGAGGAAAACCTGCTCACGGGTGCCTACACCCGGCGCGATGGGCGAGGGGCTGTCGCCCAAGACTTGGAGATGGTCTATGACTATTTCCCGCGTTTGAAGGAGCGGCGGGCCAGCCAGGCCGGCTACACCTCGGGTGGTGAACAACAAATGACGGCAATCGGCCGTGCTCTGATGAGCCGGCCCAAAATGATCCTGCTTGATGAACCCAGCATGGGCCTGGCGCCGCAGCTGGTCGAAGAGATCTTCGAGATTGTCAAGCAGCTGAACGAGGTCGAGGGTGTCTCCATCCTCTTGGCCGAGCAGAATACCAACATCGCGCTACGCTATGCCAAGTACGGATATATTCTGGAAAACGGCCGGGTGGTGCTTGACGGCAACGCCAAGACGCTCAGCGAAAACGAGGACGTCAAGGAGTTCTACCTGGGTCTCAGCAGCAGCGGCCGCAAAAGCTATCGCGACGTCAAGCACTACAAGCGGCGCAAGCGCTGGCTGGCCTAGCCAAGAACCGCAAAGAAATAGAGAACCCGCCATGCCATCCGACGATTCTTCCGCGCTCTACTTTGATGCCAGCGAAACCCGGGCACCAGAGACGCGCGAAGCGGCCTTGATGTCGGCGCTCGGCCGGCAACTCAGCCATGCGAAGGCCAAGACATCCGGCTATGCGGAAATTCTGGCCGATGTGGAGCCGGAAGCCATATCCGACCGTACGGATCTCGCAAGCCTGCCAATCACCCGCAAATCTGACCTTTTGGCGCGGCAAAAGGCTGAGCCGCCCTTCGGTGGACTAACGGCGCTTACTGCCAATTCAGCAGCCCGTTACTTTGCGTCGCCTGGCCCAATCTATGAACCGGCGGCAGCCCGCAGCGATTACTGGCGCTGTACCCGGGCGCTATATGCCGCTGGGTTTCGCTCAGGCGACGTAGTCCACAACTCGTTTTCCTATCATTTGACACCAGGCGGCTGGATCATGGATTCAGGTGCCCGCGCCCTTGGCTGCGTGGTGGTACCGGCCGGTGTCGGCAATACGGAACAGCAGGTTGCTGCCATCGCCCAGTTTTCGCCGGTCGGCTATACGGGCACCCCTGACTTCCTGAAGGTACTCCTCGACCGAGCCGATGAAGCGGGCACCGGCCGTAACAGTATCTGCCGGGCCCTGGTGTCGGGGGCGGCCCTACCGGCCAGCCTGCGCGGCGAGTTGGCCCGTCGCGGCGTCTCGGTGCTGCAATGCTATGCCACGGCAGACCTCGGCGTCATCTCCTACGAAACCACGGGTTTGGATGGGAAGCCGGGCGAAGGCATGGTGATCAACGAGGATCTGATCGTCGAGATCGTTCGGCCGGGTACGGGCGATCCCCTACCGGTTGGCGAGGTCGGCGAGGTGGTCGTGACCACGCTAAACCCAGACTACCCCCTCATTCGTTTTGCCACCGGCGACCTTTCGGCGATTTTGCCAGGTACTAGCCTGTGCGGTCGCAGTAACCAGCGCCTCAGAGGCTGGATGGGCCGTGCCGACCAAACGACTAAGGTCAAAGGCATGTTCGTCCATCCCGGCCAGGTCGCCGAAGTGGTGCGTCGACACCCTGAGGTGTCCCGCGCCCGATTGGTGGTCGAGCGCCAGGATGAAGCCGACGTGATGACCCTACTTTGTGATGCGCCGGATCTGCCGGAGCAAGATCGCAATGACATCGCAACGGCGATAGCCCGCAGCCTCGTAGAGGTCTGCAAGGTGAGGGGAGAGGTGACCATCGTCCAGACGGGAAGCTTGCCCAATGACGGCAAGGTCATCGAGGACGCGCGGCCGATCTCGTAACTGAAGCGCCCTAATGTCCAAGGCGGGCGCCATCTTCTCGATCGAAGAGATGGAGATGCGGGGCGGAGATGGCCAATGGCAAAACCGCGCCTGTGTGGTACTGGCGAATACCGGGTAGACGTAACGTCATATCGCTTGTTGTGTCCTTCAGGCGCCCGTGCACGAGGGTATCGGCGCCAAGCTGCTCGACGATTTCGACAGTAAGGTGAAGGCGCGCCTCGCTGTCGTCGGTGATTGACACGTGTTCGGGGCGTACGCCTAAGGTGACCGCTCGGCCGCCGAGATCGCCACCGCCATTTTGTTCGAGCGGCAAAGCCTCGCCGTTTGGGAGCGCGACCGAAGCACCATCGGAACTGACCTCAGCATCGACAAAATTCATTGAGGGCGAGCCGATGAAACCGGCCACAAAGCGGCTGGCGGGGCGCTCGTAAAGCTCGATCGGCGTGCCGAGTTGTTCGACCACGCCGGCGTTCAGTACCAGGAGCCGATGACCCAAGGTCATGGCTTCGACCTGGTCGTGGGTCACATAGACGCTGGTGATGCCAAGGCGTTCTTGTAGTTTCTTGATCTCGACGCGCATTTGTACGCGCAGCTTGGCGTCCAAATTGGAAAGCGGTTCGTCGAACAAGAACACCGCGGGCTCACGCACGATCGCCCGGCCCATGGCGACGCGCTGGCGCTGGCCGCCGGAAAGCTGGCGGGGCTTGCGCTGCAAGAAGGGCTGGAGTTCGAGGATTTCCGCCGCCCGCTGGACGCGGCGTTCGATCTCGTCCTTGGCCATGCCGCGGATGGTCAGACCATAGGCCATGTTCTTGTAGACGCTCATGTGCGGGTAGAGCGCATAGTTCTGGAACACCATGGCGATGTCGCGGGCCGCCGGCTCCAGCTCGTTTACGCGATTGCTGCCGATCTGGATTTCCCCCTCGGTGATCGTCTCCAATCCGGCGATCATGCGCAGCAGGGTCGACTTTCCACAGCCCGATGGCCCGACAATGACGATGAACTCGCCGTCTTCGATAGTGCAATCGACACCGTGGATGACGGCGGTCTTGCCGTAGGATTTTCTGACGCCTTGAAGGGTCAGCTTGGCCATGGTTCCTTCCTACTTTTCGGTTTCCGTCAAACCTTGGACAAAAAGCCGCTGCATGACGACGACGACGATCACGGGCGGCAGCATGGCCAAGAGGGTGGTCATCATCACCAGGTTCCATTCGGGAATGGATTCGGCCACGCGCAACATGCGCTGGATCCCCATGACAACGGTGTAGAGGTCCTTGTCGGTGGTGACGATCAACGGCCAGAGATATTGGTTCCAACCGTAGATGAAAAGGATCACCACCAAAGCGGCGATGTTGGTTCGGCTCATGGGAATGACCACATCCCAGAAGAAGCGCAAGGGCCCGGCACCGTCGATGCGCGCGGCTTCCAGCAGTTCATCGGGGATGGTGAGAAAGACCTGGCGGAAGAGGAAGGTCGCGGTCGCCGAGGCAATCAGCGGTATCGAAAGCCCCCAATAGCTATCCAACATGCCGAGATTGGCGACCACCGAGAAGGTGGGCAGGATGCGCACCTCGACCGGCAGCATCAAGGTGACGAAGATGATCCAGAAGAAACCCATGCGGAACGGGAACTTGAAATAGACAATCGCATAGGCCGAGAGCAGGGAGATGGCGATTTTGCCAAAGGTGATCATCAGCGCCATGATCAGGCTGTTCCACATCATCAGCCCGACCGGCTGACCACCGATCGATTCCAAGGCGCCGAAGAGGGCCATCTTCATGTTGACGAGGAATTGATCGCCCGGCACCAGCGGGATCGGCACCTGCAGCATGGCCTCGGCGGTGTGACTGGCGGCAACGATGGTCACGTAAATGGGAAAGGCAACGACGGCGATCCCCGTCAAGAGGATCGCATGCGCTAGAAAGGTCAACCAAGGCCGGCTTTCGACCATCAGTACTCCACCTTTCGCTCGATGTAGCGGAACTGGATCACCGTCAAGGTGATCACGATCAACATTAGGATAACCGATTGGGCCGCCGAGCCACCGAGATCCAGGCCGACGAAGCCATCGTTGTAGACCTTGTAGACCAAAATTTCGGTGGCCTTGGCCGGCCCGCCGCGGGTGACCGCATCGATAATTCCGAAGGTGTCGAAAAAGGCATAAACGATGTTGATGACCAGCAGGAAGAAGGTCGTCGGCGACAACAGAGGAAAGACAATGGTCCAAAATCGCCGGGCGGGTCCGGCGCCATCGATGGCCGCCGCCTCAATAAGCGATCGCGGGATCGACTGCAGGCCGGCGAGAAAGAACAGGAAGTTGTAGGATACCTGCTTCCAGGAAGCGGCGATAATCACCAGCAGCATCGCCTCGCCGCCGTTTAGTTTGTGGTTCCAGTCGTAGCCGACCTGATCAAGCAAAAAGGAAATATAGCCGATGGTCGGATCGAACAAGAACACCCACAAGGCACCGGCGACGACAGGTGCCACCGCATAAGGCCAAATCAGCAAGGTTCGATAGGTCGTTGCGGCCTTGATCACCCGGTCGGCCATCACCGCGAGCAGCAGGGCCGAGCCCATGGATATCACGGTGACCGAGACGGAAAAGACCGCCGTCTTTTGCAAGGCGGCCAAATAGAAGTCGTCTTCGAAAAGGCGGGCGAAATTCTCGAACCAGACAAACTCCGTCTTCAGGCCAAAAGCGTCCTCGCGCAGCACGGACTGATAGAGCGCCTGACTGGCTGGCCAAATGAAGAAAACCAGAGTGATGATCACCTGGGGCGCGACCAGGAGAAAAGGCAGAAGCTTGCGGTCGAAATGGACGCGTTTCAGCATGCCGTGGCGGTCGGTCCTTGAACTCTGCAAAGAGCGGTGGAGCCGCCCAACCGGACGGCCCCACCATTCTGTCTATCCTTCAGCAGCATATCAGCTGCCTTGGCTGTTGGCTTTCTCGAATTCACGCAACAGCTTGTTGCCGCGGCTGACCGCGTCATCAAGGGCAGTATCGGCGGATTTGGTGCCGTTCCAGATCGCCTCCATTTCTTCGTTGATGATGTCGCGAATCTGCACGAAGGAGCCGAATCGCAAGCCCTTGGAATTGGGCGTTGGCGTGTTGAGGCTTAGCTGCTTGATTGCCGTATCGGTGCCCGGGTTCTCATTGTAGAAGCCTTGCTGTTGGGAAAGCTCCCAGGCTGCTGTCGTGATCGGCACATAGCCGGTGGATTGGTGCCAATCGGCCTGGACCTCCGGGCTCGACATGTATTTGAAGAACTTGGCAACACCCTTGTACTCTTCCGCTTCACGACCGCGCAGGACCCAGAGAGTGGCGCCGCCGATGATCGAATTTTGCGGCGCTGACACGATCGATTCGTCATAGGGCAACATGGACTGGGCAAAGTCGAACTTGGCCTGCTTCTTAATCGACCCGTAGTAGGCGGAGGAGTTCATCCACATGGGGCATTCGCCGTTGGTGAACTTGGGCAGGCTCTCGCCGCGGCGGCCGCCATAGTCGAAGACCTTCGACTTCTGCCATTCGCCGAGTTTCGCAAGATGCTTCTTTACTTCCGGGCTGTTGAAGGTGAACTCCGTATCCAGGCCGGCAAAGCCGTTTTCCTTGGTGCCGATGGAAAGGTTGTGCCAGGCGGAGAAATTCTCGACCATCACCCAGGATTGCCAGCCGAAGGAAAATCCGCAAGGGTAGCCCGCGTCCATCACAGCCTTTGCGGCGGCTTCCATTTCAGTCCAGGTCTTGGGCGGGGCATCTGGGTCCAGGCCAGCCTTTTTGAAAGCGTCCCGATTGTACCAAAGGACCGGCGTCGAGCTATTGAACGGCAGCGAAAGCAATTTGCCATCGGTGGTCTGGTAATAGCTGACGACACCCGGCAGATAGGCGCTTTGGTCGAAATCCTCGCCTGAATCGGCCATCAGTTCATGCACAGGATAAACGGCACCCTTGGCCGACATCATGGTGGCGGTGCCGACTTCGAAGACTTGAACGATGTGCGGTTGCTTTTTCGCTCGGAAGGCTGCAATCGCCGCCGTCATGGTCTCCGTATAATTGCCTTTGTAAACGGGAACGACTTTGTAATCGTCCTGGGAAGCGTTGAAATCGCTGGCGATTTGCTCGACCTTTTCGCCCAATGCACCACCCATGGCGTGCCACCACTGGATCTCGGTCTGAGCAAGGCTTGCCTGCGCGGACACCGCCATTGCGGTGGCCGTAGCCAACGGCAGTAAAAATTTTCGAATATTCATCACACTACTCCCTGTCGATTGTCGAACTGAGCGAATTGCCGCATCTTGGGCCTTTGGTCGACCCGATCACAAACTCATACTGTCGGGCGATTGTGATACCTGCGGCGCGTTTGGTCAAATAAGTCAAAAGCCGAGGCTCGTTACCCGCTGATGTCGATCGTGCTAGCCATCTGATCTAGTGAGGCGGCTTAGTGATCGGCAAGGCACTGCGGTCAAGGTAGTCGTGCAAATGCACCACCGTATGTTCCGGATGGAGCCAGATCACCGCGTAACAGGGTGCCTCCAGATTTTTTGGCACGGGCCGTTCCGTTTTCAGGTCGAACTGTACTTGATGGACGGTACTCTTCAGGGCTGAAAAGGGAATGCCTTTCCAACTGCCGCTCATCGGCCGATGCACATGGCCGAAAAAGATGTGCTTGATGTTGCTGTGCGATTGCACCACCCGCTCGAAACTTGCCGGTTCCTTGAGGCCAATGCTGTCTAGGGAGGGGATATAGGTGTCGACTGGCGGGTGATGCATGAAGAGGTAGACGGATTCCTGCTCCGCCTCGCGAAGCTGTTGGTCCAGCCAGGTAGTGCGCAGTTCGCAGTAGCGGCCCCAGTGAGCACCCTCTTGTACCGTGTCTAGCAGGAGCAGTCGGCCCGCAGCCGTCTGCACGGCCGCCTGTACATAGCCACTTTCATCCAGGGGAGCCTCTGGGAAGCTGGCTTGAAAGACAGCACGGCTGTCGTGGTTGCCGATCGTCAGGTAGTAGGGCATGGGCAATCCGGCGAGGCATTCCCGCAAGAGGTTGTAGGCTTCTGGCTGCGCCTTATCCGTCAGGTCGCCGGTGACAATGGCAAGATCCGCGTCCCGGTGATGGGTGCCAATGTCGGCAACGCAGGCCTCAAGCCTTTGGTAGGGATCAATACCGTAAATTTCCTCACCCTTGTCGACAATGTGTGTGTCGGAAATTTGCAGAATTTTCATTCTCTTCGCCCCGTTCATCACCGTTGCACTGAGGTTTTTGCGACCAGCAGCGCAAGCTTCGGATAGAGTGACCCTATGTAAGACCGTAAAAGTGCCCCAGTCCATAGGAGGATTGGGACAATGAACATGATGATGGCCAGACCGGCGACGATCAAGGCAAACACAGGTAAAGCGCACCAGCTAGCGTTAGTCAGAGCCGCCTGTCGATACATCGACCAACTCGACGGCGAGCGGCTGACGTTGAGTGACCTGGCGGCGGCCGTCAATGCCAGTCCCTGGCATTTGCAGCGTCTGTTCAAGCGTATCGTGGGTGTCAGCCCGCGCGAGTATGCCGATGCCAAGCGCGCCGACCGATTTCGGGCCGTGCTGCGCCATGGTGAATCGATTGCAGGGGCCACCTACGATGCGGGCTACGGATCTTCTAGCCGGGTGTACGAGCGGGCCCACCGACAGTTGGGCATGACCCCGGCGTCCTACGCCAAGGGCGGCAAGGGTGCGGGGATAAATTACACGGTCGTGCCCTCGCCACTCGGCTTTCTCTTAGTGGCGGCAACGGCTCGCGGGGTGTGCTTCGTCAGTTTGGGAGACAGCGAAGGGGCCTTGGAAGCGATACTCAGGCAGGAGTTTCCTTCTGCAGACATCGTTCGTGACGATGCGGCGATCGCTCCCGCGCTGGAAACGCTGCTTGCCTACCTCGAAGGGCAGACACCGCACATTGACTTGCCACTCGATGTTCGGGCGACCGCCTTTCAGCGGCGTGTTTGGCAGGAGCTCTTGGCGATACCGGCCGGCGAGACACGCAGCTATGGAGACATCGCCGCAGCCATTGGAAACCCGAAAGGCCAGCGGGCGGTGGGACGGGCCTGCGCGAGCAACCCGGTTGCCCTTGTCGTGCCCTGCCACCGGGCACTGCGCGAGGATGGCGGCCTCGGCGGCTATCGCTGGGGGCCTGAGCGCAAAGAGGCCTTGCTCAACCACGAACTGGAAATGGTCGACGCCTAGGCCGGGGTTGGGGCTGGATGATTGGTCGGGCTCGCTTCCTTCGTGCTTCCGTAAACTAGAACGCCTGGTCAAGGAGCGCGCGAAGAATTGCTGATTCCTTGCTGAAGCCGGCTACCGCAGTTACCGTGGCACTTGCTTTGTCCCGGCAGCCCAACTGAGTGACGGGTAGTCCGGGGTTCTAAAATGAGAGTCACGGCATGAACGGCCAGCGGCTGAAATGCGGTCTCGATGAGCTCGTGTCCCATATCGAGGATGGCAGCACGCTTGCCGTGCCGAAAAGCGAGTGTGGCCCGGCCATGGCGGCGACCTATGCCTTGGTCCGGCGCGGCGTTGGCAATCTTCATTTGATCGCCGTGCCGACGAGCGGCCTTCAAGCCGATATTCTCATCGGCGCTGGCTGCGTCTCTTCGGTCGAGGGATCCGGCATCACCTTGGGAGAGTTCGGCCAGGCGCCCTGCTTCGGCCGTTTCGTACGCGAAGGGCAGGGGAGCTTGAAAGACTCCACCTGCCCAGCGGTCTACGCTGGCCTTCAGGCGGCAGAAAAAGGTATTCCCTTCATGCCGATCCGAGGGCTTTTGGGAAGCGACATTTTCGCCCATCGCGACGACTACCAATCGATCGCCAATCCTTTCGCCGCCGCCGATCCGATCGTGGCGATCAAAGCCCTTCGCCCGGATGTGGCCCTGCTGCATTGTCCCCTCGCGGACCCGCATGGCAATGTGTGGATTGGACGGCAGGGGCCGCTTCGGCTCATGGCGCATGCGGCAGTAAAGACCCTAGTGACGGTGGAGGCCTGGCACGAGAGCAATCTTCTCGACGACCCTCTTTATGGGCCGGCAAGCCTTTCATCGCTCTACATAACCGCGATCGCTGAGGCGAAGCAGGGAGCCTGGCCGCTGGGCCTGCCCGACCACTACCCGGAAGATGCCGCGCATCTGGAGGACTATGTGCGCCGTGCCGCCACACCGCAAGGTTTTGCCGACTATCTAGAGCGTACCTACGCCGACCGTCCTAAGGCTGCCGAATAACTGATGGCTGCCTATTGCACAGAAGAGTTACTGATCGCCTGCATTGCCCGGCTTTTGGTGGGGGTGCGCCATATAGCCGTTGGCATGGCTTCGCCGATACCGGGCAGTGCTGCCCTGCTGGCCCGGTCGCGGTCGCCGGAGCCCCTGCGGGTCTCCATCCTTGGCAGCCGCGGGGATCAGGCCTGGGCGGATACCGGCGTGGAGTTGTTCGACTGTGCCGGCCAAGGGCGGCTTGACGCCTTCTTTCTCGGCGGCGGCCAAATCGACGGCCAAGCCAACATCAATCTTGTGGGGGTGGGGGCGTATCCGCAGCAGAAGGTGCGCTGGTCCGGGTCCTTTGGCTCGGCCTATCTCTACTTTGTGGTCCCCCGGGTGATTCTGTTTCGCGAGGAGCACAGCCGACGCACTTTGGTCGAGAAGGTCGACTTCATCTCTGCGCCCGGGACCAGCCCGCCAGAGGTCTATCGGCCCGGTGGGCCCTACGCATTGGTCACCAACCGTTGCCTCTTTAGCTTCGATAAGAATCGGCAGCGGTTTCGGTTGGAAAGCCTGCACCCTGGTCAAAGCCTAGAGACTGTCCTAGACAACACGGGCTTTGCCTTTGACTATGAAGCGGATGTGCCGGAGACGCAGCCGCCTGATCCAGAAACACTGGCCCTCATTCGAAACGAGATCGCCTTAGAGATCGCGGAAACTTACCCACAGTTCGCCGCCCGCGTTTTTGGGGTCGGGCAGGGGGCGGTTTAGGTGCGCGGCGGGTCTCGCCGTCAAACCAGCTTTTCGAAGTTGAAGAAGGCCTTGCGCCAGCGCACAACCTCCACGCCGGAAAAGAGGCCGGCCTTGGTAAAGGGATCGTTTTGGATGAAGGCCTCCGCTTCGGCGCGGTCTTCGGTATCGACGATGATGACGCCGCCATAGCCGCCCTGGCCGTCGTCATCGATCTTGGCGCCGGCGGCAAGCAGGCGGTCTTTGTTCTCGTCAAGGTAACGCAGGTGTTCCTCGCGGGTACGATTGCGCAGATCAAGACAATTCGGCTTGTCTATAGTGATGACAGCGTAGGGCATCTAGAACTCCTTAGTGATGGACTCATCGGCGCGTGCATGGCCGATCGGCAAGGCTTTGTTCTCGGACAGTTGCGAGGAACTTGCCTTGTCTTGCTGGCGAAATCCAGGGGGTAAGCGGTAGCCAGCCATGCTCAGGCACCCAAGGTGTTGGTGGAAACATGGTCGCCGCTCGGTTAGGGATAGGCTGGCATGCGAATGCGCGAGCACCTAACTACATAGTCTGGTGAGGTGCATCTTTGGGAAGGCCGGTGAGGGGGCGGAAATGCGAAAATATCTTACCATTGATTTGGCAACGCGGACGGTCGAAACCGAAGAGCTGCACGGCGAGGCGATCGCCGAGGCCGGGCGCTACTTTATTGCCAAGACCCTGTTGGAAGCGGGCGTGGCACGTGTCGATCCGCTTTCGCCCGACAATCCTCTTATATTTTCTGTTGGTCCCTTCGCCGGCACAAACTTTTCGAACGCCAACAGAACCTCGATCGGCTGCAAGAGCCCGCTCACCGGCGGCATCAAGGAATCCAACGCAGGCGGGACTTTCGGTGTTGCCCTGGGACAACTTGAGATAGCCGGATTGACCCTCAAGGGTGCTGCCGAAGATTGGGTGGTCATCTATATTCCCAAGGACGGGCCACCGCGTTTCGATTCGGCGGCCCCCTACTTGGGCAAGGGCAACTTCGAGGCAGCGGCGCTGTTGCACGAGACCTATGGGGAAAAGGTCAGTCTGGCGATCTGCGGCCCGGTTGGCGAATACCAAGGCCTGCTCTCGGGCATTGCGATCAGCGACGTGGAACGACGGCCGACCCGTTTGGCGGCGCGTGGCGGGGTGGGTGCGGTCATGGGCTGCAAGAAAGTAAAGGCGATAGTCGTCGACAAATTCAAGATGCCGCCGCTGCACGACCGCCGCAAGGTAATGGGTTCGATCAAAGAGTACGGCGGCAAGCTGCGCGAGTCACAGCCGGTGCAAAACATGAGTACCTATGGGACCGCCATGGTTGGCGACTTTACCAACCACATTGGCGGGCTGCCGGTGCGGAACTTTAGCGCCGGGCAGATGGTCAATACCAAGGAAGAAGGGCCATTCAAGCTTGGCGGCGACTTTATCCACGAGCAAAACCAGGCACGTGGGGGAATCGTCTCCCATGCCTGCATGCCTGGGTGCCTCATCAAGTGCTCCAACATCTATGCGGACAAGGACGGCAAGGAGATGGTCTCGCCCTTGGAGTACGAGACCCTTGGCCTCTTGGGCACCAACGTTGGCCTGCGTGACCCGGACGACGTTGCCACCCTCAACAACATCGCCAACGATCTAGGTATCGATACGATCGAGCTTGGTGCCATGCTTGCGGTGCTGATGGACGAAGGCCACGCTGAGTTCGGTGATATGGCCTTCATGGCGGCAGCCTTGGAAGATATCCGCCAGGGCAATGAGCGGGGTCGAATTCTGGCGCAGGGGACGGCTAGGGTCGGCCAGCACTACCAGGCAGCGCGCATCCCCGTCATCAAGAAGCAGGCGATCAGCGCCTATGACCCGCGGGTGATCGAAGTCACCGGCATATCGATGATGGTGACGGCCCAAGGCGCCGATCACACCACGGGCAACGCCCCCTCCTATGACTGCAACGGCAAGAGCATCGCTGAACTTGCTGACGCCAGTTTTACTGCCCAGGTGAACAGTGCGGTTGCCGACTCGCTCGGTCTCTGTGTTTTCGGTCGCTCGGTCACCGATACCAACCGTGCGCTGATTGCCAAGGCCCTCAATGACGCACACGGGATCGATGTTGGTACGGATTTCATCGATCGGATCGGCCGCGAGACCCTACGCCTGGAACGTGCGTTCAATCAAGCCGCCGGCTTTACGGAGAACGACGACACCTTGCCTGCTTTCTTCTACGAGGAGCCCCTAGCCCCCAGCAACAAGACAGCCCGTTTGCATGCCGGCGAGGTCAATCAGCTGCTGAAAGAGGTTGCCGAAAGGGACCCAGCATAACCGTCGTCAATCACTATCAGAAATCATAATCCCACCAGAAATCGTAATCCCACCCCTGGCGGGAAGACTGACTGGTGAGGGGCGGGGAAGAAAGGGGATTCACGAACCAGCTGACTAGGGAAGTGTTGGCATTGGGAGTGCGGATAAACGATGACCCCAGCAGATAGGACCAAGAAATTTTACGACGCCTACGCGCCAGCCGAAATGGCGCGGCTCGTGGAAGACGTCGGCATCCTGAAAGCAAATGCTCCACCGGTGAAGACATTCACGCTGGGTGTTCTGGCCGGCGCCTTTATTGCCTTCGGCGGCATGTTTTACACCTTGGTGATGACCGGGAACGACTTTGGGTTCGGTCCTGGCCGATTGTTGGGCGGATTGGCGTTTTCGCTCGGCCTGATCCTGGTTGTGGTCGGCGGCGCCGAACTCTTTACCGGCAACAACCTGATCGTGATGGCATGGGCCGACCGTAAGGTGAGCGGCCTTGCCTTGCTGCGCAATTGGGGCCTGGTCTACCTCGCCAACCTGGTCGGCGCGCTCGGCTGCGTGGTGCTTTACTACTTGTCGGGTGCTCTGATGCTGGGAGCAGGCGCGGTAGCCGCTACGGCCGCAGCGATCACGGCGGGCAAGCTAGATTTGAGCTTCACCGAAGCCTTTTTTCGCGGCATCCTGTGTAACACGCTCGTCTGCTTGGCCGTCTGGCTCTGCTTTTCGGCCCGTCGCGTGTCCGGCAAGGTTTTGGCGATTATCTTCCCGATCACCGCCTTCGTGGCGCTGGGCTTCGAACATTCTGTCGCAAACATGTATCTCATACCGATTGGCATGCTTGCGTCGTCCGGCGGCTTTGACCTGGCTGGGCTGGTGGCCAACTTGGTGCCGGTCACCCTCGGCAACATCGTGGGCGGCGGCGTGTTCGTTGCGGTTGTTTACTGGCTGGTATACTTGCGAACGTCCGACTAGGTGGTGATGTCCGGCGCGCCGTTACCATGGTTGTTACGGGCCGCGCCGATTGTTAGGGCACGCCGAACCGCCGCAAGCAAGGCTCTGCGATCAAGGCCTTGCTTGGGAATCAGCCCCACCGTTCGCTCTTGCAAGGCCTCGGTTTCGCTTTCATTGAGTTCCTTAGCAGTCAGTATGAGGACCGGAATGTCGGCAAGGCCTGGCGCCTTTTGTAAGGCGGCCAAGACGCCGAAGCCATCCAGGCCAGGCATCATTAAGTCCAGCAGGATCACGTCCGGTCGCCACCGGGCAACAACGTCAAGGCCGGTTTGACCATCGGCGGCGGCTTCGATTTCGTAGCTTTCTTCGGCGAGCAGTTGACCGATCAAATCGACGACCATTGGGTCATCATCGATCACCAACAATCGGCCGCTGACAGGCAGGTGCCGCTCGATGGCACTCAAAACGGCATCATGGTCAAAGGGCTTCAGGAGGTAATCCGCTGCCCCAAGTTGGTAGCCGAGATCCTTTTCGTCGACGATGGAAAGAAGGATGACAGGAATGTGCTTGGTGCACTTGTCGCTCTTCAACTCGCTCAAGACCTCCCAGCCATCTTTTTCCGGCATCAGGATGTCAAGCGTGATTGCCATAGGCTCTAGGGAGCGCGCCTTTGCGAGGCCGTCAATGCTGTTGGTTGCGCCGACCACGTGATAGCCGGCGTCCTCTAGATTCTCTCTTAGTAAGTAGATAGCATTCGGGTCGTCATCGATTGCAAGGACGACGGGATGTTTTCCGTTGACTGTCTGTTCTGAGGTTTTGCTGTGGTCAATCGACAAAGGATGCTCGCTATCCAGATGCAAGGGTACCGTCACCGTGAAGGTCGAACCGTGACCGGGCAAACTGTCGACCGCGATATCACCACCGATCAAGTGGACCAAGTGACGGGTAATGGAAAGCCCAAGGCCGGTACCGCCATATTGTCGCGTGCTGGAACTGTCAACTTGTCGAAACTCTTCGAAGATGAGGCTTTGCGCCTCTTTCGGTATGCCGATACCACTATCCCTGACGAAAATGGAAACAGCATTGCCTTGCCGTTTGGCATCAACCACAACTTCACCTTCCGAGGTGAATTTGACGGCATTGCTCAATAAGTTAATCAGTATCTGCTTGAGTTTGTCTTGATCACTGATGATGGTCGGCAGCCCATCGATCTCACCTTTTCGCAAGGTGACGGCCTTGTTGCCGATGGTCGGCTCAACGGTCCTGAGACAGAGATCGACCAAAGCCTCGAGGTCGAAGGCGCCGTGGCGGACTTCCATGTGGCCGGCTTCGATTTTAGAGAGGTCCAGCACATCGTTGATCAAGGCAAGCAAATGATTGGCGCTTAGCAAAATCTTTTCAAGATTGCCGTACTGCTGTTGCGCTAGGTCTTTCTTGCCACGTCGCATCACCAGCCGCGTAAACCCGATGATCGCATTCATCGGTGTTCTCAACTCATGACTCATGTTGGCGAGGAATTGGCTCTTGGCTTGATTGGATCGAACCGCCTCGTCACGCGCCGTGGCGAGTTCCGCGGTGCGTTGATCGACGCGCCATTCAAGGTCTTCGTTTAGCCGTTTCAGTGCCGCATTGGCCCGGGATATCTCGAGGTTCCTGGCCTCAGACTTCTCTTTGAAGACCTGGACCGCACGGGCCATTTCGCCGATTTCACCCCGTTGATTGGTAGCCGTTACGTCGACGTCGTCCTCGCCGCTCGCTAAAGCCGTCATGGCATGGGTGATCCGTTCCAAAGGACGAACGATCCAGCCGACTATGATCCAAGACGCGACCACCGCCAGGACAATCACCAGGATAAGAATGACCGTATCGGAAATGAGTTTGCGTGTGCCAAGTGCTTCTTGATCCTTGGCGAGCTTCGTTGCAATAGCGCCGGTGACCTCGCCCAAATGACGGATCGGATAGAGGGCGCCATTGGATTGAATGAACCACGTCTGGGTGGTCATAGGATAGCTTCGACCCTGTACCCCGGCGTTGACGATAGGCGCCCGCACGCGGTCGAAGGCATCGAAAAATCCTTGCCGCAGTTGTTCTACCTTGGCGATGACTTCAGGCACAGCAACCGCCTCGAAGGTATAGGCCTCAACCCTTCCCCAGGCCTGCTGCAGTTGGCCTCGATATCCTGATAAGGTCTTGAGATCTGCATCACTCATCCACTCGGCAGCGGCGATTTTTCCAGCGATTAGGGTCTGTTCCCGCGCCGCAAACTCACCCATGACCGAAACCGCCTGCTTAAGATCCTCCAACGCCTCTATTTGGCGTACCGACGATGTGGCTCGATAGCGGCTCGCATGCACTAAGCGATGAATAGCCTCGATCATTTCCGTACTGTCGGTGAACCATGCACGAATAATGCGGGAACTGCGGTTGCTTTGACGTTTGCGCAACTGCTGATCGACGCTGGTGCGCAGCGATCGAAAGGTCGCAAACCTCACCGCTGCGTGGTCAATTGTCGCGGCGGCCGTCGGGTCGAGCTGGCGACCGCGCAACGTATCCAAGGCAAAAGAAAATCGCTCATCGACATCGCGCCGAACCTGGGTGATTTCCGCGCGAAAAGCACTGCTGGCCTGATCCGATGACAGCAGCGCCGCGTAGGCTAGTCCACGTTCTATTGCTAGATCGTAGGCACTGCTGAGCAGCGCATCGGCGACAGCGTTGCTGCGCATCAAGTGGCCCGCATCGACGCGCTGATTGTAGGCATTCACCCAAAATGTGAGAATCAACCAAAGCAGCAGGCCCGTTCCCAGGGCGCCGATTGTGAGCAAGCTATTGCGTACCGTAAAGAATTGTCGCAGCTTTCCACCTCCAGCAAGCCGCTTTTACGTCACTGTCCCAAACCAAATTGGCGTTGATTGGGACTCGGGGCAGCCGAACCAAATGATTTGTGCGCCACGTCAATAGTCTTTGATAGCGTTCGTGGCAAAGAGAGTCGAGATTTCCATGCGAGGGTCGGAAAACGGTCTACTCTCATCGAGCACACAGTAAGGGATGATCGCGAAGGTGTCGAAAACGGCCGATATCATCATCGTTGGCGGAGGCGTCATGGGCTCCGCTTGCGCCTATTTTGTCGTCAGCAATCCAGATTTCGCTGGGCGAGTGGTCGTGATCGAACCTGACCCGAGTTATGCGAACTGCGCGACGTCGCGGTCCTGGGGGGGAATCCGACAGCAATTCACAACGCCAGAGAATATCAAGATGTCTCAGTTCGGCGCCGAATTTGTGAGGCACGTCGGCCACTATTTGGCAATCGAGGATGAAGCACCGGACTTGGGATTTCAGGAAAACGGCTATCTCTTTCTTGTCAGTCATGCCCAAGAGGCATTAGCGCGGGCCGGACAAGAGCTACAGCTTTCTTTGGGTGCGAAGGTGAAATTTCTCGATCGGGAGGCCTTAGCCTTAAGTTTTGCCTGGCTGAACCTCGAAGGGGTCTTAGGTGCAACGCTCGAGGCTGAGAATTCAGGTTGGATCGATCCCCAGACTCTACTCCGTGCCTTTCGCCGCAAGGCACAGTCGTTGGGGGTCGAGTACCTACAAGATCGCGTGGTTTCAATGGAAATTGTGGGGGGTGCAGTTGTTTCGGTCACCGGAGCGGAGTCGGGGCGGTTGTCTGGCGCCAAGATCGTCAATGCAGCTGGCCCGCAAGCCGGTCGGGTGGCAGCCCTTGCCGGAGTAGGCTTGCCGGTGGTGCCTAAAAAGCGAAGCTCTTTCGTATTTGACTGCCGCCATGGCCCATCCAAAACGCCTCTGACCATTGATGTTTCTGGCCTAGCCTTTCGTCGGGAAGGTGGCCAGTACATCGCAATCCTTCCGCCAGATCCCGATCCTGATGTGGATCCGGAAGATTTAGAGCCAGACTACGCTCTCTTCGACGAGAGGATTTGGCCCATCCTAGCCGAGCGGGTTCCTGCCTTCGAAGCGATCAAACTGACCGGTGCGTGGGCGGGTCACTACGACTACAACACATTGGACCATAACGCGATTATTGGCCCCCATCCCGACGTCGAGAACCTCTTCTTCTGCAACGGATTTTCTGGCCACGGATTGCAGCAATCGCCCGCTGCCGGGCGGGCCGTCTCTGAACTCCTGCTGTACGGCGAGTACCGCAGCCTCGACCTGTCACGATTGTCTTTTGATCGAATTGCCAAGGGTCAGCCAATCAAAGAAGGCAGCGTTGTCTAAGAATCTTGTTCTATCGTCGTGGGCTGGGAACGAAAGGCGCGCTTCGGACAATTCGTCAGTTGGATGACAGAAAGGTTGCCATATCACCGCTTTCGCCGTCCGGATTGCTCCGCGGGGCGAAAACCTCAAGCTTCTCTACATCGCGATGGTGATCAAGCGCCCAACGAACCGAGGGGAAGGCTAAATCCGACCACGGAATGTCATCCCTTAGCAACAAGGCGACCTCACTGCTTTCGGGTCCAGGAGCGACATCGTTTGAAATAAGCCATGCCCGAAAGATCAATTGTATTTGACTGATCCGGGGAATCGAATAAACGGCCAAGAGCTGATCTAGCCTGAGATGGGCACAGGCTTCTTCTCGGGCCTCGCGAAGAGCGCCCTCGGCGGCACTTTCATTCAGTTCTAAATATCCGGCAGGCAATGTCCAATATCCCCTTCGCGGCTCAATAGCCCGGCGGCATAGGAGAATCCGGTTCTGCCATTGCGCTACGACGCCGACGACGAGCTTCGGATTTTGGTAGTTAACAAAGCCGCAATGGTCGCAAACCAGGCGCGAACGATCGTCACCATCAGGGGTTTCTTCACGGAAACTGGCGGTTCCTCCGGCTGATTTTTCAGACATCGACTTCCGCCCGAGAACTGAACACTACTGTCTGACCGACAAGAACTTCGGCCATGCTCACTTTGACGAGTGACTTAGGTGACAGTTTGACGCAGAGTCTATTCGGCAGCAAGGCGCCACTATCAGAGGGCGTCGCAGATTGCGAAGAAGGTGGCCTAACAGACCGCTGTCAAACGCTCAAGTCGATCAGACTACCGCGCGCCGCGCTACGGAGGGATTGCCCCGTCTCGGCGCCGGCTGCCCCCGGGTCGTTGAGCGAGGCCGCCAACTCTGGCCTGGAAAATCGGTTAGTGCCTGCATCACTTTGGCCAACTGCTTTGCCGGCTTCAACGCGTACCTGTTGACCGGTTTGATCGGGCCTATTACTGCTGGACACGCCTGGAGAGCTGGCATCTCGTTGAAGGGCTTGAAAAAGCTCGACGCTTGGGGTGATTAGGCGGGGGCCAACCTGCATGGAACTACTCAGAGCAATTGCCAGATGCTATCCTAACTGTTTATCTCTATCACCTGATCTATTAGGATTCTGTAAACGAGCGTCCGAAGTGCCTCCCACCCAACTGCAACTCTGAGTTTAATATCGCAAGCGCCAGTGCGATTAAATCAACAGTTATCAGGCCAAGAAACGATCTAATCGGTGTTGATTAACCCGTGTTTAACCGAACTATGGAACTGTCCTTGCCAAAATATTACTTCGCTAGATTTGAGGCGGATCACCAGTTATCATCTAAGTGCGTTCATGACCGACGGGCATTACAATATTGACAAACTACTGGATCTTGCCCGCGACAAGTCGGTCGAGTCCAGAAAGACCCTTGTCGATACCATAGCTGACCTATTTTCCGCGCAAAATGACATCTTGACGGAACGCGAACGCGCGTTGATGACAGAAATCTTGAGAAAGCTGGTGCAAGATTTCGAAACGACTTTGAGAGGGGAGTTGAGTGAGCGATTGGCGGGTCAAAATGTGGCGCCGCCTGATTTAATTGTTATGCTGGCAAACGACGAAATTGAAGTGGCCCGGCCGGTGCTCTTGTCCAGCACAATTTTGCAAGACGAGCAGCTCATCGAGATTATTCGCCACCGCACGCTTCAGCATCAACTGGCGATCGCCATGAGAAGCGTTGTCAGCGAAGTCGTTGCCGATGCTTTGGTGGAGACAGATAGCCCAGATGTCATCACCACCCTGTTGAAGAACCCGAACGCCAAGATTTCCGAAGCAACAATGGCTTATTTGGTTGACCAGGCCCGCAAGGTCGACCGCTATCAAGAACCCATCCTCAATCGGCGTGACTTGCCTCCAAGCCTGGCCAAACGAATGTTCTGGTGGGTATCAGCGGCCCTTCGAAACCACATTTTGGACCATTATTCTATTGAGCCAAACCAGCTAGATGATGAATTGGAGGCCATGGTCAATGAGCTGAGCCAGGATCTGAATGGAGAAACAGGTGCGGTGTCTCCGGCTCAGACTCTGGCCCATCAACTTGCAGAAAATGACGCCTTGTCGACGCCGCTCTTGATTCAAACGCTACGTGCCGGTGAAGTGCCACTCTTTGAAGCTTTGCTGAGCGAAATGAGTAGCATTGAGATTGGTCGACTAAGTGGCATCCTTTATCAACCAGGCGCAGAGGCATTATCCATGCTCTGTTGCGGTCTTGGGATAGACAAGCAAAACTTTGCGTCCATCTTGCTCTTGAGCCGCAAAGCAAGACCTAGCGAATCGAAACTAACGCCGGAAGAGGTCAATCGGGTTCTTTCGTTCTTTGAACAGTTGCAGCCAGAGGCTGCAAAACAGGTGCTGCGTTTGTGGCAGCGTAACTCGGACTATGAACAGGCAATCGGAAGCCTCAAAAACAGCCAGCCTTGAACCCGAGGGGTCAGGCCAGAAAGCAGAAACCGTCGTGTTCAGACAAGACGGCCCTGTCGTGTCTGTCGATGCCGAAATGCTGACCCTTGTGCCTGCGACCGAACTTTCACTCCAGCAACAGGCGCGCTATCAAGCAGAACTCTTGAGTGCCGGCCCGGCCGCCGCGCGTTTTGACGCAAAGGGTTGCCTGGTTTTTGCCAACAGCGCTTTTCAAAGTGTCGTCCAACGGCTTCGTTTGGACGAGGATGGCGAAGAGAAACTTGCCGCTCTCGTGCCGCAGGTGAGCCCGGACTCGTTGCGCAATCTCTCCGAAGCCTTGGGCGATACGGTGTCCCGTGAGTTTTCGGTAACACTGGAAGGCGGACAACAGGAGTTCTTCTCGGCCCAGTACCGTGTCGTTGGTGGGCAAGCCACGTCCGAGACTGGTATTGTTTGCACACTTTGGCCGATAACGGGGTTACGTGCGGCCCGCCACGTCCTGGCGATGGCAGGCGAACGCCTGGACGACATCGCCCGCCTGGTATCCGATTGGCTTTGGGAAACGGACCAAGATTTGTCCCTTACCTATGTTTCCGAGCGGGTGACGCAAGTCTTGGGCTACCAAGCGAAGGGACTTATAGGGCAAAATTTGTTGGACCTCATCAATCAGCCTCCAGAAATTTTGCAGTTGCTCCGCGATCCCTCGGGGCGCAATCCCTTTGATGATATAGAAGTTGAAATGCCTTCCCTTGATGGTAGTAGGCGTTTGTTTCAACTAAGCGGACTGCCGGTATATTCTCGCGAAGATGGCCGCTTCATCGGCTTTCGCGGGACCGCGAATGATGTGACGGAGTTGCGCTCGAGAGAGTTGGCTCTGGTTCGGGCCAAAGAGGTTGCAGAGCTTGCAAACCGGGCCAAGAGTGAATTTCTCGCCAACATTAGCCACGAACTGCGCACACCGCTCAACGCCGTCATCGGCTTTTCCGAAGTTATCTCCTCGCAAGCCTTCGGTCCGGTCGGCAATCCGCAGTATCGCGAGTACGCGGACGATATTCTCAATAGCGCCCGGCACCTTTTGAGAATCATCAATGACCTCTTGGATATTGCCCGCATTGAAGCCGGGAAAATGGAGCTTTACGAGACCGAAGTATCAGCCCTCGACGTCGGAGCCGCCGTGCTCAGCGTCATTGCCGAGCAAGCAGACCGCGTGGGGTTAACTTTGGACTCCGATTTACCGGAAGACCTGCCCTGCTTTGTTGCCGATGAGGGGCGGATCAAACAGGTTTTGCTCAATCTCCTTTCCAATGCCGTAAAGTTCACGGAAAAGGGCGGCCACATCGAGCTCTTTGCCTGTGTCGACGCGAATGGATACTTTGTATTCTGCGTCAAGGACACGGGAATTGGCATCGCAGCAGAGGACATTTCGGCCGCCCTTGCCCCCTTTGAGCAGGTTGAAAGTCAGCTGACGCGAAGGTTTGAAGGAACGGGCCTTGGCTTGGCGCTTTCACGTGAACTCATCGAACTCCATGGCGGAGAGTTGGAAATCGACAGCGAGCTCGGGCGCGGGACAACGGTCAAGGTGTCTCTTCCGCCAAGCCGCGTCCTAGCCACCGAGCCGTAGTCGGGAGCCCTCGCTAATCTCTCGCCAAGGCGGCCACGCCGGGCAGGGTCTTGCCTTCCAGCCATTCCAGAAAGGCCCCACCAGCCGTAGAGACATAAGTGAAGCGGTCAACCACGTGGGCGTGGGCTAGGGCTGCTACTGTATCACCGCCGCCGGCGACACTGAGTAACCGACCTTGCTCGGTTAGCTCCGCCGCGGTTCTTGCAACACGATTGGTCGCCTGGTCAAAGGGTGGCACCTCAAAACAGCCAAGCGGACCGTTCCAAACCAGGCTGCGGCACGAGGCCAGACAGTGCGTAATGTGTTCGGCTGTCAAGGGCCCGGCATCAAATATCGCTGAATCTGAAGGCACCGACTCCACCGAGACAAGCTGTGTTTCAACGTTTGCTGCAAGCGATTTTGCCACGACGGCGTCACTTGGCAAGATGATGTCGCAGTTGGCGTCTTTGGCTTGTTCGACAATTTTGAGGGCGGTTTCGGCCATATCCTTCTCGCACAGGGAACTACCGACATCATTGCCGAGAGCGTGGAGAAAGGTATTGGCCATGCCGCCGCCGATGATGAGGTGGTCGACGCGTGTAACCAAATGACCGAGCAAGGCCAGCTTGGTTGACACCTTCGCCCCGCCAACCAAGGCAGCAAGCGGTCGCTCGGGGCTTTCGAGAGCACTTTCCAAATGGTCCAATTCAGCTTGCATGGCGCGCCCAGCGGCGGCAGGCAAGAGTTCGGCCAAGCCGACCACCGAGGCGTGGGCGCGATGGGCTGCCGAAAAAGCGTCGTTGACAAAGAGATCGCCCAGTTCCGACAAGGCCAGGGCGAAGGCCTTGTCGTTCGCTTCCTCACCGGGGTGGAAGCGTAAGTTTTCAAGCAAAGCGACATCTCCGTCGCCCAGAGCGGCAATTGCCTCTGCTGCCACCGCGCCAACACAGTCACCCGCAAAGACGACAGGCGAACCCTGCAGGGCCTCGCTCAAGGGTGAGACGAGTGGCGCCAGGGACATATCAGGGACCCTCTTGCCCTTTGGGCGGCCAAAATGGGAAATCAGGACCACCCGCGCGCCGGCTTCTGTCAAGCAAGTGATCGTCGGGAGTATTCGGGTTATGCGGGTCTTGTCCGAAACACGACCGTCGCGCATCGGGACATTCAGATCGACTCGCACCAGGATCCGTTTGCCCTTCACCTTGAAATCTTCAAGCGTCTTGAATCGCTTCATCTCAACCTGCACGCTTTGGTTCGGAAATCAGGTTTGTGGGTATCACGTGGAGCCGCGAAAGAAGGCCTACACAGCGTCGACGGTGACCTCAGGCACCACGTTCTTGGCCCATCCGATCCCACACCTGACAGCTTGTGTCACTAGTTCTGGCCCCCTTGTGGCACAAATCCTGTCGGAGCTCTAGGGCGTCGTTGGGAAGCGCGACAGCCAGGTAAACCGGCCTTGGCACCCCCGATCCATCCCGTGAGGATGGGTCGATGTCTTTCCCGAGCGCAGTATTGAGGCTACTTTCTGCGATCTGCTGGGACCAAAAAATAGCCAAACTTCTTTCCAAATACGGTTTTTTTCCAGAATTGCTCGACATAGCCAATTTTTCGCGCATCATGGATTTGCAAAAGAAGACAGCTTCTTAAGGCTTCGTCAAAAATCGCGTCGCTATGGTTTAGCTGTTCTGGATGCAGGTCTTGGGTCGTTGACTGTGACGGATTTTGAACAACATCGGGTGCTGGTGGTCGATGATGACGCCGTCTTGCGTCAACAAATTTCTGCCTATTTGACCACCCGAGGCTTCGTAGTGCTTTGTGCCGAAGACGGCATTGAGGCAATGGAAACCTTGGCGCGGGAACGCCCGGATGCGTTGCTGCTGGATATAAAGATGCCGCGCATGGATGGCATCGAGGTTGCGCGCCGGGTGAGCCTTTTGGTCCCGCCGCCCAAGGTGATCCTGATCTCGGGCTACGACGCAGCGGTCATAGAAGCCAATCAGGCGAACTTGGATGTCTTCGCGATTGTTGAAAAGCCTGTTCCTTTGAACACGGTTATGCGGCTTCTGCACAAGGCCTTGGCGAGTGTCACGCCAAGCGGTGGTGATGCGGTGCAGGCCTAAGCGAATGATATTACCGGCGAGGGGAGGCGCCGGACCATGACCACAGCTCAAGATCACAGGGAAGCGACGACGCTGATCGTTGTTGATGTGCAGAACGACTTCTGCCCGGGTGGTAACCTGGCCGTTCCGGATGGGGATCAAGTCGTGCCATTGATCAATAGCCTCGCGAAGGTCTATGACCACGTTCTACTCACTCAGGACTGGCATCCCGCAGACCATCAGTCCTTTGCGTCGACGCATTCAGGGCGCCAACCTTTCGAAACGATTGAGGTCGATTACGGTATCCAGACTCTCTGGCCTAAACACTGCGTTCAGAATACTTCCGGTGCGGCCTTTCACCCGGATCTCGATCTGCCCCAGGCTGAGCTGATCATCCGCAAGGGGTTTCGGCGAGAGATCGATTCCTATTCGGCATTCTTTGAAAACGATCATCAAACGAGTACCGGCCTCAGCGGCTATCTCCGCAGTCGCGGCTTGCGGCGGTTGGATTTTTGCGGATTGGCAACAGATTTCTGTGTCAACTTTTCAGCGGTCGATGCCGCCCGGGAGGGGTTAACGGTGCGGGTGATCGAGGACGCATGTCGGGCGATCGACTTGGATGGATCCCTGGCGGCGGCCAAGCAAGGCATGCAGGCGGCGGGGGTGGACCTGATCGAGTCGAAGGTGGTTCTGGCCTAGAAATGGAGTCATCGCGCGCTGCCGAGCCGGACGCCGACCTCTGCGCCCGCTTGCGCCACGTGCTTCGAGAGCAGGCGGTCCGGGGCTGGGTTATCACCTACAACGACCTTGCAAGACTTGCGGCGGTCGAGCCACCTTACCGCATCCACAAGGTGACGCTGGCCTTGGAAGGCCTCATTCGCGAGGACCACGCTGCGGGAAGACCGTTGCTCGCAGCTCTCGCGGTGAGCCGGGCGCGCGGTGGCTTGCCAGGCCAGGGTTTCTTTGACCTGCTCCGGGAGCTCGGCCGTTACAATGGCCCTGACCATGGTCCGGCTGCGGAGGCCTGCTACTCGACCGAACTTGCACGGGCACTCTCCTATTGGGGTGACGAGCCGCGCCGAGCCGAGGAAAACCCTCAATCCACGGTGTGACAGGCAAGATAGAGACATTCCAACATCACGGTGCCGGCAAGAAACGCCGTCATCCCGCCGACATCGTGTGGTGGACTCACTGTGTTGACGTCGAATCCCACGAAGTTCAGCCCCTTCAGGGATTGCAAGATTGCCAAACCTTCGCGCGCGGAAACACCGCCCCAAGTGGGCGTACAGACGCCTGGCGCGCAAGAAGGGTCAAAAAAATCCATGTCCCAGCATAGATAGACGGGCCTTCCCTCCAATCGGGAATGGACGTGCTCGAGCATGGAAGGAATGCCCTGTTCGAACAGATCAATTCCACTTAGAACCTCGTAGCCCATCTTTCGGGTATGCTCGAAAACGCCCGGCATATAGGTCGGGCCACGAGCGCCCACATGAAGGGAACAGGCTGTGTCAACCAAGCCCTCTTCTGCCGCACGAGTAAAGGTGGTGGCCGTATTGTGCCGTTCCTGTCCGCTACCCGGATAGGTGTCGGTGTGGGCATCAAAATGCAAGACGCAAAGATCCGGATAGAATCGGTTGAGCGCCCGCAGCTGCGGCAGGGTAACCGAGCCATCGCCGCCCATGCTCAGGGTAATGGTTCCGGTTTCGGCGATTCGCCGCGTTGCCGCCTCCATGATTTCGAAGGATTGCTCGATACGGCCGGGAACAACTCTGGCGTCGCCGCAGTCGACAACATTAAGAGCCATGAAAGGATCGTAGTCCGCATGAGGCGGCTGATAGGGCCGTACGAGTGCCGACTGCTCGCGGATTCCCGCGGGACCGAGGCGGGCGCCGATGCGAACCGGGTGCGTCCCACAATCGAAGGGCATGCCAAGGATGGCAAGCTTGCAGTCGGCGAGCTGATAGGAGTTCGGCCGCCCCATGAAACCCTTGGCGGGTACGAATATATCGGGATCGAAGATCGAGCTGGCGCCGCTGTCTTGTTTGATATGGTTCATGGCGATTTCCTATCCTGCTGCCGGGTTCTACCTTAGTCGAGAACAGTCGGGCCGCTCTATTTTTCCATCTTCTCCTGGTCCTCAAAAATTGAGATCGAAAAAAGTTGACTCAGCTCAAGGGAGGGGGCGGCCACTTGGGTTATAGATCAAGGACGTCAAGCTGGGCACGTTTTCGATCAGAGGGGAACCTGATGGCTATCGTTCATTGGAGTCCGAACTTGAGTATCGGCATCGATGAAATCGACGCTGAACATATGGAGCTGATCGACCTGCTGAATAACCTGTTCGCGGAAATCTCGAAGGGTAGCAGCTACGACAAAATAACCCACTGCTTCGACCAGGTCGTCCATCGGACGCAAGAGCATTTTCGCCACGAAGAAGCCATCATGGCGCGCATCGCCTATCCAGAACTTAGCCACCATCGTCGCATTCATGAAGCACTCATCGAAGAAATCCGCGGATTCTGGGAGGAGCTCGACTGCGGCATGGAAATCGGCCCGGAGATTCCCAACTTTTTCAAGACTTGGCTGATCAGCCACATTCTCGAAAGTGACCGGCACCTGGGCGGATTCCTTGAAGGGCGAAGGGCCTAGGGTATCACCACCGCCCCCACTGTCGTAACCTCCTTGCATTTGCGAAACTTTGCCTGCGAGCCATTTCCAAGGAGGCAGCCATGGCACCGCCATTTTCCCGCGCCGAGTATGCCGAGCGACTGCACAGAACCCGGGAAGCGTTGGCGCAGCGGCGGTTGGATGCGCTTGTGGTTGGCGATCCGGCCAATATCAATTGGTTGACCGGCTATGACGCTTGGTCCTTCTACACCCCGCAAATCATGGTGGTGTCGCTGGACAAAGATCCAGTATGGATAGGGCGAGAAATGGATGCAGGGGCGGCGGTCTTTACAACCTATCTATCGTTGGCGCAGGTGGTTCCTTATCCCGAAGGCTTGGTGCAAAAGGAAGGGCGCCACCCGGCTCAATTCATGGCGGACTGGCTAGCGGCCGAAGGCTTCGCCAGGAAACGAATCGCATACGAGAGCGACAGTTACTTCCTGACACCGGCCGCAATCGGCCATCTTCAAGCTGGTTTGCCCGATGCCGCCTGGGTGGATGGCGACCGGCTGATCAACTGGCTGCGGGTGGTGAAGAGCCCGGCAGAAATCGACATGTTGCGCCAGGCCGCGGTCATTGCGGGAAAGGCGATGCAATGTGCCTTCGATGGCCTGCGCCCCGGGGTTCGTCAGTGCGACTTGATGGCCGAGGTCGTGGCTGCGCAAATTCGTGGCACGGAAGCGTTCGGCGGCGATACCACCGCACTGCATCCCTTGGTTCTCGCCGGTGAGGCCGCCACCACAGCTCACCCCCTGTGGAGCGATGCCCCTTTTGAGGCGAACCAAACCGTTGCATTCGAGCTCGGGGGCTGCCGAAAACGCTACAATGCGGGACTAGCTCGCACGGCGCATTTGGGTCGGCCGCCACAGGTTTTGATCGATACGGCCAAAGCCGTGGAAGAGGGATTGGTTGCGGTTCTTGACCGGTTGCGATCGGGGGTGTCCTGTGAATCGGTACATGCCGCCTGGCAAGCGGTGCTGAATCGTTATGGCCTGGAGAAGAAGAGCCGCATTGGCTACTCGATCGGGGTCGGCTATGCCCCTGACTGGGGCGAACATACCCTGAGTTTTCGGCCGGGCGAGACGACCGAGGTTCCGGAGAACGCTGTGGTCCATATTATTCTTGGGATGTGGATGGAAAACTGGGGCATGGAGCTCAGCGAAACGGTACAGGTTCGTGCGGCCAATGCCATTTGTCTAACGGACTTTCCTCGAGATATTAATATTAATATCTTAAGCTAAAGTACAATTTGTTTGTTAATACAAAGCATTGTATCGAAACTAAAGGCGCAATATTTCTAATACAATTAATCATTAAATCTGGTTTTACATGCCACATTTCAGGAACAAAAAGACGGAAAATTGAACTTTTCTAGTCAAAAATCCTTTTAAATACCCCATAAAAACAGTACCTTGCCGGTCTGGGCCAACTTAGATCCTCGGGGGTTATTCTAGAGGACAAGAAAGAAAGCTGGGGTGCTATGTTAAGAAAAATGGTCTTGGCTTGTGTGGGCGTATTATTGCCTGCCGGTCTTTTAGTTAATCTTATTTATCCTGGTGAGAGGTTGCATAGCCAGGAATTAACTGCTCCGTCTTTTGGCGATGCCAATGCCCTAGAGCGAGCATATGTGCGCTGGGCTGAATCCTACGAAGAAAAGGGAGGAGGAAAGTCCATCATTCTGCCGCTCGGATATACTAAGGCTTTGTCGGCCAAGTTCACCAAAGCCGATGCGGAAGCAAGGATCGACACGGTTACAGGGGCTATCACTGTTGTTGCTAACGGTCTTTCTGAGGGGGAAAACTTCGAGTTCTGGCTGGTCGATAACCAGCCCGGCCCGGACCGCAGCATCAAGCCAGAATCCGGCGACCGAATGATTTCCCTTGGACGTTTGAAGGCGCAAGGCTCGTCCTGGGTGCTGGAAACACAGGTGTCAGATTTGGAATATCCGGATTTCCGAATTGATCTAGTGGCGATCGGCCCAAGTGGCACCACGCCGGATCAAGGTGGCCTAATCTTTGGTTCGCCAAGCCTGTTTCAAAAACTGTACTACGAAAGGCGCGAGCAGTTCGACGTGCGTTTCGGTGCCGTTGAGGCGACGCTCGAAGGCGAGACACTTCCCGCTACGGGCTCTTATAGTTTTCTCATCCCGAAACCGGCTTACGCGCAAGCAGGCGGTCCGGATGCGGCGGCGATGCAGCGCCTCGTACGCCGTGGTGAGCGGCTTTTCATGAAGGAGACCTTCAACGGCAATGGTCGGACCTGCGCGAGCTGCCACCCGCCGGAAAACAACTTCACGATCGATCCTCTCTTTATTGCGTCCTTGCCGGATCATGATCCCTTGTTTGTTGCCGAGTTCAATCCGAACCTAAGGCATAATTTCGAGAAGCCCCGCCTCATGCGCGAGTTTGGGCTGATCCTTGAGAACACCAACGGATTCGATCCAGCGGAGACGAATTTCACGCTGCGGGCAACCTCCTACACGCTGGCTCTGCCAATGTCGATCGTAGGCCCAGGCGGCCAGCCGCGTCTTGGATGGTCTGGCGACGGGGCACCCGCTCCTGGGACTCTACGCGCCTTTGCCGTCGGGGCTGTGCGGCAACACTTCCCCAAGTCATTGGGTCGGCAGCCCGGCGTGGATTTCCGCTTTCCCACTGATGCCGAACTCGATGCCATGGAAGCCTTTCAGCTTTCCCTAGGTCGTCAGGAAGAGCTCAGTCTTCCTTTACCGCTCAAGGGTACGGTAGCCAAGCAAGGCCAGGACGTCTTTCTCGATAACGACGTTGGCAAATGTAACCGCTGTCACCGCAATGCCGGTGCGAACGTCGTCTTCGGCGACGGGTCCAACTTTAATTTCAACACTGGCGTTGAGGCCATGACCGATGCGCCAGCCCAGTTGACCGGTGAGCTAGTACCAGCAGACGATGGCTTCGGAAATCCCGGTGACGGAACCTTCAACACGCCGAGCCTAGTCGAAGCCGCCGACACGGGTCCGTTCTTTCACAATCATTCGGTTGAAACCATTGAAGGTGCCGTGGCGTTTTACAACAGCGATGCGTTCAATTCCTCACCGTCGGCGGCTATCCTAGGGCCAGTCCGGATGACGACGCCGCAAGTGGTTGCGGTTGCGGGATTCCTGAGAGTGATCAATGCTCTGGAAAACATCCGTTCCGCCGAGGAATTGCAGCAACGGGCGCTGAGTGCCCAGAGGAAGCGGCCAGCCAAGAAGCTTCTCAAGCTGGCCTTGGCCGAAACAAATGACGCCATAGAAGTGCTTTCCGGCGGTGGCCTGCATCCGGAGGCAGTCATACTTCTGAAGCGTGCGGCACATGTGCTGGATGACAAACGCCACAGGAGTCTGCGCGGGCTTCGTGGCGATGTTCGCAAGGCCATGCGATTCCAGCAGGCCGCTCGTGCCGACATGATCAATGAATAGGTCGAGCACATAAGCGTTCGAATCAATCAATAAAATCAGTTCCATTGAAAACTTGATGACGGGCCCAGTGCCCGTCATTTCCTTTTTGGGCACCTCTTGTCGAGATCGCGAAAAATGGTTTTCTTGGTTAAAGAGACGTGGTCGCAAGTAAGCTTGCTTGCCCTCTAACCGGCTTTCAATGCAAATGAGCCCTGGACCCTGGGGCCTACAATTCCTAAAAACGACGGCATTACGTAACATGTACCAAGTCTCGATACTAAAACCTCATTACACCCGCTCACCCGGCTTGCGGGTTAGAAGCGGTCGGTGCCGTGGTGCCGGCTCACCATAAGCCGGCCGCGACGCGGTCCGGCGAGCCGGGCGAGTGGGCCTCCGGTGGGGCGCTTTCATCCTCCGGCAGCGTTGCGATGCTTGCCCGATGCGCCCCATAAACTTGAACCCGGGGGCATCGCGCCGCGCACCGCGCCTAACCGGAAGGGCAAAATCGCCACCATGTTATGGGTCTTTCGTATCGAAATTTGGTATCACTGGGTATCAACCACAGTAGTGAGCCCAAATGCAAAGAACAAAGCGGCAGAGGCCGGTGGTAGGTTGGCGAGAATGGGTTGCGCTCCCCAGTCTTGGCATTGAGAAAATCAAGGCGAAAGTTGATACCGGCGCCCGAACGTCGGCTTTGCATGCCTACCGTACCAAAACATTTCGACGCGGCGGCAAGCGCTATGTCCGCTTTTTCGTCCACCCTGTCCAACGCCGCCGCAGACCGGAAATTGAATGCGAGGCGCCTTTGGTCGATGAGCGCATTGTCACCAGCTCCAACGGAAAGCGGGAAAATCGCTTGGTCGTCGAAACCCGATTGCAAATCGGCAACCGGTCGTGGCCGATCGAGATCACCCTGACCAACCGTGACGAGATGGGATTTCGCATGCTCCTGGGTCGCCGAGCCCTGAGAAAACGTTTCTTGGTTGATCCGGGTAGTTCATTCAAAATTGCTGCAGGAGACAATTCTGCTCCAGGATCGAGAGGCTCTGCCAGAAAGAGAGGTGTCCGATGAAGATTGCGCTCATGGCTCGTAACCCAAATCTCTACTCCCATCAACGACTTGTTGAGGCAGCCGAACAGCGTGGGCACGAAATACAAATCATCGATACCTTAAGGGTCTATATCAACATCGCGTCCCATCGGCCGGAAATGCGTTACAAGGGCGCGAAACTCGAAGGCTTCGATGCGGTTATTCCGCGCATCGGCGCTTCGGTGACCTTCTTCGGCACAGCGGTGCTGCGCCAGTTCGAGATGATGGGCGTTTATCCGCTGAACGAGTCGGTGGCTATCAGCCGTTCGCGCGACAAGCTTCGTAGTCTCCAACTGCTAGCGAGAAAGGGGATCGGCCTTCCGGTTTCGATTTTCGCGCATTCCACCAGCCGGGCCGACGATATTCTCGAGATGTTGGGTGGTCCTCCCGTCGTCATCAAACTTTTGGAGGGAACCCAAGGTATCGGGGTGGTCCTCGGCGAAACGCAGACATCGGCGACTAGCATGATCCAGGCTTTTGGCGGCCTGAAAGCCAACATCCTGGTGCAGGAATTCATAAAGGAAGCCGGCAGCCAGGATATTCGATGCCTGGTGGTCGGCGACCGGGTGGTTGCTTCGATGATGCGCAAAGGGGCGCCGGGTGATTTCCGATCGAACCTGCATCGGGGTGGCAGTGCTCAATCCATTCGGATCACACCCGAAGAGCGTTCCACGGCTGTGCGGGCGGCCCACATCATGGGCCTCAACGTTTGCGGGGTGGACCTGCTGCGTTCGAACCATGGCCCGGTGGTCATGGAGGTCAACTCCTCGCCCGGATTAGAAGGCCTCGAAAAGGCGACAGGTATCGACGTAGCCGGCAAAATCATCGCTTTTCTTGAAAAAGCCGCTCGGCCCAATCGAACCAAGACCAGGGGGCGGGGTTGACGGCCTCGGCAAGTTTGCAGATCGCCGGGAACGAGATAAGACCCGGCAGCCGGATCGCCATCGATCTACCAATAACGGATCTTTCAACCCACACGCCGATCACCATGCCGATCCAAGTTCTGCACGGCCGCAGCCCGGGTCCACGCCTTTTTGTTTGCGCAGCGGTGCACGGCGACGAGATCAACGGCGTGGAAGTTATTCGCCGCCTGCTTAAACTGTCGGCGCTCAAGCGGTTACGGGGTAGCCTTATCACCGTGCCGATCGTCAATGTGCCCGGCTTTCTGGCGCATTCGCGATATCTGCCGGACCGCCGGGATCTCAATCGTTGCTTTCCCGGCTCCGCGCGTGGGTCGCTGGCGGCGCGCTTGGCCAGAATGTTCATCACTGAAGTCGTCAGCAATGCCACCCATGGCATCGATCTTCACACCGGGGCCATCCACCGCGAGAACTTTCCCCAAATACGGGCCAATTTCGACGAGCCAAAAACGGAAGACCTTTCCCGTGCCTTTGGTGTTCCCGTCGTCATCAACACAGGCTTTCGCGGCGGCAGCCTGCGGGAGGCCGCGGCGCGGCGGTCGGTGCCGGTCATCGTCTATGAAGCGGGCGAAGCCTTGCGCTTTGACGAACCCAGTATACGGGCAGGGGTCAAGGGCGTGGTTCGGGTGATGCGCTCGCTTGGCATGTTGCCGGCGTCCCGGCGGCCAGCGAAACCGCGGACGCCCTTGATTATTCGTTCCAGCCGCTGGGTTCGTGCGCCGCAAAGCGGACTGTTGCGCGCTACGACTGCGCTCGGGGCTCCTGTTAAGGAGAGCCAGGTTCTGGGGATCATCGCCGATCCCTTTGGCGAGAATGAAGTGGAGGTCTTGAGCCCCGCTGACGGCCTGGTTATCGGCAGAAGCAATCTTCCCTTGGTCCACGAAGGCGACGCCCTTTTCCACATCGCCCGACACGACGGCACCCAGGTTGTTGCCCGTTCGCTTGACGCTTTTGAACCGGATGCTGACTACGAGCGTGGCCTAACCTCCGAGTTGGCGGACGACCCGCCAATCATTTGATCGAGAATACCGCTACCCCAGTTGCGCAGAACCTGCTGGACGCTGAGGCTTGGGATCTCATACTAATAGCGGTGAGCAATAGGGGAGGGGCCTCCGCTGCTAGCCGTGGCCCTGGTCATCCCGGCAATCTGCCTCGATAAAGAAGGACAAATACAGATGCATAACAACGCCGAAGCCGCCTGGATAGACCGCGATACGGCGCACTTGGTTCATCCTCTCCATCTTCCCGCGGGCCATACGGGTGGCAAGGTCTGGGTTGGCGGTCAGGGTGAGTTTTTGATCGATGCCAATGGCGGTCGCTATTTCGATGGGCTATCCGGTCTATGGAACAACACAGCCGGCAACGGGCGCCGCGAGCTCATCGATGCGGCCACCAAGCAAATGAACGAGATGGCCTATGCGTCGGGCTATACCGGCAGCTCAAATCCGCGGGCCATCGAGCTTGCTGAACGTCTGGCCAAGGTTGCCTATCCGAACATCAATCACTTTTACCTGACCTCCGGTGGCGGCGAGTCGACGGACTCCAACATCAAGCTTGCGCGGTATTACTGGAAGCTAATGGGCAAGCCGAACAAGACCAAGGTGATCTCGCGCATCTGGGGCTATCACGGGACGACCTTGGCGGCCATGTGCGCGACCGGCATCAACACCTACTGGCCGATGTTCGAGCCGCGCGTTCCCGGCTTTGTGCATATTCCGGCTGCGGACTCCTATCGCTACGAGGCACCTGCGGATGCGGCAAGCCAAGGGATCGCAGCGGCCGATGAGCTGGAAAAGGCCATACTGGCCGAGGATCCCGATACGGTTGCCATGTTTATCGCCGAGCCTGTGCCTGGGGCGGGCGGCGTATTGATCCCGCCGGACGACTACTTCCCGCGCATCCGCGAGATCTGCGATCAGTACGACGTCTTGATGGTTTCGGACGAGGTGATCACTGGCTTTGGCCGGACCGGCAAGATGTTCGGCCTGGAGCACTGGGGCGTGCAGCCGGATTTGATGCAATTCGCCAAGGCGATCACCTCCGGCTATTTTCCGCTCGGCGGCATTGGCATGAGCGACAAGGTGGCCGAGGTGATGCTGGAAAGCGGCACGCCGTGGATGCATGCCTATACCTACAGCTCTCACCCGACCGGCTGCGCCGTTGCCTTGGCCATGTTGGACATTGTCGAAAAGGAAGACTTTCCCGGGCAGGCCGCGGTCAAGGGCAAGCGGCTCTTGGAAGGCTTGCAGCAGTCGCTGGGCGATCATCCGAATGTCGGCGATGTGCGTGGCCTCGGGCTGATGTGCGGCGTGGAGTTTGTCAAGGACCGGGCGAGCAAAGAAGCCTTTGATGCAAGCGAGAAGATCGGGCCGCGGATCCACGCGGCCGGGGTCGAGCGCGGTTTGTTCAGCCGGGTGCGCGGCGACGTCTACCAAATCGCCCCGCCGATCGTCACCAGCGAAGAGAGCATCGACCGTATCGTCGAGATCATGACGGCGGCGACCAAGGAGGTGCTCGGTTAGGCGCAGTGGCGATGCAGCTTTAGGAAAGCGCTTCGCTAAACAAGACTTCGAACAGGGCGCGGTCGACCGGGCGCGGGTTGGTTGCCGTGCAGTGGTCCCGGACCGCGCCTTCCGCGGCGGCAGGGATCATCGCTTCGCTCACCCCCATCTCGGCGAGATTGGCGGGTAGGGCGAGGCGGGCGTTGAGATTCCGTATGGCCTCGGCGAGGTCTGCGCCGGGCGCTAGCCCCAGGCAGCTGCGGAGGGTGTCGTACTTGTCGCCAACATGGTCCCGGTTGAAGGTCAAGACGCTGGGCAAGATCACCGCATTCAAGGTCCCGTGGTGCAGCCGCGGCTCCGGGAGGGCACCCAAGGGATGCGACATGGAGTGCACCGCGCCCAGGCCTTTCTGAAACGCCATGGCCCCCATCATCGAGGCCATCATCATGTTCCAGCGCGCCTCGCGATCCTGACCGTCGGCGACCGCCCGTTCGAGATAGCTGATCGCGAGGCCCAGGCCATGCAGAGCAATCGCCTCGGCCGGCGGGTTGACCCTTGGGGAAAGAAAGGTCTCCACGCAGTGGGTGAACGCGTCCATTCCCGTGGCAGCCGTCAAGCCGGGCGGCAGGCCGAGGGTGAGATCCGGGTCGCAGATCGCCCGTTTCGGGATTAGATGGGGTGAAAGGAGGGCGGTCTTGGTGCCGTTCCGAAAGGTGATCAACGCCCCCCGGCCGACCTCGCTGCCGGTCCCCGCAGTGGTCGGGATGGCGATCAGTGGTGGTATGCCATCGGTGATCTTCGCGAGGCCGCCGTTGATTGCCGCGTAGTCGAAGAGCTCGCCGGGATGCTTGATCGAAACCGCCAGCGCTTTGGCAAGATCGATTGATGACCCGCCGCCCAGCGCGACGATGCCGTCGCAGCCGGCCGCTTTGTAGCAAGAAGCGGCCTTTTCGACCGCCTCTTCGGTAGGATTGGCCGGGGTCTCATCGAAGCAAGCAGTTTCCCGATCCTTTGGAATCGTGGTCTTGACCTGCTCAAGCAGTCCCGCTGCAACGATGCCTTTGTCGGTCACCATCAAAGGACGGGCAATGTCGAGTTCCTCGAGCGTGTCGCCCAGGCCATTGATTGCCCCGTGATCGAAAGTAATGGTCGTCAGATAGTTTATGGTCGTCATAACAAGCCACGAAACCTCAAGATTTAGAATCCATACCCGGGAGGTTAGCCGCGCAGGCGCAGGCGGTCGGGGTCGAAGAGCGGTCGCTCGATCAGGGTGGCCGCGCGCCGCTCACCCAGGATTTCGATGTCCACCTGCCGCCCCTCCTGGATTAGCTCGACAGGGAGGAAACCGAGAGCCACCGAAACGCCGGCATAGTGCGCATAGCCTCCGGAGGTGACAAAGCCTTTGACCTCGTCGCCGACCCAAATCGGTTCGTCGGCCCAGACATCCGCATCCTTGGCATCCACCCTAAAGGCGCAAAGGCGGCGCGCCGGACCTCTCGCTTTCTCCCCGGCCGCCGCTGCTTTACCGATGAAATCGGCCGCCTTGTTGTAGGCCACGAAACGATCCATGCCGGTTTCGGCCGGCATGAACTCCGGCCTAAACTCGCGCATCCAGGAGCCGAAGAATTTTTCCAGGCGCAGGCTCATCATGGCGCGCATGCCAAAAGGCTTGAGGCCAAGGTCGGCGCCGGCATCAACGAGCGTGTTGTAGAGCGCTACCTGGTCATTGGCATCGACGTAGATTTCATAGCCGAGATCGCCCGTATAGGAGACCCGCTGCACCGTCGCCCGGCAAAGCCCGACATCGAGTTCCTTTACGGCCATGAAAGGGAAGGCCTCGTTGGTGACATCGGCCTGGGTAGTTCGCGACAGTAGTTCGCGGGCTTTCGGCCCGGCGATCTGGAAACCGATACGCCGGGTCGAGATGTTCTCGAGGCTGACACCGGTTTCGGGCAAATGCTGCAAGAACCAGCGCATGTGAAAGGCTTGCGCGCCGTAGGATGCGGTCAACTGGAAGGTTGTTTCAGTGAGGGCGGATACCGTGAAATCACCGATCAGCTTGCCCTTGGGGCTCAGCATTGGCGTGAGACTGAGGCGCCCGACCTTGGGTATGCGCCCCGCCATGATGACGTCTAGCCAATCACGGGCGCCGGGTCCCTGGACCAGGTACTTGCCGAAATTGTGGATCTCATTGATCCCCACCGCCTCACGTACGGCGCGACACTCGGCGGCAACCGCATCGAAGGCATTGGAGCGGCGAAAACTCGGAGTTTCATAGAGCGGTTCGCCTTCCGGGGCGAAGTAGTTGACCGCCTCCATGCCGTAGGCGGTGCCGAAGACCGCCCGCTGATCCTTCCAAATGCCATAGGCCGGCGTCGTCTGGAAGGGGCGGGCGACCGGCAGCTCCTCATTGGGATAGGAAACGGAAAAACGACGCTGGTAGTTCTCGCGCACCTTGGCGCGGGTATAGCCAGGGGTGATCCAATCACCGAAGCGCGCCACATCCATGGCGAAGACGTCGCGTTCGGGCTCGCCTTCGACCATCCATTGGGCAAGCGACAAGCCGACGCCACCGCCTTGGCTAAAGCCCGCCATGACGGCACAAGCGGTCCAGTAGTTTCTAAGACCCGGCACCGGGCCGACCAAGGGATTGCCGTCCGGGGCAAAGGTGAAGGGGCCGTTGATGATATTCTTGATGCCGGCGCGCTCCAACACCGGATAGCGGCGATAAGCGAACTCCACCGCATCGGATATACGGTCGAGGTTGTTTTCCAAAAGCTCGTGGCCGAAATCGGCGGGCGTTCCCTCCACCCCCCAGGGGTCGCAGTTCTGTTCGTAGAAGCCGATCACCAAGCCGCGTCCCTCCTGGCGCAGGTAGCTTTCCCCTTCCGGGTCCATGACATGCGGCAGCTCGGATTCGCGCTCGTAGACCTCGGGGGTTGCCTCGGTGATAAGATACTGGTGCTCCATGGGATGGAGCGGCAGGTAGACGCCGGCCATGGCCGCCACCTCACGCGCCCAGAGGCCGCCGGCGTTGACCACATGCTCGGCATGGATCGTGCCGTCCTTTGTCACCACATCCCAGCCGCCATCGGCACGGGCTTTGGTCTCGAGCACCGGGTTGCGCAGCACGATTTCAGCGCCGGCGTTGCGGGCTGCCCGGGCATAGGCGTGGGTGGTTCCCGATGGATCGAGATGGCCGTCCAGGGGATCGTAAAGCGCCCCCAGCACACCTTCCACATTGGTGATGGGTGAAAGCTTCTTCACCTCCGCCGGTCCGACGATTTCGGTTTCCAGGCCCATGTAGCGATGCTTGGCGCGCTCGGCCTTCAGCTGATCCAGTCGCTCCGCCGTTGTTGCCAAGGTGACGCCACCTACGTGGTGTAGGCCGCAGCTCATTTCGGTCAGGGACTCCAGCTCGCGGTAGAGGCGGATGGTGTAGCCTTGCAAGGCAGCCATATTGGTGTCGGCGTTCAGCGTGTGAAAGCCGCCGGCGGCATGCCAGGTGGAACCGGAGGTCAACTCCGAGCGCTCCACCAGCATAACGTCTCGCCAGCCTAGTTTGGTTAGATGGTAGAGGACAGAGCAGCCGACGACACCGCCACCGATTACTACCACTCGTGCGTGATTCTTCATCGCCGTGCCTCACTGGACCTTATCCAAACATCAAAAAAGAGCAGGGAACCCGGTCAGGCCTCTCATTCTGGCCTGTAAGCTTTGCTGCTTCGGTTCTACAGTTGCGATCGAGCCCGTGACAATACGAAAAAGGGAGTGAAGTCGAATGGCCGAAATGAATGGTGCCCAGGCACTCGTCAGTCAGCTCAGCAGCGAAGGGGTAGAGGTCGTTTTCGGCCTGCCTGGGGTGCAAATCATGACGGCCTTTGATGCCTTCTACGAGCAGCGAAACACCATCAAGCTGCTTCATACCCGGCACGAGCAAGCGACCACCTATATGGCGGATGGCTACGCCAAAGCGACAGGCAAGGTTGGGGTGGCCATGGTGGTGCCGGGGCCAGGCGCCTTGAATGCGACCGCCGGGCTTGGGACAGCCTATGCATCTTCCTCGCCCGTTCTCTTGATTTCAGGGCAGATCCCCAGCAATGCCTTGGGCAAGCGACGGGGCGAACTTCACGAGGTCGACGACCAGCTCGATGTCTTTCGACCGATCACCAAATGGGCGCATCGGGTGACCGATCCAGCCGCCATTCCAGAGGCAGTACACGAAGCCTTCCATCACCTCAAAAGCGGCCGCCCGCGCCCCGTGGAGCTGGAAATTCCACCGGATACCCTGGCGGCGACGGCCGATATCAGCATCTTGTCCGCGGAGACTCCGGAAAAGCCGAAACCCGATGCCGTCGCCATCCGGCAAGCAGCGCAAACGCTGGCGGCGGCAAAGCGTCCGGTCATCGTCGCAGGGGGTGGCACGATCACTGCCGAGGCAGGAAAAGCCCTGGAAGGGCTGGCGGAAGTCTTGCAGGCGCCGGTGCTTACCACCCAGCAAAGCAAGGGGGTGATCGCGGAGGACCACCCGCACTTCCTGGCGGTGAACTACATCGTCAGTCCGATGAAGCAGCTCTTTACCGAGTGCGACGCCATCTTGGTTGTCGGGACCCGCTTTCTCATTCGCGAATTCGATCCGCCGTCGGTTCCTGCCATTGTCCAAATCGATATCGATCCTTCGGAAATCGGCAAGAACTATCCGGTCCGCGTCGGCATCGAGGCGGATGCGGACGAAGGACTTTCGGGCCTGCTTGCCGCTCTTCGCGATCTGGGTGGCCAACGACCCAGCCGCGCGGCAGAGATCACCGCCCAGCGGGAAGCCTTTCGTGGTGAAGTTCGTGCCATGGCACCCCAGCAGTTTGCCCTGGTCGAGACCATACGGGAGACTTTGGCAGCGGACGCCATACTGGTGAGTGGCGTCACCAATATCGGCTATTGGAGTAATATTCTCTATCCGGCCCGAAGGCCGCGCAGTTTTATCACCTCCTCGTACTTTGGCACTTTGGGCTATGCCTTTCCCACGGCCTTGGGGGCAAAAGTCGCCTGTCCGGAAAAACAGGTCGTGGCCCTTTGCGGCGACGGCGGATTCTTGTTCTGTCTGCAGGAATTGTCTACGGCGCGAAAGTATGGCATCGATGTGGTTGCAATCCTCTTCAATAACCACGCCTATGGGGCTTCGCGGTGGGATCAGACCCATCGTTATGGCGAGCGGTTCATCGGTACTGATCTCGACAATCCCGACTTCCTCAAGTTGGCAGATGCCTTTGGTGTAACAGGGATGCGCTGCGATCCAGCCGGCCTTGGTGCGGCCTTGAAGGCCGCGCTTGAGGTACGCACACCGGTGCTTTTGGAGGTGGAGGTATCCATCATGATGCCGCCCTTCCAGCTGGTTTAGATCAGAAGGCCGCCTGACGCTAGGCGCCGCTCAAGATCGTCCTATCAGCTCGTAGGGCTTCGGCGAAGTAGCTCATGCAAACTTGTATTCTGGGAACATCCATGAGATCGGGGTGCGTTGCGATCCAGAGGCCCGTGGTAAGCACGTCCGGGAAGGCATTGGCCCGGATCAGGTCGTCGCGGGTATCGCCCAAGCAACATGGCACCATGGCCAGACCAAGTCCCAAAGCAGCCGCGTCGCTCAAGGTCACGAAGGAATCCGAACGCATGACGATCGCTTTCGATGGCAAGGTTCTTTCCTCCCACAGGCCGACGGGCGATTGCGCCAGCGAACGTGATGAACCGAGCCAGCGGTGCTGTGCCGGGTCGGCGGAGGTGTGGCGGGCAAGATAGCTCGGGGCACCAAATACGCGAAATGCAAGATCGCAAACGCGGCTGCCCGAGAGATCCTTCGGCAATTCCTTGGTGGGACGAAGCGTGATGTCCGCGTCAAGCTGCGCGAAATTTAGCCTCGCGTTGGTAACAATCAGTTCGATTTGGACGCCTGGGTGGCGTTCGTGAAAGTTGTTTATGTGGGGAAGCAGGACGGCCTTGAAGAGGGACTCGGTGGAAGTTAGGCGCAGCGGGCCATCCAGGCTCATACTTTTTCCCGCCAAGGCCCGTTCGAGGCTGTTGATGGTTTGCTCCACGGATTGCATCGCCTTGAAAAGATGATTACTTTCAATGCTCGGGCGATACCCGCGCGCATCGCGTTCGAAGATGTTGATCCCATGGCGCTCTTCGAAGGCAGATAGCCGGCGAAGCACGGTGGAGTGATTGACGCCGAGGGCCCTGGCCGCCGCTGACAGGGAACCATGGTCGGCGACCGCGAGCAGGAACTGCAGGTCATCCCAACGTATTCTGTGCATCTTCGCACCAGTCTTTGTGCCATTTTGGCGAATTGCTGTGATATTTTGCACATAGTAAACTGTCCTACGCAACCAGTTATGCTGGTGGAATGAGATGACGTCCAAGCAAGTCGGAGAGCTGAAATGACCAATATGAGAGTGATTCTTGGCCTACTGGCAGTGGTGTTCATGACACCGACAGCGGCCCAGGCCGACGAGGCGCTGGAGAAAATAGTCAAGGCACGACAGGCATTTATGCAAATTTACTCTTTCAATCTCGGGCAACTGGGGGCCATGGCCAAGGGTGAAGCCGAGTACGATGCCAAGTTGGCCAGTGCTTCTGCGATGAACCTTTTAGCCGCTGCCAAGATGGACAATTCAGCCATGTGGCCGGCCGGATCTGGCAATGATAATGGGGCATTGAAAGGTAAGACCCGGGCTCTGCCCGAGATCTGGTCCACCTATCCAAAAGTCGCGGAAAAGTCGACTGACCTGAAGACGGCACTGGAAGCTCTGGTGAAGGTTGCAGGGACGGATTTGGATGGTCTCAAGGGTGCCATTGGCCCGGTCGGCAAGGGTTGCGGCGGGTGCCATGAGGATTTTCGCGCTGAAAAGTTCTAACCGTCCGTCCAAGCATGAGACCGCGGGCGATTTAGGCCGGTCGCTCGCGGTGGGCCCCTCAACAACGTCGAAAGGCTGTCGATGCTTCGGCGCGCCCTAATTGGACTTGTTGTCCTCATCGCGGTTGTTAGCGCGGGTCTTTGGATGTTGACGGAACCACGGTCGGTCTCCCCAGATCAAATTCCGGATCGTTCCCCAGATCTTGCGAATGGGGAGCGTATATTTGCCATAGGAGGCTGCGCCTCTTGCCATGCGGTTCCGGGCGCCAAAGGCGAGGACCGCTTGGTCTTGGCTGGCGGCCTGCGGCTCAAGACGCCCTTCGGTACCTTCATAGCGCCCAACATATCGCCTGATCCGGTGGCGGGCATTGGGCGCTGGACCAAGGAAGCGTTCATAGACGCAGTAGTGGCCGGCGTTTCCCCTGAGGGACGCCACTATTATCCGGCCTTTCCCTATGGGTCCTATGCTCGAATGTCTATCGAGGATGTGATCGACCTACAGGCCTATATGATGACCTTGCCCGTCTCATCGCGGCCCAACGAAGCGCATGCGCTAAAGTTTCCCTTTAACGTTCGTCGCGGCCTTGGGCTTTGGAAGATCCTCTACCTGGATGACGAGCCTGTGGCTCACCTGGCGTTAACCTCGCCGGAGCTGGAGGTTGGCCGATATCTCGTGGAAGGACCAGGCCATTGTGCTGAATGCCATACCGCCCGCGACCCCTTTGGCGGCCTCGACCGGCAAGGATGGCTGGCCGGCGCCCCCAGTCCGGACGGCCCCGGCCGTATCCCAAATATTACCTCCCATGAGACCGGTCTTGCCCGCTGGAGTGTCGCGGATATTGCCGAGTATCTGAAATCCGGTTTCACGCCGGACTATGACACGGCTGGTGGCGCCATGGTGGAAGTGGTCGAGAACACCTCCGAGCTTTCGGATGAAGACCGGCATGCGATTGCTTCCTACTTGAAGGCCGTCCCGCCCTTGCCGGCTTACAAGCGACCCTGAATTCCGTCGCCGCCGGCCTTATCAATGATCCACACCAATTGATCTCGTGGCCGGAGTGATCTCGTGGCCGGAGTGATCTCGTGGCCGGAGTGATCTCGTGGCCGGAGTGATCTTGCGGCCGGAGCGATCTTGCCGGTCGACGATAGCCGGCCAATGACGGCCTACTGTTCCCAGGCTCGTCGGGGCAGATCAGGCCAGACCCAAGATTTGCTTGCGCTTGCGGGCCCACTCGGAAATCAGCTGGTCGGCGGTCAGGCCGATGAAAGCGACGCAGAGGCCCACCACCAGACCCTTGCCGGCATCGGCGAAGGTGAGCGCGCGGAAGATCTCCTGGCCCAAGTCCTTGGTGCCGATGAAGGCAGCGATAATGACCATGAACAGCCCGAACATGATGGTCTGATTGGCACCCAGCATGATTTCCGGGATGGCTAGCGGCATTCGCACCTTCCACAAGACTTGGCTCGGCGTGCAGCCAGAGGTGATAGCCGCCTCGATGGTTTGGCTTGGCACACTGCGCAGGCCGATGATGGTGTAGCGGATGGTCGGGATGGCCGCATAGATGACGATTGCGGTTATCGCCGCCACGTCGCCGACCTGAAACAGCATGATCACCGGGATCAAATAGATAAAGGAAGGGAAGGTCTGGAAGAAATCGCATAGGAAGGTGACGAGCTTGGTGCGCCCCAGGGACTTGGATGCCCAAATGCCCAAGGGCAGCCCAAAGCTGACACATACCAAAAGCGCGAAAAAGACCATGTAGGTGGTAATCGCCGCCCGCTCCCAAAAGCCAGAAAAGGCAATGAACAGAATAAAGCAGGAAACCACGGCGGCGAGTTTCCAACCCGCCAGTCGCCAACCAATGCAGGCCACCAAAGCCAAGACTGCAACCCAAGGCACGGCCTGAAAGGCGCTGCGCAGGGGGATCAGCACGTGGGTCAGGAGCCCGTCGCGAAAGATCGAGAGTGCGTCAAAGAAGGTCAGGGTCACGAAGTCCACCAACCAATCCCACATCGGCGCCGTCGTGATGGTCAGTTTCTTCGGGAGTCGCTGCGCTTCCGGCACGAAGAAGGCGATCACGGAGGAAACGATGACGACGGCCGCGGCTGCGGTTAGATAGGGATGCACCTTCCAGAACGGTCCTTCCGGCTGATGCTCCGGCTGCTTTTCCGTCAAAGCAAAACTCAGGCGGTCCAACATCACCGCGATCAGCACAATGGCAACGCCGATTTCCAATGCCTGGCCAATCTTGAGCGATTGTAGGCGGAATAGCAGATCGGCGCCGAGGCCTTTGGCGCCAACAAAGGAGGCGATCACCACCATCGCAAGACATTGCATGATCACCTGGTTAACCCCCACCATCAAGGCATCGCGGGCCGCCGGGATGCGCACTTTCCACAGCATTTGGTGTGGCGTGCAGCCGGCCATCACCCCCGCTTCCATCACCTCAGGTGAAACACCGCGCAGACCGAGAATGGTCAAACGGGCCATGGGCGGCATGGCAAAGAGAATGGTGGCAATCGCACCGGCCTTGTGGGAGACGCCAATGAAAATCGCCACCGGAATGAGATAGGAAAAATGCGGCAGCGACTGCATCACGTTGAGAAGCGGCACCAAAACACGTTCGAAATTCCGCCATTTGACCGCTGCCACGCCGAGCAAGAGGCCGATTATCCCGGCAATGGGCGCAGCCACCAAGACAGCGGAGAGGGTGATCATGGAAAGCTTCCACTTTCCGAAAAGCGCCACATAAAAAATGCAGCCACCGGCCAAGAGTGCCAGTCGCCAGCCCTTGACCCACCAGCCAAAAACCGCGGCAAGGCCGACAATCATGATCCAGGGCAAAGATGGCAAGCTGAGCGAGCGAAACCCTGAAATCAGCAGGGCCTGCATAAGATCCAACGGCCACTCCACCGTGCCGGCGACGGCTCTCGTCACGTCGCGAAAGGTGAAGAGGCCGAAAATCATTTGGTCCTTAAGGAAGGTGACGACGACGTTGATCCAATCAACGAAAGGTAGGGCCCAAGCATCCGGCCAAACGACCGCCCAGGCCGGCAGAACGGGACGCAGCGCCAGGAGCGCGACAAAGGGCGCCAAGACGATCAGAAGAGTGGTCACCAACGGCCAGCGTGGCCTGTTTAACCCGTCTGCGGCAGCGGCTGCGTCTGCCGAGGTCGCACTCATGCTGGTTCTGCCGTTGCGAAGAGCGCGTCGATCACCTGGTCGCGGGATAGACTTCCGATTATCTCGCCTGTCTCGTTGCGGACTGAGAGGGGTGCGCGGGCCCGCAGAACCTTGGCCGCAACCTCGGCAAGAGGTGCCCCCGCCTCGACGCTTTCGGCGCCTTCATCTGGAACGGCGCCTGGCGTCATCACCCCTTCGACGCTGAGAAGCTTCTCGCGGGAGATGTCCTTGGTGAACTCACGAACATAGTCCGTTGCCGGGCGGGTGACGATTTCCGCCGGCGTATCGAGTTGATCGATGGCGCCATCTTTCATGATGGCAATACGGTCGGCTAGGCGAATGGCTTCGTCGAAATCATGAGTAATGAAGACGATCGTCTTTTTCAGCATGGCCTGCAAGCGAAGGAATTCGTCTTGCATTTCGCGGCGAATCAAGGGGTCGAGAGCGGAAAAGGGCTCGTCGAGAAACCAAAGGTCAGGCCCTACCGCAAGCGAACGGGCGATGCCGACACGCTGCTGCTGCCCGCCGGAGAGCTCGCGCGGATAATAGCCTTCTCGACCAGCCAGGCCGACCAGTTCGATCATTTGCCGGGCCCGCTGCTCCCGCTCCGAGCGGTCGACGCCTTGCACCTCCAATGGGAAGGCAACGTTTTGCAGGACGGTCCGGTGGGGTAACAAGGCGAAATTCTGAAAGACCATGCCCATGCGATGTCGCCTGAGCTCGATCATCTCCTTGGGAGAGGCCTTCAAGAGGTCCTGGCCTTCGAAGAAAATCTCCCCGGCCGTCGCATCGATAAGCCGCGACAGACAGCGTACGATCGTCGACTTCCCGGAGCCGCTGAGGCCCATGATGACCAGGATTTCGCCGGGATAGACAGCGAGGCTGGCGTCGCGAACCGCCGTGATGTAACCGGCAGCCTTGGCAGCCTCTGCCGTTAGGTTGTCGCCTTGGCTAGCGAAGAAACCTTCAGGGTCATCACCGTAAAGTTTCCAAACCTTACGGCATTCAAGCATCGGCTCGCTCATTTCCCCCTCCCCAATTGCTTGGGCCGTTTTCGGCGAAGCCGCAGAACGTGTCCAGTGTCGCACGGGGGCCGAGCAATTGCTATAACAGAGCGCTTAGTCGGCCAAGTGCCAGGTGCCGCCCTACGCCATTTCCTGGGATGAGGCGGAGGGCGGCATCATCTTTCCCGTGCGAGAATACCGGTTCTCTTTCCTAGCTGCTGGCGCCCTCTAACCAGGCACGCCATTTTGCCTCATTGTCCGCGAGCCACTGGTCGGCCGCTTCCTCGGGCTCCATGCCGTCAACGTCGGCCAGCTTGGCCATGACCGCAATGTCGAGGTTGGAGAAGTTCATCTTCTCGAGGATTTTGAAGGCCGAGGGCCATTTTTCCGGCATGCCCTGCCAGACTCCGATCTTCAAATAGCCATCCTTGGGATTGCCGCAGTCATAGGTCTTGTCAGGGTTCAATCCCCAAGAAGCGTCATCCTTGCAGGCAGGGTCATAGTCCGGGAACTCGATGAACTTGCCTTCGTAGATGGCCTCGATGAAATTGGGAGTCCAGTTGAACAGCACGATCGGTTGGTTGCGCTTTGAGGCAGAGTCGAGTTCGGCCCAAAGGGCAGCGGCGGAACCAGCGTTTACGACCTCGAAGTCCATTCCCAGGCCTTCGACGCGCTCGTGATCATGCTTTAGCCAGTCGACGGGACCAGCGAGGAAGCGGCCTTTGGGTGCGGTTTCTGGCGAGGTGAATTTGTCGGCGCAGGCGTTCAGTGCTTCCCAATCGGGCAAGCCTGGGCAGACCTCCTCGACATAGGCGGGATACCACCACTCCTCGCGGGTCTTGGCATCGTGGGTTGCGGCATCAATAACGCAGCCCTCATCGACGACCTTCTCGAAAGCAACGCCGAAGGCGCCCTGCCAAACTTCGTGCACCAGGTCTATGTCACCTTCGCACATGGAGGTATAGACCACCTGACTATCGGCAGGTACGTACTCCACTTCGAAGCCGGCTTCCTCGAGGATTTTACCGACGATGTTGGCGCCGACGATCTGACTGGACCAGTTATGGATGGGAATCTTGATTGGATCCGACGAATCAGCCAGCGCTGCTCCGGCGCTGAAGGATAAAGCGCCAATGCAGGCCGCAGCCAAGATTGTCTTTCTTGCAGACATGAATTCCTCCTCAAACGTTGGTGAAGACCCAATGCGATTTTTCTTAGTGTTGTTCATGATCAGAATAACGACGCCGTATGAACAGCGAAGGGGCAGGAGATTTATGGCCTGTTGGAAATTGTAAAAATATGTTAACAAGAATGCCGCTCGGCTAGTAATAGTGGGAGGGCAGGGTGTCTGCGAGGCGTTATCATGTGTTGATCGTCGAAGACGATGAGATAACGCGCGCCAAGCTTGCCGGGTACTTCGAAGTCGCGGGATACCAGGTCAGCGAGGCCGTCGACGGCGAAGAAATGCGCTTGAGCCTAGCGCGCGGCGATGTCGATTTGTTGCTGCTGGACATCAACCTGCCCGGGGAGGACGGCTTGGCGCTGACCCGGGAGGTACGTTCGGCATCAGATCTGGGGATCATCCTTGTCACCGGGCGAACCGACGATGTCGATCGCATCGTGGGTTTGGAAATGGGCGCGGACGATTATGTCACCAAGCCGTTTAACTCGCGCGAGCTGCTCGCACGTGCGAAGAACCTGCTTCGACGCACCACTGCCAGCGCGCGCCAAAGCGCTCCCGTCAAAGTCTTCGCCGGTTGGCAATTTGACGCCAAGGCACGGCGGCTTCATGACCCGGAAGGCCAACGTGTACCGCTTACCCGCGCCGAGTATGAATTGCTTGCGGCATTTTGCGCGCGACCGGGCGAAGTTCTGGCCCGCGAAAGGCTGCTCGGTGCCATTACCCACCGCTCTTGGGAACCAAGCGATCGAACCGTCGATGTCCTAGTAAGGCGACTGCGACGCAAGCTGGAGAAGAATCCAAAACAGCCAGAGCTGATTGTCACCGCCCACGGTGAAGGCTACATGTTCGCTGGCGAGACGGCTCTTCAGCCTTAGTCTGTTTCATACGGGCCCAGCCGGATTCATACGGGCCCAGCCGGATTTCCTTCTTCCCAGTTTTGCTGTGCCGTTGATGAAAGCGCTTGCCAAGCTGTTTCCAGGCTTTCGATCGACAGTTCAAGGAGTGCTTCGAAACCTTCAAAGGCATCGACCAGTGCCCTGCCGTTTTTTTCTTTCGCCGCGATCTCCAGCTGGCGGCATCGGTCCGACAGACGAAGGAGGCCGAGAGCGGCCGAGCTGCCCTTTAGGTTATGGGCCTGGTCTGCGATTGAATGCCATTCCTCTTTCCGCACTGCCTCAACCAAGCGATCCAGGGTTTGCGGTGCGCGCTCCTGGAACAGCCCTACGATTCGCTTTGTCCTTTCCGTACCTAAAATGTGGTGGTCGTCCGCCAGCGATTTCGGATTGATAATCGCTCTATCGTCTTTTCCGTTTACACAAGGGGCGGGGCCGCTTACGCAAGGAACGGGGCCGCCGACTGGGCCGCCCCCTTGCAGTGTCTCCGAAATTGCTTCAGCGAGCCGTTCCGGGGAGATTGGCTTGCCGATGAAGGCATTCATGCCGGCATTGAGATGCTGGTCGACCTCGCTTTGAAAGACGTGAGCCGACATGGCGATGATCGGCGTTGCGTGCGACTTGCTGTTTGATAGAGCGCGAATTCGCCGCGTCGTCTCGACACCATCGATACCCGGCAGGCTGATATCCATCAGCACGAGATCGAATTCATCTGCGGCGATTGTGGCCAGGGCCTCCTCGCCGCTACGGCTCCAAACGCTGATGTGTCCCATCTTTTGCAAGAAGGTGCGAACCACAATCGCGTTGATTTCATTGTCTTCTACCAACAAAATCCTCCGCGGACCCAAAGATGGATCTGCCACCGGCAGGTTGATGTTGTGGGTGATGATTGATTCGGCGTTGCCTGGCTCGAAGCCTAGCTGAAACCAAAATCGACTGCCTTGGCCCAACTGACTCTTTACGCCTATCCTGCCACCCATGGCCTCGATCAAACGCTTGCTAATGGCAAGGCCCAGTCCTGTACCTTCCTGGTTGCCCGCGTCGGCGCGATTGGCTTGATAAAAGGCATCGAAGAGTTGTTCTTGATCGCCGGCGGCAACGCCGACCCCGGTGTCGGTCACTTCAAAGTACAGGCCGTGTCGAGCGGTTAGGGAAGATTCAGCCTCGCGGATACTGATGGTAACGGCGCCGCGGTCGGTGAACTTCAGGGCGTTACCTACCAGGTTTAAGAGTACTTGGCTTAACTTGCCGGCGTCGCCCTTGAGAATCTTGGGAACCGTGGGGGCGAGTTCCGCAACCAGCGTTACGCCCTTGTCGTTTGCTTTAAATTGCATGACGGCGACGATGTCATCGACTAGCTGGTGCAGGTCGAAGTCTTTCGGTTCCACGTCAATTTCACCGGACTCGATTTTTGAGTAGTCGAGGATGTCGTTAAGAATTCCAAGCAGTGTTTGGCTAGAGGACCGGATGACCGATACTCTTTTCCTCTGTTCGTCACTCAAGGGCGTGTCACCAAGAATTCGCAACATGCCCAGAATACCGTTCATCGGCGTGCGTATTTCGTGACTCATGGCGGCGAGAAACTCGGACTTGGCTTGACTGGCGCGCTCGGCCTTTTCGCGGGCAACAGCGTGGTTTTGCACTTCCGTCTGAAGCTGGTCATTGGCCTGCTGAAGCTGGGTGGTCCGTTCGGTCACGAGTTCCTCCAAAGCCGACTTGTGACGGCGAAGCTCTATCTCTGTCTGCTCGCGTTCCTTCTCCAGTTGTTGCTTGACTATGGCTTGGTCCCTAAAGACCTTCACCGTGTCGGCCATCTCGGAGAGTTCGTCCCTGCCGCCGACCGGCACCGGGGCGGATAGATCACCTTGAGCCAGGCGCCGCATAACCCCGGCCAACGAGGTTAGGCGGAAAATCACATTGCGTTGCACATAGAGCCAAACGATCAAACCGGCGACGATGAAGAAAACCAAGGTTTGACCGATCAGTGTGGCTAGGCCTTTCTGTACCGCATCGTGAGCCTCGAGCGTGGCGGCATCGGCAAGGTCTTTGGACTGCTCGACCAATTGGCTTACCAGGGCACTCATTCGCTCGGCTAGCCCACGGTTTTCTCGGGAAAGAGCCTCGACTCTTGCAGCGACGGCAATGACGCGTTGGCGAAGACTGAAGGCATCCTCCGATGCGCCCTTTCCCACGGCAATGAGCCAGTTCAGATGTGTTTGCGCCTGTTCCAGCCGTACCGGATCGCTGATGCCGGAAACGCGACGTTTCAAAATACGCAAGTTGGATGCGTAGGCGACTTGGAGCGATTCCACCTCCGCATTGTCCGAGGCGCGGGCCAGTTGATTCAAAAGGAGGCCCAGCGTCGAAGAGCGCATCCGCATCTCGAACATCCGTTCCAGGAGGTAAACGTCTTCTTCTAGAAGACCGTCCAACGCATCCAGGGATTCTTCGATGCGTCCCTGTTCCTCAATGAGCGCGTAAAGGTTGGAAATGACCGCCGTTGTGCCGGAAGCGGCGTTGGAGACCAGAGTCTCCGAGAGTTCTGATAGCTTTTGGGCGGCGACCAGCGACCGGGCAATACGTTGGCGCAGCGTCTGTCCCAGATCAATGCGTTGTTCGACCAACTGGTCTTGCTTGCGAAGGTTCTCGGAAAGCTTTGCCGCGACGTCGCGGAGGGCTCGAACTTGGGCCTTATCCACACTGGCGCCTGCCATTGCCTCGAGGAGGTCATTAAGGGCACGTGTGCGCTTGGCGATGGCTCCCGCTTCGCTTGACCGTTGCTGCTGAGTGGCGGCATTCGTCAACAATGGACCGCGGGCGATGATTTGCGCGGAGTGCTCGGCGATTGCGCGGGCATCCGCGACCGCCGGTAAGGCCTTGTCGACAATCGTCGTTTGCGCGCCCTCGATGTTGCGCAATGTGAGCCAGCCGACCGCGCCAGAAGAAAGCGACAAGAGGGCAATGCCGGCGAAGGCGAGCAAGAGCCGGCCAGCGATGCCCATTTTCAGCTTGTCCTTCAAGGCTGCCATGGTGCCATTCTAAGGCTTTTGGCATTCGCCGTCGAATTCAGGCACTATGACGTGATGTGTCGACAACTGAAATGGCTCGTAAGCTTGTGTTCTGTGATCTCGAGCCGGACGTCGCCCGTTGCTTTGATCGTGCTGCTTGCCACACAAACGACTGCGTTGGCGACAGAGTCCTACTGGCTGCTTGATAGCTGGACCCAACCTTTTGACTTCGACAGTCCGCACGAACGGCTGCGCTATCAACCGCTTGCCAAGGCGAGCCGCAAGTGGCGCATCTGCGCCTCCTATCCGCATCTGAAGGATTCCTACTGGCTCAGCGTCAACTACGGCATGGTGGAGGAGGCCAAGCGGTTGGGTGTTGCCTTGCAGGTGGTGGAAGCAGGCGGCTATCCAAACCTCGACCGTCAAATTGCCCAGGTGCAGACCTGTACCGCCGACGGCAAGGCAGACGTGCTGCTGTTGGGCACGGTAAGCTTCGAAGGCTTGACCGAGACGGTGGAGGCGGTCGCCAGGCGTATTCCGGTGGTCGGCGTGGTCAACGATATTGCCGATCCCGGGATCTCTGCGAAGGCCGGCGTCTCCTGGGTCAGTATGGGCCAGCACATTGGCGAGTATCTCGCCCGCAAGCACCCCAAGGGTTCGCCGTCGGTCAAAGTCGCTTGGTTTCCGGGGCCTAAAGGTTCTGGCTGGGTGCCCTTCGTCGAAAGGGGGTTTCACCGTGCGCTGGCGGCCAGCTCGGCCAAGATCGTGATTACCAAGTTCGGCGATACGGGCCGCGAGATACAGCTTATCTTGATTGAGGAGGCGTTAGAGGAACGCCCTGATTTGGACTACATCGTCGGCAGTGCGGTGACCGCCGAGGCGGCGATCAGCGTGCTACGCGCTCGCGGTCTTGACGGGAAAATCGCTATTTTGGCCGACTACTTCACCCATGGTGTTTACCGTGGGATTAAGCGCGGCCGCGTGCTGGCGGCGCCGACAGACTTTCCCGTGTTGCAAGGCCGCCTTGGCGTTGATCAGGGGATCCGCCTGCTCGAGGGCAAGCTGATCGCCAAACACGCCGGTCCATCTATCCAGCTGGTCGAAAGCCACAACGTTGACGAGATCGGCCCTGAGGAATCCCTTGCCCCCGCATGGTTCAAGCCGACCTTCGTTGTGGAGTAATGCAATCCTAGAGAGCATCGGGTGGCAATTTGGAACCATACTGACGGATCGCCACGCCAGAGGCCAAGCAGAATGGTTCCAAATCGCCGGCCGACGCTCTAGAAACACCTTTAGGACTGCCAATCGCGCGTAGCTTTCCGGAGGATATCAATCATGGCACCGACGGCGCTTCCGCTCCCCACCTTTGAAGGCTCGGCCGAGGAATGGCATGCCAGGGTCGAACTGGCGGCACTCTACCGGCTGTTCGTTCACTATGGCTGGACCGATATGATCTATACGCATCTTTCGGCTCGGGTACCGAACGAGCCGGACTGCTATTTGATCAATCCTTTTGGTTACCTCTTTGAAGAAATTACCGCCTCTAGCCTCTTGAAAGTCGGCTTCGACGGCAAAGTCATCAGTGGTGGCACCGCCTACAATGAAGCAGGTCATTTGATCCATACCGCTGCCTTAAAGGCGAGGCCGGAAATCAATTTTGTCCTCCATAGCCACACCCGTGCCGGAATGGCGGTTTCAGCCATGAAGGACGGCCTTCTGCCGCTTACCCAGCATGCCATGATCGTTTTGAGCCAAGTCGGCTATCACGACTATGCGGTGGTAACCAGTGACGCGGAGGAATGCGAGAGAATTGGCCAGGACCTAGGCGACCTCTACCTATTGATGTTGCGCAACCATGGCCTTTTGGCCTGCGGCCGGACCGCGGCCGAGGCTTTCCAGTATCACTATTACCTGGAGATGGCGTGCAAGGCGCAAGTCGACATTCTGAGTTCCGGACAAGAACTCGTGTGGCCGTCGGAAGAGTCTGTGGAGGCTTTGAAAAATTGGTCGACGAACCGCAAGGAACCCTGGGGGCAGCAAGCTTGGCCTGGCCTCTTGCGGATGCTCGACCGCAAGGATCCAAGCTACAAGACCTGATTTACCGGAATCGGCTTTCCGGCTGTTGTCAGGCCATCGCCTGCCAGGATTGCGCTTTCTTCCTTAAAGAGGGCGATCAAGGAATCCATCATGATACGCACCGCCGGCACGCGTCTCAAATCTGGGTGGACCAAGACATAAAGACTGGGCGTGACCTCCGATAGAGGTGGCGTTAGGCGACGAAGGCTTGGATCCGTGTCACCAACGAAGCAAGGCAGGACACCAAGCCCCATGCCATGGCGGACGGCCACGGCCATCGCCATGGCGTCGTTGGTTCGAAATTCCGGTGAGCGCCCGCCCAGGCGATCATGGAGCCATTGGGCGCCCGGCATGTCTTGATGTTCTTCGTCCCAAGAAGCCCAATTGTGACCCTCGAAGAGGTCGTTATCGTTGCGTCCATTGAGATAGCTGTGCGAACCGTAGACGGCGTAGCCCATAACACCTAATTTGCGCCCGATTAGACCTCCGTAATCCGGTATGCAAAAACGGATGAGCAAGTCCGCCTCTCTGCGCGAGAGGTTTCTCGGAACGTGGGAAACCGCCAGCTCGACCACGATGTTGGGTGCCGTAGCACGCAAGCGATCGAGCCGCTCGGAAAGAAACAGGGCCGTTTCTTCAGCGACGGAGATGCGCACCTCGCCGGGCGCGGCGTCGGCCAGACTGGCCCGTTGCCTTTCGACCCCTTCGGCGGCGCGAGCCATTTCCTCGGCATGCGGCAACAAAGCAGTGCCTTGAGCGGTTAACAAAAAACCGTCCGGAAGCCGGTCGAATAGGCGCGCGGCGACCTTCTCCTCTAGGGCCCGAAGACGCCGCCCCACGGTGGGCTGGCTGATCTGCAGCGCACGGGCGGCACCGGACAGGCTGCCATGCTCGGCGACCGCCAGGAAGATCTTCAGATCATCCCAATTCATGACGGCTGATGTTCCCCGGGACCCACGATGTTAGCAACCTGTCGATCGCTTCTTTGCGGCGAGCAAACAGAGATAATCATAGGCCAGGCTCGCCGCCGCAATGGCAGTGATCTCAGCGTGGTCATAAGCGGGCGCGACTTCCACCAGGTCCATGCCGACCAAATTCAACGAGCCCAGCGCCCGCAGAATACCCAAGGCCTGAGCACTTGAAAGTCCGCCCGCGACCGGTGTTCCGGTTCCCGGTGCGAAGGCTGGATCCAGGCAATCGATGTCGAAGGATATGTAGGCAGGTGCCTCGCCGACAATGCGCTTGATCTCCGATACCGTCGCCGCGACGCCATGGTCGTGAACCCAGGGCGCGAAAAGAATCTGAAAGCCATGGGTTTCGTCATTGTGGGTGCGAATCCCGATTTGCACCGACCGGTCGGGTTCGACCAGGCCTTCACAGGCCGCCCGCAGGAACATGGAGCCATGATCGAGCCGTTGGCCATCATCCTCCCATGTGTCGCTGTGCGCGTCGAAGTGAACAAGCGACAAGGGACCATGCTTCTTGGCGTGGGCACGCAGCAGGGGATAGGTGACAAAGTGATCGCCGCCAAAGGTGAGCATCGAAGCGCCGGCATCGAGAATTCGCCCGGCATGGGCCTCGATCACCTCGACGGCGTGCTGCGGATAGCCGTAGTCGAAGTAGCAATCGCCGCAATCAACGACCGCCAAATGATCAAAGGGCTCGAAACCGACACTGAAGGATGGCAGAGAGGCAAGATCTGCTGAGGCCGCTCGAATGGCACGCGGACCCAGACGAGCACCAGGCCGATTGGAGGTGGCGCAATCGAAGGGCAACCCGGAAACTGCCACATCTACACCCGTAAGGTCTCTAGAGTACTTCCGGCGCAGGAAACTCAGCCCGCCGGCAAAGGTCATCTCCCTTCGTTGTCCGAAAAGCGTTTCGCTGCGAAAGGCGTTGTCGCCGGCCTGCGGCTGTTCGCTTCGATCCTGAGATTCCGTTGGTTCCATCGTTATCCCTGTTGTCTTGGGACACCTGGACTGGTGGTCGCCGAGAGCTTGACTTGTCCCGAGCATTGATGCAACAGCTCGCGCAATCTTTACAAGTCTAGAGGGCAAGGACACCGCGGTGGCGAACAACGTCTTGGTCATTGGCGCTGGAATCATCGGGGCCTGTTCTGCCGCCTATCTGCAGCGCGAGGGCTTTGCCGTTACCGTGGTCGAACGGGATTATCCGGCCGCCGGTGCGTCTTCGGGGAATTGTGCCGGTATCGCCACCGCAGAGATCGTTCCCCTGTCCCGGCCTGGGCTGCTTCGCCGATTGCCAAAGCTCCTCTTGGATGCCGAGGGTCCCCTCGCCATTCGGCCGGTCGAGGCCTTGCGGTCGATGCCCTGGCTACTAAGGTTTCTGGCGGCCTCGCGTGTTGCCAAGGTGCGCGACATCAGCCACGGATTGGCTGCCCTTACCTCTCGGGCCTACCAAGATTTCTCGCCCATTTTGGAAGATGCGGGAGTTAAAGACCTGATTACCGGCGAGGATTGCATCGAGGTTTTCGACCGTAAGGAAGAGATGGAATCCCAGCAGTTTGCCTGGGATTTGAAGCGAGAATGCGGCTTCGAACTGGAGTGGGTTCCCGGTGCCGACTTGCTAGATCTTGAGCCGGCACTGACCGGGAACCTGGCCGGCGGCTTGCTGTTCAAGGGTTGGCGCCACGTTGCCGACACGAAGGGATTGGTGCAGGGCCTGGTTGATCATGTGGTCGCCGGCGGTGGTAGCTACGTGAAAGGAGAAGCTTCGGAACTCCTGCGTGACGAGGATAGCGTTGTTGGCGTTGAGCTCACCAGCGGAGAAAGGCTTTCCTGCGATCAGGTGGTCGTGGCAGCCGGTCCTTGGAGTGGTCGTCTGTTGCCCGGCCTTAAGGCGCCGTCCCTCATTCATTCCCTTTCAGGCTACGGCACCGATCTTCCCGAACCGAAGGTCCGTCTGGGCCGCAAGGTGATCTATCACGCTGGCGGCTTCGTCATCACGCCGATGCACCATGGCCTGCGGGTCGCCGGCACCATCGAAATTGCCGGCTTGGATCCGAAGCCGAATTTCCGCAGGGCAGACATCCTCGTGCAAAAGGCCGCGCGGGTCATCCCCGGCTTGAATGTGAAGGGCGGGGAGCGCTGGATGCGCCAGCGGCCTTTCATGCCCGATACGCTGCCCATTATCGATCGCGCGCCGGGCCTGAAGAACGTGGTTATTGCCTCCGGCCATGGTCAGCTGGGCCTTACTTTGGGTGGGGTAACCGGGCGATTAGTTGCCGACTTGGCGAGCGGCAACAAGCCGAGCGTCGATCTCGCCCCCTATTCAGCACGACGGTATGGCTGACCCTTGGATTAGGGCTGGGGTGACTTTCCTAATCCTGTGACCCTTGACAGGCGATCTCCCTAAAGCTGTCCATGGCCACGCTTCGCCCGCTGATGACTACCGCAACCTTGCCGCCTAGTGATTGGAGCCGCCCGCTCTGGAGGGCTGCAATGCCTACCGCCCCGGCCCCTTCGACCACCTGCTGTTCTGCAAAAAAGAGATGGCGCATGGCATCGGCGATCTCTGCCTCGCTCACGGTCAATGTCTCGTCGACCAGATCACGAACAATTTCAAAAGTCAGTTTATTTTCGAGGCCAATCCCACCACCCAAGGCGTCCGCCAGGGTGGCGAGCTCGGTCACCGGTACCGGTTTGCCGGCCTGCAGGCTTTCGATCATCGCAGCCCCCCGCTCCATCGTCACACCGATGACGCGGGCGGTCGGATTTGCCGCCTTGACGGCGATGGCAATGCCGGCGATGAGGCCGCCGCCGGAAAGCGGCACCACGACCGTATCCAGCTCGGGCCAGTCCTCGATAAGCTCTAAGCCAATGGTGCCTTGGCCGGCGATAACGAAGGGATCATCGAACGGGTGTGCTTCGATCATCCCTTCCTCATCAATCAGCCTTTGTGCTTCAAGCTCCGCATCGTCCTGGCTATCCCCGACAATTCGCACCTCGGCACCCAAAGCCTCGATCGCCTTCACCTTGTTCTGCGGCACCAGACTGCCCATGCAAATGACCGCTCGCATACCTAGCCCTTTGGCCGCGTAGGCAATGCCGCGCCCGTGATTGCCCGAAGAAATGGCCACGGCACCGCATTGCCTTTGTGCCGCGGTTAAGCTCAGGAGCTTGTTGGCGGCCCCGCGGATTTTGAAGGCGCCCGTGTCCTGCAATGTTTCCAGCTTTAGGCGAACCTCGGAGCCGAGGATTGCGGAAAGCGACGACGACGGCAGCAAAGGCGTTCGCCTGGCCGGCGGGTAGATGACTTGCCGCGCCCGGTAAATGGCGCTCAAGTCGACACTATTGCGCCAGCCAGAGTTATAGTCTTGCACCTTGCCCTCCCTCGTTACCGCATCGCCTTTTTTTTGTCCGGACCCTCTTGCGACTGCGACCCGGAGACTCCCAGAGCTTGCTCCTCTTGGCAAGTAGGCTAGGATCAGCGGGTCATGTGCGAACTCTTGGGTATGAATTGCAATGTCCCGACGGACATCTGCTTTTCCTTTTCCGGTCTGATCCAGCGGGGCGGTCGGACCGGGCCGCATCGCGACGGTTGGGGCATCACCTTCTACGAAGGCCGCGGCAGCCGCAGCTTCCACGATCCCAATCCCGGCTGCGAGTCGGAAATCGCCGAGCTGGTGCGGCGACATTCCGTCAAGAGCTTGAATGTCATCTGTCATATCCGTAAGGCGACCAATGGGCGGATATGCTTGGAAAATACCCATCCCTTCACCCGGGAGCTTTGGGGGCGCAGTTGGACCTTCGCCCACAATGGTCGACTCAAGGGCGTCAAGTCTTGGCCGCTGGATTTTTACCGGCCGATCGGCACTACCGACAGCGAGCACGCCTTTTGCTGGATGTTGGGCCAAATTCGCCGACGATTTCCTGAGCCTCCCAAGAGAGATCGCGTGTTGAGTCAGACGATCGAAACCCTGGCCAAACAGCTGGCTGCCTGTGGCACCTTCAACATGATGCTCTGCGATTCCCGGTATCTATACTGTCATTGCTCCACTCATCTGTCCTGGCTCACCCGACGCGCGCCTTTCGGGGAGGCCAGCCTGATCGATACGGAACTCACCGTCGATTTCGCCAAGGAAACCACGCCAAAGGATATCGTCACCGTGATCGCGACCCGGCCGCTCACCGATCACGAGCCATGGAACATTATGTCTCCGGGCAGCAGCATCGTCTTTCGGGACGGCCTTCCAGTGACGGAGTAAACCACCGAAAGCGACTTACGGCGCTGCTACTTATGGGCTCGTCCGGGCATGCAGGATCGCTTGCGAAAACCTCGATGTCCGGAGGCAGCCCATTGTCCTACTCCGGAGGGATGTACGTCCCCACGTCCCTGTTGGTAATTTCTTTTCGCGGATCAGGCTTTGATAGCCTTCCGAAGGATTGAAATGACGGATTTGGAGAAACGGACATGACCGAGCAGGCGATCGCACAGATCCGATCAGAGTTCCCCGCCCTGGCGCCCCGGACTGAGGGCGGGAACATCATTTATCTCGATAACCCCGGTGGGACGCAGGTGCCGCGCGCCGTGGTAGAGGCGATAGGCGATTGTCTGGTCAACAAGAACGCCAACCTGGGTGGTCCCTTTAGCACCTCTTTGCAGGCCGAGAAGGTCGTCCACGGGGCCCATCTGGCCATGCAGGATTTCTTCAACGCGAAGTCGCCGGGAGAGATCATCTTCGGTCAGAATATGACCACTCTGACCCTACACATGTCGCGCTCAATTGGTCGCCAGCTTCGCCAAGGTGACGAGATCATTGTCACCCGCATGGATCATGACGCCAACGTTGCGCCTTGGCTATTGCTGGCGCGGGATCTCGGTCTTACCGTTCACCATCTTCCCTTTGAGCTAGAGAGCTTCGAATTCGATCTCGCTAAGCTTGAGGCCCTGATAAACGATCGCACGCGCCTTATTTGTTTCAACCACGCCAGCAATCTCACGGGCACCATTAATGATGTGAAGGCCGTCTGCGCTTTGGCCCGCGCCGCCGGCGCTCTCAGCTATATCGATTCCGTGCAGTATGCACCCCATGGAGCAATCGACGTGCAAGGTCTTGGCTGCGATTTTCTGGTTTGCTCGCCCTACAAGTTTTTCGGCCCGCACATGGGCGCGCTTTGGGGCCGTGAAGAGCTTTTGCTCGAGCTCGAGCCCTATAAGGTGCGGCCTGCCGGCGATGGTTTGCCGGATCGCTTCGAGACCGGCACCTTGAACCATGAGGGTATGGCCGGGGTGAGCGCAACGATCGACTATTTGGCGTGGATTGGCCGTGACCTCGCCGATCCTATATACCGAAACCGTCATGATGGCTTGGTCGGGCGCCGCCGCGATCTGGTGGCTGCCTTTGCTTTCCTAACCGACTACGAACTGCCGTTGACCCAGCGTCTCATTGATGGATTGGTCCGCATGCCGGGTGTCAAGGTGCAGGGCATTACCAATCCCAATGCCTTGCACCGACGCGTGCCGACCGTATCCTTCACGGTCGAGGGGCGTCATCCGCGCTCCCTTACCGAGGCGCTGGCAGGCCAAGGCATTCAAGTCTGGGATGGTCATAACTATGCCGTTGAAGCGACGAACAGCCTGGGCCTGACGGAGCATGGCGGCGTTGTCCGTATCGGCCTCGCGCACTACAATCTAGCATCAGAGGTGGACACAACCCTGGCAGCGCTAGATGCAATACTGTCTAAGACCGACTAACGAGACGCTAAGATCGAAGGCTCGATCTACCCCGAGGAAACGCGGCCATTCATATCGATTTGTGGTCGTTTTCTGGATCATGGCGCTGATTTTCATAGCCTCCGGGTACTCGGCATCGTCTGCAACCCGCGCGCTGGTGATCGGCGTCGACGACTATGCCTACCTCACCAAGCTCGACGGCGCCGTCAATGACGCGCGTGACCTCGCCGACGCGCTTGAGACATCGGGGGTTGCCGAGGTGACCCTGCTGCTCGATCGAGAAGCAAGCCGAGACCGGGTCTTGCAGGTCTGGACCGACATGATCGACATTTCGGCCCCTGGCGACGTAGTTTTTGTATCTTATGCCGGCCACGGCGGCCAGGAAGCCGTACCAAAGGGTACCGGCGGCGAGGCCGATGCCCTCGATGAAACCTTGCTCCTGGCGGCCTTCACGCCTGAGGGTGCGGGTACCTACGAGCGCATACGCGATGACGAGATTGCCACGATCATCCGGCGCCGATCGGACGTTACGGTCATTCTGGTATTTGATGCGTGCCATTCAGGCGGTCTCACGCGGTCGGTGGATCCGCGGGCCGCACCCGCCAAGGTGCGCTTCTCGTCCTACCGTGTCGGCAAAGATGATCGGTTGCCGCCACCGCCCCAACCGACCCAAAGGGGTGATGATTTGCCGGCCAACATCGCCTTCTTTGGTGCGGTCCAAGAGAACGAACTAGCGCCAGAGGTCCGTATCGACGGCCAGATGCGCGGCGCGCTTTCCTGGAGCGTCGCCAAGGCACTGCGGGGCGAGGCTGATTTCGATGAAAACGGCAAGGTCACGCGCCAGGAGCTAGAGCGCTCCGTCAGTCGCTCCGTGGAAACCCGTATGGCCGGCCGTCAACATCCAAGACTTGAATTTGGCATGCCTCGCGGAGCGACCTTGTGGAACAGCGGTGCATCGGCGTCGCAGGCGCTGCCGCCCTTGCCAGAGGTCTCGGTGTTTTTTCACGATCTCGGGGATGGGACTCTGGAGTCTTTCTCGGCGGAATTGGTGGGCACAACCCTCGCGGCACGGGATACGGCAGATCTCATCATCGATATGAGCGAGGGCGATGTCATCACCCGCTTGGGCGATTTGATAGCGTCGGAGGTGTCGACGGGCGAAGATCTGCAAGCCGTGATTGATCGAACGCGCCTGCTCTCTTGGGTCGGCGCTGCGGCGTCTAAAGGTCCAATCGAGATGGCGACTTTGCCGAGCGACAAGCGCTTTGCCATAGGCGAGCAACTTTCCTTGGAGATTCTGCCCTTTGCCTTGCCGTCGCTGACCGTCATCAACCTGGCACCGGAAGGCACAATCCAGTTTCTCTATCCGGTATTTGCCGAGGATCCGCGAAAGATTGTCCCTGGCGAGGCCTTTGGGTTTGAGCTAGAGGCCTCACCGCCGGTGGGGTCCAATGCCTTGATCGCAATTGCCACGGAAGAACCTCTCGACGAACTCCACGAGGCGCTGCACCTGCAGGATGGAAAGCGAGAGCCTCTGTCGCTTTACCAAGCCTTGTCAAATGCCCTGACCGGCCAAAGATTTGAATTTGGTAGCAGGTCGGTTTTCACCGGTAGTCGATGATGAGGCGCTCTCAAGTCCATTTTCGCGCATGATTTTGGCGGTCCGAGTGGCAATCCCCCGTGCGTTTTTCGTCCATTTGCGCTATGGTGTAGGCCAAATTAACAAGGGTGAATTGTCGTTAACCAGTAAAGTCAAAGTGAGCGTTGATTGGCCCTATACTAAAGATATTCTGAGTTAAGCATAGTAATTCAAAAATAAATTAAGAAATGAAGTGAAGGGGAATAGTATGCCAGCCTTTTCGCGCCTCCTGCCTAGCGGAACGGCCTTTGCTATCGCGGTGGCTCTGATTGTCGTCATGCGCCCACTTCCCGCCTCCGCATTCTTGGACGAACTAATCGACAACATTAAGGACGATGCTTCGCGGGCCGGCGGCGCGGTCACCGACATGTTCAGTGGTAAAGACTCCGACGGTGGGTTCTTCAGCAGCTATCCCAGCGATACCAAGGATGCCTGCTATCGGGACCAGAAGGCCATGGCGGACCTCAGCGAAAGCTTTGCCGGTGAATTGCTGCAAAACACCGTGGTTGGTGCGTTGGTTGGCGGTGGTGTGGCGGCCTTAACCAGCGGCGGCAGCGGTATTTGGCAAGGCATGGCTATCGGCGCCGGCACGGCTGCTGCTGGCACCTACATTTCGGAGATGCAGAAAAGCGGTCTGAGTGCCAGGGAGGTCACCACCCAAGTCAGCGCCGACGTCAGCGAGGAAAACCGCAAGATCGATCAGGTCATTGCCGCCTTCGACCGGGTGGTTGCTTGCCGCAAGCGCCAGGCCGAAAGTATTCGCCAGAAAATGCGTCGCGGCCAAATCAGCCGGGCTGAGGCCGAGGCCCAAATGGCAGACTTACGGAAGCGCTACCGCGTGGATGTGGCCAAGGCACAGGAGATTGCCGAGACCATCGCGAAACGCACCAATGCCTACAGCACCGCTTACAATCAAATCGCCGCCGACAACGGGGCGGACCAATTGGTGGTCAGCGATTACAGGCCTTCGGGTCAAAAGAGCGAACCAGCGGCCGCTCCCTCCAACGTCAACGATAATCTGTTGGAGGCCATCAAGGGATCGAATGTGCGCGCCGGCCCTGGAACTGACTATGCCAAGGTGGGCAAGCTGCAACAAGGCGACCGGGTGCAGGTCGTGGCAAACCAGGGAAAGTGGGCGCAAATCAACTGGGGCTCGGGGCAAGTCGCCTATGTCTACGGCAAGCTCCTCGGCCCGATTGGCAGCGCCCAGAAGCTTGCCAAGCAATCGGACTCGGTCAAGGTAGTCCCGGTAAGCCATGCCCCCATCACTGGATCGGAGGTTAAGCCTGTCACCCTGCAAGGCCAAGACAAGCGGCTGGTCGGCGAACTGCAGGAGGACTGCGTAACCAACGTCCGCAAGCGTGACATCTACCAGGAGCGCGTTGCCGCTGCGCAAGAGGCCGAAACCTCGATTGTCAGCCTCGGCTGAGGTCTAGGAGACGATGGCGATCCGAGCCGCACTCCGATGCGTTGCTTTGTTGGTGTTGGGTAGCTTGCTGGCCTATGGAGTCCCGCCGGGAGCGCCACGAGCAGAAGTCCCGGAAACGCCCTTTCTCATGGTCGAAACCGGGACCCATCGGGCGATCATCAATGATCTGGCGATCAGCCCGAACGGCGACGTCGTTGCCACCGCTTCGGACGACAAGACGCTGCGGCTGTGGTCGCTGAGTTCCGGCGCGCTTCTCGACACTTTTCGACCGCCGATCGGCCAAAGCGAAGACGGGCTGCTCTACACCACGGCCTTCTCGCCGAGCGGTAAGTTTCTCTTGGCCGGTGGCTATACGGGCTTGGAGTGGGACGGTCAGGGTTATGTTTATCTCTTCGGCTTGCCGGACGGCGAACTCAAGAATCGCCGGTTGCCAATCCCCGGTGTCATTCAAAAGATCGACTATCTGAGCGACGATGCGGGCCAGACCAAGTATTTGGCGGTAGCCTATAGCGGCAGCCAGCAGGGAATCGTCGTATTTGATGGCAAGGTCAGAAAGGTAAAGGAAGACCTGGAATTTGCCGGTCGCCCGACCTGGGTCGAGTTCGGCGCTGACGGTCGCCTCTATGCTGTTGCCGAGGATGGTTTTCTCCGGATTTACGATGCGGGTCTGGAACTGGTCTATCGCGACCGGGTTGCCGGCAGGGAACCGAACCAGGTTCGTCCCTCTCCCGACGGCCGCCACCTGGCCATCGCCTATCTTGGCTCCAAGCACATCGATGTGCACGATGCGCGAAGCGGCAAGGCCCTGCGGCAACTGAGCAGTGACCGACGCGACGGCATCCCCTATCTCGGCGCCGTTGCCTGGATTGCCAAGGCAAGCGGCGGCGAGCTTTGGGCGGCGGGTGGCGTTAAGGACGATGAAGGGCGAACCCTGGTTCGTCGCTGGTTCGATCCGCTGGAAAGCCGCGAGCACCAGGATATCGCGGTTGCCCGGGACGCCATCACGCGTCTGGAGGCGACGGCTAGCGATGGGATCGTCTATGCCAGCGCCGATCCCAGTTGGGGCCTGGTCGATAGCAGTGGTGAGATCGTGCATCGGCAGCTCAGCAACGGCGGTGATTTCCGCGCGATTTTCGACGAGGCTTTTTCCCTCAATGAAGATGGCACCAGGTTGCGATTTTTCTTTCGTGCTGGGGGTGAGGAGGGCGCTCTCGATTTTGATGTGCGCAAGCAAGTGTTGCGGCCGCTCTCTCATGCGGCTGCCGCCGCTCTGCCACTGCCGCGACCACCGACCACGCTTAGGGAATGGCGCAACTCGTCAGTTCCGCTTTGGCAAGGGAAACCGATCTCCCTTGAACCTGGCGAACTCTCCAGGAGTTCTGCTTCAACGGCTGAAGGCGGAGCGATCCTGGGCGCCGATCGAAATCTATACCTTTTGGATAGCCGGGGTTCGATCGTCGCCCAGCGTCCCCTGCCGGCGACCGCCTGGGCGGTCACTCTTGCCGAAGACGGCTCCAAGGCAGTGGTTGCATTGGGGGACGGAACCTTCCGCTGGTACCGGCTTGAGGGGACCGATCCTTTGTCCGAGATTGTTGCCTTGTTCGTGCATCGCGACCGGAAGCGCTGGTTGCTGTGGACCCCGGATGGCTATTTCTCGCACTCGAATAATGGCGGTCAAATGCTGGCTGGCTATCACTCTAACAGAGGTGCCAAAGAATCGGGACAATGGGCCGACTTTGCCCAACTCTACCGAAAATTCTACGATCCCATTTTGGTTCAGCGGCGCCTTGGTATCGTGCCAAAGATCCTGGTGGTTGACCAAACTCAGTCGAGCGCAGGTGCAGACACCTTGGAAGAGGCACCCGCGCCAAGCATTCGTCTCATCGAGTTTTGCCCGCGAGAGCCCAGCGGGCGGCAACTTGATTGCGTGCCCGCCGATTTGGCGCGTCGGGGATTTACCCGGATCAAGAAATCGGAAGGCGAGAGCCAAGCATCGGCAGGTGATGAGCAACTGGCCTTGCCGGCGAATGTGGATCAAGTTCTGGTGCGATTCGAGATTCGTTCGCCGCTCCCCATTGCTTCATTCGACGCTTTCGTGAACGGGCGCACCACCGGGCAGGCAACGCGCGGCTTCACCCGGGTGAAGAAAGAGTCCGGCAATGCGGCAGCGGTGGGCGGCGTTGAGGCCCTGGCCGCCCAACGCCTGGTGACGCTTTCTGATGGAGTGAATGTGATCGAGATCCGGGCGTACGATGAACGAGGCATCTTCGGGCGCTCGAAAGAGCTGGCGCTTTCGGCCAATCTGAAAAGCCGAGCCGAATCGGCGCCAAAACTTCTGGTCTTGTCAGTCGGCGTCAATCGCTATGAAGGCGATATTCCCGCGCTCAGTTTTGCCCGGCTAGATGCGGAGGCGATCTCAGGCAGTCTTAGTCACCGTCTGCCCGATCGCTATGGAGAGGTGCGGATCATTGAAGTGCTCGATCAAGAAGCGACGCGCGCCGGAATCGAGCGTGCATTCGAGGCGCTGGCATCACAGGCCTCGTCCAGGGATTCGGTGGTGATCTATCTCGCCGGCCACGGCATCTTGAATGAAAAGGACGGTGCCTATCATTACCTGCCGGTCGATGTCAGCACCTGGGATGACATTCAAACCGCGGCCTTGTCGCAATCGGCATTGATCCAGATGCTCGGCCAGGTTCCCTCGGCCAATACCTTGGTTATGATCGATACCTGCCATTCCGGGGCCTTTCCGGCCAATGCTCCGGGCAACTTCAGCAATGAGACCGGCTTCTTCGTGCTCGCGGCCTCGGCTAGCGTGCAAGAAGCCCTCGACGGCTACAACGGGCGCAACGGCGTCTTCGCCCATGCCGTGCTGGAAGGCATCGAGGGCGAAGCGGCCAACCGTCAGGGCCTTGTTGATGCGACCCAGCTTGGCCTTTTCGTTCGCGATCGCGTCGAGGGACTAGCCGCCGAGAAAAACTTTCGCCAACAAGCGGAATTCAGCATCGCCGCTGAGAACCTGAAACGATTTCCCATCGCCCAGGTCGACCAGCCCTGAAGCCAATTTCTTGAGGCGTTCAGCGGTCGCCGTCCAGGAAATTGCCGATCGGTCCGAGCACCGAGCCTTCACCCTTGTGTCGACCGCCGCGCTGCGGGGCGGCAGCCAGCATGCGGCCAGCCAAGCGCGAAAACGGCAAGCTCTGCAGCCATACCTTGCCCGGGCCGCGCAACTTGACAAAGAACAACCCTTCGCCGCCGAACAGGGCGGTCTTTATGCCGCCGACCTGTTCAAGGTCATAGTCAACGTCAGGGCTGAGGGCGGCAAGGCAGCCCGTATCCACGTGCAGCACTTCACCCGATGCGAGCTCGCGTTCCACCAGGGTGCCGCCCATGTGGACAAAGACCCAGCCGTCGCCATCGAGTTTCTGCATGATGAAGCCCTCGCCGCCAAATAGGCCTGTCAGAATCTTGCGTTGAAAATGAATGCCGATGGAGACGCCTTTGGCGGCCGCCAGAAAGCTGTCCTTCTGGCAAATGAGCTGGCCGCCGAAATCAGCCAGCCGCAGAGCAAGAATGTTGCCTGGATAGGGCGCGCCAAAGGCGACGCGGGCCTTTCCCTGGCCTTCGTGGGAAAACACGGTGGTGAAAAGACTTTCACCGGTCAGCACACGCTTGCCGGCGCCCACCAGTTTGTCGAGGAAGCCGCCGCCTTCTTGACCCGAGCCGTCTCCAAAGATCGCGTGCATAACGATATTTGGATCCTTGTACATCATGGCGCCCGCCTCGGCGATGGCGCTTTCCCCCGGATCTAGTTCGATCTCGACGAACTGCATCTCCTGGCCGTGAATCTCATAGTCGATTTCATCGCTGTTGCTGCGGCGTGCACCTGGCGCAAGGGTGCGATCTGACGTGGGAATGCGACTGTGGCTCTCGATCAAGGTGGTTATCCTTTCTGCAGGTTGTCTAGCTTCGGCAAACCAAGCATTCAGGGACTTCGACGTCTTTAGTTGGGCATGCGATGGTCTACTTACGTGCCCACCTTAGGCGCCTAGGCCAGGCGTCAAAGTGGTATCGTGATGGTTAACTCATTGTGGTCGTTGGTTCTCTTATAGGTACTGGCGCTGGCCATCGATCGTACGAGATGAACGCCCAAACCGCCGATAGGCCGGTCGTCGGGCGCCATTGTCAGATCGGGTGCTGGCGCGTCTGACAAGGGGTTGAAAGACTTACCGTTGTCCCGATATTGTACCTGCAACCCCTGGTCTTGGATCGCCAAAGATATCTCCACTATCTGTCCCTCGATGTGGTCGTGTCCATAGCGCATGGTATTAGTAAAAAGTTCCTCAAGGACAAGATTCAGACGCAATACGACACTGTCTTTCAGCCGGTGATTTCGACCGAAATTTTCCACAAATTGTTGTAGATCCTGGAGGGCACCAGAATTACAGTGAATTTTACATGTCTTTCTCACGATCACGCCACATTAGTGCCAAATTAAACTCCCATTGTCAGACTAGCATCTCTGTTATTTAATGTTAGATGCTTAAGCTTTGCAAAGCTGGAGAGTGAGTCATGTCGCTGCGTGGGCCCGTCTGCTATGGCATTTTGCCTTTAACCGTTCCCTCTACTGTGTTCGCTGCCTTCATGTTGTTATGCATGATGATGACCGTTCAGGTCCAGGCGGCCGACCCTGGTGAAGAGGTCGGCAGAATAAAGACTCTAAAGGGCGAGAGTTATATCATTCGTGGGTCGGAAGGTCGTCGGCTTGCAATGGTTAATGATCGTGTTTATGCCCAGGATCAGCTGGAAACTGGTGCAGATGGCTCCATGGGGGTTACTTTCATCGACAACAGCCGCTTTTCTGTTGGTCCCAACAGCTTGGTATCGCTGGACCGGTTTGATTTTAACCCAACTACCCACGCCGGTGTGTTCGAATCCCGTATCAACCGTGGAACCCTGGCTGTTACTTCCGGTAAGATCGCCAAACAATCTGCATCGGCTATGAAGGTCAAGACGCGCGCTACCGTTCTTGGCGTAAGGGGAACGAATTTTCTTGTAAAAGTAGATCCATAGCGCCGGGTGGGATTCTACAAACGGAACAAGAAGCACGTGAAAGTGCCGTGATTACAGCGTAGCCAAAACAGGGGGCACAAAAGTGATGCGTAGTGCTTGGATTTTCATCCTCGGTCCGCTGACTGCGGTGATGGTCACGCTTGTCGGGTGCACGGACCGTTGGAATATTGACTCCGTGCAACAGGTAAGTGCGGAAGCAACGCCGTTCCAGTCTGCTTTGCAGCAAGGCTATGTAGCATTAGCGGCTGCTGAACGGGCCGAACGAGACTGGCAAGATACCGCCTATTTTGTTGATCGCGCGAAGCAAGTGGCGAGCGGCGAAGATGTTCTGCCCCAGGCCGTTGACGAGCGCGAGCTCAACCAGACAGTCATTCCCGAACTTTCCAAAGCAAGGGATACCTTGTTGGGATTACGTGAAGAAAACGCGACCCTAAGAGCCCCCGAAGACTTCGCACAGGCGCAGGTCATGTATGACTGCTGGCTTCAGGAACAAGAAGAAGGGCATCAATCTGACGATATCAGCACCTGCCGGGCGGCCCACGAAACTGCGGTTGCCGCCGTGCGAAAGATACTTTCGGAACGAGGCGAGCTCTTTGTGCTTCTCGAGGACGAGGGCGGTAGCGTCGGCACGTTGGTCGTGTCAGGTGAAGCCGGTGAACAGGTACTCAATAAGCCGCTGGCGGCGGCAGAAGTGCGGGGTGAGGGCGGGCCTAAAGTTGTTCAAATCACGCGAGATCAAGTGCAAGACATCTTTGGTGAGGCGATTTCCGCGCGGCCAATGCCGCCGATTTCTTATATCCTCTACTTCAAGGAAGGAACGTCCGAACCAACTGAAACTTCCCAGTCTGTGTTGAAAGATATTCTTGATGAAATTGGCAGTCGGGAAAGTGCAGAAGTCGTAGTCATCGGCCACACGGATAGGGAGGGTTCGGTGCCATCGAACGATCGACTTTCCGTCGATCGGGCACAAAGCGTGGCGGATTTCATGGTCGCGCAGGGTATAGCCGCTAACGCGATCCGCGCCGAAGGCCGCGGCGAGCGCGAGCCTGTGGTGCAGACTGCTGATGGCGTGGAGGAACCGCTTAATCGGCGTGCGGAAATTGTTGTTCGGTGAGGCAATCTAATCGACAGCAGGCGAGGAGGGTGGGCCTGACAATCGGACCGCCAGAAGTGTGATGTCGTCGCTGCGCTCGGCGCTATCCGAAAACGCTTGTACGGCTTGGTAAAGCGCCTGAATGATTTCCTGTGGCCCGTCGGACTTTCGCGGCGCTTCCAGAATGCTGGCGATCCTATCAAATCCGAACAGCTCGCCCTCTGGGCTTTCCGCTTCCGACACGCCATCGGTAAAAGCGAGGAGCGACTCTCCTTCATTGAGGCGCATAACTTCTTTTTCATAAGGATAGTCGTCCAAAAAACACAAGGGTGGCCCCCCTACGTTAGCCAGGCGAAACAGTTCTCGACCCTTCCCTATCACGTAGGGAGCGTCATGACCGGCATTCGAGAACTGCAATTCACCGGTTTCCACATCCAAGATCGCGGCAAAGGCTGTCACGCCAAACCGGCCCTGGTTCTCCCGCAACAAGGCCTGGTTAGCCTCTTGCATGATTTCGTCGATGTGTTCCAGGCGGCGCAACACAATGCTCTTGTAGAGGGCTTTGCTTAGCACCATGAAAATCGACGACTCTAATCCCTTATCGGTGACGTCGCCGACAATCAGGAAGAGTCTTCGGTCGTCGATCATGAAGAAATCATAAAAGTCGCCGCCAGTTTCGCGAGCTGGGTCGATCAACGCGTCGAGGGTGAATCGGGTCTCTCCGGGAAAGCTATCTTCGGACTGCGGCAGCATCTGCATTTGGATCTTTCGCGCGGCATCCAATTCGCCGGCCATGCGTGCTGCTGTCACCTTTTCCAACTGCAATGCCGCTTGTAACGCCGCCCGGCGTCGATTGGCCTCTGCCAGGGTCAGGGCCGACATGGTAAGAAAGACCAGAATCGCGAGGATCGCCGGATAGCTCGCATCAAACAGCAAGTGGCGCTCGGAAAAGAGTGCCAAACCCAGACCATAGACCGATAGAACGATTACGATCAGGGCGACGGCGCCGACGGCTGGGTTCACTCTGGGAACGAGCAGGACCAAGACGAGGCCGCACAGTACCATCACGACGATCTCAGCGGCCTCAACCGCTGCCGGTCGTCGCAATAGGCCGCCGACCAGCACCGATTCCAACAGCTGTGCGTGTACTTCCACGCCCGGCATTCGCGGATCGATAGGTGTTGACCGTAGGTCATCCAGAGCGGCCGCCGAAGTGCCAATCAGGACCAAGGGGGCAGCAAGCGCCTCATCCAGCGGTTCGCCCAGAAGAACGCTTTTGGCTGGAATGTAGCGGCTTGGATCGTGGGGCGAGTAGTGGAGCCAGAGCTCTCCCTTTTCCGTGGTTGGAATGGCAAAATCACCCACCTGAAGAGCGCGTATGCCACGCTCGTCCGCATTTATGGCGATGGGTTTTCGCCCGGTAGCCAGCCACAACATGGCCATCACCAAAGATGGGTGGAGGCGACCCTGGGCCTTAATGACACTAGGAACCCGGCGCACCACACCATCATCATCAGGAAAATAGTCCAGCAGGCCCCAGCCTGCCGCGGCATCTTGAAGGATCGGGATATTGCTCAAGAGATCCGTAACTTCCGGCACAAACGGCTTCGGGTCAGCTTTGATCACATTGAAGGGAAGTTCTTCGACTTTCTGATCGGCCGTGGTGGCCAATGTTTCCTGCAAGCGGACCATACCGAGGATCACGGGATTTGCCGCGAGCGCTTCTGCGAATCGCTGGTCAGTCGAGGGGAGCTCCGCCAGAAAGGCGCGGGTGGCTTCGTCTAAATTGGGAAAGTAGTGGTGCAGGTTGCCGGGCGAGATCCGGTCATTTTCTGCAAACACGATATCCAGGCCAATGGCGAAGGGGCCATGCGCCGCGATGCGTTCGATTAGGTCGGCCAGGAGCCAACGCGGCCAAGGCCACTGTCCGAAGGTCTGGATGCTTTCCTCATCAATGTCGATGATGATGACGTTGCCGGGGATGGCCTCTCGCGGGCTGAATTTTTGATAGCTATCGAAAGTCAAGAGGCGGAGCGTTTCGATCGGGGGCGGGTCGCTCGTCCATCGAAGCACGACCAAGGCAGCGATAAGGACGAGGCCCCAAACCCGCCCCCCTAGCCAAATGGCCGGCGCACCTGCCGTTCCTTGTGCTCCGTCTACAGCGATTGTGCGTTCCTCACCGTCAGTCGGCGGTGTCCCGCTCATGGGATATGGTACGTCTAAACCTCTATCTCCAAGCCATCGTAGGCGGCGGAGATCCTCAAGGGATGGTCGGTTCTGGTGATTGCCTCGAGGCGGAGGGTATCCTCGAAAATCTGCTGAATAGCGTCATCATCATTGGTAGGTTCGTGATGAAACAGGCACAAATGCTTGACCTGGGCCATTTGGCAAAGCTCCACACCCACGATGTTGCTGGAATGGCCCCAGTCCTCTCGGATTGTCACGGCGTCTGCCAGGGAGTACATGGCGTCGAAGACCACCAGATCTGCCTCATGAAAAAAGGCGACAAAGGCTTCGGTCTCCGCACGCGAGATAAGCTTGTGCTCTGAATCGGTCGAATAGACGATGCTCTTGCCGGCCTTTTCAAAACGATAGCCATAGGAAACCCCGGTGTGGTGCTGTCGCATCGGTTTAACTTTTAGGTCAGCAATATCATACCACTGATCGACCTCCAATCTCACATACTCGATGTCTGCGCCCAGGGCATCGTACTCGACCGGAAAGCAGGGACCTGAATGTTGGTAACGCAGGGCCGACTCGATAGTGTCATGGCAGCCAAACATCCGAATTTTGTTACCAGGGATATAGGCGGGTGCGAAAAACGGGAACCCCATGATGTGATCCCAATGCACATGCGACAGGACGAAATTAAACACCTTCGGCTTATCAGGACCATTCTTGGCAAGCACCCGACCGCCGAAGCGCCGCAGGCCGGTACCCAAATCGCAGATCAAGTATTCGTCACAATTATTTTCAATTTCCATGCAAGGTGAATCACCGCCAAAAGTATTGACGACGGTAAATGGGAGTGTTTGTTCGATAAACTGATCGAGGCGCGCATCACTGCTTAAGTCCGCTCCGCGGCTAAGAACCAAGGCCTTGCGTATCTTGGTCTTTAGCTGGGAAGACGTGAGCGGCGTCGGAATAGACCCCCTTGTTCCCCAGAACCGCACCCGCATTCCATCGTCCCTCCCGGGTTCGCCGACTATCCCTTGGCGGCCCGCAAGGCAGCCAGCGCCGTAGTCGATATCTCGGCGAAGGCCGCATCGGTCGTATCGTAAATCGGCAAAATCTTATCGAAGTGCGAAATCCGAAAGAGTTCTTGGACAAAACTGGTTAGATCCGCCACGACAATGACAGTGTTTTGTTTTTTCGACTCCTTCGATGCGGATGCCAAGCCTCTTAATCCCATACTGCTCAAGTACTCTACCTTGCCAAAATCAATGACAATGAAACCCTGGTGTTCCATGCACTCACCGAGTTTCGCCTTCAGTAACGCCTCGAACTCGCCCCAGGTGCCAGCATCGATTCGACCCAAGGGCCGCAGAACCAACGCTTCAGCATAACGTTCTTCTTCGACGACTAGCGCAGACGCTTGGCCCATATTTCCCTCCCGCGCTCTTTAGACCCAAAATCCCTTTCACTTAAACCAACCCAGGCCGTGTTGGGCTGGCATCAGCAATCAGGCTGTCGTGTTGTCATCATATCCGGATAATCCCAGAAACAAGCCGGTTTTAGCGTCGGCCAAACCAAAAAATGCGACATCGCACCCCCAAGGCCATAAGGCGGATGGGCTCATCTCACAGTCATCTAACCCCATCACCCTACAGGATTAGACCTCGCTCATCTCAAAAGGTTATACCATGTGCGTGATCAAGGCTAGGGACGGCGAAGGCAGTGATCGTGCCCAGAGCCATGGCAAGGAGACGCCTTTGCTTTTACGCTTGCACAACAGAGGCCGCCTCAAGCACTAAGCGGCGCTTTCTTCGGCAAGGCGTTTGAGGTAGGCGCCATAGTCGTTCCTCATAAGCGGCGCGGCAAGCGCCTCGAGCTCCGCGGCTGAGATGAAGCCCTTGCGAAAGGCGACTTCCTCTACGCAGGCAATCTTCAGGCCTTGGCGTGCTTCTACTGTTTGAACGAACTGCGCTGCCTGCAACAAAGAGTCCTGGGTGCCGGTGTCTAACCAGGCAAATCCGCGCCCAAGGCGCTCGACTTTAAGTGTTCCGGCCTCAAGGTAGTGGCGATTGACGTCGGTGATTTCGAGCTCGCCTCGCCATGACGGTTTGACCGCGGCCGCCACGTCAACCACGTGATTGTCGTAAAAGTAAAGGCCTGTCACCGCAAAGTTGGATCGAGGATTCCGCGGCTTTTCTTCGATTGATACCGCCTTGCCATCCTTGTCGAACGCGACAATGCCATAGCGTTCGGGGTCGCTGACCTGATAGCCAAAAATGATGGCGCCTTCGGTGAGCTCAGCCGCACGGGTAAGAATTGGCTCGAAGGCATGCCCATAGAAGATATTGTCGCCAAGTATAAGGCAGCAGGAGTCGTTACCGACGAATTCGCGACCAATGATGAACGCCTGTGCCAAGCCTTCCGGTCTTTGTTGAACGGCGTAGGTCAGGGCAATTCCCCAGCGACCACCGTCGCCAAGACAGGCCTGAAAGAGGGGTGCATCATTCGGTGTCGTGATGATCAGGATATCGCGGATTCCCGCCATCATCAGGACCGAAAGCGGATAATAGATCATTGGCTTGTCATAGATCGGCAGCAACTGTTTGCTGACGGCGTGGGTAATTGGGTAAAGCCTGGTACCGGATCCCCCGGCCAAAATGATCCCTTTCATTGGCGAGTATCCTTTGGTGCCATCAACAACGCCTCCATAACGCGGGCCAAGCTAGCCTCCCATTGTGGTGAGCGGACACCGTAGGCCTCGGCAAGTTTTCGGCAATCAAGCAGCGAGTTGGCCGGCCGGGCGGCTGGCGTGGGGAATTCCGCCGAGCTAATGGGGTCGATTTGAGGTGGGACGAGGCCTGTCAGTCGGGCTCGTTCAGCAAAAATAGCCGTCGCAAAACCATGCCAGCTGGTTGCCCCGGTACCGCTGAAATGAAAAGTGCCCCAGCTGGGGGCAGGATTTTCCGACAGGATATGGTCGGCGATGGTCAAAATCGCCTCGGCGATGTCATCGGCGGCGGTCGGCGAACCCTTTTGATCACACACCACCCGAAGCTGGTCGCGATCCGCCCCCAGCCGCAGCATGGTTTTAAGGAAATTGTGGCCGACCGCGCTATAAACCCATGCCGTCCGCAGAATAATGTGCTGCGACAAGGTCTGGCGGACGGCCCGTTCCCCAGCTTCCTTGCTGGCCCCATAGACGCCGAGCGGGGCGACCGGATCTTCCTCTGTGTAAGCGGTCGGCTTGCTGCCGTCGAAAACATAGTCGGTCGAGAGGTGAATCAGAGGTATCCCCCGAGCCTCGCAGGCTTCAGCCAGAATTCTCGGGCCGTCGCAATTGGCCGCAAAGGCGTTTGCCTCATCGCTCTCTGCCTTGTCCACGGCCGTGTAGGCCGCTGCGTTGACCACGACGGCCGCTTTACTGTTTTTAAAAGCTGCCGCGACCGAGGCCGCATCGGTGATATCGGTTTCCTGCCGGGCGAGACCCTGCGGCAGGAATCCGTGGTCGCGGGCATGGGTCATCAGGGATTGCCCAACCTGGCCGGCGGCTCCGAATATCAAGATTTCGCGCATGGGGGCCGGTTTCTCCAGCGGCGTGCTAGCTGGCTTGCCGGGCGCGGGAGAGGCCAAGGCGGCTTCCGTCGTAGGAACGCTGCTGCACCTCCTGCCACCAAGCCTGGTTGTCCAAGTACCACCTGATGGTCTTGCGCAAGCCGGTGGCGAAAGTCTCCTTCGGTCGCCATGCCAGTTCCCTGGCGATCTTGGCGGCATCGATGGCATAGCGCAGGTCGTGGCCCGGCCGATCAGCAACGAACTGGATCAAGTCACGCCGCGACCCTCCGCCGGCGCAAGGCGACAACTCGTCCAGGATATCGCATATCATCTGGACAACCTCGATGTTGCGCATCTCATTGTTGCCGCCGACGTTATAGGCCTCCCCTGTCTTCCCCTTGCTCGCAACCAGCCAAAGGGCTCGCGCATGATCCTCAACGTGCAGCCAGTCTCGAATGTTCTCCCCTTTGCCGTAGACCGGCAGGGGCTTACCTTGCAGGCCATTTATAATCATCAACGGAATGAGCTTTTCCGGAAACTGGAAGGGTCCGTAATTGTTCGAACAATTGCTGAGGATCGTGGGCAAGCCAAAAGTCTCCCCCCAGGCGCGGACCAGGTGGTCGGAGGCAGCTTTGCTGGCCGAGTAGGGGGAGTTCGGCTGATAACGCGACTCCTCGGTGAAAAGTCCTTCGGCACCGAGCGAGCCAAAAACTTCGTCGGTCGATATGTGATGAAACCGAAACTTTTCAGCCCGCCCGGAAGGTAGCTCCTTCCAATAGGCCAGGGCCGACTCGAGCAACATGTAGCTGCCGACTACATTGGTCTCGATGAAGTCCGATGGGCTGTCGATGGAGCGATCAACATGGGACTCGGCGGCCAGATGCATGACCACGTCCGGCTGATGCTCGGCGAAGACCTGGCGAAGACCGCTGCCGTCGCAAATGTCCAAACGGTGAAAGTGATAGCGTGGGTTTCCCACCACACCCGCAAGTGCCGCGGGACTTGCCGCGTAGGTAAGCTTATCGACGTTGATGACCTGGAGATTGGGATCGGTCATGAGATGTCGGATCAGTGCCGAGCCAATGAAACCGGCGCCTCCAGTTACTAGTACCTTCACGTAAGAACCCTCGCGATCAAGAAGAGGTCAAGCCTCCCAGGTGAAGTAAGCCGGCAAATCGGCCAGGGTCGGATTGGATTTGTCCTTGTCCGACAGGATGGCCTCTGCAGGCGGTATCCGCCAATCGATGCCGATGCCGGGGTCATCCCATTGCAGACCGCGCTCATGCTCACGGGAGTAGAAGGCGGTCACCTTGTAAAGCACCTCCGTATCTGGAACCAAGGTGCAATAGCCATGGGCGAATCCGGCCGGAACAAGCAGCTGGGCCCAGTTCTCGGCGCTCAGCTCAACCGCGACATGCTGGCCATAGGTCGGCGATCCTTGGCGAATATCGACCGCCACATCCACTATTGCCCCGCGCGTCACCCGCAACAATTTATCTTGTGCCATGGGCGGAACTTGAAAATGAAGTCCCCGCAGCGTGCCCCTCGTGGCGGAAAAGGCGTGGTTGTCCTGAAGGAAATCGAAGTGAATTCCCTGCGCCGCTAAGGCCCGCTTGTTATAGGTCTCGGAAAAAAAACCGCGGTGATCGCCGAAGCGCCGCGGCGTGATCAGTTTCACTTCAGGGATGGCTAGGGGCGTTACTTCCATAGGGCATTGTGCTGCTGGGTTGGATCAATCCAAGTGCTCCTTGTGGTAATACGTCTGTGTCCGGCAATCAACCGGCTAGCGGATCATATGGCTAGGAACAAGGGGACTGGCAAGCAAGGCTGTTGACTGATAAACCTTGCCAAGGGGCCATGCACAGAGTTGCTTTTGGCCACAGATGCAATTCCATGGCACTCGTTTCGATAATCACGCCCGCTTACAACGCCGAAAGATTTATAGCGGCGACGATTGAGTCCGTCCTCGCGCAGAGCTTTCAGGACTGGGAGCTGTTGGTTGCCGATGATGTGTCGAGTGACCAGACGCCTGATATCGTGACCAGTTTTGCTAAACGCGATCCTCGTGTCCGCTTGTTGCGGCGGGGGCAGAACGGTGGGCCTGCCGCCGCCCGCAACACGGCACTGCGGGCCGCTGCAGGCCGCTATATTGCATTCTTGGATAACGATGATCTTTGGCTAAGGGAGAAGTTGGCGCGCCAGATAGCGTTTATGCAGGAAAGGAACTGCGCCATTTCCTATACCGCCTATCGCCGCATGTCCGAGGACGGGCGAACGATCGGGCCGATAATTCAAGTGCCGCCGCGCTTGACTTACGGCCAGCTTCTGCGCAACACAGCGATCGCCAATATGACGGCGATAGTCGATCGGGAGCAAACTGGGACCTTCGAACTGGTCGAAACCTGGTACGACGACTATATACTTTGGCTGTCGTTGTTGCGTCGCGGCTTTACGGCTGCCGGATTGCCGGAGGATTTGGCGCGCTACCGGGTGGTGTCTCGTTCGGTGTCTAGCAATTCCCTGCGCGCGGCCACCTGGGTGTGGCGCGTTTACCGGGACCACGAGGGCCTCAATCCTATTCATGCCGCTTGGTGCCTCCTACACTATGCCGTCCGTGCCGCCCACAAGCGCTGGGCCAGTCGGCAAGGCATCGTTCCGTAAGTTTGGGTACCATGGCATCAAAGTTCACTAGAGACGGCCGCTCGTGTCCCTAATCACCCAAGAAACGCCATCCTTTTGGCGTAGCCTCACCGGCGTTGTTGCTTCGCTGATCGGCCAGCGCTACCTCATTCGACAATTGACCGGTCGCGAAATCGCCGCGCGCTATCGGGGCTCGGCCTTTGGCGTTCTCTGGTCGCTTCTCCAGCCGCTGCTGATGCTGGCCATCTACTCTTTCGTTTTTACGGTGATTTTTCGTGCCCGCTGGCCGGAACTAGCCGAGGACCAAGGACCCGAGAGCCAGGGTGGATTTGCAGTGGTGCTCTTCGCTGGGCTGATTACCCATGGCTTCCTGGGCGACTGCCTAGCGCGCGCACCGCGGCTCATTACCGACAATGCAAATTTCGTCAAGCGGCTGATCTTCCCATTGGAGGTGCTGCCGTGGACCGTGGTGGCGAGTGCGCTGGTTCATATGATCGTTAGCCTCATGGTCTTGCTTGCTTTTGCCTTGATTGCCTTCGGAACCATTCCGTGGACGGCGATCTTTTTGCCGTTGATCCTGGTCCCTTACGCGATCTTGGTGGTCGGCCTTGTGTGGCTGATTTCGGCCGTCGGGGTGTTTATCGAAGATATCGGACAGGTGATCGGAATCTGTGTTACAGCGCTCTTGTTTCTTGCGCCGGTCTTTTATCCTCTCAGTGCCGTGCCTGAGGCCCTGCAAGGAGTCATCTACCTCAACCCGATCACCCTGATCGTTTCAGAGCTGCGGGCGATCTTGATTTGGGGCGAGCTGCCGAACATTGTCGGCTTGCTCACCTATGCCGTGGTCGCCTTTGCCATCGCGTGGCTTGGATACTATGTCTTTCAACGGTTGCGCCGGGCCTTTGCCGATGTCCTCTAGTCCGCCCGCACCATCTCCCAGCAGACCGGCTGTGCGGCTCGACCGGGTGACCAAGCAGTACCGCATCTATCCGCGCCCAATCGACCGTATCAAGCAGGCTTTGATCAAGGACCGGCAGTTCTTTCATCCGATTGAATCGCTGAAGGGTGTGAGCTTGGCGCTGCCGCACGGCGAGACTCTGGGTATCGTCGGCCGCAACGGCTCCGGTAAATCGACCTTGCTGCAAATCATCGCGGGCACTCTGATGCCGACCAGCGGGACCATCGAAGTCGATGGCCGCCTGGCCGCCCTTCTGGAGTTAGGGGCCGGTTTCAACCCGGCCTTTTCCGGTCGCGAGAACGTTATGCTTAATGCGGCGCTGATCGGCTTGAGCCGCAGTGAGACCGAGGCCCGATTTGACGAGATCATAACCTTCGCCGAGCTGGAGGACTTTATCGATCATCCGGTGCGTACCTATTCGAGCGGCATGTTCGTTCGCCTAGCATTTGCGATTGCAACGACCATCGAGCCTGATGTGCTGATTATCGACGAGGCGCTTGCGGTGGGCGACGAGGGTTTTCAGCGAAAGTGTTTTGCGCGCTTGGAAGACATGCAGGCACGCGGCTGCACGATACTCTTCGTCTCCCACAACGTTTCCATGGTGACGCGTCTTTGCACCCGGGCGATCTTGCTCGACCGTGGAGAGTTGATCCTGGACGGCCGCCCGGAAGATGTGGCCAGTTGGTATCATCGCTTGACCTTCGCGCCGCCGGATCGCAGGGAAAGGGTTCGCCAGCAAATCTGCGATTTTGATGGTCAAGCAATCGAGCCTGAAGACCCGCAAGCTAGTCAGTCCGCGGCGGTGTCGTCACCGGTACCCGATGAGATGGAAATCCAGGGGGCGGAGCAGCCGAAATTAGACGCCAACTTGGGACAAGCGCGGGCCAAGGTCTATGAAGTGGCAGGGGCCAGAATTGACGATGTTGAGATCCACAATGAGGCTGGCGAGAAAGTCAATCTGCTGGCCCGGGACAAGCCCTACTACCTCACCTACAGGGTCGAGTTTCTGGAAACGCTCAATCAAGTTTGCTTTGGCATGGGCCTGCGCTCCGTCGATGGTTGGCGTTTCGGGGGCATGGCCCTCAACAATTATCCTGAGCCTATCGCACGAATCGAGGCCGGGGCCATGCGGGAGGTGCGATTCCGGTTTCGCTGCCCGTTAATGGACGGCGTTTATTTTCTGAATGTCGCTTGTGGCTCATTGGAACACGGCGAACTAAAAATTTGCCACCGAATTACCGACGCCCTGATGTTTCGTGTCCATTCAATCGGGGCGCCGCCGGTTGATGGCCCGGTGGATTTTCAAATTTCGCCTGAAGTCCTGACCGTAGATAGGACCGGACCGGCGCCAAAACTCTCCGCGCAAGCCTGAGCGACGCTGGCCTAGGTCCGCCAATGGGCGAGGCTGCACCCCAGCATCCCTTCCAAAGCTTCGATCCGGGGGGCGTAGAGCGCAAGCAGAGCATGGCGGAGAGCCGGTCGGATAGGCTCGCCTGAACCAAAAAATACTTTCTCTCGGGTTATGTCTTTGGGCGAGAGCTCGTTGCCTATGCCTAAGTGGTCTTCACACTTTCTGAGAAGCGCCAGGGGACCCTGTTCGATCTCCTCGAAAAAGAGGATGAGGAAGTTTCCCATGTCAAATTCCGCCAGCCAGGTCTCAAGACAGCTTGCATAGTCGCCGCGCCTTAACGACCCAGCGGATCGGAAATGGTCGAGAAACCAGGCATCGGAAGCCTCCTCGAAGCGCATTTCGGCGCGCGACAGGGCCATCAGGGCGGAAGACCAGGCCCGGTCGATCGGGTTGCGCAGGATGTAAATGAGGCGCAGGGCCGGGAGCATGGCACGTAGTTCGGCGATCCGCGCCAGCGGCAGGATCGCATAGGCCGGGGTGAACTCGCCGTTGATGACGCCGGCCGGCGGCGGCGGGAATCGATCCAGGTACCATGAAAAACCGCGAAGGTAGTTGGGCTCGTAGTCCCAAAAATGCACCTCCTTTCCGGAGGGGAAGCGAATCTGTGGATGGCGCCTAAGGTTCTCGTAGAGCCAGGAAGTGCCGGCCTTTTGCGCCCCAATTCCGAGAAAGTGCAACATGTGCTAAGGTCGTGGCGGCGGCGGGCTTGAGTAAAAAAGTATAAATATCAATTATTTATGTCCCAGTCGATCGGTTAACGACATTTTCGCCGTCGGTTGTCACAATGCCGCACCAAATAGCGACGCAAATTGGGATTTGCCGGCCCATTCAAGTAAGTTCGCTGCGGCGCCTGAGCGTAGGGTCAGAACATACATGGGATTATGGCAAAGTTCATGGTGCAGAAACGCCGTTAGCCCTTATATTCGGTGGATTCGAGGATTGTGCAGCGTTTATCAGCCAAGCCTTTGGCGGTGACGGAGAGTTAAGGAATGCCCGGCCAGGCCGCAAAAATCTTCCCCGGCGTGATCAAGCGCCTGATCGGCATTACCTTCTTCATAAGCTTGTTTGTGAACCTGCTCTACCTGGTCGTTCCCATTTACATGTTGCAGAGTTTTGACCGGGTCCTCCCGACGGAGAGCGTGGATACGCTCTTGTTCTTGTGCGCGGCGGCGATTCTGGGTCTGACGATTCAGCTGTTCCTTTACATCATTCGCTCGCGCATTCTGGTGCGTCTTAGCGTCTTGTTCGACCTCAAGGTCTCCACCCAGGCGCTTCGCTCCAGCCTAGCAATCGCCCGTCTAGCTCGCCGTCCGGTCCCCAACGGCGGTCTCAACCATATTACGACGATTCGCAATTTTATTTCCGGTGACGGGATTTTTGCGCTGTTCGATGCGCCTTGGGTCCCTGTCTACATCATTGTCATTTATCTCTTTCACCCCTGGCTCGGTCACGTTGCCGTCGTCGGCGTGCTGATCCTCTTGGTGATGGCCTTGTTGAACGAGCGCCTGACCCGTGAACCCCTGTCGACGGCCTCCGCCGCCAACGCCCAATCCTATGCCCAGGCCAACACGGCGATCGGCAATGCGCCGGTGGTCGAGGCCATGGGCATGCGCGAAGCGATTCTCGATCGCTGGTCGGCCCGCAACGCGGAGGCGCTCTACCACGCTTCCAAGGCAAGCGACCGGGCTGGCGTCCTTTCCGGTCTTTCCCGTGTGCTGCGCCTGATGATTCAGATCGGCTTGTTGACCATGGGCATTTATCTCGCGGTCAAGCACGAGTTGACGCCGGGCGCGGCGATCGCCGCCGTTATTCTGATCGGCCGGGGGCTGGCCCCGGTGGAACAGGCAATTGGTACCTGGAAGCAGTTCATCGCGGCCCGCAATTCCTATGGGCAGCTGAAAAAGATCCTGGATGCGGTGCCGGCACCGCCGGACTCGGTGGCCCTTCCCGTGCCGCGTGGTCAGCTTTCTGTGGAGAACGTCTTTTATGCCCCGCCAGGCAGCCAGCGCCCAATCCTAAGCCGGGTGGCTTTTCGTTTGGAACCTGGTGAGGGTCTTGGCGTGATCGGCCCCTCGGCAGCCGGCAAGACCACTCTGACCGAACTCATGGTCGGTGTGCATCCGCCGAGCTCCGGCAAGATTCGTCTCGACGGGGCGGACCTCATTACCTGGGACAAGGAGCAAGTGGGCCGCTACATCGGCTACATTCCGCAGGATGTGGAACTCTTCGACGGGACCATTGCCGAGAACATAAGCCGCTTCCAGCCAGATGCCGATTCCGCCGATATCGTCGAGGCGGCGGAGCTTGCCAGTGTTCACGACATGATCTTGCGGCTTCCGGAAGGCTATGAAACCCAGATTGGCCCGCGCGGCACCAACCTATCCGCGGGACAGCGCCAGCGCATAGCCCTTGCGCGCGCGCTCTATCGGAACCCGGTTCTATTAGTTCTAGACGAGCCGAACTCCAACCTCGACAATGAAGGCGAGCAGGCGCTTTTGCGCGCGCTGCAGGTCGCCAAGAAGCGCGGGGCGACCGTCGTCATGGTGACCCATCGACCCAGCACCTTGGAGTTCGCCGACAAGCTTCTGGTGCTGCAGAACGGGATGGTCCAAGACTTTGGACCGCGTGCCGAGGTATTGCAAAAGCTGGCGCCGGTGCGTCTGCAGCCGCGCCAAGCCGCCGCTCAAGAGCAGCAGCAAAGTAAGGCTTGACGAGAAGAGTAGGCAGCGATGGCCAAATCAAGAGAACTCATACCGCAAAATCAGATCCTTCCGGATACGGCGCGGCAAGACCTGCTGCGCCCCTATACCTCGGTCAACCGCTATATTACTGCCGGAATGCTGGTGATCCTTCTTGGTTTTGGTGGCTTTGGCGCCTGGAGTGCGGTTGCCCCCTTGAAGAGCGGCGCCATTGCCCCTGGTGTCATTTCGGTCGAAAGCAATCGCAAGACAATTCAGCACCTGGAAGGCGGTATCATCGACGAAATTCATGTGGAGGAAGGGGGGCTTGTTGCAGCAGACCAGCTGCTGATAACGCTCGATGATACGAAACCCAACGCTGAAGTAGAGCTGCTGCGGGGTCAGTTCATGGTGACCTTGGCCAACGAGTCCCAGCTCTTGGCAAAGCGTGACGGCGCCGAGGCGATCACCTTTCCCGAAGAGCTGATGGCCTTGCAGGACGACCCTCGCTTGGCCGAAATCCTGCGCACCCACCAAAACGCCTTCGATGCGGAACGCTTGGCGATCGAGGGCAAGAAAGACATCTTCGGCGAACAGATCGCCCAAGCCAATGAAGAGATTGAGGTCTTGAAGGCTCAGATTAAGTCCTTCAAGGAACAGCTGCGCTTGATCAGCCTCGAGGTTAGGGACGTCAAGACCCTGGTCGACAAGGGCCTGGCAAGGCGCCCGCGTCTCCTGGCACTGCAGCGGACAGCGGCCCAATTGAACGGCGAGATTCAGTCGAACGCGGCGCTGATTACACGGGCAAAGCAGCGCATCTCCGAGACTGAGTTAAAGATCATCGATCTTGAGAACAGCGCTCGTGAGCAGGCCGTGAGCCAGCTTCGTGATGTACAGCGCCTGCTCTCTGATTTGCGCGAACGCCTGCGGGCGGCGGAAGCGGTGCTGGCACGAACCAAGATTCGGGCGCCTCAGGAAGGATACATCGTCAACCTGCAGTTCTTTACCCGCGGCGGGGTGGTGCGACCCGGCGAGCCAATCCTCGATCTCGTGCCAAAGGGTGACACCTTGATCGTCGAAACGGAACTCGATCCGCAATACATCGACACTGTCTATCCGGGCCTGCCGGCCATCGTCACGCTCTCCGCCTTCAATCGGCGGACCACGCCGTCTCTTACCGGCGAAGTGATTCATGTATCGGCAGACCGATTCGAGGACCAGCGAACCGGACGCCCCTACTACATGGCCCGGGTGCGCATCGACGCGGAGGAGCTGGCCGCCCTCGAAGATCTGACGTTGGCACCCGGCATGCCGGCCGAGGTGATGATCGTTACCGGGGAACGCACCGCCCTCGACTATCTGATCCAGCCTGTCCGCGATTCCATGCGGCGCGCCTTTACCGAGGAGTAGGGGCGAGCAGGCTTTCAGGCGCTGGCCAATTCATGTGCCGCCTGACCGCTTCGACATGCTGGCGGAATGCTTGATGATGCACGTAGCCATCGTGACGAGGCGAGGTGACCATATAGAGGCCGCCGGAAAGGTCCGGCGATCCCTGGTCGGCGAGCGCCCGGAACATTGCCGCCTTCGCCGGCGCCCCTGACTGATCCAAAATATACTGGCTGACCAGGTGGGCGAGACGGTCGAAATCGGCGAACACACCTGCATTGGTGCTGAGAAAGCCCAAGGTAAACAAATTTTCGACGTCCGGGTTGAACACGGTCAGAAAATTGCCCACCCGGCTGCCGACCCATTTTATCAGCCCTCGGTCAAGAAACGGGAAGGCCATCCGGTAACCGGTGGCGTAGAGAATGAGATCGATTTCTTCGCGGCTGCCATCGGCGAAGAGGACGCGGTCTCCTTCCAAAGCTGCAATATCCGGCTTGGCGATCAATCGGCCTGCCTTGAGATGACCGAAAATAGCGCTGTTGATAATAGGATGGGAGGCAAGAATGGGGTGTTGCGGCCGGGGCCAGCCATACTGCCGCAGATCGCCTTGAAGAAGGCGTAAAAGGCCCTGCAACATCGGCTGTTGCATCCGCATCGGCAAATTCGGCAAACTTTCCGCGAAGACGTCAGCGGGCCTGCCGAAGATATGCTTGGGAATGACATGATAGCCGCGACGCAGGCTGATGAAGGCAGCCTTTGCTGCGGTAGCCGCGTCGCAGGCGATATCGCAACCGCTGTTGCCGCCGCCCACGACCAAGACCCGTCGGCCGAGGAATTCATCTTTGCTGGCATAAGATACGGCGTGCCGAACTTCGCCGGTGAAGGCCCCTTGGTAAGACGGGACTTCGGGCTCCCACGTCATGCCGTTAGCTGCTACGACACCTTGATATCGGAACTCTTGGCCATCGCCGAGGGTTACCAACCATGCCCGATCCGTGGGCTCCACGGCGGTGACCGTCGACGAAAAGGTGATCGCGTCACGAAGTCCGAAGTCGCGGGCAAAGGCCTGCAAATACTCTCTTACTTGGGTGTGGCCCGGATAGTCGGGCCAGGACTTCGGCATCGGATAGCAAAGAAAGCTCGAATGCGCTTTCGAGGAGATCAAGCGCGCCGATTCATAGATGGGCGAGCCGGGGTGCTCGATCTGCCAGATGCCGCCGACATCGTTGTGGCGCTCGTAGTGGTCGTAGGCAAGGCCCGCTGACTTGAACGCCCTGGCCTGCGCAAGTCCCGCCGGGCCGGCACCGATGATGCAGTAGCGGTCGCGGCGATCGTACGAATTCGCTCCCATGTTTAGTGATAGTTCCGAAGTCGAAGGCAATTAAAAGGAAGCAACGCGTGGCGATGAGAGAACAGGAATTGTTCGGGGCTTGCAAGATTGCCGCTTCGGCCCAGATGCTGTAGCAGTGGTTGCCCCCTAAGCCAAAGCATCCTGAAGGAGGAGCCAAGCTTGACGATCGCCGATACCCTAACCCCCGAACAAGTAAGACAGTTCCATAGGGACGGGTTCATTTTTGTGCCTGGTTTTTTCGATTCCGACGAGATGGAGCAGATTAACAGCTGGACGGATGAAGTAATCGCCTGGCCGGAAGAGCCAGGCCGTCACATGGTCTACTATGAAGACAGCGTCAAAGAAATGAACCGCCGTGTGGTGCAGCGGATTGAGAATTTCACGCCCTATCACCCCGGCTTCGAGGCGCTCTTTACGCGGAACCGTCTTGCCCAGGCCATAGCAACCCTGTTTTCAGAGCAGGCGGTCCTCTTTAAGGAAAAAATCAACCTCAAGCTCCCTGGCGGCGATGGTTTCAAGCCACACCAGGATGCCCAGGCTGGCTGGTCGCTTTATGCCCCGCTGCACATTACGGCTCTCGTCAGCATTGATCCGGCAACGCGCCAAAACGGTTGTCTCGAGGTGGCCTCTGGATGGCATGATCGAGGCCTGGTTGGCCCTGAATGGCAGCCACTCGGCGACGTGGAAATGGAGGGTATGGTCTTCGAAGCCTATCCAACCCAACCGGGCGACGCGATGTTTTTCGATTCCTTCGCGCCGCACCGATCTGCCGCTAACTTGACCGATAGCCCACGCCGCGTGCTCTACGTCACCTACAATCGCGCGTCGGATGGCGATCAGCGCGCGCGCTATTTCGCCGATAAGCGCGGCAGCTTTCCGCCGGATATAGAACGGCGGGCGGGCGACACTTACACCTTCCGGGTTTGACGGAACTCACGATTTTTGGTTTTCACGGGCCCGGCGTCGACGATTGGCCGCTACCAAATTCAAGACCTCGACCAGTATCGAAAAGGCGATGGCGAAATAGAGATAGCCCCGCGGAATATGGAAGTGGAGACCGTCTGCGATTAGGGCCATGCCGACCAAGAGAAGAAAGCTGAGCGCCAGCATCTTGGTGGTCGGATGACGCTCGATAAACTCGCCGACCGGTTTGGCGGCAAACATCATCACGGCGATCGCGATGGTAACAGCAGCGATCATGACCGGCAGATTATCCGTCATGCCAACGGCGGTGATCACCGAATCGAGCGAAAAGACAAGGTCGAGCACGATGATTTGGGCAACCACCGCGGCAAAGGCGGCGTGGGCTCGGGTCGATCCCGGTTCGGGTTCATCGCCTTCTACCTCATGATGGATTTCCATCGTGCCCTTGGTCATGAGAAAGAGGCCGCCGACGATGAGAATGACATCGCGCCAGGAAACAGCATGGTCAAAGATTACAAATATCGGTTCGGTTAGGCCGGCGATCCAGACAACGCTGGCAAGGAAGACGACCCGCATCACCAGGGCCAAAATCAATCCCAGTTGGCGGGCGAAGGGCTGTTGATGGGCCGGCAGGCGGGCGGTCGCCACCGAAAGAAACACCAAATTGTCGATGCCCAGCACCACCTCGAGCGCGGTCAAGGTGGCAAGGCTTGCCCAAATTTGCGGATCTAAGAGCCAATCCACGCAGAATCCCCCAATTTGACCTTAGCCACGTTCGCCTTGAATGTTACCGGAAACCCGACATCAAAAGTGAGCGTAAACAGCTTCTTCCAGAATTTCTTTGGATGACGGGATCGCCAAAGCAGGTGGGTTGCGTTAGATTTATTACCATCAGCATCGCAAGATTTGCATCATATTTCAGCTTAATTCGGGACGGTAGGGTGTGACAGAAATCGAAGATTGGGGTTTTCCCGAAGAGCTGCAGCCGCAGGCGAGCGCTCTTTCCTTTGATCTCGATAGTTGTCTGGCCTCCGTCGTCCATCTTTTTGCCGAAGTTCCCGCCGATGCCTATACCGCACAGATTCTCGGAACGGAACGCCAGGGAAACGGTATCGTCATTCAGGCGAATGGCCTGGTATTGACCATCGGTTATCTGATCACCGAAGCGGAAACAATTTGGCTTACAAGCAGCACGGGCGCCGTCGCCCGTGGTCACGTGGTTGGCTATGATCAAGCCAGCGGGTTTGGATTAGTGCAAGCGCTCGACCGCCTCAGTTTGCCCGCATTGGAGCTAGGCTCCAGCCGCAGCCTCACGCTCTTGGATCCGGTTATCCTGGCGAGCGCCGGTGGCCGTGATCATGCCTTGCAAGCTGAGGTGTCGAGCAAACGGGAGTTTGCCGGTTATTGGGAGTATCTTCTAGATGAGGCCATCTTCACCATGCCGGCGCACCCAAGCTGGGGTGGGGCGGCCTTGTTGGACCAAGATGGCCGACTTGCCGGGGTTGGATCGCTTTTTGTACAAGAGGCCAGCCAGACGGGCGAGAAATCTGAGGGAAACATGGTGGTGCCGATCGATCTTTTGCCCCCGATCCTGGATGACCTTCTGCGCTTTGGTCAGGTTCAGAGGCCGCCTCGGCCGTGGCTCGGGATGTTTGCGGCACAAGACGACGAGGGCCTCGTCGTCGCCGGGCTTGCCAAAGACGCCCCGGCTGAAAAGGCAGGCGTTGCTGTCGGGGATTCCGTGGTCGAAGTTTGCGGCGAACCGATCCATAACCTGGCGACATTTTTCCGCAAGGTCTGGTCTCTTGGGGCTGCTGGCTCTGAAGTACCCATAACCCTGCTGCGAAACGACCAGCCGATAAGGCTAAGACTACACTCGGCCGATCGAAACGACTTTCTAAAGACGCCCCGACTCCATTGATGAAGAAGCATCCAGCGCAATCGGAGGCCTTTCCCCATGGCGAGATGGGTGAGGTTGCACAACGGGCCTTGGCGTGCTTTCCTGCGGGCATAGCAAACGGCGAGTTTGCCTTGCCTCGCGAGATGTTGGCCGTCTTGGCCCGCGGCGATGGCTGCCGTCTGTGGGACGTAGACGGCCGGGAGTTTCTTGACTTCTCCATGGGCTGGGGCTCCTGCCTGGTGGGCCATGCCCGTCAGGAGGTGGTGGAGGCCGTAAGAAGGCGCGCGGGGCTCGGTTCCAACTTCGCTTACCTGAACGAAGAATCCCTTGCCTTGGGCGAGGAGATTCTTCGGCTAAGCCCGGCGGCCGGGCGCCTGCGGTTCTGTGCGTCTGGAACGGAGGCGACTATGTACTGTCTCCGCTTGGCGCGCGCTCTTACCGGCAAACCGAAGATCTTGAAGTTTGAAGGTGCCTATCACGGCGCCAATGAAACTGGCGTCACCAGCCTTTTTCCCCAGAAGAACCTTGCCTTTCCACAGCCGGAACTGACCAGCGCCGGTACCCCCTTGGCAGCCGAGCAGCTTCTGGTCGCTCCCTTCAACGACCTGGCCAAAACGACAGCGATCGTCGCCGAGCATGTCGATAGCTTGGCCGGCATCATTGTCGAGCCCCTGCAACGCTGTACGCCACCAGCCCCAGGGTTTTTACAAGGTTTGCGCGCTCTTTGTGACCGGTATCGTGTGCCGCTTATTTTCGACGAGGTGGTGACCGGATTCCGCCTGGCCTATGGCGGTGCCCAGGAATACTACGGAGTCGTTCCCGATCTCGTCGCCTATGGCAAGGCTCTTGGCGGTGGCTACCCCATTGGCGCCTTTGCCGGCCGGGCCGAGATCATGGACCAGGTGGACGAAGGCCGAATGGGCCGATCAGACTATGTCTGGATGGCCTCTACGCTCGGCGGCAATCCAGTTTCGACCGCCGCTGCCAATGCTTGTCTTACGGTCTTTCGTCAAGTAGGCACCTACGAACATCTTCACCGGCTTGGTCGGCTGCTCCGGCAGGGCTTGGTCAAGGTCTTACAGGGCCGCGACGTGATGGCCCAGGTGATCGGCGACGGACCGCTCGCTCAGGTCGTCTTTTCGTCCGAGCCGGTCAATGACTACCGTTCGACGGCGCGTGGCGACAAGGCCTTGGCCAGGCGGTTAATGCTGGGACTGTTTCACCGGGGAGTCTTTCTCAACCCAATGGGCACAAAGCTTTACCTTTCCATCGCCCATGACGAGAGGATTCTTGGTGCCTTTCTGGATCGATTCGATACGGCCTTGACCGACGCTCTATCCGGAGAATGAGCTCTCAGGCCTTAGTGAAAGTATCGGGGGTGAGGGCGATACTTTCCAAGATCAAATCGGGCCGGTCGGTAATGATGCAGTCAACCCCGAGTGCGTAGAGCTGGTGGGCTAGCTTTGCGTCATTGACCGTGAAAGCCGACAGTTGGTAGCCGGTTTGCTTCACGATGGCGGCTTGCTCCCTCGTCAGGGTAGAGCCGCGCAAATGGATCGACGAAAGGCCAAGATTGGTGCCCAACTCCTCCCAGACATCGGGTAAGGTCAGGGCGATCAAGCCGCGCGGCCATTCCGAGGCGCCGTCTCGAGCGACTTTCAAACTCAGATGGCTAAAACTGCTGAAGAGCGGGGCAATGGACTTTCGCCGCCAAACCCGGCGAACGAGACGGACGATCGCTTGGGCCGTTTCCAGGTCTCGCCCCTTGGATGGCTTTATCTCAATATTGGGAATGATGCCTTCATCCTGCAGGTAGTCTAGGGCGTCTTCCAGCGAGGGAATCGCCTCGCCGTCGAACTCCGGTCCGAACCAGGCGCCGGCGTCCAATTCAGCCAGGGCAGCACGCGGTGTTTCGGCCATTAAGGCCTCTTGGCCTGTGGTACGCTTTAGGCTGTCGTCGTGGAACAGCATGGGCACGTCGTCGCCACTCAGCATGACGTCGAACTCAACCCAGGTCAGGCCGAGATCTTTGGCTATGCGAAGGCTCGAAAACGTGTTTTCCGGCGCCAGGCCGGCAGCGCCACGATGACCCATAACCTTGGGCAGAGTCACGGAAGGAACGGCTAAGGCTCCCGCCACTTCCGTAAACCCTGCTCGAAAGGTTTCCGATCTCCGCCTCCAAGGCTGCTATTCTGAGGAGGCGGCCTTGGCAGCTTCGCGCTGTCGGCGAACCTTCTCCGTGATGTCCTCGCCGGTTTCCTGGTCGACGACCTTCATCGAGAGTTTGACCTTACCGCGGTCGTCGATGCCGATGAGCTTGACCTTGACCATATCGCCTTCCTTGACAATATCGCCCACCGTCTTCACCCGATAGGGAGCCAGCTCGGAGATGTGGACTAGGCCGTCCTTGGCGCCCATGAAATTAACAAAGGCACCGAAATCGACCACTTTCACGACCTTGCCGGAATAAATCCGGCCCACTTCCGGCTCGGCGGCGATCGATTGAATCCAGTCGATGGCAGCCTGACCTTGGGATTGGTCTACTGCCGCTACTTTTACAGTCCCATCATCTTCGATATCGATTTTGGCGCCTGTGGTCTCGCAAATCTCGCGGATGACCTTGCCGCCGGTGCCGATGACCTCTCGGATCTTGTCCTTGGGGATGGTCAAGACGGTGATACGCGGCGCATTTTCCGATACGCCGTCACGGGCTGTGTCAATCGCCTTAGCCATTTCGTCCAAGATATGGATGCGTCCCTCGCGCGCTTGTTCGAGGGCAACACGCATAATCTCGGTCGTGATGGAGGTGATTTTGATATCCATTTGCAGCGAGGTCACACCTTGATTGGTGCCGGCGACCTTGAAATCCATGTCACCGAGATGGTCCTCGTCACCCAAGATGTCTGAAAGCACGGCAAACTCATCGCCGTCCTTGATGAGGCCCATGGCGATGCCGGCAATCGGCCGTTCCAAAGGAACGCCGGCATCCATCAAAGAAAGCGAACTGCCGCACACAGTCGCCATCGAGGAGGAGCCGTTCGACTCGGTAACCTCAGACACTACTCGGATGGTGTAGGGGAAACTTTCTTTGTCAGGCAGCATCGCTTTGATCGCCCGCCAGGCGAGCTTTCCGTGGCCGATTTCGCGGCGTCCCGGCGAGCGCAGGAATGAGGCTTCGCCTACTGAATAGGGCGGAAAATTATAGTGCAGCATGAAGTTTTCGCGATATTCGCCTTCGAGAGCGTCAATGATCTGCTCATCCTGGCTGGTGCCCAGGGTGGTGGTTACCAGGGCCTGGGTCTCGCCGCGCGTGAAGATGGCCGAGCCATGGGTGCGCGGAAGAACACCAACCTGACAATCAATGTCACGCACATCACTGGTCGAGCGCCCGTCGATCCGGGAAGCGGTCTTTAGTATGGCGCCGCGCACGATCTCGCTTTCCAAGGCCTTAAATACGGCGGCGCCCAGCGCTGCTTCGTTTTCGTCTTCAGCTAAGCTATCAGCGGCCTCTTGGCGCAGTCCAGCCAACACGTCCTGACGGGTTTTCTTGTCGCGTTCTTGATAGGCGGTGGCGATTCTTGCCGCGAAGGCTTCCTCAAGCTTGGCCCGTACGCCTTCTTTTTCTGGCGCTACATCCGGCACTGCCCAGGGCTCCTTGGCGCATTTTTCGGCCAAAGCGATTATGGCCTCGATCACCGGCTGATAGTTCTCATGGCCGAAGGTCACGGCGCCCAGCATAACCGCCTCGGACAGTTCATTGGCCTCCGATTCCACCATCAGCACACCATCACGCGTGCCGGCCACGACCAAGTCGAGGGCGGAGCCTTCTAAGTCGCCGACGCTCGGGTTTAGGAGGTACTGACCGTCCTTGTAGCCCACGCGGCAACCGCCCAGGGGGCCGAGAAACGGCAGGCCGGAGATCGTCAGTGCCGCCGAGGCGCCAACCAAGGAAACGATATCCGGGTCATTTTCGAGGTCATGACTGAGCACCGTGCAAATGACTTGGGTTTCGTTCTGAAACCCCTTGGCGAAGAGCGGTCGGATTGGGCGATCGATGAGGCGTGAGGTCAGGGTTTCCTTTTCATTCGGTCTGCCTTCGCGCTTAAAAAAGCCACCGGGAATCTTGCCGGCGGCAAAGGTCTTTTCCTGATAGTTGACGGTCAATGGAAAGAAATCGATGCCTGGTCTGACTGATTTCTGCGCGACGGCCGTACAGAGGACGACGGTTTCGCCATAGCTGGCCAAGACCGCTCCATCGGCCTGCCGGGCCATGCGACCACTTTCCAGTGTCAGGCGCCTTCCGGCCCACTCGATCTCTTGTTTGTGTACTTCGAACATTCCCTACTAATCCTTTTAGGTACTGGCCGGAATTCCAGCCGGACCCACGCAAGCAGCGCACAGGAGTCATATCGGCGCTCGCCACTAGTCGGCGAAACGCGATTGGGTCGCGTAAGCTGCTTGCGTTGGCCCGGCAACTTGAATCGTCATATCGCGCCGGCCATAACGCGACTAATTTGCATGGTAAAACCCCCACGGACCGGATCCGCGACTGCAGCCGGTGGCCTTAGGGACATGGCAAACACCCTGAATCAGCGGCGCAGGCCTAAGCGTTTGACCACCCCTTCGTAGCGCCCTTGGTCTTTTTTCCTGACATAGTCGAGGAGGCGGCGCCGTTGGCCTACCATGATCAGGAGGCCCCGTCGGGAGTGAAAGTCTTTCTTGTGCACCTTCAGGTGCTCGGTCAGATTACTGATACGTTCAGATAGTATGGCGACCTGCACTTCCGGCGACCCTGTGTCACCGTCATGCAAGGCGTACTCTCGGATAAGCTCTTGTTTGCGTTCAACCGTTATCGACATCGGTCCCTAAAACCCAGTTAGAGGTGTAACACACGAAATGGATGTAGATCGCCCGCTTCGTAGCGGGTCAATGCCACAGGCTTGCCACGCGACATGGCACAAACGATGCTGCCACTTGCCAAACCCCGTACAGAGTCGCGTTTGGCCTGCACCAGCATGGATACTGCTTGGCCGCGACGCAGGCGACCAGCTTCATCTTCGGTCAAAGTCAGCGCCGGGATGCCGTCCAGCGCCGCCTCAACCGGCAGCAATTGCTGCGAAGCGGCCGCACTATGCCCCAGCGCCTCGAGACTTTCTAGAGAAATCGCCTGGCTTTCATCAAAAGGGCCGACGGCAAGCCGGCGCAAGGCGATAATGTGGGCCAGGGTGCCAAGTGCCTCACCCAGATCGCGGGCAAGGGCCCGCATGTAGGTCCCTTTTCCGCAACGCACTTCGAAATCGGCAGTGCTGTCATTGTGATCGGTCAGGTGAACGCTGTGGATTCGGGTTTGGCGAGCCGGAAGGTCGAATTCCGCGTCGGCTCGAGCCAATTCGTAAGCCCGGCGTCCCTCCACCTTGATGGCTGAATAGGCCGGGGGGCGTTGCTCAATCAAGCCGGTGAAGCGCGGAAGAACGGCCTCAACTTCCCGGCGCCCGGGGCGTCGGTCGGAGACCTCGACGACGGTACCTTCACTATCATCGGTATCGGTTTGCTCGCCCCATTTTAGGGTAAAGCGATAATGTTTTTCACCCTCCATGGCGTAGGCGACTGTTTTCGTCGCCTCCCCTAAGGCGATTGGCAGAATTCCGGTAGCCAAGGGATCCAGCGTCCCGCCATGACCCAGCTTGCGGGGGTTAAAGCAGCGGCGAACGCGCCCCAGCGCCTGGGTCGACGTCATTCCAGTCGGTTTGTCCAGAACCACCCAGCCGTTGATCGGAAGACCTCGCTGCCTACGAGCCACGGTTGTTTGGCTCCTCGGCCTCGAATTCATCATTGGATTGAAGATCGCGGGAGACACGCGGCGACGCGAGAAGCGAGGCAATGCGATCGGCCTCGTCGAAGGAACGGTCGGCCTGAAATGCCAATCGCGGGGTAAAGCGGAGGTCCAAGTTGTCGGCAAGGCGTGCCCGCAAGTAGGGAGCTGCTCGATCCAACGCCGCCACTTTGCCGGCCAAGTCTCCGCCGCCCAAAGGCATGACAAAAACCGTGGCATTGCGCAGGTCTGGACTAACCCTCACCTCTGTTATGGTGATTTGGCTGTCGCGCAGACCAGGGTCTCGCGGTGGGGTCTCCGTGAGGACCCGCACCAAAGCATGACGAAGCTCTTCCCCTACTCGCAACTGTCGTTGGCTGGGTGGTTTACCTTTGGAACGTGCCATGGACTGCTTGCCTTGAAAACAAGGGCCTACGACCGAGCGGCGAGGGTCGGCGGCTATAGGGCCCGCGCCACTTCCTCGATCTCATAGCATTCAATTTGATCATTGACTTGAAGGTCTTGATAGTTTTCGAAGGCCATCCCGCATTCGTAGCCATCCCGCACTTCGCGCACCTCGTCCTTAAAGCGGCGAAGAGTCTTCAAGGTGCCATCGTGAATGACCACGTTGTCCCGCAGTAGCCGCACCCTGGCGCCACGCCGGACAATACCCTCGGTCACCATGCAGCCTGCCACCTTGCCGGCCTTCGACACATTGAAAACTTCGCGAATCTGCGCATAGCCCAGGAAGGATTCCTTCCGGGTCGGCGCCAGCATCCCGCTCAGCGCTGCTTTCATGTCGTCGATCACATTGTAGATAATCGAGTAGTAGGAGATCTCGATGCCATCGCGGCGAGCCATGTCACGGGCTTGCGGATTGGCGCGCACGTTGAACCCAATGACCATCGCGCCAGTCGATCTGGCCAGGGTGATGTCCGATTCCGTGATGCCGCCGACACCAGCATGCAGCACGCGAACCGCCACCTCATTGTTGCCAAGCGTCTTCAGGCTGGCGTTTATCGCTTCCAGCGAGCCATGAACGTCTGATTTGACGATGACCGGGAGTTCTTTGACCTCGCCATCCTTAATGCGCGACATCAATTGCTCAAGAGTACCGCGACCCGAGGCGATAATATCGGCTTCGCGGCGGGCACTACGGCGGAAGTTCGTGACGTCTCGCGCCTTTGCCTCGTTTTCTACCGAGACGAACTCATCGCCAGCCAGCGGTACGCCGCCAAGACCGAGAACCTCAACCGGAACGGATGGACCGGCCTCGTCCACTTTTTCTCCGCGATCATTGATCAGCGCCCGTACCTTGCCCCACTCGTCACCGGCAACAAAGACATCGCCCACCTGCAGCGTACCGCGCTGTACCAGAACCGTACCGACTGCGCCGCGTCCCTGCTCCAGTTTGGCTTCGATGATCACCCCTTCGGCGTTGCGTTCCGGATTGGCTTTAAGCTCCATGACCTCTGCTTGTAGCAGGATCGCCTCGACAAGTTTATCGAGGTTGGTGCGTTCTTTAGCGGAGATGGGAATACACAGAATCTCACCACCCATTTCTTCGACTACCAAGTCATACTTTAGGAGATCCTGTTGGACCCTCTCGGCATTCGCGTCGGGCCTGTCCATCTTGTTAATCGCGACGATGATCGGGACTTCGGCCGCCTTGGCGTGGGCGATGGCCTCTTCGGTCTGGGCCATTATGCCATCATCGGCTGCCACGATCAGGACGACGATGTCGGTTACTGTGGCACCCCGGGCCCGCATCTCGGTAAAGGCCGCGTGGCCGGGCGTATCAATAAAGGTGATGCGCTCTCCACTTGCGACGCGCACCTGGTAGGCGCCGATGTGCTGTGTTATCCCACCAGCTTCGCGCCCTGCTACGTCGGTTTCCCTCAGGGCATCCAACAACGAGGTCTTCCCGTGATCGACATGCCCCATCACCGTAACAATCGGCGGTCGGGGCAGCAGTGCCTCGTCCTTGTCTTCGTCGCCTTTCAGCCCGATTTCGACGTCGGATGCTGAGACGCGTTTGACTTTATGACCAAATTCGGCCACCACGAGCTCCGCCGTGTCCGCATCTATAACCTGATTGATGGTCGACATAACACCCATTTTCATCAGCGACTTGACGACCTCGCCACCACGTTCGGCCATCCGGTTGGCGAGTTCTTGGACGGTAATTGACTCGGGAATCACTACTTCCCGGATAACCTTACTCTTGGCCTGCCGTTGCTGCGGCGCCTGCATGGCCCGCAGTTTCTCTCGTTGACGGCGCACCGAAGCAAGTGATCGCACCCGGCCACCGGAATCGTCCAACGCCTGTGAGATCGTTAGTTTGCCAGTCTGTCGCCGACGGTCGCTGCTGCGGCGCCCACCAGGTACCTTGGGGGGCGCGACCTTACGCTTGCCGCGACTTTCCTCTGTTTCTTCTGTCGGGTCAGGAGCGCGCGCCTTGGCGCGGGCCGGCGCCCGTTCTTCAGTCGGTTGTTCGACCGGCGCCGGTTCGGGCGTGGGCGTATCGGCCTCGCTCTGGTCTTGTTTCTGGCGAGCCTGATCTTCGGCTTCTTGGCGAGCTTCTTCCTCGGCCTTTAGACGAGCTTCCTCCTCGGCGCGTAACTTGGCCTCGGCTTCCTCGCGCTTCCGCTGCTCCTCCTTGGCAATGCGCTCCTTTTCTTCAATTTCGCGCCGTTGCTCTTCTTCCTTCTTGGCAACTTCCAGGGCGCGCATGCGAACAGCACGTTCATGTGCGGTCAAGTTGTCGGGTAGTTCCGTCCGTTCGGGCTCCGCAACAACGTCTCCGACAGGAGCGCTGGGCTCGGTAAAGGCTTGCTCTGCGGCTTCGCGCGCCTTTGTTACCTCTCGCATGCGGCCACCAGCACCGGGGGCAAACGTACGTTTGCGTTTTACTTCCACGGTCACGGCTTTGGAGCGGCCATGACTAAAGCTTTGCCTTACCTGACCGGTTTCGACCGTCTTCTTCAGTTCAAGACGGCCTGGCCGGTTTAGCGACAAAGGCTTCTTCACCTCGTGTTCCTTGCTTGTCGTCATAGCCTCAAACGCTCAACTTTCGCCAATTGCATTTCCGCTGCCATCTAGCCCGGCCAGCCGTGTTAGGTCTTGCTCTAGTCGCTCTGCGATCCGGCCTGGCATCACCGCCAAGTGGGTCCAACTATGCCGCCCCAATGCCTTGCCCAAGTCCTCCGCAGAGAAGACTTCGAAAGCCGCGACCGGCGGGTCTTGGTAGCCCGCCAAGCGGCGCAGCTTCTCACGCCCGTCTTCTGCACCATCGAAGGCCTGCAGCAGCAATCTAATCCTGCCGGCCCTAAGCTGACCTCGGACTTTCTCAAAGCCGCCTACAACCTGCCCGGCGCGTGCAGCAAGCCCTAAGAGGTCCAGGCAACGTCGCCGAAGCAAAGAAACGAGCTGTCGTGACAAATCATGAGGCACCGACACAGGTGCCCGAGCTGCCTTCGCAAAAAGATTACGCGAACAAGCCTTCTCTATCATATCGCGGCGCGGAGACAACCACAATCCGCGTCCCGGTAGCCGTCCGCTTAGATCGGGGACAAGCGCGCCATCCGGCGCAACGACAAATCGGAGCAACGCCGTTCGCGAATGCACCCTGCCGCTGGCAATGCATCTTCGCTGGGAATCGTTACCGATCCTCTTATCTGCACCGTCTTGGGCGCGAATGCGTGTTTGTCGAAGAGCCAACGTCTGTTTCCCCTGGCCTTCATGTCTCGGCGACCGGCTCTTGCGCCTCAGAAGACCCGTCAGGTTGAGGTGCAGTCAGGTCTTCCTCTGGAAACCAGTGGGCCCGTGCGGCCATGATAATCGCATCTGCCTGATCAAGGCCTGGCGCCAAATCGCCCAGCATCTCGATCAGTTCATCGCTGGCGAGATCGGCCAGATCATCCAAGGTTTTGACACCGTTTTCGCCGAGCGCCACCAACATGCCGGGAGAAAGCCCGTCGATGGCGGCAAGATCATCGGCGACTCCGAGTTCGTGGCGACGCTCTGTCAGCTGTTTTTCCTGTTGTTCAAGGTAGGTGCGTGCCCGGGCTCGCAATTCCTCGGCCACTTCTTCATCGAAACCTTCAATTGTCGAAAGTTCCTCGATCGGCACGAATGCGACCTGCTCGATGGCCGTAAACCCTTCGGCCACTAGCAAATGGGCGATCACGTCCTCCACATCAAGTGCATCGATAAACTGCTGAGAGCGTTGTCGGAATTCTTCGGAGCGGCGTTTCGACTCCTCTTCTTCGGTCAAGATATCAATGTCCCAACCCGTTAGTATAGAGGCTAGACGCACGTTCTGCCCGCGGCGGCCAATTGCCAAGGATAGTTGCTCGTCTGGCACCACCACTTCGATTCGCCCTTGCTCCTCATCCAGCACGACTTTGGATACTTCTGCCGGCGCCAGCGCATTCACCACGAACGTTGCTGTGTCTGGCGACCAGGGAATGATATCTATCTTTTCACCCTGCAGTTCGCCGACCACTGCCTGGACCCGTGAGCCGCGCATGCCGACGCAGGCGCCGACGGGGTCTATAGAGGAGTCATTTGAGACAACGCCGATTTTCGCTCGAGAGCCTGGGTCGCGCGCGACAGCCTTTATCTCAATGATGCCATCATAGATTTCCGGGACCTCCTGGGCGAAAAGCTTGGCCATAAACTGAGGGTGCGTGCGCGATAGGAAAATTTGCGGTCCCCGTGCCTCCTCACGAACATCGTAAATGTAGGCCCGCACGCGATCGCCGGGCCGAAAACTTTCGCGCGGCAAGTTTTCGTCGCGCCGCATCAAGCCCTCGGCACGGCCCAGATCCACCGTTACGTTGCCAAACTCGTTGCGCTTGACGATGCCGTTGACAATATGACCCAAACGGTCTTTGTATTCTTCGAACTGGCGACCACGCTCTGCTTCACGGACCTTTTGGACGATGACCTGCTTGGCGGTTTGCGCAGCTATTCGCCCAAGGTCGATAGGCGGCAAATCCTCGACAAGAAACTCACCGACTTTGATGCCATCTCGATAAATTTTGGCGTCGCTCAGTTTGATTTGCGTGAATTCATTTTCGACAGGATCAGCCACTTCGCGATACCGCATTAGCTTTATCTCGCCCGATTTTCGATCAATCGTGGCGCGAATATCGTGTTCATGGCCATATTTGGCACGGCCTGCTTTCTGGATGGCTTGCTCCATGGCTTCGAGCACTTCTTCGCGCTCAATGCTCTTCTCGCGCGCAACGGCCTCTGCGACCTGCAGCAGCTCTGTGCGAAAAACACCCGTAGATTCCATGGTCAGCTTATTTTCCCCTTGTCTCATCGCCTAATTCTGCAGGCTCAAGTTGCCCTGCCTGGCCCGCAGCGATGAGATCTTCCGTCAATACCAACTTGGCACGCAAGATATCGTCGATCGCCAAGAGCGTTTCGCCCTGGTCGACGGCAATCACTACCGCCGATCCTTCAACGCCCAAAAGCCGACCGCGAAAGCGCCGACGTCCATCGATCGGCACTTTCATCTCTAGCTTCGCCTCAAAACCGGCAAACCGACTGAAATCCTCAGGCCGTGTCAATGGGCGATCCAGCCCGGGCGAGGAGATTTCTAGAAGATAGGAACCGGATAACGGCTCTTCAACGTCCAGTATCGCTTCAACTGTGCGGCTCACTTCGGCGCAGTCATCGACCCCGACGTTCCCTCCCTCAGAGGGCTCGATCATGATTTGCAACCGTGGCCGTCGGTCTCCACTCAGCATCACGCGCACAATGTCGAATCCGAGTGCCCTCAACGCTGGAGCCACCAAGGCCTCGATTTTGGCGGCTCTTGCGTCACTAACGCGGGCTAAGCAGTTGGACGCTTGCAGCAAGGTTGCAAAGGACTCCAATCCCAAGATTTTGTCGACCCAAAACTAAAAAAGTGGGCCGTTGGCCCACTCTCAAGCAAACTACAAGGCTATCATCACAATCGTGACGACGCTTGAACCTGTCATACCTAACGAGCTTGGCTGTTTTTATGGTCCTAAACGCCGTGCTCCGCAAGCAAAATCTCCCGCCTAATCTCCAATGGGACTGGTGAGGGGGATGGAGATGATCTTCCAGTAACCTTGAGAAAGCACGCTCTAGCTCTTCCAACACCGTTGCCAACGTAGATAGACGGGTGTTCGCCCGCCTGCGATTGCCTTTTCTTCATAGCGAGTGGCTGGCCAATCTGCTGGTCGTCGACGCCAGTCATCAGGGCCGGAAACGGGCCAGGCAAAGGCCGGATGGCGGCGTAGCCGCTGCAGGATCCACAGCAAGTAGTCTTGGTGATCGGTGGCAATTCGAAGCTCGGCTCCGGGGCACATAGCCCGCGCTAGCCAGTCCAAGGTTTCTTCTTGTAGGATTCGTCGACGATTGTGGCGGGCCTTGGGCCAGGGGTCGGGAAACAGAATGAACACCCGACCCAATACCTCATCAGGCAACGACTTTAGCAGCGCCCGGCCATCACCCACCAGGATCCGGAGATTGCGGTGTCCGCCCTCCTCGACTTGGCGTAACAGTCTGGCAACACCGTTCAAGAAGATCTCCGCGCCCAAGAAGCCGACGTCAGGATGCCTCGCGGCCTGCCAGACCAAATGTTCTCCTGCCCCAAAACCAATCTCCAGCCAAAGCTGTGTGACCGGCGCTGGGAACAGCAACGCGGGATCCATCGTCGTTCCCGGCGCCGGTTCTGGAATACTAAGGGCTGGCAAAAGCTCGTTCAGTAAGGCCTGCTGTCTCGGTCGCAAGGGGCGGCCATGTTTGCGGCCATACAAGGGGGTCTTTCGCTCCGGCCAAGGCAAGCCTTTAGGGTCTTTCCGGACCCTCCCTATCATCATTCAGTTCTTTCGATGCGCTCAAGCGCCGAAGGTCGATTTCAGTTCATCAACGAGGTCCAAACGCTCCCAGGAGAAACCGCCATCACCGTCGGTAGTCCGGCCGAAGTGCCCGTAAGCCGATGTGCGGGCGTAAATGGGGCGTGAAAGATTGAGATGCTCGCGAATGCCACGTGGGGATAGGTCCATCATTTCTTGCAGTCGTTGGGCCAGCTTTGCCTCCTCTACGCGCTCCGCCCCATTGGTATCGACGTAGAGTGAGAGAGGCTTTGATACGCCGATCGCATAGGAAAGTTGAATCGTGCAGCGATCAGCCAGGCCAGCAGCCACCACGTTCTTCGCTAGATACCGAGCCGCATAGGCGGCAGATCGGTCAACTTTTGTCGGATCCTTTCCAGAAAAGGCGCCACCGCCATGTGGCGCCGCACCACCGTAGGTGTCGACAATTATTTTTCGACCGGTCAAGCCGCAATCGCCGTCGGGACCGCCGATCACGAACCGGCCGGTTGGATTGACATAAAATTCGGATTCGTCGCACATCCATCCGTCTGGAAGGACATTAACCACGTGGGGTCGAACGATTTCTCTTACCTGATCTTGATCTAGGTCAGGAGAATGCTGAGTTGAAACAACGATCGACGTCGCCCGCTGAGGTTTGCCATTGTGATACTCGAGTGTCACCTGGCTTTTGGCGTCCGGCCCCAGGCCGGGCTCCGCGCCGGAATGCCGGGCTTCGGCAAGCGAGCGTAGAACATTGTGGGACAGATAAATCGGCGCCGGCATCAAGTCCTTGGTTTCACGACAGGCATAGCCAAACATGATTCCTTGATCGCCAGCCCCTTCGTCTTTGTTGCCAGCCGCATCAACGCCTTGCGCGATGTCGGATGACTGGCCGTGCAAGTAGTTGTGAACTTCGAGGTGTTCCCAGTGAAAACCGTCTTGGGCATAGCCAATTTCCCGGACGGCACTGCGCGCGACCTTCTCGAGCAGTTCATTGGTGACGGACGCCGGTCCACGGACTTCTCCGGCAAGAACCACGCGGTTGGTTGCCGCAAGGGTTTCTGCCGCGACCCGGGAATGAGGATCCGCGGTAAGGAAGGCGTCGACGATTGCATCTGATATGCGGTCGCAAACCTTGTCCGGATGGCCTTCGGAGACCGATTCACTTGTAAATAGATAACTGCCTTTAACCACCCTATGCTCCAACCAATTTCTCGTTCGATGCGTCAATCACGGGGTCCTGGTCGCTTTGGGGCCTGCCAATCCTTTGACTGCCGACAGCGGCCACGTCTCATTTGATGGAAGGGCGACATAGGATTTCCGGCATGATATCTGGGCCTTTTGCCGAGCCAGGCCAAAAGGCCACAACTCATTCGCTCGGGTCCCAAGATTCCAATGCAAGGCGCCTAGTTCCTACCAATCTCGCGCCATCCCAATTTGGAAACTTGTCGGGGCTCTGCCCATACGACACCATCTCCAAATCTGCGGCGACTGATGTCGGCTTTGCCACAGTTCAGCCAAGCCGAAACAGATGTTTTGGCGATTGGAAATACGACGTCAAGCAGAATTCGAATAGATAAGGAAAGGAAATTCTGCAAAGCGGTGCTGGCGGCGGCCTCTAGGCTGTGTCCAAGGGGCTGCTGTCCTGGCTCACTCCTCGTTTTCGGCGGCCACCGCCAAAGCCTTGGTCATTTCAAACAGCCGCTTGCGCACGCTGGGATCTACAATCTTATAATACGCACGTACAAGTTCCAGGGTTTCTCTCTTTGCCATTGGATCAGGCTCGTAATCATCCTGTTCCTCGGCCATTCCCTGAATTTGCGCAGGTGATCGTGCGGCGACATCCTCGGACATGTCGTCAAAGAAGAATCCGACAGGGACATCAAGAACCCGGGATAGATCATAAAGCCGACTAGAACCAATCCGGTTCGCACCCCTCTCATACTTTTGCACTTGTTGGAACGTTAGTCCAATCGCTTCACCAAGCCTTTCCTGGCTCATTCCGAGCAACGTACGGCGTAAACGCACGCGACTTCCCACATGTACGTCCACTGGATTAGGGCGGCCGGCCCCCCTACCACTGCCCACACTTCGACCACGAGGCATTGTTCGACACCCTCTACTTGTCTACTTGTCCTTCGGCGCAACATGACCGTAAGCATACCGGCGTATGCGGTCAATATAATAATACCAATAGTAGGGTTACCCCAATGTATGTCCCCAAGACCTTACCGGACAATAGAAAATAGCCAGCAATACAAGACAAATCCAGGCAGGAACACTCCTGTTCTTAGCATAAAATGTTATGCCTTCGATTGGCAGTGGCAGTGGAGAATCAAAAGCTGTTGCGTGGTCAAATGCTTGATTTGCAACCACCTGGCCATAAGGGTCGATTACCGCCGAAATTCCTGCGTTGGCCGCCCGCACGACTGACAAACCTTCCTCGACCGCGCGCAGGCGCGCCGCAGCAAAATGTTGATAGGGGCCGGCACTTTTCCCAAACCAGGCATCGTTTGTGATGTTGAGCAACCATTGGGGCCGATCACTGTCATTTGTTATGTTTCCAGGGAAAATAATCTCGTAGCAAATCAATGGTCCGACCGGGGGCAAGCCCGGTAGGTGAAGCGTGCGTAGCCCTTTGCCCGAAGAAAAATCGATGCGGCCTTCGGTTAACTTGGCGAAGTTCAGCCACCTGCGAAATGGTACGTACTCGCCGAATGGCACCAAGTGAACCTTGTCGAAGCTTTCGGCGATATTGCCGTTACTGTCGACCACGAACAGGCTGTTCCAAAGCTTAGGCCCGTCAGCCCCAGATTCTGAACGCAGGGCGCCGGTGATCAGAAAACCGCCTTCCGGGGCCGCTTGTGACAGCGCTAGGCGAACCGCCGGTTGTTCGTTCAGGACAAAGGGCGCGGCGGTTTCTGGCCAAACCACGTGCGTGGGCGTTTGGGGTGCCTGTCTACGCGACAACTGGATTTGCCGCACGACATGTTGTTCTCGTACGTCGATTTGCCATTTGGTTGTCTGGTCGACGGGTGGCGCCACAACGCGCAAGACGACGCCAGGCACCAAACGCTCGGCCAATTCCGGGGCGTTAGCAAGACGCAGGATCCCGCCGACCCAAAGCGCTGCTAGTCCCGCCGCGATTGTGGCCAAATAGAGAATGGCCCTTCCGCGGCTTGCAGCGTTAGGTCCGCCCAAGCTGGCTGGTGCCGCTGCAGCCATGACCGTCACTAAAGATAAGCCCCAGATGCCCGCCAAGGCAGCACTTTGGATCATTGGCGTAGAGAACGTCCAAACACTGCCAATTTGGTTCCAAGGAAAGCCTGTGAACAACCAGGAACGTAGCCACTCACCCAGCAGCCAAGAAACGGCTAACACAATAATGCGGCCGCATCCCGAAACGCGGCAACGCCAGGTAATCGCCACTGCCGCTGCTGAATAGAAGGCCATGCCTGCAGACAAGCCTGCGACGGCAAAAGGCATGAATGCCGCAAAGCGCTCCGCATCGATCAGAAAGGCATAGCCAACCCAATGGAGGCCCGTCAAGAAATGGCCAAATCCGAACCACCAGCCAAGCGCGACAGCATTTCGCAGCCGTGGCGCGCCATCAACCAGCCACAGCAAGCCGGTAAACGCTACCGGTAGCAAAGGAATGATATGATAAGGCGGTAGCGCTGCCGTGGCACAGGCGCCAAGCAGGAAGGCGACAGTCCAGGCGCGCCAAGCGTGCAGGCCGGCGATGCGAAACGCCAGATTGTCGAAGTAGTGCGCGCGGGCCCGCGCAGAAGCGTCACTCGCCACCGGTAGAATCGCGGCTGTCAGCTGTCACCTCGGCCGGTAGCCGAATAACACGCAGGCGCTTGATGCGGCGGGGATCGGCTTCGAGAATCTCAAAGCTAAGGCCCGAGGCCTCGTGCTGGATTAGTTCGCCTCGCACTGGGACGCGGTCGGCTAGGGCAAAAAGGAGACCACCAAGGGTATCTATGTCCTCGGTACGCTCCTCATCGGAGAGAATGGGGCCGATTTTTTCTTCGAACTCATCGATGGTTACCCGCGCATCCGCGCTCCAACTCCCGTCGTCGGCTGGGACCAGTTTCGGCTCTTCGGCGACATCATGCTCATCTTCGATCTCGCCAACGATCTCTTCCACCAAGTCTTCGATAGTGACAAGGCCGTCGATGCCGCCGTATTCGTCGACCACCAGGGCCATGTGTACGCGTGACCGTCGCATCTCTAACAGGAGATCTAGCACCGGCATGGAAGGCGCGACAATGGGCAGGCGGCGCGCCAAATTGGCAAGCTCGGTGTCACGTTTACCCCTCGCGTATGGCAACAAGTCCTTGATTAGCACCATTCCGACCACGTCATCGAGGGTTTCTCGATAAATAGGCAATCGCGAATGGCCCGCCTTGTTCATCAAATCCAGGACGTCTTCAATTTCGTTCTCCACGTCGACGGCAATTATGTCGGCCCGCGGCACCATGACGTCATAGGCGGTCAAGTGTCGAAATTTGAGAATGTTGGCGAGCATGACCCGTTCATGGATGCCGATCGGGGTCGCGGCTTCTGACTCATCTTCCCGTTCTTCGATTTCTTCGATGATTTCTTCAATGGAGTCCCGCAGCGACGAGTCACCATTCTTAGGTTTGAACAAGTTGCATAGGCGGGCCCATAAGCCCAGCAACGGCGAATTGTCACCGTTGGGCTTCGCGCGATTGACACGGCTACTTCCTGAGGCCTCGCTCATAACGGTTCGGCGCTCGCCCCGCCGGGCAGGTCCAACGAGGAAGACTGGGGCAGCCGGCTCTCCGCATAAGGATCCGCAATATCGAAACTTGCTAATATCCGGCGCTCCAATGCCTCCATTTCATCGGCCTCTTCCTCCTCCTCATGGGAGAAACCGAGGAGATGTAGGGTCCCGTGGACGATGAGATGGCTCACGTGATCGCGAAGGGACTTGCCGTCTTCTTGGGCCTCCCTTTCCGCGGTTTCCCGGGCGATCAGCACGTCTCCCAGCAGCTTCGGCTCTCCTGTATCCGGTGGTGGCGCGCCCTCGAGGTTGGCAAATGACAAAACATTGGTCGGGCGGTCAAAGCCTCGATAGCGACGGTTTAGCTGGCGAAGCCGCCGGTCGCTGGCCAGCACGACACAAAGTTCGACGGTCTCGCCGGTTTGCGGTTGCCTCAATGCAGCAGCAACGCAGGCTCGACAGAGTTCGCTGGCGACGGATTCAACGTTCGGAAGTAGCGTGGGCCAAGATTGATCGTCAATGATCACATCAACTTGGCAGTATAGGGCTTGCTGACCTTGGCACATCTTCGTTCAGGTAAAATAACTCCGACCGTTCAGTTTTACCGCGGACCATTCAGTCGCCGCTGGTCCCTTCAGATTGCGGTGATTTTGCTTCATCGGCGGCACCGTTGCGCTTAAGCTTTTCCCGCTTCTGATCGTGCTCTTGATAGGCGCGAACGATACGGGTCACCAAGGGGTGGCGCACTACATCCTTATCCGTGAAGTAGATACTAGCAACCCCTTCCATATCTCGAAGCAGCTCTTCGGCATCCCGCAGACCCGAGGGCGCCCCCTTCGGCAGGTCGACTTGACTGAGATCGCCGGTGATGACCATGCGACTGTTTTCTCCTAGGCGGGTGAGAAACATTTTGATTTGAACAGGCGTGGTGTTCTGCGCCTCGTCGAGGATCGCGAAGGCATTGGAAAGAGTTCGACCACGCATGAACGCCAAAGGCGCAATTTCCACCTCGCCGTTGGTCAGCCGCTTGACCACCTGTTCTGCAGGAAGAAGGTCGTAAAGTGCATCATATATCGGCCTCAGATAGGGATCGACTTTTTCCTGCAGATCGCCGGGCAGGAATCCTAGGCGCTCGCCTGCCTCCACTGCCGGCCGCGACAGGATGATCCGATCAACCTCGCCGGCGACCAGCATGGTAACCGCCTTGGCCACTGCCAAGTAGGTCTTACCAGTGCCTGCGGGGCCAATCGCAAAGACGAGCTCGTTTTCGCCAAGGGCACGAATATAAGCGGCTTGTCCGGGCGAGCGTGGCGTCACGGTTCGCTTCTTTGTGCCGAGGGTCAAACTCTCGGCATGAATTGTGGCGGCCGACTCCGCCTGCCGGGTCATGCGCACGACCGCATCGACTTCTGCCTCACTGACATCGAGACCTTTTTTTAGTCTTTCATAGAGCGCCTTAAGAGCCAAGTTCGCCGCACGCGCTGAATCCTTGGGACCAGAAATCTCGATTTGATTGCCGCGCGAGGCAAGTGACACACCAAGCTGCTGTTCCATGCGCGCTAGGTGTTGATCATGCTCGCCGAACAACAAGGGCAGCAGACTGTTATCTTGAAACTGCAGCAGAATGGGCTCTTTGCCGGAACCGGTTGATGATGCCAACTTTAGCCCCTTACTTCACAAGCCGCCTTGGTGGCCGATCCTTGGCGCATGTCTGGCGAGTTGCGTCCACCGCTAAGCGCGCCGTCAAGCAGTCTCCCGCGCAAACTATTGGGATAAGCACTATCAATTGCGACTATGCGAATGCTTCCCAATATCTCTTGCGGCGCCTCAAGATGAACCGACTGCATGTAGGGGGAGCGGCCGACAAGTTGGCCGTCACGCCGGCCGGTTGATTCAAAAAGTACGGGAAAGGTTTGGCCGACGGTCGCTTGATTGAAGGCCAACTGTTGTTCTGCTATTAACTGTTGTAACGTCGCCAAACGTTCGGTCTTTACCGCTTCCGGCACCTGTTCCGGCAATGCGGCCCCGGGGGTGCCCGGACGCGGGCTATATTTGAAAGAATAGGCCTGCGCGTAGCCGATCTCCGTTATCAGCCTAAGCGTTGCGGCAAAGTCTTCGTCACTTTCGCCGGGAAAGCCGACGATAAAATCAGATGACAAAGCCAGATCAGGGCGGGCATGGCGCAACGCCTCCACCAGCCGCCGATAGTCGCCTGCTGTGTGGCGTCGATTCATGGCAGCCAAGACCCGGTCCGAGCCGGACTGTACCGGAAGATGCAAGTAGGGCATCAACTTGGCTTCATCACGATGCGCGGCGATCAATTCTGCGTGCATATCGCGGGGATGCGAGGTGGTGTAGCGCAGGCGTTCCAAACCTTCGATTTCTGCCAATCCGCAAAGCAGCCGACCAAGGCTCCAAGCGTGACCGTCCGGACCCTCTCCGTGATAGGCATTGACGTTTTGGCCCAACAGTGTGATCTCGACTGTTCCGGCCGCCACCAGCCGCTTCGCCTCGGTCAGGATGCTGGAAACCGGCCGGGATGCCTCAGCGCCCCTGGTGTAAGGTACGACACAAAAGGTGCAAAACTTGTCGCAGCCTTCCTGGACCGTGAGGTAGGCAGAAGCACCCTGCCTTACCGTTTCCTCAGGCAGGTAGTCGAATTTGGAGTCAGCTGGAAATTCGGTGGCAAGGACCCGTTCACCATTCGTATCGGCCAGGCTGCGCATCACAAATTCTGGAAGGCGGTGATAGGTTTGCGGGCCAAAGACCAGATCGACCTGGGGCGCTCGTTCGAGAATCAGTTCTCCTTCGGCTTGGGCCACGCAGCCGGCAACGGCCAGAAGCATGCGACCACCATCGGCTGCCTTTTGTTGCTTCAATTGCTTCAGTCTGCCGAGCTCCGAAAACACCTTCTCTGAGGCCTTTTCTCGAATATGGCAGGTATTCAAGACCACCAAATCGGCCCCATTCGGGCTATCGACGCACTCGTAGCCGAGCGGCGCCATCACATCTGCCATCCGAGTCGAATCATAGACATTCATTTGACAGCCGAATGTCTTGATAAATAGTTTCTTGGGATTAACCATTTTTTCCAGGGGTCGTGACCGAAGATTCGCTGGCATTAGGATGCCGAGACGGCACGACTTCGCCTGGCGCTTGGCGCTGGAAACGGTCCGTCAGACAAGGTCTCAGATACCTGCGGCGAGCTCTGAAGCAGCGCAGTCCGCAGGCCACGCTCTATTTTTGTGTGGCAACAATGACTTAACGCCTTGCGGCTGCCGCATTCCGCCAAGCTTGTCGGGGGGTGAAACTCAACGACGACGCTTAGTCTTCCCATGCCAATACTCTGCCATATATGCCCAGCTAGTTCCATATCACCGTACCAAGCGAAAAACGGCCTTAGATAACGCTCTAGCGGCATGTCGTCGAGTCTTGTGTAAGCGATTGAGACCGGCTGCACCGGTAATCGATTGGCGCCGGACTCGTCTTCGAGCGCCGAGAACAAGCCAGATCGAAATGGCAGCACGCGGATCCCCTCGCTACTGGTCCCTTCGGGAAAGAGGATTAGGCTGTCACCACGCTCGAGACGTTTTCGCAACGCACTAAGCTGATCGGCAATGGCTGTCCGCCGCCGCTCTATGAAGACACTGCGCTGGAGGCGCGCGAGCCACCCAAAAAATGGCCAGTCGGCGACTTCGGCCTTGGCTACAAAAGACCCTTGCACGAGCGAGCCGAGAACCATGATGTCGAGATAGGATGCATGATTGGCAACGAAGAGCGTCGGGCGGTTTGACGAGCGTTGGCCACGACACAGCACTTCGATTCCAAGGATGTGGCAACAAAGCCAGTGATAATAGACCGGCAGGCGGGCGCTCAACGAAGGCTTAAAGGTCAATGCAAGCAGTTGGACCGGCATCAAACCGAGTGTTAGTCCGGCGTAGCCGAGCAGCCGGCCAAAGGCGGTGACTGGTGATGCAAGGGAGTGATTCATTTCCTCAAGGGTCTTGCTGAATTCCACCGCATGGCATCACGAAGTAGCACGGCTCAAGAGCCGCAAGAACTTTTCCGTGATCAAATCGGTCTTGACCACGACGCATACATCGGTCGTTCCAAAGTCATGATCAATGACCGCGCCATCGCCGACATAGCCACCAAGACGTAAGTAACCCTTGATCAGCGAAGGTAGGGCTTCCAGCGCCTGGCGACGATTTACCTGCGCGGATGCCAAGCCGTTCATCGTTAGTTGGCGATGAGGTCTTGCGTGGGCCCGCAACGCCGGCGGCGCCAAGTGGTTTTGGTGCAGGTAACACAGCGGCAGGTAGAGTTTTTTCGGGTCTGTGCTCGGTAGGCTGGCGCATCCAAAAAGCAGCCGAACTTCGTAGTACTGCACATAACGCGCGATCGCTGCCCACAGGAGCTGCAAGATCGGCCCGGTTCGGTAGGCGGGGTCGACACAGGATCGGCCGAGCTCTAGGATTTCCCCATCATAGGCCATAATCGGGTCGATTTCGAATTCCTCGGCCGTGTAAAACCCGCCACGATTGAGGGCACCCTCGCGCCGCATGACACGATAGGTGCCAACCACCGAATTTGACGATCCAGAGGCCCGATCGAGCACGAGTACATGATCGCAGTACTCGTCAAACTGATCGAACTCTCGCCGAGCCTGTTGCATTTCCTTCGATGCGTGAGCGGACATTTCTTCGCAAAACACTCGATAGCGAAGCGACTGCGCGGCGCGCAGGTCACTGGGCGTTTCCGCCAAGCGGAGATGGAAGCGTCCGGCACACTCATCTATGGGGTTTTGCTTTCCAGGATCAACGAGCGCCACGTCCGGGAACTCCTCTCCAGTGGTGCATCATATCAGATTAGGAAGGCCGAAAAATATCTCTCAACAATGCTTACTCGCACACCAGCAAGGCGGGCCAAAGCCTTTGCAAAGTGCATTTGGGTGCCGAATGGCTTGGGCGGAATGGGCAAATGCCGGTCACATCCACAAAAGCAACTTGTCATGCCAGGGCCACCGCAGCATGGAATCCTATCAGATTGAGCAAGATTTTGGTGACGTCTACGCGACAGCACGGTGCGTTGTTTGTGACGAAGCAGCGCTGTCGCGGTTCAGGGGTGTGGCGACAAGGCTGAATGAGCACCGCGAGGTATGAGCTGGCTGAGGTAGGATGAGTGACGAGGCGAGAGTCGTTCAGGTCAGGGCATACCTCAAGCATGCCCAGGCGCGACGATATTGTGTCCTATAAATCGAGGTTGTTTTGGATCGTACTACGAACTTCTACCATTCATCGCCAACGACAAGCCCATTGACAGCGGATCACCAGATATCCGCCTCGATCGCGCCTCAGTCATCCTTGCGTCTGGCGCGGGTACCTAGTCCGATCTCCTTGGCAAGCTTGCTGCGTTGCTTTGCATAGTTGGGTGCGACCATGGGGTAGTCTGGCCCAAGGCCCCAACGGTCGCGGTACTCCTCGGGGGTCATATCGTAGGCGGTTTTGAGGTGTCGTTTCAGCATCTTGAGTTTCTTGCCGTCCTCAAGGCAGATGATGTAGTCGGGCATCACCGACTTCTTCAGAGGAACGGCAGGGGTCGGGCGGTCCGGTTCCCGCTCAGGCGGCTCTCCAACATTCGAAAGCGTGCTGTAGACATCTCGAATCAGCTTTGGCAAATCCGCCACAGAGACGGAATTGTTCGAAACATGCGCGGCAACGATATTGCTGGTCAAGGCCAGAACATCATTGGAGTCACTTTGGTTTGTTGGTTCGGCCATTATTATCTATTGCTCCTCCAAAAGGCTCTCCCTCTGTATAAATAGTCTTAAACTAGAAATCAAGTAGATGAAATAAAGAATACCTGGTGCGACCTGCGGGTTTTATCAATAGATATCAATTATTAGAATTCATATTGTCTTTGGTGTGGGGCATCTTGCAAGGAAAAAGCAAGTTTTTCTGCGACTGCCGAAAGCTTAGGCAGCATGATTCGTGTATTTGCTAATGTCGATGTCTATGCTGTCTTAAAGTTTAGGACCAGGGCGTCTTCGTCAACGTCGTAATAGGCGAGGCGACGATAGGCCAAGGTGAACCCCAATTTCTCGTAGAGCCGAATGGCCGCTTGATTGGATTCCCCGACCTCCAGAAACACCGTTGTAGCGTGCAGCCGCTTGGCCTCTTTTAGGGCTTGCCATAGCAGCCTTTCGCCAACGCCTCGGCGGCGGAGGCCAGCCACGACCCCCAAGGAAAGGATCTCGGCTTCATCCGCGATAAGGCGCATAATCGCGTAGCCGGCGGGCTGCCCTCGCCACGTCGCGATCCAGGCCAAGCTTCCTGGAACAGCCAACGTTTCCCAGATTGCGGCTTCTTGCCATGGGGCCTCAGGAAAACATCGGTTCTGAAGGGCTGCTAGAAGCGCCACCTCAAACGCGCTGGCTTGGTGCAATTCGATCTTGGCCGACGCCATCGTCTCTGGTTGCCGTTTATGGGCTTCTCGCCGGCATGGTTACACTGGGGACACGGAGATAGATCGGTTCGGGCGGCCAATCTCTTGCTGCCGAGCTTGGTAGAGTTGCGGCCAGTGCGGCGAGGACAGTTACGTCGATCTCAGTGGGTGCTTCAGAAAGAACCGTGTTCCACCGACGGTCCTTTAGATAGGATTGTAGCGAGGATGCCGCGCTACCGATCAACAGCAGGGGAAGATCGATCGTTTCAGCCGCAAGATCCGTTGGATCGACCGCGCGTGCCGGCCCCCGAGGGTTTTGCGAAGGGTCAAACTGTTGCACGTAGATATCGCGTCGCTTGGAATCGATCGCACAAAGAACGTCGCGCCCTTCCCGTTCTTCCGGTGTCGCCTGAGCGGCCAGCACCGCGAGGCTAGAAACGCCAATTACCGGCCGGCCGGTCGCCACTCCCAAGCCTCTCGCCGTTGCCAGGCCCAAGCGAACCCCCGTGAAGCTTCCCGGGCCGCGGGTAACCGCGATTGCCCCCAGCCCTTCGAATTTGACGCCTGCTTCCCGCATGATGGCACGCAGCATGGGTACCAAGGCTTGGGCATGGCCCTGAAGCATTCTCTCCTGACGGTGGGCGACGACTTTTCCCTTGTGGGACAAGGCGGCGGAGCAGGCTGAACCGGAGGTATCAAGGGCTAAAAGCGGTTCCATGCCTAGGGCAAACTTCCTCGATCTCGTCGCCCTGCCCCGCGTTGTGGGGAGGGGGACCTGCAAGGATTAAAGCCTACGGTCCAGCACCCGATCATCACGTGTCTGCTTACCGAGGAGAAAATCGACGCCGCTCCGCAATCACAATAGGAAGCAGTAAAGCTATCTACTCTTGCCGGTCTTAGGGTACGGCACGAACCTCAAGCACGTCAGGGATGTAGTGGCGGAGCATGTTCTCGATACCTATCTTCAATGTGGCTGTGGCGCTCGGGCAGCCGGCGCAGGCGCCTTGCATGTGAAGGTAGACAACGCCACGTTCAAACCCCTTGAAGACTATGTCGCCACCATCCTGGGCCACGGCGGGGCGTACCCGGGTGTCGATCAGCTCCTTGATTTGCATGACAACTTCATCGGTCTCTTCGTCTTGATCCTCCGCTTCGGTCGTAGGCGCATCGATGAAGAGCGGCCGGCGGGCTGTGAAGTGCTCCATGATGACACCGAGGATGGCCGGCTTGAGTAGATACCAAGGCTTTTCTTCATGTTTGGCGACGGTGATAAAGTCACTGCCAAAAAATGCCCCTGTGACACCATCAATTTGGAAAAGACGAAGTGCCAAGGGTGACCGCTGGGCGGCGGCGGCATCCGGGAAGTTGGCACTGCCTTCGGCCATGACCTCGCAGCCCGGAAGGAACTTCAGCGTCGCTGGGTTAGGAGTTTCCTCAGTCTGAATGAACATTGCCAAGTCTCCGCCCATAGCCGATTAACCCGCCAACCCCAAAGCTCGGCATGCTCCAGTTGGGGCCGGAAACCTCTATCAGATGGGCTCAGGTATCTGGAAAGGTCAAGCCTTTACTGCAAGGAGAGGCCATTCGCCAGTCGGATGCTATGGCCGGTTGTTTAGGTTATGCTATCAATCTCTGCGTCCGAGAGGTTGCCGGGCACTACAGTCATTGGTATATGCAGCTTGCTAACGAACTTGCCCGTCAGCGCGGAGATCAGCGGGCCAGGACCTCGCTGTCCCACGTTGGCTCCGAGAACCAGGATCGAGATACTGGGCTCCTCGTCAATCAGCTTCAGCAGCTCGTCGCGCCGGTTGCCCTCCCGCAAATAGAGGACCGGCAACTTGCCTGACGCTTCGTTCACCTGTGTTGCCATCTTCTGCAAAAGAAGCTCGGCCTCGCTGCGCGCCTCTTCGCGCATGAGGTCCCCTACCGACATCCAGTGCTGAAAATCGGCCGGTTCAATGACATGGAGGAGGGCCACGCGACCACCCGTATGCTCTGCCCGTCGGCAGGCATAACGGAGTGCCACCTGCATCTCCTCGGTTTGGTCAACCACGACAAGGAAGACCCGGTCGCCGATTGTTTCTGGGTTATCAGCCATACCCTAGGGTTTCCGAAACGCCACATGCGCCAGCCATCCTGCCACCAGAGCGACCAGGATCGCAATAATCCCGTAAACTGCCGCATAATCGTGCGCAAAATCATAGAGTTCCGCCTGCAATCCGATCTTGCCGATTATCAGTGGCGTCGTCTGCGCACTCATGACCTGGCCGTCGCGCAGCAGAAAGACTTGAACCTGGTAGGTTCCGGTTGGCACGTTGGGCGGAAAGAAGATATCTGTTCGAAAGAGCTGCGCCCCCAAAAACGCCACCCGGCCAATACTGGCAGCATAGAGCCCTTCGCGTTGCATGTTGCGCACCAAAGCGTCGCGCCAGTCCTTGGCTACATTGGCCGATGCTTTCGCCGCTGGAAGATCGATCCGCAGATTGTCGAGACCGATTTGATTGCGGGTGAGCACCGAAGGGGAAGCGATTTCGTCGATCGAGCTGGAACTGGCCACCCGGTAAAAACTCGGCACCTGGTCGAAGGTGATGGATGACGTGTTCGCCCAAATGCCGGCAACTCGGCTCTTTCGGTGCATGACGATTTCCGTGTCGGGTCCTCGTACTAACACAACGACGTCGCCAGGGCCGTCAATCGCGCCGAACAGCAGCACCTCGGTCCCAGCAAACCCGGTGGTTATGGCGACCAAATGGCGCGACAGGTCGGCGATGAGCGGAGCCGCGACCGCGCTTCCTGGCATGATCGTCAGGAACAACAGCAGTGAAAACACCCGTGTCATTCCACGGCACCCATGGAGTAGATATCGGCGGGCGTTATGGTCAGGTCGTAAAGCAATTTGCCACAGACTAGGATAACCAGAAGCGCAAGCAAGATACGCAGCTGTTCGCCGTGCAAGCGAGCACCTGCCCGGGCACCGAGCTGCGCCCCAATCACCGCCCCAACCAAAAGCAAGACCGCAAGCACCACGTCCACGGTCTGGTTGGCATAGGCTTGCAGGAAGGTGACGTTAGCGGTGACGAAGATAATTTGAAAAAGTGACGTCCCGACAACGACGGCCGTCGGCATGCCAAGAAGGTAAATCATGGCGGGGACCATGATGAATCCGCCGCCGACACCCATAATCGCCGCCAGAATGCCGACGAGAAATCCCACTCCGAAGGGCAGCAGCGCGCTGATGTATAGGCGCGAGCGCCGAAAGCGCATTTTCAATGGCAAGCCATGCACCCAGGTATGCTTGTGCAGCTTGCGCGTCGAGGCAGAGGCTCTCTTGCGCCGCACCAGGGCGTTCAGTCCCTCAATGAACATCAAGACGCCGATGATGCCCAGGAAGGTCACATAGGACAGGCGAATGACGAGATCAATTTGGCCGACGGCACTCAGCAGAGAAAAGAGTCCGACACCGAAGCTTGAGCCAGCCAGGCCGCCCAGCAACAGGACAGCGCCCATCTTGAAGTCCACGTTGCCGCGCTGCCAATGGGCCAAGACGCCTGATACGGAGGAGGCGACGATCTGGTTGGCCTCTGTGCCAACCGCAACAGGTGCCGGTACACCGATAAAAATCAAAATCGGTGTCATGAGAAATCCGCCGCCGACCCCGAACAGGCCGGAAAGAAAGCCGATCATCCCGCCGAGGCCAAGAAGCAGGAAGACATTGACGGATATCTCGGCGATCGGCAGATAGATCTGCATTCAGGATAACTATGAGGCGATTGTATTCCGCAGAGAAAATCTGACCGCAAACACCGCCAAACAGCGAAGTCGGCGACACAGACTCCTATCGACAACACTACTTCGGGCGGACGCTCAGGCCAATGGCCTAAGGGCATATTTTTTTAAAAATTTTTCCTCACCAGGCAATTTCTAAGTCGACTATTCACTCTGCAGGAATCCGACAATGTGTTGGACCTCCCTGACGATCGGTTCTGCGATCGCGCGGGCCCGCTCGGCGCCCTCCGACAGAACCTTGTCCACATAGCCAGGATCGTCGGATAGACGCTTCATTTCAGCGCCGACGGGGCCGAGCTTGGCCACCGAAAGCTCGGTTAACGCCTTCTTGAAGTCGGAAAAGGGCTTGCCGGCGAAGGTGTCTAGGGTGGCAACTAAGGGCCGGTCCGCGAGAGCTGTATAGATGCCGAGCAGATTAAAGGCTTCCGGCCGGTTCTTTCGCGTCGCTTCGGCGAGGTCACCTGCCTCGTCGAGCACGTCAGGTCCGGGCAGCAGGTCGGAATCGGTGGTGGCTTTGCGGATCTTCAGGGCGATCTTGTCAGCGTCGTCATCCATATTGATGCGACTGTAGTCGGAAGGGTCTGATTTGCTCATTTTCTTGGTGCCGTCGCGCAGGCTCATGACCCGGGGGGCGGCGCCCAAGATCAAGGGCTCAGGCAAAGGGAAGAAGTCGACACCAAAGTCGTTGTTGAACTTTTGCGCGATATCACGGGTGAGTTCGAGATGCTGCTTTTGATCCTCGCCGACCGGCACGTGGGTTCCCTTGTAGGCCAAAATGTCTGCTGCCATGAGGATAGGATAACTGTAAAGGCCGACCGACGCGTTCTCACGATGCTTGCCCGCCTTCTCCTTAAACTGAGTCATTCGATTGAGCCAGCCCAAGCGGCCGACACAATTGAAGATCCATGTCAGTTCGGCATGCGCCGCAACTTGGCTTTGAGCAAAGATGATGGAGCGTTCCGGGTCCAAGCCCACGGCCAGAAAGGCGGCCGCCAGTTCTCGGGTGCTGCTGCGTAGCTCGGCAGGGTCTTGCCAAACGGTGATGGCATGCAAGTCGACCGCGCAATAGAGGCAATCGTGCTGATCCTGTAGCGGGACGAAGTTGCGGATCGCCCCGAGGTAGTTGCCAAGGTGCAAGTTTCCGGTGGGCTGGACGCCCGAAAAGACGCGTGACATGGGAAATCTCCAGATCTGCTCCGCTGCAAAGCGGCCGCGTTGAGAAAGGCGTGCGCAGGAAGCGGCGGCGTTATCGCCGCTCAGTCCGTTGGGGTCAAGTCTCAGCTGCGCGGCGATGACCGGCGAAACAGGCTTGTTAACTCCACCGTCGTGACGGCTCGCACCGCCAACACGAAGCCGCCATAGCTGAGAAGGCCGGCGAAGACCAAGCCCGCCAAGGCCACCACTTGCACCACCTGGCCTTCCGAAAAGAATCCGCGGCCCCAATGGTTGCCGGCGGCCACGACAACCCCCATCAGCACGCTTGCCATGGCAATTCGCGGTAGCCGCTGACGAAATCGAGCATCGATGTGCAAAAAGCCTCGGCGCAGCAAGGTCACCGCCAGCAACAAGGCGTTTAGCCAGGCGGACAAGGCTGTTGCCAAGGCGATTCCAACATGGCCGAAAGGCCAGAAAAGAATCAGCGACAAGGCGACATTGGCGGCCACGCCGACGAGGGCCAGTTTCAAGGGCGTTACCGTGTCTTCGCGTGCGAAATAGGCGGGCTGCAGGACCTTGACCAAGACATAGGCGGGAAGCCCCAAGGCGAAAGCCGCCAGCGCCATTGCGGTAGCCTCGCTGGCGCTGCGATCGAAAATGCCGCGCTCGAAGAGCACGACGACAATTGGCCAAGGTATGATCACCAGCGCCACCGTCGCCGGCAAGGTCAAGAGAAGGGCGAATTCCAGCCCGCGATTGAGGCTCGCCATGGCGTCCTGTTCGGCGCCGCTGCGAAGCTGACGGCTGAGCTCGGGCAGCAGGACGACACCGAAGGCAATGCCGATCATCCCCAGGGGCAACTGGTAGACGCGGTCGGCATAGTAGAGGTAGGAGACGGCTCCGGCTTGCAGCGACGCGATAATCGTGCCGATCATGAGGTTGATCTGCATCGCCCCAGCCGAGAGAAGTCCTGGCACCATCAGCTGGGCCAAACGTCGAACGCCGGAGGTCAAGCGTGGCCAGGGCAATCTCGGCCGCAAACCAAGACGGGCGCAGGCAACCACCAGCAACAGGAATTGGCCGATGCCGGCCGCGGCGACCGTCCAAGCCATCACGTGACCCGGCTTGTCCGATCCGGGTACCAGAAAAAGCAGGGAAGCGATAAAAAAGACATTGAGGACGATCGGCGCGGCGGCGGCTGCAGCGAAGCGACGCAGGGAGTTCAGAATGCCTGCCAGGAGTGCCAGGAGCGCCATGAAAATCAAATAGGGAAAGCAGATCCGACTGAGCTGTACCGCGAGATCGAACTTCTCCGGTTCGGCCGAGAACCCTGGCGCTAGCACCCACATAAGCCAAGGCATGGTGGCCATGGCCACGACAGACAGCACCAACAATAGTGTCAGCAATGCGGCCAAAGCCTCCTCGGCGAAGGCGAGCGCCGATTGCCGCCCTTCTTCTTCTAGGCGCCGCGCGAATAGTGGCACGAAGGCGGCGTTGAAGGCGCCTTCGGCGAAAAGCCTGCGAAAAAGATTTGGAAACCGGAAAGCGACAAAGAAGGCATCGGCAATTGGCCCCGTGCCGACGACGGCAGCAATTAAGATATCGCGTATGAAGCCTAGCACCCGGCTGGCGGCTGTGAATCCGCCGACCGTGGCAAGTGAACGGAAAAACGCCATGGTTCGCGTTTCTCTAGAGGATCAACACGATTCGGAAAAGGGCCTTAGCCTGCGCCAACAGATCCTAATTGGCACCGACCGTTGCTCTGCTCTGCTTTTCTGCCTTCCGCGGCGTGGCTTTGGGCGACGTCGCCGCTTTGCCGGCGCTGGGCTTCTTGTCGGCAACATCGACCGTATCACGGGATTCCAATATGGCCGTCAGTTGAGCATGGATTTCCTTAAGTTTGGAAGCGCGTTCAATCTTGTTGGCAAGCGCGTTTTGCACGTAGAAGACGTCGACCACCTGCTCGCCATAAGTAGAAATTTTGGCGCTATGGATCTGCAATCCCAGTTGGGTTAGCGCCTGTGTTAGCTCGTAGAGAAGGCCGGGGCGGTCGCGGCCGTTCACTTCTATGACCGTATGGTGGTCGCTTGCCTTGTTATCCATAAGAATGCGCGGGGTCACTTTCATGGCGTCTGTCCGTGACGGCAGGCGCGAGCGGCGACGGGCAATTTCCTGGTGTGGCCGAAGCCGGCCAGCGAGGGTCTGTTCGATTGCAGTTGCCAGACGGGCTAGCTTGTCTGGCCGCTCAAAGGGCCCGCCCTCGACCGAGCGAACCCAAAAGGTATCGAGCGCCATGCCATTGGCCAAGGTGATGATCTTCGCCTGGTCAATGCTGGCGCCAGCAAAGGCGAGGGCTCCGGCGATGCGGCTAAAGAGGCCGGCATGATCGGCAGTGTAGATCGTAATCTCGGTGACTTCGCGATAGCGATCGGCGCGGGTGGCCACGGTGAGGGGGCGGCCCTCTCGTTCCGCCTCACGGACCAATCGCGCATGGCGCAGATGGGTCGGCGTGTCGTGGGAAAGCCAGTAGGACGCGTAGCCGCGCGCCAGGTGCGCGTCGATCTCCTCTGCCGGCCAATCAACCAACCCTTGGCGCAGGGCATCTTGGGCGGCAACAACCCGAGTCTCGCGACCCTCGGTAATAAGCCCACCGGACAGCACCTCCTCGGTGCGGTAATAAAGGTCGCGTAGCAGCGCTGCTTTCCAAGCACTCCATACCCCTGGGCCGACCGCCCGGATATCGGCAACCGTCAGGACCAGGAGCAACCTTAAGCGTTCCAAGGATTGCATCCGTTCGGCGAAGATCTCAATGGTCTTCGGATCGTCGATGTCCCGCTTGAACGCGGTATCGGTCATCGATAGGTGATCGCGCACCAGCCAGGCCACATTGGCTGTTTCCTCGGCCGTCAAGCCGAGGCGCGGGCAAAGGTCTTCGGCGATGGTGCCGCCGATCTCGGAATGATCACCACCACGACCCTTGGCTATGTCATGAAGCAACACAGCCAGGTAGAGGACGCGCCGGGACAAGACCTTATGGATGACCGTCGTCGCGATGGGAGCCTCTTCCGCCAGCGCCCCGCGCTCGATGTCATGAAGCACTCCAATGGCGAAGATCGTGTGTTCGTCGACGGTGTAGTGGTGATAGGTGTTGTATTGCATCTGTGCCACGACACGGCCGAACTCCGGGAGGAATCGACCCATGACGCCGGCTTCGTTCATAAGACGAAGGCTGCGGGCCGGGTCTTTGGGTGACGTGAGAATATCGAGGAATATCTGGTTCGCTTGCGGTACCGCACGGAGGGACCGGTCCACGCGTTTGCTGTTTTGCGTAACCCAAAGAAGGGTTTGAGGATGGATTTCAAGCCCTTCTTGCTGGGCGACCTTAAAAAGACTCAAGAGACGAATGGGTTCGCGCCGAAAGGCTGTGGCATCCTTGACAGCGAGGCGACCATCTTCGACCACAAACCCCTTTATCCGCCGCCGCCGGGTCAAGCGCGGCAAACGAAATCCACTGCGGCGTCCGTGTTTGATCGCTAGTGTGGCGCAGAAAATTCGAGTGAGGGCGCCGACATCCTTGGCGACCAGGAAGTAATGCTTCATCAAGCGCTCCACGGCGCGGGTGCCGCGATGCGGTCGATAGCCCATCAGTGGGGCTATTTCATGTTGAAGATCGAAGGTCAGACGCTCCTCAGCCCGTCCGGTGACGTAGTGAAGATGGCACCGCAGCGTCCAAAGGAAATTTTGGGCTTTGGAAAACCGACGGACTTCTTGAGGGGTGAAGATGCCCTGTGTGACCAAACTCGCAATATCGTCAACGCGGCAAACATATTTTGCGATCCAAAACAACGTTTGCAGATCCCGGAGGCCGCCTTTGCCGTCCTTTATGTTCGGCTCTAGAACATAACGCGAATCACCGAGGCGTCTGTGCCGGAGGTCGCGTTCGGCCAATTTGGCTTCGATGAAATCCGCCCCTCTTCCTTTTTGAACCTCCTTTCCGTAGCGTTTCTTGAGTTCACCGAAGAGCGCTTCATCTCCCGCCAAGTAACGACTTTCCAAGAGGTTCGTTCGAATTGTGTGGTCGGCTTTTGCCAGGCGCAAGCAGTCATCGACCGTCCTTGTTGCCTGACCGACCTTGAACTTCAGATCCCACAGCAAATAGAGGACGGCTTCGATGACCTGCTCGCTATAGGCGGTGCGCTTATAGGGCAAGAGAAAAAGGAGATCGACATCGGAAGATGGCGCCAGCTCGGCTCGCCCATAGCCGCCGACGGCGACCAATGACAGCACCTCCGCCGTGGAGGGATTGGCCCGGTGATAAAGATGCTCTGTCGCAAAGCGGTAAATCGATCGAATGATACCATCGACTAGATCGGCCTGGGCCCGCACCAGGTCTTGCCCTAAGGCCCCCGAGGCGAGTGCTTGACGGAGCTCATTGCGGCCGCATTCGAGCTCTTCGCGTAGAATCTCGAGGACGGCGGTTCGAGCCGCAGCCCCGTTGGCTGATCGACTGGCGACGTCCTCGACCTTAGCCCAAATCAGGGCCTCTTGCTGCCCGCCTGGCCCCAGACCGGGTTGCTGAGGCAAATCGGTAACTTGCGTTGTCCTTTTGCGAATTGGCACAATCAGCCTGGCTTCCCATTTGTTCGAGCAGCAGCTGTCTAGACTTCCCGTGCGAACTAGACTTAGCGTGCGAATACTGGCAGGACTGTGATCACCGTCATAGGCTTACTCAAGCGAACGATGTCATTAGCCTAGCTCAACGGACGGTCAGTGACCATATGTCGATTTGGTTCGGCAAGGGTGGCCAAATTCCAAGGGAAAAGCGTTGAAGTAGAAGATATGACAAAAAATCACCAAAAAAGTACCGCAACATCCTTTACAACGGGCTGGGTCGATTAACTTAATATTTTAGGGGCGTTTTGTGTCAAATGCGAGAGCTATCATCAAAAATTTCCATCACTGATGGCTTGTCTGTGGAAAGCATTCCGCATTCACCATAGAGAAATGGCGCATTTGTCATCGAGATCGGCTATAATAGAAAAGTTAATCGATGCACTAGACAAAGCAGGGCGAAATCGCATTAAATTTAGGTATTGAGCGGATCAATTTTAGGTACATCGTATTAACATTAAAGGGAAAGGTTTAATTATGGCAAATTTCGGCAGGGCGATATGGCTTGTTTTCGACCGTATCGTCATGGCGTTGTTTGCGATCATTGGACTCGGCCTTTTAGGCGCACTGGCTTTTTTTGGCCCACGCTGGTACGAGAGCCTGGAAAACAATCGCCGAATGGTGGGCCTGGCTAACGGCCTGATCAAGGCGGAGCTTGATGTTCCCTATACGCCGAAATTCAAGGATGCGACCGTCGACTCACGGATCGGCGAAAAAGCCTGGCTGGTTGTTGGCAAGATCGTGCTGCCGGGCCAAACGGGACCTCGGCGTGAGGAACCCTATGAAGCGATCATGCATAAGACCTGCCCCAATCATTCGGAACGGCGTTGTTGGCGCCTGTCGGGCTTAAAGATTGGTGACGAGATATTGCTCGCGGCGGAGGTGGCGGGCGCGACGAATGGTTATGAAGTGTCCCTTGCGGATGGGACAGAGCTGGGCACGCTCCCGACGGAACCGACAGAGCTGCTATCTGCAGAGGCCGGAACCGCCTCGATTCTATCTTCCGAGCCAATCTTTGATGCCCAGGAAGATGCCGCCGAGTCCGGAGCTGCAGAGGCGGCGTTAGAACCCACAACTACAGTATCACGGGTCGATGAGACCGCCGGATCCGCAGCCTCTGGGGAAGACAGCACTGAATTGGCCGATGCTGGCGAAAGTCGCCCCATACAGGTTCTCGATCAACCTTTGGGCCTTGGCGTTCCCTTCCCCCCGCGCAAACCCCTGGCCCTTACCCAAGCGATTGGCCAAGGTGTTCCCTTAGCCGCGCCTGTCGAAGCCGTTTTGCCGGCGGCCCCCACGGTGGTGGCAGCATCCGGCTTAGCCCAAGAGTCGGCAGTGCCCGAAGACGTGCCTTCAGCATCGGTCACCGGCACGGACCCCGGCAAGATGGCATTGGACCCCAGAATGTCGTCGGAGACTCAAGGCGACGAGGAATCCACCGAGCAGATTATCCCGTCCGTAGAGCAAGAAGTCGCGGCAGTCGACGAGGCGGAACCTAGCGAACTCGGATCGTCGTCCGTGAGTATCGCGATTGACCCCGAAGAAATAGCGCTTCTCGAGCCTGAGATTTCGCCCGAGGCGGATAATCTGCAGGAGGTTGCCCTCGCCGAAGTACAGTCCGAAACAGCAAAGGACCTCGAGGCCACCATCACTCCGGCCGAGCAAACTCTCTTGCCAAGAGCGGAGCGTCTGGCCGGGTCAGACCAGAATGCTGCCGCGGAAGAAGATCAGCCTTCGCTGCAGCAGAATGTAGTGGCCGAAGATTTCTCGTTATCTGAACCGGGTGATGAAGCGCTGCTGGCGAATCAGCCTTCTTTGCCTTTGCCGGCTCCGCCGAAGCCAGTGTATTTGGCGTCGCGAAACGACGGTGACTCGTCTATCGATTCGTCCGTTGGTGCCCTGGCACGCGTCGAACCGGCTGACCGCAATGATGCCGAAGAGCTGTCTGAACAGCCTGAGACATCTAAGGGCTCGGTGGAAGAGCTGCCTTTACCGCGGACCGACCCGCTTTCGCGGAAGGATGCCGCAGCCAAGGACCTGTCGGCAGTTGACGCCGAGGCTGATACGGGTAGGGATGGAGCAACCGTCACCGCTACCAGGAGTCTGTCGCAAACCGCAGCCCTAGGCGAGGAAGCGCAACTCGAGTCTATTGGCCCGGCAGTGGAAAGGCCGGTTGCAACCAACCCTTCTGAGGTACCAGATGCGGCCTCAAGGCAAACTACTCTGGCTTCAGTTCAAGATTTCGGCGAGCCGGAGGTGGTGACGGACCCCGCATCGGAGGCTGTTTATGATACCCTTGAAACGACTTTAGCTGCTTCCTCCAAATCCGTGGAGCCTGGCGTTGACTCCGATAACTCAACGGGTTCACTAGAGGATTTACTTGCAGAAACCGATTCCGAGGGTAGCGCGGCAAGCATTGAAGAATTGCCCTTGCCACCGCGTCCAATCATGCGAGTGGATCCGACGCCCTTTGCCGAGGACGCGGAGACATATCCAGTCGACCTTGCGGAGGCCGAATCTTCTGTATCTTCTGTCGAAGCGCAGGATAGCGCGAACGTCAGCGTGCCCGACGAAGATAGGCCGTACGTCGACCTGCGAAGCAAGCAGTTAGCCGGTGCCCCGCCGGCCGGCGATCCCACCAGCGCCGATCTGTCCACAACAGATCCCTTGGATGAGGGAAAAGTATCCGACACCTCACGGCTTTCCCCGGCAGGCGATTTGCTTGCACAGACCGGCATTGCAAGCGAGGAGCCTGCCATTGATTCTGACGAAATCTCTCAACCAATCACGCCATTGTCTAGCGGAGGGCTCGGTAATGATGACGTTGGGGAAAATGTCAGCGCTGTAACCGAACCGGCGGCGAGCCAGCAAATCGCTGCCTTGCCGGAGCAAGAGGTTATCGACCAAGCTTTTGAGGAAGAAAGCCTGTTGTTTTTGATCCAGCGCCGATTGGATCGGCTCGGTTTCGATCCGGGAGCCATCCGCGGGGAACTGACGCTACGAACGGTGACGGCGATCGAAGACTACCAGCGGTCCCATAGTTTGCCGGTGGACGGCGATCCCGACTTCGCCTTGCTGCAGCATCTGGAGCGTCAACTGCGCGATGCTGAAAACCTCGTTGTCCAAGATGATGGTCAACAAAGTAAGGGCTCGAGCTTGGCCCGAGATGCGGTCGCTGCGCGACACCGCGGCGATAACGAAACGGCCATCGAGCTTTTCACCCGGGCTATCGCGTTGGGAGGGCTGGACAATCAAGAGCGCGCCGCCGTCTTCTACAACCGCGGCAGTGCCTATCTTGACCGGGGCCTATACGACCAAGCGATCTTCGACTTCAACGAATCAATCAAGATCGACTCCGGCAACGGCATGGCCTTCAACAATCGTGGCAGCGCCTTTTTCCAAAAGCGCGAGTACCAGCGGGCGATCGATGATTTTGCCCAGGCGATCAGGTTGGATCGAAGTGACGCGGCGGCTTACAACAATCGCGGCAGTGCCTACCACAAGCTTGGTGAGATTCGCGCGGCGATCGCGGACTACGATACGGCGATAAGGCTCGACCCGAATGACGCAACCGCCTACAGCAATCGCGGCAATGCCTATTTCGACCAGGGACACTATAGCGCTGCAATATCCGACTACGATGCCGCGATCCGTCTGGATCCCAATGGTGCTGCGGCCTACAACAACCGCGGCAGCGCCTATCACAATCAGAAGCGATATCAAGAGGCCATTGCCGATTATCAACAAACCCTGCGGCTCGATCCAAGTTTCGCCGTGGCTTACAATAATTTGGCCAATGCCTACTTTGATCAGGACCGCTTCGGGGAGGCGATCGACGCCTATTCGAGCGCGATCAGACTGTCTCCGAAGCTCCACGGTGCCTACTTCAATCGAGCGAGAGCCTACGAACGCAATAAGGAACGCGAACTCGCCCTATTGGACTACAAGATGGCCTACGCCCTCGACCCGACCTCCGAGGAGTACAAATCAGGATTGGATGAATTCCAACGCAAGTCGGAGCGGCAAAATAACCGCAGCTGGATGAAACAGCTCCTGCATACTAGCGACGAGGGCCAATAAGTCAGGGCGAGGCGTTTCTATCCAGTAAGGACGAAATTTGCCGCGTCAGAGGGAATTACCACTCAGCCTATAGCGGCGGTAATGGCGATGAGTGGGCGCGAACTTGGTTACTGCTTCGTGTTCTCGCCGCGGCGTCCGAACAGCAAGCGACGCATAAACCCGCGTTCCTGCGCCAATTCAAGAAACGCCTGCCGCTGGTTGTCTGATAGTTCCCTGAGGAAGCCGTGCAGTTCCTCGGCGCCAAGCATCCAGCGTTTGTTGCGGGCCCGACAGCGCTCTTCGAGCAATGCGCCAACTCCCTCTTTGTCAAAGGCAGGTTTAGCGACAGCCGCAAGGAAGGCTTGGCGGCGTTCTTGGCGCTTTTCCCGATCGGCGCCCTTGCGCTGGCGCACGCTCTTGCGAAACGCCTCAAGAGTGTCTCTTTGGTCGGATGACAGTCCTAGTTCTTGGACAACAAAATCAATTCGCGCCTTTTCCGAAGATGCAAGACTTTCGACAGTTGCCTTGGAGTAGACGACACCTGCAACGAAGAACAAGTTTGCTGCGACCGATACAGCAAGCAAGGTCCAGAGTAATTTTCCTCGCATCGCCCACCTAGCTCCTTGCCCAACAATGTAGTCTCGGATCAAGAGTGCCGCTCGTGCACGGTCTTACCGCCGTTTCGCCAAGCAGCGCTTTCGGCCGCAGGCCAAACCCTTGTGTTGGCATGCTGGTCAAAGGAAATCTTCCTGTTGTTCGAAAGAGCCAAGATCCACTGCGTCAGCCAAAAGCCCTTCCATTTCGACATTGAGCTGATAGCCGGTCTGACCGAGCTCGAAACTTCCGACGACCGCTAGGACCATCGCTGCTGCCACGCCAATCCAGGCCGGAGCCCGATAGCGCAACGGCAACCCGTCAAACTGAGGTCGTAAAACTGTGCTTCCGCTTCCGACGGCCGCCTCCCGCAGCGCCCGCGCCCGCCTGGTGAGACCCAGCGGAACCGCGGCGGCCGGCTCTTCCATGGCGGCTCGAGCCGCTAGTGCAAGCTCCAAGGCCCCAGGGTTCGCGGCTAGCTGTTGTTCCAGCTCCTCCAAGTCGTCCGCCGCCAGCGTTCCTTCGAGATAGGCCGCCAAAGCGTTTGGTTCAATTTCGGACTGGTCGTCAGAACTGTCTTCTGCACGCCAGAGCCCCAGCACCCGCGTTAAGTCCTTATCCAGTGGTTCGCTTTCCAACTTCGGCCCCTCTCGCACATCTCTACTCTTATCTTACGGATCAAATCCGTCGAGTATCCCCCTAAGGTAGGTCGAGTTCCTTCCGAAAATGGCCGCGCAACTTGGTTATTGCCTTATGGTGAAGACTGCGTACCGTCTGCGGCTCAATGCCAAGGAACTCGGCCGTTTCGCGCACGTCCATATCCTGCTGGTAGAGCATTTGCAAAATCAAGGCCTGACGCGGGGGCAGCAACCCCGCTGGAATCTTGAGATGTTCTTTCACGACCGGCTCCACGGCCAGGGCAGCCTCCGGGGTTGCGTCCAGCGTGTCAACCTTTAGGGTCTTGCGTCGTAGGTGATCGATGGCCGTGCTTGTCGACACTACGGTTAACCAAGTAGAAAGCTTAGCGCGGCGTGGATCATAAGACTTCAAGAGGTGGAAATCCTTGTTGCAGAGCCGCAGGAATACATTCTGGGCTACGTCTTCGGCCTCCTCCAGGCGGCCTGCGCTGACCAGTTTTCGCCGTACTGCCGCAAATATGATCGGCGAGAAGCGACTCACAAAGCGGTCCCAGGCCCGCTTTTCGCCAGCGATCAAAGGCGCTAGGTCGAATTCCTCTGGGGGCATAGCTCTATCCGGTCCCACCGAATCAGGGCGCAGGTCGCCTTCTCTCACACTCGGCGGCAAATGGCCAGTTGCCAGCAAGCCAATTGCTGAAAGACGGCTTCCGTTACCTCCATATCCGCCCATGGCAAGCGAACATCATCAGGCTTATTCAATTAGCGATGTCTAGCGCCGTCATTTCCGAGGCGCCCGGCGGCGATGGCCGGGCCGAGCGTTCTGGGCCGCTGGTACCGGCGGTTCCGGTTCTAGTCGTTGGGGCTAAGAACTCTGCTTGGATCTCTGACCACGGCGAATTGAAAATCTTAGCGCGCGGCGAGGCCGTGCAGCATGCGCGGCAAAGCCCTCCTATCCTTTGTCATGCCCGTGCCGCCGCCCGTCGCCTCGGTGTCGAACCATTCCAGAGCTACGATATCTTAGAGCTGTTTGCCTTTGTCCGGCCGGCGCGCTTTTGCGTTCCGACACCCTATGGCATGGCCATCGCCGTTGGCCTCTCGCCATCCAAAGACCCCAGCGATCAGGCGAGCTTGCTCCACCACGCCGTTCATAGGCTGCTTTTGGAGCTGGCTGCACAAGATCCTAAGCACCATGCAAATGCAAAGGAAATTGCCGGCGAGATGGCCGATGCAGGCTGGCCGTGGGGACCGACAGTGCTCTCTGCCCTGGGCGATCATACTTCAAGCGAACCGCTGGCTGGGCGCCCTCCCGGTCTACGGATTTGGCAGCGTCTTCGCGAGTGGGAGGAAGTACCGGCCAGCCGTGACGGTGGTCATCAGCCGGTAGATCCAGCGGAAGCGCGCACGCGCCTTGCCGACTTGCTGGACAGCGATGCTGAGCCAAGGCCGCAGCAAGCGGATTACACCTCTGCCGTTTCTCTAGCCTTTACCCCGCCCGAGGCGGAAGGCGAGCCGCAGTTTGTCATGGCAGAGGCCGGAACGGGCGTCGGCAAGACGCTGGGTTACATTGCGCCAGCGAGCCTCTGGGCGGAACGCAATCACAGTCCCGTTTGGCTTTCCACCTTTACCCGCAATCTGCAGCGTCAAATTGATGACGAGCTCGACCGACTCTATCCTCACCCCAACGTCAAGTCGGAGAAAGTCGTTATTCGCAAGGGCCGGGAAAATTACCTCTGCTTGCTCAATTATGAGGAAGCGGTCAACCGGCGTTCACTAAACAGCCGGGATACCATTGCCATCGGGCTCCTCGCACGCTGGGCAAGGCGCAGCAGGGACGGGGATATGGTCGGCGGCGATCTGCCGGGCTGGTTGCCGGACTTGCTCGGCCGTAGCCGGACCCTCGGTCTCGGGGACAGGCGGGGCGAATGTATCTATGCGGCCTGCCCGCACTATCGAAAGTGCTTCGTCGAAGCCGGAATCCGGCGTGCCCAGCGGGCAGAAATTGTGGTCGCCAACCACGCCTTGGTCATGGTGCAAGCGGCCTTGGGCGGCGATTCGTCGCTTCCCAGCCGCTATGTCTTCGATGAAGGGCACCACCTCTTCGATGCGGCGGACAATGCCTTTGCCGCCCATCTTTCGGCGGTCGAGTCGGCGGAACTGCGTCGTTGGCTCTTGGGTAGCGAAGCCGGCCGGCGGAGCGCAAGGCGTATGCGCGGCCTCAAGCGCCGGGTAGCTGATCTGATCGTCGGCGACGCGGAAACGGCCGCAGCTCTTGAGTCGGTCTTAATCGCGGCGCATGCGCTTCCTGCCGAGGGATGGCGGCAGCGTTTGACCGAAGGGGTGCCCCAAGGCCCGGCCGAGATCTTCTTCCAGGCCTTGCGCAAACAGGTTTACGCTCGGGCGGCGCATCGCGACGGACCCTATAGCTTGGAATGCGAATGCAAGCCGGCTGCCGACGATCTGCTGGCCGCCGCGGAAGCCTTTCACGTGGTGTTGCAACAGTTGCTGGAGCCGTTGCGCCGGCTCACGACCGGACTTAGCGCCCGTCTCGACCGCGACGCGGCTGAATTGGAGAGCGACACGCGCAACCGGATCGAGGCTTCCAGTCGGAGCCTGCAGCGGCGTGCCGTCCTGCCTGTGGCGGCCTGGGTATCCATGCTGGAGGACTTGCACGATACGACGCCTGAAAGCTTTGTCGATTGGCTGTCGGTCGAACGGATCGACGGCCGAGACCTAGACTTTGGCCTCTACCGCCACTGGCTCGATCCGATGATACCCTTCGCCGGCAGCATCGCAACGCAGGCCCACGGAGTGGCCGTGACCTCGGCGACGCTTACTGACGGCAGCGGCGATCCGGAGAACGACTGGGCTGCAGCTGAGGATCGTTGCGGCGCGGCTCATCTGCCAAATAAAGCCATTCGCGCCCAGGTTCTATCACCCTTCGATTACCCTGCCCAAACCCGAGTCCTGGTGGTTGGCGACGTGCGTAAGGATGATTTCGATCAGGTTGCCGCCGCCTATCGGGAGCTTTTTCTAGCCGCCGGAGGTGGTGCTCTCGGTCTATTTACGGCGATATCGCGACTGCGCGCCGTCCACCACCGCATCGCACCGCATCTAGAAGCGGCCGGGTTGACGCTTTACGCCCAGCATGTGGACGATATGGACACGGCCACTCTTGTCGACATCTTTCGCACCGAAGCGGATTCCTGCCTGCTGGGCACCAATGCGGTGCGCGATGGGGTCGACGTTCCGGGCCGCGCGCTTCGGCTGATCGTCTTCGATCGCGTCCCCTGGCCGCGCCCCGATCTGCGCCATCGTGCCCGGCGTGCCGCCTTCGGCGGTCGTCGCTACGACGATATGTTGACCAGGCTTCATCTGAAGCAAGCTTATGGACGGCTCATCCGCAAGGCAGAGGATCGCGGCATCTTCGTGCTGCTCGACCCGATGTTGCCCTCAAGACTTCGCGGCGCCTTTCCCGAAGGTGTCGAAGTCGATCGCATCGGGCTGGCCGAGGCTGTGGCCGTGACCCGCGAATTCCTTTCGGATTGAGGAACCTTCCGGGATGTTATCCGACCCCTAGGTAGGCAAAGAGAATCGTTAAGGTGATAACGGATAGCAGCGTGGATAATGTGATGGCTGCTGTCGCACGCCGCACAAAGACACCATACTGCTGGGCTAGCACGAAGACCAAAGCACCGCTCGGCAGGGCAGCGAGGATAACCGCGGATTTGGCCCAAAAGGCATCCATCAACAAGATCTCATAGGCAAGCCACCAGGTGATTGCGGGATGCACCACCAGCTTCAGGAGGGTAATCCAAAGCGTCTCCGCGGCGCCCGCCGTCACCTGGCCGTCAACCATAAAAAGGCCCATGGCGAAGAGTGCGCAAGGTGCGGTGGCGGCGCCTAAAATATCGCAGAATCGCTCGATCGGCAGAGGAAGATCTAAACCCGCGACGGAAAAGGCGAGGCCTGCCAGCGCCGACGCGATCAGCGGATTCTTAACCACCCCCAAGAGGACATGGCCGAGCATCGCTGTGACCCCTTTGTCCTGGCTGAAATCATACTCCAGCATGGCCACGCAAAGGCCCATGATGACCACGCCGGTGGTGATTGAGGCGATGATCGCCGGCAGCGCCCCAGCGTCCCCGTAGGCAAGGATCATCAAGGGGATACCCATGTAAACGGTGTTGGAAAAAATCGCCGCCATGGCGTGGAGACCCAGAGCGCCGAGGCGGTTTGGAAAGGCAAAGGCGGCGATCAGCAGGCTGGCCCCAAACGTGGCCATCAATCCGCCGCCGAAGGCCATGATGAAAGGCAGGTGCACGACTTCGTTGATCGGCACCCGTGCCATGGTGCCGAAGAAAAATGCGGGCAGGGCCACATAGAAGACGAAACGGTTGAGTGCTTCGCTGCTGGCCGCACCCAGTAAGCCAAAGCGGCCGGCCACAAAACCGGCCAGCATGATCGCGAACACCGGGACGACAAGGTTGATTACTGCGGTCATAGGTCAGACCATGGCCATTGAGGCGCTTGTTGTCGAGCCTTCACAAAGCTACCCACGCTGGCGTCACAGAATCCGCCGTGCCGCTTGACGGCAGACGTCTTCAGCCACTAGGTTGCCCCGCCCTATTGCGCCTCGAGGAAAGCTAGCCAGGAATGAATGTTTCCACTCAGATGATCGACCATCACCAAGCCCTGATTTACACCATGGTCCTCGTATCCGCCTCGGATCGGAACATGACCGACTCCGAACTTTCGACCATCGGCGATATCGTCAAGCACCTACCGGTGTTTCACGACTATGACCTCAGCAAGCTGACCAAGGCTGCGTCCGACTGCGCTGAGTTGCTGTCGGATCCTGACGGGCTTTCCAAAGCCTTTGATGTGATCATGGCCGGCCTGCCCGAGCGGCTCCGTGAGACCGCCTACGCGCTTGCCTGCGATGTCGCGGCCGCGGACGGCCAGGCTAGTCAGGAAGAGCTGCGTTTGCTTGAGCTCCTGCAGGAGGCCTTGGGTGTAGGCCGGCTGGAAGCAGCGGCAATTCAACGCGGTGCGCGGGCCCGCTATGCCCGGCCCCTCTGATCAGGTGCCGCTTTCCACTCGTTGACTGCCGCTGATAACGGGACAAGCCGTCTTCCTCATCGTCGAATCTTGCACGGCTGCCATGGGCAACGGCTAGGAGCACATCGCGGTTTCGACGAAGGCATCAATGAACGGCCACCGAAGCAAGCCTCCCGGCCCGCGTTAACCATCACTATGGTGCCATGTTCGTCGGGCCCATTGGCAAGGGCCTAGCGGGCAGGTCTGGGGCAATGCCGTGGGCCAGGGTTAATGGAGGAAAGAGTCAAATTTTTTCCGAGAAGTGTTGTCCGCAAAATGCAATTCTCTTTTTTACTTCTACGATATTAATGGTTAATGGAAATAATTAAATAAATTCAAAAAATCTGGTGAGCGATTCGAAATAGTGCTATAATATTCACTGTAGTTTTCTTTGTAGTGGTCTTGAGGGTCGCCGTAAGCAAAAATGAAAGAATATGACGACCTCAACCCAGAATGCCAAGAAATGGTCGATGATCTTGTCGACGAGATGGTAACCATGACCTGGGAGGATCGACGTTCTTTCGTCGGCCGCTTGGTCCAAGTCGTCCTTGCCGTCTCGCGTCTAACCGACGGGGAGGAAACCACCTTGACCAGGGGGATTGCGGGTGGGGAGCGTCTCACGCCAGAGGCGGAAATCGTCAATTCAACGATCGGCCGGGTTCTCTCCGTCGCGCTCAAAATGTTGGGGGAACGGCAGCCCGTTTGCCGAGATTCGGCCATGCTGTTTGCCCTATCCGCCGAACCGAAGGATTGGCAGAAAGCGGTCGATTGGTTCAACGATCACCCCGATGATTGGGCCAGTTTCGAGGCGACATTGCACTAGCGTTACCTCATCCGTTCGACCCGGGCTCGACACCGAACTCCGCCAGGACTTCTGCTTCGCTAAGTCGCGGTCTTTTGTCCGCGAAGTCATATCGCTTTGGTTTGGCATCCCAATAAATGTGCCGATCCAGGGTCAGGTCATCTGTCGTATCAAAGGCATCTGCGGCAACGATCAGCAAGGCTTGCGGTTCACTGGCCAGTCGCCAAAAGAGGCTGGATCCGCAGCGCCGGCAAAATCCGCGCTCGGCCCAATCAGAGCTCCGATACCAGGACAACCCTTCGTCCTTAGTGAGATCTGCATCGCCTTGACAATGGACCGCCATGAGAGGGCCACCGCTCCATTTTCGGCAGGCATTGCAATGGCAAACATTGAACGTATTGTCGGGCAAGCTAGCCGTGAATCGGACCGCACCACATAGGCAGCCGCCGTCCCTTTGCGTTGCTTTCGTCATGACGTCTCATTCCTTCTTCGTAAGATCAGCTTCGTTGTGCGGCACCAGCTCCCTCAGCGACGCGACAAGCGGTTCCAAATAGGGCGCGAAACGTTCCCAGCGACCCAGGGATCGGCGATAAAGGGGCTTGCGCACCTGCCCCGCACTGGCCGTCTTCACGGCCCTCGCCGTACGATGAAATTCAAGGCATCTATCCTCCCACGGCAGCCCACAATGATCCAGGAGCTTGCGAACTTCACCGTCCGGATCGTCGATCAGCGCTTCGTAACTGATTGTGTAAATTCTGCCGCTTGGCAACAGGCGATGCCATCGCGCCATCAGTGCCGAATAGTGGCGATAGTAATGAGCGAGATCCTGCAGGTCGTAAGAAAATGCGTTGGCCTCGGTGAAGAATCGGGCATAGCAAGAAAAGCAAGTGTCGCGCGGGTCGCGGCTGACATGAATGATTGGGGCTTGCGGCAAAATCAGGTGGATGAGGCCGATAAGCCGAAAATTGAGCGGCATCTTATCGGTCGTGTGGTGCTTGTCCGGGGAGCCATGATCGAGCTTTGCAAGATAGGTCTCGCCCAGTCGCCGGCAGTCATCGCGAGAGAGCCGGGCCACCGCTTCCGCCAATCCCCTGGCATTCGCTGCCGGCGTCGCCAATTCGGCAGCAAGCCGCCCGAGATCCCGTCGTTCGCCGCCGCCGAGGACCCGACTGTGGCTGGCCAGAATTTGTTCGACCAGCGTTGTCCCGGACCGGGGCATGCCGAGGACGAAGATCGGGCGCCGCGAGGCGACGCCGGCTGCCGAGAGGCGTTGTAATATCTTCGGCGGGAAAGCCTCGGCGAGAGCATGGAATTCCGCCTCTTCATGCCGCCGATCATAAGGGACGTTTTCTCTCGTCGAACGGTTGGCTTGTTGATAGGCGGCAAAGGCCTGATCATAATGACCCAGATCCTCCTCGGCCTTGCCAAGGGCAAAATTAAGACCGGGAGCGGGAGTTTCTCCTTCGCCGACCGCCACCGCCCTTCGAAGGGCAAGCAGATCAGCGTCGCCCTCGGTAAAGGTTTTGATCTGTGCCAAGTTGTGGTGCGCTGCGGCGAAATCAGGCTTGAGCGAAATTGCCCTACGATACTGTCGGTGAGCCGCATCCAGCCGACCGAGGGTCTCGAGGACGATGCCCAGATTGGCGTGGTAGCTGGGTTCCGCCGCATTGAGGGTAACGGCCTTGCCGATAAGGTCGAGGGCTGCTTGATGATGGTTGTGGTGATAGGCGATCAAGCCGAGGCGCGCCAAGGCCGGGTCATGGTCGGGCCATTCCGCCAGGATCTTGCGGTAAAGCACCTCAGCACGACGCAAATCACCTTGCTTGTGCGCGCCAAGGGCGGTGGCCATCAAACGAGACCGATTTTCTGCGGTCGGTCTGTCCGCCGGCCCTCCGTCCGCTGACCCTGCCATTCGCAATCCTATCCTTATGCTTACAGAGTTTGAATTGGTGATCTAAGCCTGGTCCCGCAAAATTATCGCTTGGCGCGCCAGCCGCAGCTTGTTACCAGCCAAAGCTTGTTAGAGGAGCGAAACTTTTCGCAAAGGAACTGAACCATGGCCGCGTGCGTTCTTCATCAGGGGTACTTTACAGCCTCTCTTGCTGAAGCAGACCCGGAAATCTCTGCCGCCATCGAGCGTGAAAATGCCAGGCAAAGCGAGGGTATTGAATTGATCGCCTCGGAGAACTTGGTAAGCCGCGCCGTCCTCGACGCGCAAGGCTCGGTGATGACCAATAAGACCGTCGAAGGCTATCCGGGAGCCCGCTACTACGGCGGTGCCGAGCCAGCCGACGAGATCGAACGCCTGGGTATCGAGCGCGCCTGTCGTCTTTTCGGCTGTGAGTACGCCAACCTACAGCCCCATTCGGGTTCCAATGCCAATCAGGCGGTCTATCTCGCCTTGCTTAAACCGGGAGACAGCATCCTCTCCATGAATCTGCAGGCCGGCGGGCACATCTCGCACGGTCATCCCGCCACCCTAACCGGCAAGACTTACCGCATTATCCCTTACGGCCTCAGCGCCGACGACGAGCGCATCGACTACGAAGAAGTCGAACGCTTGGCTCTGGAACACCGTCCAAGGCTCATTGTCGCCGGCGCATCTTCCTATCCGCGCCGTATCGACTTTGCCCGGTTTCGAGAGATTGCCGACAAGGTCGACGCCTTTATCCTCGTCGACATGGCGCACGTCGCGGGTCTGGTCGCCTGCAGGCTTTTTCCAAACCCCTTTCCGCATGCCCATGTGGTTACCACGACCACCTACAAGAGCCTGCGTGGTGCCCGTGGTGGCCTGATCCTCACCAACGACCGACGTCTTGCCAAGAAGATCGACACAGCCGTTTTCCCCGGTGTCCAAGGTTCGGTGCTGTTGCACGCGGTTGCCGGCAAAGCCGTTGCCCTCGGCGAAGCGCTGAAGCCCGAGTTCCGTCGCTACAACCAAGCGGTGCTGGATAATGCCCAGGCCCTGGCTGATGCTCTGAGGGCCGGCGGCTTGCGATTGGTAACCGGTGGCAGCGACTGTGGGATGTTGCTGGTCGACCTGCGCAGCAAGGGGCTGACGGGACAAGCGAGTTGCGAAAGCCTGGAGGCAGCCGGCCTTACCTGCAACAAGAATGTCATTCCGGGCGATCCCGAACCGCCGGAGGTGGCCTCTGGCTTGCGCCTTTCCAGCAACGCAGGCACCGCGCGCGGTTTCGGTGTCGAGGAGTTCGCACAAGTGGGAAAATGGATTACGCGGGTGCTGGATGGCCTGGTCGCCACACCCGTTGATAATACCAAAGTAGAGTGCGTGGTTCACGCCGAGGTCGCCGGCCTTTGCCGGCAATTTCCCATTTACGATCGCAATTAAGTCCGTGCGCCGCCTTGAAAGGTCGAGAAGAGAACCGGCAGCACCGGCGTTTCCTTGAGACTGCCGTCATCCCGCTTTTCGATGAGGGTCAGAAACTGTGGGCCGCCGGGCGGCCCCAAGGGAATGACCATGCGCCCGCCCGGCTTGAGCTGCTGCAGCAGGGGCTTGGGGATATGGTCGACCGCCTCCTTCACGATGATGGCGTCGAAGGGGGCATGCTCGATCCATCCGTAGTACCCATCATCGTGCTTGCTGCGGACGTTGGCATAGCCAAACTTTTGCAGCTTCTCCTTGGCGGTTTGGGCAAGCGGCTCGATCACTTCCACGCTGTAAACCCGGTGCACCAGCAGTGACAAGACGGCGGCATGGTAGCCCGCCCCCGTCCCAGTCTCGTAAACGACGTGGTGCTTTTCCAGCTCGGCCAATTGGGTCATCAAGGCCACGATGAAGGGCGAGGCAATGTTTTGCTCGTGGCCGACCGGCAGGGGGCCGCGCGTATAGGCATAGTCCCGCAAGGCTTCGGGCACGAAGACGTGGCGCGGCACTTGCTGCATGGCATGGCGCACCTTGGGATCAAGGGTCTTGACATCGTAGGACCGGGCCGCCAACAGGGCCTCAAACTCGACGATATCGAGCATTTCCCGGCGCAGATCGGCAAACTTGTCGTCCTCCTGGGCAAGGAGAGTATCTGTCGATCCCAACAGGGCGACAAGCATCGCGCTTATCAAAAGGATTTGGTGCTTTGCCGCTACCCCATCAGCCATTAGCCTCCAATGGCCCCTAGTGCCCCGATTCCGAAATTCGCTTCATATTGTGGCGTGCGACGACCGAATTTCGGAATCGATCAGGACACTAGAATGGTGTTGAGTCTAGTGTGGTTTTTCGGATTTGAAGCTCCTCTCGGTGCTGCTCCAAACAATGATAGGAACTTCAAATCCACCACACTAGGGCAGCATAGCAGAACGTTAGAGCCCGTCTAACTCTTCTTCTTCGCCCAGGGCCGCGAGCTCGCCCAGGCTGATTGGCTTTATCGGCGCTCGGATGCGGTAGTGGCCCACCTGCTCCATGGAAAGACGTCGAGCCTTCGCGATCACCCCGGCCACCGTGGTACCGCAGAGGCGGCCCTGGCAAGGTCCCATCCCCGCCCGGGTAAAGGATTTTACCTGGTTGGGCCCTAGGCAGCCGAGGGATACCGCCTGGCGAATCTGTCCCGCGTTCACCTCTTCGCAGCGACAGACCAAGGTGGCATTGTCGGGAGGAGAGAAAAATGCGTCTTGCGGCCGAAAGAGCGTTTCCAAGAAGGGACGAATGGCGCGGTGCCTAAATTTCTGCCATCGCCAGGGCTTGGCTTTGGTGTCTCGTTCGGGCGCGTTGATCCCTTCCTGGCGACCGGCAATCTCCAGCGCGGCGAGCCGGCCGCTCGCTTCGGCCGCGCGGGCGCCATCGATGCCGCCGCCGTCGCCGGCGACGAAAACCCGCCCCAGGCTGGTCGCCCCCCAGTCGTCTAGCCGAGGGCGCCAGGTCCTTTGCCGCTGGTCCCAGACGAGAGCGCAGCCCGCTTGTCGGCAAAGCTGCAGATTGGGCATTACCCCGTCGTGCAAGAGAACGAGATCGGCCTCTAGGCGGAGTCTCGCGCCGAGGCTTGTAAAGGCCAGGCCTTCGGCGCGGTCCTGGCCGCTGACCGCAAGGTTGCTGCAGCCATCGTAGCGCTCCAGCCCTGCCCGCCTCAGATCACGGGCCATCTTGGCTCCCTTGAGGAGATAGTCGCTGGCAATGGCGGCCTGGGGAAGGTGGCGCAAGGCTCTGCGATAATCGGCACTGGTGGTGGTTTCGACCATGCCGACGAGGTGGCAGCCGGCGGCTTGCAGCTGTCCGGCCACCAAGAGAAGCAGAGGACCGCTACCCGCCAGAACGACGCGGCCAGAGGGGACCGTCCCGCTCGATTTCAGCAGGATCTGAGCCGCGCCGGCCGTCATCACCCCGGGCAGGGTCCAGCCCGGCAGCGGCACCGCTCGCTCCATCGCACCGCTGGCGATGAGCAGGTGCTTGCCTTGGTAGAGCCGGCTGCGCTTTCCGTCCGAGGCCGAGACCACACCGCTTTTGTCGATCCGCCACACACTGGTGCCCGGTTCATAGTCGATGGGTGCGGCGCGAAAGGCCTTCACCAGATCGTGGCCATGGCGATAATCCGGGCCGAGAAGGGCGAAATCCTCGGCTCGTTCGGCCGCCACACGCTCGATCGACCGGTAGATTTGACCGCCGGGCGCATCGGCTTCGTCGAGTGTTAGCACCGTGAGGCCGCAACCGGTCGCTTCGATCGCCGCCGCCATGCCGGCCGGGCCGGCGCCGATGACGATAAGATCGTAGGCCTTGGTCATTCCTTCAGGCGCCTCACGCCATCTTGCCGCCGAACCCGCATGCCGTCGCGCACCTGGGTCATGCAGGCTTGGGTGTTGGGCTCGCCGTCGATCTCCATGAGGCACTCGAAACAGACCCCCATCAGGCAGTAGGGCGCGCGCGGCGACCCGGAAACCGCAGTAGACCGGGTGGGGTAGGGGCCTCGTGCCAAAACCGCCGCCGCCACGGTCCAGCCGGCCGGGACTTCGACGGCCTTGTCCTCGATGACGAGGGTGACGGTTTTTTCAATGTGGGCGGGGCGTTGCCGAAACATCGAAGCGTCCCAATCGGAAATCGGTGAACTCGGGTGGCGCCTGATCGCCGGCCACCCAGCTTGCGCCCGGCCCGGCGTGAGCGGCGGCCAGGGTGACGCCACTGTGACAGGTCAAAAGATAGGCGCCCGGATGACGTTCTGATTCTTGATAGATGGGATAGCTATCCGGTGTCAGAACACGAAGCGCGCCCCAAGCACGTACCACACGAAGCCGCGCCAAGTCGGGAAAACACGCCACGGCCCGGCGCGCCAGGCGGCTCGTAACGGCGAGCGTGGTATCATCGGCATACCCGCAGTCCTCCTCCGATCCGCCCATCATGACGGTGCCCTCCTTGTTCTGCCGCAAGGACAGCATGGCCAAAGGGAAAATCGACTCGCAGCGTTCGGTGACCAGGATCTGGCCGCGTTCGGGATTGACCGGCGCATCGAGCCCAAGTTGTGATCCCAAACTGCGCAGGCCATGGCCGGCCGCCAAAACGACTTTGTGCCCGGCGAAGCGCTCGGTTTCACTGGATACGATGTAGTCCTCACCCTGTGGGAGGATCGATACAACCCGCTGGCCTGGCAGGAAGCGGCCGCCGGCCGCCTGCAGTCCGGCGATCATGGCGCGCAGCAGGTAAAGCGGATTGACGAGGCCGTCGAGGGGCGAAAAAGATGCGCCACTGACACTGTCGCCGAGGCGAAGGCCTGGGAAAAGCCCTGCCACCTCCGCTCGGTCGAGCAGGCTTGCTTCATAGCCCCGGTGGGATTGTTCTTGGAGTTGAGCGATCTGCTCTTTCTTGGCTGTCAGTTCCTCTTCACCCAAACAAAGGTCGATACCGCCTTTCTGTTCGAAGGCGATGTCGATGCCCGTCTCGTCGACAAGCCGGGCGGCAAAGGCCGGCCAAAGTTCCGCCGAGCGCCTGGTCCAATCGGTGTAGGCGGGGCGACCAAGCCCTTTGCCGTGGTACCAGACCAAACCGAAATTGCCGCGTGCGGCCCGCAGGGCGGAATCGCCTTCGTCCAGGACTATGACGTTGATGCCTCGCCGGGCCAAGCCATAGGCAACCGCCGGGCCCAGCATGCCGCCGCCGATGACGATCACCTCCGCGCTCTGCATGGGCTCTCCAAGGTTTAAAGAAAGACGGCCCCTACCTAGCGCGTCTTGGCGCTATTGTGGCCCTTGCTCCGAAAGGTGGTCCAAAAGTCGTAAATGCCGACCAGTAGATAGATGATCCAGCAGACAGATGATAGTGACAACAGCAAGATCCAATTCTTTGACAAAACCAATGACCAGCGCCTCCGAGGTGATTTCCCCGACCGCCAAACGTCGTGCCGTTTCCACTGCGTTGATAGGCCTTTGACGAGCTTCTGTCATGGCAGTCCTAGCGCACACCCTACGAAGGATTAGGAAGCCAAAGGGCAATGCCCGGATAGAAATAGAACAAGACCATGGCCGGAATCACCATGCTCAAAAACGGCATAACGCCTCAAAAGATTTTCATCAACTGAACATGGGACGGTGGGGTGCCAGACTTGAATGTCCCAACGCTGCCCCCTGATATCAGCGTGGCCGCGACTTTCAAGCATTTGTCATGCGATCGCAAGCCCTCAGCGGGAATCATCACGAATTTTCGATAAATTTGATTAGTCTTTTTGCGTTGTGGGTCGCTGTCGTTTGGCTGTCTCAATTGAATTTGTCAACCGCAGGCCATCGAATAGGCGCGGCTTAGGCAAATCTTAGCAATAGCTTGAGATTTTGATGTTGGTTTGCCTGTTTTCTGCCTTAGAGGTGCGCCCTATGAGCGATGCCGCACTACTTGAAGATCTCATCGATCGTCTTTGCCAGCAGCAGAATATTACTGCCGAGGATGTATTGGACTTGCGACGTCTGACCTATCCGGACGGCGTCATCGGTGCCAATGAAGCAGCCGCGGTCTTTCAACTGGACCATGCCTGCCCCGACAAGGACCCCAGTTGGGTCCAGTTCTATGTCGAGGCCCTGACCGACTACTTCTTATGGCAGTCGGAGCCACGCGGGTACCTTTCCGAACCTCAGTCCAAGGAATTGATCAGCACGGTCGTGCATGATGGCCGCGTGGACAGCGTGACCGAGCTGGAGCTGCTTATCAACATCATCCACCATGCCAAGAGCGTTCCCGAAGAGCTGGCCCTCTTCGTGCTCGGCGCCGTGCGAGACAGCATCTTGAATCCGGACACGGCCGTTTATGGCCGCGACCGTCAAGCCGGGGTGATAACACCTTTTGATGTGGAGATCCTGCATCGCGTCATCTATGCGCCGGGCAGTCCAGGCGGCTTCACCGTTTCGCAAGAAGAGGCCGAACTGCTGTTTGATCTCAACGATGCAACGTCGTCGGCGGAGAACTCGCCGGCTTGGACCGAATTCTTTGTCAAGGCCGTGGTCAATTTCCTGATGTTTCCACGCCGGGCGCCGGTGGTGGCGGACGCCGCCGTTGCGCGCCGCCGGGAAGCAGAGCCCAGCGGTGGGCGCGGAATCGGCGGGGTTTTGCGAGGTCTTACGGCATCGATGCGCCGCATGGATATTCCCTTCACCGAGGCTTTTCGCGAGTTCGATCCTTTCGGCAGTGCCGTCGAACGGGAAGAACGGGCAAAGGAATCCGCCAGAGTCCAGGAGGCCCTGGCTCGTGAAGCCATCAACGGTTCCGAGGTTCAATGGCTGATCGAGCGTATTCGCCGCGATGACAACCTGCACCCGAACGAGCGGGCCTTGCTGACCTACATCAAGACCAATGCGGCGGTGATCGACCCCTCGCTTAACGACTTTCTAGCCAAAGCGGCCGTTTAGAGCGTCGGGCGGCAATTTGGCACCAAACCGCCCGACGCTTTAGGCCTGGCTTGGGTCCGGACGCAGGAGCCAGGTCATCACATAGGTGGCAGCCAGGGCGCCGATTAACTGCGCCAGGACGAATGCCGGCATATCGAGCGGGGCGATACCCGAGAAGGTATCGGTCAGGCTGCGGGCGATGGTCACCGCCGGATTGGCGAAGGAAGTCGAGGCGGTAAACCAGTACCCAGCGGTAATGAAGAGTCCGACCGCATAGGGCACAGCCTCCGGGCGCCAACGCAGCGTACCCAGAATGGTGCCGACGAGCCCTGCGGTGGCAACAATTTCCGCGCAAAATTGGGCCACACCGTCTCGTTCCTTTAGGGAGATTTGCAGGATCGCCTCCTCGAACATGAGGTGCGCGACAAATACGCCGAGAATACCGCCGATTACCTGCAGTGTGACGTAGAGTGCGGCCGTGTGCAGATCGATTTGCCGCTTGACCAGAAACGCCAACGTCACCGCTGGGTTGAAATGTGCCCCCGAAATTGGTCCGAAGACCAAGATCAGGACGACCAGGATGGCGCCGGTGGGGATGGTGTTGCCGAGCAACGCCAAGGCGACATTACCGTCCGCGAGCCGTTCTCCCATGATGCCGGAGCCGACCACCGTCGCCAACAAGACGGCGGTGCCGAGGGCTTCTGCTACCAGGCGCCGGGGCAAATCGACGGCTGTCATGACGTGACACCTGACGACTTCGGCGCTGCCCCTAGGTTTTGGAGCTCGGCCTTGATCGCACGGGTGTCCAAACGTTCTAGCGGTAAGGCGACGAAGGCAGCAATTCGCGCTTCTAAGATCATGTAGGCCTCAAGGAAAGCGGCACGCTTCGCCGCGTCGTCGCCCGTCGCCGCGGCTGGATCGGGCAGACCCCAATGGGCACTCAGCGGCTTTCCCGGCCAGACAGGGCAGGTCTCGGCCGCGGCGCTATCGCAAACCGTAAAAATAAAATCGAATTCCGGTGCGCCCGCTCCAGCGAAGACGTCCCAACTCTTGGAATAAAGGCCCTCTGTTGCGTAACCCTTGGCCTGTAGAAGCTCCAAGGCGAAGGGATTTACCTTGCCGCTTGGCTGACTGCCGGCGCTATGTGCTCGCAAACGCCCATTGCCTAGGCGGTTCAACAGGCATTCCGCCATGATGCTACGTGCCGAATTGCCGGTACAAAGGACTAAAACTTGCATGATCTTCGATTTCAACGTGCTTCTACTTTCATGCCTCATCGCAAAGTGAAGCAGCTGAGCTCAGGCCAGCGCAAATTTCGGGACGACCACCGCAGCAATCCTCGCTCAAGAACGCCAGGAGGTTCCGGGTCGTCGCTATGTCCACGCTATAGATGATTCGCCGCTGGTCGCGCCGTGAATTGACCAGCCCCGCGTGCTCCAACTGCGAAAGATGAAACGACAGGCTTGAGGGGGCAAGGCACATGGCCTCGGCAATAAGGCCCGCCGGCAAGCCCTGCGGACCTTCTTTGATCAAGAGGCGAAAAGCGGCAAGCCGATGGTCATGGGCCAAAGCCGAAAGCGCCTTGATGGCATGGGCTGACTTCATAATTCGATAATAGATGAATTATCGAATTATGAAAATCGTTTTTTGTTAAGCCAAAGCAATCAGAAGGAGCAGGCTAGCCTCTGATCGCCTTTGGACAATAGGCGCCCTAAAGGACGAATGAGAATGATGCCCAAATGAAAAGGCTAATTGCCGCCAGGATAAAAAAGGCAAGCAGTTCCGACGATCGAACCCTAAATCGCTTTCCACCGATCAGCATTGTAATAGACCCCAAACTTCGGACCGGTAGAGTGCCTGGCGGCAATGTGTTTCCGGTCTCTCACCCCAAGATGATCAAATGGTCGCACGAATCGATGAAATGAAAGTGAACCTGGCGTGCGAAATTTGGGCGAATAGTGCCATTTCCCTATCAAATTCCTTGCCCAAGTTTGTGCGGTCGTCTCGTTGCTGGCCGCAGAAAGATTTCGGCCACCTCAATTTTGGCCTAAGCTGGGATTGTCAGATGCGGTGCGACCAAAGCAAAGCAATTCGGTCGAAATTTAGAGACCGCTCGATCCACATCCAAGTGGCTGTGGGCGAGACTGGATCGCGCGTTTAACAACAAGCCGGGGTGCACTATGGCTCACTCAAGTTTTCGATCCGCATTCTTGTCGGCTCTGCTGGGGTTGACCGCTTGCCAGGCCGCCGATCCGGATCCTAGCCAAGAACTCCGCTTGAGCTACCCGAACCTTGCCGTCACCCGCCTTGGCGATTACGAGTTTCGATATCAGTATGCGCAGGATCAGGCGATCGTGAATTCGCTCGTGGTGTTGGAGAATGCGGGCCTGGCAAAGGACACCATCAAAGAAGTCGCCATTCAGTCGGAACGCGGCGCCGGATTGGCCACTTCTCGATTTAGCCAACTGGCACCGAATGCTTATAGCCTTTGGTACAGCATCTCGGGGTGCCCCAAGAGCGTTTTCTTCCGGGCCGGTGCCACGGGCAAGCTGATTGAAATGATCGACCCTGCCGGCTGCACCGGCGGCGGAGAATAGCAACCTCGCTAGTTCCTCTGCAGGCCCTCTACCTATTGATCCAAGTTGGCGCCGCCCTCCCTGCGGCGACGGGCGACAAAGTCGTCGAGGGCCTCTTGTGTCGAGGCCGCCAGTGGCGGTGCCTCAAAATTCGATAAAACTTGTCTATAAATACGATGCGCACGGGTCGTGGTATCGACACTGCCGCTATCACGCCAGGTCTCGAAGTTTCGCCAGTCCGACAGTAACGGCGCATAGAAAGCGTTTTCATAGCGCTCGAGCGTGTGGGCGGCACCAAAGTAGTGTCCGCCCGGTCCGACCTCGCGAACTGCGTCCAGGCCGAGTGCCCCTTCGTCAAAGGGGACTCCCTGGAACAGGCTGGCGAACATTTGCAAGATCTCGACATCGATGATGAACTTCTCATAGGAGGCCGACAAGCCGCCCTCAAGCCAGCCGGCGCCGTGCAGCAGAATATTGCAGCCGCCCATCACCGCTCCCCAGGTCGACATCATGGCTTCGTAACTGGCCTGAGCATCTGCAATGTTGGCGGTATTGACGTTCGAGGATCGGAAAGGGACCTGATAACGGCGGGCAAGCTGGCCAGAGGCGAAGGCCGCCTGCACATACTCCGGCGTGCCAAAGGCGGGCGCCCCTGACTTCATATCAACATTGGAGGTAAAGCCGCCGTAGCCGACCGGCGTGCCGGGGCGAACCAATTGAGCCAGTGTCAGACCGGCTAGTGCCTCGGCGTTCTGCTGTGCCAGGGCGCCGGGCAAGGAGACCGGCGCCATGGCTCCCGCCAAGGTAAAAGGGGTGAGGACCATCAACTGGCCGGCGCGCGCGAAATCGATGATACCCTTGGACATCAGGTCATCGAGTTGGAGCGGTGAATTGGAATTGACCACCGTGTAGCAATAGGGTGCGGCCGAGAATTCTTCCGTCGTGAGGCCATTGGCAATTCGGACCAGTTCGAAGGCGTCGGCGACGGCTTGGCGGCCCCGGCAATAGAGGAAGGGAATTTTTTCGCTGAGTGTCAATGTTGCAGCGGTCTGATCCAGGTGACGGAAGCGCGGTTCGATGTCCATGGGCTCGACCGCGGGTGCCATTAAGTGGATGATATCGAAGCTCTGCGCGAGCCGCACAAAGTCGCTGTAGGTTTCCAGAGTCCCGGGGCGTCGTCCTTGTTCGATGTCGGATACATTTGGCGGACCGCCGACAGTGGCGAAAGCGAGGTGATCGCGACCAACCACAACATTTCGCTCAGGATTGCGTGATCGAAGGGTCACAAGTGGGGGAATGGTCGCCAGTGCGCTATCGATCAAGCCGTGCTCAAGACGAACCAAGCTTTCGGAACGCTCGATCGAGGCTCCGGCGGCGGCAAAGATGTCCAGCGCCTCATCGTTGAGCACCTTGATGCCGATTTCCTCGAGGATCGTGAGAGATGTTCGATGGATGGCCTCAATCTGTTCGTCTGAGAATACTTCGATCGGCCGGAAAGGATTGCGAACCTGCCGCAGGGCGCTGCCGCGGGCGATGGTCAAAGTGGCCTGCCCCTCGCCACGCGCCGCGCGCATTCCCTTTCTTCCGCCCCGTCGTGATTCAAGCCTCGTCGCCATCACTGGACCCTTCCTCTACTTATCAAGATGTTTTTTTCGATAGGCCTTTGCCGCGCGTGGATCGAGCGGTCGCCCGGTGAAGCAGCTGAAGTAGGCCTCTAGGTAACTGAAGCGTTCGGTCAGGCTTTCCTTAACGCCAAGCGCGTAGTAACCGACCTGGGTGAAGTAGACGACCCGGGCCCGAATGAAAGCCTCAGTTGGCTCAACTCCGGCGCGTTCGAAGAGCCGGGCGATGGCCGCCATGCGTTGGCGGTCGGCGGCTTCAACAGAACACCGCACCTCTTCGCTGGTTCGAGCCCATTCACGCATCGCTGAGTCGAGGCGCGGGTCGAAGCGTTGAAAATCCAGCCAGACATCGAACAACGCGAAAATACCGAGCGTCAGGTCTAGCTCCTGATCGACCGCGTTGATGAGGGCGGCAGTGTTCTGGTCCTGCCAGTGTTCGATAAGGGCCGCTAAGAGATCTGCTTGATCTTTGAAATGCCAATAAAAACTGCCGCGCGTGATCCCCAAGGCCTCGGCCAGGCGGGTGATGCGCACGGCGTCAATCCCATCCGTCGCGAGTACTTCCAATCCAATTGTGATCCAATCGTCACGGCTCAGCGTGTCCTTGGTGTCTTCCGCGGCCGTTGAACACGCCATTGCCATCATTAGGCCTCATCGAGCATTAGCGCCATACAGGTCTGTATGGTTGCTTATCGCTCACAGGGCTGGGGCGCAAGAAAAACATGCTTGCCTGTGGCCCTCGGAAACCTGGCGGCTGTTTTTCGAGAGGGGCTAGACAAACCGACTAAGCGAGTTAGGTGAGTCATTGAAGTGATGACAAAGCCAACATTTACCAACTGGCAAGTTGGCCCAGGTAAACACCCCTAGTAACAACCGCACAGATTTCGTTATGTCAGATCAAACTTTGGGGGCGCCCGCCCTTACCAGAGTGGCGCTTCGACACATCTTGTCGCTGCTCATGGTAATCGCCGGCGGCCTGCATTTCTTGGCAACAGATGCCTATGTGGCGATCATGCCGGCCTATCTGCCCTGGCATTGGGAATTGGTCTATTTGAGTGGCATCTTCGAGATTCTCGGCGGCCTGGGCCTGCTTGTTCCGCGCTGGCGCCGTGCCGCCGGCCTGGGATTGATCGCTCTTTATGTCGCGGTGTTTCCGGCCAATATCAATATGGCCGTAAACAATATTCAGCCCTCGGGGATTGCCATTCCAGAGGCCCTATTGTGGGCAAGACTGCCGCTTCAAGGCGTCTTTATCGCCTGGGCTTGGTGGGTTTCCCAGCCGGAGGACAGGGGCTAGTGTACCGGATCTGACCTTCGTATGATTCTGGGGCCCGTGACGAAACGACCTTTAGGCCTGAAAACCACACTAAACTTTACAAGTTGCGAGTGTCCCTATTTCGAAATTCGGTCGGCGGACGCCGTAAATCTAGGCGAACTTCGGAATCGAGACACTCGGGTTAGACGATAATGATGTCGTCGGCGGAAAGCTGCTCAGGCGGCACGCCGAGTAGCGTTACGCTGTTGCCGTTGCCAAGATCGATCACTGAGCCGTCGCCGCCATCCGATGTGAGCCGCGCCAGCACCTCGATCGTCGAGCCGAGTGCAAGCCCATTGACCAAGGCTGAGATCAGGAGTTTGTCCACACCGGGGGTGAAATCGGTAATGATATCAACGCCGCTACTAATGTCGCCGCCGGGTTGATCGAACACGAAAAAGTCGCCAGCCTCGCCCCCGGTCAGAATATCGTTGCCCGTACCGCCGACCAAGACGTCGGCGCCGCGACCGCCGATCATCACGTCATCACCGCGAGCCCCGCGCAGATTGTCGAGTCCGCGCCCGCCGCGCAGCTCGTCATTGCCCAGGCCGCCGTTGAGGCTATCGGCATTGGTGTTGCCGTAGACAACATCGTCTCCGATCGATCCGCGCAGGCTGTCGAAGCCATCGTTGCCAAAGATCAAATCATTGTCTTGGTTGCCGAAGACAACATCGTCGCCCAGGCCGCCATGGATCTCGTCGGCGCCGAGGCCGCCATTGAGCTGATTGGCGCCATCGTTTCCTTGAATCACATTCTCGTTGTCGTTGCCGGTCGCACTGGCATCGGTAATACCAAGCAGAGTCAGGTTTTCAATGCTGTCCGGCAACACATCTACCGAGTCAGACGTCTGCACTTCATCAATGGCAAGGGTGCCGTGCTCGTCGCTCAGGAGGCTTGCATCGTCAACGAATATGAGGTGACCGCCGTCTTCAGTCGTGGTTATGGTGACGAGATCCAATTCTTCAGGAGGCAGCGAGAAGCCGAAGACTTGAGTCCAGTAATGGTTGTAGTTCGTGTTGCCCGTATCTTCGGCCAGATAGTAATATCCGATGCCGATCGATTTGTAGTCGGCGTTCAAGATGTTGGCGCGGTGGCCTGAGGATGACATCCAGGCGTCCATAACCGCTTCCGGCGTCCAGTATCCGGCGGCGATGTTTTCGCCGACACCACCTTCGTAGCCATTGGCCAGCGCGCGGTCGCTGGGTGAGCTGCCGTCCAGGCCGGTGTGGCTGAAGAAGTCCTGCAAGGCCATGGACTCGCTATGGCCTTCGGCCGTTTCAGCTAAGAGCGGATGGAGCTCAAGTGGGTCAAGTCCGTTAAATGCGCGCTCCTGATTAACCAGCTCCAGCACGCGCTCTTCGAAAGTGGCCATTAAAAATTCCAAAAAATTAGTTATATAATTAATATAGTGGTTTGATTTTATACACCTCCGGTAAATCGATTATTAATAAACCAGTAATCAATATTTAAAATTTTATAATAATTTGTTGAATTAACACTAACAGGATCGAGGCGCTCCGGGACTTGAGTGAACTCCGCAGTCCTTCCAAAGCGGGCGTGTGTCAATTGAAGCCTTGCCAAGCGAAAGCAATTCAGGCGATGTAGGAAGTCGTTCGATGAACTCCACACGACTGGAATGATGGACCCTGCAACGTTCTTTGCTTTCTTCGTCGCTACAACCCTGATGATTTTGCTGCCCGGCCCATCGGTCATGCTGTCGGTGGCTCATTCGCTGGCCCTGGGCTGGCGCCGTGCCCTCATTTGTGTGGCGGGCTGTACCTGTGGGGTGGCCATACAGCTGGCGATCGCCGTGGTTGGCATGGCTTCTTTTATGCTGTTGCTGGCATCCTGGTTCGAATGGCTGCGCTGGGCCGGTGTGGCCTATCTGGTCTACCTGGGGATCCGGCAATGGCGCCGGCCGGTGGAAGACGAGGAAAGCGTCAAAGGCGCCAATAGTCGTTCGTTGTTCCTGCAGGGTTTGGTAGTCACCATACCGAATCCCAAAAGCATGCTGTTCATGGCGGCGTTCTTGCCCCAATTCCTGGATCCTGCGGGTTCGATGGCTTTGCAGCTCGCAGTTATGGTACCGACTTTCCTCGCCATCACCTTCATCTTTACGGGAATGTGGACGGTGGCGGCAGGCTATGCGGGCGGCCTCCTGCGCAGCCGGCGGCAACGCCTTCTCCGCAACGGATTACCGGCGGACTGATGATCGGCGCTGGCCTGGGCCTCGCTCTCGCCCGGCGCGGCTAAGCATTCCGGGCACGCTCTCCAATCGCCCAGGGCGAAGCTGTGCCTTGGCTTCTGGCCTTCTCGACTGCCTGTGTGGCTGACCGGACTAGTTGTTGGCCTGCTGCTTGATGAACTTTTGGTAGAGTTCGAACAGCATGTCCTGATAGGTTTGCCGATAGGTCTCTATGCTCGTGTTGATCAAGTCCACCGAATCCTGGCGGTTTCTATAAGGGTCGATCAAGGTCATATATTTGCTCTTGTTGAAGGCCTGAAAGGATGCTGATTGAAAGCCTTCTTGGAGCCGCTGTTCCAGAAAGTCGATGCGCTCGTCTGGCGTGCCATCCTTGACGTAAAAGCCCCGAAACCGCAGCAGCGGTTCGAAGTCCGCGCCCACATCACGGTGGGTCGGCACTTCCGCAAAGGCTGAGGGCCGCTCGTTCAAAAAGGTCAACATCGGGCGCATTTGCCCGTCTTCGACAAACTTGCGAACGTCACCCGGCTGTTCGAACAGCACGTCCACGCGCCCCTTCAACAGGGCATCATAGCGTTCCTTGGGCTTGTCGAAGCTAACCTGGCGAACTTTTAGGCCGACGGCTCGTTCAAGCCGCTGCATAATGATGCGTTCCATCGACCCGTCGTAGGAGACATTGGCAACGGCAACTTCCCCCGGGTGGCGCTGGGTGTAGGCCAGAAAGGAGTCCCAGTCGGAGAACCGAGGATCGTCGGTGCGGATGAAGAGCTGGCTGAAGGTAATCTGCATCATGCCGAGAGGCACCCAGTCCTTGCCCGGATGAGGCTCGATGTTGCCGGCGGCATAGGCGGCAACAGCATCATCGATATGCTCCAGGATGGTGTAGCCGTCTGCCTTGGTATCCATGAACGGCGGCACCGCCTTGAGACCACCGTCGCCGGGAAGATGATCGACGGAAAATTCAATTCCAGTCAAAGCATTAACGCTTGTGACCATGGCCTGAACCAACTGGTCCGATCCGCCGCCCTTGCCATAGGGTACGATGACTTTTATGGGGCCCACCGGGTAACCGTCCGGCAAACTTGCCGCGGCACTGGGGGTTGCGAAAATCCCTAGGACAATCAGTTGACAGGCGACAATGACGCCCGGAACAATTTTCAATTTGGACACTTTATTCCTCGATTCCTGCATCAAATCGGTTTCATAAGGATGAGTGACGTACGCGAAGATTAGCCATCAGATGGCGGGGCGATGGATGGTTATAGGCGCTTCACCCGGAACCGCTGTCATGGGATCGAGAGCGGAATGAAGACACTAGCCCTCCATAACCCACTGAGAGCCAGACAAAACAATGGCCAGACTCAGGTACGCCAGCGTTCGGTAGACCCATCGACCTAGCTAAACCACGGTCTAGTTTCGCCGCTGCCACTCGAGAAACTGGTTAAAGAGCTCTTCTTTGCTGACTTCTCCCAGGGCCGTGCGCTCTTCGGCTTGGTTGGCGGTGACCTCGGTCAAGAACAGCTCGAATTGCCGTCGCAGGCTCTTCTTGGCTTTGTCTGCTTTCGCCACCAAGGCATTTTCCTGCAACCATTCACGGGCTGGCTTGAAACGCTGCCAGCCTGGCAAATCGAGGCGGATGTTCACCTCCTGCCATTTTTCGTGTCGTGGCCGTTGCTGCAGCTCGCCAACACGCGCCAAGAAAGCGTCGACGAAACGGGATACCTTGCTGTAGCGCCAGGTTTCTTCTTTCCAGTTGTAAGCGACCAATGCCGTTCGGACCGCGATCGTTTCGATCCCTTCGTCCGATGCGATCAAGCCTGGATAGTCGGCTGCTGTCATGACCGCCGGCAAGTAGGTATCAGATAGCGTGCTCGCTGCTGTCACGGACAGCAAGTGAAGCCCGTCTTCGCCCGTCAGCGAGGCGAAATCAGCCGCCGGCTTGGCCGTCACCAGCAAGGTTGCGGCGATCTCTCCGCCCATCACCTTCTCGATCGCAAGCGGCAGATCTAAAAACACCGGTTCGACCGCGATCCCGAGTGAGTCGAACAACGCCTGCCCGGTGACGAAGGTGCCATCAGTCTCGCTGATGAAATTTACCTTCTTGCCCGCAAGATCCGCCAGACTGCCGACACTTTCTCCGGCCAAAACATGGAGTTCTTCATAGTAGAGTGTCGAGACGTAGTGAATGAGGCTGGTTAGGTGAGGATGTAAAGACTGTTTGCGCGCCTCTTCCAAAACGTCGGTCGGAACGATGCTGAGATCGATACCCTTGAGGTAGAGCATGTCGCTGAGGTTTCTCAACGACCCTTTGCCGATGATGGGCACCACCCGGAGTTGGTCTCCTTCATCAAGAACCGATGCCAACTCCGAAACCAATCGGGCGCCACTATTTCCCAAGGTCCCGGCAATGACACCAACGGTACCATTGTTCGCATTTTCGGCATTTTGGGATGCCGAGAATGCGCCAATCGAACCGACAGTGCAAAGGACAAAAATACTAATAAATCGGATTAAATATGTTTTCATAATCCCCTCTCGTAACGGCCGTCGTTTAGGAATAATCAGGCAAATTGACCAGAAAATAAGGTTAACATGTCTGGTTGTGGATATCGACTCGGGTCTTCGGTCAAAGGCAAAAATACTTGGGGGTAGTTGGGGGGGCCGCCCGGCGTGCACGCCCTTAGGTGGCCGACGACAAGGCCGTCGGAATCTTTAATCTCTGGCAAATGAGCGCCCGAACCCCCGTACCAAGAGCGAGGGGTAGCCGTTGCGCATGATGATGGCTTAGGTCGTCGAGACGGCAATCGGATCTTCCCGTCCGGCTGCCGGCGCAACCGAGTCCAATGAGCGGCCTCTTAAAACAACCCGCCAGACATTAGTTTCTCATGAACTTCCCGATCCGAGTAAACGGTTACCTGCCGCGATTCCGTCAATTGAGCTTCCCTATCTGTTGCAACATTGTCATAGAACATGAAATTCTCCCTGATAGAGTGTGCTGAGCTCGACATTCTACCTCACGCAAATTCTAATCTATCGGTGCGTGCTCACCGTTATCGATAGGCAAGCGACCTAGAAGACCCTCACGGGACTATCGTTCAAAGCAGGGAGGAAAAGGATCATGGAGAAAGCTCTAGGAGGCGATGACGCCGAGCGCGCAAAGACGATCGCCGAACAGAAGAAGTCGGCCTTCAAGGCAAATCGTCAGGCGGTCGTCATCATACACGGGATCGGCAATCAAAGGCCGATGGACACCTTGCGCCCCTTCGTCGATGCGGTCCTGGAGGTTGATCCAGAAAAAGAAGGCGATTCGCAGAAACGCAAACACTCAAAGAGTCTCAGCAAGTCCAAAGTTGACCCAGAAAAAGAAGGCGATTCGCAGAACGGCAAAGACCCGAAGTATCTCAGCAAGTCCAAAGTTGACCCAGAAAAAGAAGGCGATCCGCAGAACGGCAAAGACCCGAAGTATCTCAGCAAGCCCGATAACGTCTCGGAGAGTTATGAGCTGCGCCGCCTGCAGAGCACGGCAGAAGACAAGCCACCTACGGACTACTACGAGTTTTACTGGCAACACCTGATGCCGGCCGCAGACTGGCAGCGGGTTTGGGCCTGGGTGAGATTGCTGTTGTTTCGGCGTTCTGGCGACGTCCCCGAGGCCTTGATGGGCCTCTGGTGGATAAGTAGGTCTCTCACGGTTTTGTTCGTCGCGCTGATAGTCAGTCCTATCATTTTCTGGCTAGCCTATTGTCTGGGGGTAACTTGGGTAGGGGACTTGCATGAATGGCTGGAATCGATCTTTGCCCGGCTGTCAAACTTTACCGGATTGACGGTCTCCATACTGTCTGTAGGCCTGGCATTGATCGGCTTGCTGTTGCGGTTCGTCGTTATGAACTACGTGGGCGATGCTGCTATCTACCTCAGCCCTACCCCCCGTAACATCCAGGCCCGGCAGGCCATTCGCAATGCCGGCGTCTCGCTGATCAATCGTTTGCATAGTGGGCAGGGTTCGGAACAGCGCTATGACAGGATTGTCATCATTGGTCATAGCCTGGGGAGCGTTATCGGTTACGATATTCTGACTTATGCCTGGGTTAACTACCTTTGGAAGCATAAATCACCGGTAAAACCGAGCCAAGAAGCCTTGGAGCGAGCGGAAAAGGCCGCTCAAAGGCTGCGGGACCTTGATTGTCCCAGTACATCGGCATGCCAGAGAAAGAAATCGGCACAGCAGGACTGGTGGCGAGCATCGCGCTCCTTATGGCTCGAGCAACGCGCCAACACGTTTCCGTGGCTGATAACGGATTTCGTTACCCTGGGCAGTCCGCTTACCCATGGTTTCCTTCTGCTGGCCCGATCCCGCGCCGAGTTCCTGCGAAAAAAACGTCAGTACGAGCTCCCTGTCTGTCCACCAGAGTTGAACGAGGATCTTAAATTTTCCTACAAGTTGCCCTATAAAATTGGCTTTAACACGCTTCGAACCGTTTTCTGTCTGCATCACGCTGCCTGTTTTGCCGTAACCCGATGGACGAACCTCTATTTCCCGGCTCGCTACTACCTCAAGGGCGACTTGATTGGGGGAAGGCTTGGCGACCTCTTTGGCCCTGGCATACGTGACATAGAAGTCAAAACATCCGTAAGAAAGGGATTTTTCGCGCACACCAAGTATTGGAAGCCTCCCAAGAGAAAACAGGAAAAATTTTGCGAAGCTATAGACTGCCTACGGACGGTATTGGATCTTGAGCGGAACAGCTTCGATCCGAATGACTTCGATCCGAATTTGAATGAGCCATCGCTCTGCACGGCCGCCTACCCTTGTCCCCGCGACCGCTAGCGACATTCCAAATCGCTTCTTTACCGGCAAGAGAATAGCGACACGAGGCAATCTCCATCCCATCGGCAGCTCGAAGATAAAGGGGCGGGGTTTGGACACCCCGCCCCCGCTCCGCAAAAGGGAGCTGCCGGTGGGCCTATCGCTCGTCCACCAGCGCCTGCGCATTGGGTTTGATAACGATGCTCTTTGCGCGTTTGAGCCGCGCTCGACATTATCCCTCAGTGTCAGACGCTACTTCCACTCTGCACTTAGGGAGAAAATGTGGAGCCGACGAGGATTTCTAAATCCTTGAAATCTCTGGTGGGTGCGGCTGGGATTGAACCAGCGACCCCCGCCGTGTGAAGACGGTGCTCTCCCGCTGAGCTACGCACCCCAGAGCAGAAGGCCTGATTTACGGCCTTGCCCCAACGCTGTCAAGGGAACTGCCCGACGCAGCCTTCGTGGAGATACCGTGTCGCCAGTAACGTTCTGTAACCATTGGTGATTTGACGGCTTGCAAAATCCGGTGTCATCTTCCCGTGCAATTCGGGTAGGCTCTCGGGCTTCACCTCCGGTTATTATTAAGTCTTAGTCTTTACGTGGTAATAATGCCGAAATGACTGGATCAGCCCTTGCCGTCGTCGTTTTGGCGGCCGGCAAAAGCACACGCATGATTTCAGATAAGCCGAAGGTACTCCATCACCTCGCCGGCAAGCCCATGCTTTTGCATGTACTGGACTCTGTTTCGGCCCTAAGCCCGAGGCAGATCACGGTGGTCGTTGGGCCGGATATGCAAGATGTGGTCGCGGCAGCGGCACCGCATCCGACGGTTGTTCAGCCGCAGGCGCTTGGTACTGGCGATGCGGTGCGCTGCGCACTTGCTGGGTTGCACGAAAACCTGACGGATGTTCTGATCGCTTTTGGCGATACGCCGCTCCTAAAACAAGAAACACTGGCCACGATGCTGGCGCTTCGCCACGGGTCCAATGGGTCGGAAAACAAGCCCAAAGTGGTCTTACTGGGATTTCGTCCCGCCGACCCGACCGGGTATGGTCGCATTCTGCGCGATGCCGATGGCCAACCCGCGCGAATCGTTGAAGAGCGTGATGCCAGCGAGGCGGAGCGGCAGGAAGGTTTGTGTAATGCTGGCATCGTGCTGGTGGATGCTAAGGCCTTGCCGGTCTTGTTGACACAACTCGAGAACGCCAATGTCAAGGGCGAATTCTACCTAACCGACGTGGTGGCGTTGGCCAGGACCGCAGGGTGGCGCTGCGCCTATGCCGAGGCGAACACCGAAGAGGTAATGGGCGTCAATTCTCGTGGCGAACAGGCCCAGGCGGAGGCGGTCATGCAACGGCGGCTGCGGGCTGCGGCGCTGGCTCGGGGAGCCACGCTCGTTGATCCGCAATCTGTTTGGTTGAGCCACGATACCAAGTTGGATCGCGACGTTACCGTCCATCCAAACGTTGTTTTCGGACTAGGTGTCGAGGTTGCGGAGGGGGCGGAGATCAATAGCTTTTGCCATTTGGAAGGCGTGCAGGTTGGGCCGCGAGCAAGAATTGGCCCTTTCGCTCGGCTGCGGCCCGGCAGTGTTGTGGGCGAAGAGGCTCGGGTCGGTAATTTTGTTGAAGTCAAGAACGCTATCTTTGGTCCGGGCGCCAAAGCCAACCACTTGTCTTACATTGGCGATGCGACCGTCGGTGCAAAGGCCAACATCGGTGCTGGCACAATTACCTGCAACTACGATGGCTTTGCCAAGCATCACACGAAGATTGGCCGGGGCGCGTTCGTCGGCTCCAACACCTCTTTGATCGCACCTGTAACCGTGGGACCCCGGTCGATCGTTGGCGCCGGCAGTACCATCGATCAAAACGTTCCTCAAGATGCAATCGTGTCGACCCGCGGCAATCGCCGCCAGGCGGAAGGGGCGGCGGTTCGCTACCGCTACCGCCGCATGCGCAAGAAGCAGGAATAGCAGGCCATGTGTGGAATTATCGGCATAATCGGTAAGGCTCCGGTCGCACCTTTGTTACTCGACGGGCTGAAGCGATTGGAATATCGCGGCTATGACTCGGCGGGCATTGCCACCTTGATCAATGGCAGCATCGATAGGCGTCGTGCTGAAGGAAAGCTGGCCAACCTGGCGGCGGTGCTCGACGAGAGTCCATTGTCGGGCACGGTCGGTATCGGCCATACGCGCTGGGCGACGCATGGCAGGCCCACCGAAGGCAATGCCCACCCCCATGCCAATGAAGATGTTGCTGTGGTGCACAACGGCATCATCGAAAACTTTCAAGCCCTTAGGGGCGAACTGGAAGCGGCCGGGCATGAATTCGAAACAGAAACCGACACGGAAGTCATCGTCCACCTGATTAGCGATTGCATGAGGCGACAGCTACAGCCGCGGCAGGCCGTGGCAGAGGCGCTGCACCGCTTGGAAGGCGCCTTTGCTTTGGCCATCCTTTTTGCGGGTCATCACGACCTGATGATCGGCGCCCGGCGCGGCAGCCCCCTGGCTGTAGGGTATGGGGACGATGAGATGTACTTAGGGTCCGATGCCTTGGCATTGGCGCCGCTGACCGATCGCATTTGCTATTTGGAAGAAGGCGATTGGGTGGAGATCGACGGCAAAGGCGCCACGGTTCGTGATTGGTCGGGCAAGATCGCCAAGCGCGAGATCAAACAAACCGCACTCTCTGGCGCGCTGATCGGCAAGGGTCAATACCGCCACTTCATGCAGAAGGAAATTTTCGAGCAGCCGGCGGTCATCGGCGACACCTTGCATGCCTTCGTTAACCCGCTATCCCGCCGGGTTGAGCTGCCGGAACTGCCCTGCGCTTTAGACAGCATTCCGCGAATCACCATGATCGCCTGCGGCACCGCCTATTACTCGGCGATGGTGGCTAAGTACTGGTTTGAACAGTTGGCCCGACAGCCTGTTGAGGTCGATATCGCGTCCGAGTTCCGGTATCGCGAGGCGCCGATGCCAAAGGGTGGTATGGCGCTGTTCATTTCTCAATCGGGCGAAACCATCGATACCTTAGCGGCATTGCGCTACGCCCGGCAGCAAGAGCAGCACATCGTCTCCATCACCAATGTACCGGAAAGCGCCATCGAACGAGAATCGGATGCGGTATTGGCGACTCTCGCGGGACCGGAGATCGGTGTTGCTTCTACCAAGGCCTTTACAACCCAACTCACGGTTCTTGCTTGCTTAGCAATGGCGACGGCGGCTAAACGCAAGGTCGTCGACGAAACGGTCATTGCGGCACTATCTGATGCCTTGACCGAAGTGCCGGCCCGGGTGGCGGAAATCCTTAACCGTGACGCCGCGATACGGGCCATTGCCAATGACTTGGCCGATGCCTCCGATGTCCTCTATCTTGGCCGCGGTTCGCTCTATCCGATTGCCTTGGAAGGTGCTCTGAAGCTTAAAGAAATCAGCTATGTCCACGCGGAAGGCTATGCGGCCGGCGAAATGAAGCATGGCCCGATTGCGCTCATCGACGAGACAGTGCCGGTGATCGTTAATGCACCCTCCGGGCCGCTTTTCGACAAGACCGCCTCCAACGTACAGGAGGTGATTGCGCGCGGTGGCAACGTGGTCCTGATTTCCGATGCGGAGGGTATTGCCAGCCTCGGCGACCAGGCTGGCGAGGTGATCGATCTGCCCAAGGTCCACCCCTTCGTGGCGCCCATTCTTTACGCTTTGCCTATGCAGCTATTGGCATATCATGCCGCGGTGATCAAAGGGACCGACGTCGACCAGCCGCGCAACTTGGCCAAAAGTGTAACCGTAGAATGATCGAGGCCTATCGCTCGCCCCAGGTCATGAGCATGCCCTGATGGGAGACGGTCTGCCGGCTGCAGTCGATGGTCATCAGATCCTCGCCAATGACCAGGGGGCCAGCGTAGTCTTTGCGGACCTCGGCGAGTAAGGCGTCGCGGTCGAAGCGAGGGGGCACGAAGTGGGTCAAAGCCAAAGCCTTGACTTGTGCTTCTGTGGCAACTTTGCCAACGACTGACGACAAGGTGTGATAGCTGGCAACGTTGCGGATCGAGGCCTCGCTTCTGATACCGGGCACGGGAAGGTTTTCGGCATGGATGAAGACCTCGTGCAGCAGCAGGTCGGCCCGGTGTGCGGCTTCGATCAAGGCTGGGCAGTAGGTGGTATCGCCGGAAAGAACGATGCGTTGTTTATTGGCCGTGAAGGCAAAACCGAAGGCGTGACGGACCGGCTGATGATTGACCTCGATGACGTCGATCTCGAAGGGCGGCAGGCAGATGCGCTCGCCGCGGCTAATCTCGTGGACTTCGACGGACAATGCTTCGGTCGAAAAGGGTAGCTCATGGGCGATGCGTTGCGCCAGTTCAGGCCGCCATAGCTCCATCAGACCGTCGACATACGCCTTGCTCCCTGGTGGCCCGAATAGGCGCTGGGGTCGATCGCGTTTCTGATGCCAACTCGAGACAATCAGCTGAAAAAGATCGACGATGTGATCACTGTGCAGATGGGTCAGCAAGATCGCATCAATGTCCCGGCCCGATGACCCGGCGCTTAGCAAGCGCTGCGAAACGCCCGACCCGCAATCCACGAGCACGGTCGTCTCCGCCGCGCGAAGCAATTGCCCCGGGCCGTAGCGTTCCTTATCAGCGAGGGGACAGCCGGTGCCCAGTAGGGTCAACTGCATTTAGCCGCTCGCCAGGCGACCACTGAGCCATGTGGCGGCCTCACGCAAAGTGCGACTGGCCGTATCGACCATGCGGCTGAGGTGCAGATAGCCATGCAACACGCCCTCGTAAACCCGCAGCTCATGGGGAATGCCCGCTCGCGCCATGAGATCGGCAAGGCAAAGGCTGTCATCCAGGAGGGGGTCTAGCGTGGTGGCCGTGATGAAGGAGGGCGGCAGCGCGTCGATCGCGCCACTCAAGATATCGATGCGTGGGTCGTGCAGATCCTCGGGGCTGCGGATCAGGCAGGACTTGTAAAAGGCCAGATCCTCCGCGCTCATGCCATCGGCGGCATTGCTGAACCGACGTCGCGACCGCGAATCGCGAAGACCAAATGCGCCATAGAACAGCACGGCAGCCTGGAAAAGGCCCGGTCGTTCCAAGCAGCAAGCCGCACTAAGGTTGGCGCCGGCGGAATCGCCTCCGACGGCCAGGCGGCTTGAGTCGATGCACCAGTCTCGTGCTCCCGAGGCAAGAGCGTCGGCCACGGCGACGGCTTCCTGCAATTGTGTGGGGAATTTGTGCTCGGGCGCTAGGCGGTAGTCAACGGCGATCACCGTGAATCCGGTCTCTTTCGCCAGAATGCGGGTGATTTTGTCGTGGGTGTCTAGATCACCGACGATCCAGCCACCGCCGTGCAGGTAGATGAGGCCGGGCTGCAGGCTGTCGTTCTTTGGGCGATAGATCCGCGCTGGGATAGGGCCAACGGGACCGGGAAAGCTTGTATCTTCCACTCTCTCAAGATCGGGCGGGTCCTCATTCCAATAGCGCCGTTCGTCACGGTAGGCTTGCCGCAACACTTCGATCGGCTGGCTTGCGTAAGACCCCGCTAGATCAGGGGCGAGCTCTGCCTGCTTGATGGCTGCTGCCTGCATCTGCGGATCGAGCCACAGGGTTTCAAGTCCTCTAGTTGCCATATGCTGATGCACCTCTTTTTCCTAATGGCGGGACCCTTCCTTACGATGGGATTTAAGTACAACAAGCTCCACTAAACAATCGACCCTGTGTTAGGCTTGTAGTCGCGCGATTCGCGAAAGTATTGCGGCTTTGGTTGCAGGCAGGAGCGATTTGCGAACATCCGCTGTGAGGCATGGCTGGCCCGCCTTTCCCGATGGGTGGGATTCAAAGGGATAATGCACAAGCCAAAACGCAAGATCGAGGCCCTTGCCCTGCATGAAGCGGGGCATGCTGTCTTGGCGCTGATTTATGGCTTTCCCGCTGGACCGATTGCCCTCGATACTGGGTCGCGCTTCCAGCCCGGACGCCTCGCCGCATTGCTGGGCGTCGAGCAAGACTTGAGAACGCGCGAACTAGCACGGGTCGCGCTCGCTGGTCACCTGGCTGAGGGCCGAGGCGGTCCAAACGCTGATATAAGTCTTGACAACGAGGATCTGGAGTTCGTTAAGACATTGCTCCCCAGGATCGCGCAAGATGAAAAAAACCAGGAAGATATGCGCGATCAACTGATCGCAGAGACCCGCTACCTTCTGGAGAAGAACTGGCGACTGGTGGCGGCGATTGCTCAAGAATTGACCGAACGTGGTGTCCTATCCGAAAGCGAAATCATCGCCGTAATCAAGGCGACGATCGGCGATACGACGAAATGACGCAAAGGCGTTGGCGTCACGGGTGGACCGGACTTTCCACGGCCTGATGGCTGCGCGACACTTCGGACCCCGACGGATCGCCGACCCAAGCGAAAACCTCCTGAGGTGTGCGGACCCCACGTAGACAGTGCTTGCCGAGCGACTGCCAATTACCGGGATGACTTTCGACGAAATCAGATGAGGCGAGCAGCCGTCGATTGAATTCCTTGCACAGACCCTCCAGCCGAGCAGCCTCATTGATCGTTGCCCCAATGACCGTAAAGTCGAGTCGTTCGGGCACCCCAATATTGCCGTACATCACCTCGCCGGGGTGCAAGGCCAAGCCAAAACTGATCGGCCCATCGCCGCTTTCCTGGCGTAGTTGATTCAAGTGGTCGACGCGGGTCATCGCATCGCGTGCTGCCGCCATAGCCGTTGCAAAGGCATCTTGCGGTGGACGCCCATTGCCGGACTGTGGTGCCTCAATGGGAAAGACGGCCAGAACCGCATCGCCGATGAATTTCAGCACCTCGCCGCCGTGATCGAGCACGGCGCCGGCCATGCACTCAAAAAAGCCGTTCAACAGCGTCATGAAGGCGTCGATCGGCATGGATTCCGCCAAGCGCGTCGATTCCCGCATGTCGCAGTACCAGATAATCGCGCGGATGGTCTCACCGTCTCCGCGCTTCACCAAGCCATCGAGGACCCGGTCGCCGGTGTGGCGGCCCAGGTAGGTTTCCAGCAAGGTTCTTGCGGTGCCACGCATGGCCTGCGCTTCGAAGAGGCGGCCGAGCACCGGCAGTGCCTCGTAAAGATGACCGAGTTCCTGCGTGGAAAACCCGCCGGGTCGGTCGGCTGCAAGCGTGATGAGGTTGACTTGGCCATCAGAAAAATGCAGCGGTAAGGCCACGTAATCCGTGGCGCCCTCGTCGAAAAGCTCCTGCAGAATCGGATAGTCGAGCATCGGTTGCGGCACGTCGAGACGACGACGTATGGCGGATACGCCGTCATCGAAAATCGCCGAAACCGGACTGTTAAGATACTTCTCGGTCTCGAGTAGGCTGTAGGGAACGGAACGAACGTCAATTGCTTCCTGGTCGCGCAGCCAGGTGTAGCTGGTGCCGACGACGATGGGATGCAGCGTGCGGATGGTAATTCTGAGGCGGTAGATCGGCAGGCCCAGTGACTTCAAATGATCGGCAAATCCTTGCGACAATTCGGCCGAGTCACTGATCGCCCAGGCCTCTTCCACAAGCCAAGCCAAGATCCGGTTGGCACACCAAGAAAGGCTCGCAACGTCTTTGCCGTACATAGATCAACCAAGGCCTCAAGCAATCGAAATCGCCAACATCATGTGATGCGGCTCGGACCACGGATCAAGCCGGAAGCGGGAGATAACCTAATCTCGTTGTGGCGAGACTGAGCCTGGGTCTAAAAGAGACCTTTCAGCGGGTTTGAAGTAAGGCCTGCCCGGCAGGAGTCTCCTACCTCTAGCACGCAGTCGCTGCGGGCCTGGCCAATGCAGAGCAAGACATAGCCGGCGTCGATGTCCGATTGATTGAGTGCTACCCCCCGGGATTGGTCGATCTCCCCTTCGAGCAGGAGTGCCGCACATCCGCTGCAAGCGCCATAGCGGCAGCCGAAAGGCAAGACTTCTCCGGCCTGTTCCAGCTGTGGGAGTACTGGTTCATCAGCATTAACCACGACGACGCGGTCATCGCGATTGGCGAGACGAAGGGTGAAGCGTTGTTTATTCTGCATGGTCTTTTCATGCGCATTCAAAGGGCTGGCTAGGAGCGAACCGGATCGCCGTTAGCAGCCACCATTCAATGAGTCTTTCAATCGTCCTTCCGTTCGCTGCAAGGGCCACTATAGTGAAACGACAAACGACCTGAAGGGGTTCCGTACATGACGACCCTGCTTTATTCGCACCCCGCCTGTCTGGAGCACGATCCGGGGCAGTATCACCCGGAACGCCCCGCTCGCCTGTCAGCTATAGAACAAAGCTTACAGAATAGTGAGCTGGCGGGGGTGCATCACCGCGAAGCGCCGCCGGCGGAGAAGACAGAGATTGCCACAATGCATCCCATCCACTACGTCGAATTTGTCCTCGGGGCGATTCCAGATCAGGGCAATCAAGCCCTGGATGGCGGTGACACGGTGGTTTCTCCTGGCTCTGCCGAGGCCGCGTTGCGGGCCGCAGGGGCAATCTGTGCTGCCGTCGACGCGGTCGGCGCCGGCGAGGCGAAAAACGCCTTTTGCGCCGTGCGGCCGCCGGGTCATCATGCCGAGCCACAACAGGCGATGGGGTTCTGCCTCTTCAACAATGTGGCCATTGGCGCGGCCCGGGCTCACCTATCCCAGGGCCGAGACAGGGTTGCAGTGGTTGATTTTGATGTGCATCACGGCAATGGCACCCAAGCCATGTTTTGGGATCAACCCAAGATGTTTTTTGCGTCTAGCCACCAAATGCCGCTGTATCCCGGCACCGGGTCCGCCAATGAACGCGGTGCCAGCGGGAACATTGTCAATGTTCCCCTACATCCGATGGCCGGGAGCGATGAGTTCAGGGCCGCCTGGTCGGGCCGAATCCTGCCTGCGCTGGCGGCGTTTGATCCAGATTTCATCCTGATTTCGGCGGGCTTTGATGCCCACCTGGCGGATCCGATGGCGCAGTTGCGGCTGACTGAAGATGATTTTTTCTGGGTAACAAGCGAAATCTGCCGCCTCGCGGAGGATTGTTGTGAGGGGCGCGTTGTCTCAACCTTGGAAGGCGGATATGACCTTGCGGCCCTGGGCGCCAGCGCGGTGGCTCACGTGAAGGCTTTGGTGGCCGCGGCGAAATGATCCAAAATCCTGTTGTCGCTAGGGGCCAAGACGCCCTAATAGTATTTCATGCGAACATTTCGGGCGGAGTGAAGGACTGGTAGAGGATCATGACCCAGGAACAGCAGCAAGGCGCTGCAATTGAGAAAGCCGCCGTGGAAGAAGCCGAATCAAGCAATGAATGGTGGAACGAGCAGTGGCTTGCCTTTCCGACTGTTCGGCTCGACGACGAAGGCGTCTGGCGCTACTGGGAGGTGCCGGCGGATAGCGGGGTCTATAGCGATGACTGGACAATCGGCGAAGGATTGGCCCGACAGACGGTCAAGCATATGCAGAGTTTTACCGCTGGCAGCACGGTCCTTCGTCGAATTGTCCGGGAAATGGACCATAACTCCACGGTGGCCCAGGGCTTCATTCAGCGGATCGAGGATATGCTGACCTATCCTGAGGTCTATCTCGATTCCCTCGAGCCGGGCGCGGTCCGAGCGAAGCTTGATGCTGCGGCTCAAGGTTAGGATTGCAGCAAGACCGCTGGTCCGGCGCTGCCTGAACCCAAGTTGATCCCTCAGGCGAAAACGCTGCGACGGCGCCGATCTGACACCAAGTAAAAAGAAGGCAGTACAAATGGCATCGCTTGGTCGATTGCAGCGCCAGCTCTCACGAGGCGCATTCGTGGTGACAGCGGAGATAACGCCGCCGCTTTCCGCGTCAGCCGAGAGGCTCTTGGAAAAGGCCGCCCCAATTCGCCGCCTAGTCGATGCAGTGAACGTAACCGACGCGGCGGGCGCCCGTGTCGCCATGTCAAGTTTTGCCGCTGCTGCCCTTCTGGCCCGCGAAGGTATCGACCCAGTTCTTCAAGTCACCTGCCGCGACCGCAATCGCATCGCTTTGGCCGGGGATTTGATTGGTGCCGCGGCGCAAGGCATCGAAAACGTTTTGGTGCTATATGGTGACGATCCGTCGACTGGTGACCAGCCCGAGGCCAAGGCCGTCCATGATCTTGATTCTCGGGCCGTGATGCGACTGGTGCGCATGATGCGCGATGAAGGTGCATTGCCTTCGGGGCGCGAAATAACACCGCCGCCCCGACTCTATGTGGGCGCGGCCGACATCCCTTTTGATCCGCCCGCGGATTGGGTACCCCATGGCCTCCTGGCCAAGGCCGAGGCCGGCGCGAACTTCGTCCAAACCCAGTTTTGCTTCGATGTTGGGGTGGCCCGTCGCTACCTCGAGCGCTTGGCCGATCACGGGCTGACGGAGCGGCTGGCCATCATCATCGGGGTCGGTCCTATTGCCTCGGCTCGCTCGGCCCGGTTCATGAATGAAAACCTTCGCGGCGTCACCATTCCTGATGCGGTTGTGGAAAGGCTTGAAAAAGCTGATGACGAGAAGGCCGAGGGAAGGCGGATCTGCATCGAGATGATCCAGGGCATCCGCGAGCTGCCTGGTGCGGCCGGCGTTCACATCATGGCGCCGATGCAATCTACGGCAGCAATTGCCCAGGTTATTGGGGATGCTGGCGTATCGGGAGGATCGGGGACGGGAACCGAGAATTAACGATGGAGTTTTCTACGCTCACCTACGCTCGCAAAGGCCGCATTGCCGAGATCACATTGAACCGGCCCGAACGGCGACCTGGTCGATGGCCGCGAGGCTGAGAAAATCGCCCTGATACTAGAGGCGGTGCCCGAGGAAGTTCTGGCGGAGGCGGAAGTTGACGCCGTATCTGGTCAGCGTCCAAGCAATTTCTCCAATCGAGAAGAATGATTTTAGTACTTTGAGATTATATGAGGAAGAGACTGGCAAGACAATCATCCTTGCTCGTCATGAATTCCCATGAATTGGCCAGTTCTTTCATGGTTAAGGTTTTGCTAGGGTAACCTTTGGGTAAGCCTCGCCGGACTAATGTTAGCCCGACGGACGGCGACATGTTTGTGTTTAGGCCGAAACCCGGCAATTGGTGCCACAACGCCCTAATTTTTAAAGTTCCTGTCAGCAAACCATACTTGGAAGGACGCTACAATCATGCACAAGAATGTGGTCATCGCCGGCTATGGCCGCTCCCCCTTCCATTTCGCCAAGAAGGGCGCCCTGACCAAGGTCAGGCCCGACGAAATGGCGGCCCAGGTGGTACGCGGCTTGATCGACACCTCTGGCGTGGATGCCGCCGACATCGAAGACCTGATCGTCGGCTGCGCTTTCCCGGAAGGTGAACAGGGACTAAACGTGGCCCGCATCATCGGATTTCTCGCCGACCTGCCGCTCTCGGTCGCCGGCACCACCATCAACCGATTTTGCGGATCCTCCATGCAAGCTATCCATATGGCTGCGGGCGCCATTCAAATGGATGCTGGTGAGGCCTTTATTTGCGCCGGGGTCGAGTCGATGACCCGGGTTGCGATGGGCGGCTTTAATCCGCTGCCCAATCCGGGCCTCTACGAACGATTTCCGCAGGCCTACATCTCCATGGGGGAAACCGCGGAAAACCTGGCCAAACGCAACAACATCGATCGGACTAGGCAGGAGGAAATGGCTGTCGACAGCCATCGCAAGGCCGCCGCCGCCCAGGCTGAGGGTCGGCTGGCCGACGAAATCGTGACGATCCGACAAGGTAATCACAGCGTCGATGCGGATGGCTGTATCCGCCCCGATACGAACGCCGAAGCCCTAGCCGACCTGAAGCCGGCCTTCAAGACCGACGGCCTTGTCACTGCCGGTACCTCTTCGCCGCTGACCGACGGAGCGGCAGCGGTGCTGGTGACTTCCGAGGATTACGCCAAGGCCAAGGGGCTGGTGCCAATTGCGCGCCTGCGGGCGATTGCCGTCGGCGGCTGCGCCCCCGAAATCATGGGCATCGGCCCGGTGGTGGCGACGCAAAAAGCCCTCGAACGCGCCAAGCTGAAGATCGACGACATTGATGTGGTCGAAATCAACGAGGCCTTCGCAGCTCAGGCGCTGGCTTGCATCGATGAACTCAAGATCCCCATGGAACGCGTGAACCTCGACGGTGGGGCTATTGCTCTCGGCCACCCCCTGGGCGCGACGGGCGCCCGGATCACCGGCAAGGCCGCCCAAATCATGCAGCGGGAAGGCAAGAGCCTGGCACTCGCCACCCAATGCATTGGCGGCGGTCAAGGCATCGCGACCATCCTGGAAGCGGCCTAGGGCCTGTGGACATTGATTTTGCCGCTGTGGTCCGAGCCACTTTGGCCTGCTGTTAGAAGCGAGGATGCAGGACATGTGTCACATATTCAAAGACGAGCGACGCGGCAGCAGGCCAGAGGGGCCGGATGCCGCAGGCACGGGGCGGCTTTGCGCCCGGTTGAATAGTTATGGGGCCGCGTCGCGCTGGGCTTTTGGAGAGCCACCTCCACCGCGCTCGTTGCTCCTAATCCTGACGCAAAGCCAATCCCGCCACGGCGGCGAAATCAATGCCCACAGGCCCTAGGCGAGGCAAGAACCATGAAAATTGAAAAGGTGGCCGTCATCGGTGCCGGTGTGATGGGCGCCGGAATCGCTGCCCATGTGGCCAATGCCGGCTTGCCGGTGCTGCTGCTCGATATTGTGCCCGAAGGTGCGCAAGACCGGGATTCCGTTGCCAAGAAGGCGATTGCCAGCATGAAAAAGGCCAACCCGGCCCCCTTCATGGATCAGGCGGCGATGCGGCGGGTCACGCCCGGCAACATCGAGGACCATTTAACGCAGCTCACCGATTGCGACTGGATCGTCGAGGCCGTCGTCGAGCGCCTGGACGTCAAGCAGGCCCTCTACGCCAAGATCGACAGGGTGAGGAAGGCCGATACGATCGTTACCTCCAACACCTCGACCCTGCCTTTGGCCAAGCTGACGGCTGGATTGACGGAGTCCTTGCGGGCGCACTTCCTCATCACCCACTTCTTCAATCCGCCACGCTACATGCGCCTGCTGGAAATCGTCGCCGGGCCGGTGACGTTGCCGTCGGTGGTTGCCAAATTGTCCGGCTTTGCTGACCGTCGCCTCGGCAAGGGCGTGGTGTCTTGTCACGATACGCCAGGCTTCATCGCCAACCGGATCGGCACCTACTGGATCAGAGTGGCGATACATGAAGCCTTAACTCTCGGTCTCTCGGTCGAGGAGGCCGATGCGGTGATGGGCCGACCAATGGGCATCCCAAAGACCGGTGTCTTCGGCCTTATGGACTTGGTGGGGGTCGATTTGATGCCCCATGTCGACCGGGGCATGGCCGACAACCTGCAGGCCAATGACGCCTATATGCGGCTTCCGCGCTCGCTGCCGCTGATCGACGACATGATCGCAGCGGGTTATATCGGTCGCAAAGGCAAGGGCGGCTTCTATCGCCTGAACAAAGAGGGCGGTCAGCGGGTCAAGGAAGCCCGAAATCTTGCCGATGGCAGCTATGCACCGGCCGCCAAGGCGAGCCTGGAAAGCCTGGCGGCGAGCAAGCAGGGCGGCCTTAAAGCCCTGGTCTCCCACTCGGACAAGGGCGGGCGCTATGCGGCGGCAGTACTCCGGCAGCTGCTTGCCTACGCAGCCTCCCTAGTGCCGGACATCGCCGACGATATCGACGCCGTCGACCGCGCCATGCGCCTTGGCTACAACTGGAAATACGGCCCCTTCGAGCTGATTGACCGGCTGGGTGCCGAACGCTTGGTCGCGATGCTGGAGGAACAGGGCGAGACTGTGCCTGACCTCCTTAAGCAGGCGGCAGCGAAGGAAGGCTTTTATCGGTTGGAGAAGGGCATTCGCCAGCAGCTAAACCTTGATGGAGACTATGTCGCTGTCCCCCGTGCCCCTGGCGTTCTGCTGCTGGCCGACATCAAAGCGCAGAGTGAACGGCTGGCAGGCAATGGCTCCGCCAGCCTGTGGGATATCGGCGACGGCGTGGTTTGCTTGGAGTTTCATACCAAGCTCAATACCCTCGATCCGGATAGTCTTGCCATGGTGGTCAAGGCGGTCGCCACGGTGCAGTCGGGTCACAAGGCCTTGGTCATTTATAACGAAGGCGAACAGTTTTCAGCCGGTGCCAATATTGGGCTTGCGCTTTTCGCCGCCAACACCGCCATGTGGCCAATGATCGAATCCATGGTCGCCGAAGGCCAACAGGCCTTTTTGGCCCTAAAGCGGGCACCCTTCCCGGTGGTGGCCGCACCCTCTGGCCTGGCGCTGGGCGGTGGCTGCGAGATCTTGATGGCGGCGGATGCGGTCCAGGCCCATGCAGAAAGCTATATCGGCCTGGTCGAAGCCGGTGTCGGCGTGGTGCCGGGCTGGGGTGGCTGCAAAGAGCTCTTGGCCCGCCTGACAGCCGATCCCAAGCGCCCGAAAGGGCCGATGCCGGCGGTGGCGGCTGCTTTCGAGACTATCGGCATGGCCAAGGTCGCCCGCTCGGCCTTCGAAGCCAAGGAGTTGGGGTTCTTGCGTCCTCAGGACGACATCACCTTTAACCGCGATCGTCTCCTGGTGGATGCCAAGGCCAAGGTGCTGGCCTTGGTGGAGGACTATGCGCCGCCGGAGCCGTTGGAGTTCAGCTTGCCGGGCCCCTCCGGACGGGCGGCGCTCGATATGGCCTTGCAAGGTCTCAGGGATCGCGGCCTGGCAACTCCGCACGACATGAACGTTGCCGGCGGCCTGGCTGATGTCCTGACCGGCGGGCCCGAGGCGGACGTCACCGAGCCCTTGGACGAAGAGGCCTTGCTGGAACTGGAGCGTGAGACCTTCATGCGTCTGGCCCGCAGCGAGGCGACCCTCGCCCGCATGGAGCACATGATCGCCACCGGCAAGCCGCTGAGGAACTAGCCGATGACCACCTACAAGGCGCCGTTGGAAGACATCCGCTTTCTCCTCTTCGAGCTTTTCGACTACGAGGATCGCATCGCCGGCTTGCCGGGTCACGAGGAAGCGAGCCGTGATCTTGTGGAGGCTGTCTTGGAGGAGGCCGCTCGCTTTTGCGAAAACGAGTTGCTGCCGCTTAATCTGCCTGGTGACAGCGAAGGCTGTCACTTCGAGAATGGCGTGGTGCGCACGCCGCAGGGTTTCAAGCAAGCCTATGACGCCTTTTGCGAGGGTGGCTGGACGGGCCTCTCCAATGCGCCGGAATATGGCGGCCAAGGCCTGCCCCACTGCCTGCAGTCGATCCTTGAAGAGCTGATCTGTTCGACCAACCTCAGTTTCGGCATGTATCCGGGCCTGTCGCACGGTGCCTACCGAGCCTTGGCCCTGCATGGCAGCGACGAACAGAAACAGACCTATCTGCCGCATCTGACCGATGGCAGTTGGTCTGGCACCATGTGCCTGACCGAGCCTCATTGTGGCACTGATCTTGGCCTGATCCGCAGCAAGGCGGAGCCGAAGGGCGACGGTGCCTATGCCATCAGCGGCACCAAGATCTTCATTTCAGCCGGCGAGCATGACCTGACCGAGAACATCGTTCATCTGGTCTTGGCCCGCTTGCCGGATGCGCCCAAGGGCATCAAGGGTATTTCCCTCTTCGTGGTGCCCAAATACCTCATCAAAAAGGACGGCAGCCTCGGTCCGCGCAACGGCGTGGCCTGCGGCGCGCTGGAAAAGAAGATGGGGATCAAGGCGGCTTCCACCTGTGTTATGAACTTCGACGAGGCCGAGGGGTATCTTGTCGGCCAGCCGCACGGCGGCATGCGGGCCATGTTCACCATGATGAACGCCGCCCGTTTGGCCGTCGGCATCCAGGGCCTGGGCCTGGCCGAGACCGCCTATCAATCGGCCGTCGCCTATGCACGCGACCGCCTGCAAGGCCGCTCGCTGGCAGGGGTGAAGGAAGCCGAAAAGCCGGCCGACCCGATCATCGTACACCCGGACATCCGCAAGAACCTGATGACCATGCGGGCGCTGAACGAAGGAGCCCGCGCCTTGGCACTTTGGGTGTCTGTTGCGCTCGACGAAGCCGAACGCCACCCCGATGCGCAAGCCCGTCAAGCGGCCGACGACCTGGTGGCGCTAATGACCCCCATCATCAAGGCCTTCCTCACCGACTATGGCTTTGAGGCGACAAACCGCGGCATGCAGGTCTATGGCGGCCACGGCTATATTCACGAACACGGCATGGAGCAGTTGGTGCGCGATGCCCGCATCGCCCAGATCTACGAAGGGGCCAACGGCATCCAGGCCCTCGATTTGGTGGGGCGCAAGCTGCCCATGGGAACCGGACGGCTGCTGCGCCGTTTCTTCCATCCCGTGGCCGCGTTTATCGAGGAGAACCAGAGCGAGGCGAGCTTGGGCGAGTATCTGCTGCCGCTTGCCAAGGCCTTCGCCCGGCTGCAGCAGGCCACCGCCTGGGTGGCACAGCAGGGGCTGAAGGACCCGGAGGAAGCCGGGGCTGCGGCCAGCGACTACCTCAAGCTCTTCGCCTTGACCACCCTGGCGTATCTCTGGGCGCGCATGGCCAAGGAAAGCCTGGCGTGCCTCGACGATGATGACTCTGGGTTCTACGAGGCCAAGCTGGCGACTGCCCGTTTCTACATGACCCGGCTTTTACCGGAATCGAACGCCCTTTTTGCCGCGATCACGGCGGGCAAGGGGCCGGTCATGGGGATGGCCGAGGCGGCCTTTTAGGGCCATGTCTACCAGGCGCAAGTCTGGATTTGGAAGAGGACGCGATGGGCGGGAAGAGAAAGATGTCGAGCAGGGTTTGCGTCCCTCGAACCGTGCAGCATTGCTGCGCTGGTCATCGCGGTCTTGGCGCCGTCTGTTTAGTGCCTCTAAGTGGCTACCCAGCGCGGTCAAGATACACAATCTTCCATTCTTCCATTGATTGGCCTCTTTGAGTATACTTGAGGCAGGAGAATTCAACCATGGCCAGAGCCACGATTGCCGATATCAAGATCAGTTCCTGGGCTGCACCAACGGCAGAGGATATGGCCATCTTGGAAAGCTTGAGCGAAGACCAGTATCGGGAGCTTCTGCGCACCGAAATCCAAGAAGGTTTCGCCAGCGGTGTCACCACCCATACTAAGGACGATGTCTGGGCCGAGGTTCAGCGAAGAATAAAGGCAAAATCCGGCACGCTGGATGCCGTATAGGCTCACCGAACAAGCGCACCGAGACCTCGTAGAGCTTACCAAACATGGCTATCTAGCCTTCGGTCAGGCCCAGGCCCGTCGATACCTTGATGGCCTCTACAACACTTTTGAATTGCTCTCTGGAATGGCAAGGATCGGTCGTCAGGTACCTGAAGTTGGCGAAGGCCTGCGACGATTCGAACACGGCCGCCACTCCATTTTCTACAGGGATAGGGGCGACTACGTTTTAATCGGTCGGATCATCGACAATCGTCGAGACATGCTCCACCAATTTGGATCGACAGGAAAAGACGAGTTGTCATGGCCGACGTCTTTCTCGGAGCCAGGTCAGCTGTCCAACGCGGCTGCCAGCTTCATGGCGACCCCCTTGGAGCCTTCGATCTTGAGCTTGCCTAGGGTGTAGGCCAACATCGGATTAAGGCTGCCGTCGATCAGCTTGCGCATATCGTCAGGGGCAAGCTTGATGGTGCAGTCGGCCTCGCCGTCCGCGTCGACAATCTGCGCCTGCATGCCGGTCGCATCGACTAGTACGGCGCCGAGTTCCCCTAAGTCAAACTTCACTTTGTAGCCAAGGCCTGCGAGATCGAGCAGACGGCTTCGGATTGTCTCGGTAATACTGTCGAGCGTCATGCGGCGGTCATTCCTTCCTTGGCAGCGGGCTTGTCCTTGGCGTCGCTGGGGTTTTCCAGCACGGCCGCGTCAACGGCGGCCTCCTCATCATTGGGCTGGTGATGATCTGAGCCCTCGGTTTGCTGTTCCTCTGCTACGGCAACGGCCTGCTCGCGGGCGATCAGGGCGCGGCGCAACGGCTTGCCGACCACGGTCTTGGGGATGTCATCCACGAACTCGATCCGCTTTGGCGTCTCGAAGGGAGCGAGCTTATCCTTGAGAAAGGCCTTCAGCTCGCCGGCGGTCAGGGATTCTCCCTCCTTCGGGCGGATATAGGCCTTCACCAATTCCCCGTGGTGGCGGTTATCTATGCCACAGACCGCCACCTCTTCCACGTTCGGATGGAGCAGGATCGCTTCTTCCACCATACGCGGATAAACGTTGAAGCCGCCGGTGATGATCAGGTCTTTGATGCGATCGATGATGTAGAGGTATCCGGCCTCGTCCATATAGCCCACATCGCCGGTGTGGAGGCGCCCACCGCGCAAGGTCTCTGCGGTCTCACCCGGCTGATTCCAATAGCCAGCCATGACCTGTGGCCCGCTAACACAGATCTCGCCGTGTTCGCCAGGCGGCAGAACCTTGTCCGGGTCTTCCAAGGAGACGATTTCGATCACCGTGCCGGGCACCGGCAAACCGCAGGAGCCTTCCTTCACCCTTTCATCAAAGGGGTTGATGGTGCAAACGGGACCCGCCTCGGTGAGACCATACCCCTCAACCAACAAACAGCCCGTGGCTTCCTCGAATGTCCTTTTGATTTGTAGCGACAAAGCGGCGCCGCCTGAAAGGCAGAGCCGGAGGCTGGAAAGGTCGAACTTGTCCCGCTCCTTAAAGCCGTTGATGGCCGAATACATGGTCGGCACGCCGAGGAAAATCGACGGCTTTTCCTTATCGATGATCCTCAGTACCTCGCTGACTTTGAAGCGTGGCAGCAAGATGATTTCAGAGCCGCAGCGCAGGCCCACGTTCATCACCCCGGTCATGCCGAAGACATGGAACAGCGGCAAGACCGCCAGCACCTTTTCCTCTCCAGGCGTGACCCCGACCGACCAGATCCTGGTCTGCTCCGTATTGAAATGCAGGTTAGCGTGGGTCAGCATCGCGCCCTTGGGCACGCCAGTGGTTCCGCCGGTGTACTGCAGGACGGCGATGTCCTTTGCCGGATCAACGGGTACCCTAGGGTATTTGCCGTCGTTGGCGATCAGCTTGTCGAACTTGATATGCGAATCATCGCTGGGGATGGCGGCGATTTCCTTGCGCCGAAGGATCGCGAAGAGCGCATTTTCCGGGAAGGGCAAGATCCAGCTCATCGAGCAGGTAATGACCTTTTCCAAGCAGGTGCCATCAAGACAGGCCGCGACCTTGGGGTAGATCGCCTTCAGGTTCATGGTGATCATCAGCGATACGCCGGAATCGCCGATCTGCCGCCTGATCTCCCGTTCCGCGTAAAGCGGATTGAAGTTCACCACGGTACCGCCGGCTTTCAGAATGGCGTAATAGCAAATGATGTAGTAGGGCGAGTTGGGGAGGAATAGACCAACCCGGTCGCCCGGTTTCACGCTCAAATCACGCAGACCTGCGGCGGCACGATCGACCAGAGAGCCAACCTCGGCATAGGTTAGGCGTTTGCCGAGAAATTCCAGGCAAGGGCGATCCGAAAATCGCGCAACGGCGTCATCTAGAAGGCGGGTCAAGGGCTCAGGCGTCACCGAAAGCTGCCAGTCGACACCCTCGGGGTAGGATACTTCCCAAGCGTAGGGACGCGTCAGGGTGGGTCGCGCCTGCTGTTCCCTCTCCTCGACGGAGCGGAAACTTCTAAAGAAGTCTCGGAAAACCTCGAAAAACCGATTCATCATGGGTCGCCCAATGCCACCTGCTCGATCGTCCCCTTTCTGTTCGAAGACCAATCTAGCATCACTGGAATGCTCCTTCGAAAAGCCCGATCGTGGCACGGATTTCGGATTCCGCCTGGTACACTGCAGCCTCTCCGGCGTTTATGGCCTCTTCGGCGCGATAAAAGTCGAGCATGCCAATGTGGCCGACCTTGGGAACTACATTGACATCCGGCGGATCGCCTGCCAGCCGCGATCGGGTGACCCGATCCTGCGAAATATTCATGGTCGCCGCCATGACCCCAAGCAGGCTCGGCGCAGCCCCATTCGACCCGTTGGCTTTCATTGTGGTTTTCGCCGTTTTCCCATCCTTTTCGGACAGGTCTTCATGGCTGCCAGAAAGACCGTTGCCGTTGCGGCCATTGCTGATCGGCGGGGCTGCGGCGTTCAGGTTGACGGCGATGACCACCGGCGTTCCCAGCGCTCGGCAAACCGAAACGGGTACCGGATTAACCAAGGCGCCATCCAACATCCAACGGCCCTTGAAGCGTGCCGGTTCGAAGAAGGCCGGCAAGGAAAAGGACGCGCGAATGGCATCTACTAGGCGGCCGCGGGTGAGCCAGTATTCATGGCCGGTGTAAAGGTCGGTGGCAACACCAGCAAAGGGGATCGGCAGATCTTCGATCAAGACATCGCCAAGATGCTTCTCCATTTCAGTAAATAGCCGGTTGCCGGCGATTAGTCCTTTGCCTGGGAAGCGAAAATCTAAATAACGCACCATGCCTAGGCGGGTGAGGCCGAGTGCCCAATCTTCTAAGGCATCCAGATTGCCGCTCAAATGACAGCCCCCGACCAGGGCTCCAACCGACGTGCCGCAAACAACATCTGGTTGAATTTTAAGCTTAGAGAGCGCGCGCATCACCCCGATATGCGCCCAACCGCGCGCCGCGCCGCTGCCCAGCGCCAGACCGATCCGCAGTCTTGGTGGCTCTGTCATAACCGTCTGATTTTCAACACGAGGTGTTAAAACTTCCGATATCCGGTCGACCCTTTCTCGCCTGCAAATGCGTGTCCCATGAACGCCCCGCGAAATTGACCTATCAATCCGCCATGCACACCTATTAACCTTGGCGTTTTTTACCATCGCGACAAGTTGCGCGCCCGGCAAATGTAATGGTTTCTCAATGACCGCGAACCGCCTTTTTCCCCCTGTCGAACCTTATACGACCCACCACTTGGCCGTTGATGCGCCACACGTGCTCTATGTTGAAGAAGCGGGCAATCCATCCGGCCAGCCGGTGGTCTTCTTGCATGGAGGCCCTGGCAGTGGTGCCCAAGCTAGTCAGCGTCAACTCTTTGATCCACAACGATTTCGCATTGTCATTTTCGATCAGCGCGGATCAGGTAGGAGCGTACCGAGGGGCTGCCTCGAGGCCAACACGACACAACACCTGATTGCCGATATGGAGCTCATCCGGCGTCGCCTAGCGATCGAAAGATGGGCCGTGGTGGGTGGATCCTGGGGGGCGCTCTTGGCCATCGCCTACGCCCAGGCGCATCCCCAGCGGGTGACCGGCATCGTCGTCAGGGCATTGTTCCTGGGCAGCCGGGATGAGGTCGACTGGGCCTTTCACAGCGGTCCCGCTACGCTCTACCCGGAGCTTTGGCGTCAGTTCCGTGAGGCCTTTCCCGAAGCAGAGCGTGCCGACCCTTTGGCGGCCTGCGGCGCCCGATTGATGGGCCGCGACCCGACCATGCGGGCGAGCGCCGCCTGGTTATGGCACGACTACGAAAGGGCTCTTTCGGTTATCAGGCCAGCCAGTCTCGCGTTGCCGCGGTTAGAGGATTCAACCGTGCTCCATCGCACGCCCTTGCCCAACACCCCCTTTCTCGAATGGCACTATCTTCGCCATGATTGTTTCTTGGCCCCCGGTCAGTTGTTAGGCCAGGCCGCGCGGCTGCACGGCATAGCTGGGAGCATTGTACAGGGACGCTACGATATGCTGTGCCCACCCAAGACTGCACATCAGCTCTGCCAGCTATGGCCCGACGCCCGCTTGCGGATCGTCGAAGCAAGTGGCCACAGCGCTTCGGACCCGGGTATCACCGAGGCTCTGGCGGAGTCGATCGACGCGCTTCCCCGCGGCGACAGGTAACGGCTGCTCTAGATTTGTTGAATTGGCTTCAAGTCTGCCGAAGGTTACACCGTGATTTGTCGCCCCTGGCGCGCGGCTGCCCAACAAATAGATGACGGAGGATCGACATTGTGAATGCCGAAGAACTGAGAGAATTACAAACGCCGATCAAGCAACGCTATCGCGACGATGCCGCGGCTGCCATGGTCACCCTGCGCGCAGAAGGGTCGCTCGATGACGGCGGCATCGTTTGCAAGCTTGATACGGGGAAGGCCCTGATCGAGGCGGGGCTGCACGAGGCGGCTGGTGGCACCGGCCTCATGGCCTGTTCAGGCGACATGCTGCTGGAAGCACTTGCCGCCTGCGCCGGTGTCACCCTGCGGGCGGTGGCAACGGCTTTGGAGATTCCCTTACGCGGCGGCCGAGTTGTCGCCGAGGGCGATCTCGACTTTCGCGGAACCCTCGGCGTCGACAAGCAAGCACCCGTCGGATTCCACGAGATCCGCCTGTTGTTTGATTTGAAGACCGAGGCCGATGAGGCGCAGCTCGCACAACTCCTCAAGTTGACCGAGCGTTATTGTGTGGTCTACCAAACGCTGACCAGTGGCCGCCCCATTACGGTGACCCATCGGGTGGCTTGAGGGCGTGGCGCCGGCTATGGAAAGCTGGGATGGAATGGGTTAGGCTCGCGGCCATGAAGCCGGCAGCTTTGGCCCGGCACTGCTGAAAGGGAGGAATTGGAATGCCGAATGTCTCAATGTCGGTGGATTTGGGTGTACCTGCAAAGCAGGTTTGGGATCTCATTGGCGGCTTTAATGCCCTGCCCAATTGGCATCCTGCGGTCGCCAAGAGCGAAATCACTGAAGATGGCAACGCCACATTGCGCACGCTGCATCTGGCCGGCGGCGGGACCATCGTGGAGCGGCTCGAGAAGCTCGACGATTCGGGACAGCACTATACATACTCCATCGTCAGTGGACCTTTGCCGGTCGCCAATTACACCTCGACCCTGCGTCTGAAAGAGTCGGCCGACGGCAAGAGTTGCACGGTCGAGTGGGGCAGCAGTTTCGATGCCGCAGGCGCCTCGGACAATGATGCGATGAGCGCCATCCAGGGTGTCTATCAGGCTGGCTTCGACAATCTGAAGAAAATGTTTGGCGTCTAGGGCCTAGGGCTTAGCCCATTCAGGAAGAACGCCACTATCTTCTTCCAAGTGGGTTGCTGTCGGGTGCGGAGGCGCGCCAGCAGACCGCTGTCGGCCAGGCTCGGCCGCTTGGCGGGGTTGGTTGTGCCTATACGGCCTATAGGCTGCTGACCCGCAAAGGCACGCAGACTCGGTCTCGAGATCTCCGTCTCGATCAAGTTCCGTCATGGCTGAACACGCTGGATGGGTTTGAGCGTCGACGAGCCCTTGCCATCCTTGATCGGCTGAGTCAGCCTCGCGACCGCATCTTCTCGATGCAATCCAGAGTGCCACTGCTCATGGGCGTTATCAACGTAACGCCCGATAGTTTTTCCGATGCAGGCGACCATGTGTCGCCAGCCGACGCTATCGGTTATGGCCGTCGCTTGATCGAAGAAGGTGCTGACCTCCTCGACATCGGGGGTGAATCCACGCGGCCCGGAGCTGAGTCGGTCGCGCCGGCGGAGGAGTTGCGTCGGGTCGAACCGGTCTTGCGAGGCCTGGCCGATAGCGGCGGCGCTCTTTCCATCGACACTAAGCATGCCATCGTGATGCGCTCGGCCCTCGCAGCGGGCGCCACAATGATAAACGATGTCTCGGCTTTGAGAGATGACCCCGAATGCCTGCCACTGGCCGCCGGTAGTACCGCCAAGGTGGTCCTGATGCACAGGCAAGGAGAGCCAGCGGATATGAACCGGTCTCCCCGATATGATGATGTGTTGCTAGATGTTTACGATTTCTTGGAGGCGCGGGTCGAGACCTGCTGTGCTGCCGGCCTTGACCGATCGCGAATCATCATCGATCCGGGTATTGGCTTCGGCAAGAAAAGCCATCACAATTTGGCTCTCTTGCGCGGGCTGGCGCTCTTTCATGGCCTCGGTTGCCCGATACTCTTGGGCGTTTCCCGCAAAGGACTAACCGGTGCGCAGGAGCGTCAGTATGCGCCGAAAGCGCGTTGGCCAGGCTCCCTTGCGGCCGTGCTATGGGCAATTTCACAAGGCGTTCAAATTTTGCGGGTTCACGATGTGGCCAAGACCCGGCAGGCGATTGCGATCTGGCAGGCGATCACTCGCTAACCTGATTTAACGCCGGACTGAGCGGTCTGGCTTCCTCCACATTTCCGAACCGACGATACACGTAGTCCGGCGCCGCGCCTTTCGATTCACCGACGGCCATGGCGACGATTGCCTCGTGATCCGGCGACTTGGCGCACGCAGGATCGGTAGCCGCGGCTACCCCCGTCAAAGCAAAGGCCTGACAGCGACATCCGCCCCAATCGATCTCACGCCGCTCGCAGGAGCGGCAGGGCTCCGGCATCCAATCGGTGCCGCGATAGCGCTGGAAGGCATCGGAGGTCAACCATATCTCCTCGAGGCTACGCTCGTGCACGGTATCGAACTGCAGGTCGGTGATGGTTTCGGCCGCGTGGCACGGCAAGACCTTGCCGCTGGGCGAGACATTGAGGAAGCGCCTGGCCCAGCCACCCATGCAGGCTTTGGGGCGGCGCGCGTAGTAGTCGGGCACCACATAGTCGATAACCATGGAGCCTGCCAAGCGGTCCCGCGCGGCATCGACCACCATGTTCGCCGCATCGAGCTGGGCTCGGCTTGGTATTAGCGCCGCGCGGTTGGCCAGAGCCCAGCCGTAGTACTGAACATGAGCAACCTCGACGCGCGCGGCACCAAAGCGTTCGGCCAATGCCAACATATCCTCCAAACGATCGAGGTTTTGCCGGTGAACCACGATGTTTACCGTCAGCGGAAGGCCCACTTCCCTGATAAGAGCCGCTACAGCGAGTTTCCTTTCGTGGCCACCCGGATAGCCGCCGATGACGTTTCCGTTTGCGGGGTCGCTGTCCTGAAAGGAAAGTTGTACGTGTTCCAATCCGACCGCTTTTAAAGCCAACAAACGATCCTTAGTGAGCAGGACGCCAGCAGTGATGAGGTTGCAATAAAGACCTTCGGCGTTCGCCGTCTCGATCAGCTGCTCTAAGTCCTTACGGACCGTCGGCTCGCCGCCGGAAAAGTGAATTTGCAAAACGCCAAGCTCGGCAGCTTCCTTGATGACCCGCTGCCAGGTGGCTGTATCGAGTTCGCCGCGTTGACGCTCGAGCTCCACTGGGTTGGAACAATAAGGGCACTGCAGCGGACAGCGGTGGGTCAGCTCCGCCAAAATGGCCAATGGTGGTTCGGGAAGAGTCATGCCGTCATCACGCCTTTGTCCGCCAACTCCTGCAACAAGCTACGGACGTCCTTTAGTATCACCTCCCGCGGTGCGTCGAAGGCCTGAACGAGATCATCGACGATGGCACTGACGCTCGCCGCCCCGTCACAGCGTTTGATGACCTCCAAGGCGATGGGGTCGGGCACGAAGAGCCGTTCAGGCGCCAGCACGGTCCACTTGTCCCTCACCTTGTCGAAGCGCAGCTTGACCCCGGGCGGCAGGCGCGGCACCGAGTCATCGGTTATGGCGATAGGCTCGGTCATGCGCTCACCTCTGGTATAAAGGCACCGGGCGGGACCAAGCCGGGCGACACGTAAGCATGATGCAGTGCATCAAGCTGGGCCCAGAGCACATCGGTCTTAAAGCGCACCGCCTCCAACACCAATTCCTGTTGTTCTCGGCTGCGGGCCTCTTGAATGACATAGGCGAGGCCAAAGCGCACATCTTCCGGCGCTTCCGTCAGGCGGCGCTTGAAGTAGGCCATGGTGTGCTCATTGGCAAAGTCGTAGTGCTCCAACAAGCCGGCGATGCGCTCTTCATGAATCTTCGGGGCGAAGAGCTCGGTCAAGGAGGAGGCGACAGCCTCCAGCAAGCTGCGATCGCGCACGAAGTGAATGTAAGCATCGACGGCGAAGCGGGTTGCCGGCAGGATCTCCCGAGTGGACATTACACGCTCGCGTTCCAGGCCGACCGCTTCGGCGAGCACCAGCCAGCGTTCGATCCCGCCTTCGTTCCCGCCGCCGCCGTCATGCTCCTCGATCCGATGGCGCCAGGCACGACGCAATTCCACATCCTCACAGCGGGACAGCAGAGCGGCATCTTTCCGCGGGATGCTGCATTGATAATAATACCGGTTGAGGACCCAGGCCTGCACCTGCCCGCGGTTTAATTTGCCGCCGTGCAGCAGCTTGTGGAAGGGATGCAGGCTGTGATATCGCTCCGCGCCGATTTGTCGCAGCGCCGCCTCCAAGGCATCGGAGCTCAGGGGAGCGCCCAGATCTGAGTCGGTTGCGGCCTGCAGGTTCATAGGGTTAACTCCATCCCGTCGTGCGCCACCGTCCAGCCTGCCGCCTCGGCCTCGGCCCGCTCGGGAGAGTCGGCCAGCAACACCGGATTGGTGTTGTTGATGTGAATAAACACTTTTCTATCAACACCGAGTGACGCAAAGCGCGCAATGGTGCCGTCGGGGCCTGCCATGCTCAAATGTCCCATTCGCTGGCCCGTCTTTGGGCCAGAGCCCTCGACCACCATTTCATCATCGCGCCAAAGAGTTCCATCGAAAAGGACCATTGGTGCACCACGCAGGCGATGAGCTAGATCAATCGGCAGATCCGAACAGCCAGGGATGTAGAAAAAGAACCGCGCGCCATCCTGTTCTGAAATCCGCAGGCCGATAGTGTCTTCGGCGACACTGCCGAAGTTGTCGCCGGCGGCGGCGTCTTCCTTGTAGAGGGCGACCTTGCCTGGCACCGCAAAGGGTTCAACCAAGAACCCTACCGGCTTTCCGTCCTTGGTCAGTGGTTCGAAAGGTTGGTCCAACACCAAGGTACGCCGATCCACGAAATCCGGATTGAGCACGTTGAAAATGCTGTTTTCAGCCAAGACCGAAAGCACTCTGCGGGTGCCGTAAACCGCCAAGGGGTGCCGTTCGCGCAAGGTCAAGAGCCCGGCAACATGGTCCACATCGGCGTTTGTCAAGACGACCGCCACAATGGGGCTGTGGCGCAGTCCGTCGCTCGGATGCATGGCGGGATTGCTATTGATTTGTTGGCGCAAGTCCGGCGAAGCGTTGAATAGGACCCAGTTGTGCCCATCCGCTGTGACAGCTATGGAAGACTGGCTTGCCGCCCGGGCAGCGAGATCGCCGCGTCGCGCGCGCTGGGATGCTTGGTTGTTGCTATTCCATTGTGGAAAGCCACCGCCGGCCGCGGCCCCAAGAACAAGCACACGCAGCATTACTCGTGATCACCTAAGATTGTCGCCATCTATGTCAGCCGTTCAAAAACAACTGACCCGGCTGTTTCGCTAGGCAAAAGACACCTTGGAAACAGCCGGGCCGGCCGATAGATCGTCTGAGACTGAAGACTAGAGCTCGGCGCAGACGTAGGAATTGATTTCGAGACCGACAGCGATCTCTTGCACCTGGGGCTTCGTCCAAGCCATTTCCACTCCTCCTGGTACTTTGGTGGAATGTCTGCCACCAAATTAGAATTATTCTTATATACCGCAGAACTACGTGCATGCAATATGTTTCTCCCTACGCCGACTGGCCATTATCGGATTCATTCCGTCATCACTAGTCAAATTTTTTGCTAAAGTCTTCAACTAGCGGCGAAAACCATCTTCCGTCTCGCTGCCAAATTTCACAAATTGCGACCGGCGAACAACAGCGGCTCGGGACAGTCATTCTTTGACCTTGCGTGCGACAAACCCTATCACCATTGTGCCGGGCAACCAAGACAACCTGCTTGACCAAAGTGACAACCTCTCAGGACAGAATGCCAATCTCGCATGCTCACCTCGGAAAGCCACTGGTTCGGACACTTCCCTATCGGGAGCCCGTAGCCGTCGCGTCAGTGTTCGCCGGCCAGGTGGGGACGGCCTTTTTTGATTCGGCACTCGAACTGCCCCGTTTGGGCCGCTATTCCTTTCTCGCCATCGAACCCTTCCGAATTGTCACCAGTCGAGGTCACGTTGTTCGGTCGGGGGAGGAAACGTTCAAAGACGACCCCTTCTCATTTCTGCAACGCCAGTGGGCACGCTATCCGCAAACGCGACTACCCGAGGTGCCGGGCTTTCAAGGCGGGATGGCTGGATGTTTCGGATATGATCTTGGCCGTCACCTGGAGCGCTTGCCGGAAACTGTCGAAGACGTGATGGGTTTTCCCGACTTAGCGCTGGGCTTCTACGACTTGGTGTTCGGCTTTGACATCGTCGAGCGCAAGGCTTGGCTGGTTTCCAGTGGTTACCCTGAAGCCAATCCTGCCAAGCGTCAGGCTCGCGCTACGGCCCGTGCCGATTTTGCCACAGAGCGCTACGAGGCCGCACCAATCACCCTGCCACCGCCCACGCCCATCGATACGCCGACGCAGGTCACCTCGAACTTTTCCCGGCCAGACTACGAGCGCGCGGTCCAGCGGGTCATCGACTACATTTATGCGGGCGATATTTTTCAAGCCAACCTTTCACAGTGCTTTACGGCGGAGTTGCCCGAGGAAATTTCGCCCTTCCGGCTGTACCATCGATTACGATCGATCAACCCGGCGCCCTTCGCCGCCTTCCTCGATTTCGGCGAGGTTGTGCTCGCCTCCTCGTCGCCGGAGCGCTTCTTGCGGGTCGTTGAAGGCTTGGTCGAAACCCGGCCGATCAAGGGAACCCGGCCGCGTGGTCGCTGCCCGGAAGAAGATCGGGCGCTTGCCGCGGAACTGCGGGCCAGCGAAAAGGACCGCGCCGAGAACGTTATGATCGTGGACTTGCTGCGCAACGACCTGTCCCGGGTCTGTCGCGATACCAGTGTCGCCGTCCCCGAGCTTTGCGCCTGTGAGGCCTTTGCCACCGTGCACCACCTGGTCTCGACCATCACCGGTGAGCTGCGTCCGGGGGCGAGTGCTATTGATCTGCTAATGGCGAGTTTTCCCGGCGGCTCGATTACCGGGGCGCCTAAGATTCGGGCCATGGAAATCATTGATGAACTCGAACCGACACGCCGTGGTCCCTATTGTGGTAGCATCGGCTATATCGGTTTTGATGGGATCATGGATAGCAACATCGTCATCCGCACCTATGCCTTGCGCGGCCAGCAGGTAACCTTTCAAGCGGGCGGCGGCATCGTTGCCGATTCACAACCGGCTGCGGAGTATGAGGAGACCCTGGCCAAAGCCAAGGCGTTGATTGCGGCCCTATCTAGCGGCGCTGAGTTTTCCGGTTAGGCTGTCATCAATGGTGTTGGTAATCGATAACTACGACAGCTTTGTCCACAACCTGGCGCGCTATGTGCGAGAGCTTGGTTGGCCGACCGAGGTGGTACGCAATGATGCTTTGAGCCTCGACGATGTGGCCGCCATGGCGCCCAGTCACATCGTCATATCGCCGGGCCCCTGCACGCCGGCGGAGGCTGGAATTTCGGTGGATCTGGTGCGGCGTTTTGGCGCCGAGATCCCGATCCTGGGCGTCTGCCTTGGCCACCAGGCGATTGGCCAGGCCTATGGTGGAAAAATACTGCGGGCCTTGCGGCCAATGCACGGTAAAGCCGGACCTCTGCGCCATGATCAACGTTTCATCTTTGCCGGCTTGCCCAATCCCTTGTGCGTCGTGCGCTATCATTCGCTGGTGGTGGCAGAGGATGGCCTGCCGACCTGCTTGGAAGTAACGGCTCGAAGCGACGAGGGCGAGATCATGGCCCTGCGCCACCGCGAGCATCCGGTCACCGGGCTGCAGTTCCATCCGGAATCGGTCCTGACCCAATGCGGTTACGACATACTGCGCAACTTCTTCGCCGAAAGCGTCGTGTCCACATTGCAGGAGGCCCAGGCTTGAGGTTTGGGCGGTGTGTGGCTTAGGCGGATACTGCTTCAATTGCCAAATTCACCTAGTCGCTGCTACAAACCTGTGCACGGCCCTCAACCCTTGCCACAGCACGCCAGCCAACCGCGAGGATCCCGATGAGCGGGCAGCGCCTCATCGTCATTGCCTGCCTGGCCGAAGTGGCCTGCATGACCGGTTTTGCCGGCTTTCCCACCTTGCTGCCGGATTTTTTGGACTTGTGGCAGCTCTCGACCACCGAGGCCGGTTGGATCAACGGCATTTACTTTGCCGCCTATACGGTCGCGGTCGCGGTGTTGGTCAGCCTGACCGACCGGGTCGATCCGCGCCTCATCTATCTCGGCTCGGCGGCGATCGCGGCCCTTTCCTCCCTCGGCTTCGCCGTCTTCGCCGATGGCTTTTGGACCGCCATGATCTTCCGGGCGCTGGGCGGCGCCGGCCTCGCCGGGACCTATATGCCGGGCCTCAAGGCTCTGACCGACCACCTGGAAGAGGCCCAGCAGGCGCGCGGTGTTGCTTTTTACACGGCGACCTTTTCTATCGGTACCGCCGCCTCCTTCTTGCTGATCGGCGAGGTCTCGACTGCCTGGGGCTGGCGTGCGGCTTTTGCCGTGGCCGGCCTCGGCCCGCTGGTGGCAGCGGCCATGATGATCTTTCTGATGCCGGCCAGCCGGGCACACCAACAGCACCCGCCACAGCATCGCCTGCTGGATTTTCGCCCGGTGCTGGCCAACCGCCAGGCGCTGGCCTACATCCTCGCCTACACGGCGCACAACTGGGAGCTTTTCGTGCTGCGCTCCTGGATCGTCGCCTTCCTGGTCTTTGCCCAGGGCCTGCAACCGGCCGGCGGCCTCGGCGCCGCCTGGAACCTGCCGGCGATCGCGGCGGCGGTCAACTTGGTCGGCCTTCCCTCCAGCGTGCTGGGCAACGAGGCGGCCCAGCGCTTCGGCCGCCGCCGGGTGGTGATCGCGGTGATGAGCCTCTCCGCGCTCCTGGCCTGCACCCTGGGCTTCACCGCCAGCCTGCCGCTGGTGCTCGTGGTCGCGCTCTGCTTTCTCTACAACGTCACCGTGACCGGCGATTCCGCCTCGATCACCGCCGGCGCCGTCGCCGCCGCCCGGCCGGGCCAGCGCGGCGCCACCATGGCGGTGCATTCGCTGATCGGCTTTGCCGGCGCCTTCGTCGGGCCGCTCGCCTTCGGCGTGGTGCTGGATCTCACCGGCGACGGCGCCAGCCTGCTTTCCTGGGGCCTCGCCTTCGCCTCGGCCGGCCTGGCGGTCGCCTGCGGCCCGCTGGTGTTGCTGGGGCTGGCGCGGAAGGATTAGTGAACTGATGGCGCCAACAAAAAGTTTAGTAACCCATTGGCGCAGGTTAAAGACGGGAAAATTATCTGAAAACGCTACCGCGATAGTATTGGTCCCCAAATAAGGGAGTGCTCCCAAGTTTGCCGTGTGAGGAGAGACTATTTTGACGGAGTATCTGCCCGCTTCTCACATATCGCATAAAGCACCGGCATGGGATGGTGATCGTCGACCATGTCGCCGAGTTCGCGGATCTGGAAGTGTCTTGAGAGGAAATCTCGAAGGCTCTTCCGGTCATAGAGTGCCACATGACTTGGTTCGCTCAGCGGGTCGAGGGTGTCGTTGGGCACGAACACAAAGAACCGCCCGTCCGGTCTTAGGACGCGGCCAATCTCCTCGACGAAGTGTTTCCGTCTAACAATGTGCTCTAATACCTGTGAGGCAATTACGACGTCGAAAGTCTCATCCGGCAGGGCGATATCAGGTAGTTTGCCGATGGTTCCGCTTATTCCCTCGGATTTTAGCCGTGTTATTGCGTAGTTCGAGTGATCGAATGCATGGAGATTTTTGAATCCCACAGAGTTCAAATACCGCAAGAGATGACCGGTTCCGCAGCCGACATCCAATATAGAGTTGGCCGGATCGCAAGTTTGCTCAATAAGGCGATTCTTGGTTGGCCAATCGCCGGACGTGTCGTTCCAATCCTGCTCCAGCTTAGCATCCCAGTAGGATTCATTTTTTCTATCAATGCTCAAATTAAGTAGATAGTGGGTCGCTAACGGAAAACGACGCGAGAATAAATTTTTCATTCGCCACGGAATAAAAATCATAGACTGAATAATCTCAACACAAGCGCCAAAGATGGTATCACAGGTAGAATCCTGATGTTAGGCCGGACAATATCAGAAAAGTTAGAAGATATACTTTAAGCGGTAGAAACAAAAAAGAGAATTCCTAAGCCATACTGCTCTATTAAATTAATCTTTTGATTTGGAGGGGTACGGCATCAGATTGCCGAGGCCCCACACCCCCTACCGCCTGGGGTGGGCACGCTCGTAGACCCGCAGCAGGGCCTGGTCGTCGACGGCGGTGTAGCGCTGGGTGGTGGAGAGAGAAGCGTGGCCGAGTAACTCCTGGATCGCTCTCAGATCGCCGCTGCCGGCCAGGAGCTGGCTGGCGAAACTGTGCCTAAGGGCGTGCGGCGTGGCGGTTTCCGGCAGGCCTAGGCGGTCGCGCAGCGTGACCAGCAGCGCCTGCACCCGGCGCGCACCCAAGGGCCCGCCGCGGGCACCTCGGAACAGCGGCTCCTCCGGTCCCAGGCGATAGGGGCAGTGATCCAGATAGTCGGCGATGGCAGCGGTGACCACCGGCAGCAGGGGGACCGCCCGCTGCTTGTCGCCCTTGCCGGTGATGGTCAAGGTGGCCTGTCCTTCGGCCGGCGCCTGGCGGCGGATCAGCGCCAAGGCCTCGCCGACCCTGAGGCCGCAGCCGTAGAGCAGCAGCAGCACCGCCGTATCTCGCTTGGCGATCCAGGGCTGGCTGGCCAGGCTGGGCGCGGCTAATAGCGCCGCCCGGCTCTCCTCGACCGAGAGTGCCTTGGGCAGGGAACGCGGCACCTTGGGCGTGCGCACCAAGCCGATGGCCGCATTGTCGAGGATGCCGCGCCGCTTGGCCCAGGCGTAGAAGCTGCGCACCACGGAAAGCGCCCGCGCCGTCGAGCTGCGCTCGTAGCCGGCCGCCGCCCGCTGCGCCAGCCAGGCGCGAAAGTCGGCGAGACGCAGGCCATCCAGCGCCGCCAGGTCTGGGGGCTCGCTCTGGTGTTCGCCCAAAAATCCCAGGAAAGCGGCGAAATCGCGCCGGTAGGCTGCCAGGCTATGGGCGGAGGCGCGTTTTTCCGTTGCCTGCCATGCGAGCCAGTCAGCCAGGGCCGATTGCAAAGATGTGACTGCTGAGACTGGGGTCAGTGCGGCAGGTTCAGCCATGTCTTGATCGAGCGCCCCACCAGGCGGCCAAGGAACCCAAGCAGCTCTGTCGCCTGTCCGTCATGGAAGTGACCTTCCCGTCGCGACCCTAGAGCCAGGAGCGCCGGCGGCGCCGTAGAACCGAGATCGAGTCGGATCAGGGCATCGGACGCAACCAGGCCAGCCGCCGGCCCATAAAGCCGAACATCACCCATGGTTTGGCCGTGCAAAACGATTTCCTGGCCGTGGGGCAGCAGGCTGCCAATTGCACCACAATCCAATACTGCCACACCAGCAAGGGTTTCTGTCGTCAGGTTGGCAGCTTTCTGTTCAACACCCAAGACGATCACATCCAAATCGAGAACAGCGGCGAAGTCCGTGGTGACGATCTCTACCATATGCTCGAAGGTACGGGCCGAGACCAAAGCCAGGGCGGCCTTATGGATGCGACCCTGGGCGGAAAGGTTTACCCGGCCGGCGGACAAGAGCGCGTCGCGCGATGCTGTCAGGCTCGCCAGCTCACCGCGCAAGCGTGCCACCAGAAACTGCTGAAAGTCGACCACCCGACCGTCGCCTTGGTCCTTGGGCGAGACCAGGACATCGATCACCTCTGGATGCTTGCTGAGAAAATCAGGGTTTTCCCGCAAGTAGGCGACCACTTGGTCGGCAGTGACCTGGCCCGCGGCCTTACCGGGCCGCCGCAGGCTGCGGCCTTTAGGCGCTGCGTCGCTGCGGTTGCTGGTCATCGCTTACAATCTTTTGGCCGGTCTTGGCCCAATCGGCCAAGAAAGCTTCAAGACCCTTATCGGTGAGGGGATGGCGGAACATGGCGCGCAACACAGCGGGCGGTACGGTGGCGACCTCGGCACCCAGTTTGGCGGCTTCGACTACATGCATGGGATGGCGGACCGAGGCGACCAGTACCTCAGTGGCAATATCGGGGTAAGCGCTATAGACCTCCATGATATCGGCGATCAGGGCCATGCCATCGGAGGAGATGTCGTCGAGACGGCCGACGAAGGGTGAAATGTAGCTGGCGCCAGCCTTGGCCGCCAACAACGCTTGGGCTGCGCTGAAGCACAGCGTGACGTTGACCTTGGTACCCTCCTCGGTCAGTCTGCGGCATGCCTTCAGGCCATCCGGTGTCAAGGGAACCTTGATGACGATGTTCTCCGCCACTTGCACAAGTTTTCGCGCTTCGGCCAGCATTGCCTCGACCTCCAGCGCCGTCACCTCGGCGCTGACGGGCCCTGAAACGATGGCGCAGATTTCGCGCAGCACGTCTATAAAGTCGCGGCCCGATTTCGCCACGAGGGACGGATTGGTGGTGACACCGTCGACTAAGCCCGTGTCTGCCAGGTCGCGAATCTCAGAAACATCGGCACTGTCGATGAAAAACTGCATGCTTACCCTAATGCTCCCCTCCGCCCTTCGGGCGGGTCTTTTCCCTGTGCGACATCGCCATCCGGCAACAAATCGGTCCCAGCCGGACCGACGTTCGACATTGTGGATCGATTGTAGCCCATGCCAAAGCGTCGCGCTAGCGCCAGCGCTAGCATTCATTGGGGCTGCCCGCACTGGTGGTATGTCTTGCAGAAACTAGCGGCACCTGCCGGAACTCGAAGAGTGGCGGTTCTGCTGCCTTTGCCGCTGGCCGGTGCCTATGATTACGCGGTGGAAGAGGGGCAAGATCTGCAGCCGGGTGACGTGGTTCGTGTGCCGCTCGGCAGTCGTCAAATATTGGGTGTTGTCTGGGACAAGGCCAGCGACTCGCGATCCATCGAGTCTTCGCGCCTGAAACAAGTGGCAGCGCAGGTGTCCGATCAGAGCCTGCCTGAAGCCCTGCGCCGCTTCATCGATTGGGTGTCGGAATACACCTTAGCGCCGCCCGGGGCGGTGCTCCGCATGGCGTTGCGCAGCCCGGAGGCATTTGTGCCGGCCAAGCCCCTTGTCGCTTATCAAATCGCCGCCGAGTGTCCAACGACACTGCGGCGGACCCCGACTCGGCAGCGAGTGCTGGAAGTGCTCTCCAGCGGACCACCGCGAGCCCTAGCGGAACTCGCCCAGGAGGCGGGGGTGACCCCGGGTGTCATCAAAGGCTTGGAAAAGGCCGGCGCGATTTTGGCAGTCGATTTACCATCACCGCCTGCCTTCGCCGAGCCCGATGGCGGACGGCCCGGACCACAGTTGTCGGCAGCGCAGGAGCTTGTGGCTGAGACCCTCGTCGCAGCCGTCAACGACCAGAAATTTACCGTAACCCTGCTGGACGGCGTGACTGGGGCAGGCAAGACGGAGGTCTATCTGGAAGCCGTGGCGGCGGCACTGCGCTCCGGCCGCCAGGTCTTGGTGCTGCTCCCGGAGATCGCCTTGACCGCGCAGTGGCTGACGCGCTTTGCTGCGCGTTTCGGCACCCGTCCGGCGGAATGGCACTCGGACCTGACCTCGGCACAGCGGCGGCGGGTTTGGCGGGCGGTGTTGACCGGCGAGGCACGGGTCGTGGTTGGCGCCCGTTCGGCACTCTTTCTGCCGTTCATCGAACTTGGCCTGATCGTTGTCGACGAGGAACACGATGGTGCCTTCAAACAGGAAGACGGTGTTATCTACCATGCGCGTGATATGGCGGTGGTGCGCGCTAAGTTGAGCAATGTGCCAATTGTCTTGGCTTCCGCCACCCCTTCCTTGGAAACCATGGTTAATGTCCAGCAGGGCCGCTATCGGCGGGTTGAATTGCCGGCCCGGCACGGTGGTGCGCAATTGCCTGAGGTACATCTGGTCGATCTAAGGAAGATGTCGTCTGGCAAGCCAGGGACGGGCGGCCGCTGGATATCGCCCGTGCTTGACCAGGCGATCATCGATGCCTTTGCGCAGGGACAGCAGGTGATGCTGTTTTTGAACCGGCGAGGCTATGCGCCGCTCACCCTGTGCCGTGCCTGCGGCCATCGCTTGCAATGTCCAGATTGCACCGCGTGGTTGGTCGAACATCGACTGATCGGTCGTTTGCAGTGCCATCATTGCGGCTTTGCCGTGGCCCTGCCGGATCGCTGCCCGCAGTGTGCGAGCGAGGCCAGCTTGGTGGCCTGCGGTCCTGGGGTGGAGCGCCTGGCCGAGGAAGTGGCTGCGCGCTACCCGAACCAGACGAGCGCCGTCTTTTCCAGCGATACGGTGCACAGCCCGGCCGGCGCGGCGCGCTTGGTCGAAGCTATGCAAAATCGCGAGGTTGACCTCCTCATTGGTACCCAGGTGATGGCTAAGGGGCACCACTTTCCCAATTTGACCGTGGTCGGCGTAATCGATGCCGACCTAGGCCTTCTCGGCGGTGATCTGAGGGCCGCCGAGCGCAGCTTTCAGCTTTTGCACCAGGTCGCCGGGCGGGCTGGGCGCGCCGCCCATCCGGGCCACGTCTTGATTCAGACCCATGAGCCCGAACACCCGGTCATGGTGGCTCTGGCCAGCGGCGGGCGTGACGCCTTTCTAGCGGCCGAGGCGCAGGCTCGCCAGCACGCTGGAATGCCTCCCTACGCCCGTTTGGTGGCTCTTGTGGTGTCGTCGCGCGACCGAAGTCGCCTGGAGGAGTTTTGCCGCCTTCTGGCGCGCCGGGCACCGCGCGGTGACGGTATCGACGTGCTAGGCCCGGCGCCGGCGCCGCTTGCCGTGCTGCGCGGTCGTCATCGCCAACGATTTCTCCTGCGCACGATCCGACAACGTGCCCCACAACACTTGCTGCGTGCATGGCTGCGCGACGTCAAGCGTCCGCATTCTGTTCGCTTGCAAGTAGATGTCGATCCGTATAGCTTCCTCTGAATTGTGCAAGGTCGATGGAATTTTTGGATCGGCGACAACGCTTTGATCGCAGGATATTGTGACTCGGCTTGCAAGCCGTTTACGTCTATGATACCAGACGCCGCCGCTAGGGAGGCGCTTGGCAGCCTTCGGGAGCGAGGGTGCGACCGAAGGTCGGGGAACCCGGGACTTCAATCCGAATTTGGGGACTAAGAGCTTGGCAGGGGAAGGAGCGAGCTTGGGTAGCTTGGCGGGTCGCTACGCGGCTGCCTTGTTGGAGCTGGCAGACAACCAGAAGAAGCTGGACGAGGTTGCCGAAGATCTGCGGCGCCTGAAACAGATGTTCGCCGAAAGCGATGACCTGGTGCGCTTAGTTCGTTCGCCCCTTTACTCGCGCGAACAACAATCTGCTGCTATGCAAGCCGTCCTCAAACAGTCCGACATCGGTGATCTCAGTCGCCGCTTTGTCATGGTGGTGGCGCAGAACCGCCGCCTGTTTGCGCTGCCTCAGATGATCGACGGCTATCTGGCAGAGCTGGCGCGCCGGCGCGGCGAGATGACCGCACAGGTAACCGCTGCGCACAAGCTGACAGCGGCGCAAACGAAGGCGCTGACCGAGCAACTGAAGAAGGTCGTAGGCGCCAAGGTGGATGTCGACGTGACGGTCGACCCGAGCCTAATCGGCGGCCTCGTCGTCAAGGTCGGCAGTCGCATGATCGATTCTTCGCTGCGCACGAAATTACAGAAACTCCAGTTGGCCATGAAGGGTGTTGGGTGATGGATATCCGCGCCGCGGAAATCTCCGCGATCCTTAAGGAGCAGATTGAGAACTTCGGCACTGAGGCGGATGTCGCAGAGGTCGGCCAAGTGCTCTCGGTTGGCGACGGTGTCGCCCGTGTCTATGGGCTGGACAATGTCCAGGCCGGTGAAATGGTTGAGTTTCCCGGCGGCATCAAGGGCATGGCCCTGAACCTGGAAACCGACAACGTCGGCATCGTGATCTTCGGCGATGACCGCGACATTAAGGAAGGTGATACGGTCAAGCGAACCGGCGCCATCGTCGACGTACCGATTGGCCGGGGCCTCTTGGGCCGCGTGGTGGACGCGCTAGGCAATCCCATCGACGGCAAGGGCCCGATTGATGCCAGCGACCGCAGCCGGGTGGAGCTGAAGGCGCCGGGCATCATCCCACGCAAGTCGGTGCATGAACCCATGCAGACCGGCCTGAAGGCCATCGACAGCCTGATTCCAATCGGCCGTGGCCAGCGCGAACTGATCATCGGTGACCGGCAAACCGGCAAGACGGCAATTGCGCTCGATACCATCCTCAATCAAAAGCCGATTAACCAAGGCGATGATGAGTCGAAAAAGCTCTATTGCATCTATGTGGCCGTCGGCCAAAAGCGTTCCAGCGTGGCACAGTTCGTGAAGGCCCTCGAAGACAACGGCGCCCTGGAGTATTCGATCGTTGTTGCCGCCACCGCCTCCGAGCCGGCACCGCTGCAGTTCTTGGCGCCCTACACCGGCTGTGCCATGGGCGAGTATTTCCGCGACAACGGCATGCACGCGGTGATGATCTACGACGACCTTTCAAAGCAGGCCGTGGCTTATCGGCAGATGTCGTTGCTGTTGCGTCGGCCGCCAGGGCGCGAGGCCTATCCGGGTGATGTCTTCTACCTCCATTCGCGGCTTTTGGAACGAGCAGCCAAGCTAAACGATGATCACGGGGCGGGGTCGTTGACGGCACTGCCGGTGATCGAGACCCAGGCCGGTGACGTCTCCGCCTATATTCCCACGAACGTGATTTCCATTACCGACGGTCAAATCTTCCTGGAGACCAATCTCTTCTATAAGGGCATTCGCCCGGCGGTGAATGTCGGCCTCTCGGTCTCGCGTGTCGGTTCGGCAGCCCAGGTCAAGGCGATGAAGCAAGTGGCCGGCACCATTAAGCTGGAACTCGCCCAGTATCGCGAGATGGAGGCCTTCGCTCAGTTCGCTTCCGATTTGGACGCCTCAACGCAGCGTCTCTTGGCACGTGGCTCGCGCTTGGTGGAGCTTTTGAAGCAGCCGCAGTATTCGCCGCTCCCCGTGGAAGAGCAGGTGGTGGTGGTTTATGCCGGCGTGCGCGGCTATCTGGATGGTTTCGATCTAAAGGACGTCACCCGCTTCGAGCATTCCTTGTTGTCAGAGATTCGCACTAACGGCAGTGATATTCTTGACACGCTGCGCAGTGAAGGAGAGATCTCCAAGGATACCGAGGAGAAGCTGAAAGGCTTCATGGACTCCTTCACCAAGACCTTCGCCTGATCGCGGCGGAACGACAGCAAGGCGGGTAGGCGGCGATGCCAAGTCTGAAGGATCTTCGCAATCGGATTTCCAGCGTCAAATCGACGCAGAAGATCACTGCTGCCATGAAAATGGTGGCCGCTGCCAAGCTGCGCCGTGCGCAGGAGCAGGCGGAGGCCTCGCGCCCCTATGCGGAGCGCATGGAACGCATGTTGGCCTCGCTTTCGAGCAGTGCCAGCAAGCAGGCCGGGGCGCCGCCGCTGCTGGCCGGCACCGGCAAGGATGAGGTGCACCTGCTGATCGTCGCGACGGCCGATCGCGGCCTCTGTGGTGGCTTCAATTCCAGCATTGTGCGCGAGGCGCGTCGGCAAATTGATGAGCTTCGCGAAGCCAATAAGACCATCAAAATTCTCTGTGTCGGCCGAAAGGGACGCGATCAGCTCCGCCGCGAGTACGGGGACCTGATCCTCGACACGATCGAGGACGTGACCCGGCCGCAACTGCGCTTTGAAGCAGCAACAGGCGTCGCCGCGCGGGTGACGGCAATGTTCGATGCCGGCGAGTTTGATGTTTGCACGGTCATTTATGCGCGCTTTCAGTCGGCGATTACCCAAATTGTCACCCCGCAGCAGCTGATACCCTTCGCGGCGGCGGGAAACGGCGACAATGAGGCGGAGGGCACCGCCAGCAACAGCAAGGCGATCTACGAATACGAGCCGGCGGAAGAGCAAATCCTGGCCGAGCTGTTGCCGCGTAACCTAGCCGTTCAGATTTTTAAAGCCTTGCTGGAAAACAATGCCAGCGAACAGGGCGCGCGTATGACCGCCATGGATAACGCGACCCGCAATGCCGGCGATATGATCGCCGCACTGACCTTGACCTACAACCGGACGCGGCAGGCGGTCATCACCAAAGAGCTTATTGAAATCATTTCGGGCGCCGAGGCCATCTAACAGCGGCGGGCGCGGCAAGACCCCAAGGACGAGGGAGCAAAAAATGGCCAAAAACCTTGTCGGCAAGATCACCCAGGTCATGGGCGCGGTCGTCGACGTGCATTTTGATGGCGACCTGCCGCCGATCCTCAACGCGCTGGAAACCGAAAACGCCGGCAACCGCCTGGTCCTCGAGGTCGCCCAGCACTTGGGCGAAAACATGGTGCGTACCATCGCCATGGACGGCACCGACGGCCTGGTGCGCGGGCACGAGGTTCACGATACCGGTGGGCCGATTGCCGTGCCGGTCGGGCCGGAGACCCTGGGCCGGATCATCAATGTGATCGGTGATCCGGTGGATGAGCGCGGACCGGTCGAAACCAAGTCCAAGTCGGCCATCCACCGTCCGGCGCCGGAGTATGTGGAACAATCGACGGAAACCGAGGTGCTGGTCACCGGCATCAAGGTGGTCGACCTGCTGGCGCCCTATGCCAAGGGCGGTAAGATCGGCCTCTTCGGCGGTGCCGGCGTGGGCAAGACCGTGCTGATCATGGAGCTGATCAACAACGTCGCTAAGGCGCATGGCGGCTATTCGGTCTTCGCCGGTGTCGGCGAGCGGACCCGCGAGGGAAACGACCTCTACCACGAAATGATCGAATCCGGGGTCATCAAGATCGACGAGGAAGGCTCCAAGGCCGCTTTGGTCTATGGCCAGATGAATGAGCCGCCGGGTGCGCGCGCCCGGGTCGGCCTGACCGGCCTCACCCTGGCCGAGTACTTCCGCGACGAGGAAGGCCAAGACGTGCTGTTCTTCGTGGACAACATCTTCCGATTTACCCAGGCGGGCTCCGAAGTCTCCGCCCTTCTGGGCCGCATCCCTTCGGCGGTAGGTTATCAGCCGACCCTGGCGACCGATATGGGCACGCTGCAGGAACGCATTACCTCCACTAAGAAGGGCTCGATCACCTCGGTGCAGGCGATCTATGTGCCGGCCGACGACCTGACCGACCCGGCGCCGGCTACCTCCTTCGCCCACCTGGATGCGACCACGGTGCTGTCGCGACAGATCGCCGAGCTCGGCATCTATCCGGCGGTGGACCCGCTCGATTCCACCAGCCGTATCCTCGATCCGCGGGTGGTCGGCGAGGAGCACTATCAGGTCGCCCGCGATGTGCAGCGGGTACTGCAAACCTATAAGGCCTTGCAGGACATCATCGCCATCTTGGGCATGGACGAGCTGAGCGAAGAGGACAAGCTGACCGTCGCCCGGGCGCGCAAGATCCAGCGCTTCCTTTCGCAGCCCTTCTTCGTCGCCGAGGTCTTCACCGGCTCGCCCGGCAAGCTGGTGTCGCTGGAAGACACCATCAAGGGCTTCAAGGGCATCGTCGCCGGTGAGTACGACCACCTGCCGGAGGCTGCCTTCTACATGGTCGGCGATATCGAAGAGGCCCTGGAGAAGGCGCGGCGCCTGGCGGCCGAGGCGGCTTAGCCCCGAGCTGAGCAAGGAGCGCAATGATGGCGGAGCAGAAGGTCGAATTCGAGTTGGTGTCGCCGGAAAGGCTGCTGATTTCCAAGGCTGTGGACATGGTGGTAGTGCCCGGGGCCGAAGGTGACTTCGGCGTCCTGGCGCGGCACACGCCGATGATCTCCAGTGTGCGCCCCGGCGTCATCGCCGTGCACGATGGCGGTCAGGTCGGTGAACGTATTTTCGTCGCCGGCGGCTTTGCCGAGGTGACGGGGGAACGCTGCACGGTGCTGGCCGAGGAAGCGGTGCCGGTTGACAAGATCGACCGACCCGATGCCGAAAAACGCTTGCAGAATGCCCGTGAGGACTTGGCCGATGCCAAGGATGACGAGGGTCGGGCCACCGCCGAACGGCTTATCGCCGCTCTCGAGGCTATGATCAAGGCCGCCGCCTGATCGATCCCTCGTTTTTCTGGCCCGTCCTTCGACGTTCTCGCGCGATGAACCGTTCTTTAGCCACCCAGTTCGCCGTCATCGCGAGCCCCGACCGCAAGGCCGGGGCGCGGCGATCCATAGGTCGGAGCCGCGGTTCTCTTAAGATCGCATGGATTGCCGCGGCGCCGCGCTTCGCGCTCGACCCGCGGTCGCGCCTCGCAATGACAACCGCAGTGTGAGCCTCTGTCGCGATCAGCCCTCATCCAGCCCTGTCGAGACCCATGAGGGAGCGGGCGAAGGCTTGCGCTTCGAAGGGGCGCAGGTCCTCGGCCGCCTCGCCGACGCCAATGGCATGGGCCGGCAAGCCGAAGGCATCGGCCAGGCCGACCAAGACGCCGCCGCGGGCCGAGCCATCCAGCTTGGTGATCACCAGGCCGCTGACCGCCACCAGCTCCTTGAAGGTCTTGACCTGGGCGTGGGCGTTTTGACCGATGGTGGCGTCCAGCACCAGGAGGCAGTCGTGCGGTGCTTCCGGGTCGAGCTTGCGCAAGACCCGAATCACCTTCTGCAGCTCGGCCATCAGGTTGTCCTTGTTGTGTAGCCGGCCGGCGGTGTCGATGAGCAACAGCTCCGCCCCCTCGCGCCGGGCTTGCTCCAAGGCCTCGTAGGCGAGGCCGGCGGCATCGGCCCCCGGCTGACGGGCCACCACCGGGGCGCCAATTCGTGCGCCCCAGACCTGCAGCTGCTCGATCGCCGCCGCGCGGAAGGTGTCGCCGGCGGCCAGCATTACCTTGAGCCCCTGGTCGCGGTAGAGCTTGGCCAGCTTGCCGATGGTGGTGGTCTTGCCGCTGCCGTTGACCCCGACCACCAGCACCACATGCGGGCGGCGGGAGGGATCAGGGCTGAGCGGCTGGACGATCGGTTCAAGCAAGGTGGCGATCTCGGCGGCCAGGGCCTCGCGCACCTCCTGCGGCGAGACCTCCTTGTTGAACTTGGTCTTGGCCAGCGATGCGGTCAGCTTGGCGGCCGTGCGGACCCCGAGGTCGGCAGAGATCAGAAGCTCCTCCAGCTCCTCCAAGGCGGTGTCGTCGAGCTTGCGGCGGGTGAAGATACCGGTGATGCCGTCGCCAATCTTGGACGAGGAGCGGGCGAGGCCGGCCTTCAGCCGCGCGAACCAGCCCTTCTTCGCGGGTGCCTCACTCACGACAATACTTCTCCAATCAGGCTAATCAGCGTTGCCGCGGAGATGCGGGCGGCGACGATCCGGCCGGGCGCGATGTTCGGGTCGATGTCGACCGGGGCAAAGTGCTCCGAGCGCCCCAGGCCAGGCTTTTCCACCAGCACGCTTGCCTGGCTGCCGACCCGTCCGGCGAGATAGCCGGCAAGTGCTTCTTCGCCGGCCTCGCGCAAGCGGGCGGCCCGTTCCTTGCGCAAGGTCTTGGGAACCACCGGCATGCGTGCCGCCGGAGTGTCCGGCCGCTCGGAATAGGGAAAGACGTGTAGGTAGGTCAGGCCGCAGTCGTCCACCAGGGCCAGAGTCTCCTCGAACAGGGCCTCGCTTTCAGTGGGAAAACCGGCAATCAGGTCGGCGCCGAAGACAACGTCCGGCCTCAGCTCACGCACCTGTCGGCAGACCGACACGGCGTCGGCCCGGCTGTGACGCCGCTTCATGCGTTTGAGGATCAGATCGCTGCCGGCCTGCAGCGACAGATGGAGATGCGGCATCAGCCTCGGCTCCTCGGCCAAGAGGTGCCAGAGATCCGCGTCGATCTCGGCAGGATCAATGGAGGAAAGGCGCAGGCGCGGCAATTCCGGCACTTGGCCCAGCAGGTGCCGGGCTAGGGTTCCAAGGCTCGGCTGTCCAGGCAAATCCTGGCCATAGCTAGAGAGGTCGACCCCGGTCAGCACCACCTCGGCCACGCCATCGGCGACCAGGCGGCGCACCTGGCGCACCACGGTGCCAAGAGGCACCGAGCGGCTCGGTCCTCGGGCAAAGGGAATAATGCAAAAGGTGCAGCGGTGGTCGCAGCCTTGCTGCACTTCGATGAAGGCGCGGGTGCGCTCGGCGAAGCCGCTGATCAGGTGACCGGCGGTATCCGCGACCGTCATGATGTCGGCGACGGCGACCCGGTCCTGCGGCAGGCCATCGGTCCGGGTTGCGGCGAAGCTGTTGCGGGCGAGCTTTTCTTGGTTGCCCAACACACGATCGACCTCAGGCATGGCGGCATAGCCGGCCGGGTCGAGCTGGGCGGCACAGCCGGTGACGATCAGCTGGGCCCCGGGATTTTCGCGCCTTGCCCGGCGGATCGCCTGGCGGGCCTGGCGCTCGGCCTCTTGGGTCACGGCGCAGGTGTTGATAATGATCGCGTCGGTCAGCCCTTGGGCTTGGGCGTGCTCGCGCATAACCTCCGACTCGAAGCTGTTCAGCCGGCAGCCGAAGGTGAGGATCTTGATCTCTCGCGGGTTTTGGGAGGCGTCTGATACCGTCGTCATGCCAGCAATTCCGCATCCAGCACGCCGGTAAAGGCTGTGGCCACCGGGCCGGTCATCAATACGTGGCCGTCGGCGCGCCATTCGATAGTCAAGAGGCCGCCGTCCAGCAGCACCTCGACCGTGCGGCCGGCAAGACCCCGGCGATGCGCCGCCACTGCCGCCGCGCAGGCGCCGGATCCACAGGCCTGGGTAATGCCGACGCCGCGCTCCCACACCCTAAGACGCAGGCGATCAGGGCCAGCCATCTGAGCGAGCGATATATTCGCGCGCTCTGGGAACAATGGATCATGCTCCAGCTGCGGACCTAGGCTTTCCAGGGCGATCGCCGCGGCGTCGGCCACAAAGAAAACAGCGTGCGGATTGCCCATGTTGACGCCCACCGGATCGCTGAGCGGCCCCAAATTGAGCGGCAAGTGCAAAGTGTCGGCCGCGTGGGCCAGGGGGATCTCTTGCCAGTCCAGGCGGGCCGGCCCCATGTCGGCCGTATAGCGGCCGTCGGCGGCGGTTTCCACGGGCAGCAACCCGGCCAGGGTCTCAATAACGCAGTCGGCGCCGGCCTTTTCCTGGCTCAGCAGGCTGGCGACACAACGGGTGGCGTTGCCGCAGGCTGCGACCTCGCCACCGTCGGCATTGAGGATGCGCATGAAGGCATCGGCATCACCGCTCTTGGCCGGCTCGATGATAATGAGCTGGTCGCAGCCGACCCCGCCACGCCGGTCGGCTATGCGCCGCGCCGCTCGCGCCGAGGGGGCGAAGGCCTGTTGGCGCGCATCGACTACCACAAAGTCGTTGCCGAGGCCGTGCATCTTGATGAAATGACCGTCGTGCATAGCCGGTATATAGGGCGAGATTGGCGTGGAAGTCCACCAAACCCTTGACGACAGGGCAGCGCACGAATAGGTTCCGCAGCCATTGGAACAGGGGAAGCGTTCCCGACCCCCGCATAGCCGGGGGTTCCGCCAGTCCGCGAGTGTCGCGCACTGGCGCGCTTCGAGCTGTGGTAAAGGCGCCTTCTTTGGATAGGAAACCTTGGCGGACGGGTGATGTTTGACGGCCTGAGCGAACGCCTAAGCGATATCTTCGACAAGCTGAAGCGGCGCGCTGCGCTGAGCGAGGCCGACGTCACGGCGGCCCTTCGCGAAGTGCGGGTTGCCCTGCTGGAAGCCGATGTCGCCCTGCCGGTGGTCAAGGACTTCATCGAAGGGGTGAGGGAAAAGGCGGTTGGCCAGGAGGTGCTGCGCAGCGTCACCCCGGCCCAAATGGTGATCAAGATCGTCCATGATCACCTGGTGGAAACCCTCGGTGCTGCCCAGGTGCCGCTCAACCTTTCTGTCACCCCGCCGGCGGTGATCTTGATGGTCGGGCTGCAGGGCTCCGGCAAGACCACCTCGACCGCTAAGATTGCCCGCCGCATCCAGGAGCGGGAGAAGAAAAAGGCGCTGATGGCGTCGCTCGATGTGCGCCGTCCGGCCGCCCAACAGCAGCTAGCTGTCTTGGGCGAACAGGCCGGGGTGCGCACCCTGCCCATCGTGCCGGGTGAGCCGCCTGTGGCGATCGCCAAACGCGCCTGCCAGACCGGGGCCTTGGAAGGTTACGACGTGGTGATGTTGGACACCGCCGGGCGTCTGGCCATCGATGAGGCGCTGATGGCCGAGGTGGTGGCTGTCCGCGATGCCGCCAAGCCGGCCGAAACCCTGCTGGTGGCCGATGCCATGACCGGTCAGGACGCGGTCGCGGTGGCGCGCGGCTTCCACGAGCGGGTTGGGCTCACCGGCATCATGCTGACCCGGGTCGATGGTGACGCGCGTGGCGGCGCGGCACTCTCCATGCGCCAGGTTACCGGCTGCCCGATCAAGCTGCTCGGCGTCGGCGAAAAGCTGGACGAACTGGAGGCCTTTCACCCGGACCGTATCGCCTCGCGCATCCTCGGCATGGGCGACGTGGTCTCGCTGGTCGAGAAGGCGGCCGAGACCATCGAGCAGGAAGAGGCGGAGAAGCTTGCCAAGAAGATCGAGAAGGGCCGCTTCGATCTGGACGATTTGGGCCAACAACTCAAGCAGTTGCAGAAGATGGGCGGGCTTTCCTCGATGATGGGTATGTTGCCGGGCATGTCTAAGCTGCAGCAGAAACAGATTAAGGACGCCAAGATCGACGACGGCATGGTCAAGCGCCAACTCGCCATTTTGTCATCCATGACACCGACTGAGCGGCGCCGTCCGGAGATCATCAAGGCGAGCCGCAAGCAGCGCATTGCCAAAGGGTCCGGTGCGACCGTTCAAGAGGTCAACAAGCTGCTGAAGCAACACATGGAAGCCAGCCGCATGGTCAAGAAGGTCAAGAAGATGGGCAAGAAGGGCCTGATGCGGCACGGCCTCGGCGGCCTGCTGCCGCCGGGCGGCGGCATGCCTGGAGGTGGTCTGAGATGATTGGGGGTATGCGATGACAGGCGGAAGGATAACTGGGGGCCTGCGATGATCAGCCATGTCACCCTGGGTAGCCATGATGTGGAGCGGGCCGGCGCCTTCTACGACAAGGTGCTCGCCTGTCTAGGCTATACCCGCAGTTTCGCCGGCGACGGCTTCATCGGCTATGGCAGCAATGCCGACGGGGTACCCAAGTTCTGGGTCTGCTTGCCTTTCGATGGCCAGCCGGCCGGCGTCGGCAACGGAACCCATGTCGCCTTCACTGCCGAGAGCCGCGATCAGGTCGACGACTTTCATCGGGTAGCCCTGGCTGAAGGTGGCAGTGACGAAGGGGCACCCGGCCCCCGTCCGCATTACGGCGAGCACTACTACGGCGCTTATGTGCGCGACCCTGACGGCAACAAGATCCAGGCGGTCTGTCGCAGGCCGCCCGTTGAACCTTAGACTTTTGATCACAGCGGACCACCACAAGCGGATCACAACAAGCGGATCACAAAAGGAGAGCTGAATTCACCATGTCATTACGCATTCGACTGGCGCGCGGGGGCACCAAGAAGCGCCCCTTCTATCGCATCGTTGTCGCCGATTCGCGCAGCCCGCGCGACGGCCGCTTCATCGAGAAGATCGGCACCTACAACCCAATGGTGGCCAAGGACCACGAGGAGCGGGTGCGGCTGAACGAGGAGCGGGTGCGCCACTGGCTTTCGGTTGGCGCCTTGCCGAGCGACCGGGTGGCCCGCTTTTTAGGCCAGCGCGAGATCATGCCGATGCCGGCGATCCCCAGGCAAACCAAAAAGAACCAGCCCAAGAAGAAGGCGCAGGAGCGCCTGGCCGCCGCCGCCGAGGCGGCCGCCGAAGGCTGAGAATAAGGAGCGTCCCGTGGGAGCGCAGCGATGATGTCCAACGAATCGGCAAAGGCACGGCTTTGCTTGGGCGTCATCCTGGGTGCTCACGGGGTGGACGGCAAAGTGCGCATCAAGAGCTTCACCGAAGATCCGAAGGCGATCGCCGATTATGGCACGCTGAGTGACGCGGCAGGTGAGCAATGCTTCCAATTGACACTATGCGGCCGAGCCAAAGGGATGCTCTTGGCAAAGGTTTCTGGCGTTGCCTCGCGGGACGCGGCAGAGGTGCTGGCTGGCACTGAGCTATTCGTGTCGCGCGACGCCTTACCCGAGCCGGAGCCCGAGGAGTACTATCACACCGACTTGATCGGCCTGGCGGTCGAGGATTTGACGGGTGCCGATCTTGGCCGGGTCAAGGCGGTTCATGACTTTGGCGCCGGTGCCATCTTGGAGATCGCCCAACCTTGTGGCAAGGCCTGGATGCTGCCCTTCACCGAAGCAGCCGTACCGCGGGTCGAGCTGGAGCCTGGTCGCCTGGTGGTCGATCCGCCGCAAGAGGTGGAGGCGCCCATGACCAAGGCGCCGAAACACCGGCTGCACTAGGGGGGCGTTATGACAAGGAAAGCGCCCTGGGCGGCAACCATATTGACTTTGTTTCCGGAAATGTTTCCGGGGCCTCTTGCCATGAGTCTGTCAGGCCGGGCGCAGGCTGCCGGGTTGTGGCGTCTGGAAGTCCTGGACATCCGCAGCTTTGCCGGCGATAAACACCGCTCCGTCGACGACACACCCTTCGGCGGCGGTCCGGGGATGATCATGCGGCCGGACGTGGTTGATGCGGCGCTGCAGGCGGCGGCCGACCGACCGGGACCCTTGCTGTACCTTTCACCGCGCGGCGACCTCTTGACCCAGACGCGGGTGCGGGCGCTGGCGGCCGGGCCGGGGGTGCGGCTGCTCTGTGGTCGTTACGAGGGCGTCGACCAACGGGTGCTGGATCGCTGGGCGGTGGAAGAGGTCAGCGTCGGCGACTATATTCTCTCCGGCGGCGAGCCGGGGGCAATCTGCCTGCTCGATTCGGTCCTGCGTCTGATCGACGGAGTCATGGGAAATGCCGAGAGCGCCCGGGAGGAATCCTTGGAGCAGGGGCTCTTGGAATACCCTCAGTTTACGCGGCCAGCCGAGTGGCGCGGCCGCAAGGTGCCGGAGGTGTTGCTCTCCGGCCACCATGCAAAAATCGCCGCCTGGCGGGCCGAACAAGCCGAGGCTCTGACGCGGCAGCGCCGCCCCGATCTTTGGGAACGGCGCGGATAAAGGTAACGACAGTCAAGGGGTTTTGAGGATAAAGGCCATGAACATCATCGAGGAGCTGGAAAAACAAGAGGTCGACCGGCTGACCGCCGAGCGCAAGGTGCCCGAGTTTGCTCCCGGCGACACGCTGCGGGTCCATGTCAAGGTGATCGAGGGTAGCCGCGAACGGATTCAGGCCTATGAAGGGGTCTGCATCGCCATCAAGAAGCGCGGCATCAATTCCTCCTTCACCGTGCGCAAGATCTCCTACGGCGAGGGAGTGGAGCGCGTCTTCCCCCTCTACTCGCCGCGCATCGACGCCATCCAGGTGGTGCGCCGCGGCGACGTGCGCCGGGCCAAGCTTTATTACCTGCGCGGCCGTCGCGGCAAGTCGGCGCGGATCGCCGAGAAGACCACCGGCTATGCAGCTAAGCTGGCGGCTGCCGAACGTGCCGCCACGGCCAAGGAGAAGGCCAGCCAGCCAAAGTCGGGCAAGAAAGCCAAGGCAGGCTGAGCCGAGCCTGCGAGGGTCCGGCGAGGATCCGTCGAGAATAAGGAGTGCCGGCCATGGCCGAGCCCAAAACCCTGTTCGACAAAATCTGGGAAAGCCATGTGGTAGAGCGCCGCGAGGACGGCACCTGCCTGCTCTATATCGATCGCCACCTGGTGCACGAAGTGACCAGTCCGCAGGCCTTCGAAGGACTGCGCCTGGCAGGACGCAAGGTGCGGCGCCCGCGGGCGACCTTGGCGGTGGCCGACCACAACGTGCCGACCAGCGACCGCTCCAGGGGTATCGACGACGAGGAAAGCCGCATCCAGGTCGAGACCCTGACCCGGAACTGCACGGATTTCGGTGTGCCGCTCTTTGACATGAATGACCCGCGCCAAGGCATCGTCCACATCATCGGACCGGAGCAAGGCTTTACCCAGCCGGGCACGACCATTGTCTGCGGCGATTCGCACACCGCCACCCACGGCGCCTTTGGGGCGCTGGCCTTCGGTATCGGCACCTCGGAGGTCGAGCACGTGCTGGCTACCCAGACCTTGATCCAAAGGCCGGCACGCAACATGCGCATCACCGTCGATGGTGATTTGCCCCTTGGGGTTACCGGTAAGGATCTGATCCTGGCGATCATCGCCAAGATCGGCACCGCCGGCGGCACCGGTCATGTCATCGAGTACGCCGGTGCTGCGATCCAGGGTCTTTCCATGGAAGGCCGCATGACCGTCTGCAACATGTCGATCGAGGCCGGCGCTCGAGCCGGGCTGATCGCCCCGGACGACAAGACCTACGACTACCTTCGTGGGCGGCCGATGGTCCCCAAGGCCGGCGCCTGGGAGCAGGCGATTGCCTATTGGCGGAGCCTGCCTTCCGATCCGGGCAGCCGTTATGACCAAGAAGTTCGACTGGATAGCGCTGCGATCGCCCCGCAGGTGACCTGGGGAACCAGCCCCGAAGATGTGGTGCCGGTGGACGGCGCGGTGCCCGACCCGGCGGAAGAAGCGGACGAGGCCAGGCGCGCCGCCCTGCTGCGCTCCCTCGATTACATGGGCCTGGAAGCCAAGACGCCGATCAACCAAGTGGCCATCGACACGGTCTTTATCGGTTCCTGCACCAACGGCCGGATAGAGGATCTGCGCGCGGTCGCCGCGGTCGCCAAGGGCCGCAAGGTGGCCCAAGGGGTGCGGGCCATGGTGGTTCCCGGCTCCGGCTTGGTCAAGCATCAGGCGGAGGAAGAGGGCCTCGACCAAGTGCTCACCGAGGCCGGCTTCGACTGGCGTGAGCCGGGCTGCTCCATGTGCCTGGCGATGAACGCCGATCGCCTGGCGCCGGGCGAGCGCTGTGCCTCGACCTCCAACCGAAATTTTGAAGGGCGCCAGGGACGTGGCGGCCGCACCCACCTGATGAGCCCGGCCATGGCCGCGGCGGCGGCGGTGACTGGCCACATCGCCGATGTGCGGGAGTTGTTGTGATCCTTTGGCGGGTAGGAACCCAGTTGCAACATGTTGAAGAAGATGAGTAGATGGATAAATTCACGACCTTAACTGCCACCGCTGCGCCCTTGCCGATGGTCAATGTCGATACCGACAAGATCATCCCCAAGCAGTTCCTGAAAACCATCAAGCGCAGCGGTCTGGCCAAGGGCCTCTTCTACGAGATGCGCTTCGACGAGGCGGGCCAGGCCAAGGATTTCGTCCTCGACCGACCGGCCTATCGGAATGCCCAGATCCTGGTCGCCGGCGATAATTTCGGCTGCGGCTCCTCGCGTGAGCATGCCCCCTGGGCGCTGTTGGATTTCGGTATTCGCTGCATCATCGCGCCGAGTTTCGCCGATATTTTCTATAACAACTGCTTCAAGAACGGCATCTTGCCCATCGCCCTGCCGCAGGAGCAGGTGGACCTGCTGATGGACGATGCCCAGCGCGGCGCCAACGCGGTTCTGACCGTCGATCTTGAAAAGCAGGCGATCACCGGGCCGGATGGCGGCGCGATTCATTTCGACATCGACCCTTTCCGCAAGCACTGTCTCTTGAACGGTCTTGATGACATTGCCTTGACTCTGGAGCAGGCATCAGGCATCGACAGCTTCGAGGCGAGCCAGCGCCAGGCGCAGCCCTGGCTTTATGGATAGTGCCACGTTTGGGTTAATGGCGCCAACGCTCGCAACCGAAGCGAGTCGGTGAGAGGCAAGCGCACAAGGATGCGGGACTAATAGTCGCGTTCCCAGTGCTTTGGATTAATCTCGCCAGATCACAATCCCTTACCCTGGAGACCAGGCCCTGCACATGAAAGGTGATGCCTATGACTGCGAACCGGAAACTGCTCCTCCTGCCGGGCGACGGAATTGGGCCGGAATGTATGGAACAGCTCGGCCGCATCCTCGAATGGTGCAATAAGCAAGGCCTGCTGAACCTGGAGATCGAGGAAGATCTGGTTGGCGGCGCGGCGATTGATGCCCATGGCGGGCCCCTGGCCGAGGAGACCCTAGCCAAGGCGAAGATGGCGGATGCCGTCTTGCTCGGCGCCGTCGGCGGCCCCAAGTGGGATGATCTGCCCTTTGAGCAAAAGCCGGAACGTGGACTTTTGCGCCTGCGCAAGGAGATGCAGCTCTATGCAAACCTGCGCCCGGCGATCTGTTTCGACGGCTTGGTCGAAGCCTCGTCGCTGAAGCCCGAGGTTGTTGCCGGCCTGGACATCATGATCGTGCGCGAGCTGACCGGCGGCGTCTATTTCGGCGAGCCGCGCGGCATCGAGGAATTGCCCGATGGCCAGCGCCGGGGCATCAACACCCAGGTTTATACCACCGACGAAATTCGCCGGGTGGCGCGCGTGGCTTTCGAATTGGCGCAAAAGCGTACGGGACGGGTCTGTTCCGTGGAAAAGGCGAATGTCATGGAATCCGGCGTCTTGTGGCGCCAAGAGGTGCAGAAATTGCATGACGAGAGCTATCCGGAAGTGGCGCTTGAACACATGTATGCCGACAACTGCGCCATGCAGTTGGTACGCGACCCCAAACAGTTCGATGTCATCGTCACCGATAACCTCTTCGGCGACATGTTGTCGGACGAGGCGGCCATGCTGACCGGCTCGCTGGGAATGCTGCCTTCGGCCTCGCTGGGTGATGCGGATGCCAGTGGCCGCCGCCTAGCCCTCTTCGAGCCGGTGCACGGCTCGGCGCCGGACATCGCCGGCAAGGACTTGGCCAATCCTTGCGCCACCCTGCTAAGCTTCGCCATGGCGCTGCGTTACTCGTTCGACGAAGCGGAGTTGGCCGGGCATATCGAGCAGTCGATCAAGACCGTGCTGAAAGGCGGTGTGCGTACCGCCGATATCATGCAGCCGGGGACCGCTCGGGTTTCCACCAGTGTGATGGGGGATGCCGTCCTGCGCGAGCTGCAGAAGACCTGAAGCTGACTCCCCGGCGCCTCTTTGCTGAGGGCGTGCTAGGATTGCCAGCACCATGGCTGTGATCTTTTGCAACGGCGCTCTTTCGCCTGCCGAGCAGTTGCCGCTTTCGGCCAACGATCGCGGGTTGCTGCTGGGTGATGGTGTTTTCGAGACCCTAAGGGTCTATGCAGGTAAGCCTTTTGCCCTGGACCAGCACCTATCCTTGTTGGCCGCCGGTGCTCGGGCCCTGGCGATCCCCCTGCCTCAATGGGACATGAAGGCGGCTGTAGCGGACACCCTGGCCGGCAACGGCCTTGATAGCGCTCATGCCAGTCTGCGGATCACCCTGACCCGCGGGCCAGGCCCGCGCGGCTTGCTGGCGCCGAAGGAGCCCAAGCCAAGTCTGTTGGTCAGTGCGGCGGAGCTGCGTGATACTGGCGCTTCTCGGCCAGCGAGTGCCATCCTTGCGAGCCTGCGACGCAACGAGACATCGCCGCTCTCTCGGCTCAAAACCCTGAACTACCTGGAGAATGTCTTGGCCCGTCAGGAAGCGGCAGCCGCCGGTGCGGAGGAGGCCCTGTTGCGCAACACCGCCGGACGTCTTACCGGGGCCAGCGCCGCCAACCTCTTCCTGGTGAAAGACGGCACCCTCATCACGCCGCCTGAGGAGGAAGGGCTGCGCGCCGGCGTGACACGGGGCATAGTTATGGCGTTAGCAGCTGAACTCGGTACGGCAGTGCGCGAAGTGCCGTTCACACTGAAAGACGTAGACCTGGCCGACGAGGCCTTCCTCACCAACAGTCTAATCGAAATACGGCCGCTGCTTACGGTGACCGGCACGATCCTAGGCGACGGAAAAGTCGGCCCGGTCACCCGCATGTTGCAAGCTGCCTATCAGGATGCTGTCGAGGCTGCAGCTTGAGTGACGGTCGTCTGGAGATGCGCTCTCGCGCCCTTAAACCCTACCTGTCGTACTTGATGTAGGCGAAGCGTTGGTCTTCCGGCGTGCCCTCTAGGGCGCCGCCCTCGCGGCCCGGCTGCCAGCCGACGACGTCCTCGATCTTCTTGGCCAACTCGAAATCTTTGTCGGTAATGCCTCGTGCTGCATGGTTCATGAGGCGCACCTCCACCCAGGCGTAGGAAGCGGTGATGTCGGGATGGTGCCATGCCGCTTCCGCCAGGTGACCGACTGCGTTGATCACCATCAGGGTGCCCTTCCAGCTGTGGGTCTTGTACTTTCGTCGGATCCAGTTTTTTTCCAAACGCCATTGCGGCAGCTCCGCGACGAGGCGCGCTTCGACCTCTTCGTCAGAATAGGTGCGTTCGTTAGATCGCTCGGTCATTGATTTCCGCCCGTGAATTTGACACCGTGGGGACACTGCTCGGGGAACCGCGAAGTACGAAAGCATATGCAAATTTCCACTTTCAGGCAACGCCAGGCCGTTTGCGTGGGCCCGTCACGGGTAATGCGCCATGCGCGAGGCCGGCCATGATCGGCTCTGCCCCTGTGCGTGTCGCCGTCCCGGCTCGCCTGCATCTCGGTTTTCTTGACTTAGAAGGTGCCCACGGCAGGCGCTTTGCCAGCCTAGGCATAACGCTGGAGGGGCCCTTCACGCGACTCAGCCTGGGGCACGGACAAGGCATTTCAGCTCGCGGTCCTGATGCAGCGCGGGCGCGACGGCATCTCGAACAATTGACAAAGCACTTCGCCTTGCAGCCAGGATTCCAGCTGACCATAGAGGAGGCGATTCCGGCGCACGTCGGCCTCGGCTCCGGCACCCAACTGGCGCTAGCAACTGGAACCGCCTTGGCTGAGCTTGTTGGGTTGAACGAGAGCCCTCGATCCCTGGCCGGTATCCTGGCGCGCGGCCGGCGTTCCGGCATCGGCCTTGGTGCCTTCGAAGGTGGCGGCGTGTTGCTGGATGGCGGCGTGCGATGCGGCGAAGACGAGGGCGCGGTACCCCCAATTCTGACCCGCCTGCCGTTCCCCACAGATTGGCGTATTTTGCTGATCTACGACCGGGCCTCTCACGGCATCCACGGGCGAAAGGAAATCACGGCCTTTGGTCGACTACCAGGCTTTCCCGGCGCTCAGGCAGCGGAACTTTGTCGGCTGACGGTGATGGCTCTGCTGCCGGCTTTGGCGGAAGAAGACTTCGGCGGCTTCGCTGCTTCGGTCTCCGAACTACAACGGGTGGTCGGCGATCACTTCGCGCCGGTGCAAGGGGGCCGCTTTGCCAGCCCCAGGATCAGCGCTGTCCTGGAATGGCTGACCGCACAGGGCTTCAGTGGCCTGGGGCAGAGCTCCTGGGGGCCGACAGGTTTTGCCTTAATTGACTCCGCGGACGAGGGAGAACGGCTGTTAAACCTTGCGACGCGATATTGGGCAGCAGAGCCCGTGCTTGGCTTCGAGCTGCGCGCAGGGCGCAACCGCGGTGCCGAAATTACCCTAGATGAACCGCTGCGTGCACTGAATGCGAGCTAGATCCGAGGATTATGACTATGGAACGACCCCACATCCTGCACATGCTGAGCCCGCTGAAGCATGTTAGCCCCTTCGATGTCAACATGGCCTTGGATGCAGGCTTTGATGCGGTCGTGCCCTACAGCAACGTGGAACTGAAAGAAGTTTCGGGCCTGGTGCAGGACGCCATCTTTTCGCGCGGGCCCAAGCGGGTAAAGGACACGGGCCTTTTCATCGGTGGGAAAAACGCCGGGCTGGCGCTGGAGATGCTGGACGCGGCCAAGGCGGCCATGTTTCCGCCGTTCCAGATGTCGATTTTCGCCGACCCGGCGGGGTCCTTTACCACCGCCGCGGCCATGGTCGCGTGTGTGGAGAAGCATTTGGGCGGGGCGGCTGCTTGGCAGGGGACCAAGGTTACGGTCTTCGGGGCCACCGGTGTGGTCGGTCAAGCCGCCGGCATTATTGCCGGCCTAGAGGGGGCGGCAGTGACGCTGGTGGGCTATGATGGCCCGGCACGCGTGGAAAAGGCCGCGCAGGAGGCCAAGGCCCGTTTTTCTGTCTCCTTGGATTTCGCCGATGGCAGCAACGAGGCGCGCAAATCGGCGCTCGCGGCAAATGCCGAGGTGATTTTTTCGGCAGGCCGCGCGGGCCTGCAAATCCTAGCGAGCGAACAACTTGGCGATGCCAGGGATCTGCGGATCGTTGCCGACGTCAACGCCGTGCCCCCGGCCGGCATTGAAGGTCTGGGTGTGCAGGATGATGGCGCAGCCTTGGCGGGAACCAAAGTCGTGGGTGTTGGCGCGCTGACCATCGGCAACGTCAAGTATCAAGTGGAATCTGGCCTTTTCCGTCGCATGATCGAATCTGACAAGGCTGTGGTTCTTGATTTCCGAGACGCCTTTGCCTTAGCGCGGCAAATCCTTGCCTAGTTGCCTTGGCTACCAAAATCACGATGTGCTGATCGTCGCGCTTTCGGGGCGAGCCCTGGCGGCTGCGGCCCGTCGTGCGGGTTATCAGCCGCTTGTCCTTGATCTCTTTCATGACCAAGACACCCAAGGCCTCGCCAAGGTCAGCGCATCAGTCCCCGGCGACTTGGCGACTGGGTTTAAAGCCCATGCCCTCTTGGCGGCAGCCGATGAGTTGGCGCCGCAGGGTAGAGATATTCCTCTTGTCTATGGCAGCGGCTTTGAAGGTCGACCTCGCCTGCTGACGCGTTTGGCAAAGGGACGGCGTCTGTTCGGAAACCATCCCAAGCAGGTGGTTGCGCTAAAGGATCCGCGCCAATTTTTTCCTCTTTTGCAACGACTGGGGATTGCCCACCCAGCGGTACGCCACACGCCGCCGGCTGCCACTGCTGGCTGGCTGGTGAAGCGTGTTGGAGCGTCGGGTGGCGGCCACATTCGCCCGGCCTCGGCGGTGGGGGCAGCGAGCCGGCAGCACTATTTTCAGCGCCACCTTCAGGGGCGATCAGTCTCTGCCCTGTTCCTCGCCAATGGACACCGGGCTTTGGTTGTCGGCTGGAGCGAGCAATGGCCGGCTGGGCCGTCAGGAAGCCCCTTTATCTTCGGCGGCGCACTACGGCCGGCGGGCCTTGGCGCCGAAATTCGGCTCCGGCTGGCCAAGAAGCTCTCTGAGCTGGTATCGGCCAGCGGCCTTGTCGGTCTCAACTCGGCTGATTTCATTGTCGCGGACAGGGAAGCGGCCTTGCTCGAGGTGAATCCGAGACCGGGGGCGACCCTAGATATCGCCGAAGGCGACGGGTCATGCCGGTTGTTCGATGCGCACCTTGCTGCTTGCGAGGGCCGCATGCCAGAGCACTGGCACGAAACAAATGCAGCTGTCGGCATCGAAGTGATTTATGCTCCGAAACGGCTGGTTATCCCTTTTGGGATGACCTGGCCCGACTGGGCTGCCGACGTGCCGCGTTGCGGTTCCGCGATTGCGGCCGGCATGCCGGTTTGCACCATCAAGGTACAAGCCGCGTCGCCCGCGATCGTCCGTCGCTTGCTCCAGCAAAGGCGGGGTGCGATCTTTGAGGCTATAGCCGCGGAGTCCCCTTACCAACACTTCAATGAAGATAACGCTGTTGCCGGATCCTCGCCGATGCGATAACCGGAAATGATGACAAAGACACTCGCCTGGCCAAGCGTTAATGAGAGAGCGGCAGCGCTCGTTGAGCGCCTGATGGCGGACAGCAGTGCGTTGCGAATCGGCGTCGAACGACCGCCGCCGGGCGCCCTATTGATTGACGGCGGCATCCGGTCGCCAGGAGGCATTGCCGCAGGGCTGCGGATTGCCGATATTTGCATGGCCGGCCTGGGGCAAGTCAGCCTCAGTGCACAAGGGCCCTTTGCCCGCTGGCCAGCGACTCTCAGCGTGCGCAGCAGCCATCCGGTCTTGGCCTGCCTCGGCAGCCAGTACGCGGGCTGGAGTCTTAGTCATGGCGAAGGCAAAGATGCATTTTTCGCCTTGGGGTCCGGTCCCGGGCGCGCACGCGTGGTCAAGGAAAGTCTGTTTGAAACGCTTGGGTATCGCGACCAAGCGAAGACAGCAGTCTTTGTGCTAGAGGTGCACCGACCGCCACCCAGGCCGCTCGTCGAAAAAATCGCCGACCACTGTGGCCTGGCAGCCGAGGCGCTCACTTTCATCCTGACGCCGACAACAAGCCTGGCAGGGACAGTGCAAATCGTTGCCCGAGTTCTCGAGGTAGCTCTCCATAAGATGCATGAACTGGGCTTTCCGCTGGAGCAAATTGCCGACGGCATCGGATCTGCGCCGCTACCACCGCCCTCGCCGGATTTCATGACCGCTATGGGACGGACCAATGATGCGATTATCTACGGCGGCACAGTGCAGCTTTTTGTCACCGGCACGGATGGGGAGGCCAAGCGCTTGGCCGAGGCATTGCCGAGTGGAACGTCTCGCGACTATGGCAAACCCTTTACCGAAATTTTCAAAGCGTTCAATGGCGATTTTTACGCCATCGATCCGATGCTGTTTAGCCCCGCCAAGGTGGTCGTGAGCGCCTTGGAATCGGGCCGGAGCTTCCATGCTGGCGACCTGAATGAGGGCTTGATTGAACGCTCCTTTGGCGAGACCTAGGTCCGTGACCGATCTCTTGAATGGGGCCGCCCACTGCGATCAAAGCGACGATCCACGGGTTGCCCTCTTTGTCGACAAGCCTGACTGGCATGCTCGGCGTTTGATGGCTGCATTCTCGACTAGGGGAGTCGATCTTGTGCCTTTGTCGCTTTGCGACTGCGGATTTTCGACGATAGAAAGGCGCATCGTGTTGCCGGGTTTTGGTGGCTCGCTGCCACGGGCAGCCTTCGTTCGCTGTGTGCCGGGCGGCAGCTTTGAGCAGGTGACAAAGCGCCTTGGCATCCTGCATGCACTGCAAGCTTGCGGGGTATTTTTGGCAAATCCCGCACCGGCTATCGAGCGTTGCGTCGACAAATCCATGACCTCCTTCTGCCTTGCGCGGGCCGGCCTTCCCACGCCGGCCACCTGGGTCTATGAGGACCAGGCCTGCGCCCGGGATCGGGTGGTGCGCGAACGCGCCGTCGGCCATCGATTGGCGCTGAAGCCATTGTTTGGCTCGCAGGGCCGAGGCCTTAGGTTGATCGAGGGCCCTGAGGATCTGCCGCCTGCCGACCAGGTCGACGGGGTCTTTTATCTGCAGCGACTTATCGAGCCTGACGCGCACGGTTGGCGTGACTGGCGCGTTTTCGTCTCTGGCGAACGGGTGATCGCTGCCATGCTGCGACAGGGCGAGAGCTGGATTACCAATGCCAAACAGGGCGCCCATTGCGAGGCCGCAGCCCTGCATGCCCCTTTACCGGAATTGGCGCTCGGCGCTGTCAGGGCCGTCGGAGCCCACTACGCTGGTGTTGACATTATCAGAGATCGGGCGGGGAACTATCTGGTGCTGGAGGTCAACTCCATGCCAGCGTGGAACGCCTTGCAGTCGGTTCACCACCTCGATATCACCGCGGCGGTTGTCGATGCCTTCCTCGACGCCTTGGCGTCGCATAAGTCTTCGGCAGGGGAGCAGGCCTTGCCGAAACCCTTGTCTGGCGCATGACCCTGCCATCCAGCCTTGTCGGCGAAGCCTATCACGCCGCCTGTCTGGCCGAGCTGGCGGCCTTGAAGCCTGGTAACGTGAGCCGGTATGGGCCAGGGCATGGCATGAGCGTGGAGGATTTTGAAACCAGTGCCGCGGTTTCCGCGACGGTTATTTCCCGCCCCGACCTGTCCGTGGGGGCGATGATATTGGAGGCCGTCCGTCGCACCAAAGAAGCGGTCGGCTGCAACACGAACTTGGGGATCCTCCTTTTGGCGGCGCCGCTGGCGCTGGCAGCCCAGCACGGTTCGGGCGGCGACCTCCGCTTGCGACTGGGGATCATCTTGGCTCGCCTCAATGTCGAAGATGCTAAGCATACCTTTGCTGCCATTCGCTTGGCAGAGCCAGGCGGTTTGGGTGAAAGCCGTCGCCACGATGTGCGCGCGCCGGCGCGGGTCAATCTTCGCGACGCCATGGCCGAGGCGCGGGACCGGGATCGCATCGCCGCCGCCTATGTCGATAACTTTTCGGAGGTCTTTGAATGCGGCGTGCCCTGGCTCAGGCTCTCCCAAGCGCGCTGGGGCAGCGAAGCCTGGGCCGCCACGCGGGCCTACCTTAGTTTCCTTTCGACAGCACCCGACAGCCATGTCCAGCGCAAGTTTGGTCCAGCCGTGGCTGAGGAAACCCAACGCCGGGCCCAGAGGCAGCTTACCCGCTTGATGGCATCACAGCCGGCCAGCGTTGTGACGGCAACCCTGAAGCAATTCGACGCGGAACTCAAAGCCGAGGGTATCAACCCCGGAACGGCGGCCGACCTTACCGTGGCGACCTTGTTTGCGGCGCGGCTTCAGGACGGCCTTGATTCCGGCTCTGGGTCACCCTCCCCACTACGCATTTTGTAAAAACGTACCGCCGGAACCGCCAATAAGGGTCAGAAACTCTCGGCGTGTTGAGGCATTATCCCGAAATGCGCCCAACATCCGGCTTGTCACCATGGTAACGCCAGGCTTGTGTATCCCGCGCGTTGTCATGCATTGATGGGCCGCTTCGATGACGACTGCGACGCCTTTGGGTTGCAAGACCTCTTGAAGGGTATTGGCGATTTGTGCGGTCATCTTTTCCTGGATTTGCAGGCGGCGCGCATAGGCCTCGACAATGCGGGCTAGCTTGCTGATGCCCACCACCCGCTGGTTGGGCAGGTAGGCCACATGCGCCTTGCCGATAATCGGCGCCATATGGTGCTCGCAGTGCGACTCGAATCGGATGTCCCGAAGAAGAACGATTTCGTCATAGCCTTCGACCTCCTCGAAGGTCCGTCGCAAGACCTCGACTGGATCGATATTGTACCCAGAAAAAAATTCCTTGAAGGCGCGCACCACCCGATCTGGCGTGCCTTTCAGACCTTCGCGATGAGGGTCGTCGCCGGCCCAGCGAATGAGAGTCTCCACCGCCGCCATGGCCACTTCTCGGCTTGGCGGAGATTCTTGGCCTATGTGGTCGGAATGTTCACGTTCCGCGTCGGGGTTTGCCACGCTTTGTCCCTCCTCGGTGACCTTCTGTGGGCGAGCCGAACTACGTTCTTCTTGATCGTTCTCTTACGATCTAGGCAGGGGCCTACCAAAATCACGATCGGCAGGCAAAGCGCAAGACCAAATTGGCCGCCGATTCCGCGCCAAGAATTCGGCCAAACTGGCAACAGCTTCGGCACATTGGCAATTACGAACTTGCTGTAGAAGAGAAATTAAGATTAACATTGGCGTCGGGGTGCTCTATCCACGAGAGAGGCGCTATCTGGGTAACCGATCCAGCCCAGTCAGGCTAGATGCTGCACGCAAAGGATAGTCCGCTTGTATCGGTAAGGGGTGCTTTTCCAATGCCGCTCATGTCGGAGCGGGTGTTGGGGACATTCGGAATAGCAAAGGTTTATAACCACTCGATCGAACGGGAGGTAGGCAGATGGCCAAAATTACGAAGACCCTGGTAGGCGAATCGCTCGTCGGTGATGGCAACGAAGTTGCCCATATTGATCTTATCCTAGGACCCCGAGGAAGCGCTGCGGAAGCGGCCTTCTGCAATTGTCTTACGAACAACAAGGATGGCTTTACATCGCTGCTCGCGGTGGTGGCACCAAATCTGGCGACCAAGCCGAACACGGTGATGTTCAACAAGGTCACGATCAAAGGGGCTACCCAAGCGGTGCAGATGTTTGGCCCGGCCCAGTATGCAGTGGCCAAGGCTGTTGCGGATGCGGTGGGCGAAGGCACGATCCCGGCTGATGAAGCCGACGATCTTTTCGTGTGTGTCGGCGTCTTCATCCACTGGGAAGCCTCGGATGACGCCAAGATCCAGGACTACAACTATCGGGCTACCAAGGAAGCCATCGAGCGCGCCGTCGCCGGTTCGCCGACAGCAGCCGAAGTCGTAGCGCAAAAAGACAGCGCGGCACATCCCTTCGCCGCCAGCAGTTGAAAGGAAGGCAGCGATCAGCAGCCGGAGGCGGAGCGGCCACCACCGCCGCCACCACCTCCGCCACCGCCGGCACCTTCCGGAGGCCTGCTGAGCAAGCTGCTCTCGTTCTTCAGGGGTAGTTAGCGCCCCTGTCGGTTTGCGCAGTCGGCGCAGGCCCCTGCTCGATGAGTTGGGAAAGGGTCTTAGATTAGAGGCTAGTCAAATCACTAGCCTCTAATCGCCCGTCGTGTAATGCGCTCGCCACCAAGATGCCTGTCACAGCTGTTTGCTTGAGGGGTAAGAAATCTTCGGCGCCGCGCAGGCCGCCGGCGGCGAAGATTCGTCGACCCTCTGAGCGGCTCTGCACCGCCTTCAGGCGTGCGAAGTCTGGGCCGGCCTGACCGCCAACTCGAGCCAAAGTCATGACAATGACCATTGGCGGCCAGAGATCGCTCCTTTCAAAAAGGGAAACCGGCCCGAGGAATTCTTCGCCGCGGAAATCAAGCGATAGGATGATCGACGCTGTCTTGTCCCGGACAAGCACCTCCAGCAGATGGTCGTCCTTCTGGGATTCGCTGCCGATCACCAAACGGCCAAGACTTTTCTCTAGCCAAGCCCGGGCAGCTTCGACCGAGGAAACGCCGCGGTCCACCCAGAGGTCCAGCTTGGGATAAGCTTGCTGGATCTCGAGCAGAGCGTGATCGTTGTCGCCTTCTTCCTCGATTGCATCGAGATCGGCCACATAGAGGCTCTTGAAGGGGAAGAGGCTGAGGTAGCCGCCGACCACGGCCAAGGGCGTACTACCCTGGCAGAGTCGGGAAACCAACGGCTGATAGGCCTCGCGATTGCCGCCTTTGGCATGGACTACCTGACCACCTTTGAGATCAATCACCGGAATTATCTGCAAATCCAGAACCCTCGATTACACGCCGTTACGTGTTCATCCTTGGTTGCCACAGATTTGATGGCCGTCGCAAGTCGCCTGAAGGCGGGAGGCGGAAATCTTCGGAGGGCTTCTGCTTGGCAGCCTGTCGTTGATAGTGCTACCGATCATGTGGCAAGCACAACTGATCCGACGAGCGGGGTGATAGTGTCAAAGGGCGCCGTAGCGGGCTGGGACTTAGGAGGGGCGCACTTGAAGGTCGCTTGCCTGGATGCCGACCATCGGGTTGCGGCCATCCGGCAGGAACCCTGTCCACTGTGGCAAGGACAGGACCGTCTGGTCGCGGCAATCGAAGCCGTGCGCCCGCTGGTCGCCGCTGCCCAGCACCACGCGGTGACCATGACCGGCGAGCTGGTCGATCTTTTTGACAATCGCCAGCAGGGAGTAGCCCAGCTCATCACCAGTATCGTCGGGGCCTTTCCGGCAACCGGCGTCAAGATCTTCGCCGGGCCGCTAGGATTTCTTGAGCCCGGCAGAGCGGCGGCGCAGGCTGAGTCGGTCGCTTCGGCCAATTGGTTCGCAAGCGTCAGTCTTTTGGCGCGGCGGCGACCCGCCGGCCTGTTCATCGATGTCGGATCGACCACGATCGACCTTGTGCCCTTCGCCGAGGCTGAGTCGCGCCACATCGGCTACAGCGATGCCGAACGTCTGACCACGGAGGAGCTGCTCTACAGTGGTGTCGTCCGAACGCCCATCATGGCAATGACGGATCAAGTCCCTTTCGCCGGGGTGAGACAGAAAGTCATGGCCGAGTATTTTGCCACCATGGCAGATGCCTACCGGCTCCTCGACGAGTTGCCGGAGGGGGCGGATCTCTTGCCGGCCGCCGATGGCAAGGCCAAGGATGTAACCGCCAGCCGCCGCCGCTTGGCCCGTATGCTCGGCCGTGATGCCGAGGATGCTTCGCCGGCTGCATGGCGGCTTCTCGCCCGTTACCTTACAGAGTTGCAGTTACAGCAGGTTCAGAGTGCTGCCGAGCGGGTGCTTTCGCGGGAGCTGCTTGACGATAGTTGCCCAATCGTTGGCGCCGGCGTTGGGCGGTTTTTAGCGGAACGCTTAGCAGTGCGCCTAGGGCTGCCCTATCATGACTTTGCGGATATCGTGGGGGTGGCTGACGACCGTCGCGAGAGTGCTGCGCGCTGCGCACCTGCGGTCTCGGTCGCGTTGCTGTTGGCTGAAAGCTAGAGCATTGCCCGAGCCCTAGGCGGCGATCAGGAATCTTTGGCGCGGTGTGCGGCGATGCGCTCCATCAGCCAGGCCCAGGCTTCGGCCTCCCGGGGTCCTGCGGTCTTGTCGACGGCTATCTTCAGGTAGTCGATTTCGCGATCGATCTTCTCCGCCGGCAGCATGTGTAGGCGGCTGACCAAAATGGCCGCTTCCACCACGGCGGCGGCGGCGCGGTTGAAACCGGGAAAGGGGGCATGGCATTCTTCATTGACGACGCGGCAGCGGAAGCGTGGCCGCAACTCGTCGGGCACCACAGACTCGACTGTCAGCTCGACGTGGGCGAGCGCAGATTCCAAATAGCGGCCCTGCACGTGTCGGGTAGGCCGGGTAGGCCATTCACGTCGGCCGGTCAAGCAGCCCGCGAAAACTCGGACATCATCGGTGTAGTTCGCAACCGCGTGCGGATTTTCTTGCAAGTTTTCCAAGGTGGCCGAGGGGCGGAAGGGGGCGATGACCCAATGATCGCCATCCTCAATTAGGCCGATCGGCGCCAAATGCACCCGGCCTCCTGGCCCAAGAGTGGTGACGATGGTCTCGCGGATCACTTAGATTTCCCCCCGTTCTTTCTCTGGTTCAATGTTGTCCCTGCCTTCTTGAGTTGCAAAAGGTCTTCTGATTGGCGGTCGGCCGCAACGCCCCAGTCCAGCGGCTGGTCTTGGACGAAACGTTTGCCTAGCCGCCAGGCGACCTCCGCCCGAGCCAGCTCGTATCCAAGGTAAAAGGCGTGGGCGCCGTCGTCTGCCACCGCCAAATCCGGAAAGAGCGCAAAGGGATCGTCGGCTTTCAGCTCTCCCGACTTGTTGTAAATGTGGATCCCGTCCTCGGCGACTTCGATGCGGAAGTTGGCATCGCGGATCATGGCGGCCGTCTCCGCGATATCCGATGCCGTGTTTACGATAGGCTTACGGTCGCGCAGGCAAAGCAGGGCCCGACTGATGCCCACCGGCAAGCTGGCCTCTTCCCGCGCCGCGTACATGAGGCGTCTTGCTGCGTCATGTTCCAGGATCGAGCGACGGCAATGCGGGCTGACTTGGACCACAAGGACGTTGGTGATGCCAAGTTCCGAGACGATCCCCATGAGAACCGCCGTGATGCCCGAGGTATCGGCATCGGTGAGCTCGGTCAGGTTTCCGGTGCCCATCAATATTTGCGCGTCGGGCCGCGCCTTACGCAGAGCGGCATAACGCAGAAGAGAGTCGCTGAAGCCGAAGTGGATCGGATCAAGAATGGGGTCCGCCAAATAAGGAAGGCCCCAGTCGTCCAGACGATCCATGGCTCGAAGAAGGGAGGGAAGATCGCCATGCTGGGCCGGCACCAGGACCGGCACGGCGGACGCCTCCCTGGCTAGGTCGAGGCTTTCTTCCGTGAGACTGAGAAGATAGTGGGCGCCGGCGGCGGCCCCGCGACGCAACTCCCCAAGATCGGCCGAATCCACACTGACCCGAAAACCGTCTGCGAGCAGCGCGGTGATCGCCTCCTCCAGGTGCGGAAAAGGCGTGTCCGGCAAGCAGCCAAGGTCGACGACATCGGCTCCCGCCCGGCGATACTCCGAGGCCCGTTCCAAGATCGCTTCGACGGAAAGCGCTGCCGCGTCGACAATCTCAGCAAAAATGGTGACATCATGCCGGCCGAGGTCGCGTGGTGGACCGGATTTGCCAAAGAACTCGGGCAGGTCGGCCACATCATCAGGCCCACGCTGAAAGGGAACGCCATAGTGGACCGAAAGAGCCTCTAGATCGCCTCGGAATCGGCCTGGCAGGATTACTCGGTCGGCAGTGATGGGCCCAGGCAGGCGCCGGCGAATGATCTCGGCAGTCATCAAGGCTGCGACCTTGATGCCCAATTCCTCTATCTCGTAGGTGAAGCCAGGGGCGCTGATTGCCGCCAAGACTTTTTTCAAACGTGGCGCGGCCAGGCGGCCGGTTAAGAAAACGAGATGTTCAGGCATGCCAGCCGTGCCCTTAAGGCACCTTCCAGCTCCGCCAGGGTTTCCACCACTTCCGTCGACTCGAAGGTCTTCAGTCGTTCGACATTTTCAAGGTCGATGCGGCGGGGATAGACCTTGACCATGCCGTGCGGTGCTTCGGTGTCCATCTCCGGTGCCGTATCACAAGCAAACACAATACTGGGAATTCGGCACTTGCCGGCTTGAGCATAGACATTAGTGGCCAAGGTGTCGGATATCCCATAAACGCATTTTGCCACGGTGTTGGATGTTGCCGGACCCAAGACCAATGTGTGGTAGACTCCCTTATAGAAAAGCCCGACCGGCGCCGCGCTGGCGGTGGTGTCTTTGTAGACGCGTACGCCTTTCGCCAGTACGGCCATATCTTTCTTGTACATACGTACGACCTCCGCTGCGGCGCGGCTAACAAAGAGGTCCACGTCTGGGATGCGCGCAATCAACTGCAGGGTTTCAGTAAAGAAATGCCCAGAGCCGGTAAGCGCCCAGGCCAGGCGAGACTTGCTGCTCGTCGGTGTCATAGCCTAGGCATTCCGTCACGTATCGTGAAACTGCTGTATCGCATTAGGCAAGCTGCTCGGCCATGACAGGGGTGCCAGGCAGTTCGCCTCGGCGCAGTGCCTCGAAGGTATGGTTACTGGTGTCGGCGCCAACACAAGAAGTGGCAAAATTTGCGGTTGTTATGAATTCCGCAAAGGCCCCATCGAGAATGCCTGCTCCAACAAGCGCTTGCACACCCTGATTTCCTGGCGACAGGGCTGCTGACTTTACTAAGACCAGGCGATCGGCGTCGATTTGTGCGGCGAGCCAGGCCGCGAGGCTGTCTGAAGTGACGGCCCAACTAGCCGGGATATCTCGGCAGTCCAACGTCATGTGGCCGGGCATCCACAAGGCCGTTCGACCGGCTGATAGCGTGTTGGCCAGCGCCTGCGGCGTTTCGGCGGGAACCAGTCCCTCGACCAGCCCTGTCAGCATGCGCCCAAACTGTTCCATGGCATGGATTGCCATGACGTGGGCAAGACGGTCACCGAAGTGCCACCGCTCTTGAGCTTGGCGCACTGTGTCGGCAAAAGGACCGCCCCCCGGCACGAGGACGACCCCCAATCCCCCTCTGGTCGAGGCTTCAAGCCAGCTGGCGAGGTGCGGCGAGAATGCCAGGCTGCCGCCCAGTTTGATGACAACAGGGCGAGCCTCGCCTGGCCTCATCTCAGCGTTGAGATCCCTTGTGGCTAGCGCTCGAATGGGCATGCCTAGCCGGCTGGCCGTTTAGTCGATAGAGGTGGGGCAGGCCTTCCTTTCGCCGGCGCTCGATCTCAACGCCAACGCCGCTGGCCGCGGTTTCTATGTCGAGCTTTTCGACCCGAACGGTGGCTTTGATCGCCTGGTCGTGGCTGAGACAAATTTGAGCGACTTCTTCGGCTAAGGTCTCGACCAAGTTAATATGGCCGCGGCCAATCAGTGTTTTAATATCCGACAAGATGTCATCGTAGGAGATAACCTTAGCGATATCGTCGCCTAGAGGTTCGTCTGCCTCGCGCGCCAGAATGTCAATATTGAAACGAACCCGCTGTGGGGCGTGCTTCTCGTACTCATAAACGCCGATGCGGCAATCCAAAACGAAGTCGCGAATAAGGATGCGGTATTGCGATGCACCACCATCGGTTTGATTCGAGGCCATGAGACGAGCCGCCAAGACGTGATTGCTAACCATGGACGCATCCTTGTTGAGCGCAAACGCCTAGATTAGCCGCTATTGCGGAGCAGTTGCAATCGGATATCCGAAAGAGGCGCTGTCGCCTTTCAGCGGTGCAGGCAAGGCCTTGACTACGCTGCAGAGGCGCCTGGCCGCCAAGTTAGCTTCCTTGGGTCGGGTATGCGGATGTATCTCGGCCCCCGCAGCTCGATCATGCCTTCGCGGCGCCAGCGACTGACCAAGCGGCTGAGGGTCTCCGTGCGCACGCAGAGAAATTCGGCGACTTCGGACCGACGAATGGGCAGGGGCACGCAAAGGACCTGCCCCTCCATGCGCCCCAATCGCTGACCAAGGTCGATCAGGAAGGATGCAACACGGCATTCAACCGGTAGGGTCAAGAGCCTATGCAAGCGATCTTCGCGCCTCGACATGTCTTCGCACAGCGCCTGGAACAAATTGTACGCCAGTTGTGGGCGTTCCTGGAAAAGAGCTTGCAATGCCGGTTTGGTCAGGTGCCGGACCTGTGCAGCCGCGAGCGCCTTGATCGTAACCTTCCAAGGTGCGCCTAAGCGCCCGGTCACCACCAAATCACCAGGAAAGAACAATGAGGTAATCTGCTCCTTGCCCTGTGGATTGCTGCGGTAGGCGGCGACGATCCCGCTCACAACGGCCACCAAGGACTGCTCGGCATCGCCACTCTGGGCAAGGCATTCACCGGGCTCCAAGAAGGTATCGTCCAGGTCGAGACCTTTCGCCCCCTCGACAGCTTGGCGAACGAGGTCCAAGTTGGAAACGCTTCCCATCGCGGTGTCGTTCACGCCAGATCCGCCTTTGCCATCACTTCTGGTCTGGGGTCCCGAGTTCGCATGCGTGATTCCGGGGCTCCTACGGCCTGAGATCGGTTTCGGTATCACGGGCCAACGTTAGTGCTTTGACCAGGCCGTTCCTTGATCTGTGTCAGGTTTGCTGATATCGCCAATCGTGGTGGCCAAGCGTGGCAACAAGCCTCCGCTCATGAGCATGGCCTCAAGTTTGGACCAGTACTTTAATAGTGGTTGCAGTCGCTCTTTTAACTATCTCCCAATCCACAGCCCTTGGAATCTCAAGCCCTCGACCATGATCTCGCCTAGAGCCTGATCGAAATTACGTCGCGAATCAGTCTCTATTCAAATGCTTAGCGGACGATCGTGCGCTAGAAGCTGCGATAGAAAAATTTTCCACGACCTGTCGCGCTAAGTGCGCCGGCGGTGGTTGCCGGACGGTCGGCATAAAAGGTGAACCGGCCGTCGTTGGTCACTTGGGGCAAGACGTTTAGGTACTGCGAGGAACCGACACGATTAGATTTCGGCTTAGGAGATCGCTTGCGCAGAAAAGCCAGTAACAGTTCTTTCGCCCACAAACTATTCGATCGGCATTCTGTGAGCGAGAGGTCTTAGCAATTCTGTTTTCTTGTCGGACTTTTCCCATGACTCCAGTATTTATTAACCCTGAATTTCTTCGTTTTCTTATGCTGTCGTATTTTTTCATAAATTTTGATGCAAGGAGCTGAATAATTTTACGAAAAAACGCTTCACTTTTCCTCAGAACTGGCGTTCTATATTACCTAGGGATTCGAAATGCGACCGGGAAGCTGCGCTCAATAAACAAAATAGGGGCGTGTGCTGCCTGAATTGGGGAGAAAAAAGTCTTGACCATGCAAGCAATCGCCAAGCGAATTGTGGTCGGCGGCGCCGGGCTGGTGTTGTTGGTGACGAGCAGCTTGGCTTTGTCCACGTTGAGTAACTCCGCATTGGCGCAAACAGCATTGACCACACCCGCCGGGGTCATAGCGAAGACCAATGCCAACACAGGCTCTGTTGAGGTTACTTGGAATGCCGTGCCGGGCGCCAATCTCTATGAGGTGCTGCGTGGCAAGGATCAGAGTCAGAGTGGCCCGACCCCGGTCGGCGTAGTGACGAAGCCGATGTTTACAGACAACAGCATCGGGCTTGAAAGCGATGTTTTCTATGTCGTCCGTGCACTTCAAGGCGATCTCGAAAGTGGCCTTAGCACGCCGGCTAGCTTGGCGATCGGTGGGCCCGTTCGGCCGGAGCGTGATTCCATTCTCGATATCAACGATTCTGTGATCGCCGGCGATGGCTCCATCGAGCTGCAGCTGCTGAACGGCAATTTGATTACGATCGACAGTGACACTGTCAGCGCATTGATCTTCGCCTTTACCGAACCGAGCGAGGAGCTGATCGAGTTAAAGCTGCGCCAGCTCTTCGGCCTGGCCGGTCCAAATTTGGTGCCGACCGTGGCTGCGGCCTGCCTGTTGATCCCGGAGAATACCTACCTTGTTACGGACGCCGCGCTCACCGTCGATTCGGAAGAAGGCCTTATCGCTGCGGCTGAGTGTGTCGACATAGCACCGGCGGCCGATCGGGATCGCGACTTCGTGTTTCAGTTGCCGGAGGGCATTTCCGCGACAGCTGAGTTACCGAGTCAGGTGCGGGCAAGCCCCACCCAATAGTGCGATTTGAGAGCTGGCAGGCAGTTCGCCTTAGAAGCCGCTACAGCAATCTTCCAACCGGAGATGGCTGTAGCGGCCGTTGGCTTTTGATGTTCGCCGCAGCCGGATAGGTCAGCCGCGCTTTGGCAGGTTCGCAACTGGAATGGGCGTCTTCATCAAACGGCAGATCGCTGTGGTCAGTTCTGCCCGGTTAAGTGTGTAAAAATGAAAATGTCGTACGCCGCGAGCTTGTAACTGGCGGCAGAGTTCTGCGGCGGCCACGGCGGCCACCAATTGGCGGGTGTCGGCATCATCCTTCAAGCCATCGAATAGACTGACAAGCCAGCTTGGGATTGACGCCCCGCAGCGTTGCGCCATCGTCTGGGTGCGTGCGAAATTGGTGATCGGCAAGATGCCGGGAATGATCGGCTTGTCGATACCCGCCGCGCGGGCACGATCCAGGAAGCGCAGGTAACATTCGGCATCAAAAAAGAATTGGGTGATGGCGCGATCGGCGCCGGCATCGAACTTTCGTTTCAGCGTGTCTAGATCGTTCTCTGCCGAAACGGCCTCTGGGTGTCCTTCGGGATAGGCCGCGACGGTAATCTCGAAATCGGCGATCTTCTTTAGGCCTGCCACCAAATCGGAAGCATAGGCATAGCCGCCGGGATGCAGGTGATAGCGGCCGCCACCCGGCGGGTCACCGCGCAAAGCGACCAAGTGGCGGATTCCGGCATGCCAATAGGCTTGGGCGATGCTGTCTGTCTCTTCGCGGGTGGCGCCCACGCAGGTCAGATGCGCTGCCGGATCCAAAGCTGTTGTGGCGCGGATCTGCTTTACCAAGGAAAAGGTATGGTCGCGGGTGCTGCCACCGGCCCCATAAGTCACTGAGACAAATCGCGGTGCCAGTCCCTCCAACCGCCGAATTTCCGCCCAGAGGCGCTCGACGAGGGCCGGCGATTTCGGCGGGAAAATCTCAAAAGAGGCCTCGAAGGGCGTCACATTGTTCAGGTCTACCTGAATTCGCTCAATGCGTTTGGCTAGGGCGAGCTGATCTTTCATGGCAAGCTTCCTTCTGGAACAAAGGGCCTAGGATGCGGTGCGTAAAAGAGACTCGTTGGCCGGGCGCACAGCCGACCAGATCATCATGGTAAGGGGATCACCGGGAAGCTGTTGGGTCTCCAAGCTGTGCAGCCCGGCATCCTGGCACCAGGTTTCTATGTCCGTGGCCTCAAAGCCGAGCCAGCAATGGGCATGACTGTCCCGTAGTTCGGCCTGTTGGTGCGCCTTGAAATCGATGATCAAGAGCTTGCCGCCTGGGCGCAGGACACGGCCGGCTTCGCGGATCACCTTGGCCGGCGCCTCCGCAAAGTGAAGAACCTGGTGAATGGTAATCAAATCAAAGGAAGCGGTGGCCAGCGGTAACTGGTACATATCGGCCTGGCGCACGACACAATGCTTGAGGCCATGGCGCTCGAGGTTGGAGCGCGCGAGCATCAGCATTTCGCGCGACAGGTCAATTCCCAAAGCGTGCCGGACATGGGGCGCCAGCACCTTCAGAATGCGCCCGGTACCAGTTCCAATGTCTAGAAGATCCTCGACCCGGCCTGCAGGCAAGGTTGCCAAGAGCTGTTCTTCGACCAGGGCCTCATCGACATAAAGCGAGCGGATCTCGTCCCACTTGCTGGCATTTCGACGGAAGTAGTCGGCCGCCCGGGCGGCGCGGGCCTGCCTAATTTCATCAAGTCGCCTCAGATCGCCAAGGATGATCGGGTCGCCGGCCGGCACTGAATCGACCAGGTTTTGCGCCAACTCAGCCAGCGGCCCCTTGGTGACGAGGCGAAAGAATGCCCAGCTACCTTCCTGAAAGCGATCGAGCAATCCAGCATCATGCAGCAACTTCAAGTGGCGTGATACCCGAGGCTGGCTTTGGCCGAGGATCTGCGTGAGATCGGTAACCGTAAGGTCACCATGGGCACAGAGTACTAAAAGGCGCAGTCGGGTTCCCTCCGCTACTGCCTTCAGTGCCGATAAAAGTGCATCCATGCCAGGGCCCGTTGGACAGGTTGATCAGGATCTTGAAGGTCGCATGATAATATAAAGATATTGTTATGTCTATATGCAATTATCGACGAATTTTTGCAAATGCGACTGAAGGACGGGGGCGGTCATGAAAATGCTGCGCGTCAACGTGGCGCTCGACCTATATATTCTAGTGCGTCGGCGGATAGGGGTGGTGCCTAAGGGGCCAGGTGTTCATACGGACGCCCCCTATCGCTAGATCGGCCAAACGGGCAAGTTGGGTCGGTGCCCGTGTTCACTCTAGGCCCGTGGTCAAAACCACCTTGCCGGTGGAGCGTCGCTCCGACAAAAGTGTGAGGGCGTCGGCCGCTTCAGCCAGGTCCAGGCGATGAGAAACATGGGGGGCGATTTTGCCAGCCTCGCACCAGGCAAAGAGTTCAGCAAATTGTTCTTTCACCATGTCCGGCGCGTGCCGCCGATAGGACCCCCAGTAAAAGCCGATGGCAGCAACATTCTTCACCAGCAGGATGTTGGCTGGAATCTTGGGGACCTCGCCGCCGGTAAAGCCGATGACTATCAGGCGTGCACCCCAGGCGACGCAGCGCAGCGAGACATCGAAGACCGAGCCGCCGACTGGATCGAAGACAACGTCGACGCCGCGGCCACCGGTCATGTCCTTCACGCGCTGGCGAACATCCTCGCTTCGATAGTCAATAGTCTCGTCGGCGCCAAACTGGCGGGCAACGGCAAGTTTTTCTGGTCTGCCGGCGGTAGCGATCACCCGGGCACCCAGTGCCTTGCCGACTTCTACTGCCGCCAGCCCGACTCCGCCAGCTGCCCCATGAACCAAGAGCGTTTCGCCCGCCTCCAGACCGGCTCGCCATACCAGCGCGCCATGCGCCGTCGCATAGGTAATCGCCAGCCCGGCAGCGGTCACCCAATCCAGGCCGTCCGGTAGCAGGAAGGTGTCGGTTGCCTTGGCCACCGCTGCTTCGGCGAATCCGCCGTGGCTGGTTAGGGCCAGAACCCTTTGACCGGGAGCGAGGTCGGCAACCCCTTCTCCCAACGATGCCACCCGCCCCGCAATTTCTAGACCTGGGCTGAAAGGGAAGGCGGGCTTTTCCTGGTACTTGCCGGCGACCATCAGAATGTCGGCGAAATTGACCCCGGCGGCCGCCACATCGATCAACACTTCTCCCGGACCAGGAGAGGGGGGAGCTTGCTCTTCGACTACAAGATCTTTTGGCTTCCCCCAGGAATGACAAACGACCGCACGCATGGGCAAGCTCTCCCTTTGGGCCTACTGGTCGAAGCTGCCTGTCGCCAGGCGAAGCGCGCCCACCACCCGGCCAGCCCGGTTCTTGATTTCGGGGTTAAAGGCATCGGCTAGCCTCACGGCATCCTGCTCGCCAACAACCCCGAGCTGTCTTAATAGGCCGGCCATCAGAGCTTCTGCCGCGCGGGTGGCGCCGTCCTCGACTTTCAAGGCAATGCCGAGGCCGTGGTCCGGCAGGGCCGCGCAAAAGACACCTTCGGCGCCGGTCTTGACGATGACCCGACCATTGGTTTCGGTAATGACCCGGCTGCAAAAGCGGCCACTGCCGGCGATCATGAAAGGCTCTTGCCGGATCGCTTGATACAAGCGGGCACAGGCCTGCTGCCGCGCTTCCGGCTGATCCCAGGGGTCGGCGAAGCGCGCCATGGCCAAGGCCAAGTTTCCCAAAGGGATGCCGATTACCGGAATGCCACAACCATCGATGCCGCGCGGCGCCTTGGAAAGGTCAAGCCCGCACATCATTTCAAGGACGCCCAAGACTCGCTGCTGCACCGGGTGCGCGAATTCAATGTAACCCTTGGTGTCGATGCCCTGGTGGCGGCAATAGCTGAGGAAACCGCTGTGCTTGCCCGAACAATTGTTATGGGCCGCCGTCGGTTGCTGATCAGCCCTTAGCATAGCTTTGGCCGCCGTCTCGTCGTAGGGCAAATGAGCCGCGCATTCCAGGTCCGATATGTGGCACCCGATCTTGCGGAGCCAGGCCTGCACCGTTTCGGTGTGTCGCGGCTCGCCGTTGTGGCTGGCGCAGGCGAGGGAAAGCTCGGCGTTGCCTAGACCGAAGGCCGCAGCCGCGCCGCTTTCAACCAAAACCAGTGCTTGCAGAGGCTTAATCGCCGAGCGGGCATAGATAGCCTGTTCCAGGTCGCCCGCCGACATCACGACCTTGCCACGCGCGTCGACCACGGCAAAGCGCCCGCGATGACGGCTTTCGACCATGTCCCCGCGGGTCACCTCGATAATCGCGGATTTAGACACCAGTTGCTCGACCACAGCCATGCTCGTCGTGCCCCTTAACTATCACCTGGCTTGCCGTCTATTCTTCGCGCGCCCGGCCCTCCCAATTGGTAGATGGCTTGTACGGCGACCACAAGACCTTCTTCGCTTCAGTTTCGGCTTGCCGTGGCGCCTTGCCTTGGGAGGTTGATACATGTCAGTTTGCCGGCCATGCGGGGTTATTTTGGCATCGGTGTCGAACGTATTAGCAAGCCTATGAATGTAGGCAACCTGCTGCGTTCAGCTCATGCATTTGGCGCCAGCTTTTTCTTCACCATCGCTCCGCATGTGCCAGTCCGCGAAATCGCCCGCTCCGACACCTCAGATGCCGGGCAGCACATACCGGTTTACAACTTCGAGACAGTCGAGGGGCTCCTGCTGCCGAAGGGTTGTACCTTGGTCGGTATCGAACTGACGGAGACGGCGGAATCCCTGCCTAGTTTTCATCATCCACAAGCCGCTGCCTATGTCTTGGGGCCGGAGCGTGGCAGTCTCTCGCCGGAGCTAATGGAGCGCTGCGCTAACATCATCAAAATTCCCACCAGGTTTTGCGTCAACGTCGGAATTGCCGGCGCTATCGTCATGTACGACCGTATGATTGCCAGGGGGCGTTTTCAATCTCGCCCCTTGGGTTCCCGGTCGCAGATGCCGCCGCTGGAGCCGCATCGGCACGGAGACGTCCGTCGGCGCAGTGCTTCACGGCAGATATCTAAGCGGCAGATACCTAAACCGTAAAAAATGGATTAGCCATACGGCCAAGTGGCCCGGTAAGCCGAATTGGCGCATCCGCCACCACCAGACAAATGCAATCGTCCTCGCCGTAAGTGCGAGGGCGATGATCTACACTTACGTCAACCCGTTGAAAATCGCCGCGGCTATAGCAACTGCCTTGGTCCTGGTAGGCGCCCTGTAAAACCACCGTCATCTCCTCCCCTTCATGGCTGTGACGGGGAATCGATCGACCGGGCCCGAGGCGAAGGAGGCGCATGAAGATCCCTTCTCTTGTCGAAGGTAGGTTGACGACCGACAGCCCAGGTAGCCAGTACCGCCAGGGCAAGCCTGTCAGGTCGTTGCCAATGTAAGACCGCAAGGGAGCTGGCACGACGGACCGGCTCGATGATCCGCCTACAACCTGTCCTTCTTCCAATTGCGGTTGCCGTGCCGATGCGGCGTCCTCGGCAAGACGGCGCATCGTCGACTGCAAGGCATCATCGCTCATCGCGGCTGGAGCCACGTCCTCCAGGAGGATGCCTCCGAGATCCTCCAGCAGAGTGAGATCTCCGCGACAGTCTGTACACAAGGCAACATGGCTGGCGACCGCCAAAGCATAGGGCTCCTGCAGAGCACCAGCGGCAAGATCGAGGAGCAGTTCGCTCTGAGGGTGAGCACTGGGCATTATCCAGTTTCCTCTAGAGCGCGGCGCAGTCGATCCACGGCCAGACGCAACCGTGACTTTACGGTGCCTAAGGGGACGTCAGTTTCCGCAGAAATTGTGCCATGCGGCTTGCCATCATAATAAGACATGTAAATTAATTTTGCTTGTTCTGGTGGAAGAGTGGCCACTGCAGCGCGTAATTTCTCTGCTCTTTGTTGAGTGTCGATGATTGTTTCGGCATCCTCCATAGGTGCGGGCAACAATGTTGGATCATCTGGATCAAGCTCCAACTTACGCTCGCGCCTCAAGGAATCAATTCTCTTATTGCGAGCAATCGTGAAGATCCAGGTGGCAGCGCTAGATTGTGCCGGATTGAAGGTTGCTGCGCGCCGCCAGACCATTAGCATGGCCTCCTGCGCAACTTCTTCGGCTTGCTCCTTTCCGGCACCCTGGCGCATGAAGTACGCTTTCAATCGAGGGGCAAAATGGCGGAAAAGTACGGCAAAGGCCGCAGAATCGTGGTTTTTACCAACCGCGCACACCAAAGCGCCGAGATCGACGGAAGTTTTTTCGCGCCTTTCGCCTCTAGCCATCCGCCAATATGAAAGCATTCGGCTTGCGCCGGCAACATCTCAAAGACCCCCAGTATTCCAATGCCCTAAATGGCATGGCGGCTTGCCCGCGGATTTTCACCCAATACTCCAACAATTGTGATATACGCTGCGACAAATGATTTAGATCACCTTTGCTCCGCTCGACCTTCGGCAACCGGAGAAATTTTCGCGAAAATTTGCGTTGGTGGGGCTGGTCGTCGGAAGGAGCCTGACTATAATAGGATTCATGATGGAGTCGCAGCTGCCAAAAACCTTGCTTGGCGCCGTCGTCGTTCTCATGACGGCCGCGGCGCAGCCTGCCCATGCCCAAGCCATAGAGCGTTTGGGGGAGTTCAGAGACTGGAGTGCCTATCGCCTGGTCGAAAACGGTAATGACACCTGTTACATGGCCAGTCAGCCGAAATCCGACAAAGGCGACTACACCAAGCGTGGTGATATTTATGCTATGGTCACGCATCGCCCAGCCGAAGATCGCCGCGACGAGGTTAGTATTATTGCTGGCTATAACTACCAGCAGGATTCCGCGGTCGAGGTCAAAATCGGCAGCAAGAACTTTGAGCTCTTTACCCAGGCAGGTGGTGCCTGGGCCCCCGATAGCCAAGCGGACCAAAAGATCGTTAAAGCGATGATTAGGGGACGCACGATGGTCGTAAAGGGCGTCTCGTCACGAGGCACGAAGACCACGGACACCTATTCGTTGTCCGGGTTCACCAAGGCCTATCAAGCTATTACCAAAGCCTGCAAGCTTTAGAGTACGGCTCGCGTTTCTTCGCAGCGGTGTTCCCAAGGAAGCGTAAAGCCGAATAGGATTGCGATCGGACGCTCTTGCTCTTGACCGTCCAGCAGCGTATCTAAGCGGCCATGAGTACTATGGGACATGCGCGCGCTTTTGCGCCGAGTCACGGCGTGCGCGCTGGTGGTGAGAGTTTGATCGGACTTTCCCGCGGCGAGCTGGAAGCCAAAATTGTCGGCATGGGCGAGCCGGCCTTCCGGGCCCGTCAGCTTTGGCATTGGATCTACCACCGCGGTGCCATCGATTTTGCCGCCATGACCAGCCTTGCCAAGGTCTTTCGCGCAGGCCTGGCGGACCATTTCGACCTTTCCCGACCGTCCATCTCGGCGGCGCAAAAGTCCACCGATGGAACGACCAAATGGCTGCTACGCTTCGACGATGCCCAGGAGGTGGAGTGCGTCCATATACCGGAAAGCGATCGCGGCACCCTCTGCCTTTCGAGCCAGGTCGGCTGCACCCTGACTTGCCGTTTTTGCCATACAGGCACCCAGCGTCTGGTGCGCAATCTCTCGGCCCGGGAAATCCTTGGCCAGGTGATGGTGGCACGCGATCAGCTGGGCGAATGGCCCAGCCCAAAGGAAGGTCGGCAGATCACCAATCTGGTGATGATGGGCATGGGCGAGCCACTCTATAACTTCGAGAACGTGGCCAAGGCGCTCAAGATCATTATGGACGGCGAGGGCCTGGCGATTTCCAAGCGCAAGATCACGCTCTCGACTGCCGGCGTGGTGCCGATGATGGAGCGCTGCGGCCGCGAGCTGGGGGTTAACTTGGCAGTCTCCTTGCATGCGGTGACCGATGAACTGCGCGACGAGATTGTGCCCCTGAACCGCAAGTATCCTTTGCGCGATCTCCTGGCGGCCTGCCGCGCCTATCCTGGGGTGCACAATGCCCGCCGCATCACCTTCGAATATGTCATGCTGAAGGGTGTCAACGACTCGCCGGCCGAGGCCCGCGCGCTGATCGAACTGCTGAAGGATATCCCGGCCAAGGTCAATTTGATCCCCTTCAATCCCTGGCCGGGCAGTGCCTTCGAATGTTCGAGTGGCAATGCCATCAAGCGCTTCTCCGATATCCTTTTCGACGCCGGTCTCTCGGCACCGGTACGCAGCCCGCGGGGTCAGGACATCCTTGCTGCCTGCGGTCAATTGAAAAGTGCAAGCGCGCGCCGAGGATCGCAACGCAACATCGACGAGCCAAAAAACCTCGCTCCCGCCCTGACATAATCATCGCGGGCGGATTTCCCAAGGGATACCAAAGCGACAACAAGTGGAGACTCCGATGAGTGGGATCAAGAAGGTTGTCCTCGCCTATTCCGGCGGCCTCGACACCTCGGTCATCTTGAAATGGCTACAGCAGACCTACGGCTGCGAGGTGGTGACCTTCACCGCCGACCTGGGCCAGGGCGAGGAGCTGGGGCCGGCCCGCGCCAAGGCCGAGATGATGGGGGTCAAGGAAATCTTTGTCGAAGATCTGCGCGAGACCTTTGTCCGCGACTTCGTCTTTCCCATGTTCCGGGCGAACACGCTTTATGAAGGCTGTTATCTGCTGGGCACTGCCATTGCCCGGCCCTTGATTGCCCAGCGGCAGATAGAGATCGCCCGCCAGACCGGTGCCGACGCGGTCGCCCACGGCGCCACCGGCAAGGGCAACGATCAAGTCCGCTTCGAGCTTGGCTACTACGCGCTTGAGCCTAACATTCGGGTGATCAGCCCCTGGCGCGAATGGGATCTTACTTCCCGCGAGCGCCTGATCGCCTTCGCCGAGGACCACCAAATCCCCATCGCCAAGGACAAGCGCGGCGAGGCGCCCTTCTCGGTCGACGCAAACCTGCTGCACATCTCCGCCGAGGGCAAGGTGCTGGAAGACCCCTGGAACGAGCCCGAGGAGTATGTCTATTCGCGCAGCGTGGCACCCGAGGCCGCACCCGATCGGCCGACCTACATCGAGATCGATTTCGAAAAAGGCGATCCGGTTGCCGTTGACGGCGAGGTGCTCAGCCCGGCGGCGCTGTTGACGCGTTTGAATGAGTTGGGGGGCGCCAACGGCATCGGCCGCCTCGACCTGGTGGAAAACCGCTTCGTCGGCATGAAAAGCCGCGGCGTTTACGAGACCCCCGGCGGCACCTTGCTGCTGGCTGCCCATCGGGGCATCGAGTCGCTGACCCTCGACCGGGGGGCCGCCCACCTGAAGGACGAGATCATGCCGCGCTACGCGGAGCTGATCTACAACGGCTTCTGGTTCTCGCCGGAACGCCAGATGCTGCAAGCCCTGATCGACAAGAGCCAGGAACAGGTCAACGGCCGGGTACGCCTCAAGCTTTATAAGGGGAGTGTCTCGGTGGTGGGGCGGCGTTCGGATCGGTCCCTTTACTCGGAGGCCCATGTCACCTTCGAGGAAGACTCGGTCTACGACCAGCGCGATGCCGAGGGCTTCATCAAGCTGCAGGCGCTGCGGCTCAGGCTGTTGAAGCTGAGGGAGTCACGGTAGAAATCGCCTGGTGATATCAACGATTTTAAGGTCATGCGATACACTCAGAGCGTCTGAAGACTCTCGCCCTCGTGGTAGTCCCTAGCCAAGTTTAGAAATCGAGTGATCGATCGACCTTCCAAGAGGCAGGATAGGCTGACCGGCCTGAACCTTACGCGAATGTCATCAATGAACACCTCGTCGCTAAATTCCTTTGTAAGCATGAAAGTGGCACTCAAACCATTTTTCTTACAGAAAGTCAGCAGAGCCCATAGTTCTTCATGGATTCGGGTTCTTGAGCGGTCACTCCATTTGACTTCCGTGGCGCGGACAATTCCCTGATCCGGCATGCTGATTTGCACGAAATCGACCTCTCCGTCCTTCCAGCGCGCATAAAACAGCGTATCTGGAGGATCGCCGACCACATAGTGCGCGACGTAGGCGGTTTCAGCAAGCCGCCCCATTGCATCGTCGTCGGCGCCTATCGGGCCGAAGAGGGCAGCGCGCATAGAGGGATTGGTCAGGTAGACTTTGAAGTGCGTTGCACGTTTGAAACGGCGCGCATTCTCGTCGATGCGAGGCACTCTGATGATAAGGAATGCCGCCTCTAAATAGTCCAGAAATTTGCGCAGGGTGTTCTTGGCCACGCCGGAGGCTTTGGAAAGCTCCTGTAGGGATATTTCGTTGCCCGTGTTGTAGGCCAAGACAGTGAAAAAGCGCTTCAGTTCGTGGGAATCCGATATGCCGTAGAGGCTTGGAATATCGCGAAGCAGGACCTTGTCGACGATATCGTCGGCGACGTATCGGTCGATCCGTTCTTTGACGGCCGGTTCCGCGACGGCTTCGGGAAATCCGCCATAGTTCAAGTAGTCAATGAAGGCGGCATTGATTTCAGAAATCTTGTCTTCGAGTGCGTTCCACTTATCACTGGGTTGCAGCCAGTCCTGTTTGCCCGTCATCGCGAGAAATTCGGAAAACAACAACGGCGGCAGCAAGAAATCCGTAAAACGCCCGGCCCCTGACTCCTGACTCTTCATTTTCAATGCGGCCGCCGCGGACCCCGAGGCGACGAATCTGTAGTCCGGGTAGGAATCGACCAAGGACTTCAGATGCCGTTCCCAATCGGCGTGATACTGGATCTCGTCGTAAAGTATGAAAAGCGGGTCTTCGCGACCATGCCCGTGCATGTCGAGGAAAAGATCGAGCAGTCTTTCCAAACTCAAGCCGGTGAAGGTCGGTGTATCCACGGAGATATAGATTATTTGTTCTGCTTGAAGGCCGTTATCCAACAGCTCTTGCACGGCCTGGGTGAGCATCACCGTTTTGCCGACGCGGCGCGGTCCCATGAGAACGACGGCTCGGTTAACGCCCCTGGCGGTAAGCAGGTCGTAGAAAGCGTCAAAGAAGGCACGTCGCGGCATTTTGGCGAAACGATCGGGAATCTTACCCGTTTCCCACCAAGGATTCGCAAATGTGAGGCGCTTTTTTAATTCTTCTTCAGTGACTTGGAACATTTTCGCCAATTAAGATCAAACGTTTGATCTTAATATGAGGGTTGCTCAAGCTAAGATCAAGCGATTGATCTTAATTTATTCGACGAGCCTCACGGCATTGCGGGCAGGCCGATGAGGACTTCGTGGCCGGCGAGGAGGACAGCGTAGACCACCAGGCCGAGGGCCGGCCGCCACCATCCTATGCCGGCCCAGTCCATGGTGGTGCGCCCGCTCAAGATGGCGGCGAAGGGGACAAGGCTGGTGGTGAGCGCGATCGGCCCCCAGGCCGCGCCCATGCTGGCTTCCCGCCGGGCGTCGATATGCCGCATGCCGCCCAAGGCCAGGATCAAGATCCCCCCCATGAGGACAATGCTGGCCGCATCGCCGTTGACGGCTAGGTGGGAGAGCGCCCATAGCGTCACCCCCCAGAGAAAGGGATGGCGAGTAATGTGCAAGATACCCCTGGCTGGATCTCGGCCCGAATCTGGCTGATTGTCGCGGGAATCGCCGCCCACCGTCGTCGGTCCCGGCGTGGTGAGGCCCGATACCGCCAAAATCAAGGCGATAGGCATGATGATCAAGGGCAGCCAGCGAAAGACGGCCGGCGGCACCCAGGCATCGATGACCGGGGCCGCCCCATAAGCCTGCAGCATCCAGATAAAACTGACAATGGCCACCAGCGAATAGAGCAGTCGAAATCCGCGCTCACCGATTGCGCCCACGATCCGGCTGCGGACCGGCTGGCTGGACAGTAGGAAATGACCACCGACAAACACCACAGTGGCCGCAAAAAGCGCATTTAAACTGCCTGTTATCACGTCCCAAGGCCCCTCGAATCGCGACAATCATCGCGTAATCGAAGGCGTTGGTCCAGGACCCTTTGGCGGCGCTTGCGTTAAAGCGTCGGCGGCGGAATTTGCGCTTGGCGGCAGGCGGCGCTCACCGTATTGGCCAGCAGGCAGGCGATGGTCATCGGGCCCACACCGCCTGGCACCGGCGTGATCGCGCCGGCGACCTCGGCGGCTGGTGTAAAGTCCACGTCGCCGACCAGGCGAGACTTGCCACCCTCCGCCTCGATCCGGTTGATGCCGACATCGATCACCGTGGCACCTGGCTTGATCCAATCCCCTTTGATTGCCTGCGGCCGCCCCATGGCGGCGATCAGGATATCGGCGGCGCGGCATTCGCCGGCAAGGTCGCGGGTGCGCGAATGGGTCATGGTAACGGTGCAATTTTCTGCCAAGAGCAACTGGGCGATCGGCTTGCCGACGATGTTGGAACGGCCGACGACTACCGCCCGCTTGCCCGTAAGATCACCTAACGTATCTTTCAACAGCATCATGCAGCCGAGCGGCGTGCAGGGTACTAAGGGTGCCTTGTCTCCCTTGGCGCCAGTCATCAGCCGGCCGGCGTTGATCACGTGAAAGCCGTCGACATCCTTGGCCGGGTCGATGCTGTCCAGCACCTTCTGGCTGTCGATCTGGGCGGGCAGGGGCAGTTGTACCAAGATGCCGTGTACGGCTGGATCTTGATTGAGGTCTTGGACCAGCGCCAGAAGGGTTGCCTCCGGTGTATCCGCCGCCAGCCGGTGCTCAAAGGATTGCATGCCGACTTCCACGGTCTGCTTTGCCTTGTTGCGGACATAGACTTGGCTGGCCGGATCCTCACCCACCAGAACCACCGCCAAACCTGGTGTTAAGCCGTGGTCGGCCTTAAGAGCCTTGATCGCGGTTGCAAGCCTCGCCCGCAGGCCCGCGGCAAAGGCCTTTCCGTCGATGATCGTTGCTTGACTCATAGCGAGCCCCTTCTCTGCAAACGCGTCATTTGGGACGGCATTTTCATCGCCCAGGGTCCCAAATCTTGTCCAATAGCGTCACTTTTGCTTCTGAGTCAGGCTAAGCGGAAGCGTTCAATGAACGATTACCGGTCTGTTCGTGGCAAACCCCTCAGCCAGGTGCGAATCGGCTCCAGCTCCTCCGGATCTCCTGACGCCAAGACTGTCTTTTGCCGATTGCGCGGGCCCGAGATCACCGAGAGGCGCGATTTAGGCAGGCCCCAGGCCTTGGCCAAGAGCTTCAGCAGTGCTGCGTTCGCCTTGCCACCTTCTGGTGGTGGGCTCACACGAGCGCGGATCACCAGCTCACCTTGGGCGTCTCGGGCGAGCCCTTCAATGCTTGTCTGCCTGGCCGAAGCTTGGACCTGAAGTTTTGCCCGCAGCCCCTTTTCGCAAGGCGTCAGCGGCCCCTGATCAGTATCCGGCACGCGACAATTGGTGCAATACGTTGGTCAGCACCATCTGGACGAAGAACAGGCCTAGGATCAGGATCACCGGTGAAATATCCACCCCTCCTAGATTCGGAATGAATCGGCGGATCGGTCGTAACGCCGGCTCGGTGATGCGATAGAGGAAGTCGCCAATCATGTAGACCACACGATTGGAGGTGTTAACGATGTTGAATGCCACCAGCCATGACAAGATGGCGCCGATGATCACCACCCAGATGTAAAGGTCGATGGCGATGATGACGATCCGGATCAAGGGGTCGAGAATGATCATGGTCAGGCCCAAAGAAAGCCGGTGAGACAGCAACCGGCGGGTTCAAGAATCGACGGCTAACCTAACCGCCGAAGGTTAAAGAAACAAGGCGTTCGCCGAGCGCTGCCTTGTGCTTGACAGTACCTCTGCTTCTACCCATTATCCGCACGCGCCGCGCCCGGCTGCCGTGATTCTGGGTTGCTCGGGCCATAGATGCGCAAGAACCAGCAGTTCCTGGGGCCGTAGCTCAGTTGGGAGAGCGTCGCGTTCGCAATGCGAAGGTCAGGGGTTCGACTCCCCTCGGCTCCACCACCCGGTCTTTGGGTCTTTGGTCCTGTTTTCACCAAACCAAATTGGGTGTGGTGTTTCCGCGGGTTAGAGCGTCGGGCGGCAATCTGGGACTTGGCCAAGCGTTTCTGCCGGCCCTTTTCCCGAGCCATTAGATTTTTGCCAAGGCTGCTTTGCAGCTTTTCAGAAAAAGCCGCAGTCTCGCCGCTGCTCGGCCTAGGAAAGCGGCAGATCGCTCATCGGTATGAGACGCGATGCGGTCAGCTCGAGCGGCTGGCTGCCGTTGGCGAGCGAATTAGAGTTCTACAGGGTCCGGCGGTTCGACCGCGATGAGATACTCCAAGGCTTCTTCAATGGTATCGGCCAAGAAATAGATGACTTCGCAGATGTCGCCGACATAAATCTTACCGCTCTCGCCAGCAAATAGGATTCTGTGGCAGAGGCATTCTCCGAGTGGAAACAATGGTTCTTTGGCCTTTCGTTCATAAACCTCCATCATGTCAAACTCGCCGCTAGTTTTTTCAACCGGGTCAAAATCTATTGCATTGTGTATATACCCAAGATGTTTTGGCGGTTTGACGTGCAATCCTCCTAGTTCCGAAAGGATGGACATCGCTTCGGGAGAGCATTGGTAGCCTTCTTCTTCCAGTTCGCCTATCCAGCGTTCCCTGGCGTTCACGCGCCTGCCCGGTGCCCACCCCGCCTTGCGCAGGATCGAGATTGTGTGGTTCGACAGTTTTTGATGCTTTATGGCCATTTTTTTACGGGTTTCCTAAGCCAACACCGAACTTCTCCAAGAGTGGCTGACAGGTTTCGCAAGGGGCCTTAGGTCGACCATGCTTCGGATTGCGCGGCGACAAAAATCTAAACGAGAAGCCGCGCGGGACAGTCAAATCCGATAGCGTTCATGGTGGTCGCGGCCCGCGTTCTGGTCCGCCAAGCCGAGCTTTATGCCATTCCTAATGTGGCGGATAGATTCTGGGAGGGCGCAGAGAACTCCCTTTAATCCAGCCTGACCCTTTGCCAACATTCTAATATATCGGGAACCAGCCTCAATGTTCCCCATATCCTTGGCCTTTTTAAAGTACTCGAAGGCCTTATAACCAAAACTACAACTACCGGATCATCGGCTTTTTTGAAGAAGGGTGGAATAGCAATTCGGTTGCCAATCCCCTGCTGTTGGCGGCCGGTCACCCCTTCCCGGATCTTTATGAGGTTTTGGCCGAGCTCATACCACTCGATGAATTTCAGGGTTTCGCGCCGGGTTTCGAGAGGAAACTCATTCCCTCGGGCTTTGAGGCCTTAACGGGCATCTCGTACAAGGCAACGGGCGGGACCGGCGCCGAGACGTTGATAGGCGGCCGCGGGAGCGACCTTATCGGTGGCGGGGGCGTGCAAAACGGTCGGCTGACCATGCTGTATGGCGGCGCCGGCGATGACGCCTTTATCAACATCAAGGCCGGCACCGAGGTCTTCACCGGCGCGGGCGCCGACACCGGCCCGGCGAGCAATTTGTTTGCTTGTAGGATCATTAGACATAATCTATCTTTCCGACGAAGTCATCGATGGGATAACGGCATTTCACTCTTGATCGGAGAAGCCAATCAATCTGTTCGGAAGGGCTAACGGTGGAAGTTTCGCCACCACAGGCTCTGGATCATCGGTATGTCGCCCATGGACTTTGCGGGCGCCCTGGTCCAACGCCACCTGTTCCACCTGGCTAAAGCGGGCCGACTCTGGCGTTTGCCGGTGGCGGCCACCTGAAATGGCGGGCTGACGTGTCTCCTGTCGCCGCGAGTGGACGAGGATCCTTCCGCCCCAGGACCATACTGAACTCAGGATGTCGCGGCGCCGATGAGGGGGCTTCTCAGTGAAGTATGTTTCGGACAAGATCGGTGCCGTCGAACATCTGCCCAGCAAGGTCGCCGCATATATCACCCGTGAGATCGCCGTGGGTAATTTTCGCCCGGGCGAACAGCTTCCAACCGAGCATCAGCTGGCGGATTCCCTGGGTGTCAGCCGCAATGTGGTGCGCGAGGCGGTATCGCAACTGCGCGCAGACGGCATCATCCGCGCCCGACAAGGAGTCGGCGCCTTTGTTCAGGAGCCGGAGCGCCGCTTGGCTATTCGTCTGGACTCCGAAGCGCTGAAGGCCGAAGGCTCGATGGAGCGTCTGTTCGAATTGCGCGGTATTCTTGAGACGGAAGCAGCCGGCCTGGCCGCAACCAGGCGCAGCACGGAAAGCCTGCAAAAGATCGAGCAAGCGCTTGACCGGATGCGCGGCGAGGAACGCCGGGAAGAGGGAAGCATTGAGGCCGATCTGGAGTTTCACCGCGAAATCGCACGGGCAACGGGCAATGACTACATCTATACTTTTGCCTGTTTCATCTGCGTGCAGATCCGCCGCTCGATCTATCTTGCCCGCGATACCAATCCTCTAACTGAGCTGATTGAAGTCAACGTCGCTGAACACGCGCGGATTTTTGAGGCGCTCCAAGCCGGGGATGCGGAAGCCGCGCGCCGGGCGATGCGCGAGCACATTCGCGGCGCTTGGGAACGCATAGCCACCACACAAGCAGAGACCAAAAACAAATCCGAAAATTTGGGGTAAAAGTAGTGCCTTTAGAGAAGATCAAAAAGATTACAGACGTTTGCGTATTGGTCGAAGATATCGAGCGGACTGTCGCCTTCTATACTGAAAAGCTCGGTTTCAAGCTTCGGCGCCGAGCAGAAGGTTTTGCCGACTTTCATGCCCACGGTGTCACGCTCGCTGCCTGGGAGCTGGATCATATCAACGGGCATACCGGTGTCTCGAATGCGCGCTCGCCTCGGGCTGCGCATAAGGCTTGTGTGGCCGTCGAGCTCGATAGCCCGGCATCGGTTGACGCACTTTACGACGAATTGGTTGCGCGAGGCGTGCCGTTCTATGGCGCACCGCAAAACCACGTATGGAATGCGCGCTGCGCCTACTTCACAGACCCCGACGGAACCCTTTGGGAACTTTATGCATGGCTTGAGGGCGGACCGGGCGACTATCACGATATGAAACCCTAGCGCCCGCGAAGGACGCTGCCGAACAGCCCAAGAGGCAAGACAACAACAGTCAAGGAGGAAGACAATGTCCACAGGAAAACACGCAGGAAGGGTCAGCCGTCGCTCGTTCCTGACTGCCTCGGCAGCTGGGCTGACCGCCTTTGGAGCCGGCATCCAACTGATCATTCCAAAAGATGCTAGGGCTGCCACCAAAGTGATCATCAAATACGACTGGCTGATGTCAAATGGTCAGATCGGCGATATCGTGGCTGCTGAGAATGGCTATTTCCAGGACGCCGGCCTTGAGGTGGAGTTCAGCCCTGGCGGACCGAATTCGGCGACCATACCACCGGTGATCTCGGGCGCTGCGGCGCTGGGCCAGTTTTCGGAAACACCGCAGCTTTTCAATGCCCGCGCCAGCGGTATTCCGGTCAAGATACTTGCCTGTGGTTACCGAACCGGACCCTATGCTTTTACGTCCAAGCCGGACAAGCCCCTTCGCTCGGTAGATGATCTGCGAGGATTGAAGATCGGCATCCAGCCAACGGCTCGTTTTTTGATCGATGCCATCGCTACCAAGAACGGCATTCCCATCGAAGAACTTGAAATCGTAAATGTTGGCTTCGACAAGGCGCCACTGGTTCGAGGTGAGGTCGATGCAATCGGCGGCTGGATTACGAACACGCAGGCACTTAGCGTTGTCGGCGACGACCGTATCGACTTGCTTGTCAGAGACCTGGGCTTGTCGTCCTACGCAGACGTCTATTTTGCTACCGACGATGCCGTGGAAAACAATGCCGAAACCCTGGCGCGTTTTGTTGGCGCAGCGGCGAAGGGGTGGGGCTGGACCCACGCCAACCCCGAGGAAGCGGTCAAAAAAGCGGTGGCCGCCTTCCCAGCCATGGATCTTGATTGGGAAATGAAGACCATCGATCTCGTGCTTAAGATGAGCTTCGATGATGATACGGCAAATGATGGATGGGGCACATTCGATCCTGCTTCCTTAGAGGAACAGATCGCGCTCTATGACCAGATCAAACAATATCCGGATGGCCGTCCGGCCCTTGCGGATGTCTACACGTCGAAGATCCTGGAGATGACAGCAGACGATCGACCAAAGCTGAATGCACCGGGCGCCTGAGACAGTCATGGACCTTGCGGTGGAGGCTTGGGGTCTTGACATAGGCTACCGCAATCCAGATTCCGACGTTACCGTACTAGCCGGCCTTGACCTGACAATCGGGGCCGGTGAGTTCTTGACAATCCTGGGACCATCGGGGTGCGGAAAATCGACGTTGTTGCGCGTAGTAGCCGATTTGCTGCAGCCCATCGGCGGCAACATCAGAGTGCTCGGCGCCCCACCTAGCAAGGCGCGTCAAGATCGGCGGATCGGGTTCGTCTTCCAGGATTCCACCCTACTGCCGTGGCGGACCGCGCGGGAAAACATCGAGCTACCCGCGATAGTTGGCGGTGCAAAACGGCATCGCATGCCGGCCGGTCGCAGTGATGAGCTGCTAGCGCTGCTCGGTTTGGAACAGCTGGGCGAGAGATATCCTCATCAACTATCGGGTGGTCAGCGCCAGCGTGTCGCCATCGCCAGGGCGCTGATCGAGGAGCCGAAATTACTACTGATGGACGAGCCTTTTGGTGCGCTTGACGAAATCACGCGCGACAGGCTGAACAATGAACTTCTGGCGATTTGGCGGCGTACGGGTACGACGGTCCTGTTTGTCACCCATTCTATTCAAGAAGCGGTTTATCTCGGCCAACGGATTATGGTGATGGCCGCGAATCCAGGCCGGGTCGTTGAAATCCGCGACCTCAGCGATATCAAATCCCAGGACAACGTTTGTTCGCGTGAAGATGCACAGATCGTCGCCGCTATGGCCGATATGCGAGCTGCCCTGGAGGCTGCGTCATGATGCAACGGCCGCTCACGCGAAGAACTCTCCTCGGCCTGCCGATCCTCGGGGCGGTATCGATAATTCTTGCTTGGCAGTTTCTTGTGCCGCTTGCCGGCGTTCCCGCCTATATCGTGCCAACCCCAACCATGATCATCGGCGTGTTCCGAGAACAATGGCCATTGCTATTCTCCAATCTCTGGCCGACCATGATTGAGAGTATTGTCGGCTTTGTAATTGGAAATTCCGTCGCTATCTTGATGGCGATCGTGTTTGTTTACAGCCGCACCATCCAAGCCGCTTACTTTCCTGTGATCCTCTTCTTCAATACCATTCCGATCTTGGCTTTGGCACCGATCATCATCCTAATTTTCGGACTGGGCATGATGCCAAAAATCATCATTGCCGCCGTAATTTGCTTTTTCCCAACCCTGGTCAACATGATCCGAGGCTTGGGTTCGGCGACACACAACGAGCAGGAGTTACTTCACATCCTGTCGGCAACCCCATGGGAGATATTTTGGCGACTGCGATTGCCGCGATCGCTGCCGATGCTGTTTTCGTCGCTGCGTATTGCATCGACGACAGCGGTGATTGGAGCGATCGTCGGCGAGTGGATCGGCTCAGACAAAGGTATTGGCGCACTGATCATTCAGGCGACCTTCAACTATCGCGCCGGCCAGCTTTACGCGGCAATTGTCCTTTCATCGTCAATGGCAATTTGTCTGTTTCTTATCGTCGTTATTGTCGAAAAGAAGGTTATAAAATACACATAGTTGGGCCAATTATCTGCAGGCAGCGCGCGCAATAATGATGACCTGATGGGATGAGGCAGCGTGAATTCTTCCGGCTCCTTGAGTCTGGCGAACCTGTCGCCCACTGGTATAAGGCACATACTCAAAGCAGCACGAAACTGCCTACGTGGAGCGGCAATCACGAAACGGGCTTGCGCGATGCGATGGCATCGCGACCGTGCCCGTTTCACCATCGCTTCGCCACCCCAGAGGCCAAGCAGAATTGATCCCAAATTGCCGCCCGACGCTCTGGGCCACTCTTAAGTTGGCAATCAACCTCTGCGTTCCTTTTCAGATAGCCACGCACGAATGATCGCACGATGACGATTGCCACCATAGCTTGAAAAATGCCCGCCGTGCACGATGCGAACTGGATAATCAAACAGACGTTTCATGCTGGCCAAGTAATCTGCGGCATTGGCGTGATACGTATCTTCAATCAATGGGCCGTCGTAGACAATGTCACCGGAGAACAAGATGCCTGTCGCTGCCTCCCACAAGGCTATCCCACCTGGTGAATGACCAGGAGTGTGCACGACTTCAAAAACACGGTCACCAATGTCCAAAACATCTCCGTCCTCAACTATACGGGTGGCGGGTGCGCACTTAACAAAATACGCTGTCGATGAGTATGGCTGAGGAGGCAAGCCCGTGAAGATGTCATCAGTGACGTAGGTGTCCGCCAAGGTGTTTGCGCGAGTTGGATTTGTCAGCAGCTCTTGCTCTGCGGAGTGAACTACCCGTTCGGCAAATTCATGATGACATCCAATGTGATCGAAATGTGTGTGGCTGGCCACAGCAATGCAGGACTTTTCGGTAACCAGCGGAACATGTTCGCGTAAGCTGACAACGCCCATGCCACTGTCCACCAGCAAGTCTCTGTCGCGGCCGCGCACGTGCCAAATATTACAGCGGTAGAGCTCTTTGATATGGGGTTCGTCAATACGGGTGACGTCGTCACCAACTCGATCGATCCGATACCAATGAGACGCTGCCAGTCGTTTCATGCTAGTACCTGTGCTTGTTAGGACGTCAACGCGATGAACGCTGGGCCGAAAACCTGTGAGGCTGGACGAGAATCTGTACTCAACTGCAAAATTTGCCAGAGTCTGGCTTGCCCGCCTTCGATATGAGATCCAAGTTTACGCTTGCCGCTGTGCGCGCAATCGCAGTTTCCTTCCTGCTGCTTGTGCTGCCAGGTTACCTGCATGGTAACAATGAGGCAACGACCGCCAATTGGAAAAAACAGATAACGGCCATAAGCCACGCCACTTCTATACGCTGCGAAAAATAACGCTCAATCCCTAAGGTGCATTGGCTAAGACTTAACCTGATGAGTGGCGATGTTTGGCGGGTTTCGTGAGCCAGGGTTTCGGGTATGCCCGGATGCATCGCTGGGCATAAGAAAAGGAACCCGATGATGACCAAGGATCAAACGATCGAAGAGAAAATGGTTCACGCAAACGGTCAATCTGCCCGACTCTCCTGTTCAGATTTTCCGGTTCAACTCTACAAATCTAGCATCACCTTTGACAAAATATCTTCGTTCACTTGCACCGCACATTTCTTATACTTTGCAAACGACTTGATACGATCAACGATTACCCGAGGATGATACCGCGCGAACGGTCGATTCAAATCATCGTAATAATTCTTCAACAAGAAACTTGCTAGTTCTGCGCTTAAGTCCAAATCGTGTTTTTCGAATTCAAATTTAAGCAGGCTGACAAATTCTTCACGTGACGGGCGATCTACTCCAATTTTGAACGGAATTCGCCGAGCCAAGTTCGAATCTAGCAATTCGGCAGGCAAAAGGTTGGTTGAAAAAATTAAGAGAGCATCGAAGGTATAGGAGAACTTTCGGCCAGTTTCAAGCGTAAGATAATCAGAGCCGTGTTCTAGAGGAACTATCCAACGGCTTATTATATCAATGGGACGAGTTAGTTGACTGCCGAAGTCATTTATGAATAGCGCCCCTCCAACGGCTTTCATCTGCAATGGCGCATCATAGAATCGTGCGCTCGGATGAAAGTTCAAATCGAGCATTTCTAATGTCAGCTCGACCCCAGTCGAAATCCTTGGACGTCGGCAGCTAACCCAACGCTGATCATAGCTGCTCTGACGAACGGTATCTTGGTCGGCTTCACCAATCGGCTCAATAGTCACCTCTTCGTGTAATGCTGGATCGAAAACCTTCACAATCTGGCTATCAACCTCAATACAGTAGGGTATGTGGATCAGTTGACTAAAGCAACGTATCGCCGCGTGTGCGATCGATGATTTTCCATTTCCAGGAGGACCATACAGTAGCATCGGTTGTTTGCTGTTTAGCGATGGTCCTAGTTTGTCGACTAAGGATTGGGAGATCATCAAGTGGGAAAGGCCTTGCTTAAGCTTCTCTTCATCGATGTTGTCTCCAGCAAGTTCCTGCTTGCGGATCTGAGCTTCAAATTCAGCGATGGGCACTGGAGCGGGGCCGATATAGCTCGACTGTTCAAGTGCTTGTAAGGCTCTTGTCCGTCCTTCATCGCTGAGTGTGAAGTGTGCCTCGAACTTTTCCGCCCCACCAGGTACGACTCCGAGTGGTTCAATAAACCGTCTTTCTCTGAGGTGGTCTAGAAGTTGTTGACTGATCAAAGCCGGAAGTTTTAGTTCGTCGGTGACTTCTGACGCCGAGTTGATACCTCGGACATAAAGAGTTTTAAGTAGAAGACTCACCAAGAAGTCAACAGTCAGTCCGGTTTCTTCAATTGATTTTGGTCGATTTGGCCGTCTCGCCTGTACAGCCTGCAGTTCGTCTGCGCCGATGGCTCCCATCTCAAGCAGGAGGCGCGGTAAATCTCCTCCTTTACGTTGACGAATTTGAAGTGCAGATTCGACGTCAGCCAGATCGACCAATTTCTCAGCAACGAGTATTTCACCTAACCGCATTTCTCTCAACTCACCTATTACGACAGACGTCAGTCAGTTTGCAAATTTACATACAAGAATAAGGTTTATAGGAGGTCAACGGGCGTGACCTGGAAGGTTCTCTGGTGCCATTGTTTGGGCCCTGCTTGTACAGATGGATGACCTTTCCCTGGAATGCCGGGCCAGTTTGATCGTCAGTTATGCTGCCATAACGGTCATGTCCGCGTAGGCTTGACCTGGTGTCCTGTAACTGGTTTCCGAATGTTGGCGCCGGCGATTTTGTAAAAGGTCTCGATGTCGTCGAACAGAGCGGCCTCTGCCTGCTTTCCGGTGGCGAAACGGGTTTGGTGGACGCATTCGCTGTTCAGCGGTTCGATAAAGCACTCCAAGGACGGACTCTATATCCTCCTGGAGGGGATTCGACTGCGAACGTCGCCGAAGTTCTTGCTTTCGGTCGAAAGCATCGGATTTTCCCAGCAGCGTGCTGCGCTTGTTGGGCGGTTTGGCGCCAAATCCGGCGCCAAGCCTCTCGGATGTAATCGACAGATAGGCCCATCGAGCCTTTGCTTGACCTTGTCGCCAAACCGCTGCGTCAGAATGGTTCCAGATTGCCGCCCGACGCTCTAGGATCGGCGATCCTGGGATGGCAGTACCATAAGGCTTTGCCGCCCATTAACCCCTGTTGCCGGACCCAGACGTTTCCCATGCGGACCGATGATTTCGACTTCGAATTGCCGGAAACTTTGATTGCCCAGCACCCGATCGAGCCGCGGGACGCGGCGCGCCTGCTGCTGATCGGCGCGCGGCGACAGGACCAAAAGATTGTCAACCTGCCTGACTTGCTTTCTCCCGGTGATGTCCTGGTGGCCAACGACACCAAGGTCTTGCCGGTGCGGCTTTTTGGCTATCGAGGCGAGGTCGCCGTCGAAGCGACCTTGCTCGAGGAACTTAGACCCGATCGTTGGCTTGCCTTGGCCAAGCCCGGTAAACGGCTGAAACCCGGCCAGCGGATCGATTTTGGCGATGAGCTTTCGGCTGAATTGCAGGAGAAACTTGGTGACGGGCGCGTGATGCTCCACTTCGATAGCCGAGCCGGCGCGGTCTCGACGGCAATCGAAAAGCGGGGAGCCATGCCTTTGCCGCCCTACATCCGGCGCCAACGCGGCGGTAACGAGCGGGACCGCGAAAGTTATCAGACGATTTTTGCCGCGCGGCCGGGGGCCGTTGCCGCACCCACCGCTGGCCTACACTTTACCCAAAAGCTGGTGGCGAGATTGGATGAGCGTGGCGTCAACCGGGCTGTGGTCACCCTGCGGGTCGGAGCCGGCACCTTCGTGCCGGTGAAATGTGAAGACCCGCGCGCTCACCCCATGCATGCCGAGTGGGGAGAAATATCCGCGTCGACGGCGGCGACGATCAATCAGGCCCGTCGACGTGGCCGGCGCGTCGTCGCCGTCGGCACGACCGTTCTCCGTCTCCTGGAATCGGCCGCCAACGTGGAGGGTCAGATTCGACCCTTTTCCGGAAAGACCGACATCTTCATCCTGCCGGGCTATCGATTTCGGGCGGTCGACCGCCTACTCACCAACTTTCACTTGCCACGCTCATCGCTTTTCATGTTGGTGGCAGCCTTCAGCGGCCTTGCGCGCATGCACGAGGCCTATGGCCATGCCGTCGCTCAGGGCTACCGCTTCTACTCCTACGGCGACGCCTGCCTCTTGGATCCGTCATGAGTCAATCCCAAGGCTTTCGCTTCGAACATTTGGCAAGTGACGCTGCGGCCCGCCGCGGTCGCCTCCATACCGCCCATGGCAGCGTCGAGACGCCGGCCTTCATGCCGGTGGGAACAGCGGCCACCGTCAAGGGTCTCTATCCAGAGCAGCTAAGCGCGAGCGGCGCCGACATGCTGCTTGCCAACACCTATCACCTGATGCTGCGCCCTGGGGCCGAGCGGGTCGCCAAACTCGGTGGCTTGCATCAATTCATGAACTGGACAGGGCCGATCCTGACCGACTCCGGCGGTTATCAAGTGATGTCCCTGGCCGAATTGCGCAAGATCGACGAGCATGGAGTGCGGTTTCGCTCCCACATCGATGGCAGCAAGATAGAGCTGACGCCGGAACGAGCGATCGAAGTCCAAGAACTATTGGATGCGACCATCACCATGGTGCTTGACGAGTGCACGCCCTTCCCGGTGGATGAGATGCTTGCCGAGACTTCCATGCAACGCTCGATGCGTTGGGCGGCACGCTGCAAGGAGGCTTTCCGACCACGCCCGGGCTATGGCCTCTTCGGCATCGTGCAGGGCAGTATCTTTGATCGGCTTCGTCGGGATTCCATCGCGGCCTTGCTGGAAATTGGCTTCCATGGCTATGCCCTCGGCGGTCTGGCGGTGGGCGAAAGCCAAGCCGAGATGTTTGCGGTTCTCGATATCTGCGAACCGCTGCTGCCCAAGGAACAACCGCGCTATCTGATGGGGGTCGGCAAGCCGGCGGACATCGTTGGTGCAGTGGCGCGGGGTATTGACCTCTTCGACTGCGTGCTGCCAACCCGGTCCGGGCGCACCGGACAGGCCTTTACCCATGGCGGCAGCGTCAATCTGCGCAACGCCCGTCACAAGGAAGACCCCCGCCCCCTCGACAAGCGCTGCGCCTGCCCGACCTGTGCCGGCTATTCACGTGCTTACCTGTGTCATCTCTTCCGCAGCGGCGAAATGCTGGGGCCGATGCTGTTGAGCCAGCACAATGTGTACTTTTACCAAAGCCTGATGGCCCGGCTTCGCGATGCCATCGAAGCAGGACAGTTGCAGGCCTTTGCCGAGTGCTTCTTGGCGGACCAGCAGGCCGGTGACATCCCGCTGCTCGAGGCCTAAGATGGTGATCGACGCCAAGCAAGAGATCCGCGACAAAGCGGTCGCCCTCGGCTTCGATGCGGTTGGCTTCACCAGCGCCGAGGGCTCGCCAGAAGCCGAGGCGAACCTGGTCCGCTATCTAGCGCTCGGCTACCATGGCGAAATGACCTGGATGCAGAGCCGCGCCGCCCTGCGGGGGCGGCCTCGGGCGCTTTGGCCGGCGGCTCGGAGCGTCATCGTGGTGGCCCTCAACTACGGCCCGGACGAACCCGCGCTTGCCACGCTAGAGCGGCGAGAGATCGCCAATCTCTCGGTCTATGCGCGCAACCGAGATTACCACGATGTGCTCAAGAAACGCCTGAAGGTTCTCGGCCGTTGGCTACAGCAGCAATTTGGCGGCGAGCTCAAGGTCTTCGTCGACACCGCGCCGGTCATGGAAAAGCCCCTGGCGCAGCAGGCCGGCCTAGGCTGGCAGGGCAAGCATAGCAATCTGGTGTCGCGCGAGTTCGGCTCGTGGCTCTTTCTCGGCATTATCTTTACCACCCTTGACCTCGAACCGGATCCTGCGGACAACGACCATTGTGGCTCCTGCCGACGCTGCCTGGACATTTGCCCGACGGCCGCCTTCACAGCGCCCTACCGGCTCGATGCGCGGCGTTGCATTTCCTACCTAACCATCGAACATAAGGGGCACATCGCCATTGAATTCCGCCAAGCGATCGGCAACCGCGCCTACGGCTGTGACGATTGCTTGGCCGTCTGTCCTTGGAACAAGTATGCCAAGGCGAGCCGGGAGGCCGCCTTTATCCCACGACCGGATCTCACCGCCCCCCGCCTCGATGATCTGGCCCGCCTCGATGATGCAGGCTTTCGCAAACTCTTCGCCGGCTCGCCGATAAAGCGGATTGGCCGGGACAGGTTTTTGCGCAATGTGCTGATCGCTCTCGGCAATAGTGGGGAGGCGGCTGCGCTTCCGGTTATTCAAGAACGGTTGGACGACGAATCGCCCTTGGTTCGGGCGATGGCGATTTGGGCCTTGAAGCAGTTGGCGCCCCCTGGTGAATTCGAAACCATGAAGGCCCGTCGCCTTACATCGGAAAATGATCCTGACGTGCGCCACGAATGGCAGGGTGCGGAGGAGGTGTCGCCGGATCACACCCTCAAGGTGCCGTTGCCGTAAGCGCGAAGGTGCGGTGATGGACGGATAAGGGGTCTTGCGGAAAATCTCTCAGCAGCATTTCAGCAAGGCCATGGTCGAAGGCCCGAACCCCGTCGGGCGGCAGGCTGCCAGCCACGCCTGCCGAGGCCCTAAGACGTCCCCGCCAGTCCGCATGGCTATAGGCCAGCATGACATCGAAGCTGAAGGTTTCGATATCCTCAAAGCCGGCTTGCGCCACGTCGGCCAGCCATGCGGCGTGAATGCCGTTACCGCCGCCCCACGCCCAGGCCGGATTGTGCGCTTCGATCAGGGCCTCGCTGGCGGCCACCACATTGCCGGGCAGGGGAATCCAGTCGAAATGGCAGATCGCCAGCCGAGCCCCCGGACGCAACACTCGGCGCACCTCAGCCGCGGCGACATCTCGCTTGAACCAATGCCAGCATTGCCCGGCCGTGACCACGTCTAAGCAGTCGTTTTGAAAGGGCAGTGCCTCCGCGCCCGCGCCCAGATAGGTAACCTCGACACCCGCGTCTGCATCGAGCCGGCGCCCCGCTTGCATCATCGACAGGGCGATGTCCGACCCAAAGGCGGTCGCGCCGGCCGTGGCGAAGCCACGCGCCAGGCTGCCGGTCCCGGTTCCCAAGTCCAAGATCCGCTGCCCAGTGACGCCGATACCCTTGGCCGCCAGACGACGAAAGAGTTCGGCCGGGAAACCAGCCCGGTGCTTTCGATAATCGTCTGCCGTCTTGCCGAAATCGACTGATAGCTGCATGTTCCCAGCTCCTAGGCTTATAGGGGGTGCCGCCCTTTTTTGACGGCCGGATGGACCTATTTATCTTGTTATCGGAGCGAACTAAAGGATTGACCATGCCTTCACGTTCTGTGCCTGCCTCTCACGGCGGCGACGGCCAGCGGCAAATCCTCGACCGAGGGTGCGATACGATCTCGCGGCGGATGGTGCTTTTGGCCTTTGGCGCCGGCTTCGCCGGCCTTGGATTCGGCACCACGGGCCTTGCTGCCACCTCGCAAGTGCCAAAGAGTGCCCACGACTTCGGCTTTACCTCGATCGAAGGCGATCCCTTGCACCTGTCGGACTTTGCCGGTAAGGCCGTCCTACTGGTGAACACGGCCTCGCGCTGCGGCTTTACCTACCAATATGAGGCCTTGCAAGGCCTCTGGGAACGCTATCGCGAACGCGGCCTGGTGGTGTTGGCGGTGCCATCCAATGATTTCGGCGCACAAGAGCCCGGGTCTAGCACCACGATCAAGGAATTTTGCGAGACGACCTTCGGGATTGACTTCCCAATGACGGAAAAACAGCGGGTCAAGGGGCGTGACGCCCATCCCCTTTACCAGTGGATTGCTACACGTCTAAGCCAAGAGGCCGCGCCGCGGTGGAATTTTCATAAATTCCTGATCGATGCCAAAGGACAGGTGGTGGCCGGTTGGCCGTCGCGGGTAGAGCCGCAATCGCCGGAAGTCTTGGCGGCGATCGAAGCCGCCTTGCCCCAATGATCCGAGGCCGCCGCTCTGTTTCTAGGAGAACCGTTATGATGCCAAGCCTTCGAAGGCTCGCTCTCGGCCTGGTCCTTACCCTCTTGGTGGCCTCTGCGGGCTTGGCTGCCGGCAATGACAACGGCTTCTCCTCCAAGCCGAAAGACCCCAACCTGGCGCAAGCGCGAGGCCTGATCGAAAAACAGAAGTTCGGCGAGGCCATACCCTTCCTGGAAAAATCCTTGGCCGCCAATCCAAAGAGTGCCGATACCTACAATCTCTTGGGATACAGCTATCGCAAAATCGGCAAGACCGACGAGGCCTTCGACTACTATGGGAAGGCCTTGGCGATCGAGCCGGAACATCGCGGCGCCAATGAGTATCTGGGCGAACTCTACCTAGAGACCGGGCAGCTCGCTAAGGCACAGGAACGCTTAGCGGTGCTGGACGATGCCTGCTTCTTCCCCTGCGAGGAGTACACCGAGCTAAAACAAGCTATTGAGGCCTATGAAGCCAGTCATTAGGGCGAAGACTAGGCCAATTCCCGTTGGAACAGTTGGCCGCGTCCGGAAAGCTGGTCTTCGATCCCAGCCAAGCGCAGCATGTGCCAGGCCAGGGCCTGGTTGCTGGAAATCACCGGCTTTCCTAGGCGTTCTTCGGCTTCCGGGATAACTCTGGCCACCCTTAGGTTGGTACAGGAGACGAAGACCGCGTCCGCGGTATCGTTCTCTCCGATCGTCATGATAGCGTCCAGGATGGAGGAGGGCGAAATCCTCGCCACCACAGCGTCTTCCTCTTCCTCGAAGGAGCCGAAGGCGACGATCTCAAATCCGGCGGCCTGGAGATTTTCGCGCATGGCGGCTGAAACATCCGCCACATAAGGGGTCACAAAGCCGATCCGGCGGGCCCCGAGGGCGCGCAGAGCCGCTTTGGTGGCGGTGATCGGATTGCTCACCTTCACCTCGCCTCGCACTTGGCAGACGATATCCGTCACTTTTGTCTCGCCGATAACGGTGGCGCCGGAGGTGCAGCCATAGCCAATAACGTCGAAATCGATGCCAGGCGGCAATAGCCGGGCCGAATCCGGCAGTTCGTCCGCCATCGCGGCAAGGCCACTTTTCGAGACCTGGGCCGCATTGGCCAAACGACTGTGGTAAAGGGCAACGCCTGGCAGATTGAGCAGATCATGAAGTTCCGGCTCGATGGTTTCATCGGTCTGCAGGACCAGCAGGCCGAGCGCGGCACGCTCGGCAAATCCCGCATCAGTCTGAAAGGCTAAGCGCACATCGACCTCCCATAATGTGTTCTACCACCCAACCGCCTGCGACCCCACGATTAGATGATCGGAAGTTCCGGCGGGGCGCGACGGGTCAGCAACTGTGGCCCGTCCTCGCGGATCACCAAATTCTCCTCGTGCACCATCACTTTCCCTGGGGCGAAGGTAAGTCCGGGCTCCAAGGTTATCACCATCCCGACTTCAAGCGGCGTTTCATCGAAGGCCGCGTTCGATGGCCATTCGGTCAGCTGCATGCCGAGGCCATGGCCGAGCCGCCCTACATCGTTGCCGAGCGCGCCGCCCGCGTCTAGGACTGCCTGCATAGCCTCGAAGAGCTTGGCACAGGTAACACCGGGCCGTGCGGCGGCTAAGCCTGCTTCGGTTGCCTTGTAGGCTGTCTCATAGGCGCGCCGGACCGCATCATCGGCATGACCGAAGGCGTAGTTGCGATCGAAGTCACAATAGTAGCCGTCGAAAACGGACCCTGTGTCAAGAATGAGCACGTCGCCGGCTTCGATGGCCTTGTCGGAGGCCGGAGAAATAATATCGGCATAGCCCCCTTGACCGGTTGCGCCGACCAGATAGCAAACATCGTCGGCCCCGGCGCCGAGGCAGGCCTGCTTGAAGGCACGAAAGGCCTCGATCTCGCTCTGGCCTCGAGCGAAGAGCTGGGATGCTGATTCAAATACCCCTGAAACCCGGTCACAAATGTAGGCGATTTTTTCGATCTCGCTTTCCGATTTGACCATGCGCAGTCGACGCAAGATGCCGCCGTCGTCGGTAAATTCGATGCCGTCGGCGACCTCGAGAAGACGATCGAAATCCTGCATCGGCATGCGCAGATGGGTCTCGGGACCCATGGGTAGCCCGACACGCCCGGCCCGGCCCGCCACTTCGGCAAGGCAGGCCGCCAGCAAGCTTATCCCTTCGTCCTCCGGCCGCGGTGAGGGCCAAGTGCGAATATCATCTAGCCAAGACCGGCCAAGGCCTTCGCCGCCGATGCTTGGGACGATGGCGATTGGCTTGCCCGCTTTCGGCACCACCAGAAACCAGGGTCGGGTGGGACTTTGCCAGAACTGGGTGAGAAAACCGGAGAAGTAGCGAAACTCAGGTTCGGTTGTCAGCAAGAGTGCGTCCAGCTGCAAGACGGCCATCAAGGCCTGGGCGCGTTCAAGCCGTTGCTCGAACTCATCATCGGAAAAGCCGCGCTGCGGCGCTGGGCTGGTCGCCTGGTGATTCATCAAGGGACTTCCATAACCGGTTTGCCTTGCTGCTGGCGCGGCGCATCGCTGTGCTGAGCAAAGGAAAGATGGCGGGCCTTGCGGGCCATCACTACAGTCAGCGGCTGACTGCGACCACGTACCTCGATCTCGCATTGCTCGAGCTGGCTTATATCGAAGCCCGCGCTTCGGGCCAAGGGCTCAGAGAATATGAGTTCGGCGCCGTAATCCTTGGTCAGGCCTTCCAGGCGGCTGGCAATGTTGACCGTATCTCCGATCGCTGTGACCGAGGTTGCCTTGCCGTAGCCCATCTCGCCAAGGATGACGGGGCCGCTGTGAATGCCGATACCTATGCGCAAGGGTGACTTTAGATCGCCCGCCAAGGCTTGGTTAAGCTCGCCGAGTGCCTTGGACATGCTGGTGGCAGCCTGCAGCGACTGGCGTGCGCCTGCTTCGACGCCGTTCTCTATGCCGAACAAGGCCATGACGCCATCACCGATAAACTTGTCGACGTGGCCACCTGCCTGGGTCACAGCTTCGCCCATGGCCTGAAAATAGCGGTTCAAAATGAACACGACATCGAACGGCAGTTTTTCCTCAGAAAGGGTCGTAAAGCCGCGAATGTCGGCGAAGAGCACGGCGATCTCACGCTCATCACCGGAAAGATAGTCGGGCCTACCGCCCGCTTTCCGCCGCTGCGGCAGAGCCGGCAAGAGGGGATGAATTCTCACATCGCGCAAGGGACGGGTCTGGCAAGCCAAGCGTACGCCTGGTGGCGCGGAAACCCTTTTCAGGACTCTAACCTCCTCTTTGCTTGGACGCGGCAGATGTTCGATCCCGTCATCAATGCGTACCCGGCAGGTTGAGCAGCGGCCCCGTCCGCCACAAACCGAGGCATGCGGGATTCCGGCGCCACGGCTGACCTCCAGGATAGTGCTGCCCCCGCCCGCGGAGATGCGTCGTCCGTCGGAGTAGATGACGTCGAAACGCCCATGTCTCCTGGCCAAGATGTTGCGCAGCAGCCTGACCGCCAGCACCAGGCCGATCAAAGAGCCAAAGCCATAGAAGAGTGTCTTTTCCACATCGAGAAGAAACGCATAGTCCTGGGCATTGACGAAGTGCAGCTCGGCGAGCGTTGCATCCAGCCAGGTTGGATCCGTGGTTTGCCTTAGAACCTCCTGCCCGCCGCTCCAAAGCCCGAGCAAAGCGAGAACGGGGACCAAGAGTGCCAGACTGTAGGCGGCCCAAAACCAGCGTCGATAGCCTGTCTTGAACCGCAGCCAAAAGTGAATGCCGAGGCAGGCGTGAATCCAGGCAACCAACAGCACGGCGACTTGGCGAATGCCCGAGACGGGATCAACGACGAAATAGACTATCTGAACGTAAGTGAAGCTGTCGTTGGTACCAAAAAACTCCTGCACAATGCGCGTGCCAAGGACGTGCAGTACCAGGAGCGGCGGAATGCTTAGGCCAAGGATGAGCTGTGCGGCTTCCCAAAACGGCATCTTGAGTTGTCGCCGTCGGTATAAGCCGAAGAGCGCCAAGCCCAAATGCACCAGGATGGCGCCATAGAGCAGAAGCGTGCCTGGCGGGCTGCGCCACACTTTCACAACCATGCCCGCCATGGCTTCCTGGGCGGCAATCGAGATCAGACCCAGCGATATGTTCAGCAGGTGAACGAGCACATAGACGAAGAGGACCAAGCCGCTGATCAGGCGCAGACGTTGAAGCATCACAGGTTCAAACTATTGCCGACTAGCAAAATCCCTTGGACATGATACAAGGCGCCTAAGCTCGGCCCCGGGTCAAGGCCGAATGTGTGAAACGGATTTGGCTGTATGGAGAACCTCCTTTGACCGACGGTCAAAATGAAGCGCATCCTCGGCGGCGCGAGCGTCGCAGGCGCCGATCAAAGCGCCTGGAGATTGATACCACGATTCCATCACCTTGCATCAGCGTTTGCCAACTCGACAAGGTTACCAACTGCTGCATCGGCTGTTTTCGCTCGATCGATGAAATCCGTGAATGGCCGATCATGAGCGCCGAAGAAAAACAGGCGTCATTAGCGCGGATTGCCGAACGAAAGTTTGAGGCACGTCCCGGTCTATCGGGAAGAAAAAATAGTCAATGTGATTAGTCGTGTTGCCGTAGCACGTTAACCAAACCATTACCATAAGTCAGCTAGCGTAGTTTGAGCGCTCCAAGGTGCGCACTTGACAAAGGCCCTGGTGTGCATCACGCGGATCCCCATGAGGGGTGCCGGACCCGCTTGGCAAGACTTGCGAGCTGGATGCTGCGAACCAGTCTCAAGCTGAGCTACTGCTTGGCTCCGGCCGAATCGAGTGGAAAGGGAGACGATCCCTATGGCCTATGCGCAGAGCAATGTCTTTGAGGTCCTCCCTGACCAAGAGTCGCAGGGACCCGAGGGTGAAACCGTATCTCCAGCATTGGAGGACAAGGAGCAGCTCGCTTGGCTACTCTCCCGAGCCAGATCAAAAGATAGAGATCCTTTTGAATTTCAACTCGTCTTGCGATTCGTTCTGGTGAACCTGGTCGGCCTGGCTCTGGTCGGCGGCGCCTACAAGCTGGGATACGTCGAAGCAATGCTATCGGCGGACCGCACCTACTTGTCGGTTCTCATCTGCGGAGTCTTTCTGGCAGGACTTACACTCTGCGGGTGGCGCGTTTGGCAGACGAGCCGCGATCTGAACCAGGCGCGAAACTTCGATCCCTTGGTGCCGTCACGGGCAGCGGTCTACATTTCGCAGATCCGCGGCCGGGATGGAAACAGCCGGGCAATCCTGGCCAACAACTTGAAGCTTAAGCTGGCTCAACGCATTTCGGTCGTACGCCATTTCGCCAACGCGTTGGTTGTCCTGGGGCTTATTGGCACGGTGATCGGATTCATCATCGCCCTCTCGGGTGTCAATCCGGCCACGGCCAGTGACGTGAAAGCGGTGGCACCGATGGTTTCGACCCTGATTCAAGGTATGTCGACGGCCCTTTACACAACGCTGGTCGGCGCTGTCTGCAACGTTTGGCTGATGATTAACTTTCGTTTGTTGAGTAGTGGGACGGTGAAGCTTTTCACCTGCCTGGTCGAATTCGGTGAAAACCATGGACGGGTTTGAGGAGCTTGAGGATGACGGCGGTGACACCGTCTTTCGCGACGTCATCATGCTTGCCTTGGCGGGCTTTGTCGCCATTGTCATCATGCTCTTGCCACATCTTAATCCGGTTGCCTCGGCGGAGGAGGAAACACCTTCCCCTGGTAACGTGATTGTCGAAATCAGGTGGCCGGATCAATACGATGCCGACGTCGACCTTTGGGTCGCGGCACCCGACGACCGGGCGGTCGGCTACTCCAATTCAGGCGGCTTAATCTTCAATTTGCTGCGCGACGATTTGGGCCACGCTGGCGACGTTTCCGGTGTCAACTATGAGGTTTCCTACAGCCGTGGCGTGCCGGCGGGGGAATACGTCGTCAATCTGCATCTCTATCGCAATCAGTCGGGCATTTATCCCATGCCGGTTACCGTAGTCGTCAGTGTGAAAAACAATCCCCGCACCTCGGCAAAGCAAATTATCAAGACGGATCTCGCCCTTTCCCGCATGGGCGAAGAATTGACAGCGGTTCGGTTCCAGTTGAATGACGAAGGTAAGCTGGTTCCCGGTAGCATTCATGACCTGCCCCGAATGTTGCGGAATAAGGGGACATAGGTTGATTAGTTCAGCTTTCTATCTCTTTGGGTCGCTGATTCTCCTGGCCGCCTTGTTGGCCAACATCAGCTTTTGGTCGGCGAGGAAATTTTGGCCCAAGCTTGCGGCAGTCATCGTAACCGCGGCCTTTCTGCCGACCGCTTATGCTTCGGTTACGGATCTGTTGAGTCGGCCTAAGCCGATTGGGCTGGAATGGTCGGAAGACATCGTCAAAGAGGCAGATGTGCTTGCCGCTCGGATCGACGAGGGCGAGGGCATTTATCTCTGGCTTCAGGTAACGCACGTCCAAGAGCCTCGCGCCTATGTCTTGCCATGGGACGAGAAGTTGGCGCGGCAACTGCACAAAGCCCTAAACAAGGCGGAAGAACAGGGGGCTGATTTGCGCATGCGGATGCCATTTAAGTTGTCGCTTGACACAGAAGAACCCCGGTTCTACGCGGCCCCACAAGAAGCCCTACCGAGTAAGCAGCCGCCATCGACGGATGTGGTTGTTCACCAATCTGGTAAGGGTTAAGGCAGAGAATAGAACGATCTAGTGTGTCTATGATGGGAGTCAGTGATAGCCTTCTTCATAGCTCCCGTGGCATTTTCGGGACTTGGGCGGGTGATTGCTCAGCGAAGAACTTGATTGTCACCAAGAAACAAGCTTGACCCCAGAGTGTCGAGCAGCGCTCTCGCTCAGAGACAATACTGCTAATTTTCGCCTCGATTCGCCCCGAGTCGCTAGATTCAAGCTAATATGTAGTCAAAATTGCAGACAATTATTGTAGGTTTGGCGCACTAGATACTGTTGATATCACAAAATATAGTTGGGTCGGCCTCAATTTGGCCATACTTCCTCTAGAATGATTTGACCATCACGCGTCGTTAAACATAGTCTCCTTTGCAAGAGTATTGATAGCACTCAAATGTCAAGCTCCGAGGAGGCCGAACGCAGATGCAAAGTTCTGCGCAAATCATCGCAGCCGATCCCCCGTCTGATCGAAAAGCAACCATGGCCGTTCGATGGTCGCCACTGCATACGACCCTTTTAACAATAGCCTCTTCAACATTTCTTTGGGGAGTGATTATTGTGATAGTGACCGCGACACTTTAGCAGCTTTGATGCTAGAGCCGAACGGGTCCTGATCCTGAAATCGGATAGGAAGGTGTTGCGCCTCGACGGTTAGGCGACAGGGAAGCTTTAAATACAAGCAACGGCGTGGCGTTGCGAAACTTTCCCTAGATTGCAGCGTTCCACAGGGCAAAACCAAGCGAGAGCGAGATACCCCACGCTAAGGATCCGGCGGCAGCAATCACCGCAACACAAACCAGCGGCGGCCATCTCGAGGTATCGTCGAATTCGTCACGACGCGAGCTTTTGGCCACTACCTCTTCTACAGAATTTTCTTGGTCAGTGGTTGAGGGGGCAGCTCCATCGACGGTGTCCGTCTGGTCTTCGGTGAGATCATCGATCGCCCAAGCAAAAGCCTCGGCCGCGGCGTCGTTCCAGCGGGTTTCGACCCCCTTGCCCCCGATCGAAAGCACGGCCAGTGGCGCTTTATCGACCAATTGGCGCAAGACTAGTGCCATCGACTGAGGCGTCGATTCCTGCCCTTCCTCTGTCATTTGATAGGCGCCACGCAGTTCCAGTTCATCGACGACGAGGGCGGCCAGGTCGCGCAGTATGATTTGCGAATCCTCGTCGAGAACCGGGCGGGACCACTGGTCAAAAACCGCCAGGGCACCGACGACCTGGCCATCCTTCAGAATCAGGGGTGCACCCGCATAAAACCGCAGGGACGCATCGCCGCGAACCAAGGGATGCCGACTGAAGCGCGGATCGCTGAGCGTGTCCGGTACAATCGTAATCTCCTGATCGGAAATCGTATGGGCGCAGAAGGATTCTTCCGGTGCCGGCCCGCCTTTCAGTTCAGGCACCGTTGATGACCAGCTGCCAAAGCTCGAATCAACCAAAGTTATCAGGGCGATTGGCGCCCGCAGCAGACTCGCTGTTAGCCGGGTGATGCGGTCAAACGGCGGCTCAACCTGAGGGGTTTTCAGGGATGCCTCGTAGCCGATTTCGCGAGGAGGGTTCGAAGGAAGACTCTCTGCCAGCATGACCTAACCGCCGCTTCTAATGATCAGGGCTCCCATCAAAGCGAATTTGTGTTAATGCTTTACTAATTGGTGGCGAGCGGATCCCTCGAGGCTGGTGATATCCGTTGCTCATCGAGGCGTGCCAAAACCATAAGCCAACCCCTACAATGGAGAACGACCATGAGTGAGCGTATTGGTCTTCGTGTCGGCGAAGCCCTCGTAGCCGGCGGCCCACCAGGCACGGCTGCCGAGCCAGAGGTTGTCATCGGCGAGCTGGATGGTCCCGTCGGCACGGCATTTGCTACCTTGATGGGGGACCAGGTCAAGGGCCACACGAAAGTTTTGGCCATCCTCAACACGGATACCATGGTGCGACCGGCGACCTTGATGGTGAGCAAGGTGACGGTTAACAACGACCGCTACACCAATATTCTTATGGGGACCGTCCAGGGAGCGATCGCCAATGGCGTGCTTGATGCGGTTCGCGCCGGCGATATTCCCAAGGACAAGGTCAATGAACTGGGGGTTATCGTCTCTGTGTGGCTGAATCCCGGCGTGGCGAGCGATGACGCCCTCGACCACAAGGCCCTGTTCGACATCCACCGCGAAGCAACGGCCAAGGCCCTACACAAGGCCGTTCACAACGAACCAAGCATTGATTGGCTTCTCGAAAACCAAGAGAAGATCGTGCACAAGTACTATCAGATGGGCCTGGATGGAAAAATCTGACCGCGATGGCTGATATCCCACGCCATTGAAGGTGGCCAAGCCAGGCAATTGCGGCCGTGTGAGTGGCCGTAGGCCGTTCAATTATCGCGAGATATGCCGCGAAGAATTCTGCTCCTAACGGTTTAGATTACTTAAGCCGCTAGGAGCGGAAAGATGCTGAGTGACTTGATCAAGGACGAGGCCGGCGCAACATTAACTCAGTATAGTTTCGTGATCCTGATAGGTGCCTCGCTCATTGGCATCTTTGTCGATCTGTCTGGTTCAATCGAAGCGGCTTAAAACTCGGTCGTCGGCTACCTTGTGCAAGTCGTGGAAGGGTAGGGTTAGTATTTGCCTCGATTCGTGCAAATGAAACGCCTTGCCGCATAAATATAATCGTTTGTTTACCAATACTTGAAACATCTTTTATCTAAGCCGGAATATAGTTCTGTAAGTTACTTGCTCGAACTCACCTGCACCCTTGATTTCCCGAAGAAGGAGCGCCCATGATCAGTTTCGAGGAGCGAGTTCTGCTGCTTGTTAATCTCGAGCGAGCCGCGGTCGGACTGTCGCCCTTGGAGCCCAATCCACTTCTTGCCGCTGCCGCAGGCGGCCACGCTTCGGCAATGATACAAAGCGATTTCTTCGGCCACCAAGGACCTGATGGCGACACGGCTGACGTTCGGGCGGCCGCTGCTGGCTATGGCGGCGGCGTCGGCGAAAACCTCGCGGCCGGCTTTTCCACACCGGAAGACATGATGGACGCCCTTATGGCCTCACCCGGGCACCGGGCCAACATTCTGCACCCGGACTATAAGTCAATGGGCGTCGGTTATGCGTTCGTCGTTCCCGATCCTGGCGCCGTCAACTTCAATCACTACTGGGTCCAAAACTTTGGTCTCGAGCGGGCACCAAGCGAAGAAAATCCGAATGCCGTGTCAATCATCGACAATGCCCTCGGTGGCCACACGATTACGATTAATGATGCAGGCTTGCTTGATTCGAGCCTGGGCACCGACGGCATCGATCATGTGCAGTCTTCCGTTACTATTTTTCCCCTGCCCAGTACCATAGAGCACGCAACCTTGGTTGAGGCCGGGGCTCTGAACTTGACCGGCAATAGCCTGGCCAATGGTTTGACCGGTGGTGATGGCCCCAATCGGCTGTATGGCGATGCGGGCGATGACCTGCTACGCGGGTTCGGTGCTAATGATTTCTTGCATGGCAACACCGGCGACGATACGGCCGTTGGCGGTCAAGGCGACGATGAAGTGCGTGGCGGTGGCGGCAACGATGACCTGCGTGGGTCGCGTGGCCATGATAGCCTTGTTGGCGGCAAGGGAACTGATAGGATCAACGGCGGGACCGGCGACGACAGTTTGAGCGGACTGCAGGACAGCGACTATTTTGTTTTCGACCAGGCGGGGAATGGTGTTTTCACCGGCGATGATGTGATCACGGATTTCACCCTAGGACTTGATCGACTGGTCTTTGCCCCTGTTGTCAACGACGTCCCTTTGATCTCACCCATCGACGTTCTCGAGACATTCACGGCGGATGCCTCCGGCAATGCTCAACTAAACCTTGGCGTTGGAGGTAGTGTGACTCTTCTCGGGGTTGATCCTGGCCACGTCAATGCCGAAGATATTACCATTCTATAGGAAGATTCATCTGCGGCCAGGCATCTTGACGGATCACATCGCGCACCCCCATCTTGAAGAAGGGCTTTGCCGAGGAAGACCAAGCGATGGTGTGGCGCGTAGCGAGCTTCTTAACCTTCGTTTTCTTACTCAACATGTTAGGGTCCCCTACGCGGGCGGAGATTGATGGCTTTGCCAGGATCGAAGACGATGGCAGCCTGACCATTGCCGGCAAGCGGGTTCAGCTGTATGGCATTTACATCCCGGAAACCGACCGCGTTTGTCGCGATTTTCTTCGGCCGATCCGTTGTACGACCCGGGCTGTTCAGGCGCTGGAGTTCAAGGTCCGTGGTTTCGTGCACTGCGACGAGGTCAGCCTTAATGCGGACGGCAGTCTCAATGCCATTTGCTATGTCGAGCGCAGTCCCTTCGATAGCGGTGTGGACATCGGCGCCTATCTGATCAAGCGCGGCTGGGCAGTCGCGGGGCCGAGCGCACCATTCGAGTACGGCGTTTTCCAGGAGATTGCGCGCGAGAATCGTCGCGGCGTTTGGGGCTTTAACGCAGACGTTATCCGCTAGAAAGCGACCGGGGGGCCAGCGCAGCGTCGACGGCCCGACAGATTTCCTTCAGGCTAAATGGCTTGGTGATCACTTGATGAATCAATTCATCGAGATTGTAGGCACGTTGCCTTTCCGCCGAATAGCCGGTCATCATGAGAATTGGTGTATCGGGAAAGTCCCGACTAGCCCGGAGTGCAAGGGCAATCCCATCAAGTCCCGGCATGACGATATCGGTCAGCAGGAGATCAAAGTGATTGGCCTGGAGGCTTTCCAATGCGGCCAAGCCGTCTTCAACGGCTGTTACGTCATGACCTCGGTGCGCGAGAGCCCGCGAAACGAAGGCCCGCACCGCATCTTCATCATCGGCGACCAGTATCCTAGCCATATAGTACGGCCCTATCTGCGCAAAAGAACCAAAAAGACATCAAAAAAAGGCACTGTGGTGACCAGATTGTGCCGAGAAACTGGTTAACGAAATGTTAGAGCACTGAAACGTTTGATAGCGACGGCGGGGGAAGAGAAGCGAGAATTGTTGGCTTTATTGGGAAACAACAAAGCTGATTGAAAGATTGGATCCTTCACGCGGCGGATTCAATGTCGAGGTTGTAAACAGTGCCTCTTCTCCTCTCTCCAATGACAGACTCTCGGCAGCAAATTCCCAGACACGCAGCTCGTTACCCTGGGCATCGTGTAGACTGGCGCGAAGGCCGGGGACAGCCACGGTTCCGCCGGAAACGTTGACAACCTTGCCAGAGATGATCAATTCGCGATCATCACCGACCAGTCGGCTATCATGGGTGATGTCGCGCATTTCCAGACCGTCGCCTGGCTGCAGCCTTTCCATGCCCACCATTTCATAGAGCATGGCGAGTTCCGGCACCTCCGCCACCACAATGTCGCGCCAATACCATAAGCCGCCGGCCAGACCGCCAACCAGCACTAATAGAAGCAGCCAGCCAACCGCGAGCCAGCCTCCGCCACCCTTCTTGGCAGGCGCGATCGTCGCAGGCCTTGGCCGCGGCTTGCTCGGTGCAGCGACTGCGGGTTCACGTTGGGGAGCATCAACGGCGGCTTCTGCGTGGCTATCAGGCTCACCGGCAAAAGTCACAGGCTTCTGATGCCATTGTTCGCCGCAGCGCCCACACTTCAGGCGTCGGCCTTTCGTTCCCAGTTGCTCAGGCTTGACAACGAAGGCAGCTTGACAGGAGGGACAAGAAACTTTCATCGCCCAAAATAGCCCGGGAACAATTTAGATTTATGGTTATAAGTTGGCCCCTGGCGCATGGCAAGCATTGTGCAGGATGCTTTACCCGCGAATCAGCCTGTGTCATTCTCCAGGTCCTGAAGTCGGAGGATTCGTTTCACTTTGGTTCGTTTCGAAGATGTTGCGCTGCGCTATGCAGCCGGGCCGGAAATACTGCGCCGGGTCTCGTTTAGACTTGACCCCGGAAGTTTTCACTTCGTGCTCGGCCCCAGCGGCGCCGGAAAATCCTCACTTTTGCGATTGATGTACTTGGCCCAGAGGCCTACGGGGGGCCGGATATTTCTTTCCGGCCGCGATATCGCAGAAATCGGCCGCAAAGAGGCCACTTTGATCCGCCGGCGCATCGGTTTCGTGTTTCAAAATTTTCGCTTACTCGGTCATCTGACGGTACGCGAAAACGTTGCCCTGCCCCTTCGCATTACCGGAGAGACTACTGAGAAATCCAATCGTCATGTCACTGAACTTCTTGATTGGGTCGGCTTGGGTAAGCACCTTGATGATCTGCCTGAAACGCTTTCCGGCGGACAACAGCAGCGCGTTGCAATTGCCCGGGCCGTCATCGCCAAGCCAAGCTTACTGCTCGCCGACGAACCGACCGGCAATGTCGATCATTCGATCGCTCTTCGTTTGTTGCACCTATTTCAGGAGCTCAATCGCTTTGGCACGACGGTGGTCATTGCCACACATAACGAAAGCCTGGTCGATCGCCTGAATCATCCCGTCTTGCGCCTTCAGGACGGCAAGATTGGCAAGCTGGCCGCCGCTCGCCTGCCGGCCCGGGCCTCTCGGCTCCGGAGCTTGAGTGGATAACATGCTGCCAAAGACTGACCTACCTCTGCATCGTGACGCTACGGGGCGACTTTTGCCCTGGCTCATTGCCTTTATGGTTTATGTGGCCATCCTGGCCCTGGCCGGCGCGGTTTTGGCTCACAAAACGGCGGTGAAATGGGACCAGGGCTTGTCCGGACGCTTGACGATCCAGGTGCTGCCTACGGAGCCTGGCTGGTCGCCCATGGCCGAGCGCGTAGAGCGGGCCCTTGATGTCTTGGCCGAAACGCCGGGCGTGAAGCATGCGGAGGTTCTGGCTGAAAACGAAATCGATCGATTGTTGGCGCCCTGGTTGGACAATGTCAGCGATCAAAAATTGCCTTTGCCGGCTATGATAGCCGTGACCCTCGACAACCGCTATACGGTGGATCTTGTTGAGCTCGGTGATCGGCTGACATCGATGGTGCCCGGCGTTATTCTGGACGACCACCAGATCTGGTTGGAAGGAATGGTGACACTGACCCGGACGGTCGAATGGCTGGCTTTAGGCATTGTCCTGCTTGTTGTTGGGGCGGCCATTGTAACCGTCATTCTGGTTACCCGGACCGGCCTCTCTATTCATGCCCAGGTCGTTGAGCTGTTGCATCTAATTGGCGCTCATGACGGCTATGTCGCGCGGCAATTTCAATGGCAGGCCCTGAAGATTGCCTTGATTGGTAGCCTTGGAGGCGTAGTGCCGGCTCTGGTCACGATACTGCTATTGGGACATTTCGTTCACCAGGCAGATACCGGCCTCCTCCAAGATCTAAAATTTGGGGTATCGGGCTGGACCCTGATTCTGACGCCGCCTTTCGCAACGGCGCTGGTGGCAACCTTGACCGCCCGCGCGACGGTGCTCCGCTCGCTTGCCGAGATGCCTTAGCCGACCTGGATAGGCTGCTGGAGGAGGCACTTGACCACGCGGCCGCCCGCGCTAAACCGCTCTGATAAGCGTCAACCGCTTGTCTTTACCGGTCTTGCGATCTTTTTGGGCGCGACGGCCCTGTGGTTGGTCGGGTTCTTCTGGTTTGCTGTATTTCTACCGGACGAGATCGCCGCGCCCGAACGAAAGACCGACGCAATCGTCGTCTTGACCGGTGGCAGCGGGCGCCTCAGCAAAGGCCTGGAGCTCTTGGCACAGAAGAATGCTGAGAAGCTTTTCGTGTCAGGCGTTTATCGAGGCGTCGAAGTGGCGGAGTTGCTACGGTTATCACAGCAGGCGCCAGAAGAGCTGAGTTGTTGCATCGCTCTTGGTTACGAGGCCGACAATACGCGCGGCAATGCCATTGAAACAGCGGCCTGGATGCGCGAGAACGGTTTTCTGTCGCTAAGATTGGTGACAGCTACTTATCATATGCCGCGCAGTCTGGTCGAGTTCCGCCGCCAAATGCCGAGCATCGAAATTCTCCCGCATCCCGTCTTGTCGGCTCATTTCAAACAACGCCAGTGGTGGCGCTATCCGGGCAGCGCTAGTCTGCTTGCCAGCGAGTACTCCAAGTTTTTAATCGCGCTGCTGCGCGCGCGCTGGGCGGCGCTGGTCTCTTGATCGCGCTTCGCTCTGCTCTCTTCAACCTGGCCTTTTTCGCCTGGTCCGTGCTCGTGATGACACTCGGGCTTCCGGCTATTTTCTTCGGCAGGCGGGCGATTTTTGCTCTGGGTAGGCTTTGGGTACGCGGCAACTTTGCCCTGCTGGCGGCGACCTGTGGTCTGCGACACCGTATCAGTGGTCGGCAGGTTCTGCCACAGGGTCCCTGTATTGTCGCCAGCAAGCACCAGTCTGCCTGGGACACCATGATTTTCTGTCTGATCTTTCAGGACTGCTGCTTTGTCCTGAAGCAAGAACTGTTGAAGAGTCCGCTTTTCGGCCTTTACCTTCGTCATTCTGAGAATATTGCCGTCGACCGACAGGGTGGTGCCAAGGCGTTGCGATCGATGCTGCGTTCAGCGCGCGAAGCAATGGAAGCCGGCCGGACGATCATTATTTTTCCCGAAGGAACCCGAACGGAGCCGGGTGCGGCCCACCCCTACCACCCGGGCGTGGCAGCACTATACAGTCACCTGGATTTACCGGTGGTGCCCGTGGCCCTCAATTCGGGCCTGTTTTGGGGCCGACGTGCCTTTCTAAAATACCCCGGCCAAATTCACCTCGAGTTTCTTGAGCCCCTGCCGCCAGGCTTGCCGCGCAAAGACTTTGAAACGGTACTGCGGCAACGAATAGAATCCGCCAGTGCGCGACTCGCTAAGGCCGGCCAGAACTCAGGGGAGTCCTAGAGCATCGGGCGACAATTCGAAGGGGCGGAAGGACAGGATTTATCGCGTCGGTATTGGTTTTTCACCGGCGTAGTCGTAAAAGCCCCGCCCGGACTTGGTTCCGACCCAACCAGCTTCGACATATTTCACCAGTAAGGGACAGGGGCGATACTTTGAATCGGCCAGGCCTTCGTAAAGCACTTGCATGACCGCAAGGCAGGTATCCAGGCCGATAAAGTCTGCCAGTTGCAAGGGGCCCATGGGATGATTGGCCCCCAGGCGCATGGCCACGTCGATCGATTCTACCGAGCCCACCCCCTCATAGAGGGTGTAAACCGCCTCATTGATCATTGGCAGGAGGATGCGATTAACGATGAAGGCCGGAAAGTCTTCCGCCATGGCCGGCGTCTTACCAAGCTTTATCGTTAGCTCGCGGACGGTTTGAAACGTCTCCTGCTCGGTCGCAATGCCGCGAATAATTTCGACCAGCTGCATAACCGGCACGGGATTCATGAAATGCATGCCGATGAAATGGCTGGGCCGATCGGTCGCGGCCGCCAGGCGGGTGATGGAGATCGAAGAAGTGTTGGAAGCGATAATCGCGTCGTCGCGCAACACCGGGCACAGGCCCTTGAAGATCTCACGCTTCAAGGCCTCGTTCTCACTGGCCGCCTCGATTACCAGATGGCAGTCGGAAAAAATCTCCAGGCTAGTCCCGGTGCTAATGCGCCCAAGCGCTGCCGCCCGATCGGATTCGCTGATCTTCTCGCGGGCGATCTGTCGTTCCATGTTGTGCGAGATTATCTCAAGGCTCGCCGCCAACTCTGCCTCGCCAACATCCGACATGACCACGTCATAGCCGGCGAGCGAGCAGACATGGGCAATACCGCCCCCCATCTGACCGGCACCGATGACGCCGATCCGCTGGATGTCGTTAATCTTGACTGATGGACTGTCCTTTTCGGGCATAGGCTCCATCTAAGGTGAATTGCTTAACAAGATGTAACGGCCGCCCGCGGCTAACCGAGCGCTTCCTCCAGCTCCGGTACCGCATTAAAGAGGTCGGCCACCAAGCCGTAGTCGGCGACTTGGAAGATTGGTGCTTCTTCGTCCTTGTTGATGGCGACGATGACCTTGGAATCCTTCATGCCGGCAAGATGCTGGATGGCGCCGGAGATGCCCACCGCGATGTAGAGGTCGGGGGCCACCACCTTGCCGGTTTGACCAACTTGGTAATCATTGGGCACGTAGCCAGCGTCAACCGCTGCACGCGAGGCCCCGACGGCTGCCCCTAGCTTGTCGGCGATACGCTCCAGCATGGCAAAGTTGTCACCGCTCTGCATGCCGCGGCCGCCGGAGATAACTACTCGGGCTGTGGTCAACTCGGGCCGCTCCGAAACGGTGAGTTCCTGCCCGGCAAATTGGGAGAGGCCCTTGTCGCCGGTCGCGGCGACCGCCTCGACGGCGGCCGAACCGCCGTCCTCGGCCGCTGGGTCAAAGGCGGTGGTGCGAACGGTGATGACCTTGACCGGGTCGCTCGACTGTACCGTCGAGATCGCATTGCCGGCATAGATCGGCCGCTCGAAGGTATCGGCCGACTTCACAGCGGTGATATCGGATACCTGTTGCGCATCCAAGAGAGCTGCTGCCCGTGGCATTACGTTCTTGCCGAAAGTCGTCGCCGGCGCCAACACATGGCTATAGTCGTTCGCAATGCCCACAATCAGTGGTGCTAGGTTCTCTGCCAGCTGGTGTTCGTACTCGGCCGAATCCGCAAGACGCACCTTGCTGGTCCCCGGGATCTTGGCCGCCGCCTCAGCCACACCAGCGCAGCCGGTGCCGGCGACGAGAATCTCAAGGTCCCCGCCGATGGCAACCGCCGCTGTTATGGTGTTGAGCGTCGAGGGCCGCAGCGCCTCGTTATCGTGCTCGGCAACAACAAGAATGCTCATTATATTACCTTCGCCTCATTCTTGAGCTTCTCGACCAGCTCTTGCACATTGGCCACCTTGATACCGGCTTGACGGGCCGGCGGCTCGACCACTTCGAGGGTCTTCAAGCGCGGCGTGACGTCGATGCCTAAGTCTTCCGGCGTCAAAGCCTCGATCGGCTTTTTCTTGGCCTTCATGATGTTGGGCAGCGAGGCATAGCGCGGCTCGTTCAGACGCAGATCGACCGTCACCACACAGGGCAGCTTAAGGGAGACCTTCTCCAAGCCGCCATCGACTTCGCGGGTGGCCATCACGCCCTCGCCGATCTCTAGACGCGACACGAAGGTGCCTTGTGGCCAATCAAGCAAAGCCGCCAACATTTGGCCGGTCTGGTTGCAATCGTCGTCGATTGCCTGCTTGCCCATGATGACCAATCCCGGGCTTTCCCGCTCAACCACGGCTTTCAGCAACTTAGCCACCGCCAAAGGCTGCAATTCGACATCCGACTTGACGTGAATGCCTCGGTCGGCGCCCATCGCCAGGGCCGTGCGAATGGTTTCCTGTGCCTGTTGCGGGCCGGCGGAGAAGGCGACAATCTCGCTGGCCGTGCCTGCCTCCTTCAAGCGAACGCCTTGCTCGACGGCAATTTCGCAAAAGGGATTCATGGCCATCTTGACGTTGGCCAACTCGACGCCCGATTTGTCGGCTTTGACCCGGATCTTGACGTTGTAGTCAATAACCCGTTTTACTGGAACAAGAACCTTCATCTCAATCCTTGATGGGTAACGTTAAGAGCGGTTTTTCAGGAAGATCCTCAGCCTATGGCCGGACAGCTTCGCCATGCCAGGCCAGATTTTTTCGCGGCTGCAACATAGGTATTCACCTAAGACCTGTCAACGACATCGAAGGCCTTTTTTCCCAAGATTTTCAGCGATTGGCCCCTGGTACCCAGAGTATATCGTCTCGCCCCTGGCTGTTTACATGCCGCGATAGCACAAAGAGCAGGTCGGAAAGCCGGTTCACATAGCGCAAGGCTTCCGGGTTGAGCGGATCGTCTTCGGCCATTTGCGTCATCGCCCGCTCGGCGCGTCGCACCACCGTGCGTGCCAAGTGCAGCCAGGCGGCGGGCGGTTGGCCTCCCGGCAACACGAAGGAGTTGAGCGGCTCTAGATCCGCATTCAGGCGATCGATCTCGCCCTCCAGAGCCGCGACCTGCGTGGCCGTGACGCGCAGCGGAGGGTATTTGGGATGCTCGGCCTCCGGCGTGCAGAGGTCGGCCCCCAGGTCGAAGAGGTCGTTTTGGATGCGGCCGAGAATTTCGTCAACCTCAGGAGGACAGTTCAGGCGCGCCAAGCCGATGATCGCGTTGGCCTCATCGACGGTGCCATAGGCGCTCACCCGCCGGTCGTGCTTGGCGACCCGCTGGCCGTCCCCGAGGGAGGTTTGCCCTGTATCGCCGCCTTTCGTGTAGATGCGCGTCAATCGGACCATGGGAGGCTCCTAGTCCCTGCCGATCAACATCGCCACCACAAAGAGCAGCACGGCCACACCCTGGGCGATGACCCGCCAGCGCATCAGCTTGTTGGAATGCTTGCGCGCGAAGTCGCCGCCGCGGGCCATTGAGAAAATTCCGGCGAAGAGCACTCCCAGGGTGATCGCGAGCGCAATGACGACGAGGGTTGCGGCGACGGGGTTCATGAGCCGGCGGACCTCAAGAACAGGACAGAGCTGTCATATAGGCCTGCCGGCGTGCTGGCGCCAGCATCCATGTGCTGGCAAGCCTCATTCAAAGTCGAGTATTTGTGGCGGGTGATGGCAGGCTTCGAGGAAGCGAACCAGGTCTGCCGGTGCAACCGCTGTGGTCATGGCGTTGTCAAGCGGATGAAAGTTGAGTGGTTCTTGCTCCAGCATCAAACTATCGAGGACCACCTGCACCGCCTCGCCCTTGTCATTGATCACAGCGAAGGGCGTGACGGCCCCGGGAATGACGCCCAGGTGGGACATGAGTCGATCGGCGCTGCCGAAGGACAAGCGGCCACTCCCAAGGCGCTCACCCAGATCTTTTAAGTCGATGGTCCGATCTTCCAGGCAGACCACCAGCCACATGCGGCCTTTCTTGTTGCGCAAGAAGAGGTTCTTGGTTTGGCCGCCGACCAGCTGGCCACGCAAGGCCTTGGCTTCTTCCACCGTAAAGACCGGCGGATGGGTGACCGTCTTGGTGCGAATACCCAGGCCTTCCAAGAAGGCGAAGAGCTGCGCTGGGCTGGCCGCTGCGTCACCCTCGGCGAGCGCTTGATCAGCGGAGGTAGTCAATTCTGTCATGGGGTGTCACCATAGTGTCTTCGATAGGAGGTCTCAAGAACCTGCGACAGCAAAATATTCACCCCGGCGCGGGCTAATTCCTCGCTTGCGCGGGCTAATTCCTCGCTTGCAAAGTGCGGCCTCGGCAGTATGATCTGGCGTCCGTGCCGTGTCGCGGCCCTCCTGATTGCGGGCGTAGCTCAGGGGTAGAGCGCAACCTTGCCAAGGTTGAAGTCGTGAGTTCGAATCTCATCGCCCGCTCCATTTTTTCTTCAGAAAATCAATTTTGTAAGAGTTGTTATCTGCCTATCCTAAAGCTACCCAACAGGAGCGTGGATTGCTAGGTAGCATATGGGTAGCAGTTCAAGGGAAGTTCAATCCGAATGGTGAAATGGTCCTAAGCTTCGATTCGAAGTGACAACTTCAGGCTCATAACCTGAAGGTCGCAGGTTCAAATCCTGCCCCCGCAACCAAATTTATAAGCAAACACAACATCCTAAACACCACCGCCCGCCTCCTCCAGGCGGGCTTTCTGCGTCCGGGTACCATATGGGTACCATCAGGAATCAAACGACGGCCAAGATCAAGCATCGTAACCGTCCGGCCTGACCGACCTTGCCGCCGCGCTCCACATCGTGAGGATTTGCGGTAGATAGCGGGCGATGGTGTCCACTATCGTTAGTGGACACTATGTGGGTTTATCGATGGCGAAGCGCCGACAGCGCCGGAATTGGAGCGACGAGGAGAAGTGTCGGATTGTGGCGCAAACCAAGGTCCCCGGATCGTCTGTTTCTCAGGTGGCGCGTCGCTATGACGTGAATGCCAACCTGGTGTTCAAATGGCGGCGCGATCCGCGGTTTCAGCCCACAGAAGAAATTGGGCCGTTTCTCCCGGTGGAGATTTTGCCCGAGCCGGTGCCGCCGGCGGCGATCCCGGCGGGTTCCGATGCGGGGATCGAGATCACGCTTGCCAACGGCGTGCAGCTTCGGATCAGCGGTGCGTTTGACGCCGACCGGGTGTGCCGTCTTGTTCGCGGGCTCAGCCCGTGATCCCGGTGCCGAGCAGCACGAAGGTCTGGCTTAAGGCCGGCGTGACGGATATGCGGAAAGGGTTCAATGGGTTGTCGTCCCTAGCCGAAAAGGTGTTGGCCGAAGATCCGTATTGCGGCCATCTGTTTGTCTTTCGCGGCCGGCGCGGTGATCTGATCAAGGTTGTCTGGTTCGACGGCCAAGGGGCGTGCCTGTTTTCCAAGCGCCTGGAGCGCGGGCGGTTCGTGTGGCCCTCTCCGGCAGACGGCAAGGTAGCTGTCACGCCGGCGCAGCTGGCGATGCTGCTCGAAGGAATCGATTGGCGGGCGCCGCAGCGGACCTGGCGGCCCCTCACAACGGGATAGTGGGCAACGGGATAGTGGGCAACGGGATAATTCCTCTACGGATTTAGTATTATAGGATTCACATGGCAGCGGGGACAGGCTATAAGATTGTAAGCGGTACGGTGGGACCGTTGTCTTTTAACTTGACGATGGTTTGAAGGCCCACGGCATGAGGTCGTCGATGCGGTCGTTGGAATGGCCGTTGGCGATGGCTTCGAGCGTTGCCTTGAGGTAGAGATGAGGGTCGACGTCGTTGATCTTGGCGGTTTCGATGAGCGAGGCGAGCCGGCCCCAGTTAGTGCCGCCCTCGTCATGGCCGGCGAATAACGCATTCTTTCGATTAAGGGCCAGCGGCCTGATTCGGTTCTCGACCAAATTGGAATCGATCTCGATACGGCCATCGTCGAGGAAGTGCTGCAGGCCGTCCCAGTGATTGGCGATGTAGGCGAGCTTCTCGCCGATCCGGGATTTGGCCGAGACCCGATCCCGCTCTGCGTCAAGCCAAGTGCCGAAGGCTTCGACCAGCGGTTTGGTGCGGGCCTGGCGGACGGCGCGCCGCTGCTCGGCCGGGCGGCCGCGGATGTCGTCTTCGATGCGATAGAACGCGGCGATCTGGGCCAAGCCTTGTTCGGCGATCGTGGAACCGTCGCGCTCAAAAATCTCAAGCAACTTGCGCCGCGCATGGGCCCAACAATAGGCAAGCATCAAGGGGCCGCCGTTACGGTCGGGCTGCTGCAGCCGGTTGTAGCCGGCATAGCCATCAACCTGCAGGATGCCGGAGAAGCCGTGCGTGAAGGCTTCGGCGTAGTGGCCGCCGCGGCCGGGCGCGTAGAAATAGACCACAGCGGGCGGATCGGTCCCGCCCCAGCCACGGTCATCGCGGGCCAGGGCCCAGAGATAGCCGGTTTTGGTTTTGCCGCGCCCCGGATCGAGCACCGGTGCTTTTGTCTCGTCCATGAACAGCTTGGTCGACGCCTTGAGATGATCGGCCAGCCGGTCGACGACGGGCTTCAGATGCCAAGCGGCCTTGCCGACCCAGCCGGCCAGCGTCGAGCGATGCAGATCGATCCCGGCGCGGCGGTAAATCTGCGCCTGGCGGTAGAGCGGGCAGTGGTCGGCATATTTGGCCACGATGACATGGGCGATGGTCGCGTCCGTCGGCAGGGCGCCCTCGATCAGATAGGCCGGCGCCGGTGCCTGGGTCACGCCATCCCGGCATTTACGACAGGCATATTTAGGCCGAACCGTCTCGATGACGCGGAACCGGGCTGGCACGATGTCGAGCCGCTCTGAGCGGTCCTCGCCAATCTTCACCATTTCGCCACAACCACAAGGACAGTCGATGCTGTCAGGCTCGATCACCCGGGTGACGCGCTCAAGTTCCTTGGGCAGCCGGCCGAGATTGCGTTTGGGTGATCTTTGGGGCGTTTCTTGGGATGAGGCCGAACGCGGTGACGTGGACTGTGCGCCGCCGGCCCCGGCTTCCGCCAGCGCCACTTCAAGATCCTCGAACGCCATTTCAAGTTGGTTGGCCGGAAGCTTCTCCGACTTCTTGGCATGCAGGGCGCGGCGGAACTCCTTGAGCAAATGCTCCAGCCGGTCGTTCGTGTCGGCCAGCACTGTATTGCGGTCGGCCAGCGCCGCATTGCGCTTTGCAAGCGAGGCGTTGGCGGCATAAAGCCCCTCCACCACGGCCCGGACATCGGCCGGCAAGGCCGTCAGGTCAAGGGCGGTAGGCGGTGTCGACATGATCTGATTATAAACCAAATCACGTCATGATCGCCGTAACAAAACGCCCCCTGAGTCATTCTGCCGCAGTCATTCTACCATGGCCGGCCGGCGCACCCGCCGGCCATAAACGCGGCGCCAGTCGAGACCCTCGAACAAGGCCTCGAACTGCGCTTTCGACAACCGCATCACGCCGTCGCGGATCGTCGGCCAGACGAACCGGCCGTCTTCCAGGCGTTTGTAGATCATTACCAGGCCGCTGCCGTCCCAGACCAGGATCTTCACCCGGTCTGCGCGTTTGGCCCGAAAAACCACGATCAGCCCACTATACGGATCAAGTCCCAAACTGTTTTGCACCAACGCCGCCAAACCGTCATGGCCTTTGCGAAAGTCAACCGGCCGGGTGGCAACAAGGATGCGAACCGATTGTGCCGGAATAATCATCGCCCTAGTCGTGGGGCAAGCACTGCAAGGCATGCACGATCGCCGCGATCCGCTCGGCGCCTACGTCACCGCCAAGCCGGATCGTCACACCGCCGGCGACAATCTCGACCGCCGCCGCCAACGGGGGGTGCGACAACAGGGGGTGCGACAACGGTGCCTGGGTTGGCGACGGCCGCAACGGTTCGCCGGCAACGTCAAGGCAGGCAAACATTGCGTCATCGTCATCCACCGGAACAACCAGCTTGCCCTCACGCGCTTGACGACGCCAGGTCGACAAATGATTGGCGGCAACACCGTGACGTTCGGCGACCTCCTTGACCAACGCGCCCGGCACAAAGGTCTCCGCCACGATCTGCGCCTTGACCGATCGCGGCCACTGCCGCCGACCCGTCGGCCCCGGCAATACCTCCAACCGCTCAACGGACTCCAAAGGGACCTCAGTTTGCACTCCCATCATGCCCTCCGCAAAAACCTGCAAAAGACATGCACAGATTCATCCGTCAAAGATACGTGCGGTAGTCGCACCGCTTACATAAGATTAGCCATGCTGGACGCGCCCGAATCGCTCCCTTCCAATCCCGATGCACTTCGCGAGACGGCCGAGAACCTGGTCGAGTTGGTGAAGTCGCAAGCGTTGCGGATTGCCAAGCTGGAACACCAACTCGCCGGTCACCGCCGGCACCGCTTCGGGTCGACGTCGGAGACGATGGACCAGCTTAAGCTGCGTCTGGAGGAAGAAGAGACCGCGGCCGCCAAGACGGCGCCGCCGGCCAAAGACGACGACACCAAGTCCAAGCCCAAATCCAAGCCGAAACGCAAACCGCTGCCGCCGACCTTGCCGCGCGACGAGACGGTGCTGACGCCGGGTGAGGCTTGTGCTTGCGGCGGCGCGCTGAAGAAACTCGGTGACGACGTCACTGAGGAACTGGAATACATCCCCGGAAGGTTCATCGTGAACCGGATCGTGCGCCCGCGGATGGCTTGCAGCTGTTGTGAGGCGATCGTCCAAGCGCCGCTGCCGTCGCGGCCGATCGAGCGCGGCCGGCCGGGGCCGGGCTTGCTTGCCCATGTGCTGGTCTCGAAATATGCCGATCATCGTGTGCCACGAAGGCAGTCCGTGTGTTGAGGATGCCGAACTATGTGAAAGATGAAGGAGGGCCCTTCGGAGCCGGAGATCGGAATCTGGTTCCAAATCACCGCAAGCTGCGGGCGTCAAGAGCGCCGGTGGTGAGCGTTGCGGAAAAGGCGGGGCATGATCCCGTCAGATGTGATCCGGGAAGGCGAACGCAAGTGAACCGTCGATGCGGTGCCGAAATAGTATGGACGAGGTCAAAACCGGGGGCAGGTGGTCCCCTCGGGATAAGTTTGGGCGGTGCTCCGAAGTCCGGCCCATTCGGCCTCCGGCATGAAGGCGGCGCGAGCCTGGATCAGGCTTTTACATGGAACGTGGGAACCTGTCGTTGCGATGCAAAGGGAGATATCCAAGCGGGAGGCCCCCGTAAGGATCAGAGTACCGATGCGCAGCACAGGGGCGGAGCAGCTCGTAGTAGGGTTGAAGGCGCTGTAATGGGGCTGGACCAAAGGGGCTGCGGTATTCAGCTTTGGCAAACGGCCAACCGTCGGATGACGGGAGGAGCCGTATGACTGGGGCAAAGCCGTTCGACATTCCGAAACGGGAAGTCTGGGAAGCCTTCGAGAGTATTAAGGCCAACCAGGGAGCGGCCGGAGTAGATGGGCAAACGATCGAAGGTTTTGAGAGCCGCCTTGGCGGTAATCTTTACAAACTTTGGAATCGTTTGTCTTCGGGTAGCTATCATCCCTCGCCGGTCCGGCGGGTGGACATCCCCAAAGCGGGAGGTGGTGTGCGGCCGTTGGGCATTCCGACAGTCGTGGATCGCATCGCCCAGGAGGTTGTCCGAAGATATCTGGAGCCATTGCTGGAACCGCGGTTCCACAGAGACTCCTATGGATATCGTCCCGACAGATCGGCCATCGATGCCATTGGTCAGGCGCGCCGACGGTGTTGGCGCTATGATTGGGTGCTTGATGTAGACATCAAAGGATTCTTTGACAGTATCGACCATGGGCTATTGCTCAAGGCTCTCCGTCATCATACGGATTGCCGCTGGGTGCTGCTTTATATCGAGCGCTGGCTGAAGGCCCCGGTGATGCATCCGGATGGTCGCCTTGAGGCGAGGGAGAGAGGAACGCCGCAGGGTGGTGTCATCAGTCCTCTGCTGGCTAATCTCTTCCTTCACTACGTCTTCGACCTATGGCAGGAACGGACGCATTCCTCGGTTCCCTTCGAGCGATATGCGGACGATATCGTCCTGCACTGTAGGAGTGAGGCGCAGGTCCATGAAATGTTGGAAGCACTGAGCCGGCGATTTACCGCGTGTGGTTTGTCGCTCCATGCGGAGAAGACGAAGATCGTCTACTGCAAGGACACGAACCGGCACGGTACGCACGACAATGTGGCCTTCGATTTTCTGGGATACACGTTCCGGCCGCGGCTGGCGATGTGGAAGGGAGGCCTGTTCGGTGTCTCGTTTCTGCCCGCTGCTAGCAACCGGGCACTCAAGCGGATCAGGCGAGCGATCAGACACTGGGGCCTACAGCGGCGCAGTGACAAATCGCTTGTTGATCTGGCCCATATGTTCAATCCTTATATCCGAGGATGGATCAACTACTACGGTCAGTACTACAAATCCGCACTTTATCGAACATTACAGCGGATTGATCACTTTCTTGCCCGATGGGTCCAACGCAAGTTCAAGCGCTTTCGGCAGCGACCGAAAGGTGCACGAGATTGGCTGCGGCGGGTGGTCAACACAACACCTGATTTGTTTGCCCATTGGCGTTTTCTTTATGGAAACGGCCGAATGCTGGGAGCCGTATGAGCTGAGAGGTTCACGTGCGGTTCTGGGAGCGCCTGGGGGTGAAAATCCCCCGGGCGACTCGACGCCCGCTCTACCGCCAGGCGCAGATTTACCGCCGCGCCGGGATCGATCTGCATCGCTCGACGCTGGCCGGCTGGGTCGGCAAGGCCGCTTGGCATCTGAAGCCCGTCGTCGACCGGCTGGCCGATCATCTCAAGGCGTCGACCAAGCTGTTCATGGACGAGACAAAAGCACCGGTGCTCGATCCGGGGCGCGGCAAAACCAAAACCGGCTATCTCTGGGCCCTGGCCCGCGATGACCGTGGCTGGGGCGGGACCGATCCGCCCGCTGTGGTCTATTTCTACGCGCCCGGCCGCGGCGGCCACTACGCCGAAGCCTTCACGCACGGCTTCTCCGGCATCCTGCAGGTTGATGGCTATGCCGGCTACAACCGGCTGCAGCAGCCCGACCGTAACGGCGGCCCCTTGATGCTTGCCTATTGTTGGGCCCATGCGCGGCGCAAGTTGCTTGAGATTTTTGAGCGCGACGGTTCCACGATCGCCGAACAAGGCTTGGCCCAGATCGCCGCGTTCTATCGCATCGAAGACGACATCCGCGGCCGCCCGGCCGAGCAGCGGCGCGCCGTCCGCCAGGCCCGCACCAAACCGCTGGTCGAAGCCTTCGGCACTTGGCTTGACGCAGAGCGGGATCGGGTCTCGGCCAAATCCCGGATCGGCGAGAAGCTCGCCTACATCGCCAATCACTGGGACGGCCTGCAGCACTTCCTCGACGATGGCCGTATCGAGATCGATTCCAATTTGGTCGAGAACCGAATCAGGCCGCTGGCCCTTAATCGAAAGAATGCGTTATTCGCCGGCCATGACGAGGGCGGCACTAACTGGGGCCGGCTCGCCTCGCTCATCGAAACCGCCAAGATCAACGACGTCGACCCTCATCTCTACCTCAAGGCAACGCTCGAAGCCATCGCCAACGGCCATTCCAACGACCGCATCGACGACCTCATGCCGTGGGCCTTCAAACCATCGTCAAGTTAAAAGACAACGGTCCCACCGTACCGCTTACTCCTCATCGCGTGCGGCGATCGGCACATGCAGGCACTCAGACAGAACGAAACGGTGTAGGGCAATGTCTTTGGCAATCTCGTCGATCTTGAAGGGCATGTGCGCAAGAATAGCAAATCGGACTTGGGGCGTCAGTAATTTGACCGCCCGGACGAACCCTAACGAGATGAATATCGATCTAATCCAGTTTACCAGGCTTGGTAACCTGGGCGACGAGCCTGCGCTCGAAGGCAAGCACAAACCGCCCATATGGGCCTAATAAGGCAACTCTCCTGAACCACAGAACGGCATTGCTGTCCTTTGGCTTACCTGCGCGCCGAGGGGGCGACTTCTTGCCGATCAAGGCGACTTGTGGTGGGAGGTATGCCCCGATCACTCGGTTTCGTGGTGAGACGATAAACGACATGCCGGTCGGCAAACTTTCGGTCCGCACTCCGGCGACCCGGCAATCCTACGCCTCTGCAGTGGCGAATTTCACAGTAAGAAATCCCTGATGTAGCCTGAAATCAACTCTCGTTTGGAATACATCAATAGGTGTCCTGCGTCGAAGATTCGCAGCTCCGATTCAGGAATTCTCGATGCTAGCAGGAGTTGGTTCGCCAGGGGGATCAGGGTGTCGTGGATACCCGCAATGATCAGTGTTTCTTGCCGGAGCTTGTGCAGCCAGGGGAGGCTGGTCCAACTGCACATAGCAGCGACCTGGGCCAGGTAGCCCTGGTACGTGGGGGCGATGCTGTGTTTTGAATACTCATGAAACAACGAGGGATCGGCGATAGCTTCGCCACCGTACATCCAAGGGCCAATGAAATTTCCATAACGCTTGCTAGTGAAACGCAATGGCACAAAGATCTCGAAAAGCGAGACCGGCGCGCCGTACCAACTCCCGATGCCGCCGGCGGAGGTAATGGCCAGGATCAGTTTGCGGCACCGGTCGGGGTGCGCATGCGCAAGCTGCTGGGCGATGCTGCCGCCCCAGGAAATACCCAGGACATCGACCTTGGAGACCTTCAGCTTTTCCAGAAGGTCGGCCACCAGTTCCGTGTGCTGGAGAATACTCTTGGGAACCCTCGGTACGTCGGATCGGCCCACGCCGGCGGCGTCGAAGGCGATGACGCGCCGGTCGTTCAGGTGCTCCATCAGGGGAAAGAGGATTTCGAAGGCCTGCCCCAGCCCGTTGCAGATCAGAAGAGGCGGTTTGTCGTTTGGCCCGAAGCGTTCAAAGACCCTCAACCGAAGGCCCTTCACGGTCACATGGGAAACCTGACCTTGGCGGGCGGGGAGTCTTTTCGTCTCTTCCCTCATTTGGTTGGCCCAGATTCGATGCTTTCATTGAAGGACCGGGCCTCTTCACGGGTCTCGAAGATGTGCGGGGCGACGGTCCGGATCAGCATCTTGCCCAGTTTCATGCGCATGAAGGCGCTTGTGGAGTACCGCGATACCTTGTTGTAGTGGGTGTCCTCCATGTGGCCAACCATGTCCCGGTAGTCGGCGGCCACCTCCTCCTCGAGACGGAAGGAGCCGTAGTTCACCACGAGATCGACCCGCTTGCCGATTAGCTCGCATCGGGCTTCCAGCGCGTCGCGGATGGCCGTCACATCCTCGGTATCGCGAACGTGGAGATTTTGGAAATTCAGGAACAGGGTGTTGCGCTTCTCGTCGTAACTGATGCGATCCACCAGGGTCAGGTCAAGCAGGCAGGACTTCAACTCCATCTTCCCGGCACAGAAGATCCGTTTGTCCATGGGGGCGGGGTTCTCAGCCACCGGCATGAAGTCCATATTGGCGAAAATATCGCGTTCCACATCGACACCCGGTGCGACCTCGGTGAGTTCAAGCCCCCCGGTTCCCAAACGGAAAACGCAGCGTTCGGTCACGAACAGCACCGGTTGACCGACGGCGTTGGCCCGATTTCCGCTGAAGGTGATTTGTTCGACCTGCCGAGTGAATTTCCGGGTGCGCCCCTCCTTGAGGATATTCAGGCGTCCGTCCTCGACCGCCACATCGAGGCCACGGGTGGTGAAGGTACCGGCAAAGACCACCCGCCGGGCATTCTGGCTGATATTGATAAAGCCGCCGGCGCCGGCCAGTTTGGTGCCGAATCGGCTAACGTTAACATTACCCAGCTGATCGCACTGGGCCATGCCGAGACAGGCGAGGTCGAGACCGCCACCATCATAGAAATCGAACTGCTCGTTCTGTTGAATCACCGCCTCCGCGTTGACGGCGGTGCCAAAGTCTTGGCCACTGGTTGGAACACCGCCCATGACACCGGACTCGGCAGTCAGGGTGATGTAGTCGAGAATGTTTTCCTCGGCGGCGATGGCGGCAACGCCTTCGGGCATTCCGATCCCCAGGTTCACCACGCCGTTGGGCGGGAGCTCGAAGGCGCAGCGGCGCGCGATGACTTTCCGTGCATCCAGGTCCATGGAGGGAAGATTGTCCAATGGCACCGTGATCTCGCCGGACAGGACGGGAGAGTAGCGCGTGGCGTAGGTCTGCCGGTGGTTTTCGGGCTTGGCGACGACGATGCAATCGACCAGGGCGCCCGGGATCATGACCTCGCGAGACGACAGCGATCCCTGCTTGGCGATCCGTTCGACCTGAGCAATGACCACGCCGTCGGAGTTCTTCACGGCCATGGCCATGGCCAGGTTATCCAGTATCAGGGCTTCCCGCTCCGCCGTGATATTGCCCGACGGATCGGCCGTTGTCCCTCGTACAAAGGCAACGTTCAGGGGAAATGCCCTGTAGAACAGGTACTCCTTTCCCGCCAAAGCGATGCGCTCCACATGGTCCTCGGGCGTTATATCGTTGACCCGCCCGCCACCATGGCGCGGATCGACGAAGGTCCCCAGACCGACGTGGGAAATGGTGCCGGGCTTGCCCGCCGCGATGTCCCGGAACAGATGGGAAAGGCACCCCTGGGGAAGATTGTAGCATTCAATCCTTCCTTCCAGGGCGAGCCGGCCGATCTTGGGAACCAGCGCGTAATGGCCGCCGACGACTCTACCGAGCAGGCCATCATGGGCGAGACGATTGAGCCCCTGATTATTGCCGTCACCCTGGCCAGCGGCGAAAACGAGCCATAAGTTACGGGGATGGTCGGTTTCAAGGAACCGCTTTTCCAAGGCGATGACCAGTTCGTCCGGGGTGCCGGCGCCGACCAATCCCGAAACGCATAGAGTGTCGCCATCCTGAATGATCGCGATGGCATCTTTCGCGGAGACGATCTTTTCCAGCATCCCCTGTTTCCCTCAGTAGCGTTGGGGTACGTCCTCGACCACGTAGGTTCCGGGTGCCGGGGCGAGTTCCGCGTGGGTCCGGTTTCCGAGAGATTCGGGAGCCGTGACTTTCCCGCCGCCTGAATGTCTCGCGAGCCATTCAAACCAATGGGGCCACCAGCTGCCTTCGTGGATCTCGGCGGTATCCCGCCAATGTTCCGGACCGTTTCCGTCCTCGCCTTTTGTCCGGTAATACCGTTTGCTTTTGACCGGATGGTTGATGACCGTTCCGGAAACATGGCCGCCGTCGGAGAGAACGAATTCCGTTTCCCCACCCACCAGCCCGGTGGCCAGGAAGGAGGTCTTCCAGGGAACGATGTGGTCACCGGTTGTTGCCAGGAAATAACAGGGAACGTCAATGGCGCGGGTATCGACTGGTGTGCCGAGCAGCGTCAGCGCGCCGGGCTCGCGCAGCCGGTTATGGAGGTACATGTTCTCGATATAATAGCTGTACCACCTGGCCGGCAGATTGGCCGTGTCCGAGTTCCAGTATAGGATATCGAAAGGCGCGGGGGCCTTGCCCAGCAAGTAGTTATTGACCACGAAGTTCCAAATGGACTCGTTCACATGCAACATTGCCATAGCCTGGGCGATGTCCCGGCCCGGCATGACCCGGGCCTTCTTGAGCCTTTGCCCGTATACATCCACCTGAGGCCGATCAACGAATACCTCAACCTCGCCTGGATCGGAGAAATCGATCATCGAGGAGAGAAACGTCGCCGTGGCGACTTGGTTCCGTTGTTCGTGGTTCATGACCGCCAGGGCGGCAAGGGTCAGTGTGCCGCCGTTGCACCAGGATAGCAGGTCCGCTTTTTCCGCCCCGGTGACGTCGTGCGCAATTTCAAGGGCGGTGTAGACACCCTGTCCAATATATTCATCCCAGCCGTTGTCCTTCTGGTCCGGCCCCGGGTTTCGCCAGGAAACCATGAACACATTACGGCCCTGATCCAGCGCGTAACGCACCATGGATTTCCGTTCGTTGATGTCGAAGATGTAGAACTTGTTGACGCAGGGCGGCACGATGACCAGGGGATGATGCCAGACCTGTTTCTCCGTTGGCCGGTACTGGATCAATTCGATCAGATCATTTCGAAAAATAACGGAACCCGGTGTTGTCGCCAGGTTCCCGCCTACTTCGAAGGCGCTTTCATCCGTGGTGGAGATGTAACCCTTTTCCATATCCTCCAGAATATTCTTGAAACCATCGACAAGGCTTTGTCCGTTGGTTTCCCGCGCCCTCTTGATTACCTCCGGATTGGAAAATGGGAAGTTCGATGGTGACAGGGCATCCAGAGCGACGCGGGTATAGAAGCTCAGTTTCCGTTGTTCGTGTTCGGGCAAGTTGCTTTCATCGGCCATGGAGGTCATTGCCCGTGCGGTGAGCAAGTAGGTCTGTTTTATGAAATCGAAAACCTGATTTTCCGACCAGGAGGGATCACCGAATCGTCGATCGATGGCATGGGAGACGGATTCGGACCGCGAATTGGTTTGAGCTCCGGTAAGGACGTTGCCCCACAGGCGCATCATATCCTTCTGATAGCCAATCCAGCTTTCCGCCCAACACTGAAGGGTTTCCGGTTTCGGCGCACAAAGGGCGTTTACGGAATTCAGGAAGTTCTCCACGTAATCGTCGGATCCGTCTTTCGAAAGCCGCATGAAGAAGGGGTGGTTGGTCAGCGTGACCCTGATCAGCTCTTCAAACTTCCGTTGAGTGTCGTTGGTCATTGGATCTTCCCCGCGGTTAGCGCGTGTAGGCCACGCTTGGCAGCCATGTGACGATCTTGGGCCAAAGAAACACGACTACCAGTCCGATCAGTTGGAGCAGGATGAAGGGAATCACCCCTCGATATATCTGCCCCACCGTGACGCCCTTCGGGGCGACACCCTTGAGGTAAAACAGAGCAAATCCGACGGGCGGGGTCAGGAAGGAGGTTTGTAGGCAGATGGCGAACAGAACGGTAAACCAAATGGGATCGAAACCCAGCGCGTGAATAACAGGCCCGACCAGAGGCAGGATAATCAAGGTTATTTCGATCCAATCGAGGAAGAACCCGAGCATGAAGGTGATCACGAGCACGGTGATCACTACCCCATCGGGTCCGTAGGGCAGACCGTTCAGTGTATTGCCAATCAGCTCGTCGCCGCCGAAGCCCCGAAGAACGAGGGAAAACGCCGTGGCGCCGATGAAGATCGCGAATATGAAAGCGGTGGTCTTGGTCGTTTCTTTGCAGACTTCTCTGAGCACCCTCAAGTTCAGCTTCCTGTTCGCCGCCGCAAGAATGATAGTGCCGAAAGCACCGACACCCGAAGCTTCAGTGGGCGTCGCGATCCCGAAGAAGATGGAACCCAGAACGGCGACGATCAGCAGTGAAGGAGGAATGATGGCGAGAATGGCCCGGATTATGTCCTTGACCTTCAGGGGGTCGCCGTCGTTTCCTGCAGGTGCGTCATCGGGTCGCAGGAAGCCCCAGGCCAACATGAATCCGATGTACAGGAATCCGAGCATGGCGCCGGGAATGAGTGCCCCCATGAACAGGTCGCCCACAGGCAGACCCTGCCGGTCGGCCATGAGGACCAGCATGATACTTGGGGGTATGAGTATGCCGAGGGTGCCAATGGAGCAGACGGTACCGGTCGCCAGCTCGGTCTTGTAGCCCTTCTCCAACATGGCAGGCAGTCCCAGCAGTGCAAGCAGAACCACCGAGGCACCGATGATGCCCGTGGACGCCGCCAATAGCAGGCCGATGATGGCGATGGTGACGGCCAGCCCGCCGCGCACCCGCCCGAACAGGCGGGACATGTTGTGCATGAGGTTGGTGGCGAGACCGGAACGATCGAGCATCAGCCCCATGAAAACAAACATGGGCAAGGCGACCAGGACCCAGTTGTTCATCGTATCCCAGATCCGGTTGACCACGGCGGAAGAATAGGCCCAGTCCACTGTGTAAAAGGAATTTTCCATCCAATCCGTATGGGTCAGGGCCAAATCGCCGATTAGGGTAAAGAGCACGGCGACACCGCCCAGAATCCAGGCGATGGGATAGCCGGTGAACAATAGCCCGATGAAACTGGCGAACATCAGGAGGCAGATAATTTCGTTAAAGTCCATAACTTGATCGCCCCATCGCTACTCTTATTGTGTTTGTTGCTGCTGGGATTTCGCCCTTGGGAAGCCGAACAGCAGGGCTGTAATCCGGGTAAGCCGGGACAGAGTAGACATGCCGAGGAGTACGAAACCGATGATCAGCGTTGACTTTATGGCCCAACGGGCGGGCAGCCCCCCCGGTGCATCGGAGGTCTCGCTGACACTCCACGAATAGCTCACGAAGGGGACAGCGTAATAGAGAACTAACGCCACGAAAGGCAGAAGAAAGAAAATGATCCCGCTCAGCTCCACCCAAGCCTGGGTCCTGAGGCTCATTCGGTCGTGGAGAATATCGACCCGGATATGGTCGTCGGCTTGGAAGCAGTAGGACAAGCCGATCAAGAATCCGATGGCATAGAGGTGCCATTGAATTTCCTCGAATTCGATTTGACCCTGTCCAAAGACATAGCGGACCGTGACGTTGACGATGATCACGGCCAATAATGCGATCCAGATCCAGGAAATGGCCTCTCCGATGCGCCGAACGATCACGTCCAACGCATGGGAGAGAGTTGTGTGCGGCAACCGCGTGTGGTGCAGCAGATGATCGATATCTACATGTAGATCATCTGGGTCGCGAGTATCGCGGCTGTTGTCGCCCATCTGGAGCGCGTTCCTGGCTACAGCTGCTCGAATGAGTGGTCAGAAGTCGCGCGGCAGGTAGCCGACCTTGCTCCAGGCCTGATAGCTTTTATGGAAGGCCTGCTGGGCTTCGTAGATTTTCTTGAAATTGGCATCGGCCGCCACCTGTTCGGCGACCACCTCCTTATAGACCTCGCGAAGCTGGCGCAGCATCTCTTCGGGGAACTTTTTGACCTGGACGCCCTTGCTCTTGTTCTCTTCCAACTGCGGACCGGAGAGGGCTTCGGCGCGGGCCAGATTCTTTAGAACACCGGCTGTGCAGGCGGTATCCACAAGCGCGCGGTCAGTGTCGCTCATGCCGCTCCAAACGTCCAGATTGACGACGAAGTGGAACGAAGTGAAAGTCTGGTGCCAGCCCGGAAAGTAATTGTACTTGGCGATCTTGTAGAGACCGAGACGGGTGTCGGCGGGCGGAGTGGCATACTCGGTGGCGTCGATGGCGCCTTTTTCGAGGGCCTGGAACAGTTCGCCACCGGGTAGCATGGTCACCGAGGCACCAATTTTCTGCAGCACCTTTCCACCGAGGCCGGCATACCGGATCTTCAACCCCTTGAAGTCATCGATCGAGTTCATCTCTTTCTGGTACCAGCCAGCCGTTTCGGGACCGGTCAGGCCGCAGAGGATGGGATGAATGTTGTGGGCTTTGTAGAGCTCCTCACCAAGTTGGCGACCTCCACCCTCGTACCACCACGCCATGTACTCCTGGGGATCGAAGCCGAAGGGAACGGCGGCGATCAATGGGGCTGCCTTAATCTTGCCCTGGTCATAACCGAGCCACGTGTAACCGACCTGAAGTTTATTGTCCTTGACCGCGTCGGTGATTTCGAAAGCTGGCACTAGGGCCTTGGGTTCAAAAACTTTCATTTGGATACGGCCGCCGGACATGCGGTTGACATCTTCGGCGATATTCACGATCTGATCACCGAGCGCGGTGAGTTTGGTGCCGAAACCCGTAGGCACTTTCCAGCGAATCTGGTCCTCTGCGTCTGCGCTAGGCGCCATGCCGGTCGTTGCAGTCAGAGCGATTGCGAACAATGTGAGACACCGTAAGTTAGCGGTTTTCGTGTTTGCCATTTGAGGTTCTCCCTAGGTTGCGTGAAGCGCTGGATTTCGAGGCTTTCGCCATTCATTGAGATAGTTGAGCTTTCTAGCTCGATAGCCTATTGTGATATTTCTGCACTAAATAGGGTCAAATTCGCAGAGCCGATCTGTGATTTTGCACATTGGCATGTTTGACTGGAATGACTTGAAGCACTTCTTAGAAGTTGCTCGGCGGGGTAAGCTGGTTCTCGCTGCTAAGGGCCTGCGCGTGGATCACACGACTGTGTCTCGGCGAATTGCCGCACTTGAGCGGGCCACGGGAACCAAATTGTTCGACAAGACCGAGAGGGGGTACTGTCTTACCTGGGCTGGTGAAAGGCTTCTTCCGGTAGCGGAGGAAATGGAGAATGCTGCTTTGCGTGCGCAGGAAGACTTGGCGGATGGCAGCAAGCAACTGTCTGGTTCGGTACGCCTAGGGGCGCCGGATGGGTTCGGGAGCTTTTTTCTAGCACCCCGCCTACCTTACCTGACCGGGAAGTACCCAGGCCTCGAAATCGACCTCGTAGCCCTGCCTAGGTATCTGAGTCTCTCAAAGCGGGAAGCAGATCTTGCGGTTACACTCGCACGACCATCCACCGGCCGGCTCTATGCACGAAAACTGACTGACTATCAGCTCCAGCTATTCGCATCTGACGAATATCTTGAAAAGCACGGCCCGATCCATTCCAAGAAGAGTCTGCGAAATCACCAGTTGATCGGTTACATCGATGACCTGATTTTTGCACCGGAACTCCGTTACATGGAGGCCGTTGGGAAGAACCTGCATGTCAGCTTTCGTAGCACGAATTTGATAGCCCAGCGCCAGGCTGTTCTTGCGGGTAGGGGGATTTGCATCTTGCCTCGTTTCATGACCTTGGGCGATCAACGTTTTACTCCGGTCCTTTCTGACGAGGTGCGACTGGTAAGGTCATTCTGGCTGCTGATTCATGAAGACATGCGGGGATTGGCGCGGGTACGTGAGATGGCGGATTTCGTGACTGCCATTACCAGGAAAGAGCGAAACCTGTTCATTGAAGGCTGATTTCGACAACAGCAAGCCCATCCAAAAATCATTGTGTATTTTCGCAGATCAAGTGTGCGAGAAGTGACGTTAATTCTGCGAATATACCAAGATATCATATCTCCTCACACGTTGCTTGCCTACGTCGCTGTTTGACTTTCTGCGGACCATCGTTTGTCCGGGATGAGGAGAAGAGATTCAATGACACACAAAAGTTCTAAGGAAGTTCATCATTTTGTGTCGGGCAAATCCTGGGAAGGTCGAGGCGACCGCTTCGGCGACATTCTCAATCCGGCAACCGGTTCCGTTCAAGGGCGGGTCCAGTTCGCCGAAACCGCCGATGTAACACTCGCCGTCGATGTCGCGGCCAAGGCCTTCACATCCTGGTCGGCCACGTCCCCCATGGCCCGGTCGCGCATCATGTACAAATTTCGCGATCTGGTCGCGTCCGAGATGGATGCTCTGGCGGAAACCCTGTCCAGTGAGCACGGAAAGACCTTCACCGACGCCAAGGGGGATATTCAACGGGGTCTGGACGTCGTGGAATTCGTTTGCGGCATTCCGCACCTGTTGAAGGGCGAAAACTCGGAACTTGGCAGCGCGGGCCTCGACATCCGCTCCTATCGCATGCCGTTGGGTGTCGTGGCCGGGATCACGCCCTTCAACTTCCCGGCCATGATTCCCATGTGGATGTTCGCCGTCGCCGTTGCCAGCGGAAACACCTTTATCTTGAAGCCCTCGGAAAAAGATCCCAGCGTTCCGGTTCGATTGGCCGAGTTGTTCATGGAAGCCGGCGCGCCAGAGGGCGTCCTGAACGTGATCCACGGAGACAAGGTCGCCGTTGACGCCATCCTTCACGATCCGAGGATCAGGGCCGTGAGTTTTGTCGGCTCGACCCCCATCGCCGAATACGTCTATGCGATCGGTTCAGCCAATGGCAAGCGGGTGCAGGCAATGGGCGGCGCGAAAAACCACGCCTTGATCATGCCGGACGCCAATATGGATGTGGTCGTGGACTCCCTGATCGGGGCCGCATACGGATCGGCGGGAGAGCGCTGCATGGCGCTTCCCGTCGCCGTGCCGGTAGGCCGGAAAACTGCCGATACCCTCATCGAAAGAATGATCCCCCGGGTCAAGGAACTGGCCGTCGCCCCTCCCATGGAAGACAGGGACATGGGCCCCCTTGTTACCGATGCGCACCTTGCGAAGGTCAAGGGATACGTGGATACCGGGATCAAGGAAGGGGCGGACCTATTGGCCGATGGCCGTGACTTCTCCATGACCATGCAAGGCTACGAACAGGGATACTACATGGGCGGCTGCTTGTTCGATCATGTCTCCACCGGCATGCGCATCTACAAGGAGGAGATTTTCGGTCCGGTCCTCTCGGTCGTGCGGGCGGAGACCTATGAAGAGGCGGCGGCCCTGCCGACCCGGCACGAATACGGCAATGGCGTTGCCATCTTCACCGAAAATGGACGGATCGCCCAGCATTTCGCGACGACAGTGGAAGTCGGCATGGTTGGTATCAACGTACCCATTCCCGTTCCCCTGTCCTTCCATACCTTCGGAGGGTGGAAGCGCTCGGCTTTCGGCGACCACAATCAACACGGCCCCGAGGGTGTCCGGTTCTTCACCAAGGTCAAGACCGTTACCTCCCGTTGGCCGGGCAGCGGGTCCGAAGGCCCTGAATTCACTATACCGACCCACGATTAGGGAGGTCCGAGATGGCGCGAATCGGATTTATCGGGACCGGAAACATGGGAGGCCCCATGGCCTGCAACCTGATGAAGGCGGGCCACGACGTAACGGCTTTCGATCTTTCCCAGGTACTCCTTGACCGAATGGCCGGCGAGGGAGCAACCATCGCCAACTCGGCGGGAGCGGCGGCAAAGCACGCCGATGCCGTGCTAACCATGCTGCCGGCGGGCGACCATGTAAAGGATGTCTACCTCGGGCAGGTCTTCGAGAACGCAAAAAACGAAGCCTTGATGATCGACTGCTCGACCATAGATGTGGAGATGAGCCGTGCGGTCCACGACGCGGCCCTGGCGAACGGTTTTTCCATGGTCGATGCGCCGGTATCCGGCGGAGTTGGCGGCGCCACCGCCGGCACCCTGACCTTCATGGTCGGCGGGTCCGAGGAAGTCTTCGGCGAGGCGCGAGAATTGCTGGAGGCGATGGGCAACAATATCGTCCATTGCGGCGGGGCGGGTTCCGGGCAGGCAGCCAAGATCTGTAACAACATGATGCTTGGCATACAGATGGCTTCAGTCGCCGAGGCGTTCGTGCTGGGCGAAAAGCTGGGCCTGGAAGCAGGGAAGTTGTTTGAAGTCGCCAGTACCGCATCTGGCCAATGCTGGTCGCTCACCTCTTACTGCCCTGTTCCTGGTCCTGTTGCAGATTCACCGGCCAACCGAGATTACGAGCCGGGTTTTGCCACTGCCTTGATGCTGAAGGATATGACTCTGGCTCTCGAAGCCGCCGAGAGCATTGGAGCAAGTGTCGAGGTCGCGAAAACAGCAGCGTCTCTGTATCGTGCCTTCTCAGCAGCCGGCAGTGAGGGGAAAGATTTCTCGGGGATCGTCACCATGATCCGGAACGGCTCACTGACTCCCAGCTGAACTTGTCCTCCCTGGTTCAGTAACTGGCGGGGGCTTATTTGCTGGCGAACAAGTCCCCGCCGCCCTTCTTTTATTGGGGCCGTCCTATGCGACAAGCGACTGTATTTCTTGAAGCCCAGGGGCGTGGAGCGTCGGACCGAGCCACAGCATTCTAATGGGTAACAGACTTTGAGGCCGCGCATCATCGATCTACTGGATCCGGATTTCTTTCAGGGGTGGGACATGTTTGTCAATTACAATCAGTCGAAAACCGGGGCTAATAGACAAGCCTATAAGGGAGGCCGCATGACGTCACGCTGTCCCAATTTGACCTGCCATATTGTCGTAATGAGAAGATCTCATTGTGTTTGCCTATACTTCCCAAGCCGAGCCAGTTTCTCGGCTACCAGCCGAACTTTGGCTCATGAATGCAATGTCGGCTACGATCAGACCTGAAAATGCTTTGGTGTTGCTGATCGACCCGCTCGGATCACGGATTCTCTCGGTTGGAAATGCGAACGGCGGACGCGTTATCGAGAAATACCGCTTGCTTGGCGAAGCAACCGACATTGCCAGAGTGACGAGATGGATAGCCACCTTTAGTGAACCCTCCGACGAAGATTGGTTGTCACCACCGATCGCAAACCCTCGAAGTCGTGTTTTTAGGTGCGATGAAACCAAGGTTCCCTGGCACAGCGAGAAACTTACCGACGCTCTCAAACTGGAGAACCGAAATCGTATACTGTTTTGCGGCTTCTGGCTCGATTCTGGGTTGGGTGCATCCGCGCTTGAAGCGTGTGTCGATGGGTTCGACGTGCATGTGATCACGGACCTGACGTTCTCAAGGGAGCCGGACAACGCCGCGAACGTCATGCGCCGATTGGAGCAACATGGAGTCGTGCCGGTGACATTGTACCAAGTGATCTACGAACTGATGACCTGGATGAGCGATCAAGACCAGATAGGGGAAATGAGCGATCTCTTGGGCAACAGGGTTTTTCATTTGAGTTCCACATGAGCCGAGGCGCCTGCCCGGCCTTGGGGCCGGGCACCGGGCTGTCGTGAACCGAGCCCGCTAACGCGGTCTCGGCCCTTCGGGCTTCCATCCCTGGCGCAGGGCCAGACCTACGGTCTGGCATACGGACGCCGACCGTTCCGGCCGGCGACGCTTTTTGTTGGCCTTTCCCGGTGCGGGGGGCGGCCGGACACTCCCTTGTAGCCCCGCCGGGGCGGCCAGCAACCGCCTTGGCTCTAAGTCCGTCTCTGTACGTCTCTTTCGTCCTACCAAGACAGTTGCATCCCGCCTGGTCCGGCGAGGCTCCTGGTCGCTTACCGCCCGCCCCCCTTCCGGGGACAGGCGCGCGAGAGGGACCAGTGGGAGCCGCAACGATGCAACCAAGAACCGCAAACGCAGCGACAGGTGGAAAACGCCGGCGCAAGGGAAGAAGCCGCGCCAAGGGCGCGGAGAAGCCCAGCCTATATGACGAGGTGACGGCCCGCGTCGTCGCCGAGCTTGAGGCGGGCCGCGCGCCGTGGGTGCAGCCTTGGGGCACGCCGGACGCGAAGGCCGGACTTGGCTTGCCCGTGAACGCCCTCACGGGCCGGACCTATTCGGGCGTCAATATTCTGATCCTCTGGCACCACGTGGTGCGCGCGGGCTTCGCGCCGCAAACGTGGCTGACATACCGCCAAGCCCAGGAAATGGGCGGGCATGTGATGAAGGGCGAGCGCGGCGTTGCCGCGTGTCACGCCGACACATTCATCCCGAAGGCCGAGCGCGAGCGCGCCGCAAAGGACGGCGACGAACCGGGGCGCGTGCCGTTTCTGAAACGGTTCACCCTGTTCAACGTGGAGCAATGCGAAGGCCTGCCCGACGACGCCTATCAGGGCGCGGCTCCGATGCCAGAAGCCGAGATCGTTCCGCATGCCGAGCGCCTCATCGAGGAGACGGGCGCGGACTTCCGCGTCGGCGGGACGCGAGCCTTTTACGTCCCGAGCCAAGACTTCATCCGCGTACCACCGCAGCCCGCCTTCTTCGATCAGGTAAACTATTACCGGACCTGCTTTCATGAGCTTGGACACTGGACCGGGCACGACAGCCGGTGCGCGCGCGACCTTTCCCATTCCTTCGGATCGAAGCCCTATGCACGCGAGGAACTGGTGGCCGAAATGGCGAGCGCCTTTGTCTGCGCGAGCCTCGGCATCACGCCGACCGTGCGGCACACGGACTATATCGGCTCATGGCTTGAGGTTCTGAAAGAGGACAACCACGCCATCTTCCGCGCGGCCAGCCAAGCCTCGAAAGCCGCGGATTTCATCCTTGCTTCCCATGAAGCCGATAAATCGGCGGATAGCTCGATGGTGGCAGCATGACCGACTCGTCGATGCTTTCCACCGAGACGACACCCGAGGGCGAGCAGATCGTCGCGCCGGGCGTAAAGCCGATCACGCTCAAGGACCGGCTAAACTGGCGCGCCCGCCAGCCGATAGCGCCGAAGCGCAACCCAACCGCCCCACAGAAGCCGTGTGACGTTGGCCTGTTCGATGAAGCCGGGCGCAATCAACTCGACATGCTCGATTTCCTCCGCGCCACAAGCGGTGGCGCATCACACCCACCCAAGCCAAAGGAGTAGACCAATGCAATTGCAGCATATCGACCTCGGAATGCTGAAAGACGCGGCCATCAACATGCGCCACGGCAAGGCCGCGCCGGACGTGTCCGACATCCTCCCCAGCATGAAGGTGCGCGGCGTGCTGGTGCCGCTCATCGTGCGGCGCAACGGCGACGGGGAGAGCTTCGAGGTCGTCGCCGGGCGGCGGCGCTACTTCGCCGCCAAGTCCCTCGCCGAGGACGGCGGCGCGGTGGAACCGCTGCCCTGCGCTATAATGGAGCCCGGCGACGACGCGGCGGCGCTCGAAGCCTCGATGCTCGAAAACCTCGCCCGGCTGGACCCTGACGAGATGACCCAGTACGAGACCTTCGTCCGGCTGACCAAGACGGGAAAGACCGTGGCGGACATCGCGGCGACCTTCGGGATTACCGAACTGATGGTCAAGCGCCGCCTCGCCTTGGGCGAGCTTCTGCCCAAGATCAGGGAGGCCTATCGCAATGAGGACATCGACGCCGAGACCATCCGCCATCTGACCATGGCCTCGAAGCGTCAGCAGCGCGACTGGTTCAAGCTGTTCGATGATTCCGAGCAGTACGCGCCGCGCGGCTACCAATTGAAGCAGTGGCTGTTCGGCGGCCAGCAGATCGCGACCGAGGTCGCGCTGTTCCCGCTCGACGCCTACAAGGGCCAGATCGTCTCCGATCTGTTCGGTGAAACGAGCTACTTCGCGGACGCGGACCAGTTCTGGGCCTTGCAGAACGCGGCCATCGCCGCGAAGCGCGACGCGCTTCTCTCGGACGGCTGGACCGAGGTCGATATTCTTGAGACCGGCCAGCGTTTCTCGACATGGGAGCATGAGAAGACGCCCAAGAAGGACGGCGGGCGGGCGTACATCACCGTCTCCCATCGCGGCGAGGCCGAGGTCCATGAAGGCTGGTTGACGTCCAAGGAAGCGAAGGCGAAGCGGCGCGCCAAGTCGACGAAAGGAGAACCGAACACGGACGCCAAGCCTGTCAGGCCCGAACTTACCAATCCGGCGCAGAACTATGTCGAACTGCACCGGCACGCCGCCGTGCGCCATGCCCTGTTGAGCCATCCGGGCGTCGCCTTTCGGCTCATGGTGGCGCATGCCATCGGTGGCTCCGAGCTGTGGCAGACCAAGCCCGATCCGCAGACGACGCGGAAGGAGGAAACCGCCGAGAGCGTCGCCAAGTCCAAGGCCGAGACTGCATTCGCCGAGGACCGCAAGGCTATCCTCAAGCTTCTCGGATTGCCCGCACACGGTCATTCCGTGGTCCGCTCAAACGGCGACGACTACCGGGTGGTCGAAGTGTTCACGGCGCTTTTGAAGCTTTCCGATAAGGACGTGATGCGGACGCTCGCCTTCGTCATGGCCGAGACCTTGGAGGCCGGAACCGGCATCGTCGAGGCGCTCGGAACCCACATCAAGGTAGACATGGCCGACTATTGGCAGGCGGACGACGCGTTCTTCGACCTTCTTCGCGACAAGGCGGCGGTCAACGCGATGCTGCGCCATATCGGCGGCAAAGCCGTCGCCGACGCCAACGTGACGGCGACGACCAAGGTGCAGAAGAAGATCATCCGCGACTTCATCAGCGGCGATGGGCGGAAGAAGGTGGAAGGCTGGCTACCGCACTACATGGCGTTCCCGTTCAAGGCTTACACCAAGGGGGGCGGGGGACGGCTGAGCGACAACACGGCCCGCATCAGATCGCTCATTTCCTGAAACCGGCGGGAGGCGGGAGCGGCCCTCTCACAAACCCAAGAGGGCCGCGAGCGCGTTCCGCGTGTCATGGCCGGTACGAAGAATTGCCCCGCGCGGGATGGCGCGGGGGCTTTGCCGCACAGCGATGCGCGGGATTGTGGATTGAGGAACCCGAAGCCCTGATCGCCCTGCTGTGGCCGGCGATACGGATTGGCGGTTTGTGAGGGGGCCATCGGGACGAAGGACGGATTGCGAGGACGCAGTGCCACTTTGGTCGCGCCGACCCGTTTCCAGCCGCCGCAGATTCGCGTTCCGTTTGCGGCCCGACTCGGATGACCGAACTGTGTGATCGCCCTTCCAATGCGCTAGCAGGGCTGGTGGCGACTGCGCTTTTCTACTTCATCCAACGCGAGCGGAACGCCTCGCGCGGTGCTGTGGTCCGTTACATAGGCCGTGATGCCCGCGCCATCCGTCTCCCGGCCGATGGCTGACAAGGCACCCATAGCCCTGCTTCTGCTCGATGGACCTATGGCGAACGGCGGCCGCATAAAACCGGCGTTTCGCACTTTTTTCCCCGCCGCTACGCGGCTCCTCGCGCATGACACTTCGTGTCCAAAAAAGTGCGCCCCGCCGGTCCTCCACTCACGTTTCGGCCCTACGGGTTCATGCGGCCCCCGCCCGCCATTGCCGGTCCCGCGTCAGCAGGGCGATGGGCGCCCCGCGACAGCCAACAGGAGACAGAAAGATGGCACAGGCACTTGGATATGTGACGAAGACCGAGACCGGCGGATACGAAGGTACGCTCGCGACGATGAGCCTCAGGAAGCGCATCCGCATCCTGCCCAACGGCAAGAAGGAGACCGACGCCCAACCCGACTACCGCGTCTACACCGAGGACCGCGTGGAGATCGGCGGCGGCTGGAACCGGGTCGGCAAGAACAGCGGTAGCGCTTACGTCTCGCTGACTTTTTCCGCCCCCGAGTTCGGCCCTTCGAAGATCTATGCCAATCTCGGCCGCGCCGCCGGACAGGACGATCCGGACGTCATGGCGATCCTCTGGAACCCCCGCGGCTAGCGGCGACCATCGCCCCCCGCGCCCTACGGCGCGGGGGCTCGTCACTTATCAATATTGGTCAGCTCTTGGGCGCATTTTAAGAAAATCGTAACGGTACTTAACAGATCGTTGACGACTTCCTGTCAAGATTGTGTGCGCGGCGCAGCGAGCGGTGAACACTGGAGAAAGCCGGGGCGGGCGAGGAGACCTGCAATTGCCGCAATCCAAACGGAGGTAGGTGCGACGGCCCATCTTAAGGGAGAAAATATTGTCGCAAACTCAATGCTTCTTGGGATCGGGCGGACAGCGACTGTGCGACTATGATTTCATCCGAACCCTGCCCCGGTCGTGCGTTGCGTGGGAGTATCTCAGACGGAACCTTGACTATCAGCGCGACTGGCGCATGTCCGCCCCCGGACGGCCGCGACCGGTTCGATTGAACGACGGAACAATGCTGTTTCGGGCCCGGCGGCGCTTCAGATATGCCGAGGCCTGGGGCCTTTGTTCCTTTCGCTGATCCGGGAGATACCGCGCTGGACGCCAAGGTTTTTTGGCGCGCCGACGATAGTCGCCGGGTCATCTCCGGCAATGTGAGGGACGTGCGCGATCGAGGGTTCGGTAGTGTAGTCAGCCTCAAGGGTCTCAGGTGCCACAAAGCACTTCTGAAGACCGCGGACGGGACCCAACACGTTCTTCTGCAAAATGACCGTCAGATCGCGCAGCTTCGCTGTACCGGCGACGAAATCCGGACCGGCTCTTTTTCGCTTGAGCTGGTGGCCGACCGGTTCCCGGACGTAGAGAGTGGATTGCGTCGCATCAAGGCTTTCGCGGACATCTACCGTGATCGTACGACCAGTGGTTCCAGTCAGCGTTGGACGGTCGAGGCGATACGCCACCGGGATGCGCTTGCCGCTCTTGATCGTCGAATGGAAGGGCGGTCCTACCGCGAGATCGCGGTCTTTCTCTATGGCGAAAAGGCAGTCGGGAACGACTGGAACAACCCCGATCAAACCATGAAAAACCGTGTCATCCGTAGCGTCAAACGGGGCGTCCGGATGATGAAGGGTGACTACAGAACGCTGCTCTCCTGAACCCACGGGCAGAGAGAGCGGGAGGTATCGTTCTGGCGAGGGGCCGCCAACGATACTGCCACCGATCATTTCGGCCGCACATCCTTCCCTGGCATGGAGCATTTTCGCCAATGCCGGAGGAGCTATGACCGAGCACGATGTACATGCGGCGCAGGACGGACCTTTCCTGACGACGCGAGAGGCGGCGCGTTTCCTGAAGCTCAAGCCCAATACCCTGGAGAAGATGCGTGTCTATGGCGGCGGGCCGCAGTACCGCAAGCATGGCCGTCATGTGCGCTATCACATCGACGATCTGACTGCCTGGTCGGATATGCGTAAGAAGGACTCGACCTCCGATGTCTGAGCCCTTCACGCGCGTCGAGATCGCATTCTAACCGGAATATGTGAACAACTGGCTGCGGTTCGGCGCGCCCGCTGCACAGCAGGACTTAGATCGCAGGCGGTCGCTTGCGCTTTTCAAACCGGGGCGCCTTTTCGGCTATGTCCGCTGGCGGGCGAACGAACACGGCACGCAGGACTGGCGGTTTACCGTCGTTCAAACGGCAGAGCCCTCGCCGCTGCTGAGCCGCATTGAAGGGGTCACGCCCGGTGGTGAAGTCCTCTTGCTGGCGACCGGAAACGCGAAGGTCAAGCGAGCGCTCTTGCAAATCGACGCCCTCGAAGCGGCGGGGTTCGAACCGGCCGATGTGTCCCCGGCCTACTATCGCCACGTCCACAATCGGATCACCGCCGGGCAGCCGATCCGCGCCTATTCGATGACCCAGCATGAGGCGCACTTGGCTGCGCGACAGGTGGCGTCATGAGGCCCGCATTCCTATTCGGAACCGCGATTCCGGTACTCGCTTTGGCTAGTGCCTTGGTCGTCAGCCTGCCGAAGAAGCTGATCTACAACGCCTCGGAGAGTGCGCCCATCGGCTTCTATTGGATCGATCAACGGCCGATTCTGCGCGGTGATTACGTCTATGTTCGAGTGCCCGAGCGGGTCCGCAACCTCGTCATCGAGCGCGGATATTTGCCCCCGGACGTGCCGCTTTTGAAGCGTGTTGCCGGCTTAAACGGCGACCGAATCTGCCGCCGGTTCGGTGAGATTTCCATTGATGGATTGGTGGTTGCCACGGCGAAAAGGCGTGACGGACAGGGCCGCGAAATGCCGGTTTGGCATGGCTGCCACATCCTAACAGAGCAAACGGTCTTCCTGTTGCAAGACTATCCTCAATCCTTCGACGGACGGTATTTCGGTCCGGTGGATCGGCGGCTTATCATCGGCAGAGCGACGATGCTGCAGCTCCCTTGGCGGAAATACGAGCAAAGCTGATCCAGCGACAGGAAGGAATTGGCGCGTGGGAGGCGTCTCAGGCAGCGGAGGGCAAGATAAAAGGAACAGCGTCAATGACGCTTATTCCATTGTCTGCACATCTCTTTTCGGGCGCCAAGGTGGTTTTGGCGACTCCCGGCTTTTCCGTAACACATTGATCGGATTTGTTTATTCATGATGTTACCTTGTTTTAGGCGGTTTGAGCGCTGATCTCGACACCATGGCCTCAGACAACGAAGACCGCTTCAAGCCGAAGCTCGGCAAGATCCGCTCTCGCGGCGGCAAGAAGGCGCAAACCTATCTGCAACGGGTGCTGCATGCGGCCAGTCTCTCCGGACCGGGTTTCCGGCGTCTCGGCGCGTCGACCTTCAGCGGGTCTCGGATCGGGCGCGGCGGCGGATGGGGGACGGGCGCGGCAATGCGGCGCGGGCGGATTTCCGGCCGGCGGCGCGTCATCGTCAAGACACGGATCGTCAAGCTTCACGGTCAGGGTCTCGGCGCGGCCAGGGCGCACCTCAAATACGTCCAGCGCGACGGCGTGACCCGAGAAGGCGAGCCCGGCCGGCTCTATGACGCGGCGAACGACGAGGCGAACGGCAAGGATTTTCTGGAGCGCAGCGACGGCGATCGCCACCAGTTCCGCTTCATCGTCTCGCCCGAAGACGGGGTCGAGCTCGACGACTTAAAGCCGTTCGTCCGCGACCTGATGGCCGAGATGGAGCGCGACCTCGACACGCGCCTCGACTGGGTGGCAGTCGACCATTTCAACACCGACAATCCCCACAGCCATATCGTGTTGCGCGGCAAGGACGAGTTCGGCAAGGACTTGGTGATCGCCCGCGACTACATTTCCCACGGTATTCGTGAGCGGGCGACCGAGCTTCTGACCCTGGAGCTCGGGCCAGTGAGTGAGCAGCAAATCCAGCGGGGCTACGCCCGCGAGATGGATCAAGAGCGCTTTACACGGCTTGATCGGGAAATCCTCGGTCAAGCAGAGGACGGCATGGCTGATCTGCGCAACGACCCAAGAGGTCACTTCGCCCGTTTCAAACACACGCTGAAGATTGGCCGCCTGCAGAAGCTCGAACGCATGGGTCTCGCCGAACCGGCCGGGGCGAAGCGCTGGCGGCTGGCGACTGGGCTCGAAACGTCACTGCGCGACATGGGCACGCGCGGCGACATCATCCGGACCATGCACCGTGAGATGCGCGCGGCGGGCGTGGACCGTCCCGGCGCCGATCATGCGATCTTCGATCCGTCGCAGCCGAATGCACGAATCGTCGGACGCGTCCTGACGCGCGGGCTTTCCGATGAACTCCATGACCGGCACTACCTGATCGTCGATGGGACCGATGGGCGCTCGCACTATGCGGAGGTGGGCGAGCTTGGCGATCCCGGCGACTACGAACCGGGCGCGATTGTCGCCATCGAAGGCAAAGCGACAGAACCACGCCGCGCCGACCGGACGATTTCGGAGGTCGCCGAGCAAAGCGGCGGCCTCTACAGCGAGGCGCTGCACCGCGCCGCCGATCCGCGCGCTTCGGCCGAGTATGTCCGCGCCCATGTCCGAAGGCTGGAGGCCATGCGCCGGGCGGGGTTCGCCGAGCGCTTCTCCGATGGGTCCTGGGTGATCCCCGAGGACTTTCTCGACAAGGCACGCGCCTATGAGGAGCGCAATCGGATGCGGCAACCGGCGCGCCTGGTCCTTATGTCGAGTATCGGGCTTGACCAGTTGGGCGAGACGGAGGGCGCGACCTGGCTCGATCGCCAGCTTGTGGCGGCGCGGCCGGAGCCGTTGCGGGCGGGCGGATTTGGACGCGAAGCCGAAGACGCGATTGAGCGCCGACGTCGCTGGTTGATGCAACAGGGTCTTGCGAAGGAGCGCGAGGGCCGGACCGTCTACCAGCGCAATCTCCTGCGCGAGCTCCGCCGCCGTGAGGTGAGCACCGCCGCTGATCGGCTATCTAAGGGGTTGGGCAAGCCGTTCGCCGAGCCGCTCGATGGCGAGCGTATCGAGGGCGTGTATCGGCGGCCGCTCCGGCTCGCCAGCGGCAAGTTCGCCGTGATCGAGAAGTCGAAGGAGTTCACGCTCGTTCCCTGGCAGGCGGCGCTGGAGCGCCAGCGCGGCAAAGTCGTTGGCGGCATCGTGCGCGGATCATCCGTGTCGTTCGATTTCGGAAAGAAGCGCGGGATCGGGATCGGCTAAGGTTGATCTGAAATCGACTCGAAACGGTCACTGGTATTGGGCGATACGAACGGCCGAGAAGCGGACGAGATCGGGATAGGGGGGCATCTTGCGGTGCCGCCCCTCCCACACCACCGGGCATAGGGGGCCCTACCACGGCGGTTCGACCGGATTAAGCTTGGTCTGGAACGTAGAGGCGAGGGAGACCGAGATCGTGAAGGACGTGGTTTCGCAGGGCCATCTGGACCGCCGGGTGTCGGGACATGCGCCAGAAACCGGTCGGTGAGCCGGCTGCGACCGCGGCATTGAACTTTGGTACGCCACGACGGCGCAGTTCCCTGAAGCGGTTGGGTCCGTTCTGCCATTGCCGCCAAAGATACATTCGTAGTCTTCGGCGGATCCGGGCCTCCAGATTGGTGAGCACGAGAGGGGTCTGGCAGAAGCCGAAGTAGCCGCGCCACCCAATCAGGTAGGGCGCCATCTCTTCGATCACCTGCTCTAGGCTGAGCCCCCGTGTCCGACAGGTGAAGTCTCGGATCCGCGTCTTGAACTTGGCAAGCGCTTGCGGCGCGATGCGCCGTTCCCTGCCGTCGTTCGAGATGCTGAAGCCCAAGAACTTGCGCTCCTCCGGCCGCGCCACCGCGCTCTTGGCCTCGTTGACCTTCAGCTCGAGCTTCTGGGTCAGGAAACGGGATATCGAGGTCATGACCCGCTCGCCGGCACGTTGGCTGCGAACATAGATGTTGCAATCATCCGCGTAACGGCAAAAGCGGTGGCCCCTGCGCTCCAGTTCCTTGTCGAGGTCGTCAAGGACGATATTGCTGAGGAGAGGCGAAAGCGGACCGCCTTGCGGGGTCCCTTCCTCTGCCGGGCTGACCAGACCGCTTTCCATCACCCCGGCCCTCAAGAAGGCCCGGATGAGTTTGAGCACGCGCTTGTCGGACAGTCGCGCGGCTAGTCGCGCCATCAGCATATCGTGGTTCACTCGGTCGAAGAATTTCTCCAGATCGAGATCAACCACGACACAATAGCCCTCGGCAATATAGTCTTGCGCTTGGGCCACGGCCTGATGGGCGGAGCGGCCAGGGCGAAAGCCGTAACTGTACTCGGAAAAGCTCGGGTCCCAACGCGGCTGAAGGACCTGCAGCAGGGCTTGCTGGATCAGGCGGTCGACAACGCAAGGCACGCCGAGCTTCCTGACCCCGCCGTCCGGCTTGGGGATTTTAACCCGTTTGACCCGCTGCGGCTGGTAGTTTCCTTCGAGCAGTTGAGACCGGATGCTTGGCCAGTGCTCACGTAGGTGGTCCTTGGTGGCGCCAATGGCCATTCCATCCACGCCGGGACCGCCCTTGTTTTTGCGAATGTGTTTCCACGCTGCTTTCAAGTTCTCTTGGCAACACACCTCCTCCATCAGTTTTTCCGTCAAAGCCGGGCTTTCGGAGTCCGTTGCCGCCATCGATGGTTCGACCCCTTGGCTGCCGCCGGCAGGGGCTTCACCCCGGCCCGTCGGTTCCAGGGCCAGTGAGTACTGGTTTTGCTGCCGCTTTCCATCCATGAGTTGTCGGTCCTACTTGCCACTTCCCATCGTTCGGGCCTTCAGCCACCGTTCCCGGCTCGGCCTATCCGTTGCTCCGCCTTTCGGACCTGGAGTGCCTCAATAGCCTTGCCGACGTCATGACCTACTATGCCCTCTGCTGACTCCTGTGCTGAGATCGGCGCGCCTTGCGGCTTGCTCAGTCCCGTGACCGGGACAACGGCACAGGCCTCCCCAGGTAAGTCCGGGCGCCTTCCCCGCACAACTGCCGGATCTACAGTCCTGGCCCTTGATGGATAGGGACTTCGCGACCAGTCGCCCGCTCGTCCAGCCAGGGATGCCTCTTATCCGGTTTCTGTTCGTCAGCTCACGGTTTTGCTCCACACTGCCTTCAGAAGCCACCTTGCGATGACCCCCTTGTGCTTCGCTAATCCTTCACCTCCATCAGTTGGATAGAAGACTTTCACTTCCAAGCTACCGAACATGCTGGGCACACGACGAAACCGCTCTCGCGGTAGGGGCGCTTGTGGCGGGTGAGGCGCGCTGATCGGCGCGGTGCAGTTTTGTTGATGCGCGTGCCTGTCTGACGATTGGGACCTTCTCAATCTGATGACAGGAGGGTCTGATGACCGATCATTATGTGCCGCCATTGCGCCGCCGTTTTCTCGAAGACATGCGGATCAAGGGGCTGCAGCCCAAGACGCAGACGATGTATTTGCGGGCAATGCGGGAGTTCACGCGGTATCTCGGCCATTCGCCGGACAGCGCGACACCGGAGGAACTGCGGGCGTTCCAACTCGATATGAAGGAGAGGGGCGTTGGGGCACCGACCTTCAACAACCGATTGACGGTGCTGAGCTTCTTCTTCGCGACGACCTGTCCGCGCCCAGAGATGAAGCGACACATGCGCTATCAGCGGGCGGCGAAGAAGATCCCTATCGTGCTGAGCGCCGAAGAGGTCATGCGCATTCTCGAGGCGGCACCCGGACCGGGGCTTCGCTACCGGGCCGCCTTCAGTGTGGCCTATGGCGGCGGGCTCAGAGCGAGCGAGGTCACCCATCTGAAGGTCGACGACATCGACAGCGATCGCATGCTGATCCGGGTCGACCAAGGCAAAGGCCGCAAAGACCGCCATGTGATGCTGTCGCCAAGCCTGCTGGCGCTACTGCGCGAGTATTTCCGCGAGGCGCGACCCGCGGGCTGGCTCTTTCCAGGCCGCAGCAGGATCGATCCGATCTCAACCCGGCAGTTCAACCGCGCCTTCGGGGTGGCCTGCGACTTCGCCGAGATAAAGAAGACGGTTTCGCCGCATACCCTGCGGCACAGCTTTGCCACCCATCTTCTGGAAGGCGGGACGGATATCCGGGTCATCCAGGTGCTGCTCGGCCATGCAAAGCTGGAGACCACTACGGTCTACACCAAGGTGGCGACCAAGACGATCCGGGATGTCACCAGCCCGCTGGATCTGCTGATACGACGGGAAGCTGGTTCCGGCTGACAACGGTTCCATGTCTCGCCCAAAGCTGGAGGTTGCGGATATCTTCCGCGCCCATGGAGCTGCCTATCGCCGTGACCATGCCGGGCACCTGAGCCTTCCCCAGTTGAAGGTCATGTCGGCGATCGAGACTTGCCGAACCGCTGCGCTCGGCGGGCATGTCGCGGCCTGCACCAAGTGCGGCCACGAGCACATCGCCTATAACTCCTGCCGCAACCGGCATTGCCCGAAGTGCCAAGGTGCGGTGGCTCGGGATTGGATGCTGGCGCGCATCGAGGACCTGCTGCCGGTCGAGTACTTCCATGTGGTCTTCACAATGCCGGCCGAGATTGCGCGGATCGCATACTGGAACAAACGGGCGGTCTATGGCCTGCTGTTCAAAGCATCCTCCCAGACGCTCCTAACCATTGCCGCTGATCCCAAGCACCTCGGCGCAAGGATCGGCATGACCAGCGTGCTGCACACATGGGGCTCGGCGATGACGCACCACCCGCATGTGCACGTCATCGTGCCGGGTGGCGGACTGTCGGCGGATGGCGCCCGGTGGATCGACTGTCGCCCGGGGTTCTTTCTGTCGGTGAAGGTCTTGTCGCGACTGTTCCGGCGATTGTTCCTCGAAGGGCTGATCCGGTTGCATCAAACTGGCAAGTTGCGCTTCCTCGGCGATCTGGCGGGACTGGCAGACGCGAGCGCCTTCGCAGCCCATCTTGCACCGCTGCACAAAACCGACTGGGTCGTCTATGCCAAACCGCCCTTTGGCGGCCCAGAAGCGGTACTGGCCTATCTCAGCCGATACACCCACCGTGTCGCGATCTCTAACCACCGCCTGATCAGCGCCGATGCCAACACCGTGGCCTTCCGCTGGAAAGACTACCGCATCAAGCGCGGCGACCGGATGAAGACCATGCGCTTGCCCGTGGATGAGTTCATCCGCCGCTTCCTGATCCATGTCCTGCCATCCGGCTTCCACCGCATTCGTCACACCGGATTCCTCGCCAATGGCATCCGCCGAAACACGATCAGGTCGATCAGGCGCTTGCTTGAGGCGAGGGCAGAGCCGAAACAGATGCCGGATGAGGGCGCAAGCGACGATCCCGACGATCCGAAAGCGCGTCATCTATGCCCCGAATGTGGCGGTGCGATGCACGTCATAGAAACCTTCACCCGCGGTCAAGCTCCAAAATCCCGCGACCCGCCATGGGAAGAAACTGCATGATCAAGCGGTTACACCCGGCCTCGCCAGGCGCAGATGCCGGATCAATCATTGCCGCCAACACCCTGAAGCCGGGGCTCAAACCGGCAAACGAAGGCGAAAAGAGAGAGCAATCGGCGACATCAGACCGTGCAAACCAACCGGTCCGCGCCTCTCAAGGCCATAGGCTCCGCCGTTCGCTGCAACGACTCCCGCAGCCGTAACCCACAATCCCCATAACAACAAAATCAGCCCGCGCTTTCCTCCTTGTCAGGTTTGTCGCCGCTGCAGCGCACGCTGACAGCAGCCACAATCCTTGGACGAGGACGAAGCTGACTTCCGCCGTGTCCGGCCCAATGGCCGATGTCTGCGCATCGCGCTTGCTGTGATCCGTTCGTCGCAGGATTCCCGCGCAGTCGGATTGACAACGACATCGGCCCTCATGCAGGGAGACGAGCGCAAAGTCGCCGCAGCTCTCTTTTACGTTGAGAAGTTTCTGAGACTACGGCAAACTTACAAAGTCGAAAGCCAGCCCCTTGCGGGTCTGCACCTGTCTTCTCCACTCTCGAGGAATGTTTTATTTTTCAAATTGGAGGAATGACATGCCTTTTACGAATTACGAGATGGTGCTAGCAGCACCGTGGTCCAAATTGCGCGACGTCGAAGCCATACTCATCGACATCTCGGCCAACGATGCCGACGCGACCGCGCGACAGGTCACCGAGATCGAGCTTCGCATCGCCGAGGGTGACGCGCTCGCCCGGCGACGCAGCTATGATAAGGCGCTGACAAAGTACAAGTCGGCGCGGGCGATGATCTACAAGATCCTCTATCCCGGCTTCAGCATCGGCGGCTATCTGGCCGAGACGGCGGGGTTCCTCCTGCCCACAAGCCACGCCATCGAGCGCAGCCTGATCGAGGCGTCGATCGCCGCGGCCGACGTGACCCGGCCGGTGGCGCCGCCGGTCTCGCCGGCGCTCGGGATCAAGGTGCCGCCCCCCGACAGGCCGCTGCAGCGGTATTTCACCGACGGCTACCGCGAGGTGATGCGTGGCGACGAGGCGATCCGCCAGGTGAGCGAACAGGCGCTACGGCTCATCGCCGAGGACAAGGCCGCCGCCGCCGTCGTCGTGCTGGAAGGCGCATTCGAGGATGCCGAGGACGCAGAGCCCGCCTTCGCCGCGGCCCTGTCCCTCAACCTCGCCGCCGCGCAGCTACAGGCCGGCGAAGTGCGCGCCGCCGCCAAATCCGCGGAACGCGCGAACCAGGTCTTCGCCCGTGCCGAGGATCTGGTGGGGCAGGCGCAGGCCAAGCACCTGCAGGGTGTCGCCTTCGCCGAGATGGGAAATGCCGATCAGGCCAAGGAGCTTCTGAACGAGGCCGCCGCGATCTTGAAGAAGGCGGGCGGCGATCTCCGCGAGGATCGCGGGGAGGCCGCGCCCCGCCGGCTGACAGGGGTGCGGCCGTCCAGAACCACGGCCATCGTGCGACCCGAGAAATCGGTGACCATCGACCGCGACCTGGATCTTCTGGCGCCCATCGCCGCGCGGGATCCGCAGGCGCTGAGCTTCCGCATCCCCGGCCGCGACGAGGCCTGGGCCAGCCTGCCGCTCGCCTCCAAGGTCGACCGCGAACGGCATGACAAGAAATGGGCGCTGGGCGTGCCGGTCGCCGACAAGATCGCGGAGTTCACCTTCTCCGACACGCAAAGGCCCCGCGCCGACGAGGTGATCGCCCAGATCTACGAGCCGCGCATCGTGGCCGAGCGCTACGTCGACCTGGAACTGGTCTGGACCGGGATCCCGTCCACGACCTTCTACCTCACGCAGCTTTATTCCTATGCGCTGCTTTTGAAGACCGGCGACATGTACCACCATACCGGCCAGTACCAGCAGGCGGAGCGCCACTATCTGCAGGCCGCGGGCTACCGGCACCTCAACCAGAACATCGAGGCGGCGATCCTGTGGACCCGGATCGCCCGAAACGCGGTGCAATGGGGACACGCGCATTACAAGAACGAGAACCTGCAAGGCGCGCAGGTCCAGTACGAAAAGCTGATCCGCACCAACGGGAACGAGCCGCAGCAGAGCCTTCTCTACAACACCGCGAGCCTCGGCAATCCGGCTAACGAGGCGCGGCAGCTCATCGACGGGCTGCTGCAGCGACCCCTGCCGGCGGTGAACTGGGAGATCGCGATCAACGTCCTGACCGCGTTCCGTTACCTCCAGCAGATCGCGGACGGGCTCGATTTCTATGGCCTCGCGCTGACGCCGATCCACACGTTCGAGTATCTGCAAAGCGTGGCGCGCGGCTTTGCCGACGAAGCCATCCAGTCGGAGCGCGAATTCGTCACCTTCAAGATGCGCGAAGAGGCCGAGGCGGCCACCCGGCGCGATCTCGAAACCACGCAGGCGATGGCCCAGGCCGAAGTCGAGATCCGCTTTGAATCGTGGCAGGCCGCGATCCAGGAGGAACAGGCGGCGCAGCACGCGCTCGATCTCGCCATCGAGCGGCGCGACAACGCCATCGACCAACGCAACGCCTATGCCGCATCGAGCGCCACGCAGATCTGGTCGCAGGCCGCCGCCACCGCGCTCGGCGCGAGGGAGGACGCCTATTACAGCGAGATCAGCGAGCTGGCCGACAAGCTGGCGCGGGGCGAGACGATTTCCGGCGCGCCCGGCAAGCTCGCCGCGGCGCAGGTTCTGCTGGGCGGGCGGCGCACGCGGGAATACGAACTGGCCAAGATGCAGGACAACATCGACGAGCTGACCGCCGCCATCCCGATGGCCACGGATCAGCGCGATGCTGCCGCACGACGCACCGCGGCGGCCGAGCTTGCCTGGCAAGCGGCACAGCAGCGGGCCGGGATGGCCGCCGCCGCGCTCGACGCCTTCGACGACGAGTTCTTCGTGCCCGACACGTGGTCGAAGATTGCAGACGTGATGCACGACATCTCGCGCGCCTACCTGTTCCGAGCCATCCGCATCGCCAAGCTGATGGAACGGGCTTACAACTTCGAGAACGACACCAGCTACTCGATCATCAAGAACGAATACGGTCACGGGCTGGCCAACGCCGACCCTGGCGAGGACGCGTGGCTTCTGGGCGGCGACAGCCTGGCCAAGGACATCGACGCCTTCACCTATTACGCGATCACGCGCAAGACGCGGAAGTCGAGCAAGATCAAGGACGTGATCTCGGTCTCGGCGGATTACCCGGCGCAGTTCCAGCAATTCCTCGAAACCGGGCTCCTGAGCCTCGAGACGGAGCTCTACGAGTTCGACCGGCGCCATCCAGGCTTCTACGCGCAGCGGATCGAGGAGATCGAGATCGTCTTCGTCGGCGCGCTGCCCGAAGGCGGGGTCAACGGCACGCTGCGGCTCGGCGGCGTCACCGGCTACCGCAAGCGCGACAACACAGCGGCGACGCGGATCCATCAGATCGACACGATGGCGTTGTCGGAATACGTGCTGCGCAACGACGGCTTCGTCTACCGCGCCGAAACCGGGGTGCGGGGGCTCTTCCAGGGCTTCGGCGTGGCCACCACCTGGCAGCTGCACCTGCCGCGGCGGGGCAATGCGTTCGATCTCCGGCGCATCTTCGACGTCCAGCTGGACATCTACTACACGGCGACGTTCGACGCGCCGCTGCGCACCGCGATCCTGCAGGCGCCGGCGCGCGCGGACGAGCTGGCGCGGCTCACGACCTTCTCGCTCCGCCACAACTTCCCTGACGTCTGGTACGCTTTCTATCAGGGCGCGGCGACCGATTTCGCCGTCACGGAGTTCCAGTTCCCGGCGAACCAGCGGAACTTCACGATCAATGGCTGCTTCTTCCGGGTCGAGACGGCGGCGGGCGTGTCGGCCCAAGGCATCGATCTGCGCATCACCGGCCCCGGCGGCGTCGATGCGGCGGTGACCACGGATGCCGAAGGGGTCGTCTCCACCGATCTCGCGCCCCTTTCCGGGCTGACCGGCGAGGATCCGTTGGGCGATTGGCACGTGGAGGTGACGGGCGGCGCCTCGGTCACCGATGGTGGCAACGTCGTGCCGTCGCGCATCTACAACATCCGCATGGGGCTCGACTACGCCTTCGAATACCTGCCGGAAGTGGGGGTGTGAGATGCGCGAATCCAGCGGTGTCGCCGACGGTCTGACCTCGGTTCCGAAAGGCGCGGGCATCGCGCCCCTGGGAGACCGGTTCCAGCCGGATTTTGTGCGCGGCACGGGCAGCTATGCGGTTCCCATCCGCCTGCCGCGCGGCGTCGCGGATCAACAGCCGCAGCTGTCGCTGACCTATTCGACCGGCGCCGGGAACGGGCCGTTCGGGCAGGGCTGGCGGCTCGACGCGATGCGGATCGAGCGGCGGGTGGATCGCGGCGTGCCGCGCTACGACGACACGGACGAATTCGTGATCGGCGGCGCGGAGGTGCTGGTGCCGGTCGGCGGCGGGCGCTACCGCACCCAGACCGAAACCCGGTTCTGGATGATCGAGCGGCAGGGCGATGGCTGGCGCATCCGGACGGGCGACGGGCGAGCGCTGCTCGTCGGCCAGAGCGCCGCGAGCCGAGAGGGCCCGGCGGGCCAGACCATCGCCTGGGCGCTAGACGAGGAGCGCGACGCGGCGGGTAATGCCATCCGCTACGGCTACCACCGCGATGGCGAGCGCCTGTACCTTTCGGAAATCGCCTGGGCGGCGTTCCGGCTCGGCATCGACTTCGGCCCCAGGCCCGACGTGATCCGCAACGGCCGCGCCGGTTTCCTGCGCGAGACCCGACTTCGGGCCGAGCGGCTGACGCTGCATTGCGACCGCCTCGCGCCAACGGAAATGCGCCGCTACGACCTCACCTACTCAGATGCCGCGAACGGTCTGTCCCTGCTCGAGCGGATCGAGCTTTCGGCGGATAACGGCGCGGGCGGCCGTATCGCCCAGCCTGCGCTGACGTTCACCTATTCCGACGCGCGCTTCGACCGCTGGCAGGTGCACACGCCTCGGGCTGTTATCCCGCCGCCAAAGCTTTCCGATGCCTCGGTCCAGATCGTCGATATGACGGTGAACGGTCTGCCGGACATGCTGCAAAGCCTCAATGGGCGGATGTACCTGTGGGAGAACGACGGCGCAGGGCGGTTCAAGGGCCCGCGCGCGCTCGGCTCGGTGCCCTCCACGCTGGCGCTCTCGCGCGGCAACGTCGCCTTCGCCGATCTCAACGGCAACGGCCGCGTCGATCTCTTCGCGGTGGACCAGCCGCTGAACCTGGCCTTCGAATCCGACGGGCAAGGCGGGTTCGAGCCTGACCCGCTCGTGTTCCGGTCGTCGCCCACAACAGGTCTCGCCGACGGCAACACGCGGCTGATGGACGTGGACGGCGACGGTGTCATCGACCTCATCGCCAGCGGCCGCGACCATCTGCTCCTGTATCGCCACGCCGCCGGCCAGGGCTTCGAACAGCCGCAGGCGGTGCCGCGCAACCGCGACCTCTCGGCCTTTCCCGATCTCGACCTCAGCCGCGAAGGCACGCGGATCGCCGACATGACTGGCGACGGGCTGCGCGACATGGTGCTGATCCACTCGGGCGAGGTGGCCTACTGGCCTTATCTCGGCCACGGGCGCTGGGGCGGGCGGGTCGACATGGGCGCGCCGCCGCGCCTGCCCGCGGGCTTCCGCGACGAGCATCTCTACATGCTCGACATCGACAGCGACGGGGTCACCGACCTCATCTACGTCGATGCCGACCGGATCCTGATCTGGCTGAACCGCGCCGGCAACGGGTTCTCGGCGCCCATTGAGGTGCCGATCGCGCCGGTGACTGGCGGCCGCCGGGTCCACGCCGCGGACTGGTTCGGCGACGGTCGCCTGAGCCTCGGCTGGGACGCGTCGTCGCCGTCGGGCGCCGCCGGATACCGGGTGCTGCGTTTCGACGACGGGCAGGCGCCCTATCTGATGACGCGGGTGGAAAACGGCCTCGGCGGCGCGTTCGTGATGGATTATGGCACGACCGCCACCATGCGAAGGCTGGACGAGACGGACGGCCTTCCCTGGCCCGATCCGCTGCCCCTGACCGTTCCCGTCGTTGCCCGCATCGCGCAGGACGACCAGGTGACCGGCAACGGCCACGTGATGGCGATCCGCTATCACCGGGGGGTCTATGACGGTCCGAACCGAGAATTCCGCGGCTTCCGCGCCGTCACGGTCGAAACGACGGGCGACGATTCCATCCCGGATACGCGGCAGGAAATGACGCTCTTCCAGGGCGATCCGGAGCACCCCGATCTGGTCGAGCGCATCCGCCAGCGCGCGCTGGCCGGGAGTTCCGAGACGTCGGCCACCTACGAGCGCGCGGAAGGCGCCTGGCGGTTGCTGCAAAGATCGCGTCAGACCTGGGACGCCCGGCTCGAGGCCGACCTGGGCGCGCAGAGCATCTTCTTTCCCAACGTGACCGAAATCGAGACGCGCGAGCACAGCGCCACCGGCGCGCCGGACCGTGTCGACCGCACGCTGCTTTCCGATTACGGAGCGCACGGCAATCCGGGCCGGCGGCGGCGCGAAAGCTTTGCCGAAGGCGCGCCGCCCGCCGATGCGATCCGGACCGAAGAGGTCTTCACCTATACTGCCGACGAGGCCCGATGGCTCGTCAAACTGCCCGTGAGAATGGAGCTGCGCGACGGCGACGGCAATCTCTTCGCCGCCCGCGTCATGACCTATGACGGGCCGGACTTCGTGGGCCTGCCCGAGGGGCAGGCGACCAGCGGCCTTCCTGCCCGCACGCTCGAGCTCAAGCTCCGCTCCGACCTTCTGCCCGCCGACTTCACGCAAGGACGCGACCTGACCCAACTCGGGTATGTCGCCTTCGGCGCGGGAGAGTCCGCCGGTTTCTGGGCCGCGGCTCAAAGCTTCGCCCGCGGCACGGACGGAAATGTCGTGGCCCAGCGCGACCCGATGGGCAACGAGATGTCGATCGCCTACGACGCGGACGGCGTCTTCCCGGTCTCGAGCACCGATGCGCTGGGACGCGTCACGGCGCTCGATTTCGACCCGCGCGCGGGCGAGCCGAGGCAGGTGACGATGCCCGACGGACGCGTGTTGCGCTATGTCTATGACGGGCTTGGCCGGCTTCGCGGGCAGTTCGAAAGCGACGCGGCAGGAGTGCTGCAGCTCACCAAGGCCTGGACGATCGAGACGGCGGCCGTGCCCGCCTTCGTCACCTCGTTCGCGCCGGACGCGGCGGGGCGGATGCTTGACGAGTTCGACCTCGGCGCGGATGCGGCGGCGCTCGACGGCGTCTCGGTCTCGCGGCAGTTCTACGATGGCTTCGGCGGCGAGGCGATGCAGGTCTTCCGCGCGCCGGACGGGCCCGGAGGAGCGCGTCGTTTCACCGCCCGCCCGCAGCCGATGCGAAACCCCCGCGGGCTGACTCGGGCGCTCATCCCGGCGCGTTTTGTGGCGGATCTCGGCTTCCAGGCGCCACCGCAGCCGCTGCCGGCTGGCACCACGCGCACGCGGTATGACGGGCTCGGGCAGGTGGTCGCGACCGAAGGACCCGGCCCGGCCCTGCAGCGGGCGACCCGCGATACGTTCCACATCGACCATTTCGAGGGCGCAGGCGCGCAGCCGCTCGGCGCCGCCCCGGCCGGCCCGAGGACGCGGCGCGAGCATTTCGACGCGCGGGCCCGGCTCGTCCGCATCGAGGAGGAGAAGGGCGACGGTGGTCAATCCGTCACCGTCTATGACCTCGCGCTCGACGGCCGGATCGCCCGGATCACGGACGCACTCGGTTCGGTCACGCTGAGCTACAGTTTTGCCGGGCCTGCACCGGCTTTCCGCATTGCCCAGCGCGAGGCCGGAACCCGCACCTACTACCGCAACGCCGCCGACCAGATCGTGGAGCGGATCAATGCAGACCGCTCCCGCCTGCTGCACGACTACGACGCGCTGCAGAGGCTGGTTCGCGTGCGTCTCATGCCCGCCGGAGGCGGCGGCGAGGAGATCGTCCGGGAGATCTTCTACGACACTGATCCCGGCGCCGCGGATGCGGGGCGATTCCTCGACGGGCGCGTCGCGCTCGCCCGCGATGGCGGGGTCGAGACCCGATACAGCTACGCGCCATCGGGCCAGGCGCTCAGGGAAGAGACCAGCGCTGACGGCCAGACCCTGACGATCGTCCGGGAATACGACCTGCAGGGCCGCCTGACGGCCGTCACCTATCCCGATGGCACGCGGGTGCCCGTGGAGCTCGACGGCAGCGGCGCGGTGAGCGGCGTCCCGGGCCTCGCCACCGATCTGGACTACAACGCAGAGGGCACCGTGACGGGCTACTCGCTCGGCAACGGTGTCAGGATCACGGCGGCGCACGACCCCGCATCACGGCGGCTCTCGCAGCTCACGGCGCAGCTTGGCGCGGCCGTCATCCGGCGGCTCGACTACAGCTATGACGCCACCGGCAATGTCACCGGGTTGACCGACGCCCAGCCCGGCGAGCGGATTCACCAGGTCTTTTCCCATGACGGCCTCCACCGCCTGTCGCGGTTTGAAGTCAGGGCCAACGACGCCGGCGGCGCGATTCTCAGCGCGGGCGACTATCAATACGACGACGCCGGCAACATCACCGGCCTGCCCGAGGCGGCGGCGCGCAGCCTCATCTACGGCGATGCCGCGCGACCGGGGCTTCTGACGTCGTTCACCGATGGCGGCGGGGCGCCACAGCCGCTCGGATACGATGCGCGGGGCCACATGGCGTCAGGCACGGGCCTCGCCCAGATGGAATTCGACGCGTTCGACAGGCTGGTCCGGGCAATGCGCGACGACGGCACCGAGATTACCTATGCCCACGACCACCGGGGCCGGCGCGTCCGGCGCGCCGTCACCCCGGCCGGCGGCGGCGCGGTGCGCGTGGTGCTCTATGCGGCGGGGCTTTACGAGCGTCACGGCGACCATGCGCTGAGACAGCTCTACCTCGGCAAGACGTTGGTCGCCAGCGAGCGGGTGGAGCAGGGCCAGCCAGACCGGCGCGCCTATTTCTTCGCCGACCACCACGGCAGCATCATGACCAGCATGGACGATGCCGGAGCGGTGATCGAGCAGCAGCGCTACACGCCGTTCGGGCTGCCGCAGAACGCTGGCGTCGCTCTTGACCGTTACCTCGGCCGAGAACGCGATCCGGAAACCGGCCTGACCCAGCTCGGCATGCGGATGTACCATCCGGGGCTCGGACGCTTCGTCTCGCCGGACTGGTACGTCTTCGAGAATCCCGACAAGCCGGCGCGCATGCCGCAAGGCTACTCTGCCTACGGCTACGCCTTGAACAATCCCCTGGTGTTCAAGGATCCGAGCGGGCTCTGGTTCGGCCTCGACGACCTGATCGTGGCCGCGGTGGGCTTCGTCGTGGGGTTCGTCAGCGGGCTGATCTACGGACTGGTCGACGGCCAGGGCTGGGGCAGCCTCTTGACCGCGCTCGAGACGGGGCTGACCACGGCGGCCGGCGCCTGGCTGGGCTGGACCGTGGGCGGGCCGCTCGGCGCGATCATGGGCGGTATGAACGGGCTCATCAGCGGCATCCACGGCATCTACGACTGGACCAGCGCCGAGGGCTGGTTCGCCTTCCTGTCAGATTCGACCTGGGGACTGATCGGCACCTCGCTCGGCAACATCGTCCACGTCATCAACCTGTTCTACGGCGACGCCAACTACCGCGAAGACCTTAGCCGACGGCAGAACCGGCATGTCTACGAGGGCGGGTTCGCGCTGAAGGAAGATTTCGCCTTCACTCAAGGTAACGTGATCTCGAATGCGGGGCTTGGACGCGGCGCGGCGGGGATCAATGCCGGCTTCATCGCCAATCACGAGGAGCTGCACATCTGGCAAAGCCGCATCTTTGGTCCGTTGTTCCAGGCGACCTATATCGTTTGGGGTGTTGGCGGATTCATCGTCGGAACGGTTGTCTGGTTCTTCAACACCGACGAAGATTGGGGCAGCCTGGTCGAGACCGCCGCATATTACGATAACCCGTTCGAGTATTGGGCCTATTCCAACGACAATAATTGGCCGCCTTCAGGGGCCAACCCGATGCTGACCTATTGAGAACCACCGCCCGGCAGGTCGATACCTTCCACGCAGAAGTTTCGCTGAAATGGCGAAGCCTCGGCGTCCAATCCATTAAACCGCGATCGCCTCGATAGCCGGCGTGGCCTGTTCTAGCGCCGTGAGATAGTCGTTCCACGCCGTGGGGCCGCTGAACTGGTTGTTCATCACCGTACCCGGTGCATGAATATGCGGCTCCCACCTCCGCCATTCCGATCCCCGGTTCGGCATTGTTCCTTCTCTCTATGCGCCCGCGCGTTTGAATCCGCGTCGACCATTACAACGGTCCGCCGCTTCCGGCTATGAGTAGCGGTGTCGGCACCCTCGAACATACGCCCGCTTTGCCCCCAGACGTGGATCTAATTTACCTCCCTCTCCGCTTGGTGCAGGTTAGGATCTTTTGTTCTTGTTGTGTTCTCTTGATTGTTGTAGGCTACGCCGGTAGTAGGCAGCACGCAGGAACGGGATGATGACGGGGTTCTTGGGGTTTCAGGATCGCTATCCAGACGAGCAGGCTTGTATCGCGGCCTTGGCGTCGCTGCGCTGGCCGCAAGGCTTTTTCTGCCCGGCCTGTGGCGGCCGGCGGGCTTACCAATTGCGCACACGGCCACGGGTGTTCGAGTGTGCCGGCTGCGGCAGCCAGCACTCGGTGACCGCAGGAACGGTGTTTCACCGTACCAAGACGCCGCTGCGCAAGTGGTTCTTGGCGGCCACCTGGCTGGCCCGCGACAAGCGCGGCGTCTCGGCGCTGTTTCTCGCCCGCGAGTTGGACCTGCGCTACGCGACCGCCTGGCTGATTGGCCATAAACTGCGCCACGCCTTAGCCGAAGAGCCTGAGCCGGCGCTGGCCGGCCTGGTTGAGGTCGACGAGAGCTATTACGGTGGGCGCGGCAAGCCGGAAAGCCGCGGCCGCAGCCTGGCCGACCCGAACAAGAGCCTGCTGGTGGTCGCGGTGGAAAAAGTTCCGGCAAGAAAGCGCCAAGGCGGCGGTATCAAAGACAGCGGCTTCGTCGCCGGCAGTGCTCGCCTGGCCATCCTGCCGGCGGCAACGGGCAAGGAACTCGGCGGTTTCGTTGGAGCCGCGGTCCAATCGGGCGCGCGGGTGATCACCGACGGCTTCAAGGGCTATAGCGACCTCGACGAGGCCTTCGGCCACACGGCGCTGGTTCAGAAAACGCCGAAGAATGCCAAGACCATCCTGCCGGTCATCCACGTGCTGTTCTCCAACATCAAGGCCTGGCTCAACGGCACCTTTCACGGCGTCAGCGCCAAGCATTTGCCGCGCTATGCCACCGAGTGGACATACCGTTTCAATCGCCGCGGCCAGATCGCCGCCTTAGACGATTTCGTCCTGCGCCGCGCTGTCCAATGCAAAACCATCACCTATCGCCAACTCGTCAACGGCTTTCAGCCAAAAGGTGTCGTACCTGTGGCAAGCGGATAGGGAGGCTAATTTAGCTACCAATGCACCACGTCACCATTCGAGTGCCTTGGCATGACGGCGGGTGTGGCCGAGCTAACCACCGCGGAGGTGCGCTGGATTCGAGACTATCCGGCAAGGACGGGGCGGTGCGTGCAGCGCACGCACCCTACATCTTGGATCAGGAGACGAGGAAGGGCAGGGTGGCGGTGCGGATGTAGGCGTTGTCGGGCCCGAGCGGGGCGAGGGTGTCGAACCACTTGCGGGTGATGTCGAAGTCGATGCGGTAGTCGCCCGCCGGAAGAGCGCCGGTGCTGCGCGGCAGCAGCAGGGTCTTGGTCGCATCGCCGCTTTGGATCGCCACGGTTCCGATCTCTTGCCACTCCCGCGCGTCATCATCGAAGGTCCAGTCAACCAAGAGCCCGGAGCGGTCGAAGAACAGAACGACGCCGGTCAGGGCCAAGGCCTCGGCGCGGGACAGGCCGGTGGCCGGCCGCGTGACGGTCTCTTTGGTCTTCAGCAAGGTGATCAGGAAGCGGTCGCGAATGAGCTCGACCGACAGGAACGCGTCCGCGTCGCGGATCGGCAAGGACGGCGAGATCGCCGTGGTCGTTGCCAGGACGTCGCGGCCGAGATTGCCCAGGACGCCGGTGTTGCGCGGGAGCGGGCGGGCGATATCGCGCCGGATAACGAAGGGGCGGTCGAGCGTCGGCCGGATCGGGCGCGGCGGAACCACGATCCGGGGTGTAAAGAGTTGCGAAAGCGCGTCGCGCAGCCGTTCCTCCAGCGCGCGGTCGATGGGTCGGGTCGCCACGCGGCGGCGCAGGCGGGTGCGGGTTTCGACGACAAGGTCAATGGGTTCAGGCGATTCCAGAAGCAGCCAGCGGTCGGTGCCGCTTTCGGCCAGTTCCAGATGCAGGCGGGTGGGATCCTCGCGCAGGGGCAGGGCCAGTGCCTGCGCGGCCTCGCCGAACACCCGCTCGCGCTCGGCATCGTCGGCCTCGGGGCGCATCGCTGCGGTGATGTCGCTGGCCAGACGGGCGACAAGGGCCGGGAGCGATTCGGCGGCGCCAACGGCGATGGGCAGATGGCCCGCGGTATCTCCGGCGCTGGCGATGTGGGCCTCGAACCCCTCGTACCGGCTGGTGCGGAAGGTGAAGCCGTACATCTCGAGCGCGCGGACCCGCAGGGCGGCGATCCGGGCGTTGGTGGCGCCCAGTTCGCAGACGCCGCCTTCAAGGCCGCTGCGGGACACGCTGATCGCCGCGCCCGCGACGCTGGCGCGGAGGTTGTCGGCGAAGACGTCGACGCGAAGGCTTACGATATCGGGAACGGCGGCGATGGGCTGGGCGGCAAGGGCCGGTCCGCCGCCCACCGGAGTGGCGGTGAGGGTGCCTGCGCCGCCGGATGCGACGTTGAGCGTGACCCTGATGCCGCCGCCCGGGTTGGTGGAGGCAATCAGCACACCAAGCGACAGGCTGCCGTCGGTCGTGGTGTCGATCTTCGCCAGAGCCTTGGCGGTGAAAAGATCCCATTCGGGTTCGCCGAACCGGCCGCTGGCGGCGATGGTGGCAACCAGTTCGCCCGTGTCGACGGTGAAGGTGCCGTCGGGGGCGTCGAAGGCGGTGATGTCTGCCGCAACGAACGGGGCGCGGTTGACCACGGGGCCGCCTTCGGGGCGCATGGCGGCGTGATAGCCGGTCGATGGCCGCCAGAGCGCGCGGCCCGAGGGATCGAACGGGTCGACGCCAAGGCGCGGGCGGGGCTCGTTCCAGACGTCGTCAGGCGGACAGGTGCCGGCCGAGGCTTCAGTCAGCGCCTTGTAGCGCAGCCTGGTCGGGTCGGTGGACAGGGCGATGATCAGGTCGTGGACCGGCGTTGCCATCACATAGCGGGGGTCGGCACGGTTGGCGAGGAACCACTCCTGGCTTTCGAACGAGGCCTTCGACGGGCCGGTTTCGGGGTTGGTGTCGAATTCGGTCTCGACGGTTAGGGTGACCGGTAGCCGGAAGGTTGCTTCGGTGTCGCCGCCGGGGCCGGGGCCGAAGATGGTCATGTCCGAGGACAGCATCAGGTGCACGCTTTCCTCGCGATAGAGAAGGCCGCGCCCGCCGGCGAGGTGGCTGACCACGTAGGGGCGCAGTTCAAGGCCTGGTTCTTCGGTCTCGTTCAGGCCGGGCAGGCCGGCGGTGACGAAGCCCACGCGTTCGGTGATGGTGCGCGGTGTGCCGGCTTCGTTGGTGTGGCCGATCACGACTTCGGTTGTAATTCCGATCTCGTATTCGTGCCGGGGCAGGAAGGCGTTGAGGTCGCCGTTGCCTTCGTCGTCGATCCGGTCGCAGCGGTCCTGGTCGGCCTCCTCCTGTGCGCGGTCGGCGGCGGTGATGCATTCGATCCATTCGAGTTCCAGCGCCTCGAAGTTCAGTTCGCCTTCTTCGTCGTTGTCCCCGTGCTTGATCCGCGCGAGACTGATGTCGACCGTGCGGATGCCGCGCCCGGGGTCGAGGACCAGGGTTTCGAACGGGCTATTGGTACCTGCGGTGCGGTCGATGCGGTCGACGATCTCGCCGTCGGCGTCGCGGGCGACGATGGTAAGCGACAGGGCGCGGGCGATCTGGGACAGGCGCAGTTCGATCCGGGCGAGATCTTCTTCGGCGGATAGGCTGAGGATTGGGCCAATAGCGCGGAACGTGGCGACCTGCGGGCATTTGGCGCCTGTCTGGATCGGCGGGCGGATCGACGCGGGGCCACCGCGCGCGCGGATCGGCGCCAGCGTGCCGCGCCGCAGGAAGGTGAAGGCGCGCAAGAACCCGCCGGGCAGCGCGCCGGGCGCATCGTCGCAGAAATCCATCCGCGCGACGTCGGCCTTGCGGACCATGCAGCAAGGGAAGTTCGGGTTCTCGTCCAGAGTCTCGGCGTCGGCGAGCGGGTTGTGGTCGACAGAGAAAGGCGTCGATCCGTGGTAGATCAGCTTCTTCGGAGCGATTTTGCCATCGGTCTTGGTATCTGCGTCCCAGAACCAGCGCGTGCGTGGGCCGCCGCCCGGCGACGTGATGCTTTCGATCACCGTCCATGCGGTGGTGCCGACGGGGCGCCGACGCACCTCGATCCCAACGAGCGCGTAGGAGGCGTCGATCTTCAGTTCGCCGGCGGGGTCGCCGGTGATCTGGCGGCCGAAGTCTGCGTCGACCGAGTCGATGCCAAGCCGGTCGATCAGCATCTGCGAGAACTGGATCTCGATGCGGCCATCAATCGGGACGGGATCGGCATCGCCCTCGAAGCCCGGGCCGTTGGCGGGCAGGGCGTTCAGCGCCAGAAGCGTCGGTTGTTCACCCCCGGCCAGCCCGTCGATGCGGCGAACGCGGGTCCGCCGGGTGCCGGCGCGCGATTCCGCCGAAGCTTCGAGCAGCGCGCCGGTCAGCATGCTGCGCGAGGCCGGGGCGAGCGTGCCGCTGGTGCATTCGACCGTCACCGACACGTCGGGCAGGAACCACGGTGTTTCCAGCCGGAAGGTTGCGCGGAACATGAAGAAGTTGGGTGTATGCGCCAGCCATTCGGCCAAGAGGCTCATCGAAATGCCGAAGCGCAGGAAACCGAAGAGGACCAGCGCGAAGCCCATTTCGAACAGGATGCGGGCAACGAAATCGTTGGTGCCGGTTAGCATGAACCGCAAGAGGACCAGCAGCGATCCCCAGCCTTCCAGCCGGATCACGGCGAGATCGCCCTTGACCGACAGGCTGAAGACGAAGCCGCCGCCGACGTATTCGCCTTCGAGCCATTCGAAGCACAGAGCGATGCGGATCTTCAGTTCCGCGATGTCGCTGAGGTCCAGTTCGATCTTGGCGCCAAGCCAGGTGTCCTGATCGCCCAGCCGGCCGATGGCCACCAGTCCGGGCTTGTTGCCGATGGTGACGGTCCCGCCGATCTTGACCTTCAGCTGTTCGGGGAAGTTGTCGATCAGGTCTTCGAGCTTCAGGTCCACCTTCAACTGGATGACGAAGGCGTCGCGGCGGAAGTCGTATTCGAAGGTGCCGATGGCGATGGGCTTGTCGCCGCCGAGGATCTTCAGTTCCAGCACCACGATCAGGCCGGCTTCCTCGGCGCCCTCGAAGCCAAGGGCGAAGGCCGAGGCAAGGCAAAGCTCGCCGCATCCTGTGAAGCTGACCGAGAGGCCCGCACCGAAGGCCCAGGCCTTGTTTTCGGGTGTCCATGCGCCGAGGCCGCGGTCTTCGGGCAGGGCGGTGGGGCGGGATTTCTTCAGCCAGGGATAGTACTTGAGCTCGCCCGCCTCGCGGTCGCCGCTCTTGATCTTGGGCAGCAGGTTGTCGGCGTAAATCGCCTCGATTCCGCGGAGTTCGACCGGGCCCATGGGGATGGCGCCAAAGAGGGCGATCTGGAACAGCAGGTAATCGATGCGCGCTTCGACAGGTGGAATGCGCTCGCCCCAGTAGACGTCCAGAGACAGGCCCCATTCGTTGTCGCCCACGTGGATGACGATCTTGCCGCCCAGGCCGTGTTCCTTGATCCGGGTGCCGTCGGTCAGAACGTCGTTGCGGAAGTGGCCGTGCACCTCGATCTCGACCGTGTCCTTGATTTCAAGCGAGGCGCCGAAGCCGCCTAGCTTGAAATCGGGCGCGTCGGGGTTGCCGGCCAGCCGCCCGCGCAGGCGTTCGAACCAGACCTTTCCTTCGAAGGGGTCGGTCTTCTGGCGGATGCCGCCCGAGACGCTGATGTAGGTCGCGCCTTGTTCGGCGACGAGCCCAAGCTCGTGCAGTTCCAGCGCGAAGGGGCCCATGGTCAGCGTGAGGCCTTGCGCCTTGGCGATGGAACCCGTGGGTTTGCCGTGGTCCCAGCCGACGTCGACCAGCGCCAGTTCGAACGGCTTGCCGTCTTCGGTTTCGGGCCGCACGGGCTGGCTGTCGCCGTCGGGCTTTTCGCGGGCCAGGATGTCGCCGATGCCCTGGATTGCGCTGCCTGCGTCGACTTCGTCTTTCTGCAGTTCGGATATGTAGACGCCGAAGCGGCCGCGAATGATCTGGACGTCGATAGCCCAGAGATCGAGGCTGATGATCGGCAATTCGCCGGTGCCGGCCGGCGGCGGTTCGCGGGCGATGGAGAGCCGCAGGAGATCGCCGTCGATGAACCCGATCGAGAAATCCCAATCCTCGTTCGGGCCATCGCCGAACGACACGGCGATCCCGGCCTCCAGGCTGAGGCCGTCGGACAGCGGCTGATCTTCGGGCGGGGTGCGGAAATAGAGCTGGTCGAAGAACAGAGTGGCGCTGTCGCCCAGCGGGATCTTCAGCGGCGCGTCGTTGAAGCTGAGATGATGTTCCAGCGTTTCGCCGGGTTCGAGCGAGCGGCGCAGGCCAAGCGTGCCCTGCTGCGGGAACGGGGGCAGGAACACCGCCGGGATCACCACGTCTTCGATCACCAGATCGGCATTGTCATCGAACACTGTGGTCGCGCGCAGGTCGGCCATAGGGCTGCCCTCGGCCTCCCAGTCGACCTCGATGCCGCCGAAGCCCAGCCCGCCGCAGTCCAGCGGGAAGTTTTCGGGGTCAAGGTCGCGGACGATCCAGTAATGCAGGCTTTGCGCCCTGCGGGGCGAGGTGACAAGGACTAGGTCGTGCACTGCGGTCATCGGGATGCCGAACAGCTTGCAGGGGCCGATGGAGATCGGCAGGTGCGGGTCCAGCCTGAGCTCTCCGCTTGCCTCGAGGGTGAGGGCGAAATCGCGGGTGATGACGGAGTGCTGCGCGCCGCCGGACAGGTCGATCTTGGTGTCCTTGCCCTGCTTGGCCGTGTCCGGGTGCTCGGCCAGAAGATCGGGCGGGATCAACACGTCCAGCGGCAGGCTGTCGATCTGGACGCTGGCGGTGCCGTCGCTGGCCACGGCGCAACGGAAGTCGCTGTCCCAGTCGATGTTCGGCTTGAACACGAACCGGAACGACGGGAACAGCCGGGTGACAAGCTGCACCTCGCCCGGTGGCCCGCCCGGGGCCAGCTTCAGCTTGGCGGCGACGGTGATCGTGCCGTCTGGGCCGATATCAGTGACGACGTCGTGCAGCCGGACAGCGTCGTCGATCTGCGCAAGAAGGCCCGTGACAGATCCTGTGGGTGGCCATGCGGTGTTGATGACCTCGGTCGGCCATGTCGATCCGAACGCAGAGAAGAGTTCGGAAAACCTCATGTCGCCACCTCGCTGGATGGGTCGATGAAGGTGTCGAACAGCCGGTCGGATTCCGTCCCGGCGGCGACGGCCAGAAGCCCAAGGCCGACCTGTGCGATGAAGCCGACGCCGCCGAAGGTCGAGGTGCTTTCGGTGAAGGCCGCCTGGATGTCGAGGTCGGTTTTGAAAGGCGACGCGGCGAACGGCGTGAACCGACAGCGGGCGGTGAACTTGCGGTCGAACAGGTCCAGGTTACGCGCGGGATCGGCGAAGGCAGCGAAGGCGAAGTCTTCCTCGACGCCGCACATCTCGGCCCAGAGCCGGATGCGCATGTCGCGGATCCAGTTGTCGCCGTGGCTGAGTTCTTCGCGCAGGGCGAAGATGTTGCATTCGCCGTCGGAATAGTGTCCGCGCCGGTTCAGGTTGGCCGATCCGATGCAGGCGAAGACGTCGTCGATCAGCATCATCTTCGAGTGCACGTAGATGCCGGCGAAGGCCCCGGCGTTGACGGCCGCGCTCGCCTTGTGTGCGGTGCGCTTGGTGCCCTTGGCGTCGTCGAACAGGTTCGACGCGCCGGCGCGGTCCACCCGAAGCTCGATCTGGGTCGCGGTCTGGCTTTCGGGCACGGCGTTCTTGACGTACATCGCCTCGTTCCCGACGGTCAGCCAGAAGGGCATGCCCGGCAGGCGGCCCGGCGGGCCAAGCTTCACGGTGTTGTCGCCCTCGGCCACGTCCTCGGTCAGCCAAAGACGGCCGATGGCCTTGGTGCGGTTGGTCTGCGTCCGATAGAACTGGTGGCGCATAACGCCGATCTTGAAGCGGTCGCCCCAGGCCGAGGTCATCGACTGGATGAAGGACTGACGGGGCGCGAAGCCGAACGGCTGGTCCGGGGTCGAGGGGATGACGATGATCAGGGGGCCGGACACCTGCTCGGCCGCTTCCAGAAGCGCTGCGGTGTATTCGAAGGGTGGGGTGAGGTATTGGTCCTCGATATAGATATACCGCCGCGCCTGCGAGATCGACTGGATCAGCGTGTCGAGGATGGTGCGCTCGCCTGCCGTGGCGAAGGGCAGACGGCGGGCGGTGTCGGCCGGGTCGGGGCCATAGTAGGTGCGGGCGACCTGCACAATATCGGGCCCGGTGTCATCGAGGTCGTTGAACGCGTCGGTTTCGGTGTCGAGCGCCAGGGGTAGACGGGCCGGGTCCGTAGGCGCGGCAGGGCGGTTCCAGCGCTGTATGAACGTCTGTGCCAGTTCTTCGACGGCCGGTCCGTCGATGCGGGCGTGTACATCGTGATAGGGTGAGCGAGAACCGTGGTCGCGGTCGTCCAGCCGGTTGGGGTTTAGATCGATCCCGCCGCAATAAGCGTGCAGCCCGTCGATATTGCGCACCACGGCGATCTTCTGGTGGAAGGCGTTGAATCGTTTCTGCGCGACATGGGCAAGCTGCACGATCTCGGCGGCGCCGCTGCAGAGCGGGTTGTCGGGGCATTCGGCGGGGTAGGGGTCGAGGCTTGCCTCGACATCGGGCAGGGCGGCCAGCGCGTCGATGGCGCCCTTGTTCTCTTCGAAGGTGTTGAGAAGATCGTTGATGCTGCCCGCGCCGAACAGAAGCCCGAAGGCAAGGGCCTGGCTGTGCGCGAAGAAGTTGGGCTGGTCCCACGAGGCGCTGTCCTGCGCGAAGGTGGCGATGCCGCCCGCGATGGACAGAAGCAGCGCCGCGACAAGGGCACTGGTCTCGATCGTGTCGACGAAGCCGGGCTCAAGCTGAAGGAACTGAAGGGCGAGGAACCGCGCCTCGCCGTCGTCGTGGGCGAAGGCGGGGATAAGGTCGGCGAGCGAGCGGTTGGTGACGCCCGATCCGGCGCTTGCCAGCTTGGCGGTGTCGTTGATCGCGTAGCCGGCAAGATAGAACGCCGCCGCCTTGTCTGCGGTGTCGTCTGTGCGTTCAAGCGCGGTGAAGAGCACGTCGAAAAAAGCGGGGCCGTTGATTAGGGGCGTGACCGTGTTGCCACGGCTGAAGCGGGCGAAGTCGCTGCGGCCTTGGGGGCCGAACCAGTCCTCAAGCCGTGCGACGTCAAGGTGCGCCGGTCCGCCTCCTGTAAGATCCAGCGTTGTGCCGTGTGCCAGCGCGCCGCTGGCGTTGGCCTGTGTGATGTCCTCGCCCGGCGCGGCCACGATCAGCCGCGATCCGGCGGTCAGGTCGGCGCGGCCAAGACCGGTGGCGGCCAACACGTCGCCCCCGTGGCCAGCGGCAAGAGTCGCAGTGGTGTCGGCCTCTCCGGGGCGTTCGATGGTCACCTCGCGCCCGGTGACGGGGCGTCCGCCGGGTTCCAGAAGGCGCAAGGGGGCCGGGACGGCGTCCGCCGCGGTGATGAAGCCCGCCCAGGACGTCGCAAGGGGATCAAGGGTGCTGCCGGGTTCAGCGGCCGCGGCGTTCAGCGCCGTGCGCAGGGCACGCAGCACGGCGAGCGTGTCCAGACCGGGGCGGCGGGGCAGGGCTGCGACGATGGCCAGGTCCTGTACGTTGACCGAGGCCCCGGCGAGCGTCACCGGATCATTGCGGGTGTCGCCGTCCGAGGGGAATTCGTCCGGCGCCGCAGCGCCTGTCGCGGTGAAGCGCAGGGCGATCAGCGGGTTGCCGTCCGGCAGATGCGTGCGCAGTTCGGGGAAGGCGGCGAGGTCGGCGGGGACGCCCCAGATCCAGTGGGTCGATCCGCTTTCCTTGTGGCTGAAGCTGCCGGTGAACAGGAAGACCAGAGCCGTGGGCGCCGTGCTGGTGCCGATCAGAGCCGTGGGCTCGACCAGCGGCTTCTTCTCGGTTGCGCCGAACGGGGCAGGGGCCGTGGACGGGAAGGCTCCGGCTAGCGTGGCGGGAAGGTCGGTGACGGTTCCGGGCGTCCAGGTCCAGCCTGTTGTCGAGGCGAGTGGCGAAGTCAGCATCAGCCTGCCTCCACCGGGATGCCGTTGAAGGCGTGAAGCGGGCCGATCAGCCGCGAGGGGATGCCGTCGGCGCTGACTGCCAGTGCCCAGACATGCACATGGCTGCCGTCGGGCGCCGGGAAGGTGACATCGGCCTGGCCGTTGCCGCCCGGCGTAGCCGGGGTCAGGGTCAGGCGCTGGCCGCGATCGTCGCGCACGACAATGACGGCGGCGGGGGGGAGGTCGGGGCGGTTGCGGATCGTGGCGAGTTCGGCCTCTGCCACGGTGACGCGGCTGTCGTTCGAGTGAACCACGAAGACCGCCGCTTCTCCTTCGCTGCGATCCTGGACACGGACGGTGGCGGTGGCCGTGCTTTCGTCGATGGAAAGTGACAGCAGCTCGGGAGACTCGCCGCGGCGGGGGACGGGCACGCGGATGGCCGCCTCGAGCACTTGCGCCTGCGGCGACAGCTTTTCGGCGGCATCGATCGCGCGAAGCCGGTACAGCCAGCGTCCGGGCGTGTTGGGCAGGCGGTCTGTCGCCTCGCGAGTCGGGTCAATGTCGGCGACCTTTTCGAAATCGGGGTCGAGGTCGGTCAGCCGTGCCGCGGCGTGGACGATGAACTTGTCCGGCACCTTGCGGTCTGCGTCGCCGGCGCGCAGTTCGGCCTCGTCGGCGGTCGACAGCGGCCATGGTGCGGTGCTGCCGTCTCGATTCCGGAGCGAAATGCCGCCCGGGGCCACGACGATGCGTGGCAGGACGACCCCGGCGGGGGCCCGTTCCAGCCGCATCAGGGGGCGCAGGTCGGCGCCGGCGGGGGCGAGGGTTGAGGGCGTCAGCACAAGCGCGACCTCGTCGGCCGCAGCGCGCCGCGCGACCAGCGAGGCGACGGGGCCGAGATCGGCGATCGCCAGCGTCGGCCTGCCGCGATGGCGCGCGGTGACCTCGGCGGCCGAGACGGGGCCTTCGTTGCCTGGTCTTGGAGCGGCCTCGACCGCCGCGCGGCGGTCGGTGACATAGCTCTCAGCATCCGCAGCCGCGACGCCGAAGGCGCGATGCTGGCGCAGCGAGGTGGGCGAGACCGAGATCCAGGTCGCGGAGAGGGCGACTTCGTAGGCCTCGAGCGCGTCGGCTGCTGCGGGGTCACCGGGGCGCGGCTCGACATGCGCGCGGGTGTCCCAGAAGGCGGGGTCGGCCTCGCGGCCGCCGATCCGGGTGACGCTGAACTTCCGGGCCTCGGGCGCGCCGGTCACCCCGCTTGAGACGGGCGCGAGGATCAGCCCCATGGTGCTTCCAGCGGGGTGTGAGGCGACCACGAAGGCCGTGCCGAGGACGATCTTGTGCCCGACCAGTTCGTTGCCGTCCAAGGCGCGCGCGAAGCTGCATGGAACCGACCAGGTGCCGCCGCCCGCGGGGCTGGCGGGGCCGGTCACCTCGGCCTCGACCTCGACCAGACGTCCGGCGTGTTCATAGACGCGGAACTCGGTCACGTGGGGGTCAAGCGCGCGCTCTTCCTGCCCCCAGCCCCAGCGGAGGATAACGAGGTCGCCTTCGGCATCGACGCGGGCCCGTTCGGCTGCGGTCAGATCGGGGTCGGATGATTGCAACAGCCGTACCTGTACGCCGTTCGGGGCCGACAGCAGAGGCAGATCGTCGGGGAATGTGCCTGCCGCCGGGGCCGTGGGCGCAGGGGGGCGGGTCAGCTTCTGAAGCAGCACCGGCGCCGCGACAGTCGGGACCGAGGGGCGACCAATGGCGTCGATCGAAGCAACCTGATAGGTGACAAATTCACCGAACTTGGGCTCGCTGCCGTCCTCGAACACCTCGACTGCCCGTACCGTCGGATCAGGCGCGAGGCCGGGGCGGTCTGCGGGGGGCAAGGCCTTCAGGATGTCGGCGCCAGGGCGCAGCGTGTCGGTCATCGGTTCGGCATTGCGCGAGGCAAGGTGCAGGCCCTCGGTCGCCTCGCTGCCCGCGAAGGGCTGGCCGTTCCAGCTGCGCTCGAGCCGATAGCCCGCGACCTCGGTCGGCGGCGCCGACAGTGCATCGGGCGGCCACCAGTCAAGCAACGCGGGGTCCATCCCCGGCGCCTGCCAACTGATTTCGAAGCCCTGCTGATCGTCGCGCTGGCCGCGCCGTCCCGCGCGGGCGGCACTGCCGAGGTTGTCGGCGGCGACGTCGGTGGGAGGCATGGGAGGGCTGGTGGGCTGGAAGACGACGCCGTGGATTGTCTGTTCTATTTCAATGGGTTCGCGCGGGTCGAGCCCCGCCGCGATTGGCTGGGTGACCAGCCCGGCGAAGCTCCCGGGACCCTTTATCAGGACCTCGCTCACGGGTGTGCCGAAGTCGATTTCGGTGCGCTCGGTCAGGGGCTCGTTCAGGTTTACGACGGGGATGCCGGCCACGAAGCCGATAATGTCGCGCGGCCCGCCCGACTCCCCGTCGATCACGATGCGGCTGACGGCGTCCGGCAGGATCAGGCGAAGCTGTTCGAAGGCGATCAGCTTGCGCAGGGGGTTCGGCGGGCCGGAGCTGCCGATCTCGGCCTTTACCACCGGTGCAGGGTGGGCAAAGACCAGAACGTCGCTTAGCCGGAAGAACACCGGAAGCTGGGTGCCGCGGGGCACGGTGTGGAAATCGAGCCGGGGTTCGTCGCGGTCGGCGCGGGGCACCGTGCCGGTGATGCGATAGTCGTAAACGTCGCCCGGAGTCAGCCCGTCACGGTCGAGAAATCCGAAGGCCAGCGCGCGGCGCCACGCAGGGACCGCGGTTCCGGCGGCGACCAGAAGGCCGAAGGGCGTGCTGTCCCAAGTGCTGTCGCGCGCGGCGGGATCGTTGACCGCCACGCGCCAGGCGGCCGCGCCGAAGGGGCGGGACAGCGCGGCGTTGGCGTGGCGCGAGATGTCCGAGAAATCGCCGTCGATGTTTTCGGGCTGGGCCAGGGTTTCCGCCAGCGCCTTTTCGTCGGCCAGCGATCCGACGGCGGGATTGACAGCGCGGAACGGCATTTGCAGGCCGGAGACGATGGTCGCGGCGCCCTCCCACCGCGTTTCGGCAAGGGCATCGCCGCAGATCACGACTTGCCGCTTGGTGTGCTTTACCACGACCCAGACGGTCGCGATGCCGGCGCCTTTTAGCCGACAGACGCTTCCGGTGAAGAACTGCCCGTCCACGACCTTGCCGCCGTCATTGGCGGCAAAGGCCGCGATGCCGGAATCGGCCGAGATATCGACTTCGAAGAAGCGCCGCTGAAGGTCGAAGCGGAAGAACCAAGCTCCGATACCTGGATTGGCGGGCGTGGCCCAGACCAGCGCGTCGGGAATACGCATGAAGCCCTGGCTTCGGGTGCGCACCAGATCGTCGATGGTCATCAGAAAGCAGTGTTTCTTGTCCTGCTCATCGGTCTGGCGGCGCTGGATGGTGAAGCCGTCCAGGGAATGACCGGTAGGGTAGGGAGGGGACCAGAGTAGGTGAATTCCCTCGGGCGCCGCACCACCGATATTGGAGATGGCGTGAAAGCGGAGCCCGGCGCTCACGCTATGCTCGTGACTCGCCCAAGCGGGGAGTCCTTTAATGCGTTGAACATGGAATAACCCTTCCCATCAATTGCTTAAATCGACATTTCCCAAATAACCGTCATTTTGTCGCCAATCGTAACGTCTCGCCGCTGCTGACGAAACAAATTTCGCTCGGCGGCGATCCGACAGTCCCAGATTAATGATTTGATCATGTTCAGAAGTCGATTTGGCCTGTTTTGTCGTCATCCGAACGCACCTCTCCCGTCTTGTTCACCGTGTCGTCGATTTCCCCGGCCTACGCCGGAGCGGGTCTTCGTCGTAAATCATCGATCAGGCCCAGGATTTTCTGGAACAAGCTCCTCGGCACGGCAACCTCTGCCAATTGGAATGTGACGTACCGGCCATGATTGACAACCTTGGCTCCAATCTTCACCAGCTTCTCTCTCAATGTCGTCAGCGACCAATGTTCCACCTCTTCGGGCAGAGCCAATGTCCGCATGAAGTTGGTGAGATTGTAGGCCAAGGCATGAAGCTGGAGGCGGACCTCGTTGTTGCGGAACTTGCGGCATGACAGCCGTGTCCATTTGATCGCGTTTTTGCCTTCCTTAATGTGCTGTTCCGCCGTGCCGCGGTGATTGTAAAAGGCGACCACCCGTTCGGCAGGGCGTGACACGTTCGTGACGATGAAGCCGACGCGGGGGTACAACTCGCCGGGATGCCATTCGACCTTGGCAACGACACGGCGTTTCTTGTTCCACGATCCGGCTTGATAGCTGAAGCTGGCGTAATAGCGCCGTACATGGTTCGGCGGACGGCCAACGGGGCGGGTCAGCAGATGGGCGATGCATTCCTGTAGAACAGCGTTCGCTTTGAGCCGGATGGTATAGAGGAAGCCCTCGGCCTCCAGGAACTCGTATATGTCCGGTGCGGCGAAGGCGGCATCCCCTCGGAAGTAGCGGCGCAGGTGCTTCTCCCGGTAACGCTCGACGGCAGGTTCCAGAACATCGCGCCAACCGTCAGCACTGTGGACGTTGCCGGGGCGCAGAGAACACCGTTCCAGGTCGCCAAACTGGTTGAACAGGAATAGCGGATGGTAGCAGGTGCAACCGAAGTGGCCGTTGTACGCCGTTCCCTCTTGTTCGCCATGGGTAGGACTGACACTGCTGTCCATGTCGAGAATAATCATCTTCGGCGGGCGTCGGTCATGAACACGGTCGATCCACGCCCCGTTCAGGTCGGCCAATGCTTCGACGTTCGCATCGCTCGCCAGAAGCTCTGTCTCGAAACGTCCCATCTGGCTGGTCGAAGCGGCCTGTCTCTCGACGGCCTTGCCACCAACAATCCAGCGCAAGGCGGGATCGCGTCCGAGACGCTCGGCGTCATTTACATCTTCATAACCGCCAACACGTCCAAACACCGACTGACGGAACAGCTCGGTCATGCCGTGCCACCCGTTCTTGCCGGTGCGGTTATCTTGGCAAATCTTCCCAGCAACCTTGGTCAAACCAAGCGCGTCGTCAAGCTCCCGATAGGCAAGCAATCCGCCGTCAGAGGTGATCTTGGAACCGTAAAACTCCAGCTTCAGGCGGCGGTCAAAATCGACCCGAAGTTCGTCCCGCTTCGATTCACCCTTCGGGTGGGCCATGCCAGCCGCTCCATCAGTGCCTCAAGATATTGAATCTTATAGCAAAATCGCCACCTGATGGCACAGAATATCTGGTTCACCTGGGAAATGGGGGTTAAAACACGGCCGTGGCGCCGCTTGGACAAGCACGAAACCGAAACGACCAGGCATTGTCCCGTCGAGACTATCCGTCGGCAAGAGCTGCGACCGACCGAATTCACCGTGGTTGCCGTCCGCGTGACTTCTTGAATCTGCTATCCAGCGCGTCGTGATCGCATGAGCGCCAATCGGCACCCTGACAAGCGGCTGTGTCCGCTTTCGACGCTTTTCAACAATTCGTGGCTAGTGCAGCGTCGGGCAGATTGGGCTCTTTCCGGTCATTGTGGCGCATATCAGCAATGGCCGATTCGGCCGTACGAAGACGTCCGACGATCATTCCTCACAACGCACGAAAAGCTTCTCCGCCCCGCTGAGGAACAACGCTTCCGGCGAAAACCCGCCGCTGGTGGCCGCAAGCCTAAGCTCTGAGCCGTCTACGTCTTTGAGGTCGAACTGGACGGTCTCGTTGATGGCGCCCGACTGGAGGTCTTGTCGGAAGGGGTCATATTCGACGCGGTGATTGAAGCTCATGATGACCGTGCCGTCGCGCAGCTCCCATCGGCCGGTGCGCCATGGCAGGAGGCCAACATCTTCGTTTGACGCGCGCCACCATTCGACCGTGCCGGCGCCGTCGCGCTCGTACAGGATCACACGCTCGTTGACGCAGTCGGACTGACTGGCGGACCAGACACCGGTCAGCGCGGCGCGATCACCGCCGGTTACCCGCCCAATCAGACCTGCCGGCTGCGCCTTCGCAACGCTTTCCGCCAACGCCGCGTTATAGGTCGCGCGAAGATCGGCGATCTCCGCGGCCTGCTCATCCGCGCGGGCTCGATCCGCCGCCTCCCGTTCGGCCTGTGCTGCGGCCAGCCGCGCATCCCGATCCGCGATGATGGCAGCGGCTGCGTCGTCGCTGCCATCGCTGGCGACGGCGTTGCGGCGGACCCGGAGTTGATACGCGCCGGTGAACGAGGAGACCATGGCATCGAGGACGCGCGCGTCGCCCATAATCCGGCCCTGCGCATCGGGCACGCCATTGCCGACAATGATCCCGGCGACCTTGCGCTGGTTCGACGGATTGGCGCCGAGCGAACGGCAGAGCTCGGCATAATGGTTCATGCCAGTGAGCGCTGCGGTTTCAATCAGGGCGTCGTTGCGCAGTTGATCTCGATTTTCGAACAGAAGAACGATCTCGCCGAGCTCGTGGCATTTCGGGTCGCCGGGATTCAGAACATGGAGGGCGACATCGACGGGCTCGTCATAGACGAACCAGGCGGGTCCGCCGTCGAAGGCGCGGACCTCATATTCCGCCGCTGTCGCCGCGTTGGCGATGCTGCACGCTGCAAACGAGAGCACCGCGAGACCCTGCAAGGCGGAACGACAAGCAAAACGCATCGATCATCTCCTTTTCAGCCCCCGCGAATCCCCCATCAGACAGCGCTTGCGCGCTTTTCGCGACACGCCACCGCTTCGGTCCAACTCCATCCAAGACCATAGCGGTTCCGCCCTTCAAAAATAAGTCCGGATAATCTTGGGTTACTTTTCTCTTAGCTGGCGCTTGCTTCTTTATTTATGAACACTTGGATCACATTGGAAGTTACTTCATTGATTAAACGCTGATTTCACCGCGATCTTTTGCCGACTGCAACAGGCGTTGTGCTCAAACAAAGCGGCAAGAGATCGATGACCCCGACCAAACTCCTTATTGGCCAAATCCTCCTCGTTTTTGGGATCGTGATCGGTGCGGTCTGGTTCGCGACGCAGTGGGCGGCAGGACAGCTTGGGTACCAGCCGCGCCTCGGCCCGGCTTGGTTCGAGCCTGGAAACTATCCGGTCTATCTGCCGTGGCGGTTGTTCGAGTGGTGGTACGCTTATGAGGCCTACGCGCCGGCGATCTTCAATACGGCCGGCGCCATCGCGGCATCGGGGGGCGTGCTCGGCGTCGTCGTCGCAATTATCGGATCGCTGTGGCGGGCGCGGCAGAACCGGCTGGTCACCACTTACGGCTCGTCGCGCTGGGCGTCAAAGACGGAGATCGAGAAGGCGGGGCTATTCGATCCCGCGGGCGTTTTTCTCGGGGTACTGAAAGGCAGCTATCTGCGCCATGACGGGCCGGAGCACGTCATGTGCTTCGCACCGACACGAAGCGGCAAGGGTGTCGGTCTCGTCATCCCAACGCTTCTGAGTTGGCCGCATTCCGCCGTCATCCACGACATCAAGGGTGAGAACTGGCAGCTTACGTCCGGCTGGCGGGCCAAGTTCTCGCACTGCCTCCTGTTCAATCCGACCGATCCGGCGAGCGCCAGATACAATCCGCTCCTGGAGGTGCGCAAGGGCCGCAACGAGGTCCGCGACGTCCAGAACATCGCCGACATCCTGGTCGATCCCGAAGGCAGTCTGGAGCGGCGGACGCACTGGGAGAAAACGGGCCATTCACTCCTCGTCGGCGTCATCCTCCACATCCTCTACGCGGAAAAGGAGAAGACGCTCGCGCGCGTCGCGGCGTTCCTCTCCGACCCGTCGCGCTCCTTCGAACGGACGCTGCGGGTGATGATGAGCACCAATCATCTTGGTACGGAGGACAATCCGCGGGTCCATCCCGTCGTGGCGCAGGCCGCCCGCGAACTTCTGAACAAGAGCGAGAACGAACGGTCGGGCGTGCTCTCAACGGCCATGTCCTTCCTTGGGCTGTATCGCGATCCGACTGTGGCGGAGACAACGAGCGCGTGCGACTGGCGCATTGCCGGTCTGATGGACGCGGAACGTCCGGTCTCGCTTTACCTCGTCATTCCGCCCTCGGACCTGTCACGCACCAAGCCGCTGGTGCGTCTCGTGCTCAACCAGATCGGCCGCCGGCTCACCGAGCGCCTTCAGGGTGATCCTAACCAGCAACACCGCCACCAGCTCCTGATGATGCTCGATGAGTTCCCCGCGCTGGGGCGGCTCGACTTCTTCGAGAGCGCGCTCGCCTACAAGGCAGGCTATGGCATCCGAAGCTTTCTGATCGCGCAGTCGCTCAACCAGATCTCCAAGGCCTATGGCGAGAGCAACGCCATTCTCGACAATTGCCATGTCCGGGTCGCCTTCGCCAGCAACGACGAGCGCACGGCGAAACGGATTTCGGACTCTCTTGGCACCGCGACGGAACTCCGCGCTCAGCGCAACTATGCCGGCCACCGGCTCGCGCCCTGGCTGGCGCACGTCATGGTCTCGCGTCAGGAGACGGCGCGCCAACTCTTGACGCCCGGCGAGGTGATGCAGCTTCCGGCGGATGAGGAGATCGTCATGGTCTCCGGCCAGCCGCCGATCCGTGCCAGGAAGCTGCGCTATTTCGAGGACGCCAACTTCACGGGCCGGGTGTGCCCCCCGCCGGGCCTGTCAAGGTCCGGTTCTGGGGATGGTCCCTATGCGGACCGTCCGCCATCCCGCACCGACGACTGGTCGGGACAAGTGCGCACGCCCCATGCCGATTTGATCAAGCCCTGGGCCGAGCTTGTCTCCAGCGAGCAGGACGACGAAGGGGGTCTCAAGCGCCATCCCGCGCTGCCGGAAGAAGCACCAGCGAAGCACCGGCCCGAACGCGCGCCGGATGCGGGGCTGGTCGATGACGAGTTCGATCCGGCTGACGCTCGGCGGATGGACCAGCTCGCCCGCAACGCCGCGACCGTCCGGCGCGCCCATGCCCTCAATAACGGGATGGGGGACCAGGCCGACGACGACCTGATCCCGAGCTTTTAAAGGAAGCGCTGGCCATGAAACCCCGTCTCTGCGTCTATCTCTCCGATCAGGTGGATCAACGGCTTGGCGTCGCCGCCCGCCGGCCGGGCGCCTCGAAGTCCGCCATCACCGATGCAGCGCTCGCCGCCTTCCTGTCGCCGGAGCGCGACGATCAGCGCGACGCGGCCATCATCCGGCGGCTCGATCACTTGTCCCGCCAGTTGGAGCGCCTCGAGCGCGACCAGACGATCGTCTCCGAAAGCCTGGCGCTATTCGTCCGCTACTACCTGACCATCACCCCACCATTGCCCGAGGCGGAGCAGGATGCCGCCCGCCCGCTCGGCAAGGAGCGCTTCGAGTTCTTCGTGGCGCAACTCGGCCGTCGCCTGGCAGGCGGTAAATCGATGATCCGCGACGTTCTGGAAGAGGTCGCGCCCAGCGAGAGCGACTTCTTCACCGAAGCCGAGATCGACGCGCTTCGCGCCGCAAAGGCGGCCTCATCTCCCAACGGCGGCGCCAGGAACGGTGGTGACGTGGAGGAGGCGGACGATGGCTGACCGTTTCAATCCCACGACGCTCGACCGGCAACGGACGATGCTGCGCACCGCCATGGGACCCGCGATCGCAGCCGCGCTTACCGATCCGGCAGTCATAGAGGTGATGGTCAATCCCGACGGGCGGCTCTGGATCGATCGCCATGGCGACGGCCGCATCGACACAGGCGAACGGCTTGAGGCGTCAGAGGCTGAACGGATTATCCGGCTGGTCGCGAGCCATATCGGACAGGAATGCCACCGCGACCGCCCGGTCGTATCGGCGGAACTCCCGGAGTCCGGAGAGCGATTCGAAGGCCTATTGCCTCCGGTTTCGCCAAGCCCGTGCTTCGCGATCCGCAAGCCGGCGAAAGTGCTCTACCGGCTCTCCGACTATATCGATGCCCAGATCATGACGCCGCTCCAGGCGAAGGCGCTCCGGGAAGCTGTCGAGGCGCAAAAGAATATCGTTGTCGTGGGCGGCACCAGCTCAGGCAAGACTACGCTGGTCAATGCGCTCCTTGCAGAGGTCGCTGTGAGCGGCGACCGGGTGATCCTGATCGAGGACACGCGCGAGCTCCACTGCGCGGCCGAGGATTGCGTCAGCCTGCGGACCAAGCCCGGCGTCGCCGCGCTCGCCGACCTGGTGCGCTCGACTCTCAGGCTCCGGCCCGACCGGATCATCGTCGGCGAGGTGCGCGGACCGGAAGCGCTCGACATGCTCAAGGCCTGGAACACGGGCCATCCCGGCGGGATCACCACGCTGCACGCCAATTCCGCCCATGCCGGCCTCTACCGCCTCGAACAGCTCATTCAGGAAGCCGTCGTCACGGTGCCGCGCCGGCTAATCGCCGAGGCGATCGACATCGTCGTGTTCCTGAAGGGTCGCGGATCGGCGCGCCGTGTCGAAACCGTCGCCGCGCTCGAAGGCTTCGCCTCGGACGGGGATTACCGGCTCAAGCCGCTGACCCCAATCCAGCTCGTTCCATCCGCTTAACAAGAAGGAGATCTAAATGAACCTGTTCGGACCCAATCATTACTACCGTTTCCTATACCGGCAGGCGGTTTATCTCGGCCTTCTCATCGGATTGGCCATTGTCTGGGCCGGTCCCGCCAACGCCGCCGGCTCGGGCATGCCCTGGGAGGCGCCGCTCACCGCGATCCTGGAATCGATCGAAGGGCCGGTCGCCCGCATCATCGCTGTGATCGTCATTGTCATCACCGGCCTGTCGCTTGCCTTCGGCGAGTCGAGCGGTGGGTTCCGACGGCTGATCCAGATCGTCTTCGGACTCTCCATCGCCTTCGCCGCGACGAGCTTCTTCCTGTCCTTCTTCTCCTTCGGCGGCGGGGCGGTCATCGCATGACGGTCGAAGGTTACGAGATCCCGCTGCACCGTGCGCTGACCGAACCGATCCTGATGGGCGGCGCGCCGCGGGGAGTGGCGATCTTCAACGGCACGCTCGCCGCCGCGTTGGGTTTGGGTCTTCAGCTCTGGCTGGCGGGCCTCATCGTCTGGATCGTCGGCCATGGCGCTGCTGTCTATGCCGCCAAGAAAGACCCGGCCTTTATGGAGGTGCTTGTCCGGCACATTCGGCACGAGGGATATCTGTCGTGCTGAACCTGACGGAATACCGCAAGCGCCCTGCGCTGCTGGCCGACTATCTTCCCTGGGCCTGCCTCGTGGCGCCGGGCGTCGTTCTCAACAAGGACGGCAGCTTCCAGCGCTCGGCGCGCTTCCGAGGTCCCGACCTCGAGAGCGCCACCGAGTCCGAGCTTATCGGCACCTGCGCGCGGATCAACGATGTGCTGCGCCGCTTCGGCTCGAATTGGGCGCTGTTCTTCGAGGCCGAACGCCACGCTGCGCGCGATTATCCGGCGTCCGACTTTCCTGACCCGGTCTCGTTGCTCGTGGACGAGGAACGGCGTGCGGCATTCGAGCAAACGGACACGCTGTTCGAGAGCAGTTATCTCCTCACCTTCGTCTACCTGCCGCCTGCCGAGAACATCGGCCGTGCCGAACAGATGCTGATCGAGGGTGCGGACGACAGGGGCGGGCTGGACTACCACGACCACCTCGACGCCTTCGTTCAGCAGACGGATCGAGCGCTTGATCTGCTGGGCCAGCTCATGCCCGAGGTCGCGCCGCTTTCCGATGAGGAAACGCTGACCTATCTGCACAATTGTATTTCGAACAAACGGCATCCGATCACAGCACCCGAGATTCCTGTCTATCTCGATGCGGTCCTGGTCGACACCTCGCTGACCGGCGGGTTGGCGCCGATGTTGGGCGACGCCCACCTGCGCGCCCTGACCGTGCTCGGCTTTCCGGGTTCGACCACGCCGGGACTGCTTGACGCCCTCAACCATCTCGGCTTCGAGTATCGCTGGATGACGCGCTTCCTGCCGCTCGACAAGGCGGTGGCCGAGAAGGTGATCAAGCGATTTCGTCGCCAATGGTTCGCCAAGCGCAAGTCGATCGCCGCCATCATCAAGGAGGTGATGACAAACGAGCAGTCGGTGCTCGTCGACACCGACGCCGACAACAAGACTGAAGACGCCGACATGGCGCTCCAGGAGCTCGGCGCTGATCTGGTCGCCTACGGCTACGTCACCACGACCTTCATCGTCTGGGATGAAGACGCGGGCGCCGTCCGCGAGAAAGTGCGTGCCGTTCAGCGCGTCATCGATGGACGCGGCTTCGCGACCATTGAGGAGAGCGCCAACGCGGTCGAAGCCTGGCTGTCGTCGCTGCCCGGCCACGTCTACGCCAATGTCCGGCAGGCGCCGATCAACACGCTCAATCTCGCCCATCTCATGCCGCTCTCCGCTACTTGGGCCGGGCCGGCGCGCAACGACCATCTGGACGGCCCACCGCTCCTCACGGTACGGACGAACGGCACCACGCCGTTCCGGCTGGTCACCCATATTGGTGACGTCGGCCATACGCTGGTGGTCGGCCCGACCGGCGCCGGTAAATCGGTGCTGCTGTCGCTGATCGCACTACAGTTTCGGCGTTACCTGGACGCGCAGATCACCCTGTTCGACAAGGGCGGGTCGGCGCGTGCTGCGGTTCTCGGCATGGGCGGCGACTGGTTCGATCTAGGCGCCGCTACGGAAGGTGTGAAGGACGCGCTCGCCTTCCAGCCGCTCGCCAGGATCGATCTGACGGCAGAGCGGTCTTTCGCGCAGGACTGGGTGCTCGGGCTTCTCGCCCACGAAGGCGTCGCGGTCACGCCGGAAGTCAAGGATGCGGTCTGGTCGGCGCTATCGAACCTCGCTGCCGCGCCGCAGCCCGAACGCACGCTCACCGGCCTCGCGACGCTGCTGCAACGAAGCGAACTACGCCAGACGCTTCAGCCCTACACGCTGGAAGGTCCTTACGGCCGGCTGCTCGACGCCGATGACGATCGCCTCAAGCTCAGTGCGGTCCAGTGCTTCGAGATGGAAGAGTTGATGCATGAGACCGGCGCTGTGCTGCCGGTGCTGACCTATCTCTTCCATCGCCTCGAAGACCGCTTCGACGGGCGGCCGTCGCTCCTGATCCTCGACGAGGCCTGGCTCTTCCTCGATAACCCGGCGTTTGCCGCGCGCATCCGCGAATGGTTGAAGACGCTCCGTAAGCAGAACGTCTCCGTGGTCTTCGCGACGCAAGGCCTGTCTGACATCGCCGGCAGTTCCATCGCGCCAGCGATCATCGAAAGCTGCCCCAGCCGAATCTTCCTGCCCAACGACCGGGCGATCGAGCCGCAGGCGAAGGCCGTCTACGAAGCCTTCGGCCTCAATGACCGCCAGATCGAGATCATCGCCAGCGCCGTGGAAAAGCGCGACTACTACTTTCAGTCGCGAAAGGGCAACCGGCTATTCGAACTCGGTCTCGGCCCCGTTGCGCTCGCCTTCACAGGCGCCAGCACAAAGCCCGACCACGCCTTGATGTCCGAGCTGATCGCCGCCCACGGCGAAGAGAACTTCGCGGATTCATGGCTGCGTGCCAAGGGCCTTGATTGGGCTGCCGACCTGATCGTGCCTGATGAACTTCAGCACACCACCGAGCAGACAAAGGAGACCTTTCATGAAACCACCGCTTGAGATGGTAGGCGCGGTCGCGCTCGCCGTCGTTCTGGCCGCGCCGCCGGCGATGGCTGAGGAGAGTTGGCCGCACTGTTGGCGGGATGACGGTTGCCCCGGCTTTTTCTTGACTGTCATGACCGCCAGGGGCGATGCGCGGCTTTCCGTGTCGCGCTCCTGCAGCGGGGCATGGGAGCATATCTGGAATAAGCGCGACGCCCGCGAAACCATTCTCCAATGGCTCGACGACGAGGCTGCGACAGCGCGCGGATCGCTCTGCATTCCGCTTCATCCGGAAGTGGACGAAATCCGGGTCGCCTCGATCGGCGGCCATTGCGGCGAAATCGACTTTCCGGAGATCGCCGCGGCCAACCGGCCAGGCGACGGCGCCATCCTGCAGCGCGGCTATGGCGGGATAGCATCCGCGACCTTTGAAGGTTGCCATGCCCGTATCGGACTGAGCCCAGATGTGAGCGAGGTCGCCCATGGCGGCGTCGCGCTCGACTTCACCGACGGCTACGTCTTCGGCGACACCTACGCCGATGGCCATTTCTACGGCGTTTATGACGGCTTCGGAACCGGCCGTGTAAGGCCCTTCGGTGCCTCCGTCGCCGCCATCAGTGAATTCAACACCTACCACTACCGCGTCGAGATCCTGGCCAACGGCCGGGAGAGTTGGACGTGGGGAGACGATGAGGAGAACGACCGATGAAACTTCTGAAACATCGACTTCTGTCCGCTTGCGCCGTTCTGGCGCTGGGGCTTTCGACCGCCACCGTGACCGCGCCACCGGCGCACGCGATCACGGTCTTCGATCCGGCCAACTACAGCCAGAACCTGCTGACGGCCGTTCGCTCGCTGCAGCAGATCAGCAATCAGATCCAGCAGCTCGCCAATGAAGCGCAGATGCTGGTCAACCAGGCGCAGAACCTGACGAGCCTGCCGACCTCCGTCGCCGGCGATCTGCAGGCCTCGCTGCGCGCGGTGGATGCGCTGATCCTGAGCGCGCAAGGCGTCGCCTACGATGTGTCCGCGATCGACGCGGAATACCGGCGATTGTTCCCCGAAGAATATGCCGCCACCGTTTCAAATTCGCAGATCATCCAGGACGCGCAAGAAGCGTGGCAGCTGGCCCGCGAAGGCTTCAGGCACAGCCTCCAAGTGCAGGCCGAGGTGGTCGGTCAGGTGCGCACGGACAGCGTCACGCTCGACCGTCTGATCGCCGAAAGCCAGGGCGCGGTCGGCAATCTGCAGGTGGCTCAGGCCGGCAATCAGCTCACCGCGCTCGCCGCCAAGCAATCGATGCAGCTCCAGAGCTTGCTCGCCGCCTCCGCCCGTGCCGACGCGCTAGAGAGCGCTAGCGCCATCGCCGCCCGCGAACAGGCCCGCGCCCGCTTCGCGCGCTTCATGGGCGATGGCAGCAGCTACAGCCGCTAGGGCTTAGGGATACGCGCAATGGATGATGTCGGCGTCATCGATCAGTTCACGGAGACCTTCGTCAGGTACATCGATTCCGGCTTCGGATTCCTCGGGCCGGACGTTGCGTTCCTGACGACGATCCTGATCGGCATCGACATCACGCTCGCCGGCTTGTTCTGGGCACTCTCCGACGACAAGTCGGTTATTCCCGCTCTCATCAAAAAGGTGCTCTATGTCGGCGCCTTTGCCTTCATCCTGAACAACTTCTCCTTCCTTGCCGATGTCATCTTCGACTCGTTTGCGGGACTGGGGTTGCGGGCGAGCAATTCGCCGATCACGGCCGACGACCTGATGCGGCCGGGCTTCGTCGCCAACACGGGCTTTGTCGCCGCCGATCCGCTTGTCAGAGAGGTGAAAGAGCTTCTCGGGCCAATCGCCTTCTTCGAGAACTTCGTTCAGATCGCGGTGCTGATGGTGGCCTGGATCATCGTGCTGCTCGCTTTCTTCATTCTCGCCATCCAGCTCTTCATCACCATTCTCGAGTTCAAGCTGACGACACTCGCGGGCTTCGTCCTCGTTCCCTTCGCGCTCTGGGGCAAGACGGCGTTTCTGGCCGAACGGGTGCTCGGCAATGTGGTCGCGGCCGGCATCAAGCTGATGGTGCTCGCGGTCATCGTCGGCATTGGCGCCACGCTGTTCGGATCGTTCGCCGCGTCCTTTGCGGGCGACGAGATCACCATCGAACAGGCGCTCTCGACCGTCCTCGGCGCGCTGGCGATTTTCATGCTTGGCATCTTCGGCCCCGGCATCGCCGCAGGCCTGGTCTCCGGCGCGCCGCAACTCGGCGCGGGCGCCGCGGTCGGTTCCGCCGCCGGGCTCGCCATCGGCGGGGCGGCAGCGGCCGGCGTGGCGATGGGCGGTGCGCGGGCTCTCGGTGCCGGTGCGGGCGCTGCGACCCGTGCCGCCTCGTCGATGGCAGGCGGGGCAAGCGGTGCCTACGGCTTAGCAAAAGCGACCTCCGGTGCCTCCGGCGCCGCAGGTGTTGCGGCAGGGGCGGCCGGTGTCGCCCGCGCAGGTGCCGGTGCTGTCGGTCAGGGCGTTCGCAGCGTTGCGGGACGCGCGACATCGGGCGTGCGCCAATCCTTTGCAGACGGTCAGCGCGGCGCTTTCACCGCGACCGGCGGCACGCGTCCCAGCGGCGGTGAGGCACCGACCGGCGCTGTAGACGCGGCAAGCGGTGCGCCCGACTGGGCGCAGAAGTTGAGGCGAGAACAGCGGCTGCGCGAAGGCGCGACCGTGACGGCCCACACGATCCGCGATGGCGACCGCCCAGCCTCCGGCGAAAATCCCCGACTAAGAGATGATGATTGAGGGACGACGATTTATGTTCAAACGACCGACAACGACCTATGGCGACACGCCAGAGCCGGTGACGCCCTATCAGAAGGCGGCCCAGGTCTGGGACGAGCGCATCGGCTCGGCGCGCGTCCAGGCACGTAATTGGCGCTTCATGGCCTTTGGCTGTCTGGCACTCGCAATCGGCCTCTCCGGCGGCGTCGTGTGGCAAGCCGGGCGCAGCACCATCACGCCCTATGTCGTCGAGATCGACACGCTTGGGCAGACCCGTGCTGTCGGCCCGGCGATTGCCGCCTATGAGCCGACCGACGCGCAGGTCGCCTATCATCTGGCGCGCTTCATCGAGAATGTCCGCTCGCTGTCGATCGACCCGATCGTCGTGCGGCAGAATTGGCTGCGCGCTTACGACTACGCCACCGACCGCGCCGCCAACACCTTGAACGACTATGCGCGCGAGAACGATCCGTTCTCCCGGGTCGGCCAGCGCACGGTCACCGTCGAGGTGACCAGCATCGTGCGTTCCTCGGACGACAGCTTTGAGCTCCGGTGGCGGGAACAGAGCTTCGAAAACGGCGTCCTCGCCGACACCACCCGTTACACCGCCGTCCTCTCCATCGTGCTCCAGCCACCGCGCAACGAAGAGGCGCTCAGGAAAAACCCCCTCGGCATCTACGTCCACGCCCTCAATTGGAGCCGCGACCTTATCTCGGGAGACAACCAATGAAGAAAATCCTTGTCCTGACCCTGTCCGGATTGCTCGCCGCCTGCGCGACCAAGCAACTGCCGCCCGAGATCAGTTACGATGCGGAAGACTTCAATGCGGCCGCGCTGACAGCCGAACCGCCACGTCCCGTCCAGGTCGTGACCGTACCCGAGCCGCTGCCGCTTCCCGGGCAGTTGAAACGGCTGCCCGGCGACCGCGCGCCGCGCGGAGAAGACGGGCAAGCACCGGAGGACCGGGTAGTCGACGCGAACGAGGCCGCCGCGGTCGAGCCGACGGCGGACGGCTACATCAACGCAATCCAGGTCTATCCCTATACGGAAGGCGCGCTCTACCAGCTCTACACGGCGCCTGAGAATGTCAGCGACATCGCCCTCCAGCCGGGCGAAGAAATCGTCGCCGTCTCGGCCGGCGATACCGTGCGCTGGGTGATCGGCGACACGGTGAGCGGGTCTGGGGACAACGCGCGCGCCCATGTACTGGTGAAGCCGATCGCCGAGGATCTGCGGACCAACCTCGTCATCATCACCGACCGCCGCGCCTATCACCTGGAGCTCACCAGCACACCCGAGACCTATATGGCGTCGGTCTCCTGGCATTATCCCCGAGACGAACTCCTCGCTCTCACGCGCCGCAACGCGGCGGCCGAGGAAGCCGCAGAGCGCGTCATCGACAGCGGTCTCGATATCGACAAGCTGCGCTTCCGCTATGCCGTCAGTGGCGACACGCCACCCTGGCGGCCGGTGCGCGTCTTCGACGACACCCATAAAGTCTATATCCAGTTCCCCGCCCGCCTCGACCAGGGCGAGGCGCCGCCGCTCTTCATCGTCGGGCCGGACGGGGAGAACCAGCTCGTCAATTACCGCGTCCGTGGCCGGTACTACATCGTCGACCGCCTGTTTGCCGCCGCCGAGCTCCGTCTCGGCGAGGATCCCCAGCAGGTGGTGCGCATCACACGCACCGATGGCCTGCCGGCCGTATCGAGCCGTGAACAAGCGCACGCCTTGAGCGCGAGTGACAAAGACGTATTCGACGTGGGTGATCGCCGATGATGAATGAGCGCCGAGACGACCCGTCGGGTCCCGAACCGCCGGCTTCGGCCGCCCCGAAGGTCGATCCGGAAGAGTTGGCGTTGCGCGCCACGCCACGACCGGTCACGCGGATCAATCGGCGGGTGCTGATCGCGCTCTCCGGCACCGGTCTGCTGTTTATCCTCGGCGCGACTATCTTCGCGCTCGATCCGCCGCGCCTGTTCGACCGCGACGATACCGGGCGCGAGCTCTACCGGACCGACAACAATCCGACTCCCGATGGGCTCGAAGCCCTGCCGCGACGTTACAGCGATATCCCGCGACCGCCCGTTGAGCTTGGTCCGCCGCTGCCCGGTGATATCGGGCCCGCCGTTGTCGGCGCCGAACGAGAGTTGGGACTCGAACCAGCACCGGCGCTGCCGTTCCGTCCGAGTCCGGAGGATGATGCGGCGCGCGCCGAGCGCATTCGCCAAGCGCGGCTTGCCCAGCAGGGCCGGGAAGCAGGCGTATTCTTTCAGCTCACCTCCGGCACGGCTGGCGCCACACAGGCAGATGTCTCGGGGGCGGGGATACACACTGCGCCCGGCGCCGCGCCGGCCGACCGCAATCCCTTCGATGTTGCCAGAGGGGACGACCCACGCGGCCCGCTGGAACTTGACCTCCAGAACGACCAGAACCTGCAAGGCCGAAAGCTCGACTTTCTGGATCAGGGTGTCGATGCCGACATCTACAATCCGCACGCGCTGCAGGACCCGGCGTCGCCTTACCAGGTGATGGCCGGCACTGTCATTTCCGCCAGCCTCCTCACCGGCATCAACTCCGATCTGCCGGGTCGCGTCACCGCTCAGGTCACGGAGAATATCTACGACACGGTCTCCGGCCGCTATCTGCTGATCCCGCAGGGGTCGCGTGTGATCGGCACCTACGACAGCGTGATCGCCTTCGGCCAGGACCGCGCGCTCGTGATCTGGCAGCGGATCATCATGCCGGACGGCTCCTCCATGGTGATCGAGAACCTGCCCGCGACCGACACCGCCGGCTATGCCGGACTCGAGGATCAGGTCAATTTCCACACTTGGCGCCTCCTGAAAGGCATCGTGCTCTCGACCCTGCTTGGCGTCGGCACTGAGCTTACCTTCGGCGATGACGAGGACGATCTCGTCGAAGCGATCCGCGAGTCGTCTCAGGACAGCGCCAATCAGGTCGGTCAGCGCATCACAGAGCGCAACCTCAACATCCAACCCACCATCACCGTCCGTCCCGGCTGGCCGCTGCGCATCATCGTCAACAAGGACTTGGTGCTGCGCCCCTACCGCGACCTGGGAGTGATCCGATGACTCTAAAACTCGACAAGCTCCCGGACCGGGAGAGCGTGAAGATCACTTTCACCGCGGACGCCGAGCTCAAAGCGGCGCTCAACGACTACGCCGAAATCTATCGGCGGAGCTACGGCCAGAAGGAGAGTGTCGCCGACCTCATCCCCTTCATACTGGAGGCGTTCATAAACGCCGATCCCGGCTTTAAGCGGGCGCGCAAAGAGCTTTCCGACACGCGCCCATCCTCAACTGCAACCCAACGGAAGGAACCCTGAACGATGGCTACGATAGGAAGTTTTACGGCTGGTAAGGATGGCTACATGGGGACGATCCGGACCCTGACGGTCAACGTCAAGGCCAAGATTGTCGCCAACGACAGTAAGAAGAGCGAAGGCGCGCCGGATTTCCGGGTCTATGCCGGTCGTGCCGAACTCGGCGCCGCCTGGAAGGCGCAGACGAACGGCGATGAGCCGCGCGATTATCTCAGCGTCCAGCTTGACGATCCGAGCTTCCCTGAGCCCATTCGAGCGGCGCTGTTCGAGGAAGACGGCGCCGCGTTCCTCGTCTGGAACCGGCGAGACGCTTGACCGGATCGGCACCGATCGAAGAAGCGACTGTCCTAAGTCTCTTCTTCGCTCAGCGCCTGATCGACCAGTTCAATGGCTTTCAGAAGTCGGCCGCGAAGCGTGCCCAGCGCCGCTTCGGCATCGTCTTCCATCGCCATCAGGTCAGCATCGAGCGTCACCCGAACAATCTCGTCCAATGGCAACCGGGCCAAATGGCCCCTCTTCGCGATCGCCTCATTGGCGGCATCCCCGCGTCCTTCCGCCTCGATCAGGAGCGTCCCGTCGAGCTCCATCGAGATCGAGAATGCGATCCCGGCTAGGACGACTGCATCCACATCATCCGGCTCCAGTGGGACGGATATTCCCCACGGCTCGCCGTCTGGATCCTCGAATCCGGCCACATACCGCTCAGGCCCTATCAGCGGATCGGCAGCCGCATCGGGCCGAAAGTACGCAGTCAGGGTCAGGGTCAAGGGCATGGCGCAAGACGTAAGAGCCGCAGAAGCTCAGGCATCCAGATGGAGTCTCTCAAAATACCTAGTATACTAAGTAGCAATATACTAGGTATTCGGGCTGCCTTTCGCCATGAAGTTGAGGCGGATCGTAGCTCGAAATCTCAAACACTTGCGGCAGGAAAAGGGGATGTCGCAAGAAGAGCTTGCCGACCGCGCGGAGATTAACCGTAACTATGTCGGAATGGTGGAGCGCTCGGAAAACGCCGCCACTGTGGATATGCTGGAAAAGCTCGCCGAGGCGCTTGGCGCGAAACCTGTCGATTTCTTCCGGAAGGAATAGCCGGACAAGAGGATGCTTTATTAAGAAGGAACCGAGCAGGAGCTTTTTTCGCTTTTCCTGCTAGTCAGTTTGTGACAAAACGTCGGAAGTTAGAAGTTAACAACCGACGTTTTGTCACATGGTCGCTACAACCGAGATATCGCAGAGAGATCGGGCCGTCGAGCTTCTCAGGGAGCGCGGCGCCATGCGCCGTGTTGAGCTGAGCGATGCCGGGGTCCACCCGGAAACGCTGTCGCGGCTGGTGGAAGAGGGCGTCCTCACCCGTGTTTCCCGTGGCCTCTATCAGCTCACCGACGCCGACATCACAGCGCCACATGACCTGGCCGAAGTCGCGAAGCGCGTACCGAAAGGGGTGATCTGCCTAATCTCCGCCCTCCAGTTCCATGAGCTCACGCTCCAGACGCCGAGCCGAGTTTGGGTCGCCATAGGCCCAAAGGCGCGGAAACCCAAAATCGAATATCCTTCAACCCGCATCGTGCGGTTCGGGGAACAGGCGCTTTCGCTCGGCGTGCAAACCCATACCATCGACAGCGTATCGGTGCCGATCTTTGACCCGGCCAAAACTGTTGTGGACTGCTTTCGATTCAGGAAGCTCGTCGGTTTCGACGTTGCGCTTGAGGGACTGCACAACGTCGTGAAGTCCGGCAAAGCCAAGCCGGCTGAAATCGTTCAATACGCCCGCGACACCCGAATCTGGTCTGTTCTGCGGCCGTATCTCGAAACGGTGGTCGCCGATGGCGCGTAAGACGACAAATATTGCCGCTTCGGTACGCGCGCGGCTTCAAAACATCGCCAAGGCAAAGCAGGCGAATTTCCAGCGCATGCTGACGCGCTACGCGCTGGAAAGGCTTCTCTTCCGCCTGAGCGTCTCGCCTCACAAGGACCGCTTCGTTCTGAAAGGCGCCATGCTTTATGCCGCTTGGCTCGAAGACCCTTTCCGAACGACGCGCGACCTGGATCTTCTCTCCTTCGGCGAGCGCGAAGCCGAGCGCCTTGTTGGAATCTTCCGGGACATTTGTGTTCAGGCGGTTGAGGAAGATGGGTTGAGTTTCAATGCTGAGCACATTGCCGCGGAGCCTATTCGCGACGATCAAACCTATGGAGGCGTTCGGTTGAGAACATCGGCGCGCCTTGGCACCGCCGTCATTCCGATCCAGATCGACATCGGTTTTGGCGATGCCGTGACGCCTGGCCCGACGGAGCTCGAATATCCGGTTCTTCTCGACCAGCCGGCGCCAAAGCTCAACGCCTATCCGCGTGAAACGGTGGCCGCCGAGAAGTTCGAGGCCGTGGTGGCGCTCGACTTGGCGAACAGCCGCATGAAAGACTTCTACGACCTCCTTGCGATGTCGCGGCTCTTCACCTTCGAAGGCGCGGTCCTCGCCGCGGCCATACGCGCCACATTCGAAAGGCGCGCGACGCCGGTCCCACTCGAACGTCCGCCCTCGTTGACCGACGCCTTCTCAGACGATCCACAAAAGTCGCAGCAATGGCGATCCTTCCTCGCCCGCGAGCCGCTGCTGATCGATGAAACGGATTTGCCGACGGTCATTCGCGAGATCGGTGATTTCATAATGCCGGCAGCTCAAGGGGCCATCGACGGCGGCCATATGCCTGGTCGTTGGTCTCCAGATACCGGCTGGAGATCCGCCGCATGACAGAGGTCAGCCGCGACGCCATCTTCATCAGCCACGCCAATCCGGAGGACAATGTGTTCACCGTCTGGCTCGGGGCACGACTGACTGCGGCCGGCTACGAAGTGTGGGCGGACGTGCTTAGACTACGCGGCGGGCAAGACTGGCAACGCCGACTGGAGGACGCTCTTCGTAACAAGGCGTGCAAGGTCTTGCTCGTCGGCACTGAGGATGGGGTGCAAAAGCAAGGTGTCCGAAACGAAATTCAGATTGCCCACAATGTCGGGAGGGATATTGGCGACGCCGATTTCATCATACCGCTGCGTCTCGCGAACTTTGATGCTCCATTCCTGATAGCGCACGCTCAGCATATTGATTTTAAGAAGAGCTGGGCGGACGGGCTGGCTGAGCTCCTAGAAACGCTTGAGCAAACCTACGGCGTTCCTCGCAATCGCGATTCGGCCACAGAAACAACCGACTATTGGAGGCAGGTTCACTTACGCCACGCCCAGTGTTTAACGCCTGAGCCTGAACCGCTCGTCAGCAACTGGCTTTCCATCGAACGGCTGCCCGAAACGATCTATCTCTACGATTTTCGCGGAGGAATCTCTCTAGGTGCAGCGAAACGCCAGATGCGTAGCGCGACGTGGCCAATTGTTCCGTTCCGCCGGGGGTTTCTAGCATTTTGTCCGCTCCATGATCTTCAGGATCATTTTGGACCGGACTTGCCGCTTCAAGTGGACGGCACAATCAGTACGGAGGATTTTCTTGAGGACGGCTGGCCCGAAGAGAACATCGAGAGATTCGATGCCCACAATCAGTTTGGCAATTTGGTACGTCAGGCAATAGAACTCGTGCTGCAGAGACGTTCACTGAGCTCCTATGAAATGGCCAGCGAACAGCTTGCCTGGTGGGGCGAGGTCGATGCCGTACCTTCAGGACAGATCAGTTTTTCATGGGAAGGTGGCCTGAGCGGAAGGCGCCAAATCATCGGGTACTCTGAGAAACGGCGTTTGCACTGGCATTACGGCATCACTCCGAAGCCGAGGGTATTTCCATTCCCACATGTCCGGCTCGTCAGCCGAGTCATATTCTCCGACGACGGTCATACGCCGATAGATAATCCAAAGCGCATGCACCGGTTGCGACGGTCCTTCACGAAGTCATGGCGAAACGCCAAGTGGCGCGACATGCTGCTGGCCTTTCTCTATTGGTTGTCGGATGGCGGCACCAGCTTGATCGTTCCCGTTGGGTCGGACGCCGCGTTGTCGCTACGCCTTCCTCCCGTGACCTTTAGCGCGCCAGTGTCGATTATTCTCCCCGACGACGATGAAGAAGAACTCGATGCCGAAGATGATTTGGCGGCGGACGATGATGACGCCGTCAATATTGATGACCTGGATGACGACGAGGGGCCGATAGACGCTGACGATCAAGACGACCAGCAAAGCGACAGCGAGTCGGAAGGGGGTAATCGTGAAGAGTGAATCGGCGCCAGCACTTGAAATCAAACACATAGCCGAGCCGCAGCTTGAGTTCGGCTTCGGTCAGAAGCTCGAATATCCCCGAGATGGTCTGTATCTGTACGGCCCGGTCTCAAGCGATGCATCCATCTCACAGGTGCGGTACGGCGTTATCGGGACCGCCGAAGGGGTCCGTCGATTTCAGAGCTGGTCGCAAATGGTTTCCGGATTCATCGGCATCCCTGAACCGACGGTGCGCTCGAGGGCGATCGAGCCACAACACATTCCGTTTCCGGGCTTTGAGCAGGCGTTTGCCGCGAAATGGAGCGCCAATCCGACTGAAACGATTTCAGATATCGATACCGGTAAACTCCAAAACGCCTTGAAAATTCGCAATCGCCACGAAGCGATCAAAGCTGCGGTTAGCATGTATGTTGAGCGCCTGATTGCCGCGCAGGACCGCCTCGAAAACCCACCGAGCTTTTGGTTCGTCGTAATCCCGGAAGAGGTCTATGCGCTCGGGAGACCCCAATCGAAGGTCGTTAATGCCGAGCAGATCCAGGGTCAGGTAACAATCTCTGCATCGCGCGCGCGGCAGCTAGAGCGTGAGCCGACACTGTTCGGCGAAGAGGAAAAAGAGGCGGACGTTTATAGATATGCAGCCCATTTTCGCAGGCAGTTAAAGGCGAGACTCCTCAAGGACAGGATCGTGACCCAGATCGTCCGAGAGACGACTCTCACGCCAAAGGAGTTCGTCACGGAAAGCGGCTGGCCCCTAAGACGGCTCGAAGATCCTGCGACGGTCGCGTGGAAGCTTTGTACCGGCGCCTACTACAAGGCGGGCGGGCGCCCATGGCAATTGGCGGATGTCCGGCCGGGCGTCTGTTATGTCGGCTTGGTCTATAAGCGGACAAATCCCCAAGGCGGCGACCGATATGCGTGTTGCGCCGCCCAGATGTTCTTGTCAGACGGGGACGGCGTTGTGTTCAGGGGAGCGCTTGGCCCGTGGTATTCGCCCGATACCCGTCAATACCACCTGGACCTGTCGAATGCTCGGAAGCTGATACGAACGGTAGTCAAGGAGTACCGGCGGCTCCACGGAAAGGCCCCAGCTGAACTTTTCATACATGCACGCTCGGCATTCACCGAAGACGAATGGAAGGGCTTCGAACAAGGGTGTCCAAGAGGCACCAACCTCGTCGGGGTTCAAATCCGTGACGCGCGTGACGATCTCAAGCTGTTTCGCACCGGCAAATACCCAGTCATCCGCGGAACGGCCGCAATTCTGACCAAGTACAACGTATTCCTTTGGACGGCCGGTTACGTCCCCCGCTTGGATACCTACATGGGCCCGGAGACACCCAATCCCATCCAAGTCAAAGTCCAGAAGGGCCGATGCGCTCTGGAAACGGTGCTTTCCGATGTTCTTGGGCTGACAAAAATCAATTTCAACTCATGCCTCTACAATGATCGTTTGCCCGTTACGATCAGGTTTGCAGATGCGGTGGGTGATGTACTGGTTTCTGCGCCGATGGATGGCGAGCCAAAGCTGCCGTTTAAGTATTATATCTGAGGTGAGGCGCCATGCGGATACGTCATCTGTCAGTGAGGAACTTCCGGGGTATCCGTGAACTCGACTGGCCGTTGCCTGACTGCAATATCCTGTGCCTGATCGGACGCGGTGATTCCACAAAATCGACAATCCTTGAAGCGCTGCGTCGTGTTTTTCATCCGCAGTGGAACCTGTCTTTTGATGACGCTGATTTCTATCTCTGCAATCCCGCAAACGCGATCACGATAGAAGCCGTTCTCGGCGATCTGTCCGACGCGTTCCGCGACCTTGAAAAATACGGGCACGCACTGTGCGGCTGGAATGTCGAAACACTTGCCCGTACCGATGATCCGGGTGAGGGCCTGGAAGACGCGTTGCGTATCCGCCTTACGGTGGCCGACGATCTCGAACCGGCATGGACGGTCATTAAGAACGATGATGACGAAGGAGTGCCGTTCAGGGCAAACGACCGGGCCAAGGTTGCCGTCAGCCTGATCGGCACTGTTTCGGACCGGCACCTGACATGGTCGCGCGGCTCGATCCTGAGCCAGCTTACCGAAACGGAGAACATCACATCATCGCTTGCAGGCGCAGCCCGCGCGGCCAAAGCAGCGTTAGAAGACCGCCGCGCAGACGATTTGACCGGATTTGATGAGGTGGCTAGGACTGCGGAAACGACCGCCCGCGCGCTTGGTGTCAATGTCGCCGTATCGTACAAGGCACACCTTGATACCGACGCCATAAATGTGCGGATGGCGGGGCTTGCCCTGCATGACGGCGACATGCCGCTGCGGCAGCTTGGACTCGGGTCCAAGCGGATGCTGACGACCGGCCTGCAAAAAAAGGCGCTCCGCGCACCACATGTCACCCTATTCGATGAGGTCGAAGTCGGGCTTGAACCGCACCGCATAGCCCGGTTACTTCAGCATCTGACGGAAGACGAAACCGGGCAATACTTCCTGACCACGCATTCGCCTGTCGTGCTGCGCGAGCTGACCGTCGATGATCTGCATATCGTCCATTGCGATGGCGGGCAGATTGGCGTCGTGGCTGCGAACAAACCGGCGATCGCCGACTCCATCCAGGGCAAAATTCGCGCCGGCGCCGAAGCCTTTCTCGCGCCCAAGTTCATCGTTTGCGAAGGCGCAACGGAGGTCGGTTTTCTGCGCGGGCTTGACGATCACTGGGTTGCGTCAGAGGACAAGGATTCCTTCGCCTATCGCGGTGTTGCCCTGTTCGACGCGGTCGGTGCCAGCAAGATTAAGGAAGTCGCCGAGAACCTGAAAGCACTTGGCTACGATATTGCTGTTCTCGCTGATTCTGATGAGCCCGTTCAGTTCTCCGATGTGCATGCGCAGGAGCTGCGCAATGCCGGTATCACGGTCGCCAAATGGGATGGCGCGCTGTCAATTGAAGAACGCGTGTTCGCGGATCTTCCGTGGGCGGGCGTCTTGGCATCATTCGATGCTGCGCGTGCCATCTGGAATGACGACGAGCGCCTTCTGGACCAGGTGGAGACACAGTTTGGTCAAGGCTTCGATCGCAATTTCGCGGCATGGGCCGACACGCCGCAATTGCGCACGGCGCTCGGTAGAGCGGCCAAGGCCAGCGACTGGTTCAAGCGGCAAAGCTGGGGCCGCGAGTGGGCTACCGCCATTTCCGGCCATTTGGCTGACAATGCGATCCGCGAAAGCGATCTGGTCCGGCAGCTCACCAGCTTGCGGGACTGGATCGACGATGTGTGATCTGCCAGCGCTTCTTGCTGCACATCAAGGAGCCGGCTATGTCGTGGCCCCGGCCGGATACGGCAAGACCCATCTGATCGCCGAGGCCACGGCCCGCAGCGCCGGACGGCAACTGATCCTGACCCACACCTATGCAGGCGTGAACGCACTCCGGCGCAAAATGCGCACGCTTGGCGTCAGCGACAGGCTCTATCGCATCGATACAATAGCAAGCTGGTCCCTTCGGCTTTCACTCTCTTATTCAGACACATCCGGCTGGGCCGAGGAGTGCCCCGCCAACAATGTACGGTGGAACGCGCTGTACGAAGCCTGCGCGCGCCTGCTCGATCATGAATTTATCCGCAGGATTGTTCGCACCTCTTATGACGGGCTCTATGTCGATGAGTATCAGGACTGTTCGGTTGCCCAGCACGGCATCGTACTCAAGCTCGCGCGGGACCTCCCGTGCCGGATACTGGGCGATCCGCTGCAAGGCATTTTCGATTTCGAAGGGCAAAACCCGATAGACTGGACGCGCGACGTTGAGGGGCGCTTTGAGCGTCTTGGCGCGCTTGACGTGCCCCATCGCTGGTTACAGGCGGGCGCGGACGATCTTGGCGCATGGCTTGGGAATGTCCGTACATGCCTTGAGCAGGGGCAGGCGATCGATCTTAACGCCGGCCGCCCGGCGGCAGTAACCTTCACTCATGCCAATGCCGATCCGCAGGTGCTTACGCAGTCGCAGGGAAATGCGTGCCGCTATTTCCAATGTGACCGTGCTCAAACGGTGATTGCCATTCACAAAGGCAGTCAGGAGTACAAGGCCAGGTGCCACAGGCTGTCGCGGAATCTCGGAGGCCGATTTTCATCAATTGAGGAAGTCGAGGGAAAGAACCTTTTTTCCTTCATACGGAAGCTGGAGCGTGCGCAAACGGACGCGGCCCGTCTGATCGAACTTGTTGCCTTTGCCAAGCTCTGCATGACCGCCGTTGAGCCGAATCTTCCTGCCCCTACCGTCCGCGGCGAGCAGGTCGATATTCGGGCCAATACGCGCAACCCTACGGCGGCGCGCAGGGCCAATGCCTACCTTTCAACGCCTGGCAGCGCCACCATGTCTGATTTTCTTTTGGCGCTGAAAGAGACAGCCGGCGTCGAAGTGATCCGCGCCGATCTGTTCAACAGGGCTTTTGGTGTGTTGCGCAAGCACCTGGTGCACCCGGAGCTTTCGCTCGCCGAAGCCGCCGAGAAGTATCACGGCGAGTTCCGTCACAAGGGCCGTCCTCTCGGGAGGCGCAGGTTGATCGGCACAACGCTGCTGGTCAAAGGGCTTGAATTTGACCACGCGATCGTACTCGACGCCACATCCCTTTCCAAGAAAGAGCTGTATGTCGCGCTCACGCGCGGGGCACGGTCGCTGACGATTATCTCAACAAATCCCATGCTTACCCCAGGAGACTGAATGAACGAAGCGGCGACCAGGAAAAGTGAAGCAGAGGGGTGGCTCGAAAACCTGAAGCGCCTCGTGCATAAAAGGCCCCTCGTGCTGTTTCAGTTCGAAGGCGAGGAGTGGTCGCGCCTGCGCGAGTCACGGCGTGGCGCCAATGAATTCACGATCGCGCGGTCTCACGAGCTGTTCGAAAAAGTGCGAGTGCCAACCGCCTGTCTTGTTATCGGCAAGGATGGTGACGGGAGCGAGGTTTATTTCGGGCTGGCCAGCTCGCGCAGCGCCGTCACGACACTGGAATCGCGGATCAAGGTCAAGCGGGCTCTGCATATCCAGCCTTCATCAAAGGCCGGCATCCTGAAGCTTGTCACCGACAAGGCCCATGCACGCAATCTTCGTGACAGGCTTTCTTCCCGTGAGTCTGTCGTCGCCCTGTCGCCCAAGCTCAGCGTTCATCTGGTCGAAGAGCTCGCCGAGATCGAGTCAAATCGTGGCGCCATGCGTGCCGCTGTTGCGTCACTGTCAGCACCCAAACATTACCGCGGCATGGACGCGATGCAGGAAGACGCTGTACACACAGCTTTGCGCGCGTTCGGTCTGTCGCCCGGCGATCAGGCTGTCTCCCTTGAACTCGCCAGAGGCCGAGACACGGCGCTCGCGCGCGTTAACATCATGGAAGATTCCGTCGTCGAGCACGACGCCCGCACTTTCCCCGACTACGAACTAACCGACAGCGATATCACGGGCCGGGCCGTGTTCGAGAAGGGGCACGAACGGCTTGAAGTCTTTACCGCCAACCGTCGCCCGCTTGAAAAGGTCTTCGGCGTCGATCTCATCTATCTCAACACGACGCGTCAGAACATTGTGATGGTCCAGTATAAGATGCTGGAGCCTCACGGCCGCAAAGACCGGGATAATGACTGGGTCTACCGTCCGGATGCCAATCTCGATTCCGAGATCAAACGGATGCGCAAGTTCGGAAAACAACACCCGCCGGGATCATTCGAATATCGTCTCAATCCGCAAGTCTTCTATCTCAAGTTCGTTAAGCGTGGCGGTGCGCTGGGCAATGCCGGAATCGTCCTGCCGATTGACCATTTCGAGCGTTTGCGGGCCGATCCGGCGAGCAAAGGCCCGCGCGGCGCTGTACGCGTGAGCTTCGAGAGCCTGGCTGGCCGCTACTTGCGGCAGGGGCCTTTTCTCGACCTGATCCGCGCCGGCTATATCGGTGCGACCGCAGAAACAACGGTTTATCTCAAGGAGCTGGTTGACGCTGTCGTCAAGGGTGACAGGGCGGTTGTGGGAGCCATCCAATCCTACAGGGAAGATGACGACGCGTTTTCCGGGATAAGCGGCGGAGAATCCGACTTCGACCCGACCGGCGATGCGTTTCTCGACGAGTAGCTGAAACTGTCGCTGCCCCGTCTCTTGAATGGTTGGTACGTTTGCCTACACCCCATGCCGCTGCTTGAAAAATGCCCTACTGCTGACCAGGGTCGCAGCCTCGCGCCCCCACAGATGTAAGTAGGTTGTTACGACGGGACCGGGCTTGATCGAGAGTTCTGCAATCCGGGCTGCAAGTCTTGGCGGTCCTGATCAATCTGGTCGACGGTCAATTGGCGGCGGCCGACGTAGAGATGCCTTCGGCAATTCGGTCGGCAGCCGACTTGATTGGATCGTTCGCTAGATGCGCATAGCGGGCCGTCGTCTGGATTTGTGAGTGCCCCAAAAGTTTTCCGATCATTGGTAGACCCTCCCCGACAATCAGGCCGCGGCTCGCAAAAGAGTGACGAAGGTCGTGGAGCCGCACGTCGTCCAACTTCGCCGTTTCCCGAATGCGCCTCCAGGGATGCTGAAGATCTGTGAGGCGGCCTCCGGACTTCTTCCCTGTAATGACAAAATCGTTATCCTGGAACTTCGTGATCGCCTTGAGTCGGTCGATCGCCGCGGTGCCGAGGTGAACGGTCTTTGCGCCCGTTTTCGAGTCGGGCAGACGTAGCTCTTTAGCTTCGAGATCAACATACGTCCACTTCAAGGTCATAATCTCGTTCAGCCGACAACCCGTCAGCATGAGCAGCCAGATCGCATTGATCGCCGATTGGGTTTCTGTCTTTTCAGCTTCGGCTTTGCGCAACGCCTCGCCGAGCCGCTTGTACTCTTCGTCGGAAAGAAAGCGCTCGCGCTTTTCCTCTTTGTATTTCTTCACATGCCGGCAAGGGTTCGAGCCGTCCGGACGAAGGCCCCAGATTTCGGCAAGATTGAACATCTTCGATAGGACGCCGAGCGTGCGGTTGGCTTGGTACGGCTTGTTCCGCAAGCCGTGGTGCAGCTTGGCGATATCGGTGCGCTCGATATCGATGACCTTCCGCGTGCCGATCTCCGGGTTGATGAACAGCTCGACAGAACGCCGGTACTCGCGCTCGGTGGTAGGGCGGCAGTGGCTCGGAACGTACTCGTCGAGAAAGCGCTGCCCGAGATCTTTCATCGTCGGAGATTTCCGCATCTGGGAGTGCTCAGCGGACGGGTCATGGCCCGCCTTCGCCTCGGCTATGATACCCCGCGCCTTGATCCGGGCCTGCTCGACGGTCATGGGGCCGTGAGTTCCGATGGTCATCTTGATCTGGCGGCCGCGGCAGCGGCATTTGACGATGTACGACTTTCGACCGGTAGGCCACACTCGCACGCCGAAGCCCGAAAGGGCGGTGTCCCAATGGACGACTTCCGATGCTTCTGGCTTCAAGGCATCGACGACACGCTTGGTGAGTTTCGGCATTTGGCGGCTCCTGGCTGCGCCCTGCGCCAGCTCATTCCAGGTACCATATAGGTACCACTTGGAAGCAAGTTCGCGCTATCTGCCGCCTAGTCTATCAAACCCATGCCGTCAAAATAACCCTTCTGTTACAGCATTTTATCCAGCATCCGCCACTTTCGTCCACCGTCGGGAAAACAGCCTTAAACGATCTCATAACCTGAAGGTCGTAGGTTCAAATCCTACCCCCGCAACCAAATAAAACGCCGTCAATCCAACGGGTTGGCGGCATTTTGACTCCACCTGCACACTACACGACTCTTCTGCATTTGAAGGCGGTTGGTCGTTTTGGCCATAGGCGGCGCCAGACGTTTGCAGCTCTTGGTGGATCGTGCAGGATCCACTTTCTGAGCTGATCGAAACCGAGGCGGAACCAGGATTTGTAGCGGTATCCGTGAGCCCGCGTCTTGATCGGCTGCTTTCCTTTAAGGGCGGTGGCGCTAGCATAAGCCCAGGCCATGGCCAGGGTGATAAGGACCAGCAATGTGCCCAGTTTGCGCGGCTGGGTAAGGCGGGTGTCTTCGATGTTCAGGCCGCGGGTCTTGCTGTCGCCGAAGAGACATTCGATTTGCCAGCGTTTGCGGTAGGCCTTAAGCGCCTTGTCGGCTGGGCCGTTGGAGGCGACGATCAGGAGCTGGCCGTCTGTGAGCCGTTTGGCGGCAAATCGGAGCGGCGTTCCCAGATGCTCGGCCATGGCTTCGAGGCGCGCCGGCCGGCGATGCAAAGGCTTGCCGCCGCGGCGCTTTCGGGCCAAGCTCTTGAGCGGGGTACAGCGCCCGTCAGCGAGGCGGATCATGCTGTTTTCCTTCACCCGAATGGCGAACATGATGTTGTTTTCCAACAAGAACTCTATCCACCGGCCGCCGATGAACTCACGGTCCGCCAGCAGCCAGGAGACCGAACCCGCGCCAAACAGAGCCAGGTAGCGCCGCATCAGCGCGATGCGTTCAGCCTGGTTGCTGGAGCCAGCCTTGTCGAGAACCGTCCACATCAAGGGGAGGCGCAGACGCCGGGTCGCAACCGCCAGCATCAGGATGTTCACATCCCGGCGCCCGACCTGCCAGTTGGTCCGATCCAAACACAACACCCAAGGCGGCCTGAGCCTCAGCAGCTTGACCACGACCAGCGCCAACCAGTCCCCCTCCAGCGTGACATACTGGAAGAAGCGTTGCAGTCGGCGATAGCTGGAGGCGACCTGGGCGGCACCGAAGAATTGGCTGGCCAAGTGGCTCAGGTTCACCGTGCGGGCATTGATAAGACCGATGATCATAAACGCCAGCGTCGCCAGCCGTGGCTTGCTCAGATCAAGGTGAGGCGATAGCGTGGACATGAGAGCGTCGGGAAGAGGATGGGACAGCGGACGGCTCCATTCGGCAAAATAGAATCGTCTAGAACATCAGATTCCCGGCCTCTCAGCAAAGCTGTCGTGCAGCGTGGTTCATATCATCGAGATGAACGCCGAGAGCTACCGCCTTAAGCAAAGTCGCTCCTGGCAAAAATCGAAAGCCCGCTGAGAGACCGCGACCCGCTTGCCCACGTGAGCCCACAGGTCCCTCCCACGTGCAGCCCGCCGCTAGCCCCGTGGAAGGCGCGTCGTTCCGCGCGCGGGCCCCTCCCGCGGACTACGTGGACAAGACAACAGCCACTTCGTGATACATCGTTGCATTGCCGGCCTGGTACAAATTTAGAATGCCGTTGACAGGACAGCTGACCTTTAGCGTACGATCACGCTCATCCGATTGCTATCGGCCCAGGTCCTGTCGGGTCTGAAATCCCGAGCAGAACCGCACGCCGAGAACGTCTTGCTGCGGCATCAGGTCGAAATTCTTACGCGCGCATCCAAGGCGGGCCAAGGTCACAAAATGGGATCGCCTGATCTCGCTATGGCTCTTGCGCTACCACATTTAGGGCCTCGGCATGGAGCAGAGTGCCTCCAGAAACGAGTATTCGGCTGCCCGAGTGCAGATCCAGCGCTTCTCCTTCCCAATCGGTAATTACACCTCCGGCACCTTCAATAACGGGAACGAGGGCACAGTAGTCGAACGCGTCAAGACCAACTTCTATGACCACATCGATATTTCCGGTTAGAAGCAGCATGTAGGCGAGACACCCACCGCCATAGACGGTCCACCGCGTGGCTGCCTTGAGCCGCTCCAAAGTTTGAAGTTCCTCATTTTTGAAGACATCAGGGGTGGTGGTGGAGAGTAACGCCGCTGAGAGTTCGCGGCAGTGACGCCCAGGCACCTGTTTTCCATTGTGGCGTGTTGGCCGGCCCTCACTGCCGACCCAGCGGTCATCGGTCATCGGCAAGTCGACGACACCGATTATCGGAATTCCGTCGCGTGTTAGCGCGATCAAAGAGCCAAAAACTGGGATGCCAGCGATAAACTGGAATGTCCCATCGATCGGATCAATAACCCAAACAAAGTCGCTTTCCGGCGACGACGTTTCGCGTTCTTCGCCAATGATTCCGTGGGCCGGATATGCCTCCGTGATCATTTGCCGGAGGCGATCCTCGATCTTTCGATCAATCTCGGTCACCGGGCTCAGATCGTCCTTAACTTCGACTCCCGGACGCTGCCTCCCGGAGGCGAGCAAAATTTCTCGACTCGCATCGGCCAGTGTCTCTGCAAAAGCTGTGAACTCATCCAAACACCACGGCCGTCCCCGGGAGGGTCCATCGTCCATTTTTTGTACCGTAAGTTATGATTGACCGGCTAGAGCATCTGGCGGCAATTTGGGATCAATTCTGCTTGGCCTCTGGCGTGGCGAGCCGTTGGTGAAACAGGCGCGGTCGCGATGCAATCGCATCTCGCGAGACCGTTTCGCCGGCGGGTGCCCGCCAGAGCCAAGCCTTTCGGGACGGGCGGTTTTGTGCCAAATCCTGCGCCAAGTCTCTCGAACCTATCGACGGATAGGCCCGTCGAGCCTAGGCTTGACCTTGCCACAAAACCGCTCCGTCAGAATGGTTCCAAATGGCCGACCGACGCTCTAGGCGAACCACCAGCGTTCGGCGCTCTTGTTGCCGTCCATGACCCAGTTACCGGCCAACTCTGCGGGTGTGCCCAGCTTGTCGGACAGCGCCATGACCCAGCTAGCGAAAACTGGGATGACAACACCGCCCTCGTCACGGACGATGCGCTGCATTTCGCCGTACAGGGACCGGCGCCTCTCCTCGTCGAGCTCCGCGCGAGCCTCGATAAGCAGCTTGTCGAAGGTCTCGTTTTTCCAGGGGCCCATGTCGTTCCAGTCCGCGGTGGAGAGGTAGGCGGTCGAGAACATCCAATCCTCTGTCGCCCGCCCCGACCAGGTGCACACACTCCAATCCTCCTTCCGCCAGATATCGCTCCAGTAACCGTCCGTCGGTACGCGTTCGACCTCGATGTTGATCCCGGCCTTTGCGGCATGTTCCTTAAACAAGACTGCACCGTCGACGCCGCCTGGGTAAATATCGGAAGCATGGAGCGTCACGTCTAGCGAGCTCAGACCAGCTTGCTGCAAATGCCAACGCGCCTTGTCGGGGTCGTAAACCCGTTGTTCCAAGTCATCCGCGAAGTATCGTTGGCCCCTGCCGATCGGGTGATCGTTACCGACATAGCCATGTCCGCGAAGCATGGTCCGCAGCAGAGCTTCGCGATCGACGGCGTATTTGAGCGCCGTTCGGACATGATTGTCGTCATAAGGCGTCCGGTTGGTCAGCATCGGGTAGGAGAAATGCTTGGTACCGGCCGCTTCCCTGACGACGATGCCAGGCTCTTTTTCGAGCAAATGAAGGGTCTTGAGATCCGGTTGATCGATGCAGTGCACCGAACCGGTCTGAACGGCCGACATACGGGCTGCCACGTCAAGCACGTTCAAAGTCTCAACCTCGTCGAAATAGGGTCGGCCTTCCTTGTGATAGTTGGGGTTGCGGGCGGTTTCAGCACGCACACCCGGCTCCCATGCCTTCAGCGTGAAGGGGCCCGTGCCCATACCGTCGCTGAAGTCTTTGGTGTCCGCCGGTACGATGGTCAGGTGGTAGTCCGCCATGAGGAAGGGGAAGTCTGCGTTACCCGATGTCAGCGTGAAGACGACCGTATCCTTGCCATCGGCCTTGATGTCCTCGATACCGGACACGGCGCCTGAGCCGCCCGACTTGGAGTCGGGCCCGCGATGGTGATTGATGGAAAATACGATATCTTCTGCATCCAGGGTCTTGCCATTGTGGAACTCCACATCTTTCTTCACCTTAAAGACCCATTGCGATGCGTCGTCGCTCGCTTCCCAGTCGTCCTCCACCAACTCGCCAGTGACACTGCCGTCCGACAGCACCTCGGTCATGCTGTTGCGGACTTGCCAGCTGACATTCACGTTGTGGGTGTCGAGGAGCGCTGCGCCGTCCAGAGAGTCCGAGGTTGCTCCACCACCTACAGCCTGGATTAGCCTGCCGCCGCGTTTCGGCTCGGTCGCCTTGGCTTCCTCAGCCAACAAAGCGCTGGGGATGGCTGCCACAAGCCCCAAGGCGGTGGAGCGTCGAATAAACTCACGACGGCTGATGCGGCCATCGGATACAAGCCGCTTCAGATCTTCGAACTCTTTCATAGTGGTATCTCCTCTCGGTTCAAATTGCGCAGCAGGCGATCGCAAGGGAATGCGACATGCCATGTTTGGGATTAGGCCAACGCCCAGAATGCGACGGTTAAAGCGACAATCCCCGCGGGCAAACTCGAAAGAGCTGTTCTCATATCTCCCTCCCGGCCCTGCGTGGGCTTTATTCACTATGAAAGCCAGATTTTTTGGCTGCCATGGTGCTTGCCGCCTGGCCCCCCGAGATTCGTTATACAAGTGTAAAACAATAGCAGCCGATGTCAAGGACACAGTATCTCGTCCCCTTCGGCCTCAAATCTTGTTACCAAAGAGGGCTACATTCGTGCTTGGCGTGTTTGGTCGGCCTTCCGCATCTTTGGCTGCGTCAACAACGCGTTAGGAGGGCGCGGCGTCGCCGTCGCGGGCGCCTGCCTTACCAATCCGCCGACGGAAAATCCAGGCCTTGCGCTCGCCTGATCGATTTGCCGCGCCGACAGCCCAGCGGCACCGAGAGCGCTGGCATCTTGTCAATTGCAGGCCAGTCGTTTTAGAACTCCCGCCCCACCTCCCCGCAGCCGATGTCTTTCACTATTACGGGTGCCGGACAAGCTCGTTCAGTTCCGCATGTTTTACTCCGCCTCTCTGCAGCAGGCAAAACTCTGCTGTTTATTTTGTTTTTCACTGAGTAATCACCAGTTAGCAGGCTGCTGAAAATGACCGAGCAAAATGTCACCCGCACATCAATCGAATTAAGAAAGCGGCTGGGACGAACGAAAAGAATCTCGGCCGGCTCTTTCGCGAATCATTCTTGCGTCACTGAGTGCTCAAAATCGTTTTTCAGCAGCCTGTTAGACTCGCCGCTTCCAGAGTCGACTATTGCGCGGACGTTCTAATTCCTGTCAATTGATTAGCAAGAAAATGCATGCAGTGCGTTTGCATGCGCAGAGGACTGAAAGGTGAGTTGGCATGGCGCGGAAACCAGATCAGCGGAATAGGGCAATCCAGCGCGGAAATTTCATTGAGGCGACTCTCGTCTGCATTGCCGAAGATGGTTATCACGGAACAACCGTGCGGAAGATAGCCGATGCTGCGGGCGTGTCGGCTGGCCTCGTCAAGCACTATTTCAGTGGCAAAGATGAACTGGTCGCGGAATCATACCGCCACATTGCCGAATCTGCCCTAAAGCATAGCATTTTCGAAAGCGCAAAGGCTGGAAGCGACCCAGAAAAACGTCTTGCAGCGTTCGTTCGAGCGTTTTTTTTTCCCGCAGAAAGTTCTGATCGTAGGCAGATGCGAATCTGGGTCAGTTTCTGGGGACTCGTCATCACTGACGCTACGGTTGCAAAAGTTCAGGCCGAAACCTATCTTCTCTATCGGCAGGAACTCAGCAAGCTCATAAATGAGGTAAATTCAGCAAAGGGAATAGAGCTGAGCGAAGACATTGTGCACGGCATAGCGATGGGCGTAAATGCGATCGTGGACGGTTTGTGGCTTGAGTGCTGCATAAACCCGGAGATCTTGAACCCGTCGGAGGCAACGAGGATCGCACTGGAATTCATCTGGGGCCGTTTGGGCATGAAATTTCTTGGTTCCTAGTTTCTTGAGCTTGACTTTAATTAAACAATTGAATAACGAATTCCCGGTTTCCAATTCTGAAATGCGGGACTTCCAATGGACATGTCTTCCCTTGTTGAGCGGATTGGTGGAAAAGGGGCCGCGGCATGGGATGTACACTACGAGGCCATCGAGGTGCAGAAAGCTGGCGCGGACGTAATTTTCTTAACTGTGGGCGATTCAGATCTTGATACGCCACCGGTAATAACCCGCGCAGCTATCGAGGCACTTAGTTGCGGCGACACGCACTATACGGAGGCGGCAGGCCGCCGTAGTTTCCGCCGTGCGATTTCCGAAACCCATCGAAGGCGAACCGGCCAAGAAATTGGCGAGAACAATGTCGTAGTGCTCGCTGGTGCGCAATGTGGTCTGTTTTGTGCGTCCATGTGTCTTGCGGAGGCCGGAAACGAGGTCATCGCGTTTGACCCAATGTTCGCGACCTATGAGGCGACAATCCGCGCATCGGGAGCCACCCTGGTGAGGGTGCCGCATATTCAGCAGGATGGTTTCAGGCCGGATTTGGCAGCCTTCAGGCGTGCTATCAATTCGAAAACCCGCGCTGTTTTCATTGCCAGTCCTGGTAATCCGACTGGATGTGTCTTTTCAATCGAAGAGCTGCAAACGATTGCTGATCTGGCAATCGAAAACGACCTGTGGGTTATCTTTGACGAGGTTTATCACGATCTGGTTTTCGATGGACAACATGTAAACATCGGCAACCTGCCAATGATGCTGGAACGGACGATTACAGTTTCAAGCCTATCCAAGTCATTCGCAATGACCGGTTGGAGGGTGGGCTGGGTCATCGCGCCTGACCGTCTGGTGGGGCATTTCGAAAACCTCGCTCTGGCAATGCTCTATGGCTTGCCTGGCTTCATACAGGAAGCCGGTTTTGCTGCGCTGGTCCATGCCCAAGACGAAGTGATTCGGATGCGGGATGCGTTTCGACGGCGGCGGGATATTTTGGTCTGCGCCATTAACCGGATCGAGGGACTGTCTTGCCGATGGCCGCAGGCTGGCATGTTTGCGCTGGTGGATGTTCGAAAATCCGGTCTTTCGAGCTCTGAGTTTTGTACGAGGTTGCTTGCGGAAACGGGGGTCGCGGCCCTGGATGCCGGGGCATTTGGCGAGTTTGTACAAGGATTTGTGCGGATGTCATTTGCAATCGACGAAAATCAGTTGGTCGAAGCCGTCAGGCGAATTGAAGGGTTCATGCAAAGCCGATTGAGAGCGGTGGCCTCATTTTGACCCAGGTCAGGAGTCTTAGGTGTGATTGGGGATGGTGGCTTCCAGTTCTCTATTAGCGAACTGGGCACTTCGGTCGATGCGAACGCGCCGCTGGTAGTCATCATCTGGAATAACGCAGGATTCGGTCAAATCAAGTTTGCCATGAGGCAATTGGGTATTGTTCCTGAAGGCGTGGACCTGTTTACTCCGGATTTTTCAGCGATTGGCGCGGCCTTTGGCTATGACGTGGAGCTACAAACCCGATCGGATGATCTTGAGACCATTTTGTTGCAGGCGGCTTTGGAAAGCCGACCGACGATGCTTCTCGGTGCGGAATCACTGTGACAGCCCGTGAGATGCGATACGCCGGAAATTGCTTTCTGCCGAAGATGAATAACCGGGAAGGCTCCTGCCCGAATCCGCCATCCTTAAGAGCCGCCGCTTACAATCGTGACCCCGTGAGTCGGAGACCTCAATTGACAAAGACTTCCGTCTTGGCGCCGCTCTTACACGACCCCAACATGCACGACTACAGCCAGAGGATGAATCATGTCATTGCGTAAGGGCGGCCGGGCCCATCGCCGCGCAAATCAGACCTCTCGTCTGGGCCTACAAAGCGAGCCGGTACACGGGGGAGCGTATCTTCCTCTTTCCAATCGAGAAATCGAACTTATTCACGACAGGGCGCTGGCGATACTGGCCGAAGTCGGAATGCGGAACAGTGTTTCCGAACTCACCGACCTGGCGATCGCAGCCGGTTGCATTGATGACGGAAACGGACGACTAAAATTCCCGAGGCATCTGGTGGAGGATATCATCCAACAGATACCGAAGCGCGCAACGATTTATGGCCGGGCGCCGGGCCGGGACGTGGAGGTCGGCGCCGGTGTTACACACTATTCCACGGGGGGCTTGGCCGTTCAGATGGTGGATATCGAGACCGGTGATTATCGCCCGTCCACTTTGCGCGATCTATATGATTGTGCACGGTTGGTCGACAATTTGCCCAACATCCATTTTTTCAACCGCACCTGCGTGCCAAATGAGATAGAGGATCTGCGGACATACGACCTTGCCATTGCCCATGCCTGTGCCACCGGCACCACCAAACCCATCGCAATCGGATTCAACGATCCATCTCATGTCGACGACTGTGTCTGGATTTTCGACCAGATTCTCGGTGGGGAAGGCAGATTTAGGGATCGCCCTTTCGCCATTTGCAATTCTTGTGCGGTGGTCCCGCCGCTGACCTTTGGTGCAGACAATACGAAGGTCGCCATGAAGGCGGCGCGCGCCGGATTTCCAGTAAACATGATTAATGCCGCCCAGTCCGGCGCTACGGCACCCGCCGCGCTCGCCGGCACCCTCGTTCAATCGGTTGCGGAGACCCTGGCCGGAATGGCAATGGTTCAGCTTTCAGCCCCGGGTGCTGTCGTTTTGTGGGCAAATTGGCCCTTTGTTTCGGACCTGCGAACGGGCGCCTTCTCCGGTGGCGGCGGTGAAATAGCCGTTATGAACGCCGCTTCAGCCCAGATCGCGCGATGGTATGGGTTCCCCAACAGCGTGTCGGGCGGCATGACCGACGCCAAGGAAATCGATGCCCAGTACGGCTATGAAAAGGGCATGACGAACCTCGCTGCGGGCCTCGCGGGCGCTGACATTATTTTCTTGAGTGTCGGCATGGTCGCTTCAATCATGGGGTGTGCTCTTGAAAGCTACGTGACCGATGACGAATTGCTTGCTGCCGCTCGACAAATTATCAAAGGTATCGACGTCAACGACGAAACCTTGTCCGTAGAGGTCATCCGGGATGTTTGCCTATCGGGACCTGGCCACTTCCTCGCACACGAGCAAACGTTGGAATTGATGAACGCAGCTTTTGTATACCCGGAGCTCGCTTGTCGACGCCCGCCGGATCAGTGGGAAGAGATGGGCCGTCCTTCATTGCGTGAAAAGGCCAGGGAACGGGTGCGCGAAATCCTCACGCGGGCCAAGCCCCACGTCGCAGCGGAACTGGAAGCGTTTATCGCGTCTGAAATGCCGATCGTGGTGTTTCAGGCAGAATGATGGATGAGCGCCGCACGACCTGCATTCACGCAACTTCGAATGGTCGATCACGGGAGGACGGCATCAACTTGTACACCGAATTGTCATCCGGAATTATCCATCGAATGAAATGTCGTTTGCCAATGAACGAAAATGACGCGCAAACACTTTCCGGGGGCTTACACGATCTTTTGCAAATCGCGCGCCACCATAAGAGCTGTAATCTCGGTCTCAGGTATCCTCATCGCAAACGACAGGGAGCCTATTTCAGATGAACGCCTTGTTTCCTCATTTGTTCAAACCACTCAAGATCGGTTCGGTGGAGCTTCGTAACCGGATTGTTTCAACCGGGCATGATACTGGGCTCACGGACCATGGGTTGGTCGACGACCGGCTGGTTGCCTATCAACATTCCCGCGCACGTGGCGGTGCGGGACTGATCGTCATTCAGGTAGCGAGCGTCCACCCGACAGCGTTTTACACCACGCATATTTTGCAAGGCCATCACGATGGGTGCATTCCCGGATATCGGAGGCTTGCCGAAGCGGTTCACGGCGAGGGTGCCGCCATATTCGGGCAATTATTCCATCCGGGCCGGGAAATCCTCAGTACGGAAGACGGTTCTGCGAGTGTTGCCTGGTCATCATCGTCGACCCCCAACGAACGGTTTCATGTTATGCCGAGGGCCATGTCGAAGGACATGATAAATGAGATTGTTCAAGGGTATGCGGATTCCGCGGCGCGTCTTGTCGAAGCAGGCCTTGACGGCGTCGAGGTCGTCGCCAGTCACGGCTATCTGCCTGCGCAGTTTCTTGCGGAATCAATCAATCACCGCCAGGACGAATATGGCGGCAGTCTTGAAAATCGCATGCGCTTTCTTCGCGAAGTGTTGGAGGCGCTACGTAATCGTCTCGGGAAGGGAACAGTCGTCGGAATCCGCATCTCCGGCGAGGACCTGGACGGAATCGGACTGGAAGAATCGGAGTCGACCGCCTGTTGCGAAACAATGGCGGCGGCCGGCCTGGTTGACTATGTCAGTGTGGTGGCGGGCAGCTCCGCTTCGAGACGGGGTGCCTATCATATTTCCGCACCAATGACCCAACAGCACGGATATACCGCCCCTTACGGGGCGAAAATAAAATCGAGTGTTTCCGTTCCCGTCATTGTAACTGGTCGGATTAATCAACCGCAGACCGCGGAGGCTATCATCGCGGCCGGTGAAGCGGATGCCTGTGGCATGACCCGCGCCATGATTTGTGATCCTGAAATGCCCAACAAGGCGGCAACGGGCCGTCTTGACGACATTCGTGCCTGCATTGCCTGCAATCAGGCTTGTGTGGGTCACTTTCTCAAGGGTTGTCCCATTTCCTGTATCCAGCATCCAGAGACTGGACGTGAAACCGCTTTTGGAGATCCGACACCCGCCCCGAGCCCGAAGCGCATCCTAGTTGCCGGTGGCGGGCCGGGCGGCATGAAAGCGGCGTGTGTTGCCGCCAGCCGCGGCCACGACGTCGTTTTATGTGAAGCCGGACCCAGGCTCGGCGGCCAGGCTCTTCTCGCACAGTTGCTCCCAGGCCGTGCGGAATTCGGCGGTATCGTCACGAACTTACAACGGCAAATCGAACGGTCCGGCGTCGAGGTACGGCTGAATTCCAAAGTCGACCGCGCCATGATCGAGCACGAGGAATTCGCCGCGGTTATTGTTGCCACAGGCGCGAGACCGCGCATACCGCCCTTGGAAGGCCTCGACGATGGCCACGTTGTGACCGCCTGGGATGTGTTGTCCGGCGCGGCCAATGTCGGATCGAGCGTGCTGGTTGCCGATTGGCGTTGCGACTGGATCGGTTTCGGAGTTGCCGAAAAATTGGCACTGGATGGTTGCCGTGTTCGGCTCGCCGTGAACGGCACGCAACCGGGCGAAGAGGTGATGCCCTATATCCGTGATCATGCCGCCGGACGGCTGTTCTCGCTGGGCGTTGAGGTCCTGCCCTACGCGCGGCTTTTTGGCGTCGATGCGGATACGGTTTATCTGGAACACACGATGGCGCGAGAGCCGATCATATGTGAGGAGGTCGATACATTGGTGCTGGCGCTTGGCCATGAATCCAGCGACGCGTTGATGTCGGAATTGGAGGGGTTGGACATCGAACGCCATATGATCGGTGATTGTTTGGCACCACGTACCTCGGAGGAAGCTGTGCTCGAAGGCCTGAAGATAGGTTTCTCAATCTAACCTGGTCTATGCATGAGGCGTCGTCGTTTTGGATGCGATGAACGGTGTCGACCGGATTGACGGCGGACACTGAGATGTCGCCGGGGCATTGTCAATGCCACCAAGACTGACATTACCGGGGATGCGCATCTTTACATTCGACTGCATCTCGGCCGAACAATTGCAGCTATGGATGCGTTGATTAACGCCGTCTTTCCGGTCTTTGCGGTAATGGCTCAATTTGAAACTAGTTCTGCTATGTCGTTAATGTCCCACATGGTATCATCGATGCCGCCGGCCATCGCGGGAGAAATCCGAAGGGTCGTGTGTTGCCTGACAAAAATATACAGCTCGGTTCCGCAACACCCATAATACGACCGAGCGCAGAGTTCTCTACGATTACCCCCCTGGGCTGGGCGCTATGTTAGCGTTGTCTCAGTCGTCAAGAAGTCAGGTACTTCTGTTGCTCGTTGCCGGCTGATTGATGATGGAGCAGGGTTGCCTCTTGAGGTGCCGTTATGGATGTTCGACCGTTTGGCGTGCTCGGCGATCCGTGATCGGGATGCTCCCGAGGTCGATGTCGCCTCTCTTACGGCGCTGCGGTTTTTGCTGTCGGAAATTGCCAATTCTAATGCCCAGGATCTCTCGCATTCTTCGGCGGCTCCTGATTTGAGCGCAGACTTGATGTCTTGCGATCAGGATCAAGGAGACGATCATGAGCCGACCTCGAACGAAACCAGCCCAACTGGACCTGTTCGGTCCGACGGGAAGACCCTGTTCCTTGCCGACACCGCAATGGCGGAATCTGCCACGACCGACACGTCGCAAGCTCACCGAGCTAATGTCACGCTTGCTGATGGAGCACCATCCAAACCGCGGGTCAACACGGGAAAAAGAAGCCCGCAATCTGCGCCGGAGCCAGGAGCGCGATGATGTCTGAGAAGATCGAACGCCATCATCTGGAGCGCAAGGCGGTCTTGTATGTGCGCCAGTCGTCCCTCCATCAGGTTTTGCACAACCGGGAAAGCAGCACACTGCAATATGCAATGCGGGATCGGCCTGGTCAGTTGGGCTGGTCGCGGATCGAGACCATCGATGACGATCTTGGCCGCTCGGCATCGGGCTGTGCCGATTGGCTTTGTGAAGGCCGGTGACCGGCTGGAAAAGGTTCCGGATCGCCGGGTACAAGAAGCCATCATGCTGGTCTTCGACAAGGGTGAGGCGGGAAAGGCAAAACATGGATGGACCCATGTTTTGCCCGCCGAACAAGTTCGGCAGCGCCCGGCAGGCTCTTCTTTGGTTCCTGGAGCACGGCCTCAACCTGCCGGCCAAGAGTAAATCCGGCAAGACGGTCTGGCGCCGGCCCTATTACCAGACAATCCACCGGATGATCACCAACCCGGCCTACGGCGGCGCCTACGCCTACGGTAAGACCAGAGCCGTGCCGGGCTATGGCGGCACCGGCATAGGGGTGAAGCCGGCGTAGGGATATAGAAGGAGCACAAACCGCGTGGCGAGTGGTTGGCGCTCAGACCCGGAGCCCATGAGGGATATGTAGACTGGGAACGGGCGGAGGCGATACGCAAAATGGTGAGCGACAACCTGCCCACAAGCAAACACCATGGCGCTGCCAAGCACGGCAACGCCCTGCTGGCCGGGTTGCTGCGCTGCCGCCGCTGCGGCCGCAAGCTCACGGCGCGCTACTCGGGTGCGAAGCACAATATACCGCGCTATTCCTGCTGCCGCGGCCAGCTCGACAATGGCGAGCCGAAGTGCATCGCCTTTGGTGGGTTGCGTGTCGACGACGCCATTGAAGAAGCGCTGCTGCAGGTTGTCGGGCCCGGGGCCATTGAAGCTGCGGTAAAGGCACAGGCCGAAGCTGCCCTGCGCCGTGATCAGGTTCGTGACGCTTTATGCCGAGACCTGGAGGCCGCGCGCTACGCAGTCGACCGCGCCTTTCGCCAATATGACGCCACCGATCCGGCAAACCGCTTGGTGGCCGGGGAACTGGAGGCACGATGGAATAGCGCGCTTGTCCGGCAGGCAGAGATCGAAGCCAGGATTGCTACACACGACGCAGAGGCTGCTCCAAGCCAGCGCGTTACACCGGCATCCTTGGCCGGGCTGGCTGACGATTTGCAATCTGTCTGGAAAGCGCCAACCACCGATGCGCGCCTCAAGAAGCGCATCGTGCGCAGCCTCATCCACGAAGTTATCGCCGACATCGATGCCGAGGCGGCGGAAGGATCGGGTGAGATCGTCCTGGTCATCCACTGGATGGGCGGTGTCCATACACAACTGCGCCTGCCGCGAAGACGCCGCGGTCAACGCAACAGCACGCCCGTGGAAACGGTTGAAGCCATCCGCCAACTCACGCTGATTGCCAAGGACGACCTGATTGCCGGCATCCTCAATAGGAACGGGCTCGTGACCGGTAACGGCAATCGTTGGACCCGCGAACGGGTTTGCTCGCTGCGCTCGCACCGAAAGATCCCGCCATTCCGTGCGGCGGCCGATGACGTCGAGCCCTGGCTCAATCTGACCAAGGCATCCGCCTATCTCGGCACAACACCAAAGACGCTGAGATTGGCAGCCATCGCAGGCGAAATCGAAGCCCTTCACCCGCTGCCGGACGGTCCTTGGCTTTTCAAGCGTTCAGATCTGGACGGAACAGCGGGCAAAGCCATCGCCAAAAAAGCCAGAAACCGACGTAATCACCCCACGGGACCATGCCCCAATCAGCAAAACCTCTTTACCTCAATAGCATAGACAGATGGGCGGTATGAAACAGGATTGTACAGCTCGGTCCAAAATTATACAGCTCGGTCATATTGTGGGTGTTAGGGAACCGGGCTGTAGATCGCTGCCAGGCCCCAGGCAGCGATCGATAGAGCCGACCCCGCGCCCGCAGCCAGCTCGGGGCCTTGTCCTGCGATCAACAACGCCTGGCCGGCCCAAAGCGCCAAGACGGCGAAAGCCAGGCCAAACACCGCCCCGTGTGCAATGGCGGCGCGCCAAATGGCTCCGCACTGTTCTTTTCGATCCGCGCCAATGGCTTGGGAGATAAGGATTGAAGTCCCGATCATCATGACGACGCCGACCACCGCGAAGAGTACCAGGAGACCTAGCCCGGATATTTCGTGAAAGGTTGGATTTGCCGACTTGGTCGGGATTTTTTGGGGTGACGGCGGCCTGCAAAGGTATTGCTGCACCGCCTCGGGGTCGCTGCCGGCCGGGGCATAGACCCGTCGCCCATCGGGTAGATCGATCGGCACCATCCCGTCTGGTGTCGGCAACAATCCGTCAAGCACGACAGCTTCGCAGGCGTCCTTGTGTCTTCTCTCCGCTTTTTTTTGTCGACAAGCTTGACGGCGGCAAACTGTGCCGGCGTCCCCTTGCCGAGACTGAACCGGGCACGCCAGCGAAAGATCATGCTCGGGACAGTTTGGTGTCGCCGCGCGACCGCGGCGACACTGACATCAGGAACCTCGGTCTCCTCTACAATGGCGCGCTTTTGTTCCTCTGTGAAGCTGCGCCGGTGGGATCGGCCGTCGCGTGTTGGAACGTCCGACGGGTGATCTGTCAATAGGGTTTCGGCCGGCCGTTGCTTAGTACTGGTCTTAGCATCGGTGCTTATTTGCGCCCTCTTGGCTCGCGGTCGGGCACTGGTCGGTCGGGCACTGGGATGAACCACCGCGCGCCAGTCGAACCCTTCCGGTTCCGCCTCCAGACGGTCTTGCCACCTGACCAAATTTTGCCGCGTTAAGTGATGGGCCTTGGCGTAGGCCGAGGCGGTCAAGCCGCTCCATTGCCAGGCCTCCACATGCATGGCCCAGAAGGCCTGAACCGCCTTGTTGCGTTTGTCTGAGGACAGGGACCTAGCGCGCGTTTTCCGCCGTTTTTCGGCCTTTTCCAGCTTTTGGCCGGCCTCTTGCTCGAACATCTTGAGCCAGTTGCGGAAGGTGTTGCGCCAAAGACCATGGGCCTTGCAATAGGCCTCCTGACTTACGCCGCTGCGCTGCCAGGCCTCGATATGTGTCTGCCAATAGACCCGTTTGGGCCGGATAGGGAATACACGAGATGTCATCGCGGCTCTCCTTTCGAAGGCCCAACTCAATCATCCCGCATCCGCCAAAACCAGGAAGAACAGACGTGCAACATCCAGACGCTTACGTCTGAGGCGGCGGAGGGCAAGATAAAAGGTCATGGTGCAAAGTTGCCATAACCCCTTGTCTGCACATCCGATGGGGTTGCACAGACGCCAGGGGGCCCATGTGCAGGGGTTCAGCGTCAAGTCTCTGAGTTAATTGAGTGATTCTTGGTGCAAGGGCGTTCTGCTGTTTGATTTCGACGCGGGCGCCCTATCTATCTGAGCAGCCATGGCAGACCATCGAGACGACAATTTTAGACCGCGGCTCGGGCGCATCCGCAGCCTCGGCGGCAAGCGGACCAAGAGCTACCTCAATCACGTGCTGCACGAGGTCTCGGCGGCGGGCGCTCGCCAAGCGGGGCTCGGAGCCAACCCGGCACCGCCTCCCTTTTCCGGCTACCGGATCGGCCGTGGCGGTGACGCCTATCGCCGTCGGCTTGCTGGCCATCGCTTCGGGCGATCCTCGCGCCGGGTCGTCATCAAGACGCGCATCGTCAAGCTCAAGGGCGGCGGCGTCGAGGCGGCCGGTGCCCATATCAGCTACCTTCAACGCGACGGGGTTTCCAAGGATCACGAGCCGGGCCGGCTTTACGATGCGACCCGTGACGAGGCCGACGGCAAGGCCTTCCTGGAGCGCAGCGAAGGAAATCGGCACCAGTTCCGTTTTATCGTTTCGCCGGAGGATGCCACCGAGCTCGCCGACCTTAAACCCTTCGTCCGCGATCTGATGGGCGGCATGGAGGAAGATCTCGGGACCAAGCTCGATTGGGTTGCCGTGGATCATTTCAACAGCGAACACCCGCACAGTCACATCGTGCTGCGCGGCAAGGACGAGCTCGGCAAGGACCTCGTGATTGCGCGCGACTTTATCGCCCACGGCATGCGGCAGCGGGCAAGTGAATTGCTGACCCTGGAGCTCGGACCGCAGAGCGAGCTGGAGCTGCGCCAGAGGCTGGAACGCCAGGTGGAGCAAGATCGCTTCACCGACCTCGATCGCTCGCTGTTGCGGGAGGCGAGTGACGGCGTTGTTGATGCGCGCAGCGATCCGCAGCACGCCGACGAACGGTTCCGACATGCCATGAAAGTCGGCCGGCTGCGCATTCTATCCCGGCGCGGCCTCGCCGAGGAGACTACCCCCGGCCGCTGGCGGCTCTCGCCGAAGCTGGAGGAGACTCTCCGGCGGGCGGGCGAGCGTGGCGACATCATCAAGACCATGCACCGGGGATTGAAGCGGGCGGGGCTCGACGTCGGGGTTACAGACTACTCGATCTTTCATCCCGCCGACCCGAGCGCGCCCACGATCACGGGGCAGATCATCGATCGCGGCCTCCATGACGAACTTAGTGACGGACACTACGTCCTGATCGACGGTGCGGACGGACGGGTTCACTACGTCGCGATCGCTCCGCGACAGGAGATGGATGACTTGCCGCTCGGCGCCATCGTCGAGGTAACTCCCGCAGCAAGAGGCGCGAAGCCGTCCGACCGAACAGTCGCCGAGATCGCCCAGCAGAACGACTGCCTCTACTCGACCGATGCGCATCATGAATTCGATCCACGCGCGTCGGATGCGTTCGTTGAGGCTCATGTCCGCAGGCTCGAGGCCCTGCGCCGTGTCAACATCGTTCGGCGCTTCCCGGACGGCTCATGGGAGATCCCTCAGGACTTCGAGGAAAGAGTGGCCGCGCTCACCAAGAAACAGGCGCCCTATACCGGCGGCATTACCACCCTGTCGTTTCTCTCCCTTGAGGCGCAAATCACCGCGGACGGCGCCACCTGGCTCGACCGGCAGCTTGTCGCCGGACAGCCCACGGCACTTCGCGGCACCCGCTTCGGCGCCCGTGCTGCCGATGCGATCGGCCGGCGGCAGGAGCATCTGCTCGAGCATGGCTTGGCAGGGCGCGACGGCAGGAAGATCCGCTATCAGCAAAACTTGTTGCGGCTGTTGCGCCAACGGGAAGTCTCTGCCGCCGGGGAGAAGCTCGCTAAAGCAACAGGCCTCGCATTCACAGATATGCAAGATGGTGACCGGGTCGAGGGCATCTACAAACGATCGGTCCGGCTCGCCAGCGGCAAGTTCGCCGTCATTGAGAATTCGAAGGAATTCACCCTCGTTTCCTGGCGGCCAGTGCTCGAACGCCAGCACGGCAAGATGGTCGGCGGCGTCCTGCGCGGCGCGTCGATGTCCTTCGATCTCACAAAGAAACGCGGCATTGGGATCGGTTAGTGTCGATCCGAGTCTGTAACGAGAATGTCGCTTGATTTGTGGAGCCGGGTGACCGACATGCGCGATTTTCAAGCCTACTTTTGACTGGGCATTTCGGCCCTGAGCCGCTGTTCACCTTGCACTTGTTCGCCGCAGCGCAACATCCCGCTAGCGGCCATTCGATTTGTTAACTTCATTTGGATTTCACGATTGCCGGCTCAACGGGCAACACGACCGCGCCCTTCCACCGTACATTAACGCTTGTGTTCCTTGGTTGAACTCAGAGCTATTCTGAACTCACGACCGCTTGACCCCTCACAGCCGACATTGGCGTGAGGGGAAACTTTGACCCTGAGCGGCCTTGATCCGATTTCACCCGAGAACCTCTTTTGCTGTCCGGGCGCATGCCGGGAGCAAAGCCCCCGGCCGCGCCAGAGTGAACTGGACCCCAGAATTCGGACAGTTTGCGACGACCCTGCTCCTAGGAGCGGAAGTGACCGGGACGGAACATAGAAGCGGATGTATGACCCAAAACAGAAAAACAACGGGGTGGTGCTCAGGTTGACGTCACCGCTATGTCGAGGACCCATCGGTGGATGTCGGCGGCGGTGCCATTCTCGGAATAGGGGGATTGGGAACGTGTTGGAGATCACGTGAGCCTTGCCCTTTCTCGGATCGTGTTTCCAAACGGCCCTCGGCACGCTTTTCGGCATTTTCTCCGCACTCGTCCCGCCATGATCGATCGTGTATCGTCTGCGCCATCTTGAACTGGTCCGGTTGCGGCTACGGGCGAAACGGGGACATGGCGGTTATCTCCGATACGGCGATGGCGCTGCGCATCGCGGCGCGGAATATGCGCGGCGGTCCGAGGAGCCTCTGGTTGTTGACGGTGGGAGTTTTCATCGGTGCCGCGGCCGTCGCGCTGGTGGGGGCAACGTCGCAAAGCCTGATCGACGGCGCTCGCCAGAGCGCGCTGGAAACGGTCGGTGGCGATCTGAGCCTGCGCCTGTTTCACCGCCCTCCGAGCGATGCGGAACTCGCCGTCATCGGCCGTGAAGGGGATGTCAGCATCTCCACCGAACTCCGCCCCATGGCAAGCACGGTTGAAGTCGACCGCGGGCCCCGCGAGTCGGTGCTTGTCGAGCTCAAGGGCGTGGATGCCAAGTATCCGCTATATGGCGCCGCGAAAACCCAACCCGCGTCCAACCTTCATCAATTGCTTGATCGAAACGACACCGGTTATGGCGCGGTCGCCGATGCGGCTCTGTTCGACGCGTTAAACCTGGAAGTCGGCGACGGCATCGAGATCGGCCGGGTCCGGTATCGGCTGCGCGGGGTACTATCCGCCGAACCCGACCGCGCCTTTCGCGCCTTCACCCTGGGCCCACGGGTTATTGTATCGAATCAAAGCCTGCCCGCGACCGGCCTCGTCGATGACGGGGCGCAGGTCTATTACTATGCCCGCGTGAAGCTGCCGGCCGGATCAAAGGGGCAGGCCCAAGCCGCCGCGGCGATGACCCGGATCGACCAGGCCCACCCGCAATCGGGCTGGCGCATGGTCAATGCCCATGACGGGGTGCCGGGGGTGGAGCGGACCTTAGCTATGGCGCAGGTGCTGCTGTTGTTTGTCGGATTGGGCGTGATGCTCGTGGGTGGGGCGGGGATTTCCGGGGCGGTTCGCGCCCACACTACCGAGAGAATGGTGGTCATCGCCCTTCTGAAATCCATTGGCGCCCCACCCCGTGTCGTTACCATGGCCATCGGATTCGAGGTGATGGCGGCGGCGGCCCTTGGCGCCCTGATCGGCGTCGGCCTTGGAGCGTTCGGCCCCGTCCTGGTCGCTTCCGCATTGGTGGATCACGTGCCCTTTGAACTGGATGTCGTCCCCCGCATCAAACCACTGTTGACGGCGGGAACGTTCGTTTTTCTGGTCGCGGCGTTGTTTGCTTGGTGGCCCCTGATGGGGGTGCAGGATGTGAACGCCCGGGTGCTGCTGCGTGACCGCCTTATCCACCCGCCGCGAAGACAAGGCGGAAAGCGCTGGCTCGGTGCCGGCGTCTTTCTGTCGGCGATTGTCGCCGTGGTGTTTTGGATGTCGCCGATGCCGCTGTTCACCGCCGCATTCCTGGCTGGTGCGTTCGCGCTGGCCATGTTCTATTTCGCCCTGGGCAAAGGGCTTTCGCGCCTGGTCAAGCGCATCGCCAAAGGGAGAGGAGCCGGCGTGCGTCTTGCCCTTAGTAATCTGCACCGGGCGGGAGCGCCGACCGGGCCGGTGGTGATGGCGCTGGGCCTGTCCCTCACATTGTTGGTGGCGTTGGACAGCATCGGCGCCGCCGTCGGCCGTCATATGCAGCGGGCCATGCCGCACAGCGCGCCGGATCTGGTGGCGTTTTCGCTCAGCGCGGAGACGGCGGCTCGGCTCGGCGAAGAACTGGACGCGTCGGGGATCGTGGAGCGCCGGCGCATCCTGCCGTTTCTGCACGCAAGGGTACAGGCCATCAACGGCGTGGCGGTGCGGAACCTGAACATTCCGGGGTCGCTGAACTGGGTCGTCCGCGGCGATCGCGGGGTGTCGTTCGCCGCAGAACGCCCCGATGGCACGGGATGGGCGGCCACCACTGCGGAACGGGCCGGATTTTCCCTGGACGCGGGCGTCGCGGCAAAACTAAGGCTCGGCATCGGAGATAGGATGACGCTGAACGTCAGCGGCCATGTCCGTGAGGGGCCGATTGTCGATCTGCGACATGTGGATTGGACCAAGCTGGATCTGGACTTCCCCATCATCGCCACGCCCAACACCTTCAGCGGCATACCCTTTACCTTCGCGGCGTCCTTGAAGGCGAACCCGGGCAACGCTGCGAGGCTGGAAGCCTTCATCAAGAACCGATTTCCCGACGCCCCCCTCATTCGAGTGGCCGACGTTTTAGAGTCGCTGGCAGCGGCCATGGAAGCCATCGTATCGGGAATGAAAGCGGCGGCGTTGATGTGTGGGCTGGCGGCCATGGTCGTGCTGGGTGGCAGCGTCCTGCAGGGAATTCAGGAACGCACCAGCGAAGCGGTCTTGTTCAAGGTGCTGGGCGCGCGCAGGCGCCAGTTGCTGGGGCAGCTGACCTTGGAATTCTTGGCGCTCGGGATCCTGGTTGCCCTGGCCGCCGTGCCGCTGGGGTTCGGTATCGCCCACGCCGTCACCTCCGTGGTCGGTCTCAGCGGCGTGAGCGTGTCGTGGAGCGGCGGCGTCGCCCTTGCCGGTGCCGCGACGCTCCTGACGTTGATCGTCGGCTTGCTGGCGACGGCCGGTGTCTATACCAAGAAGCCCGCGCAACAGCTGCGCGGGCGCAGATATTGAAAGCGCTCTGGTCCGGCTGCGGAGAGACAGCGGCATCCGGGACAACGTCGGTTCCGGAAACCGGCTCGGTAATTTTGCTCCTGAAAGGATGCAGCGGATCGCCGCCATCCACCGCCCGCGCGGTGTGTCCAAATTGGGTGCCGATTGATGATGCGGTCGAGTCTCTTGTTGGCTAACAGGACACATGCGGCGGACGCAAAAAGCTTCTGGTCGACTTCCAACAGCGGAAATGCGCGAACCTGCTCGAGAATTGTGAGCTTTCGTTGTGGGCTCCGGGCCGTCACGGGGATAAATGCAGCAGCTGCAGGAGTGAGGCCAATCTTCCATCGATCCTCACGGCCCAAAGCCACCGTTGCAGAGCTCACATAATGCTGAGGTGCAGCTTCACCGTTTCTGCCGTTCAAGGTCAGCGCATTTCGACCAAGGGAACGGTGGCTTATTGGAAATGCGAATGTTGAAATTGATGCATAGCTTGCCACGACAGATCAGAGGCCTGGCTTTGTAACCATCAACCAGAAGACGACCAACAATGCTGGAAAGGCCAACGCCCCGAGGACAACCCACAATTTGTGATACCGCCAATAGATCGATGGGAGGTCAGCAAGCGATTCGGCTTTGGCGGCCAAATTCCGCATTTTGATCTGAATCCAAACCACAGGGAGCCAACAGCATCCCGCAAAAACGAAGAGTATCAGCGAAGTGAATAGCCAGGGCTCAGTGAGAGGCATCCCAAGTAAATTGGCCAACAACAGACCCGTTGCGATTTGCACGATACCTGCCGGAGTGGTGAACAGCAAATCCCCGAGCACCACGGTACGAGTTGCAAATCTGATTGCGCCCAGATCGCGCATCCAATGAGCTATGAAGAAAAAGAAAGCAAGCCCGACACCGGTTCCAAACAAAACGGTTGAACTGACAATGTGAATCCACTTCAAGATCAAATGGTCCATAACAGCTTGGTATCTTGCCGCCACGAACATTTACAAGCGGTTTCCAATGTCAAACTATACCCCTATTGCAAATGCGTTGTTTGGGAACGAATGGCGCGAGCTTCTGGCTGTATTCCAACTTCACTATGGAAATCGTCCGGGGTGCGAGGACAAAATCACGGCGACAGGCAAAATGAGGATCAAGCAAAGTCCCTTGATGCGCCCGTTTGCCTTCCTGTTTCGCTGGTCAAAAACCTTGGTACCCATAAGCGAAACAGATGTTTCGGCCAAGGTCGTGTTCCGAACCCGGTCGGACAGCCCGTGTTTTTGGTATGATCGGTCGTTCGTCCTTAAAAGCGGTCGGGTCATGCGCTTTGTCTCGCGGATGGAACCAAAGGGCGGCAACGAGGTTGTCGAATGGACCGCTTCAGGTATCGGCTGGCATTCCTCCTATGATTTAGAGGACGGCCGCGTTCGCTTGCGCCACAAAGGTTATCGCATTCGCCTTGGGGGGCGCGATCTGAAACTGCCGTTGGAATGGCTATTTGGACGTCCTTCTGCTTGGGAAGAGGCAACAAGCGACACCGCGTTTCGGATGGAGATGACAATCACCCACCCGTTGTTCGGATTGCTTTACGGCTATGCCGGTCAATTCGAGATCACGGAGGTCGCTCTTGAAAAATAGCGCCCTTGTGTTGGGCGGATACGGAAATTTCGGCAAGCGAATTTCCAAAGCCCTTGCCGCCAAGGGCGTCAAAGTTCTCATCGCCGGACGAGATGGAATAAAGGCCGAAGGGCTGGCGCGGGAAATCGGGTCTCGTGCGATTGGCATACAAGTGGATGTCGGGCACGAGATTCCTGCCGCGCTGAAGAGATACCAGCCGGACGTTGTGGTAAACACGGTTGGCCCATTCCAGGGACAGGGATACGACACAGCACGGGCCGCAATTTCACAGGGTGTGAGCTATGTCGATCTGGCCGACGGTCGCTGTTTCGTGTGTAACATCGTCGAGCTCGACGAATTGGCAAAAAAGGCAGGTGTTTGTGTTGTTAGCGGCGCTAGTACCGTTCCGGCCTTATCGGACGCCGTACTTGCGCAGTTCGAACACGAGTTCCAAACCATCGACCTTTTAAAATACGGTATTTCGCCGGGTCAGCGCGCTGAAAGGGGGCTGGCCACAACACAAGGGATTCTAAGCTATGTCGGTCGTAAGCTCGATAGCTTTCCGGGCATCGGTGACAAGCTGTATGGCTGGCAAGACTTGTATCGCCAGGTTTATCCGGAGCTTGGCACCCGGTGGATGGCAAACTGCGACATTCCTGATCTTGATTTGCTGCCCAAGCGTTACGGGATCCGGTCCATTCAATTCTCTGCCGGTCTAGAGCTGGGCGTCTTGCATTTGGGTCTTTGGGGGCTTTCACACTTTGTCCGCTTGGGCCTGCCATTGCCCCTTCCTAAATTGGCTGGACCCATGTTGGCCATCAGCAACTGGTTCAATCGCTTTGGCAGCTCTGATGGGGGAATGCACGTGATCCTGCAGGGAACCAAGGCGGATAGCCCCGGCGAGAAGATTGAACGACGTTGGTTTATCATTGCCCGCGATGGCGATGGTCCGCACATCCCGACAATTCCGGCTATCCTGCTGGCTGAGAGGATAGCAGGCGGCGACCCGCCACCTGCCGGCGCATACCCTTGCCTCGGACTAATTTCTCTATCCGACTACATCGCAGAATTGGGGGAAAGGAACGTCGAGACCTTCACGGAATGCCGATCAGTCGTGCCCTGAGTCGCGCATCCGGTACGGAGCAGATGTCGGCGCGGCCAAACAATGCGATCCGATTTCGTGCCACCCAGCAATAAATCCAGTCGCGAACCGGTTTTGGCACAATCCAGAAAAGTCGCATCAAATTTCCCAACCCGCCACAGGCTTCGCCGGCTTTGATCCACGCGTCAAAGGATGTCCAGCCGCGCCCATCAACGATGAAAAGCCAGGACTCAGGGTCAGTTGGTTCGATTCCATAGTGCCTCAAGAGCGCTGACCCCAGATCCGTCTGAACCGGACAGATCTTAATGCGCTGCCGGCGGTCGACGATTGAAATAAGTCGTGCACCAAAGGTGCAGAGCGCACACTCGCCGTCTAGAACCGCAACGGGATAGCTGCCGTCGTATGTCAGTTCTGGTTCTTTAGAATCGTGGTGACGAGCTGTCGGCTTAATTTTGGATTCTGGCATTGTTTCCATAAATCCAGCCCCAGAGCGAATGGCGAATTCGAGCTTGGAGCATAGTTTCAGAGCCGGGTCCAGTCGATACATCTGCAGGATTAAGGTTGTGTCTCCTTCTAAGCTCCGAGCTAGCAAAGCCAAGTCATACGATTTTGGCGTAACATGAGGTGCTCAAATGTCTTGAGCGGTGTGGTGGGTAGGAATGGTTTGGAGGATCTCGCTATGACCGCTTCAAACCTGCCAATGTTGATACCCTCGAGAAAGGCATGGAATCGTGACCGCATCATAGGCCAGAAACGACCGCTTTTACCCAAGCATGTATGGGCCATTCGCGTCCGGCTAGAACTGGCAGGCGATGTGCGGGATCTGGCCTTGTCCAATATGGCTGTCGACAGCAAGCTACGCGGTTGTGACCTCGTTCGGCTGAAAGTCGCCGATGTGTTTGCGGCCGGTGCCGTCAAGGAGCGTGCTTCGGTCCTGCAAAGCAAGACCCGGTCGCCGGTGCGCTTCGAGATCACCGAGGGAACGCGCAAATCCCTTGCCGACTGGATAATTCATCCACAGTTGTCTGGGCACGAATATCTCTGGCCTGGCCGTTTTCACGACCGGCCGCATATCTCGACGCGCCAATACGCTCGCTTGCTGAAAGAGTGGGTCAAATCGATCGGCCTTGAACCAAGCGCCTATGGCACACACTCAATGCGCAGGACAAAGGTTGCGCAGATCTATAAGAAGACCGGCAATCTTCGCGCTGTGCCGCTGCTGCTTGGCCACGCGAAAATGGACAGCACCGTCCGCTACCTGGGCGTCGATCTTGACGATGCGTTGGAGATTTCCGAAAGCGTCGAAATCTGACAGGACTCGGGCCACTGTCACAGCCGGCCCTGAGCGGTCACTCGAGATCACAATTCACGGCACCCGTTTGCCGACATTCGTTGCACTTGCGAACTACTCGGCAACCAGACAACGGGTATGCGGATATACGACGTTCGCGAACACTGCCGACGTTTGATCGAGGTGGGGGGACTGCCGACGGTCGAACCGATCACCTTCAGCCATACGCCTCTCGCCATCTTCAACGACACGCTGCGTAGTGGGCAAAGCCGGATCCGAAACCATCTTGCCCCTTAGCCCGCATGGCTAGCACGGGCCTAGGAAAGCAGGTGATCCTGGCCGCAATTGATGCAGGTAACACAGGCATCGCAGGTCGATGCTTTTAAATTGACCAAGGCTAATTCCTCATATTATATTATCATATGACTAATAATACGGAAATGCTGTTCACGAACCTTCGGTCGGTCTCGCGGCGCGGTCTCCACGACCACGTCGTGCGCGAGATCGGCATCCAGATCGCTGAAGGAAACTACGTGCCCGGACAGACCTTGCCGGACGAGGAAACCTTGGTGCAACAACTTGACGTCAGTCGCACAGTGGTCCGTGAGGCGACGAAATCTTTGTCCGCGAAGGGATTGGTGGAGTCGCGCCCGCGCCGGGGAACCGTCGTTCGCTCGTTCGAAGATTGGAACATGTTGGACCCCGACGTGCTCTCCTGGCAGGAGGTGTCACAACCCGGAGCGGAGTTCCTCTTCAACTTGACGGAGGTTCGGGGGGTCGTCGAACCGTCGGCGGCTTCCTTTGCCGCGGAGCGCGCGACAGAGTCTCAGGTCAAGGCGATCGCAGACGCGCTTGCCAGCATGAAGGATGCATTAGACGACGCCCAGGCGTTCATGGCGGCGGATCGGAGATTCCACGTGGCAATTCTGTCCGCTTGCCGGAATCCGTTTTTGCAGCCCGTCGGGCACGCTATCGGTGCAGCCTTGATGTCCAGTCTGGTGGTCACCAACCGCAGTCCGGAAAGGAACCGCAGGTCCTTTCCGTTCCATGAGCGCATTTTTGAGGAGATTTGCGCCGGCGATGCTGAGGCAGCACGCCGCGCCATGCAGGCGCATATGGATCACACATGGTCGCGGATCGAAGCCGCGACCGGTAAGGCGGACCCGGAAGTATGACGACCGCAGGGTCTGCATAGAAAGCCAGTACGCATGAGGATTGTCGAGCTTAAGAGTCACATCGTCATGCATCCACTGGAAGAAGAGCTCGGCTACTCCCAGCAGTATTTTAATCAACGCTCGGCCCACATCGTTGAAGTCATAACCGACGAGGGAATCCGCGGTTTTGGGGAATGCTTTGGCGGCGGAAACGTGGCATTCGCGAACAAAGCCATCGTCGAAAAAGTGATCCAACCTCTGGTCCTCGGAATGGATCCCTTGGACCGCCAGGTTGTATGGAACAAGGTCTACAATCTGCTGCGCGATCACGGCCAGAAAGGTATGGCCCTTCAATCGTTATCAGGTGTTGATATCGCGCTCTGGGACATCGCAGGCAAAGCGTTTGATCAGCCGCTTTACAAGATGCTCGGCGGGGCATTCCGTGACCGTATTCCGGTTTACGGATATGGGATGATGTTGCAGCGGGTTCCGGACCTGCCCCGACGTTTCAGTGATGAATCGGCCAAGATCAAAGACATGGGCTTCAGCGCCATGAAGATGAAAATTGGCCTGGGACCGGAAGAAGACATCCAACTGGTGGAGGCCGTGCGGCAGTCCATCGGCCAAAGAACCAAGCTGATGGTCGACGCCAATCACGCCTATACCGCGCGGGAAGCCATTCCGTTGGGTCGCGAACTGGAGGGTCTAGGTGTTTATTGGTTCGAAGAGCCTGTGGCACCCGAGGATAAACAAGGCTACCGCGATCTCTGCGAGGCCTTGGACATCAACATCGCCGGCGGCGAGGCCGAATTTTCCCGCTGGGGATTTCGTGACTTGATTGAGGGCCGCTGCGTCGATGTGCTACTGCCGGAAATCAGCGGGCTGGGAGGTGTTTCCGAATATTTGAAGGTCCGCGACTTGGCACACACGCACTTTATGCCGGTCGTCAACCACGTCTGGGGCTCAGCCGTTAGCGTGGCGTTGAATCTGCATCTGCTCGCCGCCATGCCGGACCTGCCAGGTGCCGCGCATCCGGTTCAGCCGATGTTGGAGTACGACACCACGGCGAACAAATTCCGAGAAGAACTTCTAACGGAGTCCCTAGGCATCTTGGAACAGGTCCAAGCGAATGGCGGATGGGTCGACCTTCCGAATGGGCCCGGCCTTGGCATCGACATCAATTTTGATTTCGTCGACCACTATCGTGTCGACGCCTAACTCGGAGCGACAGTGCCAGAAATGCGACGAGTTCTTACTACCGAGGTGACTCACTGATCTAGCAGGGAGAAAAAATATGAAATTCAAGACTATTCGCAGCTCTATCCTGGTGGGTGCCGCCGTCGTTTGGACGGCGACCGCGTCTGCCGCCGACTACACGCTCCGAATTCAAACTCTCTGGGGGCCGGAGACGCCCTCGGGCAAGCTCATCACCCAGTTCGTCGATGACGTGGAGACCATGTCGGGCGGCCGTCTCGACATCGAGATGTTCTACTCGTCCTCGGTGGTGAAATCGGTCGAGACCTTCGACGCCGCTGCCACGGGTATCCTGGACGGCGACATGACCGGCGCGTCCTATCAAACCGGAAAGAATCCAGCCTTCCAATTCGTGGGCGATATCATGGGTGGCTACGAGACGCCGTGGCAGCAATACTCTTGGCTCTACTACGGCGGCGGTTTCGATCAGGCAAACAAACTCTACAACGAGTACGACATGCAGCTGATCGGCTGGATGATCGGCGGGCAGGAATCCTTGGCCTCCACGAAGCCGCTCGCCGGCCCGGCCGATCTCAAGGACTGGAAGTTCCGCTCGCCCCCAGGTTTGGAAACCGAGATCTTCACCGAGTTGGGTGCCAAGCCGATCGTCATGGACTTCACCGAGATCTTCACGGCCATGGAGACCAAGATCATCGACGGGGCTGATGCCTCGCAATTGGCCAACAACGTCGGTCTCGGGCTCTACGACCTGGCCAAGCACGCGTCCTATCCGGGATTCCATTCCATGCCGTCCGACCACCTGGCAATCCGCAAGGATGCCTGGGACGATCTGCCAGAGGACATTCAGCGGATCATCAGTGTGGCGGTACAGAAGATGGCTTTCCAGACCTCGATGAACATGGAGGTCAGGAACACCGAGGCCGTGTCCTCGCTCCTCGCCGATGGGGTGACCCTGCATGACTGGTCGGCCGAAGACCGCAAGGCCTTCCGCACGGCCGCGCAGACCGCGTGGCAGCGCTGGGCCGACAAGACCCCGGAGGCCCGGGCTCTGGTCGACAGCCACATCGATTTCATGACAAAGCTCGGCCTGATCGAGTAGCTGAGCACGCGGGAGTAGTCTGCGGGCCTCGCACGCGGGGCACCGCAGACGTCACCGACCCTACTGAAGGGAGGAGCGTTTCATGGTCGAGCACGAGATCACCGGCTGGATGGATCGAATCAGCATGGTAATCAGCCGCATCTCCATGTTCTTTGTCGCCTTCATCGTGGCAATCATCTTCTACGAAGTGGCGATGCGATACATCTTCGAGAGTCCGACCCTTTGGGTCAACGAGATGTCGCTCTGGGTGGGAGGCATGATCTACCTGCTGTCGGGCCTCTACGTGATGCAGCAGCGGGGCCACATCCGCATTACCATCCTCTATGACTACCTTCCGCGTGGGGTCCAGCGCATTTTAGACCTAATCTCCACGATACTCCTCTGCGCCTTCACCGCGGCCGTCGTCTACGGCGGCTTTAACGAGGCCTGGAAAAAGATGTTGCGGTGGGAGACCTTCGGGACCGCCTGGGACCCTCCGATCCCGGCCACCATGAAGCCCCTGATCCTCGTCACGATTGTGCTGATCGCCGCGCAGGGCGTCGCCAATCTCCTCTCGGACTGGAAGAAAGAGAAGCAGGAGCATGGCCAGGCTGAAGACGTCACCGAAGATTTAACCGACTGACGAGGCCTGACGGCCAAGCACAAGGAGACCGTTCATGGACGTCGGAACTCTTTCTCTCATCCTGCTTGTGGGCATGCTCTTGCTTCTGGCGATCGGCATGCCGTTGGGTTTCGCCTCAGGCATCTTGGCCGTGGCCGTCTTGATAATGAAATTCGGCCCCGACCTCTTGTTTCGCTCTTTCGGATCCGGACCGCTCAACATCTTGGCCCAGCGAATTTATGGGCTGACCACAGACTACGTGATCATATCTGTGCCGCTGTTCATATTTATGGCGTGTCTGCTGGAGCGATCGGGCATCGCCAAGGACATGTACAGCGGCCTCAACATCTGGTTCAGCCGGACCCGGGGTGGCATCGCGATCGTCACCGCCGTCATGGCGATCATCATGGCGGCCATGTCTGGCATCATCGGCGGCGAAGTGGTGCTGCTCGGTCTGATCGCCTTGCCGCAGATGCTGCGGCTCGGCTACAACCAAAACTTGGCGATCGGCACGATCTGCGCATCCGGCTCGCTGGGCACCATGATCCCGCCCTCGATCGTGCTAATCATTTACGGCCTGGTGACTGAGACCTCAATTCACTCACTCTTCAAGGCGGCCTTCGTACCTGGCTTCATCCTGGCCGGCAGCTACATCATTTACATCATGATTCGCACCCGCTTGCACCCGGAGGAGGCACCGTTGCCGGAGGGAGGCACGGAAGTCACCTTCGGCGACAAGATCAGGGCGCTACCGAAACTGGTGCCGCCGCTGGCCGTGGTCGGCGTGGTCTTAGGTTCGATCTACGGGGGCATTACCGGCATTACCGAGGCGGCCGCCATGGGCTCGGTGGCCGTGCTGATCCTGATCGTCGTGCGCCGGGAGATGAGTTGGGATCTGTTCCGCGACGCATTGATGCGAACCTTCAAGTCCACCGGCACCATCCTCTGGGTAACCTTCGGGGCAACCTGCTTGGCTGGCGCCTATTCTATTGCCGGCGGGCCCACCTACGTGGCCAACGTGATTGTCGGCGCCGAAATGCCGACCATGGGCATCCTCTTGGTGATGATGGTGATCTTCCTGTTTCTGGGCGCCTTCATGGATTGGGTCGGCATCGTATTGCTGGTCATGCCCGTGTTCTTGCCGATCGTGCTGCGTCTGCCGACGGAAGAGCTCGGCTTGCTGGGGACCCTTGATCCGGCGCACGTATCGGTTTGGTTCGGCATCTTGTTCTGCATCAATATGCAGGTGAGCTTCCTCAGTCCACCCTTTGGCGGGGCCGCCTTTTATCTCAAGTCGGTGGCGCCACCGCATATCACCTTGCCGGACATCTTCCGGGGCTTTCTCCCCTTCATCGCCATCCAGCTTCTCATTCTGGCGTTGGTGCTGTTGTTCCCGGAGCTGACTGGATTCTTCCGATGAAAACGCTTCGGTACGCTTGCTCGCCTGCCGAGAGGCCCATGCACTCTTGCCGATTTTTGGACCTCGCTTTTGCGGCAATTGGACCTGGCATCTTCGGAAAATACTTCGCTGGGATTCGTTGGGTTGCTTGGGCAGCTCGTCCATGGCCTCCGATTCCGTTGAATCTCGGTCTCCATGTTGTGCCGTTGATCTCCATCCCCCTTGGCGGAGATCGACGACGCACGCTTGGAACCGGCTAGCCTAAGAGGACCTGTCATGAAAAATCTGACACGTAGAAACACGTTGCGGATCGGCGCCGGCGCCGTGGCGGGCTCGGCGCTGGCGGGATTGCCCGCACGACTGGCGCAAGGGGCAGCCCCGGAGATGCGCTTTTCTCCGGAACCTGATGCCGCGCTTCGTGTGCTGCGCTGGACAGCCTTTGTGCCGGCCGAGGCGAATGCCTGGATCGAGAACTCGAAGAAATTTACCGAGAGTACCGGCATAGAGGTGGTCGTCGAGAGCGAGTCCCAATCTACCATGCAAGAGACCGCGGCCAAGGCGATGCAAGAGGGTAGTGGTCCCGACGTCATCTTTGGTTTTTACGATGACCCGCACCTCTACCGCCGGGATCTGGTCGACGTGACCATTCTCGCGTCCTACCTTGGCTCGAAGTACGGCGGCTGGTACCCCATCTGCGAGCGCTATGGGACTTATAAGGGCCGGTGGATCGCGCTTCCCATGGGTGCGGTGGGGACCGGAATGGTCTATCGACGTTCGCATATGGTCGCCGCCGGTTTCGAGCGCTTCCCGAAGCGCACGGGCGAGTTTCTTGATCTCTGCCGCGCGCTCGCGGAAAAGGGGACGCCGCCGGGCTACTCCTTCGGTCACGCGACAGGAGACGCGAACGCCTTCGTGCATTGGATCTTGTGGTCGTTTGGCGGAAAGCTCGTCGACGTTGGCGCCAACGTTGTCATCAATAGCCGCGCGACCTGGGACGCCCTTGAGTACGGCCGTGAACTCTATCAGACTTTCGTACCGGGGACGTTGTCGTGGCTTGACACCGACAACAACAAAGCTTTCTTGTCAGGCTCGATTAGTCTGTCCCTGAACTCGGTGTCCATCTATCTGGCAGCCCGGAACTCGTCGGACTCGGCGCTGCAAGAAATGGCGGAGGACATACATCACGCGAACATGCCAGTTGGGCCGGTCGGCAAGCCAACCGAACTTTTCCAGTTCAACCAAGCGATGATACCGACCTATAGCAAGTATCCAAATGCCGCCCTGGAGTACTTGCGCTTTATGTGGGAGAGAGAGCAATTCGAGCATTGGCAGGCTGCGGCGAGCGGTTTCGTTTGTCATCCCCTCAGAGACTATGAGGACAACAGCGTCTGGACGCTTGATCCGAAATACGCGGTCTTCAAGGACGGCACAGCCCGCATGCTCTGGAACGGTTTTGCGGGCGCCTTGGGACCGGCATCCGCCCAGTCCATTACGCAATTCATCGTTGCCGACATGTTCGCGGATGTGGCGACCGGAAAGCTGACTCCCAAGCAGTCCGCGGCCCGTGCCGAGGAGCGCGCGGAAGCGATCTATCGCAACTACCGCCTATAGGGCAGTTGGTGTCGTTCGTCATGCCCACATTTCTGTTTATGTCGTTCGCAATGTGAACCGATCGCCGAAAAATATCATCGGCGGTATCCCGGATAGGGGATGTCGACCACGACCCTGGCCCGAGGCGTCGCTGTTGACTGGGGGGACAAGCAATCTGCGGGCGACGCTGCTTGGCTCAGATTGCGAGGTGCTGGACCGCACGGCGGAGCCCAAGGGGATCCTCGCCGTCCCGGGGGAGATGGTTTCGCGGCCGAACTCGACGCCGCCTGCAGCGCCTGGAGAGCGATGCATCCGGATGTCCCGGTTCTGATGTTGGGCATGATGGGCAGCCGCCAAGGATGGATCGAGGAGCCCAACGTGCCCGCTCCCTGCAGCTTCTCCGAACTTGCGCGCAGGATGGTGACCGTGCCCGGGTCGGCCGGCGCAACACGCATCATACTGGGAGTCGAGGCTGCGGGCGTCGACGGAACGCACGAGGTCATGCGGGGTGAGGAAGCCCGGATCGGCGGCATCGTCACGCGACACGGCATCACCGACGGTCTCTTCCGTGTGCCGGGAACCCATTCCAAATGGGTCTGTGTTGCGGCCGGGCGCATTCAATCCTTTGTCACCTTGAAGCCCGGCAAACCGATTGCCGACATTGCCCGCGATGCCGTGGCATTGATCAATGCCTGTGCCATTGCCGGTTTCGATCGAAGCCGAAAATCTTGAAACCGGACAATCTTCACCATTCAAGCCAAGATTCTCGAGGGACCAATCTTCGCATCCAGTCCGGCTATCCGGCCCGCCAGCTCGACCGGCCGTACTTGGCCGGAGTTGCTGGTTCGAAAAGCCGGACCGACGGTCTCAATGGGTGCTCAAGACGGACCGCTGCAACGCAGATTTGAAATGCAGATTCGAGATCCATCATAGGTCCGCTTCTTTGATCCACCGCCGAAGAGACATGCCCCTGCCGCCAATGTCCGCTTTCCTGAAGGTTTTTCGATGCGGGCCGGGGCTGGAGGGTGGCGGCCAAGCGTTAGCGGCCCGCGTTGACAAACCTCGGAAGGAGGAAGCCGCGAGGATCTGGGATCAGGCTATGGGGAAAGAGCGCAGGCGGTTGACGCCAAAAGCACCGCGGGTGCATTGCTGGACGTCTTGGAAGTGGCTGCTTCAGCCATTCTGCGGCACTTTCCCCGTAGATTTTTCGTTGATTGCGGTCGAGCGATACTTTTCAGGCGGCCATCTGGGCCGATGGCCGCAGAGGATTTCTGCCGATCAGCCAAAGGTAATCGGTGTTCGCTGAGTTGGGTGGACAGGCGATGTGTCATGCGGCCTGCTTCCTAGGTGGTGCACGGGTCGTCGGGTGGTCGCCACGCTTGAACATTTCGACGATACGCATCGGCCCGCCGCAGCAGGGGCATGGCTCCCTGAGGGTGATCGGGATGATCTCCGTGCTTGCCTGCGGTTCTTGTTCGGGCTGCTTTGCCCGGAGAAGCTGGCGGATCCTGGCTATGTTGGCCTTACGGGCAGCGCTGGCCAGGAAGCCGTAATGTCGGATGCGGTGGAATCCGTCGGGCAAGACATGGATGAGGAAACGGCGGATGAACTCGTCAGTGGCCAGGCGCATGACCCTTTGCCGATCCGTGGCTTTGATCCGATAATCCTTCCAACGGAATGCGACAGTCTCGGCATCCGCGCTGATCAGTCGGCTGTTGGCGATGGCAATGCGGTGGGTATATCGGCTGAGATAAGCCAGCACTGCCTCGGGGCCACCAAAAGGCGGTTTGGCATAGACCACCCATTCGGATTTGCGGAACGGAGTCAAGTAGGTGACGAAGGCGTCGGGATCTGCGAGTCCTTCGAGGTCTCCGAAGAAGGCAAGCTCTCCTGCTTGATGCAATGCTATCAGCCCCTCCAAGAACAGGCGTCTGAACAGCCGTGACAGCACCTGGACCGGGAGAAAGAACCCGGTACGACAGGAGACCCATCGCTCACTCTTGTCTGTCCCTGTCGGGTTTTCGCCCTCCTCGCCTCTTGCGAGCGACAGGCCGCCGCCGGGCACGATCATGTGGATATGGGGATGATGGGTCAGCGCCGATCCGGGCGCAGCCCGGCGCTACGCGCGGTGTGGAGCACGCTGATCATACCTACCCGCGCGCCGAGGCGCTTGGGATCGGCAGCGATGGTCATCACGGTTTCCGCTGATGCCCTGAACAGCAGGCTGTAGACCGCCCGCTTGTTCCAATAGGCGATCTGCGCGATCTCGGCAGGCAGCGTGAAGACCACGTGGAAGTACTCGACCGGTAGAAGGTCTTCTGCACGGGCAGCCATCCAGTCGCGTGCCGCTGGTCCCTGGCACTTCGGGCAGTGACGGTTCTTGCAAGAGTTATAGGCAATGTGCCGGTAGTCGCATTTACTGCAGGCAGCCACATGCCCGCCGAGCGCCACCGTTCGGCAGGCTTCGATCGCCGACATGACCTTGAGCTGGCCAAGGCTGACATGCCCAGCATTGGCCCGCCGCCAGGCTGGGCCATGGTCGCGAAAAATATCAGCGATCTCCAGCTTGGGCCGTGCCACTGGCCCCGGGGGCTATTCCAACCTTCGTCGCAGGGTCTCGTCCTGTAGCAGCTTGATCTGCTCATAGGGGCTGACCGTGCTGCGGATCGTCTTGGTGGCCACCTGGGTGTAGCGCGCCGTCGTGGTCAGCTTGGCATGTCCCAACAGGACGTGGATCACCCGCACATCGGTATTCGCCTCCAGCAGATGGGTGGCAAAGCTGTGCCGCAATGTGTGCAGCGTCGCGGCCTTCTTGATCCCCGCCATATGCTTGGCCGAACTGAAGGCGCGATTCAACTGCCGAGGCGAAATCGGGTTGATCTTCGGCTTGCCCGGAAACAGCCAACCCTCCGGCCGCGCCTCGCGCCAGTAGTCACGCAAGAGATCCAACAGGCTTGGCGAGAGCATGGCCTTGCGATCACGGTCCCCCTTGCCGTCATCGACATGGATGAGCATGCGGTCGCTGTCGATGTCGGTGATCTTGAGATTGCAGACCTCGGATGCGCGCAGGCCGGCACCATAGCTGATCCCGAGCGCCGCGCGATATTTGAGCCCGGGGCCAGGAACGGCGGCCAGCAGGTCGGCCACCTCTTCAACGCTCAGGACAACGGGCAGTTTGCGGGGCTTGCGATGAAACTGCATGAAGCGCTTCATGTCCTCGCGCCCGCAGGTAACGCCGAAAAAGAAGCGCAGCGAGATGATGCGCACGTTGAACGTGCTCGCGGACACGCCATCCTGCGTCATCTTGAGTTGATAGGCGCGCAAATCCTCCGGTGTGGCAGTATCGGGCGGTCGCCCAAGGAACGCAGCGAAATGCTTCACGTTGCGGATATGGGCCTTTTGCGTCTTCTCGCACAGCCCACGAATGTTCATGTCTTCGATCATTCGCTGACGCAGCGGCGTTATTCTCTCCTCTGTCATGGGAACCTCCTGTCCGATGATTGAGAAGGGTCCCAATCGTCAGACAGGTCAGGAAGACCGCAAAATGCGCACCGTCACGGGTAGGTCACTCCGGCAAACACAAGCACCAATGCCGCGGAGCGGCTTAGTCCTTCCCCCAATTTGCGAATTCAGTACGTCGCCATAGTGGTCTCTTTGTCCTTTCCCCTCGGCTCAGACCAGCTTCCAAAGCGATCAACCTCCATATCGCGCAAAGAGCTTCACCGCGCCGGGGAGGAGTTGCGCTGCGGAGGAGATCCGGCTGTCGGTCAGGCGAGCGAGCCATCCCGACTCGTGGGCGTGGTGCCGGCGTTTTGATCCGACCGGCAACACCATCCAGCCTGACGGCTGCCGCCAGTTGCAGAAATTTGGCCTGATATTCTTGGGTCCCATTTCCTGCCGTTGGCGGTTGCTTTCTCATTTCTCCCAGCCTGGATGACCTTGGACGCTAGGTTATTGATTTAACGTTCATTCTGCCGCGATCTTCTGGCGACTTCTTTGGGCCGAGGCTGTGTGGAAACTGGGGGCTGATGTATACTCGCTTCCAATTGACCTGTTCCCCCAGGGCAATCGGGTGAATGGGTTTAGGATTTGATGAGGCTTTCCAAGAAGTCGTCGTCCCATGCGGCGAGCTTTCGTTTGACGCGCAGGCTGTCCTTGCCGGGGGCCCGTCGCAGTAGGTTTGAGGCCATGTGCTTGACGGCGGCGAAATTGACGGCGGCGAAATTGGCGGGGGCGAAATTGGCGGGGGCGAAATTGGCGGGGGCGTTTTTCTTGCGGATGCGGCACTCGTCGTCGCGGAAGACCATGTCCATGACCCAGTGGAGGCCGTTCTCGATGCCCCAATGGCCGCGGATGGCAGTAGCCAGGGCCTGGGCATCGGCGGCGCAGGAGGTGATGTAAAAGCGGGTCTCGGTCTCGATTTTGGCGCCGGGCTTGGCACCGTGATGGCGGCCGATCTCGCGCCGGCTCTCGACCATGGCGATGCTTTTCAGCCCCGGCCAGTCGTGGCGTTCGCTCAGCCAGGCGATGTCATCGATTGCCGTGGTAAGGCGGGTTTCGATGCGGCCGTGGTCCTTCTCCACGGTTTGGTGGCGGCTTAGGGCCGTATCGGCGAAGCCGCAGGCCGCCTGTTCCGTGAAGAAGAGCGCGACGTCGTTATGCAAGGAGCCTTGGTTGCCCTTGAGGGCCAGGACGTAATCGGCGCCCTTGTCGATGATCTTCTCAGCGATCTTGCGCTGGCAGCCCATGGCGTCGATGGTCACGATCGCCCCCTTGATAGTCAAGAGGTCCAGGAGTTCGGGGATAGCAACAATCTCGTTGGCTTTGGCCGCCACCTTGGCTTGGCCCAGCACCAGGTTCTGGCGTGCGCTCCAGGCCGAAATCATGTGAATGGGCGCCTGGGCGCCACCCGCCTGATAGGAACGCCTGAGCGTCTTGCCGTCGATGGCGTTCAGGTCCGCATCAAGCCCGGTGAGCGACGCCACCCAGGCGATGAAGCAGTGCTGGAATTGCCCCGCATCGAGGACGGCAAAAATATCACCAAGCTGGTCGTGCGAGGGCGTGCCCTCGGCAAAAGACCGGAAACGGCGCAGCAAGGCCAGCTTCTTCTCGCCGTACTTGGCGATCTCGACCCAGCTCTCGCAGCCGGCAAGCACGCCCAAAAGGCACAGCAGCAGCACTTCGTCGAGCGGGTAGAGCACTTTAGCGGCCTGCCGTGGGTCCTCCAGATCGTTGAAATGCTCCAGAAAATCAACAACCTGATCGAAGGCCTCCGCCGCCGTCCCATAGCCTTGCCCCATCTCAGCGATCCTCCTCAGCGAATCAAAAGGATCACAATCGATTCAGACTTTCCGTGTCTTGTCACTCACAAACTCACCCAATCGCCCTGATCGACTTTACCCCTTCGCTTGACTTACGCGGCGCCACTGGCGCCACGGTTCAAGTTCAGCATTCCCCCTTGCCGGGACGGCCAAAGCGGTCCCGAAACAGGTAGTGCGATTGCAAATGCGAGAAAGCTTGGGTGCGCCGGCGCTCGCCATCCCCCATGATCCGCGCGACCGCCAAGGTAGTGTTGTCCCGGGAAGGCTTAGCTGGGAGGATCGACAGAGGCCTCCCGCCGAAAAAGGCAAAGGCATTGACGTGGCCGTCCAGGAAGGCCTCCGTCGTCTCCCGCGGATAGGCCTTTACAAACCAGGCATCCGAGTGAGGCAGGATCATGCAAAAGAGATGGACCTTGCATCGCTCCCCGTTCACCACCGCAACGGCTTCGCCAAAGTCGACCTGTGCATGCCCAGGCGGATGGTGCAGCGGCACGAAGGCTTCGCGCGTCGATAATCGCTGCTCGCGAACATAAGCCTTTACAATGCCATAACCTCCGGCGAAGCCATGCTCGTCCCGCAGCCGCTCGAATATCCGCTGCGCCGTGTGTCGCTGCTCGCGTGGCACATCTTTGCCGGTTGCCAGGATCGCGTCGATGATCTCAGTGAATCCGTCAAGCTTGGGGCGCCGCACAGGCTGCGAGCGTCGATAGCCCGGTGGCGCCGAGTAGCTCAGCATCTTCTTGACCGTCCGTCGGTCGATGCCAAAGCGACGCGCCGCCTCCCGGTGGCTCAAGCCCTCGTCGACAATCGCCAAACGGACCGCACAATACAACTCCACGCCATACATCTCCCGCTCCTCGCCGAAACAAACGAGGGACGATCCACAGCGCTATTTCGCGCTGCCGCAACCGGCCTATCCGGTCACCTCATGTGGAGCATTTTTGCACTGCCGCCTACACTCGACATCCTCGGAAATTTTTGCGCGTTCGTGCCATTCAAAACAGTTCAAAGCAGCTCCTATAAACCACTGCCGTCAAGCGCTTCGGCCAGCTTCTGGGATATCTGATTTGCAGCCACCTTTAGCGCTGAATCTGGCGTTGTGGCATATCGGGCTGTTACGCCTCGGACCGAATGGCCGAGGAGACCGGCGATCGTCAGCTCGCTGAAATTCATCTCAGCGGCAGCGCTAGCATACCAATGTCGCAGGTCGTGGAGGGTCATGCCGCTGAGTCTCGCTCTAGCTGAGATTGCAGACCAGATGCGGGGTAACCCCACGTAATGTCCTGAACCTCTTGTCGACGGAAAGACAAACTCGCTTTCGTGTTTTCGTCCCGCCACCACATCAAGCGCCTTACGTCCCACAGGTCTAATCTGAGGACCTGATTTAGTGTCGACCAGCCTTAGGCACTGAGCTCCAAAATCGACCTCCTCCCAACGCAACCCGAGCACCTCTTGCCTTCGGCATCCAGACAGAAGAAGAAGTCTTGTTGCGTCCAGCGCGCTGTCGTTCAACTCCGCCACTTTCCCCTCCCGGAGGGCGTTCCCGAGACGCGCCACAAGACGAAAAGAAAAAGGTGGCTTTCTCCGTTTGTCCTTTGGGAGCGCAATACCGCGGGCCGGATTTCGTTCAATGAGACCGTCACGCACCCCTCTCTCTAGTATCGTTCCCAGCATCGAAATCGACCGACGGGCGACACCAGATCCTCCTTTGGTTCTGCCGCCTCTGCCACCAGATTTCGGCTTGGCGCTCTTGCCGGTGGCTATATCCGAGAGTAGTTTCTCAACGTCTTTCGGCATCAAGCTCTGAACAGTGCGGGTGCCAATTAGCGGCTTGATATGTTGTTCGATCCGGCTTTCATCCATTTTCCAAGTTGATGTTTTGATCCGCCCATTGTTGGCCGTAAGATAATCATTGCAAAGGTCAGCAACAGTGATTACCGAGCGCGAGGCTTGCAATACCTCGGCAGGATCAATGCCAGCCGCGACTTGGCCCAGCAAACTCTTAGCTTTTTGTCGTGCCTCCCGCGGTGTGAGCGCGCCGTATCGACCCAGCGTCATTTTCCGTTCTCGACCATGCAAATTCCGATACTGGAGAATGAACGACTTTTTCCCGGACTGACGAACCCGAAGGCCAAACCCCGCAAGTTCTCTGTCCCAAAATGTCTTGTCGGTGGTTCCAACTGGAACTTCACATCGATCAACGAACTGTTTGGTTAGCTTCGACATAATTTCTCCAGTTTGCTACCCAGAAATAAACCTACCGGACTGGGTAGCACATGGGTAGCAAAATGAATCCAACGCCATCAGATTAGAAACTGACTGAACCAGGAATGATTACGTATTTACAGTGCATTAAGAAGCTCCTGCCAGTTTCAGCTAGCTCGAAACATCTTGGGTTTTAACCTTGCCAAGGTTGAAGTCGTGAGTTCGAATCTCATCGCCCGCTCCAAATTTTCTTAATACGATCAATGCGATAAGAGTGGCTTTCTGCGTCTGATCGCTGCCTGGCCGCGCGACCTGCGCCGCTTCCAGGTTTTGAAGCGCGCCTATGTGGAGGCACGCTATTCCGGGTACTACAAGATCACCCAGGAGGAGCTCCAGTGGCTCGGCGAGCGGGTGGCTCACCTTGCAACAACTGGTGAGATCGGCCTGTAGGGAGCGGCTGGCGGCGCGGAAAAAGCAAGGCGCAAGCGCGATCACGCGACGAAGGGGTTGACGATCGCCACCCCGGCGACTTTGCGGCCATATTGCATGTTTTCCGAAAGGATCACAGCACAGCCGGCTTGCCGTCGAGTAGAGAGGCTGACGGCTTTGTAATGGTCCTTGGCCGCACAAGCGATCGGCTTCCTATAGGGGTACGACCGCAGCAGAGAAGGCGAGTAGCGGAAAATGGAGTACCAGAAGAAGCCCAAATCGTTGTGTCTATCCGGCCGGTCGCAGGGGCTCGCTCGTCCTTATGGAAGTGATGATGGAAGTCATAAAGTTGGGTTAAGTTTGTCGAATAGTAGGACATTAATGACGAATTTCAAATCGCAATGGTCGCGAATGTGTGATTGACTAGGAGCCCGGATCAATTTTCGGCCTCTTGGAACTTTGCGGCCCTGTAGCCCGGAGAACCCATCAGCGCATCGAGATCGCAAGCGAACCGACGAGAGGGCCGGGAGTAAAAGACAATCGGACATCACCGGGTCCCGATGCACTAGAGGAGGCTAGGTATGACAGATCTTCACGCCCTCAGGACGCTCTATCGAAAACGGGCGATCAGCCGACGCGACTTCATTGCAGGCGCCTTGGCTCTCGGCGTTTCCGGCCGCGTGGCTGCTCGCCTGATTTCAGAAGCCGAGGCCGCAACGCCCAAGAAAGGCGGGCGGCTCAAGATCGCCTACGTTCAGGCCGGCTCGGCCGAGACGTTCGACCAGACGGCGATGACCAACAATATCGACGGCGTTCGTGCCTGGGGTTGCTACAACAGTCTTGCCCGCGTGAACCGCAGCCTCGAGGCGGAACCTATGCTGGCCGAGGAGTGGGATACCAAGCCCGGCGCCAAGGAATGGAGCTTCAAGCTGCGCCAGGGCGTGGAGTTCCACAACGGCAAGAGCTTCGAGGCGGAAGACGTGGTCGCCACCATCTTGCGCCACATCGAGCCGGATTCGAAATCGCCGGCCAAGCCGCTGTGGGAGGATTTGGAGGAAATCAAAGCCGACGGCAAGCACCGGGTCACGGTCAAGCTCAAGTCCGGCAACGCGCTGCTGCCGATGACCTTCGCGGCGGACTATCACAGCACCATTCATCCCGCCGGCCATACCGATTTCGATAACCCGGTGGGCACCGGGCCGATGAAGGTCAAAGAGTTCGAGCCCGGTGTTCGTTGCCTTTTCGAGCGAAATGAGAACTATTGGAAGAGTGACGTGGTCCATCTCGACGAGGTCGAGACGATCCCCATTCCCGACGCAACCAGCCGCCTCAATGCGCTTCGGAGCGGTGACGTCCACGTCATCGAGGAGGTCGATCCCAAGATCGTTTCCCGGCTCGAGAAGGTGAAGGAGATCGACGTTGTCTCGACCCCCAGCGCGGCTTTCCGCATCTTCGACCTGATGTGCGACCGACCGCCGACCGACAATCTCGACGTGCGGCTCGCCCTCAAATACGCGATTGACCGTGAGCAGATTGCCAAGGTTGTCTATAGCGGCCAGGCCGTGGTCGGCAACGACAATCCAGTCGCGCCGATCATGTCGGACTACTGCGAGGCCTATCCGCAGCGGCCCTATGACCCGGACAAGGCGGCTTTCCACTGGAAGAAGGGCGGCATGGATGGTCAGACCCTGGACATCTATGCCTCCGATGCGGCCGGGCGCGGTTCCATCGACATGGCCGTCCTGCTCAGTGAGTCGGCGAAGGCAGCCGGCATGAACCTCAATGTGGTCAGGCGGCCGTCTGACGGTTACTGGTCCGAGACCTGGATGAAGTTCCCGGTCAACCAGTCGGGATGGAACGCCCGTCCGACGGCGGATCTGATCCTGTCGATCGCCCACAAATCGGATGCGCCGTGGAACGAGACCGCCTGGAAGAACGAACGCTTCGACCAACTGTTGCTGGAAGGGCGGGTCGAGCTGGATCCGGCGCGCCGCAAGGAGATCTATTGCGAGATCCAGCGCCTCTTGAGCGACGACGGCGGCGCCTTGATCCCTGTTTTCATCAACTACATCGAAGGAAAGCGCAGTATCGTCAAAGGCTGGAAGGCGCACCCCGCCTTCACCTTCATCGCCGGCGAGTTCTTCGAGACGGCGTGGCTGGACACCTGAGCCAGTATGCAACGCCCGGCAGTCCAATGTTTCCGGTTCAGTGTTTCCGGTTCGAGGCGTCGGGCGCCGCTTTATCGGTCTAGACACTGCTGGCAGTGACGTCCCTCTTGATCGGGAGCACCAAGCATGCGCGAAGGAACCATCGACGCCGATGGCACAATTGTCCACTACATTCAGGACGGTGATGGCCCGGATATTGTCTGGGTACCTGCGGGTGACCAGGAGTGCGACGTCTATCATGCCCAGTTCGAGGCCTTTCGCGATCGCTACCGCTGCACCTGCTTCGATCCGCGTGGCGCCGGCGCTACAGTGCCGGCCACGGATCCGCCGTGGGCGATCCCCGATTTCGCCGCGGACTGCGCCGAGTTGATTCGCCAGGTTTGTCGGCCTCCTGTCGTTCTTGTCGGCCTGTCACTGGGCGCCCTGATCACGCAAGAGGTCGCGCTCCAATTCCCAGAGCTGCTGCGGGTCGCCATTCCGATGGGCACCATGGCGCGCAAAACCGGTTTTGCCGTCGAATGGGAAAGGGCGGAGATCGACTTGGCCTCAAAGGGTATCGCCCTGCCATCCGAATTTTCGGTGATCCACTATGGCATCTTATCCTATCCCGCCGAGGTGCTCGGCGACGATGACCTCTGGGCTAGAGTTCGGCCTTTTGTATCCAGCGCCTACGGCCAACGCGATCCGCGCATGCTCGCCGCCCAATGGCAAGCCTGCCTGGAGTACGACTCGCTTGAGCGTTTGCCGGCATGCCAAGTGCCGATGCACGTCATCGCTTTCGATCAGGACCTCCAGACGCCGCCGTCGCGCGGCCGTGTTGTTGCGAACGCCGCCAAGGACGGCCACTTCCACCTGCTAGAAGGTCTCGGCCATTTCTCGGTTTTTGGCCATAGGCCGGATGTGGTCAGCGAATGCATTCGGGAAATTTTAGGCAGATACGATTGAATCCTGCCAAGAACCCGGGACGAACACGCACTTAGCTAAAAGTGAGCGTCAAGATCCTTGCCATAGAGCGACTACCCTCAAGTTAAATGGCTGGGGTTCACTGCAGTAAGCTCGTATGACGATACATAAGTGATCGCTACAGTTAGGGCTTGGTTGTTCGAATGGCTGCGTTTTCAATGTCGCGCTGCGGTGAACAAGTCCATGTCGAAAGGCAGGTTTGGTCCGGAAAATGACCAGTGACACACAGGCCCGACGCTCTAGGCGACCGATCCAGCGGCGTTCTCGTTACGGACTTGGATCAACGCTCGATGCGCGCGGGTCGGCGGGATGAAAGATCGAGTATTCTGTAGCGCTGACCCATCGGACCTGTGCGACTCGGCGCTCGTCTCGCAAGAGCAAATGCTGGACGCCGTCGACCGGTTTACCAAGGCCGAGTCAATCAGCAAGATCGAAGAGCGCTCGGGCCTGATCGTCGCAGTCATTAGATCCCGGACTCCCCGTCATCTTCGCTGCCGCCTGAGGACACAAGGCTTCGCATTGCGAAAATCGCCGGGCCCACCTTCAAGCCGAATCAACACCGCCCGAATCCGCCGCCGCCCGGTGTTTTCATGAGGAAGACGTCGCCGGGCCGCATGTCCCTGGAATCATTTCCGGTGAGTCGTTCCTCGGTCCCGTCGGCGCGAATGACGGCATTGACACCGACCTTGCCCGGGGCGCCGCCGCCCACGCCGAAGGGCTGGGTCGCGCGATGGGAGGAAATCACCGTTGCCGTCATCGGATCGAGGAAGCGCAGGCGGCGGACGATCCCGTCACCGCCCCGATGCTGACCGGCTCCACCAGAATGCCGGCGGATGGAGAACTCCTCCACCCGGACCGGGAACCTGCCCTCCAGCACTTCAGGGTCGGTCATGCGGGTGTTCGTCATATGGCTGTGGACGGCGCTGGCGCCACTGAAACCGGGGCCGGCCCCAGCGCCGCCGCAGATCGTCTCGTAATTCTGGTGGCGGTCATTACCGTAGACGAAGTTGTTCATCGTGCCTTGCGAGCCGGCGACTACCCCAAGCGCGCCATAAAGCGCCTCGGTGATCGCCTGGCTCACCTCGGTATTGCCGGCGATCACGGCAGCCGGGTGGGCCGGATTGATCATCGAGCCCTCGGGTACGACCAGCCGGATCGGCTTCATGCAGCCCTCGTTCATCGGGATGTCGGTGCCGACAAGGGTGCGGAAGACATAGAGGACCGCGGCGCGGCAGATCGCCAGCGGGGCGTTGTAGTTGCCGTCGTCCTGCGACGATGTACCGGTGAAATCGACCTCCGCGCTGCGAGCCGCCTGGTCGATACGGATCTCGACTTTGATCTCGGCGCCACTGTCGAGCTTGTAGCGAAAGCGACTATCTCTCAGGACACCGATGACGCGGCGCACGGATTCCTCCGCGTTGTCCTGGACATGGCCCATATAGGCTTGGACGACTTCAAGGCCGAAAAGGGTGACCATCTTCCGCAGTTCTTGGGCACCCGTTTCGTTGGCGGCGATCTGGGCGGTGAGGTCGGCCAAGTTCTGGTCGATATTGCGGCAAGGATAGGCCCCCGAGCCGAGTAGATCGCGTGTTTCGTGCTCCCGCAATACACCGCCTTCGACCAATCTAAAACTGTCGATGACCACCCCCTCCTCCTCGATATGCGTGCTGTCGGGTGGTGAAGACCCCGGTGTCCGGCCGCCGATATCAGCGTGATGCCCGCGCGAGGCGACAACGAAGATGATGTCCGCGCCCCTTTCGTCGAAGATCGGCGTAATGACAGTGACGTCCGGCAGATGGGTGCCGCCGTTGAAGGGGTTGTTCATCATGAAGACATCGCCCGGTTTCATCGCGCCGGCGTTCATCTTCAAGACGGTGCGCACGCTCTCTCCCATGGAGCCCAAATGCACCGGCACATGCGGTGCGTTGGCGACGAGCCCTCCTTCTGGATCGAACAAGGCACAGGAGAAATCGAGCCGTTCTTTGATGTTGACCGAATAGGCCGTGTTGGCAAGTGTCGCGCCCATCTGTTCGGCCACCGACATGAAGAGGTTGTTGAAGACCTCCAGCATGACCGGATCAACCTCGGTTCCAACCGCTTCTGCGCCCCGCCGCGGCACCACCCGTGACACGACCAGATTTCCGGTCTTGTCGACTTCGGCGCGCCAGCCCACTTCGACGACGTTCGTGCCCGTCGGCTCGATGACGATTGCCGGTCCGTCGACCCTGTCGCCGGGCTTCAGTCCATTGCGGTTGAAGAGCGGAACATCGCGCCAGGCGCCGGAGGCGTGCATACGCACGGTCGACGGCGAACCATCTTCGCTGGCCACAACCCTGCCGGCACCATTCACCGGCGCCTGCGTCCGACCAATAGCCTCGCATGACAGCATGTCGGTGATCAGCTTTCCATAGTTCTGAACAAAGCCGTAACGCGACTTGTGAGACGCCTCGAAAGCCCGCCGCATCTCTTCCGGCGCACCAAAGGGAACCGGTATCGACTGGTGGGAATCCGCGTAGCGCAGATGAGCGCGGCGCTCGACAAGCACGTCTTCGGCCGAAAACCCCTGGTCGGAGACTTCCGCCACCGCCTCGCTGGCCATCTCTTCCAGGAGATTTGCAGCCTCCTCGACCGCCTCCAGCGGCCGCTCGAACTGCCGCTCACGCAGGGCCCGGACATCGGCGAGCCCCATGCCGAAGGCCGACAACACGCCGGCGAAGGGATGGATGAAGACCTTTTCCATGCCGAGCGCGTCGGCGACCATTGACGCGTGCTGGCCTCCAGCGCCACCGAAACAGTTCAAGGTATAGGCAGTCACGTCATAGCCGCGTTGGACGGAGATCTTCTTAATCGCGTTGGCCATGTTCGCCACCGCGATGCGCAAGAATCCCTCTGCGATGTCTTCAACGGAGCGCGGCACGCTGCGGGTCTCGCGGGCAATTCGTTGCGACAGCTCGGCGAACTTTTCCCGCACGACCTCCACATCGAGCGGTTGGTCGCCGTTCGGGCCGAACACATAGGGGAAATGGTCGGGCTGGATCTTGCCGAGCAGCACATTGCAGTCGGTCACTGTCAGTGGTCCGCCGCGGCGGTAACAGGCCGGTCCGGGATCGGCGCCGGCGCTGTCCGGGCCGACTTGGAAGCGGCGGTCCTCGTAAGTGAGGATCGAGCCACCGCCGGCGGCGACCGTGTGGATGCTCATCATCGGCGCACGCATGCGCACACCGGCGACCTCGGTTTCGAAGGAGCGTTCGTATTCGCCGGCGAAGTGACAGACATCGGTCGAGGTGCCACCCATGTCGAAACCGATCAGCTTGTCGAAACCGGCCGCCATGGCGGTGCGGGTCATGCCGACAACGCCGCCGGCCGGGCCGGAGAGGATGGCGTCCTTGCCTTGAAACAGGCTTGCATCCGTCAGCCCGCCGTTCGATTGCATGAACTGCAAAGATCGGCAACCACCTTCGTCCGCACCGAGCGCATCACGAACTTGGTTCACATAGCGCCTTAAGATCGGCGAGAGATAGGCGTCGACCACGGTCGTGTCGCCGCGTGAGACCAGCTTGACGAGCGGGCTCACCTGATGGCTGACGGAGATCTGCGTGAAGCCGGCTGCGCGGGCGAGTTCGGCGACCCTTTTCTCATGCTCCGAGTAGCGATAGCCGTGCATGAAAGCGATGGCGATCGAGCGGATGCCTTTGGTGAAGGCGGCGTCGAGTGCAGACCGCACAGCCGCTTCGTCGAGCGGCACAATCACCTCGCCCTCGGCGGACAACCGCTCAGGCACTTCGGCCACCTCCTCGTAGAGCTGTTCGGGAAGGACGATATTGAGGTCGAAGATGCGGGGCCGGTTCTGATAGCCGATCCTCAAGAGATCGCCGAATCCCTTGGTGATCATCAGCAGTGTGCGGTCGCCCTTGCGCTCCAGCAGCGCGTTGGTCGCCACCGTCGTGCCCATCTTGACCGCATCGATGGTACCGGCCGGGATCGCCGCGCCGGCGTCTAAGCCCAGCAGCTCGCGAATGCCCTGAACCGCCGCGTCCCGATAACGTTCCGGGTTTTCCGACAACAGCTTGTGGGTCTTCAGCCTGCCGCCCGGCCGCCACGCGACGATGTCGGTGAAGGTCCCGCCGCGGTCGATCCAGAACTGCCGCTTGTCGGCACGTATCAAGGCACTCATGCCTTCGTCCTCAAACACATGATTTATAGGGAGCTTGGCGGATGACTAAGAAACGTCACGACCGCTAGCCACCGCCTTCCGCGATAGCGGGCATGAACAAAGCGATGTCCGGGAACGCGACCAGCAACGCAATCATTACAAACATGGCGATGACGAAGGGGATGGTCCCGACGATCACATCGTTGATCGGCCCGCCCTTGCGAATCCCTTGAACGACATAGAGGTTGAGACCAATAGGGGGTGTGACGAGTGCGGTCTCGATCAGAATCATCAAAAGGATACCAAACCACACCGGGTCATAGCCTTGCGCAATGATGATCGGCGCTATGATCGGGATTGTCGTGATCATGAGCGTCAGCGTTTCCATAAAAAATCCCAAGACCACATAGAACAGGATCACGATCATCAACGTCTCGAACTTGGACAGGCCGAGCCCAGCAATAAGATCGGTCAACTGAGTTGTCAGTCCGATGCCAGCGAGCACAAAGTTCAGAAAGTAAGCGGCAACAATGATGAACATCACCATGGCTGTGGTTCTCATGGCGCCTTCAAAGGCATCTCGCAACATCGCCCAATTCAGTCGCCTACTTATTGCTGCGAGCGCCAAGGCCGCGATCACACCCAATGCCGCAGACTCCGTTGGAGTCGCCCAACCCAAATAAATGGACCCAATCACCACACCGAATATGAACATCGGCGGCAGCAAGCCGGGCAAGCCCTTGATGCGTTGCTCCCAGGAAATCGATTCTGCCTTGCCACCCCAGTCCGGACGGATGACGCAGGCGATGAATACGGTCAGCATGAACAGGCCAGCGAGCGCGATTCCAGGAAGGATTCCTGCCAGGTAGAGTTTTGGGATGGATGTGTCGGTGAGCGCGCCGTAGATGATGATGTTGATTGACGGCGGAATGAGAATTCCAAGAGTACCACCCGATGCTAGAGTGCCCAGAAACAGCCGCTCGTTGTAGCCTTGTTCGCGGATCTGCGGCTCGGCAAGAGTGCCAATGGTGGCAGCGGTTGCCACACTGGATCCGGAGGTCGCGGCGAAAAGCGCACTGGCCCCAACATTTGAATGCATGAGACCACCGGGCAACCAATTCAACCAATAGCTCATGGAGCGGTACATGCGTTCTGCGATCCCGGTGCGCAGTAGCAATTCACCGAGAAGGATGAAAAGTGGGATTGCCACCAGCAGGAACTCCGTTGTCGTTCCCCAGGCAATCTCGCCGATGGCCCGATGTAGCGGCATGAAAGAAAATGCACTGTTCAAGGTGAACCCCAAAATCGCCAACGTTGCGGCGACGGGAATAGAAAGTGCCAATAGGATGACAAGTGCAAGAATTGTGGTGGCTAGCATTGGCTAAGATCCTTCTCAGCTTTCGGCCTTAGTGGCGCCTTCGTCAGCGCGTTCTACCGCTTCCATTTCTTCGCGTAGTTCTTCATCAACTGTCTTTGTTCCAGCCAGTCTGCGAACAGTACCGATGTCATTGCGCAACAGGGCCCTTATCGCCCGCGCGAGAAGCAAGAGCGTCGTCAATGCGAAGGAAATCAGCCCCAAGATCCAAAGTCCCTGAGGGATCCAAAGCGGCGTGCTCAAGGGCGTGTTAGCCGTGGCATCGAACTGCCAGGATGTCAGCCAGACATCGAAACCGTAAAACGCCAAAACGCTCGCGAATGCCAAGATCGAAGTGAGTGCCAGAACGTCCAATATCGCGCAGACACGATTTGGCAAATGTTGGTAGAGCGCATCGACGCGAATATGCGAGCGATGCAATAGTGCGAACGAGAGCGCCCAGACCGTTCCGAGGGCCAGTGCGTAGCTGGCCATCTCGTCAGCGCCGCCCAGACTGACCAGGAAGACCTTGCGTAGAATGACCTCCGCGCCGATGATGAAGGACGAAGCAACCATCAGGATGCCGCCGCACCAAACACCAAACCTCGAGACGTTCAGACCAAGTTTTTCGATACGTTCAAGTGACATGACATCGCCTTCAAATTCGCAGTGATTGGCGGAATTGGTCGATGCGCGTCCGATGAGGCCAAGCGGGCTTCACATGCGCGCACCGACCCACCACATGGGACGGTCAGCTTGGAGACGCTGTCATTCCCACGATTTTGCCCACGGTCTCGTTCCATTGCTTTACACAATCGGAACCACAACGCTCCGCCCAGTTCGGGACGATGACCGTCTCCAAGATCTCGCGGAGTTTTGTGCGATCCCCGTCGGACACCGGAACCAAGGTCATGGAGGCTGGGTTCCCGCCCGCGCAGTCGCTACCCGAGTTGCATGCCAGTCCGGTTTGGGTTTCCACGTTAGCCGCATCCCAGACCTGGTCTTCCCAAATGTTGATTTCGGTCTCAAGAAACGCTCGAACCGGTTCCGGTAGCTTGTTCCAGGACTTTAGGTTGACGCCGTGCATCACCATGCTCCAGCCCACCGGAAGAGCGTAGAGGTGATCGGTAACCTCGGACCATTTGGCAAGATTGCCCGACAGCGCGCCGGTAATAGCGCAGTCGGCAACGCCCTTCTGCAACGCGGGGACAACCTCACCAAACGGAATGTTTACACCGGTTCCGCCCAGCGCCTCGACGAATTCCGACAAGGACTTCGAAAAGGTTCTGACCTTCTTTCCTTTTAGATCCTCAAGGCCACTTATCGCTCCCTTGCAGTACAAGACCTGAGCATGGAATGGGAACACGGCGAGCAGCTTGACGCCGTATTTCTTCTCATATAGCTCGGCCAGGACAGGCTTGTAAGCGTCAGTCACCTGACGCGCGACGTCAATGTCCGCATTGAAGCCCGCCAGATCGACGGCCTCGTTCTCGGGATCGTCACCGGCGACATAGCCGAGAACCGTCGAACCGAAGTCTATGACGCCTTGTCGCATCAAGCGGAAAACTTCGCCGCCCTTCAGGCCCATTTCGGTGAAGGCCCGGATCTCTGCCGTCACGGCGCCGTTGGATTTCTCAGGAATCGTCTTTGTCCAGAACGGATATTCGCGTTCCTTGTAGATGGAAAGATTGGCCCAGGTCCCGACCACATTGACCTTTGCCTTTGGCAGGTCGCCGGCGCTTGCCGGACCGGCAATGACTGCGGCGATAGCCGCTGCCGAGAGCAGTTTGAGTGACGTTTTCATGATTGATCCTCCCTTCGGATTTGGTTTGTCACAAATTGTGATGGATCACGCCGACCCGATCCCAACTCGGAATGTCGGTGATCAGCATGGAACCGGGTGCATGGGTAATGCAGATCGGCGGCTTGGCTGACTGGATGGCTGCTTGGGGCGTCACACCGCAGGCCCAGAACACCGGTATTTCGCCGTCGAGGAATACCGCAGGCTCACCCCATTCCGGCGCAGCGATGTCGCGAATACCGATCTCAGTGGGGTCACCGAGATGGACCGGCTTGCCATGGGCATGAGGAAAGCGTGCGGTGATTGCACAGGCGCGGATGGCATCAGTCGTGCGCATTGGGCGCATCGACACGACAACGGGACCACCGAAGGGGCCAGCGGGGCTCGTTTCCATGCTCGTGCGATACATGGAGACGGTCAGATTGTTGTCGATATGGCGCAAGCGGATGCCTTCGGCGATCAACGCCTCTTCAAATGAGAAGGAGCAACCGAGAACGAAGGCAACGAATGCATCGTCCCACAGATCAAAGATCTCCGTTCGGTCCTCGACGAGTTCGCCGTCGCGATAGACATTGTATTTCGGCACGTCACTGCGGATGTCGATGTCGCGTCCGAGCGTGAACATATTCGGATTGCCGGTATCGGATACGCCAACGAGCGGACAAGGTTTGGGATTGCGTTGGCAAAAACGGAAAAAATCGAGGGCGTAGTCAGCCGGCAGGATCGCCACGTTGCCCTGCAGAAAACCCATGGCGAGCCCGGCAGTATGACCGCTGTAATGTCCGGCCCTGATCGCTCGGCGCACTGTCTCGTGTGGAAGCCGGCGAAGCTCTTCAAAGGCGCTCGCGTCGTCTCTCTTTACCTGCCACGGCTCGGTGGACATGGTTTCGGTCCCTTGGAAGATTCTCTATTGCGGCAAACCGCAATGCTGTTCCTTCTCCAAGGATCCCCATATCGGCTAATATTGTCCAATTATGAATTTCTGTTTATTGTAATAGAAATATTTTATCAGCTTGACATAAGCCGGCATTACGAGCTGGCGATGGCCTGGGCAATTTCAGCAGCCGTCTCCGAAATGGGGTTTGGCAGGACCGCGGGATAAGAGGCGGTGAAGTCAAGTGCCGAAGGCAGCCAGACCGCCGGTACCTCGACGAGCGACCCGTCACGTAACTGTTCTTCAATGAAAACCCGCGGCAAAGTCCCGACTCCGATGCCGTCGGTCGCCATCCTCAGACAGGCGGCAAGTGAGCTGGAGGGAAAGATACGGGCAGGGCTTTCGCTGTTGGCCCGCAGAAAGTTATCGATCTCGGCAAAGGGCCGCGTGTTGCGGGCGTAGGTCAGCAAGGGGTGGCGCACAAGTTCGCTGACTTCGAGGGGCTTTGCCAAATCGATCCCGAGACTGGGAGACGCCGCCCAGACCAGCGGAAAGCTGGCAAGCGTAATGTTCTCGATCCGGTATTCGGAGATTGGGCCCATGAGAAACGCCAGGTCGAGCGTGCGCGTGACCAGTTCGTCGCGCAGATTGATTGTGGCGTCGACGGTGATTTCGACATCGATATCGGGGTGCCGTTCGTGCAGTTCGGACAGGAAACTCGGCAGAAGCGTGTGAACGATTGTCTCCGATACGCCAAGACGCAACACGCCCGACATCACCGCCGCACCGCCGGAGCGTTCGCGGAGCTGGTCGGCCATGCGCAGCACCTTCTCCGCATAGGGCAATAGCTCCTGGCCTTTCGAGGTCAGTCGGACGGAGCCGGTATCGCGCTCGAAGAGTTTGACCCCAAGCATATCTTCCAGCCCGGCGATTCGTGTGGAGATGGCCGGCTGAGTCGTGTTGAGGTGCTCGGCCGTCTTACGGAAACTGCCGAGCGTCGCGACCCAAACGAACGTTTCAAGTTGTCGGAGCGAAAAACTCATTCGAGCGCTTTGTTATCAAAATCGACGCCAGGTAATAATAATTAGATTATTATCCCCTTGACGTACGTAGCCTCCACCCCTATATTGGGCGTATCGGAGGTCAGACATGGCAAAAACGTTCACGATATTCGACTTTTACAAGCAGTTTCCAGACGATGATTCATGCTTGGACCACTTGATGATGCTTCGCTTTGGAAACCCAGTCGAATGTCCCAAGTGTGAAAAACGAGGCAAATTTGCAAAATTGAAAAAGCTTCCGGCTTATGCCTGTCCAACATGCGGCCATCATATCCACCCCATGGTCGGCACACCCTTTGAAAGATCTCGGACGCCGCTTCAGAAGTGGTTTTACGCCATGTACCTCTTTACGACTTCTCGCCACGGTGTTCCGGCGAAAGAATTGCAGCGCCAACTCGGTGTTACCTACAAGACCGCTTGGCGAATTGGCCACGAGCTTCGAAAGTACATGACGAAAGCGGACGGCCACAGCGGACTTTCCGGGCATGTTGAAGTTGATGAAACAATGATTGGCGGCAAAAAGTCTGGCGGGAAACGTGGTCGCGGCGCCGCTGGGAAAACAATCGTCTTCGGAATGGTGGAGCGTGATGGGGAGATGATTACTCGCGTCGTTGAAAATGTAAAGCGCAAGACCCTTGAGGATCATATTATGGAAAATGTCGCTAAAGGAACCAGAATTAGTAGCGATGAGCTGAAGTCTTATGCCAGTCTCTGGAAACAGGGTTACAGGCATCAAGCAGTCAATCATTCAGCAGACGAATGGGTGAGGGATGATGTTCATGTAAATACTGCAGAAGGCTTCTGGTCACGTCTAAAGTTGAGCATTCGAGGAACACATGTACACGTTAGTGCCAAGCATCTTCCGAAGTACCTGGGGGAGTTTGAGTACCGCTTTAACATGCGCCATCATCCTGAGATGATGTTCCCGAAGCTTTTGCTTTCTTTCTAATGGGGGGCTTCCCCCGAGCCATTGCTTCTAGAGCCTCAAAAAATTGGTCTTTGTCGCCCTCCGATGGGTGCTCTTTACAGAACTGATCAAGCTTACCAGATTTACGAGCTTCTTCTAGACTAAGGTATTTACCGCGTGCCATTCATAAATTCCCTTTGGGGAACCAACTAACAAGTCTTTTGAAGAGAGCACAAATTAGCCACCAAGCCTGAACAATTATCAAAGACAGTTTTACAGAAATCTTGTAGATACTACTAGCTCTTGGCCACTTTGAATGGACCCCATTTTCAAATAATACCAAATTGGCATACACTGGTGGTTGAACAGCAGAGGAAACAGCGGATTCAGTAGTGTCATAGTTTCCTTGTGCGGAAATACGAATTTGGTTCCACATATCTGGATCAATTTCTTCACTCTCCTGACGGTCCCATCTTTTCCCCCGAAAAAGAATATCCCCCCTTTGAGCCGCGTTCCTCAGTTGATACAGGGCTAGATCCGGTGCAACGTCTAATATATCCCCCCTTAGCTTTAATTTTTCTGCCCAGCCCCATCTAGACTTTTGCACCATATAACACATAGCTTCGAGAACAGTTATTCGCGAGCCGGAATTTACTGCCATTAATTCTGAATCGTTGGTTTCAGGAAACAGCCAAAATACCATTGCAATAAAAAAACAAACAACCCCTAACAATACAAATATATAGCCAACCCATTCAGGTACAGGAAATATTTCGGGGAGTCCCCACCCCATAAGTTCACACCCGATACCACAAAAAGTAGGTGCCGCTAGATTTCGACGCATACCCCAAAGTCTGCATTACTCACCTCCGTACGTCAAGGGGATAATCGCCATAATTATCTATCAGATTTGCAGCAGACACACCAGGACAGGCGATTCGAGCCGATGTTGGCGTTGCCAAAGGGTCTCGATTTCGAGTTCCTTGCCATTTCCGGCGCAAGCAATCCGATTTGCCCGATACTCTAACCGGAAAGAGGCTTCCTTGGATCATGCTGACCGTCGCTCTCTGGGCCCGCTATTCGTCTGACAATCAGCGGGATGCCGCCTTCTTCCGGCTGTCGCTCGACGGCCGCTAGCATCTGCACCGCCAGGAAGCGGGCGTCGAGCTGGTTCATGATCACGCGCGAGCGGGTTCGCAAATCCTCGTAACGGCCGCGAAGCGTGGCAAGCGCCCTTCCGGAGGTGGGCGCAGGTTCGAGGCTCTCGAGCTTGGTTAGGTTTTGCTCAATGTGACGGTCGAAGGCCTCAAACTCGCTCAGCGCATCCGGGTCGCCATGCTCGAACAACATCAACCGTGCGCCGATCACACAAAGAGGGTCGACGCCTCATCGATACCGCCCAAGCTCCAGCATCTGGCCGCGGTCACGAGGCGCGAGGAGGGCCGGCCCTCCTCGCAAAAACAATCTCGAGCGAGCCTATTTGACGTTAAAGGTCGCGCTCTGCGATTCGGCTGTGGTTCCTGGAATTCGAAGCTTGAAGGTTCCCGGGCGAATGGTCACGAAGGAAATCGTAGCCGTTCCCTCGTCATCGAACTCCAGGCTGTCGACACCGAGCGGCCGCACCTCGATTTCGTTGATCACCACCTCGTCCACCCACACGTTTCGAAAGAAATCGGCGCCGGCGATGGCCAGCTCCGCCGAGCCGTCGGCGACGATGTCGATGCGGTAGTACTTGCCCGACTCAAGCTCGTAAGGCGCTTCGGCCAAGGGCTGGCCCGAAGCGAGCGTGATGGGCGCGAGCTTGGTGGCGCCGCCGGTCAAGAGACCCGCCTGCGCCTTTGCCTTGTTGGCAAGGAGCGGTGAGATCGCCAGGGCCAAAATGGCGGTGAAGAAGATAAAGCGAGTCAAGATGATTTCTCCCAGATTGTTTGTTGTTTGCGATGGTTCGACTGCTACGCGTTTCAACTGTTCAGTCCTTTATCGCCGCTCCCCAAGGTAAGCGGCCAAGGGCGAAGGACTTTATAACTTTAAGCTTTTCCAAGTCTATAACGGAGACATCGTTGGAAACTCCATTGGTGCTGAACAAGAACTTCTCGTCGCCCGTGCAAGCGAGTTGCCAAACCCTTTGACCAACCAAAAGGTAGTCAAGCATCTCGAAGCTTTGGGCGTCGATGACCGCAACTCGGTTGGCCGGGCCTAGGGCGACAAAGCCAAGCCGAACGTCGCTGATGATGCGGGCGCCCAGCGGCTGGATCGCTTCCGGTCGGATGCCGGCAATCTCGAAACTGATCTTGTGGGCGATCTCCTTGCCTTGGGTGTCGATAACGCTGATGGTGTTGCTCTTTTCATTTGAGACATAGACGGTGTAGGCCTTTGCCGGGGCCACGGCCGTCAAGGCCACCGCCAACCCAATGATGAAAGCACCCGATGCTCTAGCCCCTTCCTTGCAATTTCTTGTTTGCCACCTGTGGCATTTTCGATCGCCGCCCGAAGTCCAGAGTCACCCAAGTTGTGACCTCGCACGACCCGTTCTTTGCCTTGCCATGGGGGTCGGTCAAAGTTCTTCTTGGCAAGAAGCGTGCCGTCCAACATCAACAGGCATGCTGGCCCGTAGGCGACCAGGATCCTGTGGGAAAAACGCCCACGCCCTTGGCATTGACTGACCCTGGCGCGAACAATGTTGGTCATTTTTATCCACCGAGTTTGGTTGAGGTTAGCCACTACCGCGCCGACCATCGCCCTCTAGCCAGCCCTTGCCTGAGTAGGCCGCGGGCTGTGTTATTGGCATGAGTGTTGCAACAAGGCCTTGAGCGAAAAAAGGGCTGTGCTGAGGAAAAGCCCGCCCGGAACAACAACAAGTCGGGGGAGATTACATGCGAGGCCCGTCGCTAAGCACAACATCAACAATGATCGACAAGCTTTTGATCACCCGCTGCGTCACCGCCATGCTGCTAGCGAGGCAATCGGTCCGGTTGCCTCCCTCGGAACGGCGCTCGGCAACGGCGGACTGGGGTTGGACTTCGGCGTCCTATTCGGCTTGACCGATGAAACTGCCGACTGTGCCCTCAAATGGGTGATCGAGTACGAGATCGAGTTCTAACCTTGGCGTCGCTGGGTGCTGCGCCCGCCAGCTCGGGTTTGTATGCGCTTTGCTCATGGTCTCCGGGTCGAACCTCTACCTGAGCGAATGGGCAGGATTTAGCTCCCGCCAGGCGCTTGTAAGGACACGGGTTGCTGAGCACAGGAACAGGGCCAACAAAGCGATCGCCACCAGCAGATCGGGCCAGCCGGAATCGAAAAGCCAAACCAGGACGGTGGCCGCGATGACGGCAAGCCCTTCCACGACATCGTTGCGTGAACACTCCCACACAGAAGCCATATTCACGTCCGCATGGCGATAGGGATGGAGCAGCCGCAGACAAAGCAGGTTGGCCAGCAAATTGAGCGACGCGGCCACACCCATCGTTTGAATAACCGGGATCGCCGGATGAGCGATGTGCCATCCTATATGAATGGCGACGGCAATCGCGGCGCCCAAAATGAGCAGTCCCTTGAAGAGGGCCACCCTTGCCTTGGCACCGCGGCTCGCCCCGACCACGGTCAGGCTCAAGGCGTAGGTTAGGGCGTCGCCAAGGTTGTCTAGGGTTCCCGACAACAGCGACGAGGAGCCACTGAGGATGGCGCCAGCCACCATCATCAGAAAAGCGAAGACGTTTATCAGCAGCACCCAGGTCAGCACTCGGCGTTGTCGCGCATTTAGCGCCGTCGCATTCAGGTCATTTTGGCAGCAAGGATCACCCATAATTCTGATTATTGCCCATCAGTCCAATTCCGTCACGATGTAAGGCCAAGCAGGGTAACGCCAAGCAGGGTAAGGTTTCTCAAATGCCTGGGTGGAAAGGATGATGGTTCTTATTGCGGATACCTGAGACCTGCAAAGGCAAAGAGACGCAGGATCTCGCAATCTGAGGTGACTGTGGTGGCGCGGCCTTGCGCATCGAGCACAACGGTGCTGCGTAGATCGATCCAGGCATAAGGGTGGGCCTGTAGAGGCAATGACCCAAAGATGGTCGACAGAACGACGACCATTAGGAAATACCGAACTGGCGTGCGCATTATGGTGGCGAAAACCTAGTGTGGTGGATTTGAAGTTCCTATCATTATTTGGAGCAGCACCGAGAGGGGCTTCAAATCCGGAAACCACACTAGTCTCAATACCATACTAGTGTCCTGATCGATTCCGAAATTCGGTCGGTGCGCGCCACATTATGAAGCGAATTTCGGAATCGGGACACTAGTTCTCATTCCGATTTCGGCACCTGAGGGTAGTACCCGGCTCCACGCTTCCTGCTCAATGCTTGTGGTGTGCATGGCCCGGACCGCTGCCGAGCTCGGCCCGGCGGCCGGCGCCGATCGCCCAGTTAAGTCCTAGCCAGACGCTATGGGCATCGTCGTCCGACAGAAAGTCGCTGTCATCGTAGTTGTACTGCAGGGAAAGCCGGGCCGTCGGTGCGAAGTTCCATACCAGCAAGGGAGAGAGGCGATAGCGATCGGCACGGAAGGGATCCGCGTCTCGATCCCCGAAATCGCCCACGCTTTCGCCGTCGCCGCTACCGTAGCCGAGCCGCAAGCCTGCCGACCACGCCGCATTAAAGTCGTAGAGGGTCTGGGCATAAAATCCGTAGTCCTCAAAGTCCTCGCCGGCGAAGCCGTCGGCCTCGTTGGCGTTATCGGTCTTGTAGTCCCGATAGAGGAACTCACCTTGCAGGGTCAAGGCCTGCTCTCCCTGGAGGGCAATTCGGGCAAAGACGTCGCCGCCGATGATGTAAGTCTCACCGTCATCGCCAGAGGCATTTGGCCCGTAGAGACCGGAGATGCCAACGCCGAAACTGTTCTCGCCGCGTTCGAAAACTTTGGAGAGGCGAGCGTGATAGAGCAGATCATCCAGTCCGTCGACGTCCTGCTCGGCGAAGGCAACACCGCCAATCGGCAGTTCTTCGAAAAGTTCATCACTGGAAAGGAAGCTCGCCGCCGTTTCGCCGCGCGCGTTCTGCACGCCGACGAGGGCAGTAAAGGGCGAGGTCTCAGCACTGCGCCAAGCGACACGGGCCCCAGGGCCCCGCAAGCCGTCCGGCCCGAAGAACCGGGTTAAGACGAACGGTTGGTCGAGCCAATCCTTATCATGGATATGGACAGGGTTGGATAGACCAAACTCCGTAAAGAACTGACCTGCCCGTAGCTCGGGAATGCCGGCAGGAGACTGTGTTTGCAGGAAGGCTTCCTCAAGCTCGATCACGGTTTCGCCTTCAGGATCGAGGAAGAAGGCAACATTGGCAAAGGCGTCGAAGTAAGGATCGAACCCGCCGGCAATGCTCAGATCTACCGTGCGCACGGTGAAGCCATTCTGCCGTGGGTCATGATCACCGCCCTGCAGCGCCTCCAGTGTCTCGCCTTCTTCAGTGGAGAGCCCAGCGGCAAAGGCCGTGTCCAGGTAGATGCCGGAAAGCCGTGCCTGCCCGCCGGGCACGTCCACGACGAAAAGATCGGGGCTTTCCGAATGGGCATCATCGTGCTCATGCGATGCTGCCGTCTTATGGTCGCTATGGTCTGCTTCCGGCGCTGAGCCATGGTCGTGGTCGCCGTGCGCCTGGTCCGAGGGGACATAGCTGCGCTTGCCGCGCTGCAGATTGCGCACCTGGTTTTGTAGGTCGGTGATGACTTGGTCTTTCTCGCGATCGCGGAGCAAAAGCTCCGTATAGGCTTTCTCCAGCTCGATCAGGCGCTCTTCCAAGTCATCGGCTGCGAAGGTCGGATTTGGCGAAGACATTCCCAAAAGGACAGCGGCAGCGATCCCGAACGACAGCTGTGATTTTGGGTTGAGCGTCTTTTTCGCAATGTTATCACATAACAATACTTCATTTTGAGACCGCGTCATCGTCTTGGATCCTTCCCTAGCCTAAGGTTTGTCTTGGTTGCTAGCTGGCGCCTGCGAGGCAGGCGCCAAGCTCGTCGGCTAGCCTGCGCAGGAGGGCGAAATAGAGGTCCGGCCCGTCGTCCAGGTCGGCCCCGAGGGGATCGAGCACCGCTTTGCGGGCCCCGGTCCCCTCGATGACCGTGTTGACCAGTTTTGGCTCGAACTGCGGTTCGGCGAAGACGCAAGCCGCAGAGCTTTCATCTATCTTGCGGCGGATCTCGCTCAGCCTCTGGGCGCCCGGCACGACCTCCGGATCGACGGTAATCGAGCCAACCGGCCTGAGGCCATAGCGGTTTTCCAGATACTGGTAGGCGTCGTGGAAGACCACATACTGTGCATCCGATGTGCGGGCAAAAGCGCTAGCAAGCTCCCGATCGAGATCCTGCAAGCGCGCCACTTGCGCCGCGGCGTTCGCCTCGAATTGGGCCGCCTGGGAGGGATAGGCTTCGGTCAGGTGTCGGGCGATCGCCCAGGTCATGGCGATGGCGTTTCGCGGATCAAGCCAAACATGCCCGTCGAAGCTTCGGTGACCCTGTTCATCGTCGTGGTGAGCCTGGTGATCATGACCATGTTCGGGCTCCGCGTGATCCTTATGGCCTTCATCCGCAGGGTCATCGTGAGCCTCGGCGTCATCCTTGCCGTGCTCGTGGTCGTGGCCTTCCCACGGGCCGCCCTCGCGAAAGTTCAAGCGGACCATGCCATCCGCCTGCAGCAGGCTAACGACCTCGGCATTGCGCGCAAGCGCCCTTAGCGGCCGCTCCAGAAAGCCCTCCAAAGCCGGTCCAATCCAGAAAACAATCGCAGCGGCCTCCAGACGACGGGCCCGCGACGGCCTCAGGGCGAATCTGTGCGGGGTTGCGCTGCCGCTCACCAACAAAAAGGGCTCACCCACGCCCCGCATGACGCCGGCGACCAGCGAGTGGACCGGCTTGATGCTCGCGACCACCTGCGGCTCCGCCACGGCGGCGGCCGGCGCGCCCAGCAGTAGGAAGCAGAAAATGAAGACTGAGCGCAGGTTCGCGACTTTCACGGCCGTTCCTCTGAGAGCCCCCCGACAATTAGCAATGTTATATCGTTGCATAAACTTCAAAGTCAATTGACTCCTAAATGAACCCTACGACAGCGGTTCGATCCGCTAAGTAGCGACAAACATCTCGCGGCAGCAGGCCTGTCTTGCACCAAGTGAGGTCTGCACCGGTTTCAATTCGACTGTTGGTACCACATCGCATCGCCCTGAACGCAATGAAACAGCGTGCCAAAAAATTGTGCCGTTCCGGCGGACTGCAGGCGCCGCTGATCCTGGGGTCACGCTTGGACTGGTCCGGCGTATCACTTCGCGCCATGGCGGAGTGCTGCTCTTGACCCGCATTCCGGTAACCATCCTGACCGGGGTCCTCGGGGCCAGCAGATCCGCGCTGCTGCGTTCTCCCGAAGACACCGTAGAGGGCTCGGCCCATCGTTTCGCGTGAGGGTGGTCGAGACCACGGGGCTCGCGGACCCGATGCCCGTTCTCCGAACCTTCATGACGAGCGACGCCATGCTGCGGCGTTTCACGCTCAACGGCGTGGCAATCCTTGTCGACGTGGTACTTGGCGCCTGCGATCAACTGGTTTGAAGAAGCGCGCCGTGAGGTTGCGGTCGTGACCTGTCGCTGGTGAGGACGTCCGGCCTGATGGGCGAGCCTGCCTCCGAGCGCCCTCTTGCAGCTCTGAATCACAGTCTCGCCACGATGAACCCCAAGGCGACCTTGAGAGATGTCGGCGAGGCGAGCGCGACGACCGGTCCACGCGATCTTCGTGCCGTAGAAAACGCAATCGCGGCGCTAAAAGTCTCCTGCCGGGTGAACCTTCTCAGGATGATGGGTCCCGTAGAGCTTGAAGGTCATCTCGGTTGCCCCCTTGTGTTGCACGTCGTCGGCCATATCAAGAGCCCGCCACGCCTGCTCGACGGGTGGTTCGACGGTGTCGATGAGACGCAGCGGTTTCGATGTCAGGATGACCGGTGAGCGGACCAAGATGCTGTTGCCGGCGTATCGCCGACGGCAGCTTTTCGCACATTGCGATTCATCGATATGCAATATTGGGGGAAGGACTAAGCCGCTCCGCGGCATTGGTGCTTGTGTTTGCCGGAGTGACCTACCCGTGACGGTGCGCATTTTGCGGTCTTCCTGACCTGTCTGACGATTGGGACCCTTCTCAATCATCGGACAGGAGGTTCCCATGACAGAGGAGAGAATAACGCCGCTGCGTCAGCGAATGATCGAAGACATGAACATTCGTGGGCTGTGCGAGAAGACGCAAAAGGCCCATATCCGCAACGTGAAGCATTTCGCTGCGTTCCTTGGGCGACCGCCCGATACTGCCACACCGGAGGATTTGCGCGCCTATCAACTCAAGATGACGCAGGATGGCGTGTCCGCGAGCACGTTCAACGTGCGCATCATCTCGCTGCGCTTCTTTTTCGGCGTTACCTGCGGGCGCGAGGACATGAAGCGCTTCATGCAGTTTCATCGCAAGCCCCGCAAACTGCCCGTTGTCCTGAGCGTTGAAGAGGTGGCCGACCTGCTGGCCGCCGTTCCTGGCCCCGGGCTCAAATATCGCGCGGCGCTCGGGATCAGCTATGGTGCCGGCCTGCGCGCATCCGAGGTCTGCAATCTCAAGATCACCGACATCGACAGCGACCGCATGCTCATCCATGTCGATGACGGCAAGGGGGACCGTGATCGCAAGGCCATGCTCTCGCCAAGCCTGTTGGATCTCTTGCGTGACTACTGGCGCGAGGCGCGGCCGGAGGGTTGGCTGTTTCCGGGCAAGCCGAAGATCAACCCGATTTCGCCTCGGCAGTTGAATCGCGCCTTCAGTTCGGCCAAGCATATGGCGGGGATCAAGAAGGCCGCGACGCTGCACACATTGCGGCACAGCTTTGCCACCCATCTGCTGGAGGCGAATACCGATGTGCGGGTGATCCACGTCCTGTTGGGACATGCCAAGCTGACCACGACGGCGCGCTACACCCAGGTGGCCACCAAGACGATCCGCAGCACGGTCAGCCCCTATGAGCAGATCAAGCTGCTACAGGACGAGACCCTGCGACGAAGGTTGGAATAGCCCCCGGGGCCAGTGGCACGGCCCAAGCTGGAGATCGCTGATATTTTTCGCGACCATGGCCCAGCCTGGCGGCGGGCCAATGCTGGGCATGTCAGCCTTGGCCAGCTCAAGGTCATGTCGGCGATCGAAGCCTGCCGAACGGTGGCGCTCGGCGGGCATGTGGCTGCCTGCAGTAAATGCGACTACCGGCACATTGCCTATAACTCTTGCAAGAACCGTCACTGCCCGAAGTGCCAGGGACCAGCGGCACGCGACTGGATGGCTGCCCGTGCAGAAGACCTTCTACCGGTCGAGTACTTCCACGTGGTCTTCACGCTGCCTGCCGAGATCGCGCAGATCGCCTATTGGAACAAGCGGGCGGTCTACAGCCTGCTGTTCAGGGCATCAGCGGAAACCGTGATGACCATCGCTGCCGATCCCAAGCGCCTCGGCGCGCGGGTAGGTATGATCAGCGTGCTCCACACCGCGCGTAGCGCCGGGCTGCGCCCGGATCGGCGCTGACCCATCATCCCCATATCCACATGATCGTGCCCGGCGGCGGCCTGTCGCTCGCAAGAGGCGAGGAGGGCGAAAACCCGACAGGGACAGACAAGAGTGAGCGATGGGTCTCCTGTCGTACCGGGTTCTTTCTCCCGGTCCAGGTGCTGTCACGGCTGTTCAGACGCCTGTTCTTGGAGGGGCTGATAGCATTGCATCAAGCAGGAGAGCTTGCCTTCTTCGGAGACCTCGAAGGACTCGCAGATCCCGACGCCTTCGTCACCTACTTGACTCCGTTCCGCAAATCCGAATGGGTGGTCTATGCCAAACCGCCTTTTGGTGGCCCCGAGGCAGTGCTGGCTTATCTCAGCCGATATACCCACCGCATTGCCATCGCCAACAGCCGACTGATCAGCGCGGATGCCGAGACTGTCGCATTCCGTTGGAAGGATTATCGGATCAAAGCCACGGATCGGCAAAGGGTCATGCGCCTGGCCACTGACGAGTTCATCCGCCGTTTCCTCATCCATGTCTTGCCCGACGGATTCCACCGCATCCGACATTACGGCTTCCTGGCCAGCGCTGCCCGTAAGGCCAACATAGCCAGGATCCGCCAGCTTCTCCGGGCAAAGCAGCCCGAACAAGAACCGCAGGCAAGCACGGAGATCATCCCGATCACCCTCAGGGAGCCATGCCCCTGCTGCGGCGGGCCGATGCGTATCGTCGAAATGTTCAAGCGTGGCGACCACCCGACGACCCGTGCACCACCTAGGAAGCAGGCCGCATGACACATCGCCTGTCCACCCAACTCAGCGAACACCGATTACCTTTGGCTGATCGGCAGAAATCCTCTGCGGCCATCGGCCCAGATGGCCGCCTGAAAAGTATCGCTCGACCGCAATCAACGAAAAATCTACGGGGAAAGTGCCGCAGAATGGCTGAAGCAGCCACTTCCAAGACGTCCAGCAATGCACCCGCGGTGCTTTTGGCGTCAACCGCCTGCGCTCTTTCCCCATAGCCTGATCCCAGATCCTCGCGGCTTCCTCCTTCCGAGGTTTGTCAACGCGGGCCGCTAACGCTTGGCCGCCACCCTCCAGCCCCGGCCCGCATCGAAAAACCTTCAGGATTGCTGACCTTCGGCAAGCAGGTGGATGACCGACCGGTATCTACTGAGCAGCCATTCATCTGCTGAAAGCCAAAAACCTGCAATATGGCGCTCCGAGCCCAAAAGCGTCAGATGCTGCGCCGAGCATGAACGGCACCAGGCAGCGGGCGATGCTGCCGCTCGGTTGGTGCATTCGACCCCACTCCCGACGTTAAACGTATTCCGGCCAGCGACACTTCGAAAGGCTGCAGGGGAAGAATTTCGAGCCAAGGACTACGGCTATCACTGTGATGTGGGCGGCCATCCGACACCAAATGCCAAGACTTTGTTGCAGAACGACCAATTGGTAATTCAGCTTTTGTTAAGCGACCTGTTGGGTCACATGTCTGGGATTTGGGGTCATTTCGTCGAATGGGGTAAGCAGCACCAAGAATCTAGCAGCATTTTCAGCCAGTATCAATCACTGGGCAAAGCCACTCACGGCATCGAGGTGAGGTTAACGCGGATTTTGGCTTGACGTTCGGCAAGTGTCTTGCGGTTTTGCTTGCGGTCTGACTCAGTGGTGTCTTCCGAGGCAGGAGGATTCCCATGGTAGCGTTGCTTGAAAAGCCGCGGCTTGCGGTGTTGCTGGAACACTTTTCGGCGATCGAGGACGATCGGCAGAGCTGGAAGGTAATGTATCCCCTGCCCGAGGTTCTGCTGCTGGTGGTCTGCGGCACCATCGCCAGCTCGGACGACTACGAGGACATCGTCGACTGGGGCGAGGCGCATCTGGGCTTTCTGCGGCGCTTTGGCGAGTACCACTTCGGCATCCCCGGCGCCGATTGGCTGCGCTGCCTGATGAACCGCCTCGACCCGGCGCTCTTTGCCGCCTGCTTTTCCGCCTGGGTGGCCGAGATCTGGCCGGATCGCCCCGCGCTGGTGGCCATCGACGGCAAGACCTCCAGGCGCAGTCACGACCGGGCGGCGGGCAAGCGCGCGCTGCACCTGGTCTCGGCCTTTGCCAGCACCAGCCGGCTGGTACTGGGGCAAGAGGCGGTGGCGGAAAAGTCCAACGAGATCACCGCCATTCCCGCTCTGCTGCAGCGCCTCGACCTGGCCGGCGCCCTGGTCTCCATCGACGCCATGGGCTGCAACCCCAGGGTCGCCCAAGACATCCGCGATGCCGGCGCCGACTACCTGCTGGCGGTCAAGCAGAACCAACCCAGCCTGCATCAGGAGATCGAAAGCTATTTCAAGGACGCGCCGGCCGAGGAGGTCGACAGCCACCAGAGCCTCGACAAGGGCCACGGCCGCCTGGAGAACCGCCTTCACCAGGTGAGCCAAACCATCGACTGGCTGAGGCCCGAGCGCAGCTATCCCGGCGCGCCGCGCTTTGCCGGCTTGGCCGCGATCGCCATGGTCGAGGCACAGGTCGAGCACAAGGACCATTGCACCCGCCAGCGGCGCTATTACATCTCATCGCGAAGCCTTTCGGCTGCGGCCTTCGCTCAGGCCGTGCGCCAACACTGGGCGATCGAGAACAATCTCCACTGGAGCCTCGACGTCACCTTCAAGGAGGACCTCTCGCGCCTGCGTAAGGGCCACGGCGCGCAAAACATGGCCGTCGTCCGCCATTTTGCAATCAACCTGCTGCGCCGGGCCAAGGACAAGAAGTCCCTCAAACGACGCCGAAAATGCGCCGCATTCGACCCCAACTACATGCTCAAAATCCTAGACTTCAGACCCGTTAACCTCGACTCGTAGCCGTGCAAAGCCACTGGGAAGTGTCTAAGCGATTGGAAAGCAACCGACCCGTTGGTGGGGCATGGACCGCCGCCGTAGCGGCGGGCACAAAACTGCCATTAACGCCCAAATTTCGAACGTCGGGAAAAGTCCATGATCCGATATCCGAAAACCCCAACCTCTGGTGGAATAATGGTCATATCCTGCCTGAACAGGTCGAACTCAACGGAAAGCCATATTGATCAAATATTTCTATCCGTGAGCGGCGTTTTCGTGCCGCTTGTCAAGATATCTGAACATCCGTTTTAGCGTCAGTCCCTCAATGCCGGTTTTCAGATCAACGCGGGCATGTTCGATTACTGTTCTGACACCGTCAGAGCCTCGTTTTTCAAACACGTCCAGCGCTGCCCGCACCTGTTCGATATCCTTGTCCGAAATCTTTCGCTTCCTGCTGCCCTTGCCTACGAAACGGCTCGCCACCCTCATCAGCCGTCCCGCTGCCTTCAGCGCCTTTTTGTCTTTGGTCACCAGGTGCACCAGCTCCAGCGAATAGTCCTGAAACGCATTGCGATAAAACCGTCCCGAAGCATATTGCATCATGGTGGTGTCGCGCACGATCCGCATCGCACTCAGCGGAAACAGCGTGCCCAGCAGCCGTTCGACTACCGAGGCTGGACACAGCGAGCCGATCAGACACTCCATCAGCCCGGACGAGACCTCTTCGATCACCTGGTCTTTTTCGGGTTCATCGGGCTGGAATTGGCGCGCTGTCTCCAGTGTATAGGCCAGAAGCCGCCGTCGCCCGGTATCGATAAAATTGCGCGCATAGGCATAATCATGCGTGGTGCCAGAGGTGGGATAAAGCATATAGCCGGTCTGCACGGTGTAGCTGCGCCCGCGCACGGCGGCGATGGCATCGCGCATCCGGTTGGCGAGGCCGATATGGTCGGTCAGATCGGCAGGCGGGATATATTCGGCATAGCCGCCGATGCTGCCGCGCGCGCCGTCCCAGGCCGGGTTCTGAAAATTCTGCGTCGGATCGGTGGTCTGGCTCTCGTCGTGACCCCACGGATAGAGCACCAGCTCGGAATAGGAGTGGATGTCGATCATCACCGACAATTCGGTATAGGTGTCGAGCAGCCAGCGGACATTGCGGGTTTCGGGTTCGGAAAACGCGCCCGGACCCTTGAACACATCGGAGCAGGAATTGGTGCTGGTGCCGATGCCGCTCGACCATAAAAAGTCATAATTGCGGTTGAGGTCCACTCCCTTGCAGGTGAGCCCGTGATCGGCGCGGTTTTTGCGCCACATGCGGTATCCGCCTGGCTTCAGACAATGGTGCCGCCCGTCCGGGTTGACCATCGGCACCATATGAATGTCGAGGCTTTCAACCGCTACTCGGACCAGATTGGCCGAATAGGTTTTGGGCCCGAACGCCAGCCCAGAGCCACTGTCATAGGCCTGGCACAGCCGAAACCCGAAACTGACCACCAGTTCGGGATTGATCAGTTCGCGTGCATGGGTGCCGCCCAAAAACAGCACCCCGGTGCGGTTTGGTGCCGGATTGGCCGAAATTTTCAGTGCCTTTACTGCGCGGCCTTCAACACTGGTTTCCGGCAGACTGGAGCCGGTGACAAAGCCGAAATTTGACACGATATGATTGGTTGCCGCGTTGATGGCATCCACCGTCATATAGGGCATAGGACTCTCCCAGATTTTTTGATTGTTATTCGACCTTGCTGTCGGCCCCGGTCAGCGGCTCCATTTTCTTCAACCAGTCGTCGAATTCGAGATTGCGCTCAGGCACAGCGGAAAACTCGGTCATCGATTGGGTCACATCAACCTGATAACCATCGGTCCTGAGAGTTTCGATCTCCTCGTTTGAAAGCAACCCATCGATTTGCAAGGAAAATTCCACCGCCTTGGCATCGCGCCGTGCGGTGCTGGCAAACAGGTCATAGCCGTAACGGCTGAGCGCACGCATTGCATTGTCCGAGCGCGCCCTGACCACAACAAAATAGCGATCCATCTGATCCTCCTGGCGGCAAATCGTTGTCGTTTATTACTTCGGTGAACGGTCTTTGCTGCTGGGAATAGTTGCACATCCAAACTATACTATCAATCGTTTTGAATATAACTTATGCTATTTAGGGTATTCTGCCTTCTGTCAACACCTTGCGGGCGGCGTGGAAACAGGACAGCGCCGCCGGCGCGCCGCAATCCTGTGCGGATTGGTATCGGTGTCGTTCAGGAAATAGCCCTTCAGATTGACCTCGAAATCAACCGTTTTCGCGATGCTCGACCAGGAATAGACATCGCGCACGTAGGCCCAGAGCGCTGTGTAGTCGACCAACCACCACCGGGTGCACCGAAAGAGTGACGCATAGACCGCATCGGAGCACTCCGGCGTCGCCAACGGGAACGGATCGGCCTCGGTGATCTGCTCACCGAACAGGAATCGGCGATTCGCCAGATGGACTTCCAGCCAGTTGAGCGTTGGCAGGAACATATTGATCCAACATCGAGACTTCCTGTCATCGGATTGAGAAGGTCCCAGTCGTCAGGCGGGCGCACCCATCCACAAAATCCACAGATCAAATCAGCGCACATAACTCGCCACAAGCGCCAATACCGCGCGAGCGGTTCCGTCCTTCTCCGCTGAGCACCAATTTGGTTAGCTCACATGACTGGTGAGCTTGATGTCCACTTCGGAGAACTGCGATTGAGCGCTACGTATGTCCGCGAATGTCGGTAAAGGGCCGCGAGCACTAGCGATCATGTCTGGTTTGTGCGCTTTGCGACCTATGTACCCTTCGCCATCGACGCAACTTGGGGCTCGAAGCCGCCATTTGATGCGGCGCAGCGCAATGCCGCTATGATGCGACGTCGACGGTGGGTGCCTTGCGTCAGGGTGCCACACGGTTATCACTCGAAATCGACGTCAGGCCGACAGCAGCCAAAGAAAACACGAACCTAATGGTAACGATAGCTCCCCTCATTAGCGACCTAAAGACAACCGCATTATGGCACCAAGGCGCCGGGAGCAGGGCCTTCCGCACCATCAGGTGAGAGCGTGCATCTTATCTAGCGAGGGATAATCGTTCCTGTTAAGCAAATGTAAGGGTCGGCACGCATAGAACTTTTACGGGCATCAGTTCCAAGATTTCTCGGTTGGAGCAACCGGAGTCAAAAGCCGCATGAAGGTCTAGAGCGCCCATTGAATTGGAGCTTCAAAAATGGCCCTGGCCAGAAAAAGAAGCAAATTGGAATTCAGAGCCCTAGACGAGTTCAACCCTTAAGGCCAAGTTTGAGGATTCCCATGTTTCGTCGCATCGCTGTCCTAACTGCCGTCGCCCTCGCAATCGCTGGCTGCGAGACCGTTCAAAACAACCCGAACACGGCTATTGGAGCCGGCGTCGGGGCCGTCGCCGGTGCGGCTTTAGGCACCTTGGCTGGCGGCGATGACCGGCGTAATGCCCTCATCGGTGCGGGGATCGGCCTGCTGGCGGGCGGCGCCGTGGGTCACTACCTCGACCGTCAACAACGCGATCTAGAACAAGACCTTGCGGGAACAGGAGCAGAAGTCACGCGCATGCCGGACCACCTGCTGGTCAACTTGCCGGCGGGTGTGACCTTCTCCACCAATTCCGCCAGCCTCGACCCGCAGTTTTACGAGCCGCTCGATCGAATGGCGTTCACGCTAAACGAGTACCCGCAGTCTTACATCGACGTCCTTGGTCATACCGATTCAACAGGGTCTGAGGCCTACAATATGGAACTCAGCCAGCGCCGCGCCGGATCTGTCGCCAGTTACTTGGCGGACCGGCGGGTTTTTCGTGACCGAATCTTTACTCGGGGTTTTGGCGAGACGCAGCCAATTGCCTCCAATGCAACGCCGGAAGGTCGCCGCGCCAATCGCCGGGTCGAGATCAAAATCATTCCGGCCGTAGAATCGACGACGTAGCCTCAAGACCGAAACAAACATAGTAAGCTTTGAACCACGCTCCCAGATCAGCCAAAAGCATCGTGGATAGAGCGGTAGAGCTTTTTGCGGAAGGCAATACGGTAGAACGGTTCGAGGCGGTCTTGTGGCAGCTCGGTTCGCTTGCAAAGCAGGAGGAGCGTAGCTCGGTTCGCTTGCGGGCTCTTGGTCATGGTTCTGGGATGGGTCGCTGTCCTCGATCGCCAGATAAGGCTCGTACTCGCGGTGCGTCATGATCGCCCCGTCCGATGTGCCGGTGATATAGAGGCGGGTCGGATCGGCCGTGCCATTCTCCCGATGCTCTAGTTTGAGCAGAAAACCGACGTCATCCATTGGCGTTCCGTCGCCGCGTTCTGCCTTTTTCAGCCCTGGCACCAAACTCCATTGGCCGCGGTAGGCGGCCGGAAAAACCGCAACAAAGCCTTCGTTTCGAGCGATTTTTTCCAGCCGGGGCCAGCTAAGATTCTGGGCTCTGGCGCGGAGGGCCAAAGCTTCTTCCGGCTTGCGATAGCCATGCAGCGCAAGGATCAGCGGCGCGGGCACCGCAACATCGAGGCGCCCGTCGACAACCCACAAGACGCGATCCAAGCCACCGTGCGAGACTGTCTTTGCTGTGCCATCTGCCGAGGCGCATGAGGCGAACGACAATGCGATCAAGATCGTACAGAACGGCGCAATCCAAAATGTGAATCGCACCATGCGCTCTTTCCTACCTCGTCTCACCAAATATCGACTACCTCAGATAGCCAATCTTCAAAACCCAACTGTTTGACGTGGTGCGGATCATTACCTCACACCGCAATTTACGCGACGTCAATGTATGAACCGGCGATCACGCCTCTTGATGCCGCCGGCGCTTTCCACCATCTGCAGCACCTCTTGGCGCAGGCTGGGGGCGGCGATGGAAAGATCGGCCTGGCTGAGACGCAGGCGCTCGGACATAAGGAATGCCGGGAAGGGGAACAAGCCCGTCCAGGGGGCTTGCCTTTCGCCGGATGTCGGACCTTAGAACCACTTTAAGTGAAGGGGCGCCTTAGTCGCGACCGCCGTCGGCCACAACGTTCACTTCGACGCCCGCCGTGCAATTGTTGGTGTTGTTCTGTTCCGCCGCGACCGCATCGACGCAAATAAAATAGAAGTAGGTGCCTGGTTGGGCCGGGGTCGACACCGGCGTGAACAAGTCGACGCTGGCGCCGGGCGCCAGTGCGCTGACTGATACGGCCGCCAGTTCGGTAACGTTGTTCATCAGATTGGGATCGGTGGTGATGAAGTGCCGTGCCGTGCTCGTCCCCGCCGGGCCACTGCCTTGATTGCCGACTGTCGCCGTCAAGGCAATAGTGCGATTTACCTCTTGAAAGAAAACGCTGCTGGCGATGCCGGAGACGGCGAGGTCCGGCACCTCGCTCGATGACGATGGTGGTGGAGGCGGTGGTGGAGGGGGCGGCGGCGCATCGCCGAGCGTGTGGACGGCCACCGAGGTACTTCCGCGAACCACGCCGCCATCGTCGACGAACTCGACGGCAATTCGGCTGTTGGCCGGGTCGAAGGGGACCTGTTGCCCCAACCCCGCGACAAAAATGGCGAAGGCCGGGGTAGCGCCGGCCGGCACTACTGTCGTCACCGTACCCCCAGGTGCCGTGACGCATGCGCCGGTGATAGATTCGGTTTGGCATATCGAGAAGCCCAAGGGCAGGAAAGACGGCCGTGGGCTCACCCGCGCGGTGATGGTCGCGCTGGCACCAAGATTGCTCGTCGCCACGGCGAAAACCGCGCTGCCGGTAATTGGCACCTCGACACTGCCGGTGCCGTCCGGGGTCGCTGCCAAGGCGACGATGTCCGGCACTGGCGCCTCTGTTGCCGACAACAGCAAGGTGTTCACGCCGACGACCGAGGCTGCCGGCGCGGCGTTGACGCAAGCGTAGCTGAAGGCCAGCTCGGTCGGTGCCAAAGCCTGGGTCGGCGTGATCGCCAAGACGAAGGTCTGGTTTCCGCCGAGATCGACGTCCGTTGCCTGGTTGTTGGCGCCGATGGGCACGTTGCTGACTGGATCTGTCGGACGAAACGCGAAGTCGGCGGCAAGGCTGGCGGGTGGATCGATGCGACAGCCAGTGGCTGGCTCCGGTCCGGCATTGGCGATGGTGGCGGCCACCGTCACGGTCCGTCCGACTTGGCCCGAACGGCTCGACGGCAATAGGGCGGCGACGACTTGGGTCAGCTCGGGTCGGTCCGGGCTTGGCACCAGCACCTCCAGCGGGACCGCAGCCGAACAATTGTTGTTAGGGTCGCTTTCGCCGACAACCACGCCCACGCAAGCACCGAGGAAGAAGTTGCCGACGTTCGGCAGAACCACAGCGGTGCTGTCGTCGACGAAAGCACCGGCGGCGATGCCGGGGATCGACACGCTGGCCAGTAAGGTATCATTGTTGCTAATGACGTTATCGTTCGACAGCCGGTAGGCCAAGCTGGTTGTGGCAGCGGTGGCATTGCCGAGGTTGCCGATCCGCGCTGCTATCGTGATGGCCTGTCCGAAGAGAACGCTGGCGGAGCTGGCGGTCACGCCGACCGAAAGGTCCGGTGCAGGTTGAGGCGGTGGCGGCGGCGGAAGTGGCCGCCGACCGCTGTCGCCGGCACTGAAGACGCTGTCGAGATTGTCGCGCCGCGCCTTCACAAAATAGAAGAAGGTTTGGCCAGGGGTGGCCCCCGTGTCGTCGAATGAAGTTCCGGCAGGCACGGCGATTTGTTGCGCGCCGGTCGTCGTATCGACGGTGTTGCGGAAAAGCTTGTAGCTGGCGCCGGAAACCGCGTTCCAGGTGATGCGCACCCGCGCCGGATCGTTATCGCTGGCGTCGACCCCGCCGGGTGCCGGCGGTGGCTGTGGCGGTGGTGGCTGGGGCAACGGTCGGATACCGCTATCGCTGTCACTGAAAGCGCTTTCCTCGCCGCGCCTCCGCGCTTTGACAAAGTAAAAATAGATCTGCCCCGGCGTGGCGGATCTGTCGTCGAAGCTTTGGCCATCGCGGTTGCCGATCCGTTGCGCGCCACTGGTCGAATTTACCGTGTTGCGGAAAATCAAGTAGCTCGCCTGCCGGACATTGGACCAGGTGACCCGAATTTTCTCTGGATCGTCATCCGTTGCATCCACGCCGGTCGGCGCCGGCGGCTGGCCGCTCCGCGGCGGACGGTCATCGTCATCATCATCGTCGTCGTCATGATCAGCCCAGGACGGCGCGGCAATGCCAACCTGCACTGTCAGGCAAACCAAGAATATGGTGAAGACGCGGCAAATTTGGCCGTACAATTGAGCCTCCCCGCAGGGCTCGACAATTACAGACACTATTCATCAACCCACGGTGTTACATTAGCACAGCCAATTCCGAAAGTCCTTGTCGGCAGCTAAGGTTTACAAATAACTCACAAATTCCGGACAGCCAAATGGAAGGAACTTCGTTGGGACGGCCAACTTTTCTCGCGGTCGTGCGCTTCGTCCAGCAAGCTGTGGCTCCAGCACCACCTCCTCGTCCTACCGGGCCTCGAGGGTGGAATAGAGCCCGGCTAGGTCGTCGCTTGCCGGGTGATGCAGGCGCAGCAGCCGCGGGTGATTCAGCACCGCCCGACGCAGAGCAGCCCGGCCATCCGAGTCTGCAACCGAACGCTCCACCAGCCAGGTCAATCCCCGTTCCGAGAAGACCGGGTGCCTGCGGGTTACTTCATCCAGCAAGGCCGCGACGCCGGTCACGTGCGCCAAGGCTATCGCTGCCTGCCGGTCGGCTCCCACCTCATCTTCTATCGAGACAGGACAGAGGCCATCGAGTTTGTCCGCATCCTCCACCAACGCATGGACCCATATGAAGTTCGTTGTGCTTCATTTGGGATCTGGTTCTAGCTGATTAAGAAATGGCCTTTGAGATTTCCCCGCAGGAGCCTCTCACTGACCTAGATCCAGCCTCTGGCAGGCCCAGCGGTCCCGAGGGTTCGAACTGGACCGAACTCAAGCAACGCATCTGGTTCACCCTCGGCGCTCCGATCACATACCGCCTAGGCACCTACATTCCGATCCCCGGCATAGATGCCGCTACCTTGCCCCAAGTCTTTGCCCAGCAACACGAGGGAATGCTCGGGATCTTCGACGTATTCGCCGGCGGAGCGATGAGCCGCATGACGATCTTTGCGCTCAGTGTCATGCCCTTTATCTTGGCCGGTATTATCATGCAGCTACTGATGGCCTTCCCACCGAGGTTAAATCCGCTCGAAGAGGTCGGTGAGGCCCGCCGCAAGAAGATCAACCAATACACCTGCTACCTAACAGTCTTCCTCGCCGCTATCCATGCCTACGGAATAGCGGTTGGGCTGGAACATGCCCAGGGTCCGGACGGGCTTTCACCGGTGATCAATCCCGGACTGTTCTTCCGCCTTACCACGGTTGTGGCGTTAACCGGCGGAACAGTCTTCTTGATGTGGCTGAGCGAGCAGATAACCCGGCGTGGTGTCGGAAATGGCGTTTTGCTGATTATTTTTTCCGGCATTTTGGCCAATCTCCCTTTGGCCCTGGGCGAGGTCATAGAGCTAAGCCGCAGCGGTCAAATGCCGGCCATCGTTGGGCTCGTCCTGCCGATCATGATTGTGGCCGTGATGGCTGTCGTTGTCTTCTTTGAGCGCGCCCGGCGCCAAGTCGCGGTCAATTATCCAGAACGTCGGGTGGGCGAGAGGATGGTTACCGGCATGACTTCTCAGCTGCCAATGAAACTGAATCATTCGGGCGTAGTCCCACCAATCTTCGCATCCGCCCTGCTATTGATGCCACTGAGCGTAGCGGAGTTCTCCACCGGCCTGGGTCCCGCGTGGCTAGCTTGGACGACGGGGATTGTGGGCCGCGACCAGCTCCTTCATCTAGCCCGGATTATTCATGTTGATGGGCTTTTAGGGTTGGTGAGCGTGGATTAAGTTGTTGATCTGTCGTATAATTTGGGTGTTGAAGACCAGATTTCCGGCAGCAACTTCTCCCAGGCTCACCATGGTCGATGATACGCCGCTTTTGCCCGCTCTGCCAGCCGTCCAAGGCAAGGAGATCATCGCCCGTTTTGACGGCGGTCGGCTGTCGTCGGACGGCGGGGTCTTGCTGCTGAGCCGCGTCGAACGGCGGCTCGGGATCGCCGAGCTGCTGGCCTCCTGTATCGCCGACGCGCGCGATCCAGTCAGCATCACCCACAGCTATGCCGATATGATCCGGGCGCGGATCCTTGCCATCGCCCAGGGCTATGAGGACTGTAACGATCTCGATACCTTGCGTTTCGATCCGGCCTTCAAGCTGGCTTGTGGCCGCTTGCCGGAGAGCGGCTGCGACCTGATGAGCCAGCCGACCCTGTCGCGTCTGGAGAATGTTGCCTCCTGGCGGGCGCTGGCGCGCATGGGGCTCAAGATGATCGATCGTTTCTGCGACAGCTTTGCGCGGGTTCCCGACGCCATCCTCCTCGACATCGACGATACCGACGACCGGGTTCATGGGCAACAGCAGCTGGCGCTGTTCAACGCCCACTTCAATGATTACTGCTTTCAGCCGATCCACATCTTCGACGCGGGCAGCGGCAAAGCGGTCCTTTGCCTGCTGCGCCCCGGCAAGCGACCCTCGGGCAAGGAGGCAGCCAAGATCCTGCGTCATGTCATCGCCCGCATCCGCGCCAACTGGCCGCGGGTCGCCATCAGTTTGCGTGGCGACGGCCACTACGCCACGCCTGAGGTCATGGACTTCTTGGAAAGCCAAGGCTGCGGCTACATCTTCGGCCTGCCCACCAACCGGCGTCTTAGCGAGATCGGCCAGCCTTGGTGCGAGGACGTGGCGCTGCGCCGGGTGCAAGCGGGCCGCGACAAGCTGCGCCGCTTCTTCCAGGCTGGCTACCAGGCCAAGAGCTGGTCGCGTAAACGCCGGGTCATCGCCCGCGTCGAGGCCAGTCCCAAGGGTTCGGACATCCGCTTTTGCGTCACCAACCTCCCCGGCCGCGCCAAGTGGCTCTATGAGAAGGCCTACTGCCGCCGTGGCCGCATGGAGAACCGGATCAAGGACATCAAGACCTACACCAAGTCCGACCGCACCGCCTGCCACCGCTGGGAAGCCAATCAGTTCCGCCTGTTTTTGCATATGGGCGCCTATTGGCTGCTGCATCAGCTGCGCGCTGCCGCACCGCGAAAGTCACCCTGGCGCAAGGCCAGCTTCGAGACCCTGCGGAGCCGCTTCCTCAAGATCGCCGCGCGCATCGAGGAGCTCAAGTCCCGCGTCAAGATCGCCTTGCCGTCGGCCTATCCCTACCAGACGGCGCTCATCGCCACCGCCGCCCGCATCGCCGCCCAAGGCCCCTAAAATACGCGGCCGCCGCCGCCCAAACCACGAACACCAACCCCAAACCTGCGCAAAATCCCATCTCGAAAAACCGCCGTCAACCCGGCCAAGTACCCGCGCCTAAATCAAACGCCATACCCCTCATGAATAATCCGGGCTAGCAGCCTTTGCGGGTCTGATCGTATTCTTTTGCTTCCTTTGTGCCAGAACCCTCTTCGATCCACACAGCGCCGCGGAAAACTTGAAGAAGTGGGGTGGCCTCGTGCCTGGTTATCGACCGGGCAAGGCGACCGGAGACTACCTGGACTTTGTTCTCGTCCGACTGACTAGCTTAGGCGCGGTCTATCTCTTGGTCGTCTGTTTCTTGACCGAAGTTATGATCTCGAAATTTTTCGTGCCCTATCACTTTAGTGGCACGAGCTTACTGATCCTCACACTTGTCACCATGGATACAGCAGGAGAGATACATAGCCACATACTGGCGGCAAGGTTCAAAGCAAGGCTCCGCTAGAGCGGCATTGCTTTGATCATTTGCCGAATGCGTTGTCTTGCAGCGCGTACGCCGGTCCAATTCCCAGTCCGCTTTCTTCTCCCACCAATTCCCAGTCCGCTTTCTTCTCCCACCAATTCACCGGGCCGCCGTCGAGAACTTGTCCAAGGACGGGGATGCCCGTGGTTTTCGACCTCTCGGCAGGAAATGCCGATTTCCCTGTGCTGATGGCCGAATACATGCTGGGAATCTTGCCCTCGAAGGATGGCCAAGTCTCATGGCAGGAGCCGATCGGAACCGGTGCCTACAAGCTCGACAAACTCGATCCGGGCGTTAGGGCGGAAATGACGCGCAACGCAGACTACTACATGCCGGACCGCGCCAACTTCGAAACCATCGAGATGCTCGCCATGAACGACAAGGTGTCTAGGATCAACGCGATCCGGACCGGCGAGGTGCACGCCATCTCCCAGGTGCCGCCGAACCTTGTCAAACGCTTCGAGGGCGTCGACGGCGTGGAGCTCGACATCCGCACCACCGGCGAATTTTACACCTACGACATGCTGATGACCAACGCGCCCTTCAGCGACAATAACGTGCGCATGGCACTGAAACATGCCATCGACCGGGAGCTGATCGTTCAGCGGGTGTTAGGCGGCTACGGCGTGGTCGGCAACGATCATTGCCTTGGCCCCTACTATGCCTACCATCCAGTCGATTTGCCGCAGCGCGGCTACGATCCGGACAAGGCGAGGCACTACTTGAAGCAGTCGGGCATCGACAACCTCAAGGTACCGCTGCATACCGGCGCGAACTCCTTCCCCGGCTCTCTCGATGCGGCCGTGCTGACTGCTGAATCGGCCAAGAAAGCGGGGCTCGAGATCGAAGTGGTGCGCGAGCCGGATGACGGTTATGGCTCGAATGTCTGGGGTAAAAAGCCGTGGTTCGCCGCCCACTGGGCCTCGCGCGCGGCAGCCGACCCGATCCTGACGGCGGCCTTCCTCGGCGGTCAGCCTTGGAACGTCACCGGCTTCGACAATGAGCGCTTCAACAATCTCGTGATCGAGGCGCGGACCGTGCTGGACGGACCCAAGCGCGCTGAGATGTATGCCGAAATCGCCCAGGTTCTGCGCGACGAGGGTGCCTCCGCCATCGTCGCCCTTCCGCTGTCGAAACGCGCTTGCGAGATGCGATGGTATCGCGACCGCGCCCGTTTCGACAGCGGATCGCCACGCCAGAGGCCAAGCAGAATTGATCCCAAATTGCCGCCCGATGCTCTCTAGCTCGCCAAGCAAGCTCAAGAAATACATATCCAGCAGATCGACCAGAAACAGCCCCATCAGGCCCATCGTGGCGGTTGTCGCCATGACGACGATGTGCTGTCAAATTGAGCCTGTGACGAAGCGCACCTCGGACATTGGGGGGCTTGTCAATCTTGCCGGATTGGTTAAGAAACGAACCCGAGGCTTAACACGCCGGCGTTGACGCCGTCACTTGTCGACTTTCGTGTAAACGCCGTCCCAGGCTTCTGGTGCCGGCCCTGCCACGTACTGCGCCGCCCGTCGTGCCATGACCTTCGGCGGCGAGCGATCTCGCGATTGATCGGCTGCGATCGCCGGATAGTAGAGCGCCTGCCAGCATTCAATCGCCGTGGCAAACTGGCCCTGTCGGTAGAGGCTAAGCGCTTCGGCGTAGCCGCGCTGATAGCCGATCATCTCGGCGATCGCGGCCGACCTGCCTGCCAAAGGCTCATAGACGGAAAGGGCCTTTTCCCTGCCCTTGACCCTAATCCAGTCCAACTCGCAATAAAGAAAATCATCGTCTGTCAGGCGCGCTGTTTCCTCTCCCACCACGATACCGCAGTGGTACTCGTTGGGCAGGCTTTCTAGCCGCGCGGCCACGTTCACCGCGTCTCCGACCGCGGTGTAGTTGTAGCGGCGTTCGGAGCCGACATGACCGACCAATGCCGGACCCGAGTTGACCGCGATCTTGACGGAGAAGCTCTCCTCCCCTTTTGCTGCCCCTTTGGCGGCCTCGGCATTGACGGCGGCCAGGGCGCGCATGGCGGCCAGCACGGCATTATAGGCATGGCGCTCGTCATCGGCCGGCGCCCCCCAGAAAGCCATGACCGCGTCGCCAATGAACTTGTCGACATAGCCGCCGGTGCTCTCGACCGCCCCAACCAGAATACCTAGGTAGCGATTTGTTAGATCCATCAACGCTTCCGGCTCCATCCGGCTGGCTTTCGCGGTAAAGCCCGATAGATCCGCGAACATGACCGAGACATTGCGGATTTCGCCGCCCAAGCTGAGGGCCGTATCGCTTTCGCTGAGGCGATCGACAATGGCCGGTGCCAAGAAGTGGCCGAATGCCTTTTGGATGCGCCGTCGCCGCCGATCCTCGAAAAGGTAACGAGAGACATAGATCGGTCCGAGCGGCAAAATCAGCGCACCGCCGACGAGTGCCGATGGCAGCCAGATATTTTGATCCAGCAACCAAACCGCTATGGCGAAGAGAAGCAGCGTCGCGATAAGGACGGTTGCAAAGACCCGACCTGGTGACCACCGGCTAGCCGTCCAACTGCTGGCAAAGGCGATCGCGGCGCAGAGCAAGGCGAGCCAGCCGCGCCCGATGGGCTGTACCGTGTGGCCCTGGAGAACGCTTCGAACGATTTCGGCCTGAACGTGGACGCCCGGAACCGTTACCGAGTCCGGATCGGAGGCATCGAGCGGCGCAAGTTCGCAGCCCGCGTGGGTTGCTCCACGGCCTTCCACGTGCGGCGGAGAGAAAAACCGTGCGGGTGTTGCCTTGCGGTCTTCGTCCGGCAGCGTGGTGCCCACCAGAAGTATTCGCCCGGCAAGGGCACGCTCGAGCGCTTGCGGGTCGCTGTCGGCGCAGCGCAGGATGTCGACCAGCGAGTAAGTGGGCATCTTTTCGAGGTGGTCGCGGGGCGCAATCATGAAACGCGCAAGCATCTCTGGGCCGCCTGAACGGGCCAGCAACTGGGCCGCAAGGGTTGGCGCCTGCTGGGCTGATTCTCCCTGACTTCCGATCTGGACGGTCAGATCACGTAGCCCAGTTCGATAGATGCCATCGCTCGACAGCTCCAATTCTACAAATCCGATCGACCTTTCATCGAGAATAAAGTGGAACTGTTCGACGATCGGCGTATAGGCGGATCGGCCCAGGACAATCTTGTCGCTGTTCAGGCCTATGGCTGCCAACAACGGCTGATCGAAGTTTGGGCTAAAAGCATTGGCGCTATAAGCGAATACGATATCAAATCCAATCGCTTTGGCGCCGGCCGCTAGCGACGCCTCAATCATCTTGGCCCACTTCTTGGCGAGGAAGGCTCTTGGAAGATGACTGAGCTCGGGCGAAGCCAGGCTCTTGCGGTCGAGAGCGATGATGGCAACGGTGTTTGTCTCATCCGTCTTTGAACCAGCACCGAATAGGGCCGCTATGCGGACCTTCAGATCATAGAGAAAACCGTCGATCGCATTGTCGACATCAAAGACAAGGGCGCTCAGCCCGAAAATCACGGCGAAGGCTAAGCTTAATATGCCGCGCAGCTGCTGACGGACCAGCAGCGGTGCGGAACCTAGTCTTGCCACTGCTACCGTCGTCTATTTGAGGCGCAAAATGACAAGCGTCTTGTCAGGGGTGGCGGACGCCGCGCCCGCAACGGTAAAGCGCATCAGGAACAGGTGTTCGCCGACCTGGTTTTGGCCAAGGACATCGTAGGTTAGACCATCGGACAAGGCGGGCAGGCTGGTTGGCCAGATGGTTGCATTGTCTATCACCGGGAGTTTTGCAATGGCTTGTTCATCATGAACAATCTTGACTGTTGTCACCTGCTCCGATCCCTGGCCGGCAATGACAAACCGCGGCATGGAAGGAATGATCTTCGGTGTCGAGCGCATGATCATGGTGGCGCTCATGACCTTACCGGCTTCTGCCAGGCGAACGGGCCGCGGGCAGGTAACTTTCTGCTCTTTCGTTATTTTTCCCCCGGTTATCGAATATCGACCCTCTGAAAGCCTAACCTCGCCGCCGGTGACCGATACCATTGTGCATTTTTCATAATGGACAAAGGTAATCGACGAACTACTTCCTAGCTGTAAGACCGCGCTCGATTCGATCTCGCTGAATGCCTGCACGGGCGGTGAGATATCACCAGAAATCGCCATCGCCAAAGCCACGCCTGGTGCTGCGCCTTGCGCCTGACCCGCGCCAAACAGCGCGAGGGCGAAGACAATCAATCCGCTGAAAGCATGAGAACGCATGACTTTCTCCTTGGCGGCGCAACGAGGCCTCATCGCAGTAGCGTCAAAGCGATCCAATCGAGCCTACCTCTAGTGTACGATAATTCAGGCTCCGACGCGAGCACGGCGAGGCCGATTTGGTGAAGCAATCTCCGGGTGTGAGGTGAATAACACATAACGCCGCTTAACCGTGACAAGGGGGATTTGACATGAAATCATATCGGCGATGTGACAACCTTGAGGGTCATTCAACCAATCGAGAATTTTATGTTGCGACACGGGAGCATAATCCAACTCTGTACAGGCATGGCGGTCTTGTTGATCGTTGCGAGCTGTGGCTGGTGGGGGCCGAAGACCGCAGCACCGCCGCCGCGCGCGCTGTCCGCGACGGCGTCCTTAAACGGCGATGCGAAAGACGTCATCCAGGTCCTGGTCCGCGATCTATCTCCCGCTACCCGCATCGAAGAGATCCAGCTATTCGCCCCGGACGGTACAGCCCTGCAATCATCGGAGATTCGTCGCAAATCCCGTGAATCGGGAGGCGGCGGATTTTCCCGCCCGATCATCGGCATCGGTGTCAGTGGTGGATCGAAAAGCGGCGTCAATCCATCCATCAGCCTCGATTGGCACTATCGACGCGACGGTCCTGATCAGAGCAGCCGACAGGCCGAGGCCTTTTTGCAGCTTGCCGATCCGGCCGCCTACCGCGCAAGCGCTCAGGACTGGCATATTGAAATTCGCTACACTGATGTTACGGGCGATCAGCGTTTCCTTCGATTGCCTGCGCCGCTCGCCGACTAGCTGCCGATTGCGTGGCGACTACTTATATTGCGTGGCGACTACTTATGAAGTGGAGCGGCGGGCCTCGTCGTCAAGCAAGCCGGTAAGCTCGTAGACAAGGTCCAATGCCTGGCGCGGGGTCAGCGTATCCGGTTGGATTTCAGCTAGTCGTCGTTCGACGGCGGAACGATCGCAAGAAGCGGGCTCTGGCGCGCGTGGTCGTGCCGCAGCGAAGAGCGGCAAATCATCAGCCAGACGGGCCAAGACACCCGCTTGTTCATCCTTTTCGAGGATACCCAGTACTTCCTCGGCGCGTGCAATTGCGGCTTTTGGTAGGCCTGCCAGGCGGGCCACGTGGATTCCGTAAGAGCGATCCGCGGCGCCGGGTGCCACGGCGTGCAAAAATCGCACTTCGCCTTCGTATTCCTTCACCCGCATGGTTCGGCAGGCGAGCTCCGACAGCTTGGAGGCCAGGCTCGTCAACTCATGGTAATGGGTGGCGAAGAGCGTGCGGCAACGGTTGGTCTCGTGGAGATACTCGATGCAAGCCCAAGCAATGGAAAGGCCGTCATAGGTGGCTGTGCCGCGGCCGATCTCGTCCAAGATTACGAGGGAACGGTGGCTTGCACGGTTGAGTATCTGCGCCGTTTCGGTCATCTCCACCATGAAGGTCGAGCGACCGCCGGCCAGATCATCGGCCGCGCCGACCCGGCTGAAGAGCCGATCGATGATACCAATGCGCGCTCGTTCGGCCGGCACGTAGGAGCCGGTTTGCGCCAGCACCGCTATCACCGCATTTTGCCGCAAGAATGTGGATTTGCCGGCCATGTTGGGGCCTGTCAGCAGCCAGATTCGGCTTCCTTGGCCAAGATTGCAGTCATTTGGGACGAAGCTTCCACTTTGACCCTTCTCCAAGGCGTACTGGACCACCGGGTGCCTGCCGGCGATGACCTCAAAATCGGTCGAACTATCCATTGTCGGGCGGCACCAGTTCTGCTCGACCGCTAGATCAGCCAAACCGGCGGCGAGGTCAAACTCCGCCAAGGCTTGTGCGGTTTCGCCGATGGCCGTGCTGCGGTCGGCGATCGTGACAACGAACGCCTCAAAAATTTCCAACTCCAGGGCACGCCGCGTGGTCTCCGCGGATGCGACCTTGCGCACCAGCTCGTTCAATTCGACGGTGGTAAAGCGGACAGCGCCGGCAAGGGTCTGGCGGTGAATGAAGGGACCTTGATCATTATGCAGCTTGTCGGCATGTAAGGGGGTGACTTCGATGAACTGGCCGATCACGTTGTTCTTCTTGATTTTGAGGGAGGAAATGCCCGTTTCCTTGGCATAGCGGGCGGCCAGATTGCTGATCAGGCGTGTGCCCTCCTTTTCCAGCTGCAGGGTTTCGTCAAGCCTCACTGAATAGCCTTCGGCGATGAAGTCACCGTCCCGGGCCAAGAGAGGAACATCGAGCTTGAGCGCTCGCGCCAGGTCGCCGGCCAACTCTTCATGATCACCAAGTTTCGTTTTGAGGCGCTGAAAGCGTCGAGGCAAGCTTGCCGGGTCTTCCTGATTGATCAGGCCGAGGATCGTGGCCGCCAGTGCCAGTCCATCCCGAAGGGTGGCTAAGTCGCGCGGGCCGCCGCGCCCGAGGAGCAGGCGTCCCATGGCTCTTTCGATATCCGGCCCACCTTTCAGCAAGTCGCGCAGACCACTGCGCAGTGGTCGGTGGTTGATCAGATGGCTTATAGTATCTTGGCGATCGACAATGGTCGCGGGATCTGTGAGTGGGGCAGCCAAGCGCGTGGCCAGCAGACGTGCCCCGGCACCGGTCTGGGTGCGATCGATGGTGGCCAGCAAACTGCCGGCGCGTTCGCCGGCGAGCGAGCGAAGCAGCTCTAAGTTCCGCTGGGTGGCCGGATCGATTTCCATGATTGAACCCGGTCGAACCTGCTCCGGCGGGAACAGCTTCGGCGCGCTTATTTTCTGCGTTTGGGCGACGTAGTCGAGGAGGGTGCCCGCGGCGCCTATTTCAGGGCGGCTGAAGGCGCCAAAGGCATCGAGGCTGCCGACGTCGTAGGCTTGCTCCAACCGCCGCCGGGCATTTTCGCTGTCGAACCGTGCCGCTGGTAACCATTCTTGGGCGCCGGACCACAGCGCCAAGGCCGGCATCGCCGCGTCGTTCGATCTAAGCCGCTCGTTGATCAACAGTTCGCTGGGCGCAAGTCGAGCCAGGGCCGCGGCCAAATCGCGGGCGAGGAGGGCCTGGACATGAAAGTCGCCCGTCGAAATATCTAGCCAGGCAAGACCAAGGTCTCGGCCAACCACGGCCAGGCAGGCGATGTAGTTGTTGGCGCGGGCCTCCAGCAGATCTTCTTCGCTCAAGGTGCCGGGCGTGACGATGCGGATCACCTCGCGCCGGACGACCGCCTTTCCGCCGCGCTTGCGGGCTTCGGCCGGGTCCTCGACCTGCTCACAAATCGCCACCTTGAAGCCGCGTCGGATAAGCCGCGAAAGATAGGCGTTTACCGCATGGAACGGCACGCCACACATGGCGACATCCTCGCCTTTATGCTTGCCGCGCTTGGTCAAGGTGATGTCGAGAGCTGCGGCGGCGGTGACAGCATCTTGGAAAAAGAGTTCGTAAAAATCGCCCATACGATAAAACAACAGGCAATCTGGATGGGCTTCCTTGATGTCCCAATATTGGGCCATCATCGGCGTCACGCTATCGCTCTGGGAAGGCGTTTTTTTTTGCGGTTTTTTGGGTTTCTCTGACAAGGTACGGCAGGTGTAAAACTCAAATGATTTATGAGGCGGCGAGATATAACACGGCTCGCCAACACTGGCCACGTGGCAAGCGATGAAGAAAGCGTGCTCGGTGGTGTTCAGAATGATCTCGGGGCGTTAGGCTGTCTTCCAAGACGAGGAGTGATTGAGATGAACAACAACCATCAGGATGCCGGTTCAGGCGTTACCGAGGTGGTTGGGCGCTTTGCCGATCGCCGCAGTTTCCAGGCTGCGGTCGAAGCTCTTCTGGCGGCAGGCTTCGAGCCGAGCGACCTTTCCGTTTTGGATACGCACGAGGCCCTATCGGCCAGCGAGACGTCGGGTGAAGCTTGGCGCCATGTGTTGGCCGGTCTCGTCGGTGAAGTGAAGTATGTCGGGCCGCTTACCACGGCTGGTCTTATTGCCATCGCGTCTGGTTCCATCGGCGCGGCCATAGCAGCGGCGCTTGCGGCCGGTTTGGCAAGTGGGGCTATTCGCGATCTTCTGCTTGAAATTCGTGCCACGCCCCATACGGATTCCTTTGCCCGGGCGCTGGAGAGTGGGGCCGTCTTGCTTTGGGTCTGTGCAGAAGACCAGGACAAACAGGACCTAGCGAGCGACATTTTGTACCGAGAAGGGGGCGCTGACGTGCATTGCCACCGGCGACCGCTGCAAACAGGAGAATAGGGTGGGAGCACATAGATGGCGGGCATTCAGAAGACCCCCAGCTATGCTACCTTTGAGCGGTTCGACTGCGACCTTTGACGCCTTGGCAAACGGTCTTTAACATCATCCGGCAGATCGGTCTCCAACAATTCAATAAATCTCGGGCGCCAATCCGAGCACCGGCAGAGGGGCGAAGCAATGAACGAAAGCACCACCAGGTCTTCGGACCAAGACACCTTGCGCCAGGATGCGCTGCATTTGCACAGCAGCGGCCGCCCTGGCAAGCTTGCGGTCCATGCCACGAAGCCATTGACCACACAGCGTGATTTATCTTTGGCCTATTCACCTGGCGTGGCCATTCCCTGCCAGGAGATCTTCAAGGATCCGAGCACGGCCTACGACTACACGGCAAAGGGGAACATCGTCGCCATCATTTCCAATGGAACCGCGGTTTTGGGCCTAGGCAACCTCGGTGCCCTCGCGTCTAAGCCCGTGATGGAAGGGAAGGCCGTCCTCTTCAAGCGTTTTGCCGACGTTGACGGCTTCGACCTGGAAATCAACACCGAAGATGTCGACGAATTTGTGAACTGCGTGCGATTTCTCGGCAAGTCATTTGGCGGCATCAATCTGGAAGACATCAAGGCACCGGAATGCTTCATTATCGAGCAACGGCTTAAGGAGTTGTTGGACATCCCCGTCTTCCATGATGATCAGCACGGGACCGCGATCATCGCCGCCGCCGGATTGATCAATGCCCTGCATCTGACGGAACGCGATCCCAAGTCAATCCGAATGGTGGTTAACGGCGCTGGTTCAGCCGCCATAGCCTGTACCGAATTGATCAAAGCGATCGGCGTGCCGCACGAAAATGTCGTCCTCTGCGACACGCGGGGGGTCATTTACCAAGGCCGCGAAACGGGAATGAACCAATGGAAGTCAGCCCATGCCGTGCCGAGCGAGCATCGAAGCTTGGAAGAGGCGATGGTGGAGGCTGACGTATTCTTCGGCCTCTCGAAAAAAGGTGCGGTAACCCAGGACATGGTGAAATCGATGGCCGATCGGCCGATTATCTTTGCCATGGCCAACCCGGATCCGGAAATTTTGCCGGAGGAGGTGGCTCAGGTTAGGACAGACGCAATTGTTGCGACCGGGCGTTCGGACTATCCAAATCAGGTCAACAACGTGCTTGGTTTTCCCTACATATTCCGTGGAGCGCTCGATGTACGGGCGTCGACCATCAACATGGAGATGAAAATTGCGGCGGCGGAAGCTTTGGCGGCGCTGGCGCGCGAGGACGTGCCGGATGAAGTCGCCCGCGCCTATGCTGGTCGCAAACTCCGTTATGGTCAGGACTACATTATTCCTGCTCCTTTTGACCCGCGCCTGATCGTGGCTGTCCCGAAAGCCGTGGCGATCGCCGCCATGGAGACGAAAGTAGCCCAACGCCCAATCGAAGATTTCGAGGAATATGAAACCGAGTTGCGAGGTCGCCTCGACCCGACAGCGTCGAGCTTGCAAAATATTTTTGAGAAGGTTCGGGAAAATCCCAAACGGGTGGTTTTCGCCGAGGGGGAGGAGGAAACCTCGATCCGTGCGGCGCTGGCTTTCTACAATGCTGGCTACGGAACCCCCATTCTCATCGGGCGCGATGACACGGTCGAGCAGACCATGCAGGCCATCGGCATCACCAATGATTTTGCCGAAATTCACAATGCTCGCCTGTCCGAGCACAATGGCGAATACGTCGAGTTCCTTTACAATCGTCTAAAACGACGCGGCAGGCTCTTTCGTGATTGCCAAAGAATGGTCAATCAAAACCGCAATGTTTTCGCTGCCTGCATGGTGGCCCAGGGGCATGCGGATGTGGTTGTCACGGGGCTCACCCGCAGTTTCGGTGTGGCTATCGAAGATCTGCGGCGAGCCCTAGACCCAAAACCGGGCAAGCGCATCTACGGCATGTCCATCGTCATTTTGGATAGCCGGTCCGTGTTCTTGGCCGATACCTCCGTGCACGAACTTCCCACTGCGGACGACCTGGCCGATATTGCAACACAAACGGCTGAGCAGGCGCGCACCATGGGTCATGAGCCGCGGGTGGCTTTCCTTTCTTTTTCAAACTTTGGCAACCCAATGCGCGAAAGCACCCGTCGCATTCGCCAAGCAGTCAAAATTCTCGACGAACGGGCGGTGGATTTCGAGTACGACGGCGAAATGCAGGCCAATGTGGCCCTCAATCACAGCTTGATGAAAGAACTCTATCCCGTCTGTCGGCTTTCCGGTCCGGCCAACGTGCTGATCATGCCCGCGTTGCATTCGGCGAACATTTCCGCCAAGTTGCTGGCCCAAATTGGTGGTGCCAATGTTATCGGGCCGCTTTTGATTGGGTTGAACAAGCCGGCCCAGATTGTCCAGCTGGGTGCGACGGTGAGCGACCTGGTAACTGCGGCGGCGCTTGGAGCCTACGAGGCCATAGAAGACTAAGCGTGACGTGTTCTGGAGAAGGCAGGTTGGATGCGAAATCGATCGACCGACTGCGGCAGCTTGAAGCTGAAGTTGCCAGCGCAGATGCCATACTTTCGAGTCTGCCAGATCCTCTGATCATCCTGGACCGCCGGGCCAGGATCGTGCGTGCCAACGTGGCGGCCGAGGAACTCCTGGGCCAACGAGTTAACGGCAGAGCGCTCAACGAGGCTTTGACCGATCGTGTCGTGCTTGAAGTTGTCGACACCGTTCTAGAAGACCAGATCAGCCGGGTGGTCGAGTTCTCGATGGCCGGTCGCTTTGAGCGGCATTTCAGCGCGCGGGTCGCCCCACTGCCGTCGGTCGTTGAGGATGGCTCGGTGGCAATAGTATCCTTGCACGAAATGACGGCAGTAAAGCGTGCCGAGCAAATGCGCGCGGACTTTGTCGCCAATGCCAGCCACGAACTGCGGACCCCCCTCTCCAGCCTCCTGGGATTCATTGAAACGCTGCAGGGGCCAGCCAAAGACGACCTTGGCGCACAACGCAATTTCCTCGCGATCATGCACGAACAAGCTGCACGCATGTCGCGGCTCATTCACGACTTGCTTTCGCTGTCCCGGATCGAGATGGACGAACACCGACCGCCGACGGAAAAGACCGAGATCGGCCCGATTTTGAATTCGATCGTGGGTACTCTTGAGGTCCAGGCCGGCGAGAAAAATATGCAGCTCGTGTGCGATCTGACTCCTCTGCCGGCCGTCGCCGGTGAAGCGGACGAGATCGCTCAGGTGATGCAGAATTTGATCGACAACGCGATCAAGTATGGCGACGCCAATTCGACGGTTCGTATTGAGGGGCGTTTGCTGCGATCTTCCGCTTGGAGCGCCAAGCGGTGGTCGGATCCGGCCGTGGCCATCGCCGTGATCGACCAAGGCGAAGGTATCGCCGAGGAGCATCTTGGTCGCCTAACCGAACGATTTTACCGGGTTGACACGGCTCGTTCCCGCGAGCTTGGTGGGACTGGCCTCGGACTGGCGATCGTCAAACACATCTTAAAACGCCACCGCGGCGAGCTAATGATCGATAGCGAAGTTGGCAAGGGTTCGACTTTTACCGTTCTATTGCCGATCGCTTCAGACTCGGTCGAGGCGGTTTCAGAAGTGGAATACGTCGACTAAGTCGGTCATTTCTCTTTGAAATTTCGGCGCATTCCAGACTTCGAATCGTGGTGTTTGCCTGACCTTCCGTTCGTAACAAAACTGTCGCAAATCTGTCACATCACCGTAATTGCCGGCCCCTAAAGTCCGCTCGCGGCTGATTTGCTGGACAGGCAAATCATGCACGATCGGTTTTCATACCCCAGCCCGGGAGGCAGGACAGTGTCTAAACTTACCTACGCCGCGGCGGCGGCATGATGCTGTTTTGCAAGGAAATCGGCCCGGAACATCTGGATATCACCAATGCGCCGAGGCGCATCAAGTCATCCGAGTTCGAAAAATGTACCGCTCCAGGCATCGAAATTACCGAGGTAAAAATTCGCTTTGATGGGACCGTGATGACCAGGCCATTTGGTCGAATTTGACGAAACCGAAAAAATTTTCAAACAACCAGAAGACAATCGTACGCTTGAATACATAACCGGGCGCTTTGGCTAACCCCGGTCCCGGACGCCAGATTTGCGCTGGCGTCGTTAGAGTTAAAGGCCATCTATGAAGTGCTAGCAAGAATTGCGGGCCGATTTTAGATCTGAGCACTGTAATCACCATGAGCAAGAGCCCCTCAAGTATCGAGCCAAGCGTTGCCAAAGGACGCTCGCCGAACACGCTTGCTGCCGGTCGTACCTGGTCGCAATGCGCGCCTGACGGCAAGCCTTCGAGTATGATCTCTTTGACCCCCCTTATTCTGATAATCGAAGATGAAGCGGCGCTGGTGACCCTGCTCAAATACAACCTCGAGCACGAGGGATTTCAGGTCATCGCTGCCCGCGACGGTGAGGAGGCGCTTCTGCTGGTTAAGGAGATTCCCCCGGATCTGGTGCTTTTGGATTGGATGCTGCCCCATACCTCGGGCATTGAAATTTGCCGAAGGCTTCGCCGCCTGCCGGAAACCAAGGATTTGCCAATCATCATGTTGACGGCCCGCGGTGAGGAGGGGGACAAGCTGCGAGGCTTGGAAAGCGGTGCCGATGACTATGTCACGAAGCCCTTTTCGCCGGCGGAGCTCATGGCGCGCATGCGGGCTCTGCTGCGCCGCTCTCAGCCGAATTTGATCCGGCAAGTGTTGGAGTTCGAGGATTTGAGCATGGACCTGGCCGCCCATCGCGTACTGCGCGGTCAGCGCCCTATCCGTTTGGGTCCCACGGAATATCGCCTGCTGCGTCACCTCATGTCTAATCCTTGCCGTGTCTTCAGCCGCGAGCAACTGTTGGATGCAGTCTGGGGGCGGGACGTTTATGTCGAACTGCGGACGGTGGATGTTCACATTTTACGGCTGCGCAAGGCGATCAACGCGCCGGGCGACAAGGACTTGATACGCACGGTGCGCCAGGCCGGCTACGCCCTTGATCATAGCAAGCGCTGAACAAAAGAAGTGATTGCACTGGCAGGTAGAATTGATCGGCCCGTTGGAAGAAGCTCGCCGTTGTTTTCTGGATGCTCTCGACCCTCTTCAAATCGTCGGGGAAGCTTTTAGATAATCGGCTTCAAATGCCACCTTGCCGGCGCCAATGAAGGCGCGTTGCCGGTCGAGCTCTTGTCTTAGTCTTTCCTGCCGGGTCGGCGTCAAAGAAAGGCGAGGCTCGAGCCACAGGGCCCTTACCACCAAGGCGTCTTGATCACGCTGCTGTTTCATGTCGATGCGGCCGATCAATCGGTCGCCTTCCAGAAGTGGGAAAACATAGTAGCCGAATTGCCTTTTTTCTTCTGGCACAAAGACCTCGATACGATAGCGAAAGCCAAACAGGCGCTCACAGCGTCGGCGATCGCGAATGAGCGGATCGAAGGGGCTAAGGACGCGGATGGAGCCTGGCGGCGAGGGTGTAGTTGCTACTTGTTCCCAGAGGTCCGGGCGCGCATAGGCGATCCATGGCTTGGATCCCTTGGCGGGCTCCACTTCCACTTCGATCAGTTCGTCACTTGGCTGCCTCTTGCACCAGCTTTCGGCTTCCGCAACGCTTGCGCAGCCCCAAAAATCGGCGAGCTCGGCAGCCGTGGCGAAACGAAGGCGACCTATTGCCTCTCGGCAGGCCCAGTCAAGTAGCTCGTCCCGTTCCGGACTCGACAAATAGGCTTCTGGCAGGACACGTTCGGTCAGGTCGTAGACTTTCTGAAAGCCCTCTCGTCTCGTTACGGCCAGGGCACCCGTCCGCCATAGGTACTCCAGGGCGGTTTTCGAGGGATGCCAATCCCACCAAGCGTTTTCACCCTTCTTCTCCCCTTTCTCGCCAAGGTGCCGGGCCATGACCGGGCCCTCGCGGCGAATTCGTTCCAGTATTGCCTCCAACTCCTCTTCGAAGCCATGGCGCCGCCATTCCCGCCAGCGGGCCAGCAGGACCTTCGACTCCCGTTCAAAGCGCATTTGCCAATAGGGAAAGAAGCGGCTCGGTATTACCGCTGCGTCATGTGTCCAGTTTTCGAACAGGCTCCGTTCCCGCTCGAGCAGATAGTGGAGCTGCAATTGCCGATACGTTTGATTGCGCGCAAAAAGAATCATGTGGTGGGCGCGCTCCACTGTGCTGATGCTGTCAAGCTGCACGTAACCGAGTTGGTCGATGAGGGCGAGCAAGCGTGCGTAGCTGAGCCTCGCGCGTGTGGGCGCGCAAAGACCTTGGGAGGCCATCAAGAGGCGGCGGGCATCGGCATTACGAAGAATGGGACGGGTGGTCATGAGGAACTGCAAAATTCAGGTGCACTGCCGTCCGATGAAAAATCGCACTATGATGGGTCCAACCGAAAGACAACGGAAAGGGCGTCACCTTGCAGTGGTGGGTTAGTTCGGTCAAGCAGGTGCTGCAAGACGAGGGCCGGGGCGTTTTGGTCACGGTCGTGGGCGCCAGGGGTTCTACCCCGCGAGGTGCCGGCACCCGCATGCTCGTCACCGCCCATCGCATTGCGGGTACGATTGGCGGTGGTCGGTTGGAGTTCGCGGCCATGGAATCGGCGCGTCGAACTCTCAACGAAGGGGGGATGCCCAATCCCAGGCTGGAAAAATTTGCCCTGGGGCCGACGCTGGCGCAATGCTGTGGTGGATCGGTCACCCTGCACTTTGAAGTTCTGGACCATGACAATGCGAACTGGGTCGATGAACTGCTGCGGGCGGCATCCTTAGGGGAGCCCGCGATCTTGCTGACGACTATCAAGGGTGACCCTGACCTTCCTCGCGTGCTGGGGCCTGATTGGGCGGCACAGTGCAACCCATCCCCCCGGCTTTCGCGCAGCATTGACCGGCTGCTGAAGTCTAAGGGCGGTGGCTGCGAGGTGCTGAGCCTCGAGGATGGCGCCCGCCTTCTGGTGGAAATTGTCCTTGATCGGCGCGCGCCCCTGCTGCTGTTTGGCGCCGGTCATGTCGGCCAAGCGATCGTTCGCGTGTTCACGGATTTGCCCTTTCGCATTTCCTGGGTCGATTCTCGCTCGGGCCTCCTTCCCTCATCCTCTCCTGAAAATGTAGTCTGCCACCATGTGACGGACCCTATAGCCTGCGTCGGCGAAGCCGATAGCGGCACCTATTTCCTGGTGATGACCCATTCTCATCCCCTCGACTTGGCGCTTTGCGAGGCGGTTCTGCGCCGGGGCGATTTTGCCTTTCTTGGACTGATTGGATCGTCGAGCAAACGCCAGCGCTTTCGCCGACAATTGCTGGATGGCGGATTCAGTAAAGCCACGGTGGACCGCATGATCAGCCCGATCGGTATCGACACGATTAGCGGCAAATCGCCGGCCGAAATCGCTGTCGCCACAGCTGCACAGCTTTTGCAGTGGCGCCAGCAGCTGGAGGCCAAGCAGAATTGATCCCAAATTGCCGCCCGACGCACCTAGTATCTTGAGGGTTCAGGCACTCGGGGTTGATACGAAATTGGAACTATGGCTCATTGCGCCAGCTTGCGGGAGTTGTCCAGGAGGAACAAGTCGCATACATCAACGCAGGACGAACGGCAACCTCAGCCCCCATAACTGCCGGGCCGGGCCGGCCGCCAGGCCACTCCCGGTAGGGGTGCAGATATCAAGACAGGCGGTCCAACCACAGAAGTGTTACGAGGGAGGAGTTGGAAATGAGTGAAGCGATGGCAGGGAGCGGCGCCTTGGCCCAGGATCGCGAGGTGCAGCATTTCATAGCTGGTAAATCCTTCGCCGGTACCAGCGATCGGCATGGGAGGATTCTAAACCCGGCCACAGGAGCTGTTCAGGGACAGGTGGTTTTCGCCAACACGGCGGACATAGCCACGGCCGTGGATGCTGCCGAAACGGCCTTCGCCAAATGGTCTCAAGTCTCTCCTGTCAATCGGGCCCGCGTGATGTTCAAGTTCCGCGACCTGGTAATGAAAGAAATGGATAGTCTGGCGGAGCTGCTGTCGAGTGAGCACGGCAAGACCTTTACGGACTCCAAGGGTGACATCCAACGTGGCATCGACGTTGTCGAGTTCGCGTGCGGCATCCCTCATCTGCTCAAGGGTGAGAATTCAGAGCTTGGCGGTTCGGGACTGGACGTGCGGTCCTATCGCATGCCGCTCGGCGTGGTCGCAGGTATCACGCCGTTTAACTTTCCAGCCATGATTCCGATGTGGATGTTTGCGGTGGCGGTTGCTTGCGGCAATACCTTCATCCTCAAGCCTTCCGAAAAGGACCCGAGCGTTCCGGTGCGCCTGGCCGAGCTGTTGATCGAAGCCGGTGCCCCGGAGGGCGTGTTGAATGTGGTTCATGGTGACAAGGAGGCCGTCGATGCCATCCTCAATGAACCGCGCATCAAGGCAGTCAGTTTCGTCGGCTCGACACCGATTGCGGCCTATGTCTACGCGACGGCAACAGCCACCGGCAAGCGGGTGCAGGCCATGGGTGGGGCCAAGAACCACGCAATCATTCTGCCCGATGCGGATTTGGACCAGGTCACCGATGCGCTGATCGGCGCTGGCTACGGTTCGGCGGGTGAACGCTGCATGGCCATTGCCGTGGCCGTGCCGGTTGGCGAGAAAACGGCCGATGCTTTGGTCGAGCGCTTGGTACCACGGGTCAAGTCCCTCAACATCGCGCCGCCCATGTCGGACGGCGACATGGGGCCGGTCGTGTCCGGGGAACACCGAGACAAAGTCAAGGGATACATAGATCTCGGTGTTCGAGAAGGGGCCGAACTCGTGGTCGACGGCCGTGGCTTCGAGATGAAGATGCAGGGCTATGAGAACGGCTATTATCTCGGCGGTTGCCTCTTCGATCGGGTGCAGCCGGAGATGCGCATCTATAAGGAGGAGATCTTCGGCCCGGTCCTCTCCGTAGTTCGATCGGAGAGCTACGAAGAGGCGATCAAGCTGCCGAGCACCCATGAATTCGGCAATGGTGCGGCCATCTTCACCCAGAACGGCCGCAACGCGCAGCATTTTGCCCAAGATGTGGAAATCGGTATGGTCGGCATCAATGTGCCCATTCCGGTTCCCTTGGCCTTCCATAGTTTTGGCGGCTGGAAGCGTTCCGCTTTCGGTGACATGAATCAGCACGGGCCAGAGGGGGTTCGCTTCTTCACCAAGACCAAGACAGTGACGGCACGTTGGCCCGACACGGCCATCGGTCCGGAGTTTTCCATCCCCACCCATTGAGGGCACTGAGGCTAGGAGAGGGATTTACGGGCGGCGCTAGCCTTTGGCGCCGCCTGACCTTCTTGGATGAGGCTGTAGTAGTTTCCGGAAAAGATCAGCAGGGCCCCGGCGAGAGTGGCTGCCTCGAAGGCTTCATCGTAGAGAAGGAAGCCGGTAAGGGCGACCAGTGGCAGCCGCAAGAACTCGAAGGGCATGATGAAGGTCGCATCTGCGGCCGCTAGGGCACGTGTAAGCGAATAGTGGGCGGAAAGGCCGGTGAGCGCCAAGACCAAGAGCCAAGGCCAGTCGCCCGTTTGGATCGGGACCCAAACGAAGATTGAGGCGAACGCGCCAAAGACGCTCTGCATCACCACCATGTAGAAGACGATGGCAAGCGCGTTATCGTTTCGCGTCAGCCACTTGGTAATGATGTTCGTGGCGCCGAAGCAAAATGTGCAGACCAGCATGATCAGGGCGCCGATACTGACCACCGAAAGACCTGGGCGCAGAATGACCAGGATGCCAAGAAAACCCATAATCAATGCCACCCAACGGCCCCGGCTCATTCGCTCCCCTAGGAAGAGAACGGCAAGAAAGGTACCCCAGATCGGGATAGTGAACTCGATGGCAGAAACAGTCGCCAGCGGCAGCAAGGTAATGCCGAAAATCCAGGCCGTCTGACCGACAAAGTGGACGCAGTTGCGCAGGATATGGCCTTTGATCTGTCCTGTCTTTGCATACCCCCACCCCCTATAGGATAAGATCCCAGCCAGAATTACAGCACCCATGAGGCTGCGCACAAAAAGCATTTGAAAGGCATGCATGCCCGAAGACAGCTCGCGTACCGAAACCGCCATGACTAAAAAGGAGATCAAGGCCCCCATCATCCAGGCGATGGCTTTGAGAATGTGAGGTTGCAGAGGCATCGCTGGACCAGGAGAATAGACAAAGACGGGCGCGGCACAGGGTTGCACAGGCTTAGATAAAGCAAAAGGCCGATCATAGCGATTGGGTTTCGGATATCGCCGATCGTCGGATACAGGCAAACGCTATGGCGCAACAGACGAAGATCAAAAGGACCCAAGAATGAAATTCGATGGCAAGGCGGTTCTCATTACCGGCGCATCTCGCGGTATCGGTCGAGCGACCGCCCGTGCCTTTCTTGACGAAGGGGCCCGGGTGGCAATTAACGGTCGCGCGACAGCTTCCGTAGAGCAAGCCATGGTCGCGCTGGGCGATAGGGAGCGGGTGACCGCCGCCCCTGGCAATGTGGCGACAGTCGCCGGCTGCGAAGCGGTGGTGGAGGCCGCTGTCGATGCGCTGGGTGGCCTCGATATTCTGATTAACAATGCTGGTGTCTTTCAACGAGCCACGATGGCTGAATCCGACGAATCTCTGTGGGACTGGATGATCGATGCAAACGTCAAGGGAACCTACTTCTGCAGTCGCGCGGCCTTGCCCGCGTTGGCATCGAGTGGCGGTGCCATCGTCAACATCGCATCCCAGGCCGGTCTCGAAGGCTATGCTGGCATAACCGTTTATTGTGCGTCCAAAGGGGCCGTCGTCAATTTGACGCGCTCGATGGCGATCGAACTGGCACCGGAGGTCCGGGTTAATTGTGTTTGCCCCGGTATCATCGACACCGATATGGCCCGCGTAGGCTTTGCCGAAGAAGGGGAGGAGGTTTCCGATCTCAAAGATATGGCGGAGATTTATCCGCTCAAGCGGATCGGCACGGCGGCGGAGGTTGCTCAGGCCATTCTTTACCTGGCCTCAGATGATGCCAGGTTTGTGACCGGCGCCGCCCTTGCCATTGATGGCGGCGCCACAGCCGGTGGCTAGGCCCGCGCTGACTGCATGCCCGCCTCATCCCTGAGGATCGCTTGCCGGCGCCTGTGTTTGTACTGGCGCTTCGTCGTCAACGGGATCGGGCATATAATGCTCGATCAGCGCACGGACCTCCGGCGAATCCCATTCGGCGAGACCCTGCAGACCGCCGACAAGCCGTCCTTCGGCATCGACCAACATGGTGGTCGGCAGACCGCGCACGCCAAACGCCCGCGCCAGCTTTCCCTTGGGATCGAGGTAAATATCCAATGACAGCAGTTCCAGGTCCCGATAAAAGGGCTCAACCACCCGGGCACCTCCTCGGTCTTGGGATATCGCCAACACCACGGCAGGTTTGTCCTCGAGGCTTGCTTGTAGGCGATCGAGGCTTGGCATCTCCCGAATGCAAGGGGCGCACCAAGTTGCCCAAAAATTGATCAACAGCACCTTGCCATGAAAGTCCGCCAAGGTAAGGATGCGCCCTTGGATATCGGTAAAGGCTTCCTGCGGTGCTGGCGCGGCTTCGTCTAAGAAGGTAAAGTTCTCCATTAATGGGCCCGTTAACGGAGGTGGCTCGGTGGCCGCCAATTCGGTTGCCGTCACGAGCAGCAGGCCGGCAACGGCGGAAACCAGGGTGCGAAAATTGGAAGGCAACGAGGTCAAGACGGCCGAAACAGGGTTGCTTCTAACTGTTAGGAGAAAACGCATTTCACGATGACCACAAAATCCGATGTTGGCGAGGAGCAGGGGGAGGTTTCCTCTTTAGACGAAGGGTCTGAACTCCCAAGTTCGATCTGGGGAGGGCGCTTTGCTGCCGGGCCGTCCGCGGTGATGGAAGCCATCAATGCCTCGATCGAGTTCGATAAACGCCTCTATGCCCAAGACATCGCCGGCTCCAAGGCTCACTGCCGTATGCTGGTGCGTCAAGGCATCATCACCCAAGAAGATGGGGAGGCTATCCTCAATGGTCTAGGGCAGATCGGCCAGGAGATTGAGGAAGGCCGTTTTACCTTCCAGTCGGCGCTCGAAGATATTCACATGAATATTGAGAGTCGGTTGAGGGAAGTAATCGGTGAAGCCGCCGGCCGCCTGCATACTGCGCGCTCTCGCAACGATCAGGTGGCAACCGATTTCAAGCTCTGGGTGCGCGATCGGATCGATAGCCTGGATGCCAGCCTGCGCGACTTTCAGGCTGCTCTCTTGGACCAGGCGGAAACGCACGCCGGCACGATTATGCCCGGCTACACCCACTTGCAGGCTGCCCAGCCGGTCACTTTTGGCCATCACATGATGGCCTATGTGGAAATGCTGGGCCGAGACCGGGGCCGCTTGGCCGATTGCCGGGCGCGTTTGAACGAATGCCCGCTGGGTGCGGCGGCCCTGGCCGGAACCTCGTTTCCCATTGATCGTTTCATCACCGCAAAGGAGTTGGGCTTTGGTCGTCCAACCGCCAATTCGATCGATAGCGTGTCGGACCGGGATTTTGCGGTCGAATTCCTGGCTGCGGCCGCCATCCTTGCTACCCATCTCTCGCGCTTGGCCGAGGAAATGGTGATTTGGTGCAATGAAGGCTTCGGCTTTATTACGCTTTCCGATGCTTTCACGACCGGCAGTTCGATTATGCCGCAAAAGCGCAATCCGGACGCAGCAGAGTTGGTGCGTGGCAAGGCGGGCCGGGTCATCGGTGCGCTCAATAGCTTGCTTATCGTCCTCAAGGGCATGCCGCTTTCCTACGGCAAGGATATGCAAGAGGACAAAGAGCCGGTCTTCGATGCTGCCGACACCTTGGAACTCTGTGTTGCCGCCTGCGCTGGGATGGTCAAGGATATGGCTCCGGTGCCCACCCGCCTTAAGGCGGCGACGGCGGCCGGCTTCCTGACGGCGACCGATTTGGCCGATTGGCTGGTGCGCGAGCTCGAGTTACCGTTTCGCCGTGCGCATCACGTCACTGGCACCATAGTAAGGCGGGCGGAAGAAAAAGGCTGTGATTTGGCGGAACTACCGATTGCGGAGATGCAATCGATAGAGCCCAGGATAACGGCGGACGTTTACGAGGTGCTGGGTGTTGAAGAGTCGGCGGCCAGTCGTTCAAGCTTTGGTGGCACCGCACCAAGTCGGGTCTTAGAGGCGGTCGCGGCCGCCCGCGAACGGTACCTATAGGGGGCATAAGGACTATGATCAGCCGTCGCCACTTCACCCTGGGCGTCCTTTCCGTCGCATTGCTATCGGCTACCGGCTGCGGCCGGAAAGGCGCGCTGGAACCGCCGGAAGACAGGGAGGAGGAGTATCGCTATCCGCACCAGTATCCCGCCCCAGACACCGTTGTTCCCTCTGGTCAAGCGGTACAGGGCTCCCAACGCCGAATCGCATCGGGAATTGAGCCCCAGGGATGAGTTACTTTCCCTATCGTGACGGCGTTATGCATGCGGAGGGAGTGCCCCTCGACCAGCTCGCAGATGAGGTTGGAACGCCGTTTTTCTGTTATTCATCAGGGGCCTTGGAAGCGGCCTATCGACAGTTCGCGCATGCCCTGCGGGAATTGAATCCGCTGATCTGCTACGCGGTCAAAGCGAACGGCAATCTTGCGGTCATTCGAACCCTGGCGGAGCTAGGGGCCGGCGCCGATGTGGTCTCGGAAGGCGAACTGCGGCGGGCACTTGCGGCTGGCGTCCGGGCAGATCGCGTCGTCTTTGCCGGGGTGGGTAAGACGCCTGCCGAGATGGCCGTTGCCCTCGATGCCGGCATCTTTCAATTCAATGTCGAATCCCTGCCAGAGCTGGAGGCCCTCAATCAAGTGGCCGTGGCGAAGGGCCAAAAGGCGCCTGTTGCCCTGCGCATCAATCCGGACGTGGATGCGCGCACCCACGCCAAGATTTCGACTGGCAAGGCCGAAAACAAATTCGGTATTGCCATGAACCACTGCGCTGAAGCGTTGGCTTGTGGTCGCGACATGCTGGGAATCGACCTCAAGGGCCTGGCGGTTCACATCGGCTCTCAGCTCACGGATATCACCCCCTATCGGCAAGCTTTCGAGCGCGTGGCGGCGCTCTATCGCGATGCGCAAGCCTCTGGGTTCGATCTATCGCGGCTCGATCTCGGTGGTGGCCTTGGGATCGTATATCGCGAGGAGGCGCCAGCCGACCTAGCCGGTTATGCCGCGGTTGTTCGCGAAGTGACGAGCGGCTTATCGGCAAGGCTGATTTTCGAGCCGGGACGGCTCTTGACCGGCAATGCCGGATTGCTTATCACCCGCGTCCTCTACGTAAAGGGCGGTGCGACCAAACAGTTCGTGATCGTCGACGCCGCCATGAACGATCTCATCCGCCCATCCCTTTATGATGCCTGGCATGATATAGTGCCCGTTAAAGTGCCGAGGCCTGAGGCTAAAACCATGCGCGTGGACATCGTCGGGCCTATCTGTGAAACTGGCGATAGTTTTGCCGAGGATAGACCCCTGCCGCCGGTGGCATCAGGCGATCTGTTGGCAATTTGTTCTACTGGAGCCTACGCGTCTGTGATGGCATCGAGCTACAATGCGAGGCCCGTTGCACCGGAAGTGCTGGTTAAGGGAAACAGCCATGCGGTGGTGCGCCAGCGCCCGGACCATGCCACATTGATTGCGCAAGATAGCATGCCATCCTGGCTTGAAGCCCCGCGCTTGGCGGCCAAATAGGTATTGAGGAGCGCAGAGTAGAAGGATTATTGCTTGTTTAGGCGAAGACATTCCAGCCGGCCGGAACAGATACCATACCTCTCAATACGCTTGCTTTTGGCGCGCGCGGCGTTGTTCTGGGAAAACTTGTGGCCAGCACTTTGGCCTGCGGTTGCGGTGCTTGGCCTCTTTATCACTTTTGTTCTGTTGGACCTTTTTTCGTATTTGCCGGGTTGGTTGCATTTACATTTTCTGGTCGGATTTTTTCTGGCCTTGGCCTATGCGATTGTTCGGGCAATTAAGCAGGTGCGGTTGCCAAGCCTGGAGTTGGCGGAGCGCCGGCTAGAGATAGATAGTAACCTTCCGCATAGACCAATTAGCGCACTGACCGACAAACTTGCCACCGGAAGGGGTGATCCTGGCGCAGAGAGATTATGGCGTGCCCATCGCCTGCAGCTCTTATCGAATGCTCGTAGATTACACGTCGCTTGGCCGCGTCCTGGCCTTTCGAAGGTCGACCGCTATGCCCTCAGGGGCGCATTGTTTCTTCTCGTCGTCATCGCGTTGATCGTCGGTGGCCAGGATTGGTCTCGCCGCTTGGCCGGAGCATTTACACCGACATTGACGAGCCCAACGCTGTCCACTGCGACACAGATCGATGCCTGGATCAACCCGCCGGCCTATACCAATTTGCCGCCCCTGTTTCTCAGATCTGCCGGCGAAAGCGATGAGCCGGCTGGGAGCCTAGTGGAAGAGGTTGCCTCACTCACTGTGCCAGCCGGTAGCGAAGTGCTGGCGCAGGTACAGGGCGGCAAGATGGTACCAAGCCTCAAAGTGGGGTCGCAGAATCAAGAATTTAGGGAAGTTGCCGGGAACACCTATAAGACCCGCGGGACGATTGAGGACGGTGACCTCCTAACCATCGAACAATCGGGAAAGGTGATTGCCGCCTGGCCGGTCAGTGTGACGATGGATGAGGCGCCCCAGGTGGCATTTCTGCAGCCGCCCGGCCAAAGCGAGCGCCAGAGCCTGCGCATGCAGTTCGAAGCCAAAGACGACTACGGGGTCGAAGGGGTCCGGGCCAGCATCGTTCGGGCTGACAAGCCAGACGCCGAGCCAATCGAGCTCGACTTGTTGCTTCCCGGGGTTGGGATGCGGGATGTAGAAACGACATCCTATCATGATCTAACACCACACCTTTGGGCAGGTCTTGCCGTTGACATCACGCTGACTGCCCGCGATGCCCTCGGCCAGGAAGGGCAAACGGAGACCGTGCGCACGGTCTTGCCCGAGCGAATTTTTCAACACCCTGTTGCCCGTGCCCTGATCGAGCTGCGACGCGAGCTCACGCTCGATCCCAGCGCTAGACTTACCGTGATACGGGGCCTCAATACCTTGCAGTCGCAACCCGATCACTTCTTCAACGATTTCGTTGTTGCGCTTGCCATGCGTTCCGCCGAGCGGCGCTTGATCCATGACTCTCGCCAACGGGCGGTTGCCGAAGTCCAGCAATTGCTTTGGGAAACGGCGTTGCGGATTGAGCACGGAGACTTGGCAATCGCCGAGCAGGATCTGCGGGAGATTCAGAGAAAGCTCATGGAGGCCTTGGCCCGCGGTGCTCCTGCTGATGAGATCGAGCGTCTCATGGACGAGCTGCAATCGGCGATGGACCGCTTCCTGGAGGCGCTGGCCGAGGACTTGGCAGAACAGTTGGCGCAAGGCCAGCAACCGGAAGCTCCACCTGAGAGCGCCCAAATGCTCGACAGCCAGGACTTGCAAGATCTTCTGGACGCAGCAAGGAACTTGGCGCGCAGCGGCGCTCACGACGCGGCTCGAGACCTATTGGCGCAGCTGCAGGAAATGTTAGAGAACCTGCGTGCCAATCCCTACCAGCAGGCGCTTGGCGAACAAGGGCGGCGCGCCATGCAGATGCTGCGCAACATGGAAGACTTGATGCAGCAACAACAGGAATTGCTTGATCGTAGTTTCCGTCGGTCGCAGCGAAACCAGTTGGGCCAGCAAGGCGAAAGCAACCGTCCGGGCGAGCAGTCCGGAGCGGCACCCAATCAGCAAGGCCGGCCCATGCGATCCGATAACTTGAGCGATGCGGAAGCGCAAGAAGCGCTGCGGCGTGCCTTGGGCGAACTCATGCGGGAACTCGGGGATGCGCTCAATGACATCCCTCGTCCCTTGGGCAATGCCGAACAGGCGATGCGTGAGGCGCGCGATGCCTTGCGGCGAGAGGCGCCAGGCTCGGCGATCGATCCGCAGGCGCGCTCTCTCGACCAGCTGCAGCAAGGAATGCAAGCCATGGTCGATCGATTCATGGAGCAGATGGGGGTGCAAGGGGGCCAGCAAAACGCACCGACCGGAAGTCAGGCAGGCTTTGGCCGGGACCCCTTGGGCAGAGAGTCGGGCCAAGGCACACTGGAATCCATCGAAGGTGTGGAGATTCCGAATGGCGCCGACATCAAGCGGGCGCGGGAAATCCTGAACGAGTTGCGGCGCCGTCGCGGTGAGCCCCATCGACCCAACCTGGAACTGGATTACTTCGACCGCCTTTTGCGGCAGTTTTAACGGTGTATTTCTTCTGGCCGAATTCTTTGACACTTGTCGTTTTTGCAGGTTAACTGTTCTCGTTAATTCAACAAGACAATGAATTTGTTAAATGATCAAATTTGACCATTTAACTAAGGGCGCATTTCAATGCGACTGTTGTGGATAATGGCGTAATTATATGAATTATCGCAATAAACCAGTAATTTAAACAACTTTTAAAAGCTTTCTTCTGATCTTGCAAGATGATCAAAAATAGGCGAATCTATAGAGGTATTTGGGGTGAGCGGGAAGGATAGGGATCTCATGTTTTCCGACGTGCTTACCGTCGTAATTGTTTTGCTGATGGCTATTCTCGTAATTTATCCGGCGGTCAACGCCGTAAAGGGCGCAGTCTCCAGCCAACGTGACCGCCGCCAACGTCGACGTCAGCGGACACCTATCGACGATTCGGAACAAGTCGTGACACGATAAGGCGCCTAGCCAGGCCGATCATTGTTCGATAGGGCGTGGCAGTGGTATCATGGGTGAACGTTGACGCCGCGGCCCCTTTTTGTGCCAGATGACCCGTCTTGGCCGCGAGAGGCGGCCGCTAATCGCATCCTGATGGCAATAGCGCAATTTTCCTTGAACCAAACATGGCCTAACATGTAGGTCTTGGGTCCGATCGTGGGGAGTTGGGTCGCCGCGCGAAGAGAGCGGAAGGTTGCAGCCATGTATTCGGGAACAACGGAATCGATCCGCATTACGGTCAAACCGGTTTACTTGGAGGAGCAATCCAGTCCGAGCGATAATCGTTTTGTCTGGGCCTACCACATTCGCATTGATAATTTTGGCAACGATACTGTGCAGCTGCTTAACCGCTATTGGCGCATTACCGACTCTCTTGGTCGGGTGCAGGAAGTGAGAGGCCCGGGCGTGGTCGGGGAGCAGCCCGTGCTATCACCAGGCGCCTCTTTTGAATACACGAGCGGGACGCCATTGAGAACACCAGGCGGAATCATGGTGGGGTCCTACGAGATGGTACGGGAAGACGGCGAGCGCTTTGATGTGGCGATCCCAGCGTTTTCGCTCGACAGCCCGCACCAAGATGTCCGCTTGAACTAGTCGCCTGTTCTGGCCGATGTTAAGCCCCGTCGTCAGGGCCCTTGTCTAATGATCGACCTTAGGCCGGTCCTCTTCATTGTTGGGATTCTGTTGTCAATCCTGGCGTTGGCAATGATCATTCCGGCTGCTGTTGACGCGTCCTTTGGGCATGGCGACTGGCATGTCTTCGCAGCCGCTTCGGCCATCACTCTATTTATCAGCATTGCCTTGTCGCTGACCATGCGGACCGGTTGGACCGGTTTCAACTTGCGCCAAGCCTTCATTATGACGAACTTGGCCTGGCTGGTGATTGCGGTCTTCGGCGCCCTGCCGTTTGTTTTTTCAGACCTAAATCTAAGTCTAACGGACGCCTTCTTCGAATCAATGTCCGGTGTCACGACCACCGGCGCTACGGTGATCATTGGTCTCGATTATGCGCCGCCTGGAATCCTTCTCTGGCGGGCCATATTGCAGTGGCTCGGCGGCATCGGCATTATCGTGATGGCGGTTGCCATCTTGCCTATCCTCCAAATTGGCGGCATGCAAATGTTTCGGGTCGAGGCATTCGACACGGACAAAGTCTTGCCGCGGGCCGCGCAAATTGCCGGCGGAATCGCCATTATCTATCTCTCTCTAACCTCGATCGCCGCAATCGTTCTATGGCTTTTCGGCATGTCCGGGTTCGAGGCGGTCGCCCATGCAATGACATCCATTGCGACGGGTGGCTTCTCCACCTCGGATGCTTCGGTCGGCCATTTTGAGAACCCGGCCATCCACTGGTCGATCAGCCTCTTCATGGTGCTTGGCAGCCTTCCTTTCGTGCTTTACCTGAGGATGGTGCGTGGCGATGGGCTCAGTCTGCTGAGAGACGCACAGGTACGATGGCTGCTTGCCATCTTGTTGGTTTCAATCCTTAGCGTTGCCTGGTGGCTTTGGGATCGCGACCAAATGGGGCCGGCGGACGCGCTCCGCTACGGCGCCTTCAACGTGATCTCGATGATGACGGGCACCGGGTTTTCCACGGCCGACTTCAATGCTTGGGGAGGCTTTGCGACAGCGCTTCTCTTTGTTCTTATGTTCGTTGGTGGCTGCGCCGGTTCGACGACCTGTGGCATCAAGATCTTTCGTTTTCAGGTCTTGTATGCGACGGCCAAGGTACAGCTGCATCGCTTGGTCCAGCCCAATGGCGTCTTTATCGCCTATTACAACAATCGGCCAATTCCTGAGCGGGCTGCCGAGTCGGTCATGGGCTTTTTCTTTTTGTTCGCTGTGACCTTTGCCTTGCTCGCCGCCGGCCTTGGCCTGCTTGGCTTGGATTTCATTACCGCCGTTTCGGGAGCGGCCTCGGCCATTGCCAATGTTGGGCCGGGTCTTGGCGACATCATTGGCCCAGCGGGGACCTTCGCCTCCCTACCGGATACAGCTAAGTGGTTGTTGAGCGCCGGCATGCTCTTGGGCCGCCTGGAGCTATTCACAGTCTATATTCTGCTCACGCGAACCTTCTGGCGCGGATAGTCGGGATCGCTGATGTTGCGCCGGTCGAGCAATCAGCCGCGCACCACATACTTGGAAAACACGGCCTTGATGGTATCTTCAAGCTGCCGGTCAGTGTCTTGCATCAACTGCTCCACCAGCCGAAACCACGCAGCCTCACGCTGATCGGGGCTGGCATCCTCGGGCACGGTGATGGAGCGTTCGGCGGCAAAATTGGCCCTTCCTTCCGTGCGACCATCATAGCCGATGAGCGTCAAGTCGATCGCAAGCCTGGCGTCATAGCGTTCAGACTGATCTACGGTAACCAGGCCCGAGAGCCCCGCCTTCTTTTCCAAGGCGCTTTCGATGATTGACGCCTCACGCACTGTGTATATCAATCGGCGGGTAGCGCCGGCCTTTCTCAGCCGGGCCTTGGCCCAACTGACAGCGGCCTCGGCGGGGGGAATGGGCAAGAAATGCTCGACATTCGGCGGCGTTAGAGGCGGGCGGTAGGCGTTCTCGGTTTCGATGGCCGCGATATCGAGCGTAATTGGGAGCTGATCCTCAAAAGCAAATCCGGTCTGCTCGGCCCGCTTTGGCGTTTGCGCGCAACCGGCGAATACCGTCACGGCTGCCAAGCCGAAGACCAGCAAGACGACCCTGGATGCCTTAATCATGAGTGGCTCCGAACGCTTCTCAGACCTAAACGCGTGGCCGACGCTAGCTTCGGGCATAGATCCTCGCCAAGTCCTGATCATCAAACCGATAATCGCTGCTGCAAAATTGACAGGTGATGATGACCTCTCCATCGACCTTAAGGTCTTCTATTTCGGCGCGCGGCAAGGCTGATAGCATGTCCGTCACCCGGCCCCGCGAACAGCGACACTGGTCGTGCAACAGTCGTGGGGTGAAGACCCGTACACCGTCCTCGTGAAAGAGCCGGTAAAGCAAGGCGTCGACGGATAGGGATGGGTCTGTCAGTTCGGCCGTGCTGCAGCTGGCCATGAACGCCAGCGCCCGCCGCCAAGCGTCTTGCGCGTCTTCTTCGTGAAGAACGTTCTGTCCGTCGCCTTCTGGCATGCGTTGCAAAATGAGGCCGCCGGCACGCCAACGCTGCTGCCACCTGCCGGAGGCGAGGAGGATGGCTGCCTGGGTTTGGTCCGATTGGCGGAAGTAATGATGCAGACACTCGGCCAAGGTCGCCCCACTCAGCTCGACGATCCCTTGGTGTCGCTCAACCTTCTCGCCCTGGTCCACCGTGAAGGCGAGATAACCGCTTCCCAGAAGGCGTGCCACGGAGGGCAAGGCAACATTTCCCTCGTTGGTGACGCGTTCAAGCTGCGCCTCGTCAAACTCCGCATAGCCCCTTACGTCACCCTCGGAGGTGATATCGGCCACCATGAGCCGAATTGCCCCGTCCCCCTTGGTCTGCAAGGTACAGACGCCTTCGAACTTTAACAGGCTCGCCAATGCGGCGGCCAGAGCCAGCAACTCCCCCAAAAGCTTCGCCACGGGTTCGGGATAGCGGTGCCGCGACAAGATCGCATCCGCAACCGAGCCTAGGCGGATGAGCCGGCCGCGAACTGCGGCTCCTTCGATGATGAAGGGTTGCAGCAAATCGTCGCCGGGAATCGCGTCTGTTTGCGACTGGGGGTCCGTCAGGTCAGGCACCAGAAAAGAATGCCCTTTTGTGCGTGCAAGCGGTTCTCTGCTTCGTCCCAGACGACTGACCGAGGGCCGTCGATAACCGACGCGGTCACCTCTCGGCCGCGGTAGGCTGGCAGGCAATGCATGAAGATGGCATCCGGGGCCGCTTGGCGCATGACCGCGTCGTCCACCTGATAGGCCCGAAGAATATTGTGTCGCTGATCCTTGCCGCCTTCGTTATCGCCCATGGAAACCCAAGTATCGGTCACCACGCAATCGGCATTCTCAACCGCGGTGGCCACCGCCGACGTGACGACGATCCTGCCGCCCTCGACCTCCGCCCAAGCCAAGACCTCCGGCGGCGGGCGCAGCATGTCTGGGCAGGCCAGTCGCAGCTCGAAGCCGAAGCGAACCGCCGCGTGGATCCAGGAAGTTGCCATGTTGTTGCCATCTCCACACCAGGCGATGGTCTTGCCGGCGATAGGGCCGCGGGCTTCTTCGAAGGTCATTACGTCGGCCATCAGCTGGCAGGGGTGGGTCCGGTCGGTCAGACCATTGATCACTGGAACGCTGGCATGCTCTGCCATTTCCAACAGTTTTTGCTCGCTGGTTGTGCGCAACATGATGGCGTCGACGTAACGGGAAAGAACCCGCGCCGTATCGGCCACACTCTCGCCACGACCGAGCTGCGAACCGCTTGGCTCGAGCACCAGGGATTCCCCGCCCAACTGACGAATGCCCATGTCGAAGGAAATCCGCGTTCGCGTGGAGGGTTTCTCGAAGATCATCGCCAGCGCTCGCCCGGCGAGCGGTTTGGCATTACCTCCCGGTGGTTCGCCGCGTTTGAAAGCCGCGCCGACATTCAGGATCGAACGGAGCCCCTCGCTGTCGAATCGATCGAGGTCGAGAAAGTGCTTGACCTTCGGCATCTCACGCCGCCTCGGCCCATCCGGCACAGACCTGCTCGATGATCTCCACAGCTTCCGCAACCTGCGTCTCGTCAATGATCAGCGGTGGCAGCAAGCGGATTACATTCTCCGCCGCGCCAACCGTGAGGAGTCCGCCATCACGCAGCCGGGCGATAACCTCAGTATTGGGCACCTGGCACTGGAGGCCCAGCATCAGGCCGGCGCCACGCAGCTCGGCCAGGACAGCAGGGTGACGCTCTACGACTTGCTGAAGTCGGGCCCAAAGGTCCCGTGAGACACGGGCGACGCCGTCGAGGAAGCCGGGCGCCAAGATGGCATCGAGGACCGCATTGCCGACTGCCATCGCCAGCGGATTGCCGCCGAAGGTGCTGCCATGGCTGCCGGGGACCATCGTGCTGCCAGCCTCTTCACTGGCTAGACAGGCGCCGATCGGGAAGCCGCCGCCAAGGCCCTTGGCGGTCGCCAGGACGTCCGGCGTCATTTCAGCCCACTGGTGCGCGAAGAGCTTGCCGGAGCGGCCGATGCCGCACTGGACCTCGTCGAAGAAGAGCAACAAGCCATACTCATCGCAGACGCTGCGCAAGCCCTTGAGATAGTCGAGGCTCGCCGGCCGAATGCCGCCTTCGCCCTGAACCGGCTCCACGAGGATGCCGGCAGTTTCCTCGGTAATCGCCGCCCTGAGCTCGTTCAAGTTGCCGAAGGCGACATGATCGAAGCCGCCGGTCCCCGGCGTAAAGTCATTGAGATACTTCGCATTTCCGGCCGCCGACAAGGTGGTGATTGTGCGCCCGTGAAAGGCACCGTCGCAGGCGATGATTCGGTTGCGCTCAGGGTATCCACGCTGTTTTTGCACTTTGCGGACCAGCTTGATACCGCATTCAATGGCTTCAGCGCCGGAGTTGCAGAAAAACACACGCTCGGCGAAGCTGGCTTCGGCCAGGCGGGCAGCCAAGCGTTCTGCTTCGGGAATGCGATAGAGGTTGGAGACATGCCAAAGCTTGCTGGCCTGTTCATTAAGCGCTGCCACCAAACCTGGATGACTGTGTCCCAAGGCGTTGACCGCGATGCCGCCGGCGAAGTCCAAGAATCGTCGACCATCTGTGCTGAAGAGATAAGGGCCTTCGCCCCGCTCGAAGGCCAGGTCGATACGTGCATAGGTCGGCATCAAATGGTCGGTCATGAGGGCTCTCCTTCCCTCTAGTTGTATCGTATGGATTGGGGTTGCTCGAAGAAAAGCGGTGACTATTGGCCTATGGGCTCAGCCTGTCAAGCGCTTCAATCCTAAGGCTTGATCTTGTAGCCGCCGACGAAGAGGCGCCAGGCCAGGAGGGCGAGGGCAAGAACCAAGGTGATCAGCAGTCCGGCGGCCAGCAAGGGAGGTGCTGCGGCTTCGGCAAAGAAGCTGTAACGCAAGCCTTCGACGGCATAGAACAGGGGGTTGAAGTAGAGCAAGATCTGGCCGCTCTCGGGCAAGGAGTCCAACCGAAAGAAGGCCCCCGATAGGACGCCTAGGGGCAGCATCAAGAAGGTTTCGGCCGCACTGAAATGCTCCCATTTGTCGGCCCAGAGGCCGACCAGCGTGCCAAGCAGGGCAAACAAAGTCACGCCGACCAGCGTGAAGCCGAGACCGACCAAGACGGAGAAGACCGGCAGGCTGACGAACAAACTCATCAGGGCGAAGGCGACAGCCCCGGTAATAAGGCCGCTGATTGCAGCGGCCAGGGTGTAGCCCATCATCTGCTCTAGGGGCCGCAGCGGCGCCATCAAGATATCGGCAATGACCCCTTCATGCTTGTCTTCGATGATCGCCGCCGCGGCGTTTTGGAAGGCGCTATGAATGGCCGTGAAAAGAGCAATGCCAGGGGTGACAAACTGGGCGAAGCTGACGCCGCTCCCTGCGGGTTCGTCGAGGGCGACGACGAAGACCGCGAGAAACAACAAGCTGGAAACCGCCGGCCCGAAAACCGATAGGGCGGCATAGCGCATAAACCGAACCATGCCGCGTTTGGTGTGGCTCCAAAGGCCGAGCCAGTTGACACCCTCGATGGCCATGCTTGCCATGGGCCGGGTCTAAGCCTTCAATTTATAGCCGGACGCAAACATGCGATGCGCGATCAACCAGAGCGCCACATTGATGGCCAGGCAAATGACCACACCGGCTTCTGGTCTGGCATCGGTGTAGCCGATGACCCCATAACGCAGGCCGTCGATCATATAGAAAAAGGGATTGAGATAGGCCAAGACGTGCCAGTTATCCGGTAGCCGCTCGATGGAATAGAAGGTGCCTGAAAGGAAGGAAAGCGGCGTGATGACGAAGTTTGTGAAGGCCGCAATATGATCGAACTTGTCGGCCCAAATGCCCCCGATCATGCCGAGCAGCGATAGCATCATCGATGCGCTCAGGATGTGAAAGGCGGCGAACCAGGGGTGCGCCAGGCTTAAAGGCACGAAGAGCCACATCGCCAAAGCGACGCTGAGGCCGACAAGGACGCCCCGGGTGATGCCGCCGCCGGCAATACCGCAAGTCAACTCCAAGGCCGAAAGGGGCGGCATCAGGACGTCGACGATATTCCCTTGGATTTTCGAAATGAGGATCGATGACGAGGTATTGGCAAAGGCGTTTTGCATGACCGCCATCATGATCAGTCCGGGTGCCAAGAACTCGGCATAGGGAACACCCCCGACCTGGCGAACCGAGCCGCCAAGGGCCAGAGTGAAGATTGCCAGGAATAGCAAGGTGGTGACCATCGGCGCCAAGACGGTTTGGGTGGCCACATTGAGAAAGCGACGCACTTCCTTCAAGTAGAGCGTCCACAGACCGCGCCAATTGACAATGCCGAATTGTCGAGGCTCCAACGAGCCTTGGGGAATGGGAGACATTTCCATCGATCTCATATAGTCTCTGGTACCGCCCACAAACAAGGCCCGACGGGCTACAGCTACAGATTGACCAGGAACGAAGGCCAAGTGTCGCCTGCCCATCGTCGGGTCACGCGTATGACCCAAGCCAGCTTGGAGAGCGCGGCTCTCGACTACCTGGCGCGCTATCCAACATCCGCAGCGCAGTTTCGCAAAGTGCTGCAGCGCAAGGTTGATCGTTCGCTGCGCAGCTACGGCGGCGATTCGACTGAGGCCCAGGGGTGGATTGAGGCGCTGACCCGACGGTTGATAGAAACCGGCTTGCTAGACGATCGCCAGTTTGCTGCCGCTAGGGCAAGGGCGCTTTTTCGTCGCGGGGCTTCGGCTGGTCGCATTCGATACTTGCTGCAGACCAAAGGGGTGGCGCGGTCCGACATTGATGATGCCCTCGGCGACTTGAACGACATGGCTGGCGAACCCGAGTTAGCTGCGGCGCTCATCTATGCCCGTCGCCGCCGAATTGGACCTTTTCGCCTTTCTGAAGAGCGTTCGAGCTTTCGCCAGCGGGATTTGGCCAGTCTTAGCCGTCAGGGATTCGGCTATGACTTGGCCCGCCGGGTGGTGGACTGCCAGGAGCTGGACGTTCTCGAGGCCGAGGCCGAGTTATCGGAAGTCTGAGCCCCTTCAGGTACGGTTGCCCGCGACCGGGGGCGGTGGCGCTAGCAGGACGATCCTTTGCCGACTGGACCTGCATTCGAGGTCATCCCATAATAATGATTGGGCGGTCGAGGAATGCCCAGAGCCATCAAGGATTATGGGTTTCAATACAGACTCGGCAAGATTGGAAAGACACACCATGGGCGACAAGCAAGCCGAACAGAAATCGGGCGCTCGGCGAACCGGGGACCCAAGATATCCCGGTGACCCCGATCCGAAGGCGCTGGTCGAATCGATGATCCGTGTCGATCAAGCCGGTGAGTATGGCGCCAAGCGAATCTATGAAGGGCAGCTGGCCGTTCTCGGCCGTGGCGATAGCGGCCCGGTGTTGCGCCATATGGCTGCCCAAGAGGAAAAACATCTCGCGTGTTTCGACGCTCTCGTGGCGGATCGTCGGATTCGGCCGACGGCGTTGCAGCCGCTTTGGCATTTGGCCGGTTTCGCCTTGGGTGCCGGCACCGCGCTTATGGGCGAGAAAGCGGCGATGGCGTGCACGGTCGCGGTGGAAGAGGTGATCGACGAACACTACACCGAGCAGTTGGAGACCCTGGGGGACGATGAAGAAGAACTCAAAGAAACGATCGCCCGTTTTCGCGACGAGGAGATCGAGCACCGTGATCTTGCCTTGGAACGGGGCGCGGAAAAGACGCCCGGCTATGAACTTCTAAGCGCCGCCGTTAAGACCGGTTCCCGCCTCGCCATCTGGCTATCGAAGCGCGTTTGACCGCTCGCCACGGTTCGACGATCCGCACATTGTAATCGACAAAAAACGGGGGCCGGCTGGCCCCCGTTTCGAAGTTCGGCAGAACTTACCGCAACGGTTCTCGATCAGGCGTCGATCCAGGTCTGGAAGAGCTGGTGATACTCGGTCGGGTGCATCTTGAAGCCCTTGATCTTCTTGTGACCCGCGGTGAAGACCGAACGCCACAAGGGCTGCATGATGACACTTGCATCCTGAAGTAACTGCTCGCAGACCTTGACATGCTCGCTGCGCGCCACCGGATCGATGATGCCGCCGGCCTTGTCCAGAGCCTCATCGAACTTGGGATCGCTGTAATGGGATTCATTCCACACGCCGCCACTGCGATAGGCGAGATTGAGGACCATGACCCCGAGTGGCCGATGGGTCCAGCCGGTCAGACCAAAGGGCGTCTTGTCCCAGATCTCCCAGAACTGGGCGCCCGGCATGACGTTCAGCTGCAAGTTAATGCCGGCTGCCTGAACCATCGGCACCATGGCCTGAGCCAGGTCTATCTCCCATTTCTCGTTTCCGTTGACATCCATCTTCATGTCGATGCCGCCACCGTGACCGGCGTCCGCCAAAAGCTTCTTGGCGGCCTCAATGTCTTGGCTCAGCTTCGGCAGTTCCGCATAATCCGGGTGGATCGGGCAGACGTGGTGATCCTCGGCCACTTGACCGCGGTTGCGATAGGCGATTTCGAGCAGCTTGGGATGGTCGAGGCTAAGCTGGAAAGCGCGGCGAACGCGATGATCGGTAAAGGGCTCCTTGTCCATTTGGAAGCGAGCGACCGCCGTCTGCGCCGTTGTCACCTCGAAGATCTGCATGTTCGGGATTTGAGAAACAACGTCGAGCTGGTTGAGAGGCAAGGTATAGATCATGTCCACCTGCCCAGAGGCCAGAGCCGCCACCCAGGCCATGGCGTCATCACCCTGGTCGAAATACTGCAGCTCGTCGATATAGGGGCCGCCGCGCATGTCCTCCGGACCGCCCCAATACTCACCCTCGCGCACCAGCTTTACGCGTTCGCCAATCACGAACTCCTTGAGGGCAAAGGGGCCGGTGCCGATCGGCCGCTTGGAGACGTCCATGCGGCCGTCAACCATGGAGTCCGGGTGGGCGATACAAGCTGGATAGTGATAAAACGCCTCCGGAATGGCAAGCTCGGGGCGCTGCGCGTTAAGTCGGATGGTGTGGCTGTCGACGACTTCTACGGCGCCCGGCGCCTCTTCCTTCTTGCCGTCTTTTTCGACGGTGAGTGCGCTCAAAAGTCCTTGAACAGACGAACCGGTCTCCGAGGCAAGCCAGCGCTTGACGTTAAAAGCCACGTGATCGGCGACGAAGTCATCACCATTGTTCCACTTGATGTCCTTGCGCAGTTTGAAGGTCCAGGTCTTCAGGTCATCCGAAGCCTCCCAGCTTTCGGCCAGGAATGGCCGGGTCACATTATCCGGGCCGGTGATGGTCAGATATTCCAGAAACTGCCGCGCCACATTGGCCATGGGGCCCCAAGCATAGGTCGCTGGATCGGCCATCTCTTGGGCGGCCATCTGTATCCGCAGGGTGCCGCCCTCCTTGGGTGTTTCGGCGCGTGCGGTGGAGGTAAAGCTTTCGCCAGTCACCTTGCCAACAAAGGCATAAGCAGCCGAGGCGGATAGGCCGAGTAACGTTGCGGTGCGCAGGAACTCGCGCCGATCGATCTCGCCTTCGGCGAACTGCGCCTTTAGTTTGGGGATGTAATAGTGTTCCCTATCGTCTGACATAAAATCGTCTCCCTTTGATTCGGCCGGCACATTCCCGATAGCCGCCATCGTGTTAATGCGACCGTGACAAACAAATGCGACGCGGTCAAGGCCAAGCGCAGCTTCGGGCCTAGACAGATATGGGAAATCTGCAAGGCCCTAAACTTCTACCTTGTAAGCTTAACCACGAGGACCTTCGACTGCGGCCAGAACGCTCTCCCGGCGACCGATGTAGTTGCGCCCTCGGTCGCCTTCCAAGGCGGCCATCAAGAGCCCGTGAAGTGTCTCTTTTGAAAGGCCAAGGCTTTCGCCATCGGCATGAGCGCCAACCTGACGCAGAAACGTGCTTAACGCTTTGGGCGCGGCCTTCAGATCTGCGCCAAAGATGGCCTCTAAGGCATCATCACAATCTTGGTTTACGCTGATGGCTCCCATCAGCACGAGAGGCAAGCTAAAGGAACAAGCGATCCCGTGGGCTATGCCATGGCGCAGGGTGATCGGATAGGAAAGCGAGTGGGCAAGCGCGGTTTTGGTGTTGGAAAAGGCCAGCCCAGCCAGCACAGCGGCTTTGGCCATTCTGGATCTCAGTTCGATGTTACCCAAGTCCTTCACCAGTTTGGGAAGCACCGCTAAAATTTCTCGCGCTGCCGCCACGGCATAGGTGGTGGAGACTGGGTTGGCATTCCTGTTCCAGATCGATTCCAAGGCGTGGGACAGGGCATCGAGAGCGGTTGCGACCGTCAAGTTGCCCGGCATGGCAAGGGTCAAGGATGGATCGATGATGGCCGTTTCCGGAAAGAGCTTGGGATGGGATAACGAGTACTTGGCGCCAGCCTTGCTATCCCAGACAGTAGCCCAACAGGTCACTTCGCTGCCCGTGCCCGCGGTAGTCGGAACGGCAATGATGGGTAGGTCGCCCAGGCTCTCAGCGCCGTCACCCTCGACCAGATAGCGCCGGACACCGGAGAAGTCGCCGTTGGACGCGGCCAAGACCTTGGCTGTATCCATAACCGATCCGCCGCCCAGCGCCAGCAGGACCTGGGGTGTTGGCTGTGCGCGCTTCAATCGGGCACAAATCTCACCCAGACCCTGGAGATCCGGGTTCGGCATCACATCGTCGATGGTCAAACAGGGGGCGCCCGCAAATTGTCTCAGCCGCTCGGTCAACGCGGTGAAGGGCGATTCCCCATAGGTAACCACGGCATAGGGTCGGTTCTGGAGGTAATGCCCGGTTCGTTCAAAGCTATCGACGCCAAAGACCACGCGAACCGGGTTGTGGTAAGTCCAAGGTCCCATCTTCTAAGCCCTCCGCGCCAGACGGTATCCGTGGCGCGTATCTTCGACACGCGCACCTTTGTCGGAGTTTCTCAATGCCTTTGCGGAGAATGTGCCGTTGCCACCGAAGGTCGCCCATGAAGTGTTTCACGGCGCAGAATGTAAAGGCCAGCCAGGATGACGATGCCGGCGCCGACAATAGTCCAGCCGTCCGGCAAGTCGCCGAAAATCAGGTAGCCAAACAAAATGGCCCAGACCATAGAGGTGTACTTGAAGGGCGCTACTAGGGCAGCCTCGCCCAATCGGAAGGCTTCGATCATCGTGTAATGAGCGCCGGCGATAAGCATGCCACCGGCGGCGAAGACCCAGAGGTCTTCCGCTTTAAGTGGCGCCCACCCGAAAAACGCTGTTGTCAGTCCAGCAAACATGACGATCAATGTCGTGACACCCAAGACAGCGACCGTCGATTCGCTTTGCGAGATACGGCGGGTCACGATGTCTCGGATGCCGCCGCAGAAAGCAGCACCCAGGGGAAACAGCACGGCCCACTGCAGGGCCTCGCTGCCCGGCCGTATGATAACCAAAACACCTATAAAGCCAGCCAGTACGGCTGACCAGCGGCGCCAGCCCACGGTCTCGCCGAGTGCCAATGGTGCCATCGCGGTGATGAACAGCGGGCCGGTGAAGGCGACCGCGATGGCGTCCGCCAAGGGCAGCAGGCTTAGGCCGGTCAGAAAGAGGAAGGAGCTGGCGATACCGCAGGTGCCGCGCAGGACTTGACCTTTGAAGTTGCCAATCCGCAAGTGATGCAAACCGCCATCTCGCCAGGCCAGCAGCAAGATCCAAGGCAGCACGAAATTGCCGCGGACGAACAAGAGCTGGCCGACTGGGTAACTGTGGGTCAGGGTCTTTATGAGCGCGTCGTTAAGGGCGAGCAGGGCGACACCACCCAGCATGCACAAGATGGCTCGAGCGGGCTTGTCATAGAGGATCCTGGCGTCGGCGACAGACGATTGGCCTTTGGCGGAAGGTTCGATGATCTGATTCCCAAAGTTTCAATGGGCGAGTTGAAAATGCAGCCAGGTTCAATCTGTCTAGGGTCTCTGGACGCAATTTCGTCTCTCGACCCGGTCCTGCAATCGGCCTTGCGCGCCTACCTTCGTCGTTCCCAGGCCAAAGCCAAGGCCCATCTACCAGCCTTAGCTGCAATCACTACCAATCTAAGGGAAGATCTACCAATGCAAATTGGTCAAGGGTGACGTGCGACCAAAGCTACCGACCTTGAATGCATTTTGCGATTGCTACAAAGTTAACCGACCTTCCGCTAGGTCTTTGAGGATCGCGTAGCTGGCCCTTAAGGCCATGGCTTCGCCGCCCGCGGGCCTGCCCGGCCTCGCCGCGAGGTTCCAGGCCATGACATCAAAATGGACCCAAGGTGTGCTGGGCCGCAGGAATTCGGCAAGAAACAGGGCTGCGGTGATCGCACCGCCATAGGGCCCGTCCGAGATGTTGTTGATGTCGGCAATCGAGCTTTCCAGGAGCCGCCGATAGGGCTTGTGTAACGGCATTCGCCAGAGTGGGTCTTGGGTGCTTGCAGCGGCAGCCGTCAGGGCCTCGGCGACCCTATCGTCGTTGGCGAACATGGCCGGCAAGTCCGTGCCCAAGGCCACGCGCGCCGCGCCTGTGAGGGTGGCGAAATCGATCACCAAAGTCGGATCATCACGGTCGGCTTCGGTCAGGGCATCCGCCAGTATCAGTCGGCCTTCGGCATCGGTGTTGCCGATTTCGACACTCAGCCCCTTGCGCGTTTCGATGACATCAAGAGGGCGAAAGGCGTCACCGGAAACAGCGTTTTCAACGGCGGGAACGAGGACCCGAAGGCGGACTGGCAGCTTGGCGGCCATCACCATGGCGGCCAGTCCGAGGACATGGGCAGCCCCACCCATGTCCTTCTTCATGAGCTTCATGCCGCTGGCGCTTTTCAGGTCAAGGCCGCCGCTGTCGAAGCACACACCCTTGCCGACCAGCGTGACGCGTGGTCCTTTTCTGCCCCAAGTCAGGTCGATCAGACGGGGAAGGCGGCTGCTCGCTCGGCCGACCGCGTGTACGGCGGGATAGCCTTTCTTCAGTAGCTGGTCACCCACAAGGATCGTCAGCTTCGCTTTGTGCTGCTTGGCGAGGACCCGAGCGGCATCGGCCAAGTCTTCCGGCCCCATATGGTTGGCTGGCGTGTTGATCAGATCCCGCGTCAGGGCAATACCTTGGGTGGCAAGGGACACATAGGCTTTGTCTGCTGATTTCGGCCAAACCAAGTGGGCCGGCATCCCCGTCCGCTTCTTGTAGCGGTCGAACGAATAGCAGCCGAGGGCCCATCCGAGCGCTGCCTGGGTTGCCGCGGTTGCCGACAAGGGTGGATCAATGCGATAGCGTCCAGGCGGCAATCCTGAGGCGGCACCCGCATAGCTCCAGAGGTCATCCAATGCGTTGACGCCAAGAAGGGCGCGGTCAAGGCCGCCATTGTCGCTCGGGAGGAGGCAAATCTTTCCGACTTCTGCGGCAAACTCCGTTGCCCCGATCCACTTCGCATAGGCAGCCGACTGCAGTGGCAACCATTCGGACAATGCCTCCGTGGTGAGTGGGGTAAGGGGCATGGTCTTGGCATCGGCGCGAGCAACAAGATGGTCGAGCATTAGCCTCGTCCTTTTAGACTGTGAGCAAACCCTTTTAGTCGATTCTCTGTGCCTTGCCCAAGTGATAGAATTTCTTGCGCAAATGTATTGTGAGCCCAATGTCTAGTAGCCATCGGCGAGCGGGTTGCGCCAAAGGCTATGAAGGGACGTTCGACAATGTCAAAACTGCAGATCACGATCGGCAACAAAAACTATTCTTCATGGTCGCTGCGCGGCTGGCTTGCTCTCAAAGAATGCGATGTAGCGTTCACGGAACATCTCATTCCTTTGGACAGAAACGAGAGCAAATCTTCGCTCGCCGAGCACTCGCCAAGCGGCCTCGTGCCGGTCTTGCGGGACGGTTCCTTGGTGATATGGGATTCCCTGGCGATCGGCGAGTATCTCAGCGAACGCTTTCCGGCCGCTGGCCTCTGGCCCCAAGATCAGGTGGCCCGGGCAATGGCGCGTTCGGTCGCCTGCGAGATGCACGGCGGTTTTCCGGCACTGCGCAAGCATATGCCCATGGACATGCGCGCTAAAATTTCAGGTCGCGACTATGGCGCTGAAGTGGTGAAGGATGTGGCCCGCGTCACCGAGATTTGGCGACAGTGCCGCGATCGTCATGCGTCACGAGGCGATTTTCTTTTTGGGCCCTTCAGCCTCGCCGACGTGGCCTTTGCACCGGTCGTGTCGCGATTCATTACTTATGACGTGGTCCTTGACCCAGTCTCTGCCGCTTACCGGGACGCGGTTTGGAATAGACCCAACATGCAAGAGTGGGCCACCGCCGCGGCAGCCGAGCCTTGGACCATCGACGACCCCTAGTCACGGAGGCAAGCTTCGGTCAGTCAGAAGGCTCTTGGCCGGCCTCGTCATAGAAACGTTCGGCGCCAGGGTGAAGCGGAATGCCTAAACCATCGCGCGCTGACTCCAAACGTATGAGGCGGCCTTTCGGGTGCCCATTGTCCAAGAGCGCACGGGTGTTTTCATGCCATAGGGCTTTGGTCATGGCGTAGACCATGTCCTCCGAAATGTTACTGCTGACCAGCCATTGAGCACCGACGGAAAGGGTGTGGGTTAAGGGGACATTGTGGTAGAGGCCAGACTCGATTCGATCCGTTGCGAAAAATGGATAGGCTTCTTGCAAGCGGACGGCAGGTTCGCCGTCAATCGGCACCATGTGTATGTCCAGCTCCCGCGACAGATCTGCAATCGCCTTGGCTGGCGAGCCCACCACCATGAAGAAGGCGTCGAGCTCCCCGGCCCGCATCATGTCAACCGCCTGACCAACCGACACGCTGACAACCGCAATATCATCGGGTGTCAATCCATAGACATCTAGGATCAGCAAGGCATCAACCCGTGTTCCAGAGGCAGGCCGATCTAGGGATACGCGCTTGCCACGCAAATCGCTTACCTGGCGGATGCCCGTGTCCTTGCGTGCCACCAGATGGATCGACTCTGGAAAGAGATTGGCGATCACGCGCAGGTTCTCGATCGCGCCTTTGTCTTCGTAGATCCCGCTGCCGGTATAGGCCCAATAGGCGACATCGGCTTGCGAGAAACCTGATTCCAGCGAGCCGGCGCCAATTCCTTCAACGTTGGCAACCGATCCTTCCGTGGACTGAGCAACGGCGATCATGCCGGGCACGCCACAGCTGCCGCCACGTTGGCAGGCGCGGCTGCCGGGCGGATTGCTGATCGCGCTGGCGATCAAGCCGCCGACGGGAAAGTAGGTGCCGATGGCCGAGCCTGTGCCGATGCGGAAGAAACTTATTTCATCAGCCAGCAAACGGGCAGGTCCCACGAACATGAGGCCTGCGAAAAACAGGGTGACGACGCCGACCGCCAAGTGTCGGGTTGGTTTTGAGTGCAAGGCGGTTCTAAGTGATTTTCTCAGCCCCTCGGCGGTCATCGCTCGCTCCTGCAAAAATCCAAGCAACAGGTTGACCTTAGCTCGTTGGGCTACTATCGGTCGTGCGACTTATTGACTCATAGGAGCAGATATAACGCTTGCAGAGCACAGTGGCTAGCCCATGGGCATCGAGAAAGACCGACTAGGTGATGTCAGGGGTCGAAAGGTGAGACTTTCACAGCCGTTGATCTGCCCCACTCGTTTTGTGTCGAGTGCCTCGATAGCAACATGGTCTCGGAAGACAAGTTCATCGCGTGCCTTTTAGGCCAAGGACTTGGCGATGCCCTGGGATTTGTCGTCGAAGGGCGATCTCGCCAAGACTGCCGCCGCTATGCAGCGGATCGCTTGGAGCGTCCTGAGGCCCCGATGCCATTTCGCGCGCCATTCACAAGCGGCCAGTACAGCGACGACACGCAGCTCGCCCGCGAATTGTTTTGCAGCTATAGGCACTGTCGTGGCTTTGATCCGGCCAACTATGCCGGCCGGATTGCAGAGATGTTTTCTTCGAACCAAATGGTTGGGTCTGGACGCACAACCCGAGCGGCCGCCCAGCGCTTGCTCGACGGCCTGCCTTGGACCGAGGCTGGCAAGGCGCTGCCGCGGCCAAGTAACGGCAGCGCCATGCGGGCTGCGCCGATCGGGCTGTTCTATTTCGATGACCCGGATGGGCTTTACCAAGCCGCCCACGAACAGGGGTTCTCGACCCACGTCGATCCTCGCTGTTCGGCAGGGGCGGTAGCGATCGCTGGCGCGACGGCCCTAGCCGCGACGAGGGACGCGCTGGAACCGGAGCCCTTTTTGGAGGAACTCGCGCCTTTGGTGGCCCGGTTCGACGGAGGGTTTGCCGAGCGCATCGACGCGTTGAAGCCTTGGCTTCGGCTTGGTCCCCTTGACGCTGCCGCCAGAATTGCGCGCTGCGACCAAGCGAGCCCGACGCCCCAGGAAATCGATGGGATTTCACCCATGGCGTTGTCGAGCGTGCTGTGGAGCCTCTATGCCTTCCTGCGCAGTCCGAACGACTATTGGCAGACCCTCTTAACGGCTATTGCGGTTGGTGGCGACGTTGACACCACCGCGGCCATGGCGGGCGCGATCAGCGGAGCCCACAATGGGAGCGCGGCACTTCCGATGAAATTAGCCCGACAACTGCACGACCGGGGCGGGTGGGGCTACGAGGATCTTGTGGGCTTGGCTCGCGATTGCCACCACATCGCCAAGGCTTGCTGATCCCTCGCCTGCCCGAGAGGGCGCTTGTCTTGTGAAGACCTTCACAGTGGCGCCCAAACGAGAGCCATTCTGAAACAATAGAAACATTCGCTCGGCCCATAGACATGGCGCTGAAACGATCGCTTTCCATCTTGGCCCTGGACGAAAGAACAATAGTGCCAGGAGTCAAGGCGATGCCGAGCATACTCATTGACGGAACCAAAATTGCCCTTCGCGTCGAAGGTAGCGGCGCGCCGGTGATCCTCTTGCACAGCTCCGCCTGTTCCAGCAGGCAATGGCAAGGAGTCCAAGACCAGTTGGGACCGGGATATCGCTTCTTGGTGCCCGATCTTTATGGCTATGGCGGCAGCCAGCCGTGGTCGCGCACGCGGCCGATGCGACTGGCCGACGAAGCCGCCATTGTGAAGCGACTCTTGCCGACATCTCACGAGCCGGTGCACCTGATCGGCCATTCCTACGGTGGTTCGGTGGCGCTTTCCGCTGCCATGGCACTCGGTGACCGGCTGGCTAGCCTCACCTTGATCGAGCCGACAGTGTTTCACCTACTCAGAGCCGACGACCCGGTTGAGGGGCCGTACCACCGAGAAATCGAAACCTTGGCTGGCACCTGCCGCAGTGCCGTCCGCTTCGGACAATTGGATCGTGGCATGCGCCATTTTGTTAACTATTGGAATGGACCTGATGCGTGGAACCGGTTAACGCCAGAACAACGTACCGCCCTGACCGGTCGCTTAAGCCGTGTCGTGCTCAATTTTGCCGCGGCTAGGTACGGCGCCCCAAGCCGCAAGGATTACCAGTCGATAAAGGCACCCTGTTTGATCCTTTGTGGCACTCGTTCGCCGGCGCCGGTTCGCCACCTGTCCCGCGTTCTGGCCGAAGTCATGCCGAATGCCTGGCATCGGACACTAAGCAACCTTGGCCACATGGCCCCGCTTACCCATCCCGCGCAGGTGGCGTCCGTGATCGTTGACCATATGGCACGCCACGCTGAAATCGCATCAGCCGACTTCCGTCCGCTAGCGGCTTGAACTAAAGTTCCAGCAAATTCTCAAGAAAGGCAGCACGAAATGACAAACTCGACGCACCCTGAGACCTTAGTTTTGCACGCAGGCCACAGAAAGGACGACACGACCGGCGCTGTCGCTGTTCCCATTTACCAAACCACGTCCTATCAGTTTCGCGACGCCGACCACGCAGCCAAGCTGTTCAGTTTGCAAGAGCTCGGCAATATCTACACGCGCATCATGAACCCTACCTGTGACGTGCTGGAGCAGCGAATCAGCGCGCTTGAAGGGGGCGTGGCAGCACTTAGCATGAGTTCCGGCCAGGCCGCCTCGGCCGTCGCTGTGCAAAACATCGCACAAGCGGGTGACAATATCGTGAGCGCCACCGACCTTTATGGCGGCACCTGGAACCTTTTTGCCAATACTTTCAAGACCATGGGGATCGAGGTCCGTTTCGTCGATCCGGTTGATCCTGAAAACTTCCGGCGCGCCACCGACGACCGCACAAAAGCCTACTATGCGGAAACTCTGCCGAACCCGAAATTAACCGTCTTTCCCATCAAGGAAGTCGCCGATATCGGTCGCGAGCTCGGCGTGCCGTTGATTATGGACAACACGGCTTGCCCGGTCCTGTGCCGTCCCTTCGATCATGGGGCTGCCATTGTCGTTTATTCGACGACCAAGTACATCGGCGGTCATGGCACATCGATCGGTGGCCTCATCGTCGATGGCGGCAACTTTGACTGGGAGGCGCATGCGGATCGCTTTCCCATGCTCAATCAACCGGACCCCAGTTATCACGGCGCGGTTTGGACGGAGGCGGTCAAGCCTCTAGGGCCCATCGCCTACATCATCAAGGCCAGAGTCACCTTGCAGCGTGACCTGGGTGCCTCTATGAGCCCGTTTAACGCATTCCAGTTCATACAGGGGCTAGAAACCCTGCCGCTGCGCATGCGCGAGCATTGCCGCAATGCGGCGTCGGTGGCGGAGTACCTTAAAGGTCACGAAGAAGTGACCCAGGTCATCTTTCCCAGCCTGCACGAGTCGGTGGAACAGCGGCGCCGTGCCGAAACCTACTTGTCGGGTGGTCTTGGCGGCTTGGTCGGCTTCGAACTAAAGGGCGGCAAGGAAGCAGGACAGCGTTTCATCGACGGACTTGAGCTGTTCTATCATGTCGCCAATATCGGCGACGCGCGCTCTCTGGCGATCCATCCGGCTACCACCACGCACTCGCAACTCACGCCTGAAGAGCAGCTGGCGACAGGGGTCTCGGAGGGCTATGTACGGTTATCTGTGGGCATCGAGCACATTGATGATATCATAGCCGATCTAGAGCAAGGCCTTGCGGCCGCAAAAAAGGGGCCGATAGCGGCTTAAGTTTCGGTGTTTGTTCCCTCTGGGGCCGATAACGGTTGTCCCGGAGGGAGGGGCGAGGGGGGAGAGGAGAGGTACGTTTAAATGGCGATAGCCTTGTCTCAAGAGCTGCCCGCGTGGAGCACTCTCAAGCAGGAGGGTGTTCCGCTTCTGAGCGCTGCCGACGCGGCAGAGCGGCAACGAGACTTACTGCAGATTGCCTTGTTGAACTTGATGCCGAGGAAATCAGCGACTGAGACCCAGATCGCGCGACTTCTGGGCGCTGCAGGCCATGACCTGGCCCTTACCCTTGTCGTGCCGGGCTCCTACCGGTCGAAAAACACTTCTTCCCACTATCTTGAGACGTTTTACGAGGCCTGGCCCCAAATCAGGGACCGAAGATTCGACGGCCTAATCATCACGGGTGCGCCTGTCGAGACCCTACCCTTCGAAGATGTCACCTACTGGCAGGAATTGACGGAAATTCTTGATTGGGCGCAGGCCTCCGTCGGGTCGGCCTACTACATCTGCTGGGCAGGGCAGGCCGCCCTCTATCACGCCTATGGTGTCCCCAAACACGCACTGCCGGAAAAGATGTTCGGCGTGTTTGATCACCGAGTGGTCGAAAACAGCTCGACTCTGCTAGAGGGACTGGGAACCCACTTTCCAGTCCCGGTCTCGCGCCACACAGAGGTGCGAGCCGCTGATCTCCCGCCGTCGTCCGGGCTGAAAGTTCTGGCAACCTCCAGCGAAGCTGGCCTCTGCCTTATTGCTGACCCGAAAAGACGTGCCTACTACAATTTCAACCATTTTGAGTATGACGCCGGCACACTTGGGCAGGAATACCATCGGGATCAAGAAGCTGGCTTGGCGATATCCGTGCCGCGCTACTATTTTCCCAATGACGATCCTTCCCAACCGCCATCCTGCCACTGGCGCCCTTTTGGTAAACAGGTTTTTGGCAACTGGGTCAAAGAGGTGGCTCGGCATCGCCGGGACGGGCAGAGCAAAGACGACCGGCTTTCCTTGGCGTCGGCGGCGGCGGAGTAGCACTCCGGTGCCGTACTAGCGGCGCAAATTTGTCATAGCGAGTGGCGAGAGAGCGCCCATGAGCGTTATCTCCATCGCTGAGGACTTCGCCAAGGTCGGCTTAAGGGTGGCTTTGGCGGTCGTAAAGGCGCGTGTCGTGGTTGGGCCGGCCGATGACGGCCTGGTTCAGGCATTGGAAACGGCGGCAGATCTTGCTCGCGGCGCCCTCAGTGAGAGGAAGCCTGCCGAACTACCAGGCATTGCCGCCACTCGCCGGGCTTACAAAGCTCTAGGGAAAGACCCGAGCCATTATCGCAGCTCCTACGAGGCGCTGATGCGCCGTGTGGTACAAGGGAAACCTCTTTACAACATCAACAACATAGAGCATCGGGCGGTAATTTGGAACCATTCTGACGGAGCGGTTTCGTGACAAGGTCAAGCAAAGGTTCGATGGGCCTATCCGTCGATAGGTCCGAGAGGCTTGGCGCAGGATTTGGCGCCAAACCGCCCGTCCCGAAGGGCTTGGCTCTGGCCGGCGCCCGCTGTCGAAACGGGCTTGCGAGATGCTATGGCATCGCGACTGCGCCCGCTTCACCAGCGGATCGCCATGCCAGAGGTCAAGCAGAATTGATCCCAAATTGCCGCCCGACGCTCTAGTCGACACGAACAACCTTGTCTCCCTGCAAGCCGGCATGTCAATCGGCACTTACGATCTAGCCAGGCTGGAAGCTCCCTTCACCTTTCGGCGAGGGCGTTCCGGGGAGCCTTACCAAGCCATTGGACGAGGGGCATTCAACGTAGAGGGCTTGCCGTTGCTTGCCGACGCTCACGGTCCCTTCGGTAATCCCAGCAGTGACAGCGAACGCTCAATGATCGGCGAGACTGCACAGAAGGTCATGATGGTGATTTTTGACTTTGAGGCCAAGGGAGACTTGGAGGTGGTCCTTGCCTTGGCTAGCGGGCATTTGCGCGACTACTGCGCTGCCAGTGATCTGGAATCGGAAATTGTGCAGGGCCAGACTTAAAACCTCGGCCAGATCTAAGACCCCGGCCGGATCGAAGACCCCGGCCGGACCTAAGACCACCGCGCGCCTGGCTAGAGATCCGCGTCTTGAAGACGTTGCGGCTGCGGCATGCCAACGACATTGTAGCCACTATCAACGTGCAAAACTTCGCCGGTCACGCCTTGGGACAGGTCAGAGAGCAGATAAAGCCCGCTCGATCCCACTTCTTCCAGGAAGACGTTGCGCTGCAATGCCGCGTGCTGAGCCGACCAGCGATAAACGAAGCGAGCATTGGTGACCGCCGAACCGGCCAGCGTTCGCATTGGACCGGCCGAGATGGCATTGACGCGCACGCACTTAGGGCCAAGGTCGGCAGCCAAATAGCGTACGCTTGCCTCCAAGGCCGCCTTTGCCACCCCCATGACATTGTAACTCGGCATGACGCGCTCAGAACCGGCATAGGTGAGAGTAAGCAGGCTACCCTCGCCATCCATCATGGCGACGGCCCGACGAGCGACGGCGGTGAAGGAATAACAGGATATGGCCAGGGTTCGGGCGAAGTTGGCGCGGGTCGTATCCAGGTAACGACCCTTGAGCTCTTCCTTGTCTGAATAGGCGATTGCGTGCACTACAAAGTCAAGCTTGCCCCAAGCATTCTTCAACTCCGCAAACACCCGGTCGAGGTCCTCCTCCCGTTCGACATCGCAGGGCAGCACCAACTCGGCGCCCAAGGATTGAGCTAGAGGGGTTACGCGCCGGCCAAAGGCTTCGCCTTGATAGGTAAATGCGAGGCTTGCGCCTTGCGCGCTGACTGCTTTAGCGATACCCCAGGCGATAGAATGATCATTGGCTACCCCCATGATCAATCCGCGCTTGCCGGCCATCAGGCCGTTGCTGGGGATGGTCGAAGGCGCGCTCACGCCTCGACACGCTTGAAGGTCAATGTGGCATTCGTGCCACCAAAGCCAAAACTATTCGACATGACACAATTGAGTTGGCGTTCTTCGTAGTCGCGTACGATCGGCATGCCTTCAGCCTCTGGGTCCAGGTTCTCGATGTTGGCAGACCCACAGACAAATCCATGTTCTAGCATGAGCAGCGAGTAAATTGCCTCGTGCGCACCGGTTGCTCCCTGGGAATGGCCGGTCAGTGACTTTGTGGAACTGATGCGTGGCAGGTCAGCCCCAAAAACCTCTTTAATCGCTCGAAGCTCGATGGTGTCACCGATCGGCGTCGAGGTGCCGTGGGCATTGAGGTAGTCGACGGGCGTGTTTCCGAGCCCACCCATGGCGTGACGCATGCAGCGGGCCGCGCCTTCCCCGGAAGGCTGAACCATATCGGCACCGTCGGAGGTTGCTCCATAGCCCACCACCTCGGCGTAGATCTTGGCGCCCCGGGCGCGGGCACGATCCATGTCCTCGAGTACAACCACGCCGCCACCGCCGGCTATCACAAAGCCGTCGCGGTCCTTGTCGTAAGCTCGTGATGCTCTTTCCGGGGTCTCGTTGTAGTGGGTTGAGAGGGCACCCATCGCGTCGAACAAAACAGAAAGTGTCCAGTGGAGTTCCTCGCCGCCACCGGCGAACACAACATCTTGCTTGCCGAGCTGGATAAGTTCGCATCCATTGCCGATGCAGTGGGCACTGGTGGCGCAGGCGGAGCTGATGGAGTAGCTGAGGCCCTTGATCTTGAAGGCGGTGCCAAGATTTGCAGCGTTCGTGCTGGACATGCAGCGAGGCACCATATAGGGGCCGACGCGGCGGACACCACGTTGTCTCAAGATATCGGCTGCTGCCACCTGATTGGAGGTAGAGGGTCCGCCAGACCCCATCACCAGGCCGGTGCGCTCGTCAGATACTTCATTTTCGACCAAGCCTGCATCGTCGATGGCTTCGCGCATCGCCACGTAATTGTAGGCCGCACCGTCACCCATGAAACGTCGCAGCTTACGATCAATAAACTCGTCGAGATTGATCTTTATGGAGCCATGAATTTGGCTGCGGAAGCCTAGTTCCGCATACTCTTCACAGTATTCAATACCGGAACGCCCCGATCGCAGGGATTTAAGGACATCCGCCTTGTTGTTGCCAATACTGGAAACAATTCCGAGGCCGGTTACGGCTACCCGCCGCATCGCCAATGCCCTAGACCGCTTCAGAAGGTTTGAAGAGGCCAACTTTCAGGTCTTTGGCTTCATAGACCTTGGTTCCATCGACCTCCATAATTCCGTCCGCAATCGCCAGGATCAGGCGGCTCATGATGACACGTTTGAGATTTAATCGATAGATGACCTTTTTGGCGTTCGGCAAGACCTGACCTGAGAGCTTTACCTCGCCGACCCCGAGCGCCCGGCCGCGGCCTGGCGCGCCCAGCCAGCCCAGGAAAAAGCCGACGAGCTGCCACAGGGCATCGAGGCCAAGACAGCCTGGCATAACCGGGTCCTTCTCAAAATGGCAGCCGAAAAACCAAAGATCCGACTTTATATCCATTTCAGCGACGATTTCACCCTTCCCATGAGTCCCGCCCTTATCCGAAATTCTGATGATCCGGTCCATCATTAGCATCGGCGGCAAGGGCAGCTGCGCATTACCTGGCCCAAACAAAAGGCCATGGGCGCACTCCAAGAGCTCCTCATAGCTGTAACTTGTCTTTCTATCGCGGGTTAAAGACTCATTCATATCCAGCGCCGTCCAACCCCATTCCCTGTCCCATCTATTCGTCGGTTCCCTGCCGACTAGCCTTCTTTGCCAGTAAGGCACTATAGCACAAGAGGCAAGAATTCAAACTCCTCCCATCGTGACCGACCTTTATCCCTGGTGGTATTCCGGTCCCTCTATCTATGGTTACTCGAATCCACGCCCGACAAAAACGAGGTGATTGTCGTATCTCGTCCTTTTCAGATGCGATTGCAATGGTTATATCTAGTTGTTATGAGCCAAGACCGACCTTTTAGCTCCGTTATTGAACAATTAAAGGCTGTGGGGCTGCGGCCAACGCGCCAACGTTTGGCTTTGGCGCGGTTGCTGTTCGAACGGGCTCATTGCCATTTGACGGCCGAGGAACTGCATAGCGAAGCCATAGCGGCAGATGTCCGCGTGTCATTGGCCACGATTTACAATACTTTGCATCAGTTCACCGCGGCCGGTCTACTTCGCGAGGTCGTGGTGGAAGCCGGGCGTTCATATTTTGATACAAATGTTTCAGACCACCATCATTTCTTTCTTGAAGAGAGTGGTGAGCTAAAAGACATCCCGGATGGGGAAGTACTCTTAGGTGGCTTGCCGGCGCCACCAGACGGGACCAAAATCTCTCGGGTCGACGTTGTGATCAGGGTAGTTGGCAGATAATTTTGACGCTTGCCGCCTGCACTTATTTGAATTTCTAAAATCATTCTAAGTTGACATTCGCGGCTGACTGGCTTATGTGAAGAAACGTCAATTTGGTTTTAACCATGTTGACGGTTGCAATCTTGTTCCAGCGAGCGTTTTGGTGTGGCCAGTTTCATTAGACGACTGCACCCCTAGGGGCGACGAAGGCGTTAAGCCCTAGCCTGCGAGGCGCTCCACTTGCGTTGTCGCCGGTACCTCTTGCGGCTCGTTTGGGGCTTGTGTGGGCAGACCATGGGACAAAAAAGGACGTAGAGCATGTCGGGACTTAAGGGTTCAAAAACCGAGCAGAATTTGAAGGACGCTTTCGCCGGAGAAAGCCAGGCCAATCGTCGCTACCTCTATTTTGCCCAAAAGGCGGATATTGAAGGCTACAACGATGTTGCCGCGGTCTTCCGTTCGACGGCTGAAGGCGAAACCGGCCACGCGCATGGGCATCTCCAGTATTTGGAAGAAGTCGGCGATCCGGCCACAGGTGAACCGATTGGCGGGACGGGTCTTAACTTGAAGGCGGCCATCGCCGGGGAAACGCACGAGTATACTGACATGTATCCGGGCATGGCCCGGACCGCCCGTGATGAAGGATTCGACGAAATCGCGGACTGGTTTGAGACTCTTGCAAAGGCGGAGAAGAGCCACGCCGGCCGCTTCCAAAAGGCACTGAGTACCCTAGACGGCTAGTCCGCAGCCGCTAATCTCGTTGTGGATCCCGCCTCGTTGAAGAGGCGGGGTCGAACGGAGCCAAGGCGCTTCGTCAGCTGGGCGAAGCCACGGTGGTCGTGTGTCACCGTCTGTGTAAAGGCTCACCAGACGAAAGGGGAGCAGCATGCGAGAAGGCAGTCTCGAGGCCCCGACCCGTCTGCCCATTGCGTGGCAGGACCCTGAATTTACAGATCCCAAGCTAATCGACGAAGAAATACGGCGTGTGTTCGACATCTGTCACGGTTGTCGGCGCTGCTTTAACCTCTGCGACTCCTTCCCGCGACTTTTCGACCTTGTCGACGAGTCGGAAAGCGGCGAACTTGATTCCGTCGACAGCCGCGACTTCAAACCGGTCGTCGACGCCTGCACGCTATGTGACATGTGTTTCATGGTGACTTGCCCCTACGTGCCGCCGCACGAGTTCAATCTAGACTTCCCCCATCTCATGCTGCGTTATCGCGCGGCTGAGGTGGCCCGCGGCGACGTCGAGTTCACGCTAAGGCAACTGACGCAAACGGACCGCAATGGCAAGTTGGCCAGTCTAGCGCCTGCCGTGGCCAATTGGGGCAGTGATCGGAAGAATTCACTGACGCGACCGGTGTTGGAAAAAGTCGCCAAGGTACACCGCGACGCGGAGCTGCCCAAGTTTCACGGCAAGACCTTTGCGGCGCAAGCCCGTGAGCGGGAACCGGCCGTCAATCGCTCGGCGCCGGCATTCGGCCGCAAGGCGGCGCTTTTCGCCACCTGTTTTGTCAACTACAACAATCCGACAATCGGGCTTGCCGCGCGTGCCGTTCTTGCCAAGAACGGGGTTGAGGCAGAAGTGGTTTATCCCGCCTGTTGCGGTATGCCGCAGCTGGAACAGGGCGATTTCGCCAAGGTCGCAGCCGCAGCCAAAAAAGTATCCCAATTCCTTCGGCCCTGGGTCGACAAGGGCTATGATATCATTGCGCCGACACCGTCCTGCGCCCTCATGTTGAAGTTCGAGTGGCGTCTAATTCTCCCTGATGACCAAGACGTTGCGGCCCTTTCGCAAGCGACCTTCGACATCACCGAGTACATGGTCGCGATTGCGAAGAAAGAGGGCTTGGCCGAGGGCTTGAAGTCACTGCCGGGCGGGGTCGCCCTTCATATGGCCTGCCATGCCCGCGCCCAAAACATCGGTCACAAGGCGGCCGAGATGCTGCGCCTAATCCCGGACACGGAAATCAAAGTCATTGAGCGTTGCTCCGGCCACGGAGGATCCTGGGGGATCATGAAAGACAATTTCGAGGTCGGCATCAAAGTCGGCCGGACAGCCGCGCGGCAGGCGGCCAACAGCAAGATGACATTCATGGCGTCAGAATGTCCTCTGGCCGGTGTTCATATCCTGCAGGGAATTGACGCATTATCATCGGATCAAAAGTCGGAATTTGATCAATCTTTTCATCCCATAGAGCTCTTCGCTCGCGCCTATGGCATTGATGGCTGAAGGCTTTGGCAAGGGCGGCTGATATCATGACAGTAACTCAACGCAAGCGAGAGATAACACCTGACGACCTCATTTCGATGGAGCAGTATGGTCGCGAGCGAAAGGCGCGCCGCCACGGCATCGTTGCCTTCAAGAAGCTGCGCCGCGTCGAGGTGGGGCCATTTTGCACCTTCCACTTCGAAAACTACGAGACTATGTGGCTTCAGGTACAGGAGATGCTGTTTATCGAAAAGGGCGGCGAAGATCAGATTGCCGACGAGCTGAGCGCCTACAACCCGCTGATTCCGAAGGGGCGGGAACTGGTCGCGACGGTGATGTTCGAGATTGCTGAAGAAGCGCGCCGGCGCGCGTTCCTGGCCAAGCTGGGCGGTATCGAAGAGACGGCCTTTTTTCGCTTCGGCCAGCATAAGATCATTGGGCGCCCGGAAGACGATGTCGATCGGACCACGGCGGATGGCAAGGCCTCCTCTGTCCAGTTCATTCATTTCCCCTTCAGCGACACGCAGGTCGAAGCATTTTCCCACCCGGATGCCCAAGTCACGCTCGGGTTCGCCCATCCACAGTATGGCCACATGGTGGTCTTGCCACCGGAGGTGCGACGCGCCCTGTCACAGGATTTCGACTAGGAGACCTGGCGTAGAGGAGTCCTACGGCTCCAGCTCATGCGGGTAGATGCCGTATAGGCGCGTGCCTTCCAACCAGCCTTCCTGAGTATCGAGGCCGAGTTGGCACCAGCCTTGCCTACATTCTCTCAGCACGCCGATCACCCCAGGGGTAACCCGCGCAACTGCGGGCTCGTTCGCCTCTGGACCACTGCGCAAAATCCCCTCTTCTCCGATCACGCGAACGGTGCGGCGCCCTTGAACCATACTCTTGTGCACCCAGCCGACAGTTCCTTGCCAATCGCGGATTTGCCGCCAGGTATCAAACTCATCGATTATTTCCACAGGCATGCCGCTGCGCCGATAGACCCAGTCGATCGGAAACCGGATACCAGGCCCGCTTCGCAAGTTGACGTCATCGGCGCGCAGCGAAGCGAAGCGAGGCACTGGCAGACCGCTAGCGGTCGCTTGCGCCTTAGACGATTGCGCGGTCGGTTCGGCACCGGCGGCCGAGCCGCTGGTCCAAATTTCAGCGACAGCAAGGGCGATAAATATGCTAGCAACGAGAAGCACATAGCCCCGGAGTGGGGCGATTAAACGCAACCGGATCATGTCCCATCTGTACGATCAGGCACCACGCTTGATACGAGATGCATGAGATTCAGAACCCTGCCTTAGCAGGCTTCCAAGGCGCCGTCGAGGCGATAAATTGGCCTGCGAGCGAAACCAACCATCACGCACTATAGACAACCTTGCGCCTGGCTGCTATGGCAGGCTCCATCGTGCCGACGAGAAGCAGTTATGCCGCAAAAAAAGCCCCTTGTCATTGTAACCAGAAGGCTCCCGGACGTCATCGAGACGCGGATGATGGAACTCTTCGAGACGCGTCTCAATTTGGATGACCAATCTCTTAGTCGGACCGAGCTCATCGATGCCGTCCGCAGTGCCGATGTACTTGTGCCAACCGTCACCGACCGTATCGACTCGGCGGTATTGTCACAGGCTGGCGAACGCCTCCGCCTGATTGCTTCCTTTGGCACCGGCGTTGACCACATTGATCTAAAGTCAGCTCGCCAGCGCGGCATTACAGTCACCAACACTCCCGGGGTGTTGACCGAAGATACAGCCGATATGACCATGGCCCTCATGCTTGCCGTGCCGCGTCGCTTGGCCGAAGGCGAGCGTCTGGTGAGGGCTGGCAAATGGAACGGCTGGAGCCCCACCTCCATGTTGGGGCACAGGATCTCGGGCAAGCGCCTGGGCATCATCGGAATGGGACGGATCGGTCAGGCCGTGGCCCGGCGCGCGCGGGGCTTTGGCGTGTCTGTGCATTACCACAACCGCCGACCAGTGCATCCCGAAATCGAAAACGAGCTGGAAGCCACATACTGGGAAAGCCTTGACCAAATGTTAGCCCGTATGGACATCATTTCGGTCAACTGTCCGCACACGCCGGCCACCTTTCATTTGCTGTCGGCCCGCCGGTTGAAACTGCTGCATCCCCATGCCTATGTCGTCAATACCAGTCGTGGCGAAGTGATTGACGAGAACGCCTTGACCCGGATGTTGCGGTCGGGCGATTTAGCCGGTGCTGGTCTTGATGTCTTCGAGCACGAGCCGGCGATCAATCCCAAACTTTTGGCCTTGGAAAATGTTGTGCTCTTGCCCCATATGGGCTCGGCGACGATCGAAGGCCGAATCGCCATGGGCGAGAAGGTCATTATCAATATCAAGACCTTCGTCGATGGGCATGCGCCACCAGACCGGGTTTTGGAGATGATGTTCTGACGCTGCTGTCGGCTTGTATTGCCGATCGGCTGCTGCGGGAAATTGCTGGCAAACCGAGGCGGAAGTTGGTTCGTGGCGGGCCTCGGTATCGTTCCGACTTCATTCAAACGATCATTACGCGATCGGTCGTCGATTGGGGGTCCCGGCCCTCTCTTTTCGGTATCCTATCCCGAGGCAGGACGTTACTGCTCAACCGACGCAGAAGGCTTCGCCTTCGCGGTAGGATACGCTGCGCACATCCCGAATCGTCGCCTCAGTGCCACAGAGGGAGCAGCCGGGGTCGCGCTGCAGGCGCACTTTACGGAAGGTCGTCGCGAGGGCGTCGAAGAGCAGCATAGACCCGGCCATCGAGTCACCGATTCCCAGCAGTTCTTTGATCACCTCGCCAGCTTGTAGGCAGCCCATGACCCCTGCCATGGCGCCGAGAATACCAACATCGGCGCAGCTCTGTTTGACATCCGGCGGCTGGTCGCCAAAAACGCAGCGATAGCAGGGAAAATTACCTTCAAGAAAGGGTTTGAGCGTGGTGAGCTGTCCGTCGAAGCGCATGACGGCGGCCGTGACCAGAGGTTTTTTCGCAAGGTAGCAGGCGTCATTGACGAGGTAGCGGGTTGAGAAATTGTCAGACCCATCGGCGACCAGATCATAGCCGGCCAAGACCTCCTCGACGTTGTCGCTGGTTAGCCGACTGTTGATCGGGTCGACGCGAACCTCCGGATTGACTTCTGCCAATCCAAGGCGAGCGCTTGCAACCTTTGCCATGCCTATATTGGCGGTGTCGTGCAACACCTGGCGCTGCAGATTCGAAAGATCGACATTGTCGTCGTCGATGACACCCAGGCGGCCGACGCCCGCGGCTGCCAAGTAGAGCAGGAGGGGCGATCCGAGTCCGCCAGCACCGATGACCAACACCCGAGATGCCAAAAGGCGCGCTTGTCCTTCCTCGCCAATTTCGGGCAGCACCAGATGCCGGGCGTAGCGATCGATCTGGGCATCGCTAAAGTCAACGAGATCTTCTTCCACCATGTCTATAGTCCGTCGAACAGTGGGGTTGTGAGATAGCGTTCCGCAAAGGATGGTAGCACGGTTACGATCTGCTTGCCTTGCATCTCCGGTCGGGCACCCAACTCCAGCGCGGCGGAGAGCGCAGCACCTGAGGAAATGCCGACAGCAAGGCCCTCCAAGCTCGCGACCTCGCGGGCGACCGCGAAGGCTCTGTCGTTGGCGACGCAAAGCACTTCGTCGATCAGGTCGACCTCGAGGATGTCCGGAATAAAGCCGGCGCCGATGCCCTGGATCTTATGCGGCCCCGGCAAGCCACCGGATAAGACGGGGCTATCTTCTGGCTCGACGGCAACCATGCGAACAGCCGGTTTGCGCGACTTGAGTACCTCGCCTACACCGGTGATGGTGCCACCGGTGCCAACGCCACAGATCACCACATCGACACTGCCTTGGGTATCCGCCCAAATCTCCTCGGCCGTCGTGCGGCGGTGAATCGCCGGGTTGGCAGGATTGGAAAACTGCTGCGGCACGACGGAGCCCGGCATGCTCGCGACCAGCTCTTCGGCCTTGGCGACCGCACCGCGCATACCAAGGGCGCCGTCGGTCAACACCAGCTCTGCCCCCAGGAGACGCAGCATGCGCCGTCGCTCCACCGACATGGTCTCCGGCATGGTGAGGATGAGGCGATAGCCCTTGGCCGCGCAGACGAAAGCGAGTGCGATGCCGGTGTTGCCGCTGGTCGATTCGATGATCACCGTATCCGGGCCAATTTCGCCTTCGGCCTCCATGGTTTCGATCATCGAATAACCGATGCGATCCTTCACTGAACAAAGGGGATTGAAGAACTCGCACTTGCCCAGAATCTCGGCATCGACGTCGTAGTAGGCTGCGAGCTTGTTCAAGCGCACCAGTGGGGTGGCGCCAATTCCTTCGAGGATGCTGTCGTAAACACGACCACGAAAACTCGCGGCCATGGGTACGTTGGCACGCTGCCTTGCTCTGTTCACCGCGCTGGCTCGTGACTGGGTGATGCGCTCTCTCCCTCGATCTACAGCTAGTCAAAAGGATTTAGCCATCAGTCGAAGGCAAATCAACAGCCGGCTGGTGAAGGCCGCCACCCAATCTAGATACTGAAATCAGGAATGTGTTGCGCTTCACTTGCTACCTTGGCCTTTCGGGCCCGGCGGCATAACTCCTCGATTGTGAGTTCGTCGAAGCGCGCCATGATTTCTTCCTGCAGGTCCGCCCAGATGGGTCGAATGACCTTAACGGCGATGTCGGAGCCGTCGCTTGCGTCGGACGGATCGCTGCCGCCTTCCACATCGCGAACGATGCGCATGACCTCGCCGACGGAAATACGTCGCCTTTCCCGGGCCAGGCGATAGCCGCCTCTCGGCCCCCGCTGGCCGGTCAAGACTCCGTGGTGTACCAGCTGTTGAAGCACTTGCTCAAGGTAACGACGTGGTATGCCTTGACGCCGCGAAATATCGCTCGAACGCACCGGCTCCGTGCCAGCATGATAGGCGATGTCGACTACGGCCTCGATCGCGAACATCAATTTTTTTGACAGGCGAAACATGGGACTAGCCTTGGACACCCGTCGAACCAAAGCCGCCCTCGCCGCGCTCGCTCGTTGGCAATTCCTCTACAGACTCCCAGGTTGCTCGCGAGTAGGCTGCGATGACCATCTGGGCGATCCTGTCTCCGCGCCGCACCGTGAAGGCCTGTTCACCAAAGTTAACCAAAATGGCTCCGACCTCGCCCCGGTAGTCTGCGTCCACGGTTCCTGGTGCATTGAGCAGTGTAATGCCGTGTTTTAGCGCGAGGCCGGATCGCGGGCGGAGCTGTGCTTCATAGCCATCGGGAAGGGCAATTGCGATCCCTGTGGGGATCAAACGGCGTTCGCCCGGCTGCAAAACCACCGCCTCGGAGACCGCAGCCAGCAAGTCCATCCCGGCGCTGTGGATTGTGGCATAATCGGGTAAGTCTAAGCCTTCAGCATGCGCCAGGCGCCTCACGGCAATGACTGGGCCGTTCATGCCTCGACATCCTTGCCCGAGCGGAGATCTGCCTGGGTGTCGAGCACCCGGCCAAGGTGCCTTGCAAGATTTTCCGCGACGGCCTCCTTGCTCATGCGTGGCCAGGAGTCCACCGAGTTTTCGTCAATTACATGAACAGTGTTCTCACCGCCACCAAAGGTGCCGGTCGCCGGCGAGACGTCATTGGCAAGAATCAGGTCGCAACCCTTTCGCGCTCGCTTCTTTTGGGCCTGCTCAATGACGTTCTCTGTCTCGGCGGCGAAGCCGACCACAAAGGTTGGCCGCAAGTTTCCGGGCTTGGCAAGCGTGGCCAAGATATCCGGGTTTGCCACCAGGGTTAGCGAGGGCGGAGGTCCGCCGTTCTTTTTGATTTTTTGATCGCTTTCGCTTGCGATCCGCCAATCGGCCACCGCAGCGGCGCAGACAGCGATGTCGACGGGCAGGGCCGCCTGGCAGGCTTCTAGCATTTCGCGCGCTGATTCGATGGACACCACGGTCACGCCTTTGGGGTCCGAAAGATTGGTCGGTCCTGTCACCAAGGTTGTCTTGGCGCCGTGGCGCGCCAGGGCAGCGGCAATGGCGTGGCCTTGGCGCCCGGAGGAACGATTGGCGATGTAACGTACCGGATCGATGGCTTCGTGGGTCGGTCCAGAGGTTACCAGAGCGCTGCGCCCCGCCAGAACCCCGGTGGAGCGCGGTTGTGCTGAAAAATAGTCGTTGATGGCGGCCAGGATTTCCTCGGGCTCGGCCAATCGACCAAAACCGTACTCGCCACAGGCCATATCGCCCTCGTTGGGGCCAACCCGCAAGACGCCGCGCTGCTGCAGGGTCTCGATGTTTTCCTGGGTCGCTGGATGCTCCCACATGCGAACGTTCATGGCCGGTGCGACCAAGATGTCCTGGTCAGTCGCCAACAGGGTTGTGCTGGCTAAGTCGTCTGCCAGTCCACCGGCCATCTTAGCCAGAAGATCAGCGCTGGCCGGTGCGACGACGATAAGACCGGCCTCGCGGGATAAGCGGATGTGGCCCATTTCCGCTTCGTCGGTGAGCGAGAACAAGTCCGAGTAGACCTTGTCTTCGGTGAGGGCCGCCATGGAGAGCGGCGTGATAAAACGCGCCGCCGCTGTTGTCAAAATAGCGCGGACCTGGGCGCCTTGTTCGCGCAAACGGCGTACCAGCTCCAAGGCTTTGTAAGCAGCGATGCCACCAGAAACGATGAGAAGTATGCGCTTTCCCTTCAGCATACCAAACAGCTGCAGCTCCGATCTGCGATAATTCTACGGCAAAGTAGTGCAAAATAACCTACAGGGCGAGCGCGAGCCGTGACAAGCCCTCAATCGACATTGACGCGGAGCGATTACGTGAGGAGGGCGATGGCAATCGCGAACAAGGCTAGGACAAAGAACCAGAAGGTTGAAGGTTCTCGAAGATCGAGGGACGGACGCTTTTTTTCATCCTTCTCGTCGGCCAAGCGTTCGGCTGCGGATTTCAGCGTCTCGATACTTCGTGGCAGGCTCTCGATTTCTTGAGCCACGGTCGTAAGGGCGGCGGCGAGACGAACCTCTGGCGAGCGGTTGGCAATCATCCATTCCTCGATCAGAGGCTTTGCCAGCGTCCAGATGTTGAGATCCGGTGCGAGCTGCCGGCTGATGCCTTCGGCCATCATCATGTTCTTTTGCAACAGCAGCAGTTGCGGCTGAGCCGGGATATCGAAGGCTTCGGCGACATGAAGTAGCTGCGCCAAAATACGAGCGAAGGAAATGGCCTCTAGCGGTCGGTCGACGATCGGCTCGGTGACAGCGCGCAAGGCCTGAGAGAATAGGGAAACCGACTGATCACCGGGCAAGAAGCCAGCGTCCTGATGGATTTGCGCTAGTCGCCGATAATCCCGTTCCAGCAGGGCCAGAAGCATATCGGCCAAGAAAAAGCGCGTCTTAAGGTCCAGTCGGCCCATAATGCCAAAATCCACGGCAACGATGGCACCTGATTCGTTCACGTGCATATTGCCGGGATGCTGATCGCCGTGGAAAAACCCGTCACGAAAGACCTGATTGAAGAATATTTCCGCCGCCCGAGTGAGAACCGCTTCGATGTCGTGCCCTGCTTCTAAGAGAGCGGCACGATCGTCGATGGGAACACCGGAAACCCGGGCCTGGGTCAGCACGCGTTTGGCGGTTCGCTGCCAATCGATTGCTGGGACCAGGTAGCTCGCGTCCCCTTCGAAATTTTCAGACAACTCTGAGGCCGCTGCCGCTTCCATGCGCAGATCCATCTCGATGCGCACGGTGTCCTCGAAGACCCTTACCGCCGCCGCTGGACGCAAGCGTTTCAGGTGTGGTTGGCTGCGTTCCAGCAGCTCGGCAAGCCAATAGAAGAGGTCGATATCGCGGCGCATGGCTGCCTCGACACCGGGCCTTAGAACCTTGACGGCGACGTCTTCGCCTTCTGGGGTCTTTGCGAAATGCACCTGAGCGATCGAGGCGGCGGAAACCGGATGCTCGTCGAAGGAGGCGAAGAGTGTCGCCAAAGGCGCCGTCAACTCGGTTTCGATCAAGGATTTGGCGGTGTTGCTGTCAAAAGGCTCCAGGCGGTCTTGCAAGTCCGAGAGATCGGCTGCGACCGTTTCGCCGAGGATGTCGGCTCGAGTCGACAGAAACTGGCCAAGCTTGATGAAACTCGGTCCGAGCGCTTGCAGCGCCCGCGCCAGCTTTTCCCCCGGTCGCCCCGGGGCAGCGCGGCGAAAGAGGCGATAGACGAACAGCAAAGGCAGCGGAAGAAGCCCCTTTTCCTCGAGGGGGGCGAGGGCGTCATGGGCTGCTAGCACACGGGCGATGCGCAGCAGCCGTAAGAGATTGCGCAGGGAAGGAAGCATCGAAACTGCAAAGGAAGCTAGTGTCCCGATTCCGAAATTCGCGCAATTTTGCGGCGCGCTCGACCGAATTTCGAAATCGACAAGGACACTAGCAACTTGTTGAATTTAGTGTGGTTTTCGGATCTAAAGTTCGTTTCATTTGGCGCCCCGATAATCATATGAACCTCAGATCCACCACACTAGAGGCGCCACGCTGAATGAAGCGCAGCGATGCCACCGGAAAGATTAAAATACTTGCCGCGCTCCAATCCGGCCTCTGCCATCATTGTCAAGAGCGCCTCTTGTGAGGGAAACTGGCGAATACTCTCTACCAAATACTGATAAGCTTCTCGATCCCCGGCGACCGCCTTCCCCATCGCCGGAAGCACATTAAATGAATAAAGATCGTAAAGTCGACTGAGGCCGGGCATTATCACGTGACTAAATTCCAAACAGAGAAAACGCCCGCCGGGCCTTAACACACGCCGTGCTTCCTTAAGAGCGAGACGCGGCCGGGTAACGTTTCGCAGGCCAAAGACGATTGTATAGGCATCAACAGAGCGATCGGGCAATGGCAAGGCTTGCGCGTCACCGCCCAGCCAGTCGATTCCGCTCAACAGCCCTCGGTCAATTGCGCGATGGCGGCCGACCATGAGCATTTCGGGGCTGGCATCACAGACGACGATGTGGCAGTCGACGCCTGCTCCCAGGCGGTCTATGACCCGGAAGGCTATATCGCCAGTGCCGCCGGCCACATCCAACAATTTGAGGCCCGGGCGCGGGTTCAGATGGTCAATCAACGCCGCCTTCCAAAGCCGATGAATGCCGCCTGACATCAAGTCGTTCATCAGATCGTAGCGCTCGGCGACCTTGGCAAAAACGTCGCGGACCATCCCGGCCTTTGCGGCTGTCGGGACGTCTTGAAATCCGAAATGCGTGACGTCAGCGGCGCTAGCGGATGACCTATCTTCTGGTGTATGTGCCATAGGCCGACCATAGCGCGGGGCCCCGCTTCGCGCTACTCTGGGAAACGAGAGCCGCTTACTGAATGGGGTGCCATGCCAGAACTTCCAGAGGTGGAAACCGTTTGCCGAGGCCTACAGTCCCAGCTAGAAGGGCGCGTTTTGGTCCGGGTACAGCTGCGCCGGCCCGACCTGCGATTTCCTTTTCCAGCGGATTTTGTCGCCCGGTTGCAGGGCCGGCGCGTCGAAAGGGTGTCGCGCCGGGCCAAGTATATTTTGGTTCACCTCGATGGCGGTCTCGTTCTTTTGTGTCATCTCGGCATGTCCGGGCGTCTCATCATTTCGCCGGCGGCGCGCAACGATGACGACCCACACGACCATGTGATCGTTTCGCTCGATAGTGGCCAAGAAATCCGATTCAACGATGCGCGGCGCTTTGGCCTGATGGACCTGGTCGATAGATCAGCCCTCGCCGAGCATCGTTTGTTGCGTCACTTGGGTTTGGAACCCCTTAGCAGTGCTTTTGATGGGCCGGCCTTGGCGGTGCGCCTCAATGGCCGATCGAGCCCGATCAAGGCCGCCCTCCTTGATCAGCGAATACTCGCCGGAATCGGCAACATCTATGCCTGTGAAGCCCTCTTCGCGGCCGGGATTTCGCCCCGGCGGCGGGCCTATACCGTACAGGGTCGACGGGCCGACCGACTGGCAATCGCTATTCAGGACGTCTTGCGGCGCGCGATTGCGGCTGGCGGATCTTCTTTGCGCGACTACGTGCAAAGCGATGGGGAGTTGGGCTATTTTCAACACCAATGGGCAGTTTACGACCGCGAAGGGGAAGTCTGTTCTGGCTGTGTCGAGGCTGGCCATCATACGCCTTGTATCGCCCGCATCACCCAGTCGGGGCGATCGACGTTTTACTGTAAAAGAAGGCAACGCTAAGACCCGTCAATCCAGCAGCAGAGTGGTCTTGACGGCAGCAGGTGGGCTGGCTATAACCCCGCTCGTTCTAGAACTCCAATGAGAATAATGCCATGGCCCACCATAAGTCCGCTAAGAAGCGGATTCGACGGAACTTGCGCCGCCACGACATCAACCGCGCACGCGTGAGCCGCATTCGCACCTTCGTCAAGAATGTGGAAGCGGCCATCGGCAGCGGCGACAAAACTGCAGCCGAGGCGGCGCTTAAGCAGGCTCAGCCGGAGTTGCACCGCGGCGTGGCTAAAGGCGCTTTGCACCGAAACACGGCGGGTCGCAAGCTGTCACGTCTGAGCCGGCGTATTAGAGCCCTTGCCTGAAGACTAGAGAGCCCTTGCCTGAAGACTAGAGCGTCGGGCGCCGGCCAGAGCCAAGCCCCCGCAAATCGGCTGTTCCCGATTTGTTGTTCGAAGAAGACATATGAACCGGGATGGTATCCCGGTTGAGGGGGACGGATTGGTTTGGCGGCAAATCCGGCGCCAAGCCTCTCGGGCCTATCATCGGATAGGCCCATCGAGCCTTCGCTTGACCTTGTCGCCAAACCGCTCCGTCAGAATGGTGCCAAATTGCCGCCCGATGCTCTAGACGAACTAATCTTCCAGCTTCTTTTATTTGCTGCGATTCGAACATCGGCCGGTCGCTCGATTGCGGCGGGTGGCGAATCGCGTTGGCTTGACAAGATACGCGATCGGCAGCCTGTGAGAATTTGAATGCCCAAGGATTCTGCAATTCACAATTGATTTAATGTGATGATAGCTTGCCTGGCGCGCTGATCACCATCTATAGAATTTGGTATATGTCATTTTCGATTGTCCAGTCATTCTTGTTGCTGGACGCTGATACAGCTGTTTCAAGCAGTGCCCAAACAAGAGCTGATTATAAGCGTTTCATCTAATTGCAAAAGATAGGAATTCCTTTGAAATACGGGGCAATAAATCGTTAACGTTCTCTTTTCGGTCCTGTTGCAAGCCAATGCCTCGGTCGCTACATTGGTTTTGCGCTGTGGAGTGGCGTAAATATACACACTAAAGCGTCAAGCAAAAGATGCGACAAATACAATAATCGGGAGGAGTTTTAGTTTGATGCAGGGAGATTTACTGGGGAGGCGATACCGGTATTTACCCGGTTTCTTGTGAAAATAGCGACAGGGCGCAAATCCCAGCGGAAGGGTCGGAGGCCAGTAAGTGACCCTGGTTTCTTTGTCAAGTGGCCGCCATCGTTCCCAAAATAGCGCCTTTTTAGCGACCAACCAAAGTCACACTCACAGACAGTTGCGCATCGCAATCAACGGATTGTCGATAAGGCGATGTTTTGGCTGTGTGTGTAATTAGTGGGCAGATCGTAGCGGGGATAGCGCGGCTGAATTTGTGGTGCGTCATGGGTTGCGCAAGGTCACAAAAACCAGCTTGTGTTACAGGGAGAGCAAAGGAATGTTCGGGGACGACCACGATGAGCTGGTCAAGGCGCATTGGGCATGGGTCAAGGGTCGACTGCGCAGCGAGGTCGGCGAAGCGGCCTACCGGAGTTGGCTTAAACCTTTGACGTTCCAGTCGATTCGAAATGGAACAGTACGGATGTGCGTGCCGACACGGTTCACCCGCGATTGGGTGTCAGCCCACTATGCGGATCGGCTTTGTGCCTTGTGGCAGGAGCGCAATCCATCGGTCCATACGGCTGAGGTGGTTGTAGAACCGCCAGCGCGACCAACGAGCAGGCACGGGCCCTTTGGTGCTGTGAGTACCAGCGAAGCTGGCGCAGGTCATGCCCGTGAAGCTTCCGCCAAATCGGTCGAAGCTTCCGCCAAGTCGGTGGTCGGCGCCAGCGAGCACAATGTGGCCGGGTCGATCGAACGCAGCGAGTTTTGTGGGACATTAGACCCGCGTTTTACCTTCGAGAATTTTGTCGTCGGTATGCCCAACGAGTTAGCGTATGCAGCCGCGCGCCGGGTCGCAGAGGCGCCGACCGTGCCATTTAACCCGCTGTTCCTTTATGGCGGTGTCGGTTTGGGGAAAACCCATCTCATGCACGCCATCGCTTGGCACATCATGCGTCGTACGCCACGCCGACGGATTATCTACCTTTCGGCCGAAAAGTTCATGTATCAGTTTGTCCGTGCCCTGCGCACGAAGGACACCATGGCTTTCAAAGACCAGTTTCGGTCGGTCGACGTGCTGATGATTGACGACGTCCAGTTCATTGGCGGGCGGGAAGCGACCCAAGAAGAATTCTTTCATACTTTTAACGCCTTGGTCGATAATAATCGGCAGGTTGTGATTTCGGCGGACAATAGTCCGAACGACCTCGAGGGAGTCGAGGAACGAATGCGATCACGCCTCGGTTGGGGGCTGGTTGCCGATATACATCCAACAACCTACGAGCTTCGGCTGGGCATTCTCCAATCCAAAGCCGAGCAGGCTTCGGTTCATATTCCGCAAAATATTCTTGAGTTCCTCGCCCACCGGATCACATCGAACGTCCGCGAACTGGAGGGAGCCCTCAACCGAATTGTCGCGCATCAGACCTTGGTCGGCCGACCGGCCACCTTGGAAACCGTGCAAGAAGTGTTGCGGGACTTGTTGCGGGCCAATGATCGCCGTGTCACGATTGACGATATTCAAAAGAAAGTAGCAGAGCACTTTAATATTCGAATGGCGGACATGCATTCATCCCGCCGTGCCCGTGCCGTGGCGCGGCCGCGGCAGGTTGCTATGTATCTGTCAAAGCAGCTGACTTCACGGTCGCTGCCGGAAATCGGGCGAAAGTTTGGTGGCCGCGACCATACGACGGTGATGCATGCGGTTAAACGTATCGAAGAATTGAAGGCGCGCGACACGGTGTTTGGCGACGACGTGGAAATGCTAAAGCGAATCTTGGAAAGCTAAGGCCTGCCGCCCGGAGTTGCCAAGTCAGCCGATTCACTAACCGACGGAACGTGGCCTGCAGCCATCGCGCGTGCCTGGCTGACCGCAAATTTGCCTCGAATCGAGCGTTGATGCTTACGTTTTGAGGCATTTATGGTATAGTAACAACGTGCCTCGGTGATCACGATTCTTCAGAGCGTGATCTACGCGCGGTATTCTCTGCCAGACTGAATCCATGCGGGATGCGTTCCGTTTTGCAAATGGTCTGGTACTTTTCTTTCCCACGATCAATTTAAAGCAACATGAAACTCAATATTGAACGCGCAGCCCTACTGAAATCACTTGCTCATGTGCAAAGTGTGGTTGAAAAGCGCAATACAATTCCAATTCTCGCGAATGTCCTGTTGCAGGCGACGGAGGATGCTCTAGGCCTGACGGCGACTGATATGGATTTGACCATCGTTGAGCATGCCGAGGCGCAAGTTGGCACTGCCGGGGCTTTGACCGTTGCAGCCCATACACTCTTTGAGATTGTACGTAAGTTGCCGGATGGGTCACAGATTAGCCTTTCCGGCCTGGGAGAAAATGAGCGCCTGAGCCTTCGTGCCGGTCGCTCGGCATTCTCCTTGGCTACCTTGCCGAAGGAGGATTTTCCAGACGCGACCGAAGCTGAGTTTACCCACAGCTTTTCGATGGCGGCGAGCGAGCTGCGAAACCTGATCGACCGTACCCGATTTGCTATCTCTACCGAGGAGACTCGGTATTACCTCAATGGGATTTACTTGCATGCCAGCCAGTCTGGCGAGGTTGCGATGCTGCGCGCGGTTGCGACCGATGGTCACCGGCTGGCGCGGTTTGAAATGCCGCTGCCGGAGGGCGCGACGGGCATGCCGGGCGTGATCCTGCCGCGCAAGACTGTGAACGAGCTGCGAAAGCTCTGCGAGGAAAGTGATGAATCCGTTGTGATCTATTTATCGCCAACCCGCGCTCGTTTCATTTTCGGTGCAACGACGCTGACGTCGAAACTGATCGACGGAACTTTTCCCGATTATGAACGGGTCATACCGGTGGGTAACGATAAGATTATGGAGGTGGACTGTAAGTCGTTTGCTGCTGCCGTTGATCGCGTGTCCACCATATCTACGGATAAAACTCGTGCCATAAAGTTGAGCGTCAATAGTGGCAGTTTGACGTTGTCTGCTGCCAGCCCGGATAGCGGTGCGGCGGAAGAGGAGATCGAAGTAGGTTTCGATGGCCAGGCTATCGAGATTGGTTTTAACTCTCGTTATCTCCTTGACGTTACTCAACAAATCCAAGGCGATGGAGCGCAGTTCAGCATGGCTGACGCTACCTCGCCCACCGTGGTTCGTGACTTGACTGACTCAAGCGCGCTCTACGTTTTAATGCCGATGCGAGTTTGATTATCGTCGAACATAGCGATGGACTGGCAGTGACGGCTATCCCGGGATCGCCAAGGGGGTCTGCTGTGTCTATTGGCAGTCCTTTATCATTGCCGGAAAGCCAGGATCCGCGGTTGCGATCCGCAGTCGATGGCCGGCGGACTTGGATCTCTCATCTGAAAATCAGCAATTTTCGATGCTATGAGCAAGCGGTGGTGGACTCCCATGAGAGTCCCGTCGTGCTTTTCGGCGCCAATGGGGCTGGCAAGACCAATCTGCTGGAAGCCATTTCCTTGCTGGCGCCAGGGCGTGGTCTGCGGCGAGCGCGCCTCGGCGACGTCGAAAGACGTCAAAGCGTTGCTGCGTCGCCGGCAGGGTGCCTCGGTTGGGCGGTCTCTGCGCGCATCGAGACCCCCGATGGTCAACGTCAGATAGGCACTGGCCGAGCGGTTGATGGCAAGTCTGATGAGGGCAATGGGGGGCGGGATCGTCGGATCGTCAAGGTCGATGGGGAACCAGCGCGGGGTCAGCAGCATCTAGCGGAGATCCTCGGCATTGTCTGGCTCACCCCCGCTATGGACCGGCTATTTAGCGAGGCAGCGGCCGGCCGGCGGCGGTTTCTTGATCGGCTGGTGTACGGGTTTGAGCCATCCCATGCAGGGCGCGTTGCCGCCTACGAGCATGCACTGCGCGAGCGCAATCGACTGCTGAAGGCGCAAGGGCCGATTTCCAGTGGACGGGTCGGCGCCTGGCTTGATGCCCTAGAAGATCAAATGGCACGACACGGAACGGCGGTCGCGGCCGGCCGGCGGCAGCTTCTAACGGGTTTGGCTAGTGCCTGCCGCGAGGTCGCTGGGCCATTTCCCCGAATGGACCTCGCCATAGCCGGCGATATCGAGGCCTGGCTGGAGGCCGCACCGGCACTGCAGGTCGAGGAGCGGTTTCGCGGTGCCTTGGCTCTCGACCGTGCCAGGGATGCAGCGCAAGGCCGGGCATCGACGGGCCCCCATCGCAGCGATTTGAGCGTGCACCATCGGGACAAAGACATGCCGGCGTCGCTCTGTTCCACCGGCGAGCAGAAGGCCTTGCTGTTAGCCATTGTTTTGGCCCATGCGCAGCTCTTGAGTTTGGATCGAGATGCCAGCCCAGTTCTTCTCCTTGACGAGGTTTCGGCCCACCTCGATGAGGATCGTCGGGCGGCACTGTTCAACCGTATTATTGATCTTCGAATGCAAGCCTGGTTGACAGGCACCGATGCAAGCTTGTTCTCCGCGCTCGAAGGAAGGGCGCAGTTCATTCAAATCGCCAATGCTGAAATCAATCCGATCCAGCCTCGCTAATCGGCCTTCGGCGCGATCCATAAGAAGTGTGAATCAACGACAATGACCAACCAAGCTATGCAAGGTCCTACCGGCGCCGCCGAACGTGCGAATGGCGATCAGGAAAGCTACGGCGCTGAATCGATTAAGGTACTGCGAGGACTGGAAGCGGTGCGCAAGCGCCCGGGCATGTACATCGGAGACACTGATGATGGTTCAGGCCTCCACCACATGATCTACGAGGTGGTCGACAACTCGATCGACGAAGCCTTGGCCGGTCACTGCGACGTTATCGACGTTGTTTTGAACGGCGACGGTTCGGTCACGGTCAAAGACAATGGCCGCGGCATTCCGGTCGACATACATGCCGAAGAAGGCGTGTCGGCGGCCGAGGTGATCATGACCCAACTACACGCCGGCGGAAAGTTCGATCAGAATTCCTACAAGGTATCGGGCGGGTTGCATGGCGTTGGCGTATCGGTCGTTAATGCGCTTTCTCATTGGCTCGAGTTGCGGGTTTGGCGTGGCGGCCAGGAGCATCGCATGCGATTCCACGAAGGGGAAGCCGAAGCGCCCCTGCAGGTGGTTGGCGAAAGCCAAGGAAGCAGCGGTACCGAGATCACCTTCCTGCCGTCGCGGACCACCTTCTCCAATGTGGAATTCGACTTCGCGACTTTGGAGCACCGGCTGCGCGAACTCGCTTTTCTAAATTCCGGTGTACGCCTGCGCCTGAATGATGATCGCCATGCCGAGGCTCATTCTGTCGATTTGCATTACGAAGGCGGTTTGGAAGCCTTCGTCGGCTATCTGGATCGGACCAAAAATTCGCTTATCCAGCCACCTGTAACCATCAACGCGGTCAAGGACGATATTGTCGTCGAAGCGGCCCTGCAGTGGACAGACAGCTATCACGAGACCATGTTGTGCTTCACCAACAACATTCCCCAGCGCGACGGCGGCACCCATCTGGCGGGTTTTCGTGCGGCCTTGACTAGGCAGATCAACGCCTATGCGTTGTCCTCCGGCTTGGCCAAGAAGGAAAAAGTGACACTAAGCGGTGAGGATGCGCGCGAAGGCCTGACTTGCGTACTGTCCATCAAGCTGCCGGATCCGAAATTTTCCAGTCAGACCAAAGACAAACTGGTCTCTTCCGAAGTGCGGCCGATCGTGGAGGCGGTGATCAACGATCGCCTCAATCAGTATTTTGAGGAACATCCCAACGAGGCGCGCAGCATTGTAGCCAAGGTGGTGGAAGCCGCGGCAGCGCGCGAGGCGGCCCGCAAGGCGCGCGAGCTCACGCGGCGAAAGGGTGCATTGGATATCGCCTCCCTGCCGGGCAAATTGGCCGACTGCCAGGAGCGCGACCCCTCCCTTTCTGAGTTGTTTCTGGTCGAGGGTGACTCGGCCGGCGGCTCGGCCAAACAAGGCCGAGACCGTCGGTTTCAGGCAATCCTGCCCTTGCGCGGCAAGATCTTGAATGTGGAGCGAGCACGTTTCGACAAGATGCTGGGCTCGGCCGAGATCGGCACCCTGATCACGGCGCTTGGCACGGGCATTGGTCGAGAAGAGTTCAACATCGAGAAGATCCGCTACCACAAGATCATCATCATGACGGACGCGGATGTCGACGGTAGCCATATCCGCACCCTACTTTTGACGTTCTTCTTTCGCCAAATGCCGGAGATTGTCGAGCACGGCTATCTCTACATCGCTCAGCCCCCGCTTTATCGGGCTAAACGCGGCGACTCCCTGCGCTATCTGAAAGACGACCGTGAGCTCGAGAGCTATCTGATCGAAAGTGGCGTCAAAGACAGTGTTCTTGTCCGTGGGGATGGGGTGCAGATCGCCGGCGTCGATCTTTCAGCCTTGGTGCGAGAAGCGCTGCGGGCACAAACCTTGATGGCCCCTTTGGTCCGCAAGGTCGGCAATGCGGACGTCGTCGAGCAGGCGGCAATTGCCGGGGTTCTCACCCCGGAAACGACAATAGATGCCGAACGCGCCCGTCAGGCGGCCTTGACCGTCGCCCAACGTCTTGATGCCTTATCGTCCGAGAGTGAGCGCGGCTGGCACGGCCAAGCGGAGGAGGATGGGATTGCGCTGAGCCGTGTATTGCGCGGTGTCACCGAAACCCGGGTGATTGACCAACCGGTCCTAAGGTCCAGCGAGGCCCGCTATCTTACTGAAATGGCAGCCGGATTAAGGGACGGTTACCAACAACACGCGGCCCTCAAAAACAAGGAGCACGACCAGCCAATTGGCGGCCCGACGGCCTTGGTTGACGCTATTTTTACCATTGGCCGTAAAGGTATCACGATCTCACGGTACAAGGGACTTGGCGAAATGAACCCGGATCAGTTGTGGGAAACGACTTTGGACCCGGAAGCGCGGTCCCTCTTGCAGGTGCAAATCAAGCATGCCGATGAGGCCGAGGACATATTCTCCACCCTAATGGGCGACATTGTCGAGCCTCGCCGGGAGTTCATCCAGACCCACGCGTTAGAAGTTTCGAACTTGGACGTGTGATGTCGTCGGCCCTTTTTCATAAGGGACTGGGGCAATCATGAAGCTGCTTCGCCGGCTCTTCGTCTGGAGCCTGGTTGCCATGATCTGGGTTGGCGTGGTCGGCGCTGGCTCGCTGGCCTGGTATGCCTACGATCTGCCCAAAATTGATCGCTTCCTGGAGTCGGAACGCCAGCCCAGCGTTACGTTGTTGTATTCCAATGGTTCTGTGCTTGCGACCTTCGGCGAGCAATATGGCCAATCATTGACGGTGGACCAGCTGCCACCGGCGCTACCAAGGGCGGTCATCGCGATCGAAGATCGGCGATTCTATAAGCATTTCGGCTTTGATCCGATCGGACTACTGCGCGCTGCCTATGTGAACTTTCGGGCCGGCCGCATTGTCCAGGGCGGCTCTACCATTACCCAGCAGCTCGCCAAGAACCTGTTCTTGAAGCCAGAGCGCACAATAAAGCGAAAGGCCCAGGAGTTTCTTTTGGCCCTTTGGCTGGAAGATAGCTTGAGCAAGGACCAGATCCTGGCCCTCTACCTCAACCGGGTCTATTTTGGCGCTGGCGCTTACGGGGTGGATGCCGCAGCCCGGCGCTTTTTTGGCAAATCGGCCAAGTCGGTCAATCTTTATGAAGCAGCACTCTTGGCTGGCCTGTTGCGGGCGCCTGCCCGGTACAATCCCGCCAACAGCCGGAGCGCGTCGGACACGCGGACGAAGCTAGTTTTGCAGGCCATGGTAGAGGCGGGCTTCATCACCCCGGCCCAAGCCGCAAAGGCTGCTAAGACAAAGTCACGCGGAGTGGCTGCCGCCAATCGCCGAGGCCGTTACTTTTCCGACTGGGTTTTGAGCCAGGTCACCGACTTTGTCGGCCGGCCTGACCGGGACCTGGTGGTGGTGACCACGCTGAACCCATCGATGCAACGCCACGCGGAACGATCACTTTGGCAGGAACTGAAGGAACGAGGCAAGAAGGGACGGGCCAGTCAGGCTGCTTTGGTCTCACTCGATACCGATGGTGCGGTCCGCGCCATGGTCGGTGGCCGGAGCTATCGATACTCACAGTTCAATCGCGCGACCCAGGCGCTGAGACAGCCCGGCTCCGCATTTAAGCTCTTTGTCTATCTTGCGGCCCTGGAAAGTGGCGTCGTGCCAGATGATCACTTTACCGATGCGCCGGTGACTATAGGCGACTGGTCGCCACGCAATTACAACGAGAAATACTATGACCAGGTGACCATGCGAGAGGCCTTTGCTCGGTCGCTGAACTCGGTGGCCGTGCGTATTTCTGAAAAAGTTGGTCGACAGCGGGTTATTAGTGTCGCGCGGCGGCTTGGCATCACTTCCGACCTCAATCCGCATCCAAGCTTGGCACTTGGCGCCTCGGAAGTCAGTCTGATCGAGCTGACCGGTGCCTATGCCTCATTGGCGAACAATGGCGAGGGGGTTTGGCCGCATGGCATCGTCGAGATTCGCGATACCAAGGGCAAAGTGCTTTATAAGCGCCGCGGCGGTGGGCCGGGACGGGTGATCGCGCTGCAGCAGGTCAATCAGTTGAATGAGATGCTATCTGCGACGGTGGAGTGGGGCACCGGCAAGCGGGCGGCGATCGGTCGCCCTGTGGCCGGCAAGACTGGGACCAGCCAAGAGTTCCGCGATGCGTGGTTTGTCGGCTATTCAGCGGAGCTGGTTACGGGTGTCTGGTTTGGCAATGACAATGGCCGGCCGATGAAAAAGGTAACCGGCGGAACACTGCCCGCCCGCCTCTGGGCCCGCTACATGAAACGGGCGTTGCAGGGGGTGCCTGTCAAGTCATTGCCGAAGAATCGTGAGATGGTGGTGGCCAATGAGAGGCAGTCGGACGAAGGCTTCATTAGTGGTCTGATCGAACGCTTGCAACAACCGGCCGAACAGAAGCAGCCGGCGGCCGACCAAGTGCAGCAGAGCGACAAAGTTCTCCTCGACACCCTCATTGAAAGCATATGGGAAGAAAACGACCGCGGCCGCTAGTGGCCCGGCTGCGTCTTTGTCAATTGGCCCTTTACCCTTCTGATCAACTGCCCTCTATACTGCACCAGGCTTCTTGCTTGCGGAGGTAGGCCGCATGAAAAAGCGTGAAGGTGAATCTTGGATGCCGGCGCCGGTTTACGGCCGATCGCTCACAGGCTTTGGTGTCAACCTCTTGGTGCGTGAGATCGAGCGTTCCCTGGCGTTCCAAGAGAAGGTTCTGCAGGTCAGACGGGTTTATGCGGATCCGGATTTTGCTGTTCTGAGTTATGGTGGCCATGAGTGGATGCTGCATGCCGACCACACTTACAGCGAAAATCCCTTGCTTGCCCTGACCGGTGATGGGGCAGTCCGCGGTGCCGGCTGCGAGCTTCGGCTCTATGGAATCGACCCGGACCAGGCCGCAGAGCGGGCCGAGGCGGAAGGCTACGTGGTCTTGGCCGCAGCGGCCAACAAACCACATGGTTTGCGGGAAAGCTATCTGGTAGATCCCGATGGCTATGTCTGGGTGCCGGGAATCGCTTCCGAGGATTAGCGTCGGTCGGCAAGGAGGTGACTGCCTCGCGACATGATCGGGAGAGTATTCAGGTCCTTCTGATTGTCCGGGCGGGTTTTGCCGGGTTGTGCATCATCTTCAGGGCTTGTGCCATGTTGGTCGCGGGCAAGAGCTCAGGCGAGGACGGCATGCTGTTGGCGCAATTGGCTAAGAAAGCGACAGGCGACGGTCTTGATACGTTTTCAGAGAAAACTGAAGATCAGTCGATTTTTGAGCGCACCCCTCAATAGTTGAATTTACTGTAGCTGATGCCGTTATTCGGGAGCTAAGTTGCTTGACAAAACCGCTTCTTACGACTAGTCCAGTTAACCAAGATTTGCGTACAATTTGAAAACAAGGTCTTTTAGGGCAAAGGAACCATAGTACTGCGACTTCGAGGCACATTTTGAACTGCTAGCTCTGGCGCGACACTCCTCCTCTTGTTTCATCGGCTGTCCCAGTCGGGGTGCGCTGCGTTAAGTCATTGGAACCTTCGGTGAGCCGTCGGTGGGTGAGGTGCCATCGCTGACAGGGTTGTTCGGTTGGGGAGAGGCCAAGTCCTGTGGCAAGAGTTGAGTTGCTAAGCGATCTACGGATTCTCGGATGTCTCGCCTTCTTCGGCTCTCTTCTCGTTTCAGCCGACGGCCGGGCGGATCCAGAATCCATCGGCCCTAGGATACCAAAACAGATAGCGGTATCCGTTGATGCAGGGTTGCTGAGCCTGTCTGCCGAAGATGTTCCTTTGGATTTGGTGCTGCTGAGAATCGCCGAGAAAGCTGGTTTCGCGATGGAAATTCGAGGTGATCTCGAATGCGCCGTGACATGGAAAATGAATGAACAGCCGGTCGAAAAAGGCCTAGATCGCATTCTACAAAAGGTCGCTTCTGTGAAAATCCATGGGCCCAAAACAGCGCAGGGTGATCACCCTTTGCAAAGGGTCATCGCTTGGAGCGGGTCAAGGGATGGAAAGACCTGTGCAGCACCAGCGCAGCCGCTGGCCAACTCTCTTGAGACGAGGCCACTGGGTGCAAACAAACACGATGTGGCCCTCGCCGGACGTGTCGACAAACGACAGGCGCGCCTGGAAGCCATTCAAAAAATGGGGGCAAAGCCGACACCGGCTGCGGTCCGCGAGTTAATCAGCTTTTTGCAGCAAGACGCGGACGCCGCGGTGCGGCGCCAGGCGGCTTTGCAATTGAGCCGGATCAAGACCGTTAAGGCCAGGGAGTCATTGGTGCAGGCTCTCGGCGACGATGAACCCTCCGTTCGGGTGCGTGTGGTGCAAAGCCTCGGCGTTTGGCGCCATCAAGCGGTCTCTCCGTTGGCTCAGGTGTTGCAGAACGACCCCTCGCCAAAGGTCCGGCGCATCGCGGCTATGATGCTGGGCCAATCTGGAAGTGACGATGCAATCCCTGCGCTAAGCGCCGCCGAACGCGATCAAGATCAGAAAGTTCGCCGTGCTGCGAGCCGGGCGATAGCCCGCCTGAGAAGCCAATAGCCAGCCGCACGGCCTGAATCAAACGAACCGATCAAGAGTGCGATGAAGGGAGAATGGGGGAACAAAAAAACACTAACAACAGGATGTCACACTTCAATTTGACTTTGGGAGAGGAAAATGAGTTTGAGCGGACTTTCATGGGCTAAGCGCCCATTAAAGGCGACGATCCTTGGTCTAGCCGCCGTTTGTCTATTTGAAAGCCCGAGCTTGGCGCACGATACGCCTAACCCTGATGGGCACGTTCCAACCAATATAAACTACGGATTCCAAGTGGTCGGGCGCGATACGCTCGCCGGCATCTCAGACGGTCTCTACACCGACGTCTGGTCACACAAGGGCTTCGCCTATGTCGGCACTTTTCAAGAACCAGCCTGCACCCGTGCCGGCGTGTTTATAGTCGACATCGCTGCCGCCGTTGCCAATTACCCTGCGGCAGTTTCCGGTGCTGTTGTTGCCGAAATCAAGTCGGCGCCGGATACCCGTATCAACGATGTGAAGGTGCATACGATCACCTTTCAAAATCAGGAACGCGATGTCCTGGTCGTGACCGAAGAAAAATGCGGCCCGCTTAACGGCAATGGCACGCGTCAGCGCGGTCAGGGCGGCATATCGGTCTACGATGTCACCAACCCGGCCCGGCCGCACGCGATCAAGCAGCACACCCTCAAGACCGAAACTCACAACACCTATATCTGGACTGGTGACGACGGGCGCAGCTATTTGATTGCTGTGGACGACCTCAATCTTGATGACGTAATTATCGTCGATGTCACCAAGCCGCAGTCGCCAAAGGAAGTTGGCCGCACCGGCATTGCCGACTGGCTCGGCGGCAGCTATCCGGAAATTGCCGACGATGAACAGCTCTTCACCGGCGTATTCGCGGCCCCGCTGCTGCACGACGTTTGGGTCGAGAAAGTCGATGGTCGCTGGCAGGCCATCCTTTCCTATTGGGATGCCGGCTTTGTCACCCTTGATGTTCATGATCCGACCAATCCTTTCGTCATCGGCGATTCAACCTACCCGGACCCGGACCCGGTCTATGGCACCAGTCCCGCCGAGGGCAACGGCCATGCTGCCGTCTTCGGGGGAGATATGGGCCAATACATCTGGGCCGGCGACGAGGACTTCGATCCCTTCCGCACCCAGGTGATCGATGCCAATGGCGTCGGGCATCTGGCAACCCAGGGCGACAATGTGCCGCAGATCACGCCGGACTTTGGCGTTTCCGGCGAGGGCGTTTATGTGGGGCTTGCCTGTGCGGCGATTCCAGCTGCGCCGGCTGGTGACGCGGTGGCAATCATTCAGCGTGGCGATTGTGCCTTCACGACCAAGGCGCAAAACGCTGAGGCCGCCGGCTTTGAGGCCGCTGTCGTCTTTAACCACTCCACCGGCTGCGAGGCTTCGGTCTCGATGATCGTATCCGCAGGCATTCCAGCGGTCTTTTTGCCGCGCAGCGATGGCTTCGAGACTCTGGGACTGGGCAATGATTACGACGCCTCGACCTGCGACGGCTCCGGCGTTGATCAGGGCGATACGCTCCTAGCGGGCTTTGAAGGCGCGGGCGTCGGTACTGTTAGTCTGGAAGCTAGTTTCGATGGTTGGGGCTACTACCATGTCCTGAACAACCTGCTGGGCGGTACCACCACCCTGGCACCGCCGTCGGTACCGGGTGAATCGCCAGATGATCGCGACCTTCTGAACATCCCCTACCTTGGGGAACTGGGGTACTTCGCACCGGTCGAGCTGACAGATCCCGATTTGGCCACCGGGGCCGGCGATCTGACCATGCACAATGTGGAAGGGGATCCCCTGACAGCGGATGAGATGCCAACCTTCCATGCCGGGCCGCGGGCCTTCATCTCCTGGTATTCGGCGGGCATGCGGGCGGTGGAGTACCGGCCGGGCCACTGGCATACCGGCAATGGGGATGTCTTCTCCTGGAACGTCCACGAGGTCGGTCGCTTCATCGCCGAGGATGGATCCAATTTCTGGGGTGTTCACATCGACGATCTCGACGGCCAGCAGATCATTTTGGGTTCAGACCGCAACACCGGCCTCTGGATTTTCACCTTCACTTGTGAAAATCGGGTGTTTGATGAAAAGGGCGTTGATACCGGGCTTTATTGCCGCCGCTGAGGTCCCGCCAAGTTCGAAGATGAAAGGGGCGGGTTCCTGCGGGCACCCGCCCTTTTTCTTGGGTTTGGATCAGTGCAACTGCGGACTCGTTTTTGGCTGTCAGCGAGCGATGTCCAGCCGTCGTTTCTTGGTGTAGGCGAGACGAATGAGGTCATACTCGAAGGGCGAGCCGGTCTCGTAGTACCGGAAAGAGATCCGGTGTCGATTGTCGATGATGTTGAGCGCCATGATCGGCGGATACTTGGACTGGATCGACGACGCGCCCAAGGGATCTACCAAGGAAAAGGCGATGGTATCGGTGAGAAAACCGATGGTGTCGCGAAGATTGGATGGCCCGAGCACCGGCAAAATCATGTAAGGCCCGTCACCGGCCCCCCAGCGGCCCAGGGTCTGGCCAAAGTCTTCCTTGTGTTGGGGCATGCCAAGTCTTGTCGCCGGATCGAAGAGGCCCAACACGCCGACCGTCAGGTTTGTGGTAAATCGCCCCAGAGTGTGGATCGCCTTATGGCCTTCGAACTGCAGCAGCGCGTTGGCGAAGGTCGTGATGTTGCCGATGTTGATGAAGAAGTTGGAAATGCGCTGTTCGACGAAGTCCGGGGTGATCTGCTCGTAGGCCTCGACCACCGGCACGAAGGCGACGTTGTCGAGTACGGCGTTGAACTTGTAGACGCTTCTGTTGAACTCCTCGAAGGGATCGTCGACCTCGATGGGATAGACCACGCCCGGTGCATCAGGATTGGCCAAGGGGGAGCGGTTGACCCCTGTTTCAACCGCTTCTTCCGGCGCCGAGGCGCAGCCCGCCAGGAGCAAGGCAATAAGTCCTAGGCCGCCAAGAATTTGGGCGATGAAGGGTTTTCTTGCCATCTTCGCTCAGCGCCTCAACCATTCAACCATTTCGGCAGCGACGTGGGTGTGCATGGAGTTACCCAAATGGCCACCACTGGGAAAGATCTGTGCCCGCTTGCCGAAAATCCGTTTAAACTCGCTCGACTCGCCGGGCGCCAGGATAATGTCGTCTTCATTGTGCAACACGATGACCTTGTCCGACTGGGATAGGTAAGACTCGATGCTCAGCAAGCTGGCCTCGTCAATCAGGTCCTGCAGCGTTAGATCCGGCTCCTTGGCGCGGTAATAGGGAAAAAAGAATTCTTCCATGTATTGCTGGAAGCGCAGGCGTGCGCCCACTTTGAAATAATCGCTGAGTGGCGAGGTGTTGGTCAGTTGGTGGTCCTTGGGTACCAGGTAACCGGCCTTGCTGACCACATCGGCGGTAAAAATCATGTTGGTCGATGACAAGCGAAAGGCCAGGCCGACCAAGGCTGCCAGGTTTTCTTCTGGGGGATCACGCTCGATCCAGGCTTGATAGAGAAAGTCGTCGGTCAGGTTTACGGCGGTACCTTGCGCATAGACCTCGTAGAACTCTTCGAACACTCGATTGAAGTAGTTCGCAAAGTTCTCCATCCCGCCGGGGATGTTGTCTTCGGGAAGTCGGTCTAATATTCGTACGGAATTGTAGAGGTTGAGCGGTGGATTGAGAAGCAAGACCTTCTCGAACTGAAAGTCCTTCTCGGATTCGTCAAGTTGGGCCACGAAAGCGGCCTGCATGGCGCCGAGACTGTATCCGGATAAGGCAAATCCCGTGATCTCGATGCGTCGGTCCAAATCCTCCCGTATCAAGCGCATGACCCGGTAAAGGTCGCGCGAATCCTCCGAGGCGCGCCCCGGCACACCGGTATCGGAGGCGGTTACGATAAAGTTTGGATGGGTCGGCGAGGGTAGGGACACGACGTGATAACCGGCCGCGAAGAACACCTGCTCCATAAAACGCATGACCCCGGAGTTATGGCTGGCGCCGGTGCCGGCAATGTTGAAGACCAACGGGGCCGGCTGCTTCTGATAGGCAACCGCATAACGGAGGGTGTCGTGATACCAGAAGACGTCGGGGACCTTGCGGTCGGGGAAGACGATCAATTCCCGGTCGTCTCGATCCTCGATTTCCGGCAGATTGGGCTGAAAGGAGCTTGGGGTGCCGATAACTGTCGCGGCAAAGGCATCGAGAATTGGATAGTCATAGGATCCCGCCGCAACCAGTTCTTGGGGTGCTGTAGCTTGTTGTTCCGTGCAGGCTGTCAGCAGGCCCAGTCCAAATGCTGCAGCCGCAACAACCGGTGGAACGGCCCGCCGCTTGCCACTCATCACACCTCGCTTGTCGCCCGCATCGTGCCCTAACTCATTGCCGGCTTGCTGTTGCCGAACAATAGCGAGTTTAACAATGGCCCCCCAACGCATGCATGGCATATTTCCTGGGGCTTTGAAACAGGATTCGCGCTGGACCCGCGCAATGGCGACATGCCGCCGTAGGTATTTCACGTAGCCCGAATGCCCGCTAAATCTCCTTGGCGGGAATCTCCGCCTCCCGCCTTTTGACAAAGGCGCAGAGGGCTTCGTCGAGGGCCGGGTCCATGGCCGGCAGCTCGTAGCGCTGAAGCCAATCCTTTGCCTTCTCGAGCCCGACTTGGTTCGAGTCCTTGCAGCCTTCCTCGGCCCACTGTTCATAGGTGACGTTGTTCTGCGAGGGAAAAATGAAGAGGTTGCTCTTACGGGTATGGGCCGCGCCAAGGAAATGCCCGCCCGGCCCAACCTCGCGCACCGTTTCGAAGATTTCGTCGAGATCATCGAACCGGCAGCCTTGGGAGAAGTGGTAGAAGGCGTCGATTTGCTCGAAGTCGATCACCGTTTTGGCGTAGCTGAGGGTGAGCGTGCCTTCGATCATGCCGCCGGCCATGGTGATCCATTGAGCGCCGCTGAGGAAGGAGGGGAAAAGACCCCACATGGAGTCGTAACCAGCCTGCATGTCGGGCACTTTGGAGGTCGCGCAGTTGGCGATCGCCCGATGAGGTACCTGGTAGCGGCGGGCCATCATGCCGGCGAGGAACTGGACCATGGCCGAATCCGGACTGCCATGCACTGGTGCCCCGGTATTGAGGGCCACAGTCATGGCCGGCACCCCGAGCAGCATGGGCGAGCCGGGGCGAACGACCTGAGCGAAGGCGATAGCCATCAGAGCCTCGGCGGTGACCACGGCCATGGTGCCCACATTACTGGCCGGTGTGCTTGCTGCCGCCATGGAGAAAGGTGAGCACATGACTGCTTGGTTGTTGGCGGCGTAGACCTTGAGCGCGTCCAGCATGGTGTTATCCCAAACCAACGGCGAGTTGGCGTTGATCAAGGAGGTGGTCAGCGTGTTGTTGGTGGCAAAGTCTTGCCCAAACACCAGGCTCAGCATGTCGACCGTGTCCTGGGCGCGCTGACGGGCGGTCACATTGCCCACCAAAGGCTTGTCTGAGTACTTCAGGCCGCTATAGGCCATGTGCAGATGCCGGTGCGGCACCGGTACATCAACTGGCTCAACGATTGGCCCGCCGGCGATGTGCACCGAAGAAGCCATGTGATTGAGCTTTTGCAGATTGTTCAAATCGTCGAGGGTCGCGTGCCGGCGATTGCCCTGGAAGTCGAGGATGAAGGGCGGACCATAGGAAGGGGAGATCACGCTGTGTCGGCCGCCGACGGTGACGCTGCGTTCTGGATTGCGGGCGTGCTGCACGTAGGTCTGAGGCGCCTGGTCAATCAACGCCATTAGCGCGTCGCGGCCGATGCGCACCCGCTCGCCCTCGACCTCCGCCTCGGTCCTGCCCCAGATTTCCAAGGCCTCCGGGTCGCGGAACTCGACCCCAATCTCCTCGACAATGCGCATGGCGAGGTTGTGAATCATCTCCACGCCTTCCTGGTTCACCACTTCGAAGGCGGGGACGTTGCGCAGAAGGGTTGGATGATGGACGATGGGCGCGCCCTGGCGTTCGGCCCGTCGGCTACGGCCGCCGCCGCGCCGGCGTGGCGTGCCTTCCATGGTACCACCGCTCATGGCTGGGTCCTTACTGGCGTGGACGTTGATTTTCTGGATCGTAGGGCGAGTCGGGTATGACCCTTGCCCTCCGCCGCTCGCCCAGCAGCGGGATTTCCAGCTCTGTTCCGATGGCGCTGTGTTCGGCATCGAGATAGGCCATGGAAAGGCAGTGTCCAAAGCTGTGAGAGTGGGCGCCTGAGGTAACCCGACCGACCAGGCTGCCGTTCTTGTAGACCCCCTCGTTCATGAAGGCGTCCGCGTCCACGGTCTCGACCTTCAGGGTCACCATGTGGCGTGCTAGACCCTCTGCCCGTTGCTTCTCGAGCGCCTGGCGGCCAATGAATTCGCCCTTGTCGAAGCGAAGGAAGCGATCAAGGCCGGACTCCAACGCCGTATACTCGACGTTCAGATCCCGGTAAATCGCACGATAGGACTTCTCCAGGCGCAAGGATTCGATCGCCCGGTAGCCGGCCATCTTTAGGCCGTGCCTGGCGCCGACGCGAGTGATCTCCTCGAAGAGGTGCTGGTTGTGGCAGATTGGGTGATAAAGCTCCCACCCCAATTCGCCCTCGTAGTTGACCCGCAGCATGCGCACATCCGATGCAAAGCCGACGGCCGTCGTCTGGGCCGAAAGCCAAGGGAAGGCGGCATTGGAAAGATCGCTGTCGGTCAGTTCCTGCAAGACATCGCGCGCCTTGGGCCCAACCACAGTCCAGCAGCCCCGCTCCAGGGTGACGTTTTGTAACACCACACTGCCATCGCTCGGCAGGTGTCGCCAAAGGGTGTCGAAGTCGTGCCGTTCACCGCGCGGCGTGCCGACCAGATAGAAGAGCGCGTCGTCTAGCTTCGTGACCGTAAACTCGCTGCGCACGGTGCCTTGCTCGGTGAGCAGATGGCAAAGCGCCATGCCGCCCGGTCGTTTCGGAACCCGATTGGCGAGAATCCGGTTCAGCCAGGCTTCCGCACCGTGCCCGCTAACCTCGAACTTGGCCATGGGGGTCATCTCGATAAGGCCAACATCGTTCCGCACGGCCTGGCACTCATTGCCGACGTGCTCTTTGCAATTGAAGACCCGATAGCTGTAAATGTCTTTGGCTTCGGTCCCTTTGGGTGCGAACCACAGGGGTACTTCCCAGCCATAGACGGCACCCCAGCAGGCGCCGCGCTCGGCCAAGCGGTCATGGCTTGGCGACATCTTGATCTGCCGCCCCGCCGGCCACTCGTAACCCGGAAAATGGATCCCGAAGTTATGGCCGAAGGCTTCGCGCACCTTGGTTGCCGTCCAGCGTTTGTTGGCGTAGGGGCCGAAGCGGCGGCAGTCCACTTCTGAGAGATCGATCGATGGCTCGCCGTCGATAATCCACTCCGCCAGGTGATGACCTAAGCCGCCGGGCATCAAGATGCCGCCGGAGAAGCCTTCGGCCAGCCAAAGATTGCGCTTGCCCCAGGCCGGCCCAAGCAAGGGCAGGTTATCCGGGGTTGTGCAGATCGGCCCACGCACGTTGCTCTTGATGCCGACTTCGCCCAGCACCGGCACCAGCTTTAGCGCTGCCTCCCAGTTCTTCTCGACCGCATCGTAGTCTTCCGGCAGCAAGTCGGCGCCAAACCACTCAGGCACGCCGTCGTAGGCGAAGAGCTCAAGCTTTTCCGGCCGTTCATAGGGGCCGACCATCAAACCGCTGCGTTCCTCGCGCACGTAGCCGTTGATGGCCTCGTTCCGCAAGATCGGCATTTCCGGCAGGCCTTGCTGTTGCCGCTCGATGATCTGCGGCACTGCTTCGGTGACCCAGTATTGATGCACGATGGGGGTTGCCGGCAGCGTCAGGCCGAGCATGCGCGCCGTGTTGTGTACGTAGTTGCCGCTGGCGGTCACCACGTGCTCACAAGTGATGTCTCCTTGGTTGGTCTTGACCTTCCATTCTCCGCTTGCCAGTTCCGCGAAGCCGGTGACTTCGGTATTGCGATAGATCGTTGCCCCCATGTTACGAGCACCCTTGGCCAGTGCTTGGGTGACGTCGGCGGGCGCTATGTGGCCGTCATCGGGGTTGTAGACAGCGCCCAAAAGGTCCGGTGAGGCTTCCATCAATGGCCACAGCTCTTTCACCTGCTTGGGCGACAGGATCTCCGCGCGCACGCCCTGGGTCTCGGCAATGGCGGCGTAGCTAAGGTACTCGTCCATACGGTCGCGGGTTTCAGCAACACGCAGCTGGCCGCACTTGTGGAAGCCCACCGCCTGACCGGTTTCTGCTTCCAGGCCTTCGTAGATTTCGATGGTCTTGGCAATGATCCGGCCGAAGCTGTAGCTGAAACTGTAAAGGGGCAGCAGGCCCGCGGCATGCCAGGTGGAGCCTGCAGTCAGCTCCGTGCGCTCAAGCAAGGCGATATCCGTCCAACCCCGCTTGGCCAAGCTATAGAGTATGTTAACCCCGACACAGCCGCCCCCAACGATAACCACGCGCGCATGTGATTGCATTTCCCTCGACCCCTACCGCTCAAATACAAAAACCCTCGGTTCGCTCCGCGGCGCTTGCGAGAACGAAGCCATGTCTGACCACGACCTCGAGTGAAACGCTCGTCGAGCATTTCGCAAGTCTCGGCCGCAAAGCTTCGGCTGCCTTGCATGTTACGCGACTGGGAATTCAGGCGATTGTCTCTTTCACCCATTTTATTGTATTTTTCCGTCTTGAAGTACTGGTCCCGAGGACTGTGACATGCGTTCACCTGGTGGCTTGCCTTTCGGTCGAGCCTCGCCGCCCGATCAGGATGGTTGGCGGCCCGAATTGGTGGTTGGTTTTGTCTTTGCTCGCGAATTTACTTTGACCCCCTTTGCTGGCTTCGTCGACGCCTTGCGTCTGGCCGCAGATCATGAAGATGACAGCCGGCCGATTCATTGTGCCTGGTCCTTCCTTAGCCATGACCATAAGCCGCTAAGGGCGAGTTGCGGCCTGGTGGTGTTGCCGAGCGATCAATTTGGTGATCCGCGCCGCTTTGACTACGTGGTCGCGGTGGGTGGCCGCAATGGCGAGATCGATAATCCGCCACAGCCGGTCCTTGACTTCTTGCGGGCGGCGGCGGCGGCCCGGATCCCCTTGGTGGGCGTATGCACCGGCGGGTTCCTATTGGCCCAAGCGGGCCTCATGGAGGGTCGGCGCTGCTGCGTCCACTACTCGGTCCAACGTGCGCTGTTGCGGCGTTTCCCCTCGTTGATCCCGGTGACCGATGCCAATTTTGTCATAGACGGGAACATCATCACCTGCCCTGGCGGCGTGGCCGCCATTGATGTGGCCACCTATCTAATCAAACGGCATTGCAGCGAGGTCAAGGCGAGGAAGGCGCAAAACTATCTCCTCACCATCCCTGGCGAGCCACGTTTGCATTCGCCCCTGCGTGCTTATGAGGACCACTTGGCCAATGCCAGCCGCTTGACTGTCGAGGCGGTGCGCATCATGGAAATGCACGCCGGACGGCCCTTTCCTGTCGACCGTCTAGCGGCCATGGCTAACGCAACCTTAAGCCAACTCAACCGCGCCTTTCAGGCGGACCTGAATAGCTCGCCGGCAGCCTTCTGGCGGGCCATGCGCCTTGAGCAGGCGCGACACCTTCTGCTCGATACCTCACGCTCGGTGACCTGGATCGCCTACGAGACCGGTTTCGCCGATGCCGCCCATTTCTGCAAGGCCTTCCGCGCTGCCTATCGCACGACGCCAGATGCGTATCGCAAACTCGGTCGATAGGGCCGTTAGTGCATAGCCCTATGGTACAAGAAAACGATAGGCGGCAAGACAGAGAAACCCTAAGATATTCTGCCATCGGAAAGCGATAATGCGCTACTTTAATCTGTATTTAGGTACATTATTCTATTGTTTGCACTAAATGAACTGGCATTGCGACACGACGTTAACTCACACTTCAGAAAGACTTTGTTACTCTTGTTGAACGTATGTTTACTCAAAGCGTTTAGTTGAAAAATAAATATGACTTCTACTGTCCATCCTAACAACGCGAAAGGGCGTGCGGCGCAGCAAATACCCTTGCTCAAGCGCCTGCGAGCGTGGTGGGACGGGTATGAGTTGGAAGTTTCCAAATCCAGGCAACCATCACCCGCGCAAGATAGCGATGTCGTTGCCAATGAGGATAGCGCTGACATTCCCGATTCGAAACTTGAGCGTTGGACGGACAAACGCGTCGCGATTGTGCAGCAGGTATGGGGCGAAGGCTATTGTTCGCCCGGCGGTGAGGAATTTGTTCTAAAGGCAGTCAAGCCGCTTGGTCTGAATCCCGCCCTAAACTTGCTCGATTTTGGCTGTGGACTGGGCGGTGCAGCACGGTCAATCGTCGATGAGTTTGGCGTATGCGTCACCGGATTCGAAGCTGACGCCACCTTAACTAAGATCGGTCGGCAAATGGCTAAAGCCGCCGACCAAGAGAAACGAGCGCCGATCCACCAATATTTTCCTAACAAATTTGAAGTGAAGTCGAAATCATACGATTGTGTTATATCGAAAGAGGCGCTTTTTACAGTTGAAGACAAAGAAAAACTATTGGCTAAATTTGTCGATGGTATAAAAGATCGAGGTCATTTACTTATCATCGATTACATGATCGATGAAGCCAAGTCCGAATCAGGAAACCTCGACGCCTGGATGGAAGGAGAACCAGATCATCCCTTTCCCTGGTCAGTTCAACAATATACAGGCGCCTTAGAAAATCTCGGATTTGATATACACGCCGCCCATGATGTGACCAGCGCGTTGCGTGAAGATATTGTGCTTGCCTGGGCCAACTTCTTAAGCGCAGCAAAGCAAAAGGGATTTGACGATGAAGAGTCGGCGGCATTGGTCGATGAGGTCGAAATCTGGACTCGGCGAGTGCAAGCCATCGACAACGAAGAGCTGAAGATAATCTGCATGCATGCGCAAAAACGGCAGAGTTCCGTAAAGATGTTATCTGATTGGTGATACGCGCAGTTGTTCAGCAGATCTGACTTTGGCACGGGCCCCTTGGTGCCGAAGGTTGAGTGCTTTACATGAAGTGAGCATTTCAAAGGTTGATGGGAAATTTCGAGCACCTACTAAATGCGCTTTGGCCATCTTGCCCTTTAAGTGTCCCTCTTTTTCCCGTATGTGGATCTCCGAAGCCGCGATAGCATCGCCGTCTGCTGGCGCCGGCCCACCCAGGTATTGGAGAATTGAGGCTGCAAAACGCCCGCATGAATTTGACATGTGTTGTATTCAGCCCTTTCAATGATAGACTGTGGCTTATCGTCAAGGGTCTTAATTTAGCACGTGGGTTGCGGTCATGAAGTTTGGCTCTTCTAAGTCTTGCGGCATCCTCTTCGGTCTGGCAGTTCTTCTCGGATTGGCAGCGTGTAGCAACATCCCTGATGCGCCGCGGGGTGATCTTGCCGACGAGGGCTCTGGGCCGGTATACCGTATTGGCCCGCTGGACAGCCTGGAGATTTTTGTTTGGCGCAACGAGGACCTTAGCCGTACGGTCACGGTTCGCCCTGATGGGCGGATCACTGTGCCGCTGGTAGAAGATCTCTATGCCGCCGGCAAAACCCCGAGTGAACTTGCAAACGACATCGAGAAGAAGCTTGCCGAGTATGTCCAAGACCCCCTGGTGACGGTCATTGTTGGCGGGTTTAACGGTCCTTTCGATCAACAGATCCGCGTCGTCGGACAGGCGCAGGAACCCCGCGCCATTCCCTACCAGGATGACATGACACTACTCGATGTCATTATCCGTGTTGGTGGCCTGACAGAGCGTGCAGATGGCGACAGCTCTAGGTTGGTGCGCTCGAGTGGGGGCGAGGCGCAAGAGTATCGGGTGCGCATCGATCGACTCATTCGAGACGGTGACATTTCAGCCAACGTCCCTGTGTTGCCGGGGGACGTCCTGATCATTCCAGAAAGAATACTGTAGGTCTGACGTGTGATGATTTGGCAGGTCGGCGGCCCTTCGGTGTGAGGTTGACCACCAAGTCCTGACGAGAAGCTTGCCGTCATTGGCCAGACAGAAGTGCCGCGCCGCGTCGAGATCACGGCTAACGCCTTCGTTCATCGTGGCACCGTAGGTATCGTCATTGACGGTGAAGATGGAATTTGCAGATCGTCGTGCGAGCCTCAGTCTCTGGTGGTGGAGTTAATGGCGCATGGCAACGAACATCATGACGCTCCTTGTCAGCGCGAGGGGCCCCTTGCCTTTTGCTGATGGGTTTTCCCAAGCCAGATCCCCTGGCTACGCCCGCCGCACACCCTAGCCCGGCCCGTAAAACGGCCAGCGTCGGGAAGATCCAAATGGCCCAACCAATAATCCATGAATCGATTGCCTTGTCATCAGACAAGCGACGCAACGCGGCTGGCGGGCCAAAGCGCCCCACCGAAGGCCGGCTTTCCTGACGGGGTTTTCAATGTAGTCACGGGGTTCGGGCAGACCACCGGCGATGCACTCACCAAGCATCCTGGCATTGCCAAGATTGCCTTCACCGGCGGCACTGAAACCGGCCGCAAGGTGGCCGTCAATGCCGGCGAGCGGCTGATTCCCTGCAATTTGGAACTGGGCGGCAAGTCACCCCACGTGGTCACATGATGGTTGCTGGGTTTTCCGAGCCAAGCGAGGGCCATATACAGATGGGACGGCAAGCCTCTCGACCCGGTTCCGGTTTGGAAGCGCGATTTCGGCATTGTGTTTCAGCACTATGCACTCTTTCCACACATGAGCGTCGCGCAAAACGTTGCCTTCCCTCTCGAAATGCGGGGTGTTTCCAAGGCCGAGAGGCGCTTGCAAGTGGAAGAGGCTTTGGCAATGGTCGGCCTCGCCGGCTTTGACGCGCGCCTGCCCAAGGAGCTCTCAGGTGGGCAGCAGCAGCGTGTGGCCTTGGCTCGAGCCATGGTCTTTAGACCGCGGCTGCTGTTGATGGACGAGCCCTTGGGCGCCCTCGATAAGAAGCTGCGCGAGCATATGCAGCTAGAGATCATGCATCTTCACAAGAACCTGGGTACCACCGTGCTCTATGTGACCCATGATCAGGAAGAAGCCTTGATCATGTCCGATCACATTGCCGTCTTCAATCAAGGCCGGATCGAACAGGTCGGGACGCCGCGGGCACTTTACGAAGCGCCCGAGACCAAGTTTGTGGCCGATTTTATCGGCGAGACAAACTTCATCACCGGTCAGGTCGAGACCACCGATGGGAAATCCGGCAGCATCCGCGGCCTGCAGGGCCAAATCAGTTCCGGACTTTTGGCTGGGACGTCGGCGGTGCTTGCCATTCGACCGAAGCGATTGCGCGTGGAGAATGGGCACATGGCCGCTGCCGACGACAACCGACTGACCGGTACAGCTAAGGAGCTGATCTACCTGGGCCAGTCCCGCAAGGCCATCGTTTTACTTGACGATGGCACCGAAGTAGCGGCCCTGGAACAGTCGGCTCAGGCGGAGGCCACGGCTCTTGCGGTCGGGGCTCCGGCCACGCTCGGCTTCCGTTCTCAGGACGCACGGATTCTTGCCGATGTTTAGCGGTTTGGCCGGTGTAGCCTCGAAGCGGCGCCATGAGAAGCACGAGGTCGCACTCTTGTGGTGGGCCAATGGTCGCAAGGTTTTGCAGCAAGGCTGAGCCGTGGCTTGTTTCTCTCGCCCTCACGGTGACATCCACTACAGGCTCGATGGCAAGGGGCCGACGATCACTTTCATTCATGGTGTTGGCTCCTACCTCGAGAGCTGGGACGGCGTGATTGCCGCTATGGGCCCAGGGTTTCGCACTTTGCAGTACGACTTGAGGGGCCATGGCCATTCAGCCAAAGTCCCGGGGCCTTATGCGCTCGTCGACTTTGTCGATGATCTCGTCGACCTGCTCGACCACTTGGACATCGAAACCACCATCCTAGCCGGCTTTTCGCTGGGTGGTCTGATTGCTCAAGGCTTTGCACTCGCCCACCCACAAAGGATCCAAAAGCTTATTTTGGTCAGCACCATCGCCGGGCGCACGGAAGAAGAACGACAGCGGGTTCAAAGGCGGGCCCAGATCTTGGCTGAAGAGGGCGCCCTGTCGCATCTTGCCGAGGCCGTCGATCGCTGGTTCACCGCAGACTTCATCATCGCCCATCCCGAGGTGCTGGAGGAGCGGCGGCGGCGCTCACTCAACAATGATCCCGGCTGCTATGCGGCGGCATACCGGGTCTTGGCGGACAATGATTTGGCCGATCGACTTCACCAGATAACCGCGCCGACCTTGGTGGTGACCGGCGAGAAAGATATCGGTTCGACCCCGCGCATGGCAAACGTGATTGCCAAGCGGGTGCCGAATAGCCAGCTGCATATCTTTCCGCGCCTCAAACACTCGGTGTTGCCGGAAGCGCCAGATCAGGTCGGTCAGCAAATCCGTGATTTTCTGAACGAGCATCGTCGGCCAGGGTCGGTAGGCGGCGAAAAGATTACTGGCCGGGATCAAGTCTGAGTTTCCGGAAATGCTCTGGGTGCGATCTCCCAGTAGGGCGGCCATATGGTCCGGGCCGACTGGATATCCTGCTGAGAGATCACATATAGGCTTTGCGCCTTGGCGCAGTTCCACTGTCTTGCCCGACGCCCTAACAAGGGAGTTTGCTATGCCTTTGCCGCGTCGCCACATTTTGATAGCTCTGCTGGCCGTGGCCTGCGTTTCGGCAACGCCCGCACTGGCGGCCAAAGATGAAATTTTTACCCGAACTTTCTCTAGCTTGGCTGTCAGCGGTTATGATCCGGTTGCCTACTTTCAGGAAGGGCGGCCGGTGGAGGGGAGCGATCAGTTTACGCTGTCCTGGATGGGCGCGACCTGGCGCTTTGCTTCAGCCGCCAATCAAGCGGCCTTCGAGGCCGACCCAGAGGCCTACGCTCCGCAATATGGCGGATACTGTGCCTGGGCTGTTTCCCAGGGCTACACGGCCTCCACGGACCCGGAGGCATGGCACATCGAAGCCGGCAAGCTCTATCTGAATTACTCAAAAAGTGTTCAAAGCCGTTGGGCCCAAGACATTCCCGGCAACATAACGAAGGGGGATGCCAACTGGCCGAAGGTCTTGAGCGAATGAACGCCGCCGCCTGGCGCTCTCGCTTTGTGCCAGGGGTTATCCGCCGAGATCGCTGCCTGGGTGAGGCTTCTTACTCTGCTGAACCAGGCTCACGCCTTCTTGGGCGATGAAGCGGTTGACTTCGGCTTGATACTTGGAGCGATACTCTCGTTCTGACAGGTGGTGCACGCTCATGCCGAACACGGGCGGATCTCCGCTCAGGGAGGCGGCGACCAAGTCGTTGATCTCGGGATAGTAATGATGGCCATCATAGGTGTTGGTAGTGTCACGGGTAATGGGTGAGGGGATGGTGAAGTCATAGAATTCGTCGAAGATTCCGGCGACTTGATACATGGTCTCCAGATGGCTTTCCAATAGCCCCAGCAGCTTTAGGTTGGCGACGTAGTACGCGTTGATTGGCGGTATGTAGCCGACGAAGCGTGCCTGCGGAAATACCTGCCTCAACCCGGCCAGGGTTGCGGCATTGTCGGGGTTGACGTCGGTCAGCGGCAAAAATCGATCCAAGGTTCGGGTCCGTACGGTTTTTGCCGGTTGGAAGGGGCCCGCGTCGGCGATGACGCGACAGCGAAACTCAGAATCATAATAGCGCTCATTTTCGAGCTTCCTGCTGAGGGTAAGCAACGAGAACTTCAGGCTGTTAAAAGAGAGGTAGGAAGCGAGCATTTGCGGGGCCCGTTCCAATTCTTGAACAAACTTGGGTATCGATGACGGGAAGTCCTCGTTGGTAAAGTTGTAGTTGTCAACGCCGACCACCACCAGTAGGGGCCTGACCCCTTGCGCTTTTACAAACTGGGCAAAAGCCGAATACTCCTCGTGCGTCGCCCGCGAAAAGGAGTAGTTGAAACAAGTGTGGTCCTTGATTTTTTGCGCATCAAGCAGCGTCGTACGGGAACTACCAAAGACGATGCAGTCATAAGAACGAGGGTCTTTGAGGAAATGGTTGGTTTTGCTGTAGCGTTCATTATAGGGATAGTTGCGGTCAAATAGACTGTTGCCATCAAGGTACCACAAAGGGTCGACCACTAGGTTGACCGTCAGGATCGGCAGCAGAATGATCGCCACCGTCATCATCGCAGTAAGGGTGTATTTTTTGAATGTGGTGTTCACTTGCCACCCATGTTCTGCGTGATTGTCATCCGTTTCTAGATCCCCGTCAAAATTGGAAGTAAAGGAATTCGCTGACTTGCGTCATGAACGCAAAGCAAATGGCTGCCGTGATGCCGGCGCCAACGGCCCAACCGGTTGTGGCGCGCCATTGCAGCTTGACACGGGACGGGCGTGCACCGGGCAGACCCGCCGTAATGGCGGGCTTGTAGCGCTCCATCAATTGGTAGGTGTTAGGTAGCGCCAATATGACGAGGAGAAGTACAGCAAAGGCCGCGAAAAGCTCGGTGTCCCAGTAGTCCATTTCCGACCGAAATTCAACGCCGTAGCGCATCAGCGCCGCGGCCAAGCCCCCCAGGTTTGTTTCGATAAAGCTTGGCAAGACGATACCATTAAGGCCGACCATGCCGGATAGCATCAAAACGGCACCTTCTAAGCTCTCGGCACGAAAGAAGACCCACGCCACAACGACAGACATGAAAGTCGTTGTCCAGGCGCATATCGGGCCCAGCACACCAAACGCGCCAGGCCTCATTCCGGTCCAACCATAGACCCTGCGCCATGCGTGATTGACAACTAGGTAAAGGCCGTGCAGTCCACCCCAAACAACAAAGGTCCAACCGGCCCCGTGCCAAAGGCCGCCCAACAACATGGTGATCATCAGATTGATGTGGCGCCGGCTGGGGCCTTTTTTATTGCCGCCCAGCGAGAAGTACACATAATCCCGCAAGAAGCGCGATAGGGTCATGTGCCAGCGTCGCCAAAAGTCGATGATGCTTGTAGCTTTGTAAGGCGAAAAGAAATTCAGCGGCAAACGGATGCCGAAAAGACGGGCTAGGCCGATGGCCATGTCCGAATAGCCTGAAAAATCGAAGTAGAGTTGAAAAGTGTAGGCGAGCGCGCCCGACCAAGCCTCGAAAAAGCTTAAATGCGTACCTGCTTCAGCTGCTGCAAAGATTGGACTGCCATAGCTGGCCATACTGTCGGCGATGATGACTTTCTTAAACAGGCCGATGAAAAAGATCGTTGCGCCGATCGCGACCCGGTCGATCTTGAAGCGAAAGACACTGTCCCGCATGAACTGTGGCATCATCTCATGGTGATGCACGATGGGACCGGCTATCAACTGCGGAAAAAACGTCACGAATAGGCAATAGTGCAGGAAGCTGTATTCCTTTGTGAGTCCGCGATAAGCGTCCACCAGGTAGGTAATTTGCTGAAACGTGAAGAAAGAGATCGCAAGGGGTAGAATGATAGGTTCAAGGTGAAAGCCAGCCCCGGCGATTTGGTTGATATTGTCGACAAAGAAGTTGGCATATTTGAAATAGCCGATGGACGCGAGGTTCACGGCCACGCCACCGATTACGAGGCCGCGTCGCAGCCCTGGGCCCAAGTGAATCCGCGTCAAGAACTGTCCGATGGAGAAGTTCGCCACAATCGAGCATGTGATTAGCCAAAGGTAGACTGGATTCCACCAGCCATAGAAGAAAAGGGAGGCGGCGATGAGCCATGCTAGCGCTAAGCGCTCCAGGCGCCAGGCACCTAAAAGGTAAAAGCCTATGACGGCTATGGGGAGAAATCCCCAGATAAATTCATAGGTGTTAAAGAGCACGGGTCAAGACGCCCAAATCGCCTTTCCATCGGCCGACCAATCCAAGGGCCCAAGGGTGGATTTATTTTCCAACATTTGCCGTCCCCTTGGTTTTGCCGGACACAACGATGCCGACCTTGCCGCATCCCACCTCTGCCGAGTGGTCCCTTGGCAAATTACTCCCTAGTTAGAACCTGGACCAATTTGTTGATTTGCCAAGTTGCTCGATAAGGTGACATCGGAACAGAAGTCCGTATGATTTGGATACACCCTTCAATCGGTTAGATAGCAGCAATTTCCGATTAGCCAACAGAGATCTCGATATTATCCAACATTGCTTAGGAATTATGACCAATTTTCAGGTTTTTTCTTTAAAATCCTTCTGTTCTTGGCCTGTTTCAGAGTTCATGTGTGCGATATTCTTTACATATCGTTAGTTTATTTTTGACCATTCGAGTTATTGTGCCGGTGTTATTTTTCTTTCAACAGTTGTTAGGGGGTGCCTCGTCTTGCGATCTCCCTCAACCATGAATCCAATGATTTCCTTTCAATCCCGGCTTACAATTCCGTCCTGGTTACTTGGCGCCTCTAGAACCTTGCTATGACGATCCCCTGCCGGTCATCTCGATGGCGTCAATCGCACCCAATCATTGTCCCGTGAGGCCAAGGCAAGATGAAGGCATTGCCGCATCACCCTTCGACGTGATCTAGACCTATCACGGGCTGTTTTCCGGTTCCTCTCGCATTTGGTGATGGCGTCGCAAAAGCGGTGTTTGGGCGAGAGCGAAGACGAAGGTCAGTCCCATGATGCCGAAGACCTTGAAATTGACCCAAAAATCAGTCGACTGCGTGCGCCAGACCACTTCATTCAAGATCGCCATTGCCGCGAAAAAGAGACCAAATCGGAATGTCAACTGTCGCCACCCAGTATCATCCATGGGCCAGTTCGCTTCCATGAGATACTTGAGCAAGGGTCGATTTACCAGCAACCCTCCCAGAAGGATGAAAGCGAAAATTGACTGAACTATGGTCGGCTTCATTTTGATGAAAGTCTCATCTTGAAGCCACAGCGTCAGGCCACCGAATATTCCCACGATCGCCGCTGTAATCAGGGCGATCATGGGAATGCGTCGCGCCACCAGCCAAGAAAGCACCAAGGCGATGGCCGTTGCCACCATAAGAGCGGCGGTCGCGGGTAAGAGGCCCGCCTGCCAATAGCCAAGGAAGAAGACGGCCAAGGGTCCGTAGTCGACAGTTGGCTTGAGCCAACTAGGTGCGTCTTTCATTGTCGTATGTGCCTATTCGCGCAACACTCGTGCCGCATCTCGCATAGCTTCATGTCAAGAATTCGGCGCTCTCGTTCCAGCCATTGCCAAACACGAATTCGGATAGGGGCTTGCGGGTGCGCGGCGCAAGGTCCCGTTCTCGCAGGGCCTCTGGCAAGTGATCCGGTGGGGCGGCATACCCAATCGCGATGCCCGTCCAGGCTTCGGCGTCGGGCGGAATCTCATAGAGGTATCGGGCTCGCCCTTGCAGAATCCCGGCCATTTGATGAACGAAAATTCCACGCGCCGTGGCTTCGACGAGAAGGTTACCGACAGCTAGCCCTAGGTCGTGGGCGGCAACACGGTTGGATTTATTGTTGCGGCTGAAACTATGCTGGATCACACCGAGTGCTAAAACCGGGGCTGCTTTAGCCCAGGCCTGATTGGCTTCGACCAGGCAGGTAAGCATTCGATCGTGGCCCTCTGGCTCCTGCTTTGTGGCCACGATGAAACGCCAGGGTTGTTCGTTGTACGATGACGCCGCCCAGCGAGCGGCCTCGAACAGCGCACAAAGGTCGGCCTTACTGACCGGACACCCGGAAAATCCATAAGGGCTCCAGCGCTTAACGATGAGTTCCTGTACCGGGTGGTCGGGATTTGCTTCTTTTACCATCTCGTTCCCATACGGTTACGGTGGAATAGGTTAATGAAATCTTGGCGGCAGGATGGATGAGGTTGCTTGGGAATGCAAATCGGATGTGTACTGAGAGCCGCCGTTACTCACACCTCCTGCCGGATCAGCGGGCCATCCCCAGACAATGGTTGCCCAACCAACGGGCAGGCGGGCCGCCATGCGATAGCCATTTTTCACCGAGGATTTGGCTTAACAGCTTGGGCAGCGTTGGGCGCGGGTTCAGGCACCTAAAGCGCCCTTGCAATGGCGCGGTTTAGTTCCTCACCGCCGACATGCGTTCTTTCCGCACCCTGCAAGTGAATGAAGTGTAGGACAACTTGTCCTTTGCGGTCGAAAACGAAAACGGTCGGGATGCGCTCGACCTTTCCGAACAGGGTAGCCACTGCTTCTCCATTCCCCAGTACAGGGAATACCGGGGATTTGGACTGAAGGAAACCTGGCAGGCGAGACTTGTCGCCAGGCTTGAAGAAGTCTTCAAAGATATTGACCGCCAATATCTCGAGATCCTCTTCGGCGAATTGATGCCGCGCCTGGTTCAGGTGATCGAACTCGGGGTGACAAGGGGGACACCAGGACGCGAAGAACGCCACCACCACAGCCTTGCCGGCCGACGGGTCCGGCATGGGACCGGCCAGGTGTGGCAATTCTAGCAAGGCCGCGCGCCGTTCCGCATCCAGCGTGATCGGCGTTTCGCTGGCGAGGCTTGGGCCCATGGCAAAATAGAATGCAAAGGCCAAGCCGGCGACGGCATTCGCCCACAATGTGGCTCTCCCAAGTCCTACCATGACAGCCCCCATCGGTGCAGTGAACCCTCATAGATATGGGGCTGCTTTGGCTGGGATCGACCAAACGGAGCCATGCGCACGCGATCGTGACTGTTTCGGCTAGCGACGGTCGCGGAAGAAAGCTTGCAGCAGGTCTCGCGCCGGCGTTTCACAAACCCCGCCAATAACTTCCGGCCGATGGTGGCAGGTCGGCTGCTCGAAGAACCGGGAGCCATGCTCGACGGCACCCCCCTTGGGGTCATAGGCGGCAAAATAAAGCCGCCGCAATCGGGCAAAAGACACGGCCGCAGCACACATGGCACAGGGTTCTAAAGTGACATAAAGGTCGGCGTCGACCAGCCGTTTGCCGCCAAGGCGCAAGGCACCCTCGCGAATGACCAAAATTTCCGCATGGGCGGTTGGATCGCCGTCGCATTCTACGCGGTTGTGAGCACACGCAAGAACTGTTCCATCGGCGCTTGCGAGCACCGCCCCGACCGGCACCTCCCCGGCAGCAGCACCCGTGGCTGCCAGGTTCAGGGCGAGCTCCATGAACTTCAGGCGAGAGGGGCCCATGGCAACAATCAGATAACCCTGACCTAGAGGCCGGCCACCGTCATCCCTTCCACGCGCAAGGTTGGGGCATCCGTGCCAAAGCGAAACTTTAAGTCATTGGCCGCACGGAGGCTAGCGAACATGTCCTTGAGGTTGCCTGCCACGGTCACCTCGTTCACCGGGTAGGCGATTTCCCCTTGGTCAATCCAAAAACCCGCCGCACCGCGGCTATAGTCCCCGGTGACGAGACTGACGCCCATGCCCATCATCTCGGTGATGTAAAGGCCTTCATGTATGTCCCTCATCAGTTCAGCAGGTGTCACCTCACCGGCCTGCAAATAGAAGTTCGCCGCCGCTGGGCCGGGCGGCGACGCCGTGCCCCGCGACGCATTTCCTGTTGATGAGAGGCCCAATTGGCGCGCCGACCCAAGGTCTAAAATCCAACCGGTCAGACGGCCTTGGTCGACAATGGCGCGCCGCTCGTTGGCCAAGCCCTCGCCGTCAAAGGGTTTGGAGCGGAGCCCCCGGAGGCGGTGCGGATCATCGAACACGGTAATGTCACGAGGCAGGATTTCCTTTCCCAGTTGGTCCTTCAGAAAGCTCGTGCCGCGGGCCACTGCTGCTCCGTTAATAGCCCCGGCAAGGTGCCGCAACAGGCTGCCGGACACCCTGGGATCGAAAATGACGGGAAAACGGCCCGATCGCGGCTTGCGTGCGTCAAGGCGCCTGACGGCCCGCTCCCCCGCCTGCTGGCCAACTGTAGCCGGATCGTCGAGATCCGCACCGAAAACTTGGCTCGAAAACTCATAGTCACGTTCCATGCCCAGGCCTTCGCCAGCCAGGACCGCGACTCCAAGGCCATGGCGAGTGGTCATGTAGCTCCCGGCAAATCCGTTGGTCGCCGCCATCCAAACACCGGAATGAGACCAAGAAGCCTCCGCCCCCTCGGAGTTGGTGACGCCGTCAACCGCTCGGGCCGCCTCTTCGCACTCCTTGGCGCGTTCGACGAGCAACATGGGAGAGGGTTCTTCGGGGTCGTAAATATCGAGTTCGGGAAGAGTGGCAGCAAGTTGGTCCGGGTCTGCCAAGCCACAGTAGGGATCCTCCGGTACGGCACCGGCCATCGCCAGTGCTCGCTCTACCAAGGCGTCGAGGCTCGTCTGGGCGATGTCATTGGAAGACACCATGGCCTGGCGTTTGCCCAACAGCACCCGAAGCCCCAAATCCTGCGATTCCTCTCTTTCGACTCGCTCCAACTCACCGAGGCGACGGGCGTGGCTCATCGAAACGCCGGAGAACAACAGTGCATCAGCGGCACACGCCCCTGCCTTCTTTGCCTTGTCGATCAAATCTTGCAATAGGTCGGTTGGGTCTTCTGTCCAAGGCATTGCATTTCCACCATAAAGATCAGCTAAAGCTCCCTTATAGACGCCAATGCCGACCTCTGCCAGCCGGCAGAAGTCGGCACTGCATCTATTATTCCGAGGTTATCAGGCTCGAAGGGTAGATGCCCAGATTTATTCAGCTATGAAGATGCTTCTGCCTGGGCGGTACTTTCCTTGGTTTTCACTGGCATGTTGCCCGCGACACGATTAGCTGCACTGACCACGGCGCGCAGCGACGAGACGACGATGTTGGGATGCATGCCGACACCCCACAGCACTTCGCCGGTATCCGTGGCCACCTCTACATAGGAGACAGCCGTCGCATCGGCGCCGCCGCCGACCGCGTGTTCCGCATAGTCCCGCACCTTGAGTGAAACGCCGCAATGATTGGCCATGGCATCAACGAAAGCGGCAATCGGGCCATTGCCCTTTCCGGTGATTTCACGCTCCTTGCCGCGTTCTTGAATCTTGGCGGTTAGAACACGCAATTCCGAGGCATGGGTGTCCGGCAGGCTTCGATGCTCAATGAAGGCAAAGGGCGATGCCGGGCTCAGATAGGTGTCTTGGAAGGCCTGCCAAATTTCTTCCGGTGTGATTTCCTTACCCGTGGTGTCAGTGATTTGCTGAATCACTTGCGAGAATTCGATCTGCAGGCGTCGCGGCAGGTCCAAGTTATATTCATGCTTAAGAATATAACTGATGCCACCCTTGCCCGACTGGCTGTTGACGCGGATCACGGCCTCGTAGCTGCGCCCCACATCTTTGGGATCGATCGGCAAGTAGGGAACCTCCCACAGGCCGCTATTGGACTTCTTGATGGCATCCATGCCTTTCTTGATGGCGTCTTGATGGGAGCCGGAAAAGGCCGTGTAGACCAGATCCCCCGCATAGGGATGGCGTGGGTGCACGGGCAACTGGGTGCAATACTCCGAAACCTCGCGGATTTCATCGATGTTGGAAATATCCAATCTTGGATCGACACCCTGAGTGAAGAGGTTCAGGGCCAAGGTAACCACATCGACGTTGCCTGTGCGCTCCCCATTGCCGAAAAGCGTACCTTCGATGCGCTCGGCGCCGGCCATGACCGCCAGTTCCGCCGCAGCGACAGCACAACCGCGATCATTGTGCGGATGTAAGCTGAGGATGGCGTGATCACGGTGCTTCAAGTTGCGGGCAAACCATTCGATCTGATCCGCATGAACGTTAGGTGTCGCCATCTCGACTGTCGAAGGTAGATTCAAGATCACCTTGTTATCCGGGCTCGCGCCCCATACCGCCATCACCGCCTCACAAATCTCGACCGCGAAGTCGAGCTCCGTACCGGTGAAGCTTTCCGGTGAATACTGATGGACGACCTTCGTGTCCGGCACACTTGGCAGCAGATCGCGCACCAACTCCGCTCCTTTGACGGCAATGTCGATGATTCCGGCACGATCTAGCCCGAAAACGACCCGACGCTGCAGTTCGGAGGTAGAGTTGTAAAGGTGGACGATGACGTTCTTGGCGCCACGGATGCTTTCGAAAGTTCGCTTGATCAAATGCTCGCGGCTTTGCGTCAGGACCTGAATGGAGACGTCGTCTGGGATCAGATCCTCTTCGATCAATAGCCGCAGAAAATCATAGTCTGTCTGCGACGCGGCCGGAAAACCAACCTCGATTTCCTTGAATCCCATCGTGACCAGGAGTTCGAACAGGCGGCGTTTGCGGGCCGGGTCCATCGGTTCGATCAGGGCTTGGTTGCCGTCTCGTAGATCGACAGAACACCAAACCGGGGCCACGGTGATGCGCCTGCTGGGCCATTGGCGGTCGGACAGTTCGACCGGCGGAAAGGCACGATATTTGTCAATCGGCATTTTCGACATCTTTCACGTTCCTTACGGAATTTCGATCGGGTCACTCCCTTTGGGCGGGGCCACGATCACAATTTCTGTTGAATTGACCAGATACGGCAATACTGCTCGGTCGTCGGCTCGCCGCACTAGGCCCGACGACCGTGAATAAGTCGCAAATCGCCATAGCCGAGGGGGCGTCCCATAGCGGCGTGAAAGAAGCGGACTTGGCTAACTGGAAGCTGCATGGCTCTGTCTAAAAAACGAGGTTACTAGGATAGCACAGTGGCGCAAACGCGCGATTTCCCGGCTGTCCCTCTTCAGGACGCCGGGTCCGTAAGTCGCGAACTTGCGATATCACCTCTCAAGAGCCTATTCATAGACCAATAACCTACTGATTGCAGGCGGTAGGTCAAGCCCTCTTATGGGGACTTACTGATGACCTCATGGGACGTGGGGAACCACTAACCCGAGCGAAACAATTGAAACCAAGTCGCGTGGCCGAGGAAATAATGCTGTAGCGCCGATGGTCTAAACAAAGTCTAACCATCGTTCCTAGCCCGGATTATTCATGTTGATGGGCTTTTAGGGTTGGTGAGCGTGGATTAAGTTGTTGATCTGTCGTATAATTTGGGTGTTGAAGACCAGATTTCCGGCAGCAACTTCTCCCAGGCTCACCATGGTCGATGATACGCCGCTTTTGCCCGCTCTGCCAGCCGTCCAAGGCAAGGAGATCATCGCCCGTTTTGACGGCGGTCGGCTGTCGTCGGACGGCGGGGTCTTGCTGCTGAGCCGCGTCGAACGGCGGCTCGGGATCGCCGAGCTGCTGGCCTCCTGTATCGCCGACGCGCGCGATCCAGTCAGCATCACCCACAGCTATGCCGATATGATCCGGGCGCGGATCCTTGCCATCGCCCAGGGCTATGAGGACTGTAACGATCTCGATACCTTGCGTTTCGATCCGGCCTTCAAGCTGGCTTGTGGCCGCTTGCCGGAGAGCGGCTGCGACCTGATGAGCCAGCCGACCCTGTCGCGTCTGGAGAATGTTGCCTCCTGGCGGGCGCTGGCGCGCATGGGGCTCAAGATGATCGATCGTTTCTGCGACAGCTTTGCGCGGGTTCCCGACGCCATCCTCCTCGACATCGACGATACCGACGACCGGGTTCATGGGCAACAGCAGCTGGCGCTGTTCAACGCCCACTTCAATGATTACTGCTTTCAGCCGATCCACATCTTCGACGCGGGCAGCGGCAAAGCGGTCCTTTGCCTGCTGCGCCCCGGCAAGCGACCCTCGGGCAAGGAGGCAGCCAAGATCCTGCGTCATGTCATCGCCCGCATCCGCGCCAACTGGCCGCGGGTCGCCATCAGTTTGCGTGGCGACGGCCACTACGCCACGCCTGAGGTCATGGACTTCTTGGAAAGCCAAGGCTGCGGCTACATCTTCGGCCTGCCCACCAACCGGCGTCTTAGCGAGATCGGCCAGCCTTGGTGCGAGGACGTGGCGCTGCGCCGGGTGCAAGCGGGCCGCGACAAGCTGCGCCGCTTCTTCCAGGCTGGCTACCAGGCCAAGAGCTGGTCGCGTAAACGCCGGGTCATCGCCCGCGTCGAGGCCAGTCCCAAGGGTTCGGACATCCGCTTTTGCGTCACCAACCTCCCCGGCCGCGCCAAGTGGCTCTATGAGAAGGCCTACTGCCGCCGTGGCCGCATGGAGAACCGGATCAAGGACATCAAGACCTACACCAAGTCCGACCGCACCGCCTGCCACCGCTGGGAAGCCAATCAGTTCCGCCTGTTTTTGCATATGGGCGCCTATTGGCTGCTGCATCAGCTGCGCGCTGCCGCACCGCGAAAGTCACCCTGGCGCAAGGCCAGCTTCGAGACCCTGCGGAGCCGCTTCCTCAAGATCGCCGCGCGCATCGAGGAGCTCAAGTCCCGCGTCAAGATCGCCTTGCCGTCGGCCTATCCCTACCAGACGGCGCTCATCGCCACCGCCGCCCGCATCGCCGCCCAAGGCCCCTAAAATACGCGGCCGCCGCCGCCCAAACCACGAACACCAACCCCAAACCTGCGCAAAATCCCATCTCGAAAAACCGCCGTCAACCCGGCCAAGTACCCGCGCCTAAATCAAACGCCATACCCCTCATGAATAATCCGGGCTAGAGGCCCCAATCCCTACAGGAAAGCAAGGCAGGGGCAGCAGATTGAGCGTAAAGGTTGGCAGCTATGACCCCCGAGCAAATTGAGTTGGTCCAAAAGAGCTTCAAGCTGGTCGCCGTCGAAACGACGGGCGAGACATTTTATAACCGGCTTTTCGATATCTCCCCAAACTTACGAAGCCTTTTCCAAAGCGACATGACGCTTCAGGGCCACAGGCTCATGACCATGATCGGCATGGCCGTAGACGGTCTCACTAACGTTGCGTTCTTTGTTCCCCTGTTGAGGGATTTGGGTCGCCGGCACGCCGGCTACGGCGTGTTGCCGGTTCACTACGCGATTGTGGGTGCGGCCTTGATTTGGACCTTGCAGGAGAAACTCGGTGAGGAATTCACACCGGAAATCAAAGAAGCTTGGCAAGAAGTCTATCGGGTGGTGTCTCAGACGATGATGGAGGGCGGCTACGACGATCCGGGGTCGGCGGCGCGGGGCTGATCTGGCATTGCCGCCAGCGCCAAGAGCGCTATATGCGGATCAAGCTACGGTTTTGACCGCCTTGAAGAACTTGCCGACTTCGCTGCGCAGGCCTTCGGCCTGTCTGGACAGCTCGCTAGAGGCGCTCAGAAGCTGGCTGGATGCCTCGCCAGCCTTGCTCGCTGCAACAGTAACCAGCTCGATGTTGCGGTTTACTTCCACTGTTCCATCGGAAGCCTGGGAAATGCTTACGGCAATTTCATTGGTAGCCGCTTCTTGTTGTGTTACCGCCGCTGAAACCGTCGCGGCGACCTTGTCTAGACCGTTAATCGTATCCGTGACCGATTCAAAGCTGTCAGCCGCCATCCGTGTTGTGTTCTGTATGTTTTCGACCTGGGCCACAATGTCTTGGGTTGCTTCAGCGGTCTGGTTTGCCAGCGATTTTATTTCGTGTGCGACGATTGCAAATCCTTTCCCGAGCTCGCCGGCACGCGCGGCCTCAATGGCGGCATTGAGGGCAAGCAGGTTGGTCTGCTTGGCAATGTTAGTGATCAAGATCACCACTTCTTCGATCTTTTCCCCGGCCTGTGCGGAGCCGTCCAACTGGCCTTTCGCTTGAACCACCTCTCCAACCGCGCTGTGAGCCAGTTGACTTGAGCCGGCGACTTGTTCGCTGATTTCCTTGATAGAACTGGCGAGTTGTTCGGCGGCCGATGCAACGGTCTGGACATTCACCGAGGCTTCCTCCGCCGCCGCGGCTACTGCCGTCGCCTGTGTGCTGGTGTTCGAGGCCGTCGAGGTCATCGACGCCGCCATTGAATCCAATTCGCTGGCCGCGCAGGCCACACAGTCCACAACACCATGAAGTTTGCTTTCGAAACTGTCACTTATGCTGCGAAAGCCTTCCACCTTTTGTGCGATGGCATTGGTCGCGTCATTAATGACGCGCGCGCTTTTGAGGAAGCTACCGACCATGCCAGTCTCGACGATCTGCCGGAAATAGCGGTTATTGCTGACATGTTCCATTGAGGCGGAGGATTCCCGTATGAAAGCGTCGGCACGATCAATCAATTCATTGATCGACCACAACAACTCGCCAATTGTGCCGCTCTCTTTGATATTCGTGACGCGCGCCTCGAAGTCGCCCTTCGCGACGGACTTGCAAACTCTCGTAGCCCTCTCAAGGGATCGGGCTATCCTACGCTGTGTCCACAAGGCGTGCATGCTAGCCAGCGCGGTAAGTATGGCGAGGAGGAAGAGGAGGTCACTGTGGCTCGGAACGAGAACCGCGATAAGGACGGTCGAGATGGCGAACAGCGACGCCAGGGCTGAAGCCAATCGCGCTTGAGAAAGATCGGATAGGTCAAAGAGAGAAGATAAATTCATCGTAGGAAACATCCTTCTCTTTGAGGAGGTCGGTAAACATTTGGAACGAACTTGCCATGCCCGCTTTCCGGTCGCTGTGCTTGTTCTCCTCTGCCAGCAAGGTCTGATAGAGAGGAATTACAGCTTCCAAGGCGCTTTTTTTGGGTGTGCGGCGATTGGAATGATAACCCACCACTTCGTTGTCTTCACCGAAGCTGGGGGTCACATGCGCGAAAACCCAATAGTGGTCTCCCGAACGGGCAAGATTGACGACATAGGCAAAGACCTCCTTTTTTGTCGCCAGAACGTCCCATAGCAGCTTAAAGACACATCGAGGCATGTCCGGATGGCGCACGACGCTGTGGGGCGCCCCCAGCAACTCGTGCTCCTGGAAGTCAGCAATCCTTAAAAAGGTGCGATTGGCATAAGTGATGCGGCCTTTTAGGTCGGTCTTGCTGACAATGATATCATCGCTAGCAAAATGCCGTTCTATACCTGTTGGCTGCGTCACTCGGCTGAGCTTGCGTGTGGCCGTGCTTGTCGGTAATAGCGAGCGATCACCGAAAATTCCCATTGCCTTATCCGACCCGTATCGACGAAAGCTGTCGCACAGGGCAGGCCCTTAGTTGAAAATTTACTTTGCTCGATGATACGGGCTGAAGGGTTAAAAACCTCTAATATTTTCTGCCTATATTCGGTATACATACAGGAATTAAAAGTGTCGGTTTGTTTTCTTCAACAATTGATATTTGTCGTTTTCTGTATTGCTTTCTCACAGTGAGGATAGGATTATTATTGTGAGAATGAATTCTTGATAGATCCGCTTTAAGTTTATGTCATGCCGAATGTTTCATTCGAGTGCTCTTCGCACCAAACACGCCAAAAGTCTCGATAGGCTGCTTCCATCGCTAGAGCAAAGGCCTTTGCGTCGCAAAGTGGCGAAGCTCGCATCCGACTTCGCAGCCCAGCACGCAGGGCAGCCAGCGCATCGAGGTCGTCGGCCAGCTCTATGGCCAGCTCGATGTAATCATCTGCGGTCCTTGCCAGTAGACGGTCGAGCCCGATGCTGCGGAGCAGGCTGGCACCAACCCGTCCAGCATGGCGATCGCCACTGAGGCTTACAAAAGGCACACCCATCCACATGGCTTCGCACGACGTGGTTGTGCCATTGTAGGGAAAACTGTCGAGGGCTATATCGACCTGATTATAGATTGCCAAATGACCGCCGGTCTTGGCAACAAACGGCAGGAGCTCCAATTGCGCGCCACCAATGCCCTCTCGTCCGAAAAGATCCAATAGATGGCGCCGGGTTTCAGTGTCGGCTAAGGACTTGTTCTTGATGAGCAAGCGTGACCCAGGGACCCTTTGCAAAACCTGTGCCCAGGTGGCGACAACCTGTGGTGTTAGTTTGGCTAAAGTGTTGAAGGAGCCGTAGGTAACTTGACCGGTGGACTGTGCCGGCAGAGGGCCAACCGAAGGCATTTCGGCAGGTGGTAGATAGCAGTGAAAGCCATGCGGCAGTCGGACCAGCTTTTCGCTGTGCACGTGATCGGATTCTCCTGGCGGATCCGCCAGCGCGTCAGTCAAGCGGTAGTCGATCGCGGTGAGACCGATCGTCGCGGGATATCCGAGCCAAGAGACCTGCACCGGCGCGGGTTTACGCGCAAAGACCGCTAGGCGGTTATCGGCTGTATGACCGGCAAGATCAACCAAGATATCGACGCCGTCTGCCTCGACTATCCCCGCCACGGTGGCATCGTCGCGGCCGCAAGTATCGCACCAATGATCGGACAATGCTTTTAGCCGATCGGTGACCTCGTCCGGCCGGGCGACCTCGGCGTAACAAAAGATTTCCACTACTTCGCGCCGATGCGCCTGCATCAGGGGTTCCAGGAAGTAGGCCACCGAATGGCGCCGAAAATCAGGCGACACATAGCCGATGCGTAGGCGACGCTCTGGCTCCGGATCGTTTTGATGACCGGTTCTTGCTAAGCCGTCGAAGCGAGACGCCCAAGAACGACTTTCATGAAAAATCTCTGCCGCCGTAGTGGTGGGATCATAGATCATGCAAAAGGCGAGGTTGCCATGGGCACGGGTCAGGCTTGGATCTAACTCGACAGCTCGACGAAAGGCGGCAATGGCTTCTGGTAACCGGGCCTGATCTTTATAGATATTGGCGAGGTTGTTGTGTGCTTGGGCCAGATCCGGCTTTAGTGCTAGAGCCCGCAGCAATGCGGTGCTCGCCTCACCGAGGCGGCCCACGGAACGCAGGGCGTTCCCGAGGTTGTTGTGGGCTGCGGCAAAATGCGGAGAGATGGCGATCGCCCGGCGAAAGGCAGCGACCGCGTCCGTCAAGCGTCCTTGTTCGCGCAGGGCACTACCAAGGTTGTTCCAGGCCTCGGCGAAACCAGGATCATAATGTGTGGCGGCAAGAAAGGCTTGGCCGCTATTTTCATACTGGCCGAGGGCTATATAGGCGTTGCCGAGGTTGTTGTGGGCCTCGGCATGACCGGGTCGCAAGGATAGGGCCTGTTGGCAAAGAAAAACAGCTTCGGTCAAGTCGCCGCGGTCGACCAGCAAGGCGCCCAAATTGCTCAATGCCTCAACGTAGTCCGGCTTCAGATCTAGGGCGCGCCGGTAGGCGGTCAGAGCGTCGTTGCTGTCGCCGCGCTCGCGCAGCACATTTGCCAGATTGTTGTGTATCGCGGCGACATTGGGGGTTATCTCCAGGGCGCTGTGGTAGGCATCGACCGCCTCATCCAAGCGACCCAGTTGCCGCAACGCCCCTCCCAAATTGTAGTAGGCTTCGGCGAAATTTGGTTTGACGGCGATTGCCTCGTAATAGGCTGCAACCGCCTCCTCTAAAAGGTTTTGCGTCTTTAACAGGTTGCCGAGATTGGATTGAGCTTCGGCATATTCCGGGCGGATCGCTATGGCTTTTCGGATCAGACCCAAAGCCTCATCGCATCGCCCACGGTGCGCTTCCACAAGACCAAGTAGATGCAGCGCTTCAGGCTGATTTGGTGCCGTGGATAACACCTTGCGATAGATGGCCTCCGCCTGCTCCAGGTGGCCCGTATTTTGGTATTTCAACGCAAGGCTCAAAGCCTCGTGTAGGCCTAGGATTCGGGGCTGAGTTGTGGTTTCCATAGTGGATTGAACCTGGGCCGTCGTTCGATTCCGCTGGCGGATGAAACCTTTGCCGTCGCCGCAATCGTACTCCGCCGGGTGATGGGATAGCATTTCTGGCAACCATGCTGTTAATGCATGGCCGATTGCATAGAATCACTTAACACGGGCCAAGATCGCTATTGTTGGAAAGGCAGGCGAGGTCGGTGGCTCATAACGGCTGACAATGCAATCGCCAAGCCAGCCGATAGGCCTTTTCAATTTCACGGGTCAGTCGAGTCCGGTCGCAGAGCGGCGATGCCTCCAAATAGGGCCTAAGCTTTGAGCGAAGGGCCGCCAGAAGGTCTAAGTCTTGGCCAAGGGCGACGGCGGAGGCGATGTAGGTCTCTTTGCTGTCAGCGATAAACTGTTCCAGATTGGCACTGGTCAATAGGCTGGCTCCCAAGCGCCCCGTGGCACGGTCCCCTTTCAGCGTCACCACCGGAACCCCCATCCACAGTGCCTCGCAGGTGCTGGTGCGGCCTGTATAGGGAAATGTGTCTAGCGCTATATCCACGCGCGCATAGAGCCGCAGATGCCCCTGACCTGAGCGCATTTGCGGTACCAAGTCGATACGACTTTTCTCGACACCCCTTGCCTCGAAAGCGGCCAAAATGCGCTTGCGCGTGGTCGCCTCGCAAAAGGGTTGGGACTTGATTATCATCCGGGATTTGGGCACCAAGCCGAGAATTTGTGCCCAGGTATCGATCGTCTCGGATGTCATCTTGGCAAGTTCGTTAAAACTTCCGTAAGTAATGCAGCCGGCGGTGCGAGCGGGAGACGGTGCGACATTGGGGGCATAGCCCGGCGCGCGGAAGGCATGCATACCGCCTGCGAGGCGAATCAGACCCTCTAGATAGTACCTCTGATCGTCGTCCGGATTGACGATGTCATCGCTGAGGCGATAGTCGACCGTTTCTAGGCCAGTCGTGTTTGGATTGCCGAGCCAGGACAACTGGAGCGGAGCGGGTTTCATGGCCAATACACCAAGACGGTGAGGAAATCGGTGACCAGTCAAGTCAACCAAAATGTCGGTGTCGTCCATTCGCACCATTTCGGCCAGTTTCCGATCATCCACCCCTAAGGTCGAGCGCCAAACGCCCGCTATCTCACGTTGCCGACTAGCTACCTCGCTAGCGGGATCGATGTCCGCATAGCACACCGTTTCGAGGACATTGGGATCATGGGCAACCAGGATCGGCTCCAAATGGAGTGCCGCCGCATGGACTTCTGGGTTGGGAACCAGATAGCCAACCTTCAGGATCTGCGCCGCATCCTCACCGGGCGCATGGGCAAAACTCTCGGGCTGGGCGACTTGACGACCCCACGCCTTGCTTAAGTGTTTGATCTCCTGGGCGCTGGCATCAGGCGTGCATGCGAGGAAGCCAAGGAGACCACTAGTGGAATTGGCAGAATCATCACCCTCCGATAAGGCTCGACTATAGGCTTCCCCGGCTTCCTCATGGCGACCGGTCGCCAGCAGCACCTCGCCCAGATTGCACCAAAGCTCGGCGCCGGTGCCGCCTTCTGACACTGCCTCGCCATAGAGCCGGACTGCCTTATCCGGATGACCGCTTCTCTGCGCCAGCCGACCCGAAAGGTGGAGCGCTGAGGGATGATGAGGCGCTTTGGTCAAAATCTCTTGGCAGATTCGCTCGGCCTGGGTAAAGCGTCCGGCCGCCAAATGCCGGTAGGCGATACCAAGCGTGGCAGCGAGGTCGTCTTGTCGATTGGGAAGCGTTGCATTCCTGGCCGGAATCGCACCGTCGTTCGGTTCTGCCCCGACCTGTCCGACCTGCAACTGTTGGCCCATTAAAACCTCAACCGCGTTTCGCCGCTACCGAGATCAAATTTTCATCGATTTGGCACGAATCGCCTGCTAACCGCCAATTATCACCTCTCCGATCGATAAGGTCACGTCAAGACTAGACTTTGCGCCATGTCACATTTCTCTCGGTAATGCCTGGCCTTTTCCTTTGGGCCCTTCATAATTGTTCGGATCTTAAGGGATGATAATTATGTGAAAACTATGCGGCTCTTGGTTTTCAATTGTCACGAGGCCTGGATTCACCAGCTCGTCGCCGTCGAGGCCGAGTTGGACATTGTGGTTGGCTTGAGCGGGCGTTACTGCGCCGATTGGGATGCCCGCATGCGGCCATTTCCTCCCTGCGGGCGTCTTGTCACGTTGCAACAGGCAGGGGACGAAGGGCGCCGTTACGACTGTCTTGTTGCCCACAATCTTACGGATATGATGGAGGCCCGCGCCATATTGGGGCCGCGCCTGTTGGTATTGCACAGCACCTTGGAGTGGCGCCACGCTAAGCAAGCATCAACCACCTCGCTGGATGAGCTACGGGCTGTCGCCAAGCGTTACCTCGATCTTGTCGGCGGCCATGCCGTCGCCATTTCGCCGCTCAAGGCCAAAAGCTGGAAGTTTCCGCGGGATATCCTGCCCAACAGTGTTGACGTCGAGGCCTACCCTGCTTGGCAGGGCGGACATGCGGCAGGCATCAGGGTGGTGAACGAAATCAGCGCCAAGCGCCAGGCTTTACGCTGGGACTTTCACGAGGCTGCCTTCGAGGGATTGCCGGTGACGATCCTGGGCCACAATCCCGACATGCCCGGCGTCAGCGCGGCGAAAGACTGGGAGGACCTGAAAGCCAACTTGAGCCAGCACCGGTTTTTCGTGCACACGGCGGATCCACGATATGAAGATGGCTACAACATGGCCATGCTGGAAGCCATGGCGGCCGGGTTGCCGGTGCTTGGCAATTGCCACCCCAGCTCACCGATTGAAACGGGGGTCAGTGGTTTCCTTTCCGATTGCCCTGCCGAGCTGCGGCGCCATGCGGAGGCCTTGATGACCGATAAGGCTCTGGCTGCACGGTTAGGGGCCGCAGCCCGGGAAGTAGCGGCCAAAAAGTTCTCGCCGGCAAGATTCAATCGTTGTCTGATGAAAGCGATCAAGCGTGCCAAGAGGCAATGGCACAGACAATCCCAGCGGGGCGCGGCCTAGAAGGCCTCCAATCAAGATCACACTTGCGGTTAGGTCATCTTGGCGGTGATACCGCCATCAACCACCAACTCCGCACCGGTGATGTACTTGGCCTCGTCGGAAGCCAAGAAGAGCGCGGCATAGGCGACATCCCAGGCGTCGCCCATATGTCCCATCGGGCATTGTGCGTCGCGAATTTCGATCATTTTCTCGACATCGCCACCGGCATAGCTTTGCTTGAGCGGATCGACGATCATCGGCGTGTTCAACAACCCGGGTAGGATGCTGTTGGCACGGATACCCTTGTCGGCATATTGCAGCGCGATAGAGCGGGTGAGGCCAAGGACGGCAGCCTTGCTCGCGGAGTAGGAGACGTAGGGAACACCGGTCCAGCGAATAGCGGCGATCGAAGAGATGTTGACGATCGCTCCCTTGCCTTGCGCCAGCATGATCGGCAGCACCTGCTTGCAACTCAGGAACATCGACTTGATGTTTGTTGCCATGGCTCGGTCCCAGCCAGCCTCGCTTTCCTCGACCGGTCCACCCAGATCAAGTATGCCGACGTTGTTGTGCAGGATGTCGATGCGGTGATAGGCGGTCAGACTTGCCGCAACCGCTGCGGCGACCTCCTCATTACGAGAGACGTCGGCCACTTCAGCACGGGCATCGCCGCCTTCCGTGGCGATAATGGCGCGGGTTTCTTCGACAGCCTCTCGGTTGCGATCGACACAGATGACTTGAGCGCCCTCGCGGGCGAAGAGGACGGCTGCTGCCTTGCCGTTGCCCCAGCCCGGTCCCACCGAGCCAGCGCCCATAACCAGCGCCACCTTGCCTGCCAATCTGCCCATTTTGCCCTGCCTTCCTGCCCTATTGAACTACGCCTTATATCAATTGAACCCTGGCCATAGGAATGCCTAGCCTGAGGGGCTCGCGTTTCTGCGGTTCCCTGCTTCTGCGTCTCTCTGCTTCTGCGACTTGCATCGCTTACAGGGCTCGGGCTAGAAGGAAAGGCTTGCTCGGCCGCGTGGTGGAATTGGTAGACACAGCAGACTTAAAATCTGCTTCTGCATTGCGGAGTGCCGGTTCGAGTCCGGCCGCGGCCACCATAAAATCAACGCGTTAAGAGAAAATTTTTGGCCACCGACATGGTTGCGCCAAGGGGGCGGCAACTTCATGTTGGTTTGGGACGAGTTTGGCGTTGCTTCGGACGGAAGCGGCTCGGTCATTCTCGCGCGTCTTTACAGCGAAACAGGGAAACCATTCGCCGACTCGTTTCGCCTTAATGAGGCCACGGAAGGGGACCCATTTAACCCCGCGGTGGTCAATCTGACGGTCAACGAACTATACTGGTCGCATGGGCGTGGATTTCGCTAGACCAAGAAGCGACAGGTATTCCGCATGCTAGGGTAAGAGCTTTACCCTGGTGTGATCCCTTGACTGATCCGGCATCGTAAGCAACCGACCTTGACTGCCGAAGGAGCTTTCGGATTGCCCTTGTATCGCGATATCAGGGCTAGCCCAGCCCGAAAGCGCAGGAAGGTCAGCGCAAAGTTTGACAAGGCGATAGGACCTCTGAAACTGGTCTCGCCTGGTGCCCCATAATCATAGGAACTTCAGATCCGCCACACTCGCATAGCATTCTGAGAGCAACGCTTATGAGCGGCGGAGATACCGTGCATTTTCCTACACACTATTCACGGCGCGTGTCCTTTTATCATTGTCATAACAGTTTACGAGCACACAAAATTTTCGGAAAAATCTGTTCGCGCACTGCGACATGCCGGTTCGAGACGAGCCGCGGCCTCTGGGGTTCCATGGGTTTGCCCATCGACCTCACCAAAGTCGGAGAGCTAGGGGTATTCATGCCTGACTCCAATGAAAAAATGGGCTATGCCTAATTTGTCCTACGGGGAGACCAGAGCAATGAGCGAGCGCAAGCGTTATCAAATGCTGATCGACGGTGCCTGGGTTGATGCCGAGGGTGGCAAGACCTTCGAAAGCGTGAACCCGGCAAGCGGCGCTGTTTGGGCGGAGATTCCGGCGGCCAGCGAGTCCGACGTGAGCCGCGCGGTGGAAGCCGCCCATCGTGCCTTCAGCGAAGGTCCCTGGTCGAAGACCACCCCGTCGCAGCGCGGCCGCTATCTGCGAAGGCTCGCTGATCTGTTGGCCGAGCACTCTGAGGATCTCGGCCGCACGGAAACCGTCGATACCGGCAAGATGCTGCAGGAGACCCGCTGGCAGGCCAAGTACATCGCCGAGTTTTTCCACTTCAACGCTGGCCTTGCTGACAAGGTCCATGGTGAGACCTTGCCGATCGATAAACCGGACCTCTGCGTCTTTACCACTCGCGAACCGCTAGGGGTGATTGCCGCCATTGTGCCCTGGAATTCTCAACTCTTCCTGGTTGCGGTGAAACTGGGGCCGGCGCTAGCGGCGGGCAACACGGTGGTCTTAAAGGCCTCGGAGCACGCCTCTGCGCCCATGCTGGAGTTTGGCCGGCTTATCGAGCAGGCCGGTTTTCCCCCAGGGGTAGTCAATATCGTAACCGGCTTCGGCGAACCCTGTGGGCGGGCGCTTACCTCGCATCCGCTGGTCGCGCGGGTCAGCTTTACTGGCGGACCCGAGACGGCGCGCCACATCGTGCGCAATTCGGCGGAGAACTTCGCTGAAGTCTCCCTCGAGCTGGGCGGCAAGTCGCCGGTCATGGTGTTCGAGGACGCCGACTTGGAAAGTGCTGTCAACGGCGTTATGGCGGGAATTTTCGGGGCCAGCGGCCAGAGCTGCGTTGCCGGGTCTCGCCTCTATTTGCAAGAATCGATCGCCGGGGGCTTCCTTGATGATCTGGTCGGGCGGGCCGCCGAGATCCGTATCGGTGATCCCTTGGCCGAGGAAACGCAGATGGGTCCGCTTGCCACGGAAGGCCAGTTGAACCGCATCGAGGCCGAGGTCGGCAAGGCTCTCGACCAGGGCGCCAAATTGCTCCATGGCGGCAAAAAGCCGGCGCATTTGAACGCCGGTTGGTACTACGAGCCGACCATTTTGGACTGCCCGGCGCAAGAAACGACGATCGTTGATACCGAGCTCTTTGGCCCGGTCCTCTCGGTCTTGCGGTTTAAGAGCGAGGAGGAGGTCGTCCGTCTTGCCAACGACACCAAATATGGGCTTGCCTGCGGCATTTTCACCCGCGATGGTGCCCGGGCGCTCAGGCTGGCCAAGGCGACGCGCGCCGGTATCGTTTGGGTCAATACCTATCGGGTGGTGAGCCCGATAGCCGAATTCGGCGGATTCAAGGACTCCGGCTATGGCCGCGAGAGCGGCGCCCAGGCGATTTACGATTACACCCGTCCCAAGACCGTGTGGATCAACACCTCGGCCGAGCCTATCGCCAACCCCTTCGTTATGCGATAGGCCCGAGACGCGGCCTTCAGTGTCAATTCAGTCCTTCGGAGGTTTGCAGCGTACTGAGCGATTTGCTGACCGCCCGCTGCACCGAGGCGACCCGGTCATTTCTGGCCAGTTGGAGGGCCCGTTTGGCTTCCCTGCCGCCGATGCGGCCGAGGAGATGGGCGGCTGTCTCACGTATCTCGGGTTCCGTGTCTCGGTGTAGGGCCTTTGCTATGGCTGCCACCACTTGGGAGCCGCCAAGGCGCCCCAGGCCTTGCAAGGCGCGGCGTCTTACCTGGGCATCAGAATCTTGCAGAGCCCGCACCAGGGCTTGGCGTGCCTTTGGCCCGTCGACCTTGCTGAGACCGATGGCCGCGACGCGGCGGATAGCCGCATCGTCATCTTTTCCCAGCAAGAATGCCAGAGTGGGGACTTGCGCCTCTGAGGGATTTATCGCGACTTCCTCTAGCTTGGAGAGACGGGAATCGCGATCAAGGGAGTTGTCTAGTAGGGCTATCGATTGACGATCTCGCGGGCTTCGGCCTGCCATCGACAGGACCGTTGGGCTCCCTGCGCCGTCGGAATCGATGGTTCTAGCTGTCTGGTCCAGCGGGTCCCAGGCGATCAGGCGCGCCAATGTCTGTGAGCCCGGATGATGGATGAGAATCGAGGAATTTCGGGCGAGTAAACGCCGCAGCCCGGCCACCACTGGCACCTTGGTGAGGGACATTGAAAGCGATTGATCGAGCTCGCCCGCTATCTCAACCTCGAAACCGGCCTCCTGGCCTATTTTCCGCAATAGCTCGTCCAGGGCTACATCCTCGGCGACCAGGCTGAGCGTTCCCTCCGATACCTCGACTTCCAGGCGCGGCTCGGTTGCTCCGGCCTCTGTCGCTGATAGCAACAGGCAGACCGCCATGGCCGTGACCACGCGCTGGACAGATGCGCTATGGCTCGGCCATGGGACGCTTTGATGCACGGCTAAGTCCCGTCGTTCCCTTGTCGTCGGTTTCGTCGGTTCGGGTGGCCAAGTCACAACAGGTCGCCGCATTCCAATCGCCAGCCATTCCGCAAGCTCAAATGAAATTCATATACTACGCCATATATGTAAATAACAGATAATATTCACTTCAGTCAATCAAATAAAAAGATTCAAAAAAATTACATAAAAGTCAAAATATATCATGATTATCAAAATATAATACTTGTATTCATTTGTAATTATTAGCGAGGAGTTAAGTCTTCATCGATATAAGGCAGATCAGCGGGGATCTCCGCGAGGCAGGACGTCTGGAAAAAGGATCTCGACTATGATCAAACGCCTTAGCTTTACCGTGGTATGGGCTGCGCTCCTTCTGGCTTCACCAGCCAGCGCCGATCACGTTGAACATGACAATGAGGCGGAGGATCTCTTCACGCCGCTTGGCCTCATAAACAACGCCAATTTGCCGGCGCAGGCAGTAGCGAATTCGGGTCGCGTGGTCGCTCTACGCAACGCGAATGGCTTGCGAAAACACAGCCTTTCCTTCGACCTGCCGGGTGTTGGCCGGCTGATCGCTGATCGCCAACAGCAGCGCGAATCCGCCGATGGTCGCACCCTGACCTGGGTTGGCAAGCTACGGGGCAAGGCTGGCGGCATGGTCTCCTTTACCCAAGCAGGTGACATCATAAGCGGCTTCATCGATGATGGGGATCGCTATTGGGTTGTGGAGAACGCAGGGCAGGGGCGCGGACGCTATCGCCTGCTCGAACTTGATACTTCAAAAACGCCGCCGCCAGCTGCGCCATTGCGCGCTGCCAACCTGCCGACCACGGAGGAGAGCAGCAGCTCGACCACCCAGCCCGCCGGCGCGACCGTCATTCACGACGTCTTGGTGGCCTATACCCCAGAGGTCACCGCCCGCTATGGCGGTGTCGCCGAGACCGAGGCGGCAATCGCCAACCATGTCGCCGCCTTCAATCAGGCCTACACCAACAGCCAGGTGAATATTCAGCTGAATCTAGCAGGCACTCTGGAGGTTGGGCAGAGCCAGTCGGGCGACATGACCACCACGCTTTCGCGACTGCGCAGCACCAGCGATGGTTACTACGACGAAGTCCATCCGCTGCGTGACCAGGTCGGTGCCGACCTGGTGGCCATGTTGACCACGGAGACCGGCTATTGCGGTGTTGGTTATTTGAACAAGCCCCAAAATTCCGGACAAGATGCCTGGGCCTTCAGTATCACCAGCGCCTATGATGGCTATTCCTGCCTGCCACTGACCCTGGGCCATGAGATCGGTCACAACCAAGGTCTTTGCCACAACCGAGAAGAGACAGCCTGCTCCTCCCCGGCCTATCCCTATGGCTTTGGCTATCGGGTCTGCGGCAGTTTCCGGACGGTGATGTCCTATTCCTGCAGCGGCGCGACCCGGGTCTACCACTTCTCCAACCCCAACGTGACCTACGGCGGTTATGCCACCGGCATCGCCGAGGCCGATGACCCGGCGAATTCATCGGAAGCCTGGCGGGCGCTCAACGACGTCGCCCTGGATGTGGCTGCCTGGCGGGGTGGCTGTGCAGCAGGCGCCACACCCTTGCCGCCGAGCTTGCTGGTTGCGGTGGCGGCCTCGCACGACCAAATCGATCTCGAATGGGTCGATGAGGCTTCCAATGAGGCTGGCTTCGACATTGAGCGGTCCGATGACGGCCAGAGCTGGGGAAAAATCGCCAGCCTGGGCGCGAACGCAGGCAGCGGCGGCACGGTGACCTACGCGGACAGTGGCCTTACCGCCAACACCACCTATAGCTATCGGGTAAGCGCCCACAACTGCGCTGGCACATCTGCTGCGGCTGGGCCGGAGTCGGCGACCACCGACAGCCAGCTGGCTGCGCCGCCGCTTGCACCAGCGGCAGTCAGTGCCACCGCTGACGCCAATAGCCTGGTGACGGTACAATGGGACACGGTGAGCAATGCGACCAGCTATGAAGTTGGGCGGGCCGACAAAACCGGCAGGGGCAACAATTGGTCCTCGATCCTGGTTCTCGGCAGCACTGCGGTGCCAAGCTTTGACAGTGACCCCGGGCCGGGCACCTATCGCTACTACGTGCGGGCATCGAACGCGCAGGGCACGTCGGACTGGTCATCGGCGGCGCAAGTCTCGGTCTCTGACGGCTCCGGCGGTTCGGGTGGTTGCGGCAAGGGCAAGAAGAAGAACTGCGGTTCCTGACCCTCTCTCGGTTCACAAGAGAGCCACAAAAGAAAAGGCCGCCCCCTGATTGGGGGCGGCCTCACGCGATTGAGAAACGTATCTTGCCGTTGGCTAGGCCAAGTTGCCTACGCCGCTTTCTGACGGCGCCGACGGGTAGCCGCGAAACCGAGACCAGCCAAGCCGATACCGAACAGGGTCAGGCTCGCCGGCTCTGGAACATCACCCGGGGGATCTTCATCTTCACCGGCAAATTCGAAGCTACCACGATCGCTCTGGAACTTAATGACACTAGGATCAATCGTGAGACCATCAGAGAAGTCACCCGCAATCACCAGAGTAACCATGTCCATTTCGCCTGGCGCTAAACCACTTTGGAAGCTACCGCCAGTGCAGCCGCCTGTGAAAATGCAAATATCGATTTCCTGAAAAGCCGCGAAGTTGGTGTCTTCAACCACCGACACGAAAGTATCTCCCGAAGTAAAGGAGATCAAATCGACTTCTGGCGAGGTAAAAAACCCGACGCTAGTGATGCTGCCGTCATTGGTAAAATCGGGATCATCGGCTGTCGTATTTTCTATCGTGACTTTGAGAGTTATACTATCGGCCGAAAACGCCAACGCCTCGTAAGTGACTGTTGCGGTCAACGGCTCGGTGCCAGGAAGCGGTGGACCGCCACCAGCTCCTGTATCCCCAGGATTGAGGACGAAGTTCACCGTTCCACCATCGCCGACCCCATCTATAAAAATGGCATGCGCGTTCGAGGCCATCAACGCCAGGCTGACGATGCTCGCCGCTGCCAATGCACCAAATTTCCTAATCATGGCATCCTTCCCCAAGAAATTGATACCTGTCACCACCGCCTTACAGTTTTCGTCAATCGCGATGGTTTTGCCTGATTAGGAGCAATTACTGTGCCAAGTTGGGAAAATCGCGGAAAAACAACCTATTGGCGTCGGGCTCGGGAAAGGTGGTCTGGACTATTCCGCAGATGTGTAAAGAATCCTGACACTAAGATAGAGAATGGCATGCGCTCTGCCACACAAAGTGGAAGCCAATCAGCTCCCATCATAGAAGACGCGTTCGATTTCTGTTATGACTTGTACCGTCGGTCCCAAAGCCTGCCCCGGAGCCCCAGGCGTCTTGGGTGAGGATGTCGCTCTAGAGCCTGATCGAGATTAAGTCGATCAAGCTCTATTCAAATGCTGAGCGGGCGATGCACGGCGCATTCGGGGGCGCCAAAGCGATGCCGATTAAGCCGATCCGGCGCTAACGCACAAACTGGTCCACGTAAGAGCCACCCAGCCCCACCGCCTCATAGTGCTTGCGGCAGAGATCGATCTTGGTAAAGACGTCCTCGAAGCCGATGTTGTTACCGGCGGCATCCAAATAGTACATGCAGCCGGTTATGTTGAAGAATGTAATCATCTCCTCGACATCGTCGCCAACAACCAAGGTATGAACTTCGCCCGGCGGCTCGAAAATATAGTCGCCAGTTCGCGCCACCCAATCGTGTTCCAAATAGTGCCACTGCCCCTTGATCACATAGCCGTGCACCGGGTTGGTGTGCAAGTGCCGGCTGAGCACACCCGATCGGCGAACTCGTAACAGGTTACACCACTGGCCAACTAAGGTGTTCAACAGCAGCGGCCGGAACCAAACATTGCTCGCCTGCGGCACCCAGAGACGCTCGTCATCCGGTGTGGCGGCGGTGACGATCTCCTTGGGCGCCAGGGGATGAGCCGGCTGGTAATGGGCCCACTTGTCTTCCCAAGGCATGGTGCTGCTCCCTCCTAGATTTGCTGGGTTAACGAAGACAGACATGAGTATAGCAAAGTCACCAGGCCGGAGCGCCTCGATTGGTTACCTTCCGAGGTCACGCTCTCTTAACGCGCCTGGCGCTAAGCTAAGGGGCGCGGTTACTAACTTGGCGGCAATGACGACAATAACCTCCGTCGGTAGCTATGGACCTTTCGGCCCCAATGGCCGTCCTGCGACCATAGTCGCCGTGCAAGAGCTTGGCCAACCTAAAGATGGTCAACAGCTGGTTGCCCTGCGCATCCGCCCTGAGGCCGTAAATCAGCCAAGCAAAGTGGGTAAGGGCCAGGCCGCCCGACACCTCAACAGCTCCGATGCCTCGCTCTTGTCCGCCCGGGCCGAAAACACCCGCGGGCCACAGGTTCAACCGGCCGCCGCACGCTCAGCGGCGGAACTTACGCCGGGAGAAAAGGCCGAAGTCACGCGCCTGCGTCAGCGCGACCAACAGGTTCGCCAGGAAGAAAAAGCGCACGCGGCGGTGGCCGGCAATCTTGCCGGACCGATACAATATGTCTACCAAACCGGTCCGGACGGCCGGGCCTATGCGGTTGGCGGCTCTGTACCAATCCGCACGTCCGCTGCAAGTGGAGGGCCAGAGCAGATCGCGCGAGCCGGCGCCAAGCTGGCGGCCGCTGCTCACGCGGCCACCAACCCCTCGGCCGCGGACCTCCGGGTCGCCCGCGAAGCCTATCGACTGGCCGCTCAGGGACAGCAAGGCACGCAGGCCAAGGGGAGCAGGGATTTTCTTGTGTAGCCCCTCGAGCAGACGCAGGAGTTCCAGGGCACTCTAACCCCGAAGCACGCCGCCGGTGGCCTTTTGAACCTGAGCAACGATCTTACTCGAGACCTGCTCGAGCTCCGCCTCAGTCAGTGTGTGGTCGCTGGGCTGTAGGGTGACTGCAATGGCGAGCGATTTCTTGCCGGCCTCGATTCCTTTGCCCGCGTAGACATCGAAAAGCTCTACCTTGCTGACCAAGGCCTTGTCGGCACCCTTGGCCGCCCGCACAAGGCGCTCCGCTGCGACATCCTCAGGAACGATAAAGGCAAAGTCACGCTCCACCGGCTGAAAGGGGGAAAGCTTGAGCGGTGCCTTGGCTTTGGATTTGCCCGTCTTGGGCTGGGGTACCGCGTCCAAGAACACCTCGAACCCGACCGCTGGTCCGCGCAGATCCAAGGTCGAGAGGATGCGCGGATGAATTTCACCGAAGTATGCCAAGACCTTTGGCCCAAGGCGCAGCGACCCGGCCCGGCCTGGATGATACCAAGGCGGCGGATCTGCTTGGGTCTGCAAATTCTCGACCGGCGCGCCGGCCGCTTGGAGCGCGGCGATCGCATCCGCCTTGGCATCGAAAAGATCGACCGAACGGGCGCCATCGGCCCAATGGCGCGGACGGGCAAGCCCCGCGCGGACGCCGGCGGCCACGGTCGCCTGACCTTCCGGCGTATGATCGTGGTATTGGGGACCCAGCTCGAACAACGCCACATCCCCCAATCCCCGGTCGGCGTTACGTCCCGCCGCAGATAGGAGATTGGGCAGTACCGAAGGCCGCATAACATCGAGGTCGGCGCTGATCGGGTTGATGAGGCGCAAGGACTCCGGTTGCTCGCCAAAGTGCCGGGCGAGGTCGGACGATAGGAAGGAGAAGGTAACCGCCTCCTCGAGCCCCGAAAGAGCCAGCGCATGGCGCACACGCTCCGACCGCCTTTGTCTCCCATCAAGGGCGGGCTGCGGTAAATCGCTTGCTGGAGGCAGCGCTAGCGTTGGGATCTTGTCATAGCCATGGATGCGCAGGACCTCTTCGACGAGGCAGGCTTCGCCTTCGATATCGGGCCGCCAAGAGGGAACCGCGGCGACGATAGTCTCCTCTTCCACCCGTGTGGTAAAGCTAAGATCGGTGAGGATACGCCGTTGTTCCTCTGCTGCCAGGTCCAGGCCACCCAGGCTCATGAGCCGCGACGGCCTGAGCGTGATTTCCCGTCGCCAATCCGGCACCGCGCCGGCGCTCACCACATGACTAGCCTCGCCGCCGCAGAGCTCGAGCACCAGGCGGGTCGCCACCTCCGCACCCCAGTCGGCGGACACAGGGTCCACGCCCCGTTCGAAGCGATAGCGCGCATCGGAGTGAATGCCGAGCCGACGACCGCTGGCGGCAACCCGCACCGGATCGAAGAGGGCAGATTCGAGGAACACGTTGGTGGTCGCCTCAGTACAACCAGATAGCTCGCCGCCCATGATGCCACCGATGCCCTGAATGCCGGCCTCGTCGGCGATCACGGTCATTTCGCCATCAAGGCTGTACTCGCGACCGTCGAGAGCCAAGATGCGCTCGCCCTCGCGCGCCTGGCGCATGACCAGATCGCCTTGCAGCTTGTCCGCATCAAAGACATGCAAGGGTCGTCCCAGGTCGTAAGTGACGAAATTGGTCATATCCACCAGTGCCGAGATGGGCCGCAGCCCAATCGCCTGCAGCCGATCCTGCAACCATTTGGGGCTGGGTCCATTCTTGACGTTGCGGAAGTAACGACCGACCACATAGGGGCAGGCCTTGCCGTATGCCTCGTCAAAGTCGCGCCGCCAACGAACGGGGCTGTCGAACTGGCCGGCCATTGGTGATAGGTCGACGGGCTTCAGGCTTCCCATGCCGGCCGCCGCCAAGTCGCGGGCAATACCCCGCACACCGAGGCAATCGCCCCGGTTAGGGGTCAAGGCAACATCGATCACCGGATCGTCGAGCCCCAGGACCTTCGCAAAGGGCACACCGATGGGCGCATCGTCGGGCAGATCGATGATGCCCTCGTGCTCGTCGGAAAGGCCCATTTCACGTTCTGAGACCAGCATGCCATTGGAGTCTTGGCCGCGGATCTTGCCCTTCTTGAGCAGTAGGTCAGTACCCGGGATATGAAGCCCGACGGCGGCAAAAACCCCCTTCATGCCGCTTCGCGCGTTTGGCGCGCCGCAGACCACCTGCACCTCTTCCTTACCCGTATCGACGATACAAACCCGCAGTCGGTCGGCATCAGGGTGGGGTTTTGCCTCCTTGACGTAGGCAACCGTGAAGGGTGCGAGCGACGCCGCGCGGTCCTCGACCCCGTCTACCTCCAGCCCGATCATGGAAAGCCGCTCGCAAAGCGCTTCGAGGGAGGCTTGCGTTTGAAGGTGCGTCTTGAGCCAGGAAAGCGAGAACTTCATCTAAAGCCCCCTGACCAGGCTGGGCGTCTCTAGCGGCACGAAACCGTAGTGACGCAGCCAACGAAGGTCCGACTCATAAAAGGTGCGCAGATCCGGGATGCCGTATTTCAACATCGCCGCCCGCTCGATCCCGAGCCCAAAGGCAAAGCCTTGGTAGCGCGTGGAATCGATGCCGCAGTTTTCCAGGACCTTCGGATGCACCATGCCACAGCCCAGGATCTCCAGCCAATCCTCGCCGGCGCCAATGGTCAGGCCGCCGCCCTTGCGGCTGCAGCCAATATCCACTTCGGCCGAGGGCTCGGTGAACGGGAAGTAGCTCGGGCGAAAGCGCACCGGCAGATCCTCGATGCCGAAGTAGGCGCGGCAGAAGCCGATCAAGGTGCCCTTCAGGTGGCCCATGTGGGTGCTTTCATCCACCACCAAGCCTTCGATCTGGTGGAACATGGGCGAGTGCGTAGCGTCGTGGTCGGCCCGGAAGGTACGCCCCGGAACGATGACGCGGATCGGCGGCTCATGGCTCATCATCGTTCGGATCTGCACGGGCGAGGTATGGGTCCGCAGTACCATGCGCTCGTCCGCCGATTGACCCGGCAAATAAAAGGTATCGAGCTCTTGGCGAGCCGGGTGATCGGGCGGAATGTTGAGAGCCGTGAAGTTGTGGAAATCGTCTTCGATGTGTGGCCCTTCGGCGACGGAAAATCCCATCTCGCCGAATATGGCGACCATTTCCTCGGTGGTTTGGCTGATCGGGTGCAGGCGGCCGAAGCCCCCGGGGCGGGGACTTTGAGAAATATCGGTTCTTTGGCTTTGCAGCTCTGCTTCCAGGGCTGCATCTTTGAGGCGATCCTGCTGGCTCGATATTGCCGCGCTGAGGTCACCCTTCAGCGCGTTCAGGACTTGGCCGCGCTCTCGCCGTTCGTCGGGTGTTAGGTCGCCCAGGGTTTTCATCAACTGGGTCAAGGCGCCCTTGCGGCCAAGCGCCGAGACACGGATGGCCTCCAAAGCGTCCAAACTCTCAGCGCCGGCTATTTTGCCGAGCAAGTCGTCTTTCAAGTCTTCTAAGGATGTCATGGCTTAGCGGCGGGCCGGGCGCGCCGGCAGCACCCCTCTCTTAGCCTTTAGCGGCCAACGCGGACTCGGCCTGTTCGGCCAGCGACTTGAAGGCCTCGGGTTCGCGAATCGCCAGATCCGATAGGATCTTGCGGTCCAGTTCGATCCCGGCCTCTTTGATGCCGGCCATAAATCGAGAATAGGTCAAGCCATGCAAGCGCGCGCCCGCATTGATGCGCTGGATCCACAAGCGGCGAAAATCCCGCTTTTTCCGGCGCCGGTCCCGGTATGCATATTGCAGGCCCTTTTCGACCCGCTCGATGGCCACCCGATACACGTTCTTGCCGCGCCCTTGGTAGCCTTTGGCGGCCTTGATGACTTTCTTGTGCCGGGCGTGCGTGGTGACGCCCCGCTTCACACGTGCCATGGTTCCGATGTCCTATAAGTAAGGCAAGAAATTGCGTTTGATGATCCGCGCGTCCGGGGCCGACAGGAGTCTGGTTCCCCGGGCATTGCGCTTCATCTTCTGCGACCGACGTCGCAGCATATGATTCTTGCAAGAATAGTTCATCCGAACTTTGCCGGACGCAGTGGCGCGGAAACGCTTTTTGGCGCCGCTCTTGGACTTCAGTTTGGGCATTTCGCAATTCCTTAATTCATCTTTGGAGCGTTCTTGGGAGTGACCAGGCATGCCCTTTCAGCCCAGCCCCTCGGTTGGCGGCGCGTTTATAGCTTGCCAATCCGGCATATTCAAGCCCAACCGCAGCGTTCTCGCAATGAGAGAATTGGCCGCAGGATGAGCCTTTCCGGTTGATCGGCGGACCGCCATTTGCTGGCTAGCCCCCTTTTACACCAAGGAGGAAGCTACGCCCTGCAATGGGATCAAGACTTTGGAGCTAGCGAGGCGCCATAACCATGGTCATTTGGCGACCTTCCAGTTTCGGGAACTGTTCGACTTTAGCAACTTCGTCAAGCTGGTCACGAACCCGGTGAAGCACCTTAATGCCCAACTCTTGGTGCGCCATTTCGCGCCCCCTGAACCGCATCGTGACTTTGACTTTGTCACCATCGGCTATGAAGCGTTGGATGGAGCGCATCTTCACGTCATAGTCGTGGTCGTCGATACCCGGCCGCATCTTGATCTCTTTGATATCAATGATCTTTTGCTTTTTGCGCGCTTCGTTCTTCTTCTTTTGTACTTCGTACTTGTAGCGCCCGAAATCTAAGATCTTGCAGACCGGCGGATCAGCGTTGGGCGAGACCTCCACTAAGTCCAACCCGGCCTCATTCGCGCGGCGCAATGCTTCATCGATATCCACAACACCCCAGTTTTGGCCTTCGGAATCGATCAGTCTCACCTGTGGTAAACGTATCCCCTCGTTAACGCGCGGCCCTTCCCGGGTCGGCGATAGATCAATCGGTGGTCTTGCTATTCTCTGTTCTCCTTTCCTCGGTTAGAGGCGACCATCACTGGCTGCCGGCGTCTGATTCGGCAAACTCGAACCGCTTGCAGGGTCCATCGCCTCAGATTTTAGTGTAGCGGCTGCTTCTGCCAGTGCAAGAACCTCTTGCGTTTTGCCGCCAAGGCGGCGCAGGGCGACGGTTTGATTTTCCGCTTCTCGCGCGCCGACAACCGCTATCACGGGCAGTTTGGCATGGGAATGTTCACGAACCTTAAAATTGATCTTCTCGTTGCGAAGATCTAACGCCGTCCGCAATCCCGCCGCCTCGAAAGCGGCAACCACCTCCGCGGCATAGTCGTCGGCATCGGAGGTGATGGTGGCGACGACCACTTGGACCGGGGCGAGCCACAAGGGGAAGCGCCCCGCGTACTGTTCGATCAAAATCGCCAGGAACCGTTCAAAGGAACCCAGGATCGCGCGGTGCAGCATCGCCGGGCGATGTTTTTGTCCATCTTCCGCCACATAGCTCGCGTTCAAGCGTTCCGGCAGGACGAAGTCCACCTGAAGCGTGCCGCATTGCCAGTCACGGCCGATGGCGTCGCGCAGCACGAACTCCAACTTTGGCCCGTAAAAGGCACCCTCACCAGGGTTCAGGCTGTAGGGAATGTTGGTAGCCTTGACGGCGTCCAGCAAGGCTGCCTCGGCGCGGTCCCAAGTCGCATCGTCGCCGGCCCGAACCGGCGGTCGATCGGCGAACTTGACCGTCACTTCGTCGAAACCGAGGTCGCGGTAGATGCTCATCAGCAATTCGCAAAATGCCACCGACTCGCTGGTGATCTGCTCTTCGGTGCAAAAAATGTGCGCGTCGTCCTGGGTAAAGGCCCGCACCCGCATTAACCCATGCAGAGCGCCCGAGGGCTCGTTGCGATGACAAGACCCAAACTCCGCTAGGCGCAAGGGAAGATCGCGATAACTGGTGATGCCTTGCTTGAAGATTTGCACGTGGCAGGGACAGTTCATGGGTTTGACCGCCAAGACACGGTCCTCACTTTCCGCAATGAACATATGCTCGCGGAACTTATCCCAATGACCGGAGGCTTCCCACAGGCTGCGATCCACGAGCTGCGGGGTCTTCACCTCCAGATAGCCGGCCGCATCAAGTCGGCGGCGCATATAGTCCTCAACGATCCGGTAGAGGGTCCAGCCCTTCGGATGCCAAAACACGCTGCCTGTGGCTTCCTCCTGCTGGTGAAATAGGCCGAGTTCGCGCCCTAGTCGGCGATGGTCCCGTTTCTCGGCCTCTTCCAGCATATGCAAGTAGGCCTTGAGCTGCTTTTCGGTTTCCCAGCAGGTGCCATAGACCCGTTGAAGCTGTTCGTTCCTGGCATCGCCACGCCAATAGGCGCCGGAAACCTTCATCAGCTTAAAGGCATGACCGACATGGCCGGTTGTTGGCATGTGCGGGCCGCGGCAAAGGTCAATCCAGTCCCCCTGTCGGTAGAGCGTGATTTCCTCGTTTTCCGGCAGGTCGCGGATAATTTGCGCCTTATAGGCCTCGCCCTTCTTTTCGAAGAAGGAAATGGCTTCGTCTCGTTCCCAAGTTTCCCGCACGAAATCAAGGCGCCGGTCCACAATTTCGTGCATCCGCGTTTCAATTCGCTCGAGGTCTTCGGGCGTGAAGGGCTCGGCCCGGGCAAAGTCATAGTAAAAGCCGTTTTCGATCGCCGGGCCGATGGTGACTTGCGTATCCGGGAAAAGTTCTTGCGTTGCCTGCGCTAGCACATGGGCGCAGTCGTGCCGAATCACTTCGAAGGCCAGTGGATGGCCTCGGGTGACGATCTCCACATCGGCGTCTTCGTCCAAGGGAAGACCAAGGTCAACAACATCGCCATTCACACGGATAGCGAGCGCGTCTTTTGCCAAGCGGGCGCCGATTGAGGCGGCAACTTGGGCGCCGGTGACCGGCTGGTCAAATTTACGCCGACTGCCGTCGGGTAAGGTGAGCGTAACCATGAATTTCTGCGAGTTTCCGGGCGCCTTTGGTTTGGCGCACTGTAGAAAGAATTGTCGCGCTGTCAAGAAGCGCCAGCTGCGATTCTGGGGATTTGCCCGGGCCTTTAGGCCGATGATGCGGCCCTTGACAGGCTGGCTTGCCCAAAACCCTCCGTCATCAGTTCATGATACACGCCTAGGGTTGCATCACACATCAATTCCTTGGAGAAATTACACCTGATGTGTTCAATCGCGCGGGAGGCCAGCAGGTCTCGTTGGCTCGGCGCGAGGCTCAAAGCTTCGCGCAAGGCGGCGGCCAAGGCTGCCGGGTCGTTGGGAGGCACCAGGAAAGCGGTGGTTCCATCGATCGTTTGCTCGACGGCGCCGCCGTGGTCGCTGGCGACCACCGGCCTTCCCATCGCCAAACCTTCGGCGATCACCCGTCCGAAGGCCTCAGGGTCGGTAGAAGCGGATACGACGACATCCGCCAGCATGAAGGCGGCCGGCATGTCATCGCAAGCTCCAGCCATGAAAGCGCGGGTTTCCAGCCCATGTTTTTTGATAAAGGCTTGAAGTGCATCCTGATAGGGGCTGGACTCCCGCAAGGAGCCCACCAGAACACAGCAATACTCCATATCGCCGAGCAAGGTCAGCGCCTTCAAGAGCACTTCCTGGCCCTTCCATCGGCTCAAGCGCCCAGGTAGCATGATCACTGGGACACCGTCAGGCAGGCGCCATCGGTTAACAAGCGAGATAATGCGTTGGGCGCTCACAGCGGCTGGATCAAAGCGGGCAAGGTCCACGCCGCGAGGAATTATGCGTATGCGACCCGGATCGACGTCGTAGTGATCTAAAATGTGATGAGCAATAAAGTCGGAGATAGCGATGACCCGCTCACCCCTCGCCATGATTGAATTGTAGCGTCGCTTGAGGTCATTTTCGATCCGATAGGTCCCATGAAAGGTCGTTACGAACCGGCAACCCTGTCTTCGTGCCGCGTAGAGGCTACTCCAGGCTGGCGCCCGCGAACGGGCGTGGACCACCTCAATTCCATAGTCGCGGATGATGCGCCTCAGGCGGCCAATGTTGCGATAGATGACTGCCGGATTCTTCGATGCCAACGGCAGGTGAATGCTTTTCACCCCGGCACGCAGCAACTCGACCTCCATGCTGCCACCTTCTGAGGCGACCACGGATACACCGCCAGCTTCGGCGAGAGCCACCGCAACGTCGATCGCACCGCGGACAGCACCACCGGAGTCGAGGGCGGGCACGACCTGCAAGACGGCTGGCGCTGTGGCTTCTACCGCACCTTCGGGAATGTTAAGTTGCGCGGGCTGGATCATGGGATTGGATAATGTAGATGTCAGACGGGTCAAAGTCAGCGCCGCCGCCAACCATTCTTACAGATGATAGCGACTCTAATATTGCCTATCACAAAATTGAAGGAAATGAACCGGGAATTATTTTTCTAGGCGGGTTTATGTCGGATATGACCGGTACTAAGGCTAGTTTTATCCAGTCATATGCGGCGTCTTCCGGTAACGCCTTTTTGCGCTTTGATTACAGTGGACATGGCCAGTCATCGGGCCGATTCGCCGATGGTACAATTGGCCAATGGACAGCGGATGCGATTCGTGTGCTCGATCGGCTGACCTCGGGACCACAGATTCTGGTCGGGTCATCGATGGGCGGTTGGATCATGCTCCTGACCGCGCTAGCCCGCCCCGAGCGCATCGCCGGGATCGTCGGAATCGCCGCCGCTCCGGACTTCACCGAAGACTTGCTGTGGCCAGCACTCGGCGCGACTGAGCGTCTTGCTCTAGAACAGGACGGATTTTACGCCGCCCCTTCCGAGTACAGTGAAGAGCCCTACACCATAACCCGTCGTCTTTTGGAGGAGGGCCGCGATCATTTGTTGTTGCGCAATGAAATCCCCCTTACTTGTCCGGTGCGCCTAATTCAGGGCATGCAAGATAGTGATGTGCCCTGGCACACTGCTCTGCGGCTGACCGAACGCTTGGCGAGTGAAGATGTGCAAGTTCTCTTGATTAAGAACGGCGATCACCGGCTTTCGACCGATGATGACCTGGCACGTTTGAGGCACGTGCTCGATGATTTGATCGCTGGCTGCAGCGGGTGAGGAATTCAGACTTCAGCAGCCAGCACGGCTTCAAGGCCTACGCGGTAGTTTGGATACCGCAGCCTTACGCCGAGCTCGGTCTTGATCCGCGCGTTGGAAACTCTCTTGTTGTCGCGATAGAAAGTTGCGGCCATCGGTGAAAGATTTGCCGCTTCAATTGGGACAAGCGGCGGCGGCGTTCGGCCCAGCAATCGGCAGCCGTAGGCGACGACAGCCTCAGGCGCCGCCGGTTCATCGTCTGAAACATTGTAAATCGCGCCAGGATGGGGGTGGGCCAAGGAGGCTTCGATCACGGTCGCAATATCGTCAACGTGCACCCGGCCGAAGACCTGACCCGGCTTGTCAATGCGTTTGGCCTGGCCAGCGCGAATGCTGTCGAGGATCGACCGCCCTGGACCATAGATACCCGCCAAACGGAAGATATGGATGGGTAGGGTCTTTGCTTTTGATAAGGCAAGCCAGGCGTCTGATAAGGCAAGCCAGGCGTCTTCCGCTTGCACGCGCCGCTGGCTTCGTTCGCTGGTCGGACGCCGATTGCTGGTCTCATTTACCCAGGCGCCGGCATGGTCGCCATAGACCCCCGTCGTCGAGAGGTAGCCCAACCAATTCAGGCCGCCGCAGGCTGCTATATCCTCGCCATGGTGGTCGAGTACCGGATCGCCTTCCGCATCGGGTGGCACCGACGACAAGATCGCCCCAACATCCGACAGCAGTTCCTGGGCGCACGCAAGCGGCAACCCCCGGTCAAAAAGATGGACCTTAATGCCGAGGCGAGATTCTAACTGTCGCTTCTTTTCCGCGCTGCGGACTGTTCCGGAGACTCGCCAGCCGCGCCTTATGAGGCGTTCGGCCAGCACCATCGCGCTGTAACCGAGGCCGAAGCAGAAAAAGTGAGGGCTTGCGAGGTCACGACCCATTATGGCACCAGAATAGGCGAGCAAGGAGTTTGGATCTAGTTTGGCCACGACAAACTAGGTCTCGGCGGAGCGGAGAGCAAGATGGCACGCAGGCAGGACGTCCTCACACTGTCACTTCTATGGCTGCTAGGCAGCGCTACATGGGCTGAGGCAGTCTCGGCCAACCAGGGTGAGCCCATCGATCACGCCAAGCAGTATAGGTCCTGCATTACCCTGACCCGCGTTGCCCCTCTCGAGGCTTTGGAGTCAGCGCTTGCCTGGGCCGACCGTGGTGGCGGCCGGGCGGCTCTTCATTGTGAGGCCCTAGCACTGATAAAACTCGGTCACTTCGAAGCGGCCGCGCAGCGTTTGGAAGCAGTAGCGCTCGATGTCAGCAAAGACGAGAAGGCGTTGCGTGTTGATGTTTGGGGCCAAGCCGGTCAAGCCTGGCTGCTGGCTGGCAAGTTCGACCGGGCCCTTGCCGCCCAGTCCCTCGCCATTGAACAGGACCCAGAAAACGTCGAGTTACTGCTCGACCGCAGCCTGACTTACGCCGAGTCCGGCAACTACGAGGAGGCTGTGCTCGATCTCAATAGAGCGGCATCGCTGGCACCGAATCGAGCCGACGTCCTGGTCTTCCGAGCTAGCGCCTATCGCCACCTGAAATCCTTCGAGCGGGCCATGGCGGATGCGGAAAGTGCCTTGCGCATAAAACCAAAACATCCCGAAGGCCTGCTGGAACGGGGCAACCTGCACCGTATTGCTGGGAACAGCGCGGCCGCACAGCGCGATTGGCAAGATGTCCTCAAGGTCGCACCGGGGAGCATGGCGGCAAAATCAGCCGAACGCAATCTAGCCCGCATTCAACAGTAAGCCCGCCACCCGAATCATCAAAAATCGAGGTCCACATAGTGTTTCGGCGGTTTGGCCCCGGGTACGAGGTCCTCAAGGAGGGGTTGGAAACAAGGCCGCGACTTGATCCGCTGGTACCAGTCCTTGGCGCCCGGATGATCGGCCCAGGGCACATCCCCCAGATAGTCGATTACGGAAAAGTGAGCTGCCGCCGCAAAGTCGGCCACGGTCAAGTTACGTCCAGCAAGCCATGTGCGACGATCGCTAAGCCACGACACGTAGTCCAAGTGGTAGTGGACATTGGCGTGGGCCGCGCGCATCGCTTCAACATCGGGGTGGCCAAGTCCGAGGAAGCGCCGCATAACCTTTTGCTCGACCAGTAAATCCGAGACTTCCTGTGCAAATTTTTCATCGAACCAGGCAACCAAACGTCGCGTTTCCGCCCGATCGATCGGTGAGCCTGGCAACAATGGCGGGGCCGGATAGACCTCGTCGAGATACTCGGCGATCACTTGAGCATTCGCCAGGATCGTGCCGTCAGGTTCCACCAAGACCGGCACTTCCCCCGCCGGATTGAGGCTCAAGAACGCCTCACGCCTCTCCCACACCTTTTCGATCTTCAGGGCAAAATCCAGTCGCTTCTCCTGCAGGATTAGACGGACTTTGCGAGACCCTGGATCGAGGGGGAGATGATAGAGGCGGCGCATTGGGGCGATTTAAGACAATCATATCTAAAGACAAACAGATGGCCTGATCACTGCGAATCCAGAGCCGCCTCTTGAGTTATTCGATTTTCTACAAGTTGCAAGGAGAAAAACCAAGAACTCACATTGCATACAAGCATGACCACCACGAACGTCTATCTTCTATGGATGCGACCGAGGGAATTTTCTTGGTTTCAATACAAGTTCACTAATTTTTGTTTTTCGTTTTCTCTGTCTCCTAGGCGCTTTTTTCAGTCGTTGCTTTCGCAACAATCGGATGTTCTAAGCGCTCCACCATCTCTTTGGGAACGATTTGCCAAAACCGGCGTCTTTCAAATGTCCAGTCATTGAGCAGGCGATCTGCCAGAGGCGACTGAGTTTCGCGAAGGTGCCAGCTGACCACCCGGCGAAGTAGCTCATCCCAGTAGCTGGTTTCGACTCGTTGATAGATCACGGAATCTGTGTTGACTTCCGGAACCACCCTATCGTCCGGGTCGTAAACGAAGGCCATGCCTCCGGTCATGCCCGCCGCAAAGTTCGCACCGACCGATCCCAGTATGACGACGGTTCCACCGGTCATGTACTCACAGCCGTTGGAACCGCAGCCTTCGATCACCGCGATCGCGCCGGAATTGCGTACCGCGAAGCGTTCGCCCGCTTGCCCAGCCGCAAACAGCTGACCCGCCGTAGCACCATAGAGCACGGTATTGCCGATAATGGTGTTCTCGTGGCTGACCAACGGGCTTGAGGTCATCGGGCGAACGACGATCGTCCCGCCTGACAGTCCTTTGCCGACATAGTCATTGGCGTCGCCGAAGACCTCGAGTTTGATTCCCTGTACCGCAAAGGCACCGAGCGACTGCCCGGCCGAGCCGCGCAAGCGCACGGTGATGTGGCCCGGGTCCAGGCCATCCATGCCAAAGCGCCGGGTAATTCGCGAGGATAGCTTGGTGCCGATCGCCCGATGGGTATTGCGGATGGTGTATTGCAACTGCATTTTTTCGCCGACCTCGAAGAGCGGTCGAGCGTCTTCGATGATCTGCGCATCGAGGGTTTCTGGGACCTCGTTGCGCCCTTGCACCGTGCAATAGGCGCCACCCTCCGTCGCGTCGGCCTTGGCCAGGATGGGATTGAGGTCGAGGTCGTCAAGGTGAGCAGCACCGCGGCTAACCTGGAACAGCAGATCGGTGCGGCCGATCACTTCGGTCAGCGAGCGGGCGCCGACGGAGGCGAGAATCTCACGCACCTCTTCAGCCAAGAAACTGAAGAGATTGACCACTTTTTCCGGCGTGCCAATGAATTTGCCGCGAAGCGCGGGGTCCTGGGTGCAGACGCCCACCGGACAGGTGTTGGAATGGCATTGGCGCACCATGATGCAGCCCATGGCCACCAGCGAAGCGGTACCAACGCCGAACTCTTCGGCGCCCAGTATGGCGGCGATGACCACGTCACGGCCGGTCTTGATGCCGCCATCCGTGCGCAGGCGCACGCTGGAACGCAGACGGTTCAGCGTGAGCACCTGGTGCACTTCCGACAGGCCCATTTCCCAGGGAATGCCGGCATACTTGATCGAGGTCTGTGGGCTGGCACCGGTGCCCCCGTTGTGACCGGAAATCAAGATGACATCGGCCTTGGCCTTGGCGACTCCGGCGGCGATCGTGCCGATGCCCGTGCGGGCCACCAGCTTGACGCAGACCCGGGCTTCCGGATTGATTTGCTTTAGGTCGTAAATGAGCTGGGCCAGGTCTTCGATCGAATAGATATCGTGGTGCGGTGGCGGCGAAATCAGCATCACCCCGGGGGTTGAGTGGCGCAGCTTGGCGATCATCTCGCTCACCTTGAAGCCAGGCAGCTGACCACCTTCACCGGGCTTGGCGCCTTGCGCTACCTTGATTTCGATCTCGCGGCAGTGGTTGAGATACTCGGCCGTCACCCCAAAGCGACCGGAGGCCACCTGTTTGATCGCCGAGTTTTCGTTGTCGCCGTTGACGTTAGGGGTAAAACGCAAGGGATCTTCACCCCCCTCACCGGAATCGGATTTCGCGCCAACCCGGTTCATCGCGATGTTGAGCGTGCCATGGGCTTCCAGGCTTAGCGCGCCCAAGGACATGCCTGGCGTGACAAAGCGCTTACGAATGGCGGTAATCGACTCGACTTCCTCGATGTCGATCGGCGTCGCGCTGTCCTTGCGGAATTCCAGCAGGTCGCGCAAATTGCTCGGCGGCCGTTCGGTGCAGCCTTCCGAGAATTTCTTGTAGGTTGAATAGGAGTCGGTGGCGACTGCGGTTTGCAGGCAGTGAATCAAACCGGCTTCCCAGCTGTGGTGTTCGCCGCCGCGCCGATAGCGATAAAAGCCGCCGACCGGAAGAGCTTGAAATGCCTCAGCCCAAGCGGTCTGGTGTGCCGTAATCACCTTCTGATGAATGCCGGTGAGGCCGATCCCCGAAATCCTGCTGGGCATCCCGGGAAAGAACTCGTCCACCAGGCTGCGCGACAGACCAACGGCTTCGAAGTTATAGCCGCCGCGATAGCTCGATATGACCGAAATTCCCATCTTCGACATGACCTTGAGAAGGCCATCGTCGACCGCCTTGATGTAGCGCTGGACACAAGCTTCCAACGGCAGATCACCGAAGAGGCCGCGGCGATGACGATCGGCGATCGATTCCTGCGCCAGATAGGCATTGACCGTGGTTGCGCCGACGCCGATCAAGACCGCGAAGTAGTGCACATCCAAGCACTCGCCGGAGCAGACGTTGAGCGAGGTGAAGGTGCGCAGCTTCTGGCGCATGAGATGGGTGTGGACGGCGGCCGTAGCGAGTATCATCGGCATGGGCGCGTGCGTGGTATCGATCTCCCGATCGCTCAAGATCACGTGTACACAACCACCTCTGACACCGTCTTCGGCTTCTTGGCGAATGCGCTGTAGCCCGTCGCGCAAGGCCTGCTCGCCGCCGGCGGGATCGAAGCTGCAGTCTATGTAAACAGCTGATTCGGCCATGTAATCCCGCATGGCGCTGAATTCGGCATTGGACAGGACGGGCGACTCGAGCTGCAGCATGTGGCACTGGCTCTCATCCTCGTCGAGGATGTTGCCGAGATTGCCCAGTCGCGTGCGCAAGGTCATCACCCGCCGCTCACGCAAGGAATCGATCGGCGGATTGGTTACCTGACTGAAGTTCTGGCGGAAAAAGTGATGCAGGCCGCGGTAGCGATCCGACAGGACCGCTACCGGCGTGTCATCACCCATGGAGCCCACCGCCTCCTTGGCGTCTTCAACCATGGGATGGAGAATCAGCTCCAAGTCCTCCATGGAGACCCCATAGGTGAGCTGGCGGCGGCGTAGCTCCGCCGGTTCGAACTCGGCTGGTTCACCTAGATCAGGCTTGATAAGATCGTCGATCACCGTAATCTGGCGAACCCACTCGCCAAAGGGCTTGTCGGCGGCAAGCCTCGCCTTGAGTTCCCGGTCACGGTAGAGTTTTCCTGCGACCAAATCGACGGCAATCATTTGGCCGGGGCCAATGCGGCCTTTTTCGATGATTCGCGACTCGTCAAGGCGAACCATTCCCGTCTCCGATCCGGCGAAGAGGAGATGGTCGTCGCTCACCGCATAACGCATCGGCCGCAGACCGTTGCGGTCCATGCCGGCGAGCGCCCAGCGGCCACCATAGGCGCAAATCGCCGCCGGCCCGTCCCAGGGCTCCATGACCGTGTTGCAGTAACTGTATAGGTCCTTTAGGTCCTGCGCCATCGGCCGGTCTTCAGACCAGGCTTCGGGAATGAGCAAGCTCTTAGCCATGGGCAGCTCGCGCCCGGCACGCAGCAGCAGCTCGAAGGTGGCATCAAGAGCGGCGGAATCCGAACTGCCCGGCAGGATAATTGGTTTGAGATCTTCCATGGTCTCGGCAAACACAGGGCTCTCGAGACGACACTCGTGGGCTGCCATCCAATTGACGTTGCCGCGCAGGGTATTGATCTCGCCGTTGTGCGCCAGGACGCGGAAAGGTTGGGCCAGAACCCAGGTCGGGAAGGTATTGGTCGAATAGCGCTGATGAAAAATCGCGAAATTGGAAACGAAGCGGCGGTCGAGGAGATCCGGATAAAAGCGGTCCACCTGTTCTGCCAGAAACATGCCCTTGTAGATAATCGACCGGCAGGAAAGGGAGCAAATGTAAAACTCCTTGATCGATTCATCCTCGGCGGCCTTTTCGATGCGCCGGCGAATAACGTAGAGATCCGTTTCAAACTGATCGGGATCGACCCCCAGGCTGTTGGCAATCATGATCTGTTCGATTTCCGGCCGGGTCGCATTGGCCTTCTCACCGATCACTTCGGTGTCGACCGGTACTTGGCGCCAGCCAAAAATCGTGTAGCCGCAGTTCAGAATCTCGCGCTCGACGATCACCCGGCAGCGTTCTTGGGCATCGAGATCGGTTCTTGGCAAAAAAGTCATGCCGACGGCGATCGGCTCGGGCCCCGGTGCATGGCCCGTGCTGGCCACGTGCTCTTGGAAGAAATCCTGGGGGATCTGTACATGAATTCCGGCGCCGTCGCCGGTCTTCCCATCCGCGTCGACCGCGCCGCGATGCCAGACAGCCTTTAGGGCGTTGATGCCGGCTTCGACCACGGCTCGGCGCGGACGGCCATTGATCGAGGCGACCAATCCGACGCCGCAGGCATCATGTTCACTCGTTGGATCGTAAAGGCCGTGACCAGCTAAGAAACCGGCCTGCTGTCGCCATTTCTTAACAAAATCCTGACCTGAAATCGGCGTAAATTGGTTCATCTGCCAAGCCTCGTCATCAGGCTGCCGCCGGCTCGCCCTTGGTTTGATTCTGCAAATACCGGTCAATGTGGTCTGCCGCATCGCGACCGTCACGGATGCCCCAAACCACGAGAGAAGCGCCGCGTACGATATCGCCGGCCGCGAACACGCCTTCCAAGCTCGTTTGCATGCTCCGGAAGTCAATTTTGACCGTGCCCCAGCGGGTGACGGTAAGGTTCGGCGTGTCGAACAGGGTCGGCAAGTCTTTGGGATCAAAACCTAGCGCCTTGATCGCTAGATCGGCGTCAACCGAAAAACTTGATCCTTCCAGGATTTGCGGCGTTTGACGGCCGGTTGCATCGGGTACCCCCAGGTGGACGCGGCTGGCCCGCACGCCGCGCACATGCCCGTCACCAAGAAAGGCCTCCGGGGCGGTCAGCCAGACAAACTCCACCCCCTCTTCTTCGGCATGGGCAACTTCGCGCTCGGAGCCCGGCATATTGCGGCGATCGCGTCGGTAGAGGCAGCGCACCGACTTGGCGCCCTGGCGCACGGCGGTGCGTACACAATCCATCGCCGTGTCGCCGCCGCCAATCACCACCACATTCTTGTCGGAGGCGTTCAGTGACCCATCATCGAATGCCGGAACGTGCTCACCTAAGCCCTTTCGGTTCGAGGCGATGAGGTAGTCCAGAGCGGGCACCACGTTGTCCAGTCCGACGCCAGGTACTTGCATTTCGCGGGCCTTATACACCCCGGTGGCGATCAGCACCGCATCATGGCTGGCTCTTAGCTCATCAAAACCAATGTCAGGCCCGACTTCTGTCTGCATGCGAAACTCGATACCGGACTCGGCCAAGAGCCCTGCCCGCCGGGCCACCACGTCCTTTTCAAGTTTGAAGTTTGGGATGCCGTAAACCAGAAGGCCACCGACCCGGTCATAGCGATCGTAAATCGTTACCTGATAGCCCTTGCGCCGCAATTGCTCGCCGGCCGCAAGCCCCGCCGGGCCGGCTCCGATGATCCCCACTGACTGAGACAACTCGCGCAGTGGGTTGACCGGTCGAACCCAACCGCGCTCCCAAGCCGTATCGGTGATATACTTTTCCACGGCGCCGATGGTGACCGTCCCGTGGCCCGATTGCTCGATCACGCAGTTGCCTTCGCAAAGGCGGTCCTGAGGGCAAATTCGACCGCAAATCTCCGGGAAGTTATTGGTTGCCTGCGATACCTCGTAGGCTTCTTCAAGCCGGCCCGCCGCCGTCAACATGAGCCAGTCGGGTATATTGTTGTGCACCGGGCAGTGGACTTGACAAAAGGGAACGCCGCACTGTGAACAGCGACCCGCCTGTTCCACTGCACTCTGCGGTTCATAGGCTTCGTAAATTTCGTTGAAGTCGCCCTGGCGTTCACGCGCTTCCCGTTTATCGGGCATCTGCTTGTCGGTGTGCACGAAGCGCAGCATGCGGCTGGCCATCAATTCCCCTCTCAATTTAGGGCGCCGGAAGCCCTGCACCCGGATCTTCTCAATGCCGGTGTATCAACGTTTTCTGATTGCCCGAAGGATCAAAATACCAACCCACAACGGCCAATATGTCTGATTTATGTCAGCAATATTGACTAAAAAAATTTTAAATCTAGAGCCAGCACTTGTCAACTGCGGTTAAGGGGAGGCATCAAGTCGGAGATTTGTCTCAAAACGGAACAAATCACGTCCTGACAAACGAACGCTTTCGCCGCGCACCTGAGGATGCAAGAGACGCGGAGTCAATCAAAAAGCGCATCGATGTCGTTTTGGGTTAGCCCTTGGCCATTGGCCTGCGGGGTTTGACCCTTTGGTGAGATTTCTGATTGGTCCGGAGATTGGTTAGACGCGTCGGCCAGGCTTTCATCTAAGGCCGTCGATTTCCCATTGATGATGGCACTGGCGATTTCAATGTGTCGCCGCAGTTCGCCCGTTAGTTCAGTGGCCAATGTATCAAGCTGACCGGAATCAGGGGGCTCCATGATGCGAACTATATCCTGTCGGCCCTCTAGTATCAGCCGATCCATGGCGCTGACTACGCGGTCGAAGGGGTCGCGAAACGCCTCAGGCGCGTTGTTGTAAGCAAGTATGGCGAGTTCTCTGTCGCTGAGGCCGCTTTGCCGGAAATGCTCTGCATAACTCATCGGCTCCCATTCCAGAACGTCGCCAAGACATTCGGGCATTGTTGGAAGGAGGTCGAAGAGCATGATTACATCATTGAAATGATTGAGATAATCAGTGGCAAGAAAGCTGCTCTGATTGATGTTCTTGCCCTTCACCATCTGCGCGATGGAGTCCAGCAACTCGCCTGAATCACCCTCGTCGGGTCGGTTGGCGGACTTTGAACCGCCCTCCGCATGGAATACCATTGCTTACCGCTTTCGGCCGCAGGATAGGTTAATGCTTGGGCTCTTTCGAGCAAGATTTATTGTCGATTACATTAGAGTCTAAGGGCTAAAATTACCTTTCCCTTAATGTGGCATCGACAGCACTTCCTCAAAAAAATAGAAAGTCCATTGTGAACAAATTCATTATTGATAAGGGTTTCGTTGGTTCGAACCCTTCGGAAGTCCGGCTACTGCGTTTCGACGGCGCGGTTGAGAGACGAACTCGGGCATGATACCGTCAAGTTATGTCGCACAGGCGATGGGATTCATCGAGGCCGTCGTTTATGATGCGCCCGCTTGACGGCTGAAGTCTTTCCTCGGCTAGACTAAGGAAGGTAAGGAAGGTCTGCAACGAAGATGAGACGACCGGAAATACTCGGTGAAGTATAGTTACTTTTCCTGTGCCACCAATGGAACTCTGGTCGTGGGCGACGAAGCAAACCACAGGGCAATCAAGAAAACAGGGAGATATTGCATGTTGGAGAATAGAGAGCATAGCCACATTCCTAAGCTTAAGGAGGAATTTTCGTAAGGTAAAATCAACCGTCGCGAGTTCCTTCGTTATTCGACATTGTTGGGGATGTCGGCAACGGCCGCCTACGGCTTTGTTGGTAAGGTGACCGGCCAAAGCTTCGTCACGCCTGCCAAGGCGGATCTGCCGAAGGGCGGTGATCTCAGGATTTCGATGCGCGTTCACGAGGTGAGCAGCCCGCACACCTATTCCTGGCTGGAGGATTCCAACGTTGGTCGCGGTGTGCACGAGTATCTAACCAAGACCGGTCAGGACAACATCACCCGTCCCTATTTGGCTGAAAGCTGGAGCGCGAGCGACGACCTTAAGACCTGGACGCTGAAGCTACGCGACATCAAGTGGCACAACGGCCGCGCCTTTACTGCCGAAGACGCCGCTTGGAACCTTAAGCGGGTGCTGACCGAAGAGACCGGCTCCTCGGTAATCGGCCTGATGAAAGGCTACATGCTCAAAGAGGTTGAGACCGGAGAAACCGACGACGACGGCAATCCGAAGAAGAAGGCGGAAATCTGGGATGCCAACGCGATCGAGGTGGTCGACGATCATACGATTCGCCTGAACCTGAAGGAAGCGCAGGTCGCGGTACCCGAACACCTCTTCCACTATCCGCTAGCTATTCTTGATCCGGAGGAAGGCGGCAGTTTCGGCGCTGGTTCGAACGGTACCGGTCCCTTCGACTTGGTCGAGCATGCGGTCGGCGACAAGTCCATCTTGAAGGCCCGTCCAGACTATTGGGGTGACGGCCCACACGTTGATACCTTGACCTACATTGACTTGGGCGACGATCCCTCGGCAATCGTCGGGGCGCTGGCGTCGCAGCAGGTACACGGCATGTACTCCGGTAATGTCGACTCCCTCGACATTTACAAGAACATGCCGCACCTGGTGATCCACGAGGCCTTGACTGCCTCGACGGGTGTTGCCCGTTTGCAAATGAACCGCGATGAGTTTAGCGATCCGCGGCTTTCTAAGGCCATGCGCCTGGCTGTCGACACGCGCAAGTGCCTGGAGCTAGCCCACCGCAACCTCGGCGCCCCGGGCGAGCACCATCATGTCTGCCCGGTGCATCCGGATTATTGCGAGCTGCCCTTCATGGAAAGGGATGTGGAGGGTGCGAAGAAACTGTTGGCAGAGGCCGGCCACCCGAACGGTGTCGATTTGGAAATCGCCGCCAAGAAGGATCCGGCCTGGGAGATCCAAGCGGTCCAGGCCATGGTCGAGCAATGGAAGGAAGCCAACATCCGGGTCAATATTAACCTGATGCCGTCGGCTCAGTTCTGGGAGGTGTGGGACAAGGTGCCCTTCGGTTTCACCTCTTGGGCGCACCGGCCGCTCGGTTTCATGGTGTTGGGCTTGGCTTATCGCTCCGGCGTGCCGTGGAATGAATCGCGGTATTCCAATCCAGAATTCGACAGCCTGCTCACCAAGGCAGAAGGGACGCTCGATCTCGACGCGCGGCGTGAGATCATCTGCCAGCTCCAGAAAATCATGCAGGAAGAAGGGCCCATCGTGCAGCCACTGTGGCGTTCCCTCTTTGTCGCCTTCGACAAACGGGTCAAGGGCTTCAAGCTGCATCCGACGCTCTATATCTTCGGCGAAGAAATGGGCATCGAAAGCTAAACCAAGCCAAGCTTTTAGTGCTTCGGCCCCCGTCCGCTTGGGCGGGGGCCGTTTGGCGTGTGCCTCGGATGGCATTGATCTCTCCCGGTTCCGGGGGGCGAGCGATTTTGCGCCAAATCCGGCGCGGATGAACAGGAACCAGTCAGAAGGGCCAGCCCGATGGGGCAGGCCAACTCTCCCGATGGGGCAGGCCAACTCTGTGGATGGTGCGCGGACGTAGTCTCATGCGATACCGCGGCTGTTGGATTGGTCGGCTCAATGTCCTTGGGCTGCGACAGGCCGGCAACAGCAGATTGGGCTTTGAAAAGAGTCTGTCCTGGAATGTTGGCAGTTTCGTCCAAATGGAGCACGGTCAGAGCCGTCGTTACAGCGATTCGCTCCGCGTCCTTAAGTGTCCAACAAAGTCTGCCCTTCAGTGCCCAACAAAGAGTGACTTCGACCGCGCGCAACAAGTCATGCTGAGAAAGCAACGCCACATGCTGGGTCGATACAACCCTAAGAACTCAATTGACGTATCACCAACGAGAAAATCAAGCCTAGAGCGCTTTTCCGAGAGCTAGACTGGGCGTTTGCTAGAGATCCCAGCCAAAAAGCACGTAACCGGAGCTGCTGCAACGAATCCAGCAATTTAGTATTGACGAATGGCCCTTCCGGTGGTATCTAACATAGGGACTAGATCAAATATCTATACAGATTGCAATAGATTGTTCAATGAATTCCCTTGTCGCGTTTCGGTAGAAAGGATCGGGACTTGATGGTGAGTTCATCAGGATTGAATAATCCAAATGTTATTTTAGTGTAGATATTCTTGTATTGATTGCCGATAATGTGCAATTTGAAGGAAGCAAGAAAGAGGATTCAAGAGACTGATTGGATGCGGGTAAAAGATCGATTGTGCATCTCCAAACAACTCACCCAAGAATGTATGAGTGTGGCGTGCCACGAAAGAAAACCATAATGAAGGAGATGCCCGTGCTGCTGATGCCACGATCACCCTGTGTTCAGTCTGCGGCCTAGGACAAAATCATTAGTAAGGGATTTGAGGATGTACTGAAGTTTTTGCGAGATAGTGGCATTCTACCGGGGCAAAGCCGAGCGCGGCAGGTAGATGCCACGAAGAAATAGAGGGGAAGACTGTCTAAACCTTCCATGGTTTCGTGAGTGGAAGGGTGTGGGCCTAGAGCCATAGCTGAAAGAGAGAGCATGATAGATTTAGAATGCTGTATCTTTGAGGAAGGTGAATCAGCTGGCCGAAGCTTGGATCCTCGGCGCATTGAGTTCTGGACTAAGAGTTCTCATTGCCGAAAAACTTTAGGCAAGAAGACCACAAACAATTGCATGAGCATTGTGTGATATACTAATGATCGTGTTTGGGCAGCTACCAAGCTATCTAAAATCGTAAGGCACTACCGAGGTTGATCGTAGAGGGGTGCTGTTTAGTGCTGGCTCGCCTAGCTAGAGCCAACATTTGAGGGAAGGAGATCATGAATGGCTAGATTGGCTAGAACAGAATCAATCCATGGCAAGAAGGCGCCGGTAAGTCGTGCAAACCCGGTGGATGTCCATGTGGGACGCAGGCTTCGAATGCGCCGAATTCTCTTGGGTTTATCACAAGAAAAACTTGGCGACAGCATCGGACTGACATTTCAGCAAATCCAGAAATATGAACACGGAACCAATCGGATCAGTGCCAGCCGCATCTACGATTTGGCGCAGGTGCTTGATGTTCCGGTTTCTTTCTTCTTTGACAACATGGACGAATCAATTGCCGGCCAATCGCCGCGCCATTTCAGGCACAGCGATGAAATTCCAAAGATTGCGGCAGATCCCATGGATAAGCGCGAAACCTTAGAGTTGGTGCGTGCTTACTCAAACATTGAAGACCCGCGCGTACGCCAAAAGATTGTCGACCTAATGAAAGCCGTTGCCAAGGTCGACAAGATCGGCATGGATGCAGAGGTTTAAGCCGCTTTTGGTCTCACCCCGCAGCGTCGGCTAGGACTGCTCCAAGCGCAAACTTTTGTCCCCGCCCTTCCCTGGAGCCAGGCTCGGCTTCAGGGAAGGCTTTCGTTTGGGAGACCATTTCGATCAATCGAGAGGTCGATCGCGTTCGCTCGTTGGGGAGCGAATGCGTTGCAACCTGACTAAAAGTTTCCGCTGGAAAGGCGCCTGAGGGTCGTATCGGCCTGCGCCTTGAAGGGCTGTCCCGCTTCGTTCGCTGCGCGAAGCCACAGCTCGGAGATGGTCCTGCCGTTCGCCACGGCGCGATCGACGCTTTTGCGGAGCAGCTTGCTTTGGGCCTCAAACACGTCTTGCGGGGACTTGGCGCTGGCGAGTGTCTTCGCTGACTCCAAGTTTAGGGCGAAGAGGTCCTGGGCGCAGGCGAACATCTCGCTGCCAATGGACTGAACATTCTTGGCGAAGGCGGCATTGCTCTGAACCAGCCCTGAGACGAAAGCTTGGCTTTCAGTCCCAAATTCATCATAGCTCTTAAACGCGGCAGAGGATGCCTTTTCGGCGTTCTCCTGGCTCAGGGCTACGGCTTCCTCGTAGCTCTTGGTCGCGGCGTCGGCCCCCGCCTTGACGGCCTGCCTGCCATTGTCGACGGCAACTTCAATTGCTTTCGTGCTTGCCTTTACAACCGACTCGACAGTCTGTTTGCTGACTGCCATGGCCGCCTCGACGTTCTTTGTGGCTGTCGCGGCACCCGGGGTGCTTTCGACAGGGGTCACTGTAGACCCGGCACTCTTCAATTTTCTGGTTGCGGTTGATTGTGTTCTTCGCGTCGCCATTTCTAACCTACCCAATTGCACCTAGATGTTTATCCCAATTCACGGCGCTGCTTCGATGCTCAGACAGCATCATTTTTGCACCGCAGCATAATAAATAACTAATCTGTCTTTTCCTTTTGTCAAGGAAATTGTGCAGTGCAACATGAACGCTTGATGGCCTGAAATGATTTAGCTCCCAGACTGTTTGACAAGATACCCAGGCCACCGTAATCAGGGCCGGCGCTGAGGGTTCGCGACATGCGACCGGTGCTTGTCTGCAAGTCAGATTGACTTGCCTGCTCTTCATCGAAGGAAACGGCATGACATATCAATATCTTTTGGTCGAACGGCGGGATCACGTTGGCCTCATCACCCTCAATCGGCCAAAGGCTTTGAACGCTCTTTGCGACGCACTCGTGGGGGAAATGGGATCGGCGCTCGACGCCTTTGAAACCGACCAATCCATCGGATGCATCGTCATCACGGGATCGGAAAGAGCCTTTGCTGCCGGCGCGGATATCAAGGAAATGCAAGCGAAGAGCTTTTCTTCTGCCTACCTGGAGGACTTTATAACCTCCGGATGGGAGCGGGTGACAACCTGCCGCAAGCCCGTCATTGCCGCCGTCGCGGGCTACGCGCTCGGGGGCGGATGCGAGCTTGCGATGATGTGTGATTTTATCATCGCCGGAGAGAACGCACAGTTCGGCCAGCCGGAGATCACGCTTGGCGTGCCACCGGGCGCCGGTGGTAGTCAGCGCCTAACGCGCTTCGTCGGCAAGTCCAAGGCCATGGAGATGTGTCTCACCGGACGCATGATGGATGCGGCAGAAGCCGAAAGATCCGGCCTCGTCAGTCGCGTCGTACCGACCGAAGAACTGTTGGAAGAGGCTCTCAAAGTAGCAGCCAAGATTGCAGCCATGTCGCGCCCAACGACCTACATCGTGAAGGAAGCCGTCAACCGCGCCTACGAGACCACCCTTGCCGAGGGCGTTCGATTTGAAAGACGGATTTTTCACGCCGCATTTGCTCTAGCCGATCAAAAAGAGGGCATGCAGGCCTTTGCCGAAAAACGAAAACCCAATTGGCAGAACGAATAGAGATCCCATCGATAGGCGAGGCATATCCGCAGCTTAGAGCGTAGGGCGCCGGCCAGAGTCAAGCAGAATTGATCCCAAATTGCGGCCCGATACTCTAGTCATACGGCTATGAGGTTTCGCTGAGCTCTTGTATGTAACGCTTTCGGTCGATTTTTCCGTTGGGGTTGCGATAGAGATTGGCTCTCAGTTCAACCCGTTGTGGCAGCATGTAGTTGGCAAGGCGTGGCCGGCAAAACGAGATAAGACTCGCCTCGTCGACGTTTTGATCTTCTTTGGGTTTCACAATAAGCACGATCGACTGGCCCAAGGTCGGGTGTGGCAAGCCAATCGCAACCACTTCATCGACCTTGCCCGAAGCAAAGACCGCTTCCTCGATTTCAGTCGGACTTACCCGGTAGCCCGAGGTCTTGATCATTTCGTCTCGCCGGCCAACGAAATAGAGGAAGCCGTCTTGATCTCGGCGCACGATATCACCGGACCACACGGCGATTTCTGGAAAGGGCAGCCCAGCCGGTTGTTGAGGCGCCGGTCGAAATCGTTCGCTGGTCCGCTCGGGATCATTCCAATAGCCAAGGGACACCAGGGGCCCCCGGTGCACCAGTTCCCCTTCTTCCTCCGGTTCCGCCAGGGTCCCATCGCTGCGGACCACCAGAATTTCGGCGTTCGGTATTGCTTTGCCAATGGAATCGGGTCGGCGATCGACTTCTGACGGATCCAAATAGGTCGAGCGAAACGCCTCAGTTAGGCCATACATCAAGTAAGGCGCCGCCTGCGGAAAGATCTGGCGAAGCCGATCGAGTGAGGCTGCCGGCAGATGGCCTCCGGTGTTCGCAAAATAGCGTAGTGATTGCGAGGCTTCTTTCGGCCAGCTCTGCTCGATCAATTGAAACCAAAGTGGGGGAACGCCTGTAATCCCGGTGACACCTTCCCTGGCGCAGATTCGGGGAACATCACGCGGCAACAAGTAGTTCATAAGGACGCACCGGGCACCGACCCTGAACGCCGTCGTCACCTGACTTAGGCCAGCATCGAAACTGAGCGGCAGGACCGAAAGAATGCAGTCCGATGAGGTGTTTCCCAAGTAGCTGCTAACGCTCTCAGCCCCGACGATGAGGTTTCGGTGCGAAAGGACAACACCCTTAGGGTGACCGGTGCTTCCCGATGTGTAGAGGATCGCGGCCATATCAGAATCCAGTGACTGAGGCAGCGGTTCAGCCGAAGTCGTGCCGATGGCTCCAAGCTCGTCGAAAGACACCAATCTTGGACGGCCGCTGGCACCACTTGAGGTCGGCCCGACAACAACGACAAATTTCAGGTTTGGGAAAGCCTGGAAATCGCCCTCAAGCGTCGCTAATCGGTCCGAAGACGTGACGAGAACTTTGACCTGACAATCACCTAATATGTGGGCCACTTGGGGCGCACGCAGGACGGGGTTGATTGGGACCGCAACCGCCCCGGCGGCGCTAGCAGCAAAAATCGCGAGGATTGTCTCTATACGCTTTTCCAAGTAGACGGCCACACGGTCACGCCGCCGAATGCCGAGCGCTAAGAGACCCGCGGCAAGGTCGTGGGCCTGCCGCCATAGGGCACCATAGGAAACCCGCTGTTTACCAAATACAAGGGCTGTCTCTCCCGGATGCTGTCTGGACTGGTAGGAGACTAGGTCATGCAGCGCTTGATACATTCTTGTTCATCCGCGGCCGTGAGATGATGTTGCACAGTGACAAGCTTAGCGCTGCCATGGTTGAGCCTTGGTCAATGGCTCGACGGCAAGGGCCGATAAACATAGTCCTAATCCTTAATCCTAAACGGGCCACGGCAATGATGTCACGTGAGTAGAATGATAAGGTCAAGCGTCGGGTGCCGGCCAGAACCAAGCAGAACTGATCCCAAATTGCCGCCCGATGCACTAGCCTTGGATCTGAGTGGCTGGAGGATGGTGGAACGGACCGACTCGAGGTAACAGGCCGAACCGTCTTAGGCGGGAATCATATCCGATGCACGACCCAGTACCAACTCAATCCCACCCACTCATGAAGTCCATAGTATGAAGCAACAAGAGCTTGTATAGAGGGAAAGAAATCGGAAAGTTTGGGATCGGGAGGAAAGACAAACCGGGTGGGTGCCGGTGTAACCTCAAAGCCCACCGCCTCGAAGGCTATGACCGATCGGGGCATATGCCACGCGTGGGTCACCAGCAAGATTTTCTCAACCCCAGCCTCTTTCAGGATCTTGTAGCTATATTGGGCATTTTGAAACGTATCCCGCGATTTGGTCTCGATCCAGCGCACAGGGACGTGAAATTCCTCTTCGAGGGATCGCTTCATCAGGTAGGCGATCGATCGCTCCGGCCCGATTGGGGCGCTCCCGCCCGAGGTTAGTATCGGCAGATTCGTTCGCCTCGCCAGATAGGCGGCGTAGTACAGCCGCTGCAAGGTCAGTGGACCCGGGCGATCGCCTTCGGTCACGTGGGCCCCGAGTTCTTGATACTCCGGCCCGTCGCGATAGCTGCCGGCGGAGAGAACCACGATGGCGCCGTCATCTTGGGTTAGATGTTCGGGCTGAACAGGCGGATACCACTGGAGCGAAACCAGTAAGTAGCTCGCCACGTAGGGTATACTTAGTGCGTAAAGGAGCCCTAAGTAACACCACAACAGGGGTGACGCCAATCTCGGTCGGCTCTTGACCATCAGGATTATGGCCAGGAGAAGCAGGATTAGCCCCGCGGGCGGCAAAATGATGCCTTTTAAGATCGATTTGAATGCCATATCGATCGTTTAGTGGGAAAAGAAAGGCGATGCTCTAGTCAGAGACTCCAGTAGGCCAAATCCGCTGGGAGCTCGCCTGGCTTCAGAGCGGATTTCACATCGATCAAGATACCGCCTGGCTTTATCCGACCTGTCAGAGTGGCGAGGCCTTCTTTCAAGACCTTCTCGTGCGGAACGGCCAAGACCATGGCATCGAGATCTTGAAGCAGCGCCAAGTCCAACACATCGACACCGTATTCCGACCTAGCCTCAGCCCCATCAACCAAAGGGTCGGCCAGCATTGCCGCAACCCCAAATTCCTTCAAGGCGGAAAGAATGTCGACCACACGTGTGTTGCGCAGATCCGGCACATTTTCTTTGAACGCCAGGCCGATTACGCCAACCTTGCAGGCTCCGGGCAGCTTTCCTGCTTTAAGCAACATTTTGACAAGGCGTTCGGCGATGTAGGAGCCCATTGTGTCGTTGATACGGCGGCCAGCCAAAATGACTTCCGGATGGTAGCCGACCTCCTCCGCTCGCGCGGTAATATAGTAAGGATCAACGCCAATGCAGTGACCACCAACCAAGCCCGGGGAAAAGGGAAGAAAGTTCCACTTAGTGCGTGCGGCAGCCAGCACGTCTCGTGTCGGGATTTCCAATCGATCGAAGATCAGCGCAAGCTCGTTCATGAGGGCGATGTTGAGATCCCTTTGGGTATTTTCTATGACCTTTGCCGCTTCTGCCACCTTGATCGAGGATGCGCGAAACACGCCCGCTTGGGTAATCTTTCCGTAAAGCGTGGCAACCCGCTCCAGCGTTTCCTCATCTTGTGCCGAGACCACCTTGACAATCTTTTCAAGTCTATGCTCGCGATCCCCTGGATTGATGCGCTCTGGTGAATAGGCCAGTTTGATCTCCGGTCCGCAGGCCAATCCCGAAATTTCAGCCAGAAGGGGACCGCAAACTTCCTCCGTCACTCCTGGGTAGACCGTTGATTCCAAAACGACAATTGCATCCTTTTGAAGATGCGGGGCCACCGTTCTGCAAGCGTTCAAGACGGGGCGCAGATCAGGGCGGCGTTTTGCATCGACCGGTGTCGGAACAGCGATAACATAGACGCTGAGGTCGGCCAGCGCTGCTTGGTCCCCGGTGATGACGAGGCGCGACCCGCGCAGATCCTCCGGGGCAATTTCTCCAGTCGAATCGTTCCCGCTACGCAATTCGCCGACACGTTGCTGGTCGATGTCAAATCCGACGACATGGTCAAATTGCCGGGCCAATGCCACGGCTACGGGCAAACCGACGTAGCCCAAACCGATCACGGCGATCCGCTCTTTTTCCGCTGACGTTAGTTGGGCCACTGAACTTCCTCACTTCCAACCTGGTAACGCAACGTCACTCCACGCTCTCGAGGCATGGCGTTCTAGAGGCATGGCACAAAATCGACCTTGCGAAATTTTCGCTGCGAGTCGGCACACTCATTTACTCTAGATATTGTGGTAGTCGCGAAACCAACTCACAAATCGCGGCAAGCCATCTTCAATTCTCGTACTGGGTGCGAAGTCGAGGTCGGCGCGCGACTGCGTGATATCTGCGAAGGTCTCTACGACATCACCAGCCTGCAAGGGCTGGTAGTCCCTGATGGCGCGACGTCCGCACGCCTGTTCGAGGATTGATACAAAGTGCTCCAGCTCCTCGGTGTGGCTATTGCCAAGATTGTAAAGGCGATGGCTGCCAGTGGCTTTTTCGCTGTTGCCTTTTTCCCGTAGCTTGCAGGCGGCCAGGACACCTTTGACGATATCATCGATGTAAGTAAAATCTCGGCGCATGCGGCCGTGATTAAAGATGGGAAGAGGCTGTCCTTGCAAAATCGCCTTGGTGAAAATGTAGGCCGCCATATCCGGACGACCCCACGGACCGTAGACGGTGAAAAACCTTAGCCCAACGATGTGCATGCCATAGAGATGTGCGTAGGTTTGAGACATCAGTTCGTCCGCGCGCTTGCTCGCTGCATAAAGAGAAAGCGGACGGTCAACTCGGTCATCAACGGCATAAGGTACCTTTTGGTTGCCGCCATACACGGAAGAAGAGCTGGCATAAACGAGAGATCGAAGCTTTGGCAGCCGGCGGGCCAACTCCATCAACACTAGGTGGCCCATTACATTAGCTTCGATGTAACAGTACGGATCGATCAGCGAGTGTCGCACGCCTGCTTGCGCCGCCAAATGAACGATCGAGTCGGTATCGCTGTAGCGTTCCGCCAGGGGAAGCACCGCCTCCTTTTCGGAAATGTCGATTTGATGAAATGAAAAATTGGTGAATTTGCGTAGCTGTTCCAGGCGCGACTGCTTGAGGGCAGGGTCATAATAATCGTTCAAGTTGTCCAGGCCGATGACCTCTCGCCCTTCTGCCAACAACGCCAATCCGACGTGAAAACCAATAAAACCGGCGGCGCCTGTTAACAAGACACTCATTGCTCGTTCGTCAACCTCCGCGAGTATAATGGCCTTGGATTTTCATTGCTTTTCAACCCAGATGCGGCCAACACCCGCTCTTGATTCGTTTGTCCCCAAAGAATGTGGGGCAGAAATCTGAGCAAATTAATAAGGAAACAAATTGGCCGGTTGGCAATCTCAAAAAAACCCAGCAGCGAGGTTCGAAGTTTTTACTAGAGAGCATCGGGCGGCAATTTGGGATCAATTCTGCTTGGCTCTGGCCGGCGCCCGACGCTCTAGGTCGAGCCTTAAAGCGATTCTCTTGATTCCAATAGGACGATTTGGTTGTTGCTGCAATATCGTTCGGTGGATTCCTCGGTCGGCATTCGAGGACATAACTGATTGTCAGTGATGGGGTTTGGGAATTGGATCAGTCGCCAAGTGATTGAGAGAATGCGAGTTAGGTGGTGACCCGAGGGAGATCATGCCTGACCGGTGGGTCTGCTTTTGACTGCGGCGTGCCTCCCTTCAATTGCCAAGTGCGCAGGCCCAGGCGGGCTTGATCAATGATTAACGATTGAATCCAAGGCGAATCGCCCACCGCGCCGGCGTAGACTGGATGTTCGCGGCAAGCGTCCAATCGCACCGGAAGATCCCGGGTAACATGACGGCCGTTTTCGATAAAGCAACCTACCGCCAAAAGATGGCGCGCGCTCATTCTGTCGCAGGCCTCTTCCACGCTCGGCGCCTCCTCAAGGTAGGCGGCCCTCGTTTCGGCAAAGCGATTGCCAGCAGCGATTCGCGCGGCCAGACACTCGGTAGACCTACGTGAGGCCTGGTTTCGTGGCGTACCGTGGCCGACCAGCAGCAGCCCGGTATCCTCCGCACGCCAGCCTTCGGCCTGGAGTCTCCGATCAGCCTGCGCACACAATATCTCAGCAAGTTTAGGATGGCCTCCAATCTCCGGGCAGAGGACCATTCGGCCAGCAAGATCTAGCGCCGCAAGACGCTCGACCAAATGGTCGTAGGTCAGGCCCCTAGCCATAAGCAGGGGAACGGCCAAGATAGGCGATCCGACCAGGCCCGCCACCACGTCTTCAAGCCGCGGCTTGCCAAAAAGGGTAGCGGCGGCGGTTGCGCCAAAGGGGGCACGTTCTGTCAAGCTCCGCCGACGCGCCTCCAAAGCGGCAGATCCGCTTGGGCTGCCATAGCCGACCAGGACCAAGCTTGCCTGCGCCAAGCTGGCGTCAATGGCTGGTGCCGTCGGAGCGTCGAATCTTGTTCCAAACATTGTACTTCCCGGACGGCTTGACGAAGGGGATGCGGCGCACCTCTTCGAGGCTCATGGCATCGTAGACGACGATTTCCCCGTCATTGTCCCAGATACTAAGGAGGGCGTAGCGCCCATCGCGCGAGAATTCGACATGCGCCGCCGTCTTTCCCGGCGCCGGCCTCAAGGTCTTGATGATCTTGAGACTTTCCTTATCGATGACATGGACCGCGTCGCGGTGACGACCAAAGAAGACGTCAGCCCAGGCGTAAGGCGAAGCCTCGTGGCTGCGTAAAAAGAATCCCGGGCCGAGTGTTTCGATGCTCTCGACGAGTTCCCAAGTTTCTGTATCGATGACACTGATCATGCCGGTCTTGAGGTGCGGTGTCGCCATTACACGACGGCCTTGGCGCAACCATGATATGCCCGACCCTAAGTGCGGCAGCCCTGGTAAGGGCAGCTCCGCTATCTCGCGGCGAACATCCAAATGAACGACGCGGGCACCACCGGCATCACGGGCCGAGCCAATCAGCTGGATGTAGGAGGGCGTGAAGAAGAAATCGTCGAGCGGTTCTGAAAGCGGCGTGCGCCTAATCGGAAACCGCGCCGAATCGGCGATGGCCTCTTCCATGCCTTTCTCGTAGCTGTGCACCAAGCCGGAGAAGCTCGGCGGTGGGTTCTCGGCATAGGAAATTTCCCAAAGTTCCGGCAGATCCTTGAGGGCTACGACAAAACTCTCTCGCGGCGCCGCCTGATAAACCGCGCTCACCCGTGAAGAGGCCTTGCGATGAGCGTCCGTGGCCGGGATCGCTTGGAGGAGGCGAAGATCGATGGCGTCGAGTAGCACAAGGCTGTGGGGCAGATAGTTGGCCACCGCCAGGATGCGGCCGTCATGAGAAATCGCCAAGTTGCGGGTATTGATGCCGGCCCGAACTTCCGCGACCATCTCCAAGCCGTAAAGATCATACTTACTGACCCAGCCATCTCGGGAAGCGAAGTAGACGAATCGACCTTCCGGCGAAAACTTTGGCCCGCCATGCAAGGCAAAACGGCTTTGAAAGCGGGCCAGCGGCTGAAAGCGGTCGCCGTCGAGAATGGTCACGTGATGATCGCCGGACTCTACGACGACAAAGAGATTTTGCGGGTCGGCTGTATAGCTCGGCTCAAGGACCAATGCCAAGCGGTCGCGATGAACAATACGGGAGCCTTCGATTTCGGCCGCGCCCCAGACCGGCGGCTGCGTAGGAGGTTTATAGATCAAGGCCACCAGCATCTCGATCTCGGCTGGTGTCAGCACATCGGCAAATCCCGGCATCTGGGTCGCCGCACGGCCTTTGGCGATGACTGTCACCGCCTTCTCTGGTTTCAGGCGTTTCAGATTCTCGGGCAGCAGGGCCGGGCCCATGCCACCCAAGCGCTCGCCACCATGGCATTCCGCGCAGCGCTCCTCATATAGCGTCGCCGCGTCCCGGGCGAGGGTAGGTCCGGCAGTCAAGCAAAGGAGAGCGAGGCTAGCCAGTAGCAGCCGCATGACGCCTCCCGTGGTAAGGGGTCATGGTGACCCGCGGGCCCGCCGCAACGCCGATCTCCTCATCGCTCAGATAGCAGGCCGGGTCTTCCTGCCAGGGGTCGCCGGTAATCTGCAGGGCGCGCACCCGGGTGTTGCCGCCACAAATATCGAAATGCCGGCACTGGCCACAGCGACCCTTGATCGCGCGAGGTCGGCGCTTCAGCCCAGCCATAATCGGATCGCCGGTATCCGGCCAAATCGCCGAGAAGGGTCGCTTGCGCACGTTGCCCAGGCTGTAGTGCCACCAGAAGGTATCAGGATGCACCTCGCCGAGATTGTCGATGTTGGCGACGTTCACACCCGATGCATTGCCGCCCCAGGCAACCAACTTGGCCCGCATGTGCGCTGCCTTCTCGGGGAAGCGCGCCGCCACCCATTGTAAGAAGTAAACGCCGTCAGCATCGTTGTTGCCGGTGACAAATTCCTTCTTGATGCCGCGCTGCACATAGTCCCAGCAACGCTCGAAAATGAGATCCATGGCCTCGCGGGTGGTACGGTGATAGGCATCGTCCTCCCGGTAGCGATTGCCGCGTCCGGCATAGACCAGGTGGGAAAGGTAGAACTTGTCGATGGCTTCTTGGTCGACTAGGTCGAGCATCTCGGCCAAGGACTGCACGTTACGCTCCGTCATGGTGAAGCGCAGGCCGACTTTGATGCCCTCGGCCCGACAGAGGCGCATACCGCGCAGCGCCGCCGCGTAGCAGCCCTCCTGCCGGCGGAAGGCGTCGTGGACGGCGCCGATGCCATCGAGGCTGATGCCGACATAGTCGTAGCCCACTGCGGCGATGCGGCGGCTCATCGCTTCATCGATGAGAGCGCCGTTGCTGGACAAGCCGACATAAAAGCCGAGCGCCTTGGCGCGCTCCGATATTTCGAAGATGTCGGGCCGCAGCAAGGGTTCACCGCCAGAGAGGATCAACACCGGCACGCCGAAGGCCTTCAGGTCGTCCATCACCGTAAAGACCTCCGCCGTCGACAGCTCACCGGGAAAATCGACGTCGGCGGAAAGGGAATAGCAGTGCACGCAATTGAGGTTGCAGCGCCGGATCAGGTTCCAGATGACCACAGGACCGGGCGGACGACGCTGGCGGACGGGTGTCGGCGAAACCAATTCCTGCATGTATTGAGACAAACGAAACACGGGTTCAGCACTCCTTCGTCTCGCGCAGGCGCAGGCCTGATTTTTTGAGAATGCGGCTGCTGTAAAGCAGGTCCTGGCCACGGCAGGCCGAGCCTAGAAGGGCGGCAATCTTGTCCACTTGTCGTGCGACTTCAGCCCGGTCGCGGCCATGCACCATGGCAAAGAGGTTGTAGGGCCAATCCGGCATATGGCGTGGCCGGCGATAGCAGTGGGTCACGAAGTCGAGGGCGCCGACCTTTGGGCCAAGCAGGCCGATCGCGTCGTCGTCGATGTCCCAGACCGACATGCCATTGGCCCGGTAGCCGAGGCGGTAGTGATTGGGAACGGCTGCGATGCGGCGGATAGCCCCACGCGACTGGAGGCGGCGCAGCCTTGCCATGAGATCCTCGGGCGTTAGGCCTATCGTCTCGGCCACGGCCCTATAGGGTTCTGCAACAAGCGGCAGGCCGGCCTGGGTTGCGGTGATGATCCGCCGGTCGATGCTGTCGAGTTCTTGTCGGTCTGTCATCATCACCACCTCATGCTGTCAGCTTCAGTTCGAGGAAGAATTCTTCTTCCTTCGGCAGATCGATCACCGGTAGACCGCAGGCCGACTCGATCGCTGATATGATTGCTGCGATCTCCTCAGGGCGCTCGCAGGCGATGACAAACCACATGTTTAGCCGGTGTTCGCGCCGATAGTTGTGCGCCACCTCCGGGAAGCTGTTGACCTGTTGGGCCACCTCGTCAAAGCGCACCTCTGGCACGGCCATGGCCGCCAAGGTGAAGGCGCCGCCCATCCGTTCAACGTTGTAAAGCGGCCCAAAGCGGCTGAGCAGACCGGAGTCAAGCAGCCCTGCGAGCCGATCGATGAGTGCCGTCTCGCTGAGGCCAAGCTGTCTGCCAACCTCGGCAAAGGGGCGTTCGCAAATCGGAAAGCCGTGCTGTAGGCAATTGAGGATTCGCCGATCGACCGCGTCGAGATCCGGAGCTGTCATGCCACGGCCTCCCGGTCGGCCCGACCAACACCGTAGCGCGCGCCACGCTGCTTGAAGCGCCGGCCACTAAACAGCACCGAACGCGGTCGTCCCGTTAGGCCTGCGATCGTTTCGGCCTCTGTGACCTGCTCAAGCACCCTTTCCCGTGACTTGCCGTGAATCATGCAGAAAAGGTTGTAGCGCCAAATTGGCGGGCGCCGCGGCCGGCGATAGCTGAGGGTGATGAAAGGCAATCCGGCAAGACGCTGCCCACAGTCATCAACCAAGCCATCATCGACGTCCCAGACGACCATGGCGTTGGCCCGATAGCCAAGCTCATGATGGCGCACGACCACCCCGAAGCGGCTGATCGTGCCGTCTTCCTGCAGTGCCGCCAGACGATCCAACACTGCTTCTTCATCGATGCCGAGTTCCTCGGCCAGGGCCGCGTAGGGCCGCGTGGTGAGAGGCAATCCCGGTTCGATAGCCGCCAGCAAGCTTAGGTCAAGCTCTGACAACGACTGTCTCATGACAGGGGAAACCCTAGATCGACCCTATAGGCAGCCTCCAGCGGCAGCTCGATCACCTCGTGACCACTCCGGGCCGTAATGTCTGACAGCACTTCCTTCACCCGCCGACGGGTCGGCGCGGTCACAACGAACCATAGGTTCAGGCGGTGTTCTCGCTCGTAGTTGTGATTGACTTCCTGGTAGCGGCTGACGAGGACGGCCGTTTGCTCCAGCTCTGCCGCCGGCACGGCCATGGCGGCAAGCGTGCTCCAGCCGGCCCGATGCGGCCGTACGACAGCACCGATGCGGCTCACCACGCCACGCGCAGCCAATTGTCGATAGCGTGCCAGAACTGCTGCTTCAGTGACGCCAAGCCGATTGGCAATGGCCGCAAAGGGCCGCGGCTCAAGCGGAAAATCCCGTTGAAAGTCATTCAGGAGAGCCCGATCTAGCTCTGACATTGAGGCATTTTCGGCTGGTGCAGTCATGCCCATGCTAGAGTCCTATGCGATGGGCGCGGGCGGTTAGAAAAATGCCGCTTGGCTTGTCGGCAGAAACCGTCGCCAGGCGTTCGAAGCTCTCGGTATCGTAGATATCGACCCGGTCTTCGTCGCGTACGGAAATCCAGACTTGTTCGCCACGGGGCGTAAACTCGATATGCAGAACCGCCTTGCCGAGCTCTAAGGTCTTTATGACTTCGAGGGTTTCAGCATTGATCACCTGCACAACATCGTTGCGAGGGTGGGCGAAATTGACCCAGATGTGCCGCCCATCCGGCCGGGAAACAGCAAAGATTGGCTGACCGTGGAGGGCAACCCGTCCGGCTTCGCGCCAGCTATCTTCTTCCACCACCAGCACTTCGTGGCGCCCCACCGCCGGCAGGAAGAAGCGGCCGCCTGCCCTGGCCCAGCCTTCCAGGTGGGGCATCTTGTAGACCGGCAGGGGGTCCTCACCGCGGCCATAGCCGTCTAGGATCCGCCGTGCCCCGGCCTCCGGTCGCCAGAGGTCGAGGAGGACCAAGCCGTACTCGCCGAAAAGGCCGGCGATGTAATAGCGCCCGTCACCGGTGATCAGGGCATCATAAGGCAGCTCGCCCACGCCTTCGAAGCGCGTCAGCCGAGGCTTTGCAGGATTGTTGAGATCGGCGATCCAGATCTCTCCAGCGTCGTAAAGGGAAAAGACAAAACGTTGGCCCGGCGCATCAACCAGGCCAACCACCTTCGAGCTGCTGCCGGTTAGTTCTTCCGTCGCGATATCGGCCAGCAGCGCCAAAGACTCACTGTCGAAAATCTTGACTCCACCCGGGTCGTAGTTGGAGACGGCCACCAACCGGCCGTCCTGGGAAATGGCGCCGCCAATCGAATTACCGGCTTGGACCACGCGCTTGACAATGCTGGCCGTCAAAAGGTCAACCTTGGTAAGCCCGCCGTCCCGGCCAAAAACGAAGGCGTAGCGGGCATCCCGGGAAAACACCACCGAGGCATGACTGAGATCACCGAGCCCTTCTACTCGCGCGATCGATTTCTTGGCGCTGGTATCAATAATCTGCAGGGAACCCGCTGCTCGCTCGATGACGACGCCGAGGTCACCGCTGCCACGCAGCTCAGTCGCAAGACTTGGTGCCGACGAAACGCCAAGCATAAAGGCCATTAGGAGATAGAGTGCCGGCTTCATGGCGCTGCCCCCTCTCTCAAGACGCGCAAGATCCAGCGGGCGTCATCATCGGAAAGCTCGCTCTTCCAGGGGGGCATGGGGGTATGGGGCACCCCCTCCAAAATGGTGGTGACCAACTCTTCATCCCCCCTTGGCCTGAGGACGGTTGGCAGCAAAGGCGGGCCCAGCCCCCCCTTCATCGTCATGCCGTGGCAGGAGCCACAATCGTGCTTGAGAAGATGCAGCAGGGCGGCTTGGCGACTCTCGCTTGGCAGACCCCAGGCAATGCCGGAAAAGCCAACGGCCAATGAGACGACAGCGGCCAGGGGCAAAACGGTCCTAGGCATGGCGACACAAGTCCGGCCGCATCGCGCGCGCCTTAGAGTACTGTCGTGCCTTGTTGATCTCGCCGAGCACCTCAACCACACCGCCAATTATGCAAATCACGGGGGCGGTTAGACCGTGCAACTTTACGCGGTCGGCAAGACCGGCCAGGCTAGCCACCACAACGTCTTGATCGGGCAATGTAGCCTTGGCAATGGCTGCCGCTGGCGTGTCAGCGGGCAATCCGGCCTCAATGAGGCGGCCGGATATCTCGGAGAGGTGAGCAAGGCCCATGTAGACGACCAACGTGGTCTTAGGATCGGCCAAACTGTTCCAGTCGAAATCGAGCGGTTGGTCATCTCGGCAGTGGCCGGTGATGAAGCGTACGCTGCTGGCCAGCCCCCTGTGGGTGAGGGGTATGCCGGCGCTGGCGGCACAGCCGGCAGCCGCAGTAATGCCCGGCACAATTTCACAGGTGATGCCGTGCGAAGCCAGATGGCAAGCCTCCTCACCGCCACGACCAAAGGTCAGCGGGTCTCCGCCCTTAAGGCGCAGGACGCGACGGCCAGATAGCGCCAAATTGACCAGCAGATTGTTGGTCTCGTCCTGTCGCCGACTATGGGCACCACTGGCTTTTCCCGCATAAACTCGTGCGGTACCAGCCGGAATGAGGTCGAGAATGGCCTGGGAAACAAGTCGGTCGTAGACGACCACTTCTGCCGATTTGAGGAGACGCAAGCCCTTTACGGTCAGCAGATCTGGATCGCCAGGCCCGGCACCCACCAAGTGCACGATGGGTGCCGGCTGGCCTTTTTTTACACCAGTGACGGGGCGGACCACGCGAAGTCTCGATTGCCGCGCGCCCTGGCTCAATAGACGTCGTTGCGCGTATTGAAGACGTTGAACTTGCCGGTCGGTGTGATCAAACGCTCATCGCGAATGATGGCGGCCGGCTTGCGGGTCTTGTCGTCAACGACAACGATCGCAGACTCCTGCTCCTTGGTGTTCCAGACCGAGAACCAGATTTCGGTTCCCTGCTTGTTGTATTCGCCCTGAACCACCCGCCGCACGCCTTCGGTGATGCCGGACCACTCGCCGATCGGCAGTACCTCGTAGCCAGCCTCCAGATCATCGATATTGAAGACGGCGACGGAAGAAGCGATTTCGGCCTCTGGATTGAGTGGCGTGTCGACATAGAGGTTCTTGGACTTGGGATGAGTCTTAACAAAGAGCGAGCCACCGCCTTGGCCCTCTAAGGTTTGCACAACCTTCCAAGCGTGGTCAGGGTGACCTTCCGGATCAGTGCCGATCAAGGAAACAGTCTCGTCTCCCAGATGACTCGTTACCCAGACCGGTCCAAACTCAGGATGCACGATGTTGGCGCCACGGCCCGGATGGGGCTTGATCCCATCGGACTCGATGAGAGCCGCCAGCTTTCCGCCCTTGGTGTCAACCACCGCCACTTTGTCCCGCGCGTTGGCGGCGACGAGAAAGTAACGGCCCGTCGAATCAAATCCACCATCGTGCAAGAACCGCTCCGCCTCGATGGCGGTCACCTTGAGATTTTTGATGTCCTCGTAGTTGACCAGGAGAATGTGTCCTGTCTCCTTAATGTTGACAATGAACTCAGGGTGATAGTGGGAGGCAACGATAGAAGCGACCCGTGGTTCCGGATGGAACTCCTGGGTGTCGTAAGTCATGCCACGGGTCGAGACGACCTTCAGTGGCTCTAGAGTCGCGCCGTCCATAATGACGTACTGCGGCGGCCAATAGGACCCGCCGATCGCATACCTATCTTCCCAGCCGTCCATCTTCGACGTCTCGACCGAACGCGCCTCCAGCCCAATTTTGATTTCGGCCACGGTTTGCGGCGGATCCATCCACAAATCGATGAGGTTGACCTTAGCATCCCGGCCGATAGTAAAGAGATAGCGACCCGAGGCCGACATGCGTGATATGTGCACCGCATAACCGGTCTTTATGATGGTAACGATCTCTTTGTTGCCGCCGTCGATAATAGCAACTTCGCCGGAGTCCCTTAGGGTCACCGAAAAGAGATTATCGAGGTCTAAGTCATTCTGCTGTTCGGTCGGGCGGTCGGCGACCGGTACGTGGATCTTCCAGCTCTCGGTAATTTTTGGCAGGCCGTACTCGGGGGGCTGCGGCGGCTCATTGAGCAGATAGCGCGTCATCAGATCAATGTCTGAATCGGAAAAATCACCCGAAGTACCCCAGTTGGGCATGCCGCCGGGCGAGCCATAATTAATGAAAGCGTGCAGATAATCGTAGCCCAGCTCGCGAGTCAGGTCGGTAGTCAAGGCCTTACCCGTAGCGCCGTTGCGCAGCACCCCGTGACAGCCAGCGCAGCGTTCGAAGTAGATCTTCTTGGCGCGGGAGAATTCCTCATCTGTCATGGTCGGCACGCCTGGCAGTTGCCCAGGTGCTTGCAGATCTTCTTCCTGCAGCACATCGAGGCTCGGCTCGTACTTTTCGCCTGGCGTGGTGTCGTGCTTTTTCAGGTCTTCGGTTACAGGCTGTTCGGCCGCATGGCCGACCTGCCCATTCAAGACGAAGACAAAGGCAGCAACGCACAAACCGGACAAGATTCGCGTAACCATATTGCACCTCCCTGGTCGGCTATTGGGCGACGATAGTTAAGATCCCCCCTTGGTCCCTTGACCGATGTCAAGCACCTCTGAAGTTCCCGCTGCGATGACTTGAGTTTGGTCAATGTCCTGCTTGCCGAGGAGGCGGTAGCCTCGTTGTTCGGCACAACGTCGAGCGGCACGCTCAGAGGATAGACATGGCCCGGAGTTGGGGGCACTCAAGTCGGGGATCGCAGCTGGTGACCTGGCCATTGTGGGGACTGGTCGTCGCCCTTCTTTGGAGCCACATCGGTGCGGTTTGCGCGCAACAAAGTCATCAACCGGACTGGCCTGAAACCGCGGCTCGTGTCGCTTTCCCATCGGGCGACGCCTATGGTACTCCAACCGGTGAGCCGCCCGCTGCCCCGGTGTATGAGGCTGGGCAGCTGGCGGGCTACGTCTTTTCATCACGCCAGGTCGTACAGTCGACGGGCTACTCAGCCAAGCCGCTTGATTTGTTAGTCGGACTCGACCTGGCTGGTCGAATTACCGGCGCAGCGCTTATGGAACATCACGAGCCTATCCTTGTCATCGGCGTGACTGATCAGGACCTCCTAGAGTTTATTGGACAGTTCGTGGGACACGATGTCCGGGATCCGATTGGCTTTTCCGAAGTAGCTGAAGGCGCCAAGCAGTTCGATGCAGTCTCGGGCGCGACGATCTCGTCATTGGTCATCAGCGATGCGATCCTGCGCTCCGCCCGCGCCATCGCCGCCAGCCGCGGCTTGCTGGGCGCCGGTGAATCCGATCTTCGATTTGCGGACTATAGCGAGGCTGGCTGGACGGATCTCAACGCGGATGGATCACTGGTGAACTTGCGCATCACCGTCGGTGAAGCGCGTCGAGCGATTGAGGGGCTTGGCGGTCGTTTGCTGCCGGAGAACGTGCCTCTTCCCGACGACGATCGGGTCCTCCTAGATCTTTTCGCCGGCCTGGCCAGTCCGACGCGGGTTGGCCGCAATCTCTTGGGTGAGCGCCCTCTGGCGCGGCTGCTGGCCGCCGGCCATGCGGGGGATCACCTTCTCTTTGTCGCCGGCAGCGGCCTGTACTCCTTCAAGGGCCGGCGTTATCGGAAAAGCGGCCACTTCGATCGCATTCAGTTGGTGCAAGGCAACCGGACTCTACGCTTCTATCGCGAGGACCAGACAAGTTTCGAGGCCTTGGCTCTCGACGATGCCCCCGAGTTGCGGGAGATCGCCGTCTTCCGCATCAAGCCACAAAGCGGCTTCGATCCTGCCAAGCCTTGGCGCCTGCAATTGTTGGTGCAAGGCGTCGAACAAGATGGCCAGATGGCGACGGCCTTGTTCGAACTGCGCTACCGCCTGCCGGAACGTTATCAGGCAGTAGAATCCGCAATAGCGGCGGAAGATGCGCCGCTGTGGGTCCGGAACTGGCAGCATCGGAAACTGGAGATTGCCGGGCTGGCCGTCGGCCTCCTTCTCCTGACCCTTATCCTGGTGTTTCAGGACGCCTTAGCTAGCCGGCGGCAACTCTATTTGACCCTTCGCAAGGGATTTCTTCTTTACACGCTGATTTATATCGGTTGGTGGGCTGGCGCTCAGTTGTCCGTGGTCAACGTCTTGACCTTCAGCGACGCGATCATCACCGATTTCCACTGGGAGTTCTTCCTGCTCGAGCCCTTGATCTTCATCCTCTGGGGCTATGTCGCGATCGCCATGATCTTTTGGGGTCGTGGAGTCTTCTGCGGCTGGCTCTGTCCCTTTGGCGCGCTACAAGAATTGTTGGCCGGGCTTGCAAGAATGATGCGCGTGCCGGAATGGCGGCTGCCGTTTGGCTTGCACGAGCGCCTGTGGCCCATCAAGTACGTCGCCTTTTTCGCCCTTTTCGCGCTTTTTCTCTATGACCCTGCAAGCGCCCTAAGAGCCGCCGAGATTGAGCCCTTTAAGACCGTCATCGTGCTTGGCTTTGACCGGGCCTGGCCCTTTGTCCTTTATGCTGTGCTGTTGTTGCTCGCTGGCCTTTTCGTGACTCGCTTCTTCTGCCGATATCTTTGTCCCTTGGGTGCGGCGATCGCCCTACCGGCGCGTCTGCGAATGTTTGAATGGCTCAAGCGGCGTTGGCAATGCGGCACGCCCTGCCGCATTTGCTCTTTGCGCTGCCCGGTGCAGGCCATACACCCGGAAGGCAAGATAAACCCCAATGAATGTATCCACTGCCTCAACTGCCAAGCCAACTACTATGACACGGGCCTTTGCCCGCCCTTGGTCGAACGGCAAAAGCGACGGGCCCGCGCCGTCGCAGCTCCGGTAAAGACCTGACGGCCAGACCTATCAGATCTCGCCGTGGCTAAGGTCGCCGCCGCCGATCCGGCTGTGGAGGCGCGCATCGTGGGTACTGAAATGCTGGGTGAACCAGGCCTGCAGTCTTTCGGCGAGCGCTTGGTCGATCGCCGTATCGTCGCCAGCCTCTTGCTCGTCCATGATGTCGCGAATCTCGTCCAGCAAGTCCTCATGCGCGGCCTTGTGCTCGGAAAATTGATCGTAGTGCTGCTCGCGCATGACCCGCTCTTCCAACGCGAAATGCGAGGAGATTCGTGCATAAACCTCGCCGAGGAAGTCGCTCAGTGAGGCCTCGGATCTTTGATGCTGCATTTGTTCGTAAAGATCGTTCAAGAGGGCGATAAGCTCCTGATGTTCATAGTCGACCGAGGGAATGCCAAGGCGATAGGACTCCTTCCATTCGATCCAGCTCATGGATTCATCCGCTCCTTCGGGTGGCTGAACAGGAAGTTGCCGGTCTCAGGCCGAAAGTCGATGACGAGGCGCTCACGCGGACCGAGATCGACCATTGTCTCGGCTTCGAAGTCATAGCCGTCACTTCGCGCGCTGTCGCGTAGGCGGGCCACGAGTCGATGGCTCCCTCGCGGGACTGTGAAGCGCTGATGGATTTGCGATGCGCCATCGCTTGACAGCCCAGTTGGCGGCAGCTGATCCGAGAAGAGATTCTTATCGCCCAGGATCAGCTCTAATTCCAGCGGCCGGCGTTCGCGCCCGCAAACCTCGCTGCGCCGCATGTTGGCCGCCAGTTCAGCGATCTCCTCCCGAGTGAGCTTGCGACAAGGTTCAACCCGCTCGCCCGTGTGGGAGAAACTCACGACAATTTCCGCGCGGTCGTCCGGCAGGCGATGGTAGAGCGGGCGGAATGAAAAATAGCCGATGACGATCGCGACGGCGGTGTAAATCAGCGCCTGTCCAACGAAGGCGAGCGGTCTAGGCATGTTCCATCGCCTTTGCTTGCGGCAGCGTAGCGAGATCATTGCGCAGTCCGTCGACCGCCGCCGAAAGGTGCTCGGCGTCACCCACGGAGCCCCATACAACACGCAAGCGTTCACGCGGCACCCGCCGGCGGAGATAGGGGTCGCGTTCTCCGGCAATGCGCTGCGCCGTCCAGTCGGTGCCGACCCGATACGCGCAATTGCCCTCACGGCAGCCGACAATGACCACTCCCTCAGCCAAGCGTCGGCTCAGGGCATAGTCGATGAAGGAGGGCGGTAGGGCCGCAATACAGGGCAGTGTGACGACGGCAGCTTTGATACCCAGTGCCAAGGCTCCTGCGCCATGATCGCAGCCAAAAACAACGATCCGGGGTTCCTCCTGCTGGGTGGCGGCGGTCGCTTGCAGGCGCTCGCGCAGGGATTCGATCGTCAGATCAGGCAATTCTATGCCCGGGATCAGCTGCGAGCGTCGGCGGAAGGGTGTTGCCGGCGGGCAGGCGCCGCCACAGATGCCGCAACTGACGCAGAGCGCCGGGTCGACCACCGCCTCATGCTCGAAGGGCAGATCGTCGCTGCGCGGGCGCATTTGAATGGCCTCGTAGGGGCAATCATCGGCGCAACGCCCACAGCCATTACAGCTTTCCAGATGAACGATTGCCGGTCGCGGTTTCCAGCGTGGCGGCAGCCAAGGCAGGATGACCAAGACAAAGGTCACCGTCAGCACCAGCGCCCAAACACCGCCATTCGACAGAATTTCCATCAGCGGGAAGGCCGCTAAATAAAACCAATCAAGTGCCAAGGGTGTGGCCACCCGTGTCAGATCGGCCGGTGCGTGGCTTTCCGCCGGCAGAACGAAGCAGAGGGCCAACAGCATAAGGAAGGTGCCAATGGCCAGTCCGCGGCTGGGATTGATGACCGGCTTGGTAATCCGCTGCAAGTGGATCCAGAGGGCCAGAAGGGCCATCAGTGGCACCACAATGTGCACGAAAATAAGCAGCGTGAAAAATCGATCGTCGAGGGTCTGCGGCGAGAGGAAATTGCGGGCAATCGGCTCGCCAAAGATGCCGAGCCAATCGAACCACTCGGTTGTGGCAATGGCGATGTACTGCGCCAGCTCATCCCACACCAGCCAGTAGCCACTGATGCCCGAAACCAGAATCAGCGCAAGGATGGGGACGCCCGTGACCCAGGTAAACCAGCGTGGGCCCTTGAAACGCCCATAGGCGAATTCCCTGACCAGATGCACGCTCATCATGAGCATCAGGCCATCCGAGGCATAGCGGTGTAGGCTTCGTAGGACGCCGCCGAGATACCATTGTTCATCGGTAAGTGCCGCCACCGAGTCGTAGGCCTCGGTGGTGCCCGTGTCGAAGAAGATATAGAGGTAGATACCGCTGACGGCGACGATCCAGTAGTAGAAGAAACCGAGGGCGCCAAGCTGGTAGAGCGGGTTCCAGCGAGGACCGAAGACGGCGTCGAAGCGCGCCTCCAGCCACAAGAAACTCGCCTTCAGCGGCGGGCGAAGGGAGCCGCGGCCGGGCACCACCGGGCCGTCTTGCGCGCTTGTCGTTGTCACGCCGTATGGCCCGGCGGCCGGCGCGAGGAAATGACCGCGCGGATGATGATGGCTGCTAGTCCAAGCAACGCAAGGCCCCCGACAGTCATAGCGATGACAAAAGAATAGTCGACGGCATAACGGCCGGCGCGCGCATCGAAAAAGGTGCAGAAGAGCCGTACTCGATCCACGACCCCGGAGAGGTCGAAGGGGCTAAGGGCTTGGCCGAGCAATAGTTGCTTAAGGGGCTCTACCAGGGCAGGTGCCGCAAAATCACTGCCGTATATCTGGGCGGAAATGCGCCCCTCTGGATCGATCACACTCACCTGGGCGATATGGTCGAAACCGCGCGGCGAAGACAGTCGCGAGAACCCAAGGTTCTCAATAACCCCGTCCACATTGGCGTGGTCGCCGCTGAGAAATCGCCAGTTTGGCAAGTCAATGCCCTGGCTTCGGGAGAAGGCCCGCATACGCGCCGGGCTATCGGCCACGCTATCGAAACCGATGGTGGCAACTGCAAAGCTTTCGGCACCAAGACCGTCCTGGGCAACCTCAACCGCCGCGGCCAGGCTCTGTATGACCAGTGGGCAAGATTCGCTGCAGGCCGTGAAGACAAGGGCGATCACAAGGGGTCGGCCGCGGTAGTCACTTAGGAGCACGTCTTGCTCGGCTTCATCTTGAAATCGGTAGGGGCCGAGTACTCGGCCGATGGCCGCCTGGCTTTTGGCGATTGCCTTCTCCGGCTCCAGCAAGGGATCGCTGTTCGCCTCTTGCCCTTCATGGGCCTGCGCGGCTAGCGGCAAGAGTAAGAGCCAGGCAGCGCCAGTCAAGAAGCGGCGGAACGACAACATTTTTCGCCCCTAAGTGAACAGCCAGCGCTCTGCAATCGCAGCGATCAGCAAAAGCGCGAGCTGAATCAAGGAGGCACGAAAGTTGGCGCCCGCCGCCTCGACTCCTGGGCACCGCACGAGTTGAGCGCTGCGCCAGAGGAAGAGGGCGCCGCCCGCGCTGGCGCCCAGGAGATAAAGGGGACCCATCCCAAAGGCCACCGGCAGCAAGGAGAGCAGCACAAGGGCAAGCGTGTGGCCGAAAATGACTAAAGCGGCGACACGGTCTCCAACGACAACCGGCAGCATCGGCACGCCGGCTTGGCGATACTGCTGGTGCAGCACCGTGGCCAAGCTCCAAAAATGCGGTGGCGTCCACAAGAACAAGACCACCGCCAGAATCACCGGCACCGGGGACAGGCCGGGATCAACCGCGGCGGCTCCGGCCAAGACCGCGAAACTGCCTGCCAAGCCGCCTAGGACGATGTTCAGCCAGCTACGCCTTTTCAGCCAAATGGTGTAGACGACTCCGTAAACGAAGGCCCCGAGAAAGACATAACCGGCTGCCACCCAATTGGTCGCCAGACCGGCGAGAAGGACGGCAAAGGCAAGCAGCCCGATGATGGTTGCAAGCCATGCCGGCCCGCGCCTGAAGTACCCAGTAACGAAAGGTCGCTCACGGGTCCGCGCCATGCGAGCGTCGAGATCGCATTCGACATAGTGATTGAAGGCGCCGGCGCTCGCCGCCGACAAAAGCACCGCCAGGGCCAACGCGAAACCTTGTATTGCCGTCAAGCCATCGCCGGGCGTGACCGCGATCCCCGCCAAGGCGCATAGCATGATGGCGAAGCTGATGCGCAGCTTGAAGAGATTCCAAAGTTGCGTCGCCAAAAGGGTCATTGTCCCATCCTAGGCAGCTTCGCGGGGCATCAGCTGAGCGGCCAGACCTCTGACAAGAACTTCCAATTGATGAAGTAGTAGAGGACAAAAGCGAGAAAGAAGATGGCGACCAAGGTAATGGTACCGGGAAGCTTGAGCGTACCGGCACTGCCATAGGTCGTTGCGGCTCCCCCGGCATCCGCGACGATCGGGCTGGCTTGTACCTCGGCCGCCCCACGACGCTTGCCGAACAAGATCGATCCGACCACAACCACCACAAACATCAGGCCGCCAAGACCCGCAAGCAGGCCAAAGATGCCGTTGAGGCCCATCATCAGAAAAGCGGTCCCGGGATAATCGAAACTGAGCGTCGACTCGGCAAAGGTGATGTCCCAATGACGCCGCGCCACGCCAAGGGTGCCGGCCCCCATCATGAAGAGCGCCGTTCCGGAAACGCCGATGGCGAAGACGTAGGGCTGCCACTTGGCAATTTTTGGCAAGATCAATTCTCGACGGAAGATCAAGGGCACCACCAGGTAGGTGATCGCCATGAAGGCAAGGGTGGTGCCGGCCACCACCGTGCCGTGGAAGTGGCCCGGCACATAAAGAGTGTTGTGCATCAGCAGGTTAATTTGCTCGGTCCCCAAGACCACCCCGGAAATCCCGCCGAGGAAGCCGAAGAGCACGACCGATAGGGCCATCCCGGAGAAGGCCGGATTGTCCCAGGGCGCCTGGCGCAACCAGCCGAACACCCCCTTGTCGAAGCCGCGCCGGCGCTGCGCTGCCTCGACCGCGCCGGGTACGCTCATGCCGTGGATCATGCTGCCGAGCACGGCCAAGTAAAAGGCATAGCTGGTGTTGAAGATCTTCCACTCGGAACTGACGCCAGGCTCGACCAGCATATGGTGGGCGCAGGCCAATTGCAGGAAGAGAATGTAAAGCAGGAATGCGGTGCGGCTGACTTTCTCCGATATCGGTTTGGCGCCGAGCACCAAGGCCGCAATGACATACCAGATCGCCACCTGGGCCGAGACGTTGATCTGCTGGGAGGAGTGACCCATGCCCCACCAGACGAGCTTGTAAGTGATGGTGTCGATCTCGCCGATCAACCCGAGCGACCAAAGCCAGGTCGGCACCAGGATAATGGCGCCGGAAGCGATGGTGAAGACGGCGATGATGGCAGCGGTAAGCGCGCCGAAGGTGACAAGCGGGATCGAGCCCTCGTAGGTCGCCTCCTCCTTGGCAATCACCAGGGTACCGAAGAAGACGAAGACACCCAGCAAGGCCCCGACCGCAAAAAGAATGAGCCCCAAATAGAAGTTGGGTGCCGCCTGCATTGGTACATAGGAGGTGAACATGACACTTGATTCACCCTGCAGGACCGCGACCGTCGCCAGCAGCGCCCCGACTAACATCAGAATATAGCCGAGCCAGGCGACCTTGGGGGCCGCCAGTCGGCAATTGAGAATGATGGCAGAGGCGAAATAGAGGACCGCAATCTCGAAGAAGATAATCCAGAACAGCAGGACGGCAGCCCCATGGGCGGTCAACACTAGATAGAAGAGGTCGGCCGGCAGCAGGTGCACCGCCGGCCAGCGGGTCAAGGCAACCAAGACGCCAAAAAAGCCCCCGACGGCCAAGAAGACGACCGCCGTCACCGCGTTGATCTTGATCAGGGTCTCGGCCTTCTCGTAGACCTTCAGGCCGGTGTCGAGGCAGACACGATAGTTTTCCTCGATGCCGGCGACAATGTCTTGTGTGGTTGCGCTCATGATCCGCCTCCGGGCTCGACGACATAGATGCGTCCGAGCATCACGTGGTGGCCGATGCCGCAAAACTCATTGCAGACCACTGAAAAGGTTCCCGTTTCATTGGGCTTCACCGTGACCACCATCTCGTAGTTAGGATGGATTTGAATGTTGATATTGGTCGGCTGCAGGGAAAAGCCGTGCTGCCAATCCAAGGACGAGAGGTGCAGCCGATAACTCTGATCTTTCTCCAACTCCAGGATCGGCCACCATTCCCACAATCGGGCGAGCATATAGACGTCGCTCCCCGGCGGCGGGTGGACGACCGGCATGCCGGTATCGCCCTCTTCGCGAACGGTGTACTGGGCCGTCATCGCTTCGGTCTTGGCGGCAAAGGTTTCAGGATCGATGCGATAGGTCTCGTTGGAAAGGTTTTGCTCACCCTCCATGTGCCAGTAGATCATCGCGAAGAACATGACGAGGCCCCAAAGAAAGGCCAGCGTAATCCAGACAATCTCCGGCTTGTGGAGGGGTTCCTTCCACCACAGGCGGTTTTCCGGTGGGTGGATAGCCATAGCGCACCTCCTCTAGGTCGAGTGGCCTGCTACTTCGCGAGTGGGATTTGGGCCACCTCGAGGATGCCCCAAATGAGATAAAAGACCGTGGGAACAACGACCCCGAGGAAAAGCAGCAAGAATGGGTTGTCCAACAGGCGCTGCATGAAGGGGATGGGCCCTTCACTCTGCTGCCCGCCGGACCCTGACGCCGTCTCAGAAGCTTCGGACTTGCTCATGGCCTTGCCCTCGAATTGCAAAAATTATGGGGTAACGGTCATCTTGACCATTTGACCGCGCAGGTGCCGCGCCTGTCCTTGATTATTGTCAAGCGTTCGGAAAGCTGGCGGTGCGACCGCGCTGATTTGGTTGCAGTCAGGCGGTTCTTTGCCAGACCCAAAGCGGCGCACCGCTGCGGTCGCCCCTATCTTGCATCAAGCGCCAAGACCAGTCGCGCGACTTTCACCAGGGCCTCTTCCACGGTGCCGCGGCGGGCCGCACCAGCTACATCTGGTGCCTCCACCAAGGCAATCACCGCTCTACCGAACCGCAGGCCGAAGGCTATTTCCGAAAGGGTTCCAACCCCACCGCCGCCGGCGCGGTTGCCGCAGCAAGCCGCCTCCATAACGCCGGACCGACCTCCGCCCATCATCGGCACGCCCAGCGCCGCGAGGCGACGGCCCAGCAGCTCGGCAGCCTCCTTCTGCCGATCCGCGGCACATCTGGGGCCGATGACGCCGATTGGGACGCGGCGAACCTTCGGTTGTGAAAACAACCATTGGATGGCTTCGAGGAGCGAAGCCTCATGGCAATCTCGAAGGGATTTTGGCCCTGGTTGCCAGGAAAGCCACCAGGGATCAAAGGTGCTGCCGTCATGCAGCAGTCGATCTCGCGCTGCACTAAGAGCGAGCATCTGGACTAAGAGCGAGCATCTGGCGGATCCCGCAAGCCGCTCCCATAACGGCAAAACTTTACGGAGCTTCGGTGGCAACTTCAAAGGCTGAAATTGGCGTCCCCTAGGGGACTCGAACCCCTGTTTTCGCCGTGAGAGGGCGATGTCCTAGGCCGCTAGACGAAGGGGACGCTGGCGCGTGGCCATCTAGGGACCGGAAGCCTTGACATAGCCGAACCCGCGGCCGAGGACAAGAGGTCTTTGACTTGACAAGAGCACCATGGGTGTTAGGGCGCTTCTTTCAATCGCAGGCGCCCAAGCGCTCGGCCGGAGCCTAGATCGTGAACCACGACAGCCTGACAGCCGCGCTCGGCTGGTCCGTCTAGGCGCAGCAACAGTCGGCCGTCTGCTGCCGTCATGTCGGCGATCCGGCAACCGGCCGGCGCCTCAAACTGCAGGTCACCCCAGCCTTTCTGTCCACCCGTGATCCGCCCGACCAGGGCCACGGCTACCAAGACGAAGCCGGCCAGAATGGCAAGCCCCATCAGAATCACCAGGAGCTTCAGCGTCTTTGTGCTATCCATATCTTTCTTTATGCTCGCAGACCGTGGCCATAGCCAATGCGGCCTCCAACGTGGCTTGCTTTGTTCCCAAGGGCAATGACGAAAATTTCCGACCCTAGGCAGCGATTGGTCACGGTAGGCGTGAGGGATGATGGCTTGCGGGTCGACCGCGTCCTCGCCGAGGCGGTTCCCGAGCTATCGCGCAGTCGCCTGAAACGCTTGATTACGGCAGGCTGCGTCAGCCTCGATGGCAAAATAATCGACGAGCCGGACTATCGCGTTTCGACGGGACAGGATTTTGTCATCATCATACCCTATGAAAGCCCCTCGCGGCTCGAGGCACAGCCCATCCCCCTCGACGTGGTTTATGAAGATCAAGACCTGATTGTCATCAACAAGCCAGCCGGGATGGTGGTCCATCCAGCACCAGGGAATCCAGATCGGACCCTGGCAAATGCGCTGATAGCCCATTGTGGCGACAGCTTGAAGGGTGTTGGCGGCGTACAGCGACCGGGAATCGTGCACCGCCTCGACAAGGATACCTCCGGCCTGATGGTCGCGGCAAAAAACGATAACGCTCACCAAAGCTTGGTAGCACAGTTTGCCGGGCGTCAAATCGAGCGCGGTTACCTGGCATTAATCTGGGGTTGCCTGCGTCCGCCGAGCGGCGAGATTAGCGGCAACATCGGCCGCAGCCCGCGCAACCGCAAGAAAATGGCCGTCCTCCGGCACGGCGGCCGGCCGGCACTCACCCGCTATCGCAGCCTGCATCAATATGCCGGTGGGGCGGCAAGCCTGGTCGAATGTCGCTTAGCGACAGGCCGCACACACCAAATTCGTGTTCATCTGAGCGAGCGCGGCCATCCCGTGATTGGTGACCCGCTTTATGGCGGCGGCGCGACGAAGACGAGGTTGGCTGCTTTGCCGAACGAGAGCCAGGCAAAGCTGGCGCGCTTTGCAAGACAGGCGCTGCACGCTTACATCCTAGGCTTCACCCACCCTAGGGATCAGCGATCCTGTCAATTCCGGTGTAATTTGCCTCCTGATATCTTATGCTTGACCCGTAGTTTAGAAATAATGTAAAGTGTGGTTAAATATGGACCAAATTGGTCTGGTTTCATCGTCGTGCGGCCCTTTCGCCGCCGGCCAATTGGGTGGAAAGGAACGATTCCCGCAGCGCCACCGTATTACTAAGTACGCCGTAGCAACGCGCGCCTTGCTTCGCCCAGGGAGTTACTGAAATGGCTTCGCCTAGACTGCCGACCATGGTGTCGGAAGGAAATCTGTCCCGTTATCTGCAGGACATTCGAAAGTTCCCGATGCTGGAACAGGACGAGGAATACATGCTGGCGCGGCGCTGGCGTGATGACGGCGACGTTGAATCAGCCCACAAGTTGGTGACCAGCCACCTGCGTCTGGTGGCCAAGATCGCCATGGGCTACCGCGGCTATGGCCTGCCGCTCAGCGAGCTGATTTCAGAAGGCAACGTCGGGATGATGCAGGCGGTCAAGCGGTTCGACCCGGAACGCGGATTCCGGCTTGCAACCTATGCCATGTGGTGGATTCGGGCGGCCATTCAAGAGTACATCCTGCATTCCTGGTCCTTGGTGAAGATGGGCACGACCGCCGCGCAGAAAAAGCTGTTCTTCAACCTTCGCAAGATGAAAGGGCAGATGCAGGCGATCGACGAAGGCGACCTCAGCCCGGAACAGGTGGCCCACATCGCCGAGAGTTTGGATGTCCCCGAAATCGACGTGGTGAACATGAATCGGCGGCTGTCCAGCCCCGATCACTCGCTCAATTCGCCCCTGCGCATCGACGGCGACGGCGAATGGCAGGATTGGCTGGTCGACGAAAGCGAATCGCAAGAAACCACCCTTGCCGAAAGCGAGGAAATGGGCAAGCGCAAGGTCCTCTTGGCGAACGCCATGGATACCTTGAACGAGCGCGAGCGCCATATCCTGCAAGAACGCCGGCTAAAAGAAGATCCGGCCACTCTCGAGGAACTCTCCCAGCAGTACGGCATTTCGCGGGAACGGGTGCGGCAGATTGAGGTGAGGGCCTTCGAGAAACTGCAAAAGTCGATCCGCAATCAGGCCATCGAAGAACGCTTGGCAATGCCCTAGGCAGCAGTCGGAAGGTGGTCATTTTGTCTGCATTTCCAAGACGCGCCACAGGCTCGTAACCGGCCACCAGCGGCAGCGACATTTTCCGGCCCCGCCAGCAGGAAAAGCGCTATGCTATCGCCCATCTCTGGCTTAGACCAAACCCGGGGCGCTCTCCTATAATGCCCGCGGCCCCTTGCGGCAAAGGGAAAGTCTGTGAGTGTACTCAGGTGATCGCATACGATCTTCCTCATGACTCGGAAGTGGAGCGGCTGCCGCGCTGGCTGTGGCTGCATCTGCCGATCGCCTTCGCCGTTGTCCTGATTGCCTGGTCCCTGCTCAGTTTTGGCACCTATGATGCCTGGGCTTTGGGCGAGGACGGTATCATCGAGACCTTGCATGTCGTCCTGCCTTTGTCGGCACTGGGCCTGGCGGTTTGGCTGCTGACCCGTCCGCCCGTCAGGCAAAGCGGCTGGCTGACTTTATGGATCGGTCTCGCGGCGCTGGGCTCGTTCTATATTGCAGGCGAGGAAGCCAGTTGGGGACAACATTTCTTCCATTGGGCGACGCCCGAGGAATGGCGGTCGATCAACGACCAGGGCGAAACCAACCTGCACAACACCTCGTCCTGGCTTGATCAGAAACCACGGACGCTGCTTGAGATTGCAATTTTCCTGGGCGGCATTCTGATTCCCTTAGCCTTGCGCCGTTGGCCCGGCCTTGGCCCGCGACCCTGGAGCGTTATCTTGCCGCCATTCATCGGCCTGCCGACGGCCATTATGATGGAAGCGGTGCGCCTTCCCGAACGCTTGGCCGAAGTCTTCGCCGATCGATCAGGGTTCCTGTTTCGCCCCAGCGAAGTGCAGGAGACCTATATCTATTTTTACATCCTGCTCTATTTGATCGTTCTTATGCGCAGGCTGAAAAAGGCGTCATGATCTCACATCTGGGTGCCTAAGCGGCCAGCTTGCCAATCTCTTCGACAAAGACAGCTGTGTTGAAAGAAGATGCAAGTTGACACGACCGTGATCGAAGTCGCCTTCGTTTTTGGTTATCCTGCCGACGAGAGTGCCGCAACTCATGATCGCAGGGATGGTCAACCTTCAATGCGCTCATGCGGTGGACGAGATAACAAGATGAGAGGAAGATGACAATGAAGCAACAGTTCCTGGATCGCGGACGTGCCGCAACTCTGGCTTTGCCATTCATCGTGGCGGGTCTTACAGCCGGTCTCATGGATCGGGCCGAGGCAGCCGACACCTATGCCATGGACATCGGGCATTCGGAGATCCGCTTCTCTTGGGACCATGTCGGGCTCTCAACCCAAAGCGGCGAGTTTGGGGATTTTGAGGGCACCCTGGTTTTCGACGAACAAGATATCACCAAGAGCAAGATTTCCGTCACCATAAAAGCGGATAGTCTTGATTCAGGGGTCGATGCTCTCGACAAGCACATGAAGAGTGCTGATATGTTCGAGGTCGAGAAATACCCCAACATCACTTTTGAAAGCACCGAGGTTCGGCAGACCGGCAAGAATACCGGCCGGGTGATCGGCAATCTGACCATTAAGGACCAGACCCATCCGGTCGCTCTTGACGTCACCTTCAACTTTGCTGGCGATCATCCGCTCGCTCCCTTTATCGAAGCCTACGCTGGCGCGAAGTACGTCGCCTTTTCAGCAAGGACCAGCTTGTTGAGAAGCGACTTTGGCGTTGGCTATGCAACGCCTCTGACCTCCGACAAGATCGATATCGTTATCGAAACAGAAATGCGCGGACAAATTTAGCGCACCTCAGAGCATGGCAAGTTCGGAAGGTTGACACTTCAGCAAGGAAGAGGCCCAGGGATGCAGCTGACCAACACCGCAGGGCGTTACGGCGTCGTTGCGCAGGCACTTCACTGGGCTATCTTTCTGCTGGTCGCCGGTATGTTCGGCCTCGGCTGGTACATGGAGCCGCTGCCGCTCGGGCCGGAAAAGCTAAAGCTCTATAACCTGCACAAGTCCGTCGGCTTCACAGTCTTGGTCTTGATGCTGGTACGCTTGCTGTGGCGGTGGATTTCCCCGCCTCCACGCCTTCCCAGCAGCATGCCAAATTGGGAAAGCATGGCGGCGCGGGCGGCCCACTGGCTGCTCTACCTGCTGATCTTGGCCCAGGCCAGCGGGGGCATATTGCATTCCTGGTCAGCCAATTTTCCAGTCGTTGTTTTTGATGTTTTCACCCTGCCGAATTTGACGGGCGCTGACGAAGCCCTAAAGAAACTCCTCGGGGCCATGCACTACTACGGCAGCTGGATCATTTTGGCACTTGTGGGCTTGCACGCGGCAGCAGCACTTCGCCACCATTTCATCGAGAAGGACGACGTCCTGAGGCGCATGCTGCCCTTCTGATAGCCCATAACAAAGGAGAGTCATGGTGAGAGTCTACTTGATCCTGGCCACAGTGCTGCTTGCCATCGTCGTTATCTCACCGCCGACACGGGCGGAAGCGCCGAGCTGGACCGTCGAAGAGGGTAGCCGCGTCGGCTTCGTGACAAGCCAAGGAGGTGGCAGGGTCGAAGGCCGTTTCGACCGCTTTGAGGCCGAAATCGCCTTCGCGTCGGATGATTTGGAAAGCAGTTTTGTAACGGTGACGATTGACATTGCCAGCGTCAACACGGAGAGCAAAGACCGTGACGACGCTATCCGTTCGGCCCAGCTCTTCGATGGCGCCACCTGGCCAACTGCGAAGTTCGAGGCTCGCCGCTTCGAGGCAACCGGTGACAAGACCTTCGATGCTCATGGAACGCTGACCATGCGCGATGTCACTCGTGAAGTGACATTACCCTTTACCTTGGAAACCACCGACCACCCGGATGACCCGGCAGTCCTGCAGGCTCATGCCGTGGGCGAGCTCGCGGTCGACCGCTTGGATTACGGCGTCGGGCAAGGGGTCTGGCAGGATACCTCGATGGTGCCGAATCAGGTCATCATCATCATTGACCTGCTGGCGAGCCGGCCAAAGCCTTAGAGTATAGAGCAGTTCCTGGCCCGATAGGCGGCCCGTGTCAGGGTGAAAAAGGGCAACCACTGACCATAGGCCCATTGCCGGCCTCGGTAGGAAAAGCCAAGCTTCCATAGCACATGGCGGGAACGGCGGTTGGCGGCGTCGATCACGGCGGCAACCACCGACAAGCCAGTTTTGTCAAAGACATGAGACAATAGGAGACGGGACGCCTCGGTGGCATAACCCTTGCCCCAGGCCTGTCGACGAAATCGATAGCCGATTTCAATGGCCGGATGGTCCGGAAGGCGAGCCAGCACGACCCAGCCGAGGAAGGATTGCGCATCGTCATTGGTACGCACGCTCCAATACCCTTGTCCGACCGACAAGCATTGGCGGATGCGCTGAATAAGAATCCGGCGACGCTGCACAGGCGGCTCGACCGGACGGATGAAGCGCATCACGGCGCGGTCGCCATCCATCTCCATGAGGTCATCGAGATCGCTCAGATCTCTGGCGCGCAAAATAACACGCCTGCCCACCAGCGTCGGGAGGGCGGGCGCGTTCCTCCGTCGCCTCATATGATCACGAAGTCGCCAAGCCCCAGGCCCTGCGGCGGAATCCCGGCGATGGCAACACCATGACCCTGTCCAAGGTCGAGAAAGCTGCCGCCGGCACCATCCCCGGAAAGTCGGGCGAGGAGGTCATTTTCGCCGGCAAGGTTACCGCCATTGACGCTGCGGTCCACGATGATGCGGTCCTCTCCAGGCACAAAATCGGCGATCACGTCGAAGCCCGTCGCAAGACCGCTAAAGAAAAACTGGTCGGCACCATCCAGGCCAGCATAGCTATCATTGCCGCTGCCGCCATCGAGGCTGTCCGATTCCCTACCGCCGAACATCCTGTCGTTGCCGTCACCCCCGTCAACACTGTCGCTGTCCCATCCACCACGTAGCTCGTCGTCGCCCGTGCCCCCAGAAAGACTGTCGCCGCCGGTTCCACCACGAAGCGTATCGCCACCGCGGGAACCACGCAGTATGTCGTCTCCCGCCTCCCCCAGCAGATTGTCTTGGTCCTGGTTGCCATACAGCATGTCGTTTCCGGCACCACCTGCAAGGCTGTCGTTGCCGGATGATCCCTTCAGCAGGTCGTCACCGCGATTGCCATCAAGATTGTTGGCGAGCTGGTTGCCAAAAACTTGGTCAGCGCCGTCGCCAGCGATCACATCTTCGATCAGCGTGCCTGGATCAATTCTGAGGGGTTGGCCGGCAATCGTCGAAAAGGCTCCCGGCGTAAGGTCGACGAGGGCAGAGTCGGAGAGGGCGGCCAGATTAAGGCTATCCTGACCACCGTCATCCAACAACAAGCCTCTTCCTTCCTGGCCGGCCAGGCGCCCGAAACTGTCGGTATAGACGTAAACGTCGTCGGGCCCCTCCACATCGCCAAGCAGATTGAGGGTCCAATCGATGAGGACACCGGTATCGAAGGTCGCGTTGTCCGTGACCTGGAGTGTCCAAGTACCGACCCCGTCTTCGGACCAGAACTGAACGCTGTCGAAGGTAAAAGACAGATTGTCCTGGTTGAGCAGGCCATTGGCCGGCCGATCGACCAGCGTCGAGGTTGTTCCATCGGGCGATGTGAGGGTGATGACCAGATCGCCGATCCAACTATGGAGGATATTGACGTCAACCTGCACCTGATCGATGGCAAGAGCAGGGCCGCTGTAAGTCACACTGGCGCTCGTCGTTTGATGATCGAGGATCGCCTGATTTGTCGCGGCCCCCAGGGTCACGCGCTGTAGGTTGAACGCCGTGTGCTGGCTTGACCAGGTTTCCGCCAAGCGAACCGCCGCATGGGCATCGACCAAGCCATAGCCATAATCGTGACTGACCCGCAGGCCGCCGCCATTCCAATTGTCGGCGCCATTGCTTTGCCAGCCGACCTCGCTGCTACTCGGGTTGCGGGACGAGTAGGCGAGGATCTCCTGCACATCGCGGTAGCCGAGGCTCGGATTGGCTTCGAGCATAAGCGCCGCCACGCCGACCACGGCCGGCGCTGCAAAGGAGGTGCCGGAAATGGAGACGAAATCGCCGGTGACAAATCCCGCCTCGCCTGGCCGGTCCGTGGTGACAATGTCGACACCGGGCGCCGAAACGAGGACCGATGCGCCAGGCGTGGAAAACGAAGCGATGTCACCGTTGATGCCGATGGCGGCAACCGCAATGGTTTCCGGCGCCCCAACCATGCTGTGATAGTTGGTATCCTGGCCTTCTTGTCGTCCGTTGCCAGCGGAGAACACGACGACCGTGCCGAGGCCTCCCCGGCCCAGGGTCACCGCTTGTTCCAGGCCGCTCGCCAATCCGGCAAAATCGGGATTGGAGAAATCGTCTATGAAAAATCCGCCAAAGCCCCAGGAGTTGTTGGCAATGTCGACCTGCCAAAAACGCGAAACCGCGGCGGTAAACTGATTAAGGTCGCCGGCCGCCCCAAAGCCGGTCCGAAAACCAGTGATTTCCGCCGCTGAAGCGACGCCGAGGCCGCCATAGCTGTTGCCGGATTCCGCTGCGATCACACCGGCGACGGCGGTTCCATGATCATCACCGCTGTCCGGCGTAGAGGTGTCCGGATAGGCCTCGAAGTCATTGTCCCGGGCATCGAAATCGAGTTCGTGATTGTAGTTTCCCGAAAGCTCGTCATGCAGAAAGTCGATGCCGTCGTCGACAATGCCGACCACCACTCCGGTGCCCTGATACTCATTCCAGACGGAGGTCAGATTGAGATCAATGCCCGGAAACGATGTATTGATCAAATGCCACTGCAGGTCGATAAGGGGATCGCTGCCAACCCCGGCAAGAGCAGCGAATTCAGCCTCCATGGGCATCGACCTTGTGTCTATGGCCAGCTTCGCCGTGCTATCGCCCGAGCTTTCCATTGTGCCGTGGCCTCGGTCACCATTGCGAAGTTTCGCACAGGCCGATGCCTCCTTGATCGGTTTGCTAAGCTTTCACCTTAACCATGCGCTCGTTGCCCTAAGGGTCAAGACCCAGCGGCATGATATTTCCGCCTATCCCTGGATAGGACCCGAACAGTGTTGTTTGGATTTTGTTGTGCCGTCAAATTTTTCTGTATGTCATAAAAAAACCGGCAGAAAACCCCAACATAACCCAAAATTTTCCAGATCAATTTCTGTGATTTCCAAATAAAAATCGAAATCTATAAGTTAACAAGCAAATATAGGGCCTGTAATATATTTCTGATCCGGCACAATCATTGGCAAATGCTCGTGATTAGATCAGACAAAGAAGTCCCGAGCCCTGTGGGAGTAGCATACTTCGACGATTACACCGCCGCACTTGCCACTCGCGGCTGATCTTGGGTGTGCTGTTCGTCTTGGCGAAGGAATGATTCGAACATCAACAGCGACCAAAGAGCCGTCGAGTGATCAGCGCGGCCCGAAAGATGCGCCTCGAGGAGTTTCGACACAAATTGAACGTCGAAGAGACCTGTTTCCGCGAGCCGCCCTGCTAGCAATTGTCGCCCGACCCGCTCCCGGAGAGGACCTCGAAACCACGTGGCCAGCGGAACAGCGAACCCCATTTTCGCACGATACAATACGTCATGTGGCAGGACCCCTTCCATGGCTCTCTTCAGGACGTACTTGCCTTCCCGTCCGGCAAGCCGCAGGGAAAGCGGCAAGCGGGCTGCCCACTCGACGAGATGATGGTCAAGCATTGGTACCCGAACCTCTAAAGAGGTTGCCATGGAGGTTCGGTCGACCTTTGTCAGGATGTCTCCTGGTAGATAGGTCTTGAAATCCGCATATATCGCCCGATCGAGGGGCGCATCAGCCGGCGCGTTTTTCATAAGATCTTCAAGCAAGTGGCTGGCCTCATAAGCCTGCAAGTCGCGGCGAAGCTGGGGAGAGTAGAGCCGTTTGCGCAGATCATCCGCAATCGTCGAGACACTATGAAAATAGGCGTTGGCTGAGTCCCGAGCAATGGCTTGCAGGGTGGTCTTCGCCCTCAGAACTTTGGGGGCCCAGTCCAGTTTTGGATAAAGGCTTCCGGCAAGTCCGAAGAGGGGGCGTCGAAGGCTGCCGGGCAGCCTTTGTCGGACCAGTTCCTCATATCCATGCCAACGGTAACGGCGATACCCGGCAAAGACTTCGTCGCCGCCATCGCCGGAAAGGGCGACCGTTACCCTTTCCCGGGCCAGGCGGCAGACCTGATAGGTCGGCATGGCCGATGAATCGGCAAAAGGCTCGTCGTAAAACCCGGCCAACTGGTCAATCAGGTCAAAGGAGTCTGGCTCTACTTCCTTGCTATGGTGGCGGGTCTTGAATTGCTCGGCCACCATATCGGAGTACCTGGTTTCATCAAAGGCATCGACCTTGAATCCAATCGAACAGGTGTTGACCGGTGTTGAGGATTTCGCCGCCAAGTAGGCCACGACGGCGCTGGAATCCACCCCTCCAGAAAGAAACGCGCCCAGCGGAACCTCGGCGACCATGCGAATTTCGACAGCTTCCCGAAGTCGTTCCGTCAACTCATGGACAGCATCGGCTTCGGTGATTTTTTGATCCGCTTCGAAGGCCACGTCCCAGTACTGGCGAACAGTAGGAGCACTATCGCCCCGACGGAAGATTAGGTGATGCCCCGGAGCGAGCTTAAAGACGTCGCGATAGATGGTCTTTGGGTCGGGGACATAGCCATAGGCGAAGTAATCTTCGATGGCCTGGGGATTGAGGTCCCGAGGCAACCCGGGATGCTGGCGCAAGGCCTTCAATTCGGAGCCAAACAAAAGCGTCCCGTCGGAAAGCAAGCTGTAATAGAGGGGTTTGATTCCGAGCCTATCGCGGGCCAAGAACAAGGTCTCTTGTCGTTGATCCCAAAGTGCAAAGGCAAACATGCCGCGGAAGCGGTCGACCGCCGCGGGACCCCATTCCTCCCAGCCATGGACGATGACTTCTGTGTCGCTGCTGGTAGCAAATTGGTGCCCCAGAGACTTCAGCTCCTGGGTCAGCTCTTCAAAGTTATAGATTTCGCCATTGTACACGACGACGACACTGCGGTCCTCGTTGTATAGTGGCTGTTGTCCACCCGACAAATCGATGATGGAAAGTCGGCGATGCCCTAAACCAATCCCTTGTGCTTGAAAGTAGCCGGACGCGTCCGGGCCGCGGTGAGTTAAGCTGTCGGTCATGCGCCGCAAGATGCCGCCGTCGCCCGACGCCAGGCTGTGAGCCTCGAAAATCCCAGCTATTCCACACATGACACAACTTTGTTCCTTAACCAGCGGGAGTCCAAAACCAGCGAGAGTCCAAGAATCGACGGATTGGTACCATCCAAGTCACTGCAATTGGCCGTTTCCCCGGTTGAAAGACTGGTCAGATTGCCTCGTCTCCGAGACCGTTACCATCGGACGTACTTGTAGTGGACCAAAGGCCTCCAAGAACGCTTTGAGGTGCTTACGTGCCCTCTCTAAATCCTCATCAACAGGTATCGAAATTGCGATGCCTGACGCCGCTCTCGATCCGCCACTCAAAGTATGCCAAACCTGTATCAACTTGCCTCGCAACGGTGAAATCGTGGGTGTCTCACCGATTTCATACCAAGACCAAATGAGCCGACGCCGTCCGTTCGACAACGTTAAAGTCTCTTGCAAGGTTTTTTGTCCGACGGCGGTCGCCACCTCAATCCGATCGAAACGCGTCACGGTATCATTTTCGCCGGCAAAGCTATTGCCGTCGGCAATAAGTTCGCGCCCTTCCTCTTGGTAGTTGTAGTAGACGAAGTACAAAGTAACTTCACCTTCAACTGATTGATAGATCCATTGTTTTTCGAGATCGGCCCCGCGAAAACTGGGATCCCACTCCGAAGACGATTGATTGGAGAGACGCCACCCCCTTGTTGGATGGGACGCATTCACTCCCAAGGACGCGGCGGGCTGAGGCGGCTTGAGAATTTGCATCGACCAGACCTTACCACTCCCCAACACAAGGAGCGCGAAAAGAAGCGCGGTAAAACTGGCGAATGGGCGGGCGTTCAGGCTTCCGGCTGGTGATGCTGGCGTGTCGTCTGAATGCCAACGATCCCTCAAGAGTGCGCCCAGACCAATCAAAAGGGCAAGAACGAAGGACAGAAAAACAAAGCCGTAGACGACATGATCGACAGACATCGCCAAACGATTATCGCTCACGTAAGCCAGCACAATGATGCCGTAGGCTCGAAGCCCATTGGCGAGAATCGGTACGGTCACGCTCAAGAGCATCATCAACAACCGCCGGCGCCAAGATCTGAAAAATAAGTTTGACAGCAAAACGCCTATGACCACGGATGTGATCAGAAAACGAGCGCCGGAACAGACTTCGGCTACGACGAAACGACCGGTCGGGATTTCGATGAGAACACCGTCGAGGAAAGTCGGTATTCCTGACGCTCGCAATAAGAAAACTGCAATCTCGGCGGTGATTGTTTGCAGCAAGGGCACAATCTCATGGCCGAAAGGGATCGCGAAGAACAAGAACAGGATAGGAAACAGCAAACGCCGCACGACCTGCCAACCCATGAACAAGGCAAACAGACCCTGCCAAAGGGAAACAAACGCCACTTGTTTTAATGACATCACACCGGCGATGCTGCCGATCAAATCCATCAGGATTGATCCTGCAATCCAGACAATGGCCCAGTAACTGGGTTCCGGATTGAGAAGCGTTATCTGGGCTCGGCGCTGGTAGCCAAGAAAGAGCACCAGAGGGAAGATGAGAAAGCCATAGCTATAGGTGTCCGACCCCGCCCAAACCACGACCAGCGACCTGACGGCATCGAAATTTAGGGCAAAGTGTAACAGCGATGCGCCGGCAAAACAAAGGCCGGCCCGCAACCACGCGGCCCGTCGCTCCGCTCCTCGGACAGCCTGGCTTTGATCTAACAATGGCGCACCTTCATTTGTTGCGACATCTTTTCCCACAGTGGTGCTTGCGGTCAGCAGCGCGGGGAAAAAGACCGTACGGAACCTTAGCTCGGATTGCTTGGAGTTACCTCGCCAATTGCAAGAATATCCTATCCATCCGATTCCACTGAAAGTCCCTTAGGATCTTGTCCAATCGCCCCTGCATGCGGTCTAAATTAAAGTAGTGGCGTATCTTCGTCTTAATCGAGACGCCTGGCACTCGAGGCTGTTCCGGATCGATTTCCCAAGGATGGAAGTAAAAAACGCAAGGGGCGTCTTCATCCTTGTTCACACGCCGCAAGGCCCAGCGCGAAAAGCCATAGGGCAGCAGCCGAAAGTAACCGCCGCCGCCGCAAGGCAGGTTCTGCCCGTAAAACGCCAATGAGGTCACTGGCACCTCAATAAAGGATTTCTCTTGCAACGGTCGAAAAGAAAACCGCGGTGCTTCCGGCATTCCATAGAGGTCATGACGAATTGGGTAGATACTCGAGCTATAACGATAGCCTTCCTCGTCCAAGACTTGGAAAGCCCAGAGGTTGTTTCTACCTATCGAGAAACTTGCGGCACGATAGCCAATGACCTTGGTGCCGGAAATATCTTCCAGGATAGTCTTTGACTTTCTGACATCGACCCTAAATTGGCTCCTGTCCTGCTGATCGGCGCGAACATGGGCCATACCGTGACTGGCCAACTCGTGGCCGCCATCGACAATGCGGCGCACCAAATTTGGAAAGCGCTCGGCAATCCATGCCAACGTAAAGAACGTCGCCTTAACATCATGCCGGTCAAAGAGAGCAAGTATATTGTCGACGTTGTTTTCAACTCTGCAAGGGTAGTCATCCCACGCGCTTCTATCGATATGCGATTCGAAGGCGGAAACCTGAAAGTAGTCCTCGACGTCCACCGTCATCGCGTTGACAGCGTTGCTCTGTGTCATGTCGCGCCATCTATTGCATGACGTGCTTGATCTTTTAGCAACAATGCCTAAGACCTACTCTTTGCCCGTTATGGCTTGAAGCCCTACCACGTTAGGATCATCGCCCGACTCTTCGCTTTTCATGCTCATCAGGTCTTCCGCGGAATAAAGGTTTTCGGATTGAGAATCATCTTCTATAGAACCCTCGAAGGCCGCAAAATCTTCGGATTTCATTTCTTCTATGACAGTTTCGACATCAGCTTTGGTAATCGTCTGCTGTTCATCGACAAATGCAAGCCAAAGAATCCGATCAAAGAGTTTGTTAATTTTTCGCGGTATACCGCCCGTCTCCGAATAGACGATCGGATAACAATCATTTTCGATCTTCGGGACACCCTTCCAACCAGCCACTTTCAAGCGATGCATGACATAGTTGACAATTTCTTCTTTTCTTAAGGCCGTCAGGTGAAACGCGGCAACGACCCTCTGCCGCAACTGTTCTAAGTCGGACCGGGCAAGAAGGTGGCGTAGCTCCGGTTGGCCTACCAAGAAAATCTGCAGGAGGGATTGGTTTAAATATTGAAGGTTCGACAGCATTCGAAGTTCTTCAATCGCAGTCTTTCGAAGACTCTGCGCCTCATCAACGAAAAGGAGCGACCGTCGATTGGCGCGAACTGCGTTTTGAAGGAAGTCACATAGGGAGTGATAGATCGAAGCTTTGTCGCGACCCTCTGTATTAATTCTAAATCCGTAGGCAACCATACGCAGAAAGTCGTCGGCCTCAAATTGGGTGGCTGTGATTTTCGCTGCGGTGACATGGCTCATTTCCAAATTTCGCAGAAGCAAGTCAACAATTGTTGTTTTTCCTGTTCCAATTTCTCCCGTTATTACGACAAAGCCTTCACCCTTATTGAGTCCAAATGACAAATAAGAAAAGGCCCGACGGTGGGCTGATCCATCAAAGAAAAAACTCGAATCAGGAAGAAGATTAAACGGTTGTTTCTGGAGTCCAAAGTAACTTACATAATCCATCGGTGTCTAATACCACCCTTTGTCTATCGAACTTCTGGCGAAGCCACCTTTAGTTAACTCTTGATACTGAATGACAATCATTGGTAACATAGCCAAGCTGTAAAATCGAGGTAATTTTCTTGCCACTCAATGAGTGCCTTGATCAATAAGACGCTGATTCCTATTCATCGTTAAAGGAAGGGTAAGAGCTGGCGTGGCCGGCTCTTTTCGTGTGGCCTTATAGAGCAAATGAGGGATCAAGAGGTGGAGAGGCATTCGCAAGTAATGTCCCCTTATATCAATGACATAGTCGGCAAGGTCGGCAAGAAAACCTCTTTCCCGAAAATGATCGGGTGACAATCCTTCGTCGAAAAGGTGCTGCATTAGTTTCCTGATAGGATAGGTCGGTAGCCACGCTGGCCAAACCTCTTGAGGCGCTCCCGGGAGATCCATCGTCAATACCCGTGAGTGACAATGGATGGCGTAGGCGAGCGGCCGCCTGAGATCCAAAGCAACGGCTCGCTTCAAGAGCCGCGGCCAAAACTGAGAATCCGTGGAGAACTGTGTGACAAGGTCGTAAAGGTCGACGAGGTCGCGGAGCCCGTGACTGAACTCACCATCATTAAAGAGATGAACCGCGCTATGCAGCACCATGTCCTCTGGCGCCAACACAAAGAAAGGATCACAAGATGACGGTGAGTGGATATCTTTTAGCAGTTCTGGGGAGGAAAGATCTATTCGCGCCGTCTTCGGTACGATCGTGTGATGCAGATCGATGGTGCTTTTCCTAAATTCGTGTTGCAAGGGCGGGATCTGGTGGGTCCATCTGCGATAATATCGTTGGTCGTAGGGATCGGTCTTGGTGTGGATCCAACGCGCGTCGATGAGCCGCTCTTCCGCTTCGGCTATGTTTTCCTCGGGAACCAAAAGGTCGATATCCGAGAATACCCGGCCCCGGCCGGCGCGGAATTCCCCGGCCACGTAGGCTGCGCCTTTGAGTAAGACCACCGGACCGCTCATGCCCGCTAACGCGCGGTCAATTTGCCGTAACTCCCAGAATAGATCCCTGCTTTGCCGTTTCGCCGACAACAGGCTGGTCTGCAAGTGTGGACGAGCCTCTTCTGGAACCTCTGGCCAGCGATTCTGGTCATTGATTTGGGTTGCAACACGTGCCAGCAATCTATGGGAGCGTGCTTGCTGAATAAGCAGATTCCAATCCTCAAGGCACCTGCCCCTAAAGGGGGCTCCAGTTAGGAACTGCACTAGCGGGCTCGGGGAGGAAAGATTCATCACGTCAGGGCCGCGATCCGATCAATTGCCGTATCGAGGGAGTTAAAGACCAATCTATAGCACGACGCGGCGTCGACTAGATTTATCAACAACTGGAACGCCTCACGCCCATAGAGATCATAATTGTATGAATGACGAGCTAATTCTAGCATTACGTTTTCTTTGGCTTGCTCAAACAATCTCGTTTCTAGCCCTGGATTGAAGCGGGGAAAAACTATCCAGCCTGGACGAGCGGTTTCGTGCATTTGGCGGACGCTTTCTAAAGGCGCCTTCATTAATGCGATGGTTCCTTTCTGGGTATCTTCTATCGAGTCGCTAAAGACTGCTGAAGATGCGCGGGCCTTAATGAGTTCAATCGACTCGTTTTTCAGGCTGATCGGCCGGGATAGGGCAGCAAGGGAACCCTCCCGCAAGGACACCAGCGTCAATTCGTCAGACAATAAACGCCATCCGGCGACAGTTAATGCAGCGCAAAGGGTGCTCTTGCCGCTGCCAGGTGGCCCAGGAAGGATGATGGCACGACCATCCCTTTCCAGGCTCGCGGCGTGTATTACCAAGAAGCTGTGGCCGTGGTCCGCAATGCACCAGTTAAGTCCCCATTCCAAAAGCGGCAGCGCCTGCCGCCGTGGAAGCGATTGGAATGGGCATAGGCCATCGAGAGAAAACCGAACTTGTGGGCGCAGCCAACGTCGCAAGCCGGAGACATGAGCCACGTCCACATGATAATCAGAATAGGGAGCTTCCAATTCGCAAGGATGGTGATCGTAGAGTCGATAGAGATCCGCTGCGAGGAACGGCAGGGAAGAACGAATTCGCAACGAATAGGGACCGGTACGAAGGGAAAGACGGCCGTTTGCAAGCAGGCGGCGGAACTCGGTGAAGCTTAGTGACCCTATGGTCAACGAGCCGGGTCGCTCTGGCTTTGAACTGCCAGATCTAGTTTCTCCATGTGCTCGAGGGTTTGACGCAACCATTCCTGCAGCCTTGTGTCGTTTGGCAGGCCTATAACCTCCGAAACATGGTTAACTAAGGATTGCTCTGATTGCGGTCCGGCGAGAATTTTTTCGAATACGACGGTCGTCATTTCGTCAAATAGATGCGTCCCACCCGAATACTCGTTGTAAATCAGCGCCTTATCGTTCCATCGATGGTACGATAAGGCACCGGGATGAGCGGCTTGCCAAGGCGTGGCCATAACTAACAATTAGGGTGGCTCAATAAGACGATTCTGCTTTGTCCGATCGATCGGGAGCGATCAAATACTGTAGGAGGCGGTGTTCATGGCTTGGAACACTTCTGTCAAGTGGTTGGGATCTGCCATCCCCGTCACCCGGAAATGTCCCACTACCTCGTCCGGGGTGTATCCAAAGGTTCCCGGGAACTCATTGGCATTTAGCCAGGCGCAAGCAGATTGACAAACCAGCGGTAGATCCTCCCGCCAAAGGGCCTGCATTAAGGTCAGATCTAGGTCAGCATAGGGGCCAAAGATGTCATTGAACATTGTACCGTACGGCGGCGAGGGCCTGGAAGATCCGTACTGCTGAAGCCAATCAAGGTACTCTTGTAGGTGCCGGGCGTGTAGATCGTCGTGACCCGGAAGCGCTGCCTGAAGTTGCGTTTCGGTTGGATAACTATAGTCTATTGGGATCTCAACTAGGTTATAATAGTCTATAGGATTAGGGGGGCCAACGTGAGAAATATACTGCGCCACCATATCCGGGTTGGTGCGCCAGTAACTGGGATCCCGTCCCTCGCAAGATCCGCCAACGTCTCGTGATGCCGCCATGGACACCGACACAGACATCGTTTGGCAAGCGGCCCAAGCTGGACGGCTCGCCAAGCTGCTGATGACCGGCGGCGCTATAAGAGAGCTAGCCAGAAAATTGCGTCTCGCTAAATGAAAACGATCCTTGCTCGGAGGTTTTCTATTCGACTTAAAGTCTTTATCAAAATCCGCCATGAACTATGCTGCCTAGTTCTGTTCGACGACTTATAGAGAACTTTCGATGACTTATAGAGAACTATTGTAACGATTCCCGAAGTAACAAACGTCCCATCTATCCTTTAGGTATATCTATTCTAAGTTATTATAGCACTAAATTCGCCCATCTCCAAGATCGCGGCCGACCAATTGAGAATGCCTTTGGCGCAAACAGCTTTTACCACTCGATCACGCCTCATCTATCGTCACTAGCGCCGCCCTCCCACCTCTCATGACTTGAAAATTCTCATTGATTTTCAATGGCCTTGAAAGGCAACAGTAACACTCCCTATAAGATAGCTCCATTCGCCAAAAATTGCAACTCCGAGTTAAAAAAATTGGTCTCACTTTTTTGAATTTGTTATGACCCTTGGGCCAAGCCTTTGCGAACTAGAGCGCGTTGTTGTTGGAAGTACATCCACATAAGATAGAAACGGTTCGACAGTATAGCTGATCAGATCATCCACAATGATGAGCCTTACTTAGGGCAAAACAAAGGCGGTTCCATTTGAAATCGACAACCTGATTCCCTTCATGATTGATGTGCTTCAGTCCATTCTAATCACTGACGCCAGCAGGGCTGGTCAAGCCCCAGTGCGACCCTAGTTTCTAGAACCTGGCGACTACGCGCTGCCGGTTTGCTCCTCCGCTATGACCAGGCCGTGCTGTTTTAGGAGCTGATAGAGCGTTGGTCGGCTTATCCCCAGGATCCTGGCCATTTCTGAGCGATTGCCATTGGCAACCGCTTCTGCTCGCCGCAAGGCCTGAACTTCCGCAGCTGTGCGAAGCGCCGCCAAGTCAAGCGGCTCCTCAGAAGCTTCGGCGGACGGTGACAGGCGCAAGTCGGCCGCACTGAGTTTTGCTCCGCGCGAAGCCGCCACGGCGCGCTTTACGGTGTTCTGCAGCTCGCGCACATTGCCTGGCCAAGGATGCGCCAAGATCGCAGCCAGCGCGTCGCTGGTAAAGCCGCGGGCCGGGCGCTTAAGCTCTTCGGCGTAAAGCCGCAGAAGGTGATGGGCGATTAGGACCGCATCTTCCGGGCGATCCCTTAAGGGCGGCAAATGAAATAGGCTCTCGCTCAAACGATAGTAGAGGTCCTGGCGAAACCGGCCAGCCTCGATCAGCTCATCCAGATCCTGATTTGTTGCCGCGACGATGCGCACGTCAACCGGTATCGAGCGGCGACCACCGATTCGCTCTATCTTTCTTTCCTGCAAGAAGCGCAACAACTTACCCTGTAACACCATGGGCATGTCGCCCACTTCATCGAAGAAAAAGGTGCCGCCGGCGGCTTGTTCAAGCTTTCCGATGGTTGTCTTGATCGCCCCCGTGAATGCCCCTTTTTCATGACCAAAGAGTTCGCTCTCCAGGAGGTTTTCGGGAATGGCCGCGCAGTTCACGGCAATCAAGGGTGCCTTGCGGCGCGGACTAAGGTCATGTAGCGCCTGAGTCACCACTTCCTTGCCGGTGCCGCTTTCTCCCGTCAGCAATACGGCAAGGTCGGTGGTAGCGAGTTGCCGAAGCTCGTCGCAAATTTGCAGCAGCTCGGGATGGGTGGTGATCAATCCGGGCAGGGCCTCGCCACGCCGTGATTCAGCCAATTTTTGGTTCTCTGCTTCCAGCTGCTGAAGCCGCATGGCGCGAGCTACAATTAGCTGAATCTCTTCGACGACGATCGGCTTTTCATAAAAGTCATAGGCGCCGAGCTCTATGGCTCTTAGGGCATAACTCCGATCGGTTTGCCCTGTCATCACAATGACTTTCGTGGCGGGCGCCGCTTCGAGCATTGACTGCAAGACCGCCATGCCTGTCGTCGGCCCGTCAGGGTCTGGCGGCAACCCGAGATCAAGCAAGACCACCTGGGGGCCTACCTGGGCCATCTGGTCAAGGGCGCTTTCGTGATCACTTCCCACGGCTACGGTATAGCCATCGAATGACCAGCGCAGCTGCTTTTGCAAACCGGGGTCGTCTTCGACGATCAAGAGAGAACCTTGATTCTGCGCTGTTTTTTTGCCCGCCATTGGTGATTGCAACCTAAGTCATGTCCTTGATAGGAAGTTTACCCTCTTTGCGCTCGCCGCTGATGCTTCGCCTTAGACTGAGACCCTTCCGTGGAAGGCTTAGGCGCATCGTCGTCCCGACGCCTGGAGCAGAAATTGCTTCCAGGTCGCCTCCCATCTCTCGCGCCAACACTTGACTTTGGTATGCGCCAACGCCAAGGCCGCCACTTTTTGTTGAGCGGAAGGGCTTAAAGAGTTCCGTCCTTACAAATTGGGCGTCCATGCCCGGCCCATTATCGCGAACCTCGATGACGACGTGGTTAGCCTGTCCTCGCAGGCTGATCGAAACGCTACCGCTGCGGCCTGCCGCTTCCATGGCGTTCTGAAGAAGGTGGCGAAAAATCGTCTCAACACTGGCAAGGTCGGCCCCACGGCATGGGATTTTTGCCTCGCCGGTCACAGTAAAATCAAGCGATTCGATACTGCCTTGCAATTGCCCGACAAGCGTCCTTAGGGGCTTTTCCAAGTCAGTCAGCTGGATCTCACCTCGATCAGGGGCCGCACCTTCAATAAGAGTGTCAGGTTGCCCATTCTCGCCTCCGCTGCCCAGTCGCGCCATGATCTGTTCCATGCGGGAAACAGCCGATTCAATGGTATCGATCATGTCCTTTCGGAACTCCGGCTGATCGCCAAAACGTTCGTGGTTACGTACCACCAGTGAGAGTTGACTTACTAAATTTTTTAGATCATGGGCAACAAAAGCATAGCGTTGATTGAATCGCTCGAATTGTCGTGCTTCCGCCAGTTTCCGTGCAAGTCGTTGTTCTGCCAGCAAACCAGCCGCTTGTCTTGCTGCTGTAATCAGTAACTCCTCGTCTTCCAGCACCAATTCTCGAGGAGAACGCGATTGTGTTAGCAAGACGAGCGCGACCAGGCGTTCCTGGTGCAGCAAGGGTATCAACACCCAAGCACCAGGGATCGCTCGCAGACTGGCGACGAGCTCGGCATAAGCGAGAGGCGCCGCTGCCAAATTGTCATCTTGTGACGAGAGATTGCGAACCTTTTCGGCGGACTGCAAGTAGCCTTCAATCGCCGCCAAATCCGGAGTCGTAAGACTGGTGGGTGCAAGGTTCCAAGCCGCAGCGATTTGTAGGTGATCATCATGAGTATCCCAAAGCGCCCCAGCGGGGCTGTCGACTATGTCAGCCAACGCCCGAATGACCTGTTGCTCAAAACTTTCTAGATTGTCAGTTGAAGCCAAGCGGCCACTAAACCTTAGCCATTCGCCCCTATAGTCATACTTGTCTTTCAGCACATGATGGGACAAGAAGGTGCGCAGGCCGGAACGAAAGGATCCGGAAAGCAAGGCCACCGCCAACAACAAAAGGGCACCGAAGAAGAAGACGATTTGCAGTGCCCCCCACCAGGCCCCACCAATGGCGCGCATGTAGTAGGCTGCCATGGCCATAGTCGCGAGATAGGCGCCGGCCACGAGGATCACCGTAGAGCCGAACACCAGCCGTTGAGAGAGGCCAAGCCCAAGTTGAACCGAGTCGCTTCGGAAAATATTGACGATGAGGAATGGTACAACTAAGGACTGAATAAATCCGCGCATCTCTAAAAAAGCGGGATCCAGGACCCCGAAAATCAACCCCTCTCCAAAGAGGAGCACGTCGTAGACGAACAGTCCCGCAATCGCCAGGCATAGGAACTTGATATTCCACCGATCTTGCGCCTGGTAGCCGCGATAAAGGGTTTCCGTCAGTGAGAGCCCAAACAGGGCAATTGCCAGCCCCATTACCAATACTAAGAGACCGGCATTGAAGTCGAAGGGCCCAAGATCGACCCGACGCAGGCCAAACCCAAAATGGGCGCCATGAAGCCCCAGAAAAGCAACCGCCAAGGCCACGACTAAGGCCGATCCAAGGCGCAATCGGCCGGCGTACTGCGTTTGATAGACGCCAATCGACAGGACCATGTGCCATAGGAACCAAACCCAGCTGAGCATTGCCAGTTGCTGGAAAAACAAGGTTCCTTCAGGGTGACGCGGAATTACATCGTGACCGTCAAAGGCTACCGAAGCCCATAAGATGGTCAAGCCCGCGCCCAACAGGAAGTAGGGGCCGTGCGCACCCCAGGTTCTTCGCCATAGGTAGATCAACGCTACAATGAGAAATGCGGCAATCGTCGCCCCGAAACTCAGATATCCAAGTGTAAGCCCCGGCAATGGTCGCTCTCCGGTGGACGAACCCACCTGTGAATTCCTGTTTCACCAAATCTTAATCAGCGTCATTCAGGGCACATGCCGTCGCCCACACGATTAAGGGGTGTCGCAAGCTTAAGAAAAGTCCGTAGTGCCGATCATCGGCACCGGCGACAAGAACTACTGTTGGCTGTCGCATCGCACTCAAGCCGCATCGATCAACCAACCTGTATTCATTCGTTGGAGTGCGAATTTATCGTTAAGCCATGAAACCAACAAGTGCGTGGCCACGGAAGATTTGATCGCTCGGCAATAAAATCGATCGTATCGTCGATGTGATCGTGGGTGGTGGTATCCCCTAGATTGGTTGTCCAGGCACCAACCGGGTCTCTGTAACGAATTCGTCCAAAGCGTCGTCAATCACCTAGCATTCCGAGGTGACGGCCGAAACATTTAGGCCGATCAAAGAGTTGATACGGCGCTGACTGCGAACTTGGTAGATCATTTACTACACCATCAAATGTAAGTCCGGAATTTGAACATTATTTTGACCGATGACTCGACGAGGTCTATTTGGCTAAGCAATCCAATTCATATATTGTGGATAGTATTCGAAGATCATGGGCTTTACGTGATGTCGTAGTAGTTAACGCTATTCCAGCGGGTACGATGCATAAGAAGCGGGTGCGATGCATAAGAGGAGATTTGCCGTGATGGACGTTAGTCCCGTAATCAGGTCTGGGGCCAAGACCGCACAGGTAGGCAAGATACCCCAAAATTCTGTTGCCATGCTGGCGGCGTTTTTGATGGTCGTCATGCTCACCCTCGTGCCGGCAACACCCTGGGCCGCTAGTTTTCTTGAACGGGCCCAGCAATATTTCGAGGAAGGCAAACTCTCTTCAGCCGCAATAGAGCTAAAGAACGCCTTGCAGCGCAATCCGGACGATGCGGAAGCTCGGTTCTTACTCGGCAAAGTCTACCTGCAACAGGGGAGGATGATTTCAGCAGAAAAGGAGATGCAGCGAGCTTTGCAGCTAGGGCATAAAGACCCAGACCTAGATCTCATGCTCGCCCAAGTGCGCATCAAACTTGGCCGTTACGGTGAGGTGCTAGAAAACGCCCCCGAAGACACCGCCATATCAAGCGATATTGAAAAGGCCCTCCACGTGGCACGGGGTCAGGCGCTTTTAAACCTTGGTCGATTCGATGAGGCTGAGTCCATTTTCGATCGGATTTTAAAGGAGGGTCCGCACGGCGACGCGCTCGCCAACAAGGCGCAAATTGCCATGTCGCTCGGCGACAAGATTCGGGCTCGAGAACTCCTGAATCAAGCGATTGAAGCCGACTCGGCGAGTCCCTTGGTCGCTCTCACCGACGCGGTTTGGCTGTTGCACAATAGAGAGTTCGCCAAGGCCAAAGACAGCTATGCCCGCGCTGTCGAACTGGATCCCCACAATTTGTTTTCACGCCTTGGCTTGGTCCGGGCCCACCTGGGGCTTGGTGAATTGAACGAGGCTGCGGAAATCGTAGAAAACCTAAAGGCGCGGCTTCCGAATGACCCAAACGTTCTCCTTCAAGACAGTGTTGTATTGTTCTTCCAACAGCAGTATCAGTCCGCTAAAGTAGCGGCGGATCGTGTTTTGGCCCGCAATAGTAGATCACCGCAAGCTCTTCTCATTTCCGGATACAGCGCCTACCAACTTCAGGAGAACGAACAAGCCCGCTCGCGACTCCTAGCCTATTTGTCTCAGAATCCGCACGACAATCGAGCGCGAATGGTCCTCGGTAGCGCCATGATTCGACTCGGCTATCCTGACCAGGCCTATGAAACATTGACACCGCTGGATAGCGATGTTCCTGACGACGCCCAGTACCTAAATGTGATCACCAGTGCAGCCTATGGTGCCGGCGACGAAAAGGCTGGCCTTAAGTATCTTGAACAGCTTGCCACAAGACAGCCGGCAGACTCGCAAGTTCAGTCACGTCTAGGGCAAGCCCGGTTAAATGCCGGAGATGTAGCCGGCGCTCAGAAATCCTTCGAGAAGGCCATCGAGTTAGATGCGTCTCGTCTCGATAACTACAATTTTCTGTTTGTGATTTTGGCGCAGCAGCAGTTGTTCGATGATGCCTTGACCCTGGCGGAGGCAATGAAAAGCCAGTTTCAGGAAAGTGCCGCGGGTCCCACCTCCATTGGCATCATTAGGCTATCCCAACGCGATTGGGCGAGCGCCCGTGCTGCCTTTGAAGATGCCTTAGAACGGGAACCCGGGAACGTTGTTGCTGCCACCAACTTGGTAAACCTCCTACAGTTGCAAGGAGAGCCGGAGGCCGCGCACTCTCTTCTAATGGAGGCTATCGAAGCGAATCCAGGCAATCCAAAGATACTTCTGGCTTTAGCGGCACTCGAGGAGCGTCAAGGAAAGATCAAAGAAGCAGAAGCTCAGTTGCGCCAAGCCGTTGAGCAAAACCCTGATAACTTGCGCGCGCTTACCGCTTTGGGGCGCTTTTATCTAAGACGAAATCAACCCGATCAGGCCCTCGCTTTGGTGGAAGAGCCTTTCCAGAGTCATCCAAACAACCCCGGTTTGACGGACATAGTCGGCCTGGCCAAGCTCGCCCTTGGCGATCGGACCGGTGCCTTGGAGCTGTTTGAGGAGCGCGCCAAACGTGAACCGTCCAATGCCGCCGTGCAGCAGAACCTGATGCTCGCCTATGAGCAAAGCAACAGGATCGCCGAGGCGCTGGAAGCCGCCGACCGGGCTATCGAGCTTGGCTCAGAGGCGCTTCTGGTCCGTCTGCGTCGTGTCCGCTACCTGGCTTACCTAGAAAAAGGCGCAGAATCCTCGGCGGCCCTGGCTTCCCTCAAAGAGGCCAATCCCGACAATGTTGAAGTCCATCTGTTGGAGTCTGATCTAGCGCTGGCGGAAGGGCGCGTCGATGACGCCCTTGCCGCGGCCCGCCAGGCTTTCAGTTTGCAGGCAAGCACTTCAACCCTTCGCGCGGTGGTCAAAAGCCTGGTAGCTGACAACCGCAGCGGTGAGGCTATGGAAACCATGGAGGCCTGGTTAAAGGACCACCCGCAGGATCTGGCTATCCTCCGTCTTTTGGCTGGTACCTCCATTTCACAAGGTGATTGGGATAAAGCCGAGGTCCAATACAAGAATATTCTCAAATTCCTGCCGGATGAGGTGGTCTCTTTGAACAACCTAGCGATGATACAGCTGCGGCAGGGTGCTATCGAAGACGCCTTGTCAAACGCTCGCAAGGCGGCGGCACTTGCGCCGGACAATCCAGCCATTGCCGACACGTTTGGGACTGTGTTGATGCAAGCTGGACAGCAGCAAGAAGCGCTCAGACAGTTGCAGATAGCGCGCCAGGGCTTGCCCGAGAACCGGACCGTTGCTTACCACCTTGCCCAAGCGCTCGCGGCAACAGGCGATGTCGACGGTGCAGTCTCGACATTGCAGGAAATCCTGCGCTCAAACGAGTCGTTCCAAGAAAGAGCGGACGCCGAAGCGCTGTTGTCAACCTTGACGCAATGACAGTTTCAGAATCTTGCAATCGTTGGGCGTTGTTGGTCGCTAGAGGGTATGACTGACGGGTGGACTGGGAAGTTCCGGAAGCTGCCTGCCTTCGAGGCCGGTTGGCCGATGGCCTTGCGCCGGCCCACGACACGCGTCCGGGCCATTTGCTTCCATGACGCGAAACAACTAATCCTTTGATTCAAGCCGAGCCGGGTTTTTTCATTCGGTGCCATGAACATTCAAACGGTGCCATGAACATTCAAAATATTGCGATGACCTAGATAGAGACCCAACGGTGCAAAAAGGAGGCAGTTCAGGCCTGTAACCCAACCGCAGGGGATTCCGACAGAGAGAAAATGAGGATGCCAAAAGTGATTACGAATATCCAGCGGTCTGCGCGCGGTATAGTGGCGATCATTTTGCTTGGGTCGTTTCTAGCGAATTTCCCGGCGATGGCTGCGAGCAAGCCCGGTGCTCCGCCGCTCTACAATTCTGCAAGCAAGAGCTATTTTCAGCTGTTTGAACTGCCCCTTGCCCATCAGAATAGATGGCTTTTCGTCCGACGGGCAGCCAACTCGAAGTACTTCAAGGGTGTTCGCGGCCGATTGGCAGTGGTCGACAGCGTGGAAACACATCAATTTATTGTTCAGAACTTTGACCTCTCTGAAGAAATCTGGATTGGCCTTCGTTACTGGTGCAACTACCGTATGCTAAAATGGAACGGCGAGGCGCCCTATTCTCCAAGCGATCCGGGACGATTCTCCGCCTGGCATTCTCAATGGTACCGCAATCCGGAGACCGCTTGCCAATCCCAGGAAACCGGCGAGATGGCTTTTATGGGCGTCTACTACCGTCCGGTGGGAAAAGGCAACGCTCGATGGCAGGCTGATGGACCGAGTAAGGCGTTCAGACGGTTCTTGGTAGAGTTCCCAACCGGCAAGGAGTAAGCGGGCCGCGATTTAGCGGCCCATATTGCGCTGAGTTTCCCATCACCCTGCTGGCCATCCCGACGCTCCGCCGCGAACACGCCCATTCTGCTTGTCGGCAATTGACATTGCTGGGATTCGGCGTACTCAAAACAAGAGATAAACTAAAGGGTCGTTTCGTAGGGAAATTTCTATGAATCCTGCGATTTGGATGCCATATATCAAGACTTAGGGAAGAGTCTCTAATTTTTTGCACTTAGCGTTTAGTTATGAAATTCGAATTTTATGTCTGTAAATTTGCACATAAATTGTACGAATTCCACATAACACCTATTTACTATTTGGAGAAATCATATAACCATTCTCCTCGAAAGGGATTCGGCCCGATCGAAGGGGAGATAGTGGAATGAAATTTCTACATGTCAGAAGGATGCTTAGCTCCGCAGCGTCGTGGGCTTGGGTCGCGCTGGTGGTAGCGGCAGGCTCTTTGGCGCTCACGAGCCCGGCTTCGGCCTTGGTGATAAGTGGGAGCTCGGTAACCTTTGATACGAACGATGTCGGAAATGTCTTCGATGTCACTTATTTTTGCGCGCCAAACGGCGGCGACTGCGGCAACCAGATCAACACCACCACGTCGACGGTAAGTGCCTCGCTATGGTGGACGATTGACAGCCTTACCACGACGGAGGGTGTCTTTACCGTCAAGATCATCCACGACAGCACGGATGAAAATGGTGATCCGGATGGTGTTTTCTCGGCCTTTGGGGTCGATGTCATTACCTCGAATGTCGCCGGCGAGCCGTTCCCGACCGGTGTTGGCATCGCCAACGCTTCGGATGGAACCGATGTAAACGGCGGCGGTGGCACACCGACCAACTGGAGCGCCGGCCTCGACGCCGGCGCCTCGGGCGGGTTCGGTCAGGTGGATCTCTGTGTCTTCACTGCCGGCTGCAGCGGCGGCAATCAAAGCACGGGACTTGCAGCCGGCGGCATGGACATGGTTACCCTGACGCTGCTGGGAGACTTCTCTGGCACCACCACCTTCGACGGTTTCAACAGCAAGTTCCAATCCATCGCTGAAAACTCCTATGAACCTCCAGGCACTCCGGCGGTCACCGACACACGTCCCGATCCGGTGCCGGAGCCGGCGAGCTTCACCCTCTTCGGTATCGGATTGGCGGGTCTCGGTTTCGCGGCCACCCGTCGGCGCCAGCGGAAAATGCTGCCGGCGGGGAGCTAGCGGCGTCAGGCGACAATTTCAAGTCAAGTCTGCTTGGCCTCAGGCGTGGCGGTTATCTGCCACGCCTGAGTCTTTCGGGACGGATGGTTCCACGCGAAATCCTGCGCCAAGCCTCTTGGACGTAATCGAGGGATAGGCCCATTGAGCCTTTGCTTGACCTTGTCGCCAAACCGCTCCGTCAGAATGGTTCCAAAGTGCCGCGCGAGGCTCTATTCAAATGCGGAGCGGACGATTCACGGCTCAATCGGGAGCGGCAAAGCGATTCCGATCACGCCCTGGATTAGGCGGCTTTGGTACCGCAATGCGCTTGGATGGCTCGATCTGCCATGACTTTTGCTCGGGCGGCTGCCCGAGGATCTGCCGTTACTTGCGCGGTGACGATCGCCCCGTCGGCCAATTGCAGGAGTTCAGCCGCGAGCTCGTCGGGGCTGGCGGCACCTGAGGCCCTGGCAAGGCTTCCGAGGTAGCGCCGCAGCATACGTTTGTGGGCCGCCGCGACCTGGTGCGCCGGTGCCTCCGCGTCGGCAAACTCCGCGGTCGCATTGATGAAGCTGCAGCCGGCAAATTCCTCCGTAGCAAACCAGTCTTCCAGGGCGTCAAAGAGGGCGAGAAGACGGCCGGCAGGCTCCGCGGCTCGGGCTTCGATGGAGCCCTGTAGCCAGGTGCGAAACGCCTCGCTGCGGCGGCGTAGCACCGCGAGCAAGAGTTCATCTTTGGATTTGAAATGCTTGTAGAGGGTCATGCGGGCGGTGTTCGCTTCTTCCAGAATCTTATCGATTCCAGTGGCGTGATAGCCGTCGTGATAGAACAATCGTTCTGCTGCCCTCAATACCTCTTCTTTTTTCAACGATTTAGGCATGGCACTGCCCTCTATATAGAACGATCAGTACATGTCCCTTACCATGTATTTTCAGAAAGGCAAAGAGGCCTAGTTGGACCACGGTATGAGCGGTGGCTGGCCTGCAAGCCCTCGAGCCCGCGCGTCGATCGGGTGAGGAGGCCGACCGCAATGAACGCTGGACTGGACTTTTTTTGGTGTCGCGCTCGGCTGACGGGGCAATGTCCAGTTTGCTTGGCTACGATCTAAGCTGGTGTGCGGGCGGCCAGGTCTAAAAGAAATCGATTTTCGGTGGAACGCGATCATGGCATCTTGCGTTGCGAGAATGTGAGATGCCGATCGCCACTCGGCAGGGAGGGCCCTTTGGAGTTCAACCTCTTTCTTTCCAGCTACTATCCGGACACAAGCTACGGGGCGGAGCGGCTCTACAATGACATGGTCGCGCAGGCACGCTTGGCGGACCAATCGGGGTTTGCGTCGGTGGCCCTGCCCGAGCATCACCTTATCAACATTCTAACGACACCGGCGCCGCTGATCATGGCGGTGAAGGTGGCAAGTGAGACCAAGCAGGTCAAAATCGTGACCTCGGTGGCCGTCTTGCCTCTGCATGACATGCGCACCTACGCCGGCGAAGTGGTGATGGCCGATGTCCTGACCGAGGGTCGGCTGATTCTGGGTGTTGGCCGCGGCGCCTTCGCCTATGAATTGGAGCGTATCGGTACACCCTTGGATGTCAGCCGCGAGAAGTTCGACGAGTCTCTGGCCGTGCTCGAAGCGCTTCTGACCCGAGAGGAGGTTGGCTGGAACGGCAAGTACTATCAATTTGAGCCGCTGACCATCATGCCAAGGCCGGTGCGGCCGATCCCCATGATGATCGCCGCGTTGGCGCCCGAAGCAATCTACCACTGCGCAAAGCGTGGCTTTCACGTACAGACAACGCCGCTGCAGGGCTCGCGCAGCCACATGCTGGAGCAAGTGGATGCCTTTCGCCGTGGCAAGGAAGCCCTTGGCGTGGCGGGCGAGCACCTGACCCTTTCCCTGCTGCGAATCGGCTTCGTCGTCAAGGACGCCCAGGACAAGCAGGCGAAGCTGGAACTGGCGCACGGTTACTACCAGCGTTTCGACAATGTCTTCACCGGACCGGGCCTCGTCAGCCATGGCGCGATCGAGCCCCTGCCGCCGAAGTTGAGTGTCGAAGATTTGGCCGAAAATCTCCTGATCGGAACGCCGGAAGAACTGATGGACAAACTGGCGGTCTATGCCGAGGCCGGCATCGACGAGACAATCTTGAACATGAACATCGGTGCTAGCCAGGAGGAAACGCTCACTTCCATTCGGCGGTTCGCCGAGGAAGTCCTGCCGAAATTCTCGCAGCGCCACGGCCGCAAGGCGGTTCTTGCATGAGTGCTGTCGACTGCGCCTATTCGATCGAGGGAAAAGGCCCTGCGCTCTTCATGGTGCACGGCATTGGCGCGCGGCGGGCCACTTGGACCCGGCTGGTCGAGGTGCTGCGCCAGGATTTTCAATGCATCAGCTATGATCTGCGTGGCCACGGTGATTCGCCGGTGCCGCCACCGCCCTATAGCTTGGATGACCTGGTGACGGATTTGGAGGCATTGCGCGCCAAACTCGGCATCGAACAGGCCCACATCATCGGCCATTCCTTGGGCGGTATGATCGGCCCTGCCTATGCCAGGGCGCATCCCAATCGGGTGCTTTCCTTGGGATTGTTGTCGACGGCCGCCGGGCGCACGGCCGAGGACAGCGCCAAGGTCATGGCGGTCGTCAAGGCCATGGAGCAGAAGGGGGTGGCCCCGGTCTTGGATACTCTGGTCGAACGCTGGTACACGGATGCCTTCATAGCCAGGCACCCGGACATGATCGAAGCGCGCAAACGCCAGGTCATCGAGACGCCGGCCGAGGTCTTCCTCAGCGTGTTTCACATCTATGCCGACACAGAGATGGCTCCCTGGCTGCACGAGATAGCGGTGCCTTCCTTGGTGATGACCGGAGAATTGGACGGCGGCTGCAACCCAAGGCTCAACCGCTTCATTGCCGCTGCGATGCCGCGCGCCGAGTTGGTGATCCTCGACGGCCTAAAGCACTCGATTTTGATCGAAGCGCCGGAGCGGGTGGCGCCCCCGCTGCGCGATTTCCTGCTTCGTCAGTCCGCCAGCGCCTAGTCCAAGCCTGCGCCTAGTCCAAGCCTGCGCCTAATCCAGGCCGGCGACCACGGCTTTGAAAGCCTCGGCGAAGATAGCGCGATCCGCTGGCGTGCCGACGGTCACGCGGATGCAGCGGTCCTGCGGCGCGACGCCCGGCATCCGAAGAAAAACGTCGCGCCCGAGCAGTTGCTCGAGGGCGGCTTTGGCCCGCTGGCTGCTGCCAAGATCAACAGCAACGAAGTTGGTGGCCGAAGGCAGGGTTGTAAGGCCCAGCCGGGCGGCAATTGCCGAAATCTCCCGGCGGCCAGCCGCCACTTCGGCCACGACGCTGTCGACGAAGTCCTGATCGCTCAGGGAGGCAAGGGCGCCCGCCTGGGCGATACGGTTGACTTCGAAATGGTTGCGGATTTTGTTGAGCCCGGTGATGAGCTCGCGATGGGCGATGGCATAGCCAACCCGGGCGCCGGCCATGCCGTGCGCCTTGGAGAAGGTACGCATGCGGACCACTCGCGGGTCGCCGGTGTCGATCGGCGGGGCGACTCCATCGGGCGCAAACTCGACGTAGGCTTCATCCAGCACCAGCAGGCGACCGCGCGGCAAGGCCTCAATCATCCGCGCGACCGCGGCGGCGTCATGCCAGGTCCCCATGGGATTGTCAGGGTTGGCAATGTAGACTAAGGGCGCAGCAACCTTTGCCGCGGTATCCAGCAAAGCCTCCGGGTCCTCGCGGTCGTCTCTATAAGGGACCTTGTGGAGCACCCCGTCAAAGCCGGCGACGTGATAGTTGAAGGTCGGATAGGCCCCTAGCGACGTGACCACCGGCGTTCCTGGCGTAATGGTCATGCGCACGACGAGGCCCAGCAAGCCGTCGATACCGGCACCGACGCAAATCTCGTCCATGCGGACTCCATGATGCTCTGCGAGCGCTTCGCGCAAGTCATGGTTTTCCGGGTCGGCATACCAGGAAACACGGGAAACCGCCGACCCCATAGCCTCGGCCGCCTTGGGCGAAATCCCGAAGGCGCTTTCATTGGCGCCGATGCGCGCCTTAAAGACGCGCCCCTTCCGCCGCTCCATGGTCTCCGGCCCGACAAAGGGGACGGCTGCTGGCAGTTGGCGGACCAAACCGGTAAAGGGGATATCGCTATCGCTCAAGAAACTGGTCCTCTTTGCCGCCGCTCATCGCCAGCTTATAGAGGTTGATGAGTGATCACCAGATCGGCTTGCCGGAGCCAGGCAATCCAAGCTTTGACCATAGGCTGCTTACCCTGTCGACGACCTGCTGATCCATTTCGATGGCGTGGCCCCATTCACGGTTGGTTTCCGGGGGCCATTTATTGGTGGCGTCAAGGCCTGCCTTCGAACCCAGGCCGGACTGAGGGCTGGCGAAATCCAGGTAGTCGATGGGAGTGCTCTCCACGAAGGTAATGTCGCGCGCCGGATCCATGCGGGTGGAAATCGCCCAGACGACATCCGGCCAGGAGCGGGCGTCGATATCGTCGTCCACAACGATCACCCACTTGGTGTATATGAACTGGCGCAGATAGGACCAAACCCCCAGCATCACGCGCTTGGCATGGCCGGGATAGGCCTTCTTGATGGAGACCACCGCCACCCGGTAGCTGCAGCCTTCCGGCGGCAGCCAAAAATCCTCGATCTCCGGGAACTGTTGCTGCAGCAAGGGGATAAAGACCTCGTTGAGCGCCTCGCCCAGGATCGAGGGCTCGTCCGGCGGGCGGCCGGTGAAGGTGGAAAGGTAGATCGGTTTTTGCCGCATCGTGATGGCGCTGACCGAGAAGATTGGGAAGGTCTCCACCGCGTTGTAGTAGCCGGTGTGGTCGCCGTAAGGTCCCTCATCGCGGTAGTCGTCCAAACTGACATGACCTTCGATGACGATTTCCGCCTCGGCCGGAACTTTGAGCGGGATGGTCTTGCAATCCACCAAATCCAGGCGACGACCGCGCAGCAGGCCGGCGAAATGATACTCGGAAAAGGTATCCGGTACGGGAGTCACCGCCGCGATGATGGTGGCCGGGTCGGCACCGATCACGGCGGCGACGGGCAAGGGCTCGCGCCGGGTTTGCTTCCAGCGTTGATGATGCTGGGCACCGCCGCGATGCTTCAGCCAACGCATGAGAGTCTTGTCGCGACCGATCACCTGCATGCGATAGATACCGAGGTTGAAGTCATCCTCGCGGCGACCGCTCGGCCCCTTGGTCACCACCAAGGGCCAGGTAATGAGGGGGGCAGGCTCGCCGGGCCAGCAGGTCTGCACCGGCAAGCGCGCAAGGTCGATGTCGTTGCCTTGCCAAACCTGTTCCTGGCACGGGGCGCCGCCGACCGCCTTCGGCCGCATTGCCATCACATTTTTCAGGATCGGCAGTTTATCCCAAGCATCCTTTATGCCACCGGGCGGCTCCGGCTGACGCAGGAAAGCGAGGGTCTCGCCAACTTGCCGAAGCTCGTTTGGCGCCCGGCCGATGCCCCAGGCAACCCGTTCGACACTGCCGAAAAGGTTGGCCAAAACCGGCATGTCATAGCGCTTGCCGTCCGCTTCGACGACCTGCTCGAAAAGCACCGCCGGCCCACGCTCCGCCAAGAGCCGCGTCTGGATCTCGGTCATTTCGAGAACCGGTGAGACCGGGTGGCGGACACGAACAAGGCGATCTTTTGCCTCTAGATCGGCCATAAAATCGCGCATCGACCTATAGGGATGTCGGCTCACGCCTTAGTTTCCTCGCTGTCGCCAAACCGGAGATGGCCACATTGCGGCCGAATTTGCAGGTCATAGACAAATGGATGATGCATTTGCATCACCCGGTACTGCAACAGAGTAAGAAAGGCAAGTCATGACCGGAAATGTAGTTCGACTTGGTAATTGTGACGGATTGCCGTCTCTTGGCGTCGGTTTTGCGACAAAACTGGTCAAGAATCCCATTAGCTTTATGTTGTTTGTTAAGACAACGTGACAATATAGGTGGTCACTGTCGTGTTGAACATTGAACAGCAGGCAGCTTACAGCATGCCTCAATACTGGGTAGTTGGCGGCGAATACAGGGACACGGAATTCGTCGAAGCAGCACCGGGCAGGCGTGAGGAATGGTTCGGTCCGTTCGACGACTACGAGTCGGCGAAAAAGGAATGGGCCAAACGCGCGTGGCAGACGGTCGATGATTGCTATTCGCGGTACCGCATCGAGCGCATTGACCCGGACGACCCGCCGCCCTGCACAGACTAGGCCTTCGGCGACACCTTGCCTTGGGCTCTGCCGGCGGAAGACGCAGCGCTTTTGGCGCTGTCGAAAGGGTATCCCTTTTCGGTCCCTGGCGAATCATATCTTTTCAAGGAAGGCCGACATGACCCCTTGTCGGCGGTAAATTTTGATGGCCGCTGGCCGGTAATTGCTCATGGCTCGAACCGGTCACCGGAACAGCTGCGACGAAAGTACGGAAGTAACGCCGAGATTCCCGTCGTTCGAGGCCGTCTTGCGGACTACGATGTCGTCTACTCCGCGCATATGAGCCGTTATGGCTCAATTGCGGCAACTTTGCATCATACACCGGAAACAAGCGTTGAAGTTTGGGTCACCTGGCTAGATTCGGCCCAACTAGAGCGCATGCACGCGACTGAGCTCGGTGGTGAAATCTATAGCTATGGTTCCCTTGAAGGCGTGTCGCTCTCTTTGGAATGTGGGCTTCCCCAGCTTGACCAGGCGTACGCCTACCTCAGTCGAAATGGCTGCCTTGCCGTCGAGGGCGAGCCGGTCGCACTTGCGGCGGTTGACGCGTCCGATCGGCGTTATCGCGCCCTTCACCAGGAAGCAGCGCAAGACTTCGTGCGCAAGCAACATCGGCCAAAGATGTCGCTTGACCAGATGATCTTGCATCATGTGCGGCAACCGAGCGAGAGGCTCTCGTTGATCGAGGAACTGCGGCAAGAGGCCGTGGGGCCTCAATTTCCACACTTTCGGGTGCTCAAGGAGTCCCATTAGGGCGCAAAGGCTCGACCCTCCAGACACCAGCGTTCCTCAAGTCGCAGTCCTCTAACTCGCGGGTGGTCGGGACTTTGTAGGTCGCGAGCTTTTCCAGGCCTTGGCGGGGCAGATAGCTGCGCCCGGGGTCGCCAAGCAAGACGGTCGCACCGGACCCTGCCAGCTGCACGAGCCAGTCAAAGACGCGCCCGGCCATCGGCTGTTCGTAGCAGACGTCGCCGGCCAACACCAAGTCCCAGTCCTGGTTTGTTTGCCCCACGAGATCTTCTTGGTGAACCAGGATTTCGACTCCGTTGGCGGCACCGTTCATGGCGATTGCCGCTTGGGCGAAGCGGTCGATTTCGGCAGCCTCTACCGACCGTGCTCCGGCCTTGGCGGCGGCAATGGCGCCAAGGCCGGAGCCCGCGGCAAAATCGAGGACGCGGCGGTTCCTGGCCCGCTCAGGATAGTCGAGTAGGAAGCGTGCCAGGGCCTGGCCCCCGGCCCAAGCGAAAGCCCAGAAGGGCGGTGGCAGGCCTTGTTTTTCTAGCTCCGCTTCCGTTGCTTCCCATAAGGGCAGGGCGGCACTGGCCAGGTGTAGCCGCACCTCCGGCACCAAGCTTGGCGCTTCAAGCAGCGTGTTGGCACGCACAAAGTCCCGTGCCTGCGCGACACTGGGGGTCATGCCCCAAATAGAGGCGCCGCGATCATGCCCAATAGGAGAATGAAACCGGCGTCGCGATTGGCGCGAAAGCGCGCAAGGCAGTTAGCAGGGTCATGGACATCAAGACTCGCAACCTGCCAAAGGAAATGCGTGGCCACCGCGGCTATGGCGGTGGCATAGATCCAGCCCATTCCGGCTGCAATGCCGGCAGCGGCAAAAAGCGCAACGGCCAGGCCGTAGAAGACCGTAAGCCAAGGCTTGCTGCGATCGCCCAGCTTCAGAGCACTCGATTTAACCCCGATCAATGCGTCGTCTTCCTTGTCCTGATGGGCATAGATCGTGTCATAACCAAGCGTCCAGGCAATGCCGCCCAGGTAGAGCAGGATTGCTGGCCAATCGAGGTCGCCCGTGACCGACGACCAGCCGATCAAGGCTCCCCAGTTGAAAGTAAGGCCCAGGAATGCCTGGGGCCAATAGGTCACCCGCTTCATGAAGGGATAGGTGAAGACGAGCGCCAACGAGGCGGCGCCCAAGAGGATGCTGAAGGGATTGAGCTGCAGCAGTATCAGAAGACCGACAAATAATTGTAACGCCAGGAAGGCTAGGGCCTGGACAAGGCTTACCTCGCCGCTTGGCAGGGGCCGGCTGGCGGTTCGCGCTACCCGCCCGTCGATGTTTCGATCGACGATGTCATTGTAGGTGCAGCCAGCACCGCGCATGACCAGCGCTCCGACGGCGAAAAGCAAACCAAGCCGCCAGTCGGGCAAACGCTCCTCAACCGCGCTCGCCAGAGCGAGACTCCACCAGCAAGGAAGCAACAACAGCCAGGTGCCGATAGGCCGATCGAGGCGAGCCAGGCGAAGATAGGGCTGCGCTGCGACCGGCGCCAAACGCAGTGTCCAGTGGTCCGGTTTAATGTCGCTTGCGGAAGAAGCTTGCGCTGCCGGGGTCTCTAGGCGCTTACTCATGGGGCAATCTAGACCGGCGATCCTCGATGAGAAAGGTCTAAGGCACGGTGCCTGACCGAAGGATAGCAACTCGGCTATATGTTGACCATGACCTGGCGGCCGGCCTCATGATAGGACTGGATCACGCCCGGGCCCACTACCTACGCAGTGTCTTGCGTCTTAGCAAAGGGGCGGAAATCGCGGTCTTCAATGGTCGTGACGGCGAGTGGTTGGCGCGCATTGATGGGCTGGGCAAGGGATGGTGTTCCCTGCAGTTGCTTGGTCAGCGCCGACCGCAAATCGCGGGGATGGACCTGTGGCTGCTATTTGCACCCATCAAACGGGCGCGCATCGACTTTCTGGCTGAAAAGGCCACCGAACTCGGCTGCTCCAGGCTCATACCGATCATGACCCAGTACACGTCGGTCAGCCGTGTGAACCGTGATCGCCTAACGGCCAACGCGCGCGAGGCGGCCGAGCAATGCGAGCGTTTGAATGTGCCGGAGGTAGCCGATCCCCAACCTTTGTTCACCGCTTTGGCGAACTGGCCGCAGGAGCGGCAAATCTTGCTTTGCGCCGAATCGGGCCCCGTCCGGCCCATTGCCGAGGTCTTGGTAGAACGTGCAGCAGACCGGGATGACCGCCGCGTGCCCTGGGCCGTAATGACGGGCCCGGAAGGGGGATTTTCACGATCGGAGCTTGACGAACTGGGCAAACGTCCCTTTGTTACACCCATCGGCTTGGGCCCAAGAGTTCTAAGAGCCGATACGGCGGCGCTGGCAGCGCTTGCCTGCTGGCAGGCGATCCTGGGCGACGGCCGTAAGAGTCGGCCCCAATTTTAGGATCAACAGCGCCGAGTCGAACCCGCCATGTCCGCTCCGCCGCAAGCCAAGGGCGAGCCCATCACCAGCAAGGCTCAGCTCATCGCCTACCTAGAAGCCGGGAACAAGCCCGAGCAAGACTGGCGCATTGGCACCGAACACGAGAAATTCGCCTTTCGGTGGGATGACCTTCGCCCGCTTGCCTATGAAGGAGAGGCGAGCATTCGGGCTTTGCTGCAAGGACTGCAGCGTTTCGGCTGGCAGCCGGTGCTGGAAAATGGCCGTCCCATTGCTTTGACCAAAGAAAAGTGCAACGTCACCCTCGAGCCGGGCGGCCAGCTTGAGCTCTCCGGTGCGCCGCTAGAGACGATCCACGAGACCTGCAACGAGGTTCACTGTCACTTGGACGAGGTCAAGCAGATCGCCGAACCACTGGGCGTCGGGCTGATCGGCTTAGGATTTCAGCCGAAATGGCGCCGTGAAGACATCTCTTGGATGCCCAAGGGACGCTACAAGATTATGGGCGCCTATATGCCTAAGAAAGGATCGCTCGGGCTCGACATGATGCTGCGGACCTGCACGGTGCAGGTCAATCTCGACTACAAAGACGAGGCAGACATGGTGCGCAAGTTCCGCGTCGGCCTAGCGTTGCAGCCGATTGCCACAGCATTATTTGCCAATTCTCCCTTTACCGATGGCCGGCCAAACGGATTTCAAAGCTATCGTTCCCACATTTGGACTGACACGGACCCGGATCGCTGCGGCATTCTGCCCTTTGTGTTCGAGCCGGGCATGGGGTTCGAGCGCTATGTGGATCACGTGCTCGACGTGCCGATGTACTTCGCTTATCGCCAGGGCGAATACCTGGATGTCAGCGGGCAGTCCTTCCGCGACTTTATGGCAGGCCAGTTGCCCGGCTTGCCCGGTGAAATCCCGACCACCAGTGATTGGGCGGATCATCTCTCCACCTTGTTTCCGGAAGTCCGGCTCAAACGGTTCCTCGAAATGCGCGGTGCCGATGGCGGTCCCTGGCGGTCGCTTTGTGCCTTGCCGGGATTCTGGGTGGGGTTGCTCTATGATTCTGTGGCCTGCGATGCCGCCTGGGACTTGGTGAAGGACTGGAGCCTGGAAGATCACCATTATCTGCGCGCGGAAGTGCCGCGTTCCGGGCTTCGCACGGTCTTCCAAGGCCGGCCCTTGATGGAATGGTCGAAAGAGGTCTTGGCAATCGCCGGAAACGGCCTGAAGCGCCGCCGGCGTTTGGATTCGAACGGCGACGACGAGGTTCACTACCTTTGCACCTTGATGGAAATCGTCGAAAGCGGTCGTACCCGTGCGGACGAGGCCCTGGCGAGCTACTACGGAGCCTGGCAAAAGACCATTGATCCGATCTTTCGCTGCGGTGCCTATTGATCGTCGCTGTTGCCGAAAAGGGTGAGAGCCGCGGGTGGGGTGGCCACGGCTCTCTGGGGGAGGAGGTATGTTACTTGGGGTGCCTAGGTGAATGGTGTCATCCACATCCAAGTAAGCGAAAATTAACCGTAACTCGTTAAAGAAGCGTTAAAGCGCATAATGTTTTGGTGATAAATATTGCGGTTTGTTAGCCAGAGTTTCTTGAATCTGAATATCTCGTGAGGGACCAGCGTGCACAAAAGATACAATCCGCGCCAGATTGCGCCGCCATTTTCCCGCTATAGCCATGCCGTCGAAGGTACAGCATCGGACCGCTGGCTCTATATCTCCGGCCAGGTCGGCGTCACCCCGGATGGTGCGATGGTCAAAGGTGGGCCGGCGCAAATCCGCCAGGCGATAGAAAACCTGCTGCGGGTCTTGGCGGCCGCCAGCATGGGCCCGGAGGACTTGGTGAAGATCAACGCCATCGTCGTTCACCAGGAAGACGTGGCCGCCTACCGGGAAATCCGCGAGGAACTCCTCGGCCGGGCCGAACCGGCCTCGACCCTCATCGTTGCCGCGTTGGCGAGCCCGGATTGGCTCTTCGAGATCGAAGCCATTGCCGCCAAGCCATCCATGCGGATCTAGGACCGGAGAGAGCAGAAAGCCGTCACTCACTGGCAACTTGCGCAGCAATCCAGGCTCCCGGATCACCCATGCGTTGTCCGCCGGCCAGAAACGCCTCGATAATCTCACGCATTTTTTCGCGCCCGAAGGACTCGCCGTGGCCGCCGTGGACAGTATCGACCGGCAAGTCACGTAGGCGCCGCAAGGATTCGTCGTAGACCGCAGGATCGGAATGATAGAGGTCATCCAACAGGGGCCCGTCATAGATCGTATCGCCGCTGAAAAGGGTCTGCGTCTTGTCCTCGTAAAGAGCGATCGAGCCCGGCGAGTGCCCCGGTAGATGCAGCACTTGGAAGCTGCGATCGCCCAGGTCTAGGCGGTCCCCCTCATCCACATAGCGGCTGAGTGGCGCCGGGCGCACCGTGAAGGTTTCCGGTGAAAAACCCTCATAAGGCCAGGCTGAAAAGCTTTCCGCGCGCACAAATCCGCCGTCGGCCACGGTCGCGGCCGGTGTCGGCTCTACCATGACGTTCGCTTCCGCTTTGTGCCCGGCGCGGCAGTCGAACTCGTCGAGGCCGGCGGAATGGTCGAAATGGGTATGGGTTACCACGGCGATGACAGGCCGCTCGGTGATCTGCGGCAGTTCCTGCTTTAAGGGGCGCAGTCCCATGCCAGTATCGATCAAGAGATCTTGGTCGCGCCCGCGCACATGCCAGATATTGCAGCGCAGCCAGGCGGCCACATGGATCTCGCGGATCAGCGTCACATCATCGGCAAAACGCTGCGTTTCGTACCAGGCATGGGCGATGGATTTGGTCACGCCTCGGTGCCGCCGACGGTTAGACCATCGATCAGCAGGCTAGGCTGGCCGACGCCCACCGGCACGCCTTGACCATCCTTGCCGCAGGTGCCGATGCCGGGGTCGAGGGCCATGTCATTGCCGACCATGGAGACCTTGGTCAAAACATCGGGGCCGTTGCCGATGAGGGTTGCCCCCTTAACCGGGGCGCCGAGCTTGCCACCTTCGATCAGGTAGGCCTCGGTGCAGGAGAAGACGAACTTGCCGGAGGTGATGTCCACCTGACCGCCACCGAAGTTGACCGCATAGAGCCCCTTATCCACGGAAGCCAAGATTTCTTCGGGTGCGTGCTCGCCCGCCAACATATAGGTGTTGGTCATGCGCGGCATCGGGATGTGGCCATAGCCCTGGCGGCGACCGTTGCCGGTCGGGGCCATCTTCATCAGCCGGGCGTTCTGCCGGTCCTGCATATAGCCCGTTAGGATGCCGTCTTCGATCAGCGTGGTGCACTGGCTGGGCGTGCCTTCATCGTCGATGGTGAGCGACCCGCGTCGATCCGGCAAGGTGCCGTCGTCAACCACCGTCACGCCGGGTGAAGCGACGCGCTCGCCCCTTAGGCCGGCAAAGGCCGAGGTCTGCTTACGATTGAAATCCCCTTCCAAGCCATGACCGATGGCTTCGTGCAGCAAGATGCCCGGCCAGCCGGAGCCGAGGACCACGGCCATCTCGCCAGCCGGTGCCGGCCGCGACTCCAGATTGACCAAGGCTTGGCAAACTGCCTCGTCGACCGCTCCTTGCCAGGTCTCGGGCGCCAGCAAGCTGTCATAACCGCTGCGCCCGCCGGTGCCAAAACTGCCGCTTTCCATGCGTTCGCCTGAAGCCAAGACGACGTTGACATTAAGCCGCACCAGGGGCCGCACGTCGGCGACCCGCAGCCCGCCAGCACGGATGATCTGTATCGCCTGCCAGGAGCCGGCGAGGGTGGCTGTCGCTTGCACCACGCGCGAATCCCTGCTCCGTGCATAGGCATCAATGTCGGCCAGCAATTTGACCTTGCGATCGAAAGCGACACCACCAATGGGGTCGTCGTTGGCATAGAGCTGCTGGTTGGTGGCGCGCGGCGCCAGGCTCATTGTCGAATTGCGACCATCATGGACGGAACGAACCGTTTGAGAGGCGCGGCGGACAGCCTCTTCTGAGAGCTCATTGGCATGCGCATAGCCTGCCGCTTCGCCAGCGATCGACCGCAGTCCAAAACCCTGACTGCTGTCAAAACTGGCGCTTTTCAGACGACCGTCATCAAATCCGAGGCTCTCGGAAAGCCGATATTCGAGAAAAAGCTCGCCGTCGTCAGCACCCCGCAGGGCCTGGTCCACGAGAGCCTCGAGCCTGGGCCGATCCAAGTCGGTACGATTGAAGAAATGGTCGTCTGTGATCGCGAGATGAGTCATCCGAAACTATGCTCCTCTTGGCCGGCGGCCTAATCCTGGTCCCAAGGCACGCTGCAAGCAGAAATCTACCATATTGGATGTGAAAGCATAAATGACAGCTCGAAATAGCTGATCGGAATGCTTTCTTTAGCTGCGTGAGCTTGTACCCCTTTCGCAATCGGGGGTCCAAGCGGGGCCTTATCTGGATCCGACCATCAATCTTGGCCCGGCTATGACAGGCAGCTATGCCGTCACCCTGATGCGATGCCTCCAATCCAAAGGCAATGGTGCTGGGCGCGGGCATTTTGGTAGTCTCAATGAATTGCCAGGTAGGGCACCAAGGACCGTCGCATTTGTCATTCCTTCAGGGCCCCCTATAGCCTTGTTTGTGTTGGTAGCACCTGAATTGACAGATGATGGCAACTGGGCAAACTTTCACGCGCCTTTGCTATGACGCGGGCTTGTGACGTCCGGCAAGTTTGGTGTAGGTTGCGCGCGAGGGAGGGCGGTAAGCGGCCTTGCCAAGGCTGCGCGCTGCGGTCGGCATCGAGGCTTCAGCCTTCAAACGGCGGATATTTACAGGGATCGACGAAGCATGGCGAGTTCGACGCGACTGTTGGCCGCTCTCGGCGGCATGATATCGGTGATGGGGTTGGCGATCCCCGGGCATGCTGAAGGAGTCATTGGCAAATCTCAGCCATGGCAAATGGGCTTTCAAGATGCCGCCTCGCCGACCATGGAGATGATCACCGATTTTCATAATCTCTTGCTGGTCATTATCACGTTGATCGCCGTGTTTGTTTTGGCACTGTTGCTCTATGTCATGTGGCGGTTTTCTGAGAAGCGCAACCCGGTGCCATCGAAGACCACGCACCATACTTTGATCGAGGTGCTGTGGACTGCCATACCGGTGGTTATTTTGGTCGGAATTGTTGTGCCGTCGTTCAAGCTCTTGTACTTCGCCGACCGGGTCGAAGAAGCGGATATGACGCTGAAGGCCATCGGGCGACAATGGTTCTGGAGTTATGAGTACCCCGATCATGGCAACTTTACCTTTGACGCCAACATGATTCCGGAAGAAGAGTTGGTGGAGGGGCAGCACCGCCTGCTCGACACCGACAACGCCATTGTCTTGCCCGTCGAGACGAATATTCGCCTGCTTATCACCGCAAGCGACGTCCTCCACAACTTCGCAGTGCCGGCCCTGGGGCTCAAGTTGGATGGTGTGCCGGGCCGCATCAACGAAACTTGGGTGCGGATTAATGCCGAGGGCACTTATTACGGCTTGTGCTCGGAGCTTTGCGGCGCCGGCCATTCCTACATGCCGATCATGATCAAGGCAGTCTCAAAACCGGAATTTGACGCCTGGGTCGAAGAGGCCAAAGTGGAATTTGCAAGGAACGATGATCAGGCTGCACCGCTGCGCTTGGCACGCAGCAAGGCGCTAGCCGACTAGCTGACAAGACGAGAGATAGAGAATCGAGAGGGAGCTCACGAGGATGGCCGAGAGCAGCGAAGTGCAGGGTCAGGACAGTCACGATCATGCCAGTGAAGGGCATCACGGTCATGATGATCATCGACCAGGATTCTTTGTGCGTTGGTTCTGCTCGACGAACCACAAAGACATTGGAACGCTTTACCTGCTATTCGCGGTTATCGCCGGTGTCATAGGCGGCGCCTTTTCAGTCGTTATGCGCATGGAGCTGCAAGACCCGGGCGTGCAGTTCCTGACCAGCGACGGCTCCCCGGACGGGCAGCTGTGGAACGTCTTTATCACCGCGCACGGCCTCATCATGGTCTTCTTCGTGGTCATGCCGGCGCTGATTGGCGGTTTTGGCAACTGGTTTGTGCCGCTGATGATCGGTGCGCCGGACATGGCCTTTCCACGCATGAACAACATTTCTTTCTGGCTGATTGTTCCGGCCTTTCTGCTGCTGGTTCTCTCGGCGGTGGTCGATATCGGGGCGGGAACTGGATGGACGGTTTATCCACCTCTATCCTCGGGAACGGGGCATCCGGGGCCGTCTGTGGATATGGCTATCTTTGCTCTCCACCTCGCAGGTGCGTCCTCCATTCTGGGCGCCATCAACTTCATCACCACGATCTTCAACATGCGTGCACCCGGCATGACCCTGCACAAGATGCCGCTCTTCGTCTGGGCCCAGCTGGTCACCACCTTTTTGCTGTTATTGTCCCTGCCGGTTTTGGCGGGCGCGATCACCATGTTGCTGACTGACCGCAACTTCGGTACGACCTTCTTCGATGCGGCCGGCGGCGGCGACCCGATCCTGTTCCAGCATCTCTTCTGGTTCTTTGGCCATCCGGAAGTCTACATCATGATTCTTCCGGCTTTCGGTGTTGTCTCGCAGATCGTCTCCACCTTTAGTCGCAAGCCGGTTTTCGGCTATCTCGGTATGGCCTATGCCATGGTTGCCATCGGCTTCGTCGGCTTTATCGTTTGGGCCCACCACATGTTTACGGTCGGCCTCGACGTCGATACGCGGGCCTACTTCACAGCGGCCACCATGGTGATTGCCGTGCCGACGGGCGTAAAGATCTTCTCGTGGATCGCCACCATGTGGGGTGGATCCTTGCGCTTTGATACGCCGATGTTGTGGGCCATTGGCTTTATCTTCCTCTTCACTGTGGGTGGCGTGACCGGTGTGGTGCTGGCCAATGGCGGTATGGATCTCGCGGTTCACGATACCTACTACGTGGTGGCACATTTCCATTACGTTCTGTCGGTTGGGGCGATTTTTGCGATCTTCGCGGGGATGTATTATTGGCTCGGCAAGATGTCGGGCCGTCAGTATCCGGAATGGGCTGGCAAGCTCCATTTTTGGACCTCCTTCGTGGGCGTCAACGTAACGTTCTTTCCCCAGCACTTCCTTGGCTTGGCCGGTATGCCGCGGCGTTACATCGACTATCCCGACGCCTATGCAGGCTGGAACTTTGTTTCCTCAATAGGGTCCTATATTTCCTTTGCATCCGCGCTGTTTTTCATCGGCGTGTTGATCTATACGCTTAGGGCCGGCCGTCGAATCGAAGCAAACCCATGGGGTGAGGGGGCGACGACCTTGGAGTGGACCGTCTCCTCGCCACCGCCGTTCCATTCCTATGAAGAGCTGCCACGGATTCGCTAGCGTCTTCGCGCAAAGCGGATCCTTGCGGTGACGGAAAGGAAAGAGGGCTATGTCGGATAGCAGCCTGCAGGCGGCAAGCCCACTGGGCCGGGCAGCATCCCTTGCCGCAGCAGCGCCGCGCGTAGAAGGCAAGGTCGGCGACTTCGTCGCGCTGCTAAAGCCGAGGGTGATGTCGCTGGTTGTCTTTACCAGCCTGGCCGGGCTTTTGGTGGCACCGGGCAGCATCCACCCCCTGTTGGCGGCGGTCGCGATCCTTTGTGTTGCCGTCAACGCCGGTGCCGCCGGGGCAATCAACATGTGGTATGACCGTGATATTGACGCCGTCATGCAACGCACCCGGGCCCGCCCTATTCCTGCCGGTCGGGTCGAGCCGGCGGAGGCCTTGGCTTTCGGGGTGGTTTTGAGCCTCTTGTCGGTGATGGTCATGGGGCTGGCGGTCAACTGGGCGGCGGCTTCCCTGTTGGCACTCGCCAACGGCTTTTATGTCTTTGTTTATACGATCTGGCTGAAACGGCGAACCCCGCAGAATATTGTCATTGGAGGTGCTGCCGGCGCCTTTCCGCCGATGATCGGCTGGGCAGCGGTCACCGGTGGGGTGAGCTTTGAATCGATAGCGCTTTTTTTGATCATCTTTTTTTGGACGCCCCCCCATTTCTGGGCATTATCCCTGTTTCGGCAGGCCGACTACGCTTCCGTCGGTGTTCCGATGCTGTCGGTGGTAGCTGGTCGCCAGGAGGTCGAGCGGCAAATCCAAATCTATACTGGGCTTCTGGTGGCCCTGTCATTGCTCCCCTTCCTTCTGGGTACGGCTGGCGTGCTTTATGGCGGCATGTCCCTGATCCTCGGCGGTATTTTTCTCGCCCTCGGGCGGGCCCTGAGGGGTGACGAGGGCGATCGTGTGGCGCGCCAAATGTTTGGGTATTCGATTCTTTATCTCTTCATGATCTTTGCCCTGATCATTATCGATCGGGCCCCTGGCTTACTGATCGCGCTGACCGGGTGATGGGTGGATGACCAAGCGTGGATTTCCCAGCGATATGCACCGTCGCCAGCGTGGTAAGAACCTGGCGCTTTTGGCTGTGCTGGCGACCTTCGTCATCGTGGTCTATTGCGTTGCCATCGTGCGTATGGGTGGGGGCTAGGCAATGGCAATCAGGCGTCAGACGCGTAATCTTGGGACAGGATTGGTTCTCGCCGGCGTCGTCTTCGGCATGATCGGCCTGTCCTTTGCCGCGGTGCCTCTTTATCGGCTGTTTTGCCAGGTCACCGGTTTTGGCGGCACCACGCAGGTTGCCGAAAGTGTACCAGGTGACATCGTAGAACGCCAAATGACGGTGCGGTTTAATGCGGATGTGGATCCTCAGCTTGCCTGGGATTTTCAGCCGAACCAAAGGGCCGTTTCGATAAGGGTCGGGGAACAGGGTCTTGCCTTTTACCGGGCGCGGAACTTGGCAGACGGTCCAACCGTGGGAACCGCCACCTTTAATGTGACACCGCTAAAAGCTGGCCAGTACTTCAACAAGGTTCAGTGTTTCTGTTTTACGGAGCAACGTCTCGAAGCTGGTCAGGAGGTCGAGATGGGGGTCAGCTTTTTTATCGACCCAGCCATCATGGAAGACCCGAATTTAGATGATGTAACCACGATCACCCTGTCGTACACATTCTTTGAAGACCAATCGGCTGATCAGCCAGGATTCGAGAATGGCAAGGTTTCTTGGTTGCAGGACCGGCCGGAACCGTTGGTTTCTGTAAATCGGCAGAATTAGAAAGGATTTCCGCCTTGGGCCGCAAGCGCAGCATTGACGATCTAGAACGAGGCCGGAGCAAAACCGGCGTGGGGGAATGCCATGACCGATAGTCACCAGCAACACCATCCCTATCATTTGGTTGACCCGAGCCCCTGGCCGCTGATCGGCGCCGCCGCCGGCGGTATTACGGCCCTGGGCATGGTCTTCTTGATGCATGAAGTGAACTTCTGGGTTCTTCCTCTGGGGTTCTTGGCGGTCTTGGCCGTGATGTTTGTTTGGTGGAAGGACGTCATCAAGGAAGCCACCTTCCAAGGGCATCATACGCCGATTGTGCAGCTCGGCTTGCGCTACGGCATGGCCTTGTTCATTGCCTCGGAGGTGATGTTTTTCGCCGCCTTTTTCTGGGCATTTTTCGATGCCTCCCTGTTCCCGAAGGAAGCCACAGGCTTCATGTGGCCGCCGCAGGGGGTGGAAACCTTCGATCCCTTCGATGTGCCCTTCTTGAACACCCTCGTGTTGCTGCTTTCGGGTGTCACGGTTACCTGGGCGCATCACTCGGTGATCGAGGGTAAGCAAAGCGAAGCCGTGTGGGCGTTGCTATTGACGGTTGGGCTCGGCATGTTCTTCACGGCCTTGCAAGCCTACGAGTACGCCCATGCCGCGTTCAGCTTCGACGGGGGCATCTACCCCTCGACATTCTTCATGGCCACCGGCTTCCATGGCGCCCACGTGATTATTGGGACGACCTTCTTGGCGGTTTGTACCTATCGCTGCGCGCAGGGGCATTTTAAGCCGGACCATCACTTCGGCCTAGAGGCAGCAGCTTGGTACTGGCATTTCGTTGATGTCGTGTGGCTGTTCTTGTTTTGCTGCATTTACTGGTGGGGTGGGTAACAACCGTACTCGCGGCGTTTGGCGGGCCGGAGTATGGGCATTATGACCAATTTGGACCCCGACTCCGGCAACGACCCTGGACGCTGGCCTCGCGTCTCGCCGGTGCGGGCCGGGCTGACGTGTAAGTGTCCGCGCTGTGGACAGGGGGCCTTGTTCGCCGGATTTTTGACTGTGGCCGAGCGCTGCACGCAGTGTGGGTTCGATCTCAAGAAGGCAGATAGCGGCGACGGGCCCGCCGTCTTCATCATCTTTATCATGGGGGCCTTGGTCGTACCCTTCGCCTTGCTGCTGGAATCGCTGGCGTCACCGCCCCTTTGGCTGCACATGGTCATTTGGGCACCGGTCATTATCGGCGGTTCTGGGCTCTTGCTGAGGCCCATGAAAGGTCTCCTGATCGCCTTGCAGTTTCACCATAGGGCGAGCGACTCAGGAACTGAGACCTACGAGTAAGAGGCAAAGGTGGTGATCATTGCTGGCCGAGAGTTCCGGCCTGGCCCTTGGGCATGGCTTGTCGGGTTGCTTGCAATCGGGGTCTTGGCCGGTCTTGGTAGCTGGCAGCTCCACCGGCTAACTTGGAAAAATGAGTTAGTGGCCGAGCGGACCGCACAGCTTGCGGCCCCGCCCATTTCCCTGCCGGGGCAAACAAGCGAGCCGCAGGAGTTAGAGTTTCGAGTTGTGACGCTCGTTGGTCGCTTCCTGCACGATAAGGAACTTTATCTCGCCGCCCGCCCCTACAAGAAGCAAGTAGGGTACCATGTGGTGACGCCCTTGCAACTCGAAGATGGGCGGGTGGTCTTTGTGGATCGCGGATGGATCCCACCGGATCACCAAGACCCCTTGGCGCGCCAGGAAGGGCTGGTAGCCGGGCGAATCGAAATGGATGGCGTGCTGCGGCAAGGTGGTTGGAAAGGACGCGACCTCTTTCGCCCTGAAAATGACCCTGAAGCCAACCTTTGGCTCTGGTTCGACCTTCCCGCCATGGCAGCGGCAGCGGGACTCGATCGGGCGATTACCAGTGTCTATGTGCAGGCGGAAGATCCGTTGGCAGGCAGCTATCCGATCGCGCGCCCCTACGAAGTGGACCTCCGCAACGACCATTTGGAATATGCGCTGACCTGGTACGCGCTCGCGCTGATCCTATTGGTCATTTTTGTCGTCTTTCACCTCAAACGGCCCATCGACGAGACCCCAGAGGCCAAGCAAAATTGATCCCAAATTGCCGCCCGACGCTCTCTAGATCCTGACACAGTGATCAGAGCAGAACGGCCAAGCTCCCGATCACACGATCAAGAAATCCCCGGCGCCCAGTTCGGAAACGCTGACACCTTGAAAGATGACAGAATCATTTGGGCCGAGATCAAGCCGAGCGTTGCCGTCACCGTTTGGGGAAAGCCTCGCTAAAAGGTCGCCAAGCGACACCAAAGCCAGTCCATTGACGTTCGCCGATACCTGTATCACGTCGTTGCCCGGCCCAAAATCCATGATGCGGTCCTGACCGCTGCCGCCCGATAGAAAGGTTCCTGGATTAAGGAGGCTTTCGACCTGACCGCCGGTCTGATCAAAGATAAAGGCGTCGCTGCCTTCTCCGCCAACGAGGAGGTCATCGCCAAGACCGCCGTTTAGGCTATCGGCGCCTCTGCCGCCGATCAGCGTATCGTCTTGACGGGCCCCGCGCAGGGTGTCGAGGCCGGCACCACCCCGCACCTCATCATTCCCTGTCCCACCATTAAGACTGTCACCGTTCTTGTTGCCCTGAAGAAAGTCATTGCCTCTCGACCCGCGCAAGCTATCAAAGCCGTCGCCGCCGAAGATCTGATCAGAGTCGGCGTTGCCCAGGACCTGGTCATTGCCGCTTCCCGCCATGACGGTATCACCGCCGCTGCCGCCGAATACGGTGTCATTGCCGCCGCCGCCAAACAACAACTCGGCGCTATCATTCCCCAAGACCGTATCATCAGTCATGAGGTCCACCGGGAGACCCGTATCGAAGGCGATCGCTTTGTCCAGATCTGAAATCTGGTAGCGAAGGCCTCGTTCGAAACTGACGCCGTTCATCAGATCGGTGATTAGGGCCGCACCAGGCAGGGGCGGCTGGTTCCCGAGATGATAGGCGTTGTCTGCGGTAATCGCCACACCGCCACCGTTCTCGGCAAGCGTTTGTGGACCTAGGAAGAATACGTTTCCGTTTGAGTCGGTTTGGACGAATTGATCGAAGGTAGAAAGAACGCCGGGCTGAACCGGATCACCTTGGTTATCGAGGAAACCATTGATGGATAGCACATGGCCGAATTCATGCCGCCAGACGGAAACAGCGTCGGTCCGATCGATGGGCACTGGGTCGACCTGCAACCCGGGGTTTGGGTCGTACCACAGCTCGTTTCTTCCATAGTCGGGGTTGAGTTGAATGAGTGCGTCCGGTTCTGCCCCATTGAGGTCGGTTCCGGTGAGAATTTCGACTGTGACACCCTGCTGTACAAAAGCGGATCCGCTGATTGCCTGTGCAAGACTACTGTTTCCAGCTGCCCTTAGCACTTCAGTGGTGACGCGAAGCGTCAGCTCGATCGATGCGTCAGCGCTCAGCACGCTGCTGGTCCAGTCCTGCCAGGCGGTCAGAATCGTTTCCTCGATTCGCCCGTGCAGGTCAGCAAGCTCACCGTTTGGGTCGTCGATGGTAACAGTTAATGGCAAGAGTAGAAGTCCGAACGCCAGTTAGGTTTAAAAAGATCTCAATTTGAAGATGTCAGGGCAGGGCACTGTAGTAGTCCAAATAGTATTCAATGTACTTCTGACAAGCATCTTCATATCTTATGGATGTCTTCAGCAGGTTGTTAAGGCTTTTTATGCTAACCTGGGTCACAGCGGCGCTAGTTACGGATTGTTTACGATGAAATGGCTCGTTACTCCGGTGACCTTGCTGTTTCTATGGCCGGTAGCGGCGGTAGGAGATGTCGGAGGGGGCCGCGACCTTGCCATCAAGTGGTGCTCGAAATGCCATGTGATCGGCGATTACAATTTTCCTTATGGCGGTATCAACTCGACACCGTCTTTCTTCATCATGGCCGAAAGGCCGCAAATCTATCTGCCCAAAGTACTAAGCGTCCAAGAACGGAGACCTCATGCGGCTATATCACTCGACCTCGAAGCGCGCGAGCTGGAAGACATAAAGGCTTACATAGCCACTCTAGGGCGAAAGTAACATTGATGGCTATCGGTTTGACCATAGGTGCGCATTTTGCTGGGTCGCCGGCTGCAGCTGCCGACGTTGAAGGCGTTTACAGGATACGCGGTGCTGGTGCCCTTACCTGCGGCGACTGGCTTAGCAACCGCCGCCTCGATCGTGTCAGTTCGGGCTCGGTCGAAGCTTGGGTGCTCGGCTACATGACCGCGTACAACGCTTGGCAGCATGACGGTCGGGCAGTGGCAGTCGGTATCAACAACGCCCGGCTCTTCAGTTTACTCGAATCTGAATGCCGCCGTGCGCCCGGTAACAAAATCGCAAGGGCTCTCGCCCATGTAATAAGTAAACTCGGATCCACTCAGACAATAGGGCCGAACCAAACAGAAAGCATTAACGATTTATCTGATGTCGATAGCATGCGCACCCTTGGCGAGGAGGGTGCCTATCCGGCATCGAGCTCGGAGGCCGAATAGAACAGATGAAGCGACTGGGACACCAACTGCCCGCTGTGCGCGGTACCGTAAATCCGATTCAAAATAGACAAGAGTTTCGGTTGATCAAATTCCATGGCCAGAGGAGCGAGTAATAAATGGGCCAAGAATTTCGCACAATAATCCTGACGCATAACGAATTGGCGGATGCCGTGGACAGCTATCTGGACGACGATAGCGACTCCCATGTGAGCGACAACGTTGAGGATATAGCCTATGTGTCAGGGGCTGATGTTTGCATGGAGGTTACGCTCAAGGCGCCGTTGGTTGATGGCCGCCAATCGATCACGCTGAACCATGAGGCCTTGATCGCTGCAATTATCAAGTACTGCCAGCAGAAGGCGGTTCCCTTGCCGCGACGCGGCGCCAAGCATCTTGAAAGGCGCTTGGATGGGGTTTCCTTGATGATTGAGGTCGACTGGTTCTAATGACGCTGCGGTGGTTCCGGCGTTAGTCGGTGCTCGCCGATACTTCCGGCCAGCGGTACCTCACCATAGGGTGCCCTAGCATGCTATGCTGTGGCCCAGGGGAAAGGTCTCCCTAACCACACAGGCAAATGCTAGGGATATCATGTTGGCGCAATCACTTCTTCAACGCTGCGGCTGGGCTGCCATCGCCCTTGCTGCGAGTTTCGGATCCGTTGCCGCGCAACAAACCGCGATCTACTCCTCCTACGATCGAATTCATCCGGTTGTGGCATCAAAGGGCATGGTTGCCAGCCAAGAGGCGGTGGCCAGCCAGGTTGGTCTTGAGGTCTTGCAGCAGGGCGGGAATGCGGTCGATGCCGGGGTTGCCGTAGCCTTCGCTCTGGCCGTGACTCTGCCGCGGGCCGGCAATCTGGGCGGTGGCGGATTTATGATCGTGCATCATGCCGAAAGCAACGAGACGGTCGCCATCGACTATCGGGAAATGGCGCCGGCCGCGGCTCACCGGGACATGTATTTGGATGCCGAGGGCAATGCTGACGCTACCCTTTCCCGTTTTCACCGCCTTGCGGTCGGCGTCCCCGGGACCGTGGCGGGCATGGCCCTGGCACTCGAGAAATTTGGCACGATGAGTCTGGCTGAGGCCTTGAAGCCGGCGATTTCTTTGGCCGAAGAAGGCATCGCGGTGACGCCGGATCTCGCCAACTCGCTGACCGGTCTGGCCGAGCGCCTCAAACAGTGGCCGAGTACCGCCAAGATCTTCTTCAAGGAAGGGGGCCTGCCTTATGAAGCGGGGGAGATCTTGGTGCAGCAGGACCTCGCTGCTTCGCTCAAGTTGATCGCCGAGGAAGGGCCAGATGCCTTTTACAAAGGGTCGATCGCCGAGAAAATCGTCGCTGAGATGGCGCGCGGCGGTGGTCTGATCACTCTGGACGATATGGCGGCCTACCGTGCTGTCCTTCGCCAGCCGGTGGTCGGCCGCTACCGTGGCCACGAGATCGTTTCCATGCCCCCGCCCAGTTCCGGTGGCACCCATATTGTCCAAATCCTCAACATCCTGGAGGGATATCCCATGGATGTCTTGGGGCACAACGGGTCGGAGTCCATCCACTTGATGGCCGAGGCCATGAAGCTCGCTTATGCGGATCGCAGCCAATATTTGGGCGATAGCGACTTCGTCGAGGTGCCGATAGCCGGGCTCACCAGCAAGGCCTATGCCGAGGAGCTCCGCGGTCGCATCGACCCTTACCAGGCGACGCCCTCGGAAAACATTGGGCCGGCCGATCCCATTCCCTACGAAGGTAACGAGACGACGCATTTTTCCGTCGTCGATCAGGATGGCAACGCCATTGCCAACACCTACACCATAAACTTTTCCTATGGCATGGGACTGGTAGCGGAAGGCACCGGCATCCTGCTCAACAACGAGATGGACGATTTCTCTGCCAAGCCGGGCGTGCCAAATGCCTACGGCTTGATCGGCGGTGACGCCAATGCGGTGGAACCCGGTAAACGCCCCCTGAGCTCCATGAGCCCGACTATCGTGCTAAAGGACGGCAAGCCGTTCCTGGTGACCGGCAGCCCCGGCGGCAGCCGTATCATCACTACCACGCTGCAGGTCATCATGAACGTGATCGACCATGGCATGAATATCGCCGAAGCGACCCAAGCGACCAGGGTGCACCATCAATGGCTGCCCGAAGAGCTGCGGGTCGAAGAGGGACTCAGCCCCGACACTCTGCGGCTGCTGCGCGCCAAGGGGCACAAGGTGGTGGTCAAACGGGCCATGGGCTCCACCCAGTCGATCATGCTGGCGCCGGATGGCGTGCTTTTCGGCGCCTCCGATCCGCGGCAGGCCGGAGCGGCGACCCTGGGGTATTGAGGGGAAAGATGACGGAACGAGGCGCGCAAGCCGAGCGTCGTGGTCCCTGTGGTCGAACGTGCCATCAGTATGACAGCGCTCGCCCTTTGCCCCAGCTTAAGCTGGACGCCCGTCGATCGCCGCCAGCACGGCTTCTATGCGCGTTAGGGCCCGTTTGACGGCTGCCGGGTTGCCGGACATGAAGACCCGTCCCGTGGCGCCGATCATCTGCACATCCACCAGTGTCAGTTCCGGTGCCTCCTTCTCGGCTTCATTGGCGGCGACGGTGGCGAAGAGAGCCGGGGTCATCTCGACCAGCAGCAAGGCCTCGCCCGGCAGGATCATTGAGGCACCGCGGTTGCGATTGAGAATCACTGCGTGCTGATCGGTGACCGCTTCCACCACGTCGCGATAAAGCACTTTGGGTTTGAGCTGATCGCCTGCCTTGGCGCCGATGCCGGCGAGAATTGCTTCGCCCGCCCGCTCCAAGGCTGCGGTCTCGCGTGCGTGTACCTCCAGCAGGCCGAACTGCCGTTCCACGTAAAGCAAGCCGGGCTCTACCTCAGGGACCGACTTAATGGCCAGATCGATGACTCGATGGATCGCCAACGCCGGGGCAATCTCTACGATCAGCGAGTGCATGCCCTCGAGCGGGATGTAGCCGCGCCCACGGGTCGGCGTTGCCATATAGGCGGCGAACTGCCGTTGCAGCGATTCGATGCGCAAATAGACGCGAAGCTCAGCCATGATGTGGCCCGCCGGAAGGGTCCCAGCTGCCCCCTATTAGGCCTGGTTGTTGGTGCCTTGGGGCTTTGTCCCTTCCCAATTACTTGTCGGCGAAGTTCTTCAGCACATCCGGATGGGGGCGCGGGATGACATGCACCGAAACCACCGTACCGACAGCGCCTGCCGCCTCGGCGCCTGCCTCTGTTGCCGCCTTAACGGCACCGACATCGCCTTGCACCAGAACCGACACCAGGCCGGCGCCGACCTGTTCGCGGCCGATGATAGCGACATTGGCCGCCTTGACCATGGCATCCGCCGCCGCGAAGGCGGCGACATAGCCTTTGGTTTCGATGAATCCGATGGCGTTTTGGGACATGTCATTCTCCCTTTGTTAAATCCGTTTGCATTGAAGGGTGTCAGCGTTTTCGGGTTGACCGTGTTGCTTTGGCGGCCGGCGGCGAGTCCTCGTCAAGGGACCCAATCACCAAGGCGTCGACCACTGCCTTGGGTCCCTCGAACCAGCCCTTTGCGACCGAACCCTGTACCACCAGAACCCGTTCACCGTCGAGGCAACCCAAGGGATCGATGGCGACCACGCGTTCGGGCGTACCGCCGTCGCTGGGATCGAGATCGATTTCCAGAAGCGCCCCGGCCGGCAGCTCGGCCAAGCGCTTTGTCGACCATACCCGGCCGACGACTGTTCCGGTCTTCATGGTGTTTTCCTCACGATTTCGAGGCCAAGGGCGCGGGCCCGGTCATGACCCAAAGGAGTCACAACCACGCCAGAGTCGAGAACGACCTTTTTGTGGGTCTTTGCGATTTCGGTCACTTTGCGCTCGTTGAGCAAGCCGCTTTCGATCATCAGGGTGCCAGGGTCAGCAGTCGAAGCGGCGGGCGAGGACATTGGCCGCAAAGTGTCGGCCTGTCCCTTGTCCAGCACCAAGCGAACCTTACCTTCCAGGATTGCGGCCTGGGCCACTGGGTCTGGGCAGGTGATGAAGAGAGCTGCAAAGGCGCGCAGGTCAGCGTCGTTGGCAATGCGCACCTTGATCTCCGCCCCGCCATCGCGCCGTGCCGCTGCCGAAATACGATCCCCCATGTCCTTGGCGGCAGGGTCGCTGCCCGTTGTGCCGGCCGCTGCTTCCAGCTGCGGCGTCAAATCGCTCAAAAGCGAGCGCACCATGGCTCGGATTTCGCTGCGCAGTACCTCGCTGGACATGGTCTAGTTCCTCAGCCTGAGGGCGTTTTCGGCGGCGAAGGCGGCAGCGCGCACGTCGGCTTCCAGGCCGCTAACGTAGAGGCGACCGGCGGCGCCCATCATGCGGCAGTCGACGATCTTGATTTCCGCTGCCTTCTCAGCCTCGTTGGCCGCCAAGACGGAATAAGCCGCCGGCTGACATTCCAAGACGAAGAGCGATTCGCCGGCCAGGATCATCGATCCGATCTTGTTTCGGTTGATCAGGAAGGCATGGTAGTCATCGATGCGGTTGACGACCTTCGCGGCGAGGATCTCAGGTGTCAGGGCGTCGCTTGCTGCAACGCCCAGACTGGCAAGGATTTCTTCGCCTGCGGCCTTAACGTCGCCGGTCGAGTAGGAATGAAACTCCAGATATCCGAATTGTCGTTCCACGACCAGGATGCCGGGCTTCACGTCCACGTACTTTACGGCGATATCGGTGATCGCCTCGATATCCAATCCCGGCGAGACCTCGATAACCATGGCGGCCATGTTGCTGCGCGGCAGAAAGCCGCGGATAAAGCTGCTGAGATAGCACATGGTCTTGGGCTGCAGCTGGTCGATGAAGATGTAGGAACGCACGGTGGCCATGGACTAGGGCCCTAAACCTTCAGGCCGGAAATGGCGGCTTTTAGTTCCTCCAAGACGATTTGGCGGATTTCCTCTCGCAGTTCGCTCGCCTGTGGATCAAGGGATAGGGCCTCGCCGTCTTGCGGCCAAGTGGGCGCTGTGCTTTCCAAGGAAAGACCGTCGAAGGGCGGAAATGCAACGACCGGATCTTTATCGAAGGCGACCCGCGTCCAGTTGACCAAATGATGGGGCCGCAGGTTCTCTCCAACGGCGCTGCGACCAAAGAAGCCGGTTCCCACGGTCATGGTGGGCGCCAGGTGAGTGTCGAAGCCCGAAGCGCCCGTGCTGCAGGGCGCGTTGACGGCGATACGCAGCACGTTGAGGGCTGCACCGTAACGGAGAATGACCTCGGGATCCTTGGCGTGGACCGCCGCCGAATGCCCGCCGCCGCTATGCCTCAACATCGACCGGGCGGCGCTCAAGCCGGCAGCAAAGTTCGGGACTTCGAGGAAACCCAAAACCGGGCAGAGCTTCTCCTGGCTCAAAGGATAGTCATCGCCGACACGCTCTAGTGGGGCGACCAACACCTTGGTGTTGTGGGCGACGTGAAAACCAGCCTCCTTGGCGATCTCGCGGGCCGGCTTGCCGATCATGGCCACGTTGAACTTGGCGTAGGGAAAGAGCAGCTCCTCGAGTTTGTTGCGCTCTTCTTCTGAGCAGAGGTGGCATCCCTCACTGCGCAGCCTGCGCTTCAAATCCTCGGCGATATCCTTGTGCGCCAGGACGGCGGACTCGTTGGTGCAAAGTATGGAGTTGTCGAAGGCCTTGCTTTCGGCCAAACATCGGGCACTGCGCGCCAAGTCAGCGGAAGGGTCCACGTAGGCGGGGGCGTTGCCTGGCCCGACGCCGAGCGCCGGGTTGCCGGAGCTATAGGCCGCTCGCACCATCGGCGTACCGCCGGTCGCCAGTATGACATCAACCTTTGGCGAACGCATGATGGCATCGATGATCTCCAACTTCGGCGCCGGCACGATCTGGATCAGTCCCTTGGGCGCTCCGGCGTTCTCCGCCGCTTCGGCCATGATGCGGGTTGCTTGGGTGCAGCAGTCGATCGCCTTTGGATGGGCGCCGATGACGATGGCGTTGCGGGTCAAAAGGCAAAGGATGACTTTGAAGAAGACCGTTGCTACCGGGTTGGTGGAGGGCGTCAACGCGAAGACCACACCGGCAGGCTTTGGCACTTCCACCATTTTGGCAGCCGCATCGACCCGGTGCGAAACGAAATCATCGTCCTTGTAGAAGTCAAAGATGCCGATGCTGCACAGACGGTTCTTGATCACTTTGTGGGCGGCAACACCGAATCCCGTCTCCTGCTGTGCCAAGCCCGCCAATCGTTCGGCTTCGGCTTCGCCTGCCTTGGCGGCGGCTTCGGCTATTGCCAGCGCCTTTGCGCGTGAGTAGCCGGCAAAGCTACCCGCCGCCCATTTGCCAAGGTCGAGCATTTGGGTCGCGCGATACTCGGAGAAATCCCCGCCGTCGTCACGCGCCGAACTAGGCATTACCTGTCCTCATAGGCATGGGCCTCATCAGGGCGAAGATTAAGCTGCCCTGACGCGGCCGACTTGACCGCGTCGCGATGGCATTTGACATTCCAATCGAACGGCCAGCCGAAAATCCCGCTGACTAGGCTTCCTGCAAGGCTTCCAGAGATTCCGGGAGTGTTTGGCCGCCATCTACCACAATGGTCTGCCCGGTGATGTAGCTGGCTTCCTTGGAAGCAAAGAAGAGGGCGGCGTTGCCAATGTCCTCGACGACGCCCAGCTTCTTCAGCGGGATCGAAGCGGCCATGGTGTCGAGGTAGTCTTGGCCCAAGCCCTCAAGGCCCTCGGTGATGATGTTGCCGGGCATAACGGCGTTGATGGTGATGCCGTATTTGGCAAGTTCGATGCAAGCCGTGCGCATAAAGCCAAGTTGGCCCGCCTTGCTGGCGCCATAGTGGGTCCACCCGGGAAAGCCCGTTATCGGTCCGGTGATGGAGGATGTCAGGACGATGCGTCCCCCATCCGCCTGTTTGAGGTGGGGAACACAGGCTTTGATGGAAAGAAAACAGCCCTTGAGGTTGGTGCCCAGCACCTGATCCCACTCGTCGGCGGCCATGTCCTCTATCTTGGCAGAGGGGAATATGCCGGCGTTGGCGCAGAGGATATCAATTCCGCCATGGCGTTCCTTCGCGGTTGCCGCCATGGCCTGCATTTCATCCCAATCGCCGACGTCGGCGCTGCAGGCGGAAGCCGTCCCACCGGTGGCGTTGATCTCCTCTGCCGTCGCCGTCGCGCCATCCAACCCGCGGGCGACGATCAGAACCTTTGCCCCCTGCTGGGCGAAGACTTTGGCTATTCCCTTGCCGATGCCTTTGCTGGCACCGGTGACGATGACCGACTTACCGTTGATGGACGTGAGCATTTCGTCTTTTCTCCCTTGCTTTTAGAACGTCTGTTTCGCTTAGTCAGGCTCGTTGCCGGCGCCGGCTTTGCAGGGTCAGGGCCATATAGGCGCAGTAGGCCAAGAACAGCAAAATGACCGCACCACCCATAGTGAGCGAACCCAGGGTCGGGACCATCGGGGTATAGCCCGAGACCATCTTGGCGTAGAGCCATTCGGGCACGGTTTGATCCGCGCCAGTGGTGAAGAGCGATAGAGGGAAATTGCCCCACGACAACAGAAACGCGAAGACGGCGCCGGAAACGATGCCGGGCGCCAACAACGGCAAGGTGACCTCGCGCAGGACCTGAAATCGTGTTGCCCCCATATCGAAGGCGGCTTCCTCCATCGCCGGATCAAAGGAGTAGACCTGGATCGACATGATCAAGGTAACGATCGGCACGATCCAAATGAGATGGGCGAAGACGGCGGTCGTCCAGCTGGTGGTGATCCCCAAGCTGGAAAACCAGAGCAGGAGGGCAAGGCCCAAAACCGCCTGGGGAAAGAAGATGGGCAGCAGGATCAGGCGCTGGAAGACCTTGCGCCCCTTCCATTCGTAGCGGGCGAAGGCAAGCGCACTGCAAAATCCGAGAATGACCGCAAAGACCGTCACCAAAAAGGCGACCGAAAGCGACGTCGTGACGAGATCGCGCACCGACAGGGATTCCATGGCCTTCTCGTACCAAACCGTGTCCCAGCGTTTTACCGGAAAGCTGAAGTAGCGCTTCTTCGTGAAGGAGGCCAAGACCACGGAGGCCATGGGGATGTAAAGAAACAGCAGGATGGTCACTGTCCATAAGATGATCAGCAGCTTGGTCATGCCCTTTGTCATCGCTGGCATGGGTCAGCGCCGCCCAATGATACGGTCGAGATCAATCCGCCGGAACAAGAGGAACACCAAGGCACCGGAAAAAAGGATAAGCAACAGGGACAAGACGGAGCCTTTCGGCCAATTCTGAGCAAAGGTAAAGGCTGATTCGATGTCGTCGGCGATCATGACGACGACCTGTCCGCCAAGGATTTTCGATTCCGCCAAGGACCCCAGAGTCAGGATAAAGGTCAGCATGCAGCCGATTAGCACACCGGGCATGGCAAGCGGCAGTTCGACTTCCCAAAACACCTGGCTGCGGCTGGCACCCAAATCGGAGGCGGCCTCCTTCAAGGCCTCTGGCACCATCGACAGACCGATCACCAGGGGAAACAGCATGAACGGCAGGTAGACATACACGAGCCCCAAGATGATGGCCGGAATCGTGTAGAGCATGGAAGGAACTTCGACGCCGAAGAGGGCCTTCATGCTGCCGTCAAGGATACCGTTCTTGAGCAAAAACAGAACCCAGCCGAAAAGGCGGATGTTCTCCGAAACGAGCAGGGGGACGGCCACGAGCACGGTGATCAGGTTGGCCCATTTGCCGAACAGCCGTGCCATCCCATAGGCGATTGGATAGCAAATCAGCAGCAGCAGAACGACCGTCGTCACGGCCAGGATAAGGGACCAGCTAAAGGAAACATAGTAGCTGTCCGATATGACGGAGATCAGGTTGGCCAAGGTTGGAGCCTGGGCCAAGGAAAAGGTCTTGGGCGGCATGAACGAGAAGCCCGCCACCAGGACCAGGGGCCCGGCGAAGCCGACGAGCAAGAACAAAGTTGCCGGCAGGGCCACCAAGGGACCAGGTTGGCGAACCCAGTCGGTCACGCGCTTCATGCTACCGGCCATCAGTCACGCACCAGAATGGAATCGGCGGTCCGCCAGCCAATCAGTACCTGGTCGTCCATCGCCCCTTCATAGGGCTCGTCTTGGAGTTTTTCCACGAGCCAGTGGTCGCCGGTGCTGCTGGCGCGGACCTGGTATTGCATGCGCGAGCCCAAGGCATAGTCGTTGTAGAGGGTACCTTTGACCTGATTTTCGAGCTCGCTTGCCGCGGCCCCGATCTTCACCACCTCCGGCCGGATGATGAGAAATCCGCGATCGAAATCGAGATCCTGCTGCGGCACTCGGTAGGCGGCACCGTCGGCAAGACTGCGCACTTGGTCATCGCCGATGCGTTCCACCTCGATGGTGTTTACTTCGCCCATGAATTGGGCAACGAACTTGTTGCAGGGGCGGTTGTAGATTTCCCCTGGCGTGCCCACCTGGACCATCTTTCCGGCTTGCATGATGCCGATGCGATCGCTCATCACCATAGCTTCTTCAAGAGAGTGGGTGATGTAGACGAAAGTCTTGCCGGTTTCTCGGTGGATGTCCTTCAATTCCTTTTCGAGGGTTTTTCGCAAACGAAAGTCGATGGCCGAAAGTGGCTCGTCGAAAAACAGGATTTGCGGATCGAATGCCAGGGCCCGCGCCAAGGCAATACGTTGACGCTCGCCGCCTGAACACTGCTGCACCGCCTTGTCGTAGTAGTCGAGGGGCAGCCGAAGCTGCGCCAGCAGGGCGTCGGCCCGCTCGCGTCGCTCGCGCCGTTCGACCCCAGCGATCTTCAAGGGAAACTCGATGTTCTCGCCAACAGAGCGATGCGGGAACAAGGCAAGGGATTGAAAAACCATGCAGGTCGGGCGCTTGTTCGCCGGCACCTGGTTGATGACCTTGCCGTGAAGAAGGATTTCGCCGCTGGTCGGCTTATCCATACCGACCAGCATGCGAATCATCGTGGTCTTACCGCTGCCTGAGGGACCAACGATAGTGAAAAACTCGCCGTCGCGAATATCGAGGTCAATGGTATCGACAGCGGTAAATTCACCAAATTTTTTGACAATGCCACGGAGTTGCAGAATGTTCTGCGCCCCCATTTCCGTCATTTGGGCCCCCCTATGGCGATTGTCGTTCCTTCCCGGATCTTAGCCTTCTCGTTCACGCTTGGCGGCCGAATAGATCTCGTACATCGCCGCATAGTCCGGGTTGATGTCGTAGTCGACGCTGTTAGCCATCTCCTCCTCTAGGGTATCCCATTGGATGGCATCGAGCTCGTCTGCGTCAAAAGCCTCCATAACTGACGGACTGCCCATCTGGGTGACTGGGTTGTAAGTCCCTTCGGCAAAAGCCACGTTCTTAGAGACGTCCGGGCGCTGGATATAGGCGAGGAATTCCTCGGCCAGTGGCGAAACCTCGGGATTATTGACGACCGAGGTGAGCTCGATCCATACGATACCACCCTTGCCGTCCATCGGTCCCGACTTCGGGGTGATGCCGCGCACGTTGGAGGCCCCGTCGAAACGGGCCGGGGAAGCTGTGTAGGTGCCGCCGGTGAAGTAGGCGTCGATCTCGCCATTGATGAGGGCGAGGTTCATTTGCACCAGATCGTCAGTGAGATTTTTGGCACCGTTGAAGACCTGACGCGCCACCTTGCCAAAGGCTTCGATCTCTTCCGCGCTGTGCGACTTGAATGGGTGTACGTCCGCCGCAACACACATGTGGTAGATATTCCAGTTGTCGTACGTTAGGACGCCATAGCGGTCCTTCATGGCCGGGTCCAAGAACAACTTGAAGCCTTGGTCTTCGGCGGTTTCCCGAGAAATCTTGTCGGTATTGACGACGAAGTTGAACGGGCCGAAGCGCTGGGTCACGCCCAGCAAATGTTCGCCGCTCTTATCCATGGCCCATTCATAGGGCGGATGGAACTGCGGCATCATGGCTTCAAAGAAAGGTTCGAAGCGCTCACGCGGCAGCTCCCGGATCAGCCCTTCCGGCCACATCATTTCCCGCGCCCAGGGATTGTTCACATTGATCAGGTCCCAAACCTTGGTTTCGCCGGCGCGCAGGCGGTTGACCGCATCCGGATCAGACGTCAATCCCTCGGCGCGCACCGTCGCCTCGAACTCCCGGCGAAAAGGATCGAGCACGTCATCGGAGTTATAGCCTTCCCAACAATAGATGTTCAGTTCCTTCTCGCGGGCGGCTTGCGCTTGTCTTATTCCTTTGTTGCCGACGGCATAGGCGAGCGCAAGCGCGCCCGAGGATTGGAGAAAGTTTCGACGGTTAACCCTAAACATTAGCGCCTCCCAGAAATACTAAGGTTCTCTTGGGCTCCATTGACCGCAAAGAGCGTGATGGCGGTGTTATGCTGGTATTGAAGTACTTTCCGATAGCGTACTCAAGCCTTCTTGACCTCGGGCCGCAATGAGTTGACATTATCGGCAAGCTGCTGCGATGGATGCTTTCGAAGCATTTGCGGGAAGCCGGGACGAAACTTTCGATCTATGTGCGAAAGGCAATGTGCCGGACCACTCCTGGAAAAGCTTTGGCTTGATCCTTCGCGAATCAAGCCAGCGGACGATGGGGAGGGTTCCCGGTGAAGCCAAACCAGGCCATGGATGTCTTGCGCGCAAACGCACCGTTGGAAACCGGCGTGTTGGCGACCGCTGCGACTGGGGCGGCACGCTTTTTTGCAGAACGTGGCGGTAATTTCGACCAAATTTTCGGCGCCGTTGGGCTCGACCCCGCTGTTGCTAGCGACCCGACAAGCAACATCTCGCTCAAATCTTACTGCGACCTCTTTGAGACCGCCTCTCGACAAACTGGGCATGACAATATTGGCTTATGGTTTGGCCAGCAGTTTCGGCCAGCCGATTTGGGCTTGCTCGGCTACGTGGCAATATACTCTCCGAACATGCAAGCGGCGCTCAAGAACATGGTGGAGCTCTTTGCCTTCCACCAACAAGGCACCGAAATGTCTTTGTCGCGAATGCAGGGTCTCTTAAGCTTCAACTACCGAATTTTCGACAATCAGATTCTCAATCGGCGCCAAGATGCCGAACTGTCGTTGGGTATGTTCGTCAACATCTTTCGCCATTGCTATGGCCCGGGTTGGGCCCCTGACGAGGTGCATTTCGAGCATCCAAAACCGGCCGATTGGCGGGAGCACGAGCGGGCCTTCAAGGCGCCGGTCTATTTTGGTCAGCGCGCCAATTCTCTGGTGTTTCGCGCTGACGATCTGGAGCGGCCGATGCCAAGCGCCGACCCGCGTTTGCTGTTGCTGTTGCGTCGTTGCTTGAAAACCGTGGGCATACAGGCGCTGGGACCGCGATCGGTTGAGGAGCAAATCAAGGACCATCTCGTTGGCGCTCTGGCCGAGGGCTGCCCAACACTGGAAAGTGTCTCTAGTGCTCTACAGATGTCGGCTTGGACGATCCAGCGTCGCCTGGCCGAACAGGGCCTATCCTTCAAGGATCTGCTCGAGGAAACCCGCCGCGAGCTTGCCTTCGCCTACCTGAAGCAGCCGCATGTGCAGTTGACGGAGATTGCGTTCCTATTGGGATACTCGGAACTTTCCGCGTTCAGCCGGGCCTTCCATCGCTGGACCGGCCTTTCGCCGCGCAAGTACCGCAGCCGCATGCCCCGGGATGTTTCAGACCAGGGTCTCATCTAGGCGGCGTTACCGTTGCCCTCTTTGAACTGCATCAGACCTTTGGCTGAGCGGGCATCGCGGCGCGCCTGCGCCATTGCCGAGGCGACCCGCGCTAGGATGTCTTCGCAAAGCTCGCGATCGACCAAGATGCCTGGTTTGAATTGCAGCACGCGTGGATCCAAGGTGGAAAATATCGCCCAGACGCCGTTGCGGTAGAGGTTGCGCATGACATACATGGCGCCCTCGGGATGATTGAACTCGAGGCCCATAACCAACCCAGTTTGGCGGATGCCGGTGAAGAAATCACCATAGGTGGCCTTTATCTCCTCCAGGCCCTCGCGCATGCGCCGGGAGACGTAGTCGACGATCAGTTGCACTTCCGGGCGACCACAGATTTCCAAAACCTTATGGGCTGCGATGCAGCCGAGCTCGGCACCGCCGAAGGAGGACATATGACCAAAGCCGTCCTCACGCAACCAGGCGCCGGCGCGCTCGCTCACGACCACCGCAGCGATCGGGTACATGCCGCCGGAGAGGCCCTTACCAGTGACGAGAATATCCGGCGAGAAGCCATGGTGTTCGATGCACCACATCTTCCCCGTACGCATGAGGCCGGTCTGGACTTCGTCGGCAATGTAAAGTGTACCCGTACGCTCACACCATTGCTTGATGGCTTCCAGGTAGCCTTTGGCGGGAATGGGGAAGCCGTAGGTCGCCGGAATGGTTTCCATGATCACGCAAGCGGCATCGCCTACCATGATGGCCTGTTCCATCGCTTCGAAGTTGTTGAAAGGCACCTGGACAATCTCGTCCGGGCTGCCTTCGCTCAAGAACAACTTGGAAAAGCGTGGATCGCCGGCTTTTACGGCTAAGCCGGTATGGCCATGATAGCAATGTTCGATGCCGATGATCTTGCGGCGTTTGGTTGCGTGTCTCGCCGACTTCAACGCAATATCGATGGCCTCGCCGCCGCCGCTGGCAAAGATCGAAAATTGCAATCCCTCCGGCGTGCATTCGGCCATTTTCTCGGCTAGCTTGGTGCGCATGAGCGACGGAAAGTGATGATTGCCGATATCGAAGTGGTCCATCCCTTCCTTGACGGCGGCCATGACCTCCGGGTTGCGGTGGCCGACATTATAGGTTCCGCCATTAAGGTGCAGGTCGATGAGGCGCTTTCCGTCCATGTCCCAGAGGTAGTACATCTGTCGACGATCGATCACCAGATCGACGCCAAAGCGCTGCCAGTCTTCCGTCTTACCGGGGTTCCAGTAAGTCTTCGACCGTTCAAGGAAGGCTTGCTTGGCGTCGCTCACGGGCGCGTGCTCCGACCCGGCCCTAGCCGAACTGCTTGAGATAGGTTTCGGCCAGGTCGCAAGAGATGACGGTGAATTCATCCCCCATTTCCTTGGCCAGATCGACCTCGCGGTGCGATCCGATCCAGGCCACGAGCTGAATCCGGCGCAACAAAACAAAGGTCGGGATTTCGGCTTCGTCCTCCTGCGACAGGCTGGCTACGCGGCGATAGCCTTCCAGCCATGCGGCGATCAGTGCCGGCACATCAGATCGATCTTCGATAAAACTCAGAGCGGTCGCCAAGTCCCAAAGGTACCAGGAAAATCCGCAGTCGTCGAAATCGATCACCCGGGTCTCGCCCTGGTGCAGCAACAGGTTGGCCAAGCGCATGTCGGCATGCACCAGGTTGTAGCGCTGGGGCCCTTGCCCAAAGCGGCGAAGCCGGTCGCTCATGACCTCGACGGCCCGGCCGATGATCGCCTTGCGCTCGTCGTTGAAGTTGAGCCCATCGTACCAATGGCCCCAATGGGGCGTGGCCCCAAAGATGGTGTCGACATTCCAATGAAAGCGCTCGAAGCCGTCTGGTCGCTGCCAGCTTCGCACGTGTTGGTGCATACGTGCGGTAATCTCGCCCAAGGCCGGGAAATTGGGCAGCAAGTTCTCCTCGTCCGGTTCCTCTCCCTCCAGGAACTCGAAGAACACGCAATGACGCCCACCCGGTTCGGCCTCGCTTGCGACGTGATGAATCAAATCTCCATTGCGGCCGGGCAGTACTTCCGGTGTCCGCACGTCGGCATCCTCGCGCAGAGCCTTGGTCCAGGCCAATTCCGATAGGATCGCATTCTTGGAGTGGTAGGCGGTGCGGTGGATGCGCAGAATCCGCAAGTCGCCGCTATCTTGGTCGGTAACAAGATAGGTGGTGTTTTCAGAATGATTGAGGAGGCGAAGACTGTAGGACCCGGCCGGGAGCTGGTCGGCAACGACCTGGTTGGCCAAGGCTTCCAGGCGCGGTAGCAAGATATCCTGACTGATAAGGTGGTCTTGTATCGTCATGGTCTCCTGGCCGAACAGGAGTGGAAGGATTTCGGCCTGAGAAAGCGTCGGAGAGTAGCTGTTTCCCGGCGCCCTCGCCCAGGTAACTAACTTCGCCCCATTGCGCCTGAGGACGAAAGATGCAACTTGACCTAACGCCACGCTGATTTGACAGGTGACCAGCATCAACGACGGGCCTATTGACCGCCTGACGGGCGGCCAAGAAACTTCCTGGTTGCCCCGCCCTCGAGAATGGGCCTTAGACTCGAGAAAGCCAGGCCATGGATTTTATCTTCATGCTGACCCGAGGCGATGCGACAGTGCCGAACTGCCTTGAGGTTGTGGCCGAAGTAGCGGAGCTGGGTTTGCGCCACGTTGGCTTCAAGGATGTCGGTGTTTCCCCTGAAGTCCTGGAAGAGTTGACGCGGCGGATAAAGGCCGCAGGCGCGACCAGTTATCTGGAAGTGGTGAGCGAGACCCGCGAGGCCAGCCTTCGATCGGCGCGCATGGCGACCCAGCTGGGCGTCGACAGACTGCTCGGCGGGACCGAGGTCGCGGCCACGATGGAGATCTTGCAGGGAAGCGGTATCGCCTATTATCCCTTTCCCGGTGCGCCTTACGGTCACCCAACTCGATTAGGGGGTGACGGTGCCCGGGTGGAAGCGGATTGCCAGCGCTTTATGGAGGCCGGTGCGGCGGGCGCCGACTTGCTCGCCTATCGGGCGACGGAAGCCGAGCCCATGGCCTTGGTCAAGGCCGCGCGCACAAACCTACCGAGCGGCGGCCTGATCGTTGCCGGTAGCATTGATAGCTGCGCGCAAATAGCCAGCTTGAAGGCCGCGGGAGTGGACGGCTTTACTATCGGCACCGCCATATTTGAGGGTGTCATGGCCCCCGATCCGGCGATTGCCGCGCAAATCGAGGCCGTACTAGAATGCCTGGACTCGGCATAGCGGTGGCCAATCGACCGGCATGATCTTAGGACCGGCATGATCTTAGGACCGGCATGATCTTAGGCATTGACGTCGGTACGCAAAGCCTGAAGGCGGTGCTTTGTGATGGTGATCTTGCCGTTCGCGGCCAGGCTAGCGTTGCCTATGCACCCTCATTCCCCTGGCCAGGCTGGGCCGAACAGGATCCGCAGCTGTGGGAAGAGGCGCTGGGGCCGGCCATCGCCGGCGCCCTTCGCCAGGCCGGCCGGCGGGCCGATAGTGTTACGGCGATCGGGATTTCCGGTCAGCTCGACGGCTGCCTGCCGATTAGTGCCGGTGGAGAGGCCCTGGCGCCCGCCCTGATTTGGATGGATCGCCGGGCCGAAGCGGAAATCCAGGCTATTGATCCGACCCCGGTGCGTGACGTCGGCGGCGTGGTGCTGGATGCTTCGCACATGGCGGCAAAAATCCTCTGGCTGCGTCGCCATGGGCCGGCTGGCACTCGGCGATTTCATCAACCGGTTTCCTATCTGGTGGAGCGACTGACCGGTGCCTGTCTAATGGACCACGGTCTTGCCTCGACGACCATGCTCTATAGCCTGGCTGAACGCCGCTACGATGATCGCTTGTTGTCGCTCTTCCATATTGATGCTGATTGGCTGCCGCCGCTCGCCCCCGCCACGGCACAGGCAGGCGGCCTTAGCCTGGAGGGCGCGCGGTTGACTGGCCTTTCCGTCGGGACACCGGTGGCGGTCGGCACGGGCGATGATTTTTCTGCTGCCCTCGGCTCCGGTCTTGCGACTACCGGAACCCTGGCGGCGATTTTAGGTACCGCTGAAGTGGTGGGCGGCCTGCATGGGCAACCTTCTATCGACGCTGACGGTCTGGTGGAAACACACGCCTACCTCAATGATCTCTACTACATCGAAAACCCGGGCTGGCTCGCCGGCGGCAGCGTGCAATGGTTCACGGCGCAGCACCGCCTCGCCGGGCCTGAGGAAATGGATGAAGTGGCGGCAATGGCGAGCCCAGGGGCAGAGGGCTTGACCTTCTTTCCGGCCCTTTCGGGTGCCATGGCGCCACGCTGGGATGCCCGCGCCCGGGCCTGCTACTACGGGCTCAGCGCTGCGCACGGGCTGCCGGAGATGGCCCGGTCGGTGCTGGAAGGCAGTGCCTTTGCCATGCGGGATGTACTCCAGCGCTTGGTAGAAATGGGGGTGACGATTGACCGACTGCTGCTTTCCGGCGGCGGATCGCGTAGCCAGATTTGGGCGCAAATCCGGGCTGATCTGACCGGCCTGCCGGCAGCGATTCCGCGCCATCGCGATGGCTCTCCCTTAGGCGCTGTCCTGCTGGCGGCCTTGGCAACCGGGCAAATCAAGGACCTGAGCGAGGCGGCGGAGGCGATCAATCCGATCGACAGGCTGGTGGAGCCTGACCCCGCGAAGAAGGCGTCCTATGACGCGGCCTACGCCCGCTACCGACGCCTTGCCGATGCTCTGCGCCCGCTCTTCGACGACTGGGACTAGACCATGGCCAGTACGCTGGATCGCCTGCTTGGCGGCGACATTCTCGATACCAAATCTGGGCGACCGCTGCAGGTTTCGACATGCCGTATCCTCATTGAACCGAACCTGCGTGGCAGGGAAGCCGATGGGCTCCAGGACCTTGATCTTGGATCTCGTCTGGCGGTCGTCTGCGATAAGGCAACGGCTGAAGCTTTAGGGGACCGGGTCGCCGAAGCGCTGGCGAGTATTGCTCAGATTTCAAAGCTTTGCTACGCCTCGCCGCCCCATGCGGATGACGAAACCGCTCGCCAGTTGGCCGCCGAAACCGCCTCCTGTGACGGCTTGGTGGCGGTCGGCTCGGGAACCATCAATGACCTTTGCAAGTTCGTGGCGGCCGAAGCAGGAAAGCCCTATGTGGTTTTTCCCACCGCGCCTTCCATGAACGGCTATGTCTCGGCCAACGCCGCGATTACCGTGGCCGGCCACAAGAAATCACTCGCCGCCGCGGCTCCTGTTGCCGTTTTTGTCGACCTGGAGGTCATGTCTGCTGCCCCGCCACGGCTGATTCGGGCCGGCCTGGGGGACAGCATCTGTCGGCCGACGGCGCAGGCGGATTGGTTGCTGTCTCACTTCCTCTTGGAGACACCCTACGATGATCTGCCCTTTCGTTTGTTGGCGGAGGACGAGGCTGGCCTACTTGCGGAATCGGGCGGACTCTTGTGCGGCGACCCAGCGGTGATGGCTCGCCTGACGCGCACTTTGCTGCTATCCGGATTCGGTATGACTTTGGCCGGCGGCAGCTACCCGGCCAGCCAAGGCGAACACCTGATCAGCCACTTCATTGACATGATGGGGCCGAGCGATCTCGCTGCCAGCTACCACGGCGAACAGATCGCCGTTACCACCCTGACCATGGCCCGCCTGCAGCAAGCCATGCTGCAAGGTGCGGCACCCCGGCTCAAGGCGACAGCGGCTAGGCTTGCTGATTTCGAGGCCCGCTATGGTTCGGCGCTGGGTAGCTCCTGCTGGCAGGCTTTCCGGCCTAAGGCTCTCACTGCGGAACGGGCCGAAGCCTTGAGCGCGCGCCTGGCCGATCTGTGGCCGCGCCTGGTCGAAGCAATCCAGGCCATTTCCCTGCCGGTTGCCACACTCGAGCAAAGCCTCGCCGCGATCGACGCGCCCCGTCAGCCCGCTGACTTGGGCTGGCCGGAAAGCCTCTATGCGCAAGCCACGCAGCACGCGCGCGAGATTCGCGACCGCTATACCTTCTTGGATTTGGCCGGTGATGCCGGCCGTTTAGACTTGTTGTAGTCACGCCCCCGGCTTTTCGACCAAGTCGGTAACCCAATCGACGAAGGCCTTAGCTTCTCGGCTCGGGTTCTTCTCCGGCCGGATGAGGTAGACTGCGCCCTGCTTGGAATAACGTCTCGGCAGGGGAGCAACGAGAGTGCCGTTGCCCAGCAAGTCGTCCAGAATGCCGCTGAAGCCAATGGCCACGCCTTGCCCGTCGATCGCCGCTTGGATCACATTGGCGTAGTTATCGAAACCGAGGAGGCGGGGCGTGTGCGGTTTGGGGACGCCAGCCTCGGCCAGTAGCCAGAACCAGTCCTCCTCAGCATGGGGCGCGCCATCCAGATTCAGCAGCGTGTGATGCAAGAGGTCAGGTGGCGCGACTATAGGAAGGTTCAGGTCAAGGTAGGCCGGCGCGCAAACCGGCATTGATTCGACGTCGAAGAGGCGGATTGCCCGGGTTCCCGGCCACTTTCCATAGCCATAGCGCAGGCCTACATCGATGCCATGCTTGCCAAGGTCCAAAGGGGTGTCGGAAACGTTGACGCGAAGCTGGATTTCGGGAAAGGCGGCGCGAAACTTCGGCAGCCGCGGGGTCAGCCAATAGGTGGTAATCGCCACAGTCGCGGTAACCGTGAGCCGGCCCGCGGCTGCACCATCGCGTAACTGTTCTGCTGCCTGTGCGAGGGTTTCCAAGCATTGGCGCGCTGTCTTGGCCAATGCCTCGCCTTCTTGCGTCAGCTCCAGCGCGCGGTAAAGCCGGCGAAAGAGCTTGGTGCCGAGATGATCCTCGAGGATGCGGATCTGGCGGCTGACCGCCTCCCGGGAAATGGCCAGCTCCTGGCTGGCGCGGGTGATGCTGAGATGCCGGGCGGTGGCCTCAAAGGCGACCAGGCTGTTCAAGGGGGGGACGCGCAATCGCAAACTTCGCATGAACTTATTGTTACGCTAATGCAAGCCTTTTTCAAGTTTACGCGTGCCACCGAACTGAGGCTTATGGCAGGGCTCGAACCGCTGGAAAGGGCTGAGCCATGTCGCCAGATCATCCGACAGAAAGTGTGCAATCCGGGTTTCGCGAGGCCATGGCGCGGCTGCCGGGTGCGGTCTCGATTATCACCACCGCCGATCACCAGGGTGATTGGTTGGGGATCACCGTGACCTCGGTGGTTTCGGTCTCGATGGAGCCACCATCGCTCTTGGTGTGTATCAACAATCGGTCTTCGATTATAGCGGCTATCGAGGCGGCGGGTGGCTTCTGTGTCAACCTGCTGGCGAGGGACAATCAGCACTATTGCGATGCCTTTGCGGATCCGGCGAAGAAGGCCCTGCGCTTCCAACAGGGTCATTGGCGCCAGCAAGGGGGATTTCCCTTCCTGGCGGACGCCCAGTCGGTGATGCTTTGCCGCCTGTCTCGAAAGATCGTGCACGCCACCCATTCAATCCTGATCGCCGAGGTTGATACGGTGATGACGGCCGAGGCGTTGCGCCGGCCGCTGATCTACTTCGACCGTAACTATGGGACTTGCGAAGATCTGACGCCGACATCTTGGTCTAAGGCAACCATGCACGCGGAGGCACGGGCATGAAATTCAACCTGGTCATCAACCTGGAGCGCATGAGCGATGCGACCGACATGCGAGAGGTCGCGCAGCATACCACCGAAATGGTGCAAATGGCGGACGAGGCCGGCTTCGAAATCGTCTGGGCGGCCGAGCACCATGCCATCGAGATGACCATTGCGCCGGGGCCCTTCCAGCTCTTGGCCCACTTTGCCGCCAATACGAAACGTATCCGCCTTGGCACCGGCGTGGTGGTGGCGCCCTACTGGCATCCCATAAAGCTTGCCGGCGAGGCTGCACTCTTGGACCTCCTTTCTGGCGGTCGCCTGGAGTTCGGCATCGGCAAGGGTGCCTATCAGCGCGAATTCGACCGCATGGCCGGCGGTATGCATCAGAACTTGGGTGTGCCGATGATGCTGGAGATGCTGCCGGCTCTCAAAGAATTGTGGCGAGGTGACTATGCCCACGACGGCGAATATTGGTCCTTCCCAAGCGCGACGGCCTGTCCCAAGCCCCTGCAGAAACCGCACCCGCCGATCTGGGTAGCCGCGCGAGATCAGGGCACCTTCAACGCGGCGGTCAAGGAAGGCTACAACATCATGACCTGGGCCTTCACCCGGCCCTTTGCCGAAGTGGAAGATTACATGGCCCGCTTCGAGCAGGCCTTGGCGGCAAGCCCAGGCGTTGCCCGGCCACGTTTCATGACCATGCGCCACACCGGTATTTTCGACTCGGCGGCTGAGCGGGAGATGTTCATTTCCGCCATCCAGCGCCAGGGCCGTCAGTTCGAGAACCTGTTTCGCAAGCTGGCGCCGGTTGAGCTGGGCTTTCCCCAGGAACCCGACCCATCGCTGTTGATCAATCAGGCCGAGTACACCCCAGAAAACCTGATGGAGAACCTGATCCTGGGAACCCCCGAGCAAGTCATTGCCAAGCTCAAGCGCTACGAGGCATTAGGGGTGGACTACTTCACCTACAACGCCAGCTACGGACTTCCCATGCCGCTGCAAAAGGCATCGCTCGAGCGTTTCATCGCCGAGGTAGTGCCGGCCTTTGATAGGGCAGGAGTCAATTTTGTGGCCGCGGAGTAAGCCGCAGCCGACACGCTCGCTAAGAAAGCATCCTGCTACTCAGTGTCCTTGTCATTGCGAGCCCCAGTCGCAAGATTGGGGTGCGGCAATCCATAGGATCTCACAAAGCACTTCACCGTCCTTGGATTGCCGCGGCGCCGCGCTTCGCACTCGACCTGCGGTCGCGCCTCGCAATGACGTCGAAGCTCGGGGCCGATGTGGCGAACAGCACCTACCCCATGCGGTCGACGGCGGTGGGCGCATTGACCTCGGCGTTACGCGTTACCGCGTCGTAGTAGGGGGCGAAGGTCGGGCGTTTGACATAGCGTCCCTTGCCGCGCTCGGTGCGGATATCGCCGTCTTGGTAAACCACAGTGCCCTGGCTGATGGTGGTCACGTTGACGCCCTTGACGGTCATGCCCTCAAAGATATTGAAGTCGACATTCTGGTGGTGCGTCTCCTTGGAGATGGTGTGTTCCTTCTCCGGGTCCCAGATGGCGATGTCCGCGTCGGCGCCGACCGAGATCGAACCCTTGCGCGGATAGATGTTGAAGATTTTGGCCGCGTTGGTCGAGGTGATGGCGACGAACTCGTTGATGGTCAGGCGGCCGCCGCCGACCCCATGGTGCCACAGCACGTGCATGCGGTCCTCGACCCCGCCGGTGCCGTTGGGGATCTGGGTGAAGTTGTTGTGGCCCATGCGCTTTTGCGGCGCACAGAAGCAGCAGTGATCGGTCGCCGTGGTCTGCAGCATGCCGGCCTGCAAGCCGCGCCAAAGCGCTTCCTGGTGCTTCCTCGGGCGGAAGGGTGGGCTCATTACATGGGCCGCCGCATAGTCCCAATCCGGATGGCGATAGACGGAATCGTCGACCAGGAGATGGCCGGCCAAGACCTCGCCGAAGACCCGCTGGCCCTCGTTGCGCGCCCGGGTGATCGCCTGCAGGGATTCGATGCAGGAATTGTGCACGATATAGAGCGGCACGTTCAGCACCTGGGCGATGCGGATCGCGCGGTCGGCCGCTTCGCCCTCGACCTCGGACGGCCGGGATTGCGGATGACCTTCGGGCCCGGTGATCCCCTTGGCCAAAAGCTCCTGCTGAAGATGGGCGACCAGCTCGCCGTTTTCCGCGTGCACGGTGCAGATCGCGCCAAGCTCGCGGGCCCGGCCGAAGGATTTCACCAGCACCTCGTCGTCGGCCATGATGGCACCTTTGTAGGCCATGAAGTGCTTGAAGCTGTTGACGCCGTATTCTTGCGTCAGGCTTCCCATCGCCTCGTTCACCGTGTCGTCCCACCAGGTAATCGCCACGTGGAAGCTGTAGTCGGTGGCCGCCTTCTCGGCCCAACCGCGCCAGGTGTGATAGGCCTCCATGATGTCTTGCTGCGGGTTGGGAATCACGAAGTCGATGATCATGGTGGTGCCGCCGACCGCCCCGGCGGTGGTGCCGGAGAAAAAGTCTTCCGAGGCGACAGTGCCCATGAAGGGCAGCTCCATGTGGGTGTGCGGATCGATGCCGCCCGGCATCACATAACAGCCACCGGCGTCGATCACCTCGGCTCCCTCCGGCGCCTCGAGATCGAGCCCGATGGCGGCGATCTTATCTCCTTTGACCAGGACATCGGCGCGCTGCGACAGGTCCGCGTTCACTGCCGTGCCGCCGCGAATGAGTATGGTCATTGTGGTTCCTCCGATCTTGGGTGGGTCGCCTGCTAAGCCGTCGCGACCCCCGACGCCGAACACGCCGGGGGTCATCACTTCTCTTATTCGGCCATCATGGCCTTATCGATCACCGCATGGGTCCAAGCACCTTCCGGTGCCTTGGTGATAACCGGATCCGAGCCGCCAGAGAGCAGGGTCTTCACCGTGCGCTCATAGTCGGCCGGATCAAGCTTGCCGTCGGAACCTTCCGTCAGCTTGTTGATTTCACCCATCATGCGGACCTGGTGCTTTTCCGTCTGGGCGCCGGTGGCGTCGTTTTCCAGCGTGATCAGGGCTGCCTCTTCGGGGTTTTCGCGAGCCCAGGCCCAGCCTTTCATGCTGGCCGCCACGAAGCGCGCCATCTTGTCGACAAAGGCGTCGTCGGCGAGATTTTCCTCCAACACGTATAGGCCGTCTTCCAGCGTGGCAACACCCTGATCTTCGTACTTAAAGACCACCAACTCGGAATCGGGAATACCGGCGTCGATAACCTGCCAATACTCGTTATAGGTCATGGTCGAAATGCAGTCGGCCTGCTTCTGCAGGATCGGGTCCACGTTGAAGCCTTGTTTCAGCACCGTAACCCCGTCGTCGCCGCCGCTGGTCGGGATGCCAAGCTGCGACATCCAGCTGAGGAAGGGGTACTCGTTGCCGAAGAACCAAACGCCCAGGGTCTTTCCCTTGAAGTCCTGCGGTTCCTGGATGCCGGTCTCCTTGCGGCAGGTCAGCATCATGCCCGACCGCTTGAAGGGCTGGGCGATGTTGACCAACGCCACGCCTTTCTCGCGCGACGCCAGGGCGGAAGGCATCCAGTCGATAATGACATCGGCGCCCCCCCCAGCGATCACCTGTGGCGGCGAGATGTCCGGGCCGCCGGGATTGATGGTGACATCCAGCCCCGCCTCGTCATAGAGACCCTTGTCTTTGGCCACGTAATAGCCGGCGAACTGGGATTGGGTCACCCATTTGAGTTGCAAGGTTACCTCGTCGGCGGCCCATGCCGCGGCCGCACTCAGGCAGGCAGCGGCAGCGGTCATCGATAGCAGTAGTTTTTTCATTGTTTGCTCCTTTGAATCTCCCTGTGGTGATAAAGTCATTAAGCTCCCTGGCGGTAGGAAGGGTGCCAAAAGGTGGCGGCGCGCTCGATCAGCGCCATCACGCCATAAAAGGCGGAACCGGCAATCGCGGCCACAACAATTTCCGCCCAAACCATGTCCACATTCATGCGCCCAACCTCGGTGGAAATGCGAAAGCCCATGCCGACGATGGGCGTGCCGAAAAACTCTGCGACAATTGCACCAATCAGCGCCAAGGTCGAGTTGATCTTCAAGGCGTTAAAGATGAACGGCAAGGCGGCCGGCAGGCGCAGTTTGAAGAGAGTCTGCCAATAGCCGGCCCCGTAAGAACGCAGCAGCTCGCGTTCCAGCGCCCCGGCTGCGGCAAGGCCTGTCACCGTGTTCACCAGCATGGGAAAGAAAGTCATGATGACCACCACGGCCGCTTTAGAGGGCCAGTCGAAGCCAAACCACATCACCATGATCGGGGCAATGCCGATAATCGGCAGGGCGCTCACCAAGTTGCCGAGGGGCAGGAGACCGCGCTGCAGGAAGGGCACGCGATCAGCCAAGATCGCCACCAAGAACCCGCTGCCGCAGCCCAGCACATAGCCCGAGAGGACCGCCTTGAGGAAGGTCTGGCGAAAGTCCTGCCAGAGGATATCCAGCGAGCCGGCGAAGCGCTCGGCAATGAGGCTCGGTGCGGGAAGCAAGACCTGGGGCACGCCGAAGCCGAGGGTGACAACCTCCCAGAGATAGAGCAGCCAGAGGCCGAAGGCGACCGGGACAATCAGGTCCACCAGCCGCTGTCGGGTCTTGTTCAAAGAGGTAAAAGCCGCGATCATTTCGATGGCCTTCCAGGCGGCGGCCCAAAGGCCGAAGGTAAAGAGCCAAAAGCCGCTGCCGGCATGGCCGGCCACACCCTGGTGATGCAGCAGGTCGAGGGCGGTCAATACCCCCAGAACCACCAGGACCGCCAACAGCAGGCCTTCCGCCATGTGATTGACACCGCGCCACGCAAAGGTCGCAGTAGCGGCAAGCAGGGCCACCAGACCGTAAAGGGCAAGCGGCCGGTCGAGCCATGTGATCGGCAGCTCACCCCCAGCCAGGGGGAAAGCCAGTGCCAATAGCGCCAGCAGGCTAGCCGCTAAACACCACAAGCACCGCAGACCGCCACTCTTCAGACCGCCACTCATCGCTGCAGCCCCATGTGTCGACAGACCAGGCGCTCGATCAGGCCTACCAGGCTCACCATCAGGGCTGCCAAGATCGCGGCGGTAATGAGCGCCGACCAAATTTGAATCGTCTGCCCATAGTATGAGCCGGCGAGCAGCCGGGCGCCCAGGCCTGCCTGCGCCCCGGTCGGCAACTCGCCGACAATGGCGCCGACCAGGCTGATGGCAATCGCCACCTTCAAGCTGGTGAAAAGGAATGGGACCGAGGCAGGCCAGCGCAGCTTCCAAAAGGTTTGCCAGCGGCTGGCGCTATAGGTGCGCATGAGATCGAGCTGCAGCGGGTCAGGCGAACGCAGACCCTTGACCATGCCGATGGTGACCGGGAAGAAGCAGAGGTAGGTGGAGATGATCGCCTTGGGCACCAGCCCCTTCAGGCCGATTGCCCCCAGTACCACGACGATCATCGGTGCAATCGCCAGGATCGGTATGGTCTGGGAGGAAATCACCCAGGGCATCAGGCTCTTGTCTAAAGCGCGGGCATGGACGATGCCGACGGCAAGCAGGGTGCCAAGCAGCGTGCCGATCAGGAAACCCAAGAGGGTGGAGGAGAGAGTGACCCAGGCGTGAAAGACCAGGCTGCGCTTGGAGGTAATCTTCTTGTCGAGGATGGTCTTTTTCATCTCCACCAAGATTTGGTGCGGTGCCGGCAGCAGCGGCCGATCCTGCGCCAGGGTATCCTTGACCAGTTGAACGACCGACCAGTCGACCTTTTGCCGCTCGTAGGTATCGATCTGCCAGCGGGCGTTCATTAACACGGCCGCCACGTACCAGATCACAATCAGGCAGGCGACCACCACCAGCACGGGGCCCGCCCGGCCAGCCATCAGCCGGCTCAGTCCGGCGGGACGCGATAGCGGGGAGGCAAGGGTGTCAGTCGTCATAGCTGTGTCCAGCCCGCAGCCCTTCACGCACCCGGTGGGCGATGTCTAAAAACTCAGGCGTCTCTCGAATATCGAGACTGCGATCACTCGGAAAATTCGTGGTGATCACATCGATGATGCGCCCAGGGCGCGGTGACATAACGACGATTTTGGTGGAAAGAAACACGGCCTCCGGAATCGAATGGGTGACAAAGACAACCGTCTTGGCGGTCTTGGACCAGAGTTGCAGCAGTTGCTCGTTCAAATGGTCGCGCACGATTTCGTCCAGGGCGCCGAAAGGCTCGTCCATCAGCAGGAGCTCAGGGTCGAAGCAAAGCGCCCGCGCAATCGAGGCCCGCTGCTGCATGCCGCCCGAGAGCTGCCAGGGAAACTTTTTCTCGAAGCCGCCAAGATTGACCAGCTCCAGGTACTGCTTTGCCTTGGCTCGCCGCTCACCCTTGGCCGTGCCCATGATCTCCAGGGGGAGGGTAACGTTGCGCTCGATCGACCGCCAAGGATAGAGCGCCGGTGCCTGGAAGACATAGCCGTAGCTGCGGTTCCGCCGCGCCTCGCCGGGGCTGACGCCATTGACCGTGATGCTGCCGCTGGTTGGCTGCTCTAGATCGGCGATTACCCTGAGCAGAGTCGTCTTGCCGCAGCCCGAGGGGCCGATCAGCGAGACGAAATCGCCGTGCTGAACGTCGAGAGTCACCTCGGAAAGGGCGTAGACCGGTCCGTCACTGGTCTGGAAGGTCAAGGAGAGGTCGTTGGCTTGCACCACCGGCTTGGTGGGAGCAACATTCGGGGACGGCGTGTTTTCGGCTATCGCTTGGCTCATTGTGGCGCATCCACCATTGGCCGGGCGCCAATCTTAGTTCAGGTCGGTCAAAGGGCCATAGGTTTCTGGGCGCCGGTCGCGGAAGAACTGCCAAGTGTTCCTGACCTCGCGCAGCAGGTCCATGTCCATCTCATGCACGATGAGTTCATCCTGGTCGCGGCTGGCAATCTTTTCGATCACGCCGCGCGGGTTGACGAAATAGCTCTGACCGTAAAACTCGCCGATATTCCAGGGTGCTTCAGTACCGACGCGATTGACGGCACCGATGTAAACGCCGTTGGCAACAGCGGAGGCCGGCTGCTCCAGTTTCCACAGGTGCTCCGACAGGCCGGCGACGGTAGCTGAGGGATTGACGATGTACTCCGCCCCTTTCAGGGCCAAGGCGCGCCAGCCCTCCGGTATGTGGCGGTCGTAGCAGATGTAGACGCCGAGCTTGCAATAGGCGGTATTGAACACCGGCCAATCGGAAGCACCGGGCTTGAAGAAGAACTTCTCCCAAAACCCGGCCACGTGAGGGATGTGGGTCTTGCGGTACTTGCCCAGATAGCTGCCGTCCGCGTCGATCACCGCGGCCGTGTTGTAATAGACGCCGGTCATCGCCTCCTCATAGATCGGCACCACGATGACCATGGAATGCTTCTTGGCGTAGTCGCGCATCATTTGGGTGGTGTGGCCGTCGGGAATGGCTTCCGCAGCGGCATACCACTTGGCATCCTGACTGGGGCAGAAGTAGGGTTGGGTGAACACCTCTTGGAAGCACAGCACCTGCACTCCCTGGCGCCCGGCCTCTTCGATCATCGGGATATGAGCTTCAATCATGTGGTCGCGGATTTGCGCCGGGCTCATGGAAGTATCGCCCTTGAGGCTCATTTGAATGAGCCCGCCTTTCAGCTTTGCCATGCTGCTTCTCCCGATGCTCGTGCCGCGCAGACCGTGCCTATCCCAGTCGCCGGCCTGATCACCGGCGTTATTGTTCTAACGATCCAAAGCCCAAGACTTTTTTCGTCGATAAGACCTTGATCTTGACCATTTGGTCAAGTTAGGCTTATACAAGAATTCTGACCATTTGGTCAAGAAAATAATATTGGTTCAATTGGGCTTGGCCATGCGAAAATCCGGCGGTCAAAAGGCGGCGATCCGCGAAGGTAACGAACGCGCGATCTTGCAGGCGGCGGAAACGGTCTTCGCCGAATACGGATACGCCGGCGCCAGCACCAGCCGCATTGCCGAGCGGGCGGGAATTCCCAAGGCCAATCTGCACTACTATTTTCCCACCAAGGAAGAACTCTATCGCCGGGTGATCGACTCTATCTTCACCATTTGGCTGGATGCTGCCAATTCCTTCGACGATTGTGATGACCCGGTAGAGGCCTTGACTCAATATATCCACACCAAGATGGATCTGTCGCGCAGCCACCCGATGGGCTCGAAAGTTTGGGCCAATGAGATCATCCAACGCGCGCCGGTCATCCAAGACTATTTGGAAACGACCTTGAGGGACTGGACAGCGTCGCGCGTCGCAATCATCGAAAAATGGATTGATCAGGGCAAAATCCGCCCCATCAATCCGCGTTGGCTGCTCTACATGATTTGGGCGACTACCCAGCATTATGCCGACTTCGGCCATCAGATTAAGACCCTCAATGACGATCAGGATTTGAGCGACGCGCAGTTCGAAGAGGCGAAGGAATACGTGACTCGGACCATCCTGCGCGGTATCGGCGCGCTGGACTAGCGGCTCATGAACACCATCGATCCGCCGGTCGCCGCGAAAACACGCATCCAGGTGCGCAATGAATCGCGCATCTTGGACGCGGCGCAGGATGTCTTTGCCGAACGCGGCTTTCGCGGTGCCACCGTCGACCTGATCGCCGAGCGGGCGGGCATGTCCAAGCCGAACCTGCATTACTACTTTCCCCGCAAGCTGGACCTCTATCTGGCGGTCCTGCGGCGGACGCTGGATGCTTGGCTCGAGCCTTTTATCGAACTCGATCCCCAAGGCGATCCCCGCCGGGAACTGCGACGCTACATTGCCCGGAAGTTGGTCCTGTCGCGGGACAACCCGACCGCCTCGCGGGTTTTTGCCAATGAGATTCTCCAGGGCGCGCCGATGCTGGGCGACTATCTCGCTGGCGACTTGAAGGACCTGGTCGACCGCAAGGCGCAAGTCATTCGCCAGTGGGCGGCGGACGGCAAGATCCGCCCGGTCGACCCCTATCACCTGGTGTTCCTGATCTGGGCGGCGACCCAACACTACGCCGACTTCGCCCCCCAGGTAACGGCGGTGATGGGGAAGACATCGCTCGGCCCGAAGGATTTCCAGGCGGTCGAGGAAAGCCTCTGCGCCATTCTCCTCGATGGCTTGCTGCCGCGAGGAAAAGGGTAATGTTCGGTGACTACCGGTTTTCACTGCGCTGCAGCAGTAGGGTTGCCGCGGCGGTCAAGGCAATGCCGAGCGTGACCGATAGGCTGGGCCAACCCTGGCCGATCAGGCTGAGCTGCAGGGCGACGAAGGTCGGCGTCAGGTAGGTGTAGGCCATGACCTTGTGGGCCGGCAGGCGCAGGCTGGCGAACTGGGCGAGAAGAAAGGTCAGGCCCGTGTTCGAAAGGGCCAGGTGGACAAGGCCGAGCCAGGCGCCAAGCGGCACCGCCCCAAAATCGCTGGCCCCAATCTCCGGTGCGGCATAGACGCCCAGCATCCCGGCGCCGAGCGCCGTGGTCCAAAAGGACAAGAGGATCAGCGGCTCGCCCCGGTGCAGCAGGCGCACGAGCGGCGCATAAGCACTGAAGGTGAGACAGCCAATGGCAAAGATGAACAGGCCCGGCGCCAGCTCGAGCGCCAGCAGGCGGGCGACGTCGCCCTCGAACAGCACCCAAAGCGCGCCCAATCCCCCCAGACATAAGAATGCGAGCTGGCGCGGTGTGCAGGCCTGACGCAACAGCAGCCAGGCTATGCCGGCCGACGCCAGGGGAACCAGCGTGAAGAGTGCCCCGGTGCTGAGCGCCGGCGTGGTCTCCAGGGCCTTGAACATGGTCACGAAGAAGACCGTCATGGCGAGACTGATGGCGCCATAGCCCAGCAAGTCGGCAAGCCGTGGCGGGCGCCAGGCTCGCCGCAGGCAAATGAGCGCCAAGAAGGCCGAAGCCGCCAGGCAGTAGCGCAAAAAAGTGACGACCAGCGGATCGAGATAGGGCACCACTGCCGCCCCCACCGGAAAGGAGGAGGCGATCAGAAAGGAATAAAGCAGCATCGCCGCGTGTGCACTCAGCGCCCCGCCGGGCGGTGCCGCGGTCATGCGAAGGCCCAATCGACATGCCGCCACCCCCGAGCCCCGTCATTGCGATGCCCGTAAGGGCCGCGGCAATCCATGGGGAGGTTCGCGCTGTGCTGTAGCCGGCGGAGAGGGCTGGCATGGATTGCCGCGCCCCGGCCTGGCGGCCGCGGCTCGCAATGACGGCGGGAGGATGGGGCGTTGGCGTCGGCGGCTTGCAATGACGTCTGGGACGGACGCGGGATTTCTCGATTCCAATCCTATTCGGCGGCGGCACGGCTGGGGTTGTTCGGGTGGGTGGTCCAGTTGCCGTAGTCTTGCTTATAGGGGCGGCCGGTGCGCGGATCGCTGCCTTCGGTCATGGGCGTCATGCTAATGCAGTTTTCCACCGGGCAAACCGCGGCGCAAAGATTACAGCCGACACACTCCTCGTCGATCACCTCGAAGTGCCGCTTGCCGTTCATCGTGGCGGTGATCGCTTGGTGCGAGGTGTCTTCGCAGGCAATGTGGCAGCGGCCGCACTGAATGCAGAGGTCCTGGTCGATGCGCGCTTTCACCACGTAGTTGAGGTTGAGGAACTGCCAGTCGGTCACCTTGGGCACCGCCTGGCCGACGAAATCGTTAAGCGAGTGGTGGCCCTTGGCATCCATCCAGCCCTCAAGGCCGGCGATCATATCCTCGACGATCTTGAAGCCATAGGCCATGGCAGCCGTGCAGACCTGGACGTTGCCGGCACCCAGTGCCATGAACTCCACTCCATCGCGCCAGTCGGTGACGCCACCGATGCCGGAGATCGGCAGGCCCGGGGTTTCCGGATCGCGGGCGATTTCGGCCACCATGTTGAGCGCAATTGGCTTGACAGCCGGCCCGCAATAGCCGCCGTGGGTAGCCATGCCGTCGACCGCCGGCTCTGGGGTCAGGCTGTCCAGATCGACGCCGACGATGGAGCTGATGGTGTTGATCAGCGAAACCGCGTCGGCACCGCCCTTGAAGGCGGCCCGCGCCGGGTAGCGGATATCGGTTATGTTGGGGGTCAGCTTGACGATCACCGGCATGCGGGTGTTTTGCTTGCACCAGCGGGCCACCATCTCGACGTAGTCCGGTACCTGGCCGACCGCCGAGCCCATGCCCCGCTCCGACATGCCGTGCGGACAGCCGAAGTTGAGTTCGATGCCGTCGGCGCCGGTTTCCTCCACCGCCGGCAGGATTTTCTTCCAGGCCGCCTCCTCGCAGGGCACCATCAGCGAGACCACCATGGCCCGGTCGGGCCAGTCCCGCTTGACCTGCTTGATCTCGCGAAGATTGACTTCGAGCGGCCGGTCGGTGATCAGCTCGATGTTGTTGAAGCCAATAAGGCGCCGGTCGCCACTATGTATGGCACCATAACGGGGGCCATTGACGTTGACGATCGGCGGGCCTTCCTCGCCCAAGGTCTTCCACACCACGCCGCCCCAGCCGGCCTTAAAGGCGCGTTCGACGTTGTAGGCCTTGTCGGTCGGTGGCGCCGAGGCGAGCCAAAAGGGATTGGGCGACTTAATGCCCACGAAGTTACAGCGAATGTCGGCCATCCTCTTATCTCCTTCTTAGCGCAGGGCTCTATCGATCGCCTCGGCGGCGCGCTTGCCGTCCTCGACCGCGGCCACGGTAAGGTCTTGACCGCCGGCCACACAATCGCCGCCGGCCCAGACATCGTCGAGCGAGGTGCGGCCTTCGTCGTCGACGGCGATGCGCCCGCCTTCCAGCCTAACAGTCGCTTCACTGCCGGCAAGGCTCTCGGCCACGAAGGTCTGGCCGATTGCCTTGAACACCATATCCGCCGGCAGGCGGAAGCGCTCGCCGGTGGCCGCCAAGCCGCCGTTTTGTTGCGCCGTGTACTCGATCTCGACCCCTGCAATACGGCCATTTTCCTCGACCAGCCCGACCGGCGAGGCGTTCAGCTTGATCTTGACGCCTTTGGTCTGGGCCAAGGCTTGCTCGAAGCCGCTGGCCTTCATGGCCTTGGCGTCGCGCCGATAGACGATAGTCACTTCTTCGGCGCCCAAGAGCTTGCTCTGCACGGCGATGTCGATGGCGGTCATGCCGCCGCCAATGACCACTACCCGGCGACCGATAGGCAGGTGCGACAGGTTCTCGGCTTGGCGTAACTTGGCAATGTAGTCGACCGCATCGACCACCCCCTCTGCCGCTTCACCCGCTAGATTGAGGGCATTGACGCCGCCCAATCCCATACCAAGAAAAACGGCGTCGTAGCCTTGCCGCAGGTCGCTCAAGGTTCGGTCTTCTCCGATAACAACGCCGTATTCGACCGTGATGCCGCCAAGGCCGAGAATGTAATCGGCTTCCCGCTGCGCAAAATCGTCGAGCGCCTTATAGGCGGCGATGCCATACTCGTTCAGCCCACCGGGTTTGGGCCGAGCCTCGAAAACCGCCACCGCATGGCCGAGACAAGCCAGGCGATGGGCGCAAGCAAGGCCGGCCGGGCCCGCGCCGACGACGGCGACGGTCTTGCCGCTCGCCGGCGCACGCTTGAAAATCTGGCGGCCATCGGCGAAGAGGGCATCCGTGGCAAAGCGCTGCAGCAGGCCGATCTGCACCGGTTTCTCCTCGGCCCGATTGCGCACGCAGACCTCTTCGCAAAGCTGTTCCGTCGGGCATACGCGGGCGCACATGCCGCCCATGATGTTCTGCTTTAGGATCGTCGCCGCCGAGCCCAAGGGGTTGCCGGTTTGGATCTGGCGAATGAATTGGGGAATGTCGATGCGGGTTGGGCAAGCCTCCACGCAAGGGGCATCGTAGCAAAAATAGCAGCGATCGGCCTCGACCAACGCTTCGTGCTGGCTGAGCGGTGGGTGCAGGTCCGCAAAACTTTCGCGGTATTGTTCTTGGGATAGGCGGCCCGAAGCGATCCCTGGTGTACGCTCGTTGGCCTTTTCCTCGCTCTCTGTCATCACGCCTCCTCCCAACGTCGCATAGTCGGTACAATGTAATTTTTTACCATTTGATCAAATTTTTGCCGACACCGTCAAGACCTCTTTCCGGCCGTCGCGATAAAGGCACAACTCTGCTAAGCTAACTGCCGGGAGGTTTGGCCAGGTGATCACGGTCTTTGGGTCGCTTAACGTTGATTTCGTCATGCAAGTGGCGCGCTTGCCCCAACCGGGAGAAACGGTCCTCGGTGGCCGTTATTTCTTGGTGCAGGGGGGTAAGGGGGCGAACCAGGCTTGCGCGGCGGCGCGCGCCGGCGGGAAGGTTGCCATGGCCGGTATGGTGGGCCGGGATGACTGGGGCGACTTCGCCCTAGCGTTGCTGCGGGAGGCAGGTGCCGATCTCACGGCTGTCGGCCGCTCTGGGACGGGTACCGCCTGTGCCAGCATCCTCGTCGATGCGGCGGCCGAAAATGCCATCGCGGTCGCTAGCGGCGCTAACTTGGATGCGCGGGCGACGCAGGTCGCAGACGAGCAGCTTGGCGCCGGCAACCTGCTGGTGCTGCAGATGGAGGTCAGCCTTCCGCAGAATTGGATCCTGTTAGAGCGGACCAAGACCTTGGGTGCTCGGGTCCTTCTCAACCTGGCGCCGGCGGCGCCGATCCCGGAAACAGCTTTGGATTTGGTCGACATTCTGGTGGTCAACGAGATCGAAGCGGCCATGCTCGATGAGAGCCTCGGTCTTGTCGGCAGCGAAGCAGACAGCCTGGCCGACGTGCTGGCATCCCGTTCCGGACTCACCACCATCACCACCCTGGGCCGCCAAGGGGCTGTTGCCCGGGGTCCGCAGGGCGCCTGGTCGGTTGCCGCCGTGCCGGTTACGGCTGTCGACACCACTGGCGCCGGAGATGCCTTCGTCGGCTGCCTGGCGGCGGCCTTGGATGAAGGTCAGGCCATGCCGGAAGCCTTGCGGTTTGCCAGCGTCGGCGCCGGCCTTTGCTGTACCATCGCCGGTGCGCAGTCGAGCCTGGCCTGGCGCGAGCAAATCGAGGCGAGGCTCAGCGATCTGCCGCCGGCAAAGGAAATATCCTAGGCTCCTGGCTTTTGCTTGACAGCCAGTCGCGGCCGGGGCTGTTTTCGCCGCCAAGCGCCCCCTATCCTCAGAAGAGCTACGACAAATGATGATCCGACTAACCAACACCCTGACCCGCCAGAAAGAAGACTTTCAACCCATCGACCCGGAACGGGTGCGCTTATACGTCTGCGGGCCGACGGTCTACGACTTCGCCCACATCGGCAACGCCCGCCCGGTGGTGGTCTTCGATGTGCTCTTTCGCCTGCTAAGAAACATCTACGGCCCGGATCACGTCATCTACGCGCGCAACATCACCGACGTGGAGGACAAAATCATCACCGCCGCCCGGGCCAACGGCGAGAGCATCGACAGCCTGACCGAGCGCACGGCCAAGGCCTTTCACGAGGATATGGCGGCCTTGGGCGCCCTGCCGCCCACGGTCGAGCCGCGGGCGACCCAGCACATCGCCGGGATGATCGAGATCATGCAGGCGCTGGTCGACAAGGGCCACGCCTACGAGGCGGAAGGCCACGTGCTGTTCCACGTCCCCTCCATGGCCGACTACGGCCGCCTGTCGCGGCGCGACCGAGAGGAGCAAATCGCCGGCGCCCGGGTCGAGGTCGCACCCTACAAGAAAGACCCGGCCGACTTCGTCCTGTGGAAGCCGAGCGACGAGACCCAGCCGGGCTGGGACTCTCCCTGGGGCCGCGGCCGGCCGGGCTGGCACATCGAATGCTCGGCCATGAGCGCGGCGCATCTTGGCGAGACCTTCGACATCCACGGTGGCGGCCAGGACCTGATCTTTCCCCACCACGAGAACGAACTGGCCCAGTCCACCTGCGCCAACGGCAAGGAGTTCGTGCGCCTCTGGATGCATAACGGCTATCTGGTGGTCGACGGCGAGAAGATGTCCAAGTCCCTGGGCAATTTCTTCACCGTGCGCCAGCTCCTGGAAGAGGACGATTGGCCCGGCGAGCAGCACAAGAAAGGCGAGGCCATGCGTCTCACCCTGCTGAGTGCCCAGTACCGCCAGCCCCTCGACTTCACCCACGACAAGCTGGCCGACGCCAAGGCCCAGCTCGACCGGCTCTATGGGGCCCTGCGTGGCGCTGAGATCGGGGAACAGGCGGAGCCGCCGGGGGCCTTCGTGGCCGCACTCGCCGACGACCTCAACACGCCGGCCGCCTTGGCCGCGCTGCACGAGCTAGCGGGCAGGATCAATCAGGCCGATGACCCGGCCGCGGCGGCGGGCCTGCGCGCCGAACTCCTGGCGGCGGCCGAGCTCATGGGCCTCCTCAGCCAGGACCCGGAGGCCTGGTTCACCGGCGGCGGTGGTGATGCGGAGATCGAGGCCCTGATCGCAGCGCGGCGCCAGGCCCGCAAGGCCCGTGACTTCGCCGAGGCCGACCGCCTCCGCGACGCGCTCACCGAAAAGGGCATTCAGCTCGAAGACAAGCCCGACGGCACCACCCTCTGGCGCCGGGTGGCGAAGAAGGGGTGAGGGGAGGGGAGCAAACAAACACGCTGGATGTCATTGTAGCCTTTTGGGCCAATTCTGCGCTCCATGGAGCACAGCCAAAATTTCAACATGTTCAGCCACACGATAGCCGACAATATAGGGTGTGCCGGTAATCACCAACTCACGGGTGCCTGGATCCCGTCCGGTTCGGCCCATCATTGGGTTCTCCGCCAGCAGAGTTTCAGCCTTGCTGTAGATTGCGTTAACTACACGATAGGCGGCTAAGGGGTTTCGCTCGGCAAGGAAATCTGCAATTTCTTCGAGATTTCTGATCGCCGGCGCCGTCCAAAGGACTCGCATCAGGTCGGACGGTACTTGTTGAGCACCCGTTCGAGTTCTTCAGGACTGGCGAAATCGCCTTTATCGGCTGCTGCCTTACCTTCTTCGATGCGACGCAGCCACTCTTCCTGCCAGGCAAGAGACCTTCCGTTCTCCAACGCATCGCGAATTATTTCGTCCCGAGACATGGTGGTGCGAGCGGCTAGAGCATCCACACGGGCCAACAGATCCGGGGCAATTTCGAGTTTCTCTCCCATTTCCCCAAAATAGCAAATTCTGCCGCGAGACTCTACGGTGCTCTACCCTCGCTCGCCCCGCCTTCTCGCCGTCGCTGCCGCGTCGACCTCAGGCGGGTGGCCGCTCAGCACCACGCCGAAGCGCTCGGCCGCTTCTGCCGCCGTGTAGTAGCCGCGCTGGACGTCGCGGGCGACCAGCTCGGGCGGGCGGGCCAGCGGGTCGCCGAAACCGCCGCCGCCGGGGGTTGAGACCCGCACCGCATCGCCGGCTTGTAAGGCGATGTCCTGGTCCTTGGAGCGGTGCGGCGGGTGATAGATCCCCTCCCTGCGCTGCACCTCGACCTTGTTGACGCCGCCGGCGGCACCCCCTTGGGCGCCGTTGGGGCCGCAGCGGCCGTGGTCCATCACCATGGAGGCACGCGCCGATCCGCGCCGCACCCTTGCTGTATAGTTGACGCCGAAGCCGCCGCGGAACTGGCCGGCGCCGCCAGAGCCCTCGTGCAGGGAGTACTCCTCGAAAAGCACGGGATAGCGTTGCTCCAGCACCTCGATGGGCTGGGTCTTGGAGATGCCGATGGTCGAGCAGCCGTTGGTGAGCCCGTCACCTTTCGGCGAGCCGCCGTAGCCGCCGCCGGAAATCACGTAGAGCACATAGGCGCGGCCGGTCTCGGGATCGATGCCGCCGAGGCCGAAGTTGCCGGAGGTGCCGGCCGGGGCGGCGAAGAGGCGATCGGGAATGGCCTTGACCAAGGCATCGAAGACCGCCTCGGCGATCCGCTGGCTGACCTCCGCCGCGCAGCCGGAAACCGGCCGCGGATACCTGGCGTAGAGGAAGGTGCCCTCCGGCTCCTTGATCTTCAGCGGCTCGAAGGTGCCGGCATTGATCGGCACTTCCGGAAAGACGTGCTTGATCGCCAGATAGATGGAGGACTTGGTGGTGGCGATGACGCTGTTCATGGGGCCGCGGCAGGGCGGGCTGGAGCCGCTCATGTCGAAGTGGAGATCCGCGCCCTTGCGGGTGATCGCCATTTCGATGATCAGCGGCTCGTCCACCACGCCGTCGGAATCGACCACCGCCCGGCCGTGATAGGTACCCTCGGGAATCTCGGCGATCTTGGCCCGCATCTGCTGGGCGGCGCGGCGGCGCAGTTCGGCGATGGCGTCTTGCACCGTATCTCGACCATAACGATCGAGCAGGGCGGTCAGGCGCCGTTCGCCCACGGTGAGTGCCGCCGCCTGCGCCTTGATGTCGCCGATGCGCTGGTCGGCGATGCGGATGTTGGAAAGGATGATCGCCAGGATCTCCTCATCCATCTTGCCTTCCTTGTAGAGCTTCACCGGTGGCAGCCGCAGCCCTTCCTGCTCCACCTCGATGGCCTTGGCGGAGAAGCCGCCCGGCACCATGCCGCCGGTGTCCGGCCAGTGACCGGTGTTGGCCAGCCAAGCGAAGAGCTCACCTTTGTAGAAGAATGGCCGGGTGAAGCGCACGTCCATCAGATGGGTGCCGCCGAGGTAGGGGTCGTTGACGATGAAGACGTCGCCGGGAGCGATCTCGGGCGCCCGTTTGATCACCTCCTGGGTGGAGAACTGCATGGTGCCGACGAAGACCGGTAGACCCAGGTCCCCTTGCGCGATCAAGGCGCCGTCTTCGGCCGCGTAGATGCCGTCCGAGCGATCGAGCGCCTCCGAGATCACCGGCGAGAAGGCGGAGCGGACGAAGGCGAGATCCATCTCGTTGCAGACCTGCTTCAGCCCGCTTTCGATCACCACCAGGGTGATGGGGTCGATACTGGTCACATCCTCACCTCTACGATCAGGTTGCCGAAGGCGTCCAGGCTTACCGCGTTGCCCGGCTCGATGACGCTGGTGCAGTCCAGCTGCTCGATGATCGCGGGTCCATTAAGGCTGATCCCGCGCGGCAGGCGGCCGCGGTCGTAAACCGGCGTTTCCTGCCAGCCGTCGGAAAACCAAACCGAACGGCTGCCGGTTTGGGCCGTTCGCAGATCTCCGTCACCGCCTTGCGCGGCCAGGGCGGCAAGGTCGAAGGCCCGCCGCCGGCCGATGGCGGCGGTGTGCAGGTTGACCAGCACCGCCCGGATCTCCGGCAACTCCACGGCGAAGCGTTCCCAATAGGCCTTGTCGAAGGCTTCTTGCAGCTCGGCGAGGCTTACCGAGGGGCCGCTGACTGGCACGGTCAACATGTGTGTTTGGCCCTGAAACTGCATGTCGGCGAAATGCAGGAACTCGATCGCCTCGACGGCAATACCGTCGCGTTCGACGGCTGCACGTCCCATCTCGACTTGGCTCTTGAGGATGGCGCGCGCTTCCTCGATGTCCAGTTGGCGGAGCGCCTGATTCACCGTGTTCACGTAGTCGTGGCGCAGGTCGGCGGCGATGCAGCCGATCGCATTGGTGATGCCGGGCCTGGCCGGGATCAGCACCTTGGGAATCCCGAGCTCGGCGGCGAGGGCCATGGCGTGCATGGGGCCGGCCCCGCCGAAGGCGAAGAGGGTGAAATCGCGCGGGTCATGACCCCGGGCCAGGCTGACCATGCGAATAGCACCGGCCATCAAGTTGTTGCCGACGTGCAAGACGGCCGCCGCCGCCTCGATCGCATCCAAGCCCAGCGGCTGGCCGATCACCTGGTCGAAGCAGGCGGCGATACTGTCAGCAGAAACCGGACGGTCCACCGCCAGCAAGCCACGCGGCTTGAGCCGGCCCAGCAGGAGGTTGGCATCGGTGATTGTTGGTCGCTCGCCGCCATGGCCATAGCAGATCGGGCCAGGCCGAGCGCCAGCGCTTTCCGGCCCGACCCGCAGCAGGCCGGCCTCGTCGATCCAGGCGATGGAGCCGCCGCCGGCGCCGATGGAATGCACATCCACCATGGGGACATGGATCGGCAGGGCGTACTCGATTTCCATCTCGGCGGTGACTTGCGGCACGCCGTCGAGACAAAGGCCGACATCGGAGCTGGTGCCGCCCATGTCGTAGGTGATGACCCGGTCGATGCCGACGGCGCGGGCCACGGCCGCCGCCGCCATGACTCCCGAAGCCGGCCCCGACATCACCGTGTTGACCGCTTGCTCGGCAATGGCCTTGGCCGAAACGCTGCCCCCGTTGCCTTGCATGACCAAGAGGTCGCGGGCAAAGCCGCGGCCAGCAAGCTCCTGTGATAGGCGTGACAGGTATCGCGCCAGCACCGGCTGCACAGCGGCATTGACTGTGGCCGTGGTGCCGCGCTCGTACTCGCGGTACTCGCTTAAGACCGCATGCCCGGCGGTAATAAACCGGTTGGGCCAAATCTCTGCGGCGAGTTCGACCGCGCGGCGCTCGTGGGCCGGGTTCTTGTAGGCATGGAGGAAGTGGATCACCAGCGCCTCGCAGTCTTGAGCCAACAGCGCCTCAACCGCGGCGACGAGACCATCCTCGTCGAGCGGGGTGAGGATCTCACCCTCGGCGTCGATGCGTTCAACCACCTCCAGGCGCCGTTCACGCGGGATCAGTGGCTCGAAACTGCCGATCAGGCCATAGGGCTGCGGCCGGGTGCGTCGGCCAAGCTCCAAGACGTCGCGAAAGCCCTTGGTGGTGATCAGCCCGCAGCGGCTGATCTTGCGCTCCAGCAAGGCGTTGGTCGTGGTCGTGGTGCCGTGGCTTATCCCGGCCAGCAGGGCAGCATCGATCTTTGCGGCATCGAGCGCCGCCAGCACCCCGAAGGCCTGGTTCTCAGGCGTGGTGGGGACCTTCGCCACCTGCACGGCGGCGACCTCTGGATCAAGGTAGACAAGATCGGTAAAGGTGCCGCCGACATCGACGCCGACTAGCGTGCTAGGCAAAGAGGCATTCCTTTTCTTTGATGGGATTTGGGCTGGTAGGGCTCATGGCTCGGTGTTTTTCACCGGCCAAGGGTTTTCCGAATTCCAGTCGGTCATCTTCAAACGGTCAACCGACTCTAAGACTTGGTCCAAGGACTGAATCGCGCCCGTATGGCCGCCGAGCTCGGCATAGTCTTTCAAGCGCAGGGTGAATTCAATGGGTGCCACCAGGGCCGGTGTCGGCACGTAGCCGAAGGATTGATCCGGCATGCGGGTGACATCGACCATGAGGGTGATGCCGCCACCTGGCCAAACATAGCAAGGTGCGCCGCCCGCCGTTACTCGGGTGAGCGCCTGGCGCACCGATCGGGTGAGCCGCACCGGGTTCTCCGTAACCCCGGCTCTCAGCGATCCGCCGGCGCCGGCCATGAAAAGCACCGTGGTTAGGGCCGGTTCGCAGTTTTCGGCGATGCGCTCGACAACCGTGGCAATCTTCGCCGGCATGGTGGCGGGTTCCGGCTGCAAGGCGTCATTCAGCTCGAACCATTCGGCATCTTCCCCAGTGGTCGAGACCATCAACAGCTTGAGGCCGGGCCAGGCCCGCTTTGCGTCGACGCGCTCGACGATCTCCAAGGGGTTGGTCACATCGGTGCCGCCCCATCCATGGCCTGGCTCGGCGACTTGGAAATAGCGGCCTGGGGTGGAACGGCGCCCGCGCACCCGCACGCCGGTTGGCGGCATGCCGAGAAACTTGCCTGCCTGATGTTCGCTTAAGACACCGGTGATGTGATCATCGACCACGATCACTTCGTCGACCTGCCCGTGCCATTGCTTGGCGAACATGCCGATGGTGGCGGAACCGCAGCCGACCCGCATGCGTTCCTCCTGCACCCCATCAACGACCGGCGGCGCGCCGGCTTGCAGGGTCACTTTGGAGCCGCCATCCACCGCGACATCGATCGGCTTCTTATTGCACAAGTCCATCAATGCTTGGCAGGTGACCTTGCCCTCCTGTTTCGAACCGCCGGTGAGGTGGCGCACGCCCCCAAGGGCCAGCATCTGAGAGCCGTACTCGGCGGTCGTCACATGGCCGATCTGCTCGCCCTCGCAGGTTACCGCGGATTGTTCCGGGCCGAGGTAGCGGTCGGTATCGATCTTCACCTTGATGCCGCAGTAGCTAAAGATGCCTTCGGAAACCACCGTCACCATGTCTGCGCCTTCGACAGTGCTGGAGACGATGAAGGGCGCGGGCTTGTAATCAGGATAGGTGGTGCCTGATCCAATGCCGGTGAGGAAACTCTCCCGCTTGGCGACAACCTGGCCGTTCCAAGCTTCGCTCCCCTCCATGAAGGGCACCAACGAGTCCGAGCGTTCCGCCACCACCAGGGGATCTAGGCGGGTTAGGTGGCCGTCGATGTTGGCATAGCGGTCGCAGGCTCCCGCCCGGCCTTCGCGAATGCGGCACAGTACCGGACAGGCATCACAGCGTACGAGCGTAGCATCATTGTCCTTTGCCAAGTGCTCACCTCCCAACCGGCCAATCGCTTAAGGGCACCGGCAATATCAAAGCCTTGATTGTCCGCCGAAAAGCGTCCTTGTCAACAAATGCGAGAGCGGGCGTTTTCCTGGAGTTGGCTGGCGACACATCAGGATGTTAGCTAAAAGTGGAGGATGGCGCGCAAGGTTGCGATTGCCGATAACCTCCCCAATGGTCAGCAACGCTTAGTTACCGCCGTTAGAACCGGGCAGCCCGGCTCTAACCTTCCGGTGGATTGGCTGGTCAAGTTGCCCGTGGACTTGGGTCAGGCCATCTAGTCTGCGCCAAAAACTTGGATGCGTTGCTCGCCAAGCCCATCGATGCCCAGCTGCATGACGTTGCCAGGTTCTAGAAAACGCGGCGGATTCTTGCCTTGGCCGACCCCCGGCGGAGTGCCGGTGGTGATCACATCGCCAGACTGCAAACTCATAAAACGGCTGACATAGCTGATCAAATGAACCACGGGGAATATCATGGTCCGCGTGTTACCGCTCTGCATTCGTTCCTCGTCGACCGAAAGCCAAAGGCCCAATTGCTGGGGATCGGCGATTTCATCGGCACTAACGAGATAGGGTCCAAGCGGACCGAAACCATCGTGGCTCTTACCTTTGGTCCACTGGCCGGTTCCCTCGATTTGAAAGGCGCGCTCCGATACGTCGTTGCAGATGCAGTAGCCTGCTACATGGGACAGGGCCTCGGACTCTGGAATGTAGGCGCCGGGGCGGCCGATCACCACGCCAAGCTCCACCTCCCAGTCGGTCTTGACCGAGCCGCGCGGCAAGGTCAGGTCGTCGAAGGGACCGGCAATCGAGCTGGTCGCCTTCATGAAGATGACCGGCTCGGCCGGCGGTTCGTGACCAGTCTCCTTGGCGTGATCACTGTAGTTAAGGCCGATGGCAATCAGCTTGCCGACCTTGCCGACGCAGGGGCCGATTCGAGGGTCCCCCGAAACCTTTGGCAATTGCTCGGGATCGAGTGCCGCTATCCGCGCCAAGGAATCGGGGAGCAAAACCTCGCCCGCTAGGTCACTGATTTCGCCCGACAGGTCTCGTAGTTGTCCTTCTGCGTCCAGCAGGCCCGGTTTCTCGTCACCCTTCGCGCCATAGCGTAGCAATTTCATTGCCGATACCCCTCAGATCTGCGCCCTTTGCAAATTGGGCTCTCAGCAAGACACTTACTCAATGACAAGGTCCTGCCGCAAGACTTCTTAGGCCTCGATCGCAGCGAGCTTCATTGGGCGGTGTCATCCGCGGCCGCGATAGGGGCGCCGACACCCTGGTCCGGCAGCCACAGTCCTTCGGGCACCGGACCGGTTTGGTAGAAGACGTCGATTGGCATGCCGCCACGCGGATACCATTATCCGCCAGTCCGCAGCCAACGCGGCCTCATCCGGGCTGGCGGGGATCACGCTGCTGCCCCCCAACTGGGTGAGCTGGGTTTCGTCAATGCTTGTCATGGCACTTCACCTGGTATTTGCTCGCTAATATCTTTAGCGCGAATGTTTGGCAAAAAGGGAGAAAACTCAAATTGGTAGATCGGGTAAGCGGCAAGAAGCTTCTCGTGACGGCGGCGGCGCAGGGTATCGGCCGGGCCTGCGCGCTGGCCTTGGCGAAGGAAGGTGCGTCGGTTGTTGCCACCGACCTTAACGAGCAATCGCTCAATGAGTTGTCGGGGGTTCCGGGCATCGCTCTCCGCCGTCTCGACGTGACGGATAGTGCTGCGGTGGTTGAGGTCGCAAATGAGATTGGCGCGCTCGATGGCTTGCTGAACGTCGCCGGTTTTGTCCACCACGGCACCATTCTCGAATGCGAGGAGGCGGAGTGGGATTTTGCCTTCGACCTCAACGTCAAATCGATGTTCCGCACCATTCGTGCCTTCTTGCCGGCCATGCTGGCGGCCGGCGGCGGTTCGATCATCAATATCGCCTCGGTCGCGTCCTCGGTCTTGGGCGTGCATCACCGCTGTGCTTATGGTGCCTCCAAGGCGGCGGTGATTGGCCTGACTAAGGCAGTAGCGGCCGACTATGTGCGCCAGGGGCTGCGCTGCAACGCCATTTGTCCGGGGACCGTGGAATCGCCGTCGTTGCAGGCGCGTATTGCCGCCTTCGACGATCCGATAGCCGCGCGCAAGGCTTTTATCGCCCGCCAACCCATGGGGCGGCTGGGTCGTGCCGAGGAGATCGCGGCGCTGGCCGTGCATTTGGCAAGCGATGAATCCGCCTTTACCTCCGGATCCGTTTTCGTTGTCGACGGCGGTTTCACCTTAAACGCCCAGTGATCAAAGAGTGCTCAAAGACCTGCCGCGAACACGCGGTAACTTATAGCGAACACCTTTGTTCACCTTTGCGTTGGCAAGTCTGGTATCGCGGCCGTCGCCATCGTACATTGAAAGGGTATCGTCAGGAGTCATGAGCATGGAAAGAGCCATCTTCGGTGCCGGCTGTTTTTGGGGGGTGGAAGCAGCGTTTCGTAAACTCGAAGGCGTGGTCGAAACGGCCGTGGGCTATAGCGGCGGGCAGCGCGTCAACCCGACCTACGAGGAAGTTTGCTCCGGCAGGACTGGCCATGCAGAGGTCGTCCAAGTTACCTTTGACCCGGCAGCAATCAGCTATGACCAGTTGTTGGCGACATTCTGGGAATGCCACGATCCTACCACCTTGAATCGGCAAGGACCGGATGTTGGCACCCAGTATCGATCGGCTATTTTCTATCTTACGCCTGAGCAAGAAAGGGCGGCCCGGGCCTCCAAAGAAGCGCTTGAAGCCAGTGGCAGCCTTAGGCGGCCCATCGTCACTGAAATCACAGCGGCCGGTGATTTCTATCTGGCGGAAGACTATCACCAGCAGTACGTCGAAAAGCGCCAACAAGGCCTCGGTCAGCGCCATGGGCCGCGCAGTGCGCTGTCGCGCCTATTTTTCGGCTAGGGCGCCGGCCAGAGTCAAACCGCTCCGTCAGAATGGTGCCAAATTGCCGCCCGACGCCCTAGCTCAACGGGACCATCACATGCTCGGCGAAGGCAGGGCGCGTGGCCAGGCGGTCGTAATAGGCCTTGAGGTTCGGTAGATCCGGTCGTTCGATGGGGAAGGCATGCCACCGATAGGCCATGGCGCCTAAGGGAGCATCGGCCAAGCTCAGGCTGTCACCCACGAGGTAGTCGCGGCCTTGTAGTCGATCTTCTAGGATAACAAAGGCTTTGGCCGAAGCCTCAATGGCCTGGTTGATTTCCGGCCACGGTCGCTCCTCGGGCGCTGTGCGGACCAGTTTCATCAGGATGTTGGCCATCGGCGGACTAAGGACAGTCTGCTGCCAGTCCATCCACATGTCCGCCACAGCCCGCGCCTCAACACTGCCGGGATCTAGGCGCCCGTCTCCGTACTTGTTCACCAGGTAGCGGACGATCGCATTGGATTCCCAAAGAACCAGGCCGTTGTCATCGATCGTCGGGATTTGGCCGTTCGGGTTCATGGCCAGGTACCAGCCTTCACGGTTCTTGCCGAATTGGCGCCCGGCGTCGATTCGTTCATGAGGTAACCCAAGCTCACCAATCACCCACATGACTTTTTGTACATTGACCGAATTTTGGCGCCCCCAGACCTTCAACATTGACTCGCTCCTCCTTTGCTTCCTTGAGCAGTGCAGGGTAAAACTAGCACAGCGGTCACGCGAGGTGGCCTAATGTGAGGGCTTTGCGCGAGCGTTCGTCGGCAATGGTTTCGAGGAAGATTTCGGCAAATGTTGAGTCAGTCCCAGATTGAGCAATTCTGGCGGGAAGGCTTTTTAGTGGTGAACGACGCGGTTTCGGGCGAGCAGCTCGCCACCCTGCGGCGTGAACTGGCTGGTTGGATCGAAGAAAGCCGCGCCCACAGCGAACCCTATGGCCCGCCCACTATGGACGGGCGCCCGCGTTTCGATATGGGAGAAGAACACACAGCGGAACACCCAGCGCTTCGGCGGGTCAACAATCCTTCGGATATCTCGCCGGCCTATCGTGATGTCATGAAAGGCTCGGCCATGGTCGACATGGTGGCTGATCTCATCGGCCCCGACCTGAAATTTCACCACTGTAAGATCAATGTGAAACTGCCAGGGTCGGGCACAGTGGTGCGCTATCACCAGGATTTCTCCTACACCCCCCACACCAACGACGATGTCGTCACAGCGCTCTTGATGTTGGACCATGTGGATGAAAAGAACGGCTGCTTGAAAGTCGTTCCAGGCAGCCACCGTGGCCCGGTCCTCTCCCTCTTCGAAGGGGAAGATTTCACTGGGTTCATTTCGCAAGCGGATGAAGCCCAGGCGAGACAAAATGCCGTTGCTGTGGTTGGCGCGCCGGGTAGCGTTTGCTTTATGCACACGCGCTTGCTGCACGGGTCGGAGGCGAATACTTCTGAGGCACCGCGCCCGCTTTACATCTGCGTCTATACGGCAGCCGATGCCTTTCCCATCGCCAAGAATCCTATGCCTAACCCAAACGAAGGAAAATTGTTGCGTGGCAAGGCGACCCGGGTGGCGCGCCTGGTGGACCTTCATGTCGAACTTCCGCAACAGCCTAAGATGGCATCTTTTTTCGCTGTCCAGGGTCAAGGCTCGGCCGGGGAATCTTAAAGCATGGAGAAGAGGCTTGGCTGCAAACCGCTGCGTCACCAGGCGGTTGCGGAGCCCAAGTATTGAATCGACCCGGGCGCTTGTTGCATCCTGACGAGCCGGCGGCGGCGGCGCTGTATCGCGGCAGCGGGAACTCCCCCTTCCTCCTGACCTGCGAGCATGCAGGAAAACTGATCCCACGGGCCCTTGGCACCCTCGGCCTCGACGACATCGATCGCGAACGCCATATCGCTTGGGACATAGGGGCGGAGGCAGTCGCTCACGGTCTTTCGCAGCGTCTAGATGCACCGTTGGCGGTTCAGACCTATTCGCGGCTCGTGATCGATTGCAACCGCGAACCTGGCGTAGAAACCTCCATCGTCGAACTGAGCGAGGCAACGGAAATCCCTGGCAATCGAGAACTCGACGCTGCTGCGCAGTCCGCCCGTGCCCGTGAAATTTTCCATCCCTTCCACGACCTGGTTTGCGGGGAGCTTGACCGGCGCCAAGCCGGCGGTCAGCGCAATGTCCTGGTGGCGGTGCACAGCTTTACCCCGACTTTTCACGGCCAGGCGCGGCCGTGGCATATCGGCTTGCTCTATAATCGTGATGGCCGTCTAGCCGAGATCTTGCAGCGACTGCTCACCGCGGAAGGCGATTTGGTCGTCGGCGACAACCAGCCCTACGCGATCAGTGACGAAACAGATTACACGATCCCGGTTCACGGCGAGCAGCGCGGCATCCCGCACATCGAATTCGAAATTCGCCAAGACCTTATTGCCGAGCCGGACGGACAGGAATCTTGGGCGGCGCGCCTCGGTCGGCTTCTGTTGCTTGCTCTCGACCAGCTGCGCGACGCGGGTCATATCTAGAACCGTGGGGCCATCCCCTCGGGCGATGCACGTTGACCTTGCGGACAATAGCTGGAAGTCTATAGGCCGTCGGGGAATGGTAAATGGGAGAAATGGGCATGCCGTCTCGGGAGCCAGCGGGGACGCAACCGGATCCGATTCAGACAATGCAGCGTTTGAATGGACTGCGCGAGCAAAGCCAAAGAATTGTTCAGGCCTTCATGAGCCGACAGCCCAGCGGCTTTAGCATCACCGATCCAGTTGGGGTCAGTCGTGCCTTCATGGAGCTGGGCGCCAGCATGGCGACCAATCCGGTGAAGTTGGCAGAGGCACAACTAGCGCTATGGAATGAATCGATGGCGCTCTGGCAGCAGGGTTGGCGCCGCATGATGGGCGAGGAAGCGGAACCCGTCGTTGAGCCGGATAAGGGCGATCGTCGTTTTAAGGATAGTGCCTGGAGCGAAGATCTGGTCTTCGACTATTTGAAGCAATCCTATCTATTGACGTCGCGTTGGCTCGGCTCGGTCGTGCACGATGTCGATGGGCTCGATGAGCGTTCCCGGGCCAAAGTCGACTTCTATACCCGCCAGTTCGTCAGCGCCATGGCACCCAGCAACTTTGCCATGACCAATCCCTCCGTGTTGCGCAAGACTGTGGAAAGTGGGGGCGAGAACCTGCTCGATGGCCTGCAGCATTTGCTGGATGACTTGGAAGAAGGCCGCGGTCGGCTGCAGATCTCTATGACCGATGCCAAGGCCTTCAAGGTCGGTGAGAACGTGGCTGTCACACCGGGCAAGGTGGTCTATCAGAATGAACTAATGCAACTGATCCAATACGCGCCGACCACCGAAACGGTGCACAAACGACCAATGCTTTTCGTGCCACCGTGGATCAACAAGTTCTACGTAATGGACCTGCAACCCAAGAACAGCTTGATCAAGTGGGCCGTGGATCAGGGCCATACGCTATTTGTCGTGTCATGGGTCAACCCGCGCCGCGATCTCGCCCACAAGAGTTTCGAAGACTACATGCTGGAAGGGCCGTTGGCGGCCCTGGATGCCATCGAGCAAGCCACCGGCGAGCGCGAGGTCAACGTTCTCGGCTTTTGCATCGGCGGCATTCTGATGAGCGCGACTCTCGCCTACATGGCGGCCAAGGGGGATCAGCGCATCACCTCTGCGACCCTGCTGGCGACCATGGTCGACCTCAAAGAAGTCGGCGAGGTTTCGGTCTTCATCGATGACGAGCAACTGGCCGCCTTGGAAAAGCATGTCGCCGAGAAGGGCTATTTGGAAGGCCACCACATGGCCGACATGTTCAACATGATGCGCGAGAACGACCTCATCTGGTCCTTCGTCGTCAACAATTACCTGATGGGGCGTGATCCGATTCCCTTCGATCTCTTGTATTGGAACTCCGACTCGACGCGCTTGCCAGCGGCGATGCTGGTTTTCTATTTGCGCAATGTCTACCAGAAGAACCTGCTGATGGTGCCAGACGGGATGACGTTGGATGGTGTGCCGATCGATTTGCGCCGGGTGAAGGTGCCAAGCTATGTCTTGGCGACCAAGGAGGATCACATCGCGCCTTGGCCATCCTGCTATTCGGCAACCCAGGTCTTTTCCGGGTCGACCAAGTTCGTGCTCGGCGCCTCGGGGCACATTGCCGGGGTAATCAATCCGCCAACTCGGGTGAAGTACTGTTATTGGACCAACACAAGAAAACCGGCAGACCCCGAGGCCTGGCTGGCCAGTGCCAAACGACAGGAGGGTTCCTGGTGGCCGGACTGGGGACGCTGGCTTGCCCACAAAGCAGGCCGAAAGGTGCCGGCTCGACATCCGGGCGAGGGTGGGTTGACGCCGATCGAGGATGCCCCCGGCAGCTATGTCTTGGCACGTGGCAGCGAATAGAGGAGAGAGGCCTTGGATTTACACAAAATCACAGTCGGCAAGAACCCGCCCTGGGAAATCAACGTCATCATCGAAGTGCCACAGGGTGGGCACCCGGTGAAGTATGAACTGGACAAAGTCTCGGGCGCTATATTTGTAGATCGCTTCTTGCATACGGCCATGAGCTATCCCTGCAACTATGGTTTCATTCCCCATACCTTGGCCGCCGACGGCGATCCGACCGATGTGCTGGTGGCCGGCAGAATTCCGGTCGTGCCGGGCTGCGTCGTGCGGGCACGGCCGATCGGGGTTTTGATCATGGAGGATGAGGCCGGCGAGGATGAGAAGATCTTGGCCGTGCCGGTGGACGACCTTCATCCCTATTATGCCGGCGTCTCTTCTTATCGTAATTTGCCTGATATTCTGGTGCAGCAGATCGCTCATTTCTTCACCCACTACAAGGATTTGGAGCCCGGCAAGTGGGTCAAGATCAAGCGTTGGGGCGAAGCCGACGAAGCTTGCCGCATGATCGAGAAGGCGATCAAGGAAGCGGAAAACGACTAGGGCTACTGGGGCGGACAGGTCACTTTTTCGCGTTTCCACCAGTTTCGCCAGGCATCATAATCATGGGCAAATCTCTGGCCAGTGAGGCGGGTGAGGGCGCCAACGATATCGCCTTTCAGCCATGTGGGGTCGCTGGCCGCGAAAAGGCGGTCGATGAGGATGGATATCGTGTGACGGTCTCTCTGGCCGACTTGTCCTGCCGCCCAGATGGCTATCGGCTGCGGATCGAAATACTTTTCACTTGGATTGGGCGCGGTCGTCCAAGGCCGACTGAGCAAATCCTTCGGAATTTCCCCCCGTCCTGCGAGCCCATTTCCCCACAGTAGGATCCAGCGAGCCAGTGTGGCTCTGGATATCTCAACAGCGCCCCCTATGAGCGACACTGTCTCCGTCCCCGCCAAGTCGGCGAGGGCTGGCGAAAGCGCGTTCGCGGGTGCCGCGCTCTTCGCCAGGTAAAACACCATGTCTCGCAGCCGGGCGCGCTGGTCACCGCCGCTTCCTGATTGCGCAAGATTGTGTTGGAGACTTGGCGCGGTGTCTTGCCAGTTGCCATCGATTGGTGCTGCCGGAGGAGCCAACTTTCCGGTGACTTCAGTCTCTATCGATATTGGTTCCCGAGGACCCCAGAGTATGCCGTGGCCATTGTCGCCGGCCCCGGCAACGAAGATCTGGCCCGCGTAGGTCGCGACTTCACGGGGGCGCCCGCCCTCTAGCTTCGAATGGGCTCGCCATCGCTTGCCCGCCCGGCTTTGCCACAGCCAGCCTTGACCATTGCTGACGCCAACCGCCCAGAGGTTTTCATTGTCCGCCGCCAGTCCCGATACCCTCCAATCCGCTGGGATGCGGCCGAGGCGTTCGCTTACCTCGCCATTGCTTCGCCAAAGGACAGGATTTCCCGATTGTTGTACCAGCCCGTAGAGCCAGCCTCGCCCGCTCGTAAGGGCAGTGACCCGGTCATCGTTTGGCCAGCCAGGAAGGGCGACCACCTGCTCGCCGTCGAATCGCAAGAGCCCGCGCAGGTTGCGTCCTGCCAGGCGCCCGATGAGATAGTTTCCTTGGCTCCGCAGTTCGACGATGCGACTGACCCGACCCTCCTCCGTCGGGTGCTCATAAACCGACTGCCAAGTTACGCCATTGTCATTGGATACCTGTAGGCCCGCACGCCAAGCGGAGGTGGCGGCCACAAGGGTGCCGTCTAGCTGGGCCATCGCATGGGTATGGAAGGCGCGCGCAGATGGTATTGTGCCTTGCCGCCAGACCTGGCCGTCGGTCGCCACATAATGCCCCCAACCCAAACTAAAGCGGGCGTCTTCGAAGGGCCAATAGAGCACCCCCTCCGCGACCAAGGGGCGACCGGCATCCTGACTGAAGAGCTGCGTTTCATAACGCGTTTGACCGCTTTCGGGATCGTAACTGTAAAGGTCGGCTGAGTTGTGATTGCGGCCTTTAACGCTGTTGGCGAACCACAGCCTGCCGTCATATCCGATGAGCCGTGATACTTCCGGCCAGGGCCCAACTTTCGCCAGCACGGTAAGCGGTTCCTCGGCGGCTAGACCATTTGAGAAGGCGAACCAGAACAGCAGGGCCGGCATGACAGAGCGTTTGAGGACCGATGTCGTGCATTTGGCCAGATTTTCGATTAAGGGTGTGCCCGCGAGAACATGAGGAACCAGAGGCCGCCTGCCAGCTAGTCTCTGGCCTGCGTGTCGAGTTCTCCTTTGCACAATTTCCCCGGGCCAAACTCTTTTACAAAACGGAAGCAACGGGCCACAAAAACTCCACTCCATCATCCTGGCGCAGCATGCGATGGCTTGCACATCAATTTTTCTTGTAAGCGGGGTTTGGCCACGCTGAACTGGTTGGCAATATATTCGCAGAGCCTAAGAGTTTCTTTTCAAGACGTTGTGTGAAGCCAGGTCGATTGAAATCTGGGTGACATCCTCTAATCTGGTGGGGAATCAGGTGGGGGAGATTTGCAATGGCGGAGCCAAACTCAGCCTTGGGAGCATCGGGTCCGCGTTCACTCAGCCAGTACTACAATGCATCGCAGTTGCGGGCCGATACCTGGAATCGCTTGAAAAACATCACGGCCGGTTTGGCAAATCCTTCAGGCTCGGAGGACGGCCGGCAAAAGCTGCATGAAAAAGCGGCGAAAGCCATGGATACCCTGGAGCCCATAGAATCCTACTGGGCCTATCCGGGGCGCGGCAACTTCCTGCACCTGCGGCGCTTGTTGCAACAAGGGGACCACACGGTACTGGCGCGCAATGTGGCGCGCATTGTGCGTGCTTTGATGAGCGATTCCTACCGGCATAAGACCATTCCCCTGGTCGACCAGCCCGAGGCCGAAGAGGAGCACGAGGACGACGCCCATGATACGTCCGAGGAGCGGATCCACAAGCGCCCCTATTTCGAAGTCCTAATTGTCGACAACCTCTCCATCCAGCAAGAGCATCTATTGGGCGTCGGCCTTTGCCAAATGCGCCGGGCCGAGGATCCCTTCGTGTACGAGCCCGTGGTGGTGCCGAGCTTCGAGGACGCGCTGATTGGCGTCCTCTTCAATCACAACATTCAAAGCGTCGTTATTCGCTATGGATTTCCCTTTCACGCCAGAAACAAACTCGAACTGTTGCAACGTTATCTGGCGCGCGTCGGTGATCAAGGTTTCGAGGCGTTGGCGCCTGAAGACTATGGAGCCACGCTGGCCCAGGTTATTCGCCGGCTTCGGCCAGAAGTCGATATCTTTCTTGTTACCGATCAATCAGTGGAGGAAGTCGCTGGCCGCGTGACCGGTTGCTGTCGGCGTGTGTTTTATAGTCAAGAAGACTACTTGGAGTTGCATCTCAATATCTTGCGCGGGGTCAACGATCGCTATCAGACGCCGTTTTTCACCGCCTTGAGGGAGTATTCCAAGCAGCCCACTGGTGTCTTTCACGCCATGCCTATCTCACGCGGCAAGTCGATCGCCAAGTCCCACTGGATCCGCGACATGGGCGACTTCTACGGCATGAACATTTTCCTGGCGGAAACCTCGGCCACCTCGGGCGGGCTGGATTCCCTGCTCGATCCCCATGGCCCGATCAAGAAGGCGCAGGAACTGGCGGCTCGGGCGTTTGGCGCCCGACAGACATTCTTCGCCACGAACGGAACCTCGACCTGCAACAAGATTGTGGTCCAGGCGCTGGTGCAACCGGGCGATATCGTCTTGGTGGATCGCGACTGCCATAAATCACACCACTACGGGATGGTGCTGAGCGGCGCCCAGGTGATCTACCTCGATTCCTATCCGCTCCACCAATACTCCATGTACGGGGCCGTACCGCTCAAAGAAATCAAGCGGCAGCTTCTGGCCTTGCGGAAAGCCGGCAAGCTCGACCAGGTGAAAATGTTGTTGCTCACGAATTGCACATTCGATGGTGTGGTCTACAACGTCGAGCGGGTGATGGAGGAGTGCCTAGCGATCAAACCGGACCTCGTCTTCTTGTGGGACGAGGCCTGGTTCGGTTTTGCCCGCTTTGGCCCGACCTACCGTCAACGTACGGCCATGCATGCGGCCCAGGTCTTGTTTGATCGTTATCGCAGCGCCGACTACAAGGCGCATTACCGCGAGGAAAAAGTGCGTTTCGGCGACTTGGACAACGAAGCGCAACTTCTGGAAACCCGTCTCCTGCCAGACCCCGACCGGGTGAGGGTCCGAGTCTACGCCACCCAATCGACCCACAAGACCCTAACGGCCCTGCGTCAAGGATCGATGATTCACGTCTTTGATCAGGACTATAAGGCGAAGGCAGAGGAACCCTTTCACGAAGCCTTCATGACCCATACCTCGACCTCGCCGAATTACCAAATTCTGGCCTCCCTCGACGTTGGCCGGCGCCAGGTAGAGCTGGAGGGATTCGAAATGGTGCAAAAGCAGGTCGAGATGGCCATGCTGTTGCGCCAGACCTTGGTCAAGCACCCGCTTCTTTCCAAGTATTTCAAGGTATTACGAGTCGGCGATATGATTCCCGAAGCCTATAGAGAGTCGGGTATCGAGTCCTACTATGACGAAGAGCGCGGCTGGAACGACATTTGGACAGCCTGGGCCAGCGACGAATTTTGCCTGGACGCGACCCGCGTCACCTTGATGGTTGGTGCCACCGGCATGGATGGGGACACCTTCAAGAACGATGTACTGATGGATCGCTACGGCATCCAAGTGAACAAGACCTCGCGCAACTCGGTGTTGTTCATGACCAATATCGGCACGACTCGCAGTTCGCTTGCCTACTTGATCGAAGTTCTGGTGCAGATCGCCCAGGACTTTGAGGACCGTTTGGAAGATACCAGCCCGGTCGAACGGCGTCTGCACGAGAAGAAAGTCACATCGCTCACCGAAAACCTGCCACCACTTCCGGATTTTAGCCGCTTTCACAGCGCCTTTAGCAAAGACGCCGGCGAGGATCCGACAACGGCTGGCGACATCCGTTCCGCCTACTTTAGGGCCTACAATGAGGATGAAGTTGAGTACCTGGAATTAGGCGAGGGCGATATCGAATCGGCAATGGACGGCGGGCGCGAGGTGGTCTCGGCCAACTTCGTCATTCCCTATCCGCCAGGCTTTCCCATCCTGGTGCCAGGACAGGTGATCAGTCGAGAAATCCTGGCCTTCATGCGGGCCTTGGACGTAAAGGAGATCCACGGCTACCGCCCGGAGCTGGGGCTGCGTGTGTTCAGTGAGCAAGCCTTGGCGAATGAGCAACAGAGACGTCACGGCTAGCCGCCTTCGAGCGAAAGGCTACATCTTCGTAAAAGGGGCAAGGCAGGGAAGGAACAAAAGTATGGGCAAGAAACGACTGAATGGTATTTCCGATATCAGGCGATTCTTTCATCGCAACGAGGTACCGATCTACTTCATTAGCGCCACCAACTTCAATCTGCTGGGCATCGACGAGTGGGTGAGGAACTTCAAGTACATTTGCTACATTGATTGTTACGATGGCCGCCATCCCAATACCTTCGTTCCGGAACCAGGCCCGCATCCCGAGTTCCAAAGTATCGAGGAAATCAACACCTATTTGCTTGAGCACAAGCAGGTGCATGATTTCGTTAAGGGGCGCGGCAAGAGGTCTAAGGCGACTTTCCTGATGTTCGACGAGACCACCGAGGCTGCGGCCAAGGCATTGGGCATGCAGGTTTGGTTTCCTTCCGCAGCCCTCAGGTCAAGCCTCGACGACAAAATCGCGACGGTGCGTGTCGGAAACCAAGCCGGCGTACCGAGCGTTCCCAATGAACTGGCAGAGCTGGAGAGCTATGACGATCTACGCCGCCGCGCCAAGAAGCTTGGACCAGATTTGGTACTGCAGACGGCCTTCGGGGATTCCGGTCACACCACCTTCTTCATTTCCAGTGAAAAGGACTGGAAGCGCCATGCCGACGAGATTGTCGGCCAGGGCGAGGTGAAGATCATGAAGCGCATCGACTGCCGGCAGGCGGCGATCGAGGCCTGCACCACCAAGGCCGGCACTATCGTTGGCCCCCTGATGACGGAAATCGTCGGCTTCAAGGAACTCACGCCCTATAAAGGCGGATGGGCCGGCAACGAGATTTTTGCTGATGCCTTTACGCCGGAACTGCGAGCCAAGGCACGTGATCTGACCTTCAAGTTCGGTGAACAGCTGCGCAAGGAAGGCTACCGCGGCTATTTCGAGCTTGATTTCCTCATTGACAAGGATAGCGGCGACATGTGGCTGGGCGAACTCAATCCCAGGGTGACCGGTGCCAGTTCCATGACCAACCATGCGGCCTTCGCCCATGCGGATGCGCCGCTGTTTCTCTTTCACCTCTTGGAATTCTCCGGCGTCGAGTTCGACCTTGACGTCTCGGCCTTGAACGATCGCTGGGCCGACCCGGACAACATCGATTCCTGGAGCCAATTGGTGATCAAGCACACCGACGACAGCGTCGACGTGGTTACCTCTGCCCCGCAAAGCGGCATCTATCACATGAACGAGGATGGTAGCGTCGAGTTTTCTCGCTTTGATTATCATCGCCGCGCCGTGGAAAGCGAACACGAAGCTTTCTTTTTGCGTATCTCCGGGTCGGGTGATTACCGTTATGAAGGCGCTGACCTGGGGATCTTGGTCACCCGCGGCCGTTTGATGACCAAAGGTTTCAAGCTCAACCCGCGCGCCAAGCGCTGGATCGAGGCCATCCGCTCCGAATTCCAGGGGCGACCTCTGGGCGGCTTCGAGGCGGCACCTTTGCCTGCCCTGCAACCGGGGGCGTTCAAGATCCTCTAAGGAAAGCCCGCTGCCATGGAGCTGATCTTTCGCGCCCTCGAAGAGGCCACGCCCGGCGACAAGTGGCGCGAACTTTTCCAGCTGCATTGGCCAGCCTACGAGCGCTGGTTTCTCAGCGAGGGCATCGAGGCCCGGGCGACCTATGGCGCGAGCTTGGCCAAGCTGCGCCAGTACATGCCCGAGCTCCTGCCGACCTATGAGCGGCTTTGCGAGATCGCCGGTGGGGGTGACCTTGCCGCGCGATTTCTCGCTCTCTATCGACCGCCGGCCTATATGACAGGCTGTTCCCAGGTGGTCTGGCCGGGTGACGAGCCGATGCTGGTGCGCAACTATGATTACAGCCCGGCACTTTGCGAGGGTGTCATCCATCTGAGCCGTTGGAATGGCCAGGCGGTCTTGGCCATGCTCGACTGCCTTTGGGGTGTGCTCGACGGCATCAACGAGTCAGGCCTGGCGGTCAGCCTGACATTTGGCGGTCGGCGGGTGGTCGGCGACGGCTTCGGCATCCCCTTGGTGCTACGCTACATTCTGGAGTTTTGCACGAGCGTACAGGAGGCAGGCCAGGTCTTGCGCCGCATACCGGTGCACATGTCCTACAATGTGACCGTGGTGGATCGTAGCGGCCAGTTCCTAACCGCCTACATGGCGCCCGATCGCAAGGTTCGGCTAAGCCTGGTGCCGATTGCGACCAATCACCAAGGCGATGTGGACTGGCATCACTACGCCCGGGCGACGGCGACGCAGGAACGGGAACGGTTTTTGACCTTCCGCTTGGAAGATGAAAGCATGACGCCGGAACGGTTGGTAGGCTGCTTCCTCCAGCCGCCGCTATACACCACCGCCTATGGTCAAGGTTTCGGCACGCTCTATACGGCCGTCTACTGGCCGCGCCAAGGGGCAGCCCGCTATCTTTGGCCGGACGGTGGCTGGTCGCAATCACTGACCGAATTCGAAGAGGGCGTGCGCCGCCAGCACTTTTCCCCGCCTGGCAAGACCAAATCGATTGGTGCAAAAAGTTGAGACCGAGAATGTAAGCTCAAGTTGGGGCCTTCAAGTGTCCCTAAGGCAGTACTTCGAGCGGACCGCTATCAAGTCCAATAGAACACTCTTGGGTGGCGCAATCAAAGGCGAGTGATCAATTTTGCTGGGTGTGAATTGGACGCTGTTGGCAAAGTTTTCCGTTCAACCGCCAGCACTTGCCGTGAGGAGGTTAGAATTGCCAGAACCAAAATAGTACGAACCACACACCAGCGAAGAGCCACGAGAATACAACACCGAGTTCCGTGACGCTAAAACTTGGCCATCGGAAACTGTTCAATTTCTGCCAGCAATCTAGTAATTTGCCGTTCTTCCCCTTGCGGCTCACTCCCTCTGTCTTCGTATCGCCGACAAAGGAATATAGGGAATGTAGGCCATTGTTTGTCAATGCCGCTGCTTCGATGTCCCCTGCCGCTTTTGTCCAAGTCGGCTTTAAGGCAAGGAACACGATTTCAACATGGTCGCGATAAACGTCTGCAAGCTTATTATCGGTTGCTGCAAATATATACCATAAGACTGCCAATATGAAACCGACAAGCGCTAAGTAGCTAGCGCAGTCCGATCCCTTGTCGAAAAACAGGCCAAATAGAGCGACATGGATGACGAGAAAGAAATTGAAACGCGTCCACATCCTGGATAAGTGACCGTTGAGATAATCGACCTTTAGCTCGTAATCTTTCACAAGAAAATCTTCAGGTTTCATAGTCTTTCCTTGAGGAGAATGAGGCCAGAATTGTTCGATGGTTGTTCAAAAATATTCTATCATAAGAAGATCTATTTCTACAATTGCTATCGAAGATTATTTGTTGGCCGATATTCTGCGAAATATCCGAGGATACCATTGCGGTTTGCGGAAGTGCTGGGCGTCCGCTTCCGATCTATTCCTGCGACTGTTTTTTGTCCTGCCTCAAGCTATCCAAGGGATGAGCAGACTTTAGACTCATGCAGAACCAGTTGTTCTCGTTGCCCAAGGGGAAAATATTCTCTCCGAAGGTCGAGGTGGTTCTTGCGGGCGGCTCACTGTTTTAGAATACACTGAACCGCCGCAGCATCTGAGACATTCGAAGAGGAACAAGATGAGCCAGCATATCGATCTTGTGGTAAGCCGTCATCGCAACATGCTGACCCGGATTTCAGCCAAAGATACGGAGTTCGAGGACCTTTGTGTGCAACATGCGGATATGACGACAAAGATCCGCAGCCTCAATCCGCGCGAGGATCCGAGCCAAGCCGATGATGACCAGCGGATGCGCCGGCAGCGGGCGGCGATCGAAGATCAGATGCAGGCCATCATGCAGTCGAACACGCGGGTCTAAGGACGATCAGCCGGCCCCGGCCCCGGCAGTACTTACCCGTGCGCGTAGTCCCAATAGGATTTCCGGGCAAGGGCGTAGACCGGACCCGGCTGTAGATCGCGACCGTCGATGCGGTTGATGGGGATGACCTTGCCGTAGTTGCCGGTGCTGAAGATCTCGTCCGCGTCCAGCAGCTCGGGATAGGTGATGGTCCGCTCGTGTACCTTCACGCCGGCCTTACGCAACAGCTTTGCCACCCTCTGCTTGGTTACCCCGTTTAGGAAGGTGCCATTGGCGATCGGTGTGTGGGCTTCGCCGTCCTTGGCATACCAAATGTTCGCCGTCGCCAGTTCAGCCACGTTGCCCAAGCCATCAAGCACGACGGCGTTGTCGTAGCCCTTGTTCAGGGCTTCCCTGAGAGCACGGCCCGAGTTCGGGTAAAGGCAGGAGGCCTTGGCATCGGTCGGTGCCATGGAGGCAAGCGGCCGCTGAAAACTCGATAGACAGACCGAAAAGCCTTTGGCGGAGGGCATCGGCGACTCAAAAATACTCAGGCAAAACCGAGTGCTTTCGGGATCGGGCATGACAAAGCCCTCGTCCGCCCAATACATCGGTCGAATGTAAAGTTCCGAGCCAGAGGGAAATTTGCCAACACCCTCTAAGGCCAATTCCCGCACCTCACCGGATGTCAGCATCGGCGCCAGATCCATGGAACGAGCGGAATGGATCAAACGCTCGCAATGTTGATCCAAATCCGGGGTGACGCCTTCGAAGGCACGCGCGCCGTCGAACACCACCGATGCCATCCAGGTGCCGTGGGTCATGGGCCCGAGGATCATGGGATTGCCCTCGATCCATTTTCCCTCGATGTAGTGCATTGCCTGCATAGCAAACCCGCTCCACTTTTCGATTCACGTCTTTCGGGGTACAAGACCGCCTGCGTGGCAGCTGCGCCTAGACGGCAGCATCAGTGAACTCAAACGACAGCATAGCTGCTTCGCAAGCCAAGCGATAGGCCTACAAGGCGAGAATTCAAAGGCTGTCCGGCGCCGGGCGCGCTGCAGGCACGATAGCAATGCGAGCAACGGCATGAGAACACCACGAACGGCCCCGAGTGCGCGTCTTTGGTCGGCCGCCGCCCCTTTCTCCGCAAGGCTTTCCTGGCCTAGCCCTGAATCGGCCCATTGCGGCCTTCTTTGGTTGTTGCGCCACGACCCCATGGTTTCTCTGCCGGGCGAGGACGATCCAATCTTGTCGAGCGAAATCTGCGGACGCACTTTTCCTAATCCGCTCGGCTTGGCTGCCGGGTTCGACAAGAACGGCGAGGTCATAGGGCCCATGTTGGGTTTGGGACTTGGCTTCGTGGAGGTCGGCAGCATCACGCCGCTACCGCAGTCGGGAAACCCACGTCCGCGCGTCTTTCGCTTGCCCGAGGAGCATGCAGTCATCAACCGACTTGGCTTCAACAATCAAGGCATGGTCGCCGTCGGCAAGCGACTGGGCGCGTGGCGAGCTCGGAAGCAACCCGGCATCCTCGGGATAAACCTGGGCAAAAACAAAGACAGCGAGGATGCAGCGGCCGACTATGCGGCTGGCGCCAGGCATCTGGGGTCCCTTGCGGACTATCTGGTAATCAATGTCTCGTCGCCGAACACGCCGGGTCTACGCGCCCTTCAGGGGGCCGCGGAATTGCGGCAAATCGTGGCAGCGGTTCATGCAGTTTTGAAGGACTTGCCTTCGCGCCCACCCTTGTTGTTGAAGATCGCGCCTGATCTTGATCCGCAAGCACTTGCGGAGGTCGTCGATGCGGCCCTCGCCTTGCCTGTCGCGGGCTTGATCGTATCCAACACCACAATCAGCCGACCAGCCAATTTGCGCGGGGCTGCACGGAATGAAGTGGGGGGACTGAGCGGTCGACCGCTCTTTACTCTGGCAACAGAGTGCCTCTCGCGTGTCTATGAACGGACCGGAGGTAGCCTGCCCTTGATCGGTGTCGGGGGTGTGGCGAGCCCGGAAGATGCCTATGCGAAGATCCAGGCTGGGGCAAACTTGGTACAGATCTACACGGCGCTGGCTTATCGGGGCCCCGATCTTATAACCGAGATCAAACATGGTCTGGCAGCGCTCTTGCGCCGAGACGGATTCACATCCCTCGATCAAGCCATCGGCGCGGCACACCGGCCCTAGCCGATAGGCCTAAAGCATCTTTAGCACGCTCTCTGGAGGCCGTCCCAGTGCCGCGCGGTCGCCCTTCACGACGATGGGGCGTTCGATCAATATTGGGTGGTCGACCATGGCTTGAATCAGCGCTTCGCGAGATTTTCCCGGATCATCCAGGCCCAGCTTCTTATAGGGCTCCTCCTTGCGGCGCATCAATTGACGGGGCTCCATACCAAGCCTATCGAGGATTGCCGCCAATTCTGCTGCCTCCGGCGGCACCTTCAGATACTCGATAATTTCAGGCTCGATATTGTTTTCCCGCAGCAGGGCGAGTGTTTGCCGCGACTTGCTGCAGCGAGGGTTGTGGTAAATTCGCACCGTCATCTTTCCATCTCTCAGTCCCTTGCGATCACCACTGTGACTTTGGCGCTTGTTAAGAAAGAATCAACCTGCAACCGGCATTGTAACCACTCCTTAATCATAAGGTGAAATGGGAAAAATGCCGGCCCTGCGGCACATTTGCCTATTCCTTTTCTACGCCTGTCTGGCGGCGGGAGCGGCGATCGGCCTACCGGCCGTGGCGCCGCTTTTGGAAACCAGCCTTGTTGTCATCTGCGTCGTTTCGATCCTCTTGCTGGGGGTCGTGCTACACGAGGCGGTTACGCGGATCAGTCGCGAAGACGGTCTAATGGCCCGCATTTTGGAGCTCCAGGAGGCTCAAGATTCCTTAGAGAGTGAGCTTTCAGGGGCCCGTCGCGAGGCCGGCGCGCTGCGCGAGGCGCTGGAGGCTGCCGCCCGTTCCAAGCGTTTCGACGAAGGCGGCAGCGAAGCCGTTTCCGACGTGCTGCGAGAAGTGAATATGCTGCGATCTTTGGTCGAAAATTTGACCGCCAACGCGCAGCCGCGTCGACCCGCAAAAAGCCAGGCTCCGGTATCCAAAGTCGATCGCAAGGCCTTACCGGCTGCCGGGCTTGAACCGGAGGACTTTTTGCCGCCGCGAGTACCGCTGCGTTCCTCCCAGAAGGTCAAGCATTTGGGCAAGGCCGAGGAGAATTCCGACAACTCGTCATCGCTCAAATCCCTCGACGACGATCGAACATTGGAATTGGTGCGTCGCGCCTTGCGAGACGATCGTATCGACCTATTGCTTCAGCCGGTGGTCAGTCTGCCGCAACGAAAGCGGCGCTTCTACGAATGCTTTTCGCGCCTGCGAACGGACGATGATCGGATCATCTTGCCGGACCAGTACATTGCTCTTGCTGAACGGGAGCATTTGATCGGGACGATTGACAATATGCTGTTGCTACGCTGCATGCAGATGGTGCGGCGCATTCAGCACCAAGATAAGGACGTTGGATTTTTCTGTAATATCTCAGCGCACAGCTTGCGCGACCAGGCGTTCTTCAACGACTTCCTTATCTTCCTGGAAAACAACGCCGATTTGGCGCCGCATTTGATTTTTGAATTTTCGCAATCAGACTTCTTGCGCCAAGGTCGGGATGAGAGGCGGCTCTTGAAACGAATGATGCGCCTTGGTTGTCGTATCGCTCTTGATCAGGTGACCGATCTCGATATCGACTTTCGGGAGCTGGAGCGCTTGCAGGTTAGTTTCATAAAGATCGCGGCTAGCAAGCTCCTATCTCGGCCTAAACCCGGTGGTCCAATCATCCTCTCAGTATTGCGGAAGAACCTGAGAGGCCACCCGGTGGAGCTCATCGCCGAGAAGGTCGAAGACGAAGCCTCCCTCGTGGAAATGCTCGACTACGACCTCAAGTTCGCCCAGGGCTTCCTCTTTAGTCAGCCGCGCTTGGCCCGCCTTTTGAGCTAGGTGCTTGCCAATCCGCCGAAATCTGGCGAAGTTGGGTTTCAGAATCTCCTAAAACTGTGGCAGAAACCCCCACGGATTAGAAAAAGTGGGGCGATCCTTGGACGCTGTCAGAACAATTTCAGGCATGGAGCCCCTGGCCGGGCATTATGATGGCTTCATCGTCGACTTATGGGGTGTCTTGCACGACGGCGTTCGGGCGTTTCCCGGTGCGGTCGACTGTTTGAGACGTCTGCGGGGGATGGAAAAACAAGTCGTTGTGCTTTCCAACGCGCCGCGGCGCGCGGAGAATGTCGCCCAACATATGGCGTTCCTGGAACTGGATGACTCGTGTTACACGGCGGTTGTCTCTTCTGGTGAGGCGACCTGGGAACAACTTAGTCGATCAGGCGAAACGCGGCATAATGGTGTTGCCAGGCGGTGTTTTCACCTTGGGCCCGAGCGCGACAACGGCATGCGCGCGGGCTTGCCCGACCAATTCGTTTCGACGCCGGAAGAGGCCGACTACATCCTCCTCACCGGAGCGCATGGCACCGACGACCGGGTGGAAGATTATCTTCCGCAGCTAAGACAAGCCTTGACCGCCGGTTTGCCCATGGTCTGCGCCAATCCAGACCTGGAAGTGGTACGCGGTGGCAAGCGGGAGATCTGCGCCGGCGCAATTGCGAGAGCCTACGAGGAGATCGGAGGTAGTGTGCGTTATTACGGCAAGCCACATTTGTCGATCTATCGGCGATGCTTTCAGCTCATGGGAACGATTCCGGCTGCACGAATTGTGGCTATCGGCGATTCCCTGCGGACAGACATTGCTGGCGCCCGAGGCGCCGGCATCGATGCAGTTTTCGTTGTCGGTGGCATCCATGCGGAAGAATTGGGCGTAAAAGAAGGAAGGCTGCCGCCTGAATCGCGCCTGAGGGAGCTGTTCGGCCGGGCCGAAATCTTTCCCACGGCAAGCCTTCCGGCTTTCGTTTGGTGATCCATCAACCGCACCGCTGACACCATCATGGCCAACGTGCATCGGCAAACTTGGACTTGGCACTTCGACCACCCGCCAGAGGCCGTGTGGCGCTTCCTTGCCGATACGGCGCGCTTCAATGAGGCGGCAAAGCTGCCAAAGCATGAGATTGAGGAAATCCCGCGCGACGACGGTTCTGTCCTTTTCCTTGGCCGGGCGCGGCAAGGACCCTTCAAGTTGGAATGGGAGGACAAGCCCGTCAATTGGATCACCAACAAGTGGTTCGAGCACTGTCGCTATTTCCGAAAAGGACCGCTCAAGTCGCTCTGCGCGACCTTTGAGCTAGTGCCCGATGGCGCTGGATCCAAGGGCAATTACACGATAGAGGTCGCTGCCGCCAATCTGGTGGGCGAATTGATCCTGCGCACTAGCTTCTTCTCTTCCGTTGACAAGAGCTTTGGCAAGCTTGTCGATGACACCCGCCGGTACCTAAGAGGCGAGGCGGAGATGCCCTTTGAGTATGCGGCACCGGAAACCTCGCCTGAGCTCAAGCGTCGCGTGGAAAACATGGTCGCGCGTATCGAGGAGTCGGATTGTGGTCATGGTCTCGCCGACCGCTTGGCGGACTTTGTGCTGACTGCGCAAGAGGTGGACTTGGTTCACCTTCGTCCGCTTGCCTTGGCACGAGAATGGAGTGCGGACGAAGACGCAGTGATCGAACTTTGCCTTGAAGCCACGCGTGTCGGGCTCTTGAGCTTGCGTTGGGATTTGCTTTGCCCACGCTGTCGAATTGCGAAGGAGGCGGTCGCGACACTCGATGCCCTGCCGAAGGGGGCCCACTGCGGCACATGCAACATCGATTACGACCGGGATTTCTCCAAGAACGTTGAGCTTAGCTTCCAGCCTTCGGCCACGGTCCGTCCGCTCGAGGTTGGTGAGTACTGTCTTTTTGGGCCAATGAGCACGCCGCATATCTTAGTGCACCTGACATTGAACGCCGGAGAGGAGCGAAGCCTGTCTGCCGATTTGCAGCCCGGGCCCTATCGACTGCGCACCTTGGAACCCGGACCGGAATGTGTCGTCGATTTTGCCGGAGGCGGTTTTCCGTCGGTCAAGGTTTATGCGGGCGACGTTTTGGCTGGGTCGCTCGGCGAGCCGGGCATGATTTCGCTGGTCAACAACGACGACAGGCAGCACACCATCATCGTCGAGGACCGGCGCTGGCTACGCGACGCACTCACGGCCGACCGGGTCACCGCCATGCAGACCTTTAGAGACCTCTTTTCCGATCAGGTCCTGAGGCCCGGCGATGAGGTGGCGATCGAACATGTGTCTTTGATGTTTACGGATTTGCGCGATTCCACGGCGTTGTACTCGCGGATCGGTGATGCGAGTGCCTATCACATGGTGCGCGATCACTTCTCCTATCTGGCCGGCCTCGTCCGCCTTAACCACGGTGCTATCGTCAAGACGATCGGTGATGCGATTATGGCTGCTTTTGCAAAGCCCAAGGATGCTTTGGCAGCCGCACTCGCTGTGCAAGAGCAGGTTCAAGCCTTCAATCAGTCGATGGAGGGCGAAGCGGTCGTTATCAAGGTCGGTCTGCACGAAGGCCCTTGCATCGCCGTCAACCTTAATGACCGCATGGACTATTTTGGCTCGACCGTCAATTTGGCGGCGCGGCTACAGGGGCGTAGTCGAGGCGGCGATATCGTCCTTTCAGAAGCCATGGCCAATGACCCCGAGGTGGCAGAGGTTCTTAAATCATACAGCGTCGAGCATCTCTCCGCCGACCTTAAAGGATTCGCCGACCCGATCGGCTATTATCGGATCGTGCCATAAAGTGACACTTCGCGGCGGCGGTTCCGCTGGCTCAAGGTGTGGCTTGCTGTGGCTTGTTGGGTCCTTGCCGCTTATAATTGCGATTAAAAGATGAACGCATTTAATGAATGGATCGACCATGGTGGATTTCCCCAAGTGCAGCCTGGATGACTGGCGGACGCTCTGTGCCAAGGAATTGAAAGGCAAGGAGCCGGAAACCCTTGTCTGGCAGACGCCGGAGGGAATACCGGTAAAGCCGCTCTACACGCATGCCGACCTTGACGGCCTCATGACCCTAGATGGCTTGCCGGGCTTTGCTCCCTTCCTGCGAGGCCCCAGGGCCAGCATGTATGCCGCCAGACCTTGGACAGTCCGGCAATATGCGGGCTTCTCGACCGCCGAGGAGTCTAACGCCTTTTATCGCGCCAACCTCAAGGCGGGGCAGAAAGGCCTCTCCATCGCCTTCGATCTAGCGACCCATCGCGGCTACGATTCCGATCATCCGCGGGTGGTGGGCGATGTGGGCAAGGCTGGGGTCGCCATCGACTCTGTCGAGGACATGAAAATCCTCTTCGACGGCATTCCGCTGGACGAAATGACCGTGTCCATGACCATGAATGGCGCGGTCCTGCCGGTCTTGGCCGGCTATATCGTGGCCGGCGAAGAACAGGGCGTGTCGCAAGCGCAGCTGGCTGGGACCATTCAGAACGACATTCTCAAGGAGTTTATGGTCCGCAACACCTACATCTATCCGCCCGAGCCATCGATGCGCATTGTGGCCGATATCATCGAGCATACGGCCCATAATATGCCGCGTTTCAATTCCATCTCGATCTCCGGCTATCACATGCAGGAGGCGGGGGCTACCTGCGTCGAGGAACTGGCCTTTACCATCGCCGACGGCATCGAGTACGTGCGCGCGGCTCTGTCCAAGGGCTTGGACGTGGATGCCTTTGCGCCGCGCCTCAGCTTTTTCTTCGCCATCGGCATGAACTTCTTCATGGAGGTGGCCAAGCTGCGGGCCGCCCGCCTGCTTTGGGCCACCTTGATGCAAAACCATTTTCGGCCCAAAGATCCGCGCTCGCTGATGTTGCGAACCCATTGTCAAACCTCCGGTGTTTCCTTAACCGAGCAGGACCCCTACAACAACGTGGTGCGGACCACGGTCGAGGCGATGGCGGCTGCCCTCGGCGGAACCCAGTCGTTACATACCAACGCGCTGGACGAGGCGGTGGCCTTGCCGACGCCCTTTTCGGCCCGCATCGCGCGCAACACCCAGCTGATTCTTCAGGAAGAAACCGGGATTACAAAGGTGATCGATCCTTTAGCGGGCAGTTACTACTTAGAAAGCCTGACCCATCAATTGGCCGTGGAGGCCACCAAGCTGATCGATGAAGTGGAGTCCCTTGGCGGTATGACCAAGGCGGTCGCGACCGGCATGCCAAAACTGCGCATCGAGCAGTCGGCGGCCAAGCGTCAAGCGCGCGTGGACCGGGGTGAGGACGTTATCGTCGGTGTTAACAAGTATCGGCCGGATAGCGAAGACCAGATCGATATTTTGGATATCGACAATACGGCCGTACGTAACCAGCAGGTGGATCGCCTGCAGCAAATTCGAGAGAATCGCGACAGGGCAGCCTGCACTGCGGCGCTCGAGGCTTTGACCAAGGCCGCCGCAGAGGGTAGAGGTAACCTCTTGGCGCTTGCCATCGAAGCAACACGAGCACGGGCCAGTGTCGGCGAAATCTCCGATGCCCTTGAAAAAGTCTACACTCGTCATCGGGCGGTCATCCGTTCGGTCACCGGGGTTTATGGTTCAGCCTACGACGGCGATGCGGGTTTCGAGCGCATCGTCTCCGAGGTCGAGAGCTTCGCCCAAGAAGAGGGGCGGCGGCCGCGCATGCTGGTGGTCAAGCTGGGCCAAGACGGGCATGACCGCGGCGCCAAGGTGATTGCCACGGCCTTTGCCGATATCGGTTTTGACGTTGATGTCGGGCCCTTGTTCCAGGTGCCGGAGGAAGCAGCCCGCCAGGCGATTGAAAACGATGTGCATGTGATTGGCGTGTCCAGCCAGGCCGCTGGCCACAAGACCCTGGTGCCGCAGCTGATCGAGGCGCTGAAGGCGGAACGGGTCGAGGACATCATCGTCGTCTGCGGTGGCGTCATTCCGCCCCAGGATTACGATTTCTTGCTTGGCAAGGGAGTCAGTGCCATCTATGGGCCTGGTACCAACATTCCCCAGGCGGCTCATGAAATTTTGGGTATCGTCCGGCAACGCCGCGCCGCCGCGTGAGGCCGCGTGCGCTATTTGAAAGGGACCTCCGAAGCAGACGCGAAGGCTGACGGCAAGCTGCAGGTAGCCGTCTTGCGCGACCTCTTGCCCTATCTCTGGCCGAGCGGACGGTCGGACCTCAAGACCCGTGTCGTCATCGCCATCGGTTTCTTGGTTGCGGCCAAGGTGGCCAACGTCTATGTGCCAATTCTGCTGAAGATGGCGGTGGATGCACTGGCGCCGGCGGGGCAACTGGTTGTTGTCGCACCGGTGGCCCTACTGGTCGCCTATGGGGCAGCACGCATCGGGGCCCGGGCCTTCGGCGAACTCCGCGATGCGCTTTTTGCCAAAGTGGTTCAGAACGCGATCCGCCGGGTCGCCCTGCGCAGCTTCCGCCACCTGCATTCGCTTTCCTTGCGCTTTCACCTGGAGCGCCAGACCGGCGGCCTGAGCCGGGCCATCGAACGTGGCACCAAGGGCATAGAGTTTCTGCTGTTTTTCGTGCTTTTCAATGTGCTGCCGACCTTGCTGGAGATCCTCCTCGTCTGCGGCATCCTCTGGGTGCTGTTTGATTGGCGCTTTTCGGCCGTAACCTTTGTCACCATCCTGGCCTATGTCTGGTATTCGCTGCAGATCACCGAGTGGCGGCTGAAGATCCGGCGGGCCATGAACACGGCTGACAGCGAAGCCAATACCAAGGCCATCGACAGCCTGCTGAACTATGAAACGGTCAAATACTTCGGCAACGAGGCGCACGAGGCCGCGCGCTATGACCGGGTCATGGCGGCCTACGAGTCGGCTGCCATTGATAGTCGCACCAGCCTTGCCACGCTTAACATCGGCCAGGCCGTCATCATCTCCGTCGGGCTCAGTGTCACCATGATCATGGCGGCCTTCGGGGTGGCCGAGGGGCGTATGACCGTGGGTGACTTCGTCATGGTCAATGCCTATCTGATGCAGCTCGCTATGCCGCTCAATCTTCTGGGATTCGTCTACCGGGAGATCAAACAGGCGCTGATCGACATGGAAGTGATGTTCGGCCTTTTGCTAAGGCGCCCGGAGGTCGAGGATAAACCGGGAGCAACGTCGCTTGCGCTGACAGGGGGCGCCATCACCTTTGACAAGGTAAACTTTGGCTACGATACAAGGCGCCCGATCCTCAAGGACGTTAGTTTTGCGGTACCACCCGGTCATACTGTCGCTATCGTCGGTCCGAGCGGTGCCGGAAAATCGACCATCAGTCGGCTGTTGTTTCGCTTCTACGACGTCAGTGGCGGCCGCATCCTGATCGACGATCAGGACCTAAGAGAAGTGACGCAAGCTTCCCTGCGGGCGGCGATAGGCATCGTTCCGCAGGATACGGTGCTCTTCAACGATACGATCTACTACAACATCGCTTACGGTAACCCCGAGGCCGGGCGATCGGAGATCGAGGCGGTCGCCCGCGCTGCCCGCATCCATGACTTTGTCATGAGCCTGCCGGATGGCTACGACACCGTCGTGGGCGAACGGGGGCTCAAGCTCTCCGGTGGCGAAAAGCAACGTGTCGCCATTGCCCGGGCGCTGTTAAAGGACCCAGCGCTTCTGTTGTTTGACGAGGCGACTTCGGCCCTCGATTCCAAGACCGAGCGGGGGATTCAAGAAAGCCTGAGGGAGGTCTCCCAAGATCGCAGCACCTTGGTTATCGCGCATCGGCTTTCCACGGTGATCGACGCCGACGAAATAGTGGTGCTGGATCAAGGCCGCATCGTAGAACGTGGACGGCACCAGGACCTTCTCGCAAAGGACGGCAAGTATGCGGCCATGTGGGCAGAACAACAGCGGGCTGCGCGCGAGCAGGATTTGCCCGCGGTCCCAACCTCGGCTACCGCGGCTTCTCATCCCGCGCCAGGCGGGGTAGCGTGACGAGATGAACCCCTGCCTCACCCATTTTGCCTATCATGTGCGCGACCTGGAGGCGTCAATCGCCTTCTACGAGCGCTTTTGCGGCCTGCGGAAGGTTCACGAGCGATCCGGTAGCGGGCCGGAAGAGCGGGTCGTCTGGCTCGCCGAGCCGGGACGGGAGCGGGAGTTTATCTTTGTTTTTCTCTCTGGCGGTCCCGAGCGCCATCGGAGCGAACGCGACTTCAGCCATCTGGGTTTCGCCTTGGAAAGCAAGGAGGCTGTTGATCGGATTGCGGCACTGGCCCGTCAGGCCGGATGCCTGGCCTGGGAACCGCGTCAGGAAGCCTATCCGGTTGGCTACTATTGCGGGCTGATGGATCCGGATGGCACTTTTGTCGAGTTCAGCTACGGCCAGCCGCTCGGCCCCGGCGCCGAGTCACGCTAGCGAGATGGGCCAGGAGGCAAACTTGGGGGCCGTCCAAAGCCTGGCCGAGGCAGTGCTGGCCCGCGACCGCCGGGCGCTTGCCCGCGCCATCACGCTTTGCGAGTCGACCCGCCCGGATCACCGGAAGACGGCCGAAACCCTGCTGGAAAGGCTCATCACCCACAGCGGTAAGGCGGTGCGCCTTGGCATCTCCGGTTCGCCGGGTGTCGGCAAGTCGAGTTTTATCGAAGCCTTCGGCTGCAGGCTCGTGGAACTGGGCCACCGGGTGGCGGTCCTGGCGGTTGATCCGACCTCACAGGTGAGCGGCGGCTCGATCCTTGGTGACAAAACCCGCATGGAGGAACTGGCCCGTCGGTCGGAGGCGTTTATACGTCCATCGCCGGCGGGGACGACTCTGGGTGGGGTCGCCCGACGCACGCGCGAAACGATGCTGCTGTGCGAGGCGGCTGGTTTCGATGTGGTCTTGGTCGAGACCGTTGGCGTCGGTCAGTCGGAAACGGCTGTCGCCAGGATGGTCGACCTCTTCATGCTGCTGCTGGCGCCCGGCGGGGGCGACGAATTGCAAGGCCTGAAGCGTGGAATCATCGAACTGGCCGAGTTGATTGTCATTACCAAGGCTGACGGCGACCTTGAGGCGGCCGCCAAGCGCGCCCAGGCAGAATACCTTGGCGCGATCCAGATGCTGCGGCCCCTCAACCCACAGTGGCGAACACCGGTGATGCTGACCTCGGTCAAGGCTGGTCTGGGCATCGATGCCGTATGGCGCAGCATTCTTAGCTACCGCGATACCTTGGAGCCGACCGGCGCTTTGGCGGCCAAGCGGGCCCAGCAGGCGGGTAGCTGGATGTGGCAGGAAATAGAAGAAGCCTTGGTCCAAGGCTTCAAATCCCATCCGGCGGTCGCCAGTCGTCTGGAGGCGATGGAAAAGGCGGTCTTAGCGGGGGAGATCGCACCAACTGCGGCGGCAAGAGCTCTTTTGGCGGACTTCCTGGGACGCGAACAGGATTAAGCGCGCTTTCGACTTGACCAATTGGCCCACCTGGCTTAAAAGCCCCCGGTTCGGGCCAGCGGTCCTCCCGTGCTTTGGCGAGCGCGTGCGGCTGCGGTCAACTCAATTGGAATAGTGTACCATGGCTAGGCGTTGCGCCTTTACCGGCAAGGGCGTGCAGACAGGAAACAACGTTTCGCACGCGCATAATAAATCCAGGCGGCGCTTCTTGCCGAACATGCAAAGGACCTCGTTGTTGAGCGACGCGCTCGGCACCATGGTGCGTCTGCGCCTCAGCGTTCGAGGCATTAAGACCATTGAGCACAACGGCGGACTCGACGCCTTCTTGCTATCGTCGCCGGATCGCGAACTTGGGCCGGATGCGGTTGCCTTGAAGCGACGGGTTCGCAAGGCCTTAGCCAAGAAAGCGGCCAGCAGCGAGGCCGCCTAAGGCTGCTCCTCGATCCTGAAAAGCAAAAGCAGGGTCTCCAGCAAGACCCCATAATTGTTGTCTGACAGTAGGTAGACCAGACTGCGTCCTTGTGCATCCTGTCGGACAGCCACGGCTTCAAAATTTGCTACCCGCAAAGGCAACTGCAACTGCGCGAGTTCAGTGCCGTTGAGAGTGGCATCGGGCTGAATCGAGCGGCTCTTAATGCGACGCAGGCCGATACTAAAGCCGCCGAAGAATGAAACCCCTCGTTCCAGGACCAAGACGTCGCCATTGGCAAGCCGAGCCGCATCGGCCGGGCGCCTGTTGGCGTTCGCTTGATAGATGTGCGTGGTCCATTGCCCCTTTCGGTACAGATAGGCCGCCAAGCCACGGCCACGGCCTTGCCGTTCTGTCAAGGCCAAGAGCTCTCCCCCGCCAAGGGAGACCAAAGCCTCTAGGCCACCGTTGGCCGGTGCTCCTTTAAGTTGGGCTGGTGGCGGCACGACTTCCGGGGTGCCGTTCACGCCTCGGCCCCGCCCCTGGTAACGCCAGATGCGATGGCGGCGTTCGAAGCTGACCAGTAAGCTGCCGTCATCGTCTCGACTGAGTGCTTCGGCGTCCTGCCAGGTCTTTCCTTTCAAGGGGTCGCCGTTCTGGTCGAGCAGATCGCCAATGAGCGCATCATGAAGGCCGGTTAGGTGCCCGTCCTCATCGTGGTCTAGGGCCGCCGACAACCAGGCTCCCTCATCGCTCACCGCCAGCAGGTGGCTGCCATCCGGCGAAACCACAAGGCCAGAGAACCCCCCGAACCGTGGGTGTGGGGAGCTTAGCTTCAGACCGCCGAGATAGCGCAGCACCCCGACCCGCTCGCGCTCAGGATCTTCCTTGTGCAAGGTGACCGCCGCCGCACCGATGGTGATTGGTTCGGCCGCCGACGAGAACCCCGACCAAATCAAGAAGGTCCCTAGAAAGCTTGCCAATAGAAACGCCGTCATCGAGGTCCTTTCCAAAACACTGGATCATCAGTGTCTTTCCTATCACCTTTTTGTGAGAGGGCTCGCATCATTGTGGGCCAGATCATACCCTCGCCCTATGCCTGTTGGGATAAGGAGGAACCTCATGTCACTGGTGGCGCGAAGAAACGTCGTGGGTAGTTTAGCGAGCCTCCCTTTGGCTGCTGTTTTGGCGGAGCCGCGACTGGCCCGCGCGGCGGCGTCGGAACTTCGGGAAGTCGAGCTCACCACGCCGGTCGGGAGAAAAGTCAAAGCCGCAGTTGCCGTGCCGGAAGAGCGTCCCGTGCCGGCCGTCTTGCTGGTCCACGAATGGTGGGGTCTCAATGATCAGATCAAATCCGTGGCGGCGGCGCTTGCCGAGCAGGGTTATCTTGCCTTAGCGGTGGATCTTTATGACGGCAAGGTCGCTACCGCACCCGACGACGCGCGCGCCCTTATGGGAGCTGTCAATCCTGGCGCTGCTTCGGAAACGCTGGTTTCTTGGATCGCTTGGCTGCGGCGCCATCCCCGCGCCACGGGCAGAGTGGCCACTGTCGGCTGGTGTTTTGGCGGTGGCTGGTCCCTTGCCGCCTCGCTGGCCGCGCCGGTTGAGGGGACCATCGTCTATTACGGCAGGGTCAACAAAAGCGCCGAGGAGCTGAGCGCCTTGAAAGGCCCAGTGCTCGGACATTTCGCCAGCCGCGACAAATGGATCAACAAGGAAATGGTTGAGGGCTTCGAGGCGGCCATGGCGCAGGCTGGCAAGGCCTATGACGTCCATTGGTACGAGGCCGACCACGCCTTCGCCAATCCTACCAGCGCTCGGTATGACGAGGCCGATGCCGCACTATCGTGGGAGCGCACGCTCGCGTTCCTAGAGGCGACGCTCAAGCAGTAGATTGGCGTTCCCGGCGGCCGAATAACCGTGGCTAGCGGCGGCCCGCAGCCCGCCTGCGTTGCGGCCCCGCGCTCGGAGTCTCTTCGAATAGCTCGGCGAGTTTTTCCATCACCGTGCCGCCGAGTTGCTCGGCATCGACGAGGGTGACGGCCCGGCGGTAATAGCGGGTTACATCATGGCCGATGCCAATAGCGATCAGCTCGACGGGTGAGCGCATTTCGACGTATTCGATGACCTCTCGCAGGTGCCGCTCCAGGTAGTTGCCGGGATTGACCGACAGTGTCGAATCATCGACCGGGGCGCCGTCGGAAATCACCATCAAGATCCGCCGTTGCTCGGGTCGGCCCAGAAGCCGATTGTGGGCCCACAACAGCGCCTCGCCGTCGATGTTCTCCTTGAGGAGCCCTTCGCGCAGCATGAGGCCCAGGTTCTTGCGTGCTCGCCGCCACGGAGCATCGGCGGATTTGTAGACGATATGGCGCAGGTCGTTGAGGCGGCCTGGCCCGGCCGGCTTGCCGGCGGCGATCCAGCGTTCGCGGGATTGGCCGCCCTTCCACATGCGCGTGGTGAATCCGAGGATCTCGACCTTCACGCCGCAGCGTTCCAATGTCCGGGCGAGGATATCGGCGCTGATCGCGGCCACGCTGATCGGCCGCCCGCGCATGGAACCGGAGTTGTCGATCAGCAACGAAACCACGGTGTCGCGGAATTCGGTTTCGGTTTCAACTTTGTAGGACAGCGAATGCTGTGGGTTGGCGACAATGCGGGCAAGGCGGGCGGTATCCAAGATGCCCTCTTCCAGGTTGAACTGCCAGGCCCGCGTCTGCTTGGCCAGGAGCCGCCGTTGCAGCCGGTTAGCAAGCCGCGCAATCACCCCTTGGAGATGAGCTAGTTGCTGGTCGAGGAGCTGGCGCAAGCGCGCAAGTTCGTCCGGGTCGCAGAGCTGATCGGCCTCGATAATCTCGTCGAACTCTGCCGAGAAGGCCCGATAGCTTGGTTCCCTCAGCGCGTTGCGACGATCGTCGAAAGTCGGTGGACGACCGGGCTGGCCGGGTTCCTCCTCCCCCGCCTCGGCCATCATGTCGCTGTCGGCCTCGCTCAACTGGTCGTCGCTGCCCTCCATGTCGGTCATATCGCCCGACTGCTCTTCGAAGGAGGCATCCTGATCGGGAGATTCCTCGGCGCTACCCTCGCCCTGGCCTTGCGAAGGATCGTGCTCGCCTTGTTCTCCCTCATCGCTCTCGTCGTCTTGGTCGAGTGGGTCTTCTTCGATGCTAGGGTCGAGGTCGAGGTCGGCGATCAATTGCCGAAGGGCAAGAGCAAAGGATTCCTGGTCGTCGACCAATCCGCCCAGCGACTGCAGATCTTTCAAAACCTTGGGATCGAAGGTCGGCCGCAAGGCGTCAATCATGGCGCGGGCGGCTGGCGGCGGCTTGCAGCCGGTCATCGCCTCGCGGGCCATCATCCGCATGACCTCCGACAATGGCACGTCCTCGCCGGCCATGGCTCGAGCAAGGCCCTGGCCGCGATACCTTGCGTCAATGGCCGCATCCAGGTTGGCCACGACCCCTGCCATCGTGCGCATACCCAAGGCCTCGCAGCGCGACTGTTCGACCGCATCGAAGACTTGGCGGGCCGCTTCCGCCCTTGGTTGTTGGCGGCTGTGCAGGGTTTGGTCGTGATGACGCAGCCGCAAGGCTATAGCGTCCGACTCGCCGCGGGCCACCGAAACGTTGGCGGTGGTCAGCTCGCCCGATGGGTTTGGCAGTCGAACCTCTGAACCGATCAGGCCCTGGCCACTGGCAGCAAAGGAAACCGTGAGTTCCGGACGGCCGGCCATGGCCCGCAGCGTGGCTGCGGTGGCGCGCTTGAAATCTTCGACGGGCGACTGATCCGAGGCCATTGATTCGTGGGTGCCGTTCTTCGCCTTACATGACTGTGGCCTGAACGGTACCTTCCTTCAATTCAGTGCCAAAGCAGCGTTGGTAGTACTCCGCCACGACCGGCCTTTCCAACTCGTCGCATTTGTTCACGAAGGTGACCCGAAAGGCAAAGGCGATATCCTTGAAGATCTCCGCGTTTTCCGCCCAGGTGATCACGGTACGCGGACTCATGACCGTTGAAATGTCGCCGTTGATGAAGCCACTGCGCGTGAGATCGGCCATCGCTACCATGGCTGAAATGGTCTCGCGGCCCTGCTTGGTGTCGTAAGACGATGCCTTCGCCAAGACGATGTCGACCTCTTCATCGTGCGGCAGGTAATTCAGGGTGGCAACAATGTTCCAACGATCCATTTGACCTTGGTTGATCTGCTGGGTGCCGTGGTAAAGGCCCGTCGTATCCCCCAACCCAACGGTGTTGGCTGTCGCGAAAAGTCGAAAGGCTGTATGCGGCTGAATCACCCGGTTCTGGTCGAGCAGGGTCAGCTTGCCCTCGACCTCCAGTATGCGCTGAATAACGAACATCACGTCGGGTCGGCCAGCATCGTACTCGTCGAACACCAAGGTGGTCGGGCTTTGCAGCGCCCACGGCAATATGCCCTCGCGAAACTCGGTCACCTGTTTGCCGTCACGCAGTACGATGGCGTCTTTGCCGATGAGGTCGATGCGGCTGATATGGCTGTCGAGGTTGATGCGGATACACGGCCAATTCAGTCGAGCCGCTACCTGCTCAATGTGCGTCGATTTGCCGGTACCGTGATAGCCCTGGATCAACACCCGCCGATTGTGAGCATAGCCGGCGAGGATCGCGAGCGTGGTTTGGTGATCAAAGCGATAGGCGGCATCCAGCAGCGGCACATGTTCGCTCGGCTGGCTGAATGCGGGCACCTGCATATCACTGTCAATACCAAAGGTTTGGCGAACCGAGACGGTAATGTCAGGTTTGTCAAGCTGTGCTGTTCCGGTGCCGGTGTCAGGGGCTTTGGCCATCACCTAGTCTTTCTTTGGATTGATTTGGTCTAGATGCTTCGAAATGTCACGCGGTGATCAATTTCTTAAGCGTCGAATAGGCTTGATTAATCAGCTTCAAACGGTCCTCTGCTGTCTTATCGCCGCCATTAGCATCAGGATGCAAGCGTTTTGCAAGCTGCTTGTACTTTGCCTTGACCTCTTTCATGGTCGCCGGTGGCTCGAGACCAAGGATGGCGAGGGCTTTATCCTCGTCACTGTTGCTCCGCAGACGTTGGTTCTTGCCGGCCTGGTCCGAGAAAAATCCGAAACCGTCGTGAAGTTGCTCCTCGTAATTGATGGAAGCGCGCTGACTGGGCCCTCCTAGTGGCCATGTGGGGCGCTGCCACACAGTATCCTGCCGGCGATGGGCCTCGATTTCCGCTTCTTCCATCCCTTCGTAGTAATTCCAGGCAGCGTTATAGGCCCGTACGTGATCAAGGCAAAACCAGTAATATTGCTGCAGGCGGTCGCGCGAGATGGGCGCGCGATGCAGTCCCGGCTCAAGACAGCCCGGAAAGTCGCAGCGTCGTCCCCCGGCCTGCTCGTCCGTGTATTCTTGCTTCAAAGGGTATCCGCTGCTTCTCCGCATGGCTCAAGTATGGTTATCAGGCCGCAAGGTGACAAGCGGCGCAATAGGGTCTTTGGTTTATGCTCCGGGTCATTGATTGCAAGAGGGTAAAGCAGCTCTTTGATTTTGTGCTGGCCAAGATTACATCTCTTGCCACCAGGAAACAGTCCGAATCGACAATGCAAAGGACTTAAGTCGTGACCATAACACCAAGCATGAAGGCACGAATCGAAGCCAAATTAAACAAGGAACTGGCGCCGATCCAACTCGAGGTTTTCGACGATTCTGATTTGCACAAAGGCCATGCAGGTGCTCGCCCCGGTGGTGAATCCCATTTCAGGATCGAGCTGAACTCCAAGGTATTTGTCGGCATGGATCGTCTGGCGAGACATCGTCTCGTTCACCGTATCCTGGCACAGGAGTTCGATGATGGCCTGCACGCCTTACAGATACGGGCGGTGGCCCCAGATGAAGCATGAAGTCGGTGCCTTCTTGTAGTATTTCTATTTTTTGGACTTAATGTGATTGACGCGCATCCTATGAGAGTTATTCTTATGTAGAAAGTATGATAAGTTGCGAGCTTGGTCGATCACAAATGAATGACTTAGAAAACAGCCTTTCCGATCACAACGACGATAATGAGCCGCAAGATGAGTCTATTGCCAGGCAACATCTCCCCGGGAGTGATCGAAAACGCCGGAATGTCATGATTTCGGGGCGTCGTACCAGTCTTAGCTTGGAGCCCACGATGTGGGATGCCCTGGGCGAGATTTGTCGACGGGAGGGCCTAAATGTCCATCAATTGTGCACACGCATTGATCGCAACCGAGGTCAATCGGGTCTGACGGCGGCGATTCGCGTCTACATCGTAACCTATTTTCGGGTTGCCGCCACCGAGGCCGGTCATTCCAGTGCTGCGCATGGCTCGTTGTAGTCGATTTCAACGGGATTGATTGGCCGGCGACCAATCCAAAGTTCTGTTAATCATCGCCCGTGTAGAACCGCGGGAACTGTTTTCGCACGACCTCGCCGTCACTGCGAAAGGCATGGCAACTATTGATGAGGGGTGAGCGACGTTGAGCTGCCTTTCTAGGCTGCCTTTGCTTGGCCCTTACCGGATAGAGGGATTGAAAGGTAACGGTGGCCATAGCGTCCAGCATTTCCAGCAGATGCGTGCAGCCTTGGATACCAGCAAGATGTTCGCGAATTCTGGCGCGCCAGCCTCGGCCTACAGTCAAGCCAATGATCTTGCGGAAATTGGGGGTAATTGCAGGGCAGACCTTGAAGGGCGCAGCGTCGGTAACGGCTTGGACATCCCGCACGACGAAGTCCTCGCCAACCGTGAGCCTAATCCACATGTCATGAATGGGTTCCTGAGGAAGAATTTCGCCACGGTGATCGTTGTAGAAGGAATTGGCCTTCGTATCGGTCATGTGGCCTTCGATATCCCAAAGACCATCCTTTCGACGGTAGCCTTTAAATTCATACCGGCGTGTGTGTTGCTCTTCGCGCTCAGCGGGTGGTGAAAGTGGCATGTTGGATGTCGCTTGCAAAAGAGTAATTGTGCGGCACTATAGTGCGGCAACACGGCCCGTCAAGCGCCACCCCGGTCGGCCCTGATGGCGACGGCTTGGCCGTAAATCTTCGTTTTATAAAGAAGGCTTAAGAACTGTCAGTTCGGAATCTTGGCATCCTCTGTTGGTTGTTGAATGGGCGTGATCTTAATGAGCGTGATCTGGTTGCGCTGACGTTCGAGGATTTCCATTCGATGATTGTAGAATATGAAGACTTGACCGGTTTCAGGAATTGACCTGGCTTCGTGCAACACCAGCCCGGCAATGGTGGAAGCCTCTTCGTCCGGCAGATTCCAGTCGAACTTTCGATTTAGGTCTCGCAGTGTGACGCTGCCGGCAACGATGATGGATCCGTCTTTTTGGACCTCGACGCCCTCCACTTCGATGTCATGCTCGTCGGCAATCTCACCGACGATTTCCTCGAGGATGTCCTCCAGGGTGACGATGCCGAGCAGCTCTCCATACTCATCGACCACCAAAGAAAAGTGCTCGTGACGCACACGGAATGCCTCAAGCTGAGAGAGTAGGTCGGTTGATTCCGGAATAAACCAAGGGCGGTTGGCAATCTTGACCACATCCAGTCCGGTGATGTCGCCGTGATGGGCATGAACCGCCCGCAACAAGGCTTTAGCATGCACGACGCCAACAATGTTATCCGCATCACCGCGCCACAGCGGAAACCGGGTGTAGGGGCTCGATAGCACTGCATTGACGATTTCTTCGGGTGGCAGGTCGGCGTCGATGGTTACCAGGTTTTGCCTGTGGGTCATGATCTCCTCGACCTCAAGTTCGGCCAGGTCAAGGATCGACCGCAGCATATGACGGGCTTCACGGGTCTCCTTGCTACGGCCCGTGTGCAAGTCTATGGCGCCGCGCAGCTCCTCGGCCGCCAGATCCGCATCCAAGCTAGGGTCGAGATTAAGGCGGAAGAGTTTCATCGTACCGCGGACAATGACCTGAATGGCTTGGGTGATGGGGGCCAGAGATTGGACCACGAGGCGCAATACAGGAGCCACCGCCAAGGCCACCCGATCGGCGTTATGGATGGCGTAGGTCTTTGGCAAGACCTCGGCAAAAATGAGCACGAGAAAGGTCATCACCAGGGTCGCGTAGGCCACGCCGGCTTCACCGAAAAGGCCGATCAAGACACTCGTCGCCAACGCCGAAGCCATGATGTTCACGAGGTTATTGCCGAAGAGGATGGCGCCGATCAGGCGGTCCTTGCCGGCAAGCAATTTGTTGACCACTTGTGCCTGCTTGACACCCTGCTGTTCCAAGGTGTGCATTCGCGCCCGAGAAGCCGCCGTTAATGACGTTTCAGATCCAGAAAAAAACGCCGATAACAGCAACAGAACCGCTATGGCGCCGAGGGAGATGAGTAACTGCGTTTCCATCGTCTTGCTGATGTTTTTGGGATTGACTAGGCGGCGACGGCACGGGTGAGCAGCATTGCCACGTCAGAAATCTCGACTTGATCGCTCACAAACGCCTTACCGATGCCCCGTGTCAGGATGAAGATGATGCGGCCGGCGTCGACTTTCTTGTCACGACTCATGTGATCCAACAAGGCATCGACGGCAAACCTTCGCCCCGGAATCTGATCGAGGCCGGTGGGCAGGCCGATCGCCGCCAAGTGTCGGCGTACCCGGTCGGCGTCGGCGGCTGGACAAAGACCCAATTGAGCGGACAGATCAAACGCAAGTGTGATCCCAATCGCGACGGCCTCGCCATGCAACAGCTCATCGCCGTAGCCGACTTCTGCCTCCAAAGCATGTCCAAAGGTATGCCCAAGGTTCAGCAAGGCTCTGGCGCCGGTCTCCCGTTCGTCGGCGGCGACCACCTGGGCCTTGATAGAGCAGCTCGTCAGTATGGCGTGACGCAATGCGTCTCGGTCGCCTTCGATCAGGCCGCTGCCTTGGGTTTCGAGCCAGGTGAAGAAGCCTGCATCTTGAATGAGCCCGTACTTAACCACCTCGGCATAGCCCGCCAGTCGGTGTCGTCGGGGGAGGGTCGCTAGAACGTTGGTGTCGGCCAAGACGAGCAGCGGCTGATAGAAGCTGCCAACCAGGTTCTTGCCATGGCGGGTGTTTATGCCGGTCTTGCCGCCAACAGACGAGTCGACTTGAGCCAACAAGGTGGTGGGAATTTGAACGAAGGGAACCCCACGCAAAAGGATCGAGGCGGCGAAACCAGCGATATCGCCGACCACACCACCGCCAAGGGCCACGATTGCGGTGTTTCGTTCGACCCGCGCCTCCAGCAGAAGTTCGGCCAGGCGCTCGATTTGGGCAAAACTTTTGCTTGCTTCGCCGACCGGCAAGATAAAGCTTTGATGGTCAATGCCGCCGTCATCGAGGGCATGGGCCAGGGTCGGAAGATGGAGATCGGCGACCGTTTCATCGGTCACCACGAGCACCCTCGGCACTTTAAGCAGGGGCGAAAGATAGCGGTTGGTTGCGTTGATCAGGTCGTTGCCGACCAAAATATCGTAGCTGCGTGTCCCCAATGAGACCGTGAGGCGATCGTGGCCGCTCATCGCGTGGCACAGTCCTCCTGCCGATCGCCGTAAGTGGGCAGGGTCTTGGCGTAGTAATCGTAAAGCGCCACGAGCGCGCGGTTCAAGGTCCGCTCGACCGGGCCCTCTTGGCTGTCGACGACTATTTCTGCTTCCGCGTAGATGGGATAGCGCTCGGCCATCAGCTTTTCCAGGATTTGTTTCGGATCCCCGCGCTTCAGAAGAGGTCGATGGTCGCGACGCGAGGTTCGTTGAACCAGTGTATCTAAATCAGCCCGTAACCAAAGGGCCGACGCACGCCGGCGAATTAAGTCACGGGTGTTCGGATTCATAAAGGCGCCGCCCCCGGTTGCCAGGACCAGTTTCGGCCCCAGCAGCAAGCGACGAATGACTTTTCGTTCGCCATCGCGAAAGGCAGCCTCGCCGTGTTGTTCGAATATGTCTTGAATGCTGCAACCTGCAGCGACTTCGATTTCCGCGTCGGCATCAACAAATGGTAAGTTAAGGAACCCGGCAATCCCCCGACCAATACATGACTTTCCAGCTCCCATCAGGCCAACTAGGACAATACTTTTCGGAATCGTAAAGGATTCAAGAAAGGATTTGGCGCACTGGGTCTTTTTTATTTCATTCATTGTGTTCGATAATGTATCGTTTCTCTTTCCTAGACTGACGAATCGCCGCAAAATCGCCATAGTCAAATTGTAAGGTAACGAGAAAGCTTGATTACTATTCCACGATCCTTTCTGCCATACGTCTAGCACAGTTTTGGAAGAATCGGTAATTCCCTTATCCTCAGTTTAGAAGTTACTCATGAGCAAGAAGTCTATGGCCGCAGTGGTCTTGGTTGTCGGTGCGCTTGCCGCCGGCGGCGTCTTTGTCACAACATGGGAAATGCCGGCGCCGACGACGACGGTCGAGAAGGTGCTTCCCGATGATCGATTTCCACGCTAGGCGGTTGGTTCTCACCCGCGCGGCCGTTGCGATAGGGATTGGATTGGTCTCTTCAGGGGCCCATGCGCAAGCCCCATTGTCGCTCCTACCGCCGGCAGTCACGGAAGCGAACGCGGCTGAGACCCCCGGCGACATCGAATTTGGCTCTGAAGAGGCTTTTGGCCAAGGCATTGTCGTCAGCCCGCTGGCAGCGCCAGATTTACAAGCCATCGGCTTCCTCGACAGCGCCAACGGTGGTTTCGGTGAACGCATGTGGCGGGGTACGAGCCGCGCGGTCATCGAACGTCTCCTGCCGCAACTGCCGACCGAAATCGCTTCGCATGTCTTGCGCGATTTGGCGCGACGCCTGCTGCTATCGGCGGCACCGCTGCCCGGCGGTGGAGTACCGCTTGGCGCTGCCACGGAGGGGGCGGACCTCCTGGCCTTGCGCATCGAAAAGCTTGCCTCCATGGGGGAGTTTGCCGGTTTGAACCGTTTACTTGGCCTGATTCCCCAGCGACACGATAGTGAATCTGTCAGCCGAAGAAGAGTGGAGGCACTGTTGTTGGACGGGCAGCTGGAAGACGCCTGTGGTTTAGCCAACAACAAGGTTTCCCAGGATTATGGCGACGGCTATTGGCACTTGGCGCGTATCGTTTGCCTTACCTTGACCGGTCAAATCGACCGGGCTCGTTTGGCCATCGACGTGCTGCGGGAACAGGATGCTGATCGGGATTCGGCCTTCTTGCTGCTGGCGGATGCCCTCAATGGCGTGCCGCTCGGGGCGGAAGTTGTTCCAACGCCTTCGCCGCTGCACCTGGCGATGGTGCGAGGGCTTGACCAGCCGCTGCCTGAGACAGCGTTGGGCGCTGCTAGCCCAGATTTACTGGCGGCCGTCGCGGTATCTGCCAATCCAGATTTGGCGCAGCGCACCTACGCCACCGAGCGTTCTGTCGAAGCCGGATTGCTGCCGGCCGATGTGCTTGCCATCGTTTACCAAGCCTACGATTTCGAAGAAGCCGACCTGAACAATGCCGTCAGCCACTCGGCGGCGCTTCCCGGTCCAACTGCCCGCGCTCTCCTTTACCAAGCGGCACAACGTGGAGAGTCCGCGGCGGTGCGTGCGGAACTTCTGCGGCGAGCGCTCGACCGGGCCAAAGAAGATCAACTCTATAGTGCGGTGTTGCGGGTTCTATTGCCGCTCTTGATCGAAATCCCCGCACGCCCCGACATGATTTGGTTTGCGGAAACCGCCGGGCGAGCCCACTACGCCGCTGGGCGTTTTGAACAAGCTTCCGCCTGGATGACCCTGGCCCGGCAAGAGGCAGTCATCAATCCGGCAGCCTCCACGGCCGTGACCGCGCTTTGGCCCTATGCCCAGTTGGCCGGAAATTCGGGCTTGGCTTGGGGCGGGGACTTAGACACCTGGCGATCGCTGCAGGCCGATGCGACGCAGGCGTCGCGCCAGACAATAATCTTGCGCGTTTGCTTTCAAGCGCTCGGAATCGCTGATCCTTTACCTTGGAACGAGTTGACTGATCCTGATCGCGCCGGAGACCCGACGTGGCCTGACCCGGCACTGCTCTATGCTTTGGACGATGCCGGACGGGAGGCGCGGCTCGGTGAGACCGTATTGTTGGCCCTCCTGGCATTCGACGATGTCGCTCTAGACACCGTCCATCCGATGGCAGTGAGTATGGTCTTGCAAAGCCTGGCAAGGGTTGGCTTCGAGCATGAAGCGCGGCGTCTTGCGATTGAAATTGCGTTTGCACACGGCATATAGCGACAGTTCAGTTCGGTCATGCAATCTCTCAGCAGGTCTGTGGCAAAGACGGATTCGTCCGACATCGACGGATTTCTCGAGATGCTGGTAGCTGAGCGGGGGGCTGCCGCTAACACGGTGGCCGCTTACCGGCGTGATTTGCAAGATTTCGCTGAGTTTTTAATGGGGTGCGGTCGTTCGATCCGCCAGGCGAACGCCGCCGACCTTAGAGAGTTCCTTGGCAAGCTCGCCGAAGCGCAATTGACGCCACGAACATCGGCCCGCAAGCTTTCCGCGCTGCGTCAATGCTTTCGCTATCTGCTTTCTGAGGGCAAGCGGTCGGATGACCCCAGCGCGGTGATCGATAGCCCGCACCAGGGCCGTAGACTTCCGAAGGTGATGAGCGAGGCGGAGGTCGAGCGTCTTCTGGCCGCCGCCCACGGTTGGCCTGGACCGGAGGGCCGACGGCTGACCGCCTTGGTCGAGATTCTCTACGCCAGTGGGCTCAGGGTTTCTGAGCTGGTGGGCCTGACGTTACGCACCTTCAATCGCGACCGGGAGAGCTTGATGGTGCGCGGCAAGGGCGGCAAAGAACGCATCGTGCCGCTTGGAGGACCCGCCCGTCAGGCGCTTGCTGACTACCTCGGGGTACGCGATCATTTCTTGCCGGGCGGTCGCCCGTCGCCGTGGCTCTTCCCTTCGACGGCGGCAGGTGGTCATCTCACGCGGCGACGCGTGGGCCAGCTCCTCAAGGACTTGGCGGGAAGGGCCGGGATCGATCCCTCCAAGGTCTCTCCACACGTTCTGCGCCATGCCTTTGCCAGCCACCTCCTTGACCATGGGGCGGATTTGCGGGCCGTCCAAGTGATGCTGGGGCACGCGGATATCTCGACTACGCAGATCTATACCCACATCCTGCAAGAACGCCTAAAGCGACTGGTGTACACCCACCACCCCTTGGCCGAGCAAGCGGAATTCGACAAAGGCGCGGGCGGCAGTTGACAGCAAGCCCAAGGGAGGACATTTTGCGCCCGGCCTAGGCCTTTGACCTGCTTGGCCAGATATCGGCTGCGTCTTTTTCGAAGAGGGGATCCCATGAGCTTTACAATTATCGAGCAGGCACCCGCACGCCTCAATCGCAGCGAGCTGGCGGTGCCCGGCAGCAATCCCAAGCTCTTCGAAAAGGCGGCGGCCTCGGCCGCGGACGTGATTTTCCTCGATCTCGAAGACGCGGTCGCCCCGGACGACAAAGAACAGGCGCGAAAGAACATTATCCAAGCACTCAACGAAGTTGACTGGGGAGATAAGACCATCTCAGTCCGCATCAACGGGCTCGACACCCATTATATGTACCGCGACGTGGTCGACGTGATCGAACAAGGTGGTGACCGTCTGGACCTGATCATGATCCCCAAGGTGGGGACGGCGGCGGATGTCTACGCGGTCGACATGCTGGTGACACAGGTCGAAGATGCGGTCGGTCGGAAGAAACGCATCGGCTTCGAGATGATCATCGAAACCGCCCTTGGCATGGCCAATGTCGATGCCATCGCCGCCGCCAGCAAGCGCAACGAGAGCCTGCATTTCGGCGTTGCCGACTACGCTGCTTCGACGAAAGCGCGGACGACTGTTATCGGCGGGCCGAACAAGATGTACGGTGTTCTGACGGACAAGGAAGGCGAGGCGGCGCGGGAGTATCACTGGGGCGACATGTGGCATTATGCCATCGCCCGCATGGTAGTGGCAGCACGTGCCAACGGGCTGCGGCCTATTGATGGGCCCTTTGGCGACTTTTCCGACCCGGACGGCTTTGTAGCTCAGGCCAATCGGGCAGCCGTCCTCGGCTGCGAGGGCAAGTGGGCGATCCATCCCAGCCAGATCGCCCTCGCCAATCAGGTCAACAGCCCCTCCGAGGCCGAGGTCACCCGGGCTCAGCGTATCCTCGATGCGATGGAGCAGGCGCAGCGGGAGGGCAAGGGCGCGGTTTCCCTGGACGGGCGGCTGATCGATATCGCCTCGATCAAGCAGGCCGAGGTGCTGGTCAAGAAGGCCGAGCAGATCGCGGCGGCCGGGGGCTGACGAGGACCCGGCTTACCGCAGCTCGACAGCGTAGTCAGCGCTAGGGCCCAGCTTGTCGACCAGGCCTTGCCGGTGCAAGAATTCGGCAAAGCGATCGTAGCGCCCGCGGTCCAGCGCGGCTGGGCGCAAGGCGAAACGTGGCAAAGTGTCACGCCAGGCCCGGCGGTTGAGTTCATCGTCCAAGGAGGGACGGTGCTGGACGAACAACTGCCAAGCCTCCTCCGGGTGGTTAACGAGGTACTGAACACCGCGTTCCACCGCCCGCAGAAAGGGCCGGAGGCGGGGGTCGTCGAGTTTGTCCCGGTTGGCCACGATGATCAGCTCGTCATAGGCCGGAACCCCTTCTTCTTCGACATAGAAAGCACGCCCCGCATGTCCCTCTATGGCCAGTTGATTAAGCTCGAAGTTTCGGTAAGCACCGATCACCGCATCCACTTGGCCGGAGAGAAGAGACGGACTTAGAGAAAAGTTGACGTTGATGAGCTCGACGTCGCCAAGCTCGAGTTCGTGCTGCTCCAGCATGGCCCCTAGGATCGCATCTTCGAAGCCCCCCACCGAAAAGCCGACCTTACGCCCTTTGAGATCGGCAATCGTCTTGATCGGACCGTCGGCGAGGACAAGAACGGTGTTGAGCGGTGTGGCTACCAAGGTGCCGATGCGGGCCAAGGGCAGACCGGCGCCTGCCTGAATGTGAAGCTGCGGCTGGTAGGAGATGGCGATCTCGGCTTTGCCGGCTGCCACTAGCTTTGGCGGGTCGTTCGGGTCGGCCGGCTCGACGAAGGTAATCTCTAGGCCCTCTTCTGCGAAATAGCCGCGCTCCTGAGCTACAATCAGTGGTCCGTGGTCCGGGTTCAGGAACCAGTCAAGCATTACGGTCAAGCTCTCGGCCCGGGCCGGGTTGATCAGGAATAGGCCCAAAATGAGGATGGCGGGCGCAAGCCAAGCCCGAATAGACCTCCGAAAGCGCAGCTCTAGTCTTTGTAAGGATAGCATTGGCGGACCTCCAGCAATCGAATTTCGCAACCAGGAGATCCGGGAAAGGCAGAAAGGACGTGGGCCCATGTATGCTTAGTGCCCGGTTCCATTCCCTTCGCCGGCATTACCCGGATTCAGGTTCTAAGGGTCACCGCCCGAGATAGGGACGGCCTCTCAGCCTTTGATGAAAGCTCCCCTAGGAACATCTGGGATGATGCGGCCAAGGGCCGTCGACGTCAAGTCACGATCAATTGGTTGGCCACGCCCTCAATACGAGGGGCTTCGCAGAGCGAACTAGCCTGTGCTAGAGAAGCGGCCATGCACAATTATCTCGATTTTGAAAAGCCGATCGCGGAGTTGGAAGGCAAGATTGAAGAGCTGCGTCATCTTTCCGACGACGGCGACATCAATATTGCCGAGGAAGTGGCCAAGCTACAAGGCAAAGCCGAGCGGCTTCTTCGCCAGACCTATAACAAGCTCACGCCGTGGCAGAAGACCCAGGTGGCGCGGCATCCGGACCGGCCGCACGTGGTCGACTATATCAACGACTTGATTGATGATTTCATGCCTTTGGCCGGCGATCGCCTCTATGCGGAGGACCGGGCCGTCGTCGGCGGTCTCGGTCGCTTTCGCGGCTACACGGTGATGTTGGTGGGCACCGAAAAGGGTTCGGATACCTCCAGTCGTGTGACCCATAACTTCGGTATGGCGCGGCCCGAGGGCTATCGCAAGGCCCAGCGCCTGATGATGATGGCCGATCAGTTTCGGGTACCGATCATCACCCTGGTCGATACCAAGGGCGCCTATCCGGGTATCGGGGCCGAGGAGCGTGGCCAAGCCGAGGCGCTGGCCCGCTGCATCAAGACCTGTCTATCGCTCAAGGTCCCTTTGATCGCCGCGATCCTGGGCGAGGGTGGGTCGGGCGGCGCTATCGCGCTGGCCACCGCCAATCGGGTGATCATGCTGGAGCACTCGATCTATTCGGTGATCTCCCCCGAAGGCTGTGCCTCGATCCTGTGGCGGGATGGCAAATTTGCCAAGGAAGCCGCCGAGGCGATGCGCTTGACCGCCGAAGATCTCCTAAAACTCGGCATCATCGACAGCATTGTCACGGAACCGGTGGGCGGCGCTCACCGCGGCAAGCCGGAGACCATCGCCGCCATGGGTGACGCCCTGGAAGAGGCCTTGCTCGCCCTGAACGGCGAGGACGGCGAAGACCTGCACCGCGAGCGGCGGGAAAAGTTCCTGGAAATGGGCCGCAAGGGGCTGGGGTGAAGGCGTGGCGTGGCTGATTGGCAAGAATTTCCAAGGGTTTTCCTGCTTGCCTCCTGATTTATAGCGGCGAGTTCGCATGCACCTGACAACATCGAGGTGACGCTCTAGACTGGGCGGGTGATGATGTCACTGTCCAATGCCGCCTGCATCCAGGATCTGCGCCGCATCGCCAAGCGACGACTGCCGAAGTTCGCCTTTGATTTCATCGACGGCGGTGCCGAGGACGAGATCAACCTTCAAAAGAACAGAGCCGCGCTCGACGCGATCGAGCTTGTGCCGCGGTATCTCGCGGGCGTATCGGACCCAACCTTGGAGACGGTGCTGTTCGAAAAGTCCTATGCCGTTCCTTTCGGGATGGCGCCGGTCGGCTTCCTCAACATGGCCTGGCCGGGCGCCGACCTTGCTATCGCCAGATTGGCCGCCAAGAACCGCATGCCGCATGTGGTGAGCACCGCGTCCTCCACCAGCCTCGAGGAGATCGCGGAGGCGGCCGAGGGTTACGCTTGGTTCCAGCTCTATGTGACCCGCGAAGAAGCGGTGGTCGAGGATTTGCTGCGACGAAGCAAGGCGGCGGGCTACCGCGTTTTGATGGTGACCGTCGACGTCCCTCAGGCGGGCAAACGGGACCGCGATATCCGCAATGGGCTTCGCATCCCGTTTCGACTGAACTGGAGACTGGCCGCCGATCTCGCACTACATCCGCGATGGAGCTTCGAAACGCTGGCTGCGGGTCCGCCTCGCTTGGCGAACTTTGGCGAAATGCTTGGCTCGCTCTCCTTGATCGATGTCCAGAAGCTCTTGATCTCAAGCCGCTTCGACTGGGATGACTTCCGACGGCTGCGTGACAAATGGGATGGAAAGCTTCTGCTGAAGGGGATCTTGCATCCGCAAGATGCGGAACGCGCCTTGCAAGAAGGCTGTGATGGGATCGTGGTCTCCAATCACGGCGGCAGGCAGCTCGACTATGGACCGGCCTCGGTGGCAGCCCTTCCCGCCATTGCCAAGGCTGTTGATGGCCGGGTGCCGCTCATCCTTGATAGCGGGTTTCGACGCGGCGCGGATGCCATTCGGGCCAAGGCCTTGGGTGCTTCCTTCCTGCTTGCCGGCCGCGCCTTCGCTTATGGGGTGGCCGCGGGCGGCGAAAAGGGCGTGACACTGGCCTTCGATATACTGCAAAGGGAACTCAGCGTCGCCCTCGGCCAGCTTGGCATTTCGGCGTTCGATGCGGTGGATGGCTCGGTTCTGTTTCGATCGACTGAGAGTGCGACGGGTACTGGGCTCAGTCTTGATACTTCACCCGGTCGCTGGCAAGCAGCTCAGTGATCGCATCCGGAACTTTCAAACCGGCGTCCACTTGGGCATCGAGCTCGGCTTCAAGTTTTTTGACCTCGACTAGACGTTCAATCACCTCGTCGAGCCTCTCAAAGGGCACCACCACCACGCCGTTGCGGTCTGCCACGATCATGTCCCCGGTTTCGATTCTTTGGCCGCCGATGCCAATAGCAAAGCCGACACTGCCCGGGCCGCTCGAATAGGGTGATGCCGGTGTGAGGCCGCGGCACCAAAGCGGTAGGTCGGTCGCAACAATGCCTTCGTAGTCGCGCACCGGCCCGTCCGTCACAAAACCAGCCGCGCCGGCGTTTTTCATCATGCCGGCCACACGGTCGCCGATCGCCGCGCAGCCTTGATGGCCGGACACGGCAGCAACCACCACGTCGCCCGGGGTGATAAAATTCAGGGCCGCCAGGATGGCGAGAATGTCGGCCGGGCCACAATTCGCGGTCAAGGCGGGTCCGGCCGTTGCGTTTGCGCCATCCCGCCCCGCCGCCAAGAGCCTAATCGCACCGTCAAGGGCACCCTCCCCGTAGAGAGCGTCGACGACAAAGCCGGTGGGCACCCCCTGAAAGGCGGCAATTTGCTCGGTGCTCGGCCGGCGCCGGTTCTTCTTGATGGTGAGGATCGGCGGTTCTTCGATCACGGACGGGTACCTTTCTGATGTAGCGCGGACACTTTGCGGTCAAGGCAATGTACCCACCTTAGCATGCCTTGCCTTCACCCGTCTCGGCACCCCTGGTTGACATCCCGGCAGAGGCCTTGCTCGCCCTGCTGGGCGACGACGGCGAGGTGCCGCAGGGTGCAACACGCGACTTCCTCCGACAATGCCAATTGCGCTGTGTGGCGAGATGGGAAACGCGACAGTGGTGTCGCGAAACTGGGAGGACGATGTTCCCCTGTAGCGAGATCATGCCCATCCCGAGACAGGTATGACCCTCCGCAGTTAATCCCCTCGTAGCTTCGAGCCTCCACCATATTGTTATCCAACTCTGTCGCCCCCTGAGACCACTCGTGTAAGATGGGACTGAATCTATCTAAGGGAGAGTTTCGGAGGACTCACAACGTGAAAGGCCGCCGACTAGCAACGATCCTTGCGATCGACGTTGCTGGATACAGCCATATGATGCAGGCGGACGCAGCGGGAACTCTGGCCGCTTTGAACGCTATCTTTCATCGCGTGGTGAAACCCCGCGTGGCGGAGCATGGTGGGCGCGTGGTGAAGCTGCTCGGCGATGGGGCGTTGGTTGAGTTTTCGTCAGCCTCCAGCGCCGTTGCCAGTGCAACCGCGATCCAGACCGATCTGCGCGGAACGCCGCCGCCATACCGCTACAGCGAGCCCATCGAACTGCGTATGGGATTACATGCGGGTGACGTGCTGGTCGAGGGTGGCGACATCTTCGGTGACGGCGTCAACATTGCTGCGCGCCTACAAGCTGCTGCTGAGCCGGGCGGCATCCTGTTGTCCCGTATCGTTGCGGATCTTGCGGGTAGCGACCTGGCGCGGTGCCTTCGTCACGAGGGCGTGCATAGCTTGAAGAACATCGGAGCTCCGATCGAAACGCTTTCCGTTGTGCTCGAAGGATCTTCCATACCCAGTGAACGGGAGAGACTGCTCCGTGTCCAGGAAATACATTTTTGTACAGCTTTAGATGGGCTGCGACTTGCCTGGACCGAGGTCGGCAGCGGCCCAACCCTGGTCAAGGCTCCGAATTGGATTGGCCATCTGGAACTTGACTGGCGGGCTCCCGGTCTAGGTCATTTGTTCGCCTCGATGGCGGCGCGGCGGCGGCTGGTGCGCTTCGACGCCCGCGGCAATGGCCTCTCCGACTGGGAGATGGAGAACATCTCCTTCGACCTGTTCGTTGATGATTTGCACTGTGTATTCGAGGCGGCGAAGGTCGAGCGGGCGCCAATCCTAGCTCTCTCGCAGGGCTGCGCCGTTTCAGTGGCCTTTGCCGCGCGATTTCCTCAACGCGTGTCGGGTCTAGTGATGCTCGGTGGATTCCCGATTGGTCGGGCGAAGCGCACTTCTGCTAAGGATAAGGAACGAGCATTGGCGCTCAAGTCCATGATGGCGGCCGGCTGGGATGACGACTATCCCTCGCTCAGAGACCTGATGGCGCAAATCCTCATCCCCAACGCCAGCGTCGAGGAGCGCCGGCAATATGCCGAGGACATGCGCCAGATTATCTCGCCGGAAAACTTGGCGCGCTACCGCGATGTTGTGGACCATTTGGATGTAACCGGGATGTTGAAGGACGTACAGGCCCCCTGCCTGGTAATGCATTGCAAGGGGGACCGATTGCAGCCGATTGAACAAGGGCGAAAGCTAGCCGCCGGTCTGCCAAATGCGCGGTTCATCGCACTGGACAGCAACAGCCATGAGCCGACTGAGAACGAGCCGGGATGGCCGATAATGGAACGCGAGATGCATGCCTTCCTCGACGCGCTCGATTGAGGATCTGCGATGCGCGACATCCCGGCAGAGGCCTTGCTCGCCCTGCTGGGCGACGACGGCGAGGTCCTGCACCGCGAGCGGCGACAAAAAAATCCTGGATAGGGACCGCAAGGGGCTGGGGTGAGGGGGTGGCGGCTGGTCACCGGACCGTAGAGCATCGGGCGGCAATTTGGGATTAATTCTGCTTGGCTCTGGCCGGTGCCCGATGCTAGCTACGCCGATGACACCGGCCAGTCACGCCCTTTTCAAAGTATGCAGCGTGATTTCCGGAGGGCAATTTAGTCTGACCGGAACGACTGATGATCCGGCGCCCACCGACGTGTAGCCAATCATGCCGTTGTAATCCCAAGGGCCTGACCCAAAACGGCGCGGCACGTCCGCATCCAAGGTTAGTGCTCGGGAGCCTGGAAGACAGATTTGGCCTCCGTGTGTGTGACCGCAAAGGAAGAGGTTGAACCCGACCTCGCCGGCTTCCGGATACACTTCTGGCGTATGGGAGAGGAGAATAGAGAACGCGCCAGCTGGAATCGAAGATACGGCCTTATCAATGTCGTGGGTGCCAAAAAAGTGGGCGTCGTCTATCCCGGCCAAGTAGAGGCTTTGATCGTCCCTTTTTATGGTTACGGACTCATTCATAAGCATGCGGATGCCGATTCCTTCCATGCCTGGAAGCATCAAAAGCGAGTCATGATTGCCAAGAACGCCGTAGATAGGGTCTTTTAGGTGAGCGCGAACCCTTGCCAATTCCTCGAGAGTAGCATCGAAGGGGCCGAAGGTTTTGCCTCGATAATCACCGGTCAAAACGCAGACGTCATATCTTAGGTTTTGCACAAGCTGGCGAAGACGCGCCATGGCCCCTTGGCTGAGGTCAACATGCATGTCGCTGATGTGTAGAATGACAAATTTGTCGAAGGCCGGTGGCAGGTCGGCGACTGGAAAAGTGTTGTGAACGACGCGAAGGCGCTCTGCGTTCTTTAGGCTGCGCCAATAGAGTCCTGAAACCTTTAGAGAGTTCCGTATTAAAGAGTGAATTGAGAACCAATTGTCGACGTAGAAGAACCTTTTCCCTTTGGTGATCGCTTCGGTCCGGTGGCTCCTTTCTCGTTCGAGGCGCTGGCAAACGTGTTGCCTTCCGAGCCGGCGCTCTAGTTGTTTCAGGGTGTTGGGGTCGACGTCGAAGGACATTACCAACGCTGCGTTACGGCCCAACTTAATGGCCACGGCATATGCCGCGTTGGGAAAGCCGGGCTAGCGCCCAGCGCCGCCCCGATTAAACCCGCCACCCCAGCTAAACCCGGCCGTGGCAGTGCTTGTACTTCTTGCCGGAGCCGCAGGGGCAGCTGGCGTTGCGCGGCACCTTGCCCCAAGTATCCGGATCGCTGGGATCCATCTCGGCGGCATCGCGGCGCACCCGCCGGGGCTCCGCCGGACGGGACTCGGCCGGACGGGGACCGGGCCGCTGCGGGGCAGGCGGCTCGGCTCCGTTGGCGCCGGCCGGGACCATGGCAGGGGCCTCGGCCTCGGCGTAGGCCAGTTCCTCGTGGCTTGCCTCCATGGGCACCTCAGGCCGCTCGATCATGGTGTCTTCCGGCGCGGTCGCCCTGATCTCGATGTGGCTCAGCACCATGGTCACTTCGTCGCGCACCTGGCTTAGCATGACCTGGAAGAGCTCGAAGGCCTCGCGCTTGTATTCGTTCAGCGGGTCGCGCTGGCCATAGGCGCGCAAACCGATGCCGTGGCGCAGGTGGTCGAGAGACAGCAGGTGGTCCTTCCACTGCTTATCCAGCACATGCAACAGGATATGTTTTTCCGCCGCGCGCATGATCTCGGCGCCGTAGTTGGCGGATTTGGCGGCCATCAGCTTGTTGGCTCGCTCGGTGATGCGCTCGGTGATCTCCTGATCGGCGATGCCCTCTTCCTTGGCCCAGTCCTCGATCGGCAGGTCGAGGCTCAAGAGGCGCAGGCACTCTTCGTGCAGGGCGTGGCTATCCCACTGCTCCGCATAGGCATTTTCAGGGATGCAGCGGGCGACGATCTCCTCGGTCGCCTCGTGGCGCATGTCGACCACGGTCTGGTGAACGTCGTCGGAGCGCATCAGGTCCTTGCGTTGCTCGTAGATGACCTTGCGCTGATCGTTCATCACGTCGTCGTACTTGAGGAGGTTCTTGCGGATCTCGAAGTTGCGCGCCTCCACCTTCTGCTGCGCCTTCTCCAAGGCTTTGTTGACCCAGGGATGGACGATGGCCTCGCCCTCTTGCAGGCCCAGCTTGCGCAGCATGCCGTCCATGCGCTCCGAGCCGAAGATGCGCATCAGGTCGTCTTCCAGTGACAGGAAGAATACCGATCGGCCAGGGTCGCCCTGGCGCCCGGAACGGCCCCGCAGCTGATTGTCGATCCGCCGGCTTTCATGCCGCTCGGTGCCGACCACGCAAAGGCCGCCGGCACCGATCACCGCCTGCTTGGCCTTTTCAACCTCGGCCAGGATGGATTTGCTTTTGGTCTGGATGGCGGCCTCATCATCCAGGCCCTCGGTCTCTTGCTTGACCCGCATCTCGGCGTTACCGCCCAACTGAATATCGGTGCCGCGGCCGGCCATGTTGGTGGCGATGGTCACGCCGCCTTCGGCGCCGGCATGGACGATGATGTTGGCTTCCTGCTCGTGATAGCGGGCATTTAGGACCTGGTGGGGAATCTTCTTTTTCTTCAGCAGCGCCGACAGGTGCTCCGATTTCTCAATTGACACCGTGCCGACCAGAACCGGCTGGCCGCGCTGGTGGCAATCCTCGATCAGATCAATGATGGCGTTAGATTTCTCCTGCGCCGTGCGATAGACCTCATCATCCTCGTCGGCGCGCACGCACGGCAGATGAGTTGGGATCTCGATGACCTCGAGGCCGTAGATATCGGCGAACTCGGCGGCCTCGGTCATCGCCGTGCCGGTCATGCCAGCAAGCTTGGGATAAAGCCGGAAGTAATTCTGGAAGGTGATCGAGGCGAGGGTTTGATTCTCGCGCATGATGGAAACACCTTCCTTCGCCTCCAAGGCTTGGTGCAGGCCTTCAGAATAGCGGCGGCCTTCCATCATGCGCCCAGTGAACTCATCGACGATGACGACCTTGTCGTCCTTTACGATGTAGTCGGTATCGCGTTGAAACAGCTTATGGGCTTTGAGCGCCTGATTGACATGGTGCAGCAGGTTGATGTTTTGGATGTCATAAAGCGAGCCTTCGCTCACCAGGCCTGTCTCTCGCAACAGCTCCTCAATCCGCTCGGTGCCGGCTTCGGTCAAGGTGACAGCACGCACCTTCTCGTCCTTTTCGTAGTGTTCTTCTTCCAGCTTCGGGATGAGTTGGTTGACCTTGACATAGTCTTCTGAAGAATCTTCTGCCGGGCCAGAGATAATCAGGGGTGTGCGCGCCTCGTCGATCAGGATGGAGTCCACTTCGTCGACGATGGCAAAGCAAAAATCACGCTGCACCATCTCTTCCAGGCGGAACTTCATGTTGTCGCGCAGATAATCGAAACCGAGCTCGTTGTTGGTGCCATAGGTGACGTCGCAAGCATAGGCAGCGCGCCGTTGGTCGTCGTTCAGGCCATGCTTAATGCAGCCGACGCTGAGGCCCAGATAGCGGTAGATCTCGCCCATCCAATCGGCGTCGCGCTGGGCCAGATAGTCATTGACCGTCACCACGTGCACGCCCTTGCTGGCAAGCGCATTAAGATAGACCGGCAAGGTGGCGACCAAAGTCTTGCCTTCACCGGTCTTCATCTCGGCGATCATGCCACGATGCAGCACGATACCACCCTTGAGCTGCACGTCGAAGTGGCGTTGCCCCAGGGTGCGTTTAGCCGCCTCGCGAACCGTTGCAAAGGCTTCAACCAGCAAATCGTCTAGGCTCTCGCCCAGGGCAAGCCGTTGACGGAACTTGTCGGTACGGGACCGAAGATTCTCGGCACTGAGCGGCTCGAGCTCCGGCTCCAGGGCATTAATCGCATCGACAGTACGGCGCAAGCCTTTGACATAGCGATCATTCGCGGAGCCGAACAACCGTTTGGCAAGTGCGCCGAACATAGCTACCTCGATGGTGGAGTAAGAGGGTGAAGCATTACTGCTTGAACCAATGAGAGATAGGGCTGAAGGTCAAGTCTGTCAACGATTCGGCTGGTCTTCCCGCAAGCTGCGGCTGCTGTTTTACCGCTGTTCTTGCGCCCAGCTCCCGACGCCGTGACTGGCAGCCCCCTTGTATTGTCGCCGGTGACATGCATGATGCGGTATTTCTTGGCGTCGAGGCGTTGCGCCCAGCGGCTTCGCGCTGTCGATCGCCACAATCGTGGAGCCGAAAGTCATGCATAGAGTTACGGCGCGCGTCGCCGCGTTTTGCCTTGGGGTCGTTCTGCTGTCAGGCGGCGTGTTTGCTCAGGACCAAGCCGGCGCGGAGGCGGCTGACGAAAACCCGGTCATGGCGACGGTCAACGGCGCCTCGATCTATCGCTCCGACGTAGAAGCAGCAGCGCGCGAACTGCCGCAACAGTATCAAGATCAGCTCGACCTTATCATGCCGGCCCTGGTGGAGCGCATGGTGAACTTGAAGCTGCTGGCCATGAAGGGGCAGGCTGAAGGCCTGGCCGAGGATGAGGAGGTTCTGCGGCGCGCGGCGCTGGCCAAGGAGCAGATGGTTCGCGAGGTTTACCTGGAACGCTATCTGGCGACCCGGATCACCGATGAGGCCGTGCAAACGCGCTATGCGAGCTACCTAGAGGAGAACCCGCCGCAGGAGGAGATCAGCGCCCGTCACATCCTCCTAGAGAAGGAAGAAGAAGCTAAGGCGGTGATAGCCGAGCTCGATCAAGGCGCGGATTTCGCCACTCTGGCCGGCGAACGTTCGGTCGGTCCGTCCAAGGCACAGGGCGGTGACCTCGGCTACTTTGGCGAAGGGCAGATGGTACCGGAATTTTCTGAGGCAGCCTTTGCCTTGCAAAAGGGCGCGTATTCCAAAGAGCCGGTGCAAACCCAGTTTGGCTGGCATGTCATCCTGGTCGAGGATCGCCGCACCGGCACGCCGCCTTCCCTTGAGGAATTGGACCCCAAACTGCGCGAAGAAATGACCCGCGATAACATCAATACCCTGATCGAGGAACTGCGCGCCGACGCGACCATTGAGATGATGGTTCCAGAGCCGCAGGCAGGCGGCGGCATGCACGGTGCAGGCAGCAGCGCTCAGTAGGCTCCCTAGTCTTTCCGGTTAAGGGTTCTTCGTCATGGCGGAAAAACGCTCTCCCTTGGCGCCGGCCCGCTTCCCAACACTCCCGGAAGTGAGAGGAGTCGAGTTGGCGGCCAAGGCCTGCGGTATGAAATATCGTCACCGCAGCGATGCCTGCCTGATCGCACTAGCACCGAAGACGGCGATGGCCGGCGTCTTGACTCGCTCGAAGACCGCCTCGGCGCCGGTTGAATGGTGCCGCAAGGGCCTCGCCGGCGGCCGTGCCCGGGCGATCGTTATCAACGCCGGCAACGCCAATGCCTTCACCGGGGCGGCGGGCCGGGCTTCGGTGGAGCGGGTCGGCAAGGCGACTGCCCAGCTCTTCGGCTGCCCCAAGGCGCAGGTCTTCCTGGCTTCGACTGGAGTGATCGGCGAGGTCTTGCCGGACGAGCGCCTGACCGCGGCCTTGGGCGACCTCAAGGCAGCGCTCTCGCCGACCGCCTGGAACGCGGCGGCCAAGGCCATCATGACCACCGATACCTACCCCAAGGGCGCCACCCGCAAGGCCGAGATCGCCGGGGTGCCGGTAACCCTCAACGGCATCGCCAAGGGCTCCGGCATGATCGCCCCGGATATGGCGACCATGCTGGCCTTCGTCTTCACCGATGCGAAGATCCCGGCGGCGGTGCTGCAGCGGCTTCTGGTATCGGCCAACGACCGCTCCTTCAATTCGATCACCGTGGATGGCGACACCTCGACCAGCGACACCCTGCTGCTGGCGGCGACCGGCCGGGCCGGCAACCCGGTCTTCGATGATCCCAAGGCGCGAGAGCTGCGCGGTTTCCGCACCGCCCTGGAGGCCTTGCTGGTCGACTTGGCTCAGCAGGTGGTGCGCGATGGGGAGGGGGCGCAGAAGCTGGTCGCCATTACGGTCGGCGGTGCCGCCTCGGCCCGGGCGGCGCGGCGCATTGGTCTTTGCATCGGCAACTCGCCGCTGGTCAAGACGGCGATCGCCGGCGAGGATGCCAATTGGGGCCGCATCGTCATGGCGGTCGGCAAGGCCGGCGAGAAGGCGGACCGCGACCGGCTCTCCATCGCCATCGGCGGCATCGAGGTGGCGCGCCACGGCCAGGTGGTGCCCGGCTATGACGAGGCGCCGGTGGCAGCGCATATGAAGGGCCAGGAGATCGAGATCGCCGTCGACGTGGGGGTCGGCCGCGGCAAGGCGACGGTCTGGACCTGCGACCTCACCCACGGCTATATCGAGATCAATGCCGACTACCGAAGCTGAGGGCCCGTCGGAGCTGGCGGGCGGCTGCTGGGAGGCCGATGCGCGAACCGCTGGTGGTGTGCCGGTGGTGCTGGTCGCCGCCGTGGCCCTGGTCGATGCGGATGGCCGGGTGCTGCTGGCCCGGCGGCCCGAGGGCAAGGCCATGGCCGGCCTCTGGGAGTTTCCCGGCGGCAAGGTCCAGCCCGGCGAGACACCCGAAGCCGCCCTGATCCGCGAGCTGGCCGAGGAGCTGGCGATCGACACCCGCCAGTCCTGCCTGGCGCCCTTTACCTTCGCCTCCCACGCCTATGACGACTTTCACCTGCTGATGCCGCTCTACCTCTGCCGCGTCTGGCAGGGCCAGCCGAGCCCGCGCGAGGGCCAGGCCCTCAAATGGGTGCGCCCGCTGCAGATGGCGCAATACCCCATGCCCCCGGCCGACGTGCCCCTGGTGGCCATGCTCAGGGACTTTTTGTAGAGGGGGAGTGGAATAATTGCCATTTTATGATTTGGCTAGCTAATACTACTTAGAAATAAATATGCAAGCTTGAGCCCAGTCGCCCTAACATGTGCGAATTTCCTACATGACGCCTTTGTCTAATGCAGATTCTGAATTAGTGAATCCAAGGAGTAGAGTAAATCATCAAATGTAAGAAATTTGATTTTCCCGAAATCGGTTCCTTTAAGTCTTCTTAGATGGGCAGAATTGTATTCACCATCTCTTCCTGCAATTACAACAGCACTAACAGAACTCACATCATTTTTCTCTATTGACATTGATTCTAAAACAGCAATTCTATGTTCTGAAAGGCTTATGCCTTTGCTTCCGGGGGCACCATATGTTGATGACAATTCGGTCGAATCATGGTAAGAACAAATAATGAACATTTGCCTTGAAAGGCTCGACCATGCCCGACTATCCCCGCTCTCTGATTGAATTCCAGCGCCGCTTTCCCGATGACGCGGCCTGCGCCGCCTATCTCTACGCGTTGCGCTGGCCCGAGGGTTTTCGCTGCCCGGCCTGTGGCCATGACCGTGCCTGGGCCTTGCGGAGGAAGCCCTGGACCTATGAGTGCTGCGCCTGCCGACGCCAGACCTCTCTCAAGGCCGGCACCCTGATGCAGGCCGCCAAGCTGCCGCTGACGATCTGGTTCTGGGCGGCCTATCTCATGGCCACTCATTCGAACGGCATTTCGGCGCTGCAGTTGCAGAAGCAACTGGGCATCGGCTCCTACCGTTCGGCTTGGCTGCTGCAGGCCAAGCTGCGCGCCGCGATGCGGGCGCCGGGGCGTAAGCCCTTGGCCGGCCTTGTGGAAGTCGACGAGACTTCGATCCGCCAGCGGACCCGGGAAGCCCCACCGGCCGCCAGCGGGGGACGGGCGCACGACGGCAAGCTCATGATCGCCGGCGCGGTCGAGATCGAGACGAAGGGTGCCAACTGGGGGCCGGGGCGCATCCGCCTTGCGGCGATCGAGGACTACGCCGCCAAGACCCTGCACCGCTTCGTCGGAAGCGAGATCGCGGCGGGCAGTGTCATCAAAACCGATGGATGGCCAGCCTACAACCATGCGCCCGGCATGGTCCATCTGCCTCATGTCATTGGTGCTGCGGCCGCACACCGCGTGCTGCCTTGGATCCACCGGGTGTTTTCCAATTTCAAGGCCTGGGCGCTCGGCGTCTATCACGGCCTGCGCAAAAAGCATCTTCAGGCCTATCTCGACGAATTCGTCTTCCGATTCAACCGACGACGAACCCGACACGCCGGCTTCCGTTCCCTGCTCAAAATCCTCACAAACAAACCGCCCATGACCTACAACATGTTGACCGCACCGGAAGCAAAGGCATAAGCCTTTGTTCTGATATCATGTGGAGCCAATCTCTAACTTGATCAAGTGCATGAGTTAATTTGGCGCTTGTTCCCCCGTCTTGTTTTAATAGCTTTGTATCAGATCGCTCTATCTCAATAAGAATTAGTTCTTTTCTAGGTGTTAATATCGCGAAATCCGTAATGTGTAGATTTAGTATGGGCGCTTTAGGAAATATAAGAATTGATGGAAATTGGTGAAGTAAAATCGGATTTTCATTTATGAATTTCTGCAATGATTCTTCGCTTGGTGCTAGGTCTAGTAGTTCGGCGTAGTTATCTCGAATTGTTCTAACCGCAGAATACTCGTAAAGCGGCTCAATCTCCAAAGTCCGCATTTTTATATTCCGACGACCAAGAATGCCATGTGCATTTCGACGCAAAGTTCGAAGATCTATAGCAGTAGAATTGCAACTACAAGCAAAGTAGTCTGAAATTTCCTCATACCAGTTTAAGCCATTAGCTTCCAATTCTTGATCTCGCTCAATTGCAACATAAATCTTGTATGTATCGTTACAGTGTCTGCATCCTAACTCCATTCTTGCCGACTTTATAGCGTTAGGGTCGCTTCTTATGGCTGTTATGCGCGGAGTCATTAATGGGGGAGGGTCAATCACTTCAAAGATTACCGATCCAATAGATATAACACTATCGTTATTGCAAATATTTATGTAGTAAATACCGGGATTTTGTATAAGAATTCTGGTGTTTTTGATCGAAGTAAATAAAACTATATGACCATATTCCGGAACTAGAACAGGAGGGCCGCTATGTCTGAGTAAATGGTTTTCTGTATTGGGTATGGATTCGTCTAACGATATAAAAAATTTCCCCACCTGTTCTCCCGTATCAGTGGTTATATTAATAGTCAAGGATTGGCCAATCACACTACTCGATACGGCAAATCCGAAATGGTAATCTCCTATAAATCGGGGATAAAAATAAGAAAAAACAATATTCTTTAAGCCTATTATGTTCCATTTCTTTAGGCCGGTATTGCCGTCTTTCACGTATGCAGCGCGTTCGCACACACCGAGAAAAATGATATCTGATTCCTTCATGCCGGCAATTCTAACTTATTTTCCCAACTTTGGGGAGCATGCCCCCTACCCCCGCCCGGCCTTTTCTCCCGCCGGCTGTTCCTGGCTGTCGAGGGCGTCGGCGAGGCGGGTCTTCGCGCTGCCGGGGGCGAGCGGCTTGGGCTGGGAGGCATCGGGCGCCCAGCCGGTGAGGGTCAGGACCTCGAAAGTGGCGGGAACCCGGCCCTCGCCATCCGCATATTCGCTCTCATAGAGTGCGGCGGCGCCCAGCAGGGTGGCGCGACGGGTCAGGGTCTTACGGCGGGCGAGGACCGCGTTGGCCTCGCCCATGCCGCCAAGGTCGCGCATCAACTTCAAGGGGCTTTCATAGCTGACGGTGATGCGGTCGCGGTCGACCATGGGCAGGGCAAAGCCGGCGCGCTGCAAGAGGCCGCCCAGGTCGCGCACCTCTGCGAAGGGGGAGAGGCGCGGGCTGACGCCACCTTCCTCGGCGATCTCCGCCTGCATCAAGGCCTGGCGCAGCTCCTTCAAGGTCTCGCCGCCCAGCATCGCCGCCAGCAGCAGGCCGTCGGGCTTCAGGGCTTGCCGCAGCTGCAACAGCGCGCCGGGCAGGTCGTTCACCCAGTGCAGGCTCAAGTTGCTGATGATCAGGTCGAAGCTGGCCGGGGCGAAGGGCAGGAATTCCTCGTCGGCGGCCAGGCTGATCAGCCCTCTTTTGGCCGCGACCCGCGCCATGGCCGGCGAAAGGTCGGCATGCACCAGGATCTCGATGCCGCCGCGCGCGCCTAGGGCCGCCGCCATGAGGCCGCCGTGGCCGCCCAGGTCGAGGGCGCGCGGGAACCGCCGGGTCACCTCCTCCAAACGCTCGGCCAGGCGTTCGGCCACCTCCTGGAAAAGGAAGTCGTAGTCGGCGAAGCGCGCCGCCGCCCGGTCGCGGCGCCGGCGCAGCAATCGGCGATCGAAGATCTCCATGGCTTGGTCCATGAACCGGACTATGACCCATCCTTGGGGTCCAGGCAAAGCCTTGGCGCCCCTCTACACGGCCTGCCACCGTTGACAGCAGCGTGAGCGGGGAAGGAGACTGGGGCATGGCACCACTGTCGCAAAGCCTTGGCGGCCTGGCCAACCTGACGGTCAATGCCCTTCTACCGGCGCGCTGTCTGGCCTGCGGGGTTACCGTCGACCAGCCGGGGGCGCTTTGTGCCGAGTGCTGGCAGCAGGTCGATTTTATCGCGCCGCCCTACTGTGCGTGCTGCGGCCTGCCTTTCGAATACGACGTCGGCGAAGAGGCGCTCTGCGGTGCCTGTGTGGCGGAGCCGCCGGCCTTCGACCAGGCGCGCGCGGTGATGCGCTATGATTCGGTGAGCCGCGACCTGGTGCTCGGCTTCAAGCACAGCGACCGCACGGAGGGCGCCCCAGCCTTTGCCGGATGGCTGGAGCGAGCCGGCAATGAACTGATCGGCGAAGCCGACCTGGTGACTGCCGTGCCCCTGCATTGGACGCGCCTTTTCGCGCGCCGCTACAATCAAGCGGCCCTTCTGGCTTTGTGGCTGGGGAAAAGCCGCGAACTCTCGGCTGTGCCGGACCTGCTGCGGCGTCGGCGGCCCACCGTTTCCCAGGGCCATCTCACGCGGGCGGCGCGGGCCGAAAACGTGGCCGGCGCCTTCGATATCAATCCGGCTCGCCGCGCCCTTGTGCAAGGACGGCGGGTCCTGTTGGTCGACGATGTCATGACCACCGGGGCCACGGTCAGCGCCTGTGCGCGAACCTTGAAACGCGCCGGCGCCGGCTGGGTCGGCGTGCTGCTGCTGGCAAGGGTCTTGCGCGACTGACGCGGGCCAAGCCCTCGAAATCTAAACGGGAAGCCCCTAAATAGACGCAAACGGGCGCCAATGTGGCGTGCCGCCGAACGAGGGAAGCGGGCTGCCATGGCTAAAGTCGAAATCTACTCCAGCATGTTTTGCGGCTTTTGCCACCGCGCCAAGATGCTCCTGAAACGCAAGGGTGTCGATTTCACGGAAGTCGATGTGATGATGAACGGCGCCAAGCGTCGGGAGATGGTTGAGCGGGCCGGCGGCCGCACCTCGGTGCCACAGATTTTTATCGACGGGGCCCATATCGGCGGCAGCGACGAATTGGCAGCGCTGGAGGCTTCCGGTGAGTTAGACCGTCTGCTGCAAGCAGAGGCATGAGGGCGGTTGGGTGACACAGCGATTTACCGCCGCCTGCATCCAGCTCAACACGCAAGGCGACGAGGCGGAAAACTGCCAAACGACGAGCGCCCTGATTCGCCAGGCCGCGGGTGAAGGTGCCGAGTTCGTCGCCACGCCGGAGACCACCAATCTGATGGACCTCGGCCGCGCCCGCATGTTCGAACTGGCAGGGCCTGAGGCGGAGAATACCACCCTGGCGAGGCTTCGGGATCTCGCAGCAGAACTGGGGGTATGGCTGGTGATCGGCTCCTTGGTGATCCGCGACGATGCGGAGCGCCTCTCCAACCGATCATTCCTGGTCGATCCCAATGGGGCCGTGGTCGCCCGCTATGACAAGATCCATATGTTCGATGTCGAGATCCCGGACGGCCAAACATACCGGGAATCGGCCCACTACCGCCCGGGTGAAGCCGCGGTTCTCGCCGATTTGCCGTGGGGCCGTCTAGGGCTCACGATTTGCTATGATGTGCGGTTTCCGGCTTTGTATCGAGCCTTGGCGAAGGCCGGTGCTGGGATACTCACGGTGCCGTCGGCCTTCACGCGCTTCACTGGGAAAGCGCATTGGCATGTCTTGCTGCGCGCCCGGGCGATTGAAACCGGCTGCTATGTGATCGCGCCGGCCCAATGCGGCAGCCACGCCCGCGGTCGCCAGACCTACGGCCACTCGCTGATCGTTGCCCCCTGGGGCGAGATCCTGGCGGACGGCGGCGAGGAGACCGGCATCAGTCTAGCGGAAATCGACCTGCAACGTGTGGATCAAGTCCGCAGCATGGTCCCGGCCCTTGCCCACGACCGATCCTTTGCGCCACCCGCGGCGGAGAATTAATCCCCGATTTCGCTTTTTTTCCGTCGGGCGCAAATGCGCTGCACGGCCGCGGGCCTCGGTTCGGTGAGGATCAAGTCTTCATAGGCCAGAACACGCAGCTTGCGGTGCACCCGGTCGAGGAGTTCGCCCGGCTCCAACAGGTGATCCGGGTTTCTCGGTCGACCAAAGCCTTCGTTCCCGCGGGCGAAGGTTTCGTAGATCAGCAGTCCGCCGGGGGCGATGGCCGCGAGGAGTGCCCCGAAGATCGGGCGATAGAGGTAATTGGTGACAATCACGGCGGCAAACTGGCGCCCCGCCAAGGGAAACGGTGCGCCATCCTCCAGGTCTGCCGCAATGGGTTCAACCAGCGCGCACTTGGCCAGGTCACCCAGGCCGCTGAGATCTCGGTCCAAGGCAACGACGCGACGGCCACGCTCGACGAGGAGCTGGGTATGGCGCCCGCGGCCGCAGGCGAGATCGAGGATTTCGCCATCATCAGGAAGCAATGGCAGGAATCGTTTTACCCATTCGGAGGGTGGCAACGGCGGATGCATCGAGCGGCCTAGTCAATAAGGTTGAAAGGGTTATGTTGTTAAGTCACTTGCGAAGATGGCTTAAGAAGACCATGTTAACACGATGTTGAATGGCAAGATCGGGTTGCCAATCGGTATTCGGAAATGATCGTATTCGATCTAAAGTGTCAGCACGACCACGTATTCGAATCTTGGTTTTCGAACAGCGAGGCCTATGCCAAGCAAGCCGAATCCAAGCTCATCGAATGCCCCTATTGCGGCGATACGGAAATCACCAAGGCCCTGATGGCGCCTCGCCTCGCCGGTGCGAAAAAGAACAAATCCGTCAATCAATCAGATTCGTCGCCAGCATCCGAGGAGACGGCATCGGTTCCCGCCGTTCATCAGGCCAAAGGTGGCCGAAAGGCATTGCAGGCCTTGCGTCGCCATATCGAAGAGAGCTTCGATTACGTTGGCGACCGTTTCGCCGAAGAAGCGCGCCGTCAACATTGGGGCGAGAGCGAAGCCCGTAATATCTATGGCGAAACCAGCGATGCGGATGCCAAGGCGCTGACGGAAGAGGGTATCGAGGTGCATCGAGTTCCCTGGCTTCCCAAGCAGGACCATTAGCTCAAGACGTGCCTTTTACCCTTTCACGCCGAATGCCAGATAGTTCACGCTGAGATCCTTCGTCGGCTGCCAGTCGTCCAGCAGGGGATTGTAGGTTAGACCTGTCAAGTCCTTGAGGGTGATGCCGGCTGAACCGAGCAACTCTGCGGCTTCCGACGGGCGGACAAAGCGATCCCACTCATGCGTACCTTTGGGCAGCCAACGCAAGATTTGCTCGGCCCCTACGATGGCGAAGAAGTAAGCCTTGGCTGTACGGTTGAGGGTTGCCAGCACGAGGGCCCCGCCTGGGCGAACGAGGCCGGCGGCTGCCGTTAGGAAGGCCGCAAGGTCCGCCACATGCTCAACCACCTCCAAAGTAACCACCGCGTCGAAGGTTAGACCCTCGGCCGCCAGGTCTTCAGCAGCAGCTTGTCGATAGGAAATCTCCAATCCTTGCGCCTGGGCGTGTGCGGTGGCGACAGCGATGGCGGCGTCGGATGCATCGATCGCCGTAACCACCGCGCCGAGACGGGCAAGTGGTTCGCTGATCAGCCCCCCGCCGCAGCCAATGTCGACAATGCGCAAGCCCTGCAAGGGTGCCTTGGCTTGCGAGTCGCAATCGAAATGCCGGCAAAGTCGGTCGCGCAGGTATCTTAGCCGCGCCGGATTCATTCGATGCAGCGGCTTCATTTCGCCTTCCGGGTCCCACCAAACCCGTGCCAGGGCAGCGAACTTTTCCACCTCAGCATCGTCGACGCTGCTGCCGCCGGTGAAACTTTTCGGGTCCTTGTTGCTCATTTAATGTCTTTCCGAAGCCAAGTCTCTTGGCCCTCTTGCCTTAGTGGCCATGTTAAGAGTATGGATAGGCGGCCTGCCGCGGACAACTGCGGATCCTTGTAAACCGCTGAATCAGACATTTCGTACTTCTTTTCGACGCCATGGCCCGAATTATCATGAAATTTGGCGGCACGTCGCTTGCCGATCTGGATTGCATTCGGCGGGCCGCGGGTCGCGTGGCCAAGGAAGTCGAAGGCGGGCATGAGGTGGCGGTGGCGGTTTCTGCCATGGCCGGGACCACGAACCATCTCGTCGATCTCGTTGGCGATGCGTGCAAGCTCTACGATTTGCGTGAGTATGACGTGGTCGTCTCGAGCGGCGAGCAGGTGACCGCCGGGTTGATGGCCTTGTGTCTTCAAGACCGGGGTATTGCCGCGCGCTCGTGGCTTGGTTGGCAAGTGCCGGTTCGCACCAACGAGGCGCACGGTAGTGCCCGCATAGAAGAGATTGTCGCCAGTGAGCTTGAGCGGCGCATGGCGGAAGGGCAGGTCGCCGTGATGGCCGGCTTTCAAGGCGTCGATGGGCTAGGCCGGGTAACCACCCTGGGACGTGGCGGCACGGACACTTCCGCGGTTGCTTTGGCGGCCGCTCTGCGGGCGGATCGTTGCGATATTTACACCGACGTGTCGGGTGTCTTCACTTGTGATCCACGCTTGGTGGCCAAGGCGCGCAAGCTTGATCGCATTACCTACGAAGAGATGCTGGAGATGGCCTCGGCAGGGGCCAAAGTGCTGCAGACCCGATCGGTGGAAATGGCGATGAAGCACAGAGTACGGGTGCAAGTGCTTTCCAGTTTCGACGATGAGCCAGGCACGTTGGTTGTGGACGAGGACGAAATCGTGGAACAAGAGTATGTGAGCGGCATCACCTATAGCCGGGATGAAGCCAAGGTGACGCTATTCGACGTGTTGGATCGGCCAGGCGTTGCGGCCAGTATTTTCGGTCCTCTGGCCGAGGCCGCGATCAATGTCGACATGATCGTGCAAAACGTTTCCCGCGCCGGCGATCGCACCGGCCTCACTTTTACGGTTGGCAAAGCGGATCTTGACCGAGCCGTCAAGGTGCTAAAGGAAAAACGCGATTTGCTCGGCTATAGCGAACTGGCCTATGACAGCAATGTCGTCAAGGTCTCTGTCATCGGCGTTGGGATGCGCTCGCACGCAGGCGTGGCGCAACAGATGTTTACCGCTCTGGCGGAGAAGGGCATTAACATTCAAGTGATCTCCACCTCGGAAATCAAGGTCAGCGTGCTAATTGCCGAGGAATACGCCGAACTCGCCTTGCGCAGCCTCCATTCGGCGTATGGCTTGGACGGTGCATAGTCGGCACTCAAGATTTTAAGTTGAATGGTCAAGGATAGCTTTGAAATCCATTGACCTTTCACGCTAGGTTCCCTAGCAGGATTTAAGTAATTGCCGTGCTGCCCTATGACTTGCTACAATATTAATCTGGAGACTCTCTCGGAAAGTGGCTTATTATCACCTTGCCTAGACATCGATTTGGTCTGTTGACATGAAGACTCTATTTACGATCGATTAAGCATGTGGTTTTAAGTTTGTAGTCGCGAGACCAGTGATGCCGGGATTTTTCCGTGGCGGAGAATCGCGAAGGCAAGAGGGTTTTGGTACGCGCAATGAACCGATCCTGGACCAACCATTGAAACTCGAACAAGTGACTCCGGAGTATCGCGAATCCGTCGCGCAACTGCTGCGACGCACGCGCGAGTATTACGAACAGGGCCTGCGCGATGTGGCGGTGGGCCTGCGCATTCGTCATGTCCATCTTCAGGCCATTGAAGAAGGGCGGTATGACGATTTGCCTGGGCCGACCTACGCAATCGGCTTTATTAGAACCTACGCAGAATATCTTGGCCTCGACAGCGAAGAGGTGGTTCGTCGATTCAAGGAAGAGGCCGAGAACTTCGATCGGCAAACGGAACTCGTGTTCCCGTCTCCGGCACCGGAGGGCAAGCTTCCCGGCGGTGCCATAATCATGATTTCAACGCTTTTGGCCGCGGTGGCCTATGGCGGATGGTTTTACTTGTCAAACCAGGAAAGATTCAGCGCCGAACTGATCCCACCGGTACCGGATCGGCTGGCGGAGATTGTAGAGGGCGAAGAAACTATGGCGTCTCTGGCCCTTGACTCCAGCGCCGCGTTGTTGCCGCCGCCGGTCAGCCCTGAAGGCGAAACGGGCGCGGCTGAGCTCTCGCGCTCCCTAGATGACACGCCGATCGAACCCAGTGTCGCTCCGTCGGCTTCTGCCGATACTGATACCCTGGAAGTCGTAACTGCGGCGGACGAAGAAATAGCGAGTGTTCCTATTGAAGATGCTCGCCAGCAGGTGACTGTTTTAGATGCGGGCGAAGAAGCTTCGCCGAGGTTTGTACCGGATGCACTAGATACGGACCTGGTTCCCGACACCGGGGCTCCGTCGGTCACCCCGGAAACGATATCGGTGACCGACCTTCCTCCTGTCGTCACCCAGCATTCCCCGAGCAGCGCTGCCGCTGCCACGCCGACAGTGACAATTGTTCCCAGCCAGGCAGAAACCCAGCCCACGTCGAGTGCTGAGGCAGGCATGGGCGAAGCAGAAGAGGCAGGCCTGGGCGAAGCAGAAGAGGCAGGCCTGAGCGAAGCAGAAAATGAACCGAGCCTGGTGATCGAAGCGGAAACGGCGCCGGCCGCAGGCGCGTCGAGCACGATACCTGAGCCGCCGGTGTCCACGCAAATAGCCATGGCTCAGGGCAGCACGTCCAGCCGGACCTATGGCGCCGATAATCTAGATGTGAGGGTTGTTCTCCACGCAAAACTGGACAGCTGGGTCCAGGTGCGTGACCAGGAAGATGTCCTGTTGCTCACGCGGGTGCTCCGTCCTGGCGACAGCTATCGCGTGCCCAACCAAGCCGGCCTCACCTTGCTCACGGGCAATGCCGGGGGTGTCGAGATTGAAGTTGATGGACGAAAGCTGGGCACCTTCGGCGGGGTTGGCGTCGTGCGCCGCAATATCGCCCTTGACCCGGAACGCTTGCTGAGCGGCGAGTACTCGACTGAGTAAGCGCCTGGCTGTTCCCCACCACCCTTGAGTTTTCCACAGGAAAGGCGCATCTTGCCGACCGATTGGAGGCAAGTCGGGTGGCTATAGCCTCTGGCACGTTTTCTCAGAATCGCACGAGATCACCACTATGAGTCTCCGGCCCTATCGGGATATCATTCGTCGCAAGTCCCGTCAGATCCGCGTCGGCAATGTTTTAGTCGGCGGCGATGCGCCGATCACCGTTCAATCCATGACCAACACGCTGACCCGCGATGCCCGCGCCACGGTTGACCAAATTGGGCGGTTAGAGGCGGCGGGCGCCGATATTGTCCGGGTTTCTTGCCCCGACCAGGAGTCGACCGGGACGCTCAGGGATATTGTGAGGCAGGTTTCGGTGCCGATCGTCGCCGATATTCATTTCCATTATAAAAGGGCCATCGAGGCCGCCGAGGCGGGCGCAGCCTGCTTGCGCATTAACCCGGGAAACATTGGCTCAAAGGAACGGGTGCGCGAGGTGGTCAAAGCAGCCAAGGATCACGGCTGTTCGATTCGCATCGGCGTCAATGCCGGGTCGCTGGAACGCGATCTCTTGGAGCGCTACGGCGAGCCCTGTCCGGAGGCCATGGTTGAAAGTGCCCTCAACCACATAAGAATTCTCGAAGATCAAGATTTCACGGAAATTAAGATCTCCTGCAAGGCCTCCGACGTTTTCCTGGCAGTCGCTGCCTATCAAGGCCTGGCCGAGGCTTGCGACTACCCGCTCCACATCGGCATTACCGAGGCGGGCGGGCTGCGAAGCGGTACCATTAAATCCTCTATTGGGCTTGGCGCGCTTCTTTGGGCCGGGATCGGCGACACGCTCCGCGTTTCCCTTTCCGCCGACCCGGTGGAGGAGGTGAAGGTAGGCTTCGACCTCTTGAAGGCGCTTGGCCTGCGCCACCGTGGCGTCAACGTGATTTCCTGCCCGTCTTGCGCCCGTCAGCAGTTTGATGTGATAAAGACGGTGGAATTCCTCGAACAGCGTTTGGCCCATATCACCACCCCGATGACGCTTTCGGTCATCGGCTGCGTCGTCAACGGCCCTGGCGAGGCACGAGAGACGGATGTGGGCTTTACCGGTGGCGGTAACAATACGCATCAGGTTTACATCAGCGGCGTGCCGGCGCACCGCTTGAAAGACGCCGATGTGGTCGATCATCTGGTGCAGCAGGTAGAGCGCAAGGCGTCCGAAATCGAAGCCGAGCGGGCCGCTGCCGAAGGGCGTAGCGCTGCTGAATAGCCTAGCGGAGTTTGACCTTGTCTCAGCTGCAGCCCGTGCGCGGCACGCATGATGTCTTGCCCGAAGAAATGCGCCGGCATCGCGCGGTGATCGACACCGCGCGGCTTTTGGCCGGTCGCTACGGCTATCAAGAGATGATGACGCCGATCTTCGAATTCACCCAGGTGTTCAAGCGTACCTTGGGCGAGGTCTCGGATGTTGTGACCAAGGAGATGTACACCTTTGCCATGCACGATGGAGAGGAGTTAACGCTGCGGCCCGAGGCAACCGCTGGTATCGCTCGGGCCTTGATTTCCGGCGGTCTCGCTCAAAGCCTACCACTAAAATTTTTTACCTATGGGCCAATGTTTCGCTACGAGCGGCCGCAGAAGGGCCGTCAGCGCCAATTCAATCAAATCGACGTCGAATTGTTGGGAGTGCCGCAACCGCTCGGCGACATCGAGATCATCGCCCTGGCCGCGGACATCCTGAAGGCCTTGGGCGTTCTCGACAATACGACCCTCGAGCTCAACACGCTCGGCGACCCAGAAAGTCGGCAGGCCTATCGCTCGGCTTTGGTCGAATATTTTCAAGGCGAGCGCCGGCGCTTATCTCCGGAAAGTCTCGAGCGCTTGGAGCGGAACCCTCTCAGAATCCTCGATTCGAAGGACCGGGAGGATCAAGCCGTCGTCAAGGACGCGCCGATTTTCGCGGACTATCTCAATCAGGCGAGCCTGGACTATTACGCGGAAGTCAAAGCGGGTTTGTCGTCGATTGGTGTTCGTTATGTCGAGAACCCGCGCTTGGTTCGCGGCCTCGACTATTACACCCATACGGCGTTCGAATTTAAGACGACAGCTCTTGGTGCACAGGACACGGTTTTGGGGGGCGGCCGCTATGACGGCCTGGTCGGCATGTTGGGAGGATCCAGCACGGCGGGGACCGGTTGGGCAGCGGGAATTGAGCGCCTCGCCCTGCTGATGGCCGAGCCGCCGGCGGAACAGCGACCCATCGCCGTCGTTCCAATTGGTCCAGAGGGTGAAGCGGCGGCCCTGAAGATGGCGCAGAATTTGCGTGAGCAAGGGTTCAGCGTCGATCTGGGATATACGGGCAATCTTTCCAAGCGCATGAAGCGGGCCAACAAGATCAAGGCACGCTGTGCCATCATGCTCGGCGAAGATGAGTTGGCAAAGGGTGCCGCCACGGTGCGCGACCTAGATACGGGCGAACAGGCGACCGTCAACCTTGACCAATTGATCGATCATTTGGCGTTGTTTCGCTAGCTGAGGTGTCGATGCCTTCGGACGCTGAGGAACCGAGGGCCGATTTGACGGTCGTCGGAATCACCAATCGCACAGCGAGCGCTGCTGTCAGGGACCAGCTATTTGTCGAGGACTGGCAACAAGCCAATCTGCTCGCAAACCTTCGGCGATCGGGGATACATGAGGCAATCGTCCTTTCCACCTGCGAACGCACGGAAGTGTTCGCCATTCTAAGCGATGGTGATCTCACGAATGCGATCGTTGCGGAACTTGCGGAGATCGGCAAAATCGATGCACCTTCGCTTACCGGCCAAGGGCACCGGCTGCGCGGCGCCGCGGCGCTGCGGCACTTGCTGGCGGTCGCTTCCTCCCTGGAGAGTCAGGTCATGGGCGAGCCGCAAATCCTGGGACAATTGAAGGAAAGTCATCGGCAAGCCGCCGCGCACGGCATGGTCGGCACTGCCCTGGAAGACGCCATGCGACTGGCCTATGGGACCGCCAAGAGGGTGCGCAACGAGACCTCCATCGGTCAGGGCCCGGTGACACTGGCCGCATCGGCGGTGCAGGTCGCCATGGATCTGCATGGCTCGCTCAAGCCGCTCGCCGGCTTTCTTCTCGGGCTTGGGGAGATGAGCGAACCTTTGGCGTTGGCGTTTGCCGAGGCTGGGCTTGGCCATTTGACAGTGTCCCATCCTTCCTCCCTTCGAGCCGAAGCTGTCGCCCGGCGACTGAAAGGTCACTTTCAAGCCTGGTCAATGCTGGAACAAAGCCTTGCCGGCGCCGATATCGTCATTGCCGCGGAAGGTACCGGGTCCTACACGGTAAGTGTTCCCTTGGTTGACGCGGCTTTAAAGCGACGGCGGCGGCGACCAATCTTCATTATCGACGCTGGTGTGCCGGCAGATGTGGATCCGAGCGTCCAAGCGCTCGATGGGGCTTTTGTGTACGACCTGCACGACTTGGAACGCGTCGCCCAAAGAGGCGGCGAGATTCGCCGTCAGGAAGCAAAACATGCTTGGAGCATCGTTGATGAGGAGTTGGCGCGATTCAATCGACGTGCGGCCGGGCGGCGTGCGGTACCGACCCTGAAGGCCCTAAGGCGACACTTTGAGCAATTGCGCCAGGAAGTTTTACTGGATACCAGCCTCGATGCAGCGGCCGCCACCCGCCTACTGGTCAATCGGCTGCTGCATGAGCCCAGCGCCGCACTGACGCGGGCCGCAGCCGAAGACGCGAAGCGTAGTGACAGCCTCGCCCTAGAGACTAGCAGTCGACGACTCTTCGGCTTGAACGCCAATCCTGGTTCCGGGGAGGATTCGGAGGAGGAAAGCCGGTGAGCATGGATGAGAAACTTGCGCGTGTTCTAGCGCGTTACGATGAACTGGGCGCTCTAATCACGGACCACCCGGAGCCTGGGTCGCAGGACTATACGGATCGCTTGAAGGAATACGCAGACCTCGGTCCCGTCGTCGAAAGCATCAACGCACTGAATGAGCTTCAGCAGGAGATCGCAGATCTAGAAGCGATGATGGCCGACGAGAATAGCGATGTGGAAATGCGAAATTTGGCGGAGGAGGAGTATCGCGTCACCAAAGAACGGCTGCCGGCTCTTGAAGGCGAAGTCAAAGTCAAGTTGCTGCCGAAGGACGCGGCCGATGCGCGCAATGCGATCCTCGAGGTGCGCGCCGGCACAGGCGGCGAGGAGGCCGCGCTGTTCGCCACCGAACTCTTCCGCATGTACCAGCGCTATGCCGAGCTGCATGGTTGGCGCTTCGAGCCTATCGACATCTCCGATACCGGCCTTGGCGGTTACAAGGAAGCCAGCGCTGCCATTTCTGGCAATGGCGTCTTTGCCCGGCTGAAGTTTGAATCGGGAGTCCATCGTGTCCAGCGGGTACCGGTCACCGAGTCGGGCGGCCGAATCCATACCTCGGCAGCGACTGTCGCCGTCTTGGCTGAACCGGAGGATGTGGAAGTCGATATCGACGACAAGGATCTGCGCATCGATACCTTCCGCTCCCAGGGTGCAGGCGGGCAGCATGTCAACACCACCGACAGCGCCGTTCGGATCACCCATCTGCCGAGCGGGATCGTCGTCAGCTGCCAAGACGAGAAATCACAGCACAAGAACAAGGCCAAGGCCTTCAAAGTTTTGCGTGCCAGGCTTTACGATCACCAACGTCAGCAATTGGATGCCGAACGGGCCGCCGACCGCAAGAGCCAGGTGGGCAGCGGCGATCGCTCGGAACGGATTCGCACCTATAACTTTCCACAAGGCCGGGTTACGGATCACCGTATCAACCTTACCCTCTATAAGCTCGATAAAGTACTGACCGGAGAGGCGCTGGATGAAGCGATCGAGGCCCTTATCGCGGAAGATCAGGCCGAGCGCCTGGCTGCGCTGGAGTAGGACGACGATTGTTGAACGCCGAGCTCTCGCATTCAGCCAGCATAGGAAGCGCTTTGAACTGGGCGCAGCGTTATCTGGAAAGAGTAGGCATAGCTGGAAGCCGTCGTGACGCGCGCGTTCTCCTGGCGGATGTCTTAGGCGGCAAAATTCAAACCGTCATTGGCTATCCCGAACGCCTCTTGTCTGCCGACGAGCGACGACGCTTTGTTGCCCACGTTGAACGGCGTTGCCGCCGCGAACCCGTCTCGCGAATCATCGGGCGCCGCGAGTTTTGGAGCCTCGACTTCGCAATTTCGCCGGCAACCCTGGACCCCCGGCCCGATAGTGAAACCTTGGTCGAATCCATTCTCTGCGCCCTCCCGGACCGGGAAAAGCCTTTGCGTGTGCTCGATCTGGGGACTGGCAGTGGTTGCCTGTTGTTGGCACTGCTTTCGGCCTTGCCCCAGGCTTGGGGGCTTGGTGTCGATATCTGCGAGTCGGCGCTGGGAACGGCGCGGGCCAATGCGGCGCGCCTAGGCTTCGCTCGCCGGGCAGAATTTCTCTGCGGGAACTGGGCCGACTCGATCATCGGTGATTGGCAAGTAATTGTTAGTAATCCTCCCTATATAAAGGATTCGGAAATCGCCGATTTGGATCCCGAAGTGGCGCACTTCGATCCGCATAGGGCGCTGGCTGGCGGGGTCGACGGCCTTTCCGCTTACCGTCGGCTTGTTCCAGTGGCGGCCCAGTTGTTGTCGTCCGACGGCGTGGCTGCTTTTGAATTCGGCCTTGGGCTAGCCGGCCCCCTGAAAACCATTTTGGCGAGTGGGGGCTTTAGGGAAATGCGCGAAATTAGAGACCTGACCGGTTCTCCGCGCTGTTTTCTCTGCCGAATTGGCGATCTGGTCGTCGAGAATGAAAAAAATGGTTGGAATGCATAGAGTACCGCATTAGGTTACAGGTGGTTGAGCAGTAGTCTCCCGCGTCCGGAAGCGGCGTAACCGCCCCCCAAGAAACAAATTGAAAATTCTTGCGTGTTTTTTTGCAGGAATTTCACAGAGCGGCGCGATTGATCAAAATTGATCTCACCATAAGGGTAAGATGAGACAAGGTTCCAATGTACGCAGGGGGCGCGGGCGTCCCAATCGCAAGCAGCATGTCCCCCTGAAATCGCAGACTTTCGACAGTGCTGGTCCGGATGTCCGCGTTCGCGGCAATGCCCACCAGGTTTTCGAACGCTATATTTCCATGGCAAGAGATGCGACCGCGTCCGGTGACCGAATCTCGGCAGAGAATTTTTATCAGCATGCCGAGCATTACTATCGGATCATGAGCGAAACCACCGATCCGCAATCGAATGGCCAAGGCGGTCATCCTCGACAACGCGGAAACGGTCGCGCTCATGGCGACAATCGCAGTCACGGGCAGAATGGTGAAGCCTCGGCAACTGGTGAGGATGCAGGCACAAAGGCATCGGCGGCTAAAGCGTCAGGGCCAGATGGGACACCTGCCGACGGTGGCAAAGAGGCCGTCACCGTGGCGGGCGACGGCGACGACGAGTCAAAGGCGTCTTAGGGCTTCCAGCTCACTGTCAATTGGGGCAAGGCACTTGCCCGTACCCAGCGACAAGACTGCCGGCTCGCGCTGTCGATTCTACCGGCTTGTCAGCTGGTTCTAGCTCATTGCCTATCGCGATTTGCCCGCCAGAGACGACTTGCAGATAGATGCCCATGTGGGTGTGACCAAAACCTTGCTGCAGGGCTTTTGGAATGTTGAGGTCTCTTTCCGCAGTTTCTGGGTTAACATTCGGGGCCGCGCATCGGTTGATCCGATCGGTGACCTTCAATTGCACGCCGTTAACCGTCAGATCCCGATCCAACCATTTGAATTCCTCCCACGCCGGCAGTCCGTCAACGACCAAATTGGCCCGAAACCGGCGAACATCAACAGGCTGGCGCAGCACCCGCTCTAAGTCTCTGACACTTGCCGCGTTTACCAAAGAAACCACCTTTGCATCCACGTCACTGAAACTGTGCCCGCTAGCCTCGCAAAGCTGCGGCGCGCCACGGATCGAATCGCCCATAAATGCCGCAAAAAATTGGGCGACCAAAGCTCGGCCCAAGGGCTCGCCCAGCTTAGCGGTGACAACAGCTCGACCGCCGCGCTTGATCGTCAGCCGTTGTTCGGCTTCCTCGAAACGCAGTCCCAATTGGGCCAGTTTCTCATCTCGCATCAGCATCAAGAAATTGGTTTTTGGCAACCACTTGGGCGAATTCGAATCGAACGCTGTTGACCCCTGGGCGATGGCATACCGACGGTCATGCGGTACGGTCTCGCCGGGGGAGAGCGTGACCTGTTCGAGCCGTTCGCCGATCAAGCCTTTTACAGGATATCGCCAGATTTCCGCTATCGCCGCCGTCATCTCAGAATCCTCATTACAATCGCTCTTGTTGCACTGCAGCAAAGCGTATCCCTTAAGGATCTGTCAATGTTGTATTTCGGTGCGATTGCGGCAGCACAAATTCGTTTGGATCTCTCTTGTGTCATTTTTGCAACAGCCTATATGAAACAATGCGTCACTTGTGACACTGGAAATCGGCCGACCACGAGCCACGATCTGGGCGTGGGCTGGCCATTCGGCATCGTCGTAGGCAGGCCTGGTGGATAGGCTGCCACCGAGGAGGGCAGTAATGGACTTTGAGAAATATACCGAACGGTCGCGCGGTCTCATTCAAGCAGCCCAAAGTTTGGCGCTGCGCGACGGGCATCAGCGCCTGACGCCCGAGCATCTTCTGAAGACCCTTTTGGATGATGAAGAAGGTCTTTGCGCCAATTTGATGCGCGCTGCTGGCGCCGATCCGAATAAGGCGAAGCAAGCCACGGAAACCGCTCTAGCCAAATTGCCGCGTGTAGAAGGCGGTGGCGCCGGTCAAGTCTATTTGGCGCCGGAGCTGGCGCGGCTGTTTGAGCAGGCCGAGCAGATCGCGAAGAAGGCTGGCGATAGCTATGTCACGGTCGAACGCCTGTTGCTGGCCTTGACCTTGGCGAGCGGGTCGGCGGCGGCAAAGGCGCTGAAAGAGTCTGGTCTCACCGCCCAGGCCCTCAACTCGGCGATCAATGATCTGCGCAAGGGGCGCAAGGCCGATAGTGCCAGCGCCGAAGATAGCTTCGATGCCTTGAAGAAGTATGCCCGAGACCTGACGGCGGTGGCCCGCGAAGGAAAGCTCGACCCGGTGATTGGCCGTGACGAGGAGATTCGTCGCACCATCCAGGTCCTGGCCCGGCGTACCAAGAACAATCCGGTGCTGATTGGTGAACCTGGTGTCGGCAAAACGGCGATTGTGGAAGGCCTGGCACTGCGCATCGTCAACGGCGACGTGCCGGAGAGCTTGAAGGATAAGCAGCTGATGGCGCTCGACCTTGGCGCCATGATTGCTGGGGCGAAGTTTCGTGGAGAGTTCGAAGAACGCCTGAAAGCGGTGCTGCAGGAAATTGCTGCGGCCGAAGGCGAAATTGTCGTCTTCATCGACGAGCTGCACACCCTGGTCGGCGCCGGCAAGGCGGAAGGGGCGATGGACGCCTCCAACATGCTAAAACCGGCCCTGGCGCGCGGTGAGCTCCATTGCGTGGGCGCGACCACGCTGGATGAATACCGCCAACACGTGGAAAAAGATGCGGCTCTGGCACGGCGTTTTCAGCCGGTCTTTGTCGCCGAGCCGAGCGTCGAAGAAAGCATCTCGATCCTGCGCGGCCTGAAGGAAAAGTACGAGCTCCACCACGGCGTGCGCATCACCGATACGGCAATTGTGGCAGCGGCTACCCTATCGAACCGCTATATCACCGATCGCTTTCTGCCGGACAAGGCCATTGATCTGGTTGATGAGGCGGCCAGCCGTCTGCGCATGGAGGTCGATTCAAAGCCGGAAGAAGTCGATGAACTAGACCGAAAGATCATCCAGCTCAAGATCGAGGAAGTGGCTCTTAAAAAGGAAAGTGATGCTGCCGCCAAGGAGCGCCTTGGCAAGCTGCGGCAGGAAATCGCCGAGCTGGAGGAAAAGTCCGGCGAATTGACGGCCCAGTGGCAATCGGAAAAGGACACGCTTGCCGGATCGCAAAGACTCAAGGAGCAGCTTGACCAGGCGCGTGGCGAGCTGGAGATGGCGCAGCGTGATGGGCAACTAGAGCGCGCCGGCGAGCTGGCCTACGGTATCATTCCCAAGCTTGAGCAAGAGCTGGGCGAGGCCGAATCGGCGCAGTCGCATCGCATGCTCAATGAGGAAGTCACCGATGCCGAAATCGCCGCCGTCGTATCGCGCTGGACCGGAATTCCCGTTGATAAGATGTTGCAAGGCGAGCGGGACAAGCTCTTGGCCATGGAAGAACGCCTGGGTCGGCGGGTGATCGGCCAGGAGGAGGCGATCGTAGCGATTTCCAATGCCGTACGCCGTTCGCGGGCCGGGCTGCAGGACCCCAATCGGCCCATCGGTTCCTTCATGTTCTTAGGTCCCACCGGCGTCGGTAAGACGGAACTGACAAAGGCGATTGCCGAGTTTCTCTTCGATGATGAGGCTGCTTTGATCAGGCTCGATATGTCGGAGTACATGGAAAAGCACGCGGTTGCCCGGATGATCGGTGCCCCGCCGGGCTATGTGGGCTATGAGGAGGGGGGCGCCCTGACCGAGGCGGTGCGCCGTCGTCCCTACCAGGTCGTGCTATTTGACGAGATCGAAAAAGCGCATCCGGACGTCTTTAACATTCTCTTGCAGGTGCTCGATGATGGGCGCCTGACCGATGGCCATGGCCGCACCATCGACTTCTCCAACACGTTGATCGTCATGACGTCGAACCTGGGGTCCGATGCCCTGTCTAATTTGGCGCCGGGTGAAGATAGTGACCAAGCCCGTGACGCTGTGATGGCTGTGGTTCGACAGGCATTTCGGCCGGAATTCCTCAATCGAGTCGACGAGATCCTGCTTTTCCATCGCCTGACCCGCGAGCAGATGACGGGGATCGTGGAAATCCAACTGGCCGGGCTAACTCGGATGCTGGCAGATCGTAAGATCGAGCTGCAGCTTGATGAGGCTGCGAAAGCCTGGCTGGCAGATCGGGGTTATGACCCGGTCTATGGGGCGCGTCCCTTGAAACGGGTGATTCAGCGCGAATTGCAGAATCCCTTGGCCAGCCGGATCCTCGCCGGCGAGGTGCCCGAGGGCGCGACACTACGCGTGTCGGCCGGCGAAGCTGGCTTGATCATCGAAGTCGAAGGTGACCAAGAGGTAGCGGCCTAGTACTACAGTTGCATTTATTGACGGAATGTGCTTCCCATGCTGTTTGGTTGTGATTGGGGAGAGAGATGTCGGTTTCGGATTGGGCGCTGGCGGCTGCTGATTGGCAGAAGGAACTTGATGGGTTGAAAGCGTTCTTGGCGCCGTGCTTGGGGCGCCTAGAGACGAGAACGTCGGCGAGCGCTTTTATCGATGGCGTCTTGTCAGGTGTGGAGCGTAAGACTGGCTGGATGCTTTCAGAACAGGCGGGGTTGTCCGGTCCTTATCGCCTGCAGTCGCTTCTCGGTCGCAGTTCTTGGTCGGCGGATGCCTTGTGCGCGCGGCTTCGCCGTTATGCCCTGGGCGCACTGGCGGACCCGCATGGTGTCCTGGTGGTGGATGAAACCGGGTTTTTGAAGAAAGGACGCCACTCGGTCGGTGTTGGGCGGCAATATTCGGGAACGGCGGGGCGGATCGAGAACTGTCAGGTGGGAGTGTTTGCCTGTTACGCCAGCCGTTTCGGGCACAGCCTTATCGACCGGCAGCTCTATCTTCCCAAGGATTGGGCGGATGATCCGGCACGACGGCGTAAGGCGCATGTACCGGAGGATGTCGGCTTTGCCAGCAAGCCGGAGATGGCGCGGGCGATGGTCGAAAAGCTGTTGGATGAGGGAGCATCGGTTGCCTATGTCCTTGCCGATGCTCTTTATGGATCGGCATCGTCCTTCCGCCGACCGCTGGAGGCGCGGGGTCAGCCCTACATTCTGGCGGTGCGCTCCAATCATGTGCTGCGCTTTTTGGACGATTGGCAAGTGCTGCAAAGCGATCCGGCGACAATCGCCGCGGAACTTCCATCCGAGGCATGGCGGGCGCTCAGTGCCGGCGAAGGGGCCAAGGGGCAAAGGCTCTATCATTGGGCGCGGGCGCCCTTATCTGGACGACCTGGGTCCCGGACAGCCTCGGACGGCTTCGAGCGCTGGCTGCTGTTCCGCAGAAGCCTGAAAGATCCAAAAGACTTGGCCTACTACTTCGCCTTTGTGCGCAAGGGTACGCCGCTTGCGGAGATGGCTGCCGCGGCCGGGCTGCGCTGGACAGTTGAGGAATGCTTCTTGCGCGCCCAAGATGATTTGGGGCTCGACCATTGCGAGGCGCGCTCCTGGCATGGCTGGCATCGCCACGTGACATTGGTTATGGCAGCCGCCGCATTCCTGATCAAACTTGCCGCCGATCAGCGCCGAAAGGCTTGCAGCAAAGGGGACAAAAGGAGTCCAAATGCCGCCGCGGCTTGACAATCGCCATTGAAGGCCTGTTCACCACATCCGAGCTGCATCACCTCATGGCTAAACTACGCGCTGCTCCGCCCCTTTCCGCCGCCTTCTTCTGGGCTTGCTCTCGATGGCGACGGCAACATCAAGCCGCTGCAGCTTTGTCACATCGAAGAAAAAGAGAAAATACGCAACTGTAGTACTAGACTTAAACTCGATCACGACAGGTGATCGAGACTACGTCGATCAGGCTCTAAGGCTTATGCATGCGCTGCTTGTCGTCCAACTCCGGGATGCGCATGACCCTTTCCGATTCGGGTAGTTGCAGCTGTTCGTGAAGATATTGGGCCCTATTGCGCACGCTGGAGATCCGGTCCGAGCCGTAGAGAATCTTGTGCACCACACCCGGTTCCGAAACCGTCTCCTCGTCGACCTGAAGGGCCTTTGCGTAGCTCAGTAGCGCGTCTTCGTATTGGCCGAGCCGGTCCAAGACGATCCCATGATTAGCATAGGCCGCCGCCAAGGCGCCCCGGCCGGTGTTGTCGTCGGGTTCAAGGTTTCTTTCCAGATAGTCGATCAGGTACTTCAGTTCCGCCAAAGCATCTTCATAGCGTTCTGTTTGAACGTAGACCAAGGCACGCCCCATCAAGGCGCCACGATGGTCGGGTGCTTCGCCTAGCGCTAGATTAAAATTCTCAAGGGCTTCGTCATAAAGCCCGTCGACCAGCCGATTGGCGCCGGTTTCGGTGTGGTAGTCGCCGGGCTCGCGCTGCACGAATCCGGAAAGAACGTCCCAAAAGATAAATCCGCCGACGGTCAGGGCCGCCATCAGAATGATGAAACGTCGAAGTACGCGCGGATTCATGATCAACCCTCAAAGAGCTGCTTGGTGAAGACCACGGCGAAAATAAAACACAGCAAACCAGCCGTGACCGCCGCCCGCCGGCGCAGGCGTCGACGCTCAGTCTCGTCGGTCTCTTGTTTTTGCTCGGCCCGACGCACCATGAGTGCCCAGATAAGGTTGCGCACAGGAATAAAGAGCGCCAGGGCGAGCACCAACGCCCACACCAGCCAGTACTCTTGCTGGAATATGACGTCCATAGCAGCTGTGATGCCTCCTAAGCGGACGGGATTCGCCTAATGGGGCGACGCCGCCGCGTCCATCCTAAGATACCAGAAACCCTGCCCCGTGGCGCGCCATTATCCAACCGAACGGTAAGCGCATTCTAAAATCCCGACCGATGCTCTAGGCAAAGAAAGAGGCGGGGGAGATGGGCTCCCCCGCCTGGCTTTAGTCTTGCATTGTGTTGCTTAGCGTTGCTGACCGGGGGCCAGATCGCCGATATCCTCCACCAAGGCCTCGACCTCGGTCTCCGGCATGGTCGACATTTCCATCTTGTAGGCCAAGAACCACATCATGCAGCAGCCGAGAATCCAGAACAGGATCTGCCAGGCCCAGATCGATGGGATGCCGAAGGTCCAGCCGTCAACGCCCGCATTCGGTGCGCCGAAGATGTCGTTGCCGATGACCGCACCCGGGCCGATGCCGAAGAACATCCAGGCCAAGGTGATCACCCAGGCGATCGGCACCAACTTCTTCTTGTCGGCCGAGAGGCTGGCATGCTCGCGCAGGAAGTTGTGATACTTCATGCGATGCTCCCGAGCGGCCGCATTTTGCGTCATGGCCGAAACCAGAAGGCAAGTACCCAGGTTGAAGATCATACCCCAACCAGCCGAGTGAATAGTCCACGGCCAACGACCCCAGGGCAGCGCGCCGCCAGTGATCTGCTGACCGATGGTCTCGGTCAAAATCACCGCGACCAGGCCGACGAAGAGACCCAGGGTGGCACCCTGACGGGTAATCCAGGGGAACCAGCAAACCGCCGCCAATGACGGCCACATCTGGAAGCCGAAGGCCACCGCAAGGCCGCCCAGCAGCACCAGTGCGTCGCGTGAGAAGGTCGCGACCAGCAGCGCCGAAATGACGATGAAGGCCACACCAATTCGCCCGAAGAGCTTCTGCGTGGCGTGACCAGCGGTCGGGTTCAAGTAACGCTTATAGAGGTCGCGGGTCAGCATGCCGCCAGCCGTTGACATGTAAGCGGCACCGGTCGACTGCATCGCCGCCAAAGCACACACCGCAAGCAAACCCACCAACCAGGGTGCCGCATCGGCAATCTGGTTGAAGTAGAAGGGCACCAAGCTATCGGGCTTGGAAGCGATGATTTGACCAGTCGTCTCGACGACTTCGCCCTCTTTCAACGCGCGACCCAAAATAAGGGCTGGATCGATGTCGCCAAGGGGCTGGTTCAGTGACTGGGAAACGGTCAATCCCGCCTCGGTAACCGCAGGATTGGCGCCCAGGATGTGCGCCCCCATGCCCTGGAATGCGGTGAAGAAGAACAAGATCAGGCCGATGCAGAAGGACGAGGCCCAAACCTGCTGTGGTGCGAAGGGCTTCGGATCGGTGTTGCCAAAGGCCCACATGGTGAACGCCGGGGCCGATTGAATGCCCATCAGCGCAAACATGTAGGTCAGGCACATGATACCGGTCCAAAGGCCGCCTACCGGGGTTTCCTTACCCAAGCCGGCGGTGAATTGGATCACACCCGGGATCGCAAAGTAGGCGTTGTAGCCATCGCCCGGCGTGGTACCCCACTTGCCGACATCGCTGGCAGCCAGCTGGGCAAAGCCTTCGTTCAGGGCAGCCCAACCGCCGGCGAGGTTGAGGGCGATAATCCCCGTGACCACGATGCCGAGGGCGAGAAGGATACACTGCAATGTATCCACGTAGGCCACCGCCCGCAGCCCGCCGGATGCCACATAGACCAAAACCACCAGGGAGAGGATCCACATTCCGGCATTCGTCGACACCAGGCCGTCGGTCAGCACGGAGAAGAGGAAGCCCGACGCCCCGAGCTGCACGCCCAGATAGGGGATCGAGAACAACAGCGCCACCGCGACCACCAAGATCCGGATGGCATCACCCTGAAAATAGTCCGACAGCATCTCACCAGGCGTCACATAACCGAACCGCTTGCCGAGCATCCACTGCCGCTTCAAGAACATCACGCCCGTAAAGGGAATCGTGATGGTGTAGAAAGAGGCATAAGCGTACTGGAAACCATCCCGATAAACCAATCCCGGATGACCCATGAAGGTCCAGCCGGAAAACGACGTTGCCGTCGCGGCCAGGATGAAGACCCAGAGACTTAGTCGGCGCCCGGCGATGAAGTAGTCACTCGCCGTGCGCGCCGTCATAGCGCCCTTGATGCCCCAGAAAATACAGTAGGCCCAATAAAGGCCTACGAAGATAAATAGCCAGAGTACTTTGGCTTCCATCGCTCCCTACTCCCCATTGCCTCGGGACCCCCGCCAGGCATGCCATCACGCCTGTACATTAACTTTTTCAGGGGCAGTAAAGCATCGGCAATCGGGACAGCCAGCGTCAACCTTTCAATATCGTTAAAGCGAAAGATTTGTAAATACTTTGACAAGAATTCTTCGAATTTATTAAAGTCAGTAAATTTTTTTGGGTGGGTTGAAGCAATGGCTAAGCGTGCAATGCTAGGCAAGAAAGTGCGCCGCTTGCGACGGGACCATGGCCTTTCGCAAGTTGCCCTGGCAAGGCGCCTTGGCATATCTGCAAGCTATCTGAATTTGATCGAGCACAACGAGCGGCCGTTAACCGTGAACTTGCTTCTCAAGTTGGCCGAGAAATTCGATATTGATCTCCACGATCTCTCGCAAGACGAAGATACCCGTTTGCTTTCTGAATTGATGGAGCTTTTCGGCGATCCGATCATGGCTAACAACAAGGTGGGGGAGGAAACCCTGCGCGAGTTGGTTGATCTAGCCCCGGCAGCCTGTCAGGTTTTTTTGCAGCTTTATCAGGCCTACTGTCGAGCGCGTGACGACGTGCAAAGTCTTAGCGAACGATTGTCCGCCGGTTCGTTTCTTTCGACTTCCGCCTATGAGCTCAGAACCTTACTGACTTCCATACGATCGTTTTCCGAAATTCTTTATGACCATCAGGATATGGAAGTGGAAAAGCGCCAGCAATTCGTGGCGATCGTCGCGCGGGAAAGCCAGCGCCTTTCCTCTGTGGTTGACGAGATGCTGCGGTATACGACGGAGGAGCGACTGAGTGAGTTAGGACAGCAAGCACTGCCCGGCGAAGAGGTTAGCGACTTTGTCCAATCGGCGGAGAACTATTTTCCCGGATTGGAAGAAGCTGCTGAGGAATTTAGGCGCGACAACAAGATTGTGACGGCGGCAATCGACTGCGAAGGACTTGCATCCACCCTATTGCGACTGGGTGTTAGGGTATCCTCGGTTGATCAGGGATCGGGTGTTGGAAATCAAAGTTTAGACGGTGAAGAATCGGCTCTGCTGCTACCCAATAGTTTGTCGCGAAGCAGCCGCTACTTTCGTATGCTGAAAAAATTGGCTCCGAAACTTTTTTCCCCTGCACTCACCGCGCCGTTGGAGACAGTCGAGTTCGCAGCGCCGGCATCGGCGAACCTTGCCCTTGACGTCTTGTCTGGTTACTTCGCCGCCGCTGTCATGATGCCTTACGACGAGGTGCACAATGCAGCCCGGGCCATGCGTTACGATGTGGAGAAGCTGCAAGCCCATTTTGCCACCAGTTTCGAGCAAACCTGCCAGCGCCTGGCCAGTCTGCAACGCCCGAGCGCCCGCGGTATCCCGATGCATTTCTTGCGCGTTGATGTGGCGGGAAATGTCTCAAAACGGTTTTCTGCTTCGCGCCTGCCGATCGCCCGCTACGGCGGTGTGTGCCCCCGCATGAACGTCCACCTCGCATTCCTGCGTGCGGGTCAGATCGACGTGCAACAGGCGATCATGCCGGACGGATCGCGGTATCTCACGATGGCGCGCAGCATCGCCAAGCCTGGCGCGGATTATCATGTGCCCAAGAGCTATTTTGCCATTGGCCTTGGCTGCGACTTAGCCTATGCGGCGGAAACCGTCTATGGCGACGGTTGGGATCTGGAAAATGATACGGCTGCCGTGCCGATCGGCCTGACTTGCCGCCTTTGTGACCGCAGCGCCTGCGGGCAGCGCGCCATGCCGGCGGTGATGGGGCAACTGCAGTCGCCTCAAAAATTTGACGGGGACGGGACCGCCCAGCGTATGCCGCATTGATCCCACGATCTCTAGAGTGCGGCCCTCGTTGTGCCCCTAGGAGAAGGGCTGAGCCGGCAGGCGGACCTGTCACGGTGCATTTGATTTACAATATTTACAACGAGTCCGCCGGTTCACGATAGTTGTTAACTAGATTAATCTTTTCTTTACAATATTTTGTTGCCCAGTCTGTCGGACTTGTGAAAATCTAGCCTTGTTATTTGGTTGAAGATTGATGGGTTGGCGAGGAACCAAACCTTGTGATGCCAGACCCGAGAGCAAGGAGCGGAACAATGCAATTGGTGAAAAAGAATCCCTGGATCCTGATGGTCGTCGCCTTCGCACTGCTGATCGCCATCGGCATTGCCACAACCTGACGAGGGAAGCCAGACTACCCTGAGGCAAGCGGTTGCGGGGTGATGTCTCCTAAGGCTGAGCAGCCTAGCTTCACCCCGTATTGGGCCTGCTAATTCCATAGTGCCATGCGGTCGGCTGTCGCCGGCCGTTTTGCATTTTCCGATAAATTTGACCTTGCGCTTCTGTTGCGGCTGCGGTGGTGTGGCTTGTTTCGATAACTCGAAAGCGATTGGGCACGGCAGCGCCGCACTATGCATCAAGTGCTGAGGCCGGTTTCCTGCCACTATGCTGGTCGCTCGGAGGCTTGCCAACAATGAGCTCTGCCAAGCCCGCCAATCGCAAAAGGCCTAGCAAGCGCCGCAAAGTGGCCGCCTCCCGCAATCCAAATACGAAAAGCGGTGGGTGCGAAAAAACGCTGAACCTTGCTTTGCAGGGCGGCGGTGCCCACGGCGCCTTCACATGGGGTGTCCTCGACCGATTGCTGGAAGATGAACGCCTGGCCATCGAAGGGATCAGCGGCACCAGTGCGGGTGCAATGAACGGGGCGGTTCTGGCCGATGGTCTGACCCGCGGCGGGCGGGCCGAGGCGAGAGAAAGCCTCGCGCGATTCTGGAACCGGGTAGCCGACTTGGGGCGCTTGAATCCGCTCAATGGCGGGCCCCTCGATTGGTTGGCCAAGACTTGGCAAATCGATCCAACACTCAGCTACATGGCCTTCGACAGCCTAACGCGGGTCCTGTCGCCTTATCAGTTCAATCCGTTAAATTGGCACCCCTTGCGTGATGTGCTTGAACAAAGCATCGACTTTCAGTCGCTTTCCAGCTGCACAGCGGTAAAACTCTTTATATCGGCAACCAATGTGCGAAGCGGTAAGAATCGTATCTTTCATTGCGGTGAGCTTTCCACCGATGTCCTATTGGCTTCCGCCTGCCTACCCTTCTTGTTCCAGGCCGTGGAAATCGATGGCGAAGCCTATTGGGATGGCGGTTACATGGGAAACCCCGCCATTTATCCTTTAATTTACGAATGCGACACGCGGGATATCGCCATCGTCCAGGTCAACCCCATTTCACGCTCTAATGTTCCAAAGACGGCGGCTGAAATACTCGATCGGGTGAACGAGATTAGTTTCAATTCGACATTGATGCGGGAAATGCGCGCCATCGCATTTGTGACGAAACTGATAGATAGTAAGAAACTGGACGACAAGAATTACAAACGCATGAATCTACACCTCATCGAATCAGAATCCGAAATGAAACGATTTGGTGTTGCTAGCAAACTCGATACAAATAAGGAATTCCTCCTCCAGTTAAGAGATATTGGACGAGATTCTGTCGATTCTTGGTTGACAGATAATTTCGACAAAATTGGAAATGAGTCCTCCATAGATATCGTCGAACGATTCTTATAAAAATCCAATATCTACGTCTATTATCGTTTGCCAAGTGCCTTTGGAGCCGCTGCGCGGTCACGTTTCTTGGGTCATTCAAGGCCAATTTCCGTATAATTTTCAATCAAGTTCAATCTGCCTAGGGCAAATATGTGTTTTGGTGGAAAAGTAAAAATTCCTGTTAATACCAGAAACTAATTAACTCTTTGTCGAATGAATTTCGAAAGATTCTGGGCGCAAATATTGCGAACCCAAGTCCATATAAAGATCAAGTTTTTCATTGTTTTTAGATCGAGTAATTCTCTATTTAAGTGATAAAAGGACAGTGTATTATGTTCAATCCGTCGTTTGCGATATTTCAAATTGCCGATATTCAAGCGCCGAACATTAGTGCGCTTTTCTTTTCCATCGATGACGAGGCGATCGTCGTTATGTCTGACGAGGCAAATTCGGTCGCAGATCTGGCAACGGTGCTGTCCAGTAATGATTCCTTTGCCGCTGCCAATCTGATCGCCATTCCCATCGACGGTTTCGCACTGGCGGTCATCGACCTCGAAGGACGGGCGATTGGCGCTGCTGGCTATGTAGACGTGGATGGTCGCCTGATCGACATCGAAGGGGCCAACATCGTCAATGCAGAGTCGGTTGAACCCGATGTGGTTGAGACGATGCCGCAGGCGATCCCGGAGTCGGATACGAATGGTGAGTTTACGGGCACGGCGGAGAATGACACCATCGAGGGCACCGCCGGCAATGACACGATCTCGGGTTTGGGCGGCGACGATCTCCTGCTCGGCGCGGGCGGCAACGACGAACTACGCGGCGGGGCGGGCGCCGACACGCAGCGCGGCGGCGAGGGCGACGACCTCATTGTGGACAGCTTGGATGGCGATGTCCTAGCCGGAGGAGCCGGTAACGACACCATCGGCGTCAGCGCCGTCGGCTCCGGTGGTCGCATCAATGGTGGCACCGATGAAAATGGCGACGCCTCGAGTTCCCACGCCGATATCGCCACCGGTGATACGCTCGACCTATCCGAACTCGATGTTGCGGACCTGGATTCCGTCTTCGTCGATCTCGATGTTGAAAACGCGGGCATATTTGATCCCGAACCGGCGCTAAGCGAGAGCGGCGTCCTGCGGATCACGCGGGGCGAGGCGACCCAGGAGATAAGGCTTACCGACATCGAGAATATCCGCGGCTCGGCAGCCGACGAAACGCTCTTCGGCAACGGCCAGGCCAATGTCATCGAAGGCGGCGACGGCGACGATCGTATTCACCCCTTTGGCGGTGATGATTTCGTCGACGGCGGTGACGGCCGCGACATCCTGTTGCTCAATGCCGCCGGCGGACCGGTGAAAACCGATATGGAAAGCGGCAAGTCGACAGGCGGTGCCGGCGACAACACCTTCGTCAACTTCGAAGACATCGCCGGCTCGCAATTCTTCGCCGACACCATCAGCGGTGATGAAGGGGCAAACCTGCTGCAGGGCAACGGGGGCGATGATTGGCTCGACGGCCGTGCCGGTGCCGACACGCTCGAAGGCGGCGATGGCAACGACACCATCTCGCTTAGCACGCTCGACAACGGCGAGATGATCGACGGGGGTAGTGACGACATCGGCAATCCGCCGGCCGTACCCTCGGGATCAACAGGGGGCACGAACCCCTGCAATCCCTGCAACCCTTGTAATCCCTGCAACCCCTGCGGTGCCGGCACTGTCGATTCTGGCGCGGCTGCGACCTCGGCCAACGACATCGTAAAGGGCGACACCCTGGATCTCTCCAAGCTCAACCTATCCGAGGCTAAGAGCGTCTTCGTCGACCTTGACACCAATACCGCTGGCGCCCTGCAACCAGGCGAGCCGAGCCAGGACGGCGTGTTGCGCGTTGTTCTGTCCGGGGAGACCGACGAAGGCGACTCGGTAAGCGAGATCTGGCTGACCGATATCGAGAACATCATTGGCTCTGCCGCCGATGAGACACTCTTCGGCAACAACGAGAACAATGTCATCATGGGTGGCGACGGCGATGATCGCATGCACCCCTTCGGCGGCGACGATTATGTCGACGGCGGTGATGGCCGCGACATCTTGCTGCTTAACGCCGCTGGCGGGCCGGTGGTGACTGATATGGAAAGCGGCAAGTCGACCGGCGGCGCCGGCGACAACACCTTTGCCAACTTCGAAGACGTGGCCGGCTCCCAGCTATTCGCCGATACCATCAGCGGCGATGCGGGCGCCAATCTGCTGCAAGGCAACGGCGCCGACGATTGGCTCGACGGGCGGGCCGGCGCCGACACGCTTGAGGGTGGCGAGGGGAACGATACCATCGCGCTTAGCACACTGGACGACGGCGAAGTGATCGACGGCGGCAGCGACGACATCGGCAATCTGCCGGCCGTGGCGCCGACGGGTTCTTCCGGTGAAAGCAACAACCCTTGCAACCCATGCGCTGTCGCCAAGCCTACGGGCTCGGAAAATCCCTGCAGTCCCTGCAGCCCGTGCAACCCCTGCGCGGTCAGCTCGAACTTTACGGCCGATTCGGCGGATGACATCGTTCGCGGCGATACCCTGGATCTGACCGAACTCGAATTCGCCGGTGGCGAGCGCATTTTCGTCGATCTGGATACCAACACGGCCGGTGCGCTTCAGCCTGGCGCCCCGAGCCAAGAAGGTGTCTTGCGGGTGACGGCTGGGGATAAGGTCTACGAAGTCGCGCTCCGCGATATCGAGAACATCCGCGGCTCCAACGCGACGGAAACACTCTTCGGCAACAACGAAACCAATGTCATTCTGGCCGGAGACGGCGACGACCTCGTCCATCCCTTCGGCGGCGATGACTTCATCGATGGTGGCGAAGGAATTGACACCCTGTTGCTGAACGCGGCGGGGGGTCCTGTGGTCACCGATCTGGTTACCGGCAAGGCGACCGGTGGGGCTGGTGACAATACTTTCGTCAACTTCGAAAACGTGGAAGGCTCCAACCTCTTCGCCGACACGATTTCAGGCGATCAAGGGGCCAACAAGCTCGGCGGTAACGGCGACAATGATGCGATCTTTGGCCGCGCCGGTAACGATACGCTGGAAGGCGATTCGGGCAAGGATACGCTCGGCGGCGGTCGCGGTGGCGATAGCCTTGCCGGTGGCGAAGGCGAAGATAGCCTCCAGGGCGGGCTGAACGGCGACACCTTAGACGGAGGATCGGATAGCGATGTGCTGCGTGGTGGCGGCGGACATGACTCCCTCGACGGCGGTGACGGCGACGACGAGATCTATGGCGGCCGCGGTGATGATAGCCTTAACGGCGGTGCCGGCAATGACGAGCTGCGGGGAGGTCGAGGGAGTGATGGCCTCAACGGTGGCGAAGGCGGCGACGAACTGCGCGGCGGCGAAGATGCCGATAGAATATTTGGCGGCACCGGCAATGACGCCCTCTTTGGCGGTCGCGGCAACGATATTCTGATCGGCGGTGAAGACGATGACTTCCTGTGGGGCGGGCAGGGTGCCGACACCTTTGTTCTCAGGCCTGGCGACGGTGCCGATGAGATCGCCGGCTTCGCTAGGGTCGATGTGCTTGACCTCTCAGCCCACAATTTTACCAACCCGCGAGAGGTCTTGGCCTTGGCCGATGATAGCAGCGGCAGCACCGTGATCTCCTTTGAAAGTGGAGACAGCGTCACCTTAATTGGCGTGGAAATCAATGATCTGAACGCCAGCAATTTCCTGCTCTAGAGCGTCGGGCGGCAATTTGGAACCATTCTGACGGAGCGGTTTGGCGACAAGGTCAAGCAAAGGCTCGATGGGGTGAAGCAAAAAAAAGGACTTGATTTTGATCGCCGTTCAGAATATATTGAACATCGTTCACTTTGCAATAGTCTTTCACTATAAGGACCTGAGCGGATGGCGAGACGCTCCGACCATACCCGCGACGAGCTTTATCAACTGGCTCTCAATGCGGCACGGCACATTGTCGAGAATGACGGATTTCGCGCCCTGACGGCACGCAACGTGGCCGAAGCCATCGGCTATTCACCGGGGACGCTTTATAACCTGTTCAAAAATTTAGATGATCTTATCCTTCATCTAAACGCTCGGACCTTGGAAAGTCTCTACGACCAAGTCAGCGCACGGTCGCTCAACGCCGAGCCCGAAGAGGCACTCACGCAACTTATCGACGCCTATCTCGCGTTCCTCGAAGCGCATCCCGAGCTCTGGGCCATGCTCTTCGAGTATCGGTTGACGGAAAACAAGCCGCTGCCTGATTGGTACTTGCGCAAGATCGACCGGCTACTGGGCCTCATCGAGCAGGCACTGGCGCCGTTATTTGCCGACCAAGAGGGCGATCAAAAGCGAAACGCCGCCTGCATTCTCTGGGCCTCGATGCACGGCATCTGCTCTCTCTCTGACAGCGGCAAGCTCAAAGTGCTGAAAGCACAGCCGGCCCGCCATATGGCGCAAGGCTTGATCTCCACTTTCATCGCCGGATTGCGGGCGGGTCGCCCGGGACGGCAGACATGATGCGGAAGTTGGCTGTTGCCCTGCTCACGGCTGCCGGCCTGGCCACGGCCGTACCGAGCGCACCAGCAATGGCCGGAGAGGGTTTCATCAATTTGCCGCTGCCGACTCTTGGCGGCAAGCAGCTGTGGCGGGATGTCTTTTTGCATGCCGAGTGGCGCATTCAAGAAAATGTACTAACCGGGCTCTTTCGTCTGCTGGATCCCAAGGATCATCGCCAAGCCTGGGGGCGTTATTTGGATTGCTTGCGGCACTTCGAGACGGTTCAGCAGGAGCGGTCCCTGCGGCCGCGCAGTCCGCATCTCGTGCTGCTCGTCCACGGCATCGCCCGCTCTACCGGCACCTTTTCAGAGCTCAAGCCGGCATTGCAGGCGGCCGGCTATGACGCCGTGGCGATCAGCTATCCCAGTACCCGCGACAGTATCGAGAGGCACGCCGAAGGGCTTTCTTTGTTGCTCGATCGGCTCCAGGGCACATCGCGGGTGTCTTTCGTTACACATAGTATGGGCGGCCTGGTGGTCAGGCAGCTTTTGAGCCGGGAACGTGACTGGATGCGAAGAGTGGCGGTCGGGTCGGTGGTCATGGTTGCGCCGCCAAATCAGGGTTCGGCGGTGGCGCGGCTGTTGAAAGATTTACCAGCTTACCGACTATTGTACGGCGAATCCGGACAGGAGCTGGTCCCTGAGGCCGTACTGCAGATGCCCGTGCCCCACGGCATACCGATCGGCGTCATTGCCGGCGGCAAGGGCGACGGCGAGGGATACAACCCCTTTCTCGCCGGCGACGACGATGGCACTGTGAAAGTGGCGGAAACCCTCTTGCCAGGAGCGCAGGGGCCAATCGTAGTGTCGGCGGTCCACGCAACCATCAGCAATCACCCCACGACAATCGCCGCAACCTTGCGTTTTCTTAACCATGATCCGTTCAAATCCGATTATACACTGGTAGATGACACCCACTAGGGGAAAGGCATGTCTGAGAATCAGTTCCATTTGCTCAAGACCAGGCGTTTTCTGCCGCTTTTCATTACGCAGGCGGTGGGGGCCCTCAATGACAATGTTTTCAAGACGGCGCTTGTCTTTTTGATCACCTACCAGATTGCCGTGGAGGCTGGGCTTGATGGTCAGATCCTGGTCAACGCGGCGGCCGGGATCTTCATCCTGCCGTTTTTCTTGTTTTCGGCGACGGCTGGTCAGATCGCAGACCGTTTCGAAAAATCGGGCCTTATACGGATGGTCAAGCTGGCGGAAATCGCGACGATGGGCCTAGCCGCCGTCGGCTTCTGGCTCGGCAATCCCTATTTCTTGATGGCGGTGTTGTTCCTGATGGGAACCCAGTCCGCCTTCTTCGGCCCGCTTAAGTACTCCATCTTGCCGGACCACCTTCGCGACGATGAATTGATTGGCGGCAACGGCTTTGTGGAGGCGGGCACTTTTCTTGCCATTCTGCTCGGCACCATCATCGGCGGCTCGCTGATTTTACAGCCACAGGGTGAATCCATTGTAGCGGTGATGGTGATCGGCCTGGCCGTGGTCGGCTATCTTGCCAGCCGTGCGATCCCGAAGGCTCCGGTGGCGGCACCGAGCTTGAAGATCAACGCCAATTTCCTTCAGGAGACCTGGCGCATTGTCAACCGGGCGCGCGAGAACCGCGGCGTTTTCCTTTCCATCCTTGGAATTTCTTGGTTCTGGTTGGTGGGGGCGACTTTCCTCGCCCAGTTTCCGGGACTGGCCAAGGACGTCCTAGGCGCTGACGAAACGGTGGTCACCCTCTTTCTCACGCTGTTCTCCGTGGGCATCGCCATCGGTTCCCTGCTGTGCAACAAGATCCTCGATGGCGAGGTTTCGGCGAAGTTCGTGCCTTTCGGCGCCTTGGGCATGACGGTCTTCATCGCCGACCTCTTTTTTGCCACCAAGGGCTTGGCCGCACAGTCTGGAACCCCGTTGATCGGTGCCCTTACGTTCGCGGGCGCCGCCGAGAACTGGCGCATCCTTTTCGATCTCTTCGCCATTTCCGTTTGCGGGGGCATTTTCATCGTGCCTCTCTACGCCATCATGCAAAGCCGCAGTGAAGTGCGTAGCCGCTCGCGCATTATCGCTGCTAACAACATTGTCAACGCACTCTTCATGGTTGTCGGGGCCATCGCGGCCACGGCCATGTTTACTGCCGGATTTTCGATCGCTGCCGTGTTCCTCACCCTTGCCGTCGTCAATGGCTTCGTCGCCGTCTACATTTGCGGCCTCTTGCCCAAGGAATTCGTCCGCGGCCTGTTGATGGCAGTCCTGAAGTTCTGTTACCGCGTTGAAATTCGAGGGACTGAAAACCTCAAAGGGATCGGCGACCGCGCGGTCATCGTCGGCAATCACGTTTCCTTTCTTGACGGGCTGCTCTTTGCCGTTTTCCTGCCGGGGAAACTGACCTTCGCCGTCGATACCTTCATCTCCCGGCGCTGGTGGATGCAGCCCTTCATGGCCATGGCGGATGCCTTCCCGGTCGATACCACCAACCCGATGACCACCAAGTCCTTGATCAAGGCGGTGCGCTCCGGCAAGCGCTGCGTCATCTTTCCCGAGGGTCGTCTGACCGTCACCGGCGCTTTGATGAAGATCCATGAAGGCCCGGGCATGATCGCCGACAAAGCGGATGCGCCGCTGGTGCCAGTGCGCATTGACGGCGCTCAGTACACGCCCTTTTCCCGCCTCAAGGGCAAGGTACGTATCCGCTGGTTCCCGAAGATCACCATCACGGTGCTGCCGCCGCAGCGTTTCGAGATGCCGGAAGGCATGGTCGGCCGCGCGAGACGACACTATGCCGGGGTGAAGCTCTACGATGTGATGAGCGAGATGGTTTTCGAGACCTGCGATCGTCGCCAAAGCCTCTTCGATGCCTTGCTGGATGCCCGTGCCATCCATGGCGCCCGACATATCGTCGTCGATGATGTGGAGCGCAAACCGCTCTCCTACGCGGGTTTGATTACCGCTGCCTTGGTGATGGGGCGAAAGTTGGCGCAGACCACGACCAAGGGCGAGTTTGTCGGCGTCATGCTGCCCAATTCGAAGGCAGCGGCGGTCACCTTCTTCGCCCTGCAGGCTCATGGGCGGGTGCCGGCCATGCTGAACTTCTCCACCGGGCCGAAGAACATGGTCTCGGCCCTGGTGGCGGCGAAGATCAGGACCGTGCTGACGTCACGCCGCTTCGTCGAGGCTGGCAAGTTGGAGGCGGTCATCGCAAAACTGTCAGAGCAGGCCGAAATTGTTTATCTGGAAGACCTGCGGACACAGATTGGCAGCATCGACAAACTCTACGGACTCTTGTCGCGCCCCTTTGCCGGCTACACGCATCGGAAGCTGGGAATCTCGCCCGATGATCCGGCCGTCGTGCTCTTTACCTCCGGTTCGGAAGGCACGCCCAAAGGAGTGGTCCTCAGTCATGCTAATTTGCTGGCCAATCGCTACCAACTCGCAGCGCGGATCGATTTCAATCCGACCGACATCGTCTTTAACGCCTTGCCGATGTTCCATTCCTTCGGCTTGAGCGGCGGCACGCTCCTGCCGTTGCTTTCCGGGGTCAAGACCTTTCTTTACCCCTCGCCGTTGCACTATCGGATCGTACCGGCCTTGGTATACGACACCAACGCGACGATCCTCTTCGGCACCGACACCTTCCTGACCGGTTACGCCCGGGTCGCCAATGCCTATGATTTCTATAGCGTGCGCTATGTCTTCGCTGGCGCAGAGAAGGTGAAAGACGAAACCCGGCAAATCTGGGCCGAGAAGTTCGGCCTGCGCATCTTGGAAGGCTATGGCGCGACGGAAACCGCACCGGTTATCGCCGCCAACACGCCGATGCACTACAAGGCGGGCAGTGTCGGGCGCTTCTTGCCGGGTATTACCTATGCCTTGGAAGCTGTCCCCGGTATCGATGACGGCGGCCGTTTGATCGTGACCGGTCCGAATGTGATGCTCGGCTACCTGCGTGCGGAAAACCCCGGCGTGCTGGAGCCGACCCAAGACCAACGCTATGACACCGGTGATATCGTCGACATCGATGACGAAGGCTTTGTCAGGATCAAGGGCCGGGCCAAGCGCTTCGCCAAGATCGCCGGCGAAATGGTGTCGCTCGGTGCTGTGGAAGATTTGGCCAACCAGACCTGGCCTGATCACCTGCATGCTGTGGTCGCCTTGCCGGATCCGCGCAAGGGCGAACAGCTGGTCATGGTGACCGAGAAGAGCGACGCCACGCGTGAGGAACTCCTGGGCTTTGCTCAGCAACAAGGCATTGCCGAACTGATGGTGCCCAGAACCATCCTTTCTGTCGACAGCTTACCGATCTTGGGCACCGGCAAGATCGATTACCTACAGATCAAGGCGCTTGTCGAGGCAGGGGGAAGCTCGGCCGCTAAGGTGGCCTAGCCCAGGAGCAAGAGGTGGCAAGCCTATCTCAAAATCAACGTTTAGGGGTGTTGGCTGGCCTGTTCGCCGTTGCCTTGGGCGGCATGCTCCTGGTTCCGCCGATCCCGCAGGACCCAAGCTATCACCTCTTCGCTGATACGCGCAGCTGCCTGGGTATCCCCAACTTCGGGGACTTGGCATCGAACCTGGGCTTCGCCGTTGTTGGTCTGTTGGGGCTGTGGCGGCTCCTTGGCCCGAGTGCCCGCACCATCTTTCCTGACCGCAAAGAGGCGACGGCCTACCTGGTCTTTTTCGTCGCGGTCGGCTTGGTGAGCCTCGGCTCGGCCTACTATCACGCCGCGCCGGATAACGCCCGCCTCTTTTGGGATCGCCTGCCGATGACGGTCGCCTTTATGGCGCTCTTCTATGCCATCTTGGCGGACAGGGTTCCCGGGGTGACGGAACGGCCATGGCTGCTGCCGCTGCTGGTGGCGCTTGGCGCTTTCAGCCTGCTCTACTGGGATTGGACGGAGGCCAAGGGCCAGGGTGATCTGCGCTTCTATGGCCTGGTTCAGTTCTATCCCATGATCGCCCTGCCGGTGATCTGCTGGCTCTATCCGAAGGCTCAGCGCAGCGGCGGCGGCTATCTCTTTTGGGTGATCGCCTGGTACGCGCTGGCTAAGGTGCTTGAGACCTTCGATGCCGCAATCTTCGATCTCCTCGGCCGCTCGATCAGTGGCCACAGCCTTAAGCATTTGGCGGCAGCCGTTGCCTGCTTCATCGTGTTGCGGATGGTGTTGCGCCCTGTGCCAGACGAGGCAGCCACCGGCGATCTAGCGTCGCCTCAGCCGCGGTAGTATCGCTGTTCAACAAAGGGCAGGCGGGCGACCTTGGCGGGTAGGGCCTTGCCGCGCACGACCACCGATACTTCCGTATCCGGCTTGGCATGCACTTTCTCGACGTAGCCCATGGCGACCGGCCCACCGACACTGGGACCAAAGCCGCCACTGGTGATCTGGCCAATCGTTGCTCCGTCCTGATCGACGATTTCCGCTTCCGCGCGCACTGGCACGCGGCCTTCCGGTCGGATGCCGACCCGTTTCCGGGCGGCACCTTCAGCCAGCTGCGCCAAGATTATCTGATCGCCGGGAAAGCCTCCGGCACGAGTCCCCTCGGCCCGACGCACCTTGCCAATGGCCCAGATGAGACTCGCCTCGACCGGCGTTGTTTCGCGGTCGATATCATTGCCATAAAGGCAAAGGCCTGCTTCCAGCCGTAGAGTATCGCGGGCGCCAAGACCGATCGGTTCGACCGCGTCATGCGCCAGAAGCCGCCGCGCTATCGCCTCGGCTTGGGTGGCCGGCAGGGAAATTTCGTAGCCATCCTCGCCCGTGTAGCCGGAGCGGGTGACGAAGCAAGCGGTGCCGTCTAGTTCGCTCTCCAGGGCCGACATGAACGGCATGCTGGCAACGGCCGGATCCAGACCCGCCAGCACCTCGGCCGCGGCCGGTCCCTGCAGGGCGAGCAGGGCACGATCGTCAAGAATATCGATGTCACAGTGGCTGCCGATCTTACCTTGCATGTGGGCGATGTCTTGCTGCTTGCAGGCGGCGTTGACCACGACGAAGAGGCGGTCTCCGGCGTTGGTTACCATGAGATCGTCCAGGATGCCGCCTTGATCGTTGGTGAAGAAGGTGTAGCGCTGCCGCATCGGCCCAAGGTCGACAATGTCGGCCGGCACTAGGCTTTCGATGGCGCTTGCCGCGCCAGCACCCTTAAGCCAGAGCTGGCCCATGTGGGAGACATCGAAGAGCCCGGCCTTTTCGCGGGTGTGCAAATGCTCCTTGGTAATCCCGGCCTTATATTGAACGGGCATTTCATAGCCCGCAAAAGGCACCAGCTTTCCCCCCAACTCTACATGCAAGGCATGCAGGGGAGTGCGGGCTAAAGCTGCGCTATCGCCGTCGGCGGTTGTGCTCATGATCGCTTTCCTAAGGGCGCAAGGACTGTGGTTATCGACCTAGTCGTTATAGCTATCGGTCGAATGACGCCCCAGGGTATCGATCGCGGATGGCCCATGCAAGCAATGGGGACGCCAGGAAGTCTTGTGGATTGGATTGCCGGTGCCGAAAGAAAATCGCTCATCTTTTCATCGACAAATGGGGCTGACCTGGATATCTCCGGTTCCTGTGTTATCGGGCCTGGTTGGCGGTAAGAATTTCGGGAAAGGAATAGGATGTCTCAACATCGCTTCATGATCGTGGCCGGGAGCCATCGCCGCGACTCTCAGTCGGGCCGCATCGCGCGCTACATTGCTGGCTTGGTGGGCAGCAACCTCGACGATGTGGAAACGGACATCCTTGATCTCGGCCAAACAGAATTGCCGTTGTGGCGGGAAGACTTCTGGGCGAGTCCGCGGCAGGGCTGGGAAGTCTGGGACGCGATCGTGCCGCGCCTGCGTGCGGCGACCGGACTGGTGATCGTCACCCCCGAGTGGTCCGGCATGGTGCCGGCGGGCCTCAAGAACTTTTTCCTGCTGTGCAGCCCGCGAGAGCTGGCCGACAAGCCGGGTCTCATCGTTGCGGTCTCCTCTGGCATGGGCGGGGCCTATCCCGTCGCCGAACTGCGCATGAGCAGTTACAAGAACACCTTTCTCTGCTATCTGCCGAACCAGATCATCCTGCGCAACGTGACGGCGCTCTTTCAAGACGAAGCGGCCCCCAGCCCGCTGGACGAAGAGCTACGCGCCCGCCTGCTGCACGATTTGACGTTACTACAAGGCTATGCGACGGCCCTGGCAGCGGTTCGCGAGCAAAAACTCCGCGATCTTGATAGCTATCCCCACGGCGTCTGAGATTTGGCATTGCCAGGCCGGCATTCGGCCTCGGCCTCTGCGTCTTCTCTACATCAGTGGCTTTCGCGCGGAATGTCCGCCCCGCTGCCGCCGACCAAAAAGTCGAAATCACAGCCCCGGTCCGCCTGCAGCACATGCTGGTCGAAGAGGCGGGCATAGCCGCGTTCGGGCGCTGGCGGTGGCGACCAGGCCTCGCGGCGCCGCGCCAACTCCTCCTCGCTGACGTCGAGGTGTAGGCGGCGGCCGGCTACGTCGAGCTCGATCATGTCGCCATTACGGACCAAGGCCAAGGGGCCGCCGACGGCGGACTCCGGTGCGGTGTGAAGGACGACGGTTCCATAGGCCGTGCCGCTCATGCGGGCATCGCTGACCCGGACCATGTCGGTCACTCCCTGCTTCAGAATCTTGGCCGGTAGCGCCATGTTGCCCACTTCCGAGAAGCCGGGGTAACCCTTGGGGCCGCAGCCCTTCATCACCATGACCGAGCTTGCATCGATATCGAGCTCCGGGTCGTCGACCCGCGCCTTGTAATCGTCGATATCTTCGAAGACAACCGCCCGGCCGCGATGCTGCATCAGTTCCGGCGTGGCAGCAGAAGGCTTAATGACGGCGCCATCCGGCGCCAGGTTGCCGGAGAGCACGCAGATGCCGCCTTGCGCCTTGAAGGGTTGATCGAACGCGTGAATGACGTCTCGGTTATAACACTCGGCATCCTTGACGTTGTCCCAAATGGGACTGCCGGTAACGGTTGTCGCCTGCTTATGCAACAGCCCGTGCTCGCCCAGCTCGCGCAGCACGACGGGGAGGCCGCCTGCATAATAGAAGTCCTCCATCAGGTACTTGCCGGATGGCATCAGGTTGACCAGGCAGGGCACCTCGCGGCCGAGGCGATCCCAATCCTTGAGGCCGAGATCGATCCCCAGCCGCCCGGCAATGGCGATCAGATGAACCACCGCGTTGGTCGAGCCGCCGATGGCGCCGTTGGCGGTGACCGCATTTTCGAAGGCGGCGTGGGTGACGACCTTCGACATCTTCAAGTCTTCCTGGACCATCTCGACGATGCGCCGGCCGGCCATGTGGGCGAGCACATTGCGCCTGGAATCGGCAGCCGGAATTGCGGCGTTGCTGGGCAGGCCCAGGCCCAGCGCCTCCACCATCGAGGCCATGGTCGAGGCGGTTCCCATGGTCATGCAATGCCCCGGCGAGCGTGACATGCAGGATTCCGCGTCCATGAAGTCCGCCATGGTCATCTCGCCGGCCTTGACCATGGCATCGAACTTCCAGACATGGGTGCCCGAGCCGATCTCCTCGCCGCGAAAACGGCCGTTCAACATCGGCCCGCCGGAAACCACGATGGTCGGCAGGTCGCAGGAGGCCGCTCCCATGATCACCGCCGGCGTGGTCTTGTCGCAGCCGGCGAGCAGCACCACCCCGTCAATGGGATTGGCGCGGATCGACTCTTCGACGTCCATGGAGGCGAGGTTGCGAAACATCATGGTGGTCGGCCGCATCAAGGTTTCGCCCAAGGACATCACCGGGAATTCGAGGGGAAACCCCCCCATCTCGTAAACGCCGCGCTTTACCCGCTCGGCCAGGATGCGAAAGTGGGCGTTGCAGGGGGTGAGTTCCGACCAGGTATTGCAGATGCCGATCACCGGCCGGCCGTCAAAAAGATGGTGCGGCAAGCCTTGGTTTTTCATCCAGCTGCGATGATGAAAGCCGTCCTTATTGGCCTTGCCGAACCACTCGGCGCTGCGCCTTTTCGTATTGCCTGCGGCCATTTACTCAATCTCCATCTCTGGTGGCGTTGCCGAGCGCTCAATTGCCTATGCAGTTTTCGTCATTGCGAGACGGCGAAGCCGACGTGGCAATCCATAGTAAGGTAAGAACTGACAGGCAGTATGGATTGCCGCGCCTTCGGCTCGCAATGACGTTTTAGGATGCGGGAGTGTCGGGCAAGTCGATCAGCGATCCCGCGTGCTGTTGACATAGTCTTCGATGTAATAGCGTACTATCTCGTCCAGACTCTCCTCCTTAGGCAAGCCCAGCGCCGTCGCCCGTTCAAAATGGCTGGCCTGCGGCCAACCGGCGCAGATCGCCTCGATGAAGGGGTCTGGTTCGACGGTGATGGCACCCAAGTTTCGATTGCCGGCGACACGATGCAAGGCCTCGATCATCTCAGCAACACTGACGTTGAGGGCCGGAAGGCTGACTGCCCGGTCGTCCCCCAAGGCTTCGCCAGGCAGCTCGTGCAGGCGCAGGATGCCGTCGACGATCGCCCGGTAGCCCAAGAGCGGCATCACCGTTTCCGGTTTGACCGGTAGGGTAAAGTCGATGCCGGCCAAGGGTTCGCGAAAGACCCCGCTGACAAAGCTGGAAGCGGCCAGGTTAGGTTTTCCCGGGCGGATGATCACCGTCGGCAGCCGGGCGGAGCGGCCGTCCAAGTAGCCTTTGCGACTGTAGTCGTTGATCAAGAGTTCACAGATCGACTTGGTGATGCCGTAGGTCGTCTGCGGGGTTTGCTTTGTCGTGTCTCCCACCGACTTCGGCATAGCACTGCCGCCGAAAACGGCGATCGAGCTGGCGAAAACCAGCCGCGGGGTTGCTCGACGGGCGCGGCAGGCCTCCAGAATGGCCAGACCACCGTCTAAGTTGACCCGCATGGCGAGATCGAAATCCTTCTCGCCGCCGCCGCTGACCACGGAGGCCAGGTGAAAGACGGATATGTCGTCGCGGTCGATCAGCTTTCCAATCAGGCCTCTATCGGCAATATCGCCGGTCACCAAGGAAAGGCGCGCGTCGTCTTCCAGCGGTAAGGCTGGTGGCTGATGGTCGAAGAGGACCAGGGAATCAATCTCTTGCGGCTCTCCCTTTGGCCCGGCGAGGCGACCGAGCTCCAAAATTTTCGCAGCCAAGCGCCTGCCGATGAAGCCGGTTCCCCCGGTAATGACAACTTTCATCCCGTCTTTCCTCTTTTGATTAACCCGCGCCAGCCCGGTCAGGGGAGCGGATACTCATGCCGCCTAGTTTAGGGGCGAAAGGGAAGTTCTGTCACGTCGGGCAATGCACTTATGCTTCAAAGCAGTCCAACGTCCCCAAGCGCCGCCAATTCCGCCATCAGCGATGCGTCCTCATAGCGCGACAGGCTGAGTTGCGTGGCATAGCTTGGCAGCACACCAGCGGCGACCCAGGTGGCGCAGAGGGATCCGGCGGCACAGGCCGCCATGGTGCCAAAGCCCGAAAGAGCGCCGACGACAAAGGCGCCTTCCACACCCATGGGCCCGATTAGCGGCCAGTTCTCCTCGGTCATGGTGTAGTAGCCCCCGTAGTGGGCGATGCGGCCGGGCAGATGCCCATAGTAGGTCTTAAGGCCGGGTATCAGGGCGGCCGCCCCGCGCAGCACCACCTCGGGAAAGCTGTCATCGGTCTGGGGCTCCCACTGCGGTTCCGAGGGAGTTTGGTTGTAGGCCCAGCCGAGCTTGATCCACGTGCCGGCGGGTCCGCCGTCCGGGCGACAGTGGGTGCCGCCGGGAAAGGTCCTGGTCAACCAATCATTGGCGGGATCCTCGACCAGCGCGGCGCGCTCCTCGTCGGTCCAATCCAGTTGCTTTTCGTCGAGGTCAATCGAAAACGGCGCGTTGCGAGGGACGATGCCGGCAGTATCCTCAAAGGCCACTTTTTGATGAAAGACATTCTTGATTGGCAGGGAGGTGCCCAGCATGGCGGCGACCTCGTTAAGGAAGGGGCCGGCCGCGTTGATCACTGTCCTGGCCCGCAGAATGGACTTCGAAGATTCTTGTTTGATGTGGAGGCCGAAGGTAGAGCTGGGATCGATGGCGACAACGCGTCCCGTCAGCAGCCGGCCGCCGCCTTCTTTAACGGCCTCCAACATGAGTTGACCCATCTGCTGGGCGCTGATGTCGCCGGCGCGGCGGATATGAAGGACTGCCCTCAGCTCTGGCGAAAGGTGCGGGAACCATTGCCAGATGACGGAGGGGCCAGTGATAACGTCGACCCCGATCGGAACGGATTGCCAAGGTTCTTCGGCGGCGTTGGTACTGTAGTCTGGGCTGCTTGGCGCGCCGTCGATCAGTCGAATACCGCCCCTATCATTCAGGGCGTAGGCGCGTTCAAGCCCTTCAAGCAAATCGCCAATGTCTCCCCGGCGGGTGCAAAGGGCGTAACCGCGCCGGGTCATATGGATGCGGTTGCGGCTTTTCTCGGCAATCGCCTGCATAAGATCGATGCTGTGGTCGGCGAAGGCGGCCATCACTGGATGCGGCCACCAATCGCGGTAGTTCTCGCCGGATTGGGCGGAGGCGAAAGATTGCGGCGGCAGCGGATCGATCAGGACAAGATCGCTGATGCCGTGTTCCGTTGAGAGGTAGTAGGCCGCTGCAATCCCGGCAATGCCGGCACCGATGATGGCGACCTCAACATCACAGGGTGGCACCAATGGACGTCCTCAGTTTTCGTTCGTGGCTGACGAGAGGCTAACGGAATTTGGGATCGAAGGACACCGGCCGCGGCCAGCGCGACGTATGGTCGAAGTCGGTTAGTTCATGGTGGCTGCGGGTGTACTCCATGGCGGCGTCGCGTGGCGGCTGCCAATCCCAGCTTTGATAGCGGCCTTGCCGCAAGGCTTGCGATAGCACGCGCCGGCGGCGCTGGTCGGCAAGCACCTGCTCACGCAGGATCTCGACGTCCCAATGCGCTTCGGCCCTGGTCCTGAAACCTTTTAAGCGGTCCTCTAGCCCTGGTTCTCCGGCCCGGTTCGTGCGTTCGTCCGGATCCGCATTCAAATCGAAAAGCTGCTCCGGATCGCCCGGGCAACAGGTGTATTTCCAGTTCGCCTCACGGATCATCAACATGGGCTGGGCCGTTGCCTCGGCCAGATACTCGGCGATCACCGGTGCCGAGACCGATCCTTCGGACAAAGCGATGAGGTCGTGGCCGACCAGGGGTGCCACCGGGGAAGGGATGTCGGTGCCGGTAGCCTCGGCAGCAATGCGGGTCAGGCTGGGCAGGACATCTACCTGGCTGACCGGAGCGCCGACCACCTGCGGGCTGATCTGCCTGGGAAGGGAGAGGATGAGGGGGATACGCAGCGACCATTCGTAGAAGCTCATCTTGTACCAGAGGCCGCGTTCGCCCAGCATGTCGCCGTGGTCGGAGAGAAACAGGATCGCCGTATCCTCCGCCAAGCCGCAGTCATCCAGAGCCGCGCGCAAGCGCCCGAGCCATTCGTCAACGTAGCTGACATTGGCAAGATAGGCGCGGCGGGCGTTGCACATCTCCTCCTCGGAGATTTCGACCGCATCCACGGCAATCGCCTTTTCCAGGCGCAGGCTGTGCGGATCGTTCTCGGCCGCTGAAGGCCGAGCGACGCGGGGCAGCGGGATGTCGACGCCCTCGTAAAGATCCCAGTACTTCTTGCGGGCGGCATAGGGATCGTGCGGGTGGATAAAACTGGCGACCAAGCAGAGCGGCCGCTCGTCGGTTCCACGGGCGTGGTCGTAAATCGCCCTGAGAGCCTGGGCGCCCACCTCGTCGTCGTAGGCCAGTTGGTTGGTGATGGCGGCAACACCAGCCTGCTTGACCGACGACATGTTGTGATACCAGAGATCGATCCGTGTGTCCGGATCGGTCCAGTCCGGCACCCAGCCGAAATCGGCCGGATAGATGTCCGTGGTGTAACGCTCTTCAAAGCCGTGCAGCTGGTCGGCGCCGACGAAATGCATCTTGCCGGATAGCGCTGTGCGATAGCCCATAAGGCGCAGGTAGTGGGCGAAGGTGGGTACCGTGCTGGCCAGATAGGCCGCGTTGTCATAGCCGCCGATGCGCGAAACGTACTGGCCGGTCATGAAGGCATAGCGGCCCGGCGTGCAGAGCGGGCTGTTGCAGTAGGCCGCATCGAAGCGCAGCCCCTCGGCTGCCAGGCGGTCGATGTGTGGCGTCCGGGCCACCGGGTTGCCGTAGCAGCCGAGCGCGAAGGGCGTTAGCTGATCGGCCATGACAATCAGAATGTTCTTAGGCAAGGGGCGGTCCTCCGGCGCGCGAGGGGGCGGGTTGATGGGCGCTGTTTACGCCGCAGCAAAGCTGCGGTCCAGCCCCTCTGCTACTTGGTCGACGTCGTCGAGAGACAGGCAGAGCGGCGGCACCATGCGCAGCACGCTGCGGTGCGGCCCGGATTTGCTCACGACCAGGCCCTGGCGCCGGGTTTCCTCGAAGACCCGGGCCGTCGTCGCGGTGTCGGGTTCCTTGCTTTCCCGGTCCTTGACCAATTCGATCGCCATCATCAGTCCCCTGCCGCGGACATCGCCGATCACTGGATACTTTTGTTGCAGATCCTTCAGTCGGGTCAGCAGCGCCGTACCGACTGTGCGGGCGTTTTCCTGCAGGCCTTCATTACAGATGACCCGCAGCACCGCCCGGCCGGCGGCGCAGGCGACCGGGTTGGCACCATAAGTATGAAACAAGAATTTGTCGGCCATGGCTTCGGCGACCTCGCGTCGGGCGACGACGGCGCCTAGGGGAATGCCGTTGCCGATGCCTTTGGCCATGACCACGATATCCGGGATCACGTCGTGGCTTTCGAAGGCCCAGAAAGCGTCACCGGTGCGGGCGAAGCCAGACTGCACCTCGTCGACAATGGCCAAGCCGCCGGCCGCGCGGACCCGTTCGAAGGCGCCCTTCATGTAGCCTTGAGGCATCTCAACGATGCCGCCATAGCCTTGCACCGGCTCGATAATCATACCGGCGAGCCGGCCGCTGGTGGCATGGTGTATCGCTTGCTCGACCTCGGCAAGGTAGGGCGCAACCCCGGGGCCGAAGACGCCACGGTACTGGTTAGGTTCCGGCACGAAAGCGACACCGCCCAGCTGCGGGACATTGTGGCGGAAGCCGCTGATCCCGGTGAGCGACTGGGCGCCGCAGGTCGGTCCATGATAGCTGGAGCGCAAGGCCAGCATGTCGATGTTGCCGGTATAGCTGCGGGCCATGACAAGGGCGAGATCGATGGCCTCGCCGCCGCTGTTGGTGAAGTGGACGACCCAGTCGGGGCCGACTGGCATGGTTGCCGCCAACTCCTCGGCCAAATGGGCGGGCACCGGGTGATAGAACATGGTGGTGCAGTGGGTGAGCTGGGCGATCTGCTCGCTTGCCGCGCGCACTACTTCCGGATGGGCGTGCCCGACCGAGATACAGAGATTCATGGCCAGCAGGTCGATATAGCGTTTGCCGGTCTCGTCCCAAAGATATTGCCCCTGGCCGCGTTGGAAAATTTGTGGGGTCTCGTAGGGCACGAACTTGCGCTGCGAGGCGGCGTAGTACTTTTCACGACGTTCAACGATGGCGGTAGTCGACCAATCGGTCTCGGCGAGGCTGGGATTTGAGGAATTGTGCTCGTTCATGACGCTGTGATCCGAAAGCTAGGCCGAGTTAGGCCTGGTCATCCCATGATTGGGCTTGTTGGCGGGCAAGACTTTGCAGGTGCCGGTAGGCAGGCTCGTGCCAGGCGAGCAAATCGGACAAGCACGGTGCTTGTTTGGCGATGGTCGAAAACGCCTCGACGATGTCTTCTTCGCTGGGCGGCGGCCGAATTCCCTTACTTTCCTTGACCGTGCCGTGCCAGCCGGCGACATCGGACCAGTCCTCCGGCAAGCCCTCATCCTTCCATTCCAAGGCCTCGGGCTTGGGCGGCAAGCCGACATGGGCCCAAAACCTTTGCATGGTTTGTTGCGGGTCGCGTTGCATGGCTTCGGCTTCGATTACCAAGGGCGTTTGGCCAGTTTCCGCTTCTAGCCACGAGAGATGCTTCACCTGCGCCTCTAACCCCACCTCATCTCGCGTCAGGTCCGGGTCGAGGCGATAGTAGGAGGGGATGGAAAGCCTCGGGTCGCGGATCAAAAAAACGCTGATGATAGAAAGGGCGAAGGCGCGGTCCGCGAAAATGTGGGGCACGACGTAATAGCTCATGTCCTTGAAAAACACTGGCCGTTTGGCTGCGGCACTCAGCAGGTCGTCGCGAATGTCTTCATAACGCTGCGGTCGGCTAGGGTCCGGGTCGAAATGCGGAAAATTCCGTACCTTCCGGGCAACATAGTAGTCATAGAGAAAGGGCTCGTGCCGGCAGGTGCAGTCGCCGCGGGCTCGCATGATCCGCTCGAAGGCCGTCGACATGGAGCGCGGATGGCTCCACAGCGCGATAAGGGGATGATGGGCTTCAGGCATGTTTACCCGCCACGTTGACCGACGACAGTATAGGCGAGGAGTGCGTCCCTTTGCTCGAAGAAGTCATGCCATCGCATATTCTAATGCTCCAGATTAGGCAATGGCCGGCGGGACTTGACAAGCACGCTGTGTGAGATCGGGTAGGCACTCGGCAATCGATGAGGCCAAGACCTCTGCGGTTTCCGCCGCGAGCAGCGCCGGCAAGTCGCCGAGCTCCCGTTCCCGAGCCACCAACATGATCTCGCGACTGAAGCCAGGAATTGGCAGCGGGTGAACATCAACCTGCATGCCCTCGTTGAGGCCATCGATCAGCAGGCTCGGGGTCAGGAGCGCAAAACCGATGCCGGCGGCGATGGGCGCCATGACGATGCTGGCCCGATCGCCCTCCATGGCGCGTGGTATTTCGAGGCGAAGTCGGCTCAAGTGCTGGTCGCTGCGCCGGCCGACGGCGGTTTCCCGGGAAAACCGGACCAACGGGAGGTTTTTTGCCAATTCCGCCAGGTCGTCGAGCGGCCCGGCATAGTCCTTGGGCGTCACCAGCAGGAAGTCCTCGCGCAAGACCGGGTGGCGCACTAAGCCTTCGATCTCGAAGTGATCATCGGAGGTGATGGCGACGTCGGCCCGGCGGTTGCGCAGCAAGGACTGATGATCGCTTGCCAGGCCAGCGAAGAGGGAGACTTCGGGGATGCCGAATCGCCCACGGGCAAAGTGGGTGACGGCCGGGGTCAAGGTGGTGGCGATCGAGGCTAGCATGGCGACCCGTAACAGCGGCAGGGGGGCAGCCTCCAAGCGTCGGATTTCCGCCCGCAAATCCTCCGCCTCATTGAGAATGCGAACCGCACGACGGTGGAGAGAGACCCCTGCCTTGGTCAGCTGAATAGGCCGGGTGGCGCGTTCCAGCAAAGTGGTGCCGAGGGCAGTCTCAAGATTTTTCAGGTGCTGGGAGGCTGCTGATTGGGTCATACCCAGGATCTCGGCGGCTTGTGTTACCTGCCGGGTTTCCACCACGGCGGCAAAGACTTCCAAGGCTCGGAAGAAGTTGAAAGAAAAAGTCGCGGCCTTTGCCATGTCAAGCCTCCAGCGGCAAGTGTCTGCCGCTAACATTAGACTATCTAATAGTGGGGCGCGAGCCTTGCACGACACCGGGGTTTCCGCTGAAGTCGTGGTCCTTGTCGTCGGTCATAGGGATTGGTGGGCAAAGGTGGCGGACTCGGCAAAAATCGTCATCATCGGCGGTGGCGTGATCGGCCTTTCGATCGCCTATCACCTTGCCAAGCTCGGCGAGCGCGACGTTCTCTTGGTCGAGCGCAATCAACTGACCAGCGGCACCTCCTGGCATGCCGCCGGCATCGTCGGTCCGCTCAGGGCCAGCGCCAACCTGACCCGCCTTGCCCACTACGCGACCGAGCTTTTTCGCGACATTGAAACCGAGACCGGCCAGGCGACGGGCTATCGCCAGACCGGTGGCTTTTGGCTGGCCGGCAATGAGGCCCGTCTCGTCGAACTGCGCCGGATCGCCGAGCTCGGCGAGATGGCCGGGATTGAGGCCCGGGTCGTCGGGCCGGAGGCGGTCGCCGGGCGACTGCCGCAGCTCCGGGTCGATGACCTGGCCGGTGCTCTCTGGGTGGCAGAAGATGGCCAAGCCAACCCGGTGGACGTCGCCATGGCCTACGCCAAGGGCGCCAGGGCCGGCGGCCTGCGCATCCGTGAGGGCTTGGCCTGCTCCGGGTTCGAGGTTCGCAATGGGAGGGTACGCGCCGTTCACCTGACCAATGGCGAGCGGGTGACTTGCCAGACAGTAATCAACTGCGGCGGTGTCTGGGCGCGGCACCTAGGAGCCATGGCTGGGGTGGCCGTTCCCGTGCAAGCGGTCGAACATATGTACGTCGTCACCGAAGCGATCCCAGAGCTGCCGAACCCCTTGCCGATCCTTCGCGATCTGGAGGCAGGCCTTTATATGAAGGGCGATGCGGGCAGGCTGGTGCTGGGCGGCTTCGAGCATAATGCCAAGCCTTGGGATCCTCTTGGGCCACAGGGCGACCAAGGCTTTCTCGAGCTGCCGGAAGACTGGGAGCAGTTCGAACCCTTCATGTCCGCCGGCCTGCACCGCCTGCCGCTCTTGGAGCGCGTGGGTGTGCAGCATTTCATGAACGGGCCAGAAGGCTTCACCCCGGACACCAAGCAGGTCATGGGTGAGTCTCCCTTCTTGCGGGGTTACTACGTGGCCGCGGGCTTCAATTCGATCGGCATGATGTCGTCGGCCGGCGCTGGCAAGGCCATGGCGGAATGGGTGGTGGCAGGCGAGCCGCCGATGGATCTATGGGAAGTGGATATCGCCCGCTTCGATCCGGCGGCGGCCAATCTTTCCTTCTTGCACGAGCGGGTGCAGGAATCCGTCTCCGATCAGCTGGCCATGCACTGGCCTTTCAAGCAGAAGGTCAGCGGCCGCGGCCTGCGTCGCTCCCCCTGGCATCGCGCGTTGGTCGAAGGCGGCGCGGTCTTCGGGGCGCCGGGCGGCTGGGAACGCCCCTTGTGGTTTGCCCGAGACGCAGGTGAGGAATCCCTGTGCTATAGCTATGGTGCGCAGCGCTGGTGGCCGGCCGCAGCCCGCGAAGCAGCCGCCACCCGCGACGCGGCCGCCCTCTACGACCTTAGCCCCTTTTCCAAGTTCGACATCGCCGGGGCGGGCGCCCTGGCGTTCCTAAATCGGCTTTGCACCAGCGAAATCGATGTCGATATAGAACGGTCAGTCTATACACAAATGCTGAATGAAAACGGCGGCATCGAGGCCGATCTCACGGTCACGCGGCGAGGGGAGCAGGCCTTTCGCGTGGTTGGGGCGGCGGCGACCCGTTGGAAGGATGTGGCGCGCATCCGATGCCTGCGCGACGATTGGGGGCTCGACGCCGATGTCATCGATGTCACCTCGTCGGAAGCCGTCCTCGGCATCATGGGCCCGCGCTCGCGTTCGCTCTTACAGAAGCTCAGCGAGGGAGATCTTTCCGCTCGCGCCTTTCCCTTCGGCTGCTCGCGAGAGATTGATCTGGCCATGGCGCGGGTTTGGGCCACCCGGGTCAGTTTTGTCGGCGAACTGGGATGGGAGTTATACATTCCCGTCGAGTACGCGGTGCACGTCTACGAGGCGGTTGCGGAGGCGGGCAGGGAGGAAGGCCTTACCCAGGCGGGGCTCTTTTGCCTGGATGCCTGCCGGCTTGAGAAGGGCTTTCGCCATTGGGGCCATGACATCGGGCCGGAGGATACGCCGCTAGAGGCCGGTTTGGCCTTTACCGTGGCCTGGGATAAGTCGGGCGGTTTTATCGGCCGCGATGCCTCGCTCCGTCAGAGGGACAAGGGGGTTACGCGCCGCTTGCTGCTGTTTTCGGTAGAGGGCGGCGAGCCGCTGTTGCTGCATGACGAACCGATCTATCGGGATGGCCGATGGGTCGGGCGAACGACCTCGGGCGGTCGCGGGTTCCGTACCGGCCTATCTTTGTGCTTCGGCTATGTGGAATCCGATCCCTCGGCCGACCGCTCGGCTGTCTTTGAGGGGCATTACGAGATCAAAGTGGCCGGCGAGCGATTTGGGCTTCGGCTCCTCAGGCGACCGCCTTACGATCCGGATGGCACGAGACTGCGCGGTTGAGGAGGCGCGCTTGCGATGAAATCTCATGCGCGGGTTGTGGTGGTTGGCGGCGGCGCCATGGGCGTCTCGCTTCTCTACCATCTGGCCAAGCGCGGCTGGGACGATGTGGTCTTGGTCGAGAAGAGCGAGCTCACCGCCGGCTCCACCTGGCATGCGGCCGGTCTTTGCACTCACTTCGCCCACAATGCGACGATCATGGCCCTGCGCGCCCACTCGGTGCGCCTCTACCGCGATCTCTTGCCACAGGAAACGGGCCTTGCCACCGGATTTCACGCCTGCGGCGCGCTTCGAGTGACGCGCAACCAAGACCGCATGGAGGAATTTCGCCAGGTGCAGGGGCTAGGACGAATCCTCGGGCATGATTTTCATATCTTAACACCAAAGGAGCTCGCGGCTCTTTATCCACTCTGCGGCTTGGACGGCCTCCTTGGGGCCATTTACGAGCCCAAGGATGGTCACGTCGATCCCAGCTCGGCGACCAACGCCATGGCGGCCGGCGCCCGTGCGTGCGGCGCTGAAATCTATCGCTATTCGCCGGTCACCGCGATCACGCGGAAGCCGAGCGGCGAATGGTTGATCAGCACCGCCAAGGGCGAGATCAGCGCCGAGCATGTGGTCAATGCCGCCGGCACCTGGTGCCGCGAGATCGGCGCCATGCTGGGTCTCGACCTGCCGGTCGTTCCCATGCTGCACCAATACCTGGTGACCGACCGGGTCGAGCAGGTGGCCGAACGCATGGCCGCTGGCATGCCGGAGCTGCCGATGATTCGCGATCCGGAGGAAAGCTGGTATCTGCGTCAGGAGCGCGACGGGCTGATCTGCGGCCCTTATGAGAAGAATGCCAATCCCTGGTCCGTGGACGGCGTGCCGGCCGATTTCGGCATGGAGCTGCTGCCGCCGGACCTCGATCGGGTGGAGCCTATCGTCGCCCAAGCCATGGAACGGGTGCCGATGCTGGCCGAGGCCGGGATCAAGACGGTGGTCAACGGTCCCATCACCTTCACCCCCGATGCCAACCCGCTGATCGGCCCGGCCTTCGGCCTGGGTAATGCCTGGCTTTTGACCGGCTCTTCCATGGGGGTGATGGAAGGCGGCGGCGCCGGCAAGTTCCTGGCCGACTGGATCATCGACGGCGCGCCGCCGGTGGACGCGCTAGCGGTCGATCCTCGCCGCTTTGGCAACTACGCCGACCGCGCCTACCGGCTCGACAAGGCGGTGGAGTGTTTCGGGCTCCAGTTCGGCATCCACTATCCTTATGAGGAGCGTCGGGCAGGGCGGCCGCGCCGGGTCACTCCGATCTATGATCATTTGGCCGAAGCCGGCGCCGTCTTCGGTTGTGCCTATGGTTGGGAAAGGCCCAACTGGTTCGCCAGCTCGAGCCAAGGCCGGGACATCCCCCTCAGCTTCCGCCGGCCCGGCTGGTTCGATGTGGTCGCCGAGGAATGCCGTCATGTTGCCGCAGCGGTGGGGATTGCCGACCTTTCGGCTTTTTCTAAATTCGAGGTGAGGGGAAAGGGGGCTAGCGCCTTCCTCGACCAGCTCGGCACCAACCGGCCACCGAAGAAGCTTGGCCGTATGGCTCTCATTCATGCCCTGACCCCAGCCGGCGGTGTGGCCTCGGAGTTTACGGTCACCAAGCTCGCTGAAGACCGCTTTTATCTCACCAGTGCCGCGGCGGCCGAGCGCCATGATGAAGACCTGCTGCGCCAGCGAGCCGCCGAGCTCGACGAGGTCACAATCACAAACCTGACCGAAACCCAGGGCATCCTCGGGGTGATGGGGCCTGAGTCGCGCGGCCTGCTGCAGGCGATCTGCGATCAAGACCTCGATGATGAGACCTTTCCCTGGCTTTCGGCTCAAGAGGTTCGCGTGGCCGGCGTGCCGGTCTTGGCGCTCAGGGTTTCCTATGTGGGCGAGCTGGGCTGGGAGTTGCATGCGTCGTTGGATGCGTTGCTGCCGCTCTACGAGGCTATCACGACGGCCGGCCGTCCCTTTCAAATCCGCCCCTTCGGCGCCTATGCGATCAACGCCATGCGCCTGGAAAAGGGCTACCGCGCCTGGGGTATGGACCTGACCAGCGAGCGGACGCCGCTGGAGGCCGGCTTGGATTTCCTGGTCAAGACCGAGGGGCGCCACTTCATCGGCCGCGAGGCCATGCTTGCCCGTGCTGCCGCGCCCGAGGCTTGGCGGATGGTGCTGTTAACGCTGGATGCGGGCGGGCCCGACCCCTTTGCGGCCCATACGGTGCTGGCCGGCCAGCGGCCGGTCGGCATGGTTACTTCGGGTGCCTTCGGTCATCGCGTCGGTAAGGCACTGGCGCTCGCCTATATACGGCCGGAAGCGGGGGCTGCACAGGAATTTGATGTGCTGATCCTAGGCGAGTGCGTGCCGGCCCGGGTACTTTCCTCTCCGCCCTTTGACCCCGAGAATGGGCGGTTGCGGGGCGACGGCATTCGCTCCCAAGGGGTTGCCAGCCATGAGGGATAGTAAATCAGCAGCGGCCTCCCCTACCCGTGGACGGCGTGGCGGCGGTCGGGCGGCGCGGCGAGCTGCTGGTGAGCGATCGGCCCAGGTAGCAATGCCGTTTCTCAATCGCAAGCTCGGGACTTTCGACGTTCTCTCGGAGGAAGGCCTTTGCCTGATCGAACAGAACGCTGACCTGCTGCTGCAGGAGACCGGCATGGAGTTCCGAGACGACCCGGAGATACTCGAAATCCTGCGCGACGCCGGCGCCGATGTGCAAGGGGAGCGGGTTCGATTCGAGCCGGGAATGTGCCGTCAGCTCATCACCGCGACCGCCCCTTCCGCCTACACCCAGCACGCCCGCAACCCGGCCAAGACCGTCCAGGTCGGTGGACGCAACACGGTGCTTTGCCCGGTTTTCGGTCCGCCCTTTGTCCATGATCTGGACGACGGCCGCCGCTATGCCACCATCGAGGATTTTCGGCGGCTGGTAAAAATTCATCACATGCTGCCGTCCTTGCACCATTCCGGTGGGGTGATCTGCGAGCCCATCGACCTACCGGCCAACAAGCGCCACCTCGACATGCTCTATGGCCACATCAAATACTCGGACCGGGCCTTCTTCGGCGCCCTGATCGGTGCCGAGCGGGCCCAAGACTCCGTTGACATGTCGAAAATCGTCTTCGGCGCGGATTTCGTCGCCGAGAACTGCGTGCTCTACTCGGTCAGCAACACCAACGCGCCGCTGGTCCTCGATTCGCATATGTCGGGCGCGCTGAAGGTTTACGCGCGCAACAACCAGGCGGTCGCTTGCACGCCTTGGACCCTGGCCGGCGCCATGAGCCCTTGCACGGTGGCCGGCACCCTGACCCAGGTCCTGGCCGAGGCACTTGCCTGCCTGGCGCTGGTACAGATCATCAATCCGGGCGCGCCGTGTCTCATGGGCAGTTTCGCCAGCGCCATTTCCATGCAAAGCGGCGCCCCCACCTTTGGCAGCCCGGAAAGCGCCAAGATGGTGCTCGCTTCCGGTCAGCTGGCACGGCGCCTCGGCGTGCCATTGCACACGGTCGGCGCGCTGACCGCTTCGAAGCTGCCGGACGCCCAGGCTCAGCAGGAGGGTACTCTAAGTCTGATGATGGCGTTGCTGGCCGGCGCCAACTTCATCAACCACGCGGCCGGCTGGTTGGAAGGGGGGCTGACCACCGGCTACGAGAAGTCGATCATCGATGCCGACCTCTGCGGCAAGGCCATCAATTTCTTCCAAGGCATCGACCTCTCGGAGAATGCCTTGGCGCTGGACGCGATCCGCGAAGTCGGGCCGGGCGCTCACTTTCTCGGCTGCGGCCATACCCAGGCGAACTTTGCGACAGCCTTTTACCGATCGACCGTGGGCGACAGCAATTCCTTCGAACAGTGGCAAGCCGAAGGCGCCCTCGACTCCGCCGCGCGGGCTAACGCGGAATGGAAGCGGCTGCTGCGCGAATACAAGGCGCCGCCCCTGGATCCGGCCATCGACGAGGCTTTGTTGGCTTTTATCGCCAAGCGGAAAGAGTCGATGCCGGACCAGGACTACTATTGACGTCCCTCTCAGGCGACGGATTTTTCGATGCCAATATTCGCCACCAGGCGATCCAGCAGGTGCTGTGGCGCGCTCTCGCCGTAGGGGTCGGTCGCGCAGTTGTCTTCGAAACCGGGCTCCTCGAACCAATCCTCGACCACGCCGTCATTGACGATGGCCGCATAGCGCCAGGAGCGCATGCCGAAGCCGAGGTTATCCTTGGCGACCAACATGCCCATCTTGCGGGTGAACTCCCCAGACCCGTCCGGGATCAATTTGACGGCTTCGAGACCCTGCTGCCGGCCCCAGGCGTTCATGACGAAGGCATCGTTGACCGAAAGGCAGTAAATGGCGTCGATACCCTTGGCTTTGAAGTCACCCGCCAGACGTTCGAAATCCGGCAATTGATAGGTGGAACAGGTCGGCGTGAAGGCGCCCGGTAGCGAGAAGAGGATGACCCGCTTGCCGCCAAAATAGTCTCGTGTTGTCTGGTCCTGCCAGCGGTAGGGGTTGGGGCCCTCCACCGTCTCATCGCGTACGCGTGTCTTGAAGGTGACGTCGGGCAGTTTCTTGCCGATCATGGCGTGGTTCCTTTCCAAGTTCGAGGTGATCGCTAACGTTATTGCAAATTAGAATTATTCTAATTTATGAAGTTGTGGGGGCCGTTCAAGAGGGTGGCGAGAGATTTTTTGTGGACTTAGCGGGCGACATCTTGCCTGTTCAGTTTTCCTGGCCAGCACAGGCTCAAAGGAAGAACTAGAGATAGAAGTGAACACTCGCTTTCGTCGAAAGTCTCTCCGGATAATTCTAGGATCGGGTTGAGCTTAAGGGGCAATGACAAGACGCCCAAATGTGACGCATTGTGGTACTTCTACGCCCTCCGGCCTCATCGGCACGCCTCGGGGAGAGGCAGGGCGGTAACGAAAATCTTGTTGGGTTGGGGATTAGGGAAGGTCTCGCATGCAGAAGTTGCGGGTTGCCGTGGCCGGGGCCGGCTATTTCAGCCAATTCCATTATGAGGCTTGGAACCGCCTCGGCAATGTGAAGTTGGTGGGTCTTAGCGCCTTGGAGGGCGCGAAAGCAGCAGCCCAGCGCTGGTGTGTGCCGGCGGCCTTCGAGGATACGGGCGAGATGCTTGACGCTGTAGAGCCGGACCTCCTGGATATCATCACCCCACCCTCAAGCCACCTCGAGCAAGTGCGGTTGGCCGCGGAACGCGGCATAGCGGTCATTTGTCAAAAACCTTTGGCGGCAAACCTGGCGGAGGCCGAGGCCATCGTGGAGACCGCCGAAGCGGCAGATGTGCTGCTGGTTGTGCACGAGAATTTTCGCTTCATGCCCTGGTTCCGCGAGGCCAAGCGCCTGCTGGTCGCCGGCCGCTTGGGTCATGTCCACGGCGTGAGCTTTCGTCTGCGGCCGGGCGACGGCCAAGGGGATCGGGCCTATCTCGACCGTCAGCCCTATTTCCAGAAGATGGGTCGCTTTCTTATCCATGAAACGGGAATCCACTTCGTCGACTGTTTTCGCTACCTCCTCGGCGAGGTAACGGCTGTGACAGCCCGTTTGCGCCGGATCAATCCGGTTATCGCCGGTGAGGATGCCGGTCTGGTGCTGTTCGAGTTCGCCTCGGGCGCAAGCGGGGTTTTCGATGGCAACCGTCTGAACGATCATGAGGCGGAAAACTGCCGCCTGACCATGGGGGAGATGCATCTGGAAGGGGCTGGTGGCGTGCTGCGTCTTGACGGCGATGGTCGCCTTTTTTTCAAGCCGCACGGTGAGGGTGAGCAGCGGCATCCCTATGACCTCCCCCAGGCTGGCTTCGGCGGCGATTGCGTCTATGCCTTGCAGCGCCATGTGGTCGAGCACCTGACGCGCGGTACGTCGGTGATGAACAGGGGGCGCGACTACCTTGCCAACCTGCGCATCGAAGACGCAATCTATCGATCGCACGAGACCGGGCAACGGGTTGTGTTGGCCTAGAAAGACATCAAGAGGTGGCATTCAAGGATAGCAGAAAAGCCGGTGGTGGTGATCGGCCGACGCCACAGCCGAAATCGCCCTGCTCTTGATCTTGAGTGCGGTCCACCGGGCCAGCGAAGGCGACGGCCTCATCCGCGCCGGCGAGTGGAACACCTGGAGTCCCAGCTTCATGGTCGGGACCGAAGTGACGGGAAAGCGACTCGGCATCATCGACATGGGCCGGGTCGGTTCGGTAAACGCCAAGAAGGCGCGCAGCAGCATCATCGATGACGATGCCCTCATCGCTGACCTGTCATCGGGAAAAGTGACCGCCGCCGGGCTCGATGTCTTCAACAACGAACCAGCGCTGCATCCGGGATATTTGCAGCTGCCCAACACCTTTTTGTTGCCGCCCATCGGCAGTGCGACCGCAGATACCCGCGAGGCTATGGGTTTCGGGTCCTCGACAATTTGGACGCTTATTTTTCAGGGAAGGCGCTGCGGGACCGGGTGGCGTGACTCGTTCGGCCGAGTGGCTTCAGCAATGACAGAGCCCAGCCGACGAATTAGTATAGCAGTTGCCCTAGTTCGCAACAGGAACGTTGGTAATGTTTGAGTTGGACCGCTTTGTTGATGATTGTAAAAAGGCCGTTGGCAGTGGCCAGGCGGCGATGCGCGAGGTCTTGAACGAGGCGGTATCGGATCCCGCCGCCATCGTCCGTGCGCTGGGTGAGCCGACGGAAGCGGGAATCAAGCCGCTCTATCGGGCCGACGATCTCACCATCATCAACTTCGTTTGGGCACCACACATGTGCCTGATGCCACACAATCACAACATGTACGCCTTGATCGGAATCTACCATGGCCGCGAGGACAATGTCTTCTGGCGTCGGAGGGAGCAAGGCATTGAAGCCGCCGGGGCGGAGTCGCTCGGTGTGTGCGACGTGGCGACGCTTGGTCATAACATCATTCACTCGGTCACCAATCCGATCGGCAAGATGACCACGGCCATTCATATCTATGGCGGTGATTTTTTCGATCCGCCGATACCGCGCAGCGAATGGGATCATGAGACCTTGACGGAGCGGCCATGGGACGTCGAACACGCACGCCAAGTTTTCCGAGACGCTGAAGCCCGTTTTCAGGCCGGCAAAGCTGCGGCCGGCCGTCCTGTCAACTAGCAGATCAGGGACAGTTTAGACCTTTACGCGGGCGTGGTGCCGCCGGTGTGAATTGAACACACGACCCCACCCTTCATACCACTACCGCTTTCACGGCCCCGGATCGACCACTGCGATCCCCGGGTTTGTGGCCTGGACCATCCCTTAACCTTATCGCAGGTGATTGCGACTTAGGCTCCGCCCGTCTGGCCTCTACACCTTCCCGGTCAATCTCCGGGCTTGGCTCGGGATTCGCCTATCCCAGGCATGGGACATAGCCTTCCCCGAATTTGGGCGGTGCATTCCCGCAGGTTTCCCTGCGGGTGGGCAATTCTACCAAGGGTGTGCTCTACCCCTGAGCTACGGCGGCTATCGCTCTCCTTTGCTAGCGGTCCGTGCCTCGTCCGATAAGGTGCAATTCCGGAGGCCGTGGCACTGGACAGGCAATTGGAATCGCGCCGCACGATGCCATTCCCGTTCCGGCAAGGCAAGCGCATTGTCAGTGCCTTGCGTGCATAGGCAGGCAAAGACTTGACCCGTAGCATGGCATGACGCAGCTTCTGCCTTATGATCGACAAATCTTCTCGGCACCCTAAGCTTTCCGAGCAAGGTCAGGAGCGGGCAACAGATCGCCAGCGGCGCCGGGCTGAGGCGTTGCGTGCCAATCTAGGAAGGCGAAAGGCCCAAGCACGATTGCGGCTGGATGAGCCTTGTGAAGAAGCCAAGCCGATGACCGGTTCCCCGAAATCGGCCAAGACTTCGCAGGAAAATGACTCTGGTAAGGGTTGAGTAAGGCCCACCTAATGAATTAGAAGGCCACTCTCACCATCCTATGCGGAGTCGGCGCTCGGCTGACACTGTTTGTAGGTTCGGCCAACGCTTGGTGCGGCCTCGACACAATAGCGGGCCGTGAGCCTATGCAGCGGTAGAAATGGACCCTTCGATATGGACCGTATTTTGATACGTGGTGGACACCCCCTAAAGGGGGAGATTCCCATTTCGGGTTCCAAGAATGCCGCGCTTCCACTGATGACGGCAGCGCTCTTGACGGATGAGTCATTGACGCTGTCCAACCTTCCGCTTCTGGCCGACATTAAGACGCTAGCGCAGCTCTTGATACAGCTTGGCATCGACATCGAGGTGCTGGAAAACGGCGAAACCAGCAACTATGGGAAAACCGTGCGTCTGAGAGCGCAAAGAATTTCCTCGACCATGGCCCCCTACGACCTGGTGCGCAAGATGCGCGCCAGCGTATTAGTCTTGGGTCCGCTGGTCGCACGTGAAGGAACAGCCCAGGTTTCCCTTCCAGGTGGCTGCGCGATTGGCACCCGGCCCGTCGATATGCACCTCAAAGCGCTCGAGCTGCTCGGCGCGGAGATTCGCTTGGAAGAAGGCTATATCCATGCCAAAGCGCCAAAGGGTTTGAAAGGGGCCGAGGTCATATTTCCGAAGGTATCCGTTGGCGCCACGGAAAACATCGTTATGGCGGCGAGTTTGGCTCAAGGTCAGACGAAGATCGTCAATGCGGCGCGGGAGCCGGAGGTAACGGACCTCATCGAGTGCTTGAACAAGATGGGGGCTCGCATCCACGGTGCGGGCAGCGACACACTCGTGATCGATGGCGTAACGCGCCTCCGTGGCACCTCTCACCACGTCGTTAGCGACCGCATCGAAGCGGGCACCTATGCGATGGCGGCCGCCATTACCGATGGCGAACTTGAACTCCTTGGCGCCCGGCTTGATCACAACGGGGCTCTCAACGAGGCAATGGTGCAATCGGGTGTGAGCATGACTGAGACCAATCGGGGCGTCAAAGTCTGCCGGGCTAATGGCCGCCTAGCTGGAGTTGACGTGATGACCGAACCCTATCCGGGCTTTCCCACCGATCTACAAGCCCAGATGATGGCCCTGATGACCACCGCCGAAGGGGCGGCAATGATTACGGAGACCATTTTCGAGAATAGATTTATGCATGTGCCCGAGCTATGCCGGATGGGGGCCCGCATAACCGTTCACGGGGGATCGGCCTTGGTTCGTGGCCAACCGCGGTTGGCCGGCGCACCCGTTATGGCGACCGACCTGCGGGCCAGCGTTTGTTTGGTACTGGCAGGGCTAGCGGCAGAAGGGGAAAGCGTTTTGAACCGCGTCTATCATCTAGATAGAGGCTACGAACGCCTGGAAGAAAAGCTGGCTGCCTGTGGGGCTGACATTGAGCGAATCGCGGTCGAACAGTAACAAGCCGCTGAAGCTTAGGGCCGATACGCCTGAAGATCTAAGCGTCTTTGCGGCGATCCTGCAGGATGCCTTGCTGCCCTTGCGTGACGCCGCCTATCTGAAGGCCGAAGGCCGCTTCGTGATGGTGCTCAATCGATTTCGATGGGAAAACGACACCGTTGGCGAGATGCTTGAGAGGAAGGCCACTGAAGATGCGGACTTTAACCTGGCGGTGGGCCACTACCCCGGTCATCAACGCGTAAACTGTGGGCTTTGCTTCGAGCAGGTCGAGTCGGTTCGCTATCGAGACATAAGGCTTGAGGATCGGGATCAAATCCTAAACCTGATGACGCTTTCCGCAAGCGACCAGACAATCTTGTTGGCGTTTTCTGGTGGTGGCGCGATCCGATTGGGCGTTTCGAAGATCCGCTGTTATCTGCAAGATCTAGGGGAAGCCTGGCCGACAATTTGGCGTCCTTTTCATCCGCAAGAGGAAGGCTTGCCAGAACCGCAAGACTGAGGCCATATTCGGCGCCGATTGGCGGGCGAACCAAATGCGCTCGACGATATCTGTTGCTGCTCAGGAGTTTGCCCGTGCGCTCATCGGAGTCTTTGGTCCTTGCCCTGCCGAAGGGCCGGATCCAAGCAGAGCTGCTGCCGCTCTTGGCGCGGGCGGGCATTGCGCCGGAGCCGGCCTTCAGCGATGAGCATGCGCGGCAATTGCGGTTTGCCACGAATCAAGCAGATTTGCAGATCATTCGGGTCCGCAGTTTTGACGTTGCCACATTCGTTGCCTTTGGTGCGGCCCATCTGGGAGTAGCGGGCAACGACGTGCTGATGGAGTTCGATTATCCGGAAGTCTATGCACCGGTTGACCTGCGAATCGGTCGTTGTCGCCTGGTGGTCGCCGAGCCGCGCGATTTGGTGGCTGAAGATGATCCGAGCCAGTGGAGCCATATCCGGGTCGCTACCAAATATCCAGAAGTTACTCGACGACACTTTGCCCAACGCGGTGTCCAAGCGGAATGCATCAAGTTAAGCGGCGCCATGGAGCTGGCGCCGGGCATGGGCTTGTGTCGCCGTATCGTCGATCTGGTGTCCACGGGCAAGACGCTGGCAGCGAACGACTTGGTCGAAGTCGAATCCATTGCCACGGTATCAGCGCGTCTCATCGTCAACCGAACCGCCCTAAAAACGCGGCCGGGACTCCTCACCGATCTGATCGAGCGATTTCGGGAGGCGGTCGATGGCGACTAAGCTGGATGCGCGCCAAGCGGATTTCGAGGCGGCCTTTACCCAGCTGCTGGCCGCTCAGCGGGGGACCTTGGACAATGTGGAGGATCAGGTTCGCGAGATCATCGCTGCGGTAGCAGCGGAGGGGGATGCGGCATTGCAGCGTTATACCGAGCGATTTGATCGTCTAGCCTTGACTGCGGACCGCCTGCGCGTGAGCGAGGCGGAAATCGAGCAAGCATCGGCGCTGGTCTCCACAGAGGCCCGGCAGGCCTTGGACTTGGCGGTGGCGCGCATCACCGACCATCATCGCCGGCAAAAGCCTGATGATCTGTGCTACGAGGACGGCGCGGGGCTAACCCTCGGATATCGCTGGACCCCGATCACCGCAGCCGGCCTTTATGTGCCGGGCGGCCGCGCCGCTTATCCGTCCTCAGTTCTGATGAACGCACTGCCGGCAAAGGTGGCCGGTGTCGAGCGCCTTGTCATGGTCGTCCCAGCGCCTGAGGGGCATCTCAACCCCTTGGTCTTGGCGGCGGCCCGGCTGGCTGGTGTCGATGAGGTTTATCGGGTTGGCGGCGCCCAGGCGGTGGCCGCTTTGGCCTATGGCACTGAAAGCATACTGCCGGTCGATAAGATCGTCGGGCCAGGCAACGCCTATGTGGCAGCGGCGAAGCGACAGGTGTTTGGCCGGGTTGGCATCGATCTCATTGCCGGGCCATCTGAGGTGCTGATTGTTGCCGACGGGGACAATGACCCTGGTTGGATCGCCGCCGATCTTCTGGCCCAATGTGAACATGACCCGGCGGCGCAGGCCATTCTGATAACCGATGATGTGTCCTTTGCCGCTGCCGTCGAGCGGGCGGTCGACCGGCAGGTGGCCGCCTTGCCGCGAAGCAGCATTGCCGCCGCCAGTTGGCGCGACCATGGCGCCGTAATCCTCGTGGATCGGCTGGAAGATGCCGCCACCCTCGTCGATCGAATCGCGCCCGAACATTTGGAACTAGCTGTTGAGGATCCCGACTCCTTGTTGGCACTCATCCGCAATGCCGGAGCCATCTTCCTCGGTCGTCGATCGCCGGAAGCCCTGGGGGATTATCTGGCAGGGCCTAATCACGTCTTGCCGACCTCCGGCAGCGCCCGCTTCTCATCCGGTCTTTCGGTTCTCGACTTTATGAAACGCTCCTCACTCATGAGCTGTTCTCCTGCCGGGCTCAGGGCGATTGGGCCGGCCGCTATTACCCTGGCCCGCGCCGAAGGCCTCGAAGCCCACGCGCAGTCGATTGTTCTTCGCCTGGACGAATTGAACCGGTGAACCGCGATGCGTGACGCACCCGAACCGACTGCGCCAAGCCAAAGGATCAAGGATCTAGAACTCGACGAGCGCAGTGTCATTCGCCGCAGCCCCGACGTAGAACACGAGCGCGCGGTGGCGATTTTTGACCTTTTGGAAGAGAATTACTTTGACCCCGCTGACTGTGCCCCTGGTCCCTATCATGTGCGCCTTTCATTGGTCGAGAGCCGGCTTGTCATCGACATAAAGGACGAAGGCAGCCAAGCGCTCAAGCGGGTCAGCCTGTCGCTGGTGCCGTTCCGGCGCCTTGTTAAGGACTACTTTGCAGTCTGCGAGACCTACTTCGAGGCGATCAAAACCGCGAGCCCGTCAAAGATTGAGGCGATCGACATGGGACGGCGGGGTCTACACAACGAAGGCTCGGAGTTGCTGCGCGAGCGTCTCGACGGCAAGATTGCCATCGATCACAACACCGCGCGGCGTCTCTTCACCCTTCTTTGTGTCTTGCACATCAAGGGGTAGGCGGCAATCGATGATGGCCGACCTGCCGGGCGCAGTCTTGTTCTGCTGCACCATGAATTCGGTGCGTTCTCCCATGGCCGAAGGTTTGTTGAAGCACCTTCTCGGACACAAAATTTATGTGGATTCCGCTGGGGTGCGATCGACCGATATCGACGGTTTCGCGGTGGCGGTTATGGAGGAAATCGGCATTAATCTTTCCCGCCACCGGGCCAAGACCTTTGATGATCTCGAGGATAGCTACTACGACTTGATCATTTCTCTATCGCCGGAAGCCCAACACAGGGCCGTCGAAATGACCCGCACCATGGCTTGCGATGTGGAGTTTTGGAACACCTTCGACCCCTCTTTGATAGAGGGAAGCCGCGAGATCCGCCTGCAGGCCTATCGGCAAGTGCGGGATCAGCTGCGCCAGCGCATCATGGAACGCTTTACCTTGGATTTGAAACCCAATGTCTGACGCATTCAGTCAGACCCCATCGGCAAAGCGACTTCGGGCTTGTCGCCATCAAAGGTATTCGATTTCGAGCCTTGGCCAGCGCCGCTCCCAAGCCTTGGCGAGCAATCGTGCCCGGTATGCCTCGCGGCGGTATCGCTTGGCGTGTGGTGTCGGCCGGATCCTGAGCGCCAAGAGATCATCGAGGCCAAAAGGGGCCAAAAGCTCTGGCCGTCCTTGAGCATCTAGGCGCAAGCCGATGGCAGTCGGCGTTTCCAGCCAGTGGCAAAGCGCGTCCGCCGTTGAGCGATAGGGCTGGTCGCCATTGCGCTGATGCATTCGGGCCTGGTTACGAACCGACCAATCCAAGCCCGGCATCGCTTGGCAAAGCCTTGCTTCGAGGTCCACTTCGGCGGCTTGCGAGGTGTCATGGGGGTCATAGTAGACGACATCCAGGTCGGCTTGAGGGGCGCTCGTTGGGTATCCATGCGCTTGATCCCAAATCGGCTCGCGAAGCGCGCCGGCCGCGAGCCAGGCATCGGGCAGCGCAAGGGCGGCCACCGCCTGCAGTGCTTCTCTGCGCCGGGGTGCCGCCACTATTTGGGCGACGATGTTATCGTCCGACGGGACGCTTCTGCGCCATTGCCTCGCCATCAACACCCGCCTATCTTCTTGGCCGAATTCATGCCAGGTAAGTTCATGCCAAGCAATTTCATGCCTGATCAATTCATACCTGGCAAACTTATGCCTGCTGACTAACGCAACCGGGCCTATCCATGACCGAGCTCTCGCTGATTCGCAACTTCGCGATCATCGCCCACATTGATCACGGGAAATCCACCCTGGCTGATCGCTTGATCCAGCTCTGCGGCGCCTTGAGCGAACGCGAGATGCGACAGCAGGTGCTCGACTCCATGGACCTGGAACGCGAGCGCGGCATTACCATCAAGGCGCAAACCGTGCGCCTGGTCTACGAAGCCGATGACGGCAAGACCTATCACCTCAACCTCATCGACACGCCCGGTCACGTGGACTTCGCCTACGAGGTCAACCGATCGCTGGCCGCCTGTGAGGGTTCCTTGCTGCTGGTCGATGCCAGTCAGGGCGTGGAGGCCCAGACCTTGGCCAACGTCTACCAGGCCATCGACAATGACCACGAGATTGTGGTGGTGCTCAACAAGATCGACCTGCCGGCGGCCGAGCCGGAGCGCATCCAGGAACAGGTCGAGGAGGTTGTTGGCATCGATGCCGCCGAGGCCATCCCCATCTCTGCCAAGACCGGCGATGGGGTGCACGCGGTCTTGGAAGCCTTGGTGCAGCGCCTACCGGCCCCGGAAGGTGATCCGCAGGCACCCCTGAAGGCCCTGTTGGTAGACAGTGTCTACGACCCCTATCTCGGCGTGGTCACCTTGGTGCGGATCTACGATGGCGTCCTGAAGGCCGGATCGAAAATCCGCATGATGGCGACCGGTGCAACCCACCTGGTGGACAAGGTCGGGGTCTTTACCCCGAAGATGACGACGGTCGGCGGCCTAGGTCCGGGCGAGATCGGTTACTTGACCGCCAGCATCAAATCGGTCTCGGACTGCTCGGTCGGCGACACCATCACCGAGGAGCGTCGGCCGACGTCAGAGGCTCTACCCGGTTTCAAGCCCAGTGTGCCGGTGGTCTTTTGCGGGCTTTTCCCGGCGGATGCCGCCGACTATGAGGACCTGCGCGACAGCCTGGCAAAGCTGGCGCTGAACGACGCCAGCTTCGAGTGCGAGCCGGAGACCTCGGCCGCGCTCGGTTTCGGGTTTCGCTGTGGCTTTCTCGGCCTGCTCCACTTGGAAATCGTCCAGGAGCGGTTGGAGCGCGAATTTGATCTCGAACTGATCACGACGGCGCCCAGCGTGGTTTACCGGGTGCATCAGAACGATGACTCCATGATTGAATTACACAATCCGGTCGACCTGCCGGACGTGGTCAAAATCAAGATGATCGAGGAGCCCTGGATCCGCGCCACCATCATGGTGCCGGACGATTATCTCGGCGCTATCCTCAAGCTCTGCGAAGACCGGCGCGGCGAGCAGCTCGACCTAACCTATGCCGGCAGCCGGGCCATGGTGGTCTATAAACTGCCTTTGAACGAGGTGGTTTACGACTTCTATGACCGCCTTAAATCCATCTCGCGCGGCTATGCCAGTTTCGACTATCAGTTCGAAGAGTATCGCGAGGGCGATCTGGTCAAGGTCTCGATCCTGGTCAACAGCGAGCCGGTGGACGCGCTTGCCATGATCGTCCACCGCAGCCAATCGGAAAGCCGCGGCCGCGGCATCTGCGAGCGCTTGAAGGACCTCATCCCGCGCCAGCTCTTCAAGATCGCCATTCAAGCGGCCATCGGCGGCAAGGTGATCGCCCGCGAGACCGTGGGCGCCCTGCGCAAGGACGTGACCGCCAAATGCTATGGCGGCGACGTCACCAGAAAACGCAAATTGCTAGAGAAGCAAAAAGCCGGCAAGAAGCGCATGCGCCAGTTCGGCAAGGTGGAAATCCCCCAGTCCGCCTTTCTGGCCGCGCTCAAGATGGGGGAGGGTTAGAGCAATGGGTGCGACCCGCTTCGAGGGAGGAGAGGTCCAATGAAACCAAAACGCTGGCACGACCCCGCTAACAAGCTGTTTCCCCACCAGGTCGGCTTTACCGCGCCGCCCCATGATTTCGATGCCGCCCCCAGCGATTTCCTGCGCATCGCGCCGGAAGGCATCGGCGTGCACGGGCGCTTGCTGCATGTGCCGGACTACGGCCACCAGCTCACACAACGGGCCGCCAACTTCCACCTTCTGGAGGAGGTGGTGGAATGCATGGCCAATGCCGGGGCCGACGTGGTCGGCCAGGTCGGCACCAACTGGGTGCATTGCAACGGGACGAGCCCTGAAGACATTCGCCGCTTCTGCGACCAGCTCGGCGAGAAGTACGAGACGCCCTTTCACATGGCCGGCTATTGCCTGGTCGAGGGTCTGCGCGCACTCAATGCCGAGCGCATCGCCGTCAATTCGGTCTATTACTGGCCTGACTGGCGTGACGGGATCGTGCGCTTCTTGAAGGAAGCCGGCTTCAACGTCGTCTACTACGGGAACTTCGTCGACCAGGGCTTCTACGCTTCCCAGGAAGAGGTCAACGCGCTCACCTGGATTTTCCCGGGCGAGCTGGCGGAAAAATCCATGGCCTACGTCGCCGAGCAGGCGCCGGAAGCCGATGCCATCGTGGTTAACGGCATGCCCAACTGGCGGCGCGCCGATGGCCTGCCGCAGCGCGCGCTGCACCTGGTGGACGGCCTGGAAGCGGCAATCGGCAAGCCAATCGTCTCGTCCGACTTTGCGCTTTACTGGCGGATCTTCAAGACCCTGGGCGTTCGGCCGGAGCGGTGCGCCGGACGCCTCCTTTCGACACTTGCGGCCTAATCGTTTCAAGATTTTTTTGGGTCGAAGCCAGCCTGACCAACCTCCTTTCCAGTTGATCAGGTTGGCTACGATCAAACCTTAAAGGCTTTGGCGCCTCTTTGCTCAGCCGCCTGTTGTGCATCCCCTCTTGGCTACCCCGTTCGATACGCGACATGATTGGGGCGCCGCATGGACCTGGACCAAGCGGCGAAAAAGCCGCATTATGGAGACCTGACAAGGCCTTGGAAAAGAACAAGGCAGGAGCGAGCAGGGAAAGGCTTAGGAAGATGAATTTCGCTGCGATCCGTGCGCAGGAGGTCAATCCTGCGAAACTGGCGATGCTTTACAAGCGGCAGTTCGAGATGTGCCTGGTGGGCGAGGGCGAGACCGTCTGCTGCGTCAGCGACCTCACGACCCGGCGCGAGTACATCCAGGCGGCCTTTGCCGCAGCCGAGGAATTGGGCGCTGACATTTACGAGATGTGCGTTAACTCCGTACCCTCGTGGACCAAGGTGGGGGTCGCAACGGTCGGGCAATGCAAGGGCACCTTGGAAGCCGTCGCCAAGGCGGATCTGGTCGTGGTTTTTCACGTGCCCCTTTTTACCCGCTGGCTGAAGACGGTGATGGATGCCGGCGCCCGGGTCCTGATGATCATCGATGGTCCCGACGATCTCGAGCAACTGATGTCGCCGCCGGGCCTGAAGGAGGCCTGTAAGTACGCCCACGAACTCTATTCAGCGACCAAAAATGTGCGCGTGACGTCCAAGGCTGGTACCGACCTCGAATACACCCGCGGTCAATACCCGGTCATGACCCAATGGGGGATTGCCGACGAACCCGGCCATTTCGACCATTGGGGCGGCGGTCATATCCATACCTTTCCGGACGAGGGTTCGGCCAATGGCTGCGTGGTCTTCCAGCCGGGCGACATCGTGATCCTGCCCTATTGCCGTTACATTCAAGACCCGGTGCGCCTCGAAATTCGCGACGGTTTCATTCGCTCCATCGAGGGCAATCTGGATGCCAAGCTGATGCGCGATTGGCTGGAAGACAACAAGGAGTCGGCCGACGATCAGGATCCCTATGCGGTGTCTCATCTTGGTTGGGGGCTTAATCCCCAGGCGCTGTGGTACGGCATCGCGCTTAATGGCGACGAGCCGGAGCGTAGCCGGGCGGCGGCCCGCACCTTTCCGGGCAACTTCCTATTTTCCACCGGCCCCAACACCCAAGGCGGCGGCACCCGGGCGACCCGCGGGCACTACGATGTTCCGATGCGCGACTGCACCATCAGTCTGGACAACAAGACGGTCGTCGAGGAGGGCAAGATCGTCGATCCTAAAATGGTCGTCGAACGATTGCGCATCGTCTAGCGGAGCCAATCCTTGAACATTGAAGAGGCCTTCACGGTGGCGGCGGATCCGGCAACGACCTGGGGCCTGATTCGCGACCCCGCCTGCATGATGACCTGTGTGCCTGGTTGCCAGGCGATCGAGCGCATTGACCAAGATCGCTACCGCGCCGAGGTCGGCGTCGGCGTCGGCCCGATTAGGGCGCGCTTCAACCTGCTGGTCACGGTGCTTGAGGAACGCCCCCCGACTTTGGTGCGCAGTACCACCGAAGGCGAAGAAGGCAGCCGCGCAAGCCTTGTGAAGTCAAACAACGAAGTGCGACTGAGCCCCGTAGAAGGGGGCGGAACAGAGATCGCATACCGGGCCGAGGTTACCATCAGCGGTCGTCTTGGCCGATACGGTTCGGGCATGATGACCAAGATTGCCGGACGCCTGGCGAAGGAATTCGAAGAAACCTTCCGACAAAAGGCTGAGGCGGCGAGGGAGCTCGTCTCGTGAGCCGTTCAACTCCCGAGATTCTGGCGCCGCAGACACTTGACGAGGCGATCGCCCTCTTGGCTGAGGGTGGGGAAGGGGCCCGGCCGCTCGCCGGCGGGGCCACGCTTGTTGCCATGATGAACGCCAAGCTGGTGGAACCGACACGCTTGGTGAGCCTCGCCGGTATCGAGGAGTTGCAACAGACCGAACGGTTGTCAGACGGACACCTACGGCTCGGCGCCATGCGCTGCCACCGGCAAACTGCCTTCGAAACCGACTTGCGCGATGGGCAGCAGGTGGTATCGGCGGCGGCTGCGCAGATCGCCAATCCGCCGGTGCGCAACATGGGCACCCTCGGCGGTTCCGTCGCCTTTGCCGATCCGGCCGCCGACTATCCGCCCGCCCTGGTGGCGGCGGACGCGAGTATCGAGATCGCTGGCCCCGAGGGGCGCCGCAGCCTGCCGGCCGAGGCCTTTTTCCACGGCTGGTATGAAACCGACTTGCAGCCCGGCGAGATCGTCACCGCGGTCATTCTGCCGCCGGCGCCTGCTGGCTCGCTGGGGCACTACGAAAAGCTATGCCGGGTGGCCGGAGATTTCGCGCTGGCATCGGTCGCGGTGGTGCTGGTCCCTGGTGGTGTAAGCGGCATTGATATACTCCGCTTTGCGGTCGGCGGTTGCGGCGGCGGCCCGATCCGGGTGCCTGCGGCCGAGGAGCTGTTGATCAAGGAGGGCAATGCTGCCGTGCCGGAGGTGGGCGCCCTGCTGCAGGAAGCCTTGGATCCGGTGGATGATGCGCGCGCCAGCGCCGACTACCGACGGCAGGTTGCGCCACGCTTGCTGGCCAAGGCGCTTGCTGCCGTTCTGGAGGAAGGAAGGGACGCCGCGTGACGCCGAGCCAAGAGGTCAAGCTTCAAATCAATGGGACGGAGCGGGTGCTACGGCCCGGCGGCGACCAAACCTTGCTCAGCGCGCTGCGCGACGACCTAGGGCTGACAGGCAGCAAGCGGGGCTGCAATCAGGGGGTCTGCGGCGCCTGCACGGTTCTGCTTGACGGCCGGCCAGCGCGCGCCTGCCTCACCCTCGCGGCGACCTGCAGCGGGCGCAGCGTTACCACCATCGAAGGCCTCAGCCAGGACGGGACCCTAGGGCGCGTTCAGGAAGCCTTCCTCGATGGCAAGGCGGTGCAGTGCGGCTTCTGCACTCCGGGCATGGTGGTCGCTGCCCACGGCCTGCTTCAGGGCAACCAAACACCCGACACGGACCAGGTTCGCGCCGCCTTGTCTGGCAACCTCTGCCGCTGTTCCGGATACAAGAAGATCGTCGAAGCGTTGTCGCCTGCCTCCTTGGAGCAGCAGGCCGAAGGCAGCGACCGAATTGCCGGTGGGGTCGGCAGCAACCTGGGGCGTTTGGAAGGCCGAGAGAAGATAACCGGCAGCGCGGATTACATCGCCGACCTTGCCCGTCCGAACATGCTGCACGCGGCGATCACCCAAAGCAGCGTCGCCCATGCGCGGATCACCGGCTATGACACCGCGGCGGCGCAGGCGGTTCCGGGGGTGGTGGCTGTTCTCACCGGAGAGGATTTCCCCGATGGGCGCATGGGCGCCTTCATCAAGGACGAGCCCGCCATCGCCAAGCATAAGATCCGCTATCTGGGCGAGCCCGTGGCGGTCGTTGCCGCCGAGGACGAGGCGACAGCACGAAGGGCCGCCCGCCTGGTGGTGGTCCACTACGAAGAATTGCCGGCCGTTCTTTCACCCGAAGAAGGCTTGGCAGCGGATGCACCCGTCATCCATGAGGAACTAGACGACTACATCAAGGTTTTTCCGGCCATCACCGACGGCAATATGGCCTCCTACACGGAACTTTCCGAGGGCGATGTCGAGGCTGGCTTCGCGCAAGCCGACCTGGTGGTCGAAGGACACTACGAGACGGCCCCTCAGGCCCATCTGGCGATCGAACCCTGCGGCGCGTTGGCCGAGATCGACGCGCAAGGCCGCATCACCCTGTGGTCGGCCAATCAATCGGTCTTTCGCGTGCAAGCCAACGTCTGCGAAAGCTTGCAGCTGCCGATGAGCAAACTGCGCTGCCTGACGCCAAGAGTCGGCGGCGGCTTCGGCAACAAGATGGAGCCGCACGTCCAGCCGCTGGTGGTACGCTTGACCCAGGTGACCGGTCGGCCGGTGAAGCTGATCTTGAGCCGGGAAGAGGATTTTGAATGCGTGCGCGCCCGCCACCCCTTCAAGGTCCGCTGCAAGACCGGGGTCCGGGCCGACGGCACCTTGCTCGCCCGCGAGGTGGAGGTGTTGCTGGATGGCGGCGCCTATGGCGACGACAGTCCCGGCGTCCTCGGCTACAGCCTCTTGATGGCCCGTGGCCCCTACCGCATCCCCCATGTGCGCTGCAGCGGGAAGCTGATCTATACCAACAAGCTGCGTTTCGGCGCCTTTAGGGGCTTTGGCAATCCGCAAGTGGCCTTCGCCGGCGAAACCCAGCTCGACGAGATTGCCGGCCGCCTCGGCATGGACCCCTTGGCTCTCAGGCGACAGAACATCATTCGGGAGGGCGATCCATGGTTCGGCGGCGGTGCGGTCGCATCGAACGGCCTTGCCGACTGCATCGACGAAGCTGCCGCTGCTGCCGACTGGCCACAGCGAAAGGCGCGCAAAGCACCGCCCGGCAAGCGCCGCGGGACTGGCGTGGCGTTGGGGGCCCATATTTCCGGCCTCTTGGGCACCGGTGCCATCGTCCGCGTCCTGGAAGACGGATCTGTGGTCTTGAACACCGGTGCCGTGGACATTGGCCAAGGCTCGGATACGGCGCTAGTGCAGATCTGTGCAGAGGCCCTCAAAGTGCCGGCCGATCGGATCAGCCTGGCCAGCCCTGACACCGATGGCTCTCCCTACAACTGGGGCACCACTGCAAGCCGCGTCACCTACACCACCGGCCGTGCCGTCGTTGCCGCTTCCAAGGAAGTAGAGCGGCAGCTCAAGGAGCACGCAGCGGAAATGCTGGAATGCGCGGTGCAGGACTTGGAACTGCGCCCCGGCGGCCTGGTCGGTGTTGCCGGGTCGGATAAGGAAGTGAGCTTTCTCCACATCTCCCTGCGTGCCCATTGGGCGGCCGGCGGGCCGATCGTCGGACACAACACCTGGGTCTTCGATCAGCCGACAGTGGATCCCAAACGCGCTGTGGCCAAAGGGCTGCCGTTTCCGCAGATCGGCGTCTACAGCTTTGCCTGCATCATCGCGGATACGCTGACCGATGTAGCCAGCGGCAAGACCGAGGTCGCCGAGGCCTGGGCGGCTGTCGATGTGGGCAGGGCGATCAATCCGGCCGCCGTCGAAGGGCAGATCGAAGGTGGTTTTGTGCAAGGCATGGGCTTTGCGCTGTTCGAGGAAATGGTGTGGGACGGCCCGCGCTTGGCCAATCCGACTCTGCTCGACTACAAGGTGCCGACCACCCTGGATACGCCCCATGGTCTTCATTCGATCATCGTCGAAAAGGCCGAACCGGACGGGCCCTTCGGCGCCAAGGGGGTTGGGGAAGTCGGCCTGGTCCCGGTGCCGGCGGCGATTGCCAACGCAATCGCCAGCGCGGTCGGCGGCCACCCTAAACAGCTTCCCATGACGCCGGAACGCATTCTTCCCCTATTGATGAGCGACGAGAATGCGGCCTGAAGACTATCCCCCTCAGGAACCCTTCAGCGAGATCGGGGCCCGCTACCACGCGACGGTCTCAGAGCTCGGGAGGTCTGTCGAGGGCATCGACGTCAGGCTGGGGGATGACCCCTATCAGTCACTGGCCATCTACCCGGCGGCGAAGCCGCTTGGGCCGGTCCTCTGTCTGCTGCACGGTGGCGGCTGGACCAATGGATATAAGGAATGGATGGCCTTCATGGCGCCGGCCTTGACGGCACGGGGGATCACCGCCGTCAGCATCGGCTACCGGCTCGCACCGCGACACATCTATCCGGCTTGTTTCGAAGACTGCGCCGATGCCCTGGCCTGGGTCTTTCGAAACATTGCTTCCCACGGCGGCGATCCGGCGCGGCTTTTCGTCGGCGGGCATTCGGCCGGCGGCCATCTGGCGGCTCTTTTGGCCCTGCGCCGAGACTGGCAGGCTGCGCGGGAATTGCCGGTTGATGTGGTGGCTGGCGCCTTGCCGATTTCGGGCACCTACTTCTTTGGCGAAGGCTCAGGCCTTGCCATTTATCCGCGCTTTCTCGGCGATCCGGCGCTCGGGAACGGAGCTAAAGCCGCACCGATGAATCATGTGCACGCGGAGGCACCGCCCTTCCTGATCGCCTATGGCAGCAAGGATTTTAGCCACCTGATCACGCAGGCGGAATCCTTTGCTGAGGCGCTGCAGGCCAAGGGTGTGCAGGGGGGAACGTTGATCTTGGATGACTGCGATCATCTGGGCGCCAGCTATGCGGCCGGCGAGCCGACCGGGGCCTGGGTTTTGGCGGCCGAGGGGTTTATGAGTAAAGGGGATTAGGCCGCAAAAACGCGGCGAAATCAATAGCTTCTCAACAGGAGCACTAATTGGGAGGAACGATGCTATGAAACGATTTTTAGGCGCGCTTGCCGCACTTGTGCTGCTGGGATCTTTCCAGGCGCAAGCACAGGATGCGGTGCGTATTGGTTATTCGATTGCGAACACGGGCCTCTTTTCTCAAGCGGCTCCCTCCCAGGTGACCGCTTACGAGCTTTGGGCGGAGCAAGTCAATGCGGCCGGTGGCCTCGATGTGGCAGGGGAGAAGCGGCCAGTCGAGCTGATTTGGTACGACGACGAATCAGATCCGGCGAAATCAGCCCAGATCTATGAAAAGCTGATCACCGATGACAAAGTGGATCTGCTGCTTGCCCCCTGGGGTACGCCGCATCACCTCAATGTGGCCGGCGTCGTCGAGCAGCATGGCTTTCCCATGGTCGGCAACACGGCGGCCTCTGTTGCGATCCGCGAAGTGCAACCAGGCAACATTTGGTTCCCGACCTCGGCCATTCCCGATCAAATTGGGCCGGAGCTGGCGGCCATGATGGCGGGCGCTGGGGTCAAGTCCGCCGCGGTCATCGCTAACGTCTTGCCCTTCGGTCAGGAAAATCTCCAATTCCTAGTCCCAGCCTTAGAGGCAGCTGGCATCGACGTCAAAGTCAACGAAAGCTATCCGCCGGACATCAAGGATATGACGGCGATGCTGACCCAGATAAAGGCCGCCGATGTCGATGCCGTCCTCGCCCTGACCTATCCGGCCGATGCCTTTCTCTATACCGGCCAAGCCAAGGAGTTGGGCATTGCCGCCCCCTACCAGTTCTTGCTGATCGGGCCGACCATTGCCGCTTACAAGGATGCCTTTGGTCCGGCCGCCGACGGGATCATCACCCTTGGCCATTGGTCGCCGGAGCAAGAGGCTTGGCCGCGTGGCAAGGCCTTCTTTGACGCCTATGTTGCCAAATACGGCACGGAACCAGACTACTTGGATAGCGCCCTTGCCTATATGTCGGCCGAGATCCTAGCTCAAGCCGTCTCGGTTGCTGGCCTTGACAGGGACAAGCTGCGCGCCGCCATCGCCGAAGGCAGCTTTGACACCATCAACGGCGAAGTGCGTTTCGATGGCGTCAAAAACAGCGTGACGCCGACCGCCTTCCTACAAATTCAAGAGGGCAAGACTCATCTCGTCTGGCCGGAGGCCATCGCAACGGCGCCGTTGGCAAAACGATGATGCAGGGGGCGTGCGACTGCCGCCCCAACACTAGCCATCGACGCTGACTGTCCGGGGGCAGGGCGTGGAGACTGTACTTTCCGGGCAACTGCTTTTCGCCACGCTGGTCCTCGGCGCGCTATACGGGCTCATCGCGCTCGGCCTTAACTTGGTCTATGGTACCATGCGCCTTTTGAATATCGCGCATGGCGACCTGATCATGATCGGGGCCTATGCCGCGTTTTGGCTATTTTCATTGACCGGTCTCTCGCCGCTCTTGGGCTTGCCGTTGATCGCTGGCTTGACGGCCGTGCTTGGTCTTTTTCTCTACCGGCTGCTGTTTCAAGGTCAGTTGCGGCCGGGTAGGGCAATTGCCAGGATAGAGGCGAATTCGCTGCTGCTGTTTTTCGGCATTTCCGTCATTCTTCAGAACCTCGCCGCTTTCGTTTTTACCGCGACGCCGCGCGCCTATCGCCATCTCGATGAGGTCTATCGCTTTGGCGAGCTCGCCATGACGGGAAACAGGATTGCGAGCCTCATGGTCGCCACCACCATTCTGCTCGCGGTGTTGATGTTTTTGCGGCACAGTTCCCTCGGTCTTAGCATCAAGGCGCTCATCCAACACCGCGAGGCTGCCCGGGTGGTCGGCATCGACGTTGTCAAAGTGCAGACCATCAGCATCATGCTGGGCTTCGGTGTGGCCGGCATTGCCGGCGCGCTCATCAGCCTGTCGGAGCAAATCTCCCCATTCATGGGCTTTCCTTTCACGATTGCTGCCTTTGTGGTCGTCATTCTCGGTGGTCTTGGGAATATCGCCGGGGGTATTCTTGCCGGATTTTTGCTGGCGGCTATTGAGATATACGGGGTGGCGCTCACCTCACCCAATGCTCGCTCCATCTTGCTTTACGGCCTCTTCGTGGCCATCATTCTGCTGCGGCCAGAAGGCTTGTTGGCCAAGGCACGGCGGTGATGGCGACCAAGTGGTGATGGCGGCCAAGTTGAGCCATTTGGCCGCTGCTGCAGCGGGCTTCGCTGCCCTGGCGGTTGCTGGGATGTTCGCCGGTCCCTATTGGACCATTGTTGCCTTGAACCTGGCGATGTGGATCGCCTTGACCCAAAGCTGGAGTCTTTTCAGCGGCCTGACGGGATACATCTCGCTCGGGCACGTGGTGTTCTATGGCATTGGCGGCTACTGCGTTGCGACGAGCTTCAAGAGCCTGCCGCTGTGGCTGTCGGTGCCGATGGGCGGCGGGGTGGCGGCGCTCTTCGCCTTGCTGGTTGCGGCCCCGGTCTTGCGGGTACGCGGGCCCTATTTCGTCATTCTCACCCTGGGGCTGGCGGAGTTGGTCAAATTTAGCTTGCTGCAGGTGGAGACCAGCATTGGCGCCAGCAGTCGGCTTCTTTTCGGGGCGCCTCGGCCGAACGAACTCTTGATTTGGATGACGGGCCTGGCCTTTGCCGCGACTGCCTTGACCCATCTAACGATGAATTCGCGTTTTGGTCGCGGGCTTGCTACCATCCGCGAAGACGAAACCGCGGCCGAGACCATCGGGGTGCCGGTCGTTCGCTTCAAAGTCATGGCCTATGTCGCTTCCGCCGTGATTCCGGGAATGGTTGGCGGGTTGATGGCCTTGCGCTCGACCTACTTCGAGGTCCTGCAGATCTTTAATCCTACCATTTCCTTTTCGATCGTCACCATGGCCATCATCGGCGGTAGCGGCACGGCCGCCGGCCCGATTTTGGGGGCGCTGGTTTTGGTCACCCTTTCCGAACTTCTTTGGAGTTCGGCGCCGCAGCTCTACTTGATTCTGTTGGGGATTTTTCTCATCTCCTTCGTTCTCTTCGCCCCCGAGGGAATAAATGGTCTGATGCAGCGCTACGTGAGGCGGCAGTCGTGAGCTTGCTTTGTGTCGAGAAGGTCAGCAAGAACTTCGGCGGCCTTTGGGCCTTGCGGGATGTCGGCCTGACTGTGGAAGAAGGCACGATCCATGGCCTCATGGGGGCTAACGGCGCCGGCAAGACGACACTTTTCAGCCTGATCGCTGGTAACCAGAGGCTCAGCAGCGGCCGCATCTTGTTCGATGGTCGGCCAATTTCCGGGCTTCGACCCGATCAGATCTGCCGCGCCGGTGTCGGGCGCACCTTCCAGATCGTTCGCCCCTTTGCCGGCTTGTCGCTGCGTGAAAACGTGGAGGCAGCGGTACTTTTCGGACGTAAGGACCCGCCGTCGTTCGGCGAAGCCGCAAAGATCGCTTTAGACATCCTCCGCGACCTGGAGCTCGCCCGCAGCCCTGATGCCCCGGCTCATTCCTTGACTCTTTCGGATCTGAAGCGTCTAGAGGTGGCCCGGGCCCTGGCGACCGAGCCCCGGCTGCTGTTGCTTGATGAGGTGATGGCCGGGCTGACGCCGGCCGAGGTGGAAGAGATGATCGGCGCTCTGCAACGCATTAGAGTGCGCTATGGACTAACTATTTTCATTGTCGAGCACGTCGTCCAAGCACTCACCCGCATGTCGGATTGCATCACCGTCTTGCATCACGGGGAAATGATCGCCGAAGGGTCGCCCGCCGAAATCGCCAGTCATCCGGAAGTGATGAGCGCCTACTTTGGAGAGGGGCCTCAATGAGCCTGGGGCTTTCGGTGAAGGGGTTACGGGCCCGTTACGGGCAAGCCGTCGTCTTGCACGGCCTCGATATGGAGATGGCGGCCGGCGAGATCACCGCTATCGTCGGCGCCAATGGCGCCGGCAAGACAAGCTTGATGCGTACGCTTGCCGGGTTGATGGCGGCCGATGGCGGCGAAATTTTCTGCGGCGGGAAGACGATCACCGATCTTGCACCGCACGATCGGGTCGCTCGCGGTCTCGTCTTAGTGCCGGAAGGCCGGATGATCTTTCCGGACATGACGGTGCTGGAGAACCTTGAATGCGGCTCGATCCATCCGGCCGCTCGGTCGACCCGCGCGGAAACAATGCGAGGCGTCTTTCAGCTATTTCCTCGGCTTCGCGAGCGCCAGCAACAGCTTGGCGGGACGCTCTCGGGCGGCGAGCAGCAAATGCTGGCGCTCGGCCGAGGCTTGATGGCCTGCCCAAAGCTTCTCTTGCTGGATGAGCCAACTCTGGGACTGGCGCCGGCCATCGCCCAGCAGATATTCGCCGTGATCGCCGATCTGGCAGCAAAAGGGTTGACCGTGATTTTGGCCGAACAGGACGTCCAGCGTAGCCTGGCAATTGCCAAGCGGGCCTATGTGCTGGAACAGGGATTGCTGCGAGCCGAGGGAAGCGGCGCCGAGATTCTAGCCAATCCGGTGCTAAGGCGTGCCTATCTGGGGACTTAAGAATACCGTGCTCAGTTGGATCGCCACTTCTGGCAAATTGACCGATATGTGCCTGTAATCATCTTCGAACGCTCCGCTTCCCTTCCTCGGTCGGCCTTGGTGCTAATCTTGACAGGAGGCGCCTCGGCCGTTCGAATATGATGGTGTTTTGGAAAAGATGTAATAACAATGGCGACAACACAGTTGCTGTCACGGCAAGACAAAAGCTCCGGCGGCGTTAACCAAACGGCGGCCGGGAGAAACCAAGCAGAGGAGGCCTTGAAGACATGAGAAAACCTTTACCTGCCCCCTATTCCCGCCGCTCCTTCCTGGCAGGGACCGGGGCCGCTGCGGTCGGGCTCGCCTTTGGGCCGCGCCTGGCTCGGGCAGCAGAAGAGCCTTTGCTCAATCTGTATAACTGGGACACCTACATCGGCGAGACGACACTTGGCGATTTCAAGGATGCGAGTGGCATCACGGTAAAGATGGATCTCTTTGCCGATAACGATGAGCTCTTCGCGAAGTTGAAAGAAGGCAATCCGGGTTATGACGTTATCGTGCCGACGAACGACTATGTCGAACGCATGATGGCCGCCGAGATGCTCGAGCCAATCGACCACAGCGCGGTTCCCAACTTTGCCAATCTGGACCCGGCCTTTCAGGACTCGGACTTCGACCCGGGCCGCAAGTTCGGCATGCCCTACATGTGGGGAACCCAAGGGATTGGCTATCGCAAGTCGGCGGTAAACAGTCCGCCCGACAGTTGGAAGGTCATGTTCGATTCGGATGAGTATTCGGGACGAATCGCCCTCTTGAACGAAGCCGTCCTGGAAGCGGCCTTGAAGTACCTAGGCCATTCCTACAACTCCACCGATCCGGCGGAAATCAAGGCGGCTGAGGAACTGCTCATCCGTCAAAAGCCGCACGTTAAGGTCTTTGCCGAAGATAATGGTCAAGATCTGCTGCTTTCCGGCGAAGTTGATCTGACCATGGAATGGAACGGCGATATCCTACAGGTGATGGCGGAGGACGACGACATCTCCTATGTGGTGCCAAAGGAAGGCAGCTTGGTTTGGCAAGATTGCTTGTGCATTCCGAAGGATGCGCCGCATCCGGAAAACGCCCATAAGTTCATCAACTTCATCCTCGATGCGGAGGCGGGCGCCGCGATCGCGGACTTCATCCAATATGCGACGCCCAATAAGGCGGCCCGAGCCTTGTTGCCGGATGAATACAACAACAATCCGGCGATCTTCCCGAATGACGAGACGCTCGCGCGCTGCGAGTCAGCGCTTTATCTGGGCGAAGACGTAGAGCGGATCAAAGACGAGGCCTGGACCCGGGTCTTGGCCGGCTAACGCCAGAGATCGGGGTCGGTCTTGGCCTAGGTCGGCCCCGATAAAATCCACTCTCGTCACCGCAGAGATGCTCGATGGAAAGCTGGCGCCGTAACCCGATCGTCTTTTGGGTCATCAACCTGCCGCCGACCCTGTGGTTGCTGCTGTTTTTTCTCATCCCGCTGGGCATCGTCTGGGTCTTGAGCTTTGGCGAGAAGCGGGGGGTGATCGACATCGAGATCACCTGGACGCTGGCCAACTACATCCGCGCCTTCGATCCGCTCTACCTGGAGATCTTCCTCAAGTCGTTGTGGATGGCTGGCGTCACCACCTTCGTTTGCCTGGTCATCGGCTTTCCCATCGCCTTTGGCATCAGCTTTGCGCCCGCCGGCTGGAAGCCCTGGCTGCTGCTGCTGATCATCCTGCCGTTTTGGACCAACCTCCTCATTCGCACCTATGCCTTGATCGCGGTGTTGCGCACCCGCGGCTACGTCAACTTTGGCTTCGAATGGCTTTGGGAGCAAGGCAACTGGATTTTGGAACTGGTCGGTCTCGGCGAGTATCATTTGCTGGGCGAACGCTTCGTTGCGGCGCCGATGCTTTACAACAATTTCGCGGTGGTCTTTGGCCTCGTCTATGTCCACCTGCCTTTCACGGTGTTGCCGCTCTATGCATCGATGGAGCGTCTCGATCGTTCCTTCATCGAGGCCAGCCTGGATCTCGGCGCCAGTCAATGGCGCAGCTTCTTCACCATCACCGTGCCGCTGGCCAAGGCTGGGATCATCTCCGGCATCATCATCACTTTCATTCCCGCACTCGGTTCCTTCCTGACACCGGATCTTCTGGGCGGCACCGATAGCCAAATGATCGCCAACGTGATCGAGCGCCAATTCAAGAGCGCCAACGACTGGCCATTCGGGGCGGCGCTTTCCTTCATCCTGATGTATGCGACGTTCTTTGCCTTGGCCTTAAGGGCAGTGCTGGCCCGCGGATCTTCAGCCATGGAGGCGGGCTGATGGCGGTCGGTCGAAAGGAACCGATCGGGCCGCTGGATTACAGCCGGCGTCTTTGGCTGCGCCTGGCCTTCCTGGCGACCTTGGTTTTTCTCTACGCGCCGATCATCACCTTGATGATCTTCAGCTTCAACGACAGCCGCCGCAATATCGTCTGGCGGGGCTTCACCCTGAAGTACTATGAAAAGGCGATGGCCAACGACGGCTTGATCGAGGCCTTTACCAATTCGCTGACCATTGCCTTCATCTCCACCTTAGTCAGCGTCGTTTTAGGGGCCATGGTGGCGGTTCTCTTTTGGCGCTTTCGCTTTCCGGGCAAGGCACCGTTGGAAGGTGCGATGGCCTTACCGATCGTGATACCGGAGATCTGCATGGGCGTGGCGATGCTGGCCTTCTTTGCCCGGATTTCCTGGCCGACGGGCCTGCCGTGGCCGCTCAACCTCGGCTCCATCACCATCGCCCACATATCCTTCAGCTTCCCCTTTGTCGCCATGGTCGTGCGGGCCCGTTTGGTGAACTTTAATCGCGAGTTGGAGGAAGCCGCGCGTGATTTGGGCGCCAGCGAATGGCAGACCTTCCGCGACGTGCTGATTCCCTATATGAAGCCTGGCCTAGTGGCGGGCGGCTTGCTGGCCTTCACATTATCGCTGGATGACTTTGTCATCACCTTTTTCACCTCTGGTCCTGACACGGTTACCTTTCCGGTCAAGGTATACTCCATGGTGCGCTTCTCGGTGACCCCCGAGGTGAATGCGGCCTCCACGGTTTTGATCGTTGTGACTATCTTTCTCACGGCTATTGCCATGTGGTTGCAGAACAAGACGGCTAACAAGGGTTAGGGAAGATTGCGGCCATGTCAGATGCTTCGCCGATCATCTCCATTCGCGATGTTACCAAACGATTTGGTGGTGCCGTTACCGCCGTCGACTCGGTCGAGCTCGATATCTTTCAAGGTGAATTCTTTGCACTGCTGGGTCCCTCCGGCTGCGGCAAGACCACCCTGCTGCGGATGATTGCTGGGTTCGAAGTGCCGAGCGAAGGCGAAATCCTCATCGACGGCCAAGATATGTCGCGGGTGCAGCCCAATCGACGGCCGGTCAACATGGTCTTCCAGTCCTACGCCGTCTTTCCTCATATGTCGGTCGTGGAAAACGTCGGCTATGGGCTCAAAGTGACCGGTGTGCCGGCCGCCGAAATTCGCAGCCGCGCCAAGGAAGCCTTGGACTTGGTGAAGCTGGGCGGGCTGGGTGGACGCAAGCCGGACGAGCTTTCTGGTGGCCAGCGCCAGCGCGTCGCCTTGGCGAGAGCCTTGGTCAAAAGGCCCAAGGTTCTGCTGTTGGACGAGCCACTCTCGGCGCTTGATGCCAAGCTCCGGGAAGCCATGCAGTTGGAGCTGGTGCGCCTACAACATAGCGTTGGCATCACCTTTGTGATCGTCACTCACGACCAGTCCGAAGCGCTTTCCATGGCCAACCGCATCGCCGTGATGGAGGCGGGCAAAGTGCGCCAGGTGGCGCCACCCACCGATCTCTACGAGTATCCCAACTGCCGTTTTGTTGCCGACTTTATTGGCAAGATGAACCTCTTCGAAGGTCAGGTCGTTGGCCGGGAGAACGGTCATTTGCAAGTTGATGTGGCGGGCTTGGGACGATTGTCACTGCCCGGCGACGCCAGTGGCGCCGTCGGCATCGCCGTGCGCCCGGAAAAAATCCGCTTGAGCGGCGAGCCGCTGGCTGAGGGCTGGGTCGGCTTGACCGGCGTGGTGAGCGAGGTTGCCTACTATGGCGACACCAGCTTCGTTTACCTGACCGACGATCAGGATCGCAGTCTCTTCGTCAACGTGCAGAATGATGCCCGCGCCAGCGCCGGCACTTACGGGGCGGGCGATCGTTTGACCTGTTCCTGGCTACCGGAAGACACTTTGTTGCTCACCAATTAGCGGTCTCGATATGGGAGTGGAATTGGTTGTATGATGCAACTATGTCTAAAGTCCTTTGCACCCAAGAAGTCGACCGGATTCGTGCTTCCTCCCGGACCATTGTCCGCGCGCTAGGCTTCATGAGCCAGACACTGGCGTGGCGAACCGGTCCCGTAATTCATCCCTCTCCCATCGTGATAGACCTATACCATCACTCTCCGGGACTGAACATCTAGAACTCTCAAGACTACCGGGCTTTCAGGACATCTGGCGTATTCCAAAAACCAAGCTGTTGCTTTGCGGTTTGGCCGACACTAACCGTGCTATCCGCCGTCGCCGTCGCCGTCGCACCCGGATCAGGAACGGCTAGGGTAGTGGATCAGCGATCGTACGCACGGCGACGGAGGTGCTGCCGCGCACCGCCCCTGCGGCGTCGAGGAATTCAACGACGACCCGATTGTTGGCCGGGTCAAGGGCAACGCCCTGATCCCGCCCGCCAACGAAGATGGCAAAGGTTGGGGTCTCGCCATTAGCAATAGTGGTCGGCAAGGTCGCGCCGAGAGGCCCGACGCAAGCGCCTGTGTTCGGAACGGTTTGGCACATCGCCAGATCGATGGGCAGGTCGGCCGGGCGCGGCGTGACGGCGGCTGTGATTGCGGCAGTGGCCCCGAGATTGGAGGTCGCCACTGCAAAGGCACCGCTACCGTTTAAAGGCGCGTTTACAACACCCGGATCGCCCATAGTCGAGGCGAGAGCGACGATGTCGGCCACGGGTTGATCGGAGGCAGAGAGTGTCAGCGAATTGACATCGGCGATGCTCGGCGCTGGCATGGCGTTGTCGCAGCTGAAAGCGAAGTTCAGCGCGGTCGGCGCCATCAACGCCGTCGGCGTGACGCTTATAAGAAAAGTCTTGGTCTGACCCGACGGGATATAGGCTGGTGTGTTCGATCTTCCTTCGAGCGCATTGTTTGAAGGATCAGTGGTCTGATAGGAGAATTCGCCGGAAAGCCCGGGCGGCGGGCCAATTTGACACCTGCTGGCTGGTGTAAGGCCTTGATTCGTGATGCTCGCAAATGCGACGGCTGGTTGGCCAAGCTGCACTGAGCGGCTGCTCGGTAGTACCGCCGTGGCAAGTGAAACGGTGGGTGCCAAGAGCGGTCCAACCGTCACTTGGATTGGTGCGTTGCCGACCGCCAGGGTATCAACCACACTGTGGTTTGCTGTGTTGATCACCGCCACAGTGTCGGAGAAAAAGTTTGTCACATAGGCTTTCGTGCCATCCGGTGTCACGCTTACCGCCGTTGGAGCATTGCCCACCGCTAGCGTAGTGATCACGCTGTTACTTGCGGTATCTACTACCGAGACCGTGTCTGAAAGAAAGTTCGCCACATAGACCGTCGCGCCATCCGGCGTCACGCTCGCGACAATGGGTCCGTCTTCGACCGGCAAAGTGGCAACCACCTCGTGGTCCTTGGTGTCGATTACCGCGAGCGTGTCGGAGCCAAAGTTTGTTACATAGGCGAGAGTTCCATCCGGCGCGAAGGCTACCGATGTGGGGCTTTCGCCCACGGGCACGGTGGTCAGCAGGTTATGGCTCTCCCTGTCAATCACCCAAACGCCTTCGGACTCGTTGTTGGTAACGTAGAGGAAAGCGCCATCCGGTGAGATGGCCAGGGAGTCAGGCCCGTCGCCGGCCGGCAGGGTGGCGATGATGCTTTGGCTTGTGGTGTCGATCACCGAGACGCTGGCGGAGAAGAAATTCGCCACATAGGCCAAGGTGCCATCCGGCGAGATGGTCAGGGAGTCCGGCCCGTCGCCGGCCGGCAGGGTGGCGATGATGCTTTGGCTTGTGGTGTCGATCACCGAGACGCTGGCGGAGAAGAAATTCGCCACATAGGCCAAGGTGCCATCCGGCGAGATAATCAGGGAGTCCGGCCCGTCGCCCACGGGGATGGTCGCGACCACGACGTTGCTTGCGGTGTCGATCACCGAAACATCGTCGGAAAAATCATTAGCCACGTAGGCGAAGGGCTCCGCACGAACGCCCGTTGAGGCGACGGCGAACGCAATCATGCTTGCGAAGATCGTGGAATGAAAAGAAGAACTAGCGTCTATCGTACCTATACGTCTTGGCATCCTTAGCTCCATGCCAATCAATTCGATTCAGCCGTGTTGGGGGGTGTCTCTTGGATCCAAAAAGCTCCCAATCAAGTTGATGGCGGGCCATCTGTGATGGTCTGCGCTCTACTTTCCGAGAATCCCCTCTTGGGCCCAGGTGGCGCCTCAAGCCACCTTCTGGGCCTTCGCTGGATTTCCCCTTCCTGCCTTAAGATTTGCCCCCGACGGTCGTCGGCGGTGCGTGTGGACAACGTCGCTATGCCCTAGCAGCCGTGCGGATTCGGGAGCAAGCGAACAAAATCACCATCGGTCGGGACTGGTTTTTTTGCGAAGTTTCAACTGTCAATCAAACGACTGGGCTAACGGCGCCATGAGCAGTGGCTGGTCTTTTGGTAGTCACAGAACAATTCATGGAGTAATAAGAAAATATAGTCATATCAATCGCTTACGTATTCTCCTGGATCATATAGCCGATGTCACAGAAGGCTGTGGGAGTGCCGCGGCTGTCAAACCGCGGTTCAAGAAGTTCCGGCTCGCGGGCCAACACCCCGTGGACGGACTGTCAGCGGCACAAAGGAGGATACTGTTTGGCAGGATCAATTAAGTGGATTCATCGCCTTGGATTCGCCCGTGGCGCTCAGCCCGACATCGGGACGGCCTTCTCCACTGCCAACAAGCAGAGCGTGACGTATTGCCTGGGAAACGGGCTTGATTTCGACAGCCGGTAAGTATGTCGGATGTCACGTGGAGCGGGCCTGGGCTGAGACAGGCGAATTTTTTGGAACAGAGACATCTACCAAGCAACTCAGAAACCTGGAAAAATAAAATATAAATAATAGCATCCGTCGAATGATTAATTGTAAATACAATATTAATTGTTATTAACACAAATAAAATAATTACATACCAAAATATTTAATCTTCACATTTTAATTATTATCTCCGCATTCCAAGTATCGCTAATTAATAAAGTTTCAAGCACATTAACATAAATTTTTATACGGCAAATGTGCCGAAGCCACAATTCATGGTATAGGCAGTGGGGACCGGATAGCGGTGGAGCCGAAAGATTCAATTGGCAAGAAGACTGCCATGGCTCGCCATCGTGCCTGGGCTGGTGGCGCTGCAGGTATGCCTGAGACACCAACTCTTACGATAAGTATATTATTTGCTAGTTTAGCGGTAAATATATTATCGCTAGCGCTTCCTATGGTTATTTTGCAGGTTTATGACCGCATCATTCCGAACCAATCCCTGGATACCCTGCTGCTCCTGATGATGGGGCTTTGCGCAGTGCTTTTGATCGAAGCCTTCTTTCGAACTGCCAGGGCATCGATCACCGGCTGGAATGCGGCCCGTTTCGAGCATCTCGCCGGCTGTCGCAGCGTGGATCGTATGCTGGCCTGCATCGTTCAGGATTTCGAGAAAGACCCGCCGGGTAGCCATCTCGATAGACTCTATGCGATCGACCAGCTGCGTGAATACCATGCCGGTCAAGCCAAGCTGCTGATGATCGACCTGCCCTTTGTCGGCATTTTTGTCGGTTTGATTTGGTATATTGGCGGCTATCTTGCCTTCATTCCAATTAGCCTTTTGTTGGCCCTCGGCGTGAGCGGTTGGCTGCTAGGGGCCACCCTGCAGAAGAAGATCCGCAATCACAACACCCTCGATGAACGGCGTTACAGCTTCATCATCGAAGTGCTCAATCACGTACAGACCGTGAAAATCCTGGCGATGGAGTCCCTGTTGCAGCGTCGTTACGAGCGCCTGCAGGAAAACGGCGCCGTGGGGACCTATGACATTTCATTTCTTGGCAATTTGACCCAGGGCCTGGGCGCCATGTTCTCCAACGTTGTCATGATTTCCATGGTCGCCGTGGGGGCAACGGAAGTGATAGCCGGCAACCTTAGTCTTGGCGGCCTCACCGCCTGCAGTCTCTTGGCGGGCCGGTCAATTCAACCCTTGCTGCGCGGTCTCGGTATTTGGACGCAAGTCCAAAACGTGAAGCTTGCCGAGCAGCAAGCCGAGGAGATCTTCACGTTTTCTACGGAAAGCGGCTCGCTGGACCTGGATGATGAGGGCGAAAAGCTGGTGGAGATAGAGGGGGGCATAGAGCTAAAGGGGGTTACCTTCAGCTACGTCAAAGATGATGAAGGTCTTCTCGAAAACATAGAACTAGACATTGAGCCAGGCGAGTTCATCGGCATAACCGGTGACACGGGAAGTGGCAAGACCACGATAATGCTGCTGCTCATGGGTTTGTTGCGGCCGCTTGAGGGGCAGGTGCTCCATGACGGTGTCGCGACCAGTGATCGCAACTCCTATCACCTCCGTCGCCAAATCGCCTACCTGCCGCAAAACCCGGTCCTCTTCCGCGGCACCATTCTCGACAACCTGACCATGTTCGACAGCGCGAGAAAAGTTGACGATGCGCTGGCTGCCTCCAAGTTGATTGGGCTGCACGACATGGTGCACCGGATGCCCGCCGGTTACGAATCCGAGGTGGGAGACGGGGCTTCCGCGCAATTGCCAGGTGGAATTCGCCAAATGATAGCGATCTGCCGGGCCCTGACAAGTCAGTACAAGATCGTACTGTTTGATGAAGCGAACAGTGGCTTCGATCCCCATTCGGAAATGATTTTGAAGGAGGCGCTCGCCGAACTGAAGGGTAAGGTCACCGTCATCATGGTGAGCCATCGCCCGTCGCTGCTGGCTCTTGCCGACCGAACTTACAAGATCAAAGACAAGGGCCTTGAGCCCTGGCAAAGATCTGCGCCTGGCGCTAACGCAAGTCCCGACCCCAATCCGTCAAAGGCTGAGCCGGCGGACAATGCTATTCCGGCAAAACTCGCCCTGGGGACGGCCTCATGAGCACCGCCCTTGTCTCGCCAAGCGTAGCACCGCCAAGCGTAGCACCGCCAACCGCCGAGCGTCTCGGCAAGATGATGCATGGTGCGCAGATCGGTGACCTCAAGTCGATATCCGACGCGGCAGCCTGTCTAATACCACTGCTTAACGCCCTCGGATGGCAGGGGACACCGCGCAGCCTAGCTGAAGCCTTGCCTCACTTCGCCAGCAGCCTGGATGTGGATGGTCTTTGCCAAATTCTGGCGAACCTCAACTATCCCTGCAGCTCCATCAAGACGCGCCTTGGACGTATCGAACCGCGCCTCTTTCCCTGCCTGTTCGCGCCCGACAAAGGCCCGGTCATGGTGGTCTATGAAAGGCACGGAACGGCTTTTACTGTTTTCGATGGCGCGAAATCAAATTTTTCCGTGGTCGAAGACCCGAATTTGCGGGGCGTCGCCTATGTCATCAGCCAAGCAACGGAAAAGCAATCCTCGTCGTCCTCCACTCAGCGCAGCTGGTTTCTTTCCGTCGTCCTGCGGTTCAAAACGCAGATAGCCCAACTTTTGGCGATCAGTTTTCTGGTCAACTTTTTGGCCCTGACCATGCCGATTTTCATCATGACCGTGTATGACCGGGTCATCGGCACAAAATCAATCGAGACGCTTTACTACCTGCTGGTCGGTGTCGGCATTGCTCTTGTTTGTGACTTTGCCCTCAGGACAATTCGTGCCCGGCTGCTTGCCTTTATCGGCGCTCGGATCGACATGGTCATTGGCTGTGCCGCCTTTAACAAGGTGCTCGATCTCTCCTTGCCAATGATCGAAAGAGCAACAGTCGGATCACAAATTTCTCGGCTCCGGCAGTTCGAGTCCGTGCGGGAGTTCTTTACCGGCCAATTGGCTGGTGTCGCCCTAGATCTCCCGTTCGTTGTTGTCTTCATCGTTGTCATTACAGTTCTCGGTGGTCCCTTGGGGCTTATCCCGATTGTATTGTTTGGCATTTTTCTTGCTAGCGGGCTGATCATTGTGCCCGCCACCCGAGAGGCCATGAATAGCGTTAGTGACGCCCGCATGAAGCGGCAGGGCTTCCTGGTCGAAATGCTGACCTACCTGCGCGATATCAAGACCTGTGCCGGGGAAGGGTCTTGGAGCTCTCGGTTTCGGGATATTTCGGCGCGCTGCGCAACTTTGAGCTATGAGGCCTCTCAGATATCGGTTCGCGTGCAAGCCTTTGCCCAATTCTTGATGTTGGCGGCCGGCATCGTGACGATAGGCCTTGGGACCCTTCAAGTATTGAACGGCGCCATGACGATTGGAGCGCTTGTCGCTTGCATGATGCTGGTGTGGCGGGTTTTGACGCCGTTGCAGGTTCTGTTCCTGAATTTGGGTCGATTCGAACAAATGCGTATCGGGTTAAAGCGCGTTGATCAGCTGATGCGCATGGAAACCGACCGCAGCGGCGAACAGGGTGGCGACTATTTGCGTCGACTGCTAGGCGAGGTCGTATTCAGCCGGGTCAGCATTCGCTATGCGGGCAGTTCCGATCCGGCGCTTCTGGGCGTGGACTTTCGCGTGCGCCCGGGCGAGATCGTTGCCATCACCGGGGACAACGGCTCCGGTAAGTCTACAATTTTGAAGATGATCGCAGGACTTTACAAAGCACAAGCAGGCGCGGTCTTGATCGATGGCATGGACATTCGGCAGATTGATCCGGCGGAACTTCGCGGTGCCATCGCCTCGGTCCCGCAGACCAGCGAGTTCTTTCATGGCACAATCGCGCAAAACTTGCGCCTAGCCAACCCCACGGCCAGCGACGACAATCTCGTACGGGCGGCCCGCGACGCCAACATACTGGATGAAATTCTGGCCTTGCCAGAGGGCTTTGAAACCCGTCTGACCGACAGCCTCCAACGCCACCTTTCCACCGGCATGAAACAGGGTATCATGCTGGCGCGGGCTTATGTGAAGGATGCGCCCATCTATCTGCTCGACGAACCCGGAAACAATCTCGACTGGGAAAGCGACCAGGTCCTCATCCGCAAGCTCGAGTCGCTGCGGGGCAAGGCGACGATATTTGCGATAACCCATCGGCCTAGCCATTTGCGCATCGCCGACCGTGTCATTGTATTGGACGCGGGCCGTGTCTTGCTTAACGGGCCACCCGATGACGTTCTGCCACAGCTGAAGATGTATTGAGGCAGAAGAGCAATGTCCAACTTCCTAGCACCAATCCAATCGTGGCGAAAATCCCAGGTGAAAGAGGCCGATCGGCGCCTCAAGAAGCTGCTGTCTCAACCGCTTATCTTGGAAGAATCAGGTCCGCCGCGGGTTATGACTCAGCTCGTCTACGTGGGTAGTCTGCTGATCTTTGGCCTCATTGTCTGGGCTGCCATAGCCGAGGTGCGCGAGTCTGCGCGGGCCGAAGGCCAGGTGATGCCGTCAGGCGCCGTCTACGAGGTTCAACACCTGGAAGGTGGCATCGTCGCAGAAATCCTGGTCGTCGACGGCGCAATCGTCGAGCCGGGCGAAGTTCTTATCGGCCTGGAATCCGCGAGCGCGCAAGCTGAGCTCGATCAGCTCGAGGCCCGGGAGGCGACCTTGGCTCTTCAATCGGAGCGCCTTCGCGCCTTCGTTCTAGGGCAGGATCCCGACTTCTCGGCCGGGAAAAATTATCCGGCTCTGGTGCAAGATCAGCGTGATATTTTTGCTGTGCAGAACCAGGCACGAGATACCCAGATCGACGTATTGAATGCTCGTATCGATCAGCAACATGGCCGGCTCAAGGCCCTGGCTGATCAAAGGAAAAGTCTCGAGCGACAAGTGGCTATTCTCGAAGAACAGTTGACGATGCGCTCCAAATTGTTGAGCAAGGGTCTTGTGTCAAAAGTGGTTTACTTGGAAACCGAACGCTTGCTCAATCAGACGCGCGGCGAACTTGCCGAGATCAAGGGACAAGCGGCCAGCACCGATGCCGCCGCTCGGGAAGCCCGCGGCAGCTTGTTGGAATTGGAATCAAGGCTTCGCAACGAGGCCATCAACGAAATGGGGGCCGTTACCGCGGAACTGGCGCAGGTTCGCGAGGCGAAGTCAAAGCTTGAGGACCGTGTCGATCGCCTCAAGGTTCGAGCACCCGCGCGGGGCATTGTTAAAGGACTACGGGCTCGCACGGTCGGTGGCATCGTTCCGGCCGGTGAAACGATCATGGAAATCGTTCCCTATGACGAAAGCCTGGTGGCCGAGGTCCGTATCTCGCCACGCGACATTGGACACTTGGAAATCGGCCAAGAGGCAACGGTCAGTGTCACCACTTATGACACCACGCGTTTTGGCTCGATCGACGGCAATCTATCGAAGGTGTCAGCGTCAACTTACCAAGACGAAAAAGGCAATCCTTACTACAAGGGCACTATTGCACTTAAGACCAATCATGTTGGTGACAATCCAGATCGAAATCTTATCCTGCCTGGGATGGTGGTGGATGTTGCGATCAATACGGGCAGCAAATCCATCCTAGCTTATCTGCTGCGTCCGATCCGTCGGGGGATCGACGGCGCTTTCAGCGAACGATAGCCAGAGGCAATCGGCAGCCGACACGCCTCAAAGTCCCACTTAGAATCAGGCCCGCCCAACAGGATGGGGCGCAGCCTGTTGCCTCCCATTTTCGTGCCAAATCTTCGTTGCAGGGCGAGGTCCTCGATGACTATTGTCGCGTCTTGTCGTCAGGACCGAGTTTCATCCAGACTATTCTAGACCGGAGAAGACGGTGGGGCAGTGCTAGAAGCAGCAGCGACGATCGACGAGACCGAAATCCAGGCCTACCGTCTGATGCGTCTTCGCCAGCGATTGGAAGAGGCAGGGTTGGCGGCGATCGTGATCACCGACCCGATCAACCTGCGCTATGCCACCGGCTGTCGAAATATGCAGGTCTGGACCATGCATAACTTCTGCCGGTACTGCTTCCTTCCGGCGCAAGGCCCTGTCATCCTGTTTGATCTTCCGTCATCATCGCACCTTTCCCGTGGCAGTGGGACCATCGACGAAGTTCGTCCATCGCTTGCCTTTGATTACATGATGGTAGGGCCTCGGGCAGAGGAAATGGCGGGTCGGTGGGCAGCGGAGCTGGCTGATTTGATGCGTCAGGTTGGCGGCGGCAGCAAGCGTCTGGCCCTCGATCGCGCTGACTGGCTCGGCAGTCAGGCGCTTGCCCGAGAAGGTATCCAGGTTGTTGATGGCAAAGCGGTCACGGAACGGGCACGGGCCATCAAGTCTGTGGAAGAGGTTCGGGCCTTGCGCGCGTCTCAGCGCGCTTGCGATGCTGCGGTTGCCGCCATGCGCGCGCAGATCAAGCCAGGTATGCGAGAAGAGGAGGCTTTCGCAGCCCTGCTACGGGCCAGCATCTCCCTTGGTGGCGAGTATCCGGAAACCCGCCTCCTTTCCACGGGGCCACGCACCAACCCGTGGTTCCAAGAGGCTGGCGATCGCCAAATGCATGCGGGCGAGCTGATTTCCTTCGATACGGATCTGATCGGGCCGATGGGTTTCTACAATGACATTTCCCGCAGCTGGGTTGTCGGGGAGGAAAAGCCCAGTGACGAGCAGCGCCGGCTCTACGACCTTTCCCGGCGACAGTTGGAGCACAACATCGCCTTACTGCGCCCGGGTATCGGCTTCCTGGAGTATGCCGAGAAGGCCTTTCAGCTGCCGGAGGCCTACCTGGCGCAGCGCTATGCGGACGTCGCCCATGGCTGCGGCCTAGGGGTTGAGTATCCGCTTATCTGGTATCCGGAAGATGCCGAATGGGGCGCCTACGACGGGATCTTCGAGGAGAACATGGTCATCTGCGTCGAAAGTTATGTCGGGGCGGAAGGTGGCCGGGAGGGCGTAAAACTGGAGCAGCCGGTTTGGCTTTCCCCGGACGGCCCGGTCGTGCTGAGCGACTACCCCCTTGAAGACGACTATGCTTAGAGCATGATCGGCTCATTTGGAACCGTTCGACCGTTTTTTCGCCTCGCCTGGCTAGGCGGGCGTTGCGCCGTGGTCTTGGGTGACCGCAAGCGGCGGCGAACGACGTCAGGCGGGCGCGAAAAAGCGGCCTATTGTGGGCCAAATCGGCCCTTCTGCGTCGTTGCGTCGCTTGCCCGATGGCCCCACATCGCGCGGCCCACCGCGCCTAGCCGAAAAACCGATTTGGCGCCATCGAACCGATCCCAAATGAGCCGGTCATGCTCTAATAGCCCTGGGCAAGGTCGACCACGTGTTTAAGCGGCCTTCCCGCCTCGAAGCCGCGAATATTCTCAGCCACTGCTTCGACGGCGGTCTCCGGGATGGTTGGGGCGGAACTGTGCGGTGTGATGAAGACTTTCGGATGACGCCAGAAGGAATGACCTTCCGGCAAGGGCTCTTCGGAAAAGACGTCCAAGGCTGCGGCCGCAAGCTGCCCATCGGCCAAGGCTGACAGCAGGTCCTCTTCAACCAAGTGCCCGCCGCGTGCGCAGTTGACAAGGAAGGCGCCTCTGGGGAGTTTTGCGAACAATGCGCGATTCAACATGCCTTTCGTGGCGGCGGTCAGCGGCAACAAACACACCAGAATGTCCGAGCGCGCGAGCATCGCAGAAAGACCGTCGGTGCCTGAAAAGCTGGTGACGCCAGCGATTGATTTAGGGCTGCGCGACCAGCCGGCGACGTCGTATCCCAGCCCCAGCAGGGCCGCAGCCGCGGCCTGCCCAAGATGGCCCAAGCCCAGAATTCCGATCCGCCGATGCCACGGTAGAACATGGGTAAGAGGCTCCCAGCGACCGGATAACTGCAATTCACGGTAATCGTCGAGCCGGCGGGTGAACCGGAGGACCTGGGCAGCCACGTATTCCGCCATTGAGGCAGCCATACCCCGTTCCGCCATATGCACGATGGGAACTTGGGGCAACTCCGGATCCTTGGTGATGTGCTCGACACCGGCCCAGAGCGAGAAAACGGCTTTCAAATTTGGCAGGGATTTCAGCAAACCGGCCGGTGGCGCGTAGACGAAGGCGTAGTCAATATCCTCGACCGGGCCTACCTGCGGATAGATGCGAAGGTCGAAATCGGGCAGATGCTGCTGCAGGGCCGCAAGCCAGGGCTCCTGATTACCGTCATCACATTTGAAAAGAATGGCCATAAGCACTCCTAGAAGGCCCAGGGGATTTCGACCCGAGGCGACACTGAATTGGGCCTGATTTAGCTCTCATGTCTGCTTGCAATGATGTGGTTGATCAGCCCATTGGTCGACGAGTCATGGCTTTTCACCGAGGTCGAGCTCTGCAGTTCTGGCAGGATGGAAGAGGCGAGCTCCTTGCCAAGTTCCACGCCCCACTGGTCATAGGAATTGATCCCCCAAATGATGCCTTGCACGAAGATCTTGTGCTCGTAAAGCGCGATCAGCCGGCCGAGGGCAAAAGGCGTTAGCCGGCGGTAAAGGATCGAATTGCTGGGCCGATTGCCCTCGAAGACCTTGTGCGGGGCGAGCGCCTTGACGGCTTCCTCATCCAAGCCTTGTGCGGTGAGCGCGGCGCGCGCCTGGGATTCGGTTCTGCCGAAGGCCAAGGCTTCGGTCTGCGCCAGATAGTTGGCGAGCAACTTTTCGTGATGGTCGGCGAGCGGCGTTTGCGCTTCGATCGCTGCGAGGAAATCTGTGGGGATGAGGTCGCCCCCCTGATGAATCAACTGGTAAAAGGCGTGCTGACCATTGGTGCCGGGCTCGCCCCAGACAATGGGACCGGTTGCGTAGTCGGCCCTTTGCCCATCCCGGCGAACCGATTTTCCATTGCTCTCCATATCCGCCTGCTGCAGGTAGGCGGGCAAGCGCTCCAAATGTTGATCATAGGGCAGGACCGCGTGGCTTACCGCGGCGAAGAAGTTCCGATACCATATCCCCAGCAGCGCCAAGATGACCGGCATGTTTTGCTCTAAGGGCGCCATCAGAAAGTGCTGGTCCATGGCGTAGGCGCCTGCCAGGAGCTCGTCGAAGCGATCCATGCCCACCGCAACAGCGATCGGCAGACCGATGGCCGACCACAGGCTATAGCGCCCGCCGACCCAATCCCAAAACTGGAACATGTTTTCCGGGTCGATGCCGAAGGCCTGGACCGCCTGCCGGTTGGTCGAAACCGCAACGAAGTGCCGGGCGATCACCGCTTCACGTCCGAGTTTTTCGAGAAGCCAAGTGCGCGCCGACGTGGCATTGGTCATCGTCTCCTGGGTGGTGAAGGTCTTGGAGGCGACGATAAAAAGACAGCGTTCCGGGTCGAGATCGGAGAGGGTATGGCTCAGATGCGCGCCATCGACATTGGAGACAAAATGGGCCCGTAGATCTGGTCTTTGGTAAGGCTTCAGTGCATCGCAAACCAAGTGCGGCCCCAGATCCGACCCGCCAATGCCGACATTGATGACATCGGTGATGGTCTTACCGCTTGACCCTCGCCACTGGCCGCTGCGCAGCGACTGACTAAAGCGCCGCATCTGTGCCTTGACCGCTTCGATTGCCGGCATCACGTCTTCGCCGTCCACCAGGATCGGCCGGTCGGGCCGATTGCGCAGGGCCACGTGGAGAACCGACCGGCCCTCGGTCACATTAATCTTCTCGCCCGAGAACAGGCGCGAACGCCAGGCTTCGACCTCAGCCTGGCGGGCGAGATCGAAGAGCAATCCCATCGTGGTTTCGCTGACCCGATTCTTCGAATAGTCCAGCAAAAGGTCGTCGAAGCGAAGGGAGAAGCGTTCGAAACGCTGCGGGTCACGGGCAAAAAGCGCACGCAAATGGCTGGCCGCCATCTCGCGCTGATGCGCCTCGAGGGCCCGCCAGGCAGGCGATTTCGTCAGTTCGCTCATCCCTTAGTCCTTTTCTTCGGCTTTGATCGAGACGCGGGGTTAGGTTCAAGCAACACGAATCGTACAAGCCACAAGGCCATACAATAAGCTGCGGAGTCAGGCTAGAGCCGTTTCAGGTCACCAGACGAGAATTTCGAGTCCCATTTTCCGTCTCGATTAGGAACGCGTTGCGCCCGTGTTTGGTGGGGGGATTTCGGAATGAATCCTCCGGTCTTGACCCGGGCGGATGTGTGATTGCAGCCCTCATAGGGGCAATTGGCTAGCGAATCAGTAATTTGGTTTTAACAGGCGCGGCGACGGCAGACCATCATTCAAGGGCAGCTTGACATCTCACCCTTTGTCGGAGAACACCCTTGGTTGGAATTCGCTAACCGGAACTTTTTGGTCTGGGTCTTCAACCGCTGTGTATGAAGGATTAAGGCAATAAAAATTCTTTCTTTCACAACCCTCTATCCCAACAAGGCGCAACCGCATCACGGCATTTTTGTTGAAAACCGCTTGCGGCAGGTGGCAGCTAAGCCTGATGTTTCCCTTAGAGTTGTCGCGCCGGTCCCTTGGTTTCCTTGGAAAGGCGGGGTCTTTGGTCGATATGGCACCTTGGCCCGGGTCCCGCGCGATGAAGATCGCTTTGGAATAAAGGTGCTCCATCCGCGCTATCCGGTAATTCCGAAGTTCGGGATGAACCTTGCGCCAAAGCTGCTTTATTGGGCGATGCGGCCAGTGCTGGAAGAGATCATCGCGTCGGGTTACGACTTTGATTTGATCGATGCCCACTACTACTATCCTGACGGTGTCGCAGCGGCGATGCTGGCTCGCCACCTGAAAAAGCCGGTGGTCATCACTGCACGGGGATCGGACATCAATCTGATTGCGCGGTGGCCCGGACCCAGACGAAAGATTCTTTGGGCGGCAAACGACGTCGCGTCGGCTTCCATCGGGGTCGCCCAGGCCTTGGCCGACGAGCTCCTGCGTCTTGGCGTCGAACAAGAACGGGTACGTGTCTTAAGAAACGGCGTCGATTTGGAACGCTTCAGGCCTTTGGATCGCGAGGTCTTGCGTCAGCGCTATGAGGCGAGCTTTCCCGTGCTGCTTTCAGTCGGACATCTCATCCCCCGCAAAGGCCACGACATCGTGGTCGAAGCTCTGGCAGAGCTACCTAACGCCCGGCTTTTTATCGTTGGCGACGGGCCGGAAAGACAATCGCTCGAAAGCCTCGTGCGTCAACACGATTTGACCGCTCGAGTCTGCTTTTTCGGGGCCCTTCCTTATGACGAGGTGGCCAAAGTCATGAATGCGGCGGATATTCTCGTCTTGGCGTCGGATCGGGAGGGCTGGGCCAATGTTTTGCTTGAAGCCATGGCCTGCGGCACACCAGTCGTGGCCACCAATGTGTGGGGTACGCCGGAAGTCGTTGCCTCCCCCGAGGCCGGCCGCTTGGTCGAAGACCGTAGTCCGGCGGCGGTGGCGGCGTGTGTACGATCATTGCTTAAGGACATGCCGGATCGTCGAGCCACCCGTGCCTATGCGGAACGCTTTAGCTGGGAAGAGACCACGGAAGGTCAATTGGCGTTGTTTAGAGAGGTCATCGAGGAATTCGAAAACCCAGGTTAAGCAAATGCGCAGTTGTCCGGTCGTGACTTAGTCTCGTCTTCCTCCAAAAATGGCTCTATTCAAATGCTGAGCGGAGGATTCACGGCTCAACCGGGAGCGCCAAAGCGGTTCCGATTAAGCCGATCCTGCGCTAGAACAGTGAAAATTTCCTGCATTCACAACGGTTTGGTCGGTTGATGCTTGATCGTAATTCGCATGTTGCGGGCCGGGTACCTCCAGGCAAGGCATTCAGGGCGGTCGGATAACTGCCTCTTTGGTTGACAGGCTGAGGAGCCTTGCTTATTTTCCCGCCGCGCCCAATATAAGAGCCCGTAAGCTGCAAGAGACGGAGGCCAAAGGCAATGAAGGTCGTCAATTCGCTGAAGACCGCCAAGCGACGCGAAAAGAATTGCCGCGTCGTCCGCCGCAATGGTCGGGTCTACGTCATCAATAAGAAAAATCCGCGGTTCAAGGCCCGCCAAGGGTAAACATTGGTCGCCGGTCCTAGGCCTTATTGGCCATGTATTCGCGCCCGGCGACTCTGTCGGTCCCTCGTTTTCTCTAAAAAACATTAGTTTCTTCGCGTCGAGGCCTTAGACTGGGCTGAACAGTTTGAGGAGCATGGCCCATGCAAATGCCTGAGGCCGACGCCGCCATCCTAGGTCGCCGCGAAGAAATTGCCGCCGCTTTGCGCGAAATCATTCCTGGTGAAGGTGTGATTGTCGAGGAAAGCGAAAGGCGGGTTTATGAGAGCGATGGTCTCACTGCCTACCGGGCCTTGCCATTGGTGGTCGCCCTGCCTAGCACGACAGAGGAGGTCAGCCGTGTCCTCGCCTACTGTCACTCGCAAGGCATCAAAGTGGTTCCGCGTGGCGCCGGTACCTCACTATCCGGTGGCGCGTTGCCGCTCGAAGACGGCGTCTTACTGGGGCTGGGCAAATTCAATCGTATTTTGGACATCGATTACGACAATCGCTGCGTGGTGGCCCAGCCTGGCGTCACCAACCTAGCGATTACCCAGGCGGTTGAAGACCATGGCTTCTTCTATGCGCCAGATCCATCAAGCCAGATTGCCTGCTCGATCGGTGGCAACGTGGCCGAAAATTCGGGCGGGGTCCATTGCCTGAAATATGGCCTCACCACCAACAACCTGCTCGGCCTGGAAGTCGTGCTGATCGACGGAAACGTTATCCGGGTTGGCGGTAAGAACCTAGATCAGGAGGGCTACGACCTGCTCGGCTTACTCACCGGATCGGAAGGCCTGTTGGGGGTGGTCACCGAGGTGACGGTTCGCATCCTGAAAAAGCCGGAGACAGCGCGGGCATTGCTGCTGGGGTTTCCGAGTAGCCAGTCGGCCGGTGACGCGGTTACGGCGATCATCGCGGCAGGTATCATTCCCGGCGGTATGGAGATGATGGACAAACCGGCGATCCATGCTGCCGAAGCCTTTGTCCAGGCCGGCTACCCGCTTGATGTGGAAGCCTTGCTGATCGTCGAACTCGATGGCCCCAAGGTCGAGGTCGATCACTTGATCTCGCGGGTAAGCGACATTGCCGAGAGCTGCGGAGCAGTCACGAACCGGATCAGCAATGATGAGGGCGAGCGCCTTAGCTTCTGGGCGGGGCGCAAGGCTGCCTTTCCCGCAGTTGGCCGAATCTCGCCAGATTACTACTGCATGGACGGCACCATCCCCCGCGCGCGCCTGCCGGAGGTCCTGACCGCGATGACGGCGATGAGCAGCCGCTACGGCCTTAGGGTTGCCAATGTCTTTCATGCGGGTGATGGCAATCTTCACCCCTTGATCCTCTATGACGCCAACAAGCCGGGGGAGCTGGAACGCGCGGAAGAATTCGGCGCGGAGATCTTGAAACTCTGCGTTCAAGTCGGTGGGGTCTTGACCGGCGAACACGGCGTTGGCGTGGAAAAGCGGGACCTGATGGGAGAAATGTTCAGCGAAATCGACCTCAAGCAACAGCAACGGGTGAAATGCGCCTTCGACGCCGGCTCGCTGCTGAACCCCGGAAAGATGTTTCCCCAATTGCATCGCTGTGCCGAACTTGGGCGCATGCATGTACATGGCGGCAAGATCCCGTTTCCGGATTTGCCGCGGTTCTAGCGGCTTTGCTGCATGAGTGAGGTACTGAAGCCGACGAGCGACGAGCAGGTCCGAGAGGCGGTCGCCTGGGCTGCATCGGAAGAAATCCCGCTCGAGGTGGTGGCAATGGCGAGCAAGGCTGAGCTCGGACGACCGATGCAGACCCAGCATAGCCTCGATCTTTCGGACCTTTCCGGCATTACCCTTTACGAGCCCGCGGAACTGGTTCTCAGCGCTCGGGCGGGCACACCGCTCAGCGAGATTGAGGCGGTCCTGGCGGAATCAAATCAGCAGCTTGCCTTCGAGCCGCCTGATCTCGGTCCGCTTTTTGGAGGGGCTAGCAGCGGGGCGACGCTGGGCGGGGTGGTGGCGACCAATCTAGCTGGGCCTCGACGCTTCAAGACTGGCGCGGCACGCGATCATGTGCTCGGCGTTTCGGCGGTTTCCGGGCGTGGCGAGACCTTCAAGACCGGCGGACGTGTGGTAAAAAACGTAACCGGTTATGATCTATCAAAGCTGTTGACCGGTTCCTATGGAACCCTTGCCGCCATGACAGAGATCACCATCAAGGTTTTGCCGGCCCCAGAGACAAGCCGCACCCTGCTGATCTTGGGGCTAAAGGACAGCGAGGGGCTGAAAGCCATGACGCTTGCCCTGCAGTCGGCCCATGAGGTTTCCGGGGCCGCGCATCTGCCAGTCCAGGCAGTAGTCGCCTTGAGCTCAAAAGTGCTACCAGGGGGCGGCCGATTGGCGGCAACAGCCTTGCGTTTGGAAGGTCCGTCGCCCTCGGTCGACCATCGTTACCAGGCCTTGAGGCAGCTATTGGCACCTCTTGGCCGCGAAACGGCGGAACTGGACGCCGAAGGGTCCGAGGCCTTTTGGGTATCAATTCGAGACCTGCACGCTTTTACGGGCAGCCCTGATGCCGTCCTATGGCGCTTGTCGGTGCCGCCGAATGAAGCCTTCGATCTCATTCAGCAGCTAGACCCTGAAAGCAGAGGGACCCATGTCTACGATTGGGGTGGTGGGCTGATCTGGTTCGCCCCAGGCGAGGCGTTGGATTCGGCAAGCGTGCATGAGAGGTCAGTCTCTGCCGGCGGGCAGGCGATGCTTTTTCGGGCACCGGTTGCGATGCGGGCGAGATCGTCGGTCTTTTCGCCTCAGCCTGCAGCTAAGTTCGCACTCACCAGTCGTATCAAGCAAAACTTTGACCCGAAGGGAATTCTCAATCCCGGTCGTCTCTATCCGGGCGTCTAGTCGTGAGCCTGCGGTGGCTCGAGGTCTCAATAGCGCTAAGCATTCCTTAATGTTGGGATTGTTTACTCGCTCCAGGTAAGGCCTCCCACTCCACGTACTGCCGACCACGGAGTTCCTATGATCAAGATGCTGGCAGGCATCACGCTCACAGGCTTTTGGCTTGGCGCGGCCAGTTGGTACAGTTGGCATCAATTCGGTTTCGACAGGCTTCTTTCCCTACCGCCGGCAGAGTTGGGGCAGTTCGTTGCAGGACTGTTCCTGCCGGTTGCGATCATATGGTCGGTGGTGTTGTTGTGGCCGGGGCTAAGCGCTCCCCAGCGCTCGCTTGACGACGCTTTGGCGGCACGCATAGAAGCGCTTAACCTCTCGCTCGATTTGACCCAAGACAAGCTAGGCCAGACCACCAAAGTTCTGACCGGACCCATGGAGGCCTGGCACAGCTCGGTGTTGCAGGCAATCGAGAAAAGCCTAACGCAGCACGTGGGAAAGCCGACACAGTCGGAAGGAACCACCAAGCCAATGGCCGAGGCGAAGCCTTCCTCGCCAACACCCGGTCGGGATCAGGTGGAGAGGGAAATTACCCAGGTTCTGCGAGAAGAAATTGCCTCCTTGCAGCAAGCAACTCGCAACGCGGAAATGGTCGTAGCGCGGGCGGCGGATATGGTAAACGAGCCCATTGAAGCCCTATCGCGGGAGACGAACAAGGCTCTAAAGGAGCAGTTTGCCTCCCTCTGCAAGGCGATTCGCCTGGCCCAGGAAACGCAGCTTGCCTCGCCGCTACAGGATGACAATGGCGATGTGGCAGCCTCTCCGACAAGCGAGGACGATGAGGAGAATTCAACGGTCGACGGAAAAGACGACGCCGAAGGTCCAAAGGAAACGGTGAGCACCACCGTGCCGGCCACCATTCAAGCCATGTTGGCGCAGGCCTTGACCGAAGAGACCGAAAACCACAGCCCTAAGCAAGGCACCCTCGAACCTGAAGCCAATGCCGATGACGTCGACGAATCCGAGACTGCGTGGCGTGCCCGGGAAACGGAGACCGATCATCGGCAGGCAATCGATCGTCTGAAGTGGCTTAGACGCGTGACACCGTCCGGGGAGACCCAAGAGGCCGTGGTATCGCCCGCCTCAGCTAGGGCGGAATCGGACATCGCTTGCCGTGGGCTGATCGACGAGCCGCCAGATCGCCTCCTCAACATTGGTCTGGCAATCATCGCATCCTTAGATGAGCCCGAGGCCCTGACGGAAAGCCAAAAGCTCCTATCGACCGACGATGGCGATGCCTTCTTCGAGCTCCTGGGAAGGATCTTATCGGAAAGCGCCAAGAATGGTCCGGTCGATCGCCTCAGCAAACCGGAAACCAGCGCCTTTTTGGAAGAATACTGTAAGAACGCAGCCGCGTTCGCGGATGCGGTCCGGCAGCAAGGGGCCAGTCCAGAGGCAATCCAGGACATGGAAAGGGCTCCTTTCATTGGCGTCGCGAGCCTAATTCAGGCGATCCGGCAGAAGAACAATAACGGCCGATCGCCGGCACTACAGCCTGGAAACGGACCGGGTTCCACGGCCACAACCCCGCCTGTCTCCGGCTGATCCCGCCGTCGGTCCATCCGATCCCTTATTGATCCCCTTCTTTGCCTCCGCAAAGAACAGTAAGCTCTGCTGGCGATATGCGCCGTCATGTGGACAGACTTCACTTGACGGAGCGATTGCCCGCTTCTGCCAATAGGGACGGAGGCATTTGCAATGGCCAGTAGGATCAGCACCCATGCAGACCAATTTCAGCCTCGCCCAGTTAGCGGATCCGGATATTGCCGAGGCGGACAAGATTCTGCGCACTTGCGTCCACTGCGGCTTCTGCACCGCAACCTGCCCCACCTATGTCCTCTTGGGCGACGAACTAGATAGTCCACGGGGCCGAATCTATCTGATTAAGGACATGCTGGAGAAGGCCCGGCCAGCCAGTGCAGAGCTGGTGAAGCACGTCGATCGTTGCCTAACCTGCCTTTCCTGCATGACGACCTGCCCTTCCGGTGTGCACTACATGCATTTGGTCGACCATGCCCGCCATCGGATTGCGGAGACCTACCGGCGACCCATGCTGGAACGACTGCTTCACCGCCTCTTGAGCTTCGTCCTGCCGAGCCCTTGGCGGTTTCGCATGGCGCTGATGGGTGCCTGGTTCGGTCGGCCGCTGGCCGGTTTCTTGCCCGGGCGCCTTGGGGCCATGTTCAAGCTTGCCCCGGCCGAAATTCCCGCACCTTCGCCGATGGATCGGCCGCAAGTTTTTGCCGCCGAGGGCCTCAGGAAGGGCCGGGCGGCGTTGATGACCGGCTGTGCCCAGCAAGTGCTGGCGCCGGAGATCAACGAGGCGACCATTCGCCTCCTGACCCGCCATGGGATCGAGGTCGTAGTGGCCAAGGGTGCGGGCTGTTGTGGTGCTTTGGTGCATCACATGGGAGACGCCGACGGGGCCCATGCCGCGGCAAAGCGAAACATCGTCGCCTGGTTCAAGGAACTGGAAGGCGAGGGGCTCGATTTCGTGGTCATCAATGCCTCCGGCTGCGGCACGACCGTCAAAGACTATGGTTTCATGCTGCGCAACGATCCCGCCTGGGCGGCGCGCGCCGATGCTGTTTCCGAGATTACCAAGGACATCAGCGAGGTCATGTCACAAATCGGGCTCGAGGTTCGTCGGCCGGCAAGCGTCTGGTCGGTCGCCTATCACGCCGCTTGTTCCTTGCAGCACGGGCAACGGGTCCGCGAGGAACCGAAGCAGCTCTTGGCGGCTGCGGGTTTCGAAGTCTTGGCCGTGCCCGAGGGGCATCTTTGCTGTGGGTCGGCGGGAACTTACAATCTCCTGCAGCCGGAAATCGCAGGCCGACTGCTCGATCGCAAGATCGCCAACATTACCAGCCTTGCACCTGATCTGATTGCCACAGGCAATATCGGCTGCATGACCCAAATCGGCAGCGCCAGCCCAGTACCCATCGTACACAGCGTGGAGCTGCTGGACTGGGTAAGCGGCGGACCGCTGCCCGCCCGACTCAAAGACGTGCCCTTTAGGAACCGTGAAAAGGCGAGTGCAAGGGCCCTTGAGGCGGTCAATTGAATTCTCCGGGCAAGGCCGCTGACGAGCCGGAGAGTTTTGGGGCGGGAGACCGGACCTCACAGATAGGGCTTTACCCAGCCTAATCCGTCTTCCGTGGCAGTGGCCGGATGGTACTCGGCCCCAATCCAGCCGCGATAGCCGATACGGTCCAGGTGAGCGAAGAGGAAAGGATAGTTGATTTCGCCGCTACCGGGCTCGTGACGGCCCGGCGTGTCAGAAATCTGGATGTGGCCGATCATGTCGAGGTGGCGTTCCAAGCTCGGCGCTAGGTCTCCTTGCATGATCTGGCGGTGATAGACGTCGAATTGAATCTTCAAGTTTGGAGAACCCACCGCTGCGATCGTTTCCAATGCGTGATCGGTGGTGCTGAGAAAAAAACCAGGCAAGTCTCGGGTATTGATCGGTTCGATCAAAAGGTGGATGCCGGCCGCCCCGAACCGGTCGGCGGCGAGCCGCAAATTCTCTTCGAAGCAGGTTTGAAACGGCTTTCTGTCGGCGTCATCGGGAACAATGCCTGCCAGGCAGTTGACCCGTTCACAGCCTAGGGCTTGGGCGTAGTCGATACAGAGTGTCACAGCCTCGCGGAACTCGGCCTCGCGGCCCGGCAGGCAGGCCAGACCTGACTCACCCTGATCCCAGATGCCGGCCGGCAGGTTGATCAGCACCATCGCCTGGCCTACGCGCCGCAAGGCTTCCGCCACGGCATTCTTGTCGAATTCATAGGGAAATTGACACTCCACCGCCGTGAAACCGGTTGCAGCTGCCGCCGCAAAGCGTTCCAGGAAGGGCCGTTCGGTAAAAAGCGTGGTCAGATTGGCGGCGAAACGAGGCATGGCAAGCACCCTTGCGCTGTAGATCGTCGTGACAACGACAATCTGTCAGGCAGCGCCAGCGGTCTGCAAGGGATTCCTCGAGTCGGCTGTTTATGCCGTCGCGAATCGATGGGACTATTGCCGACTGGCGAGCAGCGCCGCCGGCAAGTTAGCTTCGCGTAGCTGATCAATCTTGCGGCGGGTGGAATGAAAGCGCGCCAATTCCTCGCCTTCGAGGCTGCGTCCGTTGGGCAGCTTCAGGCGGCGCGGATCGACCTGTCTGCCGTTGACCAGTATTTCGTAGTGGAGATGCGGCCCGGTCGAACGGCCGGTGGAGCCGACATAGCCGATGACCTGGCCTTGACGCACCCGTTTGCCCTTCTTGATGCCGCGCGCGTAGCGGCTGAGGTGGGCGTAGGCCGTTTGGTAGGTCGAGTTATGGCGAATCCGGATGTAGTGCCCATAGCTGCCGTTGCGGCCGCGGCGGATCACGATGCCATCGCCGGCAGCATAGATTGGGGTGCCTCGTGAAGCGGCAAAGTCGACGCCGCGATGCATTTTCGAGTAACCGAGTATCGGGTGTCGGCGTTTGCCGAAGCCGGAACTGACGCGGGCGCCATCGATCGGTG
>OZ244972.1:0-1667500 GCA_965222795.1 Rhodospirillales bacterium | reverse complement strand
AAACATCTCAGTAGCCGGAGGAAAGGAAATCAACAGAGACTCCGCTAGTAGTGGCGAGCGAACGCGGACCAGGCCCGTTGTCATGACGTTTAAACCCGAAGCGTCTGGAAAGTCGCACCAGAGCAGGTGATAGTCCTTTAGGGGTAGATAAGCGTTATGGCACTTGAGTAGGGCGGGGCACGTGAAACCCTGTCTGAACGTGGGGGGACCACCCTCCAAGCCTAAGTACTCCTCGATGACCGATAGTGAACAAGTACCGTGAGGGAAAGGTGAAAAGCACCCCAATGAGGGGAGTGAAAGAGAGCCTGAAACCGAATGCCTACAAACAGTGGGAGCGGGTTCACCAAAGGTGAACCCAGGGATCAGTAGTCAGGGATCAGTAATCAGAGGTTAGAGTAAGGCGCGTGATCGCAAGATCGCCCCTATTCTGATCCCTGATTACTGATGACTGATCCCTGAGGGTTCGCCTTTGGCGAACCCGTGACCGCGTACCTTTTGTATAATGGGTCAGCGAGTTTATCTCAGCCGCAAGCTTAAGCCGCTAGGCGGAGGCGAAGCGAAAGCGAGTCTGAATAGGGCGTTTTAGTTGCTGGGATAAGACCCGAAACCGGGTGATCTAGCTATGGGCAGGCTGAAGGTGGGGTAACACCCACTGGAGGGCCGCACCCACGGACGTTGAAAAGTCCGGGGATGACCTGTGGCTAGGGGTGAAAGGCCAATCAAACCCGGAGATAGCTGGTTCTCCGCGAAAACTATTTAGGTAGTGCGTCGGGTATCACCTTGGGGGGTAGAGCACTGGATGGGCTAGGGGGGCGCGAGCCTTACCAAACCTAACCAAACTCCGAATACCCAAGAGTGCGAGCCCGGCAGACAGACCACGGGTGCTAAGGTCCGTGGTCGAGAGGGAAACAGCCCAGACCGCCAGCTAAGGTCCCCAAGTGGTGGCTAAGTGGGAAAGGATGTGGGAAGGCCAAGACAACCAGGAGGTTGGCTTAGAAGCAGCCATCCTTTAAAGAAAGCGTAATAGCTCACTGGTCTAGCTAAGCCGTCCTGCGCCGAAGATGTACCGGGGCTTAAGCCACCCACCGAAGCTGCGGGTGTCAGGGATCAGTAATCAGGGATCAGGCATCAGGCATGACGTATCGAGAAGGAGCTGCGATAAAAGGCGTGCGTTCCTTTGAAGAACTGACGGTGTTCCAACGCGCCTACAAGGTGTCGTTGGCGGTTCACCGCAAGAGCCTGAGCTTTCCCGAGATCGAACAGCGTTCGCTTGGCGATCAAGTTCGCCGGGCGTCGAAGTCCATACCAGCCAATCTTGCCGAAGGCTTTGGCAAGCAGAGGCTTTCGAAGGCCGAGTTCCGACGCTTTTTGATGATGGCGATCGGTTCGGCGGACGAGATGCGGGTGTGGCTGCGTTACTGTTTTGATCTTGGCTATGTCGAGGAGGCCGAATGGCTTTCCTGGCGCGACGAGTATCAAGAGATCGCGAAGATGTTGCAGGGTCTGCACAGCAGCTCCGGCAGGTCTTCTGATCCCTGATACCTGATTACTGATCCCTGGCACGGTAGCGGAGCGTTCCGTAGGCCTGCGAAGGTCGCCCGGCGAGGGCGGCTGGAGGTATCGGAAGCGAGAATGCTGACATGAGTAGCGACCAGGAGTGTGAGAAACACTCCCGCCGGAAGTCCAAGGGTTCCTGCGCAAGGCTAATCCGCGCAGGGTGAGCCGGCCCCTAAGGTGAGGGCGAAAGCCGTAGCCGATGGGAACGGGGTTAATAGTCCCCGGCCTGTGGAGGGTGACGAATGCTGTCGCGTTGTCTGGTCTTATCGGATTGACCGGGCAGCCAAGGCGTTCCAGGAAACAGCCCCCACATCATAGACCGTACCCGAAACCGACACAGGTGGACTGGTAGAGCATACCAAGGCGCTTGAGAGAACGATGTTGAAGGAACTCGGCAAAATGCCCCCGTAACTTCGGGATAAGGGGGCCCCGTTCCTGGGCAACCAGGGGCGGGGGGCACAGACCAGGGGGTGGCGACTGTTTATTAAAAACACAGGGCTCTGCGAAGCCGCAAGGCGAAGTATAGGGTCTGACGCCTGCCCGGTGCCGGAAGGTTAAGGAGAGGGGTTCACGCTCTGAACCGAAGCCCCGGTAAACGGCGGCCGTAACTATAACGGTCCTAAGGTAGCGAAATTCCTTGTCGGGTAAGTTCCGACCTGCACGAATGGCGTAACGACTTCCCCGCTGTCTCCAACATCGGCTCAGCGAAATTGAATTCCCCGTGAAGATGCGGGGTACCCGCGGTCAGACGGAAAGACCCCGTGCACCTTTACTACAGCTTTGCAGTGGTATTAGGGCTTGTTTGTGTAGGATAGGCGGGAGGCTTTGAAGGTCAGGCGCCAGCTTGGCCGGAGCCATCCTTGAAATACCGCCCTTATGCGTTCTGATATCTAACCGCGGCCTGTCAATCCAGGCCCGGGACCCTGCATGGTGGGTAGTTTGACTGGGGCGGTCGCCTCCCAAAGCGTAACGGAGGCGCGCGAAGGTGGGCTCAAGCTGGTTGGAAATCAGCTGTTGAGTGCAATGGCATAAGCCCGCCTGACTGCGAGAGGGACACTTCGAGCAGAGACGAAAGTCGGTCATAGTGATCCGGTGGTCCCGCGTGGAAGGGCCATCGCTCAACGGATAAAAGGTACGCCGGGGATAACAGGCTGATCTCCCCCAAGAGTCCACATCGACGGGGAGGTTTGGCACCTCGATGTCGGCTCATCACATCCTGGGGCTGGAGCAGGTCCCAAGGGTTCGGCTGTTCGCCGATTAAAGTGGTACGTGAGCTGGGTTTAGAACGTCGTGAGACAGTTCGGTCCCTATCTGCCGTGGGTGTTCGAGACTTGCGAGGCGCTGTCCCTAGTACGAGAGGACCGGGATGGACGTCCCTCTGGTGGACCGGTTGTGGCGCCAGCCGCACCGCCGGGTAGCTAAGGGCGGACGGGATAACCGCTGAAAGCATCTAAGTGGGAAGCCCCCCTCAAAACCAGGTCTCGCTTGAGAGCCGTGGTAGACCACCACGTCGATAGGAGGCATGTGGAAGCCTGGCAACAGGTGAAGCTGAGCCTTACTAATCGCTCGACCGGCTTGATCCACCCCAAAACCCGTCGCAAGACGGGAGATGGAAAACCCGCCGCCCGCACAAGGCGGCAGGCAAGAAGACCCTTCGCGCATAGCGCCAAAATACAAGCCAACACCAAAACAACGCCCTCCCGACAAGCAAAACAAAGCAAAAAAACCAAGACAGAAAAAGACAGCAAGAAAATCCAAGCGCCCTATCCTGAAAAGCGCCGCCAAAGAGGGACATCGCAAAGACAGATCAAGACAGCAAAGCCGCAAAAGACCGGGCCGCCTTCGTGTTGCTGATCGCCATCCCTTGTGTAAGCGCCGGCCGGCGCCTTTCAGGCCATGGTGAGCATCTAACCGGCTGCTCGGCCCTGTCAAGGGCGCCCAAGAGGCGCCGCGCTTTCAAGCGCGGTTCTACCCTTGACAGGGCCGAGCCGTCGGTAACTTTGGCTCATCATGGCCTGAAAGGCGCGTTACGCACCTATCGGACCGCAAGTCCCGTTGGCAAGACAGAGAAAACGAAAGAGAAAACCGTAAAAGCGCGCAATGGCCTAAGGGCCGTTCTGCTTGTGCAATACCCGCGCGAACGGCGTGCCTGCTTTTGAACGGCGTGCCTGCTTTTGAACGGCTTGCCCGCTTGCCGGCTTTCTCGCTTGGACGACCTGGTGGCAATGGCGAGGGGCCCAGCACCCGATCCCATCCCGAACTCGGCCGTGAAATCCCTCAGCGCCGATGGTACTGCGTCTTAAGGCGTGGGAGAGTAGGTCGCCGCCAGGTCTTCCAAGCGAGAAAATCGTTCAAGCGATAAAGCCGGCAAGCGATAAAGCCGGCAAGCGAAAATCCCGGCAAGCGCAAAACACCCCAGCCCGCCGGTAAAACCGCCGGCCCAGACCAAGCCTCTTACCCGACCCGACACTCAAGTCACGCCGCCGCCGTGCCAAAGCTGCGCCCGGCGGAAAAATCACCAACGCGGGGTGGAGCAGTCCGGTAGCTCGTCAGGCTCATAACCTGAAGGTCGGAGGTTCAAATCCTCCCCCCGCAACCAAATAAAGCCCGATATCTCAATAAGATAGCGGGCTTTTTGATTTTGGCCCATGTCTTCGCGAAGTGCTCGGCTACCCTTATGGCTGCCATTCGAATTCATGCTCAAGCCAGGCCAGGCATAGTTCCGACGTCGCGACGGAACTGGTGATTTTGCCCGCCCACCTCAGCTGTAGGAGAGCGGCCATTCGGCCGGTCGCAATGCATGAGGAAGAGCCGCGTGCGATGGTACAGTGGCAACCAGAACCCCCATGCTGAATGACCAGTTCCGGGGGCAGGTCTTCCGCTTATCTTCGGCCAGTAGCGGATCGGCTCCAATGTTGGTCGGAAGGCCCAATAGTCCAGCCGCCGGATGCGCTCGGCCAAAATCCCCTTGAGCTATTGTCAAAAGTTGGTGACGGGGTTTTCAGGCGGCGTTTTGGGTTAGCTTTTCTCCATCCTTGAATTTGACGCCTCTGATGATCTCGGCGAGCTGGTTGGATCCATCCAGTCGTCGCCATTTTTTGCTGGCCGATTGACAAAGCTTGAAGACCATGATGAGCGCCGTGGTGCGACTGAGGCAGCCTTTGGTCTTGGTGGTCCGCAGGCGGACTGTGGCGAAGGTACTTTCGATGGGGTTTGTTGTCCGCAGGTGCTTCCAGTGCTCGGCCGGGAAGTCGTAGAAGCTGAGCAGCGCGTCACGGTCCTTTTCAAGGCAAGCAACGGCCTTGTCGTACTTGGCGCCGTAGGCCGCTTCGAAGAAGTCGAAGGCGGCCTCGGCTTTCTTCCTGGTCTCGGCCATCCAGATCTCCTGCAGGTGTGCTTTGGCCTTGGTTTGCAGGGACTTGGGCAGCTTGTTGAGCACATTGCCGGTCTTGTGCATCCAGCAGCGCTGCTCTCGGGTGCGGCCGTAGATCTCACGCAGCGCCTTCCAGAAGCCGAGCGCACCGTCGCCGACGGCCAGCTCCGGGCCGACGATCAGGCCACGGCGCTTGAGGTCGAGCAGCACTTCGCGCCAAGACTGGGCGCTTTCGCGGTAGCCGTCGGCGATCGCCAGCACCTCCTTGCGGCCTTGTGCATCGGCGCCGATCAAGACCAGGATGCACTGGCGGTCGTGATCAAGGCGGGGCTGGAAATAGACCCCGTCGGCCCAGAGGTAGACATAGCGCCGGGCCGAGAGGTCGCGCTTTTCCCAGCGCGCCAGATCGTCTTGCCAAACATCTTTCAAACGGCTGACGGTGGAGGATGAAAGACCCGGTGCCGCGGGGCCAAGCAGCGCCGCCAAGGCTTCGCCGAAGTCAGCCGTGGAGATGCCCTTCAGATAAAGCCAGGGCAGCAATTCCTCCATCGACTTGCTGCGCCTGAGATAGGGCGGCAGGATCGTCGAGCTGAAGCGGATCTTGGTTGTATCCTCTGCTGAGCCGCGGTCGCGCACCCGGGGTTGGCGAACAGGCACCGCGCCGATGCCGGTCTGGATATTACGTTCCGGCAGGTGGCCGTGGCGGACCACTCGGCGGCGGCCGTCATCAGCCCGCAGATCGGCGTGGGCGTCAATGAAGGCCTGGACCTCCGCCTCAACCGCCTGCGCCAGCAGCTGGCGCGCGCCAAACCGCAGGATATCCGTCAAGGGCGTCCGCAGGACGGGCGCGAAGCGGGTCGAAAATGACCCTGGCTGGCGAAGCTGAACAACTCTATCATCCGTCATGGCGTATCCTTTCCTTTGGGAAACCGGCGACTCGTCATCGCCAGGATACGCCGCCTTCATCTCATCCCATCACCAACTTTCGACGGGCCGGTAAAAAGTCGATTCTACAAGGGGTTCGAGGTCTCTATAATGGCTTATGTTCACCTTGCACGATCGCCGGACCGGGGATTTGTTTGATCGCTGGTCTGGGCTTGGCGAGAAGCGCCGGCGGCTTTTGGAGCGATCCTGGGCCGGGGTTTTTCGCGATCATCTTTTGTCTCATCTTCCTGTTGAGGCGCTTTTGCGTCACTTCGACGATCGACCTGCCAACCCTGGGCGCTGGGCCGGCCGAGCAAGGACCTGCAAGTGGTGGTCGGGGTCTTGCTGTTGCAGCAGCTGCACGACTTGACGGATGCCCAGACGGTGGCGGCCTTGGCCTTCGTCGTGGCCTGGCATTATGCCCTGGACGTGCGCGGCGAGGCCGACTGTTATCTGTGCGACAAGACGCTGCGCAATTACCGTCGCTTGCTCATCGACGAAGGTCTCGACGAAGTACTGTTTCGGCATTTGACCGACCGATTGGTGGCGGCCTTTGCGGTGGATAGCAGCCGCCAGCGGATGGACTCGACGGCGCTGCGCTCGGCCTTGCGCTCGCTCACCCGGCTCGGCATCGTGGTAGAGACGATCGCCAAGTTCGTCCGCGAGCTTACGCGTTGCCATCCCGATCTCTACGACCAAATCGATGCCGGCCTCATCCGCCGCACTGTGGAGCGCGAAGGCAGTGGTGCCTTCACCAACACGGCGCCGAGCGCCTCGCGGCGGGGCCTCGGCGAAGCGGGTGGGGATCTGCTCGCCCTGGCGCTGCAGTTTCGCAAGACGGCAGCCGGCGACCTTGAGAGCTTTGCCATTCTAGAGCGTGTCTTGGCCGATCAGTTCGACATCAAGGCGGATGGCGACGACCAGGGCAATCCCACCGCGCTGGTCCGCAAGCCTGAAGACGTTCCTTGCGACACGGTGGCCAATCCCGCCGATCCGGACGCCAGCTACAACGCTCATCACGGCTTGGGCTATATGGTGCAGATCGTGGAGACCTTCTGCGATGACGACGGCCCGGATGAGCAGGGCGATGACGACACGGGCGCGCCAAGCCCGGATCTGATCACCCATGTGGCGGTTCACAAGATGACCGTTCACGACGGCCACCAAGTACCGGATGCCCTAGAGGATCTGGCCTCTCGATCGATCACGCCCGAGCGCCTGCTGGCCGACTCACACTATGGCGCGGAAGACAACCGGATCCGCGCGAAAACCCAGAGTGTCGACCTTGTGGCCCCAGCCCGGCCGGCCAAGGGCAAGACGGCAGGGCGCCTGACCCTGGAGGACTTCACCCTCGACGCCGACGGTCTGGTCGAACGCTGTCCGGCCGGCCATCGACCGGCCTCGGTCTCCGCCGCCAAGGCCAAGCTACAGGCGCGCTTCGATCTCAGCCTCTGCTGCCACTGTAAGGACAGGCATCGCTGCCCGGTCTCGGCCAAATCTTCCTTGGCCAAATCTTCCTTGGCCAACAAGCGCGACGGGGCCTTCGCCCGTTTCCAGTACACCCCGGCCCGCGCCGCCAGCCAACGGCGGCGGATCTATGAAAGCAGCGAAGCTTTTCTCAATACCTACCGTTGGCGCGCCGGTATCGAGGCCACCATGGCGCGGCTCAAGCATCAGATGAATCTGGCCCACTTGCGTATCCGTGGCATGAGTGCCATGCGCTACGTCGTCTTTCTGCGCGCGCTGGGGTTCAACATCCACCGCTGTGCCGCTGTCGGACCACCTGGATGACCTTATCGCCAACAATATCCCGCAACTCCACCGCTGGTCAGGCAAAATCGTCTCACCTCTCCGCCGAAATCTCGCTTGACTTGCGGCCTAACTCAATAACGCAAAACACTTTTTACCAACCCGTCAATTATTGACAATAGCCCGCCGAACGGCGGCGAGGTGGCGCTGATGGAGATCAGCCGCAAGAAGCCCCTGCCGGCCAATCGGGTGGCGCCCGAGGTGGAAGAGGCGGTGGTGGCTTTGGCGGTGGAGCAACCGGCCTGGGGCCAGCGCCGGGTTGCCAACGAACTGGCCAAGCAGGGCCTTTCGGTCTCGCCGGCCGGGGTGCGTTGCGTTTGGCAGCGCCACGACCTGGAAAACATAAAGAAGCGCCTGAAGGTTTGCGGCAGCAAACGCGCGTAGCGCCGGAAACCAAAGAGCTTCGTTCGATTGCTCCGCAATCCCAGGAAGGCCTGATCCTAACCAAAGCCCAGCTCGCGGCGCTCGAGAAAGCGAAGAGCGAGAAAGGTGAGATCAGACCGTGGCGCCAGTGGCACCGCGTAAGCTGAACGAACCACGGCGAATTTGAGAGCCTGCACCCGGGCTATTGCGGTGCCCGTCGATCCGCCTTGCGGCCCGACCCTTCTATGTCGGCACACTGAAGGGGGTGGGGCGGATCTACCAGCAGTCTTTCATCGACACCTATTCGAAGGTCGCCTTTGCCAAGCTCTATGACCGCAAGACGGCATTGGCGGCGGCGGATGTACTGAACGAGCTCCGGCATAGCAATGTGCTCGTTCTCACCACCGGCATAGTAAGCCCCGTCCGAGGCGCGAACGGCCAAGCATTCACCCGCGGTATAGTCCCGCATGAAGGCCTCGGCCTGGGGAATGGGGTCGTGATGCCTGAGTTTTTCCTTGAGCCGCGCCTCCGCCTGCCGGGCGAAGTCGCCCTCGACCTGCCCGGAATTGAAGACCCGGAATCAGCGGGTCATGACGGCTCCGGTCTTGCTAGTGACTTCCCCCTCCTCGTCGGTCTCGTTGAAGAACTTCCACAGGACGACCATTTGGGAGCGCTCGCCCTTGCGGACGGCGCAATCCTTTTCCTGCCACTGCCGGAAAGTGCCCCAGACGTTCGAGGCATGGCCAGCGTGAGCCAAGAGCACGTGATTGATGCCGCGATAGGCCGTGCCGTTCAGATTGACGGGCGAGTGGCCGACGCAGAACCAAGGCGTCTTGAAAACGCGCGGGTCCACCGCTTCCAACTGCCGCCTCCAATTGCTTGATGATTTGCTCGGTGACCATTTGATAGTTTTTGCTCGACATGGTGATCAGGTTCCTTTGCTTGCTTTCGGCTCTCAAGCCCTCCAAACCAAAGACAAAGAACGCGCCCGCAACCCTGAAATCCGGTGTAAGCTGGTAACGGGGTTGCCAGGCGCAGCCCAAGGGCTGCGCCGTCGATAAAGCCATGACCAGGGCCGCGCGCTTGCCCGCGGCCGCAGTCATTCAACACTCGCGCCAAGAGTTGTCACGCGAATGTGCCGAAGCGCGGCCGCGTCGCTGTCCGGCTTAGCGAATAGAGCCTGACCAGCCCAGTGGCGATCGCCGTTCACTCTTGGGAATGAAGGGATGCGTCGCACATCGGTGCTATCGCGCAACGCTGATGCGCCAGAGCTTGTTGCCCACTGCCTCAATGTCGATGTCGACTGGCAGAAACTTCCGGATGACGGAAATATTCGTGGTCGCGTGACTGGTAAGGTGTGAAGTCGTGAAGTGGCTACTTGGTGCGAGGGCCATGGGCAACAAGAGCTGATCCGCCAAGTACTCACCGACAGCAGCCTCGCTCTTCAGGTGCTTCCTCACCGCCCCTATGGTGCGTTCCGCCACCGCCTCCGCCGTCTTGCCGACTTCGCCGAAGCCGGAAAACACCTCGCAGACATGATCGAATCCCACGGTCATGAGCAGGACATTGCCGGGGCCAAGATTGTCCGTTTCCCGCTGAACAACCAGTGCATCCTCCGGCCAATTCAGCCGTCTTGCGACGACTTTCAGTTCGCGCTCCGCAATTCCGGCCGGCAGGTTGGCGACCACCGCTTCGGCGCGCGCGAAGCGACGCGCCCCACGACCAAGGAGTTCGAGCGGTGATAGCTGTTCACCCGGCGTGACTGTTAGCTCGAACTGGCCCCCGCCTGCCGGAAAGAAACCCCTTCGCTTAAGGCTGGCGCTGACTTTCGCCCCCATTTGACGCAGGATTGGCAAATAGGCCCGGTCAAGAAACTCGAACGGCGGCGCATGAGGATTGTGGGTTCCGCCCTCCAAAACAATCTTAGAGGGCGGGCCGTTTAGCAGCAGTGCCGGCAAGACTGTTTGGGCCACCAGGGTAGCACTCCCCGCCGTTCCAACCGCGAACTCATAGTCACCGCCCCGAACGGCGCCAGGTTCGAAGGTGAGCGCCGTCGAGCCAACTTCGGCGCCCTTAAGATTGGCACGTGAGATGGCCTGAGCCGCGCGCACGGCCGTTAGATGCTGGCGCATCAAGCCCGGCTTTGCGCGCTTGGCACGAATCTTCTCGATACGGAAAGGCTGCCCCGTCACCAAGGACAAGGACAAGGCGGTGCGCAGGACCTGGCCGCCGCCTTCGCCCTGGGATCCGTCGATTACTATGAGCCGCGTCGATGTCATGTCGATAAGGTCGAAATGGGCGACCCTTCGCCTCCTATCTAGCCTTTTACGCAGACGACCTGACGCAGGGTGTGGACGATCTCTACCAGATCCTTCTGCGCTTCCATCACGGCATCAATTGATTTGTAGGCCGCGGGCGTCTCGTCGATGACCCCTTCATCCTTGCGGCATTCAACCTCCTTGGTTGCCTCGATGTGCTGTTCCAGGCTGATACGCCGTTTGGCCTCGGCACGCGACATCACGCGGCCGGCGCCGTGCGAGCAGCTATGGAAGCTCTCGAGATTGCCAAGACCGCGGACGATATAGGAGCGTGCCCCCATGCTGCCTGGAATAATGCCGAGATCGCCCTCGCGGGCCCGAACCGCGCCCTTACGCGTGACGAAGATATTCTCGCCGTAGTGGTTTTCCTTCGTGACGTAGTTATGGTGGCAGTTCACCGCTTCGACATTCGCCTCGAAAGGCACCGGCAGTGTGTTTTTGGCGGCGAGGATGACGTTTGCCATCATGACCTCCCGATTGATACTGGCATAGCGTTGGGCCCATTCGACGGCCTTGACGTAGTCGTGAAAGTGCTCCGTCCCTTCGGGGAAGTAGGCGAGGTCTTGGTGAGGAAGGTTAATGAACCAGCGGCGCATGTCCTCTTTTGCCATCTCAATGAAATGGCGGCCGATCGCATTGCCCACGCCGCGCGATCCGGAATGCAGCATGAACCAGACGCGATCCGCCTGATCGAGGCAGACCTCGACGAAATGATTGCCCGTGCCCAGGGTGCCCAGATGGGTGATGTTGTTGCTCTTCGCCAGCTTCGGGTGGGCATCGACGATGGCCTTGAAATCGGAATCCAGGCTCGCCCAGGCCTCGGTCGTCGCCTTCGGCGGCTCTCCCCAAGCCCCTTTGTCGCGTCCGCGACGGGAAACCGAGCGACCGTGCGGCACCGCTTTCTCGATGGCGAGCCGAAGATCGCGCAAGGAGTCCGGAAGATCCGTCGCCGTGAGTGTGGTGCGGGCCGCCATCATACCGCAGCCGATATCGACCCCCACGGCGGCCGGGATGATCGCGCCTTTGGTAGGGACGACGCTGCCGACGGTCGAACCGATGCCCTTGTGCACGTCTGGCATCGCCGCCAGCCACTTGAAGATGAAAGGCATCTTGGCAGTGTCTTGCAGCTGCGCCTTGGCGCCCTCATCGACGGGGACACCCCTGGTCCACATCTTGATCGGCACGCTCTTGTTGGGCGCAAGCACTTCATAGCCTTGATCAGTCATTTACCTTCTCCAGCAACAGATGGGCGGCACGGCGACAAGAATTGATGAAACTTTCTCTTGCTCTGCCATTGAGCTACGCGACAACGCTTGGCTGCCCCGGCGGGATTCGAACCCGCAACCAGGAGATTAGATGTAGTTCCATCGGCATTCGCCGTGCTCCCAGTCTTGGCGACAAATCTTTGCAGGACAGTCACCACGCCGTGACGTGATGCAAGGACTTGAACCTTGGAGGCCTCTAGGGCCCTACCCGATGTAGTCCTGCAGGCATTCGCCAAACGCCGCCTTAGTCCGCAGGGACAAGAATTCGACCATGACAGGGGACATCGTGACAGGATGTAGTCATGGCAGCATTCCCTTTGGCGTTCAGGCAGCAAGACTCACTTTCTCGATCTCTCCAATCCAGTGATCTGGACCCATTTCGCCACGTGCGAAATCGTTCAAGACCCTGAAGACCGCGTCCGAAAACCCGCCGACGTTCAGTACATCACCGCGGTCCGGCGCCTGCGTCGATCCATAGGGCTGGAGATCGATGCAGACCAACCTTGCCGAGGGATTGCGGGCCTTCAACTTGTTCCATTCGCGCAAGGTTCCGGTATCCTGACGGCATGTTGCATCGACCCAGGACTGGTTGTCAGAGACCATCACCACCAGGTCGACCTCAGCACGCTCGTGGTTAAGCATGGCAAGCGGGGCCGAACAGTTCGTTCCTCCACCGCCCACCGCGCCAAGCTTTCGAGCGTTGGTCAGGATTGAGTCGCGCGGATCAAGATCGACCCCAACAACACGATGCTCGAACGGCAGCACCCAGGCCGCCGGCGCCCGACGCAGGCAGGCCGCAGCGATGAGGGCTGCCACATCAATGCAGCGCACTATCGAGGTGGCACCCCGGCGATGTCCGGTAACCGGTGAGCTCATGGAGCCCGACACATCCGGGCAGACCGCAATACGAGCCGACATCGCTGGAATGTTCTCCAAGGAAATCTCCATCGCGTCATGCAAGGCCTCACGCACGATCGCCGGAATGGCCGCACCCGCCATCGCCTGCGCGATCATGATTTGATAGGGAAATACCTTGGCCCTGGCGATCTCGCTCGGATCGCGCAGCCGTTCGGCAATCGCTTCGGCCATGCCATCCAGTTTGAATACGCCGTGACGGGCAAAGGTATTCAAGTTCATGCGAGTCATCTGCCAGCCTGCCTTTCGGGCTATTTGCGCCCACTGCGATGCACTAAGGTTCAAGGCCGTCAGCATCTGAAACGGAACCGGCGGCACCTCACCCGACCTGTTCTGCTTGAAACGCTCAAACAGCTTGAGCGAGTCGGGCAACAGGCGCGCATCATGGGCCTGGCCAAGGAAATACCCGTAAAGAGCCTCCCGTGCCGGGTTCGCCGGCCTGGGGTGGACCATCTTGATCACATCGGCAAGCGACGGTGACTGGCCAACGGCAGCACGAATGAGGCGATCGTCGGATGACCGGTTCAGCCAATCCTGGACCAGCGCCTTGGGCCGGCTGCCCAGCGACTTCCGCCCGACCGCACCGGAGCGCATAATTTGGACGAAGTTGCGCAGCATTTTGCCGTTGTCGACGACCTGTCGGAAAGTAGGTGCCAACTCATTGGGCCCGACCAGCGTCAAGGCCGCCGTCAAGAATGCCGGCATATCCTTCATATAGCCCTGCTTGCGGCAATAGATGGCGGTCTTGGCAATGAACGCCGGCGCCAAAACACCGCAAAGCTCCATCACGTCATCCAGCTGCTGCTGGGCATCCGCATAGAAGGTCCCGCTAAAGCACCCCGACACCGCGTACTGCGCCAGCTTGTGTTCAGGCGTGTACTCGTAAGACAGTGCGCCTTCGCGGTTCCGGCAATCCGGTCGCGGGAGCATCTTTCCTGGAGTCGACGCAAACAGTGATTTGTTTGCCATGTCTCATTCCCTTCTGTTTCTGCCACCAAGGGTATGAGCAAGGGCCATGCCAAGTTGAGAATAGAGTGACCGAACAATCGTTAATATATTGATATTGTGTCCATATTCACACGGTTCATTTGTCGCTGTGCGATCAAATCAAATTCGGACTTTGGAAAGAATCCTATACTACTTTATAACTAAGTATATGTTTGGATAGTAAATTCGCCATGGCTGATAAGGTCGTTATCGGATTTCTCGGCACCACGCTTGACACCGGTATGGGCTCGGAGAGATGGGAGAAGTGGCGCCCTTCCATCAGCCTGTGCCGCCATCAAGACCTCTTGATCCACCGCTTCGAACTGCTACATGACGAGCGCCACGGTGACCTGGCAAAGCAGGTGTCGGCGGATATCAATCAGATCTCGCCCGAGACCAACGTGCGCCCCCAGCAACTCCATCTCAAAGACCCTTGGGAGTTCGAGGAGGTCTATGGCGCCCTGCACGACTTTTGCAGTGGCTACCCCTTCGATACTGACAATGAGGAGTATTTGGTTCATATCACGACCGGAACCCATGTGGCCCAGATTTGCCTGTTCCTCTTGACGGAAGCGCGATACTTCCCCGGGCGCCTGATACAGGCCTCCCCCTCCAAGCGCTATTGGCGCACCAATCCCGGCCAATACAGGATCATCGACCTCGATCTATCCAAGTACGATCGCATCACCACCCGTTTCCAGGCGGAACGACGAGACGCCACTTCCTTCCTAAAGTCGGGCATTGCGACGCGAAACGACGCCTTCAACCGAATGATCGACCGAATTGAGCAAGTGGCGATCCGCTCGAAGGCCCCAGTCTTGCTCATGGGACCAACCGGGGCGGGCAAGTCGCAGCTGGCGCGACGGATTTATGAACTGAAGAAAGTCCGCCACCAGGTCGAAGGTCCCTTTGTCGAGGTAAACTGTGCCACGCTTCGTGGCGATAGCGCCATGTCCGCACTCTTTGGGTACAAGAAGGGGGCCTTCACCGGGGCCACCTCCGACCGCGCCGGCCTCTTGCGGGCCGCGAACGGCGGTCTCTTGCTGCTGGATGAAATCGGCGAACTCGGCCTCGATGAGCAGGCTATGATTTTGAGAGCCATCGAGGAGGGTACGTTTTATCCCCTTGGCGCAGACGACGAAGTCTCCAGCGACTTCCAGCTCATCGCCGGGACCAATCGGGACCTTCTGCAGCATGTCGAGGCCGGTCGGTTTCGCGAAGACTTGCTGGCCCGCCTCAATCTTTGGACCTTTCATCTGCCGGGTCTGAAGGACCGCAGGGAGGATATCGAACCCAACATCGACTATGAACTCAGGCGATTTGCGCAACACGATGGGCGTCAGGTGACCTTTAACAAGGAAGCACGAGATAGGTTTCTACGGTTTGCCACCGCCGAAGAGGCGCCGTGGACGGCCAACTTTCGAGACCTGGCCGCCTCTATCACCCGAATGGCGACCTTCGCGCCGAACGGACGGATTACCGAACGCGAAGTCGCTGAGGAGATCGAGCGGCTGCAACGGTCTTGGCGAAGGGAAAGTCGTGTGGAAGGGCAAAGGCTGCTGGTCGAGCTCTTAGGCAAGGAGAGGTTGGCGCAAATCGACTTGTTCGACCAAGTCCAACTCGAGGAAGTCGTGCAAACCTGCCGAACATCCAAATCGCTGAGTGCAGCCGGACGCAAGCTTTTTGCGGCATCACGCGCGGCCCGAAAGTCGACCAATGACGCCGATCGTTTACGCAAGTACCTGGCTCGTTTCGATTTGGACTGGCAATCACTCATGCCTTAATCGGCAGCGACGAAGGTCTTTACCCGCTTGGTAGATCGCGGCCGACCTAACTGTGTTTCCCAGGTTCCCAAGATCACCGATTTGAACCGTGGCCTCGATGCCGACGATGCCAGTCGCAGCTCGATGATATCAACCTTCCATGGTCGATCTTGGCATTATCTGGCAACAAGCCTAGGCCCCAGCGACAATGGTCTCCCCAGGACCTCCGCAATTGATTGAAATCAAATGATGAGCGACCCGAGATAGGTAACGCAACCTACCGGACACATGGGTGCCACTTTTGGCCTTTGGGCTGGGGGTGTTGATGCCGTGGAAAGAGAGTTCGGTAATGGAAGAACGTCTGCATTTCGTAGCCTGCTTGCTGGAAGGTGAGAGCATGAGCGAGGCCTGCCGGATTCTCCGGATATCCTCAAAAGACCGGCACCAAGATCTTCAAGTGCTACGAGGAACATGGCCTGAAGGCTTTGTACGACCGCTCGCGGCGGCCGATCCGCTACGCCAGCCAGCTGCCCCTAAGTTCGTGCAGATGATCCTACGCTGCAAGAAAGAAAAGCCCACTGGGGCACCCGCAAGAAAACACATTCGCGCCATCAAGGACATAAATGACCTAAAAGTGTTTATTGGTCAACTATTTACATTTCAGCGTATTTGATATATTCCAAATAATATAAAAGAAAAATATTGTTCTCTGATAGATTGCACAAAGAGGCCTGCCGTTGTTGGCCCGCACCGCCGTAATGCTGCTCGTGCTGTTCTGGTTAGCGTGGCCTGTGCAGGCATACACGCTGGATGCCTTGGTATGTCCAGTTCGGGAGGGCTGGGAAGCCGAATCGGAGGAGTGTCCCTGCCAGAAGGGTTGGAAGCCGACCGTCGAAGATCTTCGAAAGATTTTGAAAGCCGCAAAAGCAAAACAGGAAAACAGAATATCCACGGTCCGCCCAATAACTCCTCAGGAGCTCTCTGAACTACGGGACTATGATACAAATACTGCTGATGTAATTGGGCCAATACTTTGCAACGTGGACCTCTCCGAAGCAAATGTAAATGACTTCGACCTCACAAAGGCAAATCTGCAAGGAGCTAATCTACGTAAAGCAAACCTAAAAGGTGCAATCCTCACAAGAGCGAACCTCGAAGGAGCAACGCTCGCTAAGGCGACCCTTACTGGTGCCCACCTTCGAGAGGCGGACCTTCAGAATGCTTACCTCATTGACGCGGATCTTAACGATGCTGATCTAACCAAAGCGAATCTTGAAGGCGCTCTTCTTGGAGGCGCAAACCTCGAAGGTGCTCATCTTGCAGGGGCGAACTTAAAGGGCGCTAACCTTCTTCTCGCTAAAGTCAAGTCGGCAAATCTCAGCTTTGCAGCTCTCGAACACGCAACATACGCCCCCGCTTCGCCGCCGCCAGATAACTATCTCGAAGGGGTTGTGGGACTAGCGACAGTCACGTTCCCGGAGGGCCGGCAAAGCGGGCTTGTCCAGCTTCGCGAACTACTTAAGAGTGCAGGGCTTCGCAACCTCGAGCGTCAGGCGACTTACGCCATTGAAGGCAATACGGCACGCCATGCCCGCTGTGATCTCACTGAGCGGGACATCCCTATCAAAGGACACCTTAGTTCGGACAAATCATTTGCGGCGGAAGTGGTGGCCACCGCCAAGCACAAATGCCGCGAGGAAGTACCTATTCATGAACGTGTTGGCGGTTGGCTAAAGCTGATCTTTTTCGAATGGACTACCGGATGGGGCCTATACCCGAGCCGGGCGTTGGCTATTTTGCTGGCATTGATGGGCTTCTTGGGCATCGTGTACGCGATCCCAATTGCTGCATCCCCGACATGCGGTTCTGGTCGTCACGGCATTTATCGGATCAGGCCTCCGGGTCACATCACAAGGAACAGCGATCAGCTTTCGCTCGCCGAAAAGGGTCAAGTGGAAAGACTTTCCGCAAATATGATCGCCTCTTTCGCTTGGGGCTTTTTCTTTTCTATGCTCTCGGCATTCCACATCGGTTGGCGGGACCTCAACGTCGGGACGTGGCTCTCCAGGATCCAGCCGACAGAATTTGAGCTCCTGGCATGCGGCTGGGTGAGGGTCGTTTCGGGACTTCAGTCGCTGGCCAGCGTGTATCTGGTAGCAATGTGGGCGCTGACCTATTTCGGCAGGCCATTTCAGTGAGGATTGGCGCTATCCCACGTGGCATGATCGTGGCTACAAGCGGTTTGGGCGTGCCCGGAAAAAGCGGAGGAATCTTGGGTAGCGTAAGCTCATCAGGAAGGCCCTATGAAGCAATGAGCACGGCGAGCATTTGGGGATGATTTCAAACGCGAGGCGGTTCGTCTGACGCAGACGAGCGGCCGGACGAAATGATTCAGAGCCATTAAAAACCTCGCACTATCCTACACTGGGAGATTCTCAACAACTCATAGCAATACAGAATACATAGCGTAATTCCGGTGGTCACTCTCCCGAGCCTAAGATGCGGGGTCGCTGAGGAGCGCCCCATGAGGCTAAACAAGGAGAGTGACCATGGTTGAGTATGTCGGATTGGACGTGTCGAAGGAAGAGACGCGCTTTTGCGTGGTCGACGAGACGGGCAAGATATTGGCGCAAGGCAAGGCGTTGAGCGACCCTCGGTCGCTGTTCGAGGCCTTGCGGGCACACAGCCTTTGTCCGGCGCGCATCGTGCTGGAGACGGGGACGCTGTCGGCTTGGCTGGCGCGCGGTCTTCGGGCTTATGGTTTGCCGGTGGATGTCATCGACGCGCGCCAGGCGCATGCGGTGATGAAGCTGCAGCACAACAAGACGGACGCCAATGACGCGGTTCTCTTGGCCGAGATCGCGCGCACGGGCTTTTGCCGCTCGGTCTCGCTGCCGAGCGAGGCGTCACAGATCCATCGGATCACCGTCAAGGCGCGCCAGCATCTGGTACGTCAGCGGCGCGACACCCAGAACGCGATCCGGGGGCTTCTCGGCGCCCTGGGGCTGCGCTTTGCCAAGGGCTCGGGCAAGCTGGCCGAGCGGGTACGCGCGGCCTTGCAAGACCGGCCCGAGCTGGTACCGATCATCGCGCCGCTCTTGGCCAGCGTCGCGGCGCTGGCGGTCCAGATCAAAGGCCTTGACGCGGCCGTCTCGGCGGCGGCCAAGGCCTCGCCGGCCTGCCGCTTGCTGATGACGGTGCCGGGCGTCGGCATGATCACGGCGCTGACCTTTGCCGCCACCATCGGCGATGCCGGGCGCTTTTCCAAATCGCGGGACGTGGGGGTCTATTTGGGGCTGACCTCGCGGCGCCACCAGTCGGGCGAGATGGATTACAGCGGGCGCATATCGAAAATGGGCGACAGCCTGCTGCGCAGTCTTCTCTATGAGGCGGCCAACAGCTTGTTGAGCGTCGTCCGCCGCGCTCACCCCTTAAAGGACTGGGCGCGGCGCATCCGCAAGAAAACCAGCCACAAGAAGGCCTGCGTGGCACTCGCCCGCAAGCTGGCGGTGATCCTGCACTGCATGCTGGTCACCGGCGAGGCCTTTCGCTGGCCGGAGAAGAAGGTCACTGCGAAGGGGTAGAAAAGTCAAATCGACAAGCGGTTCCAAAAAAGCCAGAGGAGGTTTCGTCCCGCGCCGGGACGCTGGCCTGAGGCCATCTCGCGAACTTGGTTGCAAGACGAGCGATCCTGACACCAACGATCCCTCGCCATCGCGTCTAATACATTGGGAGGCCAAAGCCAAAGGGCACTATGATGAAGCGCGCCGGCAAACCCGCCGGTGACGACTTCGAAGACAACCGTGAACCCGGCAAAGGACGAAAAAGGCTTTGGAGCTTGACCCGGAGACCGGAATTAGACAACACAGGTTGGTTATGAGGCTGTATGATCTGATGCGGCGAATGACAGATTAAAACGCTCCTCACTTCAAAATATTCAACAACAGTTACGAACCACACGCGGTCCCTTTCTTCCTTATAGAACTTCTCTCACCGGTCGCCCCGTGCCGTCACGTGATAGGGCGCCTTCGAACTCAATGCGTAATGGTCTCGACATGCTAGGGAACGTAACAGCAATGGAACCTATGCTTCTATGCGAGACCTAACCCATAGTCCTGCACTGCTGTCTTGGCACAAGCGAAGCCCGCCGCCCAAATAGTAGCCGCACCCAGTGAAAATCCAAGTTGATCAGTCATCAGTATATCTCGTGCCGAATTCTGGCAGATGCTTTCGGGCCGAAGTCCATCGTAGGATCAAGCATTTTGTCGGTTGCAAGATCTATATCGTCTTCTGCATCCGAGTGCTTTACCCCCACACTGTGACCAACTTCGTGGGCAGCGATGGTTCCGAGATTTGCTCCCGCTACTTCAGGATTCGATAGGTCTAGGGTGTCTCCGTTCACAAACGCTTCACTTGTCCACTTGCCGCCGTATGGTTTCGCTTTCGAAGTAGCCCCACCAAGCTTTACTCCTTCGACTGCTCTGGCAGCAGTCCTTTGGGAGTGGCCTTGCGCACGAACTCGTTTCACGATGTGTGCTCGGTCGGCGTTTGGACTCACCACGGATATGTGAATCGTAGCTCCTTTTTTTCGACTGTTAGTCGGTCTGCCTGTGCGCAGTCCAAGCCCGGCGGAACCGCCACCTATAGAGCCAGGCGCTGCAAGTTCGATCTTACTTACAATGGTTTGCAAAGCTGATCCCTCGACTCGCTTTCGGACCGATGTTGGCGCCTGACCAAGTTTTGAGTTCGGACTAATGTGAAAGACGATCTGGCGTCGTTGCTGAGATCCAGGCTTTCGCCCATCAGGATCGACGTACTTCACCGGGTTGTTGAGTGAGAATGAATAAAGGTTCATTCTCCGCGGCTCGTCGTAGGCGGCGTCGGGGGCGAAGCGATAGAGCGGATCGCCCTGCGTCCACATCATGGACAGCGAGTCGTAGTACCGCGCCCCGTAATAACTCAACCCCGATGCCGAATCGAAGTCTTTGCCGTTAAATCGGCGCTCGTAGTCGCCGGTGTTGGGTCCTATTTGGTCGAGGACTTCGCCGAAGGGACCGTAGCTGTAGCCGGCTTCGACTTGGCCGTTATCATTGAGGGCGACGAGCATGTGCTCGAGCGGCGAGTGGTAGACGTGGGAGAGCTCGACGGGTCCGTTCGAGCCGCTCCGCTCGAAGCGGGCAACGGGTTGGCCGAGGCTAGCTCGGCCGATACTCTTGTCGAGGACAAACCCGCCTTGGGCGTCGCCGGTAAGGCGAATCTCGGTAGCACCAAACCAGTACTTGGCGGTTTGGATGGCTCCTGAGGTGTCGTACTGAACGGCGAAAATCCGGCTGCCAGTGTGATCGTAAAAATAGCGCTCGGTCGCCGTGCCGCCGGCGCCGCTTCTCACCACTTCACGCTGCCAATCCTCACCGGCGTAGACGGCGTCGTAGGTCACGTCATCCGAAGACGTCGTCGGGTCGCCCTCGATGAGCCGCTGGGTGATGTTTCCCGAGGCGTCGTGGGTATAGCTCGCAAAATCGCCGGCCAGGACGTTGTGCTCGAGCCGCTCGAGAAACTCCGGATCGCCGCCGCTCGCATACCGGTAGCTCACATCCCGCGGCACGACGACTTCGCTGCCGGCGAACGAGGCGGTCTCGAGGCGGCCGGCGGCTCCATAGGCAAACACGACGTGGTAGTCGGCCTGGCTGCCGTCGACTCGTACGAGCTGGTGCCGATGGTCGTAGTCATAGTCAAACCGGCGTGTCGCGCCGTCCAAGTTGTGGTCCATCCCGGCGACGTTGCCGTTGTTGTGATAGGTGATGGATTGATGCGTCCGGGTCACACCTCCCGGTGCGGTTACATGCAAACCGGTGACCCGCCCATGCGAATCGTAGATCCACTCGGCGGATACCGAGTTGGCCGCGGTGTCGCCGGGCGACTGGGTGCGAAGAATCGGACGACCCGACAGGTTGCGCACCAGATACGCTGCGTCAAACGCCACGTTCTGCCCGTTCCTGACGTACTGAAGCCGCACCGGCAGGCCGCGGACGTCAAAGCTGTAAAGTACCTCCGTCGATTGCGGTACCGTCTCGCTGTCAGGAAGGCGGATGGAGTCAGCTTGTCCCATCGCGTTGTACCGCGTGGTCTGCTGCCGCTCGATGCTCTCGCCGCTCGGAAGCGTGACGCTGCGCACCTCCGTCACAATGTTTCCTCGCGCGTCGTAGGCGTAGGTTATGGTGCTCCCCCCATAGGGAAGCTCGACCTCGCACAGAGCGCCCCGTCCTCCCGCGCAGGTGTCGTAGGTGTAGGTCGTGATCCCCACCCCGAGCTCGGCCGCCCGCGCGGCACTCATGCCCCGCGTCGCCGTCGTCCGAGAGGTCGGCCGGTCCAACTCGTCGTAGACGATGGTTGTCGTATATTCAGCTGGCAAGCCGCCCGCTGGGATGGGGGCGATTTCGGCAGTCATGTTGCCGTTTTTGTCGTACTGATACTCCCAGGTCCGGCCGCCGCGGGTGATTTGCGTCCGAAGCTCGCGAAGGTCGTGGGACAGTGTGGTCACGTGGCCCTCGGCGTCGGTAACCAATATGAGGTTGTCGATGCCGTCGTAGGCATAGGTGGTGGTCGCAAAACTGCTCGCATCGATGCGCTCGTGGACCGCGACCAGACGGCCAAAGTGATCGACCACGGTCTGTTTTTCCGCGCCTAGCGAGCCGTCATTCGGAATTTCCGTTCGCATGGTCGAAAATCCGTCGTACTCGATTTTGACCCGGGGAACTCCAGAGCCTGCATCCGGAAGCGAGATTTCACGCAGCCGATCCACCGTATCGTAGGCGTAGCGGTAAAGCGCTCTGCCCGAACCCGTCGGACTCGGCGTTTCGTACTCCGTAAGTCGCCCGGCATCGTCGTATCGAAACACTTCGGTGGCCAACCCTAGCTCAGTCTCCGTTTCGATCAATACGACCCGCCCCATGCCATCGACCCGTCTGTGCTGGGTCACCCACTGGGCACCACCAAAGTCGACGCGTGTCCGGCTCGTTACCCGGGAGGGAATCGCTGCGTCGTCGTAAATTGTCTCCCCGGTCCATTTGACGATGTAGGTCCCGGCTCCTTCGTCAGTCGTGTAGGTCCTGACCGCGCGGCCAAAGCCGTCAATCTCGGTCCGCGACTCGGCCCATGTGCCACTCGTATCTCGATTGGGGCCGCGCTCAGAAAGGGTTTGGCCGGTACCGTAATCGACGGTTCGCTCGGTCACAATGTCGATACCCGGCACGCTCTGTTGGCGCGTCGTCTTGGCTCGGAAGATACGATCCGGATCGTATTCGTAAACCGTTTTTATCCCCGAACCAGCCGCCTCTTGGTTGGGCCGCGTCTCGGCCTCGACGACCCCGGTCGCGTGGTATGTCCGCGCCGTGACCGCCCACTCGGTATCGCTGATCGCCACTTGCTCCCGATCGAGGAACAAGCCATCGTCGCTCCACTCGAAATAGCTCGCCGCTCGCGTGACGTGGACGCCGGCCACATACTCCCATTTGCGATCGTGCGTGGTCCGAAGGAGGTATTGTGTCGGCCCAGAGTGAAGAATGTAGAGAAGCTGGTTGATCTTGTCGCCGTCTTTGAGGCCGCCGCTCCCTACCACGTCGAGCTGGTGCGATTTTTGGTATGCCAGGTCGAGTGAGCTCCCGGACGCGGTGATTGGGCTGTACTGCCACTTGGTGATAAGCGGCGGGCGGAGCAGGCACTCCAAGTAGGTATCTTCATTGCCACAGGTAAAGCGTTGTGTCCGGGTGCGGTGGTAACTTTTGGTCTGACCTCCAAATAAACCGCTAAACTGTGACGTGAGATAAAGCTCGATCGAGATCACATGCGGCGCGCCGCCGGCAGTCGCGTAGCGGGTCGTTGAGGCTAGTCGCCCCGTCGGGTCGACGACATAGTCGTAGGTTTGCTCAACGATCGAACTGTTTGGCATTGTTGCGCGGGCCCGCTCGAACCCGCGAAACCGATAGCGGCCATCAGAATTGTTGAACACCATATCTGCGTAGGTATAGGTGGTCTCAACATTAGCGTTGCACTCGTTTCCTACCGGGTTGCTTGGGTCGGCGCAAACGCCATTGTTGCGCCGCAGGTACGTGACGACGAAAAAGTTGTTAGGGACGTTGTCGCTGCCGGTGTTGTCCACGATCGAACTGTCGTTGTGCCGGCCATAGCCAACCTCGGTGATAAGCCCACGACCGTTGTCGATGCGTTTCATGAGACGCATCGGATGGTCGCCGTATTCGTCGGTGTAGACTCTGGCGCCCAGCGTGTTACCAACGATCGCGTCGGGGAGTGAGTCTCCATTGACGTCGAGAAACTCGCGCGTCGTTATCCACGGAAACTTCGAGTCGTAAAAATCACCGTCGGTGTGCTTGGCCAACATGTCTTGATCTTGAGACGATAGGCCCTTGATGTTGTTGGCAGTCGGGTCGCGAGCGAAACTGCCGTCGCCGCGGCTGAGTGTGACTGATTGGCGCTGGTCAATGCCAAAGTACAAATCGACGCGGCCGTCACCGTCATAGTCGAGCAAGCGGACATCGCTCTCGGCGAACGCACGCACCGCAACCGACTTCGGATACGTGTGCTGCCACTCGCGAACGTCGACGCAGGTTCTGCCAGCATGGGCAAACATATCAGAGATCTCAACACTCGAGCGCTCCGGGTCGCCGGGTGAACCCTGATCGGAAAGAAACCCAAACGCTCCCTCGGGCGTACCCTCTGGGCCGGGCGCGCGTCGGGAGAAGTAGGTGTAGACACCCTCTTGAACCAAAGACGGATCCGTTTCGGGGTCGTACCACAGGAGGTCGACAAGCCCGTCGCCGTTCATGTCTTGCAGAGCCCCGAATGTGCCGTTGGCAAACACATCGGCTCCGCTGCATCCTTGGCCATTGGGCATGAAATAAGTTCGCGATAGGCGCGCTTTTGGTGTCCACCACGGGTAGGGGCCGTCGCCAAGGTGGCCAGTGCCATTTCCTCGCCAAACATACAGCGCCAGCCCGTATGGCAGCGGGTCTCGGTCGTCGACCATGACAGCATCCAAAAAGCCGTCACCATCAATGTCGATGAGCGCGTTTCGCGCACCGACGAAGCCGTTGCTCGCTGGGCCAAACGGGGTATCGGCGGCGTTGGACTCGAGCGGAATCGGTGAGGTAATGAGCTCGGGCGGCGAAGCGGTGTCAATGGTGCCTCCGATGTTCGGATAAAGCGCCCACACGTACTCGCCCTCGTTGCACCCCTCGTGGTGCGATCGCTCGCAAAACATTGTTTGTGGATCGCTAGGCTCAAGTGCGGGAATCGGTGGGACAGATATGATTGGAGGCGGTGGCCACTTGTTTGGATTGGCGTCGGGCGCGATTTTCTTGTGGAGGATCAGGTTCCCACACGGCACCTTCGGCGCCGTGCTCGCGCAGCCGTAAAACCGATCGGCGGGCGGGCAGAACCGAAGGTTATCATCTACCCGCGTGCACCCCCCTGCGTTTTTGTAGCACGTGTCGTCGACATCGGGGCATTGCCCACCGGCGCCGCACGGCGGGTTGCCATACGGGAGAACTGTGAGGAGCTCAGTGTCGGTGATTCGGCCATCGTAGTTGGCAGCGACGAGGAGGTCGGGGAGTCCGTCACCGTGCATGTCAGTGAACTTGTAGCTCAAGTACGATCCGCTGAAATGACACAATAATTGATGGTCTTCCCCGAAGTACGCTGAGTACTGCGCGGTCAACGAACAGCCTTCTTCAAGACCCGGATCAGGTGAGGCGCCGCGCCATGACATTGTCGGAAGCGAAAAAGTGTGAGACGGCGTCATGAGAAAACCACTGCCCTGGTTCAAAAACACGTCGACGTCGCACGAGCCGTTAAGGGCCTGGAGCCGGTCTATTAGACCGTCGCCATTAAAATCAGTGTGCATCACTTCCAGGGTAGGCAAAAACCGAACTTGGGTCGCCTGTCCGGCCGGTCGCCGATCCCCAGCGGCTAAAGGACTGTGGAGCAGGCCGACCGCTTGGTCGAGCGTCCCACGCGAGAGCGGCCCGTACTGGAACGTGACAGGTGGTAGCTCGCTCCACGTTCCATCTCCCCACGGGATCCCCGGCGCCTTGGCCTTTTCCGTCACCTGAAGGAGCAGGCGAATTGGCGAGATACTACTCGAGCAAGAAAGCCCGGTCGCATCGTAGGCGAACTCGTAGCGTCGCACCTGCTCGAGCGCGCCACTCGTTTGCACGCGGGCCCAGGTGGTGATCGCCGAGACACGCCGCGCCCCGGACAAGTGACGCCCACCTGAGCGAAAGGTCAATTTCGAGCCGACCGTCAAACCACCCTCGCAATGATCTTCTACTGTCTCAAAGCGAACCTCCGCGTGGTGACCGGTAATGGTATTGTGACTCGAGTAGGCAATGTTGGTCAGTTGGTAATCGAACGGCACGAGCTCATTCGGAGGACCGACCGGGGTGTAGAAGTATTCAACAGTGTTGCCATGCACGTCGCGCATCGATGTCAGCCGCGCGATACCATGATGCATGTTGCCGATCGAACTCTGGCCAAGGTTTGACCCCTCGCCAAATGTGTATACGCTGCCGTCGAGCGTGCGCGCTCGCCACGCCGCACCCGACGATGGGTCGAGCCGCTCGTAGCGAATGTACTGGTCGTCGACTTTGGCGCGGTAAGTCTGCAGCACATCGGCATCTGCCGGCTCGACGATTGGTATGAGTACTCGATTGCCCGATTGTGTGGCGACGTAGCGCCGCTCCTCGGTCGCCGCGGCCACCGTGATGACACTTTGCTTGGGGTCGAATCGAATTTCTGGCAGCTGCAGTGTCCAACCGGCGGCAAACGTCCCATACAACGCACCCTGTGAGCTGTAGCGAAGGGTCAAAGACGGCGTCGCTCCGCCGCGTCCGGGCGGGACGACGATCAGGTAGGAGTACTCAAAGCTGCCGGTTTGTGTCGACACATTGGAGTCTTCGTTGCGAATTGGATCGGCCTTGGGTGTCTTGCCGGTCGTGACCGGGTCGGAGTGGCTAAAAACACCCACTGGCGACCCCCAAAGCGGCGACGCGAAAATTGCGCACAACCCGAGGGCGATGAGCTTAGTAGTTTAGGGTGAAATCTTTGAGCTTGGGCAGATCTGAGCAGCCGCGTGGGCAACGAGTCATAAGGTAGCCTGCCCGGCACAACGTTCCAGTGCGGCCAACAAGCTTGTGTGCATGAAGGCCCCGGCAAACGTGGAGCCACGTGCACAGTACGCCTCGATGAAGCGTTCGCCTTGACTGGCGGTCAGTATCTGCCGATGCTTGGCAAGCTCCACCTCTGGAAACGCCGACACGACGGTAAGCTGGCGGATCGTCAGATCGGCGACCTGCAATGGCGCGAATTTGCACTCGTTCCTTGAAGCTTTTTTACCAGTCGGCCCACCACCACACAGCGCACAACAAATCAAAAAGGACAACGTTTCCATCGGTCTCCCTGCGCGGAGCACACCAATTTCGTTTATCTTGTGACGCGCAAATTCATTGTATCTTATACTATAGGTTTTTGGAAGGTGAGTATTTTTGTTCTAGTCACCGATCTGCCATTTATAGAGGTTCGGCAACTATCCATAGATGGTTTCATTATTCTGTCTGCACTGACGCTACAGATGTTTTTTGTAGGCCGTGCTTTGTCGAGTCTCACGAAGCTGGAGGTTGTCTTGACACAATCCGAGCTATCTGGCCGAACTTCTTGTTTGCACGGCACATCTAGGACCTTCGCAATTCGTCCGTCCCCGCGTTTCCTCTAGGGGTTGCCACCATCGGATCAACACACGGGCTTCTCCTTTGGCATTTCATTGTTACCGCCAATCACGCCACTGGTCTGCTCCCTGAGAATCGGAGCGAATTTGTTTAGAGTTTTCCGCGCTTGGAATCCTGGCTGGGAAGGAGCGGAAGACAGTGAAAGCATCGAGGTTTTCGGACGCTGCGACTCCGCTTGCCGGGCGAATTCGCCCTCCACTTGTCTGGAATTGAAGACGCGGAAGAAGCGCGTCATGACGGCGCTGGTCTTGCCGGTGGCTTCCCCTCCTTCGTCGGTCTCGTTGAAGAACTTCCAAAGGACGACCATCAGGGAGCGCTCGCCCTTGCAGACGGCGCAATCCTTTCCTGCCACTGCCGAAAGGTGCCCCAGACGTTCGAGGCATGGCCAGCGTGAGCCAAGAGCACGTGATTGATGCCGCGATAGGCCGTGCCACGGCAGATTGACCGGCGAATGGCCGACACAGAACCACGGCGTCTTGAAATCCCGCGGGTCCACCGCCTCCAGCTGCGCAATGATCTGGTCTGAGACCATTTGATAGATTTTGCTCGACATGGTGATCAGGTTCCTTTGCTTGCATTCGGCTCTGAGCCTTCCAAACCAAAGACAAAGAGCGCGCCTGCAACCCTGCCCAGCGGCGAGCGTCCTTAAAGAAAAGCCCCGCATGACCTTTTGCGGGGCTTTTGGACGGTCGACCGGAGAGCTGTGGCGCCAAGCGTTTTTGGCCCGCCACACGGGTACTTGGTGCGGGCCATCGGGTCCAAAACGCTTGGGGCACGCCGCTGAAATCCGGTGTAAGCTGGTAAGAGGGTTGCCAGGCCCAGCCCAAAGGCTGCGCTGTCAAAAAAAGCCATGACCGGGGCCGCGCGCTCGCCATCGGCGCCAGGGCACTCAATCACTACGCCAAAATCGTCATGCGACGGCACTAAAACAGGCAATGCCGCAGTTCGGTGAGCTTGGCTGGCCTTGCTCAGAGCCGCTTGTTATCAGGCGGCCATTCAATCACAAAAGTCAAAGCAAGAATCCGAGCAAGTCGCTAGTAGACAGGCAACAAAAGGACTTGAACTACCCCACTTCAGAAGAATGCAATAGGTTTCTCTGACAGTTTTACGGGAGGAAATATTAATCTAGATAGAATTTTCGTGAGTCACTAGTCTAATTTGGTTACATTCGGCGGTCGGAGCGCACACGGCTCGGCATTGGACCTGCCATCTTGTCGCGAGGTTGGCGTGGATCTGCTCAAGGGCGCAGCGACATTCATCGGGTGGCTTTCTGGGGCTCTGGCTGCCGTTGCGGCTATCCTCTATGCCTTTGGCTATCTCGTCACGCTCGCCAACCTGCACGCTTTAGGCTTGGACCTGTTGGTCCTCAGTTTCGATCCGCTGTTCTATCTCCAAAGAGGGTCACGTTTCACGGTTTACGTGGCAGTGGAGAGTTTCGCGTTCGTGCTAGGGCCGCTAGTCGGAATGGCCGTCGTCACCTTTGTGTGGCTTGTCGCGCAGCGGGCCTTGCGCCACCGACCTCTGACTAGGAAACTCTTTAGGGCCTTAAAGGCCGTTCCTGGGCTCATCCGAGCTTGGAGGTACGTAATCTATGCGTTGCTTCTGCTGATCTTGATGGTTCATATGTCAGCTACTTACCAGAACATCACCAGCGTTCTAGAAATTTCAGATTTGCTTCATGCGTCCACGACGTCAAGCTCTGAGATCGAGAGTGAGGAACGACGAGCGATACGCGAGGCCCTCGTCCAACGGAAAGATGACGACCGGTCCCCCGGAATCCTTGGAACCAAGTTCCTATTCTCCTTGTTCTTCTTCCTAGAGGCGATCATGGTGCTTTATCTAGCTTGGCAGTTGACGGGCCAGTGGCGCTTCAGGCTGTTGTTCGTCTCACCTTTCGCCTGCATCTTCGCGATGATCTTCATCACACTGCCGATGATCTACGGAGTCATCGTACTACCGAACGAATATTCAATTGTGCATATTGTTACCAAGGACGGAAGAATTGGGGCTAAGAGCGACTACTACCTTCTGAACAAGACATCCGAGGCTTTCGTTCTGTGGGACGAACGGGTCCAGCGGGTTTTGTGGCTTCCGGTCAAGGTCGTGCAGGAAGCGCGCATCGGGCGCAGGCGTCCAATTTCTTTTGTCACCAAAAAGACATCGGAATGACGGTGCCAAACATGGTGCGAACGCTGTTGATTGTGCTCCTGCTTCTAGCTTTTGGGAGTCTTCTCACCTTCTGCCAGACCAAGCCCCGTAGCGTTGTCGGCAAGCTGGAAGTTCAAGGACCCGCAGTTACAGTCGACGGAGCCCCGGCAACGGATGGCATGAGTATCAGGCGCGGCAATTTCTTGGCGACCGGAGCTAAAAGTAGAGCGCGCCTGCGATTCACGCCCGGTGGATTTGTGCAGCTCGAAGAAAACACCGATCCCGAATTTTTTCTTGAATTGTTAGAGAAGGGCCAGTGTTTGATCAAATTTCTCCTCAGCAATGGTAGCGTCGGTGGAGACACCGCACCTTGCAAACATCAAATAAAGGAAGCCAATGGTAGTGACGTTTTGGCTGGCTCGAAATACGTCTTGACAGTTACGCAAGGCACGTCGGTCCTGACCCTTCTGAGCGGCAGCGCGCGCGTAGCGGGCGCTCAGAGCGTGACTGTAACCCAAGGCCATCAAGTGGTCATGACACGGGATTTCGTCTCCGAACCGCGCCGGATCACCGCACGTGAAAGCCAACTTCTGTTGGAGTGGCTTGGCAGTTTCGACCTCTCTGACGCACGCGCGTTGATCCCCCCGGTTTCCGTGCCCCAAGTGGTAGGTCTCGATCGAGGCCGAGCAGCCCGGCGACTTGAAGAATTGGGTCTAGTTCTTGGCCGGGCTCAGGAAATCCCAAGCACCCAAGTTTCCGCTGGCAGGATCCTAGATCAGAAACCAGAAGCCGGAACCGAGGTGCCGCCGGGTACGGCGATCTACGTCGAAGTCGCCGGCCCGCCACCCCCCCCAATTCCGGTACCGGATCTTCGCGGCCTTTCGATCCCTGAGGCTACGAGCCGCCTGGCCCGAATAGAGTTGCGCCTTGGGCGATCAAGCGAGCCAAATACACAGTCCACGCAACCGGAATATATCATAGGCCAGAACCCAGCTCCCGACTCTATCATGTTCCCGGGCGGCCGGGTTGTCGTCGTGGTTTCGAGTGCCAAGCGAGCCGAGGTTCCAACTCTCCGAGGTTTGACAGTGAAAGAAGCTACCCGCCGCCTATCAGAGGCAGGACTGCGTCTCGGAAACGTGACCCAGCAAGAGACTAATCAAACCAAGGCCGGCAGGATCTCATCACAAAAACCGCCGGGAGGCTCTCTAGCACATCCTGGAGAGACAGTTGAGGTGACGGTGGCCACTGAGCCGCGCGGTGTGGGAGCCCCATTGTCTCCCGAAGTGGACAAAAGCAAAGAAGGGACAGGAAGGGAAGACGTCAGGTCTCTCGATAGCTGCCTGGCTTTACCTTGTGATCAAATGAGATCGGGTGCCTGCGAACCGTTACGTTTGACTTGTCTCTATCGAGGTCTAGATTTCACAAAAAAACGTCCCTGTCTGCGCGACGGCGGCAGGTGTGAACGGGATGACCAGTGCTGCAGTGGGATGCCATGCGAACAAGGACGTTGTAGAGGGCTTCGGCCCGGCGAAAATTGTCTTGTTGGTGGCTGTCGCGGTGCACGGTATTGCGACCTGCCTGCTCCCGCCTCGGTGGGACGTTGCAAATAATGGACCTGGTCTGGAAACGGTGTACCGAGTTGTCGTGAGTAACAAGCATCTCCTCTCTACGCGCGTAATGACAAACGGCTTAATCAGACTGGGTGACATGACAGAGTAATACATCCCATACATGAGGTTGCTGCCCTCTTGGAGAGCGGCGAAGCTATCTGGTAGGAACCCGAGAGGAGAGCAGCGATGAAATACTACGTTGGATTGGATGTCAGCCTCAATCTTACGAGCCTCTGCGTTTTGGATGAGGAGGGTGGCGTTGTTTGGCAAGGCTTTGCAGATACGCACCCTGAGATGATCGCCAAGAAACTCGAGCCTTGGTTGGGCTCGCTGATCTTGGTGGGGCTTGAGACAGGTTCGCTGACGCCCTGGCTTTATCGCGCACTTTCGTTCCTGGGCTTTCCAATGGTCTGTATGGATGCGCGCCGGGCGGCGGATGCGATCAAGGCGCGCCCGGTAAAAACGGATCGGAGCGATGCGCGGGCTTTGGCGGAGATGCTGCAGACGGGCTGGTACACGCCCGTATTCGTCAAATCGGAAAAGAGCCACCGGCTTAAGGCTTTGCTTGGTGCGCGAGATCAGTTGGTCCGCAACAAGCGGACGTTCTTCGGCCAGATCCGCGGTATGCTGCGGCCTTTCGGGATCAAGATCCCGGGGCGTCAGGGGACCCGCAAGTTCGACGCCGCGGCCCGGGCGGCCTGCCGTCATGATGCCTTGCTTTACGCCTGCGTGAACGCGCTGTTGGAGGCCTTGGCGGCGGTCGAGGCCCAGATTGCCGCCTTGGACAAGCTGGTGCGCAAGGAAGTTGGTTCGTCAAAGGCCTGCTGGCATCTAACTTCGGTTCCTTGGGTCGGCCCGATCACGGCGCTGGCTTTTGCAGCGGCCATCGAAGATCCGGGACGCTTCCGGCACAGTCGGGATATTGGGGCCTACCTCGGCCTGACGCCCAAACGCTACCAGTCCGGCGAACGGGACATCGCCGGCGCGATCTCTAAGCAAGGCGATGCCATGGCGCGGCATTATCTCTACGAGGCGGCCCATTGCCTCTTGACCACCTGGGGCGGGCGCTCGCCACTGAAGAGCTGGGGCCTCAAGCTGGCCAAGCGGATCGGCGCCAAGAAGGCGCGCGTGGCGGTGGCCCGCAAGCTGGCCTGCCTTCTGCTGCGGCTATGGAAGAACGAAACCCACTACGATGAAGGGAGGGTGCAAGCCGCCTGAGAGGCGATCACGACTTTGGCTTGAAGAGGGTCGAACCGGCGGGATGAGTGCGAGACATTTGGTTGCAACATTGCTTGCGCTTAATACAGAGCACCGCCCCAAGGTTCGAAAGCGGACAAGACCGGGATGCTGGCGCAGCCCCAAAAGCCAACGCCGAAGAGAACCATGACCCGCTGACCGCGACCCAAGAAAAGCCAAATCACACACTTGACGCAGCAGCCTTATGTAGAGAACCAATTCTCGAATTCTATGACTCATAGGCCCAATCTCTGGTGCCGATGGATGTGATTTTCCATGGTCTGGCCATGAGCTTGTTCCAAGCATTGCAGCAGTGTTGCAGGATGTCGTCGTGTGACTTGAAGACCCGGTTTGAAAGCCAGTTGCCACGCAGGTACTGCCAGATATTCTCGACCGGGTTCAGTTCGGGGCAGCGCGGCGGCAAAGGCAGCAGGGTGTAAAAGCTGAGACTTGGTCTGACAATCCTGCCCTTTTGGCTTGGCGGGTGTCAGTTAGGTGCTGGCTGTCAGGCCACCACCGCTGAGGGCACGACTTTCTCCTTGGCCAGGTGCTTTGAGTCAAGGAAGGTCTGCATGGGTGTCTTACCATAGCACCATTTTCCTTGATGAGGCCTTTCCTCGTTGTAACCTTTGATCCAGTCATCAAGGTCGTCCTGCAGCTCTTGGATGGAGCGATAGAGCTTCTTGCGGAAGGCGATGCGATAGAACTCGTTCAGGACGGTCTTGTGGAATCGCTCGACACTTGCGCAGCAAGGGGGCGCAGCCCGGTTAGTCTGCGGGCTCTTAGTCTTGGTTCTGGAATGGTCGATGTCCTCGACCGCCAGGTAGAGTTCGTACTCGTGGCGGGCGCTATCGCGCGCTGCTACGCAGGGATTGCGGCAGTATTCGGTGCCGCGGTCGGTCAGGATGCGATGTAGGTCGATCTCCTGGTCGTCGAAGAAAGGGATCACCCGGTCATTCAGCACATCCGCCGCGGTCAATGCCGTCTTGCGGTCATAGAGCTTGGCAAAGGCGACCTTCGAATAGGTGTCGATGAAGGACTGCTGATAGATCCGCCCCACCCCCTTCAGTGTGCCGACATAGAAGGGTCGGGCCGCAAGGCGGATCGACGGGCACCGCAATAGCCCGGGTGCAGGCTCTCAAATTCGCCGTGGTTCGTTCAGCTTACGCGGTGCCACTGGCGCCACGGTCTGATTCTCACCTTTCTCGCTCTTCGCTTTCTCGAGCGCCGCGAGCTGGGCTTCGGTTAGGATCAGGCCTTCCTGGGATTGCGGAGCAATCGAGCGAAGCTCTTTGGTTTCCGGCGCTACGCGCGTTTGCTGCCGCAAACCTTCAGGCGCTTCTTTATGTTTTCCAAATCGTGGCGCATCCAAACGCAGCGCACCCCGGCCGGCGAGACCGAAAGGCCTTGCTTGGCCAATTCGTTGGCAACCCGGCGCTGACCCCAGGCCGGTTGCTCCACCGCCAAAGCCACCACCGCCTCTTTCACCTCGGGCGCCACCCGGTTGGCCGGCAAAGGCTTCTTGCGGCTGATCTCCATCAGCGCCACCTCGCCGCCGTTCGGCGGGCCAATGATTCACCGGATCATTCGCCTTTCCGCCTCACCGTAGAGTTCTTTGAAACGATAGAAGCTGTCGCGGCTGGGCTTCGCCCGCATCCTGCGGCTTACGCGGCCTTCGGCCACGCTCCTTGGATGCCCATCATCTTGCAGGCCTGGCTCACGTTGCCGAGTTGCTTAGCCAACTCCAGCAGTCCCACTTTGGCGCGGATGATCTTCTGATCCTTAGTCATCATTGGGCTCCTTGTCTTTACGCGACAGGGTTCCGGGCATGCCCGGAACCCTGGCCCACGAAACCCGCCAAATATCGCCACTGTCAGGTTAAGTCTTAGCTAATGCAGCAGGGTGATGTTGTCCGGGATCTTCAGGTCTTTGGCGCCGTGCCAGCCGGCCTGGTCGAGGCTAATCGCGGCCTCGCCCTCGGCGTTATCAACGCCGCCCTGCCCGAAGCCGGCCGCTTGCTAGCCTTCGGTGGAGAGGGAGCTTGCTACTTCGCGACGATTGTCATTGATGAAGGTCTGGTGATCTCGCCCGCCCTGTCCCTGGCCCTCGTCTTGGCGGCACTGGCCCTGGCCTTTCGCCGCTTCCTCGGCGGGCGCCGCCGCGCCTTGGCCCTCGGCTTTGCCGCCTTGACCCGCGGCCTTTTGCTGGAGGCGGCGGCGCTGGCGGCCTTCCCCTTCGGCCCACTGCCGGCCGAGCCGCGCGCCCTCATGATCGCCTATGCCGCCCTCCTGGCGGCGAGCCTCGGCCTCCTGCGCTTCGGCCAGATCGACCCGCCCATCCTCTGGCGCTTCGCCCTTGCCGCCCCGGCTATCGCCGCCGCCAGCGGCATCCCCATACACCAAGTGCTCGTCGTTTCCGAATTCTTTAGGCCCGATACTGATTTTGTTTCCGCTCTATGGCGCACCGCCTTTCTGCTCCTTGCCCTCTGCCTTGCCGCCTTGCTCGCCCAGCGCCGGACCGGTGGCGCCGTGCACAGCAGTGGCCGCCGTCTAGCCCTCATCCTCCTGCTCGCCCTCCTGGCCTGGCTCCTGGCCCCGCCGATCGCTCTCTGGACCCTAAACCTTAGCCGAAGCGTGGCGCTCATGCTGCAGCTCCCGGGCCTGCCCTTTTTCGACGAAGAGGACCACTTCGTCGGGCCGCTTTTGAGCTTTGTGCTCCTCGGGGTCACGCTGGCTGCCACCTGGCTCATCTTTCGCCTCATCACCCTCGCGCCGCTGGCCGGCGCCGGCCACGCGCCGTCTGGTAAAGCGCCTCGTCACCACCCCACAGCTCCTTTTCTCCATCCCGCTCGCCTTGCTCCTCATCGCCTTGGATATCCGATCTCTAATCGGCATCGACGTAGCTCTCGAGTTCGACGTCCTGCTCCTGCCCCTGGCCCTCTGGCTCGGCAAGCGTCATGGCAGGGCAGCCACCTTGGCCATGGCAACGGCGCTGCTGCTGGCCCTGAGCCTGGCCAGCCTAGATCTTTGGCATTCCCTCGACCTGGATTGGATCACCGCCATCGGCCGACTCGACATCACCCTCCTGGCCCTCTTCCTCTCTGCCCTGGCGGCCGAACCCGCCCGCCTCCTCGCCTGGGCCCGGGCCTTGCCGTCAAACATCCTCTATCTCGCCTTTTTCGCCCTCTGCCCGCTCGCCATAATCGGAGAAGACGTGCTCGTCTGGAACGGCCAGGCCCTGTGGCTGGGCGGCGCCCTCCTGGCCGGTTTCCTCGCCCTCGCGCCGCGCCGCTTCCTCGCCTTCGCCCTCGGCTTCGGCCTCCTGGGCAGCCTCGGCCAGGCAAGCGGTTTCTCGGTCGTCGAGAGTAACCTTTCCAGCGCCTTCTACGACCACGACCTGGCCATGGCCCGCTCGGCGCTGCTCGCCTTCTACCTGGGCGGCTTCCTGCGGCGGCGCGGCGATTTCCCGGCCGCAGCCGCCAGGACCGGCGGAGCCAAAGCGGCAGCCGGCGCCGCGGCCCATCCCGTCGAGGCCCATCCCGTCGAGGCCTGGCTCGACCGGCTCTGGCTCCTGCCCGCCGGCCTGGAGAAACAGCCCTTGACGGCCCATCTGCCTCGCAAGCTCCTTTCGCTTTCGGTCTTCTCGGCTCTCTTCACTTTGATCTTCTTCGCGCCCTCCTGGAAATGGCCTGGCTTGCCGGGCGAGCTCGAGCTGCTGCCCCAGATCTCCTTGTTCCTCCTGCTCCCCCTTGCCTTCATCTCTTCTTTCGCCGAACTCTGGCGCAACGCCATCTCCCCGAGTTTCTTTTTCGAAAAACTCGGCATCCCACGGCTACGAGTCGAGGTTAACGGGTCTGAAGTCTAGGATTTTGAGCATGTAGTTGGGGTCGAATGCGGCGCATTTTCGGCGTCGTTTGAGGGACTTCTTGTCCTTGGCCCGGCGCAGCAGGTTGATTGCAAAATGGCGGACGACGGCCATGTTTTGCGCGCCGTGGCCCTTACGCAGGCGCGAGAGGTCCTCCTTGAAGGTGACGTCGAGGCTCCAGTGGAGATTGTTCTCGATCGCCCAGTGTTGGCGCACGGCCTGAGCGAAGGCCGCAGCCGAAAGGCTTCGCGATGAGATGTAATAGCGCCGCTGGCGGGTGCAATGGTCCTTGTGCTCGACCTGTGCCTCGACCATGGCGATCGCGGCCAAGCCGGCAAAGCGCGGCGCGCCGGGATAGCTGCGCTCGGGCCTCAGCCAGTCGACGCTTTGGCTCACCTGGTGAAGGCGGTTCTCCAGGCGGCCGTGGCCCTTGTCGAGGCTCTGGTGGCTGTCGACCTCCTCGGCCGGCGCGTCCTTGAAATAGCTTTCGATCTCCTAATGCAGGCTGGGTTGGTTCTGCTTGACCGCCAAGAGGTAGTCGGCGCCGGCATCGCGGATGTCTTGGGCGACCCTGGGGTTGCAGCCCATGGCGTCGATGGAGACCAGGGCGCCGGCCAGGTCGAGGCGCTGCAGCAGAGCGGGAATGGCGGTGATCTCGTTGGACTTTTCCGCCACCGCCTCTTGCCCCAGTACCAGCCGGCTGGTGCTGGCAAAGGCCGAGACCAGGTGCAGCGCGCGCTTGCCCGCCGCCCGGTCGTGACTGCGCCTGGAGGTCTTGCCGTCGATGGCCACCAGCGCGGGGCGATCCGGCCAGATCTCGGCCACCCAGGCGGAAAAGCAGGCGGCAAAGAGCGCCGGGTCGAGGCGGTTCATCAGGCAGCGCAGCCAATCGGCGCCGGGGATGCCGAAGTGGTACTCGCCAAAGCGCCGCAGAAAGCCCAGATGCGCCTCGCCCCAGTCGACGATGTCCTCGTAGTCGTCCGAGCTGGCGATGGTGCCGCAGACCACCAGCAGCAGAACCTCGGGCAGGGGATACATTACCTTCCAGCTCTGCCGATCGTCCTCGATCGCCGAAAAGTGTTCCAGCAACACCGCAAGCCGCGGCTTTTCAAGCAACGCTACCATGGGAATCCTCCTGCCTCGGAAGACACCACTGAGTCAGACCGCAAGCAAAACCGCAAGACACTTGCCGAACGTCAAGCCAAAATCCGCGTTAACCTCACCTCGATGCCGTGCTCGGCATCCTGAAAGGGATTTACTTCCTTCTAATCTTATCCTATGGCTCATTATTTGCTTTCGTCGCACTGTACCTTTCGGTGCTTCAAATCCTCGGTGACAGCTTTTCCTCCTCCTCTTTTTTATCTTCCTTCGAACTAGGCCTTTCCATCATTCTCGAGCCTTTCCCAGGCGTCGTCCTTACCCCCCTATCGGTCGCCGAGCTGCCGATCCTTCTGGCCGTCGGCCTCCTCTATCTCTTCGGCTGGCACCTGCTCCGGCGGCGCCACCCGGCCGCGACGCCCGGCGAGCTTGGTGACCAAACGCCGACCAGCAGCAGCACCAGCCACAGCACCGGCGGCCTAAGCCTCGGCACGAGCGTCTCTACCGGAAAAACCAAGGGTGTGAGCCGCAGCAAATCCAAGGCCCCGTCCAACGCCGCTTCCCAAGTCCCACCTGACAGCGTCGCGCCCCAAAGCGTCTCCGAAAGCCCACCAAATCCCGCGCCCAGAAGCCGCGCCCGTCCCAAGCGCCCGGCTGGGTCGTGACGGGTTGAACCGGGACCCTGCGGCAAAACCCACGGCGCCGCACGCATTAACGCCGAAAGCGACGACGCCGGCGGGCCGCGCGAGTGGCACCCGCATTTGCCTTGGGGGTGGAGATTGTTTGGTTTCGGTCCCGCCCCCATGGGGTGAGTCCTGGCGCAGCATCACCATTTCCCTTTCTTCTATTTCGAAGAAGGGCTAGATTCATTTTCGGAGCCGCCACGCACGGCTCTGGGGCGTAGTAACCCCGACACAAGTGGTTGGTGCTGACCATAACAGCACCACGGACCTTGACCTCTTTGGTCGGGGAGCCTGTGGCGTATGTCCAGGACTTCCCGTCTAAAGGCCATAGGGACCGTCTTGTGTCGGTTTACTAACTCCCCGATCACCAGAGATGAAGGTGGAAACCTCCTTGCGGGGGCGTACCGCAAGGCCTGGTTTCATCGGGAGTGGCAGGCCGGTGGCGTCGACACCCAGTAACAGATCCAGCATCAATACACCCTTCTGGACGCCTCGCCGGCTTTGGCCGGCAAGGCCGGGCCCCTCTCTGCCTGCTACTTGCTGCGGAGCGCTATCTTTTTTTTTCCTTTTGGACGGCACGGATACCTGTCCGCTCGTTAAGGACGGCCGCCAAGAGCCCCGTCGCTCTCGTTGCTGCCCGACAAGGCCGATAGCAGGAGGGCCGGACCCATGTCCATAGTTCTTGCCTATATCGTCCTCTGCGTCGCCATCATGCTCATCGCCAGGCGCCGCAACCGCGATCCCATCGGATGGCTTTTCATCGCCATCCTAATCTCGCCGCTGCTGGCCGGTATCCTGCTGTTTGCCTTGCCCATATGGGAGGAAGATACCCGACCCATCGATCCCCGTTCGGGGCTGCGCATCGATCCGCCTGACAGGGGCAAGGAGATGATCCGCAAGATGGGCCAAGGGCCTCAAGCGGGCGATGAACCCCAGCTCTTGACTGAAGACAGACTGTTACCGGGGGAACGACCAACGCCGCCACCCGGCCGAATGGGCCAAGGGCCTCATGCGGGCGATGAACCTCAGTTGTTGACTGAAGGCCGACTGCTGCCGGGGGAACAACCAACGCCGCCGCCCCGCCGATACGAGCGATCGAAGGCCTGGGCACTCTTCCCGCTATCGATCATCTTCGCCGTCATTAGTGTCCTGGCAGCGGCTGTTGTCGAACATCACGAGCGATCCGCGGAGCTGGATCCGCCATCCACCAAAGCCGAAGAGCAGGATGAGTCGACACGAGATCGCCCCGACAGTTCCGTTCAGCATGCGCAACGTCAGATGCGAGAACAAGCAGCAGAAGAGGCGGGCGTACCCTTACCGCTGCACAGGCCCGACAACATCGACAGGACGGCGGGGAAGTCTTCGAAGCAGACGAAATCCGAACGATCCTCGGCAGATAAGAGAGGCTTTTGCAGCACCACCAACTTGATTGTGAAAAAGTTTATAGCGGCCAGGTGGGGCGTGGATCGCAGCACCTTGCAAAGCGCCGGCCCTTGCCTTGTGACCGGCGAAGGCCCCTACCGCACGGTCGATTACGCCTACTCGAACCCGTTAACCCGGAAGAACGGCAGCGAGCCCGTCTCCTACACCGCCATCGTCGCGCACGAACCAGTGCGCGACCGCTATCACGTTTGCCAACTGACTTTCAAAGATGGCAAGACCTATTGGCCGAACAAGGGAGCGATTTGCACGCAAGGTCGTGACAAATGATCGAGGGGCCATGGCACCTGGGCCGTCACCGGCAGCGGGATGAGGACGAGACCGTTTTACTGCAGCGGTCGGTCGGGGCCGCCGAGGTCATCCCCCTCAAAGTCGCCGAAATGACATCCCTATCGATCGACGCAATCGATGCATGGCTTGATGGCTTTATCACGGGAACCGGCAACGGCCTTTGGCGATGCCTTCAATCTATGAACCACCGCTCTGAACCGCCCCAAGCCAGGCATCTCGAGCTATATGAGCTCCTTCGACGGAGTGCTGTAACCAAAGATGATACTTTGCTTTCCGAAGGTAGAGATATCAATACTGTTCCGCTTCATATTCTACCATTCAACAAACCTCATGGTCGATTTTCTATCCATGCTAGCGCAATCATTGCGCAATCGATAGACTAAGGAATCGCTCGGAACCATACCAAGACCGAACAGGGGGAAAGCCGATGGCATTGCCTGAAATTCTGGAATCTGGCGAGAGAGCACGACTCTTTCCTGTGATTGCCGACACGTCGAAGGAAGGGCGGGCGCTTTCGATCTTTCTTTCCTGTCTTACCTCAGTAAACGAGTTTGGCGGATCGCTGCTATCATCGCTTGGCCTGCGACTTGGGACCCGTAGCCGGGTGAGCGCTTTCACCGAAGTGGTTCTAAAGTCGGCAGGAGAGTCGAAGCTTCGCCCGGATGCTCTCATCGTCGTGGCAACCGGTCGGCGGCAGTGGCATGCACTCGTCGAAGCGAAGATTGGAAAGGCGGAGCTCGAGGCCGAGCAGGTAGAAGCCTATGCCAGGCTTGCCAAAACTGCTGGCGTCGACGCTGTCATCACGATTTCAAACCAGTTCGTTGCCTTGCCAGATCATCATCCCGTTGTGCTACCGAAGCATTTGACGAAGTCGATCGGGCTCTTTCACTGGTCCTGGATGTATATAGTGACCCAAGCGAATTTGCTCATTTCCGCCGAAGGCGTCGCCGATACGGATCAGCAGTACCTCCTCAAGGAGATGCTGCGGTTCTTTGGCCATCCTAGTGCCGGGGTCACCAGTTTCGACCAAATGAATGCTGAATGGCGCGACATTATTGTCAAGGTTCAGACCGGTGAAAAGCTCCTGAAGTCGTCACCTGAAATCGAGAACACCGTTGCCAGCTGGCACCAAGAGGTGAGGGATCTGGCCCTCATTATGAGCCGCAAGCTTCAACTCGAGGTCTCCGCGAAACTAGCAAGGCGCGAGAGTGCCAATCCTGTCCAACGTTTGCGCAACGACATCACGCGGCTGGTCCAAGACTCGGCCCTTTCCTGCGCTCTTGAGATTCCTGACGCTGCGTCCCCCCTCAATGTTCTGGCGGACCTGCGGTCCCGCTGCGTAGTGGTATCAATGCGGCTAAGCGCGCCGGGCGACCGCAAGTCTTCGAAGGCACGCATAAACTGGCTCTTGCGGCAACTCGGGAAATCCGATCCAGCTGGTGTATTCCTGCGCGCCATATGGCCGGGTAGGGCCGAAGCCACCCAAGCTTCTTTAGCAGATCTCCGCAACGCGATCGATCCGCTGGAAAGCGCCAACAAAAGTCTCACACCGACGTCCTTCGAAGTCTTAGGCATCAAGGACCTTGGCGGCCGGTTCGGCGGACGCAGGACGTTCATTGAGGAAATCGAAGAGATTGTTCCGGCATTCTATGAAAACGTCGGGCAGCATCTCCGCCAATGGCAGCCACCGGCCCCGAAGATCAAGCCGGAATTGACGGCGGCCGACCTGGAGAGCAGCGCTGACACTGACCACGCTGGTGCGCCGACAAGCATCAATCCAGGTGACGAATGCAAGTAGGGTCTATGCCGGCTGGAACACCGGCATTTGTGGTACTTTTACTGATTGCGTTGCTCACCCAAAGACCCATTCGGTCTCCCTCTGCTGCAGCAACCAAAGGGCGCCGCAAACGGCGTTGGCGAGATCGTCGTGGCCGTGGAACGGATGGTCGACCAGGTCTCGGCCGCCTCGGCTCGTGCGTCTCTCCAGCTGCCTCAGCTCATTCAAGAGGGCACCGTTGCCGGGGATGACGGCGGCCCCTTGGGCGAAGAGCGGTTCGGCCTCCAGATAGATCTCGCTCTTGGCCTTCGATGCGGTTTCGTAGGCGATGCCCTGCTTCTCGAAGGCCTGCTTCACCCATTCGCCGCCGTAGCGGTCACCGGTGACAGAGTAGCAGCCATAGCGCTTCAGGATTTCGGCGTAGCCAGCGACCACGGCCTCCGGCGAGAAGGGTGGCTTGCGCGCCCGTATCAGATCGACGAGGTGGCGTTCGTCGTCCTGGTGGGCAATAGCCAGAGTAAAGGCATCCGAGCGGCCGCCGCTCGGGTCGACGAAGGCCTTGTAGGCAACGTTATTGACCGGCGGGTCATCGGTGGCGGCAGGCCGGGCGGCAAGATCAAGCCAATCGGGATCGAGGAAGCCGGCGATGTCGGAGCGAAACTCGGCCCCGTACTCCGCTGCCGCCGCCACCGGATCGCGCGCGTACTCCCGTTCGACGAAGGCCTCGGAGAGGGAGGGATTCATCGCCCGGCTATCGGCCTTTACCACCAGCACATCGCTGTCGTTGCGGCCGTAGTGGCGCTGGTAGGCCTCCCACAGCGCGCCGGAGCGCCGGTAGGGCGAAGAGATGGCCAACATCATGGCGCCGGGAATGCTCGCCATGGCCGGCCGAATGGCGTTGATGATCTCGACGTCCGGATTGCTCGATTCTTCCGAACGCCAGAAGGCCACCTCGTCGAGCAAGGCCGCCACCACCGTGTAGCCCCGGACCGAGCGGAAGCTGGCGGTGTGCACCTCGATGGCGACCCGGCCCCCGAGCTCGACGGCCTCGGCCGTTTCCCGGCGCCGCAGCTTGCGCAGCATGGGGACCCCCTGCAGCAGGCCCTTGACGTAGCCCATGATGACCCGGGCTTGGCGGCGGTCGGCCGCCATCACCATCACCGTCGCCTTCTCACCGGGTTGGAGATAGGGGCGCCAGTCGCGAAAAGCCGCCAAGTAGACGGCAATCAACGACACAATGAAGGACTTGCCGCCGCGCCGGCCGACGATGAGCCAGGCCTCGCTGCAAGGGCCTTCCGGCAGCCGCGCGCGCCCGGTGATCCGCCGAAGGATTTCCGCCTCCTCCCCACTCCGGGGAAGCGCAAAGACCACCTTCAAGAACGCCAGCCAAGCCTGCCAAGTCGATATGTTCTTGAACCAGGGCCGGAAGAGATTGGGATCGTCGATGGCCTCGATGATGTTCACAGCCGATTGCCCGCGACATAGTCCTGCAGATCCGGCGTCACGTCCCTAGGCCGCCGCTTCAGGCCAATCGAGGCGAGCGTGCGGTTGAGCGCGTTGACCAGGCGCACGTAGTTTTCCGCGTCGAGCGTGCCGCCGTTGGCGACTTCGGCTTCCATGATCTCTGTCTGAACGCACATGAATGCCGCACGGCGCACCAACTGCAATTCACCCTCGGTGATCGCCTCGGCACCACCCAGATCCTCGACGATGGCAGCGACCAGATCCCGAAAGCGACGCGCGATGACGGAGCGGCCATCGACGCCTTCCAGAAAGGCCGTTGGCTCATTCGTCGCCCGGCAACGATACTTGTCGCTCGATCGCGGTACGTTCATGGCATGAACCACGAGGTTTTCAAGTCAAATACCACCCCTGTATCACCCCGCTTTTGGAACGGTTCCAGAGATATTTAGTAAGCATATGAGTTATTTGAAACAATTTTGATTAAATCAGGTGACATAATCTCAGCTGCTGATATTTTTCGAGTGTTACCGCTTATCCAGCTTGCGGCCGTCCTGCGTAGTCGCAACTGTCCTTCAGACTAGTGTCCCGGTCCGACACCGGTCGAACCTGCGATACCCACGGCCGCAACCCAGCTTTTCGCCATGTTGAAATAGGGCTGAACCATTTTTATGCATTGCACTCCTCCATCAGCTGAAGCCGTCCATGACAAGGTGTCCGTCAGGTGTCAGCACGTCAGGTGTCTATAGACACACCTGACGCTGACTGACGCCTCTTGGACAAACACCCGGGCGTCAGCTTTCATCAGAGCTGACGGGAGCTGACATTGCTAACGTTTTCGAAGTAAGCCATATAAGTCCCTTGTATTCGCCCAATTTTCTGTGGTCTTTTAGCGCCATCATTCGATTATGAAACTGCTGACGGTTTTCCAGATTGCCTCGTTGCTCCAAATATTCTCGTACCCTTGGCTTGCCAATGACTCGAACGTCTGACGGAATGTGATCGCCATGCTCTGCGGGTGCTGTTTTGCCCTCTCTGGAGATCAGATCGGCAATAATTTCGTACGCATTTCGTGATTTCGCACCGAGCTTTGCCTTCTCTTTGATTTCGTGGCTCTGGTAGTCGTCGACCGGCTCGACGACGCACGAGGTGATCTCGTTGCCGTCCCCGTCTTCACCGAGGTCGACGACTTTGAGCTTGCTTGCCAGTAAATCGCCATCAGCCCCATCCTTCATAAATTCGACGGTCGCCGAGATTACTCCGTCATTCTCCCGTTTTACGGCGATCTGGGCATCGGCAGCCCCAGGGAGAGAGGTGTGACCGCGGAGTCTAGTGCTATCGATACCGCAGTGATGGATCAAAATGACAGCGCAACCGAAAGTCTCGCGAACAGCATCGGCGGCAGCGATATAGGCGCCCATGTCCTTCGGGCCGTTCTCGTCACCTATGAGCGATCGGTTTAGAGTGTCAATGACGACTGCCACCGGCTTGGCACCATTCAACTGGTCCCGGATGTCCTTGATCAAAACTTCATGCTCGCTGATTAAGTCGAGACGAGTTCCAACCAAATAGAACGGCGGCGTGCGATCATTCTCCGAGAGCCGATATTCTTGTCGAAATGCTACGACCCGCTTCTTGAATCCCCTTCCGCCTTCGCAAGCCACGTAGATGACAGGCCCTTGAACAACGCGCCGTCCCCGATACTTCCAGCCGAGCGCCACATGCATCGCAAGGTCGAACATCCAAAAGCTCTTACCGGACTTCGGCGGTCCCCAGACGATAGTGAGTCCATCGCGCGGAACAAGCCCCCACACCAGATAACTCGGGTCTGTGGGAAGTTCGATTTTTGCGAATGGAAGCAATTCGAAGCGGCGATTGCGACATGCGTTGGTTGACCCGTCATTTGGAGCAATTTTGATGTCCTTAATACCTGGCAGCACAGCATCAAAAGGATCAGCCATGGCGATCTCTGCGGAGCAGGTCGTTGGCATCTGCGCCTACTTCCTCCGCGGCTACGACACGGGCCTCTCGACCGTTAGAAGTTAGCCACCGTGCAAGGCGTCTGGCTCGTTGTTGGCTTATGTCCTTGCGGTCGTGATCCGCGAAGAGCAGGACGCGGCGACAGCTACTGGGAAGCAGGATTGCTTCGGGAAACCCGCCACACATGGCCCAAGAGGGAAGTCCATAGATTAGGTGTGCGGATAGCGCGCTTTCGACACCTTCGGCGATAATGAGATCGACCAACGGAAAGGCCCAAATCAATTGGGCACGCAAACTACCAGTACCGAGACTCTGTTTCGGCGCCTCGATCGGCGCCTTCCGCCCATCCTCAGTTAGGAAAACTGCCTGTATTCCTCTCACAAAACCGGAGAACGGGCAGTGTCGGGCGACGACCAGGGCAGGACGCTTTCTCTTGTCGTTTCCAACCCACGGGCTAAGACGTGCCGCAGCAAAGGTTTCCGGCCAGGGAGATAGGCAAATGTCGCGGCCCTCTAAGTAGAGGGATGATGGGCAGCCAGGCGTCAGACATGTGGTACCACGCCAGATTTCGCAAGCCCGAGCGTTGGTGCCTTCGATCGATACCGGCTCAGTTGGAAGCTTAGGCTGGTGAGTTCTTGAATTCGGGGGCCTTGACCACGGTCTTGACGTTGACTGGAGTACGCCGCCTTTCCCTTCTTCGTGATCGTACCACTCACCAGTGTTAAGCCGAACCGACTTGCTTCCCTTGCGGCCGAACCGGGCCTCTTCTTCGTTGGATCGACGTTGGTTGACGGGCCCAAATTTCTGTATGGCCAGCTCTAGGACGAAACTCTGGTCTGCAGGCATCATTCCCCGCTTTCGGGTCTTGCCGCGCCCAGCGAAGATCTAGCGGCCGTCGATCGGTGATCTGATTGCCTGTCGACACCTATATTTGCTTGACCCGCTTTTCGGCCTGTTCCTGAAGCCATTCGTCAACCTCACATTCCACCCAAGCAACCGAGTTAGAACCGATCCTGAGGCGACGGGGGAATTTACCGGCCTTTTCGAGGCGATCGATGTGCATCCGGGAAAAGGAGATGCCCTTTGACTTTCGGAGGTCGGGGAAGCGCAAAACACGCATTTGTCGGTTTCCACAATCGATGTTAGGTCCAGCTGCATCATGAGAATGCCAATAAAATTCAGAGTCAAGGCAATAATTCGTCGGGATCACAAAATATTCCGGGCCAGTTTCACAAGATACATGGGTTACTTTCACTAGACACATGAACCTTTGTATTTGAAAATATCGATCCGGGTTACTTTTACAGGAAGTAAAAATTTCAAAATTTGGAAATATTAATCTAGAGATGTCAGTGAAAATATTTATAATACTATGTGATGATACAGAAAGATCCAATCTTGATGGTCATGGTCCAAGTTCACTGGCAAGTGTGACTCAGTAATATGGAAACCGAATTCCGATTTAGGTTTGCAGGACGGATCGCTAGGTCTCGTGAATTCGACAAGGCTCCTAGTGAATCATGGGTGTTCGCGGGATTTCACTTGCGCCGAAGTGTTCGGCAATCGCGATCTCCAGCATGGCTGGATGACCTCCATGCCGAATTTCTTGGACGTTACGTCTAAAGATATGTTGGTTTTATTTTTTACTCGTTATAATTGTCGTTAAGAGCGTTTTTTGGCCTGTACGGCCTGATCATCACGGCCTTTCTGGCAGCAATCATGTCGAGTCTCGACAGTACCCTGGCCGCCGACGCGTTGCTGCCCGATATAGGCTCAGCCCAGCTGCAGCCTTCACAAACTTCAAAGCAAACGCTTATCGCCACCGGCCGCTGCTTTACCATGCGGCTGACTGTCGTGGCCGTTGGCACCGCCTGTTATGCACCCCCTATCGAAGGCTTCGGCTCGCTCTTCCAGTGTTTCCAGTCGACATTGGCCCATCTGATGCCGCCGACCATCGCCGTCTACTTGGGCGGCAACATCTGTTCTCACTTCACCACGGCAGGGGCCTCTGCGGTTTCTCTGGCGGTCACGGCCGAGCGTACATCGCCAAACGCCAGGGCCGCCGTCTTCACCTGGGAAGATCTATGCGCTGAGACGACAGCAGCACGGAGGGCAAGCCTACGAGCCTATCGAGCGTAAGCGGCTGCACTTGGCACTCTCAATGTTCCAAAAAGTCATCGCCTCTTGGTGACGCCTTCCAATCTGCCGGCATGGTCAGTTGTCACCCCCAGTGACACCCCAACAAAAAATAAAGGCCAGCACCGCTGACCTTACTTTGTTCTAACCCCTTGAAATATTTGGTGGGCGCACAAGGACTCGAACCTTGGACCCGCTGATTAAGAGTTTGATGTCTCTAGATAGAAAGCATTAGATCTCCGTTCTTTGTTATAGATCAAATATCTGAAAACGATCATTTTTTCTTCTTCACACTGGCTCTTGTCACTTCCCAATTCGGCTCACCGTGCTTACTATGTGATTACTGGCTTCGAGGCGAGCGTCAATCTGAGAGTGTCGAATTCCCATGACGATCAATAAACGAACCGTGGATGCCCTGAAACCGGCCGCAAGGGATCATTACCTTTGGGATGCCGCGTTAAAGGGCTTTGGGGTGAAGATAACGCCGGCCGGACGCAAGGTCTACTTAGTGCAATACCGGCTCGGCGGGCGGCGAGGCCGGACACGCCGGGTGACAATTGGCGTTCACGGCAAGGTCACCGCTGAGGAGGCAAGGTCGCGAGCCCGTCGCCTTCTTGGAGACATCGCTGCCGGTCGTGATCCAGCCTCCGATCGAGATCAGATCAAGTTTGGACTCTTTGTCTCGGAAGCTCTTCAACGCTTCCTTCGCGAACATGTCGATTGCAAAAGAAAAGATCGCACAATCAAGGAATACCGTGGGATCGCACGCCGGACAATTCTCCCCCATTTAGGAAAGCGACTTCTTTCGGATGTTCAGGCCAGCGACATCACGCGCCTTCACCAGGAGATGGCCGATACGCCCTATGCTGCCAATCGCGCGCTTGCTCTCCTTTCGAAGTTCTTCAATTGGTGTGAGCAATACGGGCTCCGTCCTGAATTTTCCAATCCTTGCCGTCACATTGAAAAGTATCCGGAGCGCTCTCGGGAAAGATATTTGAGCCCCTTGGAACTGGAAAGGCTCGAAAGAGTCCTGGAGGCGGAGCTCAAGGAGGCGAGATCTTCACCCTGGGCCATCGCGGCAATTCGGCTCCTCATTCACACTGGCGCAAGGCTCTCCGAGATCCTTACCTTGAAATGGGACCATGTAGACAAAGAAGCCGCCGTCTTTCGCCTCCCCGATAGCAAGGTAGGCGCCAGGGTCATCCACTTGAGTGAACAGGCCTTGAATATTCTTGGCGAAGTACCTCGAACAGCGAGAAACCCTTACGTGATTTGCGGCCAAAGACATGGCCAACACCTGGTAAACTTGGAGAAGCCTTGGCGCCGAATTCGAAAGAGGGCGGACCTGGATGACGTCAGGCTCCACGATCTACGGCACAGCTTTGCCTCCTTTGCCGTCGCGAGCGGTCTATCCTTGCCGATGATCGGGGCGCTCCTCGGTCACACACAGCCACAAACGACCGCCAGATATGCCCACCTGGCATCCGATCCATTGAAGCAAGCCCTCGAAAGAGTGGCAACGACCATCGCAGGCGCGTCATCGAGATCCAATCGCGACAGCAAATCCTGATCCGCAGGTTCAAATGGGGGCTCGCAACTCACGATTTCTGCGGCTTTCGGAGAGCGTGGTTCCGCAGCTTGTGGCGAAGAGTTGGCAAAGCTATTTTGCAGTAGCGCTGTTCGCGTTGCTTCAGACTTCTCTCCTGCAAAGGAACACGTCGAGAGACGTATGCGCACTATCCGCACATGTAAACTGCCCAACCGTCTCATGCCGCTTGGGTTTCGTTCCGATCCTCCATGAGCCGCAGCGGCCAGGTTTGCGCCAATTCTTGCGAGCCGGAACGAACGGACCACAAATCCATGATAAAATGAAAAAAGAGTGCTATACTCGCTGTGGTTGCCGAGGGCATACAACGCTAGCATATAGAATGGTCGATCCTTTGATTGAGATCGGAACGTTCGGCGGACTGATCGTCCGCAAAGATAACAAGATTATCTGCAGAAACCTCGGCCAGGTTACCGGTGAGTTGTTGGTCTATTTCGCCATCAACACCAACTCGGTGCTGCGACGTGAAAGCATCGCCGAGTTGTTCTGGCCGGAAAAATGCGGAGCCCGGTCGCGCGCACTGCTCAACACCTCGATGTGGCGGATCAACGAAACCCTGAAGTCGTCGGGCATCGAGCAAGCCGCCCAAATCGAACGGATCAGCGAAACCGCGATTTGCATAGAACTGAGCCCCGCGGTGATGGTTGACGGGACCGAGCTTGCAAAGACTGTCACCGCCTGCGAACGCGGCTTGGCACAAAACGGTTTGCTCGACGACGATCTGCGCCGCAACCTGCGCTGTGCCTTGGAAAGCTATCATGGTGCCTTCCTGGAAGGTTCGGACAGTGACTGGGTGCTGCGGGCACGGGAAAGATACCGCTGCCTACATGCGCGGGGAATGACCATTCTGATGCGGGCCTACACCCTGTCGGGGCGGATCGAGGAGGCGCTGGATTGTGGCCGCGCCATCCTGGAGCAGGACGAGTTCCGCGAAACCACCCAGCGCGCCGTAATGTGGCTTCACGTCATGAACGGGCAACGTGGCGAGGGAATCGCTTGCTACCGCCGCCTGAAAAAGCGGCTGAAGGACGAGATCGGCGTCGAACCGATGCGCGAGACGACCTCGCTGTATCAGCACATCCTGGCCGATACCGATCTCGCCGATCAGGCCGAGCGCCGGAACGCCGGAACGCTGGTCCCGGCTGCGTCCCTCGACCGGGAACCGCGCGCGCAATACGAAAGCCGCGCGAACGTGCTCGAAAGCATCCTACGGCCCGACACCCGCGCTATCTGAAGCGAACCTGCGTACCACTTGCGCCCCCGGCTCATCGGGGGGCTGACTTCGATTAGTCCCGATCGGTCGTAGGATCTTCGGCAACCACCACCCGCCAACCCGGGAATTCGGTATCCACTACACCTTTCCGCCGCCCCCAGCGTGCCGATGCGCCAGAGTGATACTGCCGAGATAGTCACAAGAGAAATCTAGACTAAAGCCAAGATTCTTGCGTGAAGTCTACACGAGCAGCATGAGATTATTGCCGATGGGCGGCGTCACGGCGCGAATTCCCGGCCCTTTATCCTGCTGGCAGCGCCCTAATCACACAGCGTGGTTCGCGGGCGAAGTAAAACGGCGAGGTCGACATCGTGACCGACGATCAGGTCTTCATCATTCGCTGCTGGAACGAAATGCCGGGCGAGCCGCCTGAAGGTTCGATATGGCGTTTCCGCGTATCGCATGAGGCAAGCGAAGAAGTACGCCATTTCGCCGATTCGAAGGCTGTGGCCGGTTTCATCGACGCATGCTTGACCCAAGCCGCTCTCTCAACCGAACGGAAAAAGCCGATCTGACGCAACCAGCATGCCAACCCACCTGAAGCCGGTGACAATCGCCGATCCTGTTTCAGCCTGACGCAAGAAAAGGAAACGATCCATGCCCACCTATCTGCATCCCGGCGTCTACATCGAAGAGGTCCCCAGTGGTGCGCGGCCCATCGAGGCCGCCGCGACATCGACGGCAGTGATCATCGGCTATGCCACCAAGGGGCCCGAAGCCACCCCCGAACTGATCTTCAACTGGGGGCAATACGCCAAGGACTTTGGCGGCATCAATAATTTCGACGGCCAGACGCCGCCCGTGGACTACATGGGCCACACGGTGCAGGCGTTCTTCGACAATGGTGGCGGCAAGGCCTATATCGTGCGCCTCGCCGACGGCGCGGCGAAATCCTCCGCCAAGCTGATCACGGTGCCCGCCAGCGCCACGGTGCCCGGCGACATCCAGAACTACCTGGATATCGAGGCGATCAATGCCGGCACGTGGGCCGACGGCCTGACGCTGGAACTGTCGCAGCAGGACGCCACCGCCACCCCGCTGACTTTCGAGTTGTCGATCGGAAGGCTCAACGATGACGGCGACCTGATCGCCGACGAGGTGTTCGGCGACCTGACGCTGGATTCGGCCGATGACGGCTTCCTGCCCACCATCGTCAACCAGCTGTCGCAGCTGATCCAGGTGAAGCCGGTGACCTTCTCCACCCTCACCGCCACCGACAAGGAGCCCTTCTACCTGGGCACCCTGACCAGCGGCGATTTGTCGACGCTCACGCCGACGGAAATCGCGGCGCTGAACGGCGGCAAGCTGATCATGACGCTGGACGAGACCGTGGTCGGCAACGCGGCCAGCAACGTCGATTTCGACGCGGTGACGCTGGCCACGACCACCGCTACCACGCCTGAGGAGATCGCGCAGCAAATCCAGGCCGGCGTCAATGGCGGTGCCACAGCCGCCAAGACCGGCTTCACCTGCACGGTCGAGAACGGGCGGCTGGTGCTGATCTCCGGCACGCGCAAGGCCAATTCCTCGGTCAAGGTCACCGCCGGCACGCCGGACGCGGCGGCGGGGTTGAAACTGCTGGCCGCCACATCCACCGCCATGACCGGGGACGAGGCGTTCTTTGCCACATTCTCCCCCACCTCTCCGGCGACGCTGTCGGGCGGCGGCAACGGTTCCATCCCGGTGTCGAAGTCCGATTACGATCCGATCTTTACCGCGCTGCGCAAGTTCCGCGACATCAACATCATCATGATCCCCGACCACCAGTGGGGCGGCACCGCATCCAAGTCGATCCTCGGCGCGGCGCGCAAGCATGCCGAGTTCATGAAGACCGGCATGGTGCTGATCGACCCACCCGCGGGCAGCGAGCTGAAATCGGCCAATGACGTGTCCGGGCTGGGACTGCCCACCTCGACCTATGCCGCGCTCTACTACCCCTGGCCGGAAACCGCCAACCCGCATTACCACCCCGAAAAGCGCCCGCATCTCAAACCCACCTACAGGGTGCCGCCCTCGGGCTTTGCCGCCGGCATGTGGGCAAAGACCGACAGCCGACGCGGCGTGTGGAAGGCGCCGGCGGGGCTGGCGACCGGGCTGATCGGCGTGCTGCGGACGGAATACAAGGTCGGCAATGACGAACAGGACGCGCTGAACCCCGAGGGCGTGAACTGCTATCGCACCATCCTCAGCGAACCGGTGATCTGGGGCTCCCGGACCCTGGCGACCCGGGCCGATCCGGAATGGCGCTACGTGCCGATCCGCCGCACCGCGATGATGATCGAGGAGAGCATCTATCAGGGCATCCAGTGGGCGGTGTTCGAACCCAACGACCACAACCTTTGGGCCTCGTTGCGACTCAACATCGGCAACTTCATGGACGGGTTGCACCGCGCCGGCGCGTTCCAGGGCGAAAAGGCCTCGGACGCCTATTACGTGCGCTGCGGGCTCGACGCGACCATGACGCAGGGCGATATCGACGCCGGCCGCGTCATCGTCGAGGTCGGATTCGCGCCGCTGAAACCGGCCGAATTCGTCATCGTCCGCATCCAGCAAATCGTTGCCCAGCAGTAACGCGAGATAAAAGGAGCCCGTGCCATGGCCGCACCGCTTTTTCCCGTCAATGCCCACCGCTACGATCCCTACCGGACGTTCAAGTTCCAGGTGGTGATCGATGGCCGCACCGTCGCCGGCCTGTCCAAGATGACCGCGCTCAAGAAGACCACCGAGGTGGTGTCGTGGCGCTCTGCCGGGGAGCCGTCGCAGCAGCGCAAGCTGCCCGGCGGCACCAGCTACGAGGCGATCACCCTCGAGGCCGGCCTGACCCACGACACCCATTTTCTCGAACTCGCCAACCGGGTGAACAATATCGAGGGCGACAGCGGCATGTCGCTACTGAACTTCCGCTCCAACCTGGTCATCAACGTGCTGAACCTGCAGGGCCAGGTGGCGATGGCCTACAAGGTGCGCCGCGCCTGGGTGTCGGAGTTCCAGGCGCTGCCGGATTTCGACGCCAACAGCATGAACACGGTCGGCATCCAGATGATCAAGCTCGAACACGAGGGCTGGCAGATCGACGATGCCGTCGCCGAACCGGCGGAGACCTGACATGCAACTGCCGGGCGGCATGCTGGCCGGCGACGGCTCGGTGGCCCGCGACGTCGGGCTGCACCCGATCACCGGCGCGCTGGAACTGGCGCTGCACGAGGCCGCGGACGGATCGGGGCGTGCCGAATGCATCGACCGCATGATCGCCGCCGCGGTGACGCTGCCGGTAGCCGGGGCGGACCCGGCGGCGCTGACCGTGGGCGACCGGCAATACCTGATGGTCGCCATCGCCCGTACGCTGGGTCACCGCCTGTTCTGGCTGACAGGCACTTGCCCGGCCTGCGACAAGCCCTTCGACGCGCCGCTCGACCTCGACGCTTTCCCGGTCAAACCCGCCGGAGCGGGCTATCCTTATGCCGAATTGACGCTGCCCGGCGGCGCGCTGCGCATCCGCGCCCCCACCGGCGCCGACCAGGCCGCCATTGCCGGCATCGCCGATCCGCGCGCGGCGGTGGAGGCTCTGGCAAGGCGGCTCATCGACCCGCAGCCGGCTGCGGAGCCCCCGCTCGACGAAGACGCGCTTGAGGCCATCGACGCGGCGGCGCAGGCGGTCTCGCCCGAGGCGCCGCAGGCGCTGGCCACCGCCTGCCCCGATTGCGGCACCGAAACCGCGCTGCCATTCGACATCGCGGCGCTGTTGCTGTCGAAACTCGACGATCCGCTGGACGACGTGCACGAGATCGCTAGCGCCTATCACTGGGCGGAGGCGGATATCCTCGCCCTGCCCCGCAGCCGCCGCGCCGCCTATCTGGATCGCATCGCCCGCGACCGGGGGGTAGCGCGATGAGCGAACGCACGCAACAGCCGGGGCTGCAAAGGTTCAGTTTCCTCGCCGGGATCGTGGCCGAAAGCCGCCGGCCGGTGCCGCGTTCCGGGTTTCCGCCCCTGGCGCAGACGGGAGCGGACCTGCCATCGGTCCCGCCGGACAGAGCCGGAACGCTGGAACCGGCGCCGCACTTGCCTGCCGCGACGGACACCGCCGCCATGCCGCCCGCGGCAGCCCCGTCGCGCGCGAATCAGCCGCCGGAAAGCCCGCGACAGGCTCCAGAGGCTACGGGCGTCCCTTCTGCCAAGTCGACGCATTGCGTCTCGGAGCCCATCCCGTCGCCTGCCTCCCCACCAGCGCCCTCCGCCCCCTTGTCGAAGGCCAGTTCAGAGCCCAGGCGCCCGCCAACTGCGCAGAATGAGCCGCGCGCCGCCGCCCCAGCGCGGACAGGACAGCCCGCGCCGCCCTCCGCCGCGCTCCCCGCACGAGAGCGGCCCGCCGAACCGCCCCCCATGGCGGACGCTATACCCGCCGCCCCGCCACAGGCCGCGGCCCGACCGGCCCTTGCCCCGGTGCAGCCAACGGCAAAAGTCGCTCCCGTCCCCGCCGCGTCGGCAGCGCAGGTCCCAGCCCGACAACCGGCCGTCCCTGCCGCGCCGCACCAACCCGACACCGCTGCGCCCTCCCGGCGCGACCGGCGCGAGCCCCGGCGGTCTGATCCGGTCAAGTCCCTGCCGCCGCAACCGGTGATACGGATCGACCGTATCGACGTCACCGTGACCTCGGACGCGCCGGCCCGCCAGCAACGCAGCACTCCCGAAGCGTTGCCGATCCGCCCCGACAGCCTGCATTACGTGCGGAGGTTCTGAGCCGTGGCCCTCCCCGATCCCTCAATCCTGTCCGAGATCGCTCTGCAACTGGGCGATGCGATGAACACCGGGCTGAGCGGCAAGCCGCAGGTGCGCATCGGCCCGCCCTCGGAGGCCAAAAGCGGCAACAGCGCGCAGGAGCCGCTGATCAACCTCTTCCTCTACCGCTTTGAACCTTCGGGGTTTTATCCCGAAGCGACGGTGGGCGACCCGCTGCACATGCGCATCCATTGCCTGGTCACCGCCTACGGGTCGCAGCAGACCACCTCCAACGGCTCGGGCTCCGAAACCATCATCGGCGCGGGCGAGGTCGATCTGCGGCTCCTGGGCGCGGTGGTCCAGCATTTCCACGAAAGCCCCGTGCGCGACATCATCTTTCGCCGCACCAACCCGGTGACCACGCAGGAAGAAGAGATCCGCACCACCCTGCAGATCGTGCTGCAGCCGCTGTCGAGCGAGGAGATCAACCAGATCTGGTCGACCCAGGGCAGCGCAGCCTACCGCGCCTCGCTGGCCTATGAACTGGCGCTGGCACCGATCACGCCCTGGACGCCGCGCTTGTCGGCTCCCCCGGTCGATGCCGCGCGGGTCGAGATCGTGCCGCCCCCGGTCACTACACCGCCGCCACCGGCTACCGGCACGTCGGTCGGCCCCGCGCTCAACCGCATCTCGGACGTGGAGATGACGCAGATCGAGCAGGGCAAGGCGACACCGCCGGAATTCCCGCCCGAGCTGAGCTTTGCCGGCACCACGCCGCCGCATCGCCGGGTGGTTCGGTTCTGGCCCGCCTCGGGTGGTGGCTTCGACGCCGATGCGACCAGCGTCGATCTGACCTACACGCCCCATGCCGGGCTGGTCGGGCACATGTTGCATGTCTATCGCCAAGACGGGGCGGACTGGTTACTTACCGAAACCCGCAGCATCGCCGTGCCCGGAAGCGGCACCGCAACCATCCCCATTGCCGTGGTCATGGCCGCGGGTCGCTGGGCGTTCTATGTCGACGCCACCGAAACCGGCGCCGAGATCCCGGCCACCTACCGCTCGGCCACCATCACGCTGGAGGTGCGCGCGCTGACGCAGGCGCCCGGAGGGGGGCCGTGATGGGGTTTGCGCGGCTTAGCCACGAATGGGACCGGGTGGAGACGCTCGCGGGCTGCGCGCTGGAGCTGCGCCAAGGCCGCAAGCCGGCCCCGGACACGCTGGCCAACCTGCGCGCGCTGCAGGACCTGGTGAGCGCCGAACGCCAGGCCGGCGCCTGGACCGTGCTCGGGGCCGAACCGCTGGATGCGCTGGCCTGCGACGTGCTGGCCTGCACGCTGGCGCCGGAACTGTCGCCGCGCATCGCCCATCTCTACCGCGCGCTGCAGGGTGCGGCGGCCGACCCCTACGCCACGCTCGACACCGTACAGGACCTGTTGAGCCTGGAACCCGCGGAACTTCCCGCGCTTTACGACACCGTGGACGAAGACGGGCCGCTGCGCCGCGCCGGGCTGATCCGCGCCGTCGAAGGCGGCCCCTTCGCCCGGCTGCGCCCCGCGCCGGGCGTGGCCGACCAGCTGATGGGCCGCGCCGTGCGCCCCGCCCCGCCGCCGGGCACCATGGCCGTGCGCGGCATCGCCACCTGGGACGATCTGGTTCTGCCGCCGGCGCAGACGGCGATGCTGCGCGAATTCCTCGCCTATCTGCGTTACCGCGACGTGGTGGTGGACCAGTGGGGCGGCGATCCGGGCTACGGGCCGATCGCGCTGTTTTCCGGCGCCTCTGGCACCGGCAAGACGATGGCCGCCTCGGTCCTGGCCGGAGAGCTGGACTGGCCGCTTTACTGCGTCGACCTCGGCCGTCTGGTGTCGAAATACATCGGCGAGACGGAAAAGAACCTCAACGCGCTGTTCGACGCCGCCCACCGGCAGCCGATGATCCTGCAATTCGACGAGGCCGACAGCCTGTTTTCCAAACGCGGCGAGGTGCGCGAGGCGCGCGACCGCTATGCCAACATGGAAGTGTCGCACCTGCTGGCCCGGATCGAGGCACATACCGGCCCCTGCATCCTGACCACCAACCTGCGCGACCAGATGGACCCGGCCTTTGCGCGCCGCTTTCACGTCGTCATCGACTTCCCGCGCCCCGACCGCGCAGCGCGGCGGCTGTTGTGGCAGCGCCTGCTGCCGCCGCGCGCACCGCTAGGGCCTTGCGTCGATCTCGACCTGGTGGCCGAGGCGGCGGATATCTCCGGCGGCGGCATCCGCAACGCCGCGACCCATGCCGCGGTTCTGGCCGCCAGCGACGGCGGCAAGGCGCTGGAGATCGGTCATATCGCCCGCGCCGTCTGGCGCGAGCTGGGCAAGGAGGGCCGGCCCGTCGCCGCCGGCGAAATCGGCCTGCTGGGCGCGCATCTGGACCGGAGGAGCTCATGATCCGCATCGGCCATCTGTCCCTGACCCTGCCGCCCGAGTTCGCCGCCCGCGGCGAAGAGGTCGCGCGCCATGTGGGCGATGCGCTGGCGGCGATGCCGGTGACGCAGGACCGGCACATCGCGCAGCTGGGCGGGTTGCAGCTGCACCTGCCGCGCGGCGCCAGCAGCGCGGAGGCGGGCCACGCCATCGCGCGGTCGATCGCGGCGCGGGCGGACCTGGGCAAGGAGGGTGGTGGCCATGGCTAACGTCATGCACGGGCTGTTGATCGAATACGCGCTGGCGATCCCGCCGCTGGCGTTGTCCTTCGAGTTCAACCCGCAGACCATCTCGCGCACCCGCTCGATCACCGTGACCACCAGCAACACACCGGCCACCCGCGGCGGCTACGATTTCGCTTTGCCGACCGAAACCCCGCGCGCCGCGCAAGGCGTGTCGATGGAACCGGAGAGCTTTTCGGTCACCATCCTGCTGGACGCCACCGACAGGATGGACCAGGGCGACCCGCTGGCCGAGACCATGGGCGTGCAGCCCGAGATTGACACGCTGCGCTCGATGGTCGAACCCAAGACGCAAGGACCGGGCGGGCTGCAACTGCTCTCGAGCCTCGGGCTGGGCGGCGACAGCGCCATCGCCAACCGCGAATTCGCCTCCGTACTGCTGTTCGTTTGGGGGCTGCGCATCCTGCCGGTGTTCCTGACCAGCGTGCGGATCGAGGAAAAGGCGCATACCGCGACCCTGCTGCCCTACCGCGCCGAGGCGACGTTGCAGATGCAGGTGATCGAAAGCTCCAACCCGTTCTACGACATCGAAACGCTGCGCCAGGTGGTCAGCTCGGCCATCAATACCGGCCGGCTGGGCGCCGAGGTGGTGGTGGAGATATTCTGACATGACCCGCAAGAGCCGCTATGCCGACACCCCCGACTTTGCCGCCGAGCCGCGCGGCAACAGCACGTTTTCCGGCGTCCGCCCGCGCGATATCGGCCCGGCGCCCGGGATCCTGGAACATGGGGTGAAAACCGGCGACCGGCTCGACCGACTGGCCACGCATTACTACGGCGACAACCGGCTGTGGTGGCGCATCGGCGATGCCAATGGCGGCGTGTTGCACGCCGCCGACCTGGTCTTCGACCCCGGCGCGGATGCGCCGGACGATCCGCAGGGCCGCCGCGACATGGTCGGTCACACCATCCTGATCCCCAAGGCGGAGGAATAGGCGATGTTCGACTGGCTCACAGGCGCGACCGCCTTCCGGCACCCCGCCGGGTGCCGCATCTATATCGACGATGTGGAAATCGTCGCCGACTACCGGTTCGTGTCCGATGTTTCGGTGGACAGCGCGCGCACTCGCGCCTCCACCGCGCGGATCGGGCTGATCGCGCCGGTGGACGAATCCGGCAGCTGGACGGTGCAGGACAGCCCGGTGTTCAGCAGCGGCGCCAAGATCCGCATCGACGTCAGCTTCGGCCAGTATTCCGAGGAGGCGTTCCGCGGCTACATCCAGCAGGTCACCCCCGGCTATCCCGAGAACCGTGGCGAGGCGCGGGTGACGCTGACCTGCCGCGACGAAACGCTGCTATTGGACCGCGGCCACGATCGCCGCCCCTGGGGTACCGAGGAAACACCGACCACCGATGCGCTGATCCTGCGGGAGATCCTGCAGGACAACGCCCTTCTGCCCGCCCCGGGCAACCAGCCCGGGCGCAGCGGGCTGGTGCTGAACCAGAACGGGTCCACCATCGATTTCCTCCGCGAAAGGGCGCAGGAGAACGGGTACGAGCTCTATACCTGGGCCGGATCGCTTTATTTCGGGCCTCGGCGGCTCAGCCACAGCCCGCAGCCGCCGATCATGGTCTATGCCGGGCGAGCCACCAATTGCCTGCGCTTCAACGTCTCCGACGATATCCACCATGCCGACGAGGTGAGCTTCGACATCGCCCCGGAAACAGGGGCAGAGCCCGAAACGGTAACGGTGACCCCCGACCTCGAGCTGCTGGGTCAGCGCGCGGCCACGGGGCAAGGCACCCCGGCCGGCGTCAACAGCTGGCGCATGGGCCGCACCACGACGCCCGAACGCGCCCGCGCCGAGAGAACCGCGCAGACCCATGTTAACGACGAACAGATGCGCGTCACCGCCACCGGCACGATCGACGGCGGGCTCTATGCACATGTGCTGCGCTTCGGCCTGCCGGTCACGGTGCACGGCGTCGGCAGCGAATTCTCCGGCCGCTATTATGTCGACCAGGTGCAACATACTTTTCAACCAACGGGTTATACGCAGGAGTTCATGTTGAGCCGGAACGCCTATGGCGACGACACCACATCTGCAGGCGGCGTGCTGGACGCCGTGTTGGGAGGCTGAGCATGCCCGACGATCAACGCCCCGCCGCCGCGCAGCAGCACACCTATTACGGCAAGTATCGCGGTTTTGTCGCCGACAACCAGGATCCGCTGGGGCGCGGGCGGCTCAGGCTAACCGTGCCGTCGATCCTGGGCACCGCGCAGACCGACTGGGCACTCCCTTGCCTGCCGTTCGGCGGGCTGACCGACCAGGGCGTCTACATGGTACCTGAGGTCGACGCGCAGGTCTGGGTGGAGTTCGAGGAAGGCAACCTGTCGAACGCGATCTGGACCGGCACGTTCTGGCAGCAGCAGGGCGACATCCCCGCCGAGGCACAGGATCCCGGCCCCGCCGCGCGGGCGGTCAAGACGCCCTCGGGTCACCTGCTGCTGATGGACGATACCGAGGACGAGGGCCAGGTGATCCTGCGCCACACGTCCGAGGCGGAACTGGTGCTGGAACCCGACGGCTCGCTCGCGCTGACCGATTCCTCCGGCGCGACACTGAAGATGGATGCCGACACCGGCGAGGTGACGCTGGAAGACCGCAATGGCAATTCGCTGGTGATGGGACCGAGCGGCACCACGATCACCGATTCCAACGGCAACACGATCGAGATGGTGGCCTCGGGCATCACCATGGACGGGGCGCGGATCGTGGTGAAGGGCAACCAAGTGCTGCTGGGCGGCCAAGGCGGCGAAGGCGTGATCAAGGGCCAGAGCTTCCTGCAGATGTTCATGACCCACATGCACCCGACCCCGGTCGGCCCCAGCGGCCCACCGGTGCCGCAGGGCGAGATGTCGACCTTGTCGATGACCGTGAAAACGACGTGAGGCGCAGATGTACGACCAGAAACTGCCCGATGTGACCTACCTGCGCTTCCCGTTCAGGATCGGCGCCAAGGGCGCCGAAACCTCGGACCGGATTGCCCATATCCGCGAACAGATCGAACAGATCCTGTTCACCACGCCAGGCGAGCGCGTGTTCCGCCCTGAATTCGGCGCCGGCGTGCAGCGGCTGGTGTTCGAACCCAACGATGCGGGCCTCGCCACTCTGCTGACGCGGCGGCTGCAAGGCTCTTTGCAGCCCGCGCTGCAAGGCGAGGTCAACCCCAAGTCGCTCACCGTCACCGTCGGCGCCGACCCGGATGCGCAGGAACGGCTGATCGTCGAGATCACCTATTCGCTCGCCGCGATCGGCTACCGCGACACCTACCGCGCCTCGGTGGGCACGGGGAACGCATAATCCCCGGCCCGGAAAGGACACCAGATGGCTGAAACGCCCCGCCCTGTTCTGACCTTCCCCGATCCGCCCGCGGACCGGACCTGCTTTGACTGCGGCACGCGGGTGATCGACATTCCCGGACCGCTGCCCGATGCGGGCGACGATTTCGACTGGCGCGTGCGCGACTATGACGGGTTCCGCCAATTCATGCTCGAAGAGCTGGCCGCGCGGTTCCCCGAACGCACCCGCTGGACGCCCGCCGACCTGGAGGTGGTGCTGGTAGAGGTGCTGGCCAACGCGCTCGACCAGCTTTCGGACATGGCCGACCGGGTCTTTGCCGAAGCCTATCTCGACACCGCGCGCCAGCCGTCCTCGCTGCGGCGGCTGCTGTCGCTGATCGCCTATGACGCCCCGGCAGAGGCCGACGCACTGGGCCAGATCGAGATCGACGAAACCATGACCGCGGGCGAGCAGAACACACTGCTGGAACGGTTCTGGGCCGCCAATCCACACGCGATGGACGCCGCCCGCATCGCCGGCCGCCGCGCCATCCGCACCCAGCACCGCATGGTATCGGTCGCCGATTACGCGGAGCGGTTGGAGGATCACCCGCTGGTGCTGCGCGCACAAAGCTGGACCCGCTGGACCGGGTCGTGGCAGACGCTCTTTGCCGCCATCGTTCCCTATGACACCGGGCTGACGCTAGACGATCCGATACCGCTGGCCGACGATGCCGCGTCCGAGCGCAAGCGCCGCGCCCGCCTGCAGGCCAAGATCGAGGTGTTCAATGAACGCCGCCGCATCCCCCTGCCGGTCTGGTCAAAACGCCCCACCCTGCGCGGCGTGCTGATCCCTTATGTCGACCGCTACCGCATGACCGGGCAGGAGGTGCTGCTGGTCGATGCCGTGCCGGTCGGAATCACCCTGATCCTGTCCATAGTGGTCAACCGCATTTACTATCCGGCCGAGGTGCGGGCCGAGGCCGCAAGCGTGCTGGGCCGCGGCCCCGGCGGGTTCTTCGCGCCGGGCCGGTTGCGTTTCGGCGAAGACCTGGTGGCCAGCGACATCATCGCCGCGCTGATGGCGCTGCCGGGGGTCGACACGGTCTGCCTGATCCGCTTCAAGCGCGCCGGTGCGCAATACCCGGACGAGACCGCCAGCGGGCGCATCATCTTCTCTGGGCTGGAACTGGCGGTCTGCGACAACGACCCCGCCAACCTCGCGCGCGGCTATCTGCGCATCCGCACCAGCGGGGGGATCGGCGCATGACCGGACCGGCCACCCCCCGCCCCGACCTGACCCGCTGGAACCGCGCCGGGCTCGAGCGCGTGCGCTACATCGACGCCAATGCGGTTACGCTGCTGGAGGATGTGCGCGCCGCGCTGGAGCAGAAATTCCCCGACTTCCCCAACTGGCAAGGCGTCGCCGCCGACATCCCCGACCCGGAATCGCCCGCCGAACGGCTGGCCCGGATCGACGCCGCCTACGGCCAGCCGCGGCAGGACTGGGCCTACGAGATCGCCCGCGCCTTTGTCCGCGGCACCCATATCCTGACGGAGCATATGGACGCCTTCGCCAATGAAGGGTTCCTGTCGACCGCGACGCAATGGGAGTACCTGCGCCGGCTGGTGTCGATGCTGGACTACCGCCCCGCCCCGCCGGCCAGTGCCGAAACCATGGTGGCGCTGCTGGCCAAGGACGACGCGCTGCCGGGCGAGGTGGCCGCCGGTCTGCAGATGAAGTTCACTCCGCCCGAAGGCGGTCCGCCGGCGGTGTTTGAGACGCTGACGGACCTTAACATCGACAAGGACCTGAACGGACTGCGTCTGTCCGGCTGGGGCGTGAACCCCTACACGTTCGATCCCTTCGCCACGCCCGCCGATCCCGACTGGCTGATGCCCGCCATGCACGACATCACCGCCGGCCAGCCCGCGCTGCTGGTCCAGAGCGGCACGGCGGAGGTGACCCGCGTGGGTGCGGTACGCGAGACCGGGCTCGACCTCGGCCTGCCGCCCTCGGGCACCGCCTCAGCGACGTCCTACGAATTGGGCAAGACGACCCTGCTGGCCGATCCGGACCGGGTGATCGCCCCGCGGCTCAACGGTGCCGAGGTGCTGGCGATGGCGAATACCGACGGGTTCGCGACCGGACAGGTCGTCGCCTGGGTCGATGGCACGACCACCGGCTTTGCCCGTATCGCGGCGGTGGATGCAGGTGGCGTCCGAATCGCCGATGTTACCCCGTCGAGCCATGGCATACCCGCCGCGGGGGCCAAGCTCTACCCCGCGCGGATGATCGGCAACGCGGCCTATGTCGCTGCCGGATCGACATGGCGCTTCCCGCGCGACACGCCGGGGTCGATCGTACTAGCCCCGGCGGGCAGCGACAGTGCCCTGGGCACGGTGGTGGAAAGCCCGGTGCTGAACGGCCCGGACTCCGGCTCGGTCGAAGCGGCATCCTACAAGACCCTGGTCAACGCGCCCTCGGCGCATGACATGCACTATTTCGACCCCGACCACGACAGCGCACTGGGCACTGTCGCGGCGGCCCCTTCGGGCACCGAGCTGGCGTTCGACGGCGGCCTGGACCCGCTGGCTAGCGGCGACATGCTGGTGGTCGAAGGCCATTCGGGCGAGTGGGTGGCGGTGGAGATCGACAGCATCGCGGAACGCGAGGACAGTTTCACCCTGACGCTGACACAAGCCCTGCCCGTGTCGCTGCGCGGCGCGGCGCGGCTGCACGGGCCGTTCCGCCAGGTGCTCCGCCCGGTCGGCTGGTCCGATAATGACACCCCCGTCACCGCGGTCGAGCTGCCGCTGCAGACCGCCACCGACGTGCTGCCCGATCTGCTGACCGCCGGCCGCGTGGTGCTGGTGGAAACCGACCCCGCCACCTCCGTCGCGAAACCCTTCACCGCGCGTATCGCGCGGGTGGTCAAGCCCATCACCGACGCCCCGGCGCAACTAGTGCTGGACACCGAGGCCGACAAGCTCGCCGGCTACACCATCGGTACACTCATCATCCGCGGCAACGCGGTGGCAGCGGGACATGGCGAGGCCAAGCCGCCGCTCGTGCTGGGCAACGGCGACGCCGCGCGGACCGGTCAGAGCTTCGTGCTGGAGCGCAAGGAGGTCGCGTTCACCGCCAATGCGACGCTTTCGGCCGGGGTGCGCGCGGCGCTCGAGGTGACGGTCGGCGGAATGCGCTACGCGGAAGTCTCGACGCTCGCGGACAGCGAAGCGAGCGATCCCCATTACACCGTGCAGATGACCGAGGACGGCCACCTTACCCTGCGCTTCGGCGACGGGTTTCACGGCCGCCGCCTGCCGACCGGGCGCAACAATGTCACCGTCACCTTCCGCCAGGGGACCGGGCGCGCGGGCAATGCGGTGATCGCCGACAGCTTCGAGAAACCCGCCGTGCCGCACCCGCTGGTGCGTGCCATCCGCCAGCCGTTGGACGCCACCGGCGGGGAGGACGTGGAGAATACCTCCAGCATCCGCTCCAACGCGCCGGCGCATCTGCGCACGCTGGACCGCGCCGTGTCGCTGGCCGACGTCGAATACCTCGCCGCCAGCCAGCCGGGCGTGTGGCATGCCAAGGCGTTTCTCAACCCGGTCGGCGCGGCGCGCAACGAACGCATCGAACTGGCCATAGTGCCGGTCGATGACGGCCCGATGGGCACGCTGGGCACCACGATCCGCGACAAGCTGATCGGGCTGGCGCCGCCGGGCATCGACTTCGTCGTCGAGCGATTCGACCCGGTGCCGCTGGCGCTGCGGGTCGAGGCGTTTATCGACAGCGCCACCCACAATGCCGATATCGTGGAACCGGCATTGCGCGAGGCGCTTTACGACGCGCTGTCGCTGGAACAGCGGGGACCGGGCGAGCCGATCTACCTGGCCCGTACCTACGAGATCGTCGAAGGCGTGCCGGGCGTGGTGAACTCCACCGCCTACCTGTTCGAGGATCTCGCGCCGCCGCTGGTAAGCCTCACCAGCGTGAAACTGCGCCACGTCGCCCGGGGCGACGGGGGCGAGGTCTGGGCGGCATGGCCGACGGGCCGGCAGGCGATCTACCTAACCTCCTCCGCCGCGGTCGCGATCGAGATCAAGGAGGTGTCGCTATGACCAACGGCCCGCACAACGCCGCCGCGAGTCTCTATGACACGCTGCCGCGGGTCTACCGCGACCGCGATATCCCGCGCGACGGCGCGGAGCCGCATCTGCGCGCCTATCTCGATGCGCTGGGCCCGGTGCTCGACCGCACCCGGGCGACATTGCGCCAGCGCTACGATGACAGTTTCCCCGATACCTCCGTCCCCGGAAGCCGCTGCCAGGACTGGGTGATCCCCTATTTCGCCGATCTCTTCGCCGTGGTGCTGCGCTCCCCCTACCCGGATGGGCAGCGCAACGAGGTCGCCAACGCGGTGCGCTGGGCGCAGCGCAAGGGCACGCTGCAGACGGTCGAAGAGGTGATCGAGGCGATCCTGCAGACCGAGGCGGAGGTGCAGGAGGGCTGGCGCCGCGTGGCCACCACCGCCCGCATCGGCCTGCCGCTGCCCACCGCGCTATCGACCGGGGCGCCAATGCCGGTGCCACCGGACGCCGCCTATGCTGGGCCCGACGCCACCGCGGCCGAGATCGCCCGCCACCCGGCCCTGCCCGCCTTGACGCCCGACATGCGCCGTTCGTCCCGGGCGGTAAAGGCCGACGAAGGCACGCCCTCGGCCCACCGCACGCGGTTCGGACGCACCGCGCCAAACTGGCCGCTGGACGATCTTTCCACCCCGGCCGACCCGCCGCCTTACGTGTTCTGGCGCCAGGCCAACCCTCTCGGTGCGCCCTGTTTCCCGGGCTCCTACGAGGACGTGTGGCGCCGCACGCCCGACTTGCGCGACTCCGAGCGCGGGCGCGATCCCGGCCAGGGGCACGGGCGCTATCATCCGGACCGCTTGCTGATCCATATCCCGCCGCCGCATGGGCTGTGCCCGCCCGACCCGGTGGAGCTGACCTGGGCGGAGGTGCAAAGCCCCGTGCCCGGCACCCCCTCGGGTGATCATATCGAGCGCATCGACGATCCCGACACGGGCAGCACCACCTTCCGAAATATCACCGCCGCCTCCGTGCAGATCTCCGATCCGGTGATCCTGACCGGACAGCCGGCGGTCCATTTCGAGAAACTGCGCCTTGCCGCCGGCGTCACCGTCGGGGCCGACGCCGTCAGCTTCCGCCGCTGCGCGGTTTCGGCGATCACCGCGGCCGGGCCCGGCGGACAGATCGCGCTGACCGATTGCCTCGCCGACACCATCACCGCGTCACAACGCACGCTGCGCGCCGAATTCGTCACCGTGCTGAGCGCGTGCGACGCGCAGCTGTTGCTGGCCAGCGACTGCATCTTCGCCGGCACGATCGACAACGCCCTCAACCCCGACGACTGCGTGCGGTTCTCGCGCGTGCCGCAGGCGGCGCAGGAAAACGCGCTCACCACCGATCACCCGGTGTTCCGCAGTGCGGTTTTCGGCGATCCCGGCTGCGGCGTGCTGAGCCACGCCACCAGCCGCGCCATCACGCACGGGGCCGAGGATGGCGGCGAAATGGGGGCCTACCACGCCTGGCGCTACCTCGCGCGCTTCGATGCGCTGGCCGCCAAGCTGGCTGATTATCTGCCGGTCGGCATCACGCCCGCCATCGACGATGACCCGCGCCTGCTGTGCCGCCCGCCCAGCCCCTCGCCATGACCCCGCCGGATTTGGAGTGAACCGATGAAAGCCGAAATCTCCCGTCACGGATACCGCAAGGACCGTCACTATACCGGCGTCTACCTCCAGCAGGGAGTGATGATCACCGACCGCGACTTCAACGCGCTCTGCGAACGGCTCAAGAGCCTGCTGGCGCAGACCGCCGACCGCTTTGCCGGGCCGGGCACGCCCCGCCGCGACGGGCTTGTCTCCGGCATGACACGCCCCGGCACGCCGCCGATTTGGGAGGCTGCGATCTCGGCCACCGGCGGCTGGGTCGGGGCCGAGGGGGTCTATGCGCATCTGCTGCCGACCGAGGCCGGACCGCTGTCCTACCAGAACCAGCCGGACCTGCCCAACCCGCCGGCGCTGACGCCGGGCTACCTTTATGCCGATATCTGGGACGAGGTGGTGACCGCCTTCGACGATGCCGACCTGGTCGATCCGGGCCTGCACGGCGCGCATACCGCCTTTGTCACCCGCAGGCGGTGCCAGATCAAGCAATGCGAGACGGCACAGCTGATCCCTACCGATTGCGGGCTGATGCCGGACCCGGCGAAGATGCCCGCCATCGGCACCGGCCGCTTTGCCGTGGAATTCCGCGAAGGGGCAGCCGGCGAGGACGATTGCGACCCCTGCGCCGAGGTTGTCGATGTGGACCGCGCGGCGGGCAATTACCTGTTCCGGGTTGAACTGCACGATGTCGAGTTCCTGCCCGACGGCATCCCGGTGCGCTGCGTGGTAAAATGGTCGGCCGAGAACGGCGCCATCCAGTATCCCCGCGACGACACAAACCGGCCCGGGGAGCCGGGTTACATCTACGAGTATTTCGACGACGAGATCGGCCTCTACATGGGCCTTCCGGCCGCCGGCATGGCAGGCACCGCCCCGCGCGGCACGCTATGGCACACCGGCGATCCGCTGCCGCCGGCGGCGCTGGACCGGGTGCGACGCTGGGACGGCTATGCCGAGATCGACCTCGCCACAGCGGCGCTGGTCGAAGGCCGCGACGGCACCGTCGACCTCACCGACACCGGCGACGCCGACGCGCACGGATTCGTCGCGGAATCGAACGGCACCTACACACTGAACCTCGCCGAGCTGAAACTGACGCTGGAGATCGGCAAGGGTTTGGGCCTCGCCCCGGCGCTGCTGCCGGGCGATTACTGGCTGGCCGTTGCACGGGCCCGCGCCGAGGATCCCAAGATCCGCAAATTGCAGGCCACGCCGATCGGCATCCGTCATCACTATTGCGTGCTGGGCGGCAGTGCCGACGGGCGCACGCTGGAAAAGATATCCTTCGAGGATAAGCGCCGGCTGTCCTTTCCGGACCTCACCTGCCTCGATGCCGATGACGTGGGCTACGACACCGCCGAATGCGACATCGCCAAGGATGCCGACGTGGTCTCGGTCCGGGACGCGCTGGACGAGTTCTGCCGGCGGCTCGAACCGTACCACGTCCTGCGCATGAGCCAGGGCACCGGGCAAGAGGGACCGCTGGACGAGGTCCTGCCCGGTCCGCTGGAAGCCATCGTCGAAGACCGCGACGGCAAGCCGGTGGCCGGTGCCGATGTCCGGTTCAAGATCCTGACGACGGATGACAGCGGCAACCCGGCCGGCCGGCTAAAAAAAACCGCGACCGGGAGCTTCACCGAAACCGAGATAGTGGTCTCTTCCGATGCAGCCGGCCGGGCGCGGGCTTTCTGGATGCTGTCCGATTTCGACGGTCTGCACCAGGTCCAGGCCACACTCGAGTCAGCGGCGGGAAAGAAAGCCGGCAGCCTGATCTTCGCAGCCCGCACCGTCGCCAAGGACCAGCAAACCGACCTGCCGGTGGTCACGGAGCTTCGCTGGGCCACCGGCGACGTGTTCGAAAACGATGCGCCGGTTCCAATCCAAGTGTTCGAACAAGGGCTGATCATCGGTCTGTCCGACCCGCTGGCCGAGCCGGCGCTGGTGACCGGCGACGTTCTTGCCTTCACGGCGGAAAAATACCTCCACGACGACCGCTACATGAACTTTGTACCGATCATCATCTGCGGCATGGTCGAGGCAGACGTTCACGAGATCTTCTTCAAGCCAGACCCCAAGGGCCTGAGTGTGCTGCTTGATGGTATCTTCGAACTGCCGGAATGCGCACCGAAAGAAGGCGTGCGCATCCGAATTCGCCTGACAGGCCGCTTCGTCCAGACCAAACGCGGCCTGCTTGATGGCTACCTGCCGGGCGAACCACAGGGAAGCCGCATCGCGCTCGGCTTCAAAGATCCGGGCCTCGGCCATCCTAGCGATCTGGAGGCCTGGTTTTATCTTACGCCCGAGCGTGACGTCGGAGCCAACCGGCTGAGGCTCTATGCCATCCGAAACGGCACTCTTGTTCAAAATGTGCTGCGGGACGCTCGACAGAAGAAGGCATTCGCCGATATGACCTGGCACAGTGTAACAGCAGCCGATCTGCGCGGAGCACTTGGCGGTGTCGAGCCCACGATTGAACTGTCGCAGGGTCGAAGAAGCAGCCGAACGGCATCAACGGCGTTCAATGCGTTGCGGGAAAGCGCCGGGTTCGACATCATCAGTCCAAACCTAATGACCACCGAAGATTTGGGCCGCGTCGCTCACCTGATCTCCGAGAAGGTTGCATCGACCTCAAATGGCAGCATTCGCGTCAATTCGATGTCGATGTCGCTCGACAGGATCGCGCAATCCATCAATCGCAGCACGGGTGACCTTGTTCTTCTCGACGAACAATCTGCAATTCGGCTGTCTGGAGAAATCCCTGAGGATGCGCTGAGTGATCTGGTAACGTTCTGACGCTAGGGAAAGAAATACGAGGAGGCCGAAGCCATGCGAACATTCGCACACCCGACGCGAAAGACCGCACAGAGCCCGGGCTTGATGTCCCCCTCTGTTTCGCGTCCGGCCAAAATGCCGACCATACACCACATCCTGCGAGGACCGCAGCTACAACCGAAACTCAAGGTGTGCCCGGCCAACAACAAATACGAAAAAGAGGCCGACCGCGTCGCCGATAAGGTTATGCGCATGTCCGACGCGGAGGCCGCAGCCAACGCCACGCGCATGCGGGCGCTTCAGCCCCCCCCGCCAAAGGCAGGAGCGGCGCGAAGACTGTGCTCGGACTGCGCCGAAGAGCTGCGCCGCAAGACAGCGGATCAGCACTTGCAGCGGCAAGCCGAAGAAGACAAGGAAGAGGTCCTTCAGGCAAAACCCGCTTGCGGCGGCACCGGCGAGGTTTCCGGGACGGCCGAGGCCGCCATCCATGCCTTGAAGGGCAGCGGAAAACGGCTTGCCGCGGCTGAGCAAACCTTCTTCGAAAACCGCTTCGGGCGCTCGTTCGACGCCATTCGCATTCACGATGGCGACGCGGCTGATCGGGCGTCACGGGCAATAAATGCGCGCGCCTTTACCGTGGGAACCGACATTGCCTTCGCGCACGGCAAACACGAGGCCAACACGCAATCCGGCCGATGGCTGATGGCGCACGAATTGGTACATACGCTACAGCAGAGCAGCGTGCCGAGCCAGCCCGCCGGCCGGCAATCCGAAGCAACCGGCAGCGCTTTCTCAGGCGAACGGATCACTGGTAATGGGCGCATGCGCCGATCGACGGCATCACATGACATCGCGAACACATCTTCGAATTGGGTCCAACGCAACCCCAGCGTCGGATACGTCGTGCACAGCCTCAATCGAGATCGCGGGCGCCTAGACAACCCCGACCAGCAAACCACCCCCGGCGCCGTAAGCTGGCCGCTGTCATTTGCAGTCACATCGCCTCTGGAGGCACAGGCCGATGTCGAGGTCACGGGCGGCCCAGGAGATACCTGCACAAACCACGAGATCGGCTTTCTTCAAACCGTGCACAGCAACTGGTTGAGCGCCTACTACTGGGGCGCGTCTTCCGGGCATGGGTCGACAATTCTGACAATGCGCGCCCCGTCGCCAATCCGTGACGGCCCTCCAGGCACCATGTGGTACGCAACGACCGCACATGAGGCGCCCAGTGGCTGCAATACGCATGTCACTCCATCCATGGACGACTACCCGACGATATTCCAGATGGCGAAGATGCGCACGAACTCCAGGACCGGGCAGCCCAACTATCTGACAGGCGTCCGGAGGGGGATTGCATTTGTCACCACGCTGGTGGCCTCCACGCCCACCGGCGTGACACCGCTGCGCTACTTTTACTGGAACTACCAGATGTCCATCGACTTCACTCCGAACCGTTCGAACGTGAACGCGGTCTGGCCGCACAACTGGAACCTGAACAGGGCGAACATCGGCAGAGTACATACCGGACAAGACCGAACCGTGCCGATCTTTACAAGCGCAAGCGCGCCGTACGGGTCATCAATTGCGCAAGGCGTGAACGAAAGGATGTAAGCACGCCAGATCGCGCATAACTTGTATGGCCGAGGTGCCGAGCCGCGCCGTTCAGAAGCGGGCGGACTGTGGGTTACATGATTGAACTGGACTTTTTGGGATGAGCCTTGGAGTTGAGAGATGCCAATCTTCGCTGACAAGCATCGCGGAAAAGCGCAAAGAGGCTCGACACCGGCGCCGCCGACCGGTTCCCGCCCTGCGCAGTCCCCCGAGATCCGGCAGATACTGCGCCGGAAGAGCGTTCAGCCGAAACTCAAGGTCGGCGCGCCCAACGACAAGTACGAGCATGAGGCCGACCGTGTCATGACAATGCCGGCGCCGGCTCCGGACGTCCTGCAACAGCCGTTTGAAACGCAAGATGAAGAGCTGCAGGCAATCCCGATGCCGGAAAGCGCCAAGGCACCCCTGTTACGCCAGCCCTCGGGGCAGGAAGAAGAACTTCAAGCCAAGCCGCAGCCTGGCGCGACCCCGGCCGGGACCGGAGTCGAGGCGCCCCGATCCGCCGGAACCGAACCGTTGGCCGGTCTCGGCCGTGGGCGACCGCTGAGCTCCCCTCTGCGCGCGTTCTTCGAACCCCGCTTCGGGCGGGAATTCGGCACGGTGCAGGTCCATGACGACGACGACGCACACGACCGTGCGCGGGCCTTCAACGCACAGGCTTTCGCCTACGGGCGCAACCTGGTCTTCGGCGAGGGCCGCTATCAGTCCTGGTCGCACCAGGGGCGGCGGCTGATCGCGCATGAACTGGCCCATGTCGTGCAGCAGTCCGGCAGAGGGCCGAACTCGGCGGCTGTGAAGGGTGCGACAACAACCCCGAGCCAAGTGCAGATTTTCCGGAGTCCCAACCAAGACGCCTCGGCGCTGGCCGGGCTGCCAGGCAGATCGCCTGACTTCGACGCGTTGTGGAGAACATTCCGGGTCCACAGACATGGCTCGCTGACGCCGGCCCTGCGTGCTGAAGCACAGCGGCTTCTACGCGCCATGATCGCGACCGCGAGTCAGAGCGACCGGCAGACCAAGGGTCTGGACCTGGCGATCTGGTTCCGCGATCACGGGATGGCCACCGAGGCCGAAGAGGCGTTGTCGGCGGTCGAAGGCGCATGGCTGGTCGGTGCTGTCCTGCACCGCAGCGATGTGCCGCCTGCGGCGGGGTTCAGCACGATACTCGGCGGCCCGGGAGTGTTGATTGACCGCGCCGAGCGGGCGGCACGAGCGAACAATCACACTGAGGCTTTCCGCTTTTTCGGCCTGGCCTTCCTGTTTCTGCAGATGCAACTGGTGCAAGCTACCGAACGGCTGCGCAATCCGGACGGTGCGCATAGTGCCAGTACAACCCGGGCGTTGTTCGTCTACCCGACGTTCAGTCAGATCTATGACCGGTTGCGCCATATCATAGGCTTTTATCTCGATCTCGAGCGCACGGCGACGGCGACAGGACAGACCCAGCAAGCCGCGCAGTACAGGGCGCTGTCCGATCAGCTGCAGCGGCACTTGCGCCAGCGGTTCATCTGGAGTGGCGAAGCGATGATCGCCGAGGTGACGCGAGTGCAGACCCGAATGGGACCAGGCCTGCGGCTGTACGGTGCGAACATGGCCGACACTGACATGACCGCGTTCCAGGGGTTGCCGACGCCCGAGGAGGTTGGTGCCCGTAGCTATCAATGGCAATCGCTCGAGGCCATCGCTGAGAGCCTCGGAGCACAAGTGCAGTTCCTCGGTGAGCTCCGTCGCCGTCCGGAAATCCAGCGGGCCTTCCGGGGTCAGACCATCGACATGAACAATGTCTCGCACCGCCACCGGATCTGGCGCACGATGTTGGCAGTCTATCAGCAGCAGGGCGGCGGCACGGATGCACTCAGACAGCTGATGGCGCTGATCGGGCGCTACCTGCGGTCGTTCACGATCCACACTCAGTACAATATCCGTGACTGGGGTCAGAATTATCTTACGTCGGATCTGCCGGTGGATCTGGCGGGACGGGCAGAGCGCGACTGCGGCGTCTATGCGCTGACTGTCGCCTACGAAGTCTTCCGCGCGGCGCGCAGCGCCTCGCCGCGGATCAACCTGCAATTCGAGATCACCGTCGTTCCGAGCCATGTCGTGCTGGTGATCTACGATGTCGCCAACAGCGGCTTCTATGTGGTGAACAACGATCAAGTCAGCCCGCGGCGGGCGGGCGCGCCGAAGCCGAAGCAGCTGTGGCGCCTGCGGCGGGCGGCGTCGCCGGCCGTCACCACTTCGTCACGCCCGGCATCCGGATGGACCTTGGATCCGTGCGACAGTCCGTCCGTCAGTTTCGTCAGCAAGCTTGGCAGCGCTACCGCGAGGCGTCCGGCTGGTCGTTGGCGCCCGATCCCCGAACCGGCCCAGGCGATACGCGGACAGACGCCGAGCGCAGCGCGGAAGGGCATCGGTTGTTCTATGAACGTCAAGAGCAATTCGACACTCATAGCCGTCAACTTAGTGCCGCGATGAACGCTCTCAGCGGCGAGGTCGCGACGTTGACAAACACCGATCAGCTGGCGCGGCTGCCGAGGCTCTCTCAGGCGGCACGAATACTCCGCAGCTTGTTTATCCAGCTGGGGCCAGGGGCGCCCATTGGGGTCGATCCCTCGCGACCCTACCTCATTCGGCGACTGACACCGCGAAAGCGCTTCCTGTTCTCCTGGCAACCCACGGGCAGTGCCCACCCGCTGGCAAGGGTGTCGATGGCGCTCCTACGATTCCAGAACCTAGGTGGCACGCTCAGCACCGCCGATACACAGTTCATCGCCTGGTGCGACACGATCCGCGATCTACGCCGCGACATCGATGCATATCGTCGGAATTCGTTCCCAGCGAGTTTCTGAGGGAGTTTGGGGTTTTTGCAGGGCGGGTTATTCCGCGTAGATGAATGCAACGCGCCGATTCCTTCCTGTGCGACGTAGTCGTGATAGGTCCGTCGCCTACCTTCGAAAATGCCGCGTACCGCTGATCTAATTCGAAGAACGCCGTCAATCGGCGATCTCGCTCTCCCTCACCGTGCCACGAGAAAGAACCATGGTTACCCGGCCAGAGCGAGCGGTTTCTCAGGGTGTCCACTCGCCCGAGACTACGAGGGTCGAGTGGCTTCAAATCACACAGCGCACAAGGTGGTCAGGCGAATGAGACGCACCGCACTTCAGCAACAGATACATCTCTTTCGCAGAGCCGGCCGACGGCCGTGTCTCGCCAGCCTACTGCCGGCCCCGGCAAATCTGCGTCAATCCGCGACTCGACGCGAGGTTGCGTGACCGCAACGTGAATACAAGCCGCACACGATAAACAGTAACAATTTGTAATTAGTCGGCCCTGAAAAATTTGGAAGGCTCTGAAATAGAGGGATTCCCCCGGGAATCGGAATGTTGGAGAATGCGGGAAAGTGATTCCTGAAACCCCGATTCCTGGTGTTTTCCGATGCCTCCGGCCTCTGCTGCGCAGCCTTCGAAGCAATCACGCGACGGCAAGGATCTGTTCCGCGAGCGACTGGACGCCATCATCGACCTGAAGCACCCCTTGGTGCGCCTGGCGCAGCTCGTGCCGTGGTCTGATTTCGACGCGTCCTTCGGGCGCTTTTACAAGCCGATTGGCCGGCCGGCCAAGGCGACGCGGCTGATGGTGGGCTTGCACTATCTGAAGCACAGCTACGATCTCTCCGACGAGGAGACGGTGGCGCGCTGGGTGGAGAACCCCTATTGGCAGTACCTCTGCGGCTTCGAGTTCTTCCAACACGCCCTGCCGATCGACCCCTCGCTGATGACCCGCTGGCGCATGTGAGTACCGGTGTAATTCTCCCCGGTTATGCCGTTTGAAATTTCCCCAGTTTTGAGGGTTGGCTCGCCACTGCCCCGGGGGCATGCCCCCGGGGCAGTGGCGGCGGCCGCTAACCGCCACCTCTTGCTCCTTGGTCGATTGAAGGGGCATCGCGGTGGTCAAACTGAGGGAGATTGTCATGATCCATGATTTGAAGCGGCAAGGCCTGAGCACTGCCGCGATTGCGCGTAAGGTCGGGCACGATCGCAAGACCGTACGCAAGTATCTCCAGCGCGGCCTCGAAGCGCCGGCCTATGGTCCGCGCGCGGCACGGCCGCGCTTGCTTGAAGCCTACGAAGACTATCTGCGTGAGCGGATTTCCCGCTTCCCGGATCTCTCCGGTAAACGGCTGTTGCGGGAGATCAAGGAACTTGGTTACGCGGGCGGCTACACCGCCGTCACCGATTTCCTGCGCCAGGTCCGCCCGCCACGGCGGCCCACCTTCGAGCGTCGCTTCGAGACGCCGCCGGGCAAGCAAGGGCAAGTCGACTTCGCTGAATTTACGGTCGTCTTCGACGACGAGCCCGGCGTCGTGCGCAAGGTCTGGCTGTTTTCCATGGTGCTCGGCCATAGTCGCTGGCTGTGGGGGCGCTCCTGTGCCGGGCAAAACCTACAGACTGTTCTACGCTGCCACATCGCCGCCTTTGAGGCCATGGGCGGCGCGCCCGAGGAAATCCTCTACGACCGCATGAAGACCGCGGTGATCGGCGAAGATTCGGCGAAGATACCGAGGGTGTGGTGACCTACAACGCGTCTCTGGTGGCGCTGCTCAATCACTATGGTGCGCTACCGCGCGCCTGTCGGCCCTATCGGGCCAAGACAAAGGGTAAGGTTGAACGGCCGTTCCGCTATATCCGTCAGGACTTTTTCCTTGGTCGAAGCTTCCGCAACCTGGATGACCTCAATGCCCAGTTCGATCGCTGGCGCGAAGCGATCGCCAATCCGCGCCGCCATGCCACCACCGGGCGGGTCGTCGACCAGGCCTTCGCCGAGGAGCAGGGCAAGCTCAATGCCCTGCCGGCGATCGCCTACAGCGCCGTGCTGACCATCGAGCGCCGGGTCAGCCATGAGGGCATGATCTCGCTGGGCGGCAATCTCTACTCCGTGCCCGACGCCACCCGCAAGCGCCGGGTCGAAGTTCAGAACCATCCCAAGGAGGTGCGCATCTTCGAGGACGGCGTGCTGATCGCCAACCATCCGGTTCTTGAAGGCAAGAACCAGCGCCGGGTCGATCCGGCCCAACGCAAGGCGCCGCCGGCGCAAGCGCCGCAGCCGGCCGCCGTGGCGCGCCGACCGCTCAACTTCTACGACGCTGTTGGCCGGCGCCTGGCAGGGCGGACCGCCGCCCAGAGGCCACCAGAAAGGGCTGGCTCATGACCGCGCTTCTCGACAGCATCCGCACCAGCCTGGTCGGCCTCAAGATGCCGCGCGCCCTGGAAGCCCTCGACCACACCGTTCAGCGTTTGGAAAAGGGGGAGATCGGCGCACTCGAAGCCATTGAAGCCCTGCTCGGCGAAGAGTTCACCCTGCGCGAGGGCCGGCGCATCGGCGTCGCCCTGAAGACTGCGCGCCTGACGCCGCCTAAGACCCTGGAGGGTTTCGACTTCAGCTTCCAGCCCTCTTTGGATCGGGATCGCATCATGGCCTTGGCCGAGCTCGACTTTATCGCCCGCGCCGAAGCGATTCATTTCCTCGGGCCGCCCGATCCCGCGTCATAATGCTCACCTCGCTATGTTGCTAAAAAGCCAAGACTTTCTGGTCTGGATTTTTAGGTAGCGGCCGCTTGCGCTTGGCCTTGGCTGCGGCAATCACCTCTCGGCTCTCGACATCTGCACGTTTAATCACCCAGGGCGCGCCTTTACAAATCTGTTCTGCCGGCAGAATTCCTGCTTGGATTAAGCGGTGCAGGCTCATCGGGCTGATCTTGAGCAGAGCTGCTGCTTCTTTCAAGGTGATCTCGCCACGTTCCTCACGCTCACCGTCGCGATAGACGGCAATACCATGCTTGCTGCGAAAGCTCGTGACCCGCGATCGCGTCCAGCTGTTCTGCCGGCCGGTTCGTTTGCCTGCGCGATTGAGCAAGGCGGCGATCGTTTGGTCGGGCATCATGCGGGCGAGACCTTGGATCAGCGTCTTGGTCTCACCGTCAAGTGCCCAGCGATGCTGGCCGGTCCGGTTCTTCTTGACCCAAAGCTCGCTGTGATCACCGCCCTGCCAATGCAGCACCAGATGGACCTGGTCGTTCTCGACGCGGGCGACGATCTCGTTGAGCACAGCACGCACGATCCGCTTGCGGGTGACGGTCGTCGCACCAGGATGGTGCCAAGCCGCCTCCAGATCGGCGCCGAGGCGCATCAGGGCCTGCCGTTCGTCGTCATTGAGCGCCGCGGGCTGTTGTCTTGCGAGCTTCTCCAGCTGCTCTTCAAGGTCGCGAACCTGGCAGAGCGCATCGTTCCAGCGTCGCTCCAATTCGCCGGCCACCAGCCGATTGTCGGGATCGACCGCATCATATTGCCGGCGGGCGTGAGTCGCTTCGAAACGGGCTTGCTCAAGCGCCAAGGTGGTCTGCCGATGCTGCTCGCCAGCTGCGTCCCTTTGGGCTTCGATCGCCCGGATCGCCGCCTCGATGCCCAGGGGCTGAAGCAGGCGGATGATCTCGGCGGCCACCGCTAAATCAACCCGTATCGAGCCGAAGGAGATGCAGGGTTCGGTGCCGTGATTGAGCAGCGCGCCGCGACAATGATAGCGACCGACGTCACCTCTGGTGCCACTGTAGGCGACATGCAGCTTGCGCCCGCAGTGCCCACAACGGATCATACCGGCCAGCAGCGTCTCGCCGCGGCGGATCGCGCCGCGCGCCATGAAACTTGTGCCATTGGCATTGTCGGTGTCTGACGTCAGCGCCAATGGGACAGTTTAGGGTGATTTGATAAGAGAGGGTTTCTGTCTCATCTCCACTCCTTGGTGGTTACGATGAACCAGAAACCCTCTCTTATCAAATCACCCTAAAGGCTTATGCCATTGCTTCCGGTGCGATCAAGATCTTGTAGGTCATGGGCGGTTTGTTTGTGAGGATTTTGAGCAGGGACCGGAAGCCGGCGTGTCGGGTTCGCCTGCGGTTGAAGCGGAAGACGAATTCGTCGAGATAGGCCTGAAGATGCTTTTTGCGCAGGCCGTGATAGACGCCGATCGCCCAGGCCTTGAAATTGGAAAACACCCGGTGGATCCAAGGCAGCACCCGGTGTGCGGCCGCGGGGCCGACGACATGCGGCAGATGGACCATGCCGGGCGCATGGTTGTAGGCTGGCCATCCGTCGGTCTTGATGACGCTGCTCGCTGCGATCTGGGTGCCGACGAAGCGGTGCAGGGTCTTGGCGCCATAGTCCTCGATCGCCGCGAGGCGGATGCGTCCCGGCCCCCAGTTGGCACCCTTCGTCTCGATCTCGACCGCGCCGGCGATCATGAGCTTGCCGTCGTGCGCCCGTCCCCCGGCCGGCGGCGGGCGGAACTTCCCGGGTCCGCTGGCGGATCGAGGTCTCGTCGACTTCCACCAGGCCGGCCAAGGGTTTACGTCCCGGTGCCCGCATCGCGGCGCGCAGCTTGGCCGCCAGCAGCCAGGCCGAACGGTAGGTGCGAATGCCCAGCTGCCTCTGCAGTTGCAACGCCGAGATGCCGTTCGAATGGGTGGCCATGAGATAGGCCGCCCAGAACCAGATCGTCAGCGGCAGCTTGGCGGCCTGCATGAGAGTGCCGGCCTTGAGAGAGGTCTGGCGTCGGCAGGCGCGGCATTCGTAGGTCCAGGGCTTGCAGCGCAAGGCCCAGGCGCGATCATGGCCGCAGGCCGGGCAGCGAAAACCCTCGGGCCAGCGCAACGCGTAGAGATAGGTGGCGCAGGCCGCGTCATCGGGAAAGCGGCGCTGGAATTCGATCAGGGAGCGCGGATAGTCGGGCATGGCCCAGCCTTTCAAGGCAAATGTTCATTATTTGTTCTTACCATGATCCGACCGAATTGTCATCAAGATATGGTGTCCCCGGAAGCAAAGGCATAAGCCTTTAAAAGAGAACCGTTCAGATTTGGCGCTTCAGGTCATGGTGGACAAAGAGCCTGGGGCCATCTTCCTGTCAAGTGTCCTTGATCGGCAGGGCCGACGCCCTTTCGGGCGCACTTGACAGGAAGATGGCCCCAGGCAAAACGCTCGCCATTGACTTGAAGGCGCCCGCATCACCACAGAGGCAACAAACGCTAATAAGCCTCAAGGTTTCCAAAAATTAGAGCTCCGTTTCGGGGCCTCTTTTTTTCAAAAAAATGTGATCGCTGCATATCGCCGCCGTCTCGAAACGGCACAGTTCATAGCAGCACATTCCATCCGGTTACACTGCGCCAATTTGTGATTACTGAGATGTCCTCTCAATCATTGGAGGACACCAAACATGGATAAGTTTCTGATCACCCGGAAGGCCTATAATCGCAAGACCGGCCCCATCATGGTGACCACCAGCCCCAGAGCCAGCTGTCCCGATGCCTGTCCCTTGCGGCGGCATGCCAAGGGAGACTTGGCTGGTGCCTGTTATGCGGAGCACGGCTTTCTTGCCGGTTACGTCTGGCACAATCTCGATCGTCTGCCCATCGGTGCGTCCTTCAAGAAAGGTCAGATCAAAATTTACAGCTTCGAGGAATTGCTGACGGCTATTCGAGCATTGCCGGCAGGTTCTCTTTGGCGGCACAATCAAGCCGGTGATCTGCCGAGCAACGATCAAAGAACCATCAACCGGGCAAAACTGCGGCGCCTTGTCGAAGCAAACCATGGGCGGCGCGGTTTCACCTATACGCATTTTGATGTACTCGGAAACCGGAGCAATCGGAAGGCCGTTCGCGAGGCCAATGACAAGGGCTTCACCGTCAACCTCAGCGCTGATTCGCTGAGGCAAGCGGATGTCTTGGCCGACTTGGCCATCGCGCCGGTCACGGCCGTCGTACCCTCCGATATGAAGAAAAACGGCCAGACGCCAGCCGGCCGAGCGGCCGTGATCTGCCCGGCAGTGATCAACAAGCGGACGACCTGCGCCACTTGCGGCCTCTGTGCCACGAAGCGCAAGGCCATCATCGCCTTCCCGGCCATCGGCAGGGGCGGCAAAAAGTTTGTGGGATAGATGTCGTCACCGAGGCCTGGGTGATTAGAGGGCGGCGGCCTAAACACCGGGGCCGAGGCTGTAGTCGCCGAAGTCGTTTTCCTCGGCATAGCTCCAGTAGCGGCCGTCGCCGATGATGACGAAGTCGAGGAAGGCGATCTTCATGAGCCGGGAGGAGGCGATCACCTGTTCGATGGTCTGCCGGTCTTCCGGGCTGGGCTTCGGATCGCCCTTGGGGTGGTTGTGGACCGGGATGAAATAGCGCGCCCGCAGCACGAAACCGCGGCCGAAGAGATCGTGGGTGTCGAGCAGGGCCATGGACTGGGAGCCCAGCGAGAGAACGTCATAAGCGCCGGTGAGATCGTCGTACAAATAGACCGCAAGCAGCGTTTCCTGAGCCCGGTCCTTGATCGCGCAAAAGATCCGATAGATGTGATGCGGGCTGGTGATCTGCTGCTTGAGCGGGTTCTCGAAGTCACCCTCGATCAGCGTGACGTCGAGCTTTTTCAGATAGTTCATAGAGACCCACAGTATAGCACAGGCCTCGCCGCACTCCGTCCCAAAAGGTCGTCACACTCCTTGGCGGCCGAAGCGTGGCTTCAAGGAAGGGGCTCGGGTCTTTCCAAGTAAGCACTGCGCAGCGGCAAAAAGGGAGAAGTAATTCTGCCTGGTGAGGGGCGTTTAATTGGATGGTCCTTGTAATATCATTTGAATATAAAAGTAATTATTGAATCGCGTCGGCCCCGTGAACAGTATGGTTCATAGTGTTCACAAAATATAGGCCGTTGTCAACAGCACGAATACCATGACTGATCGAATCCAATACTCAATATCGCCCATTTTTGATCATAACGGCAACAGGAAGTACCTGACGCGCAAGGAGCGGCGCGCGTTCCGGTCGGCGGCCGAAGGCTTGCCGTCCATCGAGATGCGAAGCTTTTGCCTGACCTTGCTCCACACGGGTGCGCGCCTCTCCGAAGTGCGGGCCTTGGGTCCCGCGCAGGTCGACGCTGAGGCCGGCGTCGTGGTCATCCGAACCCTGAAGCAACGGCGGGACAATGTCTATCGGGCCATTCCCGTACCCCAAGACCTCCTGCAAGATCTTAACGGCTTCTGTCGAAAAAAATTTAGTTGCGCCATTGGTTTGAGCGGAAATGAGCGAATCTGGCCTTGGGGTCGCACCTTCTCTTGGAAGGTTGTGAAGAAGGTCATGCAGGCTTCAAACATCGCGGGGCCGCACGCAAGACCCACGGGCCTGCGGCACGGCTTTGCGGTCGATGCCATCCAGTCCGGCGTGCCGCTCAATGTGGTCAGCAAGTGGCTCGGCCATGCACGGATTGAGACCACGGCCATCTACACCAACGTGGTGGGCGAAGAAGAACGCTTCTTTGCCGAGAAAATGTGGCTCCCTGCCAAGACCTAAGCGCCCGTAATCCCGCGAACAAAATGAACCATAGTGTTCGCGAAGGCCGAGCGCCAGCGTGAATCAGGTGGTTTTGCGCGCCTCGGGTGGTGCCTTAGGCGGAAAAAAGGCCGGCGCTTGAGAACAAGGCGGGAGAAGGACGGGGGTTTCATGACCAAGAGAATGCCGATTGCCTCTCTCCCGCGCATCCTCGCTTCTCTATGCGTCTGCGCGGCGCTTTCCGGCTGTGTGGCGGCGGCGGTGCCGATCATGTACGGCATGAGCGCGGCCAGTCTCGCCCTCGGCGGATTTGCCATCTTCAAGACCGTGCAGCTCGGCACCGGCGGCGAGGTCAAGATCGAGTTGAGCAAGAACGATCCGCAGCCGGCCGATCGCGCCGTGATCCGCGCCGCCCGGAGCATCGCCGTCTGGCCGAGCAAGGGTGGCGAAGGCAAGCTGAGCGACAGTCTTTCGAGGCACACCTCTCTTAGGGTGATCGCCCCCGGCATGGTTCGGCGCTGGGTCGACGGCAAGGGCTACGAGCGCGACCCCAGCGCCCTTTCGGCGTCGGAGAAGGTGGATCACTCGGTCCGGCTCGCCCGGCACCTGGGGGCCGACCTCGTCTTCCTGGTGGAATCCCCGAAGGGCGTCGGCGTGGACGCCAGCGCCTGGAGCTTCTCCCGAGGCCAAACCGAGCAGGAATTCACCATGACCCTGGTGTCGCGCACGCCCGAGCGCATCGTCTGGAACGAGAAGGGCCGCCTCATCGTCGAGCTCGGCTCCGAATCCCCCAGTGTCGACGAGCTCAGCGCCATCGCCGCCCAAGCCGTCGCCGAGCGGGTCGCCGAGTTGAGGCGATAGGCCCCGGACGCGGCGAACGACAGGCTGGTCCTAACAGACAAGACAGGGAGCCGACCCCATGAAGAAAAACAGCATCACCATCACCCTGGCGATCCTGCTCATCCTTTACGGCTTGACCAACTTCGCGGCTGCCTCCGGCCAATTCTTCAAGGGCGACCTCATGAGCGGTCTCACAGGTGCGGCCGTCAGCACCGGCAACTGGGCGGCAAGCTCACCGGCGAACACCACCAACAGCCAACAGCTCAGGAACGACACCGACAGGATCGGACAAATGGGCCAGGAGAAGAGCTTCACGCTCTATGCCATTTCGCTCTTCATTCTGGCGGTCGCCATCGTCGATATCGCCGCGGCCGTCGGTATCTTTGGCGGCATGCATTGGGCTCGCCTGGCGCTGCTCGTCGCGGGTATCGGTGGTATCCTAGTCGAAATACAGGACGTGGCCGAAGACGGCATGAGCATCGCCAAGATCGTCTTCTTCGCCATCAACGGTCTCGCCCTCATCACCGTCTTCACGGCACGCGACGAGCCGGCGAGAGCTTAGGCGGCACCCTGCGGTCCAATCCAAAGGGCGCCGGCTCTAGTTGCCAGAGGTCCTACAGCAAAAATATGCGGCCCTCCGGTCGAACCTTCTGCCAATGACCGTGCCACCCAAGCCCTGGGTCAGGGTTAATCCAGATAGCGGAGCATCACAAAGTAGGCCGTATCGTGAGGTGTTGACCCGGGGTAAAAGCGTTGGAGCATCACGCAGCCTGCGTAATCGACACACTAAGGCGCGCAGATCTGATTCCCGATTGTGGTTCACGCGATTAGATGGGCAAACCCGCTTTTTGTAGGCCGTTCACAAGGTGGTCGAAATCTATCGAGTTTTGATATGGCACAGCACGCCACCAATGTTCTTGCCAGACGTCGGGATCATCGCCGGGGAACTCACACATTTCCTGCGCTGCAATGCGAAGATAGGCTTCCACTAGCTCCTCGGCGGCCTCGACTTGTCCTAATTGAGCAAGGCTGGCTGCATGCCATGCCCGAATCTCATTCACCGTTGTATCCATCCTTTCAAAAGACCCAATAGCTTGCCGGTAACGTTTTAGGGTGTACTCGACGATGCCTTGCAGCCCGAAGTGCCAGTCGTTTGGTTGCGGATTCAGCGCCCGCGCGCGGACAAACATTCCAAGCGCATCTTCCGCCCTGCCGACAAATGCCAAAAACACACCAAAGAGAGAATAAATCATGACAAGGTTGGGATTCAGTTCAAGGGCCACTTCATAGTGCGCCATGGCCTTGTTGTAGTCCCTGCTGGACGCCAATCCATAGGCCATTGTGGCCTGGATGCAACCATCCAAGCGGTCCAGAGCGAGCGCCCTGCTGGCGTGGCTGATCCCTAGCTGGAGCGGCTGGTCCGCAGTTGACAACCAACCTTGCTCATGGGCGTTGTAGTATGTCCAAGCTAAGTTGTAGTAGGCAGGGATGCATTCCCGATTCATCTCCAGTGCCCTAAGGAACTCAGCGCGTGCTTCATCGGACGATACCTTCGTCAGGTTTTGCGCGCGCTCCCTGCCGCGCAAAACGTGCTCGTGGTCTGATAAGGACTCCTCGGATTTTTTCCTGGCAATCACCAATGCCGCACGATCTGCGCGGACAACCACCATGGATGCGATGCGACTGCTAATGTCATCTTGAAAGGCGAAAGCGTTGCTTAACTCGCCATCGTACTTTTCCGCCCAGCGCCGACTTCCGCTCTCGACACTCGACAGCTGAACGTTAATACGCACTCGATCGCCCAGCTGCCGCACATTTCCTTGGACCAAATAGTTGATGCCAAGATCTGAGGCCTTCTTCAGGATCGCGATCGGATCATCGCCCCAGGTCGATGGTTTTCCCAAATAGACGACGTCCAACCCGCGGAATCGGCTCAATTCGGTGGCGATTTCATCTGCCAAGCTTTCGGCGAAGCCATAGTTAGAGGGGGTGTCCGACAGGTTAGCGAAAGACAGTACAGCAATTCGGTTGCCGGCGGCTTTGATCACGCGTGGCAACTGCGCCACCTGTTCATCTGCTTTCGCCGATTGCCGGCTCAGGATTTCCTCGCGTGTCTTCAGGGTCTGGTCGCTTGGCTCGATATTCAATTCCTCCATGAGCGCCTTTCTGCAGCGGTCGAATTGCATGAGAGCGGCGCCAATTCGACCTTGAGCGGCGTAAATTTTCATGAGGCGCCGATGTGCACTCTCCAGTAGCGGGTCGATCGCGAGAATGCGGAGCGCGCTTTGTCCAGCGGCTTGGAACTCCTCCCTGTCAAACTGCTTGTCGAGCAGCGTCGATAAAACCTCTAGAGCCAGTTCGACAAATCTTGTGCGTTGAACCGCCACCCAATCTTCGTAAGCGGGTTCGTTCAGCCAAACATCTGCCATGAAGTCACCGCGATAGAGATCCGAAGCTGCAGAAAGAGCCTGGAGGTCGCCCCGGCGGCGCAGGCTATCGAAAGCCCAAGTGTCGGACGTTACGAAGCGGGTATCGAGAGATACAATTTCGCTGCTCGACAAGAGGACTGGTGCTTCCGCCTCCCTCAGCTGTTTGCGAATAAGGCTTAGCGTTTGACGCAAATTTCCCCTGGCTCGCTTTCCGTCTGCTTCACCCCAAAGAAATCCGGTTAGCCGTTCGCGTGTTTCGGAGTGGCCATCCTGCATGGCCAGGTAGGCAAGAAGTGCCTTTGCTTTGCGCGTCGGCAGGGTAACCGGTCGTCCCTCGGGACCCAGCAGCCTGAAGCTTCCTAGCAAGTCAATTTGCAGAAATTTCAAAGCCAAAGACCCATCCAACTAGCTCATAGCCCCATGTCCTTCGAACTTTTGCACTTAGATTGCACCGCTGTGACGGCCGGCAGCTACCACTGAGGCAAGGGGCAGGGTGTGTGCATCGTACTTGAAAACTTCTCCGGGAGCAGCAAAAGGAGAAAAGGACTATGGGACAGCTTTCGCGAAAGCTTACAACAATCACGTTTCTCGTTTTTATGGTCGTGGCGAGCGTGACGCCTGTCAGCAGCGGTCGCGGTTCAACCGGGCAGCTCGACAAGGCTCTATTCTACATCGCGGGTTACAGTTTCGAGACCAAGGCGATCGAGAACGGCCAATTGGTGACGAAGAGAAAGACAGAACACTATCGTATCAGGTATGAACCCACGCCTGATCAGCATATATCTTGGACTTCGTCGGATTTTACCCTCTACACACGCCCCCCTTTAGAAGGTCGTGCCGGTGACCATTGCTGGACAAAGTACGTGGTGCAGGCCCGGATAGCAGGGGAATCTACTTCCGTCTGCAATGACGAGATCGCTGATGAGCAGCCACTGCATGAGCTGCTAACGCTTCTCGGGCCACACGCGAAAATAACCGCCCAGATTAAGATTCAGCGCTCCGCTAAGTGTATTGGTGCTGCAGGAGTGAAGCTCGAGATTTGGCTCCTGCCCCAACACTGGCAAGACCTTCACCTCCACGAGGCTGTCCTTGCTACGCTTCGCGCCTCCTTGATTTAGCCCTTTCCTAACAATAAAGCATTTTCGACCTTGTGAAACACTTGGAAACTACGAGTTGGAAATTACGAACCGGTGAGACAATCTGAGCGGCGCTGCCTTGGCTCTTGGCCACTGCCGCTCTTTCATTCCCAGGATTGGGGAGGCCTTTAGAGCCCTCGAAAGCCAGCCGGGGCATCGCCCTTTTCCACGGTAGGTCGAAACATATAGGAGACGCGTGATACTCCATGACCCGTCCTTTACGAGTGCTTGCTCCTGGCGCCAATCGCATCGTCGTGGAGTTCCTTAACGAAGCCGCGTGGCGCGCGGCGGCACCTCGGTGGCATTGCGTGTCTTTTGGCGACATCGTTCTGGAAGAGATCGACGTGGTCCCCTAGCCGGTCGCTTGTTTGAAGTAGGCGAGTGCGAAGCTGGCGGCGGCGAAGAGGGTCATGTTGTGATGCTCGGGGTCCCAGGCACGCTTCGCATAGGGCAGGCGGCGTCTCAGCTCCGGGAAGCGGTCGGCGATTATGCGGGCAATGGCGTGGCGGGTGGTGGCGCCCAGCGGCTCGAAGACGGCCTGCACCTCAAGGCGGCTCAAGATGGCCGTCTCGATGGCGCGACGGCGGGCTTCTTCGTCGAGGCGGTTGATCAATTTGCGGGTTCGCGCACCCTTCAGGCAGCCCTTGGCCGCCACGTCCTCGAGGACCAGGACATCGGGCAGGTTCCAGGCGATGACATCGCAGGTCTTCTCGATCCGCTCCGGGTCGCCGGCGCCGCGCAGATCAAGCACCCCCCAGTCAATGAGGAAGTGGGGTCCTTCGAGGACAACATAGCCGAGGCGGCCGTTGGTCATGTTGATGGCCATGACCCGCGGCACCTTAAGATGGATGGTTTTCATAAAATAGTTGGGCCAACGGCGTTTCTTCCTCGCCGTCGGCGGTGAGTGAGGCGATTAAATCGTGGTGTTGGGCGCGCTCGACGATGCCGCGGCGAACCTCCGCCAGGACTCCTGGGAAGATCTTGGCCGCCGCAACACCGAAGATCAGCTGACAGCCGAGGGCAATCCCGAGGTCGGGCCTGCGCCTGCGGCGCTCGAGCTTCGATACCGAACTTTGATGGCCGATGCCCAGGAGGATGGCCAAGTCCTTCTGGGTGAGTCCGGCGCGGCGGCGATAGGTCCGAAGATAGTTGGGGAGGTCTCTTTGCATAGAAGATCTACGGCGGCGCGCGCCACCACCGGAGAACAGGGTACGGAATTTCAAGGAACAGAGAAGGGGGCGAAACATGCCGCCGGTGGCATGTTATGGATAGCCCTCCATGCTAGCGCTGCGCCCTTACTTTTGGCTTTCATGGCGCCCGCGGGTGGCGTCGGTAGACTTTGGGGACTTGCCAGGGGAACACCTGTGACGAAATCAAGACGCTCCCGCTACCGCGCCGCCTCTGTGCTGGAGTCCTGAGGCATTTCCCCCACGTCCACCCGCTCCACCCTGTCGGCCAACTCAATGCCATATCGTATAAAGAGCCCGTCGAGCTTGGGCAATTCGGATTCGGGAATGACGTAGACGCCGTGGCTCTTTCGGGTGCGCAGGTTGAGCTTGTCGCGAAGGATCGTGCCGATGAAGCGGCTACTGACCGTGCCTTGGAATGCGCTGTCCTGGCGGGCCTGGAAGGCAGCCGCGATGTCCCTCAGGCGAAGGGGTGACGCAGGCTGGAGATCGCGGATGATGTCGAGGATCTCGGCTTCGAGGGCGAGGCCGCGTTCTTCGGAAAGTCGATCTTGGCTCTCGAGTTGACGTGCCATCAGTTCCACACGGACGCCAGGGTCTTTGGCAATGCTGAGAAGGGGCAGATAGATTTGGTTGATGCGGTTATCGACGCTGGGATTAACGAGGGAGGCGTCGATGCCCATCGAAGGGAAGTTCCGAAAGCGATAGAGCAGCAGTTTGTTGCGCAAGGAGAGCGCCTCCTCCGCGTAGGCATCGGGAAGATTGATCGGGATGCCAGGGCGAAGCTTGCCACTCCGCGTCACCTCCGTGATGCAGCGGCTCTCCAGGGCGGGATCGTCATAGCGGCTCCTGCCGGCGATGATCTTGGGGCCGAAGACCGAGAAGGCGCGGGGATCGAACTCCTTCTTGCCGTTCACCATGGTCCGCAGGATCGGCATGCCTTTGACATTCCCGGCATTGAGGATCTTGACGATATCCGCCTTCTCGTCGGAGAAGCGGAAGTCCGCCTCGTCCAGGATCAGGGTGCCGCCGAAGCTGTCCAAGAGATGAAAGAGCGGCGAGACGGTCGAGGCGCCGTTGGCGAAGATGGGCTTGTAGCAGAGGGCGCCGACCACCAGGAGAAAGCGGGTCTTGCCGCTGCCGTAGTCCCCGCGCAGCCTCAGGTACGGCAGCTCGTTGAAGCGATCGTAGCACCAGGTGAGCAAGACATAGTGGGCGACCAGGCGGGTGAAGGCAGAACTGAGGTCCACATAGCGACCGATGTAGGCGCAGATCTCGGCAAGGAGCGTGGCTTCATTTTCATATTCTTCGATGCCCGAGGGCAGCAGCACCACCTTGTGCCGGAGGATGTTGTTGGTGGCGCTATAGGGCCGGTGACGCCGCGTGCCGTCCTTAAAGGACTTCTGCACGGAAACCCGCCCGTCGCGCCACACGGCAAAGGAGGTGCGGCCGCCATCCGGATCACGCAGCAACTCGACGAGACTGCCATCGTCAAGAACGGCTGATACGGCTGGTTCAGCACGCACCTTCTCCTGTTTACCTGCTTTCGGGTTCATGTCCGAATTCTATCCCTTGGTGCCACTTGCAACAGGGAGCCAATCAAGACACTGCCGGCATAAACCCACCCCTTTCCGCCGCCTGCGCCTCTAGTAGAGTGGCAGCATGAAGGACAAAGACAGCGCCTTTGACGATCCGCCAATCCGCTGGAACGAGGTGCCAAGAACCGACCAGTCCAGCGATCCAGAGCTGCGTCTTGAACGCCACTTGGCGCACTGTTTGCGCCTTTGGAGTGAACGGCAAAGTCGTTACTTGGCGAAAAAACGAGATCGGGAAGAAGAAGATCAATGAATGGTAGGATCAGATTCGTCCAGCAATTCTCTAAATCTCTTGAGTTCTGGTATAATTTGGTTCCAACGGGCGCCAACGAGGTGGACCAAATGTGCGTCGGAATCCCCGGCGTCGTTGAATAGCTTGTAAATTGGCGACAGTTTTGCGGTTCCAAGTCCGCTTTCTTTGGCATGAGCAATTCCTTCGGGAAAGACGATTTTTTGGAACCGCCGTTTGCGCTCAGGCGGGCGGTCTTTCCATTTCTCTCCCGCGTTCGAGATCGCTTCGAATACGAATGCCAGGTAGCGTTCAAGCTCAGCCAAGGACTCTTGTGGTGCTGGCTGAGCGTCCTTCAGTTTCACCATTTGGCCGTTGAGCCGGTTCTTTCGCGCGATGAACTCCGCGTCGGTGAGCAGGTTACGCTCCTTCATGGCGAGCAAGCCCTGCCATTGTGCCTCCAGCTCCCTTAGGGCCTTTCCCTCGCGAGCACGATCTTTCTTAAGTTGTTCCTGTTTGCGGTGCCAGGTATCCCGAATAGCGCGGGCAAAGACATCGATGGCGTGATTATTCGGCAGCAGTTCGTCGAGCCGCTTCGAAAACGCACTTTCAAGCTCGGCCTTGCGGATTCCCTTGCCGTAGCGGGCACAGTTGCGCCGATGGCAGTGATAGTAGCCGTAGCGGCCACCATTGCCGTTCGACCAGCTGCCGGTGAGGCCATGCGTGCAGTCTGCGCAGCGCACAGTTCGGCGCAAGGGAAAGTCGGGGTTTTCTTTGCGATGAACCTGCAGCGGCTTTGCCGGTTTCTTGCCGCGCAGTACTTGCACGCGCTCGAATTCCTCACGGGTGATCATCGGCTGGTGGCGGCCAAGGTGCTCCTCCCCGGTCCAGGGGTTAATGAGAATGCCGGCGTAGAAGATGTTTCCCAGGATGTGGTCGACTTTCTGACGGTAGAGGCGGCCGCCGCCGAGTGCCGTCAGCCCCCAGTCATTGCCGAGATCGGCAAGCGCCTGACTTTGCGTGACCCCGTGATCGAGACAGGCTCGAAAGAGTCGCTGGACCAGGTCAAAGCGCTCCGGGTCCGACTGGTCGGGTTCGGTCTTCTTAAGGCCGCGCCGCCGGAAGTGGGCGGATAGATAGCCCAGGGGCGGGTGCCAGGGATAGATGCCCGCCTCGATCTTGGCCGCCATGCCGCGGATGGCGCGGTCCCGCCGGAACATGTTGTCGATCTCCGCCTGGAGGGCTGAGAAGGTCTCGAAGACCCGCGCTTCGATGGAACCACCGTCCGCCAAGGACGGTTCGGTGGCGGAATGGAATTCAATGCCGCACTCATGAAAGACTCGTTTGATGAAGTAGTAGTCCATCTGGTTGCGGCTGAGGCGATCCAGCTTCCAGACAATAACTGCATCAACCCGGCCTTTCTTTGCCCGGCAGTATCGCAACAACTCCATAAGCTGCGGCCGCTCGGCGAACTTGGCGCTTTCGCCGCGCTCCTCGAAGACTTTGATAACGTTGTAGCCCTTGTTCTTGGCATAGGCCTGGCAGTCGTCGCGCTGAAAGGTGAGCGACATGCCCTTGACCTGTTCATCGGAGCTGACGCGCGTATAGATGATGCAATTTTTGGAAAGCATAGGCGGTAGATAGATGGATTCTACCGTTTATCGGCGTTCTTGCAAATCAGCCGGCTTGGGGTCCGTTTTCGGATCCTCGGCCAACCATTCATCGTAAAGGAAGGCGGCCAGCTGATAGCAGGCATCCCGCAGTTCGCGGGCTTCTTCGTCTGTGATCTGCCCTTTGCCCATGAGCTTCTTGGTATCTTCGATGCTCAACATATGAAAAGAAGCATGGCAGCAGAACCGCTTGCCCGCCAGATGGCGCGATAGAGCGCTAGCAACATGTTACGGCACCTTGGTGGGGTCTCGCCCGTCCGGCATCATGGCCTAATGGAGCCTAACCCCATTTGCTTCTTCGGGCGCACGAATGTGCGAGAGCCGCACCGTCACTTCGGCATCAAGGAACGCGACCGGCTCAGTCATTTCTATGCGGTAGGGCGGACAGGCGTGGGAAAAACGACAATGCTTGAAGGCATGATTCGTCAGGACATCGAACGGGGCGAGGGACTCACCGTCATCGACCCGCACGGGGACATGGTCGCGCGCATTGCCGAGTGGGTGCCTGAAGCGCAGCGAGAACGCCTTGTCTATTGGGACTCCACCGATCCGCTTTGCCCATGGGGATACAATCCCCTGAAGCGCGTGCCAAAGAATCAACGCCCCCTCGCCGCCGCCGGCATGATGGAGGTCTTCAAGAAGCTCTGGGGCGAGAAGGCCTGGGGGCAGCGCATGGAATACATTCTGCGCAACGCCTTGCTGGCGCTCCTTGACCAGCCGGAGGCCGATCTCACCGACATACAGCGCCTCTTGATCGATAAGGACTTCCGGCGCGAGGTCGCCCGCAAAGTCGAACACCCGCCGGTGCGGGACTTCTGGCAGAAGGAATTCAAGGGCTACTCCTACCGCTACCGGGCCGAGGCCACTGCGCCCATTCAAAGCAAGGTCGGCGCCTTTCTCGCCGACCCGCGTCTCTATCGCATCTTGGTCGACCCTAAAACGCCGCTATCGCTGCGCAGCGTCATGGATGAAGGCAAGATCCTCCTGGTGAACCTCTCCATCGGACGCCTGGGAGGCGACAGCGCCGCTTTGCTCGGTGGCCTCCTCGTCACCACCATCGGACTTGCCGCTATGAGCCGTGCCGACATGCCGGAAACCGAACGTCGCAACCATTGGCTCTACCTGGATGAATTCCAGACCATGACCACGCTCTCACTTGCCAACATGCTCTCAGAACTGCGTAAATTCCGCCTCGGCATCTGCGCGAGCCATCAGTACCTGCAGCAGCTTGACCCGGACATCCGCCACGCCGTCTTAGGCAACATGGGCACCCTGGTCTGCTTCCGGGTCGGCGCCGAAGACGCCCCCTTCCTAGCCCGTGAGCTGGGTCCGCCGGTGACACCACTTGACCTGGTGCGGCTGCCGAACTATGAGCTGTATGTGAAGCTCTTGATCGATGGCATGCCGTCAAAGGCGTTTAGTGCGAGGACAGTACAGCAATAGCAAGACACAATTCTCCAGCAGCAGGCCGACGCTGCCGATATAGCGACACTTGAGAACGCCCCAAGAATCCACAACGCGACAACAGGCTTGCGGTTCTTTCCATCCAATGCGATAACGCCGACCGCTTTAATGCTTCTTCCTTAGAAGGCATCGTTTCGAATGTAGCTAAAAAGTAGCTAAGAAATTTGAAGCATTGCGTAACTAGTTGATTTTCCAGGTGCGGGCGCATAGCTCAGTTGGTAGAGCAGCTGACTCTTAATCAGCGGGTCCAAGGTTCGAGTCCTTGTGCGCCCACCAAATAAAACAATAGGTTAGAACAAAGTAAGGTCAGCACTGCTGGCCTTTATTTTTTGTTGGGGTGTCACTCGGGGTGGCAACTGACCATGCCGACAGATTGGAAGGCGTCATCAAGAGGCGATGACTTTTAGGAACAACGAGAGTGCCAAGCGCAGTTGCTTACACTCGCTAGTGGAACGAATCTAACGCTTGGTGCCCACGTCTGACGGCGGCGCTGATTTTGTCCGGGTCTTTGGTCCAGACGAAAGGTTTGGGGTTTTGGTTGGTCTCTGCAATGAATCGGTTGATAGCCGCTTGCAGGTCAGCGACGGAATGGAAGACACCTCGCTTGAGGCGGCGCTTTGTGAGCTTGGCGAAATAGCCTTCGACGGCATTGAGCCAGGAGGCGGAGGTCGGCGTGAAGTGGAAGACCCATCGGGGATGGCGCATGAGCCAAGCCTTGACCTTGGGATGCTTGTGGGTGGCGTAGTTATCGAGGATCACATGGATGATCTTTCCGGCTGGGACATCGCGCTCAATGACATTGAGGAAGCGAATGAGCTCCTGATGGCGGTGCCGCTGCATATTTCGCCCGATCACCTTGCCATCGAGAACACTGAGCGCAGCAAAGAGCGTGGTGGTGCCGTTGCCTTTGTAGTCGTGGGTCATGGTGCCGCAGCGCCCCTTTTTCATCGGCAGGCCGGGCTGGCTCCGGTCGAGGGCCTGGATCTGGCTCTTTTCATCGAGCGAGAGAACCACGGCATGGGCCGGCGGGTCGACGTAAAGCCCCACAATGTCATGGACTTTCTCGGCAAAGGCCGGGTCGTTGGAGAGCTTGAAGATGCGCCAGCGGTGAGGTTGCAGACCATGGCAGCGCCAGATGCGCTGCACCGAGCTGAGCGAGACACCGACCGTCTCGGCCATGACCGAACCGGTCCAGTGCGTCGCTTCGTTGGGCGGCGGCTTTCTGGTCAGAGCCAGAACCTCGTCGATCTTGGCCTGGGGCAAGGGCGCAATGCGCGAAGGCCGCGTCTTGTCGCGCAGCAATCCGTCGACACCTTCCTCCATGAAGCGCTCCTGCCAGCGCCACACGCAGGTCTTGGACTTGCCCGTTTCGCGCATGATCGCCATGGTGCCCAGACCCGCCTCGCTCAACAGGATGATCCTGGCACGCCAGACATGCTTCTGGGCACTGTTTCGGTCCGCAACGACGGCCTCCAGACGACAGCGGTCGGCGGCGCTCACCGTGATGGAAATCCCTTCGCGCATGCGCCAGACTCGCATCCGAAAGGCAATTTGGGAACCCCAATTCGGACTCTTCCGTTAGATTTTATCCACTAGCAGCTGCTGTGGAACGTTTCGGCCTGCCGAATAAGCACCTTTCAACGGCAAGTCAGCAGCGTTTTGGCAAGCGTGGCAGCAAGGTAGTCGACCTTATCCAAGGCCTATGGTTCGACCACGAAAACGGGCAGGGGGGTAGCCTGCTGCAGCGAGGCCCACCGAATGCAGATGCCATCGACCATCGCGAGCAGTCATCGAAGGACGCGAGCAACCGCCAGACGGCAGCTTTGGACATTTGGGAAAAAGGCCTTGATCCAATTGGCACGCCGGCCGAGCGATATCTTGCCCGACGTGGTCTCCGTCCAGGTTCCTATGTTGGCGGCCGGGCAATTCGTTATCACCCATCTCTATACTACGACGGCTCGTATTTGCCGGGAATGGTGGCGCTCTACCGAGATATCGTCACTGACGAGGCCTGTGGGCTTCATCGCACCTTCTTCGACCGCCAAGGCCACAAGCTTGATCGACGAATGCTTGGCCGCGTCAGAAATGCCGCCATAAAACTGGATTCAGACGAAGACGTTGTTACGGGCCTGGTAATCGGCGAGGGGATTGAAACTTGCCTTTCCGCCCGTCAGCTCGGCTGGTCACCCTGCTGGGCGCTTGGATCAGCCGGCGCTATCGCAAACTTCCCGGTTCTCGGTGCCCTCGGTTCGGTCGACGCACTGACCATTGCCGCTGAACCAGATGAAGCGTCCTCGAGAGCCATTAGCCAATGTCTCGCTCGTTGGCTGGCTGCGGGGCGCGAGATCAATGTCATTAAATCGCAACTGCCCGGCGATTTGAATGATCTGCTGCAAGGCGGCTAGCCAATGGCCGAGGAGTCTGCCGCCCGCAAGGTCAATTTTGAGACCTTGGCCGAGTACGACAGCAAACCGGAACACGACAATGGTCGTGCTCAGCAATCCACACTCCAGGTAGTCGATCAGATCTCGCCAACCCGCTGGCGATGGCGCGAGCCCCGCAGTATCCAACCGCGGCAATGGCTTTATGGAAGGCACTATTACAAAAAATTCGTCTCTGTAACGATTGCTCCGGGTGGCGTTGGGAAGTCTTCTCTAGCGCTTGTCGAGGCTCTTTCGATCTGCCATGGCCGGGACCTCTTGAATGGTGGCAAGCCCTTAAGGCGGGGCAAGGTCTGGTATTACAACGGTGAAGACCCTCAGGAAGAGCTCGACCGACGAATTGCTGCCATTTGTAAACACTACGGTATGAAAGAAGTCGAGCTTGAAGGCCGCCTTCTCGTGGATACCGGGCGTGAGACGGCCATCGAGTTGGTAAAGTGCGCAAATGGTGAGACGATCGTTGCCCCATCCCTTGTCGATTGGCTGATTGATTGCATAGCTACGAACGAGATCGACCTTTTCATTGCCGACCCTTTCGTATACAGCCACGCAGTGAATGAAAATGACAACTCAGCAATTGATGTGGTTGCCCGGACTTGGGCACGGATCGCCGATCGGGCGAATGCGGCTATCGAACTCATCCACCATAGTCGAAAACTACCACCAGGTGTTAGTAGTCCAATATCTAACCTTGCCCGCATGAGGCCCTTGGCCCATTCGGCCGGGTGGCGGCGTTGGTCGTTCCCCCGGTAACAGTCTGTCTTCAGTCAAGAGCTGGGGTTCATCGCCCGCTTGAGGCCCTTGGCCCATCTTGCGGATCATCTCCTTGCCCCTGTCAGGCGGATCGATGCGCAGCCCCGAACGGGGATCGATGGGTCGGGTATCTTCCTCCCATATGGGCAAGGCAAACAGCAGGATACCGGCCAGCAGCGGCGAGATTAGGATGGCGATGAAAAGCCATCCGATGGGATGGCGATGAAAAGCCATCCGATGGGATCGCGGTTGCGGCGCCTGGCGATGAGCATGATGGCGACGCAGAGGACGATATAGGCAAGAACTATGGACATGGGTCCGGCCCTCCTGCTATCGGCCTTGTCGGGCAGCAACGAGAGCGACGGGGCTCTTGGCGGCCGTCCTTAACGAGCGGACAGGTATCCGTGCCGTCCAAAAGGAAAAAAAAAGATAGCGCTCCGCAGCAAGTAGCAGGCAGAGAGGGGCCCGGCCTTGCCGGCCAAAGCCGGCGAGGCGTCCAGAAGGGTGTATTGATGCTGGATCTGTTACTGGGTGTCGACGCCACCGGCCTGCCACTCCCGATGAAACCAGGCCTTGCGGTACGCCCCCGCAAGGAGGTTTCCACCTTCATCTCTGGTGATCGGGGAGTTAGTAAACCGACACAAGACGGTCCCTATGGCCTTTAGACGGGAAGTCCTGGACATACGCCACAGGCTCCCCGACCAAAGAGGTCAAGGTCCGTGGTGCTGTTATGGTCAGCACCAACCACTTGTGTCGGGGTTACTACGCCCCAGAGCCGTGCGTGGCGGCTCCGAAAATGAATCTAGCCCTTCTTCGAAATAGAAGAAAGGGAAATGGTGATGCTGCGCCAGGACTCACCCCATGGGGGCGGGACCGAAACCAAACAATCTCCACCCCCCAAGCCAAGGCGGCCCGGGTTTACCGATGCTCGGATAAGGACCATGATCGAAGACGATGTTGCAGCCTCTGCGGAAACTCTGGCAACCAAAGCGATGCCGAGTTGTCGGCAAGACCGGGGCGTAGATGGAATACAAGCGACCATCCCCTCTACGACCCCGATGATCTCGCAAACGTCGTCAGCGGCATCGTCTGACTGCAAAGTCTCCACGAGACAGCGTTCGCTTTCCGATGACCGGTTACCGTCGGGCAAGGCAGCGATGGGTTCCAGACAGTGTCGCTAGCCTGCTCGAGTACGAGCGACGGCTCTCAACTCACTACCATTTCGCCTCGAATTCTTCGATCACATGCTCCGGCGAAAGGTTGAGATAAATCTCTGTCGTGGCCAGCGTATCGTGCCCCAATAGCCGCTGCAGGGCCGGCAGGGAGATACCGCGCTGGACGACGGTAACAGCGAAGGTGTGGCGCAGCACATGCGGGGTCACCGCTCGGCTGATGCAGGCCCGATTGGCAACACGTTTGACGATCCGCTGGATGGTGCGGTCGGTGAAACCCAGCGTCTCGTTGATGGCGAAGTGCCCCTCAATAGGCGGCCGGATCCGGCTGGTCAGCGGAATCACCCGGCGCTTGGTTTTCGACCCGTAGGGACCGCCTTTGCCATAGACTGTAATACGGCGCGCCTGCCAGTCGATGTTCTTGCGCTTGAGGCTGGAAAGCTCATTCACCCGCAGGCCGGTGTCGAGAAGCGTCCAGACCACCAGCCGCTCCTCATGTGTCTCGCAGGCATTTGCCAGCGCCGTTGCTTCGTCGCCAGTCAGCGGCTCGCGTTTGTATTGATAGGCCATTGTCGCAATGTATCACGGATAGCGACATTCTGTCGCGATCCATTTTCTAACGACCGCCAAATTCTGGGACTTTTCAACGATCTGATCCAACGGCTGTCGCCTTTTAAGACGGAAGGCGACAACGGATCGGCTACGGCAGCTCATTGAGCATCCGGCCTCACGGGGTGTTCTTCTTCTAGAATCTTGGCTTCTTTCACCCATCTGGGTGATGCGCGACGGCACCAAATCTGCAATCATGGCGGGCAGGATAGATTGGTCGCTAGGTCCCCTGGAACACGGCGCCGACCCAGTCCGGCAGCCTGATTATCGCCTGCAGCACGATCTTGGATTTGAACGGCATGGTGGTGGACCCGGAGGACTGCCGCACCCTCACGCCGCAATAGCCGTAAAGGGACTGTGGGAGGGCCGGCCACCAAGGCAGCGGGTCGACTAAAGGAAGGAAGCGGGAAACCGCAAGCGTTTGGTGTCGCCTCTTGTTTAAACCTGTTGGTTGTGGATTGCATCGGAAGCGTTTAAACTAGGCTCAGGAGGATTGGCATGATGGTAAGAATAGTCAAAGGCCTCGCCACGGCAATTTGCCTTGGCGTGATGATAGCGCCCGCCTGGGCTACGGATCTGCACGAGGCCTTGCGGCAAGGAGAGATCGCCGAAGCCGAAGCCTTGATCGCCGCGGGCGCGGATCTCGAAGCCAAAGATGACGCCCAGTTAACACCCTTGATCACGGCGGCCTTGGCCGGCGACCGTGATGGAGTGGCACTGCTGATCGAAAAGGGAGCTGACCTAAGCAGTCGCAACGACAAAGGCTATACCGCCCTGCATGCTGCCGCCCATAAGGGGCATGCGGAGGTGGTTCAATTGCTGATCGATCATGGCCTCGACGTCAACGATCAAGAAAACGTCTCCCGTTTGACACCGCTCCACGCCGCAGCAGAAAGGGGCCATCAGGACGTCGCCACAGTGCTTTTGGCCCATGGCGCACACTTGCAGGTGCTGACCGACACGAAGCTATCGCCCCTATTCATAGCCGCCCTGAAAACCGATGCGCCGATGGTCCGTCTGCTGCGCAAGCATGGCGCCGATTGCGCCGAGATACGCTCGGCTCGATACCGCAATATCTGCATGAATTTTGGCATCTAACAAAGCGAGGTCGTCATGACGTCCCTATCACTTTCAACGAAGCCCTTGGCCAAAGCGGTAACAGGCTTGGCCTTTGCCGCCGTCCTGCTGCTTCATCAGACGGCACCGGCAACCGCGGGCGGTGAAGTCAACACCGGTTACTTCGGCGATGTCGCCATTCAGGGCTATGATACGGTGGCCTATTTCACAGAGAATGAGGCGGTAAAAGGCAGCGAGCAATTTAAACTCAAATGGCTCGGGGCCTATTGGCATTTTCAAAGTGAGGAACACCGGCAGCTCTTTGCCGATAACCCGCAAAAGTATGCGCCGCAGTATGGCGGTCACTGCGCCACCGGCATGGAGGTCCATGGCGGACTGACCCGCGATGTTGATCCGGAGGCCTGGGCGATTGTCGACGACAAGCTCTATCTGAATTATTCGAAGGAGACTAATACCCGCGTCTTGGACGGCAGCGTGGACCTGGTAAAGGCGGACGCCAATTGGCATAAATACGAAACGGCGGAAACGCAGCAGTAGCTGTCGCTTTTCAGTTCGCGACGGTGAAATACCGCACGAGGAACGGGGTCACCTGAACATACTCGTTCTGCTCCTCCGCTGATCCTGCGGGGTTTCGAAATATCGGACCACAGAACTCGCGGCCGAGAAGAAATCCTTCGTAGCGTTCGCAGAGCTCGTCGTCGCGCACGAAGGCGGAACCGTTCAAGAGGGTATTTTGTGCCGCCATGACCGAAGACCCGCCCGGCCCAAATTCTTGAATGAATGGCAGCTGCCGCCCTAAGTCCTGGCCGGACCAGGTGGTTGAGGCGATCAAGTCTTCAATCGCGGGCCCGGCAAGTTGCTGATCGGGATCCCCTTCGAACCCGAACGGCCAATCGGGCAGGCCAATGTCGCGCAAGGCATCGATGCGCCGCTCAAGGTCTTCCTTGCGCGCATGATGGTCGTATATGAAGCGATACCAGGCGAGATTGAGATAGGGTGCTTCAATTTTCAAATCTTCGATGGCGGCCCGGGCCTCGGCTAGGCGACCGCTCTTGGCATAGGCCATGGCGAGGATTTCTCTTGGCGATTCGTTATGGGCGCGTTCGTAAACGATGGATGCAGGCGCCAGCGCGGCGATGGCGTCGTCGTATCTTTGGTTCATGAACAGGGCCAAGCCGTAGTAAACCAGATGGTAGATTGATGGCCGCGGATTGAGGCGGATGGCGATCTCCGCCTCTTTCAGCGCCTCCTCAATCTTTCCGGCATAGATCAACACGTTTGCCGCCGTCATATGGGCGTCGACCCCATTGGGATCGAGCTGAATGGCGCGATTGACGAACTCAAGGGCCTTGTCGTGCTCCTTGACGGTCGTGCTCAAGACGGCAAGGACCAAATAGGAGTCAGCCAGAGTTGGATCGAGGCTGAGCGCCTTGTTGGCGGCGGTTTCGGCCGCGCGGCGCATTGCTGCGCCACTTAAGCCCCTGACAGCGAAGAGACGCCAAATATCGGCGGCAAGGCGCGCGTAGCCGGCATAGGCCCGGGCAAACTCGGGATCAACCGCCCAAGCTTCCTTATAGAGGCGAAGGCTTTCTTCCATGCGGGTCTGATCACGACTGAAGTGGCCGTCACGCGCCCGCAGATAGAGATCGTAGGCCTCGAACTTGGGTACGCTTTGCTGTGCGAGCTGACTTTCTTCGCTCTGGGTTAGTTGAACCGCCAAAGCCGAGACAATACGCCCCACCAAGTCGTCTTGGACGGCAAAGAGGTCGGCTGTTTGCCGATCATAGCGCTCCGCCCAGAGATGGCGCCCCGTCCGCCCCTCGATCAGCTGCGCATTGACACGCAATCGATCGCCCGACCGGCGGACGCTTCCCTCGATCACGTAGTGAACGCCAAGCTCCTCGGCCACCTCGTCGATGCGCACCGGCTTTCCCTTAAAGGTAAAGACCGAGTTGCGCGAGATCACAAACAAGCCGGAGAGCTTTGAAAGGTCGATGATCAAGTCGTCGGTCAGGCCGTCGGCGAAGTACTCCTGATTCGCATCATCGCTCAGGTTGGTGAAGGGCAACACGGCGATAGAGGGCTTGTCGGGCAAGGCCGGACCGGCGCTCTTGGTTTCAGAAGGCAGGCTCATGCTGCGCAGGTGCCAGTAAAGGCCGCCGCCAAGCACGGCGAGCAAAACCAAAGAAGCCGCCAGCAGGGCAACCGCCCCTCGACCCACCCGCCTTGGCCGGCGGATCGCCTTTTCTCCCTCGCGCAAGATCTGGAAGCTGCGCACCGGCCTGGCGATATTCTTGACGTCAATTTCACCGAGGTCGGCTAACGCGAGGCTCAGACGGTCGCGCACCTGGTCGCGGGCCGTGCGGCTTAGAATGATACCGCCAGGCGGGGCCAGCGTCTCCAAGCGGGCGGCGATGTTGACGCCGTCGCCCAAGAGGTCGCCGTCTTCGACGGCGATGACATCGCCAACGTTGATCCCCATGCGAAAGGCGATGCGCCGGTCTTCCGGTACCGCGGCGTTGCGGGCGGTCATGCCTTCCTGGACGGCAAGCGCCCAGCGCACCGCCTCGACGGCGCTGGGAAACTCGACCAAAAGGCTGTCGCCGGCGGTGTTGGCCAGCCTTCCACCAAACTTGCTGAGGAGAGGATCAATCAGCTCGCTTCGATGTGCCCGCAGCGCCGCGAGCGTTTCTTCCTCGTTGATGCCGACGAGCCTCGAAAACCCGCTGATGTCGGCTGCAAGTATGGTGGTCAGCCTGCGTTGCATCGCGCCCTTCCCGGCTGAAAGGGTAGCGAAGGCCTTCGATGAAAGCTATATAGCGAGTGATAAAAGGTTGTGACATACCCCATTGGCTACGTGTAACAGGCGCTGGCCGCAGACCTAGCCGACATCGACCCAGATGACGAACTGGTCTTTGCCGAGAGGTGGGCCAAATCCCTCTCACCGGCTATCACATAAAGGTTATGGGTAGGGTGGATCCCGATACAATCCGAAGGTCGGTCGGGTGGGCTTGCCGATAGGTTTATCGGCAAGCCCTCATCATTAATCCTTAGAACAGCGGGTCCTTAGCCCCGTTGCTTGTCGTTCAGGTGATTATGCCGTCGTCGTTGCTGTCGACACCGACCGTAAACATGCCCGTCGTCATATCGCCATCGGCGTCGCTTGCGGCTACCTCAAAGTCGAAGCTGAAGTCGGGGATGTCCTCGCGTTCGAACAATGAGACCTCCTTGATCCGCAAGCCGCCTTTCGGATTGTCGAAGTCGATGAAGATCTCAAGGGTGTCGAAGGAGATCTCGGGAAGATAGTCGAAAAGAAGCTCATCATTGCCGTTCGGCATAGGAACGTCGGTGAAGGTGCTATCGTTCACTTCGACGTCGTCGTCATAGGCAATGAAGCGAATGTCGAAGGGCGCATTCTTGCCGGTGCCGCCTTGTATGAGCAGCTGCACGCCCTCCACGTCCTCGTCACCGCCGACACCGTCGGAGAAGCTGAGCTCCAGTCCCTCGTCGATGTCCATTTGGTTGTCGTCAAGGCCCACACCCGGTGTGCTGATATTGACGTCGTCGGCGGTGCCATCGACGCCATCATCCAAGGTGATCGTGGGCTTTGCTTGTTGATCGAAGGTCGTGTGATCGAAGAGGAAGCCATCGAAGGTGGTCACGGTCGAACCCTCGCCGGTGATCACTTCCGCCTCTTTCGGCCCACCGGGTGACACGGAGGCAAAATCCAGGGTATTGAGAACAAGCGGGGCATCCTGCAATACCTCGAAGGTGTAGCCACCCGCGCTGTCCAGCGACACTTCAAAGACGTCGCCATTGTTCGCGCTCGTGTAGGTGACCGTTTTTCCGTCGGCGGAAAGGGTCTCGGTCATCTCGCCGAGCACCGTGTCGTCGGGTGCGGCTTCGAAGCTGGTGAAGACAAAATCGCCGGCTCCGTCCGTGCCATAATCCAGGAACCCGGAGTCGCTCGCCGTTTCGCCTTGGGAGAAGGCGACCTGGCCGTCCGCGATCGCGCCGATCGAGGGCCCGTCGTCTTCGATACTGAAGATTCCGCTGCTGAGATCAAGCGTCGCCGAAGCCGTATCACCATCGGCGTCCATCACGGTTTGGCGTACCTGGATGGTCCCTGCCGCGGCCTCCAAAGAGACGCTGTCGTCGGGGTTCGTGTCATCGCCATGCCAGACATTTTCGGATTGGCTGAAGGTCACAACGCCGTTGCCATCAACCGAGATCCGGAAGTGCTCGACACTGCCACCCTCTGAGGTGCCGACGATGTCATCGCCATCCATGTTGAGCACAATGGCCTCGCCCTGACCCGGCCCGCCATTGCCATCAAGCGCAAAGAGGCCAGAGGCAGCATTCGCACCCGACAGTTCCAGCGCGTAGCTCTGCGAACCCGGCCCGTCCGTGCCAAAGTCCGCGCCGGCGGCAAAGTTGTCCGATACGTCAAAACTATCGGAGACAACCCCGTCGCCATCGGGCGGCACTGGGCTTTCATCCACGGTGGCCGTGTCGTCATTGGTCAAGGGATCGGCGGCCGCGGTCGGTCCGTCGTCCTCGATCTTGAAGACGCCATCACTCAGATCGCGCGTGTCGGTGACAAAGTCGCCTTCCGTATCGGTAACGGTCTGCACGATCGTCAAGGTGCCGCTCGGGGTGCTGAGCGTCGAGGCATCGTCCGAGTCCGCGATATTGGCGTGCCAGACGTTGGCGAGCTGTGTGAAGGTGACGACGCCGGTGACGGGGTCGACCGAGATGGTGAAGTAATCCGTGCCGCCGGCTGAACCGGTGATGGTGTCACCGCTTTGGCTGAGCGTGATCTCGTCGCCTTGGCCGATGCCGTCGCCGTCTCCGCCATCTGTGTCCGTCGCATCAAGGGCGTAGAGGCCAGAGCCAACGCCATCCGTCGAAAGAACCAACGCGTGGCTTACCGTCCCTTCGCCGTCGGTGCCGAAGTCGACCAGCGAAGCGGGGTCAAGGCCGAAGAAGCTCTGGGCGACGGAGGTGACCCCATCACCATTGGGCGGCACCGGGCTTTCATCGAGGACCATCATCGCAGGATCGGCGAAGGGGCCCTCGGTGGGACCGTCATCGTCGAAATAGATGTCGGTGACGCCAAAGGAGTCCGAGGTCGATTGGTTGAGGCTGACGCCGCCGATGTCGAAGGGTGCGTCCGCGTTCGGATCGCTGTCGTCGTGGGCCACCTTAATGCGGTTGTGATCGCCGGCGGTCGTGTACTGGATGACGTCGCCCGCTTCCAAACCGGTCACTGTCCAGGTGCCGTCGCCGTTGTCGCTGGCCGAAGCGGTCACGGCACCGCCCGAGGCCTCAACCACAGTCACGCCGGTGATGGTGACGGGGGCATCGTCGCCAAGGCCGTCGGAATAGTCATCCGCACCGCCCGCGCTGCCGGTTTCCAGATCCGTATCAAAGGCGGAGAGCACCAGGCTGGAAGGCTCGCTTCCTTGTCCTTGTGAAATGGAAATGCTGCCGCCGGTGCCTTCCAGGGTGCCGGCCCCGCCGGGCAGTGCGTCGGCGATATCAGCTTCTTCGCCCCATTTCTTTTTGGCGTTTGAAGGCGAGTTTAGAAAAGCCGAATCCGCCCCGCTGACATAGGTCAAGACCAGTTCCTCGCCGGGGCCTGTCATCTGGCTTGCCACGCCGACGGTAGCGCCAATGCCGCCCTGACTGGTGTTGGTTGTGAGGTTGTCCGGATCCGATGACGAAATGAGGACGGCTGCCTGCGGATCGCCGATCATCACGTAATAGAAATTGCCGGAAGCGACATTATCGAACGGAAAGGAGACCTCGGAGTCAACCGAAACCGACAGTCCTTGCAGGGTTACCTCGTCGTCCGGATCAGTAGGATCGCCGTGCGCCAGGGGTTCGATCAGCACCGACCAAACTTTGGCACTGAGCCCGTCTGCGGCCGGCTCGAGATAGAGCGCGAAGATGACGTCGCCGCTTCCGTCTGCCGTGTCGATGCCGTAGACGATGTTCGGGTTGGTGGTATCGGCAAAGAGGTAAATGTCCTCGCCGTCCAGCGTATTCAGATTGCTGTCGGTACCGTCGGTGATGGAGAAAGTGAGCTCGGGGTCGCCGCTTGCGCCTTGAACCGTAATGAAGTTGTCCGGGCTTTCGCCGACACCGATTTCTGCGGCCAGTGCAGAGCTCAGTCCAAGATCGGTGAAAAGCTTGGTGGAGAATTCGGTCGGTAGGGTACCCAAGTCGACATCACTATCCTGAAAACCTCCGGATTCATCAAGTCTCAGTTCACCCGTGATTTCTATCGTTGCCATGATCGTTGTTCCTTGTGCTAGAGCTCGATCAGACTGAGATCGAACATTCGCTGTTCATATCTGCCGATCCGCTAGTTTTTTCTGTGAAGCAACTCACAGTGGTTGGATGGCCTGTGAAGGAACTCACAGTGGTTGGATGGTCTGTGAAGGAACTCACAGTGGTTGGATGGTCTGTGAACTGCGACCCGCAGACGCTGCAGGTCCAGCATGTGCTGGGGCTGTTGTTCGCCGGTGCCGGATATTTTGTCGTGAGGTTGTCAGGCTTGCGCCGCGGCGATCTGGTCGCACTGCCTTGCGTGGAGCAGCGGCAGCCGGATAAGGCGTAGGGAAGCAAATCGCGCGGTCCGCCAGGCGGCGGCCTTCTCTTTGAAAGACGTGAATTGAGTTTGGTTCGAGAGCGATACCGCGAAGTCAGTTGGCTGACGTGCGTCGCCCCTCGACCGCCCCAGTGGAAGTATCGAGAAAGACTACTCCACCGGCCAAGCAGCAGCAGCGGCGGTGGCCAGCAGGCGCACCATGTCGCTTTGCCGGCGGCAAGCTGGAAACAGCATCCCCTCAGGGTGACATTTCGTCACCACTGGTCTCCGGCGTTTGATCCAATGTAAAATATTGAATCATAACGCAAAAAATGGATCAGCGGCACCCTTTTCGTGAATCTTTCAGGCTAGCGTCCTGAGCGCTTTTGCCGATCTTGATTTCGTTCTTGTTGTACTGTTTGTTCGATCTGACCAGGCTCCGGATTGGCAGAGAGTAGGTCCAGTGCTCGCCGCAAGATTAGGGAAGCTTGATCGCGGTCGTCTGACGTCATCGCGTCAAAATCGAGTTCGAGTTTCACGTTCGGATGGTTTTCGCGGACACGCCGTCGTTCCCTTCGAAGATTCTCGTAAGAATCCAGAACCCGATATGTAACGACCGGATAGGCGATGCCCTTGACCTCGATCTCGCCATGTTCCTCGCAACAAATCTGGTCCTTCACATGCGCAAAGGTCTCGTATGAAACAAGAATTTTTCCAGGCGTGGCCACGGATTCCAGGCGGGCTGCGGTGTTCACGCCCCCGCCGATGATCGTATAGTCCATCCGGTCCTCGCTTCCGAAGTGTCCAACGGTGCAAAAGCCGGTGTGGATGCCCATACGACAACGCAAGGGATTCTCGATGCCCGACTCGCGCCACACACCTTCCAGCTCCTGCAATCTCTTGCGCATGGCGATCGCCATCCTGACACAGCTGAGCGCGTCCTCCTTAACGCCCTTGGTCTCCGGATCGCCAAAGAAAATCAGGATGGCGTCGCCCACGTACGTGTCGATTGTCGCGCCATGGTCCAGGGCGATTTGCGACATCTCGGTGAGGTAGTGGTTGAGCAGCTGGGTCAGCTCCTCGGATTCCAGGCGATCCGCTGTCTCCGTGAAATTGGCAATGTCCGAGAAGAAGACCGTGAGCTTTTTGCGGCTACTTGTGACCTTGACTTCTTGCTTGCCGCTGAAGATGGAATCGTAGACCTGCGGCGAGAGATATTTGGCAAGCTGATTGGACAACTGCTCCAGAGTACCGGACTTTTCCGCCAGCTCCCTCGTCCGTTCCTCCACTCTAAGCTCCAGATCGTCACGCGCCTTGCGAAGCTCCGTCTCGTAGGCCTGCTGCTGGTCCTGCATTTCGTTGAAGGCAGAGACGACCTCTCCGATTTCGTCTCGGCTTCTCCAATCAACGGGCACGCGCTCTCCATTTTCCCGTGACCGGTTGATCGAGCTCAAGAGGCGCTCCAGGGGAATGCCAATCGTTCGCCGATTTGCCACCAAAGCGATTGTTACCACCGAGAGCAACAGCAAGGCGGCCAGACCGACAATGACCAGAAGGCGGGTTGCCAATTCGGCCTGCACGCGCCCATCGGTGAGGGCAATTTTTAAGCGTCCGATGACCTCTGAATCACCACCGGAGAGACGGGTGATATCTCTTTCGGCAAAGTAGTTCTGCTGATCTATCGCTTCGGCCGACCCGTCAGAGGCAATTTCGTTGTTCGAATCGTCGTAGACGATCGCGCCCAGCACGTCCGGGTCGATCGCTATGGCGGCAAGAATGAGCTCCACCTGTTCATCTGCGACGTTCCACAAGGACTCCGACAAAACCGCGCTTTGAATCTCGACGAGTTCATCGAGTTTGGTGCGAAGTTTCTGGTTCGCGTCGCGCCGCGCTGCCAACTCGGAAATCCCGAACACGATCACGGTTGAAAGCAGGACAAGGGGAACGATGAGCACCAAAAACTTGGCGCGCAATGACCTGAATGCGAATAACTCAAACCTCCCAGCCATCATGGAGAACCCGGTCTGCCCCCCGCTCTGCACCGCCATACCGAAAGGACATGGCTAATTGGCTCAATTCCAAGCCCAGTTACTCACTCCAGGTCTCCATACTTGCCAGCTAGACCATCTGCACTTGCCAGCTAGACCATCTGCGATGATCTGATCGTATTGTCCGCTCTCCTTGAGCTGCCTCAGACCCTCGTTGAAAAGATCGCGCATCTGCTCATTATTCGGCACTTTCTTGCTGAGAATCAGGTGGATAGGTGCCTGGTTGATGTGTCTGGGGTGGTGGGTAAAGAGCGCGGCCTCACCCTGGGAGAAGGTGTCGCGGATCTGCTCGTAGGTCACCATTAGCTCGCCCGGGAACACGTCGATCCGCCCTTTCAGCAGGTTCGTCAGGCCGACCTCGTCGCTGATCGCCCGATGAGTTTGGAAGACACCGGCCTCTTCTGCGGCGTCAAACTCCCTCCCGTATGAATACTCCGAGGTTCCGCCGACCCTTAGGTCGGCGAGATCTTCAAACCTGTCCCATTCGAACTGGTGACTCTTCAGATGAAAGAAGGAATACTTGGCTGGGGCGATTGGGTCGCTGGGGCGATTGGGTCGCTGGGGCGATTGGGTCCGAGAAGAAAAAGTCCGCTCGGCGATCCTCGGTGTCGTACCAGACCGCACTACCGTCCCACCTGCCCTCACGCGCCAGCTTCATAGCACGCTTCCAGGGAAAGAAGCCGTACTCAATCTCGACGCCGACCAGCGCGAAGGCTTCGGTCACAATGTGCGACGCAACCCCATAATGCGGGGCATGTTCGGAAAGCATCGGCTGGTATTCGCCATTGGTGAGACGGATGGTGTCTTGCTTTTGGGCAAGCGCGCCGCCGGCGTACAAAATCAAGGCGATCGAGAGGGCGAGAGCGGAAAGGTTAGTCCTGCTTGGCATCGTATTTCCCGGCCAGGCCATCGGCGATGATTTGATCCCATTGCCCGCTTTCCTTCAAGGCTCGAAGGCCTTCGTTGAAGCAATCACCCAACTGTTCGTTTCCTGAGACTTTTTTCACTGAGGATCAAGAACAGAGGTTCCTCAAAAACGGCTTTGGGATAGTGGGTGAGCAGCCTAGGCGACTGCAAACAAAAGGATAATCACATTACGGGCATTCAACCATTATTGCCGAATAGACACCGATAGAGAATAAAACTATCTAGCTTCGACCGCTCTGAGCATTGATTCAGGTCAAATAGGGAGAGCGCTTGGCTGGCCGGCCAGGCGCCCTTATTCTTACTGCGTCATAAATTGGCTGGACTATTCAACTTACGCCAGGTCGCTGCGCAGCATGGACATCGCATGCCCGTTCGAGCCAGTTGGACGGTGAGTCTTCGTTTCACCGTTGGGATCGAGTTTGCGACATGGCGTTCAGGCCGGATCGGCAGTGCCGCGAGATCGGTAACCTTCGGGAAGGCAAGACGCTTTGCACGTGTCGCGCCACCAGGGTCCTGAGGGGGGAATGGTCTCCCTTTCGGAGATCAGGAAACCCTAGGCCGCGATGCAGAGTGTTGCATGGTGGTGAAAGCCCCGCCAGCCTCGACCCTCGTAATGTCCGAGCCCAATCTCCTGCTTGAGGTCCTGATAATCCCGCTCAATCCGCCAGCGCAGCTTGGCCGTATCGACGAGATCGGCGAGGCTGGTGGTTTCGGGCAAGATAGAGAGCCAGTACTTTGTCGGCTCGACTTCACCTTCTGGCCATTCGATGAGCAAGCATTCGCGCGCTCGCGGCTTGGTCAGTTTCTGATGGCGATGCGCCGGACGCACAGGGATCGCCGCAAAACGCGAGGCGAGCGCTCTATTGCTTCCCTCTCGCCAGGTAATCCTCTCGCCAGGTAATCCTCTCGCCAGGTAATCCTCTCGCCAGGTAATGCTTTTCCAGGCCTGCGGCTTCAAGTTCATCGCCAAGTCCTTGGCCGAAATCGGTTGATGATCCTTGTCACGACGCAATTGCGACGTTGGCCGGCCACGGCCGCTCCAGGGCTTGGGCGCAAGAGGCCCCTGGCCAGGGGGCCAGAGGCTGGTGGAGCCTTGCACGCCCATCACATAAGTCAGGCCCAAGGCGCGAAGGCCGAGCCGAAAGGCTGTCTCGTTGCCGTAGCCGGCGTCGGCCAAGACCACGCCGCGCGCAACACCACTGCCATGGGCCGCCGTAATCTGTTCGAGCGCGATCTCGGGCTTGGTCTTGAAATCCACATCCTCGGGAACGCCCGCCGTCCGGCGACGCACCGCGTCTTGCGCCCAGCTCTTGGGCAGATCCAGCTCTTGGGCAGATAAAGTCGATAGGCGATTGGCAGGCCCGCCGCCTCATTGGCAAGCGACAAGCTGACCGCGACCTGGCAGTTGTCCTGCTTGCCGAGCTGTCCGCAATATTGCCGAGCCACGCCTACCGAGGGCTTACCCTTCTTGGGCAGTCCGGTATCGTCCACGATCCACGCCTTGATCGGACCCCGGCGTTCAATGGCAGGCAAGGCTTTGATACCCGCCTGCAGGGCCACCTATTAGCCCAGATCGATGGCCTCCGTGACGCGTGGCAACGTCCGCGCATCAGCGCTCCTGATTTGGCCGTCAACAACTGCGTCTTGCATCTCTTAGTCTTGAAACGTTCCCGGAGGGACAGAGGCGCCAACGAAGTACTGGTATCAACCTATTATGTGGCATCCGGACTTTAAATAGCGTGATTCAGAGAACAGAATTCGATTTTCCCATATGATATTGCAGTTCTGTTCGATGAGCCCTAACGACTGGTTTGGTTGTTGGACTGCCATTCCCGATTCCAAACAATGGCCGGTACAATGACATTTTCAGGTATCCGCCAAGCGTTTCTGCCAGGCGAATCCCCAACTTGTCTTCTCCGCGTCGCCTGCGAGCATCGGTGATGGTAAATTGTTCGGTAACCAAGAGGATCTATGTTGAAGCAGCTGGCCGCGGCCGATCGCACTGGAGAAATCGCTTTGGAAAATCAGCTCTCCCCTGACCATTCAATGAATGAAGAACGTCGTCGCTGTCGGCGAATCCCTCTCGACAACCCCAGTAACATTACTGTCAGGATCGCTGGGAAAAGGCTAGCCTGCCGCCTACTCGATATTTCCGCTGCCGGTGGAAAACTGAAATTTCAGGAAGAGCCGCCGGAGGGGTCTGTGATTACAATCCAACATCCACAAATCGGCAGTATCTTAGCTCATCCCGTTTGGACTCGATCGCACATTATTGGCGTCAAATTCGATATTTTCGAACTCGACCCCAAGGAGCGGATTTCGCACAGCTGCCCTTAGCGGCAACAAATATGACAGGGGCTCGCTCCTCCATTTCTCTAAGACTAATGTTTGGCAGCGCAATCGCCTGATAGTGACGCCGCTGACAGATCAAGCGCTCTCTATGACCCGCGATAGCAAGCTGCACTCCTCGGCCAGATTTGGTGTAAGAGCCTTTACCTTCGACATATTGTAGAAGATTACGACGCTTTCTCCTTGGCCGTCGCCTGCAGGACATCATCCAATTGCCGGCGCGACCTTGGCAAAAGGAGCATCGTTGACGTGCCGACGTCCTTTTGGCTAGAGATCAGCAGTTTTCCCCCATGGAGCTCTGCGTACCACTTGACCAAAGGCAAACCCAACCCCGTGCCTTCATATTTTCGTGCCAGGCGGCTATCCGCCTGGCCAAAGGGCGCCAAACAGACCTTGATCTCCTCCTCGGACATGCCTATTCCATGATCGCGTACTTCTAGGGCGAGACCTCCGTCGCCTTGCTCGAAGATCTTTATTAGGACTTCGCCATCTTGGTGGGAGAACTTAATGGCGTTTGACAAGAGATTGATAACTGCCTGCCGAAGCGCGAGCTCTTCGCCAAAGATTCCTGTCTCAATCTCGTCAACATCGATGAGAATTGTGATCCCCCTTCGATCTGCTTGGCCTACCACGTGCCTAACACAGAACGACACGATGTCTTTAGCATCAAGGCGCTCTTCGACGAGCTCATACTTGCCAGCTTCTATTTTACTGTAGTCCAAAATCTGGTTGATTAACGCCAGCAAGTGCTGCCCACTGGTTCCTATATAGTCCGCGTATTCTAAGCACTGATCCTTGTTATCGCTCCAAATACCCTTTCCAGACAGGATTTCGGCAAAGCCAATAATGGCATTCAATGGTGTACGAAGTTCATGACTGATATTTGCCAAGAATCGAGACTTGGCTTCGCTCGCGACGATTGCCGCTTCCCGTGACCTTATGAGATCCTGCTCGGCTAATTTCCGCTCTGTAATGTCAAGACACACAAATACCTGACGGCCATCTGGCGCTAAATTTTTCTGTATTTCAACGATACGGCCCTCCGACACCTTGAGCTCACGCCGATGTCCGCCAGCCCCCGTCAAAGACAATCTATTCGCTATGGCCTCTCTAACACTCCTATCTTGACGATTCTCTCCTTCAATCCGATCGACGGCACTACCACCATCAGAGTTGATGTCGAGTAGATCCAGAAGCCGCTCGTTGTAGGTCTCCAAAGATAATTCCCGGTCGAAGGCTACAATGCCTGCCCCGGTGTGTTCGAGGGTCGCCCGAAGGAGAGTGGTCTTCTCCTCCAAGGCTGATCGTTGTGCCGAAAGTGCTATGGCAAAACGAATCGAACGTTCCATAGAATCGGGATCAAGGTCATTTTTATTTAGAAAATCATAAGCCCCGGCTTTGGTCGCATTTTCATCAATCTCCCGAGCGGCCATCCCGGTCATCAGGATCATCGGAACCCGGCAGCCCGATTTGGAAACGGAGCGTATGAATTCAAGCCCGGTGTCGCCGCCAATTCGATAATCTACCAAACATACTTGAAATTCCAATTCCGAAAGTTTTTTTCGGGCCTTCTCAAATTTCTCAACCCAGGTAACCTCATACTTTCGGGATGGTATGGAAAGTAGAACATCCCGCGTAAGGAAAAAGTCGTCTTCATCGTCATCGATGATGAGACATCGTATCGTCGATGCCGTCATATTTCTACCTTACACAAATATTCGGCAGATGTACGATTTTAATCCAGTAAGCACTAATGGTTTTGATGATCTCCACCAAACCTTCAAATGTGACCGGTTTAGGGATAAAGGAATTTACACCAGAGCAATAAGTGCGCGCCACATCTTCCTCGGCACTTGACGTTGTCAGCACGACGACCGGTATTTGCTGGAATCTTTCATCGCCCTTTATTTGCTTTAACGCCTCTCTTCCATCCATCCTAGGCATATTAAGATCCAATAATATTAAGCCTGGCAATGGTTGTTTCTTCAACCCCTCCCATTTTCCTTCCCGTCGCAGATAATCCAACAGCTCTTCGCCATCCTCGACATACTCGATCTTATTACCAATCTTGTTCTCCTTGAACGCATCTTCTATCAACAGCCGGTCATCCGGATCATCATCGGCAACAACGATCGTAACAGGGGTATAATCCTCGTTCATTATATCATCCTAGGCCTGCTCGTTAGGCAACCAAAACTTGATGGTTGCGCCTTCATTTGGAACACCATAGGCGGCTATTTTCCCTTTGTGCCGTTCTAAGATCTTTCGGCAGGTGGCCAACCCTATTCCGGTTCCCTCAAATGCTCCTCTTCCATGAAGCCTTTGAAAGATTCCGAAGATCTGACTCGCGTACTTCTGATCAAATCCAATGCCGTTATCTTTAACTGAAAACTCTATGAAGGAACGCTGGTCGCTGGTGTCATCGCCATCACTCTCCAACACTTCTGTGGCGGATATCTCGATGAGAGGCGAAACATCAGATCGCACAAACTTTAGCGCATTGCTGAGAAGGTTTTGGAATAGTTGTCGCATTTGTATCGGCGATGCCTTCAAAGTCGGTAAAACGCCGACCCGTACCTCTGCCCCTTTTTCACCTATGGCGATTTCCAAATCAGACAAGACTTCGTTCGCTATCTCGGACAACTGGCAGGTCTCCATGGGCTTATCCTCGGTACTGACCCTCGAATAACTCAGGAGATCGCGAATCAAATCCCGCATCCGACGGGCGGCATGTTCCATGCGCTCTACGTAAATCCTTCCGTCACCGTCAAGCTGGTCCATATAGCGGTCGCGCAATCGACTTCCGAAAGCTTCGATCTTACGCAGCGGTTCCTGCAAATCATGGGAAGCGACATAGGCAAAGTCTTGGAGCTCCTGGTTCCGACGCTCCAGTTCCAGCGCGTGCAACTCCAACCTTTTTTCTGCCTGCTTGCGCTCTGTTATGTCCTCATAGGTGGCGACCGACCCCCCGCCAGTCATTGGCTGGTGCAGGACTGAAATCACACGACCGTCGCGCAGCCATTGTTCCAGAACCGATTGCTCACGGCCGGCGGCTTGTTCCGGTCTTTGGGCGAGCGCCCGGCCGGCCTCATCGGATTTATAGTTCCCAAGGGAAATACTGTACTCCATGATTTCCCTCAAACGAATACCTGGTTTTACGACCTCTGGAGAGAAACCGTACATCTCCAGATAACGTTGGTTGCAAACAATTAGTTTTTGCTGCGCATCAAACAAACAAAGGCCTTGGACCATGTTGTTGAGGGCTGTGTCGAAATGCAGATTTTGCACTTTTAACGCATGGCTTAAGCGCTCTAGTTCATTCTCCCGATGCTTGGGCTCTGTAATGTCTGATCTAATACTGACCGTATTACCATCGCCAGTTCGCGTCTCGCTACAACGCATCCAGCGGCCATCACCCAGGCTCACTTCATAGGTCTGTGGCGCGCCACCCAAGACCCGGCCATGAACCTTCATCAAATCCCTGGCCGTGATGTCTTGATCACAAATTTGCCCGGCGTCAAAGGCTGCCTTCAATATTGCTTCGTACTTTGTTCCCGGGAGTAGACTATCGCGTATGCGGTCATGAAAACCTCGGTAGCCTTCATTGCAGAAGACGAGGCAATCCTGCCGATCAAACATTGCAAAACCAGCGGGAATGCAATCGAGAGCGTCGAGCACGTCTCTGCGCGATGATATGGCTGATCCTTGTGCGAATGCCTCGGCTTGCGCCGCGCCATCTTCGGCCACCCAACAGACACTGACCACCCCCCCGGCGTAGAGAGGCGCAAAAATTCGGCAAACCTGCTCTCCATCTACTGTAGTCCAGGTTTCCTGATGGGGCTGTGCAGCCCGCAATTCGTCGAGGACATGTTTGGTTCGACGCTCTGTTTCGCTAAGGCCCAATTTTTGCTGGGCCGAAAAACAACGTACAAAATCACAAAGCGGCCGGCTTCGCCTGGCGAGACTATCCGGCAACATCTGTGTTTCAAAGAACGCCTTGTTCCACGTCAAAAGATCCAATTGCCCATCGAAGAGTGCGATGCCTATTTCGGCGCTGTTGCTATCCGGCATTGATCATCTTTGACCCATGGCACATATCCTCACTGCCTCTAGAGGCAGGTCACCGGCCGTAACTCCACAGTTAATTTTCGCCGTCGACGTTCAGCAATTTGAATAGATTTTGGGTCAACCTTATAAACCTTCAAGATGAACAAAATCATAACATTAACCAAGATCGGCAATGCCCTATGGATTGTTGAATAGAAGAGACAGCGCCACTGTTCTCATCGTCAATCCAAAATTCATCGCTTCGTGAGTTAGGCCCATATGGAAAGAGAAAAGCGATATCCGTTCGTGTTTCCTGGTTTTAGGAAGATTTGATAGAGTGATGTTAATGCATTGTAATGCTGGGCTATTCTTTGTCATTATGGAGCATTTTAGGTATATACTTTCTTATGATGTTATCGCCCAACCTATCCCGATGTCCTGACGCGATAAATACCGTCGATCCCATCCACAAGACAGACGATAGTTATGCCGTCAGACAGAAACACCTTTTTTCTGAAGAATACCTCGAGCGGCTCCAAGGGAGTTTATAAGAACGATTTCAGAGTTTGCGAATTTCACGCCAAAAGCCGCCTCTAGGGCTAAGACAATATTGATATGCGCCAGGCTATCCCATTTTGTCGTAGTCTTAGGGCTCGTATCGTCGCTAATTTCCTCTACGGGAATTTCGAGTACCTTGGCGACGGTCTCAAACAAACCAGCCATCATTATTACTCCTCTGTTGGTTTCGCCTAGTGAGATCCGGCATTCGAATTTGGAAAAACGATTTTTCTGACATCCCGTGGCCAACGTTGCGGGTCAAAACCGTGTTGGGCAAAACATGCCAACACTAATCGTTCGATCCCTAATCCTACACACGCCGTAAACGCAGACTCACCATCACACACAAAACCGAAACGATGCCCGAAAAAATTTCCATGAAGATTAATCGAGCCACAGGCAATTCGTCTTTCTGTGCCGTCCGGGCGCACAGCAACAGGGACCATGATTTCGTTCTTGACTTCCTGCGCCCGCTGCCAGAATGTTTTTGCGGCAGCCACTGTCGCAAAGAAGGGATCGGCGGCGGTTTCCACCCGGCAATCAAGGTCCAGATGTTCCGTTAGTTGTGCCACCAATGGTAACACCTCGGCGCGTCGCCTAGCGACGTAAGCATCCGATCCAACGAAGACGATTTCGCGAACATTGAACTCCCACAACCTGTCCAGCCCGGCTACATTCTTGGACTCGTGTCGAAAGACCCGGCCCTTCCAAGTAAAAATCTGACCGGCAGGGGATACATTGGCGCCGCTCAAAGATGGATAACAGGGAAAGCAAGCTGCCGGATTAAGGCACATTCCGGGTATCTGAAGATGCTCTTTGTCTGGCAGGTTGACGCTATCGGCCTCCGCATTGTTGCTACGGAACTCTTCTATCGCATCAAAATCATCTACCACGTGCCCGACAAAACAGGCGGCATTCGGATGGGAATCAAAATAGCCGCATTTCAAGAGAACATCCGCACTTATAAGTACCGGGAAATCACGATCAGTCACTTCGAAGGATTGATGGTAAAGATCGCGAGCGAAGGAATCTATATGGTTGGCCAGATTTAAGAGTGGCCCACTGAAGGCAGAGCATCCCTGACCATAATCATACAACCAACCAAGCCTCAGTAGTTTTGAATGAACGTCAACTTCATAAGGCCCGAGGTCCTTACGTTTCGTCTCAATGAAGAGCTTGGTATCGAAACTATGTTGGCTCTTCAACATAGCCTCTAGAAATCTACCGAGTTTTCCTTCGACTTCCTCTTTTCGAGAGAAATCCGATACCTCGACCGTTACGCCCTGCAAACCATCATCCACACTTAGTTGTGCAAGATAGGGAGATACATAGACGGATTCTTTGACGATCTCCGCTGCTAAATGGGAATCTATTTGTCTTGGGAATGCAACCCGGATCGTCATCGGAATTTCCTTCACATGGCTCTAAAATTGATAATAAATAAATACAGAGTCAGAGGTCGCCATACCAAGGCCCAGAGCGAGTATGACGGCACAAGTGAGCGCCCAACGAGGTGTTGGCTGCCACTGGAGCCAGCGAGAAAGTTCTAGATCTTCGTAGTCCGATGGATCCGAGCTGATCTTGTACCGATACATTATCTGCTGCGTGTTGGGCGCCATCAGGGCAATTGCAAACAGGATTGTTACCAGACCAACTGCAAAGGAGTCGTTGACAAAACCGGCCTGGCCGGCCTCGATCCAGCCCTGTCCCAGGTGGTCAAAAGAGACCATGGCGTAGAGAATAGTCGTTGCCGTTTCCACGTCTGCGGCGCGAAAAACCACAAGGCCAGCGATTACCACGCTCATGGTCGCCAGCCAGCCGATCGCGTCAGGCAACTCAGGCATTTTCGCCTGACGCCAGGCGTGATTGATAGCCATCGCCAGTCCGTGAATGCAGCCGAAGATGACAAAGGTCCAACCGGCTCCGTGCCAAATGCCCGCCAAGACGAAAGTAAAAGCCACCGGGACGGCGACTGTCGACAAGAATCGCCTGATCGGCCCATAATTCCCGACGATGGCTGTTCGACTATTACTGATCGCCAAGGGAGCATAGATGTAATTTGTAAAAAACCGCGTCATGGTCATGTGCCAACGGCGCCAAAATTCGGTTATGCTGGTTGCTTTAAGCGGCGAGTTAAAATTGAAGGGAAGTCGGAATTTGAACAAGAGTCCGATTCCCATGGCCATGTCGGTATATCCCGAAAAATCAAAATAGAGTTGTACGGTGTATGCCAAGGCGCCGATCCAAGCCAGACCCATGGAAGGAACAGCGCCGTCGGCGACACCATTGAAGACAGTGTCGGCCACGGGGGCAATGCTATCCGCCATTACCAATTTCTTGAATAGGCCGATACAAAAAATCGTAATCGCAATTGCAACAGCCGTAACTTCTATCTTGTCTTTCTTATTGTCTTCAAACTGCGGCATCATGTCGCGTTGCAGGACCAAGGGCCCTGCTGTCACATAAGCAAAAAATGACCCGAACACGAAGTATTCTAAAAAGTTGACCTTGGTTATCTGGCGGCCATAAACTTCCACCAAGTATCCGATCTGAATGAAGGTATAAAATGATACTCCGACTGGAATCAAAACCTGGACATAAGGTAGTGATTCGCCGGAAACGTGATTTATATTATCGATGAGGAAATTCACATACTTCAAATAGCCAAGCAGCCCAAGATTGGAGGCGATAGAAAGGTAGAATATGGCCTGCCGCCACTGTGCTTTCTTTTCGGTCGCCAGTATCGCCTGACAATAAAAATAATTGACTGTGACTGATAACGCCAGCAACACACCATGCGCCAGACTCCACTGCGCATAAAACACGATTGACGCGCCGGCCAGCCACACGAGGGAGGCTCGGGCGCCCACAAAGTGACGGGTCAGCAGAAATCCGATGAAAGTAATGGGAAGAAACGCGAATATAAACTCGAGGGAGTGGAAGAGCATTGAGGACTCTGCTTTCTTATCGCGACATCAAGTGGCGCTCGTCAATTGTCAATCTTGTCTGCGATCTTCTCTAGAACCAGCGCAAGACAGGTTGGCCTACTGTGTTCAGAGTCGATGTACATTGAAGATGTGCAGCCCATATCCCTAGGATCAAAACTGCCGGCCACTTTAGCCCCGGTTTCAGCCGCCAGCTGGCGTGTTAGGGCGACGACTTTCTTCAGTCCGGCTTCATAGGGCGTGCCCTTGACTTCATCGAAAAATATTGGATTAAAGGGGGGATGGGCCAAGATGACTTGCACGCCTTTTTGTTGTAGCAGGAGTAAGAGTTTCCTAAAAGCGGTGACCCCGTCTTGGCTGATTTCTGGCTCATGCGCCCGCACCGAGTAAGCCATTTCGAGGGCGCGTTGTCGCGAAGCCTCGACAGTGAAGTTTTCGAGGTGCTCCTTCGACCAGCGAATGGATCCATCAGCCGTCAAGATATCGAGGTTGTTCGAGCGAAAGGACCGTGTCGGTCCAGGATGCTCTTCGGCGCGCAGGGCCCGCGACAGCATGCTGGCTGCAGTTTCCAGTGAAAACAACCCCCACTCAGGAACCAAGTGATGATCTTCATACCAAGGTCGCCTCTCCAGGCCCAGGCGGCGTTCCATGGCTCGATATTCCGGAATGAAGGGGAGCCAAAGATAATCCTTTCGGGCATCAACCGACGCGAATGTGGCATCTCGAACGGCGATGATGAGAGACTTCGGTAAAAGATCATTGCGAATGAGGAGCTCCACTGCTGCCAGAGCATCATCATAGTAGTCACGGTGAACGTGGGCATTCATCATTTCATGCCCAGGCATAAGCATCGCGTTTGCTTCTTGCCAATGGCTGGCACCCAGCAGGATCACTTCGGGCGCGGTTTCAAGGAGGGCGAACTGAGCGCGGCGGATGCCGCGGATATCGATGTTCAGGTCAAATAGTCCAAAATTTTGCCCGGAAACCAGAGTTTCGGCGATGTTAACCTTGTACTGTGGCATATGGAGCGAGGGCGAGAGCACCCGGTTAGCAAAACCGACACTACCGACCAGCAAAAGCACGAGGATGAGCAAAGAGGCGATATAGTGTTGCGGCGCATTGGCAGCCGTCGCATCGCCCGAACTAGCGTGGTCATCGCCAGCCGGAACCGCTGCAGCACCATGGTGGTGCTCTTGATCGCTGTTCCGCTCAACTGGCGTCTCAGCGGCGAGTTCTTCCGGCACCTGCAAGGATGACTGCGCTGCAACCGTCTGCATATTGACTTCCTCGAACCGAAGACTCGGCCAAGCGGCCCCTGCCATGTTTCTGAGTTGGCGGATCTAGAGCATCGGGCGGCAGTTTGGGATCAATTCTGCTTGGCGCCAAATCCTGCGCCAAGCCTCTCGGACCTATCATCGGATAGGTCCATCGAACCTTTGCTTGACCTTGTCACAAAACCGCTCCGTCAGAATGGTTCCAAATTGCTGCCCGACGCTCTAGCCTACTGATGAACAGATAAAATTGGATTAATCATCCAACGTTACATACACTTATGGCATAAGAACTAATTCGATTTCCCATAGGGCTTTCGAATCAATCGACGTACTTCCATGCCTGCGCTGGTACTAAGTTGGGCAAACGCGAATTGGTTACTTCATATGACGGCCAAGCGAGTGGGCGTATCCGGTGATCCCGTGATCTTGGATTTGGCTAAGTTACCGGAAGTCCTATCCGCACTTGCCAGGGTCTAGAAAGTTAAGCGGCTTCAAACCCGACCTGCCGGACCTTGCGCAGCACCGGCGTGGAAATCATCGGCATTAAGAAAGTTGGTATCTGGACGATCGCTAGAAAGGTCAAGACCATCGGGTCTACGGAATCGGCAAGGACTGCAATCAGTAGACCAGTGTTGCGATAGCCAGCCAATAGCCCGACGGTAAGAGATTTCCGAAATCCCGACTTTACGAAGAGGGCTGCGCCGAGGAACTGCAAGACTGGGTTTAAGACAAACCCGCAAACAAACGCGAGTATGACAAAGGTTGGTTCCATGACGGCCAACTCGGTAACGTCATCCATAAGCGCCAGCGCGAGCAGTGTCAGCGTCATCACCGATAGGCCATCGATCACTGCCGTCCCCTGCCGGCTTTCGGTGGCACGTTTTATCAACTTGAATCGCCGCAATGTCAGGCCGATCAAGAATCCCGACCCGATCAGCAATGTAAGCCGCTGCAACAAGTCGAAGACATCCAGGACCAAGTCGTAGCCCGAAAGCCATTGAGTCAAAAGGGCTATCGTAACCGGCGTCAATATATGAGCCACCAACGCGATGACCAGCGCCAAGACCGAGTCGAGTCCCAACAGAAAGGCGATCGCCGGTGCCGCCAAGAGGGGCGGCGCCATGGATGCCAAGATCATGCCTTCCGCAATTGGCAAGGGCAGACCATAGGGTACTAGGACTACTTTGGCCTCTAAAGTGACAAAGATGGGGGTGAGAATCAGAAGAATGAACAGCAGCCCGAGCACCATACTGTACGAACGCGAATACTCGCGCAGCTGACCGAGGTCGACCTGCAACAGCGCTAGAACCAAAGAGGACACCAACAAGGGGACCAGCAGGGGCCTTACGCTGTGGGCCAGTTCAGGGATAGCCAAACCCAACACCAGACCGCCAACGATAATGTAGCGACCAAAGATCCGCGCCCAATTTTCATTTGGCGTAAGTTGAGCAGCCGTGGATGCAAGCTTAGCAGCCGGCTTGGTCAGTTGTTGTTCGGCGTGCGGATTGGATAAGCGGTCACGAACTTCGGACCAATCCCCTTCTGACATGCCAGCAGAAGACCCGTCAGACTTCGAGTCTTTACGGCCTTGATTCTGGTCAGAAGTACCGGATCCACCACTCTCATTCATTACGCCTAGCCCGATGCAATCGTTGCATCGAATTTTTCCAACATTTTCCCTAATAATTCCTTTCCCGGCTTAGCAGCAACGGTAGTTCAAATGGCTAACTTGTTCCTCACAATGGCTCCAAATTGCCGCCCGATGCTCTAAGACTGCCGCGCGCGCGTGGCCTCGCCGCCGATGTTCGCTAGGTTTGATGTCAGAGGCTCGGGAACCAACTAACCAGAGCCATCGCCTATGAGGGCTTTTGAGCCAGCAAGACCAGGGTAAATCCGAGCCCGAGCGCTTCCTTTGCGCGTTCCAGTCGACGAGCGCCAATGATTGGCGAAAGCAACAAATTGAGCTTCGGGGCGTTCACGAGACGTAAAATTCCGCCGTGACCAACCGGTGTTAGGGAGGAGAGCACTCGTATCTTGAACAAAGGCTCTACCAAGGCGCGCAGTTCGTGTCGATAAAGCCAATGCCGCAGTTGGCCGGGACTGGGCGGAGCCACATTAGAGCGTTCGAGAACCCATCGATTTTGGGTTGCCAGCATGAGATGGCCGCCGGGCCGAAGGAGATCCCAGGTTCGGCGCACGAAAGCCGACTGATCCGCCACATGGGACAGCACTTCCAGCGACACCACGACGTCAAATTCGCCTTCAGGTAATGCTAGGTCGAAGAAGTCGCCGGCTATAAACTGCACCTCCGGCGCAGCGACCCGCGCACGACTCAGGACTTCGTCCGCCAAGTCGGTCCCGGTCACACGACCAAATTGGGTCATCGACTTGCAAAGCCAACCTGTTCCGCAACCAATGTCAATGATGTCCAAATCGTCGTTACCAAGAGCATCGAGCCAAGCGAGAACCGTCTCGCGCTGACGTATCGACGTCTCGCTAACCCGCTTCTCACGGTTGTTAGCGTTCCAACCGTTCCAGAAGTCCCGCTGGACTTCAATTGTGGGAGGGGATATCATAAATGCGTCTCGAAATACTACAAATGTTTAGTAAAATCCAGGGTGAAGCCTCTGAAGTTGACAAGGGTTAGACGAAGCCTGCATGGAGGTCATATACATACATTTGTTGTGCAATTACAACTAGTTTGGCCGATTGTGACGCGTTTACACCAAAGTACGGTGGTAGGATTGCTGGGAAAGGGAGCGGAGGGCTCCGATAAGGCCAGGCCCTAAACCATCTAGGGCGTAAGTGCATTGTCAGGAACCAACCCGTCAGGCAGCAATTTCAAGCCCGAGCTTGACGCGACCCTTCCCTGAATTTTGGGCATAGGTCAACAGCTAAGTCAGAACATAAGAAATTTTCCATAGTTCTGTAGTTACCCCTCTTACTGCTGCGAAAATATTGTGAAATGAACTTGTAGTTGGTTAATTAATTTAATTCGGGGACACATCCAAGCTTGTTGCTCGAACTCTTCCAAGCTCACCCGCGTGGTACCGTAGAAGAGTGTTTTAGGGCGGCCCGGGATCAACAAAGATAGGCATATATTCTTAAGACATCACAATTTATAATAGAACAACAAAATCATGTTTGAAGTTTTTTTCAACTTGCTTCAGATCCGAACAGGAACGACTTACAATGCCTGACTGGCCGTTAGTCACGCCATCGAAATCATTTGCCGAGTCCAAGCGGCTTCAGCACCGCGCCCATGATCTGATACCGGGCGGCTGTCATACCTATGCCAAGGGTGATGATCAGTATCCGGAGCAGGCACCGGCCTTCATGGTCCGGGGCAAGGGTTGCCACGCCTGGGATCCCGACGGCAATGAATTCATCGAGTATGGTATGGGACTGAGGGCCGTAACCCTTGGGCATGCCTACGAGCCGGTGGTCGAGGCCGCCTACGAGGCGATGAAGCAGGGCAGCAACTTCACCCGCCCGTCGCTACTCGAAAGTGAATTGGCGGAGCGCTTGGTCGATCTGATCCCGGGAGCGGAACAGGCCAAGTTTTCCAAGGACGGCTCCACCGTGATCACGGCGGCCGTCAAGCTTGCGCGGGCTTACACCGGTCGCCCAATCGTCGCCTTTTGCACCGACCACCCTTTCTATTCTTACAATGATTGGCATATCGGACACAGCGATATGAATGCCGGCATCCCGGCCGAAGCGACGCGCCTGACGACGGCCTTCCACTATAACGACATCGCCAGCCTAGAGGCGCTTTTTGCTCAGCACGAAGGACAGATCGCCTGCGTCGTGCTGGAGCCGGAGCGGACTATACCGCCGCGAGACGGCTACCTCCACGATGTCCAAAACCTCTGCCGCAAGCACGGAACGCTTTTCATTCTCGACGAGATGATCACCGGCTTCCGTTGGCATATTGGCGGCGCCCAACGGCTATACGGCCTGGATCCGGATCTTTCGGGCTTTGGTAAGGCCCTGGCGAACGGCTTTGCCGTCTCGGCACTGGTCGGCAAACGCGACATAATGGAGTTGGGCGGTCTGAGAACGGACAAGGAAAAAGTCTTTCTTTTGTCCACAACCCACGGCGCGGAAAGCCCGGGATTGGCCGCCGCCATCGCCACAATAGGCGTCTACGAGGAGCATGACGTTGTCGGGGTTTTGCACCGGCAAGGCGAGCGGCTCGTGAAAGGTATCGAACCGATTATCGAAGAGCTCGGCCTGACCGGTTTTTTCGCGGTCGAGGGCCGGCCCTGCTGCCTCGTTTTTGTGACGCGCGACATGGAAAAGAAGCCTTCGCAAGCCTTCCGCACGCTATTCATGCAGGAAATTATCCGGCGCGGTGTGATCGGCACCTCCTTCGTGGACAGCTTTTCGCATTCAGATGAGGACATCGATCGGACGATCGAAGCGACCGGAGAGGCGTTGGTCATCTATAAGCGGGCGCTTGAGGAGGGTATCGAAAAGTACCTAGAGGGCCGTCCGGTACAGCCGGCAATCAGGCGCTTCAACAACAAGGTGTTCGGCTGAGTGGAACAGGAACTATCCTGCTGTTTACGAAGGCTTCCGAACATGGCGTGTTCGGCACACACTACCTCGTTTGGCGAGACGGGCGCGAAAACACCGTTGGAGTCACGGCCGAGAAGCTATCGCCTGTTCCTCATGCTGCCGATGATCTTGATGGTTTGGGCCTGCGACGAGGCAGACCAGAGACCCCGCACAACCCCCGTTACGGCCAAGGTTGCAGCGCCGATCACCAAGTTTCCACTCGCCGTCGGCGAAAACCGCCGCAGCCTTGTGGACCGCGACGGAAGGGCCTTTTTCATCCATGGCGACGCCGCCTGGTCGCTTGTCGTCCAGCTCGATCCCATGGAGATGGAAGAGTATCTCGAGGACCGACGGATGAAGGGCTTCAACGCCGTCTACGTCAATCTAATCGAACATCGTTATTCTTCGCATCGCCCAGCCTGGCGCAATGCGGCCGGCGAGCAACCTTTTTCTGCGCGCCTGCCCGATGGTCACCTGGATTTCACTGCGCCCAACGAACCTTATTGGCAGCATGTCGACGCGGTGATCGAAGCAGCGGCGGAGAAGGGTATGCTGGTCCTCGCCTTTCCAGCCTACGTCGGCTACGCCCTGTCGAGCGATGACGGGTGGTCTGAGGAACTCCAGGCCAACGGCGTGGCCAACTGCGGCCGCTACGGGGCTTGGTTGGCCCAACGTTACGCTGATCGCCCGAACCTGATATGGGGAATGGGCGGTGACTGGAAACCCTACAACGAGAGCCTGGATCTTACCGCCGAAATCAATGCCTTGGCAGAAGGGCTCAAGTCGGTTGATGAGCCCCATTTAATCACCGCGCATTCGCATCGGGACCGCTCGTCCCTCGACGACTACGATCAGCCGTGGCTTGACCTTAACGCGACCTACGGGCGCTACGCTCGGGACCCGGGCGCAACGACAATTCCGGCGCGTCTTCACGAGGACTTCCATCGCGAACGTGTCATGCCTTTCTTCCTGATCGAGGGCGAGTACGAGAACCAGAACGGCATGACGATGAAGGCGCTTCGGTCCCAGGCCTATTGGGCGATCCTGAGCGGTGCCGCTGGACATTTTTATGGTGCCTGGCCGATCTGGTCCTTCGGCGCGGCCAAACGGTTTGGCGACGACACCGACGTGACTTGGCGCGAAGCGCTTCTTTTCGAGGGAGCGGCGGACATGGTGCATGTTGGAGATCTGCTTCGTTCGCGCCCCTTCGAACGTTTTCTGCCGGATTTCGACCGGCGAGTTCTAACCGCAGGCTATGGCGAGATCGACGGCAACAGCTATGCGGCTGCCGTGCGCGCAACAGACGGTAGCAGCCTTGTCGCCTACCTCCCCAACCGTAGAGAAATCACCGTCGACCTCTCCCAGATATCCGGAACCCAGGCTAAGGTTTGGTGGTACGACCCGCGCGATGGTTCGGCAAAACTCGCCGGCACCTTCCCGACAGAAGGCCCGCAAAACCTTACGCCCGACGAGGAGGGCGATTGGGTGCTGGTCGTCGACGATGCCGCACTGGCCCTCGCGCCCCCTGGAAATGAAGATCATGCACCCTAACCTCACGAGGCTTAGTTGAAGTAGATTAGCTATGACGTACCAAAGCCCAATAATCAGCGTCGGCATGCCCGTCTATAATGGAGAAACCTGGCTTGCCGCTTCTATCGAGTCAATTCTGACCCAGAGCTTTACGGATTTCGAACTGATCATATCGGACAATGCATCGAGTGACGGTACCGAGGAAATCTGCCGCGACTTCGCCGCCCGTGATCCGCGGATCAGATATTTCCGGCAAGACACGAATTTCGGAGCCCCGAGGAACTACAATTTCGTGTTCGAGCAGGCGCGCGGTACGTTTTTCAAGTGGTCCTCCTCGAACGATCTTTGCCGTCCCGACTTCCTCAGGCTATGCTTTGCAGCATTAAAGGACCGTCCCGACGCGGTTCTCAGCTATCCACGGACGCTGCTTATCTCCGATGACATCAACAAGGGCGAAGTTTACGCTGACAACATGGACCTCCAAGATGCTCAGGCGGCCGACCGCTTCAACCGGATCTTGGAGAACATGGCCTTGAACAATGTCATGAATGGCTTGATCCGCTGCGATGCCTTGCGAAAAACGCGGATGCATGAGGTCTACCTTTGCTCCGACTTTGTGCTGATGGCGGAACTCGCGCTGCTCGGCAAATTCATCGAAGTGCCTGATGATCTTTTTCTGCGCCGACTCGATGAAGCGAGCTCCACCCAAATGATGTCAGAGCAACAGGCGAGCAAGCATTGGGACCCGAGTGTCGAAGTCCTACCGGCAACACAGACTTGGCGCCTCTACGGCGGTTACATTACGGCCATTATCAGGGCGCCAGTGAACCTTGGAAACAAGCTCCGCGCCTTCAAGGCAGTTCTTCGCCAAATGAAGTGGGATCGCTATAAACTGAGTGCAGAGATCTTGCTCGTGGTTGGTCTTACTAGAGGATGACTCCGGCAGGGAGGAGCCGAGGTGGGCCAGCCGAGGCAAGCGCTACGTTCTTGGTGTTCGAATAGGAATGGACCGGACCAGAATGTGCGCTGCTGTCATTGACGATGTGACGGGCGGTAGGCCATGAACGGTGCCAAAGAACAACCCGTCATCGGCCTAATTGGCAATCTCGGCAACGGCAATCTCGGCGATGAAGCCATCTTGGAGAGTTTCATCGTTGCTGTGAAACAGCGCTATCCCAAAGCCGCTTTTATTGCCTTTACCAACAATTTTGCCGACACCGTCGAACGGCATGGGATTGAAGCGGCCCCGGCACGACCGGGGGTTTCTCCGGTAGTCCAAACACGCTCCGCATCATCGGCGAATGCTACTTATGAAGCCGGCAAGACCAAGACCGAGTCCAAAACCAAGGCCGTCCTTCGCGCTTTGCCATTTGCTCGCCTCCTGGCTCGGTGGGTGAGACAGTGCCTCTCCGCAGGCCAATTTGTCATCAACGAGGCACGGTTCCTCCTGCCCTCAGTTCGGCACCTGCGTCGAACCCATTTAATGGTGGTAGCGGGCAGCGGCCAGATCGAAGATGAGTACGGCGGCCCCTTCAACTACCCTTATCGATTGTTCAAATGGAGCCTACTCTCCCGCTGCCTCGGCAAAAAATTTCTTGTGATCAATGTTGGCGCCGTACCGCTGCAGAGCGCCATCAGCCGAGGCTTGATCCGCTGGACTCTGCGCTTGGCGCACTACAAGTCGTTCCGCGACGAGTACTCCGAAACGCTGATGAGAAGGCTCGGTGTGAGCCACAGCGATGGCGTCTATCCCGACCTGGCCTTCGGGCTCAGCCCCCATCCTAGGGCGCGGGAACAGGCCACGGCCTCCAGCGCCTTGGTCGTCGGCGTGAACGTTTTTCCGCATCGAGACCCTAGCTTCGCTCCGGATGCCGACTTGAAGTCCTATCGCCGATACCTGTCGCTGACCGCCGAGTACATCAAATGGATCACCGCGCAAGGCCACAAGGTCCTGATGTTTCCAACCCAGTTCCGCGCCGATGTCAGGGTCGTCCAGGAGTTACTGGACCTGCTCGGGCCCGATACAACGAGGGAACAAGTTTCCTGGGAAAACGTCACCAGCTTGCAGGGCCTCTTCGGCGTTTTAGAAAAAACCGACATTGTGGCGGCGACACGGTTCCATGCCGTGGTTTTGAGCATCGTGGCAAACCGACCAGTGCTCGCACTGGCGAATCAGGCCAAGGTCGTCGACCTAATGACCGACAGCCAATTGCAGGATTATCTGCTGCAGGTCGAGAACGCCGATCTAGAAGGGATCACAGGCGCCATTAGCAGAGTCCTCGAAAGGCGCGACGCGATCAAGGAACACTACAAGACAATCGTCAACCAACATCAAGAGTCGCTTCACCGGCAATTTACCCAGGACCTCTGTCCAATCATCGAGAGCGCTTGTGTTGCCGACCCAAAGTTGGCGAGGGACCGGGGCTAAAAAGGACACACAAGGAAAGGAAATCAAGCTTGGCATACCAAAGCCCCATGACCTGTCGCTTTTGTGCGGCCGAACTCAGGGAAACCTTTGTCGACCTCGGGATGTCCCCGCTGTGCCAAACGCATATCACCGACGCTCAGCTCAGCGCGATGGAGCCCTTCTATCCCCTGCACGCCTTCGTGTGCGAGACCTGTTTTCTCGTTCAATTGGGAGAGTTCGTAGCACCTGATGAGATCTTTAGCGAGTATGCCTACTTCTCTTCTTACTCGGACAGTTGGCTGGCACACGCCAAGGCCTATGTTGAAGGCGTTACCAAGCGCTTTGGGCTCGACGAATCGAGCCACGTCGTCGAGGTTGCAAGTAACGACGGCTATCTGCTGCAGTACTTCGTGGAAAAGAAGATCCCTGTCCTAGGCATTGACCCGGCGGCAAACGTCGCCCAGGTGGCGACCGACAGGGGTATCCCGACCACGGTGCGGTTCTTCGGCCGGGAGACAGCCAAAGCCCTGGCCTCCGAAGGCAAGCAGGCCGATCTGCTGCTGGGAAACAACGTTTTAGCCCATGTTTCCGACCTCAATGATTTCGTCGCCGGAATGCAGGTCCTCTTGAAGCCGGACGGCGTCATCACAATGGAGTTTCCGCACCTGCTTAAGCTGATCGAAGGAAACCAATTCGACACCATCTATCACGAACACTTCTCATACTTCTCTTTCAGCACGGTCGAGCGGGTCTTTGCTGCACACAGGCTAACGCTCTTCGACGTCGAGGAACTGCCGACCCACGGCGGATCGCTGCGCATTTTTGCCCGGCACGAGGCAGACACCAGCAAAACGGTCAGGGAGACTGTCGGCGACCTGAAGCGTCGCGAAGCAGAATGGGGAGTCTTCAGCCTTGCCCCCTATCGCCGCTTCCACGACCAGGTCATGGAGACTAAGCGCCGCGCCCTTGCGTTCCTCATCGACGCTAGGGACCGAGGCAAAAGCGTGGTCGGCTATGGGGCGCCAGGCAAAGGTAACACGCTGCTCAACTACTGCGGCATTAGGACGGACTTGCTCGACTACACCGTCGACCGCAATCCCTACAAACAGGGCAAATACACGCCGGGCACGCACATCCCAATTCTCAATCCCGAGGCGATCAAGGAAACCAGGCCAGACTACATCTTTATCCTGCCTTGGAACCTGCGCTGCGAGATCATCAAACAAAACAAATACGTGGAGGAATGGGGCGGTAAGTTTGTCACGCCGATCCCCGAAATTCAGGTCTTTGCCGCGGACGGACAGCCGGAATGACAGTGACCGACACAATGTCGCGCTTTTGCGCGCCTGAAACAGCCGGGCAGGAGGCCTACGCGCTCATCGAGCGTCTCTATCCGATTTGCCGTAGTATCACTGGCGATGGCTTTCGCCAGTCCCTGAAGATCCTGCAGGAATGGACTACTCTGGACATCCAAGAAGTGCCGAGCGGTACGCAGGTCTTTGATTGGACGGTTCCCAAGGAATGGAACATCCGCGATGCCTGGGTAAAGGGCCCCGACGGCAAGAAGGTCGTCGATTTCAAGCGCTCGAACCTATCGATCGTGAACTACAGCGTGCCTGTTCACGAACGGCTCTCCCTGGAGGAACTCAAGCCTCACCTCTTCAGCCTCCCCGAGCAGCCCGACTGGATTCCCTACAGGACTTCGTACTATCACGAAACCTGGGGCTTCTGCCTGACCCACAATCAATTGTCGCGCTTGCCGGATGGCGAGTACGAGGTCTTCATCGATTCCGACCTCGCGCCGGGGCATCTGACCTACGGCGAAGCCTTCATACCTGGTCGCAGCGAAGATGAAATTCTCATCTCGACCCACGCTTGCCACCCCTCGCTCTGCAACGATGGACTTTCCGGCGTGGCGCTCTGCACGCTTCTTGCGCGCTATCTTCACGACCAGTCGCTAAATCATTCCATTCGCTTCCTTTTCATTCCAGGCACCATCGGATCCATCACCTGGCTGGCCTTGAATGAACCGCATGTGGCACGCATCAAACACGGGCTTACGGCATCTTGCGTCGGTGACCGGGGACATCCGAGCTACAAGAGGAGCCGCCGAGGAGATGCCGAGGTGGACCGGGTCGTGGAGCTCGTCTTGCGTCACCACGGCACTGACTATGAGATCGGGGATTTCGTCCCCTATGGCCATGACGAGCGCCAGTTTTGCTCGCCGGGCTTCGACCTGCCGGTTGGCGCGCTTTACAGGACGCCCCACGGCCACTACCCGGAATACCACACTTCGGCCGACGACCTGAGCTTGGTCGATCCCGACAGCCTTCAGGATTCCCTTGAGTTGTTTCTAGCCGTGATATTTGCACTAGAGAAGAATCAACGTTATCAAAACACGAATCCCAAATGCGAACCGCAGCTCAGCAAGCGTGGGCTTTACAGCAGCTTCGGCGGCCGAAAAGACTCCAAGGCTATCGAGATGGCGATGCTCTGGGTCTTGAATTTGTCCGACGGGCGGCACAGCCTACTAGACATTGCAGAACGATCTGGAATGGCGTTTGACTCCTTGTATGAAGCGACCGCACTCTTGTTGCGACACGGCCTTTTGGAGCCCAGCGCTTGACCGCGCATCAAGGCGGCGCGGCTCCGTCAGAATGGTTCCAAATTGCCGCCCGACGCTCTAGAACACAGCCTTTCTGACGTAGAACCCTTCAGCATAGCCGCTCTTCGCGTTCGCTTCGATGCCGCGCAGTCGCAAGATCGACCAAAAGGTCTCCGGGGTGAACCAGTGGCGCGCCTTCTGAGAGGCGAAGCTGTCGCAGATGATGTCGATTTTCTTTTGGCAGAGATTCTGTTCCAGCGGCACCAGGAAGTTTGGCGACCCAAGGTCAGCGTCATACTTCGGAATCTCGTATTCCAAGATCAGATGATCCCGAAAAGTGTTCCAGGTCAACTCCGACAAAAGCCGGTGATCCTGATGCTTTTCGGCACCATGGTGCGTGAAGATGATATCCGGTTCGGTGACCTTCAGGTCTTCAAAGTAGTCCTTGATTGCGGCGCCTTCGTAGGGAAAGTAACCGTTGCGAAAGGTCTCGATCTTGACGTCGCTGGAGCCCGCCTGGCGCAGAAAGGCGGCGGCGCTTGTCTTGGCCTCCTGAGCCCGCACCGGATTGGAGCTGAACACGACCCAGGTAACGCGAGCCTCAGGTGCCTCGGCGAGCAGGCGCAATATACTGCCGCCACAGCCGATCTCGATATCGTCGCAGTGGGCACCGAGAAAGAGCAGGGACCGGGCCCGCCGGAGGTCGAGACTGAGGGAGAACATCCTTTGCTATCGCCTATGTTTTGTAAAAAGGAACCTGCGCCGTTGGATCTTGACTAGCTGCGTTCCCAGTGCCGCTCGCCATTGTGATACTTGTTTTCGAGTGCCAACCAATCCTTATAGGTATCCATCGCCTGCCAGAACCCGGTGTGACGCCATGTATAGAGCTTGCGCTGGGAGATTAGGCGACCGAAAGGTTCCTCGACCAGTTCCTCGCCCTCCTCGATGAAATCGAATATCTCTTGGCGCAGGGCAAAGAAGCCGCCGTTGACCCAAACGTTCGAGTTCATCACACTTTGGATTCCGGTCACCATTTGATCGTCGTCGAACTCGACGGCATGATAACCGGACACCGGCCGCACCGAGACGAAGCCTGCTACCGCACCAGATTTTCGAAAGTCTCCAATATAGAGGTCCAGCGGCAGGTCCGATAGGCCGTCGCTATAGTTGGCCAGAAAGACCTCTTCATCGGCAATATGATCTCGAACCCTGACCAGTCGCTGGGCTAGGTTCGAATGCATTCCGGTTTCGACGAAGGTGATCTTCCAATCCTCGATATCGTTGTCGAGGAGTTCGACGTCCCTCCGCCCGATGATCAGCGAGAAATCATTGGACTTGCAATGGTCGTAGTTCAGAAAAAAGTCCTTGATCAAGTTCCCCTTGTAGCCAAGGCAGAGATAGAATTCTTTATGCCCGAAACTGGCATAGTACCGCATAAGGTGCCAAATAATTGGCCGCGGACCGATCTCAACCAAGGCCTTGGGTACGGTATCGGAATGCTCCCGAAGCCGCGTACCCAAGCCGCCGCAGAACAGCACTACCTTCAAGTCTTTCCCCGTCCTCCCTTAGCGGCTCGCGGCCAATCAGGATCACGCAGTCTTCTCAATCAATCGCGCAGATCCACTCTTCACGTACATGTTAACCGAAATTGCGCAACTCCTTCAAGAAAACGCGCAGATTTGCTCGTTCGATCATGTGAATGCATTGAGGAAGTTTTCTGTTGGTTTTTGATGTCTCTGAAATGGGCCATGGTCTCTTCCCTTGTCGGAAGGGCTGGCGTGACTTTTCGACACGATTGCTGAGCCAACCGACACAGATCTGATGGGCTGCATTGGCCAGCCAGCAATCGACGCACCCGGTCCATTGACCAGCGAGATCCATTGACCAGCGAGATCCATTGACGGGCCATCGACGGGCCTATCCTCGGTAGAGACCTCGGACGCCACCGACCAAGCGGCGCGCGCCCCCGTATCACTTCGCTGTTCGAACAGCGAGCAAGCCTGTTGCAAGGGGCGGTGTTGCCGCCGATCCTGCAGGACTGATAGAACAGCCTTGGCGCCTTACTTGAACTCGATCAGGATCTCACGATACCGTTCTTTCCCGGCGTTGACCGCCCTATGGCGTGCCGGGACGCGCATCCCCTTGCCCGGCTCCGACAGCACCTCGATCTCGTCGCCGACGAGTCTCAGCTCAAAGACCGAGCCTGTCGGAACATCGATCACGCCGATGTCTTTTTCATTCTTGTCATAGCACTGTAACGGCGCGCCCGAGACCGCATACCACATGTAGTCGTTTTCATGGGTGTGCATGGCCGTCGACTCGCCGGGGGCCAACTCGAAATTCCAAACCCTTATCTTGTCGTTTTCAAAGATCACTTCGGAACCAACTTGTTCGGCCATTGATGTTTCCTCCTTCATAAAAAGAACCTGCTGCGATGATGCCAAGCAGTCACAAGTTAGCCAGGACGCCCACCGTCTGACATTTGACGGTATCCATCACCGCCGATTTCGCCGCCCGCTACGCTGTCAGGCGCATCCCCATCGGCAGATTTTCCGGCGCCTTGTGAAACTTGCCGTCCTTCATGATCGCGACGAGACGCGAACGCTCCTGAAGGATGCGCACGTCGCGCAAGGGGTCGCCGTCGACCAACAGCATGTCGGCCAGATAGCCCTCCTTGATCTGACCCAACTCGTTGCCCATACCCATGATCTGGCCGCCAAGTTTGGTGGCTGCCTGGATCGCCTCCATTGGTGAAAATCCGATCATGTCGACGAAGTATTCCAGGTCCTTGGCATTGGTGCCGTGCGGGGTCCAGGCAAAACCATAGTCGCCGCCGGTCAACACCCGAATACCGCGCTTGTGCATCTTCTGCATCGTATCGATGGCGTTCTCCAACTCACGCTCGTACTTGATCGTGATCGGCGAACCGGGCTTGATCCCATAGTCGGTCGCGTTGCGGGCCGTGTTGATCAGCCAGGCAATGCCGGGTGCGACGAAGTGCTTGTCCTTGGCGGCCTCTAGCATGTCGAGAGTCCGCTCGTCGGAATAGGAGGCGTGGTAGATAATCTCGATCCCAAACTCGACGCACTTTTGGATCGATTCCTTTGATCGCGCATGGGCTGCCAGCCGACGACCGCGGCGTTTGGCCTCGTCAACGGCGGCCTGGATCTCCTCGTCACAGAACTGGTTTTCCTCCGCCCCCATGCCGGTGATCTCCTCCCCCGACAGGTTAATCTTGATCGTATCCACGCCCCATTTCATCAGTTCACGCACCTTGCGGCGCACCTCCTCCGGGCCGGAGACGACAATGCCGAGATTGAGGCCCTCATCGGTGATATGCGGCAGTGTCGCGTCTCCTAGCCCGCCGACCGCCGTGATTTCCGGGCCGGCGGCGGTGTAGCGCGGCCCCGGCACCTTGCCTTCGTTGATGGCGTTGCGAATGACGACGTCCAGACGCGGCTTGGCCGCAGCGGCGCCATAGCCCATGGTGAAGCCGGAATCGATCAGCAACTTCGCCATCAGCACACAGTTCAACGTGTGTTCTTCGATGGGCATCATCTGGATCGGATCGATGCCGGGGGCGTTGTTCCAGCTGAGGTGAAGATGCGCGTCGCAGAGGCCAGGCATCAGGGTCATGCCGCGTCCGTCGATACGCTGACCGCCGGTCGTGCTCCAGCTCATCGCCGAGCCGGAGCGGTTCACCGACTTGATCCTGTTGCCCTGGACGGTAACCTCGCCCATGAAGGGCTGATCGCCGGTTGCATCTAGAATGCGGACGTTCGAGAAGGTAATGTCCTGCTCGCGGCTCCCGTTACCGCTGCCTCCGCCCCATCCGGCAAATTCCCTATCCGACATAATCAAGTCTCCCTTCTTGGCCCATCCGTCTGGCGGATGGGCTAAAGCGAAAAGCGGTTGATGTAGGTGCCCAGCAAGCGGCCGGCGATCGCTGGCCATTCAATCATCATCCAATGGCCGCAGGCGGGCAGGATTTCGATTCTGGAGCCCGTGATGACATCGCCGAGCCGGTCAACCATGTCCACTGGCGCAACAGGGTCTTGCCTGCCGGCAATCAGCACGCTAGGCGCTTTAATCGACGCGTGGTCAGCAGGTTCGCAGGCTGCCAGCGCCTCGCAATGCAACGCATAGCCCGCCGGATCTTGGCGCATCAGGCTTTCACGAACAAAAGCCACCGCGAGGGGATTTCGCTCGCGCGTTTCAGGCGACAGGCTACCGGTCGACACTGCATCCGCGATCGCCACCATGCCGTCGCGCCGCGCGGCATCCGCCCTTTCGCGCAGCGCGGCTCGTGCCGCCCGCGGCGGTTCCAGGATCGGCCCAAAGAGGGTCAGGCTGCCCACCATGTTCGGTTCGGCAACAGCCAGATGCTGGCAAATCAAGGTTCCCATGGAATGACCAACCATGTGCGCCCTCGGGATTCCCAGCGACCGCATGACGTCCCGAACGGCCGTAGAGAGCCCCATCAAATCGGTGAGGCCAGGACGGACGCGGGATCGGCCAGCGCCAGGCAGGTCAATCCGCACGACCTTGTAGTTGCTGAGGTTCCCGACGATCGGTTGAAAACTGTTCGAACTTCCGCCCAGACCATGCACCATCACGACCGGCGGGCCGTCGCCCGTTACTTCGGATACAAATCCACCAATGCGATGGTCCGCCATTGGTCAGACGCCTACCTTGTCTGCGCAATCGGTCGACAGGTCGAAACAACGGATCGTCGCGCCACTCCCATCCGATCCGACTTGAGGGCCGGTATCCTGCCAAGCTAGGAGGACCAGTTTCATGAGCTGCCTCCGCTTCCAGTATCAGGGATCAGGACCGTGGAACAGGTCGTGCGCCGGCCTTCGAGCGCCCGATGCGCCGCTGCCGCATCGCGCAACGGGAAACGCTGGCCGATCTCGATGGTTATGGTGCGGCGGTCGATCATGTCGAAAAGGCGGGATGTGATACCTCTAAGTTCTTCAGGCCTACCGGTGTAGTGGCCGTAGTTGGGGCGTGAGATGGTCGCGGATTTCGATGCCAGCGACCCAATGTCCCACAGACCGATATCGCCAGAGGCCTGTCCGAAGCTGACAAGATGACCACGGATCGCCAGCGCCGCAACGGAATGCGCGAAACTGTCGCGGCCGACCGCGTCGTAAATCACGTCCGCTCCCTGGCCGCGCGTCAGCGCCATCACCTGATCTTCCAGGCTGTTGACGCCCGGCAGTACAACATCATGTGCGCCGCTGGCCCGGGCGATGCTGGCTTTGTCTTCGGTTGATGTCGCAGCGATGACACGCGCGCCCAGGTGATCGGCCCACTGACACAGGATGCGGCCGACACCGCCCGCCGGTGCGTAGACGAGAACAATGTCGCCTCGTTTTACTGGGTGAACCTTGTGCAGCAGGAATTCCGCGGTAATGCCCTTCAGCAGCCCGGCTGCCGCCATCTCGTCGCTGATCGAATCTGGCAAGGGGAGAACCAGGCCCGCATCCATGGTGCGCAGGGTCGCGTAGGCGCCGACGGGCGGGCAGGCATAGGCAACCCGCTGTCCTGGTGATAAATGTCGGACCCCCGGTCCAACATCAACGACAACGCCCGCTGCTTCCATGCCTGGGACCCCTGGCGGCTGCAACAGGTCGAAATATCCAGTGCGACAATAGACATCGATGAAATTGAGGCCAATTACGGTATGCCGGATGCGCACTTGACCAGATTTGGGGGGCGCCACTGTGACAGGAGCCGGCCGAAGGACTTCCGGCCCGCCATGGCGTTCGACCACGATCGCCTCGCCTTCGATTGCGCCGGTAACGGCAGCCGGTGCCGGCATTGCCCGCTGAGAATATGGCTGGCCACGGCGTTCGACGATCTCTCGAACGGCCCGAAACCCTGCTTCGTAGACGCCCTCAGCCACCAGAGCGGAAAGTTCCTGCTCCTGACCGGGTGGCGTATCGAAGCGCGACGACCAGTGCCAGAAAGTTCGGTCGCCGTCGGTGACGGGCTTCAGGCTTACCTCTGCGACGTAGTTCCGGAGCGGTACATCGGCTTCGGTGATGGTATAGCGAAAGCTGTGGTCCTTGTCGGAGAGGCCAAGCAGCTTTTCCTTGACATGCTCGCCGCCCGCCAGCTGGAAATCCCGCACCGCGCCTACCTGGTCCGGACGTAGGCCGCGCTCGATCCGGCTCGTTGCCACTGCCGGGTGCCAACGGTCGTGACCGTTGAAATCCCGCAATACCCGCCAAACAGCATCGACCGGTGCATCAACAACTGTTGATCGACGCAGCTTCACCATAGGCCTAGCCGCCGAAATGCTGCTTCAGGGCATCAAAACCGCCCTGGAACACGCCGGACCCGATCAACTCGACCAGCTCGGATTCCCGATCCGCCGCGCAGTCGAACTCGGCCGACCATTCCGCAAAGGCTCTGTCGCCGTCGGTAATCGGTGTCAGTTTCAGCGTCGCCACATAGTTCTTCACCCCCATCGGGCTTTCGAGAATGGAGTAGGTACAGGCAAAGTCGAAGTCAGACAGCGCCAACAGCTTCTCGCGAATGAAGCCGCCATCCTTCAGCCTGAAAGCGCGCACGCAGCCCACCTGGTCGGCCGGCGCTCCGCCTTCAATTCGGCTCTCGGCGACCGCCGGGTGCCAGTTGGGCAGGCCATTGAAGTCTCGGATCCGCGTCCACACGGCCTCTGCCGTGGCGCCGATCACCGAGGAGACATAGACCTCCGGCATGGTTCAACTTTCCTCGTCTTTCTTCCGGGCGGAATCCTTGGCGATGCTTTGCGCGTCACGCGCGGATCGGAAGACGTCCCCCATACGGGCAACATTGGAGCCCTCGACGCCGATCTCCCTCATCACCTCGTCGATCAGGGGGGCTTGGACGCGGTAACGCAATGCGCTGTCGATTACCTCGTCGGTGGGCGAGCGGCTGCTGCCGCCATCGCCGGCAAGGCCATCAACATGCAGGATCTTGATGCCGTCGATCTTCTCCATCGGCCGCACGCTTTCGCGCACGATTCCTTCGAGGCGTTCGACCAGCTGGCGCTTAAGAAGCGAGGCTCGGGCTTCTGCTGTCAGCACATTCTCTGCCTCGTTGCGCAGGCGCTGGCTTTCGGCAGCCACGGCAGCCGAGACCTTCTCCGCCTCAGCCGCGATCCGGGTAGTGTCCGCGTCCTTGGCCGCCATCAAGCGATCGATAGCGGCAACCCGTTCTGCGACCTCGGTCTCGCGCAGGGTCGCCACTTTCTCTTCTGCCGAAACCGCTTCGGCGCGGGCGCTCGCCAAGGCAACGCGAGATGCCGCCTCATCGGCCTGTTTGTTCAGGATGGCGACCTGGCGCTCGATCTCGGTCAGTTCCAGCGCTTGTTCTCGCTGAATCTCCAGTTGTTTCAGGTCGCGCTGCTGCAGGATGCGTGCCTCGTCGAGACCGCGATCGGAAGCAATGCGGGCGCGCTCCACCTCCTCGCGGGCCGATATCTCCGCCTCCTCGGTCGACTGGCGCTGGGCGATCTGCTGCGACTGCAGCAAGCGTTCGCGCTCGACCCGCGCCTTGTCGAGCGCCTGTTCTGTGGTAATGCGCACTTGCTCGACGTGTTCGTTGCGTCGAACCAGCCGCGCCGAATGCTCTTCTTCCGCCGCGATGCGGGCTTCGCGCAACTGACGGTCAGAGGCGATCCGGGCTTGCTCCACGTCGTCAGTCGCCTCTATGCGGGCTTTTTCGATTTGCTGATTACGCCCGATGTCCCGGGTCTCGGTCTCCTGCTGGGAGGTGATGCGGTCCTCGGCAATTTGGCGCTCGGAGAGTATGCGGGCGCGCTCTAGATCTTCTCGTGCAGCGATCTCCGCCGCCTCGGTCGTTTGACGTTGCGTGATCTGTTGTGCTCGGAGAAGCTGGTCGCGCTCGATCCGTGCTTTCTCAAGGGCTTGCTCCTGGACGATACGGGACACCTCGATCACCTGCTGGGTCTCGATCCGCGATTTCTCAATCTCCTTATTGCGGGCGATATCGCGGCTTTCCGTCTCCTGCTCCGCGGCAATTCGGGCTTCTGCCAGTTGCCGTTCGGAGACGACGCGGGCGCGCTCAATATCCTCGTTCGCCGCGATCTCGTTGGTCTCGAGGTCGTGACGCTGTTTGATCTGCTGCGCGCGCAGCACCTTCTCCCGCTCGATCCGCGCCTTCTCGAGAGCTTGCTCCTGGGCAATGCGGGCCTGCTCTAGCGCTTCTTGCGCCTTGATCTCCGCACCCTCGACGGCAAGCCGGCGGGCGATCTCGCGCTCGCGGGTCTCTTGCTCAGTAAAGATGCGGGCGTGGGTAGCCTCGGCTTCCTGGGTCACTTGAGTGCGCGCGATCTCGGTCCGTTGCGCCGCACGCAGCGCTTCGATTTCCCGTTCCTGGGCAAGACGGGCGCTCTCGCTCTCCTGCTCCAGCTTCAGCGTTTCCTTCTCCGCTTCCAGATTGCGGGAACGGACGGCGACCATTGCTGTCTGTTCGATGTCGTTGCGCGCTTTGCGCCGGGCTTCGATCGCTTCGATCAACTGTGTCATGCCCTCGGCATCGAAGCGGTTTGCCGGGTTGAAGAATTCGAGGTTGGTCTGGTCGAGATCGGTGATCGCTACAAATTCGAGCTCGAGGCCATTGCGTGCTAGGGCATCGGCCGCACGCTGTTCCACCGCGGCAACGTACTGCTCGCGCTTCTCATGCATCTCATCCAGCGCCATTTCTGCAGCGACCGACCGCAAAGCGCCCACGAACTTGCCGGCTAGGAGATCGGCCAGCGCCCCGGGGTCCAAGGTGCGCCCGCCGAGCGTCGCAGCGGCCGCCGCCACCGCCTCCTGATTCTGTGCAACGCGGACGAAGAACTCGGCCTCGATATCGACGCGCATCCGGTCATTGGTGATCACCGCCTCCTCGCGCTCTAGCGCCACCGGGATGCGCACCACATTCATATTGACCGGCGTTACCTCGTGCACGATGGGTAGGACAAGGGCGCCCCCGTTAATGATGACCGTCTCACCACCAAAGCCTGTGCGGACGAAGGACATCTCCTTCGTCGAACGGTGATAGAGCCAATTCAGCAGATAGACGACCACCACGATCGCCACGACTGTAACGATCAGCCAAAGAATGACCGTTCCGATCAGCCCGCTAGCCATGGTTCTTCCTCCCCTTTCGCCTTTCCACCCTCAGCGGCCTTTGATCGCCTTGAAGGCCTTAGTTTGTTCCGTCAGCGCCGCTTCCGTCGGCAGTCGCTCCATCGAAGAGGCGCCATAGAAGCCGTGGCAGGTTTCCGTGTTCTTGATCACAAACTCGGCGTCCGCTGGCATCGAGACCGGCCCGCCATGGACCAAAATGATCGCCTCGGGATTGACCCGCAGCGCTGCCGTAGCCCAGGAGTCGACCAACGCGGGGCATTCCTCGAGCTTCAGCGCCGTCTCCGCTCCGATCGATCCGCCGGTGGTCAGCCCCATGTGGCAGACAATGATGTCCGCCCCTGCCTTCGCCATGGCAGCCGCCTCGTCCTCGTTGAAGACATAGGGCGTGGTTAGCATGTCCTTTTCATGCGCAAGTCGAATCATGTCGACCTCCTGTCCGTAGGACATGCCGGTCTCTTCCAGATTCGCCCGGAAGGTACCGTCTATTAGGCCGACAGAGGGGAAGTTCTGAACACCGGAGAAGCCAATCGCCTTAACCTCATCCAAAAAGCGGTCGAAAATGCAAAAGGGGTCGGTACCGTTGACGCCGGCCAGCACCGGGGTGTGTCGGGTCACCGGCAGCACCTCGCGCGCCATCTCCATAACGATGTCGTTGGCGTTGCCATAGGCCATCAAGCCGGAAAGAGAGCCGCGGCCCGCCATGCGGTAGCGTCCAGAGTTGTAGATCACGATCAGGTCGATCCCACCAGCCTCCTCACATTTGGCGGAAAGTCCGGTGCCCGCGCCGCCGCCGACGATAGGCAGGGCGCGTCGTTTCATGTCCTGAAACTTGTCGAGCAACTGTTTGCGTTCAAACCGCGGCATAGCGGGCGGACCCTCCTCGTCCGGTGATTTCGGTCAATGCAACGACAACAGCGTCGGCGAAGGCCGGGTCGTTGATGTGATGCGGTGTGCGTATGAGCCGGCGATTACCGGTTTCCTGAAACCGTTCCGTGATCGCATCGAACAGAGCTTTGTCCGCCATTGGATCGTGGAAGGGCTGACCCGGCGCATCGAGAGCGGAGACGCCGCCTTCCGGGATCAGGAACCGCACCGGGCCGCCCATCAGGTTGTAGCGCTCGGCGATCCATTCTCCCATCCGGGCATTTTCCTCCGGCGTCGTCCGCATCAACGTGACGGTGGGATTGTGTTCGACAAAAAGCCGGTCCTTGTAGTGGTCGGGCACGGTATCGCGCGCGCCGAAATTCACCATATCCAGGGCCCCAACGGATCCGACATAGGGAATGCGCGTGCGAATGAAGGCGCCGAAGCGGTCTTCGTCAGCCGCCAAGACGCCGCCCATCATCATGTCGCAGATTTCGGTGGTGGTGAGGTCGATGGCTGCCGCCAACAGGCCGCTGTCGGCCAGCTTCTCCATAGACCGCCCGCCCGTCCCGGTGGCGTGGAAGACGAGGCAGTCGTAGCGGTCCTCAAGCCGCGTGGTGATCTGCTGGATCGCCGTCGTCGTGACCCCAAACATGGTCAAGCCTAGGCCAGGCTTATCGCCTGCGCCGGTGACTTGACTATGGGATTTCACCATGCCGGCAATCGCATGCGCGCCATTCGCCAGCACCTGGCGGGATATGCGGTTGAGCCCCTGAACATCAGTCACCGAGTACATCATCATGATGTCCGACTGGCCCACGTACTGGCCGACTTCCCCGGAAGCGACAGTCGAAATCATGACCTTGGGAAGGCCGACCGGCAATCGGCGCATGGCGGGCGTGGCGAGCGAGGTACCGCCCGAGCCACCGGCGGAGATGACGCCGCCAATGCCGCGCTGGCGGACGATCCAGTTCTCGAAGGCCTTTGCCATCGCGCGGACAGAGGCGCCACGATCGTTTGTAAACACGGCGCTCGCCCCGCGCGAATGAAATGCGGCGACCATGTGTGGCGGTATATCGGCCGCCGAGGGTCTTCCCGATGTTGACAGGTCGACAGTCTTTACAGGCAAACCGAGATCACGGATCTTGTTGCGAATGTAGCGCAGCTCTTCGCCCTTGGTATCGAAGGTGCCGGCGACGAGAATCGCCTGCCCAACAAGCTCCTGCAAGGGTGTCACCGGTTCTTTGAAGAGAGGCTCCGGCTTTTCGTCGAACGGACGGTTCTGCAATGGCGTCGGCGCTGCGGTTTGCACGTTTGCCGGCGCGGTACCTTCCTGCCAGCGGGCCGCCGACCAGCGGGTCGGGGGCACGTAGATGAGACCGCCCGCGCGGCCATCTTCGACCGACGCCGAGGCCTCGGTGGTTTCCTCGGCTGGCGGCTCGGCCTCAGCCACCGTTTCCAACGCTGCGGCCGGAGTTGGCGCGATGGCCGTCAAGTCGGCGTCCTCATGCGAATGCCGCCCGACGCCGAGCAGGCGCTCCTGCAGGTCCCGGTCGCCAGCCAGTTGCGCTGCTGGCAGGACACGGGTAACGCGCCCGTTCACCATAATAGCGACGTCCTGGGCGATCGAGGTCGCTACACCAATATTCTGTTCGATCAGCAGGATGGCGACGTCACCCTCTTCGGCAAGTTCCGCCAATAGTTGCTCCACCTGTTCGACGATCAGCGGGGCCAGCCCCTCGGTCGGTTCGTCTAGGATCAGAAGTTCGGGGTCCTGAAGCAGCGTGCGCGAGATGGCGAGCATCTGCTGCTCGCCGCCTGAAAGCTGGCCGGCGCCGCTACTCCGCCGCTCGGCCAGGCGCGGAAAGGTGTCGTAGATGCGCTCGATCGTCCACGCGCTACCGCCTGTCGCGGCAAGCCGCATGTGCTCCTCCACGGTGAGCGAGGGCCACAACCGGCGCCCCTGAGGCGTGTAGCCGACGCCAAGCCCCGCGATCCGATAAGGCGGCATGCCCGTGATGTCCATGCCATCGAAACGGATCGAACCACGCCGCACTGGCAGCAGGCCCATGATGGCGTTGCACAAGGTGGTCTTGCCCATGCCGTTCCGGCCAACAACTGCGTGGACACCGGATTCCAGGGTCAACTCGACCCCTTGCAAGGCGTGCGACTGGCCGTAGTAGACGTGCAAGTCGCGAACCTGCAGCGTGGCGGTGTTGCCATTACAATTTCGGCGACGATGAAGACGACGGTCAGGCATGGCCGTGCCCCAAATAAAGTTCTTGCACCTCCGGATCGCTTTCGATCTCGGCGGGCGTGCCTTCTTTGAAGACGCGTCCGTTGTGCATCATGGTCACGCTTTCTGAGACGCGCAGGGCCACGTCCATGTCGTGCTCGATGATGATGTAGCCCATGTGATCGGGCAGAGATTGCAGGATCTCAACCAGTTCGGACCGTTCCGTAGGAGACAGGCCCGCCGCCGGCTCGTCGAACAGGATCAGGCGGGGGGCGCCGGCCAAGGCCAGTGCGATTTCCAACTGACGCTGCTGGCCATAGCTCAGTTCCGCCACCATCTTGTCGCGCGACGCCTCCAGGTGAACCGCACCCAGGAGGGTCTCGGCCATTTCCATCGTCGTGTCTCGGTGACCCGGCCGGGTCAGAGAAAAGCGCCCGCTGCTGACCCCGCGACAGGCGAGGTAAATGTTGTCGATGACGCTGAGGCCACCGAACAGCAGCGAAATTTGGTAGGTGCGGCGCAGGCCGCGACGGATCCGCTCATGTGTTGGAAGATCCGTCACGTCCTCGCCGAACAGGCGCACGCGCCCGGTCGTCGGCGGGAAGTCGCCGGTTATCGCGTTGAACAGGGTCGTCTTACCGGCCCCGTTCGAACCCAGTACGGCCCGACGCTCTCCCGCCCGGACGGTCAGGTTGATATCCGCCAGGGCCACCAACGCGCCGAAATGGCGGCTGACGGCCTCAAGCTCCAGCGCATAGAGCCCGGTGCGTTGCAGGCGGGAGAGGGCGTCGGTGTCAGCCATTGGTCAAGCCTTTTGGCTCCGTTCCCAATTGCGGCTAGTGTGGTGGATCTGAAGTTCGTATGATTATCGGGGCGTCCAGCGAAACGAACTTCAGATCTGAAAACCACACTAAACTCAACACGTTGCTAGTGTCCTCATCGATCCCGAAATTCGGTCGGAGCAGGCCGCAATTCCATACGAATTTCGGAATCGGGACACTAGTCACATTTCGGGTTTTCACGCCCGACCTGGCCGTACTCCAGGAACTTGTCGTACGGCACACCCAGGGTCTGGGAGACCTGTGGGATGACCTTAATGGTTTTGTTCAAGAGGTTGCCGTCGGGACCCTCGGTCACCTCAGTCAGGAAAATGTCGGCGATGGCTTGACGCCGCTCGTCCAGGGAGACATTGCCTGTCGGGGTTTGGAACTCGAGCTCGGAAAGCGCGGCGCGGTACGCCTTACCACCGTCGGATAGGTCACCGCCGACTTTGTCGAGCGCCAGAAGGGCGGCCTTCGTGTTGATGTAGTAGCCGTGGGCGAAAAGCGAAGGGGACGGGAAACCGTCGGCGAACTGACTCTTATAGGCGGCCACGAAGTCGTTCCAGCCGGCATTGTCCCAGGTGTCGGATATTGGGCCGGCCGAAGGCGTGCCGATCACGAAGTCTCGGGTCCGGCCTTTGGAGCCGAGCACCGTCTGGTCGACGGTGATCGATCCGCCAATCAGGGGCAGTTCACCGCCCGCTTGCTCATACTGGGTTAGGAAATTGACGGCGTCGGCGCCGCCCAGGGCGACATAGATCGCATCCACGTCATCCGGCAACGCGGCGATCACCGAGGAGTAATCCTTGTTGCCGATCGGAACCCAAAAACGGGCATCGACCGGTGCCTTGCCGCCGAGACGGCAGAAGGGCTCGAGAAAGCCGAAGACCTGGGTATAGGGAAAGGAGTAATCCTCGGCGAGGACGGCGACCGAGCGGTAACCCTTGTCGTTGTAGACGTACTCGCCGAGCCCGGCCATCCACTGGGCGCCATCGGTGGAGAACCGGAAGAAGTTGTCGGCCGGTTTGCGCAAGGTGGTGTCCTGGGCCGCCGAGGTGCCGTTGAGGAATGTCACGTCCGGCTTGGTCTTGGCGTAATCCTTGACGGCTAGGCCCTCCGAACCGGAGAGTGGTCCGACGAGGACCTGCACGCCGTCCTGCTCTACCAGCTTGCGGGTTGCCCTGATGGCACTGTCCGGCGACGCGTCGGAAGAGCCAGTGATCAGCTCGATCTTCTTGCCGCCGGCTGTGTAGTTAAACTCTTCTAGGGCCATGCGGACGCCGCGCATGCTGTCTTCGCCGAGCACTGTGAAGGCGCCTTCTAAGGTCGCCAAGGCGCCCATCTTGATCGTGTCCTGCGCCAGGGCGGGACCTGCCAGCGACAGGGCGGCCGCGGCCAGCAAAGTTGTCCTTAATCCAAGCATTTTTTCCTCCTTGCTTTAGGTTTGTTTTAGAGGTGGGGCCGATTGCCGGTCCTCTGGTTCCTGGTTAACCACGCGACGGCGGGTATCGCGGCGCAGCCGTAGCCGAGTGGAGATCTGGTTCCAGAGGCCCAGGAGTCCGTCGGGTGAAAATAAAACCACGAAAAGGAATGCGAGCCCGATGACGGTATTGAAGCGTTCCCTATCGATCAGATCGATCGCAAAGTTTTCCAGGAGAACGAAAGCGATCGCGCCCAGAAACGGCCCGATTGGGTGGCGCATGCCACCAACGACGGCGATCACCAGGATGTCGATCACGACATCGATACCGACGGATCCGGGCGAAATGCGGCCGTTGAACCAGACGAGCAGCACACCGGCCGTGCCGGCAACCAGGCCAGAAAAGAAGTAAGCGGCAATCCGATGCAGCGTGACATTGTATCCCAGGGCCCGCATGCGCCGCGGATTGTCGCGAATTGCCTGCAGGCCAAGCCCGAAGGTGCTGCGCGCACCGTGGACGACAGCGAAGTAAAATCCGGCCGCAATGACAAAGGTAAGGTAATAGAATGGGACCGGATCGCGCCAATAGATGCCGAACAAGGTCGGCGGTTCGATTCCGGCGAAGCCGGTGAAACCGTTGAAGATTACGTAATTTTGACGGACGAAGTAGAAGAAGGCGACCGCAATGGCGAGGGTGATCATGATCGTGTAGATCCCCTCTGTGCGCACCGAGATGGCGCCCACGAAGGCGCTGAACAAGGCAGCGGCCAGTATCGCCACCGGAACCGTTGCCCACCACGGCCAGCCCAGCCCCATCACACTGACGCTGTTGGTACCAAGAATCGCAACCAGATAGCCGGCCAGACCGGCGACCGTGAGTTGGGCTAGGCTGACCATGCCGCCATAGCCTGCTAGCAGCACCAACGACAGCGAAACCGTCCCGAGAATGAGCGAATAGGCGCCAATCTGGTAGGTAAAGAAATCGGATGCAAAGGACGGATAGGCAATCAGGAAGAGGATCACGAGCGCCGCACCGGGATGGAAGTCCGACATCGAGACGTCGCTGCGAAAGATGCGCCAATCGGTCATGAGCTAGCGCGCGCCCATGATGCCCTGGGGGCGGACAGCGAGCACAACCACCATGATCAAGAAGGTCAGGACCACGCCATAAGTTGGGAAATAGGCTAGCCCAAACTGTTCAGCGAGTCCGATCAGCAGCGCACCAATCGCCGCCCCGGTGACCGATCCGAGACCGCCCACGATCACCACGATCAGCGAGGCCAGGAGGTAGCGGATATCCTCGCCAGGCGCGATCGAAAGCGCCGTGCCACCGATGACACCGGCGAAACCTGCCAGCCCGGCACCTATCGCAAAAACCAGTGCGAAGACCATTTGCACATTCACACCGGTCGCCGCCAGCATGTCGCGGTCGTTGACGCCAGCGCGGATCATCATGCCGATCCGGGTGCGGTTGAGGAACAACCACAGGCCGATGCCGACCGCGACGGCTACGGCGAGAACCGTCAGACGGTAGACCGGATACTTTATGTAGACGGCCGCGCCGGAAGATTTGATGACAGACACAACCGGCAGGGTGGCCGCCCCGAACAGCCATTCAGGTGGCTGGAACTGGTAGGTCGTGCCGGTCCAGATCGCCAGCATCAGGTCGGCCGCGATGATCGAAATTCCGATCGTGACCAGGGTCTGGCGAAGATCGTCGCCTTCCATGCGGCGGAACACGAAGATCTGAAGCAGGGCGCCGCTGAGGGCAATTGAGATGAAGGCTATCGCTAGTCCAAGAAACCAACTGCCGCTGGCTTCGGCCACCTCGTAGCCGATGTAGGCGCCCAGGAGGTACATCGAACCATGGGCGAGATTGACATTACGCATCAGTCCGAAGACCAATGTGAAACCGCTAGCGACCAAGAAATACAACCCGGCCAGGGTGCAACCGTTGAGCAGGGTGTTGACGAAGGTCTTCTTGCGCCCAATGGCCGAGACGAGCCAGTCCGGCCAGACCGCGAACACCATCCACAAGAAGATCGCCGCGGCAATGACTATGACCAGGGCCCAGAAGGGATGGCGCTCGATGAATCGCCTCATTGCCGAGCTCCGTCACGACAACAAGACAAGCACAGTCCGGATAAACGGCGGGGCGCCAAATTCAGCGCCATCACGAAGACCTCCCTGTGACCGCCGGGACCCCAAGTTCAGGAAACGCCCTTTGGACACCCGACTTATCGTGGCCGTCGCCCTCTTTCAAAGGGGCGGTTGTGGCCATAGCCGTTTTCGACTTTACAAAGAAGCTTGTGACGAGACGCAATAGCCCGCAAGATGCAAAAATCGTTTAGTTGGGTAAAATTGGGTAACAACTGCAGGAGAAATGCCGATATTTATGACCTGGCGTGTTGCCCTCAGACGCGAACATGTGTCTAGAGAGCTTCATATCCCCACCTCTATCCTGACTGTTGCGCCTGGGTTTGTTGACGAACGAATAGCAAGCGAAGCCGCTTTGCTCCTGCCCAACAGCGCGAGCAACGAGGCCTTCTTGGAGGCGGTGACGAAAAGCGCGGTTGACACTTCGGACATCGCGATTGGCCTCTTCCTAGCGGATCCCTTCCTCAAGCAGGAGGCGCTAGCGCGGCAACTGCGGAAGATCGGCTGTGCGTGGGTCAGCAATCTGCCTAGTGTGGTCCAACAAGATCAGGAATTTTCGGCCCTACTTGGTGACGTCGGACTGGACTTCAAACGGGAGATCGGACGCCTCGCCGTGTTCGCGGGTTCGGGCCTCTGCACCCTTGCGGTTGTGTCCAATGCAGCCGAAGCCCGGCAAGCCATGGCAATCGAACCAAATGCCCTGCTCGTCCTACCCAGGGTGGCCGACTTCGCCGCCGGCTTTCCATCCTTTCGCCAGCGCGGCTCCGCAATTGCCTTGGTATTCGATGCACTATATTCAGAAGGTTGGACAGGGACACTGCTGTGCCTGGCCACGGTCAACGAAGCCGACCATGAAACGCTGTGGCCGGCCCAGCTTACCGGCGTCGTCACCAGGCCAGTTCCGATCACCCCTGAAGGCCGTACTTAACGATCTTGTTGTAGAGCGTCTTGCGAGAGACGCCCAAGTCTTCCGCGGTGCGCGTCCGGTTGAACCCATTGCGCCAAAGCGCCTCGACGACCCTGTCCTTTTCATTTCTGCCATGATCGGGCGGTGGTGTGTTGCCGGCGAGCAAGGTTGCAAGGTCTTTCGGCTGGACCGGCTCGTCTGAAGATCGTCCGACAAGTCGCCCCATCAGGCTCCGCAATTCAGCTTCATTGCCGTTCCATCGATGGCTCATCAATGTCTTCATGGCTGCGGCAGTGAAATCCGACGGGCCGGGCACGCTATGTCCGATTTTCAGCACCATGCTTTCCAGAATGCTGGGAATGTCCTCCGCGCGGTCGCGAAGCGGCGGAGCGATGAGAACCCAGCCTTCGAAATGCTCGGCAAACTCGCCGACAATACCCAAGTTCGCCAGGTTGTCGGCGCCTGCGGTTCGGACGACAAGGGCAATGCGCGGATGAACCGGCAAAGGGCGGCGGCTGCTCGGCGACCGGAAACTGCCGTCACGAAGAGCCCGCGCCAGCCGGGTTTGCATGGACGCCGGCATGGCATCAGGCGCGTGAATGACTATAAGGTCGATGCTCGTGTCAGAAAGAAGGGGTTGCGGTCGCTCCGACCCGGCCGGGCGCCCGAACAACATGCGTCTTGCCCGTGCTGGAAACTCGTCGCCAGCGATATCGATGTGGACGATGGCTGATCGGCGATGTCTTGCCGGCGGTTTTGCGAGGGCTGCGACAGTTGGGCCAAGATCAACACCGTCCTCGGCCGAGATCAGGATAGGGGCGTTGGTGGCTGCCAATTCTCGAAGTCGCCGGAGATAGACCCGAAGGGCCTTTGAGCGACCAATGAATCCGCGCCGTCCCGCCCAAGCCAGGAGCGCCTCGCTTTCCCGATCGAGGTTCCCGCCACGCCGGCTGGCGTCCCGAAATGAGACAATCTGATCCGCCACGGACACTTCCAGCGGCATCCGCTCAATGGTCGAGCCGCCGACGTAGCCGTCGATCGGCGCAAGCGCCGAGACGCGGGCAAGGTCTTCGGCCGTCGCGATAGGCCCGCCTTCCAGCATGAAACGTACGTCTGGATGGATCCGCTTGATGAATCGGCCGATCTCGCGAACCGTGATTGCTACCTCATCGATCGTCGTTCTCGCCCGATGGCCCAACGCGCCGCCGACGTTCCAGCCGAGGTTAAGGCAGATCATATCGAGGCCCGCATCCGCTCCGAGGCGCGCCTGGGTGCGCGTCACGCAGTAGAACATCGTGGTTAGACCAACATCCTGGACCGCGCGCAAGACGGCGACTTCTTGCTCTATGCCGCGCCTGCCGCGCGACAGAATCTGTTGCATGGGGCGAGAGTAATATATGCAGCTGGGAAAATTGACCGCGCCGGCGAAACCCGCCTCCTTGACGCGCGCCGCGATTTCCGACGGTTCACAGGTCGCCTCCCACACATTGACCCCGAGCAGTACTGGGATGCGGCAGAGCGCCAGCAATTCCTGGCGCGCGAAGGTCTCGGTCAAGGGCCCGGCATCGAAGATGGGCAGCATGCAGGCAATCGATGGTGCGCCCATGTTGCGCAGGCGGCCGGCGTTGATCGCAAGTAAAAAATCGGCACCGCCACGTTCCGCTGCCAGCGCAGTGCTCCCCGACCCAATGGCTGCGCCGATCAAAAAGTGACTGGAAATCGATGGCATTGTTGGAACCGGGACAAGAAATCCCCTTACACAAGTTCATTTCAAACAACCGCCAATAATAGCGCTGCCCAATGAGGCGACGAACACCGAATGTCAACGCCGGAGCAAAAGTGCACCGGCGGCTGTTGCGCAGAATATGAGGCGGCCGATCATAATGCGCCGGCGCAATTTTTCGGGTTCATTTGGCGCTAATGCTCAACCATTGGTAAGAGAATGCCTGCATCATAGCTCCAGGTCAGCCAGACGTCATTTTCCTGGCTGCCGATTTGTGAGGCCGAACCCCTCACGTTCTGCATGAGCGTCAAGACGGTGCTGCTGCCGCCATTCACCGAAACATAGATATGTGAGCGATCCCCCAGGAAGGCTGCGTTGTCGATCCGACCTTTGACGGTGTTCGTATCACCTTGAATCTGATCGGTTGAGACCGCCACGTTTTCCGGTCGGATCCCTACGACCACTTTCTTACCGGAGGTGATGGGGAGTTCACCCTTCTTCACAGAGATCAACCCCAAATGCTCTGTCTCAACTTGTGCCACAGTGTCGGTGATGTCTTTGATCTGACCATTGAAAAAATTCATAGAACCCAAGAAACCGGCCACGAAATGTGTTTTTGGACGGTCGTAAAGTTGGGTTGGCGCACCGACTTCCAGCACTCTGCCTTCGTTCATGACGGCGATACGGTCAGACATCGTCATCGCCTCTTCTTGATCATGGGTCACGAAAACGAAGGTGATGCCAACGCTCTTTTGCAAAGCCCGCAACTCCAATTGCATCTGTTCACGCAATTTCTTATCCAGGGCACCCAGGGGCTCGTCGAGCAAAAGAACTTTTGGTTTCTTGATCAGTGCGCGGGCCAGCGCAACGCGCTGCCGCTGACCACCGGAAAGCTGGTCCGCGCGGCGTGCGCCGTAGCCTGGCAGTTTGATCATTGCCAGCGCCTCTTCCACCAATCGCTTTACCTCGTCTTTCGGCAATCTATCCTTTCGCAACCCAAAGGCGATGTTTTGATGCACGGTCAGATGGGGAAAAATGGCGTAATTCTGAAACACCATGTTGACGGATCGCTTGTGCGGAGGCGTATGCCCCATAGGTTGACCGTCGATATAGACATCGCCAGAAGTCGCTTCTTCGAAACCGGCAATTATTCGCATCAATGTCGTCTTGCCACAGCCCGACGGGCCGAGTAGCGAGAAAAATTCACCACGCCTGATGTCGACAGTGACGTCGTCTACGGCTTTGACCGAACCAAAACGCTTGCATAGGTCTTGGATGGAGATGAAGTTCTCATCGCTCATTTCGTGTTTTCCCAGGTTCTGAGGACTGCACACCGATCCGCCGGAACCATTCAGCAAAAACAACAACAAAGATGCTAACCACGAGAATGCACGAACCCAGTGCAAGCACACTTGGGAGCTTGGTCGGAAAACGCAGTTGACTCCATATGTAAACAGGCAATGTCGACTCGTCGCCCGACAGGAAAAAGGCCAACAGGAACTCGTCGAACGAGATCGTGAAGCAAAGAAGGAGGCTTGAAACAATACCCGGTAGGGCGAGTGGAAACGTCACACGCCAAAAAGTCATCCAAGGGGTTTCGCCCAGATCCTGTGCTGCTTCCTCGAGACCTTTGTCAAATCCCTCCAGACGCGACATCATCACCAGCATAGAAAATGGCACACAGATCACGACATGGCCGATCCCGATCGTCAACAGAGAGAGCGGCACATCGGCCTGGCTGAACACGACCAACAGCGAAATGCCGAGGATGATTAGCGGGATCACAAGAGGTATCGCGATAAATCCCTTAAGCGACCGGTTATAGGGGATCGAATAACGCGTGAAGGCTTTCGCAGCCATGGTTCCTAATACGGTTGACACGATCGAAACCACCACGCCGACCTTGACGCTGTTTTCTAGGGCTGTCAGAAGGGCGGTGCTTTCTGCCATTTCCCCATACCACTGCAGCGTAAAGCCTTGCAGCGGAAAGGCGATGTAGATTGCGTCGTTGAAAGAGAACAACGGCAAAAACAGAACCGGGATATACAAGAACGCCAAATAGATGACGGTGTAGGAGTCGGTCACGGAAAAGGCCATTCTCTTGCCGCCGATCCTCATGCCAACCTCTTCTTCAATTGGTGGACAAAAAGCAGAAACCCGCAAACCACGGCCGTGATCGTAACCATCGAAATGATCGAGATCGCCGCCCCGAGCGGCCAGTTATTACCGCGTCCGAACTGCGTCTGAACCAAGTTGCCAATCATCACGCCGTTGTTTCCGCCGACCAGCTTTGGCGTGACGTAGTCTCCCACCGTCGGAATGAAGACCAGTAGAAACGCGGCCATGACGCCGGGCATCGAGAGCGGAAGGGTTACCCGAATGAAGCTCCAGAGCGGGCTTTCGCCAAGGTCCGCAGCCGCTTCCAGGAGTGCGCGATCGATTTTCTCCAGCGAAACATAGATTGGCAGGATCGCAAACGCCGCCCAAGCGTGGGCCAGTGTAATGACAACGGCCTCTCGATTGTTAAGCAAGAACGTCAATGGTTCATCGATCAGGCCGATTGAAATCAGACCTGAATTTATGACCCCATTGTAGCCAAGGATGATCTTCCAGGCGAATACTCGAAGCAGGTAGCTGGTCCAGAACGGTAGGGTTATCAGAATTAGCCAGAGTATCTTTCGCTTTTTGACCCTGAACGCGACGAAATAGGCTGCTGGATACGCCAGGAGAACAGTCAATAGAGCGACCATTGCCGAGTTCTCAATCGAGCGCAGCAAGACGAGACGGTAAATTCGCTTCTCGAAGAAAACACCGTAGTTTTCCAGTGTGAAACCGGGCGTCAGGTCCATCCCGATCTGGGTCCAGAAACTGAGCCCAATCAACACCAGGATTGGGAAGGCGAGCGCCAAGATCAGCAGGATCAGCGTAGGCGACAGCAGCGTTAGTCCGCGCCGTGTCTCCTGCGATATGGCGAATTGGCGGGCGCCTGATCGTGATTCGGTATCCATCGAAGAGACGGTCTCAACAGTCATTCAACCCGGCTCCGGCCGCTCGAATCAGTGCGAAACAAGCCCCATTACAACGTTTGGAATGCATACCGCGCTTCCCCAATCCTGCATCACCAAACGTTAGAATGTTTCTGGTCCTTTGTCATGGCGGGCCAGAAAAGATCCGGCCATGGCCCAGAACAATCCCGTTTGAGATCATGATTGTCCGGTCGACAATACGTCGGCAATCTCGTTTGCAGCCCGCAGACCTGACTGGTATGCCCCATTGCAGGTGCCTTGTCCGCCGTAGACGGTCGCCTCTCCAGCGAAAAACAAAGAGTCGCCGATCGGGCGCGCTAAGTCGGCTCGTTTTCCTGCGTGTCCGGGCCTTGCACAGGCCCAGGATCCTCGTGTCCATGGCTCTGTATCCCAAGCTGTTGTGATGCAGCGGGTTACGTGTTTGCGAACATGGTTGCCGAAAATATCCGCAACCCTGTCGATCGCAAACGCTTGGAGGGCGCGATGACCCTGTTTTTCAAGCCAGACGCCAAGGCGGCCACCGACAAATACGGACGCGGTGCTTAGCCCCATCACACTTGCGTCAACTTTCGCGGCTCGCCCGTCTTCATTCCACGTGGTGAAATGCGCACGGCCATCTTCGCCGAAAATGTCCTTATCAAAATGAACGCCGACCTTGTTCTCGGTTCCCATGGGCAAGTTGTGTATGGCTTCAGACTTCCACCCTGGTAGTCCAGGCACAAACACGATATCGCCGGAGGCAAGGATCCCCGTCGAAACGGTAATGAGAGCACAGCGACCTGACACGTTTCCTTTCGGTGTCTCCAATATCACGCTGCGTCCTGACCAATTGATCTTGTTGACACGGCAATTGAGTGCCACTGGAACATCGCCGCCCCAGGCAGCGACCAGATTGCCGTAACCGCAGTACGCCTGATGTCCGAGTTCGCCTGTTGACGCAGCGAAATCGGTTGTCGATACCTGATCGACATCCATCCCCCAGGATGTACCGATTGCGGCAAGGAAGGGCGGTGCAAATTCGTGATTCATATCGATCACGTCACTGACGGCCACATCCCGGCCTTGCTCGGCGGCGGTTGCGATAGCCCTGTGACAATCGTCGTAGTATCTGAGGCACTCGGATCGCTGATCGAATTGCAGTGAGGTACCATTGCGCTGAAATCTATGATTACAGAGCAAAAACTGATCGCTCTTGTCCTTCGACAGCCCAATATCCAGATCGTCAGCTATCTTTACGAAGGGGTTGGAATCACCACCAACCAGCCAGGCGCATCCCAGATCGAACCATTCTCCGGGCGCTATTTCCTCGGAGTACGCGCGACCACCTATTCGGTGTGATCCTTCCAAGATGTGAAAGGTCAGGCCGAGCCGTGACAGCTCCTTCGCCGCGGATAATCCAGCGGCCCCCGCGCCGACGATGATGACGTCTTTTTCCGAGGACAGGGTTTGGCCTCCTTGCCGATTGGTCGGTCAGCCCTAAGAACAACCTACACCAGAGCTCTGGTGAGATCCGGAAACGGCACTCGCAAGGTCAGACCCCGGCTTGTGCCTTCACATCCGCAGCGGTACCGACGTGACCGCCACGCTCTTCACGCCATGCCGGCTCCGGTGGCTCGGCTACCCAAGCGGGACACTCGCCACGGAATGAGCCACATTGGTCATCGCCAATTCCATGCGGTGTGTAGCCGAGCAAGGCTCGCAATCGCGGCGCAAACTTGGCGGCAATTTCCGGCGGATGATGGAGATATTGGTTTGACTCTTGGCGCAGCCACCCAAGAGAGTAAACGTTGATCAGTCCCATGCGCGGTTTATCGGTTCGATTTGCGCCGCCGCCGTGCCACGTCGACCCAAGGTAAAACAGCGCTGAACCTCGTGGCATTGTTGCAGATTCCCAGTTTTTGAGGTTTGGGAGATGCCAAGCGCGGAGAAACCGATGGCTACCAGCGACAACGCGCGTGCCCCCATTTTCTTCTGTAAAGTCATTGAGTGCCCACATGACACCGATCTGTATCTCCATGCCAGCATTGTCGATCGGAAACGGGGTATCATCGCGGTGTAGCGCCTGAGCGGCTTCACCTGGTAAAATCTCGATCGCGGTCATGCTACCTATGTGATAGGATGCGCAGTGGGGAAGAAGTATCTCGTTCGCGACGGCAACAACCATATCGTGATCGACAATAGAGGCAGCGCTCGGCGCCACGGCAAGAACACTGCTAATGCGATTTGTCAGCGAGCCGTTGAAATCGCTTTCTTGCTCAAGTCCCTTCGCGTCCAGTTCTGGACGTAGTTCGGCACAAACAGAGTCGACGACATCTGCCCCGACAAGGTCTTTGACGATCACCGCACCATCGCGGCGGAGCATCGACACAACCGATCCCGCGTCGACGTCCCTATCGAGCGTCTTGATTGGCATCTACACCCTCCAACAGGAGAAGCCTAACCCACCGCGTTCAGCTTTGCGGCGAGTTGGCTTGTCCATTGTTTGACATTGAAAGGCTCGTTTAAAAGCCGGCTTTGATTTCCGAGAACAGTGATGCGGTTTTACTCTGAAATTCGACCGACATCTCTGTTTGGTACTTACCTGATTGTAACAACTCGTTCGGATTTCGGCTTAATCCAAGTTCTGCAAGGCGCTCTTCGCTCACCAGATCGAAGGCCTTTGCATTCGAATGACCGTATCCATAGTCATCAATCAGGAAACGCCCAGATTCTGGACTTATCAGAGAGTTAAGGACGTCGTGCGCTTTATCTGCATGCTTTGCTTGAGCATGAATGACGGCACCACAAACCCAAGTCAACGCGCCTTCCTTGGGGTTGGCGAACTTCACTGGCACGCCCTCTTTCTTTAACCGTGTCGGTGTTTCGTTCCAGGTCATAGCCGCGACAAGCTCACCTGAGGCCAACGATTGTTCCATAGTCGTCACATCGTCATAATATGCAAGAACCAATGGTTGTTGTTTCCTCAAAAGCGCGGCGACTTTTTCTATATTCTCTTCGGTGTGAATTTCCTCAAACGGAATTCCGGCATATATAGCGGCGCACCACCAAGTGTCACCCTCATTGGCAAGCACCCCAATTTTACCTGCATACTGTTCATCCCAAAGTATCCCCCATGACTCTTCTTTGCCTTTTAGGTCGAAAAGATCGGTCCGGTATGTGATCGAATTTTGCCCCCAATCCATGGCAGCGAAATAGTGCTTCCCGTCACGCGCACCAATTTCCGTAAGTGATGGGATCATGTCCCCCCAATTTGATAGCTTGGAAGTATCGATCGGCTGCACCACTCCTGCGTCAATCCAGGTGCCTACATTTGTATTGCATGGATGTAGGACGTCGACTTCGAATCCTGCCTGAACTTTTGTCAAAGCCTCACTGCTGCTGGCGTAGGGTGCCATGTCGGGCAATGCCCCGTGCTTTTCCTGGTAGTACCCCAATAGTTCGGGAACGTCGTAGCCTCCCCAAGTGAAGTAGAACGCCTGTCCTTCTTCCGCACTAGCCGGGCGGGTGAAAACCGGCGTCGCGAGCAGTGATACGCCCGTTGCGCCGAGCAACTGGTTGAATTGCCGACGAGAAAGTCTCCCTGCGCCGGCCAGTCTGATCGTCTCGTCAAGCGAACGCGAGTCGGTTGAATTCCTGTCCTTAGACATGCCTTTGTCTCCCAGTCCGTAGAAGTGCAACAGATTGTTATTTTCGTTGAAAAGCGTAGCTGCATGCCGTTAATACGGTCAAATATTTTTTTGAATGCACACATAAATTAATTGTCTATCTTGTTCGCCATGGAGTTCGCATGTCGGTGGAGGCATCGAACCGCCACATTGATATTGAACGCATATTCGAGGGCTAGATCTTGTAATGACCCCAAGTAGTTCCCGCGTCGGGCGACCGAAAGGAGAAAACGTTGAAAATGCCAAGCGCCGGCGAAAACAGTTGATCGACGCGGCTGTCGACTCCATCGTCGAGCACGGGCTGTCAGCGACGACCTTGGCAACCGTTGCCAAGGCATCGGGACTCTCGCAGGGCACTGCGGTTTTCTACTTCAAGAGCAAAGAATCGCTGCTCTACGAGACGTTTCGATACCGCCTGGATGAGTATCGAACCGCCTGGATGGATGCTTTGTCCGCCGCAGGTGACGACCCTGTCGACAGGCTTGTCGCTCTGGTTCTTGCATCGATGGATCCGCGGCTACTGACCCATCAGAATCTCGCTTTCTGGAATTCGTTTTGGCCAGATGCTGCCAGGAATCAGAATCTGAATGATATTTCCGAGCGCTATGACGCAGAGCGGCAATCAGTCCAGTTGTCTTTGTGCGAAGAAGCCGAAGCCTACATTGCCAGCAATGTCTGGACCCCAAGACTCGCCGCGCAGGCTCTTGAAACCTTGACCGATGGGGTTTGGAGCAGGCTGCACTACTCGCCGGATTACATGTCCGTCGAAGACGCAAGAAGAGTGGCAGCAACATTGCTGTCAACGATCTTCCCGTCTCGCGCCGACGAGATCAGGAAGAAAGCTGACGAACCCGTGAAAGACAACTAAGGGCCGAGACACCATGCCCAGAGATCCCCGATACGACATCCTGTTCGAACCAGTGAAGATCGGACCGGTAACGACGAAGAACCGGTTCTACCAGGTGCCTCACTGCAACGGCATGGGGCGCCTTTATCCAGACAGCATGGTCGCAATGCGCGGCATGAAGGCAGAAGGTGGATGGGGAATTGTCGCTACCGAACAGTGTGACTTCCATCCCACGGCAGACACCACATCCTATTGCGAAACCCGGCTGTGGGGAGACAGGGACATCCCCTATCTGGCTGGCATGTGCGACGCGGTTCACGAACATGGGGGACTTGCCGCTGTTGAACTTGTTCACAATGGTCACGACACCGGCAACCTCTACAGCCGCGAGGTGCCGATCGGCCCTATGCATCGCCCTGTATCTTGGCTAAGCCACCCGGTACAAGCCCGGGCCATGGATTTGGAGGATATCCGAGCCTATCGCCGCTGGCATCGTGAAGGCGCGTTACGGGCGTGTAAGGCGGGCTTTGACATCATCGTGGTCTACGCTGGTCACGACGGCACTATGCCTTCTCACTTCCTCGCGCGCCGTCATAACCAGCGCACTGATGAATACGGTGGTAGCCTGGAAAACCGCCTGCGACTTTATCGTGAACTGCTCGAAGACACACTCGAGGCGGTGGGCGACACCATGGGCGTGGTTGCACGTTTCGCCGTCGACGAGATGATGGGCCCCGACGGCCTGGAGTGGGACAACGAAGGACGTGACGCCGTTGAAATGTTGGCTGAATTACCTCACATGTGGGACGTCAACATCAGCGACTGGAGCAACGACTCCAAGACCTCGCGCTTTGCGCCCGAGGGCTACCAGGAAGACTACGTCGCCTTCGTCAAACAGGTCACGTCAAGACCTGTCTCCACCGTTGGCCGTTACACTTCGCCAGATGCCATGGTTTCGGCGATCCGGCGCGGTATTGTTGATCTGATCGGGGCGGCGCGACCATCTATTGCTGATCCATTCCTGCCGAAAAAGGTCGAAGAAGGTCGGCTCGATGACATCCGCGAATGCATCGGCTGCAATATCTGCGCGGCGTGGAACAACGTCTCAGCACCAAGTCGATGCACGCAGAACCCTACCTTTGGGGAGGAATGGCGTAAAGATTGGCATCCTGAGCAGATCAAGCCCAAGGAATCCGACGCCCACGTCCTCGTCATCGGTGCCGGACCGGCTGGCCTTGAAGCCGCACACTCTCTTGGCAAGCGCGGCTACAAGGTCACACTAGCCGAAGCACGGAGTGTGGCCGGCGGTCGCGTTACCCGCGAAAGCACGCTACCCAACCTGAACGCCTGGGCCAGGGTGCGTGACTACCGTCTCGGCCAGATCGCCCCGATGACCAATGTGGAAATGTATCTTGAGAGCGAACTCGCCGCCCAGCAGGTGCTGGAGTTTGGCGCCGACCATGTGGCGCTGGCGACCGGTGCGATCTGGCGGCGCGACGGGGTGGGGCGGACCCTCCGCGAGCCCATTGCGGGTGCCGACGCAGAGTGGTCATTCAGCCCCGACGACATCATGGACGGCAAGCGTCCGCCCAAGGGCGGAGTCTTGGTGTTCGACGACGACCACTTCTACATGGGGAGCATGATGGCCGACCTGCTGGCCGGCGAGGGCTACCAGGTGACGCTTGCCACGCCCGGTCTGTGCGTCAGCAGCTGGAGCGAATTCACGCTGGAACAGGGACATGTTGAACGGCGGCTGCTGGAGCTAGGGGTAGAAATCCTGCCAAGACATTGCGTGAAAACCATCGGTGACGGTGTGGTGAAGATGGTCAACATGATGACAGGCGAGCCGGTTGAACGCCCGGGCACACTTGTGCCGGTGACCATGCGACTGCCGTACGACGATTTGTACGCCGCACTGAAGGCCGAGCCGGAGAAGGTCGAGGCCGCAGGCATAAGATCCCTATGCCGCATTGGCGACTGTTACGGCCCGGCCACCATCGCCGCGGCGGTTTATGAAGGTCACCGCTACGCACGCGAACTCGACACGGAGATCGACCCGGACGGCGTGCCGTTCAAGACTGTGACCTACGACCTGGAACTGGGCGGTTGATCGCAAGCACCCCCAGGCGCCGACGAACACAGGGTGCCGACGAACTCAGGGTGCCAACGACCGAAGAGCGTCCTCGTTCATGGTCACGCCGAGTCCCGGCTTCTGCGGCAGGCTGGCGTAGCCGTCTTCGATGACATAGTCGCACTTGGCGAACGCGGCGCCCAGTTCCAGATAGTCGTAGTAGAGTTCCGCATAGATTGCGTTCCGCATCACCGCACAGGTGTGGAGCATGGCAAGAAATGCCACGGTGGTGCTGTTCCAGCTATGCGGCGAAATCTTGACCGAATGGGCGTCCGCCATAGCGCCAATCTCTAGCATTTCCAATATTCCACCCGCTCCAGCGATGTCAGGATTGAGTACATCGGCCGCTCTCTTCATGAGAACAGTCCGATAGTGGCGAATTCCCGACTGCCGTTCGCCCGTGGTGACACGACAATTTGTGTTGACGCGAAACTCGGCCATGGCATCAAGGTCATCGCCAGCCACCGGCTCTTCGATCCAATAGGGATTGAAGGGTTCGAATAGCCGCGCAGCCCGTAGCGCATGCCGTGGATCCTTCTGCACCGAGAAGTCGAGCATGATGTCGACATTCGGACCGACCGCCTCGCGGGTTAAACGGACGCAAGCCACGGCCTCGGCAAGGGTCGACCGGCGCAAGGGATAGATCTTGACGGCGCCGTAACCCTCGGCATGCATCATGGCGCATCTTTCTGCGACGGCTTCTGCGGTTTGCACCGGATGGTCCCATGCATTGGCGTAAACCGGTATCTTGTCGACAATTGCGCCGCCTAGCAGCTCGTGAACCGGCTGGCCCATCGACTTGCCCAATAAATCCCAGAGTGCAATCTCGATGGCGCTCACTGCCGACGAATAGTCGATGCCGGGATGTTTGCTGTCCATAGGCTTGGCAATGTGATGCAGAAAGGCCCGCGGCGTGGCTTTGGTCAACTGTTTCAGAGCGTCGCCCAGCGCCAGGATGATTTCGCATATCGCACCTTGCCGACTGTCCAGCGCGTAGGCCTCGCCCCAGCCGAAGAGTCCGGTATCCGTTTCAAGCTTCACGAAAATGACGATTTGCCCTTCGGACCAGCCGTCCACACTTGGCCTCGGGCCAACCAGAAAGGGCGTAACGCTGGTGACCTTCATTCGATACTCTCCTCAAACATAGGCCTACGGTGGTCGACCCAGATCCTAGGGAATCGGGCGGTAATTTGGGATCAATTCTGCTTGGCCTTTGGCGTGGCGATCCTTAGGTGGTGCCGGGATAGCAAGGTCGCGTGGCATTACATTGCCCCCGGCAAACCGACCCAGAACGCCTTTGTCGACAGTTTCATCGGCTGCGCAGCAGCGAGCGCAGCTCTTCGAGGGACGAGTGCCTCAATGAGACCTCACTTACATCGCTGAACGAGGCCAAGGTCCTGCTGGCGGTATGGCGGGAGGACTTTAACCGGGCCAGTCCACATTCCAGCCAGGCCACATTCCAGCCAGGCCACATTCCAGCCAGAGCAACCAAACGCCAAGCGAGTTCGCCAAGCAATAGGGCACTGCGCTTTTGCGCCATGAGGGCATCGCGCAGCGACCCATTGCACAGCCGGCCCCGATGGGCCAAAACCAGAACGGGCTCACCTTTTGAATGGGAGGAAGAAGGGGCTCAGGTCAGCTATAGCATTCTCTAACGCAGCACGTGCACGGAACACTGGGCATGACGCACGACACGAGACGAAGTTGATCCAAGAAAAAAGTCTTCAAGTCCGGGTTTGTGGGAGCCAACGATTATACAGTCCGCCCCAACCTTTGCCGCGTAAGCGGGTATTTCAGTGCCTGGATGACCCGCGAGTATCACGGCCTCGATGCTTTGCTCATTGGATAGTCGGTCGGCCATCATGCTCTTGATGGTGTCACGGGCCTTGGATTTGGCTTCTTCGGTCACGAACGACTGCACGACTTCGTTTAAGGGCTCAACGACGTGCAACGCAATAATCTTGCCGTTTTTCGACAACAGCGTTTTTGCCGTTTCTATCGCCTTCGGACCAAAACCCTGATCCAGGGCGCTTGCAATGATTATCTTGCTATACATCTTTCCTCCGGAAGCTAGGCTGTTCTAGCTCATACCTCGAGTTCCCCGACCCGGGATACGACGACGCGCCTGCGTCGTACTAAATGATCGATCACGTTAACCAATTCGTACAGTCCAACTGGCGCTGTTCCAGGTTTGGCTGACTCAGAAACTTGCGCCAAACAGTAATGAAACAGGCTCGGGATTCTCTCACCCGAGCCTGCTCATTCAGTTTATTGGGTTATGATTGTTCGCAACGACAATCACAATTCTCCCTTATCCTTCAGGAATTGCTTCCAGAGCTCGACGCCCTTAGCATTGCGCTCCGATTTCTCCGCAACTTGCGGCCAGACTTCAGCGATAGACTTGTCGCGCATTCTCTTGATTTCTTCATCGGAGAAATAGATCACTTCCCCGCCAGCATCCTTCAGGGTTTGTAAGGCGTGGGCGACGCCCTCCTCATGCAATTTGCTGGTTTCGAAATAGGTACTCTCGAAGACGCCATCAATGCGGTCTTTCTGCCACTGGGTCAGTTCGTTCCACTTGTCCAGATTCACGAAGGTTTCCTGATGTTGGGCAGGACACCAACCTGGCTGCGCGGCATACTTAATGACCTCGTGGAATGCCATATCGTCGATGCCGCCAGTGTCCCAATAGGTGCCGTCAATCGTACCCAGCTTGATCGCCGTATAGATATCACCGCCACCCATGGATACGGGCGAGCCACCCATTGCCTCATGGAACAGAGCCTGCGGACCACCCGCCCGCATTTTCTTGCCGACCAAATCCTCCATTTTTCGAACCGGGAACTTCGTAAACATGGCGTTTGGCCCTTGGTTGGTCCAGCCAACCCACCGCAAATTGCGCTCCTCGGCGGCCGCCTGAATCAAATCGCCAATTCGATAATTCGGATCACCCCACATGGCCGCCCAGGCCTGTTCCGTACTGGAGGCACCCATGGCCATACCAAACGCCAACATCCCCTCGGGCATATCACCGCTGTATACGGAACCCCAGCAGGCTGTTCCGTCGATCAATCCGGCGACCGTCGCGCCGAACGCCTCGGACCCGCTCGTGATAGCTCCAGATGGCTCCAATTTGATTTTGACCGTACCTTCGGTTGCTTCCTCAACAGCCTTAATCCACGGTACGACGCCACTTCCCCATCCGGCATCGGATGAGTCAAAACAGGGTTGAAAGACCCATTCGGTAACTTCATCTGGTTTTCCTTCCTGAGCGGCAGCAAAGCTGGCGGACATCGCCACAGCTCCAGCCAACAGGATTGTCTGAATTCGTCGCTTAGGTTTCACGATCTATCCTCCTTGTCATTTTGCGGATTTGAACACGCCCATCCAGTGAGGGCACTTGCTTGGCGTTAAAGCAATTTCTCGTGCCCGGGGAGATCCGCCCTTCGTATATCAATCACTTCAGCACGATTGAGATAACGAGGCAACTGCTCAAAAAGAGTGGCGAGCATTGCTGGTGGCTGGGATTGATGGTTGCGGTCGGTGTTACCTGATTGAACTCCAGCAACTGCATCTGGGCAGTCCCCAATGGCTGAATACGTCTCGTCCAGATTCCAATCCATGCAGATAGCCTTTCCCTCGCGACTTACCAACTGAGTGTTGATGTTCGCTGACACGCTGCATCTTTTCGGGTTCATTGGAGCGCAACGAAGATCGATTGGGACAGATACAGTTGTAGGTAAATGTGGATACAGTTCGAGCTGAGAACTAACCTTCCCCCTGCAGTGTAATGGAGTATCCTAGGTCTAATGAAGTGCCCCCTGATGGGCTACCCAACGTAGCCCCAGAGAGGACAGGGTTTTCCGTCTTCATCAGCAACACGGGCGGGCTGCGTGCCCTGGGTTAACGAGCGCTGCAGGGACCTTGTTCGTACGGAAAACGCCGGCTTAGTTTCGAGGGTGCTTTCGCCGAACACATCGACTGTAACCATTGCTGCTGGATTCTGTACCTCCTCAAGCTTCAAATTTCCAATAGCATCCTACCTTCATGTGAGTAACGCTTCCTGCTCGCGTGGAGTCGAAAAATACAACAAATTTGGGGATCAAAAATGCATTCCGTTGGTCACTTTCTGTCAAACACACCCTGGTCGGGCAGGTCCGATCGAACTGGCGACATTTTTAATCCCGCAACAGGAGCCGTGTCGGGGCGGGTAAGGCTTGCGTCGAAGGAAGATGTAGATGCGGTTGTTGAAGTCGCGGCTGCAGCCCTCCCGGCGTGGGCTGCGACGCCAGCAGCAAAACGCGCCACTGTGATGTTCGAATTCCGGGACCTGTTGAAAGAAAATTTGGGCCAACTGGCTGAGTTTCTCTCGGCCGAACATGGCAAGACAATCGCCGATGCGAAGGGCGAAATCGCACGTGGCATCGAAGTTGTTGAATTCGCCTGTGGCATCCCTCAACTCCTAAAAGGGGAGTACTCAGAGTCAGTGGCTGTCAACGTCGACAGCTATACAGTGCGCCAGCCCATTGGCGTTGTCGCCGGTATCACACCTTTCAATTTCCCGGCCATGGTGCCCTTGTGGATGTATCCGGTAGCCATCGCAAGTGGAAATACATTTGTACTAAAGCCGTCCGAAAAAGACCCAACTGTGGTGCTCAAAATAGCAGAACTTCTTGCAAAGGCGGGTCTGCCAGAAGGTGTGTTCAATGTTGTGAATGGAGATAAAGAAGCTGTTGATGCCCTGTTAGACAATCCGAAAGTCGAGGCGGTCAGCTTCGTGGGTTCGACGCCTATTGGCCACTATATTTACTCACGTGGCACCGCGAATGGTAAGCGTGTACAGGCACTATGCGGTGCAAAGAACCATTTAGTGGTGATGCCGGATGCAGATATGAATCAGGTCATCGACGCATTGGTCGGCTCGGCCTACGGCTCGGCCGGCGAAAGATGCATGGCGATTTCAGTAGCGGTACCTGTCGGCGAGGAAGCGGCGGACCGCCTGGTAGAAGCATTGGAACCACGCGTCCGTGCATTGAAGGTAGCGCCCTATACTGATCCGACCTCCGAACTAGGGCCGGTCATTTCGAAGCAGAGCTATAACAAGATCCACAACTTGATCAACCAAGGCATTGAACAGGGCGCAAATTTGGTTGTGGACGGGCGAGACATTAGGCTTCAAGGTTATGAGGATGGCTATTTCATCGGTGGTTGTCTATTTGACAACGTTACCACTGATATGTCGATCTATAAGGAAGAAATATTTGGTCCAGTTCTCTCGGTGGTACGCGCCAGCGGATACGAGGAAGCTGTACAGATGATCAATGATCACGAATATGGTAATGGTACAGCGATATTCACCCGAGATGGTGATGCCGCAAGGGATTTTTGGGGGCGTGTGCGTATTGGGATGGTCGGTGTTAACGTGCCGATACCGGTTCCGGTAGCCTATCATTCCTTTGGCGGGTGGAAGAGGTCCCTCTTTGGCGATCACCACATCCATGGCATGGAAGGGGTTCGGTTTTACACGCGGCTAAAGACAATGACATCGCGTTGGCCGTCGGGCATTCGAGAGGGCGCGGAGTTCAACTTTACCGGAGGCAAAGACGTATAGTTGCGGTAAGTGACAGCAAGCAATGTCGTCGTCAGATTGAGATAGCACCTCTGCGATCTTCTATTGTTTGAGGGGTCATATCGTCTGGTGTGGGAGATTTGGTATTAATTGCCACGCAAGACAGCGATGGACTCAGCTAATTTTTTGATACCCGGTTCAATTGAAGGGGCTCGTATGGATGATACTCCCAATCGAAAATAGTGCTTCCCGACATTGAAATTGGAGTAGCATGGGGCGATCTCTTCGATAACAACGCTGCGCTTTTGGGCCTCACTCGCGATCGCCGAAGCGCTGAGAGCCGAGTTTTGGCCTTTGAGCACAAAATTGGTTCCGCCAAATTCACCTATAACATCGAAGTCTGGCAGTATCTTTCTTATTAGTTCATCGGCCGTACGCCATCGAGCCTTATAGTCAAGATGCAATCGGCGGAGATGACTCTCATAGTAGCCAAAACGCAAGAATGCCGCGGCGGTAAGCTGAGGTACAATTGGTGGGTGACGGAGTATCGTGCCGCGTAGATCTCGAGACGCCTCGATAAACGCTGGCTCAGCCACAAGATACCCAAGCCTCAATCCTGGCGAGAGCCCCTTCGACAGACTCGCAACATATATGACGCGACTCTTGGCCTCGGAACTGCGGAGCGGAAATGGCGTAAAGTCCCGGTAGTCGACATCGCATTCGTAATCATCTTCAACAATATAGAAATCGTACGCCTCAGCTGCTGCAACGAGTTCTTTTCTGCGCTGTTCCGACATTGTAACGGTGGTTGGAAACTGTCGGTTTGGCGTTGCAAAAACCAAAGTGGTACCCTGAAGGCGTTCGTCAACAATCATCCCTTCGTCATCGACCGGCTGGAATCGAACTTCGCCAAAACTTGCGCTCAAGATCTTACGGGCATCTGGGTACCCTGGATCCTCGATGGTTGCTGTGCGATCGCGCCCACCAAGCAACTGACTCGTAATGTAGAGGCCGTTTTGACATCCAAGTGTGATCAAAACGGAATCTGTGGATTCGAAAACTCCTCGGCGCGGCAAAATACGCCTACAAACCTGTTCAAGCAATTCGATGCTGTCGGAGTAGTGACTGTCGGCGGACCAGACCTTCAGGTCCCTTCGGTTCATGGCCAACCGCGAACACTCTCGCCACTGTGAGACTGGAAATTTGTCTTCGTCGATTTGATTGCAAACGAATGGATAGTCAAACTCGTACCAATTTTCTGGCCGGGAGATTGTCGGCAAATTTTCGGAACGCCGTCGCCAGTTTAAGCGCTCCCACATTGGGGAGATCGGTCCAGGAGCAGATCCATGGGCGATCGAACTCCTCTCGCGTGCACCTTCAGATCCACTGACGAAAAACCCAGATCGTGGTTTCGAGTAAATGAGGCGTTGATCTTCAAGAACTTCATAAGCAGCTATCACAGTGTTTATTGAGACCTTGAGTAGCTGCGAAAATTTCCGACACGAGGGCAGTCTGGTCTCAGCCTGGAGCACACCCTCAAAAATGAGTCGAGAGATCTCGGAAACGATCTGATCTCGGAGCCCTACCCGTCCCGCCTTGTCAATCTTAATCCTGATATGCATTCGACATGGTCTTTGGAATATAAACCGTCATCAGTTCAATGCTTGTTGATCTGAGACCCGCGCGAGCTCGGTCAATACAGTGGCTAGGCGGTTTTCAGGATCAACGCGATTCACAAACTCAGAAAGAACTGTCACTGCCTCGTCAAGCCCTCCAATTCGGTCCTGATAGTCGATGACATCGATGGTCGACGCTTCAAGCAGAATGATGGCATAGGATTTGCGGCATTGTGAAGCTACGAGTTTCTGTTGCGCTGGGCGATTGCGCGCCAACTTGGTTGCGCCCGCCGTCACACCAAGGGTCGCGTGCTCCTTGCGAATGGTAGAGTTGCAACGGCCGAGGCGCGATGCGCGAGTTGACGTCGCCGTTTGCATGTATTCGAAACTCTCTCCCCGCATATACAAATCTACCATTCTTCAATACCTTACGCTACCCGAACCCAACGCCATGTGGACGACCGCACCGACGGATAGTTGCATTGGATTGACCAAAACTCCCCTGACGGGGCTGCGCCCCGCGATCGACTAGACACCCAGAGTGACAGTTGGCAAACGTCACAGGAGAAATGTCTCATAACCGCGTACTAGCGTCGGGCGGCAATTTGGGATCAATTCTGCTTGGCCTCTGGCGTGGCGCTTTGGCCCGCCAGCCGCGTTGCGTCGCTTGCCCGATGCGCCCCATAAACTTGAACCCGAGGGCATCGCACCGCGCAACGCGCCTAACCGGCGGGCCAGATCGCCGCCATGCTATGGGTGATTCCTATCGAGATTTGGTATCAGCCATTGCATCCGGTGCTTGACGGATGGCGATGGGGTGTCGGCGCTCACGTCGCCACCTTTGGCGCGGGAACCAGGTGCTCGTATCCCTTCTGTTGGTGAAATCTTTCCTGCAAGTGCCAGCCGTAGGTGCCGGTGACACCCTCGGACGAAGCAGCCTCGGCCGCCATCGGCGCGAGCTGGGCGCCCAAGGCCGGTTCGAGGAAGAAGCCGATCGATTGACGGGTGACTCCGTGGTCGATGACGCGGTGTGGTGTGGCCGGCACCTTTCCCCCTGTCATGATCTCCAATACCGTGCCCAGATGCACCGAAAGGCAGTCCTTGATCATCGGCACATCTCGCCAGGTACCGTCCGGCGCTTGGGCTTGGAGCCCCGGCTGGCGTTGCCAGAGGATGGAGACACCCGCCGCATCGCTATGCCGTCCCGTCGCAAGCGGCAACGTTTCTTCCTCCCGACAACGAGTGTCGGGCAGCTCGTTGGTAACGCGTGTATCCGCCGGTTTGACGGGATAGTTGAGCAGGCGCAAGGTCGAGTTGCCTTCGCGAAAGCGCGCTTCTAGCTCTCGATCCGAAAAGCCGGCGAAGCGCCCCGCCGAAAGCATGACCGCCATCGCGACACCGTGGAGATGAGCGTAGTAGGCGCGCATGGCCAGCTTCCAACCCGGACAAGGCTCCACGTCCGGCCAGATGTTCTCTTCCGAGAAGACCGCCATGCCCTCAACTGCCGGGCCACCAAAAGGCTTCTCCGGGCCGATGTCGTAGATCTCGTTGAAGGCCCATCCATCGGGCTCCAACGATGCGGCGTAGCCGCGATAGACCGTCTTGCCATTGGGGTCCGTGGCCTTTGAGGCGACGGCGCGCTTGTCTGCCTCGCAAAGCTCGAAGAAGGACAGCATTTTAAGGGCCCGTTCGTCGACCTTCCCCGCGTCGGGGTAGTGCGAGATGACAAAGCCACCGTGGCTCATGAGCGCATGCCCGATGCGTTCGTCCGTAGCCCTGCGTTCTTCGAGGCTACCTTGAAACAAAGGTGCAATATCGATGATGATGAGATCAGCCATGGCACTCCTCCTCGCGTATACCAAGCCGGGCCGGGTGAAGGATCACGCGGCGCCGATGGCCCTTTGAGAACCCGCCAAGTGCCAGTTGGCTAGGACCGCAGAATGCGACCAACTGGTCATTCCTGTCAATCAGCAAGGACGGCCTCGAGAGGCAATGCCCTACCGGCTTGTTATGATCCCACACACCGGAAAATTGCCGCTCGTGAGGCTTCAGAGGAACCCCTTCCTTTCGCATCGCAACGACCGCGCCTGGCTAACACATGTATGGGCCATTCGCGTCAGGCTCGAACGCGCCTCTTGGCCTTGAATTTTCGCTTGTCTTCCTTGGTCTAACTCAGAGCCACCATCCGTTGTAGCGGACACGATCTGCCGGGATAAGTCGAATCAGTCGAATCCCCAGGGCCATTTCAGCGAGCAGAAGATACTCAAGCGGCAAATGTACGGCCATGCAAACCTTGATTTTCTCAGAGTCCGTCCCGTCGGCGGCGCCTGAGAAAACTGCACCGAAATTGAGTCAAACCTCATTTGAACGCCTGTTCACAGGCAGTTCTCACGTGACCAGAAATGGTAGGTTCCACGAGCCCCATGGAACCCAAAGAAACAAGCTCAAGGCTGTGCGCTCGCGGCAAGCAAGATACTCTTGAAGGGACCTCCGGTCGTGAACCGTTCCCAGCGCCGGCGGGCCCGACCGACGCTGGTCTCGGATCGACTAGGCGCGGACTGCCTTTAATTCTTCATGCCGAGTTTGCCACGAACGGTGTCGGCAAGCGCCTCGATCGTCGCCTTGGGCTCGGCACCCTCCGAGATTTCGACCAAGGCGGCGCCGATTAGATCGGTGACCGCGACGCCCTCGGCGCCGGGATAGGCGTACCAAGGGCCAGCGTGGTTCGCGACCTGCTGATGGGCGACACGTGCATTGGGGTTGGCCGCGTAAAACGCGCCCAGATAGGTGTCGTCCTCGAGAACGATGGTGTTGGTCGGGGCATACCCGGTGTTCTCGACAATGATCTTCGCGCCCTCCGGCCCGGTGACGAACTGCATGTACTTCCAGGCGGCCTGCTGCTTTTCGGCGTCGTCCGTTAACATGACCAGAGCGGAACCTCCCGTCGGGAAATAGGCGGCGGACTTATCCTCGGTGACGACTGGGGTCGGCAATACGGTCAACTTGAAGCGATCGCCGGCGGCCTCGGTGAACTTGTTCAAAAGCGAGGAGCTCTCGAAGAATATGCCGAGCGTCCCGGCCGGAAAGGCTTGTCGGGCATCGTTCTGACCGTAGGTCGGCATGCCGCCTTCCTTGAAGAAGCGGCTGTAGAGTGTTGCGGCGGCGATGCCGGCCGCGCTATCGAAGGTGACGTCGCTCTCGTCAGCGTTCAGCGGCCGGCCACCGTGCGAGCCGAGCAAGCCCTGAAAGCGCCAATCGTGTCGGCCGATCCAAATGCCTTCAACATTGTCGTCGAGCGCATCGATTTTGGCGGCGAGTTCAATGATCCCGTCGAAGGTAGTGGGGAAGGCCTCCATGGAGCCGCCGGCTCGTGCGACCAGATCCGGATTTACGTACATGACCATGGTCGAGGCCGAGGTCCCCAAAGCGTGCTGCTGGCCCTTGTATTGGCCGAGCGAGCGGATAGCGGGCGAGTAGCCGGCTTTTTCGAAGGCCATGGCGTCGCCGATCAGAGAATCCAACGGCTGAGTCAACTTGCGCGCTTCGAGGATCCGCCAGCGGTTCAGGCCGACATAGGCTACGTCCGGCAGCTTACCGGCGACCGCTTCGCGCAGCAGGCGCTGAACACCGTCTGCGTAACTTTCTGCCGGTCCGTCGATGGTGACGGTGATGTCGGGATTGGCCTGCATGAAGACTTCGGCCAGCTTGTCTTGAGTATCGGCCCAAATCGTGGGTATCGCGTAATGGACCCGAATCTCTGCGGCGTGCGCTTGGGCGGTCGCGATCGTCAGCCCGAGGGCCGCAAGACAGGTTTTGAGGATCGTTCTCATCTGGGGTACTCCATCTGTTTGATATTCGATTGCTGTGGTGGGGCCATCTTGGGGGCGGCCTTCTTCTTGTTGAGTCATTGGTACCTCGCCGCTTCATCCGCGCAGGCCGCCGGAGGCGACACCGCGCATGAAAGTCCGTTGGGCGAACAGGAACAGGATAACCAGCGGCGCCGTGACCATCACCGCGCCGGCCATCAGCGGGCCAAGATCGGTGCCCGCCTCCTCGTCGCGGAAATAGAGGATGCCGCGCGGCGGCGTGGCGAGTTCCGGCGAGGTGGTCGCGATCAGCGGCCAGAACAAGTCGTTCCAATGAGCCGTAATCGAGAAGACGGCAAAGGCGGTAGCCGCCGGCCAGGCAAGCGGCAGGGCGATGCGCCAGACGATGGAGGCCTCCGAGAGGCCGTCGACCCGCGCTGCATCGAACAGAGCGGCCGGTAGGCGCGCAAAGAATTGGCGAAACAGGAAGATTCCGAAAACCGAACCGACGAAGGGGACGATGAGCGCCGTGTAGGTGTCGAGCATCCGGAGCTTCGCCAGCCCGATGAATACCGGGATCGCCGTGACGTGGAACGGCACCAACAGGCCGGCAAGCACGCAACCGAACAGAAAGGAGCGGCCGGGAAAGCGGCGCTGGGCAAGCGCATAGGCGCAGGGCACGGCAAACAGGATCTGAAAGACCAGAATGCCAACACAGACGATTACGCCGTTCATCAGGAAGCGCCCCAGCGGGACGGTGGTGAGCGCGGTGGCATAGTTCTTCCAAGCAAAGCGCTGGGGAATCAGATAGACGTCGGAGGTGAAGATTTCGTCCGCCGGCTTCAGCGAGACCGACAGCATCCATAGAAATGGTGCCATCACGAGAATCGCCCCGGCGATCAGCAGGACGGATCCGATCACCTGACCGGCGCGGATCCGGGCCAGCCCTTCATTCGCCGGCGATTTCATCGGTAGAACACCCGCTTTTGCAGCACGCCGTATTGAGCAAAGGTGAGCAGCGCGACGAAAAAGAAGAACACGACCGTAATCGCCGACGCGTAGCCCACCTTGAAGTAGACAAATCCTTCTCGGTAGAGCGCGTAGACCAAAGTGTCGGAAGCGAAGGCTGGCCCGCCTTTGGTGAGTGCCGCCACGGTCTCGAAGACCCGGAAGCCCGTTGTCGCCGTAATCACCGCCACGAACAGCGTGGTCGGTCCAAGCATGGGCCAGGTCACCGTCCAGAAGCGGCTCCAACCCCGCGGCACGCCGTCGACATCGGCCGCATCGTAGAGATGGCGCGGGATGACGGCCAGGCCGGCCAGAAACAGCACCATGTTGTAGCCGACCGTTTGCCAGATGCCGATCAGCGCCAAGGTGTAGATGACGAGACCGCGGTCGGAAAACCAGGCAGGCGCCGGCAGGCCTAATTTCACCAGGGTCATATTGACCAGCCCGATGGAGGGATGCAGCAACATCTGCCAGGCAAGCGCCATTGCCACCAGCGTGGCGGCGACCGGCAGGAAGTAGGCCGCGCGCAGGAACCGCGAGAGTGCCGGCGACCATTGCGCCATTTCTTGCAGGCCGATCGCAACCAGCAGCGCCAGCACGATCGAGGTCGGAACCATCACGAAGACATAAATTAGCGTGTTGGTAATCGCCCGCCGCCCGATGGGGTCGGTGAAAAGGGTGACATACTGGTCGAACCCCACCCAGTCCACGCTGCGGTCGCCCAACTGGTAGCTGGTGAAGGAGAGCGCAAAGACGACCAGAACCGGCGCGAAAATCAGCACGGCGAGGACGACCGTCGCGGGTCCGGCCAGATAAAGGTCCGTCAGCCCCTCTCGCCAGGTACGCTTGGACAACAGGGTCATTGCGACCTCCGGAACTCGACGGCGAGACGCCGGCCGTCAGCGGCTGCGAAGACATGGACATCTTCGGGCCGACAGTTCAGCGAGACCCGGTCGCCGGGACTGATAGCGCCGCCGCCTGCCTCGGCCTGCAAGTCGTTCAGCAACTCGAGCGGCTGGTGCAGGCCGTCGACCCGAAGCGTCACCATGCTGTCCCGACCGTGATACTCCAGCCGTTCAACGACGCCACTGAGGACGGCCTCGACCCTGCTATCGCTCAGCCGGAGATGCTCCGGCCGTATGCCGACGGTGACCCTGCGGTTTTGCTCCGATTTACTGCCCCCATCACGGACTGCGACGCCGAGCCGGGCGAGCAGGTGAGAGGCGTCGCCGTCGGGGGCAGCGAGATCGAACAGGTTCATCGGATGGGCGCCGATGAAGGCAGCCACGTCCCGGGTCGCAGGACGCTCGTACAGGTCGCGGGGCGGGCCGTCTTGGATCACCTCGCCGTCGAACATCATGAGCACACGATCGGCCATGGTCATGGCTTCGGTCTGGTCGTGGGTGACGTAGACAAAGGCCTTGCCCGAACGTCTATGCAGTGCTGACAGTTCGGCGCGCATCTGGATCCGCAGTTTCGCATCGAGATTGGAAAGCGGCTCGTCCAGTAGGAACAGCGCCGGATCGCGGACGAGGGCCCGGCCGACCGCCACCCGCTGCTGCTGGCCCCCCGACAGGGCGCTCGGCCTACGCTCGAGCAGAGCCTCGATCTCGAGCAGCCCGGCGATCTCGCGGACCCGCCTGGAGATAGCGGACCGCTTGGCCGCCATGCCGGGCATCAGCGAACCCAGCAGGGGCACACGTTCAATGGCATTGCATTCACGCATTACCAGCGGCAGAGCGATGTTCTGGGCGACCGAAAAATGTGGATAGAGCGCGTAGGATTGGAACACCATTGCGACGTTGCGCATGGCCGGCGTGTGGTCCGTGACGTCGCGACCATCCATGAGCACCGTCCCCGATTGGGGCCGGTCCAGGCCCGCCATGATCCGCAGCGTCGTCGACTTGCCGCAGCCCGACGGGCCGAGGATCGCCGTAAACTCACCGTCCGCCACCGAGATCGAGAGATCGGTCAGGATCTGGTTTCCGCCAAGCTTTTGGCTGACCCGGCGCAAGTCCAGAACTTGGCTATCGCCGCGATGCACCATATCCACGCCTTTTGGTCACCCGACGGGATGTTTGGATAATTGGATCGTGTGTAAGTTTTCGCTCACCTGCTGCGGACTCATGGAATATAATTGACAAAGGGTGTGCCTCCTACGGGACTACTTGGGCTTGCTGTGTCCCTGCGCCGCTGCCGACAACAAATGCGCCGCGACGGTGCCGATTGCCTCCTCCACCGTGGCGGCCTGAACGACACCCTCAAGAGCTGTCGTCTCGGGCAGTGCGACGACCAGTCGGCCGAAATGGAGGCCGAAGGTGATCTCGGTCATCGTGCCAGTCGAGCCGCCGATCGCAATCAGAGCTGCCGCCGAGCGGGCGATAATCACGTTGCGCGCTTCATGAAATCCGGTGGCGATGGGGATGAGAATGTCGTCGTTCGCGGCCCGCCATTCGGCATCCGGTAGCATACCGATCGTGATGCCGCCAACGTCACGGGCGCCCGCGGCAGCGGCAGCCATCACTCCGGTCTTGCCGCCGCACATGGTCGTCAGACCCAGGCGCGCCACCGCCTCACCGACGGCGAACGCTGCGTCCGCTTGCGCCGTGGTCGCCGTCCGGGGGCCGATTACACCCACGGGCAGCGGCCGGAGCACCCCAATTTGGGCCAGCGCCACGAGCGCCTCCGCCGGCGCGATCGGCGTCGCATCCTTAGGCATCGGCCCGGCTGCATCGCTCCATCGCCAGAACCACGGCTCGAACGTCTTTCCCTCCTCGGTGAAGAGCGCGCCCGCTGGTTGCGAAAATAGGAGGGAGGCAGTCATTGATTGGCTCCGGTTAGATAGCGATGTAAGATATCTTACAGATAACGAGATCGAGTAACAGGAAAATGATCAATCAACACTCGGGTTCGCCGGTGTCGGAACGTCAGCGCGAGATTCTTTCCCTCGCCGAGGCCCAGGGCTTTGTAACCATCGAGAATCTGGCCCAGCGTTTCCTGGTTTCGGCGCAGACCGTCCGTCGCGACATTATCGCCCTAGATCAGGCCGGCTTGCTGCAACGCTTTCACGGCGGCGCTGGCAGCAACGACCGCGTCGAGCCCATGCGCTTGGGCCATGCTCACAAGAAGGACCTAAGCCCGGAAGCGAAGCGCCGGATCGGGGTGCGCGCGGCCGAGCATCTGCCCGACGGCGCCACCCTGTTTCTCGATGTCGGCACCACCGCAGAGGCGGCAGCGGAGGCCTTGAACGCCAAGAGAACGGGCTTGCGAATCTTTACCAACAACATGCGCTCGGCCTTGCGGCTGGACCCGAGCCGCCACGACGTTCACGTGCTGGGCGGCAAGCTGTCTGGACGGGACGGCTCCTTGACCGGTGGCGGCGTGCTCAAGGCGCTGGCCGGGCTCAATCTCGACTTCGCCCTGATCGGCTGCTCGGGCATTGAGGCCGGCGGCCGGGTGATGGACTTCGACCTCGACAAGATCGAGGTCAAGAAGGCTGCCATGCGCGTGGCGAAGACCTCCCTCCTCCTGGCAGATTCCAGCAAGTTCGGCCGCAGCGCCCTTGCCGAAATCGCCCCCCGCGCCGCCTTCGGCGCGGTGCTGAGCGAATAGGGTGGTTGCTGGTCTGGACTAGGAAAAGGAGCTGGCTCGGCTTCGCCGCGAGAACGAGTTGCTGCATCAGGAGCGTGATCTGTTAAAAAAGGCGACGGCTTTCTTTGCCGAGGAAACAAGTCGATGAGGTTTCGGCTCATTGATGCGGCGAAAGTGGGGCTGCCGGTGGCGCGGATGTGCCGCCTGTTGGGTGTGAGCGTCAGTGGCTGTTACCCCTGGCGAAGTCGTGGGCCCAGCCGGCGTCAGTTTGGACGACATGGTGTTTCTGCCTCACATCCGGGCTCACTTTCAGGCCTCGAACGGCACCTATGGAAGCCCTCGCATGCAGGCAGAGCGATGCGATGAAGATCTGCGTGTTGGCTTCTATGTCGCCTGCACACGCGCAAGAGACCGGCCCTTGGTCTCAGGGGTTGAGCCTGCCTCGGAACTCTTCGCTGATATGTCGGTGGAGGTGGAAACAGCGAGGTGACGAATTGGCGTTGGCGCGATCACCGCAGACTATTCAATCCGTTGCCGGGTGATCCAAAAGGCACTGTTCGTTCAACAGTGTGGCGCAGTGCCAAAAATGCTTCAACTCATTATGTACTGGCCTCGTCCGACATCAACGTCCGTATATCGTGTACCAGTTTTTTGATGACAATCAGAAGCATAATTACCCCGGTTATTGGGAAAAACACCTTCAGCGGATAAATGGGAATCGGAATACTGGTGGGCGTGACTTGCTTCAATTTGATGGAAAGCATAGCCGTTTGATATCCTTTCCATACCAATACGGCGAGGAACAAAAAGGTGAAAACAACCGTGATTATGTCGCAGATCGCCTTTTTCTTCGCAGAGAAATTTGCATAGAAGAGATCAAGCTTAACAAATGCTTTGTCATTCAAAGAGTAAATTCCACCCACACATGCCAGTAACACCATAGCAAATTGTAGCGTTGTTGAAATCCAGAGAGACGGCGCGTTTAAGACATACCTCAAAAATACATCAGCAACGCCAAATATTGTACAATAGAGAATAAGCACCCAACCTACACGTCCCATCATTTCGGCGATGGAATCAATCACACTTTCTATTGTGTTCCAGTATCTCATTTTCGACCTCTACCGACGCTTTCTCTTGTTCAGTTTCAATCTCAATTAGTCAAGAAAACGGTGAGAATCTCATTTCATCCGTGCACAGTGCTCGATCTCGCACCTTCCTGCCTACTTTAACAATTCCGGGAGCCATGTGGCGATCGCCGGGAAAAAGAAAACCAGCAGCAGACCGATCACTTGCAGAACGATGAATGGTCCGACCGATTTGTATACGTCCCCCATGGTGACGTCGGGCGGCATAACGCTTTTCAGCCAAAAGAGCACAAATCCGAATGGCGGGGTGAGATAGGCGATCTGAATATTGACGATAAACAGAACACCGAACCACAGCTTATCGATGCCCATTGCATCGATGATGGGAATGAAAATCGGCGTACACAACATAATGATCGCCCAATCATCCATTACCATGCCCAGTAGTAGGATGATGAACATCATCATTGCCAAGACCCCGATTTCTCCCCCCGGCATGCTCAGAACCAATGTCGTCACCAGTTCCTGGCTCCCGAGCGAATTGAAAACGTTCAAATAAATGTTGGAGGCAATCAAAATCCACAGACCCATGCCGGTAAGTTTTACTGTCGTGGTCAATGAGTCCTTCAAAACGTCCCACGTTAGTCTGCCATAAATCAGGTTGATAATCAGCGCCCCAGTCGCACCGAAAGCGGCAGCCTCCGAAGGTGTTGCAACGCCGCCCCAAATCGCCCCGAGCACCAAAACGATAAGCAGCAGAAACGGCCAGATATTCATCATGGCCTCGAGTTTTTCCGCAGGGGAGAATTTTTCCTCGGCGGGCACCGCCGGTCCCATGTGAGGCTGAAGCCGACAACGGACACCGATATACGTTATGTAAAATACGGCGAGCATCAAACCAGGCAATATTCCACCCAAGAACAACCCACCAATGGAAACCTTGGCCAGCAGGCCGTAGAAAATAAAAGGAACACTCGGTGGAATAAGGGCACCTAACGCCCCACCGGCGCCAATTGACCCGATGGCGATGTCTTTGCTGTATTTGTACTTGATCATTGACGGGTAGGCAATTTGCCCCATCGTGATGGTGGCTGGCGGCGTAATCCCGGTAATGGCGGCAAATATCGTACATACCTTGACCGTTCCCATGGCCAATCCGCCGGAAATATGACCGATAATTTTATAAACCGCATCGTAAGCAGCCTCGGCTATCCCCGAGTATCGAATAAGGCTACCCATAAAAAGAAACAGAGGAACCGTCACCAATACGTTGTTCCAAGGGGTCGAGTAGAAGGCACTGGGGATCGTTAATAGAGCCCGCGGTTCAAAGATAGCGGCAAAAATGACTGCAGTGCCGCCAAGGCCAAAAGCCACGGGTAGGCCGAGAAACAGAGCGAAGAACAAAACCAAGAAATAAAGCAAAGTAATTAGCTCTATACTCATGCCACCTCATCCCCTTTTTAGTTTATACGGTTTAGTTTGGCCCAACAACCGAACGGCACGACTAGTTTGTAGTGGATGGTATCTAAAATTGTTCAAGCAGGTCGGACGTGATCTGCATCTTCCTTCTTCTTCCTACAGGTCGGGGCGTCAGCATGCGCGACACGACACCCTTGCGGAAAGTTCTTCTTACATGTCCCCTAGGCCCGAAATAGCTGGCTGAAACTCAATACCATACCCGAGATTTCCTCTGCAACATTCTACCTGAGAGTGGCATTTACCTTCACCCTGCATCTTTTCGGGTTCATTGAAGCGCAAGCAAAATCAATCGGGACAGATACAGTTATCGATAAATGTGGATACAGTGCGCTCTGGACTCTCTAACCGCTTAATTCGCGTCGTAGAAACGCTCTAGCCTCTGTTTCCCAGAGGATCGACCTGCCCGGATTTAGAGGAGGGGCTTTCACTCTATTTGGCCATGCTGGCCTTGAGTGGAGCTATTGTCAAAAGTTGACGGGTCGGTAAAAAGTCGATTCTACAAGGGGTTCGAGGTCTCTATAATGGCTTATGTTCCCCTTGCGCGACCGCCGGACCGGGGATTTGTTTGATCGCTGGTCTGGGCTTGGCGAGAAGCGCCGGCGGCTGTTGGAGCGGCCCTGGGCCGGGGTTTTTCGCGATCATCTGCTTTCCCATCTTCCTGTAGACGAACGCTGCCGTCATTTCGACGATCGTCTCGGTCGGCCGAGCAAAGATCTTCAGGTGGTCATCGGGGTCTTGCTGTTGCAACAGCAGCACGACTTGACGGATGCCCAGACGGTCGAAGCCTTGGCCTTTTACACCGCGAACATAGAGTCTAGGTGTTTTTCACGAGAACGGCTGCAACAGTGGTGTTAGCTTGCGGAGCTATGCCGAGCAACACAAGTATGCAAAACCACCTCGGGATCCTGCTGCCACCAATTCTCGGCCGAGAATATCTCGACCTCGTGCAAACCGGCGTAGCCGGCCCTTTCCATCCAACCGCGTATGCAAGGCAGATCGATGATACCATCGCCCATCATGCCGCGGTCGAGGAGCAGGTCGCGGGTAGGCACCAGCCAATCGCAGATGTGATAGCCCAAGAGCCGACCGCCGCGACCGGCCCGGTCGATTTGTGCCTCCAGCTCAGGATCCCACCAGACGTGGTAGACGTCGACGACCACGCCCAGGCCGTCCCCCAGGCGATCGCAGATGTCGAGGGCTTGGGCCAGCGTGTTGACACAGGCGCGGTCTGCCGCATACATGGGATGCAGAGGCTCGATGGCGAGTGGCATCCCGGCGGGTTGCGCTGCTTCGAGAAGACGGCCGATGCCGTCCTCGACCATCCGACGCGCGCCGGCGAGGTCGCGGGAACCGGGCGGCAGGCCGCCGACCACCAGGACGAGGCAATCGGCCCCCAAGGTCACCGCCTCTTCCAAAGCCCGCAGGTTGTCGTCATCGGCGGCTTGCAGCGCTTGGGGATTGGCTGCCGGAAACATGCCGCCCCGGCAGAGCCCGGTCACCCGCATGCCGTTGTCGCTCAGGATATGGGCGCTTTCCGCAAGGCCGATCTTGGCCACTTGGTCGCGCCAAGGTGCTACCGCTCGAATGCCGGCGCCGGCGCAGCCCTCCACCGCTTGCCGCAGGTCCCATTGCGCGCGGAGCGTTGCCAGATTGATAGCCAGTTGATCGAGACTGGGCATGTCAGGCCTCGTACGAACAGCGTTGCAGTGCACCAAGGTCCGGCAACGCGCCACTGGCGAGCCCGGGCGTATCAAGCGAGCTGATCGAGAGCGCCCCGCCGTCGATGGCCAAACGGACACTGCCCGCCTGCCGACGATAGAGATCGGGATGCGCGGCAAGAAAGTCTGCTTGTTCGGATTCCGGAGCCGCGGCCATGCCATCGACGTAGTGGTGGCCGTTGCGCTCCACATGGTCGCAGCCGATCAGGGTCGCCAGCGCCAGGTCCTGCTGCAACGACAGGCCGGCTTGGGTGGTCAAATCTTCCGCCGACATGAAGTAGCCATCGGCGCCCGCTTCGGCATTCCATCGGGCACAGCGCGCCCGGTTCAAGAGTGACTTGTAGAAGCCTTTGCAGGACTTAGAGGAAACGCCAAGGTAGCCATACTGTTTGGCCTGCAGGAAGGCATCGAGGGTAGCATCGGACTCATCGATCTCGACCGGCTTGCAGCGGGAAAGGGGCGAGATATCTTGGCTGAGCGCCTGTGCCCGGGCGATGGGCTGCTCGATGAAGAGCACTGCCTGGCGCAAGCGGTCGAGGGCGGGCGATGCCACCATCGCCTGCCACAGCGCCAAGACTCCCTCGACGTCGCTGTATTGCTCGTTGCCGTCGAGGGTGGCTCGGTAGTCCGGCAGCCTATCCAGCACCTCGGCAATATGTTTTAGACGGGCGATGTCGGCCTCGACGTCGCCGCCGACCTTGAGCTTGAAGTGAGTGACCCCGTAAACGGCGATGACCTCTTCCAGGGTTTCCGGCAGGCCGTCGCCAACCCTGTCTTTGGCGGCAAGGTCGCTGCTGGTGATCGGGTCGACGAGGCCGACCGTGTGCCGAACGTGTATGCTTGCCGCCGGCGCCAGTGCTGCAAGGAAGGTATCGAAGTCGAAACCCTTGAGATCCGGGGTCAGGGCAGGGCCGAGGCCGAAGAGATTGTGGCGGCTGGCTTCAAAGACGCTGAGCCCCTCGAGGCGTAGCAGTGCATCGAGGATCGCCCGATCGAGCAGGGCGGTTCCGAAGCCGGCGACTAGTGGCGGCAATCCCGCCGAGTCGGAAGCGTCGCCAAACGCCTGAGCGCAGGCAGTGTGTAACCCGAAGGCGGTGTGATATCCGGCCTCTGCCCGGTAAACCTGGGCGGCCAGAGCGACAGCCCGGCGCAGCTGCTCGAAGTTGTCTTCGTTCGAGAGATTTGGGGACTTGTCGAACCACTTGGGCGCCAGCATCTCGGCCGCCATGCCCCAGCCCTCTCGGCCGTCGGGCAAGCGGACGCGTGCCCGCAGAAAGCATTGCGGGGCGGCGGTCAGGGTAACCACGCCGAAGCGGAAGGGCATACGCAAGCAAACGTCACGCTCGTAGAAAGCCACATCGACGAGTCGCAGGGTAGGACGATCGGTCATAGCGTGGCCTCCGTGAGCCCTTGCAAGTAGCCTGCCGCCCGGGCTGCACAGCCCGGTCCGTCCGGCTGGTAGACGAAGGGCTCGACCGCCACCCAGCCGTTGTACCGGTGTCGCTGCAGGGCAGCGAGGATCGGGCCGAAGCGCAGTTCGCCTTCCCCGGGTCCGCGCCGATTGGGGTCGTTGGCTTGGATATGGGCGATCAGGTTGCCGTCGAGATGGCGGTCGAGCAGCGCCGCCACATCACCTTCCTCGATGGCCGCGGCCGAGCAGTCGATCATGCTGCGAAAGGCGGGGCTGCCGACCGCCTCAACGATCTCCGCGGCTTCCGCCAGGGTGTTGATGAAATTGGTCTCGCGTCGTGCCAGGGGTTCCAGACAATAGATGACGCCCGCCGCCTCGGCGGCTTCGGCCGCGGCGCAAAAGCAGTCGATGGCCCGGTCTCGGGCGGCGGCCTCATCGCCGTCGGGCAGTGTTCGCTGGGTCGGCGAGCCGTGAACCAGCACTTCGGCGCCCAGCTCGGCGGCGATCTCGACCAGGCGGCACATCACCGCAACCGTGCGTTCGCGCCGGGCCGGCTCGGCAGAAGTAATTGACAGGCCTGGCGGCGCGACCAATAGCCAATGCAGGCTGGAACAGGCCAGGCCCTCCGTCCGCAGGGCTTGGCGCAGCTTTGCCAACGCATCGGCGTCGAGGTCCTGCGGCGTGTCGGAGAGGGTGAAGGGCGCGATCTCCAAGCCCTGGTAGCCGACGGCTGCCGCAAAGGCGCATTGTTCGGCGAAGGAAAGGTCACGGATGACTTCGTTGCATAGAGACAGTTTCATTCAGCGCTCCTCGCAAGGCCGGCGATCAGGCGGCGGATCGGGGCAAGGCCCCAGAGAATGGTGATCAAGGTCAAGGCGGCCAGCACGGCGGAAATCGGCCGACTGAAAAAGGGCTCGAGCGAACCGTCGGAGAGCACCATGCCGCGGCGAAAGTTCTTGTCGAGGATGTCGCCGAGGACTATGCCGAGCACCAAGGGCGCCATGGGGTAATGCATCTGTCGGAGCACGAAGCCGAGCAGGCCGAAGCCAAGCATTACCCAAACATCGAAGATACGGCTGGCGATGGCAAAGGAGCCGACCACGCACAAGACGAAGATAATCGGCATGAGTTGCTCGCGCGGCACCCGCAGGACAACCAGCAGCGGCTTGGTCAGCAACAGCCCGAGGACGAGGATCGCCAGCGCCGCCCAGAACAGCATGGCCGCCACCTCGAAAATGAATTGGGGTGATTCGATCATGATCAGCGGCCCTGGCCGCACCCCGTGAATGAACATGGCGGCCAGTAACACGGCGGCTGGAGCGGAGCCGGGCACCGCCAAGGTCAGAACCGGGATAATGGCGCCGGGCACAGCGGCATTGTTGCCGGTCTCGGCGGCAATCAGGCCTTCCTTGCTGCCTCGGCCGAAGGTTTCGGGGGTGCGGCTGGAACGGCGCGCCGCCGCGTAAGAGACCCAGGCGCCCATGTCCTCGCCAACGCCGGGGATGATGCCCATCATGGTGCCGAGCACGCCGGAGCGCAAAATTGTCCACCAGCGGCGTGCCACCTCCTGCAGGCGCGGAAGCACCCGCCCGCCCATATCGCGGACCGTCTGATAGGCCGGCTGTTTCATGACGCAAAGGACCTCCGCAAAACCGAAGGCGCCGACCAGCGCGGGTAGCAGGCCGAAGCCGCCGGCCAAATCGACCGAGCCATAGGCGAAGCGCTGATAGGCGTGAATGCCTTCCTGTCCGATCTGCGCCAGGAAGAGCCCCAGGAAGCCGGCGATCCAGCCCTTGATCGGATCCTTCATCGCCGTGAGGCGACCGGAGATCACGACGCCGAAAACGGCCAGCCAAAAGAACTCGTAGGATTGGAAACGCAGGCCGAACTCGGCCAGTTGCGGGGCGATCAAGGCGAGCAAGATCATGCCAACCAGGCAGCCGAAGAAGGACCCGACCGTGGCCAAACCCATGGCCTCGCCAGCGCGCCCGGCGCGGGCCAAGGGAAAGCCGTCGAGCGCCGAGGCGGCATTGGCCGGGGTGCCGGGAATATTCAGCAGAATGGCGCTGCGGCTGCCACCGTAGATGGCGCCGACATACATGCAGATAAGGATTAGGATGGCGTCCTCGGCGGCCATGCGAAAGGTCAACGTGGTCAGCAGCGCAATCCCCAGCGTTGCCGTCAGCCCCGGTAGCATGCCAACGGCAATGCCGAGCGCCGTGGCCCAGAGAACATTGAAAAGGCTCGCCGCCTGCGCGAACTGACCAATCGCCGTGGTAAGAGTGCCTAGCGCCTCCATCTGGGCCTCAAGGAAGGCGCACCAGGAAGACCTGCTCGAAGAGCAGGGTCACCGCAATCGCCACCGCAATCGCCAGGGCCGCAGCCATGACGCATCTTTGGATCGACCGGCGGTGCCACGTGAAGGCGAGGACAAAAATCAACACGAAGAGGGCGGTCGCCGACCAGAACGGCAAACGCCCCAGAAGGACGATCGCATAGAGGAAGCAGAGCAACAAGGTGAGCCACAAGCGCCGCCAGCCCTGCGGGCCTCGATCCTCATCAACGACGGCCCTTGTTACCCTGACGGCCCGGAGGCTGCGAGCCAGGAGCAGCACACCAAGAACGGCAAGCACAATGCCCAGCAGGCCCGGTGTCAGGCCAGGTGCGCTCATCGGGTGAACGCCGAGGTTCTCGAGGCGCGGCATGCGCCAAGATTCGATCGCGATCGCCGTGCCCAGCGTGGTGAGGAAGATCGAAAACCAGAAATCGGCCTTAGGCGTTTCCGACATCATCGACCTTGGTCAGGGGGCTTCGAAAAACCGGCAGGCCGCAGCGGGCTACGGCCTGCCGTACACAAGGTCATGGCTTGGGAATGTTCAGCTCTTCCGGTGACATGGTGGTTCGCCCGGCGCCATGGAACGACCAGGCATCGGCCTGGATTTCCGGGAAGACCCGATCGCGCGCGCCGTCCCCCGCCGCCGGCGTGAAGAGGGCGCCCTTCTCCAGCGCGTAACCCTTGAGGCGGGCGCTTTGCGGGATCTTGTCGGCCCAGATCTTGTCGAAGGTCTCAACCACCACGTCCGGCGTCCCCTCCTTGGGGATGAAAATGCCAAAAGCCGTCGAAAGGATCGGTAGTGGCTCGCTGACGAAATCGGTGATCGGCGGCACCGCACCGAAGCCTTCGATCTCCAGCGCCTGATCGGCCAGCACCGCAAGAGGCCGTAGGCGATTGGCGCGCACCATCTCGGCCTGCTCGGAAGCGAGCTGCGTCGTCGCTTCCGCCTCGCCGGCGACGGTGGCGACTACGGCTGGGTTGCCGCCGTCATAGGTCACGTGCTTGTAGTCGCCGCCGACCACGCCCTTCAACGCCTCGGCCGCGGCATGGCCGGAGGAGCCGGCACCGGCCGTGGCGATCACCACCTTGCCCGCCTTCATGGCGTCGATGAAGTCGCTCATCGAGGCATAGGGGGCATCCGGGTTGACCGAGACCAAGGGCACGTTGGTCACCGTGTTATAGAGCCGCCAATCGTCGATCCAGGTGTCCCATTGGCCGAGAAGCTTGTAAGTGCCAAGCTGCTTGGGCGCACCCGCCGCCCAGGTATAGCCGTCGCGCGGCGCTTCCCAGGCGTTCTTCTTGCCAATCGAGCCGGAGGCGCCGGGCTGATTGACGATCACCACTTTCTGCCCCAGCTCCTCCTCCAGAACCGCGGCGGTGACACGGGTGACCTGGTCGGTGGCGCCGCCGGCCCCCCAAGGCACGATGATGGTGATTGGCTTGTCTGGCTTCCAGGAATAGTCGCCGGCGTAGACCGGTACCGTCAGGGCGGCAAGCGCGGCAGCGGCAATCAACAGCTTTTTCATGGTCTTCCTCCCTTTCTTGATCTCATCACGTTACGTTAGGTCACGCCCCTCACCGCCATGATCTGTGCCATGCGGTGGCAGGCGAGGTCCGGATCACCGAGCAATCCAGCCCGGTCGGCCAAGCGGAAGAGCTCGGCCAGATGCAAGGTCGAGCGGGCGCTTTCCTGCCCGCCGACCATGGTGAAATGGCTTTGATGGCCATTCAGCCAGGCGAGAAACACGATCCCGGTCTTATAGAAGCGTGTGGGTGTTCGAAAGATGTGGCGGGACAAGGGAACGGTCGGCGCCAAGATATCGCGGTAGCCAACAGTATCGCCCGCCGCCAGCGCGACCAGCGCGGCGGCCGCCGCCGGGGCGATGGCGTCGAAGATACCGAGCAAGGCATCCGAATGACCGTGTTCGTCGCCTTCAATCAGTTCCGCATAGTCGAAGTCGTCGCCGCTGTACATGCGCACCCCGTCCGGCAGCCGTCGGCGCATGGCGATCTCCTTGTCCTTGGACAGCAAGGAAATCTTGATGCCGTCGACCTTCGCTGCATGGTCCGAGAGCACGGCCAGGCAGGTCTCCATCGCCGCGTCGTGGTCCGCTGCACCCCAATAGCCGGCAAGCGCCGGGTCGAACATCTCCCCCAGCCAATGGATGATAACTGGCTGCTTCACCTGGCCGAGGATGCGGCCGTAGACGCGAATATAGTCCTCGGGTCCTTTGGCGGCGGTGACAAGGGCACGGCTGGCCATGACGATGATACGGCCGCCACAGGCCTCGATAGCTTCCAACTGCGCCTCGTAGGCAGCGGCGATATCGTCGATGCTGAGCGACGGCGAGGGGACAAGTTGGTCGGTACCGGCCCCGCAAAAGACCAGGGCACCCGGGTGGTTCTTGGCGGCATCGACGGATCGGCAGATTAGCTCGCGCGCCCTTGGCCAGTCGAGACCCATGCCGCGCTGCGCGGTATCCATTGCCTCTGCCACGCCCAGGCCCAGATCCCACAGGTAGCGGCGGTAAGCCAGGGTGCTATCCCAATCGATCGCCGCATCGAGCCAAGGGTCGGCACCCGCCAGTGGGTCGGCGACCACATGCGCCGCAGCGAAGGCGATGCGGTTGAAGGAAGCCTTCTGCTGCGTCGGAAAGGCACGCGCGCCTGTGGGCGTGTAGGACTGAGTGGTGCCGTCGTCTGTGGGCAAGGTTATCGTCGCCACCTCACACCTCCAGTGCTGGCACGTCGATCCAGCGCCGCTGGCGCCAGCTTTCCAAGCCCAGCTCGGCGAGCTGCACTCCCTTCGCCCCCTCCAGGAGGCCATGATGCCAAGGCGCGTCTTCGACCACGTAGCGCAGGAACATCTCCCACTGTGTCTTGAAGCCGTTTTCGATCGGACCTCGATCCGGCACCTCCGCCCAGTTGGCGAGTAAGTCAAGGCGCTGGGGCTCGTCTGGGTTCCACACCGGCTTCGGGGTGTTGACCCGATCTTGCGTCCAGCAGCGGGTCAGGCCAGCCACCGCCGACCCCTTGACGCCGTCGGCCTGAAAGGTCACCAAGTCGTCCCGACGGACGCGCACGCACCAAGAGGAATTGATCTGGGCAATGACGCCGTTCTTTAGCAGGAAGCTGGCGTAGGCCGCATCATCGGCGTCGGCGCGATAGGGCACACCAGCCTCGTCCTGGCGCTCGGGGATATGGTTGGCGCCGAGGCAGGAGACGGAGGTCACCGCGCCGAAGAGATTATCCAGGACGTAGCGCCAATGGCACAGCATGTCGAGAATAATACCCCCACCATCGGCGGCCCGGTAGTTCCAGCTCGGTCGCTGCGCCGGCTCCAGATCGCCCTCGAAGACCCAGTAGCCGAATTCCCCGCGCACCGACAGCAGGCGACCGAAGAAGCCGGCATCCAGCAAGCGCTTCATCTTGATCAGCCCGGGCAGGAAGAGTTTGTCCTGCACGACCCCATGCTTGACCCCCCGTTCCTTTGCCAGACTCGTGACCGCCAGCGCTTCCTCAAGATTGTCGGCGACCGGTTTTTCGCAATAAACGTGCTTGCCGGCCTCGATGGCACGGGTGAGCAGCCCGCCGCGCATCTGCGTTGTGCCGGCATCGAAGAAGATGGGATAGGTCTCGTCTGACAGGGCTGCGTCCAGGTCAGCCGACCAGCGTTCGATCCCGTGCGTTCTTGCCAAGCCGGCAATTTTCTCGGCATTGCGGCCGACGATCAACGGTTCCGGCACCAGACGGTCGCCATTCGAAAGCGTTACGCCGCCTTGCTCGACGATGGCGAGGATCGAACGGATGAGGTGCTGATTCATCCCCATCCGGCCGGTGACCCCATGCATGATAATGCCGATGCGACGTTCCGGCATGATGCTTCACTCCATTCCCAAGAGATCATAAATGCGTTGCGTGTAGCGGCCGAACTCGGCGGACTGACGCAGGCCGAGGCGGCGCGGATAGGGGAGATCGATGGCGAAGAAGTCGGCCATGCGCGCCGGCCCCGCGGTCAGCACCGCGCAGTGCGTTCCCAGAAGCACCGCTTCTTGGATCGAGTGGGTGACGAAGACGATGGTCTTGCGGCTTTCCTCCCAAATCCGCAGCAGCTCGAGGCTCATGTGCTCGCGGGTCAGTGCGTCTAGAGCCCCGAAGGGCTCGTCCATCAGGACCAGTTTCGGGTCGTGGATCAGCGCCCGGGCGATGGCGGCCCGTTGTTGCATGCCGCCGGAAAGTTCGTAGGGGCGCAGGCCTTCGTAGCCTTGCAGACCGACTAGCGTCAGCAGATTGCGGGCGCGGCCTCGCGCTTCCTTCATCGGCAATCCCAGGATTTCCGCCGGCAGCAGCACGTTGTCGAGCACGCTGCGCCACTTCAGCAATAGCGGGTGCTGGAATACCATGCCGACATCGCGTCCGGGGGTGAAGGCATGAGTCTCGTCGCCGATTGCAACGGATCCGGCGTCATAGCCCTGCAGGTCGGCGAGGATCTTCAGCACCGTGGTCTTTCCGCAACCTGATGGCCCGACCAGTGTCACCAGGGCGCCGGCGGCCACGCTCATGGTCACGTCGGAGACAGCGAGGATCTCTTGCGACCCCGTGTGGTAGGTCTTGCGCAGGTTCGCCAGTCGGATGAAGGGGCGCTCAGCGGTCTTCAGGCTGGGGTCGTCGCAGGCGTTCATTGCAGCCACCGCTCGCGGTTCTCGGCCACGAAGGCATCGTCGATCAGCTGTGGATAGCTTTGGATGACCCGGTCAATCTCCTCGCGTTGTCCCGGCCCCAGTGCCTCGTCGGCATCGAGGAGCGTGAGATTGGCCAGCAGACCCTGGCGTCGCAAGACCTCGTGGCAGCCGGCGATGCAACCGGCAAAGCCGTTGCGGACATCGAAGAGCGCGCTGTTGGCGTCAGTCAACTGTGTATCGAGTGCCAGCAGGTCGGCGGGAACGAAGTCTTCACGGGCAACCCTCTGGGTTCGTTTGTGCAGTTCGACCGCAGTCTTGGTCCACACCGACCATTGACCAAGCAGACCACCGACAAGGCGAAAGCGCACGGTCTCGTCGCCGCACTGCAGATCGTAAGGCGTCAGAAGATCGAGAAGGATGTGGTCGTCGTTGCCAGTGTAAAGGGCCACCCGATCTTCGGCACCGGCGGCGGCGACACCGCGGACTACATCGATGGTGCGATAGCGGTCGAAAGGGGCGATCTTGATGCCGATCACGTTGTCGATCTCAGCGAAGCGTCGCCAGAACGCCGGCGATAGATCGCGGCCGCCTACGGCTTTTTGCAAGTAGAAGCCGAATAGCGGCATCTCGGCCGCCACAGACTGACAATGATCAATCAGTTCGTCGTCGCTGGCGTCTGACAAGGCGGCGAGCGAGAGCAGGCCTGCATGGTAGCCGAGGCCACGGGCGATTGCGGCTTCGCGTCGGGCCTGCTGAGTACCGCCGCAAAGGCCGGCGATCATGATGAGCGGACGCGACGTCCAATCGGCAACGGTCTGCGACGCAATCCGTAGAACCGGCTCGTAGAGCCCAGCCTCACGGATAGCGAATTGGGTGGTGTGGACACCGACCGCGAGGCCTCCGGCGCCAGCGTCGATGTAGTAGCGGGTAAGGGCCCGCTGGTGCCGCAAATCCAGCTGCCTTTCCGCCGTCAGTGCCAAGGGGTGGGCCGGAATCACGGCGCCTCGGCGCAGCAGGGCCAAAACTTGGTCGGGAATCGCTCTGCTAGAATGCATGACTCTCAATCAAATAGTAACCTGTTGTTGACTTACAGGTTTCCGAGGGCAGTCGCCTATAACACCCTTCGGCGCAGTGGGCGAAGATAGCCGAGAATCATCTCCACCATATGGGCACGCCGCCGCGCAAGTTGTTCGGGCGCCTCTAAATCGCGGTCGAACACAACCGACAGCGTGAACCGATTGGACAAGTAAAAATAGCCAATGCCAGCAATCGAGATGTAGAGCTCGACCGGATCGACGCCGGACCGGAACACGCCCGCCGTTTCGCCGCGTCGTAAGATCCGAGTAATCATGTCGGCGAAGGGCGAATGCAGTTCACGAATTCGACTTGAGCGTTTGATATGGCGTGCGCGATGCAGGTTCTCGGAGTTCAAAAGGTTAATGAATTCCGGATGTTCAATAAAATGATCCCAGGAGGTCTCGACCAGGCGGCGCATTGCTTCCTCGGGGGGCAAGTGCTCCAGTTCGAGTTTCCTCTCGCGGCTTCGTATGGCCTCGTAGGTGTTCTCCAAGACGGCCTGAAAGAGCGCATCCTTGTCGCCAAAATAATGATAGAGCATGCGCTTGTTGACGCCGGCCTGGTTCGCAATATCAGCCACCCTTGCGCCGGCGAAGCCGCGGCCTGCAAAGTCCTGGGTCGCCGCCTCCAAGATCCTCCGTTTGGTCCGATCCGGATCGCGTTTTACAGTCTCTGGAACCGATGCTGCTTCGGTTCCGAGGTTGACAGAGGCCGTCATGTTGCGCACCCTGAATTCACCAACAGGTTACACTGTCGCATCTCTGGCATTGTGTCAATTGCGGCTGGATCAGGTGTTGTGGGAGGCTACCGCCATGTGGAAGTTTTTCGTCTCAGTCATGATTGTCGCCGCGGCGCTCGTCCCAGCGGATGGTAAGGCGGAGGACAAGGTCCCCGTGAATTTCGTGCTCAATTGGATAGCGGGCGGCGACCATGCCCCTTACTACTATGCCCTGCAGGAGGGTTGGTACGCCGACGCCGGCCTCGCGGTGAACATCGAGCAGGGCAAGGGCTCCTCCATGGCCGCGCAGCGCACCGGCATCGGTGAGTCCGACATCGGCTTAGCCGATCTTGGCACCGCCCTGGTGGCCAAGGGCAAAGGTGCCGACTTCGTCGCCGTGATGAACATCTACGCCAACTCGCCCTACGGCATGTACTGGCTCAAATCATCGGGCATCAAGGGCATTGAGGATTTTGCCGGGAAGAAGATCGGCAACCCCCCGTGGGATGCGGCACGGGCCATGTGGCCGGCGCTGGCTAAGGCGGTTGGCCTGGACCCGAAATCGGTCAAGTGGGTCAACGTGCAACCCAATGCCAAGCTCGCCGGCCTGAAGGCGGGATCGATCGACGTTACCACCTCCTTTTACAACATCCACCACATCTTCCAGCGCCAGCTCGGCGACGACATGGGCTTCTTTGCCTGGAAGGAGTACGGCATCAACCCTTACGGCAACTCGATCATCGTCCACAACGGGTTCCTGGCGGAAAACCGGGACGCGGTCGGCAGGTTCGTCAGCGTGACGCAGCGGGCCTTCGCCAGCTGTGTCATGACGCCGGCGCCATGCATCGAAGCATTGGTCACCGCTAATACCGGGCTCAAGAAGGACAACGAGCTGGAAAACTGGCGATTGGTGGTCGAACTGATGACCGACGAGACAGCGAAAACAAAGGGCCTTGGCTACTTCGATGAAGAGCGCCTGAAGTCGGACTATGAGCTGGTGGTCACCTACTTCGAGGTCGAGCAGCCCTTCGATGTCTTAGAGGCGGTGGTCAACGACTTCATCGACCCCTCGATCACGCTGCCTTAGTCGATCACGCTGCCTTAGTCGATCACGCTGCCTTAGCCGAATTCTGGGCCGGCGGCGGCCATATAGGTGGCGAGGCCGGAAAAGGACGCCGGACTCTTTGCCATGCGCTGAAACGGCCTTTCCGGACGGAAGCCTTGGTCTTCGAGGAACACCGCTAGGCCCGGGATCGCATCGTTGGCGTCGATGATCACCGGCCATTGAGTCTCCAGCCGCTTTAGTAAAGCGGCCAAGGCTCTTCTGGCTTCTTTCCTGGTTGTCGCGACGACGGGTCCCACATGACGGGCCGTGCGACCATCGCGGGAGAATGCGAAAGCCCCCTCCGTCACCACCGCTGGACCTCGCGCCAGCAAATGGTGCAGCAGTGTCGGGCGGTCGAAGGCGAGGGCCTGGGCGTCCAAGTGGCAGGCGGTCCGGAATTGGCCGGCCGAAATTGTATGGGGAGCGAGGGTACCGCCTGTCGGTGTTGAATGTCTCCGCCGCCATCGCGTCAGTCCGGCGATCGAAGAGAACCCCAACTGAGTGTAAACCCGCTCGCCCCTGGGGGTGGCATCGAGTTGCGGGCTGAGACCTCGTTTGGCTGATTCCGCCAGTGCGGCCGCTACCAAACGGCTCGCCAGACCTTGACGTCTTGCCGCCCGCGTGGTCAGCACCATGGAGATCCAAGCGGTGCCCGGCGGATAGGGCAAGAGCGCCGCGCAAGCGATCACCGAGGTGCCGCCGTGTATGCCCCAGACAAGCCCGTGGTCGAAAAATATCCGCCAATCGGCGGCGACCTGATTCCATCCCACCTCGGTCGAGAGCGCCAGGCAGTCGGGCAGATCACTAAGTGTGAGCCTTACAATTGCTTCGTGCTCAAAACTTGCCATCGCGCACCTGGAAGCCCGTCGGCTTGCCGAGCGAGGGCTGGCGGTGCCGAACCCAGTCTGCCTGCCAAGTGATCAATCGCTCCAACGGCACCGACGGTGGGCCGTAGAGAGCGGTCGCGGCCGAGGCGTCGTTGAGCCAAGCGTGGTCGGCTTCTTCGCCCCGAAAGATCGGATCGACCCCGAAGATCTCGGCGAAGCCTTTGGCCAGGGCGCGAACGGAAACGATTTCCGGACCAGTGACATTGATCGGCGTAGTGGGCGTCGTCACGTGGCGCAAACTACGCAAAACTTGGCTGTTGGCGTCCCCCTGCCAGATGACGTTGACATGGCCCATGGTGAGATCCACCGCCTGGCCGGCATGCACCAGGGTAGCGACGTCGTGCAACACACCGTAACGCATGTCGATGGCATAGTTCAGGCGGATGAGGCGTCCCGGCGTGCCATAGGCCTGTGAGCCATGCTCGAACAGCCGCTCGCGCGCCACACAGGACCAGGCGTATTCGCCGGGCGGCGGGTTCGGCGGTACGGTCTCCGTCGGCCCGCCTTCCTCTACGGGCACGAAGGGATAGACGCAACCTGTCGACAAGGCGACGATCCGAGCTTTGGAGAAATGTTCGGCGACATGAGCCGGGGCCAGTGCGTTCATCGCCCAGGTCAGCGCTTCGGAACCAGTGGAGCCGAATTTGCGACCGGCCATGTAGATAATGTTGGCAACCTCAGGCAAATCAGCCAAAGCATTGCGGTCCAGCAAGTCGCAAGCAATTGGCTCAACACCGTGATCCATCAAAGCGTCGGCCAGTCCGGGTTTTGAGAATCGCGCGACCGCAAAGATGCGCTTGCTCGGCGCCGCCCGTTTGGCAAGACGACACAAGGTCGGACCCATCTTGCCGCCGGCACCCAAGACCATGATGTCGCCGTCGACGGCCGCCAAGTCGGATGCCAGTGCGGGCGATGGCCGGGTCATCAGGTCTTCCAGGGCCGTGACGTCCTCGATGTGCTCCGGCAGAGACGAAAGATTACATTCTTGGCCAGACATGATCGTCTTTCCTTGGGGGAGTGCCAAACATCAGGTCACCTTCAGCAACACAGAATTGTCATAGGTAAGCGCTGGTGACTTGAAGACCACGTGATGACGAACATAGTGGAAGGCGCATGCACGACGCCAGCGGTTCGACTGATTGTCTGCGGAGCGGTGAACGGTTCCGCCGTGGTGAAATGAGACACCACCCTTCAGCACCGGCGCCGGGCGCATGTCCAAGCGGTCAACATCCGATGGGGCGATTTGCAGGTCAAAGGGTCGACCCCTCGGCGCGCGGTGCGGCAGAAGCGGACCTCGGTGGCTGGCCCGCCCAAAGCTTAGGCAACCGTTCAAATGGTCGGCATCGTCGAGGGCGACCCAAGCCGTGACCAGGCCATCTGGGTCATTGGGTCCGAAATAGTAGTTGTCTTGGTGGGCCGGTTTCGGCCCGCCACCCTGCGGTGGTTTGACGAAGACCTGGCTGAAGGCAACGGCGACGCCAGGCCCAATAAGAGCTTCGACCAAAGACACAAGACGGCGGTCGACCGCAAGCGCCTTGAAAACGGCACGGGCGGCATGGGGGTTATCGAGTTTGCGCAGTACGGTTCGATGGGTAACGCCACTGTCGACGTACCACTGCCGTTGCTCTTCGGACAGGGTGCTGAGGAATTCATCGGTCCATATGCCAAGGTCGGCGATGGCGGTATCCATTGTCTCTTTTGGGAACACGCCAGAGACTGTCACTTGCCCTTCGGCGCGGTATCGAGAAATCAGCTCTGCAAACGAGGTGGATGACGCACCGGGTTTAGGCTTATCCGGTGACCACACCATAATCGTCAGGCCACCGGAATACGACTGTCGCCTGGAACCGTCAGTCGTTCAATGACCAGGACAATACCGTAAAGTGCTACGCCGATCAGCGTGATGAGCAGTACGGCCATGAACATGGCGGCCGTATCCAGGGTCACTTGAACTTGTAGCATCAGATAGCCGAGGCCTTCTTCGGAGGCGATGAACTCGCCCACCACGGCGCCAGCCACCGCCAAGACAGTGGCCACCTTCATGCCAGAAAAAATGTAGGGGAGTGAGCTCGGCAACTGAATCTTGAGGAAAATTTGTAAGCGAGACCCTTTCAACGATCGAACCAGATCCAAGAGTTCGGGCTCCACCTCTCGCAGGCCGCGGGCCGTGGTGAGCAGTATGGGCAAGACACAAATTGCAAAGACGATCAACACATTGGGTGTGAATCCGTATGAAAACCAAACTATAAATAGGGGACCCAGCGCCACCTTGGGGATCATGTTGAGGCTGACCATCAAGGGCATCACCGCCTGCTCGATCACCCGTGACCAAGAAGCGAGCAAAGCCATACTGACGCCGAAGGCCACGGCGATGGCGTAACCCGCGATGATTTCTCCGGCCGTCACCAGGGTGTTGTGAACCCAATCATAGCCCTCCCACAGTGCCCCTATGGTAGCAAGAGGACTTGGCATGACATAGGTGGGTACGTCACCCAACGTCACCCAAAGCTGCCAAGCCAGCAGGACCGCCAAGTGAGCCGCGACAACGATCCAATTTCGCGTGAGCAATTGGATTGCCCGCCTATGCCAGGGATCTGACTTGTCGCTGGAGACAGATTGCACCATGAACTGCTTGCCCTATCATTTCGCCAAGCAGATAATCTGGGTCCGCTGCTTGGTCGTCAAGCGATAGACGCTCCTGATGGGGGAGGGAGAATGGAAGGGCCACGGATTCTCACCACCGTCGTTGGCTCCTACCCGGTGCCGGATTGGCTTGTTGCGTTGCCCAGCCGACAGGCGCTGATCGATGCGACGCGGGTTGTGCTGCACACACAAGAAAGAGCCGGAATCGACCTCGTCTGCGATGGCGAACTCTATCGCTTCGATGCCAACCACCCCGAAACCAACGGCATGATCGACTATTTCGTGCGGCCCATGGAGGGGGTGCGGACGGATCTGACCTTCGCTGAAATCCAGGCTTATCGGACACAAGAAGGTATGGCCTTTCGGGCCAAGCCGGCCGGGGTGGTGGACCAAAAGCTAGGCGGCGGATCGCTGGATTTGCCGTCGGCGTGCGCGCGCGCCAAGGCAATCGCACGGCGGCCGCTGAAGTTCACCTTGACCGGGCCGCACATGTTGGCCAAGACCCTGTCGGATCGGTTCTACGGCAGCACGCCGGCGCTGGCGCTGGCGATTGCCCAGATACTGGCGGAGCAGGTCGCTCATCTCGATGCCGCCGTGGTTCAGATCGACGAGGCCAACTTGCCCGGCCATCCGGACGAATGGGAATGGGCCGCCGAGGCTTGCAATGTCGTGCTTTCGGCTGTGAGAGGCACGCCGGCTATCCATCTTTGCTTTGGCAACTACGGCGGTCAGAGCGTGCAACAGGGGTCTTGGGACAAGCTGATCAAGTTTTTAAACGCCTTGAAGGTCGATCATATTGTCATAGAGATGGCCCACCGTCCGCCGGAAGAAATCGTTGCATTCAAAGGACTGCGGTCCGACATCGGCATCGGCATCGGCGTCGTGGACATCAAACGAACGGAAGTCGAGAGCGCGGAGCAGATTGCCTGTTCGCTGGAACGGGCGGAGAGGCTACTCGGAGAGGGCCGCGTACGCTACATCCACCCGGATTGTGGCTTCTGGATGCTGAAGCGCAACATCGCCGACCGCAAGATCCGCGCCTTGGTTCTAGGTCGCGATCTCTACGAGGGGCGGGTTTTGCCAGCCACCGAGGTCCGGTCGAGTTAACCGCCTCGCCCCGGACATCACCCGGGCGATTCTCCGTGGCCGCCAACCGGCCGAGCTCATGGCCCGCAAACTGTTGGCCGACACCCGCGCGCCCATCGACTGGAATGAACAGCGTGCCGCGCTCGGCTTCGTCTGACGGGCATCCTCCTCCCATCACCGCCACCGCCCCTCGCCTCCAAAAGGCGGGGGCGATCTCGTTCGGCAGCGCGATGCCAGTCGCGACAACGCCGCGCCAAGCCTACCACTCGAATGGCCGAAAGAGATATCCGGGATATCGGAGCCCCCGATACGGGACCAACGGGTCTCACGGGACCACGGGAGCGATGCAGATGGGCCCCTAAACTCCCGAGAAGACGGGTGAAAGTCGCACCGGTCAAACACTAAATAACAGCGCAATATCAGTTATTTAATGCATGGCGGAGGGGGTGGGATTCGAACCCACGATACGGCTCAACACCGTATACACACTTTCCAGGCGTGCGCCTTCAACCACTCGGCCACCCCTCCAACCGCAAATCGGCGAAATTCGTCGCATTACCCGGCTGCGCCGGGAGAGGGACGTTACCCGAGCCAGACAGACGATGCAATCGCGACGATGGCTGCGACGATGGCCGGTGGTCCGGGCTTGTCGAATCTGGTATGGTGATTGTTAATCAGGGCGGCGAGAGCTTGCGGGAAGGAGCAGGATCTTGATTGGGATGCTCTTGGGCTGGGCCCTGGTCCTGGTTGCCTTTGCTTTCCTCGTCCGTGATCTTATTGGACTCTTCGGCGATCAGACCCATCGCGCGCTTACCACCGGGCAGTTCTGGTTCGAGCTGCATGCGCCGAGCCTGAACTTGCTTCAGGCTGCGCTCGAGCGTTACATTTCGACCTATCTCTGGGATCCGGTCATGACGACTATTCTCCATTGGCCGATTTGGGTGGTCATTGCGGTTCCAGGCGTCTTGCTGGTGCTGTTCTCCCGCCAACGAGGTTGAGATTAACGATTGGCGGATTGCAGTGGGGCAGTGTAGCGGTCGCTGGCACAGTCAAGCCGGGCGGCGACACTTTGCATTTTGCTCTCCTTGACACCAAACTTCATCGATACACCGAGATCGCCGTGCCGGGTGATGATGCCAGTCAGGGTGCCGAGAGTCTTGGAATGGAGAACGGCGCCTGAACCGGGAAGGGGGCGCGCCAAGGTTCTGAGCCAAGCGCCGCTTCCGGAGATGTTGGTAACCGTGCAGCCAAGCCAACAATCGGCGACCAAGAATCTGGCTGGCAGGTTTAACTGGATGCGTTGGAAACGACGTCGGTCTGTTTGGGCGCCGGGCACGGCCTTATCCCCTGGTTTTGTGAGGTTTCAAAGCGAGGGGATCGATCCTACGCGAGTGAGGTTCACAAGGCCTTTGCGTATAGTGTTCAAGTGGTTAATGGTGCCGAACCAGGTCAAGCAAGAGGGGAGGGCGCGACTTCCTATCGAGATTTGGTATGACTCATGCCGGTCCGAGCCTTTACCCACTTGGAAGAAGCCATGAACGTCCTGATTCCGAAAAACGAGCAATTTTGCGGCGAGCTTCGACCGAATTTCGGGATCGATAAGGAGAATTTCGGGATCGATAAGGAAGCGAGCAAGTTGAAGAGATTGGTGTAGTTTTCAGATCTGCAGTTCGTTTCCCTTGGCGCCCCGATAATCATAGGAACTTGAGATCCACCCCATTAGAGTCGGGTGTCAATCGGCAGCCCGAGGTGCAAAAGGACATGTGCTCCTTTTTCCATCATGAGAGCCATGCTAAACCGACCGCGCGACAAAGCAGGAGACAAGGATGCAGAGTTATCGGGTCGGCGTGGTTGGCTGCGGCGGACGCATGGGGCGCATGCTTCTGCAGGCGCTGGCTGAGGAGCCTGCCTGTGAAATCGCTGGCGGTAGCGAACGGGCTGGCAATCCGCTGATTGGCAGCGATCTTGGCACGGCGGCCGGATTGGCGCCGCTGGGTCTGGCAATTCTCGAAGACCCGCGCGAGGTCTTTCAAGCGGCTGAGGCGGTACTCGACTTCACCCTGCCTGCGGCCAGTGTCGAGCATGCCAAGATGGCGGCGTCATATGGTCGGGCTCACATTATCGGCACCACGGGGCTCGACGCCTCGCAAGAGCTGGCCTTAAAAGAAGCCGGTGGTGCAGGGGCGACCATTGTCTATGCCGCCAACATGAGCCTGGGCGTTAACCTGCTCTTGGCGATGGTCGAGTTTGCCGCTGCCAGGCTTGCCGACGATTTCGATATCGAAGTGGTTGAGATGCATCACCGGCACAAGGTGGATGCGCCTTCGGGCACCGCTTTGGCTTTGGGTCGGGCGGCAGCGGCAGGGCGGGGTGTCGAGCTAGAGAGTGTCGCGCAAACCGTCAGAGACGGCATCACCGGTCCACGCCAGCGCGGCGATATCGGTTTCGCCACCTTGCGCGGCGGCGACGTCACCGGCGAACATTCTGTGATCTTCGCGGCCGAGGGTGAGCGCATCATCCTCAGTCACCGGGCCAGCCATCGTGGGCTATTTGCCAAGGGGGCAGTCCGTGCCGCGCTTTGGGCCCGGGACAGGGCGCCGGGACTCTACAGCATGCGCGACGTGCTTGGCTTGGGAGGAGATAGCGAGCGCCGATAACCTCCGCGCCAGCCTGATCAAGTACCCGCCGGAAGGCAGCGCAGTTTCACCAGAGCGCCACGCAAGGCTTTCGCCAGGGTCAATCTTTCCTCAGGCGCGAGAAAACTGCCGATGACCAAATCCCGGCCGTGGGATCGCAAGGTGAGCTGGCTGTTGTGCCGGACCGGTTCATCGATCAGCACCTGCAGCCAATAGGGCTGAAAGCGCCATTGCCGTTTCTCGCCGCGGTGGCTAACCCGTTGCACGGTCAATTGGTTCCTGGTCAAGCGCAGCTCCTCGTACATCCGTCCATGTCGGTAGTTGACGCGGAAGGCGAGATAGAGGAGAAGCACGTCAAGGCCAAGAAAACCCACGACCGGCCAAGCCCCAGCCAAAAAGAAGAACAGGCCGACGATTAAACAGAGGGAACAGAGCACCGCCATGAGGCAGGCAAAACCACGCAGACTCAAACTGCGATGCGGGGTCAAACGCGCATCAAAAACAACGGGTTCGTTTCGATTGCCGACCATCGCGTTCCTCAGAGTTGAGGCAACCATTCTAGGGCTTTGTGGCGCCGGCTGCAAAGCATTCCCAAAAGCTGGCGCTGGGGCCGAAATCATCCGGGCCTATCGATGAAGAAAGCAGATGTTGCCACCTTCTTCGACCGCCTCGCGGCCCACATTCCGGAACCGCGCGGCGAACTGGACTATGATAACCCCTACACCCTGCTCGTGGCCGTCGTCCTGTCGGCGCAGGCGACCGATGAAAGCGTCAACAAAGCCACGGCACCCTTGTTTCAGAAGGTCAAAACGCCGGAGGCGATGCTGACCTTGGGGGAGGCAAGCTTAAGGCAGTACATCAGGACAATCGGGCTCTATAACGCCAAAGCCAAGAACATCCTGGCGCTGAGCCGCATTCTATTGGAGCGGCACAGCGGCGAGGTTCCACGGGATAGGGCTGCGTTAGAAGCTTTGCCGGGGGTAGGTCGAAAGACCGCCAATGTGGTGCTGAACATCGCCTTTGGCGAGCCAACCATTGCCGTGGACACCCATATCTTCCGGGTCGGCAACCGAACCGGCCTGGCACCCGGCAAGACGCCTTTGGAGGTCGAAAAGAAGCTGCTGCGGGTGGTTCCAAAGGAACGCCGGCTGCACGCCCACCACTGGCTGATCCTGCACGGCCGCTACACCTGCAAGGCACGCAAACCAAACTGCGCGGCATGCCCGGTTGCCGATCTCTGTGGCTTTGAGGGCAAAACCCTAGCCTGATGGCCTAGCCCTGCTGGTAGGCACGTTGGCGCTTGATGAGATCTCGCAGGCAGGGCCGGGCTTGCGTTTCTTGGGCGGCCTCGTTTCGCGCCTCCACATGGAGCACCTTGAGCGCCTCGCCTTCTTCATAGAGGAAGACGTCAAAGATGCAGTCGTCGCCGAAGTACTGCCATATTTCGGCCGGCTGCTCGCGGCGGCGCACTTGCGGTCCGCCAAGCAAGCCGGCCACAGCCGCCTGATCAAGGCCAATCAGCTGTTGAGGATCATCGTTGATGGGTGGTTCTTTCGGCAGAGCCGCCATGCTTGGCGCCGGGCTACTCGACTTCGGTGCCATGATGAGCGGCGGCAGTGCCGCAGGAGGTGGTGACGTCTCAGACGAGGGTAGAGCCGCAACAGGCGAGGAGCCTTCATTGACGGGAAACGCTATCGTCGGCGAAGGCCGGGTCTCCGCTGTCCTTGCAGGTTGCGGTGTCGTTGGTGATGTTTCGGCGACTGCCTTGTCCTCAGGAACAGGATTAGTGGTCGAATCGACCGGCTTGGCATAGCGTGGATTGAGGGCGCGTTCCAAGGGCATGCAGGATACGGACGCGAGGGTCACTGATAGGACTACCACGCTAAGCCAGCGATTTCTCGAAACACCTTGTACTTTAAATGTCATTCGTACCCCCTTTTGACGGGGCAGCTATCTAACCGCCCTGTGCTACCTTCAGCGGGAGCTCTTCCTCCGGTTCGAACTCGGTCTCAGTTTCGAGCTCGGTCTCAGCTTCCAGCTTGGACTCAGGTTCGCTAGCCTGGCCGTCGTCCTCGCCTTCATCGTCGAACTTGTTCTCGCTCGCCAGTTCTAGGGGAGCCATTCCAGGGAGCGGCTCGACAGTCTCGATCAAACCGAAGAGCTTGCCGCCGCGGTCGATTTCCAATTCGCCATAGCGGATTTCACCGACGATGCGACCAGTTGATCGCACGATGAGCAGTTCCGTTACGGTCAAGTCGCCTTCGAATCGACCAGCGATTTCCGCCTGGCGTATCCTTGCGTGACCTCGGAACAAGCCCGACTCGGATATATGCAGCGCGTCGCTGTCGGTAAGCTTGGCGTCCACGCAACCGTCGACGGTCAGCGTGCCGCAGTGGGTGATTTCGCCGGAAATCGCGATCTGCCGGCCGACGGTCATTTGCCGGGCTCCCGGCGATTCGTCCGGTTCTGTCCGGCTATTAGGCATGGCCAAGGCGGATGCGGGATTTGACAAGGCTGCGCGACCACGGTCCATGGGCAGACCTGCCGGAACACCGCGGGCAATAATGGTATCGCGGCCGGGCTGCGGTACTGCAGGGTCTCTTTCTGGTTGGGCAATTGCTGGTGCAGTCACCTTACGGGTGGCAGCAGAAAAAGACTTCGGGGCGGTGTTTAGAGAAGGCGTCGTCAAAGATTCCTTTTTTAAGGGAGAAGTCGAATCGATAGGGCCAAGACCCATCGCTTCTTTGTTCTTACCGAACATCGGCGTTTCCTTTGGCTGGGGCAAATCAATTCAGGCGAATCGTAAAGATCTACCAAAGATCAAAGCCTTTCTCTTTGCCCACGTCAATCATCGCATAAATCGACGCCGCTGTTCCTCGAAGAGATGCACCATAAATGCTGTGGCCACCAAGGGTGACAAGAGATTGAGAAGGGGAATCGTCAGCAAGAAGGCGACGACGACTCCAGCTAGAAACACGCGGAATCGGTTGCGTTTGCGCAAAGCCCGGGTGTCCTTTGGGCTCAACCGGCGGAAGGCAACGACCTCGTAGTATTCACGGCCAAGAAGATAGCCGTTGATGCTGTAGAACAAGATCAGGTTGAACGGAGGTAGGAAGAGGAAAATCAAGTAAAACGGCAGCGCCAAGAGATTGATGAGGAGCGCAATCGCCAAAAAGGAGAGGCTGCTGGTCATCATTTCCCCCATGGGCTGGGGGCGGGCCGGGGGCAAATCGGGGTAATGACGGCGTTCCACCGCCTCGGCTATTGGCTCTAGAAGGAACGACAGTACAAAAAGTACCGCTGCTGGAAACAGCAGAAAACTAACCAACAGCAGCGTGGCAAAGGAAACACCACCCAATACCCAATCCAAGCCGCGGGTCCAAAAGGGATCCCAATCCTTGGCGGCGATCCAGGTTTCAAGTCGTTCGGCTCCTAAGGAAACGCCAAAGGAGGCGACCACCCAGAGCAAGGTGAAAACCAGGAAAGAGGAAACCAAGGCGATCAAGAACACCTTGCGAAAGGCCGGATCACTCAGTTGAGCAAGAGACTTAGAAAGAGCATCAAACATGGAATAGAGATTTGTTGAACAGGATCGAGAAACGCGAATCATGCCCCTCATGGCGACTTGCCGCAGGGAGCAGCATCGCTATACTCGCCGCCGCCTGTAATCGCAACACTGGAGCACTTCATGGCCGAGCCATCGTACGATGTCTTGGGGATCGGCAATGCCATCGTCGATGTCCTGACCCATGCTGAAGATTCTGCCCTTGACCGTTTGGGCCTTCCCAAAGGCGCCATGACCCTGATCGATGGGGCTCAGGCCGATCAGCTTTATGAACAGATGGGGCCGGCGGTCGAAGCCTCCGGCGGTTCTGCCGCCAACACCTTGGCTGGCATCGCCTCGCTCGGCAGCCGCGGCGTCTTTGTTGGCAAGGTGCGCGACGACCAGCTTGGCCAGATCTTCAGTCACGACATTCGGGCCGCTGGGGTGGCTTATGAGACCGCGCCCGCAAGCCAGGGGCCCTCGACCGCGCGCTGTCTAATCTTCGTGACACCGGACGCGCAACGCACCATGCAGACCTACCTGGGTGCCAGTGTCGGCCTAGGGCCGGAGGACATCGATCTAGATCTGGTGGCTGGAGCCGGCATTACCTATTTGGAAGGGTACCTGTGGGATCCGCCAGCCGCCAAAGATGCCTTTCGCAAGGCCGCGGCTTGTGCGGCGGGCGCGGGCCGTAAGGTTTCCTTAAGCCTTTCCGATCCTTTTTGTGTCGAACGCCACCGTGAGGATTTCAAAGCTTTGGTCGACCAGTCGATCGATATCCTTTTCGCCAACGAAGCGGAAATCTGTTCCCTTTATGAAGTGAGCGATTTCGCCTCGGCCTTGGCGGCGGTCAAGGGCCGCTGCGAATTGGCGGTGCTGACGCGCAGTGAGAAGGGGGCAGTCGTGCTGAGTGGAGAGGAAGCGCTAAGCGTTCCGGCGGCTAAAGTGGAACAAGTGGTCGATACGACCGGCGCCGGTGACCTCTTTGCCGCCGGGTTCCTGCATGGCCTAAGCCAAGGCCAGGCGCCCGTCATCTGCGCGCGCTATGGCGCGATTGCTGCGGCGGAGGTGATCTCCCACTTTGGCGCCCGGCCGGAAACAGCCTTGCGCGACTTAATCGAAGAAGGTGCCGCTTGACCCTACCGACAACTGCCGAGGCCTTGCGCAACCTGGCGATTATCGCCCATGTCGATCATGGCAAGACCACGCTGGTCGACCAGCTGCTGCGCGAGGCGGGTGCCATTCGCGAAAATCAAGCGGTGGCCGAGCGGGCACTCGACAGCAACGACCTGGAACGCGAACGCGGCATTACCATCCTGGCCAAGTGCACTTCGGTCACTTGGGGCCCAACCCGCCTCAACATTGTCGATACGCCGGGACATGCCGACTTCGGCGGCGAGGTAGAGCGCATCCTTTCCATGGTCGACGGCGTCCTGTTGCTGGTCGATGCCGCCGAAGGCCCCATGCCGCAGACCAAGTTTGTCACCACTAAGGCGCTGGCACGTGGTCTCGCGCCCATCGTCGTCATCAACAAAGTGGACCGCGCAGATGCCCGGCCATTTGCCGTTCAAGAGGAGGTTTTCGACCTCCTGGTCGCCCTGGACGCCGATGAGCATCAGCTCGATTTCCCGACGGTCTTTGCCTCTGCCAAGGAAGGCTGGGCGGCCATGGACTTGCCCGGCGGAGAGCGGCCTTCGGACGCGACATCGATGGCACCCCTTCTCGACCTGATCGTCGAGCAGGTGCCGGCGCCAGAGGGTGATGCCGAGAAAGCCTTTTCCATGCTGGCGACCACGCTTGAGGCCGATCCCTTCCTCGGCCGGGTGCTGACCGGGCGGATCTTGAGCGGCCGGGCGCGGCTCAACATGCCGGCGCGGGTTCTCAGCCGTGATGGCCACGAAGTGGAACGCGCGCGCCTCACAAAGCTTCTATCTTTTGATGGCCTGAAACGGGTGCCGATCGAGGAGGCTTCAGCCGGCGATATCGTCGCTGTTGCCGGGCTTGCCAAGGCCACGGTTGCCGACACACTTTGCGATCTAGAGGTAAGCAAAGCCATCCCGGCGGCACCGATCGATCCGCCGACCTTGGCCGTCACCTTTCACGTCAATGCCTCCCCCTTGGCCGGCCGCGAAGGATCCAAGCTCACCAGCCGGGTGATCCGCGAGCGTCTGCTGCGAGAGGCGGAAGGCAATGTCGCCCTGCAGGTCAAGGACACCGCCGATAAGGATGCCTTCGAGGTAGCCGGCCGCGGTGAGCTGCAGCTCGGCGTCTTGGTCGAAACCCTGCGGCGGGAGGGCTTCGAGCTTGCCATCAGCCGACCGCGGGTGCTCTATCGCAGCGACCCGGCCAGCGGCCAAAGGCTGGAGCCTATCGAGGAGCTGGTCGTCGACGTGGATGACGACTTTGTCGGCACCGTGGTGGAGAAGCTTAGCCTGCGCAAAGGGGAGGTGAGGGCGATCAATCCCTCCGGTCGCGGCAAGCAGCGGCTGGAGTTTCTCATTCCGGCCCGTGGGCTCATCGGCTATCACGGCGAGTTCCTGACCGACACCCGAGGCACCGGCGTCATGAGCCGGCTTTTCCATAGCTATCAGCCCTATAAAGGGGCGATAGCCGGGCGCCGCAATGGGGTTCTGATCTCGACCGGTGCCGGCTCGGCGGTCGCCTATGCCCTGTGGAACCTGGAGGAGCGCGGACCGCTCTTCATCAGCCCCGGAACCCCGGTCTATCGGGGCATGATCATCGGCGAGCACAGCCGCGGCAATGACCTCGACGTCAATCCTCTAAAGGCCAAACAATTGACCAACATCCGCGCCGCCGGCAAGGACGAGGCGGTGCGCCTGACCCCGCCGCGCTTGATGAGTCTGGAGCAGGCGATCGCCTATATCGGTGACGACGAGCTGGTCGAGGTCACGCCGCGATCCATTCGCCTGCGCAAGCGGCTCCTGGAACCGCACGAGCGCAAGCGGGAAAGCAAGCTGCGTGATGCCGTCTGAGGCAAGCGAGGTTCCTGCTAGTAGAGGACTGCTAGCAAGCTGGCTAGCGGCGCTCTCGGTCTATCGCGACCGGCGCATCCTGGTCATCCTGCTGATGGGATTTTCCAGCGGCCTGCCCTTGCTGCTGACCCTTTCCACCCTTTCCTACTGGTTGGCCAAGGTCGGGGTCGACAAGACGGCGATCGGCCTCTTCGCTTTGGTCGGCCTGCCCTACAGCTTCAAGTTTCTTTGGGCGCCGGCGATCGATCATCTGCCGGTGCCGATACTCGGGCGCCTGCTCGGCCATCGCCGAGCCTGGGCGCTGGTGACCCAGGCGGGGCTCATTCTCTCCATCGTCGCCATGGGTACCAGCGATCCGGCGGTGGATCCCTGGGCAACGGCGGCCTTCGCCTTGGCTGTTGCCTTCTTCTCGGCAAGCCAGGACATCGTCCTCGACGCTTACCGCATTGAGGTGCTGAACGAGAGCGAGCAAGGGGCGGGAGCGGCCGCCATCCAGGCCGGTTACCGCATCGGTTTGCTGGCGGCCGGCGCCGGGGCGATCGCGCTCTCCGATTTCTTCGGTTGGTTTTGGATCTTTGTCGGCCTGGCGGCCCTGGTATTGGTTGGGGTGATCGCCGTACTTCTGGGGCCCGAGCCGCAGGTGCAGCGGGGTCAGCGCGAAACGGAGGGTGCGTCCAGAAGCGGGCAGGCGTGGATCCGTGATGCGGTTATCTCACCCTTCACCGATTTCCTCAAGCGAAGGGGCTGGTGGGTCATCCTTTGCTTTGTGTTGCTTTACAAGTTTGGCGATGCGATTGGCGGTGTGATGGCCAATCCCTTCTACATCGAAATCGGCTTTACGGGCGTGGAAATCGCCAGCGTTTCCAAGGTTTTCGGCATGCTGGCGACGCTGGCCGGCGTGTTTGCCGGCGGCGCTTTGGTGGCGCGCTACGGCATCTTCAAGGCGTTGGTGATTGGCGGCATTCTGCAGGCCTTGACCAATCTGCTCTTTGCTCTGCAGGCGGTGGTGGGCCACGACATCGTCATGCTGGCGGTTGTGATCGGCGCCGACAACTTCACCGGCGGCCTGGGCTCGGCCGCCTTCGTTGCCTATCTTTCCATGCTCTGCAACACGGCCTTCACCGGCACGCAGTATGCGCTCTTGACCTCCTTCATGGCCTTTGGCCGCACCTTGTTATCCTCTGGCGGCGGTTGGCTTGCCGACCAAATGGACTGGGTGGCCTTCTTCGTCTTGACCACCGGGCTTGCCATCCCCGGTCTGGTGATCCTCTGGTGGATGATCCGCGCCCTGCCTCTCGCCGAACAAACAGGGGGCCGCTCCGCCTAAAACCTTTCCTGCTTTCGCCCGCTGCGGCAGACCTGGGGTAACGGCACAAGGAGATGACATGAATGCGGAGTGACCAGCTATTGATCACTCAAATGCCAGGTGGCATCGCCAAATAAACGCGATCGAGGAGGCGGTCTGCTCGCCTTTCGGGCGCTCTTTATGACCGAACGGCACCTTGAGAATCGGCGACAATCCAGTCGTTTGCCCGAAGAGCATACGATCCAAGCGCTCCAGAGAACCGAAGACGCCGACCAGCCAGTCGGCCCGCGCGCGCCATTGGCCACTGAAACTGAGTTTCTGGCCGATCTGACAGGCAGCCGCGGGGTTTCGGGCAGTTGATTTATGGGCCGAACATGGATCAGCTATCAGGCGGGTGGCTCAATCCCTTGGCGGGTGCCGGACATCAGAAGATAAGACATGGACCCAAAAACTCGATCCTACCCTGACAGGATTAAGTGCGCCCTCTCGTGCTCTCTTCTGCTGATTTTACATTAACGCTCAGCACTGAGAGGAGCTCGTTCATCGCTTTCATACTCTCGGGGGGTATTGGTTGCCCATGCTCTGCGTTGACGCAGTAATCTTGTAACATCATAAGCCACTCACGAGTCATATCGATTTCGAATTTGTACACAGCACCCTCTCTTGATCTCTTGCGGCAGCCGATTCGCAAAGAGAATGAGAAAACGAAATTGCACGCACCTCTTTGGACGGAGCTAGCCTTGCCAATACTAACGCGTGCCGGCCATTTGACGAGTCATTTTAAACGCCGGAGTAACCGTCTGCGGTAAAGATCACGCTTGCCGGCCAAATTTGCATCAAAGGTCGAGTTGGCATGACCGCCCACCTCAGCAATCAGCACCGCAGCAAGCCGATGTTCGACGCTTCGGCCCCCTGAATAGTGAGTTTAACGAACGGTGACGATCAGGCGAGCACAAGGGCACGCAGGCGCTGGCCGTCGATGGCGCGGCAAACCTGGTCGGGCGGCCGCAGGCTGGTCATGTCCTCAGCCGCCAGCATGGCGTTGATCACCGCCTCTTCGATGGCTTCCGTGGCTGCTAGATAGATCGGATCGAAGACTTCATCGCTCATCGTCTCGAAACTGCGTCGCGGACCCGATAGCTGGGGGATCGGGCCACGGTTGGCGGTGCTGAAGGCAAGGAATATGTCGCCCGAGTTGTTGCCCCCTGGCGTGCCGCCGCGCCCAATGCCGATGGCCGCGCGTTTGGCCAGCCGTCGCAGTTGGTGGGGCGCCATCGGCAAATCGGTGCCGAGAATGACGATGATCGACCCTTGTTCGCTCTCATGGAGGCGATCTTCTGTCATCAGCTCGCCGACCCGACGTCCCAGTACTGTAAACCACGGTCGCCAACCATGGTTTGCTTGAACCAAGGCCCCCAAATGGAAAGTATCGCCATCGAGTGCGATGCGCCGCGATGATGTGCCGGTGCCGCCCTTGAACTCATAGCAGATCATGCCGGTACCGCCACCGACGTTGCCTTCGGCAATTGGGCCAGATGCCGCCGCATCCAGCGCCATCAGGGCATCTGCTTCGATGATATGCTGCCCATTGATGTCGTTGAGCAAGCCGTCATAGGTCTCAGCCACCACAGGCATGGCCCAAAGGTGCTCGTTCTGCCAGGCCTGGGCATAGGTATTGATGATCCATTTGGTGGCGGCGTGATGCACGATGCCGACGCTATGGGTGTTGGTAATGCAAATCGGACCGACAAAATAGCCGCCGTCATGAATCCAGTGGGTGCCGGTCATTTCGCCATTGCCATTCAAGGCATACATACCGGCCCACACAGGCTGCGGTTCGGGGTTTCGCCCCAGCGGCAGGATCGCAGTAACCCCGGTTCGAACCGGGCCATGGCCTTGCCGCAAAGGGCCATCGCCTTCGATGCGCGTGCGATATCCGACCTCAAGCCCCGGAACGTCGGTGATCGCGTTGTGCCGGCCGGTCACACCGGGGAAGGGCAGTCCCAGATCGCGGCCCCGAGGTTTCGTCATTACGCCTCTCCCTTAATGTCGCCGGCGCAAGTAGAGGCCAAGCGACGCGATGACAAATGACAGCATCAGCATAAGCGTGGCAATCGCATTGATCTCAGGCTTCACGCCACGGCGCAGCATGCCGTAGATGAATACCGGCAGCGTCGTCGAATCGACCCCGGCAATGAAGTAGGTGATGACCAGGTCGTCCATCGAAATGATAAAGGCCAGCAGCGCGCCGCCGATCACGCCGGGCAGTATCTGCGGCAGCGTGATCCGGCGAAAGGTGACCCAAGGGCCGGCGCCGAGGTCTGCCGAAGCCTGTTCCAGTGTATCGTCCATGCCGGCAAGTCGCGCGCTTACCACCACGAAGACATAGGATATGAGGAAGGTGCAATGTCCGACGATGATCGAGACCAGGCCTAGGGCAACGCCGAAATTGACGAAGAACACTAAAAGCGCGATGCCAAGAACAATATCCGGCATGACCATCGGCATGTAGAGCAGGCCCTGGTAGAAAGGTTGCGCGCGAAAGCGGTAACGATAGAGCGCCAGTGCCGTCATGGTGCCGAGGATGGTCGAGACGGTGGTCGTGCTGGCGGCCACGATCAGGCTGTTCTTGACCGCGGCTAGGAGTTGATCGGTCGATTCGACATAGAGGGTCTGCTCGTTCAAGGCCGTGGGATAGCCGAAAATCGACCAGTACCAATCGAACGTAAATCCCGACCAGATCATCATGTTGACCGGGTTCGAGTTGAACGAGAACACCACGACCATGACGATCGGCGCGTAGACAAACACCAAGAACAGGGCGCCATGGAGGCCGAGAATCCTTTTCCACCAGGAACGCCTCATTCCGGCCTCTCCGTGCGGCCGATGCGTCTTAGGTAAATGAGGATCAGCCCGAACATTACGGCCATGATCATCACCGAAAGGGCCGACCCAAAGGGCCAGTTACGTGCCGACAGGAACTGCTGTTCGACAAGATTGCCAATCATCAGCACCTTGGCGCCGCCGAGAATGTCGGGGACAATGAAGTTTCCCAGGCTGGGAATGAACACCAGTACCGAGCCGGCAGCGATTCCCGGAAAGGTGAGGGGTAGTGTCACGCGCCAAAAAGTCTGGCGCGGCCCCCCGCCCAAATCCGAGGACGCTTCGAGCAGTGTGCGATCAAGCTTCTCAACGCTGGCGTAGATCGGCAGAAACATGAAGGGCAGCAAGACATAAGCCATGCCGATGAGGACGGCCGTCTCGGTAAAGATGATGTCGATCGGCTCGGAGATCAGGCCGAGGCCAAGCAGGCTTGAGTTCATAAATCCGCTGGGGCGCAGGATCAGCACCCAGGCGAACAAGCGCACTACTAAGCTGACGAAGAATGGCAGGGTGATCAGGAACACGATCAGCGTGCGCCACCGCGGCGAAAGGCCACTTACCCAAATCGCTGCCGGATAGCAAATGATCAGCGTAATCAGCACATTGGTCAGCGCTAGTCGTACCGAACGCAGGAATATCTCGGCATAGACCGGGTCGAACTCCTCCCACTCGCCGTCGGCCCAGCCGAGAATGCGGCCATAGTTCCAATGGTAGAAATTCCATTCAACCCCGCCATAAAGGCCTGGCTCCAGAAAGCTATAGAGAACCATGACGGCAAGCGGGCCGAGAAAGCAGACACCGAGGAACAAGGTTGTGGGCCCCAGTAAGATGGCAAGCCTGCGGCGGTCGGTCTTACCCGCCATTTCCTGCCTCTGGAATGAGGTGCGGCTGATCTCGGCGATAGGCGAGGCGAAGCATGCCGCCTGGCGATATTCCACCGAGTGCTTCTGCGCTGTCGCCGGTCGGTGCCGCTGTGATCGTTGCCCCGTTGGCAAGCCGGCAGACGAATTTTCGCGATGCCCCGAAGAACACCGACTGCTCAAGCCTTGCCTCTATTGTCGCGAGCCCGGCCCGCGTCTCCGCGGGTGCGGCTTGCAGATGCTCCGGGCGTAGGAGCAATGTTGCTGGACGGCCGAGAAAATCGTCGTTGCCAACGGCAAAACGCAATCCATCCGTCGTCACCAAGGCCGGACCGTCCTTCGAACCCTCCACGCGTCCGGAAAAAAGCGAACCGTCGCCGATAAATTCAGCGACAAAGCGGGTCGCGGGCCGGTAGTAGAGGGCCTCAGGCGGCCCTATCTGCTCTATGCGGCCTCTATTCAACACAACGACCCGGTCAGACATCGTGAGTGCCTCTTCCTGGTCGTGGGTCACAAAAAGAAAGCAGATGCCCAGGTCGTGCTGAAGAGTTTTGAGTTCGAGTTGCATCGATTGCCGCAAGTTTCGGTCGAGGGCCGAAAGCGGTTCGTCCAAAAGCAGCAGCTTGGGGCGATTAATGATAGCCCGTGCCAGCGCGATGCGTTGGCGCTGACCGCCGGAGAGTTGGTTTGGCTTGCGCAGTTCAAAGCCGGCTAATCCGATTCGCTCCAGCGCTTCGCCTACTCGCGAATTGCGCTCCTGGCGCGGCACGCCGGCGACGTCGAGGCCATAGCCGACGTTGTCGCCGACGGTCAGGTGTGGGAATAGGGCGTAGTTCTGGAACACCGTGTTGACCGGCCGCCGGTGCGGCGGCACGCCGGTCATCAACTTCCCGGCAATCTGTACCTCACCGGCATCAAGTTCCTCGAAACCACTGATCGCGCGCAGCAAGGTTGTCTTGCCGCAGCCTGATGGACCGAGAAGGGTGACAAATTCGCGCGATTGTACGGCTAGAGAGACACCGTCAAGGGCTGTGACGACATCCCCTTCCGGCGCCGCGAAGCGCTTAATTGCTTCGTGCACCTGGGCGATCGGTGAATGCTGAGTTTGTGACCGGTCCTCCTCACCCATCGTCGATATCCCGCTCAGCCACGGCGGCAAAGCGGGATCGACGTTGCCGGCTCCGTCACTGTGCCGTCCGTACCTTGGTCCATACCCGATTGTATTTTCTTAGATCGCCGCCCAGGTCTTCAAAGATTTGCAGCTTTTCTATGACCTCTGGAGGCGGATTGGTGTTTGGATTGGCTTTCAACTCGGCGGGAAGCAGGTCGCGGGCGGGGAGGTTTGCGGTACCGTTGACTTGCTGAACAGTGTTAAGGGCCGCGATTTCCGGCTGCATATAGAACTCCAAAAAGCGGATCGCATTTTCCTTGTTGGGCGCCGATTTGAGAACACAGATATCCTCCTGGTACATGGTTGCCCCTTCTTCCGGAATCACGAAGCCGAGCTTTTCTGGTTCCTGGAGGGTGTAGATTGTCGCGCCTACATACCAATGGGCAGCGGCAATATCGCCCGCTTGGACAAGCGGCACGATGTCGTAAGAGTAGGCCGAGATCTTGTCTTTGCGCTCAAGCAACCAGGCCTCCGCCTCCTTCAGGGCTGCGCCATCCGTTGTGTTGACCGAATGCCCGTTCTTAATCAGTGCAACCCCGATCGTCTCGCGCAAATCGTCAAGCATGGTGATCTTTTTGCCTTTGTCAGGCAGGGCGAAGAAATCATCCCAGGTCTTGATTTCACCGGCTTCAGCCTTGTTGTAGAAGACACCTACGGCACCCCAGGCATAAGGCAGGCAATAGGAACTTTCTGGATCGACCTTCGAGCGCTTGTTTGCGGGATCGATATTCTCAAATCCCTTTAGGGTGTTGACTTTGGCGTCATGAAGGAGATCCAATTTTTGCATGATGTCGCGCATATGGACGGACGGAAAGACAATATCGTAGCCGGTCGCTCCTGCTTGGATCTTGGCTAGCATCTCCTCGTTGGTGCCATAGGTATCGAGAGTCACTTCAATACCAGTCTCTTTGGTGAAACGAGTCAGCACATCCGGATTAATGTAATCACCCCAGTTGTAAATATTCAATTTTCCCTGCGCCCAGACCGTCTGTGACGAGACCGTCAGGGCGAGGCACATCATCGACAGAATCAGCAAGCTGCGCGTTTCGCGCCTCAGCTGCACCATGATTATCCTCCCCAACAACTATTTGCTCGAGTTTGACTGCGGATGGCCCCCTCAATCCACCATCACGTCAGCAGATGATTTCCCAGTGGGAAAGATGTGTCAACATTGCTGCCAGGCGCCACCGGTTGGTCCTACCAGTTCGCCTCCCTCTTAAGGGGAAACATCAATAAATGGTTCTAGGGTGCCAAGATTTTTTGGGTGGCACAGCGACGGTCGGCAAGTCGCTCCCTTATCAGGATAGCGAACCGGCTTTATCGAGGCCAAATCCGGCCTGGGGGAACCGCTAGCCGCCTTAGCTAAATCTTGCGACCAGCGGGAACCGTGCTTGCGTGGTCTTGGGTGACGCTTTGTGGCTTGGGCCTGAGGTCGCCCGCGGCTTTTCTACTCGTAAGATCGGTTGTTTGGAAATATTGACGCACCAGGCGCTCTTGGATCGCGATAAGGACCACGACAACATACATCATTTCAAAATAGGCCATGTTTAAGGCCGCGCCCGCTACAGCATAGCCAAAGAGACTGAGCCGGATGCAGTGCGATAGATTGCGAATCCATTCCAGCGATTCGACTTCTTTGGTGCGCCTGATCAGGCGGCCACTGCTGATCCAGCTGCGCAACAGGATTGCAAGGAAGATGGCAAGTCCAACAAATCCAGAGTCGCCAAGAACTTGAAAATAAATACTATGGGCCGCCCGCTCGACGTAGGGATCGATGGGCGGCGTGGGAATGAAATCTAAGCGATCAAACTGCGTACTGTAATAATACCAGGTTTGAGCGTCTTGAATAGCGTAGAGACCGCCGCCAAGCAGGGGATGGTCTAGAGCGAGCAGAATGCTTACCTTCCAGGCGATCACCCGCAACATGAAGGAGCTGTCTTTGTCTGCCTCGAGGATCGTTTCCATGCGACCGAACCAGTGCTCGGGAGCAAGAAATACAACAGCAAAACCTCCCACGCAAAGGCCCAGGATAATGAGAAATTTCTGCCGCGTTTGGAACAGTGCATAGAAGCCGACGGCCGCCAACCCAATCAAACCCCCACGCGAAAAGGTACCAATGACCGAAACGAATATCAGGAAAAAAGCGAGACCAAGGGCACAACGGACCACGAGCTTGGCAGAGTAACTGAAAAGGTAGTAGACGAATGGAAGGAGAAACACCATTGCCAGCGCAAAGGCATTGTTGTCGGAAATAATCGAAGTGCCGGGGCCGAAGATATGATGGCTGCCGCCCGTGACAATAAACTTCAACCCCTCTACAGCACCATGAAATCCCATGCCCAGGCAGAGACCGAAAAGGAGGGTGTAAATACGCAGTCGGGTCGTAATCAGTCCGCCGACGACCACTGTGAAAATAATGATTTTTATTAGCTCAGTGAGCTCCCGCCAACGGACCTCTTCTGGTGCCACGCCAAAAGCGGTGGCTAGCGATGTCCAAACCAAGAACAAAAACAGAAATAAGTACGTAAGGTTAAATTCGACCTTCTTTGGTTCCTTTGAAAGAAACCAGGCAACAAGAGTGGCCGCCGCAATGACAAGATTGTAACGAAGCGATTGGCCAAAGCCATGCAATAATGCGTTGGGCACCAGCATAGCGGTCCAGGCCCACAGCATGGCACCAAGATGGGGGCGCACGAAGATCATGGGGACCATGACCAACAGCCCTGACGCAAAAAATAAGTCGCGTATTCCCATGAATCTAGATCTGCCGGCGGGGCAAATCGCTCTTCCCATCCCCGGATCTTGGCGGCTTGTTGTGCCGTAGGCTTTCGCGATAGGCAAAAAGGCCTGTAGTGGGAGCGCCCGGTCGATTCTGGTCGTTCTTGATGCTCCAGTAGAGCACCAACAAGACCCCAATGATATCGGCGGCGAATGCTATGGCTTCCATTCTGATACCGTCGGCAACGACCTCAAAGTGTATCTCAGTTCTAGGCGAGAAGATCGTCGATGGCCAGCTTTCCTATGAATCGGACAACGAACTACCCTTATTTCTATTGAGTTAATATGAAGAAGCGTATGATTTTATGGTTTCCTTTGTCGCGCCGCGCTTGGTTGGGGTTGGCGCTTTGGCGATAGGCTAATATCAGTTGCAAAGATCACCAATGGTGGTGGCTGCCCTGCTAGTGGGAACTACCCCATCCCCTACAGCTGTCGGGGAGTTTGCAAGGCTGCCAAGCGTTAACTCTGGCTGCCGACAGCCTTTAGGCATGGCTTCGAAAAATGAACCTGACGGGCTCAGCCAAGTGTCACCAAGCGTTCAAAAAACCATTACAAATCCTTTAAAAACGACCCTTAGTCTCCTGCGGCATGAATAAATCATACGGTCTATAAAGTCGATAGGAGGTATTTGTCCGATGACGGGCATGATCTTACAGACGACAAAGTCACGCCCCATAAAGTCGCAGGCAAATCAACTAGGTGTATCTGTAGAGTCGACCGCACCGGTCCTCGCGGCCATCGATTTCTCCGAAGTATCTGAAGCCACGGTAATCTGGGCGAGCAAGTTCGCAGATCGGATTGGTGCGCCGCTGGCCGTCATTCATGTGATCTATGATCCGGCCGATGCCCCCGGCCGATACAAGCCGGACAATGGCGATCCCTTGGAACCAATCGGAGAGGTTGCTCAGCGAAAATTGTCGACCTTTCTCGATAATTTGACGGGCTCAAACAGTCACCTTTCGGCGCTGAAAACAGCCACGCGCCACTGTGTTGCTGGTTTGCCAGCTCCGACGATCCTGCGCCAGGCGCAATCGTTAGGAGCGCAGCACCTGGTCCTTGGCAACTGTTACCGTGCCGGAATGGCCCAACTACTGCATACATCTACGCTAAGTAGAATTACTCGCGAAGTCAATCTACCGATCACCGTTGTCAAAGCCAATGGCGTAGGCTCGCTCTCGACGCTGGGATAGGCCTCGTGCGGACTGCCTTTCCCTTCCTGGTCACAGTTCTCGATAGATCTGGGCGGCGTTTGCTCGACGCGATAACCGAATCTGCCGAAGTGGAGCGAGGCCAAGTCATTGCGCACGAGGGTAAAGTAGGGCCCGATTTTCTTGCCGTCGGGACGGGGCGCATCAAGCTGTGGAAAGCGCTTCCGGGTCGCCGTCGGCAAATCATTGCCTTTCGGGGACCAGGTGACCCAATCACCGTGCATCGGCGCGACACACCTTGGCCGTCGACCGCCCAAGCTTTGACGAGAGGTGTGATTTACAGGATCCAATGGGTGGACTTACAGCATCTGGCGCGCCGCTATCCGGTGATCGATCGGACGCTCTTTGATTTAGCCTGTGACGAGGTGACTGCCCTGCAGGATCGAGTGCTATTGCTCGGCAGAAAGACCACCGAAGAAAAGCTCGCCTCATTCCTCCTGGAAGTCGGCGCGGCTATGACTTTGCCATCGGGGTCGAGCCGCGAAGTCATGCTTCCTATGCGACGGCCTGAAATTGCGGAGTATTTGGGTCTCACTGCAGAGTCCGTGTCACGGGAGCTTACCCGATTGAAGCATGAGAGGATCATTGCAATGCCACGGCCCAGCGTCATTACATTGCTAAATCGGCCAGCCTTAAAGGCTATCGCTGTCGGTAGCGCCCGTATGGCAAGAAGACCAGCTTTTGCCCTGATCTCGGCTGCGCGACGAAACGAACCAATACCTGAAAGTGCAAGGTTGGCCTAGGGCCTGTGGACATTCATTTCGCCGTCGTGGTCCGAGCCACTTTGGCCGGCTGTTAGGCGCGAGGATGCAGGACATGTACACCATATTCAAAGACGAGCGACGCGGCAGCGGGCCAAAAGGGGCCGGATGCCGCGGGCACGGGGTGGCTTTGCGCCAGCTCTGCGTCGCTCCGGGCTTATGGAGAGCCACCTCCACCGCGCCCGTCGCTCCTAACCCTGACGAAAAAGCCAATCCCGCCACGGCGGTGACATGAATGTCCACAGGCCCTAGTCGAAAATCGTGTGGGCCTTGACGACGGTTAGACCAAGACGCCACGCGACAAGCGCGGAACACTCTATCTTAATTGAAGTTGGACCTGCTCGCCATAGGGGGCAGCAAGGGCCTGCATCAATCGACTTAAAGTGCTTACGCCCTTGGTTTTTTGTAAATGCACCAAAACGCCTTGCCTGAATGACCAAACTACAACCCCGATAAAGGCTGAGGGGGAGGGCAAGGTCCCAAAGAACCTAGGTCAGCCCTAACTCTTGTTACCGATTTTCGGCCGCTGGTGCTTACCGGCACAAGGAGTTTGGATGACTGCGGCCACAGTGCTGTTGGTCCCATGGCGAACCGACATCCAAGTCTGCTATAGGATGCTGCATGAGTTCCAAGCGCCTCTTGATCATAGCCCATGCGCCGTCGCCAAATACGCAACGACTACGCGAAGCCGTATTGCTTGGCGCCCGCCATCCCGATATCGAGGGTGTCGAAGCCGTGGCGCAGAGCCCTTTCGATACAGTGCCAGAGAACGTGATCGACGCCGATGCCGTCATCCTCGGCACAACCGAAAATCTCGGGTACATGAGCGGCGCGCTGAAAGATTTTTTCGACCGCTGCTACTACCCCTGCCTGGAGGTGACGCAAGGCAAGCCCTATGCCCTTTATATCCGTGCCGGTCATGATGGCACCGGCACCAAGCGGGGCGTGGAGACGATTGTCACCGGCCTTCGTTGGCGGGCGGTTGGCGAATCGGTCATCTGTCGTGGCGAGTGGCGGGATTCCTTTGTCGACGATTGCCAAGAGCTTGGCATGCTGGTCGCCGCCGGGCTGGAGGCAGGAGTGTTTTGATGACCTATCAGCAGCGAAGGCCCTTGAAGAATAGAAAGGAACTCATCCCCCGTCGATGGTTTCTCTGGTCCATGGCCGGCGCGGTCGCCGGTGTCGCTATGCCCCATCGGGGTACTGTTGCCCAAGAAAGGCTGGGACTGGAAGCGACGCTAGTCCCGAGGGCTGGCACAACCCGGTTCTTTGGACCGCGTGGGCCTGAGACAGCCATTTGGGGCTACAATGAAAGCGTGCCGGGTCCTCAGATACGCTTGCGTCAGGGCGAGCGGCTTAGGGTCCGGGTGGAAAATCAGCTTCCACAGCCGACCACGGTACACTGGCACGGACTGCGAATTCCACTCGCCATGGACGGGGTTCCTGATCTGAGTCAGCCGCCGATCGAGCCAAGTGCAAGCTTCACCTATGACTTCGTGGTGCCCGATGCCGGCACTTTCTGGTACCACCCGCACGTCCAAAGTAGCGAGCAGCAGGGCCGCGGCCTCTATGGTGCCTTGATCGTCGAGGAAGCGGAGCCGCTCCAGGTCGATCGCGAGGCTGTCTGGGTGATTGACGACTGGCGCTTGGATGACGATGACCGCATCAGTGAGACTTTTGATCACCCTATGGATCTCAGCCATGCCGGCCGCATTGGCAATTTTGCCACCCTCAATGGCAAGGACAGCAGCCAATTCCAGGTGCGGGCCGGCGAGCGGCTGCGCCTCCGATTGATCAACACGGCCAACGCCCGTATCTTTGCGCTTCAGTTCGAGGCGCACCGGCCTTGGGTGATCGCCCTCGATGGCCAGCCCGTCCAACCGCACGAGCCGCCTGAGCGGACGGTCATCTTGCCGCCGGCCGGCCGAGCGGATGTGATTTTGGATATGGAGGGCGAACCCGGTCGCTCCTACCCGGTCATCGACCGCTACTACCGCCGGCAGCAGTACAAGTTCTTGGATCTTGTCTATCGCCCGGAGCTTCCGATCCGGTCATCGGCATTAGACGGCGCTATCGCTTTGCCCGCTAACCCCTTACCCGAACCGAACCTTGACGATGCGCAGCAACATCAAATCATCCTCGCTGGCGGGGCCATGGGCGGCCTCAGTGCCGCCGTCCTCAAGGGGCAGAGGCTGGACATTCGCGACCTGGCGCGCCGTGGCAAGGTCTGGGCCATCAATGGGATCGTCGCTCATCAGGACGCCATGGATCCCTTGCTGGATCTGAAACTGGGGCAGTCGCAGCGGATCGAGATCATCAACGACACGGCTTTTCCCCACCCAATGCACTTGCACGGGCATTCCTTTCGCCTGCTGACCCGTGATGGCCGGGCAGTGCCCCATCGGCCGTGGTTGGATACGGTACTGGTGGAGCCGCAGGAGCGCGTCGAGGTGGCCTTTGTTGCCGACAACCCCGGCGACTGGCTGTTTCACTGTCACGTCTTGGAACACATGCAGGCCGGCATGGCCGCAGTGCTGCGCGTTACTTAGAGCATGAGTCGACCATGCTCTAGGCGACCACCTTCCAGGTGCCTAGGTTCGGATACAAAAATTCCAGTCCCTGGCTATCTTTGACCGTAACCACGATGTCCACCGCGATCGACAGGCGAGGCTCGTCGGTGGTGTTGGGGACAATGGCGTGCAGGGTCTTAGAGGGAAAAATCACCACATCGTCTTGCTTGGTTTCCATAAAGGCCTTGACCGCATTGAGGGCCTGAATTTCCTTCAACAGGCCATGCTTCAGCATGCGCTCGTGGAAGATCTTGGGTGCGAACTGGTTGGGCGCGTCATTGTCCAAGAAGGAGATGCCGCTGGAACCCTCCGGTTTCCTCAAGTAGTAGACCAGGCTGATATGGGACTGCTCGTGAATGTGGGCGGTCGTTGCCTCGCCGCGGCGCGAAATGGTTCCCCAGGATCGGGTGTAGTAAAGATTAAGCAGGTTCGGGTCGAGGCAGAGGGTCTGGAGGTAGTTGCGCAAAGGCCCGGCAAACTTGTCGAAGAGCGTCGAAAATCGCGGATCATTGTGCAGGAACTCAAATCCGTTGACGTCGCCGGTCCAGGTCGAGCCGGGGGTTTGGTAAAGTTTCTGTTCGCCCATTTCCAAAATGGCGGTGACCATCTGCTGGCGATCGGCATCGCTCACCTCGACCCGATCTTGGAAGAGGGTCAAGGGAAACACGTTTAGGACGCGGGGCATTGGGAAGCCCTTTCGGGATAACTGAGCATCGAATTGTTTGTTTCCGGGAAATTGCCATAGCCCGTCCTTTGAGCCAAGGCCTTCGCGCTGCGTTTTGGGCTCGCTGGTATTGGCGTTTGGTCGAGTATGTGTGATATGCGATAGGGCATGAATCAGGTTTCGGTTACCCAAGGCGCCAAAGACATCCCGGGGCAGACGGTCGAATTGGAACAATTGACGACCCCTTGTTACATCTGTGACGAGGCAGTCTTGGCGCGCCACATGGCGACCGTGGCGCAGGTGCAAGCGCGCTGCGGCGCCAAGGTTCTGCTGGCGCTCAAGGCCTTTGCCACGTTCAGCCTCTTTCCGCAAATGCGCGACACTTTGGCCGGCGCTGCCGCCAGTTCCCTTAACGAAGCGCGCCTGGCGGCCGAAGAATTTGGTGGCGAGCTGCATCTTTGCGCGCCAGCCTATCGAGCGGAAGAGATCGGACAGCTTTTTGATCTGTCCGACCATGTGGTCTTCAATTCGAATTCACAATGGCGACGCTTTCGGGCAATGGCCGCCAAGCGCTCGCTTGCCTGCGGACTGCGCATCAACCCGCAGCATTCGGAGGTTGACCACGAAATCTATGATCCTTGCGCGCCTGGCTCGCGCTTGGGGATCACAAGCGATGAATTGGAACCTGAGGAACTGGCTGGCATTTCGGGCCTGCATTTTCACAGCCTTTGCGGCAGCGACGCGGATGCTCTAGCGCGCACGCTGGAGGTGGTGGAGGCCAAGTTCGGCCGCTGGCTGCCGCAGATGACCTGGATAAACATGGGCGGCGGCCATCACATCTGCCGCGCCGATTACGACCTCGATCAGCTCTGCGACCTCATCTCCGACTTTCGCAAACGCCACCAAGTGGAGGTCTATTTGGAGCCGGGGGAGGGGATCGTCATGGACGTAGGGACCTTGGTGGGCACGGTGCTGGACCTGCTGCCGAACGGGTCCGTGATCCTGGACGTCTCCGCCTCCGCCCATATGCCGGACAGTCTCGAGATGCCCTACCGGGTCGATATCACCGGCGCCGGCCAGCCGGGCGATCTGCCCTATACCTACCGCCTGGGTGGGCCGACTTGCATGGCCGGCGATATCATCGGCGACTATTCCTTTGCTAAGCCGCTCGAAGTCGGGTCGCGCCTGGTCTTCGAGGACATGGCCCCCTACACCATGGTCAAGAACACCTTTTTCAACGGCGTTCCGCTGCCTAGTATCGCGATCCGCGAGGCGGAAACGGGGCGCTTGCGCATGGTCAGACAGTTCACATATGAGGACTATCGCACGCGGTTGTCTTAAGCCAGGGGGACTTCGTTGAAAAATACACTGATCATCGGTGCCGGCGGGGTCGGCAGCGCCGTCACGCACAAATGCGCCCAGCACAATGACGAACTGGGCGACATCTGTCTTGCTTCGCGCACGCTTTTCAAGTGCGAGGCGATCCTTGCAACGGTGGAAGAAAAGCAAAACCGTAAAGTGGGCGGACATGGTCTGCGAGCGGCCCAAATCGATGCCAAGGATGTGGATGCGCTCACCCGGCTGATCGGTGAGACCGGGTCCGGCCTGGTGTTGAACGCCGGCAGTCCCCATTGCAACTTGGCGATCATCGAGGCCTGTTTGGCGACCGGAGCCCACTACGTCGATACGGCGGTCTACGAATTGGAAGGCCGCATCAACGAGCCAGCTCCCTGGTACGGCAACTATGAATGGCCCTTGAAGCCGCGTTTCGAGGCGGCGGGGGTCACCGGTATTCTGGGCGCCGGTTTCGACCCCGGCGCCGTCAATGTTTTCTGCGCCCACGCCAAGAAGCATTTGGTCGACGACATCGACAGCATCGACATCATGGATGTCAACGCCGGCAGTCACGGCCGTTACTTCGCAACCAACTTCGATCCTGAAACCAATCTCCGAGAGATTATGGAGGATGTTGTTTACTGGGAAAATGATGACTGGGTGACCATTCCCTGCCATTCCAAGTCCATGACCTATGATTTCCCAAAAGTCGGCGAACATAAGCTCTTTTCAATGGGCCATGACGAGCTTCATTCCCTTTTCAAGAACATTCCGGCCAAGCGCATCGAGTTCTGGATGGGTTTCGGCGAACAGTATCTGAAGGTCTTTGGGGTCTTAAAGAACCTCGGCTTGCTCGGCATCGAGCCGGTCGATGTCGAAGGGCAGTCGGTGATCCCCATCAAGCTGGTCAAGGCGCTTTTGCCCGACCCCGCTTCGCTTGCCGCCGGCTACAGCGGCGAGGTCTGTATCGGCAGCCTGGTCAAGGGACGCTGGCAGGGTCAAGCGCGCGAAGCTTTTGTCTACAGCACCTGTGACCATGCGGCCTGTTATCGCGAGGTCGGCTCCCAGGCGATTTCCTATACAACGGCCGTGCCCATGGTGACGACGGCTTTGCTCATCGCCCGCGGCGATTGGAACATTCGCCGCATGGTCAACATCGAAGAACTCGACCCGGACCCCTTCATGGCCTTGATGCCCGAACTCGGCATCGGCTGGGACGTGCGGGAAGGGTGACGCCGAACAGGATAGACAAGCTTTGAAGAGGAACGTGCTGTGCAATTGATTGGCAACTATCTTTCCCCCTATGTGCGGCGTGTGGCCGTCAGCCTCCATGCCTTGGACTTGCCTTTCCAGTTCGACGAGGTCATGGTCTTTAAGGAACCGGAACGCGTGCGGGCACACAATCCGATCACGCGAATTCCCACCTTGCTTCTCGATGATGGTGAGGCACTGGTGGAGAGCTATGCGATTTTGGATGCCATCGACGAGATGGTGGAGCCTGCCCGGCGCCTAACACCTCCTTCAGGTCGGGACCGGCGGCATGTCATGAAAATTACCGCCATGGGCCAGGCCGCCATGGATAAGGCGCGATGGTCCTTTTACGAGACGCGCTTTCACCCAGAGGAGAAAGTCCACCAACCCTGGATCGACCACAACGATGAACAGGCATTGAGCGGCCTGGCATTTCTCGACGAGTTGGCGGGCGAAGCTGGTGATGATGGCTGGCTTGCCGGCGGCGATGGCATGAGCCAAGCCGACATCACCGCAGCTGTTGCCTTTACCTTCGCCCAGAAGGTAAGGCCGGTCCTTGAGGTGGAGAAAAAGGCGCCTCGTTTAGCGCGCTTTGCGGCCCGCTGCGAGGCCATGGATATCTTCAAGGCAGCACCTTTGCCAAGCTAACTTCGCGTATCACGACTCCGCCTGCTGCACGAAAAAGGAGGCGCCCTTCGGGACCTCCGGGATCTCCATTTCGAACGCAGTAGAGCGAATGCGCCCCGGTTCCTCGCCACGCAGGATGAGGCCTTGGTGTTTGCTGGGCACCGCATTGGTCGATAGCGGCACCGCATCGGCGGCGGCGACCGCGGCAATGAAGAGGGTGCGCGGCTGGTCCGAATGATTGGCGCCCGAGGCGTGCGCGGTACGCGCGTGCATCAGGCAAACGCTACCTGCCGGCCCGATCTGCTGGACTGCCTGCTGTTGAAGCCGTTCGGCTTCCGCTTCAGCTACCTTGCCGGTGAATTGCCCCTCCTGCCAGAGAGACAGCAAGGGACCCTTGTGCGAACCCGGCGCGACCAGCAGAGGTCCATTGGCTTTGCTCACGTCGTCCAGGAACAGTAAAGCGGTGATGAGATCATCGTTGGAGTGCGGGTCAAAAGTGAAATCCTGATGCCATTTGACGGTCGTCGCCGTTCCCGGCAGCTTGCTGTTTATCTTGCTGTGATGGAAGCGAAGGTTCGGGCCAATCAGTTCGGAAATCCTATCGGTCATGGAGCTTGTCTGAAGAACCTCTAGGAAGGTTGCTGAAAGTTCCGTCGGCGAAGCCACCCGCCGAAGGGCAGGGCGATCCGCACGATGTCCGGGCTCTATGTCGAAGCGAGGGCGCCCATCCATCATCTGGCCAAAGGCCGTGTCGTGTTTCCGGCTCTCCTCCACCCACCGGGCAAAGTCTGCCCGCATAGACGCCAAGGCATCCTCGGTCACCGCGTTGGGCAGCGTCAGGAAGCCGTCTTGCCAGAAGCGATGTCTTTGTTCCTCGCTGAGACAGACCATGGCATGTCTCCTAGTTTCCTAGGTTATTAGGATTGCCCGAAAGTCGTTGACGTTGGTCCGGGTCGGACCTGTAACAATAAGGTTATCCAAAGCGGCAAAAAAGGAATAGCCGTCGTTGTTATCGAGGTAGGCAGTTGCATCGAGGCCCTTTGAGCGGGCGCGGCCCAAGCTTTCCGGTCCAAAGTAAGCGCCGGCATTGTCCTCGCTGCCGTCGATCCCGTCCGTATCGCAGGCGATACCGTAAACGCCCGCCCGTCCATCTAGGGCAATGGTCAGTGCCAGCAGGAACTCCGCATTGCGACCGCCGCGCCCCTTGCCCTTGACGGTCACGGTGGTCTCGCCGCCGGAAAGCAACACGGTCGGTCGACCACTTTCTTGGGCCTTGGCCGCCAGCAGCGCTTGCTCCGCGGCAAGGTCGCGCGCCTCACCTTCGATGGCGTCGCCTAAGACCAGGGTTTCCAGCCCCGCGGCCCGACACCGGGCGGCGGCGGCTTCGAGGGCAGCGGCGGGCGTGGCGATCATTTCGAACGCTGACCGAGTGAAGAGCGGGTCGCCGGGCTTCGGGGTTTCGGCTGCGCTCGAGCGGAGGAAGGATTTAACTGGATCAGGCAGGGGAATGTCATACCGTTCAAGAATCCGGCTAGCGTCCTCCACCGTGGTTGGGTCGGGGACGGTGGGGCCCGAGGCAATCACCGCCGGATCGTCCCCTGGAACGTCCGAGATGGCGAGGGTCGACAGGCGAGCGGGGTGAGCCGCTGCCGCCAAGCGCCCGCCCTTGATGGCAGAGAGGTGTTTGCGTACCGTGTTCATTTCGGAAATGTTTGCCCCCGATCGCAGCAAGGCACGGTTGATCGCTTGTTTATGTGCCAGGGTTATGGGGGCGCCGCTTTCCGCCTTTCCCGGCAGCGCCAGTAGCGCCGATCCGCCACCGGAGATCAAGCAGAGGACCATGTCCTCCTCGCTAAGTCCTTTGACAGATTCGAGGATACGCGCCGCCGCCGCCTGGCCCTGCTGATCGGGTACCGGATGGGCGGCCTCGACGACCTCGATGTAACGGCAATCGACACCATGATCGTAGCGGGTGACCACGAGACCCTCGAGCGGCCCCTGCCAGTGGTCCTCTACCGCTCTGGCCATGGAAGCGGCGGCCTTTCCGGCCCCGACAACGATGGTCCTGCCCTTCGGCGGACTCGGCAGATGCGGTGGCAGGCAGTGGGCCGGATCGGCGGCCTTGACAGCCGTCGCAAAAAGATCGACGAGGAACGTCTTCGGATCGCTCAATGCCTCGAATTCCGACATGACCCACCGTTGCTCCAGCCCCACAAGCTTCGGGCGACTAGGCCTCGGCCCCGGCAGGCGCGGTGCCGCGCGGCGGAATGGTTACCCGAAAGAACACACTATAGAGCAGCGGGACGATGCCTAAGGTCAAGAGCGTACCGACACCAAGACCAAATGCGATAACGCAGGCCATGCCGTAAAACAGCGGATCTCGCGAGATGATCAGGGGTAACAGGCCCAACATGGTGGTCAAGGTCGTCATCAGGATCGGCCGCAGGCGGGCGACGGCAGCGACAACGATGGCGTCATAAGCGTCGCGCCCGGTCGCCCGTTCGCTATCGATGCGGTCGATTAGGACAATGCCGTTGTTGATGATGATGCCGGCCAGGCTCAATAATCCCAAGATCGCCATGAAGCCGAAAACCGATTGCATCACCAAGAGTCCTACGACAGCGCCGATAAAGCTCAAAGGAATGGTCAGCAAGATGATGAGCGGCCGGCGAAAGGAATTGAACTGCCACACCAGCAAAAACACGATCATCGCGCCGCAAAGCGGCATGTTAGCGAAAAGATAGCCCTGCGCCTTGGCCGAAGCCTCGATTTCGCCACCGTATTCCCAGCGATAGCCCGGCGGTAGATCGAGCCCTTCCAGCGTCGGCTGGAGCAAGGCCAAGAGCTGACCGGCCTTTAGGTATTGGTGCTTGCCACTGACGGTAATGGTTCGTTGCTGGTCGCGCCGTTTGATGCGGCTAAAGTCCCAACGTGGCCGAAAGTCCGCGATTTGGTGCAGCGGCACATTGCGCGCTGTGAGGCTGGAATAGACGGCGATCTCGCGCAGCTGCGCCAAGTTGTCGCGTTCTGCTGCGACCCCACGCACAACCACGGGAATGATGGTATCCCCCTCCCGATAGTCGGTGACCTGGGTGCCGTCGATATAGGCATTCAAGGAATTGGCTACCTCTTCGGAGGTTAAGCCGGCACGGCGGGCGCGGGCCTGATCGACTTGCACCTCAATGGTCGCTACGCGGTTTTCCCAGTCATGGCGGACGTCGATTGTTCCTGGAATCGCCCGTAGACCGGCCATGACAGCCTCGGCGTGGGCTATCAACGCTGTACCATCCGGTCCGCTGAGGCGCAGCGCGACTATGCCGGTCTCAGAAGGACCCAACCACATAGCCTTGGGCCGAACCTGCACGCCTGGCAAATTGTCAAGCGCGTAACGTCGGGTGCGCTCCACCATTGCCGGTACCTGGGCGGCGGACTGGGTATTGACCACCATGAAGGCGACATGCGGGTCGGGGTCCAGGGGTGCCAATGACAAGAAGAAACGGGGACCACCACTGCCCACATAGGCGACCGTGCCGGTGATCTCTGGGTTGATTTCCCCGTTTTGCAGCCAGGCATCCAATTGCTTAACGGCGGCCGTCGTCTCATCGACATGGCTGCCCGCAGGCAAATCGAGATACACCAAGAACTGGTCACGATCGCCCGGCGGAAAAAACTCCTTGACCACAAAACCAAAGGCATAGCCGGCTGCCAAGAGCCCGGCCACAGATAGGATCAGCACCCCATATCGGAGCCGCAGCAAAGCTTCTAGAAGCCCGCGATAGCCGCTATAGAAGCGTCCGGCATAAGGATCGATCCGCGGCCCCTCGGCTCCGGTGCCTTCAGGTGCGGCGGGCACCTTCATGAACCAAACGCACATGGCAGGCGTCATGTACATCGCCAAAAACCAGGACGACAGAAGCACGATCATCACTACTTGCCCCAGAGAAAGCGTATATTCCCCCGCCCCGCCGACGGCGAGGACCATGGGCAGGAAGGCGAAGACTGTGGTCAGCGATGAGGTCAGCAGTGGGATCGAAAGGCTACGACCGGATTCAATGGCCGCCTGGCGCCGATCCTGACCGGAGGCGAGGCGCGTGCGAATATCCTCGGCGACGACGATGCCGTTATCCACCAACATGCCAAGCGCAATAATCATCGAGGCAATGGACATTCGTTGCAGTTCAATATCCATCATCGACATGATGACAACGCCCATCAGCATCGCCATCGGCACGAAGGAGCCGACGATCAATCCCGTACGGATGCCGAGGAACGCCATCACCACCAAAAGGACGATCCCGAGAGTCTGATAGAGATTGAAGACCGCGCCGGTGACCGCCATTTCCACTAGGTCCGGCTGGTAGGTTGCGTACTCCAGCACATAGCCGATGGGTAAGGTCTGCTGCAGTTCGGCGATACGCCGGGTCAGACGCTCTCCGAACTCCACCGAGTTGACCCCGTCGATGATGGAGATGCTCAAGATCACCGCGGGCTGGCCGTTGAAGAAGGCTGGCTTGTCGGCCGGCTGCTCATAGGCACGGACCACATTGACAAGATCGCGTAATGGGGCGACCTGTTCGCTTCCTGGGATCGGTACCAGGACCGAGGCGATATCGTCGACGCTGCTGAAGTTGCCCGACGGCTCTACGATGACGTATCGACCATCAACGTTGATGGCGCCGCCGGGCAAGATGATGTTTTGCGCCCGCAGGGTGGCGGCGACGATGCCGGGGGAAACGCCGAACTGGGCCATCTTGGCGTTCGACAGCTCCAAATAGACCTGTTCCTCTTGAACGCCATAAAGCTCGACCTTGGAAATGCCTTCTAGGGAGTAGAGCTGATCCCGCAAATCACGTGCAGTCTCACGCAGGTCCGCCATGGAAAAGCCGTCCGCCCAGAGCGCGATCGTGGCTACCGACGTCAGCCCGAATTCATCATTGACCAGCGGTCCGATCGTGCCGCTCGGCAGGTCGGCGCGCACGTCCGCCATCTTGTTACGCAGATCCTGCCAAACCCCCGGCAGGTCAGTGACATGGTCGTGGACGATCACATGAGTGATCGATAGACCCGTTTTCGCATCGGATTTGATGGTGTCGACTTCGCCGATCTCGCGGACTTTTTCCTCGATCTTTCGGGTGATCAGGTCTTCGACCCGCTCTGTGGCCATGCCGGGAAAGGATGCAGTGACCACGGCCTCGCGAATGACGATCGAGGGGTCTTCCCGCTTTGGGTAGTCCAAGAAGGCCAAGATTCCTGACACCGCCACAAGGATCAAGAACAGGATCGTGACCCGCTCGGTCTTCAGGGAGAACTCGGTTATCCAGGACATGGCCGCAACCGAAGGCGTTGTTGTGAGAGTTTCCAGGCCGGCGTCACGGCGCCATCAACCGTACTTTCTGGCCGTCGTAAAGAAAGCTAACGCCGGCGACCGCAATCACGTCGCCAGCCTTTAGGCCTTCATAGATTTCGATCAAGTTGTCGCGGACATCGCGGCCGCGAACCTTGGTCTTGCGTACCGTTGAGGACTCCGGATCATAGACGAAGACATAGCCTTGGCGGCTTTCGTTGCCCGGTGCAATCGCTGCCAGGGGCACCAAGTAGCCGGTGCTTTCATCATCACTGCGGAAGGTAAAGGTCACTTCTGCGGTCATCCCGGGGCGTAACTCCGGCGGTGGGTTGGCCAGCCCAGCCTTCACTGGAAAGGCATTCGCATCAGCTGCTACAGATCCGATCTCGGTGACCCGCCCCTCTAAGGTCAGATCGCGCTCAGTCGGGAAGGTGGCGGTAACAGGGGCCCCCAAGGTTACTTTGCGGATGACCGTCTCGGGAATGTCAAGGGCGACTTCCAGCGCGCCGCTTGCATTGATTTCAAACAGCTTCTCCCCGGCACTCACCTCGACGAAGGGATCGACCTCTCGTTCGGCGATCAAGCCGTCGAAGGGTGCCACGAGCTCCGTCAAGTCGAGATCCCGTCGGGCCAGGTTGACACGGCTTTGCGCGTACTGCACCTCGCTCTTCGCCGATTCGTGGGCGGCCAGGGCTTGATCGAATGCGGCCTTGGCGACCCATCCTTTCCGGTAAAGGGTGTCTTGGCGCTCGAACTCGACCTTTGCCTCTTCGAGTTTGGCTCGTGCACGGTCCAGCTCGGCCTGGGCGCCCTGCAGGTTGAGTTCATAGGGTTTCTTGTCGAGGCTGGCTAAAATCTGGCCGCGTTCCACAGGGTCGCCCAATTCTACTTTGACTTCCTGCACATTGCCGCCGACTTGAAAACTGAGGCTGGAGGTATCGGTGGCTTGGACAATGCCGGAAAACTTGCGCACTTGACCGGACGCCACGTTGGTGACGGTGATTGTCTTCAGCGCCCGGATTTGTTCGACCGGCTGTGGTGGTTCCTCGCAGGCGGTAAGACCAAGACTAGACAGCAAGAGAAGAGCGCCAATTGCCCCTAATCTTAAGGGTGTTAGATCGCCCATGAGAATTCCCCGGTCTTGGACAGGTTGAGGGTTCGTGCAAGCCTGACGCATCATATAGGACCAAAGAGTTGCGACGACCATGGCCTTTGATATCCATCATTGGTGCGAGGGTTAAATTCTTGTCCACAGGCCCTAGTCGTCAAATCAGGTTGGGGCTCGCGCGATGACGCTAGGCGTCGCGGCGTTTGCGCAGGTTGTTGCTGAACTGCTTGCCCCAGGCTTCGAAAGTCGGGCGCGCATCCCCCCAGGCGCTGAAGGTACAGGCGCTGAAGGTACTGGCGCCAAGCGATTTGGTTCCCGCCCGGCGGTCAACGCCGGCCGCCAAGAGTTTGCCGGTGGCGGCATCACGCACCTCTGAATCGGCGCTCGCATCGCCGACAAAGCCGGCGGTATCGGAGGCCACGTTGCCCACCGACTGGACCAGGCGCGCCTGGGGTATCTAAGTGGATATCGTGTCGAGCGCCGGGTTCGATTTCTCGGCGTCGGTGAGCGCGATGCGCACCCGCAAGGTGCCGGGCTCTATGGAATCAATGATTTTAAAGTCGGCCTCCATTTCCTTGATAATTGCGGCGTGGAACTCGTTGGCCAACTGCCGGCGCTCTTCCGGCGATGCGTTCTTGAGATCTGCGTCGGCTGCCAGCCAACTGGTAACAGAATCAACCACGATTTTATCATAGGCCTTGAAGTCGGCGCCTTCATCCCAATAGACTAGGTTTGTTTCGCCTTCCTTGCCCTCGCGCGATACTGAACAGTCGGCCAGAAAGCCCGACTGTTCCCCTTTATCCATCCGCATCGTGGTCTCGCCGATTGGGTTCTGACCCGCCCAACTGGCTGAAAATGCTACGATTATGCCAATGCGAGAATCCTGCGCTGCATGACTTCCCCTCTTTGTAGTATTGCCCGTAAACTAGAATAACCAATGTAAGACAATTGTTCTAGGTAAAAAGCAAGATTGAATGGTTAAATCTTGTCGCAGATGCTCTAGCCCGTTGAAGATCGGATGGCTTAGGGCGCCGGTGACGGTCCGCAGCGTGACTAGAGTCCGCGCTAAGCTCCAAAAACCGAGTGGCGGCCGGGGGCGGCATCGAGCAAGGACTTCGTGTAGGCGTGCTCTGGTTGGGCATAGACCCTGGCCGTTGGGCCTTGCTCGACCACGATGCCACGCTGCATGACCATGATGCGATCGCAGACCTGCGCCGCAACGCGCAGGTCGTGGGTGATGAACAGCATGGCCAGATCGAAGCGCTTGCGCACATCGTCCAGCAGTTCGAGCACCTGTGCCTGTACCGAGACGTCGAGGGCGGATACGGCCTCGTCGGCGATCAGCACTTTGGGCTCCATTGCCAACGCCCGGGCGATGCAAATTCGTTGACGTTGGCCGCCGGAAAACTGGTGCGGGAAACGATCCAAGGCGTCCGGCGACAAACCAACGATCGCCATCAAATCCCGGGCGCGGGCAATCGCCTCGGTCTTCGACAGTCCGAAGTTCATCGGCCCTTCGACGATTGATTGCCCGACACTGCGGCGCGGATTGAGAGAGCGATAAGGATCTTGAAAGACGATTTGCACGTCGCGGCGATAGGGTCTCAGCGCGCCTTCCCCCAAGCCAGCGATGTTGCGCCCATCGATCAGAATTTCGCCGTCCGTTGGATCGACCAAGCGTACGATGCAGCGGGCGACCGTTGATTTCCCAGAGCCGGACTCGCCGACCACGCCCAAGGTCTCGCCGCGATGCACGACAAGATCCACGTTCTGGGCCGCGTGAACGATGCGGCCGCGCCCGAGCCAGCCACCACCGCCGTAGATTTTTTCCAAACCCTGTGCGGACAAGGCCGGCTCGCCACCCGGAACCGGCGCCCGGTCCGGCGGCACCAGGCTCGGCACTGATTCCATAAGCATCTTGGTGTAGGGATGCTGCGGGTTCGTCAGCACCTCCTTGGCTTGGCCCTGCTCGACCACATGGCCGTGCTGCATCACCACCACCCGATCGGCAATTTCAGCCACCACGCCGAAATCATGGGTGATGAACAGGACGCCGGTGCCGTGGCGTTCTTGAATGTCTTTGATCAGGTCGAGAATTTGTGCCTGGGTGGTGACGTCGAGAGCCGTGGTCGGCTCGTCGGCGATGAGTAGGCCTGGTTCGAGCGCCAAGGCCATGGCAATCATGATTCGTTGGCGTTGGCCGCCGGAGAGCTGGTGAGGGTAGCTGTGGGCCAGCTCCTCAGGTTCTGGCAGGTTGACGTCGCGCATCACCTCGAGCACCCGGCGGTCACGGGCCTGGGCATTCAAGTCAGTGTGAATCTCCAACATCTCGGCGATCTGATCGCCCACCTTCATCACCGGATTAAGAGCGGTCATTGGCTCTTGGAAGATCATGGCCATGCGTTCACCGCGCAGCCGCCTCAGCTCCGATTCGGGTTTCGTGAGCAGATCTTCGCCGAGCAACAGCGCCTTGCCGGCCACCGGCTGGAGATCCTTGCGCGGGATGAGGCCCATGACCGTATGCGCGGTGACCGATTTGCCGGAGCCCGATTCGCCGACCACGCAAACGATCTCGCCGGACCCGACATCGAGGGTAACATTTTCGATGGCAAACTCGCGGTCGGCGCCTTTGGGCAGGCGTACGGTCAGACCTTGGATGGATAGAACGACGTGAGTGCCTTGGCCGCCGGCCCCATTCTCGCCTTTGGCCATCACATTTTCCTGGCGATGCGGGGATCAAGGGTGTCACGCAGCCCGTCGCCGAGGATGTTGACCGCGAGCACCGTCAAGGCAAGCGCGATGCCGGGATAGAAGATGATCCACGGCGCCAATTGGAAGTAGGTGCGGCCTTCCGACATGATATTGCCCCAGCTGGGGATCTCGGGTGGGATGCCGGCACCAAGGAACCCGAGAATGGATTCTGTGAGCATAGCCGAACCGCAAATGTAGGTTGCCTGAACGATCAAAGGAGCGACCGTGTTGGGCAGGATGTGGCGGGTGAGAATCAGCGGCAGCTTGGTGCCCGAGGCGATGGCCGCCTCCACATAGGGTTCCTCGCGCACGCTCAGCACCACCGAGCGTACCAGACGAACGACCCGCGGGATTTCCGGTATCATGATGGCGATCACGACGGTCGCCAGGGTAGCCCCAGACAGCGAAATAAGAGCAATTGCCAAGAGAATTCCGGGTATTGCCATCAGCCCGTCCATAATGCGCATGATCACCGCGTCGAGCGCCCTAATGTAGCCGGCTAGTAAGCCGACGGTCAGACCCACAACAACGGCGCAGACCGAGACAGCCAAGCCGACAACTAGTGATACCCGAGAGCCATGAATGACCCGCGCGAAGATATCGCGGCCCAGATAGTCAGTGCCGAACCAGGCTGCCTCGCTTGACCCCTTCAATCGGCTCAGCGGGTTGATCGCGATCGGATCGCCGGTGCCCAGGGGGCCTAAGACAGCGATGATCACCATGATCGTCAGCAAGATGCCACCGGTGACAATGGAGGGATGTCCCCACAGCAATCCCAGGATGGTTGGTTCACTGCGGCCTGACAAGGCAGCGTCGGCCAAGGCCTCGTGATGTTCGCGCTGCTCCGACTGGGTGGCCATCAGTAGCGGATCCGCGGGTCAAGGAGAGTGTAGGTGAGATCAATCAGGAGGTTGATCAGGATGTAAACGAAACTGAAAAAGAGGATAAGGCCCTGCATGATCGGGTAGTCACGGGCCAGCACCGCATCCAGCACCAAGCGGCCGAGGCCCGGAATGTTGTAGACGCTTTCGGTCACCACCACACCGCCAATGCAAAGGGCGATGCCGATGCCAATGACGGTGACGATGGGCACCGCCGCGTTGCGCAGGGCGTGGCGCAGCAGGACCTTGAATTCGCTCTGGCCCTTGGCGCGGGCGGTGCGCACATAGTCTTCCTGTAGCACTTCCATCACCGAGGCGCGGGTCATGCGCGCCACCAAGGCAATGAAAATCACCGAGAGGGTCAGGGTCGGCAAGGTGATGTGGCGCAGGAAGGGAAGCACCCCGTCGGTGAACATGCTCTTATAGCCCTGCACCGGCAGCCAGCGCAGCTCGATGGCGAGCAGGTAAATGAGGATATAGCCCAGGACGAAGACCGGAACGGAAAAACCGGCGACAGAAAAAACCATCACACCGCGATCGATCCAGCTACCCGATTTCCAGGCGGCGATGGTGCCGAGCGGCACGGCGACCAGGATGGTGAAGGTGATGGTCGTCAAGGTCAGCATCAATGTCGGCTCTAACCGCTGAGCGATCAGAGTCGTGACCGGCAGATTGGTGAAGATCGAGATGCCGAGATCGGCCCGCATCAAGGCCCAAATCCAGGTGCCGAACTGCACCAGGATCGGTTCGTTCAGACCCAAGCTCTCGCGGATACGCACGATATCCTCAGCCGTGGCATAATCGCCCGCTATAACCGCCGCCGGATCGCCGGGCGCCAGGCGCAGCATCAGGAACACAAAAAGGGCGACCACCCCCATCACCGGAATGGTCGCCACGATGCGGCTGATGATGTAACGCAGCATACGGTATTATGGTCGCCGGCCAGCCAAGAATCTAGTCCAAGCGAACTCTTGGCTGGCGGCGAATCTCCCCTGGTCGGTCACTCGACAGAGATGTTCCAGAAGAACTGTACCGGCGACTTGATCAACCCCTTGACGTTGTCGCGGTAGGCCACCGGCACAAAGAACTGGCCGAGTTCACCGGACGCACCAATGGCCCAGAGCCGTTCTTGCACCTTGGCGGCGATTTCCTTTTGCTCTTCCACGCTGCCGGCCTTGGCGAAGGCAGCCCGCTGGGCCTCCAACTCCGCATCAGACGGCCAACCAAACCAGCCCTTGTCGGCGCTACCGGAAAAGGCGATCGACATCGGATTCATGACGTCAGCGCCGATCCACCAGGTGTGGAACATGTTCCAGCCGCCGTCGGAAACAGGGTCGCGTCGGGCGCGGCGTGACGTCAGAGTCGACCAGTCCATGGCCTGCACTTCAACGGTCATGCCGATCTTGCGCAGTTTCTCCGCCGTGATCAGCGAAAAGGCTGAGAGCAGAGGGATGTCGGTCGGCTGCATCAGAACCACCGGGGTTCCATCGTAGCCGGCCGCTTCCAAGGCCGCCTTGGCAGCGGCAATGTCGCCAGTCTTGATGACGTCGCTGCCGACCTCGTTTTCCAGCGGCGTACCGCAGGGATAAACGCTGTAGCAGGTCTTCCAGAATTTCTGGTCACCCACCGCGCCGGCCATATAGTCTTCCTGTTTCATGGCCATGATGGCGGCTCGGCGAACCTCGGCATTGTCGAAGGGTGGCAGCAGATGGTTGAAGCGGGCAAAGCCGATGTTGCCCAAGGGATCGTTTATTTCGACCACGATGCCTTCTTGGGTTTCCAGGATTTGCATGAGATCGTTGGCCGGTGATTCGAAATAGTCCACCTCGCCGCTGATCAGCGCATTCATCGCCGTCGTCTGATCGGGGAAATAGGTCCATTCGACCCGGTCTACCTTGGCGATCTTGCCGCCGGCCGCCGCTGAAGGGGTTTCGCTGCGCGGCTGATAGTCCGGGTTCTTGACATAAACGACCTTCGAGCCCGGAACCCACTCATCAGCTTTAAACATGAAGGGGCCAGAGCCGACGTGCTCCGGAATCTGCTCGAAGGGATCGGTTTCGGCCATGCGCTTGGGCATCATGAAGGGGACGTTTGAAGAGATCTTGCCGATCGAGTCCAGCACCAGCCCATAGGGCTCCTTCAAGGTCATGACGATGGTCTTGGCATCTGGCGCGCTCAAGTTATCGACCACTTCGAAGAGGGCCTGGCCCATGCCGTCACGCTTGCCCCAACGCTCAAGCGAGGCAACACAATCTTCAGCCGTGACGTCGGCGCCGTCATGCCATTTTAGGCCGTCGCGCAGTTTGAAGGTCCAGACCAAATCGTCGTCCGACACGGTCCAGGTGTCGACCATCTGCGGCTGGGGCTTAAAGTTCTCGTCCAGCGCAAACAGGGTATCATAGATCAAGTAACCGTGATTGCGCGAGATATAGGCGGTCGTCCAAATTGGATCGAGGTTCTTCAAATCCGCATGAGGGATCACCCGAAGCACGGTCTCGGCAGAGGCGTTGGTGACGACCCCAAAGGTCATCGGCACAATCACCGCGGCTGCGGCGATAAGCTGACGCCTAGTCCAGGAAAACATAAAACTCCTCCCACATTATTCAGTTTTTCAGCTCGCGAGTGATATCCACGTCGTCGTGTTCTTCGCGAGCCAAACCTTTTGTGCTGTCGAGTAAACGCCCGGATCAGGGTAGGAGTCAATTGATCATATCGTCGATCCATCAGCATCGCTTAGCAACCACCAAGGCTCGCTATTCACTGCAGTGAAAATTTCTTCGCCTCCGGACCCGACCCGTGGCAAAACTGCTTCGTGCACCAGAGCCGGGAGGAGAGATGCAACGCCCTCGAGTCGCCATTGCGGGATTTCAGCACGAGACCAACACCTTTGCGCCGATCCCAACGCCCTTAGACTGTTTTGTACGTGGTGGCGCCTGGCCGACGCTGACCCGGGGGGCGGCGGTGATCGACACGTTTTCAGGCCTTAACATTCCTATCTCTGGGTTCATGGAGGCTGCTTCTGAATGGGACCTGGTACCAATTCTTTGGGCCGGTGCCGAACCGGGCGGTTACGTGACGACCGAGGGGTTCGAAACAATCGCCGAAATGATCTGCGATGATGTGGCAGCGGCGGGCAGCATCGACGGTCTTTATCTTGACCTGCATGGTGCGATGGTGACCGAAGATCACGAAGATGGGGAAGGGGCCTTGCTGCAACGACTGCGCTCGGTTCTAGGCCAGGACTTGCCTATTGCCGTCAGTTTGGACCTGCACAGCAATACCACAGCGCAGATGGTCGAAGCCTCTTCCTTTATGACCATCTATCGCACCTATCCGCATATCGACATGGCCGAGACGGGGATGCGGGCGCAGCGGCTCTTAGCTCGGCAACTCACCCGCGGCGAGCCCTTCGCAAAGGCCTTTCGCCAGCTGGACTATTTGATACCGATCCAAGCCCAATCCACCCTGCGCGAGCCGGGGCGGCGGCTTTATGCCATGCTTCCTGAACTGGAGGTCGGCGGTGTGCAATCGGTGGACCTAGCCTTAGGGTTCCCGCCGGCGGACATCAAGGATTGCGGCGGATCGCTGGTCGCCTACGGAAGTGATAGGGGCGCTGTCGAGCGAGCGGCAGGGCAACTGCTGGCGAGCTTACAAGCTGCCGAGAGCCAGTTCCATAATCCCCTCATCCCGGCCAAAGAGGCGGTTCGGCGGGCGGTGGAGCGGGCTAGCACGGCGAGCCGCCCCGTGGTCTTGGCTGATCCGCAGGACAACCCGGGCGCCGGTGCGACCGGAGACACAACCGGGCTGCTGAAGGCTCTCCTGGAAGGTGGCGCGCGCGAAGCATGTCTTGCCATGCTGTGGGATCCGGAAGCGGCGGCGCAGGCCCATACGGTGGGTAAGGGCGGCCGTTTCGAGGCAGCGCTCGGCGGGCGCTTTCCCGAACTGGGTTGCGAACCTATCAAGGTTCCGGTCGAGGTAATCGCCTTGTCGAACGGCCGCTTTCCCTTCACCGGCCCCATGTATGGCGGCGCGACCGCCGAGCTTGGTCCGATGGCGCTCCTGCAGATCGACGATCCTGGCAGCGAAGTACAGGTGATTGTCGGCTCGGTTCGAACGCAGAACGCTGACCAGGCATTTTTCCGTCATATCGGCGTGGAGCCGGAGCAGAAGGCCATCCTTGCGGTCAAGAGCTCGGTCCACTTCTTGGCCGACTATGAGCCAATTGCCGAAACGGTTATCTTTGCCGATGCGCCCGGCGCCAATCCCTGTCAACTTGACCTGATACCCTTTAAGAACCTGCGACCGGGCCTGCGTCTCGGCCCTGGGGGGCCGCCCTTTGCTTAAGGCCCCGGAGCGGCGTCTGGCCTGCGCTATGGTTTTGCCAACGGGGTTACAGGAAAACAACCCACCAGCCGGGAGGCGATCATGACCGAGGAAATCTGGCGCTGGAGCGCTTGCGAGACGGCAGCGGCCATTCGCCGCGGCACCATCACCAGCCGTCAGGCCGTGGAGGCCGCGCTTGAGCGCCTGGAAAGAGTCAATGGCCGGGTAAACGCGGTGACCCTCGATCTTTCCGAGGCGGCGCTGGAGGCAGCTCACCGGGCCGACGCGACGCTTGCGTCCGGGGTTGCCACCGGACCGCTGCACGGGGTGCCGATCACCATCAAGGAAAACATCGATCAAAAGGGGATTTCCAATCCGAATGGCGTGCCGGCCTTGGAAGCGCTCATTGCGACAGAGGATGCGCCCGTCGTCGCCAACCTAAGAAATGCAGGTGCCATCGTCATTGGCCGCACCAACACGCCGGAGTTCAGCCTGCGCTGGTTTACGGATAATCCGCTGCGCGGAATGACCCACAATCCCTGGAAGACGGGCGTCACACCCGGCGGCTCTTCCGGAGGTGCCGCGGCGGCGGTGGCCCTGGGCATCGGCGACATCGCCCACGGCAACGACCTGGGCGGATCGCTGCGCTATCCAGCCTATGCCTGTGGGGTGGCGACCATCCGACCCAGCCTCGGCCGCATACCCGCCTACAATCCCAGCTCGCCTGGGGAACGCCCGCCCTCCATCCAGCTCATGAGCGTGCAGGGGCCCATCGCCCGCGAGGTGCGCGATGTGCGTTTGGCACTGGCGGTCATGGCCCAAGCCGATGCACGCGATCCCTGGTGGGTGCCGACCCCCCTGGACGGGCCTCGTTTGCCCGCACCGTTGCGTGTGGCGGTGACCAAGACGCCGGCGGGAGTTGCCTGTGATCCGGCGGTGGCGGCGGCGATCGACCGTGCGGCCGGGCATCTTGGCGATGCGGGCTATGCGGTCGAGGAAGTGGATCCACCGTCGGTGGCAGAGGTGGCCCGCGCCTGGCGCAATATCCTGACTGCCGATCTTAATACTTTCATGCTGACGGCCATTCGCACGCAAGGCACGCCGGATATCAATGCTGTCTGCGATGGCTATCAGGCGGCCGGCGAGGCGCTCGACATGGCCGGCTACCAACTGGCGCTGGCCGAGCGGACCCGGCTGCTGCGCGATTGGAACCTCTTCCTCGATGACTATCCCTTGGTCCTGGCGCCGGTTTCCCAGGTGCCTCCCTTCCCGCAGGGCGAAGACCTGAAGGGGGAAGCGCGCGTTGCCCAGATGCTTGACGAGCAGTCGATGCTCTATAGCGTTAACCTGCTGGGCTTACCGTCGGCGGCCGTTCCGACCGGCCTCTACGATGGCGTGCCACTGGGCGTGCAAATCATCGGCCAGCGCTTCCGCGAGGACCTTTGCCTTGATGCGGCCCAGGCCATTGAAAACGCGGTCGGCGTGCTGGCCCATCAGCTCGACTAGGGACCTGCCAACGCTTTTCGCTTGCCATAGGAGACTTCAGTATGACCGATCAACCCTGGCGCTTCGTCCATCACGAAGCCGCAGATGCCGAGTGGTCGCCAGGCCTGCGCCAGATCTTCGACTATCGAGATTTAGGCATTAAGGGCGGCACCGGCGGTGACTATGTCGCCCATGTTATTCGGGCTAACGGCAAGAAGGATCCCGACGCGGTCCAGCAGTGGCATGTGCACGATTGCACCTTTCAGCTTGTTTATGTGCTCGGCGGCTGGGCCACCTTCGAGTATGAAGGCCAAGGCCAGCACACGATCCGCAAGGGCGATGCCATCTTGCAGACCCCAGGCATCAAACATCGCGAGATTGCCTGCTCCGAGGATTTCGAAGTCCTGGAGATCGTCGCTCCGGCCGACTTCAAGACCCGTATCGTCGACCCGCCGGCGTGACAGTGGACCGGCGTGACAAGTGGAGTAGTGGCGTGGAACATGAGGGAACAGCGGACAAACTGGGTCTGTCGAGGCCCCCAGTCCTCATATTGTCATCCACACTTGTACGCTAGTCTGTGGCGTCCTCGATGATTTCCGACGGCATCTATCCCTTCACACAAGCGCGGGTCCACCGGCTGCGCCAGGACGAGGATGCGGCCTTCGCCAGGCGGACCCCGCTGTCGGCGAGGGCGGTAGCGAGGGCCGAGGCGCATATGCCGGGCGGGGTGCCGATGGGCTGGATGCGGGGCTTGTACCGCACGTCGCCACTCTACATTTCCCATGGCGAGGGCGCCGCTTTCTTCGACCTGGACGGCAACCGCTACCTCGATTTCAACGTGGCCGATCTTGCCATGACCATGGGTTTCGGGCCCGCGCCCATTGTCGAGGCCGTCTCCCGCCAGGTTGCCCGTGGCGCCCACTTTCTCCTTGCTACCGAAGATGCGCTGGCGGTGGCCGAAGAGTTGGGCCGGCGCAATGGCCTGCCATACTGGCAATTCACACTCTCTGCTTCTGGAGCCAACGCGGAAGTAATCCGCATCGCGCGTTTCGTGACCGGACGACAAAAGATCGTCGTCTTTCAGGGCCATTATCACGGCCACCTCGATGAAACCTTGGTCGAAAAGAAAGAGGGTCGGACTGCGCCCAGCTTGCTGGGGTTGCCGACCGATGCCGGTGCCAACACGATCGTGCTGCCCTTCAATGATCTCCGTGCGGTAGAGGCGGTCCTGAAATCGGCACAGGTCGCACTGGTGTTGACCGAGCCCGCACTCACCAACTGCAATATACTTCTTCCCCAGCCGGGCTTTCTCGAAGGTCTGCGCGAGCTCACCGGAGAGACCGGAACGTTGTTGTGCTTCGACGAGGCGCACAGCTACCAATTCGCCTATGGCGGCTTGGTTCGTGACTGGGGCTTAAAGTGTGATTTCCAAGTCCTCGGCAAAGGGCTGGGTAGCGGTATCAGCTTTGCGCTCTATGGCATGTCGGCCAAGATCGGAAAGATCGTCGCCCGCCACGTCGATAGTGACGATGGCCCGGCCGGCCTTGCAACCGGTGGCACCACCTACGCCTCGGCGATCGCTGCTGCCGCCGCAAGGGCTGCCTTGTTCGAGGTGCTGACAGAGGAGAACTATCGGCGGGTGCGGGAATTGGGAAGCCACCTGGCCGGCGGATTGGATGAAATCTTCGCTAGGTGCGGGCTTCCTTGGCGAGCCTTCCACCTGGGTCCGAGGGCCGGGTACTGCATGCGTCCCGAACTACCCATCAATTATCAGGAGGCCAAGGCCTCGCTTGACAACGGGCTTATCGACACGCGCCGCGTCTTCATGGCCAACCGGGGAATTTGGGACGCGGTTGCCTCGGCCGGCCCGCAAGCCTCCTTTGCCCATTGCGAAGAGGATATCGATACCTACCTTGCGACTGCCGCAGCCTTCTTCGAAGCACTCCTAGGCGATTGACCGAAGGTTCGATGGCCGAGTCCGCTAACTCATAATCAAGCCGCCGTCGACGTTGAGGGTCTGGCCGGTGATGTTGCGGCCGCCGGGGCCGGCGAGAAAAACGACCGTCGCGGCGATCTCCTCGGCCTCGATCAGCCGCCCGAGCGGCACCGTCTCCTGCAAGCCGGCAAGCAACTCTGCCGCCGACTGGCCGGTGTCGTCGGCCCGCTGCGCCAGCATGCCGCGCAGCATCTGGGTATCGACCATGCCCGGACAAATGGCGTTGACGGTGATGTCGTGCGGCGCCAGATGGACGGCCGCGATATAGGTCATGGCGATGATGGCGCCCTTGCTCGCCGCATAGGCTGGACTGGCGGTGCCGCGAAAGCCCTTGCCGCCGATCGAGGCGATGTTGATGATGCGCCCGCCGCGGTCCTGTTCGACCATGCGTTGGGCAACCCGCTGCAGGCAGAAAAAGCTGCCCTTGGCGTTGACCTTCTGCATCAGGTCCCAGGTTTCCTCGGTGATGTCGAGCAACCTGCCGTGACTGTTGACACCGGCGTTGTTGACCAGGACGTCGATGCCGCCCAGGGCCTCCGCCGCTTGCGTCACCATGGCGTCGATGTCGCCGAGCTCGCCAATGTCGGCCTCGATTGCTAGGGCACGGCGGTCCAGGGCTTGCACCTTTTGCGCCGTGTTCTCGGCCGCGCCCACGTCACGGTCGACGGCCGCCACCTCGGCGCCCGCCTCGGCCAGAGCGATGGCGATCGCTTGGCCGATTCCCTGGCCGGCACCGGTCACCAGCGCCGATTTGCCCTCGAGCGTCATTCTCGGCCTTTCTGTTGGTCGGATTTGTAACTCTATGGCGCCAAGCCAGCCCTGTCCATCGGGGCCGAAGCGTTAGCTCGACCAGCCGCCCCCTTCACTCGCCTTGGTAGGTCACCCGGTAGATTCGGTCGGCGTAGTCGTCGCTGATCAGCAACGAGCCGTCCCAGAGGGTGGTTATGGCCGCCGGCCGGCCGCTGACGCCGCGGGTACTCAAGAAACCATCAAGGAAGGGCTCCCAGCTGAGCGCCTTGCCGGCCTCATCGAAGCGCACAAGCACCACCCTGTAGCCATCCGGGATCGTGCGATTCCAAGAGCCATGCAACGCCACCAAGGCGTCGCCTGTCAACGGCATGGCCGAACCACGATAGAAATGGATACCAAGCGGGGCATTGTGCGCCGGCAGGGTCTGCACCGGGCCGGTGGTCGCGACCGGGATCGTCTCGTCCTGGAACTGCGGGGTGCGGTCCTCACCGCCGCCGTACCAGGGATAGCCGAAATGAAGGCCGGGCTCTGGCGCCGCATTGACCTCCTCCGGCGGCGAGTCATCGCCCATGTTGTCGGCGCCGTTATCGGTGAAGTGCAGCACGCCGCTTGTCGGATGGAAATCCAGGCCGCCGGCGTTGCGTATGCCTTGGGCAAAAATCTCTAGGCGGCCGCCGGAAAGGGGCAGGCGAAAGATGCGGCCGGTGAGCGGTCCCGGCTGGCAAATGTTGCAGGGTGTGCCAATGCCGAGATAGAGCTTGTCATCGGGGCCGATCGCCAAGACCCGGCGGCCGTGGTGACGACTGGTGGGCAAGCCCTTGGCCAGCACCTGGGGCTCCGGCATCTTGCCGTCGAAACCGCGAAGGTCGTAGCGCAGCACGCGCGGTCGTTCGGCGACGTAGAGAAAGCCATCCTTGTAGGCGATGCCGTGCGGCGCGTTGAGGCCGGAGAGAACCGGTCGCAGCGCATCCGGCCGGGCGTCGCGGTCGTCGTCATGGATCACCCAGACTTGGCGCCCGGCGGTGCTGACGAAAACCATGCCAAGGTCCTCGGCCACCGCCATTTGGCGAGGCCCGCCCAAGCTGGCAAAGACTTCCAGTGAGTAGCCCGGCGGCAACGACAGGCCGTCGGGCACCTCGCTCTTGCTTTCTGCGTTGGCGCAAGCGACGGTCAGGAAAGCGAGCAGCGTCATCGCTGCGCTGACGAGCAAGGATCGCATGCGGGCGGCCTCCCGGGCTGTGTTCAATTCGGTTCTTGCACCATGTGTGGTCGTTTGCCTTGGGCCGCAAGCCAGTCGACCCGAAGGAGTTCAATTGCAAGCGCCCAGAACCTCGATCGATTGTAAACTGCGTAAGGTGAGAAACGACTCTGCTCCTTCGAAACAAATTGTTGTGCTACCGGCCGCGATAGGCAGCTAGCCCGGATTATTCATGTTGATGGGCTTTTAGGGTTGGTGAGCGTGGATTAAGTTGTTGATCTGTCGTATAATTTGGGTGTTGAAGACCAGATTTCCGGCAGCAACTTCTCCCAGGCTCACCATGGTCGATGATACGCCGCTTTTGCCCGCTCTGCCAGCCGTCCAAGGCAAGGAGATCATCGCCCGTTTTGACGGCGGTCGGCTGTCGTCGGACGGCGGGGTCTTGCTGCTGAGCCGCGTCGAACGGCGGCTCGGGATCGCCGAGCTGCTGGCCTCCTGTATCGCCGACGCGCGCGATCCAGTCAGCATCACCCACAGCTATGCCGATATGATCCGGGCGCGGATCCTTGCCATCGCCCAGGGCTATGAGGACTGTAACGATCTCGATACCTTGCGTTTCGATCCGGCCTTCAAGCTGGCTTGTGGCCGCTTGCCGGAGAGCGGCTGCGACCTGATGAGCCAGCCGACCCTGTCGCGTCTGGAGAATGTTGCCTCCTGGCGGGCGCTGGCGCGCATGGGGCTCAAGATGATCGATCGTTTCTGCGACAGCTTTGCGCGGGTTCCCGACGCCATCCTCCTCGACATCGACGATACCGACGACCGGGTTCATGGGCAACAGCAGCTGGCGCTGTTCAACGCCCACTTCAATGATTACTGCTTTCAGCCGATCCACATCTTCGACGCGGGCAGCGGCAAAGCGGTCCTTTGCCTGCTGCGCCCCGGCAAGCGACCCTCGGGCAAGGAGGCAGCCAAGATCCTGCGTCATGTCATCGCCCGCATCCGCGCCAACTGGCCGCGGGTCGCCATCAGTTTGCGTGGCGACGGCCACTACGCCACGCCTGAGGTCATGGACTTCTTGGAAAGCCAAGGCTGCGGCTACATCTTCGGCCTGCCCACCAACCGGCGTCTTAGCGAGATCGGCCAGCCTTGGTGCGAGGACGTGGCGCTGCGCCGGGTGCAAGCGGGCCGCGACAAGCTGCGCCGCTTCTTCCAGGCTGGCTACCAGGCCAAGAGCTGGTCGCGTAAACGCCGGGTCATCGCCCGCGTCGAGGCCAGTCCCAAGGGTTCGGACATCCGCTTTTGCGTCACCAACCTCCCCGGCCGCGCCAAGTGGCTCTATGAGAAGGCCTACTGCCGCCGTGGCCGCATGGAGAACCGGATCAAGGACATCAAGACCTACACCAAGTCCGACCGCACCGCCTGCCACCGCTGGGAAGCCAATCAGTTCCGCCTGTTTTTGCATATGGGCGCCTATTGGCTGCTGCATCAGCTGCGCGCTGCCGCACCGCGAAAGTCACCCTGGCGCAAGGCCAGCTTCGAGACCCTGCGGAGCCGCTTCCTCAAGATCGCCGCGCGCATCGAGGAGCTCAAGTCCCGCGTCAAGATCGCCTTGCCGTCGGCCTATCCCTACCAGACGGCGCTCATCGCCACCGCCGCCCGCATCGCCGCCCAAGGCCCCTAAAATACGCGGCCGCCGCCGCCCAAACCACGAACACCAACCCCAAACCTGCGCAAAATCCCATCTCGAAAAACCGCCGTCAACCCGGCCAAGTACCCGCGCCTAAATCAAACGCCATACCCCTCATGAATAATCCGGGCTAGATGGTCATTTAGGGCTCCAATAACTTCCGCGTAGTGAGTAAAGGGGCACATATGGCCGGCCCCAGAGATTTCTACATATCGCCAGGTGGGGTTCGACTGTCTCAAGAAGTGGCAAACCCGATGCATTGACGGAATTGTGCTGTCACCCTTAACTAAAAGTACGGGTACTTCTAGTGATACCAAATCGTCCATTGTGGGCTCGTCGTGCCAGATGAGCGCCCATTCGTGATACAAGCGATTGGCGCCCCGTCGCATTAAGTTCTGGACCGGTTCCGGCAAGCTGACCCAGGTGCCTTCCGCTCTTGCCCAAAGGTCTACGAAACGCTCCATTGCCTTGTCACGGTTGCCTGCATCCATGATGGACCGAAAGACATTTGCCATTTCTTCAGGCTCCGAAAACAACGGATCGCGGCAATGGCGCAGCAATTGAAAGTGCGTGGGTTCAAAAAATGTAATGCTTAAAACATGATTTTGTTGCTTGGAAACTGTCGGGTGGATAAATCGACCGCCTCCGGAGTGAACGACTAGATGAACAGGTTCGTTGATCTCTGCCAAAACGGCATTGATCGCGCGTTCGTCGTCCTTGAGCGTCCAAACCCGTTCGAGCGGCCATGGCTCACTATCACCGCAGCCGAAGAGGTCGGGGCAAACAACACGATAAGTGTCTTTCAACAGCCCTGACAGTCCCCGCCATTGGGCTCCGCCACCGCAACTTCCATGCACAAAAATAATTGGTTCACCGGTCCCTTGGTCGGAGAAGTAGAGTCTATCACCACCAACGAGTAACTCTGCCATGGATGGCTCTCCGGATCGCAAGCCTTCCAATTTCTACCATCGATTGTCGCAGCGACGCCAGCTATCGACTACTCATTCCGCAAGGTTCTGCGCGACGATTGCCGACGTGTTCGGTTAGATCTAGATCCATCGCGCCTTTGACCATGAAAGACGCGGGATGTGGGCATTCGAGCTGCGCATTCTTTCTTTGCCACTCTCCCACATCCAGTTCGGGGCGCTTTACCTTTTGTTAACCAAGCTTTCTGTATTGAGGCGGGACCAGGCACCGCCGGCGAAGGGCTGTCAACACCAGCTGCTTTCCGGAACGTAACAGGAAGGGTAATGACATGACCGTAACCAAGACCCAGCTAGCCGACGCTTATTCCGAAGCCTTGAACAAGGGGCTGGCCGACGAGTGGGACTACCAGTTCAGCCGCAAAGACGCCAACAAGTTTCTTGATCTCTTGTGGCCGGTCGTCGCCGATCTGGCGCTTAAAGACACCAGGAAGACGGCACCGGGCAGCGTGCCGCTCGGCCAACTTGGCCGCCTCAAGATGAACTACAAGGCCGCCACCCGGGCCCGCAAGGGGGTCAATCCCTTTACCGGCGAAAAGACCACCTTCAAGGCCAAGCCCGCGACCGTGCAGCCGCGCTTCACCGCCAGCAAGTCGCTGAAGGAAGACGCGAGCAAGTACGTCAAGCGGAAGATGAGGCAGGCCGCTTAAGGAGCGAAAGCGACGCCTCAAGAAGGCGCGATAGTCACCCATTTAACCCCGCCAATCGGCGGGGTTATTTTTTCGGGCCGCTCCGCTTTGGTCGTCTGCTCAAGAAACTTTCCGGGCAACGAGAGACATAGCTGGGCCGTTTGGGTGGTCGGGTGTTTCGCCGATCACCTTTATCTGGTCGAAACCAAAATGCCCCAGAGCAGACAAGATGGCGTCGCGGCTCAGCCAAGCGCGCTTGGCCGTATTGCCGCCCCAGAATTGCCCGGCCCAGGCAAAGCGATACGCTCTTTCATAAAAGTCGGCTGCGTAACCATCGAAGGATCCTTGAACCTTGCTGTGGCGTCTGCAGGCCGGATGATTGGTATCGTAGTAATGGGTCCAAAAATAGCACTTGTCGCTGTTCGCCGAGACGAGGGAAATGAGCTCCAAAGGGTTTTCCATGTGGTAAAGGACGCCGGAAGCGAAAATCAGGTCGAAGGGCTTCTGATTGTCCCTGAGGTACGCCAGAAAATCGCCTAGCAGAAACTGGACGTTTTTCATCTCTGCTATCTCTTTGACGATGAGGCATTTCAGATAGGCCTCGATATTCGATTCAACGGCGACGACGTCTCCTGCTCCCAGTTTTGCGAGCTGATAGCTATGGCCGCCCTCAAGGGGGCCAAGCTCCAAGATGCGCATGCCGTCAAAACGCCCAGAGGCGATGCCGAGCGCCTTGGCGGCTTCAATCAGAACCGGAGTTTGAAACAGGACGTGCTCGCCGGCCCTCAAGTCAGGGTTCAGGGGAGTAAGCGATGACGCCCAATGACCGCGAAAAATGTCGACCGCATTTTGCTGGCCAGGTGCGCGGCGTTCAAACTTTGAGTGCCCCAAGCCGCAGAGCGCCCCGCGAAGGTCGTCCAGGCGCAGAAAATTTCGCCAGTGCTTTGTCGCCATCGCTCTCCTCGCTTCCGGCACTCGACTGCCCCTGTCCGTATAGTCGGGATCAACAAACGAAGAAAGCATCGGCTCCCTTCACCTTTCCATCTATGGTCTAGTTCTTCCGGCGAAGCAGGATTGACTTCGATCGGCTATACTTTCCCTCGACCAGCAGAAATCGAGGCAGGCAAGGACCATGACCACAGGCAAGGCAGCGTTTGGCGGGTCCGCGCTGGCCAGGCGCCTGGAGAAGGCGCTGGAAGGCGAGGTCCTCTTCGATGCCTTTTCCCGTGGCCGTTATGCTACGGACGCTTCGATTTATCAGATCGAGCCCTTGGGCGTGGTGGTGCCCAAGTCCAGAGAGGATGTGGCGGCCGCCATCGCGATCGCCGGCGAGGCCGAGGTGCCGATCTTGCCACGCGGCGGCGGTACCTCCCAGTGCGGTCAGACCGTCGGCCGTGCCCTGGTTCTCGATTTTTCCAAGTACATGAACAAGGTGGTCGAGTTCGATGCGGCGGCTCGCCAGGTGCGGGTCGAGCCGGGCCTGGTGCTCGATCCCCTGAACGCCTTCCTGAAGCCGCACGGCCTCTTCTTTCCCGTGGATGTTTCGACCGCCAGCCGCGCCACTCTGGGCGGCATGGCCGGCAACAACTCCTGTGGCGCGCGCTCGATCCGCTACGGCAACATGGTGCATAACGTAGGCGGGATCGAGGCGATCCTTGCCGATGGCGCGCGCTGGCACTTCGGGCCGGTACCCGGCAACTTGGGTGGCCTCGAGGCAGCGTCCGATTACCGCGACCTGGTCACACGGCTGCGCGCGATTGCCGCTTCCGAAACGGAGGAGATGGCCGCCCGTTGGCCCAAGCTGCTGCGCCGGGTGGGAGGCTATAACCTCGACAGCCTGTCGCCGGCCGGCCACAACATGGCCGAGATGCTGGTGGGCTCGGAGGGGACGCTCGCCGCCTTCACCCAGCTCGACTTGACGCTGGCAGAGATCCCTCGGCACAAGGTTCTCGGCCTTTGTCACTTCCAGCGCCTTTATGACGCCATGGCGGCGACCAAGGCCATCGTCGGCTTGGAGCCGGACGCAGTCGAGCTCGCGGACAGCACGCTGATCGCGCTGGCCGGCGATATCCCGCTTTATGCGGAAACCATCGAGCGCTTCATCAAGGGGCGGCCCGAGGCGCTGTTGCTGGTGGAATTCGCCGGCGAAGAGCCCGAGCCTCTACAGGCGCGGCTGCGCGAGCTCGATCAGCTCTTGGCCGACAGGGGCTTTCCGGGGGCGGTGGTAGCCCTCAGCGATGCGGCCGAGCAGGCGGCGATCTGGGAAGTTCGCAAGGCCGGCCTCAACATCATGATGTCCATGAAGGGCGACGGCAAGCCGGTTTCCTTCATCGAGGACTGCGCGGTCAGCTTGGAGGATTTGGCGGACTATACCGAACGCCTGACCCAGGTCTTTGAAAAGCACGGGACCCGTGGCACCTGGTATGCCCATGCCTCGGTCGGCTGCCTGCACGTGCGCCCGGTGCTCAACATGAAGGACGGCCGGGATGTGGCCAAGATGCGCGCCATCGCCGAGGAAGCCTTTGCCATGGTGCGGGCTTACAAGGGCTCCCACTCCGGCGAGCACGGCGATGGCCTGGTGCGTTCCGAGTTCCATGAAGCCATGTTCGGCCCGCGCCTGACGCGCGCCTTTGAGGCGGTCAAGGCCTGCTTCGATCCTGAAGCGCGTTTCAATCCGGGAAAGATCGTGCACCCGCCCAAGATGGATGACCGGAGCCTTTTCCGCTTCAAGCCTGGCTATCGGACTCACGCGCTCGACGCGGCGCTTGACTGGTCGGCCTGGGGTGGCTTCGCAGGCGCGGTGGAGATGTGCAACAACAACGGCGCCTGCCGCAAGCGCTCGCCCGGCGTCATGTGCCCGTCATACCGCGCCACGGGGGACGAACAGCATCTGACCCGCGGCCGGGCCAACACCTTGCGCCTGGCCCTGAGTGGGCAGCTGGGTGAAGGCGCGCTAACCTCGGATGATCTTTACGACACCATGGCGCTTTGCGTTGGCTGCAAGGGCTGCAAGCGAGAGTGCCCGACCGGCGTCGATCTGGCGCGGATGAAGGTTGAGTTCCTCCATCATTACCGCAAGCGCCATCGCCTTACTGTGCGTGACCGCCTGGTGGCGAAGCTGCCCCACTACGCCCCCTGGGCGGCGCGCCTCGCACCGCTGATGAATCTGCGCAACCGGGTGCCCGCCCTGGCGCGCCTCGGCGAGGCTTGGCTCGGCTTGAGCGACAAGCGTCCCTTGCCACATTGGCGCCAGCCCTTTCTTATGGATAGAGATGTGCCACGAGAAACGGGTGGCAGTGAAAAAGGGAAATCGCCGCTGCTCTTCGCCGATTGCTTCAACCGCTATTTCGAGCCGGAGAACCTGGCGGCCACAGTCAAGTTGTTGCGCGCCGGAGGCTATGCGGTTGAAGAAGCGGTGCCGGCAGGTGGCGGGCGGCCGCTCTGTTGTGGTCGGCCTCTCTTAGCCGTGGGGTTGGTGGAGGAGGCACGCCGCGAGGCCAGGAGAACCATATCGGCGCTGCAAGGGGCGATGGCTCGTGACGCCACTCTGATCGGGATCGAGCCCTCCTGTCTTCTCACCTTACGCGACGAGTTCTTGGCTCTACTGCCGGGCGAAGACAGCCGACATCTCGCCAAAAAAGCCCTGCTGGTCGAGGAGTATCTAGCGCGAGAAGCGGCGACTGGGTGCCTCGGCCTAGCCTTGCGTCCCCTGCCGCCGGGCCGGGTCCTACTGCATGGCCACTGCCACCAGAAGGCCTTCGATGTCATGCCGGCAGTCGAGCAGTCGCTCAGCTTGGTACCAGGTATAGAGGTCGAGACGATAGCTTCAGGCTGCTGTGGCATGGCCGGGGCCTTTGGCTACGAAGCAGAGCACTACGAAATGTCGGTCAAGATGGCCGAGCTAGACCTATTGCCGGCAATCCGTGGGGCGCCGCCGGAGGTGCCAATTGTTGCTTGCGGTACGAGCTGTCGCCAGCAGATTCGCGACCAGGCGGGTCGCCCGGCCCAGCACCTTGTGCAGATTCTTGTCCAATCACTTGCCGGCGTGGCGGCGTAACTGTGCCCGACCAGGCGGCTAGGCGCGCTTTGTTTCGAAGGCCTCCAAGTCGCCGACCAGTTCGTCTAGAGCCTCGTTACCCGGACCCTCTTTGGGAGGCGCGAGTTCTGCCGGGTCTAGTTCTGTGTCGCCTACCTTTGCCTCTGTTCCGCGGCCCATCCAGAATTCAATCTTGGCCAAGAGGTCGGTCTTATCGACGGGCTTGCTCACGTAATCGTTCATTCCAGCCTGGATGCAACGGTCCCGATCACCCCGAAGAGCATTGGCGGTCATCGCGATGATTGGGATATCTGCCTTCTGTGAGTTCAGCTTGCGGACCCGACGCGTTGCTTCCAGGCCGTCCATCTCGGGCATTTGCATATCCATCAAGATGAGGTCGTAGGGCAACTTCTCGAGCGCGTAGAGGAGTTCCTGACCATTGGCGACCGCGTCGACCCGATGGCCAGCCCGGGTGAGAAGGGTCATGGCATAGAGTTGGTTGATCTTGTTATCTTCGGCAAGAAGGATGCGCACGGATTGACTGGATGAGCGTGCTTCCCCAGCCACTGATCCGTTGGCATTGGCATTGTCGACACCAGTATTGCCGTAGAGCAACTGCAGGCAAGAGGCCACGGCAGCGTTTCTTAGCGGGTGGATGACCACCGCATCGTAATGCGCATTGAGCGAATCGCTTTGATGCCTGAGCGCGCCGGACGGCATCGCTGCAACCAGCATGCAATCTCTCAGGTCGAAACGTTCGCGCAACATGCTGGCGGCTTCCACGGCGTTGATGCCTAGCACCCCGTGATCCAGCCAAAGAATCTCATAGGGTGGCTTCCGCCCCCGGTGCACGGCCAAGACGACCAAGGTCTCGTCAAGCGAAGAGGCGAAGTCGACCGACGCCCCGAATGCCTCAAGGTGTCGCACACACAAGTCACGATGAGGCAAGCAAGGATCAGCGACCAAGATCCGTCGGTCGGTCAGGTCGATCGAAGGCACTTTAAGAGGTTGGCTGGCATCCGCGATCAAGAAATGGCAGGCAAACCAGAAGGTGCTGCCCTTGTGGAGTTCACTCTCGACCCTGAGGTCACCGCCCATCAACTTAACCAACTCACGGCAAATGGCGAGGCCAAGTCCGGTTCCGCCAAACCGACGGGTGGTTGAGGCATCCGCCTGGGTAAAGCGCTCAAATAGCCGCTCATGATCTTCTCTGCTGATGCCGATGCCGGTGTCACAAACCTTGAACTGAAGATCAAGTGTGTGCTGGCTGTCCTGCACTACATTGACCTGCAGGCTGACGCTTCCCTCTTGGGTAAATTTCAAAGCGTTATCGGTCAAATTCAAGAGCACTTGCCGCAGACGTCCGGGGTCACCGGAAATAACCCGGCAGGCGTCAGGCGCCGTGAAGGAGGCTAAGGCGACGCCTTTGTTTTCGGCTTTCGGAGCGGACAGCTCGACAATTGAATCGATGATCTCATCGATCCTGAATTCCACTTGGTCGAGCACGATTTGCCCAGCTTCGATCTTGGAGAAGTCCAGGATGTCATTGATGATCGACAACAATGCTTCGCCGGACTGACGAATGAGTTCTGCTTGCTGGCGTTGTTCTTGATCCAGCCCACCATCAATCAGCAGCCCGGTCATGCCCAACACGCCATTGAGCGGCGTACGAATTTCGTGGCTCATGGTGGCCAGGAAATCGGACTTCGCAAGGTTGGCCGCTTCGGCTTGTGCTTTGGATTGGCGGGCTTCCTGAACCTGCTGCTCCAGGGCCGAATGCATGGCCAGCAACTGTTCTTTAGCCCTTTCTTCCTCAGTGACGTCGCGGCCATAGAGGTTAACATAGTCCTCGCCTTCGATAAGCACGGCGGTGAACTGATAGCAGCGATCGCCAACCAGCAGGGAATGGGAACAGTTTTCCCCCTTATCGATGGCTTCCTGGACCAAACTGATAAGAGCCGGGTTCACGAAGGCGCGGGTCGAGTCGGTGAAGATGGCTTGTAGGTCCTTCGACGTGTTGTTGCGAAAGGTGACTTCACCACTGGTGAGCACTCTTAGGACCGGGTTGGGATTTTCTTCCGGGAAGCGGGCAACGCTGCGCACGTTCTCCGTGCCCACTGCTAGCCGCTTAAGCAGGCCCGAGACCTCTCGGGCGATCTCTCCAAGCTCATCGCGTCGTTCCTGGAGCTTGTTAGCGGAGTTTTCCGAGAGCTCTTCTGCGTTGATCGCAAGTAACTCTTTGCGAAGTTGAATAAGGGGAAAAATAAGAACTTTTCCAAGAAAAACAAGTGTAATTCCTGTTACGAATACACAAATTATAAGAACTAATCCGCTAATACGAAGAATATAATTAAATAATTCTTCCTCAATCCATTCTGCATTAATGCTGATGGCAATAGAAAATGGCCTATCAATTGCATCTTGTGGCCAGGAAAGAACATAATGCAAGTCATTCTCAGCTTGTTCTCGAACGACTTTGCTCCCTTTCGTCGTCACATTTTGGATAGGTTCGCCGCGGAATATCCGCTGGTGTCTTCTATCGCCGAGCACGATCGTCACCCCACGAACTTCTGGTGAGGCCATAATGCGATCTGCCACGTCGGCGAGCAAGGAAGGGGTAACGATGTGACCAGGTCGCGGCATCGCCGCATAGAGAGCCGCCGATGTTTTATCGATTTGTTGGTCCAACAGCTGTGATTCAAACTTCCTGATGGAAGGAAATATTATGATGAATTCGATCGCGATGATGCTCGCGAAGACCACACCCACGATCTTCTTGGAAAGGGACGATCGCCACAGCATTGCGAGCTTTTCGGGCAACCCCATACGATAGAGACCTGTGATGGACGTAGACTAAATTTCTCGATTTATTTATAGGAGTTTAAGGTGGTATTATTTGTTATTTATTAATGTTGCCGCCCCGACATACTTCTAGGTGTTATATTTTTCGAGATTTACTGGGATGGAGGCGGCGGCCAAATCACAGGGGTACTGCGACAGTTCATCCGTAATCCAGATTTAGATATTCAATATATGATAGAAGTTTTACAACTAATATCGTTTTGATTGCTAAGTAATGGGATGAATAGAGTAATTGTTTGGTTGGGCCCTATAAAAGAGCGACCTTGTGAAGAAGCCTGTCGTCGAGCTGCAGCGTCTGTTACAAGTCGTCCAGTCATTATCGTAGAGGAGAGTGCTGGCAATGGATAATCCGGTTGTGGCTCAAAAGGCGCCCTACAAGATCGAGTTGGAGGAAGGAAAGCGGTACTTTTGGTGCGCCTGCGGACGTAGTCAAAAACAGCCTTACTGCGACGGCTCGCACAAGGGTACCGGGTTCGCTCCTCTCATGTACGAGGCTAAAAAATCCGGCGATGTTTGGTTTTGCGGTTGCAAGCAAAGCAAGAAAAAACCCTTCTGCGATGGCACGCACAGCAGTCTCTAGGGTTTCTTTCGACGCAACGCCCTTGGCGATTGGAACGCCGCCGGGGCGCGGTCCGCGATGAACGCGCCAGCGGGCCGCCATTTTCTTCAGATTCCCGGCCCAACCAATGTCCCCGACCGCATATTGCGGGCAATGGACAAACCGACCATCGACCATCGCGGGCCGGAGTTTTCTCGGCTGGGCGCGGCGGTGCTTGAAGGCACCAAACGCGTGTTCCAGACCGCCCAGCCGGTGATTATATTTCCATCCTCGGGCACCGGCGCCTGGGAAGCGGCTCTCGTCAATACTCTGTCGCCCGGCGACAGAGTGCTCATGGCCGAAACCGGGCACTTTGCAAGCCTCTGGCGAAAAATGGCCGAGCGTCTGGGCCTTGTCGTCGAATTCATCCCTGGCGATTGGCGAAGCGGCGTAGATGCGGCGGAGGTCGAGGCCCGCCTGGCGGAGGACCGGGATCACGCGATCAAGGCGGTAGCGGTCGTCCACAACGAAACTTCCACCGGTGTCACCAGCGATATCGCAAGCCTTCGCCGGGCCCTTGATCAAGCCCGGCACCCCGCCCTGCTGCTGGTTGACACAATCTCCTCCCTGGCCTCCATGGACTATCGACATGACGAGTGGGGCGTGGATGTTACGGTCGGCGGATCGCAAAAGGGATTGATGCTGCCACCCGGGCTGGGGTTTAACGCGGTGAGCGAAAAGGCTCTTTCCGCCTCGAGCACAGCACGGTTGCAGCGGTATTATTGGGACTGGGAGTCTCATTTAGGTGCCAATCCGGCTGGTGTCTTTCCCTATACGCCAGCGACCAACCTGCTTTACGGCTTGCAAGAGGCGATCACCATGTTGGAGGAAGAAGGCCCCGATCAGGTCTTCGCCCGCCACCGCCGCCTGGCTGAAGCCACCCGGCGTGCGGTTCAGGCCTGGGGCCTCGAGATCCTGTGCCGAGACCCGGCTGACTACAGCCAGTCGCTCACTGCCGTGATGATGCCGGAAGGTTACGACGCGGATGCGTTGCGGGCTGTGATTCTGGAGAAGTTCAATCTTTCCCTAGGAAACGGCTTGGGCCGGCTAAAAGGCCGGGTGTTTCGCATCGGTCATCTTGGCGACCTCGGCGATTTGATGCTGGCGGGAACCCTGGCCGGAATAGAGATGGGTCTGCGTCTCGCCGGGGTCCCTGCCCAACGCGGCGGTGCGCAAGCGGCCCTCGACTTCTTGGCGGAAGGTGGGCCTTAGAGCCTGATCGACGTAATCTCGATCACCTGTTGTGATCGAGATTACGTGGTGAATCGGTCTTTATTCAAATGCTTAGCGGAGGATTCACGGCTCAATCGGGACTGCCAAAGCGATGCCGATTGAGCCCATGCTCTAGGGAAAGCTGGGCGGCCAGCTGCCCGATTCTTGCATGCGAGCTGCGCGGAATCTGCGATTGTCGCATACCACCTCCCATCCCAATTGGCATGAAAATCGTTGGCGTCTTGTCGCGCCTTTGGGGCGGCACAGCATAGGAGATTAGCCATGACCACGTTCAGCCGCTTCGGATTGTGTTTCATCGCCGCTGCTACGGTCTTGACCGCATTGACCTATCTGGTCTGAGCGGAAGCTTGGGCGGCCGTCATTCTGGTGCCATTACCGAGGTCGTGCGACAACCGGATTATGTACAAATAGCTTCAGAGGCCAAGCAGAATTGATCCCAAATTGCCGCCCGATACTCTAGCCACCAGGTTTGTATGGCAGGGGGCCGAGGGCGAGGGGCGCGCCGGCAATTTCACGCACCAATTTTTGGATAATGGCCCGGGCGAAATCCGAATAGTCCGCCGCATCGACAACAAAGGCCCCGGTTCCGCCGATGACAAACCACCGGTAGTAGTAGGATAGGTTAGGCTCCTCATTGTGGATGGCGAGGCCGTTGATGGTGATGCCAGCGGCCGCCGTGAGGTCGCGTATCGGCCCTGGCATCGGACCGCGGTTGTCGCTGCCGTCTCCGGATAGATCGATAACCCGGCGGCGCCCTTCATATTGGTTGTTGAAGAAGAGACCGGAACAATAGCGAAGGGCCGCCGAGATCGCCGTGCCGCGGCCGACAAAGCGCCGTGGCATGGCGGCAATTCGCTGCGATAGCCGAAGGGCGTCACTGGCCCCGGAAAGCTTCGTCCAATCGATCATTAAGGCCTGCTGGCCCGGATTGGCCCATTGGACCAGCGCGACGGCGATGCCGAGGTCGCCGGCCGCCTCGATGGCGGCGATGACACTTGGATGGCGAAAAGCATGCGCCAGCCCTTCCACTTGAAGCTTGTATTCCTCGGCATCGACGCTGACCGAGGTATCAACGGCGAGAACGAGCTCGAGATCGACAGGTTCGGCCTTGACTGTAGGCGGGCAAATAGAGATCAGAGCGACAAGGACCGAGGCGCCAAATGCCGTCCGAACGGCCTTGGCGAGACCTACCCTCGGCCAGGGCCGATTGACCGTGCCAAGCCAGCGCTCGCCTATCAAGGGCTGGTACCAGGTATCGCTGTCGCGGACCCTAGCCGCCAGCAAACCATTCGGCAAATCGACGATCGAGGCGGTCCTGGTTTTCTGCCCACCATTCAAAATCGTTCTGTATCGCCGTTGCCAAGTTCTCGTCGGAGGTCGGCAACTGCCATTTCATCTCCGAGCTGATCAAATCCATCGACGACCGTCGCACCGGCCCATAGGAAATGTAGTTGGCTTGATCGGCCAGACGTTGAGTGTCCGTGGAAAAGGCGAGAAAATCCAGGGCGCGCTCGAGATTCGGCGTCCCCTTGACAATGGCCCAGAGATCCACGTCCCAGACCTGGCGATCCCAAACGATGGTCCAGGGCTTACCTTCATTGACGATCGGATCGAAGAGACGGCCGTTGTAGGCTGAGGTCATCACCACCGCGCCATCACCCAAGAGCTGCACCGGTTCGGAGCCGGCCTCCCACCACACCACATTGTCGCGAATCTGGCTGAGAACGCGAAAGGCTCTGGCAACGCCGCCGGGCTTGACCAGTTCCTGATAGACCTGATCGTGCGGGACGCCGTCGGCCATCAGCGCCCATTCGATGTTGACGCGCGGCGATTTACGTAAACCGCGCTTGCCCGGGTACTTTTCGAAGTCAAAGAAATCGAGCAAGGTTTTAGGAGGGTCGTCGCCAACTTTGGTTTGATCGTAGGCAAAGACGGTTGCCCAAACCACCTCCCCGACGGCGCATTCCTGCAGAGTATTGGGAAGGAAGTCGTCATCGACCGGCGTCCCATCCGGGGCGGTCGGCAGCAGCCCCTCGGGAATGGGTTCCAGCAGGCCTCCGTCACAGCCTTTGATGGCGTCCGACAGCTCTACATCGACGATGTCCCATTCGATGTTGCCTGATTCCACTTGTCGGGCGACTTGGTCCAGGCCGCCATTGTAGTCGATCACATTGAATTCGGTGCCGGTCTTTTCCGTGTAGGGCTTCATATAGGCTTCGACCTGGCTGTGGGTGTAGGCCCCGCCCCAGGAGACGATGTTCAAAGTATCAGCTGCGTGAACCGGGGCAGCCGCCAGCAGAATAGCTGTGCCAGCCAGAACAATGGCTGCAGAGCGTCGAAGATCAAGTTGCATTTATTTTCCCAGTCATTCGGGCTGCCGAAACGCTAAGTCGGGCGAATGCCCCGCATCTTTTCATTGCGCCGGCGCAGCATTTCCAGAACTGTCATAAGCACGATCGAAAAAGCGATCAGGAGCGTGGCGACCGCCAATATGGTTGGGCTGATCTGCTCCCGGATGCCGGCCCACATTTGCCGCGGGATGGTGCGCTGCTCGAAACCGGCCAAGAATAACACCACGACCACTTCGTCGAACGACGTAATAAACGCAAAAAGTGCGCCGGAAATCACGCCCGGCAGGATGAGGGGTACGATGACCTTGAAGAAGGTGCGCGTCGGGGTTGCCCCCATCATGGCCGAGGCCCGGGTCAGCGAATGGTCGAAGCCGACCAGGGTCGCGGTTACCGTAATCACCACGAAAGGCGTGCCCAGCGCCGTGTGGGCGAGGATTAGCCCGACAGTGGTCTGCGCCAAACCGACGTTGGAATAAAAGAAGTACATGCCGGCCGCGGTGATGATCAGCGGCACGATCATTGGCGAAATCAAGATGCCCATGACGGCGGTGCGGAAGGGCATGTGCGAGCGGCTCAAGCCGAGCGCGGCGATGGTACCGAGCGTGGCCGACAGCAAGGTGGCGAATATCGCGATCACAAAGCTATTTTGGATCGAATGAACCCACTGCGGATTATTGAATATGTCGTTGTACCAACGGGTCGAAAAGGCCTCTGGATCCAGCCTCAGCATCTCTGGCGAAAAGGTAAAATAGGGCTCCGCGTTAAAGGACAGCGGCACGATGACCAGGATCGGCAGGATCAAGAACAGGAAGATCATCGCGCAGAGGCCGCGGAAGGTGTAGTGCCAGGCCTTTTCCATCGGCGTCGCATAGGGCGGGAGAGCAGCCATGGTTCCTCGAGCCTCCTAACCCAGTTTCATGTTGTCGATACCGACAATGCGGTTGTAGAGCCAATAGAGGATCAGCACGCCGCCCAGCAGGATGGCGCCGAGCGCCGCGGCCAAGCCCCAATTCAACGACGACTGCATGTGGTAGGCGATGAAGTTGCTGATTAGCTGCCCGGTGCGGCCACCGACGAGGGCCGGGGTGATGTAATAGCCGATCGCCAGGATGAAGACCAACAACGAGCCGGCGCCAATGCCCGGCACGGTCTGCGGAAAATAAACCGTCCAAAAAGCGCGGGTCGGCGTTGCGCCCAGGGATTTCGCTGCCCGCATGTAGGAGGGGGAGATGGTCTTCATCACGCTAAATAGCGGCAACACCATAAAGGGCAGCAGGATATGCACCATGGAAACGATAGTACCGTTCATGTTGTAGATCATCTGCAGCCGGTGCTCGTCATCGATGATGCCGAAAAACACCGCAATGTCGTTTAGCACTCCTTCAGTCTGCAGCAACACGATCCAAGAGGTGGTGCGCACCAGCAGCGACGTCCAAAACGGCAGCAGTACCATGATCATCAAGAGGTTACTGATGCTGGTCGGCAAGGTCGCCATCAAGTAGGAAATCGGATAGGCGAGCAGCAGGCAGATCACCGTAATGGCCAGGCTGACCCAAAGGGTGCGGACAAAGAGCGGTACATAGATCTGCCGATCCTCGGGCTGGGCAATGACCGAGCCGTCGGGGCCGTACTGCATATCAAGGGCGTTCAAATAGTAACTGAGCGTATAAGGCGCGCCGACCTGCTTGAGCTTGGCCCAGGTTAGGGTCTGCCCCCAACGTTTATCGATCTTAACAAAGGCTTCCTTGAAGGGGCCTTCCGTCACCTTCTTCAATTTTCGCGCAGTCTTGGTGATGACGCTGCGCGAGCCGGGAAGGTCATAATTCAGGCGGGTCGCCACCTTGCCGATGGTGCGCGCCTCGCGGGCGACTTTCATCTCGGCGGCCAGGATTTCAAAGACTTCTTCCGGTGGCAAGTCCGTGCCGTCCCAACGCCCCAGTGCCTCCATAGTCCGTGGCAGGGTTTGTTGGACCACTGGGTTGTCAACCGAGCGGAACACCATCAACGCAATGGGAAAGATAAAGGTAATCAAAATGAAGGCGAGCAGCGGCATCACCAATCCCAAAGCCGTCAAGCGCTTCCTGCGCTCGGCTTGCGCTAGCCTGGTCTTGAGTGGCGTGCCGTCGGCCGCGGTGATTACGCCTTGGTCTAGTGCGATCTGCGCCATGGTATCGTCGGCCTCAATCGGGTTCGTTCGGCCAGCTGGGCGGTGGTGAAATCCCCGGGGACGGAAAGTTCTTCCTACCCCCAGGGATTTCGAGTTCGCTTACTTCGCCAGCCAAACGGCGAAACGTTCGTCCAAGATGTCCTTGTTGTCGCCCCACCATTCGACATTGACGCCGAGGGCGTTCTTAAAGTTTTCAGGCGAGGTCGGCATGTGCGGTTTCATGTCCGTGCCGGTGTCCGCATGGGTCGAAACCAGCGGCGCCGAAGACTTGCGCGCCGGCCCATAGGAGATCCACCTTGCCTGATCGGCCAAACGCTGCGTGTCGGTGGAGAACTTGATGAAATCAAGCGTCTGGTCAAAGTTCTTCGACCCCTTCGGCACACCCCACATGTCGATCGACCAAATTTGGCCATCCCAGACGATGACAAATGGCTTGTTCTCGGCGACGATCGCGTTAAACAGGCGGCCGTTGTAAGCGGAGGTCATCGCCACTTCGCCGTCAGCCAGCATTTGCGGCGGCTGGGCACCAGCTTCCCACCAAACCACGTGGTCTTTGATGCTGTCGAGCTTGGCAAAAGCGCGATCCACACCTTCTTCGGTGTCGAGCATATCGTAAACTTCGTCGGTGGGAACCCCGTCGGCCATCAACGCCCATTCCAAATTCACATCGGGAGTCTTGCGCAGGCCGCGTTTGCCTGGAAACTTGTCGACATCGAAGAAATCGGCGACCGTCTGCGGCTTTTCACCGGAGAACTTGGTGTCATCGTAGGCGTAGACCGTCGACCAGACGATGGTCGCAACGCCACACTCCATCAAGGATCCCTCGATGAAATCATCGGTCGCCGGGGTGCCATCCGGTGCGGCAGGTAAGATCGCCGGGTCGATGGGCTCAAGGAGGCCTTCGTCGCAGCCGCGCAGGATATCGGCCGGCTCCAGGTCGACCGCATCCCAGGTGACGTTGCCCGCTTCCACCTGGGCACGAACTTGCGCCAATCCGCCGTTATAGTCTTCCGAGTTGATGGTGATGCCGGTCATTTCGGTGTAGGGCTTGTGATAAGCTTCAATCTGGCTTTTCGTGTAGGCGCCACCCCAAGAGACAATGGTCAGCGCATCCGCCGCAAGGGCGCCAGTAGCGCCGACCATTGTCGCAATTGTGGCGACAGCCACCGTGGTAAAGAGCATACGTCTCATCTGCAATTTCTCCCTGTTTTTGCTAAACGACATGTTCTTCTAAGTTATTGTTATCTCCCCGGATCCCATAGGTAACCGGCAAGAGGTCGCAATCGCTCCTCTCTCATGAGCAGCCTAGAGTACATCGAGTGCCCGACAATCTTCCACTTGCCAGCCAACCGTAATTGTATTGCCTGGCTGCAGTTCGGCATGTCTTGTGGCATTGGGAACTTTGACGATAAAGTCGTCGTGGCCGCAGACCTGCACCCGGGTTCGAATATGATCCCCCAAATAGATCAGCTCTTTGACCCGCGCATCGAATACGTTCGGCAGGCTGCCTTCGGCTGGGTTAATGGCCACCCGTTCTGGCCGCAGCGACAAGGATGTCGGGCTGCCGACCCCATCAATGTTCACGGCATTGGCCCGAATGATGCTGCCATCGTCGGCTTGGACCGTACAGCTCGTTCCATTGGTGTCGGTGATCTTACCCATCAGTTTATTGTTCTCGCCAATGAACTGCGCCACGAAGGCGTTGTCAGGTGCCTCATAAAGTTCATCCGGCGGGGCGAGCTGCTGGATGATGCCGTCATTGAACACGGCGATCCGATTGGACATCGTCAGCGCTTCGCTTTGGTCGTGAGTCACGTAGACAACCGTTACCTGAAGGTTTTCGTGGATGTGCTTGATTTCATACTGCATCTGCTCGCGCAGCTGCTTGTCCAACGCGCCCAAGGGTTCGTCCATGAGCACCAACTGCGGTTCGAATACCAAGGCCCGCGCCACGGCCACCCGCTGTTGCTGGCCGCCAGACAATTGACCGGGCCGGCGGGAACCAAAGGCACCCAACTGCACCATGTCCAGCGCCTGCTGTACCCGGCTTTGAACGTCTGCCTTGGACAGCTTGCGAACGATCAAAGGATAGGCGAGATTCTCGGCCACGGTCATATGTGGGAAGAGGGCATAGTTCTGAAACACCATGCCGATGTTCCGCTTGTGCGGCGGCACGTTGTTGATGGCCACGTCTTCCAGGTAGATTTCGCCGTGGGTAGCGGTTTCGAAGCCCGCCAACATCATGAGGCAGGTTGTCTTGCCCGACCCCGACGGCCCCAGCATGGTCAAAAATTCGCCGCGGGCGATATCTAAGTTCAAGTTCTTTACGACAAGGGTCTCGCCGTCGTAGCTCTTCTGAACTTCCGAGAACCTTACAAAAGCCGATTCACTCTCCGCCATACGCCCCGTTCCGTCCCCCTGTGTTGTTCGCGCCCCGCCAAGTTCGACTGGCGCTGCCATATTAGGCAGTTCTTGTATGGCTTCCCATTCCGCGAAGGAATGACATTCCCGTGACACACTGCGATGCTAGCAAATTGTTTCAAAAACGCCAGAAATTTCTTGGAAAACAGTCGAATATCGAATTTTGCAAAGACATTGAATAGGAAAATGTAATCCAATGAACAAGTTCGGCTAACCTTACTATTTGAAGCAGATGGCAAGTAATAGCCGGAATTTGTGCCGTAGGACGGATTATTCGCGCCGCAGATTATCAATTTGTAATAGCGGTATGATTTTTAAGTAAAAAACACTGACGATTAGTGGAACAAAGTGGAAGCGGCCGCCGAGGCGGCCGCATCGATGCTATTTCTTGGACATTGTGATTATTTTGCCAGCCAAGCAGCGAAACGCTCGCCGTATTCATCCTTGTTGTCGGCCCAGAACTCCGCGTCGAACTTCAAGGTCCCGTTGATGTTGTCCGGATAGGTCGGCAGATGGGGCAAGACATCCTCCGGTACATACCTGAGGGCCGAGGTGCGTGGCGGTGGATAGGAGATGAAGTTGGTCTGGTTGGCCATGCGCTCTGGATTGGAGTACCACGCAAGGAGCTTGAGCGCGGCGTCTTTGTTGGGGGCGCCCTTGACGATGGACATAAAGCCTTGATCCCAAACCTGGGTCTGCCATAGCAAAACGAAGTTCTTACCTTCATTCTTCAGCGCGTTATAGAGGCGACCATTGTAGGCGGTGGTCATGACGACTTCGCCGTCGGCCAGAAGCTGTGGCGCCTGTGCGCCGGCCTCCCACCAGATCACGTCGTCCTTGATTTCGTCCAGCTTCTTGAATGCACGGTCGATGCCTTCGGGGGTGCCCAAGACTTCGTAAACCTGGTCAGCGGCAACTCCATCGGCCATCAGCGCCCACTCGAGATTGACCTCGGCGACGCGGCGCATGCCCCGCTTGCCGGGGAACTTCGCCGTATCCCAAAAGTCAGCGAGACCAGAAGGCTGTGCTGCGGTCAGCCGATCAGCATCGTACGCCAGAACAGTCGACCAGACCGTATTGCCGATCGCGCACTCATGGTAGCCAGCGCCACCGAGAAAGTCGTCTTCCACTGGCGAGCCGTCGTCGCTGGGCGCCACCCATTCTTCGGGATTGATGATCTCCAGCAGGCCCTCATCGCAAGCACGGATCATGTCACCTGGGATGATATCGACAATATCCCAAACCACGTTGTTGGCTTCGATCTGGGCGCGGATCTGCGCCACGCCGCCGTTATAGTCGATGACGTTAATCTTGGTCCCGGTCTCGGCCATATAGTCGTTCAGGTAACCGTCCAACTGGCTTTGGGTGTAAGCGCCGCCCCAGGAGACAAAGTTGATTTCCTCCTCGCTATGGGCGGTAGAGGCCGCCAGGGTCACCGACGCCAAGGCGAGACTGTTAGCAAGAATGCGAGCCGCCCCTTTCCAAATCTTGATGTTCATGAAAATCTCCCTGTTGTTGGTTGCTCTTGGATCTATTGGTTGAGGTCATTTGAGCGAGACGCGCCTCTCGCCAGGGTCACTTGTCAAAGGCGGGCAAGAGTTGAAAGCGATCGCGCAGTTCCGGACATGAGGGATCAGCCAGACGCTGATTTGTGCAAGGCTCAATTCAAATGCTTTGCGGACGATTCACGGCTCAATCGGGAGCGCCAAAGCGATGCCGATTAAGCCGATCCTGCGCTAGGTGAGGTCCGATCGGAGGCATGCCCCCTTGTGCCAACTCGTCAAGCACCAAATTCTATCGTGATTAAAACATTAATATGGCGGCTATGGCTACCGCCAGATGGCAACGATCAACTATTCTTTGTTAAATGAACAGCTTGCCCACTTTAAGGCATTCTTTCCGCCCTCTTTGATCAGCGCTGGTAGGAAACCTGAGCAGCAAGCGGGGGCCATACAAAAAAGGACCTCAGGCTGCCCATTCCAGCGCCAAGTCCGACCAGACTTCTTCAAGAGCGGCAATTAAACGGTCCATGTCCTCATCCCGGTGCAGCGGCGAGGGGGTAAGGCGCAATCGCTCCGTTCCGCGCGGGACGGTCGGATAATTTATGGGCTGCACATAAATACCGTAGTTCGACAGCAAACGGTCGGTTACCTGACGACACCGCTGCGGATGGCCGACCAGAATCGGCACAATGTGGCTCTCGGAGGGCATCACCGGCAGGCCAGCCCGCTTCAAACGCTGTTTCAAGGTCGCGGCGCGTTCTTGATGGCGATCTCGCTCGGCCTGACTTTCTTTCAGGTGGCGCACGCTCGTCAGGGCTCCGGCTGCTACTGCCGGCGGCAAGGCCGTGGTGAAGATGAAGCCCGAGGCATAACTGCGGATGAAGTCGCACAGTGCCGTCGACGCGGCGATGTAGCCGCCGAGCACGCCGTAAGCCTTGCCCAGGGTTCCTTCAATGACTGTGACCCGATTGGCCACCCCGTCGCGCTCCGAAACGCCGCCGCCGCGGGGCCCGTAAAGCCCGACCGCATGCACCTCGTCAAGGTAGGTCATGGCGCCATAGCGCTCCGCCACCTCACAGAGCTCGCCGATCGGTGCGATGTCTCCGTCCATGGAGTAGACCGATTCAAAGGCCACCAGCTTGGCTCTTTCGGGCTCGATTTCGGCCAACTGCCGGGCCAGATCTTCCGGATCGTTGTGCTCGAAAATGCGCTTTTCCGCCCGGCTATGGCGAATGCCTTCGATCATCGAGGCGTGATTCATGGAATCCGACAAGATAACACAGTCAGGCAGGTGGCTTCCTAAGGTGGTGAGGCTGGCCCAGTTGGAGACGTAGCCGGAGGTAAAGATCAGGCCGGCTTCCTTGCCGTGCAGCTCCGCTAGCTCCTGCTCCAGAAGGACATGATAGTGGTTGGTGCCGGAGATGTTGCGGGTGCCGCCGGCGCCAGCGCCACACTCATCCAGAGCCTGCCGCATCGCGGCGATAACCTTGGGGTTTTGGCCCATGCCCAAATAGTCGTTTGAGCACCAAACCGTTACCTCCTGGGTACCGTCCCCGTGATGCTGCGTAGCTTTTGGGAAATCGCCGGCGTGCCGCGCCAGATCGGCAAAGACCCGATAACGCCCCTCTTGGCGCAGCTTGTCGATGCCCTTGGCAAAAAAGTCTTCATAATCCATGGTCAGACCCGACCATCCGTCGTTGCAATTTGCCCTAATTCTAACCGAGGTGCGGCCTTGCTGTCTCTGATGAAATGGCGAAGACCGAAGCCAATATCGTCCCATATTAGTATAAAGGATTAGTGATTTGGTTGATTCACGCCAACTAACCGTCAGAGATAACTCAGAGTTTACTCTGAGTTAATATGAAGTCTCGGCCCGTTGGACTCAATCCAGCGCCCATTGCAGGTCCGGGGGCAGCACCGCGTCCGCATAGTCGACATGCAAGATCCGCCGCCGGAGGGGTGAAGCCGCCGGCGGCGAGGCATGGATGACCAGCGCCTTCACCGCCAGTACGTCGCCGGCCACGGCCAGGCAGGTGACCGCTTCTGCTTGGTCTGCCCGATCGGCGACCTCGTCCTTGCGGACCCGCCCCAAGCGATGGGAGCCCGGGAGGATCCGCAGCGGCCCGTTGTCTTCGCCGCAGTCATCCAGATGAAGGCGCAGGCTGAACATGGTCTCTAAGATCGCCGGCGGCGGCTCGACGTGGAGGACCCCTCGTTTGACGTTCCAGTGCCGGAAGCCTGGCGCCTCGATCCGTTCTTTTACGGCAATGCTGCGGTCTTGATGCCAAGTCAGGCCCCAGTTGTGTTCCGGCGTCTTATCGAAGGCGAGCACCCGCACCGGGCGAAGCGATGGGCTGCCCAGGCTTTGGGCAATCGTCAGCAGCCGTTCGGCCAAGGCGACGACGGCTTTTTCCTTGCCGGGAAACGCGAAGACCCGGCCGCCGGGGCCCTTTTCCAGCATGCGATCGAAGGCGGGCTCGAAATCGGCGAGACAGGATCGTGGAACGGCCGCCCGATACCAGGCAAAGCCCTGGGCCTCGAAGGGGCTCACCGCGGATCCTCCCGCCGCTCATGCCAGGGATAGTCGTAATCCCAACGGCCCGCCTCGACCGATCGCACCAAGTCACCCAGGGCAATGGGATAGCGCCGAGCCGCGTCGGGCGTGAAGAGTTTTCGCAGGCGCCGTTGCCACCAAGGTTCCGGGTCGTCGAAGTGCCGGACGAAGTGGAAGTCCGTCATGTCCACAGTGAAATGCGCCGCGAAGGCGGTCATGAAGCGCCGCGCCTCATCGCCTTCGAGCCCGTAGCAGTCGGCCAGGGTGAGTGCGAGACTGGGCTCTCGCTGCAGGAAAATCACCGTCTCGTCCAAAAAGGCGGCGACCGCCTCGAGCAGCGCCTCGTTCTTGACCGTGCCAGGGTGGGCGGCGAGCCACTTGGTCTCCGCCTTCTCCTCGTCCTGCTTGCCGCGCTTTTCATCCGGCGGATAATCATAAATCCAGCGACCCGCTGCTGCGGCCTGGACCAAATCGCCGATGGCGAGCGGATAGAGGGGACCCGTCGAGGGCGCCCATAGTCCCTCATCATAGAAATGTCGCTGGAAATAGAATTTCTTAAGGCTCACTTTAAATCGCCGACCGAATGCAACCATAAATTCATAGGCGTCTTCGCCATCCATGCCGTAGTCATCGTGCAGTGTTGTAGCCAAATTTGCGCCCTTCTCTACCCCCCATTGTTCTTTCACGAATGCAAGTACCTCCTCGTATAAGGCGTCGTCCTTGAAAAAATCGGGATGGGCAGCCAGCCAGCGCTCCTCTTCTTCGCCGCGAAACTCCTCCGGGGGATAGTCGTAGATCCAGCGCCCTGCCGCCGCGGCCCGGGCCAGGTCGGCCAGGGTTATCGGATAGCGATGGGCCTTGGCCGAATTGAAGGTTTTAAGGCAAAGCAGGCGCCACCTGCTTTCGTCATAGTCGAAGTGCCGAACGATGAAGAACCGGGTCATATCCACAGCGAAACGTTCGCCGAAGCTGGCCATGAAGAAGGCGGCCCGCCTGCCTTCCAGCCCGCAGTCCTCGCGCAGCCGGGTCGAAGCCGAGGGTTCATCGCCGAAGAAGTGAAGCTGTTCCTTCAGCAGGGCGACAATGTCGTCGAGCGGGCCTTCGTTCATGACATGCCCATGATTTCATCCTAATTTGGGAGGGTTTTTGCTCCTGTGTATACACTTTGCAAATTTCGCCACGTCGTAAGTCAGCAGGAGAAAGCCAAGCCCCGGCACCCAACGGGCGACGATCGCTCCGAGGTGGTTTGATCCGCTTTTAAGGCCACTAAGACTTCCGGAAAATATCTTCTTAAAGGTAGGCGTCGGGATTTGTACACCGATGTAATAAGGCAAGTATTTGTGCATCAGCACTGAAAACCGCGAAACTTTTGACCCGCCTCCCAGAGCATTTGATTTCTCTGATTTCTGAATTCTGAAGATTGTCGAATCGAGGAAAAAGGCCAGGGCGATAATGTCGGCGATCCCGAAGCTTTCTATCACACACTTAAGAAAGATGTCGCCATCAGGGGCCGGTTCGGCGGTGCCGGTGACCTCCTTGATGATTTCTTTGCGTGTTTCCCCATCTACACCCTCTGGCACTTCGATGTCGGCGATGGTAACGAAATGCGGGTCCAGCAGGCCGTCCGGCTTGCGCGGGGTCAGGCGGCGCGTATCCGTCTCCTGCGGCAGTTTGGCGGCGGCGGCCAGGCGGGCATGATCGGGCGGCTTGGCCGGGTCGAAGACGAAGAGCATGGGCATGCTGGCTACCGCCTCCACGTCCGCCAGGCTCGGCTCTAGGAGGTAGCGGAAGTTTTCTTTGTCGGTCGGCCGGCGCAGCATCTGACAGCGCTTCGTCAGTGCCGTGCCCGGCGTCGCCTCGGCCCGGCGCAGCATGTCGCAGAGCGTTTCCAGCTCTTCTGCTTCCGTGCCCTTAAGACCACGAGCGTGGGCCAACAGCGGCAAGGCACCCGCCATGATCCGACGTCCGATCTCGCTGTTCGGTCGGGGCAATTCGAAAAACCCGAGGAGATCAGCATTCGGTGCCGCGTTGCCGCTCAGCGCCGTCATGGGTCGCCGTCGCTTTAGCCAAAGTTGGCCCCGATCCAATCGGGTGTCGAGCTCCGGCAGGCGTCTGGCCGCATCGGTGATCGCATTGTTCGAAACGCCTCCGTTCTTTATCGATATATTCTCCTTTCGTTCCTATCGCAAATACGGGAATTTCTCAATGCGACGAAACCATAAATCGTGGGGAAGCGCCATGGCCGAGCCACAGTCAGCCTAGCGCGGCCGGTAGGGGGTGAGGTCGAAGCCGGGATCGCGGCCGGCGATGAGGTCGGCGATCACCTTGCCGGTCATGGGGCCGAGCGTCAGGCCGATGTGGCCGTGGCCGAAGCCGAGGAAGACGTCGTCCAGCCCCGGCGCTCGCCCGATCACCGGCAGGGAATCCGGCATGGAGGGGCGGAAACCGAGCCAGCTGCTGGTCGGCTCGCCGGCAAGCGACGGCAGCATCTGCCGCGCCAAGGGCAGCAAGCGGCGGATCCGGGTCTCGTCCGGGGGCGCCTTCAGGCCGGCGAACTCGACGCCGCTGGTCATGCGCAAGCCTTCCTCCATGGGGCAGAGGAAGAAGCTGTGCTCGCTCCACAGGGTGGGGATGCGCAAGGTCGGGTCCGGCTGGGGCAGCATCAGGTGATAGCCGCGCTCCGTATCCAGGCCGACATCAAAGCCCAGCTTGCGGGTCAGCTGGCGCGACCAGGCACCGGCGGCGATCACCAGCCGGTCGGCTTCTTCCAGCGTGCCGTCGGATAGGCGGCATGCACGCGGCCTGGCGCCCTCGAATCCCTCCACTTCCTTCTGTAGCAGCCGGCCGCCGTCGGCGACGAAGCGCGCGGCGTAGGCCTCCATCAAGCGGCCGGGGTTGGCGCAGAAGTCGGCGTCGGGCTTGAAGAGACCGTGCTTGAAGATGGGGGCCAGGCCCGGCTGCAACTGGCGCAGCTCGTCTTCGCCCAATACCTCGTGCGCCATGCCGCGGCGCGTCAGCAAGGCCCGTTCCGTTGCCGAGGCGTCGAAGCCCGCCTGGGTGGAATAGACCTTGAGCATGCCGACCGGCCGCAGGACCTCGGAGGCGCCTGCCAACTGCGCCAAGTCTCGATGACTGGCACTGGCGCGGCTCACCAATTCCGCCAAGGCCTTGGAGATTTCTTCCACCCGGCCGGGGCGGCTGGCCATGACGAAGCGGAGCAGCCAGGGCGTTATCATCGGCAAGTATCGCCAGCGCAAGATCAGCGGCCCCATGGGATCGAGCAGCATCTTCGGCACCTTGGCAATCACGCCAGGCAGGCCGATCGGCGCCACGCTGCCAACCGAAACGATGCCGGCATTGCCGAAACTGGATCCACCGCCAGGCCCGCGCGGATCGATCACGGTGACTTGGTGGCCGTCCCGCTGCAAGTAGAGCGCCGTCGACAGGCCAACAGCGCCGGCGCCGATGACGACGATGCGGCTTGGTGCTTGCTGACTTGGACGGCTGGCCATCGAGTCAGCCAGCCGCTTCCAGCTCGTCGATAAAGCCGGCTATCATGTCCAGGCCCCGGGACCAGAAGGTCGGGTCCGAGGCATCGAGACCGAAGGGCGCCAAAAGCTCCTTGTGCCGCTTGGCGCCGCCGGCCCGCAACATTTCCAAGTACTTCTCGGCAAAGCCTTCGCTGGCTCGTTGGTAGACCGCATAGAGCGAATTCACCAAGCAATCGCCAAAGGCGTAGGCATAGACATAGAAGGGCACATGAATGAAGTGCGGGATATAGGTCCAGTAGGTGGCGTACTCGGGCTCAAAGTGGAGGGCGGGCCCCAGGCTTTCGCGCTGTGTCTCCATCCAAATCTCACCCAGTCGGTCGGAGGTCAACTCACCCTTGCGGCGCTCGTCATGAACGGCCACCTCGAAGAGATGCATGGCGATTTGCCGCACCACCGTGTTCAACATGTCCTCCACCTTCGAGGCGAGCATGACACGTCGCCGCGCGGGGTCTTGTTCCGCCGCCAGGATCGCTTGGAAGGTCAGCATTTCACCGAAGACGCTCGCCGTTTCGGCCAGGGTTAGCGGTGTGCTGGCCACCAGATAGCCTTGCCCGCCTGCCAGGACCTGGTGAACCCCGTGGCCCAGTTCGTGGGCCAAGGTCATGACGTCTCGGGTGCGGCCTTGGTAGTTCAGCAGGAGGTAAGGATGGCTGCTCGGCACGGTGGGGTGGGCGAAAGCGCCCGGCGCCTTACCGGGTCGCAGCGGCGCATCAATCCACGCCTCGTCGAAGAAGCGCTCGCCCACCTCGGCCAGTTCCTTGGAAAAGCTGCGGTAGGCGCCCAACACAGTGCTTTGCGCCTCTCCCCAAGGGATCAGGCGATCTTCTTCTTCCGGCAGGGGGGCGTTGCGGTCCCAATAGGGCAGTTTCTCGATGCCGAACCAGTTTGCTTTCAGGCGGTAATAGCGATGGGATAGGCGGGGAAAGGCATCCCGAACCGCCGAGACCAAGGCCTCCACCACCTCATCCTCGACGAAGTTCGCCAGATTGCGCGAGGAGACTGGGCGATCGAAGCGGCGCCAGCTGTCCTCGATCTCCTTATCTTTGGCGAGGGTATTGGTGATCAAGGTGAAGATACGCAAGTTTTCGCCTTGCACCGTGCCGAGACTCTTGGCCGCCGCCTTGCGGGTTGTCCCATCGGCGTCGGTCAGCTTGTTCAGGATGCCAGCGCTGGTCAGCTCTTCGCCCTGCAAGGGATAGCGCAAATGGGCCATGGTTTCGTCAAAGAGCCGGGTCCAGGCCGCGCGGCCGGTCACCTGCTTTTCATGTAACAAGCGCTCCTGCTCGTCGGAAAGCTGATGGTCGCGAAAGGCACGCACATCGCGCAACCAAGAGCCATAGCAGGCTAATTCCGGGGCTTGAAGCTTGGCCCTCAGCACCTCTTCGTCCAAGGCGTTCATTTCCAAGGTGAAGAACAGCGTCAGCGCCGAAATGTCGGTGGTACGCTCTTGAATCATTTGATAAAAACGGCCCACTTCGGGACTGCTCATGTCACCTGCATAGACCAGCTGTGCGTAGCTGCCTAGCCGACCCAAGAGCTCTTGATTTGCTTCATAGCTGGCGATTGCCTGACCCAAGGCGGGACCGTCAAGTTTTGCCAATTTGCCCTGGTAGCGGCGGCGGAACGCCCTGGCATCTGCTTCCGCTTTGGTGAGATCCTGTTCGACCTCGGGGCAACTCATCGATGGGTAAAGGTGGGACAAATCCCATTCCGGCAATTCGCCCAGCGGTTCCTTGTTGCCGTCATTCGGTGTAGCTATAGCTGTCATCGGTCGACTCCTTGATCGACTGCCATATAGGCCGATGGCGTGACAAGGCCAAGCACTATCGCAAGGTGGACCGACAAGACCCGAGCGGTGCGAAGAATTGAACGACGACGAGGTGAAGATGGACTATGAAGCCTGGCCGAACCTAACGGGCATCTTCTTCCACCAAGCAAAACGTCTCGCCGACAAGCCCGTGCTTTGGCGAAAGCGGGCAGGGGCTTATCGGCCGCTAACCTGGAGAGAAGTTGAGGCAGGGGTCAAAGACCTTTCGCGAGGCCTGCGCGCCCTGGGAGTCGCGCCCGGCGACCGGGTGGTGCTAGTGGCGGAGAACCGGCCGGAATGGTTCATTGCCGATCTCGCCATCATTGCTGCGGGGGCAATAACCGTACCTGCCTACACAACCAACACCAAGGCCGATCACCAACACATCCTGACCAATAGCGGGGCCACCGGTGCCATCGTCTCGACCAAAGCCTTGGCGCGGCAACTGCTGCCGGCCGCCGCCATCGCGCCTGATTGTGAATGGGTGATAGCCATCGACGATTTGCAAGACGGCGGCAGCGACCAGATCGTCTGCCATGCTTGGGAGGATGTGCAAGTGCGGGGGCGCGAGCTGCCGGACGACGTCGAAGAAGTGGCCGCCCGCTCGAGCCGCGACGACCTTGCCTGCTTCATCTATACCTCGGGCACGGGCGGCACGCCGAAAGGTGTCATGCTGAGCCATGGCAATATGCTGCACAACTGTGCCGGGGCCCACGACCTGCTGACCGAGTTCGGGCTGGGTGACGAGGTGTTCCTTTGCTTCCTGCCTTTGTCGCATGCTTATGAGCATACCGTTGGGCAATTCTTCCCCATGTGCATCGGCGCCGAGATCTATTATTGCGAGGGTGCAGACCAGCTTCTGAAGAATTTGGGCGAAGCGCGACCCACCTACATGACCGCAGTGCCGCGCCTTTACGAATCCATGTATCAGCGCATCAAGCGCGGGGTCGCCAAGGAGCGGCCCATCAAGCAGAAGCTTTTCGCTTTGACCGAAACCCTCGGCCGCAAGCGATTGGCCGAAGACGCTTGCCTGAGCCTCGGTGAACGCTTGCTGGACCAGTTGATGGAACGACTGGTTCGCGAGAAGTTTCGCCAACGTTTCGGCGGGCGGCTCAAGGCCATGGTTTCTGGCGGCGCGGCGCTTAATCCCGAGATCGGACACTTCTTCGCCGCCCTCGGCCTTTGCGTACTGCAAGGCTATGGGCAAACCGAGGCCTCGCCGGTGATATCGGCCAACCGACCGCGGACCTCCAAGATGGACACGGTCGGTCCCCCCCTGAAAGGTGTTGAGATCAAGATCGCCGAGGATGGCGAGATCTTGGTGCGCGGGCCTCTGGTCATGAAGGGCTACTGGCGTGACGAGACCGCGACCGCGGCGGCCATTCGCGATGGCTGGCTGCACACGGGGGATATCGGCGAGCTGGATAATCAGAACCGCCTCAAGATTACCGACAGGAAGAAAGACATTATCGTGCTGGCCGGTGGCGACAATGTATCGCCGGCGCGCATCGAAGGTCTCTTGACCCTCGAGCCCGAAATCGGTCAGGCCATGGTCTACGGGGACAAACGCCCGCATCTTGTTGGCCTTTTGGTGCCGGATGATGAGTTCGTGAAATCCTGGGCCAAGGAAAATGGGGCGTCCCGTGATGTGGCGGCCTTGGCGCAAAACAAGGCCTTCCATCAGGCGCTTTCCCAGGTGGTGGACCGGGTCAACAAGGGACTTGCCAATTTGGAGCGCGTGCGCCGTTTTGTCATCGCTCAAGAGGCCTTTTCCACCGAAAACGGCTTGCTGACGCCCACCATGAAGATTCGCCGCCATAAGATCAGAGCCGACTATGGTGCGGAGCTTGAAGGGCTCTATCGCTGAGGCGGTTTGGGCCATTCGTGAAATCACCCCATCTTTACGATCTTGTGATAAGCAAGCGTCTGTTTTTTGCCGGTGAGATGCCCCACGTCAAAGGCGTGCATACCGCCGTTGTAGCAGCAAAAGAGACGTTGCCATGAAGGTTGAATCCCGGTTGTTGCGGTTTCTTATTGCCCCTGTTCTCGCCTTCGTGCTGATGGGCCTGACTTCCCTTGAGGCCCTCTTCGCGCCAAAAGCGGAACTTTGGGAACGCTGGCTGGCAAATAATCCCGAATCGACCGAGGTTCTCGACCATTCTTCCTGGAACCAACTGCTGGGCCGCTTCGTGAGAGACAGCGAGGATGGCGTCAATCGTTTCGCCTATGCCGAGACCGGCGATGCCGAGCGCCAGGTCTTGGATGCTTATGTCGATTATCTTGCTCGGCAACCGATTTCGACTTTCGATCGGAATGAACAGCTAGCCTACTGGATCAATCTTTACAACGCCTTGACCGTGAAGGTGGTGGTCGACCATGGGCCAGTTCTTTCGATCAGAGACATCGATATCTCGCCAGGTTTTTTTGCCGATGGTCCGTGGAGCAAGGCGCTGGTCGAGGTGGAAGGCCAGGCCCTCAGCCTCAATGACATCGAGCACCGCATCCTGCGCCCCATTTGGCAGGATCCGCGCATTCACTATGCGGTCAATTGCGCCTCGATCGGCTGTCCAAATCTGCAGACAGTGGCTTTCACCAGGAGTAATCAGCAGGACTTGCTGGAGAAGTCGGCCCGCGACTACGTCAACCATGCTCGGGGCGTCAGCATCACCGATGGCAAATTGACAGTCTCCAGCATCTATGTCTGGTTTGCCGCGGACTTTGGCGGCAGCGATGCCGCCATCCTGGCTCACTTGAAGGGCTACGCCGATCCCGAGCTAGCGGAGAGCCTGACCGCCCACGATCGTATTGATGATCATGCCTATGACTGGACCATCAATGGCGTAACCTGGGGCAACAAGAACGAACGCGGTTGAAACCAGAATAGCAAAAAATACTGGGTCTACCGTTGCCCTCGATGCGCCAGGCATGGCGCTGTGTTGAAAGCTGTGCCAATCTCCGCCAAGAGATGACGCGCATTGAGGGTTGAGCCATGGGACGACTAAAAGGGAAATCTGCCATCGTCACCGGCGGTGCTTCCGGTTTTGGCGCCGGCATCGTCGATAGTTTCGCCCGTGAGGGGGCCAAGGTGCTGATCGCCGACCTCAATGGCGAAGCGGCAAGCGCCAAGGCCGCGGCGGTGGAGAGTGACGGCGGCTCCGCCGCAGCCTTTACCGTCGATGTGACCGATGATGCGGCGGTTAGAGCGATGGTATCGGCAACCGTGGAAAGCTTTGGCGGGCTCGATATCTTGGTCGCCAATGCTGGCTTGGGGCAGCGGCCAACACCCTTGGATCAGACCAGTGACGCCGAGTTCGAGCACCAGTTTGCGGTCAACGTCAGGGGCGTCTTTTACTGTTGTCGTGCGGCCCTACCGCAGTTTCGCCAGCAGGGCCACGGCAACATCATCATCACCGCGTCGGGCATTGCCTTGAAACCGCGGCCGAACTTGGTCGTCTACGGGGCGACCAAGGGGGCCGTGCTCGCCCTGGCCAAGGGCCTTGCCATGGAACTTGCGCCCGAGGGTTTCCGCGTCAATGCCCTTTGTCCCGCGGCTGGCGATACCCCCATGCTGGCCGAGTTCATGGGTGGCACCGCTACCGCTGAAGCACGCGAACAGTTTCGCTCGGCACTGCCGCTGGGCTTGCTCATTCGCCCTGAAGACATGGGAGAGGCAGCCTTGTTTTTGGCTGATGACGCGGCCTCCAGCCGCATGACTGGCGTGGCCCTGCCGGTCGATAGCGGCCGAACGGTCTGACCCGTCTGCTTGCGATGACGAGAACGCCATGACCTCCGAGGAAATCCGCCGCACCCGCCGTGGCGATGGCCGGACCGGAAGGGCCGCCCGCCTCGCTCTGCGCCGTGCGGCTGAGCCGGAAGTCGATCCTTGCCCGCCGGGGCAAAGGGGCGGCACCTTTAAGCCACTGCGCGAGCAAGACATCCAGGCGATCTACAAGTCTGCGCTCCGCATCCTCGAGGAAATCGGCATGGGCGAGGTGCCGCCCATCGTCAAAGAGACGGGCTTGGCCAAAGGCGCGCGGATCAACGCCCTTGGCCGTCTTTGCTATCCTTCGGCCCTGGTGGAGGACATTATCGCCGGGGCCGCCAAGAGCTTTGTACTCTACGGCCGCGAGCCGAAACACGATATCGAGATCGGTGGAGAACGGGTCTACTTCGGCACCGGCGGGGCGGCCGTAGAGACCTTGGATCTTGATAACGGCTCCTACCGGCCCTCGACGCTAAAGGACCTTTACGACTTCACCCGGCTTGTGGATTGTCTTGCCAATGTCAGTTGGTTTGTCCGCTGCTGTGTTGCCACCGATATCGAGGATAGCTTCGACCTGGATGTCAACACGGCTTACGCCCTTCTGGCGGGAACCACGAAGCCTATCGGCACCAGTTTTGCCCTGGGCGCCCATGTTGACCCGGTCATCGACATGTTCGACACGGCTCTTGGCGGCGAGGGTCGTTTCCGCGAGCGCCCCTTTTGCAAGGTCCACATCAGCCCGGTTGTCTCGCCGCTCCGCTATGGCGAGGATGCGGTCGACGTGACCCTGGCCGCCATCCGGCGGGGCGTTCCCATCAACTGCATCATCGCCGCCCAATCGGGTGCGACGGCGCCCGCGACGCTGGCTGGGATGCTGGCCGCGACCACGGCAGAGACCTTGGCTGGCTTGATCTTGGTCAACCTGTTTCAGCCGGGCTATCCAACGATCTTCTCGAACTGGCCGCTGGTGATCGACCTGCGCAGCGGCGCTTTCTGCGGCGGTGGCGGAGAGATCTCGATCCTAAATGCCGCTGCGGGGCAGATCGGCAACTGGCTGGGCTTGCCGTCCGGGGTTGCTTGTTCCATGTCCGACGCCAAGGCCGTGGATGCGCAAATGGGAATGGAAAAGGCCTTGGCGGCGCTGGCGGCGGGCCTCGCTGGGGCGAACATGGTCTATGAGTCCTCCGGCATGATGGCGAGCCTTTTGGGTGCTTCTTTCGAGGCCTTCGTTGCCGACGACGAGATGCTGAGCCACGTCTACCGTGCCATACGCGGTATCGAGGTGACGGAAGAGACCCTCGGCTTCGAGGCGATTCGGGAGGCGGTCATCGGCGAAGGCCATTTTCTCGGCTCGGCGCACACCATGCAGGCCATGCAGCGCGACTACTACTATCCCAAGCTCGCCGATCGCAGCTCACCGGCTGTTTGGGCCGAAGCAGGCGCCCACGATCATGGAAAGCGGGTCAGGGATAAAGCACGCAAGATCCTGGACACTTACTACCCCCTCTACCTGGCGCCCGGCACCGACGCCACCCTTCGAGCCAGATACAAGATCTTGCTGCCGCCCGAAGCCATGCAATCAAAGTCTTAGCTTCCATTTGTTGGTCCTTGGGGCTTCACATCTAGGGCCCGAGTATTTCATGAGTGAGCGCTGGTATGGTTGGCAGCTTGAGAAGCGGGCAGCGTTGGGTCGGGTCCCTTTAGCCACGATTGGTAACAGACGTCAGGCGACGATGTTTGACACCCATTCCATAAAATGGCGCGCACCCTTGCGGCCCGCCCCGCGTTCTGTCAGGCAACAGAAGTATCCCCGCTCGGTCGCGACCTCGTGGTCGATGGCTTTCACTAACTGGCCGGACGCGATTAGATCGTCCAACAAATGCACCCAACCAATAGCAATACCGTCGCCGTTGATCGCGGCCTGCAGGTAGACCATGAAGCTGGTGTAGCGATCGCCAGATGCCGTCGCTGGGACGGTTTGCCCCAGGTCGGAAAGAAAGATCTGCCAGTCCCGATCGTGAATGCCGGCCCGAAGGTGCAGCAACCGGTGGGTGCTCAAGTCGCCATCCTCGATGGGGTGGTGTTCCAGGTATGACGGTGCGCAAACCGCGATCATGCGCTCCTTAAAGATGCGCCGTTGCTCGACGCCGGGCAGCCGATGTGGGGCGTCGAACACCGTGACGATGTCGCTGTCGTGCAAGCGGTATCCATCATTTAGGTCGCGGGAGACCAATTCGATCACGTCTCCCGGAGAGGCCTGGTGAAAGGCGTTCAGGCGTCGCATCAGAAAACAGCTGGCGAACCCGATGGTCGTGTTGACCGTCAGAACCTGGTCAGTTGGTGATCGGGTGATCTGCTCCACGGCGGCCTGGACCTGGGCCAGGCTTCCGGTGACCGCCTGGAACAGGATTCGACCGTCTTCCGTCAAGGTGGCCGAAGGACGGGTCCGATGCAAAAGCTTGACTTTGAGCTGAGCTTCGAGCTGGGCGACCCGGCGGCTGACGGCCGGCTGCATCACATTCAGCTCGGCCGCCGCGCGGGAGAAGTTTCCATGTCGGGCGACCGCCTCGAAAGCGATTAGTAGATTCCAGTCCGGCCGGCGCATCAATTATTCTCTGTGAGAATATGAACTATGCTCATTTTATGCCTTCTACCAGGATAGCAAGATGTTTAGCCTAATGATCGCGGTATTCACTATTCGTGAAGGGCCCGGACATGAGGATCCGTGCGGCAGCCTTGCATGCGGTGAATGCGCCGCTTCAGGTCGAATCGCTCGACGTGGCGCCGCCGGCAAGAGGCGAGGTCCTTGTCGCGATCGGGGCGTCTGGCGTGTGTCATCCCGATTTTCACGTGATCAGCGCTCTAGCCGACCACGATCTACCCGCTGTTCTCGGTCACGAGGGCGCCGACGGCGATTTCCTGCGCTATGCGGAACTCTATCTCAACGGTGAGCTGCCCCTCGATGACCGCGTAGCTCGCCGCTATCCGATTGATGACGTCAACATCGCCATCGCCGATATGATGAACGGCCTCACGGGCCGGGGCGTCATCATTTTCGGCGGGGTGCCTTCCCGTGACACAGGAGCCTAACGCCATGTCGAACGTTGGACAGCCCAGCGACCTTGAGCCGCCGATGAGCAGGGAATGGCATTGGCGGCCGGAGGTTCCGATCGCGGTCTCCGGCGTGTTCGCCTGGCCGCCGAGCCCTCCAAAAATGATTGCGTGGCTGGCGAAGTCTTGGCTCACCCTGTCGACGACAACGATTTGGCTCGCCCTTGGCTTCGCTGTGTGGGCCTGGATCACGCCGCCGGTCGACCAGATGCGGACTTTGGCATGGGATTGGATCGCGATCGTTTATGCGCGCAACCTGATCATCATGACGATGGTCGCCGGTGGATTGCATCTTTACTTCTATACCGTGAAGGTGCAGGGCCGACGGAAGCGGTATGACCCGCGGGACTTCGCCACTGACAGCAAGGCTTTTACTTTCCAAAACCAGGTTCATGACAATATCTTCTGGACGCTTGCCAGCGGGGTAACGACGTGGACCGCCTACGAAGTCGTTTACCTCTGGGCATGGGCGAACGACTATGTGATGGGCGTGACCTGGGCCGAGAACGAAGTTTGGTTCGTGGCGCTTTTCCTGCTCATCCCTGTCTGGTCGTCGATGCACTTTTACTTCGCGCATCGCTTCCTCCATTGGCCACCTCTTTACCGGCTAGCGCATGCATTGCATCACCGCAATGTGACTATTGGCCCGTGGACCGGCATATCGATGCATCCGCTCGAGCACCTGCTCTACTTCTCCAGTGTCGCCCTGAACTTTGTGGTCGCGTCTCATCCCGTGCACATGCTGTTCCATTTGTACGTCCAGGCGCTGAACCCCGCGTGCTCGCATTCCGGATACGACGGTATCGTCCTTGGCGGGAAGACACGACTGTCACTGGGCGACTTCTTCCACCAGCTTCATCACCGCCATTTCGAGTGCAACTATGGTTCGCCTGAAATGCCGTGGGACGTCTGGTTCGGTTCTTTCCACGATGGGACGCCCGAGGCGACGACACGCATGCGCAAGCGCCAACGTCAACGGAACACCGGACGGGCCGGCAAAACCGTGGCGAAGGGCGCATGAGGCACGTCATCATCAAGGTCGGAGATTTGGCCGACGCTGTGGGGTGCGAATCAGTGGCGTTCGATGATCGATGGCCCGGATATCTCGAATGTTGGCCAGGGCAGGAGAAGCCGGCCAACCTCGATCAGCGCTATCGCCCGGCTCGCCCGTCGGATGGATGCCACTGATCTTGTCGCTTGAATTGCCATATGGAGCATCGCCCCATGACCCTCACCGCCGCCTCGAAGAGCGTCAAGCCGTCGAATCCAGGGCCGCGCCGAAGCGGCCGCTCGGCCCGTCGCGCGGCCCGGCAGGAAGGTGCCGGGAAGGGGCCGACAACGGCCATCTGGCCTGGGGTCCGTGGTGGGACCTACAAACCGCTAAAGGACGAAGATGTCGTTGCCGTGCACGATACCGCCCTGCGCATCCTAGCCGAAGTCGGACTTCGCGATGCGACGCCGCGCTGCGTCGAGACCGTTACCGCCGCCGGCGGCGCGCAGACCGAAGACGGCCGGCTTTTGTTTCCGCGGGAGTTCAGCGAGTCGGTGCTCGAGAAAGCGGGGCGCGGATTCACGCTCTACGCCCAGGATCCGACGCACGACATCGATCCGTCTGGCGCGCGCATCCATCTCGGCACGTCGGGCGCCGCCGTTCATATTGTCGACAGTAAGACGCGTGCAGTGCGCGATGCGCGGCTCGTCGATCTCTACGACATGGCGTGCCTAGCCGACCAACTACCCAACATTCACATGTTCCAGCGAACGGTGGTCGCGCGCGACATTCTCGATCCGCTGGAAATGGACCTGAATACGACTTACGCCTGCATGAGCGGAACTCGAAAGCATGTCGGGACCAGCTTCGGGAACGCGAACCATCTGCAGGCTGCGGTCGGCATGCTGCATTTGGTGGCGGGCGGTGAGGATGCCTTCCGCGCCCGCCCGTTCCTCTGCGTCTCCACCTGCTTCATCGTTCCGCCGCTCAAATTCGCGGAAGAGGCGCTCGGCGTTATCGAGACTTGTTGCGATCAGGGCATTCCCCTCAAACTCGTCTCGGCCGGGCAGGCGGGCGCGACCAGCCCGGCGGCGCTGGCCGGTGCCGTTGCGCTGCAGACAGCCGAGGTGCTGGCTGGCCTGATCTACGTGAACCTTCTGCGGCCCGGCCACCCGGCGCTTTTCGGGGCGCTGCCCTTTGTCTCCGACCTTCGGACCGGCGCGATGTCCGGCGGCAGTGCCGAACAGGGACTATTGATGGCCGCATGTGCGCAAATGGCGCAACATTACCGCATACCCTGTGCGGTTTCGGCCGGCATGACGGATTCGAAGATGCCCGATTTTCAAGCCGGCTACGAGAAGGGCTACACCGAGTTGCTAAGCGCCCTGGCCGGCGCCAACCTGATTTATGAGGCCGCCGGCATGTACGGCTCGCTGCTGGCCTGCTCGTTGGAGAGCTTCGTCCTCGACAACGATCTGATCGGCGCCGTGATGCGGGCGACGCGCGGAATAGAGGTCTGCGAAGAAACGCTTTCCTTCGATGTCATTCGTGATGTCTGTGTGGACGGCCCTGGACACTTCCTAAGCCACTCGCAGACCATGAAGCGGATGCAAAGCGACTACTACTATCCGCACATGGGCGATCGCCGTACGCCGCAGGAATGGCATGACGCCGGCGCCGAGGACCTGTTGGCAAAGGCGCGCGAACGAACGCGGGAACTGCTCGCCAACCCAAGGCCCGACCACATCGCGGCCGCTATCGACCAGGCGATCCGCGCGGCCTATCCAATCCGGCTTCCGCGACGGGGGTGAGCGGCGACGAGCAAGGATGTCGAGAATCGGCTTCGCTCCGCTACGCGATATCGAAGTGCCAGCCCTCCTCCGCGATCCATTGCCAGGCGGAAACAGCCCGGATCATTCTCGATTGCGGCGGTGATTCCTATCGAGATTTGGTTGTCTAATTCCGGTCTCCGGGTCAAGCTCCAAAGCCTTTTTCGTCCTTTGCCGGGTTCACGGTTGTCTTCGAAGTCGTCACCGGCGGGTTTGCCGGCGCGCTTCATCATAGTGCCCTTTGGCTTTGGCCTCCCAATGTATTAGACGCGATGGCGAGGGATCGTTGGTGTCAGGATCGCTCGTCTTGCAACCAAGTTCGCGAGATGGCCTCAGGCCAGCGTCCCGGCGCGGGACGAAACCTCCTCTGGCTTTTTTGGAACCGCTTGTCGATTTGACTTTTCTACCCCTTCGCAGTGACCTTCTTCTCCGGCCAGCGAAAGGCCTCGCCGGTGACCAGCATGCAGTGCAGGATCACCGCCAGCTTGCGGGCGAGTGCCACGCAGGCCTTCTTGTGGCTGGTTTTCTTGCGGATGCGCCGCGCCCAGTCCTTTAAGGGGTGAGCGCGGCGGACGACGCTCAACAAGCTGTTGGCCGCCTCATAGAGAAGACTGCGCAGCAGGCTGTCGCCCATTTTCGATATGCGCCCGCTGTAATCCATCTCGCCCGACTGGTGGCGCCGCGAGGTCAGCCCCAAATAGACCCCCACGTCCCGCGATTTGGAAAAGCGCCCGGCATCGCCGATGGTGGCGGCAAAGGTCAGCGCCGTGATCATGCCGACGCCCGGCACCGTCATCAGCAAGCGGCAGGCCGGCGAGGCCTTGGCCGCCGCCGAGACGGCCGCGTCAAGGCCTTTGATCTGGACCGCCAGCGCCGCGACGCTGGCCAAGAGCGGCGCGATGATCGGTACCAGCTCGGGCCGGTCTTGCAAGGCCGCGCGTACCCGCTCGGCCAGCTTGCCCGAGCCCTTGGCAAAGCGCAGCCCCAGGGCGCCGAGAAGCCCCCGGATCGCGTTCTGGGTGTCGCGCCGCTGACGTACCAGATGCTGGCGCGCCTTGACGGTGATCCGATGGATCTGTGACGCCTCGCTCGGCAGCGAGACCGAGCGGCAAAAGCCCGTGCGCGCGATCTCGGCCAAGAGAACCGCGTCATTGGCGTCCGTCTTGTTGTGCTGCAGCTTCATCACCGCATGCGCCTGGCGCGCGTCGATGACATCCACCGGCAAACCATAAGCCCGAAGACCGCGCGCCAGCCAAGCCGACAGCGTCCCCGTCTCCAGCACGATGCGCGCCGGACAAAGGCTGTGTGCCCGCAAGGCCTCGAACAGCGACCGAGGGTCGCTCAACGCCTTGCCTTGCGCCAATATCTTGCCCGTCTCGTCGACCACGCAAAAGCGCGTCTCTTCCTTCGACACGTCCAATCCGACATACTCAACCATGGTCACTCTCCTTGTTTAGCCTCATGGGGCGCTCCTCAGCGACCCCGCATCTTAGGCTCGGGAGAGTGACCACCGGAATTACGCTATGTATTAGAGGCCAACCATGGTCGGCTGGAGATCCGCCGGGCCTGGGTCAGCCACGACCTCTGTTGGCTTTGCGGTCCAAAAGCCGCCTGCACGGAGCCGGCGCTGCTGCCCGGTCTGGCCTGTCTGGGCATGATCGAGGCGACTGTAGAGCGGGACAGCAAAAAAACCACCAGCCGGCGCTATCACCTGACCTCGCGGTCGCTGTCGGCCGAGGTCTATTTGGCCGCCGCCGGCGCCCACTGGTCGATCGAAAACGGCCTGCATTGGGTGCTGGATATGACCTTTGATGAGGATCAGGCGCGAAACCGAAAGGACCACGGGCCGGAAAACCTGGCCATCTTGCGCAATCTCGCCCTCACCATGCTCCGCCGAGCAAGACCGGCAATCTCCGTCAGACGAAAACGAAAGCGTGCCGGATGGTCAAACCACTTCGCAAGATCAATCATTCCGCAAGTACACCTAAAGTTAAGGGGTCGCCAGTCCTTTAGTGCGACATCCAGGTCATCCTGGGGCTTGCCGAAGCCGGAGACTGGGGCGTGGCCCCCGTTGGTGCTAAGGACCGCACGTCCTTATCATTCTCGGACAATCGCGGAGGATCTCCTGCGCCGTTTGCGTCAGAGAGACCAGGTGGCTTCGCGCGTTCTTTGTTTGCTCGGACGACGGGGCCTAAAGTTCGCCATCGTATCCGTTGTCAGAGGATCAGGGCGATGGCAGCGTAGAACCCAACCAGAGAAACTAAGGCGGCTCAGTGTTCTCTTTACTCGCCAGTCCGCCTCATTCCGTCACAGTATTCGAGGCCACCTTCGATGCCGGTTCTACCCGCAGCTTGCCGCAGGTTCGCTCGCTCGCCTCAATGACGGTGAAACGATATCCCTCCTCGACGATATACTCGCCTTCCTGGGGGATGTGACGCAAACGTGCCAACACCAAACCGCCAACGGTATGGAACTCCGTGGTCGGCAGCGTCGTCCGTAGAATCTCGTTGGCTTCCGAGATGGGTAAGCGCGCATCCATCAAATAGGTATCTTCGGCCAGTTTTTCATTGATCCGCTTGCGTCGCGGCAAGTACTCCTCGAAATCGTAGCCGACGTCGATCTCGCCGACCACCTCCTCGACGATGTCCTCCATGGTGATCATGCCGATCGCCGTGCCGAACTCGTCAACCACGATGGCCATATGATCGGCGCGCTTGCGGAGCATGGGCAGAAGCTGGTCGATGGTTTGCAGAGCGGCGACATAAAGCGGCGGCTTGATCAATGAATCGAGGGGTCGGTCGAGCAGCGATTGGTCCATCAAGTCCCAGGTGGTCAAAGTCACGATGCCGGTGACGTTGCTGGCGCTGTTCTGATAGACCGGCAATCGGTTGTAGCCATGCCGGCGCACGAGATCGACAGCCGCCCGGGTGGTCTGATCGCGGCCGATCACGGTGGCTTCCGCGATCGGGATCATCGCCTCTGCGACGGTTGTTTCGGCAAAGCGGATCACCCGCCGGATCCGACCGCGGCCGAAGGCATCGAGTGCAGACTCGTGCTCGGCCATATCGACGACCGAACGAAGTTGTTCTCGGGTGATGAACAAGGGTTGCGAGGTCGCCCCCGCGCCGACCAGCCGCGCTGTCAGGCGAGCGGTCCGTGAGAAGACAAAGACGATAGGGTAGAACAGCAGCGATGCCCATCGGATCGGATAAATAATGAGCGGCGTTAGATCATCCGCTTTTTGCTGATAGATACTTTTAGGCACGATCTCTCCCAGCACCAACAGCAATGGTGTGAGAACAAAAACGGCGTAGAAACCACCATAATCGCCGAACAGGCTGATCATCAACAGAGTGCCGATGGTGGTTAACACGACGGTCGAAATATTCGTTCCCACCAAGGTCGTGCTGAGCAGTACATCGGGGGTTTGAAACAGTTTGAGGGCGACTTCGGCACCGCGACTACCCTGCTTAGCCTTGTGACGCAGCTTGATCTTGTCCGAGCTCACCAGCGCGATCTCAGAGCCTGAGAAAAAGCCCTTGAGAAAGAGGAACAGCACCATAACGAACAATGCGGTCAGAATTTCCATGATCTTAGTCCCTGCCTTTATGCCGTAGGCTGGGCGTCTTGCCCGGTTCTTTATTGTCCGAACTATCTGCCGATATGACGTCCTTTAGGTGAACAACTTGGGCAGGCGATCCGGGCGAGGATTCATCGGGCTGAGCTTTCTTCCTTTTCTTGCCAGATTTAACGTCTTTCTTTGGCCCTGACGGGGGCTCGGTAGGAGAGCGCGGATCCGCAGCTATGCCCTCGGCCTCAGCGCTGTCGGCTGTGGGCGCGATGTCGGGTGCCGTATCGGACCTGGCCTGGTCACCGAGGATCGTCTGCGTGGGCAGCTCCGCACCGGCCTCGGGCATCTCCTCGAAGCCGGTCTTGGCTACGCGAATCTTTGCCAGACGATGGCCATCCATCTCAAGAACCTTCGCCAGGTATCCATCGAAGGCTACGGTATCGCCGACCCGCGGCAATCGATCGAGATGGCGGAAGACGACGCCGCCGATGGTGGTCATCCGCGGATCCTCGATGCCGAAATTGGTCAGGTCGTCGAAATCGGTGAGCTTCATGTCACCGCGAACCTCAAAAACGTTCTCGTCGCATTCCTCGTAGAGATGTTGACTTGCTACGCCTTCGGAAATCTCACCGAAGATGAAATTGACCACATCGCGCATCGTGATTAAGCCTTCGACGCCGCCGAACTCGTTGATGACGGCTGCGGCTCGGGCGTTGTTGCTCTGGAAAAAGTCGAACATCTCGTCGACATATTTGGTTGGCGGCGTCACCACGGGCGGGTGGATGATCTTGGATAGTTTGACTGAATCCAGGTCGACCTTGTCGAGGATAAGGCGCAACACATCCTCTGCATGGATGAAGCCAACTAAGGAATCGTGCTGCTCGTGACAGACCGGGACCCGCGGATGCTGGATTTCACGGAACCGCTCGACGATTTCCTGAACGCTCATGTCATCTTTGAGAAATCGCACCCGCGTGCGCGGGGTCATGATTTCGACGATCTCGGTTTCGCTGGCCTCGAGCAGGTTGTCGATCAGCACCCGTTCGGTGGCATCGAGAACGCCCTCGTCTGCGACCTCCGCCAGCAGCGTGCGGAACTCGTCGACCTGAAGGATATTCTCGCGGGCCCGCTCCTTGCCGACGATCCAGGTGGTGATCATGTCGGCAACGCTCCGCACGGCCCGGCGCAAAGGCGTGATCAGCCTGGTCCAAAAACTCAGCGGTGCAGCCACCAGATCGGCGCTGATCTTGACCGGATTGCTGACGGCGATGGTCTTTGGTGTGACTTCGCCGAACAACAGCAGCAGCGGAAACATCACCACGAGATTGATCCATCCAGCCCGTTCGGGGCCGAAAAGCTGGACCAGGATTCCCGCCAAATTGGCGGTGGCGGCGATATTGACCAACTCGTTGCCGCACAAGATCGAAACGATTAAGCGGCGAGGCTGATCGAGCAGGGCGTGCAGGGTGTCGGAATGGGGATGTCGATCACGGCGAAGCTTTTGCAAATCGAGCCGCGACAGCGAAAACAGCGCCGTTTCGGAACCGGAAAAGAATGCCGACCCCATGAACAGCAAAACCTGAATTGCCAGGGCGATGATGATGCCCGGCTCTAGCAGACGCGCAGTGTCAAAGGCGAGATAGGCCTGGGCCGTCGCCGCAAAAGACTGTATTTGGCCGAAAGCCTGTTCCATGGACGTCCTCCCGAGAGCGTCGACACTGCTGACAGGTTCGCCACCATCATGCCGTTAGGAACGATCGATTGCCATCCCATGTACGGACACGCTAGACAGCCTAAAACGCCTCCCGCACGGACAATTACGCTCGGCAAGGCATTACTGCACCTGCTAACAATAGCGGCCGGGGCTCGCTAATTCCATGAGATGGATCAAGAAATTGACCTCTAGCAAGTCGCTCGATGCCGCCGCGCGATGTCCTTCATCCAGGCTCGGAGAGCGGTGAGCAGCGCCAAGGCCCGCGCCGCCAAAGCCCGGCCGCCAAAGCCCGGCCGCCAAAGCCCGGCCGCCAAAGCCCGGCCGCCAAAGCCCGGCCGCTCGGCACAGCCACTGGCGGAAATGCCAAGGTCATCGTCAATGACGTCGATGGATTTGAAACCATAGGCGCGTGCCGTTTCGACCAGATCGTATTGGCGACCTTGGCTCTCCAGATTGGTCATGACCTGGCTTTGCGTCGATTGCCGGACCTAGACGGTGGCGTGGCGCGGCAACAAAAAGGACGGCAAAGACTGCACCACAGTGACGTCATTGCTCATCCCTGTCGCCCTCCAGCCTGATGCCGGCCGTCAGGAGCAGCAACGGCACGAGCGCCAGTCGGAGCCGATCGCGCTCCTTGTCGGTCAGCTTCGCCGTCACGCTTGGATGGAATGGTAGGGCTAGCTGCCTTTGCTTGGGGGTTTGCCCGCGGGATCATGCCTGGCCTCCTTCCCTTCGGTGAAGTGTGCGGCCCGAGGTTCCTTTGGCAGAACGAGCTGCACTTTCACGGTTATCAGCTGTTCGTATCAGGCTTGGGTGGCTCAGAAGCCCATATCGTCCATGGCGCCCATATCCGGCGCGCCTGTGAAGGTTCCGTCCTTCTTGTCGGTCTTTTCGGCCACCATCGCCTCGGTTGTGATCATCAGATCGGCCACCGAGGCCGCGTCCTGTAAGGCGGTACACACGACCTTCGTAGGATCGATGATGCCCGCCTCGATCATATCGACGTAACGGTCGGCTTGGGCGTCATAGCCCCAAGCCACATCGTTGCGATCCAAGAGCTTTCCGACAATCACGGAAGCGTCCTTGCCGGCGTTCTCGATAATTCGTCGTGCCGGCCACTGCAGCGCCTTGCGCACAATGGCAATCCCGGTTTTCTGATCGTCGTTTTGCGGGCTTCAGAGAATCCATTGCGTTGGTCGCATAGAGAAGGGCCATGCCGCCGCCGATCAGGATACCCTCTTCCACGGCTGCCCGCGTCGCGTGCATGGCGTCATCGACCCGATCTTTGCGCTCCTTGACCTCGGTTTCCGTGGCGCCGCCGACACGGATCACTGCGACGCCGCCCGACACCCGATCATTTATCGTCAACGGGTCGTACTGGCGACGAAAACATCAGGCCGACGCTGCGAAGGCACTCTATAAACGACACCATAATACGCAACTGTAGTACTAGGCCGCCTTCTTGGCCTTCTTGGGGATTTCGATCACGCCCATGATGTCCGACCCCTTCATGATCAGGAGCTCTTCTCCGTCGAGCTTGACCTCGGTGCCGGACCACTTGCCGAAGAGCACCCGGTCGCCGGCCTTGACGTCAGGCAGCAAGATCTTGCCTTGCTCGTTGCGGACGCCTGGGCCCACAGCGAGCACTTCCCCTGCCATCGGCTTTTCCTTGGCCGTATCCGGGATGATGATGCCGCCGGGGGTCTTCTCGTCCTCGGCAAGGCGACGAACCACCACCCGGTCATGCAAGGGTCTGAATGTCATCGACGTTCTCCATCGTCTTTGTGATCTCATTCACCGAGACTCGGCTGGGCACATGCCAGTCTCGAGTGCTAGCTGACTTGGAGATGGGAGGGGCGCTCAGGGGTTCAATCATTCGATAAAAGAATAATTTTGATGTTTATTATCTGATATATGAATAGATGAATTTTGCTATGGCCTTAGAGAATTGGCGATCGAACGGGCGATCAGACGGCCGCTTGAACCAAGATGTTTCGATAATAGATCGTCCGCACAGATCCGAGATTTTGACGGCTTAGCGAGTGACACCCATGACACGAGATACCAAGATGGCATTGACGTGGGTCGGTGCCTTGGCAGCCATCGCTGTGGCGCTGGTGATTGGACTTTGGCTCGCCGGCGTGTTCGAGGTGTCGACGCCCATAGGTTAGCGTCTGAGAGGTTGCCGTCGCGGCCGATCTTTGGCCCGTTCGCTAATGAAGGACTCTATGCTTCGTTTTTTAGGCGGTGGCGTGAGATGCCGCGACGGTTCTCATGAGCGCGAGGGCCGGGCCGAAGACGGCCTCGTCACCATCGGCGGGATAAACCACATAGGCCGGGTAGTGAAAGACCGGGGCTTGCTTCACGAGCCTCAAGGTCTCCCCCTCGAGAAAGGGGGTGACCAGTCGTTTCGGAAAATAGCCGGAGGCAGGGTTCTGCAATAAGAACGGCAGACTGAGCGATCCCAGCTCCATGTAAAGGCCGGGCGTCGTCAGGTCGGGACGGTTCAAGCTGTGATCAGCCTGGAATTCCGGCCCCCAGTCGACGTAGATGTAGTGCTTGCTAGGCTTGACGGACGGCTCGGGCACGCTTGACACGAGCACCAGCTCCTCCTCGAACAGCATTTCCAGCTCGAACCCCGGCCGGCCCTGTGGCGTATACATGACGCCGATGTCCAGCGTTCCGGCGACCAGGTGCTGCATCAGCGTGTCTGAGAAGCCCGTTTGGGTCCGAATGGCGACCTCCGGCATGGATCCCCGCATCTGCGAGACCCAATCCAACAGGAAGCCGTCCCAAAGGCTATATTGGCTGCCAACGTCAGTCGAGCTCTGGACCTGATGTCGTCCAATTGGAGCTCGACCTAAAGGCCGATTCGGCACCTGTCCGGCGCTGTTAGTCTAATGCGAAGCAGTCTCCAATATTCCCCGCAGAGGCGTGCTTTAGGCCGCCAGTTGACGCCACTCAGCGAGGGCGGCGGAGCGGTTTTGCTTGAAGACGTCGCCGGTGGTTTGAGGTGGCGGTCGAAATTGAAATGGTTATGGATCGAGGCATGCGCGGAGGCGAGTTTCTGCAAGGACTTGAAATCCCTGAAGCGGGCCATGGCGCCTTCGCGTCGTCGGAACGGTTGGTGGGAGTTCTCGGCGCTATTGTTCACACAGCGACCGCAAACCTGCCGGGGCGCATTGCCGATGATCTTCATGGCGGCTCGGTAAGACCGAAGCCGGTCGGTGAAAATGGTATGCGGTCGGCCGTAGCGCTTCATCGCCCGCTTGATAAATGCGAGCGCCGCCTTGCTATGGGTGATTCCTATCGAGACTTGGTATGACCCTGCCAATACCCTGTAAACAGCCAAAGCGAACCCAATTTCGTCCAAAAGGAGACCGGGCCCACGGCGTCGGCGAAATCACGCGGCAGAGACGGTCTCCCTTACCAAAGTCAGGCGCAAAAGCCCCGGAACTGTGGAGTTTTCTGGATATTATGCCAGGAGACAGGAAATCGAGGGCAACTGGCGGAGGGGGTGGGATTCGAACCCACGGTACCCGTGAAGGGCACAACGGTTTTCGAGACCGCCCCGTTCGACCACTCCGGCACCCCTCCACCCTAGGACCGCAGATCTCCGTGACCGTGCGATCAAAGAGCGCGCAGCCTAGCGCAGCAGCTCATGGCCGGCAAGCAGCCGTGAGAGCCCAGCCGTGAGAGCCCGGCGAGCAGCTAACTCTCACGATCACCTTGCCATGTGGTAAGGCTTGGTCTAAAAGACCGTCCGCCTGCCTTGCTCGATCGCCGCAGATCGCGGCGGCTGAGGAAGCGGCAGTAGGGTGGTGGCGCGTCGGCAGCAGCAATGAATGACCGGGCGGAGATCGACCCTGATAGAGAAAAGCCTCTTCTCTGGCGTCCGGAAGGGATGTCGCCGTTTGGCTTGTCCAGAGGTGAGTTCGGTGCCGAGCGTTGGAGCCGCCACACCTCGCCCACCTAACGCCAGGCCCGCCTGACGCCAGGTCTGTTGTGGAACGATACGCTTTGCCGGGAATGCGGCCGATGAAGAAAGATATACACCCTGACTATCACGAGATTACCGTGGTTCTGACTGACGGCAGCAGCTATCAGACCCGATCTACCTACGGTAAGCCGGGCGATACCCTGCGCCTCGACATTGACCCCAAGACCCACCCGGCCTGGACCGGCGTGCACCGCTTGGTGGACAGTGGCGGGCAGCTTGCTAAGTTCAACAAGCGGTTCCAGGGCCTCAAGCTCAAGAACTAGAGCCTGATCGACTTAATCTCAATCACCTGTCGTGATCGAGATTAAGTCGTGAATCAGTCTCTATTCAAATACTTAGCGGACGATTCACGGCTCAATCGAGGCGCTGAAGCGATTCCGATTAAGCCGATCCTGCGCTAGGGCGTGCAATCGCCCGAGATTTAGTCGCTGTGCGAGGGTATCGGCAGGGGTAGTTCGCCAGGGTCGCGATCGAGCATGGCGTCGAGCCGCATGATGCGCTCGTAGAGCGCCAGGCTGCGGTTCAAGAGCTCGAGCAAGCGAGGGGGCAAGGGCATGGCGGTGTCCGGTTCCGACTGGGCGCAAATTTCATAGCCACTCAAGCGCAGCTCCGGCTTGCTCGCTTCCTGGCGGCTCAGTTCGCCGCTGTGCACCGCTCTTTGAGTCATCAGCCAAGCAAGAATTTGGGTGATGCGGGCGGTCATCCGCATCGCCTCACAGCTCGCAATTAACCGGGTCTCGGCGTTCAACTTCAGGCGATCTGCGGATTCTTGGTAGAGCAGATAGTCGCGCGTCTCCCGCGCCAGCCCCAATGCTTCGGCATAAAGGTTGTTGAAGACGGTCACCGTCTGTATCGAGAGACTGTCGCTCAACTTGGCCTTTTCCCTGTTTCTTGGCCCACGTCGCGCGGCCAATACCGCCAGTGGGCGAAGTCTATCGCTACGAACACTAATATTTCCTTGACCTTAACACTTTGACTAAAAGTCTCGATCCTCTTGAATAATAGATTCGCTTCACTATCTCTATAACGCTGACTGGGCGCCGAAAAATGGGCCCAAAACAAGCAAAGCCGAGGGATCGACCATAAGGTGAGCCCTCACGTTATCATGTTGCTCAATGGAGGATATGATCCATGCGTACTTTCGATTTCTCTCCCCTGATGCGCGCGGCGGTTGGATTTGATCGCCTGGTGAACCAGCTTGACGAGATTAATCGCGGCGATTCCAGCGCCCCCAGTTATCCGCCTTACAACATCGAGAAAGTCGGTGATGACCGCTATCGAATCACGATGGCCGTAGCCGGCTTTGGCGAGGAAGATCTCGACATCACCCTGCGCGAAAACAGCCTGGTGGTTTCCGGCCGCAAGGAAGAGGAAAAGGTCGAATCTGAGCGCTACTTGCATCGCGGCATCGCCACACGCGCCTTCGAGCGTCGTTTCGAGTTGGCCGATCACATCAAGGTGACCGGGGCCGAACTCGTCAATGGCATGCTCGGCATCGAGCTGGTGCGCGAGGTACCGGAAGCCAAGCGGCCGCGCAGCATCAAGATTACCAGCACGCCGGCTACGGCCGAGAAGGTAATCGAGAACAAGGCGGCCTAAGCCCCAATCTTGCTTCTGGCGATCATCAACAGCCCGGGCGCCTGCCGGCGCCACGGCTACGAGTCGAGGTTAACGGGTCTGAAGTCTAGGATTTTGAGCATGTAGTTGGGGTCGAATGCGGCGCATTTTCGGCGTCGTTTGAGGGACTTCTTGTCCTTGGCCCGGCGCAGCAGGTTGATTGCAAAATGGCGGACGACGGCCATGTTTTGCGCGCCGTGGCCCTTACGCAGGCGCGAGAGGTCCTCCTTGAAGGTGACGTCGAGGCTCCAGTGGAGATTGTTCTCGATCGCCCAGTGTTGGCGCACGGCCTGAGCGAAGGCCGCAGCCGAAAGGCTTCGCGATGAGATGTAATAGCGCCGCTGGCGGGTGCAATGGTCCTTGTGCTCGACCTGTGCCTCGACCATGGCGATCGCGGCCAAGCCGGCAAAGCGCGGCGCGCCGGGATAGCTGCGCTCGGGCCTCAGCCAGTCGACGCTTTGGCTCACCTGGTGAAGGCGGTTCTCCAGGCGGCCGTGGCCCTTGTCGAGGCTCTGGTGGCTGTCGACCTCCTCGGCCGGCGCGTCCTTGAAATAGCTTTCGATCTCCTAATGCAGGCTGGGTTGGTTCTGCTTGACCGCCAAGAGGTAGTCGGCGCCGGCATCGCGGATGTCTTGGGCGACCCTGGGGTTGCAGCCCATGGCGTCGATGGAGACCAGGGCGCCGGCCAGGTCGAGGCGCTGCAGCAGAGCGGGAATGGCGGTGATCTCGTTGGACTTTTCCGCCACCGCCTCTTGCCCCAGTACCAGCCGGCTGGTGCTGGCAAAGGCCGAGACCAGGTGCAGCGCGCGCTTGCCCGCCGCCCGGTCGTGACTGCGCCTGGAGGTCTTGCCGTCGATGGCCACCAGCGCGGGGCGATCCGGCCAGATCTCGGCCACCCAGGCGGAAAAGCAGGCGGCAAAGAGCGCCGGGTCGAGGCGGTTCATCAGGCAGCGCAGCCAATCGGCGCCGGGGATGCCGAAGTGGTACTCGCCAAAGCGCCGCAGAAAGCCCAGATGCGCCTCGCCCCAGTCGACGATGTCCTCGTAGTCGTCCGAGCTGGCGATGGTGCCGCAGACCACCAGCAGCAGAACCTCGGGCAGGGGATACATTACCTTCCAGCTCTGCCGATCGTCCTCGATCGCCGAAAAGTGTTCCAGCAACACCGCAAGCCGCGGCTTTTCAAGCAACGCTACCATGGGAATCCTCCTGCCTCGGAAGACACCACTGAGTCAGACCGCAAGCAAAACCGCAAGACACTTGCCGAACGTCAAGCCAAAATCCGCGTTAACCTCACCTCGATGCCGTGCTGCCGGCGCCCGGGCGCTTTCGTATTTGTGAAAAGAGCGCTAAAGAGAGGTGGGACTTAACTTTGCGGGGCAGCGCCCATGGATTGGCAGCTCTATGCCGCATTTGTCGCGGCAACGACCCTTCTCATCATCATCCCGGGCCCGGCCGTCTCGTTGATCGTCGCGACCAGTTTGGCCCACGGCGGAACCAGAGCGCTGGTCACAGTAGCCGGTAGCAGCTCGGCCATTCTGGTGCACCTAAGCATTCTCTGCTTGGGCATGACCTCGGCCCTGCTCCTGCTTTCCCATTGGTTTGAGTGGATTCGCTGGGCTGGTGTTCTTTATCTCGTTTTTCTGGGAATACAACAGCTGACAGCCCATCCTAGTCCGATCGCTGCCAAGCGGCACGTCGCTGTTTCCAGCCGACGCCTCTTCGTCCAGGGCTTCATTGTGAACGCGACAAATCCCAAGACGCTGTTCTTCTATGCGGCATTTTTCCCCCAGTTCCTGGACCCGGCGCACCCGGCAGAGCTGCAGCTGCTGGTTCTTTGTGCGACGTTCTTGCTCATCGCCACGGCCTTGGACGGGGCTTATGCCTTACTGGCCGGTCGGCTTCGGAGGGCGCTTGCCAGTGAGGCGGGTGCCAAGCTGAGGGGCAAGATCTCTGGTCTATTGATTCTGGCAGCGGGGCTAGGGCTTGCCTTGGCCCGGCGCAACTGAGCCTAGGCGCAAAACCACACGCCTCCCCCTAAAAGGAGCCCGGTGATCGCCGGAAGCGCTATGCTTCGCTAGTGGGGGCCGTCTTGTTGCAGCGGGCCCCCACGCGAAAATGCGTTGAAGATGCGGCGGCGGCCGTGACCAACTACTTCTTCGAGTTCTTGGCCTCTTTGGCTGGAAGAACCTCGCTGATCGGGGTCACCCGGGCACTTTCGTCGTCTTTCATCCGTCGCACGGCCCCTTCGATAATGGCACCGACATCGACCCGCAGGCTCTTTTGGATGAGATCGCCAAAGACCTGGGCGGTCTCCAACAAGGCAACCGAATCGGCCTTGACCTCGCCTCTATGGGTGCCGGAAATCTCGACTGATTCGGCGATGATAGACCCTTGGGTTTCGGCGACTTCCCCCAGAGTCACGGTGCGGGAGGTGATATCGCCGTCAACATGTCCATCGATCCTGATATCGCCGGCACAGACCAGATTTCCGATAATCTTGAGGTCTGAGGCAATGATCGAGTGCTGAATAGGCTCGTGAAGTTGCGCCGACTCGGGGTGGGTCGACTCTGGCGCGGTGGAGGATGATGATTTCTTGGTCTGGAACATGGCTCACTTTGGCCTTTAACTGCGCTTAGACATTGCGGGCCAGCTTAGCGGCCAATGCTTAATCCTTCCTTCAACGGCAGACAGCACGGCAAAATTGCTGAATCTATCGAAATTCGGATCGCCTTGCGGTTGGGGCCAGTTAAGAATGTAAACAAAGCGTTATGAAATTGCCCTCCAGGGCCCTATCCCCTTAAGCTTAAGCCGCAATGAGTATTACGCGCAAAATGTACCGTATGCTGGAGCCAACAAACCCATCGCGCGGTGCTCGGCTGTTTCGCATTGTCCACTGGTTCGTCGTGCTGTTTGGCGTCTCGGTCATGGTGACGACCACGCAGCCGCAGCTTGCCGCTGCTAAGGCAGGGCTGCTTGGGGCCATTATTGCTCTCGTCGTCGCTTTCTTCGCTGCGGAGTACCTTCTACAACTCATTGTCACCGTGGAAGAGCCCTGGGTCGATCCTTTGCATCCATGGGTCGCGCGCCTGCGCTGGGCCCTGTCGCCTGAAGGCTTAGTCGATTTGATCGCCGTCGTGCCTATCCCTGTGGCCCTGCTTTTTGGTGTCGAACCAGCCCTTGCCTATCTCTTTGGCATATTCTGGTTGCTGAAGCTGGCGCGCTACTCTACCAGTCTGGCGATTGTCGGCCGTGCCATTCGCAATGCCCGTTCGGCCTTGCTGAGTGTACTTCTGGTCTTCGTGGTGGTGCTGCTGTTCACCAGCACCCTTGCCTATCTACTTGAGCGTACCCAGCAGCCGGAAGAGTTCGGCAGCATTCCCAAGGCCCTTTGGTGGACGATTACCACGCTTACGACCACCGGCTATGGCGACGCCATACCCGGAACCCCGGCGGGGCGCATCCTAGCCGGCGTTGTGATGATCTGCGGTATTGCCGTCTTTGCGCTCTGGGCCGGCATCCTCGCCACCAGCTTCGCCCAGGAAATGCGCCGCCGGGAGTTCCTTCGGACTTGGGACTTGGTCGCCAAGGTGCCGTTTTTCCAGCATGTGGGTGCTGCGACCATTGCCGAGGTCGCCCAACTCCTGCAGCCCTGCGATGCCCATGCCGGTGCCACCATCATGCGGCGCGGCGAGGAAGGCGACTGCATGTTTTTTATCGTCGATGGCGAGGTCGAAATTGAACTCTCGCCTCAGCCCTTGCGCCTCGAGGCGGGACAATTCTTTGGTGAAATCGCCTTGATCACCGGTGACCGCCGCAATGCAACCGCCAAGGCCAGAGACGCGGTGACAATGTTGAGGCTCGATATCACGGATTTCCGCCGTTTGGCCGCATCGCGACCAGAGCTGACCGAGGCGATTGACCGGGAAGCCAATCGCCGAATTGAAAGTGCCGTCTCGACCCTGGGACAAGATGAGTGAGAAGAAAGAAGGCGACACGTCTTTGCCTGGCTGGCAGGCAGTCCTCGCCGACACCGATACCCATCTGAAACGTGGTGGACCCCTTCGCTTCAAGGAGGCCAAAGCAAGAGCGACCGTCTATCTCGAGGCGCGGCTTGCAGCCCTGACGGACGAGCCGGCCGAACGTCGAGCCCAACTTCGTTTGGCGCTCTTGCGCATCCTGGCACTAGCGGAACCATAGAAGAGCCAAGCAAGCGCAACGGTATCGCCACTTGCAGCGGTGGGTTACGGCCGCTATAGCGCTCCATGGCTTGCTTACAAAACGATTCGCCGATTGTGCGCCTGGATGGTCGCGAGCTGCCGGTGCGTGTCCGTCGGCATCCGCGCGCCAGGCGGATGACCCTCCGTGTGGCGCCGCGTGGCGAAGCCCTTTCCTTGGTTCTGCCAAAGGGTGTCAGACTGCGCGAGGGTCTCAATTTCCTGCGCGGTCAAGAAGCGTGGATCAAGGCACAGCTTGACGCCATGCCCCGGCCTGTGCCCTTCGCCGACGGTGCCTGCTTGCCCATATTGGGTACAACGGTGGTGATTTTGCATTGTCCGCAGGCGGCACGCGGTGTTTGGCGGGAAGAGGACCGAATTTGTGTGTCTGGTCGAGCTGAGCATTTACCGCGCCGTACACGGGAGTTCCTGGTTCATCTGGCCAGCGAAGAGATATCGAGCCGGGCCCGAGAGAAGGCCAAAACCTTAGGGCACAAGGTTGCCTCAATCAGGCTGCGCGACACCAAAAGCCGCTGGGGTAGCTGCTCGTCCCGTGGAGATTTGGCGTTTTCCTGGCGCTTGATCTTTGCGCCTGAGATGGTTTTGGACTACGTGGTCGCCCACGAAGTGGCGCATCTTGAGGAAATGAACCACAGCCCGCGGTTCTGGGCGATCGCCGAGACCTTGACAGGCGACCTTAAGTCCGCCCGCCGCTGGCTGAAAGGCAATGGCGCCGGTCTGATGCGCTATGGCCAGTAGATTTTACACCCTCGTTGTAAAGTCTAGCAGTCCAAATCAGGCTGACGCTGGCTTTAAGACCTGAGTGCGTTGATCTCCGTTGCAGCAGCAAATTGACAGTGAGAAAAATTGAAGATAGCGTCTTTCTGCTCTAAACGGGGGTTGGCCCACATGCTTCGACAGCCATGCCTTCGCATCGGTCGGCGACACGATCGGTCAAATCTGGTCACCCGATGATCGGGTCTGCATGACCTGGGCCTCGTAGCCGGCCTCGTGCTGTCGCTTTTCCCGCCTCCAGCCAGAAAAAATTATCCGCTGGCTTGTTCGACAGAATAGCGACCGGACTCCTTCTGTCCCAGGTTCCGCAGGCCGCGATCGAGCGTCGAGCCTGGCGATTGGCCCCTGCTCGGGTTGCTGCCCGATCGTCGCAATGCCTCCGATTTTCACTAGTGTCCCGATTCCGAAATTCGTGCAATTTTGCGGCGCACGACGACCGAATTTCGGGATCGATTAGGACACTAGCCACTTGTTTAACTTCGTGTGGTTTTCAGATCTGAAGTTCGTTTCGCTTGGCGCCCCGATAATCATACGAACTTCAGATCCACCACACTAGGACGCCCGCAATGGAGACAACCAGGAAACCGCGTCTTGCCATCGACATTGGTGGCACCTTCACCGACATCGCCATCGAAATTGGCGACGACATCCTTACGGCAAAGACCCTCACCACGCCGAAGCGGCCGGTGGAGGGTGTGCTGCAAGGAATCTCTCACGCCTTATCGCAGGTCGATCTTGACCCGGCCTGCTTCGGTTCCGTCATCCATGGAACCACACTTGCGACCAACGCGCTCATAGAACGCCGAGGGGCCAAGGTCGGGGCGATCATAACCGAGGGATTCCGGGACATTCTCGAAATCGGATACGAGCGTCGCTACGACCAATACGACATCAACATCGAAAAGCAAGATATGATCGTGCCGCGGGACCTGGTGTTTACTGTGGCGGAACGCGTTGACGCTGCCGGCGAGGTGATCGCTCCCCTCGATCAAGATTCCCTCGATCGAGCCATCGGGGCCCTACTAGAAAGCGGTGTGGAAAGCGTCGCTTTATGCTTCCTGCACAGCTATAGGAACGCCAGCCATGAGCGGAAAGTCCGGGAAGTCATCGCCGCCCGCGCCCCGCATCTGCCGACTTCCTTGTCCAGCGAAGTGTCCCCCGAAGTTCGCGAGTTTGACAGGCTCTCGACGACCGTCGCCAATGCCTACATCAAGCCCATGATGGCCGGTTATCTGAAAGAGCTGGCCACGGCTCTGGAACAGCAGGGATTCCAGTGTCCACTGTTCATCATGACCTCAGGCGGCGGCATGACCACCCTTAAGACGGCGATGGAGTTTCCCATTCGCCTGGTCGAGTCAGGCCCCAGCGGCGGTGCCGTCCTCGCCGCCAAGATCGCCGCCGAACGCCGTATCGACGAGGTTCTTTCCTTCGACATGGGGGGCACCACGGCGAAGGTGTGCTTGATCGAAAGGCAGACGCCGCGAACCTCGAGATCCTTTGAAATTGACCGCGCCGAGCGTTTCCTCAAAGGCAGCGGCATCCCGGCCCGCATTCCGGTGATCGAGATGATCGAAATCGGCGCCGGCGGCGGGTCGATCGCCAGCGTCGACAGGCTCGGTCGGCTGCGGGTCGGCCCCAAGAGCGCGTCGGCCGACCCAGGCCCGGCCTGTTACGGGAGGGGAGGGAGCGCGCCGACGGTAACCGATGCCGACCTATTGATCGGATTCATCGACCCGGAAGCCTTTGCCGAGGGGCGGCTTCCCCTATCCCCCGAGCGATCCCGCCAGGCGGTCGAAGCTGCGGTTGGCAAGCCCCTCGGCCTGCCTGACGTCGCCGCGGCCGACGGCATCGCCCAGCTGGTCGACGAGGCAATGGCCAACGCCGCACGCATGCACGCGGTCGAACAGGGGAAAAACCTGGCTGCCTGCACCATGGTCTCCTTCGGCGGCAACGGTCCGCTGCATGCCACCCGCGTCGCCGAGAAAGTCGGGATCAGCCAGATCATCGTGCCGCCCAACCCCAGTGTCGGATCCGCGGTCGGGTTTCTCTTTGCCCCGGTCTCCTACGAGATTGTGCGCAGCCACCACACGCTGGTGAAGAGATTTCCCTTCGCGGCGATCAATGCCTTGCTTTCCAATCTAGAAGAGGAGGCGGCAGCGATCGTGAGGGCAGGGGCGCTGGAGGAGGCCCTGCGAACGACGCGGACCGCCTTCATGCGCTATAGCGGCCAGGGTCATGAGATCGAAATCGAGATTCCCGATGGCAGTATCGATGAGCCCAGTCTTGCATCCCTGGTCGAGCGTTTCGAAGCGGAGTACCGACGGCTTTTCAGCCGTGTCGTGCCCGAAATGGAAATCGAGGTGATGAACTGGTCGGTCAAGGTGTCGAGCGAGCCCGCCGACCCGAAAAGGGTTGGCAAGTCGTCAGAAAGGACATCGGTGGCCCATTCCGGAACGCGTTCCCTCATGATCGGGCAAGCAGGAAGCTCGATCGCCGCAAAGGTCTATTGGCGCGCTGACTTGAGGGAAGGCGACGAAATAATCGGTCCGGCGCTGATCGTCGAACCACAGACAACCACCTACGTCTCGCAAGGCTTCGTGGCGCAGATCGACCCGGCTGGCAACATCATTATGACCCGTACGGCCGAAACGGTGAGAGATGCCGCCTCCGATCGATCCAGGTCGGCAGTTGACCTACAAGTCATGTGGGATCGGCTCATGGCCATCGTCGAGGAACAGGCTCAGGTTCTGGTCCGCACCGCCTTCAGCCCGATTGTCCGCGAATGCGGTGATATTTCGGCGGGCATCTTTGATCTTGACGGAAACATGCTGGCCCAGGCGGTTACGGGAACCCCTGGGCATATCAACACCATGGCGGAAGCCGTCGGGCAGTTGCTGCCCTACTTCCCAACTTCGGAAATGGCGCCGGGCGACGTCTACATGACCAACGATCCTTGGCTGGGGGCCGGGCATCTGAACGATATCGTTCTACTCGCGCCAATTTTTCACGACGATGCCTTGGTCGCCTTCACGTCCTGCACCTCGCACGTCTACGATTTGGGCGGACTTGGCATGGGCCCCGACGGCAGTGACGTTTTCGATGAAGGGCTTTACCTGCCGCCCTTGAAGCTGGTTGATCGTGGTCGGGTCAGCAAAGTGATCATGGACATCATGAAAGCCAATTCGCGCTCCCCCATCGCCAATGAAGGGGATTTCTATGCGCTGATTGCCTGCTGCGATGTTGCCGGGCTGCGCCTTGCCGAGATGATGCGAGAATTCGCTCTGACGGATATCGACGAGCTCGCCAGCCACATCTTGGGGACCTCTCGGCAAGCCATGGAAGAAGCGATTGCCGGCTTGCCGCAAGGTACCTATGAAAATGCTCTGGTGATCGATGGCTACGACTTCGAAATCACCTTGAGAGCCGCCGTTACCGTCACCGATAAGGAAATCATCACTGATTTTGCGGGCACATCCGGGCATTCGGTGCGCGGCATCAATGTGCCGATCAACTACACGGCTGCCTATGCTGTTTTTGCCATGCGCTGCCTCGTCGGCAATGACGTTCCGAATAACGCGGGTACTCTAGCGCCCTTCAAATTCCTGGCGTCGAAGGATTGCATATTGAATGCCCAGTATCCGGCCCCGGTGGCCATGCGGCATACGGTCGGGCATTTGGTCTCGGATCTGGTCTCGGGCAGTCTTCATCAGGCGGTTCCGGGATTGGCGCCGGCGGAAGGGGCGTCCTGCCTTTGGGATCTGCCGCTGCGCAGCGCTGCCTCGGCGGCTCGTTCAGGACAGAACGCGACGGCCTTTGCCACCGAATTTACCCATGCCGGCGGCACCGGGGCACGGCCGACCAAAGATGGGCTATCCGCCACCGCCTACCCGAGTGGGGTCTACGGCACGCAGGTTGAAATCGCGGAAAGCACGGCACCGGTCCGCATCCGCCGGCGGGAACTCATTCAAGACAGCGGCGGGGCCGGGCGCTATCGAGGGGGCCTCGGGCAGGTCATCGAGTTGGAAAGCAGCGAAAACGGGCCGATCCTCTTGTTTGCTGGCGTCGAGCGGACGAAGTATCCGGCCCGTGGGCGCGAGGGGGGCAAAGAGGGCCGGCTAGGCCGTATCACCCTGAAGTCAGGCGCCCAACTCTCCGGCAAGGGCGAGCAAACGATCCCAGCGGGCGACTGCCTGGTTTGGGAAACCCCGGGCGGCGGCGGTTACGGCGATCCGCTGGATCGCTCTGCCTTGGAAGTTGAAAAGGACCTCCGCTTGGGCCTGGTTTCACCGAAATCCGCTTTAGAGATCTATGGTGCTATCGTCACGGGTGAAGGACAAATCGACCAAGCCGCGACCCAGGCACAGCGACAGGCCTTACGCCGCCAGTTAGGGAGCCAAGAATGATTCGGTCTGAAAGGGAATCGCGCGGTCGTGCCCGCATCGGCGTGGTCGTGCCGGTGACCAACACCAACCTGGAGCCGGACCTGGCTCTGCTTGCCCCGGAAGGCGTGTCCATTCACGTTTCGCGTTCCGGCGGCTATGACGTGAACGCCATTCCCGATGAAAACCAAATGCGCCAATACTCGAACTCTCATTCCGATGAGGTTGTCGACAATCTGCGGCATTGCCGTGCCGACGTCATCCTTTACGGCTGCACCTCGGCCACCCTGGCGCAAGGGCCAGACTATGACGAGGAATTCCGCCAGCGCATCGAAAAGAGAACGGGTATTGCCACGGTGACCGCCGCTTCGGCCCTGGTCGCCGCCCTGCAGGGTCTTGCGATCAAACGCTTCGCGTTCACGTCGCCCTATGTCGCTTCGCTGAATGACTTGGCGATTTTCTTTATCGAAGCCTGCGGCCATCGCTGCGTCGGCCGGGCCGATACGGCCAAGGCTCTAGGCAACGATGAGGTATCCGCCCTCAAGCCCGAAGATGTGGTGGCGCTCGCCGAGCGGGCTAATAGAGACGATGCCGAGGCCATCGTCTTGTCCTGCACGGACCTGCGCGCCGTCGAATCAGTACCGGAGATCGAGCGCAGGCTTGAAAAACCGGTGATCACCAGCAATCAAGCGCTACTAGTTTGGGCGCTCCGGCATCTCGGGATATCCTTCGCGACCTCGCCGCTGCAGCATCATCTTTTGGTTCGCCGCCTTGCAGCAAAGAATACCGCGAGCACCACTGCCGTGTCGGGTGTGCCTCGAGCTGTCTCTGCGCAGCCCTAGGCCTTCCAGGATCAAGCGATGTCGACACCCACGCGCACAGCTATCGAAAATCTGCCGCCCTACGCTCTGGCCGATCCGATGCCACTGGGTGTCGAAAGAATAATTCGGCTCGATCAAAACGAACTTGGCATCGACCCTAGTCCCTCCGCGATTGAAGCCGCTGCGGCCGCCGTTGCAAATCTGAACCGCTATCCGGAAATCGATCACCTTTGCCTGCGGCAGGCCATTGCCGAGGTGCACGCACTGGATCCTCGCTTGGTGCTTTGCGGTGCCGGTTCGATGGAACTCATGGGGCTTTTGGCCCAAGTCTATTGCGAGCCCGGGGTGGAGGTCATCGTCAGCCAGTACGGCTACAAGTTTTTCCAGGTTCACTGCGCCCTTGCCGGCGCCACGGTCAAGGTGGCGGCCGAACCTGCCATGCGCATTGATGTGGAGGCCATTGCTGGCGCTGTCACCGATCGCACAAGGATCGTCTTCATCGTCGATCCCAACAACCCGACTGGTGCGCGGCTCGAGCCAGGGGCGCTTCGGCATCTGCGCGAAGCCCTGCCGGACCGGGTCATGCTGGTCCTCGATTCAGCCTATGGGGAATTCGTTTCGGATCCCGATTACGACAGTGGGTTCGGTCTCGTTGCTGAAGGCAGGAACCTTGCTGTGCTGCGCACCTTTTCCAAGGCTTATGGTCTTGCGGCGTTGCGTGTCGGCTGGCTATACGGCCCGGCTGAGGTGGTGGGGGCGCTTTCGGCCGCGCGCAACCCAAACAGCGTGACGACAACTGGTCTCGTCGCCGCCGAAGCAGCGGTGAAGGACCGACCACATCTTGAAAAGGTACGCGCGGAGGTCGTCGCCCTTCGAAAAGCCTTTCGAAACAAAGCCGCCTCTCTGGGGTTGTCGGCGCCACCCAGCAGCGGGAATTTCGTCTTGATCGGCTGTCAAGGCGACATCATCACAGCCGACGCCCTCTATAACGGCCTACGGAGCAAGGGCATACTGGTTCGACCCATGAAATCCTACGGTCTCAATTCCTACCTTCGGGTCACGATCGGATCCGCCAGCGACATGGCCCTTCTCGGCGAGACGCTGGACCGCTTGGTCGGCCAGGCCATTGACGGAAGCAATTGAACTCTCGGCAACAACGCTCGTCCGCTACATTCCCCAGCGAAGGGCGGCGGTATGCACCGGCGCGTCCCACAGGGCCGTCATCTCGTCGTCGAGCAGCGACAGGGTAAGGGAGCAGCCGGCCATCTCCAGCGAGGTGACATAGTTGCCGACGAGAGACCGACTAACCGAGATACCCGCGTTTTCGGCGATCTCTCTGGCGGCGTTGTACATGAGATAGAGTTCCATCGCTGGCGTGCCGCCGAATCCGTTCACCAAGAGCAGCCCATTGCCCTTGGCCTCTTGACCGAAGTCGCCCAGAATAGCCCCCATCATTTGCTCGGCGATGGCCGACGCCGAGGCGAGCGGAAGGCGCTGGCGGCCGGGCTCGCCATGGATGCCCACACCCATCTCCATCTCATCCTCGCCAATATCGAATGTCGGCTTGCCGGCGGCCGGCACGGTGCAGCTGGTGAGCGCCACGCCCATGGAGCGCGTGGCCGCGTTGACCCTTTGCCCAAGCGCCGAAAGCGAGGCCAAATCATCGCCACGTTCGGCGGCGGCGCCGACGATCTTCTCCACGATTAGAGTGCCCGCAACCCCGCGACGGCCGGTCGAAAAGGTGGAGCTTTCCACCGCGACATCATCGTTGGTCAGGACGGAAAGGCATCCCTTCCCGCACATCTCCGCCCCCATTTCGAAGTTCATGACATCGCCTTCGTAGTTCTTGACGATGAAAAGGACGCCGGCGCCGCTGTCGACCGCCTCGGCGGCTTCCATCATTTGGTCCGGCGTCGGCGAGGTGAAGACCTGCCCCGGACAAGCCGCATCCAGCATGCCATGGCCGACGAAGCCAGCATGCAGCGGTTCGTGGCCGCTGCCGCCGCCGGAGATCAGGGCCACCTTTCCATCTTTCGGGTGTCGCCGACGCAGGAACTTCCCTTCGGAGCCGGCGACCACCAAGTCACTGTGCGCCGCGCAGAAACCGGCCAAGCTTTCCGTCAAGATATCGTCCACGGCATTGATGAACTTTTTCATTCTAGCTCCTCCTTCGGGGCCCTCGAGGTCTTTGCCTTGATCATGGAGCGCCCATCGTCACTCGGTCTTAGTTGCAAGCATGAGGCGACCGATCCGTTCCGCCAGTTCCATGATCAGATGATCGTAGGCGGCATTGAGATCCGGATCACCCAGGTCGGGAACGCTGAGCGTGAGCTGCCGGGTCTCAGGGTGATCGCTCAGCCCCTTGGCCCGCCGCGGATGCGCGCGCGTGTAGGCGTCCAGAAAGGCGCTGCGCTCACCCGGCGAGAAATGGCACAGCCTGATGATCTGTTCGACATACTGCACCGGAATTGGCGTCGAATAGGCCGGGTTGGAGATCTGTGAAATGAAGCTTCGGTTCTTGCCCAATTGTTCGGCGAGCCGCCGTCGGGTCCCCGATGGCCGGTTATCCAGAACACGACGAAGCACCGTCTTATATTCTGCCAGGGCCTTGCTTTGCAGATCTGACGACTTGGGATCGCGTTCCAAGGCTTCAGCCATTGTTGACGTCCTTGCGATAGCGAGCGATTGCCGCTTTCGTCGCAGCAAGAGCCGAGGGCGCTACGGAAAGCGTGCGAAGTCCAGCATCGAGCAGCCTCGGTAGAAGCCTGGGATCGCCAGCGGCATCGCCACAGAGGCTCGCCTCGCAGCCCCGCGAGGCCGCATGCTCGGCCACCTGCCCTATGAGCCGAAGAACCGCCGGCGCATCGGCGCGCGCCAACTGTTCCAATCCACTTACGTCACGGCTACAGGCAGTCACATATTGCACCAGGTCATTGCTTCCTATGGAAAAAAAACTGGCGTCAAAGGTCTCGATGGCAATGGCGGTGGCCGGCACTTCCACCATGATCCCGAGTGCGGCCTCGCCAAACCCTACACCATCACGCCGTAACTCGCCGCGCGCCACTTCCAGCATGGCTCGGGCAGCCGCCAACTCTTGCGGATCGGTCACCATAGGCAGCATGATTTTCACCGGCCCATCCTTGGCGGCCCGCAGCAGGGCGCGTAGCTGGATCTTGAAGATTTCGGGGCGGGCGAGGGAAAGGCGCAGGCCGCGATGGCCCAGGAAGGGATTGCTTTCGTCGGGCACGGTATAGCCTGGGATCGGCTTGTCGCCCCCGGCATCGAGGGTGCGGAAGGTTACCGGCTTGCCATTTGCCCATCGCAGAATGCGCTGGTATTCCGCCAACTGCGCCTCTTCTCCCGGCAGGGCCCGGCCAGGCTGAAAGAGAAACTCCGTGCGCACAAGGCCGACGCCATCGCAATGGTCTGGGGTGCAGGCTTCAAGGTCCGCCGGGTCCGCCAGGTTGACCAGGACCGACACGGGCTCGCCGTCTGCCGTTATCGCGGGCCGTCCCAAGAAGCTTGCCTCCCGCTCGGCCCGAGCCAAGGCGGTGGCCCGTCGTGCAGCAAACTCGGCCCGTTGGCCCTCACCAGGATCGAGGGTGAGACTGGCCGTTTCGCCATCGAGCAACGCGGCCGCACCTATGGGATGGCTGCTCGGCGTCCCCAGCCCCACCAACATGGGTACACCCCTGGCTCGCGCAAGCATCGCCACATGGCTGTTCACGCTGCCGGCCGAAAGCGCAATGCCGCCGCCTGCCCACTTGGTCTCCAGGAAGCGACTGGGCGACAAATCCTCGCCAAGATAGATGGCGTCCGGCGGAATTGTTATCGTGTCACCACCCTTCATCGCCAGGACGACCCGGTCGCGAATGTCGGCAATGTCGCTTGCGCGCGCCTGGAAGTAGGCATCGTCGGATGCCTGATAGTCTGCCACCACTTCCCCTAAGGCATCCTGCCAGGCGGCGAGCGCCGGTCGCCCTTCATCAATTCCCTCGAAGGCCGGCTCGCTGAGCGCCTCGTCCTCCAGCATGGCCACTTGAAATTCGATCATCCCGGCCGCGTCCGCGTCGTCATCCAAGCTTTCCAGCAGCTGGGCCAAGGATTGAGAGGCGGTCGCCAGTGCCGATCGGAGACGAGCCCTTTCGGCTTGCGGGTCCGAAGATGTTGCAACGGCTCCCACCGTAGGTGCCGCCAGCTCGCAATGAAGCGGGCCGGCGGCAAAGCCGGGGGCGGCGACGGTGCCCGACAATACTATCGGTGTCGCGCTATCGGTCTTGGGCTTCGCCATTCTCGAAGTCCTGTTCGACGAGCGTCACCAGAGCGGCGATTGCATCTTCCGCATCTTCGCCGACGGCCCGGAAGTAGAGTGTCGTGTCCTTAGGCATCTTTGCTGCCATCACCTTGGCGATGCTCTTGGCGTCCAGCCAGGGACCATCTTCGCCGCCTGCCAGGGCGATACTTGACTGGAACCGCTTTGCCAGCTTGGTGAGCTTGACCGAGGGGCGAGCATGCAGACCAACCTCGTGGGTGAGAAGGACGGAACCGCTAGCCGTGTTGGTCATCGCAGAACTCTCTCGATCGATCATGGTTCGGCCTCAACCCGGGGAATATTCTTCGGCGGTTGCTCGGACCTCAGCCAGGCTGGCGCCGCTCGAGGCCTCGGTCGCCGCCATGACCGCCCCCTCGACGATCGGCGCATTGCAGATCACCACCCGGCCCTGCCGCTCACTCGGCAGCATCTCGATGGCCATTTCCGAGTTGGTCTCGGCGCCGCCGAGATCGACAAGGACGGCGACCCCCTGCGGCGACCAAGCCTGGTCTATGGCGGACAAGATCGCTTCGACCGAGGTGCCCAGGCCGCCATCCGGATCGCCGCCGCAGTGGGCCAAGGGCACTTCCTCGCCAACCATTTGGCGCACCATATCGGCCGTGCCCGCGGCGACCTGCGGCGAGTGCGAGACGATGACGATGCCGACATTGTCACTCATGTCTTCTCTCCCAAAGCCTCACAAAGGGCGCGCAGCATCAAGGCACTGGAGCGCGCTCCCGGGTCCATGTGGCCGATGCTCCGCTCGCCAAGGAAGGAGGCGCGGCCCTTTTCGGCCTTTAGCGGTATGGTGTCGTCGGCTGCTGCATCGGCAACAACCGGCAGCTCGCGAAGCAGGTCCTCGCCCCCGGCGCTTAGGGCCTCGCTCACCGGGATCAGGACGTCGAGCATGGTCTTCTGACCGCGCTTGGCCTTGCCGCGTGCCATGACCGCCGCGATGGCCGCCTCGAAGGCGGTCGCCGCGTCGCTACGTTGGGGCTGCTCGGGTATCTCCTTGCCGAGGGTCATGAGCAGCGTGCCGTAGAGTGGGCCCGACGCGCCGCCGACCTTCATCACCAGTTGCATGCCGGCGGCCTTCAGGGCCTCCGGTAAAGGCTTGGCAACAATGGCATCCAGGTTGGCGAGAACTGCCTCGCAACCGCGCTTCATGTTGATCCCGTGATCGCCATCGCCGATCGCTTGGTCCAGTGCCGTCAATTCCTCCGCATGGGCAATGATGCGACCGCAGATCGCCTCGCCAAGCCGTCGCAATCGGGATTCATCAAGCAGCATCGCTGGCATCTCCTTGCGAGAATTGCTGGATTCGCAAGCCACGACTGTCGAAGATCAGCGGATCATTCAAAGACAGCGACACCTCTTGCCCAACACGAAGATTGGCGTGGGGGTCAGCCAGAATGACAATCGACTGACCATCTGCGTCCAAATGAAGGTGACTCTGGTCGCCCAGGTGTTCGATCCGCGAGACCTCGGCCCGCAGACCCGTCCGTCCCTTCGCTGAGATCTCGATATGTTCGGTGCGGGCGCCGATGGTCACCGCCGATGGTGGCGCTGCGATATCGTCGAACAGCGCTCGTGGCAGAAGGTTGATGCGTGGCGTTCCCAGACGCTCGGCCACATACTGATCAAAAGGCTTCTGATAAATGTCACGAGGCTCGCCGATTTGGATCAATTGGCCGGCGCGCAGTACGCCGATACGATCGGCCATGGTCATCGCTTCGATCTGATCGTGGGTCACATAGAGGGTGGTGGCGCCGAGTTCCGATTGGATACGCTTCAGCTCCAATCGCAGTTCCGAGCGCAGCTTGGCATCGAGGGACGATAAGGGTTCGTCCATGAGATAGATGCTTGGATGACGGACCAGTGCCCGGCCAATGGCGACGCGCTGCATCTCACCACCGGAAAGCTGCGTTGCCTTGTTATCGAGCTTGTGGGTGATGTGCAGCAAGGCTGCCGTCTCGCGAACCGTCGCATCCACCTCCGCTTGGGAGAGCCGGCGCGCCGGCGAGCGCAGCGGGAATGCCATGTTTTCGTAAACCGACATGTGGGGGTAGAGCGAATACTGTTGGAACACGAAGGCGACGTCGCGCTCGGCCGGCGGCAGCAGTGTGACCTCACGCCCTTCAATCGACACGCCGCCCGAATCCGGCCGCTCCAAACCGGCGATCAGGCGCAAGGTCGTGGTCTTTCCGGCCCCCGTCGGCCCGAGCAACACCACAAACTCGCCATCGTGCACGGTCAGCGATAGGTCATGAACGGCCGTGACCTCGCCGAAGCGCTTGGTGACCTGGCGGAGCTCTACCTCAGCCATGGCCGGTCTCCCGATCCCCATAGAGGGCGCTGTCGATTGCCCGACCGGTCTCAGAGTCGAAGATCACCAGCCGCTCGGCATGAAATTCGAGCCCCACCGTTTCCCCTGTCCTTGCTCTCTGGGCGGCCGGGATTCGGGCGCGCAGCTGCCCGTAGCTGGTGTTAAGGGTAAGAATCTGAGTGGTTCCCAGATACTCAACCCCGTAGATTTCCGCCCTTAAGAGCGCTTGATCATCGAGGGAGATGTGTTCCGGCCGGATGCCGAGGACGAGATCCCCTTCCGCACGGTTTTCCGTCACTTTGGGCACTTCTATCCTTGCTTCTCCCAAACGCACCGATTCCTGCCCTGCCTCGATGGCTGCGTGGAAATTGAGAAAGCTCATGGGCGGGCTGCCGATGAAATCGGCGACGAACATGCTGACCGGCCGATCGTATATTTCCTGCGGTTCTCCCACCTGCTCGATCACCCCATGGTTCATCACCATGACGCGATCGGCCATGGACATGGCCTCGAGCTGATCGTGGGTCACATAGACCGTGGTCGCCCCCATGCGATCGTGAAGATTGCGCAGTTCGCCGCACATCAGTTCGCGAAACTCGGAATCCAAGGCGCCCAGGGGTTCGTCCATTAAGAAGGCCTTGGGTCGGCGCACGATCGCTCGACCCAACGCAACCCGCTGACGGTCGCCGCCGGCGAGCCTGGAAACCGGCTCGTTCAGCAGGTGATCGATGCGCAAGAGTCGGGCGGATTCGGCTACCCGATCGCGGATCTCTCGGCGTGGGACACCCTGGGAAACCAGTGGGAAGGCAATGTTCTTGCGGACATTCATGTGTGGATAAAGCGCAAAGAGTTGGAACACGAAAGCAATGTCGCGCTCCGAGGCGCGCTTGAAGGTGACGTTCTCGCCATCGAGCAGGATCTCGCCCGAGGTCGGCAACTCCAAGCCGGCGATCATGCGCAGGGTCGTGGTCTTGCCGCAGCCGCTGGGGCCCAGCATAACGAAAAACTCGCCATCCTCGACGGTGAAGTCGGAGTCCTGCACGGCGACGAAGTCGCCGAAGGCTTTGTGAAGGGTCCTGCAGGTGATCTCTGCCACGGCGCTAATCCGGAAAATGGCTGACGATCACGAAGCCGACCGTGCCGGCCAGGATCACCGCGAAAGAGTATGTAAAAAGCCAAAGGGACAGGGGTTGCATCAACATCACGCAGCCGACTGCTATGGCCAGAGTCGCAGCCATCTCCCACGGCCCGCGACGGAAGAAGCGGCGCCAACCCTTGAGGCGCTTGCTGCCGTCTCCGGTCATTTGCGCACCGCCCCAAAGGTAATGCCGCGCAAGAGATGGCGGCGCAGCAACACGGTGAAAACCAGGACCGGTACCAGGAAGAGGGTGGTGCCGGCCGCCACCGCCGGCCAGTCGAGCCCGCCCTCGCCGATGATGATGGGGATGAAGGGCGGCGCCGTCTGCGCCTCGCCGCTGGTCAGCAGCAGGGCGAAGGCGTACTCGTTCCAGGAAAAAATCAGACAGAAGATGGCGGTCGCCGCGATGCCGGTGGTGGCCTGGGGCAGGACCACCTTGAAGAAGGCCTGCAACCGCGTATAGCCGTCGATCATGGCGGCTTCCTCGTACTCGCGCGGAATTTCGTCGATGAAGCCCTTGAGCAGCCAAACCGAAAGCGAGAGGTTGACCGCCGTGTAAAGCAGGATCATGCCGAGATGGGTGTCTGACAGGCCGAGGTTTCGGTACATCAGATAGATCGGAATGGCGACCGCGATCGGCGGCATCATCCGGGTAGAGAGAATAAAGAACATAAGGTCGTCCTTCAGCGGCACGCGAAAACGGGAAAACCCGTAGGCCGCCAGGGTGCCGAGGAAGACCGCCAAGAAGGTGGAGCCGAAGCCGATAATCAGCGAGTTGGTGTAGCGCTCGGCAAAGCGCGAAGGGCCGGTTATCACCATGTTGCGGCTGCGCACCAGCTTGTCGTACCAAGCTTCGGGCGGCGGCAGACTGGCCATGTATTCGGGGGTCTGGCGGGAGCGCGTGGTGAAGACGTTGACATAGCCTTCCAAGGAAGGCTCGAACAGCACCTTTGGCGGGTAGGAAATGGAATCGGGCGGGGTCTTGAATCCCGTGGCAAAGATCCACACCAAGGGCACCATGGTGATGAGCGCGTAGCCAACAACCAAGACGCCCGCCAGGCGACGCGACCAGACCGAAGGGGCGACGACGGAATGAGCCGAGGTGCCGTTGCTCATGTGGTGCTCCCCGTCATCGGTTCTTCACCGCGTTGAGCGCCTTCACATAGATGTTGGCGGCGCCGAAGACAGTGACGAAGAGCAATACCGCAAAGGCGGAGCTATAGCCCGTTCGCCATTTCTCGAAGGCCTCTCGCTTGAGATTGATGGAGGCGAGTTCAGTGGTCGAGCCGGGTCCACCCGAGGTCAGCTCGACCACCATATCGAACATCTTGAAGTTCTCAATCGCCCGGAAAAGTACGGCCAGCATCAAAAACGGCAGGACCATCGGCAGGGTGATCGACCAAAACTGGCGTAGCTTCGAGGCTCGATCGACTTCTGCAGCCTCGTAGATGTAGTCGGGTATGGAGCGCAGGCCCGCCAGGCAGATCAGCATCACGTAGGGTGTCCACATCCAGGTATCGACCATGACGATCGACCAGGGGGCCAAATGAACGCTGCCGATCATGTCCAGCGGCCCGACTTCGACAAAGGCATTGACGATATAGCTGAAGATGCCGGTTTGCGGTTGGAAGAGATAGGTCCAAAAGGTGCCGACCACGGCCGGCGACAGCATCATCGGCAAGAGGATGATCGTGGTCCAGAAACTGTGGCCGCGGAATTGTCTGTTGATCAGCAGGGCAAGCCCCAGTCCCAGCAAGACCTGCAGCGCCATGGTCCAGCAAAGGAAATGCGCGGTGGCCTGCAGATACCCCCAGATGTCCTCGCTGCCCAAAAGGCGTTCATAGTTGCGGGTTCCGACCCATTTCACCGGTCGGTGCGGCGCGTTGGCCTTGTAGTTGGTGAAGCTAAGGTAGATGGTCCAAATCAGCGGAAAGATGTTGATTGCCAAGAGCAAGAGGATGGTCGGCGCAATGAAGGTCCAGGCAATCATGCGGTCCGACAGGCCCGACACCCGGCGTGCCAATGCCGGCGGCGTCGCGCGCACCATCTTTGCGCTGATCGTATCCATCGAGGACCTATCCATCTTCTAACGGGCCACCTTCTAACGGCGGCATTCCACTATCAGCTTTGGCGTTGTGACAAAGGGTGCAAACCGTCATACCGTGACGATCCCGCGACTCGTCCCCGGTTTATCGATCCATTTTCCGGATCACCAGTGCTCCGCCGCCCCAGCGATCCATTTTCATGGACCACTGGAGCCACGTCAGCGAAACCGCTATAGCTTGCCTTCGTCCTCGAAGGTGAAGGTCCAGTCTTCGATCAGCTTGTCAAGGGCGTCCTGCGCGGTTCCCTTATCCGCCACGACAAAGTCGTGCACCCGCTTCTGCATCGCCTGCAGCAACTCGGCGTAGGCCGGCTCTTGCCAGAAGTCCTTAACCCCACCCATGGCTTTCAAGAAATCCGCGGCAAAGGGTGCGGTGTCTGGAAAGCCGGGATCATTCAAGACCGATACGTGACAGGAATAACCGCCCAGCGACCACCATTTGGCCTGGACGTCCGGCTTGGCAAACCACTTGATGTACTGCAACGCCTCATCTTGTCGGTCCGAATAGGAGACCACGGAGATGCCCTGGCCACCCAAGGTGGAAGCGGCCACGTTCTGCGGCGGGTTGACGAAGAAGCCTGACTTGTCGCCACCCACATCCGGGTCCTTGGCGATGCCCGGGAAGAAGGCAAACCAGTTCATCTGCATGGCCACCTGGCCCGACTTATAGGCGTCGAGGTTGGCGACCATGTAAGCATCCGAGTGACCGGGCGGCACGCAACACTGGTAAAGGCCCTTGTAAAACTCGAGGGCCTCTGCGGCTTCTGCACTATTGACGTAGCCGTTCATATCATAGGGTTTATCTGGATTCTCATACTGGAATCCCCAGGAATACATGGCCGCGGTGACCCCCATGGTGATCCCTTCCGAGCCGCGCTCGGTATAGATACCCATGCCGTAGACCTTTTTCCCGTCGATCTCGCGGCCTTGGAAGAACTCACCGATCTCTTTGAGCTCGTTCCAATTGGCCGGCACGCCGAGCTTGCGGCCGTATTTTGTATGAAACTCTTCCTGGAGCTCGGGCCTGGCAAACCAGTCCTTGCGATAGACCCATCCGAGCGCATCGCCCATGGCCGGAAGCGCCCAATAGTTCGGCGATCCCTTCGGCCAGGTTGAATAGGCATAAACGGTTGCCGGTGCAAAATCGTCCATGGTGATTCCTTCTTTTTCGAAGAAATCGTTGAGCTTCACATAGTGACCGTTTTCGGCCGACCCGCCGATCCACTGGCTATCGCCAATCAGCAGATCACAGAGCTTGCCGCCAGAGTTGAGCTCGTTCAAAAACCGGTCGGCGAAGTTCGTCCAGGGAACGAACTCGAATTTCATGGGTATGCCTGTCTCGGCGGTAAAGTCTTTGGACAGTTCGACGAGAGCGTTGGCGGGATCCCAGGCGGCCCAGCAAAGCGTCAACTCTTCGGCCGATCGAACTTCGCCAGAACTGGCCATGGCGGCCATGCCAAAGGCAGCGGCACCCAGCGCGCAGGTGACGGATTTGCGCATGCTTTTCCTCCTCGATGCGCTCCGGCGCAGATACTCGCGCCGGCTGTTCGTCCATCACAGAAGACGCTTCAGCGGCAGAAACACCATGTAGTTTGCCTTGTTGGCCTGATGGCCGTGAAGCACCCTCTCAAAGACGGACCTCCCTTGTCGTGCACCCCGAGACAAGAATTATCGGGAGTAATCTGCGCACGACATTGTTTAGTATTTTGTTTAGTAAATTGATGTCACCAAACCGAGACACTGTCAAGCGGCCTTTGCCGCGAGGGGAGAGTGGCGGTCGTGAGGTCGAAGAATAAAGGAAACTCCTGGCTATAATCTCGGATTTCTGGCAGAGTTTCGTGGTTACTCTCGGCCAAGTCATCGAAATTTGATCCGGACCGATACGCAAAGGAGGCGAGTCATGAGCAGCACGGTGTTTAGTAATGTCATGATCCTCGACGGTTCGGGAGCGCCGCCATTTCCGGGCGACGTAAAGATCGATGGCAATCGTATTGCCGCCGTCTCTCGTGATAGCGGCGTGCACAAAGACAGTGGCGTGGCCAAAGAGGGCGCCGAGTTGATCGACGGTGCCGGAGCGACCTTGATGCCCGGCCTTATCGAAAGTCATGGGCATCCGACTTTCGGTGACACCGCCAGCCTGGAGGCTCTCGGTGACATCCCGCCAGAGGAACACACCATCTTGGCCATGAAAAATGCCAAGAAAATGCTGGATCAGGGGTTTACCGCGCTAAACAGTGCGGCGGCGGCCAAGCCGCGCCTCGACGTTGTCCTGCGCAATGCGATCGCGGCAGGCGATTGCCCGGGACCGCGCATGTTGGCAGCCTCGCCGGAGCTGACAGTGACAGGCGGCCTCGGTGATGTGCGATTGGCGCATCTGCATCGTGAGACCTTCGCGATCGTCTGCGATGGGGCCGATGAGTTTCGCCAGGTATCGCGGGAAATGGTCCGCGAAGGCGTTGACACCTTGAAGATAAACCCCTCAGGCGATGAGTTCGTGCCGGTGGCAAGGGCCCACCAAACGGTGATGAACGAAGCCGAAATCGCCGCAGTCTGCGAAGTCGCTCGCTCCCGTGACAAGCGTGTCGCGGGCCACTGTCGCAGCGCCGACTCAGTCAAGCTCTGCGTCAAACATGGGGTAGAGATCATCTATCATGCCACTCTTTGCGATGAAGAAGCCCTTTCGGCCCTGGAAGGCGCCCGTGATTGGGTCTTTGTCTCCCCGACCCTCGGCATCACCCATGCGACTCTTTACGAGGCGTCGGGCTGGGGTATCACCACCGAGATCGCGACGGGCATGGGCATGAAGCGTGAACTCGAAATCGCCGTCGGCAACATGAAGGAACTAAAGCGCCGAGGTGTCAGGGTTCTTCCGGGAGGCGACTACGGCTTTGCCTGGAACCCGATCGGCACCAACGCCCGCGACTTGGAGCACTTCGTCAAGTATCTGGAGTTTACGCCCATGGAGGCGATCGAAAGCGCGACCCGCTTGGGCGGCGAGATCATGATGATGGGCGGTGAGCTTGGCCAGGTGAAGGAAGGCTATCTCGCCGATCTCCTGCTGGTCGACGGGGATCCCTCCAAGGATGTGACTATTTTACAAGACGCGGATCGGCTTCTGGCCATCATGCAAGATGGCCGATTCCATAAGCCTCCAGCGAGAAATCGCACGGCTCAACACGTCGCAGCCGAGTAACTTTTTCACCTCTGCGGCCCAAAGTGCCGCGCAAAACGGCTCAACGACTAGAGGCTGGCGGTGTAGCTACGCCAGCACAGCGCTGTTCGCGGACAAGACCCCTCTAGTTACTTACTGTTTGCACCGCCACCGACGTGCTGCCACGAAGGGTCCCATTCGCATCAAGAAACTCGACGAGAATTCTGGAGTTGGCCGGATCTAATGGCACTGCTTGGTTCTGCCCGCCGATAAAGACGCCAAACAGGGGCGTACCACCAGCCGCTATCGTCGTGTCAATGCTGGCGCCGAGGGGGGTGATGCAAGCCGCGGTCGCTGGATCGGTCTGACAAATGCCCACGACCATCGGCAGATTCGCAGGGGTTGTGCGAACCGTTGTCGTGATCGGCGAAGTCGCGCCTAAATTGAAGGTGGCAACGCTGAAAGCGGCGGCTCCGTTCAGTGGCGTATCGACAATGCCGATACCGCCACTGGTGGCGGCGAGGGCAATGATGTCAGCTTCAGGGGTGGCCGAGGATGACAGCACAAAGGTATTCACACCCGAAACACTAGGCGCCCCGGCTGTATTTTCGCAGCTGTAAGTAAAACTAAGCTCGGTTTGCGGCAGGGGTGCCGATGGGGTAAGGCTGAGCGCGAATGTCCTAAACTCGCCGGCGGGGATGAAGACCGGCAAGTCTGGGCTGCCGGTAATGATGTTGGTGGCAGGGTCCGTGCTGCGAAAGGAGAAGCTCGCCGCCAGGCCTGGTGGCGGGGTAATGCTACATTTGCTGGCGGCTGTATCACCGGCGTTGACAATGCTAGCAAACGTGGTCGCCGTTTGTCCTGGCTGTACCGAGCGGCTGCTCGGTAGCACGGCAGCAGCCACCTCTGTGGTGGGCACGAAGAGAGGACCAATGGCAAGGTCGAAGGGGCCATTGCCCACCGGCAAGGTATCAATGACTTGGTTGTCGGTCGTGCCGATCACCGAAACGGTGTTGGCATTGGTGTTGACCACATAGACTCTTGTTCCATCTGGGTGGACTTCGATGTTGCGTGGGAACACACCGACCGAGACAACCGCCGTAACCGTGTTGCCGACTAGGTCGACGACAGTAACGCTGTCATCCAAGGTGTTAGCCACATAGGCTTTGGATCCGTCTGGATGAACAGCCACACCCACCGGATCGTTACCCACGGGGATTGTGGCTGTCACCGTGCTGGTGCCGGCATCAACGACCGATAGAGAATCACCAGAGCCGTTCGTAACATAGATCTTCGTACCATCCGGATGCACCGCAACTCCATTGGCGCCGGGAAGGATAATCGTCTCGAGCACACTGTCGTTGGCGGTGCCTATAACGGTTACGGTGTCTTGCGTTCGATTTGCCACGTAGACGCGGGTCCCGTCCGGATGAATCGCGAGGTCAAAGGGAGAGCTGCCGACTGGCACGGCCACGGACACGCTATTGCTGGTCGTATCGATCACCGACACGCGATCGATCTGATTGCTGCTTACATAAACCTTGGAGCCGTCCAGGCTCACCACCACGTCGTCGGCATCATTGAAATCGATCAAGGCGATTTCGCCGTTGTTGGCAGTGTCGATCACCGAGACCGTGTCATCGGTGTTGTTGGCCACATAGAGCCGAGTCCCATCGGATGACACGGCAACGCCATTCGGGCCTGTCCCGCCAAGCGGTATCGTTGCGACAATGGTGTGGTCGACGGTGTCCAGCACCGTAATCGTGGCATCGTCCTCATTGGCAACATAAAGGAACGGGTCCGCCAAGAGCTCGCCTGGGAGGTTTGCCAGCATCAGAACACCGAAGAACGCCACCCATGCCTTGGTGTGTGCTGTGCGCACTACCTGCCGACTGCTAACGCCCCAAAATTTGATCAACCTTCGCACGATCGCCTATCTCCATGAGCGCAGTTGCGCGATATCTCCGTGGTCCGCATTTCGTTCCCATTGGTATCACTAGGACTGTTAGAATGTAGGGCTATCCTGGGAAGGGCACGAACGCGCTAGATTAGGCACTGTCACCTTCCTTACCTTGGCTTGGTATCCTATGGCTAGGTAGGTTCCTGGCAGCCGCAGAGAATCGGAAGGCTTAACGAACCATTCCTACCCGAGGTGTTCGCCAACTTCAAGGCACGCCTATTCAGGACTTTGTGTCTGCCGCCCGATGCTCTAGTCGTGATCCTGCCGGGCCTGAGAAACAGGGTTGGGCGGGCAGTGCCCTGATTGCCCGTCGGCAGCTACCGATAGAAAATTCAGACTGCTAGCCATCGGCTTTTCGCACATAGGTCTGGAGGCATAAAACTAGTACAAGTATGCAATGTGCGTTTGAGCAAAACAAAAATTCGACTTTTAGGTCTTTTTTGGGAGGAAATTATCTATTACTCAGACAACATCTGTTAACTTAATCGCATTTCTGATCAGGCAAATATATCAATCTGCGGAGAAGAGTTCTCGAGTCTTTAGAATAATCAGTTATCCAAGAAAACCCACAGCGGTATATTCTGGTCGACAGATAGGACTATCTAGAGGTCGTTATCACGGCGCCCAGCATCGGTTTAATTTAGATCTTGTGTAGTCCAACAACACTCGATATGTGACAGCTAATAGATCAAAAACTAGAAGGCCAGTTCACGCCTCTTATCCCTATCGAAATTGGTAGGCGGGGCAAGGAATTGAACCTGCTACCTCTCCCATGTAGTGGAAGCGCTCTACCGATGAGCTACCCGCCTAAATCCATGAAATCTAGTTAACTTTGGAAGGAATTTGGCACCCTATACCCAAGGATTGGTTAGGTTCCAAAAAATCTATCTCACCTCTTTGGCGGGGTCAAGCCTGAAGTCCAAATTCGACAAAATTCCCAATCCCAAAAGAAAAGATTAGAGCGGCAAATCAATCACTCTATCATGGGTGATTTCTTATAAGTGTAATGATAGTAATGGTCTTAAAAGACTCAAAAATAACTTATGCTAGCGAGTCGAAAGGAAGATGCTGATTGTCAATTATTGTCAAGACTAACGAGTCCTATCCAAGGGGTAATCCTACTCTCCGATCAATCTTTATGTCGGAGCGGGCGGCGACCGCGGCTCGCCGCTGTCGGGTAATGACCTTGCTTCTCCCGTCATCCGGAAAGGCCCACATTCGGATTGGCTACCATTCAGATTTTTCGCGAAGCCATCCAGGTTTCAAGCACCGCAAGGTCCCAGGTCACACCGGTATGGCTATCAGGCCTGCCTTGCCGAATCTCGTTTATCAAGTCCTCAAGAAAGGCTGGCTGAAAGAAGGAGCGACGTTTCAGGTCATTGAGGGCATCGCAAAAGAAGTCGGCGAGTGCCGGCATCGCGGCAATGTATTGAAACATTGGTAGGCCGAATCCCTGTTTCGGTTTCTCAAGGATCGCTGTCGGTAGGAAGTTGATGAGCGCCTCCTTGTAGAACGCACGGATTTCTTTGCCTTCGACGAGCAGCTCTGGTGGCAGCGTTCCCGAAAATTCTGCAAGATCATCATCCAGCATCGGAAAGCGTACGCGAATGCCCGCAGCCGTACAGGTGGTCAAGACTTTGCGCAGGTCGCTGTCGGCCAGCGTCAGCTGTAAGTCCAGGTGCATCATCTTCTGTATTTTCGACCCGCCACGAGCCCTATCGTAATGTGCCTCTGCAACGCGTTTGGGTGCGTCTAAGTCAAGTGTTGCAAAGGCATCAGCGCTGAACACCTGGTCAGCCGGGAGGCGAAAAAAAACATTGTCGGCGATAAGGCGATAGGCCGCAGATCGCCTAGCCAACTTGACATAGTTGTTGGCACGCCGAAGCAAGGAAATCTTCTCGCGGAAAGGGACACGAGGCAAGATCGACTCCAGGAGATGCTGTCGCACTAGGGTGGGAATCTTTCGATAATGTTCGAAGATGTCGTCCTTGATATAGCGCGTGTTGCCGGCGAAGAGCTCGTCCCCGCCGTCGCCAGCGAGAATCATCTCATCACCGAATTCCCGACTGACTTTGGCACAGTAATAGCAGGGAATGACCGAGGAATTGGAGTAGGGTTCGTCATAGATCTCGCAGAGCTTTGGCAGCACCGAAAGAACCTCTTCAGGACCGACCATAAAGACGTCGTGCTTGAGGCCGAAGTGACGGGCAGCGATTTCGGCGTACTTCGTTTCATCGTAATCGGCGTGCTGAAAGGCAATGGTGACGCAGTGCCCTTTGCCACTGGTCACTTGCGCGAGCAGGCCGGCAACGGTGCTGCTGTCGAGGCCGCCACTGAGAAAACTCGCGACCTTTTGCTCGTTTTCCTGCCTTAGACAACGGCGGACAGCGAGCTCGAGTTTCTCACGCAATGCCTGATGATACCCATCACGCGAGCGGCTGATCGCCCCATCGTATTGCAGCTGCCAGTATCGCCAGCATCGCACCTCGCCAGCCTCGAAGACGAGGGCCTCGCCCGAACGAAGTTTGCGTTGTTCTTCGTAGATGGTGGCAGGCGCTGCCACGCGATCGACAAGAAAGAGATACTGATAAAGGGCTTGTGGGGTGACCGTGGTGGTCATGCCCGGATAGGGGCATAGCGAATCGGCCGAAGTCGCAAAGATGAATTGCCCGTGTCTCGGGCTTGCATGACAAAGGCGATAAACCCCGAAGCGATCGATGGCGCAAAAGACCCGACCGCGATTGAGATCCAAAAGAGCAAAGACGAAGTGGCCATGAAGATGGTCCAGCAGGTCGCAGCCATGTCGCCGATAGGCCTCTAGTAAGGCTGCCGCGTGCCCCTGATCATCGGCAAGCGCCCGAAGCGAGTCTTTCGACCACCGGGGATAACCGATGATTGCCGCGCAAAGTCGCTCTTCTTCTTTTGACGACCCTTCTTGCGGATGGGCTCGTAGGGCCAGGCCAAACGCCGACGGCCCATCTTGCTTGAAAAATCGAGCCTCCTGGCCCAGAGAAAGCCCGGCGATCATTGTGTCTAGTAAGGCGCAGGGGTCGTCGTTCGTCCTTTCAGTGGTAAGCCATCCGCATAGTCCACTCATGCTGCGGCCCGATGCTTCTTTGCAAGACTAGGCGGGTGAGGCCGCCGGTCGTCTTCTGGTTGATCCATGACGTTGCAGCGCGACGGCCGACTACGCTCGTCACTGACGCCGGCCGGGCTCATTCGGCAAGTTCCACAGTTTCTTGACGGGGAAATTCGCGCAGATAAATCTTGGCCTCTTCATGGCCTTGATCTGCGGCAACTTTCAGCCATTCCTCAACGAGGGCACAATTCTTGGTAACGCCATAGCCCTTAACATACTCAAGGCCATGGTTATGTTGGGCCTTGAGCACGCCCTGCGTTGCGGCCTTGCCAAACCACCGGGCAGCTGCTGCAAAGTCTTCGTCGGCTCCTTCTGCTGTAAAGCACATCATGCCGAGATCGAGCCGCGCATTGGCCTCTCCCTGGTTCGCCGCCGCCGTGATCCAGTGGCGCCCCTGGTCCAAGTCGATAGGGCCTCCCAATCCGATAAGGTTGACAACACCCAAGAGATGCTGGGACCGGGCGAAGCCATTCTCAGCTGCCATTTGAAGCCACAGGCGCCCTTCGATCAAGTCGCGTTTAAGCCCGTTTCCTTGCAGGAAAATCAGCCCCACTTCATGTTGGGCTGGTCGGTGGTCTTGTTCGGCGGCCCGACGAAACCATACCAAAGCAAGCGAGGCATCCGCTACCAGCGACTGCCCTTCGAGGTAACGTCGACCGAGTTGGTACTGTGCCTCTGGCCTGTTCGAAGCGGCAGCGTTACGCAAATGGAGCGAGCTAGGGCCTGTGGACATTCATTTCGCCGCCGTGGCGGGATTGGCTTTTTCGTCAGGGTTAGGAGCGACGGGCGCGGTGGAGGTGGCTCTCCATAAGCCCGGAGCGACGCAGAGCTGGCGCAAAGCCACCCCGTGCCCGCGGCATCCGGCCCCTTTTGGCCCGCTGCCGCGTCGCTCGTCTTTGAATATGGTGTACATGTCCTGCATCCTCGCGCCTAACAGCCGGCCAAAGTGGCTCGGACCACGACGGCGAAATGAATGTCCACAGGCCCTAGAGTGTTCAAATTTTTCGCTCGCGAGAGCCGGCGATGCCAGCACTGCGACGGCCAAGAGCTCCTTTAGCAGCAAGCCAGCGACGGGCCGCAACACGAGCTACTCGGCTGCCTTGGGCGGGGTGGGCCGCCACCGCGCGGCGGCGACATCGTCGCTGCTGCGGGCCGCAACCCACTGCGCGCCTTTCGCGGTTTCTTCAAGCTTCCAGAAAGGCGCCTTGGTCTTAAGCCAATCGATCAGGAAGTGGCAGGACTCGAAGGCTGCCTGGCGATGGGCGCTTGCGGTTGCCACCAAGACGATGGGATCGCCCGGATCCAACCGGCCAAAACGATGAATAATCAGACTGGCCTCCAGCGGCCAGCGTTCGTTCGCCTCGGCCTCAATGCGCAACAGCATTTTCTCGGTCATACCGGGATAGTGTTCCAGGGTCATTGAGGAAACCGTTTCTTCGCCGGCAATGTCACGCACCAATCCGACAAAACTACAAATACCGCCAATACGGGTGTTTCCATCGGTCAGGCGCGCCAGCTCAAGGCCTGTGTCAAAGCGCTCACGCTGCACCCGGATCATGCCTAGCCCCCGGTGATCGGGGGGAAGAAGGCGATCTCATCGTCAGGGCCGATCGCCTGATTGTGATCGCTAAACTCTTGGTTGACCGCCACGCGAACCGCTTCTAAGTCGGCAAAGGCTTTGCTATGGCCAGGCCCTTGCTCCTTGAGCCAGGTGATCAGGGCGGCAACGGAGGTCACCTCGGCCGGCGGATTGACTTCTTCTTCCGAGCGGCCGGTCGCCGCCTTGAGCCAGGCGAAATATAGCACCTTCATCGTAGGACCTCGCTAAACGGCAGAAAATCGACCAATGTGCCGGGCTCTATTTCCGCTAAGTTTTCCGGCAGCTCAACAAGGCCGTCGCTTTCCACCAGGGAGGAGAGAATGCCGGCTCCGTCGCGTGGAAACTTTGTTGCCTCCAAAGCGCCGTTGCCATCACCGCGCAAACGCACCCGAAGCCATTCTCGCCGGCTCGGCTTCTTGCGGTGGCTAAAGGCGGCCGACACCTTGAAATACCGCGGCGGCGTCTCGGAACCACCCAACATTCCCAAGATCATCGGCCGCACCAAGATGAGAAAAGTCACCATCACCGCGACGGGATTACCAGGCAAACCCACAAAGGGTACCGAAGCAATCTGGCCAAGCGCAATCGGCCGCCCCGGTTTTATGGCCAAACGCCAGAGATGCAAATGGCCAAGCGCCTGGACGGCCCGCTTGACGTGGTCTTCTTCACCAACGGAAACGCCACCTGAGGTAATGAGCAGGTCATGCTCTTTTGCAGCCTTGGACAGTAAGTTTTCTATGGTCTCCGGCTGATCAGGCAAGATACCAAAGTCGTCAATCACACATCCCAGTCCGCGCAGCAGGCCGGTGACCGTATAACGGTTGGAGTCATAAATGCAGCCTGGCTCCAGTGGCCGACCCGGTTCGCGCAGTTCATCGCCGGTGGAAAACAAGGCCACTCGAAGCGGTCGCGACACCAGCAAGTCTTCCCGGCCGATCGATGCCGCCTGACCCAGGTCCTGTGGCCGCAAGCGCGCGCCGGCTGCCAATACCCGCGTACCGGCACGGATATCTTCGCCGCGCGCCCGCCGATTGGCGCCGCGTTTGATCCCGGGTCGAATTGCCACTCGATCGCCGTCGAGCCGACAGTCTTCCTGCATCATCACCGTATCCGGACCCTCCGGCATGCGCGCGCCCGTGAAGATGCGGATGGCCTCGCCGCGCTGGGCGGTTCGCCGCAAGGGATGGCCGGCCGTCGCCCGCCCGGCAACCGGCAATACCGTCTCAGCGTTCGGGTCAAGGTCATCAAAATAGACCGCATAGCCGTCTACGGCCGAATTGTCGTGCGCCGGGACATCTGCTGGTGCGATGAGGTCTTCGGCCAAAACTCGGCCAAGGGCATCTATAAGCCGCAGGGTCTCGGTGCCGGTCACGGCCGTGATCTTCTCGGCAATGAGGGACCGCGCCTCGGCGGTGGTCATCAAGGCGCTGCCGTGGGCAAAGCAATCGTCGCTCAGCTGGGCCATGCGGTTAGGCCGCCCCCTCGACGGCAGAGTCGAGACCACAGTGACCGACAATGAAGTCGGCGATGGCCTCGGTGTCGTTCAAATCAATAACCGGCAGCGCAACATCGCGAAGCGGCTCGTCACTGGCGATGGCGACGATGCGGGGGTCGTCGTTGCAGAGCAAGGCTCGGCGGCGGGCCGCGCGGTGGACCTCCAATTTGTCGTGATCTTCCCGTTTGAAGCCTTCCACCAAGAGCAGGTCGACCGGGGCGAGACGAGGCGCGATCTCTTCGATGGTGGGTTCCGGGGCGCCGCGCAGTTCATGCATCAGGGCCCAACGATGTCGCGAGGTGATGACGACCTCCTTGGCGCCCGCATGGCGATGCTCGTAGGAGTCCTTGCCCGGTTGGTCGACCTCAAAGGTATGGTGGGCGTGTTTGAGCGTGGAGACGCTAAGGCCTCGGCGGACTAGAGACGGGACCAAGCGAACGACCAGGTTGGTTTTGCCGCTCCCGCTCCATCCTGCCAGGCCGAAGACCTTCATGTCTGTATGTCCGTTCCATCGAATAAGTCCGACAGACTAAAAGAAGGGGAGAGCCGGCCTGAAAGTCAAGCCAATGGCCGTTAAAGCAGGCCGCTGCGAAGCGCACGGCTGCTGGGACCGCGCCGCTTCTTTTGCCGAGGCACTCGCGGTTTCGGGCGGGCGACCATGTGTCTTAGGCCATGCGCCAGGTAGTCATACCCGGTGATAAACGTCAGCATGGCGGCAATCCAGATCCCAGCCTCGCCGATCATCTGGGAGGGTATGAAATCCGGGCTCCCTTCGCCGATAATCAGGAATCCCAAGGCCAGCATCTGGATCGTCGTCTTCCACTTCGCCAAGCGGCTGACTGGCACCGACACCTGCACCTCGGCCAGGTACTCGCGCAGTCCGGAGACCAAGATCTCGCGACAGAGGATCACCAAGGCCGGCAGCAGGACCAGGCCGGCAATGCGCTGGGTACCGGCGAGCAAGAGTATCACGGCTGCAACCAGCAACTTGTCGGCAATCGGATCGAGGAACCGCCCCAGGGGTGAGGTCTCGCCCCGGTTCCGCGCCAGGTAGCCATCAAAATAGTCGGTCACCCCGGCCAGGGTGAACAAGATCAGCGTGGCCCAGCGGGCCTCGGGCCCGTCAATGAAGAACAATGCGCTCACGACTGGTATCAGCGCGATCCGCGATAGGGTGAGAAGATTTGGCAAAGTGGTTAGCATCGAAATTTGGCGCCTATGCAGCTCTGACGCCGCACTCCACGCCACTCTGTCTCAATCAGTTTCTAAAACCGTCAGCCTATCAGGCTTCGCCGTGAAAGTGATCATAAACCTTTTTTGCTACGGTCTTGTTAATACCTTCGACCGATTCAAGGTCCGCCAGGCCGGCCCGCGCAACAGCACTAGCGGAACCGAAATGAAGCAACAGGGCCTTCTTGCGTTTGGCGCCAATCCCTGAAATTTCGTCCAATACTGAACGACTTACGGTCTTTCCACGCCCGCGTCTGTGACTTTCGATGGCAAATCGATGCGCCTCGTCGCGCAGGCGCTGTAAAAGATACAGCACTGGATCATTGGGATCCAGCATGAATGTCGGGCGGCCAGGAAGATGGAATTTTTCGCGGCCCGCGTCGCGATTGGGCCCTTTGGCAATGGCAGCGACAACAAGATCACCCAACCCAAGTTCGTCAAGGGCCGCCAAGGCCGCGGACAACTGACCGGCACCGCCGTCGATCAGCAGGAGATCAGGCCATTGATCGCTAGACCGTTCGGGATCCTCCTTTAGGGCACGGGAAAATCGCCGGGTCAGCACTTCTTGCATCATGGCGTAGTCGTCGCCAGGCGTGAACTCACGACCGTCCTGATTCTTGACTTCTCGACCGACCTTGTCGCCGCGAATCGAAAATCGGCGGTAGGCGGTTTTTCGCAACCCCTCGGCACCGGCGACGATCATCGCCCCATAGGCATGTTCCCCCTGAATATGGCTGTTATCGTAAACTTCGATGCGCTCCGGGGCGGCTTCCAATCCGAAGCGCTCCGCAAGTGCTTCCAAGAGGGCGCGCTGTGCGCTGCTTTCGGCCAATCGCCGGGCCAAGGCGTCGCGCGCGTTTGCAAGTGCGTGCTCGATCAGTTTCCGCTTTTCGCCCCGTTGCGGAACATGCAGGTTCACCTTGTGGCCGGCGCGAATGGTCAAAGCCTCCGCAAGTAAATCCTGACCGTGGAGGCCATCGCTGATGAGGACTTGGCGCGGCGCGGGCCTGCCCTCATAGAATTGGCCGAGGAAGGCGGTCAATACGGCCGAGGTGGAAAGCTGTTTGTGGTGCTGGGGAAAGTAGGCCTTGTTTCCGTAGTTGCGCCCTGCCCGGAAAAAGAAAACCTGCACACAAGTCTGACCGGCTTGTTGCTGGGCGGCAATCACATCGGCGTTCTCCATCCCTGCGACATTGATGTCCTGGTGGGCCTGTACTTGGGTCAAAGCCCTGATGCGATCGCGGTAAACGGCAGCCGTCTCAAAGTCGAGGCGCTCGGAGGCCACCTGCATCGCGGATGCCAACTCTTGCTGCACATCACGCCGCTCCCCGGTCAAGAAACCGCGGGCTTCTTGAACCAAATCGCTATAGGCGGATTGGGTGATGCGGCCAACACAAGGGGCACTGCAACGCTTGATCTGGTACATAAGGCAAGGTCGGGCACGCGCCGCAAAAACGCTGTCGGAGCATGATCTCAGCAAAAAGGCCTTCTCCAAGGCGGTAATGGTCCGGTTGACGGCACCGGCCGACGCAAAGGGCCCGAAGTAAGACCCTTCTGGCGTCTGCGCCCCGCGGTGCTTGAGAATTTGCGGATAGTCATGATTGGCAGTGATCAGGATATAGGGGAAAGACTTGTCGTCCCGAAGGAGGACATTGTATCGCGGCTGCAGCCGTTTGATGAGATTGCTTTCGAGAAGCAGCGCCTCGACTTCGGTATGGGTGGTCATCACCTCAAGCATGGCTGTTTCCGCCACCATCCGCTGGAGCCGCCGAGGCAGTTTGTCGAGCTGCGTGTAGGTGGCGACGCGCTTCTTAAGGCTTCGGGCCTTGCCAACATAAAGGGCCTCGCCGCGGCGGCCCAACATGCGGTAGACCCCGGGGCCAAGCGATAGCGTGGGCAGGGTTGCCACCAGGACCTCCCGGCCCCGCGCTAGCGGGGCATCGGTTGCCGGTTCCCGGGCTTCCAAGATCTGCGGGGCCGGCTCGTCCTCCGGCCCCATAGCCGAGCGCTTACCCCCGGCCGATGGGTCACGATCTTGGCTGGTTCGCGAAGGTTTTGACATCCCTATACCTTTTGCACCAGAGCTACCGATCAACGGCTTAGAGGAGGGATCCGCTGAGATCACCAGGCCCTAAATGCTTGGATCATGGCGGCTAAGGTCAAGCAAGCATGGACAAGTTCTCATCTATCCACGCTATTTGTGGATAAGCCTGTGGGGTACTCTGCATCAACCACCTTTCACCTCAGGAAACATGCGACTTTTAGCGCATTGCCTAAAAAATAGGCATTTATGCTAAGTATTTGTAATACAAGAATTCTATCGAGATGAGAACGTCTACAAATAGCGGGCTGGCAAGGTGAAGAATCAGTGTTACCGAAATGTTACCGGTAAACTGGCTTGTGTACAAATATTCGCGCCAACGCGAAAATTGGCGTTGGTCTGCGCAATTTGACAGTCCAAATATGAGGTGGCCGCTAGGCTAGCAAGCCGCATATGTGTAATCTATATAGATTAAACAATAGGGCGATCATTCTACAGAGAGACCGGCTTGCCCAGGCTGTGCCCAACCGAGGTGTTGACCGCCGTCCACCGCAATCATCTGTCCGGTGACCGAGCGAGCCTTCAGGAGAAAATTGACGGCCTGGCAAATTTCTCTCGGGTCGGCGCCTCGCCCCAGCGGCATCATCGCCCCCTGGCGATCGAATTGCGCCTGGCTTTGCCTTTGGCTGGGCAAGACTGGGCCTGGACCAATGGCATTGACACGGATGTGCGGCGCGAGCGCCAAGGCCAAGCTCTGCGTCAGGCTCCAAAGGCCAGATTTGGAGACCGTGTAGCTGAGAAAGTGTGGCGTGAGGTTCCACACCCTTTGATCGATCATGTTGATTACGGTGCCGCCGGATTGTGCCGGCAAGGCGTCCGCAAAGGATTTGATCAGGACCAGCGGGGCGCGCAGGTTGGGTTCCAAATGCGCATCCCACGATTGGCGACTAGCCGTCTTGATCGAGTCGTAGGTAAAGCTGGAAGCATTGTTGATGAGGCATCCGATGGGTCCCAGCGCCGAGGTGGCTCTCGTCAGCAACCCTTCAACTTCGGTTTCGTTGTCCAGGTTTGCTTCAATTGCGACAGACGAGCCCCCGCCCGCGACGATCTGCGCGACAAGTGCCTTGGCCTCAGTTTTGCTGCTCCGATAATGTACCGCCACGGCCCAGCCCTGCGCTGCCAGATCCATTGCGATGGCTCGGCCGATGCGCCGCGCCGCGCCGGTTACCAGGGCAGCGCGCGGATAGCTATCAGGGTCGGGGTGAGCTGCTAGAGACGACATGACCTTCAAGGTGCACGAGCCGCGCCACGAGAGCAAACAGTTCTGCCGCGCCTCTAGCTCTGTGGCGTCACCATTCCGGAGAGACCAAAGTACTGACAAGCCACGTACATGGCATAAAGGAACAGGAAAAGGACTCCGATGGGACGCCCTAAACTTTTGAAAAATTGCATAAGCAAAACGAAGGCGAGGGTAATGCCGAGCATCGCCCAGAGATCGAAATTCACGATTTTCTCCGGGACCGAGATGGCGCCAGTGAGGGGGACGATGCCCATGATGCCGAGAATGTTGAAGGTGTTGGCCCCCAGGACATTGCCGAGAGCCACCTCCGAATGTCGACGATAGGCTGAGACAATTCCGGTCGCAAGTTCCGGCAAAGAAGTGCCAACCGCCACCAAGGTAAGGCCGATCACTGCTTCTGAAACGCCAAATGCACGGGCAAGCGCGACCGAGCCATCGACCAAGAAGTGACTGCCGGCGACCACTCCAATGAAGCCACCGAGCAGAATCCAGGCCGATTTTGCGGGCTTATAGTCAACCGCGAGAATCTCTTCCGACTCGGGCGATTCGCCAGTTTTCCCGTTCTGGGTTTGAGCAGTCCGCTTGCGTTCCATCTGGTAGGTCATCACCGAAAACGTCAACAGCACGGCGATCATCGGAATGCTGTGCCAGTAGGTGATGGTGCCACCCAAACCGAGGAGAACCATGACAACGGCAGCCCCCATCACCATGGTGCAACTGCGGCGCAACAGGTGTGGCTGGCAAACGATCGGGTAAATCAAGGCTGCGCAGCCGAGAATCAGTAAGATATTGGCAATGTTGCTGCCGACCACATTACCGACCGCGATGCCTGGTGCCCCGCGTAGGTTAGCATCAACACTGACCAGCAACTCGGGCAGGGTCGTTCCGTAAGCCACGACGGTCAAGCCGATCACCAAAGGCGAAACACCAAGGCATTTGGCCAAGCCGACCGCACCGCGCACAAGAAACTCGCCGCCAAGCAGTAACAAACCCAGCCCGCCTGCGACCAGCAGATAGGACATCAACGACCGCCACTTTTCTGCCGGCCCAACCGGCGTTAGCCCCCAACCCCGCTGTCCGTCATCGCTCACACTGGCCTGAACCAGGCTCCCCACTCACCGACAGCAGGCTTTTAACATGCGGATTTTGATCTGGGTTTTCAACGCCGCTGCCCTGGTGCGAGCGGTTTTAGCGAAGCATCTGGTATTGTTTCCGGGAAAGACCCGTGCCTGCCACGAAAGAGGCGCGGAGCGCAACAGGCTCCGCGCCAAGATTGGCGAAAATCTCGCAGCCCAAACTTAGCGGGCAAATGCCTCGCGACGTTCCTCGCCACCAGCCATTTGATCGTAAATCCAACGATAGGTCTTCTCCAGACCTTCCTCTAGGCTAATTCCGGGTGCCCAGCCAAGGACCTGCTTGATCAGCGTGTTATCGCTGTTCCGGCCACGCACTCCTTTGGGCGCATCGAGCTTATAGTTGCGGGCCAAGGTCAGACCGGAGATCGCCTCGGCGATGTCCACAAGTTGATTGATTGTCACCAACTGATCGCTGCCCAGATTGAGCGGCTCGTTGAAGTCGGAGTTCATGATCATCTGCGTGCCTTTGAGGCAATCGTCGATATACATGAAGCTACGCGTTTGTTCGCCATCACCCCAGATTTCGATCTCGTGCTTGCCGGATAGCACGGCCTGGATCACCTTGCGGCAAATCGCCGCCGGCGCCTTTTCGCGTCCCCCGTCGTAGGTGCCGACCGGCCCGTAGACATTGTGATAGCGCACCATTCGGGTCTCTAGACCGAAGTCCTCGCGGAAGTGGCGACACATGCGCTCGGTGAAGAGCTTCTCCCAGCCGTAGCCATCTTCCGGCAGGGCTGGATAGGCGTCCGCCTCTTTCAGGGCGACGACATCGGCCGAGGTCTGCTTATCGGCCGCGTAGACGCAGGCCGAGGAGGTGTAAAGCAAACGCTTGACCCCACAGTCGCGGGCCGCCATCAGCATATGCGTGCTGATCAGGACCGACAGCATGCAGTCGGCCTTGTGGGTCTCAATAAATCCCATGCCACCCATGTCGGCCGCCAGGTTGTAAACTTGGTCGGCCCCGTCACAGGCATCATAACAGGCGTCTTTCAGGTTCAGGTCGGCCTGCCGATTATCCACGTCTGGATAGGCTTGGTACCAGTCACTGACCGGCTTGATATCGACGGCGCGCAGGCGCTGGTAACCCTGATTCCGGAGATCAGCGATCAAGTGCCCACCGATGAAGCCGCCGGCGCCGGTCACAACAATAAGATCATTTTTGTTCACGCGCATTTTCTCCTTTTGTGCTCGAAGACGCGGCGACTGATGTCAGCCTTTGCCACGATGCCGAGGACTCCTGAGTTTCCTGGATTAAAGTCCTCTAGTTTGGTTAACAACCCCTTGTTGTCTATGGCTGTAGGCAAATTCGCGCTGAGAGCAAATTGCCTTGTCAGGGCAGCCGATCATCCGTAGGCGCGCCGCATCACGGTTTCAAAACGGGTGGTAATCGCTTCGATGTCAAAGGCGCTTTCCGCGTATTTGCGTGCATTGCCAGCCAAGTCGTTTCGCAAAGCCGGATCCTCGATCAAACGCTTGGCGGTGCCAAGAAACCCCTCCAAATCGGCCGGATCGGCGACCAGCCCCGCTCGATTTCGTTCCAAAATGCGTGCGGCAAGGTTTTCCTGGGGGATCGCCCCCAACAAGGCCCGACCGGCGCAAAGATAGCTCAAGACCTTGGAGGGGACCGAGAAGATCCCGGCGTCCGGCTCCAGCACCGCGACCAACACGGCAGCTGTCGCCAGCACCTCGGGAAGGCGGTCATAAGGCTGAAACCCGAGCAAGGTGAGGTTGTCTAGACCTCGCGCCGCCTTTTGCTCGGCCAGCCAATCCGCGCCCAAGCCCTCCGATACCACCACGATGGCCACCTCTGGTTGCTCGCGAAAGCCTTCGGCAAGGCGGCAAATCAGTTCTGGATTGTGCTTCAACCCCATGGAGCCCGTATAGACAATGCAGGTCTTGCCAGCCAGGCCCTGGCTCCGCGCCCAGTCATTGTCTTGCGGCAAGGCGGGGATCTCAGCCAAGGGCGCCCAGTTTTCGATGGCGAAAAGCTTCTCGGGTGCAACCTTCCAGTCCCGCAGCAGCGGCAAGAAATCCTCGGTAATCGCCACGATGGCGTTGCTTTGGCGGGCAATGCGCTGTTCGAGCGAAAGATAGTACTGACCGACAAAGCGCCCCAAGACAGGGATTTTCCGCCTAAGAATCTTATTGGCTGCGACGCCGACCAGGTCCTGAACCCAAAATATGAGGGGGAGCTTCAATGATCGACAGCGATCCAACAGCATGCCCTGGGCATCCAGTGGCGTATTGCAGGAGATCACCAGGTCTGGCGACCAGTCGACAATACGCTCGACCAAGCGTTTGCCGTAGGCTACCTCATAGCGCCATCGCCGGACAAAAGAATAGCGCTGATAGGCCCCGGGACCGGTGAGGCTGGCAATGCTGAGGGTTTCTGGATCATCCGGCAACGGCGCCATCGCGCCCTTGGGCGTCATATTGGAAGCCCCGTAGAGGTGCAGGACGTCATAGCCGCGTTTGGCCAGCTCACGGCTCAACTGTACTTGGAAGGGATGGCCGGCAAAGTCATGCACGACAACACGCTGCAAACCTTCCGGCCGCTGGCTGGAAAATATCGGATCGCTCACCTGAGCATCCATTGGCATGCACCCCTCGACCGCAAGGCCCTCACTCAGATATGGCATCGCATTAACCATGAGACCAGCACCGAAGTCGATCTTCGCAGCAAGCGCCTAAGAACGCCGCGGAGTTGGAAAATTTCGAAACCCAGTTCTAACACAGACATGTAAATAAAGCGTGCAGCTTCAAGGCCGCATCCCCACGAAGAGACGCTTACGACGTTGACGGCCAAGGCCCGCTATGCTGAAAGACCATGCCATGGCCGGCCAGGGCAGTGACACCAGGGCGGTGACACCAGGGCAGTGACACCAGGGCGGTGACAAAGGTAAACAAGCCATGAACGACGATCGACGGATTTACCTCTTCGACACAACGCTTCGCGATGGGGCCCAGTCCCAGGGGGTCGATTTTTCGGTGGCGGACAAGATCGCGTTGGCGGAAGCCCTCGATCGCATCGGCGTCGACTATGTGGAAGGCGGATGGCCAGGCGCCAATCCGACTGACAACGCCTTTTTTGCGGAGCCGCCAAGCCTTCCAAACGCGATGATGGTGGCCTTCGGCATGACTCGGCGCGCCGGCCGTTCCACGGCCAACGATCCCGGTTTGGCGGCCTTGACCCATGCCAGGGTTCCAGCGGTCTGCATGGTCGGCAAGACCTGGGATTTCCATGTGGACGTGGCTTTGGATATTCCGCGGCGAGAGAACATCGACATGATCGCCGATAGCGTCACGCACTTGCTGGAGAAGAAGACGGAAGTCATGTTCGATGCCGAGCATTTCTTCGACGGATACAAAGCGAACCGCGGCTATGCGCTCGATTGCATCAAGGCCGCCTATGATGCCGGGGCGCGCTGGGTTGTGCTGTGCGACACCAATGGCGGCACCCTGCCACCAGAAATCGAACGGATCGTCAGCGAGGTCACCAACATCATCCCCGGCAGCCATCTGGGCATTCATTGCCACAACGACACGGAAAACGCCGTCGCCAATTCGCTGGCCGCGCTGGCGGCCGGCGCCCGGCAACTCCAGGGAACCCTGAATGGACTGGGCGAGCGCTGTGGTAACGCCAACCTGGTCTCACTGATCCCGACCCTGAAGCTCAAGACCAACTTTGAGATTGGCATCAGCGATGAACAACTCAAGGAACTGACGGCCCTATCGCGGCTGCTGGACGAACGGCTCAACCAGGCCCCCAATCGGCACGCCGCCTACGTGGGAGACAGCGCCTTTGCCCACAAGGGGGGGCTTCACGTTTCGGCGGTGGAAAAGGATCCGCGTACCTACGAGCATGTCGATCCGGAGCTGGTGGGGAACCGGCGCCATATCGTGGTCTCCGATCAGGCGGGGCGATCGAACATTTTGGCGCGTTTCCGCGATATCGACATTGCCGTCGATGCCCGCGATCCGAAAATCGCCACCCTGGTCGAGCGGGTCAAAGCGCGGGAGTACGAGGGCTATGCCTATGATGGTGCCGAGGCCAGCTTTGAGCTTTTGGCCCGCCGCGCCCTGGGGCAGGTGCCGGAGTATTTCAGTCTGACCCGCTTTCGGGTGATGGATGATCGCCGCTGGAATGCTCGTGGCGAGCTCGTCACCGAGTCCGAGGCGACGGTGACCCTGGAAGTGGCGGGCCAGCACGTGATGACCGTAGCCAATGGCAATGGCCCGGTGAATGCCCTGGACAGCGCCATTCGCAAGGCTTTAACGCCGATCTATCCGCAGCTTGAAGACATGCACCTGGTCGATTACAAGGTGCGGATCCTCACCCCCCAGGCGGGCACCGGCGCGGTTACCCGGGTCATGGTGGAAAGTGCCGACAGCACCGGCCGTCGCTGGAACACGGTGGGCGTTTCCCCGAACATCATCGACGCCTCCTTCAATGCGCTTTATGACGGCATCACCTGGAAACTGCTGCAAGATCAGGCGGCCGCCGGGGAAAATTCCACGACCCTGGCCGACGCCTAGGCGGTATGGCTGGCACCGATAAAAATCGTTCTAAGGCTAGCGGGGGACCTGTCGTTATCCTGGTTGAGCCGCAACTGGGAGAAAACATCGGCATGGTGGCGCGGGCCATGCTGAATACGGGCCTGACCGAGCTGCGTCTCGTCTCCCCCCGCGACGGCTGGCCCAATGAGAAGGCCGTCGCCGCGGCCTCCGGCGCTAGCCTTGTCCTCGACGAAGCCACCATATTCGGTTCAACGGCGGCGGCCGTCGCCGATCTGCATCATGTCTTTGCCACAACGGCAAGAGCCCGCGACATGAACAAGACAGTGCTAAGCCCGCGTCAAGCGGCGGGCGAGTTGCACCGGGCGGTTGCTGCCGATGAACGGGTTGGCCTGCTCTTCGGACCGGAGCGTTCGGGCCTGACCAACGATGATCTGGCCTTGGCGGACCGGGCCGTTGCCGTGCCGCTGAATCCGGGCTTTTCCTCTCTCAACCTGGCACAGGCGGTTCTGATCTTGGGTTACGAGTGGTTCCAAGCCGGCCTGTCCGATCCCCCCGCCAACTGGAACCGTTCGGCCAGCCCGCCGGCGACTAAGGAAGAACTGATCGGCTTCTTCGAGCGCCTCGAAACCGCCTTGGATGAAGCCGGCTTTCTTTATCCGCCGGAAAAGCGGCCGACCATGGTGCGCAACCTGCGCAACCTTTTTCAGCGCGCTAGGCTCACCGAACAAGAGCTGCGCACCCTGCATGGCATTGTTTCGGCGCTCTCCAAGTCAAAGGGGTAGAGGCATACCGGCTAGCTTTCAGGCTCGCTCGCTGCCCTGGCCTCGTTTAGCAAGAAGTTGCGAAAGGCCGTGAGCTTCGGCTGTTTCGATGCGGCCGGCGGATAGACGATGTAGTAGGCGAAGGCCTCCTCTAGGGAGAGGGTGAAGGGGCGTATCAGGCGCCCGGCCGCCAGCTCCTCGGAGACCATGGAAAGTTGAACCAAGGCCGCGCCCTGGCCAGCCTTGACCGCCTGATCCAGGACCACCGCATTGTCAATAACCTGGCCGCGGCGGGCCAGCATGGGGTCAAGCCTCGCGGCGATGAACCATTGCACCCAGTCTTCGTGATCTGAATCGTGCAGCAAGGGATAGTGAAGCAAATCACTCGGCGAGTTCAGCGGCGGGCCGACTTTCAGCATTAAGGGGCTGCACACGGCCGTGAACTCCGCGTCCATGAGGTACTCAGCCGTCAAACCCGGCCAGCGGCCGCGGCCCCATCGCACCGCCATATCCACATCGTCGCGTGCAAAGTCGACGTTGTGGGTGGAGTGGTGCAGCCGGAGATCGATATCAGGAAATTCTTGCCAGAATTTGCCAAGGCGTGGCCCCAGCCAGCGCATGCCAAAGGAAGGCGGCAAGCTGATGGTTAGGGTCGACCCGAAGGCATCATAGCGCAAGGCATCACAGGCCTCAGTGAGCTGGGCCAAAGCCCCGCTGACGGCTGGCAGCAGGGCCCTACCTTGGTCCGTCAGGCGCAAGCGCCGCGTCAGCCTTTGAAACAACTGAACGCCCAGGTCTTCTTCGAGAAGGCGTACCTGGTGACTAATGGCAGCTTGGGTGACGTTGAGCTCCTGGCCTGCCTTGGTGAAGCTGAGGTGGCGGGCGCCCGCTTCAAAGGCGCGCAAGGCGTTCAGGGGTGGCAGCCGGGCCAAAAGCCTGCTCCTATAGATAAATATTTCTTATCTATAAAGTGAGATTTCATCGTTTGTCGTCAAGCCCATTTATTCCCATTTTCTCGATAGGTTAACAGCAAAGGTCGTGACTATTCTCGCATAGGCGGCCTGTTGTATAAGGAGAAATACCTCATGGATATCTTGATGATCAGTCTCGCCAGGGCCGGCGGTATCGAGGTCCTACCAAAAGATGTGCTACGGCATCGCCGAGCTCAGCAGCGAGTTCTGCCGGCGCCAAAGAAGCAGCCGCAACCCGCTGGCGGGAGTTTCTTCGAACAGCTGTTCAAGCTGATCCTCGTCGGGCTTTCCCGCCGGGCCGAAGCGGTAGAGGGTCCGCTTGCGAAAACATCGGGCTTGAAGGCGCAAGAGGTTTGACTTTGGCAGCGCGATTCCTATAGTGCGGGCCATTCCCGGGAACGTGGGTGCGATGCAATGGGCTCGCACCCCGTCTCGTTTAACCGTCATCGGTGTGCCGAGACCTACCGGGACAAAATCCGAAAGATAGAGGATGCCATGTCGAAGCGGACACATTCCAAGTACAAGATCGATCGCCGTCTAGGCGCAAATCTCTGGGGTCGCCCGAAAAGCCCCTACAACAATCGTGAGTATGGCCCCGGCCAGCATGGCCAGCGTCGTCGCAAGCCGACGGACTTCGGCTTGCAGCTGATGGCCAAGCAAAAGCTGAAAGGCTATTACGGCAACATCGGCGAGCGGCAGTTCCGCCGCTATTATGCGGAAGCGGCACGCCGCCGCGGCGACACCGGCGAAAACCTCATCGAACTCCTAGAGCGGCGTCTGGACGCGGTGGTTTATCGGGCCAAGTTCGTGCCCACGGTGTTCGCCGCCCGGCAGTTCGTCAACCATGGCCACATACTGGTCAACGGGAAGCGCGTCAATATCCCTTCCTACCAAGTAAAGGACGGCGACGAAGTACAAATTAAGGCAGCCAGCCGCGAGTTGCCGATGGTGCTGGAGGCCGTAGACTCACCGGAAAGGGATTTGCCGCACTACTTGGAACTCGACGAACGGCAGCTAAAGGTGCGGTTTTTGGGCGCTCCTAAGTTGGCCGATGTGCCCTATGCGGTGCAAATGGAGCCGAACTTGGTCATTGAGTTCTACTCCCGCTAAGGCCTCATTTCGGCTGTGAAGTGCTGCTGTGGGGTGCTGCGCCTTCGATGGCTCTAGAGCACTTCAAGATAGTTCTGGGCCGGTGCCGATCAAACTTGAAAGACTCTAGCCCTCACCCCGTTCGTTGTGGCGTTGCGCCAGGCGTCGCAGAAATCCTACTGGATCGCGCCGCGGGTCGGCTTCGCGTGCCGTCTCGCGGAGCTCGTCACGAGCGGCATCGAAGGTGGGTCGGCTGCGACGCAGGGCATCGGCGGCGCGCGGCTGTACTTCTCGACGAAACAGCTCTGCTGCCTTGGCCCGCATCTCTGGATTGCTGGCGACTTGACGCGCGGCCCGCATGAGAAGTTGGCGTAACAGCGGCATAACACCTCCCTAAGCAATGCTATCGATTGAGCCACGGAGCCCAATCTCGTACCGCTTTCCCATTATCGCACTCCCTGTTTGCCAAGGCCAGCGCGCCGATTTTGGGAACTTTGTCCTCAATCACAGGGCGGTTTTCCCCTCAAGTCTGCCCGATCGCTTGGGTGCAGCCGTATCAGGATTCGCCGCGGCAAGAAGCGCGGGTTGTTGCGCCGGGTTTCGCGGTAGGGAGTCAGCGGATCGATGTCGACATTTGGGTTTTCGAAGACAATCGCCCCGGTGTAGTCATCGAAAAACACGGCATGCAACATGGTCGTTGGAAAGCGCCACCAGAGGCGTGTCGCTGCGGGCACCCCATCCGCACGAAGGCTGGAACAACGGCCACTTGGCGGCCCAAATTTCCTCGCCAATGCGGACGTCACCGCCGTAAAGCTTGCGGGCGAAGCCTTTCGGCGTCCGCCTTCTAAAAGCACCTGCTGCAGGCGATGGCTCTGCTCGTTCATTTGAAAGAAGACCGTGAACTCTTGTCCGGCGAAGGCGTGATTAAAGAGGCCATATGTTGCGTAAGCGCCGCCATATTGCCAGCGTCCCGGCAAACGCCTAAGCTCGCCACCAAAGCTTGTGACCAACTCTCCTTCCGTCATACCCCAGCGCGCCGTGCGCCAGCCAGTGACGTCGGCGGGAGCTGCGCCAGAGGCAGTGTCTGGACCTCTGAAGCCCCACAAGGGCAGCACGAGGGCGATCAGGCTGCCTACAGTTGCGAAGGTTCTTGCAGCATTCATCACCAAAGGAGATAGCACCCAGGTGTTAAGGAACAAGCGGCCTAGTATCTCAGGTGGCAGATAGGGAAGGTATTAGGAATGATTGATGGCCTAGGGTGGGCAACACCTTCTAGCCTCGGGCACGAGCACAAGAACACGCCTCTTGCCAGCCTTTGGCCTTTTCCGTGGGTCTGCGGCGGCCTGCCATGACCGCAAGACAAGCCTCGCCTCGCGAGCGGCCCGTCGCATCCAGTCTGAAAGAGCACACCCTTCGCACCCTGATCCTGGCCGGCCCCGTCATGGTCGCCCGAGCCGGCATTCTTGTGCTGGTCGCAGTCGATGTCGCCATGACCGGACACGCCGGGTCTGTCGAGCTGGCCTACTACGGTCTTGCCGCCGCACCTCAGGTGCCAATGCTTCTCGTCGGCGTTGGACTATTGATGGGCACAGTCGTTCTCACCGCCCAGGCGGTCGGCGCCGGGGAAGCCTGGCGCTGCGGCGGGATTTGGCGCGTATCCTTGACACACGCCCTCGGTCTTGGGGTGGCTCTGCTGCTGCTGGCCCAGTTAGGCGAAGGATTTTTGCTGCTGACCGGGCAAATCCCCGATCTGGCGCGCGGAGGCGGCAAGGTCTTGGCGATATTTGGTTGGGGACTGCCGGCGATGATGCTGTTTTCGGCCACGACGTTTTTCCTGGAGGGAATCAACCGCACCCTACCTGGTATGATCACCATGCTGCTCGCGAACATTCTAAATCTTGGCCTTAACTGGCTGATGATCTACGGGAAACTAGGGATACCGGCGATGGGCGCCGAGGGTGCTGCGCTTGCCACCACGATTGTCCGCTGGTTCATGGTGGTGGCCTTGATCGGCTATGTGTTGGTCCGGGTTGATCCCGATACCTTCGGAATTCGAGCGCGCAGCGATAATCCCTGGGACCTGGGACGGCGCCTGCGGAGGATCGGCTATCCCATGGGTCTCAGCCACGGTATGGAAGCGGGCGCCTTTGCAACCATGATCCTGTTTTCCGGTTGGCTGGGCCCGGCGCATGTTGGCGGTTTCCAAATCGCCATGAACCTCGTGGCCTTGGCGTTTATGGCAGCGATCGGCTTGGGGGCGGCGGCCAGCGTGCGTGTCGCCAATGCCGTCGGCCGTCAGGACCCCTTGGGTGTGCGCTTGGCTGGCTGGGTCTGCGTGGGCCTTGCGGCCTTGTTCCTCGGGACCATTGGGGCACTCTTTCTCCTCTTCGCAAGCCCATTGGCCCAAGCCTATACCAGCGATCTGGAGGTGCTGACAATTGCGGCTGCCACGGTTTTTTTGGCGGGGATTGCCTTAGTTCCGGACGGCATTCAGGGCGTCCTCATGTCTGCTCTGCGTGGCACCAGCGACGTTTGGCCCGCGGCGACGCTCTACTTTATCTGCTTTTGGCTGATCATGGTGCCTTTGGGCTATCTCCTCGGTGTCGTCTGGCAGGGGGGCGCCCCCGGCCTTATGGTGGCGGTCGCCATTGGTTGTACGGCAGCCAGCCTCAGCCTCGGTCTTCGGTTTCACATCGTCACCCAGCGACGATTGGTATTGGCCACGGGCGTTGTCGGGAAGGTGGCAAATTTGCGTTAGCGAAAAATCAGTTCTAGAATCCGTACAAGCTACATTGAAATTTCGACAGCAAGTTGGAGGGTGGAATGGGCCAAAAAATCGCCGACTTCTCTGTTGGTCAGCTAATTCAACACCGACGTTTCGATTATCGGGGCGTCATTGTCGACGTGGATCCGACCTTTCAGGGAACCGAAGAATGGTACGAGGAGATGGCGCGTAGCCGCCCGCCACGGGATAAGCCTTGGTATCATGTCTTGGTGGATGGCGCGTCCCATACCACCTATGTGGCCGAGCGGAACCTTGAAGCCGACACCAGTGGCAAGCCCATTTATCACCCTGCCCTGGATCATTTCTTCGCGCGCTTCGAAGATGGGCACTACATCGGCAAGCAGGCCTTCAATTAGACCTTTGGCAATTTTATAGACAAAAGGCCCTTCCTCTTCGGAAAGGCCTTTTGATCATAGGGAGGATAACGCCCAGTATCGTGGATCAGCACCTTAGAGCATTGATCTCAAATTGCCGCCCGATGCTCTAGTCTGTCGGGAAGGGCCCCTCGATCGGATGTTCGGGAACATCGTTCTTTGGGCCGCGCTGGGCTGCGCATGAAGCTTGCATCTTGCCTTTTCCAATTTTCACTGTGGAGACCGGAGTGATGGCATGGATGTAGCGTGCGGCCCGCAGAAGAGCACTGCCAAAAGCTGGCGCCAGCCATGCGCCGCCCGCATGTCGAATTCGCTTCCCTGAGGTATATCTGCCGGCATCGATTTTTGATTACTAATCAAGGCTTGGCTGGTCCCAACCGGTCGAGTCGCAGTCGATGGCGCCCATCGGTTAGGCGAAAGACTCCGGCCTGGACTGCGGCCAAGGCGCCCAGCGCTGTCCCGCCTGCTATCAAAAACATGACGAGGAGCTGATACTTCACCGCTTGTACCGGCTCGACGCCAGCCAGAATTTGACCGGTCATCATCCCCGGAAGGGCGACCAGGCCACTGGCGGCCATGGCATTGATGATCGGCATCAAAGCGCTGCGCATCGCTTGCCGGGTCACCGGCAGCAGAGCTTGGCCGCGGGTAGCGCCGAGGGCAAGCCGTGCCTCAATCATGGATTGCTGTGAAGCCGCGCCTTGGGTCAGGCTGTTAAGGCCAAGGCTAATGCCGGTCATGACGTTGCCGAGCACCATGCCCAAGAGCATGAGCGAGTAGCGCGGGTCATACCAAGGATCCGGTCGTAGCTGCGTCGAAAGCGCGAAGAGCGTTACCAAGGTCGCTCCGACCAGCATGCAGCCGGTACCGATGCCATAGGTCCACAGGCCGAAGAAACGACGTTCTTGCCGGGCCATAACCTCGCGACCCGCCAGCAACACCATGATGAGGGCGGCAAGGCCGGTCCACAGCGGTGAACTGAGCGCAAAGAGCTTGGTCAGCACCAATCCGATCAAACTGAGTTGCACCACCATACGCAGCGTCGCAATCAAGAACTGGCGCTCGAGGCGCAACTGTAGGGCCAAGGACAATGCGGCATTGGCGACAATCAACAAAGCGGCCAAAGCCAAATCTCGATAGGCAAGATCGATGTAGGTCAAAGGCTCTCCTCACGCACCCTACCCTGCGTCAACGCCAAGCAACGATTGCCTAGCCGAGACAATTGTGGCAGATCATGGGAGGCCCAAAGCGCGCCATGGCCCTCGGCCAGCCACCGGCGAATGACTTCTTCGACCGCGCGCGTGGCCGTTTCATCGAGCGCCGCAGTGGGCTCATCCAAAAGCAAGACTCGTGGCCGGATTTCCAGGGCACGGACGAGGGCAAGGCGTTGCCGCTCTCCCGTTGAAAGGCGTGATACGGGCTGCTTCAGCAGTTCCTTGGACAGCAGTAGGGCTTCCATCCATTTGTTGATTTTCTCCGCCGAGGAGAAATGCTCTTCGGCCCGCTCGGCCCACCAACCGGGCTCGGCCGCCAGATAGCAAACCTGACGGCGCCAGTCCGGCCCGGTCATGGCTTCCCGGCTTTGGCCGGCGAGCCGGATCGTGCCGCGATTGGGGTCGAGATCGGCGATGGCGCGCAACAGCAGTGACTTACCGGAACCGGAGGCTCCCCTTACCGCTAGGCATTCGCCCTGCATCAGGTCAAATGTTACCGGCTCTAGGCCCTCCCGATTGAGCCCTCGTACTGCCAACAGAGGCTTGCCCTGTGGTAAGCGCGCATCACCCGTCGACAGCTCGCTTTGCACTTCCGGCGACGTTGCCACCCACCTAGCTTTCGCTCGCTTGTCCGAAAACTTGGAGAATGAAGGCATAAGCGAGCGCCACTTCCTCAAGTTTATCGAAGCGCCCGGCCGCCCCGGCATGACCGGCCGTCATATTGGTTTTTAATAGCACCCAATTGTCGTCCTTCTTGTATTCGCGAAGGCGGGCAACCCATTTGGCCGGCTCCCAATAGGTAACCCGAGGATCGCTGAGGCCTGCAGTCGCCAAGATGTGCGGATAATGGTTGTCGGATACATTGTCATAAGGAGAATAGTCGCGAATGCGGCGATAGGCCTCAGGATCGGTGAGCGGGTCACCCCATTCCGGCCATTCCGGCGGCGTTAGCGGCAGGCTCGCATCACACATGGTGTTCAGCACATCGACGAAGGGAACTTCGGCGACCGCGGCCTTAAAAAGCTCCGGGCGAAGATTGACGGCCGCGCCGACCAGCATTCCGCCGGCGCTGCCGCCATGGGCAACGATGGCGCCCTGACGTGTGATGCCTTTGGCAATCAGCGCATCAGCAGCAGCGATGAAATCGAGAAAGGTGTTGGTCTTGGCGGCCAGTTTGCCGTCCAGATACCAGCGATAGCCGCGATCCGTGCCGCCGCGCACATGGGCAATAGCGTAGACAAAGCCCCGGTCCACAAGACTGAGCCGGTTCGCCGAAAACCCAGCCGGAATAGCATGGCCATAGGCTCCATAGCCATAAAGCAGCAAAGGTGCTTGCCCATCCAGCGGTGTCGACTTGGCATAGAGTAGCGACACCGGCACTTTGGCGCCGTCGTGACTCGTGGCGAATAGGCGGCGGGTGACATAGTCCGCCGGATTATGGCCGCTTGGAATCTCCTGCCGCTTACGCAGCCGTCTTGCCCGGGTCGCCATGTTGTAGTTGTAGACCTCGTGCGGCGTGGTCATGGAGCTATAGGAAAAGCGCATGACCTCGCTCGCCCATTCCAAGCCGCGAAGCAAACCAAGGTCGTAGGCCTCTTCGGGAAAGGCAATCTCATAGCTCTGACCGTCGTCGAAACTGGTGACCACCAGTCGCGGCAAACCCTGGGCCCTCTCCAAGCGGACAAAATAGTCTTCAAAGACCCGCAGCGCCCGGATGAGGTGCCCCTCCTTATGTGGCACAAGGTCACGCCAATTCTCGCGGCCAGGCTCCGCAAGCGGCGCTTCAACAAGTTTAAAGTCAACGGCTGCATCCGCGTTGGTCAGGATCAAGAATCGGTTGCCGTGATGGCTGAGGCTGTACTCGACCGATGTCTCGCGTGGCGCGACCAGGCGCGGCGTTGACTGCGGTTGATCAGCCGGAATGAGATGCACTTCGGAGGTTCGATGGTCGTGGGCCAATATGACGACGAAGGCGCGACTTTCCGTCACATCCAGGCTCACAAAGAATCCCGGATCGGCTTCCGAATAGACAAGGGTGTCGGTGGCCGGATCGCTGCCAAGCCGGTGGCGATAGACCGATGACGGGCGATGATTGTCATCCAGCTTGGTGTAAAACAGCCAGTCTCCATCGGCGCTCCAGGCGATTTGGCCGTGGGCGCCTTCGATCGCCGGATCGATGATCGCACCGCTCTCCAAATCCTTGATGTGCAGGCTAAAGATCTCCGCGCCCTTCAAATCGACCGCGTAGGCAAGGCGTCGGTGATCCGGGCTATGGAGCGCCGCCCCTATGCGATAGAAGCTCTGTCCTTGGCTTTCGCGATTGCCGTCGAGCAAGATCTCCTCGGCCTCGCTGGCTTGGTGGAGGCGGCAAAAAACTGGGTGTTGAGCGCCGGCCACATAGCGCTGGAAATAGGCGTAGGGCCCATCGGGATCTGGGACAGAGGCATCCTCCTCCTTGATCCTGGCCCGCATTTCCTCTAGGAGCCTTTCACGCAAGGGATCGCTTGGTTTGAGACAGGCGGCGGCATAGGCGTTCTCGGCTTCCAAATGGGCCCTGATCTCAGGCGCCAAGACCTCCGGATGCCGTAACACCTCTTGCCAATTGGGATCTTTCAGCCAGTCGTAGGGATCTTCCCGGTGCTCGCCGTGCTGGCTATGCCGCACGATCTTTTTGACGGCTTTAGGGGGCTGAGGCATCCTATGACACTATGCTCCTCTTGGCTGCTGCTGGCACATTTGGTTCCCTATGACCCAAGGCTGCAGCTTTGCTTGTGCCGTCTCGAAGTGCCAGGGTCAAGGTGCGACGACAAGGTCGCGTGTGGGTCGATCCCCTCGACCTGTTCTATCTTACCATGAACGCGCTCGGTCCGGCCGCCAGGCGGCCCCATCACCCGCGCTATCCTCTCGGTGTTGGCATGGTGGTGCTGGCCGGCATCTGCCTCAGCTCCGGCGGTTTAATCGTGCGGCACATCGAAGCCGCCAACGGCTGGCAAGTGCTGTTCTTCCGTTCGCTCGCCTTCGTGCTGACGGTCCTGCTGTTTCTGGGAGTACGCTACCGAGGGAAGTTGGTCGCCCCCTTTCGCGCCATAGGCTGGCAAGGGGTTGTGGCATCCTTGTGCCTGGGGTTGGGCTTCATCTGCTTTCTTTGGGGCTTGCTGCTCACGACCGTTGCCAACGTCTCGTTCATAATTAGCACCGGGCCCGTCTTTGCCGCCGTCCTTGCCTGGATCATCCTCGGCGAAAGGGTGAGGCCGATCACCTGGGTTGCGATCGGGCTTGCCCTCTTGGGGGTCGGCATTATGTTCGCCGATGGTCTGGTGGCAGGTCGCCTGCTCGGCAACCTCGTAGCACTTGGGGCCCCGATCACCTTTGCGGTCATGATCGTCATCCTGCGGCGGGCCGAGCACATCGATATGGTTCCAGCAACCTGCCTTGCTGGTGTGGTCGCAGGCCTCATCGCCTGGCCTCTCGTGGGCGACTTTCAGATCTCCAATAATGATCTTATCCTTTCCCTGTTGTTGGGCGCCTTTCAAGTGGGAGCCGGCTTCACTCTGATCACCCTGGGCGCTAGGTACGTGCCCGCCGCCGAAGTCGCCCTCCTGTCGCTCAGCGAGGCTTTCTTGGCCCCCACCTGGGTGTGGCTTGTCCTTGACGAACGCCCGAGCGGTTTGACGCTTGTGGGCGGGTGCATTGTGCTGACGGCTGTTGCCGGGCAAGCCTTGGTGGCCCTCCGACAGGAACGGGGCTAGGGTTTCTCGCGGCGGCGGCCAGCCAAATGGGACAATGAGTGGGCTCAGTAATCCGGACAGTGGGGTCTCGGGCGCAGATCCTTTGCCCTTTCTGAGACGGTTGATTTTGCTTAGTCCATGGCCTAAGCAGCAGATGGCTTTTCCGAGGTACGGCCGCCGAACGCCTCAGCGGAGTGCTGGGCTGGATCTTGGTCGGCGTGCTGAGAAGGGGGTCTGATGGCCGTTGTCAATACCTCATCTACTGATTCTGCAGAGCTTTGCGAGTTCCTAAAGCGCTATCCGGATTGTCGCTATGTCGATGCTCTTTTCATCGATCTCTGCGGCATTTCCCGCGGCAAACGCTATCCCCGCCATGAAATGGAAAAGCTGTTTGCCAAGGGACTGCAGATTCCCCTGTCGATCTATTTCCTCGACGTGACGGGAGATTGTCTTGATCCCTTGGGGCTCGGTGTTTCGAATGGAGACCCTGATGCCAACGCCATGCCTCTGCCGGGCACCTTGGCGCCGATCCCCTGGGCCGACGACGAGGGTGCCCAGGTCCTCATGTCCTTTCGTCCCGAGGAAGAAGGCGATTACCCGGTCGACCCGCGCAACGTTGCCGCCGAAGTCCTAGCCAAACTTGCCGCGCGGGATTTGCATCCGGTGGTCGCTTTCGAGCTGGAGTTTTACCTGCTCGACCCGGAAAGTGACGCCGAGGGACGGCCTCAGCCGCCACTATCGCCGCTGACCGGCGAACGAGACCGGGCGACACAGGTATACAGTCTCGATGACTTGGCCGGCTATGGCCCATTCTTCAGTGCAGCGCAGCGTGCTTGCCAAGCGCAGGGACTGCCGGCGTCCGTATCGACGGCCGAATTTGCACCCGCGCAGTTCGAAATCAACCTGCAGCATGTTCCAGATCCCCTGCGGGCAGCGGATCACTGCGTCTTGTTGCGCCACACGATCAAGAACGTCGCCCGCCAACAAGGGATGCGGGCGAGTTTCATGCCCAAGCCTTTCGCCGAACAGGCCGGTAGCGGGATGCACTTGCACATCAGTCTGCTGGACGGCAATGGTAAGAACCTATTCGCGGATGAATCTTCCCAAGGCAATGCGCTACTGCACCAAGCCATTGCCGGAACCTTGGCCACCATGGGCGAGGCAATGGCGATTTTTGCGCCCAACCTCAATGGGTTTCGCCGCTATCAGCCCGAAATCTATGTGCCGGTCAATCGCAGCTGGGCCGCCAATAACCGCTCCGTAGCCTGTCGCATTCCGTCGGGTCCGCCGGAGGCACGACGCCTGGAACATCGGGTCGCCGGCGCCGACGCCAACCCCTATCTCGTGCTTGCGGTGATTCTGGCGGGCATGCTGCATGGCATCGAAGAAGGCCTCGACCCGGGTCCGGCTAGCAGTGGCAATGCGGGCGAAAGCGTCGATCCGACCTTGCCTCGAACGCTTGCAAGCGCGCTTGACCAATTGGCCAGCAATCAAGTTCTTCAGCGCTACCTGAGTCCTGATTACCTGCGTCTCTACCATGCCACAAAGGCGACCGAGGCCGAAAAATTTGCGCAGATTGTCGCCAAACAGGAATATGAGTGGTATCTCTAGATACCCGTTTCCGGCGAAACACATTTTAAGTCGTTAAGAACATTGCAATCACAGACAAAGATTTTTTCGCAGCTTGTCCGCGATTATCTCAGGCCGACGAAGGTTGTCATGCCGCAAACGGCAAGTGTTGGCGCCTTCGTCGAAGCCATGACCGGGCAAAACGCCACCAGCGCCCTGGTGATCGACGCGGAAGGAAAACTGGCCGGCATCGTCACCGAACAGGACGTCGCCCGACGCATCGCCTTGCGCTGCCAAGGCGGCGAAGCGATCACCCAGGTGATGACCGCACCCGTAGAGTCCATCGCCGCCGCCGACTATCTCTACCGGGCGATTGCCAAGATGCGGCAACGCGGCTGGCGTCACATGCCGGTGGTCGACGGGCAAGGCCGTCCGTGCGGCATGATCGACCTGCGCGACGCCTTGTCGGTTGCCGGGGAGCAAGTACTCCGACAGATTGATCGGGTTTCGGCCGAGGACAGTTTAGAGGGCCTCAGCCAAATAAAGTCAGCGCAGGTAGATTTGGCCGATGACCTGATGCGCGATCATGTGCCGGCCCCCGAGGTGCAGGCCCTGCTCAGTCACATCAATCAGGACATCCACCGCCGCATCCTCGAAATGCACTTGAAGCAAATGGACGACCTTGGCTGGGGGCGGCCACCGGTTCGCTTCTGCCTTATCATCATGGGGTCTGGTGGCCGCGGTGAAAACTATCTCTATCCGGACCAAGACAACGGCTTCATCCTAGAGGACTATCCGGACGCGGATCACGGTCGCGTCGATCCCTTCTATATCGAACTGGCGGAGCGCATGACCGGCGACTTGGCCGCGGTCGGCATTCCCTTTTGCAACGGCTACGTCATGGCGACCAATCCGCTGTGGCGCAAGACACGCAGCCAATGGCGGGCCCAGGTCAACCTCTGGGGTCGCAAACGCAGCACAATCGCCATCCAACTCTCCGACATTTTCTTCGATTTTCGAGGCGCCTACGGCAAGCTGGATTATGCTACAGAACTGCGCCAGCTGGTTACCGCCGTGGCCAAGGCTTCGCCGGCCTTCTTGGCGGAAATTCAACGCGAAGGCGATCGCATCGGTGTCGCGCTTGGCTGGTTCGGCCGGCTGCGAACGGAATCGGAAAAGCCGGAACACAAGGGCGAGATCAATCTCAAGCACAGCGGTACCTTGCCCCTGGTGCAAAGCCTCCGCCTCCTGGCCCTGAGGGAGGGTGTGGACGCCGTTTCAACGCTAGAGCGCATCGAAGCCTTGCATCGGCACGGCGTCCTCGACGGTGACGAACAGGACTACCTGAAAGGGGGGTTCAAGCACATAACCGGGCTGTTGTTGCGCCAGCAGATCGCCGATTTCAAGGCCCAAAAGAAGGTCAGCAATTATGTACGGCCGGAGGCCCTTTCCGAGCGCGAAAGGGACATCTTGATCGACTCCTTGGAGGCGATCAAGGAGTTGCAGGCGCGGGTCAAGTTGGAATTCACCGGCGACATATTTTAACCGGCGACAAGTTTTAACCGGTGACAAGTTTTAAGGCGACGCTTGGTTGGTAGCCGCGCGACGGGCCAAGGCGACGATGCGCTTGACCGCGAGCATCGATATCAGCACGGCCGCCGCAAAGACGTAAAGACCGGCATGCACCTCAACGGTCGTGACCAGGGATAGCTTGATCACCACCACCAAGATAGCGACGACGAAGACGTCCAGCATCGACCACTTGCCGAGGGTTTCGACGCGGCCGAGGGCAGGCAAAAGGCGCGGGTCCCGGACGGTAAGGCGACTCCACAGGAGATAGGTCAGGATAAGTTTTGCGGCTGGAAATATCACCGTGAAGACCGCCACTAAGAAAAATAGCAGATACTCACCGTCCCGGTGGAGCCGAAAGGCGCCGGTGAGGATCGATATCTCGTCGTAGAAAATGTAGAGCGTGCGCAGGCTCATCACCGGCAGCAACCAGCCGGCCACCAGCAACGCCGCCGCAATCGCTAAGACGATGCCGAGATAACGGTCAAATCCCTTGGCGGCGGATGAAAGACTATCCGATCGCCGCAGAAGCGAAAACGCCCGCCAAGGATTCTTGTCGACCATCCTTGGCTGCGGTTTACTGTCCTTGTTCGACGCAGTCATACAGTGATTGCTAGATCGTCTGACTTGGTTTTTGACACTACGTTTCTGCCGAGGGGTGTGACTGTTCCATGCTTGCCTTCGATGACTATCTAACCCGTGCCCTTAAACGCTGCGACGGTCAAGCCGCGCTTGAAGCATTGTTGCCAGTACCAAAGTCGGCGGCAGAGCTGAAAGCGGTGTCCGACGATCGCGCCCTTTCTCTCATGAGTCTGCGGGTGTTTCGCGCCGGCCTAAAGCATTCTTTGGTCGATGCCAAGTGGCCTGCCTTTGAGGAAGTTTTCCATGGATTTGAGCCAGGTCCGATCGTAGCGATGAGCGACGAGGCATTGGAGGCCTTGATGGCTGACCGTCGCCTAATTCGCCACTGGGGCAAACTCAAGTCGATAAGGGCCAATGCCGCAGCCATTTTGGCGTTGCGACGGGAAAGGGGCGGTATGGGGGCCTATCTGGCCGATTGGCCGGCGAGCCAAATTGTCGATCTTTGGGCTGACCTCGCCAAACGCTTTAGCCAACTGGGCGGCAACTCCGGGCCTTATCTCTTGCGCATGATTGGCAAGGACACCTTCATCCTTACCCCGGACGTGGCCGCCGCCCTGGTCGAATCGGCGGTGGTGGAGCGGCTGCCGAAGACAAAAAAGGAACTGGCCGCCGCGCAAGCCGCCTTCAATGCCTGGGCGGACGAAAGTGGTCGCCCGCTTTGTCAGATCTCACGCATCTTGGCGTTAGCCCAAGGTTAGGGCAGTTCACGCTATCAGGCCCGCTCACGCTGCGGCCGACGGGTTGATCATGTGGACATCGCGTTGCGGGAAGGGGATCGAGCAGCCGGTGCCTTCGACGCAGTCCTTCGCCGCCTTGTTGAGGTCAAAGAGCAGCGACCAGTAATTTTCGACCTTGGTCCAGCAGCGAAGATTGAGGTTTACGGAGCTGTCCGCAAGCGCAATCACCATCACCTGACAGGCAGGGTCCTTCAAGACGCGTTCGTCAGCTTCCAGCATTTCTTTGAGCGCGGCAAGCGCGGCATCGATATCATCGTCATAGGCTATGCCTACCTGCAAATCGATGCGACGGGTCGGCAAGACGGAGTAGTTGGTGATCGAGCGACTGAAAATTTGGCTATTGGGGGCGGCGACGTAGAGGCCGTCATAGGTGGTGAACTCGGTCGAAAACAAGCCGATCTCCTCGACCGTGCCGGAGATCCCCTCCGCATCGATGTAGTCACCCACCTTGAAGGGCCGCAAGAAGAGGATCAACAGACCGGCGGCAATGTTTGAAAGAGCCCCCTGCAGCGCCAAGCCGATAGCCAATCCGGCCGTGCCCAACACCGCCAAGATACTTGCTGTCTCGACGCCGAATTGGCCCAGTACCAGCACCAAAACAATGCCCAAGGTCAAATAGCGGGCGATGTTGGAGATAACCGCATTGACCGTCTTGTCGGATTTGGGTAGCCGCCCCAGCATGCGCCGCGTCGCACGCCGCACCCAGCCAGCGACCATCCAGCCGGCCAACAAGAGGACGAGCGCCCCGACGATGTTAAATCCGTAGTCCAGGGCCTTCGTCCCAAAGGTTTCTATCAGGGCCATCATTTCTTCGTTCATGGGGTCACTTTCTTTGCAACGGGTCAGTCAGGCCGACCGAATCCAACCGCGTTAACCGACACGCTTTAAGCCGAACATCTGGTTGCGACATCAGCTCGATCGGCGTTTTCTGTTTACCGCCGACAAGCAAACAGGCTACCTACACCGGCGCCGGAACCTGCCGACCAGTGGAGAGGCCATATACCAGGAGCCTGCCAAGAAATGCTATGAAGAAATCGAGTAAAGTCACACTGCTGCCGGCGGGCTTGCAGGACTTGCTTCCACCAGAAGCGGCAAGAGAAGCGGTGGTCATCGAACGGCTGCTCGCCCGCTTCGCCGCACAGGGCTATGAGCGCGTCAAGCCGCCAATGCTGGAATTTGAAGAAACCCTTTTCACTGGTGCCGGCGCCGCCTTGGCCAAGGACAGCTTGCGCTTGATGGACCCTGTTAGCCAGCGCATGATGGCCCTGCGCGCCGATATGACGCCGCAGGTCGCCCGCATCGCGGCGAGTCGCCTGGCTGGCAGGCATCGACCCTTGCGACTTTGCTATGGCGGCCAGGTTCTCCGCGTGCGCGGCGATCAACTGCGACCAGCGCGTCAGTTCGCTCAAGCTGGTGCCGAATTGATCGGCGCCGATCGGGAGGAGGCGGATGCGGAAGTCGTGCTGCTGGCAGCAGAATCCCTGGTTGACATTGGCGTCGCCGGCCTCAGCATTGATTTGGCCTTGCCGCCGTTTGTGGGTCGCCTGGCTGCGTCCTTGGGTCTCGAACAAGACCAAATTGCCAGGCTACGCCACGCCCTTGACCGCAAGGATGCGGCGCGCGTGGACGAATTGGCGCCGAACAACGCTGGGCTATTTCAAGGTCTGCTGCGCGCTGCAGGGCCAGCCAACACCACCTTGGATCATCTGGACGCGCTCGGCCTGCCGAAATCCGCCCGCCAAGAGTTGGCGACGCTTCGTCGGGTGGCGAGTTTGATCTGCGAGGCGGCGCCCGAGTTAAATCTAACGGTGGATGTCTGTGAACACCGGGGTTTTGAGTACCAAACCGGCGTCAGTTTTACGTTCTTCGCGCGCGATGTGCGGGGTGAATTGGGGCGTGGAGGCCGCTACCGGACCAGCACTTACGACAGTCCGCCGCAGTCATCGACCGGATTCACCCTCTATCTCGATTCGGTTCTGCGCGCCTTGCCCCGCGGGGGCGCGCGCCGACGTATCTATCTGCCACTCGGAACGCCGAGAGCTCAGGCGTGCAGCCTGAGAAACGACGGGTGGGTTACGATAGCCGGATTGGCGCCGGCAAAATCGATTGTCGAAGAGGCCAAGCGAGCTGAATGTAGCCACCTCTTTCTGGAAGGTGAGGTTCGCCGTATTGATCAGGCAGAAGGTTAGGACGCATGACCAACGTGACTGTGGTGGGCGCTCAATGGGGCGACGAGGGCAAAGGTAAGATCGTCGACTGGCTATCTGAACGGGCCGATGTGGTTGTCCGCTTCCAGGGTGGCCACAACGCCGGTCACACTTTGGTGATCGACGGAAAGATCTATAAACTTTCGTTGCTTCCTTCGGGAGTAGTGCGCCCCGGCAAGCTCTCCATTATCGGCAATGGGGTGGTCGTGGATCCCTGGGCCTTGTTGGAAGAGATCGATCGCCTGGGCGAGCAAGGGGTGGCCGTTACCGAAGACAATTTGAAGATCGCCGAGCATGCCTCACTGATTTTGCCTCTGCATGCCATGATTGATCGGGTGCGAGAAGAAGCCCGCGGTTCAGGAAAGATCGGTACGACAGGGCGCGGAATAGGGCCAGCCTACGAAGATCGCATCGGGCGCCGAGCGATCCGCGTTTGCGATCTTGCCGACCCGGAGAGCCTCAAGCGTCAGGTCGACGCTTTGCTGCGCCACCACAATGTTTTCTTGCGCGGCATGGGGCAGGAGCCCTTGGATAGCAAGGACTTAATGGAGCAGCTGCAGCGTGTCGCGCCGCGCGTCCTCGGCTTTGTAGATCGCGTTTGGGCTCGATTGGATGTAGCCCGGCGCAGCGGCCAGCGGGTTCTCTTCGAAGGCGCACAAGGGGCAATGCTGGACATTGACCACGGAACCTATCCATTTGTCACATCGTCCAACACGGTCGCGGGGCAAGTCGCCGCCGGTGCCGGCGTGGGACCACGCAGCATCGGCACCGTGCTGGGCATCACCAAGGCCTACACCACACGGGTTGGCCAAGGCCCCTTTCCCACCGAGCTTAAGGACGAGATCGGAAAGCGGTTGGGAGAAAGAGGGCATGAGTTCGGGACCGTGACCGGCCGGCGCCGGCGCTGCGGCTGGTTTGATGGCGTGATGGTGCGTCAGGCCATCAAGCTGGGCGGCATCGATGGCATTGCCCTTACCAAGCTCGATGTTCTCGACGGGCTCAAAGAGCTTAGAATATGTGTGGGTTACGAGATTGCCGGGGAGCGTGTCGACCATCTGCCGAGCCAAACAGATCTGCAACAGGCTGCCAACCCCATTTACGTGTGCATGGAGGGCTGGTCTGAAAGCACCCAAGGGGCTCGGTCATGGGCAGAACTGCCTGCTATGGCCGTGAAGTACGTACGGCGAATCGAAGAGATCATTGAAGCTCCCGTCCACCTGCTGTCGACCAGCCCAGAACGAGACGACACGATCGTGGTCCGCGATCCCTTTGCCGATTAAGGTCAATTCCGCGCCCCATTGCACCTTTCACAAAGCTTTCGTTAACCATCCCTTGGCATTGATAGCAACAGATTTGGACCTCGGGTCATTGAAACCGCACACCTTCTAACAAAGTCGACGCCTGAACTTGATGGCGACCACGGAACAAACAACAAACGATCGCAAGGCTGCCGAAGACCCTAGAATTTTGATCGGCGGCCGGTTCCGGGTTGACCCATTGTTCCGACTTCCCGATTTTGATTCGCCCGGTGCGGAGGCCTTTGCCGCCAGCGACGAAAGTGTTCGCTCGCGCCGACTCTACGCGCTAGTGTGCGCCTCACAGTTCGCGCCACGAATCTCACTGATAAATACACTCGTGCGCTATGACGGCTCGACGCTGATCAAGCCGATCGCGTTCGACGTCACCTTTTGGCCGCCACTCGGACGCAGACTTCCGATCATTGTCCTCGAACAACCAAGCGGGCCGCGGGTTCAAGTTGAGCTCGATAGTACTTTCGAACCAGTTCGCGACGAAGCCCTGGCGCGCGTGTTTCTTCTTTCCCTACTGCCGGCTCTGAAGGACTTCGAAGGCAGTGTCATCAGCCACCGTGCCTTGCGTGCCGACAACCTCTACTATACGGATGCGACCAAGACTGCCGTCTTACTCGGCGAGTGTGTCAGTTCACCTCCCGCCCTTTATCAACCGATGGTCTATGAGACCATCGAATCATGCATCGCGCATCCACTGGGAAGAGGCGCCGGAAGCGTCAGTGAAGACCTATACTCCCTAGGAGTATTAATGGTCATCTTGGCGTCCGGCGGCAATCCGATGGCCGGCATGTCGGACGAGGAAATCCTGAGCCGCAAGATCTCAGAAGGATCCTATGGGGCGCTGATGGGCATGGCGAAGCCGTCAATGACCCTTATCGAACCCCTTCGCGGTCTCCTCCATGACGATCCCAATGATCGTTGGAATGTTGAGAGCCTTTCTGAGTGGCTGGGCGGCAAGCGGCAGAGCCCGAAACAAAACCTGCGGCCCAGCAAGGGCAGCAAGGCCTTTCTCTTTCGAGGAAAAGAGTATTGGAGCGATCGGACCCTTGCTCTGGCACTCAGCGAGAACTGGGACGATGCTGTGGCCGAAGTCTCAGGGGAGGATATCGCAGATTGGCTACGCCGCAGTCTGGGTGACGATGAGCGTGCTGAAAACGTGAACCTAGCAATGCAGGCCACTGCGCTGCAGCAAGTCCCCAATGGCCGCGACGCCATACTGAGTACCATCTTGATGATTCTAGACCCGAGTGCGCCACTCCGATTTCGCAACTATCGCGCTACGCTGGAGGCGCTTGCTGGACCGCTGGTGTTGCTCCCGGAAGACCAGACCATTGGTCGAGATTTTGCCGATATCGTTCTATCCCGAACTGCCAACACCTACTTGGAACTCCAAATGGTTTTGCGCAGCGATGCGTTCTTGGCGAAACAATCGATCAACCAGATGTATACCTACCTGAAGAAGGATCTGACCGGATTTGGCTTGGAACGATGCCTTTATGAGTTCAATCCAGACCAGGCCTGCCGTAGCCCGTTGATTGCACAAGAAAGCGTGCTGACGATTGAGGGCATGCTGCCGGCCCTAGAGAAAAGAGCGGTGGAAGGCATCGATGAAGAGCCAATAGACGCCCATGTGGCAGCCTTTTGTGGGGCCAAACTGCAGCCCCGCCTCGATGCCCCTCTGGAGCGGCTGGGGCGGGCGAGCGAAGGGGTGGGTCGCCTTATTGGCCAGCTTCGATTGCTTGCCATCCTTCAACGCAGGGTTGGCCTTCGATCGCTAGTTGGGCTGGCGCGCAGGTTCGCTGCTTTGTGTCATCCCAAAATTGCTGCCTTTCACAGCAATGAGTATCGCAACGCCCTCGTCGCGGCCGTCGAAGACCGAGTGCAAAGCGGTAACTTGGGAAGGCTACTCGAACTGCTCGACAACGCCGCTGCTTTGGCACGCGATAGAGCCGGTTTCATGAACGCCCAGCGAGAGTATGCGGCACTCGAACAACGAATTGATTGGCTGCGAGGCGGTGGTCTGAACCGACCAGAGAACGTCCAGCATGCGAGTCAACAGGCCGCCTGCTTGATCGCTGGGGGGCTTTCCGGATTGGCCTTGATGGTTATGTCCGTGATGTTCGTGTTTTAGATCGGCATTCAAGGTCGACGGCTGGCGGTTAGGAAGGCGAAATGGTGCAGGAGGCAAGGGGGCAGGGAAAGAAGGGCACGAACAGTGTCCTTTCCAAGGTCTTTGTCGTCGCAATATTCCTGCCATTACTTGCTGTTCTGTTGCCTAGCGTCCTGCTGTTGGGTGTTTCGATGCTGCCCACTTTGGCGACATACATATTCGATCGTAGCCGAGAAAAATTTCTCACGATCGGCGTTGCGGCCTTGAATTTTTGCGGTGCGCTGCCGGGCCTAGCTGAACTTTGGATGCAGGGGCATGACATGGACCATGCCTACCGCATGCTTGGCCAGATTTATCCTTGGCTGGCTGCCTATGGTGCCGCGGCGGTGGCTTGGTTCATTAACATGATCCTGCCGCCCTTCGTTGCCACCTTCTTGACGATCAAGACCGAAGCCCAGATCGAGCTGCATCAAAGGCGGCAATTGCGGCTGCGCGAAATCTGGGGTGAGGATGTTGCCGACTTGGCGGAAGAACTGAGCGCAGAAGCATCGCAGGATGATGACGGAATGGTGGATGAATGATGGCGATTAGATGCTTTAAATAGCAAATTATCATCAACTATGCATAGCAGTTGAAAAATCTGATCCAACTAATTGCATCTAGGCCCCCGGCAACAATGGCCGATAATGCGAATACGATTTTCTTGTTCGCAGGATTGCGTTAGCCTTCAGAGGCCTTCTCCTCGCGGACGCCTGGCCCTTGGCACGTCACCAGTTTCAGGTTCGCAACTATGTCTAACCTGACAGGTCGGCGCGACCACAGCAATTCTGCGTTTGCAGGGAGAAATCATCAGAAACAAGGAAGAGTATGAGAGGGGTATCCACAATGTCCAACAGCACCCCGGGTCTTGACGACTTTATGGATTGGGTGAAGCAGCGATCACCAAATGAACCGGAGTTTCAACAGGCCGTCCAGGAGGTGGCGGCAACCATACTGCCCTTTGTCAACGAAAATCCCGTTTACAAGAAGGCCAAGATACTGGAGCGCCTGACCGAACCAGACCGCGTTATCTCGTTTCGTGTCGGCTGGGAGGATGACAACGGTGAAATTCAGGTAAATCGAGGCTATCGCGTCCAGTTTTCCAACGCTATCGGCCCCTATAAAGGCGGAATTCGTTTTCATCCCTCTGTCACCCAGTCCGTGCTGAAGTTTCTCGGCTTCGAGCAAATCTTCAAGAACTCTCTGACAGGTTTACCGATGGGCGGCGGCAAAGGCGGCGCCGACTTTGATCCCAAAGGACGTTCGGACAGGGAGATCATGCGCTTCTGCCAAGGCTTCATGGGCGAACTCTATCGACACATCGGCCATGATACCGATGTTCCGGCAGGTGACATCGGGGTGGGTGGCCGCGAGGTCGGGTACATGTTCGGCACCTATAAGCGCCTCACCAAGAACTTCACTGGTGTGCTGACCGGCAAGGGATTGGAGTATGGCGGCAGCCTGATGCGTCCCGAGGCGACCGGCTATGGTGCGGTCTACTTCTTGGAAAACATGTTGCATGCCGCCGGCGAGCAAATCGAGGGCAAGACGGCAGTCATTTCTGGTTCCGGAAATGTTGCCACCCACGCCGCCGAGAAAGTCCTGCATCGTGGAGGCAAGGTGGTCACCTTGTCTGATTCCGGTGGGTTCATTCACGTCCCGGAAGGCTTGACCCAGGACCAGATCGATTGGATCAAGGCCCACAAAGCCCGTCCAGGTGCCCGCATCAAGGACTTTGTCGAAGAACATGGCGGCGAGTTCCACGCCGGCCGGCGTCCCTGGGACGTTCCCTGCAATCTTGCATTGCCATGCGCCACGCAGAACGAATTGAATGAAGATGAGGCGAAAAGTCTTATCGCCAATGGCGTGCGAGCCGTTTCCGAAGGCGCGAACATGCCGACGACGGAAGAGGGGGTGCATGCCTTCATCGGCGCTAAGGTTCTTTTCGGGCCGGGGAAAGCCGCCAACGCGGGGGGCGTTGCCATGTCCGGGCTCGAAATGAGCCAGAATTCTGCGCGGCTACACCGCTCGGCCGAGGATCTCCGGCAGGCCTTGAAGAAGATTATGTCGGATATCCACAACAGCTGCCAAGCACAAGGTACTGAAGCCGACGGTTATGTTAACTACGTGAAGGGCGCAAACGTCGCTGGCTTTAAAAAAGTGGCAGACGCGATGCTGGCCTTTGGCGTCGACTAATAAGATCCGAAGTCCGATACTCAACAACGCGTGATGGGGAGGGTTCTACTGCTAGCCCTCCCCGAAGTTTTTCATATTCATCAAGCCCTGCTACCCTGGTTGTCAGGAGACATTGATCCGCTATCGAAGGAGAGGTCCATCCTCATGTCCAGGAAGCAAAATAATGACCTTTCATCGGCAGCTGAATCCGCCAAGGAAGGCGAAGAGCACGCCAACGTGCTGGAGCTGGCCATTGGCCGTCAAGTGCGGGAGTTCCGCCTCGACCTTTCCATGACCGTGGGCGAGGTTGCTAAACTGGCCAGTCTTTCCGTGGGCATGCTTTCCAAGATTGAAAACGGCATGACGTCGCCTTCCCTTGCCACCTTGCGTGCTTTGGCCAACGCCTTGAATGTGCCGGTCACCGCTCTCTTCCGTCGGTACGAGGAGCAACGCGATGCTTCTTTCGTAAAAGCGAACCAGGGTCTTGTTATCGAACGGCGCGGAAGCCGGGCCGGCCATCAGTATCAGTTGCTGGGCCACAGCGTTGGCAAAGGCGTTTCCGTCGAGCCTTACCTTGTAACCTTGACGGAAAAATCCGAAGTTTTTCCGCTTTTTCAACACGCAGGCCAAGAATTCATTTACCTGCTGGCCGGGCGCGTACGCTATCGCCACGCCTCAAGAACCTATGATCTTCAGGCCGGCGACTCTCTATTCTTTGATGCTGATGCGCCGCATGGACCAGAAGAGTTGCTCGAGTTGCCGATCCGAATGTTGTCCGTCATTGTGCAGCAAAAATCGAATGGATGATGGCAGATTTATTTTCCTATGGAGAATAAATTTTTCCTTTCAATAACGGTTCTGATACCTTAATCTCGACCCAGAAACGGCGGGGGAGTGCGCCTATGTGCGGTATCGTTGGTCTATTTGCCAAAGGGGCGACAATTCAAGAAAGGCTTGGCGAACACCTGTCGTCGATGTTGATTGAGATGACCGATCGAGGTCCAGACTCGGCCGGTGTTGCCATTTATCGCGATCCGGTGCCCTCGGGTTCCGCCAAACTGGTTTTGCAGCACCCGGAAAGAACCTTCGACTGGCAAGCGCTTGCTGCCGCTGCTACGGCGGCATTCGGCAGGGCGGACGCTTGGCAGCGGGGCAATCACGCGATTCTGACGGTAACCGCCGATTTCGCCCCGCTGCGGGCCTGGCTTGATGACACCTACCCTGCCGTCAGCCTGGTGAGCGCGGGCGACACCATCGAAATTTTTAAGGAAGTTGGTTTGCCCAAGGACGTGGTGGAGGCCTTCGATCTGCGCTCCGTGCACGGCACCCACGCCATCGGTCACACCAGAATGGCGACAGAATCGGCAGTCACGACCAAGGGCTCCCACCCCTTCTCGACAGGGTTCGACCTTTGCCTGGTGCACAATGGTTCGCTCTCTAACCACAATCGCCTGCGGGCCGAGTTGCAGCGCAAGGGCATCGTCATCGAAACCGAGAACGATACCGAAGTTGCGGCGGGGTATTTTACTTGGCGGCTGCAGGAGGGCGACAGCTTGGAGGAAGCCCTCGACGCCGGCGTTCGCGACCTGGATGGTTTTTATACCTTTGCGGTCGGCACCCGAGACGGTTTTGCGGTCCTTAGAGACCCGATTGCTTGTAAGCACGCGGTCCTCGCCGAGACCGAGGATTGGGTTGCCATGGCGACCGAGTTTCGCGCCATTGCGGTGTTGCCTGGGGCCGAGGACGCGCGAATCTGGGAGCCGGCTCCCAGCACGATCTACAGCTGGAACCAGTCCTGATCATGCAGACGTATGATCTGGCCGCAGCTGGCCTACGAAAGCTAAACCGCAGTCTTCAGGGACTGGACCCAACGTCTAACGAAACTGAGTGGCGGATCCTGAACCCTCAAGGAAGCCACGCGGTCGCTGTCGGCTTGACCAAACCGCTCAAGATCGTGGTGGAAGGCCATGTTGGCTTCTATTGCGGCGGCATGAACAAGGAAGCGGAGATCGAGGTGCAGGGTCACGCGGGGCCAGGCGTGGCCGAGAACATGATGTCTGGCCTGGTCCGCGTCACCGGGAACGCCTCGCAGTCTGCCGGCGCCAGCGGCCATGGCGGCCTACTGGTGATCGAAGGGGATGCGGCTTCCCGTTGCGGCATTTCCATGAAAGGCATCGACATTGTCGTCGGCGGCTCGGTGGGTCACATGAGTGCCTTTATGGCGCAGACAGGAAATTTGGTTGTCCTGGGCGACGCCGGGGCGAGCCTGGGCGATTCGATTTACGAGGCCCGCCTCTTTGTTCGTGGGTCAGTGGACAGCCTTGGTTCCGATTGCGTCGAAAAGGAGCTTCGTCCGGAACACGAAGAGACCTTGAGGGCCTTGCTGGCGCGTGCTGGCCTGGATGCCAAGCCGGCCGACTTCCGACGTTATGGCTCCGAACGCAAGCTTTACAACTTCAACGTCGATCACGCAGCCGACTACTAGGGTGCCGCAAGCGAGGACGCCCCAGCGAGGTAATTTATGACCGTCGACCCGAGGAATTTGCGGCATTCATCACACTTCCCGCCAGAGGTCATTGCTGAAATTCAGCGTGCGGCCGACCAAGGCGTCTATGACATTCGCGGACTGGGGGCTAAACGGGCCATACCGAGCTTCGATGACTTGGTTTTTCTTGGCGCCTCAGTTTCGCGCTATCCCTTGGAAGGATACCGCGAACGCTGTGACACGAACGTCACCCTGGGCACGCGCTTTGCCAAGAAACCCATCGAGCTGAAGATACCCATCACCATCGCCGGCATGAGTTTCGGCGCACTCGGCGCCAACGCGAAGGAGGCGCTTGGCCGCGGCGCTTCGGCCATGGGAACCAGCACGACCACCGGTGATGGCGGCATGACAGCCGAGGAGCGGCAATCGTCGAAGACACTTGTCTACCAATTGCTGCCCTCTCGTTATGGCATGAATCCAGACCATCTGCGTCAGGCCGATGCGATCGAGGTGGTCGTCGGGCAAGGCGCCAAACCGGGCGGCGGCGGCATGCTGCTCGGGCAAAAGATCACCGAACGGGTGGCGGAGATGCGCGACCTGCCGGTTGGCATCGACCAGCGCAGTGCCTGCCGTCATCCGGACTGGACCGGCCCCGATGACATGGAAATCAAGATCCGCGAGCTGCGCGAAATAACCGATTGGCAGGTGCCGATCTACGTCAAGGTGGGCGCCACCCGCACCCAGTACGACGTCGCCCTGGCGGTCAAGGCCGGCGCCGACGTGGTGGTCGTAGACGGCATGCAGGGCGGTACAGCAGCAACCCAGGACGTCTTTATCGAGCATGTCGGCATTCCTACCTTGCCAGCCGTGCGCCTGGCGGTCGAGACCTTGCAGGAGCTTGGCCTGCATCGCAAAATCCAATTGATTGTCTCCGGCGGCATTCGCAACGGGGCCGATGTTGCCAAGGCCCTCGCATTGGGCGCCGATGCGGTGGCGATTGGCAGTGCGGCCATGATGGCGATCGGTTGCAACCGCCCGGTTCATCGCGAAGACTATCAAGCGATCGGTACGGAACCGGGCTATTGCCATCACTGTCACACCGGCCGTTGCCCGGTCGGTGTGGCCACCCAAGATGCAGAATTGGAAAAGCGCTTGCCGCCGGAACACGGCGCCCGCTTGCTCAAGAATTATCTGACAACAATGGTGCTAGAGATGCAGACGCTTGCACGCGCTTGCGGTAAGAGTCATGTCTTGAACCTTGAACCAGAAGACATGGTTGCCTTGACGGTCGAGGCGGCGGCCATGGCCAAATTGCCTTTGGCCGGCACGAATTGGATACCCGGCGCCTCGTCTTACTAGGCAAGACAACGACTGCAACGATCACTTAGGGGGAGGAAGCCAGTCATGGCAACGGATTTGGCGAAGGTCGCAAAGACCGAGGGCATCAAATATTTTCTGATTAGCTTTGTTGATCTGTTCGGCGTGCTGCGGTCCAAGTTGGTGCCGGCGGCCGCCATCGGCGACATGCAGCGTGATGGCGCTGGCTTTGCAGGATTTGCGGCATGGTTGGATATGACGCCGGCCCATCCGGACATGTTTTCCATCCCCGATCCCGACAGCTTGATTCAGTTGCCCTGGAAACCGGAAGTCGGCTGGCTGGCCGGCGACCTTTGGATGGATGGCAAGGAGGTCGAGGCCTCGCCACGGGTTGCCCTAAAGCGGCAGATCGAAAAAGCTGCAAAGTCCGGATATCGGATGAAGACCGGCGTCGAATGCGAGTACTTTCTGACCAGCCCCGACGGGGCGGCCATCTCCGACCCTCGCGACATTCAGGAAAAGCCCTGCTACGACCAGTCAGCGCTCATGCGCCGCTACGACGTGATTAGCGAAATCTGCGATTCCATGTTGTCCCTTGGCTGGGGTCCTTATCAAAACGATCACGAAGATGCCAATGGCCAGTTCGAAATGAACTGGGACTATGACGACTGCCTCAGGACCGCCGACCGCCATGTCTTCTTCAAGTACATGGTCAAGCAGATCGCCGAGAACCACGGCCTGAGGGCGACCTTCATGCCCAAGCCTTTCTCCCACCTGACCGGCAACGGCTGCCATGCCCACGTGTCCCTGTGGGACAAGGCCGGCAAGAAAAACCTTTTCCATGACAAGAAGGGAGAGTTAGGGCTTTCCGGCTTGGCGTACAATTTCCTGGGAGGGGTTGTTGCCAACGCGACCTCGCTCTGCGCCCTCTTCAATCCGACGGTCAACAGCTACAAGCGCATCAATGCGCCGCGTACGGCCTCGGGCGCCACCTGGTCGCCGAACACCGTGACCTATGGCGGCAATAACCGCACCCATATGATCCGCATCCCTGACGAAGGACGCTTCGAGTTACGGTTGATGGACGGCGCCGCCAATCCCTACCTGCTGCAGGCCGGTGTCTTGGCGGCCGGGCTCGACGGTATCGAAAACAAGCGCGATCCGGGCAAGCGAATCGATATTGATATGTACGCCGAAGGGCACAAAGTGCGCGGCGCCAAGAAGTTGCCGCTCAACCTGCTCGATGCCTTGCGAAACCTGGATCGAGACAAGACCCTACGCGCTGGCCTGGGTGACGAACTGATCGACAGCTATGTGAAGCTGAAAATGGCGGAATGGCAGTCCTTCTGCGGATCGATCACCCAATGGGAACGGGATCACACGCTGGATTGCTGAGAGCAGTCCGCTAGGAGGATCAATCAGACTGGCGACCCGAGCCACATTGCAAGCATTAACTGGTGCCTGGCAAGGATGGGTTTGGGGGACGCTCCACCCAGCGGACAAAGACTTCAAGGCGGTTCCTTAAGCAGCAGATTAAATTCGCTCTAGAACTCTCACTCTGCTAGCCTGGCAGCGAGTCGGTGGGGCAACTGCCTGTCCGGCAATGTGAAGCTCAGGGGAACATGCCAGTATGGCCACGGAACACCGCGCCGAGAGCAAGAAGATCTTCAGCCTGTTCCTGATTAAGCCATCCCACTATGATGACGACGGCTACGTCATCCAGTGGCTCCGGACCTCGATTCCATCGAATACCCTGGCTTGCCTCTATGGCATCACCCAAGCCTGCATTGAATCGAAGGTTTTGGGCGACGACGTTGATATCGCGGTCACCGCGCTTGACGAGACCAATACCCGCATCAAGCCCGACAAGATCATTCGCACCATCAAGGAAAGTGCTGCCGGCGGTTTGGTTGCGCTTGTTGGCGTACAGACCAACCAGTTCCCGAGGGCCGTCGACATCGCCCGGCCTTTGCGCGCTGCTGGCGTTCCGGTTTGTATTGGCGGCTTTCATGCCAGCGGCTGCCTTGCCATGCTGCCGAAGGTGCCGCCCGAAATAGAAGAAGCCTGGGACTTGGGTATTTCGATCTTTGCCGGCGAGGCGGAGGGCCGCTTCGGGGCACTGCTGCAAGACGCCCATAGCGGCCAGCTGCAGAAACTGTACAACTTCATGACCGATTTGCCGGATCTGGGTGGCGCCGAAGTTCCCTTCCTACCGGCCGAGAAGATCATGCGCAATTTGAGTGCGCGCACCAGCTTCGATTCCGGCCGTGGCTGTCCCTTCCAGTGCAGTTTTTGTACCATCATCAACGTGCAAGGACGCAAGTCCCGCTATCGATCGGCTGCCGATATTGAACAGATCCTCCGCGCCAACTTTGCCCAGGGCATCCGGCGGTTCTTCATTACCGATGACAATTTCGCCCGCAACCGGAACTGGGAAGCGATCTTCGACGTCATCATCAGGCTGCGTGAAGAAGAGGGGATGAACTTCAAGCTGATCATCCAGGTGGACACGCTCTGTCATCGAATTCCCGACTTTGTCGCCAAGGCGGGGCGTGCCGGCGTTAACCGCGTCTTCATCGGCCTTGAAAACATCAATCCGGATAACCTGATGGCAGCCAAGAAGCGGCAAAACCGGATAACCGAGTATCGCACCATGCTGCAGGCCTGGAAGAACATCGGTGCGATGACCTACTGCGGCTACATCATCGGCTTTCCCAACGACACGCGGGAAAGCGTCTTGCGAGACATCGAAATCATCAAACGAGAATTGCCGGTCGATCTGCTCGAGTTCTTTTGCCTCACGCCACTGCCCGGATCGGAAGACCATAAGGTGCTCGATGCAAAGGGTGTGGCCATGGACCCGGACATGAACAACTACGACACCGAGCATGTGACCACAGCTCATCCGAAAATGTCCGAGGCCGAATGGTTTCAAACCTATCAGGACGCTTGGCACGCCTATTACTCGTTGGACCACGTGGAAACCTTGCTGCGGCGGGCCGCTGCCTGCGGGATCAAAGTGCGTAAGATGGAACGTCTGGCCCTGTGGTTTTACGCGGCCCAGACGATCGAGCGCGTGCATCCCCTTCAAGCTGGCGCCTTCCGCTTGAAGTATCGGCGCGACCGCCGACCAGGGTTGCCACAGGAAGACCCTCTTGTCTTTTACCCGCGCTATCTCTGGGAAACTGCCTCAAAGGCTATTCGCCTCGGTCGCCTCGTTTGGCAGTTCTACCGGCTGCGTAAGAAGGTTGAAAACGACCCAAGGCGCCGCAGTTATCAGGATTTGGCATTGACTCCGGTCGATGAGGGCGAGATGGATCAATTGGCGCTTTTCAGCCAAACGGACTCGGCAAGGAAGGCCGTGCAGAAGCGTCGGAAACATGACGCTTTGCGCCTTACAAGGGTTGCCGCTGAATGAGTTTTGAAGATCCAGCCTTCGGGTTCTGCGGGTTACCGCATCCTTAACCCTCCTTTAACTATCTTTTTTTACCGTTCCTTCTCAAGTGGAAGCTTGATCGGCTGGCTGTGCCAGTGGAGGGGACGATGGACTACACTAAAAAGACTAAATCAACATCACTGAAGCGCTCGTTTAACTACGCTTTCCTGAGCCTTTTGATTACATTCCCAGCGACAGCTGGAGTTGTTCCTCAATCGGCGGCGGAAGGGTTCAGAGCGGCTTACGGCTCGGGACAACTCGCCTCATTCTATCCGGGCGAAGGTGCCGAAAAAGGTGGCCAATCGGTTTTCTGGTCACTTGCAGGACATCGATTCGAAATATCGCGAAAAGACTCTACAAAAGACATCGACGACTTCGGTGTTTCGACACCGTGGACGATGATCTGGGATAACTCTGACAATCGTCTTCTCGAATCTGATCCATCTCTAGGAATTCGATTTGAAATAGAACTTAATGATAGTTTTTCGAAAAACGGGGACAGTAAAAATAGCCTGACCTACCATTTGCAGGAAAGCCTGCGTAATATAACTGGCCTGAGGTTTGACTTCAGTCCTGAAAAAATGAGACCTTTTTATGAGCCAAAACACAGGCTTGTCGCGAAGCAAAAGGCTTTGAGCTTGCATTCAAATTGGAGTATTTCGGATCTAGCATCGTTCGATGTTGTCGTTAAGTTACTCAACACAAAGGCTAAAAAAGGTATAGAAAATTTCGTCGACGTCGATCTTCATTTGGCCTGGCAAGCGCATCATCATTTGCAAGTAGGTATCATAGGGAAGAATCTACTCGATACCTCAAAATCTGGTGATCTAACGTCCCTCAAAGATTTCGATAGGGCCGGTTTCGCTTACATGAAGTTTCAATTTTAGGTACTAGCATGACGATCTACTCGGTGCTTTGTCCGGCGTCCTTCACCTATTTCGGTTATCAGAAGAACCAAGATCTAATATGGACGAGGAAAGGTTTTGCCTCAATTATAGGTGGCTGACAATTTTTTAATAAACGATTCTATCCGAAGAGTTTATAGTCTAATATTACTAACTTTTTCTTTACTATCTTCCCCTTAAGATTTCCTAACGACCGACTTAGGCTGCGCGCGCTAGGCGACTCTTTGGAACAGTTGTTGGCTGTATCTACCCTGTTGGCCATCGATTGAGAAATTATGGGTGCGCAGACCGGGCATGTCGACTGGAGAGTAACGTTTCCATGGCCTCCTCTTTCAAGAATTCCCTTTCCGCCCCAATCTTTCAGACAGTGGCGGTTTCTTTAGCGCTTGCCTTGCCTGCCGGGCCGCAAGCAACCGCTCAGGACCTCGATGACCTTACTGAACTCAGCTTAGAAGAACTGTTGGACATCAAAGTCACGACGGTGTCGCGGGCTTCTGAGTCGGTGCTGCGGGCTCCGGCCGCGGTCTATGTCATTACCAACGAAGATATTCGTCGCTCCGGCGTTCGCAGCGTACCTGAGGCGCTGCGCTTGGCGCCCGGCGTCGAGGTGGCAAAAATAGAAAACAACACCTGGGCGATCTCGGTGCGCGGCTTCAATGAGCTGTTCTCCAACAAACTGCTCGTCCTGGTCGATGGAAGGAGCGTCTACACGCCGCTCTTTTCCGGTGTCTACTGGGACCTTCATAACCCAGTTCTAGAAGATGTGGACCGTATAGAGGTGATCCGTGGCCCGGGCGCGAGCCTCTGGGGATCGAACGCGGTCAACGGCATCATCAGCATCATCACCAAGTCGTCTGCCGATACACAAGGGGTCTTTGCCGAGGCGGGCGCCGGCACCGAAGAGCGCGGCTTTGGCACGTTGCGCTACGGCGGAGAATTCGCAGAAGGGGGAACCTATAGGGTCAATGCCAGCTACTTCCTCAGGGATGAGGCGGTCGATACAAACGGGGATTCCACTCCAGGTGATTGGGATGCCTTCGATGCCGGATTTCGCGCGGATTGGAATGTCAGCGAGGAAGATACCCTGGCGGTTCAAGGGGGCCTCTTTCGGGGAAGTGCCGAGTTTCAGGGTAATGCTCCTTCTGTTTTGCCGCCATTTGCGGTCTCGCTATCCGACGACTCCGGCCGCGAGGGAGCCCACATTGTGGCGCGCTGGTCACGTGACTTAGGCCCATGGGGCGAGATGAGCCTGCAGAGCTATTATGACTACATTAATAACCGAAGGAACATCGGCGGCGAGTCCCGCCACACCGGCGACCTGGACTTTCAGCATAGCCTGACCCTGGGCGATCAACATCGCCTGACCTGGGGCTTCGGGTACCGCTATACCCAAACTCAGTTCGAGGACACTCAACAGATAAGCTATGTTCGAAGCACTCGCGATGACCAGATTGTCAGCGCCTTCGTTCAAGACCGTATCACGATCGTGCCGCAACGCTTCGACCTGACGATCGGTTCGAAGTTCGAGTACAACACCTTTAGCGGCTTCGAAGTCCAGCCGACGGCCCGAGCCCTTTGGACGCCTACGGAAACCGCGTCGGTTTGGGCTGCCGTATCGCGGGCGGTGCGCACGCCCTCGCACGCCGAGCTCGGTAATGTCAGCGAAACAACAGTCCTTCCGCCCTTCGCGCCCGGAAATCCCGGACCGCTTCCGGCCCTGATAACCTTTGTCGGTACCGGCGGCCGGGATTCTGAGGAACTCATCACCTTCGAAATGGGCTATCGCAACCAGGTTACGCCGGAAATCAGCCTCGACGTCACGGCGTTCTATAGCATCTATGACGATTTACGGTCCGGCGAACTCGGCCAGCCGACATTTCGCGTCGTCAATGGCATACCGCAGGTCTTTATTCCCTTGTTCGCGGGAAACGGATTAGAAGGCGACTCGGTTGGTTTAGAATTTGCCGGTTCCTGGCAGGTGCGGAGTAATTGGCGTGTCCAAACCACCTACAGCTACTTCGATCTTGATCTCGATCCGAAGCCGGGCAGCACGGACTTTGCGGGTGCCGCCAATTTCGAAAAGAGCAGTCCTACGCACCAGCTTGGCCTACGGTCTTACTGGGATCCGACGGATGACCTTTCCGTCGATGTGCTGGTGAAACTCGTCGACGAGCTCAAGTCGCTTGGTGTCGACGGCTACGTTGACCTTGATGTCCGCCTTGCCTGGCAACCGATCGACAACGTGGAGATCGGGCTGGTTGGCCAAAATCTACTGGAAAAACATCGTGCCGAATTCGATCAACCGATCGGTGCGCCGGGTATCGGCCAGGTGGAAGTCGAACGTTCGGGTTATGCCTACGTGAAGTTCCGTTTTTAGTGGGGTAACGGCGGTGCACCTCGGTCGATTGCTGAAATAGGGATCCAGTGTCCGGTGGCAGGCATTAGGTCCCATCGCATGACCGCGGTCATCGCGGTTTTCATCCTCTGTCTTTCCAGTGGGTCGAGTCTTGCCGGCGTCGAACTCAACACGCTGAAAGTAGCCTTGCTCTATAACTTTGCTAAGTTTATTGAGTGGCCGGCCGAAGCGGGATTGGACGAGAGTGAAACCATAAACTTCTGCCTGGTCGGCGAACCTGAACTGTCGGGTCACATGCGCTTGCTAGCCGGCAAGCAAGTTCGTTCCTATACGATCGCCTTCCAGCACATCAAGTCCGGCGCGACCGTCAACTCCTGCGATCTACTCTTCGTTGGCGATTCGCGGTTGCCGACCGCTGTGATACCACAAGACGATGATGTCCAACGCCCTATACTGCTAGTCGGGACAAGCAGCCAATTTACCCGAAATGGCGGCATAATCGGGCTGGTTCGGCGAGGCGAAAAGTTCACCTTCGAAATCAATCTTAAAGCCGCACGATCTGTTGGCTTCAAGATTAGCGCCAAGCTTCTCTCACTGGCATCGATTGTTCATGATGCCGATGTGCCGCCACGAAAGAAGCAGTATCAATTGATACGAAGCAACTCTCGTTAGTTGCCTGGGAAGATTTCCGGCGTGTTTGGTTTGAGATACACTGATGTGAGGCGGGCATTCCAAGAGACGATTGGCAAGACAACGGCACATTCCTCGCCGCTAGCGAAAACCGACTCCGTGCTATTCAGCGGCAACGTCTTTCAAGCATGAATCTGAAAGGGGCAAGCCGAGCAACAGGCTGCCGGAACAATGCTTAAGCTTTGGAAAGTGAAACGACGGTACGCCTGTCCCCTGCTAAGCTGTGTGAACCGCTGTCTCCCGCCACAAAAAGAGTTATGTTGCTTTTCCTGGCAGCGCTGTTCGGGGACATTGGTATTGGCACAGAATGACATGGGAGGAGATTGAAGATTGGGATTTGCCAACAAAGCCATTGAACGGACTGCCCAGGGTTTCGGTGGCGTCCGCCTCACGCCCATCAAGGCTTGACTTATCCCTGCCGATTGATGTCGCGTCCCCTGACCATTTGCCACATCGTTCTTCGGCTTGACTTTGGCGGGCTGCAGAATGGTCTTGTCATGCTGGTCAACAACATGCCCGCCGACCGCTACCGGCATGCCATCATTTGCCTTGAACACGCGAGCGACTTTCGTGATCGGATCCGCCGGAAGGACGTGCCGATATACGAGATCCATAAGCAGCCTGGCAAAGGCGTGGCGAGCTATCTTCGGGTTTGGAGCCTTCTGCGTCAAATACGGCCCGATTTGGTGCATACACGCAACTTGCCAACCGTGGACATGCTTGCCCCTGCGCGACTAGCCGGCGTGCGCGCGTTGGTCCATAGCGAACACGGGGTCGACATGGCGGAACTTGCCGCTGTTCCACCGAAGTATCGAATGCTTCGCCGGCTGTCGCGTTTCGTCGTCGGCCGCTACATTGCCGTCTCTAAGGACCTAGCCAATTGGATGACCGCTGCCAATGGTCTGCCGCCGGACAGGATTTCGGTCATTCCCAATGGCGTCGACAGGGCGCTGTTCCGGCCGCCCATCGATAGCGATAGCCCGCGCGAGGAGCGTCTGCCGGCGGGGTTCGCGACGCCGAGTTCTTTCGTTGTTGGAACCATCGGCCGCCTAGCGCCGGTGAAGGATCAGACCAACCTCGTGCGTGCCTTCTTGCTGGCCTTGGATCAGCGGCCGTCGCTTCGTCAGACCCTGCGGCTGGTAATCCTCGGCGACGGCAGTCTTCGCGACGAGATGCTGTCGCTGATCGATGCGGCCGGGGCTCGGTCGCTCGTCTGGATGCCCGGGTTTTGCAACGACACGGCCGAGTACTATCGGACTTTCGATCTTTTTGCCCTGCCCTCGCGTCGGGAGGGCACCTCCAACACAATTTTGGAGGCGATGGCATCGGGCCTGCCTGTGGCTGCCACCGATGTCGGCGGCAATCCCAGTCTGGTCACACCGGACGTGACCGGCCTTCTTGTGCCTGCCGAAACGCCCAGCGCCCTCTCAGAGGCAATCTGCCGCTACGTCGATGACCGCGCCCTAGCGTTGCAGCATGGACGGGCGGGGAGGGCGGTCATCCTGCAAAACTATTCGATTGAGGCAATGGTGAAAGGCTACGAGGCCGTTTACGACGCTGTTGCCAAAGGTCACTGACGCGCCTGCGCTTCGACCGTGGCATCCTCATTTTGTTCAGCAGGAACGAGCAGCCGATGCAATGCCATGGGGGAAGTGGGACGTCCATTAAGCTCGTTGAAAAAGTAATCCAGGTATCCCTCCAATCTTTCTAAGAATACGCGCAAATCTGCCTCGTCGCACACATAGGGTGTGTGACCGGGTTCCAAGGATGGGCTGTGATAGGTTATCGAGAAGATCCGACAGCCTTGGCTCAGCAGACTCTTGGTCAATCGCTTGAGCGCCGCCAAATCGATCCCCTCCGGGGTGAGGCGAATTCGTTCAAGCAAGCCGAGACGCGCCGCCACCCCGGGGAGGTGGAGCTTCATGCCGAGCGGATTCACAAGCGCTGGATAGAGAAGGCGCCCCCAGCTTCGCAGCAGACCGCTGAAGCCGCAGGATAGGGGGATCTCCAGCAAGTCGTGGTGTTCCCCAAAGCGGTAGGGATGCGCGCCGAAATCACTGAAATCGGGACCGCCATCGCCTGTAAAGCTCGTGTAGGGAACAACGCTGACGTCGACTTTGTATCCAAGCCGCTCCAAGGCCGAGCCCGTCGCGGCTCCTAAACCGTAGCGACCGGCTCGGAAGACCGTGGGGCGAACGCCAAAGGCCTTCTCTATTTTCTCCGTGAGGACCTCCAACTTGGCACGTTCTAGCTGGGGCGGCAGGTTGCCGGCATAGGAGTTGTAGGCGTTCACTTCCTCTTCATGCGGCGGATTGACCCAGGGGTGGAGATGGCTCCCAATCTCGCAGCGTCCCGCCTCACAAAACCGACGCAGAGTACCTGCGGCTTCCTCGCTGGCGGCAACGGGATAGTCGACAACGTAGATCGGAACCACACCGTAGCGATCGAAAATCTCTTGCGCGCGGTATTGCGCGTCGACTGAGTCTACGGCCGTGTTCGATCGTGAATGCGGCAGGCGCCAGTCAAACTCCTCCTCGGTATCGATCACCACAAACAGCAAAGGCGGGGAGTCCGCTGGAAGTTGAACGAATTCTCTATTCCATAGATCGAGCATCATGGATGATTTGCGATGAGGGGGCAGCCGACATTCTCGCTGTCAGTCATTTCACCTGTTTTCGGAGTTTATGGCTCAAGAGTCGGATCGGGTCCAGCCAGTATCCTCAGTTGGGGAACGCTCCCGTACTCTTATATTCGCGTCTTTCCTGATGAAGTCCTAAGCTGAGCAGCTTATAAGGGCTAGTCTAGTCCTTCGTATCGGGCATTGGCGGTGCGGAGCGCCGATTTGAGGCCCTCGGCGAGCGTTTCCCTTGTGAAGTCCTCGTAAATCTTCGTCGGACAAAAGGATAGCATGGTCATCAGGTCCTGATAGGTATCGGTGGCGGCTGTCAATCCCTGCAGCTCGAAAACGCGGTTGAGATAATGTTTATGAACTCGCTGCATTTCACGCGGCATGGCGGCGATCAGCCGAGCCCGTTTCAGGGTGACGGCTTCGAGATCCTCGGCCTTAACCACCTCCGTGATCAGCCCCATGTCCCTTGCTTCCCGAGCCGAGACCTCGCGGCCGGTCAAGATTAGATCCTTGGCCACCTTCATGTGGACCAACCAAGGCAGCACGAAATTCATCGCGGCGATGCCATAGCGCATCTCGTTATAGCCGAGGCGGGTCTCCTCGGTGACGATGGTAATGTCGGAAAAGAGCGCCAGTTCGAAGCCCTTGCCGATAGCGCAGTAATGAATCGAAGTGATGACCGGCGTGCAGATGCGCCAGGCGGCAGTGAACTCACGCTGCTGCCAGATATAGTGGTCCCGGTAGTCGTAGATGCTCTCGAAATCGTCTTCGGCATCTTCGCTCAGGTCGTGCCCGGAACAAAAGCCGCGTCCGGCGCCACGCACCACCACCACGTTGACCATCTTGTCCCGCTCCGCGCGCTCGAGCGCCGCGCAGAATTCGCGACAGAGCTGGCTGTTGAAGGCGTTGAGCTTTTCCGGTCGATTGAGGGTGATCCAGCAGATGTGATGGTCGTCAACTTCGTAGAGGAGGCAGTCATAGGTCATGGGTGAATCCCCGTCATTGGGTAATGTCGTTATGCTTCAATTCTTCGTAGTCTTCGGCCGTGACGCCGAGCTCGGTCAGGGTGTCTTTGGAATGCTTGCCAGGAAGGGCGGGGACCGGGCGAGTTCATCGACAGGTCCAGCACCTTAAGACTTCCGAGAGGTAGGGTCATGGCCCACCTCGCAATCGCAGCACGGCATCGACGGCGATGCAGGCCGGTCCCGCGCGGCGCGCCGGCCCTACCAGCAAGGGGTTGATTTCCAGAATATCCAAGGCGCTTCCGAAGCGCTCGGCGAGCTTGGCAATGGCGGCAATGGTCGCGACAATGCCGGTGACGTCGGCAGCAGGACGGCTCCGCCAGCCATCGAGCATCGGAAAGAGTTTCAGCTGCCGCAAGGAACGCTCGATCGTCGGGGTTGCCGCCGGCAGGATCAAGCTTGCCGAGTCTTGCAATAGCTCTGCGGTAACCCCACCCATGGCAAGCGTCATCACCTGGCCGATGCCGGGAACACCGCGGACGCCGACCAGAAGTTCGCCTAGGCTATCCGCAACCATCTCTTCAACCAGGAAGGAAGAAACCTCGGTTCCGGGCCTGGCCTCTTGGATCTGGTGACGCATGACCGCGATGGCCGCAGGAAGTTCCTCCGGTGAGGCGATGCCTAGCTGGACTCCGCCAATTTCCGTCTTATGCAAGATTTCGGCTGACAAGGCCTTCAGCGCGACCGGATAGGCGAGTTGATCTGTACCAATACCGTCCGACGTCACAATGGCCTTCGGCACCGGGACGCCTGCTTCCGCTAGCAGGCGTTTGGCTTCGGCTTCATTGAAATTGCGCTGGGCCGGGGAAGGCTCGTCAGGCTCCGCCAATAGGATATGTCGATCTTCGTGGGCAGCGACTTTGGCATGGATTGCCGCGTAGCGGGCGGCATCGGCGACCGCACGGATCCCGTGGTCCAGTCCCATCAAGGGAGCCATGTCTTCGGCGATCATGGCCACGCGCGCCTCTTCCGGCAGGTCTTCGGGCACGGTGTTGATGAAAGCACAAGGCAGACCCTGGCGAGCGGCCGCGCGGGCGAACTGGGTCGCGGTCCTATGCCAGCTTTCCGGCACCCAGCCGCCAGGCGGCGGAAAACTCATCATCAGCATGGCAAGGTCGTAGCCATCCCTCAGATAGTGGTCGAACATCTCAGCCTGGGCTTCGTCACCGGCGAACTGGCCGTCCGAAAAATCGAGCGGATTGCTGGGCAGGATGAAGGGCGGCAGATGCGGCTTCACCCTTGCTGCCGTCTCCGCCGACATTGGTGGCATAACGAGCCCCGCCGCTTCTGCCGTGTCTCCGCCAATAACGGCGTAGGATCCGGAGGTGGTCGCAAAGGCAACCCGGTTGCCCTTCGGCCGAGCCGTATGGACCAGCATTTTCAGGGTTTCGATCGCCTGTATGGGATTGGCCGCTTCAACAAAGCCGAATCGTTCGAATAGCGCGGCGCCGATAGCGGTATCTCCCGCCAGCGATGCCGTGTGGGTCCGGGCGGCGCGCTCGCCGGTGGTTGATCGTCCACCCTTGACGACGACCACGGGAAGTGCCTTGCGGATCGCCTTGAGGGCGGCACGGCTCAGCATCGGCACATCCGTGAGGCCCTCGATATAGAGGTTGACGGCCTTCACTCGGTCATCGTCGAGGATGACGTCTAAGACGTCGGCGATACTGACACAGGCCTGGTTCCCGGTGCCGATGAGATAGGCGATCGGCAGGGACCGGCGCGCGCAGCCGAGATCGGAAAGATAGGCGCCACCGTTGGAGACGACGGCCACCCCTTGGGTCACCGTCTCATGATCGCCGAAATGGTCTTGAGTAAAGGCGGCGTTATCCAAAAAATTGCTAAAGCCGGGACAGTTTGGGCCAAGCACCGGCATGCTGCCGGCCGCGTCGACGAACTCAATTTGGCGGTCGATGCCTTCGCCCCGCATTTCAGAGAAACCAGCCGCATTACAGATAGTGCCGGCGACGCCCTTGGCTGCGAGTTCGGCCAGTGCCTTGCAAACGGCCTCCTTCGGCACGGCGAGGAAGGCTAGATCCGGCGCTTCGGGTAACTCCCTCACGCTTTCATGGCAGGCGATGCCGGCAATCTCGTCGCGGAAGGGGTTGACTACGTAAATTCGTCCGGCGAAACCCTTTGCCTTTGTGTTGGCGATCGCCGGTGCCAGGTTTGAGCCGCCGACAAAGACCGCACTGGCGGGGTTGAGCATCCTTTTGAGGCGCTCGGACCTCGTCAAACCGCGTACTCCGCAACCGGATCGCCGATGACATCGAGATCAACCGCCACACCCAGACCCGGCGCACAGTCCGTTGGCACTTTGACGCGGCCATCGACCACCGGGAAGGGGTTTTTCACCACCGGAACGGCCGGAAGGTGATAATCATAAAGGCCAAAACAGGCATCCGCCGGCAAGGCTTGAGCGAGGTGGCAAACGGCAGCGAGGGTGAGACCGGTGCCATAAAAATCCTCGATGCGCATGGGGATGCCGAGGCGCAGGCCGACCTCGACCAGATGACGATGTTGGGTGATGCCGCCGATGCAGCTCATCTTCAATACCGCAACGTTGATGATCCCGTCGTGGGCCGCGCGAATGAAGCTCTCCTGGTCTTCGATGACTTCGTCCAGCATCAGCCCCATGCCGGTGTGGCGGGCGACGGTCAGGCACTCTTGGTAGGTCTCGCAGGGTTGTTCGATCAGGGGCGCGAGATCGCGCACCAGCGGCAGGATCTGCATGGCATGGTCGATGCTCCAGGCGCGATTGGCATCGAACCAGCAGCGTTCGCCCGGTCGCATGGCGGCTTGGCAGGCGCGGATGCGGGCGATTTCCTCGGCGGCGCTGCCGTCACCGATCTTGATTTGAAAGAGCGTGTAGCCCTCTGCGCGAAAGGCCTCGATCTGGGCGACCTGATCTTCGGGCGCGCCGACGTTGACCAGGCAAAGAACCAGCATGTCGTTGACCACCCGGCCGCCCCAGAGATCGACCAACGGCAGCCCGCGGGCCTTGCCCAGCAGATCCCAGAGCGCCATGTCGATGACCGACTTGGTCGGTTTGTGGCCGCGCATGGCAAAGGCGATCTTTTCCAAAAGAGCGCGGTGGTGAAGCGGGTTTTCGCCGAGCAAGGTCGGGGCGATGAGATCGAGACCGGCCCGCGCCGCCTGAGGGGAGGTGGGCAGGTAGTAGCTGGGTGCCGTCATGGTTTCGCCCCAGCCGGAAAGGCCACTGTCGGTGTCGATCCTCAGCAGCGTTGTTTCCAGAGGGATCGGCACCTTGAGCGCTTTGCTGTAACGGGTTTCGACGCCCCACTGGTCGAGCACCACGCGATAGACCGTCAGCCCGGTGATTTTCATGAGCCGTCTCCCTGCAAGGAGTTCATGACGCGGCGTTCCTTCTAAGCTCTCGCCTAAGCGTGCGGATGCGAGAATAAAGATCGTCCCGGTCGGCGTAGATGCCCTCGATGAAGCGATTGCCATCTTTGGCATCGTAGCCACGGCGCCCGTGTAAAGCGCGGCGGTTATCGAAGGCCAGCAGGTCGCCGGGCTCATAGCGAATAGTCATGGCGTAGCGGGGATCTTGGGCGCGAAGGCAAAAGGCCCGATAGGCGCGGTAAGCGCGCGCTTGGACGGGCCACGGCGCCTTCAAGGGGGCTCGCAGGAAGGTGTTGTAGCGGATGCCGAGAATGCGCCCCTCGTCATCGGTTTCAATGACCGGACCCCGGCCGCGATAGTCACTGTTGCGGGCGCGATTGTTGTATTCCCAAACGTCCGTCGTCAGCGAGCGGAAATGCTCTGGCTCCTCGGCCCGCAAGTCCTCGGCGACGCGATAGGCGTCCACATATATCCCCTCGCCGCCGCGCACAGTGTTCTCGCGTGTATAGAGGAATTGCAGTCCGTGTGGCGTTTCCCGCGTGGGAAGGTCGGTATGCTGGAGTAGCTTGCCCGAGGTATAGGCTTGGCTGTCGGGATCGTCTTTGATTTCAAGCACATAGTGCCGGCCAAAATTGCTTTCCCGCACGGGGCCGATCATGGTGACGATCTCTTCCAGCAGCCCATCTCTTTGGGGAAGGCCACGCAGGCGGGCTAGGCCATAATCGCGAAGGGCTTCCAGCCAGCTTAGAAAGACCACCGGCTCTTTTAATGCCAAGGGCCCGTCGAAGCTGGGCGGTTCAGGTAAATCGGCGGCCCTCCAAAGGATGAACGAAGACGGGTCAGTCTCTCCAGACCAGGCGATGCCGCGCAGCCAACCCGGGTGAAACCGACCGATAGTGGCATCGGAAAAGCTGACCGATACGGCACCATTGGGCTCTATCGAGGTGCCGACGATAGTGAGATCGTGCGGAATTTCAGTAGGCGACACCGCCATTTCGCGGGCCTTTGGATGGATGGTCGCCTCGTCCGGGCAGTTTTCGCGCAACAGCAAGGCATGGTGCTGACTGGTTGCTCCGTCAGACCAGATGACACTGAGAACCTCAGAGGTGTGAACCACGGTCCGGGGCTGATGCATGACCGGCCAAGAGTCAAAGTCTGGCGTCCAGGGAAGTTGGTTCATGTCGCCTCCTCCACGAGGAATATTACGCGGTCAAGCGTGAAGTCTATTGACCTCAATTAACAAAAAAATGATAGAATTCCACAAAAGGACCGCTTGATTATGCCTCGGGTAGACATCGTCCTGACCCAAGACTTTCCCATCCTTTCGCTGACTTTGATCAGCGAGCCCTTGCGGGTGGCCAATCGCGAAAGCGCCGAGCAGGTCTGGCGATGGCGCCTGCTCTCGACCCAAGGGGGGAGAATATCTAGCTCCAGCGGCTTCGAGCTCGACACCGAGCCTCTCGATGAACAGCCGGCCGAGATTGTGTTGCTGCTATCGTCCTATCACCCGGAAACGGCGCTCGTGAAGCCGCTGCTGACCTGGTTGAAGCGTCGAGCCCGAAGCGGTGCGATAATGGGTTGCGTTGATACAGCGGCGCTCATATTTGCCGAAGCCGGCCTCCTGACCCATTCGGCGGCGGCGGTGCATTTCGAGGCCTTGCGCGGCTTTCAGGAGAAATTTGCGACCGACATGTTTATCGATCGCCTCTTTGACGTCTCCGCCAACCGCTGCTCGAGCGCGGGAGGCGTTGCCACCTTCGATATGACGTTGGGCCTGATCGAGAGAAATAACGGTCCTCGTTTGGCCGCGCGAGTGGCCGAGATCCTCACCTATCGACCGTCGGAAAGTAACCGGAGACAGCAAGAATTGCTGGCCGATTCATCGCTCTTGAGAATGGATCAGAATCTTGCCAAGGCCGTCGACCTCATGCTCGCGTCGCTTGACCGGCCCCAACCGATTTCGTCATTTGCCGAGCGCGTTGGCGTGCCGAGCTGGACCCTTGCCCGGTTGTTTCGAAGGTACCTGAACCAGACACCCTCATCTTACTATCGTTACCTGCGTCTATCCCAGGCGCGCAACCTGTTACGGAACTCGGGTTTGCGGGTGGCGGAGATTGCCGCTCTTTGTGGCTTTGACAATCCGGAAAGTTTCTCGCGCGCTTATCGGAAGACTTTTGGAGTTATGGCTTCGGCTGATCGTATGTGACGGCAGAGTGCCGCCGCGACGGGCATTGGATACACCAAACACTCCCCCTTTTCAGCGAGCCGGGGGCCAGGACGTCGCGCGTCCTCAATAGTGGAGAACGAGCCTGTGGGCTCTGAAATGAGACAGAGCAACTTAGGCAGGAATCCAACAAAGATCTACGAATGTTGCTACGAGAATTACGTCGGCAGCCTGACTCAGCAAGTTGACTAAGCCTGGAAAGGAACAAGGTTAAGATTAGTTCGAACCTATTGGACTTGCTTCGTTTAATGGCCTGCCGGTGGACAAGCTTCTGAAATCGCCGTATATTTCGCTGGATCAATGATCAAAAAAACAAAACAACGCTGAAAGAAAGTTCAATCACGCATTCGGGGACGTGTTGTGATAAAAAAATTAACAAGGCATCATTTTACCTTTTTTCTTGTTGTCTTTCTAGGGATGTTTGGCCAAACGACGGCGCGGGCCGATCACAATCTATCGGTTACTTTCTTCGAGTTAAGTGCAACCACAGCCCAAGCTGGCGACACCATTACCGCCGAAGTTGACGTCGACAATCTTGGCACTGGCGAGTCGCTTGACACGACGCTGCGTGTTTTTCGCTCAACCAACGACATCATATCGACGCTCGATACCGAGCTGGTGGCGGTGCCCATCGGTTCCATCGATCCTGGTGACTTCGTCACCCGCAGCGGCCCGATTTCGGTTGGAAACGACGTGGGCACCCTCTTCTTTGGCGCCTGTGTTGACGACGTGTCTGACGCCGACTCCTCCAATCTCTGCTCGGACGCGGTCGCCGTTACCATCACGGCGCCCGGTCCCAGTCAGCCGCCGGTCTTAGGCTCAATTCGCAACCTCGCCGGCTTCTCAACCAGCAGCCTCGGACCGGCTGACGACGAATCCTCGGCCGCCGTGCCCATCGGATTCAGCGTCAATTTTCTTGGCTCGGTGTTCACCACGGTGTTTGTCAACAACAATGGCAGTATCACCTTCGACCAGGCCCTTGATGCCTTTACGCCTGCCGAGCTCAGTTCGCTCAGCCGGCAGATCATCGCCCCGTTCTTTGCCGATGTCGATACGGAAGGGCTGGGCAGCGGAACTGTCACCTTTGGCAACGACGTGGTCAACGGTCGGCCAGCATTTGGCGTCAATTACATCAACGTCGGGTACTACGACACGAACACCTCTCCGCTGAATTCCTTCCAGGTGGTTCTCATAGACAGATCAGATACGGGAGCAGGGAATTTCGATATCGAGTTCAACTACGGTTCCATTTTGTGGGAATCTGGGGACTTGAGCGGCGGTGTCGGCGGCTTGGGCGGTGACGCTGCCCGCGCCGGTTTTTCAAACGGCAGCGGCCAACCTGGGACGTTTTTCGAGATTCCCGGATCCGGTGTTAGCAGCGCCTATCTGGACGGCAATTTCCAGTTTGGTCTTGCCAACACTACCAATGTGGCGGGCGGCCAACCCGGCCGCTTCCTCTTTCCGGCTCGTTCTGGGCTGATCGGCGTTGGGGCACCGCCTGTGTCACAACCAACATCGATCGCCGCAGCCGTCTTGCCGACTAGTCGTGCCGTTCAGGTAGGCAATCCGGCCACGGTGGCGGCGACGATTTCCAATGGCGGCAGCGTTTCTGCAGTTGGTTGTCGGGTTACCTCGCCGGCCGGCTTTACCGGCACGCTATCCTTTCGAACGACCGATCCTGTCACCAATATTCCAGTTGGTCAGGTCAATCAACCCGCGACCATTGGACCCGCGGCAAACCAGACTTTCGTGGTTTCGATCATCCCGTCGGCCGCTTCAGGTCCTACGGAAATCAGTATTGCCTTCGATTGTGACAACACGGTCCGAGCGCCCGTCTCACCGGGGGTGAATACCTTGTTGCTTTCGGCCGCGGCGACCCCCGTTCCAGACATGGTTGCCTTGGCCGCAACACCCGCCAACAACGGTATTGTTGACGTGCCCGTTAATGGTACCGGGACCTTTGCTGTTGCCACCAGCAATGTGGGCTCTACCGGACAAATCACAGCGATAGCCCGGGCCAATCCGACCGCATTGCCAATGAATTTTGGCATTTGCCAAACCGATACGACAACCGGACTGTGCCTCTCAACGGCATCGCCGTCGGCTACCGCGGTCATTGCCGCCGGTGGCACGGCATCCTTTGGCATTTTCGTTGGCGGCCAGAATCAAGTCGTCGACTTCAGGCCTGCGTCCAACCGGGTGGTCGTCGAATTTGTCGATGCCAACGGATCAGTGCGTGGTCGCACGTCCGTTGCCGTGCGAACAACCGGTACGCCTTCCGGCGGTAATCCGCCTTCCGGCGGTAATGACGACAAGGGGCGCTAAGACGCAGTCTAAGTGGAGGTTCTGTGATGCGGTGGAAACTGCCATGGCCACGAGCCGGGTGGGCGCTGTGTCTGGGTGCCAATTCGGGCATCTCGCCTCTTAGACCTATCGACGGATAGGCCCATCGAGCCGCTGCTTGACCTTGCCACAAATCCGCCCTGTCAGAATGGTTCCAGATTGCCAGCCGTGGTTCTAGGCGTCGCATGATTCCGGATGTTTCAAGTTTGGCTTACAGCAACCGCTTCTACTCCGGCAGTACAAGAACGCGCCGGATACCTATTCATTCATCACTTGGCGTTTGGCCTCGATTAGTAACTCTTCGACCTTTGTCTCGAGTCGATGGTCGGAAATTTCGATTCCTCGGACACCCAAATCGGCACGCGCCTTTCGAAGAATGTCGTCGATTCCCGGCTCCTCGAAATCCGCTTGGACCATCTCCTTGGCGTAGGCATTGGCGTCGGCACCGCTTAGCCCAATTTGCTCCGCTACCCAGAGGCCAAGCAGCTTGTTTCTCCGAACCTCCACCCGAAACTGCAGTTCTTGGTCCAGCTTGTACTTGTCTTCAAATGCCTTTTCCCGATCTTCAAAAGCGGACATGGGCGGCTCTCCTGTTGTTGGTCCCTCTTTGCATAGGGAATGCCGGGTGCTAACTGAGTTCCTTATAGCGGCTTCCGCTTAGGAGGTGAACCGAAAGCGAGGAAAGATCAGATCATGTGCACGCTGATCTTGCTGCGCCGAATGGACCACGACTGGCCTCTTATACTGGCGGCCAATCGTGACGAAATGCTCGCCCGCGCCTGGCGAGCGCCGGGCCGCCACTGGCATGACCGGCCGGAAGTCGTCGCGGGTTTCGACGAGGCAGCAGAAGGAAGCTGGCTCGGTGTCAATGACCATGGCGTTGTGGCGGCCATATTGAACCGGGTGGGATCCCTTGGCCGGCAATTCGGAAAACGCAGCCGCGGCGAACTGGTGTTGGAGGCGCTCGATCACGCCGATGCCGTGGCAGCGGCGGCCGCCTTGTCGGATCTCAATCCCGAGGCCTACCGCAGTTTCAATTTGGTGATCGCCGATAATCGAGATGCCTATTGGCTGGCGCTACGGAATGGGGCGGGTAGGGGAGTCATTGATGTGCAATCTTTGCCGCTTGGCTTGTCCATGATTACCGCTCATGATCGCAACGATAGGTCGAGTCCGCGGATTCGCCAGTTCTTGCCGCTGTTCGAATCCGCCGAGGCGCCCCGGCCTGAAGCGGGTAACTGGGAGGAGTGGAAGGCTATCCTGGCCAGTCGAAGCTGTCAGCCAGCAGATGACCCAGGCAGTGCCATGGCCATAGTGACTCCTCACGGCTTTGGCACATCGTCAAGTTCCCTCATCGCCCTTCCAGCGCTGGGACAGGAGCGAGCACCTATTTGGCTTTTTGCAGAAGGTTGTCCCGGCGCACAAGCCTATCATAGGATCGATCTTACCAAAGACGATAACGCCACAGTGACGGAAGCGTAATTGTCTTGGGGATTGCCAGTTGCTATATGGACCTCATGGTCGGCCGAAGCTTGCTTGGGCAATTCGACATCTTGGATTACGAGGTTAGGGAAATCCACGCGGGCTTTAGACCTCAGCGTTGTCTTGGCTCATCGATTGTAGGGTTTGGGTGGCCACCACCAGTATGGGTGACGTGATGCGACGAAGACGAATTTATGAAGGCAAGGCCAAAGTTCTCTATGAAGGCCCGGAACCCGGTACGCTGGTGCAATACTTCAAGGACGACGCGACAGCCTATAACAACCAAAAGAAGGGTGTGATTACGGGCAAAGGGGTATTAAACAACAGAATTTCTGAGTTCTTGATGCTCCGATTGTCGGAAATTGGCATTTCTACCCATTTTGTTCGACGCCTCAATATGCGCGAGCAGTTGGTGCGTGAGGTGGAAATTATTCCCCTGGAGGTTGTTGTCCGCAACGTAGTCGCCGGCCAGCTCGCGCGTCGTTTGGGCTTGGAGGAAGGCGCGCCGCTGCCGCGTTCTATTGTCGAATACTACCTCAAGAACGATGAGCTAGGCGATCCACTGGTGTCCGAGGAGCACATAACGGCCTTCGGCTGGGCCACGACCCAAGACCTCGATGATATGATGCAAATGGCGCTCCGTGTGAACGATTTCTTGTCGGGCCTCTTTATGGGTATCGGCTTGAGATTGGTAGACTTTAAGCTGGAGTTTGGCCGTCTTTGGGAAGAAGAGGAGATGCGGATTGTTCTGGCCGATGAGATAAGCCCTGATTCTTGTCGGCTGTGGGATGTACTCACGAACGAAAAATTGGACAAGGATCGTTTCCGCCGGGATCTCGGCGGTGTAGAAGAGGCATACCAAGAAGTGGCACGGCGACTGGGGGTCTTGCCCGAAGCTGGCCCTATCGACCTCAAAGGGCCTAAGCTGATGCAGTAGGCTAGGCCTTGGGCGAAAGGGCATCTCCGGCAGGAGTATGGGAGGTCAGGTATCGAGCAAGGATTTCGGCGCCGCTTGTCGGGCCGAAGTTGGTCATCATCAATCAGGCGGGCAACTCCTTTCGCGAGGCCGAAACTGGTTTGTGAAAGGCTGCTCCAACCTTCGTGATCCCCTAGCTTGTTTCAACGGCCAGCGGTGTGAACGTTCAGCCAGGCAAGATGAATTGAAGCGCCATCCGGCCAGCTTTTACTTCAGGTCCAGCTGCGGCCCCAGGAGAACGACGCGTGAAAGCCAAAGTTCATATAACCCTTAAGCCGGGGGTCCTCGATCCACAAGGCAAGGCTATCCACCAAGCCCTCGAAGGTTTGGGATTCGACGAGGTCAGCGATGTCCGTCAAGGAAAGGTGATCGAAATCGAATTGGAAGCAGCCGACCGTGAGATGGCGCGGGCGCGCATAGAGGCCATGTGCATGGCCCTCTTAGCCAACACGGTGATCGAAAACTACGCGATCGAGGTGGAGCGCTAGGTGTTTCGAGGCGCAGTCTCTCACCATGAAACAGATCCGGTAACGAGCGGAAGGAACTTGCCGCGATGAAGGCAGCGGTCATCGTTTTTCCTGGTTCCAATTGCGACCGCGACGTCGCCGTCGCGCTTCAGCAGTCGACGGGGCAAGCGCCGACCATGATTTGGCACAAGGATGGGTCGCTGCCGAAGGTCGACCTGGTCGTCTTGCCTGGTGGATTTTCCTACGGTGACTATCTGCGCTCCGGCGCCATGGCCGCCCGTTCGCCGGTGATGCGCGACGTCGTCCAGAAGGCAGGATTGGGCGTGCCAGTGCTCGGCATTTGCAACGGCTTTCAAGTCTTGACGGAATGCGGCTTGCTGCCTGGTGCCTTGTTGCGCAATGCCTGTCTTCGTTATGTCTGTCGAGATGTAATCCTGCGGGTTGAGACCAGCCAAAGCCTCTTTACCAACCGCTACCAGCAGGGACAGACCATCACCATTCCCATCGCCCATGGTGAGGGCAACTACTTTGCCGGCGATGACCTGTTAGACGAGCTGGAAGAAGGTGGTCAGGTTGCCTTCCGCTACAGCGATGCCGAAGGAGCCTTGGTCGAAGATGCTAATCCGAACGGGTCGCGCCGCAACATCGCTGGGATCTTTAACAAAGCAAAGACCATACTTGGCATGATGCCGCATCCCGAGCGCTTGGCGGATCCTCTCCTCGGCGGCAACGATGGGCGGCTGATGTTCGATGGCCTGGTGGAGGCCCTTTCCTGATGGCCTCTTCTGCTGGAGGCGTCACGACAGAATGTCCCAACATTCCAAAGGTCGTGGTTGAGCACGGCCTTTCCTCTGACGAGTACGCGAAGATCCTGGAGATTCTCGGTCGCGAACCGAACCTGGTGGAGCTCGGTATCTTCTCGGTCATGTGGTCCGAACACTGCTCCTACAAGTCTTCGAAGAGGTGGCTGAAGACCCTGCCGACGGAGGGCCCGCAGGTCATCCAGGGGCCGGGCGAAAATGCCGGGGTGGTGGACCTCGGCGAGGGGCTGGCCGCGGTGTTCAAGATCGAAAGCCACAACCACCCCTCCTTTATCGAGCCATATCAGGGGGCGGCCACCGGTGTCGGCGGAATTCTTCGCGACGTCTTCACCATGGGCGCCAGGCCGATTGCCAACCTCAACGCTCTGCGTTTCGGCGACCCGGCACACCCCAAAACCCGCCATCTTTTGGCCGGCGTGGTGGCCGGCATCGGCGGCTATGGTAATTGCGTCGGCGTTCCTACGGTCGGTGGCGAGATCAATTTTCATAGGGGCTACAACGGCAACATCCTGGTCAATGCGATGACGGTCGGACTGGCGCCCAAAGATCGCATTTTCTACTCGGCGGCGGCCGGCGCGGGCAATCCGGTGGTCTACGTCGGCTCCAAGACCGGACGCGATGGCATCCATGGCGCTACCATGGCCTCGGCCGAGTTCGGATCGGATGCGCAAGAAAAGCGCCCAACCGTACAAGTCGGTGATCCCTTCACCGAGAAACTTCTGATCGAGGCTTGCCTCGAACTCATGGCCACCGACGCCATCATTGCCATCCAGGACATGGGGGCAGCCGGCCTCACCTCGTCCTCCTTTGAGATGGCCTCGAAGGGGGGAACCGGTGTGGAGCTGGACCTTTCTCGCGTGCCTTGCCGGGAAGAGGGCATGACCGCCTACGAAATCATGCTCTCGGAAAGCCAAGAACGCATGCTGATGGTGATCCGCCCGCAGCGGGAAGCCGAGGCACGGGCGATCTTCGAAAAATGGGATCTGGACTTTGCCATCGTCGGTCGCCTGACCGACAGCGGCCGTATGGTCCTGCGACAGGACGGAGAGGTGGCGGCAGATCTGCCCATCGATCCCTTGGCGCTCGCTTCGCCGGAGTACGACCGCCCTTGGCGCCCAACGCCCCGGGCCGCCGAGGTAGAACCGTCGACAGACGATGGTGAGCATCCGGACCCGGGCGAGGCCCTTCGTCAGTTGCTTGCTTGCCCCGACATTGCCAGCAAGCGCTGGGTGTGGGAGCAGTATGACCACATGGTGATGGCCGACACGGTTGGTCGCCCAGGCGGCGATGCGGCCGTCGTGCGCATCCACGGCTCTGATCGTGCATTGGCAATGGCGACAGACTGCACGCCACGCTATTGCCTGGCCGATCCGGAACGCGGCGGCGCCCAGGCTGTAGTAGAATCTTGGCGCAACCTGACGGCGGTCGGCGCCCGGCCCCTGGCAGTGACCAACAACCTCAATTTCGGCAACCCCGAACGCCCGGAGATCATGGGCCAGTTGGTGGGCTGTGTTAAGGGAATGGCAAGCGCCTGTGCCGCGCTGGCTTATCCGGTCGTATCCGGCAATGTGTCGCTTTACAACGAAACGGACGGGCAGGCGATCCCGCCGACCCCGGTGATCGGCGGTCTCGGCATTATCGACGATCTAGAGTCGACCGTTGGGATCGGGTTGCAGGCTGAAAGCGAGACGGTTCTCCTGGTCGGTGAGACCCGTGGGCATTTGGGCGCCAGTCTCTACCTCAGGGAAATCGAGGGGCGGTCGGATGGGCCTCCGCCTCCCGTCGATTTGGCCGCCGAACGGTTGAACGGCAACTTCGTTCGCAACCTTATTATCGCTAAATTGGTCAGCGCTTGCCACGATGTGTCCGATGGCGGTATTGCCGTCGCCTTGGCAGAAATGGCAATGGTTAACAAAATGGGCGTCGATATCGGGGCAGTTGAAACAGAAATTTCGCTTAACGGATGGTTGTTTGGTGAGGACCAAGCACGCTATCTTGTGGCGACATCCGAGCCGGCGCAGGTCCTCGCGGCGGCAAAAATGGCAGGCGTTTTCGTCAGACTGCTCGGCAGGACAGGGGGAACGTCGTTGATCTTGCCTGGCGGGCACACCATATCCCTAGCCGGGCTGACCGAGGCACACGAATCCTGGTTGCCGCGTTACATGGGAGCCAGGTAATCAGTGAGATATTAGGGAATATCGATCATGCCGATGAGCCCAGGTGACATTGAGCAGATGATTAAAGAGGCCATTCCGGATGCCGAGATAACCATCGAGGATCTGCGCGGCGATGGCGATCATTATGCTGCCTATGTCATATCGGAGAGCTTTCGGGGTAAAACGAGAGTCCAACAGCATCAAATGGTCTACCAAGCTTTGCGGGGCCGAATGGGCAACGAACTGCACGCTCTGGCGCTGCAGACTTCAGCACCGGCAAGCTCTTAAGCTTTAATCAATAAATGGGGTAAGGTAGGGATTGACAGATGGACGATACCGTCTCCAGGAGAATTTCGGACGAGATTGCCGAAAACGATGTGGTGCTTTTCATGAAGGGCACACCGGTTTTCCCACAATGCGGTTTTTCGGCAGCCGTGGTCCAAGTGCTGAGCTATCTCGGCGTTAAGTTCAAGGGCATCGACGTCCTCCAGGATCCGGGATTACGTCAGGGCGTCAAGGAGTACAGCGATTGGCCAACAATTCCCCAGCTTTACGTGAAGGGCGAGTTTGTTGGCGGCTGTGACATCGTCCGCGAGATGGCGCAGACCGGCGAATTGATGGAGTTAATGAGTACCCGCGGAATCCAAACGCGGGTGGCAGAGTAAACGGAAGGCAGTGGTCGAGGCAACGAGGCGCTTAGTGATCTCGAAGCGAAGAAGCGGATGCCATAGCGGCCCGGCACCAATTCTGCGGTCATGTCTTGCCGGGTTTGTCTTGTCGCTCGCGGCGCTGGGGCAGCCGGCTGTGGCGCTGGGCGGGCAGACGGTCGCGGAACCGCAAAGTGAGCCGTTAGAATCCACGACCGAAACAGAAGTCGAAGAAATAACAGAAGATGAGCTGCGCGAGGCAGCCGGGCCGCCGCCCGTGGATGGGGCCGAAGAGCTGCTTGCCGCGGAGACCAGTCAGCCGCTCTATCGCGATCCCCTGGCCCGCGAGGCCGCTTATCTGGAGACCTTGGCCAAATCTCCGCAGGCCAAGGCGGTGGATGTCAGTGCCTTTGAGATTGCCGGCATTTCGCTTGGCGCCAACCAAAGGGATGTATGGCGGGCGCTGAAAAAGGAATTCAAAGACAGCCTCATTCGCAAGTCAAAACAGTCGAATTTGTACAAGATCGATGACCATACCTATGTGATGGTGCCGGATACGATCCGCTACCTGGTCAAGGAGCGGCGGGACTGCCACGTGGCGAGCGAAAATGGGATTCGGACCTGCAAGACTTTGGATGTTCGCCTGCCTGTCGTGCGGAATGAATCAACCCACTACGTTGCCCTTACGCAGACGTTGCAAGCGCCAATAAAAATGGAAACCTTGTGGGCCGAGATCGTTGGCCAATATGGCGAACCCAATTTGTCACAAGAAAAGGTGATGGAGCGCCTCGGCGTGACCCGGCATCGCTTCGTATGGGGCAACACCTTCGGATTTGAGGAGTTCGACGACTGGACCTATAGCGACTTCCGCGGACGGGTGCTCGTGGTGATGATCGACGAAAACAAGAATGGCGAGGTGCATGAGTATTGGCAGCTCTTGACTGACAATATTCTCGATCAGATCAATTATAAGCAAAACCTCAATAAGGCGCGCGCTGAGCATAGTCTAACCAACGCTGAAAGCGGTTGAGTGGGTCGAAAGAGGGCAAAGTGGATGGCCAAGAGATAGCATAACTGCCTGGGAATGACGCGCCATGCCTGATCCATTTGAAAATCCGCGAGGCCTCGATGGTTTCGAGTTTGTCGAGTTTGCGTCGCCTGACGCCAAAATCTTGGAAGGGGTTTTTGAAAGTCTGGGGTTTTGCGTGGTGGCGCATCACCGCTCCAAGGACGTCACATTGTACCGTCAAGGCGGCATCAACTTCATCCTGAACCGCGAACCAAAAAGCCTAGCTTACTTCTTCGCCGAGGAACATGGGCCCTCTGCTTGCGGTATGGCCTTTCGGGTGAGAGATTCGCATCGAGCCTACTACGATCTGTTGGAATTGGGGGCGCAGCCGATTGATATTCCGACCGGGCCGATGGAGTTAAAACTACCGGCTGTCAAGGGCATTGGTGGGGCGCCAATCTATTTGATTGATCGCTATGCTGAAGGCGGCAGCATCTATGATATAGACTTTACCTATATCGAGGGCGTCGACCGAAACCCAGTCGGTTGCGGCCTGGTCGAAATCGATCATCTGACCCACAATGTCTACAAGGGTCGCATGGCCTACTGGGCCGATTACTATGAGAAGCTCTTCAATTTCCAAGAATTTCGCTACTTCGACATCAAGGGTGAGTACACCGGGCTGCACTCGCGGGCTATGTCGGCGCCCGATGGTCGCATTCGCATTCCGTTGAACGAAGAGGCCTCTAAAGGGACCGGTCAAATCGAGGAGTTCTTGCTGCAGTTCAATGGCGAAGGCATTCAACACATTGCGCTTTCCACCGATGATATCTATGCCAGCATCGATCAGCTGCGCTCGCAAGGTGTGCCGTTTATGAGCCCGCCGCCTGGTACCTACTATGAGATGCTCGAGGAACGCCTGCCAGGGCATGGGGAACCGCTTGCAGAAATGCAGGCCAGAGGCATTTTGCTTGACGGCACCACCGGCGATGGCCAGCCTCGCATCCTCTTGCAGATTTTTACTCAAACGCTACTTGGCCCGGTCTTCTTTGAAATCATCCAACGCAAGCGCGACGAGGGATTCGGCGAGGGCAATTTCAAGGCCCTCTTCGAATCCATGGAACGGGATCAGATCAAGCGCGGCGTTCTAGAAGTGCGCTAGTGTCCTGATCGAGAAGTTTTTATGATTGGATTTTGCGATTTTGGAGCTTTCGGTGATGGCGCGAGGTCGGGTAGCGGTGGCGCTTGTGTTGTCGGCGCGCGAGCGTTGTGAGCTGGAAGGTCTTGTCCGGCGGCACAAGACGGCGCAGCATTTGGCGCGCCGGGCGCGGATTGTCTTGGCGGCGGCCGAGGGGCTTGAGAACAAGGCGATCGCCGCCCGCTTGGGGGTAAACGCGAACACCGTCGGCGTTTGGCGCAATCGCTTTGCCGCACGCGGTCTCGATGGGCTTTACGACGAGCCGCGCTCGGGCGCGCCGCGGCGTATTGGGGATGATGAGATTGCCGAGACGGTGCGCCTGACGCTGGAAGAAACGCCGCCGGATGCGACCCATTGGTCGTTGCGTTCGATGGCGCGGGCGGTCGGCCATGCGCCCTCGACGATCCACCGCATCTGGCAGGCCTTTGGCTTGCAGCCCCACCGCTCGGAAAGCTTCAAGCTGTCGAGCGATCCGTTGTTCGTTGAGAAGGTGCGCGATATTGTTGGCCTTTACATGGCGCCGCCGGAACGCGCCTTGGTGCTCTGTGTCGACGAGAAGAGCCAGATCCAAGCACTGGACCGCAGCCAGCCCTTGCTGCCGATGCGTCCCGGCCAGGCCGAGCGGCGCAGCCATGACTATGTCCGCCACGGCACCCTGTCGCTGTTCGCCGCCCTTGATACGGCCAGCGGCGTGGTCATCGGCCAATGCTTCAAGCGTCACCGAGCCAAAGAGTTCAAAAGCTTCCTCAACACCATCGAGGCCAATGTGCCCAGCGGGCTCGATATCCACATCGTCATGGATAATGTCGCCACCCATAAGACACCGGCCATTAAAGCCTGGTTCGCCAAGCGACCCCGCTGGCATATCCACTTCACGCCGACCGGCGCGTCGTGGATCAACCAGGTCGAGCGATTCTTCGCCAGCCTGACCGAAAAGCAGTTACGCCGCGGCGTCCACCGTTCAACCCAGGCCCTCGAGCACGCGATCCGCGACTACATCGATCACGTCAACGAAGCCCCCAAGCCCTTCAAATGGACAAGGTCCGCCGATGACATCCTCGCAGCCGTCAAACGATTCTGCCGCAGAACCTTAGACACCGCAGAACTACAATCTCAAATCAACCGAACTTCGGAATCAGGACACTAGGGCCTTTTGACATTCATTTCGCCGCCGTGGCGGTCTGTGGTGCGCCAGTCGGCATCGTTTTGCCGCTCCTGATTGCGCCGTGATTCGTCCGCTCAGCATTTGAATAGAGCCTGAGTCACGACGTAATCTCGATCACGACAGGGGATCGAGATTACGTCGATCAGGCTTTAGGCAGCTGACGTTGAATATCAATTGTCCACTCAAGAGACGGAGGGCCAGCTTCTATTATTCAGATCTTTTTTCTGTTTCTTTCTATTTATTCGAGAGATTCGTTGAATTTCTCCAATAATATCCTATCAATTTTCTAGGTGGTCTCCCCGGCACGATAACGTCCTGTTTACCTAGAACGTTTAAAACTTTGAATAATCCTACAGAAACCGACCAATCAGCGGTGCCTGATCTTCATTTTCGTAACTCAGTAGGTAAGTCAAGCTTCGGTGTGTCTCGTCCGTTAATGTGACTATTCGAAAGGCGATCGCGACTAATCAATGCCACTAGCCACGCGCAGCCATCCTTGTCGATTTGGCCACTTTCTGACCTCTGCCTTTGCAGGGGGTACGCTTGCTATTGCCATCGCCTGCGGAGCGAGGGCAGCCGACGAATTGGACTTGACGGATCTGAGCTTGGAAGAGTTGCTGACGATTGAAGTGACAACGGTTTCGCGCGCTGCCGAATCGGTCTTGCGTGCCCCTGCCGCCGTCTACGTCATTACCAACGACGACATAAGACGATCGGGCGTCAGAAACCTGCCGGATGCGCTGCGTTTGGCGCCAGGTGTCGAGGTCGCACAAGTCGAAGCCAACGCCTGGTCGATAAGCGTGCGCGGATTTAATGACCAGTTCTCCAACAAGCTTCTGGTCTTGATCGACGGACGCAGCGTGGTCACGCCTTTGTTCTCGGACATTTATTGGGACCTTCACAACCCGATCCTCGAAGATGTGGAACGCATTGAAGTCATCCGCGGACCCGGAGCGAGCCTTTGGGGCTCTAACGCGGTCAATGGCGTCATCAACATCATCACGAAGTCTTCAGCGGATACGCAAGGCACATTCATAGAGGGGGGCGGGGGATTCGAAGAGAGGGGCTTCGGCGCGTTGCGGCACGGCGGCCAAATAGGCGACGCGGCCACCTATCGAATTTTTGCCCAGTATTTCAACCGTGACGGAGGCGTCGATGCCGATGGAAACTCGGAACCGGGTGATTGGGAGATGTTCCATCTTGGTTTCCGCACGGACTGGGATGTGAGCCGACAAGACACTTTGCTGCTCGAAGGGGAGTTGTTTCGCGGCGACAGTGAACAAAGAGACTCGCTTTCGTCTCCTTTGCCGCCGTTTTCGATAGAGATCACCGATGATTTGGGGCGCCGAGGCGGCCACTTCCTCGCCCGTTGGTCCAGATACATGGGAGACTGGGGCGATATCCAGGTACAGGGTTACTATGACTACTACGACCGCCAAAGTCATAGCGGCGGCGAAAAAAGGCACACCGCCGATCTCGACTTCCAACATAGCGTGGAAATCGGCGACCAGCATAGTTTGACCTGGGGCCTGGGTTATCGCTACACCCAAAACAACTTTGGCCGCAGCCCTGATGTTTCCGTCCGTGACAGCACCCGACACGATCAAATTATCAGCGCCATCGTGCAAGATCGTATCGCTGTTGTACCAGGCCGCTTCGATCTGATTCTGGGATCGAAGTTTGAATACAATACTTTCAGTGGTTTCGAAATACAGCCAACCGCGCGCGCCCGCTGGATGCCAAACGAAAATACAACCGTATGGGGTGCGTTTTCCCGGGCTGTGAGAACGCCATCACAGATCGAGCTTGACGCCTCCGCTGTGGTGTCGTCCCTGCCGCCGCTGACGCCGCCGAATGTGGGACCGATTCCGGCTGTTATTCTAATTTCCGGTAACAACGATCTGGATGCCGAAGAACTTACCACATTCGAGCTTGGCTACCGCAGCCAACTCACGCCCGATTTGACTGTCGATGCCGCTGTGTTTTACAGCATCTATGACAAGCTTCGCTCAATCGAGCCTGGCATACCAACCTTCCGCATCGTCAATGGCATCCCGCAAACAGTCATTCCCCTTACTGCGGCAAATGGTCTCGAAGGTGATGCGGTCGGGCTTGAACTAGCCGGCACTTGGCAGGTTCGTAGTGGTTGGCGACTTCAAGGGACTTATAGTTTCATCGACGTCGACGTCATGCCCGGCCCCCGTAGCCAAGACTTTAGTTTCGCGGCGTCCATCGAGGGAAGCAGCCCAAAACATCAAATCGGCCTTAGGTCCTACTGGGATGTCACCCCCGAAATCGCGTTTGATGTGTTGGTAAAATACGTGGATGACTTGAAGGCATCAGGCGTCGACGCCTACGTCGATTTGGATCTCCGCCTAGCGTGGCAACCAAACGAATCTGTTGAGTTTGGCCTTGTCGGGCAAAACTTGCTGCAAGACCATAGGGCAGAGTTCTTGAGTACGCAGTCGCTTGCCTTTCGGTCGATCGAACCAGAACGTGCCGCTTTTGCATACATAAAGTTGCATTTCTAGTGGCAAGCAAAATCAACTAATGTGAAGGCGAAAGTTGATCACAAGGGAAAAAAATCAGTGGTATCGTTCCGTCGTCGCAGGTTTGGTGACGATGGTACTGCTGTGTCTTTTTCCCCAGGCTAGTACCGCAAATGTTGTCCTTTATCGGCTTAAGGCCGCCTTGCTATACAACTTCGCGAAATTCGTCGAGTGGCCGGCAAGGGTGGATCAAACACCAGGTAACAGCATCACCTTCTGTTTGATTGGCGACCCTAATTTTGCCCAGCATCTTCGGAATCTTACCACCAAGCAGGTCGGTTCTCAACCCATCGAGTTCCGTCATCTTGGTGACGGCGAAACTGCCGAATCCTGTCACGTTTTGTTCTTTGGTGCTGAAGACAATCACCTAATCAAATCTGTTCGCCGGGACATTCAGGACAAGCCAGTCCTCCAGGTCGGTCACGGTAGCCGTTTCGCTGAGGACGGCGGTATGATCGGTCTTGTCCGGCGCGGCCGAAAATTCGCCTTTGAGGTAAACATCGAAGCGACACGACATGCTGGCCTAAAAATGAGCTCTAAGCTCTTGTCCCTGGCCGCGTACATTCACGGCACCACGTCCAGCCAATAAGAAAATTGGGGACAAAACTACGTGTTACGTGACCTGCCAATTTCATGGAAAATTAGGGTCTCGATACTGCTCGTAACTGTTGTAGTTGTGGTGCTTTCATCGACAATTCTCATACTCAATCAATATAAGGCTGAGTACAGCAAAGCTACTGACAGGCTGGCTGTCATCGGCCGCCTTATGGCCGCTAATACGACGGCAGCTCTTGTGTTCACTGATCAATCGGCAGCGCGAGAAGTGCTTGAAACCGCCAAAGCTGAGCCGCGGCTTCTCAGACTTTGCCTATACGACGCAACCGGCCAAATCTTTGCATCCTTTGTTGTCGATTCTGTACAAATCAGTTCATGTCAGGAAACTGTGTCGCAGGACACCGAAGTGGAGAGCCCTTTCCAATGGCTAGGCTCTCAAAGAATTATGCGCTCAACAAGGTCTTGGTTGCAGGGTGAAATCGTCGGTACATTAGAAATTACATCTAGCCTCACCTACATTGAAGAAGACATAAAAAAATTCCTCGCTGTCATTCTCATCTCCTTTGGTATTGGCCTAATACTTGCATATCTCCTGTCCCGTCGTTTCGTCGGGCTGATTATAGCGCCGATTCAACGTCTTGCGGATGCAATGAAACGTATTTCCAAGGACCAAGTCTATACCCGGCGGGTTGACCGCACGGGGGACGACGAAGTGGGAACACTGATCGATTATTTTAACGCGATGTTGAGTGAGATCGAGACACGAGATACCGCCTTGCGTAAGCACCATCGTCAACTGGAAGTGGCGGTCGAAGAACGCACAACCGAGTTGCGCAAGGCAATGATAGAGGCAGAGGCAGCAAATCAAGCCAAGTCCGAGTTTCTCGCTACAATGAGCCATGAAATTCGCACGCCCATGAATGGCATTTTGGGTATGGCGGGCCTATTGTCTGACTCAAGCCTGAAGGGTGAACAACGACTCTACGTCGACACGATCACGAGTTCTGGCCAAATTCTACTGACAATTATCAATGACATTCTTGATTTTTCGAAGATCGAGGCGGGCAGTCTCGCGCTTGATATTGTGGAAATTGACTTGCTTGACTTGCTCGATGAAATCGGAGAGTTGATGGGTCAGCAAGCGCGTTCAAATGGCATTGAGTTTTCGATACTACTAGAGGCTGGAATCATGAGGACGCTGCGTGGCGATCCGGTTCGCCTGCGCCAAGTTCTCCTCAACTTGATCAGCAATGCGATTAAGTTCACTGAAAAAGGCAGCGTCACAGTCGAGATCGCCCCACTTTGGAATGACGGCGATGCAAGCCCTAGCCACATTTCCTTTAAGATAATCGATACAGGGATCGGAATTAGTGAAGCGGCGAGCTTGCAAATATTCAACCGTTTCACGCAGGCCGATTCGTCAACTACGCGCCGCTACGGCGGGACCGGGTTGGGTTTGGCAATCAGCCACAGTCTCGTCACCTTAATGAATGGCGAAATAGGGGTTACAAGTAAGGAGGGCGAAGGCAGTACATTCTGGTTCCATCTGCCTTGGCAAGCCGTTGTCGAGCAGGATTCCCCTCATTGGTTCGGTACAAGCAGCACGCCTTTGCGGAACAAGTGCTTCCTGGTCGGCTGTGCCGAGAGCATTGCTGTGGATAGGCACGGCGATGACGTCCTCGCACAACAACTCAGGTTGCTGGGTGCTAAGGTCTATCTGACTTCGGAAGCGGAGGATTTGGCCGCTAGTATCACCAATCTGCAGCCCGACGCAATTTTCCTGGACTCCAAGCTGGTGGGAACGGTCGGAACCCAAGAATTGGAGAAATTAAGGCAAACCGGCTCGGGGCGGATTCCGATTATAGAGTTGGCCCTGACCGCTGATGAGGAAGGTTTATCGCCTGCCGGATCGGCCGACTTGTTTCAGAGCCGATTAGTCACGTTCACGCCTGGCCGCCTGAAGCAAGCCCTGAAACTTGCGCTCAGCGCAGAACCTGAGGACATGCCCCGTCAGGAAGATGAGCCTGAGGCGCAAGCGATGAAAGTGCGAAGCAGCAAAATTCTGCTGGTCGAAGACAATCGCATTAATCAGCTACTTGCCGTGACCCTGCTGGAAAAGGCCGGCTACCTTACTGTCGTCGCCGAAAACGGGCGCAAGGCAATCGAAATGGTCCAGCAGGATGATTTCAGCCTGGTGCTTATGGACATGCAAATGCCAGAACTCGACGGCGTGGAGGCGACACGACAAATTCGGGCGATGGCAGGACGATTCGCAGAAATACCGATCGTGGCAATGACTGCTAATGCCATGAAGGGCGATCGGGAGCGCTGCTTACAGGCGGGTATGAATGACTACATAACCAAGCCTATCGACCAGAAACAACTATACCAGGCAATCGACTATTGGACCACCGAGAGACCTGTGACAGAAACGCCAGACGATCGCAGCGAGAATCCGGATATCGGTGATAGCGATTCGCGAATTGTCCGCTAGAGCGTCGGGCGCCGGCCAGAGGCCAAGCAGAATTGATCCCAAATTGCCGCCCGATGTTCTAGTTTGTAACCACCGCCACCGAGGTCGCCCCTCGAACTTGCCCATCTGAGCCAGTCAAGCGCACAAAAATGCGGTTGCGCGCCGGCAAAAAGTCTATGGGACCACTAGCGTTGACAAAGATCGTGAACGACGGCGTGGCACCGGCGGCAATGGTCGTTGTGACACTGCTAGCCGGTGGCGCCAAGCAAGTGCCGAGCCCATCGACCTGGCAAATCAGAACACTGACAGGTAAAGCCACGACCCCACCGTTGGCCGGATCGCCCGTATCAGCCGTTACTGTCACTGTGTCGCTTGCCCCAACATTGACACTTGCCACGGCAAACACACCCGACCCAGTGGCCTCTGAGACCCGGACAATGCCATCCCCATTCAGCGTTGCCGCCAAGGCGACGAGATCGGGTACCGGCGTGTCCGATGCGGCAAGCGCCAAGGTGTTGAGCCCGATGATGCTGCCGGCCGGATCGGTATTTTGACAATCGGCGTTGAGCACCACGTTGGTCGGCGCGAAACTCGCCGTTGGCCGAAAAACGATCACAAAGGTAAATAGATCGCCGGCCGGTATATCAATCGGCGTATCGGCAGGGCCAAGGCTGTTGTTGAGAGGATTGCTGAGCCTAAATGAAAAATCCGCGGGAACGGAGGTAGCCGGACTGATCCGACAGCCAGTTGCCAAGCTGTCGCCGGCATTGACGATGGTGGCAAAGGCGCTGGCTGCCGTACCCACCTGAACCGATCGACTGCCTGGCAGGGTCGCCAAGAGGATCGTCGGTGCAGCGCCCGCACCCTGTGTTCCCTTGGCGCCGATATCGAACGCACTAAACTGACCGCAACCCGCACTATTGCAGGCACGTACGAAGTAAAAGAAACCGACCCCGGCAATGGCATCGCCATCGTCGAAGAGCGCGCGCGCGGCGTCGCCAAGATTGGTGCGCGGCCCGGACGCCGATTCGGCGCGGTGCACTTCATAGAACACCGCATCGGCGACGGCTGACCAAGTGACGCGCACACGGTCACTGAAGGTTCCATCACTCGCGCTAACGCCAAGGGGTGCCGCCGGTACCGCCACGGCAGAGCCGGCCGATCCAGTGTCCGCCGTGCTACCAACGCCGCAACCGGCCGCATTGCAGGCCCGCACCCGATAGCTAAAACTGGCCACCGGGCGGGGCTCGATGGCATTGCCGGTCACATCGATGGTTGCCCTGACCGGCAGGTCGTCGAAGCTCGTTTGCTGTGTCGTGCCGATTTCAATGGGATTGCCCTGGGCTCCGGTGCGCTCGATCCGGTAGAGACGGGCCCCCGGCGCTGCATTCCACGTAACTCGTACCCGATCGCTCAGGGTGCCATCGCTAGCGCTGACCCCTGCCGGGGCCGCCGGCGGACTCCCTAGATTCGCCGGGCTACCGGGCGGGAGATAGGTAACGGAAAGACTTGGACGCAACGCGGCGTTGGGATGTTGGGCTGAGTTGAAGCGCTTGGCGGCGCGGCTCACCGACTCATCACCGAGCAATATCCAGCCAAAATTCTGCGATGCGTCGTCCAGCCAAACTTGCACGTCGGCGACCATACCCGCCGTACTGCCCCATGCGTAACTTCCCAGATCGGCCACTGTCTGAGCGGCACTGGCCGCAGCCAGAAAGTCTCCTCCAGAGGCGACCCAGAGATCGGCCCCGAAGTGGCTGTGTTGCCAAGTAACACTCCCCGGCGTCGCGGCAACGCAGATGCCCTCTTGCCCATCGGCATCGCTACTGCCCTCACCCCACTCGCTGGTTGACCTATGGAGGGCAATCGCCCGGGCGATGGGATCGCCGATCTTCGACGCCTGCAACGTCATGGTTACAGCAGTGATCGTAGCGCCGGCGGGAACCACGCTTGCCACGTCAAAGGCAATTAGGCTGCGTCGGCGCTGCGAGGTGTCGGCAGTCGCACCAGCAAAGAGGAAGGAACCGCGTCCATTGGCCTCGCTGCCATCATTGCTCTCGCAAAGGACCGCATCACGGCTGGCTGGCAGACTGACCGTTACGCCGCCGCCGGGTGCTGCCGGGCGCTGCCCCTGCGCTCCCGTGCTAAAGGCGCTTTCCTGTCCGCCCGACACTGTCTTGATGAAATAGAAAAAGACTTGTCCTGGCGTGGCGGTGGTATCCTCAAAGCTGGTGGTGGCGGTCGGGCCGAGTTCTGCGGCAGCCCCGCTGGCATTGCTGGCCGCTCTGAAAACTTTATAGTTATCGGCGTTGGCGACAGCATTCCACGAGATGACAACCTTTGCCGTGTCGTTGTTGCTGGCGACCACCCCACTGGGCGGATCAGGTATCACGACGCTGTTGACCGTCAGGTCAAAGTCCCCGGATGCATTGGTACCTTGCCCATCGCTGGCGGTGACGCTCAAAACACACGTTTGAGCGGAGCCAGTTTGATTGCTTGGTGCCGTGAACACCGGAGTCCGAGACGTGGCGCTATTGAAGCTGCCATTGCCCAAACCGTCGCAATTCGACGTCCAGGAAAAGGTGAGCGTGCGCCCCAGTGTGTCGGAGGCATTGACAGTGAGATTGACTTGTCCGCCTGATGTCGCGGGGTTCGGGCTGCCGCTTGGGCCAGCGGTTAGAGTTACGGTGTTTTGCGGTTCCGCTACGGTTACTTCGACCGCGGAGGAGCAGTTATTGCCGGTGTTGGACTCCCCGCTCACGCTATCCACACAGGCACCGTAAAAGAACGTGCCGACCTGGTTGGGGGCTGCGAAAGTGGCGTTTTGACCCGAGGTCTGGTTGGAGCCTAGGCTGCCAATACTGTCTTGTGCGCGTTGGGTATCATTGTTGCTGATTGTGTCGTCGCCCGATTGACGATAGCGCAGGGTGGTACCGGCTGCCCCGCCGCTGCCTTGGTTCTTCACCGTCGCATTGACCCTGACGGATTCGCCGGGGGCCACCACCGACTTGTTCACACTGATCGCCGAGATGATCAGATCCGGTTTTGGCGGTACAGCCACCGAGACGGGCACCGCATTCGAGCAGTTGTTGCCGGTATTGGACTCGCCGGCGACAGGGTCGATGCAGGCTGCGTAGAAGAACGTGCCGGCTTGATTCGGCACTGTGGTGGTGGCGCTGCTGCTGCGAGTTCCGTCTGGACTGATTCCCAATATCTGTTTTGTTGAAACCACCGTGAACCCGCTGTTGATGTTCGAGTCAGGCGAGCGCCGAAACTTGATCGTTGCCGCGCCGGAAGACCCGTCCCCCTGATTCTTAATGGTCGCGCTAAGCGTGATCGACTGGCCGGTCTGCACGCTTGCTTGACTGGATGTGAAACTTTGCACCACCAAATCGGGGGCGGGCGGCGTGGTGTTGCGGACGACCAGCGTGAAAGAATCGCTTGCCGAGGCTGGATCGTTGGTGGGGCTGGCTGTGACTGTTAGTGTGCAGTTGCGATTGGCACCGGTGAAGTTGTTGGCAGCGGTGTAGACCGGTGTCCGACTGTTTGGGTTCGAAAAGCTTCCGTTGCTAATCCCACTGCAACTCGCGGTCCAAGAATAGGCGATGCTGTTGTTGATCTTGAGGTCGTTTGCGAGCGCACTCACGCCTGTGCTTGCCCCTGAGTTAATCGGATTACTGTTGGCCCTAGGAGCACTGGAAAAGGTCACGACGTTGGTCGGCTGACTGAAGGAGCCGACCGCATAACCAGGCAAACGATTCCGTGTAATTTCGGTCAGGCTCAGAAAGGCGTCGACATCGGGGTCTTCATTTTCCAAATCGATAATGATGTTCCGGGCTGTCGCCTGGGAGGCAATGTTTGGCCCCTTCTTGCTAAGAAACGCATTGCCGTAGGCATTGCGTGACCCGCCGCCCAAGAAGCTGTCATGACAGGCGCGACAGTTGAAGGTCGAGGTTGTTGGCCATCCTGGATAGCGTCCTTTGAATGCGTTGAAATAGTCCTGGAGCGCCATAGCTGGCTGGTTCAACACCAGCTGTGCTGCAATCCCTAGAAGCCCAACCAGAGCAAATCGCCGCATAGATAAGCTGCTTATTGAGAATACCAAGGCCTTAGGACTCCGGATCCGTCGCCTCATTGCGTACGGGTCTGAACGGTTGAAACGGCTGTTCTTAAGAAAAGTGAGATGGTTACTGCGACCGGCAAGAGCGGAGCCAGCGCCGTTAAGCAATCGGCACCATAAATTCGTCCCGTTCCGGAATTTCAATGGCGCCTCCCCAAAACCAATAGATATTTGAAATTGTTATATTTGTTAGGCCGAAATCATAGCACTGCCGTGCCTAATTGTCGAATCGTCTCCTGTTCACACTGGGATTCCGGACCTAATTCTCCTAATGTTACTCTTAAGAAAATGTAACGTTTGGACGAGGCGGTTCCCTTGGGGAGAATTACCCAATTTATCGGTGTCTGTGTGGTGGCCTTGTTCTTGACTACCAGCCAAACGCTTGCCGCAGGCGACAACCTCACAATAGATGACAGCGCGTTACCAATGCTCGTGGTGCAGGCTCAGGACGCCAAACTCTTTGATGCCCTCTCTGAACTGGCAAAGCGCTACGAGTTCGATGTTGATTGGGGTGGACTGCCGGATCGGGAGACCACCATTTCAGGGCGTTTCGTTGGTAAACTGGATCGGATACTGCCTAGGCTATTGGGCCGGCGGAACTTTATTATGCACCGCCAAGAAGGAGATATTGCGGTGTCGCGATTGGTGATACCGGGTGGCCCGCTCGGTCCGGCGAGGACCATGCGTTTGATTAAGGGTGGGGACCTGAAAGACGAGAAGACTTTGCTGGCGCTGTCGCTCGGCCTACCGAATTCCCAGGCGCCGGCTGTTCAGCCTGGCAGCGCAGCGCTCGTAGGCGAGGAGAAAGTCGCGGCGACAAAGCCCAGTGTTAGCGACCTCCTCACGCCCCTGGCTGCGCAGATGATGACGGAGTTAAAGTTGGAAGCGGTCACAGCCCAGGCCAAGGCTGCGACACCGCAGCCGGTCGCTTCCCCCGTGGCGAGCCTGGCAGCCTCCGTAGATGCCAAGGCCGAACCGAGACCAAGTCGAGATGTTCGCCGCCCGAGCAGCCGTTTGGCCTCGAATGCTGGTGTCCCAAGCCCAGCCGAACAGCGTCGCCTATCAGCGGAGCTAGCTAGAACCGTTCAGGCCGCCCAGGCTAACCTCAAGACCCTGATGGAAGGCCTTAAGGCCGCCTGTCAGGGCAGCGCGAGCTGCTGATCCGGCCCTACGAGCCAAATCGAGTCGGTCACCGTCCTGGATCGCGCGACGAAAACGTTCCGGTTACGATTTGATCGCTGCTCATGATCACCGTGCATGACGTGCCTGTGCAGGCACCGCCAAATCCATCGAAGTTCGTCAGCTGACCTGATGTGGGAACGCCCTGCAGGATCACGGTCTGATTGATCAGATATGTTTCCGTGCAGTCCGGCGGACAGGAAATGCCGGGGATGTTGACGGAGCTAATCGTTCCACCATTCGCTTCGCCCAGCGGTGTCACCGTCAAGGTATTGCCGGTACTGACCGCCACCGACGTTTGCCCGCGAATGGCATTGCCGGTATCAAGCACCGAGACGGTGATCCGATTATTCGCCGGATCGAAGGCGACATTGTTTCGGCCGGTTGCAAAGATCGCGAAGGTCGACGCCGCGCCTGCGCCGACGGTTGTCGCGACAGCGGGTCCTGCCGGTCCGATGCAGGCGCCTGTTGCCGGGTTGGTCTCGCAAATCGCCAGCGTAATCGGCAGAGCGGGCGAGCCGGAACTCGGGGCCAAGGTGACCGCACCGGCCGCCCCAACGTTGATCGTCGCCACCGCGAATACGCTCGTCCCCAGAGTACCCGGCAGATTGACGATCCCATCTTGACGCGAGGTTGCCGCTAGCATCACCACATCCGGCACCGGTGTTGTCGAACTAGCAAGCAGCATGGTGTTCACCCCAGGCTGCTGCAGCGCCGGATCTGTATTCGTGCAGTCGAAGTTGAACTGCACCTGGGTCGGGTTGAAGGCTCCGGTTGGGGTGAGCGTGATCAAAAAGGTTTGACTGCCCTTGGCGGCAATGCTGGCCGGTAGTCCAATCGGCCCCAAGGAGTTGTCGCCGGGATTGGTGAACTGGAAGCTGAAGTTGACCGGCAGACCGCCAAGCGGCGCGATCGAGCAGCCTTCCGCCGACAAATCGCCAAAATTGACAAGAGAGACGAAGGCGGAGGCAATCTGTCCAACCTGGACCGATCGGCTGGCGGGTAGCAATGACGCAAAGATGGCGGGTGGGTTCACCTGTGATGCCAATTGCCCTGTATCGACCACACTAAAGGGCCCACAGCCGCCGGAGTTGCAGGCACGAACCTTGTATTGAAAGACCGCGCCGACCACGGCTGTCGCATCATCGAAGCTGAGGTTAACCGTCGGGGCGAGCAGAGCAAAGTTCGGGTCGCCAAAAAGCGCCCGATGGACTTCGTAGGAATCGGCGCCGGCGACCTGGTTCCAGGTCACTCGGATGACTAACCCCGAAAGTCCGTCGCCGGCCTGTACTGCCACTGGGGCTGCTTGCGGGGGCAGCGACCCGAACTGACTGAAATCGCTGCAGCCACTGCCGTTACAGGCCTTGATGAAGTAGAACAGAACGATCCCCTGCAGGTTCGCGCCACCCGGGCCAATGTTGTCAGCAAAGCTTGTCGTCGGTGTCGTACTCACCAAGGTTGCGTCGCTGCTAGACGGGGTGAGGGACCGATGCACTTCGTAGGACGTCGCCGTGGCTGAGGCCGCCCAGGCGACATTGACTTGCGTGGCATCGCCGGGATTTACGCTGGCCACCACGCCGGTTGGCGGGAAGGGCGCCGGATCGCTGCCAGGGGTAAATGTCACCGCGAGCTGAGGCCGGACCGCTGCAGTTGGATTATCCTTGCTGTCGAATCGCTTGGCGGCTTGCGCCAGGGTTTCTTCGCCAATCAGGATCCAGCCGAAATTGCCGCTCGGATTATCCAGCCAGGACTGAACATCGGCCACCATCTGCGCGGTCGATCCAAAGCTGTAGTTGCCTATGCCAGCGATCGAGGCGGTAGCACTGTTTGTACCAACAAAATCGCCACCGGCCGAGCTCCACGCCAAGTTGCTGGCGGCGAAGCGCTCTAGCCAGGTCGCGCCATCGCCGGCAACAGGGGCGCACTGGCCTTCATTTGACTCATTAGTGCCTTCGGCGGCGTCGGACAGGTCCTCGGCCCAATCCGCCGTCACCCGCCGCAACGCCACCGTCCGCGCCGTGGCGTTGGCGACCCGAGAAACGTTCAAGGTCAGGACAACGTTGGTTATGACAGAACCTGAAGGAATATTGCCAGCGATGTCGAACTCGACCAGGGCCCGCCGTCGACGGGTGCTATCCAATGTGGCGCCGGCAAAGAGGTGCTGACCGCGGCCATTGGCGAGCAAGCCTTGCACTGCCCCGCCGCCGCTTGCCGGGTCCTCGCAGAGGGTCGCGTCTTGCGTTGGGGTTAGGTTAACCGTCTGCGCTGCCGCCGGCTGCGCCATGGCAAAAGCCAGAAAGACGGCAAAAATCGCTCCTAAGCCACTTCCGATTCTCATAAAACTTCCCCTCAAAATCAAGCACTTATGTTACTAGGCCCACAAGCAGATCAACGCAAAACAATCCTTAGCAAGGCTTACTTTGAAATGATTGTAGCATGTTTCGAATTGACAAGGGGCGAGGAAGTCGAGGCGACATTAACCGTAATATTACCCCGACAATTTTTGTTAGATTAATGGGATTGCCGAAGTATCGTTGCTGCCCTCGTCTTAGATTATTTGAGCCAAGCGTTGCCTGATGCCGGCCAATCCTTCGGTGCGCCAGACCTGATAGGCGGAACGGTAGGCTGAGGCGCGAAAGAGGCGACCGCTAAGCGACAGCAGGCTACGCAGGCGATGCCGCCATAGCATCTGCGCATACTGCTGTTGTGGTGTCGGAACCGGGACTTCGTCGGGGCTGGGCGCTGTCACCCTTGAAAAAACACGTTGCCAGGCGCCAGCGCTTTCGTCCAGGGAGAACTTTTCCCGACAGAGTCCGGCAGCATTGTCGGCCAGCCGCTTGCGCTCGGCCGCTGAGACGACCAAGCTGCGAATTCCCTGATACCAAGCCTCTTCATTGGATTCCAAAAGCAGGGCAGTCTTCCCGTGCTCCGCCACGTCGCTATAGGGCGGCACCGCCGAGCAAATGCAGGGAATGCCGGCCAAGGAGTAATCGATGAACTTGATCGGACTTTTGCAGCCACTGAATTCTGATGCATCCAGCGGGATCAAACCGACCGCATTGTCTAAGGTGGCTAAAAAGGCGCCGAACTCGTTGTAAGGCATCATCGCCAAGGGTCGCACCGGAAGCCCGGCATCTTCGAGCATCCTGGCTGGCGGCCCTACCGCCAGCATCTCCAAGGTATCGGGAAACTCCGCGGCAATGCGCTGCAAAGGGGCAATTACCGCGTCCACGCGAACCGTATCGGAAGAAGCCAGCAACAGGCGAATCGGCCTGTCTTCCTCACCATGCGAGACCATCCGGCCGCTCGCATCCGAGCCGTTGGCAACGACCATTACCTGCTCGTTGTAGCGCTGCATGGCCGACTGCAGGCGCGGCGTGGTGACGGTTATTGCGTCGACCTCAGCCAGCACTGCCTCCAGATGCGGGCGCACGCGGGCACAATGCTCATAGGAGGACAGGAATTCAGGTACCGCGGTCAAGAGATCGTCAATGTCGAAGACAATCTTCTTGCCCAAGCGCTTTAGGTCGCGGATGAGACCAAGTATGCGTGGGTCTGCTTCGCGCTGAAACACGACAATGTCGGCCCAGACGATGTCGTCAATGACAAAATCCGCCACCAGTCGGCGACGCAGGCCCCCGCCGCTTTGCTTTTGCCAGCGTTCCAAGGGGTTCTTGATGCGGATGTCGCCCAGTGACCAGTCGAGCAAGGGCAAGAGGCAAAGAACGTTCGGCCCGCTCTGGGTCTCGATGGCAGCCGCACTCGAGGCGGCTAGGGGATCCTTGGCAAGCGACATTGCGTGCTAACGCGCTAAACGTTTCGCCAGACGCATGAGAAAGCGTGCCAGCCAGCCGGCAACCGGCGATCCGCTTTCCGCTGGCATGGCTGATTGTGCCCGCAGAACGGCCAGTTCCTCGTCCCTGACCGCGATGACGCGCATAGCATTTTCGAAGCCGGCGCCGACCTCGGCAAGGTGATTTTCCAGTTCTTCAACCTTTGCCTCGCGCTCCTTTAGTCGCTCTTCCAGTCGAGCCACCAGCATGCCGTCGGCGGATCCGGCCTGCACTTTTGATTGGTCAAATTGTTCCGGTACTATGATTGGCTCGTCAGAGCCCTGGACCTCTGGTCTTGCAAGCACGACGAATTGGAAGGCCGATTTGGTGTCGTCCTCGACCATGGCGTCAATGGTTTCCGAGAGCAGTCGGTTGAATCGGATACCGGCCTGTTCCGGGGGCAGAGTAACCGGCTCGACGCGGGTGACCGCATAGCCTGCTTCTGCGAAGAGCGCCAGCAAGGACTGGCGCGTAAAAAAGCGCAGGTGGGTGCGGTCAAGAAGCCCTTCATCATCGTAGTCCCAGCGTCCTTCCGCCAACATGGCACGCACGGCCAAATGCGCCACATTAGGCAGCGACGCAACGACCGCGCCGCCGGGCGCCAAGATGGCCGTCAGCCGCCGCAGGGTCCCGACCGGGTCCACCAGATGCTCAAGCACATCACCAAAGATGATGTAGTCGAAAGGCTCAACCGGCGTCTGCCGGTCGAGATAGGCGTCCAGACTGCCGCAAAAGACCGCACCAAGCCGGCCACGGGCAATCTCGGCTGCAGCCTCAGAGAGTTCCACCCCTTCGACCTGGCAGCCCTTTTGCATCAGGATTTCGCCAAGCGCCCCATTCGCGCAGCCGACGTCGAGGACGCGGGCGCCGGCCTCGGCCCGATCCTCCAAGATGAAGCGAATTAGCTTCGACTGCGAGGCATTATCCTGTGTTAGGTCAATCGTTACCTCGTAGACCTTGCCGCCCTCTGTGCCACCCTCTACTTGGGCTGGCGCGCCATCTGGTTGCGTCATCGCCATGGCAAATCGATTTCGTTTCAGGAGTTAGAGGTCAATGCAGAATATCCTGCCGCTGCGAGGTTCGGCCGACGCCGCTCGCTCGCGGTACAAAACCATTCTGCTGGCGCAAAGGCAAGACCTTGCTCGCTACCCCACACGATAAGACGCCCGTTCCTATTCTGCCGGCCCCTGACGCTATCGGCGTGTGTCGTCAAATGCGTTCGTAGTCGCCATGCCGACCCAGGCCGTCGCGGAAGCGTCCGGCGCCAGCCGCGCCTTCCTTGACAACGGCGTGGATGCCATTGGCCCATTCGCGTTGGAGGGCTTCACGGGTGGGGCGGCCGTGGTTTTCGATGATCGAGCGGCGATCCACGCGAACCGCTTCCTGGGGAAAACGGGCAATCTCCTTGGCCATAGCCTCGGCCGCGGCACGGGCCTCGCCATGGGGCACGACCTTCTCGCAAAGCCCGATCCGATAGCACTCATCGGCTTCCACCTTGCGACCGGTCAAGGTGATCTCCAGGGCTTTGCCTTGCCCCACCAGACGCGGTAGGCGCACGGTGCCGCCGTCAACCAAGGGCACGCCCCAGCGCCGGCAGTAGACGCCGATGTAGGCGGTCTCCGCCATGACCCGCACGTCGCACCACAGCGCCAACTCCATGCCACCGGCGACGGCCGGCCCCTCGACCGCGGCGATCACCGGCTTGGTCATTTCCAGGCGCGACGGGCCGAGCGGTCCGCGCGGGGCCGGTGCCGCCCCCAAAGGAAAGCCAAGACCTTCGATGATCTCTTTCTGATAACGTTCAGGGTCTTGCAAGGTCGAGGCGTACTTGAGGTCCCAGCCGGCGCAAAAGGCACCGCCGGACCCCCAAAAAACGGCAACCCGCGCCTCCGGGTCGGCGTCGAACGCGGTGAAGGCGGCGACCAAGGCATCACCGGATTCCGGATCGACCGCATTGCGTGCCGCCGGCCGGTTGTGGATGACCGTCCACACCGGCCCGTTCTTCTCGATTTCTACGCGCATCTTTGCACCCTCGCTGTTGAAATAACAATGTTATGTATCGGTTGTAGCGGCCGCCTTCTGGGCATCGAGGTTCGTTTGAAAGCCGTCTACTAGACATCCTGAAGTGTTCACAATTTCTCACTTGGATAGTAGTGCCTGCCGTGTGCAAGGTGCAGCTCGTAAAGGCCCTCTGGATTTGGGAGACCCGACAAAAAACCCGGATATCCTCGGTAGACATGTTTGTAGAGAAACTCTGCCGAGGTGATAGCTACATCCAACTTTGGAATGTCCATTATTGGCTCTTCATCCAGATGGGCAACGAACTTGTCACGGTAGACCTTCATCTTACTTCGATGCATTTCGAAGTCCTCCTCGGTGACATCGATGCCCATGAAAAGATCATGCTCGAAAGCGTCGCGCTCGGGGACAACCCGGCTCCAATGGTGTTTCCCTCTCTTCTCGCTAAAGAGTTTGCACCACTCAAGAACGCCGATATCGAGAAAATTGGAATTCACAGTGCGCCAAAAATCGTCTTTTGAGGCAAACCGGTGGCGTATCCATCCCGCTCTGTAGTAGGCGAGATTTCTGATGCAGTGACAGCAAAGGAGACCCACGCCTCGAACACGGCTACGCGGTTTCATAAACTTCTATGATATCGCAAAACTGGGTATCCCTTCACCCCAACTTCTCCATCTTTACCTTTGTGATGATGCCAATCTCGCCGAAGTCTGCCCATACTTTATTTACCGCTAACAAGGCTGTTCTCCTTCGACATCGCCTAAGTGATACTCCGCACCGACCAATTGCCGAGCACAGTCTTTGAGCTCATTTATCCAGCAAGCCAAGTCGGAAAATTTGATTGTCTCGGCACCGATCTGAAGTTGGTCCAGTGTCTTTAGAGTGTTGATACCACTAGGAACTTCCTTGCCTACTGCTATTGGAAAAAATGGCTCACCTTCGGGCATCTCGCCTTTGAGAACCGCCTTATCTAGATGTTGTATGCCGTTACGAAGGCTCCTTATCTTGTTTCGAGTACTATCGCGATGGATGAAAAGATTCTTTGGTAGCGAAGTACTTGACTGTGTAAGGATTTGCTTTCGCCGCCGGATTGTCATCAGATGGAGCAGGCCACGATGGATGCCGGTAATGGAATTTTCGAAATGCGAACCTGCCCGCGCAATTATTGAAATGTCTGGTGCTGCATCGCCACGCCAGAATTTGACGGTACATTCCTTGCCGAGTGTAAACTCCATTGCAGTGTGTTCAGCCAGGCGCGCTAGGTTCTCTAGCATTGCGGTATCTAGATAGTTCTTAGGGCCCTTTCCAGCGAAAAACTTCATTGCGTGCCTAATTGGCATGATCGGTTTAATGTCGACATCTGGTATTGAAATAGCCACCTTCATCCGGTGCACACTCCAAGGATTCCCGAACTAATTCGGCCCTTCAATCTTGGTATTGTTTCCTCGGGCCTATGTTCGAAAAGAAAGGGTATACAATCAGTAGGCTTTTGGAGCTACTCGAATCGCGTTGGCGACATAACTGGGCTGAAGTGGGCGTGGCGCTTCTCTGCCGTCCTCGTGTCGCTGTGGCCGAGCTGCGCAGTGATGACGAGTGGCTGACCGTCGCGAGCCGACCTTCCTTAGCTCGTAAGCGGGGCGTATGTCATCATGACAGTCGCCAGTCATACATGTTTCACGGCTGCGCGGTGATACCCATTGCCGACTGGCCAATTCATGAAATCTCGTAGGCTCTTGAAAAGATCTGGCTGGGGGACTTGGATTCGAACCAAGGATGCTCGGGTCAGAGCCGAGAGGTTTACCGCTAACCTATCCCCCAACCGGTAAGCCGGATGCGTGCCACCCGGTCCCTTATAAATAGGCCGAGGTCGCATGGCAATTCAACCGCTTTTGCCACCAGGCAGAGTGCTTTCGCCCCAGGGAAAAGCGCTTTCGCCGGCTCGGCCCTAGCATCCCGCAGCAATATCGGTTTAGAGTATGATTTTCTTGATGCAAGGGTCGTGGCCATCCCTTTGCGCTAAGGAGGAAAAGCGCTGCCGACGAGCGTCAATCACAGCCAGGGGCAAAGCCGGAGGACCGCGATGGAGGGCGCGATCTACGCAGCCCTCGATCTTGGCTCCAACAATTGCCGTTTGCTGGTAGCGCGTCGGCGTGGTCAGGGCTTTGAGGTGGTCGACGCCTTTTCGCGGATCGTGCGCCTGGGCGAAGGGCTTTGCCAGACCGGTCGCCTCAGTGATGCGGCGATCTCGCGCACCCTTGATGCTCTGCGCATCTGCGCCCGCAAGCTGCGCCGCTGGCCGCTGACCAAGACCCGCTACGTGGCCACCGATGCCTGTCGCCGAGCCAGCAATTGCCAGGCCTTTCTGACCCGGGTGCGCAAGGAAACCGGCCTGGAGTTCGAGATCATTTCCAACAGCGAAGAGGCGCGCCTGGCCTATACCGGCTGTGCGCCGCTGCTTGACCCCAATCTTTCCCAGGCCTTGATCTTCGATATTGGCGGCGGCAGCACCGAGATCAGCTGGCTGGAATGGGACGCGGGCCGGCTCCAGCGTCGGGATTGGTGTTCTCTGCCGCTCGGCGTGATCACCTTGGCCGAGCGCTTCGGTGGCCGCTCCAACGACCTTCGCACCTATGCGGCCATGCGCGACACGGCCCTCACAGCCTTGCAACCCTTCGAGCGGCGCCATCGCTTGGCCGAGAAAGTGCATAGCGGCGAGCTGCAGATGATCGGTACCTCCGGCACGGTCACTACCTTGGCCGGTGTGCACCAGGATTTGCCCCGCTATGACCGCCGTCGGGTCGACGGCTGTTACCTCAGAGCCGAGACCATTGTGCGCCTGAGCCAGCGCATCGCTGCTATGAGCTATGAGGAGCGGGTGGCGCATGGCTGTATCGGGCCGCAGCGCGCCGACCTGGTGGTGGCCGGCTGCGCCATTTTGCACGCGCTTTGCCATACCTGGCCGGTTGATCGCTTGCGGGTTGCCGATCGTGGCTTGCGCGAAGGTATTCTCTTGATGCTCATGCAGTCGGGCACCTGCGCGCCCTGCCGGCCGGGCATGGGCTTTGGATGAGACCCCGCCTGTTATGACTCGGCCAAGTGGTGGCGGGACTGGCAAGCGAGGGACTGGCAAGCGGGGGACTGGCAAGCGGGGGACTGGCAAGCGGGGGACTGGCTCTCAAGGAAGCGACCAGCGGGGCGGCGTCAGCCGCCGGGCCCTTAAGGTGCGGGTGGCCAGCGCCAAGGGGCGCACCAGCGGCCAGACCCGCTGGCTCCAGCGCCAGCTCAACGATCCCTACGTTGCCGAGGCCCAGGCCAAGGGCTACCGCGCTCGCTCCGCCTTCAAGCTCCTGCAGCTGGACGCGCAGTTCGGGCTCTTGGGGCCGGGTCGCCGCGTGGTTGATCTAGGGGCAGCGCCGGGCGGCTGGTGCCAGGTCGCCGCCGAGCGGGTCGACCCAAGCGGCTGCGTGGTTGGCATCGACCTCCAGGCGATCGAGCCGATACCCGGCGTTGTCTTGCTTGAAGGCGACGCCTATGACCCAGCGACCCTTGATCGTCTGCGCGCGGCGCTGGGCGGGCCGGCCGACCTGGTGCTTTCCGACATGGCGGCGCCGGCCACCGGTCACGCGGCCACCGATCACCTGCGCACCATGGGCCTGGCTGAGGCGGCGGCTGAACTAGCCAGCGGGTTGCTTGCCCCAGGCGGTGGTTTCTTGGTGAAAGTGCTGCGGGGCGGTGCCGATCGCGATCTCCTGGCCCAGCTGAAGCGTGATTTCGCGCACGTGCGCCACGTGAAGCCGCCGGCCAGCCGCAGCGAGTCCCGCGAGCTCTACCTCATCGCCCTCGAATTCCGGGCGCGGCATGAGCCGCCGGCTTAGGGTCTCGCTCAAGGTTACGCGCACTTTGCTTGCTATTTCCCTTGGGTCTTTAGGGGAGGCTGTGTATGATCGCGCGCCAATCATTTCTGAAGGCGGATTGGCATGACGATTACCGAGGCCCTTACTTTTGACGATGTTCTCCTAAAACCTGCAAAATCCTCGGTCCTGCCAAGTCAAACCTCGACCCGAACCCGCCTCACCCGCAGCATCGAACTCGGAATACCCTTAGTCTCGGCGGCCATGGATACGGTGACCGAGAACCGGCTGGCGATCGCCATGGCCCAGGCCGGCGGCATCGGCGTCATTCACAAAAATCTCGATAGCCGCGAGCAGGCTGACGAGGTGCGCAAGGTCAAGAAATTCGAAAGCGGCATGGTGATCAATCCGGTCACCATCTATCCGGACGAGCCGCTAGCCAATGCCTTGGCACTGATGACCAGCTATCGAATTTCCGGCATTCCGGTGGTGGAACGGGGGCCGGGGCCCTTGGTCGGCATCTTGACCAATCGCGACGTGCGCTTTGCCGAGAACCACGAGCAGCCGGTCAGCGAGCTGATGACCAAGACCAACCTGATCACGGTCAAGGAGGGGGTCGCCCGAGAGGAAGCCAAGCGCTTGCTGCACCAGAACCGTATCGAAAAGCTCTTGGTGGTCGACGATGACTACCACTGCATCGGCCTGATCACCGTCAAGGACATCGAAAAGGCGCAAGCCTTTCCCCACGCCTGCAAGGATGACATGGGCCGCTTGCGGGTGGCGGCCGCCACCGGCGTCGGCAAGCACGGCCTCGCTCGGGCCGAGGCGCTGATCGATGCCGAGGTAGATGTGGTTGTGGTCGATACCGCCCATGGCCACTCCGATGCGGTGCTGCAGGCGGTGGGCGCGCTCAAGCGGCTCTCTAACAAGGTCCAGGTTATCGCCGGTAACGTTGCCACGAAGGATGGCGCCCAAGCACTGATCGACGCGGGCGCCGATGCCATAAAAGTCGGCATCGGTCCAGGATCGATCTGCACGACGCGGATGATCGCCGGCGTTGGCGTGCCGCAGCTGACTGCCCTCTTCGAGTGTGTCGAAGCGTGCCGCGAGAGCGACACCCCGGCGATCGCCGATGGAGGGATCAAGTATTCCGGCGACTTGGCCAAGGCGATTGCGGCCGGTGCCGACTGCGCGATGATTGGCTCGCTCTTGGCGGGCACCGATGAAAGCCCGGGCGAGGTGTTTCTTTACCAAGGGCGTTCCTACAAGTCCTATCGCGGCATGGGCTCGATGGCGGCCATGGCGCGCGGTTCGGCCGACCGCTATTTTCAGCAAGATATTGCCGATCATCTGAAGTTGGTGCCCGAAGGGGTCGAAGGGCGGGTTCCCTATAAGGGGCCGGTCGGCCCGGTCCTGCACCAGTTGGTGGGTGGCCTGCGGGCAGCCATGGGCTATACGGGCAGCCCGGACATTACAGCCATGCGCAGCCACAGTGAGTTTCTTCGCATCACCAATGCCGGCCTCAGGGAAAGCCATGTGCACGATGTGCAAGTCACCCGCGAGGCGCCCAACTACCGCAACAGTCTCTAGATGACGCCGGCGGCCCGGATTGCAGCCGCCATAGAGTTAGCGGACGAGATCGACCAGCGAGATAAGCCGGCCGATCGGGTGGTCGCTCGCTATTGGCGCCGGCACCGCTACATTGGTTCCAAGGACCGCCGGGCCATTTCCGATCTTGTCTACGGAACGCTGCGCCGTCGCGCGCGCCTGGAGTGGCAGATTGGCCGTTGCGGCGACGACCCGGTTCCGAGTGCGCGGGTACGGATGCTCGCCTATCTTGCCACTGTTCAGAATTGGCGCAGCGAGGATCTGGCGGCAGCATTCGATGGCGGTCTCTATAATCCAGCCCCCTTGCAACCAGGCGAGAAGCAGATGTTGCTCGATCTTGCCGTCGAGAAAGGCGATGGCGCTGCCATACCAGTCGCCGTCGCTCTCGAAATGCCGGATTGGCTCCTACCCGAGTTCGAGCGCACCTTCGGGTCTCGCCGCGATGAGGAGTTGGCAACCTTGAGGCAAGCGGCCGGTCTCGACCTGCGGGTCAACCGGCTGAAGGCCAACCGCGAGCAGGCTCATGCTGCCTTGGAAGGGGACGGCATTGAGTCGACGCCGACGCCACTTTCGCCCCTGGGATTGCGGGTTGTAGGGCGCCATAGTTTAGGGACGGTGGAGGCCTTTCGCCGTGGCTTAGTGGAGGTACAGGACGAGGGCGCGCAGCTGGTTGGGCTGCTCTGCGGTGCTCGGCCCGGCATGCGGGTTGTCGACTTTTGTGCGGGCGGCGGCGGCAAGACCCTATGCCTCGCCGCCGAGATGCGGAACCGCGGCCAAATCCTAGCCGTCGACGTGGATGGCAAGCGCTTGTCGCAGATGCGGACCCGCCTCAAACGCGCCGGTGTCACCTGCGTCGAGACCCGGGTGCTGACGAAGGAAGCGGGGATCGAAACTGTCGTGCCCGCCGGCGGCTTCAATCGGGTCTTGGTGGATGTGCCGTGCAGCGGCAGTGGCACTTGGCGGCGCCAACCCGAACAGCGTTGGCGCCTCACACCGGAGCGGCTGCAAGATTTGGTCACAAGCCAGGGCGAGATTCTCCGTCAAGCGAGCCTCTTGGTGGCCCCTGGTGGTCGGTTAGTCTATGCCACCTGCTCTCTCTTGCCGGCGGAAAACGGCGACGTGGTCGAGCGCTTCTTGTCGGAAGGATCGGATTTTCATGTAGTGCCCGTCGGTGAGGTCTGGGCGGAAAATCTCGATGGCCCCTGCCCAAGCACCAGTGAGACCCTGCAGCTGACGCCGGCAGGCCACGGAACCGACGGATTTTTTGTCGCGGTGTTGGAGCGCGCGCTGTGATGCGGGCTGCGGGTGACGACGCTCCTTCGATCGTGCGGCAAGCTGTGGCTCAAGACGCGGCCGAAATCGCCGAGGTCCATGTGGCTGCCTGGCGAGCTACTTTCTGCAAAATTCTCCCTACCAAGGTCCTAGATGACATCACCTACGAGAAACGCCTGATGCTTTGGCAGGGCCTCCTGGCTAAGGAAGCTGGGGTGCCCTTGGTGCTGGTCGGTGACTGCGAACCAGGTGGCTGTCAGGGCTTCGTGTGGATGCGGCGACTGGCCGTCGATGCAGCCTTTGATGCGGAGATCGTCTCGATCTGCGTCCACCCAGACCATCAGCGCCGCAGCCTCGGGCGACGGCTCATGTCGGCGGCCGCGGATCGTTTACATGGCCTTGGCGCCAAAAGCTGCTATCTTTGGGTCTTTGCTGCCAATCGCCCGGCGCGGTCTTTCTACGAAGCGCTGGGCGGGCGGGTTACAGACGAAGGACGTGACATGATCGGCGACTTCGAAGTTCCCACCCTAGCCTATGCTTGGCGTCCCTTGTCGGCTCTGCGGCAGTTGTAGGATGGCCAAAGTACTGCGCTTCGGTCCCGCTCAGATTGAGGATGCGGCGGCCATCGCGCGCGTTCATATCACGGCCTGGCGGGCCACCTACGCAGGCATGTTACCCGACACCTACTTGGTCCAAATGAGCGCGCGGCAACTACAACAGCATTGGCGACGGATCCTGTCGTGCCAGGATCGGCAGGAGCGGGTGGTGGTCGCTGCCGCAGAGGGGGGCGGGCGGCGAAAGGTGGTCGGCTTTGGCAGCTGTGGGTCTTCTCGGTTTCGGAGTCTACCCTACACTGGCGAGGTCTACACTCTTTATCTCTTGCCCGACTGGCAAGGCATGGGCCTGGGTCGACCCCTCCTGCAATCCCTCTTTGCCACCCTGCTTCGGAGCGACTGCACGGGGGCGGTGATTTGGGTGCTCTCGGCCAACCCGGCCCGGTACTTCTACGAAGCCCTAGGGGGTCGAAGAGTGGCCGAGCGGCAAGAGGATTTTTCTGGCACGCGTCTGCCGGTCACAGCTTATGCTTGGCCGGATCTTTCTGGCTGGCTTTCCACGCAGCGCAGCGACGCAGGCTAAGGTAAGGCCCGCCAAAATCCCTCAAAGGCAGTCGGCGATGTGCTTGGAAAGCTCCGGCGTTCTCAAGTAGCCGTATGATTTGTGGTGGTTGCGTGTTCCTTTGTTGCTGTAGTCGTTGGTAACCAGGTCATCCTTGACGCCGATACCCTCTTTGTTGGGCTTGTAGTCATCACTGAGGTGCGTGTCGAAGGCAACCGGGTCCTTCCGGTCAGCAAAGTTTATCCACGACTTGGCAACAATGGTGGGCGTGCGTAGTGCGGTCTTGCCAGCATAATGTTGACGTTCCTTGAAAACGTTAGTTTTCACCAGTGGCAAGCCCAATGGTGAGCCGATGGTGACAAAGTGGTCGACGACGGCGGTTTCGTCCACTTGCCCCATATCCCGCAACACATCGTAGGCGATGATCGATCCCATGGAGTGGGCGACAATCATTAACGGCTTGTGCTTATGTTTGGTGATGGCAGACTGCAGCTCCTGCATAAGCACCTGTCGCGCCATTCGCAACGTACCTTGACGGTCGCGAATCAGCCGTTCTGGATCATAGTAGAAGGCAAGATCCTTCAGGCTGCGAGCCAGAACCCAGTGGGCCAGAATGTCCGTGTCCGTGGCTTCCTTCACTCGGTCGACAACGCCGCCGAAGAGATCAAAGCCAATCCGCCTTACTTCATCCAAGATGTTGTCGTCATAGGGTTTTGGGAAGCCCGACGCCGCCTCTCGGTAGGGTTCTTCGTTAAACAACGAATCGAAGTCAAAGTCGGTATCGTTATGCTGTAGGTTCTTGTAGAGGAGATCAGCCCAGAAGACCATCTCGAACTCATAGTTTGGGTTGGTAATGGCTTGATTTTTCTTAAGACCTTCGTCGACGGATTGTTGCCACCAATTGGCCAATGTCTCTTTTTTCGGTTTGTTGGCGAGGCCATGGATGCCGATGATCGTCAAAGTCATGCGAATTCTCCCCGGGAATTCTTCTGTGAGCCGAATGGTTAATGGCAATTATAACTATAAAGGGAAATTATGTCGAATTATTCTTGTGAATGGTCAATCGTTTTTGGCACCCGATAGACAGCCCTGGCTTTGCCTTGAGGGGAAAGCTAGAGTGCCGTCCCGCCGGTGTCCGGCGCCGCCTTAGGTGACATCAACGACCATGCCTGAACGTGTTTTGATCCTCGATTTTGGCTCGCAGGTAACCCAGCTGATCGCCCGTCGCGTGCGCGAGAGCGGTGTCTATTGCGAGATCCATCCTTACAGTATGAGCGAAGATGCAGTGCGTGCCTTTGCTCCGAAGGCGGTGATCCTTTCCGGTGGGCCGGCCTCTGTGACTGGTGATGACACGCCGCGTGCACCGGAAGTCGTGTTCGAGTTGGGCGTGCCGCTGCTTGGCATCTGTTACGGTCAGCAGACCCTTTGTCACCAGCTCGGTGGCGAGGTGGCGGGTTCACAGCATCATGAGTTTGGGCGGGCGGTGCTCGATATCGAAGAGGAGTGCGCCTTGACCCAAGGCCTGTGGCGGCCGGGCGACCACCCTCAGGTATGGATGAGCCATGGCGACCGCATCATCCGCATGCCGGACGGCTTTCGCAAAGTAGCCGCCTCCGATGGTGCGCCCTTCGCCATCATCGCCGACGATCGTCGCCGCTACTACGGCGTCATGTTCCATCCGGAGGTGGTGCATACCCTGGAAGGCGCCAAGCTGCTGGCCAACTTCGTACATCAGGTGGCAGGTTGCGGCGGCGACTGGACCATGGCGGCCTATCGCGGGGAGTCGATTAAGAAAATCCGAGACCAGGTGGGCGACGAGCGGGTGATATGCGGGCTCTCCGGCGGGGTCGATTCCGCTGTTGCCGCGGTCCTCATTCACGAGGCGGTGGGGGATCAGCTGACTTGCATCTTTGTCGATCATGGCCTGCTGCGCCAGGGCGAGGCCGACGAGGTGGTTGAGGTTTTCCGCCATCACTACAACATTCCGTTAGTGCACAAGGATGCCAGCGCGCTGTTCCTGGCAAAGCTGGATGGCGTCAGCGACCCAGAGGCCAAGCGCAAGGCCATTGGCGCCACCTTTATCGACGTCTTCGAGGCCGAAGCCGAAGCCTTGGGTGGGGCAGAGTTCCTGGCCCAGGGGACGCTCTATCCCGACGTCATCGAGTCCGTCTCCTTCACTGGCGGGCCCAGCGTCACCATCAAGTCGCATCATAATGTGGGCGGCCTGCCGGCGCGCATGAAGATGCGCTTGGTCGAGCCCCTGCGCGAGCTCTTCAAGGACGAAGTGCGGGTGCTGGGGCGCGAGCTCGGCCTGCCGGAAAGCCTAGTCGGCCGCCACCCCTTTCCCGGTCCTGGCCTCGCCATCCGCATCCCCGGCGCGGTGACCAAGGAGAAATGCGACCTCTTGCGTCGAGCCGATGCGATCTATTTGGAAGAAATTCGCCGCGCCGGCCTCTACGACAAGATCTGGCAAGCCTTTGCGGTGTTGCTGCCGGTGAAGACGGTGGGGGTGATGGGGGATGCCCGGTCTTATGACCATGTCTGTGCGCTGAGGGCGGTGACCTCGACCGATGGCATGACGGCCGAGAGCTATCCCTTCGAGCATGCCTTCCTCGCCGGACTTGCGACCCGACTCATCAACGAGGTACGTGGCATCAACCGGGTGGTCTACGACGTTACTTCAAAGCCGCCAGGCACCATCGAGTGGGAATAGTGACGATGGGTCATGGGGACGGATTACCGTGGCCGACATTTTATGTAAGCATTTGAAATAAAGAAACTTCCCAACATGATCCGTTTCCAGCCAATGCCCGCAATTTTGGGCAACCAGCAGCAGATGACGGCATTTTTGTCGGACCTCTGGACCCTTGATCTCAGCGAATCAGAGCTGTACCGTCAGCGTTATCAGCCCTTTTGACGGTACTTTTTGAGGGCGAACCCACTGAATTCATTGAGAAAAGACATGAAGGATGGCCTAAAATCGGGCTGACGGTACTCTTGTGCCTAAAGGAGGTCCGATGCTGACCGATGCAGCACTTAAGCATCTGAAAGGAAGAGCAAAACCATACAAGGTTACCGACCGTGACGGGACGTATGCCTATGTCTCGACAACAGGGGCGATAAGTTTTCGATACGACTACCGCCTGAATGGTCGTCGCGAGACCCTGGTGATCGGCAGGTACGGCCGCGACGGCATTTCTCTCGTAGCGGCGTGGGAAAAGTGCATCGATGCCCGAAGAGCAGTACGGGAAGGACGATCACCGGCACAGGAACGGCAACGAGAGAAACGCCGATTGAGGGAAGCTAAGAGCTTCGGCCAATTCAGTGAGAACTGGTTTGAAGGATCGCAGATGGCCGACAGCACCAGAGCGATGCGCCGGTCGATCTATGACCGCGACATCGCACCTTCATTCAGGCAGCGGTTGTTGCATGAGATTAAATCTGAGGACTTGCGACAGTTGTGCATGAAGGTGAAAGAGAGAGGTGCACAGGCAACGGCGATCCACGTTCGCGACATCGTCAAACAGATTTTTGCTTTCGCAAACCTTCACGGCGAAAGGATCAAGAATCCTGCTGATGGCGTTGAGCCTTCATCGCTAGCGACATTCAAGCCAAGAGATAGGTCACTTTCGCCGATCGAGATTCGCGTGATGCTTAAAATGTTGGAACAAGTCGCAACGTTGCCGACTATCAGATTGGGGATGAAGTTGATTCTGCTGACCATGGTTCGGAAGAGCGAACTGCAGGATGCTGTTTGGGACGAGGTGGACTTCGAGAATGCTGTTTGGACCATTCCGAAGGAGCGTATGAAGAGGGACCGGCCTCACAACGTCTCCGCAAAGGATGGGTTGATCAGAGAATCGGAAAATTTTTGGCGCGCTGTGCGTCACCGCAAACGCAAGTTCCGCTTTCAAAAAGGGGCGGTATCGCTTGAGATTAGTGCCCACAAAGTATGTGGGATTTGGCAGTGACGAAAATTTGGGTCACTACCGGGCCTCGGACCAACCGATTTCCCGTAAGATATCGTCTTCGTGCTCGTTCAATCTTGGTGAGGATTGCACGTGAACCGCCCGATTTCCGTCCAACATGATCGGCGTATTCAGCGTGGGAACCACCCCGTTGGCCAAATGAATGTTGGCCAGCGCGCCTTGAAGTTGCCGATGGCGTATCTGCAGATCGCCGAACACGTCCTCCAGATCATTGATGGGGCCGCCAGGCACGCCATTCTGACCAAGTTGCGTCAAGAGCTCATCTCGCCGCCAGTGGGCGATCATCGCCGCCAAAAGGTCGCACAGTTTTTCGCGGTTCTTTACGCGAGCCTCATTCGTGGCGTAGTCAGGATTGTCCGCCAAGTTGTCCAACCCAAGAATTGCGCACAGCCTTCCGAACTGGCGGTCGTTGCCAACGGCAATGATGAGGTGGCCGTCACTTGTCTCGAAAACCTGATAGGGGACGATGTTGGGATGCGCATTGCCTATTCGGGTTGGGGTCGAACCTGAAACGAAGTAGTTGAGCGCCTGATTGGCGAGGACCGCGACCTGGCTGTCGAGAAGCGCCATATCAATGTTCGACCCATGCCCCGTCATTCGCCGTTCGGCCAATGCCGCCTGGATCGCAATGATGCTGTAGAGCGCGGTAAAGATGTCGGCGAAGGACCCCAACCTTTTGCGGTTCGCCGTCCCGTTCCCCGGTCAGCGACATGATGCCGGACATACCTTGAATGATGAAGTCGTAGCCCGGGCGTGATGCGTACGGGCCGTTCTGTCCGAATCCGGTTATCGAACAATAGATCAGGCCGGGATTGAGAACTTTCAAACTGTCATAGTCCAAACCGAACTTCTTGAGGCCGCCGACTTTGAAGTTCTCAATTAAGACGTCCGCGGATTTCACCAACGCGATCAATTTGCGCTTGTCGAGGTCTTTGCTGAAATCGAGCGAGATGGAGCGCTTGCCGCGGTTGCACGCATGAAAGTAAGCAGCGTCGCGTCCTCCGTCATCATACGTAACGAATGGTGGGCCCCATTCGCGCGTATCATCGCCTGCGGGCGACTCCACCTTGACGACGTCGGCGCCAAGATCGGCAAGCGTCTGGCCGGCCCATGGTCCGGCAAGGATGCGTGCCAATTCGATCACACGGACGCCGGCCAGCGGCTGAGGCCTTTCGTGATCGGACATGTTCATGAAAACGCCTGCAACCCGGTCTGGGCCCGGCCGAGGATCAACGCGTGAATATCGTGCGTGCCTTCATAGGTGTTGACCGTTTCAAGATTGAGCATGTGACGTATGACCGGAAATTCCTCGCTGATACCGTTTCCGCCGTGCATGTCACGCGCCACGCGGGCGATATCCAGCGCCTTGCCACAATTATTGCGTTTTATCAGCGAGATCATTTGCGGCGCTTCCTCGCCTGCGTCCATCAGTCTACCAACCCTTAAACAACCCTGAAGTCCGAGTGTAATCTCGCTCTGCATGTCGGCCAGTTTCTTCTGCACCAGCTGCATAGCGGCGAGTGGCTTGTTGAATTGTTTGCGATCAAGCGTGTACTGACGCGCCGCATGCCAGCAGGTTTCCGCTGCGCCCATCGCTCCCCACGAAATGCCATAGCGGGCCCGATCGAGACAGCCGAAGGGCCCCTTGAGACCGGAAACGTTCGGCAACAAATTCTCTTTAGGCACCTCAACGCAGTCCATCACAATCTCGCCAGTGATCGACGCGCGCAGAGATAGCTTCCCCTCGATCTTCGGCGCGGACAGCCCGTCCATACCCTTTTCCAATATGAAACCGCGTATGGCGTTGTCATGGGCCGTCGATTTCGCCCAAACGACAAAGACATCGGCGATGGGCGAATTCGTGATCCACATCTTCGCACCGACGAGGCGGAACCCATCGGAGACCTCATCGGCGCGCGTTTTCATGCTGGCTGGGTCGGACCCAGCGTCGGGTTCCGTCAGTCCGAAACAGCCGATCCATTCGCCGCTTGCCAGTTTCGGTAGGTACTTTTGTTTCTGTTCTTCGCTGCCATAGGCATGGATCGGATGCATGACGAGGGATGATTGCACGCTCATTGCTGACCGGTAGCCGGAATCAACGCGTTCGATCTCGCGTGAGACCAACCCGTAGGCGACATAGTTCGCGCCAAGTCCTCCAACGGATTCGGGAATGGTAATGCCGAGCAAACCTTGCATGCCCATCTCCGACATGATGTCCCGATCGAATTCCTCGTTCCGGAAGGCTTTGGTCACACGCGGGACAAGTTTGTCTTCGGCATAGGCTTTTGCCGAGTCACGCAGCAGGCGCTCAGTTTCGTCCAATTGCCGTTCCAGCAGGAACGGGTCTTCCCAATTCGTCCAAACTGAATCGACCATTTACAGCCTCAATATTCATTTGTATACTAATGATCTAACAGGCGGTTTCACGCAGGTCAACTGCCTGGATATTCAAATGGTCGACCAGCCCAGCGTGAAAGTGAAAATGCGGACACATATTGACATCGATCTCAACGCGAAGAAGGCAATCAGACACAAAGTCCAGGGGAAAGCCCTTGCCCATGCAGGACGCTATCTGATCGCACGAACACTGCTCGACCGAAATGTCGCTAAACTGGATCCGCTGTCACCCGAAGCACCCCTGATTTTTTCCGCCGGGCCATTTGCCGGGACAAACTTTTCGAATGCGAACCGATTAAGCGTCGGTTGCAAGAGTCCGCTGACTGGAGGGATCAAGGAGGCAAACAGTGGCGGGACATTTGCCTACGCCATGGGCCAGCTTGAGATATCGGGAATAACCTTCAACGGCGCCTGCGACGACTGGCAGCTCATTCACATTTCGAAGGACGGCACGATCACCTTCAGCGACGCTGCGGATTATCTGGGGCTTGGCAATTTCGAATGCGCGAAAAAGCTGCACGATGCCTATGGAGACAAAATTTCCATCGGACTGTGCGGGCCGGTTGGAGAGTATCTGGGACTGCTTGCCGGCATCGCCTTCTCCGACACTGACAATCGACCTTCCAGACTTGCTGCGCGCGGCGGTGTCGGCGCCGTGATGGGCTCCAAGAAGATCAAAGCCGTCATCATCGAAAAGCACAAGATGCCGCCGATGCACAATCGCAAAGGGTACATGTCCGGGGTCAAGGAGTATGGGCGAAAGCTGGGGAAGTCCACCGCGGTTCAGGCTCTCAAGACCACTGGCACGGCTATGGTCGCGGATCTGACAAATTACATGGGTGCGCTGCCCGTCAACAACTTCTCCAATGGTCAGCTGACGGCGAGCGAAGATGGACCGCTCAAGATGGGCGGTGATTACATCCGCGAGCTCAACCAATCCCGTGGCGGCGAAATATCTCACGCGTGCATGCCGGGTTGCCTCATCAAGTGCAGCAACGTTTATGCCGATGACAAGGGTAGGGAGTTGGTGTCGCCCCTCGAATACGAGACCATTGGACTGCTCGGCACCAATTGCGGACTGACCGAACCGGACGATGTGGCGGTATTGAATGAGACTGCCAATGATCTGGGCGTCGACAGCATAGAACTGGGTGCGACCATTGGAGTGCTAATGGAGGCCGGTGATGCCGAGTTCGGCGATGTCGGTTTCATGGAACGCTGTCTTGACGACATTCGCATTGGCAACAAACGGGGCCGCTTCATGGCCAAAGGTACCGGGAGAGTCGGGCAAGCTTTAGGGGTCCGACGCGTCCCGGTCGTCAAGAAGCAGGCGATCAGCGCCTATGACCCTCGTGTGATTGAGGTGACCGGAATCTCCATGATGGTGACCGCTCAAGGTGCCGATCACACGACCGGAAATGCGCCTTCTTTCAAGTGCGACGACAAGACCGTGGAAGAGCTGGCCGCAGAAAGCCTCAAGATGCAGATCAACAGTGCCGTCGCGGATTCGCTTGGCATTTGTGTCTTCGGTCGCACGGTGACCGACGTAAACCTTCAACTGATCGCCGACGCGATCAACGACGCATTCGACATTGATGTCGATCCCGCGTTTGTTCGGCAAATTGGCTTGGACACTCTGAAGCTTGAGGCCGAGTTCAACAGGCGCGCGGGCTTCACCGAGCGGGACGACGAACTGCCGCCGTTTTTCTTGTCCGAACCACTTCCTCCCTCGGGAAGGAAGGCGCGTTTGACCGGCGCAGAGGTGAATGAACACATTGCGCGAATGATCAAGGAAGAGGCCGGTCAGTGACCTACATCGTTACGGAGAATTGTATCCGCTGCAAATACCAGGATTGCATCGAAGTCTGCCCGGTCGATTGCTTTTATGTCGGAGAGAACTTCCTGGTGATCCACCCTGACGAGTGCATCGACTGTGGAGTCTGCGAGCCCGAATGCCCGGCCGAAGCGATCAAGGCCGATACGGAGCCCGGACTTGAGCATTGGTTGGAGATCAATACCAAGTTCTCACAGATTTGGCCGAATATAACCGCCAAAGGTGAGGTTCCAGCAGATGCCGACGAGTGGCTCAACAAACCCGGTAAGCAGTCGGAATTTTCCGAGGCGCCCGGGGTCGGGGATTAATCCCCATGACAACGATGGCGGCAATGCAAGAGGTGGAAACACGCCAATCGGGCCGGGTCGTCATTCGGTTTGCTGGAGATTCGGGCGACGGCATTCAGGTGCTTGGTACCGAGTTTGCAAAATCGGCAGCTGAAGGTGAGCACGATTTTATCACCTTTGCTGACTTTCCTGCCGAGATCAGAGCGCCGACGGGCACGACCTATGGCGTATCCGCTTTTCAGGTTCAGTTTGGCGGCCCGATTATTTTAACTATCGGCGATGAGGTGGACGTACTGGTCGCGTTCAACGCGGCTGCCCTCAAAACGAACATCGAGCACCTCAGGCCAGGCGGACTTCTCATTCTAGACTCAGCCGGTTTTAGCGACCGTGACATAGCCAAGGCCGGGTTCGAGGCGAACCCGCTCGAGGATGGGGCTTTGGTCCGATTCAAGACCCTGGAAATAGAGATCACGCGTCTCGCGCGTGAAACTGGACTGGAGGCTGGGGTCACAAAAAAAGAGGCCGATCGCACCAAGAATTTCTGGGTGCTTGGACTTTTGTGTTGGATATTCGACCAAAAGCAGGATCGGGCCGTTGACTGGGTCTTAAGGAAGTTCGCGGGCAATGATCAGCTTGCCAACGCGAACATTGCCGCACTCAAAGCCGGACACATCTATGGCGAGGTAGCGGAGGTAACCGGTGAGGAAATCGCCACGGCGGCGACGGCAGTTTTCCCATCGGGTCACTATAGAGCGATTTCGGGCAACGATGCCTTGGTCTACGGCTTGGCAACCGCCGCCTACGTCAAGGATCGGCCGGTGTGTTTTTGCTCCTATCCGATCACACCGGCCTCCAGCATCCTTCATGGTCTTGCCAAGTTGACTTCAAGCTCGGTTCGCACCTTCCAAGCCGAGGATGAAATTGCCGCCGCCTGCGCAGCTATCGGTGCTTCATTTGGCGGCGCCGTCGGCGTCACCGCTTCTTCTGGGCCTGGTATCGCGCTGAAAGCCGAGGCACTGGGGCTGGCGGTCGCTGTGGAATTGCCGTTGGTCGTCATCAATGTTCAACGCGCTGGACCGTCGACCGGCATGCCGACGAAAACCGAGCAGGCTGACCTCGGTATGGCGTTGCGTGGACGCCATGGGGAGGCGCCCATGTTTGTGCTCGCACCGGCGACGCCATCGGAGTGCTTTGAAATTGCAATGCAGGCGGTGGACTTGGCCTGCAACTACATGGCGCCGGTTATGATCTTGAGCGATGGATACATCGCGAATGCCTCTGAGCCGTGGCGCGTTCCCGACGTCGCACAAATTGATGTCAACCCGATCCCGGTTATCGAGAAAGGCGGAGAGCCGTTTCGTCCGTTTGACCGTGATCCGATCACCGGTGCACGACCATGGGCGGTTCCTGGAATGGCCGGATTTGAACACAGGATCGGAGGAATTGAGCGTTCCGACCGCTCTGGCGACATTTCCTATGACCCCGATAACCATCAGAGAATGACGGAGCTCAGACGCGCGAAGATTGAAAACGCCGCTGCGCTCATGCCGCCTGCAGAAATAGAACGTGGCGTTGATACGGGGAAGCTGCTGATTGTTGGATGGGGATCAACCTACGGACCCATCAATGCCGCGGTCAATGAGTTGCTCAAAGAGGGTCAGTCGGTTGCGCACCTTCATCTCCGCCAGATCTCGCCACTGCCACGTGGGCTGGAGGCGATGCTCGCAAGCTTTGACATTGTTCTGGTTGCCGAAATGAACGGCGGCCAGCTCAAGGAGGTCATTCGATCGGAATTTTTGGTCCCCGCATATGGTCTCAGTCAGATGACCGGCAAGCCCTTCAAGGTGTCGCGCATCAAACAAGAAGCAAATCGTTTGATGGAGGTTTGAATGGGTGAGCTGTCCACCGCCAAAGACTTTGCCACCGACCAGGAAGTTCGCTGGTGCCCCGGGTGCGGCGATTACGCGATATTGAAGGCCATGCGCGCGACCTTGGCGAAACTTGGCCGTCCTAAACACCATACCGTTTTCGTTTCCGGTATCGGATGTGCAGCCCGGTTTCCCTACTACATGGACACTTTTGGATTTCATACGATACATGGCCGGGCGCCGGCCGTCGCAACCGGTCTCAAGCTGGCCAACCCGGATTTGGACATTTGGGTGGTCGGCGGGGACGGCGATCTATTGGCGATCGGCGGCAACCACCTGGTCCACACGCTTCGTCGAAATATCGACCTGAACATTTTGCTGTTCAACAACGCGATCTATGGTTTGACCAAGGGCCAAGCATCCCCGACATCCGCTCCCGGCACCGTGACGCCGACCTCACCAACGGGCAGCCAGGAACGGCCGACCAATTCGGCGCTCCTTGCCCTGGCGAGCGGTGCGACATTCGTGGCTCGCGCCATTGACACGGACGTTGCTCATCTCAGCTCTGTTTTGGAACAAGCGCACCGCCACAGGGGAACCGCGCTTGTCGAGATCCATCAGAACTGCATCGTTTTCAATGACGGTGTTTGGGGTCAACTCAGTTCAAAAGGCACGAGGAAGGATCGCACCGTTGAGTTGAACCAAGGACACCCACTGTTGTTCGGTAGCAATCGAGACATGGGGCTGAAATGGCATGCGGTCAAAAGCGAGTTTGAAGTTGTCCGAGGTGGCGACGACCCGGTAAACGCCGGCATCGCCGTGTTCGACGAGCGTAACTTCATACAGTCTGCAGCTCTCGCCAGAATGTCCGGCGATGATCTGCCGGTCGCACTCGGCGTCGTCCATCGGTCTGCCTCCGACGATGGATCGGCCTCACCTCAGTCAGCGGTGCCCAAACGCCTCGATCTTCGCTCACTGCAAAGTCTCCTGGATGGGTCGGACGAAGCACCGAAGCAGGCCAGGAGAAACGGCTGATTGACAGCGGGGATCGGGTTTGCTTATTGTTCGTATACTAATGAAAAAGCATTGTGATGTTTGAAAGACCCCGATCCCTGGAAAATGCGCTTTCGGTGCTGGCAGCCGGCAATTGGTCAATATTGTCCGGCGGGACGGACTTTTATCCGGCGATGGGAGATCGCGTGTGCCACGGAAACGTCCTGGACATTTCGGGTATCGAGGGATTGCGGTTCATCGGCCAGCGAAATAGTTGTTGGGAAATCGGCGGGCTGACGACTTGGACCGATGTCATTCGGGCCGACCTGCCTCCCGCATTCGATGGACTGAAACTGGCGGCCCGTGAAGTCGGATCGGTGCAGATCCAAAATCGCGGGACGATCGCGGGTAACCTCTGCAATGCTTCCCCGGCTGCAGACGGCGTGCCGCCGTTGCTGACGCTGGGCGCGTCAGTTCGCTTGGCGAGTCGGTCCGGGACTCGGGAGCTGCCGCTGTCAGAGTTCATTGTCGGAAACAGAGAGACCGAATTGGCCGCCGATGAACTTGTAACGGCGATTGTCATTCCAGAGAAATCGACCACCGGCAGATCGGCGTTCCTCAAACTTGGCGCTCGAAAGTACCTCGTCATTTCCATCGCAATGGTAGCCGTCCGTGTCGAACTGGACGATGGAAATCTTGTCCGCGATATCGCGATCGCCGTTGGTTCTTGTTCGCTGGTCGCAAAAAGACTTGCACGGCTAGAGCGACTCTTGACCGGCAACATGCTCAACGCGAACACCATTGACTTGATTGAACCTGAATGCCTCGACGAGCTATCGCCCATCAGCGACGTCCGCGGCACCGCGCAATACCGCAGTCACGCATCTTTGCAACTTGTCCGCCGAACCATAATGAACGTGTTGGAGGCACCGTGATGGAAGTGTCTTTCTTCGTAAACGGTCGGCCACATCGAACAAATACGTCCCCAGTCTCGCGCCTTTCGGATGTGTTACGGGCTGAACTGAAATTGACCGGCACGAAGGTCGGATGCAATGCCGGCGATTGCGGTGCGTGCACAGTGCTCATCGACGGGCAGGCTGCGTGCGGGTGCCTCGTTCCGGTTTCACAAGTAGAGGGATCATCGGTCGAGACCGTGGAGGGTTTGGCGGCAAACGGGGCCCTCAGCGCCCTTCAGGAGAGTTTCCTGGGGCACGGAGCAGCCCAATGCGGGGTGTGCACGCCGGGCATGCTCATGGCGGCCAAGGCGCTCCTGGATGCGGTCCCCGAACCCGATCGTGAGACCGCGGAAGACGCGCTAGGCGGTGTCTTGTGCCGCTGTACCGGATACAGCAAGATCATCGACGCGGTGATGAATGCACACCGTTTTCAATCAGCGAACCTAAGGCCTAGCGCCGGCCAAAGCGTGGGCGTCCCCATCCGGCACCTGGATGGGCATCCAAAAGTAAATGGCTCACTATCCTATGGTGCCGATTACATTCCTTCCGGTGCGGTGGCTGTGCGCGTGATCAGGAGTCCCTACCACCACGCCGCTTTCGAAATCGGAGACTGCCGTGCTCTTGGCGAGCGACATCCTGGAATTGAGCTGGTTTTAACGGCCAAGGATGTACCCGGAAGAAATTGCTTCGGCGTTATTCCGCCATTTGCCGACCAACCGGTCTTTGCGGAGTCAATCGCCAACTATCGTGGCGAAGCGATCGCGGCTGTCGTTGGTGATCCGGATACCGTCGAGGCGCTAGACGAAAGTGAATTTCCCGTCAACTGGACCGAGCTGGAAGAAGTTCTTGACCCGAGCAATGCCACTACGCCGGGGCGCCGGCCAATCCATGCCGGCCGCGAAGGCAACTCCCTTATCAGCGGCTATGTCGAGCGCGGAAATGCCGAAGCTGCCCTGGAAGCTGCATCTCACTCAGTCGAAGTCGTTATATCCACTCCCTTCATCGAACATGCCTACATCGAACCGGAAGCCGGATACTGTGTTCCCAAAAACGGAAGGCTCGAAATATTCGGGTGCACCCAAGCGGCCCAAATGGATCGCGAAAGTCTGGCCGAGATCATGGGCGTTGAGTTGAACCAAATCCGCGTTCGACCTTCAGCATGCGGTGGAGGGTTCGGTTCAAAGTTGGACATCTCCTTTCAGCCATACGTTGCGCTGGCTTCGCACAGACTGAAGAAACCCGCCTACATCTGCTACACGCGATCTGAATCGATGCGTTCGACAACCAAGCGGCATCCGAGCGAAATTCGATTGCGTGCCGGTTGCGACGAACGCGGTGCCATCTCCGGCTTCGATTTTCACGGCGTGTTCAACACCGGAGCCTATGCGAGTTGGGGACCGACCGTAGCCAACCGTGTTCCCGTGCACGCGTCCGGGCCATATTTTACACCCGATTACCGGTGCAGGAGCGTGGCGGTGCACACCAATACGCCACCCTCCGGTGCCTTTCGAGGTTTCGGAGTTCCGCAAGCAGCGATCGCTCAGGAGCTCGCTTACGATCAACTGGCCGACCTCGCTGGAATCGACCGCCTCGAGTTTCGGCTCACGAATGCTTTGCGAAACAATCAGCCGACCGTCACGGGGCAGGTCTTTTCAACCGGCATTGGCATTGTGGAGTGCCTGACCGCGCTTAAACCAGCCTGGCAGAAAGCAAGACAAGCGGCGGAGGAGTTCAATTCTTCGGAACTGGCACGCAACCTCCGCAGGGGTGTTGGCATCGGCAGTTGCTGGTACGGGTGCGGCAACACCTCCTTGCCGAACCCATCCACGGTTCGCATTGGAGTTCGGCCAAACGGTAATGTTGTTCTGCATCAAGGCGCCATGGATATCGGGCAGGGGGCCAATACGGTCATAACCCAGATCGCGGCGGATGCGCTCGGTATCCCGGTTCACGACATTGAGTTGGTTGACGGCGATACGGATCTGACCCCGGATTGCGGGAAGACATCTGCATCGCGCCAGACTTATGTAACAGGTGCTGCGGCAAAACTGTCCGCGGAAAGTTTACGCGCTCAGATACTGCGCAAGGGCAATGTCAGGAGTATTGCGGAGTTGAAGATCGACGGAGGCGTCATTCGGCTGACCGACACCGAAAACGCTGTTTCGATATCGCTATCGTCCCTGACGGCCAATGAGCACGGATATGTCTTCATGTCCGAGGAGACATATGATCCGCCAACCAAACCGTTGGATGGAATGGGCCAGGGCGTACCTTACGCGGTCTTCGGGTATGGAGCGCAACTCGTCGAACTCACAGTCGACATCGAGCTTGGTACGGTATCGCTGGACAAGATCACGGCCGCGCATGACGTTGGGCAAGCCATCAATCCGATGCTTGTCGAAGGCCAGATTGAAGGCGGCATCGCGCAGGGAATCGGTTTGGCGCTGATGGAAGACTACATTCCCGGCCAGACCGAAAATCTACACGACTATCTCATTCCCACGATCGGCGATGTGCCCTCGATTGAAAGCATCATAATCGAAGTTCCGGATGCCGAAGGTCCGTACGGTGCCAAAGGACTGGGCGAGCATGTCCTGATCCCGACCGCACCGGCTATTCTGAACGCAATCCGGCATGCAACAGGCGCAACAATCACGAAACTGCCGGCTACACCCGACAAGGTTCTGGCGGCGCTACAGAAACTCGACTCTCATGACTGAAAATCCGGCAAAGAAAGAAAAAATCCGCTGCGATGCGTGTCCGGTGATGTGCTACATCGCTGACGGCAAGTCAGGCGCGTGCGACCGCTATGCAAATGAGGGCGGCCAACTGGTCCGTCTGGACGCATTGACGATCATTCAGCGCCATACTGACAAAGGCGGCGAACTCGTTCCATTCATGGACAATGCCAATGAATGGGACGGCGATATCATTGCACAACCCGGTTCCTTTGTGACTGCGGTCGGCGCCGGTACGACATATCCGGACTACAAACCGGCTCCGTTTATCGTGTCCAGCGAAGTCGACGGCGTCGATATGGTCACCGTGGTGACCGAGGGAATCTTCAGCTACTGCGGGGCGAAGATCAAGATCGACACTGATCGGCATCTGGGGCCGGAGCGTAATTTGGTTCGCGCTGATGGCGAACCAATAGGTCACGTTACGACGGGCGAATACGGCTCACAGATGCTCGCGCTCGGTGGTGTGCATCACCTGACCGGTGGCGGCAAAAAAGAAGGCCGCGTGACCTGCGCCACACTCTTAGCGCTTTGCAACAGCGAAGCCGTCGAACTCAAAATCGACGACGGTTCCACAGTCGTCATACAGGCAGGCAAACCGCCAGTCGTGAATGGCGTCAAGGAAGAGCGCATGCGTGTCGGTTGCGGATCTGCGACGGTCGGTATGTTTGCATCACAGTGGAAGGGCCTCGTCGACGAAGTGGTGGTGGTTGACGATCACATCACCGGGGTAATGTCGGAGCACCAGGCGGGCAAGGTGATCGGCTGGGAGCCCACAGGTATCAAGATCAAGGGCAGGCGATCTACGCCGGGGCGCTATTTTCAGGTCGCCGAACCCGGCACCGGCTGGGGCGGCACCAACCTGAACGATCCGCTGGTGATCCTCGGCGACTTCAACTCGAGTGTCGCAAAACCCGGTCAGTCTTTGCTGATGGTTTCCACGACCGGCGAGCAGTTTGCGTATTATGAATTGGATGCGGACCTCAAACCCGTTCAGCAAGACATGCCGGACCGCCTCATTCCGTCTGTTGAGCGGATAGAGGAGAATTGTGAACCGGCCCTATGTTCGGTGGTTTTCATGGGCGGCGCCGGGGGGTCGCTTCGGGCCGGCGTCACCGAAAATCCGGTCAAGCTGACCCGTTCCGTCAGACAGGCGCTCACTTTTGTGACCTGTGGGGGAGCGCCGGCCTACATCTGGCCGGGTGGCGGTATTACGGTTATGGCAGACGTGACGCGGATGCCCGAAAATTCCTTCGGTTATGTGCCGACCCCCGCATTGGTCGCGCCGATTGAGTTCACCATGCGCCGGGATGACTATGAGGCGCTCGGCGGACACATGGATCACGTCATGCCGCTCGCAGACGCCATGGCGGGCACCACAATGAAGCAGAACGATCACGTGTTGAAAGGCAAGCGTCAGGTTGAGCAGGTGACGGACAATCCCTGGCCAACCGAGCGTGGGCACTATCGGTGGGGCAAACACGAGGAAACAAAGTGAGCAGGTATTCCGAACGACCGGCCGCAGCCTTGTCGCGCAACGGTCGGCGGCTGAACCTTCGGCACGGGCCCATCGACCTGATTGTCGTGGCCAACGGCACGGCCTCGGAAGTACGGCGGGCATATGGCCAGGCCGCGGCCGCTTTCGAAACCGTATTGCCGGAGCTCGCCGCTGAACTTTCCCTGTTGCGCAAACCGGTTTCCGCCGGGGGCACCGTTCCCGATGGGTCGATCGCCGGGCGAATGCACCAGGCGGCGATGGCTCATCGGGAGTGTTTCGTTACCCCCATGGTTGCGGTGGCAGGCGCTGTCGCTGATCACATCCTCGGCCATGTTACAAGAGGTCGAGACCTTCGGCGCGCCAGCGTCAACAATGGCGGTGACATTGCACTCTATCTCGGTCCCGGCAGTACTTACGAGATCGGGATTTGCGCCAATCCGCAAACGGGTCAATTGGCCGGAACGATCACGATCACCGAGGCCGACCCTGTCCGAGGACTTGCCACGAGCGGCTGGCGCGGGCGCAGTTGTTCGCTCGGAATTGCCGATGCGGTCACCGTGCTGGCGGCCGATTCCGTCAGCGCCGATGCGGCTGCAACGATGATCGCCAACGAGGTCACAATCGAGGATTCGCACCATGTTCAGCGCCAGCCGGCCAGCGAACTATATCCCGACTCCGATCTGGGCGATCGGCTCGTGACAGTGGCTGTCCAGGGTCTGACGCGCCATGAAGTTGATCGGGCACTGGATCGCGGAGAACGCGCCGCCGATGCCATGGCAAGGCGTGGCCTGATCATCGGCGCGTTCCTTTGCCTGGATGGCGAAGTGCGGACCGTAGGCTCGAAACAGATTGCCCTCGGCGCTTCATATGAAAATCACCTCCAACCGCCGATAACGCCGGACTATGCCCATGCCTGATGTGACGATCAGAAAAGTCGTGACTGTCGTGGATGAGATTTTTCACGAAGGTGGCCCTGTTGCCAATGTGCCGCTCAAGCGTGCCGCCGTGCTGGCCGTGATCAAAAACCCTTACGCCGGACGATATGTCGACGAGATCGTCGAGTTCATCGATGACTTGAAACCGCTTGGTCTCGACATGGCTAGGGAACTGATCCGCGCGCTTGGCGGTGATGCGCGCGCCGTTGAAGGCTATGGCAAAGGCGCCATCGTCGGTGAGGCCGGAGAGCTGGAGCACGCAGCACTTTGGCACGCACCGGGCGGCTACTCCATGCGCGAGTTGATTCCGGCGTCCAAGGCCATTGTCCCGTCGTCGAAAAAGGTTGGTGGTCCGGGGTGTCGGCTCGATATTCCCATCACCCACACGAACGCTTCCTATGTGCGATCTCATTTCGACGCAATGGAAGTCGGGATCAACGACGCGCCCCGGGCCGACGAGATGCTCGTTGCGTTGGTCATGACGACGGGCCCGCGCATTCATCATCGCGCTGGCGGGTTGGGAGCATCCGAAATTGTCGGGAAGGACGGATTGAGATGAGTAAGGCGAAGATCAGGAAAATCGTCACCGTTGTCGAACAGACACATGTCGAAATGGACAAGACGATTGACCCGCCGACCAGACGGGCCGCGAGCGTGGCGGTGATCGAGAATCCGTTTGCCGGGCGCTACCAGGAGGATCTGGACGCCCTGATGGCAATCGGCGAGGAACTCGGCGGTTTGCTCGGTGACAAATGTGTTGCCGCACTCGGTATCGAGCCGTCCGAGGCGGAGAGCTACGGCAAGGCGGCGATGGTTGGCGAGAACGGGGAACTGGAACATGCCGCCGCCATCCTGCATCCCCGTCTCGGCAAGCCGCTGCGGGCGGCGGTCGAAAAGGGCGCCGCGTTGGTCCCGTCGTCGAAGAAAATGGGTTCGATGGGCCAACCCCTCGACGTTCCGCTCGGCCACAAGGATGCCGCCTATGTGCGGTCTCATTTCGACGGGATGGAAGTCCGCATCAATGATGCGCCGCGGGCCAATGAAATCGTGGTTGCGATCGCTGTCACCGATTCCGGCCGCCCCCTGCCACGGGTAGGAGGGTTGAAAGCCAATGAAGCGGAAGGAAAAGACGGACTGCGCTGAGAACAGGCGCTTACAAAACTAAGAGATTTTGAGAAGCAATTTGATCAACTGATTGGTCTCGGCGGTTGAGAGACGCGCCAGCGTTGCCGCCGAGACCGCGATACCGGCCGGAATAGCCTCGGCCAGTAGGGCTTCGCCCTTGTCCGTCAATTTAATCAGGCTTCGTCGCGCATCTTGCGGATTCCGTCCGACCGAGACGAGCCCCATTGCAGTCAGTTTGTCAACGACGCCCTTGATGGTCGCGATGTCCATGGCCGTCAGCCGACCAAGTTCGTTCTGAGACAGTCCGCCACGTTCGCGCAACATCGCAAGAGCTGCAAAACGGGTTGGCGTCAGCCCGTCAACCATCATTTTGGCAAATAGCTGCGTATGCCGCTGCGAAGCGCGCCTCAAGATGTGCCCAATCTGATCCGCGAGACGATAGTCGTCTAAAGGATCGTGAAGTGTCGGCTTTTCGATATTCACTGTGACCTTGTAAGCCTCAAACTGAGACCTTCCCCATCAACCATCAACGCGGCAGGGCTTCGATTCCGTGCAACCTGCCTACGATATTCTAGACGTTTGTGAAATCATTACAAAACTCGATAAACGGTCCAGGATAATACAAAATACGCGGCCATCCAGATTTTGCGATCGAACTGAACGTCCAGCTGAGACGGGATTCGATGACATCCGGCCCCTTGAGATCGACGCAGACAAGCCATTTACCCCTGGCGTCTCGTTCGGTCTCCGCAAATTGATGCAATATGAACCGGATCAGGACGTCTTCCCAAGGCATGCTGTAACCGATCACGATCAAAATATCGGTTTCCCTCAAAAGACGGACTGCTTTCGAGAAAATTTGGCCGAAATAGGCGTCACGGTAGTCCTGTTCACGATTGGGCAGCATGAGAATGGGAGGGCCGGGTTCGCTGCCTTTCCCCGCGCGCATCGCGTAGTCGAAGTCGTATTGGTTGCCTTCGCGAAGGATCTCAAAACCACCGTTTAGTTTGAACAAAGTGTGTTTGTAGGATTCACTTTGGACCGCCAACTGTTGACGGCACCGAATGGTCCGAGGCGTCACGCCCCGATAAAGGTGGGGCAGGATTGAAGCCTTTGCCGGATGCAAATTATCGAGGATCGTTTCTATGGTGAAATCGTAGTTTGTTGTTACGAAATTCAGAGCGTTGTCCGACCCCACATCATCACCGGAACTTAAAGCTCTGAAAAATTGTAGTGTCTGTCGTTGTTCTGGAGAATTATCCTCGTCTATTGACAGTTTTTGATTGGATTCATCGATCAACACCTCTCCGCAGAGTTCAGAAAACCGATCACGAATGAAATAGCGGATTTCGTCGACGGCGAGATTGAGACCATGGAGATCAATAAATCGGTTCCGGATGTCTGGATATTTGATCTGCATGTCGATGATGTAGCTGAGCGTTTTGAAGCCTTCGAATCCGATGCGGTCATTGTCTTGCCACCCGAGTGTCGCCAGGACGTTCATCAAGTTTGGTAAGGCCTTGAATTCCTCGCGCTCGATCATGAACAATGTGCCATCGGTCGGCGACGTCGAATTCCACGATTTCGAGAATCCGGCGCCGCACCAAACCGTCATGTTGAGCCGGGTTGCGTTTTCGTCCCCACCGCGCGCGCGGTTCTGGGTGAGATCGCGCAGCGCAGATACCGTTTCGTCTTTATTCTGAACCGAATGAGTGTCCATTTAACAATCCAAATGACCTTGCAGTGTGCGTTCGCCACCACGGCGTCGCGATGCGTTTTCGAACAACCGATAAAGTATAGCCACAGCTGTTGCGTGTCTGGTCTGCCGTGGTGGAAGACGGTCAGCCTAATTAGATGCGCCAACAGTATTGCAAGTCGGACTAGGCGATTTCAATAACGTCGGCGGATTGCGCGAGGTCTACGGCCAAATGGAAGTCGGCCTCCGCACTTCCGTGGATTTTGAACAGAACATCGCCGTTGCTGACTTCCGTGCCGATAGCTGAAAACAGATCGACGCCGGCCGATTTGTCCATAGGGGCGCCAGCACGTCGCGCGATGCCCGATATTCTCCGCGCGTCGATTCGATGCACCGTACCGCTGCGGTCAGAGCGAACCTCATGGACAAGCGCACCCGGTTTGTCTGGCGTTTCGTTGCGTCCCTGCGCATCGATGATTTGTTCAAGGGCGCCCGCTGCAGCACCTGATGCGAGGAGCTTCTCGGCATGAGCTCTGCCTTCCCCAGACCCGCTGGATGGGTGCCAATCAATGATCGATCCGGCAAAATCGAGAGCTTTCTGCCGCAGGGACAGCGATGCTTCGTCATCCCCGTTTAGCACACGATAGACGTCGCGCACTTCCAACGCCGGACCAATACCATTGCCGATCGGCGAACTGCCGTCAGTGACTTTCGCCAAAACGGCAAGACCTAGCCGAGCGCCAATCGTTTCAAACAGTTTCGCGAGTTCCTCGGCGGCATCGTAAGTTTCGCATTTCATACCGGGGCCGGCGGGAATGTCGATCACCACGTGGGTCGAACCCGCCGCCAGTTTCTTCGAGAGAATCGAGGCAACCGCCCATTTGGCGGAATCGATACCGAGCGGCCGGGTAATCGCATTCATGACATCATCGACCGGCGAATGGTTCAGGCGACCATTCCAGGCGATACATCCCTTGGCTTTGTCGACAACATCACGGACTTCATTCGCTGAAAGATCCACCCGAGCCACGACCTCCATGGCGTCGGCCGTTCCAGATGCCGATGTTATCGCGCGGGACGATGTCTTCGGAATGACCATGCCGAACGCGGTCACGATTGGAATGACGATCATGGTGATCCGACTTCCAGGCACGCCACCCAAGGAATGCTTGTCGACAACCAGATCGTAGGGCCAAACGATTTGCTCGGCATGATTGGCCCTGGAGCGCGTTAGCGCTTCGATTTCATCGAGATCCAGATGATTCGACGCGGCAACCAGAAACGCCGAAATTTCGCGACCGTTATATCGGTCTTCCGCAATGTCCCGGATGACGATGTCAATTTGATCGGCTGTCAGTTTGTCGCCGGAAATCTTGGACCGAAGGGCCGACAGGCTCGCAGGTAATGGCGTTCTTTCAATGATGACTTCATCGTCTTCGGCAAGCGCCAACTGGTCGAACGCGCCCAGGGAAAGGCCGATCTCATCTGTTTCGATCAAACCCGGTCCGTTCACAACATTGACCTTGGCGCGGATGCTCGACCTTTCGTTCAAAATGTCGACTTTGCCGGAACCCAGATAGTCTTCGGCGCGAAAATACGGGCAGTGGGTGTGCAAGAAGCAGACGTTTTCACGCCAGGTATCGATGGCTACACGCCGCAACCGGAGCCGTTTTGGGATACCTGAGATAAGAGCCGCAACAAACTGATCGACCGCGTCTTCAAGGCGGCCTTCGTTCGAAACCGATAGCACATCGACGCCGGCCGGATAGCGCGGCACTTCCCGCCTCATTCTGGTGGCGATATCGTCCGCATTTTCGCGATTGCGCGCCCGCAAACGCCCCGCAATGGTTTCGGGAGAGGCCGTGATCTCAACGATGATCGAATTCGGGACATCATCCACGATTCTCTGCAGAGCCGCACGCGAAACGTTCGCGACGACGTGACACCCTGCGGTCAGGTCATCGAGAAGCCCCGCCGGTAGCCCGTAACAAAGGCTATGAGCTTGCCATGTCGCGAAGAATTTGCCGTTGTTCGCCAGACGATCGAATTCGGCCTGTGTAACTCCGCAAAAGTCCTCGCCGCCGGCCTCCGCGGGTCTCGTGATGACCCGCCGCGCGAAAACAAACCGAGCGTCGTTCTTGAGAGCGACCTTCGCGCCATCGAGCACGGAATCCTTACCGACGCCACTCGGGCCGACAACAAGAAACAGGACACCGGCCACAACCGGCTCCTATGAGGCTTCGTCGAGGCCGATGTCCACGGCCGGAGCGGACTGCGTCAACCTGCCGACAGACACGAAATCCACACCGGTTTCCGCAATCGGCCTGATGGTCCGGAGATTGATGCCGCCTGATGCTTCGAGCGGGATCTTGCCATCGACGATCTTAACGGCTTGGCGCAGCAATTCCGGTCCCATGTTGTCGAGCATGATCATGTCGGCTCCGGCCGCGAGCGCCTCTTCGACCTGATCGAGCCGATCACATTCGACCTCCACTTTGGACAATGCAGGGACGCCGGCCTTGGCTTTCTTGATCGCCGCGGTCAAACCGCCGCAGACCGCAATGTGATTATCCTTGATCATCAGGCCATTATCGAGTGTCAGCCGGTGATTGCGACCGCCGCCGCAAACGACGGCATGCTTTTCCAACATTCGAAGTCCCGGCGTTGTCTTTCTCGTGTCGAGAAGCTGGCAGCCGGTTCCGGCAATCGCGTCGACGTACTGAGCCGTTAGCGTTGCAATGCCGCTCATATGTTGGAGGAGATTGAGCGCGTTCCGTTCGGCGGTCAGGATTTCGCGCGCACGGCCCGATACGGTCATCAAAGACGTGCGCTTTTCGACCCGATCGCCGTCCGCCACCTTGATCGTCAGTTCGACATCAGGAACACACAGTTCAAAGACCGATTTAGCGACGGTGATCCCGGAAATGACCATCGGTTCGCGCGCATTGAGATCGAACGTCCCCCTGGCCGATTCATCGATCATGATCGAGGCCGTCATATCGAACAGGCCGACATCCTCATCCAGGAATTGTTCAATCTGTCGGCGCACTTTCATCATGTTTAGCATTCGGTAGGGTTCCTCAGTTCAACAAATACAATCGCGATTGCTAATGTTCGTGTACTAACAGTATATTTACTCCAGTAATCGCATATTGACTTACTCGTCACGGGTCATGATTTCGCTGTAGTTGCCGGAATGGATTTGCCAGCTTGAATTAGGATTAAAGCCGCACATACCCCCGCAGCGAGCGACCACAAGCCGACAGGCGCAAGCAGTACGCCGCCGCAAATGGCTATTGCTATCCTATGCGGTGCCGTCAGGGCTCTCTTCAAGAATCCCTCCGCGGCGACGGACAGACAAACGACGGACAACGCGACGGACAACAGCCCCGCACCAACACTGGTCAAATCACCCTGCAGCAAGACGGCATCGTTAAAAACAAAGCCGAATGGAATGACGAATGCCACGAGGGAAAAGACAACCGCTGTTGTCGCTATTTTCATGGGATTGTCGTCGGCGATGGCTGCAGCCGCATAGGCGGCCACGGCGACAGGGGGTGTCATTGCCGACATGACCGCATAGTAGAGCAGGAACATGTGGGCTGACATGACAGGCAGCTGCAATTCGTTCACCAGCACCGGCCCGATCAACACAGCGGCAAGGACGTAGGCGCTTGGCGTCGGCATTCCCAAACCAAGAATGATGGTAACGATGCCACCGATAATGAGTGCCGGTAGAAGAGTTCCGTCGCCAAAGTACAAGACGAGGTAGGAAAACTTCGCCGCAAGGCCCGTCATCGTTATGCCGCCGATCACCAGACCTGCAGCGGCGCAGGCGCCGGTGACACCGATCATCCGAATTGTTGTTTCGGCGAGACCTTCATAGAGGCCTTTAAGTGTGATGCGGGCAGATGCGCGGAACTGCGAAGCCACGAGTATGGCGATCGTTCCAAACACGGCGACATAGGTTGGTGAGTAACCCTGAACCAGGGCGACAACGATTGCCACGAGCGGAATGATGTAGATCCAGCCGGACTTCAATGTTTCTACAAAGCCAGGAACCTTCTCAGCAGGCAGCGGGGCGAGGCCCATTTTGACTGACCGCAAGTGGACCTGGGTGAAAACTCCGGTGTAATAGAGCAGTGCTGGCACCAACGCCGCGATGATGATTTCCGAGTAGTCGATGCCGGTATACTCCGCCATGATGAAGGCTGCGGAACCCATCACGGGCGGCAACAAACTCCCGCCGGTGGAGGCGGCAACCTCCACGCCTCCGGCCAGGGCGCCCGGATAACCAAGACGTTTCATCATCGGGATGGTGATTGATCCGGTGGTTACAACATCCGAAGTCGGGCTGCCGGAGACCGTACCGAACAGAGCCGATGAGAAGACCGCGACTTTCGCCGGGCCACCCGGGCTTCTGCCTGACAGACAGGCGGCAAGATCGAAGAAAAAGTCACCGCCGCGCGCTTTCTCGAGGAACGTCCCGAACATGACGAATACGAAGGCATAGGTGGCTGCTACGCGGACTGGAATGCCGAAAAGCCCATCGGTCGTAAATACGTTGATGTCCAGAAAATGGTTGAGCGTTATTTCGCCATGCTGCAACGCGCCCGAAAGACGGTCACCAAACAAATTATACACCGTGAAGATGACCACGATCATCATCAATCCGGCGCCGACCGTTCGCCTTGTCGCCTCAAGCGTGAGGAGGACGATGATGCCCGAAAATAGCGTCTGCCCAACGGTCAGAGGTGTAAACAAACTGATGCGTGTCGCGATTTCGGGAATGTTGGTGACAAAAAACGCACCTGTGACGGCGCTGGCAATCGCCAAGCCAAAATCTAGATAACTCGGTTTTTCGGGATCACAGTTCGGCGTGGCACCAATCAGAAGGAACGCCAAAACCAGCATCAAAGAAAGAAAGATGATGGACAGAGCAAGCACATCGATCGAAGACAATGTCGCCTGGTAGACGACCCATATCGCGACCGCCGCTGCATAGGCGCTCACCAGATGGCCTAGCCATCCCTTAGGACGGCGTCTTCCACCAGTGGCAACCGCAATCCGAGCCGTTTTTGCGAGAATTGTTTGAACGGACATGCGACCACCACTAGCGGGAGGACAATTGGCGCTTGGCACTTACTGTTTTATGCCATGTTCTTCAAACGCCTTTATCGCGCCGGGATGATAGGGAAGCTCTTTGAGGGAACTCATGAGTTCCGGCGTGAACCCTTTCATCGCTTTATGGACACCCTGGACTTTGTCCACGTTGTCGAGAACAGCCTTGGTCAGTTTGTAGGCATCGTCTTCACTCATGGAATCGTCGACGATTAATACGGCCCGCGCGGCGTGTGTGTTGATTTCGGCATCCAACCATGGATAGGCCCCTGCGGGAATCGTCCAAGGCTTTGCCCCAAACTGATCGACCGCCGCCTTAACCGACGCTTCCGGCACCTGCAGCAGTGTCACCGGAACGACTTTCGCGACCTTTCGGATTTTGCCGCTACCGACAAAGGTGGCATTTGCCCACATATCCGCTCGGCCGTTCTGCATGATCTCTGACGCGTTGCTGGATCCCTGAAACTCAATCTTGCCGCCCCATGACTTGATGTCTTCCAGCGAAACACCGACGGCGCTCAGGTTCAGTTCACCCAATTGCGACGGCAAAATGCCCCGGCGGTTCAGTACAAGCCGCAAAGGCGGTTTTTTCTCTGGCAAATCGGCAAGCGACTTGATGCCGTGTTTTTCCGAAAATTCCTTCGTCATGATCCATTGCATGGGTGCCCAGTCATACATGACCATCAGCACACTGAACCCCTCGACCTTTTCTGTGAACGGATCACGGCCGTTGTTCGCCTGCACACCTTCACCAACATGGATGATGCCGAGATCGCACTTTTTCTGCTTGACCTGCAGCACATTGGCATAACCGCCACTGGAAGTTTGGTAGGTAATGGTCGTGTCCGGGTCGGCCTGCTTGGCGGCTGCATCGAGGCCTGCGCCAAGGAGTGACCAAAGCCCACCCGGACTGCCGCCGCACAAGTTGAGATTGGCCGCTCCTGCCGCGCCGCTCATCAAGCCAAGCGCCGAAGCGAGAGCCACGGCTGTTACACGCAGTGAAAATTTCAGCATTCTTGTTTCCTCCTAATGGTAGACTTGCGCCTGTTTTTATCGTTAGTATACTAATGTTCACTCGACCAGTGCCAGTGTCAATGGTTTTGTTCAAGATGCCTGTCGACGCATCGAAAGTGGAGAGGAAACCCCATGAGTGAATCCAGCAAACTCGTGATCAAAAACGTGGGTCAAATCCTCTCAGGTAACCTCGAAGAGCCGTTGCTCGACGGCAATTGCGTGATAGCCGTCGATGGTAAGATTGCCACCATCGGATACGAACATGATCTCAACACCGAGAATGCCGATACGGTCGTCGACGCCAAGGGTGTTACGCTTTCACCCGGGCTAATCGACAGTCATGTGCATCCCGTCATCGGAGATTATACCCCGCGTCAGCAGCAGCTTCACTGGATCGATTCCTGCCTTCATGGCGGCGTCACCTGCATGATTTCCGCTGGCGAAGTCCATATGCCAGGTCGACCAAAGGACATCGTCGGATTAAAGGCTTTAGCTATCGCGTCGCAGCGCTGGTATGAAAATTTCCGGCCGTCAGGTGTCAAGATGCTGGCAGGGGCGCCGGTCCTAGAAGAGGGCATGGAGGAGGAGGATTTCAAGGAACTCGCCCAGGCCGGCGTAAAACTCCTCGGCGAGGTTGGACTCGGTTCCGTGAAAGCTGGAGAAACGGCGAAGCAGATGGTCACATGGGCGCGCAAATACGGCATCCAGTCAACCATCCACACCGGTGGTCCGTCGATACCCGGTTCGGGGCTGATCGACAAGGATGTGGTGCTGGAGGCCGATGCCGACATCATCGGCCACATCAACGGCGGACACACGGCACTGCCCGATGATCAGATCACCTGTCTTTGTGAGAGTTGCCAACGCGGCATCGAGGTGGTGCATAACGGCAATGAACGCGCAGCGCTGCTTGCCGTCCGCACCGCGTTCGAGCTCGGCCAGCCGGAGCGCGTGATCCTCGGTACCGACGCGCCGGCGGGCTCAGGCGTTCAGCCATTGGGGATTCTTCGGATGATCGCGATGCTCTCGAGTCTCGGCGACATACTGGCAGAAACGGCCTTCTGTTTCGCCACTGGCAACACGGCACGCATGCGCGGCCTCAATAGTGGCCTCATCGAGGTTGGAAAGTCAGCCGACTTCATTCTGATCGACAAGGCGCAACATGCACCTGGTAAAGATATGCTGGAATCGATCTATCAGGGTAATTTACCAGGTGTCGGCATGACCATAATTGATGGGATCATACGCTCGCATCGCAGCCGCAACACACCCCCGGCAACCACCTTGCCAGTTTTAGTCGATTGAGCTTTCAAAAAAAACGCGTTCGATAACGATATGAGCGATCTGGAGAAGCATTCCTCCGCGCTGGCTAGCCCGGTAGATTCTCAAATCCTGATTATCGATCCATTTCTTCGGCACCTAAAACAGATTTCTCCCGATCTCGCGGAACGAACGAGATCTAAGCAAGCCAACATTGCGAAAGCGGCCGATCTGGTTCTGGTGCCGAGGACATATGCAGTTTCGGAGTCCGCCCCCGCACGCAGGCTGTGGCTGTCGCGGCCTTGCGAAATACGGACCAAACGGGTGTTTCAATACGATCGAGCGCGCTCGATTTGGTCGAATGCAGAGCTTCTGACCGTGATCAATCAAGAAAGGCGTCCGCAGCTTTACGTCTGCGGTTTCTGGCTCGATGACGTTGTTGCGGCGGCGGCGATTGAGGCTCAGACATTTGCGTTTGACACACACATCATAACCGATCTGAGCCCAATCTACTCTTGTGCCCGTCGGCAGCCAATCATGGACCGAATGATGCAGTATGGTGTCGTCCCCATAACGCTACACTCATTACTTTATGAGTGGATGGCCAACACGGATGACGGCGACAAGCGGCAAGCCTTTCAAGTGTTGTGGGAGCAAAACAAACAAATTGAGCACGAGGGCGCCTCCGCTCCACCGACCGGGCTGTCGTAAACCGAGGCCGCTGGCGCGGTCTCGGCCATTCGGCGTTCGTACGCTTCAAAAGCCAAATCGTTGGCTTTTGATCCAGCAAGCCGGACCACTTCTCACTCCCTGTCGCGAGGCCGGACCCCACGGTCCGGCTGAAGGACACCGGCCTTTGGCCGGTGGCTTTGTTGAGGGGCCTTTTCCGGTGCGGGGTCGGCCGGACACTCCCTTGTAGCCCCGCCGGGGCGGCCCGCAACCGTCTTGGATTTCAATCCGTCTTAGTCGTGTCCGTTCTCCTACCAAGACAATTGCGTCCCGCCTGATCCGGCGCGGCTGCCGGTCGCTTACCGCCCGCCCCCTTCCGGGGAAAGGCTCGCGCGATTTGGAGAGAGCCGCCATGACCGAGCCAGAAACCGTCAACACCAGCATAAGCCGAGACCGCGGGAGCCAGACCGAAGTTGGTCCACGCATCTATGTTGCCTGTCTCGCCCCATACAGTGAGGCGGGTCAGCAATCGGTCCAGTGGACCGATTGCTCGACGAACGGGCAGTTGCATGGCCGCTGGATCGATGCCGATCAGGATGCCGAAGCCATCCAAGCAGGAATCTCAGAGATGCTCGCGGCGTCCCCAATCCCATTGGCCGAGGAATGGGCGATCCACGACCATGAAGGCTTCGAAGGTGCGAAGATTGAGGAATTTTCCAGCATCGAACGGGTCGCCGCTCTGGCGGTTTTCGTTGCCGAGCATGGGGAACTCGGCGGCAGGTTGTTGCAGCATTTCGGCAGCGATCTTGACGACGCGACAGCGGCATTTGCGGAGTACGCAGGCGAGCACAAAAGCCTTGCCGACTTCGCGCAAGACGTGACCGTGGAAACCACCGAAATCCCGGAAAACCTCGCCAATTACATCGACTACCGGGCCATCGCCCGCGACATGGAATTCAACGGCGATGTGTTCGTGATCGAACTCGGTTTTGAAGATGTTCACGTCTTCTGGTCGCGGTGACCGCCATGGCCAAAGGCCCCACAATCCAGACCGAGCCGACCCCGGAGGGCGAGCAGGCCGTCATTGAAGGCGTCCAGCCCCTGACCCTGCGCGACCGATTGCAGTTCCAAGCCGGTCTGCCATTGCAAACCAAGCGACCGCAACGGCTTTGCAACCTCGGCCTGTTCGATCTCGATGCCCGCCGTCAGGTCGATTGGCTCGATGAACTCCGCAAACCCAATCCATTCGCCGGAACCGGCGAGCAAACCGGCCCCTTCCGAGCCTTCTGCAAGACGCGCCGGAAGGGGCCTTCACCCCTCGTGAAAGGAGCATTCTTATGCAACTGCAACACATCGAACTCGGCAAGCTGAAAGAAGCCGCCGTCAACATGCGTCACGCCAAAGAGGCACCGGACGTTTCTGACATTCTGGCCAGCGTAAAAGCGCGAGGGGTTCTGGTTCCGCTATTGGTTCAGCCCAATGGCGGCGATGGCGAAAGTTACGAGATCGTCGCCGGGCGGCGGCGCTACTTTGCCGCTAAGCGTGTGGTGGATGATGGAAGCGAGGTCGAACCGCTCCCCTGCGCCGTCATGGAGGCGGGCGACGATGCCGCCGCCTTGGAGGCGTCGATGCTGGAAAACATCGCCCGGCTCGATCCCGACGAGATGACTCAATACGAGACGTTCGTTCGGCTGACCAAGGAAGGCAAAACCGTCGAGGCCATCGCTCAAACGTTCGGCATCACCGAGTTGATGGTCAAGCGCCGTCTTGCGTTGGGCGATCTCCTGCCCAAGATACGCGCCGCCTATGGCGATGAGGAAATCGATGCCGAGACCATCCGCCATCTGACCATGGCGAGCAAACGGCAGCAGCGCGATTGGCTGAAACTGTTCAGCGACCCGGAGCAGTATGCGCCGCGCGGATACCAGTTGAAGCAATGGCTGTTCGGCGGTCAGCAGATTTCGACCGAGGTCGCGCTGTTCCCGCTAGAGGCCTACAAGGGCCAGACAATTGCCGATCTGTTCGGTGAGCGCGGTTACTTCGTAGACGCTGACCAGTTCTGGTTTTGCAGAACGAGGCCATCGCCGTGAAACGTGATGCGCTGCTGGCGGACGGCTGGGCGGATGTTTCCATCCTCGAAACCGGCGAGCGGTTCCGTTCTTGGGAGCATGAGAAAACACCCAAGGAAGATGGCGGGCGCGTCTATGTTTCTGTGTCCCACCGCGGCGAGGTTGAAACCCATGAAGGCTAGCTTACCCGCAAGGAAGCCAACGCCAAACGCCGCGCCAAGGAGAAACAGGAGGGGTCAGACGAAGTACTGAAAGAGGTCCGGCCCGAACTCACCAATCCGGCCCAGAACTACATCGAACTGCATCGCCATGCTGCTGTCAGACATGCGATGCTGGGACATCCCGGTGTCGCACTGCGCATGATGGTCGCCCATGCCATCGGCGGTTCCAGCCTTTGGCGAACCGAGGCCGATCCGCAATCGACCCGCAAGGACGAGACGGCTCAAAGCGTCGCCAAGTCCAAGGCGGAAGCCGCCTTGGCCGAGGAACGCAAGGCCGTTTTGAAGCTGCTTGGTCTGGCCGAACACAGCCATACGGTGGTGCGCTGCAACGGCGACAACTATCGGGTTGCCAAAATCTTCGCTTCGCTCTTGAAGCTGTCGGATGAAGACGTGCTCCGGGTGCTCGCGGTCGTCATGGCGGAAACCTTACAGGCAGGTACTGCCGTCATCGAACTGCTTGGCCAGCATCTGAACATTGATATGCGCGACTATTGGCAGCCGGACGAAGCATTCTTCGATCTGTTGCGCAACAAATCCGCCGTCAACGCTATGGTCCGCCATATCGGCGGCAAACGGGTAGCCGATGGCAATGTCACCGCGACGACCAAGGCGCAGAAGAAGATCGTCCGGGACTTCCTTACCGGCGATGGCCGCAAGTAGGCCAAAGATTGGCTGCCGCGCTACATGGAGTTCCCGTTCAAGGCCTATACAAAGGGTGGCGGTGGTCGCTTGAGCCACAACACGGCCCGCATCAAATCATTGGATTCCTGATATTGGCGGCGGAAGGCGGGAGCGGCCCTCTCACCCGAACGGGAGGGCCGCGAGCGCTGCACGGCGATTGAACCATTTGCGCCGCAAGTATACCAAAGGTTGTTTCGAGCCCGTTTCGGTTCTTCGATATGCGGTATCGCAGGACATCCAACGTCCCAAAGTTGGCATTTCGTGCGTTACAAAATATCCAATCTGTTTAGTGCTGCTCGTGATAGGCTCCTACAGTTGAATTTCATCAACTTGACCAAAGCATAAGTGTCTCGGACAATTGTGGTGGATTCCGGGAACAAGGACACATCACAAGCAAATATGGACTTGGAAAAACTTGGGGCGTCACGCCTCCTGAATCTTCTCTACAAGTTTCCCGCTGCGATTTGGGATAGCAGATTGCGGCACTTGCTCCAGAATCCGGAAAGAATACTGCGAGGTGCTGATCTCGAAGTTGGGCAGCACGTTCTTGAAGTTGGATGTGGCTCTGGTTTCTTCACGATCCCGGCAGCTGAAATGATAGGCGAAACCGGAAAACTTATAGCCATGGATCCCATGGAGGGTTTCATTGAGGCTGTTAGAAAAAAAGCGAAGGCTGCCGGCCTCAAGAACATTGAAGCTGTGAGGCGGGACGCTTTGAAATCGGGGCTGGACACCGCAAGCGTGGACGTGCTTCTCCTGTTTGGCGTTGTCCCCTTTCCGACACTGCCGCTTGATCGGCTTCTGCCTGAAATGCACAGGGTGCTGAAGGCGAAAGGCACCATGGCCGTTTGGTTGTTTCCAACGACCGCTGGTGTGCCGAGGGCCATTCGTCAATCCGGCCTATTCACCGAATTGGGCAGGAAGAACGGTGTGTATCTCTATCGTCGATCAGAGGAAACAAAATGATCGTGCGATGTCCACGGTTTGCGCGTTCACTACCTTGCGAACTTTCGTGCGAAGGTCATAAAAGTCCGCATATCGGCAGTTTAGCTCAGCCATATTTCGCCGTTTCAAATCCCGTTCTTGATGGCCCGGGAACTCAATTGCCCATTAGATAGCGTGGGATCGGTATGAACTGGTCATCATCATGTTGAGCGACTGGACCTTGGTCTTACACTCGTATCGAATGAACCGGACCGGCGTGGAGTGTCGCGCGAGAAAAAAATATGAGTAGCCACCTACCGTACCGACCTTTTTCCAGCCGCCACCAAACTCTACGCGGCCATTGCGCATTGGTATAGGTAGCCGGGTGTTCATCCGTAAGCATTCAGAGCAAGACGCGATTGCTTGTTTTCGGCATTTGGGTTGAACGGGCGTGCATACCGACAACGCCCGCTGTATCTGTTTTCATTGCTCTTACCATGCGGGCCTACTTCATCCCGTCACCTGATCGATGGCAGGCAAGACAACCATCGTCCTGCTTCTGCTCTTTGGACCTATGGCGAACGCAGGCTGTATGAAACCGGCGCTGCCCACTTTTTCCCCCGGGCCTTGGGCCTTCCTCGCGCATGGCACTGCGTGCCCAAAAAAGTGCGCATCGCCGGTCCTCCACTGCGTTCCGGCCTGATGGTTCATACGGCCTTCGCCCGCCAAAACGGTCACGCGTCAGCAGGGCGATGGTCGCCCTGCCAGCCAAACAGGAGACTTATAGATGGCACAGGCACTTGGATATGTAACGAAAACGGACAAGGGCGGGTTCGAGGGCACGCTCGCAACGATGAGCCTCAAAAAGCGTATCGAGATCGTACCGAACGGTTCAAAAGAGTCCGACGCCCAACCCGATTTCCGGGTTTTCACGGAAGATTGTGTGGAAATCGGCGGCGGCTGGAACCGGGTCGGAAAAGTCAGCGGAAATGAATATGTCTCACTGACATTTGCCGCTCCCGAATTCGGTCCCGCCAAAATCTACGCCAACCTTGGACGGGCCGCAGGACAGAATGACCAGAGCGTTGTGGCGATCCTTTGGAATCCGATGAACTGAACCAACAATCGGGCCCCGCATCATCAGATGCGGGGCATCTTGTTTCCCGCAAACACATTTTTGTCGAGAACCGACGTAAAGCCATCATGTTGGTAATATTCCCACCTTTTTACGCCATAGTTTTGTGGTGCGTATCTTACATGATTGTAGTTTAACTGATCAAATTCGCCGAATTTGCATCACAGATCTTGCAATTTTGGGGACTGGCGGGGCGCTATCAAAGCGCTTTTGAAAAGCGGTTTTTGCGTGAACAGGAGTCGTCCGCCATATCTCGAGTATCGTCCAACCTGCGGGAAAGTCGGCCGCTCAGTCACTACGACTACGTCAGGCTGCTCACCAGATCGAGACTGGCATGGGAGTATCTGCGGCGCAATCGTTTATACGTTCGGGACTGGCGACTGGCCCTGCCACGCAGGCCTAAAAATCTGACATTAGCTGATGGAACGGAAATGCTCCGGCTTCGGTGCCGTCACTGGCGCGCCGAACCCTGGGGTCTGTGTTCGTTTCGTTGATCCATCCCAAACCGCGCTGCAGGCTAGCGTGTTCTGGCGACCGGAAACCTGTTCGAAAATCGTCTCAGCCCGCATTTCGAACAATACCAGAACCGGGCTCGGTTCGGTAATCCAATTGTGTGATGCGCAGTGCAGGCGAGCCCTTCTCAAAACTTATGACGGCCGCCAGCACCTGCTGTTTCAGACGCGAAGCCGAGAAGCACAACTGTACTGCGTCGGCGAGGAAATTCGGCCCGATCCATTCGTTTTGGAAGTTATCATTGACAATTTTCCTGAAGTCGAAACCACGCAGAAGCTTATCCGGCAGGTGGCCGACATCTATCGAAACAAGCAGGTTGGCATCAGTGATCGGGAGTGGACTGTAGAAGCATTGCGACATCGCGACGCGCTTGTCGCCTACGATATGAAAACTCTCGGCTGCAAATATCGTGACATCGCCATCCATCTTTGGGGCACAGATTATATTGCAGAAGATTGGGGAAACCCGAACCGGACGCTGAAAAACCGGACGATACGAGGCGGCAAGCGAGGCGTCCGCATGGTCAACGGCGACTACAGAACCTTGCTCAATTGAACCTGGCATCCCGTATCGAACTCGGGGTGGTTGCTGATCAATACTCCCGCGAAACATCTATCTGCCCCATCCTCCCCGGGCATGGCACATTTGCGCTGACGCCGGAGGAGATATACCGAACACGATGAAACTGCCGAGGACACGGGACCATTCTACACGACCAGGGAAGCGGCCCGGTTTCTTAAACTACAGCCGAATACACTGGAAAAGATGCGCGTCTATGGTGGCGGTCCGATCTACCACAAACACGGCCGCCATGTGCGCTATCACATCGACGATTTGAACGCCTGGTCGGACCTGCGCAAGAAGGATTCGACCTCGGATGTCTGATCTGTTCACCGGCGCCGAGATCGCATTCTACCCGGAATATGTGAACTGCTGGCTGCGTTTCGGTGTGCCGGATATCGAACTCGATCTTGACCGTCGCCGGCAGGTCGCCCTGTTCACGAGCGGCAAAACCTTTGGCTATGTCCGATGGATCGCCAACGTTTACGGCACGCAGACATGGCAGCTGACGGTCGTTCAGACGATTGGTGTTGGCCAATTTTTGAGCCGAATTGAGGGCGTCCATCCCGGTGGGGAAATACTGCGCACCGCCAGAGGACAGGTAAAGGTCAAGCAGGTCTTGTCGCGCATCGACGCTCTCGAAGATATTGGCTTTGATCCGGCAGAAGTCTCGGCTTCGTACTACCGACACCTGCACAACGGGCTTGTCGTCGGACGGCCAATCCGTGCGTACTCGCGGGTTCAACATGATGCTGTTCTTGCGGCCCGGAGGGTCGGGCAATGAAGGCTGTTTGGCTGTTCGGAATGGTTGTTCCCGTGCTCGCATTGGCAGCCGTTTCGGTCATTTCGACGCCCACGAAACCGATCTACAACGGCTCAGAAAGCGCGCCTACCGGCTTCTACTGGATTGATCAGCAGACGATAGATCGAAACGATTTTGTCCTGATTCATGCGCCCGAACACATCCGAAAAATGGTCGAAAGACGTCAGTATCTGCCCCCGGATATCCCTCTGATCAAGCGTGTTGTCGGCATTGAAGGCGACACAATCTGCCGTCGTAAATTGGAAATTATCGTTGATAGTGTGACCGTCGTGTTGGCACGAAAGCGCGACCGTCACGGTCGCCCGCTGCCGGATTGGCAAGGTTGTATCCGGCTGAAAGCGAATGAGCTTTTTCTGCTGCAAGTTCATCCTGAATCTTTCGACAGCAGGTATTTCGGACCGGTGGATCGGTCGCTTGTCATCGGGAAGGCGACGAAGCTGCGGTTTCCTTGAGGTTCTGTAGGGAAGCTCGGTCCAGCGTAGTCAAGAATTTGGAGGGAAGAAGCGGAAAAAGCGTAAGCGTAGGCGTGGTGCACTTGAACTTATGTCTTGACACCATGTTGCGATTTCCAGGCCCAAGGCAGCAACTCATCGAGGCGGTTGATGGTGTGCCCCTCGACCATGCGCTGGAGCACATCCTTTAGGTAGGCATATGGCTCGACATCATTCATTTTTGCCGTTTCGATCAGCGAACAAAGTGTCGCCCATCTCCTGCCACCGCCATCAGAGCCGGCAAAAAGATGATTCTTTCTTCCAAGAGCAACAGGCCTGATTGCTCGTTCGACAGGATTGTTGTCCAGTTCGATGCGGCCATCCTTTAGGAATTGTGTCAAACCTTGCCATCGCGACAGGGCATAGCGAATCGCCTCGGCGAGTTTACCGCGGCCCGGCACGCGAGGGAGCTGTGCCTCGAGCCAGAGCCGCAGGCTTCTGATTTTCGGCTTGGAGAACGATTGACGAGCGGCCAGGCGGTGGGCGGGGGAGAGTCCTCGAGCTTGCTTTTCGACCGCATAGAGCTCGCCGATCCGACCTAGGGCCTCAGTGGCTATCGGCGATCCGGTGGCTTGTGCCACATCATAGAATTTTCGCCGTGTATGTGCCCAACAGGCCGCCAGCACGATATCTCCCTTGCGGGTCAGTTTCTCGAACCCGACGTAACCATCGACCTGCAGAACGCCCTTATAGTCCTCCAGATGGCTTGCTGGACGTTCCGCTTTTCGGTCCGGCGCAAAGAGGTAGACGGCCGCTGGCGGCTCGGGTCCGCCCCAGGCCCGCTGCTCGCGCGCATAGACCCAGAGGCGCCCGGTTTTTGTGCGCCCGCGACCCGGATCGAGCACCGGGACGGGCGTATCGTCGGCAAACAAAAGACCGGAGGCAAAGATGTTGCGGCAGAGTCTATCGTGCAGCGCGTCGAGCCACCAGCAAGCACCGCCAACCCAACCGGAGAGCGTCGAGCGGTCGATGTCGACGCCGTGACGGGCAAAGATTTGCGCTTGGCGATAGAGCGGCGTGTGGTCGCAATACTTGCTGACCAGTACTTGAGTGAGCAGGGCCGGGGTGGCCAAGCCGCCGGTAATGGGGCGCTCCGGTGCCGCGGCCTGATGCAACTTTCCGCACGCCCGACAGCCGTACTTGGGTCGGCGGATGCGCAAGACTCTGATCTGCGCCGGCACCCAATCCAGCATCTCGCTGAGGCTCTCGCCAATGCTGTGGAGCGCGCCGCCGCAGCTCGTGCAAAGCTCACTGTCGAGGTCAAGCAGGACCTCCTCGCGCGGCAGATGCTCAGGCAGTGGTTTGCGCCTGGGCGGCTCTTTTGTGGCCTCGTTCGTCGCCGGACGGCTCGCCTCCACCTGGGCGATATCCGCGTCCAGATCTTCCAAAGCGAGGACCAATTGGTCGGGATTGAGGCGTTCGGAACGGCGCCCGAATTGGGCTCGCTGCAACTGCTTGATAACACTTTGCAGGCGTTCGATCTCGCTGTCACGGCTCTCAACCGCCACGGCCATATCGCGGATCAAACGGTGCAGGATAGTTACGTCGGAAGGCAGATTTCCAAGGTCGAGGTGCATGAGAGATTCTACTTTTATTTGAGTCCCCCACCAAGCTATTTCTTCTTACTTTGCCTGTTTTTAGGGCTATTTCAGCCCGCCACGGCAGGCCGCCAAGTGCGCTCGGGTGTGCGCCAATCGATGCCTTCAATCAACATGGCAAGCTGGGCCGGGGTCAGCGTCACCGTGCCGCCGAGTTCGTACATTCGCGGCCAAATGAAGTGACCGTGGTCGAGGCGTTTGGTGAAAAGGCACAGCCCGTTGCCGTCCCAAAATAGGATCTTCACGTTACAAGTCTTCCGGCCGCGGAAGGCAAAAAGATGGCCGGAGAAGGGGTCCTTCTTGAGCGTCTCCTGGACCAGCATGGCAAGACCGTCCATACCTTTTCGCATGTCAGTGACACCCAAGGCCAGATGCACTTTGACGCCGGCGGGGACAATCATCATGGCGATGTCTCTTGCTCGCAAAGGTATTGCTGCACCGCCTCGGGGTCGCTGCCGGCCGGGGCATAGACCCGTCGCCCATCGGGTAGATCGATCGGCACCATCCCGTCTGGTGTCGGCAACAATCCGTCAAGCACGACAGCTTCGCAGGCGTCCTTGTGTCTTCTCTCCGCTTTTTTTTGTCGACAAGCTTGACGGCGGCAAACTGTGCCGGCGTCCCCTTGCCGAGACTGAACCGGGCACGCCAGCGAAAGATCATGCTCGGGACAGTTTGGTGTCGCCGCGCGACCGCGGCGACACTGACATCAGGAACCTCGGTCTCCTCTACAATGGCGCGCTTTTGTTCCTCTGTGAAGCTGCGCCGGTGGGATCGGCCGTCGCGTGTTGGAACGTCCGACGGGTGATCTGTCAATAGGGTTTCGGCCGGCCGTTGCTTAGTACTGGTCTTAGCATCGGTGCTTATTTGCGCCCTCTTGGCTCGCGGTCGGGCACTGGTCGGTCGGGCACTGGGATGAACCACCGCGCGCCAGTCGAACCCTTCCGGTTCCGCCTCCAGACGGTCTTGCCACCTGACCAAATTTTGCCGCGTTAAGTGATGGGCCTTGGCGTAGGCCGAGGCGGTCAAGCCGCTCCATTGCCAGGCCTCCACATGCATGGCCCAGAAGGCCTGAACCGCCTTGTTGCGTTTGTCTGAGGACAGGGACCTAGCGCGCGTTTTCCGCCGTTTTTCGGCCTTTTCCAGCTTTTGGCCGGCCTCTTGCTCGAACATCTTGAGCCAGTTGCGGAAGGTGTTGCGCCAAAGACCATGGGCCTTGCAATAGGCCTCCTGACTTACGCCGCTGCGCTGCCAGGCCTCGATATGTGTCTGCCAATAGACCCGTTTGGGCCGGATAGGGAATACACGAGATGTCATCGCGGCTCTCCTTTCGAAGGCCCAACTCAATCATCCCGCATCCGCCAAAACCAGGAAGAACAGACGTGCAACATCCAGACGCTTACGTCTGAGGCGGCGGAGGGCAAGATAAAAGGTCATGGTGCAAAGTTGCCATAACCCCTTGTCTGCACATCCGATGGGGTTGCACAGACGCCAGGGGGCCCATGTGCAGGGGTTCAGCGTCAAGTCTCTGAGTTAATTGAGTGATTCTTGGTGCAAGGGCGTTCTGCTGTTTGATTTCGACGCGGGCGCCCTATCTATCTGAGCAGCCATGGCAGACCATCGAGACGACAATTTTAGACCGCGGCTCGGGCGCATCCGCAGCCTCGGCGGCAAGCGGACCAAGAGCTACCTCAATCACGTGCTGCACGAGGTCTCGGCGGCGGGCGCTCGCCAAGCGGGGCTCGGAGCCAACCCGGCACCGCCTCCCTTTTCCGGCTACCGGATCGGCCGTGGCGGTGACGCCTATCGCCGTCGGCTTGCTGGCCATCGCTTCGGGCGATCCTCGCGCCGGGTCGTCATCAAGACGCGCATCGTCAAGCTCAAGGGCGGCGGCGTCGAGGCGGCCGGTGCCCATATCAGCTACCTTCAACGCGACGGGGTTTCCAAGGATCACGAGCCGGGCCGGCTTTACGATGCGACCCGTGACGAGGCCGACGGCAAGGCCTTCCTGGAGCGCAGCGAAGGAAATCGGCACCAGTTCCGTTTTATCGTTTCGCCGGAGGATGCCACCGAGCTCGCCGACCTTAAACCCTTCGTCCGCGATCTGATGGGCGGCATGGAGGAAGATCTCGGGACCAAGCTCGATTGGGTTGCCGTGGATCATTTCAACAGCGAACACCCGCACAGTCACATCGTGCTGCGCGGCAAGGACGAGCTCGGCAAGGACCTCGTGATTGCGCGCGACTTTATCGCCCACGGCATGCGGCAGCGGGCAAGTGAATTGCTGACCCTGGAGCTCGGACCGCAGAGCGAGCTGGAGCTGCGCCAGAGGCTGGAACGCCAGGTGGAGCAAGATCGCTTCACCGACCTCGATCGCTCGCTGTTGCGGGAGGCGAGTGACGGCGTTGTTGATGCGCGCAGCGATCCGCAGCACGCCGACGAACGGTTCCGACATGCCATGAAAGTCGGCCGGCTGCGCATTCTATCCCGGCGCGGCCTCGCCGAGGAGACTACCCCCGGCCGCTGGCGGCTCTCGCCGAAGCTGGAGGAGACTCTCCGGCGGGCGGGCGAGCGTGGCGACATCATCAAGACCATGCACCGGGGATTGAAGCGGGCGGGGCTCGACGTCGGGGTTACAGACTACTCGATCTTTCATCCCGCCGACCCGAGCGCGCCCACGATCACGGGGCAGATCATCGATCGCGGCCTCCATGACGAACTTAGTGACGGACACTACGTCCTGATCGACGGTGCGGACGGACGGGTTCACTACGTCGCGATCGCTCCGCGACAGGAGATGGATGACTTGCCGCTCGGCGCCATCGTCGAGGTAACTCCCGCAGCAAGAGGCGCGAAGCCGTCCGACCGAACAGTCGCCGAGATCGCCCAGCAGAACGACTGCCTCTACTCGACCGATGCGCATCATGAATTCGATCCACGCGCGTCGGATGCGTTCGTTGAGGCTCATGTCCGCAGGCTCGAGGCCCTGCGCCGTGTCAACATCGTTCGGCGCTTCCCGGACGGCTCATGGGAGATCCCTCAGGACTTCGAGGAAAGAGTGGCCGCGCTCACCAAGAAACAGGCGCCCTATACCGGCGGCATTACCACCCTGTCGTTTCTCTCCCTTGAGGCGCAAATCACCGCGGACGGCGCCACCTGGCTCGACCGGCAGCTTGTCGCCGGACAGCCCACGGCACTTCGCGGCACCCGCTTCGGCGCCCGTGCTGCCGATGCGATCGGCCGGCGGCAGGAGCATCTGCTCGAGCATGGCTTGGCAGGGCGCGACGGCAGGAAGATCCGCTATCAGCAAAACTTGTTGCGGCTGTTGCGCCAACGGGAAGTCTCTGCCGCCGGGGAGAAGCTCGCTAAAGCAACAGGCCTCGCATTCACAGATATGCAAGATGGTGACCGGGTCGAGGGCATCTACAAACGATCGGTCCGGCTCGCCAGCGGCAAGTTCGCCGTCATTGAGAATTCGAAGGAATTCACCCTCGTTTCCTGGCGGCCAGTGCTCGAACGCCAGCACGGCAAGATGGTCGGCGGCGTCCTGCGCGGCGCGTCAATGTCCATCGATCTCTCAAAGAAACGCGGCATTGGGATCGATTAGTGGCAATCCACGTCTGAAACGAGAATGTCGCTGAATCTGTGGAGCCGGGCGAGCGACATGCGCGATTTCCAAGCCTATGTTCGACTGGGCATTTGTCGGCCCATTGCGGTCGTTCGTCGCCTATTCCCAATGCTGCGCTGAGGCCGTTCATACCGGATATTCGCTGCGCTTGCGAAGATACAGCGTGCCGCTATGTCAGCAGTGTGGGGCAATGCCGCCCTCATGCCCCGGTCACGCTTACTCGCTTGCGACATCTGAATGGCGACCGGGTAGTGCCAGGAACTGCCATGGTGAAAGTATCGGGAAGTTCTTGAATTGTCCCCAAATCCTTTGAGTATCACTGCAGCAAAAGACTGCTAGCGGGACATTGCCCCACAGGAAGCGAAACTTGCTTCGCGATCGAGCATGTGGCGTTGTCGCTTGCGCTCTCAATCAGAAAGTATGGCCAGCAATTCTCGATATGCGTCGTCAATATCCCTATGGAGCGCCTCTGTCGCCTTAGCCGACTGCTGCTGCTCCAACGCAGTCAGCATCGCATTATGATGCACGTTGGATGAAACGTAATTGCCCGATTCTCGCAGTAGGCTCAGATAGGGACCGATCTGAAGCCAAAGTGTTTCAATGATCGAAACCAGTGTCGGTGAGTTGGATATTTTGTAGATCTGAAAATGAAACGCGCGATTTGCGCGAAGGAATTCCTTGGTTTCTCCGGATTGCGAGGATTTTTCCATTCTCTGCAGCAGGGACCTTAGTTCCACAACGGCACTGGGATCCAAAATTTTTTTTGCCGCCCAGGATATTGCGGCGCCTTCAACTTCCTTGCGGACATTGCGCAGATCCGTCAGCCGTACGACCGATAAAGGAGCGATTCCGATAGTCCGGCCCGATACCACGGTCAGCGCGTTGGCCGCGGTCAACCGCTTCAGGGCCTCGCGTACCGGCATTGCGCTGACACCGAAAGCTTCCGCCAGACTGTGGATGGTGACCTGTTGGCCCGGCGCAATTCCGCCATCGAGAATCAATTCGGCAAGCTGGCGGAAGACGCGTTCCTGCAAGGTTGCGTGCTCCAGGCGCTCGACCTGACCGTCAAGTTTTACCTGCGAATTTCCCATGTCGCTCCGGTCCTATTGCGAACGGCGGGCACCGGCTGACCTGCATTTGCGCCCTGAAATGAATTAGCGGCGGCGCACGCACCGATCAACGCTAACATAATTTCTTTCAACTTGCTTGTCAAAGATCATAGATATATGATCAAATATATTAGAGCGATATGAAACGTGCCATTTGGATCATGATGGGAGGATTGATATGAAAATGTTCGCAATGGGCTTGAAATGGGCCACCGCCGCATTTGTTGCGGGAGGCTTGACGATCGGCGTCGCCCAAGCGCAGGAAAAATATAAGATATTTCTGAGTATGAGCTTCATCGGCAATGATTGGCAGGCGGAGGCAGCCAACATGGTCAAGGCGATGGCCGCGCACAAAAGCCTAGCCGACAAGGTGGATCTGCAGGTTCAAGTCGCCGGCCCGAATGCGCAACGGCAAATTCAACAAATCAATGCCATGGTTCAGCAGGGAGCGGACGCGATTGTGATTTTCCCGATCTCGCCAACCGCGCTGAATCAAGTGGTCAAAAATGCCTGCGACAAGGGCGTGCTCGTCTTCGCTTATGACGCCGAAATCACCGAGCAATGCGCCTATAATATTCACATTGATCAATTGGAAGCCGGCCGCGTCACGGCGGAATGGTTAGTGGAGAAGCTGGACGGCAAGGGAAATATTGTTGTCATAACCGGTGTTCCCGGTACATCGGTTGATACTCAGCGCACGGCGGCCGCCAAGGAGGTTTTCGCGAAACATCCTGATATCAAGATTGTCGGTGAGGCGGTTGGGATGTGGAGTCAGGCCACTGCGCGCACTGAACTCTCTAAAATTCTCGCAACCCAGAACTGGGATGCAATCGACGGGCTTTGGATGCAGGTCGGTTGCTACACTGCCAATGCCATGCAGTTGGAGGCGGGAAAGACAGCGGAAGAGCTGCTTCCGTGCGCCGGTGAAGGTGCCAATGGCGGCCGCATTCAGATGCTCCCCATCGGCACGGAGGTAGAAGGCGCCAGCAGTCCCTACGCTCCGCTCGGCGCACCGCGGATATCCTATGCCTCTCCGCCCTATTCCGGCGGTCTTGCACTCAAGCTCGCTGTGCAGGCGCTCGACGGCAAGGATGTTCCGAAATTGACTATCCTGCCGCTGCCTGTCGTAACAAGCGATACAATCAAGCTCTGCGACGAGGGGACCTGGGAAGAGATGAAGGCGGGTTGCAACGCGTTCAAGCCGTCTCTGGTTCCCAATCCCGGCTGGTTTGCGTCAATTTTCTCCGCGGAGACACCAGAAATCGGACTGAATGCCGCTTTGGTGGGCCAACCTGAGCTATAAAAACTAGCATTGTTGTATCGGGGCGGCTTCCGACCGCCCCGATTTCTCCTCATGGCACTCTGGGCTGCCTCCCTATTACGACGGGCCAGCCGGGGATGGAAGCGATGCGAACCAGTCCTACCGAACCGGCAATCACCGTTCGACAATTGTACAAGGCCTTCGGCGCGACCGTTGCCGTGGACGACGTGTCGCTCGAGATTGGCAAGGGAGCCGTGCACGCGTTGCTGGGTGAAAATGGCGCTGGAAAATCCACTATTGTCAAATTGTTGTCCGGTTTGATCGAACCGGATCGCGGGCATCTTGAGATCCTTGGAGTTCCCGGCCGGGTCAGCTCACCACGCAGCGCTCACGCTCTTGGTATTCAGACTGCATTCCAGGAGATGACACTCGTTCCCGACCTGTCGGTCCTGGACAACATGCTGCTTCCCTATGCGCCGGTCGGCCTTTCGGGAATGATCAGGCGGAAGCGGGCGGAACGCGAGGTTTCAACCCATCTGGACGAATTGGGCTTCGATGTCGACATACATGAAGAGGTCGGCAACCTCGATCTCGCTGTACAGCAGAAAATTGAAATCGCCCGGGCGATATACCGCAAACCGAAAATATTGCTCCTCGACGAGCCGACATCGACACTGGCTGGGCGGGACGTAGACTGGCTCGGGGGCGTGATCGCCAAGGTTAGCCGTGCGGAAGTAACAGTCGTGTTCATATCGCATCGGATGACGGAAGTTCGCGCTTTTTGCCAACAGCTTTCGGTTCTGCGCAATGGCCGGCACGTCGCAACCGGCGCGGTGGCGGATTTCGCGGATTCTGAAATTGTTGAGATGATTATCGGGCGCTCGATCAGCCAGACATTTCCCGCCCGGCCACAGCGCGCCAGATTACAAAGTCCTGCGGTTTTGGCGGTGGAAGAGCTCGCTGCAGGCGAAAAACTCAAGCATGCAAGCTTCTCGCTGAAGAAAGGCGAGATTCTCGGCGTCGCGGGTTTGCAGGGAATGGGACAATTGGACTTGTTCCTCGCCTGTTTCGGCATGCGCGAAGTCCGAAAAGGCGGGCTCCGCATCGACGGTAAGCCGGTGGTGATAAACGCGCCGACCGACGCAATCCGGCCAAACATTGCCATGGGGTTGCTTCCGGAGGATCGCAAAACCGAGGCGCTTTTTCTCAAGCTCACTGGTCGCCACAATGTGTCCATACCGGTCATCGGGAGATATGCGCGGCAAGGTCTGATCCACTCCGAAAGTGAATTGGATGCGGTCAATCGCGTATTCGACACTGTCGAGGTTGACCGCAGAGCGTCGTGGACACGCGTCGCGTCCTTTTCGGGCGGAAACCAGCAGAAGATCGCCTTGGCCAAATGGCTCTTCGCCGAGGCACGTATTCTCCTCTTGTTCGATCCGACCCGCGGTATCGATGTCGGCACCAAGCACGAACTGTATGGTCTCATGCGGACATTTACGGAAATGGGCGGCAGTGTTTTGTTCCACTCAACCGAAATTCCCGAACTCGTACATCTTTGCGATCGCGTGATCGTGCTTTACTCTGGCGAAATCGTCGCCGAGTTGGAAGCGTCTGATCTGTCAGAACATGACATCATGCGTGCGGCGCTCGGGGCGCACGGCCCGGTCGCGGGGGCCGTCGCGTGACGATACAGCAAGCCAGGCAGCCGCTTGCCGGGCCGGGGATGGAATTCCTAAAGCAACGCTTGGCGCGGAGCCGTGGTTTGTTAACCGCGATTGCGGTATTCGCGTTTTTGCTGGCCATGGTCGACTATGTCAGCGTCGGGCCGCTCACATATTTCGATATCAGCTTTCTCTCGTCCGGCGGCGCAACGCTGGCGCTCGCCGCGGTTGGCGAAACAATTGTCATTCTTTCGGGCGGATTTGATCTATCGGCCGGTGCGGTCATTTCGCTGGTCAACGTGGTCTTGGCGACCTCGATGGACCCCACGGATTTCGACGCGCCGGTCGCCTTATGGACACTTATCGGTGTCGCGATCGGCATGTCGGTCGGCGCATTCAATGGCTTCTTCATCGCCTTCCTTCGCCTGCAGCCGATCGTTGTCACGTTGTCCACCATGTTTATCGTCCAGGGCGTCACTCTCCTGGTTCTTGACAAGCCCGGAGGATTTGTTTCGCCCTCGCTCGGTGGGTTTTATCTGGGCGACTTGGATGGCAATTGGATTCCAATGCCGATCGCGTTGCTGGTTACGGTCGGAGTATTTTGGTGGTGGCTCAAACGAACTCGGTTGGGCGTTGCCATCTACGCTGTCGGCAGCGACCCGGACGCGGCCGCCTCGGCCGGGTTGCGCGTGACGTTCGTTCGATTTTCAGTTTATGTGATTGCCGGCGGATTCTACGGACTGGCAGGCGTGTTCACAAGCGCGCAGACAGGTTCGGGCGACCCTCTGGTCGGCAATCCGCTGCTTTTGTCCATATTCGCGGCCGTTGTCGTTGGCGGCAGCCGGTTAGGCGGCGGACGGGGTGGTCCGATCGGCTCGATCTTTGGCGCCTATATCCTAATGATCGTGGTCAACATCCTGCTGGTCCTCAACGTCTCAGCTTATTATTCCAGTATAGCGGAAGGGCTGATCCTCATCTTTGCGGTATTGGCCAGCTCCATATCCGCTACATCGGTCCTCGCCCATCAATTGCGCTCCGGGATTTCCCGTTTCAAGGCATGGCGCGCCGGTATGCTAGCCGCGCAGATCGGTTCAACTGATGAGCGGCTGCAATTGCGTATCGAGGAGGCGGAGCGCGAGCGATCGGTAAAGCAACCATCAATATGGGTTCGCCATTCTGAGTTTCTGCGATATTCGCTGCCGGCGTTTATCGCCTTTTCGCTGGTTGTGTTGGTCACTCAGATCTGGCTCGGCAACGCGCTACTGAACTGGAGTTACTGGAACTCTGTTTTTGTTCTCTCCTGCTTCCTGGCAATCCTTGCTTTGGGCCAAGGGACGGTCATTCTCACTGGCGGTCTCGATCTCTCTGTCCCGTGGACAATCGGCTTTTGCGGGATCCTTGCAGCCGGCATGATCCAGGGGTCCGACGGCGCGCTGGTTTACGCGCTGCCAATCGTGTTTCTCGTCGCGATTCTAATTGGGCTGTTTAACGGCCTGGGCGTAGTTTGGCTTGGACTTTCACCGATTGTCGTGACCCTGGCTACTAATGGATTGCTACAGGGCGCCGCACTCCTCTACTCCGGCGGCACGCCGGACGGATTTTCGTCCCCGCTGTTGCGTTGGTTCATGACGGCAAGGGTATTGGGTGTTACGCCGGTGATCTACTTCTTGGTATTGTTCATCGTGTTTGCGGTCGTCCTCCTGGCGAGGACGCCGTTTGGTCGGCGGGTCTACGCGATCGGCAACGGCGAACGCGCGGCAAGACTATCGGGGATTGCCGTGGGCCGCACCCTTGTCGGCGTCTATATCCTTTCCGCGCTTTGCTCGGCTCTCGTTGGTATACTACTCACCGGTTTCTCCGGTCAGGCAAGCCTCGGCATGGGGGACGACTACCTTCTTCCCTCCATTGCCATCGTGGTTGTTGGCGGAGCCCTGATCACCGGCGGTCGCGGACACTATATCGGCATGCTCGGTGGCGCGCTTCTGTTGACTGCATTGCAGACACTGCTCGCCGGGACGACCCTGCCTTACGCGATGCGCGCCATCATATTCGGCGTTGTTGTGCTCGGCGCCGTGATCGCTCTTCGCGACCGGCGCGAGACAAGTTGAATTTGGAGGAAGAGATGGGCGAAGAAAATGGCAAGCGACAGCGACTCGATACCGGATTGGAGGAAAAGCGCGTTCTCATCACAGCCGGCGCAGGTGGGATCGGTCTGACAGTCGCGGAGCGTCTCGCCGAACTTGGCGCCCGGTTGTTTGTCTGCGATGTCGATGACGGGGCGTTGGAGAACTTCACCAAAAACTTCCCGCAGGCCGACTGCATCAGAGCCGATGTCGCGAACGATGTCGATGTCGACCGCATGTTCGATGCGGTAGCCGATCGTCTGGGGGGTCTGGACGCACTGATCAACAACGCTGGCATTGCCGGACCGACGGGAGGCGTGCACGAGATCGAACCCGCGGATTGGCGGCGCTGCATCGACGTATGTCTGACCGGCCAATTCCTATGCGCAAGACGTGCGGTCCCGTTGCTGGTCGAAGCCGGTGGCGGCGCTATTGTCAACATGTCCTCAGCGGCCGGTCATTTTGGTTACGCCTACCGTACCCCATACTCGTCGGCGAAATTCGGTGTCATCGGTTTGACCGAGAGCCTCGCCAAGGAGCTTGGACCGAGAAACATAACTGTCAACGCGATACGCCCGGGCATCGTTGAAGGACCGCGCATGTCCGGGGTGATCCGCGACCGGGCTTCCCAAATGGGTATCTCCTACGAGGACATGGAGGCAGACTATTTGAAGAAGATCTCACTACGGCGCATGGTCACCCAATCCGATGTCGCCAATATGGTGGCGTTTCTCCTTTCGGATGCCGGACGGAACATTTCCGGTCAATCGATCGGTGTCGACGGCAATATGGAGGCACTGTGAAATGGCGAAGGTGACGATTGTCGGATCCGGATTTATCGGTCGGGCCTGGGCCATAACCTTCGCAAGAGCCGGATGCTCGGTCACCTTGTGGGACAAGGCAAATGACGCGTCCGGGAAAGCCTTGGACTTCATCAAGGACGTGTTAACGGAACTGGAGGCCAACGACCTTCTGCAGGGTCGATCTCCCCACGAAGTTCTCGCCAACCTTCACACCGAGGATGATCTGCGATCAGCGTTGTCCGGCGCCGACTATGTCCAGGAGAGCGTACCGGAAAAAGTTGAGGTGAAGAAGGCGCTCTTCACGGAACTCGATAGCGCCGCGCCACCTGCCGCCATCCTCGCAAGTTCGACTTCGGCTATCCTGCCGTCGGCCTTCACCGAGGACCTTGCCGGCCGCCAACGGTGCTTGGTCGTCCACCCAATCAATCCGCCCTATCTCGTCCCGGCGGTCGAGATTGTTCCCGCGCCCTGGACAGCCCCCGAGACTATAGAACGGACCCGCGATTTTCTCACCGCGAGTGGTCAGGCGCCGATTGTCATGAGCCGCGAGTTGGATGGCTTTATCATGAACCGGATGCAGGGCGCGCTTCTGGAGGAAGCCTTCCGGCTGGTGGCGGATGGGTATGCCAGTATCGAAGATGTTGATATCGGACTGCGCGACGGACTTGCGCTCAGATGGTCCTTTATGGGACCGTTCGAGACGATCGACCTGAATGCGCCCGCCGGCATTCGCGACTACGCCGAGCGTTATCAGGGCATCTATGCCAGCATTTTTAAGCAAACCCGGCGCCGCGTCGATTGGACCGGGCCGGTCATGGAAAATATCGAGTCCCAGCGCCGGTCGCGTTTGTCGGCTTCGCATCTGGAAAAGCGGCAGATTTGGCGTGACAGGCGGTTAATGGCGCTTGTTGCCCACAAGAGGCGCGTTTCTAAACGCCTGGGCGACTGAAGGGGAAATCGGCATGACAACCAGCGGCAAGGTCATAATCACTTGCGCGATTACCGGCGCAATTCACACGCCGACCATGTCGCCCTATCTGCCAATCACCCCGGACCAGATCACCAGCCAGGCCATTGCCGCCGCCGAGGCGGGTGCTGCCATCCTGCACCTGCATGCGCGCGATCCGGCGACCGGCCGACCGGACCAGACGCCGGAGGCGTTTGCTCGTTTTCTGCCCCGCATCAAGCAGGGCACAAATGCGGCGATCAACATCACGACAGGCGGCAGCCCCTATATGAAGGTGGAAGAGCGCGTTCGTCCGGCCGCTGAATACAAACCCGAGGTCGCTTCACTCAACATGGGCTCGATCAATTTCGGACTGTACCATCTTGTCGACAAGTACAAGGAGTTCAAATTCGATTGGGAGCGGCCGCATCTGGAGGCCACCCGCGATCTGGTGTTTCGCAATTCCTTCCAGGATATCGAGTACATCCTGGAGACCTGCTACGACAACGGCACCCGCTTCGAATTCGAGTGCTACGACATCGCGCACCTTTACAATCTGGCCCATTTTGCCGATCGCGGCCTGGTGAAGCCGCCGTTTTTCGTGCAGTCCGTGTTTGGGCTGCTGGGCGGAATTGGACACCATCCGGAAGATGTCGCGCATATGAAGCGCACCGCCGACCGGCTGTTCGGCTCGGATTATCGCTGGTCCGTGCTGGGTGCCGGCGCCTCGCAATTGCGTATTGCCGCCCAGGCGGCCGCGTTGGGCGGGAATGTCCGTGTCGGACTGGAAGATAGCCTGTGGGCGGGTAAGGGAAAATTGGCCAAATCGAACGCGGATCAAGTGACGCTGGCGCGGAAGATCATCGAGGGTCTCGGCATGCAGGTTGCGACGCCTGACGAGGCACGAGATATCCTCTCGCTAAAGGGTGGTGACCAGGTCACGTTCTAACGATAAGTGCGCGCTACGCGTTGATTGGAGAAGAGATATGCGCATTGAAGTCCTTGTCGATGTCAAGACGACCCTTGGCGAAGGCCCTGTTTGGGATGTCGAGCAGCAACGATTGTACTGGATCGATGCGGCTGGTATGCGGATTTTCCGCGCGACGGCCGATGGCACCGAAATCCGGGCATGGGACGTGCCGTCCCGTGTCGGCTCCATCGCCATACGAAAGCACGGCGATGGCGCGATCTGTTCCCTGGCGAAGGGATTTTATGCGCTCGATTTCAAGACCGGCGATTGCGATCTGATTGCCGAAATCGAGCCGGATCAACCAGACAATTGGATCAACGATGGAAAAGTCGATCGAAGGGGCAGGTTTTTCGCCGGCACGATGGACAGCCAGGAATCGGGACCGAACGGAGCGCTTTATCGCCTTGACCCGGATTTCCAGGTCACCCAGGTCGAGACGGATATTATCGTGTCGAACGGACCCTGTTGGAGTCCCGACGATTCCATATTCTATTTCGCTGATACATGGTCAGGCGAATTGTGGGCCTACGATTATGACATCGAGACCGGAACCCTGGCCAATCGTCGTACATTTGCAAAGATCGATACATCGCGGGGCGGAGCCGCTGACGGTTCCACCGTCGACAGCGAGGGATATCTATGGAACGCCCTGGTCTATGATTCCAAAATAATCCGCTATGCTCCCGACGGCAGCGTCGACCGGGTCATCGAGATGCCGGTGAAGAAAGTGACGAGCGTTAATTTCGGCGGCCCGAACATGGATGTGCTGTTTGTTACATCAATGGCCAAGCCGCCGCTCCCTCGGTTCCCTGACGATGGCGTCTTGCGCGGCAGTCTGTTCGCCATATACGACCTTGGCATCACCGGTATCCCCGAGCCACGATTCGGCGCATAAAAGCCCGCACCGGTGAGCCCGGACGAAATGAGTATCAAGGTCCGTTCAGGGTCATGGGTGGAAGCGCGCTTTTGCGGAAAGTGTTCCAATTGCGATATGCCAACCATGGCTGAATTGGGCTAAAAAAGCGCCTGACGCGGCGCAGCGGACAAACTCCCCGTCAATCCGGATGTCGCCGCCGCAAACGGCCCAGAGCTGCCGTACGGCATGAAATCGAGTGCCGCGGCGCAACACCCCAAATGCAGCCATTCGATTTGTCATCTACATTTCGAGTTCGCCATCGATGGCTAAGCGAGCAAAACGAACGCGTCTTTTCACCGTGAATAGACCACTTTTGTCCTGAGAATGAGGTCGAGACCGCCTTGAAAAAATGACCGTTTGACCGTCATAGTCTCCATTGGTGTGAGGGGGATTCTGACCCGAAAGAGACGTAGAAAGTCCGCGGCATGCGGAGAAGAAACGCCATGGCCCTCGAAGCTTGTCACTTCATTGGCCTTGCCGACCTCAGAATCTGACAAACATCGGCCGAGGCGCTAGTTTTCCAGTCCGCTGAGCTCTCAAATTTCGGGAGGAAATGTTTGATGACTGAGTTGGCCCCACCGCCTTACCCAGAGATTTCTTCGCGCGGGCTCGAGAGCTTTGAGTGGCCGGACGGTAAAGCTTGCGGCGTGACCATTGCTTGGCACATCGATGGCGAGGCCGGCCCGGTTGGCTGGGACCCGCAGGCCGCCAGGCACATCGCGGCCGTCTCGGAGGCCGCGTACGGCGTGACAACGGCGCTGCCCCGTATCCTCGCGCTTCATCGCGAGTTTTCGATCCCCGCCACCTTCTTCGTACCGGCGCATGTTGCCGAGATCCATCCAGCAGCCATCGAGGAGATCTTGGTCAACGGCCACGAGATCGCGCATCACGGCTATATGCATGAGAACGTCTTTTCCATGGATGGCGCCCAGCAGCGGGAGATCTTCGAGCACGCCAACTCGATCCTCAAGGCGGCGACAGGGTCCATCCCGCGTGGCTGGAGTGCGCCGGGATGGGGCGTCAATGCTGAAACTCTGGCGGTGATCCTCGACCTAGGCATGCTATACGATGCCAGCCTTATGGAGCGGGACCGACCCTATCTACTCGACTTGCCGGAAGGCGACTTGGTCGAGCTACCCATCAGTATGATCCTTGACGATTGGGCACTCTTCGGCGCGTCGCTCTATCCGGCTGGGAGCGCGGCGACCGCCACAGCCGCAGAGGCGCGGTGCATCTGGCAGGAGGAGTTCGATGGCATGCGCCACTTCGGCTCCTATTTCAACACCACCTTTCATCCTAACTTGTTGGGACGCCCGGGACGCATGCTGATGCTGACGACATTGCTCACTTACATGCGGTCATTCGATGATGTTTGGTGGGGCACTTGTGAAGACTTGGCCCGTCATGTCCGGTCAATGATCAATCCCAAGAACGATTGACAGGGAGGCAGGCTTTGATTTTCACGGAGTTCTTGGCCCTGGCGCGGCGCGAAACCTATGCCATCCCCCACGGCGAAAATCTCGGGGACGGTACCGAGCATATGGCCTTCGACCGGGGGCAGTGGCGATACCGCGACCGCTATGCGGGCCAGAATCCCTATGGCGGCCAGGAAATGGTGCGGTTCGAGGGTCGGGTGGTCTGGATAAAGAACTATTTGGCGGAGGTCATTTCAGAGACCTGTCCTTCCGAGGAGATCTATCGTTTTCAGCGCCTCGCCTTGGGAAATCCCGACCCGCAGCACCTGATGCGCGGCCCTGCGCAGTTTCGTGACGGCCGCTTTCGCTATGAAAACCGGATCGAGGGGGATCTGGGCCGCTTCCACGGTGAGGAGTCCATCTATTTCGATGACCTGATGGTTTATCGGATGATCCTCCACGGCGGAAAAGTTGGGTAGTAATCCGGCGGTGAAATCGCGTCAAATCCGTTTGAGTTCGGGTGTGAAAGCCAGGGAAAGCGCCAGAACGGCTGCGATTGCAAAGCCGTTGATGGTCATGGCTAGGTCGACGCCGGCCGCAGCCGCGAGCAGGCCCATCTCCAGATGACCGAGCGGCGCCGTTCCGATCGCAAAGGTCCAAGAGCCCATGGCCCGTCCGCGCAGATGATCGGGAACCGAAAGCTGCATGATGGATTGGGTGAATATGTCCCAGCCAGAAATGGCCGCCGCCGTCAGTCCCAATAGGATGAGCGTCAAGACGACCCCGTCGACGCTACCCAGGGCAATCAAAGAACCACTCAAAAGCAGAATTGAAGCGACATAAGGGAATATTTTTCGACCGCGCGACGGCAGCAGAAAAATAATCAACCCCATCACCAAACCGCCGCAGGCTTGGGCGGCATGCATCCAGCCCAGACCCACGGCGCCCATTGAGAACCGCACCTCGGCCAATTCAGGTAGGGCGGAATAGAGCGAGGGACCGAAGACCTCGATTGCCGCCGTCACGCCGGTTAGAACCAAGAGCACCCGGTTCAGCAGAAGTTCCTTCAAGATCGCTCTCAGGTTCTGTGCAATTGGATCGGAATCGCGTTGTTGGAAGACGACGCCTTCCCACTTTCCCAGTAATGCCGCAAGCGCCAATAGATGAGCCGTCGCCATGAGAACCAAGGCCCAAGAAAGTCCCAGCCGATCGGCGATCATGCCGCTTGCAAGCGCCCCTCCCAGCATCCCGAGGCGCATCGCAATAGTTATCCCCGCAAGGGCAGGCGTTACATGCATTGCGCCAGCAAGGTCGTAGGTGAAGCTCAAGCGCACTGGGCTGTGCAAAGTGCGCAGCGTGCCCAGCATGACGGTGAAGGCAAAAAGGCTAATGAGGTGCGGATTCCACATCGAAAACAGCAGGGCGAAAGCGCCAAGCCCTAAAGCCGCGACAACCTCCAAGGCGCAGATCAACCAGCGCCGGTCCACCCGATCTGCCAGCCCACCGGTCAAGATCCCCAAGAGCGCCATCGGCAAGAAATAAAGCGCGAATGCCGTGCCGACCCAAGCGGAGGTCCCGGTAAGCTCCAGGATAGACCAGCCGATCAAGACGAAATCGCCGCCATAGCTCAAGGAGTTGAATAGTGAGTTTAACCAAAGCCGCTGGTATGAGGCACGTCTCAGTACGGCCTTCATTGCTTGGAACTGTTAGAAAAAAGCTGTGGTTCAATCACCAGGTCGATGTCGGCAACCTGCTCTGTGATCCCACAGCGTGCATAGCTTGCGAGGTTACGGCGCCAGCGCGCTGGATCTAGCTTGCCGAGCGGCTCGCCTTCCTCTTGTCCACAAACATATCGTCCGATGGTTTCGAGGATCGCCCGGTTCTCGGCAGGGTCTGCGTGTTCTTTGGAGTGCGCGGCAACGAGTGCCGCTGCTCCATCTGGGTGGGCGAGGACCTGGCGCCAGCCTTGAAATGTTGCCTGCAAGAGGTTTCGCAAATCCTCTTTGTTTTGGGCGATACTCCGCAAACTGGCGAAAATCACTTGCGAATGTGGATTGAGGTCCGGATGGCAAAGCGGGATGAGGCGGGCCTCAAAGCCGCGTTTGGCCAAAGTTCGCGCTTCTGTGATCGCATAGCCCTGCATCGCGTCCAAACGCCCTTCGACCAAATCTTCCAGGGACGCGTGATCAGCCTGGAGCCGGACGCTCTCGGGATCTATGCCGTTTAACTTGAGTAGTGCCTTCAGAAGATGTACCCCGTCGCCATGCATCGCGACGCGATGTCCGGGGAGATCCAAGAGGGTCTTGATGGGGCCACCGAGCGCCGTCATCAAGACCAGGGGCGTTTCGTTCATCATACTGGCGATCGCTCGGACCGGTTTCCCTACGAGTGCCGCCCGTACAATCAGATTGTCCTCGATCGAGCCCACGGCAAACTCACGATCCAAGACCAGATCCACAAGACTATGCCGGGTTTGCGCGCTGGGCGGCGAGAGCTTCACCTCCATCCCAAGTCGTCGGTAAAGGCCCTTCTCGCGGGCCCAGATCGGCCCGGCGAACTGGCAATTGAGCTCCCAGTCCAGGAAAAAGGTGACCGGCCTCATTCGGGGAGATCTGCCGACGGTAACGGGTCGAAATACAGTGCCAGGAACTCAAAGTCGTCACTCGGGCCACCAAAGTAGTCAGAATGGTCGGCACGGAAGGCCGCTTCGCTGACTTCGCCCGATACCGCCGGGTCGCGGCGCCATAACGTCTCCGGTAAGTCACCCCAGCGGGCCAACTCGACGGCCGTCAAGCGGATCGCCACGCAAGGCTGTCGCTCGGCATCATAGACCTGATAAACCGCTCCGACGTGAAGGGCGGTGTTGTAGCTATCGATGCCCGCGCTTTCAGGCAGGCGGCGTACCGTCGCCGTCTTGCGACCGTCGATGATTTGCTCGATTAAGCGACGGTCCAGCCATTGCATCCGGTGCTTGACGGATGGCGATGGGGTGTCGGCGCTCACGTCGCCACCTTTGGCGCGGGAACCAGGTGCTCGTATCCCTTCTGTTGGTGAAATCTCTCCTGCAGGTGCCAGCCATAGGTGCCGGTGACGCTCTCGGACGAAGCAGCCTCGGCCGCCATCGGCGCGAGCTGGGCGCCCAAGGCCGGTTCGAGGAAGAAGCCGATCGATTGACGGGTGACCCCGTGGTCGATGACGCGGTGTGGTGTGGCCGGCACCTTTCCCCCTGTCATGATCTCCAATACCGTACCCAGATGCACCGAAAGGCAGTCCTTGATCATCGGTACGTCGCGCCAACGACCGTCCGGCGCTTGGGCTTGGAGCCCCGGCTGGCGTTGCCAGAGGATGGAGACACCCGCCGCATCGCTATGCCGTCCCGTCGCAAGCGGCAACGTTTCTTCCTCCCGACAACGAGTGTCGGGCAGCTCGTTGGTAACGCGTGTATCCGCCGGTTTGACGGGATAGTTGAGCAGGCGCAAGGTCGAGTTGCCTTCGCGAAAGCGCGCTTCTAGCTCTCGATCCGAAAAGCCGGCGAAGCGCCCCGCCGAAAGCATGACCGCCATCGCGACACCGTGGAGATGAGCGTAGTAGGCGCGCATGGCCAGCTTCCAACCCGGACAAGGCTCCACGTCCGGCCAGATGTTCTCTTCCGAGAAGACCGCCATGCCCTCAACTGCCGGGCCACCAAAAGGCTTCTCCGGGCCGATGTCGTAGATCTCGTTGAAGGCCCATCCATCGGGCTCCAACGATGCGGCGTAGCCGCGATAGACCGTCTTGCCATTGGGGTCCGTGGCCTTTGAGGCGACGGCGCGCTTGTCTGCCTCGCAAAGCTCGAAGAAGGACAGCATTTTAAGGGCCCGTTCGTCGACCTTCTCCGCGTCGGGGTAGTGCGAGATGACAAAGCCACCGTGGCTCATGAGCGCATGCCCGATGCGTTCGTCCGTAGCCCTGCGTTCTTCGAGGCTACCTTGAAACAAAGGTGCAATATCGATGATGATGAGATCAGCCATGGCACTCCTCCTCGCGTATACCAAGCCGGGCCGGGTGAAGGATCACGCGGCGCCGATGGCCCTTTGAGAACCCGCCAAGTGCCAGTTGGCTAGGACCGCAGAATGCGACCAACTGGTCATTCCTGTCAATCAGCAAGGACGGCCTCGAGAGGCAATGCCCTACCGGCTTGTTATGATCCCACACACCGGAAAATTGCCGCTCGTGAGGCTTCAGAGGAACCCCTTCCTTTCGCATCGCAACGACCGCGCCTGGCTAACACATGTATGGGCCATTCGCGTCAGGCTCGAACGCGCCAATGCCGTCCGAGATTTGGCCCTTTTCAACCTTGCCGTCGACAGCAAGCTGCGAGGCTGTGATCTTGTCCGTTTGAAAGTCGCCGATGTTTATGCCGCTGTGGCGGCGAAGGAACGAGTTTCGGTCCTGCAAAGCAAGACCCGGTCGCCGGTGCGCTTCGAGATCACCGAGGGAACGCGCAAATCCCTTGCCGACTGGATAATTCATCCACAGTTGTCTGGGCACGAATATCTCTGGCCTGGCCGTTTTCACGACCGGCCGCATATCTCGACGCGCCAATACGCTCGCTTGCTGAAAGAGTGGGTCAAATCGATCGGCCTTGAACCAAGCGCCTATGGCACACACTCAATGCGCAGGACAAAGGTTGCGCAGATCTATAAGAAGACCGGCAATCTTCGCGCTGTGCCGCTGCTGCTTGGCCACGCGAAAATGGACAGCACCGTCCGCTACCTGGGCGTCGATCTTGACGATGCGTTGGAGATTTCCGAAAGCGTCGAAATCTGACAGGGCGCGAGCCGGCGTCACTGCCGGCCCATGGCGGCCGTTGGAGCGTTTGATCGCATGTTGCGGCACACTTCCGGAAGCGGCCATTTGTTCCAAATGCAGCATTGTCCCGATCGCATGCTCAGCTGAGCGTGCTGCTGCCATCTGATGTTCAGCTTTTTAGTGTTTGATCTTTTACTTGTCATTTGATATCATTTAGCAGCAAATGACAGGAAATGAGATGAAAAAAGAACCAGAATGGCTCTCTGTGGAAGAGGCCGCTGAATATCTAAAGATGGGGAAGACATCGCTTTATGCGGCGGCGCGTAGCGGCAGGATGCCGTCGCAGAAGGTTGGAAAAAAATGGATTTTCGAGAAGGCGGCACTCGATACTTGGCTGCGTAGCAACCAGTCATTTGAAGCGTTTTTCCTCAACCTCGACTACAATATCGAGGAGAACCAAAATCTCAGAGACCCTCAGCGTAACGGGTATCTAAGGGTTCAGGAGTTTCTGGCCTCAGGTAAGAATAATGCGATCGTCCAGATACCAGTTGGGTGTGGAAAATCTGGCCTAGCCGCAATCTTGCCTTTCGGCATTGCGGAAGGACGAGTGATCGTCATCGCTCCCAATCTGACGATCAAGGACGGCCTGTATGAGGCGATGGATATCACAAATCGCCAGAAATGTTTCTGGCGAAAGGCGGGTGTTCTTGCACCCGACCAAATGACCGCCGGGCCTCTGACTTCTACGCTTGATAGTGGAAATCTATCGGTCACAAGTAAGTCTCACATAGTGGTCACCAACGTTCAACAACTCGCCACAGATGTCGACAAATGGTTGACGCAATTCTCCGACGATTTATTCGACATGATCATTATCGATGAAGCGCATCATGCTGAGGCAGAAAGTTGGAAGAAGGTTATCGACCGCTTTCCGCATGCGAAGGTCGTATTGCTGACAGCAACACCGTTTCGAAGCGATCGTCAGGAATTGAACGGTGAGCTTGTTTTCCGATATCCGTTCCGAAGCGCGACGCTGAAGGGCTATATTAAGCGGCTTAAAGCGAGCTATGTTGCGCCGTCCACAATCGAGCTTGGATTCAAGGATCAAGAGGGCGGAACTTACACGCTCGAAGAAGTCCTGCAGCTAAAGAATGAAGATTGGTTCAGTCGCGGGGTCGTGTTGGCCCCACTGTGCAATCAGCACATCGTTGATAATAGCCTAGAAAAGCTCGAGGAACTTCGACAAAGCGGTACGCAGCATCAACTAATTGCAGTGGCGTGTTCAATCAACCATGCAAAAGAAATCCGGTCGATGTATCGCGAGCGCGGATTCAGCGCCGAAGTGATACATAGTAAGCAGAAAGAGGACGAGCAGGCGGCGGTCCTAGCAGCACTGAGGAATGGTACTCTCGACTGTATTGTCCAGGTGCAGAAGCTTGGCGAGGGGTTCGACCATCCCAAGCTAAGTGTAGCTGCGATTTTTCGTCCATTCCGCACACTTGCTCCCTACATCCAGTTTGTTGGCCGGATCATGCGCGTAGTTGTGCCGAACGACCCTTCACACCCTGACAATGTCGGCCACATCGTAACGCATCTCGGAATGAATCTCGACGAGCGTTTGAAGGAATTCAAAGAATTCGAGAACGACGACCAGGCGTTTTGGGATAAGGTTATCGGTGGTGAAGAACCTGAGATCCCTGCTGGAGTCAGAGAAGGAAATTCACGTCTGCAAGCGGGCGAGCGGGTCGTCGTCCACAACGAGATTGTGGAGGCACTTTGGGAAGAAGATTTCACATCCATTGAAGACGAACAAGTTATCGCTGATCTGCGAGAACGCCTGACCCTGTACGGTCTTGATCCAAGCCAGGCCGAGGCGATGTTCAAAACTGCGCAGCAGTCTCCTATACGAAAAAGGAGCGCGTCTGAGCCCTTCTTAAAACAGCCACAGAAGGAATGGGAAGAAGCAAAGCGCCGTTTGTTTGAACAAGCTCAGCGACTAGCAAAGCTTCTTTTGAACCATGTGGAGTTGAAGATGACGGGGCTTGAAATCCCGTACAAGTATCGGACGTTGAATGTCAGCGGGAAGGATAATTACGTGTCAGCTCTCATGATGGTGAATCACGAAATCAACAAGCGGCTGGCAAAGGACAGAGCTGACGCATCAACAGAAGAAATTAAAGCGATATTGGATTCTCTGGACGATATTTTACAGACCTTGGCTAGAAGGGTCAGAAAGGCGCAGTCCGAGTATGAAGAAAGGAAAACCTAGAGGAAAAACGCCCTCATTGATTGGTGGTACAAACGGTCGCCCCAAGCGTGCGGACGTCAAAAGGCGGTGTGAATGTTCCAGGTGCCACTGCACGCTGGAAGCAGGTGCCGATTGCTTCGATATCCCTAAAGTTGGTGGGGCCTTCGCCAACTCTAAGCGCGTATGCGTTGAGTGCTTCAATAAGATCCTCCAGCAAACCGAAAACGATTTGGAGGAGCTTCGCAACCTTTAGCAGTCACAGCATACTTCGGGTGCAGATTCCGGGTCACAGAATGCGTCACTTGTGACTCGCAATGTCCGCTTCGCCAAGGTCGGCCTTTTTGCCGCGCACCCGTAGCCAAGGACCGCTTCCCGCCCAATTTGCGAGTTCAGTACGTCGCCATATTGGTCTCATTGTCCTATCCCCTCGGCTCGGACCAGCTCCCAACATGATCAGCCTGTAGATCGCGCAAACAGTTTCTTGGCGTCGCCGAGGAACAACGCTTCGGATGAAATCCAACCACCGGTCTGGCAACCGAATCATCCCGCCGTCGTGGGCGTGTCGCCGGTGTTTTGCTCCGACCGGCAACAGCATCCACCAAGACACCTGCTTCCGAGTAAAGAAATTTGGCTTGATGGTCTTGGGGGGTATTTCCTGCTTCTGGCGTTTGCTTTCTCATTTCTCCCAAGCTGGATGACCTTGGACGCTAGGTTATTGATTTAACGTTCATTCTGCCGCGATCTTCTGGCGACTTCTTTGGGCCACGACCCGGAAAGAAAGCGCCAGACCCCATGACCCCGACCAAGCTTCTCATCGGCCAAATCCTCATCGTCTTTGCCATCGTCATCGGAGCGCTCTGGTTTGCCACCCAGTGGACAGCGGCAGAACTCGGTCATCAGCCGCGCCTGGGCCCGGCCTGGTTCTCACTTGCCGGCACTCCCTACTATTTGCCCTGGCGGCTTTTTGAGTGGTGGTATGCCTATGAGGCCTACGCGCCGGCGGTCTTCGATCGGGCAGGCGCCATGGCAGCAGGCGGCGGCTTACTGGGGCTCATCGTCGCCATTATCGGGTCCCTGTGGCGGGCCCGGCAGTCACGCCTGGTCACCACCTACGGCTCCTCGCGCTGGGCGACAAGCCGCGAGATCGCCCGGGCCGGCCTCTTTCAACCAAAGGGCGTCTTCCTCGGCACGCTCAAGGGCCGCTATTTGCGCCACCATGGCCCGGAGCATGTCATGTGCTTCGCGCCGACCCGCTCGGGCAAGGGTGTGGGCCTCGTCATACCCACGCTTCTTTCCTGGCCCCATTCGGCGGTCATTCACGACATCAAGGGCGAGAACTGGCAGCTGACCGCCGGCTGGCGCTCGAGGTTTTCCCATAGCCTCCTGTTCAATCCGACGGACCCCAAAAGCGCCAAGTACAACCCGCTTTTGGAGGTGCGTCGAGGCCGACACGAGGTCCGAGACGTGCAGAACATCGCCGACATTCTGGTCGATCCCGAAGGCGTCCTTGAGCGCCGCAACCACTGGGAAAAGACCAGCCATGCGCTTTTGGTCGGCGTCATCCTGCACGTGCTCTATGGAGAACAGGAAAAGACCCTGGCAAAGGTTGCTTCCTTGCTGGCCGATCCAAGGCGATCCTTTGCGGCCACTCTTCGGGTGATGATGCGCACCAACCACCTCGGCACCAAGGAGGTGCTGCAGGTCCACCCCGTCGTGGCGCAGGCCGCCCGCGAGCTTCTGAACAAGTCGGAGAACGAACGCTCCGGGGTGCTCTCGACGGCGCTTTCCTTCCTCGCGCTCTATCGCGATCCCACGGTCGCCAAGACCACAAGTGCCTGCGACTGGCGCATTGCCGACCTGATCGGAGCGGCGCGTCCGGTCTCCCTATACCTCGTCATTCCGCCCTCCGACATCTCGCGCACCAAGCCCCTGGTGCGCCTCATTCTCAATCAACTCGGCCGCCGGCTGACGGAAAGCTTGGAGGGTGAGGAGGGACCCTCGCCCCAATGGAGCGGTGTAAGCTCAACGAAGGGCGGTAAGCACCGGCGCCAGCTCCTGCTAATGCTAGACGAGTTTCCAGCACTCGGCCGGCTCGACTTCTTCGAAAGCGCCCTTGCCTTCATGGCCGGCTATGGCATCCGCAGTTTCCTTATTGCCCAAAGCCTCAATCAGATCGTCAAGGCCTACGGCGAGAACAATGCCATCTTGGACAATTGTCCTCTGCGCATTGCCTTTGCCGCCAATGACGAGCGCACGGCCAAGCGCATCTCCGATGCCCTGGGGACCGCAACCGAGCTCAGAGCCCAACGAAACTATGCCGGCCACCGCCTGGCCCCCTGGCTGGCCCATGTCATGGTCTCGCGCCAGGAAACCGCCCGTCCCCTGTTGACCCCCGGCGAGGTGATGCAGCTGCCGGCCGCCGAGGAACTGGTCTTGATCTCCGGCCAGCTGCCCATCCGTGCCAAGAAACTCCGCTACTTCGAGGATGCCAACTTCACCGAGCGGCTTTGCCCGCCGCCCCTGCTCAGCGCCAAGGGCCCCTATGAGGACCGTCCGTCATCCCGTGCCGATGACTGGAGCGAACAAGTGCGCGCGCCCCATGCTGTTCTGGCAAAGCCCTGGTCCGACCTCGCTTCGAACGGCGAGGAGGATGATGGCGGATTGAAGCGCCATCCGGCGCTGCCGGATGATGCGCATGCGGCACCCGAAACCGAAATGGCACCGGACGCCGGGCTTTTTGATGACGAGTTCGACCCCAATGACGTCAAGCGGATAGAGCAACTGGCGCGCAATGTTGCGGTGGTGCGGCGCGCCCACGCCCTGAACAACGGGATGGGGGGCCATGCCGATGATGACCTGGTGCCAAGCTTCTAAGGATCGCCCCATGAAACCGCGGCTTAATGTCCATGTATCGCACACGCTCTTTGAGAAGGTGGAGACCACCGCCAAGCGCCCCGGGGTGACCAAGGCCGCCGTGGTCGAGGCCGCTCTCCTGGGCTTTTTCTCCAAGGAGTTCGATGACCAAAGGGACGCGGGCCTCATCCGCCGCCTCGACCGCATGACCCGGCAGTACAACCGCCTGGAGCGCAACCTCACGATTGCGAGCGAGACCCTTGCCCTTTTCATCCGCTTTTTCCTGACCGTGACACCGCCCTTGCCGAACACGGATCAGGATGCCGCCCGCGCGCTCGGTAAGGAGCGCTTCGACTACTTTGTAAAACAGCTCGCACGCCGACTTGCGGGCGGCAAGACCATGCTCCGCGATCTGCAAGACGAGATCAGCGCCACTGAGGCCGACTTCTTTACCCAGGAAGAAATCGATGCGCTCAAGGCCGTCAGAGGGCCCAGCCAATGGCCAGGCCGCGCTAGCCGCCAATAAGTGCGCAGGATCCGCAAGAGCTGCGGCGACAGCATGACGTAGCGGTCCTTGCCGTCCTTGCCCTGCTCGATCCGGATCATCATGCGGCCGCTGTCGATGTCGCCGACCTTGAGCCGGCTGACCTCGCGTACCCTGAGACCGGCGCCGTAGGCTGTGGTCAACGCCGTGCGGTTGCGTAGTCCGGCACCGTCTCGAGAAAGGTCACGATCTCGTCGGCCGACAGCACCACCGGCAGCTTCTGCGGTTCGCGCGCGCTGACGATCCTGGGCACCATGTCCGGCCAGCCGAGCGTCACGCCATAGAAGAAGCGCAGAACACAGGAAACCTGGTTGATATGCGGCCAGGAACGCTCCTTGGCCACCAGGTGCACCTGGTAAGCACGCACCTCCTCAAGGCCGAGCCGATCCGGCGAACGGCCAACATAGCGGCTAAACTTCGCGACCGCGTAGAGGTAGGATTGTTGGGTTGCCGGTGACAGATTGCGGATCGCCATATCCTCGAGCATGCGTCGGCGCAGCGGGCTCATCTCAGCCATCGTGTCCTCCTGTCTGAAAGGCTGGGTCTGGATCACCCACATCCTCTCAAGCAGGAGGCGCCGCTGTCCCCATCACACTCCGATCCCGCCTCAGCGGGTTAGTTCAATGCGCAAGTTTGTATCGGCCCCTCGCATCCAGCATGCACAACGACCATTCTGTGACGGACAAATGGCCTGGCAGCTGAGCAACGTCATTTCGCAAGTGATCACGGAAATGTGAACTCAAAAAACAGTTTGACTTTCAATGGCTTAGTGTTTGACGGTGTATCTGACGGTACACGGATCCAGCCAGCAAAAAACCGCACGTATAATCAACGAGTTGTACGTTCAGGATATGATGGAGTGGGAATAGTGATTTTCCAATTCGGGCTGGAGGAAGGCAAACAAAGGCGCTCGCAAATTTCCTTCACCTGCCCAACTTAGAAACGTTCAAGACCAGTCCGGGTCTAGGGGGCACGGCGTTATAGCTTTAGTCGATTGAGTGGCCCCGATTATTAATATCTGGGTGGCGGCTGGTTGCCGTTACGTTGGCAGACGATGAAAGGCGCGGGCTCCCGGCAATCTCCCTCCCGGCAATCTCCCTCCCGGCAATCTCCCTCTCGGCAATCTCCGCCCGGGGTGCTTGGTTCGAGCCGGGGTGCTTGGTTCGAGCCGGGGCGCTTGGTATGAGCGGCAAGGGCGTAGCGGGCGGATTGGGACAGGCGCCCGATCCGACAACGAATTTGAGGAAGCCGATGCAAAGTACGGGGTCCTGGAAGGCCATCGACGGCGCTCTTGCTGACCGCGAGAGCTTCGCCTCGGACTTGTTCGACGGATTGGCGGCGGGGACGCGGGACGGCGGCGGAATCACCCGCGCCTCATACGGCGAGGGCGAGGCGTTCGCCCACGATCTGATGGCCCAGACCGCGGACGATCTCGGCCTTGAAGTGGAAACCGATCCGGCCATGAACACTTACATGACCCTTCCGGGTGCCGAGAGGTCGGCACCCAGGGTGATCATGGGCTCGCACCTGGACTCGGTGCAGAACGGCGGCAATTTCGATGGTGCCGCGGGGGTCGTGGCGGGCCTGACGGCCTTGGCGGCGTTCCGCGATGCCGGGGTGCAGCCCGCCTGCGACTTGAGCGTCATGGGTATCCGGGCGGAGGAAAGTGCCTGGTTCGGGGTATCCTATATCGGCAGCCGGTCAGCCCTCGGCCGGTTGCCCGAGGGCGCACTCAATGGGGCCACGCGCGCAGATACCGGCCGCACATTGGCAGACCATATCGCGGACGCCGGCGGCAACCCCGAGCGGCTCCGTGCGGGCACGCCCCATTTGGACCTGTCGGCACTCGGCGCCTACCTGGAACTGCACATCGAGCAGGGGCCGGTGCTGGAGAGGGAGGGCTTTCCCGTCGGCCTGGTCACCGGCATCCGCGGTAACTTCCGCTACCCCGCGGCGCGCATTACCGGTGAGTACTCGCACTGTGGCGGCGTGCCGCGCGGCTACCGGCATGACGCGGTAGTAGCCGCCGCCGATTTCGTCTGCGCCATGGATGGCCTGTGGGCGGAAACCGAGGCGGTCGGCGGCGACATGGCTTTCACTGTCGGCAAGCTGTTCACCGACGCTGGCCAGCACGCCATGACCAAAATCAGCGGCGACGTCCGCTTCAGCCTGGACGTCCGCAGCCTCGACGCGAACTCCCTTGGAGAACTGGAAACGAAGGTCCGGGGTTTTGCCGACGAGATCGCCGAACGCCGGGGTGTCACATTCGATCTCGGGCCCGTCACCCGGGCCGCGGTAGGCGTCATGGATTCCGCGATCCAGGACGCCCTGGCGACCGGCGTTCGGGAGCTCGGTATAAACGCCATGCCCATCCCCAGCGGAGCCGCCCACGACGCCGCCGCCTTCGCCGACGCGGGCGTGCCTACGGAGATGATCTTCGTACGCAACGCCAACGGCAGCCACAATCCGGATGAGGCCATGGAGATCGCGGACTTCATGCAGGGCACGCGGTTGATGACCTGGTGGCTTTCCGAGAAGGCCGGGGATTTCGTTACCTGCTGAGGTCTTCCTTTCACCCTCCCGGCAGGATGTCGGCGTCGACCATATGTTAGCCGTCACCCTGGTCGTGGCCGAGTACCGCCACTCGGCTGCCCTTGACGGCTAGGTCGCAGTCCACAGCATCCACTGTTCCTGCCACCCGGCTGCCGCGGATCAAGGTGTCGAAGGCAGGCAGCAAACGATCTCCCTCTAGTTCTCTTCCGTCTGGCTCACCTGCCATTCCTCGTAGGTCTTGCGGCGAAGGTCGAAGCGGTCCGAGGTGCGGAAGTAGACTGACCCCGCGCCCCGGCCGATCAGCCCCAGGCGGTCCATGTCGATATGTAAGCGCTCGGTATCGACGGCATCATCGCGCACATGCATGCGTATCACCTCACCGACCACCAGGTGCCGTCCGGCGTTCAGGTGCAGGGTCTCGATGCGGATGCACTCCAGACTGGCCGGGGCTTCTTCGAGCCGCGGCGGCGCGACGTTGATACTGGCCACGGGCGTCAGGCCGGTGATAGCAACTTCGTCCATCCCGGGCGGGAAATCCACAGCCGAAAGGTTCATGCGCTCGGCCAGCGCCTCGTCCACCAGATTGACCACGAATTCGCCCGTGTCCCGAATGTTCCGGGCGGTGTCCTTGAGCGTGCCGTCGGGACGTGCCTCGATGCCCAGCGCCACCACCGGCGGGTCGAACCCCATGGCATTGAAGAAGCTGAAGGGAGCGGCGTTCAGGTTTCCTGCGGCATCTTGAGTGGTAACAAAGGCGATCGGCCTGGGTACCACGATGGAGATCAGCAGCTTGTAGCTTTGCTTGGGGTCCAGTTCCCGGCAATCGAAATCCATGGGCGTCGCCTCTTATTCGGCCACAGCGCCGACCCGGTCGACGATGGGTCCGTAGTGTTCGGGACGCCGGTGGGCGGCGAAGTTGAAAATGGTCTCGCGATTGAAGACACAGGCATCCAGGTCGCAGTCGCCGACCACCAATTCGTCCTCTATGGTCTCCGCTTGGGCCACGATCTCGCCCGTGGGTGCCACGATGGCGCTGCCGCCCATCAGCTCGAAACCGTCCTCGTTGCCGGCCTTGGCGCTGCCCACCACCCAGGTGGAGTTCTGGTAGGCACCGGCCTGCATGCTTAGGTGGTTGTGGAACATGCGAAGATCCGCGTTCTCGTCGTCGGTCAGCGAATTGAGGGTCGGCGTGTTGTAGCCGAGCGCGACCAACTCCACCTGCTGCAAACCCATGACCCGGAAGGTCTCCGGCCAGCGACGGTCGTTGCACAGACACATGCCAAAGCGCCCGCCCATGGTCTGCCAGACCGGGAAGCCAAGGTTGCCGACCTGGAAGTACCGTTTCTCCAGATGCTGCCACTTGCGGTTCTCATCGTACTCGGCGTGGCCCGGCAGGTGCACCTTGCGGTACTTGCCGACGATGTTGCCGTCGAAGTCCACGATGATGGAGGTGTTGTAGCGCTGGGCCTCACTTCCCTCATCGCTCAACTCCGCATAACCCAGGTAGAACCCGATGCCATAGGACCGCGCCAGATCGAACAGCGCCTGGCAATCCGGGTTCGGCATCTCGCGTTCGAAGTAAGCGTCGATCTCGGCCTGATCCTCCATGTACCAGCGCGGGAAGAAGGTGGTCAGCGCGGTCTCCGGAAAGACCACGAAGCGGCAGCCTCGGGCATGCGCTTCCCGCATCAGGTCGGTGAGACGTTTCATCACGGAGGCCCGGGAATCTGCGCGTTGAATGGGGCCTGTTTGCGCCGCTGCAACCTTAATCGCACGTGACATGATATTGCCTCCCTAAGATTCTGATCAGCGGTTCCTGACGATGCGACCCTGGAGCCACTGCATCACGCCGATCACCAGGACCGAGATGGCCAGGACGAAGGTGGAAATGGCGTTGATCTCGGGCGTCACCGAGAACCGCAGTTCCGAATACAGAAAGAGCGGCAGGGTGACCACGCCCTTGCCGCTGACGAAAAAGCTGACCACGAACTCGTCGAAGGAGACGGTGAAGGACACCAGGATGGCGCTGATCACCCCCGGCGCGATCAGCGGCAAGGTCACCCGGAAGAAGGTGCGGCGCTCGTTGGCACCCAGGTCCTTGGCCGCCTCCTCCAGTGTCGGGTTGAAGCCGCTGAGGCTGGTGGAAATCAGCATCACCGCGAAGGGAAAGGCCAGCACGATGTGGGCGATGCAGACGGTAAAAGCGTTGGGCGAGATGCCGATGGCCTTGAAGAACAGCAAGAGGTCGATGCCGAAGACCAGGTGCGGCACGATGATCGGCAGCACGATCAGGGCCTGCAATAGCCGCTTGCCCTGGAACCGCAGCCGCACCAGGCCATAGGCGGCCATCAGGCCGAGGATGGTGGTCACCACCGCGGCGACTAGCGCCACCGCCAGGCTGGTCCCCAAGGCCGACCAGGCACCGCGGTTGTTGAAGAAGGCCTCGTACCACCTGAGGCTCAGGCCGTCGATGGGCAGCGAGGTCAGCGACGCCGAATTGAAGGAGACGATGACCAGCGAGACGATGGGCAGGAACAAGAAGATATAGACCAGCCCGGAGATGATATGCAGCGACCTTGTCATGAGGGCGGCCGCCTCATCGGTTCCGGTAGAGGTCGTCGAAGGCGACATAGCGGTTGAACACCACCAGCACCACCACCACTGTCAGCACGACGATGCAGGAGAGCGCCGAGCCATAGGGCCAGTTGAAGGCCTCGCCGAACTGGGTCTCGATGACGTTGCCGATCATGATCGATTCCGTGCTGCCGAGCAGCAGCGGCGTGACGAAGGCGCCGAAGGTAGGGGTGAAGAACAGCAGCACCCCGGTCAGCACGCCGGTCATGGTGAGCGGCAGGGTGACCCGCAGGAAGGTGCGCAGCGGCGAGGCGCCGAGGTCTTGCGCCGCCAGCAGCAGGTTGGGGTCGAGGTTGCGCACCGCCGCGTAGATCGGCATCAGCATCAGCGGCAGGAAGACGTGCACGAAGCCAATGATGACCGCCGTGCGGGTGAAGAGCACCCCCAGCGGCTCGTCGGTAATCCCGAGCGCCATTGCCGTCAGGTCGAGCAGGCCGCGCTCCTGCAAGATGCCGATCCAGGCATAGGTGCGGATCAGAAAGCTGGTCCAGAACAGGATAATCACCGACATCAGCAGCGCCGTCTGCCACTTGGTCGGCACCACCCGCCCCAGCCAATAGGCGAAGGGATAGCAAATCACCAGCGCGAAGAAGGTCGCGGTGCCGGCTATCTCGAAGGTGTTCCACAGCACCCGCACGTAAAGCGTCGACTGGAAAAAGCGAAGATAGTTCTCGAAGCTGAAGTCCGGCTGCATCAGCCCGGTGGTAGGATGCAGGGTCCAGAAGCTGTAGACCACGACGAAGCCGAAGGGCAGGATGACGAAGAGGACCAGGAAGGCGATCGGCGGGATCAGTACCCAATAACGCCGCAGCGCCGGCAGCAGATTGGCCGCCGCCGCCTTCATCGGCCGTCGTCCTTGATGATCACCGCGTCCTCGGCGAGCCAGCCGAGCGAGAGCCGATCGCCGACCGCGTAGCTCTGGCCACGGCGTTTGGTCTGCTCGTCGTAGGTCAGCAGGCCGCCGCCCGGCAGGCGCAGCTCGTAGCGGATCTGCGAGCCCTTGTAGACCACGTCGGTGACCTCGCCCTCGGTGACCGTCTGGCAGCCTGTGCAGTCGTCGCCGGCACGCACCTTCTCCGGCCGGACGGAGACGTGCACGCTGTCGCCGGCGGCGATTGCCTCGCCGCGCTGGCCGATGACACTGAGGCCGCCGGCATCGATGCGCGCCGTGGTCCCGTCCACGGCCGCGACGGTACCGGTCATCAGGTTGGTCTCGCCGATGAAGTCGGCGACGAAGCGGGTGCGCGGCTTCTCATAGAGCTCGTGGCTGGGGCCGATCTGCTCGATGCGGCCGTTGTTCATCACCGCGATGCGGTCGGACATGACCAGGGCCTCTTCCTGGTCGTGGGTGACGTAAATGAAAGTGACGCCGACACGATGCTGCAGGTTCTTCAGCTCGACCTGCATGTGCTGGCGCATCTTGAGGTCGAGCGCGCCCAGGGGCTCGTCGAGCAACAGCACCGTCGGCTCCAGCACCAGGGAGCGGGCGAGCGCGACCCGCTGCTGCTGGCCGCCCGAGAGCTGCGCCGGCCGCCGGTCGCCGAAAGTGGTCAGGCCCACCACATCGAGGATGCGGCCGACCTTCGCAGCGATGGTCTGGCGGCTTTCGCGCCTCTCCTTCAGGCCGAAGCCGACGTTTTCGAAAACCGACATATGCGGGAAGAGGGCATAGTCTTGAAACACCATGCTGGAATCGCGCCGATAGGCGGGGCGGTCGCCCATCACCTCGCCGGCGATCAGCACTTCGCCCTCGGACGGATGGAGGAAGCCGGCGATCATGCGCAGCGAGGTCGACTTGCCGCAGCCGCTTGGCCCCAGCAGGGTCAGGAACTCGCCCTTCTCCACCTGCAGATCGACCTGGTCGACCGCGACGAAGTCGCCGAAGTGTTTGCTGACCTTGCGGAACTCCACGTCGTAGGCAGTCATGTCTCAGCTCTTGCGGTTTGCTTCCCGGCAGCCACGCGCAACTGGCTCGGCGAGGGTACCTGCCGATCCACCCTAATCTCGTCGCTTAGCCTTATCTTCTTTTCCCCAGGTGGCCAAGGCCTGGTCGCGGGGCACGGGGCTCGTCGCCACGCAACCCCGCCGCCAGGGAGGCCGCATCGGGAGCCCTTTAAGAGAGCTTGACCTCCAGCCAAAGCTCGTCGAGCTGCTTCTTGGTGGCCGGCGGCACGTCCTTCAGGATCACCAGCTTGTCCTGGTTGGGAAGATCGAAGGTCTCCAGGACGTCCGGCGGGATATTGGGCGAGGCCTTGGAGTTCATGGCGTCATAGAAGATGGTCTCGCTCAACGCCGCCGAGTTCTCCGGCTTCAGCATCCAGTTGATGAAGACGTGCGCCTCCTCCGGGTTCTTGGCCGTCGAGGGGATGGCCAGGGAGTCGATCAGGTACATCGCCCCTTCCTTGGGGATGTGCGGGCGGACCGGCGCGCCGGCGTTGATGGCGCGGCGGATGCGGCCGTCGGTGAACATGCCGACGTAGGCCTGCTCGCGGACCAGCATCTCGGTGGTCGCCTTGTGGTCGGTCCAGTACTTGAGGATGTACTGCTTCTGCTCCATCAGCAGCTTCTTGGTCTCCTCCCACATGGTCGGATTGTTGGGATCGTCGCCGAGCATCAAGCTGGCCACGGAAATGGTCTGGCGGGCGCGGTCGTTCATCAGCACCTTGCCCTTCTGGGCCTCGTCCCAGGCGGCGTACCAGCTATCGGGCGCTTGCTTGAAGTGGTTGGTGTTGTAGAACATCGAGTAGATGACCTGCGACATCGGCACCACGTAGGGATCGCCGTCCTTCATGAAGTCCGGCAGCGCCTGGACCCGCTCGAAGAGATTGGCGTAGTTGGGGATCTTGGAGATGTCGATCTTGTTGAACGCGCCCGCGGCGATTGCCGTCGGCACCCGGTTGCCGCCGGGCACGATGATGTCGAAGCTCTCGCCGGTCTGGACCTTGGCCCACCACTCGTCGTCCTTGGAGTAGCCGCCGACGTTGTTGACGCGAATGCCGGTCTCCTCCTCGAACTTGGGGATCAGCTTGCGGAACACCACCTGGTACCAGGCGTAGAGCGTAATCTCGCCATTGGCGCCCGAGACAATGGCCGGAAATCCCAAGGTCGCCAGGCCGGCGCCACCGAGGACGGTGCCTGTCTTGGCGAGGAATTTGCGGCGGTCGATTGACCGTCCGGTCGACTTGGGTTTCTTCTGCTTGCTCATGTCTGCCTCCCTTATCATTCGGCGGCATCGCGGACCGTGCCACCATGATCAACTGTAGGCACCCACCGGCCCTAGCCCCTTATTAAATATCACAGGGAATGAATTGGACGGGACTATATGCCCAGGAATCCTTGGATTCCGGGCGTCATGGCAACTTGTAGCCATCGGGTGCGCCAATGCGGGGACAGACGTACTCATCGAAGAAAGTGCGCGCCAGCGACGAAAGCGGTCGCTCGCCGGAATAGGAGACACAGATCGGCAGGCCGACATTGGTGACCAGCGGCTTGACCACCAATCGCGGGAAGACCTCACCCAGGACCGTGAGCTCATCGACTACGGCGACACCGGCGTTTTGTTCGACCAGTTTGCAGGCCGTGTAGCAAAACCGCACCTGAATGCCGATATCCCGGCGTTCGCCGGCTTCGCGGAAGATGGTCTCGACGGCCCGTCCCAAAGGTGTGCTGCGGGCGAACGAGATCAGCTCGAATTCGCGCAGGTCCTCGGGCCTGAGACGGTCGCGCTTGGCCAGTGGATGGCCCTCTGGCACGACGCAGACAAACTTTCCATCGCGCACCACGGACGTGATCAGGTTGGGTTGAGCGGTCGGTGTCAGCATCATGCCAAGGTCGGCTTGATTTTCCGCGACCATTCGGACGATGTGTTCGAAGTGGCTGATATGCATGCTGGCCTTGACCTTGGGGCGGTCGCGCCGGAACTCTGCGACGGCCGGCGGGAGGATGGCGTAACCGATCCCCGGCGTGGCCGCGACCCGCAACATGCCCACCTGGTTGCTGGCCAGATCCTCCGTTAGTTCCTCAATGGCGTGGAAGCAGTTGAACAGACGATCGGATTCCAGATACAGCGCCTCCGCCTGTGGCGTCGGGAACAGCCGCCCCTTGACCCGCTCAAACAGCTTGACGCGGATTTGGCTCTCGAACTGGCGAATGATGTTGCTGACCGTGGGCTGGGAAATGACCAGCAACTTGGCCGCCTGACTGGTGGAGCCAGTCTGCATGACGGCCCGGAAGACCTCGATTTGGCGGAGGTTCATACCGCTTCGCTCCAGGGAGATACGCGATCACGGCACAGGATAGTGGCGAAGGCCCTCAATCCGTAGCGTATTCTTTGTCGGTCTCAGCGCTGCGAATGGCGATGATCATAGGGCTCGAACGGCTCGTTTTTCAGGTAATCCCGGTAGAAGGCCTCTAGGTAAGGCATCAGTTCCCTGGCGAGCGCCCGGCGATTGCGTTCGTCCTCGTCGGGCGGGCCGGACATGAAGGCGGCCAGATCGCGTACCGCGGCCTCCTCGTCGACGCGAATGAAGCGGCCGTCCGCCAAAACCTTCTCGCCCCCGATCAGCACGGTGTCGACACCCGCGGGCTTGCCGCGTTGTACCACTGCATCCAGCACGCTGGTGTCCGGATCGAGGAAGGGATAGGCCACCTGAGACCAGCGCACCAACACCAGGTCTGCCTGGCGGTTGGGGTCGAGCCGGCCGATGCGGTTACCGAAGCCGGTGGTCAGCCCGCCGTGCTCGGTCGCCATGCGGAACACCTCGGCGACCGAGGGGACACGGGACTGGTGGCCTGGAACCCGGTGCACGCGCAACGCCTGGCGCATCTCTTGCAGCATGTCCCTGTCGTCGTTCATGCCGGCTTCGTCGATGCCCAGCGCCACCTTGATGCCGCGGTCCAGCATGGCGTTGACCGGTGCCCAGCCGCTCTGGATGCGCAGGTTTGAGCTGCAGTTGTGGCAGATGCGGGTGTCTCGTTCGGCGATCAGGTCGAGGTCGTCCGCTGTTGTCCAGACTCCATGGCCGAGCGTCATGCGGTCGTTCAACAGCCCCATGCGATCCAGGTGGTTCAGGACCGACCCGCCCGTGCGCCTGCGCGCGTAGGCGCGCTGGTAGGCCGTCTCCAGCAGATGCATGTGGATGGGCACAGCGTGCTCTTCGGAGCAGGCGGCCACCTGTTCCAGGGCGGAATCCGAACACCACTGGAAGTTCAGCGGTGCCAGTTGCACGGCGACGCCGGCGGCGTCCGCGTAGCGTTCGGTGAGGACGCGGAAAACCTCGAGGTTGTCCTCAGCGGAGAGGGCCAGGGCATTCACGGTCGAACGCAGCCGGTCCGCGAAGTCGGACGGCAGGCGGGTATAGAAGGCCTCATCGTCCTCGTAGACAACGCGGTTCTGGTCCCGAAGCCCGTAGGAATAGGAAACGCGCATGCCGATGTCCTGGTAGGCGCGGATCACCTCGCCGGCGCCAGCCGCGACCTCCTCGACACCGCCCGGCACCCGATTGTGAAGATGCTGCACCGTGGTAACGCCCGAGCGCACCAGTTCGAACGCGGAGTAGAGGGTGTCGAGATAGAGATTGATCCGGCGCGCACCCATGCGGTGGTTGACCCATAACTCCAACGGCAGATCGGGAGTTCCTAGTTGCAGGGGCGTTAGCCCGACGTGGTGGTGGGCGTTGACAAAGCCCGGCAGGACGACGAAGTCGTCGCCGCCGACGATCTCGACGTCCCTGGCCTCGGCCGCGAGCGCATCGGCGGGTCCAACAGCCTCGATGGTGCCATTGCGGACCAAAACGACCCCGTCGTCCACTTGTTCCGCCTTGCCGTCGGCATCGATGCCTCGGATGACCGTCCGGCCCTTGACCAAGGTCGTCGTCATAGTGTCCTCCCTATTCGCGCCATGGATGGGTGGTGATCCAGTGCTCGGCAATGTCGAGACGCCGGCACACCCAGGCGTCTTCGCAGTCGACGACATAGTCCAGGAAGCGCGCCAGGCCGGCGGCACGGGCCGGCCGTCCGACCATGCGTGGATGCAGGCCCACGTTCATCATGCGCGGCGCCGTTTCGCCCTCCATGTAGAGGTAGTCGAAGGCGTCCCTCAGGTAGGCGAAGAAGTCATCGCTCGTGGCCATGCTATAGCCCGGCTGGAACTTCAGGTCGTTGGCGTCCAGCGAGTAGGGCACGATCAGGTGCGGCTTCCCGTCGACTGTGGTCCAGTAGGGCAGGTCGTCTGCGTAGCTGTCGCTGTCGTAGAGGAAGTCACCGTGCTCCATCAGGAGCCGCCGGGTGTTCAGGCTCGGCGCATACCGGCAATACCAGCCCCGAGGTGGCGCGCCGGTCAGGCGTTCAATGGCCTCGACTGCGCGGGCGATGTGCTCTCGCTCCTCGTCCTCCTCCAACAGGTGGTGCTCGACCCATCGCCAGCCATGACTACAAACGTCGTAGCCGGCCTCAACAATGGCCTCGGCGACGGCGGGATTGCGCTCGAGGGCGAGTGCGCAGCCGAACACGGTCAAGGGCAGGTCGCGTTGCTGGAACATCCGGAACAGCCGCCAGATGCCGGCCCGGCTGCCGTACTCATAAAGGGACTCCATGCCGAGATCCCGGACACCGTCGGCAATGCGCCCACCGACGATCTCGGCCAGGCCCTTCTCCACCCGGCCATCACCATCGGGGATCGAGTTCTCGGACCCTTCCTCATAGTTAACAACGAAGTTGACGGCAATTCGCGCGCCGTCGGGCCAACGGGCGTGGGGCGCATGGGGACCATATCCCACCACGTCCCGTGTTCTTCCGTCATCCTTCGAGTTCTTATTCATTGACGGTACCTGGTTACTGGCAACGAACTGGAACAGTGTCGGCGCACACCGACAAGGAGTCGAATTATCGATAGTGTGCCCCGTATAGCTTGGACCCATAGCTGGCGCGACCGCAGCACCGCGACAAACCATGGCGACAGTATTGAAGGTCTGCTCTTGGCTGATAGGACACCTAGGAAGGGCGCGATAATCTTCTGTGCCGCCTCCAACTGTGGAAATGCTCGAACTCGCTCAAGAATTGAGAGCTAACGCTATGGCTTCCGAGCCGTTACGGGAACAGGCGTAGTAGCTGAAGGTGGGATGCCAGTCCTCCAGCGAAACTCACGGACCAGAGCGGCTCTGCAGCATGGAATTGATCACTTGAGCGCAATACTCCAAATGCAGCCATTCGATTTGTCACCTATAAATCGACTTTGCGGTCGACGGTGCAGCGGGCCAAACGAACCTACCCCTTCCACCGTGAATTCACGCTTGTGTTCCTTGGTCGAGCTCCGAGCCGCCTCTGACTCACGATCGGTTCACCCCGCAAATTTCCGTCGACGTTAAGGGGAACTTTGACCCAAACCCGATGCTTTTTTTTGGTTCATCCGGAAGCCAGAAAGTGGATGCGACTGAGGTTGGGGAGCATATGGGCACTATTCTTAATCATCACATACTTTGTCGTCTTCTCCTTCCTCGAGAAATGCTAATTCTCAAAATCGAATGGTTTAGCACAATGCGCCAATGGGATAATCTGTCAGAAATTCTGAAAACGATTTCATTTAGTTTATAAGCCATTGATATATAAATATTATTTTCTGATACTACTGAATTTTTCTGAAATCGTTTGCGCAAAAAGATTCCGGCGTTTAATTTTAAGCGGCTGAGGCAGCGCTTAGAGGCCCAGAGTGAAAACCGTCACGACCATCAAAGATGTTGCCCAAAAAGCCGGGGTTTCCGCCGCAACCGTTTCACGGGTTGTGAATGGTCACGACAAGATCAAGCCGGCGACGGCCGAGCGGGTACGCGCAGCCATCAAGGCGCTAGGTTTTCGGCCCAATGCTATGGGGCGAAGTTTGAAGACCGCACGCTCGCACACTTTTGGGATTCTGCTGCCGTCACTTTCTAATCCCATCTTCGCCGAGGTGATGGAAGGGATTCAAACGGCAGCCTGCACGGCTGGCTACTCAGTCCTTATCACCTGCAGCAACTATCGAGAGGCCGAAGAGCAACAAGCTATAGAAATCATGCTGGCCAATCGCGTCGATGGCCTGATCTTGACGGTAGCGGACTCTGACAACAGCGCGCGACTCGATTGGCTTGATCAATACAACATTCCCTACGTACTCCTTTTCAACCAACCGGCCCATTCAATGCGCAGCGCCGTCACCGTGGATAACGCGGCCGCTGGTCGCGTGGTTGCGGAAGAGTTCATTGAGCTCGGCCATGAGCGGCTAGGCATGATTGCCGGCCGGTTTGATGCCTCAGACCGGTCTCGAGCCCGCTATAGCGGATTTAAGGCGGGTGTCGAAGCCGCTGGATTGTTATCGCCGACCTTGGTCGAGGTCGATTTTGTCAGAGGACGAACGCAGCGCGCGGTGCATAATTTGCTGTCCCAGGCGGATGCCCCGACGGGGCTTTTCTGTTCCACCGATCTCCTCGCTTTTTCTGTGATCCAGGCCTTACGCGAACTCGAGATCGAGGTCCCCAAGGATATTTCAGTTATCGGCTTTGACGGTATCTCATTTGGCCTCTTGTCCCATCCAAGTTTAGCAACCATGGTGCAGCCGTCGCACAAAATGGGGCAGGCTGCTGTACAAAATCTGCTCGGCAAGCTGACGGCAAGTGCCGCACCCCGCGTGCAAATCCTGCCGACCGAGTTTCGTCCCGGGGCGTCGGCTGGACCGGTTCCCCTGCTCGGGTCCCCGTCGCGCCCTACTTTAAACAGCCAAACACATGAAGGGAGGATCAATCATGAAATTTGACATCCGCAGGAAAGGTGCTTTGACACTGGGTGGTGCCGCCGCCGCGCTGATGCTGTCAGGGCAATTGACCGTGGCCCTGGCCGCTGACGCCATTTGCTATAACTGCCCGCCACAGTGGGCCGACTGGGCGGCACAGTTGGAATCGATCAAGGAGACCCTAGGGTACGATATCCCACACGACAACAAGAACTCGGGTCAGACCCTGTCGCAGCTTCTTGCCGAAAAGGACAGCCCGGTGGCCGATGTTGCCTACTATGGGGTTTCATTTGGCATCGCGGCTAAGGACAAAGGGGTAGCGGCCTCTTACAAGCCAGCACACTTCGATGAGATTCCCGACGGCCTAAAGGATCCCGACGGCCATTGGTTTACCATCCACTCCGGCACGCTTGGCCTCTTTGTCAACAAAGATGCCTTGGGTGACGCACCGGTGCCGACGTCCTGGGCCGATTTACTGAAGCCCGAATATGCTGGCATGGTCGGCTACCTTGACCCTTCGAGCGCCTTTGTCGGCTATGCCGGTGCCGTGGCGGTCAACCGGGCCATGGGTGGCAGCCTGGACAATTTCGATCCTGGCATCGAGTACTTTAAGAAACTGCAGGCAAACGACCCCATCGTACCCAAGCAGACTTCTTACGCCCGCGTGCTGTCTGGCGAGATTCCGATTCTCTTCGACTACGACTTCAACGCCTACCGCGGCAAGTATAAGGATAAGGCGAATGTGGAGTTCGTAATCCCGGCCGAAGGGACGGTGGTTGTCCCTTACGTTATGAGCTTGGTAAAGGACAGTCCCAATCCGGATAAGGGTAGGGCCATCCTCGACCACATCATGTCCGACAAAGGCCAAGCTGTTTGGGCCAACGCCTTCCTACGGCCGATCCGCGCCAGCGCCATGTCGCCGGAAGCCCAATCTAAGTTCCTGCCGGCGGAGGACTATGCGCGCTCTAAGCCGGTGGACTACAAGAAAATGGCGGACGTGCAGGATGCCTTTAAAAAGCGCTACCTTGACGAAGTTCGCTAGGATTCGGTGATTGCAGGGCAGCGGCAATACCTCCGCTGCCCTGTGTATCTGCTGTATCTAGTGTCCCGATTCCGAAATTCGCGGTGATTCGCCGTGGGCTCCGACCGAGATTCGGGATCGATTGAGGACACTAGCAACTTGTAAAGTTTAGTGTGGTTTTCAGATCTGAAGTTGGTTTCGCTTGGCGCCCCGATAATCATGCGAACTTCAGATCCACCACACTAGTGGGATCGGGATTTAATGACGCGTGTGGTATATTCAGGTCCGGTGCTTCTGTTGCTGCCGGTGGTAATCGTCTTTAGCGCATTTTTCCTGCTGCCCATGGCCAAACTTGTGGTGGTCGGTGGCAGTGGCGAAACCGGCTTCGCTGAATACCTCACCGTATTCAACACGCCGCGGCACTTCGAGAGTCTGGTCTCGACCTTGGTTCTTTCCGCCTCGGTCACCCTCGCCGCGCTCATCATTTCGGCGATTTCTGGTGTTTTTCTCGAAAGGAACCGCTTTCCTGGCCGGGCGGCATTAATCTCCATGCTGACTTTTCCACTGGCTTTTCCGGGCGTGGTCATCGGCTTCCTAGTTATCATGCTGGCCGGGCGGCAAGGGCTGGCGACCGAGGTCTCGAAGGCTCTTGGCGGTTCACGCCTGGTATTCGCCTATTCGATGGCTGGGCTCTTCACCGGCTATCTCTACTTTTCCATACCGCGGGTCATCCTGACCATCATGGCGGCGGCGGAAAAGCTTGATCCGGCCCTGGAAGAGGCGGCCCGATCGCTCGGCGCGTCGCGTTGGCAGGTGATCCGCGATGTCATCCTGCCGGCGCTCAAACCCGCGCTGATTGCCTCGGGCGCGATCGCCTTTGCAACCGCCATGGGCGCCTTCGGCACCGCTTTCACCTTGGCGACCAATATCGATGTCCTACCGATGACGATCTATACGGAGTTTACGCTCAACGCCAACATCGCCACGGCAGCAGCCTTGAGCATCGTGTTGGGCCTCATCACCTGGGTGGCGCTCTACGTCGCGCGGTCGCTCGCCGGCTCTTCGGTTGCCGCGGCGGCTTGAGGGCAGGTGTTTTGAAACGCGGAAAGATATTCTACGCGAATTTGGCATTTACCTTGCTGGTATGCGCTTTCTTAATTGTGCCGATCGTCCTCTCGGCAATGGCGGGCGTCACAGAGAACTTTTTCCAAGGCATCAAGAGCGGCGTTACCCTGCGGTGGGTGGCGGAAGTCTGGAAACTTTATGCCGACACCATTTTCCTTTCGCTGTTGATCGCGGTTGCCTGCCTGATCTGCACCTTACTGATCGGCGTGCCGGCCGCCTATGTCCTGGCGCTCAAGTCCGGGCGGATTGCGCGTGCCATCGAGGAAACGCTGGTGATGCCGGTCGCCATTCCCGGCTTGGCCATCGCGTTGGCCCTAATCATCACCTACGGCGGCATCCGCGAGTTTCGTTTGAGTTGGCTTTTTATTCTTGTCGGCCATGTACTCTACACATTGCCCTTTATGGTGCGATCGGTCTTGGCGGTGCTTTCCAGCTTCGACTTTCGCACCCTGGAGGAGGGCGCGGCGAGCCTCGGGGCCGGATTCTGGCAGCGATTTCGCACTATCATCTTGCCCAACTGCCGCTCGGGCATCTTGGCCGGCTCTTTGATGGTGGTGACACTGTCGATTGGCGAGTTCAATTTGACCTGGATGCTGCACACCCCTTTGACCAAGACTCTGCCGGTCGGCCTGGCTGATAGCTATGCCTCGATGCGGTTGGAAATCGGCAGCGCCTATACCCTCGTCTTCTTGGTGATGATCTTGCCGCTACTCATTGCCTTGCAACTCTACGGCCAACCACGTGAGCCAAAGCCGCCGCCGCCAGAGGTCTTAGCCAAGAGCCTTAACGATGTCGCGGGGGGCACCCCAAGTGATACTACTGCAGCCACGAGCACTCGATGACCGAGCCCCAACCGCACAAGACTTCGATCCGGCTCTTATCCTGCGCTAAGACCTTTGCCGACGGCACCACGGCTTTGGAGCCTATCGACCTGGAGATCGCCGGTGGCGAGACAGTCGTGCTTTTGGGGCCATCGGGCTGCGGCAAGACCACGACCCTGCGCATTATCGCTGGCCTAGAGACGCCCGACCCGGGCGGTCGGGTGTTATTCGACGACGAGGAGGTGACCGCACAACCGATCGAAAAGCGCAACGTTGGCATGGTCTTCCAATCCTATGCTCTGTTTCCCAACATGACGGTGGCTGAAAACGTCGCCTATGGCCTTATGGTGCGCAAAACACTGGAGGCCGAAAAACAGCGTCGGGTCCAGGAGATGCTGGAGATGATGCACATCGTCGAACTGGCCGATCGCGCCATCGACCAGCTTTCCGGCGGCCAACGTCAACGTGTTGCCCTTGCCAGGGCGATCGCCGTACGCCCAAGGGTCCTGCTTCTCGACGAGCCCTTGACGGCTCTCGACGCGACCCTGCGCGAACGCCTGCGTATCGAGATTGACGGCTTGTTGCGAAGCCTCGGGATTACCGCGGTCTATGTGACCCACGACCAGGGCGAGGCCATGGCCATCGGCGACCGCATCGTGGTGATGAATCACGGCGTGGTGGCACAGACCGGCAGCCCCAAGGAAATTTACTTTCGGCCAGCCAATGGCTTTGTGGCCGACTTTATCGGCACCTCTAACCGGCTTAGCGGGCGGGCGTCGGGCGGCAGACTGCATCTAGCCGGAGGAAGCCTGCCCTGGTCGGGCGGTGATGCTGAATCCATAACGGTAATGTTTCGTCCGGAAGACGCCGAAATCGTGCCACTTGAAGATGCAGAGCTCCGTGGACGGATAATGCATGCCTACTTTCTGGGAGATCGAACGAAGATCATTCTTGGCAGCATCGGCACCGAACCCGTCGTCGTCGAGACGACAGATCGCCGAGATTTTGAGGCCGATACGGAAATTGGGCTCAGGCTCAGGCCGGAAAGGTTCTTCGTGGTCGACTGACGGATGCCGACCCCCAATGCACCCGATAGTACCATGCTCATAGCCCAGATTACCGACACCCATATTAAGGCAAAAGGACGCCTCGCCTATCGTAAAGTCGATACCTTGGCAAGCCTGAATACCTGCGTTGACCATTTGAACGCGCTGGCGCAGCGCCCCGATATCGTGGTGATGAGCGGCGATCTCGTCGATTTCGGCACCGCCGACGAGTATGCCATCGCCCGGCCGGCGCTCGATCGGCTATCGATGCCCTACTTCGTCATTCCGGGCAATCACGATGACCGCGAGGCGATGCGCGAGGCTTTTGCCGATCACCTTTACTTGCCGCGAGCCGGCTTCTTGAACTACGTGATCGAAGACTATCCGGTACGCCTGATCGGATTGGATTCCACAGTGACAGGTGCGCCCCACGGAGAAGTCTGCCCAGAACGTGTTGCGTGGCTTGCCGAAACACTGTCAGACAACAAGAACAAGCCGACTTTGATCTTCATGCATCACCCGCCGTTTTTGACCGGGATCGGCCATATGGACCGTCAAAGATGCATGAATCCGACGGCGTTTGGTGAACTGATAGAACGCCATTCACAGGTACAGATGATTCTGTGCGGCCACGTACATAGGCCGATTCAAACACTTTGGTATGGCAGCATGGTCTGCATTGGACCTAGTCCATCACATGCGGTTGCATTGGACCTGGACCCCAAGGGCCTACCGGCATTTATCCAAGAGCCGCCGGCCTGCCGTCTCGTCCACCTGACGGCGGAAAAACGCTTGATCGCGGACCTGACATTCATTGGATCGTTTGATGGCCCGCATCCATTTTACCACGAGGACGGAACACTCATTGATTGATCGCAGTCATGATTGGCAATCGCCAACAACCGGTGCAACGCACAACAGGCCATTTTGCGAGGCCTCGCCGCCATGCTATGGGCGGTTCTTATCGAGATTTGGTTGTCTAATTCCGGTCTCCGGGTCAAGCTCCAAAGCCTTTTTCGTCCTTTGCCGGGTTCACGGTTGTCTTCGAAGTCGTCACCGGCGGGTTTGCCGGCGCGCTTCATCATAGTGCCCTTTGGCTTTGGCCTCCCAATGTATTAGACGCGATGGCGAGGGATCGTTGGTGTCAGGATCGCTCGTCTTGCAACCAAGTTCGCGAGATGGCCTCAGGCCAGCGTCCCGGCGCGGGACGAAACCTCCTCTGGCTTTTTTGGAACCGCTTGTCGATTTGACTTTTCTACCCCTTCGCAGTGACCTTCTTCTCCGGCCAGCGAAAGGCCTCGCCGGTGACCAGCATGCAGTGCAGGATCACCGCCAGCTTGCGGGCGAGTGCCACGCAGGCCTTCTTGTGGCTGGTTTTCTTGCGGATGCGCCGCGCCCAGTCCTTTAAGGGGTGAGCGCGGCGGACGACGCTCAACAAGCTGTTGGCCGCCTCATAGAGAAGACTGCGCAGCAGGCTGTCGCCCATTTTCGATATGCGCCCGCTGTAATCCATCTCGCCCGACTGGTGGCGCCGCGAGGTCAGCCCCAAATAGACCCCCACGTCCCGCGATTTGGAAAAGCGCCCGGCATCGCCGATGGTGGCGGCAAAGGTCAGCGCCGTGATCATGCCGACGCCCGGCACCGTCATCAGCAAGCGGCAGGCCGGCGAGGCCTTGGCCGCCGCCGAGACGGCCGCGTCAAGGCCTTTGATCTGGACCGCCAGCGCCGCGACGCTGGCCAAGAGCGGCGCGATGATCGGTACCAGCTCGGGCCGGTCTTGCAAGGCCGCGCGTACCCGCTCGGCCAGCTTGCCCGAGCCCTTGGCAAAGCGCAGCCCCAGGGCGCCGAGAAGCCCCCGGATCGCGTTCTGGGTGTCGCGCCGCTGACGTACCAGATGCTGGCGCGCCTTGACGGTGATCCGATGGATCTGTGACGCCTCGCTCGGCAGCGAGACCGAGCGGCAAAAGCCCGTGCGCGCGATCTCGGCCAAGAGAACCGCGTCATTGGCGTCCGTCTTGTTGTGCTGCAGCTTCATCACCGCATGCGCCTGGCGCGCGTCGATGACATCCACCGGCAAACCATAAGCCCGAAGACCGCGCGCCAGCCAAGCCGACAGCGTCCCCGTCTCCAGCACGATGCGCGCCGGACAAAGGCTGTGTGCCCGCAAGGCCTCGAACAGCGACCGAGGGTCGCTCAACGCCTTGCCTTGCGCCAATATCTTGCCCGTCTCGTCGACCACGCAAAAGCGCGTCTCTTCCTTCGACACGTCCAATCCGACATACTCAACCATGGTCACTCTCCTTGTTTAGCCTCATGGGGCGCTCCTCAGCGACCCCGCATCTTAGGCTCGGGAGAGTGACCACCGGAATTACGCTATGTATTAAATGTGAGCGGTTCACCGGTCACTTGGATCACGAACTTTACTGAGAGATGCTCTTAAGACAACGTCATCGCCCGTAACCGAGCCCTTTGGGGCAGCAATAACTTTCGCGCCTGCCGGTGAAGCAAAGCGATTGAAACTGGCAACAAGCACCTAATCAAACTGTCCGAATTTCGGGGGCCCGTTCACTCAGTCCGTTGAGCTGAAATGAACCTATGGGGATTTGAGCCAGTTTAGGCAGCACCTCGTGCTCGGTTGCCGTCGAACGGCAAACCCTCTCCCTAGTGTGAAGCGTAACATTGTAGCGCCGGCAGCTCAGTGAATTGATTTCGGGAACCCTGGGGAGGATATAGACTGACTTATCAGTCAAAAAATATCTTTTTAATTCAAATTGATATATCTAATTGTTAGAATCAATTTGACTCTTTAGGTGATCTTGGCAAGGATATATGAAGGGGAAGAAAGACAAATGTGCACAGTTTGCGGATGCGGTGACCATCAGTCTAAAAACAAGGTCGGGCAGATTCATCATCACCACCACCACCACCACCATGGCGATAGCCACGATCACAACCACGAACACGCGTTCGGACACCATCATCACGGCAAGAACGAAGCAGGTGTGAGCGTCGCCGGAAAGACGACAGCGCAACTCATCGAAATCGAACGGGACATCCTGTCAAAGAACGACGCGTTCGCCGATGCCAATCGCCAGAAGTTTTCTGACGCGGGCATATTGGCGCTCAATCTTGTTTCCAGCCCAGGTGCAGGTAAGACGACATTGCTCGAGAGCACGGTTTCTCATTTCAAGACGCTGCTTCCGGTCGGTGTTGTCGAAGGGGACCAGGAGACCACCAACGATGCCGACCGCATTAGGTCGCTGGGTGTTCCGGCTATACAGGTGAACACCGGGCGTGGCTGCCACTTGGATGCGCACATGGTCGGCCATGCGGTCGACGAATTGCGCCTCCACCATGACGGCATTGTGTTCATCGAAAATGTTGGCAATTTGGTCTGTCCGGCCGCGTTCGATCTCGGCGAGGCCAGTAAGGTGGTTATCCTCTCGGTCACCGAAGGCGATGACAAGCCTCTGAAGTATCCGGATATGTTTGCTGCAGCGGATGTGTTGGTGCTGAGTAAGGTCGATTTGCTTTCCTATGTACCATTTGATGCTGATACCGCGATCGAAAACGCACGCGCCATCAATCCTGATTTGGATGTAGTGCGGGTCTCCGCCCTCACCGGTGAGGGAATGGATTCGTGGTTTGACCGCATCGCAGACATGCATCGGACAATTGCAAGAGCATCTGCCGACCACCCACCCAAAGAACGGGCTTCGGTCGCAGGACCTTCCCAAGATGCATGAACTGGCCCTGGCGCGCAGTCTTGTAGAACTGGTCGATGACTACGCCTGTGAAAATTCCAGCGCGCGCGTATCACGGGTCCATGTTCGGCTCGGACAATTGTCGGCAATGACACGGGCTCTCTATTTCTGTTTTGGATCGGTATCGCGTGGCACTCGCTGCGAGGGTGCCAGCCTGGATATCGAGGAAGTCCCGCTGACCGTTAGATGCAACTCTTGCAACGAAGTGAAAACTCCAGGCGGACGATACAATTTTCGCTGTCCGGACTGTGGTCGGCCGACACCCGAAGTTGTCACCGGGCGGGAAATGCAGCTCGTGACCATTGAACTGGTCGAGGAAAAGGCAACGGAGGCCAGCGCGCCGTCGCGGCAACCGCAGCAAACCCCTAGACCCCGATTCTTGAACTTGGAGCATAGGACGTGACCAGCACGAGTCCAAATCCCTGGGAGCATGTACCCCATCAACATCGTGGCCCGCACCGCGAGACAGAGGCTGATGCCCATACCAGGTCACCGACCAAGCACAACGGGGCGATCAAGTCGACCGGTGTGATGACGTTCATGGGCGCGCCCTACTGCGAGCCCGACAGGAACAAGGTCCGTGCTGCCGGCGCGAAGATTTGTTTTCTCGGTGCGCCATGGGACCTCGGCACAATCGTACGCACCGGCACGTCCAGCGGTCCGCAGGGACTGCGCGAGGCGACAACACAATACTTCCCCTACATGTTCGAATACGATGTTGACCTTCTGAGCTTTTTCAACGTCGTTGATTGTGGCGATGTTCCCATTGTTCCTGGCAACAACGAGAGGTCGCAGCAATATATTTGCGACTACGTGCGGGAATGTCTGGAAGGTGGCGCCAAGGTTATCTTGGTTGGAGGCGATCATTCAGTGCCAATTCCAGGCGCCCGCGCCCTGTCGGAGCACCTCTCAACTCATTCTCCCGACGGCAAGATGGGCTACTTGCATATCGACTGCCACCTTGATGCGGCCGTCGATTGGGGTGGCGTTGAAATCACTAACGCCTCCGGGCCGACCGAGGCGTTGAAGCTGAGAAACTGTCATGCCGCAAACATGGCGCATATGGGCTCACGCAACGGCTTGAATCCAAAGGACTGGATGGATTTTTGGATCGATAACGACATCCCCATCGTGCCAATGTCCGAGGTGGTCGAAAAAGGCGTGGAGACATGCACCCGCTATATCTTTGAGCGGGCCTGGAATGGCACCGAAGCCGTCTATTGTTCCTGGGATACGGATTCGCTGGATTGCAGCTGCATGCCGGGCACCAGCTGCCCGGAGTGCTATGGCCTCAAAGCACGAGAGGCCATCCAGCTTGCACGAGTCATGGGCCAGTATGGCGCCGATGTTCTCGAACTCGCTGAACTGTCACCGATCTTCGATGCCAGCCAGATGAGCATGAAGCTGGCCTGCAACCTGATTTACCACTATCTCGGCAGCCGCGCAGCGACACTGCGTGAACGAGGCGAGACTCCGTAATGCACACTGTCGAAACGCTTGAGCACGAACACATTCAAAGCGGAGCAATTTGATGAATCCAGTGAAGGCCTTCGCCCACCTGTTTTCACCTCTGGGCGGCGACGATGCCGAAAACTATCGGTCGCCCGGGCAAATATCTTTCCTGCGCGCGCCTTTTGTGGCGATCGACAAGGATGCACTGCAAGCCGTCGATGCTCGCTATGCATTCCTTGGCGTGCCATTCGATGAAGGCAATGTCGGCAAGCCTGGGTGCGAAGACGGCGCGCGCGAGTTTCGTGTCGCCTCGCTCGACTACTTTCCGTACTGGTTCGAATTCAACGTCGATTTGCATGGTTGCTCTGTCGACTGCGGCGATGTGCAAATGCCGCGGGTCAATCCGGAAGTTGCGCGCCAACGGATCTATGATGCGGTTCGCACCGTGCTCGATGCCGGCTTGACCCCAATCATTTGCGGCGGCGATCGGTCGATATCAATTCCCGCGACCCAAGCGCTTTCCGATCATATCGGTGCTGACAAGAAGATGGGTTACATGCATTTCGGGGCCCATCTGGACATGGCCGATAGCTGGGCTGGCGAAAAATTTGTCGCACCTTGCACGCTTGCGCGAATAACCGAGCTGGACAACCTTGCGGCCGAGAACGTCGCTCATTTAGGCGCACGAAACTCGTTCAACCCCAAAGACCACGTCGATCTAGCAAAAGCCCGCAGCATCCGGTTTCACCCGATGTTTGAGCTGCTCGACCGCGGCATTGACACAGCGGTTATTGAGGCCATCGACAATGTCTGGAACGGCACCGATGCGCAGTATTTGAGTTTCAACTTCAATGTCATGGATTCTTCGGCTGCGCCCGGTGTCACAGCAACGGAACCGGGCGGCCTGGAATCGCGTGAGATGATCAGAATAGCATCTGCAATAGCCGACCGAGGCGGCCCCACTGTGTTGGATGTTGGAGAACTGTGCCCGATGTTCGACATCAGCGGGTCAACGTCGCGCATGGCTGTATGCATTGCGCTGAGAATCATGGCTGGAGTTGCCGTGAAGAATGGCGAGGTTATCGACGCGTCGATCAGGCGTCCCGGCTGGCAACATGGCGGCTGATAGGGTCCGGCCCAGTCGCGTTGAGGCGGCGATGTGCCGCTGGAGGCAAGTCATTCCATAACCGACCACGGGGAGATGGCATGAATGGGGAGTGAGTGGCCATTGCGCCTGGTGCTGTTAGGGTGCTGGGAGAGGCGTTTCGGTTTCAGGTTGCAGGCGCTCGGCAGGGCTTTCGAGCCTGTGAAGGCGATTACCCATTGCCCCAATCCGAACGACCGTAGTGAGGCCCGGTTAAGTCAGTGGGTCTGGTCGGCGACTTCGATTTGGACTTTCGCTTGGTATCGGATTTTGGCTTGGCCGTTTACGCCCCCTTCGGGGCTCCGCCTCCCCACACGGGGGGCATAGCCATGGCCTTTATCGGCGTCGACCCTCATCAGAACTCTTTCACCATTTACCGTCTGGAAGCCGACGGTCGGGAAATTTTCCGGGGCTATCAGCTGGCCGCCCGTTTCGGCCTTGTGCCTCGGGTCAGCCAGTCCAACGAAACCGACAATCGCGGTCCCATCAAAGACCGGCGCGGTGCCGGTAAGGCGATCAACGCCACCGTGCGACAGCTGCTTTCGATCATCTTCGACACGCTCAAGAACAGCTGGGTCTTCGAGGATTTTCCAAGCTTCAAGATCCGAGGGATTGAAAATCCCTATGGACAAACATCATAGGAGGCAAACGATGACGAAAACCAATTTAGGGCAACAGTTCCCGTTGACGAGGCGAAGCTTCATTGCCGGCGCAGCAAGCGCGACGGCCGCTGGAACTCTGGGCGCATCTGTCGGATTAGCAGCTGATGAACTCAACATCCTGGTGTGGTGTGATCATGCGGACGCAAAGCTGATAGACCCGTTCGAATCCGCTCATAATGTCAAAGTCAACGTCAAGACCTATGAAGGCACCGGCACCGCATTGTCGATTCTAGAACAGTCGGCGCCCGGCGACTGGGATGTGCTAGTGATTGATGCGCCCGATGTTCCCAGGGTCGCTGACAGTGGCATCCTAATGGAGCTGCCAAAAGAAATCGCTCCATGGGACACAATGTTTGCTGAGCTGCGTGATGCACCGTACACGGCTGTTAATGGCAAGTACTACGCAATACCGGAAAAGTTTGGCTATTACGGTTTCTGCTTTAACAAAAATGCCGTTGATCCAGCCGATGCGAACAGTGGCGACATCGCCTGGAACGAAAAGTACAAGGGCCGTATTGCCGTATATGACTACTACTTCCCCATTATGCAGATGATCGGTCTGTCGATGGGTTTGAAACCCGCCGAAGTTAAGCAGTCTGATCTGCCGGAAATCCGCAATCGGCTACTTGCGATGAAACCGAACGTCAAGTTGGTTGGCGACATTGTCGCTGTTCAGAACGCGATTGTTACCGGAAGCGTAGACGTCGTCGTCGGCGGCGCCGAATTCACGGTTTCAAACTTGATTCCAACGAACCCGCATCTCGACTGGACGATTGCCGACGAAGGCGGACTGATTTGGAACCAAGGAATCGGTGTTCTGTCGGCATCTGAGAAGAAGGAACTAGCGCAGGAATTCGTCAGATGGATTCTTAGCCCTAAGGGACAGGGTCTGTTGGCAACATCAGAGTGCTTCTGGGCGATGCCGGCTAACTCGGCTGCAGAGCTTTCCGATGAAGCAAAGTCGCATCTCCGTTGGAGCGACCAACCAGGCTTCCTGTCCAACTCTCACGTATCGCTGTTCCCGGATTCGGAAATGGACGCAGCGATGCTCGACATCTGGACCGAGTTCCTCCAATCGTAGATTGGTCGGTTGCACCAATGCTAGGAACGACAAGTTCACGCCTGCATATGAACGGCCACAAGAATGGCAGTTAAGCGCCAAACTGATCGTTCCTCTCAGCTGGGTGGGCTACCTATTACGCGGTGGGTTGCCTACCCGGCGTTCTTGTTCTCGGTGCTGTTCTTCGTGGCGCCGTTCATGGTCATGTTTGTGGTCAGCTTTTGGCAACGCGTTCGCGGTCAGTTGCAGGCGACATGGACCACGGTCAACTATGAAAGTTTCTTCTCGAAAAGTTATCTGGTCGGTGCCCTTATCAATTCAATCGAGGTTACGCTTCTCACAACCTTGATCAGCGTAATTGTCGCCTATCCGCTTGCTTATGTGCTGGCGTTCAAAGTGCCCGAGCGCTGGCAAAGGCTCATTCTGATATTGACAATCCTGCCATTCTGGACCGCATATGTCGTGCGCTCTTACAGTTGGCTGCTGGTGTTGTCCGATAACGGGATCATCAATTCGACGCTGATTTGGTTGGGTGTGATAACCGAACCGCTCAAATTGGCTTATACGCGCGCGGCTACTGTACTGGGATTCGTTCATTTTTTTACGATGTTGCTAACCCTGACGATCTACGCAAATCTCGTGCAAATACCGCGTAATCTACTCTATGCGGCCGCAGACCTGGGCGCATCACCCTGGCAGGCGTTCTTACGAGTCACATTGCCACTAAGTATACCCGGTGTCGCTGTGGGGGCCTTCCTTACATTCGTCATTGCGATTGGCGATTACATCACGCCACAGATCCTCGGCGGCAACACGGAACTTTTGGTTCCTCAGGCAATAATGTTGCAAATGTCAAGATCTGCGAACTTCCCGATGGCTTCTGTCATGAGCATCACTCTCATGATGGTCGTAACTGGATGCTACCTCTTGTTTGCCCGGTATTTGAAGATGGATCGGCTATGAGTTCCAGCCGATTACTCAACGGACCTAGCGCACTCTACATATTGGCAGCGTTGGTCTTCATTTACCTACCTGTTGTCATATTGGTGCTGTTCTCGTTTCAAGATGGACTGTTGCCGGTACCGCCCTTCGAGGGGCCGAGTCTTCGATGGTATGTTAAGCTGTTTTCCAATGAACGGCTGATTGATGCACTCGTCAACTCGGTCATTGTCGCCGTCATATCTGGCCTGGCGACAACCGTTCTGGGATTTATGGCAGCGTATGGTCTTTCGAGAGCACCAGTCCTCTACGAAGGGGCGGCGAGGTTTCTTCTAATTGCGCCGATTACAGTTTCCTATCTGATTGTCGGCCTGGGCCTTCTAATTACCTTCAATCTCGTCGGCATTAGCAGATCGTTGTTTGCGGTGGGAATTGGTCATGTCGTAATCAACTTGCCGCTGGCTTTTGCCATCATCTCCTCACAGATGACCGCCGCCCACAAGAATATCGATGCTGCCGCTCACGACCTCGGGGCAAGCGACTTGCAGACGATGGTTCTAGTATCCGCACCAATTATGAAGGCACCGCTGTTGGCAGCGTTTTGCTTGTCAGCCACGCTCTCTTGGGATGAGTTCATTATCGCGTTTCTGCTCAGCAGGTTCGATGTTACATTACCAGTGATGATCTTTGAAATGTTGCGCGCCGGATTGACGCCTGAGGTCAATGCCGCTGGCACACTGGTGTTTGCGATTTCGATGGCCATTGTGCTCATTGCTGCGATCGCATTGTTATTTGCGGGGAGAGAGCGGAAATGACGCGGCCCTTTGTACAACTCTCGAACATTGGCAAGACCTTCGGTCAGGTCAAGGCGCTTGACGAGATTAATCTGAGTATTGATCATGGTCGGTTTGTCGTTCTGTTGGGACCGTCGGGCAGCGGCAAGACAACACTGCTATCGATTTTGGGTGGTTTTCTGCGGCCGTCTTCGGGGCAGGTATTTGTGGAGGCAGAAGACGTAACGTTTTTGCCGCCGGCGCGCCGGCCAACTGTGACAGTGTTTCAAGATTACGCCTTGTTTCCGCACATGACGGTTCAGGACAACGTAGCCTTTGGCTTGGCAATGCGTAAGGTTGCACTCTCCAAAAGACGTAAGTTGGCAAATGAAATCCTAGCGACTGTGGGTCTCGATGGTCTGGGAGGGCGCAAAATACAACAACTCTCAGGCGGACAAAAGCAACGTGTAGCGCTAGCGCGGGCGATCGTCGTTGAGCCAAAGGTGTTGCTGTTGGACGAGCCGCTGGGAGCGCTCGATCTGAAAATTCGGCGCCAAATGCAAGAAGAACTTGTTCAATTGCAAAGACGGATCAGGACAACGTTTGTTCATGTTACACACGATCAGGAAGAAGCGATGAATATCGCCGATACCGTCGTCGTGATGAGCAACGGACGTATTGAAGATGCCGGCTCTCCCGAGCGCGTCTATCTCAAGCCCGCAAGCCTGTTTGCGGCAACGTTCATGGGTGACACCAACATTATCCCCGGCCACGCGAACAAAGTAACAGACGAACTGGTCCAGGTCACCACAGCGGTCGGAAATATTTCGGGTGTTGGCAAGGTGGGTAAGGGTGAAAGCGCGTGTGTTTCGATACGGCCTGAGCAACTCTATTTGCAGAAGCCAGCTCATCCCGACTCAGTCAATCTAGGTAACTTTCGGGCAAAGTCTATGGCTTTTCAGGGGGCGCATCGGCTGTGCAGCGCTGTCAGCGAAGAACATCCTGAGTTGGAATGTGCGATACGCTTATCGCCCCAGGTCGACATAGTGGAAGGTGCCACAATCCAGCTCTGGGCAATACAATCGGAAATTGTTGTGCTAAAGAACCAATAGTAGTGGAGCCGAGAAGGCGGATACAGTAATACATGTCTCGACGTCTCAAGAACAAGAAGAACGACAAAGCTGAAGAGATTCTCGCTGTTGCGTTCGAGTTGTTTTCGAAGCGCGAGTATGGCGATGTTTCAGTTAAAAACATTGCCGACCAGGCGAATTCCACCTATTCATTGGTCTATTACTACTATCGCAGTAAATCTGAATTGTTTCATAGCTGCGTAAAATGGGCATTACAGAACGCGATAAGCGCTTATCAGGAATTGGACGACTCCAACCTTTCACCTGTCGACGCAATAAACATGTGGCTGGACTTGAATGTTAAACAGTCGAAAAACTTGAAGCGGTTGTGCCGTATCATGCTCGAGGCTTCCAATCGTAGGGGCAACGCGCCTAACATCGATTGGTATGTTCGCTATTTTTACAAATTTGAGAAAACAACTCTCGAAAACAGCATAAAACGCGGTGTTGAGGGCGGGGACTTTAAATGCGAACGGCCCGATGAATTCGCCGCATTCATTTCAAGTGGAATTGATGGCATCTTCTATGGTGCCCTGACGCGTCCCGACTTCAAGATCCGCAAGTCAATCGAGATTCTACGCGCCAATATTTGGAGGTTACTTGAGTGTCAGAATGCCGCTAAGTGCCAAACTCAAAAGTTGAGTGGTTGATGCTCTTACTGGATGCTTTGTCATCACGGAGCATAGCCGAAGGGTGTGCTTGACGTTTGGTGACCGGCCGCCAAGGTGACTCCGGCGCGGGCGGGGGACTCTGACACCCTTGTATCTCGGCATAGGCAACATCATGGCCTGCGAAGAGTGCATCCTTGCGATTCAAGGCCAGAGGAGCGGAGTAGACTTCCGGCGGTGTTGCTGTCCATCTCAATATAGGCATGGCGCGCCATTGCACAGTCGGCCCAAATGGACCAAAACCAGAACGGACTCACCATCTTGAATGGTAGGAAGAAGGGACTCACGTCAAAGGGGAGGAATAAAGGGCGAGGGTCAGGATTGTTGCGGCTCGACGCTCTTAGCGCAATCCGGCTGCAAGGGCTTCGATACGGGCGATATCCAGAAGCCGAACCCGTCCAGGCGAGTTAAGCGCGATGACGTTGTCCTGCCGGAGTTCAGAAAATGTGCGGCTAACTGTCTCCGTACTGAGGCCAAGAAAGTCGCCGATGTCTGAGCGGCTCATTGGCAGCATCAACGGATCGGTGGAAAGGCCATTTCTTGCCGCTTTTTCCCAAAGCATGAACAGAAAAGAAGCAAGCCGTTCGTTGGCGAACTTGCGGCCCAAAACCAGCATTTGCTCTTGCGCGACCGCCAGCTCGTTGTTGGCCTCGCTGAACAATTGCCTTTCCAACTGAGGAAAACGATCGAGCAGGCTGTTAAGGTCGGTTTTCAGAAACTGGCAAAGTGTGGCTTTGGTCACCGCCTCAGCGCTATAGGCATAGGTTTCTCCGTTCGCTAAGCCAAGAAAATCTGACGCCGAGAGAAAACCCGTCACCTGTCGCCGTCCATCGGAAAGCAATTTGTACAAACGCAACATCCCTGCGGTGACAATAAACACTCTTGCTGTCGGGTCTCCTTCGCTGAATAGGGTCTGCCCTGCATCAAGCGTCACTACCGTGACGGCAGCGGCCAGATGATGGATTTCATTGTTGGAAAGAGCAGAGCAGATCGCAAGCGGCCGCACGGAGCAGGGGCCGCAGGGCGTGACCAAAGGTTCGGATCGCGGCGCGGCCGAGGGCAACGAATTCTCCGGATACAATCCGAAATTGTCGATACGGGGTTTATCCACGATCAAGCCTCTTCCAGAAGAAGATCATGCCGCACTATGAGACGCTACACAAGAGTACCAAGCCTGTCGAAGCCACGTAATGGCAAGCCCTACAATCGCCCTGTGCGACCCATACCACAAGCCCAAGAAACTGGATTATCAGGGGCCTAGAGCGTCGGGCGCCGGCCAGAGGCCAAGCAGAATTGATCCCAAATTGCCGCCCGATGCGCTAGTTCGAGAAGAGCAATCTCACAGCCCATCTGAGAAACTTTCGTGATGTCAGATCTTTCTTTCGCGTTCTTTATTGTCCGAGGCGCTGCGATCCTGAGGTCAGGCCAAACCCGGGATGTGACCAGCTCGGAAGCACTTTCTAAGACGCAACGGTTCGAAGCGATAACCGGAAGTCCTAAATACCTCGGAAGCTGGGTTTCGTCGATCGCGAAACCACTTCCGCATCGACGGGTTGAGCAAACTAATAGAAAGACAGCTGCAAGACCTCTGTCTAGCCAAGCTCTCCAAGGTTTCCACCAGGTGTGTTGTCGTTGACCTAGCCCCAACGAAATCGGCCACAGTGAAACTCTCTGCATCAAGAACGTGCCCATGAAAGAGATCCGGCCGCACCCGGTAGGCCGAGAGCCCATATATATGGCCGCGCCTGTTTTGGACCGTCATGATATTGGAATCCTTGGTACAATCCGTCCCGCCCACCAAGGAGGACGCGTAAAAGACCCATTGCTCTTTGGTCAAGGCCGGCTCGAAGATGGAAACCAATGGGTAGGATTGCAAGATTTGCTCAGGCGATAGAGGTCTTACAAAATAGACGTCAGCCATGACTGAGCTCCAAGATCCTTGTCAGGTCAAAGGGCAGTATCTTTCTTTGGCCTGTTTTTAAGATCGATGATGTAAATCAAAGGGCGTTTTCACCCAAGGGTAAAAAGGAAGTAGAATTTCGCCCGCATCACCCTGACAAATGTGAGATCAAATTATTGGCTATCCTGCGGCACCAGCACAATAAATAGGCACTGTACAAGTTTACTGTTGGGGAATTGGCAGAGCCGACACTCACTCCGGCAACGTAAATTCTGCATCGGGGTCAAGAAAACGCGTGATCACGTTTTCCAATAGGCGCGAAATGTTGTTGTCATAGCTGTTGTGCGACAGACTGCCGCAAAATGTGATCGATCCTGTCGAAAAAACCGCTCCACCGGCCGCGGTCTCGAAAAAGGCCATTTCCGCACGAATCAACTCTTCGGGTTTCTCGCCTGTCCAGGTGGTCACGTGGGTAAGGAGTTCTTCAGGCACGGCGACAAATGATGGGCCGTGGCCTTCAGAACGAGCTAAAACAAGCGTGTGCGGCGGGCTGCCGAGACGCCGGTCGACGCGATCGAGCTCGTAACCTGCAGCCCCGCCACCACTCAACCCAAAATCGCCAAGAATATCATCGTCAAGACCTTCAAAGATCCAAGAAACACGTGGATCTGATGCATCTGGCTGGCGTCGGTAGTAGGAACCCTCAAAAACCCCCTGACCCGAAAAGCCCACGCCAACCAAGGATTGCGGCGGTCTCCCGCTACGTCGCCAGAGGCCGCCGTAGGCGCCATCAAAGGCATTGAAGTACTCTCCCGGCTCGGCTGCCCAGGCCCGGATTCCCCCTTCGCCGCGGCGGATCTCCAATACTGCCGGGTCTTCCGGATGAACCGCAATGCGCCAATAGAACCCGTTGCCGCCTAGATAACAAAGCCGGCCACCCCGATCGCGATAGGTACTGAGCGCGTTCAGTGTCTCAACCGTGTGGTACTCAGGATGACTTGCCGTCAGCAGACATCGATACCCTTCAATTGCCGCGTAGCCTTCCTGATGCAGCTGTTCATCGGTCAAGATGTCAAAATCGTAGCCCTTGGTTTCCAGCCAATCGAGGAGGTGCGTGTCGGCCTGCAAGTGGCGAAGACCGGATCCTCGCTCTTCGGCGATAGAAATATAACCAGGTCGCAGTGTCAGAAGAGGCCGTCGACGCGATGCGTGGCAGATCCCGCTGCCATCCGAATGGCAATCATAGGTGGAAAGGCCGTACTCTTCGTGTTCCGCAGGGTTCCAGGGATAGGCGTCCCAGGCCCGCGCCCGCTCGTGCCAATGCGGGCCGAAATCAACGCGCCGGTGGTTGCCGTAAATGACATAAGTAAAGCTCGGGATCAGCACGCAGAGATCGGCCCGGCGTGCTTCCTTGGCGGGGCAGACAAAAAAGGGAATAGCGTCCTCATTGTCGCCGCAGGATAGTCGAACCGCGTAAAGGCCGCTGGGAAATGTCGGCGGCACAGTGAAGGTGAAATCGGTTTCCCATTTGCAATCACTGATATCATCATCGTGAAAATGTATAGCGCCGAAGTGTTCTGGCGCATGGCGCCAACACATTTCCTGCCCATTCCAGGTACTGCCGGTCATGGCTCGGGCCGGCATGTTAATCAATCGTCCATGAAGGCCATGCGGACCAAGGTCCATGGCTCGAGTGCTAGAGATTTCTTTGGAGAAGTCCCAGCAAGCCCAGCAGGATTCCCTGATGATTTCCTCGTCGAAGGCCTGCGGTAACGAGGTCGGCTGCGAAAGGATTATCGGCCGTTCAATTTTGCCGTTGAAGTGACTATGGGCGTTGTGTGGCCCTAGTGCCGCCACTCGGATGGCTGCCGCCTCGCTCTGCGGTTGGCCGCGAAACGAGATCTCCACGATATCATTGCCGTGGCCAAGATGGGCATCATCCAGCCTCGCTTGGCCGAGCGACAGCCGGCCGGTACTGGGATCAAGGCAAAGCCAAACGCGATACCAATGGCGTTCAAGCATGGGCTTGCCCGTGGTTACAATGCGTGCCTGGCCGTCATCGCACCTAATGACGGCTGCGGTGCTGCCGTCCTCACCCAGCAGCAGGTCCAGTCCGGCAGTACTGATAATACCTTGTTGGCCGGAACCAGGTCTGGTTGGCCACACGGTCGCCATCATCATCAAGCCAGCCCTGGTATCCAGCGCCGGCGCCGACTCTACCAGCATGTAGGAACCACGGTTCACTGCCTGCTCGCGGGACGGATAGCGTCCGGCAAAGGCGGCGGGGGTCGGTGTTTCTCTGGGCCCTGGCCCGCTTGGATTTGGGTCCGCACACTGCACCCGTACCAAGCCGGCCTGGTAGGGAGCATCTGCCCGCGAACTCACTTTAAACTCAATTGTTTCGCCTGGACGAGCGGAGAGTCGATCGGCATAGCCAATCAGCGGCATCATGGTCGTCGATTCCCTATGATAAGCCGCACCCGCAAGCGACAAGGCAGAACCATTGCCTCCTCGATATCGACTTAGTCAGACCCTGCTGTATCAGCGCTTAGGTCACACGCTAACCGTGCCCTCGACCGAATTCGGTTGGAAATGAAAACCAACCGCCTTCGACCTCTGGGCGTGAGAGCCAACCTGAATCCTCGACAACAGCACCGCTTTGGCCGTGGAACATGGGCCGTCCGGCTGGCACAGCATTCTTGATCAGTGCCTGCAACAACGCCTCCACATCGGATTTGGGGTCGGTAGGGCAAGGAGCGGCAAGTCGCGCTAAAACAGTCATCCAGCCATCACCAGGACTATTCGACTACGCAGTTCGAGAGAGCATCAAGGCCGGTGCCACGGCTAGCTCGCCCCATAAACCAAGCCAAGCAAAACGCCTAACTAATCGGCTCGACGATCACTCGCCCACGTCCTCTGCGCAAGACATACCCACCGCCACGTGGAAATTGAAGTTGACTCAAGTGTGGCGTTAAAGCGCTTTCAATAATCTCGATGTTCGGATCGACAGTAGGCCTTGAACCTTCGCGACTCTGTTCATACCACTTGCCAAAGGCTTCTTCTGCAATTTCATCGCCAAGAGACTTGCGTAGAGCATTCAGCTTACGGAGCTCGCCTTTGCTCAAATCCTTTTCGCTGATCCGGTTGGAATTCTTCGTTTTCTTTCGAGCCATCACAAACCCCGTCTAAGAGCACATAAATCTACTCTACCGTTCTTGCCTTTAGTAAGACAGTCAGTCAAGAATAAATGTTTGTTACCATGGTAGAATTCCCCATAAATCGACCCTTGCTCGCGTTTACGTTCGCATTAAGTGCGAGTGTGGTCGACAATGCCCAAACGGTTTTACCAAGATGACCAAGCGCCAGTTTCCCAAACTTTAACCGTTAGATGACACATAAGTTATTGAAAATAATACATTGTCCGCCTGGGTGTAATTACTGTCGTTGCTGCTTCTCCCGCTGGCGTCCGATATTACGGGAGGCAGATACCAGTGTTCGAACACATTGTTAATCATCGATCTACTCCCTCACATCAAATTCAGCGGTTGCGATTTGGCAAGATCCTTCCACAGCAACGAGCCTGCGCCAGCGACTAGACGATACAACTAGGCTTTAGCTCAAACATAAAACACCAAGATATCTTCGCGGACAGCACGGGGCCAGTGTTGCATGAGATCAGAAAAACCAAACAACCACTTCCTCGCCGTAAGGCTCATCATAATTCCCTTCTAAACTTGCTATGGGCTGCCAAAAAGAAACAGGGGATTGGCAATCGCGTTCTGATAGAATAGGCCCAAAACAAAATCGAACACTAAACTCACTAGTTTAGTAATCTCGAAATCTGAACCTTGCATGGATACTGCCATCACCTCTTAGTCAATGCTGTTTCGATGCAATAAACACCCCGTGTATCGAAGGTTAGGCCCACTGACAAGGAAGGAGAGACCGTAGATATGCAAACAATAGACCTAATACCTGCGGGCGTTCCCCTGGAAGCAATACAGCCGACGCCAATGCAACCCGCTCCAGCGGGCGGCGTTCGACCGAACCATCGCGCCAAACTCCTCCCGATGGGTGACGTAATGGCTTTTTTGAGCTGGTCCCAGGAAATCGGACAGTGAGTTAAGGCCTACCGTCGAGGAGTTGAGTGCCGTATAAGGACTAAATGCGGCCCCGTAGCTCAGCAGGATAGAGCACGAGATTCCTAATCTCGGTGTCGGAGGTTCGAGTCCTCCCGGGGTCGCCACCTCACGACGCAACATAGCGATGTCCGCGCCTGCCATGCTACACCTGCGGCCATTCGGTGAGACCATGATCGCAGCCCATGCAAGGACAGTCTGGCAAACTCACACATCTCGGCGGCGCCGCAACGATCGAAGAGACGTGTCGTGGCAGCACCACATTCTCAATCGTGCTGACCCTGGCGGTTTCTATTGGTGTGCTAGTTTTTCTCGCTGTCGGCAGCGTGCTTGCTATTCAATGGTCGGCCGCGCAGAAAAACACATTCTCGCTGCTCAACGAAAAAGTTGACCTGACCCTGTCCATGATCGAGGCGGGTATTCGAGCGCATCTGGATCCTGCTGCAAAAAAGGCCGAGTACTTGGCCCATAGAATCGAGGCCGACAATTTTCAAATCGGCGCAAACGATCGCTTGCGCGCTCTCATGAATGGGGCACTGGCGGCAAGCCCACAAATTGAAGCGATCATGATCTTTAATGCCGAGCTGCAGGGCTTCGGCCTCAGGCGAGATGAAGGTTTTGCCGTATCGGATTTCTATCGAGAAGGCCGGGATTATGACATCGTCGTCGAGGCGGCAGCGGGCCTTCGTCAGGCCGAAGGGGCGTTTTGGGGCGAATTGGTCTACACATCCGACACAACAATGATCAATCTGCGCCGCCCCTTGCGTCGCGACGGAACATTCTTGGGTTTCATCGTGGTTGTTGTCACGGTGCCGGCGCTCTCCGACCTGATGCGCCAGATCGGCGATCTTTTCGAAGGCACTGCCTTTATCCTGCACGGCCACGATCACGTCTTGGCGCACCCGAACCTGACATCGTCCCATCCGGATCAAAGCGAGGCGAGCCCGACTGTGGCACTCAACAGGGTCGGTGATCCGGTCTTGGCAAATCTTTGGCAGGGCCGATCCCTGCGCGGCTTCGACCTCGCTGGCGCGGCCGAAGAAAAGGTGATGGATGTGCCGATTGACGGCGTCCATTACGTGGCAATACTAAAAGAGATACGCGACTACGGCCCGGTGCCCTGGACCATTGGCATCTGGTTCTTGGCGGACGACGTTGCCGATGAAACCAAACGGCTGCTTGCCGCTGCAGTCGCTGGCGTGGCGGTGCTGGCGCTGGCCATAGCGGCGGCCATTTTTCTCGGGCGCTGGCTGGCGAAACCGATCCGGCGGCTGGCTAGCAGCGCCGCCCGTATCGGCGACCTGGAGTTATCAGAAGTTGACGATCTGCCGCCCAGCCGAATCTTGGAGATCAATGAGCAAGCGCGTGCCTTCAATACGATGCTCAAGGGCCTGCGAGCCTTCGAGACCTATGTGCCGCGGCGCCTGGTCCAGGGGCTCATTCGCAAAGACGGCGGCGGCGACATCGCCTCGGGCGAACGCGAACTCACGGTCCTGTTCACCGACATCGTTGGCTTCACGACCATGTCAGAACGGCTGCCGGCCGGTGAGGTAGCCGAATTCCTCAATCAGCACTTCGCTTTGCTTGGGGCCTGCGTCGAGGAACAAGGCGGCACCATCGACAAATTCATCGGCGATGCGCTGATGGCCTTTTGGGGTGCCCCAGAGCCACAAAGCAACACAGCCGAGCGCGCCTGCCGGGCCGCACTGGCGATGATCGCCGCTGTCGAGGCGGACAATGCCGAGCGGCAGATAGACGGCAAGCCGTCGATCAGGATTCGCGTCGGCATTCATACCGGACCGGTGGTGGTCGGTAACATTGGCGCGCCGGGGCGCATTAACTACACGGTCGTCGGTGACGCGGTGAACGTTGCCCAGCGTGTCGAAGGCCTCGGCAAGACTTTGGACAACAACAGTTCCGTCACCGTGCTCATGAGCGACGTAACCGCCGCACGCCTGCCGGCCAGTTTCCACATCGAACCGGCCGGCAGTTTCTCCCTCAAGGGCCGCCAACAAGAGATGTCTTGTTTTCGCCTAACACCCCAGAACAACCACTAGAGCCTGATCGACCTAATCTCGATCACCTGTCGTGATCGAGATTAAGTCGTGAATCAGTCTCTATTCAAATGTTTAGCGGACGATTCACGGCTCAATCGGGACGCCAAAGCGATTCCGATTGAGCCGATCGTGCGCTAGAATCGGGTGCGCCGATGTTCGCCCTGGGGATCAAGGGCGCGAGGTGCTTAGGGCCGAGAGTCGGGAGCGCTGGGACCAGGGCAGCGACAGGCCACTTCATGCAACAACTAGAGCCCTTAAGAAGTTAAAGGTTGATCGTTTTTGTATGCGGCGTGTATACAAGGCACCTGTCGACCAAACCACCACGCCGCGGACAAGACGGCAGAACAGGGTAGAGAGGAAAGAAACATGAAACTTAATCAAACGCTACAGCGTATTCTGGAGGACAAAAAGGCAAGCCGCCGAGATTTCTTGGTCGGCGCCACGGCCTTGGGCTTTTCGGTCGCGGCGGCCTCGAGCCTATGGAGCAACCGGGCGCAGGCCAACGAACCCAAGCGCGGCGGCCACATGCGCTGTGGTCTGAATGACGCCAACACCATCGATTCACTCGATCCCGCCACCTTCAATGCCACGACAATGATCGTGCTGAGCCGTGCCTTTCGCGACAGCCTGACCGAGGTCGGTCAAGATAACACGGCGGCACCGGGGCTCGCCGAGTCGTGGGAAGCCTCCGATGACGCCACGGAGTGGCGCTTCAAGCTGCGCAAGGGCGTTGAGTTCTCCAATGGCAAGAGCCTGACCACCGAAGACGTGATCGCCTCGATCAACGTGCACCGCGGCGAGGATTCGAAGTCGGGGGCCAAGGGGGTGTTCGCTGGCATCACCGACGTCACCGCCGACGGCGACGATGTGGTCGTGGTGACCTTGGAGAGCGGCAACGCCGACTTCCCCTATCTGATGACCGACTATCACATGAACGTCGTCCCCTCGAAGGACGGCAAGGCTGAGGTATTGTCGGACGTCGGCACCGGCCTCTACCTCTTGAAGGAGTTTGAGCCGGGGGTGCGCGCCGCCTTGGAACGCAATCCCAATGCCTGGCAGCAGGATCAGTTCGGCTTCATCGATTCCGCCGAAGTGCTCGCCATCTTGGATGATGCCGCACGGCAAAGTGCCCTGTTGACCAACGATGTCGACGTCATCAACCGCCCGGCCTTGAAGACCATTCGCTTGCTGGAACGCAACAAGCAGGTGCGCATTGTCGCCGCCAAGAGTAACCTGGCCTTCACCCACCCCATGCGCACCAACGTCCCGCCCTTCGACAACAATGACTTCCGCACGGCCTTGAAGCTGGCCTTGCCGCGCCAAGAGTTCATCGACAAGATCCTCTTCGGCTATGGCATCATGGGCAACGACCAGCCGCTCGGCCCGGTGTTCCAGAACTATGATCCCAGCATCAAGCCCGAGTACGACCTGGACAAGGCCAAGGCCCACCTCAAGAAGGCCGGCATGGAGAACGCCAAGATCGACATGAGTGCTGCCGACACCGCCTATGGCGGCGCCATCGACGCAGCCGTGCTGTTCCAGGAGACCTTCGCCAAGATCGGCGTCGACCTGAACGTCGTGCGCGAGCCGAACGACGGTTACTGGTCCAATGTGTGGAACAAGAAGCCCTTCTGCGCCTGCTATTGGGGCCCGCGTCCGGTGGAGGACATGATCCTCTCGATCGCCTACCTCGGCGGTGCGGAATGGAACGACTCCGTCATCGATATCCCGCGGGTCAACGAGCTGATCATCGCCGCCCGCGGCGAGCTCGACCAGGCCAAGCGCAAGGCCATGTACTCCGAGGTGCAGATGCTTATCGCCACCCAAGGCGCCACCCTCATCCCGGCCTTCGGCCAGGACGTGGCGGCGGTCAACGACGCCAAGATCGGCATCGGCCCCAACATTGGCGGCGGCTGGGAAATGGACGGCGGCCACTTCCTCAAGCGTTGGTGGCTGCTCGACGCCTAGGGGTCAGGCAACAACAGGACACCAGACGAAAAGGCCTTCTTGGCCGACGGCCCTGCCCTTTTGGGCGGGGCCGCTTTGTTCTGACATGGAAAGGTCTTCGGTACGGCAATTGAATTCGTCTCTCCGACGCAACGGCCATCTCCAAGTAGTGCCGGGCGAATGCCACTGCCCTTACGTCGCCACCCCCTCTACTCGAAGGCCTCTTCCCAGCTCCCGCGGGTGGCGGCCTTGGTGTACTCGGTGGCGCGGTTCTCGAAGAAGTTGGCGTGCTCGACGCCGTTCAGCATGGCCTCGAGCCAGGGCAGGGGGTGCTCGGCCAGGCGGTAGAGGGGCTGCAGGCCGAGCTGAACCAGGCGCTGGTCGGCCACGTAGCGGATGTAGCGCTCCACATCCTTGGCCTCCAATCCCTCGACGCCGCCTTGCTCGAAAGCCAGCTCGATGAAGGCGTCCTCGTGGGTGACGATGGTCTGGCAGATCTTGTAGAGCTCGCGCTTAAAGGCCTCGTCCCAGAGCTCCGGGTTCTCGCTGATAAAGGTCTTGAAAAGCCGGATGATCGAGGCGGTGTGCAGGGATTCGTCGCGCACCGACCAGGAGACGATTTGGCCCATGCCCTTCATCTTGTTGAAGCGCGGGAAGTTCAGCAGGATGGCGAAGCTGGCGAAGAGCTGCAGACCCTCGGTAAACGCGCCGAAGACCGCCAGGGTCAAGGCGATCTCCCGCTTGCTGCCACTGCCGAAGCGTTGCAGGTAGTCGTACTTGTCCTTCATTTCCTTATAGTGGAGGAAGGCGGAGTACTCTTGCTCGGGCATGCCGATGGTGTCCAGGAGGTGGCTGTAGGCGGCGATGTGGATGGTCTCCATGTTGGAGAAGGCGGCCAGCATCATCTGCACTTCGGTCGGCTTGAAGACCCGGGCGTAATGCCGCATGTAGCAGTTGTTGACCTCCACGTCAGACTGGGTGAAGAAGCGGAAGATCTGGGTCAGCAGGTTACGCTCGCGCCCCGACAGACTTCGGTTCCAGTCCTTGACGTCATCGGCCAAGGGCACCTCTTCAGGCAACCAGTGGATCCGCTGCTGGGTGAGCCAGGCCTCGTAGGCCCAGGGATAGGCAAAGGGCTTATAGACCGGCTTGGAATCGAGCAGCGACATGGTATTCCTCCCGCTGGACCGGCCCGAGCCGAGCTCGGAACCTAAGACATTTCCTTATCGTTACGGGCCGCTCCGCCCTTCACCTCGAAGTCAATCTACTGGCAGGCCAGGCACTCATCATCGGCCTCGAAGGGTGTCGCGCCCGCCGGGGCAAGCTCTTTACCATTGATGCGCCCTAGGTGCGGCAGGCTGGTCACACCATTTGGCGGGCCCGCGTCCACCCCTTGGCTGGCAATCGCCTCCGCCCTTTGGATAGACTTCGAACGGCAGTAATAGAGGCTCTTCACCCCCTTTTGCCAGGCTCTTAGATGGATGCGATGCAGATCCCGCTTGTGGACGTCGGCTGCCAGGAAAAGGTTCAAGGACTGGGATTGGCAGACCGACGGCGCCCGATCCGCCGCCAAATCGATCAGCCAGCGCTGATCCAATTCAAAAGCCGTCTTGAAGACGTCCTTTTCATCTTGGCTAAGAAAGTCCAGGTGCTGCACCGAGCCCTCGTTGACCGTAATCGAGGTCCAGGTCGCCTCGTCGTTGCGCCCCTTTTCCGCCAGCAGGGCAGAGAGATGGCGATTGCGGACAGCGAAGGACCCAGAGAGCGTCTTATGGGTGTAGGCATTGGCCGCCATGGGCTCGATGCCGGGCGAGGCGCCGCCACAGATGATCGAGATCGAGGCTGTCGGGGCGATCGCCAGCTTGTTCGAGAACCGCTCGGCGGCACCGAAGTCCGAAGCATCCGGGCAGGCCCCGCGTTCGGCGGCAAGGCGTTGGGAGGCTGCGTCCGCCTCGTTGCGTATCTTGGAAAAGATCTTCTTGTTCCACACCTTGGCCATCACCCCTTCCAAGGGGATGCGATTCTTCTGCAGGAACGAATGAAAACCCATCACGCCCAGGCCGACCGAGCGTTCGCGCATGGCCGCGTAGCGGGCCCGTTCCATGGAGTCGGGGGCATTGGCAATAAAGTCGCTCAGCACATTGTCGAGGAAGCGCATGACATCATCAATGAAGCCCGCGTTATCACACCACTCCTCGTAGGTCTCCAAATTCAGCGAGGAAAGGCAGCAGACGGCGGTCCGCTCGCCACCCAAATGGTCGGCGCCGGTTGGCAGGGTGATCTCGGAGCAGAGATTTGACATCTTGACGGTGAGGCCAGCGAGCTTTTGGTGTTCCGGCAGGGCGCGGTTTACATGGTCGGTGAAGATCAAATAGGGCTCACCGGTCTCGATACGCGCCGTCAGCAGGCGAATCCACAATCCGCGGGCCTTTATCTTGCGCACGACGGCACCGTCTTTCGGGCTGACGAGGGCCCATTCCTCATCGGCTTCAACGGCCCGCATGAAGGCGTCGGGAACAAGAACGCCGTGGTGCAGATTTAAAGCCTTGCGGTTCGGGTCGCCACCGGTCGGCCTTCTTAACTCAATGAACTCTTCGATTTCCGGATGGTGGACCGGTAGATAGACCGCCGCCGAACCGCGCCGCAAGCTGCCCTGACTGATCGCCAAGGTCAGGGAATCCATGACTCGGATGAACGGGATTACCCCTGAGGTTTTGCCGTTGGCCCCGACCCGCTCGCCGATGGAACGCAGATTGCCCCAGTAACTGCCGATGCCGCCGCCACGCGCCGCCAGCCACACATTCTCGTTCCACAGCCCGACGATACCCTCTAAGGAGTCGGACGCTTCATTGAGAAAGCAGGAAATCGGCAGCCCGCGCTTGGTGCCGCCGTTCGATAGCACCGGGGTGGCCGGCATGAACCAAAGATTCGAGATGTAGTCGTAAAGCCGTTGCGCGTGGTCACTATCGTCGGCGAAGTGCGCGGCAACACGGGCGAAGAGGTCTTGGTAACCCTCGCCGGGAAGCAAGTAGCGATCGCTCAAGGTCGCTTTGCCAAAATCGGTGAGATTCGAATCACGGCGCCGATCCATCATGACGGCGATGCCGCGCTCGTTCTGCAAAGTGTCTTGAAGTTGGAGGACGTCAACGAGTCCGCCGGTGAGGGCTCCGTTGACAGGCGGCTCGGACCTATCATTTTCGCAGATCCCAGGCGAACTAGGCCCAGATCTATCCACAGCCTCGTGGTGCCAATCAGTCGACCTCGACCCCTGCAACGCCGCCGATCCGTCCATCGCCCCTCCTCGCTTTTCCACAGTTGTGGAAAAGTTCTCGTGTGCACAAAATATTGGGTACTCGTCCCCCAGGCCCACCAAATCTAGACAATATATCGGTTCCTGTCATCATCAAAAGATGTGCGATTTGAAAAAGGCTAGGGATCTGGGCTCGACTTCGTGGTCAGAAATCGTGGGCAATCGGCCACGGCGGGCGCGGGCTTACCGTAATCAAACCTGCAGGCTGGCTTCCTTCCGGCGCATCTTGCGGACCTTCCAGTCGTCCCGCAAGATTGCGTAAAGCAGGTGGTCCTGCCAAACGCCATTTATGCGCAAATAGCCTCGGGCGTGACCCTCACGACTGAAGCCCACTTTTTCCAACAAACCACGGCTGGCGTCGTTGTTTGGCAAACAGGCCGCTTCAACTCGATGCAAGGTCAGTTGATCGAAGGCGAATTCCAGGGCAGCACCTAGGGCTTCGGTCATAAATCCTTGGCGGGCATAGCGTTCGCCTATCCAATAGCCGAGGCTGGCGGTCTGTGCCACGCCGCGCCGCACATTGGTTAAGGTCAAGCCGCCGAGGAGGATATGCCCTTCGGCGCGGAATATGAGAAAGCCAAAGCTTGCCCCTTCCCGCCAATCCTGCGCCGATTGCCGCACCCGCTGCCGATAGGCGCCGCGGGTCAAAGAATCAAAACTCCAAGTCGGTTCCCAAGGCGTCAAAAAATCGCGGCTTTCGGCTCTTAGCTCCGCCCACTCGCGCCAGTCGCGGTTTCGACTGGGCTGCAAGTAGACGCGCCCATAGCTGATGCGGAAGCCTTTCCATGATGCCGAACGCAGGGAGTGGAAAAGCATCGCCGGGTGCTAGGCGCTGCAGCGGGCGACCAGGCGACCGCAAATTTCATCAAAGGATTCCATCCGATTGATTGGACCCAATGCCGCCACGGTCGGCCTACTTGCGTAGAGTCGGGCGGCCAAGTCGACCACGGCCGCCTCGTCGACCGCTTCGATCCGGTCGACCACTTCGGCGACAGGTATTGGCCGGCCATAGACGTGCAATTGCTGTGCCAATTGCTCGCAGCGTGCGCCGGTACTCTCTCGGCTCATCAGGACGCTGGCTTTCAACTGCGCCCGGGCGCGGGCCAGCTCGGCGCCGCCAATACCATCGTGGAGTTTGACCAGCTCGTCACATACGACTGGAATGAGCTCGCCCACCGCCTCCTCGCTGGTCCCCGCATAGATGCCAAAGATGCCCCCATCTCGATAGCACGAAGTAAAAGAATAAATGGCGTAAACCAATCCTCGCCGTTCACGCACCTCTTGGAACAGCCGGGAAGACATGCCGCCACCGAACAGGGTCGCCAAGACCGACGCAGCATAATAATCCGCATCTAAGTAACCCACTCCCTTGAACCCTAGTAGCAGGTGCACCTGCTCAAGATCGCGGGCCTCGCGATAATCTCCGCCTTGGTAGGAAATTTGCTCCGCCGTCGCACGCGGCCTTTCCGGCAGCCTGGCAAAGGCCTGCTCGGCCAAGCCGACCAGTGCCCCATGCTCGATTTGGCCAGCTGTCGCCAGTACGATGTTTTCGCCGCCGTAATAGCGGCCCAAATAGGCACGAATTGTATCCCGGCTCATGCTGCGCACGCTTTCGGCGCGGCCGAGAACGGGACGGCCGATAGCTTGCCCGGGATAGGCCGTCTCTTGAAAGTGATCGAAAATGATGTCGTCAGGCGTATCCAAGGCTTGGCCAATCTCCTGCAAGACCACAGCCCTTTCGCGTTCCAGTTCTATTTCCTCGAAGGTCGAGTGCTGCAAGATATCAGCAATGATGTCGAGCGCCAGGCTGGTATCTTCGGCCAAGACTTTAGCGTAGTAGGCCGTTCCCTCCCGACCGGTGTAAGCGTTGAGGTGGCCGCCGACCGCCTCGATTTCTTCGGCAATATCCTGCGCCGAGCGGCGGTCGGTTCCCTTGAAGGCCATGTGCTCTAGAAGATGGGCGACGCCATTGGCCTCGGCTGGCTCGTGCCGGGTGCCAACCCCAACCCAGACGCCGAGGCTGACGGATTCGACCGTATTGAACTGGTCACTGGCGACCGTCAGACCGCCGGGAAGGGTCGTGACCTGGACGCTCATACCTTCCATCTCCGGCGCCCGAACCGGTCCCAAAGGCCTAGGAAGAATGCCTTAACACTATCATTCGATTGGACCGGGCGTTCCGGGCGCACGACCAGCTCGGCGCAGCCGCAGCCTTCACTGATGGCAACGTTCTTTAGGTAGTACCGGGCGAATGAGTTCTCTTCACCTGACATAAACTTTTTTGTCATGCTGCCCCTCTCAGTTTGCCATGGGCGCGAATATGAGCCTTCAGATCCGATGGATTGTTTCTTAACTCGACGAAATGTTCAGGATGTTCGAACAACTTAGCTAGACGATCCGGCAGGGCAGGGCGGACCCCCGTGGCGCGTTCTACTGCATCCGGAAACTTGGCAGGGTGAGCAGTTGCGAGCGCGACCACCGGCACGGCCGGGTTGCTTCGCCGCGCCCTTGCTGCGGCTATGCCAATGGCGCTGTGGGGATCGATCAGCTCACCCGTCTCCCGGTAAAGGCGGGCCATTTCGGCCAAGGTCTGGTCGTCGTCCAGGCGATGGCCAAGAAATCCGCTCGCGCGGACTTGCTCCAACGACACTTCGAATCGCCCCGATTGTTGAAACGAAGCCATCAACGCCTCAACTCTTGGCCCTTCGCGATTGTGCATATCAAACAATAGGCGCTCAAAATTGCTCGACACTTGTATGTCCATCGAGGGAGAGAGCGTCGCGTGCACCTCCGCAGTTTCCATCACGCCGTTCTCCAGGAATCGGGCAAGAATATCGTTGCGGTTTGTGCCGACAATAAACTGTTGGATCGGCAACCCCGTCTTTCGCGCAGCATATCCCGCAAAGACGTTCCCGAAGTTGCCGCTGGGCACGGCAAAGTTTACCGGACGCCGCGGCCCCCCCAAAGCGAGGGCGGCCCAATAGTAGTAGACGATTTGCGCCATGACCCGGGCCCAATTGATGGAGTTCACGGCCCCCAGCCGAACTTCGTCCCGGAAGGCATGATCGTTGAACAGGGATTTGACCAGTGCCTGGCAATCGTCAAAACTGCCGTCGATGGCGATGTTGTGAACGTTGTCGGCGTCGACCGTGGTCATTTGCCGTCGCTGCACTTCGGAAACCCGTCCCTTGGGATGGAGCATAAATATCTCCACCCGTTCACGACCAGCACAAGCTTCGATCGCAGCGGAACCGGTGTCGCCAGAAGTGGCGCCAAGGATCGTGAGCCTGCCGTTGCGCTGCTCCAGAACAGCATCGAACAGTCGGCCCACGACCTGCAGGGCAAAGTCCTTAAAGGCCAGGGTAGGGCCGTGAAAAAGTTCCAGTAAAAACAAGTTGGGTTCGAGCAGCTTGAGGGGTGCTACCACCTTGCGATCGAAAGTAGAATAACTATCCTCTAGGATCGCGCCAAGCTCGTCATCGGCGATGGCGCCGTCGACAAAAGGGCGCATGATCGCAAGCGCCAGCTCTGGATAGGACAATCCCGCCCAACTGAGAATCTCGCCCTGGTCGAAACTCGGCCAAGACTTCGGCACATAAAGCCCGCCATCCGCGGCAAGCCCGGCGAGAAGGATATCGGCAAATCCAAGTGCTGGCGCCGAACCACGCGTCGAAATGTACTCCATTGGGTATCCCTGATCTCGCGCCTGTCATTTCCTTGCGGCCGGCTGTCGCAAGCGAATCCTCCAATGTAACCCGAAAAATTACAGTCGATCGCCCACCTCGGCCATGGTCGCCGCTAATCTAAACAGGCCCGTCCGCAGCGGCAAGGGTCAGCACCGCGCAGCGCGATGACTGAACCGACGCGAGCATTTCTCTCTTGACCTCGGGCACGTTCGTACCAAGGTCACTACCGACCCAAATGGCCTTAACCGAAAAACTGGAATGCCTTGTTAAAGATCGATATGAAATAGCGCCAGCCTTCGATCGGCTACCGATCGCGAGGCGTTCGTGCTGGAACAAGGACCTTAGCTCCGGCACTTTTCGATTATGGCAGTAATAGAGGAAACCGCGTCAGCAGCAGGAAACCGACCGGCCCCTAAGAGCCTGACCGAAAAAGTGTTGAGTGATTTCAGGAGGATGTGATTCCTTCGCGTTGCCAGACAACGATGGAGTTTCACGATGCCTTGGACTGAAATCACTCGGCCTGATTATCGGCGCGACGGGCTGGGTTATGCAAGCGATCTAACGGATCGGGAGTGGCGCTTTCTTGTGCCGCATATGCCGGCGCCACGCCGGGTGGGTCGTCCTCGCACGACGGCTCTGCGCCAGGTTGTCAATGCGCTGCTTTACATGGCGACGACAGGCTGTCAGTGGCGCATGCTGCCCAAGGACTTTCCGCCCTATACGACGGTGCAGGGCTATTTCTACGACTGGCGCGACAGCGGCCTGTTGGCGACGATCAACCACTATTTGGTTGCCGCCGCGCGCGAGTTGGAGGGCCGCGAGGCCAGCCCAACGGCCGGCGTGATCGACAGCCAATCGGTAAAAACCACGGAAAGCGGCGGCATCCGGGGCTTTGATGCTGGCAAGAAAATTAAAGGCCGCAAGCGCCACATTGTCACCGATACCTTGGGCCTCTTGGTCGGGCTGGTGGTCCACGGCGCTCATATCCAGGATCGTGACGGCGCACCAGCCGTGCTGAAATCAATCCGTTATGCCTGCCCTTGGCTGCGCCATGTTTTCGCCGACGGCGGCTATGCCGGACCCAAGCTTGAACGCGCCCTGGCCAAGATCGGAGACTGGAGCTTGGAAATCATCAAACGCTCCGATGCCGCCAAAGGCTTCGAAATCCTCCCCCGCCGCTGGGTCGTGGAGCGCACTTTTGCCTGGCTCAATCGCTGCCGACGCCTCGCCAAAGATTTCGAGAAAACCATTGCCAGCGCCGAAGCCTGGATCACAATCGCCCATATCCGCCTCGTAACAAGGCGCCTCGCAAGATATTGTTATCGCCCGTAGAGTTTCGAGTCGGACTCTAAGGAACAAACCCCGATGGTCAAGAAAAATGCAGCCCTCCGGACAGCAACAGAGGCCAAAGCCCAGAAGCACCCACGACGGCCAATCGAATCACGCTCATGTAAAGGTTCAATTCACAGTTATAGTCCATTTTTTTGCGAAGATATTATTTGACAGGAAGCGTCAACCATAACAAGATATCTAGACACTTGCCGAAAAATCTAGAACACATGGATTAAACCATCGTTGATTGAGCTAAAAATCAAAGGAACCCACCCAACGGAATGTCAAAATTGTTCCTAAAAGATGTATAAATATCGGGCGGATTCTCGCTGATTTTCCGCTACTGAGTAGATTTGCAGGTACTGGTACATGAAAAAGCTGATTAGGTCGGGCATTCGCCGCCCAACAATTATATTAGCTATACTTGATTTTTCCCTTATGTTCAGCGTGCTCGGTTTTTTGGCGTCAACGCGGTATTCTTCATTCTCCGAGTTTCTGTTTTTTAGTACTCCCTATATTTATCAATCTTTTGCTTATGCATCTGTTGGCTGTATTTTATTGTTCACTCTAGGAGCTTACCGACCAGCAACTTTGTCGAACGGTAAACTATTGGCCATCGTTATTATGACGAGCCATTTATTTACTCTAGTCATTTTAACAATACTTTTTTACCTGTTTCCGATATTCCGGATATGGATTAGCGCCCTCATACCTTCGCTTGTCGTTACCTCTCTGGGTGTCCTCCTTATCCACTTTTTGTTCAGCAAGTTTGTTGACATCAAGATGTTCCACCGAAGATTACTTGTCATTGGCACCGGCCAAGTTGCCGCTCACCTACAGAAGTATCTGCAGTCAAAAAATGCCTACATGAACAACTGTGTTGGTTTCTTGTCGGTTGAAGGTGAAGATCGTCGGGTTCCAGCTGCCGAGATACTTCAAACAAAAGGTAGTCTTGCCGATTTTGTGCAAGTGAAGAATGTGGATGAGATCGTCGTTGCCCTGGACGAATGCCGCAATCGCTTGCCAATTCAGGATCTGCTTGAGTGCCGGATCAAAGGCATCAAGGTGTCGAATGTTTCCTCGTTTTTCGAGCGGGAAGAAGGCCGCGTTGACTATCGGGGGCTTTATCCCAGTTGGATGATCTTTTCGGCAGGGTTCAATGCTCCGACCCCATCGCAGCGCATCATCAAGCGACTTTTTGACATTGTCGTCAGCACGGCATTGTTCCTCTTTACCTTGCCGATCATGATTTTGACCATCGTTCTCATTCTCGTGCAAGACGGTGGTCCGGTCTTCTACGTACAGCAGCGCGTGGGACTAAACGGCCGACCATTTAACTTGCTTAAGTTTCGCTCGATGCGAATGGATGCTGAACAGGACGGTGTAGCGCGCTGGGCAAGCCCCAATGACGACAGGGTTACGACAATTGGAAGATTCATTCGCCGTACGCGAATCGATGAGCTACCGCAACTTATCAATGTGCTCTGCGGCCAGATGAGCTTTGTTGGACCGCGTCCCGAACGGCCTGAATTCGTTTCTGTGCTGCAGGAGATCATCCCTAATTATGGGTTTCGGCACTACGTAAAACCTGGAATTACCGGCTGGGCGCAAATTCAATATCCCTATGCGGCAACAGTCGACGACGCCAAGGAGAAACTTTCCTACGATTTATATTACATTAAGAATTACGGCTGGTATTTGGACATGCTCGTAATATTGCAGACGATTAGGGTCATTATTTGGCCTGATTTTGATAACATGAAACCAGAACTTTCCCAGCCACCATCCTTGGAAACACAAGAAACCCAAAGGGAGAAAACCCGGACGGACCATCTCGAATCGACATTCTAACGGCTCTCTCAGTCGACCCACTCGCCAAAGGGGCATTGTACCTGAATTCACGGCGACTGTTTGGTTGGCCGTGGTGAACGAGATTTGGACCTGGCACCAAATGCGAATCGAAGAATTGGGACCGGGGGATGGCTGCCGGGAGCGCTGTCGCCGGCCTCTTTACCGGCCCCGTTTTAGGCGCGTTGGGTGACAGCTACTCTTTTGGTCTTTCGCAAACCTGAATGTGGCTCCGGGAACCTGCTAGGGCCGATGGCGACAAAATTCACGCCCAAAACAGAACACCGACCATCGATCCTTAAACGATACTTGCGGTGGTTCATTCTGTTTGTCGCCAAACATTAGAGCGTCGCCGATTGGCGCCGAGCCGATCTTCGTTTAAACCGAAGCTCTGAAATTCTTCACAAATCGCGAAAAAATTCTTGACGGCCGACTTCGATCTCAGATCTCTGTTGACAGGTCTTGTTGCACCGAGGGCGAAGGATTAACATGTCGCGGCTTCACCGCTTGGCGCAGCTGACAACGGTTATGGTCCCGCCGCAAGGGCAAGCTCGGGATTACATTCGCGGTGCCGGCATCGATGTAATGGGCTGCATCCTCTGCGGCGCCGAACACCCCTTGGCCCGGCAAACCCGCGAAGCACTGGGCTTCTATCCCGGCTCATCGCCAATCTTCGGCGCCGGCCAAAAGACGGCTGCGCCCTTTGCCGCGCTGTGCAACGCAGTGGCCGGCCATACTTCCGACTTCGATGACTGGGAAGAGCCCGGCAACACCCATCCGAGTGTCATCATCTTGCCGGCCCTTTGGGCTCTCGCCGCCGAACGGGGTGCCTCCGGCTCGGCCGTCGCCGCCGCCTACGCGGCCGGCTTTGAAGCGATTGCGCGGCTCGGCGAAGCGCTGAACTTCGAGCACTACAATCGCGGCTGGCATTCGACGGCGACTTTGGGGGTGGTTGGTGTCGCAGCGGCCACCTCGCGGCTTCTCAACCTCGATGCCAAGCGCACAACCAACGCTCTCTCCCTCGCCTTATCGCAAGCCTCCGGCTATACCTGCCAGTTTGGTAGCGACGCCAAGCCGCTGCAGGCAGGTTTTGCAGCTCGCAGCGGCGTGATAGCCGGGCTCTTGGCAGAACGCGGCGCCAGCGGCAAGGCAGACGTTCTGGACGGCCCGACCGGCTTCATCAACTTGATGGCTCATGGCAAGTTGGCGCGCCTTGATCGCGTGCTCGAAGCCATGGACGGACGCGCCCTCGAGAGGTGGGGAATTATCACAAAGCCTTACCCCTCCTGCGGATATACCCACCGGCTGATCGACTGTGCGCTCGAACTGGCCGGGCGCGTCGAAGCATCAAAGGTCAGCTTCATCAAGGCGGAGTTGCCTGATTTTCACTATGCGATCCTGCCTTACGATCGGCCACAAAGCCGAAGCGAGGCGCTCTTCAGCGTGCCGTTTTGCGTGGCCACGGCCTTGCTGCGCGGCGGTCTCGGGCTGGCCGATTTCGGCGATGCGGCGCGTGCGGAGCCGGCTCTAAAAGCGATGATCGAGAAGATTGAGGTCGCACCGCAGCCTGCGCGCCGCCCCTCCCTAAACTATGACTCGGAGCAGCCCGATCGGCTGCACGTCACCTTGTCCTCTGGCGCGACCTTCAGTGCCAGCTGTGCCTATCCAAAAGGGGCGCCACAGAATCCGATGTCTTTGGCGGAACTCCGCGTTAAGCTGGAATCGATTGCCGGACCCTATCCGGCGAGCAGCGTCGATCAGCTGATAGCGTGGGATAACGCCGATGACATCAACGTTGTTCTCAATCAGTTCGGAGATGCACCGTGACCGAACCGGCTGATCATCGCACTGGGGACGTCGGGCGCGACGCTCTAGTGGTTGACAGCTCAGGGCCGGCATCCTCTATAACCACCCTCGAAACAAAGTGGTGGTGATATGATGTCGGCGAAAAAAGAACAATCCGGTACGCTAAAAGCGGTCAGCACGCTGCGGCCTGGCGACGAGTCAGAGGAAATCTATGACGAATGGTCGGCCGATTACGACAGCGACCTGGCGGTTGAATGGGGCTACATTGGACCGAAGATTGCCGTCGATGGCTTGGAATCCTGCTACCCTCGACGTGAGTGTGAAATCATCGATTTGGGCTGCGGCACCGGCTTGGTCGGTGGGGAATTGCAGTCGCGCGGTTATGGCGTCATCGACGGCCTCGATGTTTCCTCCGGCATGTTGGAACAGGCGCGGGCCAAGGGTCATTATCGCCGCTTGGCTAAGGCTGACCTGACCAAGCGGATACCGCTGGCCGATGCCGCCTACGATGTGGGGATCTGCGTCGGGGCGATGGGCGCCGGCCATCTCGGCACCGAGCATATCCCAGAACTGTTGCGGATCATCAAGCCCGGCGCGCCGCTCGTCATCTACATGAACGGAAAAGCCTACCTGGATGAAGATTACGAGCCGCGGCTCCGGGCCCTGGAGAACGCCGGCCTTTGGTCGATCGAAACGATTGAGGCGTCCAATTATATGCAAAAACTGGAGCGACCCGGCCGGCTTATCATCGGCCGCAAGCCGGCTAGCGATGGCAACACCCCTTAACGCCACCGCTACAAGGGCTCGCTCAAGACACCCAAAAGGCTTTCTCTAGATCTTCGAAGTCCGAAGCCGGGCCATCGAACTTGTTGCGCCCGAGTTCCAGCACATAGACATAGTCGGCGATCCTGAGGGCGTGGCGAATCTCCTGGTCGACTAGCAGGATGGTGAGCGCATCCACTTTCGACAGGTCGGTCAGCATGGCATAGACCTCTTCAGACAACATCTTCGACAAGCCGGCGGTCGGCTCATCGACCAACAGCATCTTCGGATTGGACATCAAGGTCCGGCCGATCTCGACCATGCGCTGCTGTCCGCCCGAGAGTTCACCGGTGACCTGCTTGCGTTTGTCGCGAAGGGCAGGGAAGCGCTCGTAATTGGCTTCGACCTTTTCGCGCACTTGGCGTTTATCGCGCCGAAAAGTCCAGCCACCGAGTTCTAGATTTTCCTCGACCGTCATGTCCTTGAAAACGCCCGGTTGCTGGGGAATGTAGGCTAGGCCCTTCAAGATTTTTTCCTGGGGTGGAATGCCGAGGATGCTTTCACCTTCCAGCAAGATATCCCCTTGGTTCGGCGTCAAGAAGCCGAAGGCAGCCTTAAGGGCCGTCGATTTACCGACCCCATTCGCCCCCAAGACGGTCGTGATCCGCCCCTTGCGGGCCTTGATGTTGAGCGCCTGCAGGATATTGAGGTCCCGGTAATAGCCGACATAGAGATCGCGCATCTCCAGGACAACATCGCTGTCGCTTTGCCCGTTCATGCCGCATCCTCGTCGTCGGTGCCGAGATAGGCCTCGATCACCGCCGGATCACGCTTGACCGCCTCCGGCTCACCGTCGGCAATAAGATCGCCGAAGTTGAGCACCAGAAGCCTTTCCGAAAGCGAGAATATGCTATCCATTTGGTGGGAGATGATGATGATCGCCTTGCCGTCGTCGTTCACCCGGCGAATGTAGGCGTAGATGATCTCCATGAGCTTGGGGTGGACGCCGGCGAAAGGCTCGTCGAGAATGATGATCTCCGGATCCAGCATCAACAGGCGTCCCAGCTCTAAGAGCTTCTGCTGGCCGCCGGAGAGTGCCTGGGCGTACTCGTTCCTCAGGTGGTCGATGGTCAGAAATTCCAAGACCGACATCGCCTTGTCGCGCACCGCCGCTCGCCCTTGGAGCTTGCCCATGGTGAGTGCGGGCACATAAAGGTTCTCCAGCACAGTCATCCGCCGAAACGAGCGGGTGACCTGAAAAGTGCGGCCCAGTCCGGCTCGCGCCACCTGATAGGGTTCGAGTTGGTCGATCCTTTGCTCATTGAGATAGACGGTCCCGCTCGAAGGCTTGATGGCGCCGTCAAGAATGTTGGTGAGCGTCGTCTTGCCGGCACCGTTCGGGCCGATCAGCCCGATAAGCTCCGCGCCATTGATTTCAAAACTAACCCCTTTCAGGACATGCAGGCCGCCGAAATGCTTATGCAGATTGGAAACCTTTAGGTGCATTACTCGCCCGCCTCTTGACCGACCGTGCTGCGCCGTTTGGCCACGGTCTCCTCGGCGACGCCGCTACGGGTGAAGTGTTCGATCATGGGTGCGATCAAGCCATTGCGGAAGAAGCGCAGTGTCACCATCAGCAGAATGCCGAAGAACACCAGACGCCAGATGGTCATGTCGACTTCGATGCCGCCGATATCGAAACTGTTGCGCAGCATCTCCAAGAGCACCTGCAGGATGATCGCCCCCAAGGCGGCCGCAAAGAAATTCTCGACCCCGCCAATGACCGCCATCGCCACCACCAAACTCATTTGCAGCAAGAACAGAAGGTTGGGCGTGATGATGCCGACGTAGTGCGCTTGCACGGCGCCGGCGGCCGCGGCCATCGTCGTAGTGATCGTGAAAACCAGCACCTTGTAGCGCGTCGTGTTCACACCCAGCGCTGCCGCCGCGTCTTGGTCTTCGCGCAGAGCCCGGACATAGAGCCCGAACTTGGACCTGGCCAGCCATGCCAGGACCATCAAGCAGCCAATCAACAAGGCGAGCATCACATAGTAGGGTGGGATCTTATCGGTCTTGTCGAAGCTCTGCCCCATTACTGTGAGGCCGTTTTCGAAGAGAGCCGGCAGCTCTAGCCCGGCTTGCCCACGGGTGATATGGATTTCCGCAGATATCGTTGCCTTCAAGATTTCCGAAAAACCGAGCGTGAAAAGCGCCAGATAAGCGGCACGCAGCCGCAAAACCAGGAGGCCTACGAGCAGCCCGGCGACGCCGCCCATGATTGCGCCCAGGACAATGCCCAAAAGCACCGGCATGGGCGTTACTTCGACACTGCCACCCCAGGCTTGCATCGCCTGCCTGAGACAGTCTTGCGTCAAGGTCGTCGAGGTGACGCCGATCGGATCCACCACAACCAGCCAGGTCGAGCCGATTTGCACTTCGGCGCAAAGATTGGTCGGCTCGGGCGAAAGGTAAAAGTAATGGCAGAAAAGCGCCGTCGTGTAGGCGCCAATGCCCATAAAACCCATGTGCCCGAAGGAGAACTGCCCGGCATATCCGGCCAGCATCGACCAACTCGATGCCAGGATCGCGTAAAAGAACGCGGTGATCATGATATGCATGATGTAGTCGTAGTCAGCGCCCGTATAGAGGAACGGGAAAGCGGCGAGAAAGGCCAGAAAGGCAGCGCCGGCCAAGGCTGGGACGTGCTGGCGCATCTTAGAACTTGCCGTGGGTGCCGCTGGCAAAGCGGCGCCCGAACATGCCGGTGGGTCGCAAGAGCAGCGTCAAAGTCAACACCACCATGCCATAGGCGGGGATGTAGGAGGCCGCCTTCTGGGCATTCGGAATGCAGCCGGTCCCCGCCGCTTCCACAAGACCCACCATGACGCCGCCGAGAAAGGCGCCGGGCAGGGAGCCGAGGCCGCCTAGCACGACGATGACGAAAGAGCGCATCGCCGGAATGTTGCCGACCTGCGGCAGCCAGCTGAAGGCCTGCACCAGCAAGGCGCCGGCAAGTGCGGCGATCATGCCGCCCATGGCAAAGGCCAGCATGTTCATGCGGTCCGGGTTGATGCCAGCGATGGCTGCGGCCTCGCGGTCCTGGCTGACCGCCCGCAGCGCCTTGCCGGTCCAGGTGCGATGCAGCAGGTAAAGCAAGGCCAGCAGGACCAGGATACAGGTTACCGCCGCCACCAGCCGGGGATTGGAGATCGAGACCGTATCAAACAGCGTGAGGTTGCCGCGGCTGGTCTTGATCAGCCAAGGATCGGCTGAATCCGGCAGGCGGATACGCGGAAAGTCGATGAACCGGCGTGCCTTTACTGGATTGGCGCCGGCCACCGCTTGGACAAAGTACTGCAGGGTGAAGGCGAGACCAAAGGTGACCAGAATGCCATACTCCACCGGCCGATCGATCTTGCCGTGATACATCGGCGTCAACATTAAACGTTCGAAGACAGCGCCGATCAGGAAGGCCACCGCGCAGGCGACCATGATGCCGACCAAAGGGTTGACGCCAGGCAACCAGACTGCGGTGACATAGTAAACCAGCATGCCGCCAATCATGTAGAATTCGCCGTGGCTGAAGCTGACAACGCCGAGGATGGAGAAGATCAGGGTCAGCCCCAAGGCCATGAAGCCGTAAATGATGCCGATGATCAGGCCGTTGACCACCTGCGAGGCAACGAAGCTTCCGTTGGTGACACAATTGTTCTGCGGATCGGCAAAGGCAAAGGCCACAGCCACCAGGAAGACCGTGAGCAAAGCCGGTGCAATGATGAAGAAGTTGGTGAGCTTTGGCGTCTTGGCCCAAAGCGCCGCCAGCCCAAGTGGCCCGAGAGAGGAGCCGGTCATGGCCCCGACAAACACCGTGTTCGAGGTATCGAGATCGCGGCTGAGGTAGCGCCTGCGGACCAGCATGCTGCCCGCAATTCCCCAAACAATCATCCAGATGATGACGCCCCAGAAGATCGACGGCGTTTCCATGGTGAACCCAGCCCCTGCACCTTTGGGTGACCGTTGTTTCGCGGCGCGGAGGCCGCCGGGCTATCTCATGTTCTTGTTACGCCCGGCGGCATTCCTTTGAAAGTCGGTTGCCTTCCTACTGGTTGACGATAACAGGATCGCCGGTCTTGTAGGCATCGGGCCAAACAATCGGCGATTCGCCGGAATTTTGACCTTCTTCCTGATACTGGATGACAGTCAGGGCCACATCCGGCCATTGGTGCCACCACTCGTCACCCTTGCCGTCTACGCTCGGGTCCTTCTGGCTGCCATATGGGAAGTAGATCTTTCCCAGGGTGCCGTCGTGCTCGATGCTCTCCAAGGCAGCGACGATGGCGTCGCCGTCGGTGGAGCCGGCGTTCTTGATGGCATGGGCGAGGATCGCAATCGAGTCATAAGCCTCCATGGCATAGCTTTCGACCGCATCCTTGCCGGTGCGCTTCTTGTACTCCGCGGCAAAGGCCTTGCCTTCATCGGTGAAGAGGTTTTCCGGCACGCCGATGCGCTGCACGAAGGCATAGTTGCCGTCCGGCACGTTTTCCCAATAGGCCTTGCTTTCCAGCGAAACCTGGCCGGCGTGGAAGGGAATGTCGAGGGGGCCAATGCCCGCGTCGGCAGCCTGCTGGGTGAAGTTATAGCCCGCCTCGCCGGTTGCCAGCACCACGATCATGTCCGGATTGTCGGCCTTCATGCGCTCGACGATGCCGGCATAGTCCTGGGTACCGATGTCGACGGAGTAGGTCACCGTCTCGACCCCGCCGGTGGCTAGCCCGGCCTTGGTCTCTTCGGCCGCCGGGATGCCGTAGTCGGTATTCTCGGTTAGGATCGCGACCTTCTTGACCCCCGGGATTTCGAGGGCGTGCTTCCAAATCGTCGAGGAAGCCCAGGACGACAGCGGGGCAATGCGGAAGATGTACTTTTGCTTGTCGCCGGTGATGGTGTCGTTCCAAGTCTCGGCAAAGACCACCGGCACGCCGCGCGCGTCGGCCACGTCCTTCGAGGCGACACCCACCGAACTATGATAGCCGCCGCCCACGGCCACTACGCCGTCCTGGGTGATCAGCTTCTCCATAATGGCGGTGGCCTTTTCCGGCAGGCCTTCCGAATCGGCGATCACCACGTCGATGTCGCAGCCCAGCACGCCGCCGGCTGCATTGATGTCATCTTCGGCGATCAGCATGGCATCGCGCATGGCCTCGCCGCCGACGACGGTGCCGGGGGCGGAAAGCGGCGCAATGCCGCCGATCTTGATCGGGCAGTCGGCCGCGGCGGCGGCGCCGACGGAAAGCGCGAGAACACCCGCGCCCGCGAGCAGGAACCGCCAAGTTTTTGAGGCATTCATCCAAAGGTCTCCCTATTTGAACATCGATAGGCTTCGTCTTCTTTGTCATTCTTGTTCTTATCTTGGCCCCTAGGAGCAAGCAGGGAGCCTAATTGGCGCGTCGCGAATTGGCAACCTCGCTGACGGCCGAGGGCCCGATGCTTGGCTTGAGAGGGCGCCAGGCAGGGCGGAAAGCGCGCCTAGCCGCCATCCAATGGGCGGATATGGTACTGGGAGGGTGGCCAGTCGCGTGTGGGATATCGGTCGATAGAGCGTTGTCGGGAGTCTCGTGCCCGGGCCATCGCAGATTTCAGCAAACGTCATGATCGCTCCCTCCTAGTGTCCTGATTCCGAAGTTCGGTTGATTTGAGATTGTAGTTCTGCGGTGTCTAAGGTTCTGCGGCAGAATCGTTTGACGGCTGCGAGGATGTCATCGGCGGACCTTGTCCATTTGAAGGGCTTGGGGGCTTCGTTGACGTGATCGATGTAGTCGCGGATCGCGTGCTCGAGGGCCTGGGTTGAACGGTGGACGCCGCGGCGTAACTGCTTTTCGGTCAGGCTGGCGAAGAATCGCTCGACCTGGTTGATCCACGACGCGCCGGTCGGCGTGAAGTGGATATGCCAGCGGGGTCGCTTGGCGAACCAGGCTTTAATGGCCGGTGTCTTATGGGTGGCGACATTATCCATGACGATGTGGATATCGAGCCCGCTGGGCACATTGGCCTCGATGGTGTTGAGGAAGCTTTTGAACTCTTTGGCTCGGTGACGCTTGAAGCATTGGCCGATGACCACGCCGCTGGCCGTATCAAGGGCGGCGAACAGCGACAGGGTGCCGTGGCGGACATAGTCATGGCTGCGCCGCTCGGCCTGGCCGGGACGCATCGGCAGCAAGGGCTGGCTGCGGTCCAGTGCTTGGATCTGGCTCTTCTCGTCGACACAGAGCACCAAGGCGCGTTCCGGCGGCGCCATGTAAAGGCCAACAATATCGCGCACCTTCTCAACGAACAACGGATCGCTCGACAGCTTGAAGCTTTCCGAGCGGTGGGGCTGCAAGCCAAAGGCCTGCCAGATGCGGTGGATCGTCGAGGGCGCATGGCCGACCGCCCGCGCCATCGAACGCAACGACCAATGGGTCGCATCCGGCGGCGTTTCTTCCAGCGTCAGGCGCACCGTCTCGGCAATCTCATCATCCCCAATACGCCGCGGCGCGCCCGAGCGCGGCTCGTCGTAAAGCCCATCGAGACCGCGTGCGGCAAAGCGATTGCGCCAAACGCCGACGGTGTTCGCGTTTACCCCCAAGCGGGCGGCGATCGCCTTGTTCTCAAGCCCCTCGGCCGCCGCCAAGACAATCCGCGCCCGGCGCGCCAAATGCTGCGCCGTCTTGTGCCGCCGGACAAGACCTTCCAGCTCACAACGCTCGCGCGCCGACAACACAAGCGCCACCGCTACCCGACCTCGCGCCATCACCGAAAGCTCCAAAATCGCAAAATCCAATCATAAAAACTTCTCGATCAGGACACTAGCCCTGTCCGGGCATCATTCATAGCGTTTGGGGATCTTGTAGTCCCTGAGCGGAATTTCATTCAATTGGAGAATGTTTTCGTAGCGTTGCTCTACTGCCTTAGATGCAAGGCACTGGTTGATCAGCCCTAGCACCACCTTGGTGTGTCCACCCGCGGCACGTTCCAATACGGTCTTCATCCCGCCCCATGCAGAGTACAAGAAGGGTCCCCGTGTGGATTGCCACGAATAGCGAAATAGCCATAGGACATCCGCGGGAATGCGTTCTGCAAGGATGGCGTTGGTCTGCGGAGTGGGAGGAGAGGTTAAAACGTAGTCCGCGTAGTCTCGGGCATGCTGTTTGAACATGCGATTTGCCAGCGGACTTGGCACCGTCGTTACCGGATGACCAGCCCCTGACAAAAGAGCTTGATCCTGAAGGAATTGCCGCTCGTTCCAGATAAACACGGCACGGGCCAAGACCGGCCCTGAATTCCAGACGGCTAGTTTCACCCAGGGGCTATCCAGACGGCACATGATGTCGGCACCGTCGGTTCTTATCGACGGTGCCGGTTCGAGAGGGTCATTGCCCGGGCTCACCAAGGGTAGCCGGACAAAGAGCAGATCGATCGCCGGCTCCAGACTTCTGTGGCGTAGGCAGGCGCCGGCGAGCCTTGATAGCACGTGGTCCGTCACGGCCCTGACAAAAGACCGAAATTCTGGGCCGTTTACAGATTCGACCGGAACCGGCTCAGGCCGCCCCGAGGTTGCTTCGTCTATGACTCGAGATGTATGGCTACACATCATAAGAGAATCCGAGGCTTCAGGCGACGATGCCGGAAGTGGTGATGATATCGGAGTGAGGAGGATTCCAGCGATCGCAAAGAGTCCCGCGCCCAGGATCCACTTTGTGCCCGCCCTCATGCCCCCGTCTCCGTGGTGCTGGCGGGAAATGCGTTGCGCCAGGGCCGCATAACCGCCCGGTTATTTGAGGAAAATCGCAAAGAAGTCTCTGTCATGACCTCAACCCTCCGCTCTCGCTCGCTCTTCTCGTTGAACGGGGAACAAGCTATCATGGGTTGCAGCTTGACAGGGTCTTCTTAAGAAACTCGCTCGCCATCCCTAGTTAGGCTCAAGTTAGGGGAGGTCCTGGCGGGTGTGTCCCGGACAAATTCTCTTGATCGCCCCTCTCGGGATCGTGTCTGACAGGCATGTAAGCTTGGGTCTTGGGAGGGGCGGCTGTCCTCCGCCAGGACGGGCGAACGAGGGACTACGGGTCGGCTTCTATAGCACGGGCTGGCGGGTCTACCAGTCGTTGTCGCGCTCATAGCCGAGGCGGACCAGCAGATCGCCGTGAATCTCCTTGAAGAGGTCCTTATGCGCCTCGGTGAAGTAGTCGCGCCATTGGCCGGGCTTTCCCGAGCGCATGTGGCTCTTCTTCTTTTCCTTGCCCATCGACCGCCGGGTCCGGTTGTCGAAATGCAGGTCGTCGGCGATCTTCAACCCCAGCGCCAGGGCTTCCTGGTTGAAGCCATAGTGGGTGAAGAGAGCCGTGAAATGGGTCTGCGGGTCGGCGATAAGGTCCTCGTACTTCAGCTCGAAAAACCTGGGATCGGCATAGGACCATCGCTTGATGCCGCGAATGTCCCGCTTGTTGCCCCGGCGGATCTCCACCATAAGCCCTTCGTCCTGCGGCAAGCCGTTGAGGTGCTTCTGCAATGTGGTATCGCCATACTCCGGCAAGGGCACATGCACCCAAGGTTCATCGCACCACTTGTGATAAAAGTAGGCGGAGACAGCCATGTCGCGCGGGTCGCGAATGAGGTGGGAGCCGACGAAGTCCGGCAGCTTTTCAGGCTCGATCTCGCTGTGGTCCTGCAGGAAAAAGCCGACCGTGTCGGTCCATTCCGTCTGGGCGCAACTCTTGAAGGGAAGCGCGTAAACGCCGGCCAGAACCTTCAATATGCTTTGCAGCCAAAGGGTACCCGCCTTGTGGTGGGTGCAGTGCACGACCAGTTCCGGTTTGTTCGCAAAGGGCGAAACGCCTGCCCGATTGCCATAGCTGGCAATGGTCGAAGGCCGGCGCAACGTAATCCGCCTTGCCTTCAGACTGTCGCTGATTTTCGACGTGAGATTGGAACCGAACGCTTGCACGACTATCCTCTTGCACTCTAAGCATGGCTCGAATTAGGGCAGCGTCAAGGCAAGATCGCTATGAAAGCGCTAAACCTGTGGAAACTCCGATAACATTATTCATTTCAATTGTTATCTTGCTGATATGATTTTTTAATTTAGGAAAATACTAGATATAAATGTTTTTACATGATTTTAGAAAATATAACTATGACCCTCGATCGAATTGACGGAACTTCCTTCTCGAGTGCGGCGAAGTCAGCCATCCAGCCACAAAGCTCCACCGCCGTGTTGCCGCCTGCTTGGTTAGGCCGCCTGCTTGGTTAGGCCGCCTGCTTGGTTAGGCCGCCTGCTTGGTCGTCCCAAGGACAGTCCAATTCGCGAGCATTCCACTTTGGTTAGGGGAGGGCGGGACTCTAGCCTTCTAAAGTAACTGCGCTTGTCCAAATTGATACCATGGCTTGTTGCGGCCTCGCACACTAGGATGGTTTTCTTTGCCGCGCCTGTTCACCCGGACCTTCCCGGCCCCGGTACATGAATGCGCGAGTGCCTGAGCGCCGGAGTACCTGAACGCCCGATTTTTTTGTGGCCGAATGATGCCGCCAAATCCCGATGAGGGGCCCGTGATGTCAGCCTACGATCAGCTCGTTACCCGTTTTCACCGCCTGGCGAGCCTGCAGGAAGCCGCCGCCGTGCTGCACTGGGACATGGCCGCGGTCATGCCGACCGGCGGTGGTGCCGCGCGCAGCGAACAACTCGCCACCCTGGCGCGCCTTTCTCACGATCAGCTGACTGATCCGGCCATCCCCGAATTGATCGGTCAGGCGCAGGACGCCGCCCAGGATCTTGACGGCTGGCAACGCGCAAATTTGGCCGAGATGGAACGCCAGTTTCACCATGCAGCCGCGGTCCCGGCGGATATGGTCGAGGCCTTGGCCCGGGCCAACCGCAAGGCTGAAGCGCTGTGGCGCGAAGCCCGGCCCAAAGGTGATTTCGCCACCGTGAAGCCAGCCTTGGAAGAGGTGCTGGCCCTGGTGCGCGAAGAGGCCGCGGCAAAGGGCGAGGCCTTGAGCCTGGCACCCTACGACGCGTTGATGGACCAGTTTGAACCAGGCCTAAGGACGGCCCGGCTGGATCCAATCTTCGATGACATGGCCGGGTTCCTTGCGACCTTTCTCGACCAGGCAGTGGCGCGGCAGGCGAAGGATCCGCCACCGATCCGGCCCAAGGGCCCTTTCGCCATTGACGATCAAGAAGCCCTCGGCCGTCGCCTCATGACCGCCATCGGCTTCGATTTTGACCATGGCCGCTTGGATGTCAGCGCCCATCCCTTCTGCGGTGGTGTGCCGGAAGATGTTCGCATCACCACACGCTATGACCCAGCAGACGTGATGAAGGCCCTTATGGGCGTGCTGCATGAGACCGGCCACGCCCTTTACGAGCGTGGCCTGCCAGCCGACTGGCGCCGACAGCCGGTAGGAGAAGCCCGCGGCATGGCCCTGCATGAAAGCCAATCTCTACTGATCGAGATGCAGGTCTGTCGCGGCCCGGCCTTCTTGTCTTTCTTGTCACCGCTGCTGGCCGAGACCTTCGGCGACGATGCCTCCTGGGCAGCGGAGAACCTGGTCCGGCTTTCGACGAGGGTCGAGCCGGGCTTTATTCGCGTTGACGCCGATGAAGTGACCTATCCAGCGCACATCATTCTGCGCTACCGCCTGGAACGGGCGATGATCGCCGGAACGCTAGCGGTCGCGGATCTGCCAACCGCCTGGAATGAGGAAATGGACCATTTGCTGGGTATCACACCACCAGACCATAGCCTCGGATGCCTGCAGGACATTCACTGGTTCGACGGTGCCTGGGGCTATTTCCCGACCTACAGCCTTGGCGCGATGGCGGCCGCCCAGTTCTATGCAGCCGCCAGCGAAGCCATACTGGATCTTGACGAAGACATCGGGCGCGGGAACTTCGCGCCCTTGATGGCCTGGCTGCGGGAAAAGGTCCACGGTTTTGCGTCGCGCTACACCACCGACGAACTACTGGAGCGCGTCACAGGCCGGCCGCTCGATCCGAGCGTTTTCAAGGCACATTTGCAAAATCGCTACTTGGGTTGAGTCGAAGCATCGGCGTCGCGGGTCAAAGCCCAGGGACGAGACCGCCGTTTCCGGCCGCCTATAGACATTTCATATTAATACAAATGCCCAGGACAGTTGCCATGCCGGCGGCCAGCGTGCGAACCTGATGTCGGCGCCGTTGACCACACCCTGGTCGTCGGCGGTTTCCAGCAAATTCGAATAAGGGAGGAGAAGATGCGCAGACTAGGGATTGTTGTGACGGTCACTGCGGTGACGATGGGCAGCGTCCTTGCGACACAGGCCTACGCCACCAATGACGAGCCGCTCAACGACAATTGGGCCCCCAGTGAATGGGGCGCCGACGACAAGGCGGGCGCCGTCAACCGCACCACTCCAGAATTGGTGCTAAAGGCCGTGGGCCTGGTAAAACAAGGCAAGGTGGCGACCCTGGGCAAAGTCTATGCCGGCGATGCGCCCGCCTTTGGGACCCGCGGCTGGCGGATGACCATTCCTGGCTTACCAACCGGTGGGCCTTTAGGCGGTCAGGCGCTGGTCTACAACGATGAGTACCTTTCCACCGAAATCGGCCAGATCGGTACCCAGTTTGATGGCCCCGGCCACATTGGGGTGCGGACCTCGAAAGGCGATTTCTTCTACAACGGCCGCTACCTGCACGATGCCGAGGTCACCGCTTATGGCATGGGACCCCTAGGGGTGGAGCATGTCGCGGAAAAGGGATACGTCTGCCGCGGCGTTGTGCTTGACGCGGTGGCCTACCATGGCGGCCAAGTGCCAATTCCCGCCGCCGCCGGGCCGGACGATCCAGGCGTCATAACCGCTGATGACGTCAAGGCGATGGTGGAGCAGCAAGGGATCGACCCCATCGGCGAGGGCGACTGCGTCTTCTTGCACACCGGTCATGGCAACATTTGGCACCCCAAGGATTGGGACAAGTTTTCCGGTGCTGAGAAGAAAGAAAAAGTGGCCCAGTTCAACGCCGGCGAGCCCGGCTTTGGGATTTCGGCGTGTGAGTACCTTGCCGAGCAGAAAATCATCCTGACTGGCGCCGACACCTGGGCGGTCGAGGCCGTTGGCCCGGGATTTGCCGGCGAAGGCGAACAGCCTTTCGAATGTCACATCAAGCTGCAGACCAAGCGCGGCATCTGGAACTTGGAAAACATGGACCTGTCGCAATTGGTCGCCGACAAAGCCTATGAGTTCCTCTTCGTCTGGTCGCCGCTGAAGATCAAAGGCGGCACCGGTTCGCCCGGCAACCCGGTGGCCTTGTACTAGAAGACCTGGCAATCACACATGGGGCCGGTCTTGGTACCGGCCCCTCTTGTGCCGCTGATAATCGGGTTAGGCCAACAAACGATCGTCGAAGGCAAGACGGGTAATGTTCTCGTAGCCGGTCTCGGTGATCAAGACCTGGTCCTCAAGCTTGACGCCTTCGCGGCCGCCGACGGCGCCGATGTAGGCCTCGACACAGAGCGCCATGCCCGGTTCCAGGTGGTAGTCAAAAGCGCCTTCGAGAAAGTCTTCCGGGTAGTAGATGGCGGGAAACTCGTCGCAGAGACCGACCCCGTGGAACATCACCCCATAGCGCTGTTCGCGAAAGGCCTCGGGCAGTCGCTGCCCCTTTTCGGTGAGCTCGCGAAACCCGACACCCGGCTTTAAGAGCTCGCGGTTGGTCATGATGTGCTCGTAGGCGACCTGGTGTAGCTGGCGCTGCTCGTCGTTTGGCTTGCCATCGCCACAATACCAGGTCCGAGAGATGTCGGCGCAGAACCCATAGGGACCGACCAGATCGGTATCGAAGGCCAATAGCTCGCCTTCTTTCATGCGGCGGGGCCCAGCCTCCTGCATCCAGGGATTGGTGCGCGGTCCGGAGCTCAGGATGCGGGTTTCAATCCACTCACCGCCGCGCCTAATGTTTTCCGCGTGCAGCACGGCCCAAAGCTCGACTTCGGCGATACCAGGCTTTAGGGCCTGTTGCATGGCCTCCACCGCAATCTCGCAAGTCGCCATGGCGCAGCGCATGGCTTTGATTTCATCGGGCCCTTTGACCAGGCGGGCGTGTTCCATCAACTGCTGGCCGCTGGTGATTTCCACCCCCAATCGCTGTAGCGCGTAGACGCCGGAAATCTCCATCTTGTCGACGGCAAGGCGCCGGTTGCTGCCACCATGCTGGCGCAGGAGATCATCGACTTCCGCAGCGAAGGCGGCCGCTATCTGCTCTTCGGCGTCGCCCGCCAGGAAGTAGAAGAAGCCGGCACCGTGGCGCACCTCGCGCACCAGCGGTAGATAGGCGCTCAAGTGGTTGCTACCGTGGAAGTCCCACAACACGATGTAGCCGTCTGCGGCAACAAAGGCGGCGCGCGCCGGGTTATGCGCGGTCCAAAGCTGCATGTTGGTGCTGTCGGTGGCATAGCGAATGTTGAGCGGATCGAACAGCAGCAATCCCGCCGTATCCCGCGTCCTTAGCTGCGCACAGAGGCGATCGAGGCGAAATTCACGCATGCGCGCCAGGTTCGGCGCTTCCAGCCCAAGCGCTTGCCATTCGGCAAAGGCCACATCGGTCGGGCCGATTTCCACACGATCGTCGTCATCGGGCGAGCCATCGGGCCTGGTCGGTGACGTCGAGCTTTTAGCTGGGTTGATCTTTGGCTGCGGTATCGAATAGGTGGAAGGCGTATCCATGACCCTCGTCCCTGCAAAAATGGCGCTAGCCAAAATTGGCCGCCAAATCCCAATTATCGAAGGTCTTAGAAGGTTTCAATAGGATTTCTTAATCGGCCTATACCGTCTGCGCCAAGCCAGCCACAGCATCGCCGATTTCCTGCGGTGAATCTTCCTGGATAAAGTGGAGGCCTGGGACGGTAACCTCCTCCTGATTTGGCCAAGCCCGGCAACGGTCGCGCGGACGGCCGACGAGAATGCTGCCCGGATCCGCATTGATAAAAAGCTTTGGCACATCGCATAGGCTCAACCAAGCCTCATTGGCTTCGACCTCCGAGACCACGGCCTCTGGCTCGCTTTCAATGGGAATTTGCCGTGGCCAGGTGAGGGTGGGGCGGCGACCCTCTCCCGGTTCGGTAAAAGGCGCACGGTAGGCCGCCATCTCCGCGTCGCCCAGCTCGCGGATGATGCTCGACGGCAGGATGCGTTCGACGAAGACGTTCTTTTGCAACACCAGTTCCTCGCCGGCGGGGGATCGCATGGCCTGGAAGATGCCACGTGCACGCTCCGGCCAGTCGGCCCAGACCAGCGGCGTCACGATGGTTTCCATATAGGCGATTGCGGCGATGCGATCGGCGTGCCGGCGGGCCCATCGAAAGCCAAGCGCCCCGCCCCAGTCATGCACGACCAGCATCACCCGTTCTATCGGCAGCACCGTATCGAACCAAGCGTCAAGATAGGTCGCATGGTCGGCAAAACTATAGTTGCAGCCTTCGACTTTGCTTGATTGCCCCATGCCAATTAGGTCAGGGGCCAGGCAGCGACCGAGTTCGGCCGCCGCCGGCATGATGTTGCGCCAAAGATAGGACGACGTCGGGTTGCCATGCAGGAAGACGATGGCCAGGTCACCACTGCCGATCTCCACGAAAGCCATTTCGCTTCCCAAGACTGTAACGCGGCGGCGAGGCAGTGAGTCGTCAGCGGGCAAATCGGCCATCGCGGGAATTCCTCTTGTTTCGCTTGGTAGGACGGCAAAAAGACTGGCACGGCCGTTAGGCTTTGAAAAGCCTCTTTGGACCGTTAGACTTAGCCTCAGAGGCGCCGGAAAAATTGCGCCGTTCGATTGGGAAGGGGACAGTCGTCGTGCGTGGCTTAATGATGGGAACGCCGTTGCTGATTGTTTCCTTGATTCAGCATGCGGCGAGAAATCACGCGGATACCGAAATCGTCTCTCGCAGCATTGAGGGACCCATCCACCGCTATTCTTATGCGGAAAGTTACCGACGCATCGCCAAGCTTGCGCACGCTCTGCGGCGCCTTGGCATCAGCACCGGCGATAGGGTAGCAACCCTGGCCTGGAATGGATACCGTCACTTTGAACTTTACTATGCCATCGCCGGAATCGGCGCGATCTGTCATACGATCAATCCGCGGCTCTTTCCCGAGCAGTTGAAGTACATTGTCAATCACGCGGAAGATAAGGCGATCTTCCTGGACAGCACCTTCGTGCCATTGATGGAAAGCCTGGCGCCCGACTGCCGGAGTGTTGCCGACTGGGTGGTCATGACCAACGCCGACAGCATGCCCGAGTGCGCCGCGCCCACGCCGCTTTGTTACGAATCCCTGATCGCCGGCGAGGCCGATAGCTTTGACTGGCCCGCCTTCGATGAGAACACCGCCTCCTCGCTTTGCTATACCTCCGGCACCACGGGTGAACCCAAGGGTGCCCTCTACACGCACCGTTCGACTGTCTTGCACAGCTTCTCGGTCTGCAGCGGCGAGGCTTTCCGGCTCTCCAGTCAGGATAGCGTGTTGCCCATTGTTCCGATGTTCCATGTCAATGGCTGGGGCATTCCCTACGCTTGCCCGATGGTCGGCGCCAAACTGGTTTTGCCCGGCGCTGATTACAGTCCAGCGGCGGTTTTCGACTTGCTTGACGGAGAAATGGTGACCTTTACCGCCGGTGTACCCACAGTTTGGTTCATGCTGCTAGAGCACCTGCAAAAAGAAGGATTGGCCTTGCCCCATCTAAAGACCTTGGGCGTCGGCGGTTCGGCCGCGCCTAGGGCGATGATCAGGACTTTCCAGGAAACCTACGGTGTTGAAGTCTGTCATGCCTGGGGTATGACCGAAACCAGCCCGGTTGGCACCACCGGATTCCTGCGCCCCGATGCCTTGGCCCTAGGAACCGAAGCGCGTCTCGACCGCAAGGTCAAGCAGGGCCGCACTCTCTACGGCATGGAGATGAAGATCGTCGACGATGACGGCAAAGAACTGCCACGAGACGGTAGGGCATTCGGTGAATTGATGGTCCGTGGCCCTTGGGTGATTGACGGCTATTACAAGAATGATGCCGCATCCGAGGCGGCCTTCGATGACGAGGGTTGGTTTCGCACCGGCGACATCGCGAGGCTGGACAACGAAGGCTATATGCAGATCGTCGACCGCAGTAAGGACGTGATCAAGTCCGGCGGCGAGTGGATCAGCACCATCGATCTGGAGAACGCGGCGGTTAGTCACCCTGACGTTACCGAGGCGGCGGTGATTGGCTTACCCCATCCGAAATGGGACGAGCGTCCCCTTCTCGTGATCGTTGCGGCGAGCGGTTCGGTTCCTGACAAGGATTCTATTATGCGCCACCTGGCAAGTCGTGTCGCCAAGTGGTGGCTTCCCGATGACATTGCTTTTGTCGAGGAATTGCCGCACACCGCGACGGGCAAGATTTCAAAGCGACAGTTGCGCGAAGCTTTCAAGGATTACAGGCTGCCTGTCGCAAACGGGACGGTACCTCCGTCTGCGTGACACCAAGGAATTTCCATGGATTTCAGTTACTCCGCCAAAGTCGAAGACTACCGTGCCCGGCTTCTCGCCTTCATGGACGAGATCGTTTATCCGGCCGAGCAGATATTTTTCGCCCAGCATGCCGCCCAAGAAGATCGTTGGCTGACGCCGCCGATCATGGAAGAGATGAAAGCCAAGGCGCGTGAACGCGGCCTTTGGAACCTCTTCTTGCCGGATTCATCCTATGGCGCGGGCCTCAGCAATCTTGAATACGCGCCGCTCTGCGAGATCATGGGACGCTCACCGATCGGCCCGGAGGTCTTCAATTGCTCAGCCCCCGATACCGGCAACATGGAGGTTTTGGCCCGTTACGGCAGCGATGCGCAGAAGGAGCGGTGGCTGATGCCGCTGCTTGACGGAAAGATCCGCTCCGCCTTTGCCATGACCGAGCCGGCCGTCGCGTCCTCTGATGCCACCAACATCGAAGCGAGGATCGAACGCGATGGGGATGAGTATGTCCTGAACGGCCGCAAGTGGTGGATCACCGGTGCCGGCGATCGGCGCTGTGAGATTTTCATCTTCATGGGCAAGACCGATCCGACCGCCGAACGGCATCGCCAGCAGTCTATGGTTCTGGTGCCGCGCGCGACCCCGGGCGTGACCTTGCTGCGACCGCTGAGCGTCTATGGCTACGACCATGCACCCCACGGCCATTTCGAGATCGACTTTACCGAGGTTCGGGTCCCGGTGGAAAACCTGCTGCTCGGCGAAGGGCGAGGCTTTGAGATCGCACAGGGCCGGCTCGGCCCCGGTCGTATTCATCACTGCATGCGCCTGATCGGCGTCGCCGAGCGTTCGCTGGAAGCGCTTTGCGCACGGGCCAAGGCGCGCCAGGCCTTTGGCAAGACGCTCGCCGAGCAGGGTGTGACCCAGGACCTCATCGCACGCTCGCGCATGGAAATCGAGCAAGCCCGCCTTCTAACGCTCAAGGCAGCCGACATGATGGATAAACTGGGTAACAAGGCGGCCCGCGCGGAAATTGCCATGATCAAGGTGGTGGCGCCCAACATGGCACTTGACGTCGTCGACAGAGCCGTACAGCTGCACGGCGGCGGCGGTATGTGCGAGGATTTTGGCCTCGCCTATGCCTGGGCCCACTCGCGCACACTGCGCCTCGCCGATGGCCCGGACGAGGTGCACCGCGCCGCCATCGCCAAGCTGGAGCTGCGCAAGCAAACACCAGCCTGGCTCTACGCCGGCGCCAAGCACCCATGAGGCAGAAGTCAGCGGATCCGGCGGATGATGCCCTTTTGTCCCTGCAAGACATCTCGATCGCTTTTGGCGGCATTCAGGCCCTCGACCGCGTCTCCTTCGATATCGGGAAGGGGCAAATCGTCGGGCTGATTGGGCCAAATGGAGCTGGCAAGACCACGCTCTTCAACTGCCTGACGCGCCTCTACGAACCTTCCCAGGGGACGATCTGTTTCCAGGGCCAGGCACTCCTGGACTTGCCGGCCTACCGTATCGCCGAACTGGGGGTCGCCCGCAGTTTCCAAAATCTCGCCCTCTTCGATACCTTGAGCGTGTTGGATAACATCTTGATCGGGGCCCACACCCGTTCGCGCGCCGGTTTCTTGGCGAGCGCCTTCGCCCTGCCATGGGTTCGGCGCGAAGAACGGCATTTGCGCCAGACAGCACAGAATCTACTGGAAGAGTTTGGACTTGGCGATGACGCCCATCGCCCCGTTTCCAATCTCGCTTTTGGCACGCAAAAACGGGTAGAGATCGTGCGGGCGTTGATCAGCGAACCGAAGCTCCTCTTGCTCGACGAACCTGCAGCGGGTCTAAACCATGAGGAGGTCGAACGCCTCGGAGACCTGATCATACAGATCCGCAAGGATCGCGCCATCACCATCCTCTTGGTCGAACATCACATGAACTTGGTAATGCGGGTCTCCGACAAGGTCGTCACCCTGGATTTCGGCCGAAAAATTGCCGAGGGAACGCCAGCGCAGATACGGGCCGACCCCGCCGTCATTCGCGCTTATCTCGGCAGCGACCAAAAGTCGTCGGTCGATCCATGACGGCGTTATTGACGGTAAAAGACCTACAAGCTTTCTATGGTCCGTCGCGGGCCTTGCATGGCCTCAACTTTGGCGTTGAGCAAGGTGGCATCACCACCATCTTAGGGGCAAATGGGGCTGGTAAAACAACGACTCTGCGTGCGCTCTGCGGACGCGTTGCTGCCCGCGGAGAGGTCTCGTTCGATGGCGCTCGCATCGACCGGCGCCCCACCGCCTGGATCGTGCGTCAAGGCGTGGCGCTGGTGCCGGAAGGCCGCGGCACTTTCGCCCAGCTCACTGTTGAGGAGAACCTAAAGCTCGGCGCCTATAGCCGTCATGACCGGGCCAAAGTGGCCGCCGATTTCGAACGGGCCTATCAATTGTTCCCCGTACTTGCCGAGCGCCGTCGGCAACAAGCCGGGACCCTATCCGGTGGCGAGCAGCAAATGCTAGCGATCGCCCGGGCGCTGATGTTGCGGCCACGACTCCTAATCCTCGACGAGCCCTCCTTCGGACTGGCACCGCAGATCGTCGCCCGTATTTTCGACTTGTTGCACCGGCTCAACGATGAGGACGGCCTTTCCTTGTTGCTGGTCGAGCAGAATGCCACCTTGGCCCTCGACTTGGCGGATCAGGCCTACCTGCTGGAGACCGGGCGCTTCGCCTTGTCCGGACCGGCAGCGGAGATTAAGGCCGATGCTGCCATACGCCGCGCCTACCTCGGCTATTGACGGCCGGTGCCTTAGCCATGGAACTCCTAACCCAACAGATCTTGGCTGGACTCGCGACCGGTGGCATTTACGCCAGCCTGGCCCTGGCCCTGGTCATCATCTACCGCGCCACCGAGGTGGTAAACTTTGCCCAAGGCGAAATGGCCATGTTCAGTACCTATTTGGCCTGGAGCCTGATCAATGCCGGCGTCCCCTATTGGGCCGCCTTTGCGCTCACCATCGTCATTTCCTTTGCCGGCGGTTTGGCCATCGAGCGGGTGATTTTGCGGCCAGTGGAAAATGCGCCGGTCTTGGCGATTGTCATCGTCTGCATAGCCTTGCTGGTGATTTTCAATGCTCTTGCCGGTTGGCTTTTCACTTACGAGATACAGATTTTCCCAAGCCCCTTTCCGGACCAAGTCTATTTCGGCGGCTACTTGGATGCGCACGACCTTGGCGCCATCTTGGTGACGCTTGTGGTGATGGGCCTGGTCTTCCTGTTCTTTCGCTATACGAGTCTGGGGCTTGCCATGCGCGCCGCGGCGCTGGATCCAGAATCGAGCAGCCTGGTGGGAATACGGGTTGGCTGGATGCTGGCGCTCGGCTGGGGCATGGCCGGTGGTGTCGGGGCTGTTGCGGGCATGATGGTCGCGCCGTCCCTCTTCCTCGATCCCAACATGATGGGCGGTGTTTTGATCTATGCCTTTGCCGGCGCCCTGCTGGGCGGCATCACCTCGCCCGGCGGCGCGGTCTTTGGCGGATTTGCCCTAGGTGTCTTGGAGAACCTGGTCGGCACCTACTTGATCGGCAATCAGCTCAAGCTCAGCCTGGCCTTGGTGATCATCGTTGCCGTGTTGCTGGTTCGTCCCAGCGGCCTTTTCGGCCGTCCCTCGGTGGAACGGGTCTAATTCCCATGGCTGCCGGTCGCGGATTTCTTTTGTTGAGCCTGGCGGCCGCTTTGCTTTTGCCGTTCCTGGCCAGCGATTTTCGCTTGTTCCAGCTGACCCAGGGAATGATTTACGCGATCGCCCTCCTCGGGCTCAATATTTTGACCGGCTATAGCGGGCAAATCTCCCTGGGCCATGGTGCCTTTTATGCCTTGGGTGCCTATACTGCGGCCGTCTTGATGGACCGCTGGGATTGGCCTTATTTCCTTACCTTGCCTGTCGCCGGACTGGTCTCCTTCGGCGTCGGATTTCTCTTCGGTCTGCCGGCTTTGCGGTTGCAGGGGCTTTATCTGGCGGTAGCGACACTGGCGTTGGCCTTAGCCGTGCCGCAGCTCCTGCGGTTCGATCCCCTGGAGTCCTGGACCGGCGGTGTTCAGGGCATCGTGCTGTTCAAGCCGACGGCACCCTTCAACCTCCCGCTGAGCGACGACCAGTGGCTCTATCTCTTCACCCTGGCGGTCATGGCGGTATTGTTTTGGGCGGCCCGAAACATGCTGGGGGGTCGGGTCGGTCGTGCGCTTGCGGCCATACGCGACCACCATATTGCTGCCCAGTCGATGGGCATCAATACGGCCCTTTTCAAGACGCTCGCTTTCGGCATCAGCGCCCTTTACACCGGCGTGGCCGGCGCCCTTGGCGCCATCGTGGTGCAGTTTGTCGCACCTGACAGCTTTCACTTGTTCCTGTCGATTACCTTTCTGGTTGGCAGTGTTGTCGGTGGGCTTGCTTCTATCTCCGGTGCACTCTACGGTGGTCTTTTCATCCTCTTCATCCCCAATCTGGCGCAAGAAATTACCAATGCGGCCCCTTGGGCTATCTATGGGGTGCTGCTGCTGCTATTCATTTACCTGATGCCAAGAGGCATGGCAGGATTTGTTGAAGGCATTTCGGTTTGGCTGCGACGGAATTGGCAGAAGACACGTGCGCGGCATAGGGGAGACGGGAAATCATGAAAAATCACGCAAAAGCGGTCCTTTGCACCATGGCCGCCGCAATTTTCGTCGCGGCAGCGGCCCAAGCAGAACCAAAATACGGGCCAGGTGCGAGCGACACGGAAATCAAGATCGGCAACACAAACCCCTATAGCGGGCCGGCCTCGTCCTATGGCTCAATCGGGCGGGTGATCAGTGCCTACGTCGACAAGCTCAATGCCGAAGGCGGGGTCAATGGCCGCAAGATTACCTTCATCTCCTTAGACGACGGCTACAGCCCACCAAAAACCGTGGAACAGACCCGTAAGCTGGTGGAGCAAGAAGAGGTCCTCTTTCTCTTTCAAAGCCTCGGTACGCCCACCAATTCGGCGATCCACAAGTACGTCAATAAAAAGGGGGTGCCACACCTCTTCCTGGCCTCAGGGGCGACGAAGTGGGGGGACCCGGATAACTTCCCGTGGACCATGGGCTGGCAACCCAGCTATCAGACCGAAGCACGGGTCTATGCCTCCTATATCCTGCAGCATGTGGCCGACCCGAAGATCGCCGTCCTCTATCAGAACGATGACTATGGCAAGGACTACCTCAAGGGGCTCCGCGATGGCTTGGGCGATCGGGCAGATGCCATGATCCTGGCCACCCAGTCCTATGAAACCTCGGACCCAACTGTGGATTCCCAGGTCGTTGCCCTAAAGAACAGCGGCGCCAACGTCTTTGTCAATATCGCCACGCCGAAGTTTGCCGCCCAGGCGATCCGCAAGGTTTACGACATCGGTTGGCGGCCTCTGCAGATACTCAACAACGTTTCCATATCCGTGAGCCGGGTGCTGAAGCCGGCCGGACTAGAGAAGTCCAAAGGGATCATTTCTTCTGTCTACTACAAGGGGCCGAGCGACCCGCAATGGACCGATGATCCGGAAATGGCCGAATGGCGTGCCTTCATGGCCGAGTATTATCCGGAGGGCGATTTGGGCAATAGCTCCAATGTCTATGCCTACGCGGTGGTCAAGTCTCTGGAACAGGTGCTGCGCCAGGCCGGCGACGACCTCACCCGGGAAAACATCATGCGCCAAGCGGCAAATTTGAAAGACCTGCACGTCCCAACCTTGCTGCCTGGCATTCAAATCAATACCAGCCCCAGCGATTTTCGCCCGATCGAGCAGATGCAGCTCCAGCGTTTCAATGGTGAGGCCTGGGAAATTTTCGGCGAGATTATCTCCGCCGAGGCTGGAAGCTAGTAAGGCGTGTGGCGAATCCCTTTGATCTAGCTGGGCGAACCGCCTTTATCAGCGGTGCTTCGCAGGGTTTGGGCCGGCATTTTGCCTTGACCTTGTCCAAGCACGGTGCCGCTGTCTGTCTTGCCGCCCGACAGGAAGCAAAACTCGCCACGCTAGCCTCAGAGGTCCAGTCGACCGGCGGACGGGTGCATACCTTCGGCATGGATGTGACCGACCCAAGCTCGGTTGAGCAGGCCGTTGCAACCTGCGAGGCCGAGTTCGGTGCGATCGACATTCTCGTCAACAACGCAGGCGTCGCCGTTTCCAAACCCTTCTTGGAACACAGCCCCGCCGATTGGGATCACGTTCTTGCAACCAACTTGCGTGGCGCCTTTCTGCTGGCGCAAAAAACCGCGGCGGTCATGGCGGAGCGCCAGGCGGGCAGTATCATCAACATTGCATCAGTGCTCGGCATCGGCGTCCTGGGCAACGTTTCGGCCTACAGCGCCTCCAAGGCCGGGCTTGTTCAGCTTACCCGCGCCATGGCCCTGGAATTGGCGCGCCATGGCATCCGTGTAAATGCCATAGCGCCCGGTTACATCGAAACCGACATCAATCGCGAATTCTTCGCCAGCGAGGCCGGTAGTCGGCTGGTACGCAAAATTCCCTTCCGGCGTCTCGGTCAAGCAGAGGATCTCGACGGCGCCCTCCTGCTGCTCGCCTCCGATGCCTCGCGCTACATGACGGGAACGGTGATGACGGTAGATGGCGGCTTCCTGCTTGGCTAGGAACTTCCACAAGGACCACCAATGAAACTTGCCGGCAAACACATCGTTGTCACCGGGGCCGCTAGGGGCATCGGCGCCGCCTTGGCACGGCGCCTTTGTGCTGAAAATGCGCGCGGTCTCGTGGTGGCCGACAAAGACAGTGATGCCCTCGAAATCCTATCAGAGGAGCTCGGCGCCCTGCCCGTACCCTGCGACGTCAGCCAAGAATCCGACGTGCAAGCGCTGGTCGCCGAAGCCGAAGCCGCCTTCGGGCCCATCGATGTTTTCTGCTCCAACGCCGGAATTTTCCGTCCTGGCAACGAAGCGGCGACCGATAGCGATTGGCAGGACAATTGGGACCTTCACGTCATGGCCCATGTCTATGCCGCAAGGGCCTTGGCGGGCAAAATGGCAACCCGCGGCGAGGGCTACTTTGTCATCACCGCGTCGGCCGCAGGCTTGTTGACCCACATCGATTCGGCAAGCTATGCGGTCAGCAAACATGCCTCGGTTGCCTTCGCGGAATGGCTGGCCATCGCCTATGGCGATTCTGGGGTTAAGGTTTCGGTACTCTGCCCGCAAGCGGTCCGCACCGACATGGTGCGCGGACACGAAGCGGGCGTTGCAAGTCTCGATGGCTTGATCGAAGCCGACCAAGTTGCCAGCAGCGTCGTGGCGGCAATCGAGCGGGAAGAATTTCTCATCCTGCCCCATCCAGCGGTCCGGCAGTACATGGAACGCAAAGCCAGCGATCCGGAGCGCTGGCTGGCCGGTATGCGCAAGCTGAAAGCACGCTTTCACACGAGCTGAAGCATAGTTGTCGAGGAAGGAACAACAGATCGGCCTTCCTCATGACCCGCTGGATGCTGCCCCCGTCGCCGTGGCAATGAGGGCCGAGCTTCGCTCTTCGGCCACCGAAGTAATCGTTTCGATAGCCGGGCCTTGGCGCTGCAGGATGGGGGGCATTCAGTTCATGACATTACGCGACAACCATTCCACATAGGCCGAAAAGGCCTGGCGCAGGGGCCTGGGCCGCCAAGCGACCGCCTCCCTGATGCGGGAAATGTCGTAGGCGCCCCAGCGGCCGGTCCGGCGCGTGGGGTCCAAGACCACATCCGCTTCGCAAGCCGGTACGACTTCCATGGCGACATCGCCGAGCCGTTCGGCGGCATAGCTGACAAGCTGCTCTAGGCTGGCGGTTTCGCCGTAGGCGATGTTGTAAGCGACGTCGGTAAGTTCGTCGGCCTGCAAAAGCAAGGCCAAGGCCTCGGCCACGTCTTCGGCATGGATGAAATCACCCACCGCGTCGCGCGCATTTACCCGAACCACTCGCCGGGCAAGAGCGGCGCGCGCCAGCCGCAGCGGCGCACATTCAACCTCCCGCGACGCTGTCACTCGGTCCATGGGGCCATAGACCCCCGACAGGCGAACATAAACAGCAGGGAGGCCAAACTGCTCCACAGCCTGCTTGGCCAGGCGTTCGCCCGCATGCTTGCTGATGGCGTAGAAGCCGCTGGGCGAGACAAAGCCTTCTTCCGGCAACGGCACTACCGAAGCGGTATCCGCGTAGACCGACCCCGAACTCACATAGATCAGGCGCTTCAGATTCGGCAGGCAGGATGCCAGCGCCAGCAGGTTGGCCGTACCCATGATATTGGCGTCGAGGGCCGGGCGGATGCCTGCCATATCCGGATTTCCGGGATCGGCGGTGGCCAAGCGGTTGATGGAGGTCACCGTCGCCCCATGGACGACGTGCGAAATGTCGTAAGACTTGGCCAGCGACCGAAGGCTGGCCCAATCGCGCACATCAAGCCTAACGAAAGTGAGGCGCGACCGGTAAGGGGCGAAAAACGCCTCCACCATGGGATCAAGTGCCTCGGCGTCGAGGGCCAACACATCGTCGGCCGGATGGACCGCCAGCCATCGTTTGGCCAAATTGCTCATGACGAAGCCGCCGGCGCCGGTGACCAGTAGGGTCATGCCTGATATCCTGCACCGCGTCCCATGCCTAGGACCAAATCTGCCTCACCAACCCTAGTAACCAAGCAGAAGGCTTGCCACCGCCCGGGCAGCGCCCGCTTGGCAGGGCTCGACGACTGGAACGCTGAGAGCCTCCTCCACGGCGTCTCGTTGGCCCGCCATACCGGCGCAGCCTAGGATTAACACCTCGGCTCCCCACCGCTCGACCAGGTCGCGCCCCACCTCGATCATGCGGTCGGTCACGGCGGTGCCCTCCAGCGCCGTTACCCCGAGGCCGATAGGCAGGCTGGCGGCATAGCGATGGTCCAGTCCGAGCTGACGAACATAGCGTCGCTGGCGCCGAACGGAGGTGGGTAGAATGGCTATGACCCCGAACGTCTCGCCAAGGGTCAGGGCATAGAGGTAAGCGCTTTCGGCGATACCGAAGACCGGTTTTGTGGTCGCCTCGCGGGCGGCATGCAGTCCCGGATCGCCGAAGCAGGCGATGACAAAAGCGTCGGTGGCGTTGTCTTCCCGTTCGACCAAGGCGCAGAGCGGGGCCACTACCTCGTCGGCGTGACGCTGGCTTTCGATACCGGGCGGCCCTTCGACCAAGGTGCGACAGGCGATCTCCGGACCGCCCGTCAAGCGCAGCGGATCAAGCACTCGATCGATGCCATCGGTCACTGCCTCGGTTGAATTGGGGTTGATGACGAGGATCCGCCCAGGTCGTTCCTTCGCCGCCACGGCGCTCTCCTTTGGTTACAGGATTTCCGCCCCAAAATTTGATGCAGGATCAACCTCCGGCACCAGGCGACCAAGCGGCTTCGCCGCCTCGGATAGGGCCCGCTTGAGGAATTGGCCACTGCCGCGCTCCAGCTTCAGCGTCCCGTCCTCGACCGCCAGCCGGCCCCGGCTAAGGACCATGACCGGCCAGCCCTTGATTGTGCGCCCCTCATAGGGGGTGTAGCCCACATTGTCGTGCAGGAGCTCGTAGCGAATCGTGACCTCCTTGTCCGGATCCCAGATGGCGATATCCGCATCACTGCCGACGGCAATCGTGCCCTTTCGCGGATGCAGGCCATAAAGCTTGGCAACATTGGTTGCGGTCAAGGCGACGAACTGATGGATCGAAAGGCGGCCCTTGCCCACCCCTTCCGAGAATAGCAAGGGCAGTCGCAGTTCGATCCCCGGCACGCCATTGGCGATCTTGTTGAAGGGTGCCTTGGGGCCGGCCCGCAGCTTACCAGTCTCATCGTAACGATAGGGGGCATGGTCCGAGGAAAAGACCTGGAAGGTGCCGTTAGCCAGGCCGCGCCAAATGATTTCCTGGGCATGTTGGTCGCGCGGCGGCGGGCTGCAGCAGAACTTCGCCCCTTCCATGCCTTCCCGGTCCAGATCTTGCGCGGTCAGAAAGAGATACTGCGGGCAGGTCTCGCCATAGACCTTGAGGCCCTGGTCCTGGGCCCTGCGGATTTCGGCGGTCGCTTCCTCGCTTGAAACGTGCACGATGAGGACCGGCACGTCGACCAACTGCGACAAGGCGATGGCGCGATGGGTCGCTTCGCCTTCGCCCAAGCGGGCATGGCTGACCGCGTGATACTTGGGTGCCGCCCGGCCCTTTTCCAGCAGGCGGTCGCTCAACCAGCGGATCATGTCGTAGTTTTCCGCATGGATCATCACCAGGGCGCCGTGGCGGCGGGCGGTGGCCATGACATCCAGGATTTGATAGTCGTCGAGCTGTAGCAGGTCATAGGTCATGTAGACCTTAAACGAAGTCAAGCCGTCGGCGATCAGCGCCGGCAGTTCCTGGCCCATGACCTGTGGCGTCGGGTCGGAGATGATCAGGTGATAGCCATAGTCGATCACCGCCTTGGGCCCCGCAGCTGCATGATACTCATCGACCGCCTGCCGCAGAGATTGACCGCGATGCTGGGCGGCGAAGGGGATGACCGTGGTGGTGCCGCCGAAGACCGCCGAAACCGTAGCCGAGTAGAAGTCGTCGGCACAGGTGACGCCGAAGGAAGACTTCTGCTCGATGTGGCAATGGCCTTCCACGCCGCCCGGCAGCACCAACTTGCCGTTGGCGTTGATCACCCGCTCGGCCTCTCCCAGCTGATGGCCGAGAGCGACTACCTTGCCGTCCTTGATGGCAAGGTCACAGGCCACCGCATCGACAGCGGTGACCACGGTACCGCCGGTGATCAGGGTGTCGAAGTGGCGCATGGTTCCTCCCCGCTTGTGAGCCAAGGCGATAGCATAGCCGGGTGCCGGCGCAAACCGCAGCAAATTCGCCAGGTTCTGTGCAACCTGGCATCACCGCCGATTAGCGTATCCTCTATCGAGCAGGAATCTAGGCTCAGCGGCGGTCGAAGGGCAAGGCAATTGCCCAATGTCGCCACTGTCAGGTCTCGTCCAAGCTTAAGCTTCAAGCGCCCTACCGATCGCGGCATGCGATCGGTAGGGGAGCCCCGGCCGCCTTCCGACGGCCGGGTAAATGAAGATGAACGTCCCCTTATGGCTTAAAGAGCCAGAGGCCGCCGGGGTTTGTGTAGCCGGCGAAGACGTCAAGCTCGGGCAGGTAGACCCAGCGGCTGTAAACGCGGCCGGGATTGGCCGAAGCCGGGCCATTGGTGGGGCTGTAGGTGGTCCACTGCGCTGTGTCGTTGTCGTAGACCCAGACCTTCTTTTCACCGCCCCAGATCACGAACTGGTTGCCGCGCACGGCAAGACCGGATTGCCCCGGCACCTCAGTGGGCATGGCGACATAAGCAGAGGACGCGCCAGTGCTGGTGCTGTAGCTGCGGATATGAGGCACGCCGCCATTCACATTGGGATTAGTGTCCGGCTTGTAGAGGGCGCCCTGCCACAAGACCAAACTACCAACGTTATCCCAGTTCTGGCTGCTGCCGATCGTTTGGGTCACTTGCTTGGTGGTGGGATTGACGAGCTTCAGGGTGCCCATAGTGTTGCCGTCAAGCACGAAGATCTCCCCGCTCGCAGGGTCTTCTGCCGTCATCGGATACCAACCGGTCGGCGACGCAAAGAGGCTCCAGGTATTGGTCGCCGGATCGAACTCTGCCGCGTTGCCGTTGCCCGTGTCCGCCAGCATGAGGAGGCGATTCGTCACAGGCGACCAGATCATGCCGTCGTAAGTATGAGATGCTGCTGGCCCCGAGACAGTCTCCTTGTTCAGTCCTATGTCGTTGCCGGTCAAGGGCGAAGGATCGTTCAGGCGGTTTAAGCTAAGGTTCCCCAGGTCTAGGCGGTAGACCTCGTTGCCGGCGTAGCCATTGTGGCCGCCACCGTGCAAGTAAAGATGATGGTTCTCAGCATCCCAAGCCGCCCCATTCCAGCAATCGATGACGCAGTAGACGCCCGTCTGCCAGATGCCGGTATCGATCGCGTCGGCTTCCGCCCTGGTCAGGGTGTTGGGGTGGCTCACCAAGTCGGTGTTCGGCACCAGAGCCCACTGACCAGAAGCCGGCACGTAAGCTGCGAGAGCGCTCAAGTCGCCTGTAGTTGAAGTTCCTGTGCCCGAGGTCGTGCTGGTCGTACCGGAGGTCGTGCTGGTCGTTCCCGAGGTCGTGCTGGTCGTACCGGAGGTCGTGCTGGTCGTACCGGAGGTCGTGCTGGTCGTACCGGAGGTCGTGCTGGTCGTTCCCGAGGTCGTGCTGGTCGTTCCCGAGGTCGTGCCACTTGTTGTCGATGTCTTGCCAAGGGATATGAAGGCCTTGGAAACGATCAGTTCGTCGTACCAAGTGTAGCCTTCGGGATGGACTTGACTGGCATCCTTTCTGGTGTGATAGGGCAAGAACCAAACCTTGCCATAGCCGCCGGAGACATCGACCAGATCGCGGGTGTAGTTAATCAGGCGAGTCCAGGTGGTATCCCCCTCGCGGGCTGCCCAAAGCTGGATGCGGTCGTTTCCGTCGGTGGAATAATCGATACCGACTTGGAACTGTATCCATTCATCGGCCGCGTAGCGAAAGCAATCCGCACCGCCGCCGGGCGACTGGCTGTAGAGGCAAGTCGTGTCACCGCCGGGTTGCAAGTCATAGTCGTAGGGCGGAACCGAGGTTTGAAAACTCTCAAAGAGCCCACAGGCGTGATACATCTGCGGAAAGCCCCGCTGCGCGGAATTCTGCACCACGATTTCATTGTTGGAACAGGACCAGTCGTTGGGGTCGCCGATAATGACCTGTTTCCAGCCACGACCGTCGCTTTCGAAAAGCGTGTTCAGGAATTCGGCCGAGAACTTCTGCTTCCAGCGCACGAATACGGTCTCGCCGGGCTGGATCGAATCCCCAGAAAGATCAGCGAAGTTGGCGTAGTACTGCCCGGCATCACCCGGCCCGCTTTGCGAGGCGATGGTGAACTTCAAGGCGCCATTGTCCAGGGTTGGACAATTCCTCGGCCAAACCGCGCTGTCGCAGGTCGAGCCGCCAATGAAGATTCCCTCGCCGGTCTTTGAAGCTTGCTCTGGGGGAAGGGTGTCAAATCCCTGGCAGAACAGAACATTGGAATCGGTACATAAAGCCGAAAACTCTGCGCTGCCGGTGTCTGTGCCGCCTGTGCTGGTGCCGCCTGTGCTGGTGCCGCTGGTGTCTGTACCGCCAGTGTCTGTACCGCCCGACCCCCCGGTACCGCCTTCGGTGGTGACCGCCACGCTGGTGGCTCCGCTGAGGACCGTATTGACATCCCGGAATCGAAGAAAGATTCGATGGCTGGCCGGATCAAAGGGGACTGGACCGTTAGCATCGACGAAGATGCCAAATCTTTGCGTCTCGCCAGAATTGGCAATCGTGTTCAGGGACGGGGTTGGCGCCGCTAGGCATTCGCCCGTCACCGCGTCAAGCTCACAAATCGTTGTCGTCAGTGGCAAACTGGCAAGATCGGTATCCGCTGAAACGGAAATGCCCGAAGATGCTCCCAAATTGTAGGTTGCCACCGCAAAGACGCCGAGACCATCCGGGTCCGGCGCACGCACGAGGCCATTTTCCGCAGCCGCCGCCAAAGCCACGATGTCCGGACCGGGGTCGACGGTTGAGGACAACAATAAATCGTTAACCCCTCTGATTCTGGGCGCACGTTCAGTGTTTGAGCAGTCGAAATTGAATTTCACCCTCATATCTCTGAAGGGTTCCATCGGCTTTAGAAAAATCACGAAGGTTTGTGCTGCGCCTGCGGGAATGTCAAAGGGTGTGTTCGGCGTTCCTGTTAGCGAATTCGTGGTCGAATCGGTTGGCAGGTAGGTGAAACCCTCACTTAACCTTCCTGGTGGCGTAACGCTGCAACCGACCGCCGTTTCATTGCCGGAGTTGATGATAATCCCGAAAACCGATACGACGGATCCGACCTGGACAGCGCGGCTATTGGGTAGTACCGCGGAAACAATCGATTGGGCCTGGGCTGCATGAGACGAAACAACAAGTAACAACCATAACAAACCGACAAATAGAGAGAAATTAACCCTCAGTTTTGCAATCATGACAGCCTCATTGATAAAATATCCCCGAAAATCAAAATACTTCTGATTTCGTAAACAGGAACGGTTGCACAATGTTGTAACAATAAACTGCTTTCAGAGAGTTAATTGGGATAGATAGGAACTTCTTTCGAGATAGCGTTAAGAGCCCCACTGGCGTTCGGCATTTCCGAATGCGGGCCACATAGAATAAGAGTTAATCTGTCGAATTTTATTCCGAGCCAAAGGTTTTCGACCCAAGGTTTCTATACAAAATTTTCTGAGTGAATTTATTCGAGATTTTTTGTAACTGAGTCACATTCCTTAGATTTTAAAAATGTAAGAAAATGTGAGCAAAAAACTTCGACAATTTTTCGAATTACACGGTTAAAAATCGAGATAAACTTCAGAGTAGTCTTTGTTGTAAAGTGACTGTATAAATCCAGTTTTATCTAATTTTACACTATGGTTATTTCATTGCATTATTGACCTTGAAAAGCACGAGGGCGCCGATTAACATTGGCAAGCCTTGGAAGGCGTTGTAAATTAGTCTGACGCTGACTTTTGTGGTTGTTCATGCAACGTTCCCGAAAGTTTCCACCAATTCCCGGCGAGGGCTTATCTCGGGTGAGGGCTTGCCTAATCGAGATGCTTTCGCTACCCCTTGGAAGGTCGATAGTCCTGGTGTACCGGCGCCCGGCCGGGCATGCTTGTTGATACACCTGTGTCATGGACGACGGACGCCGCCGACTGCCAAGATCCGGACTTACCTGCTATCCGGTCATTGAAAGTGTTTGTCACGGGCTCCTTGCGGTGAGTTGGTAACGCCGATCGGCCATGAAGATACGTAAATTCGCCCAAGATTAATGGTTTTCCGTTATTTTCGATCGGTCAGGATCCCGCATTGAAGCGATTGCTGGCGCAAAACGCTGCCAAAGCACAGCAGCGACTCCCTCCATGAGGCAGATAACGAGGAGTGAAATTTCGTGAGAATTTCAGTTTTCGGGATGGGCTACGTCGGCGCTGTATCCGCTGCCTGCCTGTCCGAAATGGGCCATGACGTAGTAGGTGTGGACACCAACCGCAGGAAAGTGGACCTCCTCAATGCGGGGCAGTCACCGATTGTAGAAGAGGGAGTGGCCAGCCGGATCGCCTCCGCAGTGGCGGCAGGTAAGCTGCACAGCACCAGCGATCCCGCCGAAGCGGTGGCGGGCACCGACGTATCCTTCGTTTCGGTGGGAACCCCGAGCGATGCGACTGGCAGCCCGACCCTGTCGATCATCGATTCCGTGATTCACGACATTGCCTCGGCCTTGCGCCACAAGAATTCCAAGCATACGGTCGTGTTGCGCAGTACCGTGCTTCCCGGCACCACGCAAGGACAGGTCTCAACCTCCCTGATCCAACGATCCGGTCGCCAGATAGGCGACGACTTGGAGCTTTGCTACAATCCGGAGTTCCTTCGTGAAGGATCGGCGGTAAAGGATTTCTACACCCCCCCCTTCACCGTCGTCGGCAGTATTAATGAACATGGCTATGCGACCTTAGAGAACATCTACGAGGGGCTTGATGCTCCTTTCGTTCGCACGAGTTGCCAAGTCGCGGAATCATTAAAATATGTTTCAAATTCCTTTCATGCGGTCAAGATAACCTTCGCCAATGAAATCGGAACTTTACTCAAAGAGCTAGGCATGGATTCCCGCGAGGCGATGAATATTTTCTGTCAGGATACCATATTAAACATTTCGCCAGCCTACTTACGACCAGGGTTTGCCTTTGGCGGTTCTTGTCTGCCAAAAGAACTGCGTGCCCTGGAATCTCTGGCCCGAGTTGCCAATATCAACCTGCCGATGATTTCACAATTGCTGCACAGTAATCAAGCACACATCGAACGAGCCTTTGACATGATAACGCGCCACGGACGCGGCCGAATTGCGCTGTTCGGATTGGCGTTCAAGCCGGGCACGGATGATTTACGTGAATCACCCTTGGTGACCTTGGCGGAACGATTGATCGGTCGCGGTTACGAGCTATCGATCTATGATAAAAGCGTCGACCTAGGCTGTCTGATGGGCGCCAATCGAGACTACATCGAGAAAGAAATTCCCCACCTAGAAAGGCTCTTGGTCAGGAGTCCCGAAGAGGCGCTCGACGGCGCTAAGACGATTGTGATCGGCCACGTGGGCCGGGCTGAGATCGATGCCATCAAAGACTTTACAACAACCGCAGCGATTGTTGACCTACAAGGCGTTGAGGCGATCAAATCGGCAAACACCGAGCGCTATGAAGGAATTTGCTGGTGAAGGATAAGCCACGCTTGCTGTTTGTAGCGCCGTGGTTCCTCTTTCCCAGGACAACCGGTGGGAGAATTCGAACCACCGATATTCTTCGCGGCATGAAAGGCGAGGCCTTCGATGTAACCTTGGTTTCGCCGGCGCCACGCGATCTGGACGAACATAGGGATGCGCTGTCGGGGGTCTGTGACCGCTTTGTCGCCTGGGAGGCCGGCGAGAGAGGTCCTTTGTGGCCCTATCTTCGCCTTCAGTTCGCCTTCTCAAAGCTTCCAATATCAGTAGCAGCAGACCGATCCAGGCAGGCCCAAGCAGTCATTTCGGCCGAGTTGGCGCGCAAGCCAGATGTCTTGGTGATTGATTTTCCCCACACCGCCGTGTTGGCGCCGGAGAAATTTGAGGTGCCGTCCGTTGTCTTCACCCATAATGTGGAGGCCGAGATCTTTCAGCGTCACGCGACAGTCGCCTCCAACCCCATAGTTCGCGGTATCTGGCGCCAACAGTTCGACAAGATGGCGCGTTTCGAGCGGGACACCCTGCACCGTTTTGATCGTGTTATTGCGGTTTCCGAACGCGACCGTGATTTCTTTGAAGAGTCCTATGGTGTGGATAGGGTGTCGGTGATCCCCACAGGCGTTGATGTTGCCTATTTTGGCGCCAGCGAGAAGGCCAGCGAGAGCACCGAAAGCGGTCGAGAGGCGGCCGAGACCCTGGTCTTTACCGGTTCGATGGACTGGATGGCAAACACCGATGGCATCACTTATTTTCTGACCGAAGTCTGGCCGATACTGGCCAAGGCCAAGCCCCACCTGCGCTTCGACGTGGTCGGGCGCAATCCGCCTGCTTCGCTCGTGAACTTGGCCAGGCAGCAAGGCGTTTCATGGCGATTTACCGGTCTTGTGGAGGATGTCAGACCCTATGTGCATGCGGCCCGGGTTTACATCATTCCGCTGCGGGTTGGCGGCGGCACCCGGCTGAAAGTCTTTGAAGCCATGGCAATGGGCTGCCCGGTGGTATCCACTTCTATCGGTGTCGAAGGTTTGCCCCTGCAACCTGAGGAGCATTATCTGCAGGGCGACAGCCCGGAGGCCTTCGCCAAGGCGGTTCTCCGCTTGCTCGATGACCGTGAACTTCGGCTTTCCTTGGCGGCAAGGGCTAAGACCTATGTGACAGAACACTTTGACGCGGGACGAGCAACTCAGAAGTTCGAAGAGATTTGCCTGGACGTGCTCAAAGGGAGTCGGGGATCAAAGCGGTCCGCGGCCGAGGTGCCTGAAGCAGCCGTGAAAACGTCCCTGCCTTCTTTTTAACGGTTCTTGTGGTCAGAAATGCTATCACGCCCCTAGAGCCACAGAAGGTCAGCGAGCAGGGCCAGTAGCATGTGCGGAATCTACGGCATCGTTTCCCTAAGGGAGGGTTACTCTCCGGACTCCCGACTGCTGGCCCCCATGGCGAAGGTCACCCTGCACCGCGGGCCTGATGACCAAGGAGAATATGTCGAGCCAGGCCTTGCCATGGGGATGCGGCGCTTGGCGATTATCGACCTCGAGCACGGCCAGCAACCGATCCGGAATGAGGACGAGAGCCTTTGGCTGATTTGCAATGGCGAAATCTACAATTTTAGGCAGCTTCGCCGGTCCCTCAAGGAACAGGGCCACCAATTTCGCACGGGCAGCGACAGCGAGGTCATTGTCCATCTCTATGAGGAATTTGGCCTTGAGTTCGTCAACCACCTGGAAGGGATGTTCGTCTTTGCCCTGTGGGATCGAACCCGTCGGCGCCTCGTCATTGGTCGCGACCGGCTGGGGATCAAGCCGCTCTATATCCACCAAACATCCGAACGTCTGGCTTTCGCATCCGAAGCCAAGGCTCTCTTGACCCTGCCAGAGGTGACACGGGAAATTGATCCGATTGCCCTTCAGGAATATTTGACCCTCGGCTATACGCCGCCCGAACGCTCGATCGTTAGGGGCATCGTGAAGCTGCCGCCGGCCTGCCTTCTCGTGGTTGAGGGAAACGCGGCAACCCAGCAAGGCTACTGGCAGGTCCCGTCTGAATCCGATCCCGACCGCAGCCCAAGCCAGTGGGCGGAAGAAACAGCGGCAATGATCGAGGATGCGGTCCAAGCGGAAATGGTCAGCGACGTCCCGCTGGGCGCCTTTCTTTCTGGCGGGATCGATTCCAGCGCGGTCGTCGCGATGATGGCGAAGCACAGTGACCAGCCGATCAAGACCTATTCCATCGGCTTCGATGGCGGCTCTGCTGGTGCCTATTACAATGAGTTGCCTTACGCTCGAGAGGTCGCCACCCTCTTCGGCACTCATCACAAAGAGATCCTGGTGCGGCCCAAGGTTGCCGAGCTGCTTCCCAAACTGCTTTGGCATCTCGATGAGCCCATCGCCGATAGCGCCTTTATCACCACCTATTTGGTATCCGAGTTCGCCCGCCAGGACGTCACTGTGATCTTGTCCGGTGTGGGAGGGGACGAGCTCTTCGGCGGCTATCGCCGCTACCTCGGCGAATTCTACCTGAACCGCTATCACCGTATCCCAAAATGGCTACGACGCCGCGTGATCGCGCCGCTTGCTCCCTGCTTGCCGAGCGACCGGCACAGCCCGCTGGCGAACCTCTCTCGCTATGCCAAAGCCCTCGTGGAATCCAGTGATTTGTCCTTTGAAGAGCGCTACCGCAGCTATGTGCAGGTCTTTGGCGCCGATGCCACCCGGCAACTGATCGCCGCGGCCCGATCCGGTGAAATCGATTCTCTAGGCCAGGCATTCCTGGCCGCCAACAAGGGCGATGGTCTGAACAAACTGATGCGCGTCGATTTGGCGACCCAACTTCCAAACGATCTCTTGATGTTGACTGACAAGATGACCATGGCCGCTTCCATCGAGTGTCGGGTTCCGCTTCTCAACCATCGCCTTGTGGAGCTCGCAGCCCGCATTCCCGCCGACATCCGAATTCGACGCGGCGAGTTAAAGAGCGTCCTAAAGGAAGCCATGTCGGCGGTGCTTCCTGATAGTATTCTGCACCGCAAAAAACGTGGTTTCGGTGCCCCTATGGGCGCCTGGCTAAGAGATGAGCTTACCTCTCTCATGCATGACTACCTCTCGCCGGAGGCGATCAAGCGACGCGGTATTTTTGACGCAGACGCAGTATCAGAAACGATTGCTCTCCACCGTGCCCGCAAGGCCGATCACACGGACCACATCCTCAGCCTGCTGAACTTCGAAATTTGGGCCCGCATCTATCTTGATGGGCGCGCGCCAGAAGACCTAGCCGGGGAACTCCTCGTCGAGGCCAGCGGATGAAAATTCTTTTTATCTGCCACCGCTTTCCCTTTCCCCCGTCGCGCGGCGGCAAGATCCGGCCCTTCAACATCATAAAGCACCTAAGTCGCCAGCATGATGTGACCGTCGCCTCCCTGGCCCGCTCCGACGAGGAGGCCGAGGCTGGCAAGGGGCTGGCCGAACATTGCCACAAAATCCTGATGGAACAGGTATCGCCGGCCATGGCCCAGATACGCATGGTATCGCGCCTGGCAAGCCGCGAGCCGTCTTCCATGGGCTATTTCTATTCGCCAAGGCTTGCCGAGCGCATCAATGAGGAAATCGCTACGACGGCCTTTGACTTGATCTTTGTCCATTGCTCTTCGGTGGCGCAGTACGTCGAAGCTATTGACGACACCCCGAAAATCTTGGATTTCGGCGATATGGATTCACAGAAGTGGCTGGCCTATGCAAAGGTGTTCGGCCTGCCCAAGTCGCTGGGCTATTGGCTGGAGGGGCAAAAGCTTCAGCAGGCCGAGATCCGGCTCGCGCGCCGTTTTGACTACTGCACCTGCACCACCCGTGCCGAGCTGACCTCCCTTCAAGACTATGGCGCGCCCACACCCACGGGCTGGTTTCCCAATGGTGTCGACTTAGAAAAGTTCCAGCCCAGCAGCCAGTCCTATGACCCCAATGGCATTTGTTTTGTTGGCCGCATGGACTACTTTCCCAACCAGCAATGCATGCTGGATTTTTGCCGGCATGCCTTCCCCTTGATCCGGGAACGTCGGCCCAAGACCACATTAACGATCATCGGCGCCGATCCCTCGGCCGAAATTCGCCGGCTGTCAGATTTACCGGGTATTGAAGTCACCGGCACCGTGCCGGACGTGCGCCCATTGGTGCAGAATGCGGCGGTGAGCGTGGCGCCGCTTCAAATCGCCCGCGGCACGCAAAATAAGATCTTGGAATCCTTGGCCATGGGCGTTCCGGTGGTGACCAGCCCTGCCGCCGCAGGTGGTGTGGACGCGGTTCCCGGGCAGCATCTGGTGACTGCAACTGATCCGCCGGCAGTCGCGAAGGCCGTGCTGGAACTTCTGGAGAACCCGGATTTGCGACAAAGGCTCGCCCGTGCCGGACGCGCGCGCATGGAAAGCCACCACAGCTGGCCGTCCTCCATGCAGCGTCTCGATTCCATTATCGAAGACTGCTTGGCGGGGGCAATTCTTCCGGCCGCTTGAACTGGATGATTTGAGAGGCAGCCATTTGCCCGCAACAGCGACCGATGCATAGGCTTGCCACGCCCGATTGGGCACAAGCCCGAGGGTGTAAGCCGATCTGGAGAGTTAGGTATGAGTAGCCATCCATCGATTAAGGAATGGGACAGTGAGGCGGGAGAGCTGCTCATCGGCGGGCAGCCGGTGACGCGGTTGGCTCGGCGGGTGGGCGGAACGCCGTTCTACGCCTATGACCGGGCGTGCATCGAGCGACGGGTCGAAGAGCTTCGCAGGCATTTGCCTGAAAGCTTGAATCTCCACTATGCCATCAAGGCAAATCCCATGCCCGCGGTCATTTGTTTCTTGGCCTCTTTGGTCGATGGCTTCGATGTAGCCTCCGCCATCGAATTGAACCGGGCACTCGACGCTGGCATGTCGCCCGGCCACATTGGCTTTGCCGGGCCGGGCAAAACCGACCAAGAACTCGAACAAGCCCTGGCAGCGGGAATCTTGATCGAGATCGAATCTGTCGACGAGATGGCCCGTCTCGAAGTGATTGCTGCCACTCTTGGCCTTACCCCGCGAGTTGCCCTCAGGATCAATCCTGATTTTCTGCTGAAGGCATCCGGCATGCGCATGGGCGGCGGGCCGCAGCAATTTGGCATCGATGTGGAGGCGGCCCCAGAGCTCATCCGTGCGATCAACGATCGAGGACTCGAAATTCGAGGTTTTCACGTCTTTGCCGGCTCCCAGAACCTGAGTGCCGAAGCCATTTCAGAAGTTCAGGTCAAGACTGTGGACCTGGTGCAACGGCTTTCCGATCATCTGGCCGGGCCGCTGCGCTACCTCAATCTCGGTGGCGGATTTGGAATCCCCTATTTTCCAAAGGACAAGCCCCTTGATCTTGCCGCCGTCGGCGAAGGCCTCGCCGGTGTCCTTTCGACCTTAGAAAAGGCCCAGCCCGAGGCCCAAGCGGTCTTGGAGCTCGGCCGCTTTATCGTCGGCGAGGCAGGCGTCTACGTCGCCAAAATCATCGATCGCAAGATTTCCCGCGGCAAAGTCTTTCTGGTCACCGATGGCGGGCTGCATCACAACCTCGCGGCTTCCGGCAACTTCGGCCAGGTGATACGCCGCAACTACCCGGCCGTCATCGCCAACAAAATGGATGGCTCTCAACTCGAAGAGGCCTCGGTCGTTGGTTGCCTCTGTACGCCCCTGGATTTGTTGGCCGAAAACGCCCAATTGCCTCGTGCCGAAAAAGGCGACCTCGTGGCGATCTTTCAGTCCGGCGCTTATGGCCTGAGCGCGAGCCCGACAGCCTTCCTCAGCCACCCGCTTCCTGGCGAGGTCTTGGTTTAGCGAGTGTTCGCTGCATGAAAAGTCACCAGGTCCCGCAAACCGACCGGGAGGCTCCGATCTTAGAGAAGCGATCCCCGGTCCCGTAAAGACTGAGCATTAAAATCCACACTCACTCTTTTCAATGTTGATCCAGGCCTGATGGCCGTCTTGATCGAAGCAACCGTTCACCCAATAGCCGAGATAGACATTGCCATCCTGCGCCGCGAGATCACCGTAACCGTGCGGCCGGTTGTTGCGCCATTCACCATCATAGCTGGCCCCGTCCACCCAGGTATAAACGCCGCGCCCGGTTCTGTTGTCACTACGCCATTCGCCCTCGTAGCGGCTGCCGCTGGCCCAGACGAATATCCCGCGACCGGTTCTCTGGCCGTCCTTCCATTCACCTTCATAGCGATCGCCGTTGGCACCCACCCAGACGCCGCGACCGGTTCTCTTGTCGTCGGCGAAATCGCCCTCGTAACGATCGCCATTGGCCCAGGTGTAGACCCCACGGCCGTGCTTTACGTTTTCCTTCCAGTCACCTTCAAAGCGGTGGCCGTTCTTGTAAACCGCGACACCACGGCCATCGTATTTGCCATCGACAAAATCACCGTCATAACGGTCGCCTTCCGCCGCGGTATAGGCACCGCGGCCCGTTGCGACATCCTTTTTCCAATCGCCTTCGTAGCGACTGCCACTGGCCCAGGTAAAAACCCCGCGACCATGCTTGTTGTCGTCCTTCCATTCGCCGTCGTAATGGTCGCCATTGGCCCCGGTCCAGACGCCGCGACCGTGCTTGTTATTGTCTTTCCATTCGCCTTCATAGCGATCGCCGTTCGCCCAGGTATAGATTCCCCGGCCCTGCCTATTGTTCTCCACCCAGTCGCCATCATAGCGGCCGCCATCGGCCCAGCTGAACACCCCTGGGCCATGGGTTTTGCCTTCTCGGTATTCACCTTCGAAGCGAGACCAGACCCACTCACCATTGCGCTTCCAGCCCCACACGGCTTCGCCCGCGCCACTTGCCCTGCCATCGACGCAAGCCCCCGACCAGGTGACGGTCTCTTCGGGCTGTGGGCTGGCGTTCCACACCTGGCAATCTTGGTTGGTGACCTGTTGCCATCGGGCAGGCGCTTCTCTTCTTATGTTCAAGAGGCGACTGACGAGTGACTGGGTCAGAATACCGGTTTCGGGCAAATCCTGATCGGCTTGATAGCGTTTCAAGGCGGCCGCGGACGCGGCGCCAAACACGCCGTTAGCCCAACCCGGGTCATAGCCCTGTTCGGCCAAAATACGCTGTGCTGCGCTAATTTCTTCTCGGCTAAGATTATCTTGTGCCGCTGCTGGCGAGCTCAGTATGAAGACAAGAGCCAACAATGCGACAATCTGCAGCATTCACTACCTCCAATGCGATCTGGGTACTAAGCCCTTATGCCGAATGCTTAGAATACTAGTCCTTTCTCTAGGATTGGCAAATGACCAGCCCTGGGCACTGACGCGCGTAGCGTGAGTATTTTGACCAAAATCCTTCGACCGGGATCGATCTTAGTCCAGGGAGTCGCGGATCAAGGGGCAGGTGGAACAGTGGATGCCACCACCGTTTAACTGCATCTTGTCATAGGGGATGATGACGATTTCGATGCCCTCCCGATCCAACGCATCTCGGGTGCGCGGCGAGATCCCTTCCGGCATCAAGACACGGCCCGGGCGCACGGCAAGTCCGTTGACGATCCAGCCATTGTCCTCGGGCGACATTTCGACCGTGCGAATGCCCAGCTCCTTGAGTTTCTCGAGGAATGAAAAGGGTAGGCCGCGCGGCCATATCAACGCCAGGTCGACGTCAATCATGAGAAAGTGGCCGTCGAGGTGAATGTCATAGCCGCAGAGGTCGACGACGATCAGCTCGACCCCCTGGCGCCTTAAGACCTCGTGGACCTGGGCGATGCCCTCGTCATTGATCCGAATGCCGCGACCAACCACCGCTGTCCGACTGTTCAGCCAAGCAAAGCTGCCGCCTTCGATCATGCCGGTGCCATGCACGGTGCGCAGGATCGGCATACCAAGCTTGGCCAGCGTTTGGGTAACGGTACGTTCCTCCCCATGGCGCATGCGCGGTGCCATCCGGCCGACGATGGCGCCGCCCTTGACCGCAAAGGAAGAGTCGCGGGTATAGACGGACTTGAATCGGCCACCTTCAACGCCCTCAAGATAAACGACGTCAATGCCTTCCGCCCGCAGGGCCGCGGCCAAGGCATCATGTTGTGCCTGCATCTCGGCCAGGGGTGGAATGGTCTTGCTCTGCCAGTACCAGCCAGCCTCGAGATCGCCGAAGGACCCTGTTTCCTCGATACGCTTCGTCGGGTCTATGATGCTGAATTCCTCGCCGGGCCGATGCATTAGGACCACTCGGATCTGCCCGACATCGTTATCGCAGCCCCAATTTCGTCCCCACAGGGCCTCCAGGCGGGTGGGATCTTCGAACACCGGTTCTGGCTGCGAACCGAAGAGCTTGATGGTGGCGTTATAGACGTTTCTGTCTTTTTGCTCGGTCATGGCTTCATCCTACGGGAAAAGAGATCCTGCAGCGCACGAGATCGTCGCTGTCGAAAAGGAAAACCCAACGCCATCGCTACTACGCTCCAACCTCGTCTCATCCGTCATCAGGTGGAATGACACCCTTGCGAAAGGCAAAGCATCCGTAAAAGCGGCGCTCGCCGGTCTGGATGACGCAATAGGCCTGCTTGGCGCGTTCATAGAAGGCATAGCGTTCTAGGGACACCATGGGCCACGGCTTGCCTTCGGCCTGATCGATTTTCGCCTGAACTTCTTGTTGCACCACTGGTACCTCGCTCGCCGCGCCGACCACCGCCATGCGGGCGGCTGCATCCTCGACGAAGGTATCAAGCGGCAGAACTGACAGCACCGCTTCAACGACTTCGGCGGCGGTCGCATGGTCGATGCGTAGCAACCTCCCCAAACGGCTTTGACGGGCGATGGAGTCTGAGGGAAAATTTGCATCGGCGACGATCAGGTCATCACCATGCCCCATGGCACGCAGGGCGAAAAGCACCTCCGCGTTGAGCAGGGGATTGATGCCTTTCAACATTGCCTTCCCTCCGAAGCTCTTTGTCCTTCCGCGACCGCGCACCTGCGTCGACCGAGCCTATGCTATCAGCCGCGCGGGCAAAACAGCACCTTGCCGCCCCTTGCCTCTTGGCCCGCATGCGCCAAAGCCGCAGCACAGTCTTCCAGGCGATAGCGCGCTTCGACCGGCACGTCTAAGGTCCCATCCATGAAGCGGGCAGCCAGTTCGGCGTAAAGTGCCTCGATATCCGCTCTGGGTGCCGAGCGCATGTAGCCGTAAAGCCAAAAGCCCCGCAAAGAGATGTTGTGCACGATGGTCTGGTGCGGCGTGATGCGGCAAGCATCGCCGCTGAGAAAGCCGTAGTTCACCACAACACCATCATCCGACAGGCAATCAGCCAGATTTTGCGTGGCGACGCCGCCAATCGCGTCGATGCCCAGTCGAACCGCCGCCTCTTTTCCCACTGCGGCGCGAACCCGCTCGCCCAGGTCTTCACCGTCGACGACAACCAGATCGCCGCCGAGCGCTTCGAGTTCGGAAACGAGGGCCGATCGCCGGACGACGTTGATCGTCTTGAGGCCGCGGGCTTTGGCCAAGCGAATGACGTGGCGGCCGACCGCCGAGTTAGCGGCATTCTGGGCCACCCAATCGCCCGGCTGCAAATCAACGTAGTTCTGCAACATGAGGAGAGCAGAGGGCGGATTGGCCTTCAACATAGCCGCTTGCTCAGTATCCAGCGCCGAAGGGAGCTTGACGAACTGACCTGCCGGTGCCTTGATCCTTTCCGCCCAATTGCTGCGACCGAGGCTCATCACCTGGTCGCCCGGAGCCAATTGGTCCACGCCCTCGCCAACCGCCAGCACGCGCCCGGCCCCTTCGATGCCAACCGGCGCCGGCAGGCTTTCCGGACCCGGGTATCGACCCTCGAAGATAAGAAGATCCGCCGGGTTGATGGCGGAGGCCAAAATCTCCACCAAAACGTCGCCAGGTGCAGGATCGCTCAAGTCGTTCACGGTCTCGCAGCGGCAGACCGTTTCGGGCCGGCCGTAGGCTGTCAGAGATATCTGCTTCATCGTCGCTCCATCGTGGCTGAAGGTCGGCAACGCAGTCTAGACGATTGCCGGATCGGCGCCAGCCCACTTCGATTGGAAGCGCGCTTATGGCTGAAATTCCTGCAATAAAACGCAAGATTCGGAGAGCCAAGCCCATCGGGTTCCGTTAGCGTTCCAATCGTGATGCCTGAACTACAAAAAAGGACGGCTGCGAGTTGCATTCAGAGGATGGATCGTTTGCAAGCCTCGACGACTACGGCTGCGCTACCTTGGGCCCCTTGCTCTCGGCCAGGGAATGCGCTGCCCTCGTCGCGAGCTATGATGAGGACACGCAGTTCCGAAGTCAGGTCATTATGGCCCGCCACAACTTCGGCCGTGGGGAATACAAGTATTTCGCGGCACCACTTCCGCCTGTCGTCCAAGGTCTCCGCGAGAAGCTCTACGAACGCTTCGTCCCTATCGCCAACCGCTGGCGCCGAGACCTGGGCGGGGATCGGGCCTTTCCCGCCACGCTGGCCGAATTTCAAGCGGAATGCCACAAGGTTGGACAGAACCGACCAACGCCTTTGATTCTGCGCTACCGCGAGGGCGACTACAACTGTCTGCATCAGGATCTCTACGGCGAGATGGCGTTTCCGTTGCAGGTCGCCATTCTTCTCAACCAGCCAGGCGAGGATTTTACCGGCGGCGAGCTGATCTTAACCGAGCAGCGGCCGCGCCGACAATCGCGGGCCGAGGTGATAACTTTGCAGCGTGGCGAGGCTGTCGTCTTCGCGGTCAACGAAAGGCCGGTGCTGGGCGCCCGCGGATACTACCGAGTAAAGCACCGCCACGGGGTCAGCAGGGTGCGGTCGGGCAGGCGCCACGTCCTCGGCATTATCTTTCACGATGCAAGATGACGCCGGCATCAACAGCCGGGGCAGGGACCACCAAAGTCCGGCAGAAAGCCGGGATCAAAGCCTCTCAGCATGTCGATCCAACGTGGCATCCGCGCCTTCACGGCAGCCAGGGTTGTTACCTCATCGAGGCCCGTCACCCGACCCTCGTCCAACACCACCCGACCATCGATAACGACGGTCTCGACATCGCTGGCTTTGGCATAGAACACCAAGGAGGGATAGCTGCCGTAGAAGGGCTGCAGATGGGGCTTATCGAGGTTGAGAACCAACAAGTCCGCCTTCTTGCCCACCTCTAGCGAGCCAATGTCGGTTGCTAGCCCCAGCGCCTGCGCCCCGCCCAGCGTGTGATGCCACAAGGCATCGGCGGAGGAGAGCGCGCTTGGGTTGCCGCGAAGACTGCGACAGGCATTGAGAGCGTTGCGCATGCCCTCAAAGGGATCGTTCAGCATCCAGTCGGTCGCAAAGCCACAGCGAATACCGTGCTCCTTGATGTCCCAAAGCCTTGGGTAGACGCCGCGCCGGGGATAGATGGTGGGGCAGTGGGCATAGGCCGCGCCGGTTTCGGCGACCGCCGCCAAATCATCATCGTCCGCATAGGTCAGGTGGGCGACCACAACGTCATCGCGCAGGTAACCGATCTCGCGCAGATAAACCAAGGATCCCATGCCGTGTTCGGCGCGCACCTGTGCTACTTCGCCAGGTGCCTGAGCCGTGTGAATCTGCATGCCTAGACCCAGGCGGTCGGCCTCGGCCCGGGCGGCCCGGTGTAGCGCGCTGCCGCAGGTATCCGTGGCGTGGGTAGCGATGCGCGCCGTGATCCGGCCGTCGCCCTGGCCATGCCACCGTTCCGCAAAGGCCACCGCATCCTTCAAGCGACGCTCGCCTTCGGCCGGATAGCGGCGATAGTCGCCGCTGTGCAGGTTCTCCAGGCGCACGTCAAAGACCTTGCCGGCGATGATGGCCCGCAAGCCCGCCTGTTCGGCCGCCATGGCCAAACCTTGAGGATGATACCAAACATCATTGATGGTGGTTACGCCGGCCCGTAGCATGTCGCAGACGGCGAGCGATGCCAGTTCAGCCCATTCCTCGTCGCCCACGAACTGCTCGAGGCGAAAGGCGAGCCCGTAAAGGGCCTTACCGACCGAGCCTTCGTCGGTCAGCGAGCGAAAAACCAGGGAAGCCGCATGGCTATGGCAGTTGACGAAGCCGGGCAAGATCGCCGAACCCGATCCGCCGATCTGGCGAGAGGCCTGCCAAGAATCCGGGGGCTTGCGGGGGCCCACATGCAGAATTCGCCCTTCCTTGATCGCCACTTCCGCGTCTTTGATGATCGGCAGCCCCTCGCTCATCGGGAAGAGGTAGTCGCCGCTTACCAAGAGATCGATCGCTGTCGCCATCATCTTGCTCCCTAAATCTGCCCCTCAGCACTCCACCACGTTGGCCGCCAAGCCGCCTGTCGAAGTTTCCTTGTATTTCTCACTCATGTCGAGGCCGGTCTGGCGCATGGTTTCAACGCAACTGTCCAGGGGCACCACGTGACGACCGTCGCCGTGCAGGGCCAAGGAGGCGGCGGTCACCGCCTTGACCGCACCGAAGGCGTTGCGCTCGATGCAGGGTACCTGTACCAGTCCGCCGATGGGATCGCAGGTCATGCCGAGATGGTGCTCCAAGGCGATCTCGGCGGCGTTTTCAATCTGTGCATTAGCTCCACCCAGGGCCGCGCAGAGGCCCGCCGCCGCCATGGCCGAGGCCGAGCCAACCTCGCCCTGGCACCCGACCTCCGCACCAGCAATCGAGGCATTGTGCTTGATGATGCCGCCGATCGCCGCGGCAGTGAGGAGGAAATCGCGGATACCCGCCTGGCTCGGGTCCGGGCAATGCTCCTGATAATAGCAGATCACCGCCGGAATAACCCCGGCCGCCCCGTTGGTCGGGGCGGTGACCACCCGCCCGCCGCCGGCGTTTTCTTCGTTGACGGCCATGGCATAGACGCTCAGCCAATCGACCACCGCGTGCTGGAAGGGCTTGTTGTGGCCATGATTGGCGAGCAGCTTTTGGTGAATGTCTCGGGCCCGGCGCGCTACCTTCAACCGGCCCGGCAGCTCCCCACTTTGACGCAAGCCTCGTTGCATGCAGTCCTTCATGGCCTGCCAGATTCGATCTAGCCCGGCATCAAGTTCGGCATCGCTCATAGCCTGCCGCTCGTTGGCGCGTTTCATTTCGGCGATACTAAGGCCGCTTCGGTCACCCATCTCCAGCATGGCGCGCGCGGTCGCGAAGGGATAGGGATACTCGGTCTCAGCGGATTGAGCACCGGGTTGCCGCAACAACTCCAGCTCCGATTCCGTTGCGACGAAGCCGCCGCCAATCGAATAGTAGGTCTCCTCGACAACCACCTGGTCTTGGGCATCAAAGGCTCTCAAGATCATGCCGTTCGAATGGCCAGGCAGTAACAGGCCATAATCAAAGATCAAGTCGCCCGCTGGATTAAAAGCTAGACTTGGCAAGCCTTCTAGCTTTATTCGTCTTTCTGCCGTGATCTCTTCGACCAAGGCATCGATCCGATCGGGGTCGAGGCTATCCGGCTTCTCCCCCATGAGGCCCAGCATGATCGCTTTGTCGGTGGCATGCCCTTGGCCTGTATAGGCCAGGGATCCATGCAGCGAGACCGTCAGTCTGACGGGTTTTCCCGAAATTTCTCGCCGCAGCATGTCCAGAAAGCGTCCAGCCGCGACCATCGGCCCGACCGTGTGCGAACTGGATGGTCCAATGCCGATCTTGAAGACATCGAAAACACTGAGAAACATTGCCCTTTTCTTCGCCTCCTAAAGGCCAGTTCGGCGATCACAGCCGTCTTGCCAAGATAGGTCCCGCGGCGCCTATATGGGTTGCAGCCATCCCCATGCAACAAAAGAAACAGTAGACACAGAGCCAGTATTTAACCACGAAAACTAAAGGGGCCAGGCCCGTCCCAGGCCTTTGAAGGGAGAGAAGCAGCCAAACCCCCGTATATCGAGTATACTGCCATGTTCGGAGCGCCGATCTGCGGTCGTATAGATAGGATTGGACGCCAAGACCATGCGTTTATTGTACCAGATGGCTCTGACCGCCGCCTTCGCCGCGGCGCTTGCTGTCGGCTGGTCGTGGCTGGAGAATCGTGAGAATGCGGCTGAATCGGCGATCGATCCGGTCCGCCCAACCTCGAAGGCACTGGTACTGGTCGAACCACTGTCGCTGGTCGAGGATCAGGTAACTGTCCAGGCAGTCGGCACCAGCGAAGCGCGACGCTCCGCATCGATCTATCCGAAGGCCGATGGCGAAGTCACCGAAGTCCTTTTTGAAGCCGGCCGCAAGGTCGCCACCGGCGATATCCTTTTGCGGCTCGAAGATCGGCATGAACGCTTGGCCGTCCGCCTCGCCCAGGTGGCCGAGCGAGAGGCCCGCCGCCAGGTGCAGCGCCTGGAGAAGTTGGTGCCGTCGGGTGCCGTCCCCCTCGCTCGCCTGCAAACCGCCCAGGCCGAACACGAAAGCGCTGTGGTCCGGGTCGAGCAGGCAAGAGCTGCACTGGAAGACCGGACCGTCGTGGCGCCTTTCGATGGCGTCATCGGCATGACCGCCGCCGATGTCGGCGACCGGGTGACCGAGGATGACCGCATCGCCATGTTGGACGATCGCTCATCCATCGATGTCGAATTCGAGCTGCCGGAGGACTATGCGGACCGGCTCGGGTCCGGCCAGGTCGTGTCGCTGCGGTCGTGGAGCAGCCCAGATCTGTTGCTCCGTGGCGAGATTATCGAGACCGATAGCCGGATGAATGCCCAAACCCGCAGTTTGCGGGTGAAAGCAAGGGTAGCGAATTCCGAGGATCGCATCAGACCAGGCATGTCCTTCGAAGTCAGCCTCAGCTTGCCCGGCCGCCGCTACCCGGCGGTGCGCGAGGTCGCTGTGCTATGGAGCCGGGACGGCGCCTATCTTTGGCGGATCGCCGATGCCGGGGCCGAGGATGCCAGGGCCGAAAAGGTTTTCGTTCGCATCGTCCGCCGCAACGAAGGGCTCATTCTCGTAGACGGGCCGCTCGCAGCCGGAGACACCATCGTTGTCGAAGGGGTCCAGGGTCTCCGCAATGGGCAGGGTGTCGAAGTGCGGCCATTTGCTTCGGCGACAGGGCCCGAGGCCGCCGGCGGAAACTCCTGATGGCACGGGCCAGCGAATTGCCATCCCTTGCGGTCAGGCGGCCGACCTTGATCGTTGTGATCAATATACTGATCATCATCGCCGGACTTGCCGCACTGCTTGGGGTCGAGGTGCGCGAGCTGCCGGATGTCGACCGGCCGATCGTGACCGTGCGTGCCTTTTTCGACGGTGCCTCGCCCGAGACCATGGACCGCGAGGTCACCAGCGTGATCGAAGCAGCCGTCGCACGCGTCTCCGGCATCAAATCCATCAATGCCGCAAGCGAGGAGGACAATGCCCGCATCCGCATCGAGTTCTCGCCCCACGTCGACCTCGATGTTGCCGCGACGGATGTCCGCGAGGCCGTGGCTGCGATCGAGCGTCGGCTGCCGGACGGGGTGGAGGACGTCACCGTGGTCAAGGCTGATGCCGATGCTAGCCCCATCATCCGGCTCGCCCTGGTGAGTGACCGACTGTCGCAGGACGCCCTTACCCAGATTGCCGAAGATGACGTGGCAACGGAGCTTTCGGCGATTCCCGGCGTGGCAGCCGTAAACCTTTTCGGCAATCAGAAACGGGTGCTGCGCATCGTCGTCGAGCCCATGCGCCTGGCACGCTACGGTCTTTCCATTGACGACGTGGCAGAGGTGGTCCGCTCCACTGGGCTCGACGTGCCGGCCGGCAGTTTCAAGTCCGACGATCAACTGCTGTTGGTGCGCGCCGATGCTTCCGTCTGGCGACCGGCGGAAATCGAACGGCTGGCTCTTAAAGACGATGTCTTTTTGCAGAACGTGGGACAAGTCTTCTACGGCCCCGCCGAGCCCCAGAGCTATACCCTCTTCAATGGACGCAAGGTGGTGGGGCTCAGCATCCTGCGCCGCGCCCAGTCCAACACGATCCAAATTTCCGACGCGGTCGATCGGGCCGTGGCGCGGCTGAACCGGCGCTTAGACGACGTGCAGATCATCAAATACTCGGATGACGCCGGGTTTATCCGAAATTCCGTTCGCGAAGTGATCTTCAGCCTGACGGCTGCCATGATGGTGGTAACCGTCATCATATTCTTGTTCATGGGCAAGTTCAGGGTCACCGCCATTCCGGTGATCGCCATTCCCATTTCCCTCATTGGCACGATCGCGGCGATCTGGCTGCTGGGATTCTCGATCAACATCGTGACCTTGCTCGCCTTGGTCTTGGCCACTGGCATGATCGTCGACGATGCCATCGTCGTGGTCGAAAATATTCAGCGGCAGCGGGCTATGGGGCTCCAGCCCTTGGCCGCTTCGGTGATCGGCACGCGCCAGGTCTTCTTTGCGGTTCTCGCAACCACGGCGACGCTGGTCTCGGTCTTCCTGCCGATCGCCTTCCTGCCTGGTACGGCGGGTCGGCTCTTTGTGGAGTTCGGTTTTGTGCTGGCAGTTGCGGTTGCCATTTCCTCCTTCGTGGCTCTGTCGCTCTGTCCCATGCTGGCTTCGCGCCTGCTGACCGATAGGATTGAGAAAGACGCGCCACGAGGCGGGCTGTTGGCGTGGACCGGCGAGCGCGTAAGCCGTCTTTATCGCAGCTTCCTGGCCTTCACCCTTAATGCCCGTTTCTTGATCCTCGGCCTGGCCATATGCGCGTCCCTGATTGCCACCGCCCTCTTTCCCGGTATCGATACGGAGTTGCTGCCGCAAGAGGATCGCGGCCGCCTCTACGTCACCATGCAGGGGCCAGACGGCGTCGGTCTGGACTATATGGATCGCCAATCAGTTCAGGCAGAGGCCATCCTCGCCCCCTTGCGCGACGCCGGTGAGATTGCCAACGTGGTCTCCATTGTCGGCCGCTGGGATTTGAATAGAGTCTCGATCATCGCGCCCTTGACCCCTTGGTCGCAGCGATCCCGCAGTCAGGCGGAAATCGTCAAGGAGATTCGGCCGAAACTGAAGTCTGTCACGGGAGCAACGGCGCGGGTCTGGAGCCCCAACAGCCTCAACCTCTGGCGCACCGGCGGCCGCATCGAATTTGCTCTGACCGGAACCAGCTATGCCGACATCGCGGCCGCGGCGGATGACTTCCTCGCCGCCATGCACGATGAACTCCCCCAGCTGGAAGACCCTGAGATCGAGTACCAGCAGACCCAGCCCCAGCTTTCCCTGCGCGTGGATCGGCAGCGGGCGGAAGATTTGGGCGTCCCGGTCGAAGGTATTGTCAACACCTTGCGCGCCATGGTCGGTGGTTACGAGGTCACCGAGCTGAATGTCGAGGACCGCACCGTCCCGGTACTGATCGAATCGGCGGCCGGCGCCATTGATGACCCAAGAGATCTGCACAACCTATTTGTTTCCACTTCCGTCGGACAGCTGGTGCCGCTTTCCGCCTTTGTCACCCTGGAGGAAGTCGGCGTCGCGGCTGAACTTGACCGCACCGCCCAACGGCGCGCCATCGAAATCGATAGCCCTCTCGCCGAAGGTTATCCGCTCAGCCAGGCGATCGCCGACGTGGAAGCCCTTGCGAAGAAAGTCTTACCGTCGGATATCGACCTTCGACTGATCAATGAGGCGGCCGCCTTGCAGGACACCTCCTACGAGGTGGCAATTACCTTCGCGGTCGCGATCGTCGTCGTGCTGCTCGTCCTTGCCGCCCAGTTCGAAAGCGTATTAAGCGCCCTGGTCATTCTGCTGACGGTCCCCTTCGGCCTGGCCGCCGCCGTCTTCGCCCTCAAGCTGACGGGAACCAGCTTCAACATCTACAGTCAGATCGGTCTTATCATGCTGGTCGGCCTCATGGCCAAGAACGGAATCCTGGTGGTGGAGTTCGCCGACCAATTGCGCGACCGGGGCCTCTCGGTCAGTGCCGCCGTCCATCAAGCGGCAGCGACGCGATTGCGCCCAGTTATGATGACCATGCTGTCGACGGTTCTCGGCGCCCTGCCGCTCATTCTGGCAAGTGGCGCCGGCGCAGAGGCGCGCAGCGCCATCGGCTGGGTCGTTTTCGGTGGCCTCGGTATTGCGACCGCCTTTACCTTGGTGCTGATTCCGGTGATTTACAGCCTTCTGGCACCCCTGGCACCACCGCGCGCCCATGCCGGCATCAGGCTGGATCGGGAACTGCGCGCCGGAGAGTCTGAGGATAAAACCCTGCTCGGCCAGGCAGCGCAATAACGACAAATTTGGCGAAAGGGTCAGGGGGCGTCGGGCGATTTCCCATTGAGACCCTGGATTTCAGCTTCCAAGGCCACCAAACGTTGCCGAAGCCGGTCAAGGCTATCCGCCTGTTTTCGCAAGTCATAGCGGGTTAGCTGCCGGTTCTTACGCAGGCTCACCGCTTTTTTCTCCAGCACCCGAGAGCGACCACCCAAACGTTCCAGAGCGTCGCGGGTGCGGCGGGCTTCATGTTCAAACTCCCCCAAGGCCTCACCAAGCTGCTCGTGCCGTTCAAGGAGGAGCTTGATCTCCGCCTCGATGCGGCACTTTTCGGCGTAGAGTTCGGCCGCGGGCTTTGGCATGCTTATCCTTTAGCGACTGGCGATGGCCGCCGCCGCTCCGGCCATAACGCCGGCGCCGATGCGGTTGGCCAAGCGTACCGCCTTGGGGCTCCGCAGCCAGAGACGGGCCCGCGCGGCCAGCATGACGTAACAAAGATCAACAAAGGCGAGGACCACCAGGACGATCACCGAGAGCGTCGCCCAATCGACTAGGGTGATGCCTTTAAGATCGAGAATGACCGGCAGCAAGGCCACGTAGAAGACCATGATCTTAGGATTGCCGAGGGTGATCGCCAGACCAGCGCCGAACATTCGCCAAGACCCGCTGGTTTGCGGTATCGATCTGCCGTCTTCAGTGCCGAGCGGCACCCGCCACATCTTCCAGGCGAGATACAAGAGGTAAGCGACACCACAATACTTGATGACGACGAAGGCCTCGTGGAAGGATTCAGCGATAGTGGCCAGGCCAGCGATGGCCAGAGTGAGCCACGTAATCTCGCCGATCCACATCGCCGCCAGAAAGGGGGTCACATCCCGCCAACCTTTGACCAGCACCCGCGCGACCAAGGCGGCAATGCTTGGCCCCGGCGAGCCGGCGCTCATCAAGAGTGCGATCGCAAAGACACCAAGCGCCGAAAGTTCCATCATCACCTAACCTTTGCAGCCCAGGTTCCCTTATCCCCAGTCCGGATGATATTAACCGGGTTCCCTTGCTAACGGAATCGCCAACAACGATTACCTACTCGGATTGGAGCCTATGTTCTTAACCGCCCCCATCGAGACCCTGCCGAAAATCGGGTCACCAGACATGGCGGAAAGGACCTTTGGCGACTTTGCCGCCAAGGTAGCCAAACTTGATCGATCGGAGCTTCGAGACCCGCTGGAGGCTTTCGCCAAGGACCCGCAGGGCCGCGCCCTGCTCACGGGCGTTTTTTCCGGCAGCCCGTTTTTGAGCCAGGTAATTCTAGCCGACCTCGAGTTTTTCTCCCGCTTGCTGACGGAAGGGCCGGATGCGCTCTTTGTTACCATGATCGCCGAGATAAAGGGGGGCTTGGCCCAATCCTGCGATCGCTCCAGGTTGATGACCGAACTGCGCATCGCCAAGCGGCGTGCCGCACTCTTGATCGCGCTGGCGGATCTCGCCGGCCGTTGGTCGCTGGAGCAGGTAACAGGAGCCCTGAGCGAACTCGCCGATGCCGCGCTTTCGTCAGGACTTACTTGCCTGCTTAACGAAGCAGCGGAGACCGGCGACATCACGCTGGCGGACGGCAACCGAGTGACCCCCGATAATGCGGGTTATGTGGTCTTGGCAATGGGAAAGTTGGGGGCGGGCGAGCTTAACTACTCCTCCGACATCGATGTCATCGCCCTCTACGATCCCTTGAAGCTGCGCTACGGCGGCCGCCGCAGTTTGCCGGAGAGACTGCAGCGCCTCACCCGTGATTTGACAACCCTGCTCGATCAGCGGACCCCCGATGGTTATGTCTTCCGAACCGATCTTCGGCTGCGCCCGGACCCTTCGGCGATGCCGCTTGCCATGACCGTGAACGCGGCCGAGACCTACTACGAGAGTCTGGGCCAGAACTGGGAGCGGGCGGCCATGATCAAGGCCCGCCCGGCGGCAGGGGACTTGGCCACTGGCCGAGGCTTCCTCAAGGCGCTGCGCCCCTTCGTCTGGCGTAAGAACCTCGATTTTTGGGCGATTCGCGATATTCATTCCATTAAGCGCCAGATCAACGCTCACCGGGGCGGCGGCCAGGTCAATGTCCTGGGCCACGATGTGAAGCTCGGCCGTGGCGGCATTCGCGAAATCGAGTTCTTCGTCCAGACCCAGCAATTGGTCTGGGGCGGCCGTAACCCAGACCTCCGCAGTTCTCGCACGATCGCCGGCCTGAACGCCCTGGCAGAAGCCGGCCGGATCGATCAAGAAGCCGCCGATCGTTTGAGTCAGGCCTATCGCTTTCTGCGGCAGGTCGAGCATCGATTACAAATGGTCGAGGATCAGCAAACCCACCGGTTGCCCGACAGTTCGGAGGACTTGCAGCGCTTTGCCGCCTTTTTGGGCTATGCCTCGGCAGCGGTGTTCGAAGAGCGTCTCTTGGGCCATCTTAAACGGGTTGAGGATTACTACGGCGAACTCTTCGAATCATCTGCCCCCTTGGCGAAGACGGGGAACTTGGTGTTCACCGGGTCGACGGCGGAACCCAACACCCTTTCGACTTTGAAAGATATGGGCTTCGCCGACGGGGAACGGGTATTCCAACTGGTCAGCGGTTGGCACCGTGGCCGCTATCGCGCCATGCGCTCGACCCGCAGCCGCGAACTCCTGACGGAACTCGTACCGGCGCTGCTGGAGGCCTTCGCCAAAACCGCCAACCCGGATCTTGCCCTTGGCCATTTCGACGCCTTTTTGTCTGGCCTGCCGACCGGGGTGCAGTTGTTTTCGATGATCAATGCCCGGCCGTCTCTCCTCGACCTCTTGGCGGAGATCATGGGCAGCGGGCCCGCCCTGGCGGATCGACTGGCTGCTAGACCGGGTCTGCTCGAAGGTGTCTTGAGCGGAGACTTTTTCGACCCTCTGCCTCTGCGCGCCGATTTGCAAGCGGAACTGACCTCGGCATTGGGCGAGGCAGGCGATCTGCAAGATGCGCTCGACGCCAGCCGGCGGTGGGCCAACGACCGCAAATTTCAGGCTGGCGTCCATATACTGCGGCAAAGCACCAGCCCCGAAGAAGCCGCGCGCGGGCTCAGCGATATCGCCGACACGGTGATTTCGGGCCTCTTCCCCCCGGTTACAGATGACTTCGCCCGGCGTCACGGAAGGATCACCGGTCCCGGTCTGGCGGTGGTGGCCTTGGGCAAGCTCGGCTCTCGGGAAATGACCGTTGGCTCCGATGTGGATCTCGTGTTCATCTACCAGGCTGAGCCTGCCGGCTCCTCGTCCGACGGTCCCAAACCACTGGCTGACAGCCACTATTTTGCCCGTCTCGGCCAACGGTTGATCTCCGCTCTTTCGGCGCTGACCCCTGAAGGTCGCCTTTACGAGATCGACATGCGCCTGCGGCCCTCGGGCAATGCGGGGCCCATCGCTACCTCCCTAGCCGGCTTCGTCCAGTACCATGAGAAGGAGGCCTGGACCTGGGAGCACATGGCCCTGACACGGGCAAGACCGCTGGTTGGTGACGCGGGGTTACTAGAGCGCATCCAGGCGGAGATCGGCAAGATACTCTGTCGACCGCGCGACCCTGATTCCCTGTTGCGGGACGTCGCTGACATGCGCCAGCGCATCGACCGCGAGCACCGAGCGCAGAGTCTATGGAACATCAAACATTTGCGCGGCGGTCTGATTGATTTGGAGTTCATAGCCCAATACTTGACTCTGAGACACGCAGCCGATCATCCAGAGGTCTTGGATACCAACACAGTCGCGACCTTTGCCCAGCTGGCGCAGGCCGGTTTGTTGGGGCGTTCGCTATCGCAACGGCTCATCGAAGCGACCCGCCTCATGCAAAGCCTCCAGGGGATGTTACGCTTGACGATCGGCAGTAATTTTGACGAGGCGGCAACGCCACCAGGGATCAAGGAGCAGATCGCGCAGACCGCCGGCCTTGACAGCTTCGCAGCCCTTAAAGATCGCCTCATCACAACGGCGCAAATGGTTCAGGAGATTTACTTCGAATTGATCGACCGACCGGCCTCAGCACTCCCTCCTGCCGATCCAGGATCTGAGTCCAGTTGACCGGCGCAGCGAAAGCCCACCATATCAAGACCAATGTCCGGCGGATTGCCATGCCGATAGGAAACCCGCAGACAATAGGGATTATTGCCCCAACCGCCGCCGCGCAAAACCACCTGATCAGGCCTGCCTGGAAAGCGGCTGTTGGTCCATTCCCAGACGTTGCCGGCCATGTCCAGAAGCCCGAAAGGCGAGGCACCGTTGCCAAAGCTGCCGACTGGTGCAGTTGTCCGGTAACCGTCTGACTCCTCAGGCGCACAACAGCGGGTGGTACCATAGTTGGCGCGGCGCAGGCCTGCTTGCTCCGGCGGTTGGTCACCCCAGGGATAGCGCCTGCCGTCCAACCCCCGGGCGGCAAATTCCCACTCGAGCTCGCTTGGTAGGCGCAGACCATACCAACGGCAGTAGGCAGCCGCATCCCGCTGTGAGACCTGCACCACCGGATGCTGGTCCTTGCCTGTGATATTATCCTCTGGCCCCTGAGGGTGTTGCCAAGTCGCGCCCGCTTCTCGCCTCCAGCGACCGTCCCAGACATAGCCGAAGCCACGCCGCTCCGGATCGGTCACATGGCCGGAATCGGAGACAAAGGCAGCAAACAGCGCATTGGTCACTTCGCGCTGCATCATTTGGAAGGGGCCTGTGGCCACCTCTTGTGGGCGCTCATCCGGCTCACCGTCCGCTGCCCCCATGGTAAAGCGCCCGCCCGGAACCGGCGCCAAAACATCGACCGGCGATTGCGGTAGCTCTGCCGCCAGGAGAGGGGAAAATGGCCCGGCCACGGACAGCAGGGCAATCCACAAGTACGTGCAAGGAAAGAGGATCGTCCCAGTCGCCTTCATTCCGCTATCCATCCCTTTGGCTCGCAAGCCTGGTACCCTATGAAGGAAGACGCCGATATTATGGTCCTTGTCGGCGGGAGATGACAGAGGAAGGCAGTACGGTTGTGGGCCTTTACCAAGATCATTTTTTGCCTTGGCTCTTGCATAAGGCCATGCAAAACAAGGAGGCGGCCCGCGAACGCGCCGCCTTGCTGCCGGCGGCCTCGGGTCGGGTCCTAGAGCTGGGAATGGGCTCCGGCCTCAATCTGCCTTTCTATGGTTCTGGGGTCACGTCGATCACCGGCATCGATCCGTCAAAGAAACTTCTGTCGATGGCGCAAGCCTATGCCCGAGAGGCGAATTTCCCTGTGCACCTAATGCAGGGCAGCGCCGAGACGCTGCCCTTCGACGATCATGAGTTCGACTGTGTCGTCACGACTTGGACTTTGTGCTCGATACCTGACGCGGGTGCCGCCCTGCGCGAAGCGAGGCGTGTGTTGCGGCCTGGTGGCTCCCTACTGTTCGCCGAGCATGGCGCTTCCCCAGAGGCGAAAATTTTGGCCTGGCAAGATCGGCTCAATTCGATTTGGGGGCGGGTCGCCGGCGGCTGTAACATCAACCGCCCTATCGACCGACTGATCGAAGGGGCTGGATTTAGGATGGGGCGTTTTGAAAGCGGCTACTTCATAAGCGGGCCGCGTATCTTAACCTATATCTACCGTGGCTGTGCCCAGCCCCGCTAGCTCCAGGCCTTTCCAGCGCGCTGGCCGCGCTGCAGCCGGCTTAGGGTGCGCAAGGCACCACGGCGCCGACCGCGCCGAACCAGCGCGTCGGAAAAGCCGACGCCCTAGACGGCTTCAGCTAGGGTTTTGCTCTCGATCGAGCTGCGGATGCTCTCCACGATGGCTTCTCGTTCTGCATCGCTGGCTCTCAGGGCCACACCCATTTGCCGCCCCCTGCACCACCGCACCTCCGCATCGAAGTGTCCGGCTTCGGGATGGCTGAGCTGCAAGCGGCTTCCAATCGGCAAAGGTTGAGGGCATTCCAGGCGCATGCCACCCATGGAAATGTTCACAATCTTGCGGCGCAAGGCACGCCCGTCCTTGGTAACCACAATTACGATGGCGTTCTCCAAAGTGTAACGCGTGGTTTCGCGCCGACTAATGAGAATCGAGCCACCTGGCGAAAGCGGTCTTGCCATGAAGCGCCCCTCCAAAATAATCCACGGCCTTATGGGTTATGCATCACCCGGTCCTAATGGGCGGTTAAACCGAAGATTTGCGTCAAATGCGGTGTATTTCCCGAGGGCCTAGAACGAGCATCGGCTCGGATGGCATGCCGCACCGCTCCTCGTATCAAGACACTTGCAGCACAACCTGCTGGCCGATGTTAGGGTCAGGACATGGGTTTCCGTATCAGAGCCATAGAGTATCGAATTCGCGAAGAGAAATTTTCGTCGCTGAAAAAGAAAGCCAGGGTATCGTACTATATATCACTTATAAAAATGCCCTAAATTACAGATTTAGTTGACATTGATTGGAATATCTCCCAATAAAATTGGACCTAGGGAACGATTTAACACATCATACTTCAAGATTCGTTTCGTCAGATCATAGATTTGCTTTGTCGGCAAACCAGTCGAGCGAATGTCTAGAGCGATGTGTTTCTTTTGGGGGATCTCGTGCGCTCCAGCCAACTGGACCCTTTCAGGCCAAAGACGCCTTATCCCAAAGTGCTTGCCCTTGCCGTCGGATTGGTGGCGGCCTGCACGTCCTGTAGTACCGGTCAATCACCAGACGACCGTCATCGGCTGCTTGCACAAAGTATGCAAACGACTGTCAAACTCATCACCGAAAGAGAAAATGGCGGGCGGCGGACGGGTTCGGGCGTGGTTTTAAGTGCGCCTACTCATGAACAGGAGCACTACATTCTGACCACGGCGCATACCTTCGAACCACTCATGCAACAAGATATCACGGTCGTGGCGCCGCCTAATGCAAGAGTGTGGGATGCACAGATTCTCGCAATCGATAGCGAGCGCGACCTTGCCCTGTTGCAGGCGCCGATCGTTCGGCTGCCGGCCGCCAAATTTGCCGACGGTGCCTATCTGGTCGACCCAATTTGGATCATTGCCTTTCCCTGGGGTCGCGAGCGAACGACCATCGGCGGTTCAGTCAGTCAAATCGATGGGGCAAAGGAAACCAGCGGCGGTTCCGTGCCGATTTGGGGTCCGGTTCAAATGGTCGACGCATCCGTAAGCTACGGCATGAGTGGCGGCGGCGTCTTCGACAGTCGGAGCGGGCAGTTGCTTGGTCTGGTCCGAGGTTATCGAACCGCGCAACTTTCCTTGGACTCCCGCTCCAAACCCTTGCAGCTCCCCATTGCCGGTGAAACGACAGTAGTGTCGGCCCGCACTGTCTTTTGCTTTTTGCAGTCAATCGGCCGTCGAGACTTGGCGGCCGCCAACTTTTCGGAGTCTGAAGGCATCGACACGGGAAAGTGCCAAGCGCATTGAAAGTGAAATGGGCGCAAGGATTCCTGCGCCCATTTCGAACACTAGGGACGAGCAAAAAAAAGATTACTGAGTCGACTCAATTTGGCTCGCGACTTTCTCGCCGTCTTGATCTTCGTAGGAAACCGTGACTTCGGTGCCGGGTTGTAGGCCCTCAACGGTGACCCCTTCAGCCAGCGTAAAGCTCTCGCCGCTATCGAGCATGATCACGCCTTGGGCCTCATCGACCTCGACGACCGTGCCTTTCATTTCCTCGGCGCTAACCGAAGCGGCAGTCCAAAGCAGAGCGCAAGCTGCAAGCGGGGCAAGCAAATATCTCATTCCAAGATCCTCCTTGTTGGGTTGGAGGAGTTGGCGAAAGACGCCCTATGGCCACGGCCGAATGTGCAGCAGACCGCGAAAATGACCTAGGTGGGGGGCTCACCAACTCCCTGACCCAAGAGACGGGTCTAAGCTGGAATCATTCCCATGGTCTTGAGAGTTTTTTCGTTCCTGGTCATTGCGACCGAATAGACTGCCGCGACCCTAGCTCGATGTTTTGGTTTTAGGTAAAAGCTGTCGCAAGAATTCAGGAACATCTGGCGGCTGCACGACCGCGGCACGAATAAGCCGGTCGAAATGATTGATCAGTTCCCGGATATGTTCGGTGGAGTTAAAGACCAGGAACATTTTTCCGGCATAGATCATCGCCCGCTGTGGACCATAAATCGTCAGCGGTACTGAATAACTCTCCAGGCCGTCAAACAGAAACCAGCGAAAGGTCGGGTAGAGCTCGTCAGTCAGCTGGATCATCCGTTCGAGTTGCCGACGGCGGCTTTCCGGCGCGAGCCCTTTCCAGATGCCGTAGCCTGAGGCGAAATCTTCCACAGACTGGAGCGAACTGCAGGTTTCCATGTCGGTTTCAGGGCGTCGGGTGTAGGCAAGTGAGGATTCCGCCTGGACGATGTTCACCTTGCGGGCGAAGGTGCCGTAATCTTGATACTCATAGCGAAAAACATCGCTGATCTTCAGCAGGTCGGGCAAGGTCGAGGGCACATAGCGGATCTTGTAACCGATGGCCTCCGCCTGCCAGGCCACCAATCGCTCATCCAGCGGCGAGCCCGAGGTGCCTTCGATCTCCAGCGCGGTGCTTAGAAAGTCCGTAAAGAGTTGACCCTCTTGGCTGAGGCCAAGTAGCCAATCAATGCTGACCTGTTCCCGGGCAGCTATTGCCACGATGGTCTCGGCGCGGGGCAAACGGTCGTTGCCGCTGGACAGAAGTTGGGAAAGGGTCGAGCGATCGATGCCCAGCTCCGCGGCGAAAGCCGAGCGGCTAAGGCCGGAGCGCATGATGACTTCTTTCAATCGATCGCGAAAAGTCTCGATGGTCTCTAAGCGGTCCATGGTTGCTCAACTTTTTTCGATTCTGTGATTATTATCACCAATAGTCTTATTTTTTCTACAACTGATTAAGTTGATTATAAAGTGCAGCAAAATATGCACATTATCTCATTGTTTTCATTGGATAACGCCGATAGGCTATCCACAATAAAGGGATAAGGACCACGGTGATGGTCCATTGGGGGATCTGGACGAGTTGAAGACGGGAATGATAGCCTCGGGGTCTAACAAGAAGAATCAAGAGAGTAATTTCAAGGTCGAGTGGCCGACGCTGGCGGTGGCTCTTGTCACTTACGCAGCCTTTGCAACGCTCACCCTTGCCTATCACCTTCTGCCTTGGTGGCTATTGCTGCCGCTCGGTGCCTATGTGGTCTGCCTGCATGGCAGCCTGCAGCACGAGGCGGTGCACGGCCATCCCACGCGGTCACCGCTCGTCAACGAGCTCATGGTCTTCCCCAGTCTTTGGCTGTGGATGCCCTATCGCAGTTATCGCCGGCAGCACACGGAACACCATCGCGACGAGGCCAATCTCACCGACCCCCATCTCGATCCGGAGTCCCGCTACCTGACTGCCGAGGATTGGGACCAAGTCGGCCCAGTCGGACGGGCATTCATGACCGTCCATAACACGCTTTTGGGACGCCTTTTGCTGGGGCCGGCCTATTCCGCCATCGTGTTCTGGCGACAGGAATGGGCGCGTTTGGTCGACGGCGATCCGGCGTTCTGGTCCGAGTGGCTGCCGCACCTGGCAGGCGCTGCTTTGGTCTTAATGTGGGCGCTTGGTGTCTGCGATATCCCGTTCTGGGGCTACGTGGCTTTCTTCGCCTATCCGGGTCTTTCCTTGACCTTGCTGCGCAGTTTCCTGGAGCACCAAGCCAGCCCAAACCCCGGCGAGCGCACTGTCATCATCGAGGCGGAGCGGCCGATTGCTTTTATGTTCCTGAACAACAATCTGCACGCCTTGCACCACCAGGAGCCGGGGCTTGCCTGGTACCGCTTGCCGGCGCGCTTTCGGGCGGAGCGCGATGCCTTGCTGGCACGAAATGGTGGCTATTCCTATCGGGGATATCGCGAAGTGGCCGGACGTTATCTTCTACGCCCCAAGGAGCCTGTTCTGCATCCCTCGATCACCGAAGCCTGATCGCGTCCTCCTCATTCTATGGAACCGGCGCCGCCTTCTGCCTTGCGGCGGGCTACGAAGGCATCCAGTTCCTCGGCGATGCTCGGGTCCAGGGCAGGTGGTTCATAGTTCGCAAGAATCTGTTTATAGAGACTATGTGCCCTTTCGGTGGCGCTGAGGGAGCCGGCGTCCTGCCAAGTTTCGAAGTTGCGCCAGTCGGATAGGATCGGCGAGTAGAAGGCGTTCTCGTAGCGGCTGAGCGTATGTGCGGCGCCAAAGAAGTGGCCGCCGGGCCCGACTTCGCGGATCGCATCGACCCCCAGGGTCTCCTCGGTGATCTCGATCGGCTGCATGAACTCGGCCATCATTTGCAATAGCTCGGCATCGAGGACCAGCTTCTCAAATGACGCGGTCAAGCCGCCCTCGATCCAACCGGCTGCATGCATGACGATGTTGGCGTGACCCATCACCGCCCCCCATAGCGACATCTCCGACTCATAGGCCGCCTGCGCATCGACCAGGTTGGAGGCATTGGCGTTGGAGGAGCGGTAGGGCAGGTTGTAGCGGCGCGCCAGCTGGCCGCCAGCCAGGGCTGCTCGGGTGTACTCCGGCGTACCGAAGGCGGGCGCGCCCGATTTCATGTCGACGTTCGAGGTAAAGCCGCCATAGACCACTGGGGCACCCGGATTGACCAGCTGGGTAAAGGCGATCCCGGCCAGGGCTTCGGCATTCTGCTGGACCAAGGCGCCGGCGATGGTTGCCGGGCTCATGGCGCCGGAAAGGGTGAAAGGGGTGATGGCCACCGCTTGGTTGTGGCGCGCCATCTCGATGATGCCTTGCAGCATAGGCGAGTCGAGCTTGAGCGGCGAGTTGGTGTTGACGATGGTGAAGAGGCTCGGTTCACCCTGCAACTGCTCACGATCGATGCCGCGGGCAATGCGAGCGATCTCAATACCGTCCAAGATCCTTGCCCTGCCCAAGGAATAGGCGTGGAAGACCTTGTCCGTCAGGGTGACGAAGGCCCGCAAGCAATCCAGATGACGGGTCTCGGCCGGCAGGTCCACCGGCTCAACTGGATAGCCACCGTTGAGGTGGATGATGTTGAAGGTCTGGCTGAGGCGCAGCAGATTGCAAAAGTCTTCAAAATTGCCGGCGCGACGCCCCTTTTCGGTGTCGGATACGTTTGGTGGGCTCGCGACCGCGGCAAAATTGATGGCGCTGCCGCCGATCGTCAGATTGTGGGCCGGGTTGCGGGCGTGCAGCGTGAACTGGGAAGGGGCCTTCGCCACCGCCTCCTCGATCAGCCCCCGATCGAAGCGCACCCGCTCGCTCCCTGGCTCGACCGCGGCGCCGGCTTGACGGAGGATCTCGCGCGCCTCCGGCAACAGAAAATCCATGCCGATTTCTTCCAGTACCCGCAAGGAGGCGTGGTGGATTTCCTCTATCTCTTCGTCGCGCAGAACTTCGATCGGCCGATAGGGATTACGAAGCGACCACCACGGCAGTTGCCGCAGTCCGGCGCCGCCCCGTGACCGCCGCAGACGGTCTCGGCGAGACCCTTCACCCGCCATCGCTTGCTCCCCTCAATTTGACCCCGGTATCCTGGCGAAGGATGCCTCTTGGTCGACCCAGCCGTTCGCGGCAGAAGGCATTCTTGTTTTCCCTTTGGGAACGGCAATTCAGTCAGTTGCTGTTCCTGTCTATTCCACAGAAACACCGCTATCTCAAAGTATTATATAATTTTTTCCGCGTGCTGAAATGGAATTCGGTACGATCGAGCTGTCGCTCCCTTGACCGAAAGTCGATCCCTCGGGAAAGTGCATCGACCGGTCCAAAAAAGACGCCAGGGCGACACACTTGGAGTTGAGGGTGCAAGTACCAGGTCCCTTTTCACCGTCAAGGTTCGGAGCGATGCAAAATGGACAATAAAATGGCTCAATCGGTGTCGCAACGGGTTCCCCTCACCCTAACCGGTGAGAATCTTACGGCCGACGACATCGTCGCTGTCGCCCGGCAGGATCGAGCGGTCAGCCTCGGTGCTGGGGCGCTTGCCCGCATGGCGGCCGCTCGCAAGGTGGTCGACGATCACTTGGCTGCCGACCGGCCAGTCTACGGCCTCAACACCGGCCTGGGCGCCCGGGTCACCCATCGCCTCTCTCAGGAGGAGCTAGCCGCCTTTTCCAAACGAACCGTCGAAGGTCGGGCGAACGCTGTCGGACCGCGCCTTTCCCGGGCGATCGTTCGTGCGGTGATGGTGGTTCGTCTGAACGTCCTCCTGCGCGGCGGGGCCGGCGCCTCACCGGCGGTCGCAGAGGCCATCGCCGATTGTTTGAATGCCGGCCTGACGCCTGTCATGCCGTCGATCGGGTCGATCGGCGCCGGCGATCTTTGCGTGCTCGCACACCTCGGCCTGGCCCTCATCGGCCAGGGAGAAATGGATTGCGAGGGCGAAAGACTGAACGCGACCGAGGCATTGGCAAAAAAGGGCTTGCAACCCCTCGTCCTCGGACCCAAGGACGGCCTGGCGCTCTGCAATGCCTCGTCGTTTTCCGCCGGCCGCGCCGCCTTGATCTTAGCGGACGCGCGCCAGATCGCCGAGCTCAGCTTGATTGCGGCGGCCCTGTCGCTCGAAGGCTTCCGGGCCAATCTCAGCCCCATCGACCCGCGCGTCGCCGCGGCCCGCCCAGCACCCGGTCAAGCACAAGCGGCGGCCCGGATGCGCCGTCTGCTCGCCGGCGGATCACTCCAAGAGCCAGGCGCGGCGAGGCGCCTGCAAGACCCGATCAGCCTGAGATCGGCGTCACAGGTTATCGGCAGTCTGCTGGCCGCGATCGACTTCCTGGCAGCACCGCTCGAGGCCGAGATCAATGGGTCGGGCGATAATCCCCTGGTGCTGATCGACGACGAGGAAATCCTTTCGACCGGCAACTACCACACACCGGGATTGGCTCTCGCCCTTGATTGCCTGAGCCAGGCGCTGGCGCCGGCGGCCGGCCAATCGGTCAGCCGCGCGGCACGGCTGCTCACCGAACGGCTGAGCGGTCTCCCCGCAAACCTGTCCCAGGGCGGGCCTGGCCACTCCGGATTCACGCCCCTGCTAAAGGTCGCTGAGGCTCTGTTGCAACAGATCCGCCACCTCGCCCTGCCGGTGCCAGCGGATCTGCGCTGGGGCGCCGACGGGGTCGAGGATGACCTAACCAACACCCCCTTGGCGGCTGAGAAAGCGGAAGGAGCATTGTGGCGCCTACGCCTCATCATCGCCATGGAATTGATGGTGGCAGCCCAGGCCGTCGACCTGGTAAAGCCTGAAACGCTTGGGAGCGGAACTGAAGTGGCCTGGAAGATGGTGCGCGCGGTCATTCCACCGCTTACCCAAGACCGACCGGGCGGCCGCGACGCCGAACGCTTGGACCGAGAGCTGCTGGCGAACGGAAAGATGTTAGCGGGGGTTGGCGAAGCTGTCGGCTAGGTCAGCCGGCGACCCCATCCAACAAGTCTTTCATCGTCGCCCGGTAGGCCGAAAGCGCCGCTTCCTCCGCCGCATGCCGGCCTTCTTGAACCCGCCATTGGCCGCCCACCATAACGTCGCGCACCGGGTTCTCGTTGCCAGAGAAGATCAAAGCATCCAGCAATCGATCCTTCTTGCGCCCGGCGATGCTGGCCCGATTGGGATCGAGCACGACCACGTCGGCGCGGCATCCTGGTTCAAGACGGCCGATCGGTCGGCCCAAAGCCTGGGCTCCGCCCGCGAGGGCGCCGGTGTAGAGAAAGGAGCCGACGGAGTCACCTTCGTTCTTCCCTGCGAGGATGTTGCGTTGTTGGTGCCAAAGGCGCTGGCCATACTCCAACCAACGCAGTTCTTCGATGGGGCTGAGGGAGATGTTGCTGTCTGACCCGATACCGAAGGCGCCGCCCTTCTTGATGTATTCTGTGGCCGGAAAGACTCCGTCACCCAAGTTGGCCTCGGTGGTGGGGCAGAGACCGACGACGGCACCGCTGCCTGCCAAACGGCGGGCACCGGACTCGCTGATATGGGTGGCATGGATCAAACACCAGCGGCGACCGACATCGAAGTTGTCCCGCAGCCAGCGTATTGGCCGCTGGCCGCACCAATTGATACAGTCATGCACCTCCTTCTTCTGCTCGGCAATGTGCAAGTGGATCGGTGCGCTTGGATCAATCTCGTCGATCGCCTCGATCGCGCGCGCAAGGCCCTTTGGGGTAACGGCCCTCAGGGAGTGGGGGGCGATGCCGAGACGGCGCTGCTGCGACTCTTGGCAGAGCGGTGCCAAGGCCTCGAGGATTTCAACGTAACCCTTGCGCTTGTTGACGAAGCGGTGTTGCGCTTCGCTCGGTGGCTGACCGTCAAAACCGCCGTGACTGTAGAGCACCGGCAGCAAGGTGATGCCGATACCGCTGCTATCCGCCGCGGCCAGGATCCGCTTGGACATCTCCGCCCGATCGTCGAAGGGCGTGCCATCGGGCTGGTGATGTAGGTAATGAAACTCGGCAACCGCCGTGTAGCCGGCCTTCAACATCTCAATATAGAGCTGCGTTGCAATTGCCTCGACCTGTTCTGGCGCTAGACGGTTGACGAAGCTGTACATCACCTCGCGCCAGGTCCAAAAGCTATCGCCTTCAGGCCCGGCCCGTTCGCCGAGTCCCGCCATGGCGCGCTGAAAGGCGTGGCTGTGCAGGTTCGGCATGCCTGGTAAGACAGGGCCTTTGGCAAGCTCAGCCTCCTGCGGTTCAGCGCCATCGGACACCTTGGTGATGTTCCCCTCGTCGTCGATGGAGAAGAGGACGTCCTTGGCCCATCCAGACGGCAGCAACGCCGCCTCGGCAAACAGTTTATGCTTGGCCATGTCCTCCCTCTGGGCTTGTTGCGCGAGATAAACTTCGACATTAAGACCAAGCCGTGACCGAGACAATGCCTGGACAATGCTTGGAGGTGTCGCGATGTGGGAAAGGCTCTGGATCAACGGCAGGCTGGCCACCATGGCCGGCGGTGCGCCCTATGGCGCCATAGAGGGTGCGGCCCTGGCGAGCCACGAGGGGGCCATCGCCTGGGTCGGCCCGCAGGCAGAGCTGCCGGGCAGGCCAGCAGTGCTTGCCCAGGAGGTGCACGACCTCGACGGCCGCTGGGTTACGCCAGGCTTGATCGACTGTCACACCCATCTCGTTTATGGGGGTGACCGGGCGGCCGAATTCGAGCTGCGGCTGAAAGGTGCGAGCTACGAAGAGGTGGCGCGGGCCGGCGGCGGTATCGTCTCCACGGTCAAGGCGACGAGGGCCACGGACGAAGCTGGGCTTTTCACCCAAAGCGCGCCACGCCTCGCGACTCTGTTGTCCGAAGGGGTTACCACCGTCGAAATAAAGTCAGGCTACGGCCTGGACCTCGAGCAGGAACTTAAGCAGCTAAAAGTCGCCCGCGCCCTGGGTGATGCCTACCCGGTGACGGTCAAGACCAGTTTCCTTGGCGCCCATGCCCTGCCGCCCGAATACCAAGGCCGCCAGGGTGACTATATCGATTTGGTCTGCAGCATGATGCCGGCGGTCGCAGAAAGCGGCCTGGCTGATGCGGTCGATGGCTTTTGCGAAACCATCGGCTTTACGGCGGAGGAGACGACACGGGTCTTCGAAGCCGCCCAACGCCAGCGCTTGCCGGTCAAGTTGCACGCCGACCAGCTTTCCGATCTGGGTGGCGCCGAATTGGCCGCGCGCTTCGCTGCGCTATCGGCAGACCATCTAGAGTACACCAGTGAGGCGGGCGCCGCGGCCCTTGCCAAGGCGGGAACCGTCGCCGTCTTGCTGCCCGGTGCCTTCTATGTGCTGCGCGAAACTAAACAGCCGCCCGTCGAAGCGCTGCGCCAGGCCGGCACCGCCATTGCCCTGGCCACCGACTGCAATCCGGGCTCCGCGCCGGTGACCTCGCTGCTGCTGATGCTCAACATGGGCTGCACCTTGTTTGGCTTGACGCCGGAAGAGGCCTTGGCCGGCGTAACGTGCCATGCCGCCAAGGCGCTCGGCATGGGCGCCAGCCACGGGACGCTGGAGGTGGGCAAAGCCGCCGACTTTGCTATTTGGGATATCGAGCGGCCCGCAGAACTTGCCTACCGGGTTGGTTTCAATCCGCTTTTCCAGGTGGTGCGTGGCGGTGAACCCAGGCCAAGCCTGCCTCCACCATAGAACTCAAGGTGGGTCGAATACGGGCCGCCCGGTCTTCGCGAAAACGGAAGGGCGGGTCTTCTTCCATGTAGGTGATCTGCGACAACTCGAGCTGGATCGCGTGAATGCCCGAGGCTGGGTCACCGTAGTTGCGGGTGATGTAGCCACCCTTGAACCGGCCGTCGACCACCGAACTATAGTGGGCCGACTCGCCAGCCGCCTTCGCTACCGCTGCCACCAGCCCGTCAGCGGCGCTGGTACCTCCGCCGGTGCCGATGTTGAGGTCGGGCAGGCGCCCCTCGAAAAAGCGCGGCACCTCGGAACGAATGGAGTGCGCATCCCACAAGAAGGCAATGCCGTGGCGCGCGCGAATGGCCTTCAGTTCTTCACCCAGCTGCCGGTGATAGGGTTCCCAGATCGTCTTTCGACGGCGGGTTACTTCGTCGGCATCCGGCGCGGCACCGGCGCGATAGATCGGCTCTTCGGCAAAGGTAGTGGTTGGGCAGAGCTCTGTATTGGACGCCCCTGGATATAGGGCCCGGCCATCCGGCGCCCGGTTGAGATCGATGACATAGCGGGATTGGGTGGCCGCGATCACGCTCGCGCCCAATGCGTCAAGGAATTCATAGAGCCGGTCGACATGCCAATCCGTATCCGGCAGCTGGCGCGCCGCCTCGGTCATGTCCGCGGCGATTTCTGAGGATACCGCTGTTCCAACATGGGGCATCGACACCAGCAAGGGTGACGACCCGGCACTAAATCGATAAGGTTCCAAAGCTCAAGCCTCCCCAACCCACGCTAAAGCAAGAAATCGTCCGACCGCTCTGCAAGAACAGTCTGCAACTGCAGGCGCGCCTCCAGGCTTGCCGCAGCGAATTCTATCTAGAATGGCCACAAGGGGCCCTCGACAAGCGATGTCCCACAGAGGTCCATAGGACCTGACAAAGACCCTGAAGCGGATTGCCCGGCATCACATACCCCTGCTACGACAAGGATCTGCTCGTGACGGCCTGCACCGAAAGAAAATGAACACTGCGAACCTTATGGCCGGCCAAAGGCTCGGTATCAAGGAAGTCGACGCGGGAACCTGGCTCGTTAGCGTCATGTACTACGATTGGGGATTTATCGATCGGGTGCAAAGAACACTGCAAATCAGAGAATCCTCCTTTGGCCCGAGATTGCCGCCTATGTCTTTGGTACAATCTGTTACCTATGTCTTCAGAACGCGCCGTTTTCTGCGATTATCAGGGGCGACTCGGCAAAAAGGCGGGCGATTTGACAATCCGATCATTTGCCTCGATAGGGCGAGGCCATTGGCAGGCTCCCTGTCGAGGCTCGCGATCCTTCGAACGCTGTCAATCTGGTGATGGCCGATGCCGCAAATCACTGTCATAATTGTGACCTACAACAGCGGTCGATACCTAGCGCGCTGCCTGGAGAGTTTGCGCCAGCAAAGCCTGACTGACTTCGATGTCATCCTATTTGACAATGGGTCATCGGATGGTGCTTTGGCGAGCCTCGGTGCTCTGCCCGAAGGATGGCGGGTTATCGAATGCGGAGAAAATCTCGGTTTTGCCGGCGCCAACAACCGCGCCATTGCCGAAACCACTTCACCGCTGGTCTTTACGCTAAACCCGGACGCCTTCTTAGAGCCAGACTGCTTAGCCCAGTTGGCTGAGGCGGCTGACCGCCATGGGGATACGGTTATGTTCGGTGCTAGCTTGCTGAGCGATGCGGCACCGGATCGCTTCGATGGATTTGGCGATGTCTATCATTGTAGCGGCCTTGCCTGGCGCGGTGGCTTTGGGCAGCCGGCCCATCCGCCGATGGCAGAAGGCGAGCCCTTTTCCGTCTGTGCCGCGGCGGCGCTTTACCGCCGGCAGGCCGTTACGGCCGTGGGCGGATTTGCGGAAGCTTTCTTCTGCTACTTGGAAGATGTGGATCTCGGTTTTCGCCTCAGGCTGGCGGGCGGGAAAGCGCTTCAGATCGCGGCGGCACAGGCGCGCCATGTCGGTTCTGCCTCAACTGGCCGCCACAGCGCCTTTACCGCCTATCATCAGCTGCGCAACACGCTCTGGACTTTTGTCCGCAACATGCCAACACCCTTGTTCGTGGTGCTAGCACCGCTTCACATGACGATGCTGTTTGGCTTGCTGGTCTTGGCCACACGGCGCGGGCATTTGGCGCCGGCCTGGCGGGGACTTCGCGATGGTTTGACGGGTTTGTCCGCTTGCCTTGCCGACCGACGCGGCATTCAAGCCAAACGCCGGGTGTCTTGGTCGGAAATTGCTCGGTATCTCACCTGGTCACCCTTGGCCCCCTTCAAGCGGCGCATCGATCTGCGCCCGAAGTAGACTCTAATGGCGGCTTGATGTCGTTTACCGAGGCAAAGGGATCGGCGAGATGCCGAGTCGGCGCAGGACCTCGTTGGCGATCGGCAAGCAAGAAGTCAAACCCGGTGACTCGATGCCATAAAGATTGACCAGGCCCGATACGCCATGGTCATCAGGGCCTTGAATCATGAAATCAGCCGCCGGAGCGCCCGCCGGCACCAATTTGGGACGAACACCGGCATAGTCCGGTTGCAAGGCACCATCGGGTAGATCCGGCCAATAGCGGCGGATGGCCCCGTAGAAGACGCCGACGCGCTCTGGTGCTACCTGATAATCGATCCTGTCGACCCATTCCACATCGGGTCCGAAACGAACCCGTCCGCCTAGATCGAGGGTGGCGTGAACCCCCAAGCCGGCCTGGCTCGGCATGGGGTAGATAAGGTGCCGGAAGGGGCTTTTGCACTGGAGCGATACGTAGTTGCCCTTGGCGAGATAGAGCGGGGGGATGCTGGAGGGGGGCAGCCCTTGCAAGGCGCCGGCGAATGCCTGAGCGCCAAGGCCGGCGGCGTTGACAAGGATGCGGCAATCAAGGGTCATGGCGGCCGCGCCGCCGATGTCGAGGGAAAAGCCGCCGTCGGTCAGCTTGCCGCAGGAGACGGGAGAATTGAAGGCGACCATGGCCCCCCGGTTCTCCGCATCTCCCAGCAGGGCGAGCATCAGGCCGTGGCTATCCACGGTCCCGGTTTCCGGGGAGAGTAGGGCGGCCTGACCGGCCACCGCGGGCTCCATGCGAGTTAAGGTGGCTTGATCGATGATCTCCAGGCCTTCCACGCCGTTCGCTTGGCCGCGCCGCATTAACTCGTGCAGCGCCTCGACTTCGCTTTCATCGCCGGCGACCACCAACTTGCCGCAGTGTGCGTGGGTGATGCCATGGCTGGCGCAATAGGCATAAAGCGCCCGCCGCCCGGCGACGCAGAACCGGGCCTTCAGGCTTCCCTTGGTGTAGTAGAGGCCTGCATGAATGACCTCGGAGTTGCGCGAAGAGGTCATCGTGCCGATCGCCTCGGCGGCTTCGACCACAATGACCTCGCGCCCCGCCAAGGCGAGGGCACGGGCAGTCGCTAGGCCGACCACACCGGCGCCGACCACCAAGGCATCGATCGTGTCGTTCATGATGGCGTCGTTTTAGCTTGGGTAAGATAAAAACGAAACCGATGGGTCATCTTTAGCCTGAGTTTGCTATGCTGCTGCCGGGAGGACTACGACATGAGCGCAGAGACCGAACCGAAAGACCCGCTGATCGACGAGTTGAAGAACCTGTTGGGGGATCGCTTGTCGACCTCGATGGCGGTGCGCGAACAGCATGGCAAAGGGGAATCGCATCACGCCGTGGCTCCGCCGGACGCTGTGGCCTTTGCTCAGAGCACCGAGGAAGTGGCCGCGATTGTGAGCGCCTGTGCCCGCCACAAGCGACCTGTCGTCCCCTTCGGCACCGGCACCTCCCTGGAAGGCCAGGTCTGCGCGCTGCACGGCGGCATCACCATCGATGTCTCGCAAATGGACCAAGTTCTTGAAGTCAATGCCGAGGATCTGGACTGCCGTGTCCAGGCCGGCGTCACCCGCAAGCAGTTGAACGAGTACCTGCGCGACACCGGGCTGTTCTTTCCTGTCGATCCCGGGGCGGATGCATCGCTCGGCGGCATGACGGCGACCCGGGCCTCGGGCACCAATGCGGTGCGCTACGGCACCATGCGGGAGAATGTGCTTGGGCTGACGGCGGTTCTTGCCGACGGCCGGGTGGTGCGCACTGGGCGCCGGGCGCGAAAATCGGCGGCAGGCTATGATTTGACCCGGCTCCTGGTCGGATCGGAAGGGACCCTGGGGGTGATCACCGAAGTCCAGCTTCGGCTTTACGGCATCCCGGAAGCGATCGCCGCGGCCGTGTGCAGCTTCGATGACTTGGCGGGTGCCGTGGACACAGTCATTCTGACTATCCAGTCGGGCATCCCGGTGGCGCGCATCGAGTTGCTGGACGAGGTCCAGATGGACGCCATCAACCGCTATTCCGGCCTCGACTATCCGGTCAAACCGACCCTGTTCTTCGAGTTTCACGGCAGCGAGCGCGGCATTGCCGAGCAGTCAGAGATGGTGGGCGAGATTGCCGGCGAGATGGGCGGCAGCCAGTTCCGCTGGAGCAGCCAGCAGGAAGAGCGCAACAAGCTCTGGCAGGCGCGGCATGACGCCTACTACGCGGTGCTGGCGCTCAGGCCGGGGGCCAAGGGCTGGGCGACCGATGTCTGTGTGCCGATCTCGCGCCTGGCCGAATGCATTCTGGAGACCAAGAAAGACCTCGACGGCACCGATTTACTGGCGCCGATCGTCGGCCATGTGGGCGACGGCAACTTCCATCTCGCCTTCATCATCGACCCGGATGACCCGAATGAACTGGCCAAGGTCGAGGAAATTAACGATAAGCTGGTCTTGCGGGCGCTGGCCATGGGCGGTACCTGCACCGGCGAGCATGGGGTGGGCTATGGCAAGATGCATTTTCTGCAGGCCGAACACGGGGAATCGCTTTCCATGATGCGCGCAATAAAGCAAGCGCTTGATCCAGACAATATCATGAATCCTGGAAAGATTATAAATATTTAGATCATAAAGTTGAAGTCATAAATTAACATCATGGCGGCTGCATGCGGCGGCCGTGGCTCGTCGCGTCAAATTCCGGCATTTTGTCTATTTACCGGTTAACCATAAGCCGATCTTGTCCCGCCCTAAAAACGTCCTATTGTTAAGGAAGACAAACATCGGTGATTGTGCTATCTTCCAAAGAAAAGTTAAAAGCAACAGGTTATATTAAGGGCCGTGCGGGGAGGCTCAATTGTTTTGGTTACTTAGGTGTATTTCAAAGGTTTTCCTGATTTGCCTTGCGGTGTTGCTGATGGGTGGGGGAACTTCCACCTTGGTGCGCAGCGCCGCTGCTCAAGCGCCGGATTTGGAAATTTCTGATCGGAGTGTGACGCCGACCACGTTGGCGGTCGGTCAAGACCTTTCTCTTTCGGCGACGGTCACTAATGTCGGCGATGCCGCATCTGACGGAACCGACCTCATTTTTCTTGAATCACTTGATAGTGCAATTGCGCCGACAGATCGACAAATTGGATCAAGCTCAATTGGTGGTTTGGAGCCAACCGAAAGCGATTCAGGAAACGAACAGTTCGAAACGGATCAGGTCGGCACATTTTTCTACGGAGCTTGTGTCGTAGAAGTCGATGGCGAAACAGAGACTGCAAACAATTGTTCAACTGGAGTCCAAGTAACAGTAACCGCCCCACCGGCGCCGGACCTTGTCATTAGTGTCAATGACGCGCAGCCGCGGAGTGTCGAGGTAAATGATCCTGTTGGTTTGTCGGCAACAGTATTGAATCAAGGAGACGGCGACGCGGCAACCACGACTTTGCGGTTTTTTCGATCGACAGACCCTGTCATTACCACGGGTGATGACGAGGTCGACAGAGATGCCATTGGTGCGTTAGGCGCTAGCGCAAGCCAAGAAGGGGAAGGGCAAGACAATCCCAGCCAAGCCGGCACGTTCTTCTACGGCGCATGTGTCAATGCTGTGGCTGGGGAATCTGACCCGGACAACAATTGCTCGCCTGGCATAGAAGTAACGGTTACCGCTGCACCACCGCCCACGGAACCAGACTTGATCGTGATTAACTTTGCGCCCATTCCGACCAGCCTTCAGGTCGGCCAGACCCTTAATTTTTCGGCCACCGTCGTAAATCAAGGAGATGGGGCGGCTGAAGCTACAATATTGCGGTTCTACCAGTCGAACAATGCCACCATCAGGAACAATGATCGCGAGGTCGGGACTGATCAGATTGGGGCTTTGGCTCCAAGTACGAATGAGCAGGGAAGCGGTCAGTTCGTAACGGATCAGGTGGGAACGTTTTTCTTTGGTGCCTGCGTTGATGACGTTGGCGGTGAAAGTGTTACCAACAACAACTGTTCTGAGGGCATACAGGTCACTATCACCGACCTACCGCCACCGCCGGCGCCGGACCTTGTGGTCATCAATCCGGATGCCAATCCCAAATCTCTGCGCGTTGGTCAAACAATCAGCCTTTCGGCCACGGTCCTCAATCAAGGGACCGGGGGCTCGGATAGCACGACGGTGCGGTTCAGGAGATCGGTCGACGCCACAATTTCCACTTCCGATCCTGTCGTTGGTACCGACGGAATCGGAGGATTGTCCGGCGGCGCGAGCACCTCGACAAGCGATCAGGTTACAGCAGATCAAGTGGGGACCTTTTTCTATGGCGCCTGCGTTGATGCGGATCCCGATGAAACGATTACAGGCAACAACTGCTCAACCGGCGTTTCGGTCACCATCAGCAATAATCCTCCGCCCCCACCCGGCAATGTGAAAGCAACTGACAACGATCCCAACAAGATCCGCGTGACTTGGAATCTGGTATCAGGCGCTAGCTACAAGATCTTCCGCAATACTACCAACTCGCCTCCCAGTGGTCAGCAGCCGATCGCCACGGCGCCCAATGGCACGACCAGCTTCGACGACAGCAACGCGGCCGCCAACCAGACCTTCTGGTACTTCGTCAAGGCCCGGCGCAATGGTCTGGACAGTGCCTTTAGCAACAGCGACAGCGGCATTAGGCCGGTGCCGCCGCCGGCACCGACCGGGGTCTTGGCGAGCGATGACGATCTTACGAAGGTTCGGGTCACCTGGAACGCGGTCTCTGGGGCGAGCTACAAGGTCTTCCGCAACGACGTGGACTCGACCCAGGGCGCCACGCAAATTGCATCGCCCAGTGGCACCAGCTTTGACGACTTGACAGTACCCCAGGGGCAAACCTTCTTCTATTTCGTCAAGGCGCGGCGCAATGGGCTCGACAGTGTCTTTAGCGCCGGCGACAGCGGCACGCGGCCGTCACCCATGGCCCCGCCGCCGCCCACCGGGGTGACGGCCAGCGACGACAACGAAGATCGCGTGCGCATCACCTGGAATCCGGTCTCCCTGGCCAGCTACAAGGTGTTTCGCAACACGGTGGATTCGACCGCCGGGGCGCAGCAGATCGGCGCGCCGGCCGGCAGCATTTTCGACGATACGATAGCGCCCCAGGGACAGACCTTCTTCTACTTTGTCAAGGCGGTCCGCGACGGTCTGGACAGCGATTTTAGCGTCGGCGATAGCGGTATACGCCCGGCGCCGGATGCGCCGGATTTGACCGCTGCCGTGGTGACCGATCTCAGCAGTGTGAACTTGGGTCAGCCGATCGTGATTGCCGTTCGCGTGGTTAACGCCGGAACCCTGGCCTCAGCACCGACGACGCTGATCTATCGCTTGTCGACCGACAACGTGATCGATGAGGCCGATGCCTTCCTTGCCGGTGCTTCCGTGCCGGGTCTGGCCATCGCTGGCTTCTTTGACGACAGCACCGCTGCGACCCTACCGGGCATCGGGACCTTCTTTGTCGGCGTTTGCGTTTCTGCGGCGGCCGGGGAGACCAACCTGTCGAACAACTGCTCCAATGCGGTTGAAGTGATCGTGCTCGATCCGGACCCGAACCGTCCGGACCAGACCCAGGTTTTTGCCTCGGTCTTGCCGTCCAGCCGCTCCGGCCTGGTTGGCCAAACGGTGACCGCGGCCGCGGCGATGGTCAATGGCGGCGCCACCTTGGCAACGGGCTGCCGGGTCGATCCCCCGGCCGGCTTGGCGGCGGGATTCGCCTTTCGTCCCACCGATCCGGTCAACAATGCCCCGATCGGAATTCCCAATCAGGTCATGGACGTTGGCGCCGGATCGCTCCAGACATTCGTGCTGTCGATTACGCCGAGTGCCGAAATGCCGCCGACGGACCTAAATTTCAGCTTCTCCTGTACCAATGCCTTGCCGGCCACATCTATTTCCGGTGTCAACACCCTGCTGTTCTCCGCCTCATCAACGCCGGTGCCGGATATGGTAGCCTTGGCGGCGACGCCGCGCGGCGACGGAATTGTCGATGTGCCGATCAGTGGTTCGGCCCTGTTTGCTGTCGCCACCAGTAACGTGGGCGCGAGCGCGACCATCACCGCGCGGGCTGTCCCGAGGCCAGGTACCTTACCGTTGGATTTTAGCATCTGTCAGACGGACGCGGCGACCGGCGCCTGTGCCACGGCCCCGGCTGCCGCCGTGACCACGACAGCGGCTGCGGGCAGCACGCCAGCCTTCGGGATTTTTGTCAACAGTCGAGGACAGCCGGTGGCCTTCGATCCGGCCGCCAACCGGGCGGTGGTCGAGTTCCTCGATGGCGGCGGAGTTGTTCGGGGCAGCACCTCGGTTGCGGTGCAAACAGTTGGCGATCCGCCGCCACCACCGCCAGTGGGTGGGCCGGACTTATTCGTCAGCGGGCTGTCGAGCAGTCACGCCCTGCAAGAGGTCAATCGCTCTATCGCGATATCTTCCACTGTGACCAATCAGGGTCCGCTGGCGTCGGCTGACACGGTGCTACGACACTTTGTCACAACGGATTCAAGCGGGGCGACCAATCTGACGGAAGTGGCCACAACGGCTGTTGGCGGTTTGGCTTCTGGCGGCAGCAGCAGTTTCTTTACACCGGTCACTACCCCCAGCCAGCCGAACACCTACTACTATGTTGTTTGTGTTGACCCGGCGGCCGGCGAGCAGAACCCGAACAACAATTGCGTAGGTCCGATTAGCGTGATCGTCACGGCGGATGGTGGTCGCGACTAAGGTCTTGGCTACCAGGAGGGTGGCACGCGCGACGTGAGCGCTGCCTTGGTCCGAGACGGGGCGGCAAGCCCGACGCTCTAGTCGATCTTCTTTTTGTCGAGTTCGTTGTCTTGCTTCTTGCGTTCTGCGGCGTCCCGCAAACGTTCTACCTTGCTACGCCCCGAGCGCGCCCGGTTGACGCTCGCGCGCCGTTGCTTTTCGGTGCGTTGGCGCAGCTTTCTAGCCTTGTTTAGATTAATGATCTCGGCCATGGCACGCGCTCCCTAGGCGCCGCTCACCGACATGAAGACAGCATACCCTGCTCCGCTGCTGAGGCCAAGCCGCAGATTGTGTGATCGCCGCGCAACGCAAAGAATTCGCTGTTCATTGTATCACAGACGTACTAGTTCTTCCGGTTAGGCTCGAGTCGCAGGAAATCATCCACGCTGCGGAGCAAGAGTTGGCTGGCAAGCCCAGTCGATGAATATTTTTTGACTGTGGCGCGATTTTCAACCCCGCTTCCGCGCTTTTGTGGTGCAAATCCGTGTTTGGTCCACGGAACATTTGCCGAAGCCCGGGAGTTTCCTTAGCTTACCATAGCGACGTCATACGATCCGGCAAGATCGAGATTCCTGGAGCGTTGGGCCAAGCGATTGACAGTGAAGATCGGATCATTCGTCTGATCTTCTTCATGTGGATTTTGAGGCGAGGCGTAGGCGGTGAAGCCTTTTCTTTATGCAGTTCTTGGCCTGCTGCTGATTGCCATCGTCGCGGTGTTGGTCGGCCCGACGTTCGTAAACTGGAACGCCTACAAATGGTGGTTTGCTGAACAGCTAAACGCCGCCACCGGGCGTGATTTTCAAATTGACGGAGGCATAGAGTTTTCGGTTCTGCCGAGCCCGGCCCTTTCTGTAGGGGGGGTGCGCGTATCGAATCTGCCCGGCGCCTCGACGCCGGCTATGGCCGATCTTGAGGAACTGCGTCTTTCCATAGCCTTGGCGCCATTGCTCCAAGGAAAGGTAAAGGTGCAGGAGATTGCCTTGGTGCGACCGGTGATTTTGTTCGAGGTCTTGCAGGACGGTCGACGAAACTGGGAGTTTGGTGGCAACGAGGAAGACGCCGCGGAACCGAAGCCCACATCCGATCTTGCCGGCCAAGTGCGCCTCGATAACTTCAGCATCACAGAAGGAACTTTGGTTTATCGCGATTCGCGCCAAGGCCTGGAACAGCAAGTAACCGATCTTAATGCCACGATTGCAGCACAGTCGTTGCTGGGACCATTCGAAGTGGCCGGCAATGCGACAGTGCATGGTGTCGCCGGGGATTTCTTGCTTTCGCTCGGACGTTTTTCAGGCGACGGCACCACGCCAGTCGGTCTCCAGGTCACCTTACCAAAGTCAGGCGCTCAAATGCGGTTCCAGGGCGCTTTGTCCTTTGCTGATGGTGCTGCCAATCTAGACGGTCGCGTTGTCGGCAAGGGTGCCGATTTGGCGGCGGCCTTGAGAGATTTGGCAGTGTCGCCGGATAGTCATCTCTTGGCCATGCTGCAGCGCAACTTCTCCCTAGAATCGGACTTGCTTTTGAATGCAAAAACAATGCAGTCAAAGGCCTTTAGCGTCGAAATCGGAGAAACTGCGGCAAAGGGGCAATTCATCTATCAAACCGCTCCCGCAAGGTCGGGTAATCTGGAGTTGGCCCTGTCTCGGCTTGATCTTGACGCTATGCTAGATCGAGCGGCACTGCCACCGTCCGGTCAGTCGGCCAATGCGGCTGTGGTGTTAGGTCAGACCCTCGACCGCTTGCGTCTGCCGGACCTAGAGAAATTCGATCTCGACTTCTCGATCGACGCACTCATCTTTCGTGATCAGGTGGTTAGGCAGGCGGTTCTCGCCGCTCGGCTCGCGCAGGAGCAGTTGACGATCACGAAAGCGCTTGCCTTGCTGCCGGGCGGCTCCGATGTGACCTTGGGCGGGAAAATTCGTGATCGCCAAGATCAGGGCTTGCAATTCGAAGGTAGCTTCGAGGTCGCCTCCGACAACCTGCGTGGACTGCTGCAGTGGTTGGGTATGAACCTAAGCCATGTGCCGCCGGATCGCTTTCGTAAGGCCAGCCTGCAGTCTCGCTTTGATGTTGTCGGTGAGCAACTCAACTTGACCGACATTGACCTCAGACTAGATGTCAGCCGCGCCAATGGCGGCGTGGCCATGGCTATTCGCGAGCGCCCAGCCTTTGGCATTGGATTGGCGATCGATCAGCTGAACCTTGACAGCTATTTCCCCTTGTCGAGCGAGCGCGAGAAGACCTCTGCTAACGACGACGGACTGGCGATGGCTGGCTTGCGGTTGCTTGGCCAATTCGATGCCAACATCGATATGCAGGTCGGAAAGCTGACCTTGAACGACCTGCCTTTGCGAGGGGTGCGTGTTGAGGGCACGCTGCAAGATGGCGTTCTCGACTTGCGCGAAGCGAGTGTTTCCGACCTTTTGGGAAACGATGGACGCTTCACCGGAAAGCTACAGAGCAGCGTCGATGATCCCAAGGTAGCGGGAGTCGTCGAGCTGAACCTGCGCAACTTGGAGCGTCTAGCCAGACAGGCTGATTTCCCCTCAGAACACATAGGTCGGTTGGGGCCGATCATCTTGTCGGGTCTTGTCGACGCCGAACCGGCTGGGGTTGAGCTCAATTTGACAGCGGAACTGCTGGAAGGTGAGATCAGCCTATCCGGCGATCTCAAACCGCAGGAGCCAGAATTTGGCCTCGATTTGGCAGTAGCCGCCCGCCACCCAAGTGCCGCTTCGCTAGCCAAGCGGCTCGACTGGCCCCTGCAATCAGCGGAAGGACCAGCCAACTTCGAGGCCGGACTGAAAGGGACCTGGGCGGAGACATTGCTAACAGCCTCGCTCGATGTCCTGGGCGGTCGAATCGAAGTGGAAGGCACCGCGCAGCCGCAGTCGGATGCCTTCGCTTTCGACCTCGGGCTGACCACCAGTCACCCAAGTTTGGCCGGTCTTGTGCGCCAGCTGGCACCGAAGCAGATTGCTGCTGAAGACCTTGGCCCGTTTGATCTATCAGGTCGGTTAACAGGAACTGCGAACAATCTGCAGCTCAGTCCGCTCGCCGCCAAGTTCGCCGACAACGCGATAACCGGCCGCGTTGGCTACAAGTTCGGAGAGGATCGACCAAGGTTCAATATCGATTTCGAGGCCCAGTCTTTTCCCCTCGCGGCTCTGGCCATCGGGCTTGTGGAACCAGGGACACCGGACGACAATAGTTTCATTGACAGCCGATGGTCCTTGGCGCCCATCGACTTGGACTTCCTTAGATTTGCCGATGCCAGTCTACGGGTGGCGACCGATAGTCTGTTGCTCGGGGGGCTCGACCTCTCCCAAGCCACACTAGAGGCTGACCTGGATGACGGTGTCCTGGATCTTAAGCGTTTGGCCGGCGATTTTTATGGCGGTGACCTGGAAATTTCTGGAAAGCTTTCGACTGCAGGCGGCCTGGCAGGCGAAGCGACACTGAAGGCAACAAATGTCGAAGTCGGTGATTTCCTGGAAGAGCAAATGGGATTTGATCGACTTGCTGGACCGGTGACACTCGAGGCCGAACTGGCGGGCGAAGGGACCAGCGAAGCGGAGCTCGTTGCCTCCCTTGCCGGAAATGGAGAGTATCGGGGCACACTAACTTATCATCCAAATGACCAGGGACAAGCTCTTGGCCCGCTTTCCGAATTGTTGGGGGGCGACGCTTCGGAGTTGGAGCAAGTGACGGATGTCGTCTCTGTGCTCGCCGACGCATTTTCCCAGCAACCTGGCAGTGTTACCGGTACTTTTTCGGTGTCGGAAGGTGTTTTCGCGACCGCGGATACCCGTATGCAAGGCAAGGGGGCGGAGGCCCTTGTGACAGGTCTTGCAGACCTGCCTGGTTGGCTTGTGGATGCAAGAGCCGCAGTCTATCGGAAGGATGAAGATAGTGAAGAGAGTCCTTATTTGACCACGGATTTTCAAGGCCGCCTTGATCAACCGGACCTGCGGTTTGGCGGATGGGTTTTCCGGCCGAAGCCAGCGCCAGTGCCCGAGCAGAGCCTTTCCGATGAGACCGACGAGCCGGTGCAGGAACCACGCCAGGTAACCGACGGTGCCGCCGTCACGCAGAGCCAGACGGCCAATGAGCCGGACGATCAGGATCCTGCTCCACTTTCACCAGCGCCTACGCACGACGAGGCGAGCGGGGGCAGTTTAGAGGATATTCTCCAGCGGACGCTGGAAAGCCCACAACCGACACTCAATTAACGGCTTCACCGCTGTCAGCAACTGTTTGGGCGGCATGCAATTTTTCGAACGCCTTGCTGAGTTGTGATAGCTGGGTCTCGACGACGTCTCCTGACGGGGCTAGGCGTTCATCTGGCAAGCGCAAATGAAGTCGACGCCCGCGACGTTCGAGGCCAGATTGAGTCATGACAGAGCGGATCCCGGCGGTGAGCGTGTAGGCAAGACGCAGGGCCAAGCCGATCGCTTGCGCTCTCAGCAATGCTTCAGGCTCTAGCAAGAAGGAGGTGGCTTCCAGGCTACTCGTTCCCCCATGCCGCCAGGCGATCGCATGGGCGAGAAAAGTCCGCTCGCAGTGGTCTGCTGCCAGGTAGGGGCGCTGGAAAAAATAACGCATGGCATAGTCAGCCCGATAGTCGGGATGCTCACGCCACGCGAGATCGGAAAAGTAGCAGGCCGCTAGGCCCAGGCGATCTTGGCCCAGGCGATCATGGCCCAGGCGATCTTGGCCCAGGCGATCTTGGCCGGGGCGGTCATTGTTCAGGCCCTGCTCGCCGACCAAAGGGCCAAGCCAAGCAAACAACTCGCGACCAAGGTCTCCGAACCGGCTGCCCTGTTGCGCAAATTCGATAGCGCTCGACAAGAGCGGATCCTGCTGGCGTTCCGTTTCAGATAGCTGATTGTAAAACCAGCCTTCGCGTAGGCCATAGGCGGAAAACAGCACATTCGCCGGCTTCACGCGCACCAATAGGCGCCGCAAGACCAAGGCGGCAAGCGGCAGCGTTTCTAGACGGCGCTGGTTCAGCTGAACGCCTTTGATGATGGCAGGCTTTGATTGCCGGGCGACCAATCTTGTCAGCTCGTTAATCGCACGGCGGGAGATGCGATAGCCGTGGATGACTGGCACCGGATAGTCGTCAAGGGCCATGCGAATTCGGGCTAGGGACCGCCAGCTGCCGCCGACCGCAAAGATGTTCGAATGCATGCCGGTCTTTAGCCAGTCCAAACGACGAAGCTCGCGATCGACTATTCTGCGAGCGGCCTTAGGGTCACCCTCTGCATCCGCCATCAAGCGCAATGGACCCAACGGCAGGGTGGCTTGGTTCGTCAATCGACCGTCGGCCAGCTCCACGAGTTCTAGGCTGCCACCACCCAGGTCACCGACAACCCCATGGGCATTGGGCGCGCCGGCGACAACGCCGCCGCCAGCCAGTCGTGCTTCCTCCTCGCCACTGATAATCGTCACCGCCATCCCACAACACCGCTCGATTTCGGCGGCAAGCTCCGCACCATCTTCAGCCTCGCGCACGGCCGCGGTTGCGATAAGCTGCAGTTTCTCGACACCCATCGTGGAAGCAAGCCGTGTGAATCGAACCAGATTGCCGATGGCTAGATCGGCACCCTCGGGATTGAGACGGCCGGTCTTGCCGAGGTCGCGGCCCAGACCACAAAGAACCTTTTCGTTGAAAATCGGCGTGGGCACACGTCGCAGATCAGCAAAGACCACCAGTCGAATGGAATTCGACCCTATATCGATGATGCCAACCCGCTTGGTTCGGTCAGCATAAAGGGCTGGCGTTCCGAGGTCTCTCTCGGCGTCTAATTGGGTGGCGTGGGATGATCGCAACATGCTTTCAAAACCCGTTCTCGTGGCTGCCAAGATAGTAACTGTTATTGATTGTCTCGACTAAGGGTGCGCATCCCTAGACCCTGGACAGAGCGTAACGCAATCAACGGCCGCGCACCCAGGGTCTTTCATAAGCCGGCTACCCTATCCGCACGAGCATCAGCGGTCCTCACCAAAACGGCTTGGCATCGCGGTACTCTCGCCATGCCTCGGCGAAGTGACTAACCCGATCATCGGCGGTAGCTGCTTGCCAACCGCTCAGGAACCCCATGGCCCTTGCGGCCTCGAAGTCGATCAGCTTTTCCTGCCAGTGCCGCAAGTCATCGAGGAGACCGCGACCGACCGCAGCGTCATTGAGGGCCCCCAAAAGGTCTTGCAGGCGAACCATGTGGCCGAGATAGGCGGAAACCGACTTCTTGGGATAAAGGCCCTGAAAGAACTCCATCGCATAGCGCAGCTTCTTTGCGGCAATGCGGATCTGATGCAACGCCGCTTCGTCCTTGCTGTCAACGGAATCGCCGAGCTGGTTGAGGCGTCTGGCTCGCTTGCTAAGGGCCGTGGCCGCAAAGTCCGCCAAGAGAGGTGCGTCCTTCTTTCTCCGTCTGATCCAGGATTCGTCTTCCAACCATAGGTGCAAGCGAAGCAAAAGGCTGGTGTAACGCTGATCAGCAAGCACCGCATGGGCGGCCGCATAGGCTTCTTTGCGCATTCGTTGGGACGGGACTAGTAAAGATGACCACTGGGCCGCTTCGCCGTGCCTGCTGGCCAGGTCGGCGACGGTCTCGGTGATGAAAACGTCCCAATCGCGAGCCGGGCCCAGCTGTTGTTGCAGCCACCGCAACTCTTCGCGCAGGTAGTCAACTACCGCCGGACTCAAGACCTTGCCAAACACCGAAAGCGCCGAGCGCAGGCGTCGCACGGCCACGCGCATCTGATGGACACCTTCCGGGTCGGTGCCGTGCCAGACCGCACCCTCGTTGGCGCGCAGGTGCAATAGACAGGTACTGACGATCAGAGCCCAGGCTTCGGCGATGTTCATTTCTGGCGATAACTGCGGGCGTCGTGCCTTGCGCGGTGTCGGGATGTTGTTGTTGGTCAGATTGTACCCACGTGCCGCCTTGCTGCGCTCTTCCAGATGAAAGGGAATTTCCTCGCATAATGATAGCGCCACTTCATAGAGCCGGGCCGGCGAACCGGCAAGCAGTTCCAACTCGGCTTCGCAGAGCGCTTGCTCGTGCCCGGCTGCGGAAATTTGGCCTTCGTCCTGGGCGAGTTCGATTTGCCAGTCTTCGTTGGATAGGACCCGACTACGGCGGCGGAAAGAGGTGGTGAACGCTGGCAAGAGGTGGTCGGCTACCTTGTTTTCGGCGAAGAGCGCCTTCAAATCATGATCGGGAACCAACGACAGATCGGGCTTGTTGGTCCGAACCTTGGTTTCGTATTCACGCATCACCTGGAGCAGGCTGCTGGCTTGGCTTCCTTTCTCCTTTTTGCTTGGGTTCTTTGCTTGGTTTTCCGGCGCCCCATCCTGGCAATTCATCGGTGCCTTGAGTGTCTGCACGAGCTGGTTCTTGACCTTGCGAATCCGCAGTGCCATGCCGTTCTTTCTCAGAAAGAGGTCAGGCGTATCAAAGTAGGTGCTGGTAAGCTCCCTATCTTTCACACGTCCCCGGGCAAGGCGTTGAATGACGGGATGATGGTCGAGCGCCGCCAGCTCCTGCGGCCGCATGCGTAGCTTCAGTTCGGTTTCGGTCGTCATGGCCTACAATGTCAATTCATTCACTACGGTATTGCAGCAATTGGTAACAAGCTGATGAACACCCGGGGCATATTTTGCAGAAAGGATCGCTTGCGAGAATAACATCATGAAGTCGTCTTCCCCCCTGGCAAAACCTGCATTTGCCGGCAATGCCGAAGAACATTTCATCGCTCACTAATATATTTAGGCACCACTTCGCAAATGCCAATATTTCCATGGTGTTGGGGTGCTGCTTGTGGTTAGGATCGCGGGTCATTCTCTAATGGGATTCACGTCGATGCCTTCGCAACCCCCAGCGCGCCAAAACACCTTGAGAATCGTCGAAAACTTTCCGCGCCCGGCCCGCGAGTTAGAGCATGTTTGGATAGCGTTGTCGGATGGGACTCGCTTGGCCGCGCGCATATGGCTTCCAGCTTTCGCGGAGGAAGAACCCGTTCCGGCAATCCTTGAGTATTTGCCCTATCGCAAGCGTGACGGGACCGCCGAACGCGATGCCATGACCCATCCTTATTTGGCGGGCCAGGGCTATGCCTGCGTGCGCGTCGATATGCGCGGCAGCGGCGAATCAGACGGCCACCTCGAAGATGAGTATCTGCTGCAAGAACAAGATGATGCCCTGGAGGTTATCGACTGGATTGTCGCGCAGCCCTGGTGCAGCGGCCAAGTCGGGATGATGGGCATTTCTTGGGGGGGATTCAATGCCCTGCAGGTCGCGGCCCGGCGACCGCCGGCACTAAAGGCCATCGTCACAATCTGCTCGACCGATGACCGCTATGCCGATGACATCCACTACAAAGGGGGGTGCCTGCTCAATGACAATTTGAACTGGTCGGCGCAGATGATGGCCTATATGACGCGCCCGCCGGATCCTCTGTTGGTGGGCGATGGCTGGCGTGCTCAGTGGCTGGATCGCCTGGAAAACCTGCCTTTTCTGGCTAACAAGTGGCTTCAGCATCAACACCGGGATAGCTATTGGAAACATGGTTCCGTCTGTGAAGATTTTTCCGCCATTGAAGCGGCGGTGCTCGCGGTCGGGGGCTGGGCCGATGCCTATTCCAACGCCGTGCCACGGTTGTTGGCTGGTCTCAGCGCTCCCTCGCGGGGACTAACCGGGCCCTGGGTCCACAAGTATCCGCACATCGCCTGGCCGGAGCCGGCGATCGGCTTTCTCCAGGAGGTTCGTCGCTGGTGGGACACTTGGCTGAAGGGCGAAGAAACCGGCGTCATGGAAGAGCCGGCCTACCGGGCTTTCCTGCAGGAAAGTGTGCCGCCGAAGACAGAATATGGCGAGCGCCCTGGGCGATGGATCGGCGCGCCGGAATGGCCGTGGCCAGAGATTGAGGATGGCGTCTTGGTCCTCAATGACGGCCGCCTGGATGCCGAAGCCGGGCGAGAAATGGCGCTCACGGTATCCTCGCCGCAGTCGACGGGATTGGCCGCTGGCAACTTCTGTCCGGGGATGCGCACCGGCTACGAAATGCCCGGCGACCAGCGCCACGATGATGCCGGTTCCCTAGTATTTGACAGTCACCTCTTGGAGGAAGATCTGGCAATTTTTGGCGCGCCGCAGGTCGGGCTTGAATTCTCCGTGGATCGGCCCCTGGCTCTTGTCGCGGTGCGTCTTTGTGATCTGCATCCCGATGGCGTCTCGACTCGGGTAACCTACGGGGTATTCAACCTGACCCACCGCGAGAATCACGAGTCACCAACAGAGCTGGAGCCGGGCAAGCGCTACCAGCTTTTGATTTCTCTTGATGACTGTGCCTACGAGTTTCCGGCCGGCCACCGACTGCGGTTGGCCATTTCGACCGCCTATTGGCCTCTGGTTTGGCCATCGCCCGAGCCGGTGACCTTAACGCTTTACACCGGTGTTAGTTGTCTGGTTCTGCCGGTCGCACCAGAGGAATCGTTGCCGGTTCAAGCCTTTGCCATGCCTGAGGCCTCGACCCCCCTTGCAGCTGAACCGGTGCGGTCACAATCGGCCATTCGAACTACCGAACAAGATATGATAAATGGCACTTCGATACTGCGCCGCTTTGACGATTTCGGCGCAAGTCGCATGTCGGACCATGGCCTAGAGGTGGGATCAACGGTAGAGGAAATCTTTCGCATCCACGCCGATGATCCCTTGAGCGCGCGTTGCGACACTTGCTGGCAGTTTACGGTAGGCCGCGGCGACTGGCAGACCCGGACTGAAGTGCGGCACGCCATGTGGGCAGATGCCACGAATTTTTATCTTTCTGCGTCCGTGGTAGCCTTCGAGGGTGACAATCAGGTGTTAACCAAAGAATGGGAAGAGTCTATCCCACGCCACCTTGTTTAAGCAGATGGTGAGGAGATCGTGACTGCGACGGCACCCCAGCGAAGGCCTGCGCTCAATTTGGCTTCTCCGCGTTTCGACGATGGCTTTCGCAGCAAACTAGAAGAGCTCTTTCGCTGGCGGCGGGATGTGCGGCGATTTCGCAGTGATTCGCTTGATCCACAGCTCTTGGAAGAGCTAGTGAGCATGGTACGCTTTGCTCCCTCGGTCGGGTTATCGCAACCCTGGCGATTTGTCTTCGTTGACGACCCGACGCGCCGGCAAGAAATTCAGGAGAATTTCAAGCGTTGCAACCAGGAGGCGCTTGCCGATTACGCAGGAGAACGGGCCAAGCTCTATGCAAGGCTAAAGCTTGCGGGACTGGCTGAGGCGCCCGTCCATCTAGCGGTATTCTGTGATCAGGAGACCAATGTCGGTCACGGTCTCGGCCGCAAGACCATGCCCGAGACCCTGCGGGATTCGACGGTGACGGCGATCTATACCCTATGGCTGGCCGCCCGGGCCTATGATGTCGGCATCGGCTGGGTCTCCATTTTGGAGCCGGAAGAAGTTCGGGAATGCCTCGACGTGCCGAAATCATGGTCGCTGGTGGCCTATCTTTGCCTTGGCTATCCGAGAGCTGAAGATGAACGCCCGGAACTCGAGCGCGAAGGCTGGGAACAGCGACAGTCGGCGAACGAGACGATCTTCCGACGATAGAGGGGATGCGTATCGCGTTTGCGGCGTCTTTTCGATGTCGAGGCCGGATCAGCAGCGCGATTCGTCTGGACCGTCACTTTGACCCGAGCCAGGTCAGTGGCGCGGTGGCAAACCTGACGAGTTCTTAGCATCCGTTCCGCGATCATTTTGCAACGATTGGGGTTTTTCTGGCCGGCAACAAACGAAACGGCCATTTTTTCCTGGCAATTATTTGTTCGAACAATATAAATCAAGGTTAACGTTACATTAATCAATGGTCTGCTATCCCAATGCGAGCAAGCGACTGCGTGCTGACGGCGACGAGATGCTTTGTTTGCCGGCGCGTGCAACCTGATGCCGCATTTGAAGAGCAGTCAGCGGCCGAACGAGGAGAAGGTTCTCATGATTAGATCACTCCGCGAGCGCACCTCAAAACAAAACGAGGATGCTTCCAGTGCTTCTACGTCAAAGTCAGCGGCCGAGCCGGCGAGCGCGTCAAAGAGCGTGTCAGAGCCGGTCGGCAGCGGTGAGGCGACGCCGCCCTTTCAGCGGCAAGCGATGAAGTTTCCTGGTGAGAAAGCCTCTGTCCACGGCCAGCTGAATCGGGTTGACCGCTTTGCCAGCTCCATGCCAGGGCAGCAAGGCAGCGCCGACACTGAAGACAAGAAGCTTATTGTCGGCCGCAATATCCAGCTCAAGGGCGAGATCACCGCTTGCGATACCTTGGTGGTAGAAGGGCGCATCGAAGCTTCGGTCGACAGCCAGCTCATTCAAGTCGCCGAGACCGGCGTTTATATCGGCGATGCGACAATTGATACCGCCGAAATTGCCGGCCGCTTCGAAGGCAAGCTGGTGGCCAAGCGGCGCCTCGTGATCCAGTCCACGGGCCGTGTTTCCGGGACCGTCAACTATGGCGAGATCGTCATTGAGGCTGGCGGCAAGATTTCCGGCAATATTGAGGAAATCGAGGAATCAGCCAAGGTGACCGAACCGATTCAGGTTGCCGACACTGGCAGTGAAAATAACTCCGACGGCAAATCTAAAGCCGAGTCAAAGAAGGTCGCTGCGGCCGGGTAAGAAAAACGCAAGTACGAAGGGCCTTTTCCGAGGGCACAATTCGGCGAAGGCGAAGAGAAAAGGCGGTAGGGTGCGAGACCTACCGCCTTTTCCGTTGTTGGTAAAATTATGAAACCGGCGGCGACAGTATCGAAAGTCTAGAGTGTCGGGCGGCAATTTGGGATCAATTCTGCTTGGCCTTTGGCGTGGCGATCCGCTTTCGAAACGGGCGCGGTCGCGATGCCATCGTATCTCGCAAGCCTGTTTCGACAGCGGGCGCCGGCCAGAGCCAAGCCCCCGCAAATCGGCTGTTCCCGATTTGTTGATCGAAGAAGACATATGAACCGGGATGGTATCCCGGTTCAGGGGGACGGGCGGCTTGGCGCCAAATCCTGCGCCAAGCCTCTCGGACCTATCATTGGATAGGCCCATCGAACCTTTGCTTGACCTTGTCGCGAAACCGCTCCGTCAGAATGGTGCCAAATTGCCGCCCGACGCTCTAAGCCGCCGGGACTTCCGCTCGTTCGGCCGGGCTGTGCTCCAGAACGCGGCCGAGGGCCCGGTCCAGGTGCACGACGCTGCGGTCGATGTTGTGCAGCTTTTCCAATCCAAACAGACCGAGGCGGAAACTGCGATAGTCCTCGGGCTCGTCACAGCGCAGGGGAACGCCCGCCGCGATCTGCATGCCGGCGGCTGCGAACTTCTTGCCGTTTTGTATGTCCGGGTCATCGGTGTAGCAAACCACAACCCCGGGTGCCTCAAATCCTTCGGCGGCCACACTCTTGAAGCCCTTGGCCTTAAGGAGTGCACGCACCCGACGGCCGAGCTCGCGTTGTTCGTCTCGGACCTTGTCGAAGCCATAGGCTTCGGTTTCCTTCATCACATCGCGAAATTTGGCCAGTGCGTCGGTGGGCATGGTGGCGTGATAGGCGTGGCCGCCGCCTTCATAGGCGGCCATAATCTCCAGCCATTTCTTGAGATCACAGGCAAAGCTGGTGCTGGTCGAGCCGGCGACTTTCCCGAGCGCGTCACGACTGAGCATGACCAGGCCGCAACACGGCGAAGCGCTCCAGCCCTTCTGCGGCGCGCTGATCAAGACGTCGACACCGATCGCCTTCATGTTGACCCAGACCGTTCCGGAGGCAATGCAGTCGAGAACGAAAAGGCCGCCAACCGCGTGTACCGCTTCGGCGATCGCCGCCATGTAGTCATCGGGCAAGATCATGCCGGAGGAGGTTTCAACATGCGGGGCAAAGACCAGGTCGGGCTTTTGCCTGTGGATGGCTTCGACGACTTCCTCGATAGGGCAGGGGGCAAAAGCAGCCTGCCGTCCCTCCTCGATTGGGCGCGCCTTTAGGACCGTCGTCTCGGCCGCAATCTGGCCGGCGTCAAGGATCTGCGACCAGCGAAAGCTGAACCAGCCGTTGCGGACAACAAGGCATGTCTTGCCACCGGCCAATTGCCGAGCCACCGCCTCCATGGCGTAAGTCCCGCCGCCGGGAACAACGGCCACCCCATCTGCGCTATAAACTTGTTTCAAGGTGGCCGAAATGTCGCGCATGACCGTTTGAAATGATTGCGACATATGATTCAGGGATCGGTCGGTAAAGACCACCGAATACTCGAGTAGACCGTCAGGGTCGACATCAGGCAATAGTCCAGCCATTACACGCTCCTCCGCCGCATAGATTTGTTATGGCGCTTTCAGTATGGGAAAAGTGGCGTTCAAACAAGAACCATTTATGCCCCTGATGAAAGCAACTCTTTGACATCCAAGACCACGTTAAAATGTCTCCACCCAAGGGCGGAGTTCCACCTCCCAAGTCCAGGCGCTGCGATGCTGGCGATGGATATTTAGGTAGGTTTCGGCAATGGAATCCGGCGATAGCAGGGCATCCGCGGGTAACCCGGCGGCGCGCGTATCGTTTTCCACCGCAATACCACCATCGATGACGAAGTGGGCAACGTGGATATTTTTCGGGGCCAGCTCGCGCGCCATCGATTGGGCCAAGCCGCGCAGGCCAAACTTGCCCATGGCAAAGGGCGCCGACTGCTTATAGCCCTTCACGCTGGCCGAGGCCCCGGTAAAGAAGATGCTGCCGCTGCCCCTTGCCAGCATCGCTTTTGCGGCGGCCTGACCAACGAGAAATCCCCCATAGCAGGACACCATGAGGGCCTTGGCCACCATGTCGGGATCGAGATCGACAAGGGGGCCGCGAGCGCGAGCGCTGGCGTTGTAGCAGACGAAATCGGGGATCCCCACGTCCCTCGTGACCGCCGCAAACAAGGCAGTCACGTCGGTTGGCTCAACTGCGTTGCAGGCAAAAGTCTTGGCACCGATTTCTTGCGCGAGCCCCGCCAGTTTTTCGGGACGCCGGGCCGCCAAGGCTACATCGGCGCCTTCGGCCGCAAATTTCCGCGCCAAGGAAGCGCTCAGACCGCTACCCGCCCCGACGATAAGGGCGATTTCATTCTGACTCATGGGGGACTCCCTGCTGGTTTCTGATGACGAGAGTGAAGCCTTCCGGCGAACGCTGTTTCTTAGATAGGAAGGCTTATCGCACTTGCCAGGCGTAGAGGCGGCGAGCGAATTGGCCGTTAGGCGATACTAGTTGTCTGATTGCAGAAAGACGGACGGCGTGTGAGGGCCTATCTATGGCTCCATGACGAATTGGCAAAACATACGCGAGCAGAGATGGCGGCGGCCGGAGGTGCTCCTGCTGCTGATGGCCAGCGCCGTGCCGCTGAGTTTCAACACCTGGCAGGCGCTTCTCAACAATTTCACCATCGAGCGGGCCGCCTTCACCGGCGCCGAAATCGGTATGTTGCAAAGCTTGCGCGAGGTGCCGGGCTTTCTCGCCTTCGCGGTGGTCTTCTTGCTGCTGATTATCCGCGAGCAGAGGCTGGCCCTTCTTTCCTTGTTGTTGCTTGGAATTGGCACGGCGGTTACCGGGTTGTTCCCCAGTGTCATCGGCCTTTACTGCACGACCGTGATCATGTCCTTGGGCTACCATTATTATGAGACAGTGCAGACGTCGCTTTCCCTCCAGTGGATCGACAAGGCGCGGGCGCCGGAAACCCTGGGCCGCATCATCGCGGTTGGTTCCTGTGCGTCGATCTTGACCTTTGCCTTGATTTGGCTGGCCGTCGACGCCGCTGGGCTCGCCTATCCGGCTGTCTACCTACTGGGTGGCGGGGCGACGGTCCTGATCGCCGTGGTGGCTTGGACCGCCTTTCCCAGCTTCCCCCAGGCCGTGACCCAGCACAAGCACATGGTTCTGCGCTGGCGCTATTGGCTCTACTACGCCTTGACCTTCTTTTCCGGCGCCCGTCGCCAGATCTTCATCGTCTTTGCCGGCTTCCTGATGGTGGAAAAGTTCGGCTATTCGGTCGGTGCCATTACCCTATTGTTTCTTGTCAATGCGCTGCTCAACATTTTCCTGGCCCCGAGGATCGGTCACTTGATCGGTCGCTGGGGGGAGCGTCGGGCCATGATCGTCGAGTACATCGGACTGATTGGCGTCTTCACTGCCTACGCTTTCGTCGATGACAGCAGGATTGCCGCCGGCCTCTATATCGTCGACCATGCCTTTTTCGCCCTGGCGATCGCCATCAAGACCTACTTCCAGAAGATTGCCGACCCGGCGGACATCGCTGCGACAGCCGGGGTCGGCTTTACCATCAACCACATCGCCGCGGTGGTGATCCCGGCGGTATTCGGTGTTCTCTGGCTGAGCTCACCGGCGGCGGTGTTTCTTGCCGGTAGCGCTTTGGCATTTATTTCCTTACTACTCTCCCTCCTGGTGCCGCCTGAGCCAACACCGGGGAATGAGACCCAATGGTCCAGGCCTGCCGCTGCGGTACCGGCCGAGTAGCCGGTGGTTCCGGTCCCCCGGAAAAAGATTCCTCCGCTGACGCTTGGCTAATGGAGGTCAAAGATTTTGAACGCGCATGGCATGACGACATGTTTTGAGGGCAGGCGGGCTGTCGTAAGCGGCGGTGCCGGCGGCATCGGCGGGGCAGTCGCCCGACGATTGCTGGCGGCAGGGGCTTTGGTCACCACCCTCGACATCAAACCCCTGCCAGAGACGTGGCGCGCCGCCGGTGGGGAATGGCGACATTGTGTCGGCGATTTATCGGACGAAGCCTTTGTCGCTCAAGCGTTGGCCGAGGCCTCGGCGGACGGCAAGCTGGACTATTTGGTGAATGCGGCCGGCCTCCTTCTCTTCGGCGAGGACCAGTCCATCGCAACGCTCGACATGACGGTCTGGCGGCGGGTGATCGACGCTAACTTGACCAGTGCGGCGCTTTGCGCGCGCCATGCCGTACCATGCATGCGCGCCAATGGGGGCGGCGCTATGGTTCATCTCTCCTCGATCCAGGCGTTGCGCGGTGATGACAAGCCGCAGGACGCCTATCAAGCGGCCAAGGCCGGGGTGATTGCCCTCTCCAAGTCTTTAGCCATCCAATTCGCCGCCGACGCTATCCGCTCCAATGCGGTGCTGCCAGGCCCGACCGAGAGCCCCATGCAGCAGCGATGGCAGCATGATCCGGCACTCAAGAAGGCGACGGCGGGCGCGGTGCCGCTCGGCCGGGTCGGGCGTCCGCAAGATATCGCATCAGCGGTCATTTTCTTGCTTTCGGACCAGGCGAGCTACATCACGGGGACCGAGCTTATTGTGGACGGTGGGTTAACCGCCCTGCCTTAGTTAACAATTAGCGATAAATGCGCCGTAATTTTATTACTTTGATTGATTACGATGAGTACGTTCCTGTCGTAAAATCACTGCCATTTTTATTGTTGTGGCTATTTACACTTAACCGGAATTTCGCGGTTGATTACTTTTTTAAGGCTGTCCAGATTATTATTCAAATGGCCCCAAGTGGGCCCTCTTGAGAGATCCGAAAAGGGAAATTTGCAGTCACTTGGACAGGGTCTGACCATGCCGATTTTTAGCCATCCAGAATTCGACGCACACGAAAAGGTCCTCTTCGGCCATGATGCGGAAAGCGGCCTGAAGGCCATCATTGCCATCCACAACACCAATCGGGGCCCCGCCCTTGGCGGTTGCCGCATGTGGGCCTACGACAGTGACGAGGCGGCGCTTGAGGATGTGCTACGGCTTTCAAAGGGCATGAGCTACAAATCGGCGCTTGCCGGCCTGCCATTCGGCGGCGGCAAATCGGTCATCATCGGTGACGCTCGGACCATGAAGTCAGAGCTGCTATTCACCGCCATGGGGCGCCTGGTCGAGTCCCTGGGCGGCCGCTACATCGTGGCCGAGGATGTCGGTGTCTCGGTTGCCGATGTGGAGATCATGGGCCGGGAAACCGATCACGTGGCTGGCCTGGCCGGCGCCTCGGGCGATCCCTCGCCGGCGACCGCCTACGGCGTCTACATGGGCATCCGCGCGGCGGTCGAACAGCGCCTCGGCCGGCAGGATCTTAAGGGTTTGAGCATCGCTGTGCAGGGCGTGGGCAGCGTCGGCTATTACCTTTGCCGTTATCTCAAGGCGGACGGTGCAAAGCTGATTATCACCGACATCGCCGATGCCGCGGTGGCCCGCGTGGTGCAGGAATTTGGCGCCGAATCGGTGCCACCCGATGCCATCTATGAGGTGGCTGCCGATGTCTATGCGCCCTGCGCCTTGGGTGCCACGGTCAACGACGACACCATCGACCAGCTCAAGGTCGCCATCGTGGCTGGTTCGGCCAACAATCAACTCGACCGACCGGACCATGCCGAGGCCTTGGCCCAGCGGAACATCCTTTATGCGCCCGATTACGTTATCAACGCGGGCGGTGTCATCAACATCGCTCACGAGCGCAAGGGCTATGACAAGCGCAAGGCCGTAGCGCAAGTGGCGGATATCAAGAAGACCCTGCACGAGATCTTCGAGCGGGCGAGCCGCGACGGCATCACCACCGCCGAAGCCGCCGACCGCCTGGCCGAAGAACGTATCGCCAAGCCGGATCTGACGGGCTCGGTGGCCGCCTGAAAGGGCGCCTAGATCTTCCCCCAAGGCGGGGGAACTCAACGCTAAGCCCGCGCTCGTCGCGGGCTTTTGCTTATGCCTTCACGGCCGTCAGCTTGATCTCCACCAGATCACCGGGGGCAAGATCGGTGCCGACGCAAGCGCGGCACGGCCAGCCGTCGTCGGGGATCCAGTCACACCAGACCGCGTCCATTTCCGCCTTCGTCGCCATGTCCTTGAGATAGACCACAGCCTCTAGGATGTGGCGCTTGCTGCTGCCGGCCTCGGCTAGGTTGGCCTCGATGGATGCCAGGCAACGCTTGGTCTGCTCGGCCACGCTGGCGCCCGGCGCGGTGGCCACCGTCCATACATGCTCCTGGTGGGTGACGATGCGGCAGCGGCCGCGTGCTGCCCCTGGAATGCGCGTGATGTTGGGCATGGAATCCTCGCCGTGTAAGCCTCAGAGGGCCACCTTACCGGAGCTAGGACCGAAGAAGTACCACGAATATTCAGGGAAGTCGCGGTTGGGGAACTGACAACGGCCTTTCGCCCGGCTGAGCTGATGCGAACCAGTGTTTGACAGGGCCAGTGGCTACCGGGGTCGTGTTCCGTCAAGGCAGCATTAGCGGTGTCGCACAGCCGGTTGCAGCCAACATCAAACTGCGCAACCGGCCGAGCGAAGCGCCCCATCTTTACCAACCAGAGGCCTATTTCGGGGCGCTACCGGACCGATAGGCTGTGGTTCTCCCTGGAACAGTTCAGGACCAGGTCAGACCCCCTCGACAACACAAAGATCGCGTTCGGAGGCTTCTTTGGCGAACTGCACGGCCTCCTGGTATTCAGGCGAATTGTAGCAGTTCACCGCGTCTTCGAAGGTCGCAAACTCGGCCACCACGTTGCGCGCCCGCTCGCGGCCTTCAAGCTGTTGATAGCGGCCGCCGCGGGCCAGAAACCGACCGCCATGCTTGGCAATCGCCGGCCCGGCCCGCTTGGCGTACTCGCCATACTTCTCTTGGTCTGTGACCGTTACGTGGGCGATCCAATAAGCGGGCATAGCGCGGTCTCTCCTTATGGCTGCGAAATCTGTGGCTAAACCCTGAATTCTGGCAATGTTACAGGGTCTTCAGCTAGCCCGAATTTTTCATACAATGTGTCGGCTAGCGAGAATTGGTTAATGCAATTCGCCTCTATAATCCAATTTTGACGATCTCGTGTGCCCAGGCGGGATTGCTTTTTTCATATAGAACAACAGATTATATCTAGGCGATGGTGGAAATAACGAAAATTTCTGAAAGTTTTGATCTGTGTGATCATTGTCACTGCAACACCCTAATGACAGGCGTAGTTTGGGCTTGTCGTTGCGTTCGGCCCGTAGAAGAGTCAGAATAACGGCTCATTTGAGTAAGAGTGCGACTTAACCAATTTAGTAGCAAAGTGGCGTTTTCAGTGATGTTAAGGCGGTGTCTCATAGGAAAATCGACGATAGCCATCGTGGCGTTAGTGTCGGTCTTCTTAGTCATGACCACCGCCCAATCAGCAGAGACCAGTGGCGAAGAGGCGATGGACCGGGTGGCTCTGGTGATCGGCAACAGCGCCTATCGCAATGCCCCCCAGCTTCCTAACCCCCAGAACGATGCGCGCGCCATGTCGGAAGCCTTGCGGGAAGTGGGGTTTGACGTCCTGGTCGGCATCGACTTGACGAAATCCGGGATGGTCGAGATCTTGCAGCGATTCTCGCGTCGAATTCATAGTGCTGACGTTGCGCTGTTTTTTTATGCCGGCCATGGGCTTCAAGTCTATGGACAGAATTTCCTCGTCCCCGTTGATGCGGAGCTGCAGGAAGAAGTCGATCTCGATTTCGAGGCCATGTCGTTGAAAATGGTTCTGCGCCAGTTGGATCGGCGGCAGGATCGCACCAACCTGGTCTTCTTAGATGCCTGTCGGGATAATCCGCTAGCCCGCAATCTGGCCCGCTCCATGGGGCAAGCCCGCTCGACAGGCATCGGCCGCGGCCTTTCGACCACGGAAAGTGGCCTAGGTACCCTGATTGCCTACGCCACCCAGCCGGGCAACGTGGCTGTCGACGGCTACGGCAGCAATTCGCCCTTTACGGCGGCGCTTTCCAAGTGGGTGCGCGAGCCTGGCTTGGAAGTCCGGCAAGTCATGAGCCGGGTGCGGCAGACGGTGATCGAGGAGACCGAAGGCAAGCAGGTGCCATGGGATCATTCTTCCCTAATTGGCGACTTCTACTTCAAGCAGGTAGCGGCAGCGGTGGTAGAACCGCAAGCGCCATCGGCGCCGCAGCTGACCCCGCAATCACAACAACTGATCCAAGATCCGAACTTTGAGTTGGCTTTCTGGAATGCCATTAAAGACAGCCGCGATGCGCGGGATTTCGAAGACTATTTGACTCAGTTTCCAGAGGGCCTTTTTGTCGGACTGGCGCGCCGGCGTATGGATTCCATCGCCCCGTCAGCCTCGACCGACCGAGCTACCGAGCCTGATCCTGCCCCATTATCCGAACCATCACCCCAAATAGCGGCCTTGCCCCCAGCGGAAGAGGCGGGGCCCCGCATCGAAGAGATGGACATGATCCTCGTGGCGACGGCTATCGCCAACCTACGGGATGCGCCCAACACCCGAGGTAAGAAGGTTGGTCGACTGTTGCCAGACGAAGAAGTCAATGTCTTGGGCCGGGTCGCCGATCGTGATTGGTACCAAATCGCCTACAAGGATCAAATCGCCTATGTCTATGCGCCGCTTTTGAAACAAGCAGAATCAAGGGCCAGGCGCGACTGGGAGAGGGTCAAGAGCAGCGACGATCTGGATGCTTTGCGTGCTTTCCAGGCCAAGCACCCTGATAGCCTCTTCGCGCGCCAGGCGAAAAGTCGCATCGAGTTGCTGCAAGAACGCGCCAAACTCACCGCCATGCGCCAGGATCTGGACCGCAGACAGGTGCAGTTGGCCGCGTGGCAGAAGGTGCGTAACAGCGATGACCGCACAGCGATCGAGGCTTACATTGCGGAGCATTCCGATAGTCCCTACGCCAAAGCCGCCCAGGATAGGATTGCGGCCCTCGATGCAAAAGCAGAAGAACAGCGGCGAAGGGCGACCCAATTGGCCGAGGCCAAGGCACGACGGGATCAGCAATTGGCAGCCTGGCGCGCCATCAAAGACAGCGAAAATGCTGGCGACTTCGAGGCCTTTTTGGCCGATCACCCGGATAGTCCTGAAGCCTTGGGTGCGCGCCGCCGCCTGGCCGCTATCGAAGCTAAGGCCGAAGCGGAGGAGCGTCGCCGAGCTGCCCAGCAGGCGGCGGCCGAGGAAAGGCGCCGGGCGGCGGAAGAAGCCGAGCAGCGCCGCGTGACGGAGCAATTGGCGCAAGCGGAGCGGCTGCGCAGCACTCAGTTGGCCGCATGGCAGTCGATCGAACAGAGCAACCGCATGGCCGATTTCGAGTCCTATATTGCGGATTATGGCGACAGTCCGGAAGCCACGATCGCCCAGCGCCATCTCGATGCGCTGACCAGTCGCATTACCTCCGAGCGGCGCCGTTTCGAGCAGCTTGCCGAAATACAGCGGCAGCGCAACGTGGAACTCAACGCCTGGGCAGCTGCCCAGGAAAGCGGCCAGATCTCGGATATGCAGGCATTCATAGCGGCCTATCCAAATAGCCCCGAGGCGGGAGACGCTCAAAGACGCATCGCCCAATTGCAAGCTGCCGAGGAAGCGGCGCAGCGTCAGGCTGGGCAGCGTGAGGCCGATAGCCGCAGACGCAGCCAGCAGGAAGCCGCTTGGCAAGCCGTCCAGGGAAGCAATAACACGACTGAGTTGGAAGCATTCTTAGCGGAAAATCCCGATAGCCCTTACGTGGCCGATGCACGTCAACGAATCACGGCCCTCGATGACGCCGCGGCCCGGCGTCGCCAAGCCGAGCAAGTAGCGGCGGCCGAACTCAAGCGTAGCCAGCAGGTGGCGGCATGGGATGCCGTCCGGGACACGAATGATCCGGCAGCCCTTGCTAGTTATCTGCAAGCCCATGCGGACAGTCCCTATGCCCCCCAAGCCAGACAACGGCTGGCGCAGCTCGAGCAACAGCAAGCGGCCCTGGCGGCGCCCAAGGCAACGCAGGAAGCAGCGCTCGCGACAGGTCTCTCAACCGCCGAGATCGAACGCTACTTGGATCAGGACCGCGACGATCTAACGAAGAAATTGACCTCCTACAACCGTCGGCACGACGTCATCCGTTCAGACTTTTCCGCCGGGGGACGTATCTACGATATTTGGGAAGCAGAAGTCCTTGCCAGCGATGGCGACGTCTTTAGGGTTCGGACTGTCTTTCAGCACGGTGTCGCGTCGTACAAAGAGATGGGTGAGATCATCGTGCACCTGCGCGGCGAAGGAGATAGCTTTGAAATCGTCGGCCACGAACGCGTTTCTCGAAAAAAGAAAAGGAAAAAGAAATAGAAGAGGAGCGAAAGCCGCAAGGCTATGGTTGGCGGGCCGCCTCCCTTACTTTGCGCCGTCTCAGGAAAATTGAAACACGTGCCAGGGAACCGTTTTCTTCGAGCAACCGAAAATCTTGATCATGGTTTTCAATTATGGCTGGGATCTGGCTTTGATAGTCAAAAGAATCAGTGATCTTCGTTCAGTGGCCACCGTTTTCTTGATCGCCCTTGCTGTGGTCCTGCCGCTTGAGCAAGCCCGGGCCCAGGGCCAGCCAGCCTTGGCGGCTGCCCTGCTGCCGACCAGCCGCTCGGTCCAAGTTGGCCAGCCGGCGACGGCCTTTGTGACTATCGTAAATGTTGGCACGGCAGCGGCAACGAGCTGCACCATAGCGCCCCTGACTCAGACCGCTTCCGTTTTCGCCTTTCAAGCGACCGATCCAGCGACAAACCAAGTGATCGGGAGTCCGAACCAGCCCCGGGACATTGCAGTCGGCGCCTCGCAAAGCTTCTTGATCCGCCTAACCCCCACCGCCGCTTTTTCCCCTACTGACCTGCAACTGACCTTCGATTGTGCCGATAGCGCTCCGGCGCCGATTCTGCCCGGCATCAACACCTTGCTGTTTTCCGCCTCGGCCCAGCCGGTGGCAGATATCATTGCCCTTGCCGCGACCTTGGACGGTTCCGGCATCGTCACAGTGCCCCAGACAACACGGACCGGTTTGTTTGCTGTTGCCACACTGAATCTGGGGGCGACCGCCCAGATCACCGCGTCTGCCACGCTCAGTGACCCCAGCTTGCCGCTCAGCCTATCGATTTGTCAGACCGATCCAGCTAGCGGCAGTTGCTTGGCGCCTGCCGCAGCTCAGGTTGCTTTGCAGGTTGCATCCGGTGCCAGCCCCACCTTTGCTGTGTTTGCCAGCGGGACGGGTGCCGACATCTTGCTGGATGCGGCCGGCCGTCGTGTACTAGTTCAGTTTCGAGACAATACAGGCGCGATCCGCGGCAGCACCAGCGTGGCCGTTCGCACCCTGCCAAGTCTCCCGCTGGATGATGCCAAGCGCGAATTGGGCCGGCTGCTGTTCTTCGATAAGCTCTTGAGCGGCAACCGAAATATCGCTTGTGCCACCTGCCATCACCCCTTGACCAACAGTGGTGATAATCTCTCTCTGCCGGTGGGGGAGGGTGGCACTGGCCTTGGCACCAGCCGCAACACCGGCCTTGGCGCGGCGGCCGTCGCCGCAAGGGTGCCTCGGAACGCGCCGCCCTTGTTCAATCTGGGCGACCCGGCCTTTCGAGCCCTATTCTACGACGGCCGGGTTGAGGTTGATGCCCGACAGCCTTCCGGATTTTCGACCCCAGCAGGCAACGATTTACCGGTCGGGCTGGACAGCGTCTTGGCGGCGCAGGCCATGTTCCCGGTGGCCTCCAACAGCGAGATGGCGGGCCAACCTGGGGAGAATGAGATCGCCGATGCGGTCGCCGCTGACAACATTACCGCTGTTTGGACTCTGCTGGCCCAGCGCTTGCAACAAAACCCAGACTACGTCTCACGCTTCATGAGCGCCTTTCCCAATCAAGTTCAAAGCGCGACCGACATCACCTTCGTCTTGGCGGCGAATGCCATCGGTTTCTTCGAGGCCGAGTCCTTCCGGGCCCGCAACAGTCCCTTCGACCGCAAGGAGGCCGGCGATGCCACAGCCATGACGGCGGCTGCGTTGCGCGGCGAGGCGCTCTTCAACGGCAAGGCCCAATGCACCCTTTGCCACAGCGGGCCGCTGCAAACGGACCAAAGCTTCCGCTCGATTGCGCTGCCGCAAATCGGTCCGGGCAAGGGGGACGGGGCAAGCGGTCGCGAGGACTTTGGTCGTGAAAGAGTGACCGGCAGTTCGAGCCAGCGCTACCGTTTCCGCACTCCGTCGCTGCGCAACATCGAATTGACGGCACCCTATGGCCATTCTGGCGCCTACGCCACCTTGGAGGCGGTCATGCGTCACTACAACGACCCGATCAACGCGCTCAACACCTACGATATCAGCCAGGCGGTCTTGCCGTCGCGGCCGGATCTGGACGCGATCGATGGCTTTGTGCAAGCGGATGCCGGGCTGCGCAGCCTGATCGCGGCCTCCAGCCAGATCCAACCGCTTGGCCTTAGCGACAGCGAAATCAGTGATTTGGTTGAATTCATGAAAGCGCTCACCGATCCGGCCAGCCGCGACTTGAGTGCCCTGGTGCCTGCCGCGGTGCCAAGCGGCCTCCCGGTCGTCGACTAGACGACGGTCGCACACTGTGGGTGTTCGATACTTCTTCTGCTTCTGCGCCGCGGTGGCGATCGCGGTGTTTTCGCTGCTGGCCAGACCTGTGGCGGCGGACGTCGTCAGCTTCGAACCTGCGCGCGACGCGACACTCTATGAGAGCGATGATGGCTCTATCGGCAACGGTGCCGGCATTGGCTTATTCGCCGGCAAGACTAGCCAGACGACGGGTTCTCTCCGACGTGCTTTGGTTTTCTTTGATATTAGCCAGCAGATACCCCGTGGTTCGACCATCAACAGCGTCACGCTCGACCTCAATCTTTCTTTGACCGGCGATCTCGAGGATCGCTCAGTAGCCTTGCATCGGGCGCTTGAAGACTGGGGCGAGGGGCCTTCCGATCCGCCAGGTAGTGAAGGCGGCGGCGCCCCCGCCTTGCCTGGTGACACCACCTGGTTGCACCAATTCGAAGATGGTTTGACCTGGTCGGTGCCTGGGGGCGCATTCGAACCGACAGCGAGCGCCAGCATTCCAGTGGGCGACCTTGGCCGCTATAGCTGGGGCCCGACTGCAGGGATGGTGGCCGACGTCCAGCACTGGCTCGATACGCCCCTGGAAAATTTTGGTTGGATCCTGCTGAGTGAAGAAACGGTTGGCGGTACGACACGTCGCTTTGATAGTCGCTCGGTCGCGGACGTGGCCTTGCGTCCCAAGCTGACCGTCGATTTTACCCCTCCAACGCTTGCGCCGTCCCTCGCTGCCGCCGTTCTGCCGTCCAGCCGGTCGATCGGCATGTCGGATACCGCGACCGCATTTGCCTCCATCGTCAACGTGAGCGGCGCTTCCCTGCAAGGCTGTAGACCGCAGTTGGCGGTACCTGCGCCCGTGAGTTTCGGATATCAGACAACCGATCCTTTGACCAATAGTCTCACGGGTAGCCCGGACCTGCCGGTTAACTTGGACCACGGCGCAACCCAAAGCTTTGTCTTGCGCTTTACCCCCCAGGCGGCGTTCTCGCCGCGAGTCCTCGGCTTTGATTTTACCTGCGACAGCGGAGTGCCGGCCCGGCGCTGGAGCGGGCTGAATGATCTACTCTTGTCTGCCAATACTGAACCAACACCCGACGTCATAGCCTTGGCCGCGACCGAGGTGCCCGGCATCTTGGTGTTGGGAGGATCGCAGCGGTCCGGAGCCTTTGCCGTTGCGGTGACCAACGTTGGCGCCAGTGGCACCTTGACCCTGTCCGTCGAGGCATCACAGTCCAACCTGGAATTGGCCATCACTTTCTGTGAAATCGCATTGGGGACCAGCGATTGCATCGCGCCTCCATCGCAGAGCCTGTCGCGATCGCTAGGCTCTAACGAGATCGCGAGCTTCGCCTTCTTTGTTTCCAGTCCGGTTGAGATTCCTTTCGATCCGGCCACAACCCGCCTGTTTGTGCGGTTTCTGGACGAAGCCGGGACCTCTCGCGGCGCCACCTCGGTTGCCCTGCGCAGCGAGTCATGAATCCACCCGCCAAGCTTATTAAACAATAAAATACTGTGAAAAAGAGATTTTTACAGTAGGAATCCGATAAAATAATTGACATCGGCTTGGTCCTATGTAAATTACGAAATTGGCTCCACCACTAAACTGTGATGAGTGCAGTGAAGGGGCCAGCGGACTGGTCCACCGAACTTGGACCCGCGGGATTTGAACGGGCAGCTTGCGGCCGCGTTACGAACTGCTAAAGCGCCACGGGGACACCGCCCCCGTGGGCCCAATGAATGGACCATGGAGGTGCCGAAATGTCGCTCCAAAGCAATCCCACCCTAGATCGTTTGGCCGAGCTTGAGATTTGCACGGCAACGCCGCTGCTAAAGCCGAGCAGAGAAAAAGATACGGGTAAGCTGGTAGCTGCGCCGCGCACCGTCTGGCAAGAAGCCAAAGAAGACGAATTGTCGAGCGTCGCTGGCTTTTGGGCCTACTAGGGGCCAGCGGCCCCTGGCCCGACGTAAGGCATCAGAAATCCACTAAAAGCCCTGCCTGCAAGGCGCTACTTCGCTGGCTGCGCCGCTTTGGAACTCAGCTGGTGGTGCCTTGCAACGGCCGTTCGGCTGGCATAGACCGCGGCTTAGCCGCCGGAACCCATTCCAAAACCGCTGCGGGCGCGGTTTCTCGACCATTCGTAGATTGCGTTTTGCTTTGTCACGCAGTCTTCGTATGCCTTGCTGCCCTGCTGATAGCCTTTCCCGGCGCAGGCCTGTTCGGCGCTCGGCGTGGCACAGCCGGTCAAGATCCAAACACATAGAATTGACAACGCTATCACGCCGAAAGTTGGTCTCTTCGAGATCGTCCTCAGGTCCGCCATGGTTCACTGATCCAAATGTTTAGTGTCGATACCTGCTTTTAATCTGGTGCAGCGCGGGGTTCGGCCAAGGTGCAGCGAGGCGGTCCGGATCACAATTGAGCGAGGTGCTCACTCAAAGAAGGGCGCACTTCTTTGTCAGTCTTTTCGGAGGTAGGTGACATGACCCATCTTGCGCCCTGGCCTTGCCTCCGCCTTGCCGTAGAGGTGCAGCTTGGCGTTGGGGTCAGCCAGAATTTGCCGCCAGTTTAGCGATTCATCGCCCAACAAATTGACCATCCGAGCTTCAGCCAAGCGATTCGCCGACCCTAGCGGCAGGCCGGCCACGGCCCGGACGAATTGTTCGAACTGGGAGGTGCGGCAGGCATCCAGGGTCCAATGGCCGGAGTTGTGGGGTCTTGGCGCCAGTTCATTGACGAGGATTTCATCGTCCTTGGTGACAAACATCTCCACGGCCAAGAGTCCGACAAGATCGAGACTTTCGGCCACTTGGCGCGCGATCGTCTCGGCGTGGCTAAGCAATTCGGCGGAAAGGGGTGCCGGGACAACCGTGGTTCTGAGGATGTGGTTCTCGTGTCTGTTTTGCACGGGCTCGAAAGAGACTGTGGCGCCATCCTGCCCGCGAGCCACTATCACCGAGATCTCCATTCGGAAGTCCACGAAGGCTTCGAGAATACAATCGCGCTGACTGGTCGTGCGGGTGGCACTCTGCCAAACGTAAAGCGGGTCCTCAACTTCCGGACTTATCCTGGCCTGGCCCTTACCGTCATAGCCAAGGGTCGCGGTTTTGAGCACGCCAGGCTTGCCAAGACGGTGGACTGCCGGGACCAGGGCCGATGCTTCGCTGACAATCTCGAAATCGGCGGTCGCAATGCCGGTGTTTCGAAGAAAAGTCTTCTCCTTGGTCCGATCCTGGCAAATTGCCAGAACCTCGCAGGAAGGACGCAGCAGGCTTGCTTCGCCGAGAAAGGCGCCGGTTTCGTAGGGTATGTTTTCAAACTCGAAAGTGATGACATCCACCGCACCTGCAAAGTCACGTAGCGCCTGCCAGTCATCATAGGCGGCGATGGTCGAAAGCGATGTCACCTGCGATGCCGGGCTGTTCTTGTCGGGACAATAGATGTGACAACGATAGCCCAGCCGCGCGGCAGCCTGGGCTGCCATGCGTCCCAGCTGCCCGCCACCCAGTATGCCAATCACCTGCCCGGGAGAAAGGGTTGTCACAACAGACGGCCTCACGCCTCGTCCTTGGGAACTTCGGCAACAGCTGCAGATTGTTCGGCACGCCAATCATCGAGCGACCTGGCCACATCGGGATCGCTTAAAGCGAGAACGGCCGCGGCCAGCAGAGCAGCATTAACAGCGCCTGCGCGACCAATTGCGAGCGTCCCCACGGGAATGCCGGCTGGCATCTGGACGATCGACAAGAGACTGTCCATCCCCTTGAGTGCGTGACTTTCCGCTGGCACCCCAAAGACTGGCAATGGCGTAAGGGCGGCGACCATACCCGGCAAATGGGCGGCTCCGCCGGCGCTGGCGATAATCACCTTGATGCCTCGATCGCGCGCTGTTTTGGCATAGTCCACCATGCGATCCGGCGTCCGATGCGCTGACACAATACGGGTTTCAAAGGAAATCCCGAGTGATTCTAATGTGTTAGCAGAATGGCGCAGGTTGGGCCAGTCCGACTGGCTGCCCATTATAAGCCCCACTCTTGCCGCTTCTTGGGTCATGCGCTTGGCCTCTTGCACCTGTTAACGCTTGACTAACAGATTTCACTATCGAGGGCAAAAGCTTGGCGCGCTGTTGTTGCCTGCCTTCCGGGGTGTGAACGAAGCGTTTACTAACTCTGACTAATATGACCAGGAGCCAGGGACCGTCGCAAGGTTTCGGCAGGTCGCCCCTTGGGATGATTGGAAAGGTCGTATGCGAATACGGGGAAGCGGCACCGCATTACCATCGCCAGGTCCGGCCGCGACCAGGCCAAGCGGTGGAGTCGGACGGGCTCAAGCCTCCAGCAGTGTCAATACTGCCCAGCCTGCGGGCGATACAGCCTCGGTTATGGGAATTCCCAGCACCGAGTTGACGCCCAAGGTTCAACTCGCCATGACCAAGCTGATGCAGGAGGTGCAAAGCCTGCGTGATGAATTGCGACAGGCGCACAAGCGCATCAACTATTTGGAACAGCTGGCCGACGAGGATAGCCTTGTCCCGGTCGCCAATCGCCGCGCCTTTGTACGGGAACTGACCCGGATGATCTCCTTTGCCGAGCGCTACAACACGCCAGGCAGTGTGCTGTTCTTTGATGTGAACAACATGAAGGAAATCAATGATCGCTTTGGCCATGGCGCGGGCGACGCCGCCTTGCGTTTGGTGGCAGAAGTTTTGATCGAAGGACTGCGCGCATCGGACGTGGTCGGACGCTTGGGCGGTGATGAGTTTGCCGTTATCTTGGCACAGGCCAACCAGGATCAAGGCCACGCCAAGGCGTCGAGCCTTGTGCAAACCATTGCCGATCGCCCCTTGATGTTAGAGGGTGAATCCTACTCGGTTGCTGTTGCCTACGGGGTTTACACCTTTGCCGGTGGCGAAAAGGTCGACGATGCACTTGAAGCTGCCGACAAGGCTATGTACGAGCACAAGAAAGCCAATTCTACGCCTCGATGAGCCCGTAGGCGGAAAGGGTGGTTTTTCACCCGATCGCCCGATCACGCGATAATGTCCGGCAAGAGCTTGCTTTCCAGCAGCAGAATTTCGTCCTTCAACATGAGCTTGCGTTTCTTCAGGCGCTGAACCTGCAGTTGGTCAAAGGGCGCTGTCTCGGTGATCTTTTGGATCACGTCGTCGAGGTCCCGATGTTCGCTTCTGAGTTCAGCGAGCTTGGCAACGATGAGTTTTCTGTTGCGTGCGTCCATCGGATCGTCGCGATCGTCCATTCTTTGTCCCAACACTCTGGCTGGTGCCGGCCATTTCTGATCATGCTGCAAAGGAGGGGCATTATAACCGATCAATTATACTTAGGCATAGTCTTCAGGGGTCTGTCGACTCAGCAATTCCACTGTTAGGGAAAATTACCCATGATCGATAGGAAAATGCGCATTGGAGTGCTCACCAGCGGCGGGGACTGCGCCGGCTTGAATGCGGTGATTCGCGCCGTCACCATTCGGGCTGTGCAAGGATATGGCTGGGAAGTTGTCGGGATCAAGAATGGCACAGCTGGCCTCATGCAGCATCCGATCTTGGCAGAAAGGCTCACGCCGGCATGCTTCTCCGGCTTGTTGTTACGCTCTTCCGGCACCTTTTTGGGGACCAGCAACAGCGGCGATCCTTTTGCCTATCCAACTGGCGAGGGTGCCGTCATGGACCGGAGTCACGAGGTGATCGAAGCTTTGCGGTCGCTTGGTCTTGACGCATTGATCGGCATTGGCGGTGATGGCAGTCAAGCCATCCTGCGGCGCCTGGCCTTGCAGGGCGGGATCAACATGGTGGCCGTTCCCAAAACCATCGACAACGATCTCGGGCACACGGAAGCATCCGTGGGATATGCCACGGCGGTCAAGGCGGCCTGTGACGCCCTTGATTGCCTGCAGCCGACGGCCGCCAGTCACTCCCGGGTCATGGTGCTGGAGGTCATGGGGCGCGACGCCGGCCACATTGCGCTAAACGCGGGTATAGCCGGGGGTGCCGACATCATTCTCATTCCAGAAATTGCCTATCGGATCGACGCAATTGCGGAAAAGGTGGTAGCGCTTAAGCGGCACGGCCGAAATTTTGCTTTGGTTGTTGTGGCCGAGGCAGTCAGGACGGAGTCGGGGCAGCCAGTGCAACAGCGGCAGCACGGCGGCGCCGAGACCTACGGTGGGATTGGCCACTACATTGGTCGGCGGATCGCCGAGTGCACTGGCGCCGAAACCCGCGTTACGGTGCTGGGGCACGTGCAGCGAGGCGCGCCGCCGACCCCGCGCGATCGACTCATGGCTTCGGCCTTTGGCGTTCATGCTGTCGACCTCATTGCCGCCGGTAGATTTGACAGAATGGTCGCTTGGCGGGATCGGCAGGTGATTGATGTGCCGATAACCGAGGCAATCGCCGGCTACCAGGCGGTGGATCCCTCGGGCTCCCTAGTTCATACGGCGCGTGGCCTGGGTGTTTGCTTTGGCGACGAAGCCGAAGGCCACTTCTAATGAATCCACAGCGGGCAGAGGGTTTCTGGGACTTCAGCCTGCGAAGCTATCGCCAAGCGGGGGTCGCGGAACTTTGCCTAGCGCTGCAGGACCAACACGGTTTGGACGTCAATCTCCTACTAGTTTGCTGCTGGGCAGGGGCAAATGGGGTGCGGCTTTCGCCTGATCAGGTCAATGATCTTGTCAGCGCTGGCGAGCCATGGCAGCGGCAGGTGGTGATCCCGCTGCGCGCGGTGCGTCGGGCCCTAAAGCGCTGTCCTTCCGCGTCCGCTATAGCCCTGCGCCAGGCAGTGAAGGCCAATGAACTGGAAGCGGAGCGCCTGCAGCAGGCGACGATGGAGGCGTGCCTGTCTTTACCGAAGGGAGCGCCAGATCGGCAAGCGGCCCTGGCAAACCTGCGCCATTACGTCGAACACCATAGTTCCGCGCCAAGCGAACTCCTGATCAAGCGATTGATGACGCTCGTAGACGCAGCGTTTTAGCGAGGTGGCCGCCGTCCGGCTTCCCCCCAGCGTTTGATTTGGCTCACGTCAAAGCCGAATAGGTCAAGTGCCCTGCCGACGGATTGGTCGACGACTTCGGCTAGGCTTTCGGGCTTCGTGTAGAATGCGGGTACAGGTGGCGCCAAAATGGCCCCTATTTCCGAAAGTGCTAACATGTTTCTGAGATGGCCGCTGTGCAGTGGAGTCTCACGCAGCATGAGAACCAGGCGCCGCCTTTCCTTGAGGGTGACATCGGCGGCGCGGGTCAACAGGGTGGCGGTTGCACCAGAAGCAATCTCGGCCATCGTGCGCACCGAACAGGGAGCAACCAGCATCCCCATGGTTTGAAAGGAGCCGCTGGCGATCGCCGCCCCAATGTCGGTAGCAGCGTAGCTATGAGTGGCGAGGCGTTTTACGTCGGCAACCTTAAAACAGGTTTCGTGCGCCAGGGTGACTTCTGCCGCCTGGCTCATGACAAGGTGAGTCTCGACCGATAGCTGGCGGAACAGTTCGAGCGCACGGATACCATAGATGGCGCCACTTGCCCCGGTTATACCCAAGATAATCCGTTTGCCTGGCATTTTGTTCTCTTTTGATTCTAATGCAGTGTTTCTCTTACTTTGCATTAGAGTGACAACTGCGCTACCATAGAGTCGAGTGGATTAAAGCGATCTTTGCTTAGAGACCTATTGGTTTGACTGGAATCTGCCAGCACCATCGAACGGCCAGTTTTACCATATTTGTGCGTTCGAAGACCGTCCCGGAGGTGGTGATACGATACCGCCCCTTAGGCGCCAACGTGGTCATGGAATATCCACTCTTCAAGACAAAGGAGGATCTGCATGTCAGTGGATGAGCGTATCGAATCCCTACGCGAAAAGCACGCCAACCTTAAGAGAGCCATTGACGAAGAATTTCAACATCCTCATCCGGACGATTTCCGCATATCCGAGCTCAAACGTGAGAAGTTACGCGTAAAAGACGAAATTTACTCCCTCGAACGGCAAGCCTAAGGCTGCTGTCTTAGTGGCGGCCTGACCGAAAGTCACTATGGGCCCTGTCGCGAGATTGGACCTGTCTGTCGGTACTTAACGTCAAGGCGCGCGTTGACTCGAGGGTAACCCGTTCCTGACGACTTCCTTTGGGAAGCAAAGGAAGGGGAGGGATGGTTTTTTCCACTTCAGCCGGTTCAGCCCGCGGGCCACCGCTTATTTTGATCCTCAGCGACAATGTTCCTCAGCGACAATCTTTTTGACCGAGATCATGGTGTGAACTTATTCTCGTGGTAGAGACTCGCTGGTGTTCGTTAGCGCGTAGGGCCAGCCATCTGTAATTGATGTATGCTTGGCGTGGGCTGAAAAGCGGACCGCGGCGACACAAACTCTGATCTGAGAAAGACAGGATTTTTCGGGGATATGGCAGGGCCGAGCCGGCCTAATGAGTTAAAGGGGACCTAAGCCATGGGGCGTTATGCGGAAACTCATGCTCGATCGTTGGCGGACCCGGAAGGGTTTTGGGGTGAGGCGGCCAAAGCCTTACACTGGGAAAAACCTTGGGACAAAGTTTTGGATGCCTCCAACGCGCCGCTTTATCGCTGGTTCAGCGGTGGCGTGCTAAACACGTGCTACAACGCCCTCGATCGCCACGTAGCGTCCGGTCGCGGCGATCAGCTGGCCCTCATTTATGACAGCCCTGTCACCAACACCGTCAAGCGATACAGCTATCGTCAACTGACGGATGAGGTCGCGCGGTTAGCCGGTGCCATGGCGGCCGCCGGTCTTGGCAAGGGCGATCGGGTGATCGTTTATATGCCGATGATACCCGAAGCGGTGATGGCCATGCTGGCGGCCGCTCGCCTCGGTGCCGTCCATTCCGTCGTCTTCGGTGGCTTCGCTGCCAGCGAACTGGCGACCCGCATCGATGACGCCAAGCCGAAGCTGATCGTCTCCGCTGCCTGCGGTATCGAGGTCAATCGGGTAATTCCTTACAAGCCGCTGCTCGATGCGGCGATCGACCTCTCGAGCCATAAGCCGGACCATTGCCTCATTCTTGCCCGTCCGCAGGCAGACGCCGTGTTGCAGCCGGGGCGCGACCTGGATTGGTCCGAAGCCTGCGCCAGCGCCGATCCGGCGGCTTGCGTCCCGGTCGCGGCCACCGACCCGCTCTACATTCTCTACACCTCGGGCACCACTGGCCAGCCCAAGGGCATCGTGCGCGATAACGGCGGGCATGCAGTCGCCCTCCACTGGACCATGAAAAACATCTACAACGTGGAGCCCGGCGAGGTTTATTGGGCCGCCTCGGATGTCGGCTGGGTGGTCGGCCATTCCTACATTTGCTACGCGCCGCTGCTCTACGGCTGCACGACAGTGGTCTATGAGGGAAAGCCGGTGGGAACCCCTGACGCCGGTGCATTCTGGCGGGTCATTAGGGATCACGGCGTCTCCACGCTCTTTACCGCGCCGACCGCCTTTCGTGCCATTCGCCAGCAGGACCCGGAGGGCAGCTTGATCGGCGACTACGACCTCAGCCAGTTCCGGGCCCTCTTCCTCGCCGGTGAGCGCTGCGACCCCGATACTCTTTTTTGGGCCCAAGAAAAGTTGAACGTGCCGGTGATCGACCACTGGTGGCAGACCGAAACCGGCTGGTCGATCGCCGCCAATTGCCTGGGCATTGAAGAGCTGCCAGTGACCGCCGGCTCGCCGACCTGCGCCGTGCCCGGTTGGGACGTCAAGGTGGTCAGTCCCGACCAGGAGGTGATGGCGGCGGGCGAGATCGGCGCCATCTGCTGCAAGCTACCGCTGCCGCCCGGCACCTTGCCGACCCTGTGGAACGCGGAAGGTCGGTTCCGGGACTCCTATCTCACCAACTTCCCTGGGTACTACGAAACCGGTGATGCGGGCTACATCGACGAAAAGGGCTACATCTACGTCATGGCCCGCACCGACGACATTATCAATGTGGCCGGCCATCGCCTTTCGACCGGCGCCATGGAGGAGGTGCTGGCCTCCCATCCGGACGTGGCCGAATGCGCGGTCATTGGGGTTGCCGACAAGTTGAAGGGACAGCTGCCTGTCGGCTTCCTGGTGGTCAACGCCGGTGTCGACCGTGAGGTGGCGGAAATCGAAAAGGAAGCCGTCAAGTTGGTGCGCGAGAAAATCGGCCCTGTGGCGGCGTTTAAACTAGCGACCGTGGTCAAGCGCCTGCCCAAGACCCGCTCCGGCAAGATCCTGCGTGCCACCATGCGCAAGATCGCCGACAGCGAAGACTATAAGGTGCCGGCCACCATCGACGACCCGGTGATTCTTGACGAGATCACGACCGCCCTGCAGGGCATCGGCTACGCCAAGGAGGGTTGACTAGAACTGCTGCTGGAACGCGCCCGAGGCGTTGCTGGAAATTTCGTCATCGCGAGAGACCGGAGGACTGGCGCGAAGCGGGCGCCGATAGTCCTAGGAATTTCAGATCCTGCACACGAGAGCGTCGCGCCGGCAATAGAGGGTCCCATGTTGAAAGCGCCAGCCGCAGCGCGGGTGACGATGAGTTTAGGTGTTGCTGCCCAAGACCTTTTGGAAAAATGGCGTTAGTCGGGAAAATTGTTCGTCTCGCGAAAAGCCCCTGATTGCGGATTCTGGAATCGGTGGAATTAAGCCTTTTTCCTGTTTGATTTTCAGCCAGCGTATCAATTGCACGGCGATTTCGTCACTGTCGGTCGAGCAAAATCCCGCTTGTCGCTCACGCACGATTCTGGCGGGGACCCCGTCATGGAAGCCGAGCACCAAGATTGGCCGACGGGCGCCGAGGTACTCAAAGAATTTTCCAGGGACGTTTCCTTGCTCCCTGGGGTCATTCCATTGCATCAGAACCAAGATGTCCGAGTCGCGTTGCCGTCGTAGGCTCTCAGTATGGGAAAGCGTCATGCCGGCTTCTACTCTGTGTGCAATTCCTTGGGCTTCTGCCAGAGGCATAAACAAGGATGGAGATGTGCCATGAAATGTCATGTGACAGGAATAGCCCTGCTCCTCGGCACGTTTCATGGCAGCGAATAGGGGCGAGGGGTCACGATAACCAGGATAGATTCCCCCTGTATAAACGATTTCCAAACAGGAGGTGCCTGGAGTGCCATCGAACGGACCTTGCGCGATAAATTCCGCGTCGTAGCCGTTGCTCACCACTTCCGTTGCCTTGCCATAGCGCTCCCGATATGAGGCTGCCCAGGGTTCCGAAACAGTAACGAGGCCAGCCGCTTGCCCGATCACGGACGCCTCCACTCTGCGGTCATACCATCTTCGCCATATCGGCGGCGGCCAATAGGGATCGTCGGACCACCGGTCCCGGAACTCCACGATCAGCGGAATATCGTGGTCTATGCTAAGTGTCTTACCAATGAGCAGGGTCGTAAAAGGCGGCCCGCTCGCGTAGATCAAATCCGGCCGCCACCCTGCTACCAGCCTCTCGCCGGCCGTCGATGCATAGGGCAACCAAGCAGCTCTGTTGTCGGGAAACTCCTCAAGGCTTTGCCGAAGCCGCCAGTAGTATTGGCGCAGCCGTGCCGCTCTGGGTGTTTCACTCGCCATGGTGCCGGCGGCAGGGAGCACCGACCCATAGTCGACATCCTTAGTAGCCTCTTGCCACCTCGTCCGAACCACCCGGTCACTAGGAAAATCGAGATCCAACTCTTGTGGCAGGGGGGGATTCTGGGGGGTAAGGACCCTGACGTCATGCCCCTCCCGCAGCAGATGCTTGGCGAGGTTGCCAAGCCGGACGGCAGCAATCGTTCTGCTCGGCGGAAAGTACCAGGCGATAAGAAGTACCCTCATCTGCGGTTTCTATGATGCCTAAGAATTGAGCCTGGATGCTTAAGAACTAAGCCTGAAAACGGTCGGGTTGGTCGAAGTCTGTAACGTAGCACATATTTCATTACCATCAGACTGGTCGTTTCGAGAGTTCACAATGATTGATTTTGAGGATGCGCAAAATATGGCGCGTTACAAGCCACAAAAGTCGCCATCACAGCCATCATGCGAAAGATCGTCGTCCTCGCAAACGCCCTCATTCGCGACAACCGAACTTGGACACCAAACCCCTCTTGACCTTGTCACGAAACCGCTCCGTCAGAATGGTTCCAAATGGCCGCTCGACGCTTGTCTTATGACAAGGCAATCGATTCAGGGATTACTGCGCCCAAGGTGTATTAGGTGTCGACGAAACGGCACTGCCGCACCTTAGCGCATTGGCCGAGCATCAAGTGAACATTCCAGCGATCGAAACCCCAGTCTGGCGCCATCCTATTGACCACCTGCCGGTAGGTAGTGCGGGTGGTGTCCTGCGAAACCCATTTGGCTGCGCTTTCCTCTAACGCCCCCACGAATAGCAGCTATGTTTTTGCCCTGGGGCCCAGCATGTTCGCAGGCTTTACCCACTGGTCGAACTGCTCGTCGGTAAGCAGGCCAAGATCCTTAGCAGCTTGTTTCAGGGTGCTATTGTCTTGGTAGGCCTTCTTGGCAACCTTGGCCGCATTGTCATAGCCGATGTGCGGATTCAAGGCGGTGACCAGCATCAAGGATTGGTACATCAGCTCGCTGATACGCGACTTATTGGCTTCGATGCCGACCACGCAATTGTCGGTGAAACTATCGCAGGCATCGCCGATCAGCTTGGCTGACTGCAGCAGGCTATAGATCATCACCGGCTTGAAGACGTTGAGCTCGAAATGCCCGTTCGAGCCTGCCACCGTCGCCGTCACATGATTTCCCATTACCTGGGCGCAAACCATGGTCATCGCCTCGGCTTGGGTTGGGTTCACCTTGCCGGGCATGATCGAGGAACCGGGCTCGTTGGCCGGCAGCAAGAGCTCGCCAAGCCCGCAGCGTGGGCCGCCCCCGAGAAGGCGGATGTCGTTGGCGATTTTCATCAAGGATGCGGCAATGACATTGAGGGCGCCCGATGCCTCGACGATAGCGTCGTGTGCCGCCAATGCCTCAAACTTATTCTCCGCGGTCGTGAAGGGCAATCCGGTGATCTTGGCGACCTCCGCGGCAAAACCCTCGGCAAAGCCTTGGACGGAATTCAAGCCGGTGCCAACGGCGGTGCCCCCTTGTGCGAGCTGGTAGAGCCGGGGCTGCACATTCCTCAAGCGAGCGATGCCGTACTCGACCTGCTTGGCGTAGCCGGAAAATTCCTGGCCCAGGGTTAGAGGTGTTGCATCCATCAAGTGTGTGCGCCCGATCTTGATTACATCTTCAAACGCTAAGGCCTTGGCTTCGAGTGCGGCCTGCAGGCGCTGCAAGGCCGGAATGGTTTCTTGCTCGATTTCGATCGACGCGGCGATGTGCATGGCCGTGGGGAAGGTGTCATTGGAAGACTGGCCGCGATTGCAATGATCGTTGGGATGGACCGGCTCCTTGCCGCCTCGCTGGCCGGTGATGATTTCGTTGGCGCGACCAGCGATTACCTCATTGGCGTTCATGTTCGACTGGGTGCCGGATCCGGTTTGCCAAACCACCAAGGGAAAGTGGTCGATCAGGGCACCGCTGGCGACCTCTTCGGCAGCCTCGAAAATGGCTTTTCCCAACTCTGAGCTCAGTTCACCCAAAGCAACGTTGGTACGAGCAGCCGCGAGCTTCTGCAGGCCAAGCGCCTTGACCATTTGCGGCGGCATTTTTTCGCCACCAATTTTGAAATTCTGCAAGGAGCGTTGGGTCTGGGCGCCCCAGTAGCGATCGGCGGGCACATCGATGTTGCCCATTGAGTCGCTTTCAACGCGGATTTTGCCTTGGTCGCTCATGACTTCCCCCGAAAAAAGGTGACGCGGTGATGATGATTGCCTGGTCTCAGATCTTATGCCGCGCAGGCCGCGCCGCCAAGCTTATGTCTTTTGCTTGCGTCGACGTTTCGTCTTGGCTTGGCGTCTTGCTGCGATGAGGGCACGTTTAGCCCAGTCGAGAAGGGCCTTGTGGTCATCCATAGACCCCGGCGGGACGGTCATATAGGACATCTCTATGGGTTTTGCTTTGCGGTGGTAGACAAAGGACTTGGCCCCCGCGGCGGCGAAGGCCGACTTGGTCTTGCCATCGACCTTGAAATAAAGGGTGACCATGGCCTCGGTGAAGTTGGAAACTTCAGGCATGGGTCAACCCTGCCTCACGAATGGCCTGTTTCACGAATGGGTGCTGGGCAAGCTGGTCCTCGGCGGAACATCACGGTAGCGCTATTGTCGGTTATCTATGTGACAAGGCGACGTCGCCTAGCGGCAAACACTTCGGCAGCAGGCTCGATCAAGCCAGCCACGGTGATGGCGCAGACGCCGATCACTTCCCGAGTGCCAAAGGGCTCGCCGGCAAAAAGCGCGGCAGTCACCGTTGCCACCGAAATCTCGGTCATAAAAAACAAACCTACGACCCCCGGATTTAGCTGGGTAGGCCCATAGACCGTCGCGAAAGTGGCGGGAAGAATGACGAGGGCGGCCACTGGCAGCAACCAATAAAGGACCGCCGATAGGTTCGCCCAGTTTGGATAGGGGAGATCTCCCCCAATTGATACAATCGTTGCCATAGCGACGGGGATTGCAGTTCCCCAAATGAGGAATATGAAACCGAAGTTGATGGGATGTTTGTTCTTGTCCGTCAGCATCATCAGCGACGCAACCGCCCAGACCAAGCCTGATAACAAGGCCAGCCAGTCGCCGAGGTTTTGCGGCAAGGGGATGCCCATATCGGCTTCGAATATCACCAGCAAACCGCAAAGGCCGACGATAATGCCGGCCCAGCGCGGTAGGGTGATCGCCTCGCCGAGGACAATTCGAGCTAGCAAGAATCCCCAAATGGGTGTCAGGTAAACAAGCAGTACCGCACGCACCACCTCGGTGAACATGAAGGAGCCCGCATAGAAGGCAAAGGTCGTCCCGGCCAGGATGCCGGCGACATGAAATCTTAGTCCAGCCTTGAGGAAAAATCGCCAGCGGCATAGGGCCGGTACCACGATCAACAAGCAGGGGATCAGGTTCAGGGCCACGGTCGCCCAAAGGCCGCTGAAGCCGGCGGATTCCAGCGCTCGTAACGGGATCCAGTAAATGCCAAAGACCAAGCCGGCATATAGTGCGCTCAGCTTTGCCACGTTTTGCTGGGATGACAGCAGTCTGATCATCGACAGAGTTCTTTGAGAATGCGCCAAGTGCCGGGCTGCCTGGGCAACCCTCGTCAGGCTGAAAACACGAAACGTCGGTTGAGGATAAAGGTTACGGCGAAGGTGACAAGCACACTTATAGCTTTAGCGGCGATCGGCCCCATCAGCGGCGCCAGTCCCAAGACCACGGCCGTCGAACATAGGAGGCCAAATAGGGTGACGATGGCAAAGCCGGTGGCTTGCCGGACCCAAGATCTTGGTGCCTGGGTCGCCTCCGGCGCCGCATGGCGAAAGGTCCACCAACGATTAAGCGCAAAGCTGTTAGCAGCACCACAGGAAAAGGCAATCACATTGGCTGGCAGCAAGGGCAGGGCCGTGAAGCTCAGCAAGGCCCAAAAGATCCCGAAATCGATGCCGGTGTTGACGACGCCGACGATACCGTAGCGCGCCGCCTGTGATAGCCAACCGGGAAGAAACTTGACCGTCCCTTCCCATCCATGGCGCTGTCGATTGGCGGATTTGGAAGGCCCCGACGATGTTGTGACCTTAAGGTTTCCGCTCACCACGGACGACCGTCTTTATGATGAAAAGGGGGCGATGCTTGCTCTCCATGTAAAGGCGACCGATGTACTCGCCCATGACACCCATGACCGTGAGCTGGATGCCGCTTAACAGCAAGACGACAATCATCACACTTGTCCAGCCTGGCACCACCGATCCGAAGGCCCAGTTGTACAAGGCAAAGATAATCGAAATAAGCGCCAATACGGCGAATATCAGGCCAAGCACGGAGGCAACTCGCAAGGGCAGTGTCGAGAAGCTGGTGATGGCATCGAGAGCGAAGCTGATCATGCGGCGCAGGGGAAACTTGGTCGTGCCGGCATAGCGTTCCTTGCGATCGAACTCCAATACCACCTGATTGAAGCCCAACCAACTCACCATCCCGCGCATGTAGCGATGCCGCTCGGGCATGCGGTTGAGCACCTCGACCACAGAGCGCCGCATCAGCCGGAAGTCACCAATATCCCTGGGGATTTCGATTCTCGCTAGGCGATTGAAGACGCGATAGAAGCTTGCCGAAGACAACTCTTTGAAGAATGACTCGCCAGCGCGTGACCGACGCTTTCCCAAGACCACATCCGCGCCGGCATCCATCAATCGCATCATCTCTGAAAGAAGCTCTGGCGGGTCCTGCAAGTCGGCGTCTAAAATGAGTACTCTTTCTCCCTGGCAAAGGGCCAAGCCGGCGGTCTGCGCTAGTTGCTGGCCGTGATTTCGTGAAAGATCGATGCCGACAACCCGGCTGTCCGATTCACAGAGTTGAGTAATTATCTCCCAGGTCCGATCGCTGGAGCCATCGTTAATGAGGACCAGCTCGAATGCGTCGCCCACAGTTTCGCGACAAATCTTGGTTACCCTGCGGTAGAGCTCCTCTATTGACTCTTCTTCGTTAAAGCAGGGGACAACAATGGAAAGAATGAGAGGTCGATTGTCTGACTGGTCTAACCGACCCGCCTCCACAATCGGGGCCATTTCGTCGCCAGCCGTGCCAGAGTAAGTCCGATTTGCCGGTTTCGCCGGCTGGCAGCCCTTCTTGACAGCCTGGCAATTCGTCAGTTTCTGGGTAGGGACTTCGGATCCTGGCTGCTTCAAGAAACCACCTCAATTCGCTTCATGGGAATTGGCTAAATCCCATCGCTCGCTACTTGCTACCGCAACAGGCCCTTTTCGACAACGACACGCGCATAGGGGCTCGTATCGAATAGCGGTGACTGCGGCAAGTCCTCTTCGTTCAAGGGATCAAACTCAAAGTGAACAAGTCCTCCCTTGTTGCCTAAAATTGTAGACACCTGGCCATTGGGTGCCAAGTCTAGGCTCATCAAGGGTGTTGTCCAATCCCACGACATGGCGTGGAACCGCTTGGCCTTGTCTTCCGGCAAACTGGCGACGGCTTCATCCCAACTGACATAGCCGGAGTTAGTGGCAAGCAATTGCCGAAAATCAGTAATGTAGCCCGACCAGACCTTGGTTGCTGCCGTATGCCACGCGACGACGCCGACGGTTAGGCCGGCAATGACCATCAAGTTGCCCCGGCTCTTCCAGGTCTGCGCGAAGCGGGGCCTGACTATTCCCAGGCCTGCAACCAGGGCTAGTAGGAAGGACACGAAGGCCGGGTGATTGCGAGCAACAAATTGGGAAATTGGATTGAAACTTCCCTGGTCCAGGAAGTTGGCGACGGACTGCCATCCCACGATTACAACGCCAAGTGCGAGGAGGGCCCAGGCAATCTTGGTGGCGCTGGCAAACACCTGGTGCCCGTTGATCTCCAGCTTCTGAACATGTAGCAAGAACAAAGCAACAAGGGCGGCCACCCCCAATGCGGCAGGGAAATTCCAAGTATTTCCAAAATAAACCCATCGGAAGTGTAGAGTATTCCCTAAAAATGCGTTTCGGTTTTCAAAGGATCGTGGCTCTACTATATAATTTAACTGCACATATATTGTCAGAATGAACGTCGATAGAATGAATAATAGTATTATTTTATTTGCAAATGTATCAGATTCTACAGCTTTCCACGCGGCCGCAATCAGCAGAATTGGCGCGAGAAAGACGATGTTTTCATGCGCGTAAACAAAAGGAATGGCAAGTGCCAGTATGACGAGCAGTTGATCCGAACGGTTCGATCGAAAGAGTAGAAGGTAAAAAAGCAGCCAAAAATACGAGACCGCCATGCTCCCTTCGCCAATCGCGGCGAAAGCGGTGCTCATCCAGCCAGCAAGTAAATTCATGAGTGGAAATAGAATAAATTCCTTTTTTTGGGAGGATAGCAATAAATAGCAGAGCAATATAGGTAATATAGGCGCGATTTGTTTGCTGGTACTGAAAATAAATGTTAACAAGTAAATATCATCTAATCCCATTTTTAGAGATATTACTAATGGTAGCTGCTGTAAATATTGTATCGTTCTGCGTGATGGCTCGACTATAGCAAAGCCTTGATTTTCCAATACATGATAAAAATAGGATGCGCCATCCGCGTAGAGGGGGCGCAGGGCATGGGAAGCATCGATTGAAGTTAAGATCAGTAAAAATAGGACAAACGGGACCTGGATATTAAGTGATAAAAAAGAATACCGGAATCCAGACCTATAAACTTTCCCATATGTTAAATAATTTGACATGTCTTTTAGGTATTGCCTGGGGATTGTAAGAATATTTACCGATATGAATAGATTTATATATGACTAATATTTAAAATTATAAAACCATAGGGCGGACTGGGCTGTTCTTGTTTCAAAAGTACTAAGCGAAATTTGTCATGCTTTGATGGCCATCCCAGAGAGAAAGATGGTTCCTGTGACCATTCCCGTCACCGAGAGCCGAACCTCATGGAAACTTCTCCCTATAGGGATTGTTAGAGAGGCCCCTTCTCCGCCACCCCTAGCGCAGGATCGGCTTCATCGGCATCGCTTTGGGGTTCCAGATTACGTCGATCAGGCTCTCTAGATCACTAGAAGTGCATCTCCAATCAATCGAGAGGCGCCTAAGCGTTTGCCAATCTTGATCTAAAAATGTGACGTGGTTTTGACTTCCTTCACTCCGTCAAGGGCCACCGTCGGCGCGTAGACACCTTTGGATCGGGGAATGCTGCCCAGTTCTGGTGGCATTGCTTGCCCTGCCTGGCCATGACTGGCTCTGCAGCGCCGCTGTTTGACAGTACTCTTGGAAATAGGTGTGACGTAGGTGCATTGCTATAGCATGGCCACCCAGCAGGTTGGGCAAGTTACCATCCGGGAAGGTGGGGCCAGGTCACACACGGTTCTGTTCGAGCAAAGGTAATTTGGCCATTGTTTGCTTCGAAATATCCAGCTGCTTATGGTCAGCGATTTAACGGCTAAAGGAGTTCCACCGTGCGAATTGTGGCCGCCGAGACTGTTCCGCTTCGCATTCCTTTTACCGACGGCAGCGCTGGCGTCGGCCTGATGCCCAGCCAATGGACCCATTTGGATGTGGTGCTGTTGTGTTTGCGGGCTGAGGATGGAACGCTCGGTTGGGGCGAGGGTTTTGCCTATGGTTGCCGTACGGCAACCTTGGCTGCCTTGCGCGACATGGTGCTGCCCTTGGTTCTGGAGCTGGAGATTGGCGATATTGCTGAATTCAATGTCGCTCTGCAAAAGCGGCTCCACCTGCAAGGCCGCTACGGCATTACGATGTTTGCTATTTCGGCTGTCGACATCGCCTTGTGGGATATCGCGAGCAAGCAGGCGGGGGTCCCTCTAGCGGACTATCTTGGTGGCGCACGGCGCGCGCGACTACCGGCCTATGCCAGCCTGGTCCGCTATGGAGAAGTTGACTTGGTCCACGACTACGTGGCCAAGGCGGTCGAGGAGGGCTATGCCACCGTCAAACTGCATGAAATTGCCTTGCCGGCCATCGAAGCCGGACGCTTGGCGAGCGGTGAGTCGACCCGGCTGGTCACAGATGTAAACTGCAATTGGTCGCGCGACGAGGCCGAGAGACTTCTGCCGGAGATGCGGCGTATGGACCTCTTCTGGGTTGAAGAGCCGGTGTTTCCGCCCGACAATGCCAGTCTCCTGGCCGATTTGCAGTCTCGCCATGGGGTCCCCATCGCGAGCGGTGAGAATCTCTCTACGGCGGTAGCGTTTGTGCGTTGCCTGCCGCAAATTGCCTATTCTCAGCCCAGTGTGACTAAGCTGGGTGGCATCAGCGAGTTTCTTGCGGTCTGTGAGCTGGCGAAAGATCATGGCAAGACTCTCATGCCGCACGCTCCTTACTTCGGGCCTGGCTATTGGGCAACCTTGCAGCTCATGGCGGCGCGACCCTGCTGCGAACTTTTGGAGTTTCTCTTTATCGAGCCTGAAGCTTGGCTCGACCCTTCCATTCCTTTACCGCAGGCTGGCATGGTGACGGTGCCAGAAGGGCCAGGTCTAGGCTTCACCCCGGATCCAGCACTCTTGCAGCGCTTCGCGGCCTAGGTGAGGCCAGTGTGGGTGGCTGGACTGGGTCTTATCGGGCAGCCAAGAATCCATCGATTGCGTCGATCGCTTCTTGCCAGTTCTGTGCTTCGGTGCGGCCGGAGGCCTTGCGAGGCTTGAGGCTGTGGTCGCCGTCGGGCGCCCAATGGAACCGGATCGTCGGCGACAAGCGATACCCGGCGACGTCGCTGCGGTTGCCGAAGGGATCGCGCTCTCCTTGAACAATGAGGCTTGGCAGGCTGAGATCGGCCAGATGCTCGGTGCGAAGGCGCTCCGGTTTGCCGGGTGGGTGAAAGGGATAGCCCAGGCAGACCAGACCCGCCAGTTCGCCCCCCGCTTCAGCGGCGATCAGGGTCGCCATCCGGCCGCCCAATGACTTGCCGCCGATAACCAACCGGGCGGGACTCAGCGAGGCGATAACCTGCCGCCAGGTGTCGAGCAAGGTAGCTTGCCGATCCGGTGGCTTTTTCACCCCGGTCAACCGGCGCTGGACCATATAAGGAAACTCGAAGCGGGCTATCCGATAGCCCTGCGTGGCCAGCCCGCGGGCGAAGGCCGCCATAAAGGGGCTGTCCATGGGCGCGCCCGCCCCATGCGCCAAAACCACGGTCAGCCTTGCCGTCCTTGGTCCATTATAGAGGATCTCTGGGATTGTGTTTGACATGTTCCCGACTGTTGACGTTGCCAGGCCGGCAGAGCAGAGCACTCTAAGACAAAGCTGCGAGCGCCACCACGGCCAACATCGCCAAAGCCATGGCAATTTTGACAAGGCGCGCCGTCTGAGGGCGCAGCGCCAATCGTTTCAGGCCGGCCCCCAAGGCCCAGCCAGAGCAAATGGATTGGCACGGCAATTGTCAGAAAGATGGCCAATTTGGTCGAATTCTCTAACAAGGTGTTCTGGGGATAAAAGGGAAATCCGCTAAACAGCATGGTGGAGACGGCAATCATGACAAACAGGGCGCCGCTGACAACTCCAGTGAGATAGGGAAGACCAGCCCGAAATCCAAACCCGGCGGCAACATCGGCCGTGGTGAGCACGCCCGGTCCCGGGGTAATCAGCAGAATGAAGAGGGCCGAAGCAAAGGCGATCATCACGCCCCGTATTGGAAACTTATGGCGCGTGAAATCATCGTTACAGGCCTTTACTCGATGACATCGAGTTTGCCGACCGGAGAAGGCTGCCAGCGCCCTCTTGGCCTATAGTGGCCCCAGGGAGGCGAGGCAAGTTCTTTGCGGCCTTTACCGTGCGTTAACCCCAAGCCGGCGATGATATCAAAGGAATAGTCCGAATCTGCCTGGCGAGGCCGAAGGATGAGTGGCAAAGATCTTCGCAACCTCGATCTGTCGCACAAGCGCGATGAGGAACTAACGCCGGAGGAGTGGCGGGAGGTGCGCCGACGCTACCGGGCTCTACAGCGCGCGGCTCAAGGCAAACCACTTACTGCAGCCGAGCCGACAAAGTCCAAGCAGATTGAGAAGTGGGACCCGACCCGCCACAGCCGCCGTCCGACATAGCGGTAAACTACCGGGTCGGGCGCTACCCTATTTCCTGCGGAACTGGTCCAGGGTTACGACCTTTTCGTCCTGACCCGTTTCGGTGTCCTGGCGACTCTCAGGCGGCTCGTCGGTGTCGTGTTTTAGCCCCACAGGGGGCTCGCCGACTGTTGCTGATGGCTCGGCTTCGTCAGCCGGGAGCTCCACATTGTCGAATCGCAATCCAAAGCTCACCGATGGATCAGCAAAGGATCGAACGGCAGCGTAGGGCACCACAATCTGTTCAGAAACGCCGGAAAAACTGACAGTTACAGAAAATTTTTCCTGCTCTACTTCCAATCCCCAATACTGATGCTGCAGGACAATTGTCATTTCTTCAGGATAGCGGGAGCGAAGATAATCCGGTAGGTCGACACCGTCGTAGTTCGTCTCGAAGGTAATATAGAAATGGTGCTTGCCGGGCAGGCCGTGTTCGGCAACCTCGGCCAACGCAAGGCGCACAACACCTCGAAGCGCCTGTTGGACAATGCGATCATAGTCTAACTTTGCTTGTGCCATCGACTCGGCCAAAATTGTTGCCTTTCATTTCTACGCTAAATTAGGCGCTTGCGGTAGTACGTTTATCCCCATTTTGTTTAGGGTCGTGCTTAGCGCGATGAAATTCGTCGAGCAATAGGTGGCCTTGGGGCCTTCCGGTGAGATCCCTCCGGCCAACCAAGAGCACGCACCGGGCCGTCTTTATCCCCTTTACAAAATGGGAGCCACCGCTGCTCGAGTGGGGGGCTTCTGTTGCCCGGCGCCCCCCGAGCCGCGCTTACCTAGTGATTAGGCAGCGAGGGCCATACGGTTGTCGTTGGCACCTGTGAAAGTGGCCCGATAACGGCGGAACCATGCCGGGCGAAGGACGAGCCTTTACCACACGCGTCGATCCTAGTTCGCCCCCATCGAGCTGCCGCCAGATCCAGTTTCACAGCCAGGCAGTTGATAATGGTGGAGGCGCCGGGTACTGCCCCCGGGTCCGCAATGCTTATTTCGAACGCCGTTTATCGCCATAGTCGGTTTCCCGACACCCCTAATATAGAGACGCTTTTGCTGAATTAAAAGTTTTCGACGATTGTCGGCCCGGAATTGTTGGGGGACTCCGCTGCAGAACTGGTACCAAAGTCGGCTCGTGAGTAGAGTGTTTGACCTCCAGGCCCCGAACCGAACATTCAATGATTAAGGAGAGCTCCATGCCGCTCAGCGCTAGTCAACGTCGAGAAGTCGAGAGTTTGCGCGCGGCAAATCAGCCGACTCGCCGGGCGACTGTGGCGGCCTTGGAGGAGATACTCTACGAACCGCTGCCGGTCCTCGACCACGGCTTCCTGCGGGTTATCGACTACATGGGCGATGACAGTGCCGTCGTGCAAGCCGCGCGGGTCTCCTACGGCCGCGGCACCAAGCAGGTGAGGGCAGATCGCGGACTTATCAATTACCTGCTGCGCCACCGCCACACCACGCCCTTCGAAATGTGCGAAATCAAGTTCCATGTGAAGCTTCCCATCTTTGTGGCTCGCCAATGGATTCGCCACCGCACGGCCAATGTGAACGAGTATTCGGCGCGCTATTCAATCTTGGACAAGGAGTTCTATATTCCCGAACCTGAGCATCTGGGCGCCCAGTCGGTGTCAAACCGCCAGGGCCGCGCCGGGGTGCTACAGGGGAAAGAGGCCGCCGAGGTTCTAGCCCTTTTAAGCGAAGATTCGGAACGGGCCTACGAACACTACGAAACCATGCTCAATCTCCGTCAAACAGAAGCGGAGGAAGACGGCCAAGAAGGCCAGGTGATTGACCGGGAGCGCCAGGGGCTTGCGCGGGAGCTGGCTCGAATGAACCTGCCCCTAAATTTCTATACGCAGTGGTATTGGAAGGTGAACCTGCACAATTTGATGCACTTCCTCTCGTTGCGTGCCGATAGCCATGCCCAATATGAAATTCGCGCCTATGCTGAAGTGATGGTCGACATTCTGAAGCGCTGGGTCCCGGCTACGGCAGAGGCCTTCGACAATCATATCCTGGGCAGCGCTCGGCTGTCGGCAGCGGCGCTTGGGGTGTTGCGCCGATTATTGCACGGTGAAACTGTTGAGCAAATCGATTCCGGATTGAGCCCGCGAGAATGGCGAGAGCTGATGGCGGTCCTAGGGCGCTAGAACAAGCAGGTGGTGACCAGTCTCTAGCCAGTGTCCGGCAGGGAGCAAAGTAGGCAGGATCGCGTATTCGGCCAAGGTCCACCTTGCGCTGATCGCGATTTTCTAAGCGGTGCGTACATCCTTTAGGAAACTGTCGACTTCCTTACTCATGGTGGCTGCATGTTGAGACAAAGTGGTTGCCGCGTTCAGAACGTCAGCGGCTGATCCGCCGGTTTCATTTGCCGCTTCGGTCACGCTCGAAATGCTTGCGGAAACTTCTTGGGTGCCGAGCGCCGCTTGCTGAACGCTCTTGGATATTTCCCGAGTGGCCGATCCTTGCTCTTCGATGGCAGCCGCCACGGCCGTGGAGATATCGTTCAGTTCCTCAATGGTATTGCTAATCATGGTGATGGCGTCTGCCGAAGAGGTTGTCGCCTCTTGAATGCCGCTGATTTGCAGTGAAATTTCATCCGTCGCCTTAGCCGTTTGTGTGGCCAGGGACTTCACTTCCGACGCTACCACCGCAAAGCCCTTGCCGGCTTCACCGGCCCGCGCTGCCTCTATCGTGGCGTTGAGGGCCAGCAAGTTGGTTTGTGCTGCGATGTCAGAAATCAGATTGACGACATCGCCGATCCTCTGCGCAGCGGTCACCAGACGGCTGACTTGCTGATTGGTCGCCTCGGCCTGATCCTTCGCGCCGCCGGCAATGTGCGATGATTGGGCAACCTGTTGGCTGATTTCTGCAATGGAACTGGTCAGCTCCTCGGCTGCGGAAGCAACGGTTTGTACACTGGTGGAGGCTGCCTCGGAGGCCTTGGCGACGGCGGATGCTTGTTCGCTGGTTTCTTCGGCCGTTGCCGACATGCTTTGCGCGGTATTTTCCAGTTCACTGGCAGAGCCCGCGACGGATCCCAGTATACTTTTGGCCTGTTCCTCAAATGTGCGAATGAGCCTCTCTATCCCTTGCGTGCGGGCCTGCTTGGCGTCGTTTTCCGCTTCCTTTTCGGCCTCCATGCGCTTTTGTTCGATGGCATTCTGGCGGAACACCTCTACCGCCCTGGAAATATCGCCGATCTCGTCTTGCCGCCCTTCAATGGAGAGGGTGATTGTCGTGTCGCCCTCGGCCAATTTGCGGATGGATTCTGTCAATTGGCCAAGAGGCTTAGAAATTTGGCGCGCCAACAAAGTGCCGAGGCAGGCAACCATGGCAAGCATCAAAGATGCCACCATTATCATCGTGTTGCGCATTTCTGCCACGGGCCTAAAGACTTCATCGACCGCCACCTCTGCCACCAGGACCCAATTGGCGCCGTTAAATCTGTAGGGCGTAGTCGCTGTTAACATATCAATGTCGCGATAGCCTCTTGTCTCGGCAACCACAGCTTTTCCTGAGATTGCGGCATCGATGGCCGGATTTACTACCTCTTGGGTCAGGATTGTCGATTCCTCTGAAAATCGACTGTCGCTCCGCATCAGATGGTCGTCGCCGACGATGTAGGCTTCCCCCTTTTCGCCAAGACCGGCCGCCCCGCTCATGATGCCATTGATCCGATCGATCGGCATTTGAAACACCAAGACGCCCTGCACCACGCCATACTCATTTACCAGCGGCGTCGACATGAAGCTGGCCGGGGCACCATGACTTGGTGCGTAAGGCTGGAAATCAAAGAAATTGATGGTGCCGGCTTTGGGATTGTCTATGGCCGCACGATAGGCGTTTCCAAGGTCCGTATCCTTCCATTCGCCATCAAGCAAGTTTGTGGCGTAGTCTAATTCCTTGAAGACGGTGTAGAGCAGATTGCCGTCAAGATCGAACAAGAAGATGTCATAGTAACCCCGTTCCCGGAGGAGCTGTCGGAACCAGGGGTGGTATTCTCGATGGAAGGCCGAGTACCTGGAGGAATCCTCAGCGGCATCGAGATTGTCCTTTTGTCCTGTCGGGTGGGGGTTGTCTTCAATGTAGAGCCTTTGCAGGGTTTCTGTCTGATTTGTACCCAATTCGCGCCACGCGCGATCGAAGTCCGTAACGGCGCCAAGAACCATTTTGTTGGTGGCCGTGACGCGAATGTCCTGCTCGATGGAACTAAGGTATCCGTCCAGGGATACTTTTCGATCTTCCATTATGGCGCCAAGCTTTGACTCAATGGTTGTGTGGGTCGCGGATGAGGCGCTTAAGTAGTTTGCGGTACCGATTGCAACGGACAGCAGGAGCGATGCGCCCGTTATGATGAGTGGCAGTTTTGTGCCGATTTTGATTCGGTTCCACAAAGTACCAGATGATGTAGCTTCTGTGCTCGAATCAGAAGTGGTTCGGTCCGCTTTTGAGTTTTGATTGGTAATCATTGCCATCGTTACCTGACATTTGGTGACTCTACCGACCCGGAGGGCTTCGAACGACAGACTCACATTTGAGTTTATGCAGGCTCGATTATCCCCCATTTGTCTAATTTTGTACTAACCATTCGGACATTTTTATGCATTACAATTAGTCTTATTGATTGACTGGCAGCGGTCACTATTCTAGGGAGCAGACAAGTGTAGCAGGGTTGCGGCAATACGATTGGGTCGTTCCAAAGAAGATATTGTCAGTTCTTGGTCTTTGGTTGAGCGAGCCGACGCTCTTTCGCTTGGCTCCTGACAATTCGCGGCCAAATATTGTTAACGACGACTTAAGGTCTCGAAGGCTAGGATAACGTCCCACCGCTGCGATTGGGTGCCAACGCCATGCCGAAAGTGCTTTTCATAACCGAAGTGTCGCCCTTTCCCACTGTGGGCGGAGAGCGCCTGCGTTCGCGTTACATTTTGGAGTGCTTGGACGAGCTTGGCTGCGAGACGACGGCGCTCGTAATGAACAAGGATAGTTACGACCTTTCAGCCACCCAGTTTGCCCATGTTCGTCTCTCTCCCTGGCCGGCTTTGGACAGTTCTCCTGGCCGGACCGTGCTGAAGTACGTAACCCCGGATCGTGGCCTGTTGGCAATGATAGAAGGCCAACTGCGGCACGGCGACATCGACGTGGCCTTTATCGACTGTGGCTTCTACGGTCAATACATTCAGCCGCTGAAGAGTTTAGGCCTTAAGGTGATTTATGGGACGCACAACGCACAGGCCGATCTCACCCGGCAGACCCCGGCACGCTCGCCTCTTCACGGCCTAAAGATCCGCGCGGCCGCTGCATTGCAGCGCTGGCATGAGGAGCGCTTCTTTAAGGCTGCGGATCACGTTATTGTCGTTTCCGAGGAGGACCTGGAATACCACGCGGCGATGATGCCGCGGGAGAAACTAATTGTGCTGCCGAATTTTCTCAACTTAGACGATTATCGTTTGGAAGTGGCGAAGGAAAATCAAGTCGTCATGTCGGGGAATTTTCGCTCCTACCAAAATCGGCATGGCGCTCAGTGGCTTCTCGATGAAGTATGGAATGAAAGCTTGGCGGAAAAGGTCGAACTGGTTCTTGTCGGCAAGGGTTCGGATGAAGCCTTCGGCCGCTATCATGGCCAGCGTGGCATTCGGGTTCTGGGGGCGGTTGACGAGATCAAGCCGATGATCGCCAGTTCGCTCATTTCCCTTGTGCCTCTCTTGCACGGCAGCGGTACCAGGCTGAAATGCTTAGAAGCCATGGCAATTGGCACGCCCGTGGTCTCGACGGAACAGGGTGCCGAAGGCATCGTTCATGATGGTGCCATTGCCATTGCCGACACCCCCAGCGCGTTTCGTTCGGAGATCGCCGCGTTGCTGGATGATCCAAACCTGCGACAGGAGCGGGCGACCCGTGCCAAGCAGGCGATGGAAGAGCGTTACTCTAGCACCGTGGCAAAACACATCCTATCGCAGTTATTGGGCTCGGGTGATCCAGGTTTGACTGCCGAAGCCGCTGCTTAGGCAACCGCCGGCAGCCAGTTTGCCGGCAGCAATCGATTGGCACGCACAACCAGCTTTAGCTGTGCAACGATTGCCTCGTCGTCAGGAGCGTCACCGTCTTCCGGCGACCGCGCATTATAGCCCCTTTTCCTCCGCGACCGCCTTGGAAGGCCAATTGCTGTTTGTCGAAACATCGCCTCAGTTCCGGCCAGGTTTTCTTCGCCCCAACAAAGTGAATCAGTCGAGCCTTTAGGAAAGACGGTTAATTGTGATAATAATATCACTGTTGCCAAGGGGTCACTTGCTGTGCAGAATGCGCCCGCCTCGGGGGAAGCTAGTGTGTTTGAGGCGAATTGGGGAAGACATTCCGGCAGGCAGGTTGGAGGAGCGCAACTTTGATTGCCCGCAGGACTGTGCTGAAACTGGCGGTCGGGGGGATGGCTGTCGGCGCGGTGGCGCCTAGCGTAGTGCCATCGCTGGCTTTGGCCAGCGACGTTGATGTCTTGCGCCAGGCCGCTCAGTCTTTCGGATTCGATGTCTTTCTATCCGGGAATCATATCGGAAGGCACGATGTCTCCTTCACCCCTGTCGGAGATGGCACAGAGGTCGTAACGCACATCGATCTCAGCGTGAAGTTGGCTTTCTTGAACCTGTACCACTATCGCCACGAAAGCGGCGAAACCTGGCGCCATGACCGCTTGCGCCGCGTATGGGGGAGGACCGATAGGAACGGTAGGCGTTTTGCTTTCGAGGGGATTGCCGAAAAGGATGCTATCCGATTGGAGGGCAGCCAGGGTTCCTTCGATGCTGCCCTGGACGACCGCACCTCCAACAATCTTTGGCATCCATCGGTGCTAGGCCGCTCGTCTGTTATCGATGCCCAGTATGGTGGTGTTATCGGTTTGCGAGCAAAGCTAGAGAGCGTAGAGCAAATTTCGATGGCCGGCGACAGGGTGCGGGCATCGCGTTACACCATCGACACCCCACACATTATCGGTTCGCTCTGGTATGACGACAGCGAGGCTTGGGTGAAGGCGCGGTTCAAGATCAAAGCCGGGATTCTCGAGTATCGGCTGCAGGCCTAAATCGCAACCCCGCTGGGCCGGCTATCATCGCAACTCAACCACTCGTGTCACGTCGACAATGACCTGCTGTTCGGGTTCTTCTCCGCGGGTTACCCGATAGCGGCCCGAGTATGGTCCGGCCGGCCAACCATCGCCCGGAATTTTCTTGCCGATGTAGCGCAGCCATTGGGCCTTGTTCTTCGGCAAACTATCGGTCATCTCGGCGATTACGTGACCATCTGGACCGGCGATGGTCATCACCTCTTTATCGCCTTTCTGCAAGCCCCAACTCAGCGCCAAAAACAACAGTGCCGGCGACTCCGCGCTCAATTCAGTATCGCGATAGTCGCCGTGGAGCGCATTATCGATGCTGGGTTGTTCGGCGGCGAAGCCTGCCGTAAGCAGGCCACCTGCTTGATACTTCAAGGCAGCTCTGGCGGTATCCGTCCACAAGCCAACGCTGGCCTCTCGACAGTCCGCGGATGGTCCAGAGCCGGTGAAGGGATCGACCGTTTGGCCGTCATGGCGCAAGCTGAATTCAAAATGAGGAAAGTCGCTGGCACCGGATAGCCCGATCAACCCGAGCGGAGTTCCCGCGGCTACCCTCTGCCCCGGTTTGACGGCGATGCTGCCGCGTCGCAGATGGCTGTACTGCGTCTGCCAGTCATCCTCGTGGTCGATGACCACCACATTGCCCGCTTCGCGGCCGCTGACGGCGTCGGTTCCGATTTCGCTGACCGCTACGTCCGCCTGCCCATCGCGAACCGCCGTTACCGTCCCGTCGGCCGCCGCCAACACGGGAATGCCGCGGCGCATGTCGTAATAGGTGAGGGCCCTAATGTCCGTGCCTTTGTGCCCGTCATAGCTCAGGGACCCACAGCGATAGTCCGTGACCCCTGACGACTCATCGTGATCTACGTACTGCTGTATCACACAGGTCGCACCTATAGCGCAGTCAACGGGGAGCGATAGGCGAGGTGGATCGGCCCGGGCCAATGATCCGACGACAATGAGCAGGCCACCTGTAAGGTAAAGGATCCTTCCGGTCATGCTTGTCTCTCGACGTTGACCGGCAAGAAGCGCAAGCCGCCGTTCTCCACTGCAATAGAGAGCTGCCCCTCTTTCAGTGCCAACGCCGTTTCGCCGAAAACCTTCCGCCGCCAGCCAGACAAGGCTGGGATGCCCTCTCCTGCGCCGGAAGCAATTTGTTCTAAGTCGCCGACACTGGCCACCAGCTTTGGGGCGACGCCGTGCTCCTGGCAGCGGGCTTTCAAGGTGACCTTCAAGAGATCAATCAATGGCCCCAGGCTTGGCGGAAGATCCTTGCGTTGCGGTGCTTGTGGCCAGGCCGATTCCGGCTGCGACAAGGCAGCGCTGACCGCTTCCAAGATACCGGCGCCGATGCGTCCTTCGGCGAGATTGCGGGATACGCCGCGCGCGCGTGCCAGTTCCTCGACCGAGCTTGGTCTTTGGGCGGCGATGTCGAGCAGGCGGTCGTCGCGGAGCACGTGCGAACGCGGTTGGTCCCGCCGCTGAGCCTCCCTTTCCCGCCAGGCCGCCAACTCCCGCAGTACCGCGAGAAAACGCCGATCGCCGGATCGTGGTTTGAGCCGGCGCCAGGCTTTCTCGGGGTCTGTAACATAGGTCGCTGGGTTGGTCAGGATAGCCATCTCCTCCTCCAGCCAGGTGATTCGGCCGTTTTGATCGAGTTGACGGCACAGCTTGGCATAGACCGGACGCAGATGGATCACATCCGAAAGCGCGTAATCAATTTGGCGTTTACTCAGCGGTCGCCGCGACCAGTCGGCGAAGCGCGTGGTCTTGTCGATCTTGGCGCGGGCCAGCTTGCGCACCAGGGTGTCGTAGCCCACTTGGTCGCCAAACCCGCACACCATGGCGGCGACTTGCGTGTCGAAGATCGGTGAGGGCAGGGGCGGCTCCAGACCGCGGGCGGTCATCAGATTGAAGAAAATCTCCAAATCCTGCCTGGCCGAGTGAAAGACCTTGAGGATCTTCGGATCGGTGAGGAGGCCAAACAAGGGCGCCAGATCGAGACCGTCGGCCAGGGTATCGATGGCCACTGCCTCATCCGGGCCCGCGACTTGAACCAGGCAGAGCTGTGGCCAGTAGGTTGATTCGCGCAGAAACTCGGTGTCGACAGCGATGCTTTCGGCTTCGGTCTGGCGGGAGCAAAATGCGGCGAGCGCCGCCGAGTCGGTAGTTAAGGTCATAGGCGAAGAGCTATAACCGGAAGCGATGCGGAGCGAAAGCATCGATTGACGGGGAGCCCGGTCGTGCGGAAACTGCAAGCGCTTGTCAAGTAATGGAGCAGGAAATCCGGTGTCGAAAGACTATTCTACTCTGCCGCCTGATCTTTCGGTGCCGAGCGACGATGGCACCTGCGCCCATTTGCCGGGACGGCGGCTTCTACCCGTGGCCCTTCCGTCGACCTCGGGTGGCGAGGTGGTTTTGGCCGAAGTCGGTTGCCCGCGCGCGATCGTCTATTGCTATCCGCGTACCGGCGTGCCCGGAGAGGCGTTGCCGCCGGGCTGGAATCAAATTCCTGGCGCGCGCGGCTGTACTCCGCAGAGCTGTGCCTTTCGCGATCACCACGGGGAGCTTCGAGCGCTTGGCGCGGAGGTCTTTGGTCTCTCGACCCAAGACACAGCCTTTCAGCGCGAGATGGTCGAACGCCTACACCTTCCCTTTCCCGTGCTGAGCGACAGCGAGTTTAGGCTGACCGAGGCGCTCCACCTGCCCACCTTCCAAGCAGGCGGTATGCGCTTGATCAAGCGCCTGACGCTGGTCCTCAATGCCGGATTGATCGAGCACGTCTTCTATCCGGTCTTTCCGCCTGATCGTAATGCCGGTGAGGTGATTGCCTGGCTTGCCGATCACCCGCAATAGACCTGTGCCCATCGTTGCTCGGCCTTGACAAATTGGCACGATTCAGGGCCTTTTGCGCCCGGCCGGTTCGGCCATCTCCAGGGTTCCAAGGATTGATCCATGCATCCCTATCGCACTCACACCTGTGGCGCGCTGCGCCTCGAGCATGCTGGCGAGCGCGTACGCCTTTCGGGCTGGGTCCACCGCAAGCGCGACCACGGGCAGCTGCTGTTCGTCGACCTGCGCGACCACTACGGCATCACCCAGTGTGTCATCGACGTTTCCAGTCCGCTCTTCCCCAAACTTGAGGCTGTTCGGCCGGAAAGTGTCATCTCTGTGACCGGACCCCTGCTGCGCCGGGACGAGGAGACCATCAACTCGAGCCTACCTACCGGTGAGGTGGAGGTGCGGGTCGAGGAGTTCACGCTGCTCTCCGCCGCCGAGATGCTGCCGCTGCAGGTCAACGCGGATGAGGATGCCGGCGAAGAAACCCGGCTGCGCTACCGCTATCTCGACCTCAGGCGCGAGAAGATGCATGAAAAGATCATCCTGCGCAGCCAGGTGATTTCCGCCATTCGCCGGCGCATGACCGAGGCCGGTTTCATGGAGTTTCAGACCCCCATCCTGACCGCCAGCAGCCCGGAAGGGGCCCGCGATTACCTGGTGCCGAGCCGCATTCATCCCGGCAAGTTTTACGCCTTGCCGCAAGCACCCCAGCAGTTCAAGCAGCTTTTGATGGTGGCCGGCTTCGACCGATATTTCCAGATTGCTCCCTGTTTCCGGGACGAGGATAGCCGCGCCGACCGCAGCCCGGGTGAATTCTACCAACTTGATTTCGAAATGAGCTTTGTCACCCAGGAGGATGTCTTCGCCGCCATCGAACCGGTGCTGGCCGGTACTTTCGAGGAATTCGCACATGGCCGCACGGTGAGCCCGGCGCCTTTCCCGCGTATTCCCTTCGAAGAAGCGATGCTGAAGTACGGCAGCGACAAGCCGGACCTGCGCAACCCACTGGAAATCGTCGATGTGACCGAAGCTTTCCGCGGTTCCGGTTTCGGCATCTTTGCCCGCAACATCGAAAAGGGGGCGGTGGTGCGCGCCATTCCAGCCCCAGGCGCCGGCGCCCGGCCGCGCAGCTTCTTCGACAAGCTCAATGACTGGGCCCGCCAGGAGGGGGCGGCGGGCCTCGGCTATATCATTCTCGCCGAAGGTGGCGGCAAGGGGCCCATTGCCAAAAACCTGGATCCGGATCGGGTAGTTGCGATCCGTGAAGCATCGGGCCTAGGTGATGGCGATGCTGTGTTTTTCGCCTGCGACAAGCCGCCGGCGGCGGCCAAGTTCGCCGGCGTGGTGCGGACCCGGCTGGGCCAGGACTTGGACCTTGTCGAGCAAGGCCAGTTCCGGTTTTGTTGGATCGTCGACTTTCCCATGTTCGAGCGCGACGAAGAGAGCGGCCGCATTGAATTTTCCCACAATCCCTTTTCCATGCCGCAAGGTGGTCTCGAAGCCTTGGAGAACCAAGACCCGCTCACCATCAAGGCCTATCAGTACGACATCGTCTGTAACGGGGTGGAGCTCTCCTCCGGTGCCATTCGGAATCATCTGCCGGAGATCATGTACAAGGCCTTCGGCATCGCCGGCTATGGCCCGGAGGCGGTGGAAGCCCGCTTCGGCGGCATGCTTTCGGCGCTGAAGTTCGGCGCACCACCACACGGCGGCTCGGCGCCGGGCATCGACCGCATCGTCATGCTGCTGGCCGACGAGCCGAACATCCGCGAAGTGGTGGCCTTCCCCATGAACCAGAAGGCCGAAGACCTGATGATGCAGGCGCCGGCCGAAGTTCCCGATGCCCGCCTGAAGGAGCTGCACCTGCGCCTCGCCCTGCCGCCCAAGCGAATGGCCAAGGGCGATGCTGGGGAGAAGGCAGAGGCGTAACCGCTGATCCCTTGAGCGCCTGATCTCCTCCACCGACTCTTGTCATCTCCATGTTTGACAGTTTGTAGGGACGTTAGCGTCGCGGTCATTGCGAGACGGCGAAGCCGACGCGGCAATCCATAAGCCCCTATCCAGCGCTCCGGCGCAAGCGGCAGCGTCCGATGGATCGCCACGCTGCGCTCGCGATGACGCGATGGATTACGCAGGCGCCCGTGCCTTTAACCGGCGAGCCCTCACCCTCATCTTGATCTCGTCGAAAGAGGAGGGCGGTCAAGGGATGCGGCCGCCAGTCTACAAAATCCCTCATACCGCAACGCAAACACACAATTTCGAGCCAAAGGCGAAGCAATTCACGGCGGTGAACTATATGTCTACAGACCCTAGCCCAATGTCTGATAGTAAAGGGACGCAGTCTGCCTTCGGACTCGTTATGGATTGCCACGCCCACTCTTATGATTGGGGCTCGCAATGACCTCTTGTTTATCTTATTTCTTCTGTTTCTCAATTAGTTACCGGAAGGCCGCGCAGGCGATCAGTTGGCGTTGGATAGCCCTGAGCGAACCTCGGGCTGTGCCAAAGTCGACGGCAATGTCAATTCCTGCTATGCTAGTGTCAAACCAAGGCATGCTCGTTATGTTCGAGTAAGTCATGACACGTAGATATTGTTGGCGCAATTCGATGACGAAAAGAATGGTCGCATTGGCGATGAGCGTGGCCTTGTCGGCGCCGGCATTGGCGACTGATGAGGTGGCACTTGTCGGTGTAACGGCCCGCCCGCAGGACCACGGGCTCAACACAACGACGGACCTCTATGTGCCGGAAATCGTCTTCTTCGAAAACGCGCCGCCACCACCACCAAGCGCGTTCAAGCGTCGCATTGCCGAGAAAAAGGGCCTTAGCCTAGCACCGCCCGAGCCTTTGTCGGTGCTGGGTCGCCTCTTCCTGCCCGAGGGCGATCCACCCTTTGCGGCGGTGGTCTTGCTGCACGGATCCAACGGTATTGGGGCGTGGAACGACGCCTGGGCGGCCCGCTTGCGGGGCTGGGGCTATGTGGTGCTGGGTGTGGATTCCATGACGCCGCGCGGGCTTTATCGTCATAATACTGGCCCAGGCCTCACCCAGAACGGGCAACCGCAAAGGTACGTCGACAGCTTTTCCCGCTCGCTCGATGCCGAGGGCGCGCGCCGCTATCTGGCCGCCCGCGAGGATGTCAACCCTCGCCGAATTGCGGTGCTCGGCATGTCGCAGGGCGGCGAGACTGCCATGTTTGCCATTTCCCACAAGCGCCCGCCTGATCGCGGTGACACCTTCCAGGCGGCTGTTGCGCTCTATCCGATCTGCTTTCCCTACGCCGGATTTGATGCGCCGCTGCTGGTGTTGATCGGCCGGGCGGACGAGTGGGTCTCTGCCAGCCGCTGCGAAGCCAACCTCGCCCAGGTCGCGCGGCCTGAACTGGTGACCCTCAAGATATATGACGAAGGCCATCATGCCTTCGACTTCGAGGCAGCGGAACGTTCGCTCTATGGGCTTACACTGCGCTATGATCCGCAGGCGGCCGCGGATGCCCTACCCCGAGTTAAGGCCTTCCTTGCTGAGCACTTGAAGTGAGTTGCTGCCGGTCTTACTCCGCCCCCACGGCGCGTTTGAGAGACGGCTGTTTCTGCTGATAGAGGGCTTGGTCGGCTTGCTGAAACAAAGCCTCTATGGAAACGTTGCCCTTGAAGGTCGTGGTCCCCACGCTCGCCGAGACGGGGATTTCGATATCCTCCCATGGGACCAGCAAAGCATTGAGGCGGGCTTCCAGGCGGGCCACACGACGCAGGGCCTCAGATGGCTTGGACTGGGTCATAAGCACGGCAAACTCGTCGCCACCGAGGCGGCCGACCGCATCGCTTTGACGCGTCCGCTGCCCTAGTAGGTCGCCCACCGCCCGCAGCACCTTGTCGCCGGCCAGGTGGCCGTATCGATCGTTGATCGATTTAAAATGATCGAGGTCGCAAAGCAGGAGAAGTCCGGTCTCCTTACTGCGCTGGCTGAGCGCGATGCCCCGGCGCAGCTCGCTGTGAAAGCCGCGGCGGTTTAGCAGGCCGGTCAATTCGTCCGTGTTCGAAAGGCCTTCCAGATAGTGAATCCGTTCGTTCAGCCTTTCGATGGTGTCATCTACCTCCTCTGCCCAGGCAAAGACCGCTTCGGCCATCGCCGTACCCTTGGCTTCCCTGAACGGGCGCCCCGCGGTGAGCAACCGACGAAGTCGATAGACGAAACTCTTCGACTCGAGTTGAGGAGCGGAAAGTGACGTGATAGTGCCGCCCTGGTCCTTTTCATCGTATTGGTAACTCTTGAGCATATTTGTCCTGCCTCCAGCTCGGAGCCCGGTTGCTTTGACTACACATCGTTGGCTCGAGCAAAAGGCATGCCACGGATAAAACTCAATAATTTCAGATGATTAACTAGATAAAATTAGGGCAGAAACTGCCGCTCGGCAGCTTCTGCCCGGCTATCGGCGGTCCAGCTTACGCTTAGGCGACACGGTCGGGGGCAGGGCGTCCGGAGAAGATCGCATCGAGATTGTCCAAGCACTTAAACCCCATGGCGTTGCGGGTTTCGACCGTGGCACTGCCCATGTGTGGCAGCAAGAACACGTTAGGCAGGTCGAGATAGCCGGGGTTGACGTTTGGTTCGCCACAGAATACGTCCAGGCCGGCAGCCGCCAGCCTGCCATTTCTTAGAGCGTCGATCAGGGCATCATCATCGACGATCGGGCCGCGTGCGGTATTGATGACAATCGCCGCCTTAGGCAGCATGGCAATCCGCTCGGCATTCAGGAATCCCTGGGTCTCCGTGGTCGCAGGGCAGTTGATCGACAGGAAATCGCAGTGTGGCAGCATGTCCTCAGGCTGCGCATGGAAATGCGCGCCTGCTTCCAGATCGGGCGCCAAGCGCCGGCGGTTGCTGTAGTGGATGGTCATCGAAAAGCCCTGGGCACGTCGGGCGATGGCCTGGCCAATTCGACCCATGCCGAGGATACCTAAACGCTTTGCGGTGACATGGACGCCCAGGAGCTGGGTCGGGGTCCAGCCGTCCCACTTGCCGGCCCTCAGCATGGCCTGGCCTTCCCAGGCGCGTCGAGCCGCACCGAGCAAGAGCAGCATGGCAATATCGGCGGTGGCGTCGGTGAGGACGTCAGGTGTGTTGGTAACGATCAAGCCCCGAGCGCGCGCCGCCGCGAGGTCGACATGGTCGGTTCCGACGGAAAATGTGGCTATAGCGCGCACGCTCTTAGGCAGCTTGGCAATGGTTTCGGCGTCGAATTGGTTGGTAGACGCAGCCAAGATGGCATCGCAGCATTCGGCCCTTCGCAGTAGTTCCTCGACGCCATAAACGTCATCATTTGGGTTCAATTGCGCATCATAGTCGCGTTCCACACGTTCGATAACGGCATCCGGCAGGCGCCGGGTTACTAGGACTCTAGGCTTTGCAGGCATGGTCATTTCCATCGTTTCGCTGTTGACGAGGCTAAGCTTGCCTCGGGCTCGACGCGAGTGCGAGATATCAGCCCGTTTATTTGGTAGGAATGTTCGAATTCAGGGCCCGTGGGTCCACAGAGCCCAGCAAGTTCAAGGCGTCGTCGGCTGGCGCGAAATTCTTACTGTAGCCTACCATTGATGATTAACGAATAAGGTCCAATATCTGCGACGGAATTTCTAGAAAATCTAGGGATCAAGGAAGATTAGTTTTTAAGGAGGCGGGCTTGAGCGTAGAGACATTCTTGCAGCGAGGAGATAGCGGTCGCCTGCCACACCCAAGGGCTTGGTCGCGCTTGGCGTCCCTGACTGTCGGTATCGCCTTGGTTGTGGCGGCGAGCGCGCCGGCCGTGGCGGGGCCACAAATTGCTCCCCATCAGGCAAGCTATGATATCGCGTTACAGAGTGCCGAGGCCAGCAGCGGTATTATCGGCGCCACCGGGCGCATCGACTTCGAATGGGACGACGCTTGCAACGGCTGGATCGTCAGCCAAAAGACGGCGATCCGCATCGACCGCAGTGATGGGCAGGAAGTGAACTTTGGCTGGAGCCTGGATTCCTGGGAGGCCAAGGATGGGACGCGCTATCGCTTTGAAATTAGGGAGAATCAGGGGCAGCAAGAGGTCATCACGCGTGGCGATGCGCGGTTGGATTCCTCAGGTGCAGGCGGGACCGCCAGCTATAGCCTCCCCTCAGAACGCGAGGTTCCTTTACCGCCGGGCGCGCTGTTCCCCAGCCACCACAGTCTTGCTCTCCTGGAGATCGCACGGGATGAGGCGAGACCCTTTTGGCGTGTCGTCTTCGACGGTACGGGCGACGACGGACTGGCGGCCGTCAATGCCACTTTCATTCGCACCAATAGTGAGAAGCCCGACGAATCGGAAGATTGGCCTTTGCTCAAGGAGCGGGATTCTTGGCGCCTGTCGCTTGCCTACTTTGGCCTTGCCGAGGAGGCAGCGACCCCTGAACACGAACAGATCTTGCGCATTTTCAACAACGGCGTCGTCGACCAGCTGACGCTGAACTATGGCGACTTTATCTTGAAGGCGGAGTTGCGCGCTTTGGAGCCTTTGTCGGTGCCGGACTGTTGACGCGCTGCTCTGATTGCAGTCCGCGTCCCTTGAGGATGGCATCTTTCCCGAGCTTGCTGCGCACTTCGTCAATTGCCGCCTCAACTTTCGCCTGGCGGCCGCGAGCCGGATCCAACAAATCCGGCGGGTCAGCCGCGGCCCCATCCGTCAAGGCGCTGGCGCCGACGCCAATCAGCCGAAATTGACGGCCATCGGCTTCCCGAGTTAGGAGCTCTCTGGCGGTCCGATAGAGGACCTCTGCCAAGCAGGTCGGGTCGGCAAGCATGCGGCTTCGAGACAGGATCTTAAAATCGGAGGTTTTCAGCTTGAGGGTGATGCTTTGGCCCGCCAGGCGATGCTTCTTTAGCCGCCCGGCAACCGTTTCGCACAGGGGCCAAAGGCGTTCAGATAGCACCACCAGGTCGGCAATGTCCGTTTCAAAGGTGGCCTCCGAGGATATGCTCTTGGTAGGCGCATTGGGATCGACATGACGATCGTCGCGGCCCCAGGAAAAGCGCGAGAGGCGTCGCCCTATCGCGCCAAAGCGAGCCACGAGATCTGCCTCGTCATAGGCGCGGAGCTGACCGACTCTCGTTATTCCCGCCCGCGCCAGGCTCCGCTGTAGCGACTTTCCCACACCCCAGATTAGGCTGACTGGCTTGTCTGAGAGAAACTCCAAGGCATCCGATTGGCCGATCACCGAAAAGCCATCGGGTTTATCCAAGTCAGATGCGATCTTGGCCAGGAACTTGTTGTAGCTGAGACCGACCGAGGCTGTCAGCTCGTGCACGTCACGAATGCGTCGGACCAAGCGGGCAAGGGTCCTAGCCGGACTGCCCCGATGCAGCAGCTCGGTGCCCGAAAGGTCGAGGAACGCCTCATCGATGGAAAGCGGCTCGACCAGCGGCGTGACCTCACGCATCATCGTTCGAATCTGCTGGCCGATGGCCTGATATTTTTGCATATCCGGCCGCAAGACCACGGCATCTGGGCAGGCCTTGAGAGCCTTAAACATCGGCATCGCCGAACGGACCCCATAGATGCGGGCAATGTAGCAGCAGGCCGACACCACGCCGCGGCGACCGCCGCCGACAATGACGGGCCGCTCCGCGAGTTCCGGTCGATCCCGCTTTTCGACGCTGGCATAAAATGCATCGCAGTCGATGTGCGCGATGCTGAGGCTTTCTAGTTCCGGGTGAGCGATGAGGCGAGGCGAACCGCACCCAGGACAGCGATCGCCGGGTTGCTCGGCAAAGCCTTCGAAGCAATCACGGCACAACACGCCCATGCTAGCCATCACTGGGCGGCCACAACCAGGCCGCGCCCCTCACGCCGCTCGAGTCCCCGTGTTTAGGAGGAAGGATCAATGTGTCACATTGGTCGGAAAACACGTAACCTTGTAGGAGCGCTGGAAGGTGATGAAAGAGCCTTGTCATGTTGGAAAGACCGCCCCCTAGGACGATCGCGTCCGGGTCAAGAATGTTGATCACGCTGGCAAGAGCCCTTGCTAAACGGTCTTCATAGCGTTCTAGCGTGGCTTCTGCGGTCCGGTCTCCAGCTCTTGCCGCGCGAAGGATTTCCTCTGGTGCCAGATTAGAGCCGCTGGCCACCCGAAAGTGGGCCGCCAAGGCCGGGCCGGAGAGAAAGGTTTCGATGCAACCGCGGCGGCCGCAATAGCAGGCAGTGCCAGGCCACTCATCTTCTTCTGGCCAGGGCAGCGGGTTGTGTCCCCACTCTCCGGCAATGGCCTGGCGGCCTAACAAAGGCTGGCCGGCGATGACCACGCCGCCGCCAACGCCTGTGCCGAGGATGACCCCGAAGACGACAGGCTTTCCCGCGGCAGCCCCGTCAGTGGCCTCGGAAAGCGCGAAGCAATTCGCATCATTAGCCAGGCGCAGGGGACGCCCTAAGGCGCTGGTCAAGTCGTCTTCGAAAGGACGCCCGATGAGCCAGGTCGAATTGGCGTTCTTGACCAATCCGGAATGCGGCGAAATCGCTCCTGGCATACCGACTCCAACACTGCCGGTTTGCCCCGTTTCGGTTTCCAGTTGGGCCACCAGATCAACCACCGCGTCGATCGTGCCGCGATAGTCGTGACGCGGGGTGAGGCAACGCCGTCGCGCCAGGACATGCCCCGAGGATGATAGGGCAAGGCCCTCAATCTTGGTGCCGCCAAGGTCGACCCCAATGCGCATTCGGCCACCAGCTGGTTGATCCTTGGATATCTCGCATCGCTGTAACGTCCTGCGTCAAGACGAAAACTTACCAATCCTTAATAATATATCCCTAAAAATTGGGATAACCGAGACCCACGGCTTGGTCTTGACAGCCAGTTTCAAATGAGGCGGATCCAGGCGAGTTGCTTTCTTCGTCAACCTACACATGATAAAACTCAAATCTCATTGTCGGTGTAAACAAGTCTTCGGGTCGCCAAGATGACAAATGGCCAAGGAAAAACCGTGTTGATCGTGGAAGACAATGAATTGAACATGAAATTGTTCCACGATCTACTTGAGGCGCATGGCTACAACATTCTTCAAACCAAGGATGGAATGGAAGCCTTGCGACTAGCGCGCGACCACAGGCCCGATCTTATCCTTATGGATATTCAGCTTCCCGAGGTTTCGGGGCTTGAGGTTACGAAGTGGATTAAGGACGATGATGACCTTCGGTCGATCCCGATCGTGGCAGTCACGGCCTTTGCGATGAAGGGTGATGAGGAAAAAATTCGCGAGGGTGGGTGCGAGGCTTACATCGCCAAGCCCATTTCCGTGCAATCTTTTCTCGCTACCGTCCAGCAGTTTGCCGGTTAACAATAGGAACAGGGTTCTGTCATGAGTGCGCGTATTCTTGTCGTCGATGACAACCCGATTAACGTAAAGCTGCTGGAGGCCAAGCTGAGCGCCGAGTACTTTGAAGTACTGGTGGCAAATGACGGCCCCAGCGCCCTGGACATTACGACGGCACAGCTTCCGGACCTGATTCTGCTGGACGTCATGATGCCGGGCATGGACGGCTTCGAAGTCTGTCGCCGGTTAAAGGACGATCATAATACGGCGCACATCCCGGTTGTCATGGTAACAGCCCTGAGCGACGTCAGCGACCGGGTGCGCGGTCTCGAGGCCGGTGCCGACGATTTTCTCACCAAGCCGGTTAACGATATAGCGCTTTTCGCCAGGGTGCGATCGTTGGTTCGTCTCAAAATGATGACCGACGAGTTACGGGCACGCCAGGCTACAAGCGACACAATGGGTCTGTTGCAGACTGGCGTCGATGGATCAATGGACCTGGAACGTCAAGGCAAGATCCTGATTGCTGAAGGTAGCGCCTTGATCGGAAAACGCTTGGTGGCCCACCTCGAGGAAGAGGGTCACGAAGTCGACTTGGTCGGAACCGGCTCTGAAGCCCTTCAAAAGAGCGGAGAAGAGCAGTACGACCTCATCATCGTCGACCTTGTGATTCGCGGGGAAGATAGTCTCAGGCTCTGTTCCCAGTTTCGATCTCAGGACCAGACGCGCCATACCCCAATTCTCGCGCTGCTTGACGACATGGATATGCCCAAACTCGCCAAAGGGCTGGAGTTGGGTATCACCGACTACCTCATTAAGCCGATTGATAGGAATGAGCTGCGCGCGCGTTCCCGCACCCAGATCCGCCGTCGTCGCTACCACGATCTCCTATGCAACATGCTCGATAAGAGTGTGTCCATGGCCTACACCGACGAGCTCACCGGTGTTTACAATCGTCGGTACATGGCGGCTGACCTAGAGCGCAAGATCGCGACGATCGATGAAAATGGCAAGCCCTTGTCGGTCATTGCTTTCGACATCGACCACTTCAAGAAAGTCAATGACACTTATGGCCATCCAATCGGTGACGAGGTTCTAAAGGGGGTTGCTCGCAGCACCTTGGAAGAACTCAGGAACTTCGACCTGGTGGCGCGTGTTGGCGGCGAGGAATTCGTTGTCATCATGGTGGATGTCACCCACGAGACGGCGCTGTGCATCGCCGATCGCTTGCGTGTCATTATCTCGGAACAAACCTTTGCCCACAGTCGCGACGGTGAACCAATTTCCGTAACCGTGTCGATGGGTGTCGCCACCGCGCTCACCTCCGCGGAGAGTTCGGCCGACTTGCTCACCCGGGCGGATGATGCCCTCTACGTGGCAAAGCATGACGGACGCAACATGGTCGCTTCGGCGGACATGCCGTCGGTCGACCTCAGCAGTCTTCCAGCTGTCAGTGGTTTCAGCTAGCGCCTGATCAATTTTACCTCGATCACCTGTCGTGATCGAGATTACATCGTCAAACAGTTTCTATTCAAATGCTGAGCGGAGGATTCCCGGCGCAATCGGGAGCACCAAAGCGATGCCGATGAAGCCGATCCTGCGCTAGAGCGTCGGGCGGCAATTTGGAACCATTCTGACGGTTCGATTTCACACAGAATGATGATTTTCCACGGTGTAGCTTCGTTGGCGGCACCCTTCTTTGTGTAAACAATACCTTAGGAGGAGTCACGCAGTTCCACGGGTATTATGGAACGCATGTCATTTTCTATTGATCAGCAATAATATTATCGGCGTTCCATCGGTGGTGGCAAATTTTATGGTAAGAGCACTATAAACACGGTGAAATTGAAGATAAATTGGATCAAGGTTAATAGGCCAACAATAGTCATGGGATACAAATAGTTGTCGACTGAGTTGTGCTAACCTAATGAGCGAAAAATGTCCAATCTAAAAAGGTCCGTTATTTGGCGTTTGGTGCTTCCCGTGCCGATCATCACAGTAATCGGAATGTTAACGATGTGGTTCGTGTTGCCACCTGTTATCGATAACAACGTGCGCGAGGATGCGACGAAAATAGCCGAACAAATCGCCAACCAGTTTAAGGTTATACGTAGTTATTATACGAAAAACGTTATCAAGAAGGCTGTCTCCAATGGCGCCTTAAAACCTTCTTTTAATCATAGCAGCGAGGCAAACGGTATACCGTTGCCCGCTACTTTGATCCACGACATCAGTGAGCTCTTAAACGAAGAGGATATGGCAATCTCGCTTTACAGCCAATTCCCGTTTTCAATTCGTAGAGATCGCCAGCTCGACACCTTTCAGCAGCAGGCCTGGGAAGCACTAAATAAAGACCCTGACACGCCCTTCGTTCATCAAGAGACACGAGACGGTCAACAGGTCATTCGTGTGGCTCTTGCCGATCGAATGGTCGCTGACGCTTGTGTCAACTGCCATAACTCTCATCCAAACTCGCCAAAGACTGATTGGCAGCTCGGCGATGTACGCGGCGTTTTGGAAGTATCGAGCCACATCGGCCCTCAGCTAGCCAAGGGTACAGCCTTGTCAAGGTCAATCATTCTAGCGGTAGCCCTTGGCGGGATTATTCTAGTTATAATTTCGTTGATTGCTGCGCGATCGGTCACCAGTCCTTTGGCGCAGACGGCGGCGGCAACCAGAGAAATAGCGGCGGGCGACCACGCAGTAGAAATACCGGCATGTGATCGAGTTGATGAGATCGGCGAATTGGCGCGCGCCGTTGAGATATTTAGAACCAGCGCAATAGAAAAGGCTGAAATGGAAGCAGTTCAGGTCGATCAGGCCCGGCGGCTCGAGCAGGAAAAACGCGATTCGCTTTTGTCACTGGCCGATGAACTGCAGGTTAGCATTAGCTCTGTTGCGGAAGGTATTACCGATACGACGGAGAAAATGCGGTTTACGGCCACAGGTCTACTTGACGCTGCGGCATCCTCCACTCGCCAGGTAGAGGAGGCGGCGGCTGCCTCGGGCCAGTCCGCGGAGAACGTACAGTCCGTCGCATCGGCCACAGACGAACTTTCCGCCTCCGTATCGGAGATCGGGCAGCAGGTCATCATGTCCCGCCAGGTGGCAAACGAAGCGGCCGAGGTAACGAATCGCACCACATCAACCGTTGCAAGCTTGGAACAAGGGGCGGAAAAGGTCGGCCAAGTAGTGAAACTTATTTCAGATATTGCCGAGCAAACAAACCTCTTGGCGCTAAATGCGACAATCGAAGCGGCGCGCGCCGGCGATGCAGGGAAGGGTTTTTCCGTTGTTGCCAACGAAGTTAAGTCGTTAGCCAACCAGGTAGCCAAGGCAACAGAGGAAATCAGTAGTCAGATTGCCGCCATGCAGTCTGTGACCGGGAGCACTGTCTCGGCCATCCAGGAAATCGCGAATGTGATTGAAAGGCTCGGTGGATTTACAACGCAAATTGGTGAAACCGTTCAAGAGCAGAGTTCTGCCACCGCGGACATCGCCGAAAATGCCCACTCGGTATCCAGGAGTTCTCAGCGTCTCGCTGAATCAATTCATCAGGTGCGGGAGGTCGTTGTTCAGACCCAAGATGCTGCTGACGATGTGCTCAAGGCTTCAAGCGAGCTTTCTCATGAAGCCGAAACACTGCGCGATCGTACTAGTCAGTTCGTGGCTCAGCTACGCCAAGGCTGACATGGCTATGGGGACCGCCTCTAAACTCGGTGTCCTGCCGAATGCCCGGCGTCGCCAGTGGTCAGGTCCCGTCGCTACTTGATCTTTGTTTCCTTAAATTGGACGTGCTTACGGGCGATGGGATCATACTTGCGGAAGCTCATCTTTTCCGTCGTATTTCGGGTATTTTTCTTGGTGATGTAATAATAGCCGGTATCTGCCGTGCTCATCAATCGGACCAGAATGGTGTTAGGTTTGGCCATAAGGGTTTCCTTTCGAAAGGCGGCGAGATCCGTTGAAGCTTTTTACCACAAGCGCAAGATAGTCACCGCGGTCGCCGTGTCAAGGCCGGCCGGCTGATGCGCTTGCCCCGCTGCCAGGAGAATAGCGTAATGGCCGGTTGTGTCCTGGGGGCCGATGAGATCCTGAGCCAGGCCTCGCGCAAGACCAGCTGAGAGACATCGACCATGGGCAAGTCCGTCAGATCCGATAAATGATACCAGCCAAGATCCTCAAGCTCCCCGGAGCCTCGCAGGGTGCCATGGGTGAGATTGCCATCAGCGACAAAGAACCGTGTGTCAAAACGGCGTGGCTCGTCGGTGGGTGTTATGGCCCGTGCGCAGAGCTGCAGGGAGCCAAAGGCCGGTGCCAGGCCAGACACCGAGTAATTTCTCCAAATGCCTTGTCTCTTCGGCTCTGGTTTTCGGGAGGATTTGGGAAGCGCTTGCGCCACCATCAGTCCGGTTTCCTCGTAGGTCTCCCGTAATGCGGCGCGGGCGAGCGGCTTCATCAGATTTGAGGATCGCTTATCGATACCCACGATCGGCAAGGGAATTTCTTCAACAAAACCCGAATCTTGCCGGTCCTCAGGACCGATCCGCCCACCTGGGAAGACGAAGTAACCTGGCATAAAAGCCAGAGCGGCATTGCGGCGGCCGAGCAAAACCTGCGGGCCGGTCGGCCCGCAGCGAATCAGCACGAGGCTGGCGGCGTCGCGGGGGCGTGCGGGCGACCTTGGCACGCGACCTCTGCAGTAATGATGGGTGGCGAATTGGCTTCCAGTTGCGCTGATTCAGGTTCGTTCAAGAGACGGGCGAAGAGAGCGGGATCGCTTAGCAAACCTATGGCGACTTCCAGATCGATGGGTGAAACCCGGTCATTGCGCGGGCAGCGGGCCCTCAACGCTGAGCGGGATTCGGCGTCATTCTCCCCTGGGTCCATGACCTGATAGGCGTGGTCAATTACCAGTCGGCCGCCGCGCACTTGCTCGAGAATCTCGTTTGCAGATGCCCCATGCTCGACGCTTGTGCAGATATCGGGCAAGACCCCGCGCCCCTCCAAAGCATAGCCAGAAGGCGCGTGGAAGCGAGCCCACGTCAAGGTCAATTCGCCCTCATTGGGCAGCGGCAGGACCGTTTGTACGGTACCTTTACCAAATGAGTTGGATCCGACCACCACGGCGCGCCCGGAATCTTGCAGTGCTGCGGCGACAATTTCCGCCGAAGATGCCGAAGTGCCGTTGATAAGGACCACCATTGGCACGCCCGGTACGAGGTCCCCAGGACTGGCGTCGAAATACTGATGGCTGTCGCGGTGGCGCCCGTGGGTTGAGACGACGCGGCCGCCGGACAAAAAGACATCGGAAACGGCGACAGACTGATCGAGAAGGCCGCCGGGATTTCCTCGTAGATCAACCACTAGGCCATCAAGCTGTCCATTCAGTGCGTCCCGGGCCTGGCGAATTTTTTGCTGCAGACTGTGCGCCGTACGCTGATTGAATCCGCTAATCTTCACATAGCCGACTCGGCCCTCGCGGCGATAAGTCACGGTTTGCGGCACGACATGGGCGCGCGTAATCGCCAACGCCAATTCAGCTGTCGTCGCCTCGCGCAGGATCGCCAATTCAACTTTGGAATTGATGGGGCCACGCAGCCGCCTCACCACTTCCCTTTGGCTTAGACCCAGCACCGTCTTTCCATCAATGGCCAGGATGAGGTCGCGGGCCAGCAGCCCGGCGGATTCGGCTGGGGTTCCCTCCATGACGGACACCACGCGAACGCCTTCTTCTACTTGGCGAATACGAACCCCGATGCCGCCAAAGCCATCCCGGCTCGCCCGGTTCTCGTTCGCCTCTTCGCGCCCTGCATAGCGGGAAAATCCGTCAAGCTCGGTCAACAGCCCGTCGAACACCGCCTCATAGAGCCGTTCGGTTTCCGCGTCCCCAAAGGACTCTGAATAGGCGCGTCCTCTGGCTAAGACGCCGGCGGTTAGGGCACTCCAGCCACCGACATCCTGGTCGCTTGGCGCCTCGAAGCGGCCTACCTCGTTGCTCGCCAGCGCCATGACGACGCTTTCTGAATCTCGCCAGACGTCGATTTCCGGGTCGATGACATCAAGCCCGCCGAGGCCCGCCAAAGCAATGTCAGAGATTACGATGTCATCAACATAGACTTCGGCAATATCTTGAAAGCCAACACCAAACAGCCGCGATGCGGTACCGGGATCATAGGCCTTTGGATCCGAAACCTCCGTGCTGACGCAAGCGGTTACAATTGCCGCGCAAAGTGCAGCACCAAAAGGCCCCCTCGCCCGGGCCCAAAGGCCTCGGAGCTGGTTGCCAAAAAACACACTATCGCCTACGACCCGAGCGAGACGTATCACACGACCCCCATCAATTTACAAACCACGGACCCGAAGTACCGTAAGCATCAACTGCCATTGTAGGAATCTGGCATTAGGTCTTCTAAGTTGATACTCGCCAATATTCCGTTAACCATAGCAGACCTGCGGCTCAATTCTTTGTGCTTCTCCCTTAATCTATGGCCATTGGCGTTTTCGCCAAGTCTTGGCAGTTAGTATGCCGTTGTTTGAGCAATGGTGCAATTGGCACTCCAAATCATTTGCGACGACTGGGTTTAGTCGATCTGACACGAGAGCCATGGGGCCGATCTGCACCCGCCGCCAAGCCCAAGAGAATTTTGCCGCTTAAGGGGTCTGTCTCTTGCAGTCTGACGGCGATTGAACTGCCGACAGAAAACACCTTGCCCCATCGGCGGCCCACGACTTTTTGTCCTTGAGAATCAATATCATAGCGGTCGTCTGGCAGGCCGGAGAAGGGGAGCAGACCATCAACTCCGCTTTCCAACATCCGAACAAACAAGCCGGCCCGGCTAATCCCGGCAATTCTTCCGGCATGAGGCCCAGGCCCCAAATTGCCAAGGTAAGCTGCCGCATAGCGGTCGACGGTGTCTCGTTCTGCAGCTGTCGCGCGACGCTCGGTCATGCTGAGATGCTCGCCAGCCGCCGCAAGATCGCCAGCTGCGGCGCGGTCTTTGTCGATAGGCCGCGGAGTCTTGCCTTTCTCAAGCTTGTCGGTCCCAAGGCCGAGGGCTTCGATCAGCGCCCTGTGCACCATGAGATCCGCGTAGCGGCGGATCGGCGAGGTGAAATGACAATACCGGCGTAGCCCCAAGCCGAAATGGCCGATGTTCTTCGGGCTGTAGATGGCCTGGCACTGACATCGCAAGACCAGTTCGTTGATGGCAGCAGCCTGGTCTGGGTCCTTGACCTTCGCCAAGAGACGGTTAAAGCTTTCGGGGCGAACAACTTGGCCACGCGGGAAGGAAAGCTCAAAGCTTTCCAACGCCCTGCGCAGGCCGTCGAGTTTTTCCGGATCTGGCCTGTCGTGTACCCGAAATAGGGTGGGGTGGCGCTGGGATTCGAGTGTCTCGGCGGCCGCCACATTGGCCGCGATCATGAACTCTTCGATCAGGCGATGGCTTTCCAGTTGGGGCCTAATGCGAATGTCTTCGACCCGACCATCTTTGGCCAGGTGCACTTCGCGTTCCTCCAAACTCAGCTCCAGGCTACCCCTGGCCTTGCGCGCCTGTAGCAGGGCGGCAAAGGCCCCGAATAGGGGCTTGATGGCGCCATCCACGAGCGGCTGCGGAATGTCACTCTCGGCGCTGTCGTGGGCTGCTTGAACCGCCTCGTAAGTCAGCCTGGCGGCGGAGCGAATGACTGCCCGGTGAAACCGATGCTTTCGCTTGTTACCGGTCGCATCGATCCAGAGCTCAGCCACCAAGGTCCCCCGATCCTCTTCGGGCTTGAGGGAGCACCAGCCATTGGAAAGCGCTTCTGGCAGCATCGGGACGACTTGGTCGGGAAAATAAACGGAGTTGCCGCGCTCGGCGGCCGATTGGTCGAGATGGCTGCCAGGCTTGACGTAGTGGGCGACATCGGCAATCGCCACCATCAAATGCCAGCCACCGGGGTTTTCCGAATCGGGTTCGGCCCAAACCGCATCATCGAAATCACGGGCATCAGACCCGTCGATGGTGACAAACGCTAGATGGCGCAGATCCATGCGTTGATGGGCATCGACCGGACCGGCGGCTTCCGCTTCGGCCATGCAATCGGGGTCAAATCCAAAGGGAATGCCGTGTTCTTGGATGGCAATCAAACTGAAGGATCGGGCCGGGTCGAGCCTGCCGCAGCGGGCCACAACACGCGCGCGATCATTGCCCCGCTGGGCGCGCCCGCCACGCCGGCTGTTGCCCAAGACCTCGGCCTGCACCAATTCGCCCGGCTTGGCGCCGCCGGCATCCCGCCCTTGGACAATCGGTCGTTGCTGCAAGCGTTTATCGACCGGATGAAGCCGTAGCCCATCCTGGCTGTCCTCGACCACGGCAAGGAAGCGTCTTGGTCCCGATGGCAAGACCCGTATGACTTCGGCCAGGTTTGTTCCATCCGGTCCGGTGAGCAACCGCGCAAGCACCCTGTCACCGAGTCGTGCGGCCGGGCGCAGCCGCTTCGAATTGCGTAGCAGTAAGGGAGCGGTTTCAGCCCATTCCGTCTTGACGGGTTTCGCCAGCACTTCGCCGTCCTCGTCCAGCCCCACGACCTCCAAGATCAGAACGGGAGGTAAGTCACGGGCCGCGCCTCCTCCGGCGGCAGCCACGAGGCCTTCATCTTCCAGTTCGCGTAGCATTGTGTAGAGGCTGCGCCGATCCGCGCCCTTCAAGCCAAAATCACGGGCGACCTGGCTGCGGCGCAGTCCTTCGGGCTGTGAGCTGAGATATTTCTTTAGATCCTGCTTGCTCGGCAGACGAGCCTTTCGGGAGCGGCCGTGCGTCAAGATTTGCGGTTTCTTTCTAGCCGGGCTTGGCCGCGCCAGTCTTGCTGGACGCAGCCTTCTTGGTTGCAGGCGATTTCTTTGCTGCCGCTGATTTCTTTGCTGCCGCTGATTTCTTTGTCGCGGAGGAATCCTTGGCCTTCGTCGACCCCTTGGCCTTACTCGGCGCCTTAGCCTTGCCGCCGCCTTTGGCCTTCGCTTTTGCCTTCTCGGCTTGTGCCGCCAGGAGTTCGACTGCGATGTCGAGGGTTACTTCTTCCGGTGACACCGACTTTGGCAGGGAGGCGATCAACTTCTTGTGGCGCAGATAGGGGCCGTAGCGGCCCTTATGCAAAGTAATCGGCGCCTTATCCTCAGGGTGCTCACCCACGGGGTCGCCGGCCGGCGCTTGCCGCCGATTACCGGCCTCGGCCAGCAAAGCCACCGCACGATTGAGGCCGATTGTGAGGACGTCTTCGTCATTGCCAATGGACCGATAGGTCCGGCCGCGCTTGACGTAGGGCCCATATCGACCGATGCCGGCCGATATCTCATCGCCCTCATGCTCGCCAATCACCCGCGGCAGGGACAAGAGCGCAAGCGCGCGTTGCAGGTCGACCTCTGCCGGAATCATGTTCTTGGGAAGGGAAACCCGTTTGGGCTTGTTTCCGTCGGCGGCTTCGCCTTGTTGAACATAAATACCGTAGGGGCCCTTGCGCAGGGTGATCGGCTCTTTTGTTTCGGGATGATCGCCCAGCTTGCGTGGCCATTGTTCCTCGGATTCGGCGTCGTCCGCGCCATTGCCGGCCACCGCCAGGGGCCGCGTGTAGCGGCACTCCGGATAATTCGAGCAGCCGATGAAGCCGCCACTGCGCCCGAGCCGGAGGCCCAACCGGCCATCCGCACAGGCCTTGCAGCGGCGGGGATCATAGTCCGGTCGCTCCGGGTCGAGCGGAAAGAAATGTTGGCCGAGGGTCTCGTCTAGGGTGTCGATGACCTGTGCAATACGTAGGCCGCCGGTGCTCTCAATTGCCGGCTCGAAGGCTTCCCAAAAACGACGCAAGACAATCTTCCAGTCGATCCGGCCGCCGGAGATCTCGTCCAGCTCGTTCTCCAACTCGGCGGTAAAATTGTACTGCACATAACGGTCGAAAAAGTTGCTCAGGAAGGCTGTTACCAAGCGGCCGCGGTCTTCTGGAACAAAGCGCCGCTTTTCTAGGCGCACGTAGTGGCGGTCTTGCAGCACCTGAAGGATGGAGGCATAGGTCGATGGCCTGCCGATGCCCAAAATCTCCAACTGTTTGACCAGGCTGGCCTCGGAATAGCGGGGTGGCGGCTGGGTGAAGTGTTGTTCTGGGACAACCTTGGTCCGCTCCAATGACTCGCCTTCGGCCAGCGGCGGCAGGCGGCGTTCCTGCTCGCTCGGCTGTTCGCCGCCCGCCTCGTTTGGTTCATCCCGGCCTTCCTGGTAAAGCGCCAGGAAGCCATCAAAGACCACAACAGAACCATTGGCTCGCAAGCGCGCGAAGGCCTCGGCGGCGATATCGACGGCGACCTGGTCGAGGCGGGCACTTGCCATCTGGCTGGCTACGGTGCGTTTCCAAATGAGTTCGTAAAGCTTCAGCGCGTCCGCTTCCAGGAATGCGCGCATCGACTCGGGCCGGCGTGTGGGGTCCGTTGGCCGGATCGCTTCGTGGGCTTCTTGGGCGTTCTTTGCCTTGGTCTTGTAGATCCGGGGCTTATCGGGCAGGTAGTGGCCGCCGTAGTGGTCAGCGATCATTTTGCGCGCAGTAGCGATCGCTTCCGTCGAAATCTGCACGCCATCGGTCCGCATATAGGTGATGAGACCCACGGTCTCGCCGGAGAGTTCTACCCCTTCATAGAGACGCTGGGCCAAGCGCATGGTCCGGGTCGCCCCGAAGCCAAGCTTGCGGGAAGCCTCCTGCTGGAGGGAGGAGGTGGTAAAGGGCGGCGGCGGGTGGCGCTGCGTCTGCTTCTTCTCGACCAATTCAACCGCGAAGTCTTTGGCCGCCTCAAGGCGCGCGGCCACGGCACTGGCTTTGGCGTCGTCGCCCAGATCGAATTTATCGAGTTTCTCGCCGTCGAGATGCGTCAAGCGGGCGGAAAATCCGACTTTCGCCTGGTTGAGCAGACCAACGTCGATCGTCCAATATTCGCGTGCGCGAAAGACTTCGATTTCTGCCTCTCGCTCGCAGATCAGTTTCAGGGCGACCGACTGTACCCGACCGGCTGACCGGCTGCCGGGAAGCTTTCGCCAAAGCACCGGGGAGAGGCTAAAACCGACGAGATAGTCGAGCGCCCGGCGCGCCAGATAGGCTTCGATCAGTTCTTGATTTAACTCGCGTGGATGATGAAAGGCGTCGACGACGGCGGCCCGTGTCACCTCGTTGAACACCACGCGCTTGACATCGACATCCTTAAGGGCCCGCCTGCGGCGCAGTTCCTCGGTGATGTGCCAGGAAATCGCTTCCCCTTCGCGGTCGGGGTCAGTGGCCAGGATCAAGGCGCCAGAGCCACGAACCGCCTTGGCGATTTCCTTCAGGTGCTTTTCCGCCTTGGGGCTGACTTCCCAAGACATGGCGAAATCTTCGTTCGGGCGCACCGAGCCGTCCTTGGCGGGCAGGTCGCGGACATGACCGTAACTAGCCAGAACCAGATAGTCCTCGCCGAGGTATTTGTTGATTGTTTTCGCCTTGGCGGGCGATTCCACGACCACAATATTCATGGGTGAACTGAATTCCAAACGATGTTCAAGAAGATAGGACCAGCTCTTCCTAACGAAGACTTAATTCACTCAATTGACTGTTCCAGGGCCGCCAACGATCAAGGAAACACGGTTGCCCGCATGGCGTTCCAGTCGACCGGCAAGCTCCAATTCCAACAGCACCGTGTTAACCACGGCGGGTGACAATTGGCACTGCCGGATCAATTCGTCAACCATCACCGGCGTGGGGGATAGCAAGTCTTCGATTCTCTTGCGACCGGCCGCGAGTTCTGATTCTTCCGGTACGGCTGGCAACATATCAAGAAAATCAGGCTCATCACCCTCGGCTAGCGGCCGCGCAACCGCCCCTTCCAATCCGCGCAGGACGTCATCGGCGGATTCAGTCAAGATTGCGCCTTGCCGGATCAAATCGTTGCACCCCCTGGCGCGGGAATCGAGTGGCGAACCGGGCACGGCAAAGACCTCACGGCCTTGGTCGAGGGCACGGCGGGCGGTAATCAGCGATCCCGACCGCGGGGCAGCCTCGACCACCACGACACCCAATGACAGACCGGAAATGATCCGATTGCGGCGGGGAAAGTGTTGCGGCTTTGGCTCGGCTCCGGGCGGCATTTCCGAGATCAGCACGCCGCGTTCGGCGATCGCGTGATAGAGCGCTTCGTTCTCGGGCGGATAGATGTTGTCGATGCCGCCGGCCACAACCGCGGCCGTGCCGCTTTCTAAGGACCCTTGATGCGCGGCTGCGTCAATGCCTCGTGCCATGCCTGAGACGACGAGAAATCCGGCACCGCCAAGATCGCCGGCCAGCTTCTGCGCCAGGCGTCGACCGTTGGCCGAGGCATTGCGAGCGCCGACGATCGCAACCGCATCCTTGTTTAGGAGATGGCCGTAACCTTTGAGCGATAGCAGCGGCGGCGCATCTTCTATCGCTGCCAGGGCTGGCGGAAAGCCGGGTTCGACCATGGCTAAGAGCTGCGCCCCGAGGCGGTCGAGCCTTTCAATTTCCCGTTCAGCTTCAACCCGCGGGCAAACGCGGATGCGCCGTCTTCCACCGCGCTGGGCAAGGACCGGCAAAGCGTCAAGGGCCGCGCTCGCCGTGCCATATCGGTTGAGCAATTGGCGAAAGGTCACCGGGCCGACATTCTCGCTGCGGATCAACCGCAGCCAAGCCAGCCGTTCCTGCGTGTTCAAAGGGGACTGATTCCGGCTCATGGTGACGCTACCATGAGTGGAAAGTGATCGGTCGTCAACGTGTTTCCGGCAAGGTACGCTGAGTTACGCTTATTTTTTGCCAATCTTCGGTTCTTCACCCCTAACAAGACGGACAATGTTGGCATGGTGCCGCAGCCAGACGAGCAAGGCGATAATGGAAGAGAACTGGACAAGCTGCCAGTCGCCGCTGAACAGCCAAGCCGCGATCGGCGCGGCAAGCATGGCGATCAAAGCAGATAAGGAGGAGTAGCGAAATACGACAGCCACCACGAGCCAGGTAAGACAGCACAAGAGTCCAATCGGCCAGGCCTTGGCGATCAAGATACCAAGTGCCGTCGCCACCCCTTTGCCGCCGCGAAAACGCAACCAGATTGGGTAGAGGTGGCCTAGCAATGCACCAAGACCGGCCGCAATCGCCATGTCTGGCCCCCAGATGCCAGCGATAAGAACAGCTGCCGCTCCCTTGCCGGCGTCGAGCAACAGGGTGGCTGCGGCCAGGTCCTTTCGGCCAGTCCTGAGCACATTGGTGGTGCCGATGTTGCCGGAGCCAATCGACCGGATATCGCCAAGCCCTGCAAGTCTGGTCAGCAAAAGCCCGAAGGGCAGCGACCCCAGTAGGTAGCCGCCAAGCAGGGCTGCAGCTAGATAGGGCCAGGCAAATTCCCATGAGATCGGCGTGGGCATGATAGGCCAATCTATACGCTGCCCTAGTGACGACGGTCAATTATCGACGGCCGAGCTCGCCACAGGCGTGGCCGATGGCGGCGTTGGGGGGCGCAGCTAGGCTGCCGTCGAGAAGACCGAGCGTCCATCCACGATCGTGTGGCGCACCTGTCCCTGCACCGGATGGCCATCGAAGGGGGAGTTCTTAGATTTGCTGTGGAATCGGTCTGTGGCTATTTGCCAGCCTGTCTCTAGGTCAAAGATCACAAGGTCGGCCGGCGCGTTCCGCTGTAAGCGGCCTGCGGCAATGCCAAGGACATCTGCTGGTTTGTAGGTCATGCAGGCCAGAATATCCAGCAAGCCGACTTTCCCTGAGTGATAGAGTTCGAGGGCCAGGGGCAAGAGGGTTTCCAGGCCAACGATTCCCGGCTCCGCGTGAACGAAAGGCAGTCGCTTGGAGTCCTGGTCGTGGGGGCTATGGTCGCTCGCGATCGCATCGATGGTACCGTCGGCCAAGCCCTCGACCACCGCTCGCCGATCGTCTTCGCTGCGCAGCGGGGGAGAGACCTTGGCAAAGGTACGGTAATCGCCGACCGCGTTTTCGTTCAAGGTTGCGTAGTGAGGGGCGGTGTCGCAGGTGACCTGAAGGCCGCGCGCCTTGGCCCGGCGGATGGCATCGATGGCTGCTGCCGTCGAAAGATGCGCAGCGTGGTAACGGCCGTCAGTCATTTCAACCAGGCGCAAATCCCGTTCGACCATGATCGACTCGGCCTGTACCGGAATACCGGTTAGGCCCAGTCGGGTCGCGACTTCGCCTTCATTCATGTCGCCAGCGGCCAGGTCCGGTTCTTCCGGATGCTGCACGATGACCTTGCCAAAAGTGCGGGCGTAGCTGAGGGCACGACGCATGACTTGTGCATTGCTCACCGCTGAGAGGCCGTCGGTGAAGGCCACCGCCCCATAGTCGGAGAGCAAACCAATTTCAGTCATTTCTCGGCCTTGTAGGCCGCGGGTCACGGCCCCATAGGCATAGATCTTGATCCGCTTGGCTTCGCGCGCGCGCCTGGCGACGAACTCTAGGCCGGAGACATCGTCGATCACCGGCTGGGTGTTGGGTAGCGCCGCAACCGAGGTAACCCCGCCCGCGGCGGCGGCCAGGCTTGCCGAGGCGATGGTTTCCTTGTGCTCTTCGCCAGGCTCGCGAAGCTGCACCCGCATGTCCACCAAACCGGGGGCAAGGCAGGCCCCGGCGCAGTCGACGACTTCCATATCCTCTGGCAGGCCTTCGTTAAAAAGCTCACGGCCGAAATCTGCGATCCGCCCGTCGCTGACCAGCAGGGCGCCCGGGGCGTCGAGTCCGCTTGCCGGGTCCAACAAACGTGCGTTGATGTAGGCGCAAGGGGCGGGCTTGCCGTTGCGACTTGCGCCATTGTTACTGGTCATGCGGGACTACCGTTCAGGCCTTGCAGGTCACGGGTCAATAGGTCGAGACAGGCCATGCGCACGGCCACACCCATTTCGACCTGCTCGCGGATGGCAGAACGATCGATATCGTCGGCCAGCTCGCTATCGATCTCGACGCCGCGGTTCATGGGACCGGGGTGCAGGATCAGCGCGTTTTCCTTGGCGCTTTTGAGCTTTTCGTAATCGAGGCCGAAAAAGCGAAAATACTCCCGGATCGATGGCACAAAGCTGCCCTGCATGCGCTCGGTCTGCAGGCGCAACATCATGACGATATCGCAGTCCTGCAAGCCGGCGCGCATATCGAAAAAGGTCTCGACCCCCATGCGTCCAATCTCGGCCGGCAGCAGGGTCGGGGGCGCGATCACCCGCACCCGCGCGCCCATGATACCGAGCAGGAGGATGTTGGAGCGGGCGACCCGGCTGTGCATGATGTCACCGCAAATCGCCACCTGCAGGCCTTCCAGACGCCCCAGGCGCCGGCGGATGGTCAGCGCATCCAACAGGGCTTGTGTGGGATGCTCGTGGCTGCCGTCGCCGCCGTTGATGACCGCGCAGTTGACCTTTTCCGAGAGCAACTTGACCGCCCCGGAGTCCGGATGGCGGACGACCAGAACGTCCGGGTGCATGGCGTTCAGGGTCATCGCCGTATCAATCATGGTCTCGCCCTTCTTGATCGAGCTCGAAGAGACGGTCATGTTGATGACGTCGGCACCGAGCCGCTTTCCGGCCAGCTCGAAGGACGTTCTCGTACGCGTTGAATTTTCGAAAAAAACGTTGATGACAGTGCGGCCGCGCAGCAGAGCGCTCTTTTTATCCCGGCTGCGGTTCAGGGCGATATAGCTTTCCGCAAGATCGAGAATCTCCGTGATTTCGAGCGACGACAGCCCCTCGATCCCGAGAAGGTGCGGTTGCGTAAAGCTTGGCGTGGAGATAGCGCGTAAGGTTTCGGTCATTAAAGGGGCACTATGCCGAGTCCCATTACCAGGCGCAAGGGATGAGAATGGGTGCTGGGAATAAAGTCTTTAGTTCAACGCTTTATATTGCTTTCTTCAGACAATGCCTTGGGCTTTCAGCCGGGTAATTTCCGCCGACTCCAGATCCAGTGTTTCCCGCAAGATCTGGTCGCTGTCTTGGCCGGCGCGCGGTGGCGCGTGGCGATACTCGACGGTACTGCGGGAAAACTTAATCGGATTGCCGATCAAGGTTACCTGGTCGCCGTCGCAGCCCTCATAGTCCATGTCGATCTTCATGCCGCGGGCCAGCACCTGCGGGTCGGCGAAGACCTGGTCGAGCCGGTTGACCGGCCCGCAAGGGACCCCTAACTTGGCCAGGCCCTCGACCCACGCCGCTTGGGTCTTTTGCCGTGTCACGTCCGGAAGGATGTCATAAAGGGCACGGCGGTTGATCGAGCGGTCGCTGTTGGTGCGAAATCGTGGGTCTTCGGCCAGTTCCGGCACCTCGGCGAAGGCGCAAAACCGTTGAAACTGAGCATCGTTGCCGGCGGCCAGGATAACGTGACCGTCGGCGACGGGCATCACCTTGTAGGGAACGATGTTCGGGTGCTCCGCACCCTGGCGTGGCGGCAGCTTGCCGGAAGTCAGGTAATTGAGGCCTTCGTAGGTGAGCCAGGCGACCTGGGTGTCGAGCAGGGCCAAGTCGATGTGTTGGCCAAGGCCGCTAGCGTGGCGTTCGTGCAGGGCGGCCAGGATGGCGCTCACCGCATACATGCCGCACATGATGTCGGCGATACCGATGCCGACCTTCATGGGCTCGCCCTCGGGCTCGCCGGTCAGGCTCATGATGCCGCCCATGCCTTGCGCCAGATAGTCGTAGCCGGCCCTGGGCGCGTAGGGGCCTGTCTGCCCGAAGCCGGTGATAGAGCAATAAATTAGTCGTGGATTCTCATCCTTCAGATCATCGTAGCCGAGGCCGAAGCGGGTGAGATTGCCGACCTTGAAATTCTCGACGAGAATGTCGCTTTTGGCGATCAACCGGCGCGCCATGGCCTGGCCTTCGGGTTTGGCGATGTCAAGGCTGAGCGAGCGCTTGTTGCGATTGCTGCTGAGGTAATAGGCGCTTTCCGTGCTGTCCTGGCCGTGCTTGTTCTTGACGAAGGGTGGGCCCCACTTGCGGGTATCGTCGCCTTGGCCGGGCCGTTCGATCTTGATCACCTCGGCACCCAGGTCGCCCAGCAGTTGGGTGCAGGTCGGGCCGGCCAAGATGCGGGTGAGATCGAAGACGCGCAGGCCGGCGAGCGGGGCGGAGGAGGGTGGTTTGGTCATGGCTGTTCCTTCAGGGGCTCAAAAACCCGAACCCCCGCACTGTAGGCTAGCATCACCACGGCTGGGTCGACGCTGGGATTTTCTACGTGATGCACTTGGCCGGCCGTGATAAACGCAGTCGCGCCCGGCTTCAGAAATTGCGGTTGATCCTCAATTACAAGCAATAGTTCGCCTGACAGCAAATGCACCGCCTCGTCGCAGTTCGGATGACGGTGTTGTTGACAAATTGCACCGCCTTGAACAGTCATGCGCGCCAAGCTGAGACCGGCGCCGGCAACAACACTCCCATCGACCAGCCACTCCATCGAAGCGCCGGCGCTTTCCTGGGGCTGTGGCGTGACGCCGTCCGCTCTGAGCACCCTATTCATCGAGATGGTCCTTGTCTGAATTGATTGCCCGGCAAAACTAGCGATACTTTACACGGGCTTGGAACAATTTCGCGCGATTATTTCAAGCCCTGTATCGCAGCGGAAGTCCTCGTCTAGTGGCGCTGTTGGCCGCTGGCCGCAAGCGCTTCCAAGGCGCCTTGCAGAATATAGGCGGCGGCCATCTTGTCGACCAGTTGGCTGCGGCGTCGACGTGAAAGGTCGGCCTCTTCGACCAGGAAGCGCTCGACGGCGGCGGTGGAAAGCCGCTCGTCCCAAAAGGCGATCGGCAGCGCAAAACCGACTAGGGTCTCCAGGTTTTCGGCGAACTGTCGGGTCGATTGACAGCGCGAACCCTCGCTGCCGTCCATGTTGACGGGCAGGCCGATCACCAAGCCCACCACGCCGTGATGCTCGCAGAGCGCCGCGAGCCGCTGGGCGTCCGCCTTGAACTTCTGCCGTTTGATGGTTTCCAGCGGCGAGGAGATACGGCGGCCCAAATCGGAAAGCGCAAGGCCAATGGTCTTGCTGCCAAGATCAAGGCCGAGCAAGCGACCCTGGCGGGGAATGGCCTTGGCGAATTCTTCAATACTGTCGATCGGCATGATGGGCGCCAGCATTGCAGAGACGGAGGCCCGGTGCTAGTGTCCGCGACGCCGAAGTCCGCGTGACGGCTTCGGTTTCCAACCCCAAACAGAAAGTCGCTTGCCATGGCGGTCGATAAAGCCACGGTCACCCATATTGCCAAGCTCGCGCGCATCCGCATCAGTGATGCCGAAGCCGAGGCTCTGCCCGGCGAGCTTTCCAATATCATCACCTGGGTCGAGCAGCTCGCAGAGGTCAATACGGCGAATGTGGCGCCGATGACCAGTGTGGTGGCGGTTGAGCCGCCGATGCGCGACGACGTGGTGAACGACGGCGACTGCGTGGCGGACATTCTGGCGAACGCGCCCGACGCGGATGCCGAGTTTTTTCACGTGCCCAAGGTGGTCGAGTGATGAGCGCCCTGACCGAGCTCGGCATCGCCGAGGCGCGCACTGCCCTGGAGAAAGGCGAGACCAGCGCCCGCGAGCTGGCCGAGGCTCAAATCGCCGCCATGGAACTAGCGCGCGACCTCAACCTCTTCATCACCGAAACGCCGGATCAGGCCTTGGCCATGGCGGAGCAATCGGATGCGCGCCGCCGCCAGGGCGAGGCGGGGGTCTTGGAAGGCATTCCCCTGGCCATCAAGGACCTCTTTTGCACCAAGGGGGTATTGACCACGGCCGGCTCGCATATTCTCGACGGCTTTCATCCGACCTACGAATCGACGGTCACCGCCAATCTTTGGCGAGCCGGCGGGGTCATGCTGGGCAAGGCGAATCTGGACGAGTTCGCCATGGGCTCCTCCAACATCACCAGCTACTACGGCCCGGTCAAAAGCCCCTGGCGCCGGCCCGGCGACAACCGGGCTCTGGTGCCGGGTGGTTCCTCCGGCGGCTCGGCGGCGGCGGTGGCGGCGCGCTGCTGCCTGGGCGCGACCGGCACGGACACCGGTGGCTCGATCCGTCAGCCGGCGTCGTTTTCCGGTATTGTCGGCATGAAACCGACCTATGGTCGCTGCTCGCGCTGGGGCATCGTCGCCTTCGCCTCCTCCCTGGACCAGGCAGGCCCACTGACCCGCAGCGTGCGGGATGCGGCGATCATGCTGCGCGCCATGGCCGGGCACGATCCGAAGGACTCGACCAGCGTCGATCGCCCGGTGCCGGACTATGAAGCGGCCATGACCGGGGACGTGCGCGGTCTGACCGTCGGTATCCCGGAAGAGTACCGCATGGAGGGCATGCCGGCGGAGATCGAAACGCTGTGGCAGCAAGGTGTCGACTGGCTGCGGCAGGCCGGCGCCAAGACGGTGCCGATTTCCCTGCCGCACACCAAGTACGCATTGCCGGCCTACTACATCGTGGCGCCGGCCGAGGCCTCCTCAAACCTGGCCCGCTACGACGGCGTGCGTTACGGCCTGCGGGTCGAGGGGGAGAGCCTGGACGCCATGTACGAGGCGACGCGCGGCGCCGGCTTTGGCGCCGAGGTCAAGCGTCGGGTCTTGATCGGCACCTATGTGCTTTCCGCCGGTTACTACGATGCCTACTATAACAAGGCACGGCGGGTGCGCTCCCTGATCCTCAAGGACTTCACCGATGCCTTCCAGGAGGTAGATGCGATCCTGACCCCCACCTCGCCGTCCGATGCCTTTGCCATCGGCGATAAGATGGATGACCCCATCGCCATGTATCTGAACGATGTTTTCACCGTCCCGGCGAACCTCGCCGGGCTGCCGGGGATATCGGTGCCGGCCGGGCTTTCGGACGAAGGCCTGCCCTTGGGCCTCCAGGTGCTGGGCCGCGCCTTTGACGAGGAAATGGTCTTCAAGGTGGCCGGCCTACTGGAAGAGGCCGCCGGCTTCGACGCCAGGCCTCAGGGGATAGATCAAGGGGAGGCGTGACGATGCCGTCCGACGCCAGCGTTCCGCCGCGAATTACGAGCTTGAAGATCCAGAATTATCGTGTGTTGCGCAACGTCGAACTGAAGGAAATCAAGCCGTTTTGCGTGTTTGTCGGCGCGAACGGTAGCGGCAAATCCACCATCTTTGATGTTTTCGCCTTTCTATCGGAGTGCTTTAGTTCAGGACTTCGCCGGGCCTGGGATCGCCGTGGACGATTTCGAGAGCTGCGAAGCCGGGGAAGGGAAGGAGAAATACAGTTCGAAATAAAGTATCGAGAGGATAAACGTAGCCCGGTTGTCACCTATATCTTGAACATTGATGAAGACCGTGGTGGGCCTTTCGTATCCCATGAAATTCTAAGTTGGCGTCGGGGCAGTCGTGGTCGGCCGTTCAAATTCTTGGAGTTTCGCAGTGGAAATGGCTCAGCGGTTTCAGGTGATGTCCCTGACTCCGAGGACAGCCGAACCGACGAAAGATTAACGTCAAGGGAAATGCTAGCGGTAAATACCCTGGGCCAATTCGAGAAGCACCCGCGCGTGACCGCTTTGCGCGATTTTGTGACAGGATGGCACCTCTCCTATCTTTCTGTTGATGATCCTCGCGGCAGTCCGGAGGCTGGCCCGCAAGAACATTTGTCGCGAACGGGTGATAATCTAGCCAATGTCATTCAATACCTAAGTGAGCAGCATCCCAACACATTAAAGATGATCCTGGATAGACTGGCTACCCACATACCTATGTTGGAGCATGTTGAGGCAACCAAGTTGGAAGATGGTCGACTGCTTTTGAAGTTTAAGGACAAGACTTTTTTAACACCGGTGCTGCCGAAGTACGTGTCTGACGGTACGATCAAACTTCTGGCCTATCTTGTCCTGTTGCAAGATCCAGCGCCGGCATCCCTCATTGGTATCGAAGAGCCTGAAAATTTCTTCTATCCGGGCCTCCTTGCTGACTTGGCCGAAGAGTGTCAGATCGCCACGGCAAATACGCAAATCATGGCGACCACACACTCCCCGCAGTTCTTAAGTGCCCTTAGTCCTGAGGCTGTCTGGGTACTTAACAGGGGTGATGATGGGTTTACCTCTGCAACGCGGGTCAGCGAAATCTGTGGAGTTCCTGAGATGACCGAAGCAGGCGCCCTGTTAAGTGATCTTTGGATGGAAAAGTACTTCACGCAGCCAGTTGCTTAGAGGGGCACTGCTTTTGACCTCTTTGGAGATACTTGTGGAAGAGCCTTCTGCCGAGGTGGCCTTGAGTCAGATTCTGCCCAAGATCTTGCCGGACGACGTGCGCGTCAATATTCGACCGCACGATGGTCTTCCGGCCCTGTTTAAGCGATTGCCTGAAAGGTTAAGAGGCTACAAACATCTAATTGACAAAGGACAAGAATTGAAAGTCATTGTTCTCGTTGACGAGGACCGCGTTAGGCCGAATTGTATGGAACGGAAGATGCAATTGGACAACATGGCTGAAGGTGCCGGATTAATTACAAAAACTCGGGCTGGGCAACGCGGTAGTTTCAATGTTGTCGTGCGATTGGCGATCGAAGAGCTCGAGGCCTGGTTCTTCGGTGACCCAGCCGCTATCCATGCCGCCTATCCACGCGTTTCGGCGACAATCGGGCGAAAGGCGGCATTTCGTGACCCTGACGCCATATCAGGCGGGACAGCAGAAAGATTGTTCAAGGTACTACAAGGAGCCGGATACTATAAGAACGTCGACCGCCTACCAAAGATTGAGGTGGCACGAAACATTTCTGCTCACATGGAACCGGGGCGCAATCAATCGAGGAGCTTTCAAGTATTTCGCCAAGGGTTGGGCTCGACATTAGATTAGGACAGGTTCGGATCATGACCCTCATCCAGGGACGGACGGGCGAATGGGAAACGGTGATCGGCCTGGAGGTGCACGCCCAGGTCATCGCCGAGGCAAAGCTGTTTTCCGGCGCCTCCACCGACTTCGGCGGCGCCCCCAACAGCCAGGTGTCGCTGGTCGATGCGGCCATGCCTGGCATGCTGCCGGTGGTCAACCGGGTCTCGGTGGAACAGGCGGTCAAGTCCGGCTTGGCGCTCAACGCCGAGATCAATCTCCATTCGGTCTTCGAGCGCAAGAACTATTTCTATGCCGATCTGCCGGCGGGCTATCAGATATCCCAGTATTTGCAGCCCATCGTTGGCAATGGAAGTCTGGTTTTGGACTTGGAAGACGGCAGCAGCAAGGAAGTGGGAATCGAACGCCTGCACTTGGAGCAAGACGCCGGCAAGTCGCTGCACGACCAGCACCCGAACAAGTCTTTCATCGACCTGAATCGGGCCGGCATCACCCTGATGGAGATCGTCTCCAAGCCGGACCTGCGTTCGGCCGAGGAGGCTGGCGCCTACCTGCGCAAGTTGCGCTCGATCCTGCGCTATCTGGGAACCTGCGACGGCAACATGGAGCAAGGCTCGCTGCGTTGCGACGTCAACGTTTCCATCCGCCGGCCGGGCGCCGAGCTCAGCACCCGTTGCGAGATCAAGAACGTCAACTCCATTCGTTTCGTGCAGCAGGCGATCGAGGCGGAAGCCCTGCGCCAAATCGAAGTGGTCGAAGACGGCGGCGAAGTGGTCCAAGAAACCCGGCTTTTCGATCCTGGGCGCGGCGAAACGCGGGCCATGCGCTCCAAGGAATACGCCCACGACTACCGCTATTTCCCCGATCCCGATCTTTTGCCGCTAGAGCTCGATGCCGCTTGGGTGGAAGAGATCCGCGCCGGCTTGCCCGAGTTGCCGGATGCCAAGAAAGCGCGCTTGATGGCCGAGCATGGCCTCAGCGGTTATGACGCGGGCGTGCTGGTGGCCGATCACGAGACCGCTGCCTTTTATGAAGCGGTGGCCGCAGGCCGCGATGCCAAACTTGCCGCCAACTGGGTGATGGGCGAGTACTTCGGCCAGCTGAACCGGGCCGGTCTCGAGATAGCCCAAGCGCCGGTCGACGCCGCCGGCCTGGGGGGCCTGATCGATCTTGTGATCGAGGGGACGATTTCCGGTCGTCAGGCCAAGCAGGTTTTTGATGAAATGTGGGAAAGCGGCAAGAAGGCGGCCGCGATCGTCGAGGAAAAGGGTCTCAAGCAGATTTCCGATAGCGGCGCCATCGAGGCGATGATCGCCGACATCATCGCCGCCAACCCGGGCCAGGTGGAGCAGTATCAGAGCGGCAACCAAAAGGTCATCGGCTGGTTCGTCGGCCAAGTTATGAAAGCCAGTGGCGGCAAGGCCAATCCCAAACTGGTCAACGAGATCCTGCGCAAAGCCTTAAACACCTGACCATTTGGCCCAATCGGAAGAGATTAAAAGAATGATCGAGCTTTACACCTGGCCGACGCCCAATGGGCACAAGGTGCACATCATGCTGGAGGAGACCGGCCTGGCCTATAACGTGCACCCCATCGATATCGGTGCAGGTGATCAGTTCGATCCGGAATTCTTGAAAATCTCGCCCAATAACAAGATGCCGGCGATCGTTGATCCGGATGGGCCCAGTGGCGAGCCCGTCTCCCTCTTCGAGTCCGGGGCTATTCTGATCTACCTGGCGGAAAAAACCGGCCGCTTCTATCCGACCGAACCGCGCGCCCGCTACCAGGTGCTGCAGTGGCTGATGTTCCAAATGGGAGGGATCGGACCCATGCTGGGCCAGGCGCATCACTTCCGGATCTACGCGCCTGAGACGTTCGACTATGCCGTCGACCGCTACACCAAGGAGGCGAACCGGCTTTACGGCGTCTTGGACCGACGCTTGTCCGAAAGCCCCTATCTGGCCGGTCCGGACTATTCGATCGCCGACATTGCCGTGTTCCCTTGGCTGCGCTCGGCCGAGCGCCAAGGGGTCAAGATGGAAGATTATCCCAAGGTCAAAGCCTGGTTTGACGCAATTGCCGCCCGCCCCGCGGTCGAGCGCGGGGTCCAGGTCTTGGCCGACCGTCGGCGCGAAGGGCCGATCAGCGACAAGGCACGGGAAATGATGTTCGGCGATACTCAATACCAACAGCGCTAGAGTATCGGGCGGCAATCTGGGATCAATTCTGCTTGACCTTGTCGCCAAACCGCACCGTCAGAATGGTGCCAAATTGCCGCCCGACGCTCTAATGTGATTGCCTGGCGATGTCGGTTAGGTTACGAGCCTAGCTTGTTGAGGTGAAATCGGCCTTGCGTCTAGACTGCCATATTCATGCGCATGCCGTATTACGAGGCACTACCACCTACTGTGATGTGGGAGGAACACATGAAAGGGATCAGTGTCCTTCTGTTTTTCGCCGTTCTATGGCCTGTCGCGGTGTTGGCGGGTGCAGAAGACCTGACTGCTGAGGAGGCGCAGGCCAAGGCCGAACGTGGTGACCTCTTGCTCATCGACGTGCGTTCACCGCAGGAATGGCGGCAGACGGGAATTCCCGCCTCTGCCGTACCGGTGACCATTCATCAGGCCGGCGGCGCTCAGGCTTTCTATAAGGCTATTCTTGACGTCGTCGACGGTGATCCGAGCCGGCCTATTGCCGTGATCTGCGCCCGCGGCAACAGATCGATCAAGGCCTTCCAGTTCCTGAAAGCGCAAGGCTTTACGGCCGTCAGCAATGTGGGTGAAGGGATGTTCGGCAATGGCAAGGCACCAGGCTGGCTTGCGCGCGGCCTGCCCACCAAGCCTTGCCAAAGTTGCTAATCCGGGTCAATTCTCCGGCAGTGGGGTGACCGTTCCCGCCATCTCCTCAAGGAGTGCGGAGGGTGGTCCGGCCAAGTAGAACCGCTTGCGCACTTCGTTCAACTCGGCTTCGGTCATGCCGAGGTTGTGGGCGGCGAAGGCACGCGGATCAGGCGTGTGGATCAAATAGGCCTGCATCTCATTGATCATGAGGTCTTCGTTCTTGCTGTCATAGTCCTGTTGCCTGAGGTAGCGGCGAAATCGCTGGCGCTCCGTTTCGTTTAGCTCTTCGTGCCAGAATCGCGTGCAGAAATCGCGGTAAGCCTGATTTGTGAAGTATTCGCCGTGACTGAGTTCATGCCGCAAGATCGTGTCGCGCAGTCCCTCGTCGACGGTTTCATCGACCAGCGTAGCCGGGTCATCTCGCTGTAGGGCGGTGATGGTGACCAGCGCCTGCTCGGGCAGGGACAACGACAACTGGTCCCCGTCACGCAGCATGAAGCCCTGCTCGATCAAAATGCTCTTCAATCTTTGCTCTTCGGGATTGGCTGTGATGCCCCGCTCCTGCATCAGGGTGAAAAAACGAAGCAAGGCCGATGCGCGGTAGTCGTGACCGAAATAGAAGGTGCCGACGACCTGGCCCTTCTCCCGTATATAATCGGTCAGGGCGTCATCCTCCAAGGGAACGTCTTTGGGTGCATCCTTCTTTTCGATCAGTGCGGCGATGCGATTGAGCATCCGGCCTTGTAATTTTAAGTTGGGAAAATTGAGAACCAGCACCCTTGGGTTCGCGCGGGGCCGAAACATCGCAATCTGCTCGGAGCGCTGTGCCAGAATTTCCTGGAACCGGGCTACGCGAACGTCGCCATCGAAAAGCTGATTGCCGTCTTTAGCCGAGTAGGATTGCAGGGGTTCCTTGATATCGGCCGGCAAGATCGCACCGGCCATGGAAGGGGGCCCGAGACCGAATGCAATCGCCGCCGCAGGAAAGAAATGCATAGACCTGCCGAGCATACGGCCGAGTCGAGACGGTCCCCGCCCTTCAGCCGGCATTGAGGCTAGCTTCGCAACCAATGATTAGCGCCCCCAAGTAAGCAATTCGTTCATTGATTATGACCGCCTATATCAACCTGGCAAGGGACTGGCCAAGATTTGTCTAGAATTGGACCAGCTTTCTTGGCAAGTGCTTGATGCTATTCGCAAGGATTTGAGATTAATGGTCATTTCACAGTGTTTGTTAAACCTTATGCAATGGAATCGATTGAAAATGTCGAAACTTTGAAGGGATTTCACTAGGTAACTCGAGGTAAGGGACCCTTGCTTCTTATGTTGTCGATGGATGCCGAGAAGAAAAGTCAGTCGTCTGACAGGCCCTGCTGGGAAGGCTGCACTAGCCGCTAGAACACCTAGTTTGGGCGTCAAAAAAGGATCGATCTGGAAAGGGAAATGGCGAAGGAAACTGCGGAACAACCGGATGACATGGCTGCCTTGCCGATGCAAGACAGACCGAGTGTCTTCGATGGCGAGCCAGAGCCAAATTCATCTCACAATGAGACCAGTGCCGACGAGATCACCTTTCTCGAGACTTGCCGTTCCGCTGGCGGGTTTGGTGGTGCCACTTACATGGCGGTCATTGAACAACAGCGCATGGAACTTAGGCGGCTGCGGCAAGAGAATTTGCGACTAGCCCGTCGTGTCGATGAATTAGTCGAATTCTCGTCTCGCCAGTGTTTGGGGCTTCCTACGCAATCCTTAGATGAAGATGATCTCCGGCAACAGGTCCGAGAAGAGGTTGAGGGCGAGCTACGGCCGGCCCTGGAGGAAATGTTGGGCTGGTTGGAAGCGGCGAGGGTAAGCGTGCCGAATCTGCCGCCCATGACACTCCCGCTAGCCTCGCGCCGTGCTGAAGACGAGGAAACACAGGCGCCATCTATCCCGGCATTCTTGCTGCGGAACGCAAACTAACCTTCGAGGCGAGAATGCTGGAGCGGGCATCAGCGCCCGCCCTCCATTCCGAATAGCGGGTGCAGCCTGATGCCGATGGCACAGCCCATCAACGCGGCTGCGAACCAAAGCCAGCCGTGCAGGCTGCCCGAAGCGATCCCAGAGAAGAAAGCGCCAACATTGCAGCCAAAGGCAAGGCGGGCGCCGTAACCCATAAGCGTTCCGCCAATAGCGGCGGCAACAACCGGCCGCCATGAAAGTCGGCAACTTGGGCGAAAGCGACCGGCCAGTCCCGCCGCCAAGAAGGCGCCGACCAGGATACCCAGGTTCATGACCGAGGTCGTGTTTGCCAGCCAACTCTTTGCCAAAGCCTGGGATGTAAATTCGCCGCCCCAAAACCTCCAACTAGCCACGTCGACTCCCAACGCACTGGCGATTTTGGCGCCCCAGAGGGTATAGCCAAAGCTCACCGTCCAGGGATGGCCGGCAAGAAGCAAGGTCACGACATTGAGCACGGCCAGCGCTACGGCCCCGGCCAGCAGCGGCCAGGGACCATAGAGCCAATGGGGTGTGGCGCCTTCGCTGGTTTTCCTGGGCGATTTGGCGGCACCTTGGTAACGCTCAAAAGCCAGGGTAAGGCCAGCGACCGAGGCCAGTAGAACCAGCTGAGCCGCGAGCCCCAACGGCAAACCGAACTCCTTCAGCAGCGAGACCGAACCGAACGACGGCGTCTGCAGCCAGTAGGGCAAATGCGCCGATCCGAGCAAGGAGCCGACAATGAAGAAAACCAGGGTGACCAGCATCCGCGCCGATCCACCGCCGACCGTATAGAGCGTGCCCGACGCGCAACCGCCCCCAAGCTGCATGCCGACCCCAAACAGGAAGGCGCCTATAGCAACCGAGACACCGAGGGGTGCCCCCTCACCGCCGCCCAGGCGTTGTCCGAATACCTCACCGCCGGCAAGCAGCGGGAAGAAGGCGAGGCTGGCAAGCGCGATCATCGCCATCTGCGCCCGCAGGCCCTGGCCATCACCTGTGGTCAGGAAGCGGCGCCAGCTGGAGGCAAAGCCGAAAGCCGCATGATACAGTACCAACCCCAAGGCCCCGCCCAGAAAGTACAAGCTCCCCTGGCGCCAACCGTATCCGATCGCTAAAGCGCCGCCACCGCCCAGCAGCAATATGACGGCTGGTAACACTACCCGTCGGTCAGGGCGGTGCGATGTCCAGCCGGATTCCATCGTAGCGGCGCGTTGCTTGGCGAGGCTCACTGCTTTGCAGACTCAGCTTTGAGTGGATCGTTGTGTTCTTCTATTGAGGCTGAATCTAGCACAGATTTTAGGCACCAGCCTTGGCGGCCGGGCCCGCCGGAAGGTCAAATCTAGGTGAGTTGGCCGATAGGATCGATTTGGCTCTGCGCAGGGGTCCTGCAAGGCTTTGCTCGACGACGGTTGGAATTCGACGCTAGACTGGATCACGCCATCCGCCGGAACTAGTCGTCTTCACCACAGGCCAAAGAGTGCTTGGCGGGCCCGGATGAGTAAAAGCCGCTGTTAAGGCCTGACAACAATGGGTGCATGATGTCTCTTTGTGACGTGCCTTGCCGCGGCGATCGTCGCTACCAGTTTCAGCCAGCCCACACGGCTTTGCTGGTCATCGATATGCAAAAGGACTTCTTTGCCTCGACGAGCCAAGACGACGCGGGCGAGGCCGGGGGTCTTTATGGCATCGTGCCCAAGGTTGCGGCACTCTGCGGTCTGCTGCGGTCCGCGGGCTGCACCCTCATCCACACCCGCGAAGGCTATAGTCCCGACCTCAGCGACCTGCAGCCGTTTCGGCACAAGTCTGACGGGGTTGGTCGCAGGGGCCCGCTGGGTCGCTTTCTCATCCGCGGCGAGGCCGGACAGGATTTTCTCGATGAACTGCGGCCCGAGGCAGGTGAAACGGTGCTCGATAAGCCGGGGTTTGGTGCCTTCTTCTCTACGGACTTGCACGCAATTCTGCAAAGGCAGTCGATCACCCATCTGATCCTCTGTGGCGTGACGACGCAGTGTTGCGTCCAATCTACCCTTCGCGAAGCGGTGGACCGCGGTTACTGGTGCTTGATGATCGCCGATTGCTGTGCCGCCTACGAGCCAGTCGTGCATGACGCGGCGATCAGCGTGATTGCGGCCGAAGGGTACCTTTTCGGCTGGGTAGCCGATTTGGCGGACCTGCGTCGGGCCTGCCTTAAGAGCGAAGCAAATCGCCTTGAATAGACGAATCGTCCTGTCCCGCCGGTGCGATAGGTTCAATGACCGAAGGATCGTCATTAGCGACGTTGTTCACTCGGCGAGAGACGGCGAGGTGGGTGAGGAGCGCGTCAGGCGCCGGGCGCAGTAAGGTCGAAAGCTCGGCAGCCGGCGTTGCCGGGTCCAACCAAAGTCCGAAGTTTTCGGGGTCCAGGATAACCGGCATGCGGTGATGTAGGGGGGCAAGAACAGCGTTGGCCGCCGTGGTGATAATCGTGCAGCTTTCGATCGGCGTTTCGGAGTCGCGCGGACCCCAGCTTTCCCAGAGGCCAGCGAAGCCGAAAGCCTGCCCATCCTTTCGATGGATACGGTAGGGCTGCTTGCCGTCCGGCGTTTTCTTCCATTCGTAGAATCCGTCGGCTGCGATCAAACAGCGCCGCCGTTTAAAAGCGGCCCGGAAGGCGGGCTTCTCGGCGATGCTCTCAGCGCGGGCGTTGATCATCTTATTGCCGATCGAGGGATCCTTCGCCCAAAAGGGGATGAGACCCCAGCGCAGCCAAGCAAAATGTCGCGCGCCATCGTCCCCCAAGCGAACTGAAGCCACATCTTGGGTGGGCGCGATATTGTAGCGCGCAGCGAGATTAGGTTGTTCCGGGAAACCAAAGAGGGCGCGGATGGCTTGCAAAGGCGAGGTCAGCGAGTAACGGCCGCACATCTTAGGATCAAACAGCTTTCTTTCTTATGGCGCAAGGGGTGATGTTGACGCTGGATTTCGGTGCCAATGGCTCTACGTTAGTGGTGCGACGATGAACTGCGGAGCGCAACATGGTGGATCTCTTTGACGTCGTTTCGGCTTTCGACCAGGCAGGACGCCATCACCAAGCGGGTCGCTTGATTGAGGCGGCCGAGATCTATGGCGAGATACTGCACTACGAGCCGGATCATGCCGAAGCGCGCCGTCGGTTGGGCGTGTTGGAATACCAACGGGGCAACAAGGCTGGTGCCATAGACCACTTGCGTAAGAGCCTGGAGATTACGCCGGGCAACCCCAGGACCCTCGACAACTTGGGAAGCGTCCTGCTGCACAGCGGCGAAGCACAGCAAGCCATCGATTGCTTTGAAAGGGCCCTTCGGCTGACCCCGGATGACGCCTTGCTGCACTACAACCTCGGTTTGGCGCACTTCTATGAAGGCAATGCCAATGCCGCCATTGCGAGCTATCGCGAGGCCCTGCAGCGTGATCCGGATCACTTTGGGAGCCTGCGGAACTTGGCGGCCGCGCTCCAGGCCGACGGTCAGCTGACTGCTGCCATCGAAGCCTATCGGGCGGCGCTTCGGCGGAAGCCCCGGCACGCGGAAACCCAGATCAGCTGTGCTGGAGCGATGCTCGCCAAGCGGCAGCCACTGGCCGCGCAAGCGGCGCTCGATGTGGCACTTGCGCAGATGCCGGGTCATACCCTGGCACTTTCCCTTAAGGCAGTCGCCTTGGCGGCGCTGGGTGATCGCGCCGGTGAGAGCTATTTGGTGGATTTCGATCGATTTTGCCGGCCGCTGACAGTTTCGCCCCCAGGCGAATTCACCACTCTTCGCGATTTCAACGCATCCTTGACCGATTTCATTCTGGGGCACCCCAGCCTAGAGCGCGAACCAAAGGCCCATGCCACCCGTAATGGCTGGCACACTGGTGAACTGCTCGCCGATGATTGCTCAGCCTCGCTTGGGATGCGCCAGGTCATCGAGGAGGCTGTGGAATCCTACCGAAAGAGTTTGCTCCAGGCAGACTCCCATCCCTTTATCGCGTCGATGCCCGAGTCCTATCGCCTGAGCGGTTGGGCGGTGGTCATGCACGCCCAGGGTCATCAAGTGCCGCACATCCATCCCAAAGCTTGGCTAAGCGGCGTTTACTATGCCGCCGTGCCGCAGGCCGTCAGCCGTGGGGGCCAAGACCAAGCTGGATGGATTGAATTTGGGCGGCCGCGCGAGGATTTGCTGCAGGAACCGCGGCCGGCGACACGCAGCTACCAGCCGGAGGAAGGGAAGATGATCTTGTTCCCGTCCTACTTTTGGCATCGAACAATCGCCTTCGCGAGTGAAGAGCGGCGAATCAGCCTGGCCTTCGATGTCATTGTCAGCAATGCAGCTTGAGCAAGGCCCCCAAATCACGGTATAAACAATTTGTTCTAATCAGGTCATGTAGTAAACTGTCGGCTGCGTTTATGGCTTTTGCCTTGAAAATCTTGATTTGCAAGGTTGATGAATATTGTTAGCGAGACACAAATTTAAAGAAGTAAGGTCAGCCACTCTTAGTGACAGGTCTGTACAGAACCCACTGTCGCATATTTTGTTTTGCTAATTGTTATGAGATACTCAGTTGTGTATTTTGGTGATTATTGTTGATTAACTCTGTAGACTTTAAGGCTATTCTACTATTTCGTTGAATTAGAACGGTATTGTCGGTATAAAACTGAATTAATAGCCGTCCAGCCTCAGTGAGAAGTTTTTGCGCAGTCGGCCTGTGTTTTGCTCACCGGATTGTGTGGTTTGGTTAGGGGAAGTCTTTGTGCCGGACAGCCAGTTCGGCTAGTGGCGAGTGCCGAATTTCTGGTGATCGTCGTCACGATAGGGGTTTAATCATGTCTATCTTCGTTCATTGGAAGACCGATGCGTTGTTTTGCATTGCAAATTCTCACGGTAGGGGCTTGTCCCAATGTCGGAAGACCGGCAGACTTGCTGCGGGCGCCCTGGGAATTCTAGCATTGCTGATAGTTATGTCGGGCAATGGTCTGGCCGCTGGCCAGCCTGTGGCAGTAGTGGAAGACGGAACCGGACAGATGGGCGGGCTTCAGCTGTTTGATTTCGTCGAAGACGGTCGCATCATTGAACTTGCGGCGGGTGAGAAGTTGACCATTGGCTACTTCAGTTCTTGTGTGCAAGAGACGATCGCTGGCGGACGTGTCAAGATCGGGTCCGACCGCAGCGAAGTCGAAGGCGGCACGGTGAGCCGCAATGAGGTCGAATGCGATGGTGGCCGTATGATTGTGTCCGCCGCAGACAGCGCCGTCGGCGTGGCTCGCGGCGCCAAGACGGAGGTGGATCCACAGTTTACGCTGCATGGTGCCAGCCCCTTGGTCCGCTTCGAGCAAGCGGCCCGCGTGGTTATCGAACGCTTGGACAAGCCTGGGTTGGTCCTGATTCTTCCCGTTAGTGGAAAGGTGATCGATCTGGCCAAGCAAGGCTTGAGCCTTCCGCCCGGAGGGGTTTACCGTTGTTTGGCCGGCAATGCTTCCGTTATTTTCAAAGTGTCTGAAGATGCCGAGGCTGGAGAATCCGCAGTGCTTGGTCGATTAATACAGGTGGGTGGTTGAATACTTGGCGTGATCCGCTTGTCGCAATCGCCGTAGCGCTTGCTTCCTACACTTTTGTGTTTCTGACCGCCGGATCCTATCTTTCTGGGATATCGATCGATATCCTATTCTGGTTACGCGAGAAGGCACCGCTGGGCATTGCACAGGAGCGTGAGGCTTCCGTCGTTGTCGTGGCTATCGATGAAGAAACCCATCGCCGCACGCCCTTCTCACAAGTCCCAAAAGTGATGTGGACACCGCAAATGGGCGGGGTACAGCAGGCGTTGCTCAAGGCTGGTGCCAGGGTTATCGGTTACGACCTGATTTTTCCGTCGACGGTGGCGAGCGCCGTGCCGAATTACGATCGGGAATTTCTCAAGGCCCTGCATCAGGCCGCTCGTGACAACAAGGTGGTGTTGGGAAAAGTCCAAGTCCAGAACAAGCCGATAGCCCCGCATCAATCCCAGGCCCTCGTGGTTCGCGGATCGCAGAACATCCGCTCGGTGAACGTGTTTCCGGATGCGGACGGCATCATCCGCAGTGCTCCCCTATTCTTCGAAGCGGAAAATCAGGACGGCAGCATTCGCCAAGAGACGTCAATGAGCCTGGAGTTGGCAGCGCGCGTTCTTACGCAAGTACCCGAATTTGATGAAGACGGCGCCGTGACGCTCGGTCAGTATCGGATCCCGGGCGCGCGCCAGAACGCCATGCTGCTTAATTTTGCACCGGGCCACGCCATTCCAACCTTTTCTTTTGCCGACCTATGGGCCTGCGCCGGCGAGGGACGCGCCGATTTTTTTAAGCAGCACTTTGCCGACAAAGTGGTGCTGTTTGGTCTGGTTACCGATGTCGAGGATCGCAAGCTCACCTCCAAACGTTATATTACGGAACCTGAAGGCAAACGTGAGTGGCCGCGCTGCAGTCATGATCCCATTGAGGGTCTTTTCGACGACCAGAATGCGCGCGAATCCATTCCCGGCGTCTACATCCATGCCACCGCCGTCAGCAATTTGCTCCAGGCCGATGCTTTGGCTCGCATCTCATCGCCGGTCTCTTTCTTGATAGCCTTGTTGTTGCCTTTATTTTCAACCATGGCGACCCTGGCGTTTCGGCCACTTACCAGCCTACCGGTCATTGTTGCCTCGCAAGGGGTGTGGATTGCCGCCAGCACCTGGGCGTTTGCTGCGGGGGTTGTCGGGCCGATGTTGCCGGCTATGGTCGCCGCCATCCTGGCGACCATGATCATGCTTGCCTATCGCTATGTCATGATCGATCGAGACAAGATTTGGCTGAGAAACGCCTTCCGCCTTTACTTGGCGCCGGCGGTGATTGAGCAAATGGAAGAACACGGGCAAATGCTCGTTCTCGGCGGCGAGCGGCGAGAAATGACCTTCCTCTTCACCGATGTGGCGGGATTTACCAGCTCCACGGAAAAAGCAGATGACCCGGCCAAGATAGCCCGCGTGCTCAACAGCTATCTCGATGGGGTTATCGGGATTGTGCAAAAGCACAAGGGCACCATGACCCAGATTATCGGTGATGCGGTCTTTGCCTTCTTCGGTGCGCCGCTCGAAGACTCGGAGCATCCAGACAGCGCCGTAGCTTGCGCCAGGGAAATTGCCGCCTTCGGCCTGACCTTCATGCAGGGCGACGAGCCCCACTCGATCAACTTCGGGGTGACTAGGGTCGGGGTGCATACGGGTGTTGCCAACGTCGGCAATTTTGGCGGCGCCTCCCGATTTACCTACACGGCGATCGGTGATGCGGTTAACACGGCGGCCCGTCTGGAGAGTGCCAATAAGTTCTTTGGCACCCGGATCTGCGTCAGCGAGGAAACAGCCAAACGCTGTCACAAGCATGAATTTCGTACTATTGTCTCCTTGGTCGCTAAGGGTCAACAAAGCCAACGCCAGGTTTTTGAACCCGTACGCGAGGAAGAGTCTGATCCAGAGTATCTAGCAGCCTACGAAGGGGCCCTCGCACTGCTCGAGCATGGATTTGTGGAAGAAGCGAAAAGTTCCTTCGAACAACTGGCAAAGCAGGATCCCACAGATATTGTCGTCGCCTTTCACATGAAACGCTTTGCCGATGGTACAGCAGGTCCGGTGTTTCGCCCGGACGACAAATAGCCTGGTCAGATCCTGTCAAGCCACACAGCTTGCCCCAGCAATCTTCGAGGAATCGTCACATCATGGCCGAACCTCTTACCCTCGTCGAGACGACCGTCAAACCAGAGTGGATCGACGAGTTCGACCATATGAATGTCGCCAATTATGTCCTGGTTTGTGACCTGGCCACTTATGCTTTTTGGCGGCATGTGAATGGCGGGCTGGAGCTTGAGGCGCGGGGCGGCCTTGAGTACGCGGTGTTGGAGTCGCACGTTCATTATCTCGGCGAGCTAAGGCTTGGCGACCCGCTGCGCATCACCACACAGCTTCTCGAGTCCGACGACAAGCGCTTTCGCATCTTTCACCAGCTTTACCATGCGCAAGAGAATTTCCTGTCGGCCACCAATGAGATCAAGTCCATTGGCTTTGACCTCAAGCAGCGTCGGGTGACGCGGTTTTCCGGTGATGTACTAAAGCGGCTGAGCGTCTTGCAGGAAGAACACGGCCGGCTTCCCCTACCGGCGCAGGCGGGCCACGGTATCAGCCTCGCCAAGAGGTAATGGCATCAGGTCTCGCTATGCTTGGCCTGAATGAGGCGCCGGGTACCCGCCGTCCCGTCGTAGATGTGGAAGTCGCTCAGCATGCGGCCGTAGAGGTGAAGGCTGACTGCCTGCGGCCAATCGGTCTCCACGCCGGTCACGTGTATATGGTCGGGATTGGGTACAAACGTCGAGATCGCCCCTTGTGATAACAGCACCAGCCCGCCGCGCCTGAGATCGATGCCGCTGTCGCGCCCGCCATGGGGTTCCGGGTCGAGGCGCATGTAGCTCTGCTCCATCAAGACGCCTTCCACCACGCCGACGACCCCCCAGGTGCCGTGGTCGTGGATTGGCGTCTTTTGCCCGGGCAGCCACACGAGAGTGAAGAGTGAGAGGCTGTCGTCTTCGGCCGCATGCACCAAATTGCGCGCGTAGTGATCCGGATCCGAACGAAAGTGTTCAGGCCGCAAGAAATCCGTGCCCTCCGCCAAGAGCTTGAGCATGATTGGGGCGATGCCCTGCACGATATCGGCCGGCGTCGCCGATCCGCCCATCACCCGGTTGCAGTCGGCGAGAAAGTCATCGAGGCGAGGGCTCGCTTCCGCCACGGGGCTAAGGCCCCTTTGGCAAGGTCACGCCGATCATGCAATCGCGGGTCACCAGCCCGGCCAGGGCCTCCTCGTCCATGCCCTCGGTGCCGGCCGGCCGTCGCGGCAATACCATGTAGCGCATGTCCGCCGTACTGTCGTGCACCCGCACTTCTATGTCATCGTCAAGCGCCGTGCCGAACTCGCGCAGCACGGCTCTTGGTTCACGCACCACCCTTGAGCGGTAGGCGCGTGCCTTGTACCAATCCGGTGGCAGGCCGAGCAGCATGCGTGGGTAGCAGGAGCAGAGCGTGCAGACGATGACGTTGTGCAGCTTATCTTTGTTCTCGACGACGATAAGCCTGGTCGGCCCCATATCGATGCCAAGCTCTTCGCAGGTGGCGGTGCCGTCCGCCAGCAGGCGCGCCTTAAAGGCCGGGTCGCGCCAGGCCCGCGCCACAACCTTAGCGCCCAGTGCTGGGTTGCGGGCATCCATCGCTTCCACGGCGGCGCGCACCTCGTCGGCCTCGACGATGCCCTTTTCGATCAGCAGTTCGCGAACCGCGATCTCCATCACCTGGTAGTGACTGAGGGGGCCATCGTCATCCGCCGGGGGCAGGTGGGCATGGCCGATTGTTTTGCTCATGATACTGCCTCCAGCCAGTGCTCGTAGATTTCCACTTCGATGCAGTCTTGATGGCTGCCAATATAGTCCGCCCAGAGATCACTTTGGCGAAAACGGATCCGGTAGAGTGGTCGCTTGGGCAAGCCGTCACGCCCGTAGGCGAGCTCTTCCGGGTTGGCGAAGGCGCCGCAAATGCGTTCCACGATACCCGGTTTGCCGCGAACATAGTAGGGCGTGCGGATGTGGCCAGGCGGTGCGGCCCAGCGCACCTTGACGGGATCACCGACGGCGAAGCGGCTCACGGTTCAGCCTCCCCACCATCCTTGGCTTGGCGTGCCTCGACCTCGGCCATCTTGCGGCCCAGTTCGTCGATGGTAATGACGCCCTTGTTGATCAGGTTGGAAGAGATAGAAGCCATCCAGCGCTCGTAATAGGTCATCTCGTCGTAGGCCTTGGCGCCGAGCTGCTCGATGCCGCGTCTCAGCTCGTCCACCTTGATGACCTGGCGTTTCTTGTCGGAGAGCAGCACCAGCAGCGCATCGACCCGTTTTTCCCACCAAGCGTAGTCGTGCTCCGCCTGCTCCACCGAGCCGGCCGGCAGGCCGCCCATGTCATGATGCCCGCGCCCAGGCTCGCTCATCTTGCGTTACTCCATCCATCCTATGTTGATGACAGACTAGCCGCAATAGAGCCCCTTGGCCACTGCTGCTCAAATCCAATCTCGATTTCGGATGCGGCTAAGACGGCCCTCCGGTTTGCACCGCGACATGGGTCAGGCCGCGCAGAGCCCCACTCGCATCCTCGAACTGCAGGCGAACTCGGTTGACGTCGAGCCCGCCGATAATGGTGCTGCCGTCGCCGGTGATGAAAACTGCGAAAGTTCTGGTTTGCCCAGCCTGAAAGGCGACATCGACGGTCGGTGTCGGCGCCGCCAGACACTGGCCGGTTGCGAGATTGGTTTCACAAATCAAGAAACCGAGGGAAAGCCCCGGCGCTATAGGCCGAAGGGTAAGGGTTTCGCTGGCGCCGATGTTGATCCCGGCCGCAGCAAAGAAACCGGTTCCGTTGCTTCCTGGGATGGTCGCTATGCCGTTGTTGCTCGCCGTTGAGGCCACAGCAAGGATATCGGCGGTCGCGCTGGTGGAGGCGGTAAGGGTGAAGCGGTTGACGCTGGGCAGGCTCGGCGCCGAGACACCGCTGTCGCAAATGATGTCCAATGCCACCTCGGTTGCGGCGATGTCTTGGGTGGCATCAAAGGCGATGACGAAATTGGCGGTGGCGCCCGGGGCCACGCTAAAGGGGTCGTTGACCGCACCTTGCAGCTGGTTGGTCTGCGGATCGATCGCGCGAAACGTAAAACTCGCCGGCAAGGCAGTGGCCGGAGTGACACGGCAATTGGTGACCGGCACCGCACCGGTGTTGCTGACCGCGAGAAAGGCCGTTGCCTTGGTGCCCAAGGTCACCGCCCGGGCGCCGGGAAGGACGGCGGCGGCCAAGGAGTTTGCCGCGGGGGTCAGAACGAAGACTTCGCCGCCCAGATCGACGATATAGAGGTTGCCGCGCGTATCCTCGCCGAAGGACGAAATGAAGTCGATGGTTCCGAGATTGGGCGTCAAGCTGGCGGTGCGGTTTAGGAACTCGCTGCGTGTGGTTCCATCATAGCGAAAGGACCAGATTTGGCGGCTGACAAAGTCGGCGAAGAAATAGAGGCCGTTGAGGGACGCGATCGGCCCGCGATAGACATAGCCGCCGGTAATGGCAAAGCCGCCGTCCGGCGCCGGCACATGGCCGTAGTCATGGATCGGTGGCACCAAGGTTGGATCGGCACAGCCAAGCGGTCCCCCGGCGGCCGGGTCGAAGCATTCGCTGCCTTCGAAGACCTTCCAACCGTAGTTTTCCCCGCCGCCGCTGGCCGCCGGCTGGAAGTTGACCTCCTCCCGACTGCCCTGGCCCACATCGCCAATGTAAAAGTCACCGGTCAGACGATCGAAGCTAGCCCGGAAGGGATTGCGCAGGCCAAAGGCCCAAATCTCGTCGTCGCCGGTTTGGCCAACGAAGGGATTACTTGCAGGAATGGCATAGTTGCGATTGGGGTCACCGGGAAAATCATCGCCGTTGATATCGAGCCTGAGGATCTTGCCGAGCTTTTGATCGGTGATGTCTTGCGCTCGGTTGCCGGGATCATTGGCGCTGCCGCCATCGCCGGAGGTGATGTAGAGAAAGCCGTCGGGGCCAAAACCCAGCCAACCGCCGTTGTGGTTGGAGAAAGGCTGGTCGTATTGGATGACCAGGCTTTGAGAGACCGGATCGGCGCGATCGGCGTCGTTGCTGGTGACCTGGTAGCGGCGAATTTCCGTACCGATCCCGGGGGCGGCGAGATTGACGTAGAATAGGCCGTTGCTGGCGTAATCCGGGTGAAAGGCAAGGCCCAGCAGACCCTGCTCGCCGGCCGTATTGGCCGGCAGATCGACCTGCAGGAACACGGTCGGCTTGACGGTCAAGGTCGCAAGATCGAGGATCTTGATGGCACCGCCTTGCTCAACGATGAAGAGGCGTTCGAAATCACCGGGTGGGGCGGTGACGTAGAGGGGGTCGTCCAGACCGCTTGCGACCCGCACAACGGATACCTGTGCCGATACCTGGGTCGAAGCGACGGCTATCAGAAGAATACTTGCCAGAAATCCCGTCACCCGACGAAACAATCTTGTCTCTTTCAATAGACCTGGTCCCATAATGCTTTTCACGAGCTAACGAAGGCGGGGTGGCTGTTCCAAAGGGATTGCAAGGCGGCCATGGCGTCGGCTGGCAGAGGACCCATCTCGACAGCCTGCAAGGCAGTTTCTAGATGGGCGTGCTCGCCGACGCCAATCACAATTGTGGATAGTCCCGCACAAGCCAGTCCAAAGCGCAGCGCCGTTTGTGCGCGGGTCCCGTAAGTGTCGCCGAGGGCTTCGAAGACAGCAGCGGCGCGCGCTTCTTCGGCGGCATCTTCGGCGTTGTCGGTGATCGGGATTTCCCGGCCGTGGCGTTCGCTTGCCGCCAGGTGTCCAGCAGCAAAGATCCGGATGCCCATGACGCCCATATCCTGGGCTGCGCAGCGATCCAGCAGGCCGTCGAAATCGTCCGTGTTCCAGCTCGCGCCGCGCGGCTTTGCGGCGCTCGGATTGAGTAGGTTGTAGTAAACCTGAGCGGCGTCGAAGCGGCCGCTATCGATGACCGCTGAGATGGCTGAGGGATCGCCCAGTGCCGTCAACCCAATCCAGTCACAAAGGCCTTGGTCGCGCAACTTGTCCATAACGTCGGCCACGCCGCCTTTGGCCAGAATATCCTTCGGCTGCAGGCTACGGCCGTCCGGTGTCGGGTGCTGATCCGGGAGAATTTGGTTGTGGAGTATGAGCAGCGGCACTTTAGGAAGGCCCAGTCGATCGAGGCTTTTTTTCACCGATCCGGTTATTTGGGCCTCCAGGTCCTGCGCCGACAAATCAGCGTTGAACTTGGTGGAGACGCGTGGGCGCTGCGACTCTGGTCGCTTCTCGAGCCACTGGCCGATGACGGTCTCGGAGACGCCATTGCCGTATAGGGCTGCTGTATCGATCCAATCAACGCCGGCTTCGTAGGCTCGGTCGAGCGTGAATTCGCGATTTGCCTCATCAGCCCGGATCAAGTGACCGCCCACCCATCCGCCACCGAAGGTGAGGACAGGTATCTCGAGCCCGCTGCGCCCGAAGCGCCGCCTCGGTATAGTCATGCTTGGCCTCCTCACCCCTTTGCCCGGTGTGCTCATCCGTGCCGCGTGACTTGGCCCAAGCCGGGCCAAGCAGGCCGCGTGGCTACATCTTTACCGCCACAGGAAGAACAACGCATGCGTTTTCCGACTTCAGGTACCGGAAACCGCTCGCCCAGATGGGCTGCCAGACGGGTCGCGGCGAGGCTGGCATTGTGGCCGCAGAGATTGCACCAACAGAAAATATCGAGTTTCTGCTCGGCCAGCTCGCCCAAGGTGATTGCCTTTGGTGACGAGGGCGCATTGCCCATCGGCTGCACCAGTTCCACTGCATCGGAAACAAAGACGAGAGTCTAGAAATCAATTGAGAACAATTCAAGAACATTAGGGTTGAAACTAAACGCTTAGTGCCAGCCCAGATATCTGATGCCTAGAGCATGGTACGGCCAAGCCAGAGCCAGTACCACCGATTAGGATACGACGCTGAACCGTCGTTCAAAGACCGCCAGCGCTTCGTCGATGCTCTTGGCACGCTTTACCCGCTCGCGACCACAAAACACCAAGTACTCCGCGGCTCGTCCCCCCAAAGCGGGCCGCTTAGCGATGCGAAACGCCGGGCTATCCAGACTGTGGCGAAAGATTGAGAAAATAGCCATCTCCGAGCGTTGGTCAATGGCATAGTCGCGCCATTCGCCGCTCATCACCCGACGGCTATAAAGCGATAGCAGTCCGTTCAGCTCCTGCCGGGTGAAGAATGTCGCCCGACGTCGCCTGCGAAAATCTTCATATCGGTAGAGAGTCGCCATCCCCCGAGCCCACTCCCCAGTTTATGTTTTCTTTGCAGCCTAGTTTCACCGAAATCAGCGCCGCCGTCCAGACATCTTCAACAACAAAGAAAAAACTGCCTAAGAAAAGGGTGTTACAGCGCAAGCATTAGGGTTAACAATGGACTTAGAGTCGATCTTCATGAAGCTTTGCCATTTGCTGCTAGGCACTACTTAGAGCCTTTTCCGACCAGATTGAACCACGCTGACGGAACGATTTTGGCCGGACATTAGGCGCGAGGACGAAGGACATGCTTGCGCATATTCGAGGACGAGCAACGCGAGGTCCGGCCAAAAGCGCCCGTCCTGTTCAGGTTGCCCTGGACTGGCGCTCCGCGGCGTTGCGACCCTCGCCCGATACTCAGGCATCGCGCTTCGGAGCGCGCCTAGCGGGCGCATCCAGCCCAGGAGCAACAGCGTTGATTATATCTGGTCGGAAAAGGCTCTAGCGAGATAATTGGCTTGACGCTGCCGCCCAGCGACACCCATCTCTTAAGCACTCCGACAGTCTTAACGAAAGGCAACCGTCTGATGGCAGAATCCACACCGATCTGCGATTTTGGTTGGCAAGCGGTCGATTTCTCCTTGCCAGGTGTTGATGGCAAGACCTACAGCCTCGCCGACGTGGCCGGGCCGAATGGGACCTTGGTCATGTTTATCTGCAACCACTGTCCCTATGTCCGATCTATCATTGGTCGCTTGGCGTCGGAAGTGGAAGCACTGAAGGCCGAGGGAATTGGCGCCATCGCCATTATGGCCAACGATACTGAAAGCTATCCCGCCGATTCCTTTGACAACATGAAAGCCTTTGCCGCCCAGCATGGCTTTACCTTTCCCTATGTAATCGATCGGTCCCAAGAAATCGCGCGTGCCTATGGGGCCGTCTGCACGCCCGATTTTTTTGGCTTCGACAAGGATCTTGGATTGCAGTACCGGGGCCGCCTGGATGAGTCGAAAATCACGTTGATCGAAGGGGCCCGTCGGGAGCTTTACGAGGCCATGGTACAGGTTGCCCGGACCGGCAAGGGGCCAGTCGATCAAATTCCTTCCATGGGGTGCTCCATAAAATGGCGTGCTGCCTGACCACCGCGTGAGGCAATATCCGGGCAGATCTAGCCCACAGGGCTTGCAAGCAGGCCGGCCGCTGGCATAAGAAGTGCCCCAACCTTGCGTTGCCAGGCGCAAAGGATCGGAATAGCGAGCAACGAGAGAGTGTGAGGCTGCGGTCGTGGCGGATATCTTCGACGAAGTAGGCGAGGACCTACGCAAGGAACGCTACGAAAGGCTCTGGAAGCGCTATGGCCGTCTGGGCATTGGGGTGGCGGTCGCTTTGGTCTTAGCTGTGGCCGGCTATCAGGCCTGGCAATCCTATGACCAAAGCCAACGCCTTGCCCGATCGGACAGCTTCGCGGCGGCCATGGATCTAGTCGACAAGGGGGACAGCGCCGGGGCCCTCAATGCCTTGGCCGACATTGCGGCCGAAGGAGAGAAGGGCTATGGCCTACTCGCCAGTTTCGAGCGGGCGCGGCTGTTGGTGGAGTCCGGTGATGTGGGTGGCGCGATCGCCATTTGGGACCGAGTTGCCGAAAGCGATGCGGCCGGCGAAATCTTCCAGGCCGTCGCCACTCTGCAATCGGTGATGCATCAACTCGATAGCGGTGATCCCGTTGGATTGGAAGCGCGCCTCGCCCCTTTGACCGCCACCGGCGAGCCCTTTCGGCCCAGCGCCATCGAGCTGACGGCTCTCCTGGCTATCCGTCAAGGTGACCGGACGAGGGCGCGCGAGCAGTACGTTATCCTGTCGGACGATCCCACCGTGCCGGCGGGCTTGCGGCGCCGGGCCACGCAAATGATCGCCGCCTTGGAGGGATAGTCATGCCAAAGGCCTGGCCGAAAACGGTGCTGATCGGCTTCCTAGCCACCGCGACCGCCGGCTGTTCATCGCTCGATTGGTTTGATGATTCGGAAGAGATCCTGCCGGGCGAACGGATCGCCATCATGGCGATCGATGACAGCCTGGAGGCTGATCCCCGCATCGCCGACCTTCGCGTGACCTTGGCCGAGGCCAAAGCCAACCTGAATTGGGAGCAAAGCGGCGGCAACCCGACCCATGCCATGGGACATCTCGCATTGAGCGGCGCTCTAAAGCGCGCCTGGACGGCGGATGTTGGCGATGGTGTCGGTGACGACCGCTTCTTGCTTGGCCAGCCGTTGATTGTTGATAGTGTGGTTTACACCATTGATTCCCGCTCTGTGGTGAGCGCCTTTTCAGCGGACACGGGCAAGCAGATTTGGCAGATCGACCTGGAGCCGGAGGAGGAGGACGACGGTTACTTCGGAGGTGGTGTCGCCTATCACGATGGCCGGGTGTTCGTCACCACAGGCTTTGCGGAGGTGATCGCTCTTGATGGCGATAGCGGCGAGGTTCTGTGGCGGCACGGCGTCCCGGCGCCCTTGCGGGCAGCGCCCACCGCAGTCGATGGCCGAGTCTTTGCCGTTACGGTGGAAAACCAACTGGTCGCCATTTCCGCCAGCGAGGGTGAACGCCTGTGGCAGCACAACGGCATCGCGGAAACCACCGGGATTTTGGGTGCGGCAAGCCCGGCCGTCGAGGGTTCCATTGTCATTGTGCCCTATTCCTCAGGAGAAATTTTCGCCTTGCTGGTTGAAAACGGTCGGCTGCTATGGAACGACACCCTAGCGGCCATTCGGCCGATCGATCCGATTGCCGACCTGGCAGACATCGAAGGCCAGCCAGTCATCGCCGGCGGTCTGGTCTATGCGGTCAGCCACTCCGGGCGCATGATCGCCACCGACCTGCGCCGTGGCTCGCGGGCCTGGGATATCGATGTCGGCGGTGTCCAGACCCCTTGGGTCAGCGGCGAATTCATCTATGTGGTGACCAATCAGGCGCAGGTTGTTTGCTTGACCCGGCTGGACGGGCGCATTCGCTGGGTAACCGCCCTCCCGCGGTACGAGGATACGGAGGACCAGGAAGGCCTCATTCAATGGTTTGGGCCGGTTCTCGCCAGTGGTCGCCTGATGGTTGCGGGCTCCCACGGTGAAGCTGTTTTCCTCTCTCCTTATGACGGCGAAGTGCAGAGTTCGCTCGACCTGCCAGGTGGTGCGGTCGTGCCGCCCGCTGTTGCCGACAACAGCCTCTACATCCTGACGGAGAGCGCTGACCTGGTCGCCTTTCGCTAGGCTTACATCGCCACGGCGTAGCAAATGCCCTTTACTGTTGCCATTGTCGGACGTCCAAACGTCGGCAAATCGACCCTGTTCAATCGTTTGGCAAGAAAGCGCCAAGCTTTGGTGGACGACCAGCCGGGTGTAACCCGCGATCGGCGGGAGACCGAAGGCTATGTTGGCCCTTACCCGGTGACCTTGATCGATACGGCCGGCTATGAGGGGCGGCAAGACGAAAGCCTGGAAGCACGCATGCAAGAGCAGACGGAAAGGGCGGTCGCCATGGCCGACGTCGTCCTGCTGGTGGTCGATGCGCGGGCCGGCGTGACGCCGCTCGACGGGCAGTTTGCGGCGTGGCTCCGCCGGGTCGAGCCGCCGGTCGTCTTGGTGGCCAATAAGTGCGAGGGGCGGGCATCGGATGCGGGCTATCTGGAGGCCTTCTCGCTTGGCTTGGGCGATCCGGTGGCGATTTCGGCCGAGCATGGCGAAGGAATCACCGATCTCTTTGACGCCATCCTGCTGCACTTGGAAAGAGGGCGGGATAAGGCGGCGGAAGATTCCGGCGACGACGGGCAGGCTGCGGCGCCATTGCCGGCCGATGCTCCCTTGCAGCTGGCCATCGTCGGCCGGCCAAACGTCGGCAAATCCACCTTGATCAACAAGCTCATCGGTGAGGATCGACTGTTGAGCGGGCCGGAAGCTGGCATCACCCGCGACGCCATTGCCATCGACTGGCAGTATCGGGGTCGCGCCGTTCGTTTGGTCGACACCGCAGGTCTGCGTCGACGCGCGCGGGTGACGGAAAAGCTCGAGGCTCTTTCCGTCGGTGATACCCTGCGCAGCATCCGTTTTGCCGAAGTCGTGGTGTTGCTGCTCGACGCTGCCGCGGCCTTGGAGAAGCAGGACCTGAGTATCGCTGCCCAGGTCGTGGAGGAGGGCCGGGCCCTGGTGATTGCCGTCAACAAGTGGGACGTCGCGCACGATCGCTCTTCGATTCTAGACAACATTCACCATCGCATGGAGACCTCCTTGCCTCAGGTGCGCGGCGTGCCTTTGGTAACCATTTCAGCGCTAAAGGAGCGCAACCTGGATCGTCTGATGAAGGCTGTTTTTGATGCCTATGACGTTTGGAACCGCCGGCTAGCGACGGCCACGCTCAATCGATGGCTGGAGGGTGTTACTCAGGCCCATCCGCCACCGGCAAAAGACGGCCGCCGGCCCCGGCTCAAATACATGACCCAAGTCAAGGCGCGCCCCCCGAGCTTTGTCATTTTCTCGTCCCGCGCGGAAGGACTGCCGGCGGCATACCGGCGTTACTTGGAAAACGGGCTGCGCGAGGCCTTTGACTTGCCAGGAACGCCGCTTCGCTTGCAGATTAGAAAAGGGAAGAATCCCTACGCCTGACGCCAGTTGACAAGCGGGGCTGGCGACGATAGGCGAAGTTGCCTCACGGTGGCGCCACGATGCGCGCTGCCGACTAGTGTGGTGGATTTGAAGTTCCTATCATTGTTTGGAGCTGCACCGAGAGGAGCTTCAAATCCGAAAAACCACACTAGACTCAATACCATACTAGTGTCCTGATCGATTCCGAAATTCGGTCGGTGCACGCCACATTATGAAGCGAATTTCGGAATCGGGACACTAGGACTGGAAGCCAAGATGTTCAAAAAAATTCTTATTGCTAACCGAGGCGAGATCGCTTGCCGGGTCATTCGCAGTGCGCAGCGCATGGGTATCAAGACGGTTGCGGTTCATTCAGAGGCGGATGCCGATGCCCTGCACGTCGCCATGGCCGACGAAGCCGTGGCCATCGGCCCGGCGGCCTCCGCTGAAAGCTACCTGGTTGGCGAACGAATTATCGCCGCTTGCAAGGACACCGGTGCCGAAGCGGTGCATCCCGGCTACGGGTTTTTATCCGAAAACGCCGGCTTCTGCGAGGCCCTACAGGCCGCGGGCATTACCTTCATCGGGCCGCCGGTCGGCGCGATCGCAGCCATGGGCGATAAGATCGAGTCCAAGAAACTCGCCTCTGCCGCCAAGGTCAATACGGTGCCCGGCCATATCGGCGTCATTGCCGATGCGGACGAGGCCGTGGGTATCGCCGAGACCATCGGCTTTCCGGTGATGATCAAGGCGTCAGCCGGCGGCGGCGGCAAGGGCATGCGCATCGCCCGCGATGCCGATGAGGCCCGTGAGGGCTTTCGTTCGGCGCAGAACGAGGCGCGCTCCAGTTTTGCCGACGATCGGGTATTCATCGAGAAGTTCATTGAAGAGCCGCGGCATATCGAAATTCAGGTGCTGGCGGATGGGCATGGCAACACGCTCTACCTGGGAGAGCGCGAATGCTCCATCCAACGACGGCACCAGAAAGTCATCGAGGAAGCGCCGTCACCGATCATGGATCCGGATACCCGGCGGGCCATGGGGGAGCAGGCGGTGGCGCTGGCCCGGGCCGTCGACTACCGTTCGGCAGGCACGGTCGAATTCATCTTTGATCAAAACAAGAATTTCTACTTTCTTGAAATGAACACCCGCCTGCAGGTCGAACATCCGGTGACCGAGCTGGTGACCGGCCTCGACCTGGTGGAATGGATGATCCGGATTGCCGCCGGCGAGGCGCTCGACTTCACCCAGCAGGAGGTGAGCCTCGACGGCTGGGCGATCGAGGCGCGGCTTTATGCGGAAGACCCACGCCGTAACTTCATGCCGTCGATCGGCCGCCTGGTGCGATACAAGGAGCCGCAGGGGCGGGGTGTGCGTGTCGACAGCGGTGTGGTGGAAGGGGCGGAGATCAGCATGCACTACGACCCCATGATCGCCAAGCTCTGTACTTACGGAGGTGACCGGCAAGCCGCGGTCGCGGCGATGGTCGAGGCTCTCGATGGCTTCTACATCCGCGGCATTCAGCATAACGCGGCTTTCCTCGCCGACGTCCTGAGCCAGCCGCGGTTTCGCGAGGGCCGGCTCTCGACCGACTTCATTGCCGAAACCTATCCCGATGGTTTCGCGGGGCGAGAGATCGGCGAGTCGGCGCGCGCGACCTTGCTTGCGGTTGCCGTCTTCGTCCGCCACCGCTCGGCGCAGCAAGAAGCCTCGATCGGCCGTGAGCTCGAAGATGATGTGACCGGCCGGGATGAGGCCTGGCGGGTGGTCATGGGCGATCAGGTCTACCCGGTAACCCTGCAGCCAGAGAGCAGCGGCTATCGGATCAGCGAGCCGGAGGGCGCCTGTTTCCTGGAAAGCGATTGGCGTCCGGGCGAGACCCTTGTGCGTGGCACCATAGACGGGCGAAGGTTTACGGTTCAGGTGGACCGAAACGGGGCGTGGCTGCATTTGACCCATCGCGGGGCCGAAGTCAAAGCCTTGGTGCTGAGCCCGCGCGGAGCCGAGCTCTACGACCTCATGCCCCACAAGGAGCCACCGGACCTTTCCCGCTACTTGCTGTCTCCCATGCCCGGCCTGCTGATGTCGCTAGGGGTGGCCGTCGGCGACACCGTGAAGGCTGGCCAGGAATTGGCCGTGGTCGAGGCGATGAAAATGGAAAATGTCTTGCGTGCCGAAAGGGACGCGATCGTGGCTGTGCTCCACGCCAATCCCGGCGACAGCCTCGCTGTCGACCAAGCGATCATCGAATTTGAATAGCTTGCCGGCCGGATGACGGGCGATGGAGCAGCTTGACCGGCCATCGCAGCAGGATTGGGACGAAAGAAGCGCCTGGTTTAAGGATCTCGAGGCGGAGAGAAGCGCCGGCGGCGCTCCCTTCCTCAGCGAGCAGGCCTGCGCCCTGATGATTGATTTGCAGGCGGTCTTCTGCGCGGGCGCCTGGTCGGCGGCCATCATCCTAGCTGCCGCCATTGTCGACATGCAGCTCGGGCCCAAAGGCGAGGGGGCTTCGGCGGCCGCCAAGGCTGACCTGCGCTGGCTGCGACGCCTGCGCAATAGCTTGGTTCATGAAAACCGCGCCAAGCCCGCATTGACCATAGAAGACCAGTGGATCAACCGGCCGGCCTGGGAAGGACGCGCCCGCCGTGCCATCGGCATTGCCCTGGTTGCCCTTTATCCAGGTGACGATCCTACGGGCTCCGCGTCATGAAACAAGTGCGCGTGGTGATCCGCGGCCGAGTGCAAGGCGTCTGGTTTCGTGGCTGGACCGAAGAGCAGGCGCGCCGGCTTGGCCTATCTGGCTGGGTGCGAAACCGCAGGGACGGCAGTGTGGAAGCGGTCTTCCGCGGTGACGACGGAGCGGTTGAGACTATGCTGGCGAGCTGCTGGCAGGGGCCACGCTTCGCCCGCGTGGACTCGGTGGAGAGCGAAGCCGACCGGTCGCCTCTTGAGCCAGGCTTTCATCACCGGCCAAGCCTTTGACGAGCCGAAGAGCGGTGCTTGGCCCTGACCGGTGCTTCGATCGGCGTCGCCAGCTACCTCAACGTTTAGGCCCTTCCGCCGATCAAGCCGGTGGGGGGCCTCCTTGCCAATATGAGAAAGTCAAAAATTAACGGTCCAATTTTATTTCGATAATACTAGAAATATAGTTGACATTGAGCCGATGACTGCCTATCCTAAGTCTCATGAACATCATGGAAGCTGCGGCCTGTTTGGAAAAGCTGGGCCATCCAACACGATTGGAAGTCTTTCGCCTGCTGGTGCGGGCGGGGCCGGAGGGATTGAGCGTTGGCGATGTGCAGGCCCACTTGGATATTCCGGCCTCGACCTTGTCGCATCATCTGTCGAAGCTGCAAGCCGTGGGCCTCTTGGAACAACGGCGTGAGGGAAGGGTGCTTTACTGTCGCCCCAACTTCGCACGGATGCAGGCGGTCGTCGATTTTTTGACGGCGGAATGCTGCAGCGGCGTCGGGCAGGCCGTAAGGCAGCAGGATGCTGGTTAGAGGGCTTTGATCTGCCGTCTTCCGGTCCGGTAACCGAATTGACGGGGCAGGTCGAGAGGCTCGCTTTCAAATCGATCTGATAGGGGCGATTGGTTAGGCAAATGGGGATGACACCGTTCATATTGTTCGATAATTCTGGAATTATAAATTGATTGGTTTTGGCGAAGGACACGCAACAGCCCTGAGCTAGGAGAAAAGGAACAATTCCATGACGGACATCAGCCTTGCCATACGCGATTGGCGCCGGGGGCTTGATCGCCTGCGCCGACTGGATCGGGTCTTGCTCGCCTCGGGGCTCACCTTCCTTGGCGTGCTCTTTGTCTCGCCCGATCAGGCTTGGGAAAGCCTGCGTTTTGTTGTGGGATCGCTCACTTGGATCGCTCCTTTTCTTCTGCTGTCGGCCGGCTTGGCCGCTTGGATGAAGGCGGCCAGCGCCGATCAATTGATCGCCGGCACGGTCGCCCATTCCCCTTCGACGGCAATACTGCTTGCCGCCGCCTTGGGCGCGCTTTCGCCGTTTTGTTCCTGTGGGGTCATAGCCTTGATTGCTGGGTTGCTGGCGGCGGGCATGCCGCTATCTGCGGTCATGGCGTTCTGGCTTGCCTCGCCCCTGATGGACCCGGAGACCTTCATCCTGATGGCCGCAAGCATCGGTCTCGACTTTACCTTGGCGAAGACCGTGGCCGCTTTTCTCATCGGTTTGGGCGGCGGATTTGCGACCTTGGCGGTAGAGCGTCGTGGTGGTTTTCGGGAGGCACTGCGGGTGCGCTCAGGCTGCGGTGGTTGCGGTAGTTCGTCTGCCGGGGATCGGCCGGTGCTCTGGGCGTTTTGGCGACAGCCGTCGCGCCACCGCTTGTTCCGTGATGAAGTCCTCAGCGTCGGCCTCTTTCTCGGCAAGTGGTTGTTGCTGGCCTTTACCTTGGAGAGCCTGATGGTTGCCTGGCTGCCGCCGGAGTCGATTGCCGGTTTACTAGGCGAGGGAGCCTTGGCGATTCCGCTGGCCGTGGTCGTCGGCGTGCCGGCCTACTTAAACGGCTTCGCTGCCATTCCGCTGATGGGTCAGCTGATGGCGATGGGCATGGCCCCGGGCGCGGCGCTGGCGTTCCTGATCGCCGGCGGCATCACCAGCATCCCGGCGGCCATTGCCGTCTTTGCCTTGGTTCGCCGCTCGCTCTTCTTGTGGTACTTGCTGTTGGCGCTGATCGGCTCTTTGCTCGCCGGCTACAGCTATCAGGCCTTTCTGAGCTTTTAGTGTTGGTGTCAGTCAAAACGAGAACGTGGTTGCCGTCTGCCGTTCGAAGACTTCCTCGAAGGCCGCGCGCAGGGCCAGGTCGACCTGATCCATGGTGACTGCTAGCCCAAGGTCGGCAAACGACGTGATCCCATGCTCGGCGATGCCACAGGCAATAATGCCGGCAAAGTGAGAAAGATCGGGATGCACATTGATGGCGATGCCATGATAGCTGACCCAGTGGCGGATGCGCACGCCGATGGCGGCGATCTTATCTTCTTGGCCTGAAGGGCCGCCGTGTCGTCCGCGATCCACCCATATGCCGACGCGGCCGCTGCGGCGTTCGCCGACCACCCCCAGTTCGGCAAGAGCCAGGATCAGCCATGCCTCGAGATCGTGAACATAACGGCGAACATCCCGACGGCGTTTTGTCAAGTCCAACATGGCATAGGCGACCCGTTGGCCCGGGCCGTGGTAGGTGTACTTGCCGCCGCGGCCGGTCTTGAAGACCGGAAATCGGTGTGGCGCCAAGAGCTCTTCCGGTTGTGCCGAGGTGCCGGCGGTATAGAGCGAGGGATGCTCGAGTAGCCACACGCGCTCGCCTTCCTCGCCTGAACGGATCGCCGCCGCCAGGCGCTCCATTTCGGCGGTGGCATCCTTGTAGGCAACGGGCATCGATTCGATACGCCACTCAATGGCGCCCCGGGGTGATTTTGACATTGAACTCTTCGACCAACCAGTCTCCTTGCTTGCGCGCCTCGGGAGTATTTGCTATCTCCCCGCAACAGCATTCTAATGCAATAGAAGGTCGGCGCCAGGGAAATGCGGTCGTGGCGGAATTGGTAGACGCGCAGCGTTGAGGTCGCTGTGGGGGAGACCCCGTGGAAGTTCGAGTCTTCTCGACCGCACCACAAACCTAGGCCCGCTGGTCATTACCGCGGGCCTTCGTGTACCTAAGGCCCCTTTGGCTGGGTGCGGGTAAGGGGTGCCAACCCTAAACAAGGGGGACAACCCGACAGGGGGAGGCAATGGCAAAAGATATCCGCGAGGCGGCACTAAGTTATCATCGACTGCCCAAGCCGGGAAAACTCGAGATAACGGCAACCAAGCCGTTAAGCAGCCAGCGGGATTTGGCGCTTGCCTACTCGCCGGGTGTCGCCGAAGCCTGCCGCGCCATCGTCGACGATCCCCAGGCCGCAGCAGAAGTGACGGCTCGCGGCAATCTGGTCGCCGTCGTCTCCAACGGTACTGCGGTACTTGGCCTCGGCCCAATTGGCCCGCTGGCTTCCAAGCCAGTCATGGAAGGAAAGGCGGTCCTCTTCAAGAAGTTCGCCGGCATTGACGTCTTCGATATCGAGCTAGCGGAGACCGACGTGGACAAGCTCGTCGATATCGTTGTGGCTTTGGAGCCCACCTTTGGCGGCATCAATTTGGAGGACATCAAGGCGCCAGAATGCTTTGAGGTTGAGCGCCGGGCGCGCGAGCGCATGAACATTCCTGTCTTCCATGATGATCAGCACGGAACAGCGATCATTGTCGCAGCGGCGATTTACAATGCCCTGCGGCTGATCAAGAAGGACATCGGCTTGGTCAAGCTGGTGGCTTCGGGCGCCGGCGCTGCTGCCTTGGCTTGCCTTAATCTCTTAGTTTCCATGGGTGTCAAGCGGGAGAACATTTGGGTCAACGACATCGTCGGCCTGGTCTATGAGGGCCGCACGGAACTCATGGATCCCTATAAGTCTATCTACGCCCAAAACACCGACAAAAGAACGTTGGGCGAGGTAATTGAGGACGCTGATATCTTCCTCGGCCTTTCAGCTCCAGGCGTATTGAAGCCCGAAATGGTCAAGCGCATGGCCGAAAGACCGCTGATCATGGCGCTTGCCAACCCGACACCCGAGATCATGCCGGAAGATGCCCGTGCCGCGCGGCCGGACGCGATCATCGGGACGGGTCGCTCTGATTATCCCAACCAAGTGAACAACGTTTTGTGTTTTCCCTTTATCTTTCGCGGCGCGCTCGATGTCGGCGCGACCACCATCAACGAAGAAATGAAGATTGCCAGCGTCAAGGCCCTGGCCGATTTGGCGATGGCCGAGCCGTCGGAGGTGGTGGCCAAGGCTTACGGCGGCGAATCCCTCGGGTTCGGCCCGGAGTACCTGATTCCGCGCCCCTTTGATCCACGATTGATGCTCGAAATCGCTCCGGCGGTGGCCAAGGCAGCGATGAAGAGCGGCGTCGCCACCCGGCCGATCGAGGACTTCAAAGCCTATCACCATCGCCTCGAACAGTTCGTCTGGCGCTCCGGCCTGATCATGAAACCGGTCTTTGCGCAGGCGCGCCTGGATCCCAAGCGGGTGATCTACGCCGAGGGTGAGGATGAGCGGGTACTGCGGGCGGCACAAATCGTAATCGATGAAGGCATCGCGAAGCCGATAATTATCGGCCGCCCTGACGTCATCAAGACCCGCGTCAAACGTCTGGGGTTGCGCTTTGATCTTGGCGGGCAGGTGGAGTTGATCAACCCCAACCGCGATCGGCGCTTCAAGGACTACTGGCGGACTTATCACGCCAAGCGGGCCCGCAAAGGAGTCACCCCAGAGCAGGCACAGCAGGTGATTCGCACCGATCCGACGGCGATTGCCGCTGTCGCTCTTCATCGCGGCGATGCGGACGCCATGATTTGCGGCGTTACGGGTCGCTATGACGCCCATCTGAAGGATATCTCTGACGTGATCGGCAAGGCCGAAGGGGTGCGCGATTTTTCGGCCATCAGCCTGTTGATCCTCCCGCAGGGGACTTATTTCCTGGCCGACACCTATGTCAGCCCGGATCCCGACGCAGAAGAATTGGTGGAAATGACGCTGATGGCGGCGGCGACTGTTCGGCGCTTTGGTATTGAGCCGCGCGTCGCCCTACTTTCCCATTCGAACTTCGGCGCCTACGATGCTCCTTCGGCCCACAAGATGGCCGAGGCCGTGCGTCTTTTACACGAGCGCCATCCAGCGCTTGAGGTTGAGGGGGAAATGCATGCGGATGCCGCCCTGCGCCCAGAGTTGCGCCAGCGCATGTTCCCGGATTCCCGCCTAGAAGGGCCAGCCAATCTCTTGATCATGCCGACCCTTGATGCGGCCAACATCGCCTTTAATCTGGTGAAGACGCTGGGTGAAGGGCTAGCGGTTGGGCCTATCTTGGTCGGCGCGGCGGCTGCCGCCCACATCCTCACCCCTTCGGTCACGGCGCGGGGAGTGGTCAATATGACAGCGATCGCCGCCGTCGAGGCTCAACATCGAAACAGCGGCGCATAGGGAAGACCTAGGCAGCGAGGTAGCGTCATGAGCGACATTCGCGAGCTGCGGGACGAGGAAGAGGAAAGCCGGCCCACGGAGATTTTCGTCGATGAGAGCTATGGCCTGCCAGAAGAAGTCGTCCGCGAGGTCGAGGAACTTCTGGCAGATGAAAAACTTAAGAAGGCGCAAAAGCGCGTCGAGATGCTGCACGCGGCCGACGTTGCCGACCTGCTGGAATCGCTAAGCCGGGAATCTCGCCAGCTCTTGGTCCAACTTCTCGGGCCGTCCTTCGATCCGGAGGCTTTGGCCGAGCTCGAAGAAGCCGTGCGTGATGAAGTCATCGAGATTCTCGGGCCCGGAAACGTCGCGCAGGCCCTGCAGGTACTCGATAGCGACGATGCGGTTGAAATCTTCGAGGACCTCGACGACGAACGTAAAAGTGAAATCCTCGTCGATCTACCGGCATCCTACCGACAGATCCTCGAAGAGAGTCTGAGTTACCCGGAAGATTCGGCCGGCCGCTTGATGCAACGCGAGCTGGTTTTTATCCCGGCCGCTTGGACCGTGGGCGAAACCATCGACTACATGCGTACTGGCGAGAACCTGCCTGACGATTTTTACGACCTTTTTATCGTCGACCCCAAGCATCAGCCCCTCGGCTATGTGCCTTTGAGCCGGTTGTTGCGCGCCCGTCGTCCGGTGCGGGTCACCGAGATCATGGAAGCCGACATGCGCTTGGTGCCCCTGAACATGGACCAAGAAGAAGTCGCCTACATGTTCCGTCAATACAGCATGGTGTCGGCCGCAGTCATCGATGAGGCAGGGCGCTTGGTCGGCGTCATCACTGTCGACGATGTGGTCGACGTCATCGACGAAGAGGCCGAGGAAGATTTCATGAAAATGGCCGGTGTCGGCGATACCGACATCTTCAGCGCATTGCTCACGACCACCCGGTCTCGATTTCCTTGGTTGGTGGTCAACCTTATGACCGCCGTCCTGGCCTCGATGGTGATTGGGTTCTTTGAAGGGACAATCGAAGCGGTCGTGGCCCTGGCGATTCTGATGCCAATCGTCGCCTCTATGGGCGGCAATGCGGGAACCCAGACCCTGACGGTTGCCGTGCGCGCCCTGGCAATGAAGGATCTGACCTCCGCCAATGCCATGCGATTCATTGGCAAAGAGTTTCTGATTGGGACCTTTAATGGCGTTCTATTTGCTATCCTGACGGGTGTGCTGGCCTGGCTATGGTTTGACAGTCCCGAGATCGGCGGCATTATTGCCGCGGCGATGATTATCACCCTCATCATCGCCGGCCTTTCAGGCACCCTAATCCCGCTTGGCCTGGAACGCCTGAAAATTGATCCGGCGATTGCATCTACAGTTTTTTTGACCACGGTCACCGATGTGGTGGGCTTTTTCGCTTTTCTCGGGCTAGCAGCGCTACTGCTGTTGTGATGGCTTTGGCCCTAAAGACGCCCCGCCCGGTAGTCTCGGATGGCAGTTTCTATCTCTTCGCGCGTGTTCATCACGAAGGGTCCGTAACGGGCCACTGGCTCGCCGAGCGGGCGTGCGGCGACGAAAAGCGCACGGGCTCCCTCTCGTCCGGCTGTCAGCCTCACCGAGTCGCCGGTGCTTAAGAGGATGAGGCTATGGGCGTCGCTCGGTTTGGGCCCGTTGGCGAAGCTCAGTGCCCCTGATAGTAGGTAAAGGAAGGCGTTGTCGTTTTCCCCGGTTGGGATGGTGAGATCTTCCTCCGCAGTTAAGACGATATCGAAGAAGCTCGGTCGCAGCGAAATCCCGGTGACAGGCCCCTCCTGCCCGCCGAAACTGCCGGCAACCACCCGGAGCTGCCCGCCGCCTGCCAGGGGAACCGCTGGGATGTCACTGGCCGCGATATCTTGATAGGCGGGCGCTTTCATTTTCTCGGCAGCCGCCAGGTTGATCCATAGCTGCAAGCCACGGATTTCCTCGCCGTCGCTTGCCGGCATTTCCGAGTGAACCAGGCCGCGCCCGGCGGTCATCCATTGCACGGCGCCAGGGCCGATGACGCCACTATTCCCAGCCGTATCCGCATGTTCGATGCGTCCGGAGAGCATGTAGGTTACGGTTTCGAAGCCACGATGGGGATGGTCGGGAAAGCCGGCCCCCTCGGCGTCGCCGGCAATGACGAATTCATCGAGCAAGAGGAAGGGGTCGAAAACAGAAAGGGCAGGGGTGCCGATGGAACGGTGGACGGTGACGCCCTGACCCTCGGGCAGCACGTCGGCGGCTCGGATTTGCGAAACGGATCGGCTAGTCATGGTCAACCCTCATTACATAGTGCGGTGGCCAACTCGACCCGGCCATCTGGCGCCGACTATACTCAAACAATCGCCGCAGGACGGGGTTCAAAGTCCATGCCTTTGCCGACGCCTTAGGATAGAACCGCGATGCGCGGCGATTGACAAGTCTTACGGTGGGGGAAAGACTGGCGTTTGTGGGGAGGCAGCCGACAAATTTGTGGACCGCGGGAGACAACCTGATGAAGATCGGACTGTTACTGTTTTTGGGGGCTTTGGCGAGTTGTGTCCTGACAGCGAGCCTGAGCGAAAGCCAGGCTCAAGAGGCATCCTCCGAAGACATCTATCAAATCGTCGAAGCCGCCCCCGACCGCGTGTGGCGGCTCAACAAGCGCACCGGAGAAATCGCTGTTTGCTCGCTCGAGGGCGATCATTTGGTCTGCTCGACCAGCAGCGAGGCGGCAACACCGCCGGCCAAGTCCTTCGCCGAATTGGAATCCGAAAAGCAGCAAAAGGCGATCGAAGCACAGGAGCAGCGCCAGGCCGAGCGCGAACAAGATATGGAATTCTTGGACAAGATCATTGAGCTAGTGCGCGCTTTCATCACTGTCATCATGGAACGATACCAAAACGAGGCAAGTCTTGCCTCCTCCGGTCCTCCTCTGGCCTAACGGCGAAAGGGTCATCTGCCGATGAGCCGCGATTCACGCTACGACCTCCTCTTCGAGTCGATCAAGATTGGGCCGGTCACCGCGCCCAATCGCTTCTATCAGGTGCCGCATTGTTCCGGCATGGGCTATCGCTACCCGGCCAGCGAGGCCAGAATGCGGGCCGTCAAGGCGGAAGGGGGTTGGGGCGTGGTCTCCACCCAGGAATGCGAGATCCATTCGACGACCGAGGTCGGAAATTTCAACGAAGCGCGGCTCTGGGATGACGGCGACATTCCAGCCTTGGCCAAAATGGCGGAGGCGGTGCACGAACATGGCTCGCTGGCGGCCATTGAGTTGGTCTACCAGGGTCATGACTCGGCCAACACCTACAGCCGAGAGGTATCCATCGCCCCCTCGGCACGGCCGGCAAGCAGACTTTATCCAGCCCAAGCCCGGGCCATGGACAAGGCCGATATCAAGGCCTTTCGCGGCTGGCACCGGCGCGCGGCTCTGAGGGCCAAGAAGGCGGGCTTCGACCTGATCTATGTCTATGCCGGCCATGATCTGACCATGCTCATGCACTTCCTTTGCCGGCGATACAACCAGCGCAGCGACGAATACGGCGGCAGCTTGGAAAACCGGGTGCGATTGCTGCGGGAAGTGCTTGAAGACACGAAGGAAGCGGTTGGCGACACCTGCGCCGTGCCTCTGCGAATTGCGGTCGAGGAATTGCTTGGTCCCGATGGCATCACGGCGGCGGAAGAGGGGCGCGAGATCGTCGAAATGCTGGCCGAACTGCCGGATCTTTGGGATGTCAACGTAAGCGACTGGGCGAATGACTCGCAGACCTCGCGCTTCGCTGAGGAAGGCTTTCAAGAACCGCACATCGCCTTCGTCAAGAAGCTGACCAGCAAGCCTGTCGTGGGGGTGGGGCGCTTTACCTCCCCCGACACCATGGTCGGCCAGATAAGGCGCGGCGTGCTCGACTTTATCGGCGCGGCGCGGCCGTCGATTGCTGATCCTTTCCTACCCAAGAAAATCGAGGAAGGGCGCTTGGAGGCGATACGCGAGTGCATCGGCTGTAACATCTGTGTTTCCGGCGACAATCTAGGTGTTCCCATGCGCTGCACCCAGAATCCCACGATGGGGGAGGAGTGGCGCCGCGGCTGGCACCCGGAGCGCATCGCGCCGAAAGGTTCCGATGATGCGGTTCTTATCGTTGGCGGCGGGCCGGCCGGCCTGGAATGCGCCCGCGCCCTGGGGCAGCGTGGCTATCACGTTACTCTGTCTGAAGCGGGAGCGGAGCTTGGCGGTCGTGTAGCCCGGGAAAGCCGTTTGCCGGGCTTGTCCGCCTGGGCAAGGGTTCGCGACTATCGGCTGCAGCAACTCAACGATTTGGCCAATGTCGACATCTATCGCAACAGCCGGCTTGGGGTGCAGGAGATCTTGGAGTTCGCTGTGCCGCATGTGGTCTTGGCGACCGGCGCGGCCTGGCGCAAGGACGGCTTTGGTCGGCAAAACCACGCGACCATTGAAGGAAGCGACCTGGAGCACGTCCTGTCCCCGGATGATGTGATCGACGGCGCGCGCCTGACCGGCCCGGTTCTGGTTTTCGATGACGATCACTATTATCTGGCGGGTGTGCTGGCGGAAAAACTGCGGGCCGAGGGGCTTGCGGTCTGTCTCGTCACTCCGGCGGTGGAGGTGGCAGCCTGGACCCACAACACCCTGGAGCAGGGGGCCATTGAAGGCCGACTGCGCAGCCTTGATGTCGACATCGTCACTCGGCACAACCTGGCCCGGATTGATCGCGAAGCCGTAGAGCTGGACTGTCTGGCAACGGGCCAGCACCAGTTGCGCGAGGCCTCTAGCGTCGTGATGGTGACGGCGCGAACGCCCAATGATGAGCTGTGGCAAAGCCTCAGGGACAATACGCAGCTAGCTGAACAAAATAAAATAAAGTCGATTAAGGTGATCGGCGATGCCAATGCACCTTCGACCATCGCTGCTGCCGTATATGCCGGTCACCGTTACGCGCGCGAACTTGATGCGGAACCGCCGGACGAGGTTCCCTATCGCCGTGAAAGAATTTTTTTAGAAGATTGAATATCAACAATTATTCGACATTAGGCAGCAGGATGCAGTTGGCCGTTGCTGCCGTCGAACAAGTGCCCTGTGCGGGTCGCCAGGAAAGGTGAAAGCGGGATTTCCTCCTGCTTCAGGAAGCCTTGGGGCGGCACCTTGGCGTCACGGACCATCTCGATCACCGCCACCGCCGAAGCCGAGGTGGTCCATGCGATCGCCGTCCGTTTGGCGCCGGACAATTGTGTTGGATAATAGGCGCGCACGAATTCCTTGCGTTTGAGGGCGCCGTCGATCGTGCCTTCGGCGGCCACGTGGACATAAACCACGTCGTCGTCCACCGGGGGTTTGGCATGCACCAGGATCTGGCCCGCCTCCTGCCGGCGCTCGCGCATGAGAAGCTCGTGGAAGAAAAAGTTCATCAATTGCATATGGCCCGGATAGCGCATGGTCTTGTAGTCGATGTTGTCGACCTTGCCGTGCAAGGTTTCACACATGGTGCCAAGGCCGCCGGAGGTCAGGAAGGCTTCCAGCTTGACGCCGTTGATATAGAGGATCTCGTGCCATTCCATGGGTGAGACCCATTTTCGCTGGCCTTCTTCGATGACCTCACAATCATTGAGGTACTCGTTCACAACCCCTTCTGGCGACCAGTTGAAGGCATAGCCCAGCAAGCCCGTGGGATTCTGCGGCAGTGCCCCCACCCGCAGGCGGATCGAACGACAGCTGTCGAACTGCCGTGCCAGATCGGCACCGACGATGCCGATGAAACCCGGTGCCAAGCCGCACTGGGGCGCCATCACTGCTTCGGCGTCCTGGCTCATATCGATAATGGCCTGGGTGGTGGGCACGTCTTCGGTAAGGTCAAAGTAGTGCTTGCCAAGCCCGTGGGCCGACTGCGCTACCGCCTTGTTGAGATGGTAGGGCAGGCAAGAGAGCACCGCGTCGGTCGAAGCCAGCAAGTCCTTGACCACGGCTGGTGCGCTGACGTCGCCGGCGATCACCGGAAAGGGCAGGGCCTCGCGCGGGCTGTGAGTGTCAACGCCCCTTACCTCAAAGCCACTTTCGTGCAGCATCAAGGCGGCGAGCGTCCCCACCTTGCCAAGGCCCAGGACAGAGATTTTCTCCAGTGACATGGCGGCTCCTTCGTTTCCCAAGGTTTCGGGTCAGTGGCGCAGGCTTCGGGCGAAGGCCGTGGCGAGCGCGAGTTTTTGCCGGTCCAGCCCGGTCTCGATGCCAGCTTCGGCCATAAGGTCCACCACGGCTTCAGTCGCCACATTGCCCTTGGCACCGGGCGCATAAGGGCAGCCGCCCAAGCCGCCCACTGCGGCATCGAAGCTGCGCAAGCCTTTCTCTAGGCTAACTTTGATGTTGGCGAGCGCTTGATTGCCGGTATCGTGGTAGTGGCCGGCCAGCTTGTCCGCCGGCGCGACGGCGAGGACCGCCTCCAGCATGGCGGCGATGCTTTCCGGTCGGCCGGCGCCGATGGTGTCGCCCAGCGAAATTTCGTAACAGCCCATGGCCAGCAGGATCTCGGCGACTCGGGCCACCTCCGACGGTGGCGTGGGCCCATCATAGGGGCAAGCAATGACGCAGGAAACATAGCCGCGCACGGGAACACCGTCGGCGCGGGCGGCCGCCGCCACGGGGCGGAAACGTTCCAGGCTTTCGGCGATGGAGCAATTGATGTTCTTGCGGCTGAAGCCTTCCGAGGCGGCGCCGAAGATGGCGACCTCGTCGGCGCCGGCGGCCTTGGCGGCTTCGTAGCCTTTCATGTTCGGGGTCAACACCGTATAGGATACCCCCGGCCGTCGGCTGATGCCGGCCATGACCTGCGACGCATCGGCCATCTGCGGCACCCATTTGGGCGAAACAAAGCTGGTTGCTTCGATCTTCGCAAAACCGCAGTCTGACAAGAGGTCGATTAGGCGGATCTTGTCGTCGGTGGCGATAATCTGTTTTTCATTTTGCAAGCCGTCACGCGGACCCATTTCGAAAATGCGGGCTTTGTCGCTCATGGGTACAAATCCTCCCCAACTATGATTAATTTTACGCAAACGCACCGGCGCTGGAATGTTTAGTGAATAGGCCGGTCAAGGGCGACAGGCTAGCGGGAAACCGGGTATGCCGAAAGCCTGCCCCGGAACCGTGGGCGAGAGGAGCAAGAACAGGTGGTCAGTCTAGATATCAAGGAAATTGTGACGGACTTTCCCGACTATCGGGTGGCCCTTTTCGTGGCGCGCGACCTCACGCTCGATCCGCAGCTCTCGGCGGACCTGGCAACCGTGATAGAAGCCATCGAACAGGCAGTCGCCAACGGGCTTTCCGATATCGCCTTGGCAGAAGTACCGGCTTGCATCGATTGGCGCCAGGCTTACAAAGCTATGGGGGTTAAGAAAACCAGCTATCGCTCGTCGGTGGAACGGCTGCTGAAGGCCATTCAACGCGGCGGCGGCCTGCCTCGTGTGAACAGCCTGGTCGACATTTACAACGCGGTCTCTGTAAAACACCAGCTATGTGTTGGCGCCGACGACCTGGCCAAGCTCCGCGGCGGGCTCGCCTTTCGCTATGCCCGCCCGGGGGATGACTTTTTCGCCTTGGGCGATGGCAGCGCCCGCGACGATCCGCCCAAGCCTGGCGAGGTAGTCTATGCCGATGCGGAAAAGCTGCTCTGTCGGCGCTGGAACTGGTATCAAGATCAGCGCAGCGCCACCAGCAATGAGACTAGCGACGCAGTGTTGACGCTGCAGGGCCTAGCGGCGGCCGGGGACAAGATCGAGATTGCCGCCCGGGATTTGGCCGGTCTTCTGGCCGAACATTGCGGCGCCCAGTGCCGTTGGGAGCTGGCCGAACGTGGGCGGCCAAGGGTGGAAGTTTGAGGGATCATGGCCCCCATCGTCAAACGCCCCAGCCTGGTCGAACGCCCCAGCCTGCCGGTACTCTACGCCAGCTATTTCGGCAAGCCGTCCGAGAACGACGCCTTCGTCAGGCTGGAAGCCAAGTTGCCGGGCTTGCGAGGGCGCCGCTTCTTCGGCCTGACTTGGTGGGACAACGATGAGTACCGTGCCTGCACGACCTTGCTGGACCCGGGCGAGGGCGAGCGTCTAGGCCTGCCCAGCTACACGATACCGGGCGGTCGCTACGCAGCGCGTTCGATCAAGGGCCCTTACGAGGCGATTATCGCCGCCATCCCGGCCGGCTTCGAAGCGCTCAGCGCCGCGCACCGCATCGACAAGACCCGCCCCGCCATCGAGTACTACCGCCGCCACGACCGCCTCACCCTCTACCTGCCGGTGGAGGGCCGTTGACACGTCGCGGGGACTCAGTTGATCGTCAATGTCCGTCATTGGCCCGGGCGGTAATGAAGGAAAGGGGCCAGCACACCTGTGCTGGCCCCCAAGACTGCTTTTGACAGGTTGACGATGGTTAGACGAACCACCAGCGTTCGAAGTTCTTCATACCGTCAAGTTGGAAGTTGGACGCGATTTTTTCCGGTGTCGCGATCTTGTCGGTCATGCAGTTGATGTAATTTCCAAAGGCAGGAATGACGGTCGGGCAGTCGTCGCGCACCAGCTGTTGCATTTCGAAGTACATCTCCCGGCGCTTGGCGTCATCAAGTACGGATCGGGCTTCGACAAGGAGCTTGTTAAATCTTTCGTTGGCCCAAGTGGTGTCGTTCCAAGCCGCCCCGGCCGCGTAGGAAACCGACATCACCCAGTCGACGGTCGGTCGGCCACCCAGACTGCTGACGTGCCAAGGCTTCTTCAATGGCACTTCGACCCAGTACCCGTCCGAAGGCAGCCTCTGCAGCTCGATGGTGATCCCAGCCGCTTTAGCCGTTTCCTGGTAGAGGGTCGCGCCGTCCACGCCACCGGGATACACGTCAGCGCAAACAAGCGGCACAGTCAGTCCCTCATGCCCGGCCTTCTTCAAGTGGAAGCGCGCCTTATCGGGATCATAGGTCCGCTGTTCTAGATCTGCGGCGAAATACCGCTGGTTTTGACCCACGGGGTGGTCATTGCCGACGTATCCATGTCCCTTGAGGATCTTCTGGACCCAGGCCTCTCGGTCGATCGCATACTTGAGCGCCATTTGGACGTCATAGTTGTCGAATGGCGGCATCGTCTTGAGCATTGGATAGGGGAAGTGGCGCGTGCCGCCAACCTCGTTTACTACGATACCCGGTTGCCTTTTTAGCAGATGTAGTGTCTTCAGATCGGGCTCTTCTATGACGTCAACTTCACCGGTTTGCAAAACGTTGGTTCTCGCCATGATATCGGCGATGTGCAAGGTTTCGACCGCATCGAAATAAGGCCGCCCCTCCTTGAAGTAGTTGGGGTTTCTTTTGGTGACGGCCTGTATGCCCGGCTCCCAGGCCTCCAGGATAAACGGACCAGTGCCGATCCCCTCATCCCAATCTTTTCCTGCTGTTCCTTCAATTCCGATCACCAGATGGTAGTCGGACATAAGGAATGCCAAATCTGCATTGCCCTCGGCCAACTCGATGACAACCGTATCGCTGCCGTCGGCCCTGATATCCTTGACCGCCTTTACGATACTGGCAGCACCGGATTTCGTGTCTTCGCCCCGATGTTGGTTCAGGGAGTAGATAACGTCCGACGCTTCGAGGGTCTTTCCATTGTGGAACTCCACACCTTTGCGCAGCTTGAATGTCCATACTTTGGCATCGTCAGAGGGTTCCCAACTTTCGGCCAGTTCGCCGACCACATCACCATCTGGGTCAATCTCCGTCAGCGTATTCCGGACCTGCGAACTGACGCTGATCGGATGTGCGGCCTGCAGCGTGGTGCCGTCCAGCGAGTCGCTCGTCGCGCCTCCGCGCAGGGCTTGACGCAATGTTCCGCCCCGTTTCGGGGTCGACGCATATGCTCTCTGATTCAATCCTCCGGCGGTCATTGCCAGGCCGCCTAGGGCCGCAGTTCCTTGCAGAAAAGAACGGCGATCTAACCGATAGATATCCGATAACTGAGAGCGTTCCTGGGTGTGGGCCATTGTGTACTCCCTGAATCCCGGCTTCTGCCGGGACACGAAAATTCATGCTGATATCTCATGACTTGGCCATACCGATCCTGGAAGTGCACCAATGCGGCACCTGCGATCGATGCCGAAATCGCGGGACCCGCTTCGGGTTCGATAAGGCTAAGATATGGACAGGATTCCACTCAGACTTCATAATCGCAAATATCAAATTGTCATAGTCTATGCAAAAAACGAATACCTTGACTTGAAGGTGAGGATCCCGGTGGCACTGAAATTTCGCCAGATCGAAGTGTTTCGATGCTTGATGGCTACCGGCACAACGACCCGGGCAGCGGCTGAGATCTCGATCTCACAACCCGCCGTCAGTCGACACATCGCCGAACTCGAGGCAAATCTTGGTTTCAAGTTGTTCGATAGACTAAAAGGTCGGTTAGAACCGACGACTTCTGCTGTTCAGTTCGCGCGAATAGTCGAACAGAACTTCCTGGGCCTAGAGCGTATCGAACATGCGGCCGAAAAAATTCGCGACGGCGTGCCGCAGCCCGTAACTATTGCGTGTCTGCCAGCGTTGTCCACGTCCATTCTTCCCAAGGTCGCGCTGCGGCTAAAAGAAAGCAACCATGACCTTCGTCTACTTATCGATACCGCTACAGTCGAAGAGACTATAGAGAGGCTGCAAAACCATTCGGTTGATCTTGCATTAACGCTTACCTTTCCGCCAATTTTGGGCATCGAGGCCGAAGTAGTTTTCCGGGTGGAGCATGTTTGTGTTTTACCCAAAGGGCATCGCCTGGCGCAGAAAGAAGCAGTATCGCCCGCCGACTTTCGCAATGAGACCATCGTTGGGTGGAGCGCGGCGGGTCCGCTGTCCTTTGAGAAGGAAGCGGCCATTTTCACCGATTACATTTCAAGCAAGGATATCCTTGTCACGACCCATACATCCCACACCCGATACGCAATGGTTGCTGCTGGATTGGGTATTTCAATAGCAGAACCCTTTGCAGCGGGTCCCTGGCTAAACAATGGCGTGGTTCTTCGACCCTTCAAACCTAAATTGGAACTGTCTTATAGCCTCTGCTATCCCACCGGCCGAATTCGTTCGGAACCCGTCAATATAGTTAGAGGTTCAATTTTATCTGTTCTAAGTTCATGGGCATCTAAGGAAGAAGAATTGATCGGCCTAAAGTTAGAAAAAGCGGTTCGCTCCGCGGGCTAGTTCCATTTTCTCAAGGGATCTGACAACTCTGCCAACGTCTGGGTTGGGTCACCACGCCCAAGTCGTCGTATCAACCGCATGCCGAGTAGGCACAGATGGCGGGCGAGTTGCCTTCGCCTCGGTTCGCGGAAGAAAAATCGAAAAGCCGTGGGCCGAGGTGCTCATGGCCCGAGCGTCCCGTAGATTGCCACGCCCTGGGTCTGTCGGGGTTGTGTTTGGGACGATGACGCACCGCCGCGATTCCCCGACCCTCTACGGGCGGGCGGTCCGTGTGACCCAAAGGTGATACTGGCATAGGAAACTGCGCCAGGTCATTGCGGTGACTAATCGTCGCGGCTATAGAGTCGCGCGTCGTTATCCCTCGCCGCCGGGCAAAGGTTTCAATGCTCGTCAACCTCACCAAATTCGCCCAGCTCATTCTCGCCACGCTGCGAGATTTGGCGCCCATCATCCTCGTCATCGGCTTTTTCCAGATCGTGGTGTTGGGCCAGCCTCTGGAGAACCTTAGCGAGATCCTCGGCGGGCTGGCCCTGGTGATGTTGGGATTGGCCCTCTTCATTCAGGGTTTGGAGATGGGGCTTTTTCCCCTGGGCGAGGCTGCTGCCGATGCCTTTGCCCGTAAGGGCGTGCTTTTCTGGTTGCTTGCCTTTGGCTTTGCCTTGGGCTTCGGCACCACGGTGGCCGAGCCGGCGCTGATCGCCGTGGCTGCCGAAGCAGCGGAGGCGGCTGCCGAAGCGGGATTGCTGTCGACAAGCCCCGAGGCGCAGGAACACTATAGCCTCGGCCTGCGATACACAGTAGCGGCGGCCGTCGGCGTGGCCTTGGTGGCCGGCGTCATTCGCATCCTCAAGGGCTGGCCGATCCAATACTTCATCATCGGCGGCTATCTCATCGTGGTGGTTCTGACGCCCTTGGCGCCGGCGGAAATTGTCGGCGTGGCCTATGATTCGGGCGGGGTCACCACCTCGACGGTGACGGTGCCGCTGGTCACGGCCCTTGGTGTCGGCTTGGCCAGCGCCATCCGTGGTCGCAATCCCCTAATCGACGGCTTTGGGCTGATCGCCTTTGCCAGCCTGACGCCGATTATCTTCGTGCTGATCTTTGGTATCGTGGTCTAGGGTCTGTGGACATTCATTTTGCCGCCGTGGGTCCGAGCCCCTTTGGCCTGCTGTTAGGAGCGAGGATGCAGGACATGCATGACATATTCAAAGACGAGCGACGCGGCAGCGGGCCAAAGGGACCGGATGCCGCAGGCACGGGGCGGCTTTGCGTCCGGTTGAAAAGTTATGGGGCCGCGTCGCGACAGGCTTATGGAGGGCCACCTTCACCGCGCCTGCCGCTCCTAACCCTGGCACAAAGCCAATCCCGCCACGGCGGTGAAATGAATGGCCACAGGCCCTAGGCTGCCATGTCGTGGATTACCGAGATTGTCCAAGCCCTGGCGACCACCGTGTTCGACGTGCTGCCGATCTTGGCCATTCTGCTGTTCTTCCAGCTAGTGGTGTTGCGCCAGAAGCCGCCGCAGCCACGGCGGATTGTCATTGGCTTCATCTACGTGCTGGTTGGCCTGTCGCTGTTTCTGGTGGGTCTGGAAAAGGCTCTGTTTCCCTTGGGCGAAGTAATGGCCGAGCAGCTAACGGCGGAGGCCATGCAAGGGCTTTCGGACGACACAGCCGCTTCCCCGCCCTGGCAACGCTACTTCTGGGTCTATCTGTTTGCCGCCGCCATTGGCTTTTCGACAACCTTGGCCGAGCCAGCCTTGATCGCCGTTTCCATAAAAGCGAGCAAGGTCTCGGCGCAGGCGCTGAACCCCTGGGGATTGCGCATCGCGGTCGCACTGGGCGTGGCCATCGGCGTCGCCCTTGGCACCTTTCGCATCGTCACCGGTACGCCGCTGCCCTACTATATCATTGCCGGTTATGTCATTGTCATTGCCCAGACCGTGGTGGCGCCGCGCGCAATCATCCCGCTGGCCTATGATTCGGGTGGCGTGACCACCTCTACGGTGACGGTACCCTTGGTGACGGCGTTGGGCCTCGGCTTGGCCTCGAACATCCCCGGTCGCAGCCCCTTGATCGATGGCTTCGGCCTTATTGCCTTCGCCAGCCTGTTTCCGATGATGACCGTCATGGCCTATGCCCAGGTGAGCCAGTGGCGAGCTCGCCGGCACTTGCCGGGGGTAAAGGAGTAAGAGACGATGAAGTTCAAGCTCATTGTTGCTTTGGTCAACGAGGGTGAGACCGAGCTAATGTTGAAGACGGCCCGTGAAGTGGGAGCGACCGGTTCTACGGTGATTACCAGTGCCCGCGGTGAGGGTTTGAATCCGAACAAGACGTTTTTCGGCCTAGACCTGGAAAGCCCGCGAGACGTTATCCTGTTTCTCGTGGAAGGCCATATGTGCCGCGGTATTCTGGAGCGGCTTGCCGAGGTCGGGCATTTCGACGATACGCCCGGCACCGGAATCGCCTTCCAAGTCGACATCGAGGATGCGGTCGGCCTGGGCTCGCAAATCAAAACGATTTCCGATGAGATCGAGGAAAAGATATGACGGCAAGAGATTATGTTACTGTCGGTACGGTCATGTCGACGGCGGTCATGTGGGTGGACGGCCTGGCAACGGTCGCCCAGGCCATCGCCATCATGAAGAAACATCAGATTAGTTCGTTGGTAATCGATCGCCGCCATGAGGGTGATGAGTACGGCTTGTTGGTGGTTGCCGATATCGCCACCAAGCTGATCGCCAACGATCGCTCCCCGGCGCGAGCCAATGTCTATGAGATAATGTCCAAACCGGTTCTAACCCTCGACCGGAACATGGACATCAAGTACGCCACGCGCCTACTGTCACGCTTCGGCATATCACGGGCCCTAGTGACCGAACAGGGAACCGTCGTGGGGATCGTGACACTGCGCGACATGGTGCTGCGTATTGCCGGTGACGAGAAACAGCAGTAGCCCGACCGGCCATGTATCCGATTGTTCTTCGTGCCTGGTCCTTAACTCGAAAGAACAGCTCAGCCGCGAGCGCCAGGCCCTAGGCACATCCAAGCCTCCTCGCGGACTTGCGCCCGGTAAGCCATGCGAAGGCGCGAATAAAACTCATCCAAATCCACGTGGCAGCTGCGCACATGTCGCTGCGATCCATTAGGATCGAAAGCGGTGCGGCCATGCATGATTCGCTGGTTGTTGAAGACCAGCATTTCCCGCGCCTCAAGCTTTACAGTGATGCGCCCCTCCCGGCCGTAGACCAGTTGCAGGAAAGACCGAAGTGCATCGTAGAAGGGCTCGACCTGCTCTGGTTCGACATCGACAGGCGCCATTCCGCGATCGAGAAGACGCACGCCGATCACCGCACCCTGCCGGTCCCGGCTGATGATCGGTGCCTGGGTTTCGAAGGCACGACCTTCTCTTAAGACCCGGTGAAATCGGGCCGGCGTGGTAGAGAGGATCTCAAAGGCCCGGGGATCGCGCTTCTGTAAAATGGAAACCAGGTTGAAGCCATCGACGAGGATTGATTCGCCCCCACTCGTTGACTGCTTCAAGACATGGAACAGGGTAATTGCCGGTGGGTCGATCCGATAGGGTTCATCCGTGTGCGGTTCGATGGCCAGCGCCATATCGCCGACAATCTCAGGATTTGGCTTGGCTTCTAGCTCGTAAATCCCGTAGTTGGTGAGGCGTAGGGTGCCGACCAAGGCGGCGATCTCTGCCGTTCGCTCGCGCGCGGCCGGTACGTGGCGGAGGATCACGAAACCCAGATCACGCAGGTTTTCAAGAAAGGCAAGATGTCGATCTGGATCCCCAGCTACCTCATCATAGGTCATGTAAGGCAGATGTTCGACTAGCTCTGAGCCCCAGGGCTGGGGGGCTGGATGGCGCCGTGATCGTTCCGCCGGCGACAGGCAATGGGCACGAAGCCACTGGGTGTCAAATCGCGATCGATGATTTTTGCCCCAGTCCACCACCAGTTCGCCGTCCGTCGCCTCGGCGCCGAGAATTTTTGGACGCGCCGGCTGATCGGTCAATTTGATATGGCGCACCGCAGACTCGCTCGAACCGCAGCGGCAACAACGGCAGGCCTGCAACAGCCAGATGGAGGGGAAATGGCTACGATGCCCATCCGCCCAATCCACCTGGAGTGCCGTCTGACTATGGTCGATGCCTACCATTCGGTACCGCGCGGAACTGTCCTGCATGGGCCAACTCCCTTCAGCCAAGCAACCGCCAAATCCTATTCTCGGCATCGAAATTTACATTCACAAGTGAGGTTTTGTTGGACCTGGGATGCGGACAGGTCATGGTAGCCGAAGTGCGAGAACGATGCTGGGCGGATTTTTCGACGGGAAGTTCCCACCGAGATGCCCGTCAACCACTTGGCGCTGGTGGACGGCCGCGCCCTTGCTGCTACGATGGTCCCGCCATCATCTAGCGCAAAAAAAGGACCGACCATGGGCCAGTATCACGACCGCCGTTTTCCCAACGAAAGCGACGCCTATCGGGAGGCGCGCGATCGCCTGCTCGAAGCGGAAATGGAGTTGCGCCGGCTACAAGAATCCGTCGCCATGCAGCGCCGCGCCTTGCCGTTGGGGGGTGCGGTCACAGAAGACTATAGCTTCGACGAAGTCGACCAGAAGAATGGCGCTGTGCGGCCCGTTCGCCTCGCAGAGCTCTTCGATCCCGGCAAAGAAGCCCTAGTCCTTTACGGATTTATGTTCGCGCCTGAGTGGGAGAAGCCTTGCCCGGCCTGTACCTCGCTCATCGACTGTTTCAACGGGGCAGCTCCGCAGGTGAGAGCCCGGGTCAACCACGCGGTGGTCGCCAAGGCGCCGCCGGAAAAGCTTGCCGCCCTGGCGCGGGCGCGGGGGTGGGAAGATGTCCGCCTGCTGTCCTCCCAGTCCAACAGCTATAACCAGGATTACATGACGGAGTTCAAAGGCCAGTGGAGCGATCACCACCCCATGATCAACGTCTTTGTCAAGCGGGACGGGGTGATCTCCCACTTCTGGGCCTCAGAGCTTTACTTCGTTCCGGAGAATGACATGCACCCCCGTCATGCGGACCTGCTGTGGCCGATATGGGCCTATTTCGACCTGACGCCGGAAGGACGCGGCGATTTCTTTCCGCCAGTCTTGGATTAAGGGTGTCGGCAACAGCAGCAAGAAAGTTCAGGGAGACGACCTAATGAAGGTGACCGAGGTTCGCACTACGCCGCTTTTCCTACCCTACGCCAAACCCTACTACTGGGCGCAAGGTCGCATGGACGGCGCCGATGTGATCTTGGTGGAGGTATCGACCGACGAAGGTATCTCTGGTTACGGCGAATGTGTTGGTTCTCCGACCGCGGCGGGAATCCAAGCCTTCCTGGCGGAGGCGGCCAAGCTAATCGTTGGCCATGATCCCTTTTGCAATGCCCGACTGATGGCCGATGTCTACCATTCGCTCTTCCAGGAACGCGGCACCTGCAGCGCTCCCCGTTTTGCCGGACAAGTCCTGGCTGGATTGGAAATGGCGCTGTGGGATGTCATGGGCAAGGCAAGCGGGCGGGCGGTTTACGAGCTTCTCGGCGGCGCCGTCCGGGAGCAGATCAGCTACTTCGGCTTTCCACAGGGTCGAACGCCGGAAGAAATCGCCGACGAAGCACGCTCCTTTGCCGCGCAGGGCTTTGACGTCATCTACGTCAAGGTCGGACAAGGCGATGCGATCGACCTGGCCATCGTCGAGCAAACCCGCGCGGCCATTGGTCCTGATCGGCGCCTGCGCCTGGATCCGAACGAACATTGGGGTCCGCTGACAGCGGCGCGACTGCTCCCTAAGGTGGCGGCCTTCGATATTGAGTTCGTGGAACAGCCGAGCGACTGCGAATCCCTTGCCGCCCTTGCGCAGATACGGGCCGGCAGCCCGATCGCGATCGCCGCCGACCAAAGGGTCTTCACACCCTATGACGCCTACGACATTTGCCGGGCCCAGGCGGCAGACCTGATCGTTTTGGGCTTGCATGAAACCGGTGGCATCAGCCGTTTCCTCAAGGCCGGGCGGATCGCCGAGGCGGCGGGGATCAACATCTGCATCCATGGCCTTTATGAGACCGGCATCACCACTTGCGCCGCCCATCAGGCCGCAGCTCTTCTGCCGAACTTGGATGACGGCAATCAATATATGAACCATTTCCTGGCCTGGGATTTGATCGAAAGCCCCGACCTCTCCTTGAAGAACGGCGAGCTGCCCCTGCTTGCCGGGCCGGGTTTGGGATTTGCTTTGGATTGGGACGCGGTCGGCCGGGCCAAGGAACTGCATGCCAAGCAGCGGGGGTGAGCGACCTTAGGGGCGCCGACACCCACCCCTGTGATCGCCGCACTTTGGTGGGCTGGCTAGCGGCCGAAGCTCAGGGCCTCTTCGATCACCGCTGTGATCTCCTCGACAGTCGCTTGCCTCGGATTGGTGGCAGCAGCGCTGTCGAGAGATGCCTTCTGCGCCAGGCCCCGCGCGCAATCCCCGGGCACGCCGATGGCCTGCAAGGTCTTTGGAATTTCCAAGTGGTCGAGAAGGCTGCAGATCGCGCCGTAGAGGCTGTCGAAGGCGGTGTCCTTAAGGCCAAGGGCGCCGGCCAGGTGGGGGACGCGGTCGGTGATGGCCGGCGCGTTGAAACGCAGCACCGCCGGCAGCACCACTGCATTGGTGAGGCCGTGGTGGGTATCATACGCCGCGCCGACCATGTGGCTGATCGCGTGAACCAGGCCCAGCCCTTTCAGGAAGGCGACCCCGGCCAGACAGGATCCGACCAGCATGCCGCTCCGGGCCTGCAAATTATCCGGTTCGCTAACGGCGACTGGCAGCCAGGTCGAGACGAGCCGCAAGGCTTCCAGCGCAACGCCGTCGCACATGGGGTGAAAGCCGGGCACGCAGTAGGCCTCGAGCGCATGCACCAGTGCGTCGCAGCCCGTCCAAGCGGTCAAGGTCTCGGGCAGGGCGAGCGTGACCTCGGGGTCGAGAATCGCAAAAGAGGGCTTCAGCGCGGGATGCCACACGCAGAGTTTCATCATGCGCGCGGTTTCCGTCACCATGGCGGTGCTTTCGGTTTCTGCCCCCGTCCCCGCCGTGGTGGGCACACAGATCAGGGGCGGAAAGTCCTTGCCGCTTAGGCCTGGCGGCGTCTTTTCGTATTCAAAGGACCAAAGCCCATGGTCATTACGGGCCACAAGGCAGATTGCCTTGCCGCCATCCATGCCACTGCCGCCGCCGAGCGCGATGACGCCGTCGTGGCAGCCGTCGTGAAACTGCCTTCGCCCCAAGGCAATTTCCTCGTCGCGAGGATTGGGGGAAATGTTGTGAAAGATGTCCGCCTTCAGCCCGCCGTTATGAAGACTGCGGTGCATTTCCGAGACGAAGGGAAGATCTCGACTACCGCTATCGGTAACGATGAGCGGCCGTGACATGCCGGCCTTGGTACAAAACACGGAGATTTCCCGCAGGCGTCCGGGCCCGTAGGCGATGGGAATGGGAAAGCTCCAGTCCTGCGATACCAGCAAATTCATGGTCTGTCTTACACTTAAAGACTGCCCGGACGGGAATCCGAGATGAACTACCCGGATCCGAACTCCGCGCCGAAGGTTTCAAGGCGCGCCCGCCAGGCTGGGCTATCGATCACGCCTCGGTTCACCACACCCTCGGGCACCTTTCCGTGCATGATGTCGAGGACAGCACGAACGTCGGCGGCGCCATTGCCGGCAAAGATCTGGTCGGTCCAGCAGAGCGCATGAGGAGACAGGATTACGTTGTCGAGCTTGAGGAGGGGGTCATCTGCATCCGGCGGCTCTTGCTCGAAAACATCGAGGCCGGCGCCGGCGATCTTGCGCTCCTGCAGCACCGCCGTCAGGGCCGACTGATCGACGATCGGGCCCCGCGCCGTGTTGATGAGAAAGGCGGTGGGCTTCAACATCGCCAGGCGCTCGGCATTTACCAGGTGATGGGTGCTTGGCGACAAGGGGCAATTCACGCAGAGAATATCGGCTTCGCGAAAGACCCTCTCCAGATCCACCAGTGTCACCCCAAGCTCGGCGGCAACGCCGGCATCGGCGTAGGGATCGTGGGCGATGAAGCGCATGTCGAGTGGTCGGGCGAGGCGAAACATCTCGGCGCCGATATTGCCGATGCCAAGTGAGGCAAGGGTCAATCCGACCAGGCCGACACCGTTGTGGTCGGTCTTCTGCGCCCAACCGGCCGGGCCCAGGCGCGCCAGTCGATCCTTGACGAAGAGCTTGCCGGCCAGCGCAAAGATCAGGGTCAGTATGGAAACCGCGACGGGCCGCCTGACGCCATCGGGCGTGATCACCAGGGCGACATCACTGGCGTTGCAGGCCTCCACATCCACATTGTCATAGCCAACGCCGAAGCGCGCCACCATCGCCAGGCGACCGCCCTGGGTCAGGCTGCGAGCCCCGACCCGCGGTGCCAAGAGGATAAGCGCGTCGATATCCGCCAACTGGCTTGCCGAAATTTCCGCTTCCGGTTCAAGGTAGGAAAGCGCAATCTTCGGGTGTTCGAGCAACGGGCCGAGATCGAACTCGGGAAAGCTGGGGCTGCCATCTGGTTTGCGGAAATCGGCGCTTAGGCCCACGCGAAATAGGGACATATCCGCCTCCTTACTCTTGACAGCCGGCGCGGATGGCGGAAAGGCCCTGAGCCAAGGCATCGCCGAGCAGCCAGGCGTCGGCTGCATAGGCGATAAAGTCGAAGCCTTGCTTGTAAAAGGTGATGCCGCTTTCGATATCCGGCACCAGGCGGCCGAGCGCCGTATTGGTCTTGCGGCCCGCCTCGATAATAGTGTCGATGGCGGCGATGAACTTGGGGTGATCAAACTCGCCGGGAATACCCAGCGAGCAGCTCAAGTCGAAATGGCCGACCCAGAGGCAATCCACCTCCTCCAGCGCGGCGATGGCTTCTGCGTTTTCCACCCCTTCGGCCGTCTCGATCTGGGCGAAAAGGGTGGTCATGCGGTTTTGGGCCGCCAGTTTCTCCATGGTAGGGCCGGCTGTATAGCGATCTACGGCCGAGCGCAAGATCACCCCGCGCCCACCCGTGGGCACATACTTCATCGAGTGGATGATCGACTTGGCTTCTTGGACCGTGCTGACCATCGGCAGCATGATGCCGTCGGCCCCGGCATCGAGCCCGCGGGCGATGTCTTTGTAGTCTTTCGATGGCACCCGCACGATAGTCGGCAGATCGGCCGCCCGCATGTAGGTCATGACCCGCTTGATGGTCTCGATGCCAAAACCGCTGTGTTCGGTGTCGAGAACGGCGAATTCGCAGCCGGCGTGCTTCAAGATGTAGCCGATACCAGGCGTGTCGAACTCAAAGATAAAATGCCCGGCCTTTAGGTCTCGATTGCCGGCCATGGCTTTTAGGGGTGATTCAGTCATCTCAGGCGTTCCCTCAATCTAACTTGCAACGTGCGACGGCATAGGGCTGAAGGGTAAGCATGTCCCGTCGCGCCCCTGTTTCAAACTCATCCAATGCGTTCGCGTCGCTGGCGCAGACGGTAAAACTGTCCTCATCCAGAATGGCCACCCGCATTCTCCCGTCACCAAAGCCATTAAGGCGAACGCGGCGTTCTTCGCCCATGAGGTTTGCCAGCCATAGTTCCCTGCCGGCGTCCGTTTCAAAGGCGAGCGCTTGGATTTCGCGTGGCCGAGAAATTTTTGTCGTATGACATTCTTGGCCCGAAGCGGGGTACAGCCCTTGCATGATATGATAGGCCGGGAATAGGCCCCCGCCGTCATCGAACCATGGCTGTGGCCCCTCGCCGGGGTGGTGGACCAGCCCAAAATCCCCGACCGCTGCGCCCAAGATCAAAGAATCGACGCTGCCTTCGGCCGCCCGCGCGGCGACGCCCACATGCCAGGCCGCGCCCAGGAGTCCGCGCTGCCTTGGGTCGTTGCGGCACATGGCGACGCGGCCGCCTTGCGGATTGGCGGCTGGGTCACCGCCAAAGGGGCTGCTGCGCGTGCCAATGCCCACCGGACCCAGTCGATAGGGTTTGTCGCCAAAAAGTGCCCGGCCGGAGCCGATGATGAAAGGCAGGCTCTCCACGGTCTCAGTGACCGAGCGATCGTCGGCCGCATGGACAATGGCGCAGGTGGTGTGGGTGACGAAGTCGAGGGCCTCGAATGGCACCGGCTTGCGGTTTAACTCGGTAAAGTACATGAAGTTGCCGCCGCCGATCGCGCAGCCTGGGAAGGCTTCGCGGGCCGCCTGGTAGAGCCGCACATAGGCGCTCATGTCGTCGAAAACAGTGCCTGGCATTACAAAGCCGAGGTCCTCCGCCGGACTGACCGCGAGCGATCCGATCTTGGCCCCAGCGCGGCTCACCATTTCGGCCAGTTCCTCCAGCTCGCCAGCAGGGTCCTCGAGGCTGGGCAAGACGACCTCCAGCGCCAAGGGGCAGCCAAGCCGCTCGGCAACGGCCCACATGCCTTCCAGGGCGGACGTGTTGGCAATGCGCTTATCGAAGTAGCCACTGACGAATGCTGGCCTGAGAGCCTTGATTTGGTCCAAACGCGCCAGCACCGCTTCGGTGTTTTGCCATTCCAACGCCATACCGATCTCTGGTACCCGGCCGGCCGGCGGGCCAAGCTCGACCGCGATATCTTCCGCCGTGTCACCTGCTGATGCTGTTTGAGCGGTGCCCTTAAACGTGAGTTCCACCGACTGTTCGATGGTCTTGCCAGCCTCCAGCGTATAGGGGTGGGGCAAGCCTAATGGCCGCACATAGGTCTTGTAGGAGGCATCGGTCCAGTTTCGCTGGTCCTCCATCTCGAAGGTATCACCCCGCATGGTGCAGGTGACCTTGAGCCCGGGTGCCACCTGATGGGTCAGGGCGCGGATGTCCATGATGGGCTGCTTCGGATCGATCACTTCGGGAAAGCGCGTGTCAACGACCGCGCCGCTGACCTCTTCCACCTGCACCGGGTGGCCGCTGATGCCTTCGACGCCGTGCAGCACGACGAACCCGGTGCGGTTGGTGAGAAAGTCGGTTTCGGGCGTGCCGCTTGCTTCGAAACGCAGGCTGCCATCGGCCTGGCCGGTGATGCGGGCGCCATAGGAAAATTGCTGGGTGTCGTCGCCGCAAAGTCCCGTGTAGGAAACCGTGAAGCTGTCGTCTGCCTCTTCGATTTCGAGATCCTTGATTTCGGGATTGTAGGTCCCCCAGAACCGGTCCCGCGCCACATAGGAAATGGCGCGTATGGCCTCGCGTCCACCGTGGCAAATGTAGCGGAGATTGCCGGCGTCGAGTTCCGCCGTGAGCGGTCCAGCCTTGAGCAGGCGTGTTTCGGCTGGTAGTTCCTCGGTGCCAAAGAGCTTGATCGCGCGTGATGGAGCTTCGGCCATCTCTTCCTCCTATCGCCCTGCTATATTCGAAGCATGGCTTGATCCCTTAAAGGACTTGCTCGCTTTGTGGGTCGATCAGTATCGCCCTATTCATGTCGATCAGGACTTCGATGCGATCGCCCGGACGTTCCACATCGTGCGCCTGCAGCTCCGCCAGTACCTCGGTTCCGGCCAGAGAAAAGGCGCCATAGAGGCGGGTGCCGGTGGGCTGAACGAGATCGATCGTGACGGCGTGCGACACCATGCCGTCGCGGCGTCCTGCCGCTTGCCGCGCGCCGGTAATGTGCTCCGGGCGGATGCCCAAGATGACCGGCCGTTCGCTGGCACCGGCCAGGTCGATATTGCGATTTGGCGGCAAGGTAAAGACCGCGCCATCGCCGAAGCGCAAGGCCAAGTCGCCACCATTCAAAAACAAACTGGCGGACACGAAATTGATGGGGGGCGAACCGAGAAAACGGGCGACAAACTTGCTGACTGGCCGCTCGAAGAGGTCGAGCGGCGCTCCCTCTTGCTCGATCAACCCGTCGCGCAGCAGCACGATACGATCGGCAAGGGTCATGGCTTCGATTTGATCGTGGGTTACGTAGACCATGGTCTTGCCGAGTTCTTGGTGCAGGCGTTTGATTTCGGTGCGCATCTCATCGCGCAGCTGGGCATCCAGGTTCGACAAGGGCTCGTCGAAGAGAAAGAGACGCGCATCGCGCACGATGGCGCGGCCGATGGCAACCCGCTGGCGCTGGCCGCCGGAAAGGGCACGCGGCAGGCGATCCAAGAGGGTTTCGATGCCCAGCATCGTGGCGGCTTGGCGCACACGCTCTTCGATTTCCGCCTTGGCGACGCGCCGCGCCTTGAGGCCAAAGGCGATGTTTTCGTAAACGTTCATGTAGGGATAAAGGGCGTAGTTCTGGAACACCATCGCCAGGTTGCGGTCGCGCGGGCGCACGTCGTTCATCACGTCATCGCCAATCGTGATGGTGCCGCTGTCCACCTCCTCCAAGCCGGCGATGCAGCGCAGCAATGTCGACTTGCCGCAGCCGGAAGGTCCCACCAGAACCGCGAATTCGCCCTCGGCAATGTCGAGGTCGACGCCGCGCACGGCATGTACCTTGCCGTAGAACTTCTCGATGCCCTGCAAACTCAGCCGCGCCATCGCCGCTAACCCTTCACCGCGCCAAGGGATATGCCGCGCACCAGATAACGCTGGAGGAAGGCCACGGCGATGAAGACCGGTACCGTGCCCAGCACCGACATGGCGGCGATCTTGGCCCAGAAGTTCGACTGCGCGCCGAAATAATGGGTAACCTGTACCGGGAAGGTCGTGACCTCGCTGCGGGTCATCACCAGGGCGAAGATGAAGTCGTTCCAGGCGAAAACGAAGGTGAAGACGGCGGTGGCAAAGAGGCCGTTGCGAACCATGGGAAAGACCACCTTGATCAGGGTTTCCCAGCGGGTGCAGCCGTCGACGAGCGCGCTTTCTTCAAGCTCCAGCGGCACGTCTTCGATATAGCCGCGCATCATCCAGATCACGTAGGGAAGGTTGAAGGCCGTATAGAGCAGGATCAGGCCATGATAGGTGTCGACCCAACCGAGCAGGACGTAGAGCAGGAAAAGCGGAAAGACGATGGCGATCGGCGGGATCATGCGCTGCGAGATGATCCAGACCGCCATGTTCTCGCCGCCGGTGCGAAAGCGGGCCAGGCTATAGGCGGCAATGGTGCCGAAAAACATCGCAAGGATGGTGCTGGTGCCGGCGATGAAGAGGGAATTGAAAACAGTTGCGGCATCACCGTCTCTGAACAGCACGCCGAAATTCTCGAACTGGATGCTGGCCGGATACCAAACCGGTGGCGAGGCGAAGATTTCTTCGGGTGTCTTGAAGGAGATCATAAAGAGCCAATAGATTGGGAACAGGAAGACGACCAGCAACAGCAGGGCCACGGCAAAACGCAGGGCCCGGTTCAGCGAGGCGCGCTGGCGCCGGGTCATCGGGCGATCTCCATCCGGCGCAGCAAAGCTATGACCACAACTGTCAAAAGGACAATGACGAGAAAGGCAATCGCCGCGGTATAGCTGGTCTCGAACTGCCGAAAGCCTTGCACATAGGTGTAAATCGAAAGGGTTTCCGTCATGGTGCCGGGGCCGCCCTTGGTCAAAGCCCAAACCACATCGAAGATGCGGATAAGATCAAGGCCGCGGATCAAGAGGGCAATCGCCATGACTGGCCAGATCGCCGGCAGGACGATGCGCCGGAAAATCGTGAAGGACGAGGCGCCGTCAATCTCGGCGGCCTCGGTCTGGCTTTTGTCGACATTGGAAAGTGCAGCCAGCAGCAAGAGGAACATGAAGGGGGTCCACTGCCAGATCTCGGCAATCAGGATCGCTGGGTAAACATAAGCCGGCTTGATCACCCAAAGGATTGGCACCGGTTCGCCGGCAAACCAACCGATCACCTGATTGATCGGCCCATAGCGATGATCGAAGAGCAGCCGCCAGGTCGCCCCCGCCACCACCGGCGCGATCAAGGTCGGCAGGACCAGAAGGGCCACGAAAATTGGCCTGCCCGGCAGGCGCTCCAAGAACAAGAGCGCCATCAGAAGGCCAAGGCCTAGTTCCAGGGGCAGGGCGATGCCGGTGATCAGCAGGGTGTGGCCGATCGACTGCCACAACCTCGTGTCCTTGAAAAGCTGCCCATAGTGCAGCAAGCCATGGAAGGAGGTGTCTTCCTCCAGCATGGTGATGTTCTGCACGCTGACTACCAGCGTGTAGATCAAAGGAAAAAGGCCGATAAACAGCAGGATAAAGACGGCCGGCAGGATGATCAGGTATTTGAACTGACGGTCGGCGAAGAGGCTGAGCCCTTCGACTCCCCCTCGCTGTGCTGTCATCGCCGGTACCGCCATCGCTCCACCCCCGGCCAACGAGACCCTTTTGATTTATGGGCAGCGGCTTGCAGCGGCAGGCAAAAGTCTACCACTGCAAGCGATCGCCGCCGATCAGTTCGGATAGGCGTTGGGCTTGCTGGCCCAGTCTTCGTAGGCCGCGCGCTGCTTGTCGACGCCGATCTTTTCGGTCAGCGTATCCCATTGTGCCGCCACGTCATCGAGAATGGCCTTCGCATCCTCGCCGGCCCACAACCGTGTCACCGACTGGCGCAGCGCTTCTTCGTACTTGTCGATCTGCAGGATGGAAAGATCCAGCAGCCCCGTGTCGGCACCGGCCCTGAGGGTTGCCAGATACTTGTCGGCATCCGTCCAGCGCGACAGATACTCCTCGTTGGTGAAGTGGCTCTCGCGGAAGGGATCGCGCAGGGCGTAGGGAAGCTGCACCCGTTGCAGGCTGGTCTCCTCACTGTTCAGCCATTGGATGAAGAGATAGGCGGCTTCCTTATTCTTGCTGCGTGACGATACGGACAAGGAAAAGCCGGCGGCAAGCTGCGGCGTCCCGCCCGGCGGCAGGGCATAGCCCACCTTGTCGACGATGGTCGATTTGGGGACCCAGGAAAGCGCCTCTTCATCGGTGCCATAGCCGGCGGCCCAGCGCCCGAAGGGCGGCCAGGAGATGGTCATGGCAATGTCGCCGGCGAGGAAGGAACTGAGCGCCTCGACAAAGCCCCAGGTCTCCACCCCCGGCGGCATGAAGGCATTGTCGTTGCGCATGCCTTCGAAGGCCTTGACGCCAATCTCGTTGTTGATCTGCGCCTTCATTGTTGCCGGGTCGAAGAAGCGGCCGCCTTCAACTCGGAACCGCTCTTCAAACAACCAGATGCCATAAGCCGGGCCGCGGAATTGGCCGGCCCCATAGGTCTCCGGCGCATATTTGTCGGTGATGAAGCGACCGATGTCCGCATACTGCTCCCAGGTTTGCGGCGGGCCGAGATCATAGCCATGCTTGGCCTTGAAAGCGGCCTGGTTCTCCGGATCTTCGAAGAGGTCCTTGCGGTAATAGAGGACAAAGAGGTCGCCATCGTCCGGGAAGCCGTAAATCTTGCCTTCCACTTTCATTTGATTGTCGCGGTAGGTGGGGGCGATCTTGTCCAATTCCTCACGGAAGCCATACTTGTCGACGTAGCTGTCAAGCTCCTCCAACGCGCCGGCCTTCACCAGATCCGGCATCCAGCTGGGAATCACATTCAAGGCATCGTAGGCGCCGGTGCCGGCGCGGTGTTCTTGCAAGATCTTCGTGAACATTTCGGCGGTCGGCACTTCGATCACTTTGACCTTGATTCCGGTCAGCTCTTCCCACTTGGGGCCGGAAAAATTGAGCGGATCAAGGGACTGAAGCCCGGCTTCCCAAACGATGCTGATTTCCTCTCCGGCAAACTGCTTTGCCGCTTCTACGGCACGCTCGGCCGCAGATTGGGCATAGGCGACGCTCGTTGCACAGAGGCCCAGAAGGCCGGCAGCAACCAAAGCGAAGATTGTTCTTTTTCTCATCATAATGTCCTCCCCTTATCGTCTTAAACGCGCGCGTTCGAACGGCAAATTATTTCCTACGCCAGTGGTGACACGCGAAAAGTCTCACAGTGATTTCATGTTATGATTGATGGTCTAGCAGGCTCGTTTTTGACAAGTGTTGCTCATCAGGATATTGACTCATCATACCAGTTGGGTCAATCGCGCCCAGAGTGACGGGCGGCGGGAGCGCCGGATTAGACAATGACCAAAGGCTTTGCCCCCATACCGCGCCGCAAACTCTATCAAGAAGTCGTGGATCGCCTGTCCAAGGAGATCACCACAGGCGCCTACGCGCCGGGCGACCGCCTGCCGTCTGAACGGGAGCTGATGCAGCTTTTCGCGGTTGGCCGGCCGGCAATCCGAGAAGCCATGCTGGCCCTCGATCGGATGGGGCTCATCACCGTCAGCCATGGTGAGCGGGCGCGTGTTGCCACGCCCGATGCCAGTAGTATTATCGATCAAGCTGCGACCTCAGCGCGCCACCTGCTGCTCACCTCACCGCAGTCGTTAGAGGATCTCAAGGAAGCCCGGCTCTTCTTCGAACTTGGCATGGTGCGCCAAGCGGCCGAGCGGGCAAACGACGATGACATCGCGCGTTTGCGCGGTCGCCTCGACGATCACATTGCCAGCTTGGACAGGCTCGATCGCTTCTTGGAGATGGACAAGCTTTTTCATCGTGAAATCGCCAGCGTGAGCGGCAACCCGATACTGACGGCCGTCAGCCAGGCGATGTTCGAATGGCTCGAAGAATTCCATGTGGAGCTTGTACGCGCCCCAGGCGCAGAGCGACTGACCTTAGAAGAGCACAATGCCATCTTCGAGGCGATAGCGGGCAGAGACCCGCAGGCGGCCGCCTCGGCCATGGAACGGCATCTCACGCGCGCCAATGCGCTTTATCGGCAATACGAACGCGGCGATGCGGCAAAGGCTTGAGCCATTATGGCTGGAACTTCGGGCAAACGCTTTTTCACCTCGAGAGACAAGACTTGCATCGAGAGACAAGACTTGCATCGACTGCCACAAGTGAACTGTTCACGAGTGTACTGCAATGGCGGCGGCAGCGGGGTAGGAGCGGTCTTGTCTATTACCGACTAAATTGGCTTTGGCTCCGGTAGTCTGAAGATGGCACGCAGGCCGCCTTCCGGACGGTTCTCGAGGAGGATGTCGCCGCCGTGGTTGCGGGCGATGGTTCTGGCGATCGCCAGCCCGAGGCCGACGCCGCCGGTCTCCCGGCTGCGCGAGGCTTCCAACCTGAAGAAGGGCTCAAAGACTTTTTCCAGGTCCTCTGCGGCGATGCCGGGCCCGTCGTCGTCAACGACAATGTCGAGGAAGCCTTGCTCCCGCTTTAGGGACACCCGTGCCCGGGTTCCGTAGGCGAGCGCATTGTCGATGAGATTGCGAAGCGCGCGCCTGAGGGCCGAGGGTCGGCAGTGATAGGGCGTCTGGGCGATTTCTTCCACGCTCGCTTCGCGGCCGAGATCACTGAGATCATCCACCAGGCTCCCCACCAGGGCCGCCAAATCGACCCGCCGGGTATCCTCGCGGGCCGCATCCTCGCGCACGAAGGCAAGCACCGCCTCGGTCATCTCCTGCATTTCGTCGAGGGTTTCCAGCAACTTGTCGCGCAAGGCTTCGTCCTCGACAAACTCGGCTCGCAGCCGCAGGGTGGTGATTGGCGTGCGCAGGTCATGGCTGATCGCCGCCAGCATGCCCATGCGGTCGGCAACAAAGCGCGCCAGCCGGTCGCGCATCTGATTGAAGGCGGCCGTCGTACGGCGCACGTCCTCCGGCCCCTGCAGCGGCAGGGGGGCCACGCTCTCTCCCCGGCCGAAACTTTCCGCGGCCCCTGCCAAGGCACGCATCGGGCGGGTAATTCGGCGGGCGGTGTAGATGACGATCACGATGATGGCCAGGGCGGTGGTCCCGAGAATGATTATCGGCGGCCAGGCCCAACCGGCAGCGGCCGGTCGCAGAAGCGTCTGGGCGTTTAGCCAACGCCCGTCCGGCAGCGCTATGGAAAGGGTGAGGCTGAGGGGCAGTCGACGGCGCCGCTGCCAGTAGCGATGATCGCGGTCGCCTTCGCCCTTTCGCCAGTCATGATCATGATCGTGGTCGTCGTCATGATCGTCGTCGCCGTCGTCATCGTCGTCGTCGCCATCGTCGTCGTCGTCGTCACGACCGAGCCGATGATATCTGCGCTCGTCGCGACGCCACCAGGAGGCTAGACGTTGATCGACGCCGCGCTCAATACGCAGCCGGACCAAGCCGACGTCCGTACCTGCCAACAGCCTTGCTAGTCGCTCCCGCAACGGCCCTTCTACGGCCTCGGCGGGTGCGACCGCACTTTCTTCGGCCAGCCAAAAGGCGAGGCGTGGCCCACTGGCGGCAGCGATCACACGCTCGTTTAGGGTATTGGGAGTCTCCGCCAGAAGGCGGACCACCGAAGCGGTGCGCTGCAAGACCTGCTCTCGATCGGCGACCCGTGCGGCATGGCGGCGCTGGTCAAAGAGGATGAAAAAGCCGATCACCTGAACGCCGATCAACGCGATGAGCAGCAGCGCGATCATCTGGCCGGCGAGGCTTTTCGGAATCAGCCGCATCAGTCGCGCCGTACGTCCGCCGCGAAGAGGTAGCCGCCGCCCCAGACAGTTTTGATGATGGTCGGGTTCTTGGGGTCGACCTCGATCTTCCGACGCAGGCGGCTTACCTGATTGTCAATCGACCGGTCGAAGACCTTGGCGGCGCGGCTTTGGGTCAGGTCCAAGAGCTGATCGCGCGAGAGCACCATCTTGGGGTGCTGGGTAAAGGCGGTGAGGAGCTGGAATTCCGTCGAGCTCAGCGGTATGGCCAAGCCGTCTGCGTCTACCAATTCCCGGGCTTGGGCATCGAATATCCAGCGGTCGAAGCGCAGTCGCCCGGCCGGCACCTGGCTGGCCCGTCGCGGCAGGCTATCGGCCCGGCGCAGCACCGCCTTGATGCGGGCCAGGAGTTCACGGGGATTGAAAGGCTTGGTGAGGTAGTCATCGGCACCCATTTCCAGGCCGATGACCCGGTCGGTATCCTCGGCCATGGCGGTGAGCAGGATGATCGGCAGATCGGTGGTGGCCCGCAATTGTCGGCAGAGGCTGAGCCCGTCGTCGCCTGGCATCATGATGTCGAGCACGATCAGATCGACGGCGCTGGCCTTTAGGATACGGTGCATCGCAGCACCGCCTTCCGCCGTGCTCACCCGATAGCCATGCTTGTTTAGATACTTGGCAACCAGGTCTCGGATGTCGCGGTGATCATCGACCACCAAGATGTGTGGGCTTGCTTCGTTTTCCATGGCCGCAGCTTCGTTGCTCTCCTCTTAACAAACTAAGCGAGCTCTGAAGGTCGCAGATAGCAAAATTGTATCAATTTGTCGCAGATCTGAAGCCTGCGACAGCTTGCGACCAAATAGCGCCATCGATGACAAACATCTGTGACAACTAGGCCCCAGGTTCTGTTCATCGCAAGGAACTGAACACGACTGAGAGGAACTGAGATGAGATCGAGAAACAAGATTTTGATCGCTTGCCTGGCAGCTGTCGGGGTCGGTGGTATCGCACTGGCTGGAGCCGGCTATGCAGGCGGTTGGAAGGGCGAGCGCCATCACGGCGACTATGGTTACAGCCAAGCCTATGGCGGTGGCCACCATGGACACAGGCGCGGCGGCGCCATGCGTATGGAGCGCATGCTAGAGCGCTTTGACAGCAACGGCGACGGCGGGATGAGCCTGGCGGAAATCGAGCAAGGTCAAGCCGACCTCGTGGCCAAATTCGATAGTGACAAGAACGCAGCCCTTACCTTATCCGAGTTCGAGGGCGTTTGGCTCGAGTTCACCCGCGATCACATGGTCGATCGCTTCCAACACTTGGATGATGACGGTGACGGGAGTGTGACCGGTGAAGAGTTAAACAAGCACGCCAACCGCATGGTCCGCCGCCTGGACAGAAATGGCGACGGCAAGATCGGGATGAGCGATTGGAAACGCAAGGGCCATCGCCACGGCCATGACGATGATGATGACGAGGACGATAGCTGAACCGACCGCGATCGCCGACTTGCCCTAGTGCCCCGATTCCGAAATTCGCATAGCTTTGTGGCGTGCTCCGACCGAATTTCGGGATCGATAAGGACACTAGCAGCTTGTAAAGTTTAGTGTGGTTTTCAGATCTGAAGTTCGTTTCGCCGCGCGCCCCGAAAATCTTACGGACTTCAGATCCACCACACTAGACCGATTGCGGTGAGGCCGCGCCCGCCCCCGGCGCGGCCTCCTCGGCGCTGGCCTTACGCTCAGCCTGGAGCGTCAGGGCACCGGGATAAAGTGGAGCTCGATCCGGCGCTTTACGGTTGGATCAAGGTGCCATGGGAGCCCTCCCGCGCCTTGCGGTAGGCAAGGGCGGCCAGGGCCAGGTCCCCAAGGGCATGGCCGCGAAAGATGAAAGCGGTGCGCTCGCCGTCAGCGGTGCGCCCTTCGACGTCGCCGAGAACCAGGCCGGACAGGTCACCACTTACGTGACCGTGTCGCACCAGCTTGTTGGGCATGGTCGCCTCTTGGGCCACATCATCGATGACGATGCGATCAAAACCCAAGAATCCTTCCTGGATCCAGGGAGCGGCGAGGTCGGTCACCGCGGCGAAGCATCCGGGTTTCAATTGGCGCGCATCCAAGAAAGGCTCCAGGCCGGCCGAGTAGGTCACCGATGTAACAATCAGATCGGCTTCGGCGATGGCCTCCTGGCCCGTGTCGTGGACCGACGTTGAAAGACCCATGTCCTGGGCCGTGCGGCAAAGCGCCTCGATGTTCGGCCGGCCGCGGCCAAAGACCCGGACTTCTTTCAGCGGAAACATGTCGGCGAAGGCCTTGAGGTGGCTTTGCGCCTGCACGCCGCAACCGACAAAGGCGGCGATTGAAGAATCCGGTCTTGCCAACTTTTTCGCTGCGGTGGCGCTTAAGCCGGCCGTACGAACGGCCGTCACCCAGTTGCCGTCGGTGATTGCCACCGGAAGCCCGGTCTCGCTGTTCAACAAGGTGATGAGGCCGTTGATCTGCGGCAACCCGTGGTCGGGGTTGCGCGGATTCAGGACCACGGTCTTCACCGCCAGCAAGGGAGGATCGTCGGCCGCGGCGAGGGCCGCCATCATATAGCGGCCATCGGCCGGTTGGATGACCGCCTTCGGTGCGCTCCACGCCCGCGACTTGGCACATTCGCTGATTAGTTTTTCGATGCTGTCGATCACCTCATCGGTGGTGATGCCCAAACCGGCGAGCATTGTTTCTGAGAGATAGAGAATGCCTTGGTCGTTGGCCATGTATTTTGCCCCGCTAGAAATCCCATTGGATGTTAGTTGTCCTGCTGCGTTCGCGCCCCATCTGGTCCCGAATTCCTGGCCGTTCGTCAAGGTTTCCCTGCTCGACCTGTGAGAGCGATTGCCTTGTCGCTGAGTGCGTCGATCCTCTCGCCGAGGGCGGCGAAACGTTGATCTTGGGTCTGGCCGCGCAGGAAGCGGATATAGATTTGCTGTAAGACAACCGCGATCTTGAAGACACCGAACACGTGATACCAGTGGATCTCGGATAGATCGAAGCCGCTTGCCGCGGCATAACGCTGGACAGCCTCGTCCCGACTGGCAAATCCGGAATGCCAGGTCGGCATGGCAGCCCCTTTGATCCAAGAGGGATCGTCCCCCGCCTCGCCCCAAAAAGTGAGGAGGTAGCCAAAGTCCATCAAGGGATCGCCCCGCGTGCCCATGTCCCAGTCGAGCACCGCCACCGCTCGCGACGGGTTGTCCTCGCCGACCAACAGATTGTCGAGCTTATAGTCGTTGTGCAGGAGGCTGATCGCTTGGCTCTGTGGCAGGCGACGCTCGAGCCAGCGGATTACCGTCGTCAGTCTTGAGTCATCGTCGTGCCTTGCCGCTTGCCAGCGTCGCGCCCAACCCGACAGCTGCCGCTCGACAAAGCCGTCAGGCCGACCAAGGTCGCCGAGGCCGGCTGCGGCCGGGTCGACCTTGTGCAGTGTCGCTAGGACGTCGACGAGCATCTCGCCAATCTTTTGCCTCAGGGCGAGGTTCTGCTCGCAGGCCGCGGGCAAATGCTCGCGAATGACAATGCCTCGACGCCGTTCCAAGACGTGAAAGGGAGCACCGATGATGGCTTCGTCTTCGCACAGTAAGAAACTCTTGGGTACCAGCGTAGTGACTGCTGCGAGGGCGGCCATCACACGGTGCTCGCGACCCATATCGTGAGAGCCTGGGGCGATCGGCCCCAGCGGCGGGCGCCGGAGGACGTACTCTTGTTCGCCAAATTGCAAAAGATAGGTGAGGTTGGCGTGACCGCCCCCGAACTGGGCCAAACGAAGTGGCCTATCGGCGTTTGGCAATCGGCCGCGTAGGTAGAATTCCAATGACTCGCTATCGAGGCGCTCGTCGGGTCGGATGTCGATGATATCCGATTCTGGGTTCATGCTTGCCTGCGCCTTTATGTGGAAGAGCCTTGCCATAGAGTCCCGATCAGGTCAAATCAAGGGGTGACATGAGACAATCTACATTAGAAAGGGCCGCTATGACCGTCGACATCAATCGCCAAGTTGTCCTTGCCGCTCGGCCCGAAGGCTGCCCAAAGGTCACGGACTTTGAGATCCTTAGAGGCAAGATTCCGCAGGCGGGCGCTGGCCAGGTTTTGCTGCGGAGCCTCTATCTATCACTTGACCCCTACATGCGCGGGCGGATGAGTGATGCCAAATCCTATGCCAAGCCGGTCCAAATCGGCGAGGTCATGGTCGGTGGTGTGGTCAGCCAAATCATGCAATCGAACGACCCGGCTTTCAAGCCAGGTGAGATCGTCTTTGGCTATAGCGGCTGGCAGGAATTCGCCGTGGTTGAAGGCAAGGACCTGAAACGGGTCGATCCCTCGATCGCGCCGATCTCAACGGCTTTAGGGGTTCTCGGCATGCCGGGCCTGACCGCCTATACAGGGCTGTTGAACATCGGCAAACCGAAGCCCGGCGAGACGCTAGTCGTGGCTGCCGCTTCCGGTGCCGTGGGCTCGTTGGTCGGTCAGATTGGCAATATTTACGGCTGTCGGACCATCGGCATCGCGGGTTCCACGCAAAAATGTGACTTTGTGCGCGACGAACTCGGTTTCGACGACTGCGTGAGCCACCGCGATCCGGACCTTGCCAGCGCCTTGGCGGCGGCTTGTCCCAAAGGTATCGACATCTATTTCGAGAATGTGGGCGGGGCGGTGTTCGAGGCCGTATTGCCCTTGCTGAACCAATCGGCGCGGGTGCCGGTCTGTGGCTTGGTTTCACACTACAATGCAACCGAGCTGCCGGCGGGGCCAAACAAGATTCCCTGGCTGATGCGCGCCGTTCTGACCAAGCGCCTCCATATCCAGGGCTTCATCGTTTGGGATTTCGCCGAGCAAGAGGCGGAATTCGAAGACTCGATGAGTGGCTGGCTTAAGGACGGTTCGGTGAAGTATCGCGAGGACATCGTCGAAGGCTTGGAGAACGCGCCGGAAGCCTTCATCGGCCTCTTGGAGGGCCGCAACTTCGGCAAGCTCGTGGTGAAGGTTGCCGAGCCGGAATGATTGCCTAGCTATGCTGGGCGACCACATGCAACTTGAAGGGATCAGACCTGGGCCATACCTTTAAGCGGATATTAACCATGGTTCGAGGATCCGATATGCGACTGACCCTTGCGTGCCTCCTGTTTTTCGCTTTCGCTCTGATGTTTGGCCAGGCCTCGGCCGAGCAGATCGGTCACGTCGATACGGTCTTTAAGCTTTTGGGTCCAGACAATAAGATCGTTGTTGAAGCCTTTGATGACCCCAAAATAGAAGGGGTCGCTTGCCATCTTAGTCGGGCAAAGAAAGGTGGCCTTTCGGGCGCTGTCGGATTGGCGGAAGATCCCTCGGATGCGGCGATTGCTTGCCGACAAATCGGCCCCATCAAAATTCTCGAAAAGCTCAAAAAGGGTGAAGAAGTCTTTACCAAACGAACCTCCGTGATTTTCAAGACTTTGCATGTCGTACGATTTTTTGATGAAAAGCGCAACGTATTGGTCTACTTGGTTTATTCGGATAAGATTATTGATGGCAGCCCCAAGAACTCCATCTCTACTGTGCCGATTATGCCATGGCGTGAGGAATAACGAGGCTGAAAAAAAGAGAGGCGATGATGACAAAGAATTTTTCACAAGGGCGTTGTCTTTGTGGTGCTGTCCGTTATGAAGTGCAGGGACCGTTAAGTGAAGCCCATGCTTGTCATTGCGGTCAATGCCGTCGACAGAGTGGTCACTATGTCGTCGCCACCAGCGCCCAGCGGGCCGATTTTGTGCTGACCGAAGCCAAGGGATTGAAATGGTTTCAATCTTCGCCGATCGCCCGACGCGGTTTTTGTTCCGAATGCGGCTCGGCGCTGTTTTGGGATGATGGCAGCCAGGAGGTGAGCATTAACGCCGGAAGCCTAGATCAGCCAAGCGGATTGATACTCAAAAGCCATATCTTTGTTGATGACAAAGGCGACTATTACTCGATCGATGACAAGCTCCCGAAGTTTGCCGGCTACGACCAGCCCCTAAACTCAGAGTAACGCCTTAAGATTTGGGTTGTGTCCTCCAACAAATGTGACCCGTCTGATCTAAATTATTAATCATCATTCTAGGCTTGAAATGCCGACGCTTTCTTTTGTGGATGCTGCCACGTCAATAAGGGAACATGTAAATTGAATTACGGCGCTATTTCGTTCGGCTCCGTTTACCGGAGCTTAATTTAATCCTCCGAAACTAGAACATAACAACCAGTTGTCCTTGTAGTATTCGGCCGATGGGAAGCGTTGAAGTAAGCGACTTGCTTGAAACCAAAAACGACAATGCGCGGATCGATATAGCGCGTCGGATCGGCAAGATTCTTTCGGTCGACGACCTGCCTGATGTCGAGCGCAAAGCGGCCGAAGTCTTGGCCCGTGACTTAGTCGCTGATGCGGTTGAGCGGGTGAGGCGGGAGCTATCTCAGGCTGTCGCCGAAGCCAGGTACCTGGCCCGCGACATCGCTATGAAGATCGCCCACGATGTGGATTCCATTGCCTGCCCCTTCTTGCAGGTAACGGAGGTGTTTACCGACGAGGATTGGCAGCGGCTTGTCCTGACGATTTCCTGCGGGGCGCGCATAGCCGCAGCCGAACGCAAGTCGATGAGCGAGGGCCTGGCCTTGGTGTTGGCGGAGGTCGGCGAAGCGAAGGTGGCCGAGGCACTCGTCGCCAACGGTGCTGCCCCGATGACGTCGCGTATCTGCGGCACCTTGATGGACCGTTTTGATTCAAAATCTCAAGTGCTTGATAAACTAGCCGAGCGCGGCGATCTTCGAGAGGAAATTGTTGCCAGTCTTATCGTGAAGGCTTCAGCTGCCGCCCGAAAGAAACTTGAAGCCAGTTATGAGCTGCCGAACCATACGGCCGTTGTCGCGGCCGAGGCCGAGGTTGCCGCTATCGTTAGATTGATCCGCGAGACGCCGGAAATTCGCCAGGGTGCCCTCGCGGAACAGCTTCGTCAGCGAGAAAGATTGTCCCATCGCCTGCTGTTGACGGCTCTTCAGGAGGGGCTGCTCTATTTCTTTGAGGCCGCCATGTCGAGCCTGGCAAGCCTGACCTTAAGGCAGGTCAAATCTGCGACCCGAGAAGGGGGTATCGATTCACTTGCTAAGTTGCTGGATACCGCAAAATTTCCGCGGGCGGCTTACGATGATGTTTGGGAAGCGTTGCAAAAAATTCGTCTTCAAATGCAATCTTAACAGGCCAATCCCTTCGAGTTCCATCTACTCGGCCGTGTGTTTCGGCAGTGGTCGATGAAAAAGACAGCGGCTTACATCGTTGCCCCGATCTGCCAGGGGACAAACTCATTGTCGCCGTAACCGAGCGCCTCGGATTTCGATTTTTCGCCGGACGCGACGGCCAAGACTCGCTCGAAAATCTCACGACCTTTGTCTTGGATCGACACACCATCGAGAACATCACCACAGTTGATGTCCATGTCATCGGTCATGCGGCCATAGACCTCGGCGTTGGTCGCCAATTTGATAGAAGGGGCGGGCTTATAGCCGAAGGCCGATCCGCGACCGGTGGTGAAGCAGACCATGTTGGCGCCGCTGGCTACCTGGCCGGTAACCGAGCAGGGGTCATAGCCCGGTGAATCCATAAAGACCAGTCCCCGTCGGTCGACCTTTTCGGCGTAGCGATAGACACCGCGCAACGTTGAAGTACCGCCCTTGGCCGCAGCGCCCAATGACTTCTCCAGTATAGTCGTCAAGCCTCCGGCCTTGTTGCCGGGCGAGGGATTGTTGTTCATCTCTCCGCCGTTTCGCGCCGTATAGGCCTCCCACCATTTGATCCGCTCGACCAGCTTTTCGCCGACCTCCTGGCTTTCCGCACGCCGGGTCAAGAGGTGCTCAGCCCCATAAATCTCCGGGGTTTCAGAGAGGATGGCGGTGCCGCCACAGCGCACCAGGTGATCAGCCGCCGCGCCCAGGGAGGGATTAGCCGTGATACCCGAATAGCCATCGGACCCGCCACATTGCAGAGCCAGGGTAATGTCGCTGGCCGGGCAGCTCTCGCGCCGGGCTTCATTGGAACGCGGCAGCATCTCCTTGATGATGGCGATGCCTTGGTCCACCGTCTTGCGGGTGCCGCCCTGTCCTTGAATGGTCATGGTGCGAAAGGTTTCGCTTTCCTCCAGGCCATAGGTCTCCATCATGCGCGGAATCTGAAAGACCTCGCAGCCGAGGCCGACCAAGAGCACGCCGGCTAGATTGGGATGCCCGGCGTAGCCCCATTGCACCCGTTGCAAGTTATCAAAGCCTTCGCCCTTGGCCGCCATCCCGCAGCCGGTTCCGTGCACGAAGGCCACGACGCCGTCGACATTTGGAAAGTCTTGCAACATTTCCTGGCGCTCCGCTTCCTGGGCGATAAAGCGTGCGACCGAAGCCGAGCAATTGACGGAGGTTAGGATACCCAGATAGTTCCGAGTGCCGACCTTGCCGTTGGCGCGGCGGAAGCCCTGAAAGACTGCGGATGTGGCATCGGCCTGATGTGCTTCCGGTTCCGCCGATTGGGCAAAGGCGTAGTCGCGATCAAATTCGCGGACGGCGCAGTTGTGTTCATGCACGTGCTCGCCGGGCGCGATGGGGGCGGTGGCAAAGCCGATGATTTGACCGAATTTGCGAACCGGGCTGCCTTCGGCAATATCGGTCACGGCGACCTTGTGGCCCTTTTGAATGCGGGTGGCAACGGCAACCCCTTCCGCTGAGCTGCCGGGCGATAGCGCATCAATGGCAACGACGATGTTGTCGTCGGCATGCAGGCGGAGGGTGCGGGCAGTGGGTAAGGGCGATGATCCACTCATAGTTGGTATTCTCCCTATGGTCTTCAAAGGTCATCTTGCCGCGTTTCATCCGCCAAGCCAAACATCAGTAGTGGCTGGTGGAAATGGATATCTTTCGTAGCGAGGGGGCTTGGCTGCGCCTATAAGGGGTCTGAAGTACGCAAGGCGCAAGCCTGGCCCCATCCATTCCATAGTAACGCACTGGACGAAATGAAAGCACTGCAAGATCTCCGCGCGCGCCTCTTTCAATCGATCCAGCAGCGCATGTTCTTCGGTTGGGCCGTGCTGGGGGTGGCGGGACTCGGCCTCTTCTCCAGTGGGCCCGGGCAGTCGCATACCTTAAGCGTCTTCGTCGGACCGATTAGCGAGGATTTGGGTATTTCCAGCGCTGCTATCGCCTCTGCCTATGGGCTTGCCACATTGGTGGCTGCGGTTTTGCTGCCGCAGATGGGGCGGCTGGTGGATCGTTTCGGCCCCCGGCGCATGTCTCTGATCGTGGTTGTGCTGCTCGGCCTGACCTGCCTTGCTTTCGCCGGCGTATCCTCGCTTGCCTGGTTGGTGGTTGGCTACGGTGTCATGCGGTTCCTGGCCCAGGGTTCCCTCATGTTGAACTGCGCCAACATGGTGTCCCAGTGGTTCGACCGACGCCGCGGCTTCGCGCTTGGTTTAATGGTCTTGGGATTCGCCGTTTCCATGGGCGTTCATCCGCCCTTGGCGCAAGTGCTCGTGGACTGGCTTGGCTGGCGACAGGCCTGGGTGGTGATGGGCCTGCTGACATGGTTGATCATGGTGCCGCCGCTGCTCTTGCTGGTGCACGACAAGCCGGAAGATCTAGGTCTGTTGCCCGATGGTGCGCAAAAAAACCGATCGTCTGAATCGGCAAGCGAGCCACAATCGACCGCACAGCTCGGTCTCACCCTCGGCCAAGCGCTTGTTACGCCAAGTTTTTACATCCTCGGCGTTGGGATGTTTTCGATTTCGATGTTGGTGACGGCGATGCATTTCTACCAGATTCAAATCCTTGCCAGCCAAGGGTTTTCCGCCGGCACGGCCGCCAACCTCTTCATCCTATCGTCGCTTGTCATGGTGGCCTTCATTCCCTTGGTGGGAAAGAGTTTGGACCGCTTCCCGACGCGCTATGTCTTTGCCTGTTGCCTGCTGCTGACGGCTTTGTCTTTGCTGCTGGTTTCGCTTGCCGGAAACTTTGGTCTGGCCGCGCTTTATGCCCTGATATTTGGCCTCACCAACGCATGCATGATGTCGCTCTTCGGCTATGTTTGGCCGCGCTTTTTCGGTCGCCGGTACTTGGGCAGCATTCAGGGCACCGGGCAGATGCTGGGTGTGGTCGGCGCCTCCCTTGGTCCCTTGCCGATCGGGCTGGCTTTCGACTTGCTCGGCAGTCCCTCGACCACGCTGCGCCTTTGCGCCCTGCTGCCGCTGTTTTGCGCGGTCCTGGCCCTTTTCCTGCGAACGCCTCGGGGCATTGCCGTGGCCGCGCATCTGGAGTGAGGGCGGGAAAACCACCCTTTCACACGGGGCTATGGCCATGTAGGGGCGGCCGGCGTAAGCTGCGGTCGGTTTCCCACAGCAAAGTCACAGCACGGTTGCCATGTTACCAAGACGCCGTTTCCATCCAGACGATCATCTTTCGATCGGCGTGCCCTTGAACCACAGCCACGGGCTCGCCTGCGGCGACATGATCTTTATTGGCGGGCAAGCCGATATTGGTCCTGACGCCAAGGTGTCGAGGCCGAATGACCTGCCGGCGCAGACCCAGATAGCCATGCAGGGAATGGAACGGGTTCTGGCCGGCTTGGGCGCCACGCTTGCCGATCTCGTCAAGATGACGGCTTTCTATGTTCAGCCTGGCGACGTCGATGAAGCCGAATTGCTAAAGCAAATGGCGCAATTCTTTGGCGAAGCTGCGGGCCCGGGTCCGGCTGTCACTCTCGTGCCGATCGAGACCAATTGCTTCGACGGACTTTCGATCGAGATCGAAGGCATCGCCATGCGCGGCCAAAACGGCGAGGTGTTGCCTAGGACTGCTGCCTGGATACCACATGGTTCAATCCTGCCGCCGGCCTTCAGTCAGGCCTTGCGCTGTGGCGATATGATCTTCACCAGCGGTCAGACAGCGGAAGGCCAAAGCGGCGAAATCACCCATCCGGGAAGGCTGGTCGAGCAGAGCGGCAGCGTGTTGGACAAGCTCGCGGCCCTTTTGGCCGGACTAGGGGCCGATCTTAAAGATGCTGTGAAGGCCAATGTCTTCAACGTCGAGCCGGGCGAGATGGAAAGCTGGAAGGAAGCGGCCCTGCTGCGCGCCAGCTACTACCGAGAGCCTGGTCCCGCGGCGACCGGCATTTCCATTCCCCGACTTGCGAAGCCGGGTCTGATGGTGCGCAGTGACGTAATCGCCATGCGCGCTGCGGACGGTAGACGTCTCCATCGTCAGGCCGTCTGGCCAAGCGGACATTGGGATTGGCCTGTCCATCTGCCCTATCGGCACGGCATCAAGGTCGGTGACTTGGTCTTCGTTGGCGGCCAGGTATCCTTAACCCCCGATGCCCAGGTCATGGATCCCAAGGATATGGAAAAACAGACCCATCGGGCCATGCGCAATATTGAGAAGGTCCTGGCTGAATTCGGCCTCGGCTTCGAGCATGTGGTGAAGATCAATACCTTCTATGTGGGCAGCCAGGGCGAGGCCGACCTTCGTCGCAATGCCTCGATCCGCGCCGGCTACTACCGCCCGCCGGGTCCGGCCTCGACGGGAATTCCCTTTCCCTACCTGGCCTATGAGGAAATGCTGATCGAAATTGACGTCGTTGCCATGGTGTAGCGCTCTAAGACAAACTTAAAGTACCGCCACAGTGCTTCTGAGCAGCCATCAAGGTCCCTCAAGTCTCAAGCGCGACCAGGCAAGCTGTGGCTGCCCTTACTCCACGTAGCCGATAAAGCGAACGCTCTCATTGACAATGTGGGCACGGCGGGCCTGGTCATAGCAGAGGGTGCCGCCGAAAAGGGCTTTGCGACCGCCCCGGTAGCCCGTACCGGTGGTCTCTCGGCAATGGGTGAACTGTGGCTCAACGCGGGTATAGGTGACCTGTGGATAGGGGGCGCGATAGCGTGGCCGGGTGAGCAGGTGGCCGAGCAAGAGCCCCCCGACCAGGCCGCCGACCACATAGAGCGCTGCATCGCCGTGGCTGTGATGCCTGTAATGAACGCCGCCGCCATAGTAGCCACCGTGATGCCCATACTTGCCCCAACCACCGGCAACGGCAGGTGAAGCAAAGACCGCGGCCGCGAAAAATGCGACGATAACCTTTCTAAACATAGTACCTTCCTGGTCCAAGGTCATAAGCGTCAACAGCACCTATTATACGCCCAATTGGGCCTTTTGTCGCTGAGAAGATGCCGTTAACCCTCTTGGTGCAAGGCTGTCCAAGGTATTTGTGCTGGTTCTGGGGTGACTAGCATGGCAGTCTCGCCGGCCTTGTGGCGTGATCGTCAAGTTTCGGGAGACTTGTTGATGCAGGGCGAGATCGTTTCGATCCTTATCGGTGAGGCCGAAGGCGGCGATTTGGCGGCGGTGGACCAGGCCGAACTCGTCGCCGATAAAGGCATTCGTGGCGATCGACATTTTGCCCAGGACCCGGAGCGGGCGGTAACCTTGATCGAGGAAGAGGCAGTCGCCGACGCCAGCAAAGAACTTGGCATCGCGCTGACCCCGGCCATGGTGCGACGCAATTTGGTTACCCGGGGTATTCGCCTAAATGACTTGGTCGGAAAGACAATTGAGGTCGCTGGCCTTCGCCTTTATGGCACGGATTACTGCCATCCTTGTCGATACTTGGGAGGCCGCTTGTCCGGCGAGCGAAGTGTTCCCGACATTGTCAAAGCGCTGACCAAGCGTGGCGGCCTGACGGTGCGCGTGCTCGACAATGGACGTGTGGCGCTAGGCGATAAAGTAACGGCACTGGACTGAGAATAGGGCCGAACTTCTAGTAGGGGCTCTCTAGCCGATGTCGGGGCAAGGTCCCTTGCCCTTTAGGGCGCGATTTGACAGCCTTAGCTGATCAACGGCGTTATCGAAAAACCCATCCAGTCGCGCGTGCATTTCCGGTGTCAGGACAATGATCATCGACCGCTTGTCCTGGGGGTTTTCTTCTTCGACCAGAAGGTTTTTTCTCATTGCCGCTTCTAGATATTTACCTGCGGTATGGGCACTCTTAACCCCCGTCATGAAACGCAATGCCTGGGTCTTGGTGACGGGCTTATCGGCCCGCCAGATCCGCGTGAATAGATCCCAATACTGTGCGGAGTAAAAGTCCTCATCACCTTCGAAGACCTCGAGCCACTTTTGCGACACGCGGTCCATCATTTCCAGGTATTCGCGATGCTGCGGTGGGGTGTAAACGAGATCGTCCGACATTGCACCCTAGGGGTTCGACAACAGGTCCGGAAGAAGGGTCATAATTGCTAGCAATTAAAGGGGCGTATCTCAAGTCGTATTGCTCAGGCGTAACCGGGTTTTGGTCGATCTGCTGGCCTTGCTTTGGCCGCAGTTTCCAGGCGCAATGGCCATTGATGCTTCGTCTTGATGCGGAAAAGCAGATGGCGGTTGCACAATAGTCTGACGAGATGTCGCGGAACTCTGTGCTTGAGGTTATTGTGCTTTGAGGGCAGACCATAGTAGCCGCTCGGTTCAAACATTGGCTCATTCATTAGCTCATTTTCGCTGTCCCCGACGGCAAAATTGACCCGAAATCACTCTATTATTTTGATGCTTAACGCTGTAACATTCATTTAAAAGTTGAAAACTGTTGTTAACATTTGGACTCTGAAAATTGCTATTGAAGCTGGACTTTTGTGATCTTCATCGCTCTACTGTCATGTTATGTTGAACTTTATACTTTTCGTTCGATAAAACCGACATACGCAATTTTGAAGGGACGGGGACATGATATCAACATTAAGGGAGATACCAGGCGTTGGCGCGAGCAGTGCTCGCGAGCTCATTCGAAACGGCATAAATACTGTCGCCGAAGTTGCTGAAGCGGAGGTGGCCGACCTGGTGCCGTTACGGGGCTTTGGCGAGGTTCGCGCTGCCGACGTTATCGCGGCAGCCAAACGCATTGTGGCAGGTGACTCGGTCGGGCAAACAGCCAGCACCCCAGCAGTCGCCGTGATGCAGGCGGAGGAATCCACCGATCCTGTCCGTGAGGAAACGCCGCCAGCAGAGCCATCATCGCCGGACAGCGATAAACCAAAGGAGCCGGAGAAAAATAAAAAAGGCAAGAAAGCCAAAAAGAAAGGGAAAAAGTCCAAGAAGAAAGGCAATGAGAAAAAGGTGAAGACCGAAAAGGACTCAAAGAAGAAAAAATCTAAGAAGAAGGGGAAAAAGGGGAAGAAGAAAAAGAAGTAACCTGTTGGCCTTCTTATCGCAGAACAACGGGATCTGCTTGGGTTGTCGTTCCGGCCATCACAGCGAAAAATCCCAAATAGTCGATTCCTGTGAAAAAATGTAGGCGGGCGGCACTGAATATGGCGCGGCGTTCCATATGGCAAGACACGCAGGCAAATACCTAGCGTATCAATCCCATCGCTTCGAGTTTCAGGACGATCCGCTGCGCTGCCTGGTCCGCGGTTTGATTCCGTGTATCAAGGTCGAGTTCCGGGTTTTCCGGGACCTCATAGGGGTCGTCGATTCCCGTAAAGTGCTTGATCAAGCCGGCCCGCGCCTTGGCATAGAAACCCTTACGGTCTCGCTCCTCGCAAGTCTCGATGGGGGTCGACACGTAGATTTCTATGAACGCACCATGGGCTTCGATCATGCTGCGCAGTTGGCGCCTGATGGCTGTGTAAGGTGCGATGGGGGCACAAAGAGCAATGCCGCCGGCTTTGGTTATCTCGCTGGCCACATAGCCAATGCGTAGCACATTGAGGTTGCGGTGTTCCCGGGAGAAACCGAGCTCGGACGATAGATTCTTGCGTACGATGTCACCGTCGAGCAGTGATACTGACCGTCCACCCAGTTCCATCAGTTTCACCATAAGTGCATTGGCAATCGTTGACTTACCTGCCCCCGAGAGGCCGGTAAAGAGCACAGTGAAGCCCTGGCGGTGGCGGGGTGGATAGCTGCGCCGAAGCTCCGCAACCACCTCCGGGAAGGAGAACCACTCGGGTATCGGAATACCGGCACGCAGGCGACGGCGGAACTCCGTGCCAGAGATCCGAAGCACCGTTTCTTCCGGCGAGACTTCGTTGCTTGGCACGTATTGTCCGCGGTCTTGAACGTAGACCATCTCCTTAAAGGGGATCATTTTGATGCCCAGCTCAGCCTGGTGGCCGGCAACCAGATCTTGGGCGTCATAGGCCCCGTAAAAAGGTTTGCCGGCGCTGTCAGTTCCCGGCCCGGCATGGTCGCGACCGACGATGATGTGGCTGCAGCCATAGTTCTTGCGAATGATCGCATGCCACAAGGCCTCGCGCGGCCCGGCCATGCGCATCGCCAAGGGTAGGAGGCTGAGCGCCGTGGTCTGCTCCGGATAGTGCTTCATCAGATGCTCATAACAGCGCACCCGTACGAAGTGATCCACATCACCGGGCTGGGTAAGGCCGACCACTGGATGAATTAAGAGGTTGGCTTCCGCCTGCTGAGCTGCCCGATAGGTCAGCTCCTGATGGGCCCGATGCATGGGATTGCGGGTTTGGAAAGCGACCACACGCGACCAGCCACGCTGTTGGAAGAGGCGACGCAGCTCCGCCGGCTCATGCCTTAGATGCTTGAAGTCGTACTCAGCCGGCCGGTCGATGCCGGTCAGGCGGCCGCCCAGGTAGACGGGTTGGCAACCTTCTAGAAGGTGGGCCACGCCGGGATGATGGGGATCGGAACTGCCATAAACCAGCCTTGCCTCTTCGGCCTGATCGGGCCGATACATGTCGGTTACAGCCATCACCGCCACGATCAAGCCTTCCTGATCGCGGAGCGCAATTTCATCGTTCTTTTTGAGACCGCTGGCAAAGGATTCACTGACGTCAAGGACGATGGGCAGTGGCCAGAGCAAGCCATTGGTCAAGCGCATGCGGTTGAGGACCGAATCGTAATCGGCTTGATCGAGAAAGCCTTCAAGCGGTGAAAAACCGCCGGACAGCAAAAGCTTGACATCGCAGAGTTGGCGCGGCGTCAAGTCCAAGCTAGGCAGTCGCGCGGCGTCACGCTTGGCGGCGACGACTTGGCTTTCTGTCAGATAGCGGCTCTTCAATTGGCCGCCATGGGGGGGCACCAGCTTGCTCATGGTCCTTCTCGCCTTTCATCCGCGGAGCCCAGCCAACAGCCATGCGCAAGAAGGGCCGAGCCGTTCTCCCGCCGACGGTTGCTTGAGCGCTTTGGGTGCTGATGTTGCCTATCTTAGCGTCGGTTGTCACCCTTCCCTAGGGCCGGGCGGGAACGCTTCGCCTGGAATCGAAAAAATTATTTCAATAAACTTGACTAATTGATACTGACGTTTCAAGATCGCCTTTCATCGGTCTAATGATGGGAGTTGCGCGTGCAAAGCTTGGCCACCCATGCGATCCGCGCTAGCCGCCGACTGAACTGGTTGGTGGAGCGATTCTGCGTCCTGCTCTTGCTGCTTTTGGTGTTAGACGTTTGGCTCGGCGTCATGGTGCGTTTCGTGTTGCCGGTCAAGTGGACCTTTACCGAGGAGCTGGCCCGCTACTTGATGATCTGGATGGCCCTACTGGCGGTCTCCAGCGGCATAAGCTATCGGGAGCACATCGGTGTCCTGGTGATCTTCGAGCGCTTTCCCCCCAAGGTTCGCAAGTTCTTAAGCGTTACCTTTGACCTGCTCGCCTTCGGTTTTTTCGCGATCATCCTGATTTATGGCTTGGGATTCGTCGAGCGAGGGTTCAGCCGGTTCACCATGATCGCCGAGATACCCAAGGCCTACCCTTTTATGGGTGTACCGGTCGCCGCGGCTCTTGCCTGTATCCAACTGCTTCTGGTGGCAACCCACGATTTCTTTGCCGGCGACGGCGTGGCGGCATCCGACCGTTTGGAGGTGTAGCACCTTGTTAGTAGTGGTTGTGATCTTTTTCCTGCTCCTGGCCCTTGGCATGCCCGTGGGCTTCGTCCTTGGCATCGCTGGTCTGACAGGCATCTTCACCATGGGGGGCGGCCGTTTCTTGATGATGGTGCCGGATCGCATGTTCGCCGGTCTCGACCTCTTCCCCTTCCTTGCCATGCCATTCTTCATTCTCGCTGGCGAAATCATGAACCGTTCGGGCATCACCAACCATCTGGTGCGCTTCGCCGCGGCTTTGGTGGGCTGGATGCGTGGCGGTATGGCGCATTCCAACATGGTGGCTTCGGTGATGTTCGCTGGCATCACTGGCGCGGCGACCGCCGATGCGGCCGCCTTCGGCAACACCTTGGTGCCGGCCATGGTCAAGCAAGGCTACACACGGCCCTTCGCCTGTGCGGTGACGGCAGCGGGCTCGATCATTGGCCCCACGATCCCGCCCTCGACTTTGATGGTGATTTACGGCTCTATTATGGGCGTCTCGATCGCTGGGCTTTTCGCGGCCGGCATCGTGCCGGGCCTACTGATTTGCGCCATCTGTATGGCAATTATCGGGGGGTTAGGTAAACGCCTGAACCTGCCCAAGGCCGAGGGCGGCCCAAAGCTCAGGGAGATCCTTTACGCCTTCAAGGAGAGCTTCCTCGCCCTGGTTCTGCCGGTTTTCATATTGGGCTCGATCCTCGGCGGCATCGCCACCCCCACCGAAGCGGCTTCGATCGCAGTCTTCTATGCATTGGTGGTGGGTGGCCTGGTTTATCGCGGTCTCACCTGGGGTGACCTTTACGATATGTGCGTGCGCACCACCCGCATCACCGCCGTGATCTTCCTCATCATCGCCTCGGCCTCGATCCTTGGTTGGTGGATGACCTTCAACCAGATCCCGCAAGCAATCGCCGCGGCATTTCTCGCGCTGTCCAGCGATCCCAAAATGATCATCGCCATGATTATCGGTCTGCTGCTGGTGATCGGGCTGTTCATGGACATCAACGCGACCCTGATCATTCTGGCGCCTGTCTTGGCGCCCTTGACCGCGACCATCGGCATGGATCCGGTGCATGCCGGGATCATGATCATCCTGGCCCTCAACATTTCTTTGATGACCCCGCCAGTTGGGGCCTGTCTATTCGTGCTGGCGTCGGTCACCAAGGAGAAAATCGAGAACATCAGCCGCTCCCTCTGGCCGTTTCTCTTGGGCGAAGTGATCGTTTTGTTCGTGATCGCCTACTGGCCGGATTTGACCTTGGCCGTGCCGCGATGGCTCGGTTTGTAAGGCGGGCACTGTAGACCTAGACAATTACAATAATGTAAGGAGGAGTTCCCAATGTCGTTCCTTTCTAAGTTGGTCAGCCGTACGGCAACTGTTGTGGCGACTGCCGCTCTCACCGGCAGCGCCCTGGCCGCCGATGTCACCATTCGGGTCGGCCATCTAAATCCGGCTGATCCCTTCGAGAGTCATTCCGGTGCAATGACCGCGATTTTCAAGTCTCTGGTGGAGTCGGCCAGTGGCGGGGGGATCGAGATTCAGCTCTTCCCCAACGGCCAGTTGGGCAAGGACAACGAAGTCATCCAGCAAGTGCGCGACGGCATCGTTGAATCGGCAATCTCGTCGGCCGGCGGCATCGCTCAGCACTATCCCCTGGTGGGCGTGTTCGATATTCCCTTCGCCTTTCCCAACATCGCGGTGGCTAGTCGGGTGATCAGCCATCGCAGCGACTTCGGCAAGAAGTTCACTGGTGACTTGGAGGCGAAAACCGGCCTTAAAGTCCTGGGGATGATCGATTCCGGCGGTTTCTTCGCGTTCTCCAACTCGGAGCGACCCATCGAGACGGTTGACGACATGAATGGTCTCAAAATCCGCACCATGACCCTACCGACCCACAAGGCGATGGTAGATTCCTTGGGCGCCCAAGCAACACCTTTGCCTTGGGCCGAAGTCTATACCTCTTTGCAAACCGGTGTGGCGCATGGTCAGATGAACCCCATTCCCGTCATCGCCTTTGCCAAGTTCGACGAGGTTCAAAAGTACCTATCAATCACCAATCACGTGATCACGCCCTATATCTGGACCATAAACCTGGACTTCTACAACTCCCTGAGTCCTGAGCACCAAGAAATCATCGACTGGGCCTCCGAGGTTGCCGCGGAAGCGGGGCGAGGTGTCTCGCGCGTGATCGAGGCTTCCGAGAGGGGCCTGCCCAAGCTTGCTCAGAAGATGGAGGTGAACGTCGTCTCCCCGGCCGAGCAGGCGAAGTTCGCTGCCGCTGCCCAACCTGCGGTCCGCGCCCTCATTGAGGAGAAGTTGGGGGCCGAAGGCACTGACATGCTGAATGCGATGCTGGCGGAGATCGAAGCCGTCAAATAGCTGTCGACTGTATCGTTTTGAACCCCGGAGGCTGTGTCCGCCGGGGTTCGCTGCAGGTCTACCATCAATGCCTCTTGCTTTTCCCGATTTACTCTTTCGAGTGCTGCACAATGCCGGCGCCACGCCTGGCGCTGGCTATGGCAAGCGGCAGGCTGCGATCCTAAACCCCTCGGGCTTACGGGAGGCGCGGTCCTGCATTTCGGCCTGGCCAGGTTATGCGCCCACGCCTTTAGTCGCGCTTCCAGGCCTGGCGGCGGCGCTGGGACTAGGCCAGATTTACTACAAACAAGAGAGCGAGCGCTTTGGCCTCCGGAGCTTTAAGCCATTGGGAGGTGCCTACGCGGTGCAGCGCTGCCTGATGCGCCACTTGGCGGCCCGCTTGGGTCGTCCGAAAATAGACCCGCGCGACATCCTTCTGCCGGAGTACAGTGACCTCGTCGCTGAGGTCACGGTCACCGCCGCCACCGACGGCAACCATGGCCGCTCGGTCGCCTGGGGCGCGCGCATGTTCGGCTGCCATTGCGTGATTTTCATCAACGAGGCGGTCTCCGTGGCGCGGGAAGCGGCGATTTCCGCCTTTGGTGCCGAGGTAAGGCGCCATCCGGGCAGCTTCGACGATGCAGTGCGCCAAGCCTTTGAAACTGCTAGGCGCGAAGGCTGGCAGGTCATCCCGGATACCTCCGCTGGCTCCTCTGTTTCATCCCCGGGTGATGTGATGCAGGGCTACGCGGTTCTGGCTGCCGAGGCCATCGAGCAGTTGCCGCTTGGTGCGATGCCCAGCCATCTTTTCTTGCAGGCAGGTGTGGGCGGTCTCGCCGCCGCTGTCTGTGCCCAATTCTGGCAAGCCTTCGGGCAACAAAGGCCTCTCACGATCCTGGTGGAGCCCCGTCAGGCCGCCTGTTGGCTCGCCAGCCTCGAGGCAGGGCGACCAACCCCAGTGACGGGAGAGATCGACTCCTTCATGGGAGGGCTCGCCTGCGGAGAGCTCTCCCCCTTGGCCTGGGAGATTTTGCATGAGGGTGCCGACTACGCCCTTGCCCTGGAGGATCCGGCGGCAGAAGCTGCCATGCGGCTCCTGGCCGAGGGCCAGGGTGAGGACCCACCACTGGTGGGGGGCGAGTCCGGTGTCGCTGGCCTGGCCGGGCTCGTTACCGTGGCCCGGAACCACGCCGCCCGTGTCCGCCTCGGTCTAGATGAGCGCTCGATCGTGTTTCTGGTGGGCAGCGAAGGGGCAACCGACGAAGAGGCCTATGCCCGAGTGGTGGGTCGTTCCTGGCAAGAAGTCGCAGCTTAGAGATGGACCGTCGGCTCACCATTGCCGCAGCCCAGCTCGGCCCCATCGCTCGACACGAGACCCGTGCCTCTGCGGTCAGTCGTCTCTGCCGTATGATGCGGAAAGCTAAAGAAGCAGGGGCGGATCTGGTGGTCTACCCCGAGCTGGCGCTTACAACCTTTTTCCCACGCTGGTACCTTGCGGAGCAGGCAACCATCGACGCCTACTTCGAGCGGGCCATGCCGAACCCGGAGACCCAGCCACTCTTCGATCTGGCACGCGAGCTTGGTATCGGATTTTATCTAGGTTACGGCGAACTGACTGCGCAAGGTCGGCACTTCAATGCTTCGGTCCTGGTGGATAAAGCCGGCCAGATCGTCGGCAAGTACCGTAAGGTTCACCTGCCAGGTCACCGGGAGCATGAGCCTTGGCGTCCGTTCCAACACCTGGAGAAGCGTTACTTCGAGCCAGGCAATCTGGGGTTTCCGGTGTTCGAGGCCCTGGGCGGGCGCATTGGCATGTGCATCTGCAACGACCGGCGTTGGCCCGAGACTTTTCGGGTTATGGGGTTGCAGGGGGTGGAGCTGGTCCTATTGGGTTACAATACGCCTTTGCACTATCCGCCGGCACCCCAACACGACCACCTTCAAGATTTCCACAACCACTTGGTCATGCAGGCCGGTGCCTACCAAAACGGCACCTGGGTAGTGGGAGTGGCAAAAGCTGGTAAAGAGGAAGGCTGTGATCTCATCGGCGGCAGCTGTATCATAGCGCCGACTGGCGAGATCGTCGCCCAGAGCCGAAGCCTCGAGGACGAGTTGATCCTTGCCGAGTGTGACTTGCAGCGCTGCCGTGAGATCCAAGATAACATCTTCAACTTGGCCCTCCACCGCGAGCCGGCAAGCTACGGCCTGATCACGGCGACCAAGGGTGTCGTCGGCAGGAAGGAGAGCACCCCATGACCCTAGGCCTTGAACGAGAGGTCGTCGACGCAGATGCTTATCAGAGAAACCTGGAGCGCTTGCAGGCAGCCGGGGTCACGCTACCCCGGATCGCCGATCTGGCGGATCCTGTAGCCCGCTTGGCGGACAGGCAGGACGAACTTGCCAACCTTGCCCCGGACAGGGCGGAACCCGGGAACCTCTTTCGGGTCCATTGGCACAACGACGCCTCACGCCGGGCCTTGGTCCCGGTGCCCGAGCATCTGGTGCTGGGGCCAGAGTTAACCGGCGTCGAGGCCAAGATTATCGTCGCACTGGGCAATCGCTTCCCGATGATCCGGGCCCACAAGGTGCTGGCCGCGTACGGCTGCTTGGTGCCTCGTCTGCTGTCGGGGATTTTTGATGCGAGTCGCCACCGGGCAGTTTGGCCCTCTACTGGAAACTATTGCCGGGGTGGCGTGGCGATCTCGCGCATCCTCGGGTGCCGGGGTGTGGCAGTGCTGCCCGAAGGCATGAGCGCCGAGCGTTTCCGTTGGCTAGAGGACTGGACCTTGGATGCCTCGGATATCATCCGTACGCCGGGAACAGAGAGCAATGTGAAGGAAATCTACGACGCCTGCCATCGCCTGGCCCAGGACCCGGACAATGTCATCCTCAACCAGTTTTCAGAGTTCGGGAATTACCTGGTGCACCGAGTGGTCACCGGCCCCGCGTTGGCTCGGGTTTTTCAGGCCGTAAAGGGCGAGAGCCCGCTTCGTCCCCGTGCCTTTGTCTCCGCCTCGGGCTCGGCCGGCACCTTGGCGGCGGGCGACCATCTGAAGGCTGCCCTGGGTGCCGATATCTGCGTGGTCGAGGCTTTGGAGTGTCCGACCCTTCTGGTGAATGGCTACGGAGAGCATAACATCCAAGGCATCGGCGACAAGCATGTGCCCTTGATCCACAACGTCTTGAACACGGATTTCGTCATCGCCGTCTCGGACCGGGCAACAGACGCCTTGAACCTGCTCTTCAACACCACAGTCGGCCGCGCTTATCTAGCCGAGCGAACGGGGCTGGGCCAGGAGAACCTAGCGTCCCTGGGTGACTTGGGATTCTCTTCGATTGCTAACGTTCTGGGCGCCATCAAGTACGCCAAGTACATGGATTTGGGCTCTGAGGACGCGGTCATCACTGTGGCCACCGATGGGGCGGAGATGTACGGGACCGAGTTAGACGCTGCGCAAGGCAAGTTGCCTGGCGGCCGCCTGGAGCCCCTGCAAGCGGCCGAATTCTACGGCCGATACGTCTTGGCGGCCTCCAGCGATCACCTGCTGGAGTTGGACCGCCCGGGGCGCCAAAGGATCTTCAATCTCGGTTACTACACCTGGGTCGAACAGCAGGGTGTTTCCTTGGCCGACTTTGACCGGCGTCGGGACCAAGCCTTCTGGGATGGCCTTCTCGAGCTGGTGCCGATTTGGGACTCCATGATTGATCGCTTCAACGCCGCTTGAGGCGGTTTAACTGGGCGGTCTAGGGGCTGGCGAGCGTTTCAACCGAAATCCTGGAGTTCGCCGTGCAGCGCTTCAATGCGCTTTAGGCGCCGGCGACCGGCGGCACCCGCTTTCTTGAGAACCGCCAGGCCCAGGTAGTGAATTATGCTGAGTGCAGCGGCGTAGCTGTCGAAAACCCCACCATCCACCTGCACCAAGAGCGTCCATCTTGCAAAGCTGGTGGTCTCGCGGACGGTAGGATCGGTGATGTAGAGGATCGGCACGCCCCGGCTGTGGGCCGCTGCCATGACCTTGCCAAGCTGTGGCAGGCGGCGGCGAAAGCCGATCACGATCAGGAGATCATCCTTAGCCAGGCTGGCGATGTATTCGGCCAGGCTTTCGCCGCCGAGTGGCATCAAGGTCACCTCGTCGCGCAGCTGCATAAACAAGAGCCGGGCGTAAGAGGCCAGGGGATGACTGTTGCGATAGCCCAGCAGCCCGACCCGGCGTGCCGCAAGAATGGCATCGGCGATGGTATCCACCTCGGCAAGCGAGGTAGCCTCAAAGGTCTGGGTCATGATCTTGAAATCACGGTCGAGATGGTCCGCAAATGGCGAATGCTTGGTGGCCGGCTGGGTACGGTCGTGCTGTAGATGATAGAGTGGAGAACCCCATTCTCTGGCATCTCGGGATTGTCGGCGCGCTTCTTCGAAGGTCGCATAGCCCAAACGGCGGACGAGCCTGGTGACAGCCGCATTCGAACTTTTGGCGATTGCCGCCAGCTCACCGGCAGAATAGGCAGCGATGTTGCCGGGAAACTCCAGGATGACATCGGCAATCCGGCGCTCGCTTTTCGGCAGTTCCGGATAGCGCTCGCGCAGCCTTTTCTCGATCGATGGCGAAGGAGGAGAAGGAGCGCGCGCCGAAGCCTTCTTCATGGTCACACCTTTCCGGCAGAGCCTAATATCGATACTGCTTTTTTAGATCATGTGATACGACGGCATTGATTTTTCAACAATGCCAGGTGGTCAGACCAATCTCGCCTGCTGCCGCTGTGCCGCCCGATGCCCTAGCATTTCCGGGCTGTCTTGCCGGCAATCTGTTTGTGTGCCACGCGGCGGCCGTCCGATCGGGCCTGCATCTCCAGGCGCCAATGGAAGTGGGTTTCATCACTCGTCACCGTTGCATCGACTTCGGTGGTCGCTTCGAAGCCGACGCGTCGAATGCCGAGTTGTCGGTGAATGCGAAAGGTCGCAGTGTCAGGCCGGCCGTCCTCGATCTCGTAGGCGCGATCTGTCTTGCTCCAGTGCTCCAGCCCGTGGTCGCCGGATCGTTCTAGCGCCGACTGATCGCCAATACGAAGACAGGTGCGGCCGCGGGCCACGTCGCGGGTGATGTCGCGCGCAAACGAGGCGGGCGCTAGCGTTTGCCACGGACGGGTCCGCATGCCGTCGGGTGGCCCGAAGTCGCGGCAGGCGGAAGATCCTTTGGGCAAGCCGGTGAAGGTGAAATCCGACCCCTTGAGATGCAAGGTCAGGGTTCCTGGCTTGGGCGAGGGCCACAACATGGGCCAATAGGTATTCGATAGGGCGATGCGGATGCGGTGCCCCTTGGAAAAACGATGGGCGACGACGCCGAGCGGCAGGATGATTCTTTCGATCTTCCCGGGCTTAAGCAGTCTTACGCGCCCCATGTCGGGGCTCAAATTCAAATTGGCGGCGCCTATGGCGATGCGGGTGGACCTGCCGTCTGGGGCGACATCGCAGAGGCGCGCAACACAGAAGGCTACCGCTTGATCGCTTGCAAGCCGGAGAGTGAGTTCCGGTCGGCCGAAAATCTCCCGGTCGTTTTGCAGGGGCGCCGTGTCGAAGGTAACGCAACAGGCATCGTCGTGACGTTGGTCCCCTGGCAGGTCGGCGCCCCAGCCCATGGGCATGATCTCGCCGCCGTCCATACCAAGATCTTGCGGTGTTGAAATCGCAATCTTGCCCGTCGTTGTATTGCCGCCGAGGCGACCGTCGCGGCTGAGGGCGAGCTTGGCCGTGGCTGTCCCGCCGCCGTCGTTCACCCTAATCCAACGCCCGGGGCGCGTGGCTTGCGAGTGTTCGCTAGGCGGATAACTGTCGGTCATGAAGACCCGCAGCCGCGGGTCGGTCTCGGCGCCGTTTTTGGTTCCCTTCAGCCAGCGGTCGAACCAGCGGGTGCATTGGGCCAGCCAGTCAATCGCCGGCCCGGGAATGCCCATATGCGGAAACTTGTGTGCCCAGGGTCCGATCACCGCCTTCACTCGCTCTGGCTGCCGATCGGCTATCCGCAATACGCTGGTCGCGAAGACATCGGCCGTGCCGCCGGCGACCAAGACCGGAACACGAAGCCCCTTGGATGCTGCACTCGGAAATCCTTTGATCCAAAAGGCGTCTCGAGCCTGGTGTTCGAGCCAGTGCGGCAGCGCCCATTCCAGTGCTTCCAGCCTGGCCTTCCAAAAGGCCCGCCAGCCCCGGCCGATGAGTGCCGGATCGGGTGGCCTTGTCAGGAAGGAAATCAGCGCGACGGACCAGCCGATGTGATCGGAGGCGGTAACGCCCCCCAAGAAATGCGCGTCCTCGCGAAACCGATCGTCGGTGGCACCGGCAACGGCAACCGCCTTGAGCGGTGGCGGTGCCATGGCGGCGAGCTGGAGGCTGTTGAACCCGCCCCATGACAAACCGTACATGCCGATCGAGCCGGAGCACCAATCCTGCCGCGCGATCCAGTTTATGACCTCGACCGCGTCGGCCCGTTCCTGGTCGGTATATTCGTCGACCGTGGAGCCCTCGCTCTCACCCGAACCGCGCATATCTACACGCAGGGAGACGAAGCCTTTGCTGGCGAAAAAGCCGTGCGCAATCTCGTCACGCTGTGCCGTCGCATAGCGTTTGGGATAGGGGTGGTACTCTAAGATGGCAGGTGCCGGGCGATTGCTCCTAGGAAACCAAATGCGGGCCGACAAGGTTAGCCCGCCGGCAAGGGGAATTCGCACGTTGTCTTGGACTTTTCGCCAGCCGCTCAAGGCTTGCTCCCCCTTGCCGTTATAACAATCGTCAATCCGCTACGCCGAAGCCGCCGCCACCGCCTGATTCCAAGAGGAGCCGGTCGCCCGGCTTGAGGAGAAATCGCCCGGAGCGGTCCTCGGCCACGCCATTGATTGCCAAGTATGCACGCCGGCCATCGCCACCACCAAGCAGGCCAGGCGCTGCGCAAGCTAAGCGGTTCAACAGGATCGAGCATTGCACCGGGCCGTCGCCGCGGATCTCCACCTCGTAGGTAATACCATCGCCGCCGCGGCGGGCGCCGGCACCGCCGGATCCACGCCGGATCGTCCGTTTGTGGATGATAATCGGGGCTAGGTTTTCCAACACCTCGACGGGCGTGTTCGCCAAATTGCTGGGGAAGCTAATGGCATCGGCGCCATCTTGGCCTGCGGCCGCCCCTTGCCCGGCGCCCTGAAAGAAGTTGATGACGAAGGGCCGACCGGCCTTCATGCCCGAGATTTGGAAGGAATTCGACGGTGAGCCGGGCGCTGCACGAACCCTTTCCGGGATCACCGCCGCCAGCGCGCCGAATATGGCCGGTGGCAGAAGGTGGCCGATCATGCCCCTGGCGCCTGTCGGCGCGGGCCGCCGCGGGTTGAGGATGGAGCCTTCGGGCGCCGTCACCGATACTGGCGCAAAACTGCCCTCGGCGTTGGGAATCCAAGGGGCAAGCACTGCCTTCAGCGCGTAGGCCGAGTAGGCGAAGGTGTAGTTCAAGACAGTGTTGATCGCCAAGCCCACCTGTTCCGTGGAACCGGCGTAGTCGATCGCGATTGAATCGCCGCTGACCGTAACCGCGCAACGGATGACAATCTTGCCGCCGGGCAGCTCGCGCGGGCCGTCGTTTTCAATCTCGTAGCGATAGGTGCCGCCGGGCACCTCGGCGATGGCGCGGCGCATGGCCTGCTCGGTCCGGGCCACGACCATATCGGCGAAGCGGTCGAAGCTAAGGCCGGTTTCATCGAGCAGCGCATTCAGTTGGCGGCCAAGTGTGCGGCAGCAGGCAATCATTGCCCAAAGATCGCCTACCGTTTCATCCGGGACGCGGACATTGGCGCGGATCAGCGTAAAGAGATCCTGGCGCGGTTCACCGGCGGCGAGGATGCGCATCGGCGGAATCTGCAGACCTTCCTCGAAGATCTCCACGTTTTGTGGATTGCGCAGACGACCGCCGATGTCGGGCAGATGGCTGACGACGCCAGCAAAGCCGGCCACTTTACCATCGCGGAAGATGGGCATGGCAATCGAGGCGTCGTTCAGATGCCCGCTGCCAATCCATGGATCGTTGGTCACAAAGACGTCGCCGTCGCGCATGCCGTCGATGCCGAAGCGGCCGACGAAATGGCGTATCGTCGCCGGCAGGGTGGCGATGAAGGACGGAATGCTCTGGCTCGACTGGGCCACGTTGCGTCCCTGTCTATCGGCCAAGACCACGGCGTAGTCGTTCGCCTCGCGTACCAAGGTCGAGAAGGAGGTGCGCACAAAGTTGGCGGCCGCCTCATCGACGACACTGGTCATACGGCTCCACAGGATTTCCAGGGTGACAGGATCGATGTCGGGCGCCGTCATCTCGTTTTCTGGTCCAGCTCGATCTTGATTGACAGGGATGGCGTGATGGTCACATCGGCCGGATAGCCGACCACCAGTGTGCTTTCCGGCTCCTGCACGATGACCGGGGCACGCAGGCGAACACCGGCGCCGAGGCTATATCGATCGTAGACGGGAACCTCTTCGAAGGCACGGGCTGACGGCGTACGCAGGCTCCGGACGCCGATCGGCATCGCTTCCGCTTTACCAGCGGCAGCCTCCGTCAGTTGGAATTTTTTTACCACTGAATGAGAGCGCCCGACCAACCGCCAGGTGACGACTTCTGGAATGCCGCCCGGCACCGTTTGACCATAGAGATTGGCATAGGCTGCCTCGAAGCGGCGGGCTAGGCCGGCAGAGTCGAACGTTTCGAGCGGTACCGCCACGTCGACCCGCGCGCCTTGTCCGAGATAGCGGATTTCTGCTGTCAGTTCCCAGATGGTATCGGCGGCGGCCAATCCACAGGCGGCAAGGTTGCCGGCAATCACCCTTCGCGCGCCGTCGACACGGCGCCGCAGTTGGGCTTCATCGATCTCGGCAACCCGTTCTACGCGGGTCCAGGATCGGTCGGCCCGCGTCGGTGCGGCAAGGAAACCGAGGCAGGATCCGACGCCGGAGGCAATCGGACAGAACACGGTCCTAATGCCTAGGCGGACCGCCACGTCGACGGCGTGAACGGGACCGGCACCGCCGGTCGCAACCATGGCCAGGCGGCGCGCGTCCAGCCCCTTTTCTGCGATGTGCGCCCGGGCGGCGGCGGCCATGTTCTCATTGACGATCTCGTGGATACCGAGTGCCGTGTCGACGACCGCCAGGCCCAGGTCCGAGCCCAGAGCGGTAAGGGCCTGTTCTGCACGGGCCCTGTCCAGGGACATGCGGCCGCCAAGGAAAGCGTCGGGATCGAGGTAGCCGAGTACCAGGTCCGCGTCCGTGACCGTTGGTTCCTTGCCGCCCCGGGCGTAGCAGGCCGGCCCCGGGTCCGACCCGGCGCTTTCGGGGCCGACTTTCATCAGGCCGAGCGCATCGACGGTCGCGATGCTGCCACCGCCGGCGCCGATTTCGATGAGGTCGATGCTTGGCGTGATGGCGGGAAGGCCGCTGCCGCGTCGAAACCGCCGGGCGCGGCCAAACTCGAAGCTGTGGGTAACGGCAGGCGTCCGCCCCACGGCGACGCAGGCCTTGGCGGTGGTGCCGCCCATGTCAAAGGCTAGAATATCATCCACCCCTTCCAACGCGGCGCAGTTGACGGCGCTGAGAACGCCGCCTGCCGGCCCACTCTCCAGCAACTTTATCGGATAACGCCGGGCGGTGGCTGTGGTGTTGAAGGCTCCGTCGGACATCATGACATCGAGCGAAACGGTAAGACCGGCGCTGTCGAACTTGGCCTGCAGCGCCCCTAGATAGCGGTCGACGATGGGTCGGACGTAGGCGTTCGCCACGACCGTCGACATGCGCTCGTACTCGCCGATCTCACTCGCCACGTCCGACGAAATCGAAATGGTTGCGCCGTTCAGGCGGCCTTCAAGGTGCGCTTCCACAGCGCGTTCGTGGCGGTCGTCGGTGCAGGCATGCAGCAGGCAGACAGCAACGGCGTCAAATCCGCCGTTTGCCACCTGGTCGGCAATGGCTGACAGCGCTGCATCATCGAGCCTTGCTATTTCGGCACCGTCGGCGGTGAGGCGCCCGGCAAGCTCGAAACGATCTTCGCGCGGCACCAGGGGCGGCGGCACTTCGAGGAAGAGATCGTAGGTGTCGTAACGAAGCTCCCGGCGAATATCGAGGCAGTCCCCCATCCCGGCGGTCACGATCAGCGCCGTGCGGGCGCCTTGGCGGGCGATCAGTGTGTTGGTCACAAGTGTGGTGCCATGCACCACGCGGCAAATTTCCGCGATATTGAAACTGGGGTCGGCCTGGCGCGCGCCCTCGATCAGTCTGTCAATGACATCCATGACGCCCTTGCCAGGATCGTCGTAGGTCGTCAAGGATTTGCCAATCATGATGGGCACGCCCGAGCGCCCTGCCACGCTGTCGACCAGCACCCCATCCGTGAAGGTGCCGCCAATGTCGACGGCGATTTGATATCGGGCCTGCATCAAGCGAGCGTCCAAGTGTACCCAAATTGGTTTGATAAACGATACATCATCGCGATATACGATAAATTGACCTGTACAGGCGGCCTGGCGGATTGTCAATCGTCGCCCGTGAACGCTTAGGAGAGGCCGAATGGAGAGACAGAAATGCGGCCAGGCGCTGGTGTCCTTGCTCGAGGCTTACGGGATCGACACCGCCTTCGGCATTCCGGGCGTGCACACGATCGAACTCTATCGAAGCCTCAAGGAGCGGTCGCTGCGCCACGTTCTTAGCCGCCACGAGCAGGGGGCCGGCTTCATGGCGGACGGCTTCGCGCGGGCGACGGGCCGGCCAGCCGCCTGCTTTTTGATCTCAGGACCTGGCCTGACCAACGCGGCGACGCCGATCGCCCAGGCCTACTCGGACAGCCAGCCGATGATGGTCGTGGCTTCGACCAATACCCGGCGCGAGATCGGCAAGGGATGGGGGCCGTTTCATGAGCTGCGCAACCAGCGCCTCATCGCCGAGCAGTTCTGCGCCTATGCTGGCCAGGCCCTTGGTCCGGAAGACATCCCCGACGTGGTCGCCCAGGCCTTCGCCGCCATGACAAGCGGGCGACCGCGCCCGGTCTATATCGAAGTTCCGCGCGACGTCTTGGCCGAACCGGCGACAGGGGACTGGTCCCTGCGACCGCTGGCGCCGCGGCCGGCACCGCGCGCCGAACAGATCGCCGAGGCCGCTCACTTGCTGGCTCAAGCTGAAAGACCCCTGATCCTGGTCGGTGCCGGCGCGGCTGATGCGGCGGCGGCGATTCGGGGGTTGGTCGACCGCACCGGGGCGGCCGTCATCACCTCGTTTTGCGGCAAGGGTGTGGTTCCCGAATCGCACCCAGGGGTGCTCGGCGCCGCGCTGTCGATGCCGCAAGCCCGGGCATTCGTCGCTGCGGCGGACGTGATACTGGCCATTGGCACCGAGCTGTCGACGGTCGATGCATCGAACCAGGACCTTCGTTTCGACGGGCGCCTCATCCGCGTTGACGTCGATTCCAAGAAGATGTCAGACCGTTACGCCACCGATATCCCCATTCTCGCCGATGCCAAGGTGGCGGCGGAGGCCTTGCAGGCGGCACTACGGGAGCGCTCGGTTTCCGGCGCCAGTGCCGATTGGGCCGCCGAGCTCGAGAGACTGAAAAGCCAGTTTGCCAATTTCGGGGCACCGCTTGCCATGGAACACCGAGCAGTTCTCACAGCGCTGCGTCATGCCCTGCCGGACGACGCGGTCGTGGTGGGAGACATGACCCAGCTTGCCTATACCGGCAATCACGCCTTTCCCGTCGAACGGCCGCGCAGCTGGCTGCACCCAGCCTCCTTTGCCACCCTCGGCTATGCCCTGCCCACGGCGATCGGTGCGAAAATCGGCTGTCCCGATCGACCGGTGGTCTCGATCGCTGGCGACTATGGCTTCCTTTTTACCTGTCAGGAAATGGCGACAGCGGCGGAGCGCGGCCTCCCGATCGTACAAATCCTTTGGAACAACAACGCGCTCGGCGAGATCCGCGATGCCATGGTAAGCGCTCAGATCGAACCGGTCGAAGTCCAAGGTCGCAATCCGGACTTCCTGGCCATGGCGCGCGCCTTTGATTGGCAGGCCGAGCGGGCCCGCGATCTCGATCATCTAACGAGGCTCGTCGCCGCGGCAATACTGGCCGCTGGCCCAACCCTAATCGAAGTCAATCAAGGTTCGGGTGATTGGGCCCAGTGAGCCCCAAGCCTTGCTCGGGTCGCGTTTTGCATCGAATAGCGATACAACTAGGCGGAATCGGCAGCAGACGATAAGGGTGATGTAGGGATGAGTTCCACTGTCCGCAAAGGCCTCAAAGTCATTGAATACCTGGCTCACGCCAAGGCCGCCCGCGGCATTTCGGAAATCGCACGCGACATTGCGATGGACAAGAGCGCCGTCCAACGCATCCTCAACGCCTTGTTCTTGGCCGGCTACGTCGAACAGGCGCCGGGGTCTTCCAAATACCTGCTGACCTTGTCGATTTGGGAACTGGGGTCGCACGTGGTCGAGCGCCACGAGGCGCGTCGTTTGGTGCATCCAATTCTCCGCTTCGGTGCCCAGTCGACTGGCTATACCGTCTTCCTGTCCTATCTTTCGTTTCCATTTGTTGTCTACCTCGACAAGGTCGAGGGTGCGCACGGGCGTACCTATTCTGCCGAAGCCGGCAGCCGGATACCGATGACCCGGACCGCCGCGGGCAAGGCTGTCCTTGCCTTCTTGCCCGATGAGGATGTCGCGGCTCTGGCCCATGCGCACACCGACTGGACAGGCTACCTTCACTCCGAAACCAAGAGCCGGACGGACTTGAGAAAGGAGGTCGAGGCAATTCGGCGGCAGCGCTATGCCACCTCCGAGGGGGGACTAAAAGCCGGCGTCAATTCGGTCGCTGCTCCCATCTGGTGGCGCGAAGATCGGCCCTATGGCTCGATTGTTCTGACCGCTGACGAGAACAACCTTCCGAGTTCCGATTTTGCGGCCGTCGGAGCCAAGGCCGCGGACATGGCGGACGAAGCGACACGGGCCCTCGGCGGGGAGGCGCTGCAGCGGGCCGCTCTAGATTCGCTGTCTGCGGTCGAGCGCCGAGGGTCTCGAAAAGCCCACCACGCCTCCCGTTGATTGCATCATTTATTGACACGTTAGAGCGATAAACGATACAAACGAGTTTTGATCCTCTATCGCTTGCCCCGAGGAACCACAGCGTGGGCCGTCATTATTGTTGTCTCCTTGATCATCGCCCCTGCACTGATGGCTGGGCTGCTGGAGATGCCCCATGACCGAGCCGCGCCGGCAGGCGAGCTACAACGGCGGAATCATCGACGAGGCCGAGGCCAAGATTCATGCCTTGGCGCCGGCGGTAAAGTACGCTTCGGCCGTCTTCGAAGGGTGTCGTGCCTATTGGGACCCGCAAGCGCAGCAGCTCTGGACCTTCCGTCTCGCCGACCATATCACCCGCTTGTTCGACGGCCTGCGAATTCTCAGGTTTGAAACCGATGTGACAGCCGAGGCCGTGACCGACTGGTGCCTAGCGCTACTTCGCAGCAACCAGCACAAGTCCACAGCCTACTTTCGCATTCTCGCTTTTATCGATGGCTTCGGCGATCAGGGCGCGCGCGGTCCGGTTAGCTTCATTATTACCAGCGCGGCCTTGGGGCGGGGCCGCGAGTTCGAGGTCGGCTTCCGCCTAGGTGTCAGCTCATGGGTGCGGATCGCCGATCGAGCCATGCCGCCGCGGGTCAAATCCATCGCCAACTATCACAATGGCCGCCTCGGCATAATGGACGCGCAAGAGCAGGGATACGATTACCCGCTTTTTCTGACCGAGCAAGGTAAGGTCGCAGAGACGGCGGGGTCCTGCCTATTCCTGCTGCGTAAGGGGCGGGTCGTCACGCCGGATACCGGCTCGGACATTCTCGAAAGCATCACTCGGGATACTGTGATCGGCTTGTTGCGGGCCGAGGAGGTATCGGTCGAAGAACGCCGCGTCGATCGCAGCGAGATCTACTTGGCCGAAGAAGCCTTCATCACCGGCACTCACCAAGAAATTTGCCCGGTGGTCTCGATCGACGGCCTGCCGATGGGGCGCGGCGAGCCGGGGCCTTTCGTGCGACGCCTTCAGAGTCGGTTTCTCGACCTGGTTGAGGGCCGTGCCGCCGATCCCGAGGGCTGGCGCCAGCCGGTTTGGACTTGATAACAAGGAACGGAAATCGCTATATATCGAATAATGATCGATCTTCTCGATTGGTGATAAGAAAGGGGCGTTGATGCCAGATGGAACGAAGACGGCCAATGACCCCTGGCCGCTTGGCGCCTGGCAGTTGCCGGACGAACTGGCGATGCTGCGTGACACGGTCGCCCGCTTCATGGCGCAGCAGGTCCGCCCCGTCGAGGACCGTCAGCCACACGACTGTTTTGCCCTGCCCGACGAGGATCTCCGCGCCCTGCAAGAGAAGGCCAAGGCGCTCGGCCTCTGGTGCCTATCCTCGCCGAAGGAGTATGGCGGCGGCGGCCTTGGGCTGCTTGGCCAGGTGATCGTGGCCGAAGAGGCGGCAAAATGCCGCATGGGCGCCTATGTGCCGGCCTGCGGTGCCTTTGGGATCGATCCGCCGAGCGTCATCTGGTTGGGTACGAAAGAGCAGCGGCAGACCTACGGTGTAGAAGCCATTGCCAAAGGAAAGAAGTGCTTCGTTGCCATCTCCGAGGCTGCCGGCGGCTCCGACCCGGCCCGCAAGATCCAAACTAGAGCCGTGCGCGATGGCGACCACTACGTTATCAACGGAACTAAGATGTGGATTACCGCTGCGGGCGAGGCGGACTGGGGTATCGTCTTCGCGCGCACTGGTGATCGCGAGGCGGGTGGCGGCATTACCGCCTTCATCGTCGATCGAGACCTGCCGGGCATCGCTGTCTCCGAGATCGGCGTCATCCGCTCCTATTCACCCTTTGAGGTGAAGTTCGAGGACGTCCGGGTGCCGGTGGCCAATCGTCTTGGCGACGAAGGCCAGGGATTTGCCATCTGCCAAAAGTGGCTGGTTCATGCCCGCGTGCCCTACGCCGCCGGCGTGATCGGTGTGGCCCAGGAGGCCTTGCGCCATGCCATCGAATGGGCCCGCCAGCGACACGTCCATAAGTCCCTCTTGGCCGACAAGCAGTCCGTGCAGTGGATGATCGCGGACAGCGAGATCGAACTGCGGGCAGCGCGGCTGTTGACTTGGCAGGCGGCCTGGAACGGCGATCTTGGCAAGGACATCAAGACGGATGCCTCCATCGCCAAGGTCTACGCGACCGAAGCGGCGGGCCGGATCATCGACCGCTGCGTGCAGATTCTCGGGGCCATGGGTCTCGCCAAGGAGATGCCCTTGGAGCGTTGGTACCGCGAGCTGCGCATCAAGCGCATCGGCGAGGGGCCATCGGAAGTCCAGCGCATGGTGCTGGCGCGCGAACTATTGCGGGGCTGAGCCATGGCCATCGACTTCGACCTAAGCGACAACATTGCGACCGTCACCATCAATCGCCCGGAGCGTCGCAACGCCCTCGATGCCGAGCACTACACGATGCTGTCGGAGGCCTGGCAACGGGTTCGCGACGACGACGAGATCAGGGTCGCCATCATCACCGGGGCCGGCGACAAAGCCTTCTGCGCCGGCGCCGACATCAAGTCTTACGTCGGCAGGAACCAGCCCCTGTCCGAGGTCTGGCTGACCCAGAAGGACCCATTGCTCAACCGCGGGCTGGAGGTTTGGAAGCCGGTGATCGCCGCCGTCAATGGCTATTGCGTCGGCGGCGGCATGACCTTGCTGCTGGGCACGGATCTGCGCGTTGCCTCGGAGAACGCCGTTTTCAGCCTGGCGGAGGTCAAGCGTGGCATCATCGCTGCCAACGGCGGCACCCAGCGGGTGATGAAGCAGCTGCCCTACGCCATCGCCATGGAGATGCTGCTTCTAGGGGAATCCATCGACGCCGAAACCGCGGCGCGCTGGGGTCTCATCAACCGCGTTGTTGCCGCCGCTGATCTCCTGGACGAGGCGCGGCGCTTTGCCGAGCGGATCAAGGAGAACGCGCCGCTGGCGGTCCAAGCTGCCAAGGAGCTAGCCATTCGCTCTCAGGACATGGACTTGGCCTCGGGACTGCGCATGGAGCAGTTCGTGAACCGCATCCTGCACCAGTCGGAGGACACCAAGGCGGCCAAAGAGGCCTTCGCGGAAAAACGCAAGCCGAGCTTCAAGGGGCGCTGAGCATGGCCGGCTCGCTGCCCCTCCAAGGCATTCGCGTCCTCGACCTGACGCAAATCTACAACGGCCCCTACGCCACCTTCCTGATGGCAATGGCCGGCGCCGATGTGATCAAGGTGGAGCCGCCGGGCGGCGAGTTCCTGCGCCGACGCGATGCCAGATCGGGCGCGGGTGTACCCTTCGCCATGCTGAACGCCTGCAAACGGTCGATCTCGCTGAACCTGAAGACCGAGCGTGGTCGCGCGCTGTTCCTCGATCTCGTTGAGACCGCCGACGTGGTGGCCGAGAACTACGCGCCGGGGGTCATGGACCGGCTCGGCATTGGCTACGAGACACTGCGCACCCGCAATCCGAGGATCATTCTTGCGTCTGGCTCCGGCTACGGCCAGGACGGCGCCTACCGCGATTTTCCGGCCATGGATCTCACCGTCCAGGCCATGTCCGGGGTGATGAGCGTGACCGGCTATGCCGATGGTCCGCCGACCAAGTCCGGGGCGGCCTTGTGTGACTTTTTCGGCGGCGTGCACCTTTACGGCGCCATTGTCACGGCGTTGTTTCGTAGGGAACGCACCGGTGAAGGTGCGCGCATCGATGTCTCGATGCTGGAGGCGGTCTATCCCTCCATGGCATCCAACATCGGCATGACCTATGGAGAGCGCGACGACATCCCTTTGCGGACCGGCAACCGCCACGGCGGGCTAAGCTTAAGCCCTTACAACGTCTATCCGACGGTTGACGGCCACATCGCCATCATCTGCAACAGCGACGACCACTGGCGACGCCTGGCCGAAGCCATGGGCCGGCCCGAGTACAAGGACGATCTGGCCTTTGCCACAAACAAGGCGCGGGTTGCCAACATGGACCGGGTCGACGAGGTCGTCGCCTCCTGGACCGGCCAGTATGAGAAGGCTCACCTCTTCGGCACCCTAAACGAACATCGGGTGCCAAGCGCGCCGGTTCGCGACTTGCCGGAGGTGATTGCGGACAAGGCGCTGCGCGACCGCGGCGCTTTGCTGGAGATCGAGCATCCCTTCTATGGACCCTTGGTGTTGCCCCGTTCGGCGTTGCGATACGGCGACACGCCGCCGGCGGACTACCGCCCGAGCCCAGACTATGGTGCAGATAATGCCGAAGTATTCGGCTCCATCGGTATTGATGCTGCCGAGCTTGAACGCCTGGCCCGCGACGGGGTGGTGTGATGCGGGGGAGGGCGGTCATCACCGGCGTTGGCCACACGGTCTACGGCAAGCATCCGGGACGCGACCGAATATCCCTGATCGTCGAGGCGGTCGGCAAGGCGGTCGCGGATGCTGGGATCGAGAAGGACATGATCGACGGTGTCCTGGTCAAGATGGCCAACTCCGAGCCCTCGATCCTCTACGGTCAAAAAGTCGCCGAAGCGCTTGGGTTGCGCCCGAAGGTTGGCGGAGCCCTGGATCAGGGAGGTGCTGCCAACATCGCGCTCATTTCCTATGCCGTCATGGCAATTGAAGCCGGCCTGATGGAGATGGCCGTCGTCGCTTATGGTGATAATCCACGCACGGGTTCGCGCGCCGTCTACCACCGCCCGCGCGGCGACGATGCCTTGTACGGTTGGTACTCCACCGCGGCCGGCTACGCCATGATCCACCAAGCCTACCGCCAGGCCTATCAGACACCGGACGAGCATTTCGGCGCCGTCGCCGTGCAATGCCGGGCCAACGGGGCGGACAACCCCTTCGGCCATCTGCGCAAGCCGCTGGCCATGGACGATTACCTCGCCAGGCCTTACCTGGTCGAGCCGATGCGCCGCGACGACTGCTGCCTGGTCTCCGACGGCGGTGCGGCCGTTATTGTCACCAGCGCCGAGCGGGCGAAAAGGCTTGGTCTCTCGAAAGCGGTTCCGATCCTCGGCTTTGGCCAGGGCCAGGAGAGTTGGGAGGTGCACCTGCGCCCGGATCTCACCCGAACCATGGCCGAGGTCTCGGCAAAGACCGCCTACGCCATGGCCGGGGTCGGCCCGGGCGAGATCGACGTCGCCCAGATCTACGACTGCTTCACCATCACCGTGCTGCAGACTTTGGAAGACTATGGGCTGGCGCCGCGCGGCCAGGCGGGCGCGATGGCGCTGAACGAAGGCATCGGCCCGGAGGGGCGCTTGCCGATCAACACCTCGGGCGGGCTGCTATCGGAATCGGGAACCCCCGGCCTACAGCTTGTCATCGAAGGCGTGCGGCAGTTGCGCGGCGACGCCCGGCTCCAAGTGAAGGGCGCCGAAACCTGCGTCGTTTCTAACCAAGGCGGGTCCATGCACACCCACGCGACCTTGATTTTAGGGGCACCGGCATGAGTGCGCCGAGGCCCGAGATCACCGACCTCAACCGGCCCTATTGGGAGGGTCTAGCAAAAGGTCGCTTGCTTTATCAGCATTGTCCGGCCTGCGGCCATGCTTGGCTGCCGCCGCGCGCCCATTGCCCTTCGTGTCTGGCGTCAAATCCCGAATGGCGGCCGGCAGCTGGCCGTGGCCGCGTGGTTTCCTGGGTGGTCTATCATCACGCCTATGCCGCGCATCTGGCGGCCCGCATCCCCTACGACGTTACCCTGGTCGAGCTGGACGAAGGGCCGCGGCTGCTCACCAACGTTGTCGACAGTGATGCAGGCCAGCGGCTGAGCGTGGGCGCCTGGGTTACCCTGGCCATAGAAGAGGAGAACGGAGTTGCCTTGGCCCGATTTCGGCTCGAAGAGAGAAGCCTCAAGAAATGAATAATGCCCAGCCCAAATCCGTGTCGGTGGCCCGCCGCATGATCGTCAACGGCTCCCTAATACGCTTCGAAGACGCCACCGTGCACCTCATGTCGCCGGCCATGCGCTATGGCCTCAACGTCTTCGAGGGCCTGCGCGCTTACTGGAACGGAGAGGCAGGGCAACTCTATGTCTTTCGCCTCGCCGAGCACCTGGATCGCCTGGCCCAGTCGATGAGGTTGCTGCGCTTCGAGCCGGAATTCGACATGGTCGAGGTTACCGATGCCATCCTTGAGCTGCTGCGTGCCGACGAGCACCGGGCCAATTGCCACATCCGCGTCACTGCCTATTTGGACGGTCTCGGCGACCACCACGTGGCGGGCCCGGTCAGTTGGTGCGTTTTTGCCGGCCCCCGGCCGCGCAGCCGCCAGACGGAGACCGGCATCCGCGTGCAGATTTCCTCGTGGCGGCGCATGTCCGACAACGCCATGTCGCCGCGCATCAAGTGCGGTGCCAACTATGCTAACGCTCGGCTCGCGCGCTTTCAGGCAAAGCGTGACGGCTACGACGACGCGGTTGTTCTGAACGAACACGGCAAGATCGCCGAAGGGCCGGGCGCCTGTCTCTTCGTCGTGCGCCGTGGCAGCCTGGTGACGCCCGACCTGGCCAGCGGCATCCTGGAGAGTATTACCCGCGACACGGTGATCGAGCTGGCCGGCGAGGCGGGCATGACCGTCGAGCAACGACCAGTCGACCGGACCGAACTGGCCGCCGCCGACGAGGCCTTTTTTGCTGGCTCGGCCGCCGAGATCCTGCCGGTGATCGAGGTCGACGGCATTCCGATCGGCAGCGGCGGTCGTGGCCCTGTAACGAAGACTATCCAAGCCGCTTATTTCGCGGCCGTTGAAGGCCACACAAAGCTTGACCGCGGCTGGCTGACGCCGGTCTTCGGATGAGATCATGAGAACCCTGCCCCGAGAGGGTGATCGGATACCGGTCGCTGCCCTTGAGGCCTTGGCCGCCGATATGCTGTGCCAGGCGGGCATGCGACGCCGAGAGGCCGAAACCATGGCCTCGGTCTTGGTTTTTGCCCAAGCCAGCGCCATCGGCAGCCACGGCCTGATGCACTTGCCGCACTATGTCCTTGGCATGGTGGAGGGGCGCATTCGCCCCAGGCCGGATTTCCGGTTCCAATCATCGCGCCTGGGTGCCGCGGTGCTGGATGCGGATGATGGCCCGGGCGTGCTCGCTGCCATAGCGGCGACCGATCGCGCCGTGCAGCTCGGGGCCAAGGCCGGTGCGGGCGTGGTTGCCGTGCGCAACTCGGGCCACTTCGGTGCGGCCTCTGCCTTCGTGGATCGAATTGTTGGGCGCGGCATGGTCGGCATTGCCCTATCGAACGCTTCGCCGACGGTCGCGCCGCGCGGCGGGACCCGGCCGGCCTTCGGCACCAATCCGATCGCGGTTGGCTTTCCGAGGGCGGGCGGTTTTCCGGTGATCATCGATTTCGCTAGCGCAGCGGGTTCACGCGCCCGCATCCGCAAGGCGGCGGCAGAAGGTGTGCCGATCCCGGATGACTGGGCGCTTGATGAAAGCGGTCACCCGACGACCGACGCTGAGGTCGCCTTACGTGGGACCATGCAGGCGCTTGGCGGCGCCAAGGGCACGGCAATCGGATTGATGGTCGAGCTGCTTTGCGTTTCCTTGTCGGGTGGCGTCATCGGTACGCAAGTGCGCCCGCCGCAAGATCGCTCTGCCGACCGGGCAGGTGTCAGCCACCTTTTCCTGGCGCTCGATCCGGCCGCGTTCGGCGGCGGGCATGACCTTGCCGCGACGGTGGAGACGATTGCCGGCGGTATCGAGGCGGGGCCGCCGGCGGACCCAGCCTTTCCAGTGCGCATGCCAGGCGCCCGGGCGGCAAGAGCGCGCCAAGAGGCGGCCGAGCGCGGTATCCTGGTTTCGAAACCACTCGCCGAGGCCTTGCGCAAGACTGAAAATGTCCTTGCCGGGATGACGCTGGAAACCGGGAAGCCCGTCTTCACCGCGCAGCAACGCGCCACTTAGGTCACAGGAGAACATCATGGACCACAGGGGAAAGGTCGCTGTCGTCACCGGGGCGGCGCAGGGGATCGGCAAAGCCTGTGCGGCGCGCCTGTTCCAGGATGGTGCCGTGGTCGTGATTTCCGACATTCAAGCAGATCTTGGGGAGTCGGTTGCGCGGGAACTCGATCCCTTGGGCGATCGGACGGTTGCGGTCCCGGTGGATGTCAGTCGACAAGACCAGATCAAGGAACTTCTGGCCGAGATCAAAAGGCGGTTCGGCCGCCTCGATATCATGGTGAATAACGCCGCGGTCTCCTGCGCCACACCTGCCTTGGAGGTGAGCGAGGAGGAGCTTGACAGCGTATTGAAGGTAAACTTGAAGGGCACCTTCTGGGGGACACAGGAGGCAGCCAAAATAATGGTCGCCCAGGGTGGCGGCGCCATCGTCAACATGTCCTCGGCGCAAGCCGAGCTGGCGATACCGGATCGCGTTCCCTACGGCATCTCGAAGGCTGGCATCAATCAACTGACGCGGATCTTTGCTATCGCCCTGGCGACCACCGGCGTGCGGGTCAATGCGGTCGGGCCGGGCACCATCCTAACCCCGCTGACCGCCAGGCTCGGCGGCAACGAGGAGGCCTATCGCCGCATTCTGTCGCGCACCCCCATGGGGCGCTTGGGTCGGGCTGAAGAGGTGGCCGCCGTGGTCTCCTTCCTGGCCAGTGACGACGCCAGCTATGTGACCGGTCAGACACTTTATCCCGACGGTGGCCGGGCATACTTGAACTACACGGTGCCGGTGCCTGAATCCCTGCCAGCGCTTGACCTGGAGTGACCTCGCCCTGCGCCATCGCCGCAAGTGACCTGCCCCGAGGTGCGTATATGGCCTTGTCTGACCGGGGCGAGCAGTCGCTGCGACCGTGTCGAAATCAACATTGACGGATTATTATTCGATATAATATCTTGCATGTCGATGCAATAAGACCAATGCGCCTGCGTCCGACGCGGCGCTTCCATGATTTGAAGGGAGCCTCCAATGTCTCGGGATAAACTGGATCGTGCGGCACGGGCGCTGACAAGGCTGGCCAGAAATGGGCATCTTTCGCGACGCGCTTTTATGGAAAGGGCGCTGGCCGGCGGCATGACCCTCACGGCCGCAAGCGCTCTGTGGTCCGGAAAGGTAGAGGCGGCGACGCCAAAACGGGGAGGGACCTTCCGGGTTGGCTTGCACGACTCCAACACCACCGACACCACCGATCCGGCCTTGGCCAGCAGCGAGTTTACAACCGAAATGGCCTTTGCCCATCGCAACTGTCTGACAGAACTGCTGTGGGATGGTTCGGTGGCCGGTGAACTAGCCGAAAGCTGGGAAGCCTCGCCCAACGCCGATCAGTGGGCCTTCAAGCTTCGCAATGGCGTTACCTTCCACAACGGCAAGACCATGACGGCCCACGACGTGGTGGATTCCTTGAATTACCATCGTTCGGAGGAGTCCAAGTCAGGCGGCAAGGCGCTCTTGGCCGACGTCACCGAAATCAAGGCCGATGGGGATGTTGTTCGCATCACCACCGCGGCCGGCAACGCGGACCTGCCCTACACGCTTTCGGATTTTCATTTCACCATCTGCCCTTCCAACGGCGACGGCACGATCGACATTGGAGGTCAAGGCACCGGTCCCTACGTGCTGCAAGCCTTCGAGCCAGGCGTACACGCTGACTTGACGCGCAACCCCAACTACTTCAAGGCGGACCGGGCGCATTTCGATGCAGTTCACTTCCTCGCCCTCAGTGATCCCAACGCGCGCCAGAATGCCCTAGTCACCGGCGAGGTCGACGCAATCAGCGACGTGGAGCTGAAGACCGCCAACCTTCTTGCCAAGCGCAACGATGTCATTGTCGACGAAGTTGCCAGCGGCGCCCACGCCACCATGCCGATGTTCATGGACACAGCACCCTTCGACAACAACGATGTGCGCTTAGCCTTGAAGTACGCAATTGATCGGGAAGGCGCCGTGCAACGGGCGATGCGTGGTCACGGCTCGATCGGTAACGATCAGCCGATCGGCCCGACGCTGCCCTATTACAGTGAAATCGAACAGCGCCAGTTCGACCCCGAGAAGTCGAAGTTTCACCTTAAGCAGGCAGGATTGGACTCGTTGTCAGTCCCGCTTTCCGCTGCCGATGCCGCCTTCAACGGCGCAGTCGACCTTGCGGTCCTCTATGCGGAAAACGCGAAAACCTCCGGCATCGATATCAAGATCGTGCGGGAACCAAACGATGGCTATTGGTCCAATGTTTGGCTGGCCAAGCCGTTTTGCGTCTCGACGTGGAGTGCGCGGCCAACCCCCGACGTGATGTTCACGGTCGCCTACAAGAGCGGGGCCGATTGGAATGAGAGCAAGTTTTCGCACGAACGCTTCGATAGCCTGCTGGCCGAGGCCAAGGGCGAGCTGGACAACGCCAAGCGGACCGAGATGTACCGCGAGATGATGATCATCATGCGCGACGAAGGCAGCGTGATTATTCCCTTCTTCCGCAACCGTGTCATGGGCCGCCGCACGACCGTCATGCACGACGGCAATCTGAGCGGCGTTTCTCCGCTCGACGGGAACCGGGCAACGGAACGCTGGTGGTTCGCTTAAGTCCTAGCCCTCCGGCTCGGGAGGGGGCGATACTCGTCTGACACGGCGCCGGTTCGGGTATGCTATCTCCCGGTGGTCCCCGGTTCGGCAGCCGTCGAACCGGGGATTTTTTTGCGTTAGGTTGGACCAGACGCCTTGACGACGGGCAAGGACAAATCAGGGGTTCGGGTTTGAACGCGGTGCCTGCATCCACCTTCGACGTTGTCATCGTTGGCGGGGCCTTGATGGGCGGCAGTACTGCCTTCCATCTCTTGGCCCGCGCGCCGCATTTGTCGGTCTGTGTCATCGACAAAGACCCGAGCTTCCAGTACGCCGCCAGCGAACGATCGAATGCGGGCGTGCGGCTGTTGTTCTCGCAGGAGGAGAACATCCGCATGTCGCTTTATGGCCATGAATTCTACGGCGATTTCGCGCGTGTCACCGGGCGCCACGGCGAACCTCAGCCCCTGACCTTTTATCGCAATGGCTATCTCTTCATCGCCAACACAGACGACCAGGCAGCCGACATGGCGGCCAACTACGACTATCAAATCGGCTTTGGCTGCCAGGCGACACTCATGGACGCCGCGGCGCTTAAGGCCAAGTTCCCGATGTTTCACACGGGTGACGTCACCCTGGCTGTCTATGCGCCAAATGATGGCTGGATCGACAACCACGGCGCACTCATGGGGTTCCGCAAAACGGTGAAGACCATGGGCGCGACCTATCTCGACGCGGAAGTCAAAGGGTTTACCGAGAATGGGACGGCGGTCACGGGCGTCCGCCTGAGCGATGGACGAACGATTTCGGCCCGTTGGGTGGTCAACACGAGCGGCGCTTGGGCGCCGGGTTTGTGCCAGACCATAGGCTGGACCATGCCGGTCGAACCGATGCCGCGGATGGTGTTCTACTTCGAATGCCGGGATCCGGTCGGCATCCTGCCGCTCACCCGCGACGGCCTTGGTGTTGGCATGCGATCGGAGGGGCGCGGCTACATCACCGGCATCACCAACTATGCGCTAGCAGGAGAATTCTGCTTCGATGTCAATCACGCCTATTTCACGGACTTTGTTTGGGAAAAGCTCGCTCATCGGGTGCCGGCCTTCGAGGCCATTAAGGTGCAAAGCGCTTGGGTTGGCCACTACGCCCAGAACAGTTTTGACGGCAACATGATCATCGGGCCGTGGATCGGCGGGCTCGAGGGGATTCTGGTGGCAACCGGGTTTTCCGGCCATGGCCTGCAACATGCTCCAGCGGTCGGGCGCGCCTTGGCGGAGCTGATTCTGGACGGCGATTTCGTGACCATCGACCTGTCGCGCTTCAATTATCAAAGAGTGCTCGATCGCACACCCTACCCGGAGGTCGGTGTCAAGGCGTGACCAGAAGTGATAAAAGTCCCCACCATGTTGTTCTTTATTGGCAGGAATCCTTCGAAGGTGGTTCGATCAGTACCGGGCCCAGGGGCGCGGCATCATGTTGCCGGCCTTCGTGGTCTTGCTGCCGGGCGGATTGCTTGGATTGATCTCTAAAGTAGCAGCCAGGAGACACTATCAATGACCCAAGACGAGCTGTGCTACATCGGCGCGCGCGAGGCCCTATCCCTTTTCAAGGCAAAGAAGCTTTCGCCGGTGGAGCTAATGGCCGCGGTTATCGCGCGGGCCGAAGCGGTCGAGCCCAAGATCAATGCCTTCACCTACACCTTCTATGAAAGGGCCATGGCGCAGGCGCGCAAGGCCGAGGATCGCTATGCCCGGAAGGCTGCGCGTACCAGAGCCCTGGAGGGTATCCCGGTCGCCATCAAAGACGAAAACAAGATCAAAGGCGAATGCACCACCTCGGGCTCGCTTATCTTCAAGGATTCGGTCGATGAGACTACATCCTTGTCCGTCGAGCGCATCATCAAGGCCGGCGGGATTGTTCATGCGCGCAGCACCGCGCCGGAATTTGCCTGCGCCGGCGTCACCCACTCAAAGCTATGGGGGATCACGCGCAATCCCTGGAACCTGGACTATACGACGGGCGGATCGTCGGGTGGGGCAGGGGGCTCGTTGGCGGCTGGCACCACGACCTTGGCTAACGGGTCAGATATCTGGGGCTCGATCCGCATGCCCGCCTCCTGCTGTGGCATTGTCGGGTTCAAGCCCCCTTACGGGCGGGTTCCCGAAGACAGCCCCTTCAATCTTGACTACTACTGCCACGAGGGTCCCATGGGCCGCAGCGTGGCGGACGTGGCGCTGTTGCAGAACGTGATGGCGGGGCCGCATCCCCTCGACATCACCTCCTTAAGGCCGAAGCTCAACATTCCTTCGGAACTGAAAGGGATCGGCGGCTGGAAGATTGCCTATTCAATCGACCTCGGCTATTTCGAGGTCGAAGATGACGTGATCCGCAACACCCGCTCGGCTCTGCAGGCCTTGCGCGATGCCGGTGCCACTGTCGAAGAGGTCGATCTTGGTTGGTCGACGACGACGCTCACCGCTGCATCCAACTATCTTGGCCACATCTTTGGTACCATGGTCGCTAGCTATTTGCCGCGTCACCGCGAGGATATGACTAACTACGCCCGCAGCTTCGCCGAGTTTGGCCGTGGGACCACTGGCGCTGATCTCTTGTCCTCGATGGAAGTCTTGAACGAGATGTATGCGACGCTGGGGCCGATGCTCGAGCGCTATCATGTGCTCGTCTGCCCGACCATGGCGGTGCCCGCTGTGGCTGCCGACTATGATCCGGGCGTCGATAGCTGCCAGATCAACGGCAAATCCGTGCACCCAGTCTGGGGCTGGACCATGACCTATCCCTTTAACATGATGAGTCGCTGTCCGGTGATGAGCGTACCAAGCGGCCGGGCGTCTAACGGGGTGCCGACCGGCCTGCAAATCGTCGGCCGAACCTTCGACGATGTGAGCGTGTTTCGTGCCGCCGCCGCCTTGGAACAGGCCAGGCCGCTGTTTGTCGGCTCGGCGGAGAGGCCGCCCCTCTAGTTCGACAGGGGGCCTGACGCCCAGGTCTTGAGGCTTCTTACGACGAAGACGGTAACCAGCAGTGATCGACGATAGCTTGCTTCGGATTGAAGACTTGAGCGTCACCTTTTCGACGCCGCGGGGTTCGGTTGCTGCCGTGCGCGGCCTGAGCTTCGCCCTTGGCCAGGAACGTCTTGGGATCGTCGGTGAATCTGGGTCCGGCAAGTCGCAGACCGGCCGGGCGATCTTGAAGCTCACGGCGCCCAACGGCCGCGTCGATGCGAAAAGAATGGCCTTCAAGGGCGTCGATCTGCTCAAGGCAAGCGAAGGGAAAATGCGCGAACTGCGCGGCAAACACATCGCCATGATAATGCAAGACCCGCACTACTCTCTCAACCCGGTGATGACGGTCGGCGAGCAGATCGCCGAGGCCTTCTTGGTCCATGCAAAGGCTAGCAAACGCGAGGCCCGAGAGCGTGCGGTCGAGATGCTGGAGAAGGTGCAGATCCGCGATCCGGCCCGGGTCGCGAAGCTCTACCCGCACCAAGTCTCCGGAGGCATGGGTCAACGCGTGATGATCGCCATGATGCTGATACCGGAGCCGGAGTTGATCATCGCCGACGAGCCGACCTCGGCTTTGGATGCGACGGTTCAGCGCCAAGTGCTGGTCTTGCTGGACGACCTCGTCCGCGAACGCGGCATGGGCCTCATCTTGATCAGCCATGACCTGCCGCTGGTCGCTTCCTTCTGTGATCGGGTCATCATCATGTACGGCGGCCAGGCGATGGAGACGCTCGACGCCGGCAAGTTATACCAAGCCAAGCACCCCTATTCGCGCGGGCTGCTCAACTGCTTGCCTCGCATGGATCGTTCTCAGCATCCCTTGCCTGTGCTCGATCGTGACCCGGCCTGGCTGGAGCGCTGTCGGTGAGCAACGACGTTGCGATCGCCGTCGAAAACCTCGATGTGCTGTTTGGTCGGGGTGCTGAGGCCCAGCACGCCGTGCGCGCTGCTGCCTTCACCGTGAACAAGGGCGACAGCTTCGGCCTGGTCGGCGAGTCCGGTTCCGGCAAGTCGACGATATTGCGTGCCGTAGCCGGTCTCAATCCGAACTGGAGCGGTCGTATCGAGATCCTAGGCGATGCGGTGGGTCGGCGCCGCCACCGCGCATCTCGCAAACGCCTTCAAATGGTGTTCCAGGATCCCTACGGCTCGCTGCATCCGAGGCACACGGTGGACAGGGTTCTGCGCGAGCCCCTGCAAATTCATCATCTGTCGGACCAGGACAAGCGGATCGGCCATGTCCTCGATGCGGTTGGACTGAGTGCCAAGTTTCGTTTTCGCTATCCCAACCAGATCTCCGGCGGCCAGCGACAGCGGGTTGCTATTGCCCGGGCCTTGGTACTCGAGCCCGAAATCCTGTTGTTGGACGAGCCGACCTCGGCGATTGATGCCTCGGTGCAAGCGGAAGTTCTAAACCTCCTGACCGATTTGCGACATCAGCGAAACCTCACCTATGTCATGGTCTCTCACGACTTGGCGGTGGTGGCGCACATGTGCGAGGAGATCGCGGTGATGAACCGCGGCGCGATCATTGAGATCCTCAATTGCGAACAACTGCGCGCCGGAAAGGCGCGGGAAGCCTATACGAGAAGCCTTCTGGCGGCTAGCGCGTCGGGCGGCAATTTGGCACCATTCTGACGGAGCGATTTGGCGACAAGGTCAAGCGAAGGCTCGATGCGCGCTCGGCCCAGGTTGAAAGGCCAGCTCCAACACTGCCGCCTGCCACATTCAGGTAGCACCCGAGATAGGCAATCAGAGCGCTTGTCCTAAATGGATCTAATCTGTCACCTCGTTGGCGAAGTGATCAATTTGTGACATATGCGGCTTTAGGTCGTCCATGAATTCTTTGATCCGAAGGGGATTCATCGGACGACCAGTGATGATCTCGCAATATTCAGCGAGGTAACCCAAGCGGAAATCCAGTGGTTCCTGCGCGCCGATCAAATAGTAGCCCATCTGTTTGTAATAGAGGACACGCGCGCGTGTGAACGCCATGCGTTCCTTGTCCCCTCCCAAATCGATGAATGCCTTGGTCATGCTGCGAATACGGATGGTATCCTCTTCCTGCACCATCCGGTATATGCTCTTGTCACGGCGCGACCAGTCGCGAACGGCAATATCCAAGCGTGGATCAAACTGGGTTGCATCTAGCCAGCATTTCATAAGACCGACGTACCATTCGTCGAGATCGGCCGGACGCGCGTTGGCAGCTTCAATCAAGGCGTTCGTGTTCCTGATTTTCCAGATGGCAAGCATTTCGGAGAGCAAGTCCGCCTGGCTTTCGAAGCGCCAATAGAAGCTGCCCCGCGTAACCCCGAGCTTGTTGGCGAGCTTCAGAACACGAACACCGTCGATTCCTTCATGTACCAACGAGTCGTAGGCTGCATCAAGCCACACTTCGCGGCTCAGCATCTGCCTCTTTTTCTTGGCCGGTTCCGTCATTCTCGTACCCTTGCCCATCCGGCTTGGGTCGCACCAAAAACTACGACCCCCACAATTACGATACACAAGTGTATTGACTTTTTGAAGGCGTATGTGTATCGCGGTGGTAATGGCAGCGCACGTACGACCGCCAGCCGATTGTATTTCAGAGGGGTCGGTCCAGTCGAAGATTCATGCAAGGATATTTTCATGGACGTGAGCCGTCAGACGAAAGCCAGACCGCGGGCAATCAATCAATAGGGAGATCGAGAATGTTGACCACACTCCGCAAATTCAAGGCGATGGTTCGAATAGGTGTCATTGGTTTTGCCTTGTCGGCCATGTCGGCAACCAGCGCATTCGCTGGCGACGTCAGGCTGAAGTTCGCCGGAACATTTCCGGTGAAGCACTTCGGTCATGAGATCATGGAAAACATGGTCGAGGAAATCAACGGCGCGGGCGTTGGGGTCAAGGTCAAGTATTTCCCGGCTTCGCAATTGGGTTCCGGTGAGGAACTTGTAGAAGATGTCATTCGCGGAAACATCGATATGGTTCAAGCCTTCATCTATGCGCAGGCGGATCCGCGATTAGAGATCATGAACCTGCCTGCCCTGGTAACTTCGTTTGAAGAACTGAAGACCATTTATGGCGACCCGGACTCCAAACTCAACACAACGCTTCGGGGCATTATGGCGGACCTTGGATTGGTCTTTCTCAGCAACTTCGGAGAGGGCCTGGTAGGCATCGTGGCGGAAAAGAAGCCGGAAGACTATGCTGGTTTCGGCGACAAGGGCATGAACATCCGTGTCTGGAGTTCTGAAATCGCCAAGAAAACAACCGAGAGCCTAGGCTATCGGACGACAACCATGAACTGGGCGGAAGTCCTGCCGGCCCTGCAGGCTGGGGTCATCGACGGAGCGATATGCTGCACGCCGGAATGGGCCTATTCGACCTTTGCCGTTGCCGGTGTTGGCAAGTACTATGTACCAGTGAACACGGTTGTCGAAACTTCGGCAATCTATGGCAGTCAAAAGACCTGGGAAAAGCTGAGCCAGGAACAAAGCGATGTCATTCGCAACGCTGCCATCAAGGCCTCTAAGTCGATTATCGACAAAGCTTGGGAACGTAACCAGGGTTTCGTCGGTCAGTTGAAGGAGGCCGGCTGGGAGATCCTTGACTATTCTCCCGAGCAACGTTCCGCCCTGGTCAAGCATATCCGGGAAAATATCTGGCCGGACCTGGCAACGGTCATTGGTAAGGAAACCATGGACAAACTGACCTCGGAGTAAGAAGCTTCCCAAAGAGCCACTATTGGAGGGAATGCTCTGACATTGCGTCGGGGCATTCCTCATCTTTTATAGGGTCAGACAATGACGCTGGTTGAAGAAACACTTCCGCCCGGATTGCTCAACCTCGTCAAGCTGATGATCCGCATCAAGACGATAATAGTCGTCATATCCATACCCATTCTGCCAATCACATTCTTCGGCGTCGTGTTCTTTAGGTACATTTTGGAGCGCGATCTCTTCGCCTATGAAGAATGGCTGATGGCCATATGCTTCTGGAATTTCTTCTTGGCGAGCGCGCTTGGCACCTTCTACGGCAAGCAGATCAACGCGGATATTCTGGATGCCGTTACCGACAACCCCAAAATCCTGTGGCTCCGCAAGATGGCGATCACCGCCATCGAGCTTGTTATTACGATCGTTGTTCTTCATTGGGCCTATCTGATGTTGGCGGACGAAATCGCGAGCTATCCGAATTGGAAAACGACGATTGCTCTGAAGATTCCGTTTTTTGTCCCTCGTGTCGGAATCTTCATCGGGTTCTTCTTCATGACCCTCTACAGCGCTTTACTGCTCTACGTGATGTGGCGGGCCGGGCCCGAGCGATATGCAGCAGCCCTGGAGGCCGCAAAGCAGGAAGAACATCCAGGCGAGCCTGCCTGACATGATAATCGCCATTGCAATACTGCTGATATGTGTCTTGTTGGCTATCGGCGTTTCGGTCCCGCTGGCGTTCAGCGCGGTGCTGATTCTGCTTTCCTATACGGCGGGTCATGATGTCTCCGGTTTCCTGGCGACCGGGCATTGGAAAATGAACTCGGTGATCCTGCTGGCCATTCCACTGTTTATGATGGCCGGCGGCATCATGCAGCGTGGCAACATCGCCAAACCGATTGTCGAAATCGCCGAGCATCTGTTTGGGCATCTCAGAGGCGGGCTCACCGCCGCCTCTGTCATTGCCAGCGCTATGTTTGGGGCCATATCGGGCAGTGGTGCTGCGACCTTGACCTGCATCGGCAGCATTATCATGCCGCACCTGCGACGGGCGCGATATCCGGCAGGAATTTCCGCCGCCCTCGTCACCAGTGCCAGTCCGCTCGGCCTGTTGATTCCGCCCAGCGGGGCGCAGTTGCTCTATGCCTGGGTTGGTCAGCTCTCCGTGTTGAGTTGTTTTCTGGCGACCGTTATTCCCGGTCTAATTCTCTCGGCTATGTTGATCATCGTGAACTTCGCGATACTGCGCAACAACACGACAATCCAGATCACCGACATTCCCCAACAATACTTCAAGCAACTCGGAAAGAAGACCTGGACTGCGACCCCAGCCTTGCTCATGCCCTTGATCATTTTGGGCGGGATTTATGGGGGAATCATGACGCCGACGGAAGCCGCCGGCATCGCCGTCATCTACGCAATTCCCATCGGATTTTTCGTTTACCGCGGCCTTACCCTCCCAATTCTTTATGAAAGCCTGAGGGATTCGGCGATTACCATCGGGGTTGTCATGGTGATGATCTTCATGGTGCTGATCGCCAGCCGTTTCCTCATCTTTGAAGACATTCCCGGATTGGCCGAAGAACTGATTTACGCCATTTCCGACCATCCGGTCGCGGTGCTCTTGATGATCAATGTGGTCATGCTGTTGATCGGCATGCTGATGGACGATATCAGCGGCATCATCTTAAGCGCCTCCTTGCTGCTGCCAATCGCGGAAAGCGCCGGCATGGACCCCATTCACTTCGCGGCCGTTCTCGGGGTCAATCTCGGCATGGGAAACATCACCCCACCGACCGCGCCTTTGTTGTATCTGGGAGCGCAGGTGACGAATGTGCCGGTCCGCCGAATGCTGTGGCCGACCATCATCTTCATCCTCTTTGCGTGGCTGCCGACCTTGGTAGTGACCACCTTCATTCCGGAAATCGCGCTGTTCTTACCCGACTTGCTGCTCGGCGGTTAGGGCTCCAGGATTCTGGTGCCGTTCAACCTTCCCGTGGCTCTCACCAAAGCTTTGGCCCAGCTATCGGCCGATCCCGCTGCGGCGCAACGGATAGGCCGTAACGGCCGTCTGGTTGCGGAAGTGCAATTCGATTTGAGCACCAACGTGGCCAAGTTTAATGGGCGTTTTCGCCGCGCTTCGGAGCGCTGTTTCATGGATCGGAGGTGTGCGTGAAGATCGTCTGCATCATGGTCGACGAAGGGATATCGATGTTCGGCTCATAAGGTGGCGCTACTCACACAGGAGTCCCGGTCGAGGCGCTCAGCCAGCTCGGTCATCAGCTTGATCAAGATTTCAGGCGCAAGTTCCGGGGATCATAGGTGTCCGGATTTTGCCGTACCGCCGGCCGGTCGCTGCCAAAAACCGTAACCGAGCAGACTTGCCCCATCGCCAGCGCTCCACGCCGAACGTAGCCAAGCGCCAGGTTCTTTCCTGTCCGGTAGCCGCGCGCGGCAGAGGTCACGTAACCGACCCACTCGCTCTCCACGAGGATCGGATCGGAGGCCAGAGCATCGGGTCCTTCCTCGGTGATTTCGAGGCCGACCCATTCCCAATCCGCCGCCCATCGCGCCTGTTGGGCAACGGCATCACGACCAATGAAGCTACCCTTGCCCATGTTGGCGAAGCGGTCGAGCCCGGCGTCGAACAGCGTGTACTCGACACCGAAGTCCACGCCCCAGGCATGATATCCCTTTTCGATCCGCATGGCGTTAAGCGCGTAGGAACCGAATTGGCAGCCGCCGAACGCGTTCAACCGCGCCATAATTGCCTCATGGACCGCCGCTAGATCTTCCGAGGCCATGTGAAGTTCCCACCCCAGTTCACCAACGTAGGAGACCCGCATGGCGGTGATCGCGGCGCCGGCAAGCTGCATCTCGGTGACGCTCAGCCAGGGCTGGGCTTCTCGGCTCAGATCACTTTTTGTCAGAGACGCCAGAACCTCGCGAGATCTTGGTCCCATGACCATCAGCGCGGCATCGTGTTTGTAGCCTCGGGTGAGGTGCAGATCCTCAAGGTCATCGACAAGGGACAACAGCCAGTCAAAATCGCGCTGATCCGTCAGGGTCGGCCCGCAGAGCAAGAAGCGATCTTCCGCCAGCCGGGCGATCGTCGCTTCCGACCAAATTCGTCCCTTCGGCGTCAGCATATAGCTCAAGCGGAGCCGGCCGGGCTTGGGTATGCCGCTACAGAACACCCGTGCCAGGAAGGCCTCCGCATCCGGCCCGCCGACATGGTATTTGGTGAAGCCGCCATGATCCATGACCCCGACGCAATCCCTGACCGTCTGGCACTCCACTTGAACGGCCCGTTGCCATGGTTCCTCGTGAAAACTTAGTTTGCCGGTATCCCGAGCGCCTTCGCGCTCAAACCAGAAGGCCCGCTCCCAGCAGCCGACTTGGCCCATGACCCCGCCGCTGCTCTTCAAAGTCTCGTAAAGCGGCGTGCGCTGCACCGGCCGGCCCGATTGCAAGATTCGATGGGGAAAGGGGATGGCGTATTGGAGACCGTAGTGCTCCGCCGCGCGGTCATGCGCGAAGTCGGGTGTTGCCCAGTCGCCGAAACGCCGCGGATCCCAGGCCGACAGATCCCATTCGGTTTCGCCTTCAACGACCCATTCGGTGATCGCCTTGCCGATCGCCGCCGAATGAGTGATGCCGATCTGGACGCCGGTTGCGTGATAGAAATTGCGGGCACCGCCCGCCGGCCCGACAAGCGGTAGGGCATCCGGGGCGTAGGTAATGGGCCCGTTGACAAAGCGTTGTGCGCCAGCCTTTTCCAATAATGGCACGTGGGTGATCGTCGCCTCCAGCACCTCAAGAATGTCCTCGATGCTATCTGGGAAAAGTTGATGGGCGAAGTCGTCCGGCGGTCCTGAGCAGCGCCAAGCCGGTCGACCGTCATGAGCATAGGACCCGAGCAAGAAAGCGTTGCCTTCCCGCCTCAGGTAGAAACGGATGTCGGGGTCGCGCACCAGCGGAAATAGCCTTGGGTCCTGCGCGAGTTCCGCCACCTTATCGGTGACCAGGTATTGGTGTTCGAGGGTGATGACGGGTGCGTGGAGCCCGGCCATCGCCGCGACCTTGCCGCCATAGAACCCGGCCGCGTTGATCACGATTTCCGCCGTGATCGCGCCGTCTTTCGTTTCGACACGCCATTCGCCCGATGATGTCTGAGCAATCGCCGTCACGGGTGTGAAACGCTTGGCGGCAGCACCGAGATCGCGCGCGCCCTTGACTAGGGCCTGGGTGAGTTGACTGGGATCTATGTCGCCTTCGTAAGGATCATAAATGCCCCCCAGCACGGTCTCGTCGCTCAGCCAGAAGGGATGCATCTCTTCCATTTCGCGCGGCGTCAACATGGTGAGATCGAAACCGGCGCTGCGGGACACGCCGCAAAGATGATGAAACAGTTGCATGCGTTCCGGCCTGTGGGCTGGCCAGAACGCGCCGGTATGGCGATAGGTGATCGGACTTCCGACCCGTTCGCCGAGATCCTTGTAGAGGCGCCAGGCATAGTTGCCGGCGCGCATGCCAAGCCAGGAATTGGCGTAGGTCGGAATGTTGCCGGCCGCATGCCAAGTCGACCCGGAAGTCAACTCGTTGCGCTCCAAGAGGAGCGTGTCGGTCACCCCCGCCTCGGCCAGATGATAGAGGATCGACGCGCCGACCGCGCCGCCGCCGATGACAACCACGCGGGCCTGCTGTCCCATATCACCCTCGATCGTTGTTCAAGCGAATGTCAAATGCTTCCCTGATGGCGGCGTCACGGAGCCGGTCGAGATGTTCGGGCGGTTCTGCGGTAAGCAATGCCGCGCGCTCCACCGCCCGATCCCAGATCGTCAGGCCTCCTTCGGCGTGCCAGTCGGCAATGCTCCTGCGGTCGCTTAGCGTCGGGTAGACATATTCCTGCTTCATGAGCGACAGAGTTTGCGCCTCACCCAGATAGTGGCCAGGACCGGTCACGACCTCTTCGATCATGTCGAGGTCGATGCTGCCGGCGCGTAAACCCACGCCCTGTACCGTGCGCAGGATGGCGCCGCACATCTCGTCGTCGACCACCAACATTTCCGCAGAGGCTGCCATGATCGAGCCAAGCATGCCGACAGAGAGGTTGATCATGTCGGCGCCAGCCTGGGCGGCGAGCGCGACGGTGTAGCCTTTTTCGTATCCAGCCTGGGCGTCGGCCGTTTTTGCATCCGTCATGCCGGCTGAGACCGTGGATGGCAGGCCGATATCCAGAAGCAGTTGCGCGGCAGCGGCGTTTGCCACTGCCGATTCGCCGCTGCCGCCAGTCATCGCACCGCTGCGCAGATCGGATATGAACGGCATCAAAGCAAGAATGCAGGGATGGCCGGGCTTGATCACATCGACGATCATCAGGCCAGCAAGGGCCTCGGCTAGTCCCTGCGCCAAGGCGCCGGCTAGTGTCACCGGGCTGGTTGCACCCGCCTGGGCGGCCGTGCAAATTTGTAGTGGCATGCCCGCGGCCATCGCCCGACGCATGGTTGCTAAGCCCTCTGGCGCGTAGCGCAGGGGCGAGACGGCGTGGACGATGACGGCGAAACAAAAAGGCTGGCGGGCGAAACCACCCTCAGCGCCAAGCGCCATATCGAACAAGCGGATGACAGGCTCGATGTGGTCGGCCTCGGTGAAACTGACACCGATCGGCTTCGGGCAGGCCTTTAAGCACGCAAAGGCCGTGTTTACGTCCAAAAGAAACGTGGACTCCATGTCACGGGCAACGACCGGGCGAATGCCGTAACTGACGTTTCGGCAGCGTCCGACGATCTGCATCAGTCGGTAAAGATCCAGCAGCGTCGACTCCCGAAAGGCCAAGGCGGTCGGATCGAGCACCTGAATGGCGGCACCGCCGGTACCCATATGAACCCGTCCACCACCGATCGTCAGGCCAGTCTCCTCGATGAACCCTGGGATATCGACGCTCTTAGCGGCACGAGAAATGGCGTCTTCGACCATGCCACGAGGAAAGGTGATTCTGCCGTCGGGGCGCAGGATTGCGCCTGCCTCGACGGCACGGCTGGCGATGTCGGGCGGACATGCGCCCATGCCGGTTCGCTCCAATATGTCGAGCGCGGCGTTTTGAATGGAGCTTGCGTTTTGCTCTGTCAACGGTCGGTATCGGCCTCCGATGGAGGCTGGTACCGCTGCCGGCTCTGCCGGCTTGCTTCCTCCTTTTCGTCGCCGTCGAACCAATTCAGCTGCTCCATAAGGATGACGAACGCAAAAGGTGATCCCTTCGGTCGCCCGCGATCAATTGAAAAATTCGATTTGTTCAAATCGCCTTTTTCACCAGAAAACCGTAGTGTTGGTGATAGTATCAAATGCCATGGGCACCAAAGAACACGACAATCAGCGCATAGCGGTCATTGGGCTCGGTGTCATGGGACTTCCGCTCGCCCGCAATCTGCGGGGTCAGAACCTGGATGTTCTCGGAATCGACATTGACGCTGGCGCGCGGTCCCGTTTTGTCGAAGCAGGAGGCGCCGCTGCGGCGCCCTCGCGCGAGGCGCTGTCCGGCCGGGACGTCGTTCTCACGATGCTGCCTGAAGGCAGGCATGTCTTATCGGCTTACGAGGACATCATTCTACCCGGGGCATCCGACGATACCTTACTGATCGATTGCTCGACCATCGACGTGACGACAGCGAGGACCTTAGCTGAAACCGCTGCCCAACGCCGCGGCTTCGCCATGGTGGACGCGCCGGTTTCCGGTGGCTCGGCGGCGGCGGCGGTGGGCGCACTAAGCCTCATGGTGGGCGCCACCGACCAGGCCTTTGCCCGGGCCCAGCCAGTTCTGCAAAGAATCGGCAAGAAGATCAGCCATTTCGGACCGCCGGGCAGCGGCCAGGCGGCCAAGGCCTGCCACAACATGATCTGCGGCATCACAGCGATGGCGGTGCTCGAAGGCTTCGCCCTTGCCGATGCGCTGGATCTCGATCTGAAGAAATTCTACGAACTCTGTTCCGGCGCGGCCGCGCAAAGCTGGACGCTGGAAAACCGCTGCCCCATTCCAGGAATTGTTCCCGATGCCCCTTCGTCGAACGGGTTTGCACCCGGGTTTGCCACCCGCCTGATGGCCAAGGACCTAGGTCTCGCCCAGGCGGCGGCGTCGGCCTCTAACCAAGAGACCCCTTTTGGCGCCAAGGCTGCACAGGCTTTCGCTGACTTTGCGGAGTCCGGTCACGGCGACAAGGACTTCTCAGCTCTTTACACAAGCCTGCGCCAACTCCCCGAACATCAAAGCTGAACCATGCCACTTCTCGAACCCAATTTCCCCGATCAAGGACTTGCCGGTTGCTTCATCGACGGTGACTGGCATTGGCCGGACGGGCGCCTGACCATCGAAAACCCCTCCCGTCGAACCGCCATCTGCAAGGTCGGGCGGGGCACCCGAAAAGAGATCGATCTGGCAGTCGCCGCCGCGCAACGAGCCTTTCCGGCCTGGCGCGCCCTTGCCGCCGCCGAGCGCGGGCGGATGCTGACCGAGCTTGGCAACCGACTTGCGGCACGGGCCGAGGAGGTGGCGCGCGTTCTCGCCGCGGAGAGCGGCAACTGCATCAAGACCCAAAGCCGCGGGGAGGCGGCCGGCGCTACCGGCGTCTTAAAGTACTATGGCGGCGTCGCGGTCGAGCAGAAGGGCGAAACCCTGCCACTGGGTCCGGGCCTCTTCAGCTATTCGACCCGCGAGCCGCACGGCGTCGTCGGCTCGATCATCCCTTGGAACTCGCCGTTGCAGCTCGGCGCCGTTAAAATTTCGATGGCGCTTGTCACCGGCAATACGCTCGTCCTTAAGCCCGCTGAGGATGCACCGCTGGCGGTCCTGAAACTGGTCGAGATGGCAGCCGATATCTTTCCGCCAGGCGTTTTCAATGTGGTCACCGGTACCGGCGAGGAAGCCGGCGCCCCGCTGGCCGCCCACCCTGGGGTTGCCAAGGTTTCCTTCACCGGGTCATCGGAAGTCGGGCGCCTGGTTTCTCACGCTGCCGCTGACCGCATCGCCAAGGTCACCCTCGAGCTCGGCGGCAAGAGCCCTTGCGTGGTCTTTCCTGACGCCTGCGCACCAGAGCGGATCGAGGCGACGGCGCAGGGCGTGGTCAACGCCATGCGATTTGCCCGTCAGGGCCAGTCGTGCACCGCCGGATCCCGGCTTTTCGTCCACAAATCGGTGTGGGACGCCCTCATGCCACTGGTTGCGTCGAAGGCAGCCGCAATGAAAGTTGGGGATGCGCTCGATCCCGAGGTTGACATCGGCGCGGTGATCAACGCCGAGCGCTACGGTGACATTCGAAATTTTGTCGCCGAAGCCGAGGAACAAGGCGCGCGGTTTCTGACCGGCGAAACGCCACCCACCGATCCCGCCGGCTTCCAGCCGATCCCGACCATTCTCTCCGGTCTCGACAATACCTGGCGTATCGCGCGCGAAGAGGTCTTTGGTCCGGTGTTGGTGGCTATTCCCTGGGAAAACGAGGACGCGGTCGTGGCCATGGCCAACGATACCCATTATGGCCTCGCCGCATTTATTTTCACCCACGACATGGATAAGATCGTGCGGATGACCAGGGCGCTCGATGCCGGCTGGATCCAGGTAAACCAAGGTGGCGGCCAGATCCCCGGCATGTCCTATGGCGGCACCAAACAGTCAGGCATCGGCAGCGAATACTCGATCGAGGGTGCTCTCGAAGCCTACACCTATCGTAAATGCGTTACCGTGGCAGTGGATGCATGACCTCCGAAGCGCCGGCGGTCCGAGGGCCAACCGACCGTTTCGTCGGAGTATGCCGTGAAGTTTTCCCCCTTCGAAGAGTCGCTTTGGTTTGCCACGGCGATGCCAGCCCCGAGAACGGAACCGCTCGATGGTTCGACCGAGGCGGATATCTGCATTGTCGGTGGCGGATACACCGGGCTGACAACGGCCCTAGAACTCGCGGCGGGCGGGCTTCGGATCGTCTTGCTCGAAGCGGAGCACATCGGGTTCGGCGGATCCGGTCGCAACGCCGGTCACTGCACGCCGACATTTCACCACCTGACTATAGCTAACCTGCGAAAGATGCTCGGCGAGCCACGCGCGTCACGCCTGATCGAGCGGCAGACCAACGGTGCCAACAGGGCCGCCGAGCTGATCGCCAAGCACAACATTGACTGCGAATGGCGCCAGACCGGCTATGTCCGCGGCGCACTGACCCCTGGAGCGATTGCCAATCTCGAACGCATCGCCGCCGACTACAACGCGGTTGGCAAACAGACCCGCGTGTTGGGGCGCGAGGAAACCGCCGAGATCACCGGCTGCGAACGATTCTTTGGCGCGTGGTTTCATCCCGAAGGCGGGCACCTCAATCCCTTGGGCTATGCCCGCGGCCTGGCCAAAGCCGCAATCGCGGCGGGGGTGCGCCTCCACACGCATTCCTGTGTGAAGGCGATGAAGCCCAGGGGCACACGCTGGGCGGTCGAGACGGCGACCGGCTCCGTGGTGGCAGACAAGGTCATCTGCGGCACGGGGGCCTATACAGTCGGAGCGTGGAAAGGTCTCGACCGCAGTTTCCGCATCCAGCGGGTCTTCGTCGCCGCGACCCAGCCACTCTCCGATAATGTCCGCCGCACGGTGCTCCCCAGAAACACGACAATGCACGATGGTCGCGGCGATATCTTCGTTTACAAGTACGATGCCAATGGCCGGATTGTCGCATCGATGTTTCCGCTTGGCCGGCGCGGTGCCGATCTCGACTACACGCGCCAGGTCATGACCGATCGCCTGCGTTGGCTTCACCCCCAGCTGGATGAGATTAGCTGGCCCTACTTCTGGTGGGGCGAACTGGACATGCAAGAACGCACAATTCCGCGCCTTTACAATTTGGCGCCGGGCGTAATCGCGGCGCTCGGCTTTTCGGGCCGAGGGGTGCCGACTGGCACCATGATCGGCGGCATTCTCGCGGACTGGGCACGCGGCGTGCCGGATCGAGACCTGGCGCTTGAGCCCGAACCGCTTACCGCCGCCCCCTACTACATGAAGTTTGGCACGCGAGCGGCGCTTTCCTACTACCGCTGGCGCGACAATCGGGCGGCGCGCCGGGCCGGCGTGGAACTGCCCCCGCACCCTTGAATCCTGGTCTTGGAACGCGGATCAATCGTCTTGATCAACAATCGTTCGGTTCGATAGGTCGAACAGCTACCGCCTATCCAGAGTTACAAGGGCGGAACCGCTTGTTCTTAAGATTCCCATCAGGCCTCAGGTCGCAAGTTGAGCGCCTCCTCGAGCCGTCGGTCGGACGCTATTTAACGTCGGAAGACCGTGACGAAACCAAGTGCTGCGGCGCCGAGCGCAAAGGCAGCGGCAAGGCCGAACATGTGGGGCCACGAGAATCCTGCCGCGATACCAGCGAGCACCGCGCCGAGCGCGCCGATGCCATCCAACAGCGCGAAGGCGAGGCCCAGAGTCGTCCCTTCGCTGTGGCCGGTATGATCAACCGCAGCCGCGAGAATGGCGGCGCGGATCGCATCCAGCGCGGCGACCGCAACCATCATCGCGGCGATCATGACCCAGAGTGATGGTTGGAAAACCAACAACACACTCGCTAGTGCCGCCGTCAGATTGCCAAGAACCACGACCGGCCGCCGTCCGGCAATGTCGGAGACCTTGCCGACCCAGGGCTGCGCCAGCGCGCCGACGATCAGCATGGTCGAGAACGCGATACCGGCCGCCCCCGGCCCAAATCCGTGCCGCTCTGCGAGATAAAGCGGGATCATGCTGAGAAGTGCCATCAGCGCCATGTTGTAGAGGCAGATCATCACCACCATGCGCAGACCGTTGCCCTGCCGCCACATGTTCAGGAGGCCGAGCACGTCCTGCTTGCTGACGAATTTCTTCTCGACACGGGGAACCGCGCGCGCCACCCAGAAAAAGCATAGGCCCATGAAAGCGGCGGGAAGCGCCGAGATCGCCAGCGCCTCGCGCCAGTCGACGTAGCCGAGAAGAAAGCCGACGGCCAGCGGCGACAGTACCTCCGCCAGCGAGCCACCGATTGCGTGAATGCCAAGCACGTGGGCGCGCCGCTCCTTGTTTTCACGCGTGAGCACGCCCGTGGCGATCGGGTGCCAGGCCGCATCGCCCATGCCGGCGACGGCAAGCAGCAGCGCGAGACTCCAGAAACTCGGCGCCATGGCGGATAAAAGATAACCAACGCTGACCCACCAGAACGTGGCGACCAGCAGCCGGCCCCGGTTTGAGACATGATCGGCGAGGATGCCGGCCGGCAGATAGGCGAGCGCGCCGCCGACATTGCAAATCGTGAAGAGCAGGCCGACTTCGGCCGGCGATAGCTCCATGGCGATGCCGACCGTCGGCACGATCAGCCACAGGGAGCTGAGCGGCCAGTCGTTGGCGAAATGACCCAGCGTGAACCATGTCAGGAGAGTGCGGTTACTCATGGAGGCGGCAAGCTCTCATCCAGAAGTGCGGATATCGTGTCCGAATTGCTTGCGCACACTATGCGAGAACAGTATGTCTTTCAGTCGACATAAAGACTAATTACATCTAGATATCGTCAAGATTTATGATCAACCCAAGTTACCATCCCCGCAGTGATGCCGACAAAACACGCATGCCGCGCTATCTGGGGGAGTCGATCAGGCCGGCATCCGGCGAGAGTTACGACTGGCACAGCCATGACTTCGGGCAACTCATCTCCGCTGCTTCGGGTTCGATGTACGTTGGCACGCCGGGCCGTGTCCTGTTGCTCAGCCCGGCGATGGCGTTGTGGATTCCACCGGGCGTCGAGCACTGGATGCGCTATGGGTCGAACAACGAAATGCGCTATGTCGATGTGCCTCAAGGCGAAGCCCAGAAGATCGGCACAGAATGCCGGATCATGGCAATGACACCGTTACTAAGCGCCCTGATAGCCGCCACCATACCCGACAGCGGAAAAGGCCGCGCGAACGACCACAACGATGCGCTTCACGATCTCCTGCGTCATGAACTCGTCGCTGCCCCGGACGTACCGCTTTCGATCACCTTGCCACAGGATCATCGAATTCGCCGTTTTGCCGAAGCGGCACTCGACGATCCAGGCGCCGTCGAGTCGGTCGACTCCTGGCTTGCCGAGGCCCCTGCCAGTCGCAAGACCATCGAACGGTTGTTTGTTGCCGAAACCGGCATGCCGCCATCAAAGTGGTTGCGACACACCCGTGTTCTTCACGCCATTTCGAGGCTGGCCGCGGGCGAAAAGGTGAGTTCGGTCGCGTTCGACATGGGCTATGCGTCTTCAAGTGCATTCAGCTACATGTTTCGCTGCACCCTCGGTCGCAGTCCGAGCGAGTTCTGCGTTAGGCCCCGGGGATAAAAACGCCTCTAAATGCGCGGTTCCGGCGAGTTTGAGCTCGATCCGGCCGATCAAGGGAGCCGCCTCCACATCCAGGTCAAAGGCCGACACGCGGCTCGGCCTCACCCGCCACAAGCAGCGCCGACGGCGAAAGTCCCGGTAACGCCACGCGTTGTCTACAAGGCGGCTGGCACTCGGTCAGGTCATGCCTGGCTCGGCCACTCTAATCCAAGTACATGCACGCACACCTTGAAAGCCCGTTGCCGGGACCGCCGTGAACGGCAGCTATTTTTTCGGGCTGGCCCTATCGTCGGGGGCCTGTGGAGCCGCGCACGATCAGTTCAGCCGGCAACTCGATATGCAGCGGCCCGTCGCTGGAAGACGCGCCGTCCAGCAAGTAGGCGGCGGTCTTTCGGCCCATTTCTTCAAGCGGTGCGTGGACGGTGGTTAAGCCCGGAGGAATTTCTCTTGCCAGGTCGAGGTCATCGAAGCCGGTGATGGATATCTCTGCAGGAACTGCTACTCCCAAGGCCGAAGACTCAAGAAGGGCGCCGAGGGCCAAAACATCGTTGCCGCAAATAATGGCGGTCGGCCGGGGTTGCAAGGCCATGAGTCGCCGCAAGGCATCGCGCCCGGCCGACACGCTATACTGTCGCTCCAGAACCCGCGCGGCGTCGAGGTGCAAACCGGCACGCTCAAGCGCGTCCCGTACCCCCAAAAGGCGCTCGCTTGCCCGGTCATTGCCCTGCGTGATGCCGGCGATCATGGCAAAGGACGAGTGGCCTAGATCGAGAAGATACTCGACTACCCGATGCATCGCCCGGGCATTATCAAATCCGATTGTCGAATAAGCAGAGTGCGGGTGATGAACATAGGTGCTGACGTGGCGGATGGCACGGCGATCTAAAAGACTATAGAGGGCCGGGTCTCGCCCCTCGCCGGTCAACATCAATCCGTCGATCCCCCGCACAACAAGGTTTTCAATCTGGCCACGCTCGTGCTCGGGATCGTAGTTCGAGGCCGCAAGCAGCAGCGTCTTAGCCCTGGCAGCGAGCTCCTTTTGCAAGGTCTGGATCACCGTGGCAAAAATCGCGTTGTCGAGTGTTGGAATGACCGCACCAATGGTGTTGCTGCGATGGGATGCCAGCGCCCGCGCCGCGCCATGTGGTGTATAGCCGAGCGCGTTGACCGCTGCCTGAACCCGCAGGCGCATCGCTGGTTTGACTTTGTTCGGATCGCTGAAGTATCGCGATACGGTCGCCGTGGAGACCGCCGCATAGCGCGCAACATCGCCCAAGGTTGGCAAAGTGGAGGCTCGTTTTTGCAAGCGCTTGCTCTTGCGATTTTTGTCGTCTTCCATAAATCTCTGTCATTTTTTCGGCCGAAGAGGCACAAATTTTCCGAATCGTACTATTAATCCTGCCGAATGACAAACGGCATTGACAGTCTATTAGTAATCACATATTGTGGATATTTGTAAGCGCTTACTTTTCCGTAAGAGGGAAGTTTGATGGGCAGTGGGCGAATAGCACTCTTCGGCGCCGGAATCCTTTTCGCGATTTTCGCCGGCAACATCGTGCTTGGAAAGATGGCCGTTCTCGACGGTGCAACCACGGCACCTGGGCTTGGTGATGTCGGCGAGTTCCTTATGCTTTTTGGCGCGGTGGTGCTGTTTATCGTCGCCTGTCTTCGTTACGAGCAAGCGCAAGATCGAACGCAGCATGACGCAAACAACCAAGATCCAGAAATTGACGCTTAAGACATCCGAAACACGGGAGGATTTCATGACAAGTCAGCAAGACCGCAGCGGTCTCAAATCGGCGGAGCGGCGCCGATTCCTCGAGATATCGACGAAGTATGGCTTCACCGCTGCCGTGGTGGCCGGCGCCGCGGGCACCTTAGGATCGTCCGAGGCAGCAGCCCAGACCGCCAAGGAGGAAAAGCAACGGCAAAAGGCCGCAGAACACGTCATGACCATGGCCACGGCTTATATTTTGGGGGCCTCGCGCAGCTACCCGATCATGCAGCTGGATTTCAAGGAGAATGTTCAAAACGCCACCAACGGCAAAATCTACGTCAAGCTTGCACCGGGTGGCCAGCTGGGTGCCGGTGGCGCGCTGGCTCAGAAAGTTCAAAATGGGACCATCCAAGCCGCCCAGCATTCACTTTCCAACTTCGCGCCTTTCGCACCGGTTGTCGACCTGATCAACCTACCCTACTTCTGCGGTGCCAATCAGAAGTTCGTCAACCTGGTCAATTCGGAGGCCTGGAAGTCCGAGGTTCACCCCAAGGTCGAGGCCAAAGGCTTCAAGGCCCTGTGGTATGTGGTTATCGACCCGCGGGTGGTTGCCTTGCGCAAAGGTGGCGACGGGCCGATCAAAACGCCAGCCGACCTTTCCGGCATCAAGTTCCGCGTTCCCGGCTCCAAGATGCTCCAGCAGTACTACCGGATGATTGGCGCGAACCCGACGCCGGTTGCCTGGGGCGAGACGCCCTCGGCGATCAAACAGGGGGTTGCCGACGCCCTGGACCCGGCGGTTGGAGCACTCTATGTGTTTGGCTTCAACGATATTCTTTCTTGGGTCACCTTTTCCCAGGCCGTGCCCGACAGTCAGGTCTACTCCTGTAACCTAGAGTGGTTCCAGGGTCTGCCGGCCGACGTGCAGGATGGTGTCATCTTCGCCTCGGACATTACAGCGCAACAAAATCTCGCCAAGGTGCCGGCGGCGCGCAACTATGCCATGGCGGAAATGCGCAAGGCGGGCGTCCAGTTTTATTCCCCCACTGCCGATGAGCTTGGTGAATGGGTAGCAGCAGGCGGCTACCAGCGGCCGGAATGGGAAAGTTTCAAGACCGAGTTAGCAGGATCGACGGAAACCTTCAAAAAGCTCGAAGAGGCGACCAACACCCAAAGTCGACTCTACGTACACGACGCTTAGGATCTGGCCCGGTTACTGACTGGGCCAGACACAGCAAGCAATCCGATCTGCCGCCTTGGCGGCCTTCGTACCGGCCCGAACCGCTGCGAGACAAGTGAGGACTCTGTCCGATGAAAAGTTCCCAGTCATTCTGGAAACGCCTGGACGACAATGCCGAACGCTGGTTGCTGCTGGGGTTCTACGCGATGATCGTCGCGACCATTGTCGTCGAGGTGGTAAGGCGCTTCGTCCTGTCCTACTCATCGATCTGGGGTGAGGAGATTGCGCGCTATGCCTTCATCTACCTTGCCTGGGTCGGCGCCTCGGCAGCGGTTAAGGAACGGGCTCACATTCGCATCGACGTACTGCTTCACTATCTTTCCAATCGGGCCAAGGCCGCCGTCTATCTCCTCGGCGATATCTGCATGTTGGGTATGGCGCTGCTTGCCGTCTATACGGCGATCGAATCACTGGAGATCTCCTTAAAGTTCGGCTCAGTCACGCATGGCTTGCGGATCAGCCTGGCTTGGTTCCTTGCCGCAGTACCGATCGGATTTTCACTGATGGTCTACCGCCTTGGCCAATCGATTTGGCGCGATTTCGGTGACCTGCGCAGCGGTCGTCCGGTCTACGAAGGCGAGCGGATGTTCGACGACTAGAGGAACGGCGATATGCTTTGGCAATCCCTTCAGGAGCAAACCATCGATCTCGGATGGGAGTTCTATGGCCCCGTCCTGCTGATAATCGCGCTCATTGCGCTTGCGGTTCCGGTCTGGGCAGCCATTGGAATCGGTGCGGTAGTCATGCTTGTGGTGACCGATGTACTGCCGGTCTCATTGCTCGGCGAGTCACTCTTCGACGGCATCGACCATTTTGCGCTGATCGCTGTTCCACTTTTTATACTGACGGGCGATGTTCTTGTGCGCACCGGCCTCTCCAACAAGCTGCTTGACGTCGCCGATGCCACGACCGGCGGGTTTCGTGCCGGACTGGGGACTGCAACAGTGCTCGGCTGCGGGTTCTTTGCCTGCATTTCGGGGTCTGATGCAGCTGGTGCGGCGGCGGTCGGGCGCATGACCATCCACAAGCTGGTCGACAAGGGCTATCCACGCCCCTATGCCTGCGCGCTGGTCGCCTCGGGTGCCTGCACCGGCATCCTGATTCCGCCCTCGATTGCCTACATCATCATCGGCCTGGTGTTGGGCATATCGGCGTCGACGCTATTTCTTGCCGCGGCCATTCCGGGCGTGATGATCATGGTCTCGATCATGATCACCAACATGGTGATGAATCGCATCCACAATTTCGAAGGCGACATGGTGGGGTTCTCCTTCGAGCGCTGGCGCAAGGCGGTGTGGGACGGTCGCTATGCTCTTCTGGTGCCGATTATTATCCTCGGCGGCATCTACTCTGGGATCTTTACGCCAACCGAGGCGGCTGCGGTCGCGGTCGCTACCACCATCGTTATCGGACTACTCCAAGGTACGTTGACGCTTTCCGATTTCCCGAAAATGCTGGTCAGCTCTGCCAAGGTCAACGGCGTCATCCTGCCGATCATTGCGATGTCGCTGCCGCTGGCTCAGGCCCTTGCGGCGCTGAATGTTCCCCAGGGCATTATTTTTGCGGTCACGTCGCTGACCGAAGATCCGCTCCTGATCAAGCTGTTGATGATCGCGATATTGATCGGAGCTGGTTGCGTCATGGAGACTACGCCGAACATCGTCATTCTCGCGCCCATACTCCTGCCTCTATCCCAGGAGATCGGCATGAACGAGATTCAGTTCTGCATCATGATGATTACCGCCTTGGGCGTTGGATTCATCACGCCGCCGCTCGGTCTCAACCTCTTCGTCATATCGGGTATTACCGGTGAATCGGTGCTAAAGATCGCCGCGCGTGCAGGTCCTTACGTGATTGGCATGCTGGTTATCGTCTTGATGATCGCTTACATAGAGCCGATTTCGACGGTGTTCTTGTCCGACATCTACTGATTGCCAGGGGATCACACACAAGATGTCTGTTCGTTATTTGAAAAAAGCTGAGAAGACCGCAGCCAGCGGCGAGCAAGACGTGCGCGCCACAGTGCAGGCGATCCTCGACGAGATTGAAGCCGGTGGCGAGGCCAAGGCGCGCGAGTACGCCGTCAGGTTCGACAAGTGGGAGGGCGAGATCGTCGTCTCTGAAGAGGACCGCAAGGCAGCGGCAAAAGCGGTTCCAGAGCGCTTAAAGGCCGATATACGTTTCGCTCATGATCAAGTGCGCCGGTTTGCCGAGGCCCAGAAAGACGCCATCCGCGATACTCAGGTGGAACTCAGACCCGGCCTGATCGCGGGCCACCGAAATCTGCCGATGACCGCGGCGGGCTGCTACGTGCCCGGCGGGCGTTACTCCCACGTCGCCTCGGCCATCATGTCGGTGACCACAGCCAAGGTGGCCGGGGTCAAGCAGGTGGTCGCCTGCTCGCCGCCGAAGCCAGGCGAAGGAATCAATCCGGCGATCCTCTTTGCCCTCGACCTCTGCGGCGCCGACCGGATTTTGGCGCTCGGCGGCGTGCAGGGGATTGCCGCGATGGCTTTTGGGCTTTTTGGCGGGCCCGCGGCCGATATCCTGGTCGGGCCGGGCAACCAGTTCGTGGCCGAGGCCAAGCGCATTCTCTACGGCCGGGTAGGCATCGACATGTTCGCCGGGCCCTCCGAGGTCATGGTCATCGCTGACGAAACCGCGGATCCGGAAATTGTCGCCTGGGACCTGGTCGGCCAGGCGGAACATGGCTACAACTCGCCAGCTTGGCTGATTGCGTTGGACGAAGGCTTGGCAAAAGAGGTTATGAAACTGGCACCGACATTCATTGCCGAGCTGCCAGAGGTCAACCGCGTCAATTCCGAGGCCGCATGGCGGGATTATGGCGAGGTCATCGTCGTCGATACGCGCGAAGAGGCGATTCGCCTTTCGGACCAGTATGCTTCCGAACATCTGGAAGTACAGTGCGCAGACCTGGACTGGTGGCTCCAGAATCTCCAGAACTACGGTTCCCTGTTTCTCGGCGAGGAAACTACCGTAGCCTTCGGTGACAAGACTTCCGGTCCCAATCACATCCTGCCGACCAAGGGCGCGGCGCGCTACACCGGTGGTCTTTCCGTCGGCAAGTTCTTGAAGACGGTGACCTGGCAGCGAATGTCCCGTGAAGCCAACCGGGATATCGGGCAGGTCACGGCCCGCCTGTCGCGCCTAGAAGGCATGGAGGGCCACGCCAAAACAGCCGACGTGCGGCTTGCAAAATGGTTTCCAGACGAAGATTTCGATTTGTCGAGCGCTGAATGACCGCCGCGCTGTTTAGCCTGGCCGGTCGTGTCGCCTGCGTTACCGGCGCCAGCTCGGGCATCGGTCGCAGTATTGCCGATTGCTTGGCTGATGCGGGGGCTGCGGTCATTGGGGTCGCACGCCGCGAATTGAACCTTTCGGATTGGCAGCGGAGTGTCCAGGAGCGCGGTGGAAGTGCTGCCGTCCGTGCTGCCGATCTCTCTGATCCCGAGGCTGTGCCGCAGGTGGCGGAGGCGATCTGCGCCCCCTTGGGCGCGCCGGATATCCTCGTCAATGCCGCCGGTGTAAACCGGCGCGAGTCGGCCGAAGCGGTGACACCGGGAAGCTGGCGGGAAACCCTCGACGTCAATCTCGCTGTGCCGTTTTTTCTCGCTCAGGCCTTGGTGCCAGCCATGCGTCAGAAGGGCTGGGGGCGGATCATCAACATTGCCTCATTGCAGTCGGCCAGGGCCTTTCCCAGGGGCATCGCCTACGGCGCCTCCAAGGGGGGCGTCGCCCAGCTTACCCGGGCCATGGCCGAGGCTTGGTCCGCTGACGGCATTACCTGTAACGCCCTGGCGCCCGGTTTCTTTCCGACCGAGCTGACCGCACCGGTTTTCGATGATCCCCAGCTGGCCAAGGCCAACGCGGCGCGCACCTGCATGGGGCGCAATGGCAGGTTGGCGGATCTTGCCGGACCGGCGATTTTCTTGGCATCACCGGCTTCGGATTATGTGACCGGACAAATCCTCTTCGTCGACGGAGGATTTACGGCTAAATGAAAGACAAGATGAAAGCGCTGGTCTACACCGCCACCGAGCAGACCGAATACCGGGATGAACCGGCGCCCACGCCTGACCCCGGTGAAGCCCTTGTCGGCATCGAGGCGGTCGGGATTTGTGGTTCCGACATGCATGCCTGGCACGGGCATGATCCGCGTCGCGTACCGCCTTTGATACTGGGTCACGAGGCCTGCGGCATGGTGCTTGAGGGTAAATCACCTGAGGGAGTCGGGCCGGGCGAGCGTGTGGTCATCAATCCGCTCATTTCCTGCGGCACCTGCGGCTACTGCCGGGTCGGCCGGACCAACCTCTGCCAGTCCCGCAGCTTGATCGGGATGAGTCGGCCCGGCGCCTTCGCCGAGCAGATTGCGATTCCGATTGGCAATCTCATTCCGGTGCCTGCGGATATGGCACCGGCGAAGGCCGCGCTGACCGAGCCTTGCGCCACTGCCTGGCACGCCCTGGTCCTGGCGGCGCGCGCCTGCTGGCGTCCTTTGCCCGAATGCAGGGCTTTAGTCATCGGCGGCGGATCGGTCGGCCTGCTCGGCGGCTTGATCTTGAAAGCTTGGGGCGCGCGCCAGGTACGGCTTGGGGAAACCAATCCCTTGCGCCGGACAACAGCCAGCTCGGCTGGCCTCGAAGTCTTTGATCCAACCGATAATTCGGCAGATCTTGGGGCAAATGGATTTGACCTGGTGTTCGATGCCGTGGGCTCCACCGCCACCCGGGCGGCAGCCATTGCCGCCGTGCGCCCTGGTGGCGTCATTGCCCATGTTGGCCTGCAGAATGGGGCCGGTGACTTCGATGCCCGGACCCTCACCCTATCCGAGATCACCTTCATCGGTGTCTACACCTATACGGACAGCGATCTGCGTGCCTCGCTCGCCGCCTTAAACGACGGGCGATTGGGAACGCTAGATTGGGTTGATGAGCGACCCCTGGCGGATGGCGCTCTCGCTTTCGAAGACCTCAATGCGGGTGTCACGCCCGCAGCCAAGATCATTCTCACACCCTAATAAGCCCGAGAGGAAGCAGATGAATTGGAGAATTGGAACATGACCGCGCCTGACTTTATTGTACATGACGAGGGCGACACGGTGGGGGTCATCGTCAAGGAGGGTATTACGGCAGGCAGCCATCTGAGCGGCTGGCAGATGGCCGATGACAGTCGCATTGATTTGGCGGCGGTAGACGACATTCCGCTGGGGCATAAGATCGCGCTGGGCGAGATTGCCGAAGGCGACACCATCATCAAGTACGGCCACGACATCGGCAAGGCGGTGGCGGCGATTGCCAAAGGCGGGCACGCCCATACCCAGAACATCAAGACCAAGCGCTGGTGAGGGGAGGGAGTGGTGATGACCGCAGAGACTCATTTGACGGCCAAGGGATTCAAGGGCTATCGCCGGGAAAACGGCCGGGTGGGCATTCGCAACCACGTGGTGATCTTGCCGCTGGACGATCTTTCCAACGCGGCTTGCGAGAAGGTGGCCCACAACATTGATGGCTGCCTGGCTCTACCGCACCACTATGGCCGCCTACAGTTTGGTGAGGATTTGGAGCTGCATTTTCGCACCCTGATCGGCACTGGCGCCAATCCCAATGTGGCAGCAGTGGTGGTGATCGGCATCGAGCCGGGCTGGACCGGCCGGGTGGTGGACGGCATTGCCAAGACCGGCAAGCCGGTGGCCGGCTTCGCCATCGAGGGCCAGGGCGAGGTCGCCTGTGTCGCCGCCGCCTCGCGCCAGGCCAAGGATTTTTCCCAGTGGGCCAGCGAGCAGCAGCGCGAGCCCTGCAAACTGGAAGAGCTTTGGGTCTCCACCAAGTGTGGCGAGTCGGACACCACTTCGGGCCTGGCCTCCAACCCGACCGTGGGCAACTTCATCGACAAGTTCGATGCCCTTGGCGCCACCACCTGCTTCGGCGAGACCTCGGAGCTGACCGGGGCCGAGCGGGTCTGCGCAGAGCGTGCCGCCACGCCGGAGGCGGGCGAGAAGTTCTTGCGCACCTGGCAGGCCTATATGGACGAGGTGATCGAGCCCCATAAGACCTCGGACCTTTCCGAATCCCAGCCGACCAAGGGCAACATCGCCGGCGGGCTGACCACCATCGAGGAGAAGGCCTTCGGCAACCTGCAGAAAATCGGCAAGAAGGCCAAGTTCATCGACGTGCTGGCACCGGCCGAGGCGCCAGCCAAGGGACCCGGCCTCTACTTCATGGACACCTCCTCGGCCGCCGCCGAGTGCGTCACCTTGCAGGCAGCCGCCGGCTTCGTAGTGCACCTCTTCCCGACCGGCCAGGGCAACATCATCGGCAACCCCATCGAGCCGGTCATCAAGCTCACCGCCAATCCCAAGACGGCGCGCGAAATGGCCGAGCACGTGGATCTCGATGTCTCCGGTATCCTGCGCGGCGAGATGAGCCTGGACGAGGCCGGCGAGGCGCTGATCGACATTACAGTGCGCACCTGCAACGGCCGTCTGACGGCTGCCGAGGCCTTGAAGCACCGCGAATTCGTTATGACCAAACTCTACCGAAGCGCTTAGGGAAGGAGGAGGATAGGTTTCAGCAGGCGGCCTTGCTTCCCTCGGCCGTCATGACTGGCGGATCAAGTAATAGGCAAGTTGCAGCTTCTTTCAAGGGCATCGCGCCCCCCTTCGGCGCGTTCACCGTGGCGATAGCAAACCAAGCAGACCGGTGGTCCGATCTGGACCACGTTTGTGTCCGTTCGATCTCGGAAGCGGGCACCGGCCAAATTTCTTCCCTATGCGAAAAATCACTGAAAGGGTTCCTGGCGATAACAACATAACTCGGATCGAAAGTGATGATAGTCACTTAAACCCGCTGCAGAATTGTGGCGACCCCCTGCCCAACACCAACGCACATGGCGCAGAGCGCGTATTTGCCGTGTATCCTTTTCAGTTGATAGGCTGCTGTAAGTACGATCCGAGCGCCTGACATACCCAGCGGATGACCCATGGCGATCGCGCCCCCATTGGGGTTGACGTGGGCGGCATCGTCTGCGATCCCCAATTCGCGCAAAGAGGCGAGGCATTGGGCTGCGAAGGCTTCGTTAAACTCGATGACATCGATTTGCTCGATACTGAGTCCGGTGTGCGCGAGCACCTTTCGCACGGCAGGTACGGGTCCGATCCCCATCACGCGGGGCGCCACGCCGGCGGAGGCCATGCTGACGACGCGGGCCATGGGCGTCAGACCATTCTTTTGCGCGGCAGCTTCGTTTGCTAGCAACAGGGCGGCTGCCCCATCATTGATGCCAGAAGCGTTGCCTGCCGTTACTGTCAGATCGGGGCCGTTGATGCCTCGTAGCTTGGCCAGGCCCTCGGCGGTGGTCAACGGGCGCGGGTGTTCATCTTTGTCTACAATGATCGGGTCGCCTCTGCGCTGGGTAACTGGGACAGGAACGATCTCGTCTTCAAAAAGACCAGATTCATCCGCAGCCGCCCAGCGCTCTTGAGACCTTGCTGCAAATGCGTCCTGATTTGCCCGGGAGATATGATAGTCAGCCGCTACGTTGTCGGCGGTTTCCGGCATGGAGTCGGTGCCGTAAAGCACCTCCATTTTTGGGTTGACGAAACGCCACCCGATGGTCGTGTCGTAGACGGCGTTTGATCGGGCGAACGCGGAGGGCGCCTTGGGCATCACGAAAGGCGCGCGCGACATGCTCTCGACGCCACCGGCAATCATCAGGTCGCAGTCGCCTGAACGAATTCCACGGGCCGCATAGCCAATCGCATCCATTCCGCTGGCGCAAAGGCGGTTAAGTGTCGTCCCCGGTACCTCGATGGGCAGGCCTGCCAGCAAAGCCGCCATGCGCGCGACGTTGCGGTTATCCTCACCGGCCTGGTTGGCCGAGCCAAAAACCACGTCATCAACGCTGGCCCAGTCGACGTCCAGGTTGCGCTCCATCAGCGCCGCGATCGGAATTGCCGCTAGGTCGTCGGCCCTCACCGCGGACAGTGCGCCGCCGTAACGGCCAATCGGGGTGCGTACTGCGTCGCAGATGAAAGCATCCATCGGTCTCTCCTATGATGTTTGTCCATAGGGATTTCAATCCCACGGATCTTGAAGCTTGGGAAATCCTGGTAGACTCGGCTGTTCTTGAGACGTCGAAGATGATCGAAATCAGCCTTCGCGGTGACCAAGCCAAACGCCAAATCCAAGTCGCCGGCCAGAGCCATTGGCTAAACGGCCTGACCATGGTTGTTCGGATTGGTGCGTTATCTCCTTATACAGGGTCAAATGTCCTCCTTAGCGTCGGGCAGCAATTTGGAACCATTCTGACGGAGCGGTTTTGTGACAAGGTCAAGCAAAGGTTCGATGGGCCTATCCGATGATGGGTCCGAGAGGCTTGGCACAGAATTGATCCCAAATTGCCGCCCGACGTTCTAATTTTGCAAGCCGGAAGACTTACAACTATTTTTCGCCGACATAGCTCAGGATCATGTCACACACGTGCTGGCGTCGCTCGTTGAGCCAGGCGCCATCCATCATGTCGTGCCCATAGGTCAACGCGCTGCTGACGGAACCCGAGTGGAGCGTTTCAAGAAAGGCTTCGACGCCCTCCTCCACGACTGCTACGGCGACAAGCCGTGCGCCCTACAGCCTACGCCACCTTCGCCACCTTCGCCCTCATTTACGGCCACGTCAGTGTCTACACCCTCGCCGTCAACAAGGGCATCAGCGTCGACATGATCGAAAAAAAGCACTACGGGCACGTGAAGCCCTTGCAGGCGCACAAGGAGCTAACGGCTCGGTATCGGATTTGAGGATGGTCCATCTCAGGATCCCATACGGGGGTGTTTCCCCGTCGCCGCCGCGCTTCTGCCAATGGTGCTCTTCGCCAGGAGGAGAAGTCCGGGCGGCGTTCATGAGCATGGAAATTCCCAAGCGCAGTCGCTAATCTCACCGCCAAGGGAGACAAAGATTTGCAACGCCGGCTCGCTGCCGTTCTTGCCGCCGATGTGGTCGGCTATTCGCGCCTCATGGGAGAGGACGAGGCGGGAACGTTGGCGCGTCTGAAGTCTCTTCGAAAAGAACTGGTCCAGCCCCACATCACGAAGCGCAAAGGACGAATCGTGAAGCTGATGGGTGATGGGTTGCTCGCCGAGTTCCCTAGCGTCGTTGAGGCCGTTCAGTGTGCTGTCGATATCCAACAAGGCATGGCTGGGCGCGAAGCGAACGCACCTGACGACCGGCGAATTCGGCTACGCATCGGTGTCAACCTTGGAGACATCATTGTCGAGGGCTCGGACATTTATGGAGACGGAGTCAATGTCGCTGCGCGTTTAGAGGGGCTTGCCGAGCCGGGAGACATTTGCATCTCTGACAAGGTCTTCGAGGAAGTCCGCGATCGAACAGACCTCGCTTTTGAGGATTTGGGCGAGCAAGAGGTCAAAAACATAGAACGCCCAGTGCGGGCCTATCGCATTTGCGTCGACCCAACCAGGAGCAGCAGCAAGCATTCCGGGCGGTCGACGACGAAGACAGACCGGCCAGCAATTGCTGTTCTACCCTTCGAGAACATGTCTGGGGATGCCGAACAGGCCTATTTTGCCGACGGCTTGACCGAAGACCTCATCACAGCTCTGGCGGCGTGGCGCTGGTTTCCAGTCATTGCCCGCTACTCCAGCTTTGCCTTCCGCAGCACCGAAAAGCCCCTATCGGCGGTGGCTAGAGAACTCGGGGCCCGATACATCGTCGAAGGCAGCGTTCGCCGTGCCGGCGAGCGGGTACGTGTTACGGCTGAGCTGGTCGACGCTACGACGGGACACCAACTATGGGCGCAACGTTACGATCGTAGCATCCGCGATATGTTCACCCTCCAGGACGAGATCACCGAAAGCGTGGTCATCAGCATTGAACCCGAGCTCAGTCAGGCGGAGCGTACTCGGGCACTGCGGAAGCTACCCGGCAATCTCGACGCTTGGGACCTAGTCATGCAAGCCCAGGGGCATGCCTTTGAGTTCTCAGCGCAGGGCAACGCGAAAGCCTTTGAGCTCTTGAGTAAGGCGCTCGCGCTCGAACCGGACTTGCCCATCGCGCTCTCCATGTTGGCGTTCTGCCACTACAAGGGCGCTATCCTTGGCTTCTCGCCAGATCGAGACGGATCCCTTTCACAAGCTCAACAGGCAGCCGAACGGGCGGTGGCCATGGACGACCGCGACTGGCTCGCCCACGCGATTCTAGGCATCACTCTGGTCTGGACCGAGCGTCGCTTCGAGCGTGCGCTTGAGCACGAGGAGCGGGCAACACTGCTCAATCCAAGTTCAACTTGGGCCCGGGCGTTCTTGAGCTGCGTGCACGAGTTCGGTGGCGCGCCGGACAAGGCTATTGTCGAGCTCAAGGCCGCACTTCGCCTCGATCCTCGTTCGCCATTTGTAACCTTCTTAAATGCAGATCTCGCGATCGCGTATTTTGTGCAGGGCCAATTCGACGAGGCGATAGAGCATGCAAATCGCGCCGTTGATATCAGCCCCGCCAACGTTCGTGCACACCAACGACTTGCCGCGAGCCTTGCTCAGGCCGGGCGCATCGACGAGGCCCAAGATGCGTTCCGAGAACTACTGCGGCGCCAGCCTGACTTTTCTGTCGCCTATATCGACGAGACCTATCCCTTCCGATACGCCAAGGACCGCGAGCTTTTTCTTGAGGGCCTGCGGAAAGCAGGCCTTCGAGAGTAACTGAATTGTAAAAACTGAGACTTGGTCTGACAATCCTGCCCTTTCGGCCTGGTCATGCGGGCCCGCCAGCGCCGACGCAACAAGGCGCAAGGCACGCCCCTGTCGCAGGCCACAGCCGCCAACGACCTCTGGTGCACCGACTTCAAGGGCGAATTCAAGCTCACAAACGGCAAATACTGTTACCCTTTGACCGTCACCGACCAGGCCTCACGCTTCCTGCTGCTGTTGTGATGCCCTTGAAAGCACCAAGGAAACAGGGGCCTTCGAGAGCTTTCTACGCCTCTTCCAGGAACGCGGCCTGCCGGATGCCATCCGCTCCGACAACGGCTTACCCTTTGCCAGCGCCAATCTCGTAGGCCTCCGGTGCTAGGCCTTCGATGGTGAGAATGTTTTTGTTCGCAGCACGCTCGGCCGGCAAGAGGCACGACTTGGTCGGTTTGCCGTTCATCATCACGATGCAGCTGCCGCACTCGCCGTTGTCGCAGGCTTTCTTGGCGCCGGTGAGGTCCAGTTCTTCGCGCAGATGATCCAGAAGTGTCCTTTCGCCATGGGTCACGGCAACCGGTTCATTGTTGACGGTCATCGACAGTCGGTTCGGGGTCTCGCCCGGCAAGGGAATCTCCTTCAAAGTTTGGACCGCCTCACTTAGTAAGAAAATGATTACTTAAATCGGAAGCCCAGTTAACCTTGCGGGAGAGTGGCGAGGAGGTGCTTAAGTTCGAGATTGGTTTTAGCCAGGCCAGTCCGCCCCTCTTGGCCTGGTGGAAGGCTCTGCCGGCAGTGTTTGTCGCGGCCCATTTCGCGGCCACAGCGACCGCTCAATTGGGACTGACCGATCTCGCGAGGCTGGTCAAGGTTGCAGGCAACGGCCGGAAAGGCCCGCTCGCCGGGGCACACGCGGCACCCCAGGAATTAGCAAAACTACAATGATTTCATTATGTTAATCAATGGCGGAGGGAGGGGGATTCGAACCCCCGATACGGTTTATCACCGTATAACGGTTTAGCAAACCGCCGCCTTCAGCCGCTCGGCCACCCCTCCGCAAAGGCGCTGCCCGAGCGCATCCGGGACCCAAAATCAGTCCCCTGACGTGCCGCCGGGCGCACCTCAATCATAGCAAACCGTCGATCGCCAAGTCCACCAGGACCCAAGCACCACCGCCGCTGCCTACAGCCTCAACACTGCTATATCGCCGGGGCCACCGGCTGTCAACGCAAGCCGCGGGAGGGCCTCAAGAGAATTCCACGACGGTCGATAACACCGGCATGGCCCCCCTAGGGTGCCGCGGTGTCGTGCCGCTGGTCGGCTACCTCGACAGCCCGGCCACCGCCGAGGAGACAGGAGAAAGCCGCTCAACCGCCGAATTTCTGCTCTGCAAAGCGGTCAAAACTGATCGCGAATTGAGGGCTTCCGTAGCGCCCAATCACGGCAGCGGGCAGGGATGATCGAGGCCTGCTCCCATTTAATAAAATTTTAATCAAATGCAAGAGATCCTGGTCTTGCAACAGCTTCTGGGATGGAGGATAAAATGTCGCTGAGCAGGCAAGTCTTGGATACCTTAATCGATCTGGTCGAGATCAAAATGAGCTGCATGGAATGCTTCGACCGCGATGACCAGCGCGAACTCGCCAATCTGGAAAAATGCCGCGATCAACTCTTGGCTCTGGCCGACGAGCAAGCACAGCCCCAGGGCGCCGTGCAAGCACAGCCCCAGGGCGCCGTGGTCGAGTTCCAAACCGCGCAGCGCGCCGCCGTCTAGCCCCCAATAAAGTCTGCCATCGCCGGCACCCCGCTAGGCCGGCACCCCGCTAGGCTGGCCACCCGCTAGGCCGGCACGGCCATGCCGCGGGCCACCGCCGGCCGCGCCTCGATGCGCCGATACCAGCGTTCGACCGCAGGAAAGTCGGCCAGCGCAATGCCCTGCCACTCGTGGCGGGCCGCCCAGCCGAAGGTGGCGATATCCGCCATAGAGTAACTCTCGGCGAGATAATCTGCTTCGGTTAGGCGCCGGTCCAGCACCTGATAAAGACGCCGCGTCTCCTTGGTGTAGCGCTCGATCGCGTAGGGCACCTTGACCTTGGCGAAACGGCGAAAGTGATGGGCCTGACCCAGCATTGGCCCAAAGCCGCCCATCTGCCACATCAGCCATTGCAGGGCGAGCCAGCCCTGGCGCGGGTCTTTCGGCCACAGCCGGCCGGTCTTCTCCGCCAAATAGATCAAGATAGCACCGCTCTCGAAGAGGCTGATGGGCTTTCCATCCGGCCCCTCCGGGTCGACGATCGCCGGGATCTTATTGTTGGGGCTGATGCGCAGGAAGTCAGGGGCGAATTGCTCGTCCTTGAGGATATTAACCGGATGCACCCGGTAGTCGAGGCCGAGCTCCTCGAGAGCGATGGAAATCTTGCGCCCGTTCGGCGTGCTCCAGGTGTATAGATCGATGCTCATGCGCTCTCCTCTGCGGTCCGCTCTCGTCCTGCTAACCTAAGACCCATGCCCCAGAACTCCGCCTCCAACTGGGTGGCGGCGCGGAAGGTCGCCGCCAGAGACGGCCATCGACCGCCCGCTAGGTCGCCACCTAGGCGTTTTTCAGCGACCCTATCCAGCTGGGCAATAGCGGCGACGGCGACCGATTGATAGTCGGCGCCGGCGTAGGTCTCGACCCAAGCGCGGTAGGGGTTGTCGGCTAGACTGTTGGCTGGCTGGCTGGCCAGGCGCGTCCCGATTTCCGCGTAACCCACCACGCAGGGCGCCAGGGCGACCAGAAGGTCCAGCAGGTCGCCGGCCAGCCCCTTGTCCAGCACGAAACGGGTATAGGCGATGTTTTCCCGGGCCTCGGGCAAAGCGGCCATCTCGGTTTCGCCGAGTCCCCAGCCGGTGCAGAACTCAATATGCAGGCGCATCTCCTGGTTGATCAGCGCATCCAAGGTGTCGGTCGCCTGGCGCATCTCGACGATGTCGTTGCTCTTATAGACGGCAAGCGCATAGGCGCGGGCGAAATGGATCAGGAAGAGATAGTCCTGGCCCAGATAGGCGCGAAAGGCAGCTTCCGGCAGCGTCCCATCGCCCAAGGCGGTGACGAAGGGGTGCTCGATGTAGGCCTGCCAATCCTCGGGGCAGCTGGCCTTGAGCCTGGCGAAGAGGCTTTCCGCAGGGGCTTCCATACCGTGTTGCCTATAAAAGGTTGATAACGTCGTCGGGCAGGGTGACGGTCAAGCCGTCGATCTCCGGTCGCATGATGATTTGGCAGCCCAGGCGCGAGGTTTCCTGCAAACCGAAGGCAAGGTCCAGCATATCCTCCTCGTCGTCGCTGGCCTCGGGCAGCTTGTCGAACCAGGCCTCGTCGACGATCACATGGCAGGTGGCACAAGCCAGCGAGCCTTCGCAGGCACCCTCGATATCCACATCGTTGCGCTGGGCGATCTCGAGAACCGAAAGACCCAAGGGGGCGTCGACCTCCTTGCGGTTTCCGTCACGTTCAATGAAGACCATTTCCGGCACTGACTCGCCATCCCTTTCCGGTGCTAGGGGCGCATCACCCGTCTTCAAATAGGAAAAATATCGTCAATTTCGAGGGATAAATCGATTGATTGCCAACTCGTGGCGGGCCTAACGGCAGCGCCGGCCCCCTAGGCTGTCCAAGAAGGCTTGAGCCTGCTGGGGCCTTTGGAACTCCACCATCGATAGTCGGGGATAAGGCGGTGACGCAAAGGCCTTTCGGTAGGTGTGCTTGCGCTCCCAGTAGGACGTCATGACCCACAAGATGATCGACTCTCGGCTGAAGAACGACTCGCGAAAGCTTTCTCGGTTGTTCGACCACAGGGGTTCCCTGGTGATACAGCGGACCAGCGTGCGCTTCAGGCCGCGCCACAGGGTGCGGGAAAAGCCGTAGTTGAGCCAAATGACCGTGGTCGCCCGGCCCCAGACAAGAGCATGATCGGCTCATTTAGAACCGTTCGACCAATTTTTCGCCTCGCCTGACTAGGCGGGCGTCGCGCCGTGGTCTTGGTAGACCACAAGCGGCGGCGAACGACGTCAAGCGGGTGCGAAAAAGCGGCCTTTGGTGGGCCAAATCGGCTCTTCTGCGTCGTTGCGTCGCTTGCCCGATGGACCCGCATCGCGCGGCCCGCCGCGCCTAGCCGAACGAACCGATTTGGCGCCATCGAACCGATCCCAAATGAGCCGATCATGCTCTAGATCCCGGACCGAGCCGTAGTTGCCACAGGCGACCCAATCCGGGGCAGCGGTCGCCTGATTGACCAAGTCTCTTAGGCCAGCCTTGTCACGCTCCTGCCAGCCCGGCAGCCAGTTGAGGGCGTCCAGCTCTATATGCGGCACCGAGAGGTGGTCGGCCAGGGCTTTGGCAAGGGTCGTCTTGCCGGAACAGCTGGTGCCGACGATGGCAACGCGAGAAAGATCAAGTCGCGACACAGGTCACCCGATGCCTTGATAGTTTAGCTTGATCGGTGCCAAAAGCTCGATCAGATCAATAAAGACTAGGTAGAACTTTTCAACTTTAGCGCCGCTGCCGCGATGGCATCAACCGCTTGATCCACCTCAGCTTCGGTCGTGAAGCGCCCGAGACCGATGCGCAGACTGGCGCTGGCGGTGGCCTGGTCCAGTCCCAGAGCGCGCAGCACATAGGATGGCTCGACACTGGCCGAGGTGCAGGCAGAGCCGGTGGAAAGCGCGAGCTTGGGCAGTGCTTCGATCAGAGCCTCGGCGTTGATGCCAGGGATGGCGATGTTGAGGTTGCCGGGCAGACGCTGCTCCGGGTCGCCATTGAGGCTGAGGTCCTCGAGCCGTGCCGAGAGCCCTTCCCACAGGCGCTTGCGCAGCGTGGCGAGGCGTTTGGCTTCGCCGTCCATTTCCTCGGCGGCCAAGGCACAAGCCTGGCCCAAGCCGACGCAAAGCGGGGTGGGCAGAGTACCCGAGCGCAGGCCGCGCTCTTGCCCGCCGCCATCCATCATCGGCTCGATACGCACCCGCGGCCGGTGGCGCAGGTAAAGCACGCCGATCCCCTTGGGTCCATAGAGCTTGTGGCCGGAAAGGCTCAGCAGATCGAGGTGCATGGCCTTGACGTCCAGCGGGATCTTGCCGGCCGCCTGGGCCGCATCGCTGTGGAAATAGACCCCACGCTCGTGGCAGAGCTGGCCGATTTCTGCCAGGGGCTGGATGACACCGATTTCGTTGTTGGCCGCCATGATCGAGACCAGGGCCGTCTCCTCGGTGATGGTCGCGGCCAGGAGGCCCAGGTCGATCAAACCGTCGGGTCGGACCGGTAGAAAGGTGACGCGGCTGCCTTCCCGTTCCATGCGCCGGGCCGACTCCAACACGCACTTGTGCTCGCTGACATAGGTGATGAGGTGAGGCTTGCGGGCCCGGTGAAAGCGGGCCGCCCCCTTGATCGCCAGGTTGTTGGCCTCGGTCGCGCCGGAGGTGAAGATGATTTCCCGCGGCTCGGCACCCAGAAGCGCGGCGATGGTGGCACGCGCCTTTTCGACAGCCTTCGCCGCCTGCTGGCCGATACTGTGTTGAGTGCTGTGGGGATTGCCGAAGCGCTCGAAGAGGTAAGGCAGCATGGCCTCGACCACGCGCGGATCAGTCGGCGTCGTCGCTTGATAATCGAGATAGATGGTCCCGGACCCGGATTGGGGGGCCGGCGATGCCGCCACTGCCACGCCATATCTCCCTTAAGCGGCTGCGAGCCAGCGACGATAGAGCTTTCCCCAGGCCTCTAGCAAGGCGTCTATATCCTCGGCCCGACTTTGCCAACCGAGGCTGACGCGAATGGCACTGCCGCTCACCCGGTCATCAAAGCCCATCGCCTTGAGAACGTGCGATGTCTTGACTTTGCCGGACGAGCAAGCCGAGCCGGCGCTGACCGCCACGCCCTCGAGATCGAGGGCCATCACCTGGGTTTCCGCCGAAAGGCCAGGCAAGGCGAAGCAGCAGGTGTTTGCCAGCCGCTCGCTCTCCTCTCCGATGATGATCACATCCGGGGCCATCGCCTTTAGGCGTGCTTCTAGGGTGTCGCGCCAGGCTGCCAGCTGCACCGAGGCAGATGGTTCCTCGGCAACAGCCCTAACAGCCGCGCCGAATCCAGCGATAGCGGCCACGTTTTCGGTGCCAGCCCGCCGGCCGCGCTCCTGCCCGCCACCGCGAAGCAAGGGGCTGAGGCCAATGCCCTGCCGAGCCACGAGTGCGCCGGCGCCTTGCGGACCACCGATCTTATGAGCCGAAAGACTGAGGAAATCGACCCCGAGATCGGTCATGTCGAGGTTTAGGCGGCCCGGTGCCTGGACCGCATCGCAATGCACCAGGGCGCCAAAACGCCTGGCGCAGTCGACCACCTGATCGAGGGGTTGGATAACCCCGGTCTCGTTGTTGGCACGCATCACCGTGACCAAGCAGCCCGGTCCAACCTCCGCCAAGGCCGATTCCAATGCTGCTACATCGATTTGGCCGCTCGGCCTGAGCGGGACCGGTTGGATCGCTTCGGCAGCGCTCAAAACTGAGGGATGTTCCCCTGCAGACGCGAGTATCGGTTTCGACGCACCTTGGCTTAGGGCGAGATTATTGGCTTCGGTGCCGCCACTGGTGAATGTAACTGCCGCTGGCTCTGCGCCCACTAAGGCGGCAACAGCCTCTCGAGCCTCTTCGACCCGCCGTCGGGCGGCGCGCCCGAAAGCGTGCACTGAGGAGGCATTGCCAAACTCATCGAAGGCTTCAATGGTGGCAGCCCTGGCCGCCGGCCGCAGCGGGCTGGTGGCATTGTAATCCAGGTAGACAGAGCGGCCGGCCATCATCGCTTGTGTCTTGCTGGGCCTAGGTCATCAGCCCCGGCTCGACCCAATCAAGCCGCCGCAAAGGGCCCTCGCTCCCCTTCCGAATAAAGCGTGCTCGTGGCGGAGTCTTGGTGGTGGACAAGATCGGCCAAGGTAACTGAGCTCAAGTATCGGAAGATGTGGTTGCCGAGGCCTTCCCAAAGATCGTGGGTTGGGCATCGGGCCTTATTGCCGCGACATCCGAACGGCTGTCCCGGCGAGCAGCGGGTCGTGCGAATGGGTTCGTCGACGGCCAAGACTATGTCCGAGATCGGGATATCCTCGGGCTTCTTCGCCAAGAGATAACCGCCGCCCGGACCGCGCACGCTTATCACGACACCGGCCCGGCGCAGCCTGGCAAAGAGCTGCTCCAAATAAGATAACGATATTTCTTGGCGAACAGCGATTTCCGAAAGCGAGATAGGCTTTCCGGCAACTTGCCCGGCAAGATCCGCCATTGCCATAACGGCGTAACGGCCTTTGGTACTGAGTTTCAAGACTTTCCCCTCTTGATGACTCTAGAGTTCGATCTGTGGTTCTGTGCTCCGACTTGCTTCACTAAAGATTTGGCAGTAAGCATGCATTGGCCAAGCAGGAGGAGGTTGCCACCCAAGATCGGCTCCTGGGCAGCTTGCAACGGGTGACAAGCGAGGGCTTGAGCCCAGCTAGAATCCTGCAACACACGCTAACTTCTTTACTTCCTGCGGTTTGCCACGACCGCATTTTGGGGCTCTGCATCGCCATCGAGGCTCACAGGGCCAATAGGGGGCCTCTCGGCCACCTGTTCTTCCAACTCTCCAATCCTCGCTCGCAGGCTCTGCACTTCGTCCAACAAACCTTCGATCGCCCGCGCCACCGGATCGGGAATATCCCCGGTCGGTGTCCCATAGGCGACGAACTGGGGATTATCCTCAGCCTGGCGAGGCTGCAACGCCCTTGCCGGAATGCCGACCACCGTTGTGCAGGGGGCCACATCCTTGGTGACCACGGCGTTGGCACCAACCCGTGCATTCTTGCCCACTGTAATGGGCCCCAGCACCTGCGCACCCGAGCCGACGATCACGCCATCGGCTAGGGTCGGATGGCGTTTTGCGTCGCGTTGGCTATCGCTATCAATACTCGGCGCCACGCCACCGAGCGTGACGCCTTGATAAAGCGTCACACCGTCTCCTATTTCGCTGGACTCACCAATCACCACTCCCATCCCGTGATCGATGAACAGGCGACGGCCAATCTTGGCGCCGGGGTGAATTTCAATGCCAGTCAGCATGCGACCCAGGTGGGACACCATTCGACCAAGCATCCGCCAGCCGCGTTTCCACAAGGCGTGCGAAACCCAATAAAGAAGTAGCGCCTGAAAGCCGGGATAACAGAACACAACTTCCAATCGGGAGCGTGCGGCCGGATCCCGAGCCATCATCGCATCCAGCTCTTTTCCAAGACTCTTGAATTTCGCTTTGGTCATCGTGCTAACATCCAGGTTGCTTTTCGTTGTCCGCGTTCCAAATCTAAAGGCGGCCAACTCGTTGGGCAGGATATAATTATCATACTAATTTAGTCAAGATTGTGTCTGGAGCTTGATCAAGAAGACTAATCGCAGCCGTCAGACAGAAATCTTGCGGTGGAAAGGCTAAGGCTGCTCGCTTTCGCTTCGAAAAGGAACAACTCGGCATGCCCGACGTAATCATCAATGGCCCTGAGGGCCGCCTGGAAGGCCGATATCATCATAGCCGCGTCCCCAATGCGCCAGTTGCCTTGGTGTTGCACCCGCATCCCCTGCAGGGTGGCACCATGCATAATCGCGTCGTCTACAATCTTCATCAGGTCTATGCACGCCATGGATTTTCTGTGCTGCGGTTCAACTTTCGCGGGGTTGGACGGTCGCAAGGGGCCTTTGATCGAGGGGAGGGCGAGCTTTCCGACGCGGCCTCGGCTTTGGACTGGCTGCAAACCTATAACCAAAATGCGCGGGCCTGCTGGATCGCGGGTTTTTCATTCGGTGCCTTAATCGGTATGCAGCTCTTGATGCGTCGGCCGGAGTTGACGCGCTTCGTGTCGATCGCGCCGCCCGCCAATCAGCATGACTTCAGTTTCTTGGCGCCCTGTCCGGCCTCTGGCATGATCATTCAAGGTGACCGGGACGAGCAAGTTCCGGAGTCACAGGTCGCCAAGCTGGTCGACAAACTGTCGCGGGAGCGCAACATCGTTGTCGATTATCACATCATACCCGGCGCTAATCATTATTATAACGAGCACCTAGAGCCTCTGATTCGCTTAATGGATGCTTACATAAAGAAGGTCGACAACGAGGTGGCGGAGGCGGTGACCGCCCGTTGATGCGTGCTTGTCAGCGATAGTGTGGCGACGGCTTTGTGACAAAGATGCTGATTTCGTAAAGAGAGCGTTGCTTGCCGACCTGGGCCTACACTTAAACCTGGGCCTACACTTAACAAGGACCCCCCGTGGTGTGTGCCCGACTGGTGCCGCAGGAGGGACTCGAACCCCCGACCCACGCATTACGAATGCGTTGCTCTACCAGCTGAGCTACTGCGGCGTCGACGCGCCCCGCCGCGGCCGAAGTCCCCCTTGGCTCGGGCAGGACGTGGCCGCTTGGATCCGGAACACGTCAAGCTAATAGTGCAGCGCGTCGCGTCGGTCAACGGTCCCCTGACCCTATCCTCAAAGACCGAAGTGGCGCGATCCTTCCCGCCTGGAGATCAAAGGAGGTTGATTCCTTTGGTGGGTCGCCCGTTAAACCTCGGCCGGCGCTTTGGTTTTGGTGTCTGCTTTGTCGCCGGCGGCCGACTTTTCTTCTTTCGCCGGCTGACTGGCGGGCGGCTCCTCGGCCACGTCGACCACCGGTGGCGCCTCTATCTTAGCGACTGGCACCCCGGCTGCTTGCGCCGCGATATCTGTCGCGGCTCGGGGCGGCTGTCGCCAGGAGAGACCATCCAGTTCGTTGCAGACCTGACAGCGTATGGACCAGTCGTCGGCGATTGCGCCGCAATGACTGCATACCCAGGTAGGATCCGCCGGTGCCTCGGTGGCACGCATGAGCCAGGACCGCGCCTCCTCCGCCTTACCGGATTCGCCATCTTCCAAGCGCGCCATCAGGTGGCAAGCCCGCTCGCTGAGAGATGTGTTGCCTGTCGCCTTAAGAAAGCGTCGTGCCTCACCCCAGAGTTCGGCATCGAGGGCCGCCTCGGCCATGGCCAAACGACTTTCCGGATGATCGGCGAGGCCGGCAATCAGTTTCTCCAAGGCCTTATAGATATCCAGGGGCTTGTCCGAGGCGTTGGCAGCCTTGTACGACTTCACCAAATCCGGGTGAGGCGCCTCAGCCCAGGTTTTCTCCAACATACGTTGTGCGTCTCTTTGACGACCGGCCTTGACCATGGCCTCGGCCAAGGTCACGGCGGCAGGAACCAGACTGGCATCGGCTTTGTGCGCGGCCTTCGCGTGTTTCAAGGCGGCCTGATGATCGTTCTTTTCTTGTGCTTCCTTGGCGTGGGCCAAGGCTAGAAGGGCCTGCTTGCGGGACAGTTCTGCCGCTGGCAGGGACTTGCGCCGGTTGGCTTCCTTCAAGGCCGTATCGGCGCCAAGCAGGTTGCCGCTGCGTTCGCTCAAATCAAAGAGAGTACGTTGCACCCAGGGTGTTTGTGGCCTGAGAGCATAGGCTTGGCGCACATAGCCAAGCGCCGTCTTGTGATCGCCCTCCCGCAAGGCTTTGTTGAGCAGGCCGCGCAGCCCAAGGAACTTGGTCTCCTTGCGCTCCAGCATGGCCTTGAAGTAGCGCTCAGCCGCCGCCTCGTCGCCGGAAAGCTGAGCCGCTTGCGCCGACAGCAGCATGGTAAGCGGCGCTTCGTCGAGAGTGGCGTCGGCTTTCTTCGACCAGCGTTCCGCCTCCTCCACGTCGCCGGCGGCAACCGCAACCATGCCCTGGGTCAAGGCGGCATAGCCCCGCTTCTTCTTGTTGTCCTTGACCATCTTGCCGACTTGCTTGGGCGTGCGTCGGATCATCAGCCATATCCGATACAAGATGGCGGCGACCACAATGACGATCAGGGAAGCGACCAACAAGACGCCGACGGAGGTTTCCAGGCGATAGCCGAGCCAGTCAATCGACACCTCGCCCGGGCGTCGCGAAAGCCACAGACCGATGGCGATGAGGAGCGCTAGCTTTACGAAGAAGATCAGTCCACGGACCATGCCTCAGCCTCCATCCGGCAGCAGCCGGGCGATTGAGTGCTCGCGTAGAGCGGCCAGTGCTGCATCGGCGGCCAGGCGCAGGTTTGCTTGCGACCGCCAATCGTTGACCGCCTCGCCAGCGGGACCGGAAAGTCCGGAAAGTTCTTGCTCGGCCCCGGCCAAATCACCGCCGTGCAACTTGACTTCTGCCCGGGCAATCACCGCACCGGCATCCTCCCCGGCTACCTCGCCGACAGGACGCACCGTCAACACATTCGACAAGCGCCGCATGACGCCACCGGTCCAGCCATCGTCCTCACCGCTGCTGGCTGCGGCCGCAGCTTGCCGGGCGACGGCAGTGAAACTGGATTGCAGCTGTTCCAGGGTCGGAACCCCGGTATCAGCCGTGTCGGACAGGGGTGCCAAGGCTTCCAGCAGCTGAGGTTCATCGGCAGCTAAGCGAGACACGACGCCGAGCTCCTGTTCGAAGGGCCCGGTCGAACGCAGTGCGTCACGAAGCTGGGCCAGCGCCAGGGTAAGGGCCGCGGCGCCGGCCGCACCGCTGGGCGGCTGGGCCGAGGTGTCCTCCAGCTCCTGCACCCGCGTGTTCAGCTCGGTAAGGGTTGCCAGTTGCGTCTCCGCCTCGCCGAGCCGGGTCGCCAGTCCTTGCGTTTCGCTGGCCAGGCTCTTGGTCTCCGTTGCCAGGCCGGTGAGGGCCTGCAGATCGGCCAGTACGGTTTCAGCCTGGGCTAGACGGCCTTCAACCTCAGCCTTTAGACTGTCGACCGCAGCGGCCGTTTCCCGTTCTGCGAGGCTAGATTCCAGACTATCGAGACGCACGCCAACCTCGTCGAACAAGGCGTTTAGCGCCTCGTCCCCGCTGCCGCTGGCCTCGCCGGCCTCGGCGACCGCCTTTGCCAATTGATTGAGCCGTTGTTCCATACCGGCTAGGGCAACGGCGCCGCCGCCTTCACTCTCGCTGGTGCTTGCCTTGGCCAGGCTTGACTCGAGTTCGTCGAGGCGTTGACTCAGATCCGCGTCAATGGCTTCGAGCGGTCCCAAGTCGATCGTTGGCGCTGGCGTCTCCACCCGCGCTGAAACCGCATCGACTTGCTCCCGCAGTTCGCCAAGCGCCGCCTCGAGGCTGCCGAGGCCCTCATCCAGAGCATCTTGACTGACACCCGGCTCGTCACTTGGCATGTCGGCGATTTGCGCCTGCAGGTCACTTACTTGCTGGCGCAGTTCTTCGAGATTTTTTTCCTGTGCCGCATCAACGGCTTGCTGATTATCACCGCCGACTAAGGGCAGCCAGCTGTCGCGGGTGACGACGGCCAGGATGATGCCGGCTGCAAAGATGGCTGCGCCCAAGAGAAAACCCGTCAGCCAGCCACTTCCGCCGGATTGAGCAGGCGGTGGCGGTGGGGTCCGCGTTGGTGGAGATTTGCTGCCTGATGGCTTTGCTTCACTCTGTTGCTTGCTTGGCAGGGGCTTGGATTTGTCCAATTTCGTTGGCTCCGTTGGTTTTGGGCCGCCCGGCCCGGCGTCTTTCGCTTGGTCGCTGCGAACTTGTGGACCGGTTTTATGACTGGTGGTCGAAGAGGAACTGGCAATACTCGAACGCGCAGCCGATTGCCTCGCCTCATCTTTGGGATCCGTCGTATCCTTGGTCGGAGATGCAGGAGGTGTCGGTTTGGGCGAGGCTTCGTCGCTGGCCCGTAACACCTCGGTTTCGAGCTTGATCCCAGCCCTTTTGGCCACGCTCAAAATTTCATCATGACGGTTGGCGGGAATACTGTTGCGTTCACGCCATCCTTGCACGGTGCTAACAGCAACCCCTAACTTGTTGGCCATAGGGCGAATGCCGCCGAAGGCATGTATTATCTTCTGCGCCGGCGAACTCGACTGTTCAATTGTTCCCTTGGCCAAATCGGGCTTCCGCCGCCCGTCCGGCTTTCTCCCCTTGCTCATGGTTCCTCTTTTGTCGTGGTCTCCCTGGCTTTACTTGCCCGTTACCTCCAATTCCCCGTAATCGCGTTTTGAGAGTAGCTCTAGCAACTCGTTTTGGTTTGGACTACTCGCTACGCACACATAACGCCATGGCAACTCTCGGGCTTTTTGAGCGACCGCTTGGCTTAGACAGAGCGCGTCGCAATTTTCGACATAAGACACGATGTCGGCTTGCTTTGCCAGCCTAACAAAGGTTTGGGCGGTACGGGGAGAGAAAAAAATCGCGCCATCGAGCTGGCAATTGCGAAAGGCTAGACAAGTAATCGTTGATAACGCGTTGATTGTATTGGCTTCGTAAAGGGTCTGCCGAATTACGCGAAAGCCGGAATCCTCTAACATTGCTTTTAGGTCGCCAGCTCGGTGCTGGCCGGCGGCGTGGTAAAGGCTGCCATCGGCAGGCGTCAAGGTGCGTTCCACCAGTTCTGCCAGGTCTTCAACTTGCCCTGTAGCCGAGTTCACCTCAACAAAGCCGGCGCCTCCAGCCGCTCTGGCCGTGGCGTCGCCGACGGTAAAGACCGGAAGTTGTCGTTCCCCGCAAAGCGATGCGAAACTGCGCAGGCCATTAGCGCTGGTAAACAGCAAAGCTTGTGCGTCGCCCAGTTCCACCCGCACGCCTTGACAAGGCGTGATGGCCATCAGCGGCTCCAGCAAGATTTCATGCCCCAAAGCCTGCAAGCTGGCCGCCAAGGCGGTCGCATCCGGTTCGGGGCGGGTGACGAGAAGGCGCATAACTCGGCTAGAGCTCCGCCAGGACATTGAAGAAGTCTTCGCCAGCTCGGCGGCGCAGCTCTTGTCCGGCTTCCTTGCCAAGCAACAGGCCGTCCGTGCTTGGCCCCCGCCGTTCCGTTGCGTAGAGCTTACCGCCATCCGGGCTGGCGACCAGTGCCCGCAGCCGAAAGCCCGTGTCACCATCGGCTTCGGCGAGCACGCCGATCGGGGTGCGGCAGGATCCGTCGAGCACTGCCAGGCAAGCCCGCTCGGCGGCCACCTGACGATGGCTCGGGTTATCATCGAGTGCTTCCAGCCAGGTCTTGGTTCGTTGGTCTTGGCGACGTACCTCGAGGCCGATCGCACCTTGTCCGGCCGCCGGTAGCATCTCCTCAGGGCTAAGCAGTGCGGTTGCCTGGGTTGCCATGCCGAGACGTTTGAGGCCGGCGACCGCAAGCAGGGTCGCGTCGACCTCGCCGTCGCGCAGCTTGCGCAAGCGCGTCTCCACATTGCCGCGCAGCATGGTCACCTGCAGATCGCCCCGGAGTGCTAGCACCTGGGCTTGCCGCCTGAGGCTCGCGGTCCCGACCACGGCACCGACCGGCAGGGCCTTGAGATCTTGAGCCTTTTCACTGAAAAACGCGTCCCGCGGATCTTCCCGTGGCAGGATGGCCACAATCTCAAAGTCTTCGGGAAGCCAGGTGGGAACGTCCTTCATGGAATGGACAGCGACATCGATGCGACCGTCGGCCAGCGCCTCCTCAATCTCCTTGGTAAAAAGCCCCTTGCCGCCGATGTCCGCCAGGGGACGATCGCGCACCCGGTCGCCGGTCGTGCGAATGACTTCGATAGCGACCGCGTCTGGCGCTGCCAAGTCCGGGTGTGCCGCACTCAAGCGCCGACGAACCTCCTCGGCCTGTGCCAAGGCCAGGGGGCTGCCGCGGCTGCCGAGGCGAATTAGGGCGGGTGCGGCTTGAGCGTTCTGATCCATCAGCTCTCCTGGGTGGCGGCAAGCCGCGCTGCCATGTACTCGAGAATGATTTGCCGCTGACTAGACATGAAACATTCTTGGAAGCTAGTGAAATGTGGTGTTCGTCGCCCACAGGGGACGCCGTCAATGACATCACTGGGCAAGGCCCGTAGGTCCACACCGGGAATGCGCCGCAGAAATGAAAGCGCCTCCGGCGGTTCGTAGGGGTCGCCATCGAAGGCGAAGATAAGGGCGTCGAGGCGCGGCGCCTTCTGCAAAAAGGCTACCTGGTTTTCGCGCAGTTGTCGCCAGCCCGGAGGCCTCCGGCCGACCCGCCCAGCGAAGGCCGGAGCAAAGCCAATCACCGAGTTAATGGCGACAGACCCTCGCCGAGCCACCAAAAGAGATGCCCAGGCTCCTGCCGATTGGCCCGCCAGAAAAACGCGCTCGGACGCCAGACCGAGAGCCTGATAATCCGCGACAATCGCCTCGATATCCTTGGCCCGATTTAGAACCTTCGGATCGCCTTTGCCCTGTTGATGTCGATAAGAACCCTTGCGCGAGGGCGTGCAATAGGCGTAGACGGCAATTGTCAGGCCCAAGAGCTCCTCGCCGGCTAGGCTTTTGATCACGTCCGGGGTGGTTCGGCCAGCAGGATCGCAACGATCGCTCCGCGGTTCCGCGCGCGATCCGTGATTAAAGAGCACGAGAACATGGTCGTTCGGTCGTTCGAGCGCCGTAGCTTCGCCATTCATAAGGGCAGGTCTCGGGTGGATGTACCTGCCTTCGACCGGCGTGCACGCGCTTAATGCGGCCGAAGCGACCGCTAGGAAAAGAAAGAAAACGCCGATCATCAATCGCTCGGGTGCCATCGGACCAATAAAGACAGCTCCTGCTTGGGTGATTATAACTGCCTAGGGAATGCGGCGAAGGCAAGGCGTGATAAGGATGTTGGTTCTGGGCAATGTTGGTTCTGGGTATCGAAACCAGTTGTGATGAGACGGCGGTCGCCATTGTTTCGGCGAAACGGCAAGTTCTGTCAAATGTCGTGCTATCACAGTTGGCAGAACATCGGCCCTACGGCGGCGTGGTCCCCGAAATTGCCGCACGCAGCCACCTCGAACATTTGGATCGGCTGGTCGCAGAAGCCCTCCGACAAGCGCAAGTCGACTTCCCTGACCTGAGCGCGGTTGCGGCGACGGGGGGGCCGGGCCTGATCGGCGGCGTCCTCGTCGGGGTGATGACCGCCAAGGCGATTGCCCTTGCCCGCGATCTGCCTTTCATCGCCGTCAACCACCTGGAAGCCCATGCCCTGACGGTGAGGCTGACCGATGGTGTTGCCTTCCCCTATCTATTGTTGCTGGTCTCCGGCGGTCATTGCCAGTTGCTGGCGGTCACAGGCGTCGGCCAGTACCGGCGCCTCGGCACGACCATCGACGATGCGGTGGGCGAAGCTTTCGACAAGACTGCCAAGCTCCTGGGCCTGGGCTATCCAGGGGGACCGGCCGTTGAAGAGGCGGCCGCGAAAGGTGATCCCAATGCCTTCGATCTGCCGCGGCCGATGCTGGGCCGTTCCGGCTGCGACTTTTCTTTCTCCGGCCTGAAGACCGCAGTGCGCCGACAGGTCCTGCGCCTCGGCAGTGAAGCCCTAAAGCCATCTGTCGTGGTGGATCTGGCAGCGAGCTTCCAGGCCGCTGTCGGCGATGTTCTGGTCGACCGGACCAGCCGGGCCCTCGACGCATTTTTCGCGAGCCACAAGCATCCGGGGCCGCTTGTCGTGGCCGGCGGCGTGGCGGCCAATCGCTATCTTCGCGGCCGGCTTACCGAGCTGGCGAGCGGCCGTGGGGCGGGTTTCTTCGCACCGCCCATTCCCCTTTGCACGGACAACGCCGCCATGGTGGCTTGGGCCGGGGTGGAGCGTCTGAAACTAGGTCTCGTCGATGGCGAGGATTTCGCCCCTCGGCCACGCTGGCCCTTGGAAAGCTTGCGCGGAGAAAACCGCCAATGATCGGGATTGTCGTGCCATGACCGAGATCGCTGTAGGATGACTGAAATTGCTGTTCTGGGGGCTGGCGCTTGGGGTACCGCCCTTGCCGTGGCGGCTCGCGCCGCAGGCAACGACGTTGTGCTCTGGGCGCGCCGGCCGGCGCTTGCCGCCGCCATCAATCGGGATCATGAAAATCCGGATCGCCTGCCGGGGCCGAGGCTTGACCCGGCCATCCGGTCGACATCGTCCTTGGACGATCTCGGCCAGCCCGCAGCTGTGCTCTTGGTGACGCCGGCGCAAGCATTGCGAGAGCTCGCCCGCAAGTTTCGTCCGTGCTGGCCGAATGGGGCGGTGGCGGTAATCTGCAGCAAGGGGATCGAGCGCGGTAGTGGCGCGCTGATGAGCGAGGTGCTCGAAGAGGAATTGCCAGGGGTGGAGCGCGCCGTGTTGTCGGGGCCGAATTTCGCCATTGAAATCGCCCGTGGCCTGCCGGCCGCCGTGACCCTTGCCTGTGCCGGTGAAAATACTGGTAAGCGATTGGTCGCCACCTTGGGCAGCCGCTATTTTCGGCCCTACCTGTCTCGGGATTTGGTCGGCGCCCAGATCGGCGGCGCGGCGAAAAACGTCATCGCGATTGCCTGCGGCATCGTCGCCGGCCGTGGCCTTGGCGAAAACGCGCGGGCCGGCATTATCACCCGCGGCTTGGCGGAGATTGCCCGGCTCAGCCTCGCCTTGGGCGGCCGGCTGGAAACGGTGATGGGCCTATCCGGCCTTGGTGACTTGACGCTTACCTGTACGGCAATGCAGTCGCGCAACTATTCCCTCGGCGTGGCCCTCGGTAAGGGTGAGGCGCTGGAGGCGCTCTTAACCAGGCGCAGCGGCATCGCCGAAGGCGTCTTTTCGGCCGAGGCGATCATGGTTGTCGCCCGCCGTCGCAACGTGGATATGCCGATCACGGCGGCCGTCGACGCTGTCTTGAATCGCCAAGCCCCCCTCGATGCGACAATCGGTGGCCTGCTGGCACGGCCCTTCCGGGTTGAGGCCGCCGACGGCCAGGTTCTATCGCCTTGAACCCCGGCGGTGAACCCCAGCGGTTCGGCGAAGATTGACTGGCTGGATTGGGGGCGTTATCTCACCACGCTGGATTGATCTGCGGGAAAGAGCCATGCACTTCATGATCTATTGCCTGGACAAGGCCGGCCACGGCGATCTACGCGCCGCGAACCGGCCGGCCCACGTTGATTACCTCAAGGCCAACGCGGATCGCATCGTGGTGGCTGGACCCTTGACCAGTGAGGATGGGGCGGCCATGCTCGGCAGCCTTCTGATCATGTCCTTCGACAGCCGAGCCGACGCGGAGGCTTTTGCTGCAGAGGATCCCTACAACAAGGCCGGCCTCTTCGAAACAGTTACAATACGGCCGTGGAAGAAAGTCTTTGGGTGAGGGCAAGATGGCATATTGGCTTTTGAAGTCGGAGCCGGGCGCCTGGTCTTGGGACGACCAGGTGCGCGACGGTACCGCCGAATGGGACGGCGTCCGCAACTATCAGGCCACCAACAACATGAAGGCCATGAAGCGCGGCGACAAGGCCTTCTTCTATCACTCGGTCAACGAGAAGCAGGTTGTCGGCATTGTCGAAGTGGTGAAGGAATACTATCCCGATCCGACGGACGCCAGCGGCCGCTTCGGAATGGTCGACGTCAAGGCGGTCAAGCCGGTCAAGCAGCCGGTGAGCCTGAAGGCGATCAAGGCGGAACCGCGGCTCGCCGATCTCGCCCTGGTGCGACAGTCGCGCCTGTCAGTGGTCCCGGTGAGCGCGGCGGAATGGCAGGTCATCTGCGACATGGCCCAAACGAAAGACTAGATCGGCTATAGCCTGTCCCAAACCGCAGCCTGTTCGTAACAGCATCGCCCAGCCTAACACCGAGCGTTCGATCTCGGCCCCATCATCGTCCCCCAGATTTGCCGAGCCGGGAGATTTGTAAATTCTTGTCTCAAACGGCCGGTTGCCTGTAACGCCTTTACCGCTTTTTTCGGCACGATGCTTGAGTCTGGCTTGGTTTCCATAAATAATCCGGCCAAGCGCCAGCCGGGCTCGGGGAGAAGGGCCGCGGCTTTCATGAGCATCCAAAAGGGAGGTTGGAGATCATGTCAGAGAACATCGTCGTTCCCGTGCCCGAGGACATTGCCAAGAGCGCCTGGTGCAATGAAAGCGACTATTTCAAACTCTACGAAGCCTCGATCAGCGATCCCGAAGAATTCTGGGCCGAACACGGCAAACGGATAGACTGGATCAAGCCATTCAGCGCCGTGAAGGATGTGTCCTACGGCCCTGGCGATGTGCACATTCGCTGGTTCCACGACGGCACCACCAACGTCAGCGTCAACTGCATTGACCGTCACCTGGCCGAGCGTAAGGATCAGGTCGCCATCATCTGGGAGGGCGATGACCCCAACGTCGACAAGAAAATCACCTATGCCGAGCTGCACGAAGAAGTGTCGCGCTTGGGAAATGTCTTGCGCGCCAACGGTGTCAAGAAGGGCGACCGGGTCACTATCTACATGCCGATGATTCCGGAGGCCGCTTACGCCATGCTGGCCTGCGCGCGGATCGGCGCTATTCACTCTATCGTTTTTGGCGGATTTTCGCCGGACGCCTTGGCCGGCCGCATCATCGATTGCGAATCAACCTTTGTCATCACCGCCGACGAAGGCTTGCGCGGTGGCCGCAAGGTACCTCTAAAGGTCAATACAGATAAGGCGCTGGAATCCTGCCCCGGTGTGACCGGTGTGCTGGTGGTCAAGCGAACCGGCGGCCCGATCAATTGGGTTGAGGGCCGGGATATCTGGTATCACGAGGCCTGCGCCGCGGTATCGTCGGATTGCGTCCCCGAGGAGATGGGCGCAGAAGATCCGCTTTTCATCCTCTACACCTCCGGCTCGACCGGAAAGCCCAAGGGCGTCTTGCACACCACGGGCGGATACTTGGTTTTCGCTTCGATGACCCATCAGTACGTCTTTGACTACCATGATGGCGATATCTACTGGTGCACCGCTGACGTCGGTTGGGTGACCGGGCACAGCTATATCGTCTATGGGCCGCTTGCCAACGGGGCGACGACTCTGATGTTCGAGGGGGTGCCGAACTACCCGGACAGTTCGCGCTTTTGGCAGGTTTGCGACAAGCATAAAGTCAACATCTTTTACACAGCCCCGACCGCCATCCGTGCCCTGATGCGTGAAGGTGATGAGCCAGTGACCAAGACCAGCCGTGCGTCATTGCGGCTGCTCGGCACCGTGGGTGAGCCAATCAATCCGGAGGCCTGGAACTGGTATCACCGGGTCATCGGCGATGAACGCTGCCCGATTGTCGATACCTGGTGGCAGACCGAAACCGGCGGCATTTTGATCACCCCACTGCCGGGTGCGACGCCGCTCAAGCCTGGTTCCGCCACCCGTCCCTTCTTCGGTGTTAAACCGATCATCGTCGATGCCGATGGGCATGTGCTGACCGGCGAGACGGAAGGCAATCTTTGCATTGCCGATTCCTGGCCGGGGCAGATGCGCACGGTCTACGGAGACCACGAACGCTTTGTGCAGACCTACTTCTCAACCTATCCCGGCCGCTACTTCACTGGGGACGGCTGCCGGCGTGATGGCGACGGCTATTACTGGATTACCGGCCGGGTGGATGACGTGATCAATGTCTCCGGCCACCGCATGGGCACTGCCGAGGTGGAAAGCGCCCTGGTTGCCCATGACAAGGTGGCGGAGTCGGCGGTGGTTGGTTATCCGCACGAGATCAAGGGTCAGGGGATTTATGCCTACGTAACGCTAACCGCCGGCGAGGAGCCCTCGGACGCGCTGCGCAAAGAACTCGTGCAGTGGGTGCGCAAGGAGATCGGGCCGATTGCTTCGCCTGACCTTATTCAATGGGCCCCAGGCCTGCCCAAGACCCGATCCGGCAAGATCATGCGCCGCATTCTGCGTAAGATCGCCGAGAACGACTATTCCAACCTGGGCGACACCTCGACCTTGGCAGATCCCTCGGTGGTCGACGACCTGGTCAACAACCGCATGAACCGCTAGCCGACAAGGGCGCCGGCCAAACGTCTGGCGCCCTCTTCTATCGCCGCTTCACTTAGACTCGCGTAACCGAGCAAGAGGCCTTGCCGGTCCGGTCGGTCCATGTAGTAACGGGACAAGGGTGGCGCCACGACGCCGGCTTTGGCGGCCCTGGCGCTGGCCGCCTTGTCATCGGCAATTTCCGTAAAACTGGAGCTCATGCCGGCCACCAGATGCAGTCCGGCCTGATCGGGGGAGAGATCGAGCAAACCGTGAAGATGGCGCTTGCCGGCCTCCAGCAGCGCCTCCTGGCGTGCGGCATAAAGGCGACGCATGCGACGTAAATGAGCGGTGAAATGGCCTTCTTCGAGGAAGGTGGCTAGCGCCGGCTGGGCGATCAACGAGGCATAGTCGTCGAGGGCGGCGCGGGCTTGCACGAAGGCGTCGACCAAGGTGTCGGGCACCACCAAGTAGCCGAGGCGGAGGCCCGGAAACAGCACCTTGGAAAAGGTACCCGCGTAAATCACTCGGTTCCCCTCGTCCAAGCCTTGTAGTGCGGCGAGCGGCCGACCGGCATAGCGATACTCGCTGTCATAGTCGTCCTCCAGAACCCATGCTTCGGCATCGCGCGCCCAGTCGAGGATTGCCAGGCGTCGGGAAAGGCTCATGGTGGTACCGAGCGGATACTGGTGTGACGGTGTCAGGGCTATCAGCCGTGCCTCGGGCGCGCGTTTCTTACCTTCCTCAAGAGATAGACCCTCTTCATCGATGGGCACGGGGACCGGCACCGCGCCGGCTGCCAACAAGGCTCCGCACAGGCCGGGATAGCCGGGCTCCTCCACCCACGCCTGGTCGCCGGGATCCAAGAGTAGCCGGGCCGCTAGATCCAAGGCTTGCTGGGTGCCCGAGGTGATCAGAATCTGCTCCGGCGTGCAGTCGACCGCGCGCACGCCCCGCAGATACTGTGCGATGGCACGGCGAAGAGGCGGATAACCGCCCGATGCGCTTACCAGGTCGAGGTTCTTTGCCGGATGCCGCCAGGCGCGGCCAAGCAAGCGGCCCCACACCTCGAAAGGAAAAGAAGAAACGTCCGGCAGGCCGGGCTGAAAGGCCTGCCCAGCTCGTCGGTGCCCGAACGAGCCGCGCTGTGCCATAAAGCTGGCCAGGGCAGTGCCTCGTCGAGACAGAAGCGGCCTGCTTTGGGTTTCGATAATGTCACCCTGCCGAGAGACCAGGGGGGCCGACAAAAGCCCCTCCGGCAAGGTTCGGCTGACAAAGGTGCCCGAGCCCACCTGACCTTCCAGATAGCCTTCCGACAAAAGCTGGTCGTAGGCGGTGATGATGGTGTTGCGGGCGCAGCCGAGCTCGCTCGCCAGGCTTCGGCTTGACGGCAGGCGTGCGCCGGCAGGCAAGCGGCCGCTGAGAACCGCCTCGCGAATTTGCCCGTAGACCTGCCGATAAAGCGGCAAGGCCGCCTCTTGGTCGATGCCAAGGGAAAGGGGCCAAAACCCACGCAGATTTTCCGTCATTGACGCAAGTCCATCAAAAAATTGGTTCTAGAGTAATTCGAAAAGTGGATCTTTTATAGCAACCATTTTGACCCTAGCCTTTGTATGAGATGATGGAGGAGGATGGGCGATGGCTGAGCAGACTGCGGCGATGGACGATTTTCACCCGACGGAACGGACCCGCGTTCGCCGCTTGCATGAACGGGCTTGCTATGACCGCAAGACGGTCTATCAGATTCTCGACGAGGGACTAATGTGCCATGTTGGCTATGTAATCGACGGCCAGCCCTATGTGACGCCGACCGCCTATTGGCGCAAGAACGACGAGGTCTTTTGGCACGGCTCCTCGGCCAGCAAGATGCTGCGGCAGGTCAAGCAGGGGGTGCCGGTCTGTTTCACCGTGGCCATGCTGGACGGTTTGGTATTGGCGCGCTCGGGCTTTCACAGCTCTATCAACTACCGTTCCTTGATGGTGCTTGGTACTGCCCATCCGGTCCTGGACGAGGCCGAAAAGCTAAGTGCCTTGGAAGACTTCACGGAGCGGTTGACGCCGGGCCGCTGGCAGGAGCTGCGTCCACCGAGCAAGCAGGAGATGAAGGCCACCACCGTAGTCAAGATGAGGCTCGAGGAAGTGGCCGCCAAGGTGCGCACCGGGCCGCCCTCCGACGATGCCGAGGACTATGATCTGGATGTCTGGGCGGGTGAGGTGCCGATAAAACAGGTGATTGATCGGGCGGTCGACGATCCTTTGCTCAAGCCGGGCGTTGCACAGCCGGCCTATTTGCAGACGATCAAGCTGCGCTGATCGGCCTGTCAGTGAGTCTGGCACCACCGGCGGCGCTTACGTTCCTTGTAGGGACGGGCGAGACCGGCAGCGATGAGGGCAGCGCCGAGGTCTTCGCCATTGGATGACAGCACCCGCGCGAGAACGCGGCCCGCATACTTGTCGTGACGAAGGTCACGCAATTGCACGATCTGATTCTCGCTACGCCCTAAAACACGTTGCATGACGAAGGACTTGGCCTGCTTGGCGAGCGCCCGTTCATCGGCGCAACGGCCCTTGAGCTCCGGCGCATCGATGTCGAGCAACCGCACTTTTGTGGTGATCTCCTGATCGAGCCAGATGAAGGCCCGCACATGCAGGGTATCCCCATCCAAGACTTTGATGACCTGCGCTGCGATCGGCCCCGACAGGGATTCTGTTGCCAAGCAGGCTGTCGCAGTAAGCATGGCCATAACCAGGGTGGCAAGCGCACCGCCAAAGCTCTCAACTCCGTTGCCACGACGCCACCGCATGCAAGAACGATCCCCTTAGATTGCAAAATGAGATACTTTTTCTCATATAAATAACAAATTATCTCAGCCCGTAATAGGGGAAAAACTTTTCAGTAAAATTACGATAAGTGTGCGACCATAGGATAACTAGGAGATCAAAACAAGAACAAGTTGGGGAAATCACATCCTGAGTAATTCCCGGCTACAGCTTGTCGAGGCTCTATTGCAGAAGAGGAAGGAGAGATGGTTAAAGCTGGGGTAGATGGCACTCAGGTTGGCCAAATCGCTCGATAATGCCGATAGGCTAATCGATCAACGGAGGGTACCGGGATTGTTTGGAAAAGCGCCCATGAACCTTTGACTCGCCACCCTATCAAGGCTGCCGCTGGCTACGGGCGTGCTGGATCATTCCTACTCGAGTCGCACGCCAGAGGCCAAGCAGAATTGATCCCAAATTGCCGCCCGATACTCTAGAAGTCATAACAGATGCCGTTTCTTTCCCAGTCGCCGTAGCGTGTGGGTTCCGGGCCCTTGGGGCCGCCGATTTCCTTGAGCTTTTTGTCTTCCGACTGCTCTTTTGCATCGCCTGACTTGGCCGCGACCTTTGTTGGCTGAGTTGCCTTCCCGTCGTCCGCAGAAATGGGGACGTCCTTCACCCTCCGCTCGGCCGCAGGCGGCGTTGGCGCCGCCTTGCTTCGACGGACTTGATGGCTGCGAAACTCTCTTGTCATGCCTCCCTTATGGCACGACGATGGCTAAGGTCCAAGACTTGACGCCTATGCCGGCCCGCCCCAAGTGCTAGGTGGTTACAATCCCTAGCTGTCGGGGTCTTTGATGAACTACATGCGCACGGCGATCCTTTTGGCGGCCTTAACCGGGCTTTTCCTCGCTGTTGGCTTCATGATTGGCGGCGAGGCCGGCATGATGATCGCGCTTGGACTTGCCGTTGCCATGAACGCCTTTGCCTATTGGAACGCGGACAAGATGGTCTTGCGCATGTATGGCGCGCGTGAGGTCGGGCCGGGCGACGCGCCAGAGTTCTATGGCATTGTCGAGCAACTGGCCGCCAACGCCGGCCTGCCCATGCCGAAAGTCTATCTGGTCGACAATCCACAGCCCAACGCCTTTGCCACCGGGCGCGACCCGGAACATGCGGCGGTGGCGGCGACTACCGGCCTGCTCGGGCGATTGAACAGCCAGGAGGTGGCCGGCGTCATGGCCCACGAGCTTGCCCATGTCCGCAACCGCGATACCCTGATCATGACCGTGACGGCAACCATTGCCGGGGCCATCTCGATGCTGGCCAACTTTGCGTTCTTCTTCGGCGGCAGTGGCGATAGCCGCAACAACCCTCTTGGCATCGTCGGGGTTATTTTGATCGCGATCCTGGCGCCCCTGGCTGCCATGCTGGTGCAGACCGCCATCTCCCGTTCGCGGGAATACTCCGCCGACCGCATTGGCGCGGAAATCTGCGGTCATCCGCTGTGGCTCGCTTCCGCCCTGGAGAAGATCGCCGGTGCCGCCCAGCAGGTGGAAAACCGGCCGGCCGAGGCTAACCCGGCAACCGCGCATCTCTTTATCATCAATCCGCTTTCCGGTCAGCGCATGGACAATCTCTTTTCCACCCATCCCAATACGGCGAACCGGGTTGCGGCGCTGCGCCAGATGGCAGCGGAAAGGGGCCAAGGGGCCCGGCCCTGGGGATGATGGTGTGATCTATTTCAGCATCTGATGGGCAGCGATCGCGGCCTTGCGGTACGGCGCGCTGGCCTCGGTCTCCTCGGGGAAGTCTTGCATCAACGGCGCGCCCTCGACGAGGCCCTAACCGGACGCCGTGATCTTGCCGCTTTAACCAGCCAAGAGCGCGCCTTCCTGCGGGCCTTGCTGGGGCAGGTGCTGCGGCGCCTCGGTCAACTCGACGACCTGATCGGGGCCTTTCTGGAAAGGCCCTTGCAATCCAGGCAAGGACGTTTGCAAAACCTGCTGCGCCTGGGCGCGGCCCAGCTCTTCTTCTTAAAAACCCCACCCCATGCCGCCGTCAGCACAACAGTGGCGCTTGCCAAAGAAATGCCGGTGCAATGTCCGCCACGATTGGTCAACGCAATCTTGCGCCGGCTCGACAGAGAGGGGGCTGAGCGCTTGGCGGCACAGGATGCCGAAAGACTGAGCACGCCCACCTGGCTCTTCGACGCCTGGCAGCAGTGCTATGGTGACCCGGTAACCCGGGCGATATGCCGGTCTCATTGGCAAGATCCGCCTTTAGACCTGCGGCTTAAGAAGGGAGGAGGCCTGCCGTCCTGGGCGGCTACGCTGGGCGGTCGGCTGTTGGGCGAGGCGACCTTGCGCCTGCCCCCTGGACAGGGGGATGTGACCCGGCTGCCGGGCTATCGTGAAGGCGAATGGTGGGTGCAGGACCTGGCCGCTAGCTTGCCAGTCGGCTTGTTCGGGCCGCTTGTCGGCCGGAGAGTCTTGGAGCTTTGCGCCGCGCCCGGCGGCAAGACCGCACAGTTGGCAACCGCCGGCGCCAAAGTCTTGGCGGTCGATCGCTCCGCCAAACGCCTCAAGACACTGCAAGCGAATCTGGCCCGGCTGGCGCTAAACGCGGAGTCGCAAGAGGCGGATGCCACCCGGCCCCTGCCCGGCGTCGAGGCCGAGGCAATCCTTCTGGATGCGCCTTGTAGCGGTAGTGGCACGCTGCGGCGGCACCCGGACATTGGCCACCTAAAAGGACCTCGGGACGTAGAGAGCCTGGTCGCCACCCAAGCCAAACTGCTCGAGTCCGCGGTCGCCATGCTGAAGCCTGGCGGCATCCTCGTCTATTCGGTCTGTTCTTTGCAGCCGCAGGAGGGCGAGGAACGAATCGAGGCGCTTTTGGGGGGCGGCGCAGCGGTCGAGCGGCTGCCCGTCACGGAAGATGAGTTGGCCAAATTTGGCCTTAAGCCGAGTGATCGCGGCGACTTGCGCAGCTTGCCATGCAATCTGACGGACCTCGGCGGAATGGATGGATTCTTCGCCGCCCGGCTCCGCAAGATCTGAGCATAACGGCCAGCCGCGAAGCGCCGAGGACCCGAGACTTGCGGCGCCGGAGATGAGTCTGCTACCAAGTCGCCATGAATCCGCCGCTTCGAATCGCCCCTTCTATCCTTGCCTGCGATTTCGCGCAGATGGGCGCCGAACTACAGGCCATGGAGGCGGCCGGTGCCGATGCCTTTCATATGGATGTCATGGATGGCCACTTTGTGCCGAACCTGACGTTCGGCCCACCGATCATCAAGGCACTGCGCCGGCACAGCAAGCTTCCTTTTGATGTCCATCTCATGATCGCGCCGGTCGACCCTCTGTTGCCGGAGTTTGCGGCTGCCGGCGCCGATTCCATTACGATTCAGTTCGAGGCGGGGCCGCATCCACACCGAAGCCTGCAGGCGATCCGACAACTTGGCAAGAAGGCGGGCCTAGCACTCAATCCGGGAACGCCGGTAGAGGTTGTCGATTATCTCTTGCCGGAACTCGATTTGGTCCTGGTGATGTCGGTTAATCCGGGTTTCGGTGGCCAGAGTTTTGTCGCAAGTCAGCTTCGCAAGCTGGAGGCCTTGCGGCGGCGAATCGATGGTATGGATCATCCGATCGAATTGCAGGTTGACGGCGGCATCAATGACGAAACGGCGCCGCTGGCGGCTGCTGCCGGGGCCGACCTGCTGGTCGCGGGCACAGCCTGTTTTGCCGGTGGGCCTGAAGCTTACGCCGGCAACATCGCCCGATTGCGGGAAGCAAGTGCATGCCGGCCCAAGGGCTAGCCTCCGGCAGCGCTTTGGCGCCCCCGGTTGGTGCGCGCCTGGGTGAACGCCTGCAAACCCTGTTGCATTTACCGCGGCGGGTGGCGCTCGCTCATCTCGTCTATCGTGCCAGCATGCCCGTCTTCGGGATGGGCGCCTACCGCTGGCTGCTCACCGGAAGCCCAGTTACCAGCCTTACCTTGAGTCCCTCTGATCCCTGGCCGGGCGATGCCAGCCACGGCAGCTCGATCCTTCGCGGCGAGTTCGATTTCCTAGGGCGCAGGATAAGCGAACCCGAGCCGCTTTGGGCTCCAAGGGGCGCCGATCGACAATGGCTTATGGCACTGCATGGATTTGCCTGGCTGCGCGATTTGCGGACCGCCGGCGGTGACCGGGCGCGGCGCACGGCGCGCCAGCTGGTGGGCTCTTGGATGCAAGAAAACGCGGTCTGGAGCAATCTTGCCTGGCATCCCACGGTTATGGGCCAGCGTTTGTCCCACTGGCTTGGCCAATACGACTTCTTTGCCGACAGCGCCGAAATTCAGTTTCGCCACCAGCTCTTCGACCTGACCGCCCAGCAGGCACGTCACTTGGCACGGGTTCTGCCTGCGGGCATCACCGGCAGTGATCTTGTTACCGCTTTGAAGGGCCTGATCTATGCGGGTGTATGCCTGCCGGGTGGCGCGCCTTGGCGGCAAAAGGGGATGGCGCTGTTGCTGCGCGAACTCGACCGCCAGATCCTGGCCGATGGCGGCCATATCGAGCGAAGCCCATCGCGCCATCTGGAGGTGATGTGTCATCTGATCGATATCAGAGCCTTGCTCCGCTCGGCGGATTTGCCGGTGCCGGACGCCCTGCAGGACACGATCGAGGAGATGGCTGGCGTGCTTTGCCTGCTTCGCCATGGCGACGGTGGCCTGGCGGTCTTCAATAACTCCAACGAGGACGAAGATTGGCGCATCAACATGGTTTTGCAGCGGGCCGGTGGCCGCGCCCGCAGCTTGCGTGAAGCGCCGGCGAGCGGTTTTCAGCGCCTGCAGGCGGGACGCCTGGTGGCCATTGTGGATGCGGGTGCGCCGCCTCCGCCGGGCTACGACCGGCAGGCCCATGCCGGTACCGCGAGCCTCGAGGTAAGCGTCGGCCGGCAACGATTGATCGTCAATTGCGGTGCCTTCGCCGGGGACCGTGCCTGGCGACAGGCGCAGCGGATGACGGCGGCCCATTCGACGGTTGGGGTAGGCGATCAAAGCTCCTCCTATCCGCTTCCTGATCGGGGATTAAGGGGTCATCGTCCGCGGGTGGTTGTCGAGCGCGAAGATCTGGATGGCGCTTGTCTGCTGACCATGGTTCACGACGGCTACTACGAGAGCTTGGGGGTGACCCATCGGCGGCGGATCTATCTGACGCCGTCCGGCGATGATCTGCGCGGCGAGGATCGCTTGACCGGGCCAGGCGAAACCGCCTTTACCGCCCGATTTCATTTGCATCCCAGCGTCAGCGCCAGCCGGCTTCAGTCGGGGGATACGATCTTGCTGCGTTTGCCCGATGGAATTGGCTGGAAGTTTCGTGCAGCCGGGGTGGCGGCTGGCTTGGAAGATAGCGTCTATCTGGGCCGCGAGGGGGAAATCCGACGCAGTCAGCAAATCGTGCTGTCCGGGCGGCTGAAAGATGGCGAGAGCGTCGTCAAGTGGGGGCTCTCGCGTCAGGCCAGCAAACCCAAGGCCCGCAGTTCATCGAAGACGCCGTAACCTGCCAAGACGATGCCCTGGTTGTCGCTTTTGAGCCTTGTCGCCGTGACGGCACTCATTTCCTGGGCCGGCACTGGACTGCTGGTCAAGATCTTGACCAAGCGCGGCATCATCGATCGCCCCAATGCGCGAAGTAGTCACCGACAACCGCGGCCGCGCGGTGGTGGCATCGCTGTTTGCGCCGCTGTTCTCCTTGGCGGATTGGGTGCCGGTGGGTTGGGCCTGGGATTGCCGCCAGGGGCCTTCTATGTCTTGGTCGGCGCGACAATCTTGGCAGTGGTTTCCTGGTTCGATGATCTGCGCGGCCTTTCTGTGGCTCTGCGCCTGCCGTTCCAGATCGCCGCCGTGGCGCTTGGGCTCGTGGGCTTGCAGGGGCAGGGGGCCTACTTTCAAGGTTTCTTGCCACCGGCGCTCGACCTTGGTTTGGCGGCGCTCCTTTGGCTGTGGTTCCTCAATCTCTTCAACTTCATGGATGGCATCGACGGCATTTCCGGCGCACAGTCCATCAGCCTGGGGCTTGGCCTGGCGCTCCTTGCCGTGTTGCTCGACGAGTTGAGCGATTCGTTGAGCCTTGCATTGATCTTGGCGGCAGCGGCGGCTGGCTTTCTGGTTTGGAATTGGCCGCCGTCGCGGATCTTTCTTGGCGACGTGGGCAGCATTCCCCTGGGCTATCTATTTGCTTGGCTGTTGCTGGCCGCGGCCGCTGCCGGAGCCTGGGCACCGGCAGTTATTTTGCCACTCTACTACCTGGCCGATGCGAGTTTTACCTTGGCGCGCCGCGCCTTCCGAGGCGTGCGCCTATGGCAGGCCCACAAAGAGCATTTTTATCAACGTGCTGTGCAGAACGGCATGAGCCACGCCGCGGTCGTTACCTGGATTACCCTGTGCAACCTGGCGCTCATAGGATTGTCACTGCTGGCATCTGGAGGGATGCCTGGGCTGGCCCTGTTTGCGGCCTGTCTCGTGGTTGCTGCGACCTTGTTCCGTCTCTCATCCACGCCGAAGGTGACGTCTTGACGTGGCATCTGTCAGAAGACTGTGGTACGCCGGGCTCTCGTGTTATGGTGGGTGAAGTTGGTCGAGGCGACCGAACCCATGTGAAGGATCGCCGAAGGCGCCGCTAGTCCATGAAGTTTGACCCGCATCTCCGTTCAGCTCAGGCGATCACCGCGTTCATTCATGACATCGCTGTTGCGGCCATCGCCTTCTTCCTGGCCTTGGTGTTTCGGGTCGGGCTGGACGATGCCCTAGCCCGCCTGACGGACCCCCTGTTGACTGCTTGGCTGCTGTTCACGGCGGTGGCTGCCGGCGTGTTTCTCTGCACCGGGCTTTATCGCGGCATCTGGCGCTATGCCTCCATGAACGACTTTTGGTCGGTCCTGCGGTCGGCGACCTTGGTTCTCTTGGTTTTCTTGCCGGCGGCGTTTTTGATTACCCGGCTCGATGCCATGCCGCGGACGTCGCTCATCGTTCTTTGGTTCTTGCTGGTGATTCTCTTGAGCGCGCCGCGCATGGCCTACCGCGTTTTCAAGGACCGCGGCTTCGATCACCTTTTGGAGCGGGACAATCACCTGCGAGTTCCCGTGCTCCTCATCGGTGCGGGCGATGCGGCCGAAGCCTTCATTCGCGAAATGGCCCGCCACCGCACCGCTAGCTATGACGTCTTGGCCGTTGTCGACGAGAAGGGGACGCGCGTCGGCCGGCGCATCCACAACGTGCCGGTGCTGGGCCGGCTGGACCAACTCGAGCAAATCATCAAGACCGTTGCCAAGGGCGGCCGTCGGCCGCGGCGCCTGGTCTTGACCAAGCGCCTTGGGCGTCAGGCCATATCGGGTCTGCTTGATTGCGCCGAAAAACAAGGGATGACGATCGCCCGCATGCCACGCCTGACCGATTTCCGGCAGAGCCTTGATCAGGATTCGGAAACGCGGGCCTTCGATATCCAACCAATCGCCATCGAAGACCTCTTGGGACGAACCCAGGCGACCCTGGACCGAGAGGCGATGCGGGCCTTGATTGCCGGGCGGCGGGTTCTGGTAACCGGCGCCGGTGGCTCCATTGGCGCCGAACTGGTGCGGCAGTTGGCGGAGTTCGCGCCGGCGCACCTCAGCCTCTTGGACAACAACGAGTACCATCTCTACAGCATCGAGCTAGAGCTCGCCGAGATGCGGCCGGAACAGTCCCGCCGGGCGGTTATCGGCGATGTGCGCGAACGACCCCGGCTCGATCTGGTGATGCAAGAGGAGCTACCGGACGTGGTCTTTCACGCGGCCGCCCTCAAACATGTGCCGCTGGTGGAGGCGAACCCGGTCGAAGGGGTCTTGACCAACGTCATTGGCACCCGCAACGTTGCCGATGCCTGCCGCAAGGCCGGGGTCGAGGCGATGGTACTGATTTCGACCGACAAGGCCATCGAGCCCATGAGCGTGATGGGGGCCACCAAGCGTTTGGCCGAATGTTATTGCCAGGCGCTGGATATTCTCGCCCGTGGAGATGGCCCTCAAACCAACCGGCCAACGACCCGCTTCGTCACAGTGAGATTCGGCAACGTCTTGGGCTCAACCGGTTCGGTGGTGCCGTTGTTTCAGCGCCAACTGGCGCGCGGCGGCCCCTTGACGGTGACCGATCCGGAGGTGCGCCGCTACTTCATGACCGTTCGTGAGGCGGTTCAGCTGGTGCTTCAGGCCTCCGCACTGGGGGTCGCCGGCGGCAGCGAAGAGGCGGGCAAGATCTATGTGCTCGACATGGGTGAGCCGATCAAGATTCTCGATTTGGCACAGCAGATGATCCGCCTGGCCGGCCTCAGGCCCGACAAGGATGTGGAAATCGTTTTTACCGGCATGCGCCACGGCGAAAAGCTGAACGAAGAGTTGTTTGACGATCTTGAATCGATGTTGCCCACCAGCCATCCCAGTTTACGCCTTGCCGCGCCGCGCACCGCCGACTATGTCTTGCTGGCTCGGGGCCTGGATGAGCTCGCCGAGCTCGCCATGGCGCGTCGCCGAGACGAGGCGCTGGCTCTGCTGCAGCGCTTGGTGCCCGATTACCAGGCGGCGCGCGGCGGTCCGGCCGGGTCGGCCACGGCGGCCTCGGGATAGGCTGAAGGGCAAATCGAAGACCATTTTCTAACCACTAGCGGCGAACAGCGATGAACAATGGCGACGTGGTGAAACCGCGACGGGCGCTCATTTCGGTTTCGGATAAGGCCGGGCTGGAGGCGCTTGGGGCTGCCCTTGCCAAACAAGGGGTTGAGATCATTTCCACCGGTGGGTCGGCGCGTTGCCTGCGCCAGGCCGGTTTGACGGTCCTAGATGTCGCCGACTACACGGGCTTTCCAGAACTCCTCGACGGTCGGGTGAAGACTTTGCATCCAAAGGTGCATGGCGGCATATTGGGCAAGCGCCACGACCCGGCACACCAATCTGCCATGGCCGATCACGGCATCGCGCCGATCGACGTTGTGGTGGTCAATCTCTATCCCTTCGTCGAGACCCTGCGCGCCAAGGCCGATGAAGAAACCTGTATCGAAAACATCGATATCGGCGGTCCGGCCTTAATCAGGGCGGCGGCCAAAAATCATAGCGACGTCACCGTCTTGACTGATCCGAGCGATTACGATGGCTTTCTTGAGGCGCTGCAGGAAGGCGAGGGTGGGGTTCCTTTGTCGTTGCGCCGACGTCTGGCGGCCAAGGCCTTCGCCCACACGGCCGCCTATGATGCGGCTATTGCCGACTGGATGGCCGGGATGAAGGAGACCGGACCGCCGCAGCGATTGACGATCGCTGGGCGCCTGGTTCAGGCCCTACGCTATGGCGAAAATCCGCACCAGGCGGCCGCCTTTTACCGAGCCGAATCGGAACCGGATGGCACCCCTCCGGGCGTTGCCAGCGCCCGCCAACTACAGGGCAAGGCGCTCAGCTACAACAACCTGAATGACACCGATGCGGCCTATGAGCTGGTCGCCGAATTTCAGGAACCGGCCTTTCCCAGCCCGGCTTGCGCCATCATCAAGCACGCCAATCCCTGCGGTGTGGCCTTGGGCGAGACCCTACTGGAAGCCTATCAGCGGGCGCTTGCCACCGATCCCGTGAGCGCCTTCGGTGGCATTATTGCCGTCAATCGGCCGCTGGACGCGGCAACCGCCCAGGAAATCGTCAAGCTCTTTGCCGAGGTGATCATCGCCCCTGCCATCGAACCAGCGGCAGTCGATCTGCTGGCGGAGAAGAAAAATCTGCGGGTCCTTGATGCCGGCGGCTTGCCGGACCCCAAGCTAGTAGGGCGGAGCATCAAAAGCGTGGCCGGCGGGCTGCTCGTGCAGGATCGCGATGCCGGTGTTGTCGAGCTTAGCGATCTCAAGGTGGTAACCAAGCGGCGGCCGAGCCTGGCCGAGATGGATGACCTGCTCTTCGCCTTTCGGGTGGCCAAGCATGTCAAATCGAATGCCATTGTCTATGCCAAGGATGGCGCCACGGTGGGCATTGGGGCCGGGCAAATGAGCCGGGTCGATTCTGCCCGGCTTGGGGCCGACAAGGCGCGAGAAATGGGAGAGGCGGCGGAGGAAGCGGTGCTTCGCACCCTTGGCTCGGTGGTCGCGTCCGACGCCTTTTTCCCCTTTGCCGACGGGCTGCAGGCCCTGGCCGAGGCCGGTGCGCGCGCGGTCATTCAGCCCGGCGGTTCAATGCGTGATGAAGAGGTGATCGCCGCTGCCGACCAAGCCGGTCTGGCGATGGTCTTTACCGGGATGCGCCACTTCCGGCATTAGCGAGGCGAGAGGTTTTCGCTGGGAACCCTGAGCGGCAACAGAATGAATAGGCCAATCAGAAAAAAACCGAGGATGCTTGCCATGCCGACGCGCTGCGAACCGGCAGCCAGGGTAATCCATCCGACGAGGGCAGGGCCGAGGAAGGCCGTCGCCTTACCCGAAAGAGCATAGAGCCCGAAGAGCTCGCCGCGCTGTGCTGGCGGTGCCAGGCGCGCCATGAGGGAACGGCTGGCGGCTTGGGTCGGACCAACGAACACACCGATCGCCGAGCCGAGCAGATAGAACCACAACTTATCTTCGACGAGCAGAATAAGACTGCTGCACAGCAGCAAAGCGACAAGGTTAATGACGAGGGTCGGCTTAGGCCCAATCCAGTCGTCGATCCAAGCGAAGGCGGCTGCCCCCAAGCCGGCGGTTACGTTGAGCAAGATACCGAACAGCAGAATTTCCTCGATATCCATGCCAAAGCTACCGGCCGCGTAAATGCCGCCGAAAGCGAAGAGGGTGTTCAGCCCATCGGTGTAAATCATGCGGGCCAGCAGGAATCGGCCTATTGCCTTGCTTTTCGGCAGCGTCCGCAAGGTCTGGCCGAGGGTTCTGAGGCCGCGTGCGATGGGGGTTGCTTGTAACGGGCCTTTGCGCCGGGATTCCGGTGCCCATAGGAAGAGAGGGAGGGCGAAGAGGGCAAACCAGAGGCCAACAAAGGGGCCGACGATGCGAACCTGCTCCGCCGTCTCGCGGGAGAGGCCAAAGAGCGGCGGATCGGGCTGAACGAATATCACCAGGCACGTCGTCAGGCAGGCCAGGCCACCGGCATAGCCAAGCCCCCAGGCCCAGCCGGAAAGGCGCCCAAGCTGTCCGCGGCCTGCTACTTCGGGCAGCATGGCGTTGTAGAAGACCTGAGCGATCTCGAAGCCGACATTGGCCAAGAAAACCAAAACCAAGGCGAGAAGGGCCAACGCCGGGTCGGGCTCGACCAGCCACAAGAGGAAAGAACCGAGGATGGCGAGACCGGTAAAGGCGGCGATCCAGGGCTTGCGGCCGCCGCCGGCATCGGCGATCGCCCCCATCACCGGGGCCAGCAATGCGACCAAGGCGGCTGACAGGCTCAAGGTCCAGCCCCAGTGGGCCGTGCCGATTTCCGAGTTAGGTGCCACCGCCGAAGTGAAATAGGCGGCAAAGACGAAGGTGATGATCACCGTCGGAAAGGCGCTATTGGCCCAGTCATAAAAGCACCAGGCCAACGCGCCAAGACTAGACGCCCGAGACCCTTCCCCGCGGTCGCTCAAGTCGCGTTGCCCAGCGGCAGACTGCGAGATACAGCTCTAACTCGAAACCATCGACTTAAGCTGCCGGTTGGCGACCGCCAACATGGCCAGGTCGGGAATTCCGGCTGCGCCCAATTCGCCAAGCAGCTGTTCGGTGCGAGCCACCCGCGGCCGCCGCGGTTCCGCCCAGGCGTCGATGATTCCGTCGGTATCGGCCCCGTTCTTAGCAGTCTCCAGCATACGGCTGGTGAGTTCGCCCTGGTGTCCGTAGAAATCGTCGATGATGGCCGTGACCGCCAGCTTGTCCCAGGCGCTGTCGGTGGGGAGCTGGCCGGCGGCGCGACGCAGCCAATCGAAGCCAAAGCGGGCACCGATGGTGAAATAGATCTGGCCCACGGTTTCAACGGCAATACTGCTGTGGTCGGCGATGCGAACAATATCACAGGCCGGCGACATCAGTGCGAGGCCGGCAATCTTGTGGGCCAGGTCCTCGGGCACGCCTTGCTCGACGTAGCCGGCAGCCCGCTTTTGAATAATCCGGCGGTCGGCGTCGCTGATAAGCTCGTCGAGTTTTTGCCAAATGGCCTTGACGCCGGCGCCAAAGGTCTTGATCTGGCCAGCAATATCGAGCGGATAGCGGGCTTCGCGCAGGAACCAGACGGTGCCGCGTTCGACCAGTCGGCCGCAATCAGCCAGCAGACTACCCTGTACGCTGGCCGGGACCTTGTTATCGAGGGCTTCAATGGCTTGCCACAGTTCAGGGATGCTGAAAATCTCACAGCTAATGAGATAGGCCCGGGCAATGTCTTCCGACGACATGCCGGTTTTCTCTTTGACTTCCGGCACAAAGGTGATGCCGACCCGATTGACCATATTGTTGGTGATCACCGTGGCGATGATCTCGCGCCGCAGCCGGTGGCTACGGATCCGGTCGGCAAAGCTCTTGCGAAGCGGTGTCGGGAAGTAATTGCGAAGATCGGCTTCCATATAGGGATCATCGGGCAAGCCTGAAGCCAGGATCTCATCGTAGAGTACCAGCTTCGAATAAGACAGGAGGACCGCAAGCTCCGGCCGGGTGAGGCCGACACCGCGTTTCATGCGATCGTTAATTTCCTCGTCGTCTGGCAGGAACTCGATGTAGCGGTCCAGATTGCCGCTCTTTTCCAGCTGCCGCATGAAGCGGGCGAGGCGATCCAGCAGATGAACCCCCAACTGATGAGTGACTGTGATCGCCTGGCTTTGCAGGTAGTTGTCGCGCAGCACCAGATCTCCCACTTCGTCAGTCATTTCCTCCAATAATTTGTCCCGCTGCTTGCGGGTCATATCGCCCGCTTGCTCGACATCGCCCAATAGGATCTTGATATTGACCTCGTGGTCCGAACAGTCCACGCCGGCCGAGTTGTCGATGGAATCCGTGTTGAGGCGTCCGCCCCTGCTGCCGTATTCGATGCGACCGCGTTGGGTCAGGCCGAGGTTAGCGCCTTCGCCCACCACCTTGGCCTTCAGATCACGCCCGTTGATGCGCAGGGCGTCATTGGCCCGGTCACCAGCATCGGCGTCGGTTTCTTCGGCGGCCTTGATATAGGTCCCGATACCGCCGAACCACAGCAGTTCCACATCGCTTTGCAGCATGGCCCTGATCAGCTCGTTGGGCGTCACCTGTTTGCCTTCGATGCCGAAAGCTTTCTTGATCTCCGGTGTGACAGCAATTGACTTGGCCCGGCGATCGAAGATGCCGCCGCCCTTGGAAATCAGCTTGTCGTTATAGTCGGTCCAGGCAGAACGAGGCAGGTCGAAGAGCCTTTTCCGTTCCTTCCAGCTCTTGGCTGCATCCGGGTTCGGGTCGACGAAGATGTGAAGGTGATTGAAGGCGCCAATCAGCCGAATGTGCTTGGAGAGCAGCATGCCGTTGCCAAAGACGTCGCCGCCCATGTCGCCGATGCCAATGCAGGTGAAGTCTTCGTTTTGGATGTCTTTGCCGATTTCACGGAAATGCCGCTTGACCGATTCCCAAGCGCCGCGTGCGGTGATGCCCATCTTCTTGTGGTCATAGCCGGCCGATCCGCCTGAAGCGAAGGCGTCGTCCAGCCAATGCCCATACTCCACCGACACGCCATTGGCGATGTCGGAAAAGGTCGCGGTCCCCTTGTCCGCGGCAACCACGAGGTAGGGGTCGTCATCGTCGCGGCGGACCACATCGCGCGGCGGCACCACATCGCCGCCCTTCAGATTGTCGGTAACATCGAGCAAGCCGGAAATGAAGGTCTTGTAGCAGGCAATTCCGGCGTTGAGGAAGGCCTCTCGCCCTTCTTCCGGTGCCGGCGGCTGCTTGACCACGAAGCCGCCCTTCGAGCCGACCGGCACGATGACCGAGTTCTTGACCTGCTGCGCCTTGACCAGCCCCAGGATCTCTGTGCGGAAGTCCTCCAGCCGGTCCGACCAGCGCAGACCACCGCGCGCGACCATACCGAACCGCAAGTGGACTCCTTCGATCTGCGGGCTATAGACGAAGATTTCCCGGAACGGGCGCGGCAGGGGCAGTTCGTCAATACGCCGTGAGTCAAGCTTGAATGAGACGTAGCTTTTCGGCGCACCGTCTTCGGCCATCTGGTAGAAGTTGGTTCGCAGGGTCGCCTCGATGACGTTGAGGAAGCGGCGAATGATGCGGTCCTCGTCCAAGTTGCTTACCTCTTCGAGGAGGCCCAGAATCTCCGACTTGATTTTGGCGCAGGCTTTCGAAGATCCCTTCTCGTTGGCCGGATCGAACCGCGCTTGGAAGAGATCCACCAAGAGCCGGGTGATCTTTGGATTGTTCTTTAGTGTCGCTTCCATATAGGCCTGGCTGAAGGGAATGCGGGCTTGGCGCAGGTACTTGCAATAGGCGCGCACCACGGTCACCTCGCGGGACACAAGGCCGGCCCGCACGACCAGCTTGTTGAAGCCGTCGTTTTCCATTTGGCCACGCCAAACCTGACCGAAGGCTTCGTGAAAGGCGTCCCGCACATTTGACAACTCGATTGGCGAATTGTCTTCGGATACCATAACGAAGTCTTGGATCCAGACCGTGCGCTCGGCATCAGCCGGACGCACCTCAAAGGGGCGTTCGCCCATCACTCTCAGGCCCATGTTCTCGATCATGGGAAGCACATCGGAAAGTGGGACTGATTCTCCTTCGACGTAAATCTTGAAGTGAGCCTTGTGCTCGCGTGCCTCGATCGGACGATAGAGGTTCATGGCAATGTCGCCGGACTCCATCGTGCGCTCGATGCGCTCGATGTCGAAGACGGCGGCTTGCTCGTTGAAATGGTCTTGGTAGCCAACCGGAAAGGCGCGCGCAAAGCGACGCATGCAACGAATGCCCTGTTCTTCGCCGCGCGCATCGATGACCGCTTCCTCCAATCGGTTCATCCATGACCGGCTCGCTTCCACCAACTTCTGTTCAAGGGCGGGGACATCGACCTCGGGAATCTTGCCGGGGGTCGTTTTGACAATGAAATGGATGCGCGCCAAGGCTGCGTCACCCAGATGGGTGTAAAAGGCCGTCACATTGCCGCCGAGCGAATCCTCCAAAATGGCTTGGAACTTGATCCGCAAGTTGGTGTCGTAGCGGTCGCGCGGCACATAGACGAGACAGGAAATGAATCGCTCGAAAGCATCGCGTCGCGTAAACAACGCGACTCGCTGGCGCTCCTGTAAATGCAAAATCCCCTTGGCGATTTCGTAAAGTTCGGCTTCGTCTATCTGGAAGAGGTCATCGCGTGGGTATGTCTCTAGTATATGGGTTAACGCCTTGCCGTCATGGCTGCTTGGTTGAAAGCCGGCACGGGCCAAGGAGTTACTGACCTTTTGCCGCAGCAAGGGGATGTCGGATGGGCTGCGAGAGTAGGCAACCGACGTGAACAGGCCGGCAAAGAGCCGCTCACCCGTCACGTTGCCTTTCTTATCGAAACATTTGACGGCGATTGTATCAAGGTGAACCCGGCGATGAACGGTCGAGACATGGTTTGCCTTGGTGATGCGTAGTAGTTCTGGTTGTCGCACGAAATGGCGCACTTCCTCCGGCAGCTTGCCGAGATTGCGCAAACCATCGAACATCACGATGTTTTCGTCGCTCAGAATGCCGAGCCCGCTTTCCGGCGTAATCTTGGCAACGGCGGCCGATCCTTTGCCGGAGAAGGTATATTCGCGATAGCCCAAGTAGGTGAAATGGTCATCGGCCGCCCAGCGAAGGAAGTCGATACCTTCGGCGATTTCGCCCTGTGGCAAGGAGGGCGGTGCCTTCGCCAATTCCTCCGCCAGGTCCTTACAGCGTTGTCGCATGGCTTTCCAGTCGGTTACCGCGGAGCGCACGTCGGCCAGGACCTTGCCGAGGTCATTTTCTATATCTATCAATTGTTCAGCGGCCTGTTCCGAAATTTGCACGTGCATGATGGATTCTGCATGCGACTCTTTGGGGGCGGAACTGGCAGAATGGATTGCCGTCAATTGGCCTTGATCACGCGAAACTCGAAGGACTGGGTGAATGACAAGATGTACTTCGGCATCGTAGCTGGCGAGCGCCGCTGTGATAGAATCTACCAAGAACGGCATGTCATCGTTGACGATCTCGACAACCGTGTGCGAGGCCTTCCAACCGTGTTCCTCTAAATGCGGATTGTAAACCCGGATCCGTGGAACGCCGGCTTCTCGATCACTCGCAAGCCCCAGTAGGGCGAGCGCGGCCCCATAAAGATTATCCGGTGCCGTATCGCGAATGTCGTCGGGCGGCACATTTGCGTAAAACTGACGCACGAACTCTTCCGCAATGCCAGCTCGCTCTGGTTCAAGACGGGAACGCACGCGTTCAACCACGAGTTCAAGCAATTCCGCCAACTGTTGTTCTGCACGGACAACCATCAGACCCGTCTCCCTGTTTCTTAGCCCATTAGGACACCTGCCATATTATGGAGGCTACATCATTAAATTAGCGATGGGAATTTCTGCGGCGACAAAATCTTTACGAATTGCTGTTAGTGAAGGTGACCTGGGAATTGCCTAATCAATAAGAACTACCAAGAGGCGAATTACAGATCATTTGTTGTAGTCTCTTAGAAAGCAATTTCAATTTAGACGCTGAGGCCAAGACAGGCGCAGCAGACCAACGAGGAGCTTGCCACCGCCATGTTGATGGGTGAGGCCCGCGCCGTACAGCTTCTCCAGCGCATTTCGCCGGAGATCCGAGAAAGCCTGACCGTCGAACAAACGACGGCCATTCGCCAGGCGGCGACCGATCATATCTGGCTTCAGTTTCCACTCGATATTCGATTGCGGCTGCCGGGATTTGGCAAGGGCCTTTTCCTGGTGATTACGGGTGGGCAGGAGCGGCGCAGCGCCGCCCGGCGCAAGCGCGATCGTCTCCATTATCGCCCCTTCACAACCGCCAATATCATATTCGCTGGTGCTAGCTTGGCCGTGTTGGCCTTGGCTGCCTATGGCTTGGTCAAGCTAGTCGGCGCCTAATATGCGAGCCGTCAAGACCGGTCCGTTCCGCTGTAGTCTTTTGGCAGCTTAAAAAAACTGACCCTTTAGGGAAAATTTGTCCCTGAAACCTCGGCCATGACCGCGAGAATCTGCGGAGAGATGGCCAAGAAACGCAAACCCGCCGCGCCGTCGTCATCGGTCCAGATGACTTCCGCGGTAAAAAGGCCTTTGCTGCCGTCGATTGGCATGCTGATTTCACCTGAGATTTGCTCAAGCGGCTCTAGCGTTTTGTTGCAATTGTCAATTTTGAATCCGCCAAGCGACCAATCATCGGTCTTGTAGCGGCTCCCATTAAAGCGAACCATCAATTTCGGCACGCGATGGCGTTGATGATCTCTGAGATCTCTTGCGAACTTTAAGAGGCCTGCCAACATTTTTCCGGCGTCCTGCCTGGTTTGTGGCAGATTCTCTATCTGCCGGAAGTCATCGCCGAATCTTAACAGCCAAACCTTAAGAATGCCCTATTGTGACAAATTGAAGGGGGAATTTTGTATTAAATACAAAATAATATGCTCTATTAATAATGTGAAAACCAAACGTCGCCTGCGTTTGCTTTGGGCCGCTAACAGAACGGCAAATTGGTGATCTGCGCGGACCAGATAGGTTGCGACTTGCAAATCAAACTGCTAATGCCTCTTGGCTGGATGTCGAGCTGTAATGCCGCCTCTAGTGACCGCTTGACGGATGGGTCCGAACGGCGGATTTAACCGCATAGATCAATCAGAGCTAGGCCCGAGATGATTGGGTCAGGCAAACACACTATTGTAGGCCATTATGGAAGAAAGCCGCGTTATCCCTGTTTTTGCCAGCCCGATCCTGGTTCGCAAGTTTCCTGATTACGAGGCCGCCAATGACGGCCTTCGGCGCGTCATTTTGGATCGTGCGCCCCCCGAACCGTCGATCATGCGCAGCAATGTCGGTGGCTGGCATTCGGATCTGGACCTTTTGCGTTGGGAGGCGCCGGAAATTCGCCAGCTTGCTGAGTGGATCCGCACAGCGGTGACCGAGGCTACCTTGACCGTCGGCAACCTCAAGGAACTGCCGACTGGGCGCATGAACATTGTTGCCTGGGCCAACCTGCTTTACCGCGGTGGCTACAATATGGTTCATGACCATGCCGGCTACGCCTGGTCGGGAGTCTACTACGTCGATCTCGGGAGCTCTGATGAAGGCGCGAAATACTCGGGTATTATAGAGTTCTTGGATCCGCGGGCCGGCGTTTCCTCCCTGCATTTGCCGGGAGATCCCTTCCGCCAGAGAATTCGCATCTCCGGCGAAGTCGGTCAGATGTTGATTTTTCCGAGTTGGCTTTCGCACTTTGTCCACCCCTATCAGGGCGACACTCCCCGTATCTCGATTTCCTTCAATGTCTCTTTCTTTGGCCTAGGGGAAGGCTGAGTGACGAACTGTTTGGGTAACGGCAATGATGTTCTTTGCGGTGCTCAGTATCAGCCATTAAACTGATCGAAGATGAGCGCCCTCTCCCGCCGTGGCCTTGTCCTGCCTATGTTTTATTCCGCCAACGGCTTCGGCGATAGGGATCCGGTGGTGGCGGCCGGGTCATGTCATAGGCACAGATCTCGCAGGCGAGCCATAGGGCCAGCAGTATGAGAGTTAGTCCCAACATCGGCTAGTTGGCATGCTGCTGACGGAAAACGTACCGACCATCGACCATGCCGGAGAACTTCGTGTCGATTTCCGGATGCGAAACCGGATCGCCGCTTTCGTCGGCGACCAAGTTCTGTTCGGAAACGTAGGCTATGTAGTAGGTTTGCGCGTTCTCGGCAAAGAGGTGATAGAAGGGCTGGTTTTTGGCCGGCCGAACTTCCTCTGGAATTGATTCCCACCACTCGTCCGTATTCGAAAAGACCGGGTCGACGTCAAAAATCACGCCGCGAAAGGGATAAAAACGATGGCGCACGATCTCGCCAATTTGAAATTTCGCTGTCCTGACGTCCATCTCGCCACGCTTTATCCGTTCGACTGATGTGCGACTCGAGGAATTTTAGGCTGGCCGATGATTTCGCACAAGGATCTCCGGCCCGCAAACCTGAGGGGGCGGGGCGATCGTGCTCAACGGGGCAACAATTCAGCCCTCGTTTGGCCGCAAGGGAGGGCCGGCAGCACGCCGGCTGCCGATGAGGGGATAGCATTCGGGCCGCCGATAGGTGTCGAAATCGAAGAAGCGCTTGCTGGCCGCGGTCATATCCAGGTCGATGCAATAGGGCAGCAGTTCGTCGCCTACAGTGGTTGTCTTGGCGACCACCTCGCCTGTCGGCGCAATGACGCAGGATTCTCCCATCATGTCATTGCCGTCTTCCCGGCCAGCCTTGGCACTGGCCACCACCCAGGTGCCGTTCTGAAAGGCACCAGCCTGCATGGGCAAGAGGTGGTGTAAACTGCGCAGCCCTTCGAGGCTCGGCTCGTCGGGCAGGGCACTGGGGGTGTTGTAGCCGAGGCAGACCAATTCGACCCCCTGTAGGGCCAGCTCCCGGTAGGGTTCTGGGAAGCGGCGATCATAACAGATGATCATGCCAAGGCGCCCGTCAAAAGCCTCAAAGACAGGAAAGCCCAAGTCGCCCGGCTCGAAATAGTAGGGCTCTAGGTGCTGTTGCTTCAGCTCAGAGTCGAAGCGTGCATTGCCTGGTAAATGGACCTTGCGGTACTTGCCGACGATTTCGCCGCTCTCATCAACCAGAATGGCTGTATTGAAGCGACGAACACGGTCGCCAATGACGGCCTCTTCGCAATAGCCGAGGTGAAAGCCGACACTTAGGCGGGCTGCTTCCTGGAAAAGAGGGAGGATTTCGGTGCTTGGCATCTCCCGCTCGAAATAGCCCTCCAGTTCAGCCTCATCTTCGATCAGCCAACGAGGGAAAAACGGCGTCAGCGCCATTTCCGGAAAGATGGCCAGGCGGCACCCCATAGCTTTGGCTTCGCGCAGCAAGGCAATCATCCGCTCGACCACAGCCGAGCGCGTGGTACCGCGGGGAATTGGACCAAGCTGCGCCACGGCAATCACATAGCTTCTAGCCATCTTTCTCTGGCCTCCTTTGATTCGGATGCTCGCTTTTGGCGGTCTGCCTGCGTCATAGTATGGGCGGCCTTGTGACCATGCCAAGCTGGGGAAAGGAAGCCCATGCCTAAACTGCAATCGAGCGAGGGTCAAACGGCTCGTAGCAACTCCGCCGCCATCGCTATCGAGCAGGCCTTCTTGGAAGGGACGCCGGGCTCGGCGCGGCTCGCCGAAGAGGCAGCAGCCTTATTCCCGAGCGGCGTGACTCACGATTCCCGTTACCTCAACCCGCACGGTCTTTACATCACCCACGCAGAGGGTGCCCATAAATGGGATGTCGATGGCAACTGCTATGTCGATTACTTTGGCGGGCACGGCGCCCTCTTGCTTGGGCACGGTCACCCAAGAATGCGCGCAGCGATCCAGGCGGCCGTGGCGCACGGGACCCATTTCGCGGCTGGCCATGATGCTGAAATTCGCTGGGCCGAGCAGGTCTGTCGCCTCGTCCCCTCGGCTGAACGGGTGCGTTTCACCTCTTCGGGCACGGAAGCGGTGATGATGGCCCTGCGCCTAGCCCGTCGTTTTACCGGCAAAAACAAGGTTCTGCGGTTCAAGGGTCATTTCCATGGTTGGGCCGATGATATGACCTCGGGCTTTGGCGCCCAGGTCGATGGCGGCCGGGCGGTTGGCGTGCCGACCGACGTGGCTGGCCGCAGCCTGGTTTTGGAAGCCGGGGACTTGACCGGAACCGAGCGGGTGCTGGCGGAGGAAAGGGATCTCGCCGCGGTTATCTTGGAGCCCTTGGGGGCAAGCACCGGCATGGTGCCGATCGAGCGCGAATACTTGGCAGCGCTTCGCGAATTGACCGCGGCCAAGAACATCGTGCTGATCTTTGACGAGGTGATTACTGGTTTTCGGGTATCACCGGGAGGTGTACAGGCCGTGCTTGGCATATGCCCCGACTTGACATCCCTGGCGAAGATTCTTGCAGGCGGCTTGCCTGGCGGCGCGGTGGCCGGTCGAAAAGACATCTTGGATGGCTTGGATTTTGAGGTCAGTCGCCGAACCGGCACGGAAAAGATCTATCACCCCGGCACCTTTAACGCCAACCCGGTTTCGGCCGCCGCCGGTGCGGCGATGCTGACGGAACTGGCGGCGACCGGCGCTTGCGAAGCAGCAGCGACAACCGCGTCCCTTTTGCGGCAGCACCTCAACCAGGTCCTCGCCGAAGAAGCGGTGCCCTGGGCTGTCTACGGTCAGTCTTCCGTCTTCCACATTTTCCTTAATCCGGAGAAGAGGGCGATCGCCGCGGATACCTTTGACCCCCAAAGCGTGACGCCCGAAGAATTGACTTGGAAACCGGCGGAGCTCCTCAGGCAGTTGCGTTTGGCCATGCTGGTCGAGGGTGTCGATTTGTCAGGCTGGCCAGGTGGCCTAGTTTCGGCGGCCCATGACGAGCACACCGTCGAGGAAACCAGCCTGGCCTTCGCTAAGGCCTTGCGCCGACTAAAACAGGCGAGCTGGATTTAGGGTTAAACAGGAACATCGCAAGTTGGGCGGTATGGCTTAGCTGTTGCCACGGTCGAGTATCGCTGAAAGCCTGCGCGCTGCGCCTTCGCCATGGCACTCCAAATGCCGCACAATAGCGATCAGCGAATTGCCCGTCGCGAACTCTAGATAGGATTCGTGATTGTCAAGCTGGCCCGCATCATTCGCTGCCGCGCCGCTGATATAGGCAAGGTAGAATTGCAACCTTGATTGCAGCGCCTGCCAACTGCTGAGTAGCAAGGCGTGGCCAGCTTCCTCGAACACCCAGTCGTGAAGGGCGAGGTGGGCGGTGAGGATCGCTGCTTGATCGCCGGCGGCAATGGCAGACTGAAGAATACGCTGCCGCTCCGATAGATCGGCCAGGCTTTCGTCACTGCGCCGTTTCCAGATCAGCCGAAAGGCGAATTGCTCGAGAGCAGCGCGCAGGGTCAGCAGTTCACGCAGGTCCTCCAACCGCGTCGGTGCCACGGTCATTCCCTTGTAGGGAACGCTCTCGATCAGGCCTTCCTGCACTAGGTCGCGCAATGCTTCGCGCAACGGCCCCCGGCTAACCCCCAGGCGGGACGCAAGGTCGGTCTCCACCAGCCTGGTGCCGGGCTTGAGCTGGCCCGAGGTGATTAAGTCACGCAGAGATGTCACCACGCGATCCCGCAGGGTGACATCCGACAGCACTGTCAGTTGGTCGAATGACATGGCTTCCTGGCTTTGGTTGTTCAGGTGGACGATTTGCCCCCACTTCGAAGGCTCGACTCGCCTTGTCATTCGAGGCAAATGCAACAACATTGTCAACAGGAAGCCATGTGAAAAACCCAACCTATCTGTAAAAAATCACCAAAGGTTACAATCCAGACAAGTAATTGCTGAACTACTCAAAATTGAACACGACCCGCGGTCTAAGGCTAAATTTGCCTGCGACGGCAGAATGTCATCGCGACATAATGAATTTATCGCGGTTGCGTTCCAAAATTTCGCCGTTTTTTCACTTCTTTGCCAATATATCTGTGCTTGTGGTTCGTTCGAATAAGAGCACATGAAGGGGATAGCAGTGTCGAGTGAGGCACAAGCCATCGAAAGAGAGACCAGTTCAGGCCAAATGTTACGCTGGCCAAACCTTTTCATCGTTGGGGCGGCGCGCTGTGGGAGCACGGCGCTGCACAGCTATCTGGCCCAGCACCCCGATGTGTTCATGTCAAAACTGAAAGAAATCAACTATTTCGGCGAAGATTTGGTGTATCTCGACTATTCCGTAGACGAACCGGGTTACCTAGACCATTTCGCCGGCTGGCAAGGCGAGCGCTATGCGGGCGAATCGAGCGTTTGGTACCTGGTCTCCAAATCGGCAGCAGCCGAAATCAAGAATCGTTCTCCTGACGCGAAGATAATCATCCTGCTCCGCAACCCCGTCGATATGCTGTACTCGCACCATCACAAGCTTCTTTTTAATGGCAATCAGGACATCGCCTCCTTTAACGAAGCCATCGAGGCGGGTGAGGTGCGCAAGCAGGGCCAGCGACTACCGGAAAAGTATTTCTTGCTGCAAACCCTTTTCTATAGGGATGTGGTGCGCTTCGCAGAGCAGGTTGAGCGTTTCATTGATGTCTTTGGTCGCGAGAAAATTCACATTCAATTGTATGACGATTTTGCCAAGGATGCCGCCGGAAGTTATCGCAAGGTTCTTTCCTTTCTCGATCTTGACCAGAGCTATCTGCCCGATTTTCAGGTGGTCAATGCCAATAAGGCCCGGCGCAGCCAATCGATGAAGCAATTCTTTGATCGGCCCCCCGATTGGGCCAAGAAAATCGTCAATGCCGTGCTTCCTGAAGGGGCCCTGCGACGCAAACTCAAAGCCAATACGACGGCAACGGTGGACAAGCTCAACACCGCGAGTGGCAAGCGGCCCACCATGGATCCCGCTTTGCGCAAGCGTCTGACCGAGGAGTTCCGGCCGGAGATAGATCGGCTCAGCGCTCTTATCGACCGCGACCTTAGCCACTGGTACGCCGCTTAAGGCGACGCAAGGCTCCTCAAGGCTTGCAATTTTGGCCTCCGCCCCGATCGCGTCGGCAGAGTGTTCTCTCGGTGAGCGATTGCCGTTACCCCGTGACCGTCTATACTTCTCCTCCCATTGAACCAGGCATTGCGGCATCATAGTCGGTCGAAGCAGGAGCCATGGTCCATGCGTTCTAGCAAGATCATTCAGGTGATCAGTTGCCACGCCGAAGGGGAGGTGGGTGACGTCATCGTCGGCGGCGTGGCGCCCCCACCCGGCGAAAGTCTTTGGGCGCAGTCCCGATGGCTGGCCAAGGACCAGGCCTTGCGCAATTTTCTCCTACAGGAACCGCGCGGCGGGGTCTTTCGCCACGTCAATTTGTTGGTGCCGCCCAAGGATCCCCGCGCCGCCGCCGGCTTCATCATTATGGAGCCGATCCACAATCCTCCCATGTCGGGCTCCAACTCGATTTGTGTTGCAACGGTGCTGCTGGATAGCGGCCTGGTCCCAATGCAGGAGCCGGAGACGCTGTTCACCTTGGAGGCACCCGGCGGGCTGGTCGATGTCAGGGCGGTCTGCCGCAATGGCAAGGCCGAACGCATCACCGTTCGGAACCTGCCGTCCTTTGCCGACCGTCGCCGAGTACCGCTGGAGGTCGAGGGCCTTGGGACCTTGACGGTGGATACGGCTTATGGCGGCGATAGCTTTGTCATCGTCAAGGCGGAAGAGCTTGGCTTCTCTCTTGAAGTCGAGGAGGCGAAGGCGCTTGCGGAAACCGGCATGAAGATCACCCAGACCGCTAACCGACTGCTCGGATTCCATCACCCGGAAAATCCTGATTGGGCGCACATCTCCTTTACCTTGTTTGCGGGCCCCTTGGGCGAAGACCAGGGCATGGTCACCGGCCGTCACGCCGTCGCCGTCGAGCCCGGTAAGATCGATCGCTCGCCGACAGGGACCGCAGTCTCCGCCCACATGGCGCTGCTCCATGCGGAAGGCCGAATGGCATTGGGCGATCGTTTTTTGGCACGCTCGATCATCAATTCTGAGTTTGTCGGCTGTATCGAAGGCGAGGCGAGGGTTGGCGGTAAACCGGCCATCTTGCCTAGCATAACTGGCCGGGCCTGGATTACCGGCACCCACCAATACCTGCTCGATCCCGATGACCCTTGGCCGTTTGGCTATCGCATCGGCGATACCTGGCCGCTGCCGCAGGCGATATCAGAGGAAGGATAGCAGCCCCATGGGTCGAGGCACGACCATGAAGTGGACCCTAGGCCGGGTCACTGAGAATTTGATCGAGCGACATTATGCGCAAGGCGGTGTGGTGGAGGCTATTGCCGCTGGCTTGAAGGCTAAGGGTATCAGCCTCGACCAGGTAACCGTCGACGACTTGGCGCCGGTCGATGAGTTTCATGTGGGCGGGCGGCAAGCGAGTATAGAGTTCCTCGATCAGCTATCGATCAAGGCAGGCCAACACGTATTGGATCTCGGCTGTGGCATCGGCGGGGCGGCTCGTCTCGTCGCCCAGCGCTATGGAGCACAGGTTTGTGGAATCGACCTGACGGCCGCGTTCATCGAGGCGGCAAAGACCCTGACCGACTGGGTCGACTTGGGGACCCAAGTGAAATTTTATCATGGCAGTGCGCTCGACCTTCCCTTTGCCGAGGCGTCCTTCGAGCGCTGCTGTATGTTGCATGTCGGCATGAACATTGCCGACAAGAGCCGACTGTTTTCCCAGGTTGCTCAGGTGCTGCGGCCCGGTGGTCTATTTGGCATCTTTGACCTTATGCAGACCGGCGACGGCGAGCTGGCCTACCCGGTACCCTGGGCCTCCTCGCGGTCCGGCAGCAGTCTGGCGACCCCGGACGCATACCGTTCGTTGCTCCGGGAGAAAGGCTTTGAAATCCTATCTGAACGCGATCGCCGCGACTTTGCTATTGCCTTTTTTGAAGAAATGAAGTCACGGCAGGATCGCAGCGGCGGCCCGCCAGCGCTTGGCACTCACTTGGTCATGGGGCCGGATGCCATCCAAAAGGTCAAAAATGTCGCCGCCAACATCAAGGATGGCTTGGTGTCGCCGGTCGAGCTCGTCGCCCGCCACAGCGCGGCGCGCCGGCGTTAGTCCCTGGTCAGGAAAAACCGGCGTTAGTCCCTGGTCAGGAAAAAGAAGCGCCAGGTAAGCAAACTGCCGGTGACGATCAGGCCGAGAGCGAGACCCCACCAAAGGCCTGGTGCGCCTAAGCCCAAGGGGAAAGTCAATATAGAGCCGCCGCCAATCCCAAGGACCCAGTATCCAAATCCGGCAATCCACAGGGGAGCCACCGTGTCTTTGATGCCGCGCAGCGCCCGCGAGGCGACGGCTTGCAGGCCATCGAAGACTTGAAAGAGCGCCGCGATCGTTAGCAATTGAGCGGTCAACGCCGAGACTTCGGCAAATCCCGGATCTTGAGGCTCTAAGAAGACATGCACAATCAGCTCCGGCATGAAAACCGGTACGGCCACCAATAAGGCCAGAACCGTGACGTTGATGGTGATGCCGATTTGGCCGGACTGGCGTGCCGCCTTGCGGCTGCCGCGACCCAAGCCGAAGGCTACGCGCACCATGGTCGCTTCGGCAAGCCCCAAAGCGATGACAAAGGGGATAGCGATCCAGCCCATTAAGACCTCGTAAGCGGCCAAACTGATGGCGCCTAAAACACCCGAGAGAATCGACACGGCGATAAAAAGGCCGGCCTCGAGTGTTACGAGACCTGCAACGGGCAGTCCAAGTCGCAGGATCTCCCCGAAAACCGCCGCCTCCAGACTGAGTTGGCCCCTGAACAAACCATAGCCCCGGAGCTTGGGCGTGACATAGATGTGCAGCAGGAGCGCCCCGAACATGGCCCAGGAAACGCCGGTAGTGGCCCAGCCGGCGCCAGCAACCCCGAGCGCCGGCAGGCCAAAAGCGCCATGCACCAGTCCAACAGTGAGGACATAGTTCAAGGCGACCGCGACAATGGTGATCACCATCACTGCTCCGACGCGAGCCAGCGCCGAGACGAAGCTACGCAAGACGGAAAACCATAGGACCGGCATGATGGCACCGGAAAGCGGTTTTAGATAGGGATCGGCTAAGGCAACGACCTTGGGATCTTGGCCGGCCAGTGCCAGAACCGGCGCTAGGTTCCAAACCAGGAGTGTGGCCGGTAGGCCGAGCACGGTGGCGACGATCATGCCGTGGCGGGCCGCCTGGCCAGCCTCTTCGGGGCGCTCTTGGCCTTCGGCTTGCGCGACCATGACGCCGACGACGGAAAGCAGCCCCATCAAGATTACCAGTACCTCAAATGATAAATCACCGGCGATCCCGACTGCTGCCAACTCCGTATAGCCGAGGCGACCCACCACTGCCTTGGTGGTTAGGAACATGGCAATCTCCGCCAAGTAGGCGGCAATCAGCGGCAGCGCGATCTTCAGCAGCATGCGCGCCTCTGTCCCACGGGGCGGAGCGGCGGAAAAGGCGGGGGCGGCTGGCCTTGAGGCGGACGAGTTTTCCGCCTCAAGCCGTTGGTTGGGCTGCATGGGTGAGGAACCGATCAGGCTGACAAGCGACTCCGCACTCGAACAGGGCGGCCGTTGCCTGTCAAGAGCCCTAGAGCCTGATCGACTTGATCTCAATCACTTGTCGTGATCGAGATTAAGTCGTGAATCAGTCTCTATTCAAATGCTTAGCGGACGATTCACGGCTCAATCGAGAGCGCTAAAGCGATTCCGATTAAGCCGATCGTGCGCTAGGAAACGCCTAGGGAAAGTTGCCGAAATTCTTGCTGTGTCAGGCGAGCTTCGGGCGACGGGTTGGGCCTCTAGCCGACCCGTCGCGCCCGGCCGCTATTGCGCTCCAAGGTCCGGTTTGAACGCGCCCTCGGCCACTTTCTTACGCAACAACTTGATCAGGGCTTCAACTTTGCCGCCCGCGTTCTTGATCACGGTATTGTACTCTGATCTTAGGGTGAGCAGCATGCTCACACCCTCTGCCGCGACGTCCAGGACTTGATAGGTTTCATTGCGGTTTCGCACCCGCCAATTGACTTCGACCTTCGGCCCCTTCGGTTGCTTAATTTTGGACAGCACGGTGGAAATTTCCGGCTTCTTGTCGTCCTGCACCACCTTGACCACGGTGAAGGAGTCGCGGGAATAGTCCTCGAAGATCGGCAGGAAACGTTGGAGAGCAACTTCCTCAAAAACTTCGAAGAACTCCGCGCGCTGTGCCTCATCGGCAGACCGCCAATAGCGGCCCAGGATAAACTTTCCCATGGTCTTTATATCGAAGCCTTCGTTCAGGAGGCGTCGGAATCGCGCTTCTTTTTCTTCTTCGCTTATCGAGCTGTCTTGCAATTCCGTTAGCGCCCGTTCGCCGAAAAAAATCAGAAACTCGCCAGCGTCCTTGGGCTTATTGGCCCAGGCTGAGGGGCTGGCAACGGCCAGGGCGCTCGCGCCCAGCAGCCCATAGAGGAGGCCGGATAGAAACTCTCGACGATGCAAGAACTTGTCAATCGTGAATGGTGATGTGCGGGTCGTGGGGTTTGTCATAGCTAACCTGGCTAATCTGAGCGGGTCCGAGATCGTCATTGTTCGTCATGCCGTTGTTGATTTCGTTGGTTCTCTGCTGATGGTAAAGCGAACGGATACGGGCATAGAAATCGAGCGAGTCGCGCTCCAATTCTTCAAGTGTCTCGATGTTGCGCGATCGAAAGTCGAGCCCCTCCAGTCCCCGCCGAACCCAAAGCCATTCATTGGCGTCATGGGCCTCAGCAATATAGGTGAGGGGGTCGAGAAAGATGTCAACGATCGCTCCAGCCCCGTCGCGGGCATTTGAAGGGCCGAGAATTGGAAGCACCAGATAGAAGCCTTCGCCGGTTCCATACCAGCCAAGTGTCTGCCCAAAATCCTCGCTATGGTAGGGATAGCCTTGTTTTTCGGCGACATCGATGAGGCCGGCAACACCAATTGTCGAGTTGATCAGAAATCTCGCCAGGGTGTTGCCAGCGCGGTCCATACTGCCTTGGAAGAGATCATTGGCAAAGATGACAGGAGACCTTAGGTTGCGGAGCGCATTATGGATGCCATCCAGCACAACGTCCGGCAAGAAGGTACGGTACATGATTGCCAAAGGCTTGATGAGCAGGCCGTCAAGATATCGGTTAAACTCGAATGTGACTCGGTTTATCGGCTCCAAAGGATCGTAAATCGGGTCTTCTTCGAAGGCGATGTCGAAGTCCTCATCCTCCTCCGGGTCGACTTGGGCGTACTGCAGCTCGCTGGATGGTTTGAGATTGCCGCCGGGCCCCGCCGCGCAGCCGGCGAGCAAGGCAAGCGCAAGCATCATCGCAAAAAACCGGTAAATTGTTGCCGAATGGCCTTTGAAAGCGGGGGAATATTCGTTAGCGATCAAGCGCATCTACCATCGTCCAATAGGCGTAAGTGCAAGGCCAAGGTTCCAAACTCAGCGAATATCATAGTGAAAGCTCGCAAATCCAGACCTCTAGAATTCCGGCAGAAGGTGCCGGCACCATAGAGTACAAAGGTTTACGATATATGGGTAGGCAATATGGGAAAATAGGAGCCAGCGCAAGGCCCGCGTTAACCCTTTTCCATGCCAAGGAGGTCTCGTCTAGCCGGAGCTATTCGCCGGCGATTGCCGCAATAGCCGCCGATAGATTGGCATTGCCATGGCTGGGAGGAGATACATGGGCAGTTGCCCGAGTGCGAAATAAAGCGCGATGCCACCCGGGCTGTCGGCCGGCAGGGCTGCAAGTATCAGTCCCATGTTACAGTTCCCGGTCATGAGGCCGACGGTAAGTGCCGCTCGCCGCCCGAGTCGAAGGAATACCAAGGTGCCCAAGGCTTGCAACAGCGGGTTAGCGACGAAGGCAGCGGCTAGCCACAGCGCCACCTTGGCTGGCTCGCGCGCAAGCGTTTCAGCGACGCCGTCCATGATCGCGATGGCAAAGACCAGCAAGAGAATGACGATGATCCCGTCAATTGCCTGAATATGTGCGGTAAGGCGCTGTGGCTTTACGATGGCTCGAACCAAGAGGGCGCCCAGGCAAGCCGCTGCGATGATCGCTGTAAGCTGTACGGTCATGGTGACCGCAGCACCCTCGATTTCCACATCGAGAAGCAAGAGGACGACGAGTGGAAAGGTTACGGGCGCGATAAATGTGGCCAGCAGGGTCACTAAAATCGAGAGGGCGGCATCCAGACCGAGCAGCAAGGCAAGAGCCGTCGCCGACAAAAGGGGGGGTGCTGCGGCCATCATGACGATGGCCGTGCCAAGTTCCTTCGGAAGATGGGTCTGATCTATCAGCAGCCAAGCAAAGAACGGACAAACTAGCATCAACCAGAAGCAAAGAATTGCGGCGAGCCAAGGGCGCCGTGCGTACTCAGCGATGAACCGCCACTGAACACGCAGCAAGGAAAACATCAGCACCAGAATGACGCTCGGCACGAGCAGGGGCCGAAATAGTGTCGCCAAGATTGGCACCGCCAGGCCGATGAAAACGCCGCCGAACAGCGCCCAGGCGCCATAACGGCCCAGCCACTCGAGCAGTCGGATCATGAACGATCCAGGTCCCTCTCGCACGCGCAGCAGGTCGATACCTTACCTTTGCCACGCTTAGGCCTATATTCTAAGGTTTGCTGCGGAGTCGATTGCACTATTGGAAAGGAGACATCGTGACTGAAGGCCCTTTGTGGTTGCATCGAGAAAAGGTAATTCCTGCTTGGATTGATCACAATGGCCATATGAACTTGGCATACTACTTGGTGGCTTTTGACCATGCGGCGGATGCTCTCTTTGATCATTTGGGGATCGATCAGGCCTATCGCGAATCGACGGGAGGATCGACTTTCACCGCCGAGGTCCACATAACCTATCAACGAGAACTGACGCTGGGCGACCCTTTGGATGTAGCCATTCAAGTGCTCGGCGCTGATCGTAAGCGCCTCCATCTATTCTATCAAATGTACCATGGTGATGAGGGATTTCTCGCCGCGACCTGCGAGTGGATGGCCTTGCACATGGATCTAAACGCACGCAAGGTCGTGCCGATGCCGGATGCCTTGATGACCAAGGTCGCGGCGCTGGCGGAGGCCCATCGAAACCTACCCCGACCGCCAGAGGTTGGCCGCGTTATGGGTGTTCCAGGCGCCCAGCCATCGGTATCCACCGCGAACCCATGATGGCCCTTCGGCAACGCTACTTTCCACGCAATGAAATCCACCCTTTCTTTCACGGTCAAGAGATTGCATCTTGCTGCCGAGCATCAGATAGCCAAAGTTAAGGGCATGATTCGGAACCTATCAGTCAGCGCAACGATTTTGGCTGCCGTTCTCTTTTCCCAGGTTGCTACGGCAGCTTGCACCGATCCGCCCGGTCCTGGGGTGAACTGGCAGCGCTGCACCTTCGATGGGCTCGATTTTAAGGAGGTCGACTTAACCGGCGCCCGGCTGCGTGATAGCAGTTTTTTTCGCAGCGATCTTTCGAAGAGTGATCTGTCGAATACGCGTTCCTTTCGAGTGAAATTTGTCAATGCCGTCATGACCGAAGTAACCTTGGACGGTTCGCACCTGCAGAATGCGGATTTTACCAAGGCCGATTTGACCAACGCCTCCTTAGTCGGCGTCGACTTGCGGCGGGCGCGGATGTTTCGGGCGAATCTTCGCGGCGCCGATCTAACCGATGTAAGGCTAAACGGTGCCGACATTACCCGGGCCGACCTTTCCGGGGCGACATGGACAGATGGCAAGAGAATCTGTGCTGAAGGATCAGTGGGTCGGTGCAACTGAAAGCAGCCTTAACCGTTGTCTGACTGCCGATTGCCGCTGGCCAAATGCGCGAGGGCCTCTCCTGATAAGCGGAACGGCTGCCAATCTTCAAGCTGTTGGAAACCAAGCGTATTGTAGAATTGGCGAGCCGGATTCCAATGAAGCACCGATAGGTCGATACGTGGACTGCTGTTTTCCGCCGCTATTTCGGCGAGCCGTGCCAAGAGCGCCCGCCCAACGCCGAAGCCGCGGGCTCGCTCGGCGACGAAAAGGTCCTCCACGTAGAGGCCGGCGCGGCCCTCGAAGGTCGAGTAGTTGTGGAAATAGAGGGCAAATCCGACGACCTCGCCATCGAGCCTGGCCAGCAAACAAGAAAACCGGGGATTGTCGCCGAAGCCGTCGCGCAGGATGTCTTCCTCGGTCGCCCTCACCTCGGACAGCAGGCCCTCATAGTCGGCGAGCTCTCGGATCATGCGCAAGATTTCGCCGGCATCCTTTGCTGTGGCCCTATGGATGCCAACTTGTCTTGGCGCCATCAGCCGCCTCCTTGTCGATGTTGGAGCCTCGCGCCGTCGGTTCCCCGGGGGCCATTGGCTGTCATCGCCGCTTCGTCTGCCATTCGCTTGCCCAGCGGTCCGTTCTATGACGCGGGTTCTTAACTGGGTCAAGCGCTTCGGCACAAACGACCAGTTTGTCCTCTCTGTTCTCGCCGTTATCGTTGGCCTGGCTGCGGGCATTGCCGCCATCGGCTTTCGCTACACCATCAGCGTGGTGCAGACGATTTTCTTCGGCTTTGGCAGCGAGCGGGTGGCGAGCCTGGCCGCAAAACTGGACTGGTGGCACATCATGCTGGCGCCTGCCTTTGGTGGCCTGTTGGTCGGCCTCTTGCTGCGCCACTTCATGCCCGGTGGCCGCCCGCAGGGTGTTGCCCATGTGATCGAGGCGAGCGCCTTGAAAGGCGGGCGGCTTTCGCTCAAAGCCGGCCTCGGCGCGGCCGTCGTCAGTGCAACGTCGATAGGCGTCGGCGCCTCGGTGGGGCGGGAAGGGCCGGTGGTGCATCTTGGCGCCAGCCTCGGCGCCTGGCTGTCGCAGAGCCTGCATTTGGGGCGAACGCTGTCGCGAACCCTCTTGGGATGCGGCGTGGCGGCGGCTGTTGCTTCCTCCTTCAATGCGCCGATCGCCGGTACCTTCTTCGCCTTGGAGGTGGTGATCGGCCACTATGCGCTGACCGCCTTTGCACCGATCGTTATCGCATCAGTGGTCGGCACGCTGGTCAGCCGCATGCACTATGGCGACTTTCCTGCGTTCATTCTTCCAGAGGCCTGGAGCATCGCCTCGTTTTGGGAGTTTCCGGCATTCGCCCTTTTGGGAATTGTCAGTGCCATTGCCGCCATTGTTTTCATGCGCCTGATCATGGCAACCGAAGATGTCATCAGCCATTTCGAAGTGCCGCCGGTCGTTTGCCCCGCCATCGGCGGCCTTTTGGTTGGTGCCATAGCCGTTTTCTTTCCGCAGGTGTTGGGGGTCGGCTATGAGGCTACCGACGCGGCGCTCTCGGAGCTCTATCCGCTGTGGTTGCTGCTGGCGTTGATCGTCGCCAAGACCGCTGCGACCGCGATCGCGCTTGGCAGTGGGTTCGGTGGCGGTGTGTTTTCGCCATCGCTATTCATCGGGGCCATGGTGGGTGGCGCTTTTGGCGTAATCGCCACCGAGGCCTTTCCCCACCTTTCCTCTGGTCACGGCGCCTACACCATGATCGGCATGGGCGCGGTCGCCGGTGCCGTCCTGGGGGCGCCGATTTCGACCATCCTGATGATCTTCGAACTGACGAATGACTACGCTTTGACCATTGCGGTGATGATTGCCACCGCGCTTGCCAGCCTGATCACCCAACAGGTGCATGGGCGTTCCTTTTTTACCTGGCAGCTCGAGCGGCGGGGGATCTCGGTCAAGGGGGGCCAAGAGGTTGGCCTAATGCAGTCCATCAAGGTGTCGAGCGTGCTCGATTCCAGCTACACGACCGTTGCACCCGACTGCCCACTGGCGGAAGTGCGCAGGCAGTTGCAGGAAGCCCCTTGGGGCGAGCTTTTCGTGGTCGATGCGACGGGCCGGCTAACAGGCACGGTCATCTTCTCGGACTTGCACGAAGCGGCCTTTGACACCAGTCACGATGCCGAATGGACGGTCGAGAATGTCGCCCGCAAGCATCCGGCGGTGTTGGCGGTCGACGATGACCTAGCGACGGCGGTGAATACCTATGGGGTTTCGGGAGAGGTGCACTTACCCATCGTCGAGAGCCGAGAAACCATGAAAATGGTGGGTGTTGCGCATGAACATGAGGTCATGCTGACCTATCATCGCGCGCTCGACCAGGCCCGCGCCGAGGAGCGAGGCGAGTCTTGACTGGTAGAGTGCGCCTTGCGCTAATCGCCAGAGGCGGTTTGGGCGAGCTTGTTGTCCAGGGTCATTGTGTAGGTGTAGGTGCGGCCAGCGGCGACCTCGATGGTGTGGCTCGCCATCAGATCACCTGAGCGTACATGGGCAATGTAAAAGCCCTGCGGCAGGACAAGACTGGGCCGTGCTTCATTCAAACTAACGACCTTGATGCGCTTGCCGTCGCTGCCTCGACCATAGGTGAAAAGATCCCAGTTCATCGGCCGATCCATGGCCGCGGCGCCGACCCGCGGAATAGCTTGCAAATGGACCCGGCCGGCATTCATCGCCAGGACCATCTTCAACGGCACGTCCTCGACAGAAAACCGCGCGATCGATACGGCAACGCCATAGCGGGCCGTTGCCTTGTAGCGGCCCCTTGGCAGGCTGATCTTGGCCGGTCCGCCAACTTGCTGAGCGACGACCTGCCGGGTGCCGTCGGCGTTGAGACGTTGAATGATAAAAGATACGTCATTTTGAAGCGGTGGCGCGCCGTCAATAATAACCGCTTCCAAATGGACTTCTGACAATATTCCGGAAGCAGAGACACTGGCCGGATGAACTAAAACGCCAATTCCTAACAACGCCACCGCAATGAACGAAGACAACTGCAAAGGCAGGCGTATTTTCATTTCGCGAATCCCACAATTTGTCTAAAGACAGCTTATAGCGACATGGCCTTGATTGACAAGCTGTCAAACAACGTGGTCAACACGAATAGCCCGAATGCGGCCTGTCTACGCCCCCAGCAGTACAGCAATAGTGTATGTTTGTCATAGGGTTACGAGGTGTTCGCTGGGTATCTTTGTGTGGCGAAAAAAACTCCGCCATTTCTTAATTATCTCCTGAATTTTCTTAAAATTTTCTTATTTTCCTGCCGAATTTAGCCCGGAACATAAAAATATTCGACAGCTAGCCGAGCCTACCGATTAAGGTTAATTCTCCTTGTCTCGTAGCGCCGGGGAGACTTTCTCTGCGGTGGGAGCGAACGCTTTACTTAGAGAAATGCTGAGATGCAGCAGCCTAAAAGAGGCCTTCAATTTCCCCAGCTTCGTTCAGATAAATATTGTTGGCGGCTGGAGTTCGGGGCAGACCTGGCATTGTCATGATGTCGCCGCAGACCACCACCAGGAATCCGGCGCCCGCCGACAGGCGTACCTCGCGAATGGGCACCACGTGGTTGGAGGGGGCACCTTTAAGGTTTGGGTCGGTCGAGAAGCTGTACTGAGTCTTGGCCATACAGACCGGGAAATGGCCGTAAGTCTTCTGATAGTCGGCGATCTGCTTGCGAACCTTGTCATCGGCAATGATGTCATCTGCGCCATAAAGATGGGTGGCAATGGTCCTGATTTTCTCCCACAGCGGCAGGCCATCATCATAGATCGGAGCGAACTGAGCCGTGCCGCTTTCGACCAATGACACCACTTCCCTGGCGAGCTCCTCCGTACCTGCTGAGCCATTGGCCCAGTGGCTGGCGACGACCGCCTTTGCGCCCAGTTGCTCGACGGCCTCGCTTATGACTGCCATTTCGGCATCGCTATCGGTGATAAACTGGTTGATGGCCACAACAGCCGGCACGCCAAAAGATTTTACGTTTCGGATGTGGCGCGCCAAGTTGGCGCAGCCCTTGCGCACCGCTTCGACATTTTCGCTACCGAGCTGATCCTTGGCGACGCCACCATGCATCTTAAGCGCCCGCACGGTTGCCACGATCACCGCCGCTTGGGGATCCAGGCCCGCCTTACGGCATTTGATGTCAAAGAATTTTTCAGCACCCAGGTCGGCGCCAAAGCCGGCTTCGGTTACCACATAGTCGGCCAGCTTTAGGGCTGTCTTGGTGGCGATCACTGAGTTGCAGCCGTGGGCGATGTTGGCAAAGGGGCCGCCGTGCACAAATGCCGGATTGTTCTCTAGGGTTTGCACCAGGTTGGGGGCCAAGGCATCCTTCAGCAACACGGCCATGGGGCCTTCGGCCTTGAGATCACGGGCATAGATCGGCGCCCGCTCCCGGGTATAGCCGACCACGATATGGCCGATGCGATCGGTCAAGTCCGCCAAGTCATTGGCCAGGCAAAAGATGGCCATGATTTCGGAGGCAACGGTGATATCGAAACCATCCTCGCGCGGGAAGCCATTGCCGATGCCGCCCAGGGAGTTGACGATCGAGCGCAACGCCCGATCGTTCATATCCATGACCCGGCGCCAGGCGATGCGGCGGCGATCGAACCGCAGCTCGTTGCCCCAATGGATGTGATTGTCGATCAGCGCGGCCAGCAGATTGTGGGCAATGCCAATAGCATGAAAATCGCCGGTAAAATGAAGATTGATATCCTCCATCGGCACGACTTGGGCATAGCCGCCGCCGGCGGCGCCGCCCTTCATCCCGAAACAAGGCCCCAGCGAGGGTTCACGCAGGCAAATGGCGGCGCGCTTGCCGATCCGGTTCAGCCCATCACCAAGCCCGACGGTCGTCGTGGTCTTGCCTTCGCCGGCCGGTGTCGGTGTGATCGCGGTCACGAGAATAAGTTTTCCCTCCTGCCGCCCGTCCAGGCCTTTCACGTAATCGAAACCCAGTTTCGCCTTGTAGGGGCCGAAGTGGAGAAGGTTTTCCTGAGGAATGTCGAGCTTGGCGCCGACTTGATCGATCGGCAGCATTGTCGCTTCCCGGGCGATTTCGATGTCGCTTTTAGGCATGTCTTTCCCCACCGTAGTGCCGTCCGATACGGCTGAAGGTGGCTGGCAAACTAACCCGCCGTCCTCCCAAGAAATGTCCTCTATGCGACAGCGAGCACGCCAAATTTCGCCATTTTGCGATAGCGCAAAAAACGGCAGCCGTGATCGGTTGTCCCCTTGGCCAAGCGGCGATCATCCTGTCATAGTGCTCACAAGCGACAACCGGCAGGGTGGGCCAAGAAAAACTTTGCTAGACGACACTTTACAAAGTCTGGAAGGGCTGCTCCAGCCGCTGGGGCTAATCCTGCGCGGAGGCTTCACGGTCACGGATGACGACCGCGTGCCGAAGGGTCCCAGCGACGAGGAGCCGCAAAGCCTGGTCCTCATCGGCAACGCGGGTCCGACGATGTGGCAAAGCTTTGCGGCAAGCGATGAGTACCGGGGCGGCGAAGCCAATCCTCTCGATCGATGGAGCCAGCGGGTCATCGATGATGCGGCCCGGCAACTCGGTGCCTGGAGCCTCTACCCTTTTGGCGGACCGCCTTATCATCCCTTTGTGGCCTGGGCAAAGCGGGCGGAGCCGGTGCGCGAGTCCCCGCTAGGGATACTCCTGCACCCGCGCTATGGCCTATGGCACGCCTATCGTGGCGCCTTGGCGTTTCCGGTGGCGGTGTCGCTGGCAGAGCCCGACGATCACGACTTTCCTTGCGACTCTTGCCAAGATCGCCCTTGCTTACAGGCTTGCCCGGTGAGCGCCTTTACCGCCACGCGTTATCAGGTCAAGCGTTGCAGCGACCACATTTCAAGGGATGAGGGAGCCGATTGCATGGCGCTTGGTTGCCTAGCTCGGCGCGCTTGTCCGGTTGGCAGGGATTTTCTACCGCTGCCGGATCAGGCAGCCTTTCATATGCGAGCCTTTCGCGCTTCGCAGCAGAGGGTGAGACGTCAGAAAACACAGAATTGAGCAGCCCAGCATGACCGGTAAAAGACTCCTCCTTGTCAACCAAATGCCGCCGAACCATCGCGATGATCGCGCCTCACGCATTCTCGCAGCCCAGGGCCATGCCGTTGAATGGTGCTGCCCGGCCTCAGGCGAAACCCTACCGCCAGCCAACGGCCATTTTGATGGCGTGATCGTCTATGGTGGTTCCCAAAGTGCCAACGATGGCGACGAGAAGCCTTACATCCGCGATGAGATTCAGTGGATTGATGACTGGCTCAACACCGGTAAACCCTACCTCGGCATTTGCTTGGGCGCCCAGCTCTTGGCGAAGTCCCTCGGAGCGAAAGTGGCACCGCACCCGCAGGGCCACAGTGAGATTGGCTATTTTCCGATCCAGCCGACCCGCGAAGGAGCCTCCTTCATGCCGTCGGCCATGCACGTCTACCATTGGCATTTAGAGGGCTTTGAGCTGCCTGCCGGGGCCACCTTGCTTGCCACAGGCGAGACCTTTCAAAATCAGGCCTTTCGTTATGGCGAAAAGGCTTTTGGCATTCAGTTTCATCCCGAAATCACGCCGGCGATAGCCCAACGCTGGGTGGATGAGGCCGGTCACATGTTGGGTAATCCGGGGGCGCAAAGCCGAAGCGAGCAAATAGGCCATGCGGAAAGGTACGACGCGCCCCTGGGTCGCTGGCTCAAAGCCTTTCTTAATGGTTGGCTGCGTGCCTAAACCGCGCGGGTAACGCCCCCATCCACCCGCAAATTCTGGCCGGTAATATAGCCGGCGTCATCGCTCAGCAGGAAGGCGATGGTCTTGGCCATTTCCCGCATGGTGCCGATGCGACCGAGTGGGACGGTCTTCGCCAGCTCTGGCTTATGGGGCAGGCTGTCGATAAACCCGGGTAGAACGCAGTTCATACGGATGTTCTGAGCGGCATAGCGATCGGCGTAAAGCTTTGTGAAACTGCCGATCCCCGCCCGCAAGACAGACGACAAGGGAAACTTCAGATCGGGCTCGAAGGCCGAGAAGGTGGTGACGTTGACGATCGCGCCGCCGCCTTGCTTTTCCATTTGGGGGGTGACCAAGCGGCACATGCGAATGACGCTCAGGATTATCAGATCGAGACCGTAACTCCAATCAGCGTCGCTGATCTCTAGCAAATCACCCTTGGGCGGGTGGCCTGTGTGATTGACCACCGCGTCGATCCGGCCGAAGTTGGCTAGCGTTTCTTCGACCAGTCGCTCGAGGTCCTTGGCCTCGCTGGCTGAGCCCCTGATGCCGATGCCGCCGAGTTCGGAGGCCAGCTTTTCAGCGCTGTCCGAAGGCGACATGAGCGCCAGGCGATAGCCGCGTTCGGATAACTCGCGGGCCGCGGCTCCACCGATTCCGCGACCGCCGCCTGTTACGATTGCTACCTTCGTTGCCTTTGCCATCCCGCTTTTCCTTGTCTAGGGCTATTACACTGGCCTCTATGCCATGGGCAAGCGGCCGCAGCAAGCACTCTAGGCCGAGCACAAGCGTCGCCACACAGCGTGGTTCATTCGGGCCAGTCGCTGTTGCCGAAATAGTGGCTGGGCGTGATACCAAAGGACCGTTTGAAGGCGGCGATGAAGGCACTGGGACTGTCGTAGCCGACTTCGAGGGAGACGCTGGTGACCGCGGCCCCCTGGCCGAGCCGTACCAGGGCAGCGAGCAGTCGGGATTGCTGGCGCCAGGCCCGGAAACTCATGCCCGTTTCCCGCTGAAAAAGACGGGCGAGCGTGCGCTCGCTGGCACCGACCTGGTTGGCCCAAGCCGTCAGAGGGCGCGGGTCGGCCGGGTCCTTGGTCAATACTTTGGTTATGCGCAAGAGACGTTTATCTCTCGGCTGCGGCAGGTGGAGAGCTTCCTCCGGCAAGGTTTTGATCTCGTCCAGGATTACTTGCATCACCCGGCCCGCCGGACCCGAGACATGGTAGAGCGCTGGAAGTTCCATGGCGCGCAGGATGAGCGCGCGGAGCAGGGGTGAGACCATAACCACGCGGCAGCGACTGCGTAGTTCCTGGCTCGGGATCGCGTGCCGAGCAATATAGAGGCTGCGCAGGCTCACCGTGGCATTCATGGTGAGGGCATGGGGGACGCCGGGCGGTACCCAAAGCCCGCGACCGGGCACCACGACCCAATATCCTGTCTCGGCGGAAACGGTCATGACCCCCGCTGCGGCGTAGATCAGCTGGGCTCGGTCATGGCTGTGCCAGTCAATACGTTCGCCGCGCGACCGTTCGTTGGCGATGGCCGTAATCGGCCTCGGGAAGGCCGCTTCCATCAAATCGGGACTCGGTTGAAGGGGCTCGTGCATCTAGACCTAGCTTGTCGCGATCAATTGATTGCGTGCGATTATAGCGACTTTCTGCCAGCCGCACAAAGAACTGATTGACGGTCCCACCATGCTTGCCCGATCGCTGTTTTGGCCGCAGAATTGATTTAAGGGAACCCGAACATCTTATTTTTGGGCAGGAGATATGGCATCTGTTAAAGCTTTGGTTTTCGATGTCTTCGGCACGGTGGTCGACTGGCGCAGCGCCATCATTGCCGAAGGCGAGGCCTTGGGGCGCGCCAAGGGCATCGATATTGGCTGGGCCAACTTCGCCGATGATTGGCGTAGTGCCTACGCCCCTTCCATGGACCGGGTCCGCCAAGGCGAGCAGCCCTGGACCAAGCTCGATGATTTGCACCGGGCGAGCTTGGACCGACTGATCGATGCTTACGGCTTGGGTTCGCTCAGCGAATCGGAGCGACGAGATCTCAATCACGTGTGGCATCGCCTAACGCCATGGCCGGACAGTGTTGACGGCCTCTCCCGGCTGAAGACCCGTTTCACGATCGGCACTCTGTCCAACGGCAACGTGGCACTGCTAACCAACATGGCGAAGGCGGCTGGGTTGCCGTGGGATGTGATTTTCTCGGCGGAGCTGGTTCAGCACTATAAGCCGGACCCGGAGACCTATCAGATGCCACCACGGCTGCTCGGACTGGACGCCAGTGAAGTAATGCTCGTGGCTGCCCACAACAGTGACCTTCAAGCCGCCGCGGGAGAGGGTCTTCAAACCGCCTTTGTTGCTCGCCCGCTGGAACATGGCCCCGGGCAGGTCGACGACCTGGCCGCAGAATCTGACTACGACTTTGTCGCCCAAGATTTTGCCGATCTAGCAACGCAGCTCGATTGTTGACGAGGAAATGCCTGCGTCACCGAAATACTTCTAGGTAAAGATTGTTCTCCTAGCGACATTAGGGAATTGTGCACCGTCCCCGGTGGAGTATGCTTCGGTAACGAATGGACGCGTCCGGAATGGTCGCAGCGGCGTCACAGACCCAGGCCAGTAACCGGATCGCCACCTACGCTCGAGGAGAGCCCGCGATGGAGGATTGGCGCAATTCGGAGCCACCCCGGCATTACGGATTTCTTCTAGTACCGCAGTTTTCGATGCTTGCCTTTACTTCGGCGGTGGAGCCGCTGCGCGCGGCAAACCGGCTTGCGGGCCAAGAACTCTATCGCTGGACGGTGATCGCCAAGGAAGTAGGGCCGGTTCCCGCCTCAAACATGATCGATGTGGTAGCCCAAGCCTCGATTCATGAGATTGATCGCTTGCCACATATCTTTGTTTGCGGTGGCATCGAATCCCACCGAGATCACGACAAACAGGTTTACGCGTTCTTACGGCGACTTGAGCGGACCGGCTGTGTCATGGGCGCGGTGTCGACCGGAAGCTATCTCCTTGCTCGCGCCGGCTTGCTCGATGGCTATCGCTGCACGATTCACTGGGAAATGCTAGCCGCCTTCCAAGAGGCCTTCCCAAAGTTAGAAGTTACGCCCGAGCTCTATGAGATCGATCGCAACCGCTTTACCTGCTCCGGCGGTACCGCCTCCCTCGACATGATGCTAGGCCTGATCGCCCTGCACCACGGCCGCGAGCTTGCCAATGCCGTGGCCGAGCAGTTCATGCACGAGCGTATTCGTGACAATCGCGATCAGCAGCGCATGGCCCTGCGCAGCCGCTTGGGGGTCAGCCATCCAAAGCTGCTGAAGGTCGTGAATATGATGGAAGAGCACTTGGAAGAACCGTTGACCCGTTCAGACCTGGCGCGTCGGGCCGGGCTTTCCACGCGGCAGCTGGAGCGCCTGTTCCGGAAGTACCTCAGTCGCACCCCGACCCGGTATTACCAAGAATTGCGACTTTATCGGGCTCGCTTATTGTTGACACAGTCCTCGATGCCGGTCCTTGACGTGGCCCTGGCCTGCGGCTTCGTTTCGGCCTCGCATTTTTCGAAGTGCTATCGGGAGTTCTTTGACCGCACCCCGCGCGAAGAGCGGACGGTTCCGGCCTAGAGCATGTTCTTGCAGGAAGGTTGGCTCAGGCGCATTTGTCGCGCATGACTTCCTTCACCTTGACCGCCAATTGTTTCAAGCTGAAGGGCTTGGCCAGGAAGTCTATGTTGGCGTCCTGGCCGAGTTTTTGCCGAAAGGCGTCCTCGGCATAACCGGAGATGAAAATGACTTTAAGGTCAGGGCGCGTTTGTCGTACCCGTCGCACCAAAGTTGGGCCATCGACCCGAGGCATTACCACGTCAGTAATCAAAAGGTCGATGGGCTCTTTGTGGTTTTCCATGACTTCCAGCGCTGCATCGCCGGATCGCGCTTCCAAGACATCATAGCCCTTGTTCCGCAGGGCTCGCGCTGAGAACGAGCGAACGCCGTCTTCGTCTTCGACCAACAAGACAGTGCCGGCGCCTGTTAGGTCGCGGCTCTCGACCTTCTCCGCCTCGGCTGCGGGCACTTCTCCTTCCGCCAGCTCATGCTGCGGTAGGCAAATCGAGAAAGTCGTGCCCTTGTTGAGAATGCTTTTGACGAAGACGAAGCCTCCAGTCTGCCTGACAATACCATAGACCGTCGAAAGGCCCAGCCCGGTGCCGGCACCGACCTCCTTGGTGGAAAAGAAGGGTTCGAAGATTCGGTCAAGGTTTTCCTTTGATATGCCGCAGCCCGTGTCGGTGACCTCGACGACAACGTAGTCACCTGGAGGCATGGTGTCGCCGTCTTGCTTGACCGCCCGCTCCAGTTTTAGGTTGGCGGTGCGGATAACGAGCTTGCCGCCCCAAGGCATGGCATCGCGAGCGTTGACGGCTAAGTTGATAATGACTTGCTCCAGTTGACCCTGGTCGGCGCGCACATTGCCGAGGTCGCGGCCGTGCACCATCTTGAGGTCGATGTTCTCGCCAATCAGCCGCCGCAGGAGATGGGACAGCTCGGTAAGGATATCGGTCATACTCAAGTTGCGCGGCTGTAAGGTTTGTTGCCGCGAGAAGGCCAGCAGCTGGCGCACCAGATTGGCCGCTCGGTTGGCGTTCTGCTTGATCTGCATGATATCGCCGAAGGATTGGTCACCCGGGCGGTGGCGCAGCAGCAAGAGATCACAAAAGCCGATCATTGCCGTCAGCAGGTTGTTGAAGTCGTGGGCAATGCCGCCGGCGAGCTGGCCGATGGCCTGCATCTTTTGTGATTGGACGACCTGAGCTTCCAGGCTCTTTTGCTCGCTGCTGTCGATAAAGTAGGCGAGAATCTTGCCGTCTTTCTCGGCGCCGCCTTGCTTTTCCGTCAAAGATGTAATGAAAACCGAACAACTGGTGCCGGTTTCGCCGCGCAGACGCAACTCAACCGTCTGCGAGGCGCCAGGACTGCCAGCGTCGGCGAGCGACGCGAGCGCTTTGCTTATGGCGTCGCGATCACTGTCCTCGACAAACTCCTGGATTAGGTGCCCGTCCAACGGACCCGTCGTCGGTCCGACCAGGGTTGAAAAGGCGGGATTGCATTTGGTGAGCCGTCCAACCTCGTCCATCAGGACAATGCCGACCGGCGCATCCTCAAAGAACTGCCAGGCGTAGGCTCCACTGTCGATCGAACTGATGGAGCTCGATTGTTCAGCTGGGTTGAGGTGAACTAAGGCTCGCACTCTGACTGGCGCGCCATTTTCGGAACGCACGATGGCTTGATTTACGAAGGCCTTGGTTTCCGTACCCTGAGCGCTGACCCAGGTAACGCCATGGTCGGGTCCTCTCCCATAGCCGCAAGCATCATAGGGCTTGGTGTGGTCTGGCAAGGGGCCTTGGATAAAATTATGTAAACGCGTGTCGTCGGCGATGAGCGCCTCGACCGGCAGGTCGAGCCAATCCGCCATCGTTTGATTGATGAACAGGAAGCGTCCTTCGCTGTCGACCGTGTAAAAGCCGACTGGGGCATTGCCGAGCAGCTCGCCCACGTGCGCTTGATCCTGAAGGGCGGCCTGTCGGAGCCGGTGTTCGGTCGTGACATCGTCGGCGCTCCACATGACCACACCGGAACGACCCAACAGTGGTCGGGCGGCGATGCGCCGCCATTCGCTGACGCTGGGCTTCCGCTCTCCGGTCCCAATGTCATCACCCAGCACCGAGGGACCAAAGGTCAGCGGCAATCTGATTTCGTTGCTTGCCGGTGCCCCGCGTTGCGCGCTTTCTATCAGTCGGGTCACTTGGTCGCGGCCCTTGGTGTTGCCCTCCAGGCGCGATAACAGCGCCACCGGGATGGGACGCTTGTCATTTCCGAGCCACTCTCGGCAGGCCGGGTTTGTGTAAAGCACCTTTTCTTTTGGGCCGAGGATTTGAATTGGATGGGCTTGCGTCGACAGGGCTTGGGCAAAGATTTCCTGCTGGCGCCGGCGGTAGCGCAACGCTAGCGCCGCCAACACGCCAAGGCAGAAAGCAGCGATACCAATAAGCTGCAACTCTGTCACAGGTCGCTCCTCGGGGGTCGTCGTCGTGTCAAATACTGCTCACTCTCGCCTAAAGAATCGCAAGAGAGTCGCTTGTCACGCTATAACCGAACTGCGTGCACAATCAATATGATGGCCAAGTAGTTAACAGAACGTTAAGAAATCGACCCAAGGCATAGGTTGCGACGACCGCAAAGGGCGGGATGGATTCGCAGCCGTGGGACGAATTTCTTACGTTGAGCCCTAGAATTACCGGGCGGCGCCATCCCGACGGTAGTCAACAAAAACGGCAAACCACGAGATCGCCAGCGAAATCAAAACAATGCCGTAACCGATCAGGTAATAGGTTGGCATGGCAGATACCGAGGTCGCCTTGATGATGGCATGGTCTAGAAGGAACAAGGAGGTCGCGCCGCCAATCAGAAAAGATGTGAGGGAAAGAACCGGCCGGCTAGATACGAGAAACTCGCTGCCGCGTGGTCGCAAAAAGAAATGGCACCAAAAGGTGATCAGAATTGCGATCGTGATCCAATAGGCTGCCAATTCCCAGGGTGTGACAAAGGCAAAGCTCCTGAGATTGATGATGCCCTCAGAGACCAATGTCCAGCCGGCAACGAATCCGGTCAAAAACGCGCAGGCTGACAACAGGAACCGACTACTATGCATGCTTTTCCCCAAAGCTCAGGCGATCACTCGTTTTAGAAGGCAGGGGCTTGCCCGGCCCGAACCCGTCTGGCTAGATGGCCAGCCTAGCCACAAAAGACTAAAAGAATATTCATCAAACTCATTTTTCGTCAAATTCTCGGGCAGCAAGTATCTGCAATGATGAGAAAATTGTAGCATTTTTACGAAGCATTAGTTGCCATGCTGCTGCCGTTGCGAGCGTAGTTTTCCATTTATGCGCATAATGTAGCTGATGACCTCGGCAACGGCTTTGTAGTGCTCAGGCCGGATCTCTTCATCGACTTCGACGCTGTCGAAAAGCGCTCGGGCGAGTGGTGGGTTCTCGACGATCGGTACCTCGTGTTCCTTGGCTACCTCGCGAAGTTTGAGGGCTATCTGATCGGCGCCCTTGGCGATCAGGCGCGGGGCGGGCATGGTTTCCTGATCATATCTCAAGGCGACCGCGAAGTGGGTCGGATTGGTCACCACCACATCGGCTTCCGGGACGGCTGCCATCATGCGCTGGCGGGCGCGTTCCATGCGTATCTGACGGAGCCGTGACTTGACCATCGGGTCGCCTTCGGTCTGCTTGAATTCGTCCTTCAGCTCCTGCTTGGACATGCGCAGCTGCTTGTGGTGTTGCGACTTCTGATAGAGATAGTCGAGCCCGGCGATCACCGACATCACCGCCAAGACAACGACAAGAACCCGAAACGCGAGCTCTTTGAGCGCGTAAAGAAAGGCTGCAGCGTCGAGGCTCACCATCTGTACGAAGGCCTCGCGTTCCGGCCACAGCAAGAGACCGATGGCCGCCGCAACGATCGCCAGCTTTAAGAAGCCCTTGAGCACTTCCGCTAGCGAGCGGCTGGAAAACAAGCGCTTGACGCCTTTCAGGAGCGAGATTTTTTCCAGCTTGGGAGTGATCGGTTCAACCGAGAAGATAAAGCCGCTTTGCAAGAATCCGGCCGCCAGAGCCGCGAAGACCACGACTATTGCCGGCAGCGCCAAGGCCCAGCCGAGGCCCGTCATAACTTGGCCGAGAACAAGTTCGAGGTGTTCGCCATCCATGGGAATGAGATGCGGCGATTCGATAAAAGGCAGCAGCGTCTTACCCAGGCCTCGGGCCATCATAGGACTCAATAGGCCGACGGTTGCGGCAAAAGCGAGGATCATGAACCAGTGATTGGTTTCCTGGGACTTGGCGATTTGGCCTTTCTGGCGGGCCTCGTCGAGCCGTTTTTGCGTTGGCTCTTCTGTTTTTTGTGAGTCGTCTTGTTGTTCTTCGGCCATCGCCCTATCCCGTGCTAAGGCGCCAGGAAGCCTTCGAACGAGGCCTCGAAACCGCCGAGGAACCAGGCGATCACCACCGGAAGCGCCAAAAACAAGGCGCCGATGGCCAAAAGGATTTGCAGGGGCATCACGATGAAAAACACTTGAACCTGGGGCATCAGTCGCGACAACAGGCCGACGCCCAGATAGAAAATGATGCCAAGCGCCATGAAGGGCGCGGCGATCTGCACGGACAGCAAAAAGGTCTTGGTGACGGTGCGCGCCACCATGTCGCTGAAGTCACCAAGCGGCGGCGCCTGGCCTGGCACGAAGAGACTATAGCTATCGACCAGCGCCATGAGCATCAGGTGGTGCAAATCGAGGGTGAAGATCATCACCAAGGCAACGGCGGTTAGGAAGGAACCGGCGATCGATCCCTGCTGCGCCGCGCTCGGATCGTTCACCAAGGCATTGGCCAGAGACGAGCTGAAGGCAATGACCATGCCGGCATTGGTCAAGGTGGTAAGGAACAGTCGGGCGAGGGTGCCCATGAACAGGCCGATGATCGCCTCGCCCAAGATCAAGAGCAACAACTCGACCGCAGTATCGGGGGCGGGGGGCAGCTGGCCTGCCAAGACCGGCGCCAGCAACAAGGCGATCAATAGGGCGATCATCAGACGAACCTGGGGCGCCACGTAAGGCTCCCCAAATCCGGGTAAGAGCATTACCGCGGCACCGGTGCGCACGAAGACCAAGAGTGCCGTGAAGATCCCGGCCGGTAACAGCTCCTCGAGCATTTCAGGTCACCCCAGGGCGACGATGCGATCCATCAGTCCTTGTGTGAATGTCGTCATTGTTGCCAGCATGAACGGCATGAGAAGAACGATGGAGAGGAAGATCACGATGATCTTGGGGACAAAAGACAGGGTCATCTCTTGAACCTGGGTCAAAGCCTGAACCAGAGAGATCGCAAGGCCAACCGCCAGGGCCAACAACAAGACCGGTGCGCCGACTTTCAGCATGACGAAGACAGCATCACGCGACACTTCAATCACATCGGTCGGGGTCATGCTGCTCTCTTGGGTCTTGGCGCCGCGGTGGGTGACGTGCTTAGATCGGCATGCGGATGATTTCTTGATAGGCCTGGATCACGCGATCGCGGACCGTAACCGCGGTCTGCAGAGTCATCTCAGCCTTGCTGACGGCCGACACCAATTCGGTCAGATCGGCTTGGCCGACGGCAGCCTTCAGGCTCACGGCCTCGCTTTCACGCAGTGTTTCGACCCCGTCATGCGTTGCTTGCTTGAGGGCTTGGGCAAAGTCCTCAATCGGCGCGGGGGACGGCTCATTCTTAGGCATCTCAGCGGTACTGCCAGAACGGGCGGCGCGATTATAGGCGCTGATGGCATCAGCATAATTCAGTGTCAAAGGCATGTCTCAAGCCTCCGTGTTCACGGCGACCTACCTGGCATGCGCTCGCCGGGCCAGAGGCCGGGCAAAGAAAATGACCTGCTGCCTACCTAGCGCAGGATATCAATAGTGCCTTGCACCATGCTGCGTGCGGCTTGGATCACTTTGAGGTTGGCCTCATAGCTTCGCTGAGCCTCGCGCATATCCGCCATCTCGATCAGGGCGTTTACGTTGGGCATAAGTACGTAGCCCTCCGCGTCGGCCGCCGGGTGACCAGGCTGATAGCGGCGGGTGAAATCGCTGGTGTCGTCGGAGATTCGCGAAACGCGCACGGTCTCGACGCCCAGCGCCCGATTGAGCTCGTTATCAAAGGTAACCAACCGGCGACGATAGGGCTCGCCGCCCGGGGTCTGTGCCGTGGAATTGGCGTTGGCGACATTTTCAGAAATGATTCGAAGGCGCGTGCCTTGTGCTTGCATGCCGGACGCGGAGACCTTCAGTGCCTTAATAAGATCCATCCACCTAGTCCTTTAAGCTGGCCACCACGCCCACTGCACGATCCATTGTTGGCCTAAGCATTGCGTCCCAAGGCCATGCGCAGCATCGCCATGTGTTTGCGATAGAGGTTAGTCATGGTTTGGAAATGCATTTGCGTTTCCGAAACCTTGATGAGCTGCTCCTCGAGGACAATGGCGTTGCCTGAGGGATCATACTCATAGGGGTTGCGGTCTTGGTCCCCACGAACATTGCTCTGCCGGGATGCCTCGCCACCAATGTGCCGCACATGGGTTGCAACCGGTTGGTGAGCGGAGGTACCCCTAGCGACCAGGCGCGCAAAGCTCGATTCTTTCAAATCGATTGACTGGTAGTCGGGAGTGTCGGCATTGGCGATGTTTTTCGCCAAGAGCTGCTGACGATGGCCAAGCCAATGCAGGCGCTGAGCTATGACCTCTAAGATGTTCAGCTTTGTACCGGCCATTCACCGTCTCTATAAGGCACCCAAAGGATCACCCGCGTCATGCGGGCTCTCCGCACTATCACGCGCAGCTTGTTAAAATGTCGTAAAAGCGATTAACTTGACGTGCATTTGAGCTAAACTACAGATTCCAGCCAGGTAAAATGCAGCCGGCCAAGAAATGTGGCGGCTCTATCAACATCCAGGTAGGTAACCTATGCTCTACCTCACCCGTAAGGTCGGCGAGTCGGTCATTATTAACGATAATATTGAAGTGACCGTGGTCGATATTCGTGGCAAATCGATTAAATTGGGGTTCAATTTCCCCGCTGACGCGACCGTGCTGCGGCGCGAAATCTACGAACGCATCCAAGCCGAAAATCGCGCTGCCGCTGCCGGCAGCGAGGCACTGGTCCAGGCTATCACCAAGAAGGATGGCCAATCGCCCGTTGACAGCGACTAGGTTTTGATCGGTCGGCGAGGGCGAGCTTTTCTTGGCAGGGCAAGTCCAATCCAATCATGATCGACCAGGCACCGCGCGAGAATGAAAAGCTGTCGTGGTTGTGGGTCGGGCTCTGCAGCCTGGCGATCTTCGCCACGGTGCCGTTCGCCCGCGTGCTGCAGCGCTGGGTATCTGGAAATCTGGGAGATCAGGCATTCGTCCTTTTGGCTGTCGTATTTCTAGGGCTTGCCGGGTGTTGGATTGTCGCCAGGCTGCGCCGAAGCAGGAACCGAGACGCTCGGGGACACGTTTGGCTGCTAGCGGTAGCGGCCGCCTATGCTGGTCTCATCTGGAATCTCAGTGGCCAAGCGGCTGAAGTCTTGCATTTGCTCGAATATGGCCTGCTGGGCCTCTTGGCCTTCCGTGCCCTTGCCCATCGGATGAGGGACTACGGGATTTACCTGGCGGCAACCTTAATCGGTGCCATCGTCGGGGCCCTCGACGAGGCCCTCCAATGGGCGACACCCAACCGCTACTGGGAGCTGCGCGACATCGCCATCAATGCGGTTGCCAGCGGTCTGGTGCAAGTGGCGATCGCCGGAGGCCTGAGGCCGCAATGGATCCAAGGCTGGCCGGATCGTCGCAGTGCTCGAACTATTGTTCAGCTTGCGTTGGGTGTTTGGCTGTTGCTGGCGCTCAGCATTGTCAACACGCCGGAACGGATCGCTTGGTATGCTGATCGGGTTCCGGGGCTATCTTTCTTGCTCAAGAATCAATCGGTAATGGTTGAATATGGCTATCGATACGAAGATCCGGCAACCGGCGTTTTTCGATCTCGGCTGTCGCCGCAGGCCTTGCGCCAGGAGGACCAGGCACGAGCAATTGGCGCCGCCCCGGTGCTCGACGCCCACCGCGAGGATGAGCAATACTATGAGTTCCTCCGCAGCTACACGCCCGCCAGTGACCCCTTTCTCCACGAGGCGCGGGTCCATCTTTTCCGCCGCGACCGCCACATCAAGCTCGCCAAGGAGGCCGATGAGGGGTCGCGGGAGCGGCGGCGTTTGGCCACGATTGCGCTTCGAGAAAGCGAAATCATGCGGCGCTACTTTCCTCAGACCTACGGGCGCTCAACCTACCAGCTAAGTGCGCAAGACCGCCAGTTTCTGCAGGCCAACCTGGATCCCGACATGGCCTACGATAGTCGGGTCAGCCGCACCCTGATAACCGAGGTGGACGAAGGCTTCTTCGTCTGGATCTTGGGTGGATGCCTGTTGGGTCTGCTTGTCCTCTGGGTCTACTATGGCCGCCAGCAGACATCAGCCAAGGAATAAGCCCCTGATGACGCGGCATTGGACAAGGCGTCGCTTCCTCGGTGCTACGGCCGTAGCAGGACTCTCATTTGCCGGGGCCTGTTCGCCGCGCTTGGTGATCCCAAGCCGTGGTCCGCCACGCGGCAGCCTGCATCTTGCCTTTTACACAGACGTACATGCCCGCACAGAAGGAGGGACTCCGCAAGCGCTCCAAAAGGCGGCGGCCGCCATCAACGGCGGTCGTCCAGATTTGGTTCTTTGCGGCGGCGACCTAATCCACGGGGGCTTTACCAATCGGGCGGCAAAGGTGTCCGAACGCTGGGACGTCTACATGGCCATGCATCGGGCCATCGAAGGTGAGCAGCATGTCGCGATTGGCAACCACGACCTGGTTGCCGCCGCTCCCCAGGACGGTCGGCCACCCAGCCTTGATCCGCGCCGGCCATTCCGCGACCGTCTCGGGATTGACCGGACTTACCGGTCCTTCGATGCCCTTGGCTGCCACTTCATCATGTTGGATTCCATCGATGTCGTCGGCGGCGACGCCGGATACCGGGGCTATATCGATGCGCCGCAGCTCGCCTGGCTCGACGAAGACTTGGCGGGATTGGCGCTCGATACGCCGATCGTGCTGGTAACGCACATTCCTCTTGTGACGAGTTTTTTCGGCGTTACCAATGGCATGGCAGAAGCAGCCGAAGCCAATCGTGTTGTCGTCAACAACGTCGAGGTGTTGAAGCGCTTCGAGAATCGCAACCTTCTGCTCGTGTTGCAGGGGCACCTACACATTAAAGAGATGATCCAGTGGCGGCGCACGACCTTCATTACCGGCGGGGCTATCTGTGCCAAGTGGTGGCAGGGTTCCTGGCATGACACGGAGGAAGGCTTTTGCCGTCTATTGCTGGCTCCCGACAGAGTGGAGTGGCGCTATATCGACTATGGTTGGCAGGCCTAGACCAAAGCCAGGTGGTCGATTGAGACTTTCACCTCTACCAAAGCGACCGCGACTGCTAGCCTTCATTGATCATTTCGTGCCGATTCGGCAGCGATGGCCTTGGTGACTTCGTAGAGGCGGCGTCGGACCAAGGGATCTTGGATGCGGTAATACCAGCGCACCAGCTCTATATTGTCCTGGTCGGTCCCTGCTTCTGGCTCGTGCTCGGCGGCGGATGCGTCCAAGATTTCAGGCCCCTTTTGCTGCTCGTCTCCTTTGGAGCCAATGCCGTCAAAAAAGTAATCAATCGGCACAGCCAGGACCTGAGCCAGATCATAGAGCCGGCTCGCACTGACGCGATTGGCTCCGCGCTCGTACTTTTGGATTTGTTGGAAGGTAATGCCGATGGCTTCGGCCAGCTTCTCTTGGCTGAGACCGAGCAGCCGCCGACGCAAGCGCAAGCGGCTGCCGACATAAACATCGACAGATTGAAAGGGACCTCGCCGAACCAATGCCATCGGCCACACTCCCGCTGGGCGGCATCGAAATAGTAGTAATATAGTTAATAGTTGTCTCAAATTAAATGAGTAATTTTACTGTCAGTTAAAATTGATAGTTGTTAATCGATTTCTGGTAATCGACTGGCGCATTGATAGAACCAGTGCCGAAAAGGGCCTGCCCATGCAAATGCAGGTCCACCGGCCAAAACGCTTGAATCCCTTGAACTGACTTGGGGCAGGGGCGGGAATCAGGTAAACGTTTGGCTGCGTTTAGAAGGCGTCTTTGACCCCCAACCGTTGGGTGATTCCTATCGAGACTTGGTACTATCCTACGCCAGGCTAAAGTCGAATTGACCGCCGCCGTCCGCATCAGCCTCCACAGACCATCGACGAAGCGCCACAAATCTATCGTCGGGCAGGTCCGACAGCTCGCCGCTCTCCAGGTTAAGGTAGGAGACCTGGGCGCCGCCTGCTCTGCCGAAATTGGCAGCCTTGAGCAGGCTTCGGTTGGACCCCACAAGCAGCATACCCACACCGTCGTCCCCTTTGGGAGGCTCAGAAGATATGTCCTGAGGCAGCAAGGACGGTTTAATCTGGCAATGCTCGGTCACATCAATGGCCAGTGATTCAGCGACGTCCTCGCCGAGGTAAACCACCGGCCGATGCCCGTGCTCCCGAACAAAGGGTCCAACAGTGACAAAGAATTCATGGCGCTCGCCGTCTTCGCCTAGGTAGTAGGCCTTAATGCCCCGCACCAAATCATCCCCAAGTTGGGTTATGAGAACCTGGCCAAATGCAAGATCGCCGACCTGCCCAACGGTTAAATTGCCATGTATCTTCATCACCCACCTCCTGCAAGAGTCCCTTGCCTAGGATAGAGGCAAGTTTGGGGGCTATGCAATGACAAGGCTCGGTTGCGCAACCCTATGAAAGGGGACAAGCCGTTAGAGCGCCGGCCAGGGGCCAAGCAGAATTGATCCCAAATTGCCGCCCGACGCTAGGTCGGTGGTCCCTAGGGGATAGTCCGCTGAAAGACCGTTTTCGCCGCGATCGTTGGCGGTGGTGGTGCAATCGACGTCGGTCTTGCCTTCATTGGAGTAGGGCACCTGGCAGGAGGAGCACCCAGTGCCGCGATAGTCGCCGGCTTCTCGTGACCGCTGACGCCCACGTGACAGCGCTGGGACTGCTGGCGTGAATGAGGTAATGCCGGCTTTGTTGGGATGTCCGGGGATCTCGTTGTTGCCAACTTCGGGCACTTGGGTCATCTCGCTCGGCATTTGATCGCTTGCCAGGTCATCCCCGGCGGCGGCGAATAGGAGAACCCGCTCATTTCTTTGAGCACTTTGGCTTCGCCACCGTGCCGCTCGATCAGGGCGCCTTGGGCTTGCTTTGCCCTTTGGTCGATAGCCTCCGGGTCCACATGGTCGCGCAGCTTGCCGATCATTTCTTCGACGAGGCCCCTGTTGTTCGCATCGAGCGCGAGATTGTTGGCTTCTTCCGGGTCAATCGAAAGATCGAAGAGTTGCGGCGCCATGTCGACGAAGTAGATGAGTTTCAAGGGGCCGTGGCGCAGCACGTAACCCGCTGATGGGCTGGCAGTGCCGTGGTATTCCGCAAAAACCGTTCGCCGTCGCGCACCCTCCTTTATCACTGGCCAGAGACTTTTGCCGCGGAGCTTTTCTTCGCTGGCCGTAAGCGGAACGCCACTGGCTTCGAGAATGCTTGGGTAGAGGTCGACATGGGATACCGGGTCGCCACACCTTTGGCCGGCCGGAACGTCTGGGCCGGCGATGATCAAGGGCACCTTGAGCGCCTCTTCCAACATATGAAAAAGGCCGAATAGGTAGTGGTCGCCGCAACTGAAGCCGTGATCGGAGGTGTAGATGACGCAGGTCGTCTCGGCCAAGCCCAGCGCCTCGAGGGTCTGCAGAACGCGGCCGACGAGATCGTCGAGGTAGCTGACCGTCGCAAAGTAGGCCGCGCGAATGCACTGAATCTGCTCCAGCGTCATGTCGTCGCGGTGGCAAATGATTTCACGCAAATGTCGGATCGAGGGGTGATCGGGACGCTCTTCCTTGGCGAAGAGGATCGGTGGGGGAAGCTTCGCGGGCTCATAGAGGTCAAAACATCGCTGTGGCGCCACAAAAGGTGCATGGGCGGCAATGAAATGCACCGACAAGGCCCAGGGTCTGGCGCTGCCGACAGCCTCCTCCTCCAGCCACTTGAGCGCTGCCTCGGCGATGCGTTCGTCATAAAGACGATACGGCGAATCCTCCCCCGCCCCGAACTTTGATGTCCAAATATCCCAAAGGCCTGGGTATGACGGCTCCTCGCCCTTGTAGCGAAGAGCACTGAGCAGATCGCCGATCCCTTCGGCGATGTGCATGCTTTCCATGACCCGAGCAAAACCATTGTTGTCGGTGTCGCTGCGAAAATGCATCTTGCCGATGCCGACGGTCTCATAGCCGGCACCGCGAAGGCGCTTCATCCAGCTGTCGTGGCTGCCGTCGAAGGCGATTGAGCTGTCCCAGTATCCGCTTTCGTGTGGATAGCGGCCCGTGGCAATGGCCGCGCGGGCAGGAACACAAAGCGGACTTGCGCAGTAGGCAGCATCGAAAAGCAGGCCGCGGGATGCCAGCCTGTCCAAGTTTGGGGTGTGGATATAGGGGTTGTCCAGGATCCCGAGAAGGGAAGGGGCGTGGCTTTCTCCCAAAAGGAAAAGAATGTTTGTCGGCGCTATCGGCATTGAGGGGTCATTCCCTAGATTGCGCGGGAAATCCAACCTTACAGGAGCCTAAGTCGTTTCTCTCTGCCGGTCGACCGGCTCCGCTGGCATGATCTCCTTAGTACCACATGCCCGACCAACGGTATCGCGGCTTACGGGGGATGGCGCCCAAGCGCTGCAACTCTAAGGCCGGGCGCGTTCCCAGATCCGGCAGCTGGCTTCCCGGCGCCAGCTCGAGGAGCCGCCGAACCCGGTCTTGCGTTGGCGGATGGGTGCGTAGCAGCGAAGGCTCGGGGATGCGTCGCCCTGGCAATACCAGTTCTTCCCAGAACTTGCCCTGATAGCGTTCAAACTTTTGCAGGGCGCGGGCCAGGCCGACGGGATCACCGGTCAAGCCGGCTGCGTCCAAATCGGCGTCATACTCTCGGGCCCGGGATAACCCAAGCTGCAGCAGGCTGCCGATGGTCGGCGCGAAGATCAACAAGAGAACGGCCAAGAACGAGACCGGCGTCCCGCCCGTAACGAGCAGGGGCAAGTTGAGCAGCAGCAGAAACATGCCGATGTAGGACATGACGCTTGTCATCCGGGTGAGAAGATCCGCCAATCCCATGATGCGCAGGTCGTTGTTGCGGATGTGACTGACCTCATGGGCCAGCACACCGGCAATTTCCCGCAGGTCGAGACGGCGCAACAGCCCGTCCGTCAGGCCGACCACGGCCTGGTTTCGGCTGCCGACCGCAAAGGCATTCATGGTGGTGCTGGGCAGGTAGTAGAGCGCCGGTACGGTTGGCAGGTCGGCTCGCTCGGCCAGTAGACTAAGAACCTTGCCAAGTTCTGGTACCGTCCGCGGATCGAGGCGGCGTGCGCCGTAGAACGACATTACGGCGGCCGGTGGAATGGCAGGCCTGAACAGGATTACCAGGACTAGCCCGCCAAGCACCATCAACGCGATCTTCAGTCCCCAGATCAGCCAGGATGTCAGGCACAGCAAACCGGCCAACGCCGCCACCAATCCGACGGAGTGAAGAGCATTCCGCCATTTGTGGCGTCGGACCTGGTTGGCATCGAGATAGGCGCGCATTGAACCTAGGTCAGTTAGCTACTCTGGTGTTAGGGAAAACCCTAGCCCAGGCGATGCTGCAAAGAAAATAGAGCAATTCGGCGAAAATGCGGCCGTCGACACCGGCCGTACTCTGATCAAAAAAATCGCAGAACGATGCAGGGAACGGCCTCACGATCAAGGGAGCCTTTCAAGAGATGCCATCAGTCGGAAAGCGCCAGGATGATCACTCCCACCAGGATGACGACGGCCCACATAAGTCGGTGTCGGAGGTGGCCTTCTTGGAGCAAAATGCTGCCCATGAGCACGGTCAAAAGCACGCTGAGCTCGCGGATAGGGGCGACATAGACCACCGGCGTGAAGGTCAAGGCGATCAAGACAAGGATATAGGCGAGAGGATTGAGGATCGCGATGGCAACCACAGCCCATTTGTGATGGCACCAGATGGATCGTACCTTTGTCCGCTTATGGTAGGCGATCGGTGCCAAGAGAAGGGAGCGTCCGAGACTGGAGGCGTAATCCAGAAGGAGCGGCGGAATGGCAAGGACAGAGACGGCGTAGGCGTCCCAAACCGTATAGCTGCCGATTAGCAATCCGGCCGAAACGCCGAAGGCCAGCGAGAGGGCTGCGTGGCCTCGTCGGTGCGCATGCCCTCCCGTCAACATGACGATGCCAAAGATAATGATGCCACCACCTAGAACCAGTTGTCCGGATAAGACTTCCCCGAGGAACAGAACCGCGAAACTGGTTGATAGCAATGGTCCCGTCGCGCGGGCGGTCGGATAGACGAGTGACAGGTCGCCCTTGCGGTACCCCGCCTGGAGTAAAAGAAAATAGCCGAGATGCAGTATGGCGCTGCCCGCAATAATGAGGAGCTGGACCGGCCTAGCGTCGGTCCACCCAGTGGCGAACCAAATGGCTAGGGGCAGATAAATAACAACGGATAGAACCGAGAAGAGGAAGACCAGCTCAGGCCCGGCATTGATGCGCTTGACGAAAAAATTCCAGGCGGCGTGGCAGGCCGCGGCGGCCAAAACCAGCAGAAAACCAGGGATCGACATAAAAAACCTCGAAGACGAATTCGAATCAGACGTGCCGAAGCACGCCCGTCCATCCCCCCTAGCTTTCTCGTCTTTAAGGTGTCTGCCCGTAGTCGGGCTTTCAACGGTGCTCGGTCCAGACCTGATCGATCAGCGGAACCCTAGCGCACGATCGGCTCAATCGGAATCGCTTTGGCGATCCCGACTGAGCCGTGAATCGTCCGCTAAGCATTTGAATAGAGACTGATTCACGACGTATTCTCGATCACGACAGGTGATCGAGAATACGTCGATCAGGCTCTAGCCGCACATGGATGGGCGGCCAAACCTACCACTTTGCCGGTCATTGTAAAGCCGGGAGCCATCAGGTGCTTGGCGAGGTGATCTGTGCTTTGCTGGATCCGCGAATACGTCGACGGGCTTCCAAACGGCTGCGCAGCCGCCAAGTCATATGCGTGAAGAACGGCAAAGGATCAGTGAGGCTGAGGAAAGCAAATGCCCTTACCCGCCACATGTTCCGGCAGAGCATCAACAGCTCGCGGCGCAGGGCGACATCCTCGCGATTGTTCCAAATAGCTTCTAAAAACTGCGAAATCCACAGCCAAGCCACACGCTCCTTGTAGTGTAGGTTCCGTTTTGGGTGGGCGCCGGTCAAGGCATCGTAGAGCGCAGTCGGCAGGTCTAGGCCGAGCGCTGTTGACAGGCTGGTCGCTCGGACTACCCGCGGATCGCACTTGATGAGCATCAGCTCGCCATCAAGCACATTGCGACGAAACTCGACCGTGACGGTGCCATAAAACCCCGCCGCCTTTACCAAAGCAAAGGCCTTTTCCATGGCTTCCTGGTCATGGTGACTTTCGCAATAGGTCAGAGACCCCAGTTCGTAAGGGTGCGACACCGCCCCGGCCGTGCGGCAGCGATCGCTCACGTAAGTGTAGAGTTTCAATCGGCGCACGCAGTAGGCAACAACCGGGTCACTGTTGCGGTCGGCCACCAGCGTCACGCCGAGGCAGCACTCGGCTTCGCCCGGAACGATCTCGACGATGGTCGGATAGGATCCAATGCGGCCCTGTATTTCCTCGCAAGTTTCGCGAATGGCCTCCCTTGTCCGCCCGGCGAGCCGGGTGAAGCGATAGTTCTTAGGATTGGCCGGCCCCGTGCCCGGCATGGTGCGGACAATGTAGTCTCGGTCTTCGCAGTCAAGCGAGGCGATGACGCCTGGGAGGTCTTCTTCATTCTTGGGGTGAAAATATTCGGGTGTGGCGACGCCGCACTGGCGCGCGAGATCGTAGCATCTAGCAATATCGATCAATTTCCGCAGGGCGGGCCAAGGAGGGCAGGTCACCACGTAGCGCTCTGACAGTTTCTCGTGGTTTTGCGACAGCAGCAGCAGGTATTCATCGGATGTCGGAAAGAGCACCGAGCCGGGCTCGGCAAGGCCGTCGATTAGGGCCTCAAGTACGGCGTTTGGGCTATCGAAAATATGCCGGTTCGCGGACTTCAAAAATCGGGTGTAGCTTCGATGCGGTGGCTCTTGGTGATCGACACCGATGACCTTGACCCCGGCACGGCCCAGGGAACGAAGGGTCGCGATCGAGCGTGGGTGCGGAACCAGGCCCAGAACCACGGCCGCCGGCTGTCGCCCTCTAGCCATGGCCTGGCGACATTCCCTTGCTCGGTCGAGACATTTCACCCCTCCGGCAGGGCTGTCCAACATGATCGAAGATAGCTTGGTAATCCATTGTACTGACAATGACTTTACTAAATGCACCCAAGGGTAGCGAAGTCTAGCCGAAGGCATTGTTCTTTGGCAATGGGCATTATGGATAGACGACCGCAGGTCAAACAGCAGAAACTGGGGCGCCTCAGGCGTATTGGTGGGCTTGGCGCCGCTTTGGACAGGTGCGGCTAGGCGGCCAAGGCGATGCCAATGATCCGCTTTCAGGAGCAGCGCGGCCGTTTCCCCCGATGCCTCGGAACGGCAATGGGTTGGCATTGGTGGACATCAATCCGGAGTACCTGCAGCTTGATCCTAGTCATATTCGCGCGAATACCAAAGCGTGTTATTATAGTGACCGGCAAGGGGGCATGTCATGAGATCGATGTTCGTCGTCATCACTTTCGTGCTTCTTTTCTTCTCGCATACTGCAGGCCTCGTCTTGGCATCAAGCAGCGTTCTAGAAGCAGTACGAGAGCGCGGCTACGTCAAATGCTCTATCGGTAACCGGCAAGTTGGCGATACGCGCATCGGTGAAGAGGGTTACGAAGGCTTTTTTCCCGAGTTTTGTCGAGTGGTTGCGCTCGCAATTTTCGGAGATCGTAATGCCGTCGAAATGTCGCCGACCCTGATCCGGGTCGGCCTTGAAAGCATCGCAAAAGGCGATGTTGACGTTTACATCTCTAATGTTACCTGGACTTTTTCGCGCGACCTGGCGATGGGACTGACGCCTGCGGCTATTCTTTACTACGACGGCCAGGGCTTCATGTCCCATAAGGGGACGGTCGAGGGACCGCTGAGCGAGTTACGGAAAGCATCGGTTTGTGTGGCACGTGCCACCACTACGATGGGAAACTTGGAGGATTACGTCGAGAGCCATGGCCTCGATTGGGAGATCCTACCCTTTGAGTCTTCTCAAGGGCGTAACGATGCATTTTTTTCGCGCAACTGCGATCTACTAACCACTGACCGATTTGCGCTGGCGACCATGCGGTCCTCGGCTTTCGATGATCCGGACAACTATACTCTGCACGAAGAGATTATCTCGAAGGAACCGCTGGTCGCCTATGCATCGACGCGCGACATGACCTGGGCGAACATCGTGCGTTGGGCGATCTACGCCACGCTCGTGGCAGAGGAAAAGGGCATCGGTCAAGAGAACTACAAGGATCACCTCAATAGTTCAGACCCAGAAGTGCGCCGCCTGCTCGGCATAGATGAGGTGGAGGGAACAGAGGCGGCAGGACTGCCGCCAGATTGGGGGCGCCAGGTCATTGCTGGCGCTGGAAACTACGGCGAAATTTTCGAGCGTTATCTCGGCAAGGAAAGCCAGATGAACATCGAGCGAGGGCTCAACCGGCTTTGGCGCGAAGGCGGCTTAATGTACGGCCCGCCCTTCCGATAGGTCGGCCCGATGGCTCACGCCGCTCGATTTGAGGTCAAGGCAAGTCAGCGCATCTCCACCATGCTGCTGGTGATCTTGATCTGCATCGCGGCACTCTTTGGGCTAGGACTCTTGTTGATCTCCTTGCGGCTATTCGAGATCAGGGGCGAGCTCGATAGTTTGCGTGAGGAATCCCTGCCTCAGCTAGTCAAGCTTGCCCAGCTTTCGCAAGACGCCTCAGCCACGAGCTCAATCGCGCCCGCACTCAGTATGAACCCGACCCGTTCGGAATTTGATACGCTGTTGGCAAGAATCCGCGACAAGCAAAGCTCGCAACGGGCACTTATCGAAGAGCTCTCAGCTCTGTTCGGCCAATCTAAGCGGATCGAGCCCTTGCGGCGGAGCGCCGATTATCTGATCGATAACTTGACAAACTTGACGAATGCGGTGGAAAACCAGATTGCTGTGACCCGTCGGATCGAGGCCAGGGGTGAGAGCTTCGCTAAGTATCTCCGCCAATTGCGCGATGCAAGTGATGCCGGTGACGCGGAAACAGTGGCGCTAGCGATGCAAGTTGTCTCTCAAGTCTCGAGACTTCTGCTCGACATGAACCGGGCGCGCTTTGCGCGCAACCGTCGCGACACTGAGGCCATCATCGAAAGTTTAACGCAACGGCTCGCGGTTTTGCCGCAAGAAATCTTGGCCATCGAAAGCTTGGTGGCGGCCCAGGGGGTGGCGGACCTCTGGCAAGCCTCCAGCGAGACGATCCTGAAGGAGAAGTCGGACCAGCTTTCCAATGCTTTTAAAACCAAAGCGCTGGCCGAGGAGAATTCGCTAATCGCGAACCGTCTCTTGAGCAGCGCCAGCAACGAGTTCTGGCGCGCCGGCTCGGCTCTGGAAGCCCAAGTACAACTGGTCAACGAGACTACTCGCTTCACGCTCTTGGCTGTGCTGGGCATTGTCGTCACGCTGGCCGCGGGCACCCTTCTCATCTGGCAGGTACTCAACAGGCGGGTATTTCAACGACTGGATCAGATGCGTCGTTCGCTCCAGTCCTATGCTGTCGACCGCAAACACAAGCTTTCGGACACTCGGCCGGACGAGATTGGCGAGATTTCCAGCGCGATGGCCCACTACATGGAGGTGATCGACCAGCGGGAGGGCGAGCTGGCTGAAAAGACTTCCGCGCTCGAACAGCTTTCGAACCAGTTGGCCAAGTATCTCTCGCCCCAGGTCTACGATTCGATCTTCTCCGGCAAGCAGGAAGTGAGACTTATCAGCAGCCGCAAGAAGCTGACTGTCTTCTTCTCAGACATCGCCGGCTTCACTGAGACCGCTGATCGCTTAGAGTCGGAAGAGCTAACTCAGATTTTAAACCACTATCTAACCGAGATGTCTCAGATCGCATTGGCGCACGGCGCCACTATCGACAAGTATGTCGGCGATGCCATCCTCATTTTTTTTGGTGACCCCGAGACCCGCGGAGTCAAAGAGGACGCCGTGGCCTGCGTTAAAATGGCGGTCGCCATGCGGCAACGCATGCGCGAGCTTCAAGACCTGTGGCGCAAATCCGGGATCGAAAAGCCTTTGCAGGTACGCATGGGTATCCACACGGGCTATTGCACGGTTGGGAACTTTGGCAGCGAGGACCGACTGGACTACACGATTATCGGCGGCGCGGTGAACATTGCATCGCGGCTCGAGACGTTGGCTGCGCCCGGTGAAATCCTGATCTCCTATGAAACTTTCGCGCATGTGAACACTAAAATCCCTTGTGAGCAGCGCGGCGAAACCGAGGTCAAGGGCATCGCTTATCCCGTTGCCACTTACACCATTCTCGATGCCGACGAGATCCTCGAACTAGACCGACAAAGCATCAATGAGCAACACGCTCACCTGCGGCTCGATCTCAATCTTGCCGGCATGACGAGCGAGGATCGCTCGGCTGCGGTCAAGAGCTTGACTGAGGCGCTGCGAATTCTAGAAAAAACCTCCTAGGTTGGAGCGCAGCGGTACGATAGCGATGGGTCGAAGATGGACAAGCGTTCCGAATGGTTCAGGCTTGGTTCGGATCACGGTCGAGGATCGACTAGATGATTGCCATGTATCGCAAGATATTCGACCAAAATTGCAGATTGTGCTCGATAGTTAGAGGGCCGCCAATTGGTCAAAACGCCCCCATCGAACCTCACCCGCGACTGTCTGGCGCCTTCGGTGCGGCCGCCCCAGCCTGTAGTCGCTGGGCGTAGAGGTGCCGGTAGTGGGGCAGAAAGTCCTCGTACATCTGCTGCACCCAGTCGGGGGTCTTGGCGATGTCGGCCGGCTTGCGCGGTTGCGGCTTTAGGCCATCGGAGTTCTTCAGGGCCTGGTGCCAGACGCCGTCCTTGTCGTACCACAGGACCTCGCTGCGTTCGCCAGGCTCCCAGCTCAGCGCCTCTGAAATGAAAGGAATGCCGACGGCCCCGCACCAAGCATCCACAATGCCATGGGGGTCTTCCAGAAGGTCGTCGCTGTCGATCACCGGCGGCGGCTCGCCGTCGCGTTCGCAAAGGAGATCGAAAAGCCGTCGCTGATCGTGGAAGCCTATTTCTTTTGCGAGAAAGTGTGGCCAATTGCGATGGCAAGAGGTTAGCACCTTTGCCGGATCGCGGATCAGGAAGCTGTGCCGGAAGTGCTTCAAGAAGCCGTCGCTCCACAGATGTTCGGTGAACTGCGGCATGTCCTTGGAGAAAACCGGGCGTTTCTCGGCAGCGCCCTGCAACGTCGCCAGCACGCTCCCGTAAGTCAGCCCCGGCTGGCGCGGGCTATCGGGCGTCAGTCGGGGCCAGAGTGCGTCGTCGCCCTGATACCAGGCCTCGCCGAAGGGTTCGTGGAAGCAGGCCATGTCACCGCGCATCCGCATCATCCACTCGAAAGCGGTCGATGTGGAACGCGGCGTCGCCCAAAGAACGATGATTTCGTGCATTTCCGGTCCCCTAAACCTGAATGGTGGAACGCAGCCGACTATTTCTGCCCGTCGACGGGGGCCGCCGCAGCCTCACTCCCTCTCTGAACCACCACTTCGTAGCCCGGCTGCTCCGGCTCGTCGTCGACCATTTCGGCGGGAAAGCCGGGGGCCAGCAGTTCGGTGCCGCAGGCCTCCTCCAGGCGGCGGACGATGCCCGGCGACCAGGCGCGCGAACCGTAGCGGGCCTGCCCGTCCTTGAAAATGTCGAGCACCAAGGGCGAGACCTCGAGCGGCACGTCATGGCGCCTGGCGAGCGCATCGAAGAGGCTCATGTCCTTGACCACCAAGTCCATGGTGAAGTTGATGTCGCGGCTGCCGTTCAGAATGACCTGGCTCTCGGTCTCGTGGACGAAGGAATTGCCGGAGGAAATGCGGATCGCCTCGAAGGTGGTATTGAGGTCCATGCCGGCCATCTTGGCGGTCATCATCGCCTCGCCAATCGCCACCAAGTGCACAGAGGCCAGATAGTTGGTCACCACCTTGAGGATCGAGGCGGAGCCGAGCGGGCCGACGTGCAGGATGCGCCGGCCCATGGCCTTGATCGCCGGCAGGGCTCGCTCGAAGGCCGGGCGCTCGGCGCCGACGAAAATGGAGATATTGCCGGTGGCAGCGCGGTGACAGCCGCCCGAAACTGGGCAGTCCATGGGCCGGGCGCCGGTTGCTTCCACCAAAGCGCCCAGGCGCTTGACCTCCGCTTCGTCGGTGGTGCTCATCTCGCCCCAGATCTTGCCGGGCGAGAGGCCGGCCAAAACCCCGTCCTCGGCCTCCAAAACCGCGGCCGAGGCGGCTGGATTGGGTAGGCATGTGATAATGAAATCGACCGCTTCGGCCATGGCCTTAGGGCTTTCGCCCCAGTGCGCACCCTTGGCCAGGAAGGGTTCGGCCGCCGCGCGATCGAGATCGCGAACCGTAAGCTCAAAGCCGTTGCGAAGCAGGCTGCCGGCCAACTTGCCGCCGACGTTGCCAAGACCAATGAAGCCAATTTTCATCGCGTGAACTCGCCCTAGTGTTACTGTGCATTTCTAACCTGCGCTGAAGCGCGCCTTTAGCACCAATTGACCACAGCCCGCAAGCGCCTCTATGCGGCAGAAATCGGCGTGATCCTCATCGCCGCCGGCGCTACATTCCTTTCAGTTTCAAATGGGAGTATAGGCAGTGGCGGAACTGGAAAGACGTCTGCAGGATCTCGGCATCACGGTTCCGGCCCCGCCGGCGGCCATCGGCAATTTCGTACCCGGGGTGGTACACGGCGATGTGCTATACGTTTCCGGCACCTACGGTACTATCAAGGATGACGCCGGCGTCGACGCTATCCCAAAACCGGGAAAGCTGGGCGATGCCCTCACTGTGGCGGATGGTTATGCCTCGGCACGATTAATGGCGCTTAACCACCTGGCCATGGCCAGGGCGGTATTGGGCAGCTTGGACCGACTTCTGCGACCGTTGCGCCTGGTTGGCTATGTAAACGCAGCGCCGGGTTTTCGCGAAGCACCCGCCGTGCTCAATGGTGCCTCGGACCTCCTAATCGAAATCTTTGGTGAGGACTTGGGCAGTCATGCCCGCATGGCGCTTTACCAACATGAATTGGCGCGTGACGCGCCAATTGCCGGCGAAATCATGTTTGCATTGAAGACTTGAGTAACGTGGGCAGCGAGGTTTCGCCTCAATCGCCGGTCGGTTCGACAAGTTCTGGCGCCAAATGAGAACCGACCCGCCAATTTGGCGGGCCGGTGTGTTTTCCTGCGATTAACCGTTGGGGTGACCGTAGCCCCGTTCGGTTAGACGTAACGAGCGCTCAGCAGCGGCAGCAGCTTTGCGTCGATACCACCATTCTCGACCTTGCGGTGCGAGGAGGCGGGATGGCCCAGACGGTCGGCTTTCAGAAACAGATACCTGAGCATGGTCTTGTCCTCCAGGGGAAGTCCCCCAAAAATGCGCTTTGAAGTCGGCGCGGTTTAGACGTAGCGAGCGGACATCAGGGACATCAAACGCGGGTCGATGCCGGCGTTTTGAACCTGACGACGAGAGCCAAAGAGCGAGCCTAAGACTTCGGCCTTAAGGAAGAGATAACGGGTCATTGCGGTGTCCTCTTAAAAGGGGCTGGAAAGGCCCCATCACAGTGTTCAGTTGCGGTCACTTAAACCAACGGTGCGGTCAGATAGGAAAGCAGCCTGACGTCGATCTCCGTGTTCTGGAGTTGGCGACGAATGGCAAAGATGTTGCCGACGAAATCGGCCTTCTGGAAGAGATAGCGGGTCATGGCTGCGGGCTCCTAAGATCGCGGGTGGCCAATCAAGTTGCGCTAGATATCGGCATGCGGGCCCGTAGCACAATTTCTCGATTCTCATGTCAGCTATGCGATTTTCGCCGAGCTCGATTTGCCGTTAACGCCCTCTAAACCATAGGGAATTCTGGGCTGCTCCCGGGCTGGGCCGCGCGGGCGATCCAGTCTAGGTCATGCCAGCTAGGCCGAAGAGCCGATCTAGAGGGCGCCGATCTAGAGGGCGCCTTGGAAAAGCTCGAAGTCGCGACCGCGCGAGTAGGCCACCGGGGTTTGGCTGATAGTCGGGTATTGCTGGCGGGCCAGCTGGGGCAGCATGTCCCGCGAGTAGCGGATCACTTCCTTGGCCGAGACCGCGCCGTTGCCGGAACTATCCGCTGCGCCGCCGGCCCCCTGGAGCAAGGTGTAGGTCAGGAGGCCTTGTTGCAGCACCGGAAACTCATAGGCTACCTGGTCTTCGCGGGTGGCCGCCAAAACATGGACGCCAATAGAGCGGCCCAGATCGCGCAGCTCCTTGCGCTCGACGAAGTTGCGGATACCCTTGACCGCAGCGCCGGAATAGCAGGCATCCAGGGCGAACATGACCCGCTTGGGTCCAACCTTGAGCAAGGCCTGTTGCAGTTCAGTCGAGGATATGCCGACCCTGCGGGACACGCCGGCATCGAAGGAGACCGAGTCGAACTCGGTCGGCAGAAAGTACCAGTCCTTGTCGACGGCAATGCCGTGCCCGGCGAAGTAGACGACTAAAACATCCTCGGGCGGCAAGGCGTTCATCAAGGCCAGGGAATCCAGGATAGCACTGCGGGTGGCGAAGCGGTCAACCAGTTGGTAGCCGATGATCTCGCTGTAAAGGCCCTTGCCGGTCTTGGACAGGGCATTGAGGATGGCAAAGGCGTCGGGCTTGGCATAGTCCAGGGTCAACTCGTCAGCCGCATACTCGTTGATGCCGACCACCAGAAGGTGCAAGCGTGGTTTGCGTTGCTGGCCGGCGAGGGTGACTTGGGCGACCGCCGGCTCGCCTTCGATGTCGCCTTCGCCGATGCCGACTGCTTCGAAGACATTCTCACCGACCACCGGCACCACGCGATAGGTCACGCGGCGGGTTTCTAGACCACGGTTGTTGGTTTCGGTTTCGTCGGCGGTGATTTGTTCAGCCGGTACCAGGCGATCGTTGTGCATAAGGCGAACGCCCGTCACCCGGCCACCTTCGTCTCTTGCTATGACACGCACTTCGATGCGGCCGTCGGGGCCGGGCTGAGTGGCTATCTGCCCATCAAAGCTCGTGGAGGGCGGCAGGAAGATGCCTTCCGGCACCGCGCTGACACCCTCGTTGATGAAGTTGTTGTCGTCGCGCATGTGCTTGGCCAAGAGGCCGGGCTCATAGTATTGCTCGGAAAAGGAATCGAGTTCCAGGGACTGGCTGGCCGCTTCCCACTGCACGTCTGCGAAGGCATTTTCCGTACCATCGAAGCGACCGTCGCGGTCGACTACGGCCCAGCCAGCAACGGTCGATATCATCTGGGCAAAGACGGCGCCCGATTGGACGTCCCAGATCTTCGTGGTCCCATCGTCGCTGGCCGAAAGCAAGCGCCTTTCCCCGAGATCGAAGAGCACCGTGCGCACTGCGCCGGCATGACCCTCCATGGTCTTGACCAGATCGCCGCTGCGCAGATCCCACATGCGGATCGTGTTGTCTTCGCCGCCGGCCACCACGAACTCGCCTTGGTCGGAAACCTGGACGGTCAAGACGGCGCCCTCGCTGCCGCGGAAAGTCGCTTTTTCCGTGGCGTCGCTTAGGTTCCAGACGCGGATCACACGGTCCTTCGACCCGGTAATGACACTGCTGCCATCGGCGCCGAAGGCGACGCCGGTGACAGCTGATTTGTGCTTGCCGAAGATCTGGATTGCGTCGCCGCCGGCAGCAGACCAAAGGCGCGCGGTCTTATCCGCCCCGCCGGAGGCGAGATGCCTTTTGTCGGCGGAAATGGCAACGCTCAAGATACCCTTCTTGTGACCCTCATAGATTTGAAGAGGGCGACCGCTTTCCATATCCCAGCTTCGCAGGGTGCCATCACTGCCGCCGGTCGCCAGCATGCTGCCATCAGGGGAAATCGCCATCGCCAGCACGGCGCCACGATGGCCGCTGAGCGCGCGCAGGTCCTTGCCGGTCTCCGCCTCGATCAAACGAACGCTGCCATCTTCCAAGGCGAGGACCACGCGCTTGCCGTCCGGGCTCATTTGTCCACTCCGGATCCCGGTATTGCCGAACCGAAAGGCGCGCAGCTCACGGCCAATTTTCAAGTCCCATAGGCGCGCAGTTTCGTCTTCCAGAATGGTCAGCAGCATATTGCCGTCGGCGCTGAGCGCCAGGCCGGTCACCGCGCCGGTCGCGCCGCGCTTTACCACCAACTTCGGCTTGACGAGTTTGCGCACTTGAGAGGTGACAGCGCGGACTGTGTTGCGGGTCTGGTTGCGCAGCACCGATCGGCCCTGCGCATCCGCGGGCGAGACATCATAGCCAGTGGCGAAAAGGACAAGGATTAGGCCGAAAGCCAGAAACAGTGATTGGCGCTGCATATTGGTTGCCCCTCGGTAAACTTGTCGCGAGCTTAACACAGCAACGGTGGAATTTCTTTTACCGCCTGGAAATGAATCTCCTTTGCCCCAAATAAAGTCCATGGCCATCTTGCCAAAACTTGCAAAGGAGAAGTAAGTCGTATGCGTTAAAATAATGTATAATCAATTATCTATAGTAACTTATCATAAATTTAATATGAAATATCATAACAACTTACTGATAAATAAAAATGTTCGATAAACTTCGTGCCTATCTGTTTGCCAAACTTGAGTTTGAATCGTCATTCAGAATTGCTAATTCTCTCAATTTTTCATAGTGCTAGTTGCGGCTGTTTGCGCCGATGACTATGGCAGTTCGTACTGCGGTTTTTCATGAGAACAATCACGAAAAATGAATGACACGAATTTGTCGACCTTGGGGCTGTTGTCCATCGACCAACTAGGCAGTGCCACAAGGCAGGCCTGGATCAAGATCTATTCGGATTAAGATTCTTAGGGTTTGATTACGTGTCCTCCGGGATACTGATTGCCCGGCTCCACCTGTAGCGGCAATCACGGAGGGCGGGCTTGAACATGGTCCCCAGTCTTGGCATCCTGACGCGGGGTAATAGGCCCAGACCGCGAGGGAACTTGGTGGCTGGGTGACAGAGGGGCCAGGATCTTTTACCTTAGCCTTGGCTTTGGATGATTGGGCACGCGGCGGCGTCAACTAGGTTCGGTAGATGGCAACCAGGCTTCGACCGGGCGCTTGCTTGCGAAGCGGAGAATGGCGATGAAGTTTCCCGCGTTTGGGCTGCGCGTTGGCCTCGCACTGCTATTGGCATCAATAGCCGCGGCGGCGCAGGCTCAAGACCTACGTCAACGAGTTGACAGTGCTTTGGCAGGCTTCGAGTGTGCCAAGTTAATTCCGGAGTTCGAGGGCGGTTCCAACCTATCGGTGGTGGGCCGCGTGTCCAAGGCCGAAGACGTGCGACGTCTTATGGACGCTATGATGCAGATCAACGGATTGGGGCAAGTCCAAATCGATGTAGACACGGTCGCCTGGCCTTTTTGCGCGGCCCTCGATGTTCTGGCTCAGCCCCAGCAGGATAACATCAACGCCAACTACGAACTGCGGATGATTCCCACGGATCGTTCGACGACCTTTTCCGAAGGAGAGAGCCTGCGCCTGACCGTGCGGCCGCCTTCCTTTGCCAGCTTCATCTACATCGACTATTTCCTGCTTGATGGAACCGTCGCGCACATCCTGCCCAACAATATCGAGAAAGATAACGCCCGCGAAGCCAAGGACACCTTCAAGATTGGCGAAAAGGACTTGGGGCAGCGGGAATGGATCGTATCGCCGCCGTTCGGAACGGAGATGATCTCGGTGATTGCCTCGTCGGAACCGCTGTTCAACCCGGCGCGCAATGAAATCGACAGCACCAATGACTATCTGCCGGCTCTGCAGGAGGCGATCCAACGGGTTCGGGGTAATGGCCAAGTGCGCGCGGAAGCGATTTTCGTTACCACCCAGTCCAAACAACAGGCCATGGCGGGTGATGATGTTGCCACTGGAGCGCAAGAGCCGGCTGAGTCCGCTGATTCTCAGGGAGAAGCCGCACAAGATGGGGGCGCCGATTCAGAAGCGCAAAGGGTCTTGATGGCGGCCATGGCGCTCGAGGCCGCTCGCCAGGAATCCAGCCGTGTTCAGGCCGAGAAGGCGGCCGAGGAAAAGGCAGCACGACTGGCGGCCGAGAAGGCGGCTGAGGAAGAAGCGGCACGGCTAGCGGCAGAGAAAGCAGCCGAGGAAGAAGCGGCCCGGCTAGCGGCAGAGAAAGCAGCCGAGGAAGAAGCGGCCCGGCTAGCGGCAGAGAAAGCAGCCGAGGAAGAAGCGGCACGGCTAGCGGCAGAGAAAGCGGCCGAGGAAGAAGCGGCACGACTGGCGGCAGAAAAAGCAGCCGAGGAAGAAGCGGCCCGGCTAGCGGCAGAGAAAGCAGCCGAAGAAGAAGCGGCACGGCTGGCGGCCGAGAAGGCAGCCGAAGAAGAGGCGGCACGACTGGCGGCAGAGAAGGCAGCTGAGGAAGAAGCGGCACGACTGGCAGCCGAGAAGGCGGCTGAGGAAGAAGCGGCACGACTGGCGGCCGAGAAGGCGGCCGAAGAAGAAGCGGCACGGCTAGCGGCCGAGAAGGCAGCTGAGGAAGAAGCGGCACGACTGGCGGCAGAAAAAGCTGCTGAGGAAGAAGCAGCACGACTGGCGGCCGAGAAGGCGGCCGAGGAAGAGGCAGCACGACTGGCGGCCGAGAAGGCGGCCGAGGAAGAGGCAGCACGGCTCGCAGCTGAGAAGGCGGCCGCAGAAGAAGCGGCACGACTGGCGGCAGAGAAGGCGGCCGCAGAAGAAGCGGCACGACTGGCGGCAGAGAAGGCGGCCGCAGAAGAAGCGGCACGACTGGCGGCAGAGAAGGCGGCCGCAGAAGAAGCGGCACGACTGGCGGCCGAGAAGGCGGCTGAAGAAGAAGCAGCCCAGCTCGCCGCCCTGCAGGCCAAAGAGGCGGAGGCTGAACAGCTACGCCTAGCCATGGAGAAGCAGGAAGCTGAGGAGCTTGCTAGGGAAGAAGAGGCCGCTCGCCAGGCTGCTGAATCTCAAGAAACCCAAATGGCAGCGAATACAACCGAGGAAACGCCGAGCGTCTCGGCCGCTGCGGATGACCCCTCAATCCAAATCGCTGCGCTGTCGGACGGCGAACAGATTTTTTTGCCGCGCGAACAGACCGGTTACAACCAAGGGCCCCGGTCCTGTCGTTCCTGCCACCGGGCGGAGTTTGCCGTCTGGGAGGGAACTGATCATTTCAGCTCCTTCCGACAGCTGCACAAGTTGCCGAAATCGAAGGAAATCCTGGCGGCCTTGGGTGATGCCAAAAACGCCCGAAAAAGCGAACTCTGCGCCAATTGCCACTACACGCTCATCCAAAAAAATGAAGGTGACAAACCGCGTGCCCGGCAGGGTCCGTCTTGCGAAAGCTGCCACGGCCCGTCCTCCGGCTGGCTGGAAGCGCACTACGATTACGGCGGCCCCAATGTGCAGAAAGAGGACGAAACGCCCGAGCACAAAGAACAACGCATGGCGACAATATTTCAGAATGGCATGATCTGGCCGAGCCGCGATGACATGCGCTTCGATGTGGCCATGTCTTGCATGGAGTGCCACGGTCTCAATCATCCGGAACTTGATGGCGAAACCTTGGAGCGCTTGCTGGCCGCCGGGCACCCGATCGATGTCGACTATGAGTTGGTGCGTTACAGTCAAGGCTCGATACGCCACCGCTTCTATGAGCCGAACGTGACCGTCAACGCGGAATTGTCGGTGGCCGAGTCCGCCCGTCTTTTTGTTGAGGGGCAGGCGGCAAAGCTGATTTCCGCGGTTGATGCTTTGCGCAAGGCATCGGGGCCTGAGTATCGCAAGGCGCAAGAGCGGCGCGCGCGGGCGGCGATAAGCGCGCTCAACGCCGTCAAGAATCTGCCGGAAGTGATCGCTCTGCTGCAGCGTCCGACCGAGGAAAACGCCCGCAAGCTGGTGGATGCGATTTCCGACACCGATCTATCGCCACAGCTGCAGGCCTTGCTGCCGGCAAGAGAAAGTTACAAGTGACCCGAAGCATCGTCTGCCGACGATTTGAGTAGGAAAGCGGCAGCGTATCGAGGCTTTATGGCCAGTCAGTCGACGACTCAAGTTGCCACACCCCAACGTTGGGACAAGCCCTTTGACCCCGGGATGACCGATGCGATCGTTGACGAGCTCCTGGCGCGGCCGGAGTTTCGCCGCCTCGATGCCGATGCCTTTCCGTCCCATGTGCCCTTGCGCGGGTTGCTCAAGAACGATACTTGCTTGCGCAGCTATGAGCCGGGCGAGGTCGTTGTGCGCGAAGGCGACTATGGAGCCTCGGCCTTCTTGACCCTTTCAGGCAACCTTCGGGTAATCTTGCCGCCGGGCCTGAATCCCGAAGCTCTTGGCCGGCGCAGCAGCGGGAGGCGCGGGGGTGTCTTAAAATCGCTCACCGGTATCTTTGCCCGCCGGCGCGTACCCGAGTACCGCAGCCATCGTCAGGTGGACGTACCTGGATTGCATGACGCCAAGGATGGCCGGGAACTGAGGGTTTTCTTGCAGGATGTCCCAGCCATCTTGTCCGACCATGAGACGGTGATCTCCGCGCCCGGGCAGATGTTTGGCGAGCTGGGGGCGCTTGGGCGCATGCCGCGGGCGGCCACGGTTTTTGCCGAATCGCCCGCCCAGGTGTTGGAGATGCGCTGGCAGTGCTTGCGCGACCTGCGGCGTTATGAGCGCAATTTTCAGCATCACATCGATGAGCTTTACCGCGAGAACGCCCTCAAAGCGCACTTACTGAATGTCCCATTCTTCGATCCTCTGCCACCAGAGTCCGTTGAGCGCATTCGCAAGGCAACGATCTTCGAAGCCTATGGCAGCTATGATTGGAGCACCACCTACAAGGACGTCCGACGGCGCGGCGGCGATGTGGCGACGGACGAGCAGGTTATCGCCGGCGAGGGAGACTATCCGGATGGCCTATTGATGGTGCGTGCTGGCTTTGCACGGGTCTCGGTCGCACATGGCAGCGGCCGACGAACCTTGGCCTACCTTGGGGCCGGTGATTTTTTTGGCAATACGACCCTTTACCAAGGCTGGAAGACCGGCGATCGTCGCGGCTATGGTGCCAGCCTGACGGCAGTGGGTTATGTGCATGTACTGCGAATCCCAACTCAGGTGGTCGAGGACGATATCTATCCTTTGATCGATCCACCTTCGGACCGTTATGAAACCTGGCTGTCGCGCCCCCTTTCGGAAGGGTCGGTGCGCGAGTGGCTGGTCGAAGAACGCTTCATTAACGCCACCAAGGCAATGCTCATCGATCTCGATCGTTGCACGCGCTGCGACGACTGCGTGCGCGCCTGTGCGGCCAATCACGACGGGAACCCGCGGTTCATCCGCCACGGCAAGACCTTCGACCATTGGCAGGTTGCCAATGCCTGCATGCACTGCATTGATCCGGTGTGCATGATTGGCTGTCCGACGGGGGCCATCCACCGCTCCCCGCAAGGCACCGTGATCATCAACGATGACACTTGCATCGGCTGCCAGACTTGCGCCAATGCCTGTCCTTACAACAATATCCGCATGGTGCAAATCAATGATGCGAAAGGCAGGCAGATAAGGGACGAGGCAACAGGCCGGCCTATCCTCAAGGCGACGAGCTGTGATCTTTGCATCGATAGCCCCGGTGGGCCTGCCTGTGTGCGCGCCTGTCCGCACGATGCTCTTAATCGGGTCGATTTTCGCTCCGATAGCCCGTTCGAAATCAATGGCCACAGGCCCTAGCGCCATGGTTGCCAAACGCTGGGTTCAGTGGATTTTTGCCGGCCTGTCGGTGGCGCTGTTCGGGCTCGCCATTGTCGATACCCAGTGGCGCGCCAACGTGCTCGGCGACCCGGCCATACTCAATGGCTATTTGCTTTACGCCTTGATCCTTCTTTTGTGCGTCTTGAGTTCGCGCAAGCTGCTCTCGATGCTTCCCTTGGGCAGGGTCTCTCGCTGGCTGGATTTGCATGTGCTCGGCGGGTTGCTGGCCTTCGCCGTTTACTTCTTGCATACCCGGAACTTTTGGCCCTTGGGCATCTACGAACAGGTCCTCGCTGGATTGTTCTATCTGGCTTCCCTAAGCGGCGTCATCGGTTTCCTCCTGCAACGCATCTATCCGCGCCAATTGGTGCATGGCGGCGGGGAGGTGATCTTCGAGCGCATCCCGGCGGAAGTGGCCAGATTGCGGGCAGAGGCGGAGACGCTGGCGCTTCGATGTACCGAAGAGAGCGGCTACGACACCTTGGGGCGGTTTTACCTTGATGAGTTGGCCTGGTTTTTCGCTCGTCCACGATTCTTCCTTAGTCACGCGCTCTTGACCCGGCGGGATCTGTACTGGCTGAAGGTGAAACGCAGGGAGATTGAGCGCTTCCTCAATGGTAGGGAACTTCAGTATTGCGATCAGCTCATGGCTTTGGCAGCTCGTAAGAGTGAGATCGACTCTCACTATGCCTTGCAAGGCATCATGAAGGGCTGGTTGTTTTTCCATGTTCCCTTGGCCTTGGCGACGCTGATCATGGCCACCTGGCATTTCTTCATCATCCATGCCTATGCCTTATGAGCGACTTTGACCGCTATCGTCATGACAGCAGCGCCTATGAGCGGCCTAATCTTCGCTATCGTTGTGGGCGGGCGCGTAGTTGGGAGCAGCCTTGCCCGCGCGGACCCCTGCCGGACGGCAGTTGTGGCGGGACCAGCGAATGCCAACCCTTCTTGCGCGATGGTCGCTACCACTGTACCAGACCGGCGAGCGCCGGCGGGCCCTGCGAACAGGGGCCCTTGCCGGACGGATCTTGCCAATACGAGAGGCCGGCCTGCGCGCCGGCCCTTTCGGGCCGGGTGCTGCGTCGCAGGCTCAGTGTTTTGGTGGCATCTGTTTTTGTTTGTTTCATCATATTGGGTGCCAGCGTGGGGGGCTTTTTCGCCTTCGGGCTAGTCGGCATCGATGCGGGGCCATTGACCAAGCAGCATGCCAACGCGATCCCGTCCCAGCGCTGCGAGACCTGCCACCGCCCCCACCGGCAAGGATTTACCGCCTGGGTCAAGATCGCGTTTTCCGGTGGTTTGGATGGGACCGATGACTGCCTTAGCTGCCACGCCTTTGGCGGTCCGGAACGGGCACCCCACAACTTCCTTTGGGACCCAAGTGCGGCACCTGGCGAAGCCGCCTTTGCCCGTCTTGACGGCGCCGGCGAGCGTTGCGTCCAGTGTCACAGCGAACACAAAGGTGCAGATGCGGATATCGCACAGCTAACCGATGCCCAATGCGGTACCTGCCACAAGCAAAAGTTCGATCATTTTTCCAAGGATCATCCACGCTTTGCGATAGGCTTTCCCCACTTTGAAAGGACCTCGATTCGCTTCAATCACGTCGTTCACCTACAGCAATACTTCCAATCGCCTCGCCATAGGGATTTAGCGCCGCAAAGTTGCCTCACCTGCCACAACGTGGAGGAGGCGGGGACACGGGTGCCCCTGCGCGGATATGATGTGACCTGCGCCGCCTGCCACGATGCCGAAATCGTGGAAAACGAACTTTTGTTTCTTGCCCTTCCGGAATTGCCGGAAAGGCCCGACTATGACGGCGTGCGGGAACTCTGCCGATCGGCTGTGGGTGGGGAGGCTGCCGGGAAAGATCCTGACGACTACTTCCCGATTTCCGTGGAACCACTCAACCCCTTGGCTGCTTACCTGCTACAGGTTGATGGCGAAGATCCGGATAGTTATGGCGATGCGGTGGCCGATCTTCTTGCCGACATGGCCGAGGAAGGCGGTGCGGCGCTCTTTGATTTGGTGGACGAACGGGTCGAGCCGTTTAGTGCGCGGGACCTGCTCTCCGGGCTAAATTCCGAAACCGCACGCAGGCTCGGCTGCGATTGGCTGGATAATCGAGAATACGACCCGCCGGTGGGGGCCACGACATTCGGTTGGTATGGGCGCGAAATGTCCTTGATGTATCGGCCGACCGGGCACCTCGATCTTGTCGTCCGACGATGGTTGGAACAGTCACTGGCAGCTGCATCGGACGGCGAGGGCGATCAGTCCGGCCTCGCCGTAGCGCTGCGCGACAGCTTGATCGATGATCGTTTTGGCCCGGGGAGCTGCACTAAGTGCCATGCGGTTGGCCAGGGTGGTCCAGCTGAGGGCAGCGATGTTGCTGCGGACAAGCTTGAAATCGCCTGGCGGCAGAGCCCGAAAGACATTCGGCCACATACCCACTTCGCCCATCGGCCGCATCTAGACTTCTTTGCCACCATGGCCCGGCAGGAGGAAGATCGCCAATTGGCCTGCGGCAAATGTCATCAATTGGATCAAGCGGCCGATTACAACGCGGGATTCGAAGACTTCGATCGCAACAGTTTCGCCAGCAACTTTAAGCCGATCCTGATCGAAAACTGCCGGGAATGTCATGCCGGGACGGCATCCGGCGGAGAGGACTGCCAGCTGTGTCACCGCTATCATAGGGCGCCCAGTCTGCAGTCGCAGCGGATGGCGGAGCGATGACCAGTGACAATGCCGTCAACGCCGCCACAAGGACGGTCGTCGGGCAGAAGTGGTTAGGGGAATGCCATGACCATCAATGAGGCCGCGCAATGGGGAATACTTGTCCTCGTTTGGGTGATACTGCTCTACATGGCGAGCCTCGTTTACGAGAGCTTGGGTCGGGCGCGGGTCGCTGCCCAGCGTGGTGACTTGGAGCGCAAACGCTTGTCGGCGGAAATAGAGGTGATAAGTGAGCGATGGCGGCTAGAACGGGAGCGCAGCGCCCTTTCCTGGTCGGGTTTAAGAAAATTTGAGGTGGTCGACAAACAGCAGGAAGGTAAAGACATCTGCTCAATTTACCTGAAGCCTCACGACCGCAAGCCATTGCCGGGTTTCTTGCCGGGGCAGCACGTTACCTTGCAAGCTCTACTTCCTGGTCAGACCCGGCCGGTGGTGCGCTGCTATTCGCTATCCTCCGGACCGAAGCGACTTGACAACTACCGCCTTACTATCAAGCGCGAGGCGGCCCCGGATGATTCGGGCCGCACGGCGTCTGGTCTCATGTCCAGCTATGTCCACGACCACCTCAACATCGACGATATTGTCGACGTTAGGGCGCCGGCCGGCCACTTCCATCTCGATATGGCCTCAAATGCACCTGTCGTCTTTGTCGCCGGTGGCGTTGGCGTCACCCCTTTCATTTCGATGCTGGAGGCGATGGCTGATCTCGGTGGAACCCGCGAGGTTTGGATGTTCTATGGGGTGCGCAGTGGTCGCGACCACATCATGCGCTCCGAGCTGAAGAAAATTGCGGAGAATCGGGACAACATACATCTCGTCATCTGTTACAGCGATGCCCTGCTGGAGGATACGCTTGGCAGGGACTATGACCGGGACGGACGCGTTACCATCGAGCTCCTGCGGGAGACCCTGCCGTCCAGCAACTACGACTTTTACATCTGTGGTCCCGCTGCCATGATGGAAGAAATTTATCAGGGATTGGCTCACTGGGGCGTGCCCGACAATCGAATTCATCGGGAGGCCTTTAAGGCGGCCTCGGTGGCGACGTCGCTTACAGCCGATGCAGCCGATGCAGTTCAGGTGACCTTCGCTAAGTCGCGCAAGACCGTGAGCTGGGCGGCATCCCAGGGCTCATTGCTGGAGTGCGCGCAGACCAACGGCATCGCCATCGATTGCGGATGTCGCACAGGTAACTGCGGAACCTGTCTGGCGGCCGTGAAAGAAGGCGAGGTCGCGATGATCAGCGAACCGGGCATGGCGATCACCGAGGGGTCTTGCTTGACTTGTATCGCGGTCCCCAAGGGTGATCTGATCATCGATGCCTAACAAAATGTGCCCAAATTTTGCCACCGAGCTTTGGTCCAATGAATAGGGTTGTCTTGGCACTATACCGGCGGCCAAATCCCGTGTATTGCACAGAGTCCGCGCCGATTCTGCGTTGACAAGGCGGAGCTTCACGAACGATGGCACTTGGCTCTCCGGCAGTAACGAGTCCGTGCCGGCGACTTTGCCTGATCTTGGCTATCTTCCTTGGGGGACTATCGCTAGTCCCTCCGGTCTGGGGCGAGGACATCCAATTCCTGCAAATCGGGACTGGCGCCATTGGCGGCACTAATTTCGCGATTGGTGGCATGCTTGCCAGCGTTATCAGTGGGCCGCCCGGGTCGCGCAGCTGTGAAAGTGGCGGCAGCTGCGGTGTGCCAGGTCTGATCGCTGTTGCACAATCGTCTGGCGGGGCGGTCGAAAACAGCCACGCCGTCGCCGAAGGTCGCCTGGATACTGCCTTGGTGCAGGCGGATGTGGTTTACGGAGCCTACCACGGCAGTGGTTTGTTCCGAGATGACGGCGCGCAACGTGACCTCCGTGTGATCGCCAATCTTTTTCCGACTGTTTTGCACATCGTCGTGCGAGCCGATTCATTACTGCGCAGTGTTGCCGATTTGGCGGGGCGGCGAATTTCCTTGGGAGAGAGGGGCTCTGGAACCCTGCTGAATGCGAAGACGGTCTTGGCCGCTTATGGCCTTGGCGAGGACGATTTCCAGGCCCTCTATCTTAAACCGGGCCCGGCCAGTGATCACCTTTTGGAAGGAAAGATCGACGCCTTTTTTGTGGTTGCCGGTGTTCCCAGCGCCGCGGTCAAGGATCTGGCACGCACGGCGCAGTTGCGGCTCCTACCCATTGACGGCACCATCGGAGAGGAGATCGAAAGCTTCTATCCTTTCTTTTTTCCGGCGGTGATTGGTCCTGGCGTATACCACTCAATTGGCCGCACCAAGACGGTCAGTGTCAGCACTCAATGGATTACCTCTGCCAAGGTTGACGAGGAACTCATCTACGCAGTCACCAAGTCTCTTTGGCACGAAAAGAACCAGTCATTGCTGCATGACGGTCATCCAGAGGGCGAGCGCATCCGGCTAGAAACGGCTTTGGATCGCGTGGCCATCCCCCTGCATCCGGGGGCCGCGCGCTTCTACGAAGAGATGGGCATCACACGCTAATTCGCCGCCGATCTGCAGTCTATCGCGGGGCATCTCGAACGCTCAAATGGCCTGCACCAAGAGAACCAAGCGTTGGCCAGCCCAAAGGGCAGCAACGGCGATGCACGGCACCGCCATGGCCCAACGGCCGATGGTCCACAAACGATCGCTGATCCGCGCCAGCAGACGAAACAGGGGCCAGGCCACGGCAATGATCGCCACTTGACCCAACTCGACCCCTAGGTTGAAGGAAAGCAGGCTTTGCCAGACATTGGGGGCCTCGACGCGCAGGATTTCGTGCAGCACAAAGGAAAAGCCGAGGCCGTGCAACAAGCCGATCAGCGTGGTCACGAGGAAGCTCCCCGCCTGTTGCCGTTCACCAAGGGCGATGATCGCCGCATAGATGATGGAAAGAGCGATCCCGGTTTCAATCAGCGGCACAAACCAGTTACCGGAGGGGACAAAGCCGAAGAACCCGAGAGCCAAGGTGACGCTGTGGCCTAAGGTGAAGCCGGTTGCTCGCCACAGCAAGGCGCCGAATCCGGTGGCTCCCAAAGCTAGACAAATGACAAAGAGCACGTGGTCGAGGCCGGCGAGAATGTGACCAACGCCTTCTCGGACGAAGGTCAGCGCCGCCGCCAAGGCCGATCGGCTGATCTCGATGGGCTCATGCAGCAGGCCGGTGGCACGAAAGACCTTGGTCTCGCCTGGAAAGTAATCCAGGAGCAGGTTGGCGAGCGCCTCCTGGCCGGCCAGCCCCGGGTCCAAACTGCTGCCAAAACTGTAGGCATAGACCGCGCTACCGCGGTACCTGAGGGCCACATCCACCACCGTGTCACCGACATAGCCGACTGGGTACTCCGGCGCATAGGCGGGCCCCTTGAGCGCTCGCGTCGCCTCGTCCAGGGTTGCAAAAGGTGGCTGCTGGAGTGCCGGGTGGGCGACCACCGCTTCCACTTCCGCCTCTAGCCATTTTCCGTCCGCAATGAAGTTGTGAGATTCAGCAACCAATCGGCCAAGGCCGAGTGGATCGCGGCGCAGCGCGTCGACATCGAGGCGGTGCATGAGGACACCGTCCTCGATCTCGTTGATGGAGTAGGGAGCCGGTGTTCGGCTGCCGTCGTCGCGTTCAGGCCCTAATAGCCCGGCTACCACCAAAGCCATGGGCAGGCGCATCAAGATCCGCAGGCCGTCGTCACGGTGCTCCACATGGACCACGCGGATATTCACGTTGAGCTTGAAGTGCCCTTCGGCGGAGTTGACGAAGCCCAGGGTGAGCGCCGTTAAACACCCTAAGAGCGCATAAAACCGCCACCCTGCCAAAGGGCTAGGAGGACGCCATGGCGCCCTCCCAAAGTGTGCTTGCATGGAAACCCCGACCGTATGTTGCCAGCAGGGTTACATCTTTACCATGTTGTTTGAGCCGAAATACATCACGTGGCCTGATTTGCCTTCCAAATCGGCTTTGCTGATTTGAACCGAAGCGGCATCCAGCATGGTGTGCTCGTGGGTTTGGGCCCATTCGCTGGCCGGCTGCAGGGTCGAGGTCACGAAAGTCGTCTCCGGCACCAGATAGTGGTGCGGGATTGCCACCTTGGCCCCAGTCTTGGCGACCACGGAATCGGCCTGCGCATAGTCGAGAATGTGCTTGGAACCGTCGACCGGCACGAAGACCACGTCCACCTGGCCGATCTTGTCCCAAACCTCCTGCGGCGGCTCGGGCCGGTTATCACCCCACATCAAGAAACGCATGCCGCCGGTCTCGATGAGGAAGAGGGTGTTGTCCATGTGGCGGAAATTGGTCGGCGGGCAGATCATGTCGCGCCCTTCGAACTGCTTGACCGCGTCGGTCCAGGGAACAATGCCCGGGGCCACGCATTGATGCTTGTCGGCGATGCCGGTGATCTTGACGTCGCCGAGCTGAAAGCTGCCGGCCATGCGGTCGAGCAGCATGTTGGCATCCAACTTGTCGATGGCGTCGTGGTCGAAATGGGCGTGGGTCGACATGCCGATGTCCACCTCGGCCTGGGGGAAATCGACCCGATACCACAGGCCCCAGGCGCCCGAAGGATCGTTGCGCCAGGGGTCGACCATGATCGAGATGCCGCGCGGACTGGTCAGGCGAAAGGCGGAGTTGGAGAAATAGGCGATCTCCACCGTGCCGCTATCGTCCTGCACGCCGCCTTCGTTTTGAATCTGGATGATGCGGTTGTGGTTCTTGCCTGACTTCCAGGTATCGAGCCCGGTGCCGAGCGCCTGGGTGCCGATGCCCAGACCCAGCGCTGCGACGGCGAGCAGGCTCACCGACGCGAATTGCCATTTTTTCATGAGACTTACCTCCCAAGCGTCCCGCCGCCGGCTGTCCGGCGACTAACATTGCTACGCCCTAGAAGGCTAGCAGAGGGGTGACAAGCCACCCAGATCGGACTTTTGGGGGCGAAGTATGGGGGAAATGCCCATAGGTGGGTTTGGCTTGGTCGGGCGGCAGGGCCCCACTTGCCTCCGTCAGTGAAGATGAGTCTGCGGAATTCGCTTGATGTGACTGGTGGTCACCGTAGTGATACGAGGCCTCGAGGGATGCAATTATATCCCAGTCAGCCCGGCTTGAGAGAAACAGATACATTGTAGTTGACACCATCATGTTGCCGATACAACTGAATAGATTCTTCTCATCCCGATTGATAGTGTCCGTAGGAGAGGAGGTAGATGTTGGAACGGAGGCTCGCCGTAATTTTGATGGCCGACATGGTCGATTACTCTAGACTCATGGAAGCCGATCAAGATCGGACAATCGGTTTGATTCAAGCCTTGCGAAACCAATGGCTCGAACCCAAGGCATCGGCATGTGGTGGGGAGGTACTCAAGCGGCTGGGTGATGGTTGGGTCATCGCCTTCAGTTCGGTAAGCAATGCCGTCAAGGCAGCGATCGCCATACAAGATGATCTTTATGAGCATTCGGAAATTCAGTTGCGCCTTGCCGCGCACCTCGGTGAGATCGTCGATGATGGGTCAGACCTTTATGGCTCGGGCCTGAATATCGCCGCGCGCCTCCAAACTGAGGCCCCACCAGGAGGCCTTATGATTTCTGAAGACCTCTACCGTCAGCTGGACGCTCGACTCGCCGATGGATTTAGTGACGCGGGCACGTTTGCCCTGAAGAATATCGCCGTCCCCATAACAGGTTACCAATGGCGGCCCGCTAGACGGGGTGTGCCAAGAACGGACGACGTTCCTGCGATCGCAGTGGAGCCGATGGCAGCGACTCCCGACAATCAAGAACTGCGAGAGGCGGCAGCCGACTTGCAGGAGCAATTGGTCTACCGACTTTCTCGCAGAACTGGGATAAGAGTGCTTGCGCTCGATGGAGCCGGAGAAGCGAGCCCGACCTACATCTTGCGTGGTCGATTGAGGCACCGTGGCGGTGTCGCGAAACTAACGCTCACTTTGGTCGTTCACGCGGACGGTCGAACGATGTGGTCGGAGGTCTATGAAGAACCGACGCAGGATCTTTTCGAATTTTGTGATCAAAGCGCCGCGAAGACCGATAATGATCTTAGATTGGAGATCAACGCCTTTGATGGTGAGCGACTTGCCGACCTCCCTGACGCAGTGCTCAGCGCTTCTGAGCTTAGAACCCGCGCCGCCTATCTCTTTTACAGGACGGGCCTGGAGGACTACGAACGCGCTGCGGCGCTCATGACTCGGGCCGTACAGCTCGATCCGAACAACGCCATGAACCTAGCGATGTGGGTTGATGGCCGCCAATGCATAACGTATGCCAAGTTCGAGGTTCCCAGTGCCGCAGATATTGCGGCCATGGTCGATGCGATTGACAAGGCAATAGAATACGCGCCTCGGAGCGACTATGTCTTCGCCGTTCGCGCGCACATACGTACCCGACTTTTGCATGATCTTGAAGGGGCTAGACGGGACATCGTGAGAGGGTTGAAAATCAACCCTGACTATGTGATCGGACTTGAAATCAAGGGGTTGACTGAGCTAGCCGCCGGTAGTTTCGCGTCGGCAAGCGAAATTCTGAGCCGCTGTATAGCACGCGGAGAACGCGATCCATGGCTGCCCTTTCGCATGTTTGCTCGGGCTGTCGCCCTTCTGCTCGCCGACAGGCCCGACGCCGCCTCAAGGGTCATAGAGGAGGCGATCGAACTCCGCCGTCATTGTAGAGCCTATCATCTTTTGCTGGCCGAAGCGCAAGCTGCGACTGGAGCCGAAAGACAAGCTAAGAAGACCTGGGCTTATGCCTCGGAGTTGCCGAACAAGCCGGATATGTTGGCGTCATGTCTGCCCCTACCGGTTTCACGGCAGGCACTTATGTCAAAACTCGCGCCGGCTTGCTCTCGACAGTTTCAAGTAGACTAAGCAGTTGAATGGAATTGGCTCCTGAGGCCTCACTCAATACCGGATCATCTCAAAAGATAGCGAGCGAGGCTGGAATCCCAAAACCGCCTCGATAATCGCACGGTGGACCTTGGCGCCGTTTCGGCCGTTGGTTAGCACCAAGATGGCCCGCTGTTGGCGGCGGGAGCCCATCGCAAAGTGCTTGAAGCGGTCGTTGTCGCCCCACTGCCAGAACCAGTCGCCATCGGGTCGATGCTCGATACCCCAGCCCAGCGACCAGGCGAGTTGGGCGGTCCCAGGCAGGGTGACTTGGGGCGCCAGCATGGCCGCCGCGATCCGGTCGTCATCGGCCAGCATTGTTTCCAAAAACCGGGCGAAATCTCTGGCCGTGCTGTGCAGCGAATAGGCCACACCGGCTTTTTCGGGATACCACTTGTAACCGGCCTCGCCCCAATGGTTGTGGGGCCAGGCGAAATCCGGCTCGAAATGCGCTGACCAGCGAAAGCCGCTGCGGGTCATGCCGAGCGGGCCGAAGACCTGCGCTTGCATGATTGCCTCCAGCCCAACGCCGGTCTGCTCTTCGATGACGACCTGAAGATAGCTATAGCCTTCTCCGGAGTATCCGAACTGGCTGCCGGGGTCACGCAGGAATTGGAGCGGCCCTGGGTTCTCCGAAAATCGCTTCGGACGCCAGTTGGGAAAGCCAGTCGTATGCGCCAAGACATGGCGGGCGGTGATGCGGTCGATACGCGGATCGCCATCGACGAAAGGTGTTTGGAGGCTGGCCGAAAGCGGCCGGTCGAGGTCGAGCAGGCCTTCGGCCTCCCGTTTCAGCATGGCGTAGGCGAAAACCGGCTTGCCGAGCGATGCCGCCTCGAAGACCGTATCGGGGCCGATCGGCTCCGGCAGGTCGGCGCGCCTGAGGCCATAGCCGCGGACCAGGTTTTGATCCTTCTCGACGACAGCGATGGCCGCACCAGGTACCCGATGCTCCTCCAGGAGGTCGGGTACCAGGGAGTCAAGCTCTTGCTGGATTTGCAGGGTCTTGGCCGAAGAACTCGCAGAGATATTGGTGACGATGATAGGGGCGACCAAGGCCAATAGAACTGTATGGCGTGACATGAGGTCACCCGACCAGCCGCCCACCGCTCGGCCCTTCCACGTTTCCGCCACCCAACGCGACCCTCACGACAAGGATGCCAAGTAGCTCCGCAAATTCACATTAGAGGAGCGGATCCCGACCTTCTTCCGAATATTGTTGCGATGAAAATCGATGGTGGAGGTAGCGATGCTCATCAGGCCGGCGATTTCCTTGGTGGTCTTGCCTTGCATGACCAGCTTGGCGACCTCGATCTCGGTTGGGGTTAGGGTGGAAAAGGTGGTGGAAAGCCGGTTGGGAAAGGCAGCGGTGATGGCGGTCAGGTTGGCCTCCAGCAGGGCGAGATAGGCGGCCGAGCGCTCATCCCGGCAGCGCCGTTTCAGCCGCTCCACATAGGGCATGACCTGCTCGTTGATGTTCCAGACGACCCGCTCCTCGGCCTCGTGCTTGGTCTCCTCGATGCCCTGCAGCAGGACCTTCAAGGCGGTATTGGTCTCCTCCAGCTCGGCCTCGCGCTTGCGCAGGGCTTTCTCGGTTCGTTGTCTTTTGGTGATCTCCTGCCACAGCTCCTCATTGGCCTTGCGGAGCTCCCGGGTGCGCTCGGCCACCCGATGCTCAAGCTGGTGGTGCGCCTGCTGCAAGGCCGCCTCGACCCTCTGGCGTTCCGCCAACTCAACCAGGAGCTTCAAGTCGTTATCGACCACCTCCTTGAACTCGGACAGCAGGTCCGTGTACTGCGCCGCCTTGGGGTTGTGCTGACGATCAAGCACGCAGATGGTGCCGAAAAGGCTGCCGTCGGGCCAGGTGAGCGGGAAGCCCATGTAAAAGACCATGCCGTGCTTGAGGTCCGGGTTGCGGCTCCACTTGGGGTCTTTTAGGGCGTTGGAGACCACCAGCAGGTCGCGTTCGGCCATGACCGTGTCGCAATAAAGGCCGGTGTTCAGGGTGAAAGTCGTATTCGTGTCATAGGGGTTGCCTGGGGTGGCGCTGCTGATGAAGACTTTGTGTTCGGGCGGCGCGAGCTTCATGATCAGGCCGGCCGGAACCTCGACGATGCGGGCCAGGATATCCACCACCCGCTGCCACTTGGCCAGCACCTCGTCGGGAATAGCCGGTTTCTCGCACGCCATGAGGAAATTTATCACGCAGGCGGAATCTTGTCACGCCGCCGAGGGGCGCGGCCAGAGATCGCAGCTGCGGGGTCTTTAGCCAGTCTTTGTGACGGGCAGCTGATTCGAGGCGATCTCGATGTCTTGCGGTGACTGACCAACAGCGTGCTTTCGCCAGATGGCTTGGAAGGCGCCTTCCAATCCTGCGACCCAGCCGGCGGTATCGAAGAGCGGTTGGGTGGTAAGCGCCGCACGCAGTTTGAGGCGCAGTGCCGCTAAGCGGGCCGTATCGCGGCCGAGCGCTACCGCCAGGGCCTCATAGGCCTCATCATCGCGCACGATCAACTCCTCCATCCCCAGGTGGGTGAGGTAGGAGGCGCCGACCCGCGCAGCGAAGGTCTCGCCCCGGCGGGTGAGGAGCGGCGTCCCGACCCAGAGGCTGTCCAGGGCCGAGACATGGCCACCATAGATTGGAGTGTCGAGGAAAAGGTCGGCCAGGCGATGGCGGGCGAGGTGGTCGGCCTTCTCGGGATGGCGGACCGCGAAGACGAGCCGTTCAAGGTCGATCCCCTGGCTCGCAGCGGCAGCGCGGAGGTTTGCCTGCATGGCTGCCGGCCCCCGGCGCAGCCAGAGCACGGCCCCAGGTACCTGGGCGAGCACCCGCATCCACAAGCCGAAGACCCGTCGGGTGATCTTGAAGCCATTGCAAAAGGAACAGAAGACGACACCTTCGGCCGGGAGGCCTTCTTTGTCACGGCTCGGCCTGCGCTTGGCGACCGGCGCCGTGTTGTTGGCCACCATGTAGCAGCCGGGCAGGGTGACCAGGGCTTCGCTATAGTGGTCGCGCGAGGCTGGCGGGATGACGACGCGATCGACCATGAGGTAATCGATCCAGGGTGCCGCCGTGGTGCCGCAGAACGCCTGATAAAGCACCTGAACCGGGGCCGGCCGTTGGGCGCCGAGGCCCGGACGTGCCAAACGGGTCGGCCCTTGTACGTCGACCAGAATGTCGATGCCGAGCTCGCGGATACGACCGGCAGCGGCTCGGTCACCGATGTCGCTGAGGTCGATGAAGCGATCGCAGCCAGCGCGAACTTCGGCCCGAAACCGACTGCCATCATCGGGTCCGGTGGACAGCGCCGTCACCTCGAAGCGGCGCCGGTCGTGATGGTGGAACATACCGCAGAGCACATGCGCCGTCGGGTGATCGCGCCAGTCCGCCGAAAGATAGCCGAGGTGCAGCCTATCCTTCGGTTGGGCCACGGCGGCGGGCGCAGCCAGCGCTACAGTTTGGCGTCGACGGTTGCGTGCCGCGGCGACTGCCAGGCGCTCTGCTTCCGAGGTTGGCAGCTTAAGGGAGAGGAAGGGGGCGATGAGGCAATCCTTGCCCTCGCCGGCTTTTTCAAGCTCTTCCTGGATCACCGGCATCAGGCGCTCGAGCCTATCCCAATCACAGAGATCCATGCAGGCCTCGGCCAGGTGAACCGCGGCCCGCCGATGCCTGGGGTTGCGGTCCAGCGCCTCCTTCAGGGCGGTTGCCGCGGCTTCGTAGCGGCCGCGGTGGAGTTCGAGGATGCCGAGGGTGAAATGCAGTTCGGCTTGTTCCGACTGGATGCCAATGGCTTGCCGGATTCCCCTTACCGCCTCATCCGCCTGGCCGCGGGCGGCTCGATAGAGGGCAAGGTTGCAGCGGGCTTCGACCAGGTTGGGATCAAAGGCGAGTGCCTTCGTCCATGCCTCGAAGGCCTCGGGCTCGCGCTGCTGCTGACGGAGCGCTTCGCCCAGGTTGGTCCACAGGCGGGCATCGGCCGCATCAATGGCTAGGCCGTCTCGATAGAGCGCTTCAGCCTCAGCGAAGCGTCCCGCCGCGGCCGCCAGTGCTCCCAGCTCCAACCGGCTATCGGTCAGGTGCGGGTCGAGCCTGAGGGCGCGGGTGAGATGCCTTTGCCCCTGTTTGCGGCGGCCCATCATGACCAAGGCCTTGCCGAGTGCGTGGTGGGCGGCGGCGTTGCTGGGGCGCAGCTTGACAAGGCTCCGCATGTAGCGCGCACCACCGGCGAGGTCGCCTTGCTCGAGCCGGCAGAGGCCGATCAGGTAGAGGGCGCGCGGGTCTTTGGGTGCCGCGGCCAGAGCCGCCGCATAAAGCCGCTCCGCCGCGGCGAGCCGACCCTGGCGGTGCAACGCCAACGCCTGGGTAAGGTCTGGCGGCGGTGCCGTGCGCCTTTGGAATGACATCGCACCACAACCACTCCCGCAAATTTTCGCGCGAGAGTTTTATAATTTTGAATTACGCGAAATGATAAATTATAAAGAGAATAGAGTCCATCTTAGTTCTCTATTGATGTAAAATGCGCCTATAGAAATTACGATAAGACGATATAATCGTCTTTAGATGGGAATTTTCCGGCTAAGTCGTGATTGAGAACACTAACTTGCAGCATCGACATACGGTGCTTAGGTACCATCGGGCCGGGCATTGATGAAGGTGGCCGTTGTCACGCCCTACTACAAAGAGGATCTCGAAATCCTTCGGTGCTGCCATGAGAGTGTAGCCGCGCAGAGCTATCCCTGTAGCCACCTCATGATCGCCGACGGCCATCCACAGGTAGCTGTTGCTGCTTGGCCGGTCCAGCACATCGTCTTGCCTCGGGCCCATGGCGACAACGGCAACACGCCAAGGGCGATCGGCTCTCTCACGGTGAACACCCAGGGCTTCGACGCGCTCGCCTATCTGGATGCCGATAATTGGTACTATCCCGGATACATCGAGACCATGGTCACCCTGCAGCAGACCACCGGGGCCGTGGTCTGCACCGCCGGGCGCAGCATGCATCGCCTCGACGGATCACTGATGTACCTGGATCGCAACGAAAGCGATGGCAAGCGGCATGTGGATACCAGCTGCCTCTTCCTGACCCGCCAGGCCTTTCGGCTGACCCCGCTCTGGGCGATGATGCCCAAGCAGCTAGGCCCGACCTGTGACCGGGTGTTTTGGGAGGCGATCCGCAGCCGGCGCCTGGCCCATGCGCACAACCCGGCACCCACCGTCGCCTTTCGCAGCTACTATGCGGTTCACTACCGGAACATTGGCGAAACGCCGCCACCGGGGGCCAAGACGGTGGCGGAGAACGCCGGCGCTGCCAGGCGCTGGTGGAATGGGCTGCCAGTGCCGGAACGGGAGGATTGGCAACGCTACTTCGCCACTGGCCAGTGGTGAGGGCTGACCTTGCCCGCCACGAGTTCCGCTTCGGCATCGGTTCCGTCCCGCGGCTAAGCGCGCTAGACTGCGCTAGCGAGACCTGTGCGCGGGCCCAGACATGGGTAGCAACAACGCGGGCCCGGCCGCCTCTGCTTGCCACAGCCTCCCGGAAACCCGGGCCGCGATAGGCAGAGTCAGCATAGACCGCGCCGGGGTCGTCCGGGATGATGCCGCAGCCGGCCTTGCCGTCATTCACATTGGCCGGGGTGACCGCGAGCCTTTCGATCAGGGCTGTCGCCTCATCGCAAGCCACATGGGCCTTATAGCCGTGAACGGCTTTCCTGTTCTTGTGCTTGTCCCAGCGGGCCTCATCGTCATCCTTGCTGGCCGAGGCGATGATGGTGGCATCGACCAGCGTGCCCTGCTTGACCGATAGCTGCCGCTCACTCAGGTGATCGCTGATCGCAGCGAAGAGACGCTCGCTGAGATCCAAGGTCACCAAGCTTCGGCGAAAGCGCACAAAAGCGGTGCGCTAAAGCGGTGCGCTAAAGCGGTGCGCTCCGGCGTCGCCTCGTTGCGCGAGAAGCCATGAGAAGCGGCGGAAGGAGGCCCGGTCGTCCAGCGCTTCGGCCAGTTTCACGTCGTTCAAATCGTACCAGCGTGCCAGCAGCAGGGCCTTCAACAAACAAAGCGGCGGCCAGCCTTGCTCGCCCTTGGCGGCAGCGGAAATCGGTGCCATCAGCCGTTCCGCCTCAGACCAGTTGATCACCGCCAACAGCCCGTCAAGCGACGACTGGCCGCTCGAATTGGCAAAGCGAAAGTCTTCCTGCCCCATCCGCCGCCGTGCCATCGAATCACCCTCTCGGCCTGAAAATCAAACAAAGAGAATCGAATAAACACAGCCCAGTAAACCCTCACCCGCGCTCAGGTCTTCCTAGAGATGGTGCTTGCTTGAGAGTGCTGGAGCGGTACGCCTGGCTGAGGGGGGTGAGGTGTTAGGCACGTATTAACTTCCTCACCCGCGCATTCATGCTCCCTGCGGCCTGCTCCAATTGGCTGGCAGTGGCGAACTCGTTGCTAGAGCGGAACAGCCCATCCTCCTTGACGAAGGCGATGTCGACCTGCGCGAGGGCGTCATCCAAAGGACGCAGGTAACCACCAAATATATCATAGGGGAGGAAATTTCTCTGTTTCATGAAGGCAATTGATTCGTCCAATAGCGGTCGGCCTTCCTTAAAACGGAACAGCGCGGTTTCGAGAATCACCACCTCGGTATCGGCGAGTAAGCCGACGGCGCCCTCTATCACCCTGTGTTCAAAGCCCTGTACGTCCACCTTGATGAGATAAGGGGGGCGACATCCACGGATCCCGATCTCTTCGTCCAAACGGAAGGAGCGTATTTTTCGCCCATTTTGATTACACGGTGATACATTTATTTGTTGCGCCACGAGTGAGGCGCCATGTTTATCGTGGGAAAAGTAGATTGGCACCTCATCGGTCTGGTCGCTCGCCGCGGCGAGAATGTAATCTGCATTGTATTTACTGCAGATCTTCCGCATGGCCGGTTCGAACTCACCCATAGGCTCGACGAGAAGGTGAAAGGCTTCCGGAAAGGTTTCGTAAAGTTCGAAGGTTCCGTCCGCGACGCCGACATCGATAACGGTGCCAGGGAGAAAGCCTCGATCGCGCAGGTGGACAGCGAACTCGCTCAAACCGGAACGTGCCCTGCCCCCTGGGCGAACTCGCAATCCCAAGGCATTGATTAGGCGTTTTATCCGATACTTCAAGAAGGGGTTCATGTGCCGCTGACCGCCGGACAACAACCTATCCAAAAAGTTCGGCCAGGTCGCTTGCTACCGTGGATCAGTTTAAAACCGGTATAGATCCAATCGTTAGCGATTGATTCAACCCAGTCACTATCGTCTTATACTACAGCGATAGTGGCACACAATTCAATGGCCTCAATTGGCGAGGCCGCCCATATGGCATCCAGTGGAGATTTGATGGGTCAGGAGCCGGGCTTGGCGAAGGTTGGTTGCACCTGCGGCAGCTCTTCATCGCGGCTTCGTTGCTGGCTGCAGGCATAGCAAACCGCAAAAAGTATGAAAATATAAGACCATATGCGCACCGTGTTGAGGGCGCCGATGACATTCATGAAGAGCAGGGTGGTGGCCAGGATGGTGTACTCGTATCGCCCGGCCAATGTCCTGATCATCTTCCAGTAAAGGATGGCGAAGAGGGTAAAGCCTACAACGCCAGTCTGCATGACCAGTAAGAAGAGGGCATTGGCGCCGAGTGGGACCGTGTCCTTATAGGTTGCCAGGCTCAAATCGAACTGGGCGTGGACTTTCAACGAGTAGGGAATTCCCGCTTCTTTGCCACCGAAGCCCAGGCCAAAAACCGGGTGGTCGGCTAGTACCGCCAGCATGATCTGCAAAGGAGCAAGAAAGCGCTGGAAGAAACTGCCGTCCTTGCCTTCCAGGATGCGATCTACCCGCTCCGCCATGACCGCATCGATAATGACCAGTGCCACCGGCGACAGGACGAGACATAGCAGGAGTATCAAGACCAAGTTGAGCATCGTCTTGCCGGCCAGGCGCCCTTTGTCGAAGAGCAGCGCCACCAAAAAACCAAAGCCCAAAAGGATGATCGGGCTGCGGATGATAAGGAGACCGCCAATCAAAAAGGCAATATAGATCAACATAGTGCGCGGCCGATCGCTAGTGACGAACCAGCAGACAAGGGCGAAAACATAGAATTTGGCGAGATGCGAGACTTCGCTGGTGAACAGCTTTGGCCGAATGCCTCCGTGGTAGAGCAGGTCCCGCCAATCTTGCGTGTAGAGCCCCTGGGAGAACATGAACTCGCGCGCTTTGTCGGATACGATCTTGAACGGTGTAAGAACCTCCAAAGTCGAGCCGATCAACAGGCTGCACAGCACGACAAAGAACAGTTTGTTCAGTTGCGCCTTGGTCCAACCCTTTAACTCAAGGTAGATGCCGTAACAGACGACAATGCTGTAGACAAAGAGGATGAAGGATTCGAGATATTCCTTCGAGTAGCGCTGGAACCGTAGTGTCCCCCAAAACTCCGGCTTTAGAATGATCGTGAGAAAGGTAAGCGTTAGAAGGCCGAGCAGCAATTGCAGCTCGATCATGCGGATGCGGCTGATGTTCTTCAGGATTAGGAGGCCGCCAGCGAGTGCCGCAAAAGCGGCCGGCGCGCCGGCTGGCGAATAGTAAACGTAAGAGCCGATGAGAAAGAGTGCTGTAAGGGCAAGCGAAAACCCGGAAAGCCGCCGCCCTTCGTCGGCGAAGGCCGGATAGCGGCCATAGTCGGTGGATGCGAACATCAGTGACGGCGACCTCAATACTATGCCGCGAGGAGGGCAGGGGTGACAGGCATCCGCTGCTCACCTAAGGAACTGGCAGGCGCCACAAGCCAACGCGGTCCCCAAATGATTACCAAATCTCGCGCGCCAGTGCCTAATTTTTTCTAAACTGGTGGCACCGGCCGGCCTCGGCAAGGCCCCGCATGGGTTGGGCGGCGGTCCTGGAACGCATCCACATCCATCCGTCAATCAACCCTGTTGCCGCCAGAATAGGGGGTCTGGCAGTATCGTTCCGTGTGATTTCGCGCTTGGCTTTGGCGTTTCGGCTTGCGGGCCAAGCTAGGTCCAGTCCCGTGACGGATGACCCCAGCCATGATGCAAGAGAAACCATCGAAGGCCGACTCCAAAGGCCTGCAGGTTTCCGGCGAAGATGATCGGCTGCGAAAACGATCGGTGTTGATCGCCGGCCACAAGACCAGCCTGTCCTTAGAGCCGGTGTTCTGGCGCGCCTTGAAGCAAGCCGCGGCCGAAGAAGCCGTGTCGATCAACAAGCTCGTCGAGCACATCGATCGGCAGCGCCGCTCAAATCTATCCAGCGCCGTTCGAGTCTTTTTGTTCAAGCGTTATCGGTCTGCTTCGGATGAGGATTAGTCTCGCTTTCTCGACAGTTCCGAAGCCACTGACGAACTGCGACGCGATCGACTTCTAGATCTAGGGCGCCTAGATTCGTCATCCCTATCCAAACCAGCGAGTCGGCTTCGTGAGGCGTGATCTCTCCCTGCCACCGCGTGATGCTCCAGTAGTGAAGTTTGCGAAGTTCCTGAGCACGGTGCAAAAGTGAGCAGACATAAGTCGGGCTTTCCAGTGCAATTCCCAATTCCTCGCGGGCCTCGCGAAAAAGCGCGTCTTCAATGGACTCGCCCGGCTCCAAATGGCCGCCAGGTATAGAAATTATGCCAGGTAGGTGGGACCTCGCCTCCCGGCGTTTTTCCGCCAACACCGCATGACCCCCGATCAGCATGAAAGCAACACAATCTAATGCAATCATGGTGGTTGGCCAGGTTACTTGGTGTAATTGGCCATCGCCGCCGTTTGCCCGAAGAGCACCTTGCGCTCTTCCTCGCTTGGCGGGCCGCTGCGCCGAAACTCCTTGCCGAGGTCGACCGCGCGCTGCACAGCAGGGCGTTCCTTGATGACCCCCCGCCAGCGCTTGACGTTGGGGAAGGCCTCCAGGGAGGCGCCTAAAGGTTTGGCGATCAGCACCCAGGGCCAAGCGATCATGTCGGCGATCGTATAATCATCACCCAAGATATAGCGGCGGTCAGCCAGGCGGCGCTCCAGGACACCCAGGCAGCGGTCGTATTCTTTGCTATAGCGCTCCAGGGCGTAGTCATTCCCCTCCTTTGGTGCATAGTTGACGAAGTGGCTGAGCTGGCCCGCCATGGGCCCTTGATTGCCCACCTGCCAGAACAGCCATTCCAGCGTTTCCTTGCGACCAAGCGGATCGGCAGGGATGAATTTGCCAGTTTTTTCCGCCAGATAGTAGAGGATGGCGCCGGATTCGAAGACGCTCACCGGCTCCTCCGCCACGTCGTGGTCGACGATCGCCGGCATGCGATGATTGGGGCTGATCGCGAGGAACGCTGGCTTGAACTGGTCGCCTTTACCAATGTTGACCGGGACCAACCGATAGGGCAGGGCGCATTCCTCCAACATGATGGCGACCTTCCAGCCGTTTGGTGTCGGCCAATAGTAAAAATCGATCATATCGACTGCCTTCCGTTGCCGGACATGACATGCTGAACGCATGACTACCCGTGGTCGCCGTTGTCTAGACCAATTTAGAATTGAATCTCAGAAAGGAAAATGCATCCGGATTAATCTGTGGTGAGGTGGCGACTTCTCTAGAGCACCAAATTGAAAATGCGCCGATAGATATCCTTGCGATCGGCCACTTTCAAGACATAGACCGTAACCTGTTTGTCGCGTATCCTATAGACTATACGAAATTTCCCGGCCACTCTAATCCGATAGAGATTTTCCTTGTCGGCAAGCTTTTCAGCGCCGGGCGGTCGCGGATTACTGCTGAGCGATCCAATAGCACTTAATATCGCTTGCAAAGTCCTTTTAGGCAGAGACTTCCGTAATTTCTTGATTTGTCTTTCAGCTGCGGGCGCCACTTCGACGTGATAGAGTCTTGTAGAAGTGGCTCGCTTGTTTCCAGCTCTGGGTCCAGTCCCCGGCCCGCTCCCAGATGCCATTCAAACCTCCACGTTAGAGATCGAGTTCCTCCAGAAGGCTATCCAAATCCTTGGCGCCCTTTTCCTCGGTCTCTCTTATGGCTTCGCGGGCATCTTCTAAATCAATGCGTGCTTCAAGTTCTACCAGCAAATTCAGATCCTCCAAGGGTACAATGGCTGCGACGGACTTGCTCCGCTTGGTTACAACCACGCGCTCATTGCTGTAACGGGCCTTATCAAGTATTTCCGCCAAAGTATCCCGAGCTTCACTTACGGTGAGCGTCTTCATTGTCCCTTCAGGCATTCTCTCTTCCTCGCCCCCCGGCAAATTACATTGACACTTCCAGTCATTCCGCATTCCCCCAGGGGAGTTCTAGTGGCAAGAACCATACGAATGGTACGTTTTGTAAGGTTTGTAAGTCAATGTGAGATTTATTTAGATTCGATTAAGTGCGCCGGGCAGCTTTCTGCTCATTTCTCGATCCCGTCGTCGCCGGCCCCGCAGACGAGGGCTACAACGGTTGAGCCTGCAGCCGGCGTGATGCGGCCGGTTTGCAACGCGGCCAGGGAGGCAGCCCCAGAAAGTTCGGCCGCCACCCCGAATTCGAACCACAGCCAGCGGGCCGAGCGGCGCATTTCCTCGTCGCTCACCAGCACAATGTCGTCGACATTGCGGGCGATCAGGTCGAGGTTAATTGGCGCGCTGCGCTTGGGCGCCAAGGTGACCGCCGATGTTTCTACCTTGGGCAAGGTGACCAGTGCGCCGGCCTCGAGGCTCGCTTTCAAGGTCGGTGCCCCCACCGGTTCAACACCAATAATCTGGATGTCAGGTTTAACCGCCTTGGCCGCTGTTGCGATTCCAGAAATCAGGCCCCCGCCGCCGATCGCCACCACCAGCATGTCGGCGTCAGCCACCTGTTTGAGGATCTCTAATCCCAGGGTGCCCTGACCGGCAATCACCTCCGGGCGGGCAAAGGGGTGAAGATAGGTCAGGCCGTCGCGCTCGGCATGCAACAGGGCCGCCTCGTTGGCATCGTCCCAAACCTCGCCCTCAATCACCACCTCTGCCCCCCAAGTCGCTAATTTGCGGGCCTTGGCCGGCAGCGTTGATTCCGGCAGATAGATGGTTGCGCGGGTCTTGGCCCGCTGGCCGACATAGGCGACCGCCAGGCCGTGGTTGCCGCCGGAAGCGGTGATGATGCCGCGGCCGATTTCTTCTGGTGACAACGTTGTCACCGTGCTCATCACCCCGCGCGGCTTGAAGGAGCCAGTAACCTGCAGGCACTCCAGCTTCAGCATGAGCCGGGCATCGCAAAGTGGCTCGTGCAGGAAACGAGCGCGGATGCAGGGGGTGCGCCGAACCTCGTTCTTAATGCGCTCGGCCGCGGCCTGAAAGTCGGCGAGCCCCGGGGTAGTTCCAGTCATGTGCTTTCTCCGATCAGGCCTAGCCATTCTTCTTCACTGAGGATTGTCACACCGAGTTCGGCTGCCTTCTTGGCCTTTGATCCGGCATCGGTGCCAACGACCACGTAGTCCGTCTTGCGGGAAACAGACCCGGCCACCTTGGCTCCTAGCGCCTCCGCCCGCGCCTTGGCCTCGCTACGGGAGATCGAGGCCAGCGAGCCGGTGAAAACGACGGTCTTGCCTGATACCGGAGATTCGCTGCTGGCGGCTTCCACGGGTTCGATGGTGAGCGCCGCCGCCAGCCCGTCCAAGACCTCCTCATTGTGTTCCTCGGCGAAGAAATCGAGGATGTCGGCAGCCACCGATGGGCCGATCTGGTCGATGTTGATGAGGTCCGCATAGGCGCTGCTTGAGCGGTCTTGGGCGGCGGTCATCGCGGCCCGCCATTGCGCCAGGTTGCCGTAGTTGCGCGCGAGTAGGCGGGCGGTCGCCTGGCCGACTTGGCGAATTCCCAGGCCATAAATGAAGCGGTCGAAGGCGATGGTTCGCTTTGCCTCTATGGCAGCGAAGAGGTTGCTAGCCGACAGCGCGCCCCAGCCCTCCCGTTCTGCCAAGGGGGTGCCGGTCTCGCCGTCGCGAGTCTCCAAAGTGAAGAGGTCGACGGGGCTCTTCAGCAGTCCGTCTTCGAAGAAGGCGCGAATGTGTTTGTCGCCCAGGCCCTCGATGTCAAAGGCATCGCGAGAAACGAAATGGCGCAGGCGCTCAACTGCTTGCGCGGGGCAGATCAGGCCGCCGGTGCAGCGGCGCACCGCTTCTCCTTCTTCTCGGACGGCGAGACTGCCGCACTCCGGGCATCGTTCCGGCATCTGAAATGGCTGGCTACCTTCCGGTCTTTTGGATTCAATGACCGCCAAGACCTGCGGGATAACGTCGCCGGCGCGCTGGATCATGACGCTGTCACCTTGGCGGATGTCCTTGCGTGCGATTTCGTCTTCGTTGTGCAAGGTGGCTCGGCTGACGACGACACCGCCGACGGTGACCGGCTCCAGCTCGGCCACCGGTGTCAGGGCGCCGGTTCGGCCGACTTGGATCATGATGTGGCGCAGGATGGTCTCCGCTTTTTCGGCTGGGAATTTATGGGCGATGGCCCAGCGCGGCGCCCGGCTTACCGTACCCAAGCGCGCCTGCCAGTCGAAACGATTGACCTTGTAAACAATGCCATCGATATCGTAGGGCAGGGAGGATCGGGCGGCCGCTATCTCGTGGTAGAAGTTCAATACTTCGTCCACTTGTCGGCAAAGTCGGGCGAGCGGATTGGTGGGAAAGCCCCATTCTTGGAGCCGCTGCAGGTAGTCCCAATGGGTGTCGGCGACGGCCTCGCTGGTTTCCCCCAGGCCATAGGCGAAGAGCTGGAGCGGCCGACTGGCAGTGATGGCGGAATCTAGCTGACGCAAAGAGCCGGCCGCGGCGTTTCGGGGATTGGCAAAACGCTGCTTGCCTGCTGCATCCTGGGCTTGATTGAGGGCGAAGAAGTCGGCCCGCGCCATATAGACTTCGCCGCGAACTTCAACCACGCCGGGGGCTGCGCCACTAAGCCTTTGCGGCAGAGCCTCAATGGTTCTCAAGTTAGCGGTAACATCCTCGCCCTCGCTGCCGTCACCACGGGTGGCCCCTTGCGCAAATTGGCCGTCCTGGTAGCGCAAGGAGATGGAGAGTCCATCGATCTTTGGCTCGGCCACCACCTCGATCACTGTCTCAAGATTATCCTGTAACTCCTTGAGGAAGCGACGTATTCCTGTAAAGAACTCGCGAACATCCTCGCTGTCGAAGGCATTACCAAGCGATAGCATGGGCTGGGCGTGGCGAACCTTACGAAATCCGGTCGCGGGTGCGGCGCCGACGCGTCTAGATGGGCTGTCACTGCTTGCCAGGTCCGGGAAGCGGGTTTCCAGGCTTTCAAGACGACGGCGGAGAAGATCGTACTCAGAATCTGATATTTCCGGCGCATCATTTTGAAAATAAGCGATATTATGGCGATCTATCTGCTTGACCAGACGCTTCACTTCCGAGACAGCTTCGGCCCTGGTTAATTCATTTACAAGTTTTTCGGCCGCCACATTTGCCTCCCTTTCCCCATCTTTTTGACAAAGTGTTCTGGCATGGGGTGTGACGATATCGGCGCTCGCCTTGCAATACAAAGAAAAAGGCTGGCGAAAATTTTCGTCAAATCCATGCATTTGTTAGGAGAATTTTACGGCCTTCGGGAAGAAACTGGTTGGCCTGGGGTGAGTTCCGCGAAAGGCGCCGAAGAGAATTCAGCCATGGTCTGGTGGGCAATACGTACAACATTTCTTTGGGCCGCGCTGTGCATTGCGGCCGGCGCCGTGTTTTCGGGCTATATCGACACGCGCATGTTCGGCTGGCCAAGTGGCTCGCCCGGCAGCCAGGCGGCGAGCGCCAATCTGGCCGGTGCGCAAGTGGTGCAGGACGACGCGTCAAGTGGCCTAGAAAGCGAAATGATCTTTCGCGCATCGCAGGACGGTCATTTTTACATCGATGCCGATGTCAATGGTCGTGAAATCACCTTCATGGTCGACACCGGGGCGAGTGTCGTCACTCTCAGCCGCGACGATGCCTTGCGCGTGGGCATCAATCCCAGGTCGCTCGACTACCGATATCGGTCAAACACAGCAAACGGTGTGGTTGGGGCCGCACCGGTTAAGCTGCGTGATGTTCGCATCGGTCAGCTGCGGGTCGCCGACGTTGGTGCCGCGGTCTTGGAAGGCAATCTGCACATCTCGCTGCTGGGCATGAGTTTTCTTTCTCGCCTCAATGGCTACGAAGTGCGCAACGGCAAACTGATCCTGCGCTGGTAGCCGTCCCCCAACGTCTTCAATTTCCTGCTCGAATCCATGCCCTATTGGGCGGCGTCCTGATAGGAAATCATCGGCGGGCAGGTGCAAACAAGATTTCGATCGCCATGCACGTTGTCGATTCGCCCCACCGGTGGCCAGTACTTGTCTTCCCGCAAGGTGTGCAGCGGAAAAAAAGCCTGTTCTTTAGAATAGGGCTTTGACCAATCGCCCTGCAATAACAGGTGGTGCGTGTGCGGGGCGTTCTTCAATAAGTTGTCAACAGGATCCACGTCTCCCGCCTCAACTTGGGCAATTTCCCGGCGAATGGCGATCATCGCATCGCAGAAGCGGTCGAGCTCACGCTTGGCTTCGCTTTCTGTCGGCTCGATCATTAGGGTATCGGGCACCGGGAAGGACATGGTCGGCGCGTGGAAACCATAGTCAACCAGGCGCTTGGCAACGTCGTCGACGGTCACGCCACAAGACGCCTTGATAGGGCGCAGGTCAACAATACATTCATGGGCAACCATGCCGTTCTTGCCCGTATAAAGGATCGGATAGTGATCGGACAGCCGTTTGGCGACATAGTTGGCACTCAAGATTGCAACCTGCGTGGCCCGCGTCAGGCCAGGCCCGCCCATCATGGCAATGTAGGCCCAGGTGATTGGCAGGATCGAGGCCGATCCCCAGGGGGCCGCCGCCACGGGGCCGATGGTTCCAGCCGGCCCTGCGGCTGGGTTGACGCCCTCAATGACCGGATGATCCGGTAGGAAAGGGGCCAAATGCTTGCCGACACCGATGGGGCCCATGCCGGGTCCGCCGCCGCCATGGGGTATGCAAAAGGTCTTGTGCAGGTTCATGTGCGACACATCGGCGCCGATCTTTCCGGGTCGGCAGACGCCCAACAGCGCGTTGAGGTTGGCCCCATCTAGATAGACCTGGCCACCGTGGTCGTGAATGATTTGGCAGATTTCGATGATCTCCTCCTCGAAAACACCATGGGTCGAGGGGTAGGTTATCATCAGGGCCGCCAAGCTCTGCTCGTGTTGCTGTGCTTTGGAGCGCAAGTCCGCCACGTCGACATTGCCGTGATCGTCACAGCCGACGACGACGACCGTCATGCCAGCCATCTGCGCGCTTGCCGGATTAGTGCCATGGGAGGACGCCGGGATCAGGCAAATGTCGCGATGAGATTCGCCCCGACTTTCGTGATATTTGCGAATGCACAGCAGGCCTGAGTACTCGCCTTGGGAACCGGCGTTGGGTTGCAGGGATACGGCGTCGAAGCCGGTGACCTCACACAGCATCTCTTCCAGCTCCTCGAAGAGCTGCTGGTAGCCTTGTGCCTGGTCGAGGGGGGCGAAGGGATGCATCGCAGAGAAATTCCGCCAGGTGATCGGCCGCATTTCGCTGGTCGCGTTCAGCTTCATCGTGCAGGAGCCGAGCGGAATCATGGTCCGGTCAAGTGATAGGTCCTTGGCGGCAAGCCAGCGCAAGTAGCGCAGCATCTCGGTCTCGCCGTGATAGAGCGAGAAAACCGGATGGGTTAGGAAATCGCTGCTGCGGCGCAATGACGCGGGCAGGCATTCCTCGACCACGGTGTCCAGGTCATCGATATTCAGAGCCTGACTGGACTTGGTGGCAAAAACCCGCCACAGCGCCCGCAGATTATCGCGCTTGGTGGTCTCATCGAAAGAAATGCCAAGCCGATCCGGGTCAATGACTCGCAGGTTAATCCGTGATTCGCGCGCCTTGGCGGCGATCCTGGCGGCTTGGCCGGGCACCAAGACAGTAATCGTATCGAAGAAGGCTTTGGTCTCCACGGCGAACCCCAGCCGTTTCAAACCTTCGGCCAGGATCTGGGTCATGCGATGGACACGACCGGCGATCAAGCGCAAGCCATCCGGTCCGTGGTAGACCGCGTAAAGCGCCGATACCACCGCCAGCAAGACCTGTGCGGTGCAGATATTGCTGGTCGCTTTCTCGCGTCGAATGTGCTGCTCGCGGGCTTGCAGCGCCATGCGCAACGCCGGCTTTCCCTGTGCGTCCAGGGAAACGCCGATGATGCGCCCCGGCACCGAGCGCTTGTAGGCGTCCCGAGTGGCAAAATAGGCGGCATGCGGACCGCCGTAACCCATCGGCACACCAAAGCGTTGGGTGCTGCCCACGACAATGTCCGCACCAAACTCCCCGGGCGGCTTGGCCACCACCAGGCTCAAGATATCGGCGGCGAAGGTTACCAAGGCCTTTTGCCCGTGCGCAGTTTCAATCACCGGAGTTGGATCGCGCATTTCGCCGGTTGTTCCAGGGTATTGCAAGAGTACGCCGAAGTAGTCGCTGTCGCCGGCGTTGCTGTAGGGATCGCCGACCGCCACCTCGATGCCCATGGGCCTGGCCCGGGTCTTGATGACGGCAATGGTTTGCGGGTGGCAGTCCTCGGCGACAAGAAAGCGGTTGGATTTACTTTTGGAAAGACGCTTGGACATGGCCATCGCTTCGGCAGCGGCGGTGGCTTCATCTAGCAACGAGGCGTTGGCGAGTTCCATACCGGTCAAGTCGATAACCATCTGCTGGAAGTTCAGCAAGACCTCGAGGCGGCCCTGGCTGACCTCGGCCTGGTAGGGCGTGTAGGCGGTGTACCAGCTTGGATTCTCAAGCACGTTGCGCAGGATGACACCGGGCACTACCGTGCCGTGGTAACCCATGCCCATCATCGAAATAAAGACCTTGTTGCGCTCGCGCATTTGCCGCAGGTAGGACAGCATAACCCGCTCGCTCTTGGCGGGTTCAAGCTCGAGAGCGGTGGTGCTGACAATGCTTTTGGGGACGGTCTTTTCGATTAGCTCATCGAGAGAGTTAAGGCCCAGCGTTTCCAACATTTCGGCAAGCTGCGGCTCCCCGGGGCCAATGTGCCGGCGTACGAAGTCGCCACGCATTTCCAGTTCCTCAAGGGAATGGCTTGCTTCTGTCATCGACCGATCCTCCCGTGTTTGCGTTGGCGCTGGTACTACATCGGCTGGGCCGGCGACGCCGGAACGGATGTCAACATCGACCGATCAGGCCCCCAATGATGGGTGTTACCTTGCCCAGTGGATAGGCCAATGCCCTAATCCTGGATAAACGCTTGGTAGGCATTTTCATCCATCATTCCTTCAAGATCAGGGGCGGATGACACGGACAGCTTAAAGAACCAGCCTTCGCCTTGCGGGTCACTGTTGACCAGGGATGGGTCATCCAGCAGGGCTTCATTGACTTTGCTGATTTCGCCATCGGCAGGGGCGTAAACCTCACTGGCCGCCTTGACCGAGTCAATGACAGCGACCTCGTCGCCCTTTTCGACCTGCTGGCCGACTTCCGGCAGTTCAACGGAGACGATATCACCAAGCTGTTCTTGGGCATGACTGGTAATGCCGACCGTCATGATCCCGTTATCTATCTCGAGCCATTCATGGTCTTCGGTATACCGCGTTTCGCTCATGGTCCTTTCCCCCTGTTGTACTTGTTTCGGCGCGAATAGGGTTTCCGGTTTTAGGGCAGAATGTTGGCATCGCTTGCGGGTCGCAAGGCCAACACGTAAAGGTTTTCTGGCCGTCCCTGCAGCGTCAACGAAAAACGCGGTGAGCAAAGCAAGAACAACGAACGACGGCCGGGCAATGTTGGTTGCTTTATCACGAAGGGTCTCTTCACAACGTGCGGCGATTAAACTCGATTTCCTCGCGGCTTAGTTTGATGCCGAGGTATACGCGAAAGTCGCTCGGCCGTTCGCCAGCGCCAAGCGGTATTTGCGGTGTCAACTCCTCAAGGGCCACCACTTCGGTGCGGTTGCCGGGAAACTCGATGTCGACGTCGAACTCCTCCCTCAGCAAGATTTCTCTGGCTGCGTTGGAAATGGCTACGAAATACTCGAACCTTATCCGTCGTTGCCGCTCAGCGGGTCCGCGAGAGGCCGCAAAGCGCACTTGCATTGTGGCATCCACCGTCAGCTCGTCGAGATCACAAACGATATCGGCTGATAGGATTCGCGCTTCGAAAAGCACGTCGGTCAGATCCCGCCCGTCGCCGGCAAAGCGTGTCACCTTGCTTGCGTCAACCACTGTTACCGGCCGTGGGCAGGCGATTTGCCGGTCTTCGTCGCTGCTGCAGCCGGTGAGCAGCATCGACAGACCAAGGATTACGGCACAACCCAGTCGTTGCATCAGATTTCGAAGGCTCATCAAATCATTAGTTAGCAGGGCGCCGCTGATGCGGGAATCCCCTATCAGCCCGCCAAGAGTGCCGTGTTTGCTGATCCGCGGCAACCGCTTATCCTACTGTCGGCGACGACATTGTCGCATTATCTTGTGGGTCAAGTGCTCCTCGATCAAGTTTATCAATCAGTCCTTTTGTGCTAACGGACAGCAAGTATAGTAGCAATCCCTTCGGCCGGTGCAGATCTCGCCGATGAACCGGCGATCGACACAGGTATTCTTGGCAGCGATACGAGAGGCTCATGGCGCCTAAAACAAAGTTGACCATACTGCTTGCCGGGCCGCGCGGCTTTTGCGCCGGTGTTGAGCGGGCCATCCAGATCGTTGAGATGGCCTTGAAGCAATACGGATCGCCGGTCTATGTGCGGCATGAAATCGTTCATAATCGCTTTGTCGTCAATGCACTTGAGGCCAAAGGGGCGGTCTTCGTCGAAGAGCTTGATGAAGTTCCGGACCATGTCCCCGTTATATTTTCCGCCCATGGTGTGCCCAAGAAGGTGCCAGAAGAAGCACAGCGTCGCGACTTATTCTATGTCGATGCCACCTGTCCCTTGGTCTCCAAGGTCCATCGCGAGGCCGAGCGGCACCACCGCATGGGCCGAACCATCGTTCTAATTGGTCACGCCGGGCATCCGGAGGTGATCGGTACCATGGGTCAGTTGCCGAAGGATAGCATTCTGCTCGTTGAATCACCGGCAGACGTAGAAAAGGTTGAGGTGAGTGACCCCAGCAAGCTCGCCTACATCACGCAGACCACGCTCTCGGTCGACGACACGGCTGAGATCATCGACACCTTGCTGGCGCGCTTTCCGACCATCCACGGGCCAAAGAAGGAAGACATTTGCTATGCCACCACCAATCGCCAGGCCGCTGTGAAAGCGATTGCCGCACGCTGCGAGGCGCTGCTGGTCGTCGGCGCGCCGAACTCGTCCAACTCCCAGCGTTTGGTCGAAGTTGCGGAAAGGGTAGGGTGTCCCTATGCCGCCTTAGTGCAGAGGGCGGATGACATCGACTGGGCCAAGATGGAAGGCATCTCCTATCTGGGCCTCACCGCCGGCGCGTCGGCGCCGGAGGTTCTCGTATTGGAGGTGATTGAGGCTTTCGGCGAACGGTTTGAGGTGACGATTGAGGAGGTCACCGTCACCCAGGAGAACGTCGAATTCAAGCTGCCTCGTGTCCTGCAAGAGGGCATGACACCGGCCTAGCCCTGGCGTCACTTGGCCGAATAGTATTAGTTCATGTGAGAATCTGAATTCCTAAAAATGGCCGTCTACACAGAGGTTTCCGACGAAGAGTTAAGGCTCTTCTTGTCCGATTACGACCTTGGCGCGGTGACCGCCTTCAAAGGCATTGCCGAAGGTGTTGAAAATTCCAATTTTTTCCTCGGCACGACCAGCGGCAACTTCATCCTGACGCTTTACGAAAAGCGGGTGCGGTCGGAAGATCTGCCCTACTTTTTGGGTTTGATGGAGCATTTGGCGGCCCATGGATTTGCGTGTCCGACGCCGGTACAAGCGCGCGATCGCGTGGCACTGCGTCGCTTGGCCGGCCGGCCGGCAGCGATTGTCACCTTCTTGGACGGTCTGTGGCCCAAACGTGTTGGGCGGGAGCACTGCAGCGCGCTCGGAGCGGCGCTTGCGGAAATGCACCTCATCGGCAGTTCCTTTCCCAAGCATCGCGGCAACGACCTCTCGGTGTCCGGCTGGCGGCCGCTGTTCGAACTTTGCGCAGGGGATGCCGATCGGGTGCTTGATGGTCTTGCCGCCGAACTTGAATCCGAGCTTGCTCATCTCGAGGCGAATTGGCCAGAAGCATTGCCGAGCGGCGTGATCCATGCCGACGTCTTTCCCGACAATGTCTTTTTCATGGGTAATCGGCTTTCGGGGATCATCGACTACTACTTCGCTTGCAACGATTTTTTCGCATACGAGTTGGCGACCTGCCTGAACGCCTGGTGTTTCGAGACCGACGGAGCCTTTAACGTGACCAAGGCGCGCCTGTTGCTTCAGCGATATCGCGATACCCGTCCGATCTCAGCGGTGGAATTGGAAGCCTTGCCTCTCTTGGCGCGCGGTAGTGCGCTGCGGTTCTTGTTGACCCGACTCTATGATTGGCTCAACCACCCGCCCGGTGCCTTCGTCAAACCCAAAGATCCGATCGAGTACTTGAAAAAATTGCGGTTTCACCAGGGCGTTCGTGGACCTGGCGCCTATGGGTTGGGCTGATCCGTCAGATACGAACCAGAACAAATAGATGGCGAGGCAGGGGTGATGGGCGAGGGCGATCTTAAAGTGGTGGAAATCTTTACCGATGGCGCCTGCAGCGGCAATCCGGGTCCCGGCGGATGGGGAGCGGTGCTGCGCTACCGTGGTACGGAAAAGGAACTTTCCGGTCGCGAGGCCGAGACGACCAACAACCGCATGGAAATGATGGCGGCGATCGCTGCCTTAAGGTCTCTCAAGCGACCGGTGCGCGTGCGTCTCTTTACCGACAGCAGCTACCTCAAGGACGGGATCACCAAGTGGATCCATAGTTGGAAGGCGCGCGGCTGGAAAACCGCGGCCAAGAAGCCGGTGCGCAACCAAGACCTATGGCAAGCGCTGGAGGCTGCCATGGCGCCGCACGAGGTGGAATGGCGCTGGGTCAAGGGGCACGCCGGTCATCCGGAGAACGAGCGTGCCGATGCCCTCGCCCGGGCAGCCATCAACAATTTGCCTGCGGATCGCTGACAGCGATTGTTTGGTTTCCCTGACGGCAGAAACTTGCTCAGGGACCTCAGAGCTGGGACAAGACGTTGGACGCGCTGGAAACCGCCAGACCACCGGGAGCATCCTCCAGGTGCAGGCTGGTCACAACACCGTCGTCAACGACCATGGCATAGCGCTTAGAGCGCACACCCATGCCGAAGCCGGAGGCATCCAGCTCAAGGCCGAGGGCCTTGGTGAAGTCGGCATTGCCGTCGGCCAGCATCATGACCGCCTCGCCCGCGCCCTGGGCATCACCCCAGGCTTTCATGACGAAGGCATCATTGACCGAAAGGCAAGCAATGGTATCCACACCCTTTGCCTTGATGGCTTCCGCGTTTTGAATAAATCCGGGCAGATGCTGCGCTGAACAGGTCGGCGTAAAGGCGCCTGGCAGGGCAAAGAGAACCACTTTCTTGCCGCCGAAGAGTTGGTCTGTGGTGATATCTTCAATGCCGTCGTCGGTCATGTGCTTGACGCTAGCGCTCGGAATTCGGTCACCTGCCTGAATGCCCATGATAAAGCCTCTCCTCCGTTTTTGGCCTGGATGTGAGCTTTAGATAGTAAAGTTCGCGCCTTTGGCCAAGCTACGGCTGCCAAGAAATTTTCTTAAGGCAGGCACCTTACTCACCGGCCACGCGATTTCGCCCGGCGGCTTCTTCAAGGGCGGCCAAAACTGCGTCCTCCGTCAAGAGTTCGGGAAGAACCAAACCTTGTGGCGCCCCGGGGCCATAGACCGCGTTGAAGGGAATGCCGTATCGTTGAAAGCGCTTTAGGTAGTCACCGATGACCGGGTCGGGGCTGGTCCAGTCGGCCCGCATGCTGACGATGCCATCCCCATCCAGCCGATCGCGTACCTGGCCTTGGTCGAGGACAAGCTTCTTGTTCACCTGGCAGGTAAGGCACCAATCTGCCGTCACATCCACGAAAACCAAACTTCCTTCGGCGACCAGCTCTTGGATACGGGCTTCCTTAAAGGTTTCCCAGCCATTTTCGATCTTGGCGTTGCCGCTGACGGCACCAGCGCTGATGGCTGGCGGGACCAAAGCGAGGACGGCGACCAGCGTCGCCAGTCCGCGCCGTAGGTTCCTTCTATCATCAGCGCGGAGCAGGCCGAGCGCCAAGATCAGGGCCAACAGCAGGGCGGCGATGGTCAAGGCTATGGGATAGCCGAGCTGCGTGGCGATGACCGAAAGCAGCCACACCGCCGTGGCCAACAGCAGCAAACCTAGGAAACGACGCAGCCAAATCATCCATTGGCCGGGGCGGGGCAAGCGTGTGGCAAAGCCTGGAAAAGCCGCGACCGCCAAATATGGCAAAGCCAGCCCAAGGCCAAGCGCTAGGAAGATGGCGAAGATCTCTACCGGTCCCTGGGCAAGGGCAAAACCGACGGCAGTGCCGAGGAAGGGGGCGGAGCAGGGTGTGGCCAGTAGCGTGGCGAAGGCCCCGGTCACGAAATGGCCGCCGAGCCCGGCGTCGCCCGATCCGGGCGCAAAGACGCCGAGCGTGCTGAGGCGTGCCGGCAATAGGATTTCGAAGAAACCGAAGAGATTGCAGGCGAAAAGGACAACCACGATGGCCATGACAGCGAGGAAGATTGGCTGTTGAAACTGGATCCCCCAGCCGACTGCCATACCGCTTGCCTTCAGCGCCACCGAGATGGCAGCCAAGGCCAAAAACGACGTGATAATGCCCGCCGCAGAGGCGAGAAACCCTAAGCGGACCTGCGACCGGGCGCTGCCACCGTGGCTGACCACCGAGAGCAGTTTGATCGACAGAACCGGTAGGACGCAGGGCATCAGGTTCAAAATCAGGCCGCCCAAGATCGCCAAGCCTAGAATGGTCGCCAATCCGAGAACGCCACCGGGACCCGGTGTCTCGGTGGACGCCAGGAAACGGCCCAGGGTTTCATGTTCTAGGGCACGGGTACCATCGAAAACGGTTAGGGTCAGGCGCTTGCCTTCAAGAACGCTGCCTTCGGCCAGAGGCCCGCGCAGGCTGGCCGCGCGCAAGACGGCCTGCTGCCGATCGGCGGAAAGCTGCACATCCGGTTTTGTAAAGCTGAAGCCGGGCGGGCCTTCGACAATGACGTCGGGCGCCGACAACGGCTCGTCGGAGCCTAGGTGCACCTCCAAGCTCGGCGCTTCTGGCGTGCCGATCAGGTTGGCCTGCTCGAGCCGTAGACCGACGCTGGTGCCATCGGCTGGCACCAGGGCCTGAAAGCGCTGGATGAGACCCCTTTCCTGGGCGGACCCCTTGGCCGCCGCGGGCAGATCGAGCCGAAGATCGGCCGTGTGGGGTACACAAATTTCTGAACACACCAGGTAGGCCACCTTCGCCTGCAGGAGCAGCGGTTGATGGGCGTCTACGACCGCTGCTTCGATGGGTAAGACCACTTCATTCGCATAGCCAAAGGTTTCGAGGCCAAAAAGCGAGAAGCGATGCGGCACTGGCCAGGCGACCATCGCCTGCTTGAGGTTGGATGAGCCTTGCCAATCGAGGCTGGGCGGAAAACCCGCATCGCCGGGAGAGCGCCAATAGATCTTCCAGCCCTCCGGCAGCTTGAAATGTAGGCCAAGAAACAACCTCGACTGCTGATCAAGACCGTCTCGATCGGAAATTAGCCGGACACGGCTTTCAGGGTTCTCAGACCAGTCGCTGGCGCCAGCCAAGGCGGTCCCCATCGCGGCCGGATGGAGCAAACCGGCGAGAAGCGCTGCTAGGTGGAGCCAAAGCCGAGGACGCACGCTCACTGATCTCCAAAAAAGGGTGGCGTCAAGGCGCTTTCAGCGCAAAGGCACATCCTATATGGTAATGGAATTCGAAGGCATCTAGCTCACGATATCGTGTGGCCGTGAGAATTTCGTTAGGGCTGCGGGCCCGATCTTTTGGTGCCGAGGAGTACTTTATGAGCGATAGTGACGAGGGCTATCTCAAGGGTCACTTGCTGATCGCCATGCCCAGCATGACGGATCCACGATTTGAACGTACGGTGGTTTACCTTTGCGTTCACAACGCAGAAGGGGCCATGGGGCTCGTTGTCAACCGTTTGGTCGGCTCCTTAACCTTCAATGATCTCTTGGAACAGCTCGATATTGAAGTGGGCACAGTGGGCAAGGAAATTCACGTGCACTTCGGTGGCCCCGTCGAGTCCGGCCGCGGTTTCGTGCTGCATTCTGCGGAGTATCAGCGCGACGGCACATTGAAAGTAAGCGATACCGTGGCGCTTTCTACGACCATTGATGTGCTGCGCGATATTGCCAATGGGCGTGGCCCCGACCAGTGCATCCTGGCTCTTGGCTATGCCGGTTGGGGGCCTGGGCAGTTGGACTCGGAAATACAAGCCAATGGATGGCTTCATGTGGAAGCCGATCAGACATTGGTTTTCGACGAGGATATGGAGGGAAAGTGGAACAGAGCGATCGCCAAGCTCGGGTTTGATGCGAGCATGCTTTCCGGCCAAGCCGGACATGCCTAAGGTGGTGAGGGCTAGCCGATCGGGCCTGGCTGAAGCGGGCTAAGCCTTGGCCGTTCGTTTTGTCGACGCCTCGCACGCCCGTACGTAGATGATTTGATTAAATATCGTTATTGCAATAAAGTGTGACTTCTTTCTTATTGGATTTCCGAAATACTGGGTAAACTATATTGAAATTATTTGACTAAGAGATGTTTATCTAGAGGGAGGGACGGTTGAGGGAGCAAACGGAGCTAAGCGGCACACGCTATATTTTTAACAACGATAATGTTGATTGGGCACCCGAAGAAGCGGGTGTCTTCGCGTTGTATGATGATGAGGTTGTGATTTATTACGGCCACGCCCAGGGTGGCGCGGTCACCATTCGAAGTCGTCTACAGGACCACCTATCCGGCAAGGAAGGTCGCTGCACCCAAGCGGCGATGGCCTACAGGCGCGAGGTGACGCCATCACCTGCGGAAAGAGAACGCGAGCTGCTAGAGGGCTATCTTCGCAATTTCGGCAAGCTGCCCCGTTGCAATGCGAGTAGCGCTTAGAGCGTCGGGCGGCAATTTGGCACCATTCTGACGGATTGGTTTGGCGACAAGGTCAAGCAAAGGCTCGATGGGCCTATCCGTCGATTACGTCCGAGAGGCTTAACCATCGATCGGCCGCAACCAGCTTGCCCGGCAGCGACCGGTAAGGCTGGTGCCGGCACCGGCTTGGGCTCCTTCCGAATCAAACAGAATTTCACGGTTGCCATAGGGCAAGGCGCCGAAAACCCTGATCCTGAAAGGCGCCGAGCTTCCTGGCACGTGGTGGAATTGGAAGGTGAGACCAGATACCGGGTCATCCACGATTTGCTCGCGGATCGAAAGCAAGTCCCCGTCTGGCTTGAGCGCCACCTCGATAGCTCCGATAGAAAGCAGACACGATCAGTCCAATCAAAAGCCTAGCCTATACGGCTTAAGCATCGATAAATTGGACTTCACCGGCCGCCCAGGCCTAGGTGTAGTTGACGAAGCAGCCGTCGATTTTGTTTTTGGTTTGGAATCGAGCCAGCCCGTGCAGGGCCCAAATGGTTGCCGGAATCCAGCCAACCAGGGACATCTGCAGCAGTAAGCTAATGGCGCCGGCGATTGGTCGATCGATGTTGAAAAAAAGCGCCCAGGGCAGAGCAAATGCCAAAACTCGTCGCAACAGCCTATTTCTCCTTCAATGCGTGGCGAATGGCAAACTGGCGAAAGAGCCCCGTTCCCTAACCCCGGCTATCCGCTTCCGGGTCGAATCGGAGTTTACTCTCCATCAGGTTCACGAGTTATTAATCTCTAAAGCAAGAGAAATTTTCCCTCTTCGGTCATCAGCGGCCGTTCATCTTCGGCGAGGATGAAGCGTGATCGACTATGTCCGGTTATTGGCCAGGAATGCGGCAGGGTAAGGGCCGCGATGGCGCCTAGAAGCATTCCCCGGCGTGCCAAACAGGGGTTGGACAGTGGGGTGAACGCTTCCGGAAAGAGATTAGACAGGCAGGGTTTGGAAGGGCAGGGAACGGCAATTATCGAATTGCGATCGCGAGAGGGGCGACCTCTCGTTTTCCTAATTGGCGCAGGCCTGTTCATTGGATTGTTTCTTTGGAAGCTGCCGATGCGCGCGAACTGAGAACGGTGCTTGTGACGCGTCGGGTCCTGTCGGGTCTTGCGGAAATCCTAATGTCGCCCTATTGGCCCGACTGAGAGAAGGGCGACAAGACACCGAGCACATCGTCCCCCTTAACCATGAGGACAACCTTGCTCTTGATCGCCTCAATTCGCCAGCCTTCCACCACATCTCCTTTGCGGACATGAAAATATTCTTGCGTATCAAGGTTTTGCAGCAATGCCACTGAATTTTCACCGTCCAGAACCACACCGGCCAGGGCGAAAGCCGTGTTGGCCTCAATGGATTCCTCGTCGGCGATGGTGGTCGCCGCTATGGCATCGCCGCCTGAATCTGCTTTCGGCGGACGCCGGGTCGAAGAAAAGAGCGGACGTTGAAGCGTTTCCGTGAGGCTTTCTTTTGGCGCTATCCAATCCTCATCCAGGCTTGGCATTGCGTCTTTCGATGCCAGGTCCGTCCCTTCAGCAAGCGCCATGTCATCAGTCTGCCCTGGCCCGGCGGTGTTCTCCAAGGTCACGGTTATGTGGGGTTCCACCGATGGTGCCACTTCGCCAATTGATGCCGGCATGAGGCCTATCGCAAGAAAGCCCGTAATCAGGATACCGTACGCAAAAACGTTCATTCAATACCAACAAGTCAAACTGGAACCCGCCCATCTTAATATAATTGGGCGCAAATTCCGATCAATGATTGGTTCAATATCATGGGCGCCCATTAAGAGCGCAGACTACCGCCCATCTTAGCCCGATGAGCCCTCTGCAAAAGCATAGACTTCAAAAGTTACCGTCAAGTTGACCGGTTTATCTGTTTGCTTTTGCGAGAAGCTATCGTTGTTGGCCCGCACATAAAGATTCTTTATGAAAATGAACGGTTTTTGACTTTCTAGTCGGTAGATGACGTCGCTCAAAGTCGCAATATCGGAGAGCAGTTGCACTCTTAGGGAAATTTTTTGAAGCTGCGCCTCTTGCTCCACAGGCAGGGCTTGCGTGCTGGTCAATCGGGCACCTAGGTCTTCAATTGCGGCGGTGATAATGCGCTGCAGTTGGGCCCCTGCCAGCGCCGGTGTTCCGCCCGCGAGGGTTTGGCCTGCGACCTGGTCGACACTCTGTAATTGGTCGCGCTGCTGGGCGAGCGCATCTCGCTCTTGCGAGCGTTGTTGGAAGGCAGCCAGGCGCTCCCTGGCGACATCGATCTCGTCTTCGATGGCGCGAATCTGGCCGAACGGCCAAGCAATGGCCAAGCCAATGACTGCGATGACCAGGACGCAGAGAACAATGGCCAGGAGACGCGAGATCATTGGCGAGAGGGTCAAGTTCATGGCGAACGCGCCGTTCCTTCAGTAACCCGGGCTGCAATATGAAATCGGTCCGACCCCAGTTCGTAATCGCGGACCACGGGCGACTTGAACTGCACCTCGAAGAACTGTTCAGCATCTTCAATCAACGGCAATAGGGCCGTGGCATCGGAGGAGTATCCAAGTAAACGCACCGTGTCACCTTTGATCTCGAACTCCACCAACCAGGTGTCATCCGGCAGCAGCCGGCTTAGCACTTCCAAGAGAACGGCTGCCGAAGGCAGTTTCAACTTCTTGCCGATTAGATAGCTATTCTCGTTCCTAAGACGTTCTATCTCACGGAGCAGCTGGGCTGATTCTTCGGCTTCTTGACGCGCGACCGTGACTTCTTCTGTCAGACCGTCCAGCGTTTTGCCCCGCTGGTGCAGCATGAAGAAGACAATGGCTACTGCCGCGACAGTGGCAATCGCAACAAGGCGCAAGATCAGCCTTGACTTACTTTTTTTTCCGCGCTGACCGCCGAGGTCCAATAGGTTGATGCGCGGCGCCACCTCAGGGTCGCGGTCGAGCAAATCCACGATGTCTGGGGTAAGGCCGACTTCGCGAAGACGCGACAATGCTTGATCGATTGTCTTGCGCGGCACCACGGTCAAACGAACGGAGATTTGGTTGGTATCTTGCCGGCGCTCGATCACCTCGTAGTCAAAAAGCACTTCCTCGGCCCGCCAAGGGGTCCGGCGGTCCATCTCGTGTTGCAGGACCCGCCGCAGGTTCGTCTCAGCTTGACTTGGAAGGCTAAAGACGCGCCTGAGACCTTGGCTGGCATCCATCCGCAGTACCAAGCTGGTGCCGCGCTTGACATCCTCGGCCAAGATACGCTGCGCGGCTTCCGCCGGATCACCCATAAATCCGGTGAGGTCAACAGAACCTACCGCGCTGCAGCGATTACCGCGCAAGCGGTGGAAGGAAAGGGTTTCACCGTCCTGCGTCGTTATCAGGTAGTCGTTACGTCGTCTTGCAACGGTGTGAAAGCGGTCCGGGAGCAAGCGCTGTAGTTCGCCGATCCACCAGGAAAAGAACCCTTTAACAAGGGAAGATCCCGACCCCAAGGACAAGATGCGGTCGGTCATTGTCATTGTCCTTCTATCCCCGCCTGATCATCCAGAAGCGGCTCTTGCCAATCCAAGATGCGATAGGGGCGTTCCTCATCGGCGTCTAGCCACACAACGATGTAGGCCGCAGCTTTCACGCCCTTCGCTGTTTCCGCCACGACATCCACGCCAAAAATGGGACCATTCGCCGGCTCAATCCATTCCTCCGCCCAGGGAATTTTCGCTAAGACAGCCTCCCAGGGAACATGGGGATCCTCCTGCCTTAAAGCTAATATGGCATCAATATCCGATTCGCTGCCACCAGGCAGGCTCTGCAGCACAATGAGCGGCGCCGAAAGTGGGTCGATGGTGCCATCGCGCGAGTGGACTGTAAAAGCATCGGCAGTAAGGTCAAAGAGTTCTGGGGTGACCCCCAAGACGGCGCGTAGCTCGGTCGTGCTGCGGAAGGGCTGGTCAGCCGCCCCCCAGGCAAGGCCAGCTGCCTCATACTCACGGTCTTCCGCGCCGTTCAGCTGTCGCGCGCTGTCTTCGTCACGCCAATCGATGATGGCATCGGTGACCGAGCTGGCCTCCTCGTCATTGAGGCCCGCCGCAAGAAAGGCACCTCGAATGAGAGTCTCCGGCCCCGTGTTCAAGTCGATCTTGCCTTTCTCGTCGACGATTTGAACCGTGACTTTGCCGCCGTCGTAGGTGAAGACCTCTTCACTGCCGTCGCGGCGCCATCGTTGGTCCTCGTCCGGGTCCATGAGGCTGAGCATGGCCCTTTCCAGCCCTGCCGTGATCATGGACCTTGCTTTGGTCTGCTCCACCAAGTTGAAAACCAGCTTGGAGTCCTGGCGGCTTGCGGCTGTAAAGCTGGCCGCCATAACCGAAAGGACGACCAACATCCAAAGAACGACAACCAAGGCGATGCCGCGATTTGGCCTTGCCGTCAGCCGAAATGGTGAGAGCTTGGTCTGCATCAACGCGCCTTACTCATCCAAGGAACAGATGCCGGAATTGAGCGGCTCCAAGCAGTCGAATTCCGTATCAACCATTAGCCGCACAATAGCCTGGGGCCAAGCCGGCCGATCTTCGCCGGCTTGGTTGATGGCAAAGCGTACGAGTTGTGGCCGCTGGCGGGGATCACTCCAGGTCTCGCGCCAATCGGCTTCGCCGGTCTCGCTCTCATCGTCCGCATAAGAGAAGCCGATGTCAAATTCACCGCGCAGCAGCACGACCCCCTCCTCATCGTTTAACGGCACGGCATCGAAATCCATCATTTCCGCCCGGTAGATTGAGCGGTAGTACCGCAAGACCTGCTCGCCTTGCTGTTCGGTTATGTCGAAAGTAATCAGGTAGACGCCCGGGTCGCTGGGGTAAGCGGGCTCGACCACGGCGAAGCGCAACTGTCGGGCGGTGCCGGCAAAGGCATGGCGAGGCTCTTCGAAGTCGAGGTCTGCATCTTTGTCCAGGCCCCAAACCATCGGCAGACTTCGGGATAGCTGTCGGCGAAACTGGCTCGTGGCTTGGCGAAAGTCAGCCTTGCTTTCAGCGCGCGCTTCGCCGCTTTCCCAGGCCCTGCCAGCAAAGCGCAGCGCTCCGGTAAGGGCCGTCAAGATCAGCGCCAAAAGGGTAAAGGCAATCAAAAGCTCCAACAGGGTGAAACCGGCCTGCGTGCCTTTGCCTACGGACCGCGGAGGCTTGGATTCAGCAATCATGACGGAGGACCAAGCCGTAGGGTTTTCAAGGTGATGGTACGGCCATCATCGGTCGGCACGCTGACCACAATCTCATAAAGGCGTAGGCCGACGTCGTCCGGGTCGGGCAGGATCTCTTCCGGGTCTTCGAAGGGCTCGATCGACACCGACCAGGCCAAACCCGTCTCGCTTTCCCCTTTCAGTTCACGGCCAAATCCCTCGACATCATGGCCGACCATGGCCAGGCGTGATTCAGCAACCTCCACCGCCCGCAGGTAGGCCTCACTGGAAGTCATGCTGCGCAGGCCCAAGGAGAAGGACTGGAAGACCACGCCAAGCGTCAGCGCCAAGACAGCCAGCGCCACGATGACCTCGATCAAAGTAAAGCCGGATTGACCGCTAGCTCGATCGGTCCTCATGCGCCGGGCTCCTGGATGACAACCTTGCCCGTAAGCCAGTCCACTGAGACTTCAAAGCGGAGCTTGTCAGTGGCAATGGTCACCTTGCCCCCGGTAGAGCTGCCGTTTGGAAAAAAACGAATGCCGGCTTGGTGCTGATCAAGGCGTTCGCTTTCGGCGGTCAACAATGTCATTTCGACATCATCCGGCAGGCGGTTGGCCAGATTATCGCGATCCTGCCCAAAGCGTTTCCTTTGCAAATCGAAAATCAGGGTTTGGGCACGGGCCTGGCTGATCGCTTCACTGCGCGCCAGGCGCAGTTCAGAAGCGATCGCCCGCGCACTAGCCTTTATCTCCGCGCGGCCGGTCCCCAAAGAAACGAAGGGTATGACGACCGCCAGGATCAGACTGAGGATAGCAAGGGCGATAACCAGCTCTAGTAGGGTAAAGCCGGCCGTCGACGGGCTACCAGCTGGTGACGTCTGCGTCCTCGCCATCGCCACCTTCTCGCTTGTCAGCCCCCAGGGTGTAGAGATCGTAGGAGCCATGCTGGCCAGGATTGCGATAGATGTAGGGGGCATTCCAAGGGTCGAGCGGCAATCCCTCTTTCTTGAGATAGGAGCCGTTCCACCCCTCTATCCCTGCAGGCTGCTTGACCAAGGCTTCCAGGCCCTGTTCCTCGGTGGGGTAACTGCCGACATCCAGGCGATAAAGATCAAGAGCCGCGCCCAGGCTTTCTATCTGCAAGCGCGCTGTCTTGGTTTTAGCGCCGCCAAGGTAGTCGATCACCTGCGGGCCGACCAAGCCGGCCAGCAACGCCAAAATCACCAGGACGACCAACAATTCGACCAGGGTGACGCCCTCCTCGGCGCGGCGCCCGCGCTGAGCGGGCCGTCGACCCAACACCTGCCTTAAAAAAGGGAAGCCCATCAAATCCACCCTCAAAACGCCAAATCATTGACCGAGACCACGGCCACCAAGATCGAAGCGATGATTCCGGCGATGATCACACCGATGCCGATAACCAAGGCTGGCTCCAGTATACCGATCAATCGCTTCAACAAGGTTTCCAAGCGATCTTCGTTGATCTCAGCGACATGAGTTAAGGTTTTCGCAAGGTTGCCAGTTTCTTCCCCCACGCGCAGCATTTGCAAGGAAAGGGCGGGGATCACACCGGTTTCCTCTAAAGGTTCGGTTAAGCTGCGGCCGTCTCGCACACATGCCAACACATAGTCAAGCGCATCGGCAAAACTACTGTTTTCAACTGTATCCCGGGACAGGGCGAGGGCGGTGGGTAACTCGACCCCGTTGCTTAGGAGGGTCCCGAGCGTACGGCAAAATCGGCCGGTCGCGGCTGTGATGACAATGTGTCGAATGAGGGGTAGGCGTAGCAAAAGGCGGTCCAGACGAGCCCGCGCCGGGGGGCTGCTGCGCAAGAGGCGAAAGGCTGGCAACGCCAGTAGCAGCAACAGGATCAAGACCCAGCCGTAACTTTGGCACCAGCGGGCTGCCGCCACGACGATCTGGGTTGACACCGGCAAGGCAGCTCCGGCATCGGCGAAAAGCTGTTCGAATTGCGGTACGACAAAGGTGAGGAGCAAGATGACCGAAATAGCGGAAACCGCGATCAGGATCGCCGGGTAAATCATGGCGCCGGTCAAGCTTTGGCGCAGCTTCTCGGCCTTCTCGCGAAACTCGGCCAGGCGCATCAAGACGTCTTCGATCGACCCGCTGACCTCACCGGCACGCACGAGATTGATGTAAATCGGCGGGAAGGCTGCTGATTGGGCTTCCAAGGCGCCACTAAGGCTGTTACCGGCGCGAACCTTGGTCAGGATATCGCCCGCCAGGGCGGCCAACGACGGCGTGGCGTCCTGTTGTGACAAGAGGCCGAGGGCCCGCTCCAGCGGCAGACCGGCCGTCAAGAGCATGGAGAGCTCGCGCGTGAAAAGCGTAATGTGTTTGTCTTTAACGCGACTCCCTGGGGCCAGGCGCAAGGTTCCGCCACCGGCGGTCGGGGTGATCTCGATGGCTTCAATGGGCAAGTGGCCAAGCTCTTGCAAGCGATCGATTACAGCAGCGCTGTTTTGCGCCTCCATGCGCCCGTCGATGGTCTCGCCGGAACCGTCAATCGCCTTATAGCGAAACAAAGGCACCTTCAAAACGCCTCGGTTACACGCAAGACTTCTTCAAGGGTGGTGATGCCGAGCAGGCATTTCTTCAGACCATCCATGACCATGGTGGCCATGCCGTCCTGTCGGGCCGCGCGGTCGAGTTCATCGGTGCTGGCATCATCGCGGGTGAGCGCCCGCAGGCGGTCGTTCATTTCCAGCAGTTCGAAAATGCCGATGCGACCCACAAAGCCTGTGCCATTACAGGTCTCGCAACCGACCGCCCGAAAAAGGGTGGCCGTACTGGAATCGAGCAGTCCTTGCGCGCGAGTCATGTTGGTGAAGGCGGCCGGCGCCTGATAGGGCAGTTTGCAGTGATCGCACAATCGCCGCACAAGCCGCTGGGCGACGGCGCCGCGGATTGTCGAGGTCAGGAGAAAACTGTCTACCCCCATATCGAGCAGGCGGGTGATCGAGCCCGCTGCCGAATTCGTGTGCAGGGTGGTAAGCACGAGATGCCCAGTCAGGGCTGCGTGAACCGCAATGTCGGCTGTTTCGGTGTCGCGCATTTCGCCTACCATAATCACATCGGGGTCGTGCCGCACCATCGACCGTAGAACATTGGCGAACCCTAGGCCGATTGCGGGTTTGACTTGAATTTGGTTGATTCCCGCGATCTGGTACTCGATGGGATCCTCAACCGTCAGTATCTTGCGCTCCGGCGTGTTTAGAAGACGTAAAGCCGCGTAAAGCAGGGTTGTCTTGCCGCTGCCGGTAGGGCCCGTGACCAGCAGCATGCCGTTGCTGGCGCTCAAGAGCCGCCGCAGGCGCTTTTCCGTTGCCGAGATTAGACCCAGAGAGGAAAAGTCGATCTGCGTCCCGGCATCGTCGAGCAGTCGAATGACAACGCTCTCGCCAAAGATAGTCGGCATGGTGGCAATGCGCAGGTCGATCTGCCGGCCGGCGGCGGCAAAGCGCGCCCTCCCGTCCTGCGGCAAGCGCCGCTCGGCGATGTTGAGGTGGGCCAGAACCTTGATCCGCGACACGATGGCCTTGGCCAAGCGCGCCGGCGGTTTTTGTACTTCGCGCAGCAGGCCGTCCACGCGAAAGCGGACCTTCAGTTGGTCTCGAAAAGGCTCTATGTGAATATCGGAGGCCCGTTGATCGAGGGCATCGGCGATAATCTTGTTGACCAGGCGCACCACCGGTGCTTCGCGTGCCAGGTCTTTTAGCCGCTCGATATCCTCCTCGGCGGCTTCGTCACTGCTCTCCTCTCGCGTTTCATCGATACCGTCGACAATGTCTTCGACGCTGCCTTGTTGGCCAGAATACAGTCGTTCGATGGCTGCTTCGATGTCTTCGGGCGCTGCGACGTAGAGTTTGATAGGCTTTTGCGCGACCAGCCGCACGGCATCGGCTGCATAACCGTCGCCAGGATTGGCCACGGCCAGGGCCAAACTGTCGTCCGTTTCGGCAAGTGGCAGCACGTGCGCCTCGCGCAGGAATTTCAGCGAGAGGGTTTCACCCAGCACGGGGGTTTCGGGAAAGTCATCGGGCGAGGCGAGCGGCAGGCCGTATTGGACAGACAAGGCCTTGGCCCGGTCACGTTCCGAGACTAGCCCCAGTTTTGTTAGAATGGAATCGAGCGGTTCTTCAGTAGATTCACCTACCTTTAATGCTCGAGCCAAGTCTTCCTGGCTGAGCGTACCGAGTTCAACTAGGATCTCGCCGAGGGGCTTCAAGTTCGATCCTCTTTGTAAGACGATTACTTGGTCCGCCAATACTTGTGTTGCCATTTCTTGAAATATCGCATAGACACATAAATCGCAATGACCTTGGGGGTAGGATTCATTTGCCCGACGTTCGATTGATGCTTCCTTTGCATTTTTCGTTCTCGGGGAGAGACCTAAAGAGGATGCCCACATTGGTGTAAAATTTGACGGATGGTCGGGTAGTCTCCATCAAAGCGATAACACATCAAGATACGAAAATCTTCATAGCAGGCGAGCAGGAACAGGACACGGACCATAACCAGCCGAGAGGCGTCGGGGCGCATCGGAGCTACTACGACTGTTTGCGACTGATAAGATAGAATACGCCTTGAAATTGGCCGGAGATCTGATGCCTGAGACTAAGAAGGCGGTGCGCCTGCGCCGGGGCTTTACATTTGTGTTCAGCCTTTTGGTCTTCATGACGTCTTGCCAACCGTTTGATACCTATTACGACCAAGAAAGTCGATTTGATGAGATGGTCGGCAATCTCAACTTCGAGCCCTCGACCGAAGCTCGGCCGACGGGTCTCAAGCCCTATGGTGTTCAGGATACCGCAGCGTCGCCGGGCGCGACCAAGAAGCGTCTTTATCCCGGCAACGATCGTTTTGTCTCTTTATCAAAGATAGGCGCGGCACCGGAAGGGACCAGTGAGCCCGACGGCGGCATCCAGATCAACTTTCAAAACACCCAGCTGCGCGAAGTGGCAGCGGTTATTCTGCGCGACACCCTAGGTCTTAGTTTTGTTTACGACCCGCGCGTTGAGGGGAGCGTTACCGTTTCCACCAACACCATATCCCGCGAGCACCTTTTGGCCACCTTGGAAACCCTTTTGCGGATGAATGGCGCGGCGCTGGTCGTCGACGAGGGCATTTATCGGATTGTGCCGATCGGCGACGCTCTCGCCCAGGCGAAAGTTCGTCAGCTCGGTACTTCGACCAAACCGATGCCGAGCGGCTTTGGCATCAGCATCCTTCAGCTCCGTCATGTTTCGGCGGCCAACGTCGCCCGCTTGGTCGAGCCAATCGCGGCGTTGCCCGGCGGCATTCGGATCGATCCGGCACGAAATGTCATATTGCTGGCGGGCAGTGGCGGTGAGCGACGGGCACTTATGGAGACGATTTCAGCCTTTGACGTCGACTGGCTGGCCGGCATGTCCGCCGGGATCTTCCCGCTGACCCATACGAAACCGGACATCCTTATCCCGGAATTGGAGGCGGTGTTCGGGATTCAAAATCAAAGCCCGCTGACCGGCCTCGTACAGTTCGTTCCGATCGATCGAATGAACGGAATTCTTGTGGTGACGCCGCAGGTGGCCTTGCTGCGCCAAGCCGAAGCATGGATCGGTCGCCTAGACCAGGGCAACGTCGCCGGTCTCAATCTCTATGTCTATTTCGTGCAACACGGCAAGGCGACGGACCTGGCGCAGATCCTCAACGACACCTTTTCGAGTATTGGCTCCATTGAAGGAGGAGGCAACGGAGCCTCGTCGTTGGGACGGGTGGCGCCAAACCTCAGTCCTGTGACACTTTCTTCGGCCGCTCCGACAGCTGCCCGCGTGCAGCCTGCAGCCGTTCAAGGTAGCGCTGTTGAGGCGGCCGCTGTTCAAGCCTCTGCGGCGAACGCCGGCGGTGGCGGCGCAGCTGCTGACACGGGGGCAGTACCGGCAGCGGCTGCCGCCGCGGCGCCGGCGGCCGGAACAGGCGCAGCTACGTCTCCCGCCGCGGCGACGCAAACACCCTTGTCAATCTTGCCGGGTGGGACAGGCAGGCTTACCGCACCGGCTGCCGGCACCCGCGCGGCGCTAAGGGTTTCGGATCTGGGAGAGATTCGGATCATACCCGACGAAGTGAACAACTCTTTGCTGATCTTGGCGACGCCAGCCGGTTATCAGATGGTCGAAGCCGCTCTGCGTCAGCTTGACGTCGTGCCGCTCCAGGTGCTGATCGAAGCCACCATCGCCGAAGTTAGTTTGAACGATTCCCTTCAGTACGGTGTTCAGTTCTCCATCGATTCCGGCAATGTCACCTTCGGCAATTTCTCCGGAACCACGCAGACCTTGCTCGGCACCTTCCCGGGATTCAATTTCTTCTTCAATGGCGGCGATGTGAAAGCGGTGATCGACGCTTTGGAATCGATCACCGATGTCAAAGTCTTGTCGTCACCCCAACTGGTGGTGTTGGACAATCAGGCGGCCGAACTGCAGGTTGGTGACGAGGTTCCGGTTGCCACGCGACAATCCACCAGCTTGACTGATTCCAACGCACCGGCCGTCAACGAGATCGAGTTTCGAGACACGGGTGTCATTCTGCGCGTCAAGCCGCGGATCAACGCCAGCGGCTTGGTTTCCATGGAGGTGGAGCAAGAAGTCAGTAGCGTCTCGACCACGTCGACCACCGGCAGTCTGACACCAACGATTTCGCAGCGCCGTGTTACCAGCTCGATCGCGGTGAACAGTGGCCAAACGGTGGTCCTTGGCGGTCTTATCTCGGAAACGGTGACGGACTCGCGCAGTGGCATACCGGTGTTATCGAGGATTCCGGTGGTCGGTGGTGCGTTCGGACGGACGAATGATTCCATCCGCCGAACTGAATTGATCATCTTCATAACGCCGCGGGTCATTCGCAATCCGGATGAGGCACAGCGAGTTGCCGAGGAACTGCATTCCCGGTTGCGCAGCCTCGATCCCAGAGCCTTTGGCAATGGCCGCCGAGGAGACGAGATCTTCCATGGCATGGAATACAAGCAGTCGGAATAGCCACGACCGGCCATGACCTTGCCAGGATCGGCCGCCGTGCTGATGCTGACGAGCCCTTTCGTCGGCAGTTTCATTGCACTTCTTGGTCTGCGTTTACCGGAAGGAAAGCCGGTTGTTTGGGGGCGATCGGCCTGCCCGCATTGTGGCCACCAACTGGCTGTGCGAGATCTTGTGCCGATTCTTTCCTGGATAGCCAATAGGGCACGATGCCGGTTGTGCCGTGGGCCCATCAGCCTCTACTATCCCTTGGTGGAATTGGCGGCGATGGTGGTTGCCGGCCTGTCCGTAGTCAGCTTTGATGGCGCTCAGGCCTGGCTGAGCGCCGGGCTGGGCTGGAGCCTGCTTGGCCTGGCGATAACCGATTGGCGGGCCTTTATCCTGCCGGATGCCTTGACATTACCGCTTGTACCTATTGGGTTGTTTCAGGCTTGGTCAATTGCGGGAACAAATTCGGTGGCGGCGTTGCTGGATCGCGGCATTGGGGCGCTTTCTGGATTCCTGATCTTTTGGGGCTTGGGGTGGGCCTATCTGCGCTTGCGCCAGCGAGCCGGTCTGGGGCTCGGCGATGCAAAGTTGATGGCGGCTGCCGGTGCCTGGCTCGGCTGGGCGGCCCTGCCGTGGGTGGTGTTGCTCGCCGGCAGCGCGGGGCTCCTAGGCGCCGTGCTCGCCAATCGCGACAAAGGATTGCCGGCAGCCGATCTTGCCGTGCCGTTTGGCACCTATCTTGCCGCAAGCATCGGCGTGATCTGGTTCCTGCGTCCAGCGGTGGATTTTTACGGCTTGGGCGGCTGACGGCGCCACCCTTGTCGTTCAGAAACCACTCTGAATTGACAAATATTCACCACCTATTAACGATCTCTGTGGCTCTTGACAGGACAACCATCGGTTAAAGACACAGTTCGCGAATGCCTAAGGATTTGCACTTAAAGCGGGTAACGCCCGTAGCTAGAACTCCGAACGCGGCGCCCCAGGGCAGTGGGGAGACCCGGTTGCTGGCCGATGCCAGCCACAGCTTAAGGCAACCACTTAATGCGATGAGCCTCTTGCTTGGGGTTCTTTCCCAACATCTTGAGGAGCCGAAACTGCAGCCGATCGTTAACGAAATTCTCCAATGTCTTGCTGTTGCAAAGACCCAGCTCAAAGACCTGTTGGAGGTGGCCGACCTCGACGCTGGAAAGATCGAGCCTGAAATCACGCCTGTTTCTTTGGTTCCGCTGATGGGGGACTTGGTTGAGGAGTTCGCGCCGGCTGCTGCCCGACGCGGCCTGTCCCTTCGCCTTGTTCCCAGCTCATGCGTTGTCATGAGTGACCGCCTGCTGCTCGAAAGAATTTTGCGAGTATTCCTGCGCAATGCCTTGCATTTTACCAAAACCGGCGGGGTCTTGTTGGGGGCTCGCCGGAATGCCGGACTCCTGTGGATGCAGGTAGTCGATAGCGGTTGCGGCATAGCAGACCACCAACTACCAGGAATCTTTGATGACTTCGAACAATTGACCAAGGCCGATCCTGATCAGGGCCTCGGTCTGGGTCTTCCGATTGCCCGTCGCTTGGCGGCCCTTTTGGGGCATGAAATAGCCGTGCAGTCACAGCCTGGCAAAGGGTCGATCTTTGCCGTCGGCGTCGAGATGTTCGATGTCCAGGGACCGTCCAGTTTGTCCCGTTGATTGTACTCGATTTGAGGATCTGGACTCGATCCTCTAACGAAGCGTGACTTTGGCAAGAGGGATAAAGCACCGATCGATCGGCCAAGTCGGTTCTTAGCCGAATAGGGAACCTGGTGGTATTATTGCTGTATTCGAAGTAATTATCCAAGGGATTAAATAATTAACCGGGTATTGTTTAAATTTTTCGTGGATAATTTTATTATTATTGGGGTATTTATTCGTAAGATTTTCCAGAATCACCATTCACATATTTACTGCTCATTAAGCCAAACTTGTTCAACTATTCTTTCTAACCGTCGTTAAGGCGGTGGGGTGATGGGTAGTAGGTATTCATGGGTGGGTGCCTCGTGGCGATGTCACGCATGATTCTCGGGCTGCTGGTTTTAGGCCTCGTTGGATGCATTGATCACGGCGCACAGCGTGGTCAGCCAAGTCCTCGCGGGGTATTGCCCAACAAACCACAAGTCACTGAGCTAGCACCGCAGCCGCTGGTGCGCCCCAAACCATCATTGAACTCAGGGCTTCCCCCGGTGCCGCGCAGGAAGCCAGCTCCGTCCTTGGTAGAGAATGAAGCGGATCCCCAGTGGTTGCTGTCGTTGGATTTTGAGGCAACGGAAGCCTTGCTCGGTGCCCCAGCTCTCAAGCTCGAACAGCCGCCGGCGCGGGTCTGGGTCTATAATGCTAATGGCTGTATTCTTAATATATTTTTCTATCCCCGCGTCGAGGAGGGGACCTATCGAGTGCTAAATTATGACGTTCATGGTACCGAGCCTGAAAACCAAGTCGCCAGACGGTGCTTTGCCAAGCTGCTGCAAAACAAGATAGCTGCCGCCGATGCGTCAGCGACCGTCAACTAGCCATGGTCGGCCAATCCGCCTTGCTGCAGCCCGCCACCGAGCCTATCCCGACGCGCGTCGCGCTGGTCGATGATGATCATCTCTTTCGCGAAACCCTAGGAATGAATCTCATCGAAGAAGGGTTTTCGGTCACCGACTATCCGAATGGCCGCCAGGCTTTGGACGGGCTGCTCGGCGAGAAAGAGAATTGTGATGTCATTTTGCTGGACTGGCGGATGCCGGAGATTGACGGCCTGGGTGTGCTGCGTGGACTGCGGGAGGCAAACGTCAATACGCCGGTGATCTTTCTTACCATGTTGAGTGATGAGATCTATGAGGAAGCAGCCCTCAAATGGGGAGCGGTAGACTTCATCGACAAATCGCGTCGTCTGTCGATCATTCTTCAGCGGTTGCGGCTGATTGTCAGTCGCGGCAAGAGTGGCGACGAATCTGCCGCCAATGAACCGCAGCAAGAGCGGCTCCATCGTGGCGCCTTAGAGATCCGCCTCGATAGCAATCGATTGTACTGGCAAGGTGAGGAAGTTGATCTCACCCTGACTGAATGCACGATTGTCAAGCTCTTGGCCGAGCGAGCCGGGAGCGATGTTTCCTATCGGGAGATCTACGATCTTGCGCGCGGCACCGGCTTCGTCGCCGGGTATGGGCCGGAAGGATATCGCGGTAACGTGCGCTCGTTCATCAAGCGCATTCGAAAAAAGTTCCGCGACCTGGACAAGGGATTTGGTCATATCCAGAACTATCCGGGCTTCGGTTATCGCTGGGTCGACGAGCCTGGAAAGGAAGGCTCGTCTTGATCGGTGTTCTTATCCATTCGAGCCGATCTGATGGAAAGAGCTTCCCCATCACTAGTCTTGGCGACAGCGTCCTGCTGAAGGCTGATAGGCCACGCCCAGTCGTATAGGCATGGCCATGGCTCAGCAATCCGAGCAGCGCACCAGCGTCTCGTCGAGAGAGCCGAGACTGCACGGCAACGATGATCGGCACTTGACCGCCAACCTCGTCGGCCTAGAGCGCTTACACCCCAATCCGCATCAGCCACGCCGCCATTTTGATGACGGCGAGGTGCAGTCGCTGGCTGAGTCGATTAAAGAGAATGGGGTTCTTCAGCCAGTCCTGGTACGGCCACATCCGACCTTGACGGGTGAGTATGAGATCGTCGCGGGCGAGCGGCGATGGCGCGCGGCTAAGCGGGCGGGTCTGGCCCGAGTCCCGGTTGTCTTGCGACAAATGGACGATGTCAAAGCGCTCGAAATCGCCATTGTCGAGAATGTTCAAAGACAGAACCTAAGCCCTGTCGAAGAGGCCCAAGGCTATCGCCGGTTAGTGGAGGAATACGGCTACAGCCAACAAGATCTTGCTCGGATGATTGGCAAGAGTCGAAGCCATATCGCCAATACGCTGCGCCTCCTCAACCTTCCCCACGACCTCGCCATGATGCTCGATCGCGGAGAGCTTTCGGCCGGCCATGGGCGGGCGTTGCTCGGGTCGCAACAGCCAGAAAGTTTGGCCAAGCGGGTGGTTGCTGAGAAACTGAGTGTCCGCGAAACCGAGCGTCTAGCACGGGGCGCCGAAGCCTTCACTCCGCCCCAACGGGACAAGATGCCCAGCCCGACCCAAAGGGTCGAACGAGATCGGGAGCCAAGGACGCAAGAGGTTGGTCATGAGACCCGGCAGCCGATCATGCCGCCGCCCATGACCAAGCATCGAAAACGGGCCCAGCCCAAAGCCCGGCTGCATCGATCGCTGATCAATAAACTCATCTTGTTGGTGGTCGTTTTCATCGCGGTGCCGATGATCCTCTATGGCGAGTTTCGCCAGGCCAATGAAGAACGGCAGAAACTCTTGATCGAAAGCGTACGGGAGCGCGGCCGACTGATTGCCGAGAGCCTCCGTCCCCTGGTCGAAGAAAGGGGGACCGCCCCCTTCCAAGTCCTCGGCGAAGAAATTCACCGGCTGGGCACGGCGCACACGGGCATCAAGGTCTTGTTTCGACCCGCGGCTGAACAGAGTGCCGAGGGCTTTTTCTTCGTCGCCACCGAACCGGTCATGGTGCCAGCGCTCTTGGCCGAGGAACAGCAGCAGCTTCTTGCTCGAGGCGTCCTCGACGAACTGGGGGAAAGCTGTGCCGGCAATCGTCCGACGGCTTTACGATATCGCCTGCCAAGTGGTCTGGAAGAAATTCTAACCTCGATTACGCCTATTACCACCGAGGCCGGTTGTTGGGCCATTATTACCACCCATTCGACGCGCGCCTTTCTGGGAACCGCGATCGGTCAGCCCTATTGGAAGACCTTGGAGGTCAAGGTCGCGGCGATCATCTATGTGGGCATGGCGTTACTGACTTTCGGCGTCATTATCAGCGTTTGGCGCGATATTGCACGGTTTCGCCGGCTGGCTCGCGACATTCGTATAGGTGATGACCGCAATTCAAGCTTCGTGGCGGCGAACAAGGTACCAGAGCTGGCACCGGTGGCCGAGGAATTTGACCGTATGACACGCAGCTTGCAAGAATCAGCCGAGAACATCCGCCGTGCAGCCGAAGACAACGCGCACGCCTTCAAAACCCCGATCGCCATCATGCGCCAGTCGCTGGAGCCCTTGTCCCGCCTGGTGCCCGGAGACAGTTTTCGCGGTCGCCGGGCCCTTGACATCCTAGAAGAGTCGATCGATCGCCTTGACCACCTGGTTGCCTGTGCCCGGCAGATGGAGGAAACCACAGCTGAACTGCTTGATCCGCCCCGCGAGCCGGTCGCTCTTTCGCGCCTTTTAGGCCATATGTTGGATGCCTATGCTGACACCCTCGCCAGCCGTAACATCCGCCTGCGCACGAGCATCACCCCCGATCTTACGGTGTTGGCGGGCGAGGAACTCTTAGAAACCGTGGTCGAGAATATCGTCGAGAACGCCATCAGCTTTTCGCCTGAACAGGGGGAGTTGGCCGTCATTCTCACACGAGAGGACAATTGGGCCGAGATCAAGGTTCTAGATGATGGTCCTGGCGTTCCAGATGCACTGCTTGAGCGGATCTTTGAGCGCTACTTTTCCAATCGGCAGGAGGATGCCGAGAGCGATCAGCGCCCCTGCGCCCCAAGTTTGCAGCCGTCGATTGATATCACTGGCCAGCAAATGGGTATCGGCTTATGGATCGTGCGCCGAAACCTCGACGCGGTTGGCGGCGAGGTCAGCGCCATGAATCGGGACAGAGGCGGGCTTATGGTCACCGTCCGCATCCCGCTGGTACTCGCCTAAACTTGAGGCTCAAGCCTCCTTCCGTTCCGGGCCCCGCCACACTTCGGTAACGTCGGCGACCCTGGGGCGAACCCGCTCCTTCGGCGGCTCAGCTGGCGAGCCGATATAGATGAAGCCAATGATCCGCTCTCCCTCCTCACACCCCAGGGCCATTTGCACCTGCGCGTCATAGGCTGGCCACTCGGTCAACCACTGGGCAACATAGCCGAGGCTGTGGGCAGCGATGAGCAGCGTCTGGCAAACCGCGCCGCCTGAAAGGGTTTGTTCGAGCAGGGGAATTTTGCCGTTGTCGATGGGGCTTGATATGACCGCCAGCAGCACCGGCGCCCTTTGTGGACGACGCCGTTCAATTTCCAGGTGCCGGTCGCTCACGTCTGGATGGCTGCTTCGATAGGCTGCGGCGAAGATGTCGCCGAGAGCGCTCTGGCCTTGCTCGTGCAGGATCTTGATGCGCCACGGTGCGAGCTTGCCATGGTCTGGCACCCGAACACCGGCCGTTAGAATTTGATCAAGTTCATCAGCACTCGGGCCCGGGGGACAAAGATTGTTGGCGAGCACGGAACGCCGCTTCAGCAAAACATCAATAGACACAGGCGCGATTCCTCAATGTTGGTCCGAGATAAGGCTCGATGGATGAACGTTGACATTGGTGAGGGAGATTATAGGTCGGACGGGTCTACTGTCCATTTCCCGATTATCTGCCCAACATCTGATTTGGCGGCTCGATTGTCGACCTGGGAGCGGGAAACGGGATACGCGTCTTGGAGGTTCCGCCACAGGAGCTGACCAGCGAAAGATTCGAACTCATTTGACGGCGGTCAGTTACCCTCGAAACGTGTTGCCGAACGGTGATCCCAACCGCGGCTGGTTCATATTGCGGCGATGTGATACTTTTCTTGGAACTTCTAGCGTTGGCGCAGCGCAAGGCGTAAAGTGTTTGAAATGGCTCGACGGGCAATCCGCGCGTCGAAGAGGGCATCGGGAGGCCTGCCTTGCTGGCGGCGTTGCGCACGGCGATAGTTGGATTGGGGCTGGCTCTGTTGGCTGGGCCGTCGGTCTGGGCCGAGGATGTCGATCGACAGTCAGTGACGATCGGCTATCAGCTGGTTTACAATCCCTGGAAAGTGGCGATTTCTACCGGTGCCTTCGAGGCGGCGACTGGCTTTGACATAAAATGGCGGCAGTTTGATTCTGGGGCCAAGGTGATCACCGCGTTGGCGGCCGGTGACGTGCAAATGGCCATGGCAGGGTCTAGTCCGATCGCGGCTGGTGTCAGTCGCGAGCTCGATATCGAGCTTGTATGGGTCCTTGAAGACATCGCTTCGGCGGAGGCCTTGGTTGTGCGTGACGGTGCCGGGATCACGGCGCCGCAGGACCTTGTGGGAAAGCGTCTGGCGGCACCCTTTGCCTCTACCACGCACTTTCATAGTCTTTTTGCATTGGAGCAGTTCGGCATCGATCCGAGTCAGGTCACGATCGTCAACAAGCAACCGCCAGAGATTGTTGAAAGCTGGCAAAGGGGTGAGATCGACGCTGCCTTCGTTTGGGAGCCGGCCCTCGGCGAAATCAAGAAGACCGGCAAGGTGCTCATCACTTCGGGACTCTTGTCGAGTTGGGGCAAGGCAACCTTTGATGGCATTGTCGCCAGTCGCGAATTTACCAAGCAAAATCCTGATTTCATGTGCCGGTTTATCAAGACGATTGCCGAGGCCGACGATGCCTATCGACGGGATCCAAGTGCTTGGACCCCCAGTTCGCCGGCCGTCCAAGCGATCGTCGAGCTGGTTGGCGGAGATGCCAAAGGCGTTCCCGACGTTCTAGCGCTTTATTCTTTCCCGACCCTGGAAGAGCAGGCTTCTGCCCGCTGGCTGGGCGGCGGTGCTGCACGAGCCTTGCGGTTCACTTCAGAATTTTTGCTGGCCGAACGTAAGATTCCCTTTGTGCTCGATGATTACCAATCGGCTGTTAACCCTCTATGGACCAACTTGGTCCTTGATGGTGCGTGTTAAAAGGCGACTAAAAGCGGACCAAGCCATTCGGCGCTGCACCTAAAGCAAAAAAATCTTGACGTAAGTCATTGAACAGTCAGTCAGCCATACGAACTATAGTAGAACCCAGCAAGTGATGCACCCCCGAGGAGAAGACCATGGCGCAGGCTTCAAAGATGGCGCAGGCTTCAAAGGATGCGGTCGAAGTCGACGTTAGTCCGGAATCCCAATCTGGGAACGGTAACGTTAGCAAGCGAACGTCATCTCTACGTAAAATTAGAGAGGCTTCGAGCCAGACGCCACCGGTGGTCAGAGAAACAAGGGAAAAATCGGAAGAACCTAAAACGGGTGACGAAATTGATCTTTGGTCGCCGGATTACTATCTGAACCGCGAGCTGACCTGGCTGAATTTCAATAGCCGGGTCTTGCATGAGGCCCAAGACCAGCGCACGCCGCTGTTGGAGCGGGTCAAGTTCCTCGCCATTGTCAGCTCCAATCTCGACGAATTCTTCATGAAGCGCATCGGCGGGCTCAAGCAGCAGTTGGCGGTTGGTGTCCACAAGTTGACCGTGGATGGCCGAACACCGCAGCAGCAGATGCAGGCTTGCGCGGAATCGGTGCGTGCCCTAGAGCTGCGCATCCGTGAGGTCTATCTCGATCTTCTGAAGACCCTCAGCAAGGAAGATATCTTCATTATCTCCTACGATAAGCTGACCAAAGAGCAGCAGGCCCGGGTGCGGTCCCATTACGAAAAGAACATCCTGCCGCTGGTAACCCCGCTGGCGATGGATCCAGCCCATCCCTTTCCCTTCATTTCCAACCTCTCGCTCAATCTTCTGGTTTCCTTGCGTTATACGGACGAAGAAGAGCCGATCATGAACCGCATCAAGGTGCCGCTCGGCTCCGGCGTCCCGCGTTTTCTGAAGATAAGGGACGAGGACCGTTTCGTACCGCTGGAAGAGGTTATGGCCCACAACCTCGATCTTTTGTTCCCTGGCATGGAGATCGAGTCTTGCGAACTCTTCAGGGTGACCCGCAACGCCAACACGGAGCAAGAAGAGGACCGTGCCGAAGATCTGTTGAGCATGATCGAGTCAGAACTGCGGGACCGCAAGTTTGCACCCTTCGTTCGCCTTGAGGTGAACAACAATATGATGCCGCTGCACCGCGGCATGCTCTGCGCCGAGCTTGGGCTGGACGAGGAAATGGATGCTTTCGAAACCGATATCTTGCTCGGCATGCGCGATCTCATGCAGCTTTGTAAGATCGACCGCCCGTTGCTGCATGACCCTGACCACCATCCCATTACCAATGAAAAGCTGGAAGACTCACGTAACATCTTTCACATCATCCGCGATGCCAAGGGCATCTTGCTGCAGTTTCCCTACGAGTCCTTTGCCACCTCCGTGGAACGCTTCGTGCGCGAAGCCAGTCAGGATCCAAAGGTCCGCGCCATAAAGATGACCCTCTACCGTACGTCGGCGGACACCGAGATTATCGAGTACCTGATCGAAGCGGCGCGGAATGGTAAGCAAGTCGCCGTCGCTGTGGAGCTCAAGGCACGCTTTGATGAAGCGGCTAACATCCGTTGGGCCAACCGGCTCGAGGATGCCGGCGTTCACGTGACCTATGGGGTTGTTGGTCTGAAAACTCATTCCAAGGTGATCTTGGTGGTGCGCCAGGATTATGACGGTTTGCGGCGTTATGCGCACATTGGGACCGGCAACTATCATGCAGGCACGGCCCGCCTTTACTCGGATCTAGGGCTTCTTACCTGTGACGACGATGTGGGCCATGATCTGACCGAGCTGTTCAACTATCTCACCAGTGGCTGCAAGCCATCGCGTAATTACCGCAAGATATTGGCCGCGCCGAAGTTCATGAAGTCGGCACTCTTGGCCAAGATCGAACGGGAGATTGAAGGGCACAGTAAACAGTCGCCCGGGCTCATTCGACTCAAAGCCAATGCCTTGGAGGATCCCGAGGTCACCCATGCGCTTTATCGCGCGTCGCGGGCTGGCGTTAGGGTGGAAATGGTGATCCGTGACACCTGTCGGCTACGGCCTGGTGTCCCGGGGCTATCGGAGAATGCCTCAGTGGTGAGCGTCGTTGGCCGCTTTTTGGAGCACTGCCGCATCTACTACTTCAAGAATGGTGGCGAAGAAGAATACTTCATCGGCTCGGCCGACCTGATGACACGAAATTTGGAAAGTCGCGTCGAAGTCTTGACCCCCATTGAGGACCCGGCACTGCGGGAGGAGTTGGATCGGATCTTTACGGCCCAGCTGGAGGACCAGCGAAGTGCCTGGGACATGCAATCAGATGGCAGTTATGTCCAGCGCAAGCCCGCTGGTGGTGCGAGTAACAGCGATGGTAGTCAGCAGGCCTTGATTGCCGCAGCTGAAAAGCGTCATACGGCAGCAAGCCGCCTGCGCCGCAGAAAACCAAAGGCGATCGCCCGTCGCGGTGTTCGCTAGCCTGGGTTGGGACTCTGGGGCAGCGAGAGCTCCGGTGACGGGGCTCCCCCGCTTCTGCATGGCTCTTCAGGTGATTCCCGAAATCCAATCGAGGAATAGTTGCTAGAGGCCAAGCAGAATTGATCCCAAATTGCCGCCCGATACTCTAGCCTGCCAGGGACCGACGTTCGAGCGGTCTGTCGCCGGTCACAATTATTCATTCCATGAATTGTAACTATTCCTGTTTTCAGCCTTTGCACGTGTTTGCAATAGGTTAGAGTGATCGTCTGGCTGGCCGGTGGAGGACATTGCGATGCCGGAGTTTACGCTACTCGCTCTTGGTGGGGACGGAATTGGGCCGGAGGTTCTGAATGCCGGCCTGGCAGTAGCGGATGCGGCCTGCGCCGGTTCGGATATCCGACTGAGTATCAAGGAAGACCTGCTGCACGGCGCCGCCTGGGAGGCCTACGGCACCTTCTGCCGGGAGGAGACGCTAAAGGCCGCTTCGGCGGCGGAGGCGGTCTTGGTCGGTGCGGTCGGTGGCCCCAGGTGGGACGAGATCCGGGTCCCTGGCGGGCCGGAAATGCAAGATGGGCTGATGCGGCTGCGCAAGGAACTCAACGCCTATGCGGGCCTCAGGCCGGCGCGGAGCTGGCAACCTCTCGCCGCGCGCACGCCCTTCCGTCCGGGACTGGCCGAGGGCGCCGACATCATGGTCGTACGCGAAATGTGTGGCGGCGTGATGTTCGCCCCGCCGCGTGGCCTCGAGCGGCGTGCTGGTCGGCGCTATGGTTTCGATACCGCCGGCTATGGGGAAGACGAGATCGTCCGCATCGCCCATGCCGGCTTCCGTCTTGCCCGGGCGCGGCGCGGTCGTCTGGTCTCGGCCGACAAGGCGAACGTGATGGAAAGCTACAAATTGTGGCGGGCGGTGGTTGGCGAGGTGGCGGCGGCCTATCCGGATGTCGCGCTCACCCATATGTACGCGGACAACTGTGCCTACCAGATGACCAGCGATCCCAAAACCTTCGACGTGGTGCTCGGCTGTAACCTGATCGGTGATTTTCTGTCCGATCTGGCGGCGGTCGTTTCTGGCGGGCTGGGCATGCTTCCCTCGGCTTGCCTCTGTGGCCCGCCAGGTGCGCCGGTCAAAGGCATCTACGAGCCGGTGCATGGCTCGGCACCCGATATCGCGGGTACCGGCAAGGCCAACCCGATCGGCATGATCCTGAGCGTCGCCCTGATGTTCGAGCATAGCCTTGGGCGGCCCGATATCGCTGGCCGTATTGAGGCGGCGGTCGAGACAGTGCTGGGAGAGGGCATCGCCACGCCTGATATCGGCGGTACCGGGTCGACCGAGAAGGTCACCGCCGCGGTGGTTGGAGCGCTCACCCGGTGAGCCAGACCTTCGACTATGTAATCGCCGGTGGCGGGTCGGCCGGTTGCGTGCTAGCGGCACGACTGGCCGAAAACCCCAAGGCGACGGTCTGTTTGGTTGAGGCCGGGGGCGATGGGCGCTCCTTGTTTACCCGCATGCCTGCCGGCGTCGGCTTTGTGCATGCCAATCCAAAGTACGATTGGGGCTATTGGAGCACGCCGCAACCGCGTCTCGGTGGACGGCAGATCTACTATCCGCGCGGCAAGGGACTCGGCGGCTCGTCGCTGCTCAATGGCATGATCTACATGCGTGGCCATCCGGGCGACTACGACCGTTGGCAGCGGAAGGGACTAGCGGGCTGGTCCTACGAGAGCGTACTGCCCTACTTCCGGCGCTCGGCCCAGGCTGTCCATCGCCGAGGCGACCGGTTTCATGGCGGCAATGGCCCGCTGCGCCTGATGCCCGCCGGCAACTACGATACCATCAACGAAATCTTCGTGCGCGCCTGCTGCGAGGCGGGGGCGCCGCTCAACTTGGATTTTAATGGTTGCAGCCAGACCGGCGCCGGCCGCATCGACGTCAACGTCTCAAATGGCGTTCGTCAGTCGGCGGCCGAGGCTTACCTGACGCCCCGACCTAGCAACCTGGCCGTCATAACCGGCACAGCCGTGCTGCGTATCCTGACCGAAGGTCGCCGGGCGGTGGGGATTGTAACACCGCACGGCAAGGTGCGCGCCCGCGCCGAGGTAATCGTGTCGCTTGGCGCCTTCGAAAGCCCGAAGGTACTGATGCTTTCCGGGATCGGGCCCGGCGCCCAGTTGCGTGGGCAAGGGATCGAGGTGCTCCATGACCTGCCCGGGGTTGGGCAAAGCCTTTATGATCATCCCAACATGCCCATGCAGTTCGGACTCCTTGAACCCCGCTACAGCATGGCACGCTACCAGCGGCTCGACCGGGCGGTGGTTATGGGCGCGGAATGGTTGCTCGCCCGTCGCGGACCGGCGGCGGCACCCTTCTGGTCGTCGGTCCTATACCATTCTATCCGTGATCGCCGGATGCCCGAGCTGGAAGTCTTTTTCACGCCCATGGTGGTGCGTGAGGATTCCGGGGGACGCAAAGGATTCAACCTGGAAAGCCTGAATCACATCGGCCGCTCCATCATCGCTCGCGGCAGATTGGCCGAACCAGGCCTGCAATTCGACATCAATGTCCTGCGGCCGCGCAGTAGCGGCGAGGTGCGGCTGGCTTCGGCCGATCCACTGGCGGCCCCCTTGATTGATTGTGGCTATTTTTCCGATGAGGGCGATTATCTTGATATCATCGAAGGCATGAAACACATACGCAAGGTGGTAGGGCAGCCGACGTTTCAAGGGGTCGCCGGGCCTGAGTTCAGCCCGGGCCTTGATGTAGTGAAAGATGATGACCTACGCCAGGCGATCCGGGCGTTCTGCACCACCGGTCACCACCCGGCCTGCACCGCCCGCATGGGGGTGGCGGGAGACCCGGGTGCGGTGCTAGATGGCGAGTTTCGCGTGCGGGGCTTGGCGAGCCTACGGGTCGTCGACGCTTCAGCTATGCCAGACATGATTGGCGGCAATATCAATGCACCGGTGATCATGATGGCTGAGCGCGCAGCCGACATGATCTTGGGCCGCCCACCGCTAGCCGCCGAAGATCCGAGGGAGAATGCGGCTTGAAATCCTTTCAATACTTCGTCGGCAACCGTTGGTACGAGCCGGCAACCGGCAACTACTTCGACAGCGAAAACCCTGCCGATGGCGAGGTCTGGGCTCGGGTTCCCGATTGCGGCATCGAGGATGTCAACCGGGCCGTGGCTGCTGCCAAGTCCGCTTTCTATGGCGGGCCCTGGGGCCGGCTGCTGCCGGCCGAGCGCGGCCGCGTGTTGCGCCGCATCGGCGACGTGATCGCCGCCAACGCCGAGCGCCTGGGCGCCGTCGAGACTCGCGACAACGGCAAGCTGCCGAAAAACATCACCCCCTCTCTCACCTCGTGGCAGGTGGACAGCTTCTATTACTATGCCGGTATGTGCGACAAGTTCGAAGGGCGCCTGATCCCGGCGGAAGCCCCGGATATGCACAACTACTTGAAGTGGGAACCCTTTGGGGTTGTAGCCCTGATCCTGCCGTGGAACTCGCCCATCGGCACCCTGATCTGGAAGCTGGCGCCGGCCCTGGCGGCGGGCAACACCATCGTGATGAAGCCCTCCGAACAAGCCTCCTGCTCGACCCTCGAACTGATGGATGTGCTGTTGCAAGCGGATTTGCCGCCGGGTGTTCTGAACGTGGTTACCGGCTTTGGCCCGACGACCGGCGAGCCGCTGGTCGACCACCCAGATGTTCGGATGGTGAGTTTCACCGGCGGCACCGGCGGGGGGAGGGCGGCGGCGACCGTGGCCGCCCGGCAGGTCAAGCCGATCATCATGGAGCTTGGCGGCAAGTCCCCGCAGATCGTGTTGCCCGATGCCGATCTCGAGCTTGCGGTGAACGGTGTGGCGGCCGGAATCTTCCCGGCCACCGGGCAGAGCTGCATATCCGGCTCGCGGCTTCTCGTGCATCGCTCAATCATCGCGGACTTTACTGATCGGCTGGTCGAAGTGGTCAAGAAGGCGCGGGTCGGTGATCCGCTGGATCCCGAAACGCAGATCGGCCCCATCGCTAACAGGCCGCACTATCAGTCCGTCCTCCAGCGTGTCGCGGATGCGGAGGCGGCGGGCCACAGGCTGCTGCTGGATGGCCGTAGGGCCTGCCGGGACAAGGGCTACTACATCGGTCCGACTGTCTTTGCCGATGTCCCCAACGGCTCGGATCTGGCTCAGAACGAAGTCTTCGGGCCGGTGGCCTCGACCGAAGCCTGGGAAGCAGAAGAAGACGTCATCCGTATTGCCAACGATACGGTCTACGGTCTCGCCGCCGGCATCTGGAGCCGCGATGTGACCAAGGCCATGCGCCTGGCCGAGCGGATCGAAGCCGGCACCGTCTATATCAACAATTATTTCAACGCGGCGACCCAGTCGCCGGTCGGTGGCTTCAAGCAATCGGGTTACGGCCGGGAAAACGGCTGGGAGGGCATGCGCTGCTTCATGCAGACCAAGTCCGTCTGGCTTGCCACCAACCCCAGCCAGCCCGATCCCTTTCCGGCCTAGGCGAGGTGGCGGCGGAAGCTGGCGCGTTAGCAGGGGACGGCCGCCAGGAGGATAAAGGTGACCGAGACCCGATCGAAGCTGGACTTGCAAGGTAAGCGCATCACGGTCACCGCAGAGGACGCCATCTCAATGGCCAGCGGCATCTTCCGCCGCCTTGGCTGCACCGACGACGTTAGCCATGCCATCGCCCATCATTTGATCGACGCCAGTCTTTGCGGCATGGAAAGCCACGGTCTGATGCGCACACTGCAATACGCGGAGCAGATGCAGTCAGGGCATATGCGGGCCAAAGCCAGACCCATCTTCAAGGTCGCCGAGAGTGGGGCGCCGATCGTCGATGGTGGCGGCGGCAGCGGCATTCCCGCCATGACCCTGGCCTTTGCCGAGGCTATGAAACTGGCTGCAGAGACCGGAGTCTCCGCGCTTGCAATCCGCAACGTCGGGCACACCGGGCGGCATGGGGCCTTTGCGGAAGACGCCGCCGGTCAGGGCTTTTTCACCATCTGCCTGGGCGGCGGCAACCGAAAGACATGGCGACAGATGGCACCGTTCGGCGGGGCGAAAGCCATGTTGCCGACCAACCCCTGGTGTATCGGTATTCCCGGCGGCGATCGAGGCCCGGTGGTGCTCGATTTTGCCACCTCGAAGATCGCCGGCGGCTGGATCTATGCGGCGCGCTCCGCCGGCGCACTGCTGCCTGAAGGCTGTGTGATCGACCGCGACGGCTATCCGACCCGCGATCCGGAAGACTACTTCAATGGCGGGGCGATCCTGCCCGCGGGCGGGCACAAGGGCTACGCGCTGGCCCTCATGGGAGAGCTGATCGCCGAGGCCATGCTGGGACCCTCGACCACCGAAGGCAATTGGCTATTGGTCACCATTGACACTAGGCGTTTCCGCCAGGCGCATGTGCTGAAGGCTGCGGCCGAGGAGGTGTTGGCGGAACTGCGCGATTGCCCGCCGGCGCCGGGCTTTGAGCGCGTGGAAATACCTGGCGAGCGCGAGCGCGAGCAGCGCCGCTTGAGCCGTGGCGTGATTGCCGTGCCGGAAGCGACATGGCGCCAGATTTGCGCGCTTTCCCAGAAGCTCCAATGCCTTTGACCTGGGTGAATGAGAGCCAAAGAAATCCCGAAGAGGACGAAGCGTCCGCAAGGAGCCTTGTCTTATCAGACCTGTGCGCGGGTTGTGATATGGGGTTGTCTTGCAGGTTCCTGACGACCATGGCCGGTGGCTGCGCATTCGTTTGATCCGAATTCTCACTACGAATGGCTTGACAGAACTAGACAGTAGTGTCCAGGATAGAAATCTAGACACACATGTCCAGAGCCTTGAAGGGGCAAAGGCATTGACGGGATGATGTTTGCTTCAATGCCTCAGGGTTGATCAAGGAAGGTGCCTTCGCCGAGCGCCAGGTTAAGTTGACGTCGGCGTCGTCTTGACGCTGTTCTGGTGGCAGACCCGGTTGAAATCCAGTACGGATTGGTAAGGGCCTAAACATGATGCAATAGGCGGAAGCCAGGTTGCCGTCATGCCGTGGCGGCCGGTATCGGCAGGCTCGGATCGTGAAACTAGCAGCTCTAGGCTGACTATCGGAAGTGGGGACAGGCAATGAAATCTCACTATCGCGTCGTGGTGATCGGCGGCGGTGTCGTCGGCGCTTCGGTTCTTTATCACTTGGCAAAATTCGGCTGGTCAGATGTGGCCATAATCGAACGCAATGTCTTGACGGCAGGTTCTTCCTGGCACGCGGCGGGCGGCGTTCATGCCCTCAATGCGGACCCGAACATGGCGGCATTGCAGGCCTACACAATTGACCTTCTTTCCGAGATCGAAAACGAAAGCGGCCAGTCCATCGGCCTCCACATGCCTGGTGGCATCACCGTTGCCTCGGCGCCGGCCCGTTGGGAATGGTTGCAATCCGCCTACCGCATTTTCCAGACCATCGGGATCGAGGATTGCCATCTCATCACGCCGGCGGAGATCCGCGAACGCTGCCCCATTATGGATGTATCGGGCGTGCTGGGTGGGCTCTGGGCGGACCGCGAGGGCTATGTCGACACCACCGGGACAGTCCAGGCCTACGCGCGCGCTGCCAGAAAGCGTGGCGCGGAGGTGATCGAGCATAATCGTGTCATGGAGCTCAATCAGCGGGCCGATCAAACCTGGGATGTGGTCACCGAAAAGGGCACGATCAACGCCGAACATGTTGTCAACGCGGGCGGGCTGTGGGCCAAGCAGGTCGGTCGGATGGTAGGCCTTGAGCTGCCGGTCTCACCGCTCGAGCATCACTACCTGCTGACCGAGACGATACCGGAGGTCGCTTCCCTGCAATCCGAATTGCCTTTGATGGTTGATCTTGAAGGCTTCACCTATCTACGCCAGGACCAGCAAGGCGTCCTCCTTGGCATTTACGAGATCAACCATAAGCATTGGATGATGGACGGCGCCCCCTGGGACTACGGCATCGAGCTTTTGCAAGAAGACATCGACCGTATCTCCGACGAGCTCGAACTCGGCTTCAAGCGTTATCCCTGCCTGCAAACCGCCGGCGTCAAGAATTGGGTCAATGGTGCCTTCACCTTCTCTCCGGATGGCAATCCCTTGGTCGGGCCGGTCGCCCAAGTACCCAACTATTGGCTTGCCTGCGGCGTCATGGCTGGCTTTCTGCAGGGTGGGGGTGTCGGCAAGACACTGGCCGAGTGGATTATTCATGGCGAGCCGGAAGCCGATGCCTGGTCGATGGATATCGCCCGCTACGGCGATTTTACCGCGAACCGGGAGTACATCCGGCAGACGACCGGGCAATTCTACTCCCGCCGCTTCGTCATGACCTATCCCAACGAGCAGCTTTGGGCTGGACGGCCATTGAAGATGGCGCCGGCCTATGACGCCATGACCGAGGCGGGTGCACGCTGGGGATGCTCCTGGGGCCTGGAAGTTCCACTCTACTTCGCGCCGAAAGACTTCGAGGAGGAGCCGTCGCTCAAGCGATCCAACGCCCACGACATCGTGGGCGAAGAATGCCGCAGCGTGCGCGAGGGTGTGGGTCTTCTCGATACCTCCGGCTTTTCCCGCTACCAGGTGACGGGGCCGAACGCGGAAACCTGGCTCAATCGTTTGATGGCGAGCCGCCTGCCGTCGCCCGGCCGGGCGCGCCTGGCACCGATGCTGGCGCCCTCAGGACGCCTCAAGGGTGACCTCACGGTCTTCAACTGGGGCGATGGGACTTGGTGGATCATGGGATCCTACTATCTGCGCCAGTGGCACATGCGTTGGTTCCACGACCATCGCCAGGAAGGCGTCACGATCCGAGATATTTCGGATGCCACGGTCGGTTTTTCCATCACCGGGCCCAAGGCTCGGGCGGTCTTGGAGCGTGTCACCCAGGAAGATGTCAGCAACGGGAATTTTCCCTTCTTGGCGTGCCGAACCATGGATGTGGGTCTGATACGGGCGCGCGTGGGTCGCCTCTCCGTGGGCGGTGAGCTTGGATACGAGATCAACTGCTCGGCAGCCGAGCACGTACTGCTGCGGCGCGTCCTGCTGGAGGCCGGCGCCGATCTCGGCATCCGTGAGTACGGATTCAACGCTCTCTTGAGCTTGCGTTTGGAAAAAAGCTTCGGCATCTGGTCGGCGGAATTTCGCCAAGAATATACGCCACGTATGACCGGCATGGACCGCTGGATCGATTGGCAGAAGGAAGACTTCATCGGTCGTGCGGCAGCGATGACGGAGAGGGACAAGGGTGAGCCCACCCACCAGCTGACGACTTTGGAGGTCGATGCGGTCGACGCGGATGCCAGTGGTTATGAGCCGATTTGGCATGACGGCCGCCGCGTCGGCTTCGTCACCTCCGGCGGCTATGGTCACAGCCTGGGCAAGTCGCTCGCCATGGCGATGATCGAGCCTGGCTTGGCCGCACCGGGCAGCGAGCTTACGACCCACATCGTCGGGATTGAGCGTCCTGCACGGGTAATTGCCAACTCGCCCTACGATCCACAAGGCAAGGCCATGCGGGGATGAGGAAGGATCTGGGCGCCCATCGCTGCTACCCGGTCGGACATTGAAGGATCGGCATTTTGACGGCCGTTGACAATGAGGTTGTCGCGCTCAAGGGCAACATAAAGGTCACCCGGGATGATTGGGTGAAACTCGCCCTGGACGTTCTGATTTCGGATGGGGTTGACCGGATCAAGATCTTGGGCCTGAGCGAGCGTCTCGGCGTGTCGCGCTCCAGCTTCTACTGGTATTTCAAGAGTCGGAAGGAGTTGCTGACGGCATTGCTCGAGATTTGGGAGCAGACCAATACCAGGGCACTGGTGATGGCCACGAAAGAGCCATCGGAAACCATCACGGGCGCGGTCTGCAACCTTTTCCGCTGCTTCGTAGACCCGGCGCTCTTCGATCCGCAGCTGGATTTTGCGATCCGCGACTGGTCGCGGCGCTCCGGTTCGGTTCGCCGCGTCCTGGATCAAACCGACGATACGCGGCTCTCCGCGATCGCCAAGATGTTCGAGCGGCACGGTTATGCCGGAGCCGATGCCGAAGTGCGCGCCCGCATCCTCTACTATATGCAGATCGGCTATTATGCCCTCGAACTGCATGAGCCTCTGAAAAAGCGCCTATCCTACTTGCCAGGCTACCTCGAAGGCTTTACCGGTAAGAAAGGACGGCCCGAGGAAATGGCGGCTTTGGTGGCCTACGCCACATCGAAGGCAAGAGACATTTAGGATATCTCACGACGGCCAAGGGAGCGCGGCATGACCCAAACTGCAGATGCTATCATCATCGGGGCCGGTGTAATCGGTGCCGCAACCGCATTCGAGCTTGCCAAGCTCGGCTGGAAGACACTTTCGGTGGATCGGCACAGCCAGGCCGGCCATGGCTCTACCTCGGGCTCCTGCGCCATCATACGCATGCACTATTCGACCCTCGACGGTACCGCCATGGCCTACGAGGGCTATCATTACTGGCGCGACTGGAAAGACTATCTGGAAGCCAGCGACGATGCGGTGCTGGCCCGGTTTCTCGAAGTCGGCTGCCTGGTGATGAAGACGGAGATAAACGGCTATCTCGAGAAACACATAGAGAATTCGAAGGCCCTGAATTGCCCCTACGAGGAATGGGATGCCGCAGCCATCAAGGCTCGGCTGCCGATCTACGACCTCAAGCGCTATGCGCCGGCGAAACGTCCCGATGACGAAAGCTTCGGCGAGCCGAGTGGCGGCGAGGTGACGGGGGCGGTGTACTGGCCAAATGGCGGTTATGTGACCGACCCGGCCCTTTCGGCGCAGAACCTGGCGGATGCGGCCAAGGCAAAGGGCGCTCGCTTCCGCATGGGGGTCGAGGTGGTCGAAATCTTGCGCCAAGATGGCCGCGTGCAGGGGGTTCGGCTGGCCAACGGTGAGATCCTGCACGCCCCGGTCGTCGTCAACGTGGCCGGCCCGGCTTCAAGCAAGATTAACGCCATGGCGGGCGTGACCGATGATATGACGATCGAGACACGCGCCCTGCGCCAAGAGGTCGTCCACGTGCCCTCGCCGGATGGCTTTGACTTTGAAAAGCTCGGGACAATCGTCTCCGACAGCGATATCAGCTGCTACTGCCGGCCGGAACACGGGAACCACATCTTGGTCGGCTCCGAAGATCCGCCTTGCGATCCCCACCTCTGGGTCGAAGACGATACGGACTACGACCGCGACTTCACCCAGCAATGGCGGGTTCAGGCGATGCGCTATGGGCAGCGTGTCCCGAGCCTTGGCATTCCATCGCGCATGCGGGGCGTGGTCGACCTCTACGACGCCTCGACCGATTGGATTCCGATTTACGACAAGTCCTCCTTGCCGGGATTTTACATGGCCTGTGGCACCAGCGGAAACCAATACAAAAACGCGCCGATCGCCGGCAAGATGATGGCGGCTCTGGTCGCCTACGGCGAGGCGGGCAACGATCATGACACCACGCCGCTTCGGTTTCGCTTGCCCTATCTCGATCGCGAGATTGACGTCGGCTTCTATTCCCGTAAGCGCAGTATCAATCAGGAATCGAGCTTTTCGGTCTTGGGTTAGAGCATCGGGCGGCAACCTTTTTCGGTGACCACGGCGGTTTCACTGACGCCGACTGTGAATACGCCATAGTCGCGCAAGGCTGGGGGGATGTGAAAGGCCATGCCTGGCTCCAGCGCCCGATGGACGCCGCGAAACAGGCTCAATACATTGCCTTCGCCCCAATCGGGAGCGAAGGCAATGCAGGTAGAGTAGCCAGTTCGCTTGCGAAAAGCGTCGGTAAAGCCATTCTTGTCGATCCTTGCTTGGCAGGCAGCGTGAACCTCGGCGCAGGTGGCGCCCGGTTTGAGCGCGTCGAGCGCCGCTTGCAGTGCTTCCAGGCAGGTATCATGCATGCGCCGGGCCAGGTCAGGCGCGGGCCCGTTCCTGGCGGCCGTGCAATTCATCGCGGTCAAAGACGCATTCGCGGCCAACTATCTCGGTCATAGGGCACTCTCCCAACGCCTGCTCCCAACGGCTGCGTGGTTACACGTCGCCCAGACGGTTGGCGCCAACGTCGACGGCATGATGCAAGCTGGTGCCGTCGTCGTTCCGCCGGTCATCGGCACCACCGGATCCGGCGACGGCTGGGACGGTCGCCGCGGCTTCTGAGTAAAACCGAGACATTTTTAGTCTTGCTTGATGGGCAGGGGAAGTACCGCATCGGAAGTTCGGCTTTAAAGGCACGTTTAATGTTTTTCGTGTATCTACGCAAAATGACAAAACATCTTGGGTGTTTAAAACTAACGCCATAATTCTAACAATGGTAGCATAGGTCTAAGAATTCGGGATTGGTCGAGGAAGGCCAAGACAGAAGTCGAGGTAACGCATGGCAATTTCACTATTCGGCGGAGATACGGCCGCTGTCCTCTCTGCACTGAACAAGTCACAGGCGATCATCGAGTTTGAGTTAGACGGCACAATACTCACCGCCAACGAGAACTTCTTGAACGCCGTGGGATACAGTCTGGACGAGATCAAAGGCAGGCACCACAGCATGTTCGTCGAGCCTAGCTACAAGGAGAGCGCGGAGTATCGCGAATTCTGGGCCAGGCTCGGACGTGGCGAATTCCAGGCCGCACAGTATCGGCGCTTCGGTAAGGGCGGCCGCGAGATCTGGATCGAGGCCTCCTACAATCCGATCCTGAACAGCAAGGGCAAGCCCTACAAGGTGGTGAAGTTTGCGACCGATATCACCGAGCAAAAAATGGAATATGCCGACTTGATCGGCAAGATCGAAGCGATCGGCCGCTCGCAAGCGGTCATCGAGTTCAAGCTGGATGGTACGATCCTTACCGCCAACGAGAACTTCCTCATGACCATGGGCTACAGTCTCGATGAGATCCAAGGCAGGCACCACAGCATGTTCGCCGAGCCGAGCTACAAGGAGAGCGCCGAGTATCGCGAATTTTGGGACAAGCTGCGGCGTGGCGAGTTCCAGGCCGGGCAGTTTAAACGTTTCGGCAAGGGTGGCCGCGAGATCTGGATTGAGGCCTCTTACAACCCGATTCTCGATGCCAATGGTGCACCGTTTAAGGTGGTGAAATTTGCCACCGACCTGACCAAGCGCAAAGAAGAGAATGCCGCACTAGCCAACGAGTTTGAGACCGGTGTGAAGGCTACCGTGGATGAGGTCGCATCATCGGCGCAAACCTTGGAATTGACCGCGCAGTCGCTGGCTGCGGCCGCGGAACAGACCAATCAGCAGTCCTCCACGGTTTCCACGGCCACAGAAGAGCTCGCCGCCTCGGTGAACGAAATCTCCCGTCAAATCACGGAGTCGGCGGGCGCCATCAACACGGCCGTCGGCGCGGCGCAAAAATCCGAGGAAATGGTCAGCAATCTGGTCAACGCGGCGCAACGTATCGGCGAGGTGACACAGATCATTACGGATATCGCCGAGCAAACCAACCTGCTGGCGCTCAACGCCACCATCGAGGCGGCGCGTGCCGGCGAGGCGGGCAAGGGCTTTGCCGTGGTCGCCTCCGAAGTCAAGAGCCTCGCGACCCAGACTTCCAAGGCGACCGAAGAGATCTCTCAGCAGATCAAAGACATCCAGGAATCCAGCCAGACCACGGCGGGGGCCATTCGGGAAATCGGCGAGATCATCTCACGGGTCAACGAAATCAGCACCTCGATCTCGAGCGCCGTTGAGGAGCAGTCGGCGGCGACCCACGATGTCTCTTCCAACATTAGTGGCGTCACAGTTGCGGCCCAAGAAAGCGGCGGTTCGGCATCGAATGTCCTGAACTTTGCTCAGTCGCTGAGCCAACAGGCCACTACGCTCGGTGGGCACGTCGACGAGTTCCTGTCCAAGGTCCGCGCTATGTAACGCCGAAGCAGGCGTAACCTGTCGGTAGGGAGCCGTAGCCGTTCGCTGGATGAACGACCGCGGCTCTCCTCCCGCGCAGGCCAATTGGCGACCTGAAAGAAAAGGGGTCAGGCGGAAATCGGCTGTCTCGCCTTTCGTTCACCGCACTCAGGTGTTGTTCAGACCAAGGATCCCCCTTGCTTCCGCGGTCGTCGCGACGCGGCCACCGAGGCTCTCGATGATGCGAACAGCTTTCGTCACTAAGGCAGCATTGTCGGGGGTGAGCACGCCTTTTTCGATAAAGACATTGTCCTCCATGCCGACCCGGACATGACCGCCTAGAAGCCAGGCCTGCGCCATCATTGGGAACTCCATGCGGCCGATGCCGAAGGCGGCCCACTCACAACCCGCCGGCAGCAGGGTCTTGGCGTGGCAGAGCGTCTCCGGCGTCGCCGCCATGCCATAGCGGATCCCCAGCACCAGTTGGAAAAGCGTCGGTGGCCGTAACGTGCCTTCATCGAGAAGCGCGCGGGCGAGGTGGATGTCGCCGGAATCAAAGACTTCCAACTCGGGCTTGACGCCGGCCGCATAGATACGCTCGGCCATGACCCGCAGATTGCGCGGCGAGTTGATGACCGCCGAGCTGCCAAACCACATGGTGTTGAAGTCGAGGCTGCAAATGTCGGGTTTCAAGGCCTCGACGTGCTCGACGCGCACTTCGGGCCGCTTGAAGTTGGTTCCTGGGCCGGCCACTGCCGGGTCGTCGTCGCCTGGGATATAGCGCCCACCGGGGCCGGTCGTCAGGTTGATGAGGATGTCGACGTCCGAGGCGCGGATGCGCTCGACCACTTCGCGATAATGGCCGAGCTCCATGCTGGGGGCGCCGGTCTTGGGATCACGCACATGGATATGGGCAACCGCCGCGCCGGCGCGCGCCGCGTCGATGCAGGCGCCGGCGATCTCCTCAGGCGTCACCGGCAGCTCGGGATGATGCTCCCGAGTGGTGTGGTTGCCGGTTACGGCACAGGTCAGGATCGATGGTCGCATGCTGTGGCGTCGTCGATTTTGGAAGTGGGCTTGTCGACAGTTTGCTCGATCTCGGCGGAGGATACAATAAGGGCCGGAGACAGCACCACATGATCATCTGATACCAGGCCCTCCTTGAGCCTTTTGCCTTCAACAACCGCGCGGGCCGACCTCGACGAACTCGAACCAGGGGGAGGGGGAGGTGTCTAAGATTGCGTCGGTCATGGCTTTCTTCCTTTCATCGCTTGCTGTGGGCGGCTGCGGCCTCCTGCCCCGCCCGGGTTACGTTTTCTCTTCTCAATCGGCGGTCATTGGTCGGCCGCCTTCTCATCAACCCTCGATCAATCAGCGACCGGCAGGCCGCTCGGCAGGCTTTCCGGCACCAGGGCGCTCAAGTCGCGGCTGGCCGGATCGGTCAACGCCTTCATGAATTCCACCAGGTCGCCGATCTCCGGATCGCTGAGGCCCAGGGGTGTCAGCTCGTTGCTGGCGGCGATCTGGCCGCGCAGCCCGGCATCGGCCTGGACGACGCCGTCGATTGCATCCAGGTCAGGGCGCGGGGGCAGTACCGCCTGACCGATGTCGTAGCCGTTCAGCGCCGTGACCGGGTCGTTGTGATGGCGGATGATCGCCTCCAGGCTGGCATAGGCGCCGTCGTGGCCGTAGGGCGCGGTCAGCTCCACGTTGCGCAGGCTGGGGGTGCGGAAGCGATAGCGGTCCGCCACATCGCCGGTCACCCGCTCGCGGCCGAAGTCCTCGCGGCCGCTGGCGCCGTCGCCCTTGCCCGGGCCGATCTGCGGCAAGGCGATGGAGCGGAAGCCCTGGTCGGTCTGCAGCGGCCCGCTGTGGCATTGGCTACACTGGCCCTTGCCGTTGAAGAGGGCCTCGCCGCGCAGGGCCGCTGCGCTCATAGCCGTGGCGTCGCCCGCTTGCTTTTGGTCGAAGGGGCTGTTGCGGGCCTGGAAGGACTCGGCCTCGAAGAAGCCGATGGCATTGGCCGCCAAGACGAAGCTGATGTCCTGGGCGCTCAAGACCTGGTTGGGAAAGGCGTTCATGAAGCGCGCCACGTATTCCGGGTTCTGGCGCAGCCGCTCGGCCAGGAGCGCCCAGACCCCGGGCAGGTCGTTGGCCGCCGCCGCGTCGGCCACCGGGTTTTCGCCGGCCTGGCCGGCCATCTCGGTGCCCGAGGTGACCGGGAACATGGCCTGCACCGCCAAGGGATTGTCGAGGCCGCTTGGCAGGTCGTCGCCCGCCGGCGAGAGGAAGCCCGAGGGCTGGCCGGGGTCGAGCGCCACCCGGCCGTCGAAGAAGAGCGCGGTGAAGGCGGCATCCCCCAGGTTAAAGAGGTGCGGGGCGTTGCGCGGCACCCGCTCGACCACGGCATCGGTGGCGGCGCCGGTATCGCGGGCCGGCCCCAGGCCGCTGCCGCCCTCGCCGATCGGCAGGGAAAGATCGTCGCCGCTGTTGGTCAGCGGGTGATGGCAGGTGGCGCAGGAGATATTTTGGTTGCCGCTCAACAGCTTGTCGAAGAATAGCAGCTGGCCCAGTTGGCGCTTGGCCTCGCTGGGCAGCAGATCGAGGCTGCGCAGGGCGACGCTGGTGCTGCCGCGCAGGCCGCCGCCGTCGTCGAGAAATTCCACCACGATCCGCCGCCGGGCCGGATCGAAGGCGAGGTCGTCGCCGTTGCCGGTGGCGAAGACGGCGAAGGTGGCGGTGTCGCCCCCGTCAAAGGGCAGGCCCACTTGCGCGGCCGGCGGCGCCAGGCAGCTGCCGTCATTCGGGTCGGTCTGGCAGATCGACAGCGCCAGCGGCAGGGTCGGGTCGCTGAGCCGCGGTTGGGCGGTGATCTGAGCGGCCGCGCCCAGGTTGATCGAGGCGACGGCGAAGAGCCCGACCTCGCTTGAATGGGGCACGGTGACGATGCCATCGCTGTCCAGAGTGGCGGCAAGCGCAATGACGTCGGCCACCGGCTGGCTGGAAGCGGAAATCGACAGGGTGTTGACCCCCGGCAGGATCGACGCCGGCTCGCTGTTGGCACAGTCGAAGCTCAGCTGCAGCTCGCTTGCTGCAAAGGCGGCGGTTGTCGTGAGGCTGATCAAAAAGCTTTGGGCGCCGCCGGCGGCGATGTCCTGGGGCTGGTCCGCCAGGCCGGTGACCGCGTTGGTCGTCGGGTCGGTTGCCTGAAAGCTAAGGCTGACCGGGAGCGACGTCAGAGGCGCGATGGCGCAGTCGGTGGCGCTTGCCGTGCCGCTGTTGACCAGGGTCGCGAAGACGGCGGCCGGCTGGCCTACCTGCAGCGAGCGGCTGCTCGGCAGCAGGGCGGCGGCCAGGGCGGGTTGATCTTGAGCGCCCTGATCTTGAGCGGCGGCCGGTGTAGGGACGAGGCTTGCCGCGGCGAGGCCTAGTCCCAGGGCCGCTGGGGTTAGACTTAATCTTAGGGCTGCCCAGGGAAGTCGGGCGCTCTGTGCCAGGTCAGAGTGCACCGCCGGGCCAGCGTGCTGTGCGGAGACGGTGTTGCGATGTCGGGAAATCATTGTTTCACTCCTTATAGTCAGCCGATGCCTGCCTGCTGCGTCCGACGGCGCGGCGGCGGTCAGGCGATCGGGGTCGTCATCGAGACAACGGCAAAGCCGATCATGGCCAGCGCGCCAAGGCATTCGATGGGGCGGCCGGCGCGCTCGATGGCGCGATTGGAAAGGATGCCGAGCAGGGTTATGCCGCAGAGCGACACGGCAGCGCCCACCAGAATGGCGGCGATGGTCAGGCCGATGCCGATGCCGAAGACCTCAAAGGTGCTGGTTGGAACCATTTGCGGAAGCAGGGCCAAGAGGAAGATGAGGTTGAAGGGGCTCGACAGGCCAACGGTCAGGCCGGCGACGAGGTCGTAGAATTGGCCGTGCGTCCCGATGTGTTGGCTGGCCGTACTTTTGCGACTGGGAAAGAGCATGTGGAGCGCCAAGAGGATCAAGGCGCCGGCGCCAACCCACTTCATGGCAAGGAAGGCGGTCTCGGAAAGCGCCACTATGCCGAGCATGATCGAAAGCGCGAGGGCGGCGAGGATCAGGTTGGCGAGAATCACGCCCAAGGAAACCGCCAGGCCAGCCCGGAGCCCAGCGCGGGCCGAACGGCCGATGGTCAGCGCCACGCAAGGTCCCGGCAGGGAGGTATTGATGGCGCTGGCGACGGCGATGGCGGAAAGAGCGGTGAATTCCATGGCGATCCTCTCGGGCTTGAAACCGGCGTCCTTAAGTCTCCGTTTTCGGCTCGGCGCCGATTTCTTGGGTCAACAGCCTATCCGGGTAGCCATGAGCCTGGGTATCGGCCATCTGTGGTATATCGGGTACTGCAGATGCAGTATTTTTGGGCTGGCTTGCTTGCAATTGTTGGGTGAGCAAGGGAGATGTGGTCGACAGGGGAGGGAGGATTTGAGCCATGGTGCTGGCATCGACAGCTTAAGCCCGCGAGAGCCTAAGATCGCCCGGGCTTATGCCAGGAGAGCGGTGTTAACCCAAAGAATTACACCCGAGCCGCGGCGTTTGCGGCGGCACCCCGGACGGGATGGCGCAAAGGTCTCTCGCGGGCCGCGCATTCGCACTGCCTGCCTGTTGAATCTCTACCTGAGCACGGCCATGCTGTGATCGATGCGCGCTTCCCACAGCCTCGCCCCTTGCGCCCGCGCACGTTGCTTTGCCAGTTGGAAAGCGTCGGCGGATCTCGCGACCTGGCCGAGCTTATGCAAGGCTTCGCCGCGCAGTCGGTGCAGTTCAGGCGCCTGGTAGCTATCGCCGGTGCTATCGCACCAGCGAATGCCCTGTTCGGCCTCGGCAAGTGCCTTTTCTCCGTTACCCCGCAGCAAAAGAGCCTCCGAGCGAAGGCTGTGCCAGGCAGCTCTTTGAACCCGCGCTCCGGTTCCCTCGAAAACCGCGCAGCCATGGGCGATCGTGTCCCATCCCTGATCCCACTTGCCGCACATGGTAAGAGACCAGCCGTGCAAAACCGTCGACGTCCCCTCCCAAAACGGAAAGCCCTGTTCTCGGCTTAGGTGCATGGCTTGGCCGGATACCTCGCGGCATTCCTCGACCTCGTTCAAGAACTGATGCAGTTCCGCCTTCAGGGACAACGACAGTGCCCGTGTGAAGGGATGGGATAGGCCTTCCGCCAGCTCCACGGCATCGGACATATAATCCCTGGCTCTTCGGTCGTCGCCGAGATGGGCACGTGCCCAGGCCGCGTAGGAAAGGCAGGCAACCTCCGAAATGCGGCTAGAGACCGACTCCTCTGAGATCTCCTGAGCCAGGTTGATGCCGCGCTTTAGGTGCGAGTCGGCTGCCACGAGCTCGCCGCAATGAAACAACACCTCCCCCATCGCGGCCTGCGCGCGGAGCACCAGCTTAGAATCGGCTTCTTTATGGGCAAGCTCCATAAGGCGTTGCGCATCTTGTTGGGCCGCATCGAGTTCACCACGAACCCAATGCAGATTCCAAAGTCCGGCAAAAGCACGAAATTGTTCCCGGGTGCTACCGGTGCGGTTTCCCAACCGGGAGGCACGGTCATATACCTCGGCGGCCGCGGTGGATCCGTAACCGAACTTGGCGACAATCGCCGGACCGAGGGCAAGTTGCAGCTTTAACTCGAGGACTTCGACAGGTCCGTCGCGATCCAATTTTGGCAGCAATGCGAGGCCCCGTTGCACGAACTTGATGGCTTCGGCGTTTCCCGACTGGAGATAGGCCATACGGCTGGCGCGGATCCAGTAGGAGATGGCATCTTGATAGGCCCCTGCTTCTTCATGGTGTCGCGCGGCTTCCTCCGGCCGCGCTTCCAGCATGTGCGGGAAGGCAGATTGCATACTCCCAACGACCTCGGCGTGCAGTCTTACACGATCCTCGGTTGTCAGGTTTCGGTACGCCGCCTCCTGAACCAAAATATGCTTGAAATGAAACGTATGCTCCGGATCCAGCGCGTCCGAAATAAGATACCCCATTGCCAACAAGGTCTGGAGGGTCCCTTCGAAACGGGCCTCGTCCCAATCGATGACAAGTTTGAAAAGCCCGGCCGGAATCGACATGCCAATCACGGAAGCGACTTGCAGCATCCTTTTAGACAGAACATCCAGGCGATCCATCCGGGCGGTTAGAACATTTTCTATCGTCTGCGGCAGGGCCTTGGTCCCAGCCTGCGGATTGGCCGCTTCGGCCGAAAGCTCCTCGATGAAAAACGGGTTTCCGGCGGCACGTTGCGCCAAGGATCTTGCGGTGTCCCGATCTATCCGCCTGCGCCCCTTGATCGACCGGACGAGCGCGATGCTTTGTGCTTCGTCGAGCGGCGGTAGGATCAATTGGGTTAGCTGATTCCACTCCAAATTTAAAAACTCAACCGGTTTGCGCGAGGTTGCAATGAACAAAATGCGAAGCTGATCGAGGCTCGGCATGAAAGTCGTCAACCACTGTTCAGAGGCCATGTCGATCCAGTGAACATCCTCGACGGCGATCACCAGAGGAGCCTTTTGCGCTGCTGTCGTGATTAGACGGTGCAGCGCGGCGAATGTCTTGCTGCGCCGGGCAGAGGGGCTGAGACGACTGAACCGCGATTCTTCCTGGGGAACGCCAAGAATGTCCAAAAGCAGAATTTGGTCATCCGTTTCGGTGGCGGCATCGGCAAGCGCCGATCGCATTTGCGCAATCGCGTCCTCGTTCGTTGCGTCGCGGGAAATGCCACAGATCGTGCGGCAAATTTCGGCAAGAGGTCCATAAGGCGTGAACTGTTGGTGAGGCAGGCAATGGCCCAACAAGAACGTCGTCGCGTCCTTGTCGAACCCTTCGACAAAATGGCGCAACAGGCGCGATTTGCCGATTCCCGCCACGCCGAAAATCCCCACCGCCTGGCCAGACCCGCCGCGCACCTTGCGAAGACGCTCGTTCAAGATCGCCAGTTCCTCATCCCGTCCGAGAAACTGGCTCGTCACTGCGGAAGTTCGCCGTGGAACGCCGGTCCGCAGTGCCAAGAGGTCTTGCAGCTCATAGGCCTCGTCGCGCTCGATACACTCGACCTCGGCCTCCAGCAGATCGTGCGTGGTGGGGCTGATCAAGATCTTGCTGGGATGGGCTTGGGCGCTGAGTGCGCGGGCGAGCAGGAATTGTGCATTCGAAGAATTCAAGAGTTCAGACTTGGCTTCTTCGAGCCCGCCATGAATCCCGGTTCTTTCCGTCGCGACCCCAATCGCGCAGGTAAGTTCCGGTTCGCCGCTCGAGGACCACGACGCGCCACCTGTGGCGAGTTCGGATCGAATGTGCAGCGCCGCCTGCAGTGCGCGGCGAACGTCGTCGTCATGGGTCCGCTCGATGCCGAATCCAGCCACGATTTCCTTGGGGGCATATTGCAGAATTCTGCCCCCGAAGCGCTCGATTACGCGGTGAACCGCTTCGTGGCTCCGATCCGGCCTGTGCTGTGCCTCCTCAGTTGCTGTGGCATGGGGCTTTCGAAATGCTGCAGGAAGTGCAACGGCGATCAGGGTGACCAACCGCATCTGCTTGGCCAGGCCCTGTGGCAGCAAGGCCTTTTCAAACCGCGCTTCATGCTCATTGAAGACGATCTGCCCGGGCGGGCTGGGATCAGCGGCCGCCTGCGGCGGCGCCTCTTGCGCGTCCGACCGTGAAGCGCCGACGGGAGGCTGTTCCAGACCTTGCCCGGCCGCCAAATCATCTTGCGGCCGCGGACTCTGAGGATTGATGTCGACTCCTTCCAGGGTCCGCAGCAGGTCAATCTTCGAAGCCACCCCGAGTTTCTTGTAAATCGCCCTTAGATGGGTTCGCACCGTGGACGGCGCGATGAAAAGGCGCTCGGCAATTTCTCGATAGCTGGCGCCGCCGGCGTAGGCTTCCGCGATTTCGAGCTCCCTCCGGCTTAACTCAGTAATCTGGGTCAACTCATCCATCAGATTTTACCGTACTACCTGTAACTGCTACCGAGTTGGCCGGAAAAATACTGCATCTGCAGTACTCGATTTACCGCATTTGGTTGATATCTAATCCTGTTTGCGTTCGCTAATCTCCCACCTGGGTGGGTCTGCGAAGGCCCCAACCCGACAATTATGCGGGAGATTTTTTTTGCCGCTTCATCCATTTGGATGATGACAGGGCGGTTTTTGCGTTTGTGGGACAAGAAGGATATTGAAAATCAAAAAGATATGATATTTTCCTACTTTTATATCTTAGTTTTCCTTTCTAATCCCAGGAAAGGCCGGCGGGGCCTTTGAGCAGCAGGGCGACAAGTTCGGCCTGGCGGCGGGTGCCGGTCTTGTCGAAGATTCGCTTCAGGTGGCTGCGGGCGGTGGTGATGGAAATGCCGAACTCCTCGGCGACGCGCGGCAGGCCCTCGCCGGCCATTACTGCCTGGGCAAAGCGCGCCTCGGCCGGGGTTAGGCGGTAGAGCCGGGCGAGGATCTGCTGGGGCGTTTCTTGGGCCTTTTCGGGATCGCTGACGAAGACCACGGCGGCGGCTTGGCGGCGGGTGAAGCTGCCACCGCCGGCGACGCTGCCATTGGCCCCGCGCAGGGGCGCCACCAAGAGCGCCAGCGGCCGCTTCAGGGAAGGCCGCGGCAGGGAAAGGGCGCCGCCGGCGTTGAGGCCGCGCCCCTCCGCGGTGGCCGCCGCCTCGCCGATCAGGCGCTCGAGGGTAGACGTCAGGCTGGGAGTGGCGGCCTGCAGGCGCTTGCGCCACAAGGACAAGCCGTCGCGCCGATCAAGGGTCGCCACCGCCGCCCGATTGGCGAAGAGCACCCCACCGCCGCCATCGACCAGCACCACCCCCAAGGACAGCCTATCGAGGGCGGCGAAGGCGGCATCGCGCTCCTGTTCCAGCAGGTGCAGACGGTGCTGCACCTGCAAGGAACGGCGAAAGTGCGGCACCAGGAAGTTGATGGCGGCGATGGAGTCCGCATCGATGTCGACCGCACCCTTCGGTATCTCGAAGTTGATGGCCGCCTGATGGACCTCGTCGAGCGGCATCAAGCATATACCCAAATGCAACACGTCCATGGGTTTCAGGATGTCGTGATAGAAGTCGCTGCGTAACAGCTCGGCGTCACTAATATAATGCCCAAGGGGAAAATACCGATTGATCGGCATCAACGGCATGAGACGAAGAAAGGGATTGGTGTCCGGCGTAGAATATTGAGCACTGGAGAGTTCGAAAATGTGGGAGTCGAGGCCTGCCAGATAGCTCTGCACCGGCATCCTTCGATCGTCGATATGTTCGGTGACGAACATGACGGCCCCGGCGGATCCGGCAAATCGGTCGCTGAAGGCCTTCACCACCGGCGTCCAGGCCTGCGGTTCCAAGGCCGCGTCGTGGATTTGGTCGATCAAGGGGCGCAGGTGGTCCTCGTTCATGGCCGAGGCCGCCTAATCCCAGGAAAGGCCGGCGGGGCCTTTGAGCAGCAGGGCGACAAGCTCGGCCTGGCGGCGGGTGCCGGTCTTGTCGAAAAGGCGCTTTAAGTGGCTGCGGGCGGTGGTAATGGAGATGCCGAGCCCCTCGGCGACGCGCGGCAGGCCCTCACCGGCCATCACCGCTTGCGCCAAGCGTGCCTCGGCCGGGGTTAGGCGGTAGAGCCGGGCGAGGATCTGCTGGGGTGTTTCCTGGGCGCGCTCGGGATCACTGACGAAGACTACGGCGGCGGCTTGGCGGCGGGTGAAGCTGCCACCGCCGGCGACGCTGCCATTGGCCCCGCGCAGGGGCGCCACCAAGAGCGCCAGCGGCCGCTTCAGGGAAGGCCGCGGCAGGGAAAGGGCGCCGCCGGCGTTGAGGCCGCGCCCCTCCGCGGTGGCCGCCGCCTCGCCGATCAGGCGCTCGAGGGTAGACGTCAGGCTGGGAGTGGCGGCCTGCAGGCGCTTGCGCCACAAGGACAAGCCGTCGCGTTGATCGAGGGTCGCCACCGCCGCCCGATTGGCGAAGAGCACCCCACCGCCGCCATCGACCAGCACCACCCCCAAGGACAGCCTATCGAGGGCGGCGAAGGCGGCATCGCGCTCCTGTTCCAGCAGGTGCAGACGGTGCTGCACCTGCAAGGAACGGCGAAAGTGCGGCACCAGGAAGTTGATGGCGGCGATGGAGTCCGCATCGATGTCGACCGCACCCTTCGGTATCTCGAAGTTGATGGCCGCCTGATGGACCTCGTCGAGCGGCATCAAGCATATACCCAAATGCAACACGTCCATGGGTTTCAGGATGTCGTGATAGAAGTCGCTGCGTAACAGCTCGGCGTCACTAATATAATGCCCAAGGGGAAAATACCGATTGAGCGGCGACAAATGCATGACACGAAGAAAGGGATTGGTGTCCGGCGTAGCGTACTGAGAACTGGAAAGTTCAAAGATGCGGGGATCGAAGCGCGTCAGATAGCTTTGCGCCGCCATCCGCCGATCGCCGATACGCTCGGTGACGAACATGACGGTTCCGCCGGACCGGGCAAAACGGTCACTGACGGCCTCCACCACCGGCATCCAGGCCTGCGGTTCCAAGGCCGCGTCGTGGATCTGGTCGATGAGGGCGCGCAGGTCGTCGTCATTCATGGCCGATGCCGCCCTGCTTCTGCGTCCCGGTGCCGGGCCGGCCGAACAGGGGATGGTCGGCCGAGAATCCCGCGGGCCAAGGCCAGCGCATCCATGCTGCAACGGGTTTCCGCCAAGGCCCAGTTGGCAAGGCCGAAGTATAGAAGGTTAGGATTATTCACTATAAATCATTGTAACTATTCGCCTAATTTCACTGATTGAGTGTAGCCGGGCGGCGCAAAAAAGCAAAGCTTGGCCAGAATTTAGCCAGCCAGCCTTGTGCGCTTCCTAGAAAGTAATGCGGGCTTCGATGCCGAAGGTCCGCTCCTCGCCGGCGACCGCCTGGTTGAAGTCGGGCGCGAAGCCCTCCAGGGCAACCACGCGGTAGTCGCTGTCGGTCAAGTTCTTGCCCCAGAGATAAAGGCCCCAGTGGTCGCCTTCTAAACCGACCCGGGCGTCGAGCAGATCATATCCGCTTTGATCGAGGGCGCCTTGCGGGTCGAAAGGCAGGGCCGAGCGGTAGCGGAGGTCGACCCGGCCGAAGAGCCTGAGGCCGCTTTCGATGGGGTGGACCCACTGGCCGCCGAGCGCGATATCGAAGCGCGAGGAATAGGGCAGGCGATTGCCCGAGACATCGCTCGGCACGCCGGTCAGGTTGGCGGGATAGTTCTTGAAATCCTTGAACTCGGCCTCGGTCAGGGCCAGGCTTGCAAAGAGGTCGAGGCCCGGGCGCGGCCGCCCGGCCAGGCTCAGCTCCAGGCCCAGGCTGCGCGAGAGATCGGCGTTGAGGACGGGAAAGCCCAGCGAGCTCGACTGCACCTGCTGGTTCTTCCACTCGAACCAGTAGGCCGCCGCGTTGGCCACCAGGCGATCGTCGAACCAGGTGCTCTTGACCCCCAGTTCAAGGTTCCAGGCCACCTCGTGGCCGACTTTGAGATTGTCGCCCTGCACGAAAAAAGTGTTGAATCCGCCGGCCCGATAGCCCTTGCTGACCAGGCCGTAGAGGATCACCTCGGGGGTGAGATCGTAGGCGAGACCCAAGCGTGGCGAGAGGTCCAGCTGGCTGAGGCTGTCGTCCAGGGACTGCAGGGGCGCCAAGGCCCCGATGCCGTCATTGGCGATATTGCGGTAGTCGATCTCCTTGTCGTCGTAGGTCAGCCGCGCCCCGGCGAAGATGTCGAGCCGGTCACTCAGATGCCAGGTGACATCGCCATAAAGCGCCAGCGAATAGGCGGTCTGCTCCACGCTCGAGGTTTCGCGGTGGCCCGGCGGCAGGCCAAGCGCCGGCGCCAGGCCGGTGAACATGCGAAAGGCCTCGCGCTCAAGGTCTTCTGCAAAGCCATAAACCCCGCCCAGCCAATCCACCCTGTCGCCCCACTTTCCGGCAAACCTCAGTTCCTGGCTTATCTGCAACTGGTCCTCGGTGATGCCTTGGCGCGCCAGGTCTTGGCCGTTGAAGTTGGAGCCATTGGAGTCGAAGTGGACGCCGCGCAGGCCGGTGATGGCCTCAACTGTGATCGGCCCCTGGTCGTGGGTCAGCCGCAGCGAGCCGCCATAGATCCGCCGGTCGTCCTTATAGGGAACGGCGATGCTGACTTGGTGGCTAAGCGCCCGTTCGAAGGCGGTGAAGCCGGTCGTGGTCGGCTGGAATTCGGAATAGTCGGCGCTGAGGTCGGCCATGAACCCAGGCGCGATCCGCCAGCGTAGCTGCTGGCGCAGACCCCAGTCGTTGCGGTCGTTGACCGGCTTGCCGCCGGCCAGGTTTTGCAGATTGCCGTCGCGCTTGCGGTAGGCGGCGGAAAAACGCTGGTAGAGCTTGCCGTCGACCAGCGGCGTGTTGAGGCTGGCCCGGAGGCTGCGCTCGTCGAAGTTGCCATAGCTGCCGATCAGCGTCGATCCGAACCCTGGCTGCGGCGCGACGGTCTCGAAATTGAGCAGGCCGGCAATGGCGTTGCGGCCGCCCAGCGTCCCCTGCGGTCCGCGCAGCACCTCCGCCCGGGCGACGTCGAAAAGCGCGAAGTTGTAGGCGGCCGGATTGGCAATCGGGACCCCGTCGATCATCAGGCCGACCGGGTAGTCGGTGGTGGTGAAGGGGGCAAAACGGCTGATGCCGCGCAGGGCGTAATTCGAGGTCTGTCCGTTGCCGTTGAGGCTGGAGTAGCTGAGGCCCGGCACGATCTTCACCAGGTCGACCACGTCGTCGATCTTGCTGTCGTTCAGGCTTTGCTGGTCGAGGACCGTGGCGCTGACCGGCTGATCCTGGCGCGGGTCGCCGGCCAGCGGGGCGGCGCGCTGCTCCCAGCGGCGGCCCGGATAGATCGGCACGAAGAGCGAGCCGGGGGCGGCAGGCTCGCCCGTCTCTGGTGATGTCTCCCCGGCTTGCGCCTGCTGCACCTTGGCTATGCGGCTGCTGGTTGAGTTTTCGGGCGGTTCGCCGCCGCTTGCCTGGCCGCTACCGGTCACGGCGACTAGTAGCGAAAGCGATAGCGAAACCGGCAGTGAAACGGGCCACAAAAAACGCTGCCGGCCGAGCCTTCGGCCAGGCAAAAAAAGGCCGAAATTCGATCGCCGAAATCCCCTCATCGTCAGCTTCCCCCTTGCCATGATGCGGCAGACTAAGACCATAAAGGATCTCAGCCATGACTAGAAAAATGCGCAATTAGGTAAAATTGTCAATTTCTTAGGGTAAAACAGGTAGCAAAGCAGCGAACGCACAGATATCCACTTTTGGCAAAGTTCGCCGAAAAACTCACCTTCCTTGCTGGTGGCTGTGCCCGGGACCGCTGTGGAAGTCGGGAGAGGCGTGTCCTCACGGGGGGAATTCAAGGATCAGGTCGCCGCCGAAGCCGGCGGAAAAGGCGACGGTGTCGGCGGCCGATGACATCGGGCAGCCGCTGGGTCCTCCCCGGCCGCTATGACCCTGCCAAGCCGATGAATTCCATCCGCCCCGGCTGGCGCCGTCTTTTGGCGGTGGCCGCGCCCTTCGCCTCGCCCCTATGCATCAAAACCACTTGCCATAACCCAAGTGTTCATAGAGGACAGGACCCATCAAAGAGACGAAAGGTGTCGGCATTTGCCCAGCGTAACCTTGCCTCGGAAGGCCTAACCCTTGCCAGGATCAAATGGATAATCCCAAGCGTCACCGCCGACCATCTTGGAAATGCCCGAGTAGTCCGTCTGCCCATCGCCGTTAGCGCAAAACAGTGTGAAAACAGCCAGTGCTTGAGACCCCATCGGGGTGCTCGCATCGACCGAAGTCGCCGCATCCATGGCCAAACGCAAATCCTTGCGCATCATTTCAGCGGTGAACCCCGGTTTGTAGGCATTGTTCGAGGGCACCCCCTCGACCAGATCCGGCAATGGGCAATAATTGCTGAGCGCCCAGTTGTTGCCCGAAGCATTGGCAATAATCTCGTGGGTCCGCCTGATATCCAGACCAAGACGCTTCGCCAGCATGAGTGTTTCCGCCGCCGCGATCATGGATACACCCAGGCTCATGTTGTTGCAGATCTTGACGCCGATCCCGCTGCCTTGGGTGCCGGCAAAGAGAATCTTCTGACCCATGACATCGAGGATCGGCTTGGCCCGGTTGAACGATTCCTTTGCGCCACCGACGATGAAGTTGAGCTTTCCGGCCCGCGCCGCCATGACGCCGCCCGTAACCGGCGCGTCGATCATTTCCAGGCCCGCCTCCACGGCGGCATCGCCGACGGCGCGCGAGGTGTCGATGTCGATGGTCGACGAGTCGATCAGCAGAGCCCCGGGCGCGGCCGATGCTATGAGGCCGGCGTCGCCGAAGTAAACGGCACGGACGTGCTGTCCGGCCGGCAGCATGGTAATGACCACCGACGCCCCCTCGGCAGCATCCGCAATCGAGCCGGCTATCACGGCGCCAGCTTCACCTACCCGCTTAAGGGCGGTTTCCGACATGTCGAAGGCGCGTAGGGTGTGACCGGCCTTCAACAGTTGCTCGGCCATTGGCAACCCCATGTTTCCAAGTCCGACGAAACCGATGACGCTTTCCATTCGTTTAGTTCCTTTGGGTGATGTTCGTCGCACCGGCCGCTAACGCGCCTTAGGTGGCGGGGCCAGGGGTTCCTGGATTGATCAATACGGTTTTCGAACAGGTGAAATGATGCAGCATGCTGTCGAGCGCGTACTCCTTGCCGAGGCCACTCATTTTAAGGCCGCCGTAGGAGACGTTCGAGCGCGGCGCAGCACACTGATTGACCTGGACGAAGCCGGCTTCGATACGATCGATGTACTCAAGCGCCCTAGCGAGATCGCGCGTCCATAGATTCGCGGCAAGACCGTAGGGCGTGTCATTGGCATCGGCAATCATGTCGTCGAAGTCGTTAAACGGCAGAACTGTCGCCACCGGGCCGAAGATCTCGTCCTGGCAGACCTTGGAGTCGAGTGCGAGCCCATCCAGCAAGGTCGGCGGAAAGAAATAGCCCTTGCTCAGATAAGGGTCCGTCGGGCGTTCGCCGCCGAAGAGAATCCGCATGCCGGGGGTCTCTTTCGCGATCGCCATGTAATGCAGCGTTCTTTCCAGCTGTTCCGACGAGATAATGGCGCCCATGTCCGTCGCTTCGTCCAGTGGATTGCCGAGCTTGATATCGGCAAGCTTCGCCACCACACCTTCGACCACCTTGTCGTAAACCGCCTCGTGAACGAAAACGCGACTTCCCGCCGTGCAGGCCTGGCCCTGGCGTGTATAACGCATGCCATCGATGACGCCGGGGATTGCAAGATCGAGATCGGCATCCGGCATGACGATGCTCGGGTTCTTGCCACCAAGTTCCAGAGTCACGGGACAGAGCTTCTGCGCTGCGTAACCGGCAATCGCCTGGCCAACGGGAAGCGAACCCGTGAACGTGACCTTTCGCACCGCCGGATGCTCAACGATCGGTTTGCCACATTCTTCGCCAAAACCGGATATCACGTTTAGGACGCCAGCCGGCAACTCGCTATTCATTATTTCGGCCAAGAAAAGCACGCAGAACGGGGCTTGCTCCGCCGTCTTAATGACTACGGTGTTACCTGCAGCCAGCGCCGGTGCCACCTTGGCGACGAATAAAAACAACGGCGCGTTCCAGGGTATGATGCCGCCGACAACCCCGATAGGATCGCGCGTGGTGTAGTGTAGTACATTGGCACTCGCAGCCGGAACCGTCTCTCCTTTTAATTCGCCAGCAAGTCCACCAAACATTCTGGTCAGGTCGATACTGGATGCGGTTTCCGGCCTCGCCTGGGTTCTGAGGGCATTGCCTGTATCAAGGGCGAGAACGCCCTCGACGAGCCTGGCTCTGGCCTCAATGGCGTCCGCAGCCTTCTGAAGCATCCGCCCCCGGTCGCGAGCGGGCATCCTTCGCCATGTGCCCAGGGCGTTCTGAGCGGCTTCAACTGCGGCGTCTACATCAGCTTTTCCGCATTTGGGTGCCCGCCCGATGAGGCAAAGGTCGCCGGGATGGATGACGTCGAATGTTTCGCTCGTTGCCGCGCCGCGCAGTTGACCATTGATGAGGACCATGCCCGAAAGCCGGTTCGTCTCGAACAACGCAGCGGATTTGAGCTCTCCCGCGTCTCGTCGCCGATCCTCTACCGCTGATTCGCCCACCATTCTCTTTACCTACCTGTGTCTTATCAATTCCAAGCGCGCCTGACTGATGCCTTACTCCGGAGATTTGGCATCATAAATGTGTATTTGATCCATCACGGGAGTACTTGGGAAACTGTCCCAAGGACTCCACATGAAGGGAGGCTATCGCCGCTCCTGATCGTCAAATCGCGAGGCGGACTACGATTTCCACCAGCGGCGCGGCTCCACGTTTTCAACCAGTATGTCAGTCGGAATCTCACGTGCGATGCGATGGATCTCGGTGTAGGTATCGATTCCGCCCGCCCATTTGTTGATCCGCTCGCGCCACTGCTCCCAGGGCTCGGGAACGTGCTCCGGCGCGCACAACTTGGCCGCCTTCATCCGCTCTTCGTCCGACAGCGGCACGAAGCGAGTACCGTTTTTCACGAAGATCGTATTCGGCAGCTGCGGAATGGAATGGCCGACCGTGTTGACCAGCGCCGCTTCATGTGCACCCTGGATCAACGCTTGGGTGAAGTACGCTGATTCCATAGTGGCGTCCTGTAGTTCGCCGCTCAGGCTGTCGAAGACGTCGCTGTTCATCGCCGTATGCTCGAACCCCGAGAAAAAGCGTAGGTCGATGACCTGGCTGACGACCGGCGACATGTTGGCGTAAGCCACTGCGGACGACCAGGTCTCCGCACCGTCGATCAGACCCTGTTTCAACCCGTCGAGGGTTTCCTCCCAGGCTAACGGCACCGGATTCAGTTTGAGGAGTTGCATGGCGATGCGCCCGAGCTGGGTGCCGGTGACACGGTTCTTCGTACCAAACAGCTCCTCGATCTTGGTGACGTCCGGCCTATCTTTCCACTTCAGACCCAGCTGCAAACCGCGGAGCTGACAGACCGAGAATAGAAAATGCAGTTTGTGTCGCTTGCGGAGCGGTTCGCGGAGGATCTTCTCGCTCTCCGGATGGTAAAGGAAGTGGTATTCCGACGCTCGCGTCGGGAACATGTACGCGTAGTCCAAGACATTGTAGTAAGGTGCGCCGCCGGCGGTGTTTTGGGTTGAGGCCGCAAAGATGTCAACGATGCCTTGCTGGGTTTTCTTCACGCAATTGAGCTGCCCGCAGATCTGGTTATTGCCGATAAATTCGATACGAATGGCGCCGTCGGTGCGTTCTTCCAGATCGCGGACGAACTCTAGGCATCCGGCCCGTTCGATCAAAAGGTTACTCTCGTTGAACCCTGACGCGCCGAATTTCAACGTATGCTTCGGCTCTAACTTGAAGCGCTTTTCATAGGTCGAGTTCGCCGCTTCGGCCAGGCGAGAAAGGGTCAACGGACCGACAAGGGCCGCCCCGCCCAAAAGCGTCGACGACAGACCATATCGGCTGGCGACCCGGAACAAATCACGTCTCGATATTCCTTTGCTCACGAATTTCTTCAGCATTTTGATCCTCCCATTTTCGACAATTTTTCAAAATCTTGGCCGTCGCGCGGCCCCAACTCTCGTCCCGTCGACAAACGACAAGGGAATTCGTCAGTCCCACACCGGAATTTCTCCCGAGCGGGACCGGGCGCCGAGCCAGCCACCTTCGACCTTGATGTCGGCGCCTGTGACAAAACTTGATTCTTCGCAGGCCAAAAAAACGGCGGCGCCCGCAATATCCTCGGGCTGACCCCAGCGGCCGATGAGGTTTTCCTCGGCCCATGCCGGACCCGTGTCCGATGCCTCCGCGAACGACTGGTTGAAAGCGGATGCCACCATCCCCGGCGCAATTGCGTTGACGCGGATATTCTTGCCGGCGAGATCCGCCGCCATGGCGCGGGTGAGACCAAGCACTCCCGTCTTTGCGGCGACATAAGCGCAACGGTTCGGGCGCCCAATGAAGCTGGCGATGGACGCGAGATTGATGATGCTGCCGCCTCCGTTGGCAAGCATGTGTGGAATCGTGGCCTGGGCGCAGAGGAAAGGTCCGGTCAGGTTGATCCGGATCATCTGGTCCCAGTCGTCGGCGGTATGCTGCAAGAGTCCCTTGATGACCCGCGCGCCCGCATTGTTCACCAAGACGTCGATCCGCCCATAAACATCAATGGCGGCTTCCGTCATGGCGGCGATCTTCTTCCCATCGCCGACATCGACCTCGGCAGCCGTCGCGTTACCGCCGACATCGCGGAGCGATTGGGCAACATTCTCCGCTGCCGGCAGATTTCGATCGGCAACAACGACACTGGCGCCCTCCGCCGAAAAGGCACGGCAGATCGCAGTCCCGATTCCGCTGCCACCACCAGTGACGATTGCGATCTTGTTGTTGAGCCTCATGTCAGGCACTTCTCTCCCGTTCCTGCGCCCGGGTCTCCGGTTCAGGGTTGCATCGTTTAAGTATTTTGCGTTTCGAGCCGCCGACCATCAGGGTCTTTTGGCGACCTCATCGTGATCAGGCGAGCGTGGACAATAATGAGCGTAGCGAGGTCGTCTGCCGGTGAATGTCAAAAATGTGACATTCACAAAAAAGATCTTGATTTTGGTGATGCCCGTTCGGCCGCTTTATCGTGAGGCATGGCGCCCGAGTGAAAAAACCTCCCAAAGTGTGCCGGGATTCAAAATTCGGATCCGTCGACGCTTGTTTTCAATTAATCCCTCGGCAACGAAGGTCCGCAAGATCGCCGTCACATATTGGCGCCGCGACAGCACAAGCGTTGCCAATTCCTCGTGCGAGATCGGCAACACAGGTTCTTGGTCGCCAGAGGTTCGCGTGCCGATTTCGGCATGCATCTTTAACAGGACACCAGCCAGCCTTTGCTCGACGCTGTGGCCCGCGACCTCGCTGACGCGGGAATGCAACTGCTGCTGCCGTTTCAGCAACAACTGTACCAACAGGATGCCAAGTTCGCCATCGGAACGCATGTAGTCGAAAAACTCGTCACGGCCGTAACATACTGTTTCCACTTCTTCCAAAGCGATCCCATTGGCGTCTCGAATTGCCGTGGGTCTCAGCGCCGAGAGTCCCAGCAGACTGCCGGGACTATGAATTTTCAACAGTGTTTCATAGCCGTTCTCGTCAGTTCGGGTCGCCTTGACTGTGCCCTTCGTGAGTACGTAAACGTGAGCAGCCTTGTCTCCTTGGAAATAAAGATGCCGATGACGTTGGAATGACCGCAATTGCCCGCCATTGCCGAGTTCGCGCAAGTAGGTTTCGTTCAGATCGGGCTCTAAATCGATACCGTCACTGAGATCAAGACTCGGCATATCCCCACCCGCGCACAGTATTCTTGGTACTGTCTCACTTTGAACGGGCATTCCCCAGATGAAGGCTGCTTCCAGCGTTGATGGTAGTCATCCAAGCCCTTGATGGCAATTTCCGCGTTGATGGCCTGCGAGAAGACGTTTAGCCGCTTCACAGATTGCAGCCATGTCCGCTCTCCACCCGTTCCACCTCGCTTTATCCGTCGCCAAGGCATACCGCGCCCCTAGCTATTACCTCAATAATGTTGGCTTTGATCAAGCTGACACCGGCGGTGCGCGATAGCGGGCGATCCGGGCCAGGATCTGCCTAGCGTCGGGCGGCCGGAATTGAAGATCTGATAGAAGAGATGCGGGAGGCCCAAGGAGGGGTCATTGACAGCGTCCGGATAGGGGATGGCAGCCTGCCATTCCGGATGATAACAGATTGAGCCGGAAACGCTTCGGTAGGGCAGGTCTTTCAAGTGCTTTGAAATTTGCCGATTTTGTTCGAAGCTGCCAGGTCCCGCCGTCCCTCCGGCGATGGCCGCGGCGATCGCATAGTGGTGCAACGAAGTATAGGGTTGGCCGCCGACTTCCGGTGTTGAATGCTCGCCGAAACGCCGACTGTAACGTTGCCCGAACCGCATGCCAATATTGTCCCGAAGAAGCCCGATGACGGTTCCAACTATCGCTCCTTTCGCCTTCTCACCAACGATGTCGCGGAAGGTTCTGTGGAGGGCACCGTACTGCAGATAAAGAAGACACGGGATCGGATTTTCAATGAACTGCAGGTGAAATCGGGCGAGGTCCCCGGCATAGAAGTGGGTGTTGGCCAGAACCGCTGGATCGACATCTCGAACTTCATCCAAATGGGGATTCCAGTTCGTAATCGGCGCAGGAACGATGCTGGGGCCGTAGGCGACTATCCAGCCGAACTGCTTGGCGCAAGACGCCATGGCGTTGGCGATGACGATGCTATAAGGCTTGGCCCCTGAGATGATCGCAAAGCGGTTGTTACGTGGGCGGCATTGACCGCTGTCGCGCAGCCAGGAAATCAGCTTGATGAAACCCTGACCGTACCAGTACTCGGCTGGATCGCCCATGAAGCACGAGAAGTAGCGCTTCGGGTCGCTCATCACCGTATCGTGGTGCTGCAGCAGCGTATTGTGGTGTATGTAGATGATGCCGGCGTCGGCAATCGGCTCGTATTCTGAGTTCTGTGGGCCAATGTTGTAGCCGTTGATGATCGCGTGGACCGCTTAGTCCTCGATCAAGGTTCGCGCCGCGCGGACCACCTCTTCGGCCGACTGAGTGCCGGTATCGAAAAAATGCGCTTCGATGGGGCGGCCGAGAATGCCGCCGCGGGCATTGATCTCCTCCATCGCCAAGATGAATCCGTTGCGGAACTCCTTGCCATCGGCCGTCGACGGGCCGGTAAGCGGCACCATCGAACCGATGGGGATGGCATCACGACGGGATGACGACATTGTGCGGCTGGGCCTTCAATTCGCGAACTAACTCCGGCTCGTAAAGAATGTTGTGCATCATGACGCGGAGCCGAGGCGGACTGACCGGCTTGATCAAGACGGGGAAGCCGTCGGCCCGGACGCCCTCAATCAGTTTCGGATCGGTATCCGCAGTGACAACGATCGCCGGCGCGTCGAGTTCGAGACGCGATCGGATGTCGTTGACTACATCATCCCCATTCAAGCCGCCGTGCAGGCGGTAATCGGTGATGATCAGGTCTGGACGGAATTCAGCCTCGCGCAGATGGGTTGCAAGATCGTCGAAGGAGTTAAAGGATTTGACATTAATTCCCCAACGCTCGAGCAACTCGGTCAGGGCATCGCGGAGAATTTCGTCGTCCTCCAACACGAGGATGGAAAGACCGAAGAACTCGCCGCCGATCTTCTCGTTGATTTCCGGCTCACCGATGTCGCTTTGCATGATGTTGCCGACCGGCAGCTCGATCGAAAAGATCGAGCCTTCGTTCGGTTTCGAGCGCACAACCAGACGGTGTTCCAAGATATCGGCGATCCGTTTTGCAATACTGAGCCCGAGCCCCAGGGCACCCTTATGCATTCGCCGAGGTTTGATCTGGTAAAATTCCTCGAAAATTGAATCGCAGTGCTCTGGCGAGATTCCCACACCAGAATCGAGCACTTCTAGCCGAACGCTGTTCTTCAGCCGCCGGCAACCGATCAGGATGGCACCGCGCTCCGTGTAGCGAATGGCGAATATGATGTTGTTTTCCAACAAGAACTCTATCCACCGGCCGCCGATGAACTCACGGTCCGCCAGCAGCCAGGAGACCGAACCCGCGCCAAACAGAGCCAGGTAGCGCCGCATCAGCGCGATGCGTTCAGCCTGGTTGCTGGAGCCAGCCTTGTCGAGAACCGTCCACATCAAGGGGAGGCGCAGACGCCGGGTCGCAACCGCCAGCATCAGGATGTTCACATCCCGGCGCCCGACCTGCCAGTTGGTCCGATCCAAACACAACACCCAGGGCGGCCTGAGCCTCAGCAGCTTGACCACGACCAGCGCCAGCCAGTCTCCCTCCAGCGTGACATACTGGAAGAACCACGGGAAACGGCTCTGGGGGAGGCGGCGATGGTGGCCGACCAGACGTTCGATTCTACTGATCCGCGGGCTCTACAACCGCAAGACTCTGAAAGCGGAGAAGCTGATCGTCGACAAACGGCCGATCTATTGGGCAATGTTCCTGTTGTGCCTTGCCATCGCGCCGTTTTTGTTTCCGGAAGAGCTCGAGAACACGTTGCTGACGGCCGGCGCGACTTTCGGCATGTTCGCGGCTATCAACGTCTGTTGGACGCTTATAATCGGCACGGCCAGCATCTTTTCCTTGGCATCCTACGCCGTCGTCGGGGTAGCAGCCTTCATCACCTCGTGGCTGTCGATCAACTATGGACTGCCGTGGTGGCTTCTGCCTCTGATCGGCATGGGGATCGGATTCCTGTTCGGTGGCCTTATCGCCTTACCGGCAATGCGGTTGGACGGATTCTACTATGCATTATTAACACTTGGCCTAAACGAACTCTGCCGCGTCTACTTCACCACCTCGAAGCAGTTTGGCTCCGCGTCGGGAGGGCTCTACGGAGCATCGATCTACATTAGTTCAGACTGGCTGCCGATGGTGCAGTCATTTGTGTCTTACTATGGTGCTTTCGCCCTGCTCATTGCCTCACTGTTTCTCTTTCGTTTCATTAACGGTAAGCGATTGGGCAGGGTCCTGCGAATGGCGCCCGAAAAGCGCGAGGCCTTTGCCGAGGCAACGGGTGTCGATTACCGTCGGGCCAGGATCACGATTTTTCTCATCACTTCGGTGGCGCTCGGTTTCATTGGCGGATTCTATACCGCGCACTATCGAGGCGTTGCCTTTTCCATCTTCAGTTTCGACACCGTACTTCTCGGTCTCGCGATGCTGACGATCGGCGGCATTGGCAAGGCAGAAGGCGCCGTCGCGGGCACTCTGATCGTCGTAACCCTAGACAAAGTTCTCATCGAACTCGGGCCCATCCGTCACATCATGATCGGAACCTTGATGCTGTTCGTTGTCTTGTTCTTGAACAACGGCATCTACGGGATGAAGAAGCAATTCCGAGCCTGGCGAGACAAGAAGAGGGGAGAATGGAGATCTTCGCGGACCGAAAAAGGTGGCGAAGCCTTACCCGAGGAGGCGACCGAAATCGATGACAAGGACGCGTTGTACCTGCGCCGCTTTGACAAGATGCAGCGGGATTATTTGAAGACCCTTGTGTGCAGCGAAGTGATCGAGGAACACCGACGAAAACCGCTGGGGCAGCATTCCGAAGCCTTGGAACGCCTGTTGCTCTATTTCCGACGACAACCAAAGGTAGATAAATATGCCATCCGGCGCAATAATTTCGACGGGCATACAAGATCGTTGCCTTTTCCGGAAAACGCGGAACCTCACCGCGGGTCGTCGAGGACAAGGAGTACGGGACCATCGAGGAAGCCTATCACGGTGTCTTCATGCGACGCATTTACGACCTATTGGAATCCTGACTCGAATGCTTGCACCTCCTTGCGCCGGGAAAATGCCAACTAACGAGAAAAAGTGACAAAGGTTAGAATGAAGATGCCTAGCGAAGCCGATGACATAGAAAACAAAGATATGCACTTTCGGCGCTACTACGACCGCAAGCAGGAGGCGTTCTTGCGGATGCTGGTGTGCGACCAGATTATCGAAGAGCATCGACAACATCCGCTTGGTCAGCACAGCGAGCCCCTGGGGCGCCTATTGATGCATTTCCGTCGCAAGCCGATAGCTGGCAAGCTGGCCGTAAGACGTAACGAGACTAACTCGACGTTCCGGCTCGTCGCGTTCTCGGGCGAACGCGGGGTACCGCCACGTATCGTCGACGATGCCGAATACGCGACGGTCGAAGAGGCCTATCACGCCATCTTCCTGCGGCAAATTCAAGACCTGCTGGAATCGACATAATGGCCGAATTTAAAGTATTCGGATACGCAAACAAGATATCCGTCAAACAGGGCGAACACATCGATTTCCACGTGAACGCGGACGGCACCGATTCCGCCGAAGCCCAGCTTGTCCGCTTGATCCACGGCGACGAACACCCCGACGGTCCGGGTTTTATGGAAGAGGAGATCGACCACCCGATCAACGGCACTTGGGCGGTCAAGAAACAATTCACCCAGGTGGGCTCGTTCATGGTCGTCGACGACCTCGAGAACCGGCTCAGCATCGACGGCGACTTCAGCCTCATCTGCTATATCTATCCCACGCTCGCCAAGAAAGGCACCCGTCAGTGCATTCTTGGCCGCTGGGATGCTCGCACCAACGAAGGCTACTGTATCGGCATCAATCCTCGCGGTTACTTGGAGTTCTGGGTCGGCGATGGCCAGGAGGTGGACTATGTCGTTGCCGAACTGCCGCTCATTAACCGAGTCTGGTACTTCGTCGCCGCTAGTTTTGACCGCGCCAGAGGCACCGCGACCCTCTATCAGGAAGGTGTCCGCAATCGCTACAACTCGCTGATGGGGAAGGTTGCGCCCTTTGATTTCAGTTCCCATGTCCAGACCACCTTCCGCTTTGCCCAAAAGAACCGCGAGGACGTGCCCTTCATGATGTCGGGCGGACTCGATTTCCATGTGCTACCCGGGACCTTTGTCAGCGATACCTATTACGGCAAAATTGATCGGCCGGGTGTTTGCAACCGTGTGCTAAGCCGCGAAGAGATGGATGCGATTTGTGCCGGTGAAACGCCGCCCGAAGACTCGATCGCGGCCTATTGGGATACGACCGCCGGCTATTCGGATGACGGGATCGGCCATCGGCTCGTCGATGTCGGCCCAAGTGGCTTGAGTGCCCGCGGCGTTAACCACCCGATCAGGGCCATGACGGGTTGGAACTGGTCGGGCAAGAACGATTGTTTCCGCCTCGCACCCAACGAGTACGGCGGCATAGAGTTCTACCCGGAATCGGTGACCGACTGTAAATGGGATGTGACCAATTCGATGCAGATTCCGACGGATCTGAAAAGCGGCGTCTATGCCTTGCGCCTGCGGATCGGCGAAGGGCGTGGCCTTGGCGAGGAATACATCGTTTTCTTCGTTCGTCCGTCTAAGCCTTCGGCAAAGCTCTGTTTTCTCGTCCCGACCGCGAGCTATCTGGCCTATGCCAACGAAAAGCTCAGCTTCGACGCACAGATCATCCAGCCGATGACGGGTCAACCGCCGGTCGTCTCGGAGCTCGATATCGAGACTTACGAGCTGCGCGAGTTCGGACTCTCCACCTATGACAGCTTCGAGGATGGCGGCGGCGTCTGCTTCTCGTCCTACCGGCGCCCGATCATCAATATGCGGCCTAAGTACCGCATCTCCAGCATGAACATTCCATGGCAGTTTCCCGCCGACCTCTCTATCGTTGCTTGGCTGAACCACTACAACTACGACTGTGACTTCATAACCGATGAGGATCTCCACAAGGAGGGCCTGAGTGCGATCGAGCCCTACGCCTGTGTCATGACTGGAACCCATCCGGAGTATGTCTCCGAGCGCATGTTGGACGCGCAAGAGGGCTACGTCGCTCAGGGCGGGCGGCTTATCTATATGGGGGGTAACGGCTACTACTGGTGCATCGGCTTCGACCCCGAGGATGAAGCCTGCATGGAGGTTCGCAAGCTGGATGCCGGGATGCGGGCCTGGGCGGCCAAGCCAGGCGAGTTCTACCTCCAGACAACGGGTGAAAGAAGCGGTCTCTGGCGCAGCCGGGGCCGGGCGCCACAGAAACTGACGGGTGTCGGCTTCATCGCCGAGGGCTTCGAAACCTCAGCACCCTTCCGAAAGATGCCCGACGCTTTTCATCGGACCGTCGACTGGATCACCAAGGGGATCGAGGGCGAGATCATCGGCGACCAAGGTCTGGCCTATGGCGCAGCGGCCGGCATCGAGCTCGACCGTTACGATCTCTCGCTGGGAACGCCGCCGCACACCAAGATCATTGCGTCTTCCGGTGGACACAGTGACAACTACGTGTTGGTAACAGAAGAGCTTCTTTACGCCTATGCCGGCTTGGTCGGTTCGCTCGACTACCGGATCCGGGGCGACATCACCTATTTCACCTCATCCCACAACGGGGCCGTCTTTAGCACTGGCTCCATCGCCTTCGGACAAGCACTCCCGGCTAACGGTTTTCAGAACACTAGCTCGACATTGCTTAAGAATGTCGTCGATGCCTTCATAACGAGCGGAAAGCTGCCCGGGGACGCCTGGACTCTCGAAGAAAAGCAGTGGCGATAAGGGGCTTGCCTTTTTGCGACTGTGTTTTCCCGGTCCCAGAAAGGCGGAATGGCGCGCACAGGTCATGTCGACCACAGTCTAGCCCGGCCCGTAATACGGCCAGCGTCGGGACGATCCAACCGCCGACGCCGTTTGGGTGTTGCAACACCCAAACGGCGTAGCCATAAAATACTGAATGGCAGCCGTTGTCATAAGACAAGCGTCGGGCGGCAACTTGGCGCCAAATCGCCCGTTTCGACAGCGGATCGCCGGCCAGAGCCAAGCAGAATTGATCCCAAATTGCCGCCCGACGCTCTAGGGCACAGGCCTGGGAGGAACCCATGAACAGGCGCGTTGAGGAAAATTTTGGCGCCCTGGTGCGCCGCTTGCGGGAGGAACGAGCCCCGCCCGCCGAGGATTCCGCCAAGGACCCCGCCGGCCGAGGACCCGGCCGAGGACCCGGCCGAGGACAAGGTCTTGAAGATCGCCCAGCTGCCGGACCACGACCGGCACGAGCTTCTGGTCTTGGCGGGCAAGGTGGCCTCCGACCTAAAGGCGATCATCCGCGCCCAGCCGAGGGAGACGGCGTCCTTCGTTACAGGCTGTTATGGGAAAGCGGAGAGGGTCTTGTGCCGAATTCAAACCTTTGCCACCACCTACCGCCCAAGCTTCCGTCATATCTCATGTCTTCTACTTTATATAGAATCTTGATATCTTTGCGCGATTTTAGGCTTGGCAAGGGGAGGGCACATCGATGGCGAACCAATCGGTGCTTCCACTCAGGCAAACTATATCCTTCGTTCATGCCTGGTTCATCGGTCCGTTGTTATGCCTTGCCATCCTTGTCGCGTCGACCGGCGCGCCATTGGCGGAGGAAAGGTTCCTCACCGCCGCGGATATTCGCGAACGCCTCATCGGCAATACTTTAGTGCTCCATCACGACGGCCAAATTCTTCGCAGCCGGTATCTGGCGGAGAACGGAACCGGCGTCGCCGATCCGTGGCGGGGCTTTCTGGAGCCCGGATATTGGGTCATCGATGAAGAGACCGACCGGCTGTGCCTGTGGGAGATTGATCCCGAGCGCCCTTCCTGTGACCGCTTTGTGGCGGGAGATGGGCGATACTTCATTGATTGGGGCGACGGCATTGATCGCGACTTCTACGTGGTCGTCCGAACGGGGGACCATACGGACCCCTCCGACAATCCAGGCCCGAACTACAAGCCGCATCCGGATATCCCCTTGCCGGCAGATCTCAACGTTCGGCCGGCCGCCCTGGGCATCCCTGATGAAATCGCGGCACTGTCAGGTGCCTGGTTCGGGACTTTGTCTGGGCGGCGGGACTTCGTCATCATTGTCGAGAAAATCGACGGCGATCACGCGGACATCGTCTATGCCTGGGGGCCAGACAATGTCAATCCCGACAATCCTGGATGGTCCCGGCACAGAGCGGATGTTGATAGCGGGACTCTAAATCTCAAGCTGAGTTGGAGTAGCGTCAGCGCGCGCATTGGTGACGACGGCACGCTTGCCGTCATCTTCGATTGGGGAAAAGGGTCCAAGTGGTCGCATGCCATAAGATGGGAGGACCCATCGCTCGCGCCGCAGCCACCTCCCAAGGTCGTAGCGCCCGATCCCACCAAGGCCCGCGACCAACTGACCTTCTGGGATCTGCAGATCGACGAAGGGCCGGGCGAAGGCCCGCTGCATAACGGCTACTACATACCCCTTGGCCAAAGCGGCGAGGCGCTGCACACCTTCGAGGGCCGTTTGACCATCGAGAACTCGAAGATGCTGGGCCGGCCGGCGCACAGTCGGGGCGGCCGGGACCAGGGTGCTTTCCCTCCTTTCTCGGTCGACTTTTTCACCGCTGGAGACCGCCTGGTGCCGGCAGTACGCAACATCATTCAAACTTCGCGACAGAAGGGCCGCTGGAACATTATTCTGGACCCAGGCCGTATCTGGTCGGAGCCCGGCGACAATGGCTGGTCGAGGGCGGCCTTTCCCTTCCTACTAACCGATCCCCGCTTCGGCGATGGCCACAATGGGATTGCCACCTTCTTGTTCAATGACCAGGAAGTGTCGACCCTGCGGTTCCAGGTGGTGAAAGAGGCCTCGCCTTTTGCTCACCTCGACCTCTGGGGAAAAGCGGCGCTGCGCTACAAGCCGGGCGTGATTGAGGATAGAGCCGACTTGGCGGCAGCCTTTCGGCGGGAGCAGGCTGCAAGGTTGCCGCGAAAGACCTGGTCGGATTTGGCGGCGCTCTATGGGGCCGAGGTGGTGGAGCCCTTCGACGGTACGGTCATCCGCAAAGAGATCTCGAACAGTGGCCTGATCGTCGATGGCATCCTCTACGCAACCGCCTGCCGCACCCGCTACGGCCCTTATCCCTTCTGCGAAGACATGCGCCACGGTGTCCATTCGGTGACCAAGTCCGTGGTCGGCTGGCTTTCTCTGTTGCGATTGGCAGAGGTCTATGGCGACGGCATCCTCGATTTGAAGGTCGTCAATTACGTCGACATCCCCGCCGATCACGATGGCTGGCGCGAGGTGACCTTCGACGATGCCATTAACATGACCTCGGGTATCGGCGACCTCGAGCCCCGGCGGGTTAAGTACTACGTCGACCGCAGCCGCACAAAGCTTGCCCGGCGCTTGTACGAAGCTACCTCAATGGAGGACAAGCTGACGATCATTGGCAAATACGGCAACTATCCCTGGGGTGCGGGCGAGGTCTTTCGCTACGGGCCGCACGATCCCATGGTCCTGTCCATGGCCATGGATGCCTTCCTGAAGCAAAAAGCAGGTCCGGGGGTACATCTTTGGCAATGGATGAACCGAGAGGTCTTTCAGCCGCTTGGCATTGTCTACCTGCCGACCTTGCACAGCATCGAAGACAGCGGCGCGCCAGGCATCCCCATCAATGCTAGCGGGCTCTTCGCCACACTGGAAGATCTGGCCAAGATTTCTGTCTTGCTGCAGAGCGGCGGCCAAAACGACGGCCAGCAGCTACTGCATGCAGAAAAGCTGCGCGAGACCTTGGAGGAGGGCAATGAGAAAGGCTATCCCAACGGCTGGACCGTCGATCAAGAGCAAGGCCGCTATTTCCGCTCCTTCTGGTTCAGGAACCACAGGTCGCGAGGCGGTTGTCAGGCGTCTGTACCGGCCATGAGCGGGGTCGGCGGCAATTTTGTGCTGCTTATGCCCAATGGCTCGACCGCGATCCGCATCGCCGGCGGTCCGGACGATGACGACAGCGGTGACACCTACGACACCTCTCACATGCGCAAAGTCGCCGACGACATCCGGCCGCTGTGTACACCTTGATACTGAAACCGAAGGAAACCTCAACGAACGAGAGCGGTGGAGTAAATCAACTACTCGTGCCACGAAATCGATCCGGGTGATGACTTGCTGGTGACCGGAAAAGGAGAAGGGGTCAGGCGGGAATTGCCTAACCCCTTCATTTTGTTGGCTCCCCGGGCCGGACTCGAACCAGCGACAGGGTGGTTAACAGCCACCTGCTCTACCAACTGAGCTACCGGGGATCAGGGGCCGGCCTGCGGCTCGCCGCACCGCCGACGCTGATCGGCTTCCAGCGTATAACAAACCCGACCCTAAGCTGCAATTCCTTTGCGAGGCTGCCTCATTGAACAGAACCCGCGGCTCGGCTTTTTGCTTCTCCGGACGAGCGATCGCCCGTTGGCCCAGCCTTCCAGAGCTCTGGGAACAAGCGGACGCGCCTATGGAATGTCTATCATTTTATGGTTAACGTAGGGCCTATCGCTTTCTAGCCTTGGCGCGGGCGAGGAATTCGTGGGAGAATTCCGAAGGCCAGCCTGCACAGGGAGGCTGGTCAGAAGGGGGCCGATGAATATGGAAGGATCAGGCGTGAAAGTACGGTACCAGGATGGCGGTACACCGCGGCTCAACGATTGGGGGGCAAACTCGGACTATGGTGTCTTGCGCGATGTCCTGCTTGGACCGGTCGAGCATTATCGCTGGCTGGCCACCAGCTCGGTCTCCAAGCAGACGCTGCGCCGCGGCGTGGCTTTCGATCCAAAGCTCGCCCAGCGCCAGCATGCTGAGATGGTCGATGCCTATCAAAGTGCCGATGTCCGGGTACATTTCTTGGAGTCTGACCCTAGTTTGCCCTATCAGGTCTATGCCCGGGATTCCTCGGTCATGACCCCCTATGGCGCGCTGATCACCAACATGGCGCAATGGTGGCGCCGCGGCGAGAACTTCCGGGCGATCGAGACCTACCTCAGGCTTGGCATTCCGATTTACGATTTCGTCACCGCTGGAACCTTTGAGGGGGGCGATTTCAACGTCATCGAGCCGGGCTGCGTTCTGATCGGCTGGGAGGGGCCGGAAGGCCGCAGCCAGGAGGAGGCGGCGCTGCAGATCAAGGACTGGTTCGAGGCCGAGGGCTGGGAGGTGCGTCTGACAGACATCGACCCCTTCTATGTGCACATCGACTTGATGGTCGTTATGCTGGCACCCAAGCTGGCCGCGGTTTGCCTGGAATCCACCGACCCAGAGGTGGTCGACTGGCTGCGCGGCAAGGGAATAGAGATCTTGGCCGTGCCCTTTCAGGACACCATCGCGCTTGGTTGTAACGTAGTGTCGCTGGGTGATGATCGGGTGCTGCTGCCGGAGAAGAGCACTGTCTTGAAGGAAAAGGTCCGCGCCTTGGGGTTCAAAGTCTATGATCCCGATCTGTCGATGATAACCCAGGGCGGCGGCGGCGTGCATTGCATGTGTCAAGCCCTGCGCCGGGACCTGGTGTAGCAAGGGTCCGTTGTGATCGGGGACCGACGACGCCAAGAGAAATAGTTGTGTCAATATCGTCGCTGCCACACCGCGTGTTATGATATGGCTGCTCCTGGCTGAGCGACAGGGCATCCAGAGGGGGGATAAAACTAGGGCCGAAATGAACTATCAGGCTTTCATGGCATCCTTGTCGGCGGCCGAGCCGCCGGCTGGCCTGTCATCAGCGGCGGAGGCTCTTTGGCACGAGCGGCGAGGGAACTGGGATCGCGCCCATCGCCTGGCCCAGTCGCAGGACGACCCGGCCGGCTATCGGGTGCATGCTTACTTGCACCGCGTCGAAGGCGATTTCGACAATGCCGCCTACTGGTATGGTCGCGCTGGAATCGCCGCGAGCCAAGCGCCGCTGCGCCAAGAGTGGGAAGAGATTCTGCGGAGTCTGTTGCCGGCCGTCGCCGGCGGACCGCCTGCCGGTGAAGACTAGGGCTGTCTCCCGGCGGCGGCCCCGCGGCACAGGAACTATCGCAACACAAGAAAACGTACTCGAGGTAACATTAAGCGCCTAACCCGGGGTCCGACCGAGGGGCGCGACAGCTGCCAGGACCAACAAAGGATGGAAGCGACATGCAGATCCAAACCTACAGCCCGCGCTGGCAAGCCGAGGTCTGCGCCTTGGCCGAACGGGTGCTCGGCAAGGGCTTCTTCGAGCTGACGGCAGAGGATGCAAGCGATCCGGACACCGCCATCTTGGTCTGCATCAGCGAAGATGAGGAACTGGCCGGTTTTGCCCGCGGCCTCCTGCTACCACAAGGTATCCTTAACGACTTCCTCGATAACCGGGTGCCGGATATTCCACAGATCCTTCGCGATGCGGATGAGAAGGGTGTCCTGGGTGTGATTCAGACTGTGATCGTTGCGCCAGAACATTGGGGCAAGGGTATCGGTACCAATCTTTTGCGCATTATCCACGACGACATCATCGGCCGCGGCGCCGACAAGCTGATCGTCACCTTCAAGCGCAGCCCAAAATCGCCGCAGGTCAATCGGATGATGGAAAAGCTCGGTTATAGCTTTTGGATTGGCCTGGAAACCGCCTGGAAGGCGCGCTGTGATGCCGGCGATGTTATCTGCTCCGACCGCGGCGAGACCTGCACCTGCGAGGCGATGATTTACAGTAAGGAGGTCTTCTAAGGAGCCGTGTTCAGGCTTGCGCGCTTTTCTCCTTAAGCGCTGCCAGCTCGGCCTCGGCCTGCTTGAGATTCTTTGCGATCCCAGCGGCTACATCTTTGGCCTTGAGTTGATTGAGCACCTGAAGGGCCGCCCGGTAGGCTCCAATGGCGGCCGTTAGGCTGTCCGGATCGCCATCGCTTCGGCAGGCGGCAAGGCGACGCAAGGCATTGCCAATATTGTTCTGGATGCCGGCCCAGTCCGACGGGACCCGCTCCAAGGTCCATTCTTTGAGGGCTTCCCGATAGGCGGCGATCGCCGCCGTTAGAGTGGCTTCTTCACGGCGCCGGTCGCCCAAGGTTTGCAAGGCCATCGCCAGGTTGTTCTGGGTCGCTGCCCAATGATAGGGCATGCGCTCTCGAGTGCGCTCCTTCAAGGCTTCGCGGAAGGCGATGATCGCGCCGTCCAAGCTAGCCTCCTCGCCCCGCTGCTTGCCGAGCAGTTGCAGGGTATGTCCCAAATTGTTTTGCGTGGCTGCCCACTGCAAGGGGACACGGTCACGGGTTCGTTCCTTTAGCGCCTCCTGATAGAGCGCTGCCGCTTCGCGCCACAACGTCGGATCCTTGCGCCGCGAGCCGATGGCACGGAGCACGTTGCCGAGGTTGTTCTTGGTCACCGCCCATTGCATTGGCGCGCGGTCGCGAGTCCACTCCAGGAGCGCCTGACGATAGGCGTCGGCAGCTTCTTCCAGTAGAGCGTCGTGGCCTGGTCGCTCCCCCAAGGTGGCAAGCCCATTGGCCAGATTGTTTTGGGTGGCCGCCCAGTCCATGGGCTTGGTCTTGCGGTCACGCAATGCAAGGGACTGTCGGAAGCAGTCAATTGCCTCTTGTAGCAGGGCCTCATCGCCCTTAAGCCCGCCAAGCTGCCAAAGGGCAGCGCCTAGATCGCTCTGCATGCTGGCGATGGCACTGGGCCCGGCGTCCTGCTGGCGGCCCGCCAGGACCCGGCGATAGCCGTCGACGGCGGAAGCGAGCAGGGTGGCGTCGCCTTTGCGGGCGCCGACCAGCCGCTCGACCGCGCTCAGGTGGGCCAGGCTTTCGGCCCAGGCCGCTGTCGGCTCCAGCCCCTCACGACGTTCTTCCAATGCCGCCTTGAAGGCTGCGATCGCTTGCTGGTGCAGGCCTTCGCCTTGGCGCAACTCACCCAATGCGGCAAGGCTAACGCCGAGATCGTGTTGCAGGCCGGCCCATGTCAAAGGGGCTTTCGCGCGGGGCTGCGTGGCGATCAGCCAGTGCAGCGAGGCCACCGTCTGTTCTAATACCTGCTGGTCTCTCGTTTGCTGGCCGACCACCAAGCCGGCAACTGCCCGGGCACGCTGCAATCGGGTATGGTCTGGATCGCGATCCTCTGAGGCTGTGAGGGCGTCGTTGATCTGGGCGAGCAAGCTCTGCAGGCGTTCGATCAAGATCGCTGCCGCATCATCGCTCGACGGTTCGATGCTCGAATGGGCGAGACTGGCGATTTCCAAGGTGGCTGCGTGGCTGAGGGGGCCATCCGGCAGGCGGATAGCAAGCCCCTGCGGCCGCTGTCGCTGGGTCGCGCCACTGTGCTGGCTGAGGAAGTCTAGGCTGCACCCACCCTCCCTGCTGCGGTCGCGGCTCGCAATAAGGAGTTCGGCATGGAGGTGCGCGAGCCAGTTGCGCAGTCGCTGCGGCTTGTCGGCGCCACCCAGCCGCCGCAAGCGTGCCCTTGCCAAGCGACGACAGGTGATCTCGGGATCGATCTGCACCGCTGCGGCAACCTCAGCCCAGCGGCGGGCGTTCTTGTCGTCTTCGAAATCGGTCAAGAGAAGCAACGATGAGCGCTCAGACTCAGAGGTCTGGCGCGGATTTCTCAGCCGCCGCCAAAGCTCCCACAGGGCGGGCCAACCCAGGGCCCTGATCGCCCAGGCATGGCCGATCGCGCACAACGCGACCAAGCCAAGGAGAAAGGCGCCTATGAACTCGAGGGACATTCCGTTATCCCGATGTACCATCCTTCAAGGCCGTGACGCGAGACAACGCCCCGGAACCGCTTGCGTCCGGATACCCTCTGAGATCCCTAGTGCCGCTAAAATCGGCAGAACCGCGTCGATCGTGGAGTGTTGTTCCTTAGGGTCCGCAGACCACCTAGCAGACTCCGCCGGCAAAGGCAATCAACGCCGCCGCTGACCTGCCATAATGATCCCTTCGTTTGGGATTGCCGGATTTGCTAGTCTGTTACTTGGCGAATCGCGCTGCTGGGGCCAAAGTTCCCTCGAACCCGGGTCACCGCGTCGAGCCAGGCTGGTGGGGTGGGATGGTAGGCAAAGTCTTGGCAGTGGGGGTGTTGGCGCTTTATCGCCTGATGGGCCAGGCTGCTAGCCCTTTGCTCTGGGCGCATTTGCAACGGCGGGCCAAGCAGGGCAAGGAAGACCCCCGACGGCTTGGCGAGCGCTGGGGACGGCCAGGCCGTCCACGCCCGTCGGGTGGTATGATCTGGCTGCACGGCGCCAGCGTCGGCGAGGCGCTTTCCAGCCTGGAGCTCATTGGGCGAATTCGACAGGGCTGGCCCGGGCTCAACATTCTCGTCACCACCGGCACTGTCTCCTCGGCGGCGATCTTGGCGCGCCAGCTTCCGCCAGAGGTCATACATCAATACTTGCCCGTCGACCTGCCGGCGGCGGTGGCGCGCTTCTTGGATCACTGGGATCCACAGCTCGGCTTGATCCTGGAATCGGAGCTGTGGCCGACGCTCTTGGGTGAGACCAAGCGACGTGGCGTCGAATTGGTCCTGATTAACGGCCGCATGAGCCCTAAGTCCTACCGGCGTTGGCGTCGCTTTGGCCCCTTGGTCCGCGAGATTCTCGGCGCGTTTGACGTGATTTGCGCCCAGTCGCCGGAGAACGAAGCGCGGCTGATTGCGCTCGGCGCAGGCGTCACCACCTGTCCCGGCAATCTCAAATTCTCCGCCGCCCCCTTGCCGGTTGAGGCCGAGGCTCTTGCCTCCTGGGAACGTCGTTTAGGGCAACGCAGCCGTTGGCTCGCCGCCTCCACCCATCCCGGCGAGGAGGCCATGGTGGGGCGCGCCCATGTCCGGCTGAAGCGTGACTACCCGGACCTGGTGACGATAATTGTGCCGCGTCATCCGCCGCGCGGCCAAGAGATCGCCGAAGCCTTGCGCAGCCTGGGCTTGGCGGTGGTGCGGCTGGGCGAGGCGCAAGGCCGGCACGGCGCGGAGCCGCTTGACGATACAACCGATATCCTAATCGCCGATACCATCGGCCAGATGGGCCTGTGGTATCGCTTGGCCGAGGTGGTTTTCATCGGCGGCTCGCTCGTCCCCCACGGCGGCCAGAACCCCTTGGAGCCAGCGCGGCTGAACTGCGCCGTCATCGCCGGCCCGCATACCGATAACTTTCGCCGCATGACCAAAGAGATGCGCCAGGCCAGCGCCTTGTTGCGGATTGACGGGGCCGAGGGACTGTCGGCAGCCGTTGCCCGCTTGCTGAGCGATCCCGGATACTGCGCCGCCATGGTCAGGGCCGCGCAGAGCTATAGCGAGTCCCACGCGGGCGTACTCGACCGCGTGGTCGAGATTCTGCGGCCTTACCTGGATCGAGCGACTGGGTATCCGCACGATCGGAAAAATGAATAACCGACCCATATCCGGCGACCATCAAGCAAAAGTGATTGGTCTAGGGCTATCGCCTTGGGTCAGGCTGCACAGATGATCCTGCGACAGTTGACATCCCAGCTTCGGACTAGGATTGCGGCCCTCAGCGTGGCGATTTTGGTGGTGCTAGCCGGGGCGATGGCAGCCCAGGCCAATCCGACTGGTTGGAAGCACGAGTGGCCGAAAACCGACTTCGATAAGCACTCGGTCGACTATACCGAGATTATGAGTGGCGGACCGCCCAAGGACGGCATTCCCTCGATCGACGCGCCAAAATTTGTGCCGGTGGCCGAGATGGCTGACCTGGGGCCGGAGGAACCGGTGATTGGGCTTTCAATCGAAGGCGACGCGCGGGCCTACCCTTTGCGTATCCTGACCTGGCACGAGATTGTCAACGACGTGGTCGGCGGGGTGCCGGTAGCGGTTACTTACTGCCCGCTGTGCAACGCCGCCATCGTCTTCGATCGCCGGGTGGCGGGCGAGGCGACCGAGTTCGGCACCACCGGCAAGCTACGCAACTCGGACCTCATCATGTACGATCGGGCAACGGAGAGTTGGTGGCAGCAGTTTCTTGGCGAGGCGATCGTCGGCCAGCGCCTCGGCACCCAGCTCGAGGTTCTGCCGGCGCGCTTGGAATCTTGGCAGAACTTCGCCAAGCGCCATCCCGATGGCCGGGTGCAGGTACCCAGTAACAGCTATATGCGCTCTTACGGGGCGAACCCCTATGTGGGCTATGACTCGGCGGATCGGCCTTTTCTCTATCGCGGTGACTACCCGGAGGGCATCGCCCCGATGGCGCGGGTGGTGGCGGTCGGCGATGAAGCCTGGAGCCTGCCCCTCTTGCAGGAGAAGGGGCGCATTGAGGCCGGCGACTTGGTGCTGACTTGGCAGCCGGGCCAAAACTCGGCCCTCGATACCCGGGTCATCGCCGAGGGCCGCGATGTCGGCAATGTGCTGGTGCAACGCCAAGATGCCGAAGGCCTTCAGGATGTCGCCTACGACGTCACCTTCGCCTTCGTCTTCCACGCCTTTCGGCCCGAGGGGCAATTGTACACCGAGTAGGAATCCTAAGGGCCGCGACGGTCGCGCCAGCTACGCGCTTGCGAGATGCGATGGCATCGCGACCGCGCCCGTCCCGACAGCGGATCGCCACCCCGGAGGCCAAGCAGAATTGATCCCAAATTGCCGTCCGATGCTCTAAGCGGCGCGGGCGGCCTCATGGGCGGCGGCTGCTTCGGCCACGATGTCCAGGGCCTGTCGGATGACGTGCGGGCTGGCGCCGGACTTGACCGCGTTCTCGCTGAGGTAACGGCGCCATTGGCGGGCGCCCGGCTGGCCGTTGAAGAGGCCGAGAATGTGCCGGGTCATGGCCTTCAAGGGGATACCGGCGGCGCAGCACTCGGCCACGTAGGGTAGGAAGGCTTCGACCACCTCGGTGCGGCTCGGCGGCAGTCGTGGGTCGCCGAAGAAGCGCCGGTCGACCTCGGCCAGGAGGTAAGGGTTCTGGTAAGCCACCCGGCCCAGCATCACCCCATCCACCTGCCGCAGGTGATCGGCCGCCTGGTCCAGATCCAAGATGCCGCCGTTGTTGACGATCGCCAGCTCGGGGCGCTCTTGCTTCAGCCGGTAGACCCGGCCGTGGTCGAGGGGCGGTAGCTCGCGATTTTGTTTTGGACTGAGGCCCTTCAGCCAAGCCTTGCGGGCGTGCAGGATAAAGCGCTGGCAGCCGGCGTCGGCCAAACGATCGACGAAGTCGCGCAGGTACGCGAAACTGTCATGCTGGTCAATGCCCAAGCGCAGCTTGGCGGTGACCGGCAGGCTGGTCGCGGCCCGCATGGCCGTAACGCACCGGGCCACCAAGGCCGGCTCGCGCATCAGGCAAGCGCCAAAGCGGCCCCGCTGCACCCGGTCGGAGGGGCAGCCGAGGTTGAGATTGACCTCGTCGTAGCCCCAGGCCTCGGCGATCGCGGTGCAGCGGGCGAGATCCGCCGGCTCCGAGCCGCCGAGCTGCAGGGCAAGCGGGTGTTCGATGGGGCTGAAACCGATGAGCCGCGTCCGCTCGCCGTGCAGGATGGCGCCGGTGGTGACCATTTCGGTGTAAAGCAGGGCGTGGCGCGTGAGGCCACGCAAGAAGACCCGTTCGTGCCTGTCTGTCCAATCCATCATGGGTGCGATGGAAAAAATTTTCTCTTTATTTTTCAGTGATTTATGATACATTTCAATGAGATCAAAGTAAAAGCCGAACGGCTAACTTTGGGCCGATTTGTACGGATTTGCACCTCTTTTGATCGCTGAGTGTACGGAAATTGTTCGGATCGCAAAAGCTGTACGGATCATAGCGACCATAGTCAAAACCAAAGAAGGCAGCTGGCGAGTTCTGGTGCGTCGTCTCCAATCTCAACCGCGCAGCCCTTGTCAGACATGGAAAAATGCGGGCAAAGCAAGGGGCCGGCTCGGTCACTGCCGACCCGGTTACACTGGCTATTGATCTATCGTAAATCGGGACAGTTCTCACTCACGCAGCAGCGGTTCAAGGGATCAATATAAACAACCAAGCGACGAGTAAGTTGTTCGAAGCTGGCCGGACGATTGAAAAAGTGGCTTTGGTCACGAGGTATAGGGACTGGAGGATGCTGAAGCGGCGCAGGCAGGTGAGACCCGAAGATCTTCACAAGCGCCAGACGACACCGCAGAAGAGCGAAGAAGAACACCTGGCATCGGTGATTGACAGCCGCTGGTAGCATTGGTTGCGAGAAGATGATTTGGACTTCATAGTCTCGCCCACGGAAACGAGGGGAACCCGCTAAGATATCAAGTTTACAATGGCTTGGCGCTTAGAGGACCGCTAGAAGTGAAACCACACTGTAGGGCTTTATGAAGCTTGCGTGGGACCGCCTTGATCGAGACGTATCGATGCTTGGTCAATGCCTGATCGTTCTGTGGGGTGAGCTCGACCCCATTCTTTGAAGAGGTTGAGCGGTGATCTAAGGTGGAAACCACTTCATCGACCAGGCCGCGGTGCTCACCACACTCGGATCAAGTCGAAAAGGCAGTCGCGCTGGCTACCGAGACCGGTGGCCACCGGCGATCACGGCCCAGACGCGGTGATCAGATGTCGCAGGGCGCCAGCGAGGTGGTGATGAAGTCGGCGAGGCGCTCGGCGGCCTTGGAGCGCAGCTTGCTGCTTCGATGCAGGCCGATGGTCAAGTCTGGAAGCTTCGGCAAGCCGTAGTCTTCGCCAAGCATGAAGACATCCGGGAGTACGGTTCCGCGCGCGAGCACACTGACACCCAGCCCTGCGCGCACCGCCGCCTGGACACTGGCCGAGCTGGAGCTGGTGTAGGCGACGGCGAAGCTCCGGCCATGGGTGGCGAGAGTTTCCGACATGATCCGCCGATAGAAACACCCCTCTGGGAAGGCCACCACGGGGATAGGGCCATTGGGTTTGACGCGCGTTTCGGGCAGACCGACCCACACGGCCTTCTCGGTCCAGAGCATCTGCCCGCTCTTCGGACCTTTGGGCTGGCGCGTCAACACCAGGTCGAGATCTCCTTTTTCTAGCTGGCGCATCAGATGAATGCCGAGGCCGCAGAACGTTCCAACCTCGACTTCCGGGTACCGCCGGGCAAACTGCGAGAGGAGAGCGGGCAAGCGCCGGGTTGCAAAGTCATCCTGGGTTCCCAGGCGCACCGACCCCGATATCAGCGGGCGCCGTACCGAGGCTACTGCGCGGCTTTCCAGCTCCAGCAGGTCTTTTGCATAGTCCAGCAGTTTCGTTCCCTCGTTGGTCGGGGTGATCGATCTCTTGCCACGCACCACCAGCGTTGCGCCAAGACTGTCCTCCAGGCGTCGGACCTGACTGCTCACCGTCGATTGGGTCCGGCCCACGCGGTTGGCCGCGTCTGTGAAGCTGCGCGCCTCGACGACCGCCACGAAGGTGCGCAGCAGATCGAAGTCCAACAGCGGGCGAGTCGCAGTCATATGATCGGTCGAGGGCATCGGTAGTCTCGATAATAAAAATCGAAACAATCAATGTGCATCAACGTTTTTCTCCATGCAAGCTTAACGCGATCATATTCGAAGTTGCAAAGCACTCCGACAAGGAATCACTCCCATAAGAAGGCGCTCCGATAGGGAGGTCGTGGTCATGAATTACGCCGACGCCTGGGCCGACGATGACATACTCGAACATGCCGTGACCTTCGGCGAGGCCGTCAAGATCAACTTGATGGCGCTCGTGGAGAAGGCGGATGCCGCCAGGGCCCAGGGCCTCGGTGAGACGTTCTTCAGGCGTATCCTTTCTCTGGAAGCGGCGCTTTTGAACGATCTGCTTCCGCAGGGCATCGTCAGGGAAATCTTGGCGGCGCCGGATATGCAAGATTCGATAGGGACCAGTCAGGATCTCTTCAGCGGATTCGAAGTGGAGTTGGAGCGCAGCCTGATTGCCGTGCAACGAAGTATGACGGATGCCCTCGGTCTGCTGCGGCATTCCGAAGATTTCGCCCACAACTACCTTGCGAGATATCGTCATCTTGCCGAGCGAGAGTGTAGGCTGGCGGGGGTGTCGCGGAGTGACCGGGTAGTCTTCGTCGGCGCGGGCCCCTTCCCCATAACGGTGATCGAGTATGCGAGGATTTCCGGCTGTCGTGCGGTCGGGGTCGAGATCCTGGAGACCGCCGCGGCCACGGCACGTGAGGTCATCGCCGACTTCGCCGCTGGGGATCGGGTCTCCATAGTCTGCGTACCGGGACAGGAGCTGGATTTCGCCGGATACAGCGTGATCTTCGTCGGCGTATTGGCCGAGCCCAAAGACGAGATTATGGCCAGGATTGCCCGAACTCGGGACCCGGGATCACGGGTGCTCTGCCGCACGACCCACGATCTTCGGCGTCTGATTTACCGTCCGACACCGGCCGCGCGCCTCTTTCCCTTCGAAGAGCACCGCGCCGACATAGCCTGCGGCTATCAGACCCTCTCCACCCTGTTGCTCCGGGAGATGCTGCCATGAGCCTTCTTGAATCCGTGATTTCCGAAAGGAAAAAAGATGGCTTCTACTGCGCGGCACCGGACGTACTTGGTGATCTTGGTGCCCTGGAGCGGGTGAAGTCGCACTTAAACGTCCGCCTGACCGAACAGACCTATCAGCCCAAACAGCACCGGCCGCTTGCCGACTGGGTGGTGCGGGTGGCTACGCCGGCCTACCAATCGGTGGCGCGCTCAGGCCAGGAGGTCAAGACCTTCTGCACTGTGGGTACGGGAAGCGGTCTGGATGCCCTCGCGGCAATCGAAATCCTTGATCCGAGTCTGGTGCTGGCGACCGACCTCCAGGCCGATGTGGTCGACTGCGCTCTGGGAAACATTCGCCGCAACCTTGCCCTCGCCGGACCGACCATCAGAGGCGAGAGCGGCGATCTTGCCGAGCCGGTACGGCGTTCCAGAGTGCGTTTCGACCTCATTTACGAGAACCTGCCGAACATTCCCCTGCCGGCCCATCTGGCGATTGACGATGACCAAGCGAGCTCCAGTTACTATGAGAATCGCGGCGACCTACCTGCAGAGATCGAGCATGACCTGTTGTCTCTTCACTATCTGATGCTCTTACAGAGTCGATCCTGCCTCAGCGAAGGCGGCACCATCCTCTCCTCGATCGGCGCTCGGCGGCCGCTTCGCTCAATCTTCCGGATGGCTGAGCGGGCGGGGGTCACCGCAGAGCCCTTAATTTATACCTGGAAGATTCAGTCGGAGGCCGAGGAGGTCATCGAAGGCTATGCCCAGCACGAATCACGCTCCGGCGAGCGCTTTGCGTTCTTCCGGCCCCAGGACGTGGAAGAGGCCTTCGCAGATTTGTCGCCGGGAGAGGCGGCCCGTAATGCCGAGGAGATCGAGCAGCGTCTGGAGCGGCAGGCAATGAGCGCCACCCGGGCTCTCGACATGCTGCCTGACGACGTGGCACACACCGCCGTGGTCCTGAAATCGGCGCCGTGGTGATCATGCCGGGGTCCCGCACCAGATGACGACGGCGATGGTGCTCGTGAATGTCGCTCTGGTGTGGGCGCTGGCCGCAGTCACGCCGGGGCCGAACCTGCTGATCACCCTTCGCTCGGCACTCCAGGGATCACGTGCGCGAGCCGTTACCACTGTGTTCGGGATCTGCTGCGGGACCCTCGTGTGGGGGCTCTCGGGGTTCTTCGGCGTGTCCGCAATCATCGCTGCAAGCCCTGATCTCTATCAGGCACTGCGGATCCTCGGCTGTGGCTATCTCATATACATCGCGGTTCGGATCGCATTTGCTGTGCCGGTGGATGTCTCCAACGATCTGGATCGCCAGGGCACCGCACAGGCTTGGCGGCAGGGGTTTTTCACCAATATTGCAAATCCGAAGACGATGCTCTTCGTGGCGGGCCTCTTTGCGGCCACCATGCCGCCATCACCCCCTTGGTGGCTGGGGTTCCTCGCGGTGGCCATCATGTGTTTAGTCTCCTTCGCCTGGTATTCTTCGGTCGCTTGCCTGTTTTCGAGATTTCGTCCTCCAGCGCGGCTACGCCGACCGACGAACTTCCTGCTCGGAGGCTTGATCCTTGCTGCTTCGATCAACCTGATGATGACGGCATGACCGAAAATACGGTCATTAGCACCGCCTGCTCCTTGGCGTCCGGGTGGCAGAGGAATAGGCGAAAAGTCCGGCTTCTCGATCGCTGGACATCAATCAGTCTGGAAGACGCTTTCTGGCATTCACTGTGCAATATCGCGGAACGAGAAGGGATCCAGCCTTCGGAACTGGTGAGTGTCATTGACGAGCATCGAAATCCACAGACCCCCCTCACGGTCGCGACACGACTTTATATACTACAGTATGTCGAAACGAGGCTCTCTCATCTCGCCGAAATCAAACAAAGCTTGGCCCAGTAGCTCAGATATTGTCATACTGGAGTATTGACCAGCGAAGGTTGCCCTGATAGGAATTTCTCACGCTTCTGAGGAGTCCTTCATGTGACCCGTAACACTGGCGATGCGCAGGTAGGTCAGCGACTGAAAGAACGACGCGTATCGATGGGATTGTCTCAACAATCCCTCGCCAAAGCATTGGGAATTACCACCCAGCAGGTCCAGGAAATCGAACAGGGTGTCAATGAGATCGGCGCGGTCCAGCTCATTGAGCTATGCCGTGCGCTGAGCGTTCATTCGAGATACTTTTACGAGACTATACCTGTTGGGCGAGAAGACGGACTATCGCTGACCGACAAGACATCGCAGTGGGGGGACGAAAGTTCGACCCTAATGTCAACTGCACCGGCGACGTTGGAAACACTCGGGCTGGTGAAGGCTTACTACCGGATCGACGACGCCCAAGTGCGTAAACGCTTCGTTGATCTCTTGCAATCCTATCCGGGAGGCGATCTGGACCGCGACCCTAAGGATCGTTGCTGAACTCGGGGGCCACGGCTCGCTTGGGCTCGTGAAGGAGCGATGGCCCTGATTCCGGTTGATCGCCTCATAGGAACAAATCTCCACCATCGGCGTCATGGTGAGTGTCGCGATCGAAACAGCCTAACCAAATCCCAGATGTCAGAGCCAGTGCCGTATTGGTTTGACAGCCTGCTGGCAGTCTGCCGCCACTCCTCGGGCAAGTCCTTGCGGATCACCAAAGCGGGAAGTCAAACGGGCCGATAAGGCAAGCCCAGCGATCGGCGAAGAGCATGCTCCACCGTTTTGAATTGGCGGACCGTCTAAATGCCCAATCTCGTCTCATAGATTCCGCGGTCCCAGTCTTCGCCTTACCTTTGCCATTTGCCGACCTCATGGTTGCAGCAGAAGGGACGGCTGGAAAAGCAACCTCTTTGCGGCATGGCGCAGCAGCGGGCGGCAGGGGAGATCTGGGAGGGAAATGATTTTCGCCCTGGGATAGCAGAATCAATCTGCTATTATAGCGGTAGAATCATCTATTTTGACGGGATTTGAGGCATATCATGGATTTGGCGGTGGGCTGCGTTTTCGATGACAGATTGTTGACCGAAGTTTTTTCGCCGTTAATCACGAATGCCCCTTGACCGCGTAGGGATCAGTGATTTAAGACTCTTATTAGTAGAACATCAATATTATTGCGGACATAAAAGATGACAGTAGACTCGCTTTACGCGATTTAAGCTGCCCACCTAACCCTTTTCTCTCGCTTTTCCGGATAACCATCGAAGTCCGGTCCTGGACCGGGTGGTGTTGCCTGCCGGAAATCGGAGATTGCAGGGAAGCGAACAGGATATTGGCCCGGTAGAACGCCTGGGCAACGCGCCTGAGTTGTCGGCCTTTGCGCCGGCGCTGACAGGGGAGCTATGGCCGATTTGTTAAGGGAAGACCGTCAGACTGCTGCCTTTGGTCGTCATGCGCCCGTTCAGCGTGAAGAACGGGTCAGGACGGAGGGTGAGGTCATGAGAGAGACTTCTTTTGATCAACTGATTGTCGGCCGGCTAGGCGAGGCGGCAGGGTTCGGCGGAGGGGCTAGGCATGGCATGGCCATTGAATACGCAATCCCGTCGTCGGCGCCCTGGGAGTCGTATGAGGCCAATACGGCTTCGGCTCAGCTGGCGGCAGGGGAAAGCGAAGGCCGGTGGATTCAAGATCCTCGCCGAGACGAACTCGGCAAATCCAAAACAATCGGGGCTGGGAGAAGACGACCATGGTTCTATAAAGCTGATTTGATCGGAAGGAACTGAACGATGGATCGTAGAGTTTTCCTTGGCGCCATGTCGACTGTTCTACTCGGAATTGGCGACCCTCATAAGGCTTTTGCAAAATCTTTTAACAAGATTTATAGAGAAATAAAGATTGTCGTTTTACATGCCAAAATTTCGGGAGATGAAGAGATTTTTGGACACATACATATTGATGGCATCCTGGATGATGCTGCCATCTATGTTAGGGATAGTGTTATTTGGAAAAGACCAAAAATAGAAATTGTTGCGTTACCATACAAGTCAAATACAGCGTTCTCAGAGTTCCCAGTAGCTGATACTTTTTTTGCTTTGATTCATTTAAATATTAGGAAAATTACTTCGGAGATTCCGAACGTAAATGGTTACATTGGAGCAATTGGTATTGAATACAATAAAGAAAACAGAATTAACGGCATCGCATTACATCCTTGCGAACCTTTCGTAACGGCGGACGACAAAGAGCTTCTTAATGCAGGAATACTATCGGCATTAAAAACGATGCTAGATAGAGGAATTGTAACGCCATTGGTTACTGTGCCTTGGACCTATTAGTATCATTATCTGTATAACTATAGAATAATAAGGGGAGAAGAACATGCCTGGGATCGACATAAGGGAACTTAACAGCCTCAAGAAGTGGACTGGAAGTACGATCAACTATTCTTTCCTCGAATTTTTGCCATCGTACTATGATCCGGCTGATCCGGAATACCAAAGTTTTCAGCCTTTCAGTCAGCATCAAAACGGCGCTTTACTTCAGGGCGCTGTACTTCAGGTTTTAGGCCTCGTCGAGGAGATCACTGGCATTCAATTTCAGTTTGTACAGCAGACAGCGTCAAACGTTGGTGATATCACATTTGGATTGCTGGACTTAGGAGCTGCTGCTGGGGGTGAGACACTTTTTCCCGGTCTGGAAGAGGGTGGTGACGTTTGGTTCAATACCCAAACAGTTTCTGGGGTACAAAGTTTCGGACCGGGTACGCAGTTCTTCGGGACCGCCATTCACGAGATTGGCCATGCGCTGGGATTAAAGCACCCAGCCCTATACCAGGCAGAAGATTTTCCCCCATTCTTTGGTGGGGTGGAAGCGACAGAACAGTATACGATGATGTCTATTGATAGACATCCAGAGTTCCCTGGTAGCTATGAACCAGACAACTGGATGCTATACGATATTGCGATGCTGCAATTCCTTTACAATCAAAACCTGACGACTAGGAATACTGATACGATTTACAATAATTGGGGTTATCTTGAGCTCTTTTCAATATGGGATGGCGGTGGAAATGATACCTTTAGTGCCGAAGGGAAAGAAGTCGGCGCCTATATTGACTTGAGACAAGGGAGGTTCAGTTCGATCACGGACGATATTAACTATGGCGGGTTTATACATGCGGATAACGTTTCTATTGCATTTGGTACTGTCATAGAGAATGCGGTGGGTAGCAGTCATGATGACTGGATCGTTGGAAACGAGGTTAATAACTCCCTAGTGGGTGGCAATGGTAATGACCTTATCTATGGCGACGGTGAAATCTCCGATGCACAGCAAGCAAACGTCACATCAGCATCGTATCAGCACACGGTAGCGCCTGGTTCGAGCGGGAATGACACAATTGACGGCGGTAAGGGGGATGATGAGCTTTATGGCGGCGCTGGAAACGACCTATTGATTGGCGGCGAAGGGAAAGATCAAACAAGATACGATTACCTCGATAGCGGCATTACCATCACGGAAGACGCTTCCGGCGCGGCCGGGTTTGGACCGGGGCTTTCGGTTCAGGTCAACGGCAGCCAGGATAATGACTTCCTCGTCGGCATTGAGGAGATCACCGGCACTGATCAGGCTGATACAGTTGCAATCACTGACTTTAAGGCGGCTGTTGCCTCGGGGGTGAAGGTTATCGATTTGGGCGATGCGCCGCTGGGTCAGAACGACGTTGCTGATTTTTCGCAGGTTCCGGATACCCAGAACCTGAAGATTGACAAGACGGTGCTGAATCAGGTGGTGGTGAGGTTGGAGGACGATCCCGAATCCCAGATCATTGTCAAAAGTAACAAAACGATTCAGCTGGCCGAAGGTGGCGCGGGTAACGACACGCTTTCGGGCGGCGGTGGCGGTGTTACCTTGGCCGGCGGTGCCGGCGATGATGTGCTGAGAGAGATCAAGGCCAATACGGAGCTGTTCACCGGCATCGGTAATGACAGCGTGACCTTGAGCAGCAATGTCCTCTATCACGACCTTTCGCCGGACGACCGGGTTCTCTATATGGACCAAGAGCTGACCGGTGCCATTCGCCGTGCGGAAGCGGAGACGCCGGGGGCACGCAATGGCCTCCTGATCTTCGGGAAAAACCAGGTGGGCGAGCTGATCATCGAAGACCCGCTGGGCGGACAGACCTTCATCGCCGGTCCCCAGGTCGATCCGACCACACCGGGTGCCGAGCGCACCGCGGGTATTCTGATCGGCGAGCTTTTCATCGAGTTCAACAATCTCCTGGCCGACGATCAGCCCAAGGGCTGGTTCACCGATTTTCACAAGACCCTGTTGGGCGATTATTTGAAGGCCATGACCGGCACCGCCTATTACCAGGGGGTGGACCCGCTGGTCCTCGATTTGGATGGCGACGGGCTGGAGCTCACCGGCCTCTCCTCGGTCTCGCCGCGCTTCGACTTGGACGGCGATAATTTTGCCGAGGCGACGGGCTGGGTGGCTAGCGACGACGGGCTCTTGGTCCGCGATCTGGACGGCAACGGCACCATCGACGACGTAAGCGAGCTCTTCGGCTCCCCCACCACTTCGGGCTTCAGCGAGCTGGCCCTGCTCGACAGCAACGGCGACGGGGTGATCTCGGCCGCCGATGCCAGCTTTGCCCAGCTGCAGATCTGGCAGGATGCGAACCAGGACGGCATCAGCCAGGCGGGCGAGCTTTCCAGCGTTTCAGCGTTGGGCATCGCCTCGATCTCGCTGACCAGCCAGGCGCCGGCGCAATCGACCAACGCGGGCAACGTGATCGCCGCCGATGGTAGTTTCACGCGGACGGACGGCAGCAGCGGGAGCTTGAGCGACGTCAACTTCCGCATCGACAATTTCCTCACCAGCTATCTCGGCGACAGCACGGTGAGTGCGGCCGCGGCCGCCGAGGCCAACGTCAAGGGCCGCGGCGAACTGGCGGACCTCGCCATCGCCATGACCCAGGACGCCACCTTGCTGCAGACCGTGCAGACGGTGATGCCGACACTGACGACGCCGGACCTGGGGACCCGGCTGACCGCCCATGCATGGGGCGCTCGCGCGGCGGGCTGACCACCAAGATCCACGCTCTGGTCGATGCCAAGGGCCTGCCCGTCGTTCTCACGCTCAGCCCGGGCCAGGCGCATGACGCCACAGCCGCCCAGGATCTCCTGCTAGACCTTTGGCCCGACAGTTCGCTGCTCGCCGACAAGGCCTATGACGCCGATTGGATCCGCCAGCTGATCGAGGACCGGGACCACGGTGCCCATCATCCCCGATCGCAGCACCCGCAAGAAAAGCCATCCCTTTAGAGCATCGGGCGGTAATTTGGAACCATTCTGACGAGGCGGTTTCGCGACAAGGTCAAGCAAAGGTTCGATGGGCCTATCCGTCGATTACGTCCGAGAGGCTTGGCGCAGGATTTGGCGCCAAACCGCCCGTCCCCCCTGAACCGGGATACCATCCCGGTTCATATGTCTTCTTCCAGAATTGATCCCAAATTGCCGCCCGATACTCTAGCCCCCTGCTTTACAAATTGCGCAATCGGGTCGAGCGTTTCTTCAACAAACTCAAACAGTTCCGTCGGATCGCAACACGCTATGACAAACTGTCCGCAAACTTTCTCGCCCTCATCAAGCTCGCAGCAGCCGGAATTCGGCTCAGAACTCATGTGTCGGTGATTTGAACCTTTGCCTGTTCTATCAATAGTTTGAACATCTCTGATTCGCTGTCGCTCTGCCTTTGAAAACACCCCCGAGCGCGAGGGTGCGATTGGCAAACTCAGGCTCATCAGTCGACGCCAAGGTAGCTTTTCTGGACCTCAGGATTGGTCGCTACTTCCTTGGCCGGACCCTCGACGACGATGCCGCCGGTTTCCATGACGTAGGCGCGTTGGGCCAGCGACAGGGCCAGGCGGGCGTTCTGTTCGACCAGCACGATGGTTCGGCCCATGGCGTGGATCTCGCGGATGATCTTGGCGATCTCCTGGCACATCAGCGGCGACAGCCCCAGCGAAGGTTCATCCATCAGCACCAGCTTGGGCGCCGACATGATCGCCCTGCCCATGGCGACCATCTGCTGCTGGCCGCCGCTCAGCGAGCCGGCCATCTGTTCGCGCCGTTCGCGCAACACGGGAAAGTGTTCCAGCACCATTTCCATGTCGCGGCGAATGCCGTCGGCATCGCTGCGCTGGAAAGCGCCGAGTTCGAGGTTGTCATAGACCGACATGTACGGAAACAAGCGTCGCCCCTCGGGTACATGGGCAATGCCGATCCCGTTGATTCGCTCCGGCGCCAGGCCGGCAATGGGCTTGCCATCGAAGGTGATACTGCCGCTGGCCGGCTTTTCGAGACCGGAAATGGTCAGCAACAGCGTCGTCTTGCCGGCACCGTTGGTGCCGATCAGCGTGACGATTTCGCCCTCCTCGACATTGAGCGAAACCTCGCGTACCGCAGTGATCTGGCCGTATCGGACGGTGAGATTTTCAATCTTAAGCAACGGTGTCCTCCGATCCCAGATAGGCTTCGATGACGCGAGGATCACTGGCGATTTCCTTGGGCGTGCCTTCGGCCAGCTTCTTGCCGAAGTCGAGCACTGTTACCTGCTCGCACAGCCCCATGACGGTGCGCATGTCATGTTCCACGAGGATGATCGTGATGCCGCGTTCATCGCGCAGCCGGCGGATCAGCTTGGTCATGGCTTCGGTCTCAACGGGGTTCATGCCGGCAACCGGCTCATCAAGCATCAGTACCACCGGTTCGGTGGCCAGTGCCGCCGCGACGTTCAGGGCGCGCTGATGGCCGTAGGGTAGATTGGCCGCCTCCATGTCGGCGAACTCATCCAGCCCGATGAATTTCAGGATATCCATGGCGATGCGCTCGTTTTCAACCTCCAGTGCCCGTCCGGAGCCCATGATGGCCTGCAAAAGACCTTCCTGGGCGTGCAGGTGGCGGGCGACCATGACGTTGCGTAGAACCGTGAACTCGCTGAACAGCGCCGGACGCTGGAAGGTGCGGACAACACCAAGCGCGGCGACCTCGGCCGCATCGCGCCCGGAGATGTCAGTATCGCGGAACAGAACCCGACCCGCGGTCGGCTTCAGCGCACCTGATATCAGGTTGAAAGAGGTTGTCTTGCCGGCGCCGTTCGGCCCAATCAGTCCGCGGATCTCGCCTTCGGGCACCTCCATGGTGAGCTTGTCGACGGCGGCAACGCCGCCGAAATGCTTACTGACCTGTTTGGTGCGCAGTATCGCCGTCATTGCACCAGCTCCGGTACCTTTTCGGCGCTCTTGCGGTTGGTCCAGCGCTTCGGCAGCAGCGATTCCAGGCCGCCCGGCAGGAAGATCAAGAAGAAGATCAGGATGCCGCCGAACAGCAGCGGCCGCCATTCCAGCAGCGGACGGCTGGTCTCGAAGATCAGCGTCATCACGACGACCCCGAGGAACGGTCCCCAGAATGTCTTGGTGCCGCCGACCACCACCCAGATGACCAGATAGACCATGGTGTTGATGTCGAAGTTCTTGGGGTCTATCGCGCCCAGTCGATGGGCCAGCAGAGCACCAGCGATCCCGGCGAAGAAGCCGCCGGTGATGAACGCCATCGAGCGATAGTGGTTGACCTTGACGCCGATCGACCGGGCCAGATCCTCATCCATGTAGATCGCCTTCATGACGTCGCCGATGAGAGCGGACCGGTCGATGCGGTACAGCACCCAGAGGCAAATCGAAACGATGATCAGCGTCAGGTAGTAGTACGGGGTTGCGAAGAAGAAATCGATGTTGCCCAGTTGCGGTGTCGGGATATTGATCATCCCGCGCGGGCCGCCGAACGGGGTGTGGAACTTCACCCAGATCAGCCGGACGAATTCGCCAAAGGCGAACGACGCGATGAAGAACCCGAACCCCTTGGTGCGCAGTAGCGGATAGACCAGCCCGGCTGCGATCACCGCCGAGGCGACGCCGGCGAGCGGCAACCCGAGCCAAAACGGCCAACCCAGCAGCTTGGCCGCCAGGGCCGTTGCATAGGCGCCGACGCCCATCAGGACCACATGGCCGAGCGACCAGTCGCCGGTGGTGGTCAGCAGGCGGTAGCTTGAGGCCAGCAGCAGGTTGATCAGGAATAGGATCAGGATTTCCAGGTGGTATTCGCTGGCGATGTAGGGTGCCGCCAGAGCCAGACCGGCAGCCGCAAGAAGCAGGACAATGCGCATCGGCTACAGCGCTCCTACTGCTTGACGCGGCCAAGCAGGCCGGCCGGCTTGATGACAAGCACCAGCGCCATGAAGGCGACCCCGACCATGGTCGAAACGACCGCATCGAACAGGGTTGTGGTGAAGGTGTGAATGAAGCCGAGCAGGAACGCCGCCAGCACGGCGCCTTCGATACTCGCCATACCACCGACAATGACCACGACAAACGCGGTGACAATGATGCCGTGCCCCATATAAGGCGTCACCGCCAGGATCGGTGCCATTAGGGCGCCGGACACACCGGCGAAGCCACCAGCGATCAGCATCGACAGAGAGGCCATCTTGTTGTTGCCGATGCCGTTGATCGCTGCCGCCTGGGGATCCTGGGCGCAGGCCCTGAGGCCCTTGCCCCACTTGGTCTTTTGCAAAAACAGCCACAGCCCGCCCATCATCACCGCCGCCGCCGGCAGGATGATCAGCCGCTGCCAGCCCAGCCGCACCGGCCCGACCTCGGCAATGTGCATATAGGGCGTGGGAATGGAGCGCATCAGGCCGACGCCCCACATCTGGCCGACCAGCACCTGCAGTATGAGTGCCAACCCGGCCGTGGCCATGAAGCCGGCAAGCACGTTGTTTCGGGTGTTTCGGAAAATGAACCTCTCGGTTACAACGCCGAGCAATGCGATGATCGGAAAGGCTGCCAAGACGGCGATCGGGAACGGCACGCCCGCCAGGGCATACAGCACATAGACGACATAAGCGCCGCCCATGAAGAATTCGCCGTGGGCGAAGTTGGCCATCTGCATGACCCCGAAGGCCAAGGCCAAACCGACGGCGACCGTGGCATAAATCGAACCAAGCACCACGGAGTTGGCGACGGTTTGTAGGAACGTTGGCAAGTCCATGCTGCGATCCGTTGAGAGGTCGTGACGTCACTTGTGCAGGCTGATGGTACCGCGCGACGGACGGTTGTCAAAGCCCCCCGCGAAGAAAGGCAGGTGCCTTCTCGCGAGGGGTAGAGAGCCGTGAACGTTAGGCGCGCTGATCCCACATCTGGCCCTTGTCGCGAACCACCTTGATGATGGCGTCCTTGCGCGGCTGGAACCAGTTTTCGAAGCTGATGTGCGCCTGGATGCGCTTGGTGCCGCTGCGGACCTCGTTGATCGGGATTGGCGGCGACAGCATGTTGTCAATGCCCCACATGTCCTTGCCCGACATGACGCCCGGCCCAATGATGGACGGGATCTGGGTTTCCTTGCGCAGTGCCTCAAGAACCGCATCGGGATTGAACGAACCTGCAAGCTGGGCACCCTGTGCCCACACGCGCAACAGGATGACGTGATCCCAGTCGATGCCGGTGATGTTGCGCTTGACGTCTTCGGGTGCACCGGGACCGTAGCGTTTCAGCCATTCGCGATAGAAGTCCGCCTGGAAGCTCGGCTCGCCCCACCAGGGATCGTCGAACAGTGGGAAGCTGTCGACGGCACCTTCCAGGTACTCCGCCGGCACTTTCTGCAGGATCGATTCAGTGTCCAGGTAGTTGGCCGAGATCTTGCCCTCGAAGCCCTGCAGATGCAGTTGCTCGATGATCAAGGCAACGAATGTCGGATAGGACAGATTGAGGCTGACGACATCCGGTTTCGTTGCCAGCATGGCCGTGACGATTGGGGCGAAATCGGCAGTTTCGATCGCATAGTGCTTGTCGTAGACGATGTCCCAGCCATCGGCGATTGCCGAACCCACTTCCCAAGCCTGACAGGTTTGACCGATGGTGTCGTCCTGCGAGCACACCGCCCAGCGTTTCAGCTCCGGATTGGTCATCTTGTGATAGAACGGCCGCATCATGTCGATCCGCGGCGTGACGTCGCCGCCGGCGATCAGGTATGGCCGGTCGGGTTTGATGTCCGTTGAAATGAGGCTGCCGTAGATCACCTTTGTCTTGGTGAGATAGGGATGGGTCGCATCGGCCGGGTTTCCGCCGATCGCCGAAATGAATTTGACCTTCTTCTGCAGCACCAGTTCCTTGGCGCCCTGCAGCGCCTTCGAGCCGACCGCTTCGTCGTCAAAGGCATGCATCTCCAACTTGTGACGCTTACCGCCAACAAGTAGCCCGCCTTGCGCGTTCACTTCATCGATGAACATCTGGTTGCCGGTCAGGCCAGGCAATCCCCAACCCGCATCCGGTCCCGACAGGGCGGCCAGGAAACCAACATTGATGGTCTCGCCCTCCGGTTCGCTGCCAGTGGGCTTGTCGAGCCAACCGGCCTCCGCCCGCCCGATCATGGCCATCATTGCCGTCCCGGCTATAGGCAACGCGGCACCCAACTTCAACACATCACGGCGTTCCATAGTTTCCTCCTCTTTTGCTGCCTTAGTGAATTGACGTTTCAACCAATTTGCTTGAAATGGCCTGTTATTGGTTTAATCCGGTCTATTGATTGGCCAAACAATCCCGTCATTTGGGGGGAGCAGTTCCCCATTTATCGAGAGAATTTGGTTTCGCCGACAACGCGGCAACAGCCTCGCGCGAGCTGAGCACGCGCTTTGGGCAGTGATGAGCAATCCAATTCGAAATCACAGGCCTTGCGACCACAGCATGTTGGTTTACCCATGCTCATCACTACTGGCGCCAATCAACCCCTGGCTTTTCCGTAAAAGAAGAAGGGCGCTTACTTTCAGCCGAAGCATCCAGATTGCGCCCCACTCCATAGGAAACAGTTGATAGATAATCATTTGCCGTGCAGCATTGATAGGTCTCTGATTGGCTAATAGTTCGACCATTGGGGGGAAGACTACTACTGGGGTCGGGTGGAACGAAGGAGAGGTCGGCCAACTTGAGCACAATTGACGGCTCAACGAGAACGGGGCGACCGGCTGTTCCGTCGGACCGGATCGCCCCGATCAATAGGAGTTGAAGGTATATGAGTTCCGGCTCGGCTGAGAACCCATTCGAGATCGTAGCCAACTATACTTATGATTGGGAAACCTGGTTTTCACCACAAGGAAAGGTGAAATGGATTAATCCTGCCGTCGAAAGAATGACAGGTTATTCTATCGAAGATTGTCTTGCCATGAAAGACTATCCGGCTGGCCTTATCCATCCGCAGGATAGACGACGCATTCAGGAACTTCTGAGAATTGCCCGAACCGGTACGAGCGGCAATGACGTCGAGTTCAGACTGAAGACCAAAGACGGTCGCACCGGATGGGCGGCTGTCTCATGGCAGCCGATGAGCGACCGCGACGGTCGCTCGCTTGGATTTCGCACAAGCATGCGAGACATTTCCGAGCGCAAAGAGGTTGAAGCAACGCTGCGCGTGGCAATGGCCGAGGCTGAGCGGGCCAACGCGTCCAAGACTCGGTTTCTGGCTGCCGTTAGCCATGATCTGCGCCAACCACTACAAGCGATCTCCATGTTCATAGCAGCCTTGCAGGCTGGCCAGGTTACTGAAACGCAAGCCGGAGTTCTCACCGACGTTCAATACTGTCTGGACAGTGGCAATGAGCTTCTCGATGGTTTACTGGACGTATCCCGGCTTGATGCAGGTGCCATTACACCAAAGTTCGCCAATGTCTGCGTAGGCGACATCCTGGAAGCGATTGAAGCCAGCATGACCGTCAGCGCGGCTGAAAATGGCAACAAGATCGCTGTCGTTCAAACATCCCGTTTCGTGCGGACCGATCCGGCCATGCTTCAGCGCATACTGCAGAACCTTGTCTCAAACGCGATCCGCTACACATATGAAGGCCGAATTCTGATTGGCTGCAGGACACGCGGGAACAGGCTGAGCATTGAAGTCTGGGATACCGGCATCGGTATTGCTGCGGACCAGTTCGAGCAGATCTTTGAGGAGTTTTACCAGATTGGCAATCCTCAACGTGACCGGCGAAGGGGCATTGGGCTTGGACTTGCCATTGTCCAGCGGCTTGCCGATCTCCTGCAAGCACAACTGACCGTGAGGTCGCAGCCGGGCTTGGGATCGGTGTTTGCAGTCAGCCTAGAAATCAGTCGCGACATCTGCGCGCCGCGTGTTCGGCCGCAACTGATTTCCGACATGCCATTAGCGGGCCACTGCATACTGATCGTGGACGACGAGCCCATGCAGTTGCGGTCTTTGCGCTACATGCTTGAATCGTGCGGGGCCGAGGTGCTGGATGCATCAAGCGCGTTTGACGCCATCAAACTCGTCCGCGATGCACCCGAAGCCGCTGATCTGGCAATCGTGGACTATCGATTGGCAGACAACATGAACGGCCTCGATGTTGTGGAAGCAATGAGGAAGTATACCGGTCAGGTCAAGCCGGCGATTATCCTGACCGGTGACACTGAGCCTGGCCAAATCACCGAAGTCAAAGCCAACCGATTGAGCGTGCTGCATAAGCCGATCAAGGCCGAGGCGCTTATACAGTCCATCGTCAAACTGCTATGAACTGCGTACCTTGGTGGTGCGTGGCCAGCCCAGGTCGTTGGCAACCAATGCTGCCTGGGTTCTGTTGTGGACGGCGAGCTTCTTCAAGATGACCTTGACGTGCGCCTTGACCGTGCTTTCCAGCAGGCCCAAGCGACGGGCCACCTCCTTGTTCGACTGGCCTTCCATCATCAGGGCCAGGGTATCGCATTGTCTCTTGGTAAGCTTACGCAGCGGATTGTCCGCTGGCAGGTCGGCAAGTTGATGACTTAGCTCCTGAGCCTCGACATTCTTGATCTGTTGTATTGCCTGTGACGGGATGAACACCTCTCCAAGCATGACCAGACGGATCGCGTTCTCGACCACCAACTCGTCCGCCGTCTTGGGGATATAGGCGCGGGCGCCCAGTGCGATGCAATCCAAGATTTCATTCGGTTCGGTATGTGCTGACAGGATGACAACTGAAATTGTGGGCTGATGGTCGACAAAGCGTCGAACACCATGCAGACCGTTCATGCCCGGCATTCCCAGATCGAGCAGTACAAGGGCGATGTCAGGCTGGTCTTCAAGAATACTGTAAGCGGTTCCGGCATCACCTGCGCCGACCAGCTCGGCATCCGGAAACAACGCCTGGAAAAGTAGCATGAAACCGCGGCGAAACAGCAGATGATCATCTGCAATCAGTACCTTTGCACCAGCCAAAACGGCTGGGCGCTTCCTATGAATTGCCCGAGTTGCAGTCGGCAATTGATCTTGCTCCAGTTGCTACTACACAAATAATACTGACGCCCGCTCCGCTTATCAAAACAATATGGTTGCCAGAACCGGACACCTCCCCAGTCCCGCTTCGAGTTCTTGCCGTCCAATACCCCGATCATGAGTAGCTGCGAATGATATAGATCAGCCTCGCTACAAACTGACCTGGACCGCGCCGGGATTGCGGGAGGCTCCAAACCTTGAAAAGGTGGCCTTGGTGACGGGGCACAAAGATTGGAAGATGCTGCGGCGCTACACCCACCTAAAGCCTGAGGAACGACACAAACTGCAGACAGATTCACAGCTCACCGTCGATGAACACATCCAGTCGTTGGTAGCTGAGCGTAGCTCGGCCGTGGCTTTGCTGAAGATCACCTCGACGAAAACAAAGAAGATTCAAATCCCAGGCAGGATTTGAACCTGCGACCTTTAGGTTATGAGGCACAAGGGTGGATCTTTTCTCGGAAAACAAAATGTGGTCGATGGCGGCAGAAATGGTTGCTCAACCAAAAGGCCGCAGCAACAAATCGCCGATAATTCAGGTGATGCGGTTATTATCCGCTGTTTGTACATATAATCCGTCTGATAACATGTGTGATTTGGAATCGAACCGCGTATAAATTTTGGTGAGTTGGTAGAGGTGTTGGTATAAAAAAAGTGAACACGAATTTATATTTTATCTTCAATGGCTTAACGAATATATCGAGTCCGCCCCTGGCACCATCTTCATTTTTTCAACACATAAATGAGTTTGTGAGGGTCGCGTTATAGTGGCCTGTTATTGTGCCGTTTTTCTTGTGAATGCGGTGCATTGAAATGTCCGTCGCTGCTGATTTTGGGCCCAACCTACGATTGGCGCCTGGGCCTGGCAACAGATAGCGTTGGCTGGGGTCCATCTCTAGGGCTGGGCAAACGCCTCTCTCCTGAGAGGCCCCTTCGATCCTGTCCCGGGTCACCGCGCGGGCGGCAGGGCAAAGACCTCTTGCGGTTCATCAATGCCGCGCAATGCTTGGCGGCCGAGCGGCAGCCAGCCGATCGGCAAGGCCTCGGCAAACGCGGCGCTGGCGATGACTGGATAGGCAATGGTTTTGCTCAAGGCTTCTAGGCGGGTCACTTCGTTGACCGCTCGGCCAACCACGGTGAACTGCAGTCGCTGGGGCACGCCGATGTTGCCGTACATCAGCTCGCCCAAATGCAAACCGAGGCCAAAGGCCAGTTGCTGTTTCTCCGGCGCCGATCGGTTGGCGGCGGTCAGGCGGGCCTCCGCGTCGCGGGCAGCTGTTACCGCGCGCTCGCAAGCCCGACGGGCGAACTCTTCGCCCTCCTTGTCGAAGGGGAAGATGGCGAGCACCGCATCGCCGATCAGCAGCAAGACTTCGCCCCCTGCCTGCAGCACAGCCTCCGCCGTGCATTCGAAGTAGCGGTTGAGCAGGGCAAGGAAATCGGCCATCGACAGGGCCTCGGCAAGCTCAGTGGAGCGGCGCAAATCAGAGTACCAAATGGCCGCACGGATGATATCACCATCACCGCGGCGTATTTGACCATCCAGCACCCTTTGGCCCGCGTCCATGCCGATGTAGGTATCCAACACATTGCGGGCGATTTGTGCTTTCATGGTCATCTTTAGGGCAACCGCCAGGCGTTTTTGGATGCGCGCGAGGGCTGCCAACTGGCCGTCGGTGAAGCCCCCGGGTTGGTCGGTAACCCAGGACCCGACCACGCCGTCCCTGGCTTCCTGGTTAAAGATCACCAGGTAGGCGATGTAGTCGGTTCCGCCTTCTTGTGCCAGATCATTGAGCACGGGAAAGTCGCGTAAGGCCTCGCTGCCGGTCAGCCGCCGCCTGAGAAAAGGGAGGCCATGCTTGATGATGTGGAAAAGCGGTGACCGGGACCACATCTCTGCCTCTTCTTCCGCCTGATGGGGAAACTGAAAGACCTCGGTCTCTTGGCCCCGGTACCAGGTGAGGCCCATGGCCGCGAAAAGGGGATGCAAGGTCTGAAAGGCGACGTGACCACGCCACAAGGGGACACCGGCGGCCCAAAGACGCTCGCAGCAGCCGCCGAGAAGCTCTTCGGCGGCGGTATCTTTGAGGGCCTCCGCCATCAGCCAATCGGCGACGCTGTCGATCAAGCTGTTGCCGCCAGAATTCTCCTCCTTGTTTGTCTCGGTACCTGCCTTATTCATGAGGTAGCTCTCCGTGGTTCGCTATCATCGCCATCCGGCAAGAACAGTCGACCGCCGGTCGTGGCTCGGCGAACGCCGGTGGTGCTGGGCAACGACAGCGGCCGGCCATCGATCGACCGCAAGGCCAAGTAGGCGAATGCCTGTGCCTCGAGAGCGTCACCCTGCCAGCCGACCGCCTCCACTGGCTCTGGTGTGGTACCGAGATAGTGTTCGAGGAAGGCCATCATCGCCGGATTATGCCGGCCGCCACCGCAGACGAGGACACGCTTCGGCTTAGCCGGTGTCTGCGCCAAGCCGCGCGCCACTGTCGCCGCGGTGAAGGCGGTGAGGGTGGCGGCACCATCGGCCAGGTCCAACCCTTCCAAAGGCGAGGGATCAAAGGCATCGCGGTCCAGCGACTTGGGTGGCGGCCGGAAGAAGTAAGGGTCTTCCAACAGTTTCGCCAAGACGTTGTCGTTCACCCGGCCGGCGCGGGCCGCGGCGCCACCGCGATCGCAGGCTTGCCCGCTGTGCCGCGCCATCCAGTCATCCAGCAAGGCGTTGCCCGGGCCGCTGTCGAAGGCGAGCGGCGGGTCCTTTTGGCCAATCCAGGTGATGTTGGCGACACCGCCGATGTTGACCACGGCAACGGGCTTTTCCAGCGTGCTGGCCAAGGCGGCGTGATAGAGCGGCGCGAAGGGTGCCCCTTCGCCGCCGGCTGCGACGTCGTGGCTGCGGAAGTCGCAGACCACCGGGATGCCAGTTAGCGCTGCCAAAAGCGCACCGTCCCCGATTTGCCAGGTTCGGCCATTTTCCGGTTCGTGCAGAATTGTCTGGCCGTGAAACCCGATCACTTCCACGTGGCCGGGTCGCACATCGGCCTTGGCGAGGAGTTGGCGCACGGCCTCTCCATGCCGGCGGGTGAGCTCCGCCTCCACCTCGGCAACCGGCCCCTTGCCGCCCAGTACGGCGCGCAGTCGCGAACGAAATTCCTCGTCGTAGGGCTCGGTCAGGAAGGCCCCGGACTCCACCCATTGATCGCCGTCGCTTTTGATGAGGGCGGCGTCGATACCGTCCAGGGAGGTGCCGCTCATCAGGCCGAGAGCCCAAGTCTTTTGCGATTGGCGTGCCACGCGCATTCTCCTGCCACTGATTGTGGTGGACGGGGGATTGTGATAACAGGCCCGTTTCGAATGGGTATATTGCTACAGACAGTCTAATGACAAAGGTTAAATCGGATTTCTTGCAGGCCATGCTTGGCCGCGGCTTCCTGCACCAGGCCACCGATCTGGAGGGGCTGGACCGGCTGGCCAGCGGGCAGCAGATCACCGCCTACATCGGTTTCGATTGCACGGCGGATAGCTTGCACGTGGGCAGCCTTGTTCAGATCATGATCCTACGCTGGCTGCAGCAGACCGGTCACAAGCCGATCGTCTTGATGGGTGGCGGCACCACAAAGGTGGGCGACCCTTCCGGAAAGGACGATCAGCGCCAACTCCTAAGCGAGGAAGCGATCATCGCCAACATGGCGAGCATCAAGGATATTTTCGCCCAGTTTCTGAGCTTCGGCGAGGGTCCAACGGATGCGGTGATGGTCAACAACGCCGACTGGTTGGACGACCTCAACTATATCGAATTTCTGCGCGACTATGGCCGCCACTTTTCCGTCAACCGCATGCTGACCCAAGATGCGGTGCGCCTGCGGTTGGAGCGCGAGCAGCCCTTGAGCTTTCTCGAGTTCAACTACATGGTGCTGCAGTCTTACGATTTTTTGGAGCTCGCCCGGCGCTACGACTGCGTTTTGCAGATGGGCGGCTCGGACCAGTGGGGCAATATCGTCAGCGGTGTCGACCTCGGCCGTCGTTGTGCGCAAAAGCAGCTCTTTGGCCTCACCACGCCGCTTCTCACCACCTCATCCGGCGCCAAGATGGGTAAGACCGCGGCCGGCGCCGTCTGGCTAAACGAAGCACGGCTTTCGGCCCATGATTACTGGCAATACTGGCGGAACAGCGAGGACGCCGACGTGGGCCGTTTCTTGCGCCTCTTCACCGAATTGCCGGAAGCCGAGATTGCGCGCCTGGAAGAACTTCAGGGTGGGGAGTTGAACGACGCCAAGAAGACCCTGGCCAGCGAAGCGACCAAGCTCTGCCGGGGCGCGGCGGCAGCCAACTCGGCTGCCGAAACCGCAAGGCGCACCTTTGAAGAAGGGGCCGTGGGCGCGGACCTGCCGAGAGTGAGGGTGGCGGGTGATCGCCTGGCCGCCGGGATCCCGGCCTTCGAGCTGTTTCGCGAGGCGGGGCTTGCCCAGTCGAACGGCGAGGCCCGGCGCTTGATAAAGGGCGGCGGTGGCCGGGTGAACGACCGGCCGGTGAAGGCCGAAACCGATTTGATTACCTTGAGCCACCTGACCGGCGAGGGCGTCATCAAGCTGTCGGCCGGCAAGAAACGCCATGCCTTGGTGGAAGCGGGCTAGCGGCAATCAGTGTTGCGTCCACCACAGACATCCGTCGGCCTTGGCGATCGCGCGAGGTCCATTTAGTCTCTTTGGCGGTTTCCATCAGCCGTTGGGTTCTCGATGACCTTACCATCAAAGCCACCTGCCGGTGACGCGGCGCTCGCTTCCGAAGGGGAGTCGAACACCTCGCCCCATCGCGCCGATTGGGCGGCGCGCCACTTGAGCGAAGAGAGCCGGGCCTTGCTGGCCCGTGATGCCAAGCATTTTCTCAGCCAGTCGGTTTCCACACCCTGCCTTTCGGTGATCAAGAAAGCAGAAGGGATCTGGATCGAGGATGTGCAGGGTCGGCGTTACCGGGATTTTCACGGCAACTCGGTCCACCACATCGGTTATGGGCATCCGCGCCTGAAGGCGGCGATCGCCGAGCAAATGGAGGCGCTGCCCTTCACGCCGCGGCGATACACCTCCCAGCCGGCCATAGATCTGGCGGAAAAGTTGGCGGAAATCTCCCCGGGGTCGCTTTCCAAGGCGCTGTTTGCCACCGGCGGGTCGGATGCGAACGAAATCGCCTTGAAAATCGCCCGCGCCGCCACGGGCCGGCACAAGATGGTCAGCTTTTGGGATTCCTTTCATGGGGCCGGCTTTGCCGCTGCCAGCGTTGGTGGCGAGCAGCTTTTCCGCTCCCATATCACCGGGCCCTTGCTTTCCGGCTGCGAGCATGTGGCACCCTTTACCTGCTACCGCTGTCCTTACGGCTATCCGGAGAAGGCAGGCGCTCCTCAGCTCGACCTTTGCCAACTTACCTGTGCCAAGATGGTCCGCTACGTCCTAGAAAAAGAAGGGGATGTGGCCGCGGTGATCGCCGAACCGGCGCGGGCTGTTCCCACCATACCGCCGCCGGGGTTCTGGCAGGCCGTCCGTCAGGCTTGTGATGACTTGGGCGCATTGCTGATCTTTGACGAAATCCCGACGGGTTTGGGCAAGACCGGCCGCATGTTTGCTTGCGAGCACGACGGGGTGGTGCCGGATATCTTGGTGATGGGCAAGGCCTTGGGCGGCGGTATCCTGCCGATCGCCGCCACCTTGTGTCGGCCGGATCTGGATGTCGCGGGCGCCTTTGCGATCGGCCACTATACCCATGAGAAGAACCCGGTGACGGCACGCGCGGCGCTCACCACCATCGCCATCATCGAGGATGAAGGCCTAATTGAGAATGCCGCGTCGGTTGGCGCCTATGCCTTGGGCCGCCTGCGCGAGATGCAGGACCGACATGCCTTGATTGGTGATGTGCGCGGTCGCGGCCTGTTGCTTGGCGTTGAGTTGGTGGAGAATCGGGAAAGCAAGGAACCGGCGCGCCAAGCCGCCGAAGCGGTTTTTTACCAGGCACTCGAGTGCGGGCTTAGTTTTAAGGTCTCCATGGGCAATGTGCTGACTCTATCGCCGCCGCTCTGTATTTCGGAAACGGAAATGGGCGAGGCACTGGATATCTTGGGAAGCGCCTTGGCCGCCGTTGCGGGCTAGCGGGCTAGCGAGCTACCAGCTGAGTTCGGGGTGACGACACCGCCCAACGCGACAAGCCTGGCCCGAGCAGCTGAGGGCTCTCCCAAGGTCAAAAATGCTTTATGCTGCTGCCTCCAGCCGTTCGCAACGGCTGAGGCAGCTGTGAGAGGCTTTTCCACAAGCGGTTCGGCCTGTCCGAAAACATGCCTCTTGGCTGGAGCAGACAGCGGGCCTACAGATGGCCGTTCCCGGATTACCGGGGAATGATCCGAGCTGAAAAGGCCGCCGAGATCTTGCGCCGGCGCTTCAGCGATAGCGCCACCCCGGAAGCCGCCTTGCGGGCCGATCAGGCCCTCGATGATGGCCGCCGTAACGACCAGCGGTTCTGGATCTCGGTTCTGCAGATATTGAACAATCAGGACGTGTGATCCGACCGCGGTGTTGCAAAGCCCTGCCGGATCCGCAAGGTTCAATGGCGCCTTGTGCTATTCCAGCTTGGCGCCTTGCTTGATCCAGCTGCCCAGCAATTGACGTTCCGCCTTTTGCATGCTGGTCTTGTTGCCAAGCGGCATGGCGTCGCTTAGCACCGCTTGCTTCAAGATCAGCGGGGCTTGGCGGCGAATATCCTCGTCCCGGTCGAAGACGACGTCGCCGGGTGCTGCTTCGAATGCTTCGTCCATGGGCGTTTGCGAATGGCAACTAAGGCAATGCTCATCGATGATCTGACGTACCTCGGCGAATGGCGCCGGCCGATCGCCGCTGCTTCCCGACCTTATCGCCGTGAAGCCTATCAAACCTATCAGGACTACTCCGGCGGCGGTGACAGCGGCGCCGATCCACCAATCTCGCTTACCTTCGTCATGGCGGTTGAACGCCAGCCGCACGAGGCCGCCCAGCAAGACGATGCCGGCGATCACCAGCCACCCCTGCCCACCGGCATAGAGGATCGGGTAATGGTGGCTCAGCATCATCAAGACGACGGGAAGCGTGAGGTAGTTGTTGTGTAGGGAGCGCTGCTTGGCCTGCTGGCCGAGCTGCGGTTCTGGGCGCTTGCCGGCGATCAGGGCGGCCACCGCCTTCTTCTGGTTGGGAATGATGATGACGAAGACATTGGCCGCCATGATGGTGCCGACCAAGGCGCCGACATGCACGAAGGCGGCGCGGGCACTGAAGAGCTGTAGGTAGGTCCAGGCAAAGGCGATAATCAGAAGGAACACGGCCACGGCGAGCCCGGCCGTCTTTTGGCCAAGCAGCGAACGGCAAATGCGATCGTAGGCCAGCCAGCCCAAAGCCAAGGAGACGAGGCTCGCCGCGATCATCAGTTTGGGGTCCTGGCTGAGGCCTTGCGGATTGACGAGAAAGGCCTCAGCACCCCAGTAATAGATGGTGGCCAGCAGCAGAAAGCCGGTGAGCCAGGTCAGATAGGCTTCGTAACGGAACCAGTGCAGGGTCTTGGGCAATTCTGCCGGCGCGACGAGGTACTTCTCCGCCTGATAGAAGCCGCCACCATGAACCAGCCAGCTTTCGCCAGCGATTTCCTCACCCTTGCCCGGCCGCTTCTCCAGACTGGCGTCCAGCCAGATGAAGAAGAAGGACGTGCCGATCCACATGATGCCGGCCATGACATGGGCCCAGCGCAGCAAAAGGCTTAGCCACTCGGCAAGGATCGTTTCCATCAATCGGCCAAAGCAGTCTGCAGCACGACCGACGGCTACTTAGGCAGGCTGCCCTGGACCCCTTCCACATACCAGTCCATGCCGAGCAGGGTGCCGTCATCCAGGACCTCACCCTCTTTGGCGCGTTGCTGACCATCCTGCCCGACAATCGGTCCTTGGAAGGGATGCAGGCTGCCATCCATGATCGCCTTTTCCGCCGCCTTGGCTTCTTGGGCAACGGCAGCCGGTATCGCCTCGTTGAAGGGCGACATCTCTACCATGCCGGTGGCCAGGCCGCCCCAGGTGTCGCCGGACTCCCAGGATCCATCCATCACTGCCTTGGCCCGTGCGACGTAATAGCCATCCCAGTTGTCGACGATGGCGGTTAGCTGCGCCTTGGGGGCGAACTTGACCATGTCGGATGCCTGACCGACACCCCATACGCCGCGTTGCTCCGCCACCTGCAGGGGAGCCGGGGAATCGGTGTGTTGCAGAATGATGTCGGCGCCCTGGTCGATCAGAGCCTTTGCCGCATCGCCTTCTTTGCCCGGATCGTACCAGGTGTTCACCCAGACCACCTTGACCTCTGCTTCCGGGTTCACCTTGCGCAGTGCCAGGGTAAAGGAATTGATGCCGCGCACCACCTCGGGAATTGGGAAGGAGCCGATGTAGCCGATCACGTTTGACTTGGTCATATGCCCGGCCAAGATGCCGGCCACATAGCGACCTTCATAGAAACGCGCCATGTAGGTCGAGACATTTGCTGCCCGCTTATAGCCGGTGGCGTGCTCGAACTTTGCCTTGGGGAAACGTTTGGCCACCTTCACCGTGGGGTTCATGAAGCCGAAGGAGGTGGTGAAAATCAGGTCGTGCCCGGATTGCGCCATTTGCCGGATGACCCGTTCGGCGTCCGGGCCCTCTTGGACGCTTTCCACATAGGTCGTCTTTACCTTGTCGCCGAGTTCCTTTTCGATCGCCTGACGGCCGATGTCATGGCGATATGTCCAGCCGTGGTCACCCACCGGCCCGACGTAGACGAATCCTACCTTTAAAGGATCTTCGGCGCGGGCGACACCAGCCAGCAACAGGCTGGTCACCATCGCGGCTGCGAGGGCCGCTAGTCGTTTCGAGCGGATCATTCTTCTTCTCCCTGCGTTATACATTCCCGCATTCTCAAAATCCGGCGCGTCGATCAGGCCGCCGGATGGAAAACCTTGCCAAGACATGCCGGCGCGTTCAGGCGTACCCTGGCGCTATCCCTGGAAATGAACACCAAGACGAGGATGGTGGCAAGATAGGGCAGCATGGATAGAAGCTGAGAGGGTATCGCAATGCCGATCCCCTGTGCGTGCAACTGCAGGATTGTGACGGCGCCGAAGAGGTATGCGCCGAGGAGGGCGCGCCCCGGCTTCCAGGCGGCGAAGACCACCAAGGCCAGGGCGATCCAGCCGCGCCCCGCGGTCATCTCTTCCGCCCACATCGGCGTATAGGCAAGCGACAGATAGGCACCACCGAGCCCGCACATGGCACCACCGAAGAGGACCGCCAGGTAGCGGATCGCGACGACCGGATAGCCGATGGAATGGGCGGCGTCATGGTTCTCGCCCACGGCCCTGAGAACCAAGCCGGGTTTGCTGCGATGCAGGAACCAGGCAATGGCAAAGACCATCAGCAGCGAAAAATAAACCAGAGCGTCATGGGCGAAGATCAGGGGTCCCAAGACCGGCAGGTCGGAAAGGCCCGGGATGTCGAGCTTCGGCAGGCCGGGAAAGGGCGTGCCGACGAATTCCGCACCGATGAGCGCGCTCAGGCCCACGCCAAAGATCGAAAGCGCCAAGCCGGTGGCGACCTGATTGGACAAAAAAGTAAGGGTCAAGATACCGAAGATCAATGCCATGGCCGCGCCGGCCAGCGCGCCGGCGAAAATCGCCAAGATCCAGGAGTCCGTGGTGATTCCCGTGGCGAAGGCTGCGATCGCGCCGAGCAGCATCATGCCCTCGACGCCGAGGTTCAGGACCCCCGATTTTTCCACCACCAGCTCTCCGAGGGCGGCTAGCAGCAGCGGCGTCGAAGCGGAAATCACCGTCAGGATCGTCGGCACCAGCCAGCCGGCTTCGCTTATCATCCAAGCCTCCGTGCCCGCAAGGGGGCCAAGCGCAGGCGATAGCGGATCAAGACATCGCAGCCGAGCAAGAAGAACAGCAGCATCCCTTGAAAGACACCGGTCACCGCCAAGGGCAGGCCGAGTTCGATCTGGATGGCTTCCCCGCCCAGATAGCTAAGAGCGACGAGCAGGCCGGCAAAGAGGATGCCAACCGGGTGTAGCCGACCCAGGAAGGCCACGATGATGGCGGTAAAGCCATATCCCGGCGAGATGCTCGGCACGAGCTGGCCGATCGGGCCGGCCGCCTCGAAGAGGCCTGCCACGCCGGCCAGGCCGCCGCTGATCATGAACGACAGCCAGACCATCTTTTTTCTGGAAAACCCGGCATAGCTGCCAGCTTGTGGCGCCAGACCGATCACCCGGATCTGAAACCCCACCAGCGTTCGGCTGGTGACGACCCAAGCGGCGGCGACGATGGCAAGGGCGATCAGCGAGCCAAGGTGCACCCGGGTTTCCGACCAGATATTCGGCAGCGTGGCGGCATCGTGAAAGAGCCGGGATTCCGGAAAGTTATAGCCTTCAGGGTCGCGCCAAGGCCCATGCATCAGGGTCGAGAGCAAGAGCAAGGCGACATAGGTCAGCATCAAGCTGGTCAAGATCTCATTGGCGTTGAAGCGGGTTTTCAGCCAGGCGGGGATCGCCGCCCAGGCCATTCCCCCAAGGGCGCCGGCCAGTACCATGGCCGGCAGCAACAACGGGCTTTCGACCTGGTAAAACCACAATGCCAAGCCACCGCCGGCGATGGCTCCCAAGGTCAGTTGGCCCTCGGCGCCGATGTTCCAGACGTTGGCGCGAAATCCGATCGCCAGGCCGATGGCGCAGAGCACGATGGGCGTTGCCTTCACCAAAAGCTCGGAAAGGCCGTAGGCGTTATTAATCGGCACGATAAAGAAGGTATAGACTGCCTCGACCGGGTTGTGGCCAAGCAGGCCAAAAAGGATCAAGCCGGCCAGCACGGTGAGCAGCACCGCAAGGAAGGGCGTGAGGTAGGCGATGGTGGCCGAGGCCCCGCCGCGCGGCTGCAGCCTAACCAGCATGGGCATCTGCGACCTGCGTCTCTCCCGCGTCGGCGCCGTGCAGGCCGCCCATCAGGAGACCGATCTCTTCCCGGCTGGTCGCCGCGGGATCCAGGCTTGGCGATAGTCGTCCATCACAGATGACGGCGAAACGGTCCGAAAGGGTCAGCACTTCGTCCAAGTCCTGGGAGATGATGACGATCGCAGCTCCACCGGCCGCCAGATCGGTCAAGGCTTGGTGGATGGCCGCGGCGGCACCTGCGTCTACGCCCCATGTTGGCTGGGCGATGATTATCAGCTTAGGGTCTTGCAGGATTTCCCGACCGACGATGAATTTTTGCAGATTGCCGCCGGACAAGCTGCCGGCTGCGGCTGCAATGCCGGGGGTCCGCACGTCGTAGTCCCGCACCACCTCGCCCGCATAGTGGTCGCGCGCAGCGCTCAAGATGAAGCCGTGGCGGGTCAAGCCCATTTGCTCATAGCCGGAAAGGTAGGCGTTCTCGCCGAGGGTGAAGTCCGGGACGGCCCCGTGTCCGAGGCGTTCTTCCGGCACAAAGGCCACCCCGAGAGCGCGGCGCTCCCGCGGACCCAGGCGGCCGACGGCCTTGCCCAGCATGGTAATGCCATCCGCTCGCTCGATGCGCGCTTCGCCGATCAGGACGGCCATCAACTCCGCTTGGCCGTTGCCCGCGACGCCGGCGATGCCAAAGATCTCCCCGGCCCGTGCCTCGAACTGCAGGTCTTTGAGATCGATACCGAATTGCGCCTCGGCAACAAGGCTAAGTCGGTCGACCGAAAGCGCAACCGCGCCGCTTTCTTGGCGGCTGCGGTGCTGCGGCGTTTTCAGTTCCTCACCGATCATCAATTGCGCCAGGCTGCGGGCCGACTCCTTTCTGGGATCGCGGTCAGTTGCGACCACGCGACCGCCACGCAGCACGGTCGCCGTGTGGCAGAGTGCGCGGATTTCTTCCAGTTTATGGCTGATGTAGAGGATCGCGCAGCCCTCAGACGCGATCCGCCTGAGGGTGTCGAAGAGGCGTTCGACTTCCTGGGGCGTCAAGACCGAGGTCGGCTCATCCATGATCAGCAAGCGTGGGTTCTGCAAAAGGCAGCGCACGATCTCGATGCGCTGGCGTTCGCCCACCGAAAGGCTGTGCACCGGCCTTCCCGGATCGAGAGGCAGGCCGTAACTTTCGGAAACTTTTCGGATGCGCGCCTCAAGGTCGGGCTGTGGCTCGCGGCCATCGCTGCCAAGCGCGATGTTTTCGGCCACGGTCAGCGCCTCGAAGAGCGAGAAATGCTGGAACACCATGCCGATGCCGAGCCGGCGTGCGTGATTCGGACTGGCAATCTCGACTGGCTTGCCCTGCCAAAGGATTTCGCCGCTGTCGGCTCTGAGCACTCCGTAGATGATCTTGACCAAGGTCGACTTGCCGGCACCATTCTCGCCTAGAAGGGCGTGAATTTCGCCGGCCATCAGTGCCAGGCTGATGTCATCATTGGCCAGACAGCCAGGAAAGGCCTTGCTAATGTGGCGCAGCTCTAGCTGTGGTATCCCTGCGTCGCCCGAAGGCGGCTGATGTTCCATTCCCCCGTCACCAAACTGGTTTTGTTGTTTCGCTAGCCGCCCCATTTCCTACAGCTACGCAAAAGATGCTAGCGCATTTAATAGGGGATCTTGTCAGATTTGTTGCGCCAATCGTCGAACAGGCGCCGAGCTTCCTCAAGTTCGAGGCAGGTGATCGGAAGGCTGCGCGCATCGAGCGGCCTTTTGACCTCTTCGTATAGGAATTCGTCGTCGAAACCGATGGCCGCCGCCTGGGCACGGGAATTGGCATAGACGATGCGATCGATCCGCGCCCAGTAAATCGCCGCCAGGCACATGGGGCAGGGCTCGCAGCTGGCGTAGATTTGACAGCCCGCCAGGCTGAAGCTGCCCAGTCGCTGGCATGCCTGCCGAATTGCCACCACCTCCGCATGGGCGGTGGGGTCATTGCTCGAGGTCACCCGGTTGCAGCCTTCGCCAAGGATGCTGTCGCCGCGCGCCACCACGGCGCCAAAGGGCCCCCCTCTATCGCTTTCCATACCTTGGCGCGCTACCTCAACGGCGCGTTTGAGCAAGCGCTCAGCTAGGTCCGTCATTGGCGATCACCGTTTGCCAGCTTCAGTTTTTCGACCGCCATCAAGATCGCCTCCGGTGTTGCCGGCGCATCGAGATCCGGCAGCCGCTGGTAATCAGCCACGCTGGCAACCGCGTCGGTCAGCGCCGAGAAGACGGAGATCGCCAGCATCAGTGGTGGCTCGCCGACGGCCTTGGAGCGAAAGATCGTGTCCTCGCGATTACCGCCGCCGTTGAAGAGCGCAATCCGGAAGTCGTCCGGCCGATCCCCGGCGGTGGGGATCTTGTAGGTGGAGGGCGCATGGGTGGTCAGGCGCCCGACCTCATCCCAGCACAACTCCTCCGTCGTCAGCCACCCCATACCCTGGATGAAGCCGCCCTCGATTTGACCAAGATCGATGGTCTCGTTCAACGATTTGCCGACATCGTGCAGGATATCCACCCGCAAGACCCGACTCTCGCCGGTTAGGGTGTCGATAATCACTTCACTGACGGCTGCCCCATAGGCAAAGTAAAAGAACGGACGACCGCGGGCGCGGTCCCGGTCGTAATGTATCTTCGGTACTTTGTAAAAGCCCGTGGCGGAAAGGGACACCCGACCCAGATAGGCTTGCCGGATGAGATCGGGGAAATCGACTTCTTGATTGCCGATACGCACCCGGTTGGGTCGGAACTCTATATCGTCGCGGGCCACCTTGTAGTGTTCGGCAGCAAAGTCGATGAGCCGCCCCTTGATGGTGAGCGCCGCTGCCTCTGCCGCCTTGCCGTTCATGTCGCTGCCTGACGATGCGGCGGTTGGCGAGGTGTTCGGCACCTTAGCTGTCGTGGTAGCAGTAATCTTGATCCGATCCAAACCGACTTGCAGTACTTCGGCGACCACCTGCGCCACCTTGATGTAAAGCCCTTGCCCCATTTCGGTGCCGCCATGGTTCAAATGAACGCTGCCGTCCTGATAGATGTGTAAGAGCGCGCCGGCCTGGTTGAGGAAGGTGGTGGTAAAGGAGATGCCGAACTTGACGGGCGTCAACGCGATCCCGCGCTTCAGGATCGGACTTTCTCGGTTGAAGGCGATGATCGCCTGGCGCCGGGCCCGGTAGTCGGCGCTCTTTTCCAGCTTGGCGATGATCTCAGGCGCAACGTTGTCTTCCACGGTCATGTGATAGGGCGTTTGGTTGCGCCCGGTCCCTCCATAGAGATTGGCCTTCCTGACCTGCAAGGGATCGAGCCGCAAGTGGTAGGAGATGGCGTCCATGACCCGCTCGATCCCCAGCATGCCTTGCGGCCCGCCAAAGCCGCGAAAGGCGGTGTTGGAAACCGTGTGGGTCTTCAAACGATGCGAGGTGATGGTGGCACTGTCCAGGTAGTAGCAGTTGTCGGCGTGGAACATGGCCCGATCGTTGATCGATCCTGATAGATCCGCCGAGCGGCCGCAGCGCGAGGCCAGGGTGAAGATGATGCCCTCTATTCGGCCCTTCTCGTCGAAACCCACGTCGTAGTCGATGCGGAAATCGTGCCGCTTGCCGGTTAGGATCATATCATCGTCGCGGTCAAGGCGGAGCTTGGCGGGGCGCCCGGTCTTATGGGCCACAAGCGCGGCGATGGCGGCAATCAGGGCCGGCTGAGTTTCCTTGCCGCCAAAGCCGCCGCCCATGCGCCGCACCTCCACGGTGATCGCATTGGCGGGCAGGCTTAGGACTTCGGCGATCTTGTGCTGCACCTCGCTGGGGTGCTGGGTCGAGCTATAGACCAAGAGGTCTTGATCCTCCTGCGGGATCGCCATGGCGACCTGGCCTTCCAGATAGAAGTGATCCTGGCCGCCGACCCTTAAGCATCCCTGCAATCGCTTCGCTGCCTTCTTAAGGGCCGCTTCGGCATCACCCTTGCGCATGACGTGGTTTTCCAACAGGAAGGACTTGGCCGCCAAGGCATCGTCAACAGTCAATAGGGGCGGCAAGTCCTCGTAGCCGATTCTGGCCAGGCTGGCGGCCGTCCGCGCTTGCCAGAGGGTTTCGGCGGCAACCGCAAAGATCGCCTGCCCGTGATACTCGACCAGATCTTCGGCCAACACCGGGTCGTCGTCCAGCACCGGCCCGACGTTGTTGATTCCTGGGATATCGGCCGCCGTCAAGACCGCCGCGACGCCGGGCGCCTGCCGAGCCTCATCCAGGTTGAGGCTGGTGATGCGGGCGTGGGCGCGCTCGCTCATCGCCACATAAAGGTGCAGCAGGCCCGGCGGCTCCGGCAGGTCGTCGATGTAGCGGGCCTCGCCGGTGGCATGCTTGAGGTTGCTGTCGTGGGCAATCGCCTGATGCACACCGCCGGTGAGTGGTGCCCGTTTCTCAGCCATGGCTCGACAACGGCGTGTGTGAAGATAGCACCCGAGTGGATGATTCGTCGTCGGTCGTTTCGAGGAAAAACTTGCGCAGCAAGTTCCCCGCAACGGTCAGCCTATAGTGGGCGCTTGCCCGATGGTCGTCGATCGGCGAGAAGTCCCTGGCAAGGGCGGCGATCGCCTGGCTGAGAGTTGTTTCATTCCATGCCTGTCCCTGCAAAGCCGCCTCGGCCGACAGGGCCCGTTTGGGGATGCCGGCCATGCCGCCGTAGGCAATGCGGATCTCTGCCACCCGGGCGCTGTCAAGACGCAGGCGAAAGGCACCGAGGAGGGCTGAGATGTCTTGGTCGAAGCGCTTGGAGATCTTGTAACAGGCGAAACGGTCGCCCGCCTTTGGCAAGGGAATAAGGATCGTCTCGAGAAACTCGCCGGCGGCCAAGTCCTGGCGCCCGTAGTCGATGAAGAAATCCTCCATGGCAATCTCCCGCCGCTCGGTGCCGCGCCGCAGCCGCAGCCGCGCACCGGCGACGATCAAGGGCGGCGGACTATCGCCAATGGGTGAGCCGTTGGCGATGTTACCGCCGAGGGTTCCGAGATTGCGCACCTGGAGGGCGCCTAGGCGACGAAACAGCTCGCCGAGATCCGGGAAATGTCGGGCCAGCAGCGGCGCTGCCTCGCGGTAGGTGACGGCGGCGCCGATCTCTATTTCCGTTTCAGTCACCGCCATTCGGCACAGATCTTCCACATCGCCGAGGAATATCAGCGTCTTTGGGCGGCGATGCTGCTTGGTGACCCAGAGGCCGACATCGGTGGCACCGGCGACCAGCCACGCATTGGGGTGATCCAAATAGAGTTGCGCCAAGTCTTCGACTGAACGCGGCGCGAAGGAGCGGCGACCGTCACCTTCCACCACGCCGACTTCCGTAGGGGCCATACGGGCCAGTCGGGCCGCCGTGTCGCCTTCGTTTTCTTTGAAACGGTCGTTTGGCGGCACGGCGGTGATGCGCTCTGCGGCTTGCAGGATCGGGCCATAGCCAGTGCAGCGGCAAAGGTTGCCGGCGAGCGCGTCGCGGGCAGTGGGGCGTCCGTCCGTTTGATGGTAGTGAGCAAACAGCGACATGACGATTCCCGGCGTGCAAAAGCCGCATTGCGATGCTTCTGCGTCGACCATGGCCTGCTGGACAGGGTGGAGATCCCCGTCGGCCTCGCCCAAGTCTTCCACGCTCAGCAATTGCTTGCCATCGAGGGTGGCGAGAAACTGAATGCAGGCGTTGACCGCGCGGTAGGACATGCGCTCGCCATCGGTCTCGCCGATAACGACGGTGCAGGCGCCGCAATCGCCCTCGGCGCAACCTTCCTTGGTGCCGGTCCGGCGCTCCCAGTTGCGCAGGTACGCCAACACGGTCAAGGTCGGGTCGAAACTGTCGAGCGCGCGCAACTCGTCCCCCAGCAAGAAGCGGATGCCAGCGGCCATGGCCTAGCTGCCTCTATAGGTGCTGTAGCCGTACGGGGATAGAAGCAGGGGGACGTGGTAGTGCTGGTCCGGATCGGCGATGCCGAAGCGAATCACCACCTCGTCCAAGAAGGCCGGATCGGTCAACTCGATCCCCGCGACCCGTAAGTAGGCGCCGGCCTGAAACACCAATTCATAGTGTCCGCTTTGCAGGGCGGCACCGTCCAGGAGTGGCCGGTCGCAGCGCCCGTCCGCATTGGTGACCGCCTCTGCAAGCAACTGCCTCTCAGGCGAAAGGGCAAAAAGCGCCACCGCCAGGCCGGCCGCCGGCCGGCCCTGCGCCGTATCAAGGACGTGCGTCGTTAAGCGGCCCACGGGCCTCGCTCCTGGCTGGCTGCAAACATACGGTTCGACTTTGCCCCATTTATCCGGTCGACCGAATTCGAGGCTAGCATAGTTTGCGCAAGGGGTGTATCGGCGTCCTTCTTGATAAGGATCCGAGCCATGTTGCACCTTCGCGCGGAAACACCCGGCGACGAAGAAGCCATCAGAGAACTGTGCCTGGCTGCCTTCGGAAGGCCCGGTGAGGCGGCGCTGGTCGATGCCCTGCGCCAGAGCGGCATGATCGCCCTGTCGTTGGTCGCCGAGGAGGGCAATGACGTTCTAGGCCATATTCTTTTTTCGACCTTGCTGCGACCGGCGGGTTGCCTGGCCGTGGGCCCGCTTTGCGTAAAGCCGTCGCGCCAAGGTGAGGGGATTGGCAGCCGGTTGATGCAAGAAGGCTTGGCGAAGGTGCGCCAGATGGGATACCGCGGCGTCTTCTTGGTCGGCGATCCGGACTACTATGGTCGTTTTGGGTTTACCCGCGAGGCGGCGGCGGTTTTCGAAACCGCCTATCCGAAGGACTATTTCATGGCGTTGGCTCTGCGCGACGGTGGCTTGGATGGCCTGACCGGCGATGTTGCCTATGCCTCACCCTTCGCGGATGTGGAGTAGGCTGTGACACCTTCGACGTCAGATGATTTGGCCTTCGCGCCCCCGCCGCGGCAGATGCGCCGGGAGCGCTTCGTTGCCCGCTTCGGCGCGATCTACGAGCACAGCCCCTGGGTGGCGGAGCGCGCCTGGGATGCCGGTCTTTCTGCCGGCAGCGATCGCGTGGCAGGGCTCGCCGCCACGATGGCCGCGGTGGTTGCGGCGGCCAGCGAGGAGGAGAAGCTGGCGCTTATATCTGCCCACCCGGATCTCGCCGGGCGCCTGGCGTTGCGCGGCGAACTCGGCGCCCATTCCGCCGTCGAGCAAGCCTCGGCCGGATTGGATTCCCTGTCGGCCGCCGACTTTGCCCGTTTCCAAAACCTCAACACCGCCTACCGTCAGCGTTTTGGCTTTCCCTTCGTCATTGCCGTAAGGGGGCTGACGCCGGCGGCCATTCTGGCGGCCTTCGAAAAGCGCTTAGAGAATGATCGGGCGCGCGAAATCAAAACCGCGCTTGCCGAGATCGACAAGATCGCCCGCCTGCGCCTCAAAGCCATGGTGGCGGAGGGCTAGAGTCTTTCAAGTTTGTTCGGAACCAGCCCGCTCCCCCTCCCGACCGCCCACAAGCTTACAATGCCATTGGGTGGCCGGGCGGGGGAGCGGGCTGGCGCCGACTGAGAACAATCTGGAAATGCATAAGTTTTCGCAGCGCCCGTTTGCTTGGCCGGGCATAGCCGCTAAGATCCAACGAGTAAAGGGGGACTGCCATGACCCATGCCATGCTCTCGGTAGCCGAGATCCACGACCTTGCCTTCGCCTGTCTTAAGGCCAATGGCTGCGATGACGAAAACGCCCGCGCGGTGGCCGATACGGTGACCGCGGCCGAGCGTGATGGCTGCCATTCCCACGGCCTTTTCCGCCTGCCGGGCTATGTTGCTTCCCTGCGCAGTGGCAAGGTCAAGGGCGACGCCGATCCCGTGGTCGAGCGGCTGGCACCGGGGGTCTTGCGAGTCGACGGCGATGACGGTTACGCGCCCCTGGCCTTGGAACGCGGCCGTGACCCCCTGATCGCGGCGGCGCGGGAAAACGGCATTGCCGCCCTCTCGCTGGTCAGAACCCATCACTTCGCGGCGTTGTGGGTGGAGATCGAGCCCTTGGCCGCGGCCGGCTTGGCCGCCTTTGCCTTCACCGCCTTCAAGCCCGGGGTGGCGCCAGCCGGCGGTGCCAAGGCCTTGTTCGGCACCAACCCCATGGCCTTCGGCTGGCCGCGGCGCGACGGCCGGCCCATGGTCTTCGATCAAGCCTCGGCGGTGATGGCCAAGGGCGAGGTGATGATTGCCGCCCGCGAAGGCCACAGCCTGCCGCCCGGTGTTGGCCTGGATCGGTCCGGCCAACCGACCACCGACCCGCAAGCCATTGTCGACGGTGGCGTGCTGCTGCCCTTCGGCGGCTACAAGGGCTCGGCCATTGCCATGATGATCGAGCTCTTGGTCGGCGCCTTGATCGGTGAGCGCATGAGCTTCGAGGCGGCCCAGCACGACAACAACGACGGTGGGCCGCCGCGCGGCGGTGAGCTGCTTCTGGCCCTCGACCCGGCGCGCTTCGGTGATCCGGACGGTTGGCTCGAGCACGGTGAGAAGCTCTTCGATGAGATGCTGGCGATCGAAGGGGTACGCCTGCCCGGCGGCCGCCGCTACCGGAACCGCCAGCGCAACGAGGGCGGCCAAATCGCCGTGCCGGAAGCCCTGCGGCAAAAGATCATGGAGCTGACCGGGTAGGGGAGAGGTCGATTGGAAAGACGAAGCCTGCCTCGGGTGTGGCCGGTCGCAACCTTGCCCTGTCATCGAAACGCAGGAAGAGCAATGAAATGCCCCCTCAGCAGGTGAAGATCCGCCGCCTCGGGCCGGGCGACGCCCTGGTGGTCGCCATGCTGCTTCATGGCTTGCTCCAGGAGCTTGACCAGGGCAGGGGCCCGTCGCTTGCCAGCTTGCAGCGCACCGCTGAAGACGTGCTGGCGAGTGCCGCGATCGATGGGGCCTTGGCCCTCCACGATGACGCGCCCGTCGGCGTGATCATGCTGAACGAGTGCCTGGCCATCTATGCCGGCGGACGCTTCGGCGAGATCACCGAGCTCTATGTGTCGCCCGCCTATCGATCGCAAGGGGTTGCCGCTAAACTGCTGCAGGCCGCGACGGAGATTGGCCGCGAGAAGGGCTGGAAACGCTTCGAGGTCGGCGCCCCGGGTCAGCCGGCCTGGCGCCGCAGCCTCGCATTCTATCTCCGCGAGGGCTTCGAGGAGGTCGGCCCGCGCCTGCGGCGTCTGTTGTAGGGGTGATAGGGTGGCAAGGTGGGACGGCGTGGAAGGGGAGGTGGTGGATGGTTTGTTCTCGCATCCCGCTGCCGGGAATGCCCTAGCCAGCACCCCTCCCATCCTTCCGCCAACCCACGCCATACTCAGAGCCGAGATGGACAGGCTCCGACGACAGCAGTAAACTGAAGCCTTCATTGGGCTTGGGGCAGCCTATGGCCGGAGAGGGTGAAGAAGAAGGAGGGAGCTGCGATCCTTGCCGCCGACAAGACCGGGTCGCCATGATCTAGGCGACATCGCCGGTTTCGGCGGGAATCAGCATCGTTGTCTTCCTCTTTGAACGACGGCCATCTCCGGCGCGAGTGACATCGCCCTAGGCTCCCGGCGTGGAAGGGACAGGATGGCAAAAACACTGTTTCAAAAATATGGTGGGTTTTCAGCGGTTAGTCGCGTCGTCCTCACCTTTTACGACAAGGCGCTCGACTCAGAGCAGATCGGCGATTTCTTCGAGGATATCGACATGACCCGGCTGGTCGACCACCAGACCAAGTTCATTTCCTCCCTGCTGGGCGGCCCGGCTTCCTTTGCCGACGAGCGGCTCAAACACATTCACGCGCACCTCAGTATCTCTGACCAAGACATGGATGAAATGGCCAAGCTGCTGGCCGAGACCCTGGACGAGCACGGTTTCGATCCGGCCGACCGGGACGTGGTGATCGGCGAGATCGAGGCCCGGCGACCCTATATCGTGAGCCAGGACGCTGGCCAGGACGCTGGCCAGGACGCTGGAACGTGAGCCAGGGCGCCGAATGAACATCGCGGCCATCAACGAGCAATTACTGCGCGCCGTCGGCGTCGGCATCGCGATCGTCGGCGAGGAAGGCCTGGACTTCCGCTTCCACAACGAAAAGTTTGCCAGCTGGTTCGGCGCCCCGGAGCCTGAGTCAACGCTGCAGACGGTATTTCTCGACATCGACATCGCTGCGCTCAGAGCGGATATCGATGCGGGCCGAGCCCACGCGGTTGAACTTTCCATCAAGCCCAAGCGGCGCACTCTGGTGATTGCCCTTACTTTCAGCCGGGCGGTGAGCGATGGCCAGTCGTTGCTGGTGGTGGAATGTCAAAACATCACCCGCATCCGCGAGCTGGAGGCGATGATCGATTCCTATTCGGCCATGGTCGAGCGCAATACCCGCGAGATCCAGCGCGAGAAGGAACGGGTCGAGCGCCTGCTGCTTATCGAGGTGATTACCCGCGCCGCCAACGAGGCGGCAAGCGCCGAACAAGCCATGCAGAGTGCCCTCGACCGGGTCTGCGCACACACTGGCTGGCCCTCCGGGCAGGGTTATCTGCTGGACCACTCGTCGGGTGAGCTGGTTCCCAGCGGCGTTTGGCATCTCGACGATGCGCAAAGGTTCGAACCGCTTCGAAGGGCAGGGGAGGGAGCCGCCATTGCCCCTGGGGATGGCCTGGTGGGGCGCGTTCACACCACTGGCAAGCCGGCCTGGATCGCCGATATCACCGCGGACACCGACTGCTTTCCGGCCGGGCTGGCCGTGGACTTCGGCATCAAGGCGGTCCTCGCCTTCCCAGTTCTGGCGGACGAGAGAGTCGTGGGTGTGCTGGAGTTTTTCTCCGATGAGCCCGCCGAACCCGCCGAACCGCTCTTGCAAGCAATGGCGCAGGTCGGCACGCAACTTGGCCGCGTCGTTGAACGGGTGCAGGCGCAGGAGCAATTGGTTGTTGCCAAGGAAGCCGCTCTGGGCGCGACCCAGGCGAAGAGCGATTTCCTCGCCAACATGAGCCACGAATTGCGCACGCCGCTCAACGCCATCGTCGGCTTCACCCGCGTCGTCATGCGTCGGACCGAAGACCTTATCCCAGAAAAGCAGCACCAGAACTTGGAAAAGATCTTGATCAGCGCCGAGCACCTCTTGGAGTTGATCAACCAGTTGCTGGACCTCTCCAAGATCGAGGCGGGCAAGTACGACCTTTTTCTAGAGAGTTACGATACCGCCGCGTTGTTGCAAGAGACGGCGGTTGCGGTGCAGCCGCTGGCGCAGCGTAACGGCAACAGGCTCGCGGTAGACTGCGCTGAAGATCTAGGCGCCATGTATGCCGACAAGACCAGGGTGCGACAGGTCGTGCTCAACCTCCTCAGCAATGCCTGCAAGTTTACCGAGGATGGTGCGGTGACTCTAAAGGCCGTACGCACCCAAATCGACGGCGCCGCCTGGCTGCATCTGACGGTTACCGACACCGGCATTGGCATGACACCCGAAGAGGCTGAGCGGGTCTTTGAGGCCTTCACCCAGGCGCAAAGCGCGCAGGCCAAGCGACACGGCGGCACGGGCCTGGGGTTGACCATCACCCGGCGGCTTTGTCATCTGATGGGCGGTGACATCGATCTGACCAGCAAACCAGGGCTTGGCACGACTTTCACCGTTCGGCTGCCGTTGGTCGTGAAGGCGCCGCCGCAACCTGCCGCAGAGCCTGGGCAGGTATAGTCGACGGCAATACGCGTAGTAGGCGGCGAAATCCGAACAATTTGATCCCTCTACTGCTCGCCAAGCGCGGCCTATTGCGCCCTCTCTTGCACCTCCCTCCCTTGCGCCTGGCAGCGAGGATGATATGGTGCGCGCCACGAAACCCCTGTCCGCTGCTGCCTGCAACGCGCGCGTTTATCCCAAGGAGATGGCCACATGGCGAAAATCAAGGTCGCCAACCCAATCGTCGAGCTCGACGGCGACGAGATGACCCGCATCATCTGGTCCTTCATCAAGGACAAGCTGATCCTGCCCTATCTGGATCTCGAACTGAAATACTTCGACCTATCGATCCAAAGTCGGGATGCCAGCGACGACCAGATCACCATCGATTCCGCCAACGCCATCAAGGAGCACGGGGTTGGCGTCAAGTGCGCCACTATCACCCCGGACGAGGCGCGGGTGGAAGAGTTCAACCTCAAGCAAATGTGGCGTTCGCCCAACGGCACTATCCGCAACATTCTGGGCGGCACCGTGTTTCGCCAGCCGATCATCTGCGACAACGTGCCGCGCCTGGTGCCGGGCTGGACCGAGCCCATCGTCATCGGCCGTCATGCCTTCGGTGACCAGTATCGGGCCACCGACTTCCTGGTGCCGGGGCCAGGTAAGCTGACCATGCTGTTCGAGCCGGCCGACGGCAGCGCGCCGATCCGCCACGAGGTCTTTGATTTTCCCGAAAGCGGAATCACCTTGGGCATGTACAACTTGGACGAATCGATTCGTGGCTTTGCCCGGGCCTGTTTCAACTATGGCCTGACCCTCGGCTGGCCTGTCTATCTCTCGACCAAGAACACCATCCTGAAAAAGTACGACGGACGCTTTAAGGACCTCTTCCAGGAGATCTTCGACCAGGAGTTCAAGGCTGAGTTCGAGGCCAAGGGCCTGACCTACGAGCACCGGCTGATCGATGACATGGTGGCAGCCGCATTGAAGTGGACGGGTGGTTTTGTCTGGGCCTGCAAGAACTATGACGGCGACGTGCAGTCCGACGTGGTGGCTCAGGGCTTTGGCTCTCTTGGGCTGATGACCTCCGTCCTCATGACCCCCGACGGCAAGACCATCGAGGCAGAGGCGGCACACGGTACGGTGACCCGCCATTATCGCCTGCATCAGCAGGGCAAGGAGACCTCGACCAACCCAATCGCCTCGATCTTCGCCTGGACCCGCGGCCTCGAATACCGCGGCAAGTTCGACGGCACGCCCGAGGTGGAGCGATTTGCCAAGACCCTAGAGCAAGTCTGCGTTGATACGGTTGAGTCCGGCCAGATGACCAAGGATCTGGCGCTGTTGATCAGCCCGGACCAGCCTTGGCTCACCACCAACGAATTCCTCGACAAGCTGGACGAGAACCTTCAGGCCGCCATGGGCTGAACGATGGTTGGATCTCGACCATCCTCCGTTGCAGCGTCATTGCGAGGCGCGATAGCGCCGTGGCAATCCATCGGCCAACGCCGTGGCACCATTTTATGGATTGCCGCGTCGGTCGCGCTTCGCGCTAGACCTACGGTCGCCTCCTCGCAATGACAAGTGATAAGAATCAACCCCTTCGAATGTCTAGGAATCGGAAACAGGACTCTCAACCAGCTCCTGTTGTTCATCGTCGGCGCTAGGCCGTTAAGGAGACTTTATGTTCAAACTCAGCACTTTACTATCAGCCGCCGCGATCGCTCTGGCCGTCGGCATGACCACCGCCTCGGCCGAACCGGATCCGGAGAACACGCTCATCATGGAGCTGCGCGACGGCCCGGTGACCATCGAGCTACTGCCCGATGTGGCGCCCAAGCACGTCGCCCGCATCAAGGAGCTAACCCGGCAAGGCTTCTACGACGGCATCGTCTTCCACCGGGTGATCGCCGGCTTCATGGCCCAGACCGGCGATCCGACGGGTACTGGCCGCGGCGGCTCTGGGCAAAACATAGCGGCCGAGTTTTCGGCCGAGCCCTTCGCGCGTGGCACGGTCGGCATGGCCCGCGCGCAAAGCCCGAACAGCGCCGATAGCCAGTTCTTCATTTGCTTTGCGGACGCCTCCTTCCTTAACGGCCAATATACGGTCTGGGGCCGGGTGATCGACGGCATGGACAAGGTCGACCTGATCAAGAAGGCACCGGCCGACCGGCAAAGCGGCCAGGTCGACGACCCGGACAAGATCATCTCCATGAAGGTGGCAGCCGACCAGTAGGGGGAGGGGTAGGAGACCGCCTCAAAACTTCCCGTCATAGGCCTGGCGGTCGATGCGGCAGGCGATGAGGGAGAAGGTCTTGCGGCCAAGCGCCCCCTCCAGCGCCTGGCGCATGGTGGCCTCGTCGTCGACGGTGACGCCGTGGCCGCCCATGGCCTGGGCGACGGCGGCAAAGTCGGTCTCGCCCATGTCGACGCCGACGTTAGGCAGGCCGCTCTTCCGCTGCTTCAGCTCGATCAAGGCAAGCGAGGCATCGACGAAGACGACGACGATCACCGGCAGGGCGAGATCGCGCAGGGTGGCAAGCTCGCCCAAGACCATCTCCAGGCCGGCGTCGCCGGTAAAGGCCACCAAAGGGCGCCCCTGATCCGCCAGGCGATGGCCGATCGCCAAAGGTAGGCCGCAGCCCATGGTGCAGAGCCCGGTCGACTGCAACAGGCTGCGCGGCTGATAGCACGCCCAGAGCTGGCTGAGGAGGATACGATGGGCGCCGGAATCGACGGTGGCGATGGCGTCGCGCGGCAGTGCGTCGCGCACCACCTCGACCACCCGCGCCGGGCCCCAGGCGCCGTGGCTGGAGAAGAAGGCCTGCAGTTCGGCTCGCACGATCTCAGGCTCGCCGCCGGGCCAGAAGGGCTTGACGTTGACGCCGTCGCGGAGGCTGGCAAGGCTGGCGCCGATGTCGCCGACAAAGCTGAGGTTGGCCTGGTGGACATAATGGGTGTTGGGCCTTCGCGAGACCTCGATCACCTTGGCCGGGTCCCAGGGATCGCACCAGCCGGTCCGCATCTCGATGGGGTCGTAGCCGGCGGCGATGATGAGATCCGCCTCATTCACCAGAGGCAGTAACCGTTTATCCGCTTCCGGCGAGAGGCCGGCGCCGCCCAAGGCGAGCGGCTCGTCCTCCGGCAAGATCCCCTTGGCTTTGTAGGTGGTGATCAGAGGCACCTTAAGGTCGCGGCAGAAGCTTGCCACGGCTTCGGGGGCCCCCGGCTGTAAGGCCTCCAATCCGGCGATCATCAGTGGGCGCTCGGCGGCGGCCAGTCGACGGTGGGCTTCCTCGAGGCTTGGACCTGGGGCCGGGGCCATGGGCGCCAGCGGGCCCCGCCGGGGCGCGGTCGTTGCCTTCTGTTGGGCGGTTGCCAAGGCAATCGGCAAGTCGACGTGCACCGGCCCCGGTGGGTCGTCTGTGGCGATCGCTAGAGCCTTGTCGATCATCACCTCGATGGCGCCATGAGTGGCCCGGAACGAGGCCTTGGTGATCGGGCGCAAAAGCTGCTGGTGATCGAAGACCTGGTGGGTGTAGGTCAGCGCCTCGGCCGCATCGACGCAACCGGTGAGGAAGATCAGCGGCACCCGGTCTTGTTCCGCATTGGCGATGACGTTGACCGCATTGGCGACGCCCGGCCCGATGGTCGCCAGCAGAATGCCCGGCGCCCCGGTGGCGTGATAGGTGCCTTCCGCCATGAAGCCGCCGGCGTTCTCGTGCTTGACCAGGGTGAAGGTGATGCCGGCCGCACTCAGCGCCTGCATCATGGCCAGCACCTCGCCGCCGGGCATGCCAAAGGCATAGCGGCAGCCGGCTTCATAGAGCCGACGAGCGATGATCTCAGCGGCGGTGGCCTGGGCGGCGGTGGCCTGGGCGGTGCTTGGCTTGGGCGCGCTAGCCATGACGGCGCAACCCGGCCTCGCCCTTGGCCGCCAGCTTGACGTAGCCGTCGCGGGTCTGTGGCAGCTTGCGATCGAGCAGGCTACTGGCCACCACGGTGCGCAGGATCTGCGCGGTGCCGCCGCCGATTGTGAACATGCGCGCATCGCGCACCATGCGCTCGAGCGGCAGAGCACGACCGTAGCCGACCGCGCCATAGATCTGCATGGCGTCGTTGGTAACCTTCTGGGCGATGTCGGAGGCGAAGATCTTGGCCTGCGCGGCCTCGGTCATGTCGGGAAAGCCGTCGCCGGCACCGGCGGCTGCCTTGTGGATCAAGAGCCGGGCGGCCGAGAGCTGAATGCTCATGTCCGCCAGCATCCATTGCAGGCCCTGAAACTCGCAGATAGGCCGGCCAAACTGCTCGCGCGCCTGGGCGTAGTCGAGGGCCAGCTCATAAGCACCCTGGGCGATACCGAGGGCGACAGTCGCCGCACCTACCCGCTGGCTGTTGTAAGCGGTCATCAAGCCGGCAAAGCCCCGGCGCAGGCCTTCCGGCGGCTGCAGCAGGCGTTCGGCCGGGACCGTCAGGTCCTCGAAAATCATCTCCGTTTCCGGGATGCCGCGCAGGCCCATGGCATAGGCCCGCTCGCCGACGTTGAGTCCCAATTCGCCTTGCAGCGCGATAAAGCCGCCGATGCCGAGCTCCTGGCCGGCTTCGTCGAAGACGCGGGCGAAGATTACATGGAGTTTCGAAACGCCGCCGCCGGTGATCCAGTGCTTCTTGCCGTTGATCACGTAGGTATCGCCCTTCTTATCGGCGCGGGTGGTCATCTCCGTGGCGGCGGAGCCCGCTTCCGGCTCGGTAATGCAGATGGCCGGTTTATCGCCGGCCAAGACGCAGTCGGCGGCCAGTTTCCTTTGCGCATCGGAGCCGTACTTCATGATCGCGGCAATGCCGCCCATGTTGGCTTCCACGACGATGCGGGCGGTCACGCCGCAGACCTTGGCCATCTCCTCGATGACGAGGGTGGCTTCGAGGAAGCCGAGGCCCTTGCCGCCCCAGGCTTCAGGGATGGTCATGCCCATGAAGCCGGCTTCGGTCAGGGCCTCGACGTTGTCCCAGGGGTAGGCCTCGCTCTCGTCCACCCGAGCGGCTCGCGGCGCGACCACGGTCTGGGCAAGCTCGGCGGCCCGGGCCTTCAGCGACAGTTGTTCCTGGGTAAGCTCGAACATCAGATCAGCTCCTGCTCGCGGTCGTCCGTCTCGCCGAAGCGGGCCAGCGCCGGCGGTTTAAAACCCTTGTAGAGTTGGGCCAAATTCGCATTGATCGCGCGGCCCTGCTGCTCGAAGAGACTATTTCCCTCCCGGTCACAATCAACCAGCAAGGGGCCGAAGTTTTCCACCTCGAAGACCCACATGGCCTGGGCGATGCCCAACTCCTCCAGCCAGAAGACGTCGCGGACCCGTTTGATGCCGCGACCCAACAGTGCGCCGGTACCATAGCCCACCGTGGTTAGATAGACGGCACCGGCGGCGACAAAAAGCTCCTTATAGACCTGCTCGGACATGCCGGCCTTGCCGATGATGACCGTGGCGCCGGAAATCTCGAACCAGCGCTTCATCCACTTGGCGAAACGAAAGCTTGCCGTTGCGGTGACGCCGCCGACGCTGTAGCTGCCATCGTCCTGTTGGGCGGCCGCCGGCGAGCAGTGGAAGTTGGCGTTGCTTAAGGCACGCAGATCCACGGGCAGGTCGTCCCCGTCACCCACGACCTTCTGGTAGACGCCCTCGCGGCCGGTATAGATCAGGCCGTCGAGGTAGACCACCTGGCCGAGGCTCAGCCTGGCCAGGTCCTCCGGCGTTGCCGGCAGTTTCAGGCGGACTTGTTCAAGTCGCTGGCTTGGCTCGGCCATTCGACGCCCTCCCGGCGCAGGTAAGGAGTGAACCATTGAGGGTCTGTGCGTTCCTCGATCCGGCCATCGGCGAATAGGCGAGCGGTCGCGCGGCGCGACGACAGACAAAAGGCATGCACGCTGACCGGCATGCCGCCCGTATGGGTGTAGCCTACCTCGACATGGCAGTCGACCACCATGGAGGAACCGACGAAGCCCATGGCGCCCATGCCGATGGAGTTGCCGAGTTCCTTCAACTCGTCCTCCAGGGCGGCGATCTTGGGGTCGGGATTGCGATCGCCGACGACCCGCAGGCAGGCAGCCTGCTTGCCCAGGCTCATAGTGACGTCCTTGGAGCCACCGATCCCAACACCAATTATGGCCGGTTGGCAAGCAAGGCCCCGCTTGCCGAAAGCGAGTAGCGTGTCGAGGAAGAAACGCTTGATGCCATCGATGCCGTCGCCGGGGAAGAGCATGCGGTAGTCGGTGCCGAATAGCCCCCCCTTGTGCACGGTGGTGATATCGATCCAATCGCCCTCCGGCTCGAAGCTGTAGTCGATCTCGGGGGCATTGATGCCGACGTTGTTGTTGAGGTCGTGGCGCCACAGGGGGTGGACCCGGTTCGGACGCAGAGGGATGTCGTGGGTGGCGCGGGCAGTCGCCTGCCGCAAGGCCGCCTCCAGCGCGATCATGCCGCCCTCGACCCGGGCCTCGTTGCCCAGCTTGACGAAATAGCGCGGCAGACCGGTGTCGGCGCACATGGGGCGACGATCTTGCTTGGCCGCCTCCCAGTTTTCCAGCATGGCGGCCAGCACGAAGCTCGAGAGATCACCCTTTTCCGTGTCGACCATTTCTTTGATGCCGGCAAGATAATCATCCGGGATCTCGATGCCGGCCTTGACCATCAATCCGTAGACCGCCTGTTCGATTCTCGCCTTGGTGATCATCGGGGCAAGACCTCCGTCGTCGGGCTAGTGGCTGGATCGTCAAGCAAGGATTGGCCGGGGGCCACAATGGAGAATGCGACCGGCACCATTTCCAGATCCAATTCATCTCCCGCCATTCGAATTCTGGTAAAGCAGCTTTGATCCAGGGCGCTCGTTTCAGGCATGTCCTCGCGGAAGTGTGCACCGCGCGAATCATCGCGGGCCAAGGCCGCTTGGGCGATCACTTGGCTGGTGGTAATCAGGCTCTCCAGGTTGAGCCAGTCATGCCAAGTGAGATTAAAGGCCCGCTCGCCATCGACAACGCCAAGGGTCACCAGTTCATCCTTCAAGCCCGCGAGGGTGTTCAGCCCCCGCTGCAAGCCTGTCTCGTCACGCATTACCCCAACGTCGTCCCACATGCACTGCCAAAGCCGCTCGCGCAGGTCGCCCAGATCACCGGCTGACTTGCTGAATGGCCGCTCGGCAAGCGCCACCGCTTCATCGATAGCGGCCGCTTCCGGCTCGCACCAGTGATCTTGTCCTTTGACGCAGCGCGCCATCGTATCACCGGTGATGCCGCCGAACACGGTCGAATTGGCCACACCGTTGCCGCCCAAACGGTTAGCGCCGTGCACGCCGCCGCAGTCCTCGCCGGCGGCGAAGAGGCCGGGCAGGGCGGTCGAACCGTCAACCTCGAACTCGACACCGCCCATCATGTAGTGGGCCGTGGGCACGATCTCCACCCGGTCACCGGCCAGGTCAAAACCGCAGTCGCGGCAGCGCTTGACCATGCCAGGGAAGCGCCGCGTCACCTCGTCCGGGCCGAGGTGGCTCATTTGCAGGTAGATACCGCCCATGGGGGTGGTTCGCCCGGCCCGCATCTCGGAAAAGATCGCCCGGCTGACGATATCACGGGTGGCGCGCTCGCCCTGCGGGTCGATGGCCTGCATAAAGCGGTCGCCTGCGCCGTTCACGAGCCAGCCGCCGGCGCCGCGCAGGCCTTCTTCCAGTACGGTCCCGGTCATGCGGGTCTCGGTTCCGGCGAGCAAGCCAGTTGGGTGGAACTGCACCATCTCCATGTCGCGAAGGGTGAGGCCAGCCCGCAGCGCCATGGCCAGCCCGTCGCAGCTCTTGTCGCCGGATGGGGTGTGGTAGAGGTACATGGTCGGCCCGCCGCCGGTGGCTAGCAGGACCGCCTTGGCCTGGACCAAACGGTATCCGCCGCTTCGCATGTCGATCAGCAAGGCCCCGGCGATTTGAGATTGGTCTGCTGCCGGAACGAGGGCGATGGCGCGGTGCTCCTCAAAGCGCTCGACGTCGAGGCTGAGGACCCGCTCCATCAGGCGGTTGATGATCTCGATGCCGGTAAGATCGCCCTTGTGCACCGTGCGGTCGAAGGTCTGACCGGCAAAGGCCTTCTGATGGAGGCTGCCGTCAGGGTTGCGGTCGAAGAAGCAGCCGATCTCGTTTTCCAGCTCGTGAATGCGCTCGATGGCCCCTTCGCAAAGCCGCCAGGCCAGGTCTTGGCGCGGCAACCACTTGCCGCCGACGATGGTATCCATGAAGTGACGTTCGAGGGAATCGGTGTCGGCCAGGGCGACGTTGTAGCCGCCTTGGACCATACGGGTGCAGCCGCACTTGCCGAGCAGGCCCTTGACCGCCACGCTGACATTCAAATCAGGGTTAGCCTGCTTGGCGTGCAGTGCGGCGAAGAGCCCGGCGCCGCCGGAGCCAAGGATCAAGATGTCGGTTTTGTGCCGCTCGATCTGCATGTCAGAAGGCACTCACCAGAAAAAGCGCGCCGGTCGCAAAAGCCGCCGCTGTCCCCCAGCCGATCCAGGCACTGCGAAGACCCGCCCAGGCGAGGAGCTCGATCGCCAGCACCCGCAAACCAAGCGCCAGATGTAGCGTGAGCAGCATGACCAGGATCCACTCCATGGCCTTGACAAGTGGGTATTCGGCAAAGGCCAGAAAGCGATCTAAGGGGTCGCTTGCCTCAAGCGCGAGGCCCAGGACAAGGAAGTGAAACGGCAAAAAGACCGCCAGGGCGATACCAGAGAGCCGATGGGCGAGAAAGGCGAAAAAGCCGGCATGGTGCTGGGACGGACGCATGGCTTAGGGCCCTAGACCACAACCGCCCAAACGGCGCGCAGGCCCAGGCCGGCAAACAGCAGCATCAGTGTTGCCATTATGAGGTTGAGAGCAGGCCCCTGCCACGGGGTCCATTCGCTGAGGATGGATCTTAGACCGATGGGGGCGTGGATGGCGGCAGCGAGCACGAAAACGCCGTAAAAAACACCCCAGGCGAGGCTGCCCTGGGTGCGAGACAGGATCTCCTCGGCGCTTAGGCCGCCCCGCACCGCGTAGAGGATCAAACCCAGGTGAACGAGAACTAGGGGTGCCAGCAGCAGGGCGCTAAGGCGCTGGGCGAGCAAGAGGCGGCGTTCCATCAGCGGCGGCCTCCCGGCATCAGCGACAGCAAGGTCATTCGCTTGAGGCCGGCGATACTGCGCGTCGGCGAGATCCCCACCGGACAGTGTTCGGCGCAGCTGCCGTGGGTGTGGCAGCGCTGGCATCCGCCCTCCTGGCTTGCCCGATCCAAGGTGCCCCGGCGCTGCCCGTGCCGCTCGTCATTGACCAGAGTCCAAGCCCGATTGAGCGCTGCCGGGCCTAGATAGTCTTGCTGCCAGGCGACAACGTCGCAGGCGCTATAGCAGACCGCACAGTTGATGCATTCGATGCCTGCGTCGGCAGCCTGACGAGGCGGGCTGTCGGGTGATATTGCAGTCACTGGATCATGGCGGCTGGAGGTTCCTTGGAAGACGCCGCCCGCATCCTGCCACTTGTCGAAGAAGGGCGTCATGTCGGTCACCAGGTCCTTCACCCGCGGCAGATTGCGCAGCGGTTCGATGGTCAGGCGACCATCGGGGGCGACCTTGCTTACGTGGCTGCGGCAGGTCCAACGTGGCTTGCCGTTGACCGTCATGGCGCAGGATCCGCACATGCCGACCCGGCAGGCAAAGCGGTAGGCAAGCGCCGGCTCTCGGTGGCGCTGCACCCAGGTGACCACATCGAGCACCGTCTGATTGGCGCGGGCCGGCACCCGATAGGGCACATAGGCGCCGGTATCCCCTCCGCGCCAAATCTTCACCTGCAGCTCGGCCACCATCAATTCTTCATTCAAATTTAGTTTTCTAAAAGATAAATTATTATATATTGATTATTAGTCAATAAGATTCGTTAGCGAAAAGAGTAGCGGATCATGGAGGTCAAGACCCTCTACACCCTGATGGCGGTGATCGATCATCGCAGCTTCGCCGAGGCGGCCAAGGCCGTTGGCCTGTCGATTTCGGGCGTGAGCCTGCAAATCAAGGCCTTGGAAGAGGAGTTCGGCCTGACCCTCTTCGATCGCAGCACCCGGCCGCCGCAACTCACTGTAGAGGGGCACAATTTCGTCAAAAGGGCCCGCGAGGTCATCGATCGCTGGGAGCTCTTGAGCGAAAGCCTGAAGAGCCACACGGAAGAGGGTGTGCTCGAGATCGGGGCGGTGCCGACCATCGTTTCCGGGGTGCTGCCCATGGCATTGGGAAGGCTACATCGAAAGAACCCGGCGCTGCAGATCCGATTGACAAGCGCCCTATCGCACGAGCTTGAAGAGCCGCTGCTGCGGGGTAGTCTGGATGCCGCATTGGTGTCGCAGCCGCCGCAGCTCCGTGCGCCGCTGCAGTGGCAGCCCTTCGGCGCCGAGCCTCTGGTGGTGATCGCCCCGAAGAATAGGGCAGGGGAGGAGGACGGTGACATCCTCTCCGGCTCGCCATTTATCCGCTTCAACCGGCTGGCCTGGGTGGGACGGCAAATCGACGACGAGTTACGACGCCGCGGCATCGCGCTGCGGCCGCGAATGGAGGTCGACAGCCTGGAAGGCATTTTTGGCCTGGTGGCCAATGGGCTCGGCGTTTCGGTGGTGCCGCAACGCAATTTAGCGCGGCCCTTTCCGGCGGGCCTCAAGGCTGTTCCCTTTGGCAAGCCTCCAATGGCGAGAACGCTCGGCATCCTGCAACGCCGGGAGAATCCCCGCGCTCACTTGGTCGCCACGCTGTATCAGGCCCTCAAGGCGGTCTCAAGGCGGACGCAAGACATCCTTGGCGGTACCGATGGAACCAATGCGTCACACGAGAACTCGGCCAGTGACAGTTGACGGGGCGAAGAGATCCGTCTGTGCGCGCACGGCGGATCGTGATAGCTTCACGTGCCTTTGCACCAATTCTTCGATGTGCGATTTTAGTTGCGGGGAGCTTCGGTCATGACGGCAGGTCGCTTTTCCATCACACCCTTGACCCCCACTATTGGCGCCGAACTTTCTGGGCTCAATCTGTCCCAGGGGATCGACCGTGAAACCAGTGATGCGGTCTATCAGGCCCTGCTGGACCACCTAGTGATCTTTTTAAGGGACCAGGCCATCAGTCCCGCCGATCAGCTTGCTTTTGCCGAGGGATTTGGCGAAATCGACCGACCGCATCCGATCTATCCGCCGGCGGAGGGGCATCCCAATGTGGTGTTGCTTGACAATGGGCCCGATCGGCGGCCCGACACGGCGGAATGGCACACGGACCTCACCTTTTACGAACGGCCGCCTTTTGCCTCCATTCTGCTGGCGAAACAGGTTCCCGACTGTGGCGGTGATACGCTTTGGTCGAACATGTACGCCGCCTATGACACCCTTCCGACTGGCATGAAGGCCGACCTGGAGGGCCTAACGGCGATCCATGACCTTGGTGATTTTCGCAATGATTTTGTCGGTGATGGGCAAGACCGGGAGGTGCTGAACGCGGCCATCAGCCGCACCGGCTCGGCCTTGCACCCGGTAGTGCCGCATCATCCGGTGACCGGCCGTCCCTATCTTTTTGTCAACCAGCCCTTCACCCGCCACATCGTCGGCCTTTCCACGCGGGAAAGCGATCGCCTCCTGCGCTATCTCTATGATCATCTGGACCGGCCGGAGTTTCAGGTCCGCTTCCAATGGCGCGCCGGTTCGCTTGCCATGTGGGACAATCGGGTGACCCAACATTATGCGGTTGACGACTACTATCCCCATCGGCGGGTCATGCACCGGGTGACTGTTGTCGAAGACCGCCGGGCGGTCGAAGGATGGCGGCCCAAACAGCGACTGGCAGGCTAGGCCGGTTGGTCGGTATCACGGGTGCCCCAGGCCTTGTTTTCGACGGCCGCGAAAAAGTCATCGAGGGCGCGATTGAAGGCCACCGGTTCCTCCAAGTTAATGGTGTGGCCGCTCTTGGGCAGAACCAGCAGTCCGGCTGCCGGGATGCAGCGCTTGAGATAGAGGGAGCCGGCAATGGCCGGGTCGTCCTCATCACCGACGATGATCAAACTGGGAACCGGCAAGGCCCGTAACTCGTTTTCCAAGTCCCAAAGGGAGGGGCGCAGCTTTTGAACGTTGAGAAAGGTCCGTACCGAGCCTTCGAGTGAGTGTTCCTGGAATTGCCCTAAGAACTCGGCAAAGCCGCGCGGATCCTTGGCCTGGAACGGCAGTCGGGTCGGGCCCGTGGCATAGTGGGGACCACCCTTTTCCATACCGTGCTTCTCGAACAAGGCGGCGGTTGCTTCGACCTCTTCCCGGAAGGCCCTGCGCTGTTCGGGTTCGGCCCCGTAGCCGCAGCCGGCGATGACCAGCGAACGGGCTCGGGAGGGGTAGCGCAAGCCGAAATGCAGTGCCGCAAAGCTGCCCATCGACAGGCCGACCACGTGTGCCTTTTCGATATCCAGGTGATCGAGGACGGCGGCGATGTCGTCGCGGGCGCGATCTTGGCTATAGAAGCCTGGATCTTGCGGCACCTCGGAGGGCGGATAGCCGCGGGCGTTGAAGGTTATGCAACGATAGCGACGGGCCAGATGGCGCACTTGCGGCTCCCAACTCCGATAGTCGCCGGCAAATTCATGGGCGAAGATGACCGGAAAGCCTGAACCGGTTTCCTCAAAATAGAGTTTTACGCCATCGTCGCAGATTGCGTAGCCCATCCCTTTTCCCCTTGGCTTTGTCAGCGTCCCTTGAACACCGGCGGGCGCTTTTCCATAAAGGCGCGTCGGCCTTCGGCATAGTCTTGGCTGGCGAAGGCTGCTTTGGCCAGAGCCTCGATCTCAACGGCCATCTTTTCCCTGGCGCCGGTGGCCAAGGCATTGAGCACCCTCTTCGATCCGGCGATGGAGAGGGGGGCATTGCCGATCATGGTCTTGGCCATGGCGATTGCGGCCTCGAGGCAGTCGCCTTCGCAGAGCTGGTCGACCAAGCCGATGCGGGCTGCTTCTGTGGCATCGATGCGTTCGCCGGTAAAGAGGATGCGCTTGGCCTGGGCTAGGCCGACCAAGGAGAAGAGGCCCTGACACTCCTCCAGGCCGTAAAGTATGCCCAAGCGAGCCGCCGGAATGCCGAACTTTGCGGTCTGATCGGCGATGCGAAAGTCACATTCGGTGGCGATGCCGCAGCCGCCGCCGACACAAAAGCCGCTGATGGCCGCAATTGTCGGCTTGCTGAGATTGCGGAGAGAGGCCTGGCAAGCATTGGTGATTTCATCGTAGGTCGCGGCAGCAGATCCGGTCCGCAGCTCGTCGAACTCGCTAATGTCGGCACCGGCCGAAAAGTGTCCCTCGGCGCCGATCAGAACGACGGCGCGCGACGCCGTATCTTGAGAGAGTTCATCGCAGTGCCGGCCAAGCTGTTGCCACATCGCAAAGGTGAGAGCGTTGCGGCGCGCTGGGTTGCTGATCGTCATAACCACGATGCCGTCATCCCGGCGCTCGACCTTGATTTCAGCCACCTCTTCCTCCACGAGCAGATTGCTAAGCAAGACCATGCATAGCTGATTGCCGCGACATCGGCACCCATCTTTGTTGCAAGTTTTCCTCTTGCCGCCGATGATCGGCACGAAATCTGAAAGTAGATCGATGGGAGCGCCCCAAATGCCAGCAGCCCTTGACGGCCTTAAAGTGATCGACATGACCCAGCATTTGTCGGGCCCCTACTGCACGATGATTCTGGCGGATATGGGTGCTGACGTCATCAAGGTGGAACGGCCGGCGGCGGGCGACGATTCACGCGACATGCCGCCCTTTGTCGCCGGCGAAAGTGCGCCTTTCATGCTGTGGAACCGCAACAAGCGCTCTATTGCGCTCGACCTGAAGGCGGCGTCGGACCTCGAAATCCTGCGAAAGCTGGTGGTCAGCGCCGATGTCTTTGTCGAGAACTTCCGGCCGGGGACCGCGGAAAGGCTGGGGCTTGGCTATGATGCCCTCAAGTCCCTTAATGCAGGGCTGATCTATGCCTCTATCTCCGGCTTTGGCAAGACGGGGCCCTATCAGAATCGAGGCGGCTTCGACCTGATGACCCAGGCGATGTCGGGTCTGATGTCGGTCTGCGGTGACCTTGATGGTCCACCCTTCCGCTTGCCGATCGCGATTTCCGACGTCAGCGCCGGCATGTTCGCCGCAATTGGTATCCTGTCCGCCTTGGCCGCACGATCGAAAACCGGAAAGGGGGAGCGGGTCGACGTTTCCTTGTTCGATTCCGCTGTGTCGATGGCGGTCTACGAATTTGCTCATCTCTTTGCCACCGGCGAGGCGCCGAAGCGGATCGGCCAAGCCCATCGAGGCGGTTCGCCCTACCAGGTCTTCGAGACCAAGGATGGGTGGATCACCATTGGCGGCGCGACGCAAGCCTTGTGGCAGGCCTTCTGCGCGGCAGCCGGCTTAGAAAATCTGGCCGAAGACCCTCGATTTGCTAGCAACCCGGACCGGGTTCGCAATAACCAAGCTCTGGTGCCCCTGATAGCCGCACGGCTGAAGGAAGAGGGCACAGACCATTGGATGGTCAAAATGGAAGAGGCTGGGATTCCCTTCGGGCCGGTCATGACCTTCGATCAGGTGGCACGGGACCCACAAGTGACTGCGCGGGAAATGGTGGTGCCACTTCAACACCCTAAGGCTGGTTCTTCACACACGCTTGGCACGCCAATAAAACTCTCCCGCTCCCCTGGCGGCGTGCGCTCGCCCGCGCCGGTGCTCGATCAACACCGCGCGGAGATCCTGGCCGAGCTGTCAGAAAACGTCAAAGTCGCGGAGTGATAGCCGTACAGGCTCATTCGACCCCTTAAGTTCTGATGATTTCCCGAGCCTGGCCCACCCAGTCCTCCCGTTCGATCCGCCCTGGGAAGTTGATCGCCTCGTTGATCCTTTGGATGTCCGCCTCGGTAAAGGCTGCGATCTGCTTGAATGAGGTGATGCCGTGATCTTTCAAAACACCTTTAAGGACCGGGCCGATGCCCTTGATTCTGGTGAGATCATCTTCGGGGTAGCCGACAACAGGCTCGCTCGCCGGGGGCGCTGGTGGTGCGGCTTCGCTGGTCTTGGCCAGCACCTCTCGGGTTTCAGTATGCTGGGCTTGCTCCTGCCGCAGGTCATCGCGGAGGCGCTGGATTTCGTCGTTCAGGGTACTTTCCCGCGCTTGCGCTTGCCGCAAGTCATCACGGGCTTGTAGCAGTTCTGCGTTCCCTGCGTCACCCGTTCCCTGTGGCGCTGCCGACCGAGCTCGGTCGAGCTCCGCCCGCAAAGCCGCCTCTCGTGCCGCTGCTTTGTTCAATTGATAGGTTTCGGCAATAAACCAGGCCACCAAGGTGCCAAGAATGTATCCGACCAGGAACCATACGATGGTCATCACTCACCCCGCATTTCTTTTTCGGGCTCTCAACACGATCTGAAGAGAGATCCTCCCCTTATCGATAATGGCGCAATCGATAATGGCGCAGCCTGGCGCGATGGTCCAGCGTGGCGGTCCCGATTCCCGAGATAAGCTTAGGATCCGACTTTTAGCACCGCCGTCAGGCCACGCAGGCAGGCGATAACGCTTTGCGTGGTGATGCGGCCAGTGCGGGGATTTTCGTCGGAGGGGATGCTCTCGATGGACATGGCGAAGCGGGCGCTGTCGGAATCGACAGAGATATTGTGGGTGTTGCGGCTCAGCGAGGGGTCGGCCCAGATCTCTAACGTCGTGTGATCCGGGCCTAAGCCCGCCAGGCCGAGCGCTGCCGCCACGTTCACATTGGCCGGGAAGGCGCGTGCGCCTTGGCGCGCGGTGCCGGAAAAGACCTTCACGGGTTCTGTAAGACCCTCCAAGGAAATCCCTTGCTCGACCAAGTAGGGGGCACCGGCGAGCCCTGCTGGCGGTTTTCGGGTGACCATAGTAACCGAATAGATTTTCCCTTCCGCTGCGGCCCGTAGCGCGTCCAGACCCAAGATAGCCCCAGAGGGCACGAGAACGCGCGCCCCGGTCTCGGCTGCCCGATCGACCAGGTCCCAATTGTCGAGCAGGGCGCCGACGCTAAGCGGCATGAAAATGCACCCGGCCTCGATCGCCGGCCGCGCCACCTTGCTGAAGTGAATAGCCGGCACGCATTCAACCACAACATCGCTTAGACCGGCCACATCCTCGATTGCCACCAGGGCCGGCTGCTCCTGCAGGTCGGCAAGATGGCGGCGGGCCTTTGCCTGATCGCGCACGGCTACAGCGGATAGTCTGAAACCATCGATACCGGCATCCAGCGCTCTGGCTAAGGGTAAGCCGATCGCCCCAAGCCCGGCAATCCCCACCCGCAGGCGCGCTTCGTTCTTCATAGAGCTCACCCCGACACAGGCTTGATACCTGTCTGCTTATAGCATCTACCGGCGGGCATGGGGTGAAAGGATGGGAGATGTTCTTAGGTTTTGCCGTCCGAGGATTTATCCGCGGTGGAAATCTCGTAGCGGGGTTCGTCGTTGCCGGGGGCAAGGCCGCACATCTTGACGTCATAGCCCCAGAGCTGGCGAACGTGGGCCAGAACTTGGTCCCGGCTCTTTTCCGCCAGGGCCACGCCCTCACGCTCGAGATGTCGTAAATGCAGCACCCGGTCACCGCGAAGATCCACGTCGATTACTTGGATATCCGGTTCCACGAGACTGACGTCGTAGCTGCGCGCCAAGCTCGCCCGGACGTCGCGATAACCGCGCTCATCGTGGATGGCGCCCACCGTATAATGCGTGTCGCTCGCCTCATCGTTCAATGCGAAGAGGCGCATGTCGCGGATCAGACGGGGGCTTAAAAACTGACGCACGAAGGACTCGTCCCGGTAGTTGGCCCAAGCATGCTTTAAGGTACCGCGCCAGTCGCCATTGCCGGCGATTTCCGGGAACCACTCCCGATCTTCGTCGCTCGGATCAACGCAGATACGTTTGATGTCCTGCATCATGGCAAAGCCCAGCGCATAGGGGTTGATCCCGTGGAAGCGCGGGTCGTCGAAATCCGGCTGCAGCACCACGTTGGAGTGGCTGTGCAGAATCTCCAGCAGGGCGCCGTCGGTCAGCATGCCTTTGGCATGTAGTTCGGTCATGATGTAGTGGTGGACGAAGGTGGCGCAGCCTTCGTTCATCATCTTTGTCTGTTTCTGCGGGTAGAAGTATTGGGCGATGTTGCGCACAATGCGTAGGACCTCGCGCTGCCAGGGCTCCAGGATGGGGCTGTTTTTCTCAAGGAAATAAATGAGATTTTCGTGGGGTAGCTTAAGGGCGGCCTTGCGTTTGGCAATCGCCTCTTCGTCTTCGTCCGGCGCTTCTTTTTCCTGGTTTTCGGGCAAGGTCCGCCACAGGTCGCTAAAGGTGCGGTCGAAGTGAGCTTGCCGCTCGCGCTCGCGCGCCTCCTTTTCCTGCTGGCTAAGCTTGGGCCGGCGCCGAAAGCGGAATATGCCCTGATCCATCAGGGCGTGGGCGCTATCGAGAATCGCCTCCACCGCGTCTAGCCCGTGCCGCTCTTCGCATTCGGCGATGTAAGTCTTGGCAAAATCCAGGTAGTCGAGAATGCCCTCGGCATCCGTCCATTGCTGAAAAAGGTAGTTGTTCTTAAAGAAGTGGTTGTGCCCGAAGGCCGCGTGCGCCATCACCAAGGCCTGCATGGCCATGGTGTTTTCTTCCATGTTGTAGCTGATGCAGGGGTTCGAATTGATGACGATCTCGTAAGCAAGGCCTGCATAGCCTTTGCGATAGAGCTGCTCTTCGCGCACGAAGCGCTTGCCGAAGGACCAATGGCGATACATGAGGGGCATGCCATTGGAGGCGTAAGCGTCGAGCATCTGCTCGGACGAGATAATCTCGATTTGGTTGGGATAGGTGTCGAGGCCTAGATCCTTTAGCGCCACCTCGGCGATCGCGTCGTAGGTACGCTGCAGCGTTTCGAAATTCCAGTCGGAATCCTCGAAAAGGTAGGCTTTTCCTGGGCGCAGGCTGGGCGTGGAGGCGGGTTGGGCGGCAGCCGACATTGTGTCTAGGCCTTGTTATCTTGCTTGGCAAAAAGTTCGCGAAACACCGGATAGATATCCTGCGGTGTGGCGATCCGCTTCATCGCGAAATTGTTCCAGTTTTCAGCAACGGTCTTGTAGCTGCGCCACAGCTGGGCACCGCTGTCCGGATTGCCGAACAGTTCGGTTTCTCGTTCATCGAGAATTTCCACATAAGCGTAGTACTGGCAAAGCGGCATCAATTCATTGCCCAGCAGGTCGATACACTTTTCCGAATCACCGGAAAAGTTGTCGCCGTCGGAGGCCTGCGCCGCGTAAATGTTCCAGTCCTGCGTGGGAAAACGGGCGCGAACCACCTTTAGCATCTCGTCGAGGGCGGTGCTGACCAGGGTGCCGCCGGTTTCCCGGCTATAGAAGAAGGTTTCCTCGTCGACTTCCTGGGCCTCATGGGTGTGGCGAATGAACACCACTTCGATGTGCTCGTAGCGCCGCTGCAGGAAGAGGTAGAGCAGCATGAAGAAGCGCTTGGCCAAGTCCTTTTCGCGCTCGCCCATGGAGCCTGAGACATCCATCAGGCAAAACATGACCGCATTGGTGTTGGGCTCTGGATGGGGCTGCAAATTCTTGTAGCGTACGTCGAAAGGATCGATGTAGGCGACGGCACGCCGCTTGCGCTCCATGACTTTCAATTGGGACCTTAGCGCCGCCAAGCGCTCGTCTTCGGAGGCATCACGATCGGGCTTGCCCTCGAGAGCTTCAATTTCTTTCTGCAAGGCCTCGTAGGCTCTCAAGGAGGGGCGCTTCAAGGCCATGCGGCGGCCAAGGCTATGCCGCATGGTGCGTTTGACGTCGAGGTTGGTCGGCGAGCCAGCAGTGGTGAAACCGGCCCGACGCCACTTGGTTGTATAGATTTCCTTCAGCGAGGTCTTAACCAGGTCGGGCAAGACCAAGTCTTCAAAGAAGAGATCGAGGAACTCGTCTCGAGAGAGTGCGAACTGGAATTCGTCTTCGCCTTCGCCTTGGTCGGAGGCCTGCTTCCCGCCGTCCCCGCCACCGGAAGGTGGTTTGCGGATGCGCTCGCCGGAAAGGAACTCCTTGTTCCCGGGGAGCACCCGCTCGCGTTTGCCGCGTTCGCCAGAATGGTGAAACCGCGGTTCACCAATGCCTTTGGTCGGGATTGAAATTGTCCCGCCGCTGGCGATGTCGGTGAGCTTGCGATCCTTGATGGAGCGATTAACGACCGCCTTAATTTGAGCGCGTGCGCGTCTGAGGAAGCGTTGACGATTGCCGAGGCTCTTGTCCTTCGGATTTAGTCGGCGGTCGATAAAAAAGCCCATCTCCCATCCGGCCCGCTAGGACCCTGCCTTGTTGACGCGCATATACCATTCGACGAGCCGCCGCACTTGGCGTTCCGTGTAGCCACGCTCGGCCATCCGCTGCACGAATTCGGTATGTTGCTTGTCGGTTTGGCTGTCCTTCTTGGTGCCGAAGCTGATCACCGGCAGCAGTTCTTCGACCTGGCTGAACATCCGCTTTTCGATGACTTCACGCAGCTTTTCATAGCTGGTCCAGGCCGGGTTCTCGCCGGAGTTGTTGGCGCGAGCGCGCAACGCAAACTTCACCACCTCGTTGCGGAAATCCTTAGGATTGGCAATGCCGGCCGGCTTTTCGATCTTGGAAAGTTCGGCGTCCAGCACCGCCCGATCAAAGATTTGTCCCGTATCTGGGTCTTTGTAGTCTTGCTCCTCGATCCAGGCGTCGGCGTAGGCAATGTAGCGATCGAAAAGGTTCTGACCGTACTGGGTGTAGGATTCCAAGTAGGCCTTTTGTATTTCGTGACCGATGAATTCGGCATAGCGAGGTGCCAACTCGGATTTGATGAAATTGACGTAGGTCTCTTCCGTGTCGCCGGGGAACTGTTCGCGTTTTACCGCTTGCTCGAGCACGTACATCAAATGGACTGGATCGGCGGCCACCTCTTCGGCGTCGTAGTTGAAGGTCTCGGAGAGGACCTTAAAGGCGAAGCGCGTGCTGACTCCGGTCATGCCTTCGTCGACGCCGGCGACCTCGCGGTATTCCTGGACCGACTTGGCCTTGGGGTCCGTATCTTTAAGGTTTTCACCGTCATAGACCCGGAGCTTGGAGTAGAGCGTCGAGTTTTCGTGCTCGCGCAACCGGGTCAAGACACAGAAGCGGGCCAGCATCGGCAGGACATCAGGCGCGCAGGAGGCTTCGCCCAACTCGCTGTTTTCCAAAAGCTTCTTGTAAATCTGGGTTTCTTCGGTGGTGCGCAGGCAATAGGGTACCTTGACCACGCTGATGCGGTCGAGAAATGCCTCGTTATTGCGGTTGTTCTTGAACTGCTGCCATTCGGCCTCATTGGAATGGGCTAAAACGATGCCCTGGAAGGGGAAAGCGCCGATGCTATCAGTGCCGACGTAGTTGCCTTCCTGTGTCGCCGTCAACAGGGGATGCAGAACCTTGATCGGCGCCTTGAACATCTCCACGAATTCGAGCAGGCCCTGAGTCGTACGGTTGAGGCCGCCGGCATAGCTGTAGGCGTCGGGATCGTGCTGCGAGAACTCCTCGAGTTTACGAATGTCGACCTTGCCGACCAGCGCTGAAATATCTTGATTGTTTTCATCGCCCGGTTCGGTTTTGGCGATGCAAATCTGGCGCAGCTTTGAGGGCATCATCTTGACCACCGAGAAGCGCGCAGCGTCGCCATCGAACTCATCCAGTCGTTTGATCGCCCAGGGAGACATCAGGCCAGTCAGCCGGCGTTTTGGAATGCCGTACTTATCTTCCAGCAGATCGCCCATGCGGTCGGGATCGAACAGGCCTAAGGGCGATTCAAACAGCGGGCTGACCTCGTCACCGGCCTTAAGCGCATAGATCGGCCGCTGTTCCATCAGCTTTTTCAGCCGTTCGGCGATGGAGGATTTGCCGCCGCCGACAGGGCCGAGCAAGTACAAGATCTGTTTGCGTTCTTCGAGACCTTGGGCCGCATAGCGGAAGTAACCGACGATCCGCTCGATGGTGTCTTCCATGCCGAAGAAGTCACGGAAAGCGGGATAGAGTTTTAGGGTACGGTTTAGAAAGATACGGCCGAGACGTGGGTCTTTGCTGGTATCGATAATTTCTGGTTCGCCGATCGCGGCGATCATGCGTTCGGCTGCCGAAGCGTAGAGCTCCTTGTTGTCTCTACATCCAAGAAGATACTCTTGGAGACTCATTTCTTCGGGGCGCTCTCGCACTCTCAATTCGGCGAAGGGGGGAGACATTTCCACGGCTCGATCCTCCCGTTAGGGCACTACCCTGAGGCTTCAAAATCACCTTAGGGCGATATGCTTAATGAGATATTTATTTCGTCCTTTCTCGACGAAAAGAGTTTAGACTGTGACAATTCTGTGATTGGAAATTTCTTCAAACGATTGCCACATTTCAGGCGACGCTAAAGAAAATTTTGATCGCAGGTATCTGCTAGTAAGTTTTTGAATTTATTGAGTTTAAAAGCATCAAACAGAAATCTTATGAGAATCGTAACACCAAAGAAGCGATGAATTCTCAGAAGGTAAAAACTCCATGAATTTTGTCAAGCGGCAAAAGTTGTCAGGCTTTGTCGAATAATGAAGTTATGGGTCGACAGGGACTGGATTTCAACTATGGAGAGTCTCTCTACATATCTGTTGTAAATAGCATTATTGGAACGAAACCAAGCCCGTAGGGACATCGTTTCTTCCAAACTATGGTATTTAGCATATTCTCCCGTCTTAGTGCAGATCGGGCGCGACAAAATGCCGATGGTTGCGGTTTAGTTCGCCGGATCACTGTTGAATTCGCAATAGTTGTCGTGGCGAATCTAGGAGAACCCCGTGCAAAAAGCGCTGCCGATTTGTGGCGAATCGAGGCTGCGCCAAATTGGCGACTGAAGATTGTCACGAAGGCAATCAGGAGATGCCCAGGGACATCATGATTCGGTGGTTAGCAAGACATCAAAATGAAGTCTTTCGCCAGGTGCGGCGCGACACAGGTGTTCTCGGCCGCACCGCCAACTGCTGCTGTGTAGGCCGCAGCGTCGAGTCGATATTGTCGCGCGGCTCTCCCTTGCAAAAATAGCGTGCCCGCACTGGTCCTCCTTTGCGCTAGCTTAGGTTACCGTGGCGCGGCCATGCCCGCTTCGGCCAAGAATGGGAAAGGGTGTGGTGCGCTTGCGGGCAATAGACATCGCAATGGGGGTGGCGGTTGCGGTCATCTGGGGGATGGGGGTCGTTTTCGCCAAGGCGGCGATTGAACACTTCCCACCGATCCTCTTGATGTCGCTGCGGTTTTTTGTAACGGCGGCGGCGTTGGTCTGGTTTGTCCGGCCACCCCTTGGCATGTTGAGGTACATTTTTTTGGCTGCCTTGGTTGCTGCAGCCGTCCAGTACAGTCTCACTTTCAATGGTCTGCGTGGCCTCGATGCCTCGACGGCGGTCTTGGTGATTCAGTTAGAAGTACCCTTCGTTGTTCTTCTGGGCGTCTTACTGCTCAAAGAGAGACCGAGTGGGCGAAAATGGCTTGGCATCGCGATCGCCTTCATGGGCGTCGGACTCATTGCCGGTGAGCCACGTCTAGGCGATGCATACGGCTTCTTAGCCTTGCTGCTTGGTGGTGCTTTCGCCTGGGCCCTGGGCCAGGTCATGATTCGCCGTTTGGGCCCGGTCGGCGGCTTTACCTTGACGGCTTGGATAGCGGTCTTTGCGGCCCCCCAGCTCTTGCTCATTTCCCTGGCTTTGGAGGGGGATCCGCGACCCCATATTGCCGGCGCGGATTGGGTAGTTTGGTCGACTGTCGCCTATCTAGGCCTGGTCATGACCGCACTCGGCTATAGCCTCTGGTACAGCTTGCTGGGGCGTCATCCTGCCCATCGCGTCGCCCCCTTCTTGTTGCTCTTGCCGGTTGCGTCGGTTACCGGCGGGGTGGCCATTCTTGGGGAAAGACTGACCTTGGTGGTCGCACTTGGCGGCTTGATTGTCATCTGTGGCGTTGCCTTCATTCTTCTCGAAAAAGGACCGGACGCACCGGGGCCCGTGACCGAAGAAACGGAACAAGCATGAGCATGACCGCTGGCCGCGAGCGAACAACGATCACCTACCGGCGCGGGGTGGTTTTGGTGCTGAGTGCGGGCCTCTGCTGGTCGGTGATCGGCTTGGTGGTCCGTTCCATGGAGGCGGCTACTGCCTGGCAGATCCTTTTTTATCGCTCGGCGTCGCTCACCGTGTTTCTCTTCCTGGTGGTGGCCCTGCGATCAAGGGCATTGCCCTTGGCTAGCTTTCGCCGGGCCGGCCTTTCGGGAATTCTTGGCGGGCTTTGCTTGGTGCTGGCGTTTGCCGGCAGCATATTGTCGTTGCTCAACACCAGCGTTGCCAACGCGATGTTGTTGTTCGCCACGGCCCCCTTTTTTGCGGCCCTATTCGCGCGCCTCTTCCTCGGCGAGGCTGTACGCCGAGCGACATGGATTTCCATGGCCTGCGCGACCCTCGGCGTCGCAATAATGGTCAGAGGCGATCTTTCGATCGGCCAGTTGGAAGGCAATCTTTGGGCGGTCGGCTCGGCCATTGGCTTCGCGCTCTTCACTATTGCACTGCGATGGGGGCGCAGCGAAGACATGTTGCCGGCGGTAACCTTTGGCGGCCTCTTTATGACTGTTTTGGCTGCAATTGTCTGCTGGATAACCGAACAATCCTTCCTGCTTTCGACGCACGATACGGCCCTTGCCGTCAGCCTTGGCGTCTTTCAGTTGGGCCTGGGCCTCAGCCTCTTTACCTTGGGCTCAAAGGTGGTCCCGGCCGCCGAACTCGCCCTCTTGTCCATGACCGAAGTGGTCCTCGGGCCGATTTGGGTGTTTCTCTTTCTCGGAGAGAGGGCCGGCCCCTACACGATGCTCGGCGGATTGGTGCTGCTGGCGGCGATTGCTGGCAACGCCTTGACTCGACTCCGCCATCCGCCGCCTCCTTTGGCACCCTAATGGTCGTTTGGCGCCAAAGCCATATCGGCGAAGGCGTTCTGCAGGCCATGTAGTTCGCGACCCAGGTCGCGCTTGCCGCGTGTAGCAAGCGGCGGAACATGATTGCGGATCAGGTCGAGAAACTCGGCGAGCCTCGGCGGGCTCTTACGATCGCAGGCCCAGAGCGCCTGGCTGGCGCTGACGGCCAGCAAGGCCAGGGCCGCTTCCAGGCAGAATGCCGCTTGCTGGTGCTTCTTGTAGGCGAGGGTGGTGGCCACCGCGACGTCGTTCTGGCCGCCCACACCGCCGCCCTCGCTGGGCGGCATGAAGGTTCGTTGAGCGGCGTGCCGAGCTTCCTCACCGTAGCCGACCTGCACGAAGCTGAGCAGGGTCGTGCCCCACACCGAGGTGCCCGGTTTGGATAGGTTCTCGGGCAGGTGTTCGGCGCTGTGCAGCTTCAGGGTATGCCGGTCGGCGAGGGTGCAAAGATCGGCGAAACGGGCGTTCAGCGCGTCAATTGCCGGTGTCGCCTGCGCATTGTGATAGCCACCGGTCGAAAACACCCGACCGAGCGGATGTTCAGCATCCGGGAGAATATAGACAGGATTGTCCGTGACGGCGGCGAGGGAGATATTGGCGACTTCCTCTGCCGTCACTAGGGCCGCCTGGGCGGCAGCCAGGGCCGTTGGCAGGATACGATAGGAGACTGGTGCCTGATAGCTCATTCGTTTGCGTCGGGCCGTGCCGGTCAGCCAGCGATTGAGTGCCTTCAAGGCGGTTCTTTGGCTTTCTTGAGACCAAAACGCCGCCAAGTCCTTGTCGTATGGCTCGAGGGGAGCCTGGTAGCCTTCGATGGAGAGGGCAAAGACCTTGGCCGCCAGGCTGAGGCGCGCACGAGCGGTCAAAGCCACATCGGCGACCAGCGCTGCCGAGACCGGCGAGCCGTTAACCCGCGCCATGGGTTCGGCCTCCTCGGTGGCGCCGGCCGGGATTTTGTTCATCACGTGGAACAGCGGGAGAATTTCGCCGGCGCCCACCTGGCCGAAGAGCGGTACTTTAGGCAGTGGTCTTTCAAGCATGCTGGCAATGCGTTCGGCTTCGACCGGTCGGGTTTTGGCATGCCCTTCGATGTAGTTGGCGAGACGGGCAAAGATGATCATCCGTACCACCCGTTCGGGCAGGGTGTCTCGGCCGAACCCGGCCCCTTTGGGCGGGCGCCCAAACTCTTTGGCTCTTTTGCGTTGCTCGGCCGCCGGGATCGATTTTGCCGCCTGCTGGCCAGCGCCCGAGGTCGTGCCATAGATGAATTGGCTGCGGTCGCTATCCAGCAGAGCCATAAAGGAGGCCCGCGCCGCTGTCATGGCTTCTCGGGCTTCCGCGCCGATTGCAACGGACTCCCTCTCCAGGGCGACGCGGCGTAGGGTTTCAAGGGTGAAATCCCGGCGGCTTTCCAAGGTCACGGTCATGGTCTTGCCTCCCCGGATTCTATCCTCTGGCCGATCGCTCGGGCTAGGCGCCCAGCATCGCGCCCTTGCTCGCGGCGCTTGGTGACCGGCGGGAAGCGCTTACGAATCCAGGTTACGCTGTTTGCCAGGGGGGCAGCGGGCTTGCGCTTGGTAACATGCAGGGCCTGACTGGCACTTGCCGCCAGGACCGCCAGGATGCGATCGAACAGCAAGCTGACCCGAGCCTCGTTCCGGCAGGCGATAAAGCCGGGCGCCGAAACATCATCCTGGAAGGAGGCGCCGGGCTCGCCAGGGGAAAGCAGGGCCGGTTGGGCAAGTCGGCGCATCTCGTCGATCATATCGTTGGGGACAAACTCAATGTAGCTGGTCGAACGGCCGGTCCAGTAGCCGACACCGTCCGGCAGCAAGCGATCCGGCAAGCGCGATACCTCACCTTTATGGAGCTTTACGATATGGCGGTGGGCCAGGCTCGCCACATCGACCCAGGTGGCGGCGACCGTGTCCAGGGCTTGGGCAATGAGCGCATCGTGAAAGCCGCCGGTGGAAAGTGTTTTGCCCCGGGCTCCACCTTTTCCCGGCGGCAGGAAAACCGGATTGCTGACCATTCCCTGAAAGGCTGCCTGGGCCGACTGCTCTAGTGCCGCCACGGCCCGGTAGGCCTGACCCAGCACGCGCGGCACAATGCGGTAGCTGACCGGTGCCTGGTAGGGGCGCCGGCCCGTGCGGTCCGCGTTCGCCAGCCAGGCGTTGAGGGCGTCCAGCGCCTCGGCGTCGTAAGGATCGCCCCAAAGCGGCTTCAAAGCAGGGTCGAAGTGCTCCAGCGGTGCTTGCATCGCCTCGATGGAGAGAGCGAAGAGCTCGCTTGCCAGGGCCAGGCGTTGTCGGGCATGCAAGGCGGCAATGCCGGCAAGACCTGTGGAGACAATAGCAGAGTTGCCCGCGCTGGCTTGCAAACCGGCGGGTAGACTTGGCAGGGCCTGATAGAGATAAAACTGGGCCATCATCTCGCCTGGCGAGGTGAGGCCCGCATCCGGGATCTTGGGCATAGGGCCTGAAAGAAGGGCGGCCGCATCCTTGGCCTGTTGTGCTGAAATGGCGGCCCCCCCACCAGCCAGCAGCGCGAGAAGGGCGAAGACCATGGCGCGGACCTTGGCCTCCGGAAGATGGCCATCGCCGAAGGAGAGACCCAAGAAGGGAACTCCATCGGCGCGCCGCTCCTGCCGTTCCGCCAGGCTCATGCGCTTCTTGGCGCGCGGGCCATAGTCGCTGGTAACGCCATAGATGAAGCGGTCGGTGTTGCTTTCCAGGTAGGCCCGAAAGGCTTGATGGGAGGCTTCGATCTCCGCCAGGGCGGCATCAGAAAACGCTGCTTCTTCACCCTCCAAGGCAATCTTGCGTAGGGCTGCCAAGGTGAAGTCCTCAACGCCGTCGAGCACCAGGGTCATGGCAGGATCCGCTTTTGATCTGATCGCCGAGCATTCTTGTGAACCATCTTGTCTGCCTAGAGTGATCTTTCAGCAAAATCAAAGGCGAAGTCATCTTGCCCGGGGATTGTTGCGCGAGGTACTGGGGTGCTCGCAGAAGGTCAAGACAGAGGCCGCAACCTTGACCCAATCAAAAGATGTAATGAGCGTTTGTGGAAGCGCAGATATCGTGCAGTGGGTCGCCTCAATCAGATTAAGGACTCTGTGCGCCTTCTATGCTGATCGCGACAAACGTACGGCTGAGTGCTCCCTTGTCTTTGATGGAAATCCTGACTGATGCCTTCTCCACTTGGTAATGACGCAGGTCGTAAAAATCAGGGTGGTTCACACTTCGGTCGCTGGTGGCTTGTTCGCCGAGGCACTCAGCGACGCCTTCGACCAAAGCATCGAAGGTGTTCTTGGCCTGCTCTGCGCGGAGCGGAAATTCCCAGCCGCAACGATAGAACTGCTGCCCGGTGTTTTCTGTGAGGCGGCAATGAGGGGCGGTATCAAGGCCCAGATCGGAAGTGACGTCCATCACGCCGACATGTTTCTTTTCATCGAAATCGGCAAAGCCCGATCGGGCTTGCTCGACCACGTCGGTAACTTCGACACAGAAGTCACCCGCCCAGGCCGTCGCTCCAATCATGACAAGAGTCAGTGTCACAACCAACCGCAGGGTCATGACCAGTGTTTGCCGTATTGCGTCGCCCCTGAATATCGTCATCGACGTAATGCCCAGCGTCCTGCCCCGCAACGGTCGTCGGCCCGACCGATCCCACCCAAGTGGGCGCAAAGAGCCATTGCATTACCTCTTATCCGAAACCTCAACCTACTTGTCTCTTGCGCCCTTTGGATCCTTTGGCGCGGCGTCTTACTGGCTCTGCCATTGCAGCCTCCACATCCTGCACAGCGTCCTTTGGAATGACCACAGGGGACACGGCCCAGACGAGCACCGCCGGTTGGTTTGTGCGATTTCGCCCATGATGCGGAATGCGAGCATCGAAACTATAGCTGTCGCCAGCGCGCAAGGTGATAAACTCGTCGCCGAGCTGCATCTCGAGTTCGCCTTCAATCACGACGCCATGCTCCTCGCCCTCATGGGCCAAAAGAGGTTCATCGGGCCGCTCGGCGCCGGGCGCGTAGTGGGCAATACCCATGTAAAACCGGCCGCCAATCGAGCTCGACAACAGTCTGTCCGTATAGCCGATCTCTTGTGCACTTTGTTGATAGAGCGAATTCAGGTTGCGGCGGTTTGTGCCTCGGACGATGTAGGCGCGCTCCAGGGGGCCATTGCCGGGGCGGCGGGCGAAAAACCAGTCGGTCGAAACGGAGAGGGCTTTGGAAATGGCGTGAAGAGCCTCCATGGAGGGATTCGAGGTACCGCGTTCGATGCCGCTCAGGTGGCTAAGCGACACGCCGCTCTCGCGACTCAGGTCTTTTAGAGTCATGCCGCGGGCCCTGCGCAGTTGGCGGACTTCCGCACCAAAGGCCGAGGGGGTGTCGGTCATGGGGACGACCTTTGGATCGGCTGGCCCCTTGTTTCTCCTGGCACCCATGAACCCGCAGCTCCCGTATCGCTATCGCTTGAGTCTAGTTTTGACCGGCGAAAACTTCAATTGCTATTGCCTTACCGTAATTTTTCTGAATAATTACGGTAAAAGAATAACAATTTAATCAAATTACGACAATGGGCGAAGGTCGTGATTGGACCTTTTGGGCTGAGCAAGGAATAGGTCGGCGCTTTGGTATGCCGCAAGCAGGAGAGGAAAAATGAGCGATTCCTTCAAATTGGCGAGATTGAAAAAGAGTGCTTTGCGTAACGGTATAAGCCGCCGCGACTTTCTGCAGAGCGCCAGCGCGCTTGGGGTTTCGCTGGCCGTCGCTGGCTCGGTTTGGTCGGAGGCGCGGGCCGAGACACCGAATCAGGGCGGAACCTTGCGCGCGGCAGCAGAAGGCGGTGGCACCACCGACAGCTTTAATCCGCTGCAGGCAACCGGCGTGGATCACACGACCCTGGCCGTCCTTTCCTGTTATGACACCCTGACGGAAATTGACAGCAAGGGCTCGCCACAACCGAGCCTCGCTGAAAGTTGGGAGGGTGCCGCCGATGGTACCTGGGCCTTCAAACTGCGCAAAGGCGTGGAGTTCCACAATGGCAAGACCCTGACTGCCGAGGATGTAGTCTGGTCGCTGAAGCAACATGTGAGCGAAGCCAACAAATTCGCTGAAGGCAAACAGATAATCGAAAACCTCGAGGAACTGCGCGCCGACGGACCCGACACCGTTGTCATGAAGCAGCGCGAGGTCAATTTCGACCTGCCGGCCCACCTCTCCTCCTTCGGATTGATCATCGGTCAAGAAGGCACCGAAGACTGGGACGCGGGGATCGGCACCGGCCCCTATACCAAGGAAAACTTTGAGCCTGGCGTTCGTTTCATCGGCGCCAAGTTCGCAAATTTTTACCGTGACGATCAGGGGCATTTCGCCGATATCGAGGTCATCAACGTTGCCGACGCGACAGCGCGTGCCAGCGGCCTGATATCTGGATCGCTGGATGTCATTGGGCAGCCCGACGCGGTCACCGCCGGCCGTCTTGGCAAGCTCAAGGGGTATTCCGTGCTCGAAGTGCCTGGTACTCAGCACTATACCACCGACATGCGAACCGATACCGATCCCTTCACCGACAACAACATTCGCTTGGCGGTGAAATGGGGCATCAAGCGCCAAGAGATCGTCGACAAGGTCCTGGGCGGGTTTGGCACCATCGGAAACGATATTCCGATCAGTCGCGGCCAACAGTTCTACAACAGCGACTTGCCGCAGCGGGAATACGATCCTGACAAGGCGAAGCACTATTTGAAGCAGGCCGGTCTCGACAGCATTGATCTGACCTTTTCCACCAGTGACGGCGCCTTTCCCGGCGCGGTAAACGTCGGCGTCCTGATGAAAGAAAGCATGCGTCCTGCCGGAATAAACGTCGAAGTCAAGCGTGAGCCGGCCGATGGCTATTGGTCTGATGTTTGGTTGAAGAAGCCCTGGTGTGCGGTTTACTGGAACGGTCGGCCAACAGTCGACTGGATGTTGACCTCGACCTATACCTCCACCTCGGCCTGGAACTCGACCTACTTCAAGAACGCCACCTTCGATCAACTGCTGGCCGATGCGCGCGGCGAAGCCGACGAGGCTAAGCGCCGCGACATGTATTTCGAAGCCCAGCGCTTGCTCTACGAAGAAGGCGGCGTGACGGTGCTGGCCTTTGCCAACATCCTGGTGGCCAAGACCGACAACTTGGCGCACGGCGAATTAGGCGTTAGCCGGCGCATGGATGACAGCCGCCTACCGCGGCGCTGGTGGTTCGCCGCCTGATCGATGCACGGGCAGCCGAGGGTTCGGCTGCCCGTCCGGCTTCACTGGAAAACAATATCATGTCTGCGGTCCTGAGGGAGTGGCGCGGGTGACCGGCCTGTCCGACACCACGACCCCGGTCGACGAGATCCAGCACTTGTGGATCGAGATGCCCGATGGCGTGCGCCTATCGGCGCGGCTCTGGCTTCCACGCTCGGCGGCTGATGAACCGGTCCCGGCCCTCTTCGAATACATCCCCTACCGCAAGGGCGACATGGTGCGCGCCCGCGACGAACGCAATCATCCCTACTTTGCGGCCTATGGTTACGCCTGCCTGCGCGTTGATATGCGCGGATCGGGTGATAGCGAAGGGCACATGCCGGACATGTACACACCCGCCGAGTTGGCCGATGCGCGCCACCTGATCGACTGGATCGCCAACCAGCCCTGGTGTGACGGCTCGGTTGGCATGTTTGGAACCTCTTGGGGGGGGACCGCCAGCCTGCAGGCAAGTATCGATGCGCCGGCTGCTCTGAAGGCTGTCATCGCGGTCAGTTCCACCCACGACCGTTACGAAGACGACATCCATCACAAAGGCGGCCTCATTTTAACCGACAGCATTGAATGGGGTGCCACTTTGCCGGCGGTCCTGGCCTTGCCGCCATCGGCCGAGGCGGTGGGAGATGATTGGCGAGCGCTTTGGCGGGAGCGGCTCGAAAAACTGACCTTTCCCTTGGAAACCTGGGTGCGAGAGGAAGAACGCAGCCCCTACTGGCAGCGGGGTTCGATTACCTTCCAAGCCGAGCGGATCGCCTGTCCGGTGTTGGTGATAGCCGGCTGGTCGGACCGCTACTCCAACTCGGTCATGTCTTTGGTGGATAAGCGTCCGGACAAGGTCTGGGGTGTCGTTGGCCCTTGGGGGCACCACTATCCCGATGTCGGCCATCCTGGCCCGGCCATGGGCTTTCAGCAGGAAGCGCTCAAGTGGTGGGATTTCTGGTTGAAAGGAAGAGACGAAGCGGTTGCTGACTGGCCGCGGTTGCGGGTCTGGCTGCGGGAGTTCGATCCGCCCGCCGAAATTATCGATCGGCGAAACGGCGGCTGGGTCGAGATAGACGGGCCGCCCAGCGCCCTATCGCAGAACCTTACACTTTACCCTTCGGGGGAAAGACTCAGCCCGTCTCGCCCGGCCGCCGGTGAATGGCGGGAGATTCCCTACGACTTGCTGGTCGGCGCGGCCGCGGGCGACACGGGTTACTTCGGTCGATTTGGCGGACTGCCGACCGATCAGCATCCCGACGACGCCCGCTCGCTGGTGTTCGAGACGGCGCCCCTCGACGAGACGGTGATCCTCTTCGGTGCGGCTGAGGTAGAGCTCGACATCGTTTCCGATCAACCGCTCGCACAAATTGCCCTGCGCTTGAGTGATGTCGCGCCGGACGGCTCAGTATCTCGCGTCAGCCTTGCTTTCCGAAACCTGGCTCTCAGCGACGACCTTTGCGAAGGGGTGCCGATGGAGCCGGGAACGGCGAGGCTTTGCCGCATTCGCTTTCACACCAAGGCATACCGCTTCGCCATCGGCCATCGCATCAGGTTATCGTTTTCCTCCTCCTATTGGCCGTTGGCCTGGCCCGCGCCCCGACGTGCGAGCCTGCTGGTTGATACAGGAGGGGCCGCATTGCACCTGCCCGTCCTGGAAGGCCAGCCGAGATCCTTGACGCGGCCCTTGCCTGATCCGCTTGGCCCGCTGATGCCCCTCAACTACGACCAATTGACGGCGCCCAAAATAGAGCGGTCGACTTCCGAAAGGGCCGACGGCTCGCATGTCATCGCCTGGCATCAGCCCTTCTCCAGCCAACGCTTTCATGTGACGGGGATTACATTTGGATTTGAGACGCGGGCGTGTCATTCGATTCACCCGCGTGATCCTACCAGTGCAGTCAGCCGATTTGACCATGAGCTGCTTTGTGCCCGGCCCGATGGGGTTGCGAAGGTCGTAAGCTGGGCTGAGGTGCGAGCGACTCAAGCCGACTTCCAGCTTTCCGGTGGTGTCACCGCCACCTGGGACGGAAAGGTGGTGACGAGCCGGAGTTGGTATCCCACAATACCAAGGCGATTGTCGTGACACGCCTGACTGGCGCGCGCTCATTCAATTTGCTTAGATCGCTCGAAATATCGACAGGGACGTGAGGCGACGCGCGGTCGTCGAGGCACGAAGATTTTCAATCGTGCCTTTGGTCAAGGCATCGCAGCCCGGCAGGAATGGAGGAGGGCGGTATGACTGCCATTGTGGTCAAGGGGCGGGCGGTCATTCGCGGGGTGGATGCGACCGGTCAGGTTGAAGAGGTCGCGGGCGGCGCGCTGCTTATCCGCGATGGCAAGATCGCTGCCCTCGGTACCGCGGCCGACTTGACCCTACAGGCACCCGACGCCTCGGTCATGGGCGGCGACGACATTGTGGTCCTGCCAGGTTTGGTCAACGCCCACCATCACGTCGGCCTAACGCCGCTGCAACTCGGTTCCCCAGATCTGCCCCTAGAGCTTTGGGTCACCCACCGCATGGGTGCCCGCCGGGTCGACCTCTATTTGGACACGCTCTACTCTGCCTTCGAGCTGCTGCGCTCCGGAGTGACCACGGTGCAGCATCTGCACAACCGCGTACCCGGTGGCGTGGCCGAGGTGGCAGCAGGTGCCAGAGAAGTCATTCGGGCTTACCGCGACCTCGGCATGCGGGTTTCTTATTCCTATGCACTGCGCGATCAGAACCGCGTAGTCTACGAAGATGACGAAGCCTTCTTCGCCCGATTGCCCGGCGACCTGGCGAGGCCCCTGCGCGAGGCGGTGGCCGCCCTATCGCTAACGGTCGAGGATAATCTGGCCGTCTTCCGTCTGTTGCGCGACGAGTTTGCGGCCGCGGAAGATGTGGCTATCCAACTGGCGCCGTTAAACTTCCAGTGGTGTTCGGATGCGGCCCTGGAGCAGGTGGCGGCCCTCTCGTCGGAAACCGGCACACCCATTCACTTGCATCTGCTCGAGACGGCCTATCAGCGCGCCTACGCCCGCAGGCGAACCGGCGGCTCGGCGCTCCAGCATCTCGACCGCCTGGCCCTCCTGAGCGATCGGATGACTTTAGGGCACGGGGTCTGGACCACCGACGAGGACCTCGACCTTATTGCCGAGCGCGGCACCCGCATCTGTCACAACTGCAGCTCCAACCTGCGCCTGCAGAGCGGCTGGGCGCCGGTCAATGCCATGTTGGAACGGGGTATCAAGGTGGCTATCGGTATCGATGAGGCTGGCATGAACGACGATCGGGATATGCTGCAAGAGATGCGCCAGGTGCTGCGCCTACACCGGGTGCCCGGTCACCAGTCGCGGGTGCCGAGTGTTGCCGAGGTCTTCCGCATGGCAAGCGAACACGGCGGCTTGACAACAGGTTTCGGCGCGCAGATCGGCCGGCTGGATCCGGGCTGTGCTGCCGACGTGGTGCTGATCCGCTGGTCGGAACTGGCTGAACCCTATCTCGATCCCGATGTTTCGGTGCTGGACGCGGTCGTGCAGCGCGGCAAGCCGAACGCTGTCGCCACGGTTCTTGTTGGCGGCGTCAGGGTACTTGAAAGCGGGCGGTTCACCCGCGTTGATGAAGCGGCGGCGATGCGGGAGCTTGCCGCCTTGATGGCGCGGCCAGCGGACGCCGACGAACAACACCGTCGTTGGCTGGCTAAAACTCTCTTGCCCTACGTCGAAACCTTCTACGAGGGCTATCTGGAAAACGAGCCCTTCGAGCCCTATGATCACCGCCACTCGCGAAAATAGCCAGCGGCGTCAAACGGCATCGATCAAACTTTTAAGACTCTAGCCTCGCTGGGCCAGCGGCAGAGCAGTGACCGGCGCGTCGTAGTATGGCAGTTTGTCCACCCGCGGACTATAGCTGCCGTCGGCCGTGCAAGTGCGGATGTGGGCGGCAATCTCCTCCATGGTGGCAAACCAGATGTCGCCGCGCTTCAGCATCCGTTCGATCAGGCCTTCGACTTCGATCCAGCGGGCAAGGCGGCCGCTGGCAAAGGGGTGCCACACGGTCACCCAAAGTCCGCCATAGGCGATCATCGCCTCTAGTTCCGCTTCGAAGACTTCCATGGCCCGTTTGGGCGCGATGATCTGCATTTGGTAGTTCAGGTCCATGCTGTGCACATAAGGCGGCCAATCGTCCATGCCCCAATGGGAGGGCAGCTCGACCAGCTCGCCGTGGTCAGTCCGCAAGATATAGGGCACGTCGTCACCCATGAGGGAGGCATCATAGAGGAAGCCTTCCTCGATCAGGAGATCGGCGGAATGGCGGGAGAAGTTGTAGAGCGGCGCGCGCCAGCCGCGGGGCCGTTGGCCGGTGTGCTTCTCGATGACCTCGATCCCGCGCCGCAGCCAGTAGTGCTCCTCGGCCCGTCCCGCCTGATTGGGGTTCTCGTGGATATAGCCGTGATGCGCCACCTCGTGGCCACCTTCGACCATAGTCTCGACCGTGGCCGGGTATTGTTCGATGCACCAGGCCGGGACGAAGAAGGTCTGGCGCAGGCCAAAGCGCTTGTAGGTCTCCAAGATGCGAGGGATCGAGACCTCGGGCCCGTAGCGCAGCATGGAAAGAGCGGAGACCCGCGTCGTGCTATCGCCGGGATGGTCCAGGTGCAAGATGCTATCGGCATCCATGTCGAAGGTGATGGCGGCCGCACACTTTGCGCCGCCCGGCCAGGGCACGGGATTGCGGATCATGATTCATTCTCCTCCACACCACGGCCCGAAATAAGGCGGCAACTCCCGTGACCATATAATTTCGGGTGTTCAGGCTTGGCTGGGGCGGCAGGATTCGAACCTGCGAATGCCGGTACCAAAAACCGGTGCCTTACCGCTTGGCTACGCCCCAATCTGCAACCTCTGAACGGCCGAGAAATCATTCTGCGACTCAGCTGGCGCACCATACTCGAACAACAGGGCGTATCGCAACGGCTTGGCACCATTTACCGAGACTAGCTATTGGGCCTCGGCAATCGATTCGGCAGGAGAGCAAGGCGCCAACCAAGAACAAGGCCGCAGGCGATCCAAAGGATGTCGCGTCCCCGCCGTACCAAAGATGCAGCGAGCCCCAAGGAGCCAACGCCGTAAAGGGCTTCACTCAGGAACAGCAAGCCGGCTTCGGTGGCGCCCAGGTTGGCGGGGATAAAAAAGCTGCCGGCGCGCACCAGTTGCACCACGGTCTCCAGAATGACCGCATCGGCAAAATCGATGGGATGATCGAGGAAGGTGAAGATCACGTAGAGTTCGACGGTACCGATCAGCCAGGCGCCAAAGGCAAAGACGAGGCCGGCGGCAAATCGCTGTGGTTGCCCTGCATAGAAGGCGACAAAGAAATTGTCGACGGCATTGATATCCTCAAGAAAGCGGGACAGTTTACCGCCGTAGTCGCGACGGCTGAGCCACGCGGCCAGATGGCTGGCCAGACGCCACCGCTGGACGACAAAAAAGCCGCCAACACCGAGGGTCAAGGCAGCAAGGCCGGCGCCAGCCACGCTAACATAGCTGGCGGGGATCGCCGGGTTTCGGGTCATCAGGAAAAAGCCAACGGCAGAAAACCCGATCAGGGCGAGGAGGATAACGGTTTTGGCCATGACCAAGGAAGCCGCCCCTTCGCGATAGCCAATCTTGCAACGCTGCTTCAGCAGGTAGGCCTTCACCGGCTCGCCGCCCAGGGAGCCCGCCGGGATAATCAGGTTCAAGGCCTCTCCCACCATGCGCAGCTGCCAGAGCCGGTAGAGCCAGGCCGGTGTCAAGGAGGCGCTCGGGATCATGAGCTGCCAGGTGGCGGTATCCGTCACAAATCCGGTCAAATAAACCGTGACCACCAACAGCCCGCCCATTAGTCCCAGGCTGAGAACGCGATCGGTAAGTGCCGCAAGGTCGCTTTGGTAGAGCAAGCCGGCGAAGAGGCCAAGTCCAAGCAGCAGCCAAACCAGGCGCCAACCGCTCACGTCGCCTTTCCTCGTGCAAAAGAAAGCATGGCCGGTAGAACCACCAAGGTAGCGACCAACGTCCAGGAGATGGCAATGGTTAACAAGAGGCCCATACTGGCGGTGCCGGGATGTTGCGAAAAGGCCAGCGCCCCAAACGAGGCAAGGGTGGTCAAGGCGCTGAAGAACACTGCGCGTGGCGTGCTGGTGGTGGCCAGGCCATTGCCCTGGGTCTCGCGGGCGCGAGTTACCAGGTGAATGCCGCTTGCCACCCCTAACCCGAAAAGCAGCGGCAGGACGATGACATTGGCGAAGTTGAAGGCTTCATCCAAAAGGACCGCTGTGGCCGTGGTGAAAAGGGCCGCAAGGCACAACGGCAGGAGGACGTATATCACGTCGCGGAAGCGCCGCAAGACCACGCCGAGCAAGATCGTAATCAACAAGAAGGCAGTAATACCGGCTTGCCAGAAGGCGCCGACAACCGCCTTGCCGGCCGCGGTGATGATGACTGGTAGCCCACTGGCGCCTGGTACGACTGTTTGGACCGCTTCGACGAAAACATGCCGGCGTGCCTTATCTCGTAGATCCTCGGAGGGGTGGATTTCGATGAGGGCGCGGCCGTCAGCTGCCAGGAAACGGCTGCGGAGGTTGGCGGGTAGGGTTTCTTGAGTGATGCCGTCCGCTTGCAGTGCCATCGCCAAATCGTCGAGCCGAGGTGGCAAGCCCGAGAGTAAAGCCTGCTCCAAACGTAGCAGGGCGTCATCGGTGTTGGAAATGCGATCCAAACTGCCGGCCAGCATTGTGGCTACGCTTGCCAATGAAGGTGGAGCGGCCAGTAGATCGGCCTTCAATTGTTCTAAGGCTTGACGGCGTTCGTCGGCATCGGGCGGTGACTTTTGTGTCGGCTGCAGGACCGGGGTCAGGAAAAAGGCCATCTCATCGATGATGTCCAGCTTCTCGTCCTGGTCGCCGGGCAGGAGATCGTGGAGGGTTACGGCCGCGTCAACCTCCGACAGTTGGACGAGGTCCTCGCTCAAAGTTTCGGCAGCGGCCAAGTCTTGGCCGAGGGCGAGGGCAACATAGGGTTCGATGCGGGAGTCGTCGACGATTTGCTGCAGCGCGCTGACTGAGGGGCTGGCTGGGTCGCGCAAGGCCAGGGGATCGTCATCAAAGCGGGCAAATGGCAGCGCTAGGCTGGCTACACATCCCAGAACCACTGCCGCAGTCAGCACTATCCCAGGGCGGCGAGAGAGCCCGCTACTGAAGAAAAGGCTAGGCAGTGGGCCTCCTCGAATGGGCTGCGCCCCTGGGGCCTCCGGCATCAGGGCAATGAGGGCGGGCAACAGGGTCAGGTTGGCAAAGTAGGCAATGAACATGCCGAAACCCGATATCAGGCCGAGCTCCGAAAGCCCGCGGTAGTGGGTTGGCAGGAATGCGAAAAAGCCGATTGCCGCACTCAGGGCGCAAAGGCCGAGCGGGCGCCCCAGGCTAGTCACCGCTTCCGGCAAAGCAACTGATGTGGGTAAGCCTTTTGCCAGGGCCTCCTTGTAGCGAAGCGCGAAATGGATCCCAAAATCCACGCTAAGGCCGATGAAGAGGACGGCGAAGGCAACGGAAATCAGGTTCAGTTCACCGACGGCGAGGGTGGCGAAACCGGCCGTGCAAATTAGTCCGGCGATCAAGGTGACAAAGGTGGCGGCAACCAGCCACCAAGAGCGAAGTGCCATAACCAGGAGGGCGAACACCGAGGTTAGGGAGGCGATGCCCACCCAACCTAGCCCCTGGCGGACACTCTCCAGCTCCTCCTGAAACATGGCGGCTTCACCAGTGATGCGAAGCGTGATGCCGTGCTGCTGGGTGAGTCCCAGTTCGTCTGCGACCCGGTGCACTGCCATCATGGCCTCGTCTGCTGGCACCAGGCCGGCAAAGTCCAAAGCCGGTCGCAGTTCGATGAAGCGCCGCCGATCGCGAGGATCAGGTGGACCGCCGCGCAGCAAGCTTTGCCAGGCCAGATGATCCGCGTTGCCTTCAGCCAGCGACGCCGTGACCGTGGCCATATCGTTGAGCGCCGGGGCCAGGGCCAGGGCCGATTCCTCGTCCGCTTCGCGGAGCGCCAGTCCCAAGGCTTCGGCGAGGCCGCGCAGGCTAGGGTCGGCGCTTAGCCCGGACAAAATCGGCTGCAATTCGGCAAGCCGGTCGCTGAGGGCGATGAGATCCGGCAAGTCGAGATAGAGCAGGCCGTTGCGGCGCAGAAAGCCTTCACCTTCCGGATAGTAGGCGACGCCTGCCAGGTCGGGCCCCGAACTCAGGCGCTGGAAGAGCAGATCCGCAGCCTGGGAAACGCGATCCGGATTGGCGCCTTCAATCACCACAACCAGGCTGTCGCCGAGATGGGCGAAGGCCTCGGTGAGAGCGCGGTGGTTCTGGCGGAACGGCAACTCCTCGGACAACATATCGGTGGTGTCCGTGTTTATGCCGATGCGGGAGATCGTCAAGGCCAAGGAGGCGGCGGCCAGCAGCATGCAAAAAGCTATCGTTAGCCAGGCCTTCCTGGTGACCAAGGCGATCCAGGCATTAAAAAGCCGTTCAAGGCTCGCGTGAGTGAGCATCATTCAGGATGCATTTCAGGCAACTAAGTCGCGCATCTTGATCACCATGAAGGCAGCGAAAATCGGCGCGCCGATACAGGCCGCCATCAATAGCCAATCCGCTTGCCCCAACCAGATCAGAATCGGCAAGGCCAACATGCCGTCATCGGCATCGAACCCGGCCTTGCTGGAAAGCTCGGCCGCCCTTTCTCCTTTCGATGCCTCGACACGATTGACCAGCCAAAATACGGACGCGACTGAAATCGAAGCGATTATGCCCATGGCGATGGCCCAGTTGCCGAAAAAGCCAGCCGTCAAGCCTATGCCTAGGCCAAAAAAGGCCAATGCATTGCAAACACCATCAGAAATGAGGTCGTACTTGTGCCCCAAAGGGGTCGAGATACCACCTTGCCGCGCCAATTCACCGTCTGCCCGGTCGAGAAAAAAGGATAGCAGAAATATGCCGGCACCGGCGTTGCGCCAGGTATCCGTGCCTTCCGATAGGGCGGCGGCAGCAGCCAAGCCGCTGAGCAAACGCAGCGTGGTGATGTGATTGGGCGTAACCGAAGTACCAACCAGGGGACGCACGGCTTTGCGAACGATGCGGTGAATCCAAGTATTGTGGCTCATGAAATTTATAGCGTGTGCGACGGCGAAGGCAGACCGATGGAGTTAGGGATGAAATTCCTCCTGTGAGTTATCAGGCCGTCGGTCAAGGATCAAGCAGTGCAACCAAAATCCCTTGGGCAGATTCACGTTTGTGCGGGTATCTCCTCCGCTGGCCCGCGGCAGCGGTCTGTGACCTCGGCCGCCGTCAATAGGGGTGCTGCTTTCACCCACCATCGTGGCTGTGAAGCGCTAATAGCCTCAGCAGCCGATAGGGCATCTTGGTGTACCTGATAGAGACCAAAGCAGCTGCCGCCGCTGCCGGAGAGCCGGGCAATCAGACAGCCCTGGCTGTGCCGCAAGGATGAAAGCACGGTGTCGATGACTGGCAGCAAGCGTCGTGCCGTCGGCTCCAGGTCATTGCGGCAGGAAGCCAGGTATGAGGCCAAGGCGGCGGCATCGGTCTGCTTTTCGAAAGGGCGTGCAGGCTCGGAAAACGGTCCTCGACGCATGCCAAAGACCTTTGGCGTCGACAGTGGCATTCCCGGGTTGACCAGCACCACCCAGGCTTGCGGTAAGGCTTCGACCGGGTGTAGTCGCTCGCCGATGCCGCTCATGATAGAGGGCTGGGAGCTTAGGCAAACTGGGACGTCGGCACCCAAAGATGCAGCCAAACCTTCCAATTGACTTAGCTCGGTCGGCAGTTGCCAGAGCCTGGCAAGGCCGAGCAGGCTAGCTGCCGCATCAGCCGATCCGCCCCCAAGGCCGGCCGCAACAGGCAATTGCTTTTCCAATGTGATGCGCGCGCCGGGTCTCTTGCCGAAGTGCCCTGCTAGATCGTGGGCCGCCTGTGCGACGAGATTATCCTTGTCACCGTCGAGTGCGTCGGCGAAGGGACCATCAATGGTCAGCGAAAAGTCGGGGGCAGCTTCAAAACGAAGAAGATCGCCGATGCCCGCAAAAACCACCAGGCTTTCGAGCAGATGATAGCCGTCGGGCCTGCGGCCCAGCACGTGCAGGTACAAATTTATCTTCGCCCAAGCGGTTACCTGCACGGCAGCCATCGTTTGGCAATCTTATCTGAGCTGGCCTATGTGTCGTTTAGTTCAGTATCCAGGCCGATATCAATTTTGCCCTCGATGGTCGGGACAAGGTCCTCCTCAGGCTTGAGGCTCAAGGCTCTTCGCCACTGGAACCTGGCCTCGGCACGCCTGCCGACCCGCCAATAGGCATCGCCCAAGTGGTCGTTGATTACCGGGTCCTGCGGGCGCAACTCGACGGCCCTTTCAAGGTGCTTGACAGCATCACTGTATTCGCCGAAGCGATAATGGACCCAGCCCAGGCTGTCGACGATATAGCCATCATCGGGCCTCAACTCGACGGCACGAATGAGCATGCTTCGTGCCTTTTCCAGATGGATCTTTTGCTCCACCCAGGAATAGGCAAGATAGTTCATAACGTAAGGTTGTTCGGGTTGCAGCTCCAAGGCCTGTAGGAAATCGGATTCGGCACGGTGCCATTGACCGGCTCTTTCGAGCGCAATGCCACGGAAATAGAGCAGCGACCAGTGGCGTTTTTCTATCGTGCTGACCCGATCGACAGCCTTGTCATAATAGCCGACGGCTTCCGCGAAGCGCTCTTTGGTACGTAACAGGTTGCCGATGCGAAAATAGGGCTCAAACCTGTCCGGCCGCCGTTCGGCCAAGTCGTCGAGTACGGTGATCGCTTCATCGGTTTGGTCCAGCTGGTCGAGGCCATCGGCAATGCGCATGCGCACCAACCAAGCAAATGGAGAAGCTTCGGAGACCTGCTTATAAACCGCAATGGCTTCTTGACGTCGCTGCTGCGATTCGAGGGTTTCCCCCAGCAGCACCTGTGCAACAGCGAAGTCCGGGCGTAACTGCAAAGCAAGGTGGCCATGCAGCAAGCCTATGACATCCACCCTTTCCTGCGACAGCAGGCTTGCCATGTTGAACATGACTTCGGCGATGCCATGTTGCGAGGTAGAAATCTCAGGCTGTGGCACACCGTCATTTGCCAAGCGTTTGAGGGCCGGATCGAGGAGGGTTGTGCCGGGATTGCGGCTGAGGAAATCAGCATAAAGCTGCCGCGCTTCTTCCCGCTTGCCGGTTCGCTCGAAGAAGTTCCCCGCCAACCAAACCAGCCTCAACGACGGTTGTTCGTTCGCGGTCAAAGCGGCGGTGTAGGCCGCAAGTGCTTCCTCAGTTGCTCCGGAGACATCAAACATCAAGGCGCGGTGCAGATTGTAAAAAGTCTCAAACCCGCTGCTATCCTTGAGGTTGTCGATCGCGTTCATGGCCCCGTCGACATTGCTGTCGACCAAAAGCCAAGCTTGCATCATCGGCACAATGATGCTGTTTAGGCCGCGCGAGGGCAGAGATTGGAGGATATTCCGGGCCGGCCCAAGTTCACCTGCCAAGACTTGGTCCACCGCCAGTATCAGATTGGCCATGCCATGCTCTGGGTCCAGACTTACCAGCCGTTTTGCCAGCTTGGTGGCGCCGGCAAGATCACCGTTCGCGGCGGTCAAGACAAAGGTACGGTTGAGCAGTGCCACATTGTCTGGATCGTGTTCTAAGGCTCGACCTAAGAACTTGGCGGCAGCCAAATGATCTTGCTGGCTGTCGGCAAAGCGGCCAGCCAGATAATTCCCAAAGTGCGAAGCGTCGCCGACTTCGCTAGCTTGCTGGGGTGAGGCAGCTGTAGCCGCCGGCGATGCGGAGAAACTCAGTAACGCAGCCACGACAGCTGCGGCTAAAACCCGCGCTGCCCGAGACTTTTGCATTCCTTGCGGCAAACCTGTCCTCCTTCCATCCCTCAAATATCGCGGCTCAAATACTCACAAGTCATTAATGATGAATACCAGAATTCCAGCCAAAGATTACAAATATTCGCCTAAAGACCAAAATACCAGGATCTGCTTTCGTGGTCTAAAGGTCAAGATTAACGCGGCCTACATGTTCGGGTAATTGGGGCCGCCGCCTCCTTCGGGTGGAACCCAATTGATATTCTGCAAGGGGTCCTTGATGTCGCAGGTCTTGCAATGGACACAGTTCTGCGCGTTGATCTGTAGCCTTGGGTTACTTCCATCGTCATCGCGCACGATTTCGTAAACCCCGGCCGGGCAGAACCGTTGTTCCGGTGCATCGTAGAGTTCGAGGTTGTGGTTGATGGGGATGGTGTCGTCTTTCAAACGAAGGTGGACAGGCTGGTCTTCTTCATGGTTGGTGTTGGAAAGAAACACCGATGACAGGCGGTCGAAGGTCAACGTGCCGTCTGGCTTAGGATAGGTGATCTTCGGCATCTTGTCCTTTGGCTTGAGGCAGGTGTGATCTTCATGCTTGTGATGGAAGGTCCAAGGCGATTTGCCGCCCAAGACTTTGAGATCGAAGCCACCGTAAGCCATGCCGCCCCAAAGCCCCCAGCGGGCAAAAGCTGGCCGAAAATTTCGGGCCCTGTGAAGCTCCTGATAAACCCAGGAACTGCGAAGTTTTTCGGGATAGCTGTCGAGGACTGGCGGGGCACTCGTCTCTTGGCCCAGGGCCTGGAAAGCTGCCTCGGCGGCCAGCATGCCGGTTTTCATCGCGTTGTGGCTGCCTTTGATCTTTGGGACATTGAGGAAGCCCGCCGCGCAGCCAATTAGAGCGCCGCCTGGAAAAACCAACTTAGGGATCGATTGGACACCGCCTTCGTTTAGGGCGCGGGCGCCGTAAGCTAAGCGCTTGCCGCCCTGTAGCTGACTGCTGATGACCGGATGGGTCTTGAAGCGCTGCATTTCTTCGAAGGGGGAGAGGTGTGGGTTTTGGTAGTCCAAACCCACCACATAGCCGACATAGGCCTGGTTGTCTTCGAGGTGATAGACAAACGAGCCACCCCAGGTGCGCTGATCCATGGGCCAGCCGGCCGTATGCATGACCAGGCCCTGGTTATGCTGGGCCGGGTCAAGCTGCCAGAGTTCTTTGATGCCGATGCCGTAAGTCTGTGGGTCGCAGTCCTGACGCAGGCCAAAGCGCTCGAAGAGAGACTTGGTGAGAGAGCCACGACAGCCCTCGGCGAAGAAAGTATAGCGGGCGTGCAATTCGATGCCCGGCTCGAAGGTGTCTTTTTGTTCACCTTGCCTGTTGATGCCCATGTCGCTCGTGGCCACGCCCTTGACCCGGCCGTCGTCGTGATAAAGTACCTCGACAGCAGCAAAGCCGGGATAGATCTCGACCTCGAGCTCCTCTGCTTGCTGGGCCAGCCAGCGACAAAGATTGCCCAATGAAATGATATAGTTACCGTGGTTGTGCATTTCCGACGGCAGGGCCCATATAGGCACGGACAGTGCCTTGCTTTCGCTCAGCATGAGGAACTTCTCGGCACTGACCGGGGTGTTCAATGGCGCCCCTTTTTCCTGCCAATCCGGAACTAGCTCATTGAGCGGGCGCGGCTCGAAGACCGCACCAGAAAAGATGTGGGCCCCAACCTCGGACCCCTTCTCCAGCACACAGACGCTGACCTCTTTCCCGGCCTCCAGGCTCAGTTGCCGCAATCGAATTGCCGCGGCCAGACCGGCCGGCCCGGCACCCACAATGACGACATCGTATTCCATGGATTCGCGTTCCATCTCGTCCCTATCTCCGTGCGATCGCTATTGCCTGGTTGCACCGGCACCATAATACAGGCGATAACAGCGGGCTATGGCGAAAGAATGCGATGACGCACGAAAGTTGCTGGCAATGCTGGAATGGCAGATTGCAGCGGGCGTCGACGAGCCGATCGGTGGGGAACCGCGGAACCGCCTGCGCGATCCCAAGCCCCGAATCGAAGAACAGGTCACTTCGCCACAGCCACCAACACCCAATTCGCCGCCGACTGATCCCATGGTCGCTGATCCCATGGTCGCGCCGGTCGCGCCTCAGCCATCGTTTTGGCAACCTCAGCCCGGAACTCTCGCATCACCCCGGAGCGCGGCTGCTACGGCAAGTGAACTGGCCGCGGCGGCCCAAAGCATCGCTGATCTCAAGCAGGTGTTAGAGGCCTTTGATGGTTGTCCCTTGAAGGCGACCGCCACCCGTCTTTGTTTTGCCGATGGCAATCCCGAAGCCCGCTACATGATCATCGGCGAGGCACCCGGTCCGGAAGAGGACCGCCAAGGCCTGCCCTTTGTCGGGCGTAGCGGCAAGTTGCTCGACCGCATGCTGGCGGCCATCGGCCTTGATCGGCAACAAGTCCACATCACCAACGTCATCTACTGGCGGCCACCGGGCAATCGGACACCGACAGCACAGGAAATTGCCGTTTGCCTGCCCTTCATGCAGCGTCAGATCGCGATCATTCAGCCCGACTACCTGCTGTTGATCGGCGGTATTTCAGCAAAGACGTTGCTGGGCCGCACCCAGGGGATCTTGCGTCTGCGTGGCCGCTGGGAGGCCTATGATCAGCCCGGGCTTGCCAAGCCGATCCCGGCGCTAGCGACGCTTCACCCGGCGTATCTTTTGCGGCAGCCGGCACAAAAACGTCTGGCCTGGCGCGATTTCCTTGCCTTCCGACAAGCGATCGCCCGCGGCGAAAATCCATTATCAATGTCTTAACTGGCTGACGTTTAACGCAAAATAAACCAGGAATCGGCAAGCCTATATGGCCATCATCAGTTGTGTTGACTACCCTTATCAACCGAATTTTTTGGGGGTCCCTCTTGTATATCTTGCGAGTGAAAACACTGAGTAGCCTGATTGCGGTTGCTATCTTGGGGCCTGTGCTGCTTGGTCCCGTTGCTGCAGGAGAAGACACGGCGCGACGCATCGAGACCGCCGCGTTGATGCCACGAGTGGCGCAAACACCCGGTAGTTTGCCGCGTATCCTGACACCGGAAGACGCGCAGCTCTATCGAGATATCTTTGCCCAGCAAGAGGAAGGTAACATCAAGGCGGCCGACCGCTTGATCGCCAGCCTGCAAGATCAACGGCTGATGGGCCATGTCTTGGCCCAGCGCTACTTGCACCCCACTGCCTACCGTTCGACTTACAAAGAACTTAAGGCCTGGATGGCCGATTACGCCGATCATCCGCAGGCAAAACGGATCCATAAACTGGCGATTAAGCGGCGACCGAGAAACCATTTGGGTCCAAAGGAACCGGAAATTACAGATGGCCTGCTGAACCAGGAAGCCGTCAATCGGGGCGGCGAGACCTACCAGTCGACCAAGCGTCTTGGAAAGAAGGGGCGTCGCAGCGCAGCTCGCCTGAAGCAGGATATTCGCCGCAAGGTTTTGCGGACGCGCCTCAGTGCAGCGGAAAAGTTGATTGCCGGCAAGTCCGCTAAGCGCCTGCTCGACCAGGTGGAGCGCGACCAGGCAACAGCCAGCGTTGCCGCTGGCTGGTATCACTATGGCAACGACGAGAAAGCTTATGATCTTGCAAGCAGAGCCGCTTCGCGCTCTGGGGAGCATGTGCCCATTGCCCATTGGACGGCGGGTCTGGCGGCTTGGCGCATGGGCGAAACGGAGCAAGCGGCCGAGCATTTTCAAGCCTTAGCCTCGTCGGCCAAAGTTTCGGATTGGAACCTAGCAGCCGGTGCCTATTGGGCTGCCCGTGCCAACCTCAAACTCAAACGTCCGACGGAAATGAGCCGTTGGCTTCGCATTGCCGCGGACTATCCTTTGACGTTCTACGGCCTTCTGGCGCGCGAAGCGCTGGGTCAAGTGACCGACTTTGTGTTTGCCGACCGGCCCGTGAACGACGGCGCCATTGCTGCTGTGCTGCAGCAGTCCGGCGGATCGCGGGCGCTGGCCCTTCTGCAAGCCGACCAACGTCAGCGCGCGGAGGAGGAATTGTTGCGCCTTGGTCCCTGGCATGACCAGACGATCGTCGAAGGCCTCCTGGCAGTCGCTGATGGTGCGCAGATGCCCCAGCTCGCCTTCAAATTCGCCCGCTACCTAAAGGACTCGGACAGAGAACTCGGTAGTCCTGATTCGTTGATCGCGGGCCTATATCCGATCCCGCCTTGGCAGCCGGAGGAAGGTTTTCTCGTGGACCGGGCCCTTGTCTATGCTCTCATGCGGCAGGAATCCGGCTTCAATCCGCGAGCCAAGAGCAAGGACGGTGCAAGAGGGCTGATGCAGTTGATGCCGAGGACAGCCAGTTATGTTGCCGGCGAGCGCTTTCGCGGCAACGAACGGCGCCGGCTCTTCGATCCACAATTGAATATTGATCTCGGCCAACGCTATGTCAGCTATCTTCTGCAGCATGAAGCCGTGCAAGGCGATCTCTTTCGCCTGGCAGCCGCCTACAACGGCGGGCCCGGTAATCTCGGCAAATGGGATCGCAAGACGAGCTATGACAATGACCCGCTGCTTTTCATAGAAAGTTTGCCGTCACGCGAAACACGCCTTTTCATCGAGCGCGTCCTGACCAATCTATGGGTATATCGCCATCGCCTCGGTCAGCCCCCTGCTTCTCTTGTTGCTCTGGCCTCCGGGGAGTGGCCGAGCTACGAGCGGCTGGATTTTGGGCCGAGCGAGGTGGTGCAGAATGCCCGGAATTGACGAATCTCGATCATTTCTCCCTGTTAACATCGCCGTCTTGACGATTTCGGACACTCGCAGTCTGGCCGAGGACAGGTCCGGTGACCGCCTGCAGGAGATGATCACCGGCGACGGCCACCAGGTGGTCAAGCGTGACATCATTCGCGACGATGCGGATGCGATCGAGACGGCGCTGCAGGCACTGGTTGCCGATCCTTCTGTCGATGTGGTGATCACCACCGGCGGCACAGGGGTAACCGGCAGGGATGTCACGCCGGAGGCCTTTGCCCGGGTGCTTGAAAAGGAAATCGAAGGTTTTGGCGAGTTGTTCCGCTGGATCAGCTACCAGAAGGTCGGCACGTCGACGATCCAGAGCCGGGCGCTGGGCGGTGTTGCCGATGGTACCTATCTCTTCGCCCTGCCAGGCTCTCCCGGCGCCTGCAAGGACGGTTGGCAGGAGATCTTGCGATACCAGTTGGACTATCGCCATCGCCCCTGCAATTTGGTGGAGCTGATGCCGCGCTTGAAGGAGCACTTGGCCACTTCGGGCTAGTGCCTCTCCAAACTTGTGGTCAGATGTTTCAGATCGGCCAGCGTATCCAAATCCCGTAATTTATCGACTAGGGCGACGCGACGGCCGCCGAGGTTAGCGAGGGTATCGCTAAGGGAGGCCGAGCTGGACCACCGCACATCCAGAAAAGGGTCGAAGCCGACGGGTTGTTGGCGCGTGCCGATCAGCCAGTAGCCACCGTCCTCGGCTGGCCCCAGGACCCAGTCGGCAGCGTCAAGGGCATGGAAGGCTGCCATGACGTGGCCGGCAGTGATACCGGGAATGTCCGAGCCGACAATGATGGTCCGCTCCCTTGGGAATCGGCGCAGGCACAGTAGCATGCGGGTGCCCAGGTCGCCCCGCGGCTGCGGTAGGCTAGGAAGGCTGGTGCGCCAAATACGCTGTGCTTGTCGGGCTGCCGGCCCCGGTGTCACCGCGAGCCAAGTCTGCCAGCGCCGATCTCGCCCCAAACGGCCAATCAAGATTGTGGTCATTTGCCGGTAAAGACGTAGTGCCTCGGTCGTGCCGAGGTCGCGGCTGAGGCGGCGCTTCACCGTGCCAAGGAGCGGCTGACGCAGGAAGATGACCAGGTTTCGACGCTGCCTCACCCGTAGAGCCGCTGCAGCAATGTGCTGGGAACGCCCAGGAAGTAGAGGACGAGGACGCAGAGGTTGCGCATTGGTCGCAGCCACCAACCATCTCGGCGATAGCGTTTTGCAGAAGTAATGGCCGCGACGGGTAGCGTGACTATGCGCTCGCTGCCGATCCGCCGAACCAGATCTACATCCTCCATTAAGGGCAATGACCGATAGCCGCCCACGCGGTCGTAAAAACCTCGCGAGATAAGAAGTCCTTGGTCGCCATAGGGCAGCCCGAGGCGACGAGCCCGCCAGGCGGCCAAACGCTCGATCCGGCGGGCGCGTGGGTCCCCGTCGTCCAGTTGGAGGGTGAAGACCGCGGCCTTATCTTCGGCTTTGTCGACACCTTGAAAATCGCGTGCCGCATCGACCCAGCCATCGGCAAGCCGTGTATCGGCGTGCAGGAACAGCAACCAAGGAGCCTTCGCGGCCTTTGCGCCTGCCTGGAGCTGCAGACCCCGTCCCGCTAAGCTGGGGATTACCGTGACTCCCCGGCTTGCGGCCAACGCCACGGTAGCGTCTGTGGAGCTACCGTCGACGAGGATGATTTCGGTAGTGAAATTTTCACCACCAGGGCTAGCCAGGGCTGCCAACGTTGTCGGCAGAGTTTCGGCCGCGTTGAGTGCCGGAATCACGATGCTGAGGTCGGGGCCTTCCATGGCGCGGTGATATCACAGGACCGCGGTTTACCGCGAGCTAGGAAGTGGGCCGGCATTTGTGCTAGGCGTCACCTGCCATGCATCAAGAATTGCTCGAAGCCCTGCACAAAGAACTGACTCAGATCCCAGCCTACTCCGGAGTGGGGCCGGAAGACCTGCAGCCCTTGCCATTCCGCGGCCTTGCTCATGACCATGTTGCCATCCTCGGCACGGACCAATTGCTGCGGGTTCCTAAGCAGAGTCAGTTCGCGCTGTCGGCACGCGACAATCTCATCTATCAAGAATCCTGTTTTCGCCGGGTGAGCGACAGCGGTTTTGCGCCGCGCCTTCATGGTGTCATTCGACCGGGGCCGTCGGTTCCCATGGGGGCCCTGGTGGTCGACCACGTTCGCGGTCGTGCGCCCGAACTTCCGGGCGATCTGCCGGCCTTGGCCGAATGTATGGCGGCGGTGCATGGCATGGCGGTGCCGGAGCCAGAGGCCCGAGCACCGCTCGCCGATCACCGCGATCCGGTTGCCGGCATCATGGAGGAGATCGCACAGCAGGCTGCCTTTCTCGATGCCGCGAATCTTAGCACCGCTGCACGGGGGGAAATCGACACCGAACTGACGTGGGCCCGAGAGTTCTTGTCAGATAACTGTAATAGTGATCAGCCGATTTGCCTGGTGCTAACCGACACGCATCCGGCCAACTTCGTCATCGACCAGAGCGGCCGGGCGTTCATTGTCGACCTAGAGAAGGCGCTATACGGTTCCGCCGGCATAGACCTAGCGCACAGCAGCGTCTACTCCTCCACGACCTGGGATCCGGATAGCTATGCCGAGTTGTCGTTGGCAGAGGTTGCTTCATTTTATCGGCATTATCTGCGTTCCCTACCAAAGGCCCGGGCGGAGCAGCTGCGGCCATGGCTGGTGCCGATGCGGCGGCTCCTGTTCTTGAGGGCGATTACCTGGTGCGCCAAGTGGCAGGTGCTGCACCGGCAATCCAGTCTCGAAAACAAGCACGAGAGGCAAAGCACTGAGGATTGGTCGGCCGAGAACAGCGATGCCGCGGTGATCAATCACGTCGCCGGTAGGGTCGACGACTATCTCAGTCATGCGAGCCTAAGGCGCATGCGCGGCGAATGGCTGGATTCTCCATCCCTCTATGACCTGTTTTGATCGGCTTTGACCTCACTTTTTGTTCTTGATTTGTTCCGATTGATTGCCCTAGACTTGGTTCATGGACCAGGCCGGGGAAAGATCAAGAGTCAAAGGTCGCGGGGCAACGATCAATCCGACCGGCCGCTACGAGGCGGAAAAGCGTGAAAGCTTTGACGACGGCTGGTGGTTGCAAGACGACGAAACGGGCGAAAAGACCACGATCGCGATCGATCATAGCCGCAGCATTATCGCCCGTAACACCTCGCCCGATGTACCCTTCGATCGCTCCATCAATCCCTATCGCGGCTGCGAGCATGGCTGCATTTATTGTTTTGCCCGGCCCACGCACGCCTGGCTTGGGTTGTCTCCGGGATTGGATTTCGAGACCAAGCTATTTGCCAAGCCGGATGCGGCGCGGCTTCTAAGGAAGGAGCTGGCAAAGCCAGGATACCGCGCCGATTTGCTGGCGCTCGGGGCGAACACCGATCCCTATCAGCCAATCGAGCGCCGGCTTGCCATCACCCGATCGATTTTGGAGGTTCTGCATGAATGCCGCCATCCCGTGTGTATCGTGACCAAGTCCAAATTGGTGCTGCGTGATCTCGATATCCTTGCGCCCATGGGAAGGGAGGGGCTGGCGCAGGTCATGGTCTCCATCACTACCTTCGACAAAGAGTTGGCGCGAAGCATGGAACCGAGGGCCAGCGCTCCTGGCCTGCGGCTGGAGACGGTGAGGGGGCTTGCTGCCGCCGGCGTGCCGGTGGGGGTCTTGGCCGCGCCGATGATCCCGGCTCTAAATGACTGCGAGCTGGAGACTATACTACACGAGGCGGCGAAGGCCGGGGCAGTCACTGCCGGCTATGTTGTGCTGCGGCTGCCACTGGAGATAAAGCAGCTCTTCACCGAATGGCTGAAATCCCACTATCCGGGCAAGGCTCAACATGTCCTCAGTCTGATGCGCCAGATGCGCGGCGGGGCGCTTTACGACCCGACCTTTGGCCGCCGGCAGAGAGGCCAGGGCATTTATGCTGAGGCGCTCGCCCGTCGCTTTGAGTTGGCTTGCCGTCGGTTGGGACTGAACAAGGATCGCGAGAAACTTGATACAGATGCCTTTCGGCCACCCGCCGGACAGCCACAGCAGCTGCAGTTGTTGTGAGGGCGAAGTTCGCCTTGTAATGCCCACGGAAGACCACAGTTTAGCTATAATGTGATTTCGTCATCCTATTGCTGGTCTATTTGCAGGCTGGAATAAGACATGTGGGATTCCTTCGCCGTCATCGGGCGGAACAATCCACATGGGAAAATGCACCCTCCTTCGGTGATCTTAGCGGAATATGAAGGGCCGCGTGGCATCCATAGACGGGAATATTGTGGGCATCGGCAATGCATGAACACGGCGGTGATTTAACCGGACTTGCGATCGTGGCGCTGGCCGCCTTGGGTTGCGGCGTCATCATGGCGCGTTTGCGCCAACCCGTGGTCCTCGGCTACATCCTTGCTGGTGCCTTACTGGGGCCGACCGGGCTCGGCATGGTGGAAAACCGCGCCATGGTGCAAACCTTGGCCGAGCTCGGCGTTCTGATGCTGCTGTTCCTCATCGGCATGGAGCTGTCGCTGCGCGGCATCAAGGAGGTCTGGCGAATAGCCCTCATCACCACGGCATTGCAAATCCTCGTCGGTTTGGGTGCCATGGGCGCGCTTGGCTACTACCTTGACTGGCCATTGGCGTTAATCGTCCTCGTCGGGTTCGTGGTGGCGCTTTCCAGTACGGCGGTTGCGGTCAAGATGCTGGAAGAGGTGGGCGAACTCAGGACGAGAGTGGGCCAGATCACCATCGGCGTGCTGATCGCGCAGGACCTGGCCGTCGTACCAATGATGCTGATTGTGGGCTCCCTTGGGGGCGAAGGCGGCCTCGGCCTTGACGCCATCATCAAGGCCGGCCTGTCGGTGCTTTTCCTCGGCTTGCTGATCATTTACCTCAGTCGGCGCAAACGCCTAAAGTTGCCGTTTGCGACCATCGTCGGCAAGAACCATGACCTGACGCCCCTTGCTGGTCTGGTCTTCTGCTTTGGCGCCGCAGCGGTTTCTGGCTTGCTTGGTCTGTCAGCGGCTTACGGGGCCTTTTTGGCCGGCTTGGTGATCGGTAACTCAACCAGCCGGCAGACCATGATCCAACACACCGGCCCCATCCAGTCTATCCTCTTGATGGTGTTTTTCCTTTCCATCGGCTTGTTGATCGACTTCAAGTACATAATAAGTAATTTTTGGACCGTAATGGCGATCGTGACCTTCGTCGCCTTCTTCAAGACGGCACTGAATGTGGGTTTGATCCGAATTCTCGGTGAAACCTGGCCGCGCGCCTTTCAATCCGGCGTCATGTTGGCGCAATTGGGCGAATTTTCCTTCATTCTGGCAGCCCTCGGTCTCGCCTCCGGTGTCCTGACCGATGAAGGGCACCGCCTCATCGTCGCCATCACTGTGCTGTCGCTTGTTGGCAGCCCCTTCTGGATGGAGGCGGCGCGCCGTCTCCACCGGGTCGATCTCTTGGGGGTCACCTCCGGCAGCGAGACCATACGCCTGACCATCGGACCAGAGGCATCGGCTCTTTTCCGATCAACGATGAAGGCGGAAAGCGCGATGATCTCCATGGCCAACAATGCCACCCGCTGGATGGGGGACATCATCCCTCGCCAGCGTGGCGGGCCGCCCGGAAACTTTACCCAACCGGGGGATCATCTCGGCGGCGCGAACCGCTTGCGCCGCTACCCGGGAAGCGATAGACCCAAGCGACACTAACCGAGTTGCTTGCTGAAGCGCGTGCCAAATTTTTCCTACGAAGATGCCCATGGCGCTGCCGGTGGGCGAAGGGTTGTGGGCGTTGACGAGGCCGGGAGGGGACCTTGGGCCGGCCCCGTTGTTGCCGCCGCCGTCCACTTGACCCCGGCCCTCCTGCCGGCGGAGATTCTCCATAGACTAGATGACTCAAAGCGGCTGACGGCGCGCAGCCGGGAGCAGTTGGCGGCGGTCATATGGGCTAGGGCCGAGGTCGGGTTGGGCGAGGCCAGTGTCACCGAGATCGACGAGTTGAACATCTTGCAGGCGAGCCTGCTGGCCATGCGCCGGGCCATCGAGGCTTTGCCGATTCGCCCAGATGTCGCGTTGGTCGACGGCAACCGGGCGCCGTCGCTCGATTGCCTTGCCGTACCGATTATCAAGGGGGATGGTCTTTCGCTTTCCATTGCGGCCGCCTCGATCATCGCCAAGGAGAGCCGCGACCGAAGAATGACAACCCTAGCCGAAGAAAACCCAGGCTATGGCTGGGAACGAAACCGTGGCTATGGGACGCGCGAACATCGTGAGGGTCTCGCCCGCCTGGGCGTCAGCCCACACCACCGGCGGTCCTTTGCGCCGGTCCGCCAGCGTCTTGAGGATAACTGAATAAACCTTTGAGTCCAAAAGAGACTTGACGGCGAGTCCGGCTTGACTCAGGATGCCCGGCCATGACCAGCGCCTTGAGCTTCGACGGCCATATGCTGCGGCAGGGGGACTGCATCGACCTGATGCAGCAGCTTCCAGCCAAGTCGGTTGATCTCATCTTTGCCGACCCGCCCTACAATCTCCAGCTCGAAGGGGAGTTGCTGCGGCCCAACAACACCCGGGTGGACGCGGTTGACGATGATTGGGACAAGTTCGATGGTCACCAGGCTTACGACCGCTTTACCCGCGATTGGCTATCGGCGGCGCGGCGGGTGCTCAAGGACGACGGCTCGCTCTGGGTCATTGGCAGTTACCATAATATCTACCGAGTAGGTGCGGTCCTCCAGGATTTGGGTTTTTGGACGCTCAACGACATCATTTGGCGCAAGACCAATCCCATGCCGAACTTTCGCGGCCGCCGCTTTACCAATGCGCACGAGACCCTGCTCTGGGTCGCCAAGCAGCAAAAAGCACGATACACCTTCAATTACAGCGCCATGAAGGCCCTGAACGACGACCTGCAAATGCGCAGCGACTGGCTCATTCCGATCTGCAGCGGATCGGAGCGATTGAAGGATGCCGAGGGCCGCAAAGCCCATTCCACCCAAAAGCCCGAGGCGCTTTTGCACCGCGTGCTGCTTGCCACCAGCCGGCCCGGCGATCTAGTGCTGGATCCCTTCAGCGGCAGTGGCACCACAGGGGCGGTGGCCAAACGCCTGGGGCGCCGTTTCATCGGCTTTGAGCGTGATCCCGGCTACGTGGCGTTGGCGCGGGATCGGATCGCCGCGGTGCAGGAAGCCCCCGTAGAGGTCGTCGCTCAAGCTGAAAAGCGCGAGCAGACGCGTATCCCCTTCGGTTCGCTGATCGAGCAGGGCCTGCTACCACCAGGCACCGTGCTCTATAGCCCGAATCGCCGTTGGACCGCCAAGGTGCGGGCCGACGGCATGGTGATCACCGCCGATTTCAAGGGTTCGATCCATCAGGCGGGCGCCCATGTTCAAGGCGCACCGGCCTGCAATGGCTGGTTGTTTTGGTACTTTATGGCCGATGGGAACCTCCAGCCCATCGATGTGCTGCGCCAGCGAGTGCGGGCGACCATGGAAAAGTCGGCGGCCTAGGCCGCTGTTCCTATTTCAATACGCAAAGTAGCGCGCAGCCGCAGCGCCGGTCAGGGCGGTAACCCACGCGTTGGCTTCAGATTTCATCCGCACTCATCGCGTGGCGGGCGATCTTGCGCATGACAGTCGGTAGGGCCTGTTCGGCTAGCCGATCGATTGGACACCACATCTCTGCGTCGCGGGCAGGAACGGCGTCCGACGATCTACCGGTCCAAACCGCAATCTCGAAGTGAAAATGGGTGAAGGTATGCCGCACGACACCGGGTAGTGGCTGCCAGTCGATTTCAACGGGTGCAAATTCAACAGCCTCCTCGGGACTCCAGGGTGCTTCGCGCCACGTAGTCGATGGTACCTCCATCATGCCGCCCAGGAGGCCTTTGGGCGGACGCCGGCGCAGCAATACCTCCTTGTTGCGGCCTTCCAGCCAAAAGGCGACCGCACGGCGGATCGGCCTGGCCGCTTTGGGCGTGCGGCGCGGTAGTTCCGCCGCCAAGCCGCGCGCGTGAGCCAGGCATCCCTCCTTGAGTGGGCAGAGGAGGCACTTGGGCCGAGCGGCCGTGCAGATCGTTGCTCCCAGGTCCATCATCGCTTGCGCATAGTCGCCGGCGCGTTCTTGCGGTGTCAGCGTGGCGGCGAGCCGACTGATCTCCGGCTTGGCCTTCGGCAGGGGTGTCTCGACGGCGAAGAGGCGGGCGACCACCCGCTCCACATTGCCGTCAACCACGGTGGCGACCTGGTCGAAGGCGATGGCGGCGATGGCGGCGGCAGTATAGTTGCCGACGCCCGGCAGTGCCTTTAGGCCGGTTTCGTCTTCAGGAAACCTGCCGCCGTAGTCAGTACTGACGATCTGGGCGCAGCGGTGCAAGTTGCGGGCGCGGGCGTAGTACCCGAGCCCGGCCCAGGCAGCCATAACTTGATCGAGCGGCGCTGCCGCCAGATCATTGACTGTCGGCCACTTTTGGAGAAAGCGTTCGAAATAGGGCTTTACCGTCGCCACCGTGGTCTGCTGCAACATGATCTCGCTGAGCCAGACCCGATAAGGATCGGGACGGCCGGCGCCTCGGATTCGCCAGGGCAGCTCTCGCCCGTGGGCGTCATACCAAGCGAGCAATGGCTCGGCACTTTTCTCGGCGGAATGGCTTGCAGATGGAGGCCGCATGGCGTTCATATAGAGCAAGGCAAATCGACGGGAAAGCCTGCTGCGACATGAGCCGGGAAACGACCAGATTGGCGCCGGAGGAGGCAAGGTCCCGTAAGGACAAGGGGGGCGGTTGCCGAAGCCTGGCTGCCATGCTGCCGAAGGTGACGAACCGGGCTCTAGGCAAGCGCGGCTTCTCGGAAGGGGCCTTGATTACCCGGTGGACCGAGATCGTTGGGGAACGCTTGGCGCAGCGCTGTCGGCCGCGGGGTGTTAGCTACGCGAATCGCCGCCAGCGGCGCGATGGCACATTGCTGTTGCGGGTGGCGTCAGGATTCGCGACCGAGCTGCAGCACCTCGAGCCGCAAATCATCGAGCGAATTAACGGATTTCTCGGCTATCAAGGAATCATTCGCCTAAAATTTCAACAAGGACCCTTGCCGGTCAATCGCCCCTTGCCCGAGGTGCAAAAGCCATCTTTGGATCCGGAATCCGAGGCCGTGCTTGTGGAAAAACTGGCCGATGTCGAGGATTCGGCCCTGCGGTCTGCCCTTTTGGGCCTGGGACAGTCGCTCGGCCAGCGCAACAAATAGTGATCCAAAGATCGGCGATCCGGGCTTGTAAGCTAGCCCACCGGTTACCCAAATGTGCTTCTGGTCTCGTAGAACTGTGCAGAAAGCTTGTGCAATCGCGCGGCCATCACTAGCATATACTAGATTTGGTAGGTGAAACATGAATCGACGACAGATCCTGGGAGTAGGCCTTTCCGCGGCGACGGCAGCGGCCTTGCCGTTCTTGGCGCCGCAATGGCTGGCTCCGGCCCATGCTGAAGACGCAGAGATCTTCTCAGATGATCGAATCTTGGGCTCGAAGGACGCGCCGATAACCATCATTGAGTATTCGTCCCTGACCTGTCCACATTGCGCTGAATTTCACAAATCCACCTTGCCGATGCTGAAACGCGACTGGATTGATGAAGGTAAGGTCCGTTTGATTTTGCGACATTTTCCTCTTGACGGTTTGGCCTTGCGGGCCGCCTTGGTAGCAAATTGCCTTGAAGGGGATCGGCATTTTAGCTTTGTCGACGTCCTTTACGCCAACCAGCAACGCTGGGCCCGGGCCGAGCATCCGCTGGCGGAACTGGCCCGGCTGAGTAAGCTTGCCGGCCTCAGCCAAGAGAGCTTCGACAAATGCGTCAGCGATCGTCAGGAAATGGATCGCATCATCGCGCGAGCCAAGGCGGGCGAGGCCGATTTCAGCATTCGCTCCACACCTACCTTTGTGATCAATGGCCGCAAGGTCGAGGGCGCTATTAACGTTGAGAAGTTCGAAGAAGTCTTGAAGGAGCTGACCTCCTAGCCGCGGAGATTTCTGGCGGCCCTTGGATGTGATGAAACGTCGGGGTGGTCATAGCCGGTGAGGCGGGTCAGGATCGGATAAAAAGGGTCGAAACGCAGTTGGTCCAATTCACCAAGCTCCGCATAAGCGGCTTTAAGTCCTTCGTCGATCCCACAGATCTTCTGTTCGAACCGGGCCTGACCGGCGTTGTCGGGCCGAATGGCTGCGGGAAATCCAATCTGGTTGAGGCCCTTCGCTGGGTGATGGGAGAAACCTCTCCCAAATCCATGCGCGGCGGTGAAATGGATGACGTCATATTCGCCGGGTCGGCCAAGCGACCATCGCGTGACATTGCCGAGGTTGCCATTTCCTTGGATAATCGGCGGCGCATTGCCCCCGCTCAATTCAACGAGCACGATGAGCTTGAGGTGACGCGCCGCATCCACCGCGGCAGCGGATCGGCTTACCGGGTCAACGGTCGGGAGGTACGGGCTCGGGACGTTCAGATGCTTTTTGCCGATGCGGCAACCGGAGCCCATTCGCCGGCAATGGTGGGGCAAGGGCGCGTGGGCGCCTTAATCAATGCCAAGCCAACCGAACGGCGAGCACTGCTGGAAGAGGCCGCAGGCATTGCCGGCCTGAACACCCGTCGGCATGAAGCCGAACTTCGCCTGCGGGCGGCCGAAACCAACCTGGAGCGCCTGGACGACGTGGTCGTCACCTTGGAGGCGCAACTGCAGAGCCTCAAGAAGCAGGCTCGCCAGGCCAAGCGTTACCGCAAAATTGCCGAAGAACTGCGGCGCAAGGATGCGCTCTTGCTGCATATCGAGGCGGAAGCGGCCAAAGGGGGCTTGGAGGCGGCCCGACAGGCGCTGGTGCGGTCGGAAGGGGAAGTGACCGAGCGCAGCCGAGAGGCGGCGACCCGGGCAAAGGAACAAGCCCAGCTGGCGGCGCGCCTACCCGGCGAGCGTCAGGCCGAGGCGGAAAAGGCGGCTTCTTTGCAGCGCCTCTTGGTTGAGCGTGACAATCTGACCCGCGAAGCCAAGAGGATCGAGGAAGCCGAAGCGGAATCCCGCCGCCGCATCGGGCAGATCGAGATGGATCTGGCCCGCGCCCGCGCCCTGGCGGAGGACGCAGCCAAAGCCGGTGAGGCATTGGCAGAAGAGCGTCGCTCCTTGCAGGAGGCTACCGCCGGCCAGGAGGCCGAACGTCAGGAATCCGAAGCCCGTCTTGCCGCTGTCAACAAGTCGCTTTCCAATGTCGAGCAGCGTTTTGCCGACCTTAGTGAAGAGCTCGCGCGCACGGAAGCAGCGGCTTCCTCCCTTGAACGGCGGATCTCCGACTGGGAATCGCGCAATGCAACACTGGCAAAGCGAAAGACCGAGTTGGATGACCAACGCGCCAAGATCCGGCAAAAATCGATTGCCGGTGATGATCTAGCGGCGGCGGCGCAAGCGGCCGAGGAAGCGCAAGCGACCTTCGAGGCCTTGCAAAAGGCTGGCGAGCAGGCGGCTGAAAACTTGACCGAAGCCCGCCGCCAGGAAGCCGAAGCGCGCAAGACGCTCAATTCGGCCGAGGAGGCTCATACCAAGCTGCAGGCAGAAGCAGACGCTTTGTCGTCGCTTCTTGATAAGGGCGTTTCGCCGGATTGCAGTCCGGTGGTCGATAGCGTCAGCGTCGATCCTGGATATGAAGCAGCGCTCGGGGCGGCCTTGGGCGACGACTTGATACTGCCCGAGGATGAAACTGCTCCCCTGCACTGGCGATCGCTGACCGCTTACCCAGATGAGCCGAACTTGCCGAACGGCAGCGAGGCCCTGGCGGCATTTGTCCAGGCCCCAGCGAGTCTGGCGCGGCGCTTGGCGTTCATTGGCGTGGTTCCGGACGCGGAAACCGCACGGCGGCTGCAGCCTGATTTGGGTCCGGGGCATCGGCTGGTGACACGCAACGGCGGACTTTGGCGGTGGGACGGGCTGACCGTGACCCCGGATGCGCCGATGCCGGCAGCCCAGCGGCTGCAACAGCGCAACCGGCTACGAAAACTAAGGCGAGAGGTGCAAGCCGCGGCGGTGGCCCTCTCTGAAGCCCGTGAATGTTGTACCCATGCTCAGGCCAGGGCCGAGGATGCCGGTGAGCAGGAAGCGCAGACTCGCCAGGGCCTGCAGCGGTCTGGACAAGCCGTAAACGACGCGGCTGCCCGTTTGTCCGCCCTCAAGCAACAGCAAGCCGCGCAGGAATCCCGCCTGGCCGCCTCCGATGAGGCGTTAGCGCGCCTGGAGGTCGATTTGATGGAGGCTCGCTCGGCCTTGGCCGAAGCGCGAACGGATAGCGATAGCCTGTCTGATTCTTCCGAGTCTCGGGCCCGCAAGGAACAGCTGTGGAAGGAAGTGACATCGCAGCGAGACCAGCAGGCTGCCTGCCGTCTTGCAGTTGACGATCTTCAACGAAAGGCGGCGGCGCGAGCGGAGCGCTTGCGTGCAATCGCCGAGGAAATCGCCTCCTGGACCCGCCGGTCGGAGCAAAGTAAGAGCCACATCGCCGATCTCGACGGGCGCCTAGAGTCGGTGGCCGGAGAGCTGCAAGCCTTGGCCTCGCGCCCGGCGGAGCTCCATCGCCATGGCGAAGAACTAGCGGTGCAGATCGAGGCAGCGGAACTGGCGCGGCGGCAAGCAAGCGACCGCCTGGCGATTTCAGAGCGTCAACTCGGTGAAGCGGACCGCGCGGCCAAGGCCGCGGAGGCTGCCCTGGCGTCAGCCCGCGAGGAGCGGGTGCGATCCGAGGCGTCGGTTTCGCAATGTCAGCACAATCTGGATAACCTGTCCCAACGGGTACGCGAGCATTTGGATTGTGACATGGCGCGGGTGGCAGAGGTGGCGGAGATTGACCCGGACCAGGTCTTGCCCGAACGCGATCAGGTCGAAGCCAAAGTGGCGCGCCTGACCCGCGAGCGTGATGCCATCGGCCCAGTCAACCTGCGCGCCGAGCAGGAAGCCCGTGAGCTGGAAGAAAAGATCGCCGAGTTGGAGCGGGAGCGCGCCGACCTGCTGTCGGCCATCGCGCGCCTAAGGCAGGGGATCGCCAGCCTGAACCGCGAGGGTAGGGAACGGCTTCTGGCCGCCTTCGAGGTGGTGAACGAGCATTTCTCGAAGCTCTTTGTCCGTCTCTTCGGCGGTGGTCGCGCGCACCTGCGCATGACCGAATCGGAGGATCCTTTGGATGCCGGCCTGGAGATCCTCGCCAGCCCACCGGGCAAACGCCTGCAGGTACTCTCACTGCTGTCTGGTGGCGAGCAGGCTTTGACGGCTCTTGCCCTGTTGTTTGCCGTCTTCCTGACCAATCCCTCGCCGGTCTGTGTGCTGGACGAGGTCGATGCGCCGCTTGACGATGCCAACGTCGATCGCTTCTGCACCCTGGTCGAGGAAATGGCCGAGCGCATGGACACCCGCTTTATCATCATCACCCACCATCGGATGACCATGGCGCGAGTGGATCGCCTCTTCGGTGTGACCATGGCGGAGCGTGGGGTAAGCCAATTGGTTTCTGTCGATCTCGAGGCGGCGGAAAGCCTGCGGGAGAGTGCCTAGAGCATCGGGCGGCAATTTGGAACCAAACCGCCCGTCCCGACAGCGGATCGCCACGCCAGAGGCCAAGCAGAATTGATCCCAAATTGCCGCCCGACGCTCTAGTCGATGGGACTTTCGGAATCTGAACGCTGACCGGCTGCATTGCCACCGTCAATGCGCTGCGCCAGGGCGGCCTCTAGGTAATCGTCGATGTTGCCGTCCAGGACGGCTTGGGCGTTGCCCTTTTCCACACCGGTGCGCAAATCCTTCACCATCTGATAGGGCTGCAGGACATAGGAACGGATTTGATGGCCCCAGCCGATATCGGTCTTGGCATCCGCCTCGGCCTGGGCCTCCGCTTCCCGTTTTTGCAACTCTGTCTCGTAGAGGCGGGCGCGCAACATGTCCATGGCCTGGGCGCGGTTTCGGTGCTGCGAGCGGTCATTTTGGCATTGAACGACTATTCCCGTGGGAAGGTGGGTGATGCGTATGGCGCTATCGGTTTTGTTGACATGCTGTCCGCCGGCTCCGGAGGCGCGGTAGGTGTCGACCCTTAGATCCTTGTCTTGCACCTCTACGGTGATTTCTTCATCGATCACGGGATAGACCCATACACTAGCAAAGCTGGTGTGGCGTCGCGACTGTGAGTCGAAGGGCGAGATGCGCACCAGGCGATGTACGCCGGACTCGGTCTTCAGCCAGCCATAAGCGTTGTGGCCCTCTACCTTCATGGTCGCGGACTTCAGACCGGCCTCCTCGCCGGGGCTTTCTTCTAACCAATCGACCTTGAAACTACGCCGTTCGGCCCAACGGGTGTACATGCGCGCGAGCATTTCCGCCCAGTCCTGGGCCTCGGTGCCGCCGGCACCTGCGTGTATTTCCAGATAGCAGTCGTTTTCGTCCGCCTCACCAGAAAGAAGACTATCCAGTTGCAGCTGCGTGCCCCGCCGATCGAGGGCGACTAGCTGTGCATGGGCCTCCTCAATGGATTTGGCATCTTCCTCCGCTTCGCCGAGTTCCATGAGGACCAGGGCATCGTCAAGGCCCGACTGAAGCTCTTGAAACTCGGCGATTGCCTGATCCAGCCGTGTACGTTCACGCATCAGTTTTTCGGCCGCGGTCGGATCTTCCCAAAGATCCGGGTCACCGGCCAGGCTGTTCAGTTCATCGAGGCGGCGCTGGGCAGCCTCTAAGTCAAAGATGCCTCCGCAAGAGCTCAAGCGATTGGCGAATGTTGGCTGCGAGGGCTTCGAATTCGGCACGCATCCGCGCTGGTCTCCTCGATCACTTGTTAGTCAAGTCTTGGCCCCTTGTGCCTTGGAGTGACGGCCTGGTCAATAGAATCCTATTGAGAATAAAGGGAAAGCATAATGACACTTGGTGCAGGATCGAGAGTGATCGCTGGCCAACCAATCCTTGTCCGCCTGACAGGGGCGCCTGCTCGCTAGTAAAGGCCGCCTGTCGAGGCATTACCCTTGCTGGCGACCGGGTTATCATCGCTTTCAATCAGGGATTGTTGCGTTTCGGGACCGGTGCCGACTTTGAAGGCTTCGAGTAGGGCGCCCCGATCGCCGGCTCTTGCCCGGCGTCCGGTTTGGCCGTCTACTCGGACCAATTGAATACCCTCTGGAATGCGAAAGGGGAGGGCGGGCCGGTCTTCGAGTGCGCCGGCCATAAAATCGCGGAACACCGGCGCTGCAACACTCGAACCGGTTTCGCGACGGCCAAGCGGTTTGGGTTGATCGAAGCCGACAAACACGCCGACGGCAAGATCAGGCGAAAATCCGACAAACCAGGTGTCAAGGCTATCGTTGGTGGTGCCAGTCTTTCCTGCCAGTGGTTTGCCAACACTGCTGATGCGCCGACCGGTGCCTCGGTCAACCACGCCCTTCAACATTGCCACCACTTGATAGGCGCTACCAGGGTCGGCCACCTGTTCGCGCTGATCTGGAACCGCCGGCACGGCCTGGTCCTCCCAGAAGAGCGCCCTGCAAGCGTTGCAAGGACGGTTGTCGTGCTTGAAAATGGTCTTGCCGTTGCGGTCTTGAATTCGGTCGATCAGCGTTGGATTGATCCGTTTTCCACCGTTGACCAACATGGCATAAAATGTGGTTAGGCGCATGAGCGTGGTTTCGCCGGCTCCCAGCGCCATGGACAGAACCGGGGGCATATCGTCGACAATTCCCATGCGCCGGGCATAGTCGACGATTTTGTCCATACCGACGGCCTGGGCGAGCCGTACTGTCATGAGATTACGGGACTTTTCGATACCCACCCGCATCGGCGTCGGCCCGTAAAATTTGCGCGTGTAGTTGGCCGGTTTCCACTTGCCTTGGCCCTCGCCCTGGTCGATGACAAAGGGAGCGTCGAGGACCTGGGTTGACGGGGTAAAGCCATTATCGAGAGCAGCCAGATAGACGATCGGCTTGAAGGCTGAGCCTGGTTGGCGGCGCGCCTGGACCGCCCGGTTGAACTCGCTTTCTTGCTGCGAAAACCCGCCGCTCATGGCCAGAACACGTCCAGTGTGCGGATCAAGGGCAACGATGGCGCCATTGACGTCGGGCACCTGACGCAGGCCATAGCTGCCTTCAGGGTAGGCGACTTCGTCTGGTCCCACCTCTACGCCTTCCACCAAAACCACATCACCTACGTTAAGAACGTCGGCAGGTTTTGTCGGCTCTGGGCCAACATTTTGGTCTTCCATCCATGGCCGAGCCCAACGCAACTCAGCGAGGGGGATGCTGCCTGTGCTGCCGTCGGCCAAAGCGATTGACACGTCTTCAGCGCTGGTTGCCAGTACGGCCGCCAGTTGCCAATCATCGACACCCTGCGGCTTGACGATGGCGGCCAAGGCGTCCTGCCAGTTTTCCGTAGCCGGATCAATCTGGCCAATGGCGCCGCGCCACCCGTGCCTACGGTCGTACGCAATTAGGCCATCGCGCAGGCTTTTGTCGGCCAGCCTCTGTAACTTTGGATCGACCGTCGTTCTTATCGAAAGCCCGCCCTCATACAGTTCGTCCTCGCCATAAAGCCGTACCACCTCGCGACGTACTTCCTCGGCAAAGAATGCTGCTTCAGCGACTTCCGTTGCGTCCCGTTCGCGCATTGCCAAGGGTTCAGCCTGGGCTGTTTTGGCTTCGTCTGGCGATACCCGTCCGTCCTCAGCCATGCGGCCTATCACCCAATCACGCCGCGCCACCGCTGCCTCGTGGCGTCTCACCGGGTGGTAGTTGTTGGGAGCCTTGGGTAGGGCAGCCAGGTAGGCCGCTTCCGCAAGAGTGAGTTGGTCTAGAGACTTGTTGAAGTAGTTAAGCGCCGCAGCCGCCACACCATAAGACCCTAAGCCGAGATAGATTTCGTTTAGGTACAGCTCCAGAATCTGCTCTTTCGAAAAGGCATGCTCGATGCGGATGGCCAGGATGGCCTCTTTGATCTTGCGCTCGATAGAGACCTCGTTTGTGAGCAGGAAATTCTTGGCAACCTGCTGGGTGATGGTTGAGGCGCCAACCGGACGTCTGTTGCGCCCATAGTTCATCACGTTGGTCGCCGCCGCCCGACCAATGGACAAGAGATCGACGCCAGGGTGGCGATAGAAGTTCTTATCTTCCGCGGAAAGGAAGGCAGATATCACCCGTTTTGGAATCGCTTGGATGGGGACAAAAATTCGTTTTTCGATGGCAAACTCAGTAAGCAGGCGCCCATCGCCCGCGTGCACGCGCGTCACCATCGGCGGATTGTAGTCGGCTAACTGTTTGTAATCAGGAAGGTCTCGCCCATAGTGGTGAAAGCCGTAAAGCACTATGACTGCCGCAAACACTGCCGCGATCACGGCTACAGCAAACAGTCCTGCGATCCATCGCAGTATTCCCATCGTTTAAGCTTCCTGCGGCCGGAAGAGGGCCCAATTTAATTTTTCGTTCACCGGGTAAGACTGCCCATTCACCAGCCTCACGCGACGACCAGTGACTATCTTATCCGCAGATTTGCTAACCAGCCATGAGGATCCACCACCAGTCAATCTTTATGCGGGAATTATGGCTTGCTTATGACCTATTGAGGTTTCTCTGCAACACGAAATATCGGTCGATAGCAGTTGCAATAGTTTTTGCAATTTTACGTTGATGGGCGCGTGTGGTGAGGAGCTTCTCTTCGATCGGATTTGAAAGGTAGCCTAGTTCAACCAGGACCGAAGGGATGTCGGGTGCCTTAAGCACGGCAAATCCGGCGAATCGGTGGCTGTTGCGCAGGACGCGGGTTTCTTTGGCCAAATCTTTGATGAGCATTGATGCGAACTGGGCCGAGAGGTTTTTTGTTTCGCGTTGCGCCAGATCGATCAAGATCTTGCTGACCACGGGGGTTTGATCCGTGAGATTGACGCCTGCAATGACGTCAGACTTGTTTTCCTTAGCTGCCAGGGCCGCGGCTGCCTTGTCGGAAGCCTTTTCGGAAAGCGTGTAGACGGAGGCGCCTCTCAGCTTCGCCGAGGCGTGCGCATCGGCGTGCAGGGAGACAAATAGATCACCCTCGGCTTGCCTGGCGAGATCAACACGCCGGCTCAATCGGACGAATATATCTTTGCGCCGTGTCATCACCACCTTGTAGTGGCCAAGAGCCTCGAGTTCGGCCTTTAGGGCTTTGGCAACTGCGAGCGTAACCTCCTTTTCATGGCTACCGCCGCGGCCGACAGTGCCGGGATCAACGCCACCGTGTCCCGGATCGATGATGATGGTCGGGCGGGTATCGGCTAGATCGTGTGATGGCGTCGGCGTCGATGGCTGTACGCGCGGCAGTGGCTTTTTTGAAAGGATCGGGCCAGATCGTACCGCCGCCAAAAACTTACTGCGGTTCGCTCGACCAAGATCGATCACCATGCGGTACTGCCGTTCGCCGCGCGGTGGTAGCACGAAGGCTGCCTGTACTTCGGCGGCGCTGCTCAGGTCAAGTACGACACGACTTGTACCCGGTGCAAAAAGGCCGAATCGCAACGCGGCGATGTGGCCACGGGCCCAGCGCCGGGTCGGCCTTTCCAACTGCCAATCGACTTCCGGTAGGTCGATGACCACCCGATAGGGGTCGGGAAGCAGGAAAATGCGGTATGCCGGAGACTCGGACAGTTCGAGCACAAAGCGTGTTTTCTCGGGATGGATACCGACTCGAACGGCGCTAACGGCGGGCTTGGCCAGGGCGTCGCTCGCAAGGAAACAGAGAAAAACGATACCTGCCAGTAATCGCATCGTCGATGTAACGCCTCGCTGGAAACCTGAGGCCGAATCTGCGCCTCTTAGCCGAGGCATAGCGCTCTCACATCGTTACCCTTTCGGGCAGGGGTATCCGGCTTTTCATCGATTCGCAATCTGTCGTCGACTTCAGTCACCGTGGATTGCTCAAGAATTGGGCAGTAATTGATCGATTCAGGCTTTTGCGACACCCGATGGCTCGATCAAGTAACCGGGGACTGCCCAACACCAATCCGGCAGCACAACAGCCATGTGATACCTGGTTGTACGGCAGGAACCAGAGAAACTTGCCCGATCCTCGCTTCCAACCTTGCCCAGATTTACCTGAAAACAAATATAGTGATAGACCAGATATTTGGGTTTGCCACCAAATCCATTTTATTAACCATTGTCGAAACCTCTATCTCGTCATATTGTATCTTAGGATTACAACCGCCAACCTCGGCAGTAGCCTCACGCTGGTTGCACGAGTGCATGGTTGAAAGGTTTCCGGCTTGGAACTGCTTTGTCGGTTTTGAGCCATAGAGATCGCCGGGGCGGAGCGCGCCATCAACGTTCTTTAGGTGCGGCTGCGTCCACTAACGGCAATTCAAAGGATTAGTCAGGATTTGCCTTTCTCGACCCGGTCGGTTAGGCGAAGTCCTATAGCGCAGAGTATCAGGATGATAGTCCGATTCTACGCAACTCGAACACACAATAAGGACGCGCCGCTATCGGCTGCTAGCGCCGATGATGCCGGTCGCGTTTCGGAGAATGACCTTTATGGCACGAAGAATGCTAATCGATGCAACGCATCCCGAGGAGACTCGGGTTGTGGTTGTGAGCGGCAACCGACTCGAGGAGTTTGATTACGAGTCGCTTTCAAGGAAGCAACTTAAGGGAAACATCTACCTCGCGAAAATTACCCGCGTAGAACCATCGCTGCAGGCCGCCTTTGTGGACTATGGCGGAAACCGGCATGGTTTTCTTCCCTTCAGCGAAATTCACCCTGACTATTATCGGATTCCGATTGCCGACCGAAGAGCGTTGCTGGCCGAAGAGGCCAGGCTTACGGACGACGAGGAGTCAGAGGAAGGGACAAGCAACGACAGCGACACGGGCGATGCCTCTTCCGACGATCAGCACGAGGCAGCCGAGCCGGACGAGCAGGATGCTGGCACGGACGGGGTGTTGCCGCAATTATCGGCGTTGGAGGGTCCGGCCAACGGCAATGCCGAGCTGCCCAAAATCGATTCCGAAGGTGAGAGCGATGGGGAGGAAATCGATCCTAGCAATATCGCAATAAATCTGGCCGATGCCGCGGCCGATAGCTGGGAAGAGTCCGCGCCAGACCAAGAACCACAGCAGGCTGACGAGCTTGGCGGCGAGACCGATCCTCCTGAAGAGGCGAGAGAAGTCACCGAATTAGCGGACGCCGATTCTGTTGAAACGGTCGGCGGCGATGAAATCGACGAGGAGCAGCGGCAGCGGGCCAGGTTAATGCGCCGCTACAAGATCCAGGAAGTGATCAAGCAGCGGCAAGTGATCTTGGTTCAGGTCGCGAAGGAAGAACGCGGCAACAAAGGGGCTGCCTTAACCACCTACATCTCCCTCGCAGGGCGCTACTGTGTCTTGATGCCTAACACGGCAAAAGGCGGGGGCATCAGTCGCAAGATCAGCAATGCCCACGACCGCCGTCGCCTCAAGAAGGTCCTGTCAGAACTACAGATTCCCGAGGGCATGGCGGTCATCGTCCGTACTGCCGGCTCGCAGCGCACCAAGCTGGAAATCCGTCGGGATTATGAATACTTGCTGCGCCTTTGGAATGAGGTTCGGGAAACGACCCTGAAATCCACAGCGCCAGAGTTGATTTACGAAGAGGCCGATCTGACCAAGCGGGTCATACGCGACCTTTACAGTCGTGACATGGACGAGATCCTGGTGGAAGGCGACGAGCACTATAAGGTCGCCAAGGGTTTCATGAAGACCTTGATGCCCAGCCACGCCCGTAACGTGAAACTCTACAAGGACCCCAGCATCCCGCTTTTCCACCGCTATCAAATCGAATCCCAGCTCGATGCTATGCACAATTCCACGGTGCAGCTGAAATCCGGCGGCTACATCGTACTCAACCCAACCGAGGCGCTGGTCGCGGTGGATGTGAATTCCGGGCGGGCCACCAAGGAGCGGCATATTGAGGAAACCGCGCTAAAGACCAACCTGGAAGCGGCCGAGGAAATTTCCCGCCAGCTTAGGCTGCGTGATTTAGCCGGATTGATCGTCATCGATTTCATCGACATGGAGGAGCAACGCCACAACCGGGACGTCGAGCGCAAGCTCAAGGAGGCCATGCGCAATGACCGGGCCCGCATTCAACTCGGGCGCATCAGCCACTTTGGCTTGTTGGAGATGTCGCGCCAGCGCTTGCGGCCCAGCTTGGTGGAGAGCTCTACCGAACCCTGTGTGGTCTGCGGCGGGCTAGGCCATGTTCGCTCCACAGATTCCTCGGCACTACACGTGTTGCGCGCTATAGAAGATGAGGGAATTCGGCAGGGCGATGACCAATTAACCCTGCAGGTGCCAAGTTCCGTGGCCCTGTTCATTCTCAACCAGAAACGCCGGCGCTTGCTGGAGATAGAGGCTCGCTATGGCCTGAGCGTCGAGATTTTGACGGACGACAGTCTCATCACACCGGACTATCGACTAAGCCGTGCCTCCGGGCCGGTCACCGGGCAGACGGATGCCCAATCCGACATTGCTGCGTCGCAAGAGGAAAGTGACAACGACGGCCGTTCGAGACGGCGCCGGCGGCGGCGAAAAAGTGCCGCTGGATCGGAGACAGCCGGCGACAAAGCAGAAGCGGCCGCCGCCGATGAGAGCCAGCCCGCTGAGGAGGGTGAGGCAAGCGGCGAGAGTCAGGAGCAAGACCAAGAACCACAGCGCCAGAGGCGACGGCGTGGCAAGCGAGGCGGGCGCAAGCGGACCCGACGCCAGAGGGATGGCCAGCCGGCAAGCGCGGCGGACGCGGAGTCCGATGATACCCTCGAGCCAGCACCGTCGAAAGAGGCGGGAGCCGAGGCCGGCAGTGAAAAGCAAGGTGCCACCGCACAGGAGACAACCGAGGGATCAGATGGTGGCGACGAGGCTGAATCGGTGACCGCCGCCCGATCAGACGCCAAGCCGCGTCGCTCAAGACGCCCACGGCGTTCCCGAGCGCGCAGCAAGCCGAGCGAGACTGGCGAAGCAAACGAACAAATGGAGCTTGAGCCGGCGGTCGAATCGGAGAGTGCCTCAAATGACCCGGAGCCCGCTGCGCCAGGCGATTCCTTTCCGGAGGCCGGCGACAACGATGCGAGCATGCCAGAGCCACAAGAGCAAGCGCCGCCGCTGGCCGCGGACGCGGCCGACGGAGCTGCCCTTTCGAGTCCTCAGGATCCCGAGGATGACGCGGAGCCGTCCGGGCCGCGGCGCAGAGGCTGGTGGCAGCGACTGATGAGTTGATGTCCGGATAAAGACTCAGTGTGAAGCCTCTTACCGGGTCAGTCTCCAAGATTCTTGCGCCAGGCAATTAGCTTGTCGACCGCTTCTTCGATGACCGCTTCCGGTCCAGCGAATGAGAAGCGGACGAATCGATTGCCGCGCTCCGGATCGAAATCGACCCCCGGCGTGATGGCAATTCCCAGTTCGTGCAAGACGCGCCGGCAGAAGGCTTGGCTATCGTTGGTCAGGCGGCTGACGTCCGCATAGAGGTAAAAGGCGCCGTCGGCCGGGGCGAGGTCGGCAAAGCCAGCCTGCGGCAGACCATCGAGCAGACGCGCGCGGTTGCGAGCATAGCGCGCCACATGGCCGTCCAGTTCCTCGCCACAGTCGAAGGCTGCCTCCGCGGCAATTTGCGATAATGTGGGCGGCGAGATGTAGAGATTCTGGGCCAGGCATTCCACCGGGCGGCAAAGGTCTTCCGGCAGAATCATCCAGCCAAGACGCCAGCCGGTCATCGAATAGTATTTTGAGAAGCTGTTGATGACGATGGCATCCTGACACTGTTCGAGGACGCTGGTTGCGCGGTTACCATAGGAGATGCCGTGATAGATCTCATCAGAGACGAGACGAATCCCGCCTGCCTGGCAAGCCTCCACCAGGGCCTTGAGCTGCGGCTGCGCCAACATCGTGCCGGTGGGGTTCGAAGGACTGGCGACGATCAGACCGTCGAGCCGCCCCTCGACTGCCGCGAGGGAGGCTGGGCTCGGCTGGTAGCGCTCGGCGGCGGTGGTCGGCAACAATACGGCATCAATTCCCAGGGCCTGAAGTATGTTTCGGTAGGCAGGATAGCCCGGCGCCGCCAAGGCCACTCGGTCGCCGACATCGAAGGCCGCTAAAAAGGCCAAAAGAAAGCCACTCGAAGAACCGGTCGTCACGGCCACCCGGTCCGGATCGACGTCGACCCCATAGGCGGCCTTGTAATGTTCGCTGATGCGCTGCCGCAGACTGCGAATGCCGGGCGCCACTGTGTAGCCGATGCGGTCGGCCTCCAAGGCCCGCCGCGCTGCATCGAGAACCCCTTTCGGCGCCGGGGTGCCTGGCTGCCCCACTTCCAAATGCAAGACTTGCTGGCCGCTTGCTTCCCGATCGGCGGCCGCTTGCATCACATCCATGACGATGAAAGGGGGAACCAGGCCTCGTTTGGCGACTTTGAGGGACATCGGTTATTGCACCACTTTGGCCAATCCATGAAAACGCGGATCGGCGGCCACCACGCAGGATTGCTTGCCTTCACGCAGGCCCTTGGGGCAGGAAATGATGTTTATCCGCCCGAGCGACGAGCGTTCCCTTAGGTGCAGGCCTTGCCCGAGCAGTGTCTCGCGGATCCCCGTCTCCAGGTTGGGTTCGTGGACGACCCAGCCCAAGGACTCTCCATAGTAGAAGCGAGGCTCGGTGGTCACATCGGGCAGCGGGCGCTCGTCCTCGGCGATGGCGACCATGGCGTCGACCAGGCTTGCGATACCGGCTGGGCCGCCGCTGGCTACCCCGGCCAGAGGTAGAAAACCGTTGTTGCTATTGGCGACGATGACAGGTGCGATCCAGCGGGTTTCATGACCGGCCGCCGGCGGCGGCGCCGGTAAGATAATGCCGGTTCCTTCGGCCAGGCGACGTTGGCCGAAGAGGTCGTTCAAAGTCATGCCGCAGGCGACCGCATTGCCCCAGCGATCCCCGACGACAAAACTCGCAACCGGCGTCGCGGGCTCTATCTGCCGGCCCAGCGCCTCCGCGCCCACGTCGAGTAACAGCCTTGCCCTCGCCGGTGCCGCGAGATCGTCGTAATCCCCGTCTTCGACGAGTTCACTCCAGAGCTTGGCGGCACGCTCGCCACCGCTGGGCGCCGGGGCGAAGTAGGCGATGTGCAGGCCGAAGGGGGCTTCAGCCGCCGCAACCTGTTCGACCCGATAACCGCGCAGTGCCTCGACCTGAACCGGTGCACCAGCCGCCGTGGCAGCACTAGCAAAGCGCGTGGCGAAAAGGCTGCTATATGCATAGCCGGCCCCTTGAGCGCGGATCCCCGTGAGCACAGCGGAGAGCTCGGCTTGCGTCAATTTGTCGCCTAATTGCAAGGGCTTGCCTTGTTGCGACGTAAGGAAGGCTTCCAGGTCTGTCCCGGTGCCAAGTGACGGGCCAAGGGCGGCGATGTCCACCGCCAAGGCGCGGCTGATCACATGGCCAAAGCGCGCAAGCTGTTCTGCCGGAGCCACGAGATATTCCCATGGCAGGTTGCCGTATCGCGCATGGAGAAGGGCCATGGCGCGCGGCAGGGTCAAGATCGGACCTTGGCCATCAACGAAAAACGGGATAGCCAGGCCCTGGCGCGCCTCGCCCTTATAGGTGACGCAGACTCCCTGACTGGCGAGACCGGCGCGGGAGGGCAGCGTCACGCTCATGGCAAAGGCAATGGCCACCGCGGCGTCGGCCGCCGTGCCGCCATTGCCCAGAACGTCACGCCCGACCAGGGCCGCGCGCGGTTCGTCGGCGGCCACCAAGCCGGCGAAACCCGCGACCACCGCCACCCTGCCGCTGGGCTCGTCACCGGCACAGCCGACGAGCGTGGCGGCCGCCGCTAACCCTATGACTGAAATCCGAAATTCCGCGACCTTGCGGAAGATCGATTGAATAGCGCCTGCGAGGCGACTACTTTGAACACGAGGATCGGAGGAAAAACCTTTGCGCAAGACTCTTGTCCCCCTTTGGGTGGCGTTGGTTCTCCTGGCGACGCTTGCCGTCGCTGCGCGGGCGTCGGCGCAGGGTTTGCAATTGATTCGTGACGCCGAAATAGAAAACACCATCCGCGCTTATGCAACCCCGCTCTTCCAAGCTGCAGGGCTAAACCCGCAAGCCATTGATGTTTATCTGGTCCAGGACCGTTCACTCAATGCTTTTGTGGCCGGCGGGATGAACATGTTTATTCATACCGGGCTCTTGATGCGCAGCGAAGACCCTTTGCAGGTCATTGGCGTGATTGCCCATGAAACCGGGCACATTACCGGCGGCCACCTGGCTGGCCGCAAGGATGAGCTGAAAAAGACAGTCGGCGCTGTGATCGCCAGTTACATTCTCGGCCTTGGTGCGGCGGTTGCCTCCGGGCGACCGGATGTCGGTGCGGCCATCATCACGGGGGGCCAGAGTGTCGCCACCCGCGGGCTCTTGAGTTACTCGCGCAGCCAGGAGCAAGCCGCCGATCAGGCGGCCATCACGTTGCTCAAAGGAACCAGGCAGTCACCGCGGGGACTGCTCGATTTCCTGCGGATTCTGGAAGATCAGGAGGCGCTGCTCTCCAGCAGCCAGGATCCCTATGTGCGCACCCACCCGCTGACCAGCGATCGTATCAACTTCCTTGAGCAAGCGGTGGTAAACTCGCCCTTCGCCGACCAGGCGGCAGGCGCCGCGTTCACCAGCATGCACGACAGGATGCGCGCCAAGCTGGTAGGCTTCCTAGAGCCGACCGACCGCGTGTTCCGCCGGTATCCCGAGGATGATACCAGCCTGGCGGCCCGCTACGCGCGGGCTATTGCCTATTATCGTCTGCCGGATCTGGTGAAGGCCCTGCCATTGATCGATCAACTTATATCAGAGCAGCCAGACGACCCCTATTTCTTGGAACTAAAAGGGCAAATACTGTTTGAAAACGGTCGCATTGCCGAATCGATTCCCGAATACGAAGCGGCTCTGGCCCAACTACCCTCTTCTCCCCAAATTCGTCTTGCACTCGCCGCAGCACAGATAGAAGCGGGTGATGCGGCATTGAACGACGCTGCCCTAGCCCATCTGAGCGAAGTCCTACGCCATGAGCCGGACAACGCTTCGGCATGGCGACTTTCCGCCATCTCGCACGGTCGCAAGGGCGACAAGGCGATGACAACGCTGTCTTTGGCTGAGGCCTCGCTGGCCCGCGGCAATCCGCGCGAAGCAAGACAACACGCGCAAAGAGCGTTGCAGTTGCTACAGGAGGGAAGTGCTGCTTGGCTTCGCGCCGACGACATTAGACATGAAGCTGAACGGCGAATGAAACGCAAGAGCTAGGGAAAAGGCCATAGCCTTGCCGAACAAGCTCAGAAAGGACTAAGCATGATCAGGCCCTACCAACGCGGCCTTATTCTTGGTGTCGGACTCCTCCTTCTCTTGCTCGGCGGGAACGATCGCGCCGATGCGCAAACCAGCGGCCAAGGCTCCGAGTTCTCGCCCAGCGAGGTAGAGGCCATCGAGCAGGTCGTTCGCGAATACCTAATCGCCAATCCGGAAGTCATTCTCGACGCCATCAATGAACTTGAGAAGCGACAAAACCTGGCCGAGGAATCGCGGCAGCGCGAGGCCGTGGCCAATAATCAGGTTGCCTTGACGAGCGATCCGAACTCGCCGGTATTAGGTAATCCAGAAGGCGACGTGGTTTTGGTGGAGTTCTTCGACTACCGCTGCCCATACTGCCGGAAGGTGGCGGAAGATATTATTGAGGTGGTCGAAGAGGACGGGCGTATCCGCCTGGTCATGAAGGAGTACCCCATCTTGGGGCCGGAGTCGGTTTTTGCGGCAAAGGCAGCTTTGGCCGCGGCCAAGCAAGGACTGTATCAAGAGTTTCACCTAGAGCTCATGACCATAGGCGGGGGCATCACCGAGGAGAGTACGCTCGCGACCGCCCGGCAACTTGGCCTCGATATGGAACAACTGCAGCAGGATATGGATTCGCCCGAGGTGATGCAGGCCATTCGCGATGTCCACGAGCTTGCCGGCGCGCTGGCTATTCGGGGAACGCCGGCTTTCGTCATTCATGACCAGGTCGTCCCCGGCGCGCTTTCCATGGATCAACTGCGCCAACTGGTGAATGACGCGCGCGCCGGCGCGAGCTAGGGCTGACCGCAACCCTAATCGACTTCATGTAAACCAACTACGCGAACCAAGAATTGAGCGGTGCCCGCACGACGGGCCGTCGTACCGACCGTGTTCGATAGTGGGCAGCTGGGAGTAACTTTGCGTGCCGATGACCTTGCCCGACTACGAAGACTACGACGCCGTTGATCTGGCCGGCTTGGTGGCCAAAGGGGAGGTCTCTGCCGAAGAGCTTCTAAGAGCCGCTGTCGAAAGGATGGAGCAGCGCAATCCGATCGTTAACGCGGTCGTCCACCACTGGGTCGATGAGGCCTTTGCCCGTATTGCCGAGGGCCTGCCGGATGGCCCTTTTCGCGGCGTCCCCTATCTGCTCAAGGATCTTTATGCGCCCTATTCGGGGCAGCCGATGACCAATGGCTGCCGCTTTTTCGACGGCGCCGTGGCTCGCGCCGACTCGACCCTGGTTTCCCGCCTGCGACAGGCGGGCCTGGTGATCTTTGGCACTACCAACAGTTCAGAACTCGGTTTACACATTTCGACGGAACCGCAAGCTTTCGGTCCAACCCGCAATCCTTGGCTCACCAGTCACAGTGCCGGCGGATCGAGCGGCGGGGCCGCGGCCGCGGTTGCCGCTGGTATATTGCCAGCTGCCTACGCCAGCGACGGCGGCGGGTCGATCCGCATTCCGGCCGCCTGCTGCGGATTGTTCGGCCTCAAACCCAGTCGCGGGCGTAATCCGATCGGCCCGGTGGTTGGCGAGGGCTGGGCCGGCTTAGCGGTACAGCACGCGGTGACCCGCAGCGTTCGCGATTCGGCGGCACTGTTGGATGCGACGCATGGCCCGGAGCCGGGTGATCCCTACGCGGCGCCGCCCCTGGCACGGCCATTGCTACAAGAAGTCGGTGCCGCTCCTGGGCGCCTCAAATTGGCGCTGGTACGGCAGGCTCCGCCAAGCGATCCCGATATAGAACCGGCCTGTGTGGCCGCTGTCGATGATGCGGCTATGCTCTGCCAGTCGCTAGGCCATGAAATAGAAGAGGTGCAGCTGCCCGTTGACTGGCAAGCACTAACGGAGGCCGTGAGAGTCATCATTGCGGCGAACTTGAAAAACGACATCGCCGCGCGCGTGGGAGAGATCGGTAGACATCCCGAGCCCAGCGAGCTCGAGCACGGCACCCAGGTCTTCCTGTCCGAGGCCGAGCGCTTTTCCGCAGCCGACTATGCGGCCGCTGTCTTTCAGGTTCATCACTGCGGTCGACGGATTGGGCAGTTCCTGTCCGATTTTGATGCGATCCTCAGCCCGACCATCACCCGCAAGCCCTGGCCGCTCGGGGATATCGACACGCTCAGCGGTGACATCGACGCCCTCACCGAACGGGTGGTGCCGGTAATTCGCTTCACCAGCCTCTTCAACATTACCGGTGGGCCGGCCGCCTCGCTGCCGCTTTTCTGGGATAACGGCTTGCCGATTGGCGTACAGATTGCTTCCCGCCTCGGCGAAGAAGCCCTGCTCGTGCGCTTGTCCAGCCAGCTTGAGGCTGCCTGTCCCTGGCACCTGCGTCGACCAACAGGTTCCTATCCCGCCACTTGACTGCCGCATTGCCACTAAGGTCTTGCATATGATAACGCTTGTCGGGGCAATTGCCGCTGGAGGCGAGGGTGAGCGCAGCCGTATCGGTCCTGGTTCTTAACGGACCAAACCTAAACATGTTGGGTAGTCGGGAGCCGGAGGTCTACGGGCGCACCACCCTGGCGGACATCGAGGCGTCATGCCGGACGCATGCGCGAACACGTGGCCTTTCCCTTGAATTTCGCCAGTCCAACCATGAAGGAGAGCTGGTCAGCTGGATTCAAGAAGCGCGGGCGACCCAGGCCGGCATCATCCTGAATGCCGGTGCCTACACCCATACGTCGATCGCTATTCTCGATGCCCTCTTGGCAAGTGATTTACCGATTGTTGAAGTGCACTTAAGTAACATCTTTCGACGCGATGTCTTTCGCCATCATTCTTATGTTTCGCAGGCAGCACAAGGGGTGATTTGTGGCTTTGGCATGCACGGCTACATCATGGCACTGGATGCGCTTGCGCAGATCCTTGAACTGGAGAGAGAGGTTTAATGGCCGACTTTGGGCCTGATGAAAATTTGATCCGCAAGCTCGCTCAACTGCTTGAAGAATCCGGCCTCAACGAGATCGAGTACGAAGCAGCGGGAGAGCGCATTCGGGTATCGCGTGGGGCTGTGCTGGGGTTGCCGCCAACGGCCACGGCGCCGGCGCCGGCATCTGCGCGCGATGAGATGCCAGCGGCCAGCAAAGGGCCGCCCAGCGGCGCGGTTACGGCGCCCATGGTGGGGACGGTTTATGTTGCTCCCGAACCAGGTGCGCCACCTTTTGTTCGGGTTGGCGACACGGTGCGTGAAGGCCAGCCCTTGCTCATTATTGAAGCCATGAAGGTGATGAACCAAATCCCCAGCCCCAGGGCCGGTAGGGTGAGCGAGATCCTGGTCCACGACGGTCAGCCGGTGGAGTTCGGTGAACCGCTTCTGGTGATCGAGTAACGCGGGCGCATGTTCGAGAAGGTCCTGATTGCCAATCGGGGTGAAATCGCTTTGCGAGTTCACCGCGCCTGCCGGGAGATGGGCATCCATACCGTCGCTGTGCACTCGACCGCGGATGAAGACGCAATGCACGTGCGTCTGGCCGACGAAAGCGTCTGCATCGGACCGCCGCAGCCGGCCCAAAGCTACCTCAACGTTCCGGCCATTTTGTCGGCAGCGAGCATAACCGGCGCCGATGCCATCCACCCGGGGGTCGGCTTTCTCTCTGAGAACGCAGACTTCGCCGCGATGGTGGAAGAGCATGGCTTTGTCTTCGTTGGGCCGGCGCCAGAGCACATCCGTCTTATGGGCGATAAAGTGGTGGCGAAGCGGGCGATCAGTAGCCTTGGCTTGCCGGTGGTGCCGGGCGGCGAGAGCCCCTTGGAGAGCGATAGCGAAGCCATGGCGGCGGCCAAGGAGATCGGCTATCCCTTGCTGGTCAAGGCTGCCGCCGGTGGTGGCGGGAGAGGCATGAAGGTCGTTCGCGCACCAGAAGAGCTGTCCACGGCCTTGCGCCTTGCGCGGCAGGAAGCGAAGGCTGCCTTCGGCGACGACCGTGTCTATTTGGAACGCTACTTCGATCGTCCACGCCATATCGAGGTGCAAATTCTCGCAGACAACTTCGGCGAGGTGGTGGTCTTAGGGGAAAGAGACTGCTCCATGCAGCGGCGCCACCAAAAGCTCATCGAAGAAGCGCTGTCTCCCGCCCTGAACAGGGAACAGCGGGAACACCTGACCAGTGTGATCGCCGAGGCCATGGGCAAACTCGGGTATCGCAGCGTCGGGACTCTAGAGTTTCTTTACCAGGATGGTGAATTCTTCTTCATTGAAATGAATACACGACTTCAGGTAGAGCACCCTATATCAGAAGCAATCACAGGCATAGATCTCGTGCGCGAACAGTTGCGGATCGCCGCTGGCTTGCCGGTCAGTTTGAAGCAGCATCAGGTGCAGTTCTCCGGGCATTCGATCGAATGCCGCATCAACGCCGAAGACCCGCAAAATTTTGTACCCTCCCCAGGAACCGTGACCGAGTACCACGCGCCCGGTGGTCTTGGCGTCCGCGTGGATTCGGGTCTCTATACAGGTTACCGTGTTCCCCCATATTACGACAGCCTGGTGGCCAAGCTGATCGTCCACGGGCAGACTCGCAACGAATGCTTGATGCGGTTGCGTCGCGCCTTGGAGGAATTTGTTATTGAGGGAATCAAGACGACAATCCCATTGCATCAGCGTTTGATAGCCGAGAACGATTTTATTGATGGCGTTTATGATATTCACTGGCTTGAGCGCTTACTGGGCGCGTCCCATTGAGGTCTGCGCCGTCGATACATGGGACGGGAAGCAGCGAGGGTGGCTTTCTTGGGTCCATGGCTCAGGCCACGTCAGGGCAGGCGAGACTGTCCACGACAGGGTAGCGGATGTAAGTAGCGGATGTAATATGGGCGGTACCGGCCAACAGCAGCCGGTCGCAGTGGCAGCCGATGGACTGCAAGCCTTGCGGCGCGAATAAATGGAGCTAACGCCAGAACTTTTGTTACGGGCCTACGCCGTCGGCATCTTTCCGATGGCGGAGAGTCGCAGCGACTTGGATGTGCATTGGATCGATCCCGAGCGCCGCGGCATTTTGCCGCTCGATCGCTTCCATCTGCCGCGAAAACTGCGTCGAAGGCTGCGCAACAAAGAGTTCGAGGTCAGCTGCAACAAGGCCTTTTCGGAGGTCATCCGCCTCTGTGCGGCGCCGGAACCTAACCGCCCGGACACCTGGATCAACCCGACCATCGAACACCTTTACAACGGTTTGCATCGGATGGGGTTCGCGCACTCGGTCGAATGCCGAAAAGATGGCGCGCTGGTGGGTGGCCTTTATGGGGTTGGGCTGGGTGCGGCCTTTTTCGGCGAGAGCATGTTTAGCCGCCACACCGACGCCAGCAAGGTGGCTTTGGCACACTTGGTCGCCCGCTTGCGCCATGGCGGTTTCTTGCTTCTCGATACCCAATTCACGACCCAGCATCTCAAACAATTCGGGGCGATCGAGATCACCCGCGCGCAGTATCGTGCGCGTTTGTCCCGGGCGATACGCCGCTCGGCTCAGTTTCCGGAGTCGCTTGATGAGGGCTTGTTCGAGGCGTTCTTACAGTCGACGACCCAGACATCGTAGACCGGGTGCTCCAGGGCAGAAAGGGCCGGAGACGACGCGAACATCCAGCCGGTAAAGACTTGAACCGACGGGGAATCGGGCCGGATATCGACAATCTCCAAGAAACTCGCGCTTTCAGGCGGCTCTTCCGGCGGTCGTTTGTTGCAGGCGCGGGTGGTGATCGACAGGCTGCCGAACTGAACGGCCACGCCGATCGGTGCCTCGAAGGTAGAAACCCGTGCCGTGATCTTGTCGAGGCCTTGCAGCAAGGCCACCTCGACCCCTGCGTGGCCGCCTGCCGCCGCCGAGGGATCGGACGCGTCTGGCCGGGGCCAGGGTGCGGGTGGCAGCGCCTGCTCGTCTGTGATCGTCGTGGTATCGAGGGTTGCTTGCGCCTGCGAGGAGGTCACAGGGGACAGAAGCCAGATGCCCAAAACCCACAGGCCAAGGCCGAGAAATTTAATCCGATGACGGCTTGGCATAAGGATTGCGCAACCCATCGACAAGGTCATGCAGCACGCCGCGCACTTGTTCTTCATCGCAGCCCATCAAAATCGCATCTTCCAGCGCGTCTTGGCAAATCTGTTTGATCTCGTTCAAGTTTTCGTTAAGCACGACAATCTTTTCTTTGCAAGAAACTGGCGTGCCGTCGGTTTGCCGCCACAATGGGGGATTTACCGTTGTATCCAAGACCTTCATCCGATCAAACCTGACGTCCTTGTGACCATTTGGCTTCTAAGATCAGGTAAGACAGCACCCTGGCGCCTGCAAGGTCAGTCTTTGCGCTCGGCGAAGAAGCGAAGGCGGACATAGTCGACGGTCCAAACCCCATCGTCCGCGCAAAGCTGTGGCCGCAGTTGCTCCGCCACCTCGGTCAGGAGCTGGGGCCGGGCATCAGTTTCGACCCTATTCAGGAAACTCTCGGCAAAGGTTTGAAGCCAATCGGTAACCTGGCCGGGCAGGGGGGTCGGTCGCGGGAAGAGTTCGATCGAGCGGACTGCGAAGCCGCCTTCCCGCAGTGCCGTGGAATAGGCTTCAGGGGTCGGAAAGTACCAGAGATCTGAGGGCGATGGGTCAATGCCCCGGTTTTCGAGGACGGTATACAAAGCCCTACGGACCGCCTCAACATTGCCGTGGCCACCCATCTCGCCGACGAAACGGCCACCGGGCTTCAGCGATCGCCGAACACCGGCGATCACCGCCTCGGCTTGCCGGACCCAGTGCAGGGCCGCATTGCTAAAAACCGCGTCAAACTCGTGGTGAAACGTCAAGTCGCGGGCATCCATGACCCTGGCATCGAGGCCGCGGCGCTGCGCGGCTTGGACCTGGTCTGGGCTGGCATCGACCCCGACGACCTCAATACCCCGCTCCGCCAATTTCTCGGTTAAGGCACCGTCACCGCAGCCAAGGTCAAGGATTCGCTCTCCCGATTTCGGGGCCAGGAGGTCAAGCACAGGCATACCAAGATCGGCGACAAAGCGAGCATTGCGCGCGTAGCGGTCGGGGTCCCAATGTTGACCCTGGGGACCCGGGCGTGAGCTCATGGCGACTCCAGTTCGCTCGGGCTGCCGGCCGAGCCGAAGATAAAGCGGCCCAAGAGGTCCACCACATTGATGGCACCCTGCGTATACTCGATCTTGCCGCCGGCTTCGATCATCTCATCTTCGCCGCCTGGCTCGAGCACCACAAAGTTGGCGCCCAGCAATCCGTCGGGTACGACTCGCGCCGAGGTCCCCAGCGGCAGCTTGATGGCGTCATCGATGGTCATGGTAATGCGCGCGAAGTAGGTTGCCGGATCGATCGTCTGCTGGCTGACCGTACCGACCTTGATGCCACTCATGCGCACTTCCGTCCCCGGCCGTAGGCCCGAGGCGTCATCAAAGTCCGCCACGACCTGGTAACCATGGACCGCGCCGACATCACTGGTGGAAAAGGCGACCGCCACAAACACGATTGCGACCAACAAGACGACCGCGCCCATGATTGTCTCGATTACGTTTCGTTTCATGTGGGTCTCCCGATGACGATGGGCGACATCTCCCCTGCGCCGCCAGCCACCATCGCTTCGTGGTTCGGAATACCGGCCTAGAGCCCCTGAATCATTGGGTCAGCAAGCTCACGGCTAGCTGTTGCGCAAGAAGCCCGCAACAAAGCTATTGGCCCATGAAGTGGCCAAACCTTCCCATTGAAATAGTAATTGCCATCAACTCTTGGAATTGGGTTAATTGGTCGCGATTTCCGCTCTTACTCAGGGGTCCACGGCTCGTAGTCGCCGGAGGATTTTTGCCGTTGCCCGCCCATCAGGACATGACCGGGCGGTCTATAGGCTTCATTGGTGCCGGTTTGGTTGCGGAGGTGCGGCTTTTGCCACTTGCGTTTCTTGACACCGCCGGAATCCGGTGTTTCGTCGACGGTGTGGTGCAGCCAGGCATGCCACTCCGGCGGCACGCGACTGGCTTCGACCTCGCCGTCATAAACCACCCAGCGGCGCTCCTTGCGCAGGCTGTCCTGGTGAACCCGGCCGCCGCCGCGTTCGCGGTAGTAGCAATTGCCAAATTCGTCCCGACCGACCATTTCGCCGCGAAAGCGCGTGTAGAGCCAAGTTCCTAGATTAAAGTCCCAAATCATCGATGCTTTCCTATTGGGCAGTCAGCGTGGTGACTATCGCATCTCGCGTGATCGGCGTCCAGAGGCCTCCGACCAAGGTAGCGCAGAGAGGCGCCGTAGGGTCTTCATCCAGGACTGGACAAGACCGAAGCCCGCTCTCTATAGAGTTGGACATGCCCGATTTTTGGCGAGATTCAGGCTTTCATTTGGTGGACCGTGATGCCGAGGGTTACTTGCGGGTTGGTGATGCCTTGCTGCGGGCCTACTTTCATCGGCCTGAAGTGGCGCCGATCGCCGAATCCTGTTCCCAGGAACGCGCGCTGCACGCGGCATTGCTCGAGGATCCCCGGCGGCCGGTCGGCGACGAGGATTTGGCCCGTTTCGCCGATCCGGATGCCCAGGAAAACTACCGTTATGTGCTTGCGTTTCGGGATCAGCTGTTGGCCGCGGGCACGCTTGAAGCCTGTTATCTTGGAATTTTCCGCAGTAAGGGCGGCGTCACCCTGCCGCCGCTTTTCATCGACCAGCTGGTTCATTTGGTGCTGCGCAACATTCTCGACGGTTCACTAGACGGCCTGAAGGCCCGCGCTGGCGAACTGTTCTTTCGCGAGCAGGCCGTCACCATCGACCAGTCTCGCATCATGGTTGCCGATCAAGAGACCGTCCAAATGTATGCCAGGTCCGGTGGATTCGGATCTTTGGGGCGCCTCATCACCGAATCGCAAACACCACTTAGGACCATTCAATTGGACATTCTGGACGAGGGCAACGCAGACCTCTATTGGGGGCGCGATCAAGCCCACGACACGGTGCTGGACCTGAGTTTCGCCGGCGCCGGTTTGGATGCTTTTTGCCGAGTGCTGGAAGCCTGGATTGCGCATTTTACAAGGACAAGCGTCGCGGTGCAGCCCGTGCAAAAAATCACCGACGAACGGTGGGTATGGCATATTGGCCTCGACAGCGAAGCCAGCCAGCTGCTGAACGATCTTTATCAAGGCAACACGGTGGAGTCCGACCGTCTGGAAAGCTTGCTCAGTCTGTTCCGACTCGAGTTCGCCGATCCTCGAGTCATGCTGCCCCGGATTGCCGGCCGTCCTGTCTACCTCGGCCTCTGCATGCATGCCAACAAGTCGTTGAAACTGAAGCCGCAAAACGTCTTGATCAACCTACCACTGGTCGATCCCATTTAACTTCGATCGATACCCGCAAACAGGGTAAAGATTGCCATGTTTCACCGGCAAGACACAAAATCCTGCAAGTGTGCTCCATCCCCACCACAATATATTGACGACCCTGCCATATTTAGGTAGCTTCCAAATCGAGGGAGCTAGCCATAGTGCTCTAAGCAACATATGGCATCATGAGTGACGGGGGGTGGTCGCGTTCTCGTGGTGATATCCAGCATCCTCAAACGCCAAGGCAAGTGAAAAATTCTGAGGGAACTGGGGTAAATGCGGATCGCGAGACGATTCACCAATCCGGAAGGTGATGCCTACGACGGCATTGAGTTTCGCCGCACAGCGAGCGAAATCCGTAATCCGGATGGTTCGGTCGTCTTTGAGGCCAGTGATATTGAAGTCCCGGCGGCCTGGTCGCCGATGGCCTGCGATATTTTGGCGCAGAAATACTTTCGCAGGCGTGGTGTTGCCCGCGCGCTGCGCCGGGTCCCTGAAAAAGGCGTGCCGGCTTGGCTGTGGCGCAGTGAGGCTGATCGCAAAGAGCTTTCTCACCTAACTCCCGAGGAACAGTACGGCGGGGAAACAAGCGCCAAGCAGGTGTTCGATCGGCTCGCCGGGACCTGGGCTTATTGGGGCTGGCGCGGCGGCTATTTCGATTCGGAAGCGGATGCACGTGCCTACTTCGACGAGACACGACATATGCTGGCGCGGCAAATGGCGGCGCCAAACTCGCCACAGTGGTTCAATACTGGGCTGCACTGGGCCTATGGTATCGATGGGCCCAGCCAGGGCCACTATTACGTAAATCAAAAGACCGGAAAGCCAGTCCGCTCCACCAGCGCCTACGAGCGACCGCAGCCGCACGCCTGCTTCATCCAGTCTGTTGACGACGATTTGGTAAACGAAAACGGCATCATGGACCTCTGGGTTCGTGAAGCGCGACTGTTCAAGTATGGCTCCGGTACGGGCACCAATTTTTCCCGGTTGCGGGGCGCCGGCGAGCCGCTTTCAGGCGGCGGCAGATCCTCAGGCTTGATGTCGTTTCTGAAGATCGGCGATCGGGCGGCCGGCGCTATCAAATCCGGCGGGACCACCCGGCGGGCTGCAAAGATGGTCAGCGTCGATATCGATCACCCGGATATCGAAGAGTTCGTCAACTGGAAAGTCATTGAAGAGCAGAAGGTCGCCGCCATGGTGACCGGCTCTAAGCAGTGCCAGCATCATCTGAATGCTATCATTCAAGCCTGTCACCACGACGAAACCGGTACCAACTGTGAGCCCGCCAAGAACCATCGGCTAAAGTCGGCGATCAGAGTGGCCAGGCGGGCGATGGTTCCGGAAGCTTATATCCAACGGGTGGTTGAATTCGCCCGCCAGGGCTTTCAACGCATCGAGTTCCCGAGCTATGACACGGATTGGGATTCGGAGGCCTATCTCACCGTTTCCGGTCAGAATTCCAACAACTCCATTCGGGTTCCCAATGGTTTTCTAGAGGCCGTTGTCAAAGATGACGACTGGGCTTTGACCGCGCGCACCGACGGCCGGGCTGTCAAAACCCTCAAGGCCAAGGCGCTCTGGCAGGACATTGCCTATGCGGCCTGGGCCTCTGCCGATCCTGGGATACAGTACGACACCACCATCAACGAGTGGCACACCTGCCCGCAAAGTGGCCGCATCAATGCGTCCAATCCTTGCTCCGAATACATGTTCTTGGACGATACGGCATGCAATCTCGCTTCGCTGAACCTCTTCGCATTCCGGCGCGCGGATGGGCGTATCGACGTCGAAGCGCTGCAACACGCCGTCCGGCTGTGGACCATAACGCTCGAAGTTTCGGTCGCCATGGCGCAGTTTCCGTCGCGCCGCATCGCCAAGCTTTCCCACGAGTACCGCACTCTGGGCCTTGGCTATGCCAATCTTGGCGGCCTCTTGATGGCCTCTGGCGTGCCTTATGACTCGGATGCGGGGCGCGCCATTTGCGCCGCCGTCAGTGCGCTTTTGACCGGCGTTGCCTATGCGACTTCGGCAGAGATGGCCGCTGAACTGGGTGCCTTTCCGGGCTACGAGCCCAATCGGGACGCCATGCTGCGGGTGATGCGCAATCATCGTCGTGCGGTTCTAGGGGAGGATGCTGGTTATGAAGGCCTGAGCGTGACCCCGGTGCCGCTTAAGGCCGCCGATTGCGTGGACCCGGCGCTTGTCGAGAGCGCGTGCAAAGCCTGGGGAGAGGCCCTGGCGCTTGGCGAGAAATATGGCTATCGCAATGCACAAGCCAGCGTCATTGCCCCCACCGGTACCATCGGCCTGGTCATGGATTGCGACACCACGGGTGTCGAACCCGATTACGCCATGGTCAAGTTTAAGAAGCTTGCCGGGGGCGGTTACTTCAAGATTATCAATCGCGTGGTTCCCGAGGCCTTGCGCAGTCTCGGCTATGACGAGACCGAGATTACTGAGATCATCAGATACGCCTTGGGTCACGGGACGCTTGACGGCGCGCCTGGCGTCAATCACGAGAGCCTGTCGGCCAAAGGCTTTACGGCGGCGGCGTTGGAAAAGCTCGAATCCTCCCTAGCCAACGCCTTCGATATCAAATTCGCCTTCAATCGCTGGACCTTGGGAGACGAGTTTTGCCGTGATGAGCTGGGTCTCAGTCCCGAGGAGTTAAACCGGCCGGGATTTGACCTGCTCACGGCGCTCGGTTTTGGGCGTGATGAGATCGAGGCGGCCAATGTTTACTGCGGCGGCGCGATGACGCTGGAAGGCGCCCCTCACCTCAAGGCAGAGCACTTACCGGTCTTCGACTGCGCCACGCCCTGCGGGCGACGCGGCAAGCGCTTCCTTTCCGTGGATAGCCACATTCGCATGATGGCAGCTGCCCAACCGTTCATATCCGGCGCCATATCCAAGACCATTAACATGCCGGCGCAGGCCAGCGTGAAAGACTGCGAAGACGCCTACTTGTCTTCCTGGCGCTTGGGATTGAAGGCCAATGCCTTGTACCGTGATGGATCGAAGCTTTCCCAGCCTTTAGCCGCGGCCGTTGACAGTGTCGATGCAACCGAGGCTGCCATCGATGCGGTCGAGGAAATCGTCCAGGCGCCTGCGCCGAAGCGCGCCGAAATCGTCGCCGAAAGGATTGTCGAGCGCGTCGTGCAGCAGCGCGTCGATCGTCGGCGTCTGCCACAGCGGCGCAAGGGCTATACGCAAAAGGCCATCGTCGGCGGCCACAAGGTCTATCTGCGGACCGGCGAGTACGAGGACGGCAAGGTCGGTGAGATCTTCGTCGACATGCATAAGGAAGGGGCGGCCTTCCGCAGCCTCATGAACAACTTCGCCATCGCCATCTCGATCGGCCTGCAATATGGCGTACCCCTCGAAGAATTTGTCGAAGCCTTTACCTTCACGCGCTTCGAGCCCTCGGGCATGGTCGAAGGCAATGACACGATCAAGATGTCGACTTCGGTACTCGACTACATCTTTCGCGAGCTCGCCGTTTCCTATCTTGGTCGCAACGATCTCGCCCATGTGGAACCGGCCGACACCTTGCCTGACAGCATGGGGGCCGGTGCCAAGGAAGGCGCCCTGGCAACCCAGGAACGGGATATGGTCGAAACCGTTCGGCGCTATGCCTCGACCGGCTACGTCCGCAGCCAGCTGCTGGTCTTGGACGGCGGAAACAACAGCCGCACGCAAGCTGCCACCGTGAACGGCGGTGCGATTGCGCTCAATGGCGGTGCGGGTTCGGCAAGTGTTATGGAAAACGGCCATGCAGGTCTGGCAACCCACGGCGCCAGCACCGGCCTCAATGGCGGTAGCCGCGATGCGGTCGCCTTGTCATCGGAGTTCCTGCAGGCCCAGGAAGCCAAGCTCGAGGAAATTCGCATGGCCCGCCTCAAAGGTTATGCGGGCGATTCCTGCGATGAATGCGGCAATTTTACGCTGGTGCGCAACGGTACCTGCTTCAAGTGCGCTACCTGTGGTGCGACCAGCGGGTGCAGCTAGAGAATTGAAGATGATCCAAGGTCTTTCGAAACATCGACGGCAGAACCAGATGGATCGTCCCATGAGACGGGCGTGTTGCAAGCCTGTGGTCTTGCCCCAGAGGCAAGGCCCTCGAGGCGCGACGCGCACAACGAGCCTGATGTGGATCAGCTTTCCCCGAGGCTGTGATACTCAGGGCCGCGCTGTTCTGGCGCGGCGACTGCCGGATTGGCGCCCACGGAGGCCGTTCCAGGTCTTCGCTCCCTTGCCGGCGCCAATCGCGTTTTCCGGCGGGCACCCCGGCCCGTGGAAAGCGCATCCCCTCTGACGAGTCTCGTCCGAGGTCTCCCTGTGACCTTCGGGGCGGTTTTTTAACCGCCCCGCTTCTTTTCTAAGATACCGGACATTAAGGGCATTGAATGCCTAGCGGTCAGCGAGGCGAGGCGTTATCTTTGCGGCGGCTTCCCCATATGGGGTCTCGGTAGGTAATAGTCAGTCTAAGAATTCAACAAACAATGAGGTCGACGCGATGGCTGGAAGAGTAGAAGCACGTCTTGCCGAGCTGGGGATCGAACTGCCCCAAGCGGCAGCGCCGGCGGCGAACTATGTACCCTATGTGATCTCTGGGAATCTGATTTTTGTTGCGGGCCAAATCACCCTATGGAATGGACAATTGAAGTACGTGGGCAAGGTGGGCCAAGACCTCTCCGTGGAAGAAGGGCAGGCGGCGGCGCGGGTTTGCGGCCTTAATTTGATCGCGCAAGTCCGCCAGGCCTGCGGCGGCGATTTGGACCGGGTGGTGCGCTGGGTTCGCCTTGGCGGATTTGTCAACTCGACGCCTGATTTTACCGATCAGCCGAAGGTCATCAACGGCGCCTCAGACCTCATTGCCGAGGTTTTCGGAGAGGCTGGCAAGCACGCGCGCGCCGCAATTTCCGCCGGGGCCTTGCCGTTGGGCGTCGCGGTGGAAGTTGAGGCCACCGTCGAGCTTGAGTGAGGCGGGGACTTTCCCCGAAGAGCATTTCTCGAAGCCACCGCCTAGCGCTAGAGCGGGTCATGCTTTGATAGAATCGGGGTGATATCTTTTTTGGCTGAACTGTGCTTCAAGCATCCTTCTGGCTATAGGAGGCAGGATGCATGGCCAAGCCTTATTCGATTGACCTGAGACAGCGGGTTGTGGATGCGGTGGTTTCGGGTGCGCCGACACGGTCGGTTGCGGAGCGTTTTGGGGTTGCGGTGTCGTCTGTCGTGAAGTGGCATCAGCGCTACCGCGCGACAGGCAGCGTTTTGCCGGGCAAGATGGGTGGCCACCGCAAGGTCCTTCTGGCACCCCATCGTGATGTTATTATCACGGCAATAAATACCACGCCGCACCTGACGGTGCGCGGCCTACAGGCGATCCTGGCGGCGCGCGGCGTGTCGGTCTCGCATCATGCGGTTTGGAGCTTTTTGCGCCGCGAGGGACTAAGCTTCAAAAAAAACACTCTTCGCCTTTGAACAAGCACGTGCCGATGTGGCGCGCAGACGGCGACGCTGGAAGAGCTTCATGCCAAGCCTGGATCCCAGGAGATTGGTTTTCATTGATGAAACCTGGATCAAGACCAACATGGCCCCGATCCGAGGCTGGAGCCCCAAAGGTCAACGCCTGAAGGGCTATGCGCCGCATGGCCATTGGCGAACCATGACCTTCATCGCCGCCTTGCGCTGTGATGCCTTGACGGCGCCCTGTGTCCTCGACGGTCCCATTAACGGCGTGGCATTCCAAGCCTATGTGGAACAGATCCTCATGCCGAGCTTGAAGCCTGGCGACATCGTCATCATGGACAATCTGGGCAGCCACAAAGCCAAGATCATCCGCAACCTGATCAAGCGGGCCGGCGCGCGCCTGTGGTTCCTGCCGCCCTATTCGCCCGACATGAACCCAATCGAACAGACATTCGCCAAAATCAAACATTGGATGCGAAGGGCACAAAAGCGAAGCATCGAAGAAACCTGGCGAAAAATCGGCCAGCTCATCCAAACCATCAAACCCAGCGAATGCCAAAACTACTTCAGAAACGCAGGATATGCTTCTATCTAAACATGACAGACTCTAGCGCCCTTGTTCTTCAGGAAAGGTCTTTAGGGTCTCGGGGTTCGGTGCCTCGCCGTCGAAAATACCGAATAGGGCCCGGAGAAAGCCGGGCGCTAGGGCTGAAAGGGGATTGACCGAAAACTTTGGTTCTCGAAGATCTCCCGCGATGCCGTAGGTGACTGCGACAACCCCTTGGCCTTCGCCGCCAGTCAGAACCGGGCCGAGCAGCGGTATGTTGCCGAGGACGCGATTGATCGAATAGGCCGGCACCAGCGTGCCGGCAATGTCCGCTTCAAGGCTGTCGAGGTCGATTTGTCCTTCGGCAGTCAGGCCGAGGGCGTTGCCATAGGCACGCAGTAGATCGCTTGCAAGGATCCCTTCCGTCAGTGTGAAGTCGCCGACCAGCTGATCAAAGCGAATTCCGGCGCCACCGAGAAGGTCAACGAGGCCGGAAAGAGAGGCGATGGTCAGCAAGCGCGCCAGGTTGGGTGCCTCGGTCAGGACAAAATCGCGCACATCGATACGCCCGCGGAACGGCTGATCATTTTCCTCGCCAGTGCGGGCACTATCGATTTGAAGGCGACCGCCTGCCACCGTTTCGACCATACCCAAGGCGCGCAGCAATGCGCCAATGTCATCGGCTTCCGCCGAAAGCTGCGACGGCCCGACCTCATCGGCATAATAGGTGACCGTGAATCTTTTCGCTGGAACTGAGAGGTCAGCCTCTTCGGTTGGGTCTTCCGACGGAAGCCAAAAGTTTCTGGGAACCTCTCCGCGGGCGCCGAAGTAAATGAGGCCAGGGCCTTCGCGCTGCAGGGCGATGGAAGCCTTTTCCAGGAAATGATTCTCGGACAGTCGGATTAGATCCAACCTGCCGGTTGTTAGGTCAATGCTGCGCGCGTCTCCGTCTGTTTCAGCCTCGCCTGGCGTTTTCTCCGAGGGTTCGCCAAAGCCCCAGAATGGCTCGATGTCGAGCTCGCCGCCGCCGATAGAGATCGATACCACATCGCCATTCAACCGAATGTCCACCTCTTGCAAATCGTTTCGGGAGAATCGAAGCCGTGAAAGCGAGACGGTGTCCGCCTTGGCAGCGGCGCCGAATTCGATGACACCGTGGGTTTGCAGGTCGCCGATATCGGCGTCGAAAGGATCTATTCTTGTTACTTCATCTCCGATTGCGTGAAGGCTGAATGCCGCTCGACCTGGTTGGCCAATCGCCTTTCGCCAGGCAGGTTGCCGAAGTTCGAAGCCGGTTTCCGAAAGCTCCAGGGCCACGTCTGCCTTCAGGTTGCCGTCTTGCCACTGGGTGATCTCGGCCTCACCCTTCACCAAACCGGCCAGCTTCAGCGGTCCCGTGTTGATGCCGAGATTGCGGCGAGCCTGATCGTTCACTTCAAAGCTCGAAAGCGTTATGCGTCGCTTGATGGGCTCGTTCCGAAGGAAAGATCGGTACCAATCGATCGTCGCAAACGCCTGGTCGAATTCTACAGGCCCGGTTATCTGAAGGCCGCGGTTACTAACGACTAGAGCGAGGTTGTTGCTATAGAGGTCCCGCCCAAGCAAGACCTGGGCCATGGTTGTCGCGGTAAGATTGGCATCGGCTTTGACCTCGACATCATCGAATGCGAGATCCTCTTTCAAGGGAAAACGAAAGCCGACGCTCACCTCCGCTGTCCCACGCGCATTCGTCGGGTCTTGACCGAGCGCCGTGATCAAACCTAGCTCCTGGTGATCCAAGAGTTCCAGAATATCGCGAAAGGGCCCCTGGGCTTGCAGCGCAATATCGATTTTGGGCTCCTTTGTATCCACCGCCAGGATATCGACCTGTGTCGGGCCAACGGCGATGTCACCCAGTTCACCGCTCTCGACCGATAGGCGCAGCGAACTGTTATCGAATGACCCGCTACCCACCACGCCATTGACCGGCGGCAGAGGCCGCAGGTAGTGAACGTCAAGATCCCTATAGACAAGACTGCCGCTCAGTTCGTGCAACCGGATGTCCGAGGGATCTTCGGCTGAGATGCCGGCGCGCAATTTGAGGCGGGCCTCTTCGGCGATGCCGGTGCGAATATTCGGGACAACCCAACGTCTTGCCTTGGGCGCCAGATCTTCCGGCCAGTAGGAGGCAAGGTCGTCCAGCGGGACTTCGGTCGCGGCTGCCTCGCCGGAAATCGCGAGGGCGCCTTCAAGAATCTCCAGGCCAGCTTTCGCATCAAGCCGGGGCCCCGTCCTCCCGTCCTCTCCTAGGTCAAGGCGTAGTTTCGAAAGATCGAGCCGCTTGACCTGACTGTCATAATGTCCTTGCAAGGTGAGTGCGGTGAAAGCATGGGCGACGGGAAGGACTCCGTCAAATGCCAGAGTCCCCGGTCCACCCGCTGCCTGAAAGTCGATTGTCACGCGCTCGCCCTGATCTCGTAGCGTGATGTCGAAGGATCCGGTGAAAGCCGTTCTTATCCCGGCAAGAAAGGTCCACTCAGGAACGACCGTCTGCACCACGGCTGGCGAAAGTTTTGCAAAGGAAAGAGTGAGATTGGTCTGCTGGCTTTCCCTTGCATGGCGAAATGTTGCCCGAAACCTAGCGGTTTGCTCTTCCGCCGCAAGGCTGAGCAGAAGCTTTCCCGTGATGCCCTCCTGGTCGCGACGGACCTCCAAGTCCTTGGCTACCGTCTCTAAGGATAGGTCTAGGCCCTCGTCGGTCAAAAGAACGCGACCTTGACGAACGCGTAGAATGTTCAGGTAGGAAAATGGATGTCCTTGACCCCGCTCGCCTGCCAGCACGCGAAGAAGGATTGCCGGCCACTGGGAGAAATCGTCGTCCGTGCCGGCACCGTCCACTCCTGGCCCGCCGCCGAAACGCAGGCGCCCCTCCGCTGTCCGCAGCGCAGAGACCTGAGCACCAAAGATCTCGATTACCGTGGGCGCGAACAGGCCTTGCAACAGGGCACGCAAGCTGAAGGTGACGGCGACCTTTGGCAGGGTGGCCGTCGTCAAGCCTTCGGAACCCTCAAGCCGCAGCTCGACGTCCTCTGCGTAGGTGTCAAAGGTTCTTGGCCAGCCTTCCCAGGCGACCACCGTGCGGCCGACATCGACCTCGAGGCCCATGGCGGGATCGGAGAGAGCCGCTTCGATGGCAGGGGTTAGAAAATTGACCTCGACCGGGCCACTGGAAAGACGCCAAATGGCAATGCCGGCGAGGACGATGACACCGACAGCCATGGCGGCCAGGACTTCGATGATGAGCCGCATAGTCGGACGTATCATGACTTAGGCCAACCGGGTGCCCGAAGTCGATACGCGGGGCAGTCGAGATATCTTCCCTCTGATTTCAAGTTACGTAGGAAATCGGCACGGCTTACATGGACCCGCAGATTCTGCCCATGATTCCTTTGAATGAAGCAAGGACGTTTTGACACTCGACAATCATTTGGTGGTGACAGCACGCAAGGGTCAACGAGGTCAAGCCATTCGAATCCTCGATGGCATCTCTTCTAGCGAAAATTCGAAGACTGATCTAGTGTCCCGATTCCGAAATTCGCGCAATTTTGCGGCGCGCTCGACCGAATTTCGGGATCGACAAGGACACTAGCAACTTGTTGAATTTAGTGTGGTTTTCGGATCTGAAGTTCGTTTCATTTGGCGCCCCGATAATCATACGAACTTCAGATCCACCACACTAGCAATACACCAGGTCGTTTTGGTTTGTGCCGCAGCTTTTGACCTGGACAGGCCACTCTGACAACCTGCGCCGATTTAGAGGTCATCGAATCGAAGGAGCCAACCTTATGCAGTATGCCTTGGGTCAGGACCGTCCACGGATGTCGGACGCCAATTGTTGGATCGCTCCCAATGCCACGATCATCGGAAAGGTCGAGTTGCATCGCAATGCAAGTGTCTGGTGGCAGGCGGTGTTGCGCGGCGACATTGAGCCCATCGTGATCGGCGAAGGGTCCAATGTCCAAGATGGTTCTGTCTTTCATGCTGACGAGGGATATCCCTTGACGCTGGGTCGGGACGTGACGGTCGGCCACCAAGTCATGCTGCACGGCTGTACCATTGGTGACAACAGTTTGATCGGTATCGGTGCGGTCATCCTGAACGGCGCGAGGGTTGGCCGCAATTGTTTGATTGCCGCCCGCTGCCTCGTCCCGGAGGGCAAGGAGATACCTGATGGTTCTTTAGTGATGGGCTTGCCGGGCAAGATCGTGCGCTCACTCAGTGACGAGGAAATCGCCTCCAACACGGCCAGCGCCCGGCACTATGTTGAGAATTGGAAACGCTACGCCCGGGAGTTGGCGCTACTTGGTGACACCTAACCAGTCAGCTACATCACCAGGTAGGCAGGGGTAGCCACTTCATCCAAATTAACTGCCGTAAAAAATTCACAACCTGTTGAACGCCTATAGAAATTTATCATTTGCCTGCGACCTTGATAACAAGGCTCTGGCTCACTGGCGCGGGTTTTCTGGCAATTTGTGTGCATCTTTTTGCAGTGATTTACTGGTTTGAATCGCTTGCAGGGAGGGCGCAATGCGGCCGAAGTAATCGTCGAAAAGAGGGCGGAGGGACGTGTTTGGCTCGCGCCTAAGAAAGAAGGGCCCTGGAGAAATCCGGGGCCCATCTTTCTTTAAGGGATTGTCGCTGGCACTGGCCGGCGTTGATCGGCTCAGGCCGCCTCCGCGCCGTAATAGAGGGTAACCGTGTGCTTGGCCTCGGCGAAGAAGAGCCAGCGCTCGATCAGGATGCCCAGGCTGGCCGAGGCCGCGGCCAGAGCAGCAATGAGAGCGGCAAAGGCGCCACTAAGACCGAGCAGCAAGAGGCTCAAGGCCAAGGGCAGGAAGAAGGCGAAGACTAGAGTCAGGCGGCGCAGCTTGCCGGCGTGCTTGCGGGCGATCTGAAAGCCCATCTCTTGGCGCAGATAGTTGCTCTGGCTGTGCGGCGGGTCGAGCAGGCGTACCTTGCCCAGCTTGCCGAGACCGGTGGCGCTTTCTGGCGTCGCCTTGGCCGCCGAGCCGTCGATGTGCCGCCAGTGATTGTGCTTGATCGCCCAGGCAAGCAGAATGGCAATCAGCGCCAGCCAGGTAATGGCGCTTCCCGGCAACAGGAAAAGCTTGGCCAGGAGGTTGCACCACAGCAGCCCGGCCATGGCCGCCAGCAGCAGGTAATTGGGCAGCACCCAGGAATTGTGCCAGGCGTGGATCGGCTTGAGGGAGGCATAGATCATCGCCGTGCAGGCAACGGTGATGCCGGCTGCAAGCGCGCTTAAGAGTCCGAAGAAGGCCGCCGAACCATCGGTTTTGCCGTTGATCACCCAGGCATAGGCGAAGAGCAGCGCCGGCCCGAAGGTCACGATCGCCATCACCCCTTCGCGCGACAGCCAAGACGAGCGCCATTGGCTGAGCGCCCGCCAGGCACGCTCCGGATGGCCGAGGTGAAAGGTCGAGGAAACCAGGCCGATGACGATCAGGATGAAGGCGAAAGCTAGGCCGATCAGGCCGAGCTCTGACTCCGGCGGCAGCACGCCCAGAGCCGCCAGCAAACCCATCCAGGCGAGCAGGCCATAGCCGATGCCCGAAAGCGAGGTGAATAGCACAATGGAGCCGGCAGGATGCATGGCGGTTCCCCCTAGGGCTGGTCCGACAACAGCCGGTCGAGCCAGCCGAGAAATCCGCCCGCCTCATCCGGCTCCAGCGCCTTGGGCTCCTGTGCCGGCGGTGCCGTCATCTTGCGCGGCGGCAGATACTTGTTGGTCGGCCGATAGCCCATCTCGGGCATGAGATCCATGCCGCCGCGCTCGGCCACCAGCTGCGAGACTTCTGATTTCGGGTCGGCCAGATCGCCGAAATGGCGGGCCGAGGCCGGGCAGGTGGCGACGCAGGCCGGCACCCGGTCGACGGGATCGAGATTGCTGTTGTAGATACGGTCGATGCAAAGCGTGCACTTCTTCATGACGCCTTCATTGGCGTCGAGCTCGCGGGCGCCGTAAGGGCATGCCCAAGCGCAAAGCCCGCAGCCGATGCACATCGACTCATCTACCAGAACGATGCCGTCCTCCAGCCGCTTGTAGGAAGCGCCGGTCGGGCAGACTGTGACACAGTCGGCATCCTGGCAATGCAGGCAGGATTTGGGGAAGTGCACCGTGCGGCCGGCAGCACCTTCGCCCGCTTCGAAGCTGTGGACGCGGTTGAGCCAGGCGCCGCGCGCCTCTGGGCCGTAGGGGTCGCTGTCGCTGAGTGGAGCTGGATAGCCGCCGGTGTTCCATTCCTTGCAATTGACGACGCAAGCATGACAGCCGACGCAGGTATCGAGATCGATCACCAGGCCGAGGCGCTTGCGCGGCGGGGTGCGGGGCAGGGAAGTCATCGCCGCCCCCTCTTCTTGAATTCAGCGCCATAGCGCAGCCGTTCCGGGCGGGACTTGCTGCCCGGTGGCGGCTGGAAGGCCGGGAAGCTCGGCACCACCTCGCCGGCCTCGGCGGCGCTGGCCTTTTCCACCCGCACCCTGAGATCATACCAGGCGGCCTGGCCGGTGACCGGATCCGAATTGGAGTAGCGATAGCCGCTTTCACGTTCCGGCAGCAGGTCGTCGATCAGATGGTTCAGCAAAAAGCCCCGGGTCGCCTCCGGTGATTGCGGGTCCAGGTTCCAGGCGCCGGCCCGCTTGCCGATGGCATTCCAGGTCCAGATCGTCTTGTCGTTGACCCCGTCCATCAGGCGGACCGGTACCTTGATGCGGCCATTGCGGCTGGTGACCCAAACCCAATCATCGTTCTCGACACCGATCTCTTCGGCCAGGCGGCGCGGCAGATAGAGAGGGTTCCAGCCATGGATTTGGCGCAGCCAGGCGTTCTGTGAGCCCCAGGAGTGATACATGGCCATGGGCCGCTGGGTTACCGCATGCAGGGGAAAACGGGCCTCGTCGTTTTCTTCATCCTCGAAGGGCTGGTACCAGATCGGCAAGGGATCGAAGTAGGTCTTGACGCGTTCGCGCTTGTCGTCCGGCGGCTGACTTTCTCCATGACCCAAGGCCGCCAAGCGGAAGCGCTGCAGCGGTTCAGCATAGAGCTGCAGGATGATCGGCGCGGGATTGGCGATCCAGCCCATCTTGGCCGCGTAGTCGAGGTAGGCTTGATTGGCGTGCTTAAAATACCTCGCTTCCTCGGCCAATTCCTCGTGCCAAAAGCACTTGTTTTCGATGTAGCGTTCCAGTTGCTTGGGATTGGGGGCGCCGCGGCCGTGTTGCTGACCATCCTCGCCGCGCCATCCGGCGAGCGGCCCGACTCCGGGTTGGCGCTCATGGTTCACCAGATAATCGGCATAGCCGCCCGGATAGCGGGGCGCGCCTTCCTCCTTGGTAAGGCCGGGTAGGCCAAGGCGGGCGCCGAGATCGATCAGCACGTCTTGGAAGGGCCGCACATCGCGGTCCGGCTCGACCACCGGCTGGCGAATGGCATCAGCCGGCCCGTCGGCCTCGCAAATCGGCCGGTCGAGAATGGAAACGCAGTCCCAGCGCTCCAAATAGGTGGTGTCCGGCAGCACCAGGTCGGCATAGGCCACGGTTTCGGAAAAGTAAGCATCCGCATAAATGAAGAAAGGGATGCGGTAGTTACCTTCGCTGTCCTTGTCGGTCAGCATTTTCATGGTGCCGGCAGTGTTCATGGCCGAGTTCCAGGCCATGTTCGCCATGTACATGAAAAGGGTATCGATGGAATAGGGATCGCCCTTCCAGGCATTGGTGATGACCGCATGCATGAGGCCATGGTTGGAGAGCGGCGCATCCCAGGAAAAAGCCTTGTCGATGCGTCGCGGCGACCCGTCTTCTTCGATCAGCAGGTCTTCCGGTCCGGTCGGAAAGCCGAGCGGCGGGCCGGGTAGGGGAGTGTCTGGCGCGACCTGCCCGACCTTGCCAGCCGGCTTAGGACCAGGCGGGGCCGGCCGCGGGAAGGGCGGCTTGTAGCGGAACCCGCCCGGAGTATCGATGGAGCCAAGCAGGACCTGCAGCAGGTGAATGGCCCGGCAGCTGTGAAAGCCGTTGGAGTGGGCTGAAATGCCGCGCATGGCGTGCATGGAGACCGGTCGCCCCACCATCGTCTCGTGGCGGTCGCCCTTCCAGTCGGTCCAGGGCACCTTGACCACGACCTCTTGGGTGAAGGCAGCGTCGACCAATTCAGCGGCAATGCGCTTGATTGTCTCGGCCGGGATGCCGCAGTTTTCTGCAACCGCTTCCGGCTTGTATTTTTCATCCAGATAGCGCTCGGCGAGCAAATGGAAGACCGGCACCGCGTCGCGGCCATCTTCCAGCTTGACGCGCCCCTTCAGGGACGGCTTGGCATTGACGGCGTAGGCGCCAGCCAAGGCTTCCTTCTCGCGGTCCCAAACCAGCGGCTGACCGTCTTCATCTCGGGCGAAGAGGCCGTCGTCGGCCTCGCCCGGGTTTTCGATGACCAGCCAGGGGGCGTTGGTGTAGCGAATCAGGTAATCGATATCGACCTTGCCCGCCTTCAGAAGCTCGTGCACCAAGGAAAGAGCGAAAAGCCCGTCGGTTCCGGGGGTGATGCCCAACCACTCGTCGGCGATCGCCGAATAGCCGGTCCGCACGGGGTTAACGGAAACGAACTTGGCGCCTGCCGCCTTCAGCTTGCCAAGGCCGATTTTGATCGGGTTGCTGTCATGATCCTCGGCCACCCCGAACATCAGAAGATAACGACTGCGGGCCCAGTCCGGCTCGCCGAACTCCCAGAAGGAGCCGCCGATGGTGTAGAGGCCGCCGGCGGCCATGTTGACTGAACAAAATCCACCATGGGCGGCGTGATTGGGGGTGCCGAACTGACTGGCCCACCAACCGGTCAGCGCCTGACTCTGGTCGCGGCCGGTGAAGAAGGCAAGCTTGCGGGGATCGCTTTCACGGATGGCTTTCAAGCGTTCCGTGGCGATGTTGAGTGCTTCCTCCCACTCGATTTCGACGAAAGTGCCGGCACCGCGCTCGCCAACTCGTTTCAATGGCTTGGTCAGCCGGGCCGGCGAGTAGTGTTGCATGATTCCGGCCGAGCCCTTGGCGCAAAGCACGCCGCGATTGACCGGATGATCCCTGTTTCCCTGGATGTAACGGACCTTGCCGTCTTTCAAATAGACCTTAATGCCACAGCGGCAGGCGCACATGTAGCACGTGGTGTATTTGACGTCATCTCCGGGCGAGGGAGAGGTATCGACGCGGCTTGCCTGCCGCCGGCGTTCGTCGAGTTCTGACATTCCTCACCTGAACCGAGGGGGTAAGAAAAAACCTAACCACGACGGGCCGGCGTAGGCACCGACCAATCGAGGAAAGAGAAGACCAAGGCCTATACTAATTGGGTAGGGTTAAGAAAAAAGGGCCAATCACCCACCCGCTTTGGGTCCAGGATTGTACTCGGATCAGCCGCCACCAAGGACCAAGAACGCCGGTTGACGCAGAGAGTGAAGACAGTCTGGGTTGGGGCGGATTTCCGGGTCGGCCAAGAAGTCCCACAGGATTTGACGAGGGCACTCACCACGCCATATCTGCTCGTGGGCGTTGGCCGGGAAAACGAAGAGGTGTGATACGCTCAAGGTCTCAGCCGCCGTCTCGGCGAACTCCACTGGCGTTGAGGCATCGAGGGCGCCGGCGAGGAGTAGGCTTGGTATGTCGCTTGTCACAGCGGTCGCCGCCTCCGTGCCAGCGATCCCTGACGGCCAATCAGCACAGAGGTCTTGATCCTCTATCCAGGCCTTATAGGCGTTGAGAAAGGCATGATCGCCTTCCATAGCTGCGGTCTCTTTGGGCTCGCTCGCCCTATCGTGGCAGTAGACCGAAGAGCTCATGCCGATGTCATATTTGCGCGGGAAGTCGCCATAAATGACGTTCTCGGCATGGGCTTCGAGGCGCCAATGCTCCCCCTTTGCCATGCCGGCGATCAGTATTGGCAGCTTGGCGATATGGGCCGAAACGTACATCTCATTGCGCAGAATTTCGATGAAGTCGTGATGGTCGATACGGGCGTAGAGCGGCTCGCGGCCTTTTCGATTTTCGACCTCTATCACCAATGGTGTCCGGGCCAGCGCGTCGATCACGGCCAGCAAGTTGTCCTTAAGGTCGGGATAGGCTCGATGACAACGTTCGTGTGCGGCACAAGCAGCAAATAGACGGTCGATCGTTGCACCGTAGGCCTCGCCAAACTGGTCGATCCACGGAGTGTTTGGTGGGATCACCGAATCAAGGACGGCGGCGGAGACATTCTCCGGGTAGTGCCGCATGACCGTCAGCGCCAGGCGAGTGCCATAGGAGATGCCGAAGAGAACGACTTGCTCGAAACCGAGCGTGCGGCGAAGTGCCTCGACGTCGGCGGCGCTTTGGCGGCTGTTGAAAGCGGCTAGGTCGTGTCCCATAGAGAGCAGGCGATCCCGGCAGGCCACATAGGCCGCGCGCAAGCGCTCCTTACGGTCGCCGAAGTCCTCCGGGTCAGTGGAAAGATCCCATCGGAAGGCCGGATCTTTGGCTTCAGGACAAGTGAGCCGAGGGAAGCCCAAGCCACTGCCCCGTTGATCGAAGACGATGAGGACCCGGCTGGGGAACAGATAATCTGCACCGCCTCGCCAGCCTTGGATGTGCTCTCCACCATCTGGTCCTGTTGCAGGATAGCCCGGGCCGCCGGAAAGGAAGATCACGGGCGCCAGGTCTGGATCTGGCTCGCGTGGTTGGTAGATCACCACCGGCAGCTTGAGCGTGCGGGTGCCCGGACGGTCCCAGCGCTCGGGCACGGTCAACCACCCGCAGTCGGTCTGAGCTTCCTCCGCCATGTCAACCCAACATGATGTGGCCTCAAAACTTGCCGTAGCAGCGGTCGGATGAGTGAAGTTCTTTCCATTATCCTCTGCGCCGGTGCCGCAAGCCGCGAAGGTGAGGCACAGCAAGGTGAACATGATGCGAAGCATGGGGCACGCCTTGGCAGTGTCGAACCAATGGACCGCACCTTAGCTCAATTCTAAGTTGGGCGATCGGGAAATCCTGTGGGACAGGCGCGGCTGTCACTCGGAGTCGGGGGAGTTGATGGTTCAGCCTAGACCCGTTCGTCCCCGAATTGGGCGGACTTAAAGGTTCTTGAATGCGTCGGCGATATCGAGGCCGGCCGGACCGATCAGGACGACAAAGAGTGGCGGCAGAATGAAGACGATCATGGGTACGGTCAGAAGAGCGGGCAAGCGGGCTGCCTTTTCTTCCGCCTTCAATATCCGCTCATCGCGAGACTCGTTGGCCAGGACCCGCAGAGAGTGGGCCAACGGCGTGCCGTAGCGTTCGGACTGCATCAAGGTATTGACCATGGCTCTGATGCTGGGCACATCGGTCCTTAAGGTCAAATTCTGCAGGGCCTTGCGCCGGTCGGGCAAGAACCCGAGTTCCAAACTGGTCACACTCAGTTCGTCCGCGATTTCGGGCGCGGCCTCGGCGATTTCTTCGGCAACCCGCATCAAGGTCGCGTCCAGGCTAAGGCCAGCTTCGGCGCAGATGACCATGAGGTCCAAAGCGTCGGGAATGGCCTTGCGAATTTTGTCTTGACGCTTGCTGGCAGCATTGCGCACGAAGATCTCTGGGCTGTAGGCGGCCGCCAAACCCGCCATCAGGCAAACCAGGAGGCGGCCGGTGGAATCGAGCTGTCCGATGTCGAGACCGTAGACAAAGATCACCGCTATGCCACCAATGATGAACGGCATCGCGATCTTGAGAAAGAGGAAGCGGATGATGGCGTCGTTGGAACGCCATCCGGCACGCATCAGGCTTGTTGTCACCTTCTCCGTCTGGGTACTTTGTACCAGCTTGAGCTTGTTGACAACGCGCTTCATGACCGTCAGCGGCTGCAGCCTTTCCTGGCGCCGCTGAGGTCGCTTGAAACCGGCACGCATGGCATTTCTTTGCGCGCTAATCATTTTGATGCGCCGCTGAGTTCCGTCGCGATTGAGCAAGGTATACCAAATGGCGAAAACGCTGGTAAAGGCCGAGAGCGCAGCCATCAGGATAAACAGTTCGCCGGAATCTATCCCGGCTGGCAGGTACGCTTCAAAATTCATACCTCGAACCTCAGCATCTTATACATGACGCCGGCACCGACGCCGATCGTCACCAAGGCGCCGCCGAGCATCATGTTTCCGCGCGGGTCTGTCAGCAATGGCATGATGTAGTCGGCATTGAGGACATAGAGAATTGTGAACATTAAGAAGGGCAAAGATCCGATGATGTAAGCACTCGCCTTGGCCTCGGATGACAGGGCTTTGATCTTTAGCCCCAACTGTTTGCGGCGGCGCAGCACCTCGGCCAAGTTGTTCAGGGTTTCGGTCAAATTGCCGCCGGTCTCACTTTGTATCGATAGGCTGACCGTGAAGAATTTGAATTCCGGGACATCGATACGTTGGGCGGTCTCCCAAAGGAGTTCGTCGACCTTGCGTCCTAAACGCATGCCATCGGTAACCCGTTTCAATTCCCAGCCAACCGGGTCCGAGATCTCATCGGCGGCCGCCTTGATCGATTCGGTAATCGGCAAACCGGCTTTTAGTCCACGCACCATGAGGTCAATAGCATCGGGAAAATAGGTGATGAATTTTTTCTGTCGTCGCTTTCGCAAGAAGCCGACAATGAGATGGGGAATCATGATCCCTATGCCAGTGCCGGCCATCGCGGCGCCAACCGGCGGCAACAAGCCGCTCAGTTGCATGGCAAATCCGGCAATGATCACAGCAACGATATTGATCCCAATATAGACGCCCAAGGACATATCTAAGCCGGCGCTGCTGAGGCGCGCACGCAGAATCTCCGGTCGGGGTAGAACACGCTTTATCAGTACGTCCAGCAGCTGGATATCACTATAGGTCGTGTTTCGCTTCACACTAATCGCGCCAGGTTGGGCGGATCGGGGGCCATGACCAAGCTTTGCGCGGGCAACGCGGCGATTTTGGACCCGCTTCTTTTTGCCGGCGGAAGCAAACACGAACAGCAGGATTAAGATACCGATCGCCAAGGGCATGCCGATCAGGATCATGTCAATGAGCCTGATTAAGGCATCAGGCGGTAGTCCGAAGGCACCCATCACAGAATCTCCATGAGTGAACGGTCGAGGCCATAGTAGGCGGCCTTCGGCAAGAAATGGGGTCTCAGCCCGGAGGATCGGAATTGGCCTTTAATCAGGCCTTTCGCATCTTCACCCTCAAACTCGAAGGTGTAAAGATCCTGTGTGGTGATGATTTCGCCTTCCATGCCGACCACTTCGACTACGTGAGTAACCCGGCGCATTCCGTCACGCATGCGCGAGATCTGAATGATCACATCGATTGCATTGGCGATTTGCGTACGCACAGCCTTGGCCGGGAGATTGATGCCGGCTAGCCCGATCATGTTCTCCAAGCGAGTCAGGGCCTCGCGTGGGCGATTAGCATGAATCGTGCCAAGGGAGCCGTCGTGGCCAGTGTTCATGGCCTGGAGCATATCGACGGCTTCGGCGCTACGTACCTCGCCCAGTATTATGCGGTCTGGCCTCATTCTCAGGGAATTCTTGACCAAATCGCGCATGGATATCTCGTTTACGCCCTCCAAATTGGCGGGCCGGGTTTCGAGACGCACGACATGCGGTTGCTGCAGCTGCAGTTCGGCTGCGTCTTCGATAGTAACGATCCGCTCCGACGTTTCGATCATCTGAGAAAGGGCATTAAGCAGGGTGGTCTTACCGGAACCCGTGCCGCCGGAAATCAAGATATTGAGCCGACTGCGGGAGGCAATCTTCAGTAGTGTTGCCATTTGCGGCGACAGGTTGCCCTGCTTGCTCATGATGTCGAGCGTGATGCTCTTCTTGGAAAACTTACGAATGGAAATGGATGGGCCGTCAATAGCCAACGGCGGAATGATTATGTTGACGCGACTGCCGTCTTCCAGTCGCGCATCGACCATCGGCGTGGTCTCATCGACACGGCGGCCGACCTTGGAGACGATCCGGCGGGCAATATTCATGACGTGTTCGTCGTCACGGAAACGGGTTTGCGTGAGCTCGAGCTTGCCTTGGCGTTCCACGTAGACCTGTCGTGGACCGTTGACCATGATGTCATTGATAGTCTCGTCCAACAACAACGGTTCAAGCGGTCCCAAGCCCAGCATGTCATTTAGGATCAACTCGATCACACCGGATTTTTCGGCGGCGTTTAGGTTGATCCGTTGTTCGGCCACGATCTCGGCGATAATGTCTGCCACCTGTTGGTTGAGATCTTCGCGTGGCAGCTGGGATGCCTTGGTCGCGTCGATGCGCTCCATCACCGCCGGTTGGATGATGTTGCGTGCTGCTTCTACAGTGGCTCCTATGACAAAGCGCTCGACCTTATTATCGTGCTCTCGTTTTTGCTGAGATGGCGAACAGGGTCGGTTGCCGCCGGAGATAGGGTCGGCGCTAGAGCCCTGCCCGGACCCGCGTCTCGCCGGCGTATTTTGCCGCCGTGTGCTGCCGCTCGGCTTTGGATTGTTGATGCGGTCGGTCGGATGGTCGTCAGACTCCGGGCCTTGAGTCTCCGTCGGATCACTTGCTTCATCAGTGGCAGGTGCCCCGGCCTTGATTAGATCATTGATCAAGATTGTAACCAATGATCGCCGGTCTAACAGATTGAGGTTGTTCTGATTCGCTTCAAGCATCTCACCAACGATCTGACTGATCCGTGCCGCCATGCCTGGCCGGGAAATCAGAGCTAAATCCTCGCCATCAAAGGATTCGTGGATCATTGGCCGCAGGTGCACGAGATAAGGCTCTAGCCTTTGGTTCTGGGCTGCTTTTCCAGAGCCTTTTTCCTGCTTGTCGCGGAACTCAACGATGTTCGGTTCGGAATCGGGGCCGGGCATCTGTGCCTACTTCCGTTTGAAGAGGTTTCGCCAGGATTTGGTTTCTTGATTCTTGTCTGAAGACTCGACGATCAGGTTCTTTGACCCCGCCTTAATCGCCTTGGCTGCCTTGCTGTTGGCGACGCATTGCATCAAGGGCTTACCGGCGTTGGCGGCGGTGTTGAAGGCCTTGGGATCGTCTGGGATGACGAGGTCTATTTTTCGACCTAATGCCTTTTGGAAATCGCCTGTTGCCATGGCCTGGTGACCACCGCCGGCCCGATTGGCGATCAAGTAGACGGGCGTTCCAGATGCGGCTTCTTCGATCGAGGTAAGAATTCGCAATGTGTCCCGCAGACCTGACAGGGTAGTTTCAGTAACGACCACAATTTGGTCAACGGTTTGAAGGACCCTTTGGCGCAACGCTACCGCCGGCCTTGGCAGATCGACAATGATGCAACGGTTGGTGCGTCCCAGCGTATCAAACAGCACGTCGACTGCGTCGGGATTGATGACCGCGTCTGTGCTCAAGGTTTCTTCCGCAGCCATTACGGAGAGCCGGTCAGTTAGTTTTGCTGTGGCGCTGGAAATGAATAGAGAGTCAATGCGAGAGGGATTTTCAAGCGCGTCCCGCAGACCCCTTGTGGGCTCCAAGTCGAGCGATAGGGCGACCGTCCCAAATTCCAGATCGAGGTCGACCAGGGTGGTTGGAACCCTATATTCCTCGGCGCTGAGCCAAGCGAGGTTGACGGCAACGGTGCTCGAGCCGGAACCACCGCGGGCACCGATCACGGCAATGCGATGGCTGGTGCCGGCGGCGGCCTCATCCTCAGGTGTCGGCGCGTGCAACTTTGCAATGGCGCCTTCTAAGGACCGCCGTGTCACCGGTTTGACCAGGTAATCGATAAGTCCAGCGCTGGTCAACTCCCGATAGAGCTCAACATCATTGATGTTGCCGATGCCGATCAGCTTGGTGCTGGCTGGCGCCGCTGCAATAAGTGACAAAAGTTCAGTTACAGCATCCTCGTCATCGCCGATGTCGACGATCATCACCGTCGGTCCCGTCCCCTCCGAGAGATATGAAATGGCATGCTGACAGTCACCATCGCGAACGCTCGGGGTCTCGAAGTAGTCGCCCAAGGTGTCTTCGATCAGGCCGTGGGTTTGATTGTCTGAAACAAATGCCACGCAATCGCATTCTGCCTCGTCATGAGGTTGCGTATAAAGGGGGGTGTCGACCGCGCTCATTGATCGGTGGTCTCCGTAATTTCTAGTTCTTTCTCCTCGCCTTCGCGAAGACGCTGAATGCTTTTCGCGGATGTGGTGCCATCATCCGCCCCCAGCGCCCGGCCGTGATGCAAATCCTGCGGGCGGGCAACCATGAGGCCGAGGGCGCTCATCGTTGAACACCCAACATCGTCTTCGCGACGGACTCGATTTGTATCGGGCGGACGGTAACAGTCGGGGGGTATCACCAGGTAGCGGTTGACCGTCATCGTTACCGATTCGTTGGCCGGATCAAAGGTGCCGGGATGTGTCGCAACGCGGGCCGGCAGACCGATTGCGGCCAACTCTCGACGCACGGTATCGAGCCGTGCCGACGTCAACGGCGAGTGCTGTCCCAGGGTATCGCGCGGGCCATCGACCTCGATCAGATCTCCGGCGCCGATGCCTCCTTCAGCAACGAAGGCGCGTAGTTTAGCGAGTTCCCTGGGGTCAAGTTCGGTCCTGCCATAATCAAAGACCACGGGATGGGCAAGCGAGATTGCCTCTACTTGAACGTCATCGGGTCGCCGAATTTGTTTCCACTTGCCAAGGTTGATCAGTTCAATCCACCAATTGTCGGCAGTCTGGCTGGTATTTCTGTGGTCGGAGGAGGCAGCGCCGCCGCCGACATCGTTGTTGTTGCTTGCGCAGCCGGTAGCCGCCAAGAGGGCAAGCCCGAGCGCTACTCCGTTTACGCAGTCCTTAGCGCGCGTGAACGCCATTTTGCCCTCCTTACTCTAAGATGAAACCAGCCGGCGCGGTAAGGCCCTGCTGTGACTCGCCAGCGGCTGGCGGCGGTAGGGTCTGTGACACGAAGGCGGATCCGGAAACCTCTTCCTGGCTGTTTGAAGAGGTGAAATCGCTATAGGGGTCGGTCGGCAGGGGTATTCTTTGGTCGCTGACCGGCTGTACCAGGTAGGGGGTGACAACGATAACCAGCTCGGTTTCGTCTCGTTCGAAGCGGTCGCTCATGAAAAGCCGGCCCAATACGGGAATGTCACCCAAGCCAGGCACCTTGTCGGTATCGTGGATTGTATTATTCAAGAGCAATCCGGCAATTGCGAAGCTCTGCCCGGACGCCAGACCAACGGTGGTTTCCGCCCGCCGCGTCGTCAGCGCCGGGATGGCAAAGCCGCTCAATATGATGGCGCCGTTGGTGGAAAGTTGGCTTACCTCCGGCCGTACTCGCAAGGAAATGCGATTCTCGCTCAAAATCGTCGGGGTAAAGGCAAGACTGACACCAAACTCTTTGAACTCGATGTTTAACTCGCCATCATCAACAGAAACAGGGATTGGAAATTCGCCGCCCGCTAGGAAGCTAGCGGTTTCGCCTGAAGTTGCGGTCAAATTGGGCTCGGCGAGGACAGTGATCAGCCCATCCTGCGCCATGGCGTCCAGTAGGAAATTGAGGTCCAGGGTCCCCTTGAACCGGGAGGTCAGCAGATTGTTGCCAACCTGGCCAAGCCCACTGGTCGCACCAAAGAGGCCGGTTGATAGGCCGAAGGTAAATCCGCCCATTCTGACGACGGATTCCCAGTTAATACCCAGCTGGTTGATCACGTTGCGTTGCACCTCGGCGACGCGCACCCGCAAGTTAACCTGATTGGGAGCCGTGACAGCGATCTGGTTGATGATTTGCTGTTTGTCGCCAAGAAATCGTTCGGCCAGCGCTCGCGCGTTTTCTGCGTCAGCAGCGTTTCGAACCGCGCCGCTTAGCACGATTCCGCCGTCAACAGAGCTTGCCGATACGCCACCGGTCCGCACAACTTCGTTGATGGCGTCTTGAAGGGCGCTCAAATTGTGAATCACCTTGATCCGGACGTTGGCAACGACATTGTCTTCTTTGTCAACAGCGTAGAGTGAGGTCGTACCTTGGGTGCGGCCAAATACGTAGACGAGACGCGGCGACTTGACCGTTACATCGGCAACCTCGGGGTTGGCGATAAAGACGGACGAGGCATTGTTGTCCAGCCTGACGAGGGCGCCTTCGCTGACTTCGAGTTCAACGTTCTTGCCCTTGCTATGGCCAATGATTGCGGTGGCATAGGCGCTTGTGCAAAGGATCGAGAACCAGGCCAAGACGGCGAAGGTGATACGAAAACTGTGGGCCATGCGGGCGATCATCGGGCGACCTTTTCAACTTTCGTCTCTTCGACGTTGCCGCCGCGAGAGACTTGAATTATCTGCTTTTTGCCAAGTTCGGCATGGGGATTAGGAACGACAACTGACGCTTGGTCGCCCCAGGTGAAGCTGCTACCGCGTTGCGGTTCCGGTTCGTCGAAGGTTTCGCCTGAGGCGACGATCCGGTCTAGTTCCTCCTGGTTTTGAGCCAGGCTGCGGAGGCTAAGCGATAGGGAACCGAGTTCGCGGGCGACGGCAACGGTCTCAACCTGCTTTGGGGTGAATTCCAAAGTTGCCGTCTTTGCAAGTCGCGGTTCGCCGTTTTGGTCGTCGATAAACTGATCGAGGGCGAGGACTCGGACGTTGGTGAGCACGGTTTCACTTACCCGACGCTCGCCGATTTCGGGCGCTTCCGGATCGGTCACCGTTTGGCTGAGAATGATGTCAACCCGGTCGCCTGGAAACACCAGGCCCGATATACCAGATGCCGCATCGATCCGAATTGAAACCGCGCGATAGCCCGGTCTCAAGACAGCGGCGAGAAATCCTCTGTCACCGGGGCGCACGATGCGACCTTCAACGATCGGTTCGCCCTTGGCAATACCTCGGCGAACGACCGCCCCCACCATGGTGCTGGTATCGAGTTCGCCTTTGATTAGATAATTCTCGGAAATCTGCTCGTCGGGCCAGCCTTGCCAACGAAAGTCCGTATCCTGCAGCAACGCACCTGCGGGCAAATCGTGCTTAGCAACCAGCACAAAGGTGGTTTGGACTTCCGCTGTTTCAACCTCAGATGTTGCGGTGGCCTCGAGCAAAGCTCGTTGGTTATCCAGCCAGTTACGGGCGAAAAAGACTGTACCGACGGTCAGCACGAGGGCAATTACAATTAGAACAATACTGCGGCCAGACATGGCTTAGGCTCCTGTGAGGAGTGGTACGGCGATCATCAGATTGCCGGCCGCGATGGCAACGCCGTAGGGCATGCGCTGTTTTGCGGCATTGGAATTGGGAGGTAGGCAAACTAAGAGACTTGGCGCTGCAAGGAAGGAGAGGCGATCCTTATGCAGCAAGAGTAGGGCGAGGGCGCCCCCGGCAAGGGTGGTCACCAGCATGAACTCGACAATGTGACTTGGTCCAGCCCAGAGCGCACTGGCGGCCATCAGCTTCGCATCACCGCCGCCTAGCCAATTGAAGGAAAAAAAGAAAAATCCGACAGCGAAAATCAGGGCGGCAACCAGTAGAGCGCCGACCCAATCAACAGGTTGGGGGCTGGCAAGAACATAGGCGGGATAAAGCAAGGCGATGGCGAAACAGATGCGATTGGGGATTTTGAATTCGGCGACATCATTCAATGCTGCGGCGATGAAAAGGCCGACAAACAGCATCACCGTCAGCTGAGATATCGAAGATTCGCCAGGCATTTATGGTTAATCTCCCAGGAGGTGGAAGAGCGGCCGAACCGGCTTCGGTTCGGCCGCTTTTTCCTAGAGTTGGCCGATAGGCTCGGCTGTTACTGGTCAGCCGTGGCCAGCTCGCCGGCGACGCGGCCGAACAGGCCAGAAAGCTGATCGCCCATGAGCCGCAAGGCAGCAATAGCTGCAACGGAGACCAGGGCGGCAATTAGGCCGTACTCAATGGCGGTGGCACCACTATCGTCGGAAATAAAGGCGCGAAGAGACTTGATCATGATTAGGAAACTCCTCTGTCAGGGCACAATCGACTTGGATATTGGCCTGTCGGAGTTTATAAAACGTTAATTGCGCCATGTAATTGCGGTTGATCGACAAATAAAAAATAAGTTAAAGTAAAGAAAATTAGTAAATTTCTTAAGTAAATATTTTGATAACCTTATTTCATCAACTGGCGCTTGACCCTACCTCAATTGTGGATTATCCGGCCCGCTTTGGTTAAGGAGGCAGTGGGCCCGTAGTTATTGATAGCGTGGGCGTATCGTCGCTGAGCTTCAGGTAGCACATTTCCCAAATTCACCGAAATCGCTCAGCTCTGGATGGCTCAGTGTCGTAGCCAATGCGAGAGTGTTTTGGCGAAAACAATTAAAGACTTGGTGTTAGATGAGCTGCAATCGACCACAACCCAACCGATCACGAAGGGTCGGCACGATCCATGTTAGTTGGCATAGTCACGATTTCTTCTGATTGATGATCGGGCATCATCCTGTGCTGAACCAGGAAGTGTCGATTTTCTCAAGACAATTGATGGCAAAACGTAAATTGACAATGTGGTCGATGGTGTCAAACACCCTAGAGCCTGATCGAGATTACGTCGTGACTCAATCTCTATTCAAATGCTGAGCGGACGATTCACGGCTCAATCGGGAGCGCCAAAGCGATGCCGATGAAGCCGATCCTACGCTAGTGTCCCGCTTTCGAAATTCGCTTCATATTGTGGCGTGCACCGACCGAATTTCGGAATCGGTCAGGACACTCGTATGGTACTGAGTCTCGTGTGGTTTTCGGATTTGAAGCTCCTCTTGGTGCTGCTCCAAATAATGATAGGAACTTCAAATCCACCACACTAGGCTAAAGTGGAATTCTTGATGGATTTAAGCATTTTTCCTTTGTCTTCCAAATAAAAATTGACAAATAACAAGAAAAAATATTTTTAACTACAGTGAATATTATTCCTTTGGAATATACTTGGTCCAATCGGCGCGCTTCCCTTGACCAAGTCGTGCCGAGAAAGGCAGTGGCACCGGCTGAGTGTGGCGTCGGGTGATGCGGTGCCGATTGACGGGGCGACTGGGACGTGTTTCTTGAAAATCTGAGGGGCGGGTGTCTCGATGCTCGCTGGCTATGTCAGCGTTTGGTGCTTGGCTGCACGACAGTAGTTGACGGCCTGGGTGCGACGTCGAAATGCAAACGCAGAGTCGAAAGGGCCTCAAATCATCATGGTGAGGATCGCGAGCTGGAACATCCAAGCCGGCCTCGGTTGTGACGGCCGGGTCGACCTAGGGCGTATTGCATCGGTGCTTGGGGACCATGGTCCCCTCGATGTCGTTTGTTTGCAGGAAGTGGCCCGCCATATGCCAACGGTCGACGGCGGCATGGGGGAAGACCAGGTGGCGGCCCTGAGCAGGCTGTTCCCTGACTATCACGCTTATTATGGCATAGCGGTGGATCGCCCACAGGGAGTGTCAGGGCGGCCAGCTCAATTTGGCAATGTCATCTTCAGCGGTCTGCCGGTCCTTGAACGCCGCAGCCATCTCTTGCCGCAACCGGCCGAGGCGGGTGTCAAGCATATGCTGCGGCAAGCCAGCGAAGTCACAGTTGTGGCGCGGGGCGGTCCCTTGCGGATCACCACCACGCACCTCGAATTCCATTCGGCCATACAGCAACAGGTGCAGAGCGAAAGACTCTGGGCCTTGAATGGCGAGCGTGCGGCCAATGTTCTGCAACCCCCGAAGGACTTCGACCAACTGCCCTATAAGCCAACACCATCCTCACTAAAGGCGGTGCTATGCGGCGACTTTAACTTCCTTCCCGAGTCGGCGGGCTATAAAGCGATCATTCGGTCTTCTGAGGTAAAAGAGGCCGATTACCTTGATGCCTGGCCACTGTGCAACGGAAACCGCCCTCACGACCCGACCTGCGGGCTCTACGACCAGGTAATTTGGCCGGATGGGCCCAACTGCCGCGATTTCTTTTTCGTAACGGCAGCCTTGGCGCCAGCGGTCGAAGCCTTCGAGGTCGACCAAGTAACAGCAGCCTCGGATCACCAACCCTTGTTCTTGACCCTCAACGACCTCGGCGAGTGAAGGGAACCTCGGCAGGGGCCCAGCAGTGTTTATGGCGAGGCAATGGAACCGGGGCCGAAATCGTTCGTCTGGTCGAGACCCACACCGCTGCCCAAAAAAGGAGCTTGGCGTAAGCCGGAAAGGATTGCTTTTGCGGCGTTCTTGTCGCTAATCTCCGGGCTGCAACGGTTTCCTTCGGGAACAAATGGGAATGGGGTGCGCGTGCGGTCGTTCGTAGTGGCTCACGCTAGGCCCTAGCTGCCCCCGCAACTGTAGGCGGAGAGCCGGCGCTGCAGGATGGCCACTGGGAAACCGGGAAGGCCGAGCGCAAGGCTGAGACCCGCGAGCCAGGAGACCTGCCGTTGCTTTCGCCAGCGCGAGGCTGTCGGGCGGGGCGTACCGGCGGTAGGATGGTCAATCTCTCGTAGTGAGAGATCTTACTCGCTCGCAATGGCATGGACGCGACGGTTCGGCTTGTTGGGGCGCCATGTCAGATAGGGACCTGCAGTCTTCATTGCCCGGGATCAATCGCCTTATGGGCGATAGCTTGCCGCTTGGCACCCTGGTGCTGGGCGGTGCCCGTTCCGGCAAGAGCCGCTTCGCCGAGCGCTTGGCCGAAAGTCAGGCAGGGCCCTGCCTTTATCTCGCCACGGCCGAGGCGGGGGATGAAGAAATGCAGGCACGCATAGCGGCTCACCGGGCCCGCCGCGGCAGCCGCTGGCAGACCTTCGAGGAGCCGTTGGAGCTGCCGGCGGCGCTGGCACGGCTGGCAGGTCCCGGCCGAGCGGTGCTGGTCGACTGCTTGACGCTTTGGCTCTCAAACCTAATGGCCAGCACCCGTAGTGTGAGCGAAGAGCAAGAAAAACTGCTGTGCGCGATCGAGGGCTTGGCCGGGCCGGCCATCTTCGTTTCCAACGAGGTCGGTCTTGGCATCCTGCCCGACAACCCCTTGGCCCGTCGGTTTTGTGACCGGGCGGGCACTCTGCACCAGGCGCTGGCTGAAAGGCTCGATTCCGTCGTCTTCCTCGCCGCCGGCCTACCGCTCATTCTCAAGGCACCGTCACACAATGGGGGATCAAGGTGACAGCTCAACACGAAAAGATACCTGCCACGGTCATTACCGGTTTTCTGGGTGCAGGCAAGACCAGCATGATTCGCCATCTCTTGGCGAACAGCAACGGCAAGCGCCTCGCCCTCGTCATCAACGAGTTCGGCGACTTGGGTGTTGATGGGGAAATTCTCAAAGGCTGTGGCATTGAAGGTTGCGCCGAAGAGGACGTGGTCGAGCTTGCCAACGGCTGCATTTGCTGCACTGTCGCCGAGGACTTTATCCCCACCATCGAAGCACTCCTCAGCCGGCCCGAGCGCCCCGATCATATTGTCATCGAGACCTCTGGCTTGGCCTTGCCCAAACCCTTGGTGAAGGCCTTCAACTGGCCGGAGATCCGCAGCCGCGTTACCGTCGATGGCGTGGTCGCGGTCATCGATGGGCCGGCTGTTGCCGATGGTCTCTTTGCTTCGAACCCGGAGGCGGTGCAAGCCGAGCGCGAAGCCGATCCGGCCCTGGATCACGAAAGCCCGCTGGAAGAAGTCTTTGAGGATCAGCTGGCCTGTGCCGACCTGGTGGTTATCAACAAGGACGACATACTCGCCGAAGGGGACCGCCGTCGCGTATTGAATGATGTCACCGTCCAGCTTCGGCCGGCGGTCAAGGTAGTGCGCTCGCGCCACGGTGCCCTTGACCCGGCCGTCTTGCTCGGACTGGACGCGGCCGCTGAGGATGACTTGGCTGCCAGGCCATCCCATCACGACGGCTTTGAAGATCACGATCATGACGATTTTGAGAGCTTCTTGGTCGAGCTGCCGCAGCTCGCCGAGCCAGCCGCTTTGCTCGCCCGCATGGCAGACGCCATAGCGCAACACAAGATCTTGCGCGTGAAGGGCTTCGCGGCCGTGGCCGGAAAAGACATGCGCCTGGTGCTGCAGGCGGTGGGCGGCCGCATTCAGCACTATTTCGATCGCGATTGGCATCCGGACGAGGCGCGCGCCACGCGCCTAGTGGTCATCGGCGAAACAGGCCTCGACCGACGAGCCATAGCCGCAACCCTCGGCGCCTGAGGGAACGCACCAAGAAATGCATCTTCTGAGGGCTCAAGCCGGCGCCATAGCGGATGGCAGCGAACCGGTCGATCTAGGCCAGGACGCGGCGGAGCTGGTCGTCCTGTCGGCCGCCGATACCGAGATCGCAAGTTTGGCGGCCGCCAACGCCCGCGCCAACGGCTCGACCCCTGGGCGCCTTCCAAGCCTGCGCCTGGCCAATCTGATGCAGCTGTCCCACAACCTCTCGGTTGACCTTTATGTCGAGCAGGTTGTTGCCAAGGCGCGCTTGGTCGTCGTCAGGCTCTTGGGCGGGGTGAGCTATTGGCCCTATGGCGTCGAGCAACTGGTCTGGGCCTGCGAAGCGCATGGCGTCAAACTGGCCATCTTGCCGGGTGACGATCAACCGGACGCGGCGCTCGATGCCCACTCCAACCTGCCGCGCGAGGCCTGCCATCGGCTGTGGCAGTATTGCGTGCAGGGTGGGCCGGAAAACGCGGCGAACTTCCTGGCCTATGCCGCTGCCCTGCTTGGCTATGAAAGCGAGTGGGGCGAGCCGCTGCCCTTGCCGCGGGCAGGCCTTTACTGGCCCGGGGTTGATCGCCCCTCTATTGATAGGGTGCGGAGTAACTGGGAGTCGGGCCTTCCGGTCGCGGCCCTGGTCTTCTATCGCGCCCTGGTTCAGGCGAGCAATCTGACGCCGGTCGATGGCCTGATCAAAGCCCTGCAGGAAAGTGGGCTCAACCCGCTGCCGATTTATGTCGCCAGTTTGAAAGAGCCGGTCTCGGCCGAGATTGTCGCGGCCCTGCTAGAAGAATCCCCGGCCGAGGTGGTGCTCAATGCCACTGGCTTTGCTGTTTCCAGTCCCGGTCAGTTGCGCAAATCGACGCCCTTCGACCGGCTTGATTGCCCGGTTTTGCAGGTGGTCTTTTCCGGCGGCAACGAGGCGGCCTGGCGGCAAGGCATGCAAGGGCTCTCGGCCCGCGATATTGCCATGAATGTGGCCCTGCCCGAGGTCGATGGCCGCATCCTCAGCCGCGCCGTCTCCTTCAAAAGCGAGGCGCGCTTTGATGCGGCAAGCCAATGCCCGGTGGTCAACTACAAGCCGGTCGAAGATCGCCTGGCCTTCGTCGCCGAGCTGGCTTCGGCCTGGGCACGGCTACGGCGGACACCGGCCAACGAGCGCAAGCTGGCGATTGTTTGGGCCAATTATCCCAACCGCGACGGCCGCATCGGCAATGGCGTCGGCCTAGATACGCCGGCGGGGACTTTCACTCTGTTGGAGGCGCTTCGAGCCACAGGCTATGACACGGGCATTCTGCCGGCCAACGGGCAAGCCTTGGTCGAGCGGCTGCTCTCCGGCCCGACCAATGATCGGTCGCGCGGGCACCGTAATGGCGGAGAAACTCTGGCGTTATCGGACTACCAGGCGTGGTTTACGACACTCTCAAAAGCTGTGTCGGGCCAGGTATCGGAGCGCTGGGGCCCGCCCGATAATGATCCCTTCTTCGATAAGGCCGAAAGTGCCTTTCGTCTGCCCGCCTTTCGCCTGGGCAAGGTCGTCATCGGCCTGCAGCCGGCGCGCGGCTATAACATCGATCCGGTCAAGAGCTATCATGATCCGGACCTGGTGCCGCCGCACGGTTACCTGGCCTTCTACGCTTGGCTCAATCACGCGGCCGGCGTGCATGCGGTCATCCACATGGGCAAGCACGGCAATCTGGAATGGTTGCCGGGCAAGGCCTTGGCGCTCTCCGAGGAATGCTTTCCGGACGCGGTTTTCGGCCCGCGACCCCACCTTTACCCCTTTATCGTCAATGATCCCGGCGAAGGTACCCAGGCCAAGCGCCGCGCACAGGCCGTGATCGTTGACCACCTGACGCCCCCCCTGACCCGCGCCGAGAGCTACGGCCCCTTGGCGGAGCTGGAAGCCTTGGTGGATGAATATTTTGAGGCCGCAGGGGTCGATCCGCGCCGGCTCACGCTTCTGCAAAAAGAGATCCTGGATTTGAGCGCCCGCCTTGGCCTGGACAAAGACTGCGGCATCGATCCCGAGGAAGAGGCCGAAGCGGCCCTCGGCAAGCTCGACAATCACCTCTGCGAGTTAAAGGAAATGCAGATCCGTGACGGCCTGCATATCTTCGGACGGGCCCCGGAGGGTGATCAGCTTGTCGATCTCCTGGTCGCCTTGACCCGTCTGCCCCGCGGGGAGGGGGAGGGGGAAAACGCCTCGCTCATCCGGGCTTTGGCGAAGGATTTGGGCCTGGGAGCCTTTGATCCCTTGGATGCGGATCTGGGTGCGACTTGGTGCGGCCCGCGGCCGCAAGCGCTCGCCACGGCCGGCGTTTGGCGCAACCAAGGCGATGCGGTAGAGCGCTTGGAAGGCCTGGCTCAGGCCTTGGTGTCGGGCGAGCGGGTCGCCGATGACGGGTGGAATGAAAGCCGCACGGTCCTGGCCATGATCCGAGAAACGCTGCGGCCTTGCGTGACGGCCAGTGGTCAGGCCGAGATCGACGGCTTGCTGGCCGGCCTCGAGGGTCGCTTTATCGAGCCCGGCCCATCCGGGGCGCCGACCCGCGGCCGCCTCGACGTTTTGCCGACCGGGCGAAATTTCTATTCGGTCGATAGCCGTACCGTGCCCACGCCGGCGGCCTGGCAATTGGGCTGGAAGTCTGCCGGCTTGTTGATCGAGCGTTACCGCCAGGAACACGGGGCCTGGCCAGAGCGCTTGGCACTCTCGGCCTGGGGCACGGCCAATATGCGCACCGGGGGTGACGATATCGCCCAGGCGCTGGCCCTCCTGGGTGTTCGGCCGCGCTGGGAGACCGCCTCGCGCCGGGTCGTTGACTTTGAAGTCATGCCGCTTTCGGTCCTCGATCGGCCACGGGTGGATGTGACCCTGCGGGTCTCCGGTTTCTTCCGCGACGCCTTTCCGGCGCAAATCGATCTCTTCGATTCGGCGGTTCGGACGGTGGCACAACTCGACGAGCCGGCCCGCGACAATCCCCTGGCCGCAAGAGTGAATCGGGAGATCGCGCAGCTTTGCGGTGCTGGGCTCGATGAAGCGGACGCGCAGCGCCAAGCTGGCTTTCGGGTCTTCGGCGCCAAGCCCGGAGCCTATGGAGCCGGCTTACAGGCCCTGATCGACGAGCGCGGCTGGCAAAGCGACGCGGACTTGGCCCGCGCCTATCTTGCCTGGGGGGGCTATGCCTATGGGGCCGGCGCCCAAGGTAAGCCAGCCCAAGCGCTTTTCGAAACTCGCCTCAAAGGTGTGCAGGCCGTAATCCATAACCAGGATAACCGGGAACACGATCTGCTTGATTCCGATGACTACTATCAGTTCGAAGGCGGCATGACCGCGGCCGTGCGTCACCTCTCCGGTAATCAGCCGAGCGTCTACCACAACGATCACTCCCGCCCCGAAAGCCCGAAGATTCGCCGCCTGGAAGAAGAAATCGCCCGTGTCGTACGAGCCCGAGTGGTGAATCCGAAGTGGATTGAAGGGGTTATGCGGCACGGCTACAAAGGCGCTTTCGAAATGGCCGCGACGGTTGATTATCTCTTTGCCTTCGCGGCAACGGCCAAGGCCGTTTCAGACCATCACTTCGACGCGGTCTACGAGGCCTATATCGATGACCCAGCGGTGCGTGATTTCCTGGGCGCGGCAAATCCGGCAGCTCTGAGGGAAATGGCCGAACGCCTGCTCGAAGCGCAGGACCGTGGGCTTTGGAAGCCGCGCATGAATTCGGCCTACGGCCACCTCACGCGTCTGGTCGAACGGCAGAAGGGAAGGGTGACATGAGCGACCCGAGCGAAGATGAAGTCAATCGACGGGCCAACGAGAAGGCCCGCAAGCGCAAGGCGGCGCGCGACAAGATGCTGGCCACCAAGACCATCGAAAAAGGCCTTCTCATTGTCCATACGGGCAAGGGCAAGGGTAAGTCGACGGCTGCCTTCGGCCTTGCCGCTCGAGCCATCGGCAACGGCCTTCGCCTCGGCATCGTGCAGTTCGTCAAGGGCAAGTGGCAGACCGGTGAGCGGGTGGTCCTGGAACGCTTTCCTGATCAGGTCACCATCAAGACCATGGGCGAAGGCTTTACCTGGGAGACCCAGGACCGCGCCCGGGATATCAGTGCCGCCCAGGCCGCTTGGGACGCCTCGCGCCAAATGATCGAAGCGTGCCGTGGCGAAAACCCTAAATACGACATGGTGATACTCGACGAACTTAACATCGTGTTGCGCTACGACTACCTGCCCTTGGACGAGGTCGTTGCGGTCCTCGCCAATAGGCCGCCGGACCTGCACGTGGTCGTCACCGGGCGCAACGCCAAGGAACCGCTGATCGAGGCCGCCGACTTGGTGACCGAAATGACCATGATCAAGCATCCCTTCCGCGCCGGGGTTAAGGCCCAGAAGGGCATCGAGTTTTGAGCCGAACTCCTGCCCTGATGCTGCAAGGAACCGGTTCCGACGTCGGCAAGTCGCTGCTGGCGGCCGGCCTCTGCCGGGCCTTCACGCGACGCGGCCTCAGGGTGCGGCCGTTCAAGCCGCAGAACATGTCGAACAACGCGGCCGTCACCGCCGATGGCGGCGAGATTGGCCGTGCCCAGGCCCTGCAGGCGCGCGCTTGCGGTGTGGCACTGAGCAGCCATATGAACCCGATCTTGCTCAAGCCGCAGAGTGAGATCGGCGCGCAAGTGGTTGTACAGGGTCGTGTTTGGGGGAACGCCAAGGCGCGCGAATACCAAGGCCTGAAGCCGCGCTTTCTGAACGCGGTCTTGGAAAGCTACAGGCGTCTCGCGGCCGAGAGCGATTTAGTGGTGATCGAAGGGGCGGGCTCGGCCGCCGAAGTCAATCTACGTGCCGGCGACATCGCCAACATGGGCTTTGCCGAGGCGACTGCGGTGCCTGTTGTTTTGGTGGGCGATATCGATCGCGGCGGTGTCATCGCCAGCATTGTCGGCACCCACGCTTTGCTTTCCAAGGGTGAGCGTCGCTTACTTGCCGGCTATATCATCAATAAATTTCGCGGCGATGTCAGTCTCTTCGATCAGGGTCTTGAAGTCATTTCCGAGTGTACGGATCTGCCTTGCTTCGGGGTTCTTCCCTTCTTTGTCGAGGCCAGGCGCCTGCCAGCCGAAGATGCCCTTGCGATTGCCGCACCGGTGAAGCCGGCAGCGGATCGAGAGCTGAAAATCGCCGTGCCGATCGTTTCGCGCATCTCCAATTTTGACGATCTTGACCCGCTCATCGCCGAGCCGGATGTGTCCGTCGAATTCGTCGAGCCGGGAGAGGCCCTGCCGGGCGATGCGCAGCTTATGGTCCTGCCCGGGTCCAAGGCGACGCTGGCCGACCTCGCGTTCATGCGTGCCCAGGGTTGGGATATCGATCTCATGGCCCACCGTCGGCGTGGCGGCTATGTTGTCGGACTCTGCGGCGGCTATCAGATGCTGGGTCGAAGCGTGAGCGATCCGGGCGGCATAGAGGGCAACGCGGGCGAAGCACCGGGTCTCGGCTTGCTGGACGTCACCACGGAGTTAACGAACCATAAAACACTTCTACAAGTCGAGGGCCACGACCTTGAAAGCGGTGCCGCGGTCAGCGGCTATGAGATGCACATCGGCGTCACCAGCGGCCCGGATCGGGAGCGCCCGATGCTGCAACTCGGCGATCGCAGGGAAGGGGCTGTGTCTAAGGACGGATGCGTCATGGGCTGCTACCTACATGGCCTATTCGCCGCCGACGCCTTTCGGCAAGCCTTTCTCGGCCGGATCAAAACCCGGGCCGCCAGTGGAGTCGCCTATGACGATCAAGTGGAAGACACCCTGGACGGCTTGGCGGATCATCTAGAGCGCCACCTGGATCTTGAGCGTCTGCTGGAGGTGGCTCGTGGCCGGTGACCTAAATCTGAGCGACAACCGCGATACCCAAGAACAGGATCACGCCGGCCAGGCAGTAAAGGCGCAATGCCGCCATGATATCGATCGGGCCCAGGCGCGAACGGCCATGGCCCATCCAGCTATCGTCGATCATCTCCTCGCCGTAGCGACGTGGCCCGGCGAGCGCAAACTCGAGCGCCCCGGCCAATGCTGCCTCCGGCCAACCGGCATTGGGCGAGCGGTGCTTGCCGGCATCGCGCCACATCACCTTCAATCCTTGCCGGGCCGAGGCTCCGGGCAACAGCAGGGCGCCGATCACCAGCAACAAGCCGGCCAGCCTGGCCGGGATCAGGTTGACCACATCATCGAGGCGGGCGGCAGCCTTGCCGAAGGCTTCGTAGCGGGGCTCGCGATGCCCGATCATCGAATCCAGGGTGTTGATCGCCTTGTAGGCGCAAAGTCCCGGCAAGCCGAGCAAGGCAAACCAGAAAGCCGGCGCCACCACCCCGTCGGAAAAATTTTCCGCCAAGGATTCCAAGGTCGCTCGCGCGATGCCGGCGTCATCCAGGCTCTGCGGGTCACGGCCGACCAATTGCGTGACCGCCTGGCGCGCGGCCGCCAGATCTTCCCGCAATGCCAAGGCCACTCCCTTGACCGCGTCATAGAGCCCGCGGGCGGCGAAAAGGCTGCTGGCGAGGATCGCCTCCAGCAGCCAGCCCAAGGGCAGCTCGGCCATCGCCAAATGCAAGACCAGGCCGATCCATGCGGCCAGCAGGGTCAGTCCCAAGGTCAGCGCCAGGCCGCGGCTAAAAGCTTGGGCAGAGGTCAGGTCTTCCCTATTGAAATTTCTCTCGACCCAATCGATCGCTTTGCCGATCAAAACCACCGGGTGGGGCACTATGCGGTAGAGCAGGCGCGGATCACCGATCACTGCATCGACGGTCAGGGCGAGCAAGAGGACTAGGAAGGGTTTGTAAGACGGATCGAGCAGCATCAACAACATGGCGCGAAAATGAATTTGCTTGCGCCGTAGGTCAATGAAAGAGCAACGTCGCCACGCGCGAAAATGATGACGTGGCAGAGAGGAAGGGGCGCATGGATAAGATTGGGGTCATGGTCTGCGGTCACGGCAGCCGCGATATCGAGGCAATCACCGAGTTCGAGTCGGTGGCGGCCGGTATCAAAGAGCGGCTGCCGCAGTACGATGTGGAAAGCGGTTTTCTCGAGTTCGCCAAACCGATCATTCGCGAGGGACTGGACAAGCTGCGCACTCGAGGCAATGCCTTAACGCTGGCGGTGCCGGGCATGTTGAACGCGGCCGGCCACGCGAAGAACGATATCCCTTCGGTGCTCAACCGCTATCAGGCCGAGCACCCCGAGATGCCGATCACCTATGCCCGCGATCTTTCCGTCGACCCGAAACTGCTTCGCGCCGCTGGCGACCGCATCCAGCAAGCGCTCGACACGGCCAAAGGCACGGTCGCTAAGGCGGAGACCATGCTGGTGGTGGTGGGGCGCGGTGCCTCCGACCCGGACGCAAACTCGAACATCTCCAAGGTGATGCGTATGCTGTGGGAGGGCTTTGGCTTCGGCTGGGGCGAGGTAGCCTATTCCGGCGTGACTTTCCCCCTGGTCGAGCCTGGCTTGGAGCATGCTTCACGGCTGGGGTACCGCCGCATTGTCGTTTTCCCCTACTTCCTCTTCACCGGCGTGCTGGTGAAGCGGATTTATGCGCACACCGACATTGTCGCCGCCCGACATCCGGAGATCGAGTTCATCAAGGCGCCCTACCTGAAAGACCATCCGCTGGTCTTGGATGCCTTTGCCGAGAGGGTGGAGGAGATCCACAAGGGCGCCAACAATATGAACTGTAAGCTCTGCAAGTATCGCGAACAAATTCTGGGGTTCGAGGACGAAGTGGGTCTCGCCCAAGAAAGCCACCATCACCACGTGGAAGGAATTGGCACCGGACACAGCCATGATCACGATCATTCCCATGGCAACGGTCATCACCACGACCATTCCCATCACCACGACCATTCCCATGCTGGCAAAAGCCATAGCCATGAGCACCACCATCACCCCTATCCGCATCGCGATCATCCCCTGGGGCCCGTGACCCTGAAGAAGCTCAAGGCGGCGTCGGGGCAGTGAGGGCAGTCTTGGCAGAGCGCTTCCCTTATCTGCGCGATCCGCAGGAGATCTATCGCCGGTCCTTTGCCGAGATCCGAGCGGTGAGCGAATTGTCATCGCTGCCCGAAGCGCTGGAACCGCTGGCTGTGCGCCTCGTCCATGCTTGCGGCATGCCGGATATTGTCGAGGATCTCGCTTGGGGTGGCGATGTGGTCGCCCGGGGGCGCTCCGCGATACTGGCCGGCGCGCCTATTCTGACGGACGCCCGCATGGTGGCCGAGGGCATCATCACCAAGAATCTGCCCGCCGGGAACGAGGTCCTGTGCTTCTTGTCGGACCCGCAAGTACCCGATCTTGCAAAGCGGCTGGAAACGACCCGCTCGGCGGCTGCGGTGGAGTTGTGGCAGCCGCGCTTGGAGGGGGCGATCGTCGCGATCGGCAATGCGCCGACGGCCCTCTTTCATCTCTTGGAGCGCTTGTTAGACGGGGCGCCGCGCCCGGCGGTCATCCTCGGCTTTCCCGTCGGTTTCGTCGGCGCGGCGGAATCAAAAGCCGCCCTAATCGATTCAGCACAGGGGGTTCCTTATCTAACCTTGCAGGGGCGACGTGGCGGCAGCGCCCTGGCGGCGGCTGCGGTCAACGCCTTGGCAGCAGGCCGATGACTCCCTGGCTCTCCATCGTCGGGGTTGGCGAGGATGGGCTAGAAGGCATGGCCCCGGCGGCGTGCGCCCTGGTGGAGCAAGCCACGGTCCTGATCGGCGGCGATCGCCATCTCGCCTTGGTTCCGGACGACGCGCGCGAGCGTTTGCCCTGGCCTAGCCCGCTTTCCGACCTGATACCGGAGATTATCAGCCGGCGCGGCCAGGCGGTCTGCGTGCTGGCCAGCGGTGATCCGCTCTTCTACGGCATCGGTGTCACCTTGGCGCGCTCGATTCCGCCGGAAGAAATGACCATTGTGCCGGCACCTTCCGCCTTCAGCCTGGCCTGCGCGCGCCTTGGCTGGGATCGAACAGAGGTCGATACCCTCACGTTGCACGGCCGGCCCTTGGCCCTGCTGCAGCCCTTCATTCAGCCGAATGCCCGCCTGCTCATCCTGAGCGAGGACGGGAACACCCCCGCCCAAATAGCCGAGGCCTTGGTGGCACGTGGCTACGGCGAGAGCCGGCTGACTGTTTTGGAGCATATGGGCGGTCCGAGGGAGCGGCAAGTCGAGGGTCGGGCGGCTGCCTGGGGCGAACGGCAAACGGCCGACCTCAACACCCTTGCCATCGAGTGTGTCGCCGAACCCGGCGCGCAGCTCCTGCCGCGCACCCCCGGCTTGTCGGACGACGCTTTCCGCCATGACGGGCAGATGACCAAGCGCGAGGTGCGGGCGGTTACCTTGTCCGCTTTGGCCCCAGTATCGGGGCAACTCTTGTGGGACGTGGGTGCGGGTTGCGGTTCGATCGCCATCGAATGGCTGCGCGCGGTCCCGCGAACCCGCGCCCTTGCGGTCGAGCGCAAGTCCGAGCGCCTGGCCCTGATCGCCGATAACGCGACGGCGCTTGGCACCCCGGGACTGTCGATTGTGCCGGGTGTGGCGCCGGCAGCTTTGGAAGGCTTGGAGGCGCCGGATGCGGTCTTTCTCGGTGGCGGCGTGTCGCAGCCCGGCCTCATCGAGGCCTGCTGGCTAGCCTTGAAACCAGGCGGCAGGCTGGTCGCCAACGCGGTGACTTTGGAAGGGGAGGCACGGCTGATCGCCTGGCAGCAATCCCGCGGCGGCACGCTCACCCGGATCTCCGTTGAACGCTCTGGACCGGTCGGCACTCTTCATGCCTGGCGGCCGCTGATGACGGTTGTCCACTATGCGGGACATAAAGCATGAGCGGCCGGCTCTTCGGCATCGGCGTCGGGCCTGGCGATCCGGAGCTGATCACGTTGAAGGCCTTCCGCTGCTTGCAGCGGGCGTCCGTTGTGGCCTATCCGGCGCCCCTGGAGGGTGAGAGCTTGGTGCGCCAGATCGTGGCGCCCCACTTGCCGGGCGGCCAGGAGGAAATGGCCATTCGCATGCCCATGGTGGCAAGCCGCTTTCCGGCGCAAGAAGTCTATGACGAAGCGGCCGGCAAGCTCGGTGAGCATCTGAAGGCAGGTCGCGATGTCGCGGTGCTCTGCGAAGGCGACCCCTTTTTCTACGGCTCCTTCATGTACCTCTTCGGCCGGATGGCGGAAGAACACCCGGTCGAGGTGGTGCCAGGGGTGTCATCGCTTACCGCCTGCGCCGCCGTGCTGGGGTCCCCCTTGGCTGCCCGCAACGACGTGCTTGGCATCGTCCCGGCACCGCTTGAACCGGACGAACTCAAACGCCGGCTTGTGGGTCTGGATGCCGTGGCGATCATCAAGGTGGGCCGGCATTTTTCGAAGCTGCGCCACGTCTTGGAGGCGTTGGGCTTGGCGGCGCAGGCGCGCTATGTGGAACACGCCACCATGGCCAACCAGCGTATCCTGCCGCTCGAGGCCGTTGATCCGGCGAATGTTCCGTACTTTTCCATGGTGTTGGTTCACAAACGCGGCGAGGCTTGGACATGAGCGAAGCGCCGGCGCTTGTGGTCCTGACCCTGGCGGGTATGGCAACGGCCCAGCGACTAAAGTCGGTACTGCCTGGCGCCGTTCTCCATGGCCGAGAGGGGCGGGTATCTGGCGCTGACCTGACCTTCGCTGAAACAACGGAGCATCTGCGCCAGCTCTTTGCGGAAGGGCGGCCCATCGTCGCGATCTGCGCGGCCGGCATCGTGATCCGCGCCTTGGCCCCGCTGTTGACTGATAAACGGGGGGAGCCGCCGGTCCTAGCTGTTTCCGAGGATGGCTCGGCGGTGGTGCCGCTTCTCGGCGGGCACCGCGGCGGCAATGCCCTGGCCCAACGCATCGCCGAGGGCCTGGGGGGCGTTGCGGCGATCACCACGGCCGGTGACATTGCCTTTGGCCTGGCCTTGGACGAGCCGCCGCCAGGCTGGCGTTTAGCCAATCCGGAAGATGCAAAGGCCTTTTCCGCCGGTTTGCTGGCGGGCGAAAAACTTCGTCTGGAGGGAAAAGCCGATTGGATTACGGCGAGTGACCTGCCGATCGACGATGAAGGTTCTCTGGCCATCGCGATCACGACGGAGCGCGCCAGCGGCAGCGAGCGTCGCCTCGTCTATCATCCGGCGCAGCTGGCGGTGGGTGTCGGCTGCGAACGGGGCTGCTCGCCGGCGGAGGTGAGAGACCTGGTTCGCTCCTGCTTGGCCGAGGCGGGCTTAGCGGAAGCGGCGGTGGCCGGAATCTTCTCCATTGACCTGAAAGCGGATGAGCCGGCCCTGCATGCGATTGCCGAAGACCTTGGTGTGCAGGCCCGCTTCTATGCTGCCGAAAGGCTGGAGGAGGAACGGGAGCGCCTACAGAACCCTTCCGAGACGGTGTTCCAAGAGGTCGGTTGCCACGGCGTCGCGGAAGGGGCGGCCCTGGCCGCTGCCGGGGCGGAGGGTCGCCTGCTCGTGCCCAAGCGCAAGTCCGCCCGGGCGACCTGTGCCATTGCCCAGGCGAGCGACATCATCGAGATAGAGAACGCCGGTCGGCCGCAGGGTCGGCTCAGCATCGTCGGGATTGGCCCCGGCGATGACGAATGGCGCACGCCGGAAGCAACAGCAGCCCTGCAGGCTGCTGAGGACCTGGTCGGATATCGCCTTTACCTTGATCTTCTGGGGGATCTGGCAAGCGGCAGGGTTCGCCACGACTTCGATCTGGGCGAAGAAGAAGCGCGGGTCCGTCATGCGCTAGACCTAGCGGTCGAAGGCCGGCGGGTGGCCCTGGTTTCCTCTGGCGATCCCGGCATCTACGCCATGGCCACCTTGGTCTTCGAGCTTCTCGGCCGCGAGGCGCGGGCCGATTGGCGGCGGGTTCACATTTCGGTGGTGCCGGGCATCTCGGCAATCCAGGCCGCCGCGGCGCGGGCAGGTGCCCCAATCGGCCATGATTTTTGTACTATTTCCCTTTCCGATCTCTTGACACCTTGGGAGACCATCGAAAAGCGAGTCCTGGCGGCGGCCGAGGGCGACTTCGTCGTTGCCTTCTACAACCCGGTATCGCAGCGCCGGCGCGAGCAGCTCAATCGCGCGGTGGCGATTTTGAAACGCCACCGGCCGGGCGACACACCGGTGGTGCTAGCCGAGCGTCTGGGCCGACCGGGCGAGTCCCTGCGCAGGCTTCGTCTTGACCAGCTTTCCGACGAAGGGATCGACATGATGACCTTGGTGTTGGTGGGCTCCAGCCAGACGCGCCGCTTGGCGCTGGGCGACAAGGCCTGGATCTATACGCCGCGTGGCTACGAGGTGAAAAAGGGCGAGCCTGTGGGAGAGTTCGATTGACGGTCCACTTCATCGGCGCCGGTCCCGGTGCCGCCGACCTTATCACCCTGCGCGGGCGGGCCTTGATCGAGGCTTCTCCCGTCGTTCTCTACGCCGGGTCGCTGGTGCCGAAGGAGGTCGTGGCCTTCGCGCCCGAGGGCGCCCGGGTAATCGATACCGCCCCGCTCACCCTGGATCAAATCATCGCGGAGATCGAGCAGGCGGACAGCCAAGGCCAGGACGTGGCCCGGGTGCATTCCGGCGATCCTTCGATCTATGGCGCGATCGGCGAGCAGATGCGCCGGCTGCGGGACCTGCGCATTGCCTATGATGTGACCCCAGGGGTGCCGGCCTTTGCCGCCGCCGCCGCGGCGCTGGGGTGCGAGCTCACCCTGCCGGAGGTTAGCCAAAGCGTCATCCTGACGCGCACGGCCATGAAAGCTTCGCCTATGCCGGAAGGTGAGGCGCTGGAACGCCTGGGGGCGAGTGGCGCCACCCTGGCCATCCATCTTTCGGTGCGGAACCTAAAGCATGTCGTGGCCGCCTTGACGCCGCACTATGGCGCGGACTGTCCCGTTGCCGTCGTCTACCGGGCGAGCTGGCCGGACGAGAAGATCTTTCGCGGCTGCCTTGCCGATATCCAGCCCAAAGTGCGCGCCGCCAAGATCACCCGCACGGCTCTCATCTTGGTCGGGCCGGTCCTGGCTGAGACCGGCTTTTCTGATTCCAAGCTTTACGATCCCGACCATGTGCACGTGCTGCGGCACGGAGGAAAAGCTAAGGGGAAAGCTGGGACCTTAGCCAGCTGAGCGCGGTCTCGATGGTCTTAGCCCTGGTTCCCGCGGGTTCCGGCGGGCTGCGCAGCATGAGAATCGGCAGGCCGAGCGCGCGTGCGGCGGCGATCTTGCCATAGGTCGCATCACCGCCGCTGTTCTTGCTCACCAGTAGGTCAATCGCGTGTTCGATCAGCAGCCTTTCCTCGGACTCTTGAGTGAAGGGGCCGCGTTCCAGCAACAGCTCGTAGCATGACAAGGGAACGGCGGCCTCTGGCGTTTCGACCGTGCGCACGAGAAACCAGCGATTTTCCTGGCCGTTGAATGCCGACAACTCCTGGCGCCCGATACTGAGGAAGATCCGCTTGGCATCCTCTGGCAGGTTTTCAGCCGCTTCCGTGGTGGACTCGACCTCGATCCAGCGGTCGCCGCGTTGACGCCGCCACGGGGATCGGCAAAGACGCAGCCGCGGCACCTTGGCCAGGCGGCAGGCGGCCGAGGCCTGCCAGGTGATTTGTTGGGCGAAGGGGTGGGTGGCGTCGACTAAAAGATCGATCGAGGCATCCGCCAGATAGCAAGCAAGGCCTTGTGCGCCGCCAAAGCCGCCAATCCGTAGGTCCCCAGTCGGCAGTCGTGGTGATCTAGTGCGACCGGCCAGCGAGGTGATTACCTGGAGGTTCGGCAACGCGCTGCCACAGGCGGCTGCCAGGGCCACCGCCTCACCGGTGCCGCCGAGAATGAGCAGGCGCGCGGGCTTCATTGATGGCTACGGCCGATGAGTTTGCCGGTCCGATCGAACACCAGAACCTCGACGCTGACGGCAGATCCCAGAAGCCCTACGGCTTGTTCCTGGGCTAGATCGGCGACGCGATTTGCCAGCGGCAAGGCTGCTTGACGGGCCATCTCCAAGGCTTGGGCGCCGGTCACATCTTTCGGCAAGGCGGCGACAACGGCTTGCTCGGCGCCCAGTGCGACGAACTGGCGGGCGAGCCATGCCGGTTCAAGCCGGCTGCGGCTGGAGTGCAAATCCAGGTGGCCGGCGGCCAGCTTGGCCAGCTTGGCGAAACCGCCAGCGAGGGTGAGGCGGGGTATCGGGTGGCGGCGCAAGTACTTAAGGAGCCCACCGGCGAAATCGCCCATGTCCAGGAGGGCCTGCTCCGGCAGGCCGTAAAGCCTTTGTACCGCGGCTTCGGAGGTCGATCCGGTGGCAGCCGCGACGTGGGTCAATCCCAAGGCGCGGGCCACATCAATGCCGCGATGGATGGAATGGATCCAGGACGAGCACGAGTAGGGGATGACAACGCCGGTGGTGCCCAGCACGGAAAGCCCGCCCTTGATGCCCAAGCGGCCATTCAGGGTCCTGGCCGCCAAGGCCTCGCCGCCGGGTATGGCGATCTCGACCTCGGCATCGCCGCTGGCCCCTTCGGCTCTTGCTACTTCGGCGATGGCGTCTTGGATCATGCCGCGCGGGCCGGGGTTAATCGCCGGCTCCCCGACCGGCACCGGCAGGCCTTCCAAGGTTACGGTGCCGACCCCCTCGCCGGCGCGGAAGGTGACGCCGCTGCCGGCGGAACCATGACGCAAAATGGCGCGAATTAAGGCCCCGTGTGACACATCCGGGTCATCGCCCGCATCCTTAACCACGGCGGCCAGGGCACAACCCGGCATGAGTTCCCGTTCGGCCAAGGCAAAGCGCGGGCATTCCCCTTTCGGCAGCCTGATCTCGACCGGATCGGGAAATTCTCCGGTCAACAGGGCCTGATAAGCCGCGCGACTGGCCGCTGCGGCGCAGGCACCTGTCGTCCAACCGCGACGAAGCTCACCTTTGGGTTTGCGTTGCATGGTATTATCTTATAGCTGTCACGCAGTGGAACGCCAGAAATCCCTGACATCTTAGGGGTTTTGAACATGTCGAGACGTTAACGGCTATGCAGGATTTGCCTTCATTGTTGCCACGCCTAGAGCCCGGTTGGGTCTGGCTGACTGGCGCTGGGCCGGGTGACGCAAGTCTTTTGACCTTGGCTGCCTGGCAGGGGCTTCAGCAAGCCGATGTCATCGTTTACGACGCCCTGGTTGGCAAGGACGTGCTGGCTCTCGGCGGTCCTGGCGCGAGCCTGGAGTATGCCGGCAAACGCGGCGGCAAGCCGTCTCCCAAACAGACGGATATTTCCGAACGCCTGATCCGCTATGCCCGTGAGGGCAAGCGCGTCTTGCGCCTCAAGGGCGGCGATCCCTTCGTCTTTGGCCGGGGTGGCGAAGAAGCCCTGGCGCTGGTGGCGGCGGGCGTTCCCTTTCGCATTGTGCCGGGAATCTCAGCGGGAATCGGCGGCTTGGCTTATGCTGGCATACCGGTGACCCACCGCGACACCAATTCCGCGGTCACCTTTCTCACCGGCCATAACATTGCCGGGCAGGTGCCCGACGGCTTGAACTGGAAAGCGATTGCAGAGGGCTCGCCGGTTATCATTTGCTATATGGGCCTAAAACATCTGGCCGAGATTTGTGATCGCCTGATGGCGGCTGGTCGGGCCGCTAGCGAGCCCCTGGCAATCGTGGCGAGCGCCAGCCTGCCGGAACAAAAAGTTTTGGAAACGACGCTGGGCGAGGCGGCATCGGCCGTTCAGACCGCTGGCATCGAGCCGCCGACCCTGGTGGTGATTGGCGAGGTGGTAAGATTACGTGCTGGCCTCGACTGGATGGGGGCGCTGGCCGGCCGACTGCTTGACGCGGATCCCTTGGCGCGATCTTCCGAACGGCAAACAGGATAGAGGCGGCATGGTCCCCGGCCTGATTCTGGCCGCTCCTGCCTCGGGCAGCGGCAAGACCTTGGTGACCCTTGCCTTGCTGCGGGCTCTCAGGGATCGCGGTGTCAAGGTCGCCTCCGCAAAGGTGGGGCCTGACTATATCGATCCTGCCTTCCACCGGATCGCGGCCGGCGCTCCCTGCCACAATCTTGATAGCTGGATGATGCGGCCTGAGGGCATCGCCGCACTTGTCGCCGATCTCACGCACACGGCCGAACTGGTGGTCGCCGAAGGGGTCATGGGCCTCTTCGATGGGGGACCCGGCGGCGCCGGTTCGACCGCTGAATTGGCGCGCACCCTCGGATGGCCGGTAGTTCTCATCGTTGACGCCCGGGGCATGGCTGCCTCGGCCGCGGCGCTACTCAAAGGATTCATGACCTACGACGCTGAGGTTCGGATCACGGGCGTCATCTTCAATCGCATTGGCGGCTCGGGCCATGCGGAAATCCTGCGTGATGCCTGCCGGCCGCTCGATGTTCCGGTTCTGGGCACGCTGCCTCGCTGTGACGACCTGGAGCTGACGAGCCGCCACCTGGGCTTGGTTCAAGCGGGTGAACATCCGGACCTGGAAAGTTTTTTGGGTACTGCGGCTGCGATCCTGGCAGATAGGCTCGACATCGATAAACTTCGATCGTTAGCAACGCAGAGCGTCCCAAGGCAAAGCGAGGGCTGGCCGGGCCTGCCGCCTCTCGGTCAGCGGATTGCGGTTGCGCAGGATGTCGCCTTTGCTTTCGCCTATCCTTTTCTTCTCGAGGGATGGCGGCGAGCCGGGGCGGAAATTTCCTTTTTCTCCCCCCTAGAAGATGAGCCGCCGGACAGCCTCGCCGATGCGGTCTATCTTCCCGGTGGCTATCCGGAGTTGCACGGAGGCCGTCTCGCCAACAACACGCGCTTCCAAGAGGGATTGCGCAGCCTCGCCGCCGGCGGCGCCACGGTCTATGGCGAGTGCGGCGGCTTCATGAGCCTGGGTCGTGGCTTGGTCGATGCCGAGGGAGAGCGGCATGCCATGGTCGGCCTGCTGCCCCTAGAGACTAGCTTTGCCGATCGGAATCTCAGCCTTGGGTACCGCGCGATGACGAGCCTAGCCGATTCACCACTGGGGCCGGCTGGCTCGCAATTTCGCGGCCACGAGTTTCACTATGCTTCCATCTTATCCCAAGAGGGTCCGGCGGCCTTTCGGGCGCAAAATGCCAGTGCCCGAACGCTCGGCGAGGTCGGGCTGCATTTTGGCAAGGTCTTTGGCTCTTTCATGCACCTCGCCGATTGTGTGTGAGCATTCCCGCACCTTCCTGCGAGGCAATGACGCTATAGCGACTCGACGTGACCGTCGACGGGGATGGCTTGACCGGTGATCCTTGCCGCCGCGTCAGAGCAAAGAAACAGGATGGTGTTGGCAATGTCCTGCGGATCGATAAAGGTCCTGAGCGATGTTCTCACAGTATATCCATCGCGAACCTCGGCCTCGCTGAGGTTGCGGGCCACGGCTTCGGCGGCGATGACCCGTGCGATCCGGTCGCCTTCGACGGCGCCGGGGCAGATTGCATTGACGCGAATCCCCTCCGGGCCAAGCTCGGCGGCAAGACTCTTGGTGAGGCCGATAATCGCCCACTTGGCGGCCGCGTAGGGGCTGCGCCTGGGATAGCCGTAGAGCCCGGCGGTGGAGGAAAGATTGATGATCGAACCGCCCCGCCCGGCGGCAAGGAGCATGGGGATCGCCCGCCGCGAGCAGAGATAGCTCGCATCCAGATTGACCGCGAGCGTGCGCCGCCAATCTTCGGGCGCGATTTCGGCGAGGAGTGCCGTCGGGCCGCTGGTGCCGGCATTGTTGACCAAGATGTCCAGGCCGCCAAGGCGCTCTTGAATTTGACCAAACAGCCGATCAACTTGCTCTTCATCCGCCACGTCACAGTAGATGGCCTCGATCTCCGGGTATTGGTCCGGCATTGTGGAAAGAACGTCCTGGTCTATGTCGCAGACCGCCACGCGGGCGCCGGCCTCGAGAAAGGATTGGGCCGTCGCGCGGCCGATTCCTTGTCCTCCAGCGGTTACCAGGACTTTCTTGCCTTCAAATGCGCGACCCATGGCCTATGCTCCTCATTTCAATGATCCCTTCGCTAGAGCGTCGGGCGGCAATTTGGAACCATTCTGACGCAGCGGTTTGGCGACAAGGTCAAGCAAAGGCTCGATGGGCCTATCCGATCATAGGTCCGAGAGGCTTGGCGCAGGATTTGGCGCCAAACCGCCCGTCCCCCTGAACCGGGATACCATCCCGGTTCATATGTCTTCTTCGAGCAGCAAATCGGGAACAGCCGATTTGCGGGGGCTTGGCTCTGGCCGGCGCCCGCTGTCGAAACGGGCTTGCGAGATGCACTGGCATCGCGACAGCGCCCGTTTCACCAGCGGATCGCCACGCCAGAGGCCAAGCAGAATTGATCCCAAATTGCCGTCCGATGCTCTAGTGCCATGGCTTTGGATGAGTCGCAAGCGCCAAGTCCACCCGCAGTGCAAGGAACAAGCAAGCTGAGGAGAAGGGACGAAAATCACTCCAGGAACTCAAGTGGACCTTGAGCTCGGCGCCAGGCATCGATACCGCCCTTCAAGTGGCAGGAGCGGGTGAGCCCGGCTGCCTGGGCTGTCTCTACGGCCATGGCTGACCGCTCGCCATAGGCACAGTAAAAGACCAGGCGCTTGCCGGTCGCTGCTGCCAACTGATGGAGCAAGCCGCCGCTGTTGACATACTCCTCCAAGTCGGCGTAGGGCGCATGGACAGAACCGGGAATGAGGCCAAATCGCTCTTGCTCGTTGCGGTCGCGCAGGTCCACCAGGACAATATCGGGGTTATCCAGCATGTCTTTGGCTTCACTGCAGGTCAGCGACCAGCCACGCCGTTCAACCTCGTCTTGGGAGAGACCGATCTTTAGGTTCGCCGGCACCGCCACGTCCATCATCTTTGGGTTGGGGAGGTTCAGTGCCGCCATGATCGCCATGTATTCTTCGACGGAGCTGACCTGCAAACGCGGGTTATGGCTTCGTTCCTCCCAGATTGTTGAGACCGTATCGCCCTTGTAATCATGCCCTGGATAGACAAGGGTATCGTCCGGCAGCGTCAGCAGGTGGCCGAAAATAGAATCGTATTGGGCCCTTGCATCGCCATTCTGAAAGTCGGTGCGCCCGGTTCCGCGGATCAGCAGAGTGTCACCGGTAAAGACCCGGTCGCCCATGAGAAAGCTGTAGGAATCGTCCGTGTGCCCCGGGGTGTGGATAGCGGTCAGCGTGATTCCCTCGATCGTGACCGTGTCGCCGTCGCTTACTCTGAGCGAGACACAGTCGACGGCCGATTCTTGACCCATCACCGTGATACAGCGAGTGCGGTCGCGAAGTGCGCCCAGGCCTGTGATGTGATCGGCATGCACATGGGTGTCGAGGGCTTTGACGAGCTTTAAGTCCAGTTCCTCCATGAGGCGGAGGTATCGATCGACCTTGTCGAGTACCGGATCGATGATGAGCGCTTCGCCTCCCTTGCGGCTGGCAAGCAGATAGGTGTAGGTGGAGGATACAGAATCGAAGAGTTGGCGGAAGATCACGGCTCGCCTCCGAAACTGAGGTAGATAGCGGGATGATATTACCGTTGGCGTTCAAGGAATCCTATGAGCCATATCACAAAAGCCTAATCCCTTTGTTCGAAGTCAAAATCTTGCCGTAGTGGCGTGCTATCACCATGTCCTTAATGATTGTAGCAAAGGAGTGTGATCTTTGACTGATCGCCTGAAAGTCGGCGACCATCTAGTATCACCGCGCGCCTTCTACCACCATCACGGGCTTTATGCCGGCGACAACTTGGTGATCGAATATCGCAAGTCGGATCGCCGTGGCATACCCGGTCGGGTGACGGAAGTTCCGCTCGAGGATTTTCACGAAGGCTCCAGCTTTTGGGTAAAAGCGCATGGCCGCGTGCGATACGATCCTCAAACGGCCATCGAGCGAGCACGCAGCCGCCTCGGCGAAAGCGACTATGGCCTAGCCAGCAACAACTGCGAGCACTTTGTTGAATGGTGCCTCAATGGTGATCATCGTAGTGCTCAAGTGGATCAGGTCTTTGTTGCGGCAGGCGGGGCTGCTTGGTCGGTACTGCGTCACGCGCCGATCACGACTGGTCGCGCGACCCTGGGGGCAACCGCCCCGGGGGCCGCTGGCGCAGGTGCAGCAGGTTTGGCGGCGGGTACCGCCGGTGGCTTGGCGGTTGGCGCTGCCGTCAACCGCTTCTTCTTTGCCGATCATGAAACTCTCGAGCCGGAAGAACGCGAAGCCCGCACCACAGCGCGGGGCGCTGCCTACCTGGGCGGTGTTGGCGGCACATTGGCTGGAATCACCACCGTTGGCCGCCTGGGCGCCGTGGCTGGTCTTGCTGCGGGCGGTGCCAAGAGTGGGGTGGCCGCCTTGGGTGCGAAGCTTGGCGGTGGGGCTGCGCTCGGCACGCTAGGTGTGGTGGCCTTGCCCTTTGCCTTGGCGATCGGTGCTGGCGGCTTGGCGCTCCATCTTGCCAAGCGGTCGCGTTCGGATCCGATCGAGGGGCCATCCGACCATGAACGGCTAAACTAGAAAATCGCTAGTCGCCACCAGCCGCCGGTGGAGCGCAGCTATCTCGTTGAGATGGTGTCCACAATCTGGCGCCATGGAAAAGTAAAACTGGCCCTAGACGTAGCCAGCTGGCCCCATCAATTATAGTCGCGACGGACCCTCCGGCATAAAGGGCGCTGGGACCCTTGCGCGGTCGCTGCCCGACGGGCCTTTGGCCTTGGTTTTGTGCTTGATTGACGGCAGGCTAAGTGGGCTGCCTGCAGGGGCCCGGGCGGCTCTGGGCGAGCGGGTCAAGGCCGCGAAGACCGTTTCGGAGTGTCAATTGTAACGCGGTGACCTTGGTCTTAAAGGGCGCAAGGTTGGGGTGGGGTGGTCATTGAGCCATTGGCGCAGGGACCATACCCTTTGGTTTAAGCAGGCATCTGAGCCTTCGCAAGTGGTCGAAAATCTGTAAAATGCCAAGCGCAATTCGTCCCAAGCATTGGCCAAAAGCCAGTTATGATCCTCGCTACGATCCCTTGACGGATGCCGGGCCAGGCCATAACCGTGACTACGCACCGACTTACTGGATTGGCACCGCCGGAACTCCACCCGAGGATGACGGGCCCGTGTCCGGCGACATGGATGTTGAGGTTGCTGTCGTCGGCTCCGGCTACACGGGACTTTCCTGCGCCATTCACCTGGCCAAGGAACATGGCATCAAAGCAACCGTGCTGGAAGCCAACACGGTCGCCTGGGGATGCTCGACCCGCAACGGCGGCCAGGCGCAAATCTCCTCCGGTCGCCTCAAGCGCTCTCAGTGGATTAAGCGCTGGGGCGTGGACGTGGCAAAAAAAATGCATGCCGAGATCTGCGAGGCCTTCGACGTATTCCGCGACCTCATCGGCTCGGGGGAGTTTGATTGCGATCCGCAGGAGGGCGGCCACTACTATATCGCGCACAAGCCGGGGGTGATGCCGAACCTGGAAAGGGAATCCAAGCTACTCAATGAGGTGTTCGGTTACGGCTCGCGTATCCTCTCTCGTGAAGAGCTTCACGACGCCCACGTGAAAGACCAGGAAGCCGCAGGCGCGATGCATGAGCCGGACGGCACTTGTATCCACGCGGCAAAACTCGCCTTCGGCTACCAAAATCTTGCCCGCAAGCTCGGCGCGACGGTCCATCCGGCGAGCCCTGTCATGGGGTGGAAGGTCAAAAATGGCAGCCACCATCTGACGACCCCTGGCGGCACCGTGCGGGCGCGCGCCGTGGCGCTAGCGACCGCTGGCTATACGCCGCCGGGATTGAGCGACCGAACAAAGAACCGGCTGATGCCAATCCTATCCAATTCGATTGTGACGCGGCCATTGACGGACGAGGAGAAAGAGGTCTGCGGGTTTCAAACCTGCTCGCCACTGACCGACACGAGAACCTTGCGCCACTATTACCGCTATTTGCCGGATGGTCGGGTGCAGATCGGCAGCCGCAGCGCCATCACGGGGACGGATGCCGAGAACCCAAGGCATCTAGCGTTGTTACTCGAGGGGCTTTATCGAAAATTTCCGGTGCTGCGCGGCATCGACCTTGACTATTCCTGGTGGGGCTGGGTCGATGTCAGTCATGACATGATGCCACGGATCTTCCAGCCTGATCCCCAGCAAGCGATCTATTATGCCATGGGCTATGGCGGCAATGGTGTGATGTACTCGGCCCAAGCAGGCCGGCGCATGGCGCAGATGGTGGCTGGCAAGGGGCAGGGGCTGGATCTGCCGATTTTCACCTCGCCGCTGCCCAGCCATGGCGTTTTGACCCCGTTCCGCCGTCTCGGCCAACGTTTCATGTACGTCTGGTACCACCTTAAGGACGAAAAACTCTGATCAACAATGCGACGCGCACAAGAGGAGATCACTCATGCGAATGACCACTGAAGAAGCCTTTGTGAAAGTGCTGCAAATGCATGGCATTGAACATGCGTTTGGCATCATTGGCTCGGCGATGATGCCGATTTCGGATCTCTTTCCAGCAGCGGGCATCAAGTTTTGGGACTGCGCCCATGAGTGCAACGCCGGTATGAGCGCGGACGGCTATACGCGGGCGACCGGCAAGATGTCTATGGCCATTGCTCAAAACGGTCCCGGCATCACCAATTTCGTGACGCCGATCAAAACGGCTTACTGGAATCACACGCCGATGCTGCTGGTAACCCCGCAGGCTGCCAACAAGACCATTGGCCAAGGCGGCTTCCAAGAGATCAAGCAAATGGCGCTCTTTGAGGACATGGTCTGCTATCAGGAAGAGGTGCGCGATCCGGCCCGCATCGCCGAGGTACTGAACCGGGTGATCGAGAAGGCCTGGCGCGGCTCGGCGCCGGCGCAGATCAATGTGCCGCGCGACTATTGGACGCAAGTCATCGACATTGACCTGCCGCAAATTGTCCGCCTCGAGCGGCCGCGCGGCGGCGAAGCGGCCATCGCCGAAGCCGCGAAGTTGCTCTCCGAGGCGAGATTCCCGGTCATACTGAATGGCGCCGGCGTGGTTCTCTCGGGGGCCATCCGGGCCAGCGCGGCCCTGGCAGAGCGGCTCGATGCGCCGGTTTGCTGCAACTACCAACACAACGACGCCTTTCCTGGTTCCCACCCGCTCTCCGCTGGCCCTCTCGGCTATAACGGCTCGAAGGCGGCGATGGAGTTGATTGCCAAGGCCGACGTGGTGCTCGCCCTTGGCACCCGTCTAAATCCTTTCTCGACCTTGCCTGGATACGGCATCGATTACTGGCCAAAGGACGCCAAGCTGATCCAGGTAGAGATCAATGCCGACCGCATTGGCTTGACAAAGAAGGTGGCGGTCGGGATCGAGGGTGATGCCAAGCGGGTTGCCGAACAAATTCTCGACCAGCTGTCGGCGGAGGCCGGCAACGTCGGGCGGCAGGAGCGCAAGGATCTGATCGCAGAAAGCAGATCGCGCTGGTTGCAGCAGCTGTCCTCGATGGATCACGAGGAAGACGATCCGGGCACCACATGGAACCAGCGTTCGCGCGATCGCGAGCCGGATCGCATGAGCCCGCGGCAAGCCTGGCGTGCCATTCAGGCGGCCTTGCCGAAGGAGGCCATTATCTCCACCGATATCGGCAACAACTGTGCCATCGGCAACGCCTATCCGACCTTCGAGGCTGGGCGGAAGTATTTGGCGCCGGGTTTGTTTGGCCCTTGCGGCTATGGCTTTCCAGCGATCTTGGGGGCCAAGATCGGCTGCCCGGACACGCCGGTTGTCGGCTTTGCCGGTGATGGTGCCTTTGGCATCTCAATGAACGAGATGACCGCCTGTGGCCGCAACGATTGGCCGCCGATCACCATGGTGATCTTCCGCAACTATCAATGGGGTGCGGAAAAGCGCAACACGACCCTTTGGTACGAGGACAATTTCGTCGGTACCGAACTAAACGTCGGCGTTGAGTACGCCAAGGTTGCCGAGGCCTGCGGCGTCAAGGGCGTCAAGGTCGATTCCATGGAAACTCTGACGGAAGCGTTGAAGGTCGCCATAAAAGGGCAAATGCACGACAACGTCACCACCTTCATCGAGGTTGTCTTGAACCAAGAGTTGGGCGAGCCCTTCCGCCGTGACGCCATGAAGGCGCCGGTCGCCGTTGCCGGGATCAACCGCGAAGACATGCGGCAGCAACAGCCGATGTGATGGGATCTAGAGCGTCGGGCGCTGGCCAGAGCCAAGCCCCCGCAAATCGGCTGTTCCCGATTTGCTGTTCGAAGAGGACATATGAACCGGGATCAATCCCGGTTCAGGGGGGACGGGCGGTTTGGCGCCAAATCCTGCGCCAAGCCTCTCGGACCTATCATCGGATAGGCCCATCGAGCCTTCGCTTGACCTTGTCGCCAAACCGCTCCGTCAGAATGGTTCCAAATTGCCGCCCGACGCTCTAGGTCGAAACACCATAGGCGGGCCTGGCGCCCGCCTATGGTGCGGCCCGCCTTCAAGCTTTCCGGCTTTTCCGGCTCTGACCACACCATCGGCAAGAGCTGGGTAAGGCCTGAAGGCGAATCACGGGTCCCTATAACGCAGCCCCTGAAAGAAATGCTGTCAAATTTCGACCTAGATCATCGGAAAGATAGCCGCCTTCTTGCATCATTAGCAGAGGCAGGCCGATCTCCGCGATCGCTTGGCCGATCCGCTCAAAGCCTTTGGTGGTGATCGCCAAGCCTTGAAAGGGGTCGTTTTCGTGGGCGTCTAGGCCAAGTGCAACAACAATAACGTCGGCCCCGAAGGCCTCGATCCGTCGTCTCGCCAGGGCGAGCGTTTCTAGGAACGCCTCGTCGCCGGTCCCCCGCGGCAATGGCAGGTTGAGATTGGCTCCGAGGCCCGGCCCTTCGCCGCGCTCGTTGGCGTAGCCCCAGAAGAAGGGATAAAAGCGGATCGGGTCAGCGTGGATCGACAGGGTCAGCACCTCGGCACGATGATAAAAAATGCCCTGGGTGCCGTTGCCGTGGTGGACGTCTACATCGAGGATCGCCGGTCGTCTGCCGCCCTTGAGGAGATAGTCAGCCGCCAGCGCCGAATTGTTGAGAAAGCAAAACCCACCGGCCAGGTCTTTAAACGCGTGATGGCCGGGTGGCCGGCATAGACCGTAGGCGGCCTCATTGCCGTCGAGGATAAGGTCTGCTGCAGTCAGAGCCGTTTGCGCCGACCAGTAGGCGCTTTCCCAGGTGGCCGCACCGATCGGGCAGGCGGTATCGGCTTGATGAAACCCGGCTTGGCCGATCGCGGATTTGGGATAGCCGGCACTGCGCCGGTCCGGATGCACGTTTGGGATGACTTCTTCCGCCGCATTCGGAATTCGCTGCCACCTCTGGTAGATCGTCTGTAGAAACTGAAGATACTCATCGGAATGAACCGCGGCGATGGGACCCACGCCGTGATCGCGCGGCGGCTCGAAGCGACAGCCTGCTGCTTCCGCACCCCGGCGCAGCGCGTCAATCCGAGCTGGTTGTTCGGGGTTTGGCAGGCGCACGCCATTGGCCATGAAGTGCTTCGGATCGTGTGCCCGCTGGCGTTCGTCAAGAATTGCTTTCATTTGTCGCCCATAAGAATTTGAAAATCCTGTCCTTTCAGAACCATGTTCGTCTCCTCAAGGGAGGCATCGAAGCCCAGCCGCTTATAGGCTTGGCGTGCCTGAACATTGCTTCGATAGACGCTAAGTTTGAGAAATTCCGCGCCCCACAGGCGCTTCGCCGTTGCCGCGGCCTCCTTCAGCAGTCGCCGACCAAGGCCTTGCTGTCTTGCCTGTTTGGCCACCCAGAGGTCGGAAACATAGGCACCCGGCGCCCCTCGCGTGGTCGAAAAGACAGGAGAGAACATAGCAACGCCGATGATCTCCCGGTCACACTCTGCCAGGAGGGCGGCAAAGCTCGCCGTCCCAGCAAATCCGGCGCGCAAGAGCGCCTCTGCGGTTGCTCTGTGCGTGTCTTTCAGATCGGCCGAGAGTTGTGCCAGGGCCGCATTGAGGCAGGCCGCGTCGCTAGCCTTTGCCTGTCTGATCGTAATCCAGTCCATTGAAGGGAGTACAGTCCGATTGTTGCTTCAGGGATCAGCATAGCACAGGCAATAGGCGATCCAGGGAATTCCCGACAGGTAGCGACGACGCGTGCCGTCGTCATTGAGCCTCAGGGACGGCTGCTCGCTCCGCGGAAGTCCTCTCCGCGTTGCCTTCACCTAACTGAAGATCAATCACCCTGAGGGCCGTCCTGGTCGATTTGCCAGATTATTGGCGGAATCTGATGGCTCTCAATTTAGGCGTGATTTGACTCCTAGCAGAAATAAAATATTAAGAAAATGGTTCACAATAAGAGGTTAAAGGGCCGGAATCTTAATGTGGCAGGGCAGTAGGTGTTCCCTCACTCCAGGCCAGGCCAATAGAAAACACGCGCGCCAAAGCCCGCAAAACTTTGATTCAACGTTTTGGACAAATTTAGAAACAATAAGGCAAGCATTAAATCTTATCGATTAATCTCTGGTGGAATTTGCGTGCGTCCTCAATAACCGGACCGGTCTCAACTTTTGTCTTGGGGTTAGGAAAGAGATGCAACTCGGCGACATACTCATCAAAAAGGGCTTGGCCTCGCCCGATCAAATTGGCCAAGCGATCGAAAGGCAAAAGTCAGAAGGTGGCCGCCTTGGTGATAATTTAGTTGCCGCCGGTGTCCTCACCAAATCTCAGCTATCCAGCGTCCTCAACGAGCCGCCCAAAGCGCCTAAGACGGTTGAAGAGACACGGATTCCGGAAATCGAGCTTCGAAACCTTCTCCTTAAGGCGATGAAAGTTGCTGGTCTCAACACGGTCTCTCGCCTGACCGACTTTCTGAAACTACCTTCGAAGATTGTTCAGACGATCGTTGACGACTGTACCAAGCTAAAGCTCCTTGAACCCTTGGGCGCTGCCAGTGACGGTTCGGCCTGGGCTGAATGTCGATACCAATTGACGAGCGCTGGCAAGCAAAACGCTGCTGAAGCCTTGGAAGTAAATCTCTATGTCGGGCCGACGCCGATTTGTCTTGAGGAATACTCTTATCAAATCGAGATACAGAAGATTGCCAACGAGCGAATCAACCGTGAACAACTAACGGCCTCGTTCGATAATCTGGCGATTACGAGAGAGTTTGTTGACAACGTCGGACCGGCGATCAACGCCGGCCGAAGCATTCTTCTCTATGGCCCGCCAGGCAACGGCAAGACCACGGTCGCTGTGCGCATGTCTCAGACCTTTACCAATGTGATCTACATTCCCTATGCGGTTTACATTGACGGTCAGATAATGAAGCTCTTTGACCCCACAGTGCACTTCATTGTTGAAGATGAGAACGTAGATGGCGGATCGATCCGCCGCGACGATAAGGACCGGCGCTGGGTCTCCTGCGAGCGGCCGGTTGTAACCACGGGCGGCGAGTTGACTCTCGAAATGCTGGATCTCAAGTTCGATCCGCAGACGCGCCTCTATGAGGCTCCGCTCCACGTCAAGGCATTGAATGGCACTTTCATCATCGACGATTTCGGTCGCCAAATCGTCCGCCCTGAAGAGCTGCTCAATCGCTGGATCGTGCCTCTGGAAAGCCGTATTGACTTCCTCAAGTTCCATACCGGAAAGAGCGTTGAGATTCCTTTCGACGAGCTCATCATCTTTTCGACCAATATGGAACCAAGCGATCTCATGGATCCCGCGTTCCTACGTCGAATTCCTTTCAAGTTGGAAGTCGATTGCCCGAGCGTGGAGTTGTTCAAGAATATCTTCTCGGGCGTCGCCGTTGAATCAGGATTCGAGGTGGAAGATGAGACCTTTGAGTATATCCTGAACGAGCTACTTACTCTCGGGAACAACAATCTTGCTTGCTATCAACCAAAGTTCATCATCGATCAAGTGGTCAGCGCCTGCAAGTACGAAGAGATCCCACCAATATTGCGAAAGGATCTGATAGATCGCGCGATCCGCAATCTCTTCGCCGACACAAAGAAAAAGAGCCCTCAGCCCGACGTAAAGGCCCAGCAGGAAGATCTCACCAGAGCCATGCAGACGCTGCCGAAGATAGCGGCCGGCCAGTGAGGCCGATAACAACTGGGCGGTAAATTATAAGAGTCAGCTGATACCAAGCCCATTTGGCAAGAGGCTTTCTTTTCTTAAGAATTTATCGGCAAGACCGGACCCGAGGTGGGTGGTGTCGGTATGACTTCTTGCCACGATGGCTTTCTGCCGCGGCGGACCGCTCCCTGAAGTTATGTCCAGAGTCTCCTGCAAATTGGTCGTGGCATGTGCTGCTTGGCGACAACACGCCGACGGCCAATTCCCAGCGTCGCGACGAGGGCCTCGAGACGCGGATTTTTCACAGCGACCTTTCGAGTCAGGCGGGCGCCTATCAGAACGGCACCTGGGTGGTTGGTATGGCCAAGGCAGGAGGCGAAGTTGGCCATGCGCTTGTGGGCGGCTCGGTCATCGTGCATACTTCAGGCCGGGTCGTAACGCGGGCCGAGGCAACCGAGGACGAACTAATTCTTGCGAGGACGAACTGATTCTTGCCGATTGCGATTTGGACGATTGCCGTTTCTACAAAGACACTATTTTCGATTCTGCCGGTCACCGCCGTCCTGAACACTATCGCTTGATTGTCGAGCGCACCGGGGCCATTGAACCCGGACAGGCTATAGAGGCCAAGGCATGACAAAATCTTCCGGTTCGCAGCATGCCGGTTCCAGTCAGCCCAATGATTGGGATCACGGTACCCATGACGAATTTTATCAGTACTATGCCGAAGAGAGCTTGAGCACAGAGGCGCAAGAGCGCTTTCGCCAGCAGCGCGACGCCATTCTCGGGATTCCGCAGCGAGCCAATCTGCCTCACAATCTTGACATTGCCGATATTGGCAGTGGCGCGGGGACGCTTGCTATGCTGTGGGCTGAGCTGGGTCACCGGGTGGTCGGGGTTGACATCAACGAACCCTTGATCGAGCTGGCGCGTAAACGGGCTCAGGAAAAGCAGTTCGACATACGCTTCGAAGTCGGATCTGCGACCGACCTACCCCTCGAAACCGGGAGTGTCGACGTTTGCTTTGCGCCCGAACTGCTGGAGCATGTGGCGGATTGGCGATCATGTCTTGCTGAATTCGCCCGCGTGCTTCGCCCTGGCGGCATACTCTATGTTAGCACGACGAATAGTTTGTGCCCGCGCCAACAGGAGTTCAATCTCCCTTTTTACAGCTGGTATCCGGGACCGCTGAAGCGACATTATGAACGCCTCGCCGTTACCAGCCGACCTGAAATTGCCAACTATGCAAAGTATCCTGCGGTCAACTGGTTTACATTCTTTGGGCTTCGTGCCTCGCTGGCTTCCTATGGATTCAATCAAGCGATGGATAGGTTTGATGTGGCTGCAACCAAAGACTTTGGCGGGTTGAAGAACGCTATTCTCAAGGCCATACGAACCGTATCGCCATTGAGATTTTTGGCGCACGTCTTCTCGGAAGGGACCACAGTCGTTTGTATCCGTCAAAGTGATGCCTAGAGTGTCGGCCCGCAACGGTCATTCACCAGATTTTTGACGACCGACTAAAAGCAGCCGGCAACTCCTTGCGCCTATCCATGGACTTGCGCAGCGTCACGAAAGCCCCTATGGCTACCGGTGCAATCTATGCCGCTTTGCTGCCGTCGGGAATCGCATAGGGTGCAGCGGTCAGCATGGAAAGGTAGCTATCGCGCCAGTGATCGACATCGTGCTGTTTTAGCCAGCGCATCATTGTTGCCCAGCGCTCGTGCCGTTCTTCCCAGGACATTGAAAGCGCTACCTGTAAGGCTTCAGCCACGCCTTCAACATCGTAAGGGTTGACGATCACCGCGCTATCCAGCTCGTCGGCGGCGCCGGCAAAGCGCGATAACACCAGGACGCCAGGGTCTTGGGGGTTCTGTGCGGCCACGAACTCCTTGGCCACCAGGTTCATGCCGTCGCGCAAGGGCGTGACCAGGCCAATCTTGGCCTGACGCAAGAATCCACACAGAGTCGCCCGGGCAAAGCCCTTGTTGAGGTATCGCATCGGCATCCAGTCAAATTCGGCATAGGTGCTATTGACTTGGCCGGTCAAACTTTCCAAGCGCCGTCGGATATCCATGTATTCCTTGACCTCGGCGCGCGAGGGCGGGGCAATCTGCAGATAGACCACGCGGCCGCGATTTTCCGGATAGACACGCAGCAAATGATCATAGGCCTGTACCCGCCGCACCAGACCCTTGGAGTAATCGAGCCGATCGACTCCGATAATCAACTCGCGCTCGCCCAGGCTCTCGCGCAAACGCTGGCTTTGCCGGGAGTTGCCGGCTTCGACGGCCAAGCGGCCGACCATTTGAGTGTCGATGGAGATTGGAAAGACATCGGCCATGGCGGTTCGGCCAAAGGCCTTAATCATGCAGCCAGAGTAGATCTCGCCATGGGCCTCGCGACGGATGTAGCCGAGGAAAGCGCGCAAATCCCGCTCTGTTTGAAAGCCGATCAAGTCGTAGGAACAAAGCGCGCGGACGATGTCTCGGTGATTGGGCAGTGCCAACATCACTTCGAGAGCAGGCCAAGGAATGTGCAGGAAGAATCCCATGCGTTGTTGGCAGCCTGCCTCGCGTAGCCGCTCGGCCATGGGAATGAGATGGTAGTCCTGGACCCAGACGATATCGTCGGGTTTCAGCATGGGAGCCAAGCGCCGGGCGAAAAGCATATTGACCCGCTGGTAGCCGGCCTCGTTCACGCGGGAGAACTCGGTCAGGTCCAGGCGATGATGGAACAGCGGCCACAGGGCCGAGTTGGCAAAGCCGTTGTAGTATTCGTCGTAATCGCGTTTGGTCAAACCGAGCGTCGCATAGGTCACGCGGCCGCTTTCAAAGGTCTCCGGCCTGCCCGGTTCGGTCTCGACAACCTTGCCGTTCCAGCCGAACCAAATACCCCCCTTTTCCTTAAGCGCCGCCAACATGGCAACGGCCAAGCCGCCCTCGCTGCCCGAACGGCTTTGCTTGACTGGGGCTACCCGATTGGAGACGACGACCAGTCGGCTCAAAATGCGTCCTCCCAGGACTTGGATAGACGGGTAGCCGAGTTAATGAGACCCACCATCGAATAGGTCTGTGGGAAGTTGCCCCAGAGTTCATGGGTCTCCGGGTCCATATCTTCGGAGAGCAGCCCCAGGGGATTTCGGGATGCCAACATATTCTCGAACAATGCCCGCGCTTCGCCGGTGCGGCCAACCGCAGCCAGCGCGTCAATATACCAGAATGTGCAGACGTTGAATGCGGTTTCCGGGACGCCGAAGTCATCTTTCTCCGCATAGCGGTAAAGATGCTGTCCGCGTTTTAGTTTGGCTTCGACCTGAGCCAGCGTGCCGACGAAACGCCGGTCGGCGGCCGGCAGGAAGCCGAACTCCTGCAAGCACAAGAGGCTGGCATCGATCTCGGACCCACCAAAGGTGCCGGTCAGGCTGTTGAGTTCTGGATTCCAGGCGCGCACCAGTATTTCGCCGCGAATGTGGTCGGCATGCTTGCGCCATCGCGCCTCTTTGTCGGCCAGCCCCAGCCGCTCCGCGATCTTGGCAAGGCGATCGCAGGCAGCCCAGCACATGACGCTTGAATAGGTGTGAACCGATTGCCGGGTGCGCAGCTCCCAAAGGCCAGCGTCGGGCTGATCCCAGCGCGCCACGGCCTGCTCGCCCAACCGTTCCAGCCGGCGGAAGAGCGCCACGTCGCCGCGGCGCGATAGGCGCTCGTCGAAAAACGACTGAGCCGAGGCCAGGACGACACTCCCGTAACCATCGTTTTGCACTTGAGTGTAAGCACCGTTGCCCACCCGCACCGGCCCCATGCCGCGATAGCCGATCAGACTTTCCACCTGCCATTCGTCCAGCTTGGTTTCTTGGGTGATGCCAAAGACCGGTTGCAGATAACCGTCCGGAGCGCCGGCGACGATATTGGTGATATAGCTTAAAAAACCCTCCATGGTGCGGGTGACGCCCAGCCGATTGAGCGCGTGCACCACGAAATAGGAATCCCTTAGCCAGCAAAACCGGTAATCCCAGTTGCGCTCCGTTTTGGCGGCTTCTGGTATCGATGTGGTCAAGGCAGCGATGATGGCGCCGCTTTCCTCGAAGCTAGAGAGCTTTAGGGTGATGGCCGCGCGGATCACCGCCTCTTGCCACTCGAAGGGCAAGGAAAGATAGCGACACCATTCGCGCCAATAGTCATCGGTTTTTTCCAGGAACTCGCGGCCGATTTCGCTGGCGGCACTGGTGATGGTCTCGTCCGGCCCCAGCAGCAGGGTGATGGGTTCTTCGAGGACCAGCGGTTTTTCTTCGCTTATGTAGGTGATCGGCCCGTCGGTGGTCAGACGCAGGGTCAGATTCGACATCACATAGCGAATGTGGTTGGAGCCGCGGGTGGTTTCCGGCCGATGGGCGCCATAGTCATAGGAGGGACGCAGGCGGATGCGGACGCGCGGCGTGCCCGAAAGCGGCCTGATCTGGCGCACCAGCATCAGCGGGCGGAACACACGGCCGAACTGTTTCAGGCGCGGTGCGAAATCGACGATCTCGATGATCCCGCCGTTGTGGTCGAAGAGGCGGGTTTCCAAGACCGCCGAATTGCGACGATAATTTTGCTCGGCATGGCTGAAATCCAAGAGCTCGACGTCAAAAAAGCCGTGCTCCGGGTCGTCGTCCTCGCTGCGGCCGCCATTCAAGAGCGAGCAAAAAACGGGATCTGAGTCGAATCGCGGCAGGCACGCCCAGACAATGCGCCCTTTCGGGTCTACCAGGGCGCCGAAGCTGCAGTTTCCAATGATTCCGAGGTCGAGGTTGCTCATGGTCCTCCGGCGCTATCCGCTTGAGTTTTGGGGGTTGCCAGTTGATCGGGCAAAGCGGCGAGCCAGTCGACCACCGCCGCCACGTTTGGCATGTGAAAGTCGGCTTTCGTCGGACGGTCGTTGCCCACCCGAACCGAATGGCCGCCAAGTTCATTGACCACGGCAAAGCCATCCTCGTCGGTGACGTCATCGCCAATGAAAACCGGGCGGCGCCCGCGAAAGGGAGGCTCGCTCATGAAGGCGGCGATGGCGGCCCCTTTATCCGCCAGCGGCAGCTTGACCTCGAAGACCATCTTGCCTTCGACGATGCGAATATGTTCCTCCTCGCCTGCCAGGAGCTCGTTGAGGAGGGCGCGGGCCGCTCCTTCGGCTTCCGGAACCCGGCGATAGTGCAAGGCGAGGGCGGGGCCCTTGTCTTCAAAGAGAATGGCCGGATTGCCGACCGCGAAGTCGGCCAGCGCCTGGCGAACCCGGTCCAGGCGGGCGGCATCGCCCAAGCGTTGGGTATCACCCGCGGAGCCGCGCCGCTCGAGGCCGTGCAAGCCGGCGGCCGGCAATGCCAAGGGGGTGAAGAGCTGTTCTAGATCGGCAATGGTGCGACCGCTGATCAGCGCGACCGCATGGTCGAGCAAGGGGCTCACCCGCTGCAGCACTTGGCGCAAGTGGTCGCTTACCTCGACCAGGTCGGGGGTCTCTTGGATCTCGACCAAGGTCCCATCGACGTCGAGGAAAAGCGCCCAATCGCCGGCGGGTCGTAAAAGCTGGCCATCGTCCTTGTGACGGGGCGCTAGACTTTCCGACCCGTCGCCTTGGTCATCCAAAACCAGATTCATAGGTCCCGCACTTCCTGCCTACGCGCGCCTGGTGGCGATCTACCGCCTGCGGCAACGCCGCCTCCGGTTCCCGTCCATTCGTTAATAAGAATCGATGATTCCCCCTAAAACATGGTTAATACTAGGCCTGCCTTCGACGAATTGGCTAGGGAATAGGGATCGCGTTTTGGAGCCGTACTACTATGCGATGCGAGGTCTATAGCGATGCCGGGCGGTTTCTTGACCTAGCGGGCGACTTTCTCACACAGCGGGAGGCTGAGCACACGATTTTGCTGGGGGCCGCGTTAGTGAGGCGGGAACAGTCAACAGCCGCCCAAGAAGGTGATGGCCACCCTCCCGAGCCTCGCTTCTTTGTGGTTGAGGATGACACCATCCGACTCGCGGCTGCCCTAACGTCGCCCTTTCCTCTGACCCTGTCGCTAGGCGAGGTAAGGGCATTCGAGCCTCTGGTGGAAACGTTGATCGAGGCTGGCATTCGGCTTCCGGCGGTTGGTGGCTTCGGCGACATGGCGGAGCAATTTGCTCGGCACTGGCAGGCGAGGAGGGGCTGCCCGGCGAGACCGGGAACCGAGCTCATCCTTTACCGATTCGAAGAAGTAATTCCACACCCGGGCGTTCCGGGGGCGTTGGTTGCGGCGGAGCAGGGTGATCTAACTTGGTTGGTGGATTGGCACCAACGTTTCAGGGTGGCTATCGGTCATTCGTTGGCGCCGGAGGCGGAGATGGAACGCCGGGTCGCCGAAAAGATTGCCAGAGGTCAGCTCTACTATTGGCGCCTCGATGGCCGGCCGGTCTCGATGGTCGGAATATTGCCAACTACCGTGCTGAAAGACGCTGGGCGCATCAACGCTGTTTTTACGCCCGAGGTCGAACGTGGCCATGGCTATGCCTCGGCGGCGGTGGCGGCGGTCAGCCAGATGGTCCTGGAGGCCGGTTGGCGCTATTGCCTGATCTCCGCCGACGCCGCCAACCCGACCACCACCAAGATCTACCCTGAGGTCGGCTACCAGGAGCTCAACCGCTATCAAGAGGTTCGGTTCGACGAGGGGCGAACATAGGGTGACGTGAGGCGATAGTTCGCGTTGGCCGACCGATCAGCCCTCAACCACTTCCTCCTCCGCAAATCTGCGCCGGACGAACTCGATGTGCAGGCGCAGGTGGTAGAGGTCGTCGGCGTAGGAAAGCGGCACGGTCACCTGGCCGACGTCGTCTTGCAGGTGGTCGAGGGCGGCTAGCTGTGCGCGCCATTCATCGACCTGGCGGTTCTTGACCGCGGCGATGATGGCGCCCTCGATCTGCTGCAGATCATCGTACCAGCGGAAAATGCGCCGGCGCACCTGCCAGCGATAGGTCGGCGGGGCGATCCGCATGAGCGGGATCATGAGGGTCAAAATTGGCAGGATCATCACCCAGAGGCGTTCCACCAAGGTCGCCGCCCAGAAAGGCAGGTAGCGGCGCAGGAAGCCAAGCCCGGACTTGAAATAGCGCTCGGCCTCCTCGCTCAGGGGAAAATCCACGAAGCGCCGGCTGGGGAACTGCTCGGCCTCCTCGAAAATGCCGGAAGGGCTGTGGATCTCCGAGGCGGCGCTGAGGATCAGGTCCACCAAGGCCGGGTGCAGATCGTTGCGCGCGACTAGAGTGGCGACCGGGCTGATCAGGGTGATCTCTTGATCCGGCAGGTTGGCGGCGAGATCGAACACCCCTTGCGGCAGTTGGATATTGGAAAGATGGCCGAAAATCCGGGTATAGGCCTCGGCGCGCTGGAAGGAAAGGAGGCGCAGGTCATCACGCTGAATGAGGGCGCGGATGGTTTCATTGCTGTGGGAGGTGACAAAGAAGGCCGCCTCCACCTCGCCGGCAATCAGAGCCTCGGCCGCGTCCTGGCCACCGAGCGGCAGTAGGCTGGGCCCGGCCTGATCGCCGGTGCCGATTCCGTTCGCTGCCAGAACCTCGCGGGCGACATGGCGGGTGCCGCTGCCTTCGCCGCCGATGGCCAAGCGCAGGCCCGAGAGTTCTGCTAGCTGCCCTATGTCCAGCTCGGCCCGGGTGAAGACCCAAAGCGGTTCGTAGTAAAGGCTGGCAAGCGACACCAGATCGGGGGCTTCTTCCGGGTTGCCGACGCCGCTTTGCACGAAGGCGAGATCGACCCGTGGCTGCTCTTCGGCTGGCGTGCCGAGCAGCACCAGATTTTCGACCGAGCCGGCGCTGGGCATGAGGGTGATATCGATCCCCTCGCGCGCCAAGATTTCCTTGTAGCGTTCGCCATAACGGTGATAGGCGCCGTCCGGGCCGCCGGTGGCGATGGTCAATTGCCGCGGCGGCGCCGGATTGACGAATTGATAGGCAAAAATGAATCCCGCAGCCACCAGCAAGGCAATGGGGCCATAGATTTTCAAGTAATCCCACATGGCATCCGACCGTGATGTGTTTGGACTTCCCTGTGCGGGGGCTCGCGATCGCTAAAATACCCGCGCCTCGAATAGAAATCTTCCTTCATTTGCCTGAAAGCAGGCAGCAAGTGATTGCCATCGGGCGATGCGTTACTGATACTTTCCAGCGCAGATTCCCGGCAAGAAAATGCGATCTCGAATTTGGCGGCAAGGAGCTAGAAGGGTGTCGATGAAATGTGAAGAGCTTCATCCTGATTTTGGTGCCCGCGTCACCGGCATCGATCTCAGCACGGCGCAAAGGGATAGCTGGAGCGAGGATCTACGCCGGGCCTTGGATCAGTACTCATTCCTGTGCTTTCCCGAACAATCCCTCGATGATGCCGATCAGCTTGCTATGACGAAAATTTTTGGTGAGCCAGAGGAAGATCACTTTGCCTGGGGCCGCGAGCGTCGGATCGAGTACTTCGGCACGGTGGGCAACATCGACGATCAAGGTCGGCAGCAGGGTAACGCCCACGAGTTGACCCACTATGCCACCGGCAATCAGATGTGGCATTCGGATTCCTCCTTTCGCGAGGTGCCGAGTATCGCCTCCCTCAACTATGCCTACGAGGTGCCCGATGAAGGCGGTGCGACCGAGTTCGTATCCACCCGCGCCGCCTACGCGCGCCTCCCCGCCGACCAAAAGCAGCGTATGGAACCGCTGAAAGTCGTGCATGACTACGTCTACTCGCGCAGCAAGGTGGCGCCGGTCAAGCCATCCCACGCCGAAGCTCTGCCGCCGGTTCAGCAAAAGCTGGTGCGCCGCAATCCGCGCCATGGCGCCAAGAACTATTTTGTCGGATCCCATGCCAAAGCGATCGTCGGCTGGGGCGAAGCGGAAAGCCGAGAACTGCTCGATGATCTCCTGGCACGGGCGACCCGGCCCGAGGATATCTATGCCCATCAGTGGCAGGTTGGGGATCTGGTGATCTGGGACAATCGCTGCCTGCTGCACCGCGGCCGGCCCTATGATGCCGATCGCTATCGCCGGCGCATGCGCCAAACCCGGGTGCGCGGCTTGGGCTCAAGCTTGACCGAGTAGGTCAACCTAGGACAGGGCAATACAAACCTTGCCGAAATGCTCGCCCGAGCGCAGCCGCTGCAAGGCTCCTGGCAGGTCCTCCATGGCGAAAACCTGATCGATCGGCGGGCTGAGTTTGTGGAAGGCGATGGCCCGCAGCATGGCCTCGAAGGCCTCTTTGCTGCCGACCGTGACCCCTTGCAACCGCACCTGACGGGTGACGATCAAGGGAAGGCGCAGCACCGGTTCGGCGCCAGACAAGACGCCGATGAGGGCGATGCGACCGCCGACGCGCACGGCCTTGACCGATTGCTCCAAGGTCTCCGCGCCACCCAGCTCGATGACCAAATCCGCACCTCGGTCGCCGGTCAAGGAACGGACCGTCCGGGCCCACGCCGGGGTTGCTCGGTAGTTGATCACGTGATCGGCGCCAAGAGTTTTCGCCCGTTCCAGCTTTTCGTCGCTCGACGACAGCAGGATCGTTTCGCAACCGGCCAATTTGGCAAATTGCAGGGCAAAGAGGGACACCCCACCAGTGCCCTGCAGCACCACCACATTGCCGGGCCGGACCGCGCCTTCGGTCACGACTGCCGACCAGGCGGTAAGCCCGGCACAGGGCAGGGCGGCGGCTTCAACATCGCTCAGATGGGGCGGGGTCGGTGCAAGCCCGACTTCGGCAAAGACCCGAGCCTCGGCCAGAACGCCGTCGCGGCGGCCGCCCAAGCCCGAGGAGAGCTTGGCGTCGTCCGGCTCGCCGCTTTGCCAGTCTTGGAAAAAGTTGGCTGTGACCCGGTCGCCGAGCTCAAAGCGCGTTGTCCCCGGACCCAGGGATTCCACCGTGCCGGCCGCGTCGGAAAGGGGCACCAAGTCACTGTGGCGTTGCTTGGAGCCATAGCCGCCCTCGATCGTCAAAAGGTCGCGATAATTGAGTGAGCAGGCGCCCAGCCGCACCCGAACTTCGCCCGGACCCGGCTCGGGCAAAGGTCGTTCCTCCACGACAATGTTTTCGATGCCGAGTGACTTTAGGACGACGGCACGCATGGCAGGCTCCTTGTGCTCTTCGATACATGGTTCGTTGATCTTGCCGGGACCTTGGCCATAATCCATTTCACCGACGCCGAGCTCAATGGGCAAAGGGGAAGAGGCTGAACATGAAGGTCATAAAACGAATTTTTCTAAGCATATTTGTTCTGCTGTTGCTGCTGATCGCGATCAGTTTCCTGCTGCCGCGCGAGGTTTCGGTGGCCCGATCGACCGTCATTGCCGCCCCGCCCGAGGCGATTTTTCCCTACCTCGACGACCTCAAACGGTTCAACGAATGGTCACCCTGGGCGGCGCGCGACCCCGACATGCAGCAGCGATATGAAGGCCCGGATAGTGGTGTTGGTCAAAAAGTCACCTGGGCAAGCGAGCATCCTGAAGTCGGGAGCGGAAGCCAGGAGATTACCGAAAGTGTCGCCAACCGACGACTGCGCACAGCCCTTGATTTCGGCGGGCAGGGGACGGCGGTCGCCAGTTTTGATCTGCAGCAGGAAGGCAGCGGCACCAAGATCACCTGGGGCTTTACCAGCGATCTTGGCTTTAACCCGATCGCTCGTTACATGGGCCTGATGTTCGACCGCTGGATCGGTGCTGACTACGAGGCCGGGCTGGCCTCCCTGAAGCAACTGGTGGAAGGCTAGGCCGAGCCGAGGCTACATCACCAATACGGCAGCACCCTGCAGCCGGCCATCCCGCAAGCGGGCGAGGGCGTCGTTCGCCTGCTCGAGCGGTAGGCGCTCGACGCTGGTGCGGAGCGGGATGCGCGGCGCCAGGGCGAGCAGGGCCTCGCCATCGGCGCGAGTGAGATTGGCGACCGAGACCAGTTTGCGTTCCCGCCACAGAAGGTCGTAGGGGAAACCGGGAATCGGCGACATGTGGATGCCGGCGCAGACCACGGTACCGCCCGGCGCCACGGCCTTAAGTGCAAGCGGCACCAGACCGCCGACCGGCGCGAAGATGATGGCGGCATCCAAGAGCTCTGGCGGCGCCTCCTCGGAGCTGCCGGCCCAGACTGCCCCGAGCCTCAGGGCAAAGTCCTGCGCATCCTGATCGCCGGGGCGGGTAAAGGCGAAGACTTGCCGGCCCTGATAGCTTGCCACCTGGGCGATGATGTGCGCGGCCGCGCCAAAGCCGTAAAGGCCGAGGCGCTCGCCCTCGCCCGCCATGACCAGCGCGCGATAACCGATGAGACCAGCGCAGAGGAGGGGGGCCGCTTCCGCATCGTCGGACGAGCCCGCCGCGCCCTCGGCAAGCGGAAAGCAGTAGCGGGCATCGGTCAAAAGGTAGTCCGCATAGCCGCCGTCAAGGGTATAGCCGGTGAAACCAGCGCGTTCGCAAAGATTTTCCCGGCCTGCCCGGCAAAACCGACAGGCGCCGCAGGTCCAGCCGAGCCAGGGGACGCCGACCCGGTCCCCCTCGTGAAATCGCGTGACCGACTTGCCAAAACCGGCAACCCGGCCGACCACCTCATGTCCCGGTGTGACCGGCAGCTTTGGCTCGGTTAGGTCGCCATCGACCACATGCAGGTCAGTGCGGCAAACGCCGCAGGCGCTGACCTTGACCAGTACTTGACTGGGACCTGGTTCCGGGGTCGGCAAGGAGCGGAGCTCCAAGGGCTGGCCCGGCGCCGGCAGGACCATGGCGCGCATCTTCGCCTCTTGCGGATTGTGCTTTCTTTCATGTCGGTGTCCTGGCCCGCCAAGGCAAGCCTCTGTTCGCTTCGATCGCCTTAAAGCCCTGTGCTCGGGCCGGCATTGGAGAGGAAGCGCAGATATTGTGCGACATAGTCCATGCCGACCAGCTCGCTAAAGGCATCCATGATGCGCTTAGTTACCGGGCCGGGAATGCCGCCGGGCAACTCAAATCCATTCAGAGCGCGCAAGGGGCAGGCACAAAGACTGGTGGAGGTAAAAAAACCTTCGTCCGCGGTCATGGCGGCGTGCAACGAGATGTCGCACTCAACGGCTCGAATGCCCAGTTCGTCACAGAGTTCAAGCACCACCTGGCGGCTGACCCCGTCAAGAATGAAGGCCGTTGTCGGAGTCATCACAACGCCATCCTTGACGATAAAGAGGTTGGCACCCGGTCCCTCGGCCAGATTGCCGTTCTTGTCGCACATGACCGCCCAGCGGCCAGGTGCTACCGCCTCCAGTTCGCGCTGGGCCAGCATCATGTTGAGATAGTTGTTCGACTTGGTCGCGGGTGAGAGAGCCTCGGGGGGTATCCGCCGGCGTGGCGAGACCGCGGCCTCGATGCCATCGCGGAAGAAGCGGGCGCGGGCGCGAAGCGGCAGGGGAACGCAGTCGATCACCAGGGTCGGCCCCGGAAACTCCATGTCCTCTCCGTCGATTGCCGCCTGGCCTGGCGATACCCGCTGGGTGACCCAATAGTCTTCGCCGTCGCGCAGCGCCGGGCGGTTGGCCTCGATCAAGGCCTCGGTCGCCGCCAAGACCTCTTCCGGGCTTCGCCCACAGTCGATCCGCGCATAGGTCAGGCTCTCGAAGAGCCGATCGACGTGCTGCTTCAGGCGAAACCCGGTGCCGTTGAAGGTGCGCGCCGTATCGAACACGCAGTCGCCATAGATAAAGCCGCGATCGCGGATCGAAACGGTGGCTTCGCTCTCAGGCACCAAAGTACCGTTGACGTGGGCGTAGCGCTGGGGCGCGGAAGCGGTTGTCATGGTGTAGCTCGATCTATTGTGATTGGCTGAGTTTGGAGGGAATGCTGCCTGAGGCGAGCGGGCGGCGCAATAGCCAGCATGACTCTCCCATCAACTATATCATCGACGGAAGTGGTGGTTGTCCCGACGACTTCGATACAGGGAAGATGATAGTATGGGTCGATTCACCAGGGCCAACGACGGGAGGTCATCATGCGCCTGCTTACCAAGGTATTGACGAGGGTCACGCTGGCATTGGCTCTTGTGCTGGTCGGGTTCAGCGTCGACGCGAAAACACCGCGCGACAGCCTGGTGATGGCCTATGCCATCGATGACATCATCACCCTGGATCCGGCCGAGATTTTTGAGTTTGCGGGCGCCGAGTATGCCGGCAACACCTACGATCGTCTGATCGGCTATGACGTTAACGACGTTTCGAAGATCTTCGGTGTCGCCGCCGAAGGCTGGTCAATCGGCGAAGATGGTCGGAGCTATACCTTCACGATGCGGCCCGGCATCACCTTTGCCTCGGGCAATCCCTTGACCGCCCATGACGCCGCCTTCTCCCTGCAGCGGGTGATCAAGCTCGATAAGTCACCGGCCTTTATCTTGAGCCAGTTCGGCTTTACCCCGGCGAATGTGGAGGAACGCATTCGCGCACTTGACGACATGACCCTGGTGCTGGAAACCGATCAGGCCTATGCCCCGACGTTCTTGCTCTACTGCCTGACCGCCACCATCGGTTCGGTGGTCGACAAAATCGAGGTCCTGGTCCACGAGCAGGACGGCGACTTGGGCCACGCCTGGCTGCGCAGCAATTATGCCGGGTCCGGCCCTTTTGGCCTGCGGCAGTGGCGCGCCAACGAGCTGCTCATGCTTGACCGCAATGCGGACTATTGGGGTGGCGCGCCGGCCATGAAGCGGGTGATCATCCGCCACATCGTTGAGCCCGCCACGCAGCGCCTACTGCTGGAGAAGGGGGATATCGACATTGCCCGCAACCTGGGTCCTGATCAGCTAGCGGGCCTGAAGGGAAATGCAGCGATTCGTGTTCGCCAAGGGGTGAAGGGCGCCCTTTACTACCTTGGTCTCAACCAGAAGAACGAGTTCCTCAAGCGACCGCCGGTGCGCCAGGCCCTCAAGCACCTGGTCGACTATGAGGGCATTGCCAAGACGCTCTTGGCCGGCAAGGCGATGGTCCATCAGGCCTTCTTGCCCCGCGGATTTCTTGGCGCCCTAACCGAGACGCCCTTCCAGCTTGACGTGGCTAAGGCGAAGGCGCTGCTGGCCGAAGCCGGCCTGGCCGATGGCTTCGCCGTTACCATGGATACCCGCAGTATCCCGCTGATCACCGATATGGCTCAGTCCATTCAGGCGAGCTTCGCTGAAGCTGGCGTAAAGCTCGAGATCATACCGGGCGATGGCAAGCAAACGCTGACCAAGTATCGGGCAAGGAAGCACGACATCTTCATCGGTCGCTGGGGACCGGACTATCAAGACCCGCACACCAACGCCGATACCTTCGCCCGTAATCCGGATAATGCCGATGATGCCCGCTCCAAGCCGCTGGCCTGGCGCAACGCTTGGGAAATTCCGGAACTGACGAAACTCTCCGATGCTGCCGTGCTGGAGCGTGATCCGACCAAGCGGGCGGAAATGTACCGCGCCATCCAACGGCAGCATCAAGCGACATCGCCCTTTGTCATTATGTTTCAGGACATCGAGGTGATTGCGGAGCGCGCCGACACCGAGGGGTTCGTTATCGGCCCCGCCTTCGACGACAATCGCTATGGCGGTGTGGTGAAAAAGTAGTCGGTGGCGTCACTTTGATTGGTTGGAAATTAGACAGTCAAACACTTGTTTGGTTTTCGCGAGCAACTCTCGCAGATCCAGCGGCTTCATCACATGGGCGTGGAGAGGCAAGCCAATGCCAAGGATGTGATCGACTTGGGTGCCGCCGCCGGAGATGAGAATCACGGCCGTTAGACCATCGGCGATGAGAGAATCAAAAGATAATAAACAATCTCTTGTTACTGTGTCGGTATCCAATAGAAGCAGGCACGGTGCCGGTTCTCGGCCTGCCAGAGCCCGTCTGGCTGGGGCCAAGGTCGCAAAGGTTGATACCTGATAGCCGTGCAAGCCTAGGTACTCTGACAGGGTCTCACAAACCTCGGTATCGTCGGCAACGATGAATATCTGGGGCACTCTGTTCTTGCCTGCCTCTTTTCCTCTGCTTTTTATATTTTCTGCTTTGGCGCCCAGAGAACGCGGTGTGGCTGTCTCAAACATTCTAAATCGTCCCAGGGAGGTTTCGCTGCTGCTGCCTATGGACGAGGACACGCACGTCATCCGGTGTGAATGGCTTTTCCAGGCAAGGTAAACCGGTCTCCTTCAAGAAACGCCGCGCTCGACGCCCCAGTGTGTCTCCAGTGATGAAGGCCATCTGTTCAATCAGATTGGGGGCCTTCCACTTGAGCGCTTGATAGAGGCCGGGACCGTCCAGTTCCGGCATCCGGAGGTCACTTAGAATCAGGTCGAACTCGCTTTCTTCCAGCAAGGCTAGCGCCGCAACGCCGGAATCACAGGTGGTGACGCAGTGGCCATCCAACATCATGATTTCCTGCAAGGTCGCAAGAATTTCCGGCTCGTCATCGATGACCAAGATGCGACAGGCTGTACAGTCGTTTTGATCGACTTTGGCTGGTGCCGATGCGGCCAGGCAAGGGCCAGTGACCGGCAAGCGCACGGTGAAGGCGGCGCCGGCCCCCCGCTTTCGTCGGGCAAGGGTCAAACTGCCTCCATGGGACTCGACGATTCCCAGGCTAACCGAAAGGCCGATGCCCGTGCCGTGACCGGTCTGTTTGGTTGTGAAGAAGGGCTCGAAGATGCGCGAACGCGCTTCTGGCGGAATGCCGGGTCCGGTGTCGTCGACCACCAACGCCACTTCCTTACGCGATTTATCGAAACGCGTGGTGACGGTAAGACGACCCTTGCCCGAGCTTTCCGTCATCGCCTGCTGGGCATTGATGACCAAATTGGTCACCACCTGATTGAGCTGATCGGCATCAGCCCAGACCGGCGGGAGATCCTCGGCCAATCTTAGGTCGGCATCGATATCGCTGGTGCGCAGCGCATAGCCGGTCACATCCAAAGTAGCCAAGACGATGTCATTGAGGTTTACCGACGAGCGCTCCGGCGGCCTCTTGCGAGCCATCGCCAGGAAGGTCTTGACGATGCGGGCACAGCGATCCGCTGCACAGCCGATCTTGGCGGCTCGCTCGGCAATCTTCGGATCCTGGCTGGTTTCTTGCAGCAAGGTTGCCTGGCCGACCACCACCGAGAGCGGGTTGTTGAGCTCGTGAGCCACGCCTGCCAGCAGACCGCCCAAAGCGTTCAGCTTTTCGCTTTGATAGAGTGCCTCTCGGCGGCGCGCGATCTCGCTCTCTAGCGTCCGCCGTTCGGTAAGATCCAGAGTCGAAGAGACGATGACCTTCTCACCCTGGTAGTCGATCAACTGGGCGGATAGGGCGGCCCAAAATGTCGATCCGTCCGCCTTGCGAAACGCGACTTCAAAGTTCTCCAGCTTACCCTCCTCTGCCAGGCCGGCGAGATAGCGTTCGCGGTCCTTCGGGTTGACGAAGTAGTCGCGGCTGTACTCTGGTTGCGAGGGGCTTGGCCGGCGCTGGAACAGGGCTTGCGAGGCCGGGCTCTCATAAATGATCAGACCATCGCTGGCGCGGGTCATGCCGACCGGCACCGGACAGGCTTCCAACACCCGACGGATGAGCGCTTCCCCTTCTTTGATCGAAGCCTCTGCCGTCTTCAATCGGGTGATGTCGGTACGCACATAGACCGAGCCACCTTGCTGGAGCGAATGGCGGGTGATCTGCTTCCATTTGCCGTTTCGCAATTGAACTTCGATCGGTTCGCGCGTGTCCTGTTGCAGAGCCTGCCAACCGCCTGCGGTGGCTGCCGGGTCGCTACCTGTGCGGCTGCAAGCTGGATGCTGCCGTTGTTCCAGACGGTGGTGAAACTGTTTGGCTGATGTTCCCGCTAAGCTTCGCGGCGGCCTATCAAAGAAGGAGGCAAAAGCGTTGTTGCAGAGGACGAGACGGTCATCCCGGTCATAGATGGCAAAGCCGTTGGGGATGCTTTCCACCGCATCTTGGAATAGCTCTAGGAGGTGCTGGCGCTGGATCGGATCTTCGTCCGCCTCCCGTAAACTCACGACGAGTTGGTCTTCTCCGCCGGGAGATACGGGGCTGAGGGTCAGCGTCACGAAAATGGGCGGCTTTCCGGTTCTGTTTAGGCGGCCGCGTAGCCGTCTGTTGGTCGGCCATCGCGCCGGTTTGGTTGGATCGATTTTGGCGTCGGATTCACCTTCTATGGCCTCAACATGAAGCAGGGCGGAAAGGCAACGCCCAAGCAATTTCTCGGGGGGGCTGGCGAGGAGTGCGGTTCCGCCCGGGCTGCAGGCAAGAACCTTACCGCAGGGGGCGCAGATCAGCACCGCTTCGGCTGCCTGCTTTTGTTCGGCCGCTGCTTCTGCCTGAGCGGTGGCTCGCTTAGCCTGAGCTATCATGTCTCTCCCCCCAAATGACTCCTCGTTGCAAGTGCGTCTTGTCGCCGCCAATCTTCCGAACCTCGGTGCTTTTCCTTGGGGTCTGTCGCCAGCAGAGCTCGCCGCGAAATGCCGGCATCCCGCGCGATATAGTCCGGAATGCTGGCGAGATTCTGCCGCGTTCTCGCGGCTTCCTGTACCTGTTTGAAAACGGCCGTCAGCCGATGGGCGACTTCAGAGACGCCTTGCATGGCGGCTAGCCTTACGGCTGCCTTCGCGAGCGGCTTGCCAGCGATCTCCCTAGTGTTGTTTGCCTCGGTTTCCGGAGCGGGCGCTCCAAAACCGATTTGCGTGGTCATGTCGGCCCCCTTTCAGGCACGGCAGGAAGCTTCCCGTTGACCAAGCTAAGGACCTCAGGTTTCCAGGCGATGTCTTGTTTTGGGAGATTTGTTTCTATTGTTTCAAACGAAACCGACCGACAGTGGCCGTAGAACCGGAAAGAGTGCGGAAGTGGCTAGGCGTCTCCGGTCTTGCGATAGGCGAAGGCCTTGTCGAAGCGTTCAAGGATGTAGTCGCCGCAGCGAATGGGCGGATAACGAGACTCCTCGCCAGCCGATAGGATGAGGGACGGATCGATGAGCGTGTCGTAATCGGGATCGACCGCCACCACCAAGGAATAGCGTTCGCGCCCTGAGGCATTGATCACCCGATGCGGCGTTGAAGGCAAAGTGTCGTTGGTCCAACGGGCGAGAAGGTCACCGACATTGACTACGAAGGTCCCTTCGATGGGATGGGCCGTCACCCACTCGCCAGCCTTTGTTAGGACTTCCAGGCCGCCGACGTCGTCCTGACACAGGATGGTCAAGCAGCCATAGTCCGTATGCGGTGCCACGCCGTAGCGCTCCCTTTCCGGGTCGGGTGTCTGTGGGGGATAGTAGACGATGGATCCCCGCGAAATCGGCCGATGCCATTGGCTGACGAAGCTATCCTGGGGCAAGTCCATGCCCTCAGCGAAGATTTGCAGAAGCCGCTGCCCACAAATCAAGACCGCCTCAAAGTAGGGATAGAGGGCAGCCTTGAGTTCCGGCATCTCGGCTGGCCAGTTGTTGGCCGCGATGAAGGGATTCTTGGCCGCGGCGATCTCCTCAGCGGTAACCTCCAGGCCCCAAACAAAGCTTTCCTTCTGGTCCGCTTGCGCATAGTCGGCCATCTTCGCCTCGCCGATGCCAAGAAAGCCGCGGTGATGAGCGTTGATCTTGACCTTTGCCTTCTGCGCCGCCGTTTGGGCGAAAAACTGGCGGGCGGCAGCGCGAGCGTCCTCGACGAGGGGCCAAGGCACCCCGTGGTTCTTGACATAAAAGAATCCAACGTCCTTGGCCGCTTGCATGACACTGGCTGCGACGCTCGCTAAGCCGGCAGAGTCACCGCCCAGCGCCGGCTCCATGTCCACGACCGGGATTTCCCCAAGGTCGATGCGGCGCGAGGCCGCATAGGCCTTGTCTTTGGGAAGTTCAGTCGTAGTACCCGATCGCGTCGCCATCGGTCGTCACTCCCAAGCCGTTCAAGAGGCGGTTCGAATAGTTGAAATAGGCGGTCACCTGGTTGACCTCCAAGATCTCCTCGTCGTTGGCGCCGGCCTCACGCAGGTCGCGATAGTCGCCCTCTTCCATAGAGCCGACCGCAACGGTCAACTTGCGGGCATAGCGTAGCAGCGCCAGTTCTTTGCCGGTAAAGGCCTGCTCGGGCTGGTCCGCCTCGAGTGCCGCCTTGACGGCGGCGGCGCGTTCCGGGTCGTCAATCAAGGCCTCGGCGTTGCGCCAATGATGGGTCAAACTGTAGCTGCAAGCGTTCGCCATACTGACGTAGGCCGCTACCGTCTCCAGAAAGGAAAGCGGCAGCGTAATATCTGCGTGGTGCAAAACACTGCGATAGAGCGCTAGGTGGCCGATCATGGTTTGCGGCCTGAGACTGTGCACCTTCATCACGTTGTCCACGGTCCCGCGCGGGGTAAGGGCTTCGTCGTAGGCGGCGCGCAGCGGCCCTTCCGCCTCCTCAGGCTCGACAATTCGGATCCATGCCGCTTTGCTCATGCTGGCAAACCCTCGCCTGCTTGCTCAATCGGTCGGTCGTGGCTGTGGAGTGCGGGAAAAAAGCCGTTGCACCATAGGGGTGAATGCATCCAATGGGGCGGTGTCGTAGTCAGGGTCAATAGCATTTTGATCGTAGCGAGCGACGAACTTTGCGGTCCAGTCAAAATGCGGGTGGCCGCGCCAGCGTTCCCGCGCATCGGGCTCAAGGCCCGGATAACCAGTGACGTGCCATTGCTGAAAGATCGCATGATGCTGCAGCATCCAATGATTGGCCTCTGATATGAAGGGCGCCAAAAGGGCCGCGGCAAGTTCGCCGTGGCTTTCATTGCAGACAATAAAGCCGATGTCGTGGAAGAGCGCCACAACCACGGTCTCCTCATCCTCGCCGCCGCGCAGTGCCATGGTTGCCGACTGCAGGCAATGCTGAAAATTATTGATCCGGTAGCCAAAAGTCGGCGCGTCGCGCGAAGCACTGAGCAACTCTTGGGCCTGGCGGGCCTGCTGCTCGGCAAGATAAGAGCCGCGCTGATGGTTCATCACCGCCCAGTCGGCGGCGGTGAACTCCTCCATGCTGCGCTTCTCGACATACTGCCAGTCCGAACGCAACAAAGGACTAAATGCCTGCGGTTCTTTGGTCATGGTCTTTACGTTTACTGCCATCGGCTATCCAGCGCCACCTAATGCGAGAGAATTTGGCTGAGGAAGAGCCGCGATCGCTGGCTCCGAGGATTGGTGAAGAAGGTCTCGGGCGATGCTTCCTCGACGATTTGGCCGCCGTCCATGAAGACCATCTTGTCGGCCACGGTCTTGGCAAAGCCCATCTCATGGGTGACGCAAATCATGGTCATGCCGGTTTCCGCCAACTCGATCATGACGTCGAGCACTTCCTTGATCATCTCTGGGTCGAGGGCCGAGGTCGGCTCGTCGAAGAGCATCACCTTCGGCTGCATGCAAAGCGAGCGGGCGATCGCCACCCGTTGCTGTTGGCCGCCGGATAGCTGGCCCGGGTACTTCGCCGCCTGCTCCGGGATGTGCACTTTCTCTAGGTAGTCCATGGCCAGCGCCTCGGCCTCACGGCGCGCCAAGCCACGAGCCTTCATTGGGCCCAGGGTGCAGTTCTGCAGGACGGACAAGTGGGGAAAGAGGTTGAACTGCTGAAACACCATCCCAACCTCGGCGCGGATTTGGGCGATGTGCCTTTCATCATCGTCGAGCTCGATACCGTCAACGACGATGCGGCCCGCCTCGTGCTCCTCCAGGCGGTTGATGCAGCGGATAAGGGTCGACTTGCCGGAACCGGAAGGGCCGCAGACCACCACCCGTTCGCCCTGGGCGACACTGAGGTCCACGTCCTGCAGAACATGGAAATCGCCGAACCACTTGTTCACTTTCTCCAAGCGGATCATCGCCGTTACGCCAGTTTCTTGAGTCATAGGGATTGGCCTACCCTCTCGTCTGCATCATTGCAAGCGATGGAGCAATATGGCCATTCACGACGCCGTCGCCTCACTATGGATTGCCGCGCTGCGCTCGCAATGACGCCTTGGGGATAGACAGGGACCGATTCTCAGTCCGCTCCCCCAGCCCAAAATGTCATTGCGAGGAGGCGAAGCCGACGTGGCAATCCATAGTGCCAGCGCCGTCGGCGAATCGGCATAGTTCGCCACATTTGTGGCTGGCTATGATGACACTGTCGGAAATATCGTCCTCCTCGCCTAACGCCGGTGGGCGCCCAGACGCTTTTCAAGGCGGGCAAAGGCCCAGGCACAAGCGTAACAGACGGTAAAGTACATGAGGCCGGTGAAAATCCAGACCTCGAAAAAGCGCTGCTCGGAAATGGCGATCTCCATGGCTAGGAAGGAAAGCTCTTGGATCGAGATCAGGGCGACCAAGGAAGAATCCTTAATCAAGGTGATGAATTGCCCGGCCAGGGGCGGCACAACCTTCTCGATCGCCTGCGGCAAGACGATGTAGCGCATGACCGCCAGTTTTGATAGGCCGACGCTTTGCCCCGCCTCGTGTTGGCCGCGCGGCACGGCAAGGATGCCGGCGCGCACGATCTCGGCGATGTAGGCCGCCTGCATCATCGACAGGCTGATCATGCCGGAAACGAAGTTGGTCATCAGGTTGGCCGGCCCGAAGAGGAACTCGACGACGGCGATGGTTCCCGGCGAGGCCCCGTTGAGGGCGGCATCGATTCCCAGCAAGGGGATGATCTGGCTAGAGATGAAGAAGTAGAACAAGAACAGGAAGGGCACCGGCGGAATGTTGCGGATAAACTCCACGTAGGCCCAGCTGATCAGCCGCGGGAAGAGCCGCTTGCTGGTGCGGGCAACACCTAGCAACAGGCCGATGACCGAGGCCACCAGCATCGCCCAAATGGAGATACGGATGGTGGTGATCAGGCCCTTGATGAGGAGATTGGGCACGAAGCTGCCGCTCTCCTCGTCCCAGCGGAAGAGATAGCTGGGAATGGCGCTCCAATCCCACTTGTAGATCAAGACCGAATCGATCCGGTAGCCGATATAGGCCACGAAACCGATGACGGCGCCTAGGACCAGGAGGTCAACGACGGTAAAGCGCCGTTTGGCGCGCCTGACCCCTTCAGCCATGCCGGCCTCGCCTTACCCGGCGCTCCAGCCAACTGACCAAGGTCGAAAGACTGATAGTCAAGACCAGGTACATGGGGCCGACGACGAACCACACCTCGAAACTCATAAAGGTGTCGCCGATCAAATTGCGTGCCTCGGTGGTCAATTCGAAGACCGCGACAAAACTCAAGATCGCCGAATGCTTGATCAGATTGACCAGGATGCCGGTCAGGGGCGGCAGCATCAGCGGCACAGCCTGCGGCAGCACCACATAGAGATAGCTCTGCAGGCGATTGAGCCCGACCGTCTTGCAGGCCTCCCACTGACCCTTGGCGACCGAAACGATCCCCGCACGGATGATTTCCGAGGCGAAGGAACCCTCGAAGAAGGCGAGGCAGAGGATGCCGGTCCACAAGGGGTTGTTGATCCCCAAAATCGGCTGCAGCACGAAGTAAAAGATCGAGACCTGCACCAGCAGCGGCGTGTTGCGGATCGATTCCAGGTAGACCTTGGCCAAGATGCGCCCGGCGATCGAGTCCGACAAACGCAAAACCGCCGTCACCAGGCCGATGACGAGGGTGAGGAGCATGCCCCAGGCGGCGATCTCGATGGTCACCAAGAGACCATAGACCAAGGGCCCCCAGATGATCTCCCCGTCGACCACCCGGTAAAAGAATCGCGGCACCCGATACCACTGCCAGCGGTATTCCATGGAAGCCGCACCGCGCCAGGTCAGCCACACCAAAAAGCCGGACAGCAGGAAAAACTGCAGGCAGTCGAACCAGGTCGAGCGCCACCAAGGCACCCGGCGAGAGGGCTGTGGCCGCCTCTTGGGGAGATCTCCTGTTGCTTGCGCGCTCGTCACCGATCAGCAATACCGTTCAGCGGCGGCCCGGGAAGACCCAGGCCAACCGCTGCAGGGATAGGATTACGGGTTTATTCGACTTGGTCTTTCCAAGCCCGGCCTTTGAACCACTTGTCGTGGGTCTCCTCCAGCCAGCCGTCGAGACTGCGGTAGCGGATCCAGTTGTTGAAGAAATTCAGCGCATCCGGATCCCCCTTGCGCACCGCAAAGGCCGAGGCGGAGGGATCGAAAGGACCAATGCCGAAGGGGTGATAAAGCACCTCCGGATTATCGAGCACGTAATAGGTCGGCTTGGGCTCCGAAGTCAGGAAGGCGTGGGCGTTGCCGTTGAGCACGTCTTGAAGCGCCTGGGCATCGTCATCGAACTGGCGCACCCGTGCCTTGGGAAAGAGTCGGGCGGCGGTTTCCCCGGGGGCGGTGCCGCGCTTGATGGTCAGGGTCACCTTGCTGCTGTTCCAATCCTCCAGGGTGGAAAGGCCAAGCTCGTCAGCCATCTTCTTGTTGGCGGCCATGCCGACGGTCAAATAGGCGTAAGGGTCGGAAAAATTGACGGTCAGATTGCGCTGCGGCTTGATCACCATGCCGGTGATGATGACGTCGAATTTCTTGGCGAGCAGGGCCGGGATAATGCCGTCAAAGGCGGTCGGCACGAAGTCGATATCGACTCCCATGTCGGCGGCGAGCTGCCGCGACACGTCGATTTCGAAGCCGATCAAGTCGCCTTTCTTGTCGCGCATGGACCAGGGCACGAAGGTAGATAGGCCGACGACGATCTTGCCCCGTTGCAAGATCTCATCGATCACGCTGTTGGCGGCGGCCTGGCCGGCAGCCGCCATGCTGAGCGTTGCGGCAAGGACCACTCCTAACGCGCGTCTTGTGAACCTCATGAAATGCGTCTCCCCGTTAACTATCCTGTGACGGCCTTGCCGCCGGTTGGCTTGGTATTGGATCGGTGACGATAATCAGCCATCCCGACGCCGTCTGTGAAGCAGTCTATAGACTTCGCTGGCCGCTGGATAGCGCAGTCGTTACGAGGGGGTTGAATCACATGGCGAATATGCGATTTTTGCCCTGCGGATGGCGGCCATGCCCGACCGGTTCTGGCCCAGCAGCGGGAGAGGAAGCATGCGAAAGACCATTTCAAGCGGCCGGCCCTGGGAGGACAAGGCCGGCTATTCGCGGGCGGTGCGGGTCGGCCCCATGGTCGAGATTGGCCTGACCTCGCCCTCGGCGCCCGACGGCACCATTCTGCATGCCGGCGATGTCTACGCCCAGACCCGGCTCAGCCTCGAGATCATCGGCGAGGCGCTGGCGGCGGTGGGTGCCTCCTTCGACGATGTGATCAAGACCAACATCATGATGCTCGATACCCGAAAATGGGCCGAAGCCGGCCGCGCCCACGCGGAGGTCATGGGGAGAGCCCGCCCGGCGCTATCCTTCGTCGGCGTCAGCGGCTTCTTCGACCCCCTGATTGAGGTGGAGGTTGAGGTGACGGCCTATGTGGCGGCGAGAGAGTAGGGAAGGGGTTGAGGGCCTAGCGGCGCGGGACGGTCAAGGAGGAGGCGGTAGAGGCGGATACAAGGTTGCATCCTGCCAAGGACGCAGTTTGACCCAGAGCCGCACTCTGAGGCTCGAGTAGGAAACCGGCGAGGAAGTCAATCTTCGAGAAAAAGGTCCGCTGCCAATGAACGAATTCAGATAGACTTAGATGACGAGTGGCGAGATTGGGAGCAGGAGACCGTTATGGGGTTGACTTGGTTTTCACCCAAAGTGGAAAAGCGACAAAGCGGAATTGAGGGACGCGGCCTCTTCGCCGTTGCAACCATTGCAAGCGGAGAGTTGGTGGTGATGAAGGGCGGCCACGTCTTCAACCTTGCCCGCCGTGATGCTTTGTTAGAGACTCTCGGTCCTGCCGAGATCCAAATTGATGACGACCTATTTATCGGGCCAGTCCTAGCCGAGGAGCGCGAGGGCGCCATGATGCACCTGAACCATTCCTGCGAACCTAATGTCGGTATCCAGGGTCAGATCGCCTTCCACGCCATGCGCTCAATTGAGTCAGGCGAGGAGCTGTGCTTCGACTACGCCACCGGCGACGATGAAGATTGGGTCATGGACTGTCAATGCGGGACTGCCAGCTGCCGAGGCGTCGTCACGGGCCGAGATTGGCGCCTGCCGGAACTGCAGGTGAAGTACGCCGGTTGGTTTTCCCACTATTTGACCCGCAAGATCTAGTGTGGTGGATTTGAAGTTCCTATCATTATTTGGAGCAGCACCGAGAGGCACTTCAAATCCGAAAAACCACACGAGACTCAATACCATACTAGTGTCCTGATCGATTCCGAAATTCGGTCGGTGCACGCCACAATATGAAGCGAATTTCGGAAGCGGGACACTAGACGCCGATGCAGACCTTCCTTGACAGCCGACACATGGCCAAGGAAAAAGTTGTGCCCTCAGCAGTGGTGGCCTGACAGCCACCACTTAACCGACACCCGCCAAGCCAAAGGGCATGACTGTCAGACAAAGTCTCAGCTTTTACAGCTAAATGCCGCCCAACAATGGCGGATTTGGCAGGAACCGCGAATAGCCTCGAAAGCCGGAGGCATCAGTCTAGTCGGCTGATCGAGGAGGATGACGGGCTGGCCGCGACCACGCGGAGGTCACGATGAACGCCGGCCCGGTGCTGCAAATCAATTTTCTTAGAAGAGCCACCCACATAACCGTTCCCTACGCTCTAACCATCGTTCTATTTTCTCGTGCTCCTCTCTGTAATACTTGTTTCCTGAAAGCCTTGATGCTGGGTATTTAATTGAAAAGTGGCTCGCCAACATAAGGTTAGTCGCCTGCGTGAGAGGCCCGGAAATGAAGCAAGCTGGCAGGGTTGTCGCCAATGACGAGGCTTGTGTCTCGTGTGGGTCGAGAAACTTACGTTCCTTCATGGCTCTGGCTTCAGACACGCCAGAAAGAACAGAAATCTCCGTTGTCGAATGCAGGAACTGCGTCTTTGCCTGGCAGTATCCGGTACTACGTTCTTGCGAGGACAGTGTCGCGCATGCGGAGGCTCGCTACACGCGGTCCGCTCATGACTATTACGATCCAGACCAGCGAAAAGCTGTCGCCGCCTTACAAGTGGCGTATTTCGAAAGCCTTTGCGGTTCACCGGGGACGCTGTTGGATGTCGGCGCGGGTGATGGCGCCTTAGTGCGCGAGGCGGCAGCTCGCGGCTGGAATGCTACCGGGATAGATCCCGCTGCGCCAAGCTTCAGTGAAACCGGTGGGAAGTTGGTGAGGGGCGTCATCTCGGATTTAGGAACCGACGAGAAGTTCGATATCGTTTCCTTGATGGATGTGATCGAGCACTTGGAATTGCCCTACGAAATGCTCGCTGAGGCCGCGCAAAGAGTGGATGTTGGCGGCTATCTCGTTATTGAAACAGGCAATTATCAGTCCGCGGCGCGGGTTGCGGCGGGAAGCGGGTGGTGGTGCTACGCTGCGGACCATCGCTGGTATTTTTCACCGCCAGTTCTATCCAAGTGGCTGATTGATCTCGGGTTTGATGCGCCGTCGGTGTGTAACCGTGTCTTGCGTCCGAATTGGAAAGGCAGTCAACGCGCAAGACCGTGGCTCGGCGGGCATATCAGGCGATGCTTAAGGCAGCCAATGCGCATAGGTCGCGAGTTAAACGGATACTTGGCACAAAGAAGTGTGGCAAGGCGCTGGCCAGCTTGGTCGGGTTTAGAGATTTTCGCCATCGCGGCTCGCCGGTGTCCTTAGAAAGGATAGAGCCGTCAGAAGTACAAGTAAGAAAATATGGTGAGGTGAAGAATTGGGTTCGAAAATGCTTGCATTTAGATATTTTCTTAGTTAGGAAAATATCTATGGGTGATGCTTTCAAAGCTTTGGCGTCTAATCCCCGACGTCGAATTCTCAACCACCTTTCCGGTGGCCCTATGACTGTCGGTGAAATTGCCGAAAAGTTTGATATGGCATTGCCATCGATCTCTAAGCACCTCTCCATTTTGAAAGAAGCTGGATTGGTAAGAGAGCAGAAGCGTGGGCAGTTCGTTCTTTACTATATCGCCGCGGACAATCTGGCAAACACGCTCTATGGATTTCTGACGCCGTTTTGCCCCGAAGCGAGGCGAATTGCCGCCAAACGGCGGCAGCGGGGTAGCGACGAGTGAACTCGAGGCCTAGCTGTGACAATTGGGCGCTCAATGCTGGTGTGCAGCGGTGACCGCCTCGAATTGTGCGCATGGTCTTCTGGACGCGGGTTCGAACGGCTGTTCGCTGGTTCGTGCATTTTGACGGGTGAAAAAGAGACAGGTCATGAACCAAATCTCCCCGGAATCCGCCGACGCCTATAGGGTCAATTCGCTCACCGGTCTCGATACCGCGAGCCCTGTCGAAGGAGACGTCGTTTGGGATCCGTCCCGATCACTTTGGAACACCGGAATGCTTCTCGGTGCGGTCATGCTAGGGCCTATGTTTTTCACGTGGGATGCTGTTGTCGTGTTTCTCGTATCGTCGGCAGTTACGCTGTGCGCCGGCCATTCAGTTGGATTTCACCGGCGGTTGATCCATCGCAGTTTTGACTGCCCCAAATGGCTAGAACGGTTACTTGTGTGGTTTGGAACGGCAGTCGGTATGGGGGGGCCGCTCTGGACCATCCGTCTTCATGACAGCCGGGACTGGGCGCAGCGTCAACCCGACTGCCATCCTTTGCTTCGGCATGAATATCCCCTGTTGCTCGATGGTTTGTTGTATCTTCATGGCAAACTTAAGCTGACGAGCCCGCCCGGCTTCGATCCCGGTCCTGGCATTGCCGATGACCCCTTCTATCGTTTTCTAGACCGCACATGGATGTTTCATCAGGTGCCGATAGGGGTGGCGTTGTTCCTCCTGGGTGGGGTGCCGTGGCTGGTGTGGGGAGTCTTCGTTCGTGTGGCGGCCTGTACAACGATGCATTGGTTCATCTCCTATTTTGCGCACACAAGTGGACCACAGGACTGGACCGTAGACGGGGCAATCATCCAAGCCCACAACGTGCCGCTTATGGCAATCCCGACGATGGGAGAAAGCTGGCACAACAATCATCACGCATTTCCGAGTTCGGCGCGCCATGGGTTATATCCCGGTCAAATCGACTTGGGCTGGCTCTTCGTTCGGCTTCTTGAGGCTGTTGGACTTGCCTGGAATGTTAAAACTCCAGCGACACTGCCGCCCCGTCCCGGAATTACTCCTGTCACACGGCGCGCCTTGTCGATTTCGGCACCGGGACAGGCGTTATTGACGAAGAGTAGACCGTAAAGCTCGGGTCGAAGCGACACACGACGATGGCCGGACGGGACCACAAGAACCGCCAATTGCTAAGTCCGGTTACTAAAGCGGTTGGTGTCGCCACTGTCGGGTTGCTAGCCACTCGTTCCCCACCTTTACCCCCGCAGTCGCTCGCCCAGGGGGTCGTAGGCCGGCTGTTCGAGGAGGATGGCCGGACGGGCGTCGCCCAGTATCTCGATGGTGTAGCCGGCGCCCGGCAGCGCCCGCTCGCCGGCGACATAGCCGATGGCAAGCGACTTGCCGAGATGATAGCCGTAGGCGCCGGAGCTGACGCGGCCGACCACCTCGCCGTCGATCAAGATGGGCTCGCCGCCCAGCGCATCGGCCAGCGGCGCATCGATCTCGAAGAAGCTCATGACCTCGCGCGGCGGTGTGTTGGAAAGGCGCAGCACCGCGTCGCGGCCGATGAACTCGCCCTTGTCCAGCTTGACGAAGCGCTCCAAGCGGGATTCGAAGGTGTTGTACTCGGGCGAATACTCGCGGCTCCAAGAGCCATAGCCCTTCTCGATGCGCAGCGAGGCCAGCGCCCGCATGCCGGCCAGCTTGAGGCCGAATTCCGCCCCCTTCTCCAGGATCGCCTGGTAGACTCCGCGCTGAGACTCTTGCGGGAAGTAGAGCTCATAGCCCAGCTCGCCGGTGAAGGAGACGCGCAGGGCTCTCACCCGGTGCATGCCGATGTCGAGCTCCCGGCAGCTCAAGAAACGGAAGGCTTCGTTGGAAACGTCGGCGCCGGTCAGCGCCGCCAAGAAGTCCCGCGCCTTCGGACCGGCGATGTTGAAGCCCGCCCAAGGGGCGGAAAGTGAGGTGAACTTGACCCCGGTCTCGGGCATGTGCTTGCGGAACCAGCGCCAGTGATAGCGTTCGGCCGCCCCGCCGCCCAGGATATAGAAGCGGTCTGCGGCCAGCCGGGTCACGGTGAAGTCGCCGATGACGCCGCCGCGTGGGCTCAACATGGGGGCCAGCACGGCGCGCCCGATCTTCTGTGGCAGTCGGTTGGCCAGTAGGCCGTCGAGCCAGGCCTCGGCGCCCGGCCCTTCCACCTCGTACTTGGCGAAGGTGGAGATATCGATCATGCCGAGATTTTCGCGGATCGCCTTGCATTCCTCGCCCACCGGCTCGAACCAGCGCGCCCGGCCGAAGGAAAGGTGGTCTTCGCGCGGCATGCCTTCCGGCGCGTACCACAGCGGGTGCTCCCAGCCATAGGCGGCGCCGAAGATCGCCCCTTGCGCCTTCTGCTGCTCGTAGATCGGGCGCGTGCGCAAGGGCCGCCCGGCCGCCCGCTCTTCGTTGGGGTAGATGATGCGGTAGCGGGTCGAGTAGTTGTCCAGCGCCCGGCTCATCACATAACCCTTGGAGGCCCAAGGGCCAAAGCGCGCCATGTCGAGGGCGAAGAGGTCGAAGTCCGGCTCGCCATTGACCACCCACTCGGCGATCGAGCGGGCAAGACCCGCGCCCTGACTGAAGCCGGGGATCACGCCGCCGCAGACGAAGTAGTTGTCGAGCTCCGGCACCGGACCGAGCAGCGCTGCCACATCGGGGGTCCAGATCATCGGCCCGTTGATCACCCGCTTAACCCCGGCAGTGCCCAGCACCGGAATGCGCTCGCAGGCGCGCATGACATTGTCGGAAATGCGATCAAGATCGTCGGGCAGCAGCTCGTGGCCGAACTCCAGCGGGGTGCCGTCGACCGCCCAAAAGCGGCCGTCCTCCTCGTAGGCGCCGCAGAGCAGGCCCTTGCCTTCCTGGCGCAGGTAGTAGCCCTTGTCACTGTCGTGCAGCAGCGGGATCTCCTTGCCCAGGGTCTCGATCTCGGGGATCGTCTCGGTGACGAAGTACTGGTGCTCCATGGTCATCAGCGGCAGGTCGACCCCGGCGAGCTTGCCGACCTCGCGCCCCCACAGACCGGCGGCGTTGACCACCGCGTCGGCCTTGATGGTGCCCTTCGGCGTCACCACTTCCCAGGAGCCATCGGCTTGCGGATTGGTTTCGACCACCGGCGTATGGCGATAAATTTCGGCGCCGCCGTCGCGCGCGCCCTTGGCGAAGGCGTGGGTGATGCCGCTCGGATCGACGTGGCATTCGTTGGGCTCGAACATACAGATGCGAACGTCTGTCAAATCCAAGAGCGGGTTCATCGCCAAGGTTTCTTCCTTGGAGATGATTTCGAAGTCGATGCCGGTGTACTTTGCCTTGGAGCGCTGGATCTGCAGCTGGTACTCGCGCTCCTGAGTGGTGGCGAGATAGATGCCGCCGACCGCGTGGATGCCGCAGGACTGACCGGTTTCCGCCTCTAGCTCCTGGTAGACCTTGTTGGTGTACTTATGCAGCTTGGCGATGTTGGTGACATCGTGCAGCAAGTGGGTGCCCGCGGCCGCGTGCCAGGTGGAGCCGGAGGTAAGCTCCGAGCGCTCCAACAGCACCACGTCTTTCCACCCGAGTTTCACGAGGTGATAGAGAATGCTGCATCCAATGACCCCGCCGCCGATAACGGCAACTCTGTAATGCGATTTCATGACCTACGCTCGCTGCTCATCTCAAAAAGCCCACCATGGTCCTTGCTGACCCAACGCGTTACAAGGCCAAGTCGGCGGACCAACAAACACCACTTTCGCATCTGACGCTCGACCGGCGAAGAAGACAATTGAAAAATCTTCGTGCTTGTCTTGAAGAAAATTCACCTGAAGAGGTCAAGGATTCTACACAGATCGCTTTAATAATGATATGTTATTGGAAAATCGTGTGAATCAAAATCAATTGTTTGAAGCTGCCATGTCCCGTCGCTTGCCGTCGTTTTCTGCCATGCGCGCGTTCGAGGCGGCGGCGCGACTGGGCAGTTTCAAGGAAGCAGCCGACGAGCTGTTGCTTTCGCCCTCGGCGATCAGCCATCAGGTCAAGGCCTTGGAAGCCTATCTTGGCATGCGGCTCTTCGTGCGCTCTGGCAACCTGCCGCGGCTGACCGAAGCAGGCCGGGCCTATATGAAGGGCCTGGGCGAGGCCTTCGATCGTATCGATCTCGCCACCGACGAGGTCATGCGCCGCGGTCGCCAGGGAGAGTTGACCATTTGGCTTTATCCGACCTTGGCCTCACTTTGGCTGATTCCACGCCTGGGGCGATTTCAGCAGGCTCAGCCTGAACTTGAGGTCCGTCTGATGACGTCTTTCGAGGCACTGGACTTCGATCATACGGAACTCGACCTGGCGATCCGCTATGGTGCAGGCGACTGGCCGGGCCTGCGGGCCGATTATCTCTTCGGTGAGGAAATGGCGCCGGTTTGCAGTCCCAGCTTGGCGGCCGAGTTCGGGCCGTTTCGCGAAGCCCTGCAATTGGCGGAGCAGGTCTTGATATGCTGCCCCATGCATCCGGAGGAATGGGAGCAGTGGTTCGACTCCCAAGGCTTAAGCATACCGCCAGGCACCAGGCGGCTGCATGTGGATTCGCGTGAACTGGCGCTCAAGGCGGCAGCCAGTGGCCTGGGCTTGGCGATGGGCCGCAGCCCCTATATCGAGGAGGTCATTGCCGAAGGGCGCCTGATCATGCCGCTGCAACACCGCCTCGATACCGGCCAAGGCTATTATTTGGCCTGCCCGGAGCTGACGGCCGATCAGCCAAAGGTGGCCCGGTTTCGGGACTGGCTGTTGGCCGAGGCGCGGAGTGGCGTGATTAGCAAGCATTGACGAAAGTCGCCGTATTTGTCATTGCGAGGAGCGAGAGCGACGTGGCAATCCATAAGTCGGTGGGGCGGCAAGGCCATATGGATCACCACGTCGCTCTCGCTCCTCGCGATGACGACATCTTCTACAATGGCCACGGACTAATGGAAAGACATTGACCCAAGCCGACATCGAGCCCCGAACCGGTGGGCAAATTCTCGTCGATCAACTGCGGATCCACGGCATCAGGCGGGTTTACGGCGTGCCGGGGGAGAGCTATCTAGCGGTGCTCGATGCGCTTTATGCGGCGCGCAATGACATCCGCTTTGTCACCTGCCGACAGGAGGGCGGTGCCGCCTTTATGGCGGATGCTGACGCCCGGGTGACCAGGGGGCCAAGCGTTTGCTTTGTCACACGCGGACCGGGGGCGACCAACGCCAGCATCGGCATTCACACCGCCTTTCAGTCCTCGAACCCGGTCATTCTCTTTGTCGGGCAAGTGCCGCGCGGCCAGCAGGAGCGCGAGGCCTTTCAGGAAATCGACTACCGGCGCATGTTCGGTCAGATGGCCAAATGGGTGGCGCAGATTGACGATGTGGCGCGGATTCCTGAGATGGTGGCGCGCGCCTTTCGGACGGCCACCTCGGGCCGGCCGGGACCGGTGGTGCTGGCGTTGCCGGAGGATATGTTGCGGGAGAGCGCAGCGGTTGCCGATAGCCGACCCTACCAGCCGGCGCGAGCTCATCCGGGCGCCGAAGAGCTGGCCGAAATGCGCGAGCTCCTGGTGACGGCAGAGCGCCCCCTGATGATCTTGGGCGGCGGCGATTGGAACGCGCAAGCCTGGGCGGACATCAGAAAATTCTCTGAAGATTGGCGCTTGCCGACGGCTGTCGCCTTTCGCCGGCAGGACCTCTTCGACAATCGGCACCCTTGCTATCACGGCGATGTGGCTTGGAGCATTTTCAAGGGACTAAGGCGGCAGCTCGAGGAGGCCGACCTGCTGTTGGTCGCCGGTGCCCGGCTGAACGAAGGCACCACCGGTCGATACGGCTTGTTGACCGTGCCTCGGATTGGGAAGACGCTGATTCACGTTTACCCGTCGGCCGAAGAGTTGGGTCGGGTCTACGAGCCGGATTTGGCGATCCATGCGAGTGCGGCCCCTTTCGCCGCGGCGGCCGCCAGGCTCGACCCTCCAGTCGATCCGGTGTGGGCGGCGTGGTGCACCGCCGGGCACGAGGCTTATCTACGCGATCTTAAGGCAAGGCCTCTGCCCGGGCCCATTGACATGAACCGGATCATGGCCTTCTTGCGGCAACGCTTGCCGCGCGATGCCGTCTTAACCTCTGGGGCCGGCAATTTTTCCGACTGGCCGAACAAGTACTTCGACTACGGGTCCCTGGGCGGCATCCTCGCCCCGATCAGCGGGGCCATGGGTTACGGTGTGCCAGCAGCGGTTGCCGCCAAAATCGCCTTCCCGGAGCGCATGGTGCTCGGCTTTTGTGGTGACGGAGATTTCCTGATGACCGGCCAGGAGCTCGCTACCGCGATTCACGCTGGCGTCGCGCCGATCTTCATCGTCATCAACAACAACATGTACGGCACCATACGCATGCACCAGGAACGCCGTCACCCGGACCGAGAATGCGGCACCGACTTAAACAATCCGGACTTTGCCGCCTTGGCCCGTGCCTTTGGCGCCGCGGGCGAGGTGGTCGAGACAACCGATGCCTTTCCCGACGCTTTCGAACGGGCTGTCACCTGTGGTAAGCCAGCCCTACTGGAGCTACGGGTCGACCCGGACGCGGCCCTTCCCACGGCGACCCTGAGCGAACTTAAGGGAACGCTGGTCGGATAAGAACAACCGAGGAATTTGTCTCATGACCATTCTGGCCTCCCGCCTAGATCGCTTTCAGGCCTCGCGCATATCCCAGACCTTCAATCTAGCCACCAAGTTGAAAGAGGCAGGGCGCGACCTGGTGGACCTTTCCATAGGCGAACCGGACTTCGAAACCCCTGACCACGTTATTGAGGCCGCGGCCAAGGCGATGCGCGAGGGTGCTACCAAGTACACGCCCGTGGAAGGCACTTCGGCCATGAAGCGGGCGGCAGCGGCAAAATTTCAGCGGGACAACAATCTCAACTACGAAATTGATCAAATCTTGGTCACCGCCGGTGCCAAGCCCATGTTGTTTCTCGCCTTCCATGCCAGCCTCGACCCGGGCGACGAGGTCATCATCCCGGCGCCTTGCTGGACGTCCTACCCCGATATGGTGCGGCTTGCCGGCGGCACGCCCGTGATCGTCGAATGCGGGGAGGACGTGGGCTTTAAACTCACCGCCGAAAAGCTCAAGAACGCCATCACTGAAAAGACAAAATGGCTGGTGCTCAATTCGCCCTCCAATCCGACCGGGGCAACCTACTCATCGGAAGAACTCAAGGCATTGACCGATGTGCTGTTGGACCACTCGCAGGTTTGGGTGATCGCCGACGACATCTACGAACACCTGTTGTTTGACGGCCGGGTCTTTGCCACCCCGGCTGCGGTGGAGCCGAGGCTCTATGAGCGGACGCTGACTATCAACGGCGTCTCTAAATGCTATGCGATGACCGGTTGGCGTATTGGTTATGCCGGCGGCCCCGACGTCCTGATCAAGGGCATGCGCAAGGTGCTGTCGCAAAGCACGGGAAATCCCTCGTCGATCAGCCAGGCGGCGGCCATCGCGGCCCTTGAAGGCCCACAGGATTTCTTGGCCGAACGGGCGGAATCCTTTCGCCACCGGCGCGACTTGGTCTGTCAGCAGATAAACGGCATTCCAGGGCTGACCTGCCCGAGACCGGAAGGGGCCTTCTATGCCTATGTGGGCTGTCGAGAGCTGCTCGGGCGCAAGACCCCTGCGGGCGCCACGCTCGAGGACAGCGCGGCGGTAGCGCAGTATTTCATGGCGGAAGGCGGGGTCGTCTTGGTGCCGGGGGTGGCCTTCGCCCTCGATCCCTATCTGCGGCTCTCCTACGCCGCATCACGGGAGAGCCTGGAGAAGGCCTTCGACCGCTTGCGCGAGGCCTGCGGCAAGCTTGCGTAGCGTTCGCCATCGAGGCTAGTCGAAGGCCTTGGCTGTCAGGCGCTTGAAGGCCTCCATCACCACCACCAAGAGGCTGGCCAAGCCAACAACCATGACCCAATCGAGAAAGCCAACCGGCATTGTGCCCAAGACGGTGCTCAAGCCTGGAGTAAAAAGGGCGGCGATATGCAAGCCCTGGGCACCGATAATGGCGGCGATCAGAAACCAGTTGGCGGAAAGCGGCACCGCGAAAACGGAGCGCCGCTCCGAGCGCGAATTGAGGGCATGCGCATTCTCAAACAGGACCATGAGTAGCAGGAGTAGGTTGCGAGCCGCATCGAGGGGCATGCCTTGCGCCAGAAACCAAGCGTAGGCAGCAGCACCAATGCCGCCCATGGTGGCACCGGCAAGCGCGACCTGGGCGATCATCCGCCGGTCGAAGAGCGGCTGATTGGGCGGCCGTGGCCGCCGATCGCCAATTCCTGGCTCGCCGCGCTCGAAGGCAAGCGCCACGTCCTGGATTCCATTCGTCACCAGGTTTAGCCATAGCAACTGCACGGCACCCAGTGGCGCCGGCAGGCCAAGAAGAATGGCGATCATGAAAAGGACGATTTCACCCAACCCGGTAGCGATCAGCAAATTGATCAGTTTGCGCACATTGTCATAAGCGACGCGGCCTTCTTCGATTCCAGCGACGATGGAGGCAAAATTGTCGTCGGTGATTACTAGATCGGCGGCGCCGCGCGCGACATCCGTGCCGCTCCTGCCCATGGCCACACCGATGTCCGCAGCATTGAGGGCGGGAGCATCGTTGACACCGTCACCGGTGACCGCCACAACGTGCCCCTGCCGCTGCAGGGCTTGTACAATCGCAAGTTTTTGTATGGGCTCGACGCGTGCAAAGACGCGTTTTTCCGCCAGGACGTGATCAAGTTCAGGCGTGCCGCTAAGCAGCATGGCGACTTCCGCCTGGCTTGCCACTTCCGCAGGGTCGTCCGCTAGTCCCAACTGCTGAGCAATAGCCAGTGCGGTTAGCGGGTGGTCGCCGGTGATCATTTTCACCGCGATTCCGGCTTTGCCGCAACGGTCAATGGCGGCGGGCACTTCGGGGCGAATCGGGTCGATCAAGCCGACCAGTCCGAGTAGCGAGAGCCCTTCGAGGGCGGCGGTATCCTTTACCGTCCCGCGGGCCACAGCCAAAACCCGGTAGCCGGCCTTTGCCAGGGCTTCCATCTGACCGGTAGCCGCCTGGCTGCCGACATTGCTGCACATGGGCAAGATGACTTCGGCCGCGCCCTTGACGTGGGCGACAAGCGGGCGCTGCGACGTTTCCTCGCTAGCAGTAAAAGCAGCACCAAAGCGGCGCTCGGGTTCATAGGGAAGGCTTGCCAGCAAGCCGTGCTGGTCGCGCAGCTGGCCGAAATCCACCCCAAGCTTCGCGGCGAAGACGAGGAAGGCCACGTCGACCGTATCGCCCAGTCGCTCCAGGCCCTGGCTTGTCGGCTTCAGGCTCGCCTCGTTGCAAAGCGCCGCACTTTCCGCGATCTGATGCAGGCGGAGCCTATCCTTCTCCGCCAAGGGCGCGCCACCGCATAATGCCTCACCCGTGATGTCATAGCCCTCGCCGGTGACTTCCACAGGGGGATTGGCGACGCCTTTATCAAAGAGCACAAGCGCTTTGACGGTCAGCTCGTTGCAGGTGAGTGTGCCGGTCTTGTCGCTGGCGATGAGTGTGCAAGCGCCGAGGCCCTCGACCGCGGGCAGGGAGCGGACAATGACCGCATGATCGCGCATACGGCTTGTGGCAATGGCTAAGGCGACCGTAATGCCAACCGGCAAGCCCTCCGGGATGGCGGCGACGGCGAGTGCTATTGCAATGAGGAAAACCTCGCCCAGGGGTGTTCCCTGCAGCGCCGCGGCTGTACCAATCGCCAGGATGATCCCGATCGTGGCGATGGAGATTCGGCGGCTCATACGGGCGAGTTGGCCAAGCAATGGCGGCGGTTTGGTATCGCCGCCGCTCAGCGTCTCGGCGATCCGGCCGATTTCCGTTGCGGCGCCGGTGGCGACCGCCAGGCCACTCGCACGTCCGCTGAGGACGGTGGTGCCCGCATAGGCAAGGTTGAGGCGTTCGGCCAGGTTCGTGTCCGCAGGCAAGACCGCCCCGGAATCTTTTTCGACGGGAAGGGACTCGCCGGTCAGAAGCGACTCATCGATCGCCAGTTCTTGGTTCTCGATCAATCTCAGGTCCGCTGAAACGCGGCTGCCGCTCTCCAGCCTCACTAAGTCGCCGGGCACCAGGTCGCTGGCGTCGAGTTCCTGCCAGTTCCCATCGCGACGGGCGACAGCCCGTAGTGGTACCATCTTGTCGAGTTCGGCCGCCTTTTTTTGCGCCTGCCACTCCTGGGTCGTTCCGATGCCGGCGTTGAGCAACAGGACAATGAAAATGAAGAGGGCGTCCAAGGCCTCGCCGAGGGCCAGGGATACGGCCGCTGCCGCCAACAAGAGATAAACCAGGGGGCTTTTGAACTGCCGCAGAAAGAGTTGCGTTAGGCTTGGTGGGGCACGACGGGGCATGCGGTTGGCGCCGAAGCGCTGTAGGCGATCGGCGGCTTCTCGGTTGCTCAATCCGTCTGGGTTGACGCCGAGGTGGTCTTGGACCGCCTCGGGCGGCAGGCTGTGCCAGCGCAGCGAAGCGCTGCTGGCGGGGGCCGTGTCGTCTGGGCTTGACGAGGTCAAGTCAAGATTTGCTCACTGAGTGCTTGAGATATGTGATCGGGCGATGCCTTGGTTAAATCCTTGGGCCATTCGAAGACCACTTTCTTGCCTGTTGCCGCCGATAGGCAGTCGCGCAGGGCGCCAAGCGTGCGTGGCGCAGCGATCAACACCAAGCGGTCGTAGGTTGACCCCCGTTTGGGACTTTCCAGCCAGTCGACGACCCTTTTCATGAAGGCTTGTCGGGCCTGGGCTTCCGGCTCGGTTGGGCGGTTCATGGGGTGCCGGCCAATCCCGTGAGACTCAAAACTGCGACCAGGCCGGTCGCTGTAGATGTCTTGGCCACTAGATCGCGGTGCCTCGAAGACTGCACCCCTGATCGGCTTCAAACCGCGTCCCGATCCAAGACTTTCCAAGATTTTAGCATGTCGATCATCGGCGACGATGACCCAGGTCGTCTTCGGTTTCATGCTTCAATTTCGCTCGGTGAGGGACCAGGGACAATAACTGTTACCTGCGGGATGGGTTCAATGCGGTAAGTCAATTGGCGCTCCCTCCTTACCAATCTTCGCTGGCTTCTTGCAGAAGCCACGTGCGAAAGGCTTTCACGGCACGGTCATTGCGTACCCGTGAGGGGATCAAAAGGTAATAGCGTGCCTGCGGAACAACCCGGGCGGGGCAGGCCATAAGCAGGTCCCCTCTATCTATCAGGGGGTCGATCAATCGGCGCCACCCAAGGGCAACGCCCTGACCCTCCAGTGCCGCCTGTATGAGCAATAGGTAGTTATTGAAGCGTAGTTTTACCGCCGTTGATTTGGCCTCGACATCAAGGCGCGCGAACCATTCTTGCCATGTCATCCAGGTCTGGTCGGGCCAGTCGAGGTGCAGCAAATCGGCTTGCCCCAGACCCGTCAACGAGATCGGCGCAATCGCTTTGTGCAACGATGGATTTGCGACCGCGAGTATTTCGTCCCCAAAAAGGGGATCTGACGAAAAACCCGACGGCGGCCTCTCGATAAAGGCTATCCCCAAGTCAACCGACTCTCCCTGCCAGTCGATGGGTGAATCGCTGGTGGCCAAGCGCAGTTCGACGTCTGAATGTCGGGCGTGAAATCTCGGCAGGCGCGGCATCAGCCAATAGGCGGAAAAGGCAATGGTGGTTGCCACAGTCAAGCGTTTGCCACGGCGACGTTGTTCGATTGCTCGCACCGCCTCGCCAATTCGTTCGATACCAGCAGTGACGGCTTCCGCCAGAAGCTCGCCTTCCGGGGTCAGTCGAAGCTGCGGCCTTTCACGCCTGAGGAGTACCACGCCAAGGCGTTCTTCGAGGGATTTTACGTGCTGCGAGACGGCCGCCTGGGTGACGCCCAAGCGCCGCGCGGCAGCGGTAAAGCTGCGCAGCTGGGCGACCGCCTCGAAGGCGATCAAGCCATTCAAGGGTGGCAGATCTCGATGCACAAGAACCATAAGGTCAGCTTATAATACTATAAGAAAATACCGTCTAGGCATGGCGCAAAATAAATCAATCTAATGAAGCGGCCGATTGATTAACGGTATCTGTCACTCTGCACAAGGGCCACAGCAGACAAGCGCGATGCGTCCTGTGATGATGGGCATTGGCCTGCGGCTAGACGGGCAAATTGCCGGCCAAAAGACGGTGTTCGACTGAACTGAGGAGCTTCGGCAATGCCCGACACGTTGCATCAAGATTCTCGCCTGGGTGGGGTAGATCAAAGCGTATTGGACGAGATCCTGCGGCCGATCGAAACCGCAACAGGCTTGCCCAACCAGGCTTATGTCAGTGAGGCTTATGCTGCCTTCGAGCGGGACGAGGTGCTGGCCAAGACCTGGGTTTGCCTGGGCGTTGGGGCTCAAGTGCCACAACCCGGCGACATCAAACCGATCACCTTCCTGGGTCTGCCGCTGCTCATCGCACGGGATCGAAAGGGCGGGATCAGGGTCTTTCATAATGTCTGTAGCCACCGTGGCATGGTGCTTGTCAGCGAGCCCGGCAACGTCAAGGCGGTGATCCGCTGTCCCTACCATACCTGGACCTATGGTCTCGATGGGGCCTTGCGAGCGACGCCTGATATCGGCGGTGCAGGCAATCATAGTTGTCCTGGCTTTGAATCCGGCAAGCATGGTCTAAAGCCGGTACGGATCGCCCTGTGGGGAGATGTGATTTTCGCCAACCTCTCCGGCGATGCTCCAGAGATCGAGACATTTCTGGCCCCCCTGAGAGAGCGTTGGCGGGATTTTGACATTTCCTTGCTGCGGCATGGCGGCCCCGACTCGCACTTCGAGCTGGAGGTCCAGAGCAACTGGAAGCTGGTGGTGGAAAATTTTTGCGAGGCCTACCACCTGCCGAGTATCCATCCTGGCTTGAACAGCTACTCCCGCCTGGAAGATCACTACAATATTGAAAAAGAAGGGCATTTCTCGGGCCAAGGCAGCCTGGCATGGCGGCGCGCCTTGGGGGACGGCGGCAAGTCCTTCCCCACCTTTCCGAGCCTACCGACGGCTTGGGAAGGCAAGGCCGAATATGTCTCCTTGTTTCCCAATGTGCAGTTCGGCGTGCACGCCGACCACCTCTTTGTCATCAGCCTGATTCCGCAGTCGGCGAGCCGCACCCTGGAATTGGTGGACGTCTACTATGTGGGGGAAGAGGCGCTTGGGGATGACTATGCGGCCATGCGCCGCGAGAGTCTGGAGCAATGGGCGGAGATCTTCCGCGAGGATCTCTTCGTTTGTGAGGGTATGCAGCGCGGACGGCAGTCCCCGGCCTATGGCGGCGGCGCATTTTCTCCGGCGATGGACGGGCCTACCCACTGTTTTCACAAGTGGAACGCCCGGCAGTTGCGGGCACTTCTTGAACCGGAAACGGCTATTGCAGCGGAGTGAGGTTTCCGTATCGAGACTTGGAATTAGGGAGCCGGCGCCCGAAAGTCGGGTGCCATGCAAACCAGCTCGAGGACCAGGCCGCTATGGCCCTGCACCCCGCCGTTCCAACCCCGCGGAACGTCGGCGTAGCCGATGAGGTCTTCGCTTGGACAGTCCGCCACGGTGGCGCCGGTGGTGGCAACAGAGGCTTCCGGAAGCATTACCTGGGAGGAGTTCGATACCGAATATCCCACCAACGCCGAGGCGGCGAAGACGGTCATAAAGAGGGTGATTTTCTGAGAGCGGGTCATCAGGACATACCTCATATGGCTAAGGCCACCAATAGGGTGAACGCGACCGCATGGTGGCGCGACACCGCAAATGCGGCGCCCACTTCATCTATTCGCAAGCTGAACCCTAGACCCCGTTTTTTTCCGGTTGTTGTCTTGGCTGGAGCCTTAGGGTTTCAATTGTTTCAAAGTCAGGGGAAGACAAGCGCCGGCCGCCATCACAGGCTCTGATCTTTCGGATTGAGGAGATCGCGCAAGCCGTCGCCGAGGAGATTGAAACCCAGACTCACCACCAAGATCGCCAGGCCCGGCATGGTCGCGACCCACCATTGATCCAGCAGGAATTGTCGGCCGGCCGAGATCATGGCGCCCCATTCCGGTTGCGGTGGCTGGGCACCAAGGCCGAGGAAGCCAAGGCCGGCGGCGGTGAGGATGATCCCTGCCATGTCGAGGGTCACGCGCACGATCAGGGAAGCGGTGCAAAGCGGCATGATGTGCCCCCAGATGATGCGCAGCTCTGACGCGCCCAGCAGGCGCGCGGCGGCGATGAAATCGGCCTGGCGCAGGGTCAAGGTCTCGGCGCGGGCCAAACGGGCGTAGGCCGGCCAGGAGGTAATTGCAATGGCAATAACGGCGTTCTCGATTCCCGGCCCCAAGGCGGCGACGAAGGCAAGCGCCAGGATGAGCTTGGGGAAGGCAAGGAAGATGTCGGTGACGCGCATCAGGACCGCATCGAGCCAGCCGCCGAATGTGCCGGCGACAGTGCCGACCAAAAGGCCTAAGGGGGCTGCGATCACCACCACTAGGCCAACCACCAGAAGGGTCAGCCTGGCCCCCCACAGGATGCGGCTTAAGATGTCGCGGCCAAGTTCGTCGGTGCCGAGCCAATGACCGGACCCAGGCGGCAGTAAGCGATTTTCCAGGTCGGGAACCGTCGGTGAATAGGGGGCAATGAGGGGGGCGAAAACGGCTACCAAGACCAGGCTCAAAACGATCCCAAGACCGACCATCGCCAAGATGTTGTGCTGCAGCGCCAAGCAAGCTAGGTAGGCCTGACCGGCGCGCGCTTGCCAGCGGGATGAGGGTGCATCGCTTGCAAGCCAGCCACGCAAGCGCTGCAAGGGTGGGCGTGCGCGCCTTGACATGCCAATAGCCTTAGTCTTCGGATCGTTCACTATCAGCGCGCCGGGCGAATAGAAATTTGCAGCCTGAGCGGCACTGACAAAGTTTGGTCATCGATTGTCTCGCGCTCTGGGGTCCACGACCCGGTACAGGAGGTCGGCGACCAGGTTCACGCCAATAAAGACCGCGCCGACCACAAGGGTGCCGCCAAGAACCGCGTTCATGTCGGCGTTGAGCAGCGACTGGGTGAGGTAGAATCCAAGGCCGGGCCAGGCGAAGACAATTTCTGTGAGGACTGAACCTTCCAAGAGCCCGGCATAGCTAAGCGCGATCACGGTGAGCAGGGGAACGCGCACATTGCCAAAGGCATGCACCCAGATCACCCGCCACTCGGGAAGCCCTTTCACCCTGGCCACGGTGACATAATCCTCGCTCAACTGATCCAGCATGAAGGAACGGGTCATGCGGGCGATGTAGGCCAGGCTAAAGGTGCCGAGAATGCCGGCCGGTAGTATCAAATGATGGGCGGCGTTTCGAAAGATCTCCCATTCCCCTGCCAGGGCACTGTCCAGCAAAATCAGGCCGGTAACCGGCGTGATCAATCCTTCGTAAAAGACGTCGAGGCGGCCCGGACCCGGTACCCAATCGAGCTTGGCATAGAACAGAAGGAGCCCCATTAGTCCGAGCCAGAAGACCGGCACGGAGTAGCCGAGGAGCCCCACGACGCGAATGACCTGGTCGGCAAGCCGGCCGCGCCGGGCGGCGGCCCAGACACCCATCGGCACGCCGAGAAGAACGCCGATCATGGTTGCCGTCGTGGCGAGTTCGATCGTCGCCGGAAATACCCGCTTGATGTCTTCCAGCACCGGCTGGGCAGTCAGCACCGATTGGCCTAGATCGCCTTGCAGGACCTTGCCCAGATAGATGGCGAACTGATGATAGAGGGGCAAATGAAGGCCGAGTTCCTGACGGGCCCGTTCATAGACTTCGGCGCTTGCCCGATCGCCGACCACGGCCAAGACCGGGTCGATGGGCACGACCCGGCCGATGAGAAATGTCACCAGCAGCAGGCCCAGGAAAGTCAGGGCGAGGCTAAATACCAGGCCGAACCACGCAGCCGGCCGGTGAAGCCTCGCTGCTCCCCGCGGCGATTTGGGCAAACTTATCATTTCAAAAGTTCTGCCAGCCTGTTTCGAGCATTGTCGGCCGCCGGCAGCCGCCACCACGGGATTTTCTTTAATTAGTCCTCGAAGGGGGCTGCGAGAAAGCAATCCAAGGATTCGCAGCGCTCTGTCAAGGACGCAAGATTTGGCACCCCCTCATCCGGCAAAAGCGCCGGCGATTTTCGCGACAAATGCGTGAAGGCAACAGCGGCGGCAATGTCGGCCTGGGTGAGTGCCGGGCCGCAGAGCCAGTCGCCCTTTTTATCTGCCGCCTCCGCCTTTGCTTCCAGCCAGGCAAGGGACTGCAGGATTTGTTTGTGAATGCGACCAGTGAGGTCGGTCACCACTTTATCGACCGGACGTCGCACCGACTCGCCGCGATACTCCACGCTCTTTTCGGCCAGGCCGTGAGCAACGCCAACGTGGGACAACACAGTCCACCGTTGGGCACCCGCCGTCGGTGTCAGCGCCTTTCCCGGTTCAACCAAGTGATCCAGATAGTCCAGAATGATCAGGCTTTCGCACAGCAAGGTGCCCTCTTCGAGGACCAGAGCGGGAACCCGACCGAGTGGATTCACGGCCAAGACAGCGTCGAAGTCGTTGAAGACAGACCGCTCTTGCCGAGCAAACGGCAGCCCATAGGCATGCAGGGTAATCGCCACCCGACGAACAAAGGGGGAATCGAATTGGCCGATCAGTTTCATCTTATGGCATGCCCTGTGATGTGCACGTCGGTTACCACAGAATTGCCACAACACGGAAGCGGGGGGCTGTTCTATGGTCAGGGTTGGCGCCCGGTCTGGGTAGCGCGCTCGTGCGTTGGCAAAGGGCCGAGGTTTCGTTGATTTCGCTGCTGAATTGTCCTTTTCTGACTGGGCAGCAAGCTTGCCGTTAAGGCTTAATGCGCCCCTGGCGACGGGTTCCTTTTACATTATATTTTCTAATCCGATGGGGTGCTCCACAGAGATGTTCTGAGGATTGCACCTTATCCGTCGAGTCTCCTATTGATCCCGGATATCAATAAGTAGTTGCTAGGCAACTCTCTTGCATGGACCCAATTTGCAAATTTATCCGCGAACATTATCAATCAAGAATGTTACTTTCTTCAATCGACAATTTAACAAGGACTAGACCTTGAAGTGAGACGAGTGATGGGACTCAGCCGCGGCAGCCGGTGGTCCAACAGATAATGGCGTCATTTTCACAGGCTGGCGCCGGCAAGGCCATTAGGGATATTTTTTTTAGTGAAAATTTCCTTCGACCATTAGCCAAACTTAAATTTCTCTCTGGAAATATCTTAATCGACATCGTAGGTGGCCAGGCAAGAGCGCAAGAGGCTAAGTGAACTGTCGTAAGGCCAGGTCACGGGGCTCTCAGTTGTCGATAACAATGACGATATCGCAGCGAGGCCTCAAGGCTCCCCGAATAGTCGGGTGATAGTTATGGCGCAGCCAGGAGTCAGACGTGATGGCGACGAAGATCTCTCAACTTCCCAATGCTAGCAGGCCGTTGAGACACGGCGACCTGTTGCCCATTGTTCAAAGCGGGCATACCTCGCGGGTCTCGCTTGCTGATTTTCGCGGCGACAATTTCGTGTCGGTTAAGGACTTTGGCGCGGGCGGGAAGAACAAGACGGACGACACCAGCGCGATCCAAAAGGCCCTGGACACCGGCCTGCCAGTTTACTTTCCAAGCGGCACCTACCGGGTCAGCGACACCCTCGACCAGACCCGCGGCAAATCGCCGGCCATTCTGGCCAAGGGACGGTATGCCAAGCTGCTTGCGACCAACCGGAACAAACCCATACTGCGGGTGACCGGCAGCATTATCATGGACAATCTGCATTTTGCAGGCGGCGGTGCCAGCGACAGTGATACCAACGCGGTTGGCATTGAGTTGTTGAATGTGGTTTTCTCTACCTTCCGCAATCTGACCTTTTCCAGCTTGCATGGCGGTTTTCGGCAGCCGACGAACCTGGGCCCCAACGTGCTTTTGGGCGTCACTTTCGACACCTGCCGTTTGCAGCCCGTCATCGGCCACTGTTTTCGTCTTGAACCAACCGGCGGATTTAACTCGGGGCTGCATTTCATCAATACTTATATGATTCCCGGCCATAGGACCCCGGCTGCCACGCCGTTCTACCTACGGCGCACTAGCGAGGCGGTCTGCAATCAATTTAACATCGAAGGCCTCGGCAACGTGAAGACTTGCGCCGATATCGATGACAACAGCCACGTCGTGATCAATGCCTTTCACATCGAAGGCGGGAAGATCACCCGGGACACGGGGCAGTTCGTTCGTTTGGGGGCGGGGTCGTCTTGCATCATCAACCACATGACGATTTCCAACTTCGACATCTTCGCCACCCGGCGTTGGTATTGCCTGCGTTTTGACGGCGACAACGCCTATGCGGAGCTCAATGGCCACTACGAGAAGCCGAACTTCGATGTGTCGCCCGGTAAGTGGCGCCTGGCAACGACAGGCGGCGTGGCGCGGCGCAACTGTCAGCTGCGTGGGCATGCCACCTTGGGCCGGAAACTCGATCAGACGAACGCCACCTTTGCCGACCTGAAATCAGGGGATGGCAAGCCGATCTTGCGGCAGTGGAACGATAAGGTCTTTTATTACGAAGAAAACGGCCGCAGTCAGCGATCCGGCACGGCGGCGCCCAAGTCCGGGCAGCACAGCCGCGGCGATATGGTTTGGAATGAAAAGCCCGTTGCCGGCGGCCCCATCGGCTGGGTCTGCGTCGATAGCGGCTCGCCTGGGAAGTGGCGCACCTTCGCCCAAGTGGCGAGCTGACTTGGGTCTTGCGATCGAAGTTGCCAGAGCCTGATCGAGATTACGTCGATCAGGCTCATCTGAGACCTGAGCGCGGGTGAGGGTTTACTGGGCTGTGTTTATTTGATTCTCTTTGTTTGATTTTCAGGCCGAGAGGGTGATTCGATCGCACGGCGGCGGATTGGGCAAGAGCGTTTTAGCTTCACTGTTTCTGACAGACAGACGGGTCTAGACGCGCTGTTGGCGGTGATCGACTGGTCAGAGACGGAACGGCTGATGGCGCCGATTTCCGCTGCCGCCAAGGGCGAGCCCGGCTGGCCGCCGCTTTGTCTGTTGAAGGCCCTGCTTAGGCGCCCATCCGCGAGTGATCGAAGCGGTGATGCAGATCCTCGACGAAGAGGTCTATATGCACCAGTTCAAGATCAACGCCAAGGCCGCTTTCGATGGGGCTGTCTGGCAATGGCATCAGGATTTCGGCACCTGGTCGCGCGACGACCTGATGCCCGAAGCCCGGGCCATGAACATCGCCCTTTTCATCGACCCGGTGACCGCCGCCAACGGGCCCTTGATCTTCATTCCGGGCTCTCACAAAAAAGGGGCGTGAATCGAGGCCGGCCACGACCTGGAGACCACCTCCTACCCCTTGTGGACCCTGAATCGGGCAACAGTGAAGCGCCTGGCGGAGGCCGGCGGTATCGTAGCGCCTACCGGGGCGGCAGGATCGGTGCTGATGTTCCATTCCACTCTGGTACATGCCAGTCCGCCCAACATCAGCCCTTGGGACAGGGTGATCGTCTACTTGAGCCTCTGCGCCTGCTCCAACCACATCCGCCAGTTCAAGCGCAGGCCCTGGATCGCCCATCGCGACTTGACGCCGATTACGGCCTTGGCGGATGATTGCTTGAGCCGCTTGGCGGCGGTGCAAGCAGCGGAATAGGCAAGGGCGGGAACCATGGTAAGCCAGCGGGACGTGCAAGCTGCCGCCGATCGGATTTATGCCTTGTGGCAGGAGGGCGGGCAGATCGACACCTTGGAGCCAGCCCTGAGGCCGGCCAATCGGGCCGAGGGCTATGCCATTCAGGCTTGCCTGGAAGCGCGCAGCCGCGAGCCGCTTTACGGCTGGAAGATCGCCGCCACCAGTGCTGCCGGCCAGGCTCACTTGCAGGTGGAGGGACCGCTTGCCGGCCGCCTCCTAGCCGAGCAAGTGCGCGAGCCAGGGTCAACCCTTAGCTTGACCGGCAATCACATGGCCCTGGCCGAGCCGGAGTTCGCGTTTCGCATGGCCCGCGACCTGCCGCCGCGCGCCCAAGCCTACCAGGTGGACGAGGTCGTGGATGCGGTGGAGACACTGCACGCGGCCATCGAACTGCCAAGCACCCGATTTCACGATTGCACCTCGGTCGGCGCGATGCAGCTGATTGCCGATAACGCCTGCGCCCATGAGTTTGTGCTTGGCCCGGCGTATCAGGGGCCGTGGCGCTCTATGGATTTAGCCGGTCACCGGGTGATCGGCTCGGTCGTCGGCAAGCGAAGAGATGAAGGCTGCGGCGCCAATGTGCTGGGCGATCCTCGCCTGGCGCTTACCTGGCTGGCAAACGAGCTGGCGGGCCTAGGGGTGACTCTCCGGGCGGGCCAGGTGGTCACCACTGGCACCTGCTTGACGCCCCTGCCGCTGGAGCCCGGCGACGACGTCGTGGCTGATTTCGGCGAGCTTGGCGAGATCATTGTGCGCTTCTGCTCTTGATGGGGACGATAGCGTTGCCGCCCGATGCTCTAAATGGCGCCGGCGAGGATATTTTTCAGTAAAGAGGCAAGATCCATGCATCGACTTGAGGCAAACGGCGCTCAAATTCCGGCTATTGGCCTCGGCACCTGGACCTTGCGCGACGCGGTGGCAACGCGGCAGGTGGCAGCGGCGATTGATGCCGGTTATCGACACATCGATACCGCGGCCGCTTACGAGAACGAGGCGGCGGTCGGTGAGGGATTGCGGGAAAGCGGGATCGGGCGCGATCAAGTCTTCGTCACCACCAAGGTCTGGCCGAGCGACCTGGCTGACGGCGATCTGCAGCGATCGGTTGAAGCTAGCCTTACCCGCCTTGGCCTCGACTTTGTCGATCTTGCCCTGATCCACTGGCCCCCCAAAAACGTGGCCCTGGCTGAGGCGATCCGCGCCCTGAATGAGGTGCGCGAGCGCGGTCTCGCCCGGCATATCGGGGTTTCCAATTTTACCGTGGCCTTGATCGAAGAGGCGGTTGCACTGACAGCGCATCCGCTGGCCTGCAATCAGGTCGAGTACCATCCCTATTTGAGGCAAGACAAGGTTCTGGCCGCTTGCCGCCGGCACGGGCTAGCGCTGGTTGCCTATAGTCCACTCGGTCGTGGCAGCGAGCTCCTGGCCGAACCGGTCGTGGCCCGCGCCGCGCAGAGGCACAAAAAAACGGCGGCGCAGGTGGTGTTGCGTTGGCTCTTGCAACAGGAAGGCGTGGGTGCCGTGCCGCGTTCCAGCAGGATCGAGCGACTGGAAGAAAATCTGGCAGTCTGCGATTTCACGCTGGAGCCTGAAGAGATGAAGGCGATAGCCGCCCTGCAAGCCCGCCGACTGCGAATTTGCGACTTCGAGTTTTCGCCCAGGTGGGATCGCGACTGAGGTGGGATCGCGACTGAGGTGGGACAGCGACTGAGCTGGGATCACGACTGAGATGGGATCGCGACTGGGATGGGATCGCGACTGGGGTGATTACTGCCGGACTCAGTACCGTTTCACCCTGCAAAGATTTGTAGCCGTGTGAAGGCTGCGCCGCGCTTGTCAAAAAAAGAAGAAGGGGGCGATGATCGCCCCCTTTAAGGTGGTTTCGCGTTTGAATTAGAAGCGAACGGCGATGCCGGTTATCAGGCCGATCGATTCGCTGTCGGCGCCGCTCTCGTCGTCCCACTCGGTGTAGATCAGCGAGCCGCTGACCGAAACCCCCGGGCCAATGGCGTAGCTGACGCCGATCGCGCCCGAATCAAGCTCGTCCTCGCTGCCGCCTTCGGTGCCCTCAACCTCGGAGCTGAAGTAGGTGGCGCTGACACCCCAAGATCCGGCGGAATAACTGATGCCGGCGTCGAAGGCATGGCCATCTTGCGCCCGGTCCGAGTTCTCCTTGGCGAAGGAGCCGCCGATCGAGAAGCCGCCGAAGCCCAAGTTGATGCCCGCCTTGTACTGGGTGATCGAAGTGTCGGTCACCGAGGCCGTGCCGGTCTCGCCCTTGACCCGGTTAAAGCCACCAGCCGCCGTCAGGCTGAAGCCGTTGAAGTCCTGGGTGTAGTGCACGCCGACCGAATAGCCGTTGTGCAGCTCCGTGTCGGTGTTCGCCTCAACCGGGAAGTTCTTGCCGTCGCCCGAGTTGTTGATGGTCGGAATGTAGGAGCCCATCAACTGGAAGCCGCCAAAGCGCGGCGAGTAGTACGAGATCGCGTTGTCGTCGTTGTGGATGTCCACGTTGGTCGACAAAGCCGGGGTCCTAAAGCCGGTGGTCGAGCCCGTCGCCGGCGGCGTGAAGGAGGTGATCCAGCCCGAGTTCAACGGAATACCCACACCCGGTGCCGTCACGCTCCAGAAGGTCTGATAAGGCGCCGAGTTCTCGGAGCCCAGCACCAGGCGGCCGAAGTCGCCCTTCACGAAGACATAGTTCTCGTCGATCTGGTCGCCGGCCGAGAAGGCCTCCATCTCGACAATCACGCCGACCGTGATGCCGATATCGAGCGCAGTCTCGCCGCGGAACTGCACCTCGCCGTCGGAGAACAGGCCGGTCTCGTTGTAGTCGATGCTGTCATGATCAACATCGACCAGGCCAAAGTATTCGTTCTTGTAGCCGCGGACGTCGAGGCGGAGCGGCTCGGCCGCGTCGGCGACACCTGCCGCCACAACGCTACCCGCCATCAACGCCGTCGAGCCCAAAAGAAGCTTTTTCGTCATCTATCCACGCCTCTCGCTTTGCGTCTTGTTTCTACGAAAGTCCCTCATCAAGGCTGGGCGTGGGTCTTGCTCCCCCCCTCCGCCAGCCTGCCCCCAATCCAATAGGAAAAATCGGGGAATGACCGCTGCATCAAGCCCAGGTTGACCCCTGCCGTCAAGCCGAGCTAAAAGAATCTGTGCTGGTTTTTCCACAGTGTTGCTGAAATATCACTAATGAATACAGTAAATGACGCTTCTTTGTCATGCGGGTGACGCTCTGCCCGCTCATTTTGCTAGCCAGAGTGCGTTCTTGCCGAGAATCTAGGAATATCTGATCAATGAACGATTTAGGGGACCCTTCTCGCCCAACCTTGTCTTGTGAGTGTAGATCACGAACTGGGCTTAAATGCTAGTGGCTGAAACGAAAACTTTGGACAACTTTAGAGCGTGCCGGCTCTCCGCATCGGTTTGTGATGAAGGCGGTGCTCTTAGGAATCAGAATCCTATAATAATTAATAATAACAAATGTATAAACTCAATAATTTATAACTTACATTAAAATAAACTAAAATTTATCTATCTTTGCTCAAGTTTCTTTTTAGTGTCCTGGCATTTTTCCAAAGGCAGGTTTTCGGCAAAACGGGCGTGGCCCCTGCCGTAGACTGGGTGATCGGCAATTGCCAGGCCGCCAGAAGGAGTGGTCGGGTCGAACGGTAGCTTCAGCAATGGATTCGTCCCTTGGATAGAAAAATAAGATTCTGTGGCAAGATCAAAGACCCCGAGGCGTTGCTTCGGCAAATGCTTCTGGGCGTCAGAACTACCCGACCGTTATGCTGGCGAGAAAGGATGGAGGGGAGCAGTGGTCGACAGTCTTACGATCCTCGAGCGGCTGGTGGCCTTTCCGACTGTCAGCCGAACTCAAAATCTTAGTCTCATCAGCTATCTTCGCGACCTTCTTGAGGCGCGGCGTATCAACTGTCGTCTTATCGCTAGTGAAGATGGCCAAAACGCTAACCTCTTTGCCAGTGTGGGTCCGACCGACCGCGCTGGCGTGCTGCTGTCAGGCCACAGCGATGTGGTTCCCGTCGTTGGCCAGGCCTGGAGCGTGGAACCATTCGTGCTAACCGAAAAGGACGGCCGGCTTTATGGCCGCGGTACGGCTGACATGAAGGGCTTTGTGGCCTGCGCCGTTCATGCCTTGCTCAAGGCCGCGACGCAGCCTTTGGACACGCCTCTGTACCTGGCCGTCTCCTACGATGAGGAGATCGGCTGCGTGGGGGTACGGCGCATGTTGGCGGCGCTGCAGGATGCGCCGATCCGGCCACGCTTTTGTATCGTTGGAGAACCAACCGAGTTGAAGGTGGCCACCGGGCACAAAGGTAAGACAGCGGTGCGGGCGATTTGCCACGGCACAGAGGTGCATTCTGCCTTGGCGCCATTGGGGGTCAACGCCATCCACTTAGCCGCCGATCTTGTCAAGGCACTGCAAGCCCGCCAATCGGCCCTCAAAAGCAAGAGCGGAGGTGATGAAGATTACGACATTCCCTATAGCACCATTCATGCCGGTATCATCGCCGGTGGGGTTGCCCTCAACATCGTGCCCAATCGCTGTCAGGTTGATTTTGAGATACGCCACCTGGAAGGTGACGATCCGATCGAGATTCTAGGGCATATAAAAACCGAGGTGGCAGCGAATCTATCGGCGAGCCACGCCCCGTCGCCGGGGGCGGATATCGAATTTGAGGTGGTCAACAGTTACCCAGGCCTGGAAACGCCGGCCGATGCGGAGGTGGTGTCCTTCGTCAAATCACTGCTGGGGGCCAACAGCACCATCAAGGTTGCCTTCGGAACCGAGGGAGGGCTGATCTCCGAGCAGCTTGGCGTGCCGACTGTGGTTTGCGGACCTGGATCGATGCGCCAAGGGCATAAGCCTGACGAGTTCATCACCCGCGATCAAATGGCCCGATGCGATGCCATGCTCGACCAGCTGATCGCCCGCATGCAAGGATGATACGATCTCCGGCGAGCGTTAGGCGGGGCTGCTATGAACAGGGCCTGAGCAGGGCCACTTAAGATAGCCAACAAGATCCATGTTCACGTTCCATTGGGCGTGTTTAGCGTATCCGCCCCTTGGCGCTTAACGGCGACCTGGCCGACGACGGTTAGCCCGCCGCCTTGGTTTTTGACGGGGCTGGCGAGACAAGCACTGCGACCATGGCCTCGTCATCGAGTTGTTGCCAAAGGTCAAGGGCATCGGGCAGCTCGGGATGAGCCTCGATGGCCTGGCGCAGGGCTTGTTTTTGCTGGTCGCGCTCGGACGAAGGCAAGGACACCTTGGCGGAGCGGCCGCGCTCCTCGGCGAAGGACCGCATGCGTTCCTTGGCATCTCGGCAGGCCTGATCGAGCCGCTCCAAGGGCAGAACGATTCCGGTGACGGCCACGATGCGCTCAACCGCGGTCCTGGTATCGCCGGTTACCATGGCGAAGGGCAAGAGCAGCAGCCGCTGACGCTGGCTTTTAACGTATCCATAAAAACTTAAATACTCGGCAACACAGCTCTCGACGCTGCCGCCGAAGCGGGCCATGCGCGAGGCTATGGCATCGACTGGATGGCGGATCACCACAACGCTGGGCAGGTCACGAGCCAGAGCCGCCTTGATATTGGCCACTGAATGGCTGTGGCTGGCGATCTCAAGATCGCCCTTAAGATGCATCAGCACCGTATAGAGGAAGCTGTTGCCGCTGGAGGGATAGCCCTCGAGACAGAAATCGCTGTTCTTACCGGCGAGGCGATAGGTGATGTCCCGGTCCATCAATCGTTTGACCGGAAAATAGACCATGGGGTGACGCTTGATGAAGTCACGCAGGACGATTTTGATGGACGGCATGCATCTCTCCAACATCAGCTTTGGCGCACAGTTGCCGATCAGGTAACCAATGTCGACCAACGCGGGCGAGCATAGCTGATAATCATTAACGACTGCAGGAAAAGAGCAAGCTATCCTTCGAAATTTACCTATCTTAGGGTGATTTTTTCGTGAACAATACTTATAAACTAGTTGAATAAACTCGGTTTCCAGCTGTTCCTCGTGAATCGCAAAAAATCAGCTGAAAAACGCAGGTCGATGGTGAAAAAAGACAATATAGAGAAAGAAATTTCTGCGAAATCAGAGTGCGGGGTTTTCCCCCTCAAATATTATTGACCCTTATTTCAAGCATCCATAACCTAATAATTCATCCTCCCCTCATTGTATTTTCAAGGACAGAGAACCAATGGCAGTAAATACTAGGAAAGGCTTATGCACTTGTCTCCGGGGATACCATATCTTGGTGACATTTTGGCAGGGCCATGGTAAGAACAAATAATGAACATTAGCTGCGAGAGGCTCGACCATGCCCGATTATCCCCGCTCTCTGATTGAATTCCAGCGCCGCTTTCCCGATGACGCGGCCTGCGCCGCCTATCTCTACGCGTTGCGCTGGCCCGCGGGTTTTCGCTGCCCGGCCTGTGGCCATGACCGTGCCTGGGCCTTGCGGACGAAGCCCTGGACCTATGAGTGCCGCGCCTGCCGACGCCAGACCTCTCTCAAGGCCGGCACTCTCATGCAGGCCGCCAAGCTGCCGCTGACGATCTGGTTCTGGGCGGCCTATCTCATGGCCACTCATTCGAACGGCATTTCGGCGTTGCAGTTGCAGAAGCAACTGGGCATCGGCTCCTACCGTTCGGCCTGGCTGCTGCAGGCCAAGCTGCGCGCCGCGATGCGGGCGCCGGGGCGTAAGCCCTTGGCCGGCCTGGTGGAAGTCGACGAGACCTCGATCCGCCAGCGGACCCGGGAAGTTCCGCCCGCCGCCGGCCGGGGGCGCAGCCACGACGGCAAGCTGATGATCGCTGGCGCCGTCGAGATCGAAACCAGCGGCGCCAACTGGGGCCCGGGGCGCATCCGCCTCGCGGCGATCGAGGACTACGCCGCCAAGACCCTGCACGGTTTCGTCGCCCGCGAGATCGCGACAGGCAGCGTCATCAAAACCGACGGCTGGTCGGCCTACAACGACGCGCCCAGTATGGTCCATCTGCCTCATGTCATTGGTGCTGCGGCCGCACACCGCGTGCTGCCTTGGATCCACCGGGTGTTTTCCAACCTCAAGACCTGGGCGATCGGCGTCTATCACGGCCTGCGCGCCAAGCATCTTCAGGCCTATCTCGACGAATTCGTCTTCCGCTTCAACCGCAGGCGATCCCGACACGCCGGCTTCCGTTCCCTGTTGAGCATCGTCACAAACAAACCACCCATGACCTACAACATCTTGATCGCACCGGAAGCAAAGGCATAAGCCTTTACTAGGATTTCCGGCGCGGCGGCCATTGCCATGGCCGATGCGCTGGCCGACTTGTTCGACGCCGGGGCCGGCGCCGGCTATATCGAGATTCGCACCGGCGCGCCGCCGGCAACCCTCGAAGACACGCCTTCCGGTATCCTGCTTTCGACCCACACTTACTCCGATCCCGCCTTCGGCGCTGCCGTCGACGCTAATCCCGGCGCCACCATCACTGCCAACGCCATCGCCGACGACACTTCGGCTGATGCGTCCAATACAGCCGGTTGGTTTCGCGCCTACGACAGCACCGGTGTGGCGATCATCCAAGGCACGGTCGACACCTCAGACGCCGACATGATCATCAACAATACCACCATCACCGCGGGCGAGACCGTGGAAGTAAACTCGCACGTCATCACTGTGCCGGAAGCCTAAACGCACCCACGGCCAGTACTGGCCGCGGCAGGCTAGTCACAAAGCCGCGGCTTCTTTCCCCAGATTAGGAATATCCGCCAAACCTTGCCACCGGCGTGATGCCTCGGCAGTGCAAGGACCGGGATCTACTCGGTCTTGTGGGCTGCCGAGGCTTTCCTGCTGCCTGCCCGGTCAGGGTTTCGGGAAAACCGGTCGGCCTAGCGAGAGGAGAGCCCTGTGGCCTATCTTTCATCGACCAAAAACACCTCGACCAACAAGCGCTCCTCTTTCAGCTTCTCCCACACCTTGGCGGCTGGCAGCAATCGGGCGGTCTTCATCGGCATCATCACTGTCGCCGATGTCGCCGCGGTCGGACCCAGCTCGGTCGCCTACGGCGGCAATACGGCCACCCAGGTGGCTCAGGTGAGCGGGTCGCCGGACAATAACCGCTATATGACGGTGACCGTCTACAAACTTGCCAACCCGCCTACGGGGGCGAACACTTGCAGCGGCAGCTACGCCAACAGTAGCCAAGCGGTCTGGGCCGACGGGGTGGTCATCTGGGACGCAGACGATACCGACCAGACCGACCCGGTGGGGGTGGCGGCAGTCACAGCGACCGGCACCAACAATAACGCCCGGGCGAGCCTAACCACCAATGAAGACGACCAGGTGGTGTTCTGCTTTGCCGGCCACTTCGGCGGCGACACGCCGGCCTTCACACCGCACAACTGCACGGAACGGGTGGACAGTACCACCGGCGATACCCAGCCGTCGAACGACGGCGGCTTCTTCCTCGGTGACAAGGTGCAGGCGACGCAAGGCTCGGTCACGCTCGGCTGTGACGCCCAGGTCAACGACGACTGGTACATCATCGCCTTCGGTGCCAAGAATGCGCCCGGCAGCGTCACTCCCCAAGCCGACGTCACGCAACGTCTGGCGGCGGCAAGCCAGGCGGCAACCGCGACTCGCCAGATCTCCAGCTTCCCGCCGGCCTACAGCAAGCACACGTTCGACAGCAACCTGCTGCCGCGTTCTTCCTTCAGCTTCAGCCATACGCTTGGTGCCGGCAGCGACAAAGGCCTGCAGGTCCTGATCGGCATCATCACCGATGCGAACCTTGAGGCTGCCAGCAGCGTTACCTATGGCGGCACCGCGCTCAGCCTGGTGCAGCGCGAGCAGACTCCGGCGGGCAACAACCGCTACCTCAACGCCGAGGTCTGGTCTTGGGATAGTGCGAGCACCATCTCCACCGGGACCAGCACGGTGGCCGGCAGCTTTTCTAACAGCGGCAGCCACGGCATCTGGGCCGACGTTGTGGTGGCGGTCGATGAAAGCGGCGTCGACCAGGTGACACCGATCACGAGCAGCGCCAGCGAGGCTGAGGATCTGGACGTCACCGACGACGCAGTGGTGGGCCTGACCACCACGGAAGCCAACCAGCTGGTGGTGGCTTGGGGCATTGCCCGCGGCGCCGACATGTCGCCTAACGACGCGGTGGTCGGCGGCCTTACCGAACGGGCCGACGGGGAATCCGGCGGCGGCAAGGAGTTCAACGATCTGGCCTATTTTCTTGGCGATGTCGAGCAGGTGATGCCGGACACGCTGGCGGTCGGCTTTGACCTGCCGGCCCGCGAAGGTTGGTGCGTGATCGCCTATGCGCTGGCCAATGCCGAGATCCGCTTCGTCGCCGATATCGACCAGAACCTGGCGGCAGTAAGCCAGGCGGCAACCGCCACTCAGGCCTTCGGCAATCCCAAGGCTAGGGTCAGCCAAGTCCTAGCAGCGACTAGCCAGGCCGCGACGGCGACCCGCAACATTATGACCCCGGCCGGCGATATCACGCAAAGCCTGGCCGCCGTCAGCCAAAGCGTCGAGGCGTGGCGGGTGATGCCGAACCCGGCCGGCAACATTACCCAGGTTCTGGCGGCGCTAAGCCAGGTGGCGACGGCGACCTATGTCTTTCCCAACCCCAACGCCCCGGACAACACGGACGAGGAGCTCGCCTCCCGATCGGTCTGGGCCTACCAGGTCGAGTACCCGACCGGTCTGGGCACGCCGCCCAGCAACACACCGCCGACGAGCGGCAGCACCAGCGGCAATACATTGACCACCAACACGGGAACCGCCATCGATGATCAAGCCGGCAGCCAATTGGAGACTTCCTGATGGCTAATGTTAAAATCGACGATCTGGACTTGTACAAGCCAGCGGCTGGAAGCTACGTCAATCCCGAGACCTTCCAGCTAGTTACGGATGAGCTCAACAACCTCACTCGACGTCAAAGCTTCAACCAGCTCGGCCCCAATGTGGTGCCGGAGATGTTCCGTGAAGCGGCGATCCCAGAGGAGATCGTGACCCCGGAGGAAGTGAAGGAGGGCGTGAGGCGTGGCGACGGCAAAGCCACGATGACGGAGCGCAAAATCAACCGCGAGGCGATCAACGAGGCGCTGAAGATCCCCGGGGTGCGGCTCATTCTTGACAGCTACGACATCGAGGGCGGGCCGATCGAGATGAATCAGCCTTTCACCGAGATCGTCGGTCACGACCGCTATGGCGGCCTCTTCAACTACGAAGACGGCGGCGCCACTCTGCGCATAGAGGCCCAATCTTTCTGCAAGGTGAGCGGCCTGACTATCAAGGACAAGAAGAACCGGCGTTCCGACAACCAGGGCCTAGACTGCATCGTCATCGGCCATGACGAGGTGACCGACCCCCAGGCCAGCGACTACGACGAGGAGCTCTGGGTCAAGGGGCGCTCGCCGGCGGATCTGCCGGCCGGAAGCAGCACGCAAGTCGCCCTCCCGGACGGCACTGGTACGCATATCGTTGATAATGAGAACCTCTGGCTGCCGCGCGGCGTCTTCGGCCACGAGCTGCGCATGCTGCACCTGGACGGCATCAGCGGCCGCGGCATCGTTGGCCACGCGGTCAACGATTCGGTCTTCGAAGACATCAATACGCAGAATGTCGGCCGGGAACACTTCTACTTCACCGGCGGCCTGGAGAACACAGGCACCGGTTCCTTCGTCGGGCGGGCATGCCCGCGTTCCTTCGGACTGCAGTTCCGCACCTGCCGTGGCGATGCCAGCAAGCGTAGCATCTGGTACCTGGACAACTGCTCAATGGTGATCATGGACGCGATCAATGCGCTTAAATGGTCGAGGACATCGGCTGGTCCACCGCAGCTCCCGCGAGTGGTTCTGCCGGGGGTGTGGATCCGTGCGGGTCATATGGTCCTTTGCGACATGCTGGATGCCGAAGCCGGTCCGCGGCTAGACCAGAGGGACTTTACCCAGTGGTCGATCTACTGGGATGGGGCCAGCCCCTATGATGCCATCTATGGGCCGGGCGGCTATGGCCACCGCAGCGGCCATCATTATTTCACCCAGGTAGAGAGCGGCGAGGGGGTCGACAACACCTCCGACATTTTCATCGAGCCGTCTTTTCCGGCCAGCGGGGTCGATCATAGGAACCGTGAGGTCTTCAGCACCAACCGCTGGCCGGTGGTGCACACCTTCGGGGTTGTCAGCAACGAACCCAACTTTCCCAAATTGCAGCGCCGAGGAGGTAATTGCCCACCATGACCCGCATAGCCAATCTCGCTACCAGCAACTACACCGACACCGCGCCCATGGATCGTGCTCAGACCTATGGCGTTGTCGAGAACCCCGGCGGGACGGCCCGCGCGACGCTGGAATCGCTCGGCCTCGACCAGGCTCAGATGTCCGACTTCGGCGGCATCGAAGGCGACAGCAGCAGCGCGGCGCGAACCAAGAACGTAGACGCCTTGCAGAGCGCTTTCAACGGTTTCGGCCGCTATCTGCGGATCCATGGCATCTATTACCTCAACAACGGTTTTCGCATGCAAGATAGCCGACAGTGGCTGGAGTTCACCCCGGGCAGCGCCATCATCTCCAACCACACCGGCAACACGCCGGTCATCTGGATGACCCAGGAGCTCGGTAAGGCGGGCACCGGCAACGAGGCAAAGTTTTGCGCCATCACCGGCATGGGGCGCATCTCCGCCGACGGCAACCGCCCGACCCAGGGGCCCGGCGAGATGGTGGCAGGCCTGACCGACGGTGCCCGCGGCGGCCTCTTCATCGGCCGCGACTATCGCGATCCGGATGACACTTCTGTCAACAATGTTGATAATCCTGATCCAACCAAACCCGATATTATTGTGGGATACCGAGGCGGGGAGGCTCCGCTCAATACATCGGATCCAAACCTCTGGAACAACGTCTCTCATCCGCATTTTTTCGTTGACGGCCTCATCATCGAAAAACAACCGGGCAGCCTCTTTTGGGGTATGGGCCTGGAGCAGGCCACCCTGCGCCGCATGTGGCTGCGCGACGGCGGCTACCGCGGCTTTGTGCTCGACGGCGGCCTCAGCTACATCGGCACCGGGTCTAGGCTCGGGCGGGCGACCAGCGGCGGGATCACCAACCTGGCTCACAACATCCACGTCAACCGGGTGCGCGCCGGCGCCTTCTACCACGACGACACCAACCAGTGGTCCTATCAGGGGGTCTCGGCCTCGGAATGGAGCTACCCGGTTGCCGGTGTCGGCGTGAGCGTTGCCAACGAGCCGGGCTTTCATATGCGCTCCAGCCACAACATCTCCATGCGCATCTTCCGCGCCGAAAACGGCCCGGAGGCGGTCACCGGCAACGCTAAATACGGCCTGGTGGTCGACGGTGAAAACCCCTATACGACCCGTGGCCAGACCGGCATCTATGAGGGCGGTTATTTCAACAACTGCCAGGCCGGCATGTTGATTAGGAACACCCAGGACAACATCGTGCGCGCCTTGCAGTGGGGTCCCGACCGCCTGGATGCCGACCGCTTCGTCGCCGACGGTAGCAACCAATACCTGGAAATCCAGGGCATACCCCAACACGACGGCCAGCTCTATCGGGTCACCGACAATCCCTCGGCCTGCTACTGGCACTACCGCGGCGGCGACACCTATCTGCCCTAGACCGGGCTGTCCTACCCTGGTCGGGCGGCCAGGCGCGGCGCCAAAAACACCCAGCAGCGTCGCGCATCGCCGTGTGAAAGCGGGTGCGCAGCAAAAACAGCACAATGCCGGCAATAACCAAGAAGAAGGCGAACACCGGCCGGTCAATCACGGTGTGGAAGAGGTTGGCGATAAGGCTCTGCGGAAAGTTGAAGAGCAGGGCACCGAGCTGCTGGAGCTTTTCCAACGGAGAAGTCCACGCGGACATCTCAGGGAGCCGCCATTGACCGAACAGCGCCCCCCAGAGCAGCGCGCCCCAATAAACTGTGAGAATCAGGCCAAGGGGGCAGCGCCACTTGATCCATCGGCTTTCCCTCTTTTTCTCCTTGCGTGCGTAGTGGCGCAGCCAGAACACCGGGATGGCGAAGAGCATCACCACGACAGCGAGCCATTGCTGGCCGAACAGGCTATTTGTGAGGTTGTCGAACAGGCCTTGTAGAATGTCTAGGAGGCCAGCGAAGAGCTGCTCGAGTTGCTCGCCTATGCAGGGGAGTGAGGCCTGGCAAGCGGCCAATTTTTCGCCGAGCCGTGGACTCAGCGCCAGCCCAATCAGCAATGCCGAATAGGCCAGCAGGAACCAGTAGAGGACACACCGCGGCGTTTCCCATCGGCGGGCCGCTAACAGGGGTTCTGCCTTGTTGTCGTCCTTCAGCGTTTTTTTCAGAGTGTCGATGTCGGGGGTGGCGTGGCGGTATTGTAGGGGGTCTTGGATAACATCGAAGTCGCCCGGGAAATTGGCAGGGGCATAATAGAGGTGGTCCCGCATTTTTGGACAGTTTGGCGGCGTTTCTTAGGTGGGGTCTCCTGTTACTTTCATGCCGCCTGCGCCCTTGGCGCCATCTCCGGGGCATGCCCCGGAGATGGCGTTTTGCATCCACTATAGACCTCCTGGGGCGTTCGTCCATCGAACACGGAGTGAGGCCTTGAGGTATTGTAATAGTCGATCCACCGGCCGATCCCGGCCCTGGCTTCACTGCCGGTCTGGAAGGCTTGCAGATAGACACATTCGTACTTGAGGCTGCGCCACAGCCGCTCGATAAAGACGTTGTCCATCCAGCGTCCTTTGCCGTCCATGGAGACTTTCACGCCGGCGTCCTTGAGGACTTGCGTGAACTCGTGAGACGTGAACTGGCTTCCCTGGTCTGAGTTGAAGATCGCCGGTTTGCCATGGCGAGCCAGCGCCTCCTCCAGCGCCTCGACACAGAAATCGACCTCCATGGTGTTGGAGAGCCGCCATGACAGCACCCTGCGGCTCCACCAATCCATGATGGCGACCAGGTAGAAAAAGCCCTGGCGCATGGGAATATAGGTAATATCCGTGCACCAGACCTGGTTCGCTCGATCGATTTCAAGCCCCCGCAGAAGGTAGGGATAGACCCGATGTGCAGGATGGAGATCGCTGGTCCGCGGCGCTTGGTAGATCGCTTGCAGGCCCATCAACCGCATCAGCCGACGCACCCGCTTGCGCCCCACGCAATAGCCAAGACGTCGCAGTTGTCGGGCCATTTGGCGTGAGCCATACCACGGCGCCTCTAGATATTGCTCGTCGATCAGGCGCATCAGCAAAAGGTTCAAAGGGCTCTCGCCCTTACCCTCGTAGTAGAAGGACGAACGGCTGATGGAAACCAGTGCGCATTGCCGAGCAATGCTAAGCCTGCCATGACCGGGCTCGATCATGGATAGCCTCCGACCGTGGCTCAACGACTGAAGGCCTTGGACAAAAAATCCTTCTCCACCGTCAGCTCACCGATCTTCGCGTGAAGCTCCTTGATCTCCGCTTCGTGCGAGGTATCTGCGACCGCCGGCTTACCCGAGAAGATCCCGACAAGACCATCGCCTGCCTGGCGCTTCCACTTGGTGACCAGATTGGGGTGAACCTTGTAGCGCGCCGCAAGCGCGGCCAGGGTCTGATCGCCCTTCAAGGCCTCAAGCGCAACTTTCGCCTTGAAGGCCGCCGTGAAATTCCGTCGCTTCGACATCTTCCGAGATCCTCCTCACAAAGAAGAGACCCCACCTAACAGACCTGTCCGATTCTTGGGGACCAGCTCTAATCATCCGTGGCTCGTGCTAAGCGGGTCAGGACGCTGGGATGAATTTTGGCCTTGCCGGAGGTGCAGTTTTCCTCGCAGAGTGCGGCGATGTCCCGCGGCCGGTAGCGATAATAGGCCGCCAGGCCCGCACGGGAATTGTAGAGCTTGTCATTGACATCGCTCTGGTTGGCGACGTCGCCCAAGGCGGTGTCAAGAAAACGTAGGCCGTCGGCATCGTTGCCATCCTTGTCTTTTCGCTTTTGCTTTGCTTCGCTCATCATCCAATGCAGGGCGACATTGGACATGCCCTGCTTGGGATAGCCGCCACCCACATTGCAATGGGCGCCCGAAAACCAAACCTGGGAGATATCGGGATCGTCGCTTTGGCCGGTGCTGCTGCCTTTCTCGTCCCACATCACCGGATGGAAGGTGCCGCGCTCGTCGTCGATGGCGACTGCGTGGCGCGCATAGCCTACTTTATGGCTCAGACGACGGTTGTCGAAGCGATAGTAAAAAATCGAATCCACGATATCGCGGAGCCCCGGGATGCCGACCGCATCCACCGTGTCCCAAACACCGAGGAAGTGGACGGGCACCTTCTCGTGAAAACTGGTTTCCTTCAAGTAAGCATAGTCTTTTTCGTTCTTCTTCATCCAATTGCGCAAGTGATTCAAGCAGGAGCCGTAGCGTTTGCGATATTGCTGGTAAACGATGTCGATGGCCTCGCGATGCTTCTTTGGGTCGGGGAGCGCACCAGCCGAGAAGACCCCGCAGCTGGTGATCAGATCGGCCAGAATACGCACCGTGTAGGCACCGCGGCTGAAGCCGAAGAGGTAGATGCGGTCGCCGGGCACATAGTTTCGCGCCAAGAAACTATAGAGATCGCAGATATTGCGGCTGAGGCCCCAGCCGAAGGCGCCGCCGATCAGCTTGAAGATTTTCCAGTCCTGAGAGCCGACGCCGTCGTTGTAGAAGGCGACTTGCATTGCTTCGCCCCCGGCTGGCTCGCCCAAATCCAGGTAGTTGTAAAGCCGCCAAACGTTGGTGCCGTGGCCCTTGCCGCCCTGGTTGCCAGTGCCGTCCGAGCACAGCACGATGTTCTTGGGCGCTGGTTTCGTGGCGCCAGCTTTAGTCTTGCTGGCTTGCTCATTGCCGATGGCTTCCGCTCCTGATGCCGCCAATCCAGTCTCCACCTGTTCAGCCTCCGCCGATCCACCTCCTATCCGTCCAATTCCCACCAACCAGTTCCCACCGCTCTCTTCTCCTCCCAACCAGTCCCCACCGCTCTCTTCTCCTCCCAACCAGTTCCCACCGCTCTCTTCTCCTCCCAACCAGTTCCCGCCACTCTCTTCTCCTCCCAACCAGTTCCCGCCACTCTCTTCTCCTTCCAACCAGTTCCCACCGCTCTCTTCTCCTCCCAACCAGTCCCCGCCACTCTCTTCTCCTCCCAACCAGTCCCCACCGCTCTCTTCTCCTCCCAACCAGTTCCCGCCACTCTCTTCTCCTTCCAACCAGTTCCCGCCTGATCCGAATCCCTGTCTATCCCATCTCCGTAGATCCCCTCACTCTTGCCGCCCGGTCATAGTCTCGAGCGACAGCTCCCTTGTTAGCGACACCTCCCTTGTTATTGTACATCTTTTAAAAAAAAGTCGGATAGATAGTAATATATCGACAATAATATAGGAAATGAATTTGTTATACCCTCAGTTAGTGCATAGCGAATCTTTCTTCGACGTAGCCAGTACCACTTCTTTTGTAACCTGCAGCTTCAGGGGCGAGCGCGGTTCGCGACGCCAACTGAAGGCAGGGTGCCGTCGAGTGCCTCTGGGCAAGCAGGGACCCGATTAACCGTGTGATCATCCGCCTCGACCCGAGCGGCATTGACCTCCCTAACTTGGCACGGCAGCCAGGGCCTGCCTGCCTCCAGATCTTGTGACTGAGCGAGCTTACGGAAGCGGGGCGAAGATCGCCAAGCTGGGTATGGGCCGCTCGGGCCCGGCGGTCATCCCCTAGGCAAGGACGTGGGCGAAGGCGCTATGAATTGCTGCGGCTGTGGATTGCTGCGGCTGCCGCCTGCTGCAGGACCACGGCCTCAGCCTGCACCAGGTGGCCAAGTGGCTCGGCCACCGCTCGGTCACCCAAACCGAACGCGCCTATGCTTTCCTCGAGGTCGCCCAGCCCCACAAGGCCATAGATTTGGCCATAGGAACCGCGAATTCGCAAAGAGAAAAGGCCTGAGGCCAGGCCGCAAGCCTTTGCAAAATCTCAAGATATATTTGGTAGCGGGGGAGGGATTTGAACCCCCGACACGCGGATTATGATTCCGCTGCTCTAACCAGCTGAGCTACCCCGCCACGCGGACTTTCGCGGTCGCGGCGACCGCGTTGCCATGGCCAACACGCGCTCTCGGGCCGACGGCCGCTGCGGTGCTGCTGGCAAGGCGTATAGGGCGCTGGTCGGGCTCTGTCAAGCGCTCTGGCGGCCCGCGGCGTGGTCTTGGCGGCGTTGAGGATCAAGGTTGCCAGAGCCTACGCCAAGCCGCCAGCACCTGGCCGCGCCAGCACCTGGCCGCGCTAGCACCTGGCCACGCCAGCACCTGGCCACGCTAGACCAGAACGAAGGCGTCTCCGGTGAAGGCTTCGGCGGTGATGCCGAAAAAGCGAATGCTGCCGCCGGCACCGAGGTCCAGCAGGCTGCCGCCGGTGCCGTCATTGACCAAGCGGGCCAGTATCTCGGCCTCGCTTCCCAAGGCAAGCCCGTTGACGCTACGGGCGATTACCAAACTGTCCACCCCCAAGGTGAAGTCGAGGATCACGTCGTGGCCGGTGGTCTGGGTGATCAGCTGATCGACCTGCAGCGGATTGACCATCACGGCACCGCTCTGGAGGAAGACGAAGCTGTCGCTGCCCAGGCGGCCTTGCAGCGTGTCGTTGCCGAGGCCGCCGGTCAAGGTGTCATCGCCTTGGCCGCCGACCAGAAAGTCGTCGCCAAGGCCGCCGGCAAGATCGTCGTCGTCGGCGCCACCGCGTAGCTCGTCGTTGCCGGTGCCGCCGCGCAGGCTGTCATTGCCTTTGTTGCCGTGCAGGAAGTCTTCGTCCCGTGAACCGTTAAGAGCGTCGGCGCCGGCATGGCCAAAAAGACTGTCGTTTTGCTGATTGCCGTAGAGGATGTCGCTGCCAAGGCCGCCCTCTAAGCTGTCATTGCCGGCCCGGCCGACGATGTGGTCATGGCCGCGGCCGCCGTCGAGACGATTGTCCAGGTCGTTGCCAATCACCAGGTCGTTGCCGTCGCCGCTGGTGGCGTTTTCGATGGCGCTGTCGGCGGCAAGCCAAAGCCCTTCACCGGCGATCAGCGAGGCGGCGCCGGGAGTGAGGTCGATCACCGCGTCACCGCTGAGGGCGGCGGCATTGATGGTGTCGTTGCCGGCCGTGTCCTGCAGGGTCGATCGCGCTGGGTCGCTGGCCACCAGGGCGTAGTCATCGGTAAAGATGAAGCGGTCGTCGTCGCTGCTGCCATCGCCGAGGAAGCTGAGCGTCCAGCTGTTCAGCATGCCGGTGTCGAGATTGGCGCCGTCGAATACACTGAGCGTCCAGGTTCCGACCACGTCCTCACCCCAGAACTGCACGGAGCTGAAGGTGAAGTCCAGGCCACTCTGACTCAGATAGCCCTCGGCCGGCCGATTCATCAACACCGAGTTGGTGCCCGAAGGCGACGTCAGGGTGATCACCAGATCACCGATCCAGCTGTGGTCGATGTCAACGCTCACCTGCACGTGGTCGATCGCGAACCCGAGGCCGCTGTAAGTGATGCTGCTGTTGATGGTCTGAAAATCGGCGATAACGGCGCTGGGGTTGGCGCTGAGGTTGAGGCTCTGCAGATTGTGGGCGGTATGCTGAGTTTGCCAAGTCTCGGCCAGGCGTACCGCTGCATGGGCGTCGACCAGGCCGAAGCCGTAGTCATGGCTAACGGTCAGGCCGCCGCCGTTCCAGTCGCCGGCGCCGTTGGACTGCCAGCCGCCGTGGCTCGGATTGGGATTACGGGCCGAATAGGCCAGTATCTCTTGGACATCGCGGTAGCCGAGGCTTGGATTGGCCTCCAGCATGAGCGAAATCACCCCCGAGGTCGCCGGTGCCGAAAACGAGGTCCCGGAAATTGACACGAAGTCGCCGGCGACGAAGCCATCGTCTCCCGGCCGGTCGGTGGTGACCAGGCCGACCCCGGGGGCCGATACCAGGATCGCCGCACCAGGTGTGGAAAAAGAGGGAACCGCGCCGCTGGCATCGAGGGCGGCAACCGCGATGGTTTCCGGTACGTTCTGCAAGCTGTGATAGTTGACGTCCTGACCCTCGGCGCGACCGTTGCCGGCGGAAAACACAACAACCGTGCCAAGCCCGCCGCGCCCTAGCTCGACCGCCGTGGATAGGCCATCGGCAAGGCCGGCAAAGACGGGATGATCCAGGTCGTCGGCGAAGTAACCGCCAAATCCCCAGGAGTTGTTGACGATGTCGACTTCCCAAAAATGACTGAAGGCGGCTTCGAACTGAGCCAGGGTACCATCAGCGCCGAAACCGGTGCGAAAGCCGGTGATTTGGGCGCCCGGAGCGACGCCGAGGCCGCCATAGCCATTGTTCGCGGCAGCGGCGATAACACCGGCGACAGTGGTGCCGTGGCTATCGATGCCGCTGACACCATTGGCGTCTGCCGGAAAGGCCTCGAAATCGTTGTCGCGAGCATCAAAATCCAGGCTGTGATTGTAGTTGGCGGAAAGGTCTTGATGGCTGGCGTCGACCCCGTCGTCGACCACGCCGACGACGATACCGTTGCCTTGGTATTCGTCCCAGACCGGCAGGACATTCAGATCGATTCCTGGAAAGCTTGGGTTCGACAGGAACCACTGCTGACCGAAGAGAGGATCGTTTGGCAAGATCGCGTGCTGGCTCGCGACTATAGTGGAGGCCGTCGTTGACGGAACGTCACCGTCCTTCGCGACGATCTTGCCGGCGCCATTTATCACCATGCCCCGCATTGTCCCTAAATAAAATCGGGACTAAGACTAGAGGTGATCCTCTTAAAAATTGGTTGCATGTTGCAAATCGACTAGAAAAAGTATGGTGGGATTTATCTAAAATCCGATTTTCTCGCATTCCGACATTACAAAATAATTTGAAATTTATTCAATGTAATGAATATTAAGTATATTATACTTGTAGAGACAATGGATTTACTGGGGATGACTATTGTATTTATTGTTCAGGCTCTTTTAGTTTTTCTGGAGCAATTCTCGTCAACCTGGCCCGGTGGTCGCGGCCACCGCTTGCCTGTCGTCGTTGCGCGACCAAAACACCTTAATCCGGCATTGGCATAGCGACGTCAGCTCGTTAAGTAGAAAGAGCCTTGGCAGCGTGGAGTGCGGAGTGGGGATGCCTAAGCCGACGTCGAAAACAACGGAATGCGAGAGTACCCTGGTGGCGGCTCGCGCCTTCAGTCGGCGCCTGTTGCTCAAGCAGGCGGTGTTGGGTGGCGTTATGACTGCGGCACCGGCGGTCATCGGCGCGGCGGCCCGGGCGGCCGCCGGCGAGCTGCGCGTGATGACCTGGGCGAGCCACTTGCCCGAAGCCTTGAAGGACAGTTTTGAGGCGCAGACCGGCTTGGTGCTGCGGATTTCCACCTATCAGTCGAACGAAGAGCTGATCAACAAAATGAAGGCGACGCGTGGCCGCGGTGTCGACCTCGTCATGCCTAGCTTGCGGTATGGCAAGCTTTGGCAAGCACTCGAGCTCCTCCAGCCTTGGGATATGAGCAAGGTGCCGGTCGATCGCATAGCTGCTGCGCCACTGCAGGCCGCCAAAAATTACTGGTCCTGGCAGGATGGGAGTTATCTGCTGCCCTATCTCTGGGGTGCGGAGGGGTTAGCCTGGCGCAGTGATGCCTGGACTCTGGCGGAAGGGGAATCGCTGCCCAGCTATGGCGATCTTTGGCGCCCAGAAGTCAAGGGCCTCATCATGGGCCGAGCGGAGTCACTGCTGACCGGCATTGGCCTTTATCTGGATGCCAAAGAAATCGTTCCCTCGAACCGGCTCCAAGATGCCTACGAAGATAAGCAGAGAATGAGCGAGATCTTCGTTGAGCTGGTCAAGTTCGCCTTGCAGCGCAAGGCATGGGTCAAGCTCTTCTGGGAGGACGCGCGCGCTCAGCAGGAGGCCATGCTGCAAGGCGGCATCACCCTAGGACAGGCCTGGGATGGCCCCATGCTACGGTTGCAGAATGCCGGGGCCCCTGTTCGCTATCTAGCGCCTGCCGAAGGAGCCCTGGCTTGGATGGACGGGATTGCCATACCCGTGGGCGCCCGCAACTTCGATGCCATCTATACCTTCCTCGACGGGCTTTATCGGCCGGAAACCAGCCGGCTTCTCTATCGCTTGACCGGCTATCACGCGGCGGCAAGAGAGGCCATGGGCCTGTTGGGTGAGAAAGAACAAGTGGGATTTGCTGAGGCCTATCCAGCCGACGCCCTCGACCGCCTGTGGTGGTGGCCGGCCGAGCCGGCCTGGTTCCCGGCCGCCCTAAAGACCTTCCGCGACCAGCTGCTGGAGGGCTGAGGCCGAGGCCTAGCGGGCCTTCGGTGAGCCCATCGCAAGAGCTTGGCCGGGAGGAGCCTCGGTCGAGTGATCGACGGCACCCCGGTAGCGGGTTCGCTGATACATTTTGGCGACATGGCGGCTTGCGGTCTTCTCGAAGCAGCAGGGTATGAAGGCGTGCAGCAGAGCTGCCAGGGAGGCCCCAAGCAGGCCCGCTGAAAACCGCAGGGCAAAGGCCATATGCTGCCAATAGGTCTCGTTGACCGATCGGGGATGGTCGAGAAAGAGTCGCGTCAACATTACATTTCTTCCGCAAGTCTTAGGAATCCTAAAAACATTATCGCCGAGAACTGGTGAAAATTGTTCCCAAAATGCTCAAAGAATTGGTCTAATATCGAGAAATTATCCCACTAAAGGGGCGTAGTTTGAGCACTTTAGATGATACTGATCGCAGGCTCTTAGCGGCTCTGCAGTGCGATGCTTCGGAAAGCATAGAGGCGCTAGGGGAGCGTGTGGGGCTGTCTCGCAACGCCTGCTGGCGGCGCCTGCGCCGATTAGAGGACGAAGGTGTGCTGAAAGGCCGTGTCGGCGTGGTTGACCCGGTTAAGGTCAATCTCGGCTTGACCGTCTTTATTGCCATTCGTACCGACCAGCATGAACCCCAGTGGCTAGCACGCTTCGCCGAAGCGACCCGCGCCATGCCGGAGATTCAGGGTGTTTATCGCACTTCCGGCCAACTCGACTATCTGATCCGGGCACGTGTGCCCAACGTCGAGGCCTACGACGCCCTTTATCAGCGCTTGATCCGTCAGGTGCCACTCGCTGACGTATCAGCCAGTTTTGTCATGGAGGAAATTAAGGAAACGACGGAACTACCTCTGATTTATGCCTAAATCGTCGCTGAACTTGTTGAAATCGAAGCCACGTCAAGACTGCATGGCTGCCCTCCGCGAAGAACGTTGGTGGGCAGGCTTTTGGCGCGCCATATCCGGACAGTCATAGAATTTCGCGGCGCCATCCTCGAACGGCAGCGCCGCGGCGCTCGCGATAGGAGCCACAATCATGTTGCATTGTCCTGTGTTGTCCAAGCTGACCGGCCTTGCCCATAAAGTCGGCAAAGCGGCCGCCGTCAAGCCGCTCGCGGACGGCCCGCGTCCGCAAACGACCACGATCAATCCCCTGTTGCTCAAGGGACTGTACTGGTCATAAAGAACGTCGGATTTTATCGCCCGCTGCGCACCCGGGACACCGCGTCGAGCCAGCCCGCATAGAGGTGATCACGCTCGCTTGCTGCCATGCTTGGCTCGAAGCGCCCCGTCGATTGCCATTGGTCACTGACCGCCTTTTGGCCGGCGTATAGCCCAGTGCTGATGCCGGCCAAGCAGGCAGCCCCCAGCGCCGTTGTCTCGGCGACGGCTGGTCGCTCGACGGCGACACCCAGAACATCGGCGAGGAACTGCAGGACCCAGTTGTTGGCGACCATACCGCCATCGACCCGCAGTTCCTTTGGCGGTGCCGCGCCGTCTGCCTGCATGGCTTGCAGCAGGTCCCGGGTTTGATAGCAGACCGCCTCCAGGGCAGCCCGGGCGAATTCGGCTGGTCCGCTCGCCCGCGTCAAGCCAAAGAGGGCACCACGCGCATGCGCGTCCCAATAGGGGGCGCCCAATCCGGTGAAGGCGGGCACCATATAGACCCGCTGGGCCTGGTCCGCCTGCTGGGCGAGGCCTTCGGTGTCGCTGGCGGCGGTGATGATCTTAAGGCCATCCCGCAGCCATTGGACGGCCGCGCCGGCGATGAAGATCGAGCCTTCCAGGGCGTAGGTCGTCTCGCCGCCCAAGCGGTAGGCGACGGTGGTCAGCAGGCGATTTGACGAAGGGACGGCCTGGGGGCCCGTGTTCATCAGGGCAAAGCAACCGGTGCCGTAGGTCGACTTCATCATACCGCCTTCGAAGCAGGCCTGACCGACCGTGGCCGCTTGCTGGTCTCCTGCCATGCCAGCGACTGGCACCGCCGCGCCCAACAAGTCAGCTTCGCTGGTGCCGAATGTGGCGTCGTTGTCCATCACTTCCGGCAACAGGCTCGCCGGAATGTCGAAGAGGCGCAGCAACTCCTCGTCCCAGCTTTGGCGATGAATGTCGAAGATCATGGTGCGGGCGGCATTGGTCGCATCGGTGGCGTGCACCCGACCGCCGGTCAAGCGCCACAGCAGAAAACAATCGATGGTGCCGAAGGCCAATTCACCGCGTTCGGCTGCGGTGCGAGCGCCGGCCACGTTGTCGAGCAGCCAGGCAATCTTGCTGGCAGAAAAATAGGGGTCGAGCAGCAGGCCGCTGCGCTCCTGCACCGTGGCCTCGTAGCCAGCGGTACGCCAGCCTTCGCAGATCGAGGCGGTGCGCCGGTCCTGCCAAACGATCGCCCGGTGAATGGGATCACCGCTCTTTCGATCCCAAATCACCGTGGTTTCACGCTGATTGGTAATGCCGATGGCACGCAGGTCGGTGGCGTCGATCTTGGCATTTGCCAGGGCTGCCCGACAGACGCTCAGCGTGTCGTCCCAGATCGCCTCGGCATCGTGCTCAACCCAACCAGAATCAGGAAAGTATTGGGTCAGTTCCTCTTGGGCCTGGCCGATCGGGCGTCCTTCAGCATCGAAGACCATGGCCCTGGTGCTGGTGGTTCCTTGGTCGATCGCCAGGATGAAACGCCCGTCGGTCATGGAAAGTCCTTCATGCTATCGTTCGTCCTGGGCAAAGTTGAGACAGGTAGCGCCGCTGTGGCGCAAAGCCGCCGCATAGCCGCTACAGCTCGGCAGAATCGTCAGGGCATAGTGGCGGGCCGTGGTCAGCCGATCACGGTAGAACCGCTGGTTGCCTGCCCCGTTGGTCATCGCTGACAGAGCTGCTGCCGCGGCCCGAGCGGTCAACCACCCGCCGGTTACCGTGCCAAACAGCCGCAAATAGGAACTGGCCCCAGCAGCGGCGTCCTTTACGGCCTCGGTTGCTCGATCAAGAATCCAGTCAGTCGCCGCCCCTAGAGTGTTGACCGCGTCACTCAGTGACTGGCCAATTTCGCGAAGAGCGGGTTTCTCAGCAGTACGCAGTTCTTCGGCAGTGGCTTTCATCTTGGCAATGTGGGCGCGGGCGCTTGCACCGTGATCCCGTACCACCTTGCGCATCAGCAAATCCAGTGCCTGGATGCCGTTCGTCCCTTCGTAGATGGGGGTGATGCGGGCATCACGATAGTGCTGAGCGGCGCCGGTTTCCTCGATAAATCCCATGCCGCCGTGTACTTGCACACCCAAGGATGCGATCTCGCAGCCGAGATCCGTACACCAGGCCTTGGTGACCGGCGTTAGCAAGTCGGCCAGAGCCTGGGACTCTCGGCGCGCCTCCGCCTCCGGATGATGCTTGGCGTGATCAAGGGCCGCCGCGCAGTAAAAGGTCAGCGCCCGCATGGCCTCGATCTGTGCTTTCATCGAAGTCAACATCCGGCGAACATCGGGATGTTCGATGATCGCAACGGGCTGGCCGTCCTTGCTCCCCAAGGCCCTTCCTTGCACCCGTTCCCGACTAAAGGCAAGCGCCTGCTGATAGGCGCGCTCGGCGATTGCCACCCCCTGCACCCCAACGAACAGCCGGGCCGAGTTCATCATGGTGAACATCTGTTCCATGCCCCGGCATTCCTCGCCCACCAAGTAGCCGATTGCGCCCTCGTTGTCGCCATAGGCCATGACGCAGGTGGGCGAGGCGTGGATGCCGAGTTTGTGCTCCAGCGAGACGCAGCGCAAATCGTTGTGCGGGCCCAGGCTACCGTCGGAGTTGACGAGGAACTTGGGTACCAGGAATAGGCTGATGCCCTTAGTCCCGGTCGGTGCCTCAGGGGTGCGGGCCAGGACCATGTGAATGATGTTCTCGGCGCAGTCGTGTTCCCCCCAGGTGATGAAGATCTTCTGGCCGGTGATGAGGTAATGGTTTCCTTGGAGCCGTGCCCGGGTCTTCAAGGCGCCCACGTCAGATCCGGCCTGCGGCTCGGTCAAGTTCATGGTGCCGGTCCATTCGCCGGCGATCATCTTGGCAAGGTAGGTGTCCTTTTGCGCTCCGCTGCCATGGGCTTGCAGCAGCTCGACAGCGCCTTGGTTGAGTAGTGGACAAAGGGCAAAGCTCATGTTGGCTGCTTGCCACACCTCCTGCACCGCGACGGCGAGGATTTCCGGCAGGCCTTGGCCGCCATAGTCAGGGTCGAAGGGTAGGGCGTTCCAACCGCTTTCCACATAAAGACGATAGGCGTCGCGAAATCCGGCCGCCGTTCGCACCATACCGTTTTCTAGGCTAACGCCTTCCTGGTCGCCGGTGTGATTGAGCGGCGCCAGCACGTCGCTGGCGAGCTTTCCGGCTTCCTCTAGTATGGTCTCTGCCAAGTCTGCCGTCGCCTCTTCGCAGCCCGGCAGCGCGGTGATCTCGGATAGGGGAGTCACCGATTCCAAGAGAAAGCGCATGTCGTCTAAGGGCGCCTGATACCCTGTCATTGGGAGTTCACCTTTCGCAGCCGATCGTCGCTCACATGAGAGGCCCGGAATAGTCTCTGCGGTGATCTTAGAGGAATTTAGGCCACTGCGAAACCAGCCTCAATGGCATCCCTTAAAGGCTCAAAACTTTGCCAGGATTCATCAGATTGTGGGGATCAAACGCAGCCTTTACCCGGCGCATGATTTCGATTTCTAGGGGACTGGTAAGGCGTTCATGCTCTCGCAATTTGAGCTTGCCCAGACCATGCTCGGCGCTGATCGACCCATTGAGTTTGTCGACGATATCGTGCACCAAATGGTTCACCATGGCCCAGCGCTCCATGAAGGCCTGGCGGTCTTGGCCCGGCGGCTGGGAGACGTTGAAGTGGATGTTACCGTCACCGATGTGGCCAAAGGCAAGCGGGCGGGCGCCAGGGATCAGATCCTCTACGGCACTGCTGGCCTGCTTGATGAAGCGGGGGATTGAGGAGATCGGCACCGAGACGTCGTGCTTGATCGACCCGCCCTCAAAACGCTGTGCTTGAACAACGCCTTCGCGCAGACGCCAGAAAAGCTTCGCCTGAGTTTGGCTGGCGGCAATGGTCGCATCGTTGATTTGTCCCTCTTCCAGTGCCCGCTCGAGGACTCCTTCCAGCAGATCACTCTGGGAGCAGGCCCCGCTGCTGGAAGAAAGCTCTATCAAAAGGTACCAAGGATGCGGGCTGCCAAGCGGATCGACCAGGGCAGCCAGATGTTCGAGCGCCATTTCAATCGCCACCCTTGGCATGATTTCAAAGGCACTCAATGTGTCGCCGACCACTTCCTGTAGTCGGCCAAAAAGTGCCACCGCTGCGACGACATTGGGAACCCCGACCAAAGCGGAAACGATCTCTTTCGGGCGCGGAAAGAGTTTCAGGGTCGCGGCGGTGATAATGCCCAAGGTTCCCTCAGCGCCGATAAAAAAATGCTTGAGGTCATAGCCGGTGTTGTCTTTGCGAAGGCTGCTGAGGTTCTCGAGCAAGCGGCCATCCGGCAGCACAACTTCCAGGCCCAGGACAAGGTCACGGGTGTTGCCATAGCGGACCACGTGAACGCCGCCCGCATTGGTGGAGATATTGCCGCCGATTTGGCAGCTGCTTTCGGCGCCCAGGCTTAAGGGCAGCAGGCGATCCGCCTCCTCGGCCGCCTGCTGCAGGTCGACAAGGATGCAGCCGGCTTCGACGGTTAGGCTGAAATTGAGCGGATCGATATGCCGCACGCGATTAAGGCGCGAGAGAGAAATTACAACCTCGTCGCCGCGCTCGGACGGCATGGCCCCACCGGCCAGCCCCGTGTGGCCGCCTTGGGGAACCATGGGAATGCGCAGCTCGGCGCAGAGACTGACAACCTGGGCGACTTCCTCTGCGGTCTTGGGCCGAACCACGCAGACGGCTTTGCCATGGAAAAGGCCTCTCGGTTCCTCCAAGTAGGGGGCGATCGTCTCAGGTTTCTGAAGGAGTCCCGTGTCACCGACGATCGTGTGTACACGGCTTAGGAAGTCGCCGGATGCAGCGGCTGCTCCGGAGTGAGTTTGCATGAAGACCTTCCCTCAAAAACAACGTCTTAACCTGGCTTTGAAACAGCCAATTCTTATGCCTTGTAGCTTGCCGCGGCAGCGCGGTACAAACGGTCGTTGATCGCTGCTCCCAGCTGGTCTTGCGGTATCGGCATTGCCGCAATCCCCCGTAAGTCGGATCGATCAAGTTTATGCAGCGCCGCAAAAAAGCCGGCTGCCGCCTCCGTCAAATCACCGCGTGGGCTCAGGTTTATGGTCATCGCTGCCCCTTGCAGAGGATAGGGGCCGAAGGCGAGCAGTGATTCATCGCTGTCCACGCTAGTCGCGTTGCAGCGCAACGGCAGGCGCGGCGCATAATGGCTTGCGAGCTGTCCTGGCGCGAGTGGGCGGTCGTCTTCGTGCGAACCATCCGTCAGCGGGCCCAAGGTATCGACCAACGCTTCCCGGGTGACGGCACCGGGGCGCAGGAGGCGAGGCGTACTCCCTGAAAGATCAATGACCGTCGATTCTAAGCCGACGGGACAGGCGCCGCCATCAATGATATGTGAGACCGCCTGACCAAGGGATCGGGCTACGTGGCCGGCGGTGGTAGGGCTAACGGCGCCGGATGCATTGGCGCTGGGAGCCGCCAAGGGTCGGTCAACGAGTGACAAGAGGGCTGCTGCCACCGGGTGGGACGGAACTCGCACCGCCATGGTATCGAGCCCGGCGCTGCAGGCCAGGGCGATGTGGCTGCCGCCTCGGCGCGGCAACACCATGGTCAGGGGCCCCGGCCAAAACCGCTCTGCCAACTTAAGGGCAAGATCGCTTAGTACCACCTCGTTTTGCATCTGGGCGCGATCGGTAAAATGCACAATGAGGGGATTGAAGCGCGGCCGTTGTTTGGCGGCGAAAATGGACACCACCGCCTGCTCATTGGTGGCATCGGCGCCCAGGCCATAGACTGTCTCGGTCGGGAAGGCCACCAGTTGGCCCTGGCGCAGTCTTTGCGCAGCGTTCGCCAGCGCCGCTTGGTTTGCGGCGGTGATCTGTGGCACGGGTTTAGCCAGCGTTTGCGAAGTTTCCTGCACCATGGGTCGAAAGTCTAAAGACACGCCATCCATTTACTAGAGCATCGGGCAAATTCTTATACTCGGCGGTAAATTAGCCAAGCAAGCGCTAAACAAACCGGAAAATGATATTCAACGACAGGGAGCCGTCACGAGCGTGGCGGCTCCCTCTTTTTTTTGCTCTCTCTTCGAGGCGTGACGCCAGGAAATCCCAGGTCCGCCGAGAGTCACCGCACAGGCATTGCGGCGGCTAATCGTCACCGGTGAAACCGATCACGTAGGCAATAGTCTGCGCCGCTTCGACGAATTGGTCAAGTCCAGAACAAAAGAAATCCACAGAAAAGGTAATCAAGATCTTGCGGCGAGACTTGACACCGAGCACAATAGATTGCGATTCGTACCAGGAAAGGCTTCGAATGCCATGGCAATAATCGTAACGGTGGCGCAGCAAAAGGGCGGCGCCGGCAAAACCACCTTAGCCGCCCATTTGGCGATCGCCTGGAGCTTGGCTGGAAAGTCGGTATCGGCGATCGATATCGATCCCCAGCAATCGCTCACGGCTTGGCACCAGGCGCGCTCGCAACGCTTCGGCGATGCACCGGCCAGCATATCAGTCAGCCAGGTTCGCGGCTGGCGTGTCCGCGGCGAAGTGGAACGCCTGGCGGACTTGGCCGACATCGTTGTGATCGACAGTCCCCCGCATGCCGAGACCGAGGCGAAAATCGCCGTACGGACGGCGGATTTGGTGGTCATCCCGGTGCAGCCAAGCCCGATGGATGTTTGGGCCTGCCGCGAGACCCTGACCATCGCCAAGCAGGAGAAGGTGCCGGCCTTGCTGGTGCTGAACCGGGTGCCGGCGCGGGCCAAGCTGACCGAGGCGATGGCCTTTGAGCTCGCCAACCTTGGCGCCATGATTGCCGAGACCACCATCGGCAACCGGGTCGGCTTTGCGGCTGCCTTGGCCGCCGGGATGTCTGTGAGTGAAAGCCAGCCGAGCGGCCGAGCGACCGAAGAAATAACCGCCCTGGCGGCGGAAATCCTCAAGGTAGCCGGCGACGAACCGCAATCGGCGGAGCTCAGCGCCGCCTGACCTCGAGGCTTCTTTCAGGCTCCCGGACGCAAGGCCTGCGTTTCCTCCAACAGCCAATGACGAAAGGCCTCGACCTTGAGACGAAAGGCCTCGACCTTGGGCTGCCCGGCGCCGTCCTTGGCGCTTAGCAGATAGTAAGAGAATGTGAGCGGCGGCCGTATCCCATTCCATTGTGCGGCCAAAGCGCGGGTAGAAATCCGCCTTGCCGCTGGCCAGCAGGCAGAACTTGATCGAGCTGCCGGCCGAGGTCTGCTGAGCCACCTTATGCTGGGCCAGGAAGTTGTCGAGTGCCTCGCCGCTACTATGGCGGCGGCTGGCGACCACAGCCGCCCATTCGTCAGATTCTGCGAGAGCCGATCCCAAAATTTCGGTTCTCAAAAGCCGCAGAAGGGTTGCGGTTTCCAGGGTGATTGGACGATGCTACGCTTCCCAGGAATTCGACGGGCGCCCGAGTAAAATTGACCAAAATGGGAATTCGCTATCTGCCGGTTCGTCTATCTGACCCAGTAGGTCCATGTGACCCAGTGGGTCTATGTGACGGCGTTCAAAGAAACCTGATGCCGCGCCGGTCCCTGCAGGCGAATTCTTGTAACGGCGGATCGTTTGAATTCTACCTCGCTGGATTTTCAAGGCTTTTGAGGCGGTACTTGTGAGATCAGGCGAGATTTTCTTGGTCTAAGCGGACTGGCGAGTAATGAAAAGTTCTCTTCTGCCTAATCGGTCGTCTGGAGGCCGGTCATGAGCCAACACGACAACCAGCCCGGGACTTTCCGAGAACAGCTCCGCCGGATAGCGCCGGGCCTAGAAGTTTTATCTCGCTATGATCGTTCGTGGTTGCCGCATGACTTGGGCGCCGGGCTGTCGGTTGCTGCCATAGCACTTCCGATCGGCATCGCTTATGCCGAGCTTGCCGGGGTTCCGATTGTGGTCGGCATGTATTCGGCGATCTTCCCGCTTTTGGCCTATGCACTGTTTGGGTCATCGCGTCAACTGATGGTGGGTCCGGATGCCGCGACCTGCATCATGGTCGCGGCCAGCATTGGGCACCTGTCAGGTGGCGATCCGGAGAGATACCTGGCATTGATGGTGGTCCTGACATTGATGACCGGCGTTCTCTATGTCATTGCCGGTATCGCGCGACTGGGCTTCGTTGCGAACTTCTTGTCCCAGCCCATTCTCGTGGGATTTCTCAATGGAATTGCCTTGCTCATCATTGTCGGACAAGCCCACAAGCTCTTTGGGTATACGAGCGAAGCCGAGGGGTTCTTTCCTAAACTGCTAGAACTCTTCAACAAAATAGACCAATTCGACGAGGCCTACCTGCCGACATTGGTTCTCAGCGCCGGATTGCTTGGGCTCCTGTTGCTGCTTCGGCACTTTGCCCCAAAGGTTCCGGCCGCTTTGGTCGTCGTGATTACAGGGATCGTCCTGGTCATATTCCTTGGTCTTGAGGATCAGGGCGTAGCCGTTCTCGGCGAGGTACCGGCGGGCCTGCCGACGTTCCACTTTGCGGTTTTCAGTTTAAAGACCTACGGCGAGCTGTTTGGCGATGCGGCTGCTGTCATGTTGATCAGTTTCACCAGCGGTGTGTTGACCGCCAAGAGTTTTGCACGCCGCAACAAGTACGAGATTAGACCGAACCAGGAAATGATCGCCTTCGGCGCCGCCAATATTGTCACAGGTATTGCTCAGGGCTTTCCGGTAACCGGCGCCGACTCGCGGACCGCCGTCAACGATGCAATGGGTGGCAAGAGCCAACTGGTGGGAATTATCGCTGCAGGTGCGATGCTGGTGGTGCTGTTCTTTCTGACCGGACCCTTGGGCCAGGTGCCTGTAGCGGCACTAGCCGTGGTCATTATCATCTCGGCGATTGGTTTGTTCGATTTTGCGGCACTGCGTGATCTCTTCACCATCAGCCGGCGAGAGCTTTTGCTGTCGGGCGTGACAACCTTTGGCATCCTCATTTTGGGGGCGCTTCAGGGCGTCTTTTTGAGTGTCATTTTGACGTTCCTCTGGCTGCTCTATGTCGGCTCCCGGCCGCATGACACGATCCTGGGTCGAACAAAAGGAGGTGGCGTCAGGGGCTTTCACAGTATTCAGGATTATCCGGATGCTGAAACCTACCCAGGACTCCTCATTTACCGGTTCGAAGCCGACCTACTATTTTACAACGTTGACTATTTCAAGCAGCGTCTTCTGAAGGCCATCGCTGAGGCCAAAGAGCCCGTGGAATGGGTCGTTATCGACGCGAGCCCGATCAACATATTGGATCTAACCGCTGTTCAGAAGATCGACGAGCTTCACGAGGAGTTGGCAGCGCAAGGAATCGTGTTGGCACGGGCGCGCGCCAAGCGAAGCCGTGCACGGTTCTTCTCCGGCGAATGGGGGAAGCGGAGAGACGAAAATCAGAGCGACATTGACTTTCCCACGATTAACTCCGCTTTGAAAGCCTTCCAGAAGCGTCCAAAACGACCCGTGCCGCCGGATTCCGAATCCCAAGTTCCGCAGAGCTGAGCGGCCTTGTTGGCTGGGTCGCCGTCTCTTCGCGTCATGCCTACGCGTGCTCCCCAATCAGCAGAGAGCCGACACCTGCTGGAAGGCGGCCAGCGACCGCGCTTCAGCGTTTTCGCGCCCCGCTAGGCGGCGCTGCCGTAGGCGATGAACTGCGGGTTCTCGAAACCGTTTTTGCCGTAGGTCAGGGGATCGCCGTCCACGGTCTCCACCCGGCCGCCGGCGGCGGCCAGAACCGCGTGGGCGGCGGCGGTATCCCATTCCATGGTGCGGCCGAAGCGCGGATAGAAATCCGCCTTGCCGCTGGCCAACAGGCAGAACTTGATCGAACTGCCGGCCGAGGTCTGTTGGGCCACCTTATGCTGGGCCAGGAAGCTGTCGAGCGCCTCGCCGCTGCCATGGCGGCGACTGGCGACCACGGTGGCCCCTTCCTCGGGCACATCGCGGGTCTTGATCGCCATGGTCGGCCGGTCGGTCTCGGAGAAGGTGGCGGTGCCTGGCCCACAGCCTGACCAGGTCATGGCCATGGCTGGCGCGTGCACCACCCCGGCCACCGGCTGGCCGTTTTCGACCAGGCCGATGTTGACGGTGAACTCACCATTCCGATTGATAAACTCCTTGGTGCCGTCCAAGGGATCGACCAGCCAAAAGCGGCCGCCAGAGACGTCGGGAATCTCGCCGGCCGCAGCTGCTTCCTCCGAGACCACGGGGATGTGCGGTGTCAGCGCCGCAAGCGCTTTCAGTATGAGGGCTTCGGCGGCTTCATCGGCTTCGGTGACCGGCGAGGCATCGGACTTTTCGCGGATTTCGATGTCGTCCACCTCGGCGTAGTAGGCCAGGATTTCCTTGCCTGCCCGTTCCGCAATGGTGCGAATGACGGCCAACAAGTCTTCCTTTTCCTGTGCGTTCATGCTGCGGATCTTCCCTTACCACTGGCTTCAATCAGGCGCCATAAGCGCTCGGGCGTCGCCGGCATGTCGACCCGGTCGATGCCGAGCGGGCTAAGCGCGTCGACGATGGCGTTCATCAGGGCCGGCGGCGCGCCGATGGCACCGGCCTCGCCCGCCCCCTTGACGCCCAGAGGATTCGTCTTACAGGGATAGTCTTCAATTAAAGTTACCGTAATGGGCGGCGTATCGTCGGCTCGTGGCAGGCAATAATCCATGAAAGAGCCGGTGAGCAACTGCCCGTTTCGGTCGTAGACCGTGTGTTCCAAGAGGGCCTGTCCGAGGCCTTGGGCGATGCCGCCCAGGACTTGACCGCGCACTAGAAGCGGATTGACGACAGTGCCGAAGTCATCGACCACCCGGTAGGATACCACCCGGCAGCGGCCGGTGGCCGCCTCAATCTCCACTTCGCAGATGTGGCAGCCATAAGGGTAGGTCATGCCGGGGGCCGCGTAGTCGCCGATCTCGTCGATGGCGCCGGCAAGACTATCCGGCAGGCCTGTACCAGCGGCCGCGGCAGCGCCGATTTCGCCCAAGCTCAAGGAACGGTCGGTGCCGACAATGCGGAAACGGCTGTCGGCGAACTCCAGATCGCCAGGGGCGGCTTCTAAAAGGCTTGAGGCGATTTCCCTGCAGCGGTCCAAGAGTTTCACCGAGGCGGCCTCGATGGCGCCATGCCCCATCAACAAGGAGCGGGAGCCGCCGGTACCGCCGCCCATGGGCAGCCAGTCGCTGTCGCCTTGATGGACACGGATCGCCTCGGGCGCCAGCCCAAGCCGATCGACCAGGATTTGGGTATAGGCGGTGGCGTGCCCTTGGCCGTTGCTCAAGGTGCCGACGTAAAGATCGAGGCCGCCTTGGCCGTCGAGCACAAGGCGCGCGTTTTCGGCACCGATACCGGCGCAGGCCTCGATATAGGTGGCAAGGCCAATGCCGCGCAGCCAGCCAGCCTGACGCGAGGCGGCCTTACGCGCGTCAGCTCCGGCCCAGTCCGCCTGACTCAGGGCCTCGTCCATAATTGCCTCGAACTGTCCCGAATCGTAGGTGACGCCGGTCGCGGTCTTGTACGGCAGGGCGTCCGGCTTGATAAAGTTTCGCCTGCGAATTTCCACCGGCCCCAAACCGGTTTCCCGGCCTGCCGCATCGATCAATCGCTCGACGATGTAGGCTGCCTCCGGCCGCCCGGCGCCGCGATAGGCGTCCACGGGCACGGTGTTGGTAAAGGCGCACTTCACCGAGGCGAAGATCGTCGGAATGGCATAAATCCCGCTTAGCATGTTGGTCGAGACGACGGTCGGGATGATCGGCGCAAAATTCGAGAGATAGGCGCCTAAATTGGCGACCGTGTTGAGCCGTAGCGCAAGAAAACGCCCCTCCGTGTCGAGGGCAAGCTCGGCCTCGGCCGTCTGGTCGCGGCCTTGTGAATCGGTAAGGAATCCTTCCCCGCGGTCGCCCACCCAGCGCACCGGCCGGCCGAGCCGTTGGGCCGCGAAGAGAGTCATCACCTGTTCGGCGTAGATGAAGATCTTCATGCCGAAGCCGCCGCCCACATCGGGGCTGACCACCCGAAAGCGCCCCTTGGGCAGGGCGAAGATATGCTCGGCAATCCAATCGCGCAGGCGCGACACCCCTTGACTGGGGGTGGTCAAGGTAAAGCGGCCGCTTTCCCGGTCGTACTCGCCGACGGCGGCGCGCGGCTCCATGGCGTTCACCACGACCCGGTTGTTGGCAAGCCGCAGACGCACCACACGCTCGGCCTTATCGAACGCGGCCGCTGTGCTGGCCTCCTCGCCTTGGACCCAGTGGACGCAGAGGTTTCCTGGCGCCTCCTCCCAAATTTGCGGGCTTCGGGCGGAAAGGGCCTCGGAGGCGTCGATCACCGCCGGCAGCTCCCGATAGGAAACGCTGACCAGTTCGGCCGCATCACGCGCCTCGGCCAAGCTCTCGGCCACCACGGCGACGACCGGATCACCCACATGACGCACCCGGCCGCGGGCCAACACCGGATGCGGCGGCTGGATCGTTGGTGCGCCATCCTTGCCGGTCACTGTGGCGATACAAGGGATATCGCCAATCTCGGCGGCGCTCAGATCCTCCGCCGTGTAGACAGCGAGCACGCCCGGCGCACCACTGGCATCTGATATGTCCAAGGAGAGGATTTCAGCATGGGCATGGGGGCTGCGGACGAAGACCATATGACACTCGGCCGGTCGGGAAATATCCGCAGTGTAGCAGCCAGCCCCCGATAGGAAGCGATCGTCTTCTACCCTGCGCAAGGCTTGACCTTTGCCGAAACGGCCCATGGTTTCTGATGCTCCTAGATGATGCTTCTTCTCGGCGAGCCTCTTGGCCGCACCAGCAGATGGGCGCCATCATAAGTAGGTGATTGAATTCCACCAAGTGCAAAGCGGTGGTCGCCAATGTTCGAAAGCTAGGAAAGCCAATTGCCCAATTAAAGTATTAGATCGTGAGTCTTTAATAACGCTTTGATTTTAAAATAGTGTTTGTGTCCGTTGAGAAAAGAAAGGTGGAAATACAATCTAGAAGAAGTATCCGAGTTACCTTGTTGCCACAATTGGCTTTACCCAGAATTCAGCCCGATGCAACAGGGGGACCCGCTTTCTCTCGTCTATTCCTTTTCTGTTTCGGGCGGTCCTATCTTCAGCCAAGAGTCAAGTTCTTCAAGACGGGTGTAGGCGAGCGAGTCGCCGCGTTCTATCGCCTTCTCATACCATTGGATGGCCTTGATCGCATCGGCCGGTGCCCCCACGATTCCGAGCCGCTGATGGTAGACCGGATCGTAGGTCATGGCCGTCGCCGTCGCTGCCCGCGCGCTGCCTTTCTTGGCCGCCAGCTGGAAGAACAAGCGGGCAGAGGCCATATCGCCTTGGCGGACCAGGTTTTGCCCGCGCATCAGAAGCCGGTGGATAGCGGGATCGGCATCGACATCATTGCCAAATTGGTGGCTGTCTACGGCGGCCAAGGCCGGTTCCCTTGCGGTTAGGTCGCTTTTCTCGAGGGCCAGCGCCGGCAGCTCTTCCACCTCTGGCGGCAATGCCTGTCGATCATCATTTGCTCCCAGCGTTGCCGGAACAGGCATGTCCTCGGCCGGTGTCAGCTTACCTTCCGTGTCTTTCAGAAGAACCTTTGGGTCGGTCGTTTCAATGGCCGACGAGGCCGGCTGGGTCAAACTCACTCCTGAGCCCTCGGATTGAGGCTTGGGCGAAACTTCGGTCGTCGATGTAAGTTCTGACGAGGCCGCAGCTTGGACGACCTCTTCCTCGGTACCAGACGGTTCTCCCGGCTCGCGCTGCACTGTTGGTGCGGCGGTTGCCAAGGCAGGAGGCCCCAAAGAGGCGTCGGGATCTTCGAAGCTTGTCTGCGTCGGTTCTTCAGCCCGCGATGCGGCTGTCATTTCGGAACTTTCCGAGGAGGTGTCTCCGGATCCCGTGGTCCCTTCGCCTGTTTCACGAGGACTCTGAGTTTCTAGGCCCTTTGAGGTTGGGAGTAACGACCCATCTTGGGAATCGCCCTTACCTTGGGCGGAGGCGAGCACCGACGCGGCTTCACTATCCTCCGCTGCCGGCGCTTTCCTTGGTTGACCCATCGATGGATAAGGCCAGTCTGATGGGACCACTTGGGCTTTCTCGTCCGCTTCCGGCTCTTGCGTATCGACACTGGTTTTTGGCAGCAGCAAGGCTAGAGCCGCCGGCGGAGAGGGTGGGACCGGCAGGGGCGGGGGCAGGCTCGCGGCGTCGCCGGTCGCTACGGCCAGGTTAGATGTGGGAAGAGACTCCTCGTCGGCTAGCGCCTTATGGGGCGAATTCGGCCCGAGGTTTTCCGCGACCGGCGCGAGAGGGACTGTCTCAGCGATTTCATCACCTGCCGGGGCTGCTGGCTCGAGAACGGTTGACCGATCATCGACAATCCGTTCGTCCCCAGTCAAGATGTCGGCAGGCACCAGGTCGCCATTTGCGTCCATTTGGCCCGCGGAACCTTGGATGTCTTGTGGTGACACCCCATCGCTCTTGGCGACAAATTTTTCCCTGTCAGCAGTCTGGGCTAGGTCAGCAGAAGAGGACTTATCGCGATCGAAAGCGGTGGTGGCGGCCGTTTGCGGCATTGAGCTCCTGCGCAGCTCCTCAGCCGCTTCTTGCGCGCTAACCGCTTCTTGCGGGCTGTTCGAACCTTGATTGGCCACCGATTGCCTTAAGTTTTCGTCGATCGGACTAACATTCTTCGAGGCCAAAATTGGACGCCGTCGGGTAAGACCAGAGGCCAGGTCGGACGCTGCCAAGTCCTCTTGACTGGCCGTTTTGCCGTCGGCGCTCTTTTGGGCAGTAGAAAGGGCGCGTCGACTGGCCCGCTCCCTGGCCGTCGTCACTTCAGCAGTTGCCGGTAGGTCGCCCTCTGCTTGATTGTCCGCAAAGGGATTGTCGACAATCATACCCATCGCTGGCGGTTTTTCCGTCAGAGTTCTTTCTGCCCCCGGCGTCCGGCGCGAACTGTCGACAAGCGTCGGAACCGTGGCCAAATCTTCCGAGGAGTCCGCTCTGCTGACTTGTGGATCGTCCTGTGATTTCACGACGGTCTTTTGGTCAGCTTTCGACGCTGCTGGCTCTTCCGCTTCGGTCCCGAGTGGAGTGCCGGTGTCCGGCGCTGCCGCGGTGGTCGCCACTTTCGTCTGCTGATCGGTTTCCCCTGCCGTACGGCCAGCGGCCTCTTCTGGATCGACCGGCCCCTTGTTAGCTGCCGGTGCCAAAGCTGCCACGGCCGCCTTTACTGCCTCCGCCGTGTCCTTCAAGGCCTGCGCCGCCAGATCTACAGGCCCGGGTTCCGCGGGCTGGGAGCTTTGTTGCGGCGCCTCGGGAGGCGCCGTCTCGAACTCGGCGACCGTCGAGTCAGTTTCCGGCGGGTCGATAGAAGTGTTTGAGGGCTCAGTCTTTGAGGAGCTATCCAGTGCCAATGATTTAGCAGTTGTCGATTCCGTGAGGAAATCAGAACCAGGCTTCGATCCACCGACCGAGTCCTCTGACCGCTGCGGCTCGCCGCGCCTTGCCGCCTCAAGTTCCGCGGCCAGGGTGGGCGGCAACTCGCGTACCTGTGGCTTACCTAGCCCAGCCGGCGGCTCCGGCAACTCGACTTTTGGTGCCGGCGGAATTGGGGTTTCCAGACTGGCGGCCTTGATCGTCCCGTCAGACACTAGCAAGCGGTCAGCCTGGCTCGCGCCGGTGACCGGGGCTAAACTCTTGGGGTCAACCAAGTCTTCTATGAATTGGGCGGAGGCGTCAGTCGGAGCCTCGACGTCCCCATCGACTAGGGGGTCCACGGCAACTGTCGTCGTGTTGGTGGCGGCTGTCTCGGCCGGATTTTCTTCGGCCCCATCCGAAGCTAGATCAGGCTCGTCTGATGTCTCCGGCAAGCTCCGTTCGGACCCTTTGGTGACGTGAGACGGTTCCGATTCGGCAGGCGCTGTAGCATCAGTCGGATCGCTTTCCCGCGCTGCCATCTTTAGCCAATCCGGAAACTCGTCTATGGGCGTCACCCGATCCCACTGAAAGAAGGCGACCACACCAGCCCCGAAGACGATGCCTATCGCAAAGCCGGCGACAAGACGGGCTCGTTTCGCCCACCGACGGGCATTGCCGATTTCCATGGCAGCGGACGCTGGAATGCTGAGGCCATCAGGGGAAGGCGTCACCGCTATATCGGCTGGCCGACGTCGCCCCGGGGTTTCCCGGTCTTCTCCGCCGTCAGGTTCGATGTCATCATCGGGGATCGGGATCGACCAATCTCTGAAAGGAGAGGTACGCAAGGGCCGGGTACCTTGGGATAGCGGATCCCGCGGGCGTTGGCGCTCCTCCTTGGCCTCGCTATCGAGCGAGTCGGCCAACGCGCCCGGGTCGGCCTCCGGCGGGGGCGCGTCTTTATCCTGGCGTTCCATCGCGGCGGCTTCCGTGATTGCCGCCTCGAGTGTTGCTAGGTTGATTGTCTGAAGCGCATCCGCCGAGCTATCGCTTTGATCTTCCTCTTCATTGATGTCGATGGTCTGGCTCTCGCGCAGCCAGTCCGGGACCGCGCCGTTGCGCGCGAACATGAGATCCTGGGCCGCCGATCCATCGACCCGATTGGGGTCATGACCGCTTTCCAACAGCGCTTGCGCGCGCTCAACGCTATCCCTGTCGACCGGGAGGCCTTCGTCGCGGCTTGCCAGCTCAAGGGATTCGCCGCAGAGGCGGTTGATCGCTCGGGGGACGCCGTTGCTCAGCTCGGCGATGAGCTCGACGGCCTCGGGCTTGAAGAGTTCCGGGCCGTCATAGCCGCCGTTGCGGACGCGGTGTTTGATGTAACGGCTGACTTGACGTCGCTCCAAACGGCTTAGGTGGCAGAAATCCGATACGGCCCGGCCGATGGGATGGGCGCGCGGCGCTTGGAGACGTGTCTCTAGCTCCGGGCGACCTGACAAGATCACCTGAAGCAGTTTCTCACCTTGCTTTTCGATGAGCGTGAGTTTGTAGACCCCTTCAAGAACGTCGTCGCTGAGCTCTTGCGCGTCATCGAGAAGCAGAATTGTTGTCCCACCGAGTTCTTGCCGAAGGGTGAGAAATTCCATAAGGGCGCGCACCTGCGCCTCGTGGCTGTTGCGCTGCTCTGCTATGCCGAGATCCCGGCACATGGCCTGCAACAAGAACTCGAGTGTTAGATCCGCTTCCGTCCGGCGATAGGCAATGCGATTTCGCTCATCGCATTCGTCCATGACCTTGGAAAGAAGAGTGGTCTTGCCCAATCCTTGTTCGCCGATGAGCACAATAAGCCCTTTTCGCTCGCGAATGCCGGCGAGGAGGCGCGAGTAAACCGATTGGCGCAGGGTGTTGGTGTAGACAAAGCGAGGATCGGGTGGCAGTTCAAAAATGTCGGCACGCACCACCGCTTGACCTGCAGTCATCAGAGCTTTCCCTCCCGCGTGCTGCGCGAAATATTTCGCCGGCGACAGCGTCTTTGTTCGACCGAATGCCGGCCTCGTGCGACTGTCACGCTGATCGATTGGGGTCTGCTTTGAAGATGAAAATAATTTCGATAACAATGTATTGGTGCTTTTTCTTTAGATACTAGGTAGAAGTTAAATGCAAAGATTCTCCTGGTGGAGAAAAAGGAGCGGAATCTACCACCTTGCATGGCGCGCGCTGCGGCCAGGTCTTCTCGAATCACCGCTTGCAAATCTGTCAACAACGCTGCTCCCTTACGATTGTCGTTGGCGAGATGTTCGAAGCAGAATGGGCCTGGTCGAGGAAAGATGCCCCGACCAGGAACAATCATCGAGGGGCTTTGCCCAGTCCGGCATTAGTTAGCTTGGCCGGTTTGCCAATCGACGAAGCGGCGGAAGAGATCGTCCTTTTCGATGCTGCTCAGCCCACGGCCAGTCAACCTTTCGGTTTCTTCGGCCAGGAAAACTTCGAAAGCCGTGCGCAGTTGCGTGTCACTGGCCGCTACCGCGCGGTTGAGCCATTTCTCGGCCGGCGTGAAGCGAGTCCAGCCGGGAACCTCTGCCGAAAGACTCACTTCTCGCCATTTTGGATGGCGTGGCGTTTGCTGGAACCGCTCGAAATTGGTGAAGAAGTTCTCTACGAAGCGAGCCACCTTCTGGTAACGATCGCTGTCCTTTTTCCAGTTGTAGACGGCCATGACCGCGCCGACCGCAAGGGTGTCGACGGTTTCACCGGATCGAACGACGTTTGGATAGTCAGCATTGCTTAGTTGGGACGGCAAGTAGGTTTCCAACAAGGAGTCGGAGTAGGGCAGGGAGAGGAACTTTACATTGTCCGTACTCTTCATGTCCTTAAACAACCGGGCTGGCTTGCCGGCGACATAGACCATGGCGGCTATCTCCCCATCCTTGACCTTTTGCAGGGCGAGTGCCTGGTCGAAAGATACAGCCTTGACCGGAACGTCTAACGCATCAAAAAGGATCGTCGAGGTCATGTAGGTACCACTACCCTGGACACCGAAATTGACCTCTTTGTCGGTAAGGTCTTCAATGCTTTGGATGTCACCGCGCGCCAGCAAATGAATTTCTTCATTGTAGAGCTTCGTCACATAGTGGATGCGACGCTCGATTCCCGGATGGATGTTTTCGGCTTTGATGTAGGCCAGCACGTCTGACTGCACGATGCCGATATCGATACCGCGCAAATAAAGCACGTCAGCGATATTTTGGACCGAGCCCTTGCCTATGATAGGCAGGACGCGTAAGTCACTTCCATTGTCCAACACTGATGATAGATCGCTGGCAATGCGGACATAGGTGCCATCGACACCGCCGGAAATGATGGAAACCGTGCCACGGTTGATGCGCTCACGCAGTGTTTCAGCGCTTTGCGCGTAGGCCGCGGTGGTAAAGAGAGCGAAGCAGAAAGCGCCAAGCAAAAAAGCGCCAATATTGCGAGACAATAACCTACGAGGCATGACCATGTTCCTCAAAATCCTGAGCGCCGGAGCGGCCCCCTGCCACTTGGCGCCTGAGTTCGACACCCCTCAATATATGACAAGGTCAAACCGGGAGTGCTACTAGATTTTGTTATTGAACGTTCGCACCACGCCAAATTTCGCGTGCTTTCTGTGGACAACTCGCGAAGGCATTGAGGAGAATCTGGCGCGGTTTCTGGGCAAGGGCGAATTGTCTCATTAGTACAGTGTGTTTTGTTATCTTTCTAACCGGTTGTTGGACGAAAACGGTTCATACTTTTTTTTTCTTTGGTGAGGATCCAAGTGTACCGGTAATTCGGGTAGAGGAGCTGACGTCATGACTGCTTGTATCATTGGGTGGCATCACACGCCTTTCGGGAAGCATGCTCAAGAAGACGTCGAGTCGCTGATTGTTCAGGCGACCCGGGGTGCACTTGCCGACGCCGCTCTCGAACCCGAGGACATCGACGAAATCTATGTCGGTCATTTCAACGAGGGTTTTTCCTCCCAGGGCTTTCCGGCCTCATTGGTGATGCAGGCGGAGGAAAGACTGCGGTTTAAGCCGGCGACTCGGGTCGAGAACGCCTGTGCGACCGGCTCGGCGGCAATCCACCAAGGTCTGAAATCCATCGAAAGCAAGCAGGCGCGCATCGTCTTGGTGGTCGGCGTAGAGCATATGACAAGCCTTTCCGGGCCGGGCATCGGAGAGGTGTTGTTAAAGGCGTCGTACCAAAAGGAGGATGGGGCAATCGAAGGTGGGTTCGCCGGGGTCTTCGCCCGCATCGCTCAACAGTATTTTCAAAAGTACGGCGACCAAAGCGAGGCGCTGGCAGCGATTGCCGCAAAGAACCACAGCAATGGCGTCGCCAACCCTTGGGCCCAGTTGCGCAAGGACCTTGGTGTTGAGTTTTGCCGTCAGGTTTCGGACAAGAACCCTTTTGTTGCCCCGCCGCTGAAGCGGACCGACTGTTCGCTCGTGTCCGATGGCGCGGCCGCGGTCGTGCTTTGCGATGTGGAGACTGCCATGGTGCAGCCCAAAGCGGTGGTTTTTCTTGCCGCCGAGCAGGTCAACGATTTCTTGCCGATGAGTCGCCGAGACATCACCCGGTTCGAGGGGTGCAGCCTAGCCTGGGCGCGGGCCTTGAAGCATGCGGGCATCACTTTGGATGACCTTTCCTTGGTGGAGACCCATGATTGCTTCACCATAGCGGAACTTCTTGAGTACGAGGCTATGGGCTTGGCGTCGCCGGGCCAGGGAGCTAGAGCTGCCTTAGAGGGGTGGACGGCCAAGGACGGGCAGCTGCCGGTCAATCCTTCCGGCGGCTTGAAGAGCAAAGGCCATCCCATCGGGGCGACCGGCGTCTCGATGCATATCATGGCCGCCCTGCAGCTCACGAGCCGCGCCGAAGGCATGCAGGTCCGTGACGCGAAGCTGGCGGGAACATTCAACATGGGCGGTGCGGCCGTCGCCAACTATGTTTCCATCTTAGCACCGCTGCGGTGAGTGCGGCCTGAGAATTCACCATTGGGTTGGTCTCCAACCCCAATTACTGCTAAACTGTAAGAACGTTTCTTAAACTGCTGTTCTGCGCAAAGGAATAAGGTATGCGATCCTTTGGCGCCAGATCGAAGTTTTGCCGGTCGACCGCGCCGGTCATGGTCCTTGCCGTTTGCTTGTCGATCGTTATCCGAGCGATGGTGGGTGATAGCCGTGCTGCGGAGCCGCCCTACGGCCTTAGCTGGTTCGAAAACGCTGCTAAGGCGGGTGATGCGGAAGCTCAATTCCGCTTCGCGCAGTTGTTGGAGCGCGGCATCGCCGGTCCTGCCGACCCCGTTTCGGCCTTCGACTGGTATCAGCGGGCGGCCCGCCAGGGTCATGGACGCGCCCAGCTCAAGGTTGCCCTGGGATACCAGCAGGGCTCTACCGGCGTGCAGGACTACGAAGCCGCCATCCTTTGGTACGAGAAGGCCGCGCAACAGGGCATTGCTCAGGCCAGCCATAATTTGGCGGTGCTTTACGAGCGGGGATTGGGTGTGCCTGCCGATTTGGACAGAGCGGCCGGCCTCTACAAATCGGCGTTGCGGGGCGGATTGGCGGTGTCTGCGCTCAATCTTGGCCTCATGTACTGGCAGGATAAAGGTCCGGAAGAGGCGAACTTGGTGGAGGCCTTGGCCTGGCTCACCTATGCGGCCAGTGCCAATGTAGACAGCGCAGAAACGGCGCGCGCGGCGCTCTCGGCCGAGCTCACGCGGCAGCAGCGAAGAACCGCCCTAGATCGGGCTGCGGAATTCGCCCTCGAATGAGGGGCTGCAGGTCATTGGCTTTCACTGCCTTCCAGCACTATGGCGGCGGCAACATGATGCTGGTAACTACCGGCGGGTGGGTCGAGGCTGTAGGGATGGATCACCGCGATCGTTGCAAAACTTGTGACTTCGCGGTAGCGGAATGGCGGGAAGGGGTCTCGGAGCATCAACTGGATGGCAACTTCATCACCATGGCGGCGTGAACGCCTGGTTCGTAGCGGCGACAAGGGGGTGCCGGTCGCGTAAGCTTCGAGCCTGCGCTTCTCTTCAGTTGCTCTATCGATAACAGCGAAATGGCTATGACCCGCTGCCAGGGCGACCTCTGCGGCACGCAGCAAGGCGTAGCGTTCGACCAATTGCCGGGGCGTATGACGATCACCTTCGAAGCTAACCCTATAGGTATCCTTGCCGATACGCTCATCGGCATAGCCGACACCATTGGACCGAGGTCCATAGGCCACTGGCGCATTGATCTCAGCACAAGCGCAAAGGCTGAGAAAGGTCATGCAAATGACAAAGAGTTTTGACAACATAGTTGGTCAAGCAGACAGGCAAGCCGGCCTCCCTGTCAAGATGCCATCGCATCGCGCAAGTCCGTTTCGACAGCAGGACCAAACTTCCTATCGCCGGCCAGCGCCAAGCCCCCGCAAATCGGCTGTTCCCGATTTGCTGTTCGACGAAGACATTCGAACCGGGATAAATCCCGGTTCGGGGGGCGGGCGGTTTGGTGCCAAATCCGGCGCCAAGCCTCTCGAACCTTTCGATGGATAGGCCTAACGAGCCTTTGCTTGACCTTGTCGCCAAACCGCTGCGTCAGAATGGTGCCAAATTGCCGCCCGACCCTTGTCCCAATCAAGGAGCTTCGAGAATGGACAAAGATTCCTTGATCTCTCCGAAAATGAACACACCGGACAAGGGGATTGGTGAGACGCCTAGCTGGCAAACAAGCGTACTGCCGGGCGATATAGGAGAATATTGCCAGCTTTCCGCGTTCTAATCGGTTGAGGTCTGGTGTGGGGTCTCTCGCAATGCGTAGTCCACAAATTCAACATAGACTATTGATTTTAGTCGCTTATTGTGGCTATGATTCTAAATTACAGAATTACTTAGAAAACATAAGGGTGGGAGCCGATGTTAAATGTCAAAAATATTGTTTGGGATTCATTTATCTAAGTCCATACTCTCTATACCATTCGCTTAGGTTTATGGATTATTGCGCGAAAGTTCTTATCGAAAAAATTAACTATAGATTGTATTTCTTTGGCTCGGAGACCAGAGTTTTTGAGCAATTAAAGGTAGAAAACCAGTTTCTTTGGCACGTCGCTGAACAAACACATTAAATCGAATGTTGCGTAAGTGATGTTACTTAAGTATCATTGTGTTATGGGCTAGCTCAGTTTTGCGTCTCCAATTCGAAATTGATAACCTTTAGGTACGGGCGTGTTGGGCACCGTAGGAAAGTCCGAGTTGCCGGAGGTTGTGATTGCCAATGACGTCTATTAGGATTAGCCAAGTCTGCAACTGCGCGACAAGTCTGCAACCGAGCGAATAGACCGAAGACTAGGCAAAAGGAAATTCTAGCATGAAAGTCCTTCTGGCCGATGACCACTGGATCGTGCGAACGGCACTGTGTCGAATTCTTGAGCAATTGGATGAAGACATTGAAGTGCTCGAGGCCAGCACTTTCGACGAGGCATTTGAAGTTGCAAAGTACACCCCGGATCTGGACTTAATTCTGGTCGACCTGGTTATGCCGGGCATGAACCGTCTGGTTGGCATGCAAGCCATCCACGATTGCCGACCACAGGTACCCGTCGTGGTTATCTCGGTTATCGAAGATCGTAAGGAAATCCTTCGCGCCGTGGACCTTGGTGCAATGGGCTATGTGCCAAAGACGGCTGAGGGGGATGACATCATTAAGGCTCTGAAGCTGGTGCTCAATGGGGGCGTGGCCCTGCCGCGACGCATATTGCAGCGTCGCGACGAGTTCGCGATGGAAGACACCATCAAAGAACCCTTGCCTGAATTGATCGATTCGCGTCTGACCAAACGACAACACCAGGTGTTGGAACTACTGGGTGAAGGTGGCTCTAATGCCCAGATAGCGGATAAGCTTGGTCTATCAAAAAACACGGTGCGGGTTCACATTCACGCGATATTGAATCGCCTGCAGCTGAAGAACAGAACCGAGGCGGCCTTACTTGCGGCGTCGAAGCGCCGTCAGGGTGACGGTAATGGGCCGTCTGGGCCAGCCATCTAAAGAGTTCGGCCTGCGGCCTCGCGCTCCAAGAGTAATTCTGTAACGCAGTCAGCCTTACCCTCTTTATCGTTCTGTCGTTTTATGGCTCTGTTTAACGCAAGAAGTTTATTGGCAGGCGCTATGTGCGGCTGGTTTGTCGTCGTTTAGATTGCTGTGCAGCTAGTGTGGTGGATTTGAAGTTCCTATCATTATTTGGAGCAGCACCGAGAGGCACTTCAAATCCGAAAAACCACACGAGACTCAATACCATACTAGTGTCCTTATCGATCCCGAAATGCGGTCGGTGCAGGCCACAATATGAAGCGAGTTTCGGAAGCGGGACACTAGAGCCTGATGGACGTAATCTCGATCACCTGTCGTGATCGAGATCAGGTCGTAAATCAGGCATCTATTCAAATGCTGAGCGGACGATTCACGGCGCAATCGGGAGTGCCAAAGCGATGCCGATGAAGCCGATCGCGCGCTAGCAAGCTACCTGTATCCTGGTGATGCGGACAATCGACCGCTTCAGCAGTCCAAACAGAATTGGCCGGGGCATTCACCCTTCTTGGCAGACAAAGAGTCTTTCTCCGCAAACGACAAATAACTGGCCAAAACACGACGAAGCAGGGCCGCTCGCGGCGGGTCATTTGAAATCACTGCCAAAGCATTGTGGTTTGCCGTTCAAGCGGAGCCTAATAAAATCAGATAAAAATCCCTCCGAAGTCAGGAACCGGGGCCTGCGACTAGAGTTTTCATTTGCTGGTCGTAGCTGTGTCTTTGTAACACCTAGAGCTTGCTTGAATGCCCTTCTTTCACATGCTAACACACAACAGGGCAAATATACTGATCCATATAGATTCAATGTGTCAGTTGGGATTTGCGATATAAATCGCTGAATCCACTCGTAAAGTAGGGGGGGAGCATGCGAATTTTGCGTCGATCTTTAAGGGGGATTCTGGTTTCTGGCTGTTGTGCGGCGGCGATTTTGGCGGCCGCGGCGGACCCGGCGGCAGCGCAAGCGACCCGCCCCTTGCAAGGGTTCTTCAGTAACAGCTTGCCAGCCAATGACGACGGTTCGACGACTGCGGTGCCTATTGGCTTTAGTGCCAACTTCTTCGGCCTTCAAACGAGTACTGCTTTCGTCAACAACAATGGCAACCTCACCTTTGATCAGCCTCTTGCGGAATTCACACCTTTCGATCTCAACACCACGCAACGCCAGATTATAGCGCCCTTTTTTGCGGATGTTGACACGCGCGGCATCGGTGGGGTGACCTTCGGTATTGACTCGGTCAATGGCAATACGGCGTTTGGCGTCGTCTACTCGAATGTTGGGTACTTCAACGCAAACACCGATCTTACCAACCAATTCCAGGTCATTCTTATCGATCGTTCGGATACGGGTGCGGGCAACTTCGACATCGAGTTTAATTACGATCAGATCCAATGGGAAACCGGTGACGTTAGTGGCGGTATAGGCGGATTTGGCGGCAGCTCCGCGCGGGCCGGCTTCGCCAACGGGCAAGGCGCATCTTTCGAGCAGCCGGGCTCTGGCGTGCCGGGTTCGTTTCTTGATGACAACCAGCAGACGGGTCTGGTCAACCAGGTAACCGGCCAAGTCAACGGGCGCTTGGTTTTTCAAGCCCGTGATGGCACCATCGTGGTGCCCGGTTTAGGTATCATCGTACCGATTCCCGGCGTGACGCCGATCTCGTCTGATACGGTCGATGTGCAGCAGCGCAATATTTCCGAGACCGGCGAAACACAGGTTCGCACAGCGGTGGTCAATCTGACTGGCGCCGTGATCAGCCGTGTAAGGTCCTTGATGCGTGTTCTGCGGGTCACCTCTCAGGTCCGAAAGGTTGATGACGAAGAACAATCAAGCAGCTTCGTGCAGCCAGCCTATTCTCGACTTGGCGGTTACCAGCAGGATGACGGCGGCGGGGAAGGGATGGACGATTTCCTCCAGAATTTGGGGATCTGGGTCGACCAGAGTTTTGCCCACCTGGATAATGACCGGCCGGGTGCGAAGTTCGACGGCGACATTCTGACCACCTTGGTCGGTATCGACTATATCGCCTCGAGCAGCTTTGTGGCTGGCGCCGTCTTGGGATATGAAAACACTGACCTAGAGCTCAACACGGCAAGGGGCGAGCGCGAAATCGACGCCCTGTCGATCACCGCTTATGCGGCCTACATCATCAACGATATCTTCACGGTGCTTGCCCAGGTCGGCTACACTGGCGCTACCAACGACGTCACCGAGAGCATTGCCACTGCGGGCGAAGTCCGGGGTGACTTTCACTCTGACCGTTATCTCTTCAACACGACCCTCATTGGCAACCATTTTGCCGGGCCTTGGATTTTCACCGGTGAGCTGGGATACAGCTACGCCAAGGAGGATAACGGCAACTACAACGACTCGGTTGGCAACGCCATCAGGCTTGACGATATCAATCTCGGGCAGATCCGGGCCGCCGCCGAAGTGGCCTACGCCTTTGACCATTTTGAGCCCTATGTGACAGCGGCCTTCGAATATGACCATGTCAGTACCGGCGATGGCGATACCTCAGGCGCTGAGTTAGGGGCGGGGGTTCGGTTTCCCATCCTGGATAACTTCCAGGCGGAGATCTTTGCCTCGACGCAGGAGCTTCGGGATGATGAAGATCGCTTTATTTTGGGTGGCAGCCTGCGTTTGAATTTTTAGGAACGCTGGGGCTATGCCGATGGCCTCAGCGATGGTCAGCGCCGGTAAGTTGAAGGTAGAGGCACCTGCCGGTTAGTACTCGCGTCCGCGGGCTTGTCAAGTCGTGAAAAAATCGAGAAAATCGTTTCAATAATATGACAAACAATAATAAACGCAGGGTTGGATCAGATGAGGGGACAGCGGCTAGGCATCCTCGGGGGGTGCCTCCTGATATGGTTTTTTAGCGGCGGCGAACCTCCGGGCGCTCTCGCTGGAAACTTAGACAACCAGCTCAGTCAACGCAGCAGTCTGGCGCTGCGCAGCGTAGCGGACGGTAAATGGAATCGTCTGGTCGCGCGTGAATGGGCCTACCGGCCGGCGCGCCAGCGGCTCTGCGGATTGAAAATGGGGCGCTCATGCGGCCTGCTCGACTGGGCTTTGTTCCTGCTGAAGTTGGAAGAGCTCGGCGAGATGGAGCAGTTGTCGAAGGTGAATGCCTACGTCAACGCCGTGCGATTTCGCGAGGATCGGGAAAACTGGGGCCGCTCGGACTATTGGGCCGGTCCAGGCGAGTTTTTTGCCCGTGGTGGCGATTGCGAGGACTACGCTATCGCCAAATATATTTCCTTGCGACGCTTGGGCTATCCGGCCGAGCGCCTGAGGGTAGTGGTGTTGAGGGACCAACGCCGTCGGCAAAGCCACGCTATCTTGGCGGTCGATCACAATGGCAAGACATTGGTTCTCGACAACCTTGACACGGAAATTCGAGACTGGAAAGACAAGCTGAATTACCAGGCCGTCTATGCAGTAGGCGAAACGCTTGCCGATATGCCGCTCCGCTTACGCTGACCGAGAGACATTCTGATTTCCTGCGACCCGGCGCAAACAATGTCCTGAGCTGTCTCGGTTCCGAGCCGGCCCGGTTACAATCAACCATGATACTTGCCGCCCGACGCTCTAAGACCTTTGTCTACCGCTTCGCTGATAGGCTTCCTGGCCGACCGTCAAAGACCACTCCACCAGCTGCTTGAGGACCTTGCCCAGGGCATCGTCGTAAGCACTGATGACACTTTCCAGGCTGTCCGCGGTGGCCTTGGTCTTCTGTTCCATGCTTTCCGATCCGATAATGATGCGGCCCGGCATTTGCACAAGTTTGGCATTGAGGCCGACGTGCGCCACGGGCAACCCCGAATCGTAGTACTCGGCCTGAAACTCGCGCAGCTCTGTCTTCAGCACGAAGTCAGAGCGCAGGCCGATTGATTCCCGGCCCACCGAGACGATACGACCGGAGTTCTCGTAGGACTCGATCATCAAGGTTTGCACCATCGATGGCGCGCGATCGGTCCAGTTGGCACGGGCGTAGTACTCTAGTTGTATGGGCGAGCGCTGCAGCGCGATGCGCGCCGTGTTGAGACCGGCATCGGCCACCGGGAGTTCCAGCACGAGCTGCCACCGGACGGCCGGTAGGTCATTGCGAAACGTGCTTTTCGGGGTCAGGCGAAACAGCCGAGGTGGCGGCCCTTGACCGGGTACCGGAATATCACAAGCCGCCAACAGCACCGAAAGGGGTGGCAGTGCTGCGACACCCAAGGCTTGGTACAATGCTTTTCGTCGTCCGATTCTATCGGTCATTGGTCTCATAGCCTTGCTGCTGATCACCAAAAAGGAAGCGGGCGGGGTCGCGTTCCACTTCGGTCGTGACCCGGCTGAGCCCACTCACTAAGCTGCGCGCTTCAGTTAGAAGCGTGATCAGTTCATAAAGCCCATTGGCGGTAAAGTCACGCAATGCGGGACGATTTTCCGCGACCAAGGCTCTGACTTCGTCGGCAACCCCTTGCATGGATTGCGCTGTGGTGCGGAACTCCTGAGCCATGCCCTCGACTTCCTGGCCGGCGGAACCGACCGTGGTCTTCATCGAAGCGGCAGCCGACTCGACGGCCCCCAGGGCTCTGGTCGCTTCCGCCGAAAGCCGTTGGCTGTCCGCGGCTAGGGTGGCGGTCAGCTGGTTTACCGAGGCTGAGGCATCGCGCATATTGGCCATGATCCCGGCAGCATCATCAATCAGCACCGCGATTTGGTCGGCCCGCGAGGCGAGCACATCGGTGAAGGTGGCAATGTTATCCAAGGTCGCGCCAATGCGTGCCCGATTGTCTGGCTTCAGCAAGTCATTGGCTTGTGCCAGCAGCAGGTTGACCGCTTCCACCAGTTCTGGTGCCCCTTCAAGAACCTGGTCCAAGGTAGAAGGGCGAGAGGCGATCGTGGGTCGGGGATTCTCCGGCGTTGGCTCTAGGGCCGGCTTGTCCAGCGATCCGCCGCTCAACAGCACGTACTTGCCACCGGTAATGCCTGCGGTTTCAAGGCTGGCCAAAGTATCGCTGCGGATCGGCGTTGCTGCTTCGACCTCGATGGTGATAATCACCTGACCCGGATTATCATGGTCCAGCTTGATGTCGATGACCTCGCCAGTTCGCACGCCGCTGTGTCGAACCGGGCTGCCCACGGACAGGCCCGTAACCGAGCCGTCGACCCTGACCTCGTAACGATGAAAGGTGGCGTCGAACTGGAACTTGGCGAGCCATATGACGAAGCCGACCAGTCCGAAAACCAGGATGAGGACAAATCCGCCGACCAGAAGATAGCTGGCGCGTGTTTCCATGGGTTAAGCCTTCTCCTGTTCCCCTGTTGCGTTGGCGGCAGCCGCGGTCCGGCCACGCGGACCGCTGAAGTATTCTTGGATCCAGTCGTCAGGTTCTTTGACTAGACTCTGGATGGTTCCCACTTTGACCCTCTTGTTGATCAGAACCGAGATTCGGTCACAGATCGCGTGCAGACTGTCGAGATCGTGAGTCACCATCACCACCGATAGACCGAGCGCCGATTGCAGTTGACGTATTAGCGTATCAAAGGCGGCCGCGCCGATCGGATCGAGACCTGCGGTCGGCTCATCGAGAAAAACGATCTCGGGGTCCAACGCCAAGGCTCTTGCCAGGCCGGCCCGCTTGCGCATGCCGCCTGAAAGCTCGGAAGGATATTTGTTGGCGGCCTCTGGCGGCAGACCGACCATGCCCACCTTGATGTCGATGATTTCGCGGCGCAGGGCCGGCGAGATTTTGCTGTGCTCTTTTAGCGGGACTTCAATGTTCTGGCCCACGGTCAAGGACGAAAAAAGGGCGCCATCTTGAAACAACATGCCCCAGCGGCGTTGCACCGCTTGCACCTGCTTCTTGGGCAGTTGGGTAAGATCTTGGCCCAGTACTTCGATGCGCCCAGCCGCCGGCGTGATTAGGCCAATGATGGTGCGCATCAGCACCGACTTGCCAGTTCCCGAGCCGCCGACGATGCCCATCACCTCGCCGCGCCGAACGCTGAAGTCGAGACCTTCATGAATCACCTGCGGCCCGAAGCGGGTGAGGAGACCGGTGACCTTGATCACCTCCTCGGCTGGCGGCGCATCCTTTTCCAAGACCAGGGCCGGGCTGACTTGCATGACCTCAGATTCCCAACGCGGAAAAGAGGATCGAGATCATGGCATCGAGGACGATCACCAGGAAAATCGCTTCGACCACCGCCTTGGTGGTCCTTTGGCCAACAGACTGGGCATTGCGCTCAACTTGCAGGCCTTCGTAGCAGCCGATCATGGCGATGATGAAGGCAAACAGTGGCGCTTTGACCATGCCGACCCAGAACGAGGCGATGGAAACCGCGTCGTTAAGCTGTCGGGCAAACTGAAAGAAGGTGATATCAAGGGAAATCGTGGCCATCACCGCCCCCCCGAAAAGCCCCATCATGTCCGCATAAAAGGTCAAGAGCGGCAAGACAACAATCATCGCGATAAGTCGGGGGAGGACCAAGACCTCCATCGGGTCCAAACCGATGGTGCGCATGGCATCGATTTCTTCGTTGACCTTCATGGTGCCGATTTGAGCGGTAAAGGCACTGCCCGAGCGGCCGGCCACGATGATCGCGGTCAAGAGGATCCCCATTTCCCGCAAAACGCCGATAGCCACCAGATTGACGGTAAAGATTTCGGCTCCGAACCGCCTTAGCTGGTCGGCGCCTTGGAATGCCAAGACCACGCCAATAAGGAAGGAGATCAGGCCGACGATGGGAAGCGCGTTGAGGCCTATTTCTTCCATATGACTGATCAGGGAAACCGGTCGAATGCTGCGCGGCCGCAGGATGGCACGCAGAAACAACAGAATCGTTTGACCGAGAAAGTCGACCAAATGGGCAGCTTGCTGGAATATCTCGACGGTCGCCTGCCCACAGTGATGAATGACCCGCAGCAAGCCGCTTTCCGCCTTGGGCGCAGGTGGGCAATCCACCCGTTCCTTGGAAACTGTTTCGAGTAGTGAGCGCTGGGCTGGGTTGAGGCCGGTGACATCGACACCGAGTCCGGCCTCCTGGAACTGTTGTACGGTTCTACGAATGAGCCATGCACCGGTCGTATCGAGTGATTCGAGGGCGCTTGCGTCAATGAGCCCGGATCGGGCACCTTGTAGAGCAAGACGTTTGAGAGCGGCGTCAGCGCTCGCCACGGTCATCACCGTCCACGAGCCGCCGAGTCTCACCTCCTGCCGTTCGCCATCCCGCCGGGCCTCCAGCCAACAGCTTTCTTGGCGGGCGGATTCAGCGCTCATAAGAGCCCCGACCACTCGCCGTCATCAAGCGGCAAGATATGGAATGTCTAGGCCGGTTCATAAAAAACAGTTGGTCTTTGCCCCAATCCCTCAATGAAGGCGCCTAGTGTAATGTTTAATGAGCAAAGGTACAAAAATATTCACAAGAGCTAACTCCTGGTTCGTCCAATGACAATTGATGATTGCGGTGTCTTTGCGCAAGAAATGACCAAGAATGCATTACGTTTTTTTGCGACGTGCCATCTTTCAGGCCGACGCTCTAATAAAGCGAGGCGCGCAGTCGAAAGTGCACACCATAGTCCTGCAAGTCGTCGTCGTTCTCCACGTCGGTTACCTCGCGCAGATCTTCGCCATAGTAGAGCTCGGCAGTGACCCGGCGGCTCAAGAGCCATCGCAAGCCGACGCCGATCGCCAAGAGATGGTCACTCTCGCCGCCGCTGTTGTCCCAGGACTGTCCGACATCAAAAAAGGGCGCAAGCTCAAGACGCCCATCCTCCGGCCCATCACCGAGCCAAGGGATGGCCAGGCGATAAATGGGTAGTCGGAGCTCGGCGGAGGCGCTGACACCGTTGTCGCGCACAAACTGATTTTCCCGATAGCCGCGCACGGTCTCGATTCCCCCGACGGCGAACTTCTCGAGGGGCAGGAGAGGATCATCGGCGATCTGTGCATCCGCACGCAAAATGATGTGGGCCCCATTGTCGCTGATGCGCCGCAGGTATTGGACTTGTCCGAGCCATGAAAAAAACTCGCTGTCGGGTAGGGAGCCGGCATTGTCCGTTGCGCCAAAAATTGGCAATCCCAAACTGATTGTGGAACGGGCGGCGAAAACGTGTTTCTGGCTTCGGTCCACGAAGTCGAGGGCAAGGCGGGCCGCGGTGACCCGGCTCTCGCCATCGCTGTCGACTCCAGGCGAGAAATTGAAGCGCCGGCCGAGAAGGAAGGTCTCACTTTCGCGACGGGCCAGGCTCAGCCCGGCGGAGAATTCACGGTTGGGCGTGCGATAGATTGGATGCCGCAAGCCGGCTTCGAAAGAGGTGGTCTCGCTTGCCACGTCAATGGCGCTGAAGGGCTGTTCGATAACATTGGAACTGCTTCGCTCGGCAGAGGCATAAAGTGTCGTGTCATAGGCATTGATCGGGGCCGAGAATGCCCCATAGATATCGGTGAAGCCGCCCGATTTGCCGACCCGCACCGTGGCTTGCTCTCCCCAGCCGGCGAAATTTCTAGCCCGTGCCTCAACCTCGATGTACTCGCCGCCGACACTCGGCGCACGACTGTTATCCAGGGTAAGGTCGAGGTCGAAGTGTTTGCCTTCGTCGACGGCCACGCGAAGTTTGCCTTCACCGGGCTGGGTGCCCGGCCCAAGTTCGACGTTGAGCCGATCGATAGAGGGGTTTTGCAAAAGGACGAGAACATTATCCTGTAGCTTTCGGATGTTGAGGGGGATGTCGCCCCCTTTTCGTAAACGACCCTCCAGGTACGCGCTTTGCAGTCGATCATTGCCAGTGATCTCGATTTCCGTCAGTCTTCCTTCGACGACTTGGTAGGTCACCACGCCCTCGATGACGGGCTGGTCGGGGATGACCGCGCCCGAGTTCACATATCCTGCATCAATGTATTTGTGGGTAATGGCGTGGCGAATCCGAACGAGGTCCTCAATTCCCACTTCCTTGCCAAGATAGGGTTGAGCTAGCGTCGCCAGCTCGGAATCTGCAAAAATACTATTGCCTTCCGTCCTTATGTCCTGCAGCACAAATCGCCGCGACCCTTTCATTGGTGCTTTTGGCGCTACCGGGGGCAGGCTCGGCAGGTCGAAGTAGGAGGGCGGTTCAGGCGGAAGAAACTCCGGGGGTGACAAAGGGCGGTCGCCTGGCAGGAGTGGGTCAACTAATGGTGGCGCAACTAATGGGCGTGTCTGGCTTTGTGTAAGGCCACTCTCCGGGCATAGGACAACACCCGTCAAAAGGACCAAAACCGCCGAAATTTGGCGACGCCTGGACTCGGTTCCGGTCCACCGGCTCCGTTGGCACGCTTGAGTATCCACTAGGCCTTGTCCGCGCTTCCCCGAAAGCAGCCACCGGCCGCGTTGCGCGTTTGCGCTTTGCCTCACCTTGCCCGAAGATGTACCTTAGATCAAAGAGGTTGTGGCATGAAACTAATTCCGAAATTTAATTTTTTTCTCCCTTTGCAGGAGCCAGCATCGAAGATGCTATCTTTGCGGGATATTTTTTTGATTCACCTAGTTCCGGGTCGCATTACAACTGCGCTCCTTTTACTCCTATCCTTGAGCCTCTGTTCGCTCTGGCAGTTGGCCCACGCTCAGTCTTTGGAAGGACGGCAGAGCTTGTCTCGCGCTCGGACGGCGGCACTCAACGGCGATCTGGAGCGGGCCATCGAAGAGTGGACGGTTGCCGAAGACGCGTTCTTGCAGGCCGGCGATAATCGCGGGCGGATCGAAGTTTTGCTGCGGCGTGCCGAAGCCTACGCTCGGCGCGGTTTTGTCCCAGAGGCGGTGGCCGATCTCAACCTCTGTCGTGGCCTTGCCGAGGACATAGGCGAAGTGGGGCGTCTCGCCGAAATTGACGGGGCGATGGGGAGCGCACTGTTATACCGTGATCGACCTATGGCCGAGCATTTGCTGCGGCAGAGCCTTGCTCGTGCCAAGTCTGAAGGCCGTTGGGGGGTCGCAGCCAGTACACTAAACAACCTTGGGAACATCTTAGCCATCGGCCGAGAAGTGGTTGCAGCGCGCGAGGCCTATGAAGAAAGTACCGCGGCGGCGATCCGAGCCGGTGACAGCTTGATCGCGGCCACGGCGGGCATCAACGCTGCCCGTCTAGCAGTGGCTGGCGGCGACGCGGATGCGGCGCAATTGCATTTAGCAGGCGTGCGGGGCCAGCTTGAACAGCTACCCTTAGGGTCCGCCCGTACGCGCCTGACTTTGGCGCAAGCCGTGGTCCTGCTGCGAATGCATGAAAACCTGGGCGATGGAGCCGATGCTCGCCGCTACCACATCTACCGAGGCCTTACCTTGGCTGCCAGTGATGCGACCACGCTCTCGGATCCGCGCGACATGGCGGCAGCGCGAGGCTACCTGGGCCACCTTTACGAAGTGGAGGGAAGGCTGTCTGAAGCCTTAACCCTGACCCGCGAGGCAATATTCACCGCCCAACAACTTGACGAAGCGGGGCTGCTCTATCGCTGGTACTGGCAGGCGGGCCGATTGATGAAGGCGCTTGGCGAACCAGATCAGGCGATTGACGCTTATCGGAACGCCATTGATGATCTGCAGTTGGTACGTGCCGATCTGGTGCTGCAGCAAGAGGCGGGTGCCCAATCCTTTCGAGAGACGACAGGGGCCGTCTACTTCGAGCTTGCCGACTTGCTGCTTAAGCGGGCCACAGCAGCGGAAGACGAGACGATCGTCCACGAGGCACTGCAAGAGGCGCGCGAGGCCATCGAGCTTTTCAAGGCAGCGGAGCTGGAAGACTACTTTCAAGACGACTGTGTTGCCACCCTGCAGGCTAGGGAGAGGCGGCTAGATCGTTTGGAGAAAGGCACCGCCGCTATCTATCCGATTCCTTTGGCGGATCGCCTAGAAATCATCCTGACGATCGGCGACCGTTTGCAACATGTGCAGGTCGACGTGAGAGAGGAACACCTGACCGACCTGGCCCTAGCTCTACGGCAATCATTGCAAGAGGATTATGTTGCGTCTAACTACCGAAAATCGGCCCAACAACTTTACCAATGGCTGATTGAACCCATTCGGCCGATCTTAATGGAGGAGCAGATTACCACGCTCGTGGTGGTGCCGGATGGCGTGCTGCGAACCATTCCCTTTGCTGCTCTCTATGATGGTGAGGCTTTCCTGATCGAAAGCTACGCGGTCGCCGTTGTGCCGGGATTGACACTGCTTGACCCGAAGCCTCTTTCGCGCGTGGCATCGGAAATTTTCGTCAGTGCGCTCACCAAGCCTGTGCAAGGCTGGAGCGCCTTGCCAGCGGTCGCCGATGAGGTCGGCAAGATCGGAGAAATCTTCGACATCAATTTGTTGCAAGATGAAGACTTTGTGTTCGCCAATGTCGAACGGGAGTTTTCCCGACAGGCCTACAGCGTCATCCATGTCGCCTCCCACGGCGTATTTGCGGAGAATGCGCGCGATTCCTACTTGCTGACCTATGACGGCAAGATCACGATGAATCAGTTGGAGCGGTTGATCAAGCTTGGCCAGTTCCGGGATGAGCCGGTGGAGTTGCTCACCTTAAGCGCCTGCCAGACGGCCGCCGGCAACGACAGGGCGGCACTCGGCCTTTCCGGCATTGCGGTGAAAGCCGGTGCGCGCAGCGTAATGGGTAGTCTTTGGCTTATCGCCGATGAGGCAACGGCTTTGCTAGTCGCCGACTTTTACCAACGGTTACATGACAACAAGATGTCGAAGGCAGAGGCGCTGCAGCAAGCGCAGCTCGCGCTAATGCGCGATCCACGCTACGGCCATCCCTTTTTTTGGTCGCCATTCCTCATTATCGGCAATTGGCTTTAAGGGGACCATCGTGGAGACTTCAATCAACTAAGGGCCAGAGGGCCAGCGGTCAGTTCAACGGACAACCCTTCGGCCCTTCTTTTGAACCTACCTCGGCCTTTTCAAAGGGATTGGAGTTATCCGGTCCTTGCCTAGGAACCGAAATCGTTGGCCGTCCTCCTGGCCTTGTTGGCGTTGGTGGAAAGGCATTGCAGGGCAATTTCCTGGGTGTCGTCGAGCAACTGCTCTAGGCTGCGATCGTCGTCTGTCTCAGTAAACCTCCGAACCAGGACACGATAGTCCGTGTCATGGTGCAAGGCCCAAATTTTCAAAGCCTGAAACTCCCTTGGCGCGAGCACCACCTTCGCCCACAGCTGAAACCGCTCGGCTGATCGCCAGGCCTGGAGCAATCGTTTGGCACCTCTGGGTTTCTTCCCTGTGTCGAGGCTTGCCTTCAAACCAAGGTTAGGCGTTGCCGTCCTTGGCCGATGCTCCTCGTCGTCGACAATGCGGTGGCCCAGGCGATGCCCTCGACGTTCCACGGCGAGATAACGCCTAGCCTCTAACTCCCGCAGGCAATCAACGATCTCCAGAGGCGATAGAGTCGTTGCTGCGGCCAATGCTGCTGGGGCTGCTGGACACCAGCCATCTGGTTCGCTCATGGCGGCGATCGCCACCAGCAATCGCAAGTCGGCGCTGTTCAAGCAAGAATCGCGAGCCACTCGAGCCGGAACCAGGCCAGTTGACCCTGCCGAGCGGCCAAACATCGAAGGTCGGGTCGTCATTTAGATTAAGATTCCACCCGCAGGGTAGGTACCTGGCCATTCTCTATGGCCACACCGTGCAAAGCAACGAAAAAGGGAAAATATTTCCGACAGTGCCATTTACTGGCACCAACTCGCCAGAAGTGGTGCCTATCCGCTTTGGCGCAGCCGATCTGGTTGGTTTCCCAGCCCCATGATTTCGACGAGCGACCAAATCTCACGGCGGGCGGCTTCGTGACTGTGATTGCAAAGTTCCGCCACGCCGCGGTCTTCTTGATCCAGCAGTGTCAACCCGCGAGTGAAAAGCTCACGGAAGATCACCCGTTCTCCCAGTCCGTCAGCCAGGTGAAAACCGAGACGCGGGGCCAATTCCTTCAAGAGGTGGCACATTTGCCGCTGGTTGCGGCTATCCAAATGGGCCAAGCGGTTGCGCATGACGATCCAGGTCAGTGCCGACCCGCCCATTGAAACGCGTCGGGCCCAGCGATCGAGCACCATCATGGCGTAAATGCTCGGCCCGGTAATACGCTTGCCCTCCAAATCGAACTTCACCAAAACGTCGAGATCCAGGAAGCTGTCATTGAGTGGCGTGACTAAGGTGTCGGCCAAGACATGTGCCACGCGTGACAAAAAGGTGTTGGAGCCTGGTGTGTCGATGACAATAAAGTCCTTGGACAAGAGGCTCTCAATGGCCTGGGCGAGCCATGACGATTCTTCCTGCTCAGCACGCGCCAGATCTTTGTTGAGCGAGGTCTCAATGCGCCGATGTTCTGGGAGGAGCAACCCATCCTCGCTGCTCGCGGCATAGCGTTCTCTATTGTGCAGATAATGGGACAAGGTGGCTTGCCGGCCATCCAAATCCAGGCTGCCGACGCTATGCCCAGATTTGAGCAGGCAAACAATCAAATGCATGGCCGTTGTTGATTTGCCTGAGCCTCCTTTTTCATTGCCCAAGACAACAACGTGAGGCCGGCGGCTCTCAGTAAACCAACGCTTTAGAAGATCCGTTGCCAAGAGCCCACCTAATCTTACGGTTCGAGAGAGACGCTATTCAAAACCTTGCAAGACACCGACGGCCCTCCGGCCCACCGCATTTTCGACCTGCTGTCAAAGGGCACAAAGGGCACGACCAGCATGCAAGGAGCGGTCACCACTACCCACGGTGCTGTTGTCGCATCGGCGCGCACCGATTCGCAAGGCAAAGGCCACAACACTATGCGTGATCCGAACACGAATCTGCTCCGTCATTCTGCGATCTCATCGAAGCAACGGCGGCCAGAGTGTCATTTAGCAGCCCTTCCAACTGCCGATCGCTGGTCGCTTCGGCAAACCGACTGACCAGGGCTTCACATCCAGCTCGGTTGGCGTTGGCCCAGAGCCAAAATAGTTCGCCATCATCCGGCGACAAGACAACACGAATCCAAAGAGGAAAACCACTTGACGCCTGGAGCGCGTCACCATCGAAACGAATGGTTGGGGCATCCAACGAGACCGCGAGGTCGAACTCATTTTCGATGGCAGGTCGGGCTACCGGCGTCCCTTGCCGCTTCTGCGCCAGCAGTGGCGTCGGAGAAGGAGCAAGCGGTTCGGCGCGCTGCTGCGGTACCACGGCACTCTTTGGTGCCAAGTCGGCGGCCGGCGCCACCACCCGTTCCAACTGTTTTCTGACTAACGAGCCGCCGAGTTTGGCTTGTGATTTTTTCTGAGGGCGAAGGATTGTCCCTGGATTCGATATCTTATCTTGGCGCGGTGCCGAGTTACGCAAGAAGCCCGCTGCCCGCCGACCAACAGGGTTGGAAAAAGTGCGATTGTCGAGGTTTTCCGGCACTCCTTTGGCTGGAACCTTGACCTGAGCCTCCTTGATGCGATCGAATTTTGAATGGGGCGCCAGCACTATCTTTTCGGCCGACGTCGGCTTGACCTCGATTGCCGTGGCAGCTTTGCGTTGCCGCATCTCTGGATTTACAGCGGACTTCTTATCCTGTCTCCTGGCCACTTCCTCGCATTCTTGATCGGAAAGCAAACGAATCTTGTCGAAACCGTCCTGTTTGGTGAGGACGTAACCCAGGTGGCGCAGGCGTTTCAGGCAGCGATCAACTACCTCGACTGAAAGACTTGTCTTAAGTGACAGCGTTTCCACATTCGTCGACGCCCAGGCACGCGGCTTGGTTGTGGGAAAAAGGGCCATCAGGATTCGCAAGTCTTCCAAGGCCAGACGCGTGTCACCGGCTGCGCGCAGTGGAAAGCCATCACGGCTATCTCTTTGTCTCACATCTCGACCATGTGGCATCGTAACTACGGAAGATATCGTGGTTCGAACAATTTCGGATACTAGATCTTCCATAGAATTCGCAAAGAGGCAAGGTTAACCAGCCGTGGATTGTGCTGGAGGTGCGAATTCTTGTGACAAGCCTGGCAAATTTTCCGCTCCAAGTTGGTTAGCCGACTGATAATAAAGAAATAAGGGCTGTCAGATTGGGACTTTCCGGCGCCCTGTCGTCGCCGAGGCGAAAGAGGTCGATCCGATTGCTCTGCTGCGAATCCGGGTCGCTGTTGACAAGGAATCCAGCATAAATAACTAATCGCTATAGAGTAGGCAGGTTAGACTCTTGGGTGATTCGCAAGTATTGCCGGGGATCGAACCAGCCCAATAATGCGTTTAAACGGCGAAAAACGTAAGATAAATACCCTCATAGGGGGTTGTCAATAACGCCATAACAAACAAAATAGAGTGTGCCGGTAAAATTGACACACATTCTCTTGACCCGTCGCGTCAAGATTGCTGAGATGGTTAACAAGAGCGGGTCGGGTCGTCGATGATTAAGGCATCAAGACGAGTTGGCTGGTGAGCGAAGTCCAAGTCGAAGATTTACGCGCTAATCAAAGATTTCTTATTGTCAGGTCTCAGTGGTCATGGCAAATCAATGTAAGATTCCGATGGCCAAATCCATAAAGATCACGGCGCGTTACTTTCCGAAAGTCGAGGAGGGTTTATTCTAATGAGGGTGTTGGCTTTTGCGTCGCAAAAGGGGGGCTCGGGGAAGACAACACTTGCGGGGCATATTGCCGTTCAAGCTGAACTTGCCGGTTCTGGCCCAGTTGCCATCGTCGATACGGATCCTCAGGGCAGCTTGACCGACTGGTGGAACGAGAGGGCCTCCGAAACCCCCGTGTTTGTCCAGACCTCCGTCGAAAGGCTGGCCCAGGACATCCAGCGCATGAAAGAACTGGGGATCAAGCTACTGGTGCTCGACACGCCGCCGGCTATCACCTCGACAATTGGTTATGTCATAAATCTCGCTGATTTGGTGGTTATACCGACCCGTCCCAGTCCCCACGATCTGCGGGCCGCTGGTGCGACGGTGGCCTTGGCGGAAAGGCTGCGCAAGCCGATCGTGTTTGTGGTGAACGGTGCGTCGCCTCGTGCCCGGATAACGACAGAGGCAGCAATCGCTCTGTCTCAACATGGTCCCTTGTCGCCATCAATCATTCATCAAAGGATCGACTTTGCTGCGGCAATGATTGATGGCCGAACGGTTATGGAGCTCGATGGCCGATCTCGGTCGCCGGCCGAGATTCAAGCGCTTTGGCAGTATCTGGAAAACCGCCTGAACAAGAATTTCGAGATGATGATTCCCCGCCTCGGGAAAGGAAACTTTCCACTCGCCCAGGCAGCCAGCGCGGGAGAAGTTGAAACTCGGGAAAGTCCGTGACCAATCGCAAACCGCCTGCGTCGTTGACGGGTGCACTACTGGCTAGAAAAGGGACGGCAACGCCAGCGGGATTGGACGATAAGCCCTTTGATCGGACGCCGCTTACCCGGGTTACACCGGAAGCTGCAGCTGCAGCGGTCAATCTTGGCGGTCCAATTCCCGGCGACGACAGTGTGGTCGGAAAGGTTTTTCCCCCTTCGAATGGGTTGCACTACGCCAATGGGACGCACGAGTCCAAAACGTCATCGTTGAATGGTTTCCGCACGCGCTCCGACATAATGATGTTTGCGATCGCCGTGGTTGGTGCTGTTGCTCTGGGATGGGGCTTTAATGCGATCAGCGGTGCCTTTGTCGGTGAAAATGATCGTGATGAGATTGCAATATCCGCCGCCCCCAGCGTCGCGGATACGCAAAGCTTTTTGGATTCCTTGCAGGAGCCGGATAAACTGGGGCCTGTGTCCGAGGCTTTGCACAGCGCCAGGCTTGGATTATCGGACCAAAACTACGGGATTATGCAGAAAACGGAGGTTGCGTCACCGGATGGGGCGTGGCGGCCCGTCGCCTTGAGAATTCCTAATGAAGAGTCGGCGATGAGCGACGACGAGGCCAAGTTGCCTGCGCCAAAGCCCAGTGTTATCGCCCCTCGACCTACACCCAAGCCAGATGCAACACTGCTGCTGCCTCAGAGCGTGCCAGTGCCCTTGCCAAAACCGCAGTGGGTTCAGAAGTTGGAGCCCAGCGACACACCATGGCAGGATGCAGCGCGGGCGGCCGAGCTTTCGCTTGATGAGTCTCCGGCCGAAGGACAAAGCGAGCAACAGCATCCATCCGGCGAGGTAAAGCCGACGAAAGATTCCTTGGGGGCTGGTCACATAACGAGCCCCACTACAGTCGAGCAGGACCTCGAGCGACCTTTGACACAAACCGCGGCGCCAAGATTTGCCATCCAGCTTTCGGCTGTAGGCTCGGCCCAGGAGGCATTGCGGGAACGCAAGCGAATCGAATCGACCTATCACGAAATTCTGGGAGATCTCCGACTGACAGTCGCGCCCGATCTGAAAGGCGATGCGGCGAAACGCTATCGCATCCAATCGGCGACCAGCTTTGGCCAAGAACCGGCTCGCAGCCTTTGTGCCCAGTTGGCGGCCCAGTCAGAAGACTGCGCAGTGGTTGCGCGCTAGCCGGTTGCCAAGAACGCCCAAGCTCTTTTTCCAGACACCAACAGTCTTTGTAGCTTAGCGGCGCGGAAAGAATTCCTAGGTGACTTCGCGCCATAGGGCATAGCGCTCGCCAGGGAGCCGAAAGGGTGCGCGAACCGGATGACAACAGCGACGATTTCTTGGGTCGTCCTTAAGCAGAAAACCCGGCCCCGCAAAGCCAGACCAATCCTTTAGTGGACGGCTAGGATCAAACCGGCATGCGAATCCGGGCGCGAAGGCCGCCGCCAGGCGCCACGTCGAGGGCAAGGTCGCCGCCGTGGCTGCGCACCACGTCGCGGGCGATGGTGAGGCCCAATCCGGTCCCGCCGGTTTCAGGGTTTCGCGAGTGATCGAGCCGAAAGAACGGCTTGAAGACATCTTCTCGGGCTTCGGCCGGGATGCCGGGGCCATCGTCGTCGACAATGATCTCCACCGTGCGCCGCCTCATGCCAGCCGTCAAAGAGATGCGATTGCCGTAGGTGCGGGCATTGGCCACCAGGTTGTTCAGGCAACGGCGAAAGGCCTCGCGCCGCAAGGGTAGAATAACATCTTGTTCGATGTGCAAATCAATCTCTCCCCCCTCGCGGCTGGATTGCGCGACCACGTCTCTCAGCAGAGAGGAAAGCTCGGTCGGCCGTGGCCGCTCGGTCCCCTCGCCACGGGCAAAGGCAAGATAGCCGTCGACCATCCGCTCCATCTCGTCTACATCGGACTTTAGGTTGTCGGCTTCCGGCGTTTTGCCGAGCATGGCGATCTGCAGTTTCATGCGCGTCAGGGGGGTGCGCAGGTCATGGCTGACACCCGCCAGCATTTCGGTTCGTTGGCGGATTTGCCGTTTGATGCGCTCGCGCATGAGCTGGAAGGCGGCGGCGGCCTGGCGGACCTCGCGCGCGCCTTCGGGCCTAAAGTCTGGGACGTCGCGGCCTTTCCCAAAACTATCAGCCGCGATTGCCAAGCGGCGGATTGGGCGAACTTGGTTGCGCATGAACACAGTCGCTACGGCGAAGAGAACGATCGATGCGCCGACCATCCACATGATGAAGATGTAGGTGGTGGAGCTAAACAGTCGCTTGCGTCTCACTAAGACTTGCAGCAGGCCGTCCGGCAATTCGACCAGGATCTCCACGTGTTCGGGGCGGGAGTGGGTATCGATCGAGAAGGGATAGGAGAATCGCTTGCTGAGCGCTTCGGTCAGCTTCGAATCGAGCAGGCGGTTGGTGTTGATGAAGGGCGGTGGTTTCGGCGCCGGCAGTCCCTCTGATTCTTGGAAGCGCACATCCAAATCCATAGTTCTCTGGGCCATGCGGATGATCGCCAGCCGATCCCAGGAATCGTCGTTGCGTTCCAGCAAGACCAGGACTGCGGCGATTTCACCGGCGATGGCTTGGGCCAGGCGTTTGGTAATGGTGTCGTAATGACGATCGTAAAAAACCCAGGTCGAGATGACCTGCAGCAAGATCAACGGCGACACGATGATCAATAGGGAGCGACCGAGCAGGGTGCGCGGTAGGATACGTTTGAGAATCTTCATGGTCGCCTTGACTAGGGCCGCAGAGGATCGAAAACGTTCGGCATCAAGACATATCCGGTGCCGCGCACGGTTTGCAGGTATCGCGGGAACTTCGGATCGGTCTCGATTTTTCGCCGAAGGCGTGTCACTTGAACGTCGATTGAGCGGGCGTTGCCAATGATCGGGCTCTCACTGATAAGCGCCTCCCGGCTGACCGGCACGCCGACTTGCCGGGCCAGGGCTGATAACAGCGAGGTCTCCGCCGCGGTCAGGCGAATGAACTCCTCGCCACGGCGCAACTCCTCGCGCGATAGGTCGAAATTGAACTCGCCAAATTCGATGTGATTGACAGAAACCTCCGGGCGGATGATCCGGCGCAAGATGGCGTTGATCCGCAGCACCAGCTCCCGCGGCTCAAAGGGCTTGGTGATGTAATCGTCGGCCCCGTTGGCTAAACCATTGATGCGATCTTCGCTTTCTCCCCGGGCACTCAGCAGCAAGATCGGCACCTGGTCATTTTGCCGCAGGCTACGGGTTAGCTCGAGGCCAGATTCGCCCGGCATCATGATATCCAGCACGATCAGGTCAAAGGCAATGGATGCCAACTTGTCGCGGGCAATGGCTGCGTCCTTTGCCGTGGTAACGCGAAAGCCTTGTTCCATGAGGTAGCGGCGCAATAGATCACGCAGCCGATTGTCATCATCGACAACCAAGATATGGGCAACTTCGTCGTTCATGTCAGTACCGTAAAGCGACCGGACTCTTCTGCCTAGACCATAATCCTCTGCCTGTGGCCGGTTGCTGACTAGCCGGCAAGGCTTTTCCGCTTGGTGCCAGTTTTCACCCGCATTTGGTTTTCCCCGCGCGAGGCCTGCGCCTCGAATCGCTTGCGATCCACCGGATCGATCATACCGAGTAAGACCTTGCGATAGCCTTCGACCGCGTCGGCTCCGACCTCGCGGTAGGCACGGGCCAAGAGCTTGCGCTGGGTCTCCGACAATTGCTGTTCGAGCGATTTTCCCTTTTCGGTAAGGGACAGCAGCCGCCTTCTGCGATCCTCTGTCCCAGGGCGTTGGGCAACGAAGCCCTGCTCCACCAACTGGCTCAGCACTCTGGAAAGGCTTTGCTTGGTAATGCGCAGGATCTCCAGCAGCTCGCTCACCGATATTCCCGGATGGCGGCCGACAAAATAGATGACCCGATGATGGGCCCTACCGAACTTGTAGTCGGCCAGGATTCGATCCGGTTCACCGGTGAAGTCCCGGTAGGCAAAGAACAGCAGTTCAATCCCTTGGCGCAGTTCTTCTTCGCGCAGGAAAAGGGGATTGGCGCCTGTTTTTATGTCAGCCATGTTGACTTATATGGCCTAAAAATGTTACATCGCGCAACCCGGTTTGACGGTAACAAAGTGATAAAATTGTTGGTGATTGGGTAATAAGTGGCAAATAACTGAGTTATCTAGCGCAACAATATAGCTAACGCAGGGAGCTTGTCGGCGCCCTTCCGGCAAGCAGGAGAGACAAGAAGATGGCCATGATTCCCTTCGACGACCGCGACGGCAACATTTGGCTCAATGGGGCTATGGTGCCCTGGAGACAAGCCAAGCTGCACGTTCTATCCCACGCGCTGCACTATGCCAGCTGTGTTTTCGAGGGCGAGCGGGTTTATGGCGGCCAAATTTTCAAGATGACTGAGCATCACGAGCGCCTGCATCTTTCGGCCGACGTTCTGGGCTTTAAAGTTCCCTTTACCGTAGCCGAGATTGATGCGGCGGCCATGGCGGTGGTTCAAGCCAACGGGATCAGCGATGGCTATGTGCGGCCAGTTGCCTGGCGTGGCAGCGAGATGATGGGTGTCTCGGCGCAGGCCACGACGGTCAATCTGGCGGTCGCCGCTTGGGATTGGCCTGCCTATTTCACGCCCGAGGCGCGCCTGCAGGGCATCCGGATGACAATTTCCCGCTGGCGGCGGCCGGCTCCCGATACGGCGCCGACCCAGTCGAAAGCCGCCGGTCTTTATATGATTTGTACGCTTTCCAAGCACGATGCCGAGGCAAGAGGCTACAACGATGCTCTTATGCTCGATTATCGAGGCCGGCTGGCCGAAGCCACCGGCGCCAATCTCTTCCTGGTGCAGAACGGCGAACTGCACACGCCCATACCCGATTGTTTCTTGGATGGCATTACGCGGCGCAGCGTGATCGCCTTGGCACGGGAGCGCGGCTACAAAGTCATAGAGCGGGCGATCATGCCAAATGAGCTCGCTGATGCAGAGGAGGTCTTCCTAACCGGAACCGCTGTGGAGGTGACCCCTGTGCGGGAGATCGACGGTTATCAATTTGAGGTGGGCGTGGTGACCCGCGAATTGTTAACCGCCTATGATCAGCTGGTGCGGGCCAACGCCGAAGGGGCAAAAAACGTTTCTGCCGCCTAGGGCGTTTACAACGAGATCATGGGTTAGGATCTGAATTCTGGACTGGCGGACGAGTCTGGGCCGGGTAGTTGCAAGGCTGCCCGACACACCTTCTTATTGAAGGCAAAAGGCGTGGGCGCCGGAGATCAGCAAGAAGACCGGCCAGCCGACCAGCATGCCCATCAAGAAAACGAACACGATGGATGTGAACTTGCAGCAGCGGCTCTTCGGGCGATCCCCGGCACAGGCCAGCTTGTGAGCTTCTTCGGGGGTGGCGGCAAAGGCTGTGGTCGTCTTGGTCATCTCGTTTCTCCCAGCTTCTGTGACCATTTTGTCGAAATGCTAGGAGGCGAGCAGTGATGGGGGTCACAGGCTCCAAAAAAAACGAAAAAAAATTATTTTCAAAAAATCATATGGTTAATGACCTGGAGGTCGATTCTTGTGAGAATCACGCGTAAAGATAACGGCGAGAATCGTTTTCCAGGACGAGAGCCGTCAGCACGCCACCATAGCAAGCGCCTGTGTCGATACCGATACGGTTACCAACGTCGACGGGTTTCTGTGACGGCGTATGGCCGTGTACCACCACCTTGCCGTAATCTTGCCGCGATGACAGGAAGGGCTCGCGGATCCACATCAAATCCTGTGGTTCTTGTGTGTCCAAGGGAACCCCAGGTCGAATACCTGCATGAACGAAGAGGTAGTCGCCCTCTACATGGGACAGCACCAGGCTTTCCAAAAATTGCCGGTGCGAGTCGGGGAGGTTACGAATCATCGAATCCTGAAGCCAGCCGAGACGGTCGGCTACCTGGGGCGGGCGCGCCGGATCAACACCATAACTGCGACAGGTGGCATCACCGCCATTCATCAGCCAAGACATGGCCATGGATCGCTGGCGCAGAAACTGCAGCAAGAAGACTTCGTGGTTGCCCATAAGATGGACCCTCTCGAATTCCTCTAGCGGTTCGTTGACCAATAACTCGACCAATTCCTTAGAGTGTTCGCCACGGTCGATATAGTCGCCCAGATAGACCACCACCTGGCGGTCGACCGGCATTGATGTCTGGCGGTCGGCCAGGATCAATCGGTGTAAGGCACGCAGCTGGTCAACGCGCCCGTGACTGTCACCAATCGCATAGACACGGGTTCCCGCAGGCACATGTGCAGCGAGTTCCATCCTGCGCGTGTCACGCCCAAACAATTTGGTTAGCATTTGGTGACCTCGGCGGCAACGCAATAGCGGGCGGCTCGAGCTTGCGTTTTACCTCTTCTTAGCCTTAAGAAACAATGGGTTTGCGGCGACTTCAAGGCAAGTAGCTCCGGCTAGCCAGTCTCGGGCAAGGCTTGCGCCGACCAGGTTCGCCCCGCTGCCTTGTTCTCGAGGAAATTGACGAGCGCGACAACCACTTTCCGATCGTAGCGCTTACCGGCATCTTGCAGAAGACTGCTCATTGCCGTTTCCGCCGAACAGGGTTCTCGATAGGCGCGAGGGCTGATCATACTGACATAGGCATTGGCCACGGCAAGAATTCGAGCGGTCAGTTGTATGTCCTCGCCCGCAAGCCCGGCGGGTGCGCCGCTGCCATCGTAATGTTCGAAAGCTTGGCGAAGGGAGTCAATGACTGGCCCCTTAAAGGCGATGCCGGTCAGCAGATCAGCACTTTCCAGCATGCAGTCGCGCACATGGTGTCGCTCTTCTTCCGAAATATGCTCATTGGTCGTCAAAAGGTGTCGAGAGACCGAGATCTTGCCTAAGTTCATAAGACGACCCGCTAGCCGCACTGCCTCGATGTCGTCGGTGGAAAGGCTCATCTCGCCAGCCAGCAGTGTACCCAGTTCGGCAACACGCTCCGAGTGGTGGGAGGCATGCGGGTCACGCCGATCTATGAGTTCCACCAAGGTAGCCGTGATACTGTCCATTAAGGCTTCCCGCTGTCGGCGCTCGCTGATTTCTGCGGTAACATCCCTTTCGATGATGAGCGCGCCGCCGGGCAGGGTGTCAGTTCCGTCTACCGGGACCGTATCGCTCAACAGGAAACGCGGGCCGTTCTCTCCCTCGAGCTGACGGAGTTCAGTGATCATGTGTCCTGCCTTCACAGCTGCTCGGCTTTGGGCAAGGTGATGCTCCACCGCAACCGGACCGGTCTCCCCGAGGCTAGCATCGCCTGCATCCACGAGGCCAATTTCGTCGGATGCGGACCGGTTGAGAAAGCGATAGACGCCGTTATCATCCACGTAGGCCATGCCGACCGGTTGATGATTGGCAATCAGGCGTAGGAAATCGCGCTGTGTCTTGACCTCGGTGACCGCTTGACGCTGCATCTTGGCGGCCGCCGCAGCACGCCGCGAGGCGCCGTGTCGCCACAAGGCAACGATAGCCACGCCAATAAGGGCCACCGACAAAGCCAGGACGGTTAGGAAGCGACGAAGGCGCGCTTCGCTGCCGGCGAGGGCGGCGGCGCGGTCCACCTTGGCCAAGAGGGTCCAGTCGAGTGATTCCAGCGGTCGGCCCGTCACCAGCACCTCGACGTCACGATAGTCGCGGCGTGTTGCAAATCCCAGCGGTTCGGCGATGGCAAAACCGGCGGCCAGAGCCGGCGTGTCGGCGGCTAGGCTTCGCTCTAAGGGCGGCGTGCCGTCGGCCCGCGGAGAAAGGTAGTAAAGCCCGGTTCCCCGTTGCTCCACCAAAAGGACCTCTAGCGAAGCCTCGATAGCGCTCGGCTGTTCCAGCAAGGGATAAAGCTCCTCGGTGATCGGCTTTACCGCCAAGACATAACCGATTTCATTACCGGGCGCTGGGTCATCCTGCAGCGCGTAGACGGGGACCCGTATTCCAAGGTGAATAGCCCCAGTGTTATCGCGCCATAGTGGCAAAATGCCAAGAACAATACCATCCTCAACCCCGCCCGGCGGGGTAAAATGGTCCGTCGTCACGATCGGGCGGTGGGAGGGGCCAAGTAAAGCCAATCCGGCAGTGGCGCTGCGCGGCAGATTTGCTGCCACCTCTGCGCCTCGCACCGGACCCTCGAAGCCGGCGCGCTCGGCGGCTGCGAGCAGTAAATTGCGCAGGTAATCAAGCCGGGCCTCTGCCTCAAGGACGCGCTCGGTGTTGCCTTCGGATAGTGCCAACTCAGTCATGAACAGCTGAACCGTCGGATTGACCGAAAGGGCCTCGACCTCGTCACGCTGCTGCTGTAGCCAGCGATCGACCGCGAGGCGCCGACTGTCCGCGATGATGCCCAGCCGGTCCTGCCACGAGCGAAGCTCGCGTTGCCGTTCGGTATCAACGAAGTGAAAAACGGTGAGTATGGCGAGCAGGGAGGCGGCGATGAGGCCGGCAGCGGTCAAGACAATCGGCCAAGCCTTGCCCTTGGCCGCCGCAGCAGAAACTATGTCCGGACTTTCTTTTGGCATTCTTTAGGGCGTCAAGGCTCGGCTAAGTCGTTAACGCGGCTGATGTGCCGCCCATTAACCAAGTAGCGGCAGGCCAATGAAAAAAGGCTTAATCGTTGCAAGCCGTTGCAGCGAAGTTTGCGGCTGTTAACCATGAACGAAAGGCGATCGTTAAGGAGGCTTGCCTTAGGCTTTGGAAATGCAAGGGCGAGCAAAAGAAAGGCAGCGAAGACGGCGAAATCTCGCCATTGTGCTTGCCTGCCTCAGTCTGAGCGCGGCCATAGGTCCTTTCGGCAGCCGCGAGGCGGTGGCCCGATCCTATCCGGCGCTCTTCAACACTCGTGAGGTCCGCTCCACCAATCTCGAACCCTTTACCAAGTGGCGTGGCGCCATGGCTCGCAACCTTGAGGAGGCGCGCGTGCCGGATGACTGCGAGCCTGGTCTCTTCACCCGCTGTGATGCCAAGGAGTGGCGGAGCTTTCTGGACGAAATCGCCGGCCTTGAGCGCCGCGAACAGCTGGATGCTGTCAACAGGGAAATGAACCGCCGCAGCTACATCCTTGATCCACGCAATTGGGGCGTGCCGGATTATTGGGCGACACCCAGACAGTTCTTCCGCAAACATGGCGACTGCGAAGACTATGCGATCGCCAAATATCTTTCCCTGCGTGCCCTCGGGGTGCCGACCGAGGATATGCGGATCGTCGTACTTCAGGATCTCAATCTTGGCATACCGCATGCGGTCCTGGTGGTCTACCTAGGCGAGGAGGCCTTTGTCCTCGACAACCAAATCCGGCAAGTGATTTCGGCAAAACAGGTCTATCATTACAAACCGGTCTACTCGATCAATGAAACCGCCTGGTGGCTGCATCGCTAGGTAGCCCAGCGCCGATAACGGCATCAGCGCTTGCGACAGCCCCCCGGAATCTATACTGCCGTGTCGCCTGCTAATCTCACCCCAATGAAATTCGCGCGCCATCTTTTGGCGACTTAGAATGAATTCTTCATCTTCTTGTAGAACTTTAACGCCAACCGCTTGTCGTATTAACCTTAAAGGAATATGCGGTATTAGTAGTACAAAATGGCGACATCATGAGACTCTATCATGAACGACTCGAGTCACGGTAAGAAGGCGTTAATCTTAAAGTAGAACTTTAAGATCGGCGATGCTATCGAAGACATGATCGGCATGCGGCTCAAGGTGGGTTCGCTCGCTGGTTCCCGTGAGCACGCCAACCAGCAATCCGGCACCGGCGCGTCGACCCATTTCCAAATCGTGAAGGCTATCGCCGACCACCGCCACTTGAGCGGGTTCCAGGTTCGTTGCCGTGCAAAACGCCCTTACCATGCCCGGACCCGGCTTTCCCCCAAAACCACTGTCATAGCCGGCGACAAAATCAAAAGAATCTAATACACCCAATATTTTAAGGGTTGATCTTGCGCCCCTTTCGCTGTCGTTGGTGGCCACCCCCAGGCGCAGGCCGCTTGCGTTTAGAGATTGCAAAGTGGCGTGTAGGCCCGGCACCGGCTCGGCATTTTCCAGTCCACCGTTGAGAAAGGCCTCGTCGATGCGGGCCATGAGGTCTTCAATCTTAATGTGATAATTTATTAATTTCCTCCAAATACCTGCAATTTCTAAAGTATTTCCAGATGAAAGAGGGCTTCCGGCGGCGACCCTATCGCTTGCCGGGTCATGCCCGCCGGCGAGCAGCAATTGGTCCGCCAGTCGGCGATCACCTTGCGCCACTTGGAGAGCGACTTGCCGGTTTACCGGATGCCAGGTGGCGGCAAAGTCCAGTAGTGTGCCGTCCTTATCGAAAAGAACACCACGAATTTCCGTCTTTGAAGGGATAGACGGCTTGACCATGATGGCAATGTCTCCCTGTGCGATTTACGGTGCTCGTCCTCTGGACCAGGACCTTGGGGAAGAGACGACGGGACTATAGCGCCTACTTAGGGAAAAATCCCGCGCGGAACTGTGCTGCTGATCGACACCCTTTTCTCGCCATGAGGGTAGCGATCAGTTGCCCATACTGGAATATCGGGTCATAGTCTTGGCAAGGCGCTTAGACCAAATTGGGAGCTGTTGCAATGCGGTTATTTTTCGTTTCTGTCATACTTGCAGCGCCGTTTGTGCTGCTCGGGCCAGGCGAGGGCATGGCTCAGTCGTTGTTGGACAAAGCGACCAACCTTTTGAAGGATGCGACCAAGGCGACCGGTGGCGCTGGCGGCGGTACGGGTGGCGCCGTCGACATTGCCGGCGGATTGCGCGAGGCCCTGAAGATCGGCAGCGAGAGGGTAATTGGCCAAGTCGGCGTTGAAAACGGTTTCTTTGGCGATCCCAAGATCAAGATACCCTTGCCGGATACCCTGGAAAAGGTGCGTGGGCCCCTGCGCCTGGTTGGACTATCCGGCCAGCTCGACGAGCTCGAGCACTCCATGAACCGGGCCGCCGAAATTGCCTCGGCCGAAGTCTTGGATCTCTTCACCGGGGCGGTCGAAGAAATGACGATCGAGGACGCCAAAGGTATCCTGGATGGCCCACAGGACGCGGCCACCCAGTACTTCAAGGAAAAGACATCAGGGCAATTGGCAGAGCGTATGCGGCCCTTTGTGGATGACGGTATTTCGAGGGCAGGGGTGGTGCAGGCCTATGACCAGATTGCCTCCAAGGCCGGCAGCTTAACGCTGCTTGCCGACCCCAAGAAGGACATGAGCGATTTCGTGCTGGACAAGGCCATGGACGGCATTTTTCACTATATCGCCGAAGAGGAGGCGGCGATCCGTGCCAATCCGGCCAAGCGCACGACAGAGCTGCTGCGCCAAGTGTTTGGCAATAGCTAAGTAACAGCGCGCTTTGGCTGTCGACCCTCTGATTCCGACGCTCTAATTCAGATTAGCCCACCTTCTGGGTGGGCTGATCGCGCATTAGATCCTCCTCGAGCCGACAGCAATAGCTGACGAGCTGCGCGTAAAGCGAGCGAACGAGCGCCGGGTCCAAGCCTCTCTCAGCCGCTCGGCTGGCACAACGATCGATGACCTCTTCAACCCGGTCCTGCAGAACCGCCGGGATGCCGGCGCGGGATTTCAGTGCTGCCACTTCTTCAATGACGTGAAGGCGCTCGATCAAAAGGTCGACGATTTGATCGTCAAGATCGTCAATACGGGCGCGATAGGGGGTGAGTGCTTCCATCTACCACACTTTCGGTCATCGCACGTCGTTTGCCAAGCCTCGTGCGAGCAATGACTATCACTCTGGCCCTGCCCTGGTGCTGGGCCCCGGCCGACTACTCCCGTCTATTGCTGCGCTAATGCCTGGCGCAGCGGATCGGCGTGGGTGTTGTAGAAACGGCGTTCGAGGACGATCGACTTGGGTGCGGCAGGCGTTCCATAGTAACCCTGGTTCCATTCGTCGCGCGGTAGGATCGCCGCTCCTTCCAGCGCGCCACCGCCGAAGAGGCCGACGACTCGCGAAAAGGCATAGATATCCGCTTTTAGGTTAGTGGTGGTCGAAGCCTCCACGCCCTTGCCGATCGGACCGACCGCTACACTGGCGTCGGCACCCAACTTGAAGTTTGAGTTGAGGATGGAATCGACCGCGCCGTCATTCATTATGGTGAAGACAACTTCAGAAACCTGTCCGCCGATCTGGAGGCCGACGCTGCCTGCCGCCAAGACAAAGAAGGCCGGCGGACTCCAGGTGCCGTCATCCGCCTTGACCAACAGCACACCCGAGCCGCCCTCACCGCCAATGATGAAGCCGCCCTTCACCAGCTGTGGAACAATCAGGACGGCGCGGGCGCGATCGATGAACCCTTTGAGTTCTGATACCTCAGGGTCGGTCAACATGGAAGCAATGGTCGCGCGCGACTTGTCGACAAGGCCTTTGGCGTCCGTCTCGGCCATCCCGGCGAGGGCCGGTGTTGCCATAGCAGCGAAGCTTGATGCGGCGACGGCACCGAAGAACCAGCGGCGCCCCTTGTCGGTCCGAGTAGGGTTTGTCATCTCAAGGTTCCTTCCATTCATCATTACGAGAGCGACAAGCTGGCAATCAGGGATGGCGAGGCGTTGAGGTGCGAGACTCGCCATGATTGCTGGTCGCTGTCTTGACCGGCCGCGTGGAAAAAATCGAGCCGGGTGATTGAGCAGTTCTCGACGGCCACTGAAAGGGCCTGTTCCGGTTCTAAGCCAAGGGCCAAGGCGACGGCCGCCCGAATGGTGCCGCCATGGGCGAAGGCTAAGATATCCCGTCCCCGATGCTGCTGGGAAAGGCGCTGAATCACTTCGGCGACCCGTCCCATGAGCTCGACGAAGCTCTCTCCGCCCGGTGGCACCACGTGGGCTGGCGCCAACCAAAAGCGATGCCGAACCTCTCTTCCCAGTTCCTCATAGGTCTTGCCCTGCCACTCGCCGAAGCTTTGTTCGGCCAAGCCTGGCTCGATTGTCGCCTGTGGCTGCTCCGAACTCGCCGCAGATTCTCGCGCTGCAAGGACCGCGGCCATGGTCTGGCTGGTGCGCATCAAATGACTGGTGACCCAAACGCCATCTTGGGGTAGCGCCTTGGCCAGGCGCAGGAAGGTATCTTGGTCCGAGCAGTCGGCCGGCATGTCGCTTTGTCCATAGATACGGCCGTTGTTCGCGGTCACGGGCGCGTGGCGAATCCACCACCACCGTGTTTCGTCGCTCATGGGGTTTGATTTCATAGAAGGCTTGCGGCGGCTATCAAAATTGCGGCCTCGCTGCCCTGCTGGGCAGCACCGAGAACATCGCCGGTATAGCCGCCAATCTGGCGTCGCGCAAGCCAGGAGACGAAAAGCGTTGCGATTGCGCCGATCATCAGAGCCGCTGCGCCCAAAGCCACCCCGAGACTCGACACGGCAGCGATCACAGCAGTTCCGATCGCGAGTATCACGGCTTGCCCTGGCGCCTGGCCCACCGTCGCCGCAAGCCCGTCTGGTCGCGCCAAGGGTAGGCTGTACATAATCGCCGGCAACAATCCTCGAGAGACACTGTGGGCGGCGATCAGGGCCAGGCAGACAGCCGTTGGATCCGCCACTGCGGAAAGCGCCGCCGCCCGCAGTGCGACAGAGAAGATGAGTGCCGCACTTCCATAGCTGCCGATGCGACTGTCGCGCATGATGGCAAGTTTGCGCTTCTGATCCTGGCCGCCGCCGAAGCCATCCGCAACGTCGGCCAACCCATCTTCATGCAACCCGCCTGTTAGGAGAAATGTGGCCAGCACTGTCAATAGCCCGGCGGCAAGCGGTGGCAGGCCAAGCGAACTCGCAAGCCAGAACACTGCGCCGCCCGCCAGGCCAAGCAAAATCCCCACCAAGGGTGCCAGCCCTAGGCTGTGGCCGAGATCCTGCGAACCGGACTGCGCCACCGCCGCCAGTGGTACGCGGGTCAGCAGGCTGGTCGCCAAAAGGAAACGCCGCCACCATCGCTTTGCGCCCGCACTGCCCATGGAATAGCCTTTTGATTAGGGCCCGCTTGCCCTTTGCTCCAGCTCTCGGTTATAGGAGCTTCGCTGCTGGCTGCAAGGCCGAGGAGCGCTGCTCCCTCCCATTTGCCCCTGAGAGGACGAAACATGAGCGCCCAACCCGCTGCCACCCTGGAAGAAATGCGCCGCGTCCTGGCCGAGCAGCCGGGTCCGGACGAGGCGTCGGTGGCGGCTGTACGACAGCGGCAAGCCGAGTTAACGAAACCCCCAGGTTCTCTTGGGCGCCTCGAGGACCTGGTCGCCTGGTTGGCGGCCTGGCAAGGGCGGGCAAGACCCAGGGTGGACGCCCCTCGTACGGCGGTTTTTGCCGGCAATCACGGGATCTCGGCGCAGGGGGTGAGCGCCTACCCGGCCAGCGTGACACACGAAATGGTGCAAAACTTCATCGCTGGCGGTGCAGCGGTGAACCAACTCTGTGCCCTGGTGGATGCGGACTTGCGGGTGTACGAGCTGGCCCTGGATCAGCCTACTGCCGACTTTAGCCAGGGACCAGCCATGTCCGAGAAAGACTGCGCCCATGCCATGGCCTACGGCATGATGGCGGTGGAACCGGGTTTCGATATCCTGGCGTTGGGGGAAATGGGCATCGGCAACACGACCTCGGCTGCTGCCTTGTGCCTGGCACTATTTGGCGGTGAGGCCGATCAATGGGTTGGTCGGGGCACCGGTGTCGATGACGAGGCCTTGGCCCGCAAGGTAGCGCTCGTTGAGCAATCGGTAGCGCTGCACCAGTCGGCAGGTGATCCCTTGTCGATCCTGGCTTGCCTGGGGGGCTTGGAACTCGCTGCCATCGCTGGGGCAATCTTGGCGGCTCGGCGGGCAAAAATTCCCGTCTTGTTGGACGGCTACGCCACCACGGCTGCCGCGGCCACGCTCTTTGCATTTGATGCGACGGCCTTGGACCATTGTCAGGTGGCGCATGTTTCAGCGGAACCTGGGCATGCTCGCTTGCTCGACAAGATCGGAAAGACGGCCTTGCTTAACTTTGGCATGCGTCTGGGAGAAGGTTCAGGCGCGACCCTTGCCATTCCCCTGCTGCAAGCTGCCTGCGCGTGCCATAACGGAATGGCGACATTTGCGGAGGCGCGCGTGAGCGGCAAGATCCGATGATGATCCGGCGCAGGCGCTCAGGATAGCGGTGACAAGGCCTATCCGGCGGAGCCGGCCGCCATCTTGGTTTGCCGCAAGGATAGGGTCTCGCCGCGCCGACGATCGACCTCGCCAATCAACTTGTCGACGTAAGTTCCTTGAAAGAGAACCACGCCCAGGGATTGACCTAGCTCGATCGATTCTTTGCTATCGCTGTGGCAAAGGATAAGTCGATCGCTGCCAATTGACTTGATCACCTCTCGCAGGTCATTCCCACGAACGCCTGCCGACATGACCGTCGCCAGCTCGTCGCCACACTGCAGTTTTACGAGGTCCACACCTAGGCCTTCGCGGTCGATCAGTGGCAGGGACAGCGTCGTTGCGTTGTCAACGCATACGCGATAGCCGCGTTCGATGAGAAAGTCGCGGGCAAAGAAGTAGTTGCTGAGATCGGAAAAGATATCCACAAGCTGCAGCTCGATAACGACGGTGCGCCGCGCCTTCGGGTCCAGTCCGTTATCGAGCTTGAGGAACGTCGGCGTCAGCAGGGTGGATACATTAAGGTTGACGCTAAAAGCATGCTTCAGGCTGCTATCATCGGCCTTGGAAAGGAGCGCCACCATGCGTTGGTCGAGGTGCTGCTTCAACTCTTGATACAGCCATCTATTGCTTTTGATGTCCGTATCGGGAAAAATTCGCTGTTGCAGATCGCTGATAGAGATATGAACCTCGTCAAAGATCCGCGCCGGATCTGAGTTCGGCACCACCGCACAAATCGCTTGTCGGCGCAGCATGCTGGAAAGGTCGGCCTGCTGGATTGACTTGAGGATCGAGGCCAGGCCTTGCAAATCCAAGGGTTGCGTGGGTTTCCGGCGAGGTGCTGCTTCCTCCTTTTCGGGCGCCTGCTCTATCTCGACGCGGTGTTTGCGGTCCTGGACAAAGGCCTCGGCGAGGGCAAGGAAATCCGGATAGTCTTGCTCCAATTTGTACCAGCTGCAAAATCCTTCGCCTTCTTCACCGTCATTCGTGACCAGCGGGTCGTCGTTGAAGAGGTAGCGTAAACGTAAAATGACCTCATCGACGATTGCTACTTTACAGCCCTTGAGAACCACAATGAGGTCTTCATTGTGCATCCGGAAGAGGGCACCTTCGTAGCGGCGAATGAGGTCCTCGAAGGATGAAGAGCAGACTCGGAGATGATGATCGCGACGGTTGTAGGGTTGCAGTCTTGATAGGTGCAGATGAACTGCCAAGCGACCCTCGCGGAATCGCTCCAGCCGGCGCGCGTAGTCTTCGAGTATGACCTCGTGGTCAGGAAGCTTTTGCTGGCTGTTGGCCATCTTGTTGCCCTGGACTGGCGAAGCATTTTACACGATGCGGATCAACAGCACCAAGATAGTGACCAGCTAGTTGCCAGTTGGTTAATCGAAGCGCTTAAACTTGTCCCATAGCAACAGCTTGAGAACACCGTTTTGGCGGGGCAGGCTATGGCGTCTATCAATTTTCTAACTGTTGTGGCTGTTTCGATCGGCTCGAGGGGAAGATTTTGATGGCCATCGACATAGGCAAAAGTTAACGCTTGCTATGACTCGCAAAAGAGGTAGATACTATTTCAAGTTAACCGGGAAGTTCCGGCTGGTGCTGGTGGGCGCAAGGCTCTGCGGGCCTGGTTTTGCCGCAGTCGGGACGAGAAAAGGGAATGTTGGGCGGTTCGGTCGATTTGATTAGAAATTTCTTTCAGCGAACCCTTGTCGTTAGTGCCCTGGTAATCTTGGTGACGCCGGTTTATGCCCAGTCGCAACTGCCGGTAACGACGACAAGCCTTTCAGGTGCAGGGCGAGACACGACCCCGGCTGGGGGTTTGACGTTGTTTTCGCCAGGCGGACGTAGCCTTGAGTTTGGCCGCGGGCCAGATATCGGCACCGTTGGTGGCGTTGGGGACCCCGGCTTTTACCTGCCCTTCACACCGTCTTCGAGCGTCCTTCCTGAAACGACGCAGCGTGATGCTGAACAACCAAGGCGTGGTGACTTGGTATTACGCCTCCATCAAGGTGACGTAGGCCCGGCTGGGTTGGCCAGCGGCAATGACGAGGGAAATGCCGATAGGAATCAAAACTATGCGCTGCAAGCGGTTGCCGGCGCCGGTTTAGGCCAAGGTGTAGAGGTTTTTCTCGAGCCCTCCTTTTACTGGGTTGAAGACAGCGACTCCATGGATGCTGGTGATGTTGGCCTTGATGATGGCGGCTATGCTCTCAGGGCCGGGTTCAGCACCCAGCTTACCGATTCAGCCTGGACGGAATTTGGTGTTGGTTATTTCAACCGTCCCTCTTATGCGGATGACGAGGTGGCCAAGAATGGCTTTGTTCTCTCGGGGGCTCTGGTTTGGCATCCCTCTGATCTCGCCCGTCTGACCTTACGAGGTGCCCAGGCAGTCGACACAATGAGCTTGGACGGTCTGACCGAAGCGATGGAAAGCCAGGTCTCGGCCGGATTCGGGTACCGCCTGTCGGAAGGCCTGAATTTTAACTCCGCCTTCTCTTTCCAGGATCGCGTTTTGGCAGGGGAAACCAAGAGCGAAGAAACCTGGCAAGCCCGGGCCGGATTTGTCTACGGATTCGGCGATTCCCTCTCCTTGGACCTTGCCTACCAGGTTGAGCGACGCAAAAGCGAGGAAGACAAGGACGACTCTTTGGTCAACGGCTTCTTCTTGACCATCAAATCGCGCTTTTAGGGTGTCACAAGACAGTGCCGTGGGTTGCTGTTCCCGATTTGTTGCTCGAAGAAGCCATATGAACCGGGATCAATCCCGGTTCGGGGGACGGGCGGTTTGGCGCCAAATCCTGCGCAAAGCCCCTCGGACGTAATCGACGGATAGGCCCGTCGTGTCTTTGCTTGACCTTGTCGCCAAACCGATCCGTCAGAATGGTGCCAAATTGCCGCCCGACGCTCTAGGGGCAGCCTGCCAGTACCAGTTCTGTAAATCAGCCAAAGGCCCTTAACTGAGGGTCAGAAGCGTGGGCCGCGATCCCCAGCCCCTTGGCGACGGCCGCGGCGGCGGCGCCCGCTACGATCTCCCCTCGGCACCTCGCCCAAAGGCCCACCGCTTTTCTGCGCCATCGCGCCTGTCGAAATCTGCCCCAGGCGTTCGACGATCACCTCCATCGAGGGGAGGGGCCCCGGTTCATAGTCTTGCAGACTTTCCCGCATGGCGACCAAATGCTCGGGTGTTGTGCCGCAGCAGCCGCCGATTAAACGGGCGCCGGCGTCGCGCGCCAGCCGCGCATAGTCGGCCATCAGCGAAGGGGTGCCGTTGTAGCAAATCTTGCCGTCCACGAACTCCGGGATGCCGCAATTGCTCTTGGCCACGAGTATCGTCTCTGGGGCGGTCGCTTCTGACATATTGACGATAGCAGCGATCAACTCGGCGGCACCAACACCGCAGTTGCCACCGAAGGCGAGCGGGGCCTGCGGTCGTGCGATCAGGCGGCGCGCCACATCTGCCGGGGTTACCCCCATCATGGTTCGGCCATTGGTGTCAAAACTCAGGGTGGCGACCACCGGCAGGCCAGTTGTTGCTGTCCCTTCAAGCGCCGCATCCAGTTCCTCTACAGCGGATATCGTCTCGATCCACAGTACGTCGACGCCACCTTCAGCCAGGGCCTGGGCTTGCTCGGTGAAAGCGGCGACACCCTCTTCGTAGGAAAGATCACCGATGGGCTGAAAAATGTCGCCCGTGGGGCCGATAGAGCCTGCGACCACCACCTCGCGGCCCGACTGATCGGCGACTTGGCGGGCCAATTTCGCGGCGGCGCGATTGATTTCCCCAACCCGGTCCTCGGCCTGGTGCAGCTTCAGGCGATTGCGGTTGCCGCCGAAACTATTGGTCAAGATGATGTCGGACCCGGCATCAACAAAGCCTTGGTGAAGGGCCAGGATTTTTTCCGGTTGTTCTTGGTTCCACAATTCCGGCGCTTCGCCGGTCTCAAGGCCCACGGCAAAGAGATTGGTGCCCGTGGCGCCATCTATCAGCAGCCAGGGCCGTTCTTCGAGAAGTGTCGTCAGTCGATCGGGCATGAAAGTTACCGGCGTTGATGGTGGCCTGACGATTATGTCACAGTGGGTCTTTAAGGGAATCCCCGCGCCTCTGACTATTTGAATAGACCTTAGGGCTGGAGCGGTAAAGGAGAACCTGCGCGCGCCCCGTTTTGCTCCTAGAGGGAGGCCAAATGTACATACTCTATAGCGGGCCGCTGACAGTCGGCCTGGCACCGCAGATGGTCTTGGAGGAACTGCAACTCCCTTACCAATTGCACACCGTCGATATTTTCAAGAATGAACATCGATCCCACGAGTATTTGAAAATCAATCCGGCAGGCTGGGTTCCCGCCTTGGTGACGCCGGAAGGCCAGATCCTGCACGAAGCGCCGGCCATCATGCTCTATCTCGCCGACCGCCATGGCCCTCCGCAGCTGGCCCCGGACCTGGATGACCCTCTGCGCGGAGACTTCTACGCCAAGCTTTTCTATTTGGCGAATGACATGCAACCGGTGATGAAGCGATACTACTACCCGCATCGCTACTCCACCGACCCGGCCGACACACCCCAGGTCAAAGAACAGGCCCTGATCACCGCGCGGGATCGCTGGCGGGTGCTGGACGAGTACTTGCAATCAGACGGCCCCTTTCTCCTGGGCGAGCGCCTATCGGTCGCTGACATCTACATGGCCTTTTATGCCGGCAGCGGATTTGATCCGCCCCTAAACTTGCTTGGCGAGTTTCCGGCCGTGCGCGTCAACTTCGATCTCCTTCTGACCCGACCGCGAATCGCGCCGCTGCTTCGGAGCTGTCAATCTGAAAAGGCGGACCATGTCGAGGCGAACTCTGTGGATAGCACACCGTAGCGGCTTGACCGTTGTGGCTTGGCAAGTCGACGCCAGCGGTAAAAACACCTTAAGTAATCCCGTGAGCATGTCGCAAATAAAACAAATAATTTGTCAAATAGAGGCATGCCATTCTAGCATGACACCCATGCAATAATAACTTGATTTCACTGCTTAAATTCGAACTAGCCTCGCTGTAGTGTCGTTCGTCTTTGCGAGGCGCCATGCTCGGAAGCCATGCGGTATTTTGGCGAAAACTCCTGCCTTCTAGGGCGGGCCTCGCCAGGCAGGCAACCCATGGCAGAACAAGCCTCGAACAGCCAGCAGTGGCAAGTCCTAGCTACCGCCTTGGGGTATTGTTGGCCCTCTTCACCGCTTTTTTGTGGAGTTTTTCCGGCCTCCTGATGCGCAGCATTGAGGCGGCGGAAGCCTGGGAGATCATTTTTTACCGATCCATAGGCGTGGCGTTGGGAGCGGGCCTGGTGGTTTGCCTTCGTTACCGCCGTCGAACGCTCCAGGCCTTTCGCCGGATCGGCGCTCCGGGCTTGGCCGCTGCGGTTTGCCTGAGCGCGGCGAGCCTTGCCTACCTGCAGGCCATTCACTTGACCACGATCGCCAATCTCAGTTTTTTGCTCGCTGCTAGCCCCTTCTTTGCGGCGGCGCTCGCTTGGCTCGTTCTTCGTGAACGGGTGGCCCTGCGCACCTGGGTCGCCGCTGCCCTGGCCCTTTGCGGGGTGACGGCCATGGTCTTTGAGGGCCTGGTCGGGGGCAGCCTGATGGGCAACCTCTTGAGTCTACTTTGCGCCATTCTTTCCGGCGGTTATGCGGTCGCCTTGCGCTGCGGCCGCCTGGTCGATATGACCCCCGCCGTGGTGGTGTCCGGGTTGCTGGCGCTCTCGATCGCTGCCCCCATGGTGGTCGACTTCTCGATCTCTTGGCACGACTTGGGAATCTGCCTATTGCAGGGCTTCGTCATCAGCGCATTGTGCAACAGCCTCTTCGCTTATGCGGCGCGTGCAGTCCCGGCGGCGGAGATCATCTTGCTCACGCTATTGGAAACAGTGCTGTCGCCTTTGTGGGTATGGTTGGCCATTGCCGAGCGGCCGAGCGACCTCACCCTCCTGGGCGGCGGTGTCATCCTGCTGGCCATCGCCGGCCACGCCTGGGCGGCTACGCGTAGCTTGCCGCGGGCAGTTCCCCCTTGCGCCCCACAGCCCGTTTAGCCGATAGACCCAACTGCTACCTCCGTTCTTCGAGGCGATCGGTGGCTGGCGCCGGGTCGCGGGAGAGGGCGGTGATCTCGGCGTGCAGCTCGGGCGTCATGTTGACCTTGACCGAGTCCAGCGAGGGTTGAAGCTGCGCCACATTGCGGGCGCCGACGATGGGACAGGTCACCGCCGGATGGGCCGCCGCCCAGGCAACGGCCAGGCTGACCGGATGGATACCCTTGGTCTGCGCCAGCTCGGTGAAGCGCTCGGCGGTCTCGAAAACCCATTCCTCGCCATAGCGCTGGTTATATTCCTGATTGCTCACCAAGCGGCCCTCGGCCGGGCGGTTGCTGCGGCTGTACTTGCCGCTCAAGAGGCCGCCGCCGTTGGGGCCATAGGGTATGACTCCCAGGCCCTCTTCCAGGGCGAGCGGCAAGATCTCCGATTCCGCCTGGCGCTTCACCAGGTTGTACATGGGCTGGATAACGTCGAGGCGGGCCCAGCCGCGCTTGTCGGCAATCCCCAGCGCCTTCGCGATCTGCCAGGCGGCATAGTTGCTGGCGCCGAGATAGAGCACCTTGCCGGCCCGCACCAGATCATCCAGGGCTCGCAGAGTCTCCTCCAGCGGCACGGTTTCATCCCAGCGATGGACGAAGAGCACCTCCACCCGGTCGGTGCCGAGGCGCTTCAGGCTTGCCTCGACGGCGCGCAAAACATGACGCCGGTTGGCACCCCGTGCGTTCCGATCCTCGCCCATGGCCATATAGCACTTGGTGGTGATGATAAGGTCATCGCGTTCATGGGCGATCAGGCGGCCGAGGATCTCTTCTGCCGCGCCGTTGCTATAGACATCGGCGCAATCGAAGAAATTGATGCCGCGCTCCCGGCAGGCGGCGTAGAGGTGTCCAGCCTCCGTCTCATCCGCGTCGCCACCAAACGACATAGTACCAAAGCAGAGCTGCGAGACCTTGATCCCGGTACGACCGAGGTAGGTGTAGTTCATATGGTTTTTCCCAAAGTGACCTGCGGTTTCGAACCCATAGTGTTGTAGCTGCCGGCAAGAGGCAAGGGTGGCAAGCTTTCCAAGCATGCCCGTTCGAAGGTGATACCACGCTCTTACTCGTGCCACGTAACTCTCAGGGTGAACGAAAAAACTCGGCCGGTGTGACAGCGCGCACTTTCAGGTTTGTGATGCCTGGCTAGCTTCCGCGTCGAAGCTTGAACGATAGGTGATTGATACGGAAGGAAGAGAGTTATGTCGACAGTTCGTGGAACCAATGCAAATGATACCCTCCACGCCAGTTTCTTTGGCGGCTCCGTTTATGGATATGGCGGAAGCGATTGGCTCTACGGCAGCTGGTTCACGGACTGGCTCTATGGCGGCGACGGTCGCGACTACCTGCTCGGCGCCGGCGGCGATGACCGGCTTTATGGAGGTGACGGTAGCGACTACCTCTACGGCCAAGAAGGTAACGATTACCTCTACGGCAACGACGGGCTCGACTATCTCTATGGTGGTTCAGGCAACGATTACCTCTACGGCAACACCGGGGTCGACCTTCTCTTTGGCGGTTCGGGCAACGATCGCCTTTCCGGGGGCAGCAGCTCTGACATACTGCGCGGCGAAAGCGGTGACGACCGGCTTTATGGCGGCAAGGGCCACGACTCCCTAAGCGGCGGCGATGGGGCCGATCGGATCGAGGGCTATGACGGCACCGATACGGCCGACGGCGGTAGCGGCCGGGATACGATCTACGGACAGGGCGGTTCCGACAGCCTCGAAGGCGGCGACGACAACGACGTTCTCTATGGTGACTACTACGGTGTGATCACTTCGGAGTTCGCCGGCAACGACTCCCTATCCGGCGGTCGAGGCAACGATCAACTGCATGGCGAACGTGGCGACGACTCCCTTCATGGCGGCAGAGGCAACGACACGCTGCGCGGCGGCGATGGCGAGGATACCCTAAATGGTGGCGGCGACCTTGACCAGATTTACGGGGGCGCTGGCGATGATTTCATAACGGCCGGCAACTTTCAGACCAAAATCTGGGCCTGGGGTGGCACTGGCAATGACGTCATCGTCGGAACCAATTCCAGCCCGGACACCAGCACGATAATTGAGCGCCTGCTCGGCGTGAACTCAACGCCAGAGGATGCGCTCAACGGCGACCAGTTGCTGGGCGAGTGGGGCGACGATGTGATCTATGGGAAGGCTGGCGGCGACTGGATCGAAGGCGGTCATAACCAGGACACCATCCGCGGTGGCGAGGGCTACGACAAAATCTACGGCGATAGTTCCAGCTACTTCTATGGCTCCGAGCCAGTGGAAGATGCCGCCAAGATTGTCGTAGGCCTGCAGCCTTCGGCACGCGACTCGGATAATCATAGCGACGTGATTTACGGAGATGGTGACGGCTCCGCCGACTACGCTGGCGGTGACTGGATCTTTGCCGGGGCGGGCAATGATTCGGTTAGGGCCGGCGGCGGCGACGATGTGGTCTATGGTGGGACGGGTGCCGATACCCTGGTGGGTGGCGACGGCGAGGATCTCATCTACGCCGGCACCGGCAACGACGAAATGTGGGGCGACAGCCCAAGCTATCGCCTCGGCATTGAGAACAGCGATGTCTTCATTTTCGACGACAACTGGGGCCAGGATTACATCCATGATTTCGACGACTACGGCGCCAATCAGGACCTGATCAATCTCGCGCGCCTGGACAACGTCGACGGCATGGAGGACCTGGAGATCCATCAGGTCGGCGCCAACGCGGTGATCTACGAGAAGGGCGACTACACCAACTCAATCACTGTCGAGGGCCAATATGCGGGCGCTTTGGGGGCGGACGACTTCGTCTTCGGTGTCGACCTATCCGATCTTTCTTTGTCCAGCCTACTGCTCGGCTAGCAGGCGCTACCAACTTCGCGAAGGGCCTGCCGGCATCCCGTTCCGGCTGGCCTTTAGCGCAGCTTCCTTGAGCGGCGTGAATCGCTGGCTGCCTGCGCCGAGAGTTCCGCCCAAACGGTGTCGCCCAGGGACGGCCAAACGACGCAAAATCACGGATTTTCGGTGATAATTCGAATTAGACTGGCGGTGCCATCCCCCGCTATGACGCAAGGATCATTCGGGGATCGGCAGGGAGAGGGCGGCGGCCGCCGCCCCGAAAGGCGGAGAAGGAAAATGGCAGCGTTCCCGGAAAAAGCGAAAGTGGTCATCGTCGGCTTGGGTGGCATTGTCGGCGCATCGGTCGCCCACCACCTGATCGAGCGGGGCTGGGAGGATATCGTCGGCATCGACAAGTCGGCGATCCCCACGGATATCGGCTCGACCGCGCACGCTTCCGACTTCTGCTATGCCACCAGCCATGATTTTCTTTCCTGTTGGACAACCCTCTACTCCATCGATTTCTACGAGAAGATGGGCCATTACGCCAAGGTGGGCGGGCTCGAGGTGGCCCGGGTTGGTGATGATTGCCGCATGGACGAGATCAAGCGCAAGGTGGCCTCCGCCAAGGCCTTCGGCACCGGCGCGCGCTTGGTAACGCCGGCCGAGATCAAGGAAAAGTTCCCGCTCATCGAAGAGAGCCTGGTGCAGGGCGGCATGTGGGATCCGGATGCCGGGCTTGTGGTGCCGCGCTCGCAGGTCGTCGCCGGGGAACTGGTCGACCAGGCCGAGAAATCCGGCAAACTGCGGGCCTTCGCCAATACGCCGGCCACGGATCTCATCATAGAAGACGGCCGCATCAAGGGCGTCGTGACTCAACGCGGAACCATCATGGCGGAGAAAGTCGTCGTCTGCGCCGGCCTTTGGGGGCGACTGGTCGCCGCCATGGCGGGCGAGGACCTGCCAGTCATGCCGGTCGACCACCCGCTCTTGTGGTTCGGGCCCTACGAGGAGTTCGCCGGCACCGGCAAGGACATCGGCTGGCCGCTGCTGCGCGATCAGGGTAATTCCGCCTATTTGCGCGACACCGGCGATCCCAAGACAACCGAAGGCGGGATGATCGAGTGGGGTTACTACGAGCAGACCGAACCGCGCCTTTGCCATCCACGCGACCTGCTGGATAAGGCGCAAGCGCGGCTTTCCCCATCCCAGCGCGACCTGGACATCGAGCAGGTGATGGAACCGCTGGAGCGGGCCATGGAGCTGACCCCGGTCCTGGCGGAGCTGGGCTACGACGAAAAGCGCTCCTTCAACGGATTGCTTCAGGTCACCACCGATGGCGGGCCGTCGATCGGCGAGAGCCAGAAGGTGCGCGGCCTTTGGTATGCGGTGGCGATCTGGGTCAAGGACGGCCCGGGCATGGGCAAGCTGATCGCCGACTGGATGACCGATGGGCGTACCGGGATCGATCACCACGCCATCGACTATGCGCGCTTCTATCCCTTCCAGACTGACGAGGCCTTCATTCACGCCCGTTGCAGCGAAACGGCGATGAAGATCTATAACCCGGCGGTCCACCCGCGCGAGCCCTTCGCCGGCGGCCGAGGCGTGCGCCGCAGCCCCTTCTACGAGCGGGAGAAGGAGCTCGGCGGCTACTTCATGGAGCTGGGCGGCTGGGAACGGGCGCATGGCTATGCCAGCAACGAGCCCCTCTTGGAGAAGTACGGCAACCAGGTGCCGGTCCGCGAAAATGAGTGGGACAACCGCCACTTCTGGCGGGTTTCCAATGCCGAGCAGCTGGAGATGAGCGCCAATGTGGGCATGGTGAACCTCTCCCACTTTGCCATCTATGACGTGACCGGGCCCGATCACGTCGCCTTCATGGAATACCTCTGCGTTGCCAGGGTCGGCGGCGACAATCAGGTCGGCAAGGGCATCTACACCCACTTCCTCGACGAGCAGGGCATGGTCAAGGCCGACTTCACGGTCTTCCGCCTGGCCGACCGCATGCGCTTCGTCGACGGCGCCGATGCCGGCAACCGCGACTTCGTCTACATGAAGTGCATGGCCGAGGATCTGGGCTATGACGTCGAGATCACCGATGTCTCCACCAGTTTCGTTACCATTGGCCTATGGGGGCCGAACGCCAGGGCGACGCTGCAGAAGCTGGTGGAAGACTCCGACGGCCTCGCCCAGGAGAATTTCCCCTTCGCCTCGATCAAGGAGATTGAGATCGCCGGCAAGCCGGTGATGGCCTTTCGTATCTCCTATGTGGGCGAGCAGGGCTGGGAACTGCACATGGCCTATGACGACGGCCTGGCGGTTTGGGATGCCATCCGCGCCCAGGGGGTGATGCCCTTCGGCATCGAGACCTATGCCAACAGCCGGCGCATGGAAAAGAGCCTGCGCCTGCAAAACGCCGACCTCCTGACCGAATACAACCTGCTGGAGGCCGATCTGGCGCGGCCCAAGGTCAAGCAGGCGGACTTCGTCGGCAAGGCCGCCTATCTGGAGCAGCGCGCGCGCGATCACCAGCCGGCGACGCTTTGCACCCTGGTGATGACCGACGATCGCGATGCCGTGGGCGTCGCCCGCTATCCGGTCGGCATTTTGCCGGTCCAGGACCCGGTGACGGGCGAAACCCTGGTCGATAGCGAAGGCCGGCGCTCCTTCACCACCTCCATCGCCTATGGGCCCAGCATCGGCCGCAACATCGCCCTCGCCTATCTGCCGCAGGGTGACGCGGTCAAGGGCAAGGCCTTGCAGGTGGAATACTTCGGCGAAACCTACCCGGTCGAGGTCGCCGGCGTCGGCTACGAACCACTCTACGATCCGGAGAACCTCAAGCCGCGGTCATGAGGGGGGTGGGGCCGCAATTCGTGGGAAGGCAGGGCAGCCATTGCCACTCAATCACTTTCTCCGTACTCGTTTATCATCCTGTTGAACCGGCAGAGGCAGCTTTTTACCCGTATCGGTCGTTCGCGCTTGGTGGACTCGCGTAACTGGAGACGATACCCTCGTTTCACAGTTGCTTCCTGGGGAAAGGGTGACAATGGGCGAAGCGCGCGTCCAGAGAAGGCTGGCGGCGATCCTCGCGGCCGACGTAGTCGGCTATTCCCGGCTGATGGGCAAGGATGAGGTAGGTACCCTGGCCGTTCTCAAGATGTGCCGCGACGAAGTGATCGAGCCGGCGATCGCCGCGCACCAGGGGCGAGTTGTTAAACTGATGGGTGATGGGGTCCTGAGCGAATTCGCCAGTGTGGTGGATGCCCTGGAATGCGCAGTCGCTATTCAGCGCTGTATGGGCTCCTGCGGCGCCGAGGTCGATGCGGGCCGGCGGATCGCGTTCCGAATTGGCATTAATGTCGGCGACATCATCGTCGAGGGAGAGGACATCTACGGCACAGGCGTCAACGTGGCGGCGCGGCTGGAAGCTTTGGCCGAGCCCGGTGGCATCTGCATTTCCGGACGCGTCCTCGAACAAGTTGAGAAGAACGTTGAAGTTGGGTTCGCCTTTCTCGGTGTCCGAGCGGTGAAGAACATCGACAGGCCAATTAATGTCTATAAGGTGCTACTTGACCCCGAGGATGCCGGCAGAATTGTCGGTGCGCCCGTAGATGGACCGACGTCCGTAGCGTCGGACTGGCGCCGCCTGGCGGTTGCAGCTCTGGCAGTTATGGTTGTCGCCGGGGCCATTGGCGTCTGGTATCACCAGACCCGGCCAGAGTTCGAGCCGGCATCGGTTGCGAACATGGTCCATCCGCTACCCGACAAACCATCCATTGCCGTGCTGCCGTTCGACAATTACTCAGACGATTCAAAACTAGGTTTTTTCGCCAGCGGACTGACCGAGGACCTGACCACCTCGCTCTCGAAAGAGCCCGGGCTTTTTGTCATTTCGCGAAGTTCAGCTACCGCCTTCAAGGGTGAGACTGTCGGCGTGAAACGAGTGGCCGAGGAGTTGGGTGTTCAATTTGTGCTCGAAGGAAGCGTACAGAAGGCTGGCGAGAAACTCCGGATCAATGCTCAGTTGATTGATGCTCTTAATGGCCGCCACGTTTGGACGGACCGTTTCGATCGGCCGGCGGGCGATGTTTTCGCGGTGCAAGATGAAATCGTCAAACGGGTATTTGTCGCGATGCAGGTCAAACTAACCGAGGGCGACCATGCGCGAATGGTAAGTCGAGGCACCGATAACCTCGACGCCTGGCTCTTGCGGGTCGAGGCCTATGGCGAGTTGAGCAAGTGGGCACGGGAGTCGAATCTCCGGGCTCGCCAGCTCTATGAGGCCGCACATCAAGCCGACCCGAGTTGGGCAACGCCGATTGCCGGCGCCGCTTTCACCCACTGGTACGAAGCGAGGCGACACTGGAGCCCGTCACGGGATGAGTCGATCCGTTTGGGGATCGAGTTGGCCGAGCGCGCAATCGAGGTCGCCCCTAACGATCCGGTCGGCTACATGGCCCTTGGAAATCTCTATTTCTTGCTCGGCGAAGCCGAAGATGGGATCAAGGTGCGGCGAAAGGCGATTGAGCTTGCCCCCAACGCATTCTCAACGGTTGGCGGATTGGCGATCCGCCTGAGCGAACATGGCTATGAGCATGAAGCCGTCGAGCTCTTCGAGCGTGCGATTCGTCTCAGTCCGAAACACCCTTGGTGGGTGCCGTTCGGGTACGGCCTTGCTCTACACCTCGTTGGGCGGAAGGACGAAGCGGCAGCGATCTACAAGAAGGCAGTCGGCATTAGCCCGAGGAGCGCACCCATCTATGCCCGTCTCGCTGCTGTCAACGTTGATCTCGGTCGGATGGACGAGGCCAGGGCAGCGGCCAAAGAAGTCGCACGTCTGGATCCAAAGCTCACTTCAAACCTATACATGAAGAGCTATTCCCTTCACGATCCCGACCGTGACAGGTGGTACAGGGACTTACTCCTCCGCGCCGGCTTGCCGGAGTAGGTTAGCCAAGCTAGTTGAAAGCATTGAACCGTGTGAGCGTTACGTTATGGCTACCGACTGATATCGCTCATATGTCGATAGGGTCCTATATGGCAATCGTCGGTCGTAGCCTTCGGTTTGATGTTCCGCATAGTATGCTGCGGAATATCCCCGCACCGTCCCAACGAAACCTTAGGCGAACCGCGCAAGAACCCAAATAGATTGGCTTAAGCTCGGGTGGGCTTCCTGTCTTGAGGGACGTGAGCGGCCTCCTGATCCGGCGGTCGACGGTCCCGTACAGGATGTCACCCCACCCCAACCGACGAAGTATCTCAGGGCCTCCCAGCCGCGAGTTCCATAGTAGACCGGTGCTGTCAATGCGGTGCAAGACCGCTGTTTGATGCGGACCATTTACATTCTGCTAGTCGGTTGACCTTCTCCAGCCGACCGCAAGCCCGGTCACCTGACGAACGTCGACGACAATGAAGGCTTGACAAACTGAACGATGTTCAATATATTGCGTTCTGAACGATGTTTAATTAAGGGATTCAGTCATGAAAGTGAAACGCTTGGTGGCCTCGCTGGGGGCCAGTTTCGAAGAGTTCGTCAACCTGGTTGAAAACCATGAGGCGGTTGCTGAATCGGCGATTCGGGACGTCCGCGACGCAGCGGCCAAGGTAAAAGTTCAGATAAACGGCGTAACCGCACAGGCGGATCGCCTGGGCAAGCGCCGCGAGACGCTGGCCGAGGATGTCGAACGCTGGCGGGAGCGGGCCAAGCGCTTTGCCGGCGAGGACAAGGATCGGGCGCTCGAATGCCTGCGCCGGATGGAAAGGGCCAAGGCCGAGGAGGCGCGGGTCGCCGATCAGCTTTCGCGTCACGAGGCCCTGGGCGACAGGCTAAAGGAACGGCTTGCCACCATCGAAGCACGCCTTGCCGAGCTGCAATTGAAAAAGACCGACCTGTCCGGTCGAAGCGCCTGTACCCAGGTTAGGGAGACAGCCGATCAGGAGACCAGCGCCGACGTCGATTCCGTGTTCGAGCGCTGGGAGATGGCCGTCGTCAAGGATGAGTATCTGGGCGATGTCATCACCAGCGATCATGACCGGCTCGAACGCGAGCTTGACAGTGAAGAGGAGCAACAGCGGCTCGAGATCCTCTTGGAAGAACTCAAGAAAGAGGAGGAGCGGTGATGACGATCATGGAGTCCGATACCAAGGTGCCGACCGTCACCCCCAAGGGTCCTTCGGAAGGACGGCTTGCCACCCTGCTACGTTGGGGCGGTGCCGGGGCCGTGGGCCTCTCGGGACTGCTCTACCTGCTGCAGGGCATCGAAAACATCGATGGCGCCTTTAGAAACTGGGTCTACCTCGGTCTTGTGGCGCTATTGGTCGGCGGCGGTCTGCTATCCCGCTTGACCCTGAAGGATGCCAAGGGCGCGCGCCTTTTCTTCGCCCTGGCGACCGTGGTCGTACCGGTGCAGTTTGCCCAGCTCGCCGGGATGATCCATGAGCTCGTCACTGTCGGGGCGGCAGGTGGTTGGGCGGCGGCTGGCTGGGCGGCGGGCGGCTGGCTCGACTTCTCGGGCGTTACGGTCTCCAGCACCGCCCTGGTGGGGGCAGCAACAGCTCTGCTGCTGCCGCCGGTCGCCTTTGCCGGCTTTTCGGTCCTCGCCCGCGAAGCGGCCAGCCGCCTGACGATCGTCTTCTGCGGCCTGAATGGCCTCCTTCTCCTGCCGGCCCGCGATTCCCTGGCTGGCATGTCGGTGGTCCTGGTTCTGGGGCTGATAGCCCTGGTCCTGGAGCGACGGTATTTCGCCGCCAAGAATTCCCCGCCGGTGTTTCGCACGCTCGAAGGCTTTGGCATGAGGGCTCTCTTCCTCTTACCGCTGGCGATCGCCGCCACCCGCTTCGGCATGCATATGGATGCGCTTTGGGGTTTTTGCGTCCTGACGGCATTGCTGGGGGTATTCCTGCTGAACTGCGGGATTTGGACCCGAAACCGGACTGTGGTGGAGGTGGCGTCGCTTTTCGGCACCCTGGCCGTGGGCCTGGCCTGGTGGGTGTTCGCCCAGGACCTTCTTTCGATAACCCTGCAAGCGACCAACTATCCCTATTTCGTTGTTTTCGGGCCGATAGCGCTCCTCTTGTTCTTCGGCGCGGAGAGATCGCCGACCGCCGCGCGCTTCTACCGGGGTTCGGCGGTGCTGCTCTTGATGGTCTTGTCGCTGGAACTGCTTTTCGCCGACCACAGCCTCGTCAATGGGCTGCTGGTCAGCGCGGCCGGCGCGCCGTTGGTGGCTTGGGGTCTCTTGCGCAAGCAGCGCGAAGCCTTGCTCGGTGGCGCCAGTATCACGCTTGCCGGACTCATTGCGGTGATCGCCGCGGCGATTGGGGATTTCTCGATCAATGTATGGATCCTCCTCGCCGGCCTCGGCGTGCTGCTGGTGCTCGCATCCTCGGTGATCGAGCGCCATGGCCAAAAGGCCCTGCGCTCGACCCTAGACGCCTGGGATGACGTTCGCCAATGGAAGTAGGCGTCCTATGGCAACAGGGGGCACCTGATTGGCAAGCTCTGGTGATAGCGCCAGGCAAGGCCGCCAGGTGCCCCTCTTTGTTGAGACGATGGGACGGGTGGATGAGTGCGGCGCGACCAAGATCTCGGGAGCGGTTTTGCAAGATAGTTTCTGCAAGTATCGCTTGTCGGGCGGAGCGATCGAAGTAGTGATTTACACTGTTTGAGAAGATCAATTCGTTGGTGTATTCCGCTAATCGCTATCGTTAATCGAGAATTCTTATAGACTGTGCTAGGATCACGCATTAATTTGTGTGAGGCAGAACCCACAAACGTAAATCGATATGGCTAGACATCACTTTGTAGAATCTGATGTGGCTTCTGCTTGGAACCGAAACGCAGATCGTTGGTCGAAAAGCGTAAGAGCCGGTTTCGATTTGTACCGAGAACTTTATACTCTTCCAAAGTTCTTATCATTCATACCCAATATAGGGGGTCAAAAAGTCATTGATCTAGGCTGTGGTGAGGGCTCTAACACACGCCGCTTCGCGCGCCTAGGAGGCCACCTAACTGGGATCGATTTAGCAGAGGAACTAATAAATCGTGCGCGTCGAGAGGAGCAGCGGGAGCCGCTCGGCGTTCGTTACGAAGTGTGCTCATTTACCCATATCGAGATCTCGTGCGACAACAATTTCGACTGTGTGCTCTCCACCCTGGCGCTGATGAATGGTCCGGACCTTGGTCTTGCCATGAAAGAGGCACATAGAGTACTCGTTCCTGGTGGCAGGCTTTGCTTTAGCGTCCTTCACCCTTGCTTCATCACGCGCGCGGCCAAGTGGCTGCAGACAAGAAAGGGTGTCTACACAGGTCTCAAAGTGGGAAAGTACTTCGACAGGTTGCACACTGTTGAGCAAATCCGCTTCGGTAAACACCCTGTGGCAAGGCAGCTGCCTGCTCTTGAAGTTCCTAATTTCCCGCGAACTCTGTCTGACTATATGAATGCTGTTTGCGATGCAGGCTTTCGTATTTCCAAGATCGAGGAACCGAGACCAGACAAAGCAATCTCAGAAAAGCATCTTTGGCTTTCCCGTTGGCGGGAACACGCGCCGATGGTTCTGTTTGTTGCGGCTGTAAAGGACTGACCTCTCAGCGCAAACCATGACCGAAGTCACCTATGGTTGGCCTCTGGTTTGCCATTTGCCTGAGGACATACATCCGGAACCATCCACGCCCTCCTGAAATCCCAAGACTGCATATCCAGGCTTCTGATTTGGCTGCCAATGGTGTTGATCTGAAAGGCGGCACCCCCTCCGCCCCCGCAACGACGCATCTTGGGGCTTCCCGGTCGCGGATTCGACAGAGATGGGTTACCGTCAGGAGTGTTATGGGCCGCGCCTGTCGCGGGACGGGCGGGCTCTGGCCGGGAAAGGGGCGGAAAGATGAGCGATACGGCGGCAGAAGCAGGCGCGGTAGAAGCAGGCGCAGCAGGCGCAACAGAGGCAAGTGCCGGGCGGGGCAGGCGGGCGCGCGGCGGCGCCGAAGCAAGGCGCGCCAGGCGGCAAGGCGGTGGCGCCGAATTCCTGCGCTACATCACCCGTCAGACGCCGCTCTATGAGCCCTTGAGCGAAGAGGGCCTGAGCCTCATCGAGGAAAACGCCGAAACGGTGCTTGAGGAAATCGGCATCGAGTTCCGTGACGACCCGGAGGCCCTGGAGATTTGGAAGGGCGCCGGCGCCGATGTCGAGGGCGAGCGGGTGCGTTTCCCCAAGGGCCTTTGCCGATCGCTGATCAAGAGCGCGCCGCGCCAATTTACCCAGCACGCCCGCAATCCCGAACGTAGCGTCGAGATCGGTGGCAACAGTACGGTCTTCGCCCCGGTCTATGGTCCGCCCTTCGTGCGCGATCTGGAAGGCGGGCGCCGCTATGCCACCATCGAGGACTTCCGCAACTTCGTGAAGCTGGCCTATGCCATGCCGGCCCTGCACCACTCCGGCGGCACGGTCTGCGAGCCGGTCGACATCCCCGTGAACAAGCGCCACCTGGACATGATCTATAGCCACATCCGCTACTCTGACAAGCCCTTCATGGGCTCGGTCACCGCGCCCGAGCGGGCGGAGGATTCGGTGGCCATGGCCAAGCTGGTTTTTGGCGACGACTTCGTTGAGAACAACACGGTGATGATCAGCCTGATCAACGCCAACTCACCGATGACCTTCGACGACACCATGCTGGGCGCGCTCAAGGTCTATGCCCGCCACAACCAGGCCTGCATCATTACGCCCTTTATCCTCTCGGGCGCCATGGCGCCGGTGACCCCGGCCGGCGTCTTGACCCAGACCTTGGCCGAGGCCCTGGCCGGTATGGCCTTCGCCCAGCTGGTGCGACCCGGCGCGCCGGTGGTCTTCGGCAGCTTCGCCAGCTCCATCTCCATGCAGTCGGGGGCGCCCACCTTCGGCACGCCGGAGCCGGCCCTGGTGCTCTATGGCGCGGCCGCCCTGGCGCGGCGTCTGGGCGTGCCCTTCCGCAGCGGCGGCTCGCTCTGCGGAGCCAAGATCCCCGACGCGCAAGCCGCCTACGAGAGCTTGCAGACTCTGCTGCCGAGCTTGCTCGGCGGGGTCAACTTCACCCTGCATGCGGCTGGCTGGCTGGAAGGCGGCCTGGTCTCCTCCTACGAGAAGTTCATCATGGATGCGGACCAACTGGCCATGATGCAGGTCTTTGCCCGCGGCTATGACCTTTCCGAGAATGGCCTGGCCATGGATGCCATCCGCGAGGTCGGGCCGGGCAGCCATTTCCTCGGCTGCGCCCATACTCAGCGCAATTTCGAGACCGCCTTCTATCGCTCCACCATCGCCGACAACAATTCCTTCGAGCAGTGGGAGGCGGAAGGCGCGCAGGATGCGGCCCAGCGGGCCAACAAGATCCTTCGCAAGACGCTCACGAGCTACGTGGCGCCGGCCATCGACCCGGCCATCGACGAGGCACTCCAAGCCTTCATGCAAGAGCGCAAGGATTCCATGCCGGACGCCTTTGCGTGAGCGGGAGGAGATTCTCATGGTGGAGAGCGTCGATCTCCAGCGTTACCCCTTGGCCGAGCTTGACACGCCGGCCGGGCGGGACTTCCTGTCCGATTGCCGCCAGCGCCTGGCCCAGGATGGGGCGCTCGCCTTACCGGGATTTCTGACGCCGGCGGTCTTGCCAACACTGATTTCCGAGGCGGAGGCAGGGGCGGCCCTATCCCGGCCTTTTCTGCATCACTTCCAGTTCGGCAGCGGTGCCTCGAACGAGACCTACGACCTTGAAGGCTTGGCGGCCGACGACCCGCGGCGCTTTCGCTCGCGCACCGCACTGACTTTTGTCGGCGAAGACTTGATTCCGGAGGCTTCGCCCCTGAAGGCGCTCTTCCACTGGCCGCCGATGATGAGTTTCGTCGCCCAAGTGTTGGACTTGCCGTGCCTCTATCGACGCGATGATGGGCTGTCAGGGGTGAACTACACGGTGATGGGCGCGGGCGACGAGCAGTCCTGGCACTTCGACGAGGCACATTTCATCACCTCCATCCTGCTGCAGCCGGCCGAGGCGGGCGGCGCCTTCGAGTATGTGCGCGGGCTTCGCGGGCCGGCCGGGGACGACCTCGATGGCTTGAAGCAGGCACTCGCCGGGACCCATCCGAGCCTCGTCCGGCTCTCGCTTTCGCCGGGGACCTTGCTGCTCTTCGAAGGCCGTTATGCCTTTCATCGCGCCACCCCGGTCGAGGGCCAGCGCAGACGTTCCTTGGCCCTCCTGGCCTTCGACCGCAAGCCCGGCATCCGCATCGACGACGACCTGGCGCGAGTCTTCTACGGCCGCCGGGCGGCTGGTGCGGCTTGATCCGCCAAGACAGAGGGATCGTGGTAGGGATACTGTGGCCCTGAATTGTCGGCTGAAGGTGAGCGACTGGCTGTAGATCGAGCGCACTAGACACCCGATCGAGATTCCCCCTGTAGCGTACCATCACCGCCTCAACCACGTCGCCTTTGCAGGCCTATTTCAGCGACCGGGGATGCGCCAAGGGACGGCCGTTGGCGATGCCGACAAGGAGCATCATAAAAGGTCTTTAACATTTAATAACACAATTAGTGTAATAGTTATAGACTATATTAAATCCGTAGATGCTAGACGAAGGGTAATTATCGTGGATCTTAAGGCGTTATTGCGGGTCATTACTTTGAAACTTTCACCCTGCGACTGGCAGGAGCACCATGACTGACCAAGGAGATTGGCGCCTTGCTGGAAAGGGACATGCGGGCCCACTTCGACGGTACCTGCCGGTTGTTCTAACCGCATGTATTGGCTGTTTTTTGGCAATTGCAGGCTGTTACTTCACCCACAAATTTGAGCGCGAATCCCGTCAAGAAGCATTCAACCAGATCGCGGAGGATCAGATCAGGGCGGTGCAAAGCAAGCTCGAGTCGACCTTTACAATTCTACGGTCGATCCGCGGGCTCTTCCTGGCGTCGATCAAGGTTGACCGGGACGAGTTTCAGACTTTTCTCAAGACCCAGAACTTGGACGCCTCAATCCAGGCGCTTGAGTGGATACCTCGGGTTCCAGCATCAGATCGACTGCAAAATGAAGAGGAAGCCAGGCTGGAAGGACATCCGGAGTTTCGGATCTGGGAGCACGATGAAGAGGGCAGAAGTGTTGCGGCCGGCGAACGAGATGAATTCTTTCCCGTATACTATGTAGAGCCCCTTTCCCAAAACCAGGCCGCCCTTGGCTATGACTTCGGTTCGAACAAATTGCGCCTTCTAGCGCTTCACCGCGCCCGTGATTCTGGCAAGATAAACGCATCGGCTCGAACCACGTTGATACAGGAAATCGGAGACCAGCACGGGATGCTGGTGATTGCGCCGATTTACCAAAACGGCCGATCTGTGGACACTGTTGACGAGCGTCGTGAACACCTGGCCGGGTTCGCCGTTGGAGTCCTTCGTATTGGCGACCTGATAGACACTGCAATTGGTGTTGGCACAGATTCCACGCCCGTAGCGTCGGTTCGCGTCTTCGACAAGTCTGCACCAAAGCGCAGCCAATTGCTCTATCCCAAAGATTCCACGGCGACGGATCCGGCCGAAGCTCGGCCCGCCCTTTATTTTTCACAGGCATTTGATGTAGGAGGCCGCAGTTGGTTGGTCGAAGTGACCCCCATCCCCGCCTCCAAATTCAGCAGCGTCATATGGCAACCTTGGGCGGTCCTCGTAGTCGGGTTGTTGTTTACTGGTCTCCTGGCTCTCCATTTGGCGTTATCCGCCAATCGGACCGCACAGGTGGAAGAGCTGGTAGGACAACGCACAGTCGAACTGGAAAAGACGGCCAACGAGCTGGCGCGATCCAATGCGGACCTCGAGCAATTTGCCTTTGTTGCGTCCCACGATCTGCGAGCGCCTCTCAGAGGCATCGAAAATTTGGCAAAGTGGATCGAAGAAGATCTTGATGAGGTGCTGGTTGGCGAAACCAGATCGAATATGGGCCTCCTCCGCGGTCGAGTGAAACGGCTCGACAAACTCCTCGATGATCTCCTGCAGTTCTCACGTGCCGGCCGTGCACAGGAGGAAACCTCTGTTGTCGACACCAAATCCTTGCTCGACGAGATCATAGAGATCTCGTCCGTTCCCAACGGAATTGCGATTTCAGCAAAGGGCGATCTGCCAACATTCGAGACGACAAAGACGCCCCTTGAGCAAGTGCTGCGAAACCTTATCGGCAATGCGGTCAAGCACCATGATCGCGAGGACGGCAAGGTGGAGATAACAACCAAAGATATGGGTGATCGTTTGCTATTCACCGTGTCAGATGACGGACCGGGAATAGAACCCGAATTCCACGAAAAGGTGTTCAAAATGTTTCAAACTCTGCGGCCTCGTGACGAAGTGGAAGGCAGCGGAATGGGCCTTGCGATCGTTAGAAAACTGGTCGAACGACAAGGGGGCGAGATCCATTTACATTCAGCGCCTAGCTCTCGCGGGGCGACGTTTCAATTTGATTGGAAAAAAACCTGAATGGGAATCCGACAAGGATGAGCGACGATGTAAATTTGTTGATCGTTGATGACGATGACGTCGATGTCCAAGGACTAAAAAGGACGTTGAAGGAGGCCAATCTCACCAATTCTGTTACCGTTGCAAGGGACGGTATCGAGGCGTTGCAAATCCTACGGGGTGAAAAAGACTGCATAGCGCCGCTCAAGCCTTACATCATCCTGCTAGACCTCAATATGCCGCGCATGAACGGCATCGAATTTTTGGAAGAGGTTCGCGCAGACCAGCAGCTAAAAAAATCCGTCGTATTCATGTTATCCACGTCGAGTTCCGAGCAGGACATCGACCGCGCTTACCAGCACCACGTTGCGGGCTTTATCGTTAAGCGCAACGCTGCACAAAATCTCGTCGATGCACTGTCGATGCTCGCTCGGTATTGGCGTACAGTCGAACTGCCAATGTGATCCCCTTTATCAATCCTACCTCCTCTAATCGATAACGAAAATGAAGATCGGTGGACTGCCGACTGAGACTTGCCGGTTTCGAACCAATGGTACTTTTTCGAACCATTGGTACTTAAGTGTGCGATGGCGGGGGTGGTGATGATATCGAACCGAGTGCGCCATCTTTTCGTAAAGATCCGTTTCGGTACGTTCTTTTCGCCTCACCCCAGCGGATAGCTGATTTCCACCACCTCGATCGCCTCGCGCCCCTGCGGCGTTCTGACCTCAACGACATCACCTTCGCGGGCCTTCATCAGCGCCCGGGCGATGGGCGAAATCCAGCTGACCTCGCCACGCTCGCTTCTCGCCTCGTCGATGCCGACGATGCGGATGGTCTTCTCCTCGTCGCGGGCATTGACGTAGGTGACCTGGGCGCCGAAGAAGACCTGCTCCAGGTGCTGCTGGCGATTGGGGTCGACCACCTCGGCGTTGTCCAGGCGCTTGCGCAGGAAACGGATGCGCCGGTCGATCTCGCGCAGCCGCTTCTTGCCGTAGAGATAGTCGCCGTTTTCCGAGCGGTCGCCGTTGCCGGCGGCCCAGGCGACCACCTCGACCACCTTGGGCCGCTCCTCGAGGCGCAGATGTTTCAATTCGTCCCGTAGGAGAGCGAGCCCGCGCGGGGTGACATAGTTCTTCTGGCCGCGCGGCAGGGGCTCCGGCGCCTCCAGGTCGTCGTCATCCGCGTCGTCGTTTTCCTTGGTAAAGGCTTTGCTCATGGCTGTTGATTGGGTGCAGTATCAGATCGCCTCAAGGGACCGAAAGCTTACACCAGGTCCGGTGGGTCGTGGCAAGAGGTCTTGCTTGTTTTGCTCGATACGGAAGAATGGGGCTGGGCGCATCAAAGATTCAAGCAACAGGCGCCAATACCGGCGAGCGTAGCACTGCTTGCCGCCATGATTCCGGCCCAAAGAAGGGCCAGGCCGAGTTGCCGAAGATTCAGTGGTGGCGGCGGTGTCGCCTCAACCGCTTCCTCGTCGCTTTCCTGCCAAGTGGACATGGATTGGTGTTCCCCTGCCTCGATCATTGCCTGGCAAACTATTTAGACTGGATTTGACCTGCCAACTGTGATCGCCATCACAGATGGCCGGTAAAGCGTTCTCTCGCCGGCGAATGTGCCAAGCATTGGCAAAGGGATCTTGCCGAAGCCGGGCAAAGCTATGTTATGTGAGGGGCGCCCCAGCTTCCCTATCACCGCCGGGGGGGCGTGACAGGAACAGGGGATGGGCCATGACTGCAGCTTTCATCGAACACCTCAGGCAGGAAATCGCCGGGGTTCGTGACGCCGGGCTCTACAAGGCGGAGCGGGTGATCACCTCGCCGCAGGGGGCGCACATCGAAGTGGCGGAGGATGGCGCGGCGTCCGAGGTCTTAAATTTTTGTGCCAACAACTACCTCGGCCTGGCGGACCACCCGGCGCTTCTGGCAACCGCCAAGGCGGCGCTCGAGCGCTATGGCTATGGCATGGCGTCGGTGCGCTTTATCTGCGGCACCCAAGAAGAGCATAAGGCCTTGGAAGCGCGCTTGGCCGGCTTTTTCGGCATGGCCGACGCGATCCTCTATTCCTCCTGCTTCGATGCCAACACCGGCCTTTTCGAAACGCTCCTGGGCCCAGAAGACGCAATCATCTCCGATGCGCTCAATCACGCCTCCATCATCGATGGGGTGAGGCTCTGCAAAGCCCAACGCTTCCGTTACGCCAACAACGATATGGGCGAGCTGGAGGGGCGGCTGCGACAAGCGCAGGAATGTCGCTTTCGCCTGATCGCCACCGACGGGGTCTTCTCCATGGACGGCATCATCGCCAACCTGCCGGCGATCTGCGACTTGGCGGAAAAATACGATGCCATGGTGATGGTCGATGATAGTCATGCGGTCGGCTTTGTCGGCGAGCATGGCCGCGGCACGCCCGAGTACTGCGGTGTCGAGGGCCGGGTGGATATACTGACCGGCACCCTGGGCAAGGCCTTGGGCGGGGCCTCCGGCGGCTACACGGCAGGGCCGGCCGAGGTGATCGACTGGCTGCGCCAATGCTCGCGCCCCTATCTCTTTTCCAACACCCTGGCGCCGGTGATCGCCGCCACCTCCTTGAAGGTTCTGGAGCTGCTGGAGGAAAGCGCGGAGCTGCGGCAAAGGGTGATGGAGAACGCGGCCTATTTCCGCAAGCAAATGGGCACGCTCGGCTATACCTTGGCCGGGGCCGATCACGCCATCATTCCGGTGATGCTGGGCGAGGCGCAACTGGCCCAGGAGATGGCGGCGCGGATGCTGGAGAAGGGCATCTACGTGACCGGCTTTTCCTTTCCCGTGGTGCCGCGCGGCCAGGCGCGCATCCGCACCCAGATGTCGGCCGCCCACAGCCGCGCCGATCTGGATCGGGCGATCGCCGCCTTCGCCGCGGTCGGGCGAGACCTGGGGGTGATCGCGTGATAGTGCTAAGCCAGGGAGCAAAGCCAGGGAGCAAAGCGATGACCGAAACCATGAAGGCGCTGGTCAAGGCCAAGGCGGAACCGGGCATCTGGATGGAAGAGCTGCCGCTGCCCGAGATCGGCCCCAGCGAGGTCTTGATCAAGGTCGGCAAGACGGCGATTTGCGGCACCGACATCCATATCTTTAACTGGGATGCGTGGTCGCAGAAGACTATCCCGGTGCCCATGACCGTCGGCCACGAGTTCGCCGGCGAGATCGTCGAGGTGGGACCCGAGGTCGAGGACTTTGCGCCCGGCGATCGGGTCTCCGGCGAGGGGCACATCGTCTGCGGCCACTGCCGCAACTGCCGGGCGGGCCGCGAGCACCTTTGCCGCGACACCAAGGGGGTGGGGGTCAACCGCCCGGGGGCCTTTGCCGAGTATCTGGCGATTCCGGCCCACAACGCCTACAAGCTGCCCGACAATCTGCCCGATGAGATCGGCGCCATCCTCGATCCGCTGGGCAATGCCGCCCACACCGCGCTCTCCTTCGACCTGGTGGGCGAGGATGTCTTGATCACCGGCGCCGGGCCGATCGGCATCATGGCGGCCGCCATTGCCAAGAAGGTGGCAGCCCGACATGTGGTCATCACCGACCTCAACCCCTATCGCCTTGGCCTTGCCGCCAAGCTGGGCATTCCCCATTGTATCGATGTCACCAAGCAGGACCTTCCTGAGGTGATGCGGGAACTCGGCATGACCGAGGGCTTCGACGTCGGCCTGGAAATGTCCGGCAGCCCCAAGGCCTTGAACGACATGCTGCGGGCGATGATCCACGGCGGCAAGGTGGCGCTTTTGGGCATTCCGCCCGGCGAGGCGTCGCTCGATCTGACCAGCGTCGTCTTCAAGGGCCTGATCCTGAAAGGCATCTATGGCCGCGAGATGTTCGAGACCTGGTACAAGATGATCGCGCTGATCCAGGAAGGCCTCGATTTCACCCCGCTGATCACCCATCGTTATGGGATCGACGATTTCGCCGAGGGCTTCGATGTCATGGGCTCCGGCCAGTCCGGCAAGGTGGTGCTCGATTGGGGGTAGGGCTTAAAGCCCACGCGGCAGGGGGTGGCCGGCGGCGTCGAGCTTGCGCGTGAGGCGGGCGAGCAGGCGGTCGAGTTCGGCGTGGTCGTCGGCGTCCATGGCCGGGCCGGGATCGCGCGCCTTGGCCGAGGCGATAACGCCGCGCCGGCGCAGGGTCTCCTTCCTTAGGGCCAGACCGAAGCCGAACTGCTGCTCGTGCCGCAGCACCGGCAGGTAAAGGTCGAAAAGGTCCTCCGCTGCGTCCGCTTCGCCGGCCTGGTGCAGCCGGTAGACCTCGGCCAGCATGCCGGAAAAGGCAAAGCCGGTCATGATGCCGTCGGCGCCACGGGCGAGCTCCTGCGGCACATAGAGGCCGCCGTTGCCGGTCAGGATCGAAACCCGGCGCTGGCCTGCTGCCTCGCCCGCCCGGCGCAGCTGGCTCAGCTTGCGATGACCGGGGCAATCCTCGTGCTTGAACATCTTGAGGGACGGCAGCGCGTCGATTAGCTTCTTGACGACGGCTACCGAAAGGAAAACCGTGGTGGTCGGCGGGTAGTCCTGCAGGCAGAAGGGGATCTCCGGGCCCAGGCGCTCGGCGACCTTGCTGAAATAGCCAAAGACCTGCTCGTCGGTCTTCAGGCCGGGCATCCCGGCGATCATTACTCCGGCGGCACCCGCCTGCATGGCGTCCTGCGACAAGGCGACGAGGTTATCGATGCCCGGGTTGGAAACGCCGACGATCACCGGCACACGCCCGTCGACCCGGCGGAGCGCACGAGTCATGAAGCGGGTCTGCTCCTCCGCCGTCAGTTTCGGTGCCTCGCCCATGACGCCCAGCAGGGTGAGGCCTTGCACGCCTTCCTCGATGGTGAAATCGATCAGCCGGTCGGTGCTGTCCAGATCCAGTGCCCCGTTGTCGGCGAAGGGGGTTGCAACGATCACATAGACACCGCGGGCCGCTTCATTCAGAAGTTCGGTCATGTCCGGCGTTCCTCCTCATTTCCCATACCATACCGCAGGCTCTGGTATAGTGGCTTGCGACACATCGGCCAATGCGTTTTGGCCAATGCCTTTAGGAAGGAGTCCTGATGCCGGCAGCCAGCACCAGGCAACAGGCGCGCGCCTGGCAGCGCATGCTATCCGGGCGGCGGCTCGATCTGCTCGATCCCTCGCCCTTGGATATCGAGATTGAGGATATCGCCCACGGTCTTTCGCGGTCGCTCGCTGGAACGGTCAGACCGCCGGTGACGAGGCCTTTTCGGTGGCCCAGCATTCGCTTCTGGTCACCGACCTGCTGCTTGCCGAGCGGCCCAACTGGTCCAGGCCGTCACGGCTCGCGGCCTTGCTGCACGATGCGCCGGAATACGTCATTGGCGATCTCATTTCGCCCTTCAAGGCGGCGGTCGGCCTTGACTACAAGGCCCTGGAGCTCCGCCTGCAGCGGGCCATTCATCTCCGTTTCGGCCTGCCGGCTGAGCTCACCAAGGGGGTCGCCCAGGCGATCAAGCGGGCCGACCGCCGCGCCGCCTTTTTGGAAGCAACCCAGCTTGCCGGCTTTTCCCTGGCCGAAGCGCGCAAAATCTTTGGCCGACCGAAAGGTGTTCCCGATTGGCGCCTACTACCAGCGACCCCGCCGGAAGCCAAGCGACAATTTCTCGGACGGTTTGCCGAGCTCTTCGAGGCTGTAGCCTAGAGCCGCCAACAAAGTTTCATTGGCCTGGCGGCTTCAGGGTATTGATCGCCTTGGTGAAGCCTTGGAATGAGATCGGCAGGTCGAGGGGCCGGCGGCGCGCGTCGTGCACGGTCAGGCTTCCCTTGTTGCCCGCCTTCATCGCCTTCAGCAACTGCGGCACCAGGGGAAGCTCGACGATACAGCCGCGCGGCTCACAACGCTCGACCGCCAAGCGCATGGGCTCGCCGGCGTCGATCTTCAGCGTCACCCCCGGCGGCAGCGACATGCCCAGCGGGAAGATAAAGGCGGCAGCCGGCTGGTTGCCGCCCGGCGCATAGCCGATGATCGCCTGCAGCAAGGGGTTGCGGGCTTCTTCCACCACCACATTTTGGAACATTTCGCAGATCATCGGCCCGTTCACATGTGGCTTGGCACAGCGAATGCGCCAGTGGCCGAAAATCTCGCCGTGTGGCGGCGGCAGGGCCTCCTGCGGTGCTTGCTGTTCGGTTTGGGCCCAGGCGGTGTCCGATCCGCTCGACCATGGGCCGAGTGCGATCGCAACAAGGAACGCCACTATGCCTGCAGCACCCAAGCGGCGCGGCCTGCACAGAAATGGTAAGAATCGATCCAACATGGCCGCAGTCTAGTGTCGCCGACCCTCTATCTGCAATGGACTTGCGGAATGTATCGTGGTCACAAACCTTGCCGGGCGGTTGCCGAGGGTGCGTGGATACTCTGTTGAAAGTGGCACTTTCCAGGGAAAAGCCCGGTGGCCAGGGTATTGAGCCGCTTGCGCCGCGGGTCGCGTGTGTCTAAATCATGGCCCATGACCAGTGCAAATGAGATTCGCAGCCAGTTCTTGGATTACTTCGCTGCCCACGGGCACGAGGTCGTGGATTCCTCGCCGCTCGTGCCGCGGAACGATCCTACCTTGCTATTCACCAATGCCGGGATGGTTCAGTTCAAAAGCGTCTTCACCGGCCAGGAGAAGCGTGCCTACAGTCGGGCGGTCACCTCGCAGAAATGCCTGCGCGCCGGCGGTAAGCATAACGACCTGGAGAACGTCGGCTATACGGCGCGCCATCACACCTTCTTCGAGATGTTGGGCAATTTCTCCTTTGGCGACTACTTCAAGGAACTGGCGATTGAACTGGCATGGAATCTGGTCACCAAGGAATATGGCCTGCCGGCCGAACGCCTGCTGGTGACGGTCTTCGCCGAGGATGACGAGGCGGCGACCCTGTGGAAAAAGGTTGCCGGTCTGCCGGAGGAGAAGATCCTGCGCATCGCCACCTCCGACAATTTCTGGGCCATGGGTGATACCGGGCCCTGCGGTCCTTGCTCGGAGATTTTTTACGACCATGGCCCAGAGGTGCCCGGCGGGCCGCCGGGCAGTCCGGACGAGGATGGCGACCGCTTTATCGAGATTTGGAACCTGGTCTTCATGCAGTTCGATCAGCCGGTGCCGGGCGAGCGGGTGCCGCTGCCCAGGCCGTCGATCGACACCGGCATGGGCCTGGAACGCATCGCCGCGACCCTGCAGGGGACCCACGACAACTACGCGGTTGATTTGCTGCGCAATCTCATCGAAGCGGCGGCCGATGTCTCGGGTATCGATCCCGATGGACCGCAAAGCGCCTCGCACCGGGTGATCGCCGACCATCTGCGGGCCAGTGCCTTTCTGATCGCCGACGGGGTGCTGCCGTCCAATGACGGGCGCGGCTATGTCTTGCGCCGGATTATGCGCCGCGGCATGCGCCATGCGCATATCCTGGGCTGCCGGGAGCCGATGATGTGGCGGCTGGTGCCGACCCTGACTGCCTCCATGGGCCAGGCCTTTCCCGAGCTGCGCCGCGCCGAATCCTTGATCACGGAGACTCTGAGACTCGAGGAATCTAGATTTAAGAACACATTAGATCGTGGCCTTAAGCTTTTAGATGAGGAAACCTCCCGCCTCGGCGAAGGCGAAGCCTTGGCTGGCGAGGTCGCCTTCAGGCTCTACGATACCTACGGCTTTCCCTTGGACCTGACCCGCGACATCCTGCGCGGCCAGGCGCGCGGCCTGGACGAGGACGGCTTCGACGCTGCCATGGAACGGCAGCGCGCGGCCGCCCGCAAGGCCTGGGCCGGTTCCGGCGAGGTTGGGACCGAGGCCCTGTGGTTCGATCTCCGCCAACGGCTCGGCGCCACCGAGTTCCTCGGCTATGGGACCGAAAGTGCGGAAGGCCAGGTGGTTGCTATCGTTGCCGGCGGCGGCGAAGTGGATCGCATCGAGGCCGGCCAGGAGGGATTGGTGGTGGTCAACCAGACCCCCTTCTATGGCGAGTCCGGCGGCCAAATGGGTGACTGCGGCTTCTTGGAAAGCGCCGAGGGCGCGCGCTTCGAAGTTAGTGATACGCAGAAGAAATTGGGCGACCTGCACGTCCATATTGGCAAGCTTGCGGCTGGCAGCTTGGCCGTTGGCGAGCCGGTGCTGCTCGCTGTTGATGGCGTCCGGCGCGCCGGGCTGCGCGGCCACCACTCGGCTACCCACCTGCTGCATGAGGCGCTGCGGCGCCGGCTGGGCGACCATGTGACCCAGAAGGGTTCGCTGGTGGCGCCCGATCGGCTGCGCTTCGATATCTCCCACCCCACTGCAATTGCCGCCGAAGACCTCGCCGCCATCGAGGCGGAGGTCAACCAGCGCATTCGCGCCAATGCCGCGGTCGAGACTCGCCTGCTGACCCCCGAGGCGGCGATCGAGGCCGGCGCCCTGGCGCTTTTTGGCGAGAAATACGGCGAAGAGGTGCGGGTGGTCTCCATGGGTGGCCCAGGTTCAGAAGAGGCCCCAGATAAGGGGGGCGAGCGGCAATATTCGACCGAGCTTTGCGGCGGCACCCATGTGGCTCGCAGCGGCGATATCGGCTTTTTCAAGATCCTCGGCGAAACCGCGCTGGCCGCCGGTGTGCGCCGCATCGAGGCGGTGACCGGCCAGGCGGCGCTCGACTATGTGGCCGCCCAGCAGGCCTTGGTCGCAGAGAGCGCCGCCATCCTCAAGGCCGCACCCCAGGACCTGCCGGCGCGCATTGCCCAACTGGTCGAGGAGCGCAAGCGCTTGGAAAAGCAATTGGGCGAGCTGCGCCACCAGTTGGCGACCGGCGAGGGCCGCGCCGAGGCGCATCGGCAGGTGGCCGGCGTCACCTTCGCCGGCAAGATCCTGGAAGACGTGCCGGCGCGTGAGCTGAAGCCCATGGCCGATGCCTTGAAGAAGCAGGTCGGCTCTGGCGTGGTCGCCTTGGTGGCGGTCTCCGACGGCAAGGCCTCCCTGGTGGTCGGGGTGACGTCCGATCTAACCGAACGCTTGAACGCCATCGATCTGGTGCGGGCCGGCTCGGCAGCGCTCGGCGGCAAGGGCGGCGGCGGCCGCCCCGATATGGCCCAGGCCGGCGGCCCCAACGCCGCGGCAGCAGCCGAGGCGCTCGCCGCCATCGAGGGCCAGATGGCCAGCCTGGCGGCGGGGTAGGGCAGGCGACAGGGCGAGTTGGTTGGTATTGGTCGCGGGTGTTAAGAGTTGGCAATAGTGTACGGCCCTCCCGCCATTGGTTGCCGGTTCTTCCTGGGCTTGGCGAGTCAATCGGTTGCCGTTGGGTGATGGCCGTGCATGAGTAACTCGACGATCTCGGGGTTGGTGTTGTATCCCAAGTGCACCAGGTCGGGCCGCGAGACTAGCCAAAGCCATGTATCCGAGTTACTGGTCATGACATTTACCACCCGAACCTTTTCTTTGGATACACCGAGCCGATCCGGTAGCAAGCGATAGCTCAGCGCATCGTTCGGGTCGGTGAAGGCGATGACCTCGAAATTTTCCAGCACGTTCCGCTCGTCGAGGGACATGCCGCCGGATCGCCCAGCATTGACGGCTTCGAGAAATCCAGCGAGGCCTGATGGTGTCGTTGTGACATCCGTGGCTTCCTGGGCTTGGGACAGTTCCGCAAGGCGGAGCAATGGGAGCTGGTTCGACAGCAAGTAGAGCGCCTGGGTGCGTCCCACGGCCCTTACGAAGTCCATTGACGCGTTGTCCTCCGCTCCGGACGCATCCAAGTCCTTCCGAAGAGCATTGACGGCATCAAAGATTATCTTGCTGCCCAGGCTGTCGGATGCAAGGACCATGTCCGTCATTGCCGCGTCCCCAGCAAATCGGCAAGTGCCTCCATTGCCCCTCACGTCCGCGTTCGGCTTGGCTTCATGCAGCTGGCCATCTAGCAGTTCGCAGACGGCTTTCTTCATAGCGTTGCGGATCGGATCACCTGCGCGGCCCAGGTAGATTACCGCATCGGCCAGGCAGTCGTTGAGCAGTAGCTCCTTCAGTATTTTGTTGAGTTTTGCCCGCTTGTAGGGAAAGGCGGCGCCGGAATCGTAGGAAATCTGTTGCTTGATGGGCCTGGTAAGGGGCGACCAAACAAGAAAAACAAACTCCAGGAGCTTGTTCGTGCCGGGCGGCTTGAGCAGCCCCCGGCGGCGTGCGATTCCGCCCACGGGAGAAAGCTTTTCCAAAGGACCTGGCTCAACCCCAAGGGCCTTAGCGTAGTGTCTGAAGCGTTCTTCCGCCCAATTTGGTTTGTCCTGCGCATTGTCCGTCTCCGACTTATCAAGATATGACCTACGATGACACATACCATGTGTCACGCCGATGCGGAGGCGGTCCGATTGAACGCGTTGGGCATGGTCTAGGAGGCCGTCAAACGATGGTTCTTCCTTGCCCGCTTCCTCAATGTTCGGTGGCGAGTAAGGCCGGGTGCAACCCGTAAACATGATCAAAAGGGTGCAAACGATCGAGAGAAGAACACAATTTGCGCTCGGCATGCGTAAACACCTCCGAAAAGTTGCTTGTATATACAATCATTATTAGCCACGTAAATCTAGGGTTGCAATAGTGGAGCCAACACGTTCCTGTGGCCGGCTACTTTTCGATGAGACCCGGTCGATGGACACACGTAATTGGTGGTCAGCATTCCGCAGCTTACGACCGTTCGCTGCCGAGTTCCCCCTCCCGGTCACCGTGTCCAAGACGCGTACCGACAACGGCGAAGTATGGGAGCGGAACTTCAATGGTCGCGTCTTTCGGTCGTATTGCATGCCGGCGGCGGAACACTATCGATACCGGGAGCGGTTTGGACTCCTCACCTACGAGCAAGACCTAACCGTCGAGGATGGAGAAATGCACTTGCCCGTTCGACGGGGATGGTTCCTGGGCGTGCCGATCCCAAGGCTGTTCCTTCCCCGCAGTGACAGTAGGGAATATGCCAAGGACGGTCGATTTCACTTCGATGTGGCGCTCAGTGCGCCGCTCGGTTTTGGTCTCATCGTTCGTTATCGCGGCCACCTGATTCCTGATCGACTGCGGTTCAGTCCGCAACAATGAAGGGGAACGCGTAGGGCTCGCCCCTAGCACCAACCCATCCCATCATCCATCCCCCATCATCCACCCCTGTTTCCTTCCGCTGCCACATAGGCTAAACTGACCGCTTGGCTGGGGTGTCGGCGCGGGAAGCGCCGGCTGAGAACACACCCATGGAACCTGTCTGGATCATACCAGCGGAGGGAGCCGGATCATCTCTAAAGCAGTTCATCATTCCGCCAAGTCGGGCCATACCGCCAAGTCGGGCCATACCAGCAAAGCGCGCTATGGCGCCAGAACGCTGCCGCGCGTTGCCATCATCGGCGCCGGGGTCTCGGGCCTGGGCATCGGCTGGCGGCTGGCGGCGGCCGGCTGCTCGGTCGACATCTATGATCGCGGCCAAGCCGGGCGCGGAGCCACCTGGGCGGCGGCCGGTATGCTCGCCACCGGGGCTGAGTGCGAGCCGGGCGAAGAACGCCTGCTCGACCTCAACCGCGCCGCACAGGCCGCCTGGCCAGCCTTTGCCGCCGAGCTCTTGGCGGTAACCGGCGTCGATGTGGAGTACCGGGACGAAGGCACGCTGGTGGTGGCACCGACCCGCGACGACCTGGCCCAGTTGCGCTTTTCTTACGAGTTCCAGCGTTCCCTCGACATCCCGCTCGAATGGTTGAGCGTTGCCGAGGCGCGGCGCCTGGAGCCCCACCTGAAGCCGGGGATCGCCGGGGCCGTCTTGAGCCGCGGCGACCATCAGGTGGAAAACCGTCGCTTGGCCGAGGCCCTGCGTCTCGCCTTCTTGGCGGCGGGCGGCCGTTTGCATGAGGCAAGGCCGGTGCGCGCCGTCGAGGTTTCGGGCGGCCGGGTAGAGGGCCTGTGGCTCGAGGGCGCGCTCGGTGGCGATCGGCCGCAGCCGGCCGAGGTGGTGGTGCTGGCGGCCGGTGCCTGGTGCCGTAACATCGAGGGCTTGCCGCCGGCGGCCCAGCCGCCGGTGCGTCCGGTCAAGGGCCAGGTGCTGACGCTTTTGATGGACCCGCAGGCGCCGCTGCTCAGCCACGTGCTGTGGGCGCCCAAGATCTACTTGGTGCCGCGCCGGGACGGCCGCCTGATCATCGGCGCCACGGTGGAAGAGCAGGGCTTCGACGAAAGCCTCACCGCCGGCGGCGTCTTTTCCTTGCTGGAGGCAGCCTGGCGGGCGGTGCCGGCCATCGAGGAATTGCCAATCGCCGAGACAATGGTCGGCTTTCGCCCGACCAGCCGGGACGATGCCCCGATCCTGGGGGCCAGTTCGGTCGAGGGGCTGGTGATCGCCAGTGGCCATCACCGCAACGGCATTCTCCTCGCCCCGATCACCGCCGATGCGGTCAGCCAGCTGATCCTCAGTGGCCGGGTGCCGCCCCTGATCGCCGGCTTTGGTCTCGATCGCTTTCAGGCGGCAATCAATGGAGTGGCAGCACAATGATGGCCGGAATCACCGTCAACGGGGAAACCCGACCCGAAGCACCGGCGACGGTGGCCGCCTTGTTGCAAGCCGAGGCCATTGCCATGGACGCGCGCGGTGTCGCCGTGGCATTGAACGGCCGGGTGGTGCCACGACGAGACTGGTCGGCAACGGTGCTGCAGCCCGGCGACCAGGTTGAAATCGTTAGGCCCCTGCCCGGCGGATAATCGCCGGGTTCGCCGGTTCTCTTGGCTTTGGAACAAACCAATGGATGCAAAACCTCAATCCGATGCCCTGACCATCGCCGATACCACCTTCACTTCGCGGCTGATTATGGGCACTTCCGGCTACCCCAACCAACAGGTGATGCTCGATGCCCTGGCCGCTAGTGGTGCGGAGCTTGCCACCGCCGCGATTCGCCGGATGAGTCTGGAGGGCTATGCCGAGAGCCTGGTCGATTTGCTCAAGGGCCGCTGCCGGCTGTTGCCGAACACCTCCGGCTGTGTCACCCGCCGCGATGCGGTGTTGACCGCCCAACTGGCCCGCGAGGCGGTTGAAAGCAACTGGGTCAAGCTGGAGCTGATCGGTGACCGGGAAACCCTCTACCCGGATGTGGAGCAGTTGGTGGCGGCCGCCGAGGAACTGGTCAAGGACGGCTTTGTAGTCTTGCCCTATTGCAGTGATGACCCGGTCACCTGCCAGAAGCTGATCGACGTCGGCTGTGCGGCGGTCATGCCCTTGGGCTCGCCCATCGGCTCGGGCATGGGCATTTGCAATCCCTACAACATCGAGCTGATTGCCGGCCGCAGTCCGGTGCCGGTGATCGTCGATGCCGGGATCGGCACCGCCTCCGATGCCGCCCGCGCCATGGAGTTGGGCTGCGCCGGGGTTATGCTCAACACCGCCGTTGCCAAGGCGCTCGACCCGGTATTGATGGCGGCGGCCATGCGTGATGCCGTTGCCGCGGGCCGGGCTGCCTACTTGGCCGGTCGGATTCCGCGGCGTGCCTACGCGGAGGCCTCGAGCCCGCAGCTCGGCCTCATAGGATCGTGAGGCTTCCTAACCGCCTGCCAGATCCGCCGCTTCTCCTTGTCACCGATGCAAGTCAGGCGCCGCGGCCGCTGGTGACGCAGGTGGAGGGCGCGCTGCAAGGTGGATGTCGCTGGCTGCTGCTGCGAGAAAAGTATTTATCGGCTGCTGATCTTGCCAGTCTCGTCCGGCAGCTCAAGGCGGTCGCCGATCGATACGACGCGCGACTCTTGATCAGCGGCGAGGTGGCGATCGCCCACGAGTTGGGCATGGCCGGGGTTCATCTGCCGACGGGCGGCGATCCGGCGGCGGCTCGCCGGGCTCTGGGAAAGACAGCGCTCATCGGATGTTCCGCGCACGACCTTCTGGAAGCCGAAGCCGCGGCAAGCGGGGGAGCAGACTACGTAACGCTCAGCCCGATTTTTGCCAGTGCCAGCAAACCAGGTTATGGGCCTTTACTCGGTCTGCCGGGGCTTCGCCAGGTCGCCGCAAAGGTTCCCATCCCTGTGCTGGCCCTGGCGGGTGTTACGCCGGCGCGGGTTGTGGGCTGCCTGTCGGCGAAGGCCGCAGGCGTCGCTGTCATGGGCGAGATCATGCGTGCGGCAGCGCCGGCGCAGATCACCCGCGACTACCTCGCCCAGTTCTGACCCCCTTTTCCACCCTAACCCTTGCGACTATGATGACCGGAGAGCAGAAGGGCAGGGGCCCTTCGATCGCCGGCCCGCCGAAAGAGGTGGCCCCAGCCCAAGAGCCTTTTTTTGTTGCAGGGTAGCAACTTGGGAGGAACGGCGATGAAGGTAGAAGAAATTCTGAAATCCAAAGGACAGAGGATTGCCCACGTGCGCGCGGATGCGACCATCGCTTCCGTGGTCCGTCGACTGAAGTTCGAAGGGATCGGCGCCCTGGTGGTGAGTGAAGACGGCGAGCATCTGCACGGCATCATTTCCGAGCGCGACGTGGTCCGTGGCTTGTTCGAACATGGCGCCGAGGTTATGAGCCTCCGCGTTTCCGACTTGATGACCAGCACGGTCAAGACCTGTCAGCCTGAGGACAGCATCAAGGATATCATGGCGGAAATGACCCGCAGCCGGATCCGCCACCTGCCGGTCATGGTCGACGGAAGTCTCTGTGGCTTGATCAGCATCGGTGATGTGGTGAAGAACCGCCTTGACGAGCTGGAGATGGAAGCCAGCGTGCTCCGCGATGCCTACATAGCGACCCACTAGACAAGGCAGGCGGCCGGCATCAATCAATTAGCAACGGGGACCTATTGTGGGTTTTCCAAGCCGGTCCAGCGTGCCGGCACTATATCCTCATACTTCCAAGGCTCGATGCCCGGTTTGTTCCACTGCAGGGGCGCAATCACCTGTTGGTCGGGATGTTCCGCCAACCAGGCTGCCCACCAGCTGTAGGTGCTGTTGCTGATGATGTGATGGGTGCAGGCGGATTGCAGATAAAAGTCTTCAAAGCCACTGCGGCCGACCGAAAAGTCGATGTTGTCGGCCTTGAAGCGGGCCTGACACCATTCGAGATCGTCGGAGAAGAACAAGAAATTGTATTGCTTGCCAAACCGCTCCATGGCGGTGTGGAAATAGCTTTCGGCCATGACCGCCAGGTAGGGATTTTTCAGGGCATCCCCGCGCCGCACATGTGCGGCGACGACGTCGCGCTGCTCCCGTAAGGTCGCGACTTCCGCAGCGATAGTGTCCGGCGGCGGCACCCCGAGCTCCTTTCGGATCACAGCAGAACTTGGCTTGAAATAGAGTTCCGATTGCCAGGAGCCGATCAGGTGGACGTTGTCCGGCAACTGATGAAAGCTCTTAGAATACTGCGTATCAATTCGGCGGATAAAGAAATCAAGATTCTGTTCCCAATCCTCCTGGACAACCCATAGCGGAACAGCATTCGCCCAAAGATGCCGCAATGGCTGGAAAAGGCGCTGGTAGCGGGCCTGCCATTTGCCCAGCTCAATCGTCCTCGCGTCGATATTAAATCGGTCCAATCGGTAGGGAAGGGCGGTGTTGTAGGGGGGTATGTAATGGGACAGGTCGAGGACCAACTCCGTCCCATGCAGCACTGCCAAGTGCCGCGCTGCTGCGTACTGAAACAATTGGTTGCCCAGTCCGTCACAGATCCTAACTGTAATCATATCAAATTATAAGCAGGAATTTGTTAATTGGAGTGGTAATATTTTATCTTAGAAGATTGATATTTAAAGATAAATCTAGCCTTGTTTTGTTGTTATCTAAGGCAAGCGGAACGCCATGGTCTTGGTTCGCGGAACCCATCGGGATCGGAGCCTCGCTGGCTCTTGCTCCCTTTTCAGCAAGCTAGAGGCCAAAAAAGGCCAATCCAAGGCGAGCGTCAGGCGATTCGTCTCCCGAATTTTCCAAAAAATCAGAGAGTTGATCAGCGGGCAAACGACCCGCTACTGACCCTGGTTGATCGACTTGATTCAGCTTCAGCTGCCGGTCGTAACAACATACCTCTTTTTTGACACAACACTAGATTAGGTCAATTGGTTACCCTGGGCCCGCGTCGATCATCCTACTTGCCCCGCCGGATCCTTCCCAGCGAATACATCCGGCGGGTTTTTCTTTGCTGGCGTATGCCCGACGCCCTAAATCAACGAGAGGGTAACCGCCACCAAGAGCACCAAACCTGTCGAACAGGACAGCACCAGTATCGTCCGGTTGAGGCCCCGCCGAATTCGACCTTCACCCCGGCGGCGGCGAGTGTGCTCCTGGTCTCGTACGACAGTTCCCCCCTCTAACCTGGCTCGGGATGCTTCGACCTGTAGTGGCCGGGCGGGGGCTTCCTCGCTTTCTAGTGGCGTTGCCGGCATGGCAACAGACCCGTCGGCGAGCCACCGCCCGAGCTCATCACGGATGCCTGCTGCCAAATTCGAGGCGTGTTCGGCAAAAGCGGAGGAATTGATGCTGGGCGCCCGATCGCGCCGCCTTGACTCTTCACGGGCGAGAAACTCGCCTGCCATATCGATGTAGGACTCTGCACCCGGCGTGCCGGGGCGGTGCAGCAACACCGGCAGGCCCCAGCTGGCAGATTCGCTCAGCCGGTCGCTGCGGGCGATTTCGGTGATGAAGATGGCGTCGGCGTACTGGCGGCGAATGTCGTTGGCGACCTGGCCGGTGTAGACGCTATAGGGGTTGAACATCGTCAGAACGATGCCGACGATCTCCGCCTTTGCTTTGTGGCGGCTGCGCAGATCAGCGAGGGTCTTGGTTAGCTGTGATAGGCCCTCAAGGGCGAAAAACTCGCATTGCATGGGTACTAACACGCCGTCGGCGGCTAGTAGCGCGTTTGTCGTTAACCGACCTAGGGCCGGCGCGCAATCGATGAAAACATAGTCAAACCCTTCGCTTACCTTTGCGATTGCTGGCGACAGGATGCCGATACCGTCGGTTCGCTCGACGAGCTCTGCTTCGGCTCGCGTCAGATTTGGCGAAGAAGGAACGATGGAAAGGCCGGGCACCACCGTATCGCGCAGCGCATCGCGCCCGGCTCGACCCATGATAAGATCATAGCTTGTGGGCTGGCCCTCAGCCATGCGAACGCCAAGGCCAGAGGTCGAATTGGCTTGCGGGTCCAAATCAATGAGCAACACGCGATAGCCGGCTGCTGCGACGGCGGTGGTCAGGTTGATCGCGGTCGTCGTCTTTCCGACACCACCTTTTTGGTTGGTGATCGCAACAACTCGCGCCGCTGGCGGGCGTTTACCAGCGCCTTCGGCCGTCGGTACCTCGGACATTCCATTCTCCCCGTTCTAACACTGGAACACTCAAGCAATAGAACTCAAAGGCAGGCTCTATGCCGCAGCACAACTTTTTTGACCCCGGCGCCTCTTATAGATAATGGGATTCGTGACTGCCAAGCCGAATCTTTCTTTAGCAGCTGCGTAGGCGTTAGCAATTGATCTAAATTAATGCCTTGATGCGGGTCTCGGTGAGTGTTCATAACTATTTGTAAGGACACTTATTTTTGTCGATTCAGATCGAAGAGCGTAAGGTCCTTTTTGCCGTACTTTATGGCCGCGAATATTCGACCTGCAAAGAGCTGCGGGATCTCGCCCGCGGAGCGCTGCGGGTGTGGCTTAGGCCGCCAAAGCCACGCGCCATAAGCTGCGACTCGGCAACAGGGAAATCTTGCAGGCTGGAAAGTTTCATCGTCAGGCCCAAATCTGTACCAGGAGTAGCAGAAACAAGCTTGCCAGCGCCGTCATCAGTAGCGGTACCTCGACCCGACGGTTCACAGCCACCACAGGTCTTGGCGCGAGTACAAATGCAAGGGCTACCAGTAAGAAGCCGACCTGACTTAGTTCGCCCCAGCTGCTGGCAAAGCCGAAAATGGCGGCGCTGATGCCGCCATATTGACAAAACACAGGCAGTAGCAAACGGGCGAGCAGCGGCCGAGTTTCCGCATTGACCAACATTAGTTTCCAGCAGAGCAAGCTGATAACCGCTACACAGGCAATTACGCTGGCGCTCACAAGAACGATGGCAGCGTCCAGGGCAAGTGTCAGCGTCGCGGTCATGGAATTCTCCCGGCCGGATGATTGAAGGTCGGCCGGCCTTTAGGGCAATACGCCCAGGGGCGGCGCCAGCCAATTCGGGGAGCTTATCATTCGGATTATCTAAAATCCAGGAAAATCTTTATAAAACATAAGCTTAATAAAATTGGTGAAAGTTAACTATAAACATTAGGCAAGGCCTCCGTTTCATTTATTCGGCGTGCCGTGCATTGTTTCCTAGCCAATTGCGCAGTCTTGCCATGGCTTCCCTGATGTTCTCGATCGAGTTGGCGTAAGACAGCCGGAGAAAGCCTTCCCCATTGGCGCCAAAGCTGGTCCCGGCAATCGTTGCCACCCCGGCTTCTTCGAGCAGTGCCACTTCAAGTTCCTTGGCGGAAAACCCGCTTCTGGAGATGTTGGGAAAGGCATAAAAAGCGCCGCCTGGCTCGGCGCAGCTGAGTCCGGGGGTCGCTTTGACTTCGTTGAGAACAATCTGTCGGCGCTCCGCAAAAGAGCCGACCATGGAAGCGACCGCTTCCTGTGGCCCCGTGAGGGCGGCCAGCGCGGCCCATTGGCTTGGGGCGTTGACGCAGGAATGGCAGTTAATAGCCAATCGCGTTGCCGCTTCCATAAGACCGCGCGGCCAGAGGCCATAGCCCAGGCGCCAGCCGGTCATGGCATAGGTCTTGGACCAACCGTCCAGCAGGATTACCCGTTCGGCCAAGGAAGAATACTGCAGCAAACTGACGTGTTCTTGGCCATCAAAGAGCAGTTGTGCGTAAACTTCGTCGCTGAGGATTGCGACCTGCGGATGCGACTCGAGGCCGGAAGCCAGTTTGTCGAACTCACGGCGCGGTGTGACGCCGCCGGTGGGGTTGGCCGGGGAATTGATAATGATCAAACGGGTGCGCGGCGTGATCCGCTGCAACGCCGCCTCGGCGGAAAAGGCAAAACCCTCTGCCTCGCTCAGCGGCACCGGCACGGCGGTCGCGCCACTGTAGTCGATGATCGAGCGATAGATGGGAAAGCCCGGATCAGGATAAAGAATTTCGGCGCCCGCCTCGCCAAAGGCGAGGACGGCAAAGAACATTGTCACCTTGCCGCCCGGGACAACCAGGACCAAATCGGGGTCGACCAGGACGCCAAGGCGGCGTTCGATATCTGCGGCGACCGCCGCGCGAAGGGGTGCGATTCCTGGTGCCGGCGTGTAGCCGTGCTCGCCGTCGCGCAGCGCTTTAACGGCGGCCTCAACAATGTGCGGGGCGGTCTTAAAGTCCGGCTGACCGATGCCGAGGTTGATGATCGATCGACCTTGGGCCTGCAAAGCGGCCGCGCGGGCGAGAACTTCGAATGCGGATTCTGTCCCGAGCCGTCCGAGCGCTTGTGCCGGTTGGAGCATATCGTCCCTCCCGTTGGGTTGGGATTGTCATACAAGTCTGCAGCCTATGCCGGGATGCAACTACCGAACAAGCCCAAGGCGTGCTTGACGGGGGACAAGGAGGGTGCTTAAACACCGCCTCTGATGGCGGAAATCTTTTGGTGGCTGTAGCTCAGTTGGTTAGAGCGCCTGGTTGTGGTCCAGGAGGTCGTGGGTTCAAATCCCATCAGCCACCCCAGCGACGCAAGGGTCCATATCGGAGGCATCGCTTCTGCTTGAATCAGCGTCGCAGAAGGCCATCCCGGTCATAGCGGCGATTGCCGATGTCGGTACACAGCGTGGTATGTTGGCTTGGTCAGCAGTCTGGCCGAGCTAGGCGCGTCGGGGTCGCATTGGCAAAATTGGGCGAGTTCTACTTGTTGGCGCCAGTACAAATGTTAAGATTCAGGAACCCTGCCGGAGTCGAAGACGAGGAGCCAAGCAAAGTGGCCCGCTATTTATATTTAATGGTGGCTTTTCTGGTTTATTTTTACGCTACCAACCTGCGAGCAGATTCTTACATGAGCGGCGTGGAGGCAGCCGAACGCGGCCAAGCGACCAAGGCGATCGAGCTCCTGACGCCAATGGCGGAAGCCGGTGATGCGCGCGCCCAGTATAGCCTGGGTAAGGTTTACGAACGAGGTGGGCAAGGTGTTGCATCCAATGTGCGTCTTGCCGCCTTGTGGTACCAGCGGGCGGCCGAGCAAGGGATTGCCGCAGCGCAGAACAATCTGGCCCTCATGTATGCTCAGGGACGCGGTGTCGATAGCGATTCCAGCCGTGCCATCGAGCTCTGGCTAGCGGCGGCCAAGAACGGTCATGCCATGGCCCAGTACAACCTGGGCGTTGCCTATTTCCGCGGCGAAGGGGTCGAGCGCGATCAAGCCGAAGGCGCAGTCTGGTTTAATCGAGCAGCGGATGCCGGCGTGGCACCCGCACAATTCCTGATGGGTCAGATGCATCGGCTCGGTCTTATGTTGCCCCATGACAAGGAACGGGCACTTGGCTGGTATCAGCTCGCCGAGGCCCAAGGCCATGTGGAGGCCAAGACTCAGGCCGGAAAGTTGTTGGCCGAGGGTGTCTCACCCGTGTTGCCGTTTGGCAAGTCGCTTGATGTCGACGCGACCAAAGCAGCCGTTCAGACCGCGATGACGGCAGAAACGTCGCCGAAGGCGGCTAGCAGGAATCCAGCGTCGCTGGAGGAAATGGCTGCGACGTCGGCAGCAAAACTCGATCAAGAGACCGCCGTCGTCGTAAAGCCGGAGCCTGTGCCGGAGAGCCAAAGTGCTATGCGGGAGCCCGAAACTGCGCCGTTGCCGGCGCCGACGCCCATCGTGAAAAAGATACCAACCGCCGAGGACACTGTTACGCCCGCCGAGGACACTGTTGCTAAGGAGCCGGCCAAACCCGCCGAATCGATGTCCATGATTCAGGCATCGCCGGTTGAGATCCCCGTCGAACAGCCAGCCAGTGCGGCACCGGTGCCTCGTGGCCTTGAAGCGGAGCCCAGGGAAGCAAAGGTCGCCTCTAGCAAGATTGACGAAACGGCGGAGCAGGCGTCTGTTCTTTCAGCACCTGCGATGCCGAACAGCGAGGACAAGACTCTATCGCAGTCGGCTGCGGTGAAACCGTCGACGGTGGCTGTGCCGGTTGCCAAGCTGCCTCCGGCAAAACCTGCTTCACGGCCTCAGGTGGCCGCCGTCAGTTCAACTGAACCCGAAGCAGGCGGCGAACCACTCTATCGGGTCTGGTTGGCGTCGATTGAAAGCAGGGAAGAAGGGCGGGAGCTCTGGGCAGAGCTGAAGCGGCGTCATTCGGATGTGTTGCCAGGTGCTCAGGTCGCAATGCCACGGGTTGATCTCGGAAAGGACGGCGTCCTTTACCGGATTCTTGCTGGCCCCTTGCCCTCGCGCCAGGTGGCCGTGGCGCTTTGTGGCCGCCTAAAATCGCGCGATCCTGACGCTTTCTGCAAGGTGGTTGGCGCCCAATAGGCGAACATGACCGGCGGCCAAAAATCCGTTAGCAGCGTAGCGTTGCTGTCTGTTGCGGAGATGTATCGGGCTGATGCTGCGACCATGCTGGGCTCCGTCGCAGGTTGTGGCCAGGTGCCCGGCGTTACCTTGATGGAAAATGCCGGCGCTGCTGTCGCTGCGGCAATCAGGGCGCGCTACCAGCCGAGGCGGGTGTTGGTGCTCGCCGGCCCCGGTAACAATGGTGGCGACGGCTTCGTCGTGGCGCGGTTGCTAGAGGCGGCGGGTTGGTCTGTGGACCTGGCATTGCTCGGTTCTCGCACCCGACTGAAAGGCGATGCCGCCCACCACGCCGATCTTTGGCAAGGTGAGACCAAGGCGCTTGACCCGGCCGATGTGCTGAGCGCCGAATTGGTGGTCGATGCTCTTTTCGGTGCCGGCCTCGATCGACCGCTGGAAGGCAAGCCTGCCGAAGTCATTGATGCCCTTGCGGATGGCAACTGCCCGGTCGTGGCGGTCGATGTGCCAAGCGGGCTTTCTGGTGATACCGGCCAGCCTGTCGGTGATAAAGTCGTGGCCGCCCAGCAAACGGTCACTTTTTGTCGCGCTAAACCAGGCCATCTTCTACTGCCGGGTCGGGCGCTTTGCGGTGAAGTGCTGGTGGCCGACATCGGCATTCCGGATGGGGTGATCGACGCGATCGGGCCGCAATGCTGGCGCAACGATCCCTGCCTGTGGAATGCTGATGTACCGCGCCGCGGCCTTGTCGACCACAAGTACACCTACGGTCACGCTGTCATCGTAGGAGGCGATCAAATGACCGGGGCCGCTCGCTTGGCGGCGCAGGCGGCTTTGCGCTGCGGTGCCGGCTTGGTCAGCCTTGGCGCCAGTCCCGAAGCCTATCCCATCTATGCTTCGGGTTCACCCAGCGTCATCGTGGAACCGATCGCTGATGCGCAAGCCTTTGATGATCTGCTCGCCGATCAGCGAAAGAACGCGTGGCTTCTTGGTCCTGGTAATGGGGTTAGCGCGCAGACCCGCGAGCGGGTTCTCAAGGTCTGTGCCGCCGGCAAGGCCATGGTTCTCGATGCGGATGCCATTTCGGTGTTCGCGGACGCACCCAAAGACCTGCTGGCGGCAATCATCGGGCCTTGCGTGCTGACACCGCATGAGGGCGAATTTGTGCGCCTGTTTCCAGGGCTTCGCGGCGACAAGCTGCGCCGGGCACGCAAGGCGGCCGAGGAAAGCGGCGCCGTTCTCATCCTTAAGGGCGCAGACAGCGTGATCGCCGCCCCTGACGGGCGCGCGGTGATCAACGACAATGCGCCGCCACAATTGGCGACCGCCGGGTCTGGCGATGTCTTGGCGGGGATGGTGCTCGGCTTCCTGGCTCAGGGTATGGCGCCCTTTGCAGCGGCATCGGCCGCGGTCTGGTTGCATGGTGCGGCGGCCCAGCAATTCGGGCCTGGCTTAATATCGGAGGATCTGCCGACGCTTCTACCCAAGGTGCTGCGGCAAGTGCAAAGCGACGAAACCGAGTCAGGCGAACACTAGACACGCCTCAGCTTCTGCCTTTCGCCGTTATTTCCAATAAATTTTCTAGAAAATCGAATAGTATTCTTCTCTTGTTTAGTCTTGTAGTATTTTTATTTTAATTGCGTGTGTTTTCCAAAGTATTTTTGGTCGAGTTTAACGTCCTATTAATGGCCGATTATAAGAATTAGAGGTTCTATATTTCGGGGTGGCCCGACACCCCAAGATTGGGGAAAGTCGCATGTTCAGCAAGATTACATCGCTGTTCGAGCGCCCAAGGGTGGAAAACAAAAAGGTGGTGAAGGATGTGCAAGTCGGCCACCTGTTCCGCCATGTCGGGCCAGGAAACATCATAGAAACCGCCTACGTTCTGCACGTCGCCAATGATTCCCTAGGGATACCCCATGTGCACTACGCGGTGGTCGTCGAGCAGACGCCAGACATTGGCTTTCAGGAAGAACGCACTCTGGGCTTAGAAAGTTTCTCGGATCGCTACAGTGAAGTAGCCAGCGCCTAAAGTTCAGGAACCTCGGCGGCCACACCTTCTTCAATCAGGTCCAGGAAGGCCCGGACTACACGGTCTTTCCGCCGTTCTGGCAAGCAGGCCACATACTCCACCGCGTCAAGTTCGATATCGCGAACCGCCAGTTTGTGGAGGCGATCGTCGCGGCCAAACTCACTCTCAAAAACCACGCCCACGCCGAGGCCGGCAGCGACCGCTTCACGCACACCTTCGCGGCTGTCAATCTCAAGGATCTTTTGCGGTCTGATGTTTGCCTTGGCCATCGCCTCCTCAAAAATCGCCCGGGTCGTTGAGCCCGGCTCTCGCAGGATCAATCGTTGTTCGAGTATTTCTGACAAGTTCAGGCTCCGCCGGCGGGCCCAGGCATGTCCTCGGTCGACGAAGAGCACCAGGCGGTCGTGGCGAAAGGCCTGTGCATAGAGGCGGTCGTCCTGGGCAATTTCCGGCAGTACCGCCAAGTCGACACGCCGTTCAAAGAGTTGCGCCAAGACCCGTTCGGAATTTCCGAACGTCAATTTGATGGTTATGCCGGGGAAGCGTCGATTGAAGGCAGCCAGGATCGGTATGACATGGTAGGGCGCGTCGGCCGCGACGCGCAGTTTACCGTGCTTAAGCGCCCGACCGGCGGCAAGCAACTGCTCGGCTTCGGCCTCTAGGGCAAAGAGCCGATGGGTGACCTCCAGTAAGGCGGTGGCCGTGGCCGTAGGCTCGACACCGCGGCCACGCCGCTCGAACAACTTGACGCCGTAGGTTTCCTCCAGCGCCTTGACCTGCCCGGATAGGGTCGGCTGGGTAACATTCAAGCGTTCGGCGGCGGCGGTAAAGCCGCCCTCGGTGGCAACCGCGTGGAATGCCCGCAAGTGAGCGAAATTCATAGATATCACCTATTTGTTATATAACTATTATCGATTTGATTTATGTTAGTCACCGACCGCATATAGAGCAAGTCGACGCCGGAGAGGTGCGGAGGATTTGCCGATGTCGGAAGAGGATAACGCTCAGTCCGGGTCTTTGCCGGGTATACCGGCGCAATCGCCCACTGGCGATCCCTGGCTGCTTACCCCGGGCCCTTTAACCACATCGCCGAGCGTGAAGCGAGCCATGCTCCATGACTACGGCTCCCGCGACCACGAGTTCATCGCCATTAACCGACGCATTCGCGAACGATTGGTTGCCATGATCGGCGGCGGCGAAGATTACGTCTGTGTACCCTTGCAGGGCAGCGGCACCTTTGTCGTCGAGGCGATGCTCGGTTGCTTTGTCTCAGCCCAAGGTAAGCTGCTCGTTCTGGTCAATGGCGCCTATGGCAAGCGCATGATCCGCATCTGCCGCTATATTGGCCGAGCCACGGCAGTGTTGGAATGGCCCGAAGATCAGCCGGTCGATCCCTTGGCCGTCGAAGCGGTGTTGTCGGAAGATGATACAATCACCCATGTGGCCGTGGTCCATTGCGAGACCACCTCCGGCGTCCTCAATCCAATCAAAGAGATCGCGGATGTTGTCCATGGCCAAGGGCGGTGCCTCTTGATCGATGCCATGAGCGCCTTCGGCGCCCTGCCCATCGATGTGGGCGACCTCACCTTCGACGCTGTAGTCGCGTCTTCCAACAAATGCCTGGAGGGAGCCCCGGGGGTGGGATTCTGCCTGGCCCGCAAGACCGCCTTGCAAGAGACGGAGGGCAACTCTCCATCCCTGAGCCTCGATCTTTTTGACCAGTGGGTGGCCATGGAAGGCAATGGCCAATGGCGGTTTACGCCGCCGACCCACTGTCTTTTGGCCTTTGAGAAGGCCTTGCGTGAACTCGACGCCGAGGGCGGTGTCACCGGCCGGGGAAGGCGATACCAGGAGAACTGCCGCATCCTAGTCGAAGGCATGCGGGCGCTGGGCTTTGAGACCCTGTTGCCGGATCAGTTGCAGGCGCCAATTATCGTGACCTTCCGCATGCCGGCTGACCCGGGGTTCAATTTTTCGAACTTCTACGATCGGCTGCGGCAGTTGGGATACGTCATCTATCCCGGTAAGTTGACCGTCGCAGACTCCTTCCGAATCGGCTGCATCGGCCGGCTGGGGGCCGAAGAAATGCAAGGTCTCCTGGGCGCGGTGCAACGCAGTTTGGTCGAAATGGGAGTGGCCACCGGCCGTCCTGCCGCCGCCTAGCCTCCGATCCAAGATACGATACAGGAGACCAAACAAGGACTAAGTGAATCCGGCGAAACGAGGCCGCAAAGTTGCCTCACCGCTTTCCAACGAGGAGATGAATGCATGACGATCCGTAGCGACTATGTCTATAACCGCAGCTACCGTGGCAAGGTGAAGGGGATAATCCTGGATTGGAGCGGCACCACGGCCGATGCCTATGTGATTGCGCCGGCGGTTGTCTTCGTCGACGTTTTCAAACGGCATGGCGTCGAAATCTCCATGCAGGAAGCGCGTGGCCCCATGGGCCTGCGCAAAGACCTGCATATCAAGGCCCTGACCGAGGTTCCGGAGATTGCCGAGCGTTGGAAATCCATCAAAGGCACGTATCCCGATCAAGGTGATGTCGATGCCATGTTTGCCGACTTCGTGCCGATGCAGCTTGAGTGCCTGCGCCAGTACACGACCCTGCTGCCGGGCGTGGCCGAGACCACCCAGGCGCTGCAAAAGCAGGGCATAAAGATCGGCAGCTCCACCGGCTTCACCCGCGCCATGGTCGATATCCTGGAAGAAGACGCGAAAAAGCAGGGCTACGTGCCCGATGCCTCGGTGGCTGGCGACGAGGTGGTCCATGGCGCCCGCCCCAAGCCGTTCATGGTCTACCGCAACCTTGATCTGCTCGACGTGCACCCGATCCAGTCGGTCATCAAGGTGGACGACACCACCTCAGGCGTCGGCGAGGCGCTGGAGGCTGGCTGCTGGGGTGTCGGCATTGCCCGCTACTCCAACTACATGGACGTTGACACCATCCCTGAGGGCGAGGCGCTTTCGCAGGCCGAGGTGGCGCGCCGTCTGGCCCACACCCGCGAATTGCTGCGCCGCACCGGCGCCCACTATGTGATCGATACCTTTGATCAACTGCCGGCGGTCGTCGACGACGTCAATGAACGCCTTGCCCGCGGCGAGCGGCCCTGAGGCTGAGCCTATCGCCGCCAACCCGTTGCCGAGGCGATCAGGCTGGCGGCGAAGAGGGTGAGGGCAACAGCAACGATCGAGGGCCCCGACGGCGTATCCCAGGTCAGCGAGGCGGCTAAGCCGAACGCCACGGCAAGGCCGCCGCCGCCGACCGCCAGGATGGCCATTTGCTCGGGCGTTCGTGCAAGACTGCGGGCAGCAGCCGGTGGAACGATCAACAAGGCCGTAATCATCAGCACGCCGACGACCTTCATGGCGCTGGCGATGACCATGGCGATCAGCAAAACGAAAGCCAAGCGCAGCCAAGTGACCGGAACTCCTTCGGCTGCCGCCAGCTCTTCATGCAGCGTCATTGTCAAGAGCGGTCGCCACAGAAAGAACAGCGCAGCAAGTACGCCAAATGCGCCGGCGAGAATCCAGACGATCTCGTCCCAAGTGATGGCCAGGATGTCGCCGAATAGATAGCTCATCAAGTCGACGCGCAGGCCTTCCACAAAGCTCAATGCGATCAGCCCAAAGGCCAATCCCGCATGGGCCATGATGCCGATCAAGGTGTCACTGGCCAGACGGCGCTGTTGTTGCATTAACACCAACAGGATGGCCATCAATGACGCGGCTATGACGATTCCAACCGTCGCCTCGATGCCGATCAGAAAGCCCAAGGCGACACCCAACAACGCCGAATGGGCCAGACTGTCACCGAAGTAGGCCATCCGCCGCCAAACGATGAAGCAGCCAAGCGGCCCTGCCGCGAGAACCACGCCCAGCCCACCAACGAGCGCCCGCCACAAGAACTCATCAATCATGTCGATGCGCTAAGCTCTCGCTTTGGATCGCCGCCGGCTCCTGTAGGACGTCGCCGGAGAGTGCATGCCTGTGATCGTGGTGGTGAGTGTACACGGCGAGACTGGCGGCCGCCCTCGGCCCAAAGAGCGAAAGGTACTCCGGGTGCCGACCGACGGCTTCCGGCTTACCTGAACAGCATACGTGGCGGTTCAAGCAGACAACGTGATCGGTGCCGCCCATCACCAAATGGAGGTCGTGAGAGACCATTAGCACCCCGCAGCCACGCTGGTCCCGTAGCCTGGCAATACGGTCGAAAAGGCTGACTTGGCCGCCAACGTCGACGCCTTGCAGGGGCTCGTCCAGGACCAGGAGCTGCGGCCGGCGCAACAACGCCCGAGCCAACAAGACCCGCTGCAGTTCGCCGCCCGACAGGTCGTGCAGCTGAGCTTCCAGAAGGGTACCGGCGCCAACCTCGGCCAAAGACTCCAAGATCGCCTCTTGGTTTGCGCGGCGACTGAAAGCGAGAAATCGGCGAACGGTCAGCGGCAATATCGGATCGACACTGAACTGCTGCGGCACATAGCCGATGATCAGATCATCCTGCCGCACGACCCGCCCTGTCAGCGGCTTGACGAGACCTAGTATGGCCCGCACCAGGGTGGTTTTGCCCGAGCCATTGGGGCCGATCAGGCTGACAATCTCGCCCGGCGCGACTCCAAGATCCACATTCTTGAGGATCGTCTTTTGTCCAAAGCGAACCTCCAGCTTCTCGACCCTGACCAAATGTCGATTTTCATATGCGGCGGTAGGCGCGGCAGAGGCCGCGACGGCACTAGGACTAGTTTGTACCATCGCCGTCGTCCGAGGTCCTGCAGGACGGACACAGGCCGTGGGCTTCCACCGTCGATCGCTGCACCAAGAACCGGCGCTTGTCGGCGCCAAGGGCAATTGCCTCGTCGATGGCTTGCTCGTGCAGCTCGGCGGTTGAACCACAAGCCTTGCAGATCAAGAACTGGCCGACATGATCGCGATCCGGATTGGCGCAGCCGACATAAGCATTCAAGCTCTCGATCCTGTGCACGAAGCCCTGCTCCAGCAAGAAGTCGAGAGCGCGGTAAACGGTCGGCGGTGCTGCCCCCTCGTGCTCCTGGCTTAGGTGTTTCAGAATATCGTAGGCGCCGACCGGCGCATGGCCGCCCCACACCAATTCAAGGACTCGACGGCGAAGCGGCGTCAGTCGGATGCGCCGTCGATCACAAATCTTAGCCGCCGCGCTAAGGGCAGCACTGACGCAGACCTGGTGATTATGGGCCCGGTCTGGAAAGGGCGCCTCTATTTTTGGATCTTGGGCGGTCATCTCTGGCGGGGGCTCTTCATCATGGTACAGCCTAGCGCGGAACAAAACGCAATACTATAACATTTCGTTGTCGAAGGCCAAAGAAGACAAGACTTGTCAGGCGTGGCGATTTATCGTCCGAACCGCCGGCTGGGCGGGCGAGCGTGGCATCGCCGTTGGTGGACGGCTATGATCTTGTAGAATGCCGCGATGATGGCGATTTACGGGGGGCGGTCTTCGATATGAGACAGCCGACACTCAGAGACTCCTGGCGCCTGACAGGAGGTGGGCTGCAGTCCTTGCTGTCGCACGCTATGATTACCCGTGTCGGCATAGCCATCGCAATTTTTGTTCTATCGGCTTGCTTCGTGCTGGAAGCTCCTAGCGCTCAAGAGAAGCCAGCGCCGCGGCCCTTCAATTTTCAACATTCGGATTGGACTCGGCAGCTCGACCGAATCGAACGGGAAGTCGAGAGCTCTCTCGACGAGATAGCCGATCAGGAAGGCCTGCGAACCCGGATAGCCAAGGTCCGCAGTGAGGCCACAGCGGCCAAGGAGGCTGCTGAAAAAGAATTAGAGTCCATTGAGAAGCTGCTGCAAGCCCTAGGTGCAGTGCCGGAGCCCGACGATCCGCCGGAGCGGGCGGAAATCCGATCTCAGCGTGAACGCTACACTGAATCTTTGTCTTTGTACCGGGCGCGAATTTCACAGTCGGAGCTGACACTGGCGCGAGCCCAGGCGATTGATGACTTGATCGTTAAGGCCGAACGAGAGCGGCGCTTGGGGGTGATACTGAAGCTTTTCCCCCTGCCGGTGGCCCCAGACACCGTGACCAAGGCCATCCCTGAATTTCTGACCGCGGTCGCTTCTTTAAGTCGCTCCCCCTTCGACTGGTGGCAAGGACTGACGCCCTTGCAGCGCGAAAGGGTTGTGCCGCTGCGCATCGCCTTCAACCTGGTGCTGGCTTTTGTGATCGGCTGGCTTATGCGCCGAGCCCTCCTGCGCTGGCTGGGCCACGACCCTTCGCTGAAGCGCCCTTCCTATGCAAGACGGCTGGTCGGCGCAATCGCCGAAGGCGTGGCCAAGGGGATTGTCCCATCATTGATCTTTGCTGCCATTTGGTACCGGGCTTCAGCCACGGGCGGGATTCTCATGTCCGGTCTCTTCGGCGAGGCTGTCACGACGTTTTGCGCAGTGATGGTTCTTTTTATCCTCACCTGGGCTGCGACCCAGGCGGTGTTGTCGCCACAGATGCCGCAATGGCGGCTGGTCGCCCTGACGCCAGAGAACGCCCGCCAGGTCAGCAAGCTAGTCATTTTCCTGGCTGCCGTCTTTTCGATCGACATTTTTATGTCGACCGTTGCCCGTGGCTTGGTGATCTCGAACGAGTTGACGTCGTTTTATGTACTGGTGACCACATTTTTGGAAGCCAGTGCCGTCCTCCTGCTCATGCGGAGCAAGCTTTGGGGTATTGAGCCGAAGCTGGCGGCCCGTCGGGCGCGCAAGGCGAAGGGCGCCGCGCCAGGCGAAGGCGCCAACGGGCAAGAATCGGACGATGCCTCTCATTGGGGATTCTTTATCAATCTGCGTCGGTTGATTGCCGTCATCGCCTTGGCCGCGGCGACGGCGGCCCTGATTGGCTACTCGGCCCTTAGCACCTACCTCATCGACAATCTCCTGATTAGCGGCATTGTGGTTGCCGCCCTGGTACTTCTGAGGGGGTTGGGTCGTGAGTTGATTGGCGGCGCCCTGCGTTCTCAGTTCTTGCAACGCCGTCTCGGCGTGCGCCACGCGACGCGTAGTCTCTTCAAGTTCTGGTTCCGCGCTGTCCTCGACGTCGCCATGGTGTTGGCCGGTGCCGTCACCGTGGTGTCGATTTGGGGCGGGCCAATCGAGGAAATCTGGGGATGGACGCTATCCGCCTTGCAAGGTTTCACCATCGGCAGCGTTACCATTTCCATCACCGATATTTTGGCGGCCCTGGTGATCTTCGTTGCCGCGATGGTGGCCACCCGAATGATCCAGCGCTTGCTGGCTGAGAGGGTGCTGCCGCAGACCCGACTCAACCAAGGGATCCAGCATTCGCTCTCGGCGGGATTTGGCTATGTCGGCATCGTCGTTGCTGCGGCCCTGGGTGTCGCCACCCTGGGCATCGATTTATCAAACATTGCATTGATCGCCGGCGCCCTATCGGTTGGCATCGGCTTTGGCCTGCAGAACGTGGTCAACAACTTTGTTTCCGGCATGATCCTCTTGGTGGAGCGGCCGGTCAAAGTGGGTGATTGGGTGGTGGTCGGCCAAAACGAGGGCTTCGTCAAACGGATCAACGTGCGGGCGACCGAACTCGAAACCTTTCAAATGGCCTCGGTGATCATTCCCAACGCCGACTTTTTGTCGACGGCGGTCACCAATTGGACCCATAAGGATAGCTACGGTCGCATTGAAGTTCAGGTGCGGGTGGCCTTTGGCAGCGATACCGAAAAGGTGCGCAAGATCCTACTGGCCTGCGCCTACGAGCACGCGCGTGTGGTGCGCTGGCCCGAGCCCCATGTCATCTTCTTCGATTTTGGGCAAAGCAGCCTGGTATTCGAGCTGCGGGTCTTTACCGCCGATATCGCCTACAAGATGTTTATTGCCAGTGACCTGCGCTTTGCCATCGACGCCCGCTTTCGGGAGGAAGGGATCATCATTCCCTATCCGCAGCAGGTTCTGCATCTGGCCGATGGACCGCAAGGCGTCAAGCTGGTCTCTGGCGATGAGACGACTGCCCATCATCCGCGTGAAGCACGAGATCCCGACGACGCACGGCGCAGTGGATCCACCGGCGGAGACGGGGGAACGGGGATTGGATAGCATTGGCCAGGTCGGCCTGGGCTTGCGCCGGCCGAGTTGATGGTATAAACCGCGCCATCATCGAAATTCGCCAGGTTGAGGCACACGAAGGAGTCGGCTTGGGCGCCCCAGCGACGGTGTCGGCTCCTAGCTTTGGGAAAGCGCTCTTGCGGGCGTGGCGGAACTGGTAGACGCGCTGGATTTAGGTTCCAGTGACCAAAAGTCATGGGGGTTCGAGTCCCTCCGCCCGCACCAGGCTTGACAGCGCCGTGGGTTTGGCCGCAAAAGCGGCGCCAAGCGAACCCACGGGCCTTGACCGATGGGGTTGGAAGGGACCAAGCCAGCCATGCAGGTTACTGAAACGCAAACAGACGGTCTGAAGCGTGAGTACAAGGTCGTCATCGAGGCTAAGGACATCCAGGCAAAGGTTGAAGACCGCCTGACCGAGATCGGCAACACGGTGCAAATTCCGGGGTTTAGGCCCGGCAAAGTTCCCTTGCAGATCTTGAAGCAGCGCTTTGGCGGTTCAGTCATGGGCGAAGTGCTCGAGCGAGCGGTGAACGACAGCTCCAATCAGGCGATCACCGAGCGCGGGCTGCGACCGGCCCTGCAGCCGCAGATCGAGGTTACCTCCTTCGAGGAAGGTGGTGATTTGGAGTACAAGATCGAGATGGAGGTCTTGCCAGACATCGAGCCTACGGATTTTGCTGCGATTCAATTGGAGCGTATCAAGATCACTGTGCCGGACAGCGATGTGGATGAAGGCCTTTCCCATATTGCCGAGCAGCAGAAAACCACCAAAGCCCTGGAAGAGCCGCGCAAGGCTGAGCAGGGCGATGTCTTGGTGATCGATTTCCGCGGCAGTGTCGATGGCGAGGAACTACCCGGCATGGCGGCCGAGGACCATCATCTGGAACTCGGAACCAACCGATTCGTCGAGGGGTTTGAAGACCAGCTTATCGGCGCCGACAAAGATGAGGAACGGGAAGTACGGGTGACCTTCCCGGAGGATTACGTGAACGACAAATTGAAGGGGCGGGAAGCTATCTTCAAGGTCACGGTCAAGGACATCCTCGCCTCCGAGCCGGCCGCCATCGACGATGATTTGGCGCAGGCCATGGGCGAAGAAAACCTAGAGAGCTTGCGCGGCAAGGTGCGGTCGCAAATCGAATCCGATTACGGCATGATTTCGCGCGCTCGGCTAAAACGAAATCTGCTCGACAAGCTGGCAGATTCACATGACTTTCCTGTCCCACAGGGCATGGTCGACGCCGAGTTCGATGCCATTTGGAAGCAAATTGAAAAGGATCGAGAGGAAGGCCAACTCGATCCGGAAGACGAAGGTAAGGACGAAGAGGCCCTAAAGGGCGAGTACCGAGACATTGCGGTGCGACGGGTTCGATTGGGTCTTTTGCTTTCCGAAGTCGGCCGGCTGAACGAGATCGATGTCGCCCAAGACGAGGTCAACCGGGCCATGATTAACGAGGCGCGAAAGTTCCCGGGGCAGGAGCGCGAAGTCCTCGAATTCTTCCAAAAGACGCCGCAGGCCTTGGCCAATCTTCGAGCGCCAATCTTCGAAGACAAGGTGGTTGATTTCATCGTCGACCTGGCCGATGTGAACGAGCGGGAGATGACCCTCGAGGAGTTGCGCCAGGAAGAGGCCGAATCGGATAAGGGTAAGGACGAGGAAGTATCTGCCGGGGAAGCCACTTAGCCAGAGCCTGGCAGCGCTGAATTGCTAGGTTTTTGCTAAGCTTTTGTTAAGGCTGGGCCTGCAAGAAGAAACAGGGATTGCTTGTTGGCCCGCGTCAGCGCGAACGGTTGTATACTGAGTCCAAACCCCATGGGAAAAGGGCGATAAAGATGATGAATGCCGGTGACATAACAATGAACAATCTCGTTCCCATGGTCGTGGAGCAGACGAACCGTGGTGAGCGGGCCTACGATATCTATTCGCGATTACTCAAAGAGCGCATCATCTTTCTCACCGGACCGATTCACGATGCAGTGGCGAGCTTGATCTGCGCGCAACTGCTCTTCTTGGAATCGGAAAATCCGACCAAGGACATCGCTTTCTACATCAATTCGCCGGGCGGCGTGGTGAGCGCGGGTCTGGCGATTTACGATACGATGCAGTACATCCGGCCGGAAGTCTCGACCGTCTGTGTTGGGCAGGCGGCATCGGCCGGTTCGTTGCTGCTGATGGCCGGTGCGAGCGGCAAGCGATTCGCCCTGCCAAACGCCAAGATCATGATTCACCAACCCTCGGGTGGCTATCAAGGTCAGGCCACCGACATTGAAATTCACGCCCGAGAAATCCTGGCAACCCGCGGCCGTCTCAACGAGATTTACGCCAAGCACACCGGTCAGCCGGTGGAGAACGTGGCCGAGGCGATGGAGCGGGACAAATTCATGAACCCCGATGAGGCCAAGGCGTTCGGTCTCATTGATAATGTCGTTGAAAGCCGTCCGCCCAGTGACGAAGATGAAGGCAGTGGTAGCGGCGACGGCAAGGGAGACAACGATAAGTAATCGAAATGGTGGGCGTTAAGGGAATTTTGAGCGCTTAATCCTAGAGTCGTCATAGTTGATGCCTTGCGGTTAAGGGCGTAAGGATTCTCGGAGATTTAACGTCACTCTCCATTTTCTCATTGTGCGCCGACGAATTGATTGTCTAACATAAGGCACGTGGGCGCAGTGCGAGACGGGACGGTATGAATAAGTCGAGCGGAAGCGACTCAAAGAACACCCTCTATTGTTCGTTCTGTGGAAAGAGCCAGCACGAGGTGCGCAAGCTCATCGCGGGGCCGACAGTGTTCATTTGCGATGAATGCGTTGAGCTCTGCATGGATATCATCCGTGAGGAGCACAAGACCACCCTCGTGAAGTCGCGCGATGGGGTGCCCACGCCCAATGACATCCGCTCGGTTCTGGACGATTATGTGATCGGCCAACAACACGCAAAGCGTGTTCTTTCTGTGGCGGTTCACAATCATTACAAGCGCTTGGCCCATGGCGCCAAGAATAACGATGTAGAATTGGCCAAGTCGAATATCCTTCTGGTTGGCCCGACCGGCTGCGGCAAGACGTTGCTCGCCCAGACTTTGGCGCGGATTCTCGATGTTCCCTTCACCATGGCCGATGCCACCACCCTGACGGAAGCCGGATATGTCGGCGAGGATGTGGAAAACATCATCCTGAAACTGTTGCAGTCCGCCGATTACAATGTGGAAAGGGCGCAGCGCGGCATCGTTTACATCGACGAGGTCGATAAGATTTCGCGAAAGTCGGACAATCCGTCGATTACCCGCGATGTTTCCGGCGAAGGTGTGCAGCAGGCCCTGCTGAAGATCATGGAGGGAACGATTGCATCCGTGCCCCCGCAAGGTGGGCGTAAGCATCCCCAGCAGGAGTTCCTTCAGGTCGACACGACCAACATTCTGTTTATTTGCGGCGGCGCCTTTGCCGGCCTCGACAAGATCATTTCGCAGCGCCACAAGGGCTCCTCGATGGGGTTCGGTGCCGATGTGCGCGGCCCGGACGAGCGTTTGACCGGCGAGATCTTGCGTGAGGTGGAGCCGGAGGATCTGCTCCGTTTCGGCCTTATTCCAGAGTTCGTTGGTCGCCTGCCGGTGGTTGCCACCCTTGAAGATCTCGATGAATCAGCGCTAATCGAAATCCTCACCAAACCCAAGAATGCGCTCGTCAAGCAGTATCATCGCCTGTTTGAAATGGAAGACGTATCGTTGGAGTTCACCGACGAGGCTTACAGCGCCATAGCGCAAAAGGCTATTGCGCGCAAAACAGGGGCGCGCGGTTTGCGTTCGATCATGGAGGGTATTCTGCTGGATCCGATGTTCGATCTGCCCGGCCTCGAAGGGGTCGAGGAGATCGTTATCAATCGTGAAGTGGTGGAGGGAAGGGCGAATCCGCTCTACATCTACACCGATCGGCGCGAGGACGTCGGCAGCAGCGCCTGATGCCCTTGCCGTCCGGCGTTGCCCGAACCAGCGTCGGCTCATCTCGTTAGTTTCCGCAAAATCCGCACTGGCCGCGGTTCGACGGGCCTAAATAGTCGCATTTTCGATAGAATTTCAGGTGCCGATACGCAAGTAACGCATTAACTCTCAGCGACTATGATCCCAAATATCGGGTCTTAGGTCGGCTAGGCCTTGATTTTGACCCATTGATGGACAATCTCGTCAACCAGGATCCTGCATCGATTCGAAATCTGTAGCCGAAAAGCCGAACTGAAAAGCGACGACGAGGAGTGGAGTAAGCCAAATGTTGGAAATCCCCCGCGGAAATCTCTATCCGGTCTTGCCGCTCAGGGACATCGTCGTGTTCCCGCATATGATCGTGCCCTTATTTGTGGGCCGGGAAAAGTCGGTACGAGCGCTAGAGGACGTGATGAAGGACGACAAGCAAATCCTGCTTGTCACGCAAAAGAACGCGGCCCAGGACGACCCTAGCCCATCGGACATTTTCTCGGTCGGTACCGTAGGCACGGTGCTGCAGCTGCTAAAATTGCCGGATGGAACTGTGAAGGTCTTGGTGGAAGGCGGACAGCGGGCCCGCATCGTCAAGTTTGCCGACAACCCGAACTTCGTGCAGGCCTATGCCGAGGTGGAACAGGAGGAGACCGGCGAAGACCGGGAGATCGACGCCTTGGCCCGGTCTGTGGTTTCGCAATTCGAACAGTACATAAAGCTTAACAAAAAGATTCCGCCCGAGGTTCTGGTTTCGATCAACCAGATCGAAGAATCCAGCAAGTTGGCTGATACCGTTGCTTCGCATCTGACGCTGCGCATTCCCGAAAAGCAGGAGTTGTTGGAAGCGGAGACGGTAAGCGCCCGTTTGGAGAAGATCTATGGCTTCATGGAAGCCGAAATCGGCGTCTTGCAAGTGGAAAAGCGTATCCGCAGTCGGGTCAAGCGGCAGATGGAGAAGACCCAGCGGGAATACTATCTGAACGAACAGCTGAAGGCGATCCAGAAAGAACTCGGAGAAAGCGAAGACGGCAAGGACGAGGTCGGCGAGCTCGAAGATAAAATCAAGCAGACCAAGTTTACCAAGGAAGCGCGCGAGAAGGCGCTGGCGGAGCTTAAAAAGCTGCGTTCCATGAGCCCCATGTCCGCCGAGGCCACGGTGGTCCGCAACTATCTCGACTGGATGTTATCGATCCCTTGGAAAAAGCGCACGCGGGTGAAAAAGGATCTGCGGATGGCGCAACAGATTCTCGACGCCGATCACTACGGCCTGGAAAAGGTCAAGGAGCGCATTCTCGAGTATTTGGCCGTGCAGCAACGAACGCAAAAGGTCAAAGGCCCGATCTTGTGTCTGGTCGGCCCGCCTGGCGTTGGCAAGACGTCGCTCGGCAAGTCCATCGGTCGGGCCACGGGGCGGAATTTTGTGCGGATGAGCTTGGGTGGTGTGCGCGACGAAGCGGAAATCCGCGGACACCGGCGCACCTACATCGGCTCAATGCCTGGCAAAATCATCCAAGGCATGAAAAAGGTCAAATCGTCGAACCCCCTGTTCCTCCTTGACGAGGTGGACAAGTTGGGGGCCGATTGGCGCGGTGATCCTTCTTCAGCTTTGCTGGAGGTCCTGGATCCCGAGCAAAATCATACCTTTGCTGACCATTATCTAGAGGTTGACTACGACTTGTCGGACGTCATGTTCGTCACCACGGCTAACACCTTGCGCATGCCGCAACCGCTGCTCGATCGCATGGAGGTCATCCGACTTCCGGGCTACACTGAAGATGAGAAAGTGGAGATCGCAAGGCGGCATCTCATCCGTAAGCAGATTGAGCAAAACGGACTCAAGGAAGGGGAATGGTCCATTTCCGATTCGGCGCTGCGTAATGTCATCCGCTACTACACCCGTGAAGCCGGGGTTCGCAATCTAGAGCGCGAGCTTGCCAACCTCACGCGCAAGGCGGTCAAGGAAATCGCCCTTGGCAATGCGCAAAAGGTCCATCTGACCTGTCGCAACCTTGAAAAGTTTGCCGGCGTGCCACGCTTCCGCATGAGCGAGACCGAAAGAGAAGACTTAGTGGGTCTGGCGACTGGTCTTGCCTGGACAGAGGTGGGGGGCGAATTGCTCTCTATCGAGGCGGTAACCGTGCCCGGCAAGGGCAAAGTGACCTCGACCGGCAAGTTGGGCGATGTGATGAAGGAATCCATCCAAGCCGCCGAATCCTATGTGAAGAGCCGCGCGATAGACTTCGGCATAAAGCCAACGCTGTTCGAGCGGAAGGACATCCATGTGCACGTTCCTGAAGGTGCCACACCCAAGGACGGCCCCTCGGCGGGTGTTGCCATGGTGACCGCCATCGTCTCGGTGTTGACCGGTATTCCGGTGCGCAGCGATGTGGCCATGACTGGTGAAATCACCCTGCGCGGTCGGGTCTTGCCAATCGGCGGACTGAAAGAAAAACTATTGGCGGCCCTTCGCGGTGGGGTCAAGAAAGTGATAATTCCCATCGACAATGAAAAAGATCTCCCCGATATCCCGGACAACGTCAAACGTGGCTTGCAAATCATTGCGGCGACGACGGTTGATGAGGTTCTCGAGCACGCCTTGGTGCATAAATTGGAGCCGATCGACTGGATCGAATCGGATGAGGTAGAGACGGTGCGGGAAGCGGCCAGCGAAGGCGAACGCGGCGGCCTCCTGCCACACTGAGTGAGCCGGCTGGGCCCAGAGATGGGTCCAGTTGTCGCAATTAAGTCGAAAAATCAAATAGATAGTTGATGTCGGCTGGCCGTTCGGCGGGCCGGCTAGGAAATCTCGTTTATTCGCTTTGACTTATCGGAAAGCAGGGGGCGTCCTCTTCGCGAACTTGTCCGGTGCAGCTTTGTTGGCGAGATCGTCAAGATCTCTGAAAAATGGCTGTTTTCCCCCGTTTTTCGGCGTTCCTTGATTGACGTTTATGGGCAGCGCGATCTAATATCCCGGCTCCTCAGGTTAACCAATTTTCTCCAACCAATCGTATCAATCCCGCATTCTCAAAAGGGAGTTCGCCGTGAACAAGAATGATCTCGTCGCTGCCGTATCCGATGACACCGGACTTTCCAAAGCCGACAGTGCCAAAGCCGTAGACAGCGTTTTCGACGCCATCACTGGCGCCTTGCAAGGGGGCGATGATGTTCGGTTGGTAGGCTTTGGCACCTTCAGCGTGGCCACCCGGGCGGCTTCTCAAGGGCGCAACCCGCGCACCGGCGACCCGATCAAAATCCCTGCCTCGAAGCAGCCGAAGTTTAAGGCCGGAAAGGGCCTCAAGGACGCCGTCAACTGACGTTTTGGCGGTTTTCAACTTCCCCTACAAACCGACGGTTGGAAGCTTTGCAGCAGTGAATTGCTGCGAGGGTGGCCATCAGGTGGAGGCTCCCTGACGGACCATTAGGGAAGATTTCGCCTTGCAACGGCCACCGTGGTAGACTCCCGCTAATCGGGCGATTAGCTCAGCTGGGAGAGCGTCTCGTTTACACCGAGAAGGTCGGCGGTTCGATCCCGTCATCGCCCACCAACGCCGTCGGTTTGATGCAATCATTGCTGGGTTCTGCGCTGTGCCGGCGGATTGGCATGAAATCGTCTTGCCCCAAACGGCGATCATTGGGGGAGCTATCCGATGATTCGAAGTGGCGAAGCCTATCGCGAAGGTCTGCGGGACGGCCGTGAGGTTTGGATCGACGGCGAGCGTGTCGCTGACGTAACCCGCCATCCAGCATTTAGGCCGGTTGTCGACATCCGAGCCCGTCTCTATGACATGCAGCACGAGGCAGCACATCAGCCGGTGCTGACCTACCTTGACGGAAAGGATCGCCACGCGATCGTCAATCGTCTGCCCAAGGTAACTGAAGACTGGGACGACAAATGGCGCGCGGTCGATTGCTTCCTGCAGGACATTGGGGGGGTGGTTACCCGGGTCGGAGACGAGACCATTGGCGAAATGTGGTCGCTCTACGACGGCCAAGAAGTCCTCAACGAAATCGATCCGCAGTTCGGTGAAAATATCACTCGGCACATCCAGCGGGTGATCGATGAGGACCTGTTCCACGTTTCGGCCAATACCGACCCCAAGGGCGATCGCTCCAAGGCGCCACAGGACCAGGACCCGGACATGATGGTCCACGTGGTCAAGGAGACAGACCAGGGGATTATTCTGAGGGGCGCCAAGTACGAAACCGCGGCCGCCTATTCCGATCAAGGGTTCTTGAAGCCGACGGTTGGCAACTGGGCGAGGGAGGAACTCTCCGACTATGCGGTTGGCTGCATCCTGAGGATGGGTTCTCCCGGGATCAAGCACATTTGCCGGTCTGGCTTTGCCACCCGACCATCCGGCGACTACCCGCTTGCCAGTCGCTTCGATGAGGTCGATACCCTGGTGGTTCTGGACGACGTGCTGATCCCCTGGGAGGATGTCTTCTTCTACCGCCATACTCGCGCCGCCACCTTTATCCGGGCCACCTTGCATCGCTATTCTGCCTTCCCCTATGTGCTGCGTATTCTTTATGTGGCCGACATGATGATCGGCGCGGCCCTGTGGAACGCTAAACAAACCGGGTTGGATAAGTTGCAGGCGGTGCGCGAGAAGCTTGCCGATTTGGTTTGCTATCGCGAAGGCATCAACGCCCATCTCTTGGCTGCGATCGCACAGGCGCAGCGGAGCCCGGCAGGTCTGCTGATGCCGCATCAGTCGCTGCTCTACGCCGGCCGCATACACGCCTGTGCCAACTTACCGCGGATGATGCATATTGCCCGCGAACTCTGCGGCGGACAAATTTGTGTCACGCCGGGCGAGGCTGCTTTTGCCGGCGATGGCACCAAGGCCTGGCTTCAAAAATTCTACAACCTTAACGATAATTGGCAGGCCGACGACCGGCGCAAGCTCCTGGCTTTTGCGCGCGATCTCTTGAACTCGGACTATGCCGGCCATCGCTTGACCTTTGTGCAGTTCGCCCAGGCGCCGCACTTCAATCATCTCAATGCGCTTTACAATAGTTTTGACTTCGCTGGTCCATTGGACTTCGTCAAGCGGTCTGCTGGCCTGTCCGATCGGATTTACGAGGACAAATAGAGGGCCGCAGGTTGGGCGCTGTTCTTGACACCGAGGGTAGGGGAGAGTACATCAACGCGGCATCTTTCAAGGGGTGTCCCACGAGGGGGTGTAGCTCAGTTGGTTAGAGCGCCGGCCTGTCACGCCGGAGGCCGCGGGTTCGAGTCCCGTCACTCCCGCCACGCAAAGCGTCCTGTTGTCCCCATCATATCGAACGAGATCTTTGCTTAGAGAAGGCGGCTTTGTAAGATGTTCGCTGAGACTGATCACTCCCGCTCGCATGGCTGTTGCGAACGCCGATAGGGGATCAGGAAGACGATACAGGCGATCAAGAAAAATAGACCACCCAACAGTCCCACCCAATCGCCGGCGCGTAGGCTCGCGGCAATGAAAAAGAGGGCTGATACGATAAATAACCACCAACCCCAGAGGTTGAATTTGCGTTCCTGCTCATTGCTCATCGAGGCGCCTTTAGACTGGATGTGTTTCCTGCCAACACGAACTCAAGATCCCAAGACCTAAGGTAGACCTGACGATAGCGCAAGAGTTTGCCGTTAAACGCTGATTCTCGACAATCTTCAGGCGCTCGCCGGCGCTCAACAGAGGACGATGAACGCCCACCACCACCCAGGCCATGCCCACGGCGATGAACACGCCCCCGCTGTTGCGCCGGGTGACGAGGGCCGGGTGTTTTGGGCCATGCTGTTGACCGGCAGTTTTATGGTTGTGGAAGCCGTCGGCGGCATTCTTTCGGGCTCTTTGGCGCTGCTTTCGGACGCGGCGCACATGTTGACGGACTTTGCATCCTTGGGCCTTGCCTGGTTCGCCTTTCGTCTGGCGCGCCGGCGGCCGGATCCTCGGCGTTCCTATGGCTATCACCGTTTTCAGGTCCTGGCCGCCTTCGTTAACGGCATTTCCTTGATTGCCATTGTTTGCTGGATCTGTGTCGAAGCGCTCCAGCGCCTTTTCGAGCCGATACCGATTCTGGGCTTACCGATGCTGGCAGTGGCCGCGGCTGGGTTGTTCGTAAACCTGATTGTTTTCGCAATTTTGCGCCAAGGGGATCAGAGCAACCTCAATCTTCGTGGCGCCAGCTTGCATGTGCTCGGCGATCTGCTGGGCTCGTTGGTGGCAATCCTCGCTGCCTTGGTGATATTGCAATGGGGATGGACACCGATCGATCCCCTGCTTTCCTTCCTGGTGGCGCTGCTTATTGCCCGCTCTTCATATAAGTTGGTCAAACAATCCGGTCACATTTTGCTTGAGGGGACGCCTGAGCATGTTGACCCCACAGAGATAAAGACCGGCCTGGTCGCCGCGGTGCCCTTGATTACCGACGTCCATCATGTGCACATCTGGTCGCTGACGGGCCGTCATCCCGTGATCACGCTGCACGCAGTACTGGCAGAAGGCGCCGACCATAATGCCGCCCTGGCGGCTGTTCATGGCGCCTTGAAAGAGCTGTTGGGGGTGTCGCATGCCACCATCCAGCTAGAGCGCGGGCATTGCCCAGATGGAGAGGTCGAGTAGATGTTAGTGTCGATCGCTTGCCCTTGGGCGCGGATTTGCAGCGCGCCTGCAGGCTTTTTTCTTAGGCCCCTTTTTTCTTAGGCATTTTCCTCTTATAGTGCGCGCAAGTATCAGCTGTCATCCGCTGAAAGCGGGAATCTGGGAAGGCTTAGGACGGCGGCACGATGACGCCGCCTTGGGGTCGAGGGGAGAAACTGCATGCAGGCTTTGCTGGCCGAATATCTTCCCATTCTCATTTTCTTGGGCATCGCGATTGCCTTATCAGGCATCATTGTCATCGCCTCTTTGATCGTCACCCCGCAGCGTCCGGATTCGGAAAAGGTATCGCCTTACGAGTGCGGCTTTGAGGCCTTCGATGACGCGCGGTCCAAATTCGATGTGCGTTTCTACCTGGTCTCTCTGCTCTTCATCATTTTCGACCTGGAAGTTGCGTTCTTGTTTCCCTGGGCCGTATCGCTTGGCACCATTGGGGTCTTCGGCTATTGGTCGATGATGCTGTTCTTGGGCATCTTGACGATCGGCTTCATCTATGAGTGGAAGAAGGGAGCGCTGGAATGGGAGTAGACACGCTCGCGTCTGGCGGCGGCCCATTGGCGCCAGGTCCAGCTCAGGACCGGTTGCTGCGGCACGTGACCGAGGAGTTGGCGGACAAGGGCTTTATCATCGCCCAAATGGACAAGCTATCTGCTTGGGCGCGTTCCGGCTCCTTGTGGCCGATGACCTTCGGACTTGCCTGCTGCGCGGTTGAGATGATGCACACCGCTTGCAGCCGCTACGACCTGGATCGCTTTGGCCTGGTCTTTCGGCCGAGCCCGCGTCAATCGGACGTGATGATCGTGGCCGGGACCCTGACCAACAAGATGGCACCGGCCTTGCGCAAGGTTTACGACCAAATGGCTGAGCCGCGTTATGTACTCTCCATGGGATCCTGCGCCAATGGCGGTGGCTACTATCATTATTCTTACGCCGTGGTGCGCGGCTGCGATCGGGTGGTGCCGGTTGATATCTACGTTCCTGGTTGCCCGCCGACGGCAGAGGCCCTGCTCTACGGCATTCTGCAACTGCAAAAGAAAATCCGCCGGGCCGGCGGCCTAAAGCGCTGAGCGTTTGCGACTATGGATGAAGCCCTGAGAGATATCGGCGACCTCATCGAAGCCAGTTTAGCCGCGGAAGTCATCCGCTGCGAGGCGGTATCCGGTGGTCTCGTGGTTTGGGTCCGGCGCGAAAGGCTGCTGAAGGCCTTGACCTTCTTGCGAGACGATCAGAATTGCCTTTTCAAGCAGCTAATGGACGTGACAGCCGTCGATTACCCGGAACGGCAGGAGCGCTTCGAGGTGGTCTATAATCTGCTGTCCCTTAAACACAACCTGCGGCTTTGCGTGAAAGTCGCGACCGATGAGGCGATGCCAGTCCCCTCGGCCGTATCGGTCTTTTCCACGGCGAATTGGTTCGAACGCGAGGTTTGGGATCTTTTCGGCGTGTTCTTCTCCGACCATCCAGACTTGCGCCGCATCATGACCGACTACGGTTTCGAAGGGCACCCCTTGCGCAAGGACTTTCCCCTGACCGGTTATGTCGAGGTCCGCTACGACGAGGAGCAAAAGCGGGTGGTCTACGAACCGGTCAAGTTGACCCAAGATTTCCGCAGCTTTGACTTCTTGTCGCCGTGGGAAGGCATGTTGCAATTGCCTGGCGACGAAAAGGCCGAGGGCGAGCAGGCGGCGGGCGAGAAGTAGTATGGCCGAAGCACAAATCAAACCGCTGACGCTCAACTTCGGGCCGCAACATCCGGCAGCACACGGTGTATTGCGCTTGGTGCTCGAAATGGACGGCGAGATCATCGAGCGGGCCGACCCGCACATCGGTCTGCTGCATCGGGGCACGGAAAAGCTGATCGAGTACAAGACCTATCTGCAGGCTGTGCCCTACTTCGACCGCCTGGACTATGTGGCACCAATGAACCAGGAGCACGCCTTTGCCCTGGCCACCGAGCATCTCCTCGGAATCGAGGTGCCCAAGCGCGGCCAATATATCCGAGTGCTCTACTCCGAGATCGGCCGTTTGCTGAATCATTTGCTCAACATCACCACCTTTGCCTTTGACGTGGGCGCGATGACGCCGATCCTCTGGGGCTTCGAAGAGCGTGAGAAGTTGATGGAGTTCTACGAGCGGGCCTCGGGTGCGCGCCTGCACGCGGCCTACTTTCGCCCCGGTGGTGTGCATCAGGACTTGCCGGCCGGCTTGTTGGACGACATCGCCAAGTTCTGCACGTCTTTCGAGCAGATCATAGACGACTTCGACAACCTCCTCACAGACAATCGAATTTTCCGGCAGCGGACGGTCGATATCGGGACGGTATCGGCGGAGGATGCCTTCGACTGGGGCTTATCGGGACCGATGCTGCGCGGCTCGGGCGTCGCTTGGGATCTGCGCCGGGCCCAGCCCTACGAGTGCTATGACGAGTTAGAGTTCGATATCCCGGTTGGCCGCCACGGTGACTGCTTCGATCGCTATCTCGTGCGTATGGAAGAGATGCGGCAAAGCCTTAGGATTATGAGGCAATGCATTGAAAAAATGCCAGAAGGCCCTGTTTCGGTAACTGACAACAAGGTGAGCCCACCCAAGCGTGGCGAGATGAAGCATTCGATGGAGGCACTGATCCATCACTTCAAGCTCTATACCGAAGGCTATCACGTGCCGCCGGGTGAGACCTATGCGGCGGTGGAAGCGCCAAAAGGCGAGTTCGCCGTCTATCTCGTTTCAAACGGCAGCAACAAACCCTATCGCTGCAAGATCCGGGCGCCGGGATTTGCTCACCTACAGGCAACAGACTTTCTTTCCAAGGGGCATATGCTGGCCGACACCGTTGCCATCATTGGCTCCATGGATGTGGTTTTCGGTGAGATTGACCGATGAAATCATCGAGCTATAGGCCGCCGGAAAGCGGCGATTTTGCCTTTACCGCCGAGAACGATGCCCGGGCTAAGACCATCATTGCCCGATATCCGGAAGGCCGCCAGGCCAGCGCGGTGATTCCGCTCCTGGATATTGCTCAGCGGCAGGCCGGTGGCTGGCTGCCTAGGGAGGCGATCGAGTACGTGGCTGGCTACTTGAACATGGCGCCGATGCGGGTCCATGAAGTCGCCAGCTTCTACACTATGTTCAACCTGAAGCCGGTGGGAAAGCACTTCATCCAGGTCTGCCGGACCACGCCCTGTTGGCTGCGTGGTTCCGACGATCTGACCAAGGTCTGCCTTAAGAAACTCGGCACAAAACTCAAGGAAACCACCGCTGATGGGCAGTTCACCGTGGTCGAAGTGGAATGCCTTGGGGCCTGCGCCAATGCGCCCATGGTGCAAATCAACGATGACTACTATGAGGATCTGACCCCGGATCACATGGCCGAGATTATCGATCGGCTGGCCGGCGGACAGACAGTCGAGATCGGTTCGCAAAGCGGTCGCCAAGGGTCGTCGCCGGAAGGCGGCTTTACCACCCTGATCGAAGACGCCACCAGTGGCGCAGGGGAGGGGTGATGCTGCACGATCGGGATCGTATTTTCACCAATCTCTATGCCCAGGACGATTGGCGCTTGGACGGGGCTCGGCGGCGCGGTATTTGGGATGGCACCAAGGGCCTACTGGAGGTGGGCCGCGAGGGTCTGATCGAAAGGGTGAAAGCGTCTGACCTGCGTGGCCGCGGCGGCGCCGGCTTCCCGACCGGGTTGAAGTGGTCCTTCATGCCCAAGGATCGAGGCAACCGGCCGGCCTACCTAGTGGTCAACGCCGATGAATCCGAACCTGGCACCTGCAAGGACCGGGAGATCCTGCGCTACGATCCCCATCGCTTGCTGGAGGGCTGTCTGGTTGCCGGTTTCGCCATGGGGGCGAGTGGCTGCTACATCTACATCCGCGGCGAATTCTATAACGAAGCCTCCAATGTGCAGGTCGCTATCGACGAGGCCTACGAGGCAGGCTTAATCGGCAAGAACGCCTGTGGTTCGGGATACGATTACGATATCGCCCTGCATCGTGGTGCCGGCGCCTATATTTGCGGCGAGGAAACGGCACTGCTGGAAAGCCTGGAGGGCAAGAAGGGGCAGCCGCGCTTGAAACCGCCGTTCCCGGCGGCCATGGGCTTGTACGGCTGCCCGACCACCATCAACAACGTGGAAACCATTGCCGTAGTGCCAGAGATCCTGCGCCGTGGGGTCGAATGGTGGACCGGGATCGGCCGGCCAAAGAACACTGGCACCAAAATCTTCTCCATTTCAGGTCACGTCGAGCGGCCCTGTAATGTGGAAGAGGAAATGGGAATCCCGTTGAAGGAGTTGATAGATCGTCACTGCGGCGGGGTGCGCGGCGGCTGGGACAACCTGCTGGCGATAATTCCTGGAGGGTCATCGGTTCACTGCCTTCCCAAGACCATCTGCGACAATGTCCTGATGGATTTCGATAGCCTCAGAGCCGAAGGCTCCGGCCTGGGCACGGCGGCGGTCATCGTCATGGACAAATCGACCGATATCATCGCTGCTATTCAGCGTTTGTCGCACTTCTACATGCACGAAAGCTGCGGTCAGTGTACGCCCTGTCGTGAAGGTACCGGCTGGATGTGGCGGGTGCTGACCCGAATGATCCAAGGCAAGGCCGAAATCGAGGAGATCGATACCTTGTTCGACGTCACCAAACAGGTGGAAGGTCATACCATCTGTGCGCTTGGGGACGCGGCGGCCTGGCCGGTACAGGGCCTGATCCGACATTTCAGGCCGGAAATGGAACGTCGCATTCTCGAGTACAAGAAGGCGCACGCGGCGGCGGCGGAATAGACACTTGGCGGATTAGAGACTGGGCGGAATAAATTCTGGGCGGAGTAGGGCAGGGGATGCCGAAGCTTACTATCGACGGCCAAGAGATCGAAGTCCCCGACGGGATCACGGTAATCCAGGCTTGTGAACTGGCCGGGATCGAGGTGCCGCGCTTTTGCTATCACGAGCGCCTGTCAGTCGCTGGTAATTGTCGCATGTGCCTGGTGGAGATGGAGCGTTCCCCCAAGCCGATCGCCTCCTGCGCCATGCCGGTCGGCGAGGGGATGGTGATCCGCACCAATACGCCGACGGTCAAGAAGGCCCGCAACGGGGTCATGGAGTTCTTGCTGATCAATCATCCACTTGATTGCCCGATTTGTGACCAGGGCGGCGAGTGTGATTTGCAGGATCAAGCCATGGCCTACGGCTTTGACCACAGTCGCTATACGGAGAACAAGCGCGCGGTCAAAGACAAGGACATGGGGCCGCTGATCCAAACGATCATGACCCGCTGCATTCACTGTACCCGCTGTGTCCGCTTCTCCACGGAGGTTGCCGGGATCGAGGACATGGGGGCGCTCGGCCGCGGCGAGCACATGGAGATCAGCACCCTGGAAAAGGCTATCAATTCTGAACTTTCCGGGAACCTGGTCGACGTTTGTCCCGTGGGTGCCTTGACGTCCAAACCCTATGCCTTTCATGCCCGCTCCTGGGAACTTCAGAAGACCCCCTCGATCGATGTCATGGATGCAGTTGGCTCCAATATTCGGGTCGACGCCCGTGGGCGGGAGGTGATGCGGGTGCTGCCGTTGCTGCACGAGGACATCAACGAGGAGTGGATCGCCGACAAGACGCGCTATGCTTGCGACGGATTAAAGCGGCAACGCCTCGACCGGCCCTACGTGCGCCAGAACGGGAAGCTGCGTCCGGCGAGCTGGAGTGAGGCTTTCCAGGCGGTCGCGGGGCGGCTGGGCAACTTGGAGGGGAGCCGGATCGCGGCCCTGGCCGGTGATCTTTGTGACGCGGAGTCGATGTTTGCCCTCAAGCAGCTAATGGATAGCGTGGGCTCGGCCAATCTCGATTGTCGGCAGGACGGCGCGGCGTTGGATCCGAACTGTCGGGCGAGCTATCTCTTCAACACCACGATCATCGGCATCGAGCAGGCCGAGGCGGCGATGCTGGTCGGCTGCAATCCGCGCTGGGAAGCGCCGATGCTCAACGCCCGCCTGCGCAAGCGCTTCTTGATGGGCGATTTCCCGGTGGCGGTGATTGGTGAGGCGGTCGACCTAACCTATGCCTACGATCACCTGGGGACCGATATCTCGGCCCTTCAGTCTTTGGCCCGTGGCGAAGGAGAATGGGCGGAGGCTCTGCGGGACATGGAGCGGCCGATGCTGGTGCTCGGCACCGCGGCGCTTGCTCGCGCCGACGGGGCAGCCATCCTCGCCTTGGCCCGTCAGGCGGCCGAAAACCTCGGCATGGTGAGCGAGAATTGGAACGGTTTCAATGTCTTGCAGACCGCTGCGGGGCGGGTCGCTGGCATGGATCTCGGTTTTCTGCCGGGGCAGGGGGGGCGCGACCTTCCGGGAATATTGGCGGGTGCCTCCCAGGGCGAGATCGAGGCGGTTTATCTGCTGGGCGCCGACGAGATCGACATGACCCGGCTGGGTGATGCCTTTGTCATCTACCAAGGTCACCACGGCGACGCCGGGGCTCACCGAGCCGATGTCATACTACCGGGCGCGGCCTACACGGAAAAAGACGGCACCTACGTCAATTTGGAAGGCCGGGTGCAGCTCGGCCAACGGGCTGTCTTTCCACCCGGCGAGGCGCGCGAGGATTGGCGCATCATCCGGGCCTTGAGCGAGGTCATGGGGCGTCCGCTTCCCTTCAATACGCTTGCAACGCTGCGCCAGCAAATGGTGGAGGCACATCCGGTCCTGGCCGGCATCGACGAGATCGCGCCGGCGACTTGGGGCGACTTCGGGGCGGCCGGCGACCTCGACTCGCGGCCGCTGCGCGCGGCGTTTTCCAATTACTATATGACCGATCCGATCAGCCGCGCTTCGGAGACCATGGCGGCATGCAGCGCGGCCTTCGGACTTAGCCAGGAGGCGACCGGTACCGATGGCTGAGTTCTGGAGTGGATACCTTTTCCCGACGATCATCATCGTCCTGCAGATCGTCGCCATCATTGTGCCGTTGCTGGGGGCTGTTGCCTATCTGACCTATGCAGAGCGCAAGGTGATCGCCGCCATGCAGCTCCGCAAGGGCCCCAATGTGGTCGGTCCCTTCGGCTTGCTGCAGCCGATCGCCGACGGGGTCAAGCTGCTGTTCAAGGAGACCATCCTGCCGTCCGGCGCCAACCGGGTGGTTTTCGTCGCCGCCCCCATGCTGACCTTCATTCTGGCACTGGTGGCCTGGGCGGTCATTCCCTTCAGTGAGGGGGTGGTCCTGGCCGACATCAACGTCGGCATCCTCTATCTCTTCGCGATCTCCTCGCTGGGGGTCTACGGCGTGATCATGGCCGGTTGGGCGTCGAACTCGAAGTATCCTTTCCTTGGCGCCCTGCGTTCGGCGGCGCAGATGGTCTCCTACGAGGTCTCCATGGGCTTCGTGATCATCACTGTCTTGCTCTGTGTCGGCTCGCTCAACCTTCAGGACATCGTCTTGGCACAAAAAACCGTGTGGTTCTGCGTGCCCTTGTTGCCGATGTTCGTGATCTTCTTCATCTCTATCCTGGCGGAGACCAATCGTTCGCCCTTCGACCTGCCGGAAGGGGAATCGGAGTTGGTGGCTGGCTTCTTCGTCGAGTACTCCTCGATGACCTTCGCGCTCTTCTTCCTGGGCGAGTACGCCAACATGATCATGATGAGCGCGATGACCTCGATCCTTTTCCTCGGCGGCTGGCTGCCGCCCTTTGACATCGCGCCCTTCAATTGGATCCCGGGGCCGATCTGGTTTGCCGGCAAGATCGCCCTGGTGCTGTTCTTCTTCTTATGGGTGCGCGCGACCTTCCCGCGCTATCGCTATGACCAGCTGATGCGCCTGGGTTGGAAGGTTTTCCTGCCCTTCACCTTGTTCTGGGTTGCGCTCACCGCCGGTGTGCTGGTGGCCTTCGATTGGCTGCCACAGGGATGATGAGGAGAGACTGACCCATGGCCTTTATCGATCGTGGCGCCCGTAGCCTCCTGCTTTCCGAGCTGCTTTCCGGCCTGTCGCTAACCTTGCGCTATTTCTTTAAACCGAAGGTGACGCTGAACTATCCTTACGAAAAAGGGCCGTTGAGCCCGCGTTTCCGCGGTGAACATGCGCTAAGGCGCTATCCCAACGGTGAGGAACGCTGCATCGCCTGCAAGCTTTGCGAAGCGATTTGCCCGGCCCAGGCGATCACCATCGAGGCGGAGCCAAGGACAGACGGCAGCCGGCGTACGACACGCTATGACATCGACATGACCAAGTGCATTTACTGCGGCTTTTGCCAAGAGGCCTGCCCGGTGGATGCCATCGTCGAAGGGCCGAATTTCGAGTTCGCGACCGAGACACGTGAAGAACTTTTTTACAACAAGGAACGGCTGCTGGCCAACGGCGATCGCTGGGAGCACGAGATTGCCCAGAACATCGAGCTGGATGCGCCCTATCGCTAGAGTTCGGCGCCGACATGACGCGGGGAAAAATTTTGATGTGGCAATTTAGGCCGACCCGATTGGGTGCAAGCAGCCGGGAGAGGCAGGGATGATTATCCAGGCGCTGGCCTTTTATGTCTTCGCGGCAGTCTGCTTGGCCTCTGGGGTCATGGTGATTTCATCGCGCAACCCGGTGCATTCGGTGCTGTTTCTCATTCTTGCTTTCTTCAATGCTGCCGGGCTCTTCGTGCTGATGGGGGCCGAGTTCCTGGCGATGATTTTGGTGGTGGTCTACGTCGGCGCCGTGGCGGTGCTCTTCCTCTTCGTGGTCATGATGCTGGATATCAACTTTGTCGAGATGCGTCAGGGATTCCTCCAATACCTGCCGATCGGCGGTCTGATCGGCATTGTGCTGTTGATCGAGCTGGCCTTGGTCGCCGGTGCTTGGGTGATCTCGCCAGAGGCCGGCGCTGTGGCCTCGGTGCCGATTCCGCCGCCGGAGGAAATCCATAATACCAAAGCCTTGGGCAATGTGCTCTACACCCAGTACGTTTATCTCTTCCAGGCGGCGGGCCTGGTGCTGCTGGTCGCCATGGTCGGCGCCATCGTGCTGACTCTGCGCCAACGCGAAGGGGTGCGTCGCCAGTCGATTGGGCGGCAGATCGCGCGCCGCCGGGAGGACGCGGTGGAGCTCAAAGATGTGCCCAGCCGAGGCGGGATTTAGGGGGATATGGCATGCTAGAGATCGGCCTTTCCCACTACTTGACCGTTGCCGCGATCCTCTTCACGCTCGGCATCTTCGGCATCTTCCTCAATCGCAAGAATGTCATCATCATCCTGATGTCGATCGAGCTGATGCTGCTGGCGGTGAACATCAACATGGTCGCCTTCTCCACCCACCTGCAGGATTTGGTGGGCCAGGTCTTTGCCATGTTTATCTTGACCGTGGCGGCTGCCGAAGCGGCGATTGGGCTGGCGATCCTCGTGGTCTTCTTCCGTAACCGGGGGTCGATCGCGGTGGAAGACATCAACATGATGAAGGGTTAGGCCAAGATGGAGGTCGTTCTCGTCTTTGCCCCACTGGTGGGCGCCATCGCCGCCGGGTTTTTTGGCCGGATGCTGGGCGACCGCAATTCGCAGTATGTGAGCTGTGGGTTGATGCTGCTGTCGGCCTTGCTGTCGATCATCATATTCTTCGACGTCGCAGTTGGCGGCAACGCCCATACCACCGAGATCTTCACCTGGATCGATTCCGGCACCTTCGAGCTTTCCTGGGCGATCAGGGTCGACAGCTTGACGGCGGTGATGTTCGTTGTGGTCTGCGTCTGCTCGTCGATGATCCATGTCTATTCGATCGGCTATATGTCCCACGACAAGTCGATCCCGCGCTTCTTTTCCTATCTCTCCTTCTTCACCTTCTTCATGCTGATGCTGGTGTCGGCCGACAACTTCTTGCAGATGTTCTTCGGCTGGGAAGGGGTTGGACTTTGTTCCTATCTTCTCATCGGTTTCTGGTATGAGCGGCCGAGCGCTTGCGCGGCAGCGATCAAGGCCTTCCTGGTCAATCGGGTGGGCGACATCGGCTTTGCGCTCGGCATCATGGGCTGCTTCGTGCTGTTCGGCGCGGTCGGTTTCGATGCGGTCTTCGCCGAGGTACCTAACCAGGCCGAAGCGCAGTTCAGCTTCCTCGACATCGAAGGCCATGCGCTCACCATCTGCTGCGTCCTGCTTTTCATCGGCGCCATGGGTAAGTCGGCGCAGCTCGGTCTGCACACCTGGCTGCCGGATGCGATGGAAGGCCCGACCCCGGTTTCGGCCCTGATCCATGCCGCCACCATGGTGACTGCCGGTGTGTTCATGGTCTGCCGCCTGTCGCCGATGTTCGAATACGCGCCCATAGCGCTGGAGCTGGTGACCTACGTCGGTGCCATGACCGCCTTCTTCGCCGCTACCGTGGGTCTGACCCAAACCGACATCAAACGGGTGATTGCCTACTCCACCTGCAGCCAGCTTGGCTACATGTTCTTCGCGGCCGGCGTCTCGGCCTATGGGGCGGCGATCTTCCACCTCTTCACCCACGCTTTTTTCAAGGCGCTCTTGTTCCTTTGCGCCGGTTCAGTCATCCACGCCATGTCGGACGAGCAGGACATGCGCAAGATGGGTGGGATCTGGCGCATGATTCCAGTCACCTATGGCCTGATGTGGATCGGTTCCCTGGCGCTGGCCGGCATTCCGCCTTTCGCCGGCTTCTTTTCCAAGGACATGATCCTTGAGTCCGCCTATGCGGCCCATTCGGGGCACGGCACCTTCGCCTACTGGCTGGGGGCGGCGGCCGCCTTCATGACCGCCTTTTACTCTTGGCGGCTGCTCTTGATGACCTTCCACGGCGCGCCTCGCGCCGACAAGCACGTCATGGATCACGTGCATGAATCGCCAAAGGTCATGTTGATTCCGCTTGTGGTCTTGGCGATTGGGGCAGTCTTTGCCGGCTGGTGGGGCTATGGCAACTTCGTCGGCGAGGCGCGGGTCGAGTTCTGGGGGAGTGCGCTCTTCGTTCTGCCCGAAAACGATGTCATCGAGGCAGCGCATCATGTGCCCGCCTGGGTCAAGTACCTGCCGCTGGTGCTGGCGCTGTCTGGCATCGGCCTTGCCTATGTCATGTACATGCTGATGCCGGATCTGCCGGCGATGCTGGCCAACGCCTTGCGGCCGCTTTACCTCTATTCCTTCAACAAGTGGTACTTCGACGAGCTCTATGACTTCCTCTTCGTCCGGCCGGCCATGTTCTTGGGCCGCGGCCTTTGGAAGACCGGGGATGGAACCTTGATCGATGGCTGCGGGCCGGATGGGGTGGCAGCGGCTACCATCAACCTGGCCAAGCGCGCGAGCAGACTGCAGTCCGGCTATGTCTACCACTACGCCTTTGCCATGCTGATCGGGGTGGTGGCCTTGATCAGCTGGTACATGATTAGCCACGCGGGGTAGGGCGGCATGGAAAACTGGCCACTTCTAAGCTTGGTGACCTTCCTGCCGCTGGTGGGGGCGCTTTTCATTCTGGCGATCCGCGGCGAGGAGGAGGATGTTGCCCGAAACGCGCGCTACGTGGCGCTGTGGACCTCGCTGATCACCTTTGTCCTCTCGCTCTTTATTTGGTTCGGCTTCGAGCGCGGCACCGCCGAGTTCCAGTTCCCCGAGGAGCGGGCCTGGATTCCGGAATTCAACATCACCTACCGCATGGGTGTCGACGGCATTTCGATGATGTTCGTGCTGCTGTCGACTTTGCTGACACCGATTTGCGTGATTGCCAGCTGGGAGTCGATCAAAGTCCGGGTCAAGGAGTTCATGATCTCCTTCCTGGTGCTGGAGACGATGATGGTGGGCATGTTCTGCGCCCTCGACTTCGTCGTCTTCTACGTCTTCTTCGAAGGCACGCTGATCCCGATGTTCATCATCATCGGCGTTTGGGGCGGCCCGCGGCGAGTTTATGCGGCCTTCAAGTTCTTTCTTTATACCCTGGCCGGTTCGGTGCTGATGCTGCTCGCCATCCTGGCGATCTATTTCGAATCCGGCACCATGGACATCCCGACCCTGCTGACCTACAGCCTGCCGGCGGGGATGCAGACCTGGCTGTGGATCGCCTTCTTTGCCTCCTTTGCCGTCAAGGTGCCCATGTGGCCGGTCCACACCTGGCTGCCCGATGCCCATGTGGAGGCGCCGACCGCCGGCTCGGTGATTCTGGCTGGCGTGCTGTTAAAGATGGGGGCTTACGGCTTTATCCGATTTTCCTTGCCCATGCTGCCGGAGGCCTCGGCCTACTTCACCCCCTTCGTCTTCGCCCTTTCCATCGTGGCGGTGATCTATACCTCGCTGGTCGCCCTGGCGCAGGAGGATATGAAGAAGCTGATCGCCTATTCCTCGGTGGCGCACATGGGCTTCGTCACCGTCGGCATCTTCACCGTTACCCAACAGGGCCTTGAGGGGGCGATCTTCCAGATGCTTTCGCACGGCGTGGTCTCGGGAGCGCTCTTCCTCGTCGTCGGCGTGGTCTATGATCGCATACACAGTCGTCTGATCAGCCGCTACGACGGCTTGGTCGAGCGCATGCCGGCCTACGCCTTCTGCTTCATGGTATTCATGCTGGCCTCGGTGGGTCTGCCCGGCACCGGCGGATTCGTTGGCGAGATTTTGGTGATGATCGGTGTCTTCCAGGTCAACACCTGGGTGGCCTTGTTGATCGCCACCGGCATGGTGCTGGGTGCTGCCTACATGCTTTATCTTTATCGCCGGGTCATTTTCGGCCGCATGACCAAGCAGGATTTGATGTCCATCCTCGACCTTAACTGGCGGGAAAAGGCGGTCTTTGCCCCCTTGCTGCTGCTGGTCATATGGATGGGCATCTATCCCATGTCCTTCATCGACGTGATGGCGGCGTCCGTGAGCCAATTGATCGAGAATTACGAGCAAGCCTTGGCGGCGGCCGGTAAGGGCCCGAGCCTGGCAGCGCTCGGCCAGTGAGCGGGGCGGGAAAAAGCCATGGAAGAGCTTAACTTCACCGCGGTATTGCCGGAGGTTCTGCTGGCCCTGGGGGCGAGCGCGCTTTTGATGCTGGGCGTGTTTCGCGGCAACAGCGCCACCCGATTGGTACTGCTGTCGGGAATCGTGTTGTTGGTGGTGGCGCTGATCGTGATGTGGTTTGGTCAAGATCGGGCCGACATCTTGGCGATGAGCGGTCTCTTCATCGCTGACAGCTTTGCCGCCTTTATGAAGTCACTGGTGCTGATTGGCGCCATGCTCACCATGCTGATGTCGCTCGGCTATATTGAGCGGGAGCGGATGGCTCGCTTTGAGTTTCCTGTGCTGATGCTCTTTGCCACGCTTGGCATGATGATGATGGTGTCGGCCAATGACTTGCTGTCGCTTTATTTGGGCCTAGAGTTGCAGAGCCTGTCGCTCTATGTCATCGCCGCCTTTCGCCGGGATACGCTGCGTTCCACCGAAGCGGGGTTGAAGTACTTTGTGCTCGGTGCACTTTCCTCGGGCATGCTGCTTTATGGCAGTTCCATGGTCTACGGCTTTGCCGGATCGACCTCCTTCACCATCCTGGCGGAGACCTTGACGGGGGCGGAAGCCCCTTCGCTCGGACTCGTGGTCGGCATCGTCTTTGTCATTGCCGGCCTTGCCTTCAAGGTTTCTGCGGTTCCCTTCCACATGTGGACACCGGACGTCTACGAAGGTGCGCCGACGCCGGTGACTGCCTTTTTCGCCACCGCCCCCAAAGTTGCTGCCATGGCGCTTTTCGTTCGGGTCTTGGTTGGCCCCTTCGGCGATCTGGTGGCCCAATGGCAGCAGATTATCGTCGTCGTCTCTTTGGGCTCGATGATCCTGGGCGCCTTTGCCGCCATTAACCAAACCAACATCAAGCGGCTGATGGCCTATAGCTCGATCGGCCACATCGGCTACGCCCTGGTTGGCCTGGCGGCTGGAACCGAAGCGGGTGTGCGTGGTGTGGTGATCTACCTCGCCATTTACATCTTCATGAATGCTGGAACCTTCGCTTGTATCCTGTGCATGCGGCAAAAGGATCGCATGGTCGAAGGCATTGAGGACCTGAAAGGGCTTTCCAAGACCCAGCCATTGATGGCCGTGGCGCTCACCATCTTCATGTTTTCCATGGCCGGCATTCCGCCCTTGGCAGGCTTCTTTGGCAAACTCTACGTCTTCTTGGCGGCGATCGAGGCCGAGCTCTACACCCTTGCGGTGATCGGCGTTCTGACCAGCGTTGTTGGCGCCTTCTACTACCTGAGGATCATCAAGTTGATGTTCTTCGACGAGCCGGCGGAAAGTTTCGACCAGCCGATCGATCGGGAAATGACGGCCATTCTGACGGGCACCGCCTTGGTCGTTCTGCTCTTCGTGTTGGCGCTCAGCCCGGTGTTGAGCGGCGCTGAGGTGGCGGCGGCGGCCCTCTTTCCCGGATGACCGCTGACGATACGTCCCGGCAGCCGGACCTGCCGCCGGCCTACCGTTTGTTGTCCTTCGATGAAATTGACAGCACCAACAGTGAAGCTCGACGCCAGGCGTTGGCGGGTGCCGAGGACGGCACGCTGATATGGGCACTCAGGCAGACCAAAGGGCGGGGGCGGCAGGCGCGCAGCTGGTCGAGTCCGCCGGGAAATCTTTACATTTCCTTGGTGCTGCGACCGGATTGTTCGGCCTCGCAAGCGGCACAGCTGAGCTTTGTCGCGGCGCTAGCACTCTATGATGCGATTGGCAGCCTGCTGCCGCCCGCCGTCGAATGCCATCTCAAGTGGCCCAACGATGTGCTGGTGGGCGAGCGAAAGATCGCCGGGATCCTTTTAGAATCTCAGCTATCCGCGCAAGGGGGTCTTGAATGGCTGATCCTCGGAATCGGCCTCAATGTGGGCCGTCATCCGCAAGAAGCCAGGGTCGAAGCGACCAGCTTGCAAGACGAGGGCAGCGATCGAAGCGTGGACGTCGTGATCGCGCTGGAAGCAGTGGCGCGGCATTTCCTCACCTGGGTCAATCGCTGGTTGGAAGATGGCTTTGAACCGATTAGATCCACTTGGCTGCAGCGGGCCTTCGGCCTCGGCAAGAAAATCGACGTGCGCCTGCCGAAGGAAACGCTCACAGGTGTGTTCCTGGGTCTTGACGAAGATGGCGCCTTGATACTGCAGCTGCCGATGGGGGAAGAGCGGCGGATATCAGCCGGCGACGTCTATTTTCAGAATGATGGGAGCTAGAGCCAATGCTGCTCGCAATCGATTCCGGCAACACCAACGTGGTGTTTGCCGTCTATGACGGCGACCGGCAGCTAGGCTGCTGGCGTGCCTCCAGCGATGCCAAACGTACTGCCGATGAATATGCCGTGTGGCTAACCCAGCTCATGGCGCTGAAAAACCTGGCACCGGACGATATCACCGGGGTGGTGGTTGCCAGCGTGGTTCCGGCTACTAACTACAGCCTAAGGCGCCTCTGCCGAGACTACTTCGGCGTCGAGGCGATGATGGTGGGATCACCGGGGATCAAGCTCGGTATCGAAATCAACATTGACCGGCCGGAGCAAGCCGGCATCGATCGCTTGGTAAACACCCTCGCCGGTCACCGACTCTACGGCGGCCCGCTAATCGTGGTCGACTTCGGCACCGGCACGACCTTCGACGTAGTCGGCGCGCAAGGCTCCAACGAAGGCTGCATTATTGCGCCGGGTATCAATCTTTCGGTCGAGGCCCTCTACCAAGCCTCAGCGGCGCTGCCGCGTATCGCTATCTCGCGGCCGGATAGAGTGATTGGTAAAGCGACCATTCCAGCCATGCAATCGGGCATATTCTGGGGCTATGTGGCCATGGTCGAGGGACTGGTAGCCCGCATTAAAGAAGAGTTCGGCGCGCCCATGAAGGTGATTGGCACGGGCGGTCTGTCCCCCTTGTTCGTCGAAGCCACGGAGGTCATCGAAGGGATAGACCAAGACTTGACCCTCAAGGGCTTGGTCATGGTCTACGAGATGAACCAGTGAGTGCGTCTCTCGACCCGCAGGCCCTCTACTTTCTGCCGCTCGGCGGCACCGGCGAGATTGGCATGAACCTCAATCTCTATGCCTATGACGGTGCCTGGCTGATGGTCGACCTGGGTGTCACTTTTGCCGACGATCGCCTGCCTGGCATTGATCTGGTGATGCCGGATACGGCTTTTATCGAAGCGGAGCGCGAGCGCCTGGTGGGTCTGGTGCTGACCCACGCGCACGAGGATCACGTGGGCGCGGTTCCTTACCTCTGGCCGCGTCTGCGTTGCCCGATCTACGCGACAGGCTTCACGGCCTCGGTGGTGCGTCGCAAGCTGGCCGAGGCGGGCCTTGAGGAGGAGGCGGAGGTGATCGAACTGCCCCTTGGCGAACGATTCTCCATCGATCCTTTCGAACTTGAACTGATCACCTTGACCCATTCTATTCCTGAACCCAACGCGATCGCCATTCGCACGCCCCATGGCACGGTGCTACATACCGGCGACTGGAAGTTCGACCCGGATCCCCTCTTGGGCGATACCTATGATCAGGCGGCCCTGCAGTCCCTGGCCGATGAGAATGTCTTGGCCTTAGTGGGTGATTCGACCAATGCGCTCGTCGAGGGTGACTCAGGCTCTGAAAGCGAGGTGCGCGAGAGCCTGATGAAGTTGGTCGGGCAATTGCGCAACCGGGTGGCTGTGGCTTGTTTTGCCAGCAATGTCGCGCGCCTGGCCACCATAGCAGAAGTGGCCGCCGCCCATGGCCGGCGCACCGCCTTGGTTGGCCGGTCCCTCTGGCGCATCTGCGATGCGGCGCGGCAAAACGGCTATATCCAAGACCTTGAGCCCTTCTTGACGGAACGAGACGTGGGCTACCTGCCGCGCGAAGAGGTTCTGATGATCTGTACCGGGAGCCAGGGGGAGCCGCGCTCCGCCCTGGCGCGCATCGCCAATGACCAGCATCCGCATGTCATGATGGAGGAAGGCGATGCGGTCATTTTCTCCTCTCGGGTTATTCCCGGCAACGAGACGGCCATCTATGAAATGCAGAACCGTTTGGTGCGGCTCGGTATCGAAGTGCTGACCGACGACGATCATTTTGTGCATGTCTCTGGCCACCCATGCCGCGATGAACTGACCCAGATGTATCAGTGGGTCCGCCCGAAATTGGCGGTGCCGGTGCATGGCGAGGCTCGTCACCTCGTCGCCCATGCCGCCCTGGCCGAAGAGTGCCAAGTGCCGCAGACGATCGTTGGCGGCAACGGCAGCTTGATACGCTTGGCGCCGGGTCCGGCCGAAATTGTTGAGGAAGTGGAGCACGGCCGACTGGTGCTGGACGGCAACCGCCTGCTGCGCCGCGACAGTCCCGCCCTGAAATCTCGTCAGCGAATTGGTTACAACGGGTACTTAGCGGTGACCCTGGCGATCGATTCGGCCGGCCGCTTGGCGGCGCCACCCGCGGTCCTCGCGCAAGGCCTGGTCGATGGTGATGAAGAGGACTGTCTATCGATGGCCGCCGGGGCGGTTGGCGAGGCCTTCGATCGGTTGACCGCAGTGCAGCGCAAGGATGACATAAAAATTATGGAGACGGCCCGACTCGCGGCCCGTCGCACCATATTTGCCGAGCTCGGCAAGAAACCGGTGACCGAGGTGCAGCTGTTGCGCTTGGCACCATGATCCCTAAGTTAATCTTGTTGGATGCCAAGCTGTGGCCTCTGGGATACAGTTAGAAGACGTCGATGGGTGCGCAGTTGCAGAAGAGCTTGGGAGTTTTCGCCGATGATCGGGCGCCTTAATCACGTGGCGATCGCCGTGCCGGACCTTGCGGCGGCGAGCGCACAGTACAGCGACTTGCTCGGGGCTAAGGTATCGCCGCCGCTCGAGCAGCCGGCGCATGGCGTGACTGTGGTCTTTGTCGAACTACCAAACACCAAGATCGAGTTGCTGCATCCTTTGGGGGAAGCTTCGCCGATCGCCAAGTTCCTGGAACGGAACCCAAATGGCGGGATCCACCACATCTGTTATGAGGTCGATGATATTCTTGCCGCGCGTGATCGCCTGCAGGCGGCAGGAGCGAGGGTGCTCGGCGACGGGGAACCGAAGATCGGCGCCCATGACAAGCCGGTATTGTTTTTGCATCCCAAAGACTTCAACGGCACGCTGGTCGAACTGGAGCAGATTTAGGGGATGAACGAGGCTGCGGGATGAACTGGTTCAGCGGCCTGTTGGTCTTCGTCATCATCTGGTGGGTGGTGATCTTCGCCGTCCTGCCGTGGGGCGTGCGGGTGCCCGACCAGGTCGAACCCGGGCATGCGCCCAGCGCGCCGGCCAAACCGATGCTGCTGCGGAAATTTGTGATCACCACGCTCATTACGACTGTTATCTGGCTTGGTGTCTATTATGTCATCGATAACGGTTTGATCGACTTCCGAGAAATGGCCAAGGAGCTATGACGGATTATTGCCGCTCGGCACCCGGGCATCCCTATCATGGGCCCTACCATGACCAAGAATACGGCTTTCCGGTTTCCGATGACCACGTGCTCTTTGAGCGCCTGGTGCTGGAGATCAACCAAGCAGGCTTATCCTGGTTAACCATCTTAAAGAAGCGTGACAATTTTCCTCGCGCTTTCGACGGGTTCGACATTGATCGGGTGGCATCCTATGGTGAGGCAGAGCAGGCTCGCCTCTTGGCCAATGCCGGCATTATCCGCAACCGCCTGAAGGTGCGGGCCGCCATTACCAATGCGCAAAGGATTCAGGAACTGCAGGCCAGCCACGGCAGTTTTAAGGCCTGGCTCGATTCTCACCACCCGCTTGAAAAGGTTGATTGGGTGAAGTTGTTTCGAAAGAACTTCGCCTTCACGGGTGTGGAAATTGTTGGTGAATTCCTTATGTCCACCGGCTACCTGGCGGGCGCGCATAGCCCCGATTGCCCGACCTACGAAAAAATTGCGAAGCTTTCTCCACCTTGGATGAAAAGTGTTTCTCCCTCCCAAGGTGACAAAACTAGAAAAAAATAAAGGCAAGCCCATTTACTGGACCTGCCGTTAGGATCACTCCCTGGTTTCTCGTTCCTAGGACCTAGTTTTGGCCCCTTGTTCGTCTTCCGACGAAGCCTCCCTAAACTTGGAACCGGCAGAATCCCTTTCCCCTGTGCCACTTCCAATATTATTGTTGGGCGTAGTCATACGCCAAATTCGGTGTAAGGTCACGAAATTTGTTTGCTTGCATCTCAAATGGCTTACTGTCTTTGGAGTCGCGAAAGTCGGGAGAGTTTCAGTCTCTAAACAATTGGCGATCAGGGGGATGAAGGACTAGCGCCGATCTTGGCTTGGCCTTAATCTTTCCGTTCCGAGCCGCTTTCATATGAGGGATAGAACCTTGGATACGCGCAATTTCCAATACGATACAAAGGATATTTGGGAAAAGGACAGGGCGCATCATGTCCACCCCTGGACCGATTTTTCGACCTTCAAAGAATCTGGATCTTTGGTGGTTGCGGAATCGGAAGGGTCTTATGTTTACGATTCCGACGGTGGTCGGTATCTTGATGGAATAGGTGGTCTTTGGTGCGTCAATGTGGGCTATGGGCGTGATGAAATCGCCCAGGCGATGGCCGACCAGGCCCGGCGCATGTGCTACTACTCTTCCTTCGGTGCCCACACCTCCATCCCGGCGGCGGAACTTGCGGCAAAGCTGGCTGAGCTGGCGCCTGGGCCTCTGAACCACATCTTCTACGGCACCGGCGGTTCCATGGCCAATGACACGGCCGTGCGGATGATTCACTTCTACTTCAACCGCTTGGGCAAGCCGAACAAGAAGAAAATCATTGCCCGCCACGATGCCTATCACGGCTCAACCTATTTGGCGATGTCGTTGACCGGTGTCGCCTTTGATCACCAGGGCTTTGATATCATCGGCGAGGAGCTGATCCACCGCGTGTCGGCGCCCTATCTCTACCGCCGCCCGGACGCCATGTCGGAGGCGGACTATTGTGATCATCTGGTCGAGGAATTCGCAGCTAAGATCGAGGAGATCGGACCGGAGAATGTTGCCGCCTTCTTTGCCGAGCCGATTATGGGCGCCGGCGGCGTGCTGGTCGCCCCCGAAGGATACCACAAGCGTGTTCATCAGGTTTGCCAGCAGCACGGCATTCTCTATGTGGCCGATGAGGTCGTGACCGCCTTTGGGCGCCTCGGCCATTTCTTTGCGTCGCGGACGGTCTTCGACATGCAGCCCGATATGATCACCTCGGCCAAGGGACTGACGTCCGCCTATTCGCCTCTATCGGCAACGATATTTTCCGATGAAATCTATGATGTGATCAGCGTGCCCCAGGCGGAAGGGGCCATGTTTACCCATGGCTTTACCTATTCGGGCCATCCGGTGTCCTGCGCTGCTGGCCTCGCCAACATCGCCATTATTGAACGCGAGGATCTCTGCGGTCACGTTCGGGAGGTCGGCCCCTATCTAGAGGCAAAACTCGAAAGTCTTCGCGACCTGCCGATCGTCGGTGATGTGCGAGGCAGCCACTTCATGATGTGCATTGAGAACGTCGCCGATCAAGAAACCAAGGAGCTGTTGCCGGCGGAGGCCCTGGTCGGTAACCGCATTGCCGACGCCTGCCAAAAGCGCGGCGTGCTGGTACGGCCGATTGCGCATTTGAACGTGCTATCGCCGCCGCTGGTGCTAACCAAAGATCAAATTGATCTGCTGACCGATGCGCTGCGGGAAGCTATCGTCGAAACGATGGAGAGTCTTGAAAAGGACGGCCACTGGCGAGGGTAACGCAGAACAAAAGACGGCAAACTGGTATCGGCTGCCGGTTCGTGGATCAAACCGCTTGGCTTCCAACGCGCAAGACTGGGGCCCAAGACTGGGGCCAGGGGGCCGATTGTTAGGATTGGAATACGCCGTCACCGAGATACCCGGGAGCCGAGCCCGACGCGGATGACACGGGCCCCGGGATCTACTTTAACACTGTTGCTACTGAGCTCTTAGAGCTCCGCGCAAACATAGCTGTTGATCTCCAAACCCACGGAGATTTCAACAACTTTCGGTGTCGACCAAGCCATGCGTTCCTCCCATAGCTCATCCACGTATCGACCCGCTTGACAAAAGCAAGAAACGGCCTTTTGCCAATCGGGAGACCGGAGCCAACAATCGATCACGAAAACTCAAACCCTAGAACCGTTCAAATCTTCACGACACGCTGTTGAACGCCGATCTGCCGAGGATGATAGTCCAGAGACTTGACGGATTCAAGGCTGCGTTGGTTGCGATCAACGCTCACAGAACCTGAGGCAGAGATACCTGCTTGTTTTCTGTCACCCTAAAAGCAGCGGATTTCGGATTCCGCTTGGGCCCCCTTTAGCCGGTCGACCGTATCACGAAACTGACGGTTCTCTTTGAAGATGACACTTTTCTCACCGCTGACGAGGCGCATGCGCAAGATCGTTTCGGCCTTGACGTACTCTTCATAGGGTATCAGCGAGGCGATCACATCGATGCTGCAAGAGCAGCGTTCCAGCGCTTCCCGTGTCTGGCCGTTGGTCGCCATGCAGCCAAAAACATAATCGGCCAGGGCCACCGTCGGATAGTCGCCGGCGCGAGCGGAACTATGAGGAACGACGCCAAGCGTCGACACCAGGGCCGCGGCCCACAGCGTAGTCCAATGGCGAGCGGCTGGTTTTCGCAGTGACATCATGCACCCCCCGAACGCAGGGTAACCGTCTCCTCTAGCACCGGTGGGGCTTCGCCTAGGCCGGGAACCGAGGTCCGAATCTGGTAAATGCCGCCAGGCAGATCCTCAGCAAAGACAAACTCGTAGGTCTTATTCTCATGGGCACCGAAGTTTTCTCGGTATCGATCGCCGAGGAAGGGAGTCAGGGTCACGCGCACTGCCTCCAGGTCTTGGCCGCCGTGGGATAGGATGAAATTCTCGATCTGGCCACCCTTAGCCAAGGCATCGCGCAGACGGTTGCGGAAGTAGTTGGGCTGCCCACCCAGCTCTCTGGCCATGGCCACGACGTCGTGCTGCAAGAACAGCATGACCAAGGGATTGCCGCGATACCCCTCGACCGGCGAGAAGGGGAGACGACGGCGGCCAGTCAGGAAATCGACACGAAGGTTCTTGCTACCGTCCTCGTGGATCTTGGTGATGAAGAGCTCGACGCTGTCGGAGAAGCCGACAACCTCTGTGCCGCGCTGATCGAAGTCGTAGCGAAGCGAGCCGGTCGATCGGATGTTGCTGAGATGGGGCGTATCAAATAGGAGAACTTGCGCCTTCGTATACTCACCCGCATGGCCCAAAGAACCGCCCAGGCTCACAGTACAAAACCCCACCGCGAAGGCAGCCAAGACTTGAAATATTGCGTGTCGCACTACTTTTCCAACCAGATATTGTAATTCAAAGCTCACGATTAGGCTCATTTTAAGGAGCTATGATATTATTGTCATTGAAGCAAGGCCACAGTAGGCAAGAAACGTGGTCGAGCAAGTAGGTGGTGTGAAGCAAGCCGATGATGGCGATAAGCGCCTCGGCCCTGACCAAGCTTGTGGCCGAACTACTGTTGGTGGTCCAGGCCATGTCGGGGTATCAGCTGCCCGATGCGAATCCCGAGGTGACATTTCTCGCCGCGGACGAGTTGCAAGCGCGGGTTTGCGGCAAGCCTTGCCCGATTTATGGTTGGTTTCCTCCGGGCAACACAATTTATCTTGATGACACCCTTGATCCGGTCAACGACTTGCGCTCACGCTCGATCCTGCTGCATGAACTGGTGCATTTCACGCAGCAGGAAAACGGCACCTACCGGGCCGATCGGCCCTGCAAAATGTGGCTGAAGAACGAGTGGGAAGCCTATGATATTCAGCTAAGATGGCTGACCTCAATCCGCGCGCCCCGAGACACTTTGCCGTGGATGACGTCTGGGGCTCGACCGCGGATTAGATGCTAGAGCGCCGGCCAGAGCCAAGCAGAATTGATTCCAAATTGCCGCCCGATGCTCTAGCCTAACCGGCGTGGAATCCTAGGCTCCCGGACCAGGTTGAACCTGCCAAGTTTTGTGAAACTCATTGCCTTCCGTATCCCGAACATCCACGGTGATCTCGCCTTCCTTCTGGGGCACGAAGGAAAACCTGATGCTCGGGTCTTCGCTGAGGGAAATGGCACCTTCCACGGTCATCAGGCTCTGGCCGCCGTAGCTGACCTTGATCTCGTGAACGAAATGGGCCGGAATGTAGTGACGGGTCACTTGATCCATTTGCAATCCGGACGAGTTCGGATGGCTGATTAAGAGTTGAACTTGATTCGGCTCGCCCAAGCGTACCTGGCGCAACCCTTTGAGCTTCATTTTCCCGAGCCGGGCCAACGCCTGGTCCGGGTTCTTGCTTGCCGGTGCTGAGCAGCCGCCGGACGCCTTGACGAACTTCTTTGCCATAAAGAGGGTGCCGTCGTTGGTTTCGGCGATCGCCCTGACAAAGGTGTAGGAGTTTACCCGCACCCGGGTGGAAATGGTGGCCTGACCGCTATTCTGGCTTAGGGAAAAGACTGCGGCGACCGGCGCTGGGTTCTCGTCGATCACCAGTGTTAAAGTCTTTATGTAGCGCGCATCCGTCTGGGGGATTTTGGCGATTATTGAAATTGGCACGATCGCCGCGTCGGCCGCCCGATAAGGGGCTTCGAGCGCGACAACGCCGTCGCCGTCGAGGATCTCACGCTCGCCGAAGAGGTCACCACGAAGATCAAGCCAGGCTTCCTCAGGCTGCTGTGCGCCCGCCCCCGGTCTCGAGATCATCAGTAAACCCAACACGATAACGAGGGCTTTGCTGCGCAGTGACATGGTTCTGTTGCTCCAATCTGGCCAGGTCAGGGAAAACTACCCTGAAGGATCATCATAACAGCATGGGCTGGTGGCTGCCAATGTTCCAACCCAAAGATTGGTTTACCTTACTCCCACTCCAGTTCCGTAAATCCGGTCGTCACATTGCGGGCATTATAGTGATCAAATAGTAACCAATGGTCCCTTTCGCCGACGCCGACTGTCTCTAACGCTTGGTTGATGGTGCCCTCTTCGTCGATGATTTTACGCAGGCCCTCGGTAATGACGGCCAGGTAACGCGCTTGGTCTTGCAATGCGTCCGGCCACTCGGCGCTGACCGGCCCATGGCCGGGGACCACGCGCTCAGCCTCTATGGCAGCGAGGCCCTGCATGACCCTTTGCCAGCCGAGCAGGCTTCCATCTACGACGGGAGTACGATCGATAAACAATAGATCGCTAAGCCAAAATGTCTTGGTCAAGGCATCAAAAACCGTCAGATCGTTGTCGGTATGGGCCGCCGGGTGGGCGGTCAAATGAAGGGAGCGGTCGCCCAGATCTAAGGTGAGTTCCGATTCGACCAAGAGATCGGGTTGAACGATTTCGGTACCGGCCGCAGCTGCCCCGAGTTCACCTGTTAATGCGTCAAGATAGAAGCCGCCTCGCGCCGCTAGGGCCCGCGGCAATTTGTGATGCCCCACGAACATGACCCCGGGCTCCTGGATGAAAGCGCTGTTGCCAAAGACATGGTCCGGGTGAACATGGGTGTTGATGACATACCGTATTGGCAGTTCGGAAACCGTCCTGATCGCCGCCAGGAGCCGTTGCCCTTCGTGCCCGCGGCCGCCTGTGTCGATCACGGCGATTGCTTGTCCGCCGACGATGAATCCGATGTTGGCGATGCCGGCGCTTGATGCTGTGGTCTGATCCAAGTGCTCACCCTGGTAGACGAAGATGCCATCAGCTACTTCCGACATCGGCAGCGGTTCCACCGAAGCTCGATGGGCGCTTGCCATGCCGATGATCAAGCCAGCTAGAATGGTTGCCAGAAGAATGGTTGCCTTCAATTTTCCATCCTTGCTCATGAATCGATCGGCGAAAAGGTCATCGGCACTTTGATGCTGCGACTTGAGTTTTTCTTACCCGCCATCTGCTTCAATCGGCAAGGCGTGACCGCACTAGCACCAACAAAAACGGTCCGAAAAATGCTAAGGTCGCGCATAGATTGTTCATTGGTCGACGGGCACTTGGCAAGCGAATGCGGGTGCTTGATGTTGTAATCTTTTACGTCGAGAACCTACTCTAGTGCCCTAAGTACTAACGCGAAAATCACTCAGGCAAACATCAACCTTTTGACGCAGCTGTAGTCTTTTAATCAAGGGGGAAGGCTTTTAACCAAGATAAGACTTGCCCCTGGGCCATGGGTCTCATAGCATAGAGATCGCTTCCGGCTTCTACGAAAACCGCGATTTCATGACGAAGTCAGTGTTTCGGTTTCGTAAGTGGCTGCCAACAAAAACGGATGACGCGGTCCGTGTGAGAGTTGGCTAGCTCCTGTGACACGCTGCCGGCCGTTACCACCTCGTTAGTGGGGGGAGGTAAGGCTTCGGCGCAAAGGCTAGCGTTGCTAGCTGTGTCAGCTTTCTCCCCCCGTACGAAAGAAATTGGATGCTAGGGAGGATCCCTATGAGAGGAGCTTTACGTCGAACAAGTGTGGTCTTAGCGGCTGCGCTGATGCCTGCAATGGCATCTGCCAACGACGGTTTGCTCGTTATGCAGGAAAACCCATCCGAGTGGGTCATGCCGACTGGCAACTATGCCAACTGGCGCTATAGCGAGCTAGCCCATATTGATACGAGCAATGCAGGAGATCTCCAGGTCGCCTGGACGTTCTCCACCGGTGTGCTGCGCGGCCACGAGGGTGGGCCGCTTATCATCGATGATGTGATGTACGTGCACACGCCATTTCCCAACATCATCTATGCGCTTGACCTCAACAACAACGGCGCCATCAAGTGGAAATACGAGCCAAAACAAGATCCCGATGTGATCCCGGTGATGTGCTGCGACACGGTGTACCGCGGCCCGGCCTATGGTGGCGGCAAGATCATCTCGCACCAGGCGGACACTTCCGTTGTTGCCCTCGATGCCGAGACAGGCGAGGTTGTTTGGAAAGTTGCTAACGGCGATCCAAAGATCGGTGAAACCGGCACCTCCTCGCCAATGGTGGTCAAGGACAAGGTCATCATCGGCATCAGTGGTGGCGAATTTGGCGTGCGTGGCAGCGTTACCGCTTACAATCTGGAAACTGGCGAGCGTGAATGGCGTGCTTACTCGATGGGCCCGGATGCTGATACATTGCTGGATCCGGAAAAGACCACCCATCTCGGTGAGCCGGTAGGTGCCGATTCCGGAACCAACACCTGGGAAGGCGACCAGTGGAAAATCGGTGGCGGGACCACCTGGGGCTGGTACTCTTATGATCCCGACCTTGACCTCATCTACTATGGTTCGGGCAATCCCAGCACTTGGAATCCAGCCCAGCGCCCGGGTGACAACCGTTGGTCCATGACCATCTTTGCCCGTGATCCGGACGACGGCATGGCGAAGTGGGTCTATCAAATGACTCCCCATGACGAATGGGACTACGACGGCATCAACGAGATGATCTTGGTCGATCAAGAAATGGACGGCCAGATGCGCAAGATGCTGGTCCACTTCGACCGCAATGGCTTCGGCTATACGCTCGACCGGGAGACGGGCGAACTCTTGGTGGCCGAGAAGTTTGACCCGGCCGTCAACTGGGCGACCCACGTTGACATGGAAACCGGACGGCCGCAGGTGGTGCCGCAGTACTCGACCGAGCACAATGGCGAGGATGTGAACTCCACCGGTATCTGCCCGGCCGCGCTCGGCACCAAAGATCAGCAGCCGGCGGCCTTCTCGCCACGTACCGGCTTGTTCTATGTGCCGACCAACCATGTCTGCATGGACTACGAGCCCTTCCGGGTATCCTACACGGCCGGTCAACCCTATGTGGGCGCCACTTTGGCCATGTATCCCGCCCCGGGCGGTGACGAGATGGGCAACTTCATTGCCTGGGACGCCACCAAGGGTGAGATCGTTTGGTCCAATCCTGAGCAGTTCTCGGTCTGGTCCGGTGCGCTCGCCACGGCTGGTGATGTGGTCTTCTACGGGACGCTGGAAGGCTATTTGAAGGCGGTTGATGCGAAAACGGGTCGCGAGCTTTACAGCTTCAAGACCCCATCGGGCATCATCGGCAACGTCACCACCTACATGCACCGCGGCAAGCAATATATCGCCATCTTGTCGGGTATCGGTGGCTGGGCCGGCATTGGCTTGGCGGCTGGTTTGACCGATCCCAATGCGGGCCTGGGTGCTGTGGGCGGTTATGCCGCGCTTAGCAACTACACCGCCTTGGGCGGCCAGTTGACAGTGTTTGCTCTTCCCGACTGATCTTCGGGAAGACTGATATCATTGCCATGAGGGGCTCGGCATCCTGGCGGTTTCCCGGGATGCCGAGTTTCCTTTTTTGGGCCGGTGCCGAAAACAGGTGATGCTTTTCACAGCGAGGCCCCCAGTCGATGGGCGATGGCACCCGTTCTTTTGGACTAATTTTTTACGTTTGAAACTTCGATCATCGCTATAAGGAGCTGCAAGTATGGCTCGACTAAAAGCCGCAGGGAAAACCGGTACAATCGCTGTTCTAGTATTGTTCCTTGGCTTGATTCTTAATGCCAACACGACCCCTGCTCAGGACGAGGAAAAGCCCTATCGGGTTTCAGAAGACGGTGTCGTCGATTGGTACACCTTCAGCGGATTTCGGCGCTATCACTCAGAGTGCCATGTTTGTCATGGCCCGGACGGCATGGGCAGCACCTTCGCGCCGCCTTTAGTCGACTCGCTAAAGGAGATCGACTACGAGACATTCCTCGACGTGATCGTCAACGGCCGGATTACTGATCGTGCCGGCACCGAATATGTCATGCCGGGCTTTGCCGAAAACCTCAACGTCATGTGCTTTCTCGACGACCTTTACGCCTATCTCAAGGCGCGCTCCGATGGCGCTATTGGGCGTGGCCGGCCTAAGAAAGAGGCTAAGCCGGAGGAGGCAAGGGAACGGGACAACGATTGTCTGGGCTAACCCGAATGCGCTTTGGCTCTGTTCCTGTTAAGTGACTGTGATGCGCTGGCTGACAGAAAAAGGACGGGTGCTGAGCTTGCTTGCGGGCCTTGGCATGGTCTTGGTGATGCTTGGCGTGGCCGCCGGCGCCGGGGCGCAGACCTCGGAAATCGTCGACCGCTCGCGGCTCAGGGTTTGCGCCGACCCGGGCAACATGCCCTTCTCCAACCAGGCGAGAGAAGGCTTTGAAAACAAAATCGCCGAGCTGGTCGCCGAAGCGCTGGAAGTGCCGGTGCACTACACCTGGTTTCCCCAGGCGACCGGCTTTATCCGCAACACGCTGCGGGCGCGCAAATGCGACGTCATCATCGGCATCTCGCTCGGCTTCGAGCTGCTGCAAAACACCAATCCCTATTACCGCACCGCCTATGTCTTGGTTCATCGGGCCGACGCCGGTTTCAGCGCCGATAGCCTGAAGGACCCGGCCCTCAAGGATAAAACTATCGGGGTTGTTGCCGGCACGCCGCCGGGCAACCTCATGGCCCGCTATGGCCTCATGGGCAAGGCGCGGCCCTATCACCTGATGGTCGACACGCGCTTTAGCCAGCCCGGTCGGCAGATGATCGACGACATCATTGCCGGCGACATCGACGCAGGCGTGCTGTGGGGGCCGATCGCCGGCTACTTCGCGAAACAGTCCGGCGCGGATTTGAAATTGGTTCCGCTGCTCAAAGAGACCGAAGGCCCGAAGATGGACTATCGCATCACCATGGGGGTGCGCTTCAACGAGCCCAACTGGAAGCGGCTGTTGAACAAGGTGATCCGTAAGAACCAGGGCCGTATCAACGCCATACTACACGACTACGGCGTGCCACTCCTGGATAACCAGGGCAAGCTGATGAAGGCCGCGTCCCTAGAGAAAAAGTCGGATGTGCCCGAGCTGGCCGGTTATCGGCTGGATCACTATCGAGCGCCGGTGCCGGCCGGTTTGACGGGGGCGACGACGGTCCAAGCGCAAGAGGCCAAGGCCTTGGTCGACGCCGGGCAGACGGTTTTGATCGATGTCTTGCCGCGCCCTCCGAAACCGGCTGGCCTACCGGAAGGAACTCTCTGGCGGCCGCGGCCGCGCCACAACATCCCTGGCAGCCTGTGGCTAGTTAACACAGGCTTTGGTGCCCTAGCACCGGAAGTCGAGGCCTATTTTGCCGACAACCTCAACCGGGCCAGCGGCGGTGACAAAGACCAGAAGATGCTGTTTTACTGTTTGGCAGACTGCTGGATGTCGTGGAACGCCGCCAAGCGGGCCTTGGCGCTTGGCTACCGGCAGGTCTATTGGTTTCCCGGCGGCACCGATGCTTGGGAAGCTGCCGGCTACGATCTTGCCGAGAGCGAGCCGGTTCCCATGGGGGGCGAGGGTTCCTGAAGCCAGCCAATGTTATTCCAGGTCGCGCTCGTCCAAGTGGCTCATGATTTCACGGCCGAGTAGGAAGGCCCGCTGCTCCAAGATCACCGGCTGTTCACAAATATAGATCAGAGACTTCTCCCGTTCGTCGTAGACTCGGGTGTCCCACAGCTGTTTGTCTTCTAGGTCGAAGTAACGGTCTTGCGAGGCTTCGTCGCTGGCGTCGGCCAGACTGGCAAGCTCTTGCGCCTGTTGCTCGATCAGCGCCGCCAAGGCGGCTTGGCGACGCTGATAGCGGGTGATGCCGCTGATGATCGAGGCGCGATCCTTGTTGATGATCTCCAAAATGCCGGCAAATAGCTGGGTGAGTTTTAGGTTTTTTTCGCCGCCAAGAGATTTGGCGTAGTCGGCAACCAGTTGCTTGGCGGCGTCGAGTTCGGTACGGCGTTCGGCGGCATCGCGGGCCAGAATTTTAATCTGTGGGTCCTCTTTCCAAACCACGCCTAGCTCTTCCAATGGGGGACCGTTCCACACCTGTCCGGACGAAATCTCCGGCACCTTGCGTTGAATACAAGGCCAGGTCGGATCTTCGCCAAAGGCGTAGGCGGGTGGTCCATCCGGACCGGTCAGCGCCAATCCTAAGGCGAAAAGCACAAGGGCTGATGTGCGGATTGTCATCGCTCTAACCTCCAGGGCCGCCGCGGCGGGCAACCAGGCCCCGCTGCGGATCATAGCCATAAATCGCCAAGCCCATGAAGAGAACCAGGCAGCCAAAGACCACCAAGAGCGCCTGGCCATTGAAGGCACCGTGCAGGGCGAAGCGGATTAGCTCCACCGCGTAGGTGAAGGGATTAACGGCGCAGATGTCGGCCAGCAGCGGACTTGCTTCGCGCATCCGCCACAAGGGGTAGAGCGCCGAGGAGGCGAAGAACATGGGAAAGATAACGAAGTTCATGATGCCGGCGAAGTTTTCCAGCTGCTTGATAAAGGATGACAGCAACAGGCCCAGCGCGCCCAGCATCAGTCCGCTCATGATCATTGCCGGCAGCAAGGTAAGATAGCCCCAAAGCGGCGGCTCCACTTCCCAGAACCAGGCAATGCCCAAGAAGACGTAGACCTGAAGGATAGAAACGGCAACTCCGGCCAAGAGTTTGCAGGTGAGGAGATACCAGCGGGGCAGGGGGCTCACCAAGAGGGTGCGCATGGAGCCCATCTCGCGGTCGTAGACCATGGAAAGCGAGGACTGCATGCCGTTGAAGAGCTGGATCATGCCGATCAGGCCAGGGGTGATATAGACCTCGTAGAGCACATAGGTTTCGTACGGCGGTATGATCGAGACCCCCAGCACCGAGCGAAATCCGGCAGCAAAGATGAAGAGCCAGACGAGCGGCCGCACCAAGGCGGCGATGAAGCGTTCCCGTTGATGCAGGAAGCGCAAGCCCTCACGGCCGACGACGCCGCGCAGGCAGCGCAGGTATTGCACCGGTGTCACGGGCCGCTCCCCTTGGTCAGGCTGGCGAAGGCCTCGCGGATGGTACCGGCGCCAGCCTTCTCGACCACCTGGCTTACCGGACCGGCGGCCATCACCTTGCCTTGATGCAATACGATCACCCGGTCGCCCATTTGCACTTCGTCGATCAAGTGAGTTGCCCAGAGGAGGGCTAGATCCTCCTCGCGCAGCAAGGCACGCATGTGATCGAGGATGCCTTGCCGGCTGCCGATGTCGAGACCGACCGTCGGCTCGTCAAACAGCAAGAGCTGTGGTTCGTGCAACAGGGCACGGGCGATCTCGACCCGGCGCAGCTGGCCGCCGGAAAGCTGTCGCACCTTCTCACCGGCGCGCTCTCCAAGATCAATGCGCGCGAGTTCGCGGTCGATGCGGAACTGCGCCTGGCTGCGGGCCATGCCGTGCAGGGCGGCGTGATAGTGTAGGTTCTGGGTGACCGAGAGATCGAGATCCAGGGTGCGCTGCTGAAAGACCACACCGATCCGCTTGAGGGCTTCCGAAGGTTCCTGGCGTACGTCGTGGCCGTAGACGCGAATGCTGCCGCTGCGGTTGTTGTAGAGGCGCGTGATCAGGGCGAAGAGGGTGCTCTTGCCGGCACCATTCTGGCCCAGCAGCACGGTGAAATGCCCAGGTTCGATATCGAAGCTTACCGCGTCCAGGGCTTTGCGCTTGCCAAAGCTATGGCTGACCTTGCTCACGCTAAGGGCCGCCGGCGCCAGGGTGACCTGCGTTGATCCTGATGATTGGCCCGTGACTGCCATACCTATTTGACGATGAATTTGATCACCGCGCCGCAGCCGGTGTCGTCGGTGCCCAGCACCAGGTCGGGTAACTCCGTCGCACCGGTGGCCAGATAACCCTCGGCCAACGCCGCTTGCCCGGCTGCCAAGCCGGCCACTAGGGTGAGTACAAGCAAGCGAACTACCTTCATTGGAAATAACCTACCGTTTCGCGAGGTAATCGGGCTCGTTCAGGAAGCCGGGCCGTCATTCCTTAGTCTTTGATGACCACGCCCCAGGGCAAGCGGCCCACGGTGACCGACTTGATGACCTTGAGGTCTTCCACGTCGATGATCGAGATATCGTTGGAAACGCCGTTGGTAGACACCAGGATTTTTTCATCACCGCTGAAGGCAAGCTGCCAGACTCGTTGGCCCACCAAGAGATACTTCTCGACCTCGAAAGTCAGGGCATCGACTACCGCCACCCGATTGGCAGGCCCCAGCGCCACGAAGGCCCATTTGCCGTCAGAGGTCACGCGTGCACCCACGGGCTGGATTGCCTCGGGCCGGACACCTTGGATTTCGAAACCGATCTTGGCGACGATCTCACGACTTTGGGTGTCGATCACCGCCACCGTGCCGCCGATTTCCGAGGTGACCCAGACGTGCTTGCCGTCCTTGGTGAACTCGGCAAAGCGCGGCCGGCTGTCGACCAGCACATTGGCGACGATCTCATAACTATCCGTGTCGATGAAATGGGCCATGTTGGTGGTCTCGGAGGTGTTCACCAGTATCTTGCCGTCCGGGCTAATGCCCATGCCTTCGGGCTCAACACCCACCGGCACCTCGGCCAGAACACTGCCCTCTAAGACGTCGACCACGGTGACCAAGTTGTCGTCCTCGTTGGCGACATAAAGCGGGTTGCCGTCCGGGTGCAGGATGAAGAGTTCCGGGTCCGGCCCAGAGGGAAGGGTCTGGATGATCTCTTTGGTCTCCAGGTCCACCACCTCCACATGGTCGTCGTCACTGGCGCAGACGTAGAGATACTTCTTGTCGTGGCTCAGCAGGATGCCGCGTGGACGCTCACCTACCTCGATGGTGTCGATCAGCTCAAAGTCCTCGCCGCCGACAACGCTGATCGTGTTGCCCTTTTCGTTGGAGACATAGATGGTAAGCGCCGCCGCTGGGCTCGCTGCAGCGCCTATCAGTCCCAGCAGGCCGAGACTGGCCAAGGCTCGTCTCATCTTCATCCTCCCTTGCGGCGTTTTCGCCTTATTGGTTCAATTGACAGTCAGATTCAGGCTGATCATAGCCCATGGTGTCAAGCGGGCTGACCTGATGCAAGAAGCCCTGCTGCGGCGAGACCGACACCAGCGAGCGCGCCGCCGCCAGCAAGATTGGCTGGCGCAGCTGCTGGTTCCACCGCCGGAAAGTCAGGCCTTCGCCCTTGAAAGCGGCGACCTTGAAGGCTTCCCCCAGAAGGTAATCCTTGACCATGGCGGTATCGATGGAGCCCGTTCGGGTCACTGCCTCGCCGATGGCGCGCACCGCCACCCAGCCATTGAAGTCCCGCTCGGTCATGATGCGCCCGGCGAACTTGCGAAATCGGCGCTGCATCTGGGTGCCGCCCCACTGCTCGTGGCTGCGGTGCCAGGCGGTTGGCACCAATCCCTGGGTGCCGACCACGGGCCTGGGATCCCAAACCCGGTAGGGCAGGTACTCACCGAAGACGTCGCTTTCGTCGGCAACCACAACGACATCGTGGTCGTCGGCTTCCTGGGTGAAGACCGCCATCTGCTTCTGCGTTTGCGCGTGACCTGTATCGCTGCGTCTGGCGCCGGGCTCGTACTCATAGGCGCGCTTCTCGACGATCTTGGCGCCGAAACGCTTGGCAGAACGTTCCAGCGCGGCGACATAGGCGAGATCGCCCGGACCGGTCCCGTGCACCAGGAACCACTCACGCCATTTCTTCTTGACCAGGTACTGCGCCAAGCCATCGGTCTTCATGGAGCGGCTCGGCATCACGTGCATGACATTGGCCCGACAATCTTGCCGACGTAGATGATCATCTTGGGCGCGGATATTGAACATCAGTGTATCGGCTGCCTCAGGTAAGTCAGCCAGGCTTAGGAGGCTGGATGCATCGAGGTCGACCACAAAGAAGCGACGCCCGGCAGCGATTTCCGCCGCCACGGCGGCCCCTAGGTCATCACCTTCTGGCACCGTAAGGTTCACAAGCTCGTAGTGATGGTTCAAAAAGCGGCCGGTCGTGGCGTTATCTTCGATCCCTTTGCCAACACCGCCGAGCCCCTTGTCTTCGATGATGGGCTCGACCAGCGACAGCGGCGGCGCTTCGTCGCGTTGTTGGACCACGTAAACGATGGGGATGTCCAGGCGATCTTGCGCAAGCGCCGCAGGCCCAGCGAGAAAGAACACTACCTTGCAAATGGCCAGATAAACGACTTTCAATTTCCTATCCAATATCTTCCAAAAGTACGGCGAGCTGCCGAGCAACTAACTGTTAATTGGAATTATTCCTATTCTAATCGATTGCCCAAAGTTAGGATGCCAAATCTAATCGGCTGAATTCAACCCCCCTTGTGGTAAGCTAAAATGATTTCTGTTGGCCAAGGCTGGTCGACAACACGGAGGGACAGTCTTTATGGGGAAGTGGTGCCGGCTTGACCGAGGGAACCGCGGGGCGGTAGCGATCGTCGTGGCGGCGATGTTGCTTTGCTCGCTGCCGGCGGTGGCCGCCGAACGGCTGGCGGTCTTTGACTTCGAGCTGATCGACACCAGCCTGGAGGGGGAGGTTTCGGGCCCGCGCGAAGACGAGCAGCGGCGGCTAAAAAAGATTAGCCAAGAGCTGCGTCAAAGCCTGGCAGCGTCGGGGCGTTACGATATCGTCGATACGACCGTGGCCGCCAAGCACATTGATGACGCAGGCTACCTGCATAGCTGTAATGGATGCGACATCGCCATCGCCCGTGACCTTGGCGCCGCCTTGGCGATGACCGGTACGGTGCAAAAAGTTTCCAACTTGATTCTCAATATCAACCTCTACCTCAGAGACGTCGAAAGCGGAAAATTAATCAAGATGGCCAGCGCGGATATACGTGGCAATACCGATAAATCCTGGTCGCGCGGCGTGTCTTATCTGGTGCGTAACCGGATCTTGAAAGGCAACTAGGGTAATAGGGGCTGGCCTTAGAGTAACAACTGAGGGAGGCGAAGGAGTGCGGCAGGCTCGCCGTTGGATTTGGGTACTGTTGATGATCGTTACCTTTGGCGCCAAGGCGTCACTGGCAGGCGAGGAGGCTTTGCGCATCGGCGCGCTTAAGTTTGGCACCGTCAATTGGGAGCTCGACGTCATCAAGCGACATGGCTTCGACCGTGATGCCGGCATCAGCCTAGAGGTGGTTGGCCTGGCCAACAAGAACGCCACCGCGGTGGCTCTGCTGGCGGGCGATGTTGATCTTATCGTCAGCGACTGGATATGGGTCAATCGGCAACGGCTTGCTGGCGCCGGCTATGCCTTCCTGCCGTATTCGACGGCACTTGGCGCCTTGATGGTGCCGGCCGGCTCGCCCATGAAGCAGCTTGATGACCTGAAGGGGAAGCGCTTGGGCATTGCCGGCGGCGCCCTCGATAAGAGCTGGCTCTTGCTCCAGGCCTTGGTTCAACAAGACACCGGAAGCACACTTAAGGGTTCCTTGGAGCCAGTCTTTGCCGCACCGCCGCTCCTGAGCGAGCAGCTAAGGGCCGGGCGGGTCGATGGGGTTTTGACCTTTTGGCCCTATGCCGCCCGTTTGGCGGCTGAAGGCTACCTCCCGCTCATCGAAGTAAAAGATATGCTTTCTAGGCTTGGCGTCGATGCATCGGTTCCCTTGGTCGGCTATGTCTTTGATCAGGCATGGGCGAGCGCGAATGAGGAAACGATCAGAGGGTTCTTGGGGGCTAGCCGACGCGCCAAAGACCTGCTCCTCACCGATGATGCCGAGTGGGAGGCACTGCGGCCCTTGATGAAGGTGGCAGACGACCGTTCGTTCGAGTTACTGCGCGCCGGTTATCGCGCTGGTATCCCGCGCCATTGGGGCGAAGCCGAGCGCGAGGGCGCCCGACAGCTCTTCGACATCCTCGCGCAGTATGGCGGAGAGGCCTTGGTCGGTACCCCCGCTGCGTTCGACCCCGCTAGCCTCGCCAGTGGCTTCGACTACTAGACAAGCATTATGAGCGTATCGTCGCGGCTCTGGCTGCCAATCCTGTCTCTCACCGGTTTTGTCGCGATTTGGTATCTGGCAGCCGGTGCTGCGGAGAGCCGGGTACTGCCTGGTCCGGCGGTCGTCTTGGGCGTGTTTTTGGAGCATACGGCGAGCGGCGAACTGCCCTATCACGTGGGTGTCACCTTGTTGCGGGTGGCGGTCAGCTTCTTCCTGGCCATGGTGATCGGCGTGGCGCTCGGTATCGCCATGGGCAGATCTGCCATGCTCGATCGCCTTTTTGATTCATGGTTGCTGTTGTTTCTCAACCTACCGGCTCTGGTGACCATCATCCTCTGCTATGTCTGGTTCGGGTTGGTGGAAGCTGCGGCGGTGTTGGCGGTAGCGGTCAACAAGATCCCCAATGTGGTGGTCACCCTGCGCGAAGGTGCGCGCGCCTTAGATCCAAGCCTGACCGAGATGGCGGAGGCCTTTCGCCTGCCCCGCGTCAAGGTCTTGCGCCATATCGTCCTGCCGCAGCTGCTGCCCTATCTGATGGCGGCGGCGCGCTCCGGCTTGGCGCTTATCTGGAAGATCGTTTTGGTGGTCGAGCTATTGGGGCGCAGCAGCGGCGTGGGATTTCAGCTGCAGGTCTATTTCCAACTTTTTGATGTCGCCGGAATTTTGGCCTATGCCTTCGGCTTCATGGTGATCATCCTGGCGATCGAACTCGTCTTCATCCAACCGTTTGAACGATGGCTGACACGCTGGCGCAAGAACCCGCTTTAAGCCTGGAAGTGCGTGAAAAGTGCTACCCGGCGCAGGGTGAGGTGCCGGCGCACGTGGCGCTGCGAGATGTGCATTTCGGTTTGCCGCCACGCCAGTTCGCCTGTCTGCTGGGGCCGTCAGGCTGTGGCAAGACTACCCTGCTCAATATTATCGCCGGGCTCGACCAAGCCTTCGACGGCCGGGTTTTGACGCAGGCCGCCGATCGGCCACCCCGCCTTGGGTATGTGTTCCAAGAACCGCGCCTTCTGCCCTGGCGCAGTGTTATCGACAATATACGCATCGTGTTACAGAATCCGTCGGCCAGTGCCGATCGTATTGAAGCGCTCCTAGAGGCGACCGGACTGGATCGGTTTCGCCATAACTTTCCGGGGCAATTGTCGCTTGGTATGAGCCGCCGTGTTGCTCTGGTGCGTGCCTTCGCGGTGGAACCGGAATTGTTGTTGATGGACGAGCCTTTCGTTTCGTTGGACAACGCGACAGCCCAGCGCCTGCGGGATTTGTTGTTGCGTATTTGGCAGGAACGGCCGACCACGGTGCTGTTTGTCACCCACAATCTTGACGAGGCCATTTACTTGGCTGATCGAATCATCTCGCTTTCGCCAGCACCAGCACAGGTGGTCGGTGATGTGGCGGTGGATCTGCCACGCGCTGATCGACGGGATCCGGATCGGCTGGCGGCGTTTCGCAAACAGCTTGGCGCTGCAAACGGTGTGTGCCCTGATATCGGATAAGCACGGCTAGAGTCGGGCGGCAATTTGGAACCATTCTGACGGATCGGTTAGGCGCGCTGGCCACGTTGCTGCCGGCTTATGGTGCGCAAGGCACCACGGCGCCGACCGCGCCTAACCAGCGCGTCGGTAAAGCCGGTGCTATGGATGATTCCTATCGAGACTTGGTATAACTGGGATGATGGTAACGCCGGAGGGCCTCATGCATCAGAAGAAGGATAGTCTTTAGAGAGCTGGCTTACCGGAATTTTAACCGCTTTCCGATAGCCCCGACCAATGATGCTAAGACAGCTTACCGTTCTTGCCTTAGTGCTCTTGCCGGCGACCCTCGCTTGGTCTGAAGAGTCGGAAAAGATGGCGGTTGTCATCGATGAAAAGAGCTGTGCTCGCTTAACGGCCCACCGGCCGAGGGACGATGTCGCTTATCGGCCCGGCGTCGACCATCAAGGCAAGCCGGTGGTCCCGGCTGACCTCAATGGTACTGCGATCGATTTTCCACCGAGTTATCGTTTCGAGCTTGAGTTTCGGCCTTTCGATAAGAGGCGCGATAGTCATTCCCTGCGCGATGGCCGATCTTTGCGCCGGCGCCTTGGCCTCACCACCCTCCATCTCGGCGAGGTGGTGGTGGGGCCTGACGGCCGTATCAGCTTCGCCGGTCAGGACCTTTATGATGAGGAAACCGCGCTCATCATCGATCTCTGCCACCAACTCTTTATCCGGCCCGTCGCCGCGCCGCGATAGGATTGAGCCTGCCATGGACTTCTCGGCGGGCATTTCATAAAGTCTGGCCGCGCGGCCGCGTCGCCGCCGACCCCAATTTGACCCCCGAGGACATCGATGCGTCTTAGCGAATATTTCCTGCCCACCTTGAAGGAAACCCCGGCCGAGGCGCAGATCGTCTCACATCGTTACATGCTGCGCGCCGGGATGGTCCGCCAGGCCAGTGCTGGGATCTATTCTTGGCTGCCCATGGGCCTGACGGTGATGCGCAAGATCGAGCAGATCGTGCGTGAAGAACAAAATCGTGCCGGCTGCCAGGAAGTTCTTATGCCGACCATCCAGTCGGCCGACTTATGGAAGCAGTCCGGGCGTTACAACGATTACGGCAAGGAGATGCTGCGCATCCTCGACCGGCACGATCGCGAGATGCTCTACGGTCCCACCAATGAGGAGCTGATCACCGACATATTCCGCCATGCGATCAAGAGCTACCGCGGCCTGCCGAAGCTGCTCTATCACATCCAGTGGAAGTTCCGCGACGAGGTGCGGCCGCGCTTCGGCGTCATGCGCGGGCGCGAGTTTTTGATGAAGGACGGCTATTCCTTCGACATCGATGCCGAGGCGGCGCGGATCTCCTACTACAAGATGTTCGTGGCTTACCTCAGAACCTTCGCCCGCATGGGTCTGAAGGCGATCCCCATGGAAGCGGACACCGGCCCCATTGGCGGCGACCTGAGCCACGAGTTCGTCATCTTGGCGGATACCGGGGAGAGTGCCGTCTACTGCCACCAAGATCTGCTCGATTACGACGTGCTTGCCGAGGCGGCGAACTACGACCGCGATCTGAGGCCGATCGTCGATTACTGGACCCGTTACTATGCGCGGACCGACGACAAGCACGATCCGGCGGTCTTCGAATCTGAGGTGCCAGCGAATTGCCGGGTCGAGCGGCGCGGCATCGAGGTCGGCCACATCTTCTACTTCGGTGACAAGTATTCCAAACCCCTGGACGCTTTGGTGACCACGCCGGACGGCGGGCAGACCCCAGTGCTTTCCGGCTCCTACGGCATTGGCGTATCGCGCCTGGTAGGGGCCATCATCGAGGCCAGTCACGACGAGGCCGGCATCATCTGGCCGGAGCCGGTGGCGCCCTTCAAGGTCGGCTTGATCAATCTGCGCGCCGGCGACCAGGCCTGTAAGGCGGCCTGCGAGGAGACCTATCAGAAACTTCGCGCGGCGGGCTGCGAGGTGCTCTATGACGATCGCGACGAGTCGGCTGGCACCAAGTTCGCCGAGATGGATCTGATCGGTCTGCCCTGGCAACTGATCATCGGCCCGCGCGGCCTGAAGTCAGGTGTCGTCGAACTTAAGGTGCGGGCCAGCGGCGAGCGCGAGGAACTGTCTTTGGACTCCGCCTTGGCCAAACTGACCGGGTAACTTCGGGCTGATGCCTCATGAATCCGTTCGACGATAATCGTTCTACGTCAGCCTCTTGGATCCACCGGCCGTCATTGCGAGGAGGCGAAGCCGACGCGGCAATCCATAGGGTGGCGCAGGTCACGACTCAGGATGGATTGCCACGGCCCTTTGGGCCTCGCGATGACCGGCGGGTGTGGCTGGTCTTGCCATGCTCGGGATCACCTCGGCCATGATCTTCGGCGCCTTCGAGCGGATGGTGGCCATGCGCTACCTGCGCTCCCGCCGCCAGGAAGGCTTCATCTCCGTCATCGCCGGCTTCTCCCTGCTCGGCATCGCCTTGGGGGTGGCCACCTTGATCATCGTGATGGCGGTGATGAACGGATTTCGCCAGGAGCTTCTGGGCCGCATCCTCGGAGTCAACGGTCACCTCTCGATCTTCGGTCCGGCGGAGGGCATTCAGGCCTTTGACACCTTGGCCGAGCGGCTGGCCGAGATCGAAGGGGTGACCTTGGTTGCCCCGCAAGTGCAGGGCCAGGTCATGGTCAGCGCCGGCGAGCAGGCGGCTGGTGCCGCGGTTCGGGCGCTCAGACCCGACGACCTGCGGGCCCGCGCGCTCATCGTCGACAACATCGTCGATGGCTCGCTCGAGGGACTGGAAGAGGGGGCGGCAGTTCTGGTCGGCTCTCGCCTTGCCCGGCGGCTTGGACTTTTCGTTGGCGACAAGATCACCTTGATCGCTCCGCGCGGGCGAATCACCGTGGTGGGAACGGTGCCGCGCCTGAAGAGCTATCGGATTGCCGGGCTCTTCGAAGTCGGCATGTATGAGTACGATTCCAGCTTCATCTACATGCCGCTTTCCGCCGCGCAGCTCTTCTTCCGCCTGCCGGAGAAGGTCAACGCCATCGAGCTTTTCCTGGACGATCCCGACAAGGTGTCTGACACCCAACGGCAGGTGATGGAAGACCTCGGCGCCCGATACAACGTGGTCGATTGGCAACGCGCAAACGCCAGTTTCTTCAATGCCATCCAGGTCGAACGCAACGTCATGTTCTTGATCTTGACCCTGATCATACTGGTGGCTGCCTTTAACATCATCTCCGGCCAGATCATGCTGGTAAAGGACAAAGGACGCGATATCGCGATCTTGCGCACCATGGGCGCCACCCGTGGCATGATCCTGCGCATTTTTCTCTTAAGCGGCGCCAGCATCGGCATCGCCGGCACCTTGCTTGGGTTCATCCTCGGCGTCCTCTTCGCGGACAACATCGAGGTGATCCGCCAATGGCTGCAAAACCTGACCGACACCGAGCTTTTTTCTGCGGAGATCTATTTCCTGTCACAGTTGCCCGCCGAAATCGATCCCAAGGAGGTCGCCTCGGTAGTCGCCATGGCACTTGCCCTCTCCTTTCTGGCGACGATCTATCCGGCCTGGCGGGCCGCCCGCCTCGACCCGGTTGAGGCGCTTCGCTATGAATGATGCCGCAACCGTTGCCAAAGCGAGCGGCTTGGCCTTAACGGATATCCGCAAGTCCTTTCGCCAAGGCGGCCGGCAGCTCGATATTCTGAGCGGCGTGAACCTCGAGATTGCGCGGGGCCAGATGGTGGCCTTGGTCGGTCCCTCCGGGGCAGGCAAGTCGACCCTTCTGCATATTGCCGGGTTGTTGGAAAGCGCGGACCAAGGCCGTGTCAGCTTCGATGGTCAGGATTGCGCCAGCCTATCGGATAGCGCACGCACGGCGCTCAGGCGCCGAACCGTGGGCTTTGTCTACCAGTACCATCATCTCTTGCCAGAGTTTTCCGCCCTGGAGAACGTCATTCTGCCGCAGATGATTGCCGGTGCCTCAAAGCGCCAGGCGCGCGGCCGGGCGGCAACGCTGTTGGACGAGGTCGGCTTGGCCGATCGCGCCGGTCATCGCCCGGCCCAGCTTTCCGGCGGGGAACAGCAGCGGGTCGCCATCGCCCGGGCGCTTGCCAATGGTCCGGCGGTGCTGCTCGCCGACGAGCCCACCGGAAACCTCGACCCGCACACCGCGGAAGAGGTGTTTCAGCGCCTGCTCCGCCTGGTGCGTGGGGCCGATGTGGCGGTTTTGGTGGCGACCCACAATCTGGAGCTCGCCGGACGCATGGACCGGGTCCTGCAGCTTGCCGAAGGTGTGGTGGCAGAGGGGAGAGCTGAATAGCCTGGCGATCGTCAGCGGCTCTTGTAGCTCATTCAGCCCGATCCCGCACCGCCTGCCGCCGCGCCGGGCAGCGAGCAAGCGGTGCGGCATACGGATCGCACCCCCAGATTTGTTAGAATGCCATTGGCTGGCTAGCCTTAGCTCACCAGCCGCCAGCGGCCGTCTGCGTCCCGGCAGGCGCGGCCGAAAGTCTGTTGCTGCTGACCGTTGATCACCGCGCGGGATATGTATTCGCGACAAAATCGGCCGTCGCCTTGGTCGAAGGTCTTGGTCGGCATCACCTGATAGCGCTGTCCGTCACGGTCGTTGTTCCAGGTGATGGTCTGGCCGTCCTGGGCGTGCTCCAGGATTTGGCCGACGCAGTTTTGGTCGAGGTTGTCCATATGTTGGCCAACGACCCCGCCGATCACCGCCCCGATTAGGCCGCCGCCGATGGTGGCTGCCACATTGCCGCTACCGCTGCCGATCTGCGAGCCGATGGCGACCCCCGCCGCGCCGCCAAGGACGGCACCCAAGGCATCGCGATTGCAGCGCCCAAGGTCGATGCCAAAGGGCGGCACATAGGGGGCGGCCACTTGGTACTGGCCACCGCTATGGCCCTTGTGCCGCTTCTTGTGCTTATGGCCATGGGCATGCTTGGCCCGATAACCGTGGGCCGGCGCCCAGGGCGGCGGTGCGGCCATGGCCTCAACAATCCCGCCGCCGATGAAGGCGGCTACACCGAGGGCAACAAGAATCTTTTTCATATCAACACCCAAGAAGCAAGAAATCCGAACAGGCGTGCCGGCGACAAGAAACCGGCGCTGCTTAAGCATGCGGGCCTAGCTTTAGAATAGTGCTAAGATTCTTGCTTAACGGGCATAAAGTCCGACCAATCAGAGGGCGTCATGTGTGATCCCTAGCTGCCGTATGGGAAAGGGAAAAGCCGAAGCAATACCTATAAAATTTGTGAAGTTTGTCGCCGTTTTCGGCCCTTGGTGTAAGATCCGCTCAAAGCCTTGGAGGAAAGATCATGAAGACAGGCTCACAGGCAGGCAAGGCCGGACACTTAAGCGCGGCGGAGGTGGCTCGTTATCACCAAGAGGGCTATGTAGTGCCGCAGGGTTATCGCCTGCCCGACACCGTTCTGGCCGAGGCGAGGGCAGCCTACGACCAGTTGCTCGCAGAAAATGCCGACATAGCTTCCGATATCATGCTCGGCCCTCACCTCAGCAAGCCGGGTGCCCAGGGTCTGCGGGGCGGCCAGGCCTGGTTCGATCTTGCCACCCGGCCCGAAATCCTCGACATGGTCGAGCAGCTGATCGGACCGGACATCATCTTGTGGGGGACGACCATCTTCGGCAAGCCGGCCGGGGGCGGCAAGGCCACCCCCTGGCACCAGGATGGCGACTACTATCCGATCCGGCCGCTCGAGGTTCTGACCATTTGGATTGCCCTTGACGACGCAACGCCGGAAAACGGTTGCATGCGCTTCATCCCCGGCTCCCACCGGGCGCACAAGCTCTATAGCCATCACTGGGAGGAAAACCCGGACCTCACCATCAACCTGGTCTGCGACCAAGAACATTTCGAAGAAGATGCTGCCGTCGACCTAGTCCTAAAGGCCGGGCAGATTTCTTTCCATGACGTCTACATGATCCATGGCTCTGGGCCCAACCGCACCGATCGCCGCCGCGCTGCCTTCGTGGTGCGGCTGATGCCAGGTAGCAGCTATTACGACCACGGTCTTGGCCAGGAATTCGCCCGCCAACACCCGGCCCAGGACTACGGCAATCGTGCCCTTTTCCTGCTGCGCGGCGAGGACAAGAGCGGCCGCAACGATTTTAGCGTTGGGCATTGAGGGGTGGAGAGGGTGATGTCAAGTCGGCTCCAGCGCCGACCCTTTGCGCAGGCGAATGAGCGCGTCGGCGGCGACGGCGCCGGCGGGTTCGGGGTAGACCATCAAGGGATTGATATCGAGCTCCAGGAAGCGGTCCTTCTCGCTGTCGATCAGCCTGCCGAGCGCCATGACCTCGGCAACGATCGCGTCAATGTCGGCCGCCGCCTGTCCCCGATAGCCTTGCAGAAGGGGGGCGATGCGCAGCCCCAGCAGCGCCGCCCGCACTTCGGCTTCGGAGGTCGGCAGGAGAATGGACACTGCATCTTGAAGCAGCTCGACAAAGACCCCGCCGGCACCGAGCAAGAGGTAGGGTCCGAGCTCTTGGTCGACCGCTGCCCCTAAAATCAATTCAACCAAGGGTTTTGGGAGCATTTCCTCAACCAAAACCTCATCGCCTAGTTTAGCCATCGCCGAAGCCGCTTCAGCCACGGCCTGGGCATCCCCGAGGGCCAGCGCCACGCCGCTCGCTTCCGTCTTATGGGCGATGGGCGCTGCCGTTTTCACCACAACGGGAAAGCCGAGGTCGTGGGCTGCTGCTGCCGCCGCATCGATCTTGACCTTACGCCCTTTTGGCACCCGCAGGTCGTGGCTTGCCAAGAGCGCCTTGGCCGCGACTTCGTCGAGCTGGCAGGCCTCGCCGGCCGTTGCCTCCGGGGCCAGCGGCCAGGGCAGCGGTGGCGGCTCGCCCTCAATACGGCGCCAAGCCTCGCCGAGCTGCGCGGCGGCGGCCAAGGCCTTGACGCAGTCGAGCGCGCCTTGCATGGGGGCGATACCAAGCTCGGCCAAGCGCCTTCGGGCCGGCCGGGGCAGGCCTTCCGGCAGGGTTGAGAGCACCATGCCCTTGCCGCCGGTTTCGGCGACTGCCTTGATCCAGGCTTCCAAGGAGACGTCCCAGTCCTTGGCATCGTTCTCGCCGAGACGGGGATAATCGATCATCAGCAAGGCGGCATCCAGGCCGGCTGATAGGACCCCGGCAAAGCAATCCTTCTGGGCCTCGAGATTTGCCCAAATGTAGGTGTGGAAATCGAGCGGATTGGCGACGGTCACTCTGGGGCCGAGCACGGACTCCAATTTGCTCTGGTTTGCGGCGGGAAAGGCCGGAAAGTGCAGCCCGCGCGGCACCGCCAAGTCGGCCATCACCGCCGCGTCGCCGCCCGAACAGCTGAGAGTCGCGATGTTACGCCCGGTCAGAGGACCATGGAAGGCCAGCAACTTTAGGGTTTCGGCCAGCTCGCTCAGGCTTTCGACCCGCAACACGCCATAGCGGCGGAAGAAGGCATCGATGAGGGCATCGCTGCTGCCGGCCAGCGCACTGGTATGGCTGAGCGCGGTCCGGCGGGCTTCGGCAGTGCGCCCGGCCTTCAGCGCGACAATGGGAATTCGGCGCGCGGCACATTTTAAGGCGGCCGTGGCGAAGGCTGTTGGATCTTCGATCGCTTCGATATAGAGGCCGATGCCGGCAATTCGCGGGTCGTCAGCCAGGCCGGCGATATAGTCATGCACTTTGAGCACTGCCTGATTGCCGACCGATAGAGCCGCCGCCAGCGGCAGTTCGCGTTCTTGCATGGTGAAGGTAATGGCCATGTTGCCGCTTTGACTGACAAAGGCGACCCCTCGGTCCACGGGGTAGACCCCATGCTGATCCGGCCAAAGGGCGTAGCGATGAAGACCGTTGACAATGCCATAGCAGTTCGGCCCGACCACGGCGAGGTCACCGGCTGCCTCTGCCAAGCGATCTTGATAGACCTGACCATCCGGCACTTCGGCAAAGCCGGAAGCATAGCAGATCACACCGCCAGCCCCCATGGTTGCCAGTTGACCCAGGGTATCAATCGTGGCCTCTCTTGGAACGGCGAGAAAGCAGATGTCCGGGGCCTGCGGCAAGTCGGCCACCGAGGCATAGCAGGAAAGGCCAGCCATGCTTTCGCGGCGGGGATTCACTGGCCAAATCGGGCCGTTGAAACCGAACTTTCGGGTCTGCTCGATAACCGATTCCGCCTCCCAGCCGCCGACCGCGCAGATGTGCCGGGGCGATAGGAGGCGTTGAAGGTTACGCCGTTGGGCGGGGCTGGCCATGGATTTGGCTAGCGCCGCTCGCCCACATGGCGGCCTGCTTGCTCGGGCTTGGGCAGCCGATCATGTCCTTCGGCCACAGCCTTAAGCGCGGCCAATATCGGCGCTGGAGCGGCACAGGCCTTTCCCGCCTTGGTATCGACGTGCAGGCACATGTGCTCGCCGGTCGCCAAGAGGTCGCCGCTATCGCCGTGGTACATGGCATGAAAGATGTGCAGGCGCTTCTCGTCGTGGGAGAGGAGTTGTGTGGTGACCCGGAGCGGCGCGTTAACCGCGACCTCTTTGACGTGCATGATATGCGTTTCGACAGTGTAGTAGGAATATCCTTCAGCTTGGTGGGCATCGTCTGAGCCGATGTAGCGCATCACGGCGTCGTTGGCATCGCCGAAGACTTGGAGATAGCGTGCCTCGGTCATATGGCCGTTGTAGTCGACCCATTCCGAACGCACGAACGAGTGTAAGAGGTCGAGCGGCTTGGTAACATCGTCATCCGACAAAAAACGTTTGGCGATGGCCTCTTGATAGGTGGACTTCTCAAACGACTTTAAGGTTTCGCCGGCGCCGTGGTTGAAGGTCTTCAGGCATTGCATGATGCCGATCAAACAATCGTCGCGCAGTCGTTCCAATTGCTCGATCGTGCGCTCGCCGGCTTGCGACTGGGTTTGGCTCACCATCTTGTCGATCAGGTCTTCGGTCAGCTCCGGCGCCACCAGCTTGGTCCAGGGCAGCTTCAGGGCCGGGCCGAACTGATGCAGCATGTGGCGCATGCCTTGCTGGCCGCCAGCCAGGTGGAAAGTCAAGCAGGTACCCATGATCGCCCAGCGCAGGCCCGGGCCATAGATGATTGCCTGGTCCAGTTCATCGGTGTTGGCGACATCGTCATTGATTAGGTGCAGGATTTCGCGCCAGACCGCTTCCTGCAGCCGGTCGGAAAGATAGCCGTCGATCTCCTTGCGCACATGCAAGGCCTGCATGCCAATGCGGCGATAAAAGGCCATGGCCCGGTCGATGGCTTCGGCCGATGTTTGCTGGCCACCCACAACCTCGCAAAGCGGCAACAAGTAGACCGGGTTGAAGGGATGGCCGATCAAGACCCTTTCAGGATGGGCGCAACCGGCCTGCAAACGGCTCGGCAGCAAGCCTGAAGAGCTGGAGGCGATTATGACTTCCGGCCGTGCTGCTTGACTGGCCTTGGTCAGCAGCTCGATCTTGAGGTCCTCGCGGTCCGGGGCGCTTTCCTGGATGAAGTCCGCGGCGGCGGCCGCTGCCTGCATATCGGTGGTGAAGCTGAGCTTTCCCGGTTGGCCTAGCGGCACCAGCGTCAACTTGTCGAGCGCCGGCTGCGCCCGGTCGATCGCCGCTCGCAGACGCTCCTCGGCGCCTTCTCCCGGATCACTTGCTATGACATCGTAACCCTGGTTGAGCAGTCGCGCCGCCCAGCCGGCGCCGATCACGCCGGTCCCCAGAAGACCCACTGTCCGTACTGTCGTCATCACCCACCACCAGTCAGAGGAAAGTGCGGTTTGGTTCGGCCTCGGAATCAAGCTTATTGAGCGCGTCGCGGCTTGATCCTAGGCGCCTTTCGGCTATCCCAATATCAGTCTTAAAGGCCCTCGCAAATCACTTTTTGAAAGCATGATAAAACATGGACCCATGCGGCGTCAGACCGCGTTATTTTGATCCAGTGCGCGCGCGGTTTCCTTGATGATTTGCCAGGCGGCCGCGACGTGATGACGCTGGGTGTAGGTCTGGCCGACAACGAAGCGGATGACGAAGCGGCCGTCGATGCGGTGTTGCGTCAGATAAAGCTTGCCGCTGTCGTTCAAGGCCTCCAAGAGCCGAAGGTTCAGTTCATTCAGAGCCTGCTGGTCATCGATCCCTGGTGGGCAAAAACGAAAGCTCATGAGGGAGAGCCGTCGCGGCGAGGCCAACTCGAATTCCGGCTCGGCATCGATCCAACCGGCCAGCTCACGCGCCCAGGCGATGTGATCGCGAAGCTTGGCGCGTAGTCCCTCGACCCCATAGCTGCGCAAGACAAACCAAAGCTTGAGTGCGCGAAAGCGGCGGCCGAGCGGCACCGACCAATCCCGATAGTCAATCACCGCGCCGGTTTCGCGGGATTTCAGGTAGTCGGGTAGGATCGTCAGGCAGCGCACCAAGGCATCCGGGTCACGCACGAAATAAGCCGAGCAGTCGAAGTTGGTGAAAAGCCACTTGTGCGGATTGAAGACCAGGGCATCGACGTACTCGATGCCGTCTATCATCCAGCGTTCTTCGGGCAGGATCAGGGCGCTGCCGGCCCAGGCGGCATCGACCAGGAGAAATAGGTTATGTCGCCGACAGATCTCGCCAATGGGGCGAAGGGGATCGATGGCACCAACCCCGGTGCCGCCGAGGGAGGCGACGACGCAAGCGGGCAGGGCGCCGGCTGCCTTGTCCTTCTCGATCGCCGCCTCGAGCGCTGTGGGTAGCATGGCAAAGCCCGGATCGACCGGGATCTTGCGCAGGTTTTCGGCGCCCAGACCCAGGATCTTCACGTTCTTTTCGGTGGAGGAGTGGGTTTGATTGGAGGTGTAGACCGTCAGGCGTTCTTGACCTGCCAAGCCCGCTTGATTGCCGCGCCCGTCAAGCGCCTTCTCGCGCGCTGTGAGGAGGCCGCAGAGAATGCCACTCGAGGCGGAGTCCTGAATGACGCCGGCGAACTCCCCCGGCAGCCCGCAGATCTGGCCAAGCCACTCCATCATGCGGGTTTCCATTTCGGTGGCCGCCGGCGAGGTCTGCCACAGCATGCATTGGGCGCCGAGGGTTGCCGTCAACATCTCTGCCAGGATCGACGGCGGGCTGCTGTTGGCGGGAAAATAGGCAAAGAAATTTGGGTGCTGCCAATGGGTCATGCCGGGCAGGACGATGCGCTGAAAGTCGGCCAGGATGGCGGCCATCTCCTCAGCTTGTTCGGGTGCTTCGGCGGGGAGCTGGTCGGCGATTTCACCGGGCTCTGTCTGCGCCCGCACCGGATAGCTCTCGACCGTTTCCAGATAGTCGGCCATCCAGTCGACCAGGCCATGGGCATGTTTACGAAAGTCCTCGGTATTCACGCTGCCTCCGCCTATGATTTTCCGTTCTGCAGGCGGCGTTTCTCACTCGTCCTGCTTTAGGCGGAGTATGGCATTGGAACGCGCGCGTCTACATTTCCTTTTCCTCAATCTGGGGCACTTTCTCGACCATTTCTTCATGTTGGTCTTCGCCACCGTGGCGGCGCTGGTCCTGACCCGCGATTGGGGCCTGAGCTATGCCGAACTCATTCCCTATGCGACGCCAGGCTTCGTTGCCTTTGCGGTTTTCGCTCTGCCGGCGGGTTGGCTTGCCGACAAATGGAGCCGCGAAGGCATGATGACGGCGTTCTTTCTCGGCATCGGTCTGGTTTCCGCCCTGACGGCGCTGGCCAATTCCCCGATAGAAATTGGTATCGGCTTGTTCTTTATTGGCGTCTTTGCCGCCATCTACCACCCTGTCGGCCTGGCCTTGGTCGTGGAAGGTCGAAGCCGCACCGGAATTCCTTTAGCGGTGAATGGTATCTTCGGTAATCTTGGGGTGGCTGCTGCCGCCTTGATCACGGCTTTCATGATCGATACCGCCGGCTGGAGAGCTGCCTTTCTTTGGCCAGGGTTGGCAAGCCTGCTTATAGGCCTAGCCTATTGGCGTTTGATCGCCCGCTACAAGCCGTTCCAGACGGCAATGCCGAAGAGGGTCTCGGCCCCCGCGGGCCAAGTGGGCGAGGTTCTCCCCTCGTCGCTGCTGATTCGTGTTTTCGCCATCATCTTTTTCTCCACCATGTTGGGCGGGCTGATTTTTCAAAGCACCACCTTCAGCCTGCCAAAGGTGTTTGGCGAGCGCCTCGACGATCTGGGCGCCTCCGCCACGGCGGTCGGTAGCTATGCTTTTCTGGTGTTCGCTTTGGCAGCCGTTGGGCAATTGATCGTCGGCTACTTGGTAGACCGCTATTCGCTGCGCCTGGTCTTTGCCGTCGTCGTGGCATTGCAGGCGATCTTCTTTGCCATGATGCCTGGCCTCACCGACTGGGCGGCGATTGTCACAGCGGCGATCTTCATGCTGGCGGTCTTCGGCCAAATCCCGATCAACGATGTCTTGATTGGTCGGATCACCAAAAGCCAGTGGCGCAGCCGGGTGTTCGCGCTGCGTTACCTTGCCACCTTCTCGGTGACCGCAATCTCGGTCCCTTTCATTGCCTGGGTGCACGGCAACTGGGGCTTTGACCGACTGTTTCTCATCTTGGCTTTGGCTGCCGCGGCGATTTTCTTTGCGGTCATTTGGCTACCCAAGGCTGGCCTTCGGCCCAGCCTAGCGGCGGAGTGAAGGCTCAGACCAGTCAGCGCATGGCCCCGACCGCGGCGACAATAAAGGTCCTGGTCTCGCCGTCATGCTCGGCTATGGAGACGTACTCTCCTGGACGAAAGGCGTGGGAGGCAAAGCGAAAGCCGACCTCATCGTCATCGGGATCACCCTCGATGTCATAGTGAAATGCCCAATCGCCGCGCCGCGAGCGCACCAGGTGACCGAGCTCATCCGGCTCACCGTTCCAAAAGCGCTTCACCCGGCATTCCTTGCGATGATCACGCCATTGCTCCGCGTCGATATGACCGTCTGCCTGCAAGGGAGCTAGAAGCTCATAGCCATGATGGGGGCTGCCGTTGGGGTACTCGGGGCAGCGGGCGAGCTCCAATCGGATGTGCATGAGGGTCATGAGGTTCTATCTCCTCATTCGGCTGTAGATATACGTCAGTGGGCCATCAAAACCGGGATGTCGGCGGTTTCCAGGATGCTGCGGGTGACGCCGCCAAAGACCGTCTCGCGCAGGCGGCTGTGACTATAGCCACCCATGATCAAGATTTCCGCGCCTTCGCTTCGGCACTGATCGAGGAGCTGCTCACCAATCGGACGGTAGTCGGGCAGCAGCCTTTGCGCCTGAACGTCAATACCGTGATGCCGCAAATAGGCCATCGCGTCTGCGAAGTCGGCGTCGTCTTGCTCGCCGACCGTATAGGCAATTACCGACTTGGTGGACACCAGAATCGGGAGCGCTGCTGCAAGCGCGACGCTGGCCTCGCGGGTATTGCTCCAGGCGATCATGGCGGTGCTTGGCGCGGTCGCCATGCCAGCCGGCGGAACCACAAGGATCGGCCGAGCGGAGTCCATGAGCGCTGCTTCCAAGGCCACCGAGTCAGTCGAAGCTAGACCCGGATCTGGCTGCGGCAAGACTGTTATGTCGAAACAGCGCGCGCGCCTGGCCACTGCGTCATCTTCGCGGCCGACGACACTGCGCCAGCACACCGCAAAGCGGCCTGCCTTATGGGCCTCGGCAGAGGGAATCTCGTTAACATCCGCTTCCTTGCAGGCAGCCTCATACTGCGCCCTTGCTTCCGCCTTGCGTTCCTCGGCGCTTTCCCTGAGGCCGGAGAGAATTTCACCGATGGCGATTCCGGCGGCGGCGTCGCTCATGGGCGGCAAGCTGGAAGCCGGATCGAGCTCGACATGAAAGACTTCGACCAGCGCGTTGTATGCGCGCCCAAGGGTGAATGCGGCACCCAGGGCGATGCGACCGGCTGCGCCGCCGTTCAAGGGAACGAGAATTGCCGACAAGCTCATGACAAGGCCTTTTTTTGCTGGTAGCTAGGCTGCCTTGTCATAGCTTGGCGACGATGATCGATGCATTGACGCAGATCAGTTTTGGGCCCCGGTTGGGCAGCGACTAGGCTTGACCGGTCAGCCTTGGCAGTTCCTCTATCGCGAAAGTATCACCACCATATACGGTGATTTCGCCGCTGGTGCGGAAGGTCTCCCAGGCGACACCCTGCGGGTCGTTGACCCAGGTCTTGTCTGATACCGCGTAGCAGCATTGTGCCTTTTCCTGCTCCAGCACCGCCTCGCCAGCGTTTTTGAGGCGGTCGGAAATCTGAGCCAGTTCCTCTTCGTTATCGACTTGGATGCCGAGGTGGTCGACGCCTTTGTCGCCGCAACGGGTCGAGATGGCGAAGTTGACGGCCGGGTCGCTGAGTTGCCACTTGGCGTAGTCGTTCTTGGTAACGCGAGGGTCACAGCCGAAGAGGGCGCTATAGAAGGCAATCGACTTTTCCAAGTCGTCAACCGTGACATGGACATGCAGGCGTTTCATGGTTCCTCCGACAATCAATCAGTTTTCATACCCAGGCTGTGCCGGGCTATTATTTCTATATTTCTGCAATTATAGAAATAAATCAAGACCTCCAGCGTAGTTTTTTCGCATGCCTATTTTCTGCGCGTCGTCACCACAACCCCGTCGCGGCAGAGTGCCTCGATTTCCGCGGCGGCAAACCCGCTTTCGGTCAGGATTTCGCGGGCATGTTCGGCAAACTTTGGAGGTGTACGCTTGATTTGCCCTGGCGTGCGCGAGAACTTGATAGGGATACCCGTTCCCTGGTAGCGGCCGTGGCGGGCATTCATCTGCCGTTCGAGGGTATGCGGGTGCGCCATCACCTCGCTGATGTCTTGCACAGGCGCTGCCGGAACCCCGAGCCGTAGCAGACGATCACAAAGCGCCTTACCGTCCATATCCTTGAGCAAGACTGCCAGTTCCTGTGTCAGGGCCTCGCGGTTGACCGAGCGCTCGGGGTTGCTGACAAAGCGTGGATCGTCGCAGAGACCCGGCTTGCCCAGTTCCTTGCAAAGGCGCTGGAAGGCGCGGTCGTTGCCGACGGCCAAGAAGACCTCGCCATTAGCGGTACCGAACTTGTCGTAGGGTGCGATGTTGGGGTGTTGGTTGCCGGTAAGGCCGCTCAACTTGCCGGAAAGAAAGTAGTTCGCCGCATGAGGGTGGAGGAGGGCGATCGCCGAATCATAGAGGGTCATATCGATGTACTGGCCAAGACCCGATCGGCTGCGTTCGATCACTGCCATCAGGATCGCGACGGCGGAAAACAGCCCGGCACCGATATCGACGATCGGCGTGCCCATGCGCGTAGGCCCGGATTCAGCTGTGCCGTTGATGCTAAAGAGGCCGGCGCAGGCCTGTATGGCGGCATCATATCCGGGAAAGCCGCCCAGCGGGCCTTCGGCGCCAAAGCCACTGATACGGCAATGGATCAACCGCGGAAAGCGTTCTTTGAGTGTCTCGTGATAGCCGAGCCCCCATTTCTCCAGAGCACCCGGCTTGTAGTTTTCGATGAGGACGTCAGCCGTTTCCAGCAGCCGTAGGAGGACAGCACGGCCTGCTTCCTGACGTAGGTCCAAGCCGATAGACCGTTTGTTGCGGTTAACCCCAATGAAATAGGAGGCATCGTCATCGTGGAAAGGTGGTCCCCAGTCACGCACCTCATCGCCTTGCGGCGGCTCGACTTTGATAATTTCCGCTCCATGATCGCCAAGCAGCTGGGTGCAATAAGGCCCACCCAGAACCCGCGTTAAATCGAGAATGCGCAGGCCCGCAAGCGCACCGAAAGCGGCATCCGAGTTCCCTTCCTGGGTCACGCTTTACTCCTTCGATGATCCAACAAAGAGTTCTTTCCCCCCAATGCAAGGCTGTCAAGCCTTTCCGCTGTTAGAGGAGGGGTGGCCGGTGACGCGATTGCTTTCATCGGTCGTTAGCGGCATATCTTCCGAGACCACGACGTCATTTTGGAGGAGCGATCCATGCCGCAAACCGCCGCTCGGGTTCTCGTCGAAGGCCTAAGGCAGCACGCTGTCGACCGAGTCTTTTGTGTGCCTGGGGAAAGCTATCTGCCGGTCTTGGACGCGCTCTACGGCGAGGCGTCGATTCAGGTGATCACCTGCCGTCACGAAGGCGGCGCCGGTTTCATGGCGGTGGCTGATGCGAAAATGACCGGCGGCGTCGGCGTGGTTATGGTGAGCCGCGGCCCCGGGGCCGCCAACGCCACGATCGCGGTTCATACGTCCGAACAGGATGCCGTGCCGCTGTTGCTGCTGGTCGGGCAGGTGGCGCGCCAGGAACGGGGTCGTGGCGCCTTTCAAGAGGTGGACTATGGCAAGACTTTTGCCGATATGGCCAAGGGCGTGCGTGAAATCCATGACCCGGAGGAAATGGGGGAGGCCCTGGCTTGGGCCTGTCATCTGGCACAGACGCCAACGCCGGGTCCAGTCGTCTTAGTCTTGCCGGAAGACATGCTGCGCGAGAAAACGCGAAGCCCAGCATCGCGCCCTCGCGAAATTACACCCCTGCCGCTGCGGCCAGACGACGTTCACGCCATCGCCGAACGCCTAAGCGCGGCACGGCGGCCTTTGATGATTGTCGGCGGCTGCTTGCAGGACACGCAGGCGCGCCGGGAACTGCTGGCGGCGTCAGAAGCGCTTGCCCTACCGGTGGTGCTGAGTTTCAAGAACCAGGACATTTTCCCTAACGACCATCCCAACTTTGCCGCCTATCTTGGTTATGGCACGCCGCCCCAGGTCATCGAAGCCTTGAGCGAGGCCGATCTTGTGCTGGCGGTGGGCACCCGGTTGGGTGACGTCACCACCCAGGGCTTTCGTTTTCCCAAACCCCAGCAGCCCCTGGTCCATGTCTATCCGGATGGGGCCAAGATCGGCTGCAATTTTCAAGTCAGCCTTAGTGTGGTGGCTGATCCAAGCCGGTTCTTGCGTGCACTAAGAGAAGATGCTCCGCCGCTCGAAGACATGGGCGCGCGGCGCACCTGGTGTGAAGGACTACATGCCGGATTTCGGACCTTGGCCAAATATGATCTGCGCGATCCGGCGGACGGCATTGACTTCGGCCACGTGATTCAGGCCCTCGGCAAGCAGCTTTCCGACGACGCGGTCATTGCCATGGATGCCGGCAATTTCGGCGGCTGGCTGCATCGGCACCATTGCTTCAATCCACGGCAAAAGCTGATCGGCGTGATTTCCGGGGCCATGGGTATGGGGGTGCCCGGTGCCGTGGCGGCCGCTCTACGGTACCCGGACCGCCAAGTCGTCTCGGTCATCGGTGATGGTGGATTCCTGATGACCGGCCAGGAGCTGGCAACAGCCGTGCACTACGGCGCTCGGCCGCGCCTCTTCGTCGCCAACAATGGCAGCTATGCCACCATCCGCTTGCATCAGGAGAAAGCCTATCCGGGGCGCCCAGTCGCAACGGACCTCAGCAACCCGGATTTCGCGCGCCTGGCCGAGGCCTATGGGGCGACCGGCTTCACCATCGAGGATGCCGCCTCAGTGGAAGACGTGGTGGCCGCCGCCTTGGCGGTCGCCGGCCCGGTCGTGGTCGACGTCAAGACCAGCCTGGAGCGCATTTCCGCCTATACGACGCTTGCTGACCTGGCCAATGGCTAGCGACCTGGCCAAGGGCTAGGATCTATCAGGAAGCGCCCTAGTGTGGTGGATCTGAAGTTCGTGTGATTATTGTGGCGTACGGCAAAACGAACTTCAGATCCGAAAACCACACTATACTCAACAAGTTGCTAGTGTCCTCATCGATCCCGAAATTCGGTCGGAGCACGCCTCAAGATTATGCGAATTTCGGAATCGGGACACTAGGCTTCGGCGACAATGAAGATGCGTTGGAACGGGAAGAGGGTTTGGCCATCTGGCTGGGGCGGATAGGCACGCCGCAGGCGGGCCGCATAGGCTTCCGTAAATCCAGCGAATTCGTCTTTTGAGAGGCGAGTCTCCACCAGCCTAAGGGCTGTCGCGCGGGTCCATTTCAGTACTGGATCGTCGCCGCTTAGCACGTGGCAGTAGATGCTTTCCCAGATGTCGATGCTTCGGGAGTGGGGGCCTAGAAGGTCGTAGTAATAGGCCGGCTTGGCAACTGGTGCCACTCTCTCCGCGTCGGCAAGCCGCGCCGCCCAGGGGCCATCGGCCATGGTCTCGCGCAGCAGGACGTGCGATGCGGCATCAAAGTTGCGCGGCATCTGAATGGCGAGCGTACCGCCGGGTCTCAGAAATCCGAGTAGCCGAGGCAGTAACCCAGCGTGATCGCCCAGCCATTGCAGGGCGGCGTTAGAGAATATGAGGTCGTATGGCCGCTCCGCTTGCCAGTCGGCGATATCCGCCTGACGCCAATCGAGGCCAGGGTGTTTCTCTCGCGCTTCGGTCAACATGCTGGGCGAGTTGTCGATCCCGAGTATCTGCGCATCTGGCCAACGCGTGGCCAGCAAGGACGTCACATTGCCGGGGCCGCAGCCCAGGTCGACCAGCCACTTTACGTCTTTCTGCGTGATTGCCGCGATCAAGTCGCGCGCCGGGCGCAGCCGTTCATCTCCGTAGGCGGCATAGCATTTCGGGTTCCAGTCAACCATCGTCATACTTGTCTCTGCCACTGTATCGAGATTTTACACTAGAACATTGTGGACGTTTGATTGCCCACACTCAGAAAGCCACTATAATGTAGCAGAGGATAGGCCTGCCTTTGATAGAAATGGGGCGGCAGAAGCACCGTCACGGGGACCCCGATCCTAGTCCGTGGTATTTCGACAAGCTGGTCGGCGGTGTTTACCAGCCGCTGGGAGTACGGTGACCTAGGAAGAATGCAATCAGTTGAGATAATATGAATTGTGGTGTTGTAAAAGGATCACTTTTAGGACTTAACCATGAGGGATGCTCCCCAAGTTTTCAATCTTGAGGGGAACTAGTGTGGTGGATTTGAAGTTCCTATCATTATTTGGCGCAGCACCGAGAGGCGCTTCAAATCCGAAAAACCACACGAGACTCAACACCATACAAGTGTCCTGATCGACTCCGAATTTCGGTCGGTGCACGCCACAAAATGAAGCGAATTTCGGAAGCGGGACACTAGGAAATTGAGTTTAAGGGGCCAGGTCCCATGAACAGCTTTTTAAAGATTATCGGCTCCTTGTTGCTTTCTGTAGCCTTTGTTGCCTTCATCTTTTTTACCTTGGGCCCAGAATGGCACGGCCAAAACCAGGAAAAGCGCTGGATGTTGGGTTGGGCCAATTCAGGGGTGGCCCGTCACCTCGACCTTGGTTACACGCCAGAATTTGTCGATGCAGCCGTCGACCAGCAGCTTAACTCTAAGCGATGGACGGTCACCGGATCCTTAGTCCTGAAAAACGAGGATGGATCGACTTATCAAAAGCCCTATCGCGCGACCATCGAACAACTCTGCGGTGCCGTGGTTGAGCGTCGATGCTGGCGGCTTGTGGCCGCCGAGGTGGAAGGCAAGGCGTTGTCAGTGACAGCATCTAGCCCGGCCACCGGCTCAGCGGATGCGGTGGCGCAGCAGGCCTCGGCCAGATCGAATTTGTCAGAATCAGTCGGCGCCCTCGGGGTCGAAGGCAAGCAAATCGGTGGCCAACAGAGCCCGCAGCAGGATTGGGCGAGTGTTTCCGCCGCACTGCAAGGCGAGGGCAAGTATCAGGACGAGCAGTCCTTTGCCAGCGAGTCAGAGGCCGGAGGCAAGATCTTGGTGCGTGCTGCCTTCGAGGTGCGTCGACGCGGCGAGCTGGAGCAAGCGATCGACCTTTTCACGCAAGCGCTCGATAGTGGTGGCTTGACTAAGGAAGAACGGGCGACGGTGTTGTACAACCGTGGCGGCGCCCATTTGGCCCGCGGTGCTTTCCGCCGCGCCATCAATGATTTCACCGGGGCAATTGAACTCGCACCTAACCTTGATGCCGCCTTCTTCGATCGGGGCCGGGCCTACGAGCGTAGCGGCCAACGCTCCCTGGCCTGGCAGGACTTCCGCAAGGCAGTGGAACTCAATCCCAGCATTGCCGCCTATCAAGACAAGCTCGAGCAAATTGTCGCCCGGTAAGGGGTCAGAAATCCATCGTTTTCACTAGATCGACCCCTAGGCGAAGAAACTCCCCCGCCATTCTGACTAAGGAGAAGACCTGCAATGATTAACCCGCAAGGGCGCGTTGTCATGATTTCCGGTGCGGCGCGCGGCATTGGCCTGGCGATCGCGCGTTGTCTGCATGGCAAGGGCTATAGCCTAAGCCTTGGCGCCCGTAACCTCGAGCAATCGCGTGCTGCAGTTTCTGACCTCAGCAATGATCGCGTTCTTCTTTCCCGCTTTGATGCGACGGATCCCAACAGCAATGCGGCGTGGGTCGCGGTCACGCTCGAGCGATTTGGGCGGATCGACGGACTGGTCAACAACGCCGGCATCTTGGGGCCGGCCTACATCGAAGATGAAGATGAAAGCGCCCTCGACGAGCTCTGGGCGGTGAATGTCAAAGCGCCGATGCGGATGATACGCCTGACCCTGCCGCACCTGCGGAAAAGTGGTCAGGGCCGTATCGTCAACGTCGCATCGCTTTCGGGCAAACGGGTTAAGAACAACAACGCCGGCTATGCCATGAGTAAGTTCGCCGTGGTGGCTTTGACCCAGGCGACGCGCCGGGTTGGCTGGGAGGACGGCGTACGGGCGACGGCGCTCTGCCCCGGAATGGTCGCGACCGACATGACAGCTGGGATGGAAAGCATCGCGCCTGAAAACATGATTCAACCAGGCGACTTGGCCGAACTGGTGGCAACCGTGATAGCCCTACCCAACCCCGCTTCGGTTGCCGAGCTGCCGGTCAACTGCATATTCGAGGAAACGGTCTAGCGACGCCGGCCCCTGCGGTTAGGTTCCTTTCAGTTTTCGCCGCATGATCTTTCCGGTGGCCGTCATGGGCAGGCTATCGATGAAGGCGATCTCGCGAGGGTATTCGTGGGCGGCCAAGCGAAGTTTGACATGGTCTTGTAATTCAGCTTTTAAGCCTTCACTTGCTTCACAGCCCTGATTGAGTACGACGAAGGCCTTCACGCGCTCTGTGCGGATAGGGTCCGGCACCCCAACCGCCGCGGCCATCGCCACCGCCGGGTGCTTGATGAGACAATCTTCTATCTCGCCGGGGCCAATGCGATAGCCGCCACTGGTGATCACATCGTCGTCACGGCCGCTAAAGTGAAAATAGCCCTCGTCATCCATGACGCCTTGGTCGCCGGTCAGCAGCCAATCACCCGCGTACTTTCTTTTCGTGGCCTGGCGGTTGCCCCAGTACTCGAGAAACATCACCGGATCGGGGTGCTGAACCGCGATGGTGCCGGTCTCGCCACATGGTAAAGGATTGCCGTCTTGGTCGACGATGGCCACCCGATGGCCGGGCACCGGGCGACCCATGCTACCCTCTTTGACCGGCATGATTTCGGCACAGTTCGACAGGACAAGGTTACATTCGGTCTGGCCATAGAATTCGTTGATCGTCAGGCCGAAGGTTTCGCGCCCCCAGTCCAAGAGTTCGCCGCCCAAGGTCTCGCCGCCACTGCCAATCGAACGCAAGCGGAAATCCCAGCGCGCTTGCGGTTTGGAAACTTGACGCATCATCTTGAGCGCCGTTGGCGCCATAAAGGCATTGCGGACCCCGAACTCGGCCATCAAGGCAAATGCCGCTTCCGGATCGAACTTGGTCATGCGCTCGGCCAGCACCGGCACGCCGTGATGCCAGGCCGGCAGCAGCACGTCGATCAACCCGCCGATCCAGGCCCAGTCCGCCGGCGTCCAGAAGAGGTCGCCTTCTTGTGGAAAGAAATTCTGTGGCAGCTCGACACCCGGTAGGTGACCGAGCAAGACCCGATGGGCGTGGAGTGCTCCCTTGGGTGGACCCGTCGTGCCGGAAGTATAGATGATCAAGGCAGGATCATCGGCCAGCGTATCGACCGGCGCGAAACGATCGCTTGCTTGTTCCAAGAGAGCGTTCCAGGCTTCGGCGCTGACCTCTCCACCTTCCACTGAAACGATAAGCTCCAGTGACGGCACTTGGTCGCGAATTTCGGATATCTTCGCACAGCCTTCCTCATCGCAGATCAAGGCTTTGGCACCGGCGTCAGCCAGGCGGAACGCCAAAGCCTCGGCACCAAACAGCGTGAAAAGCGGAATGGCAATGGCGCCCATCTTGTAGGCTGCCAAATGGGCTATCGCCGTTTCCGGACGCTGCGGCAGCAGAATGCCGATCCGATCACCCCGGCGTAGGCCCTTAGCGTTCAAGGCATTGGCCAAGCGATTTGACGCGCGACTTAAATCCCGGAAACTGTATCGTTCGATACGATCAGGGCTGCGGCGATAGATGAGTGCCAAGCGGTCATCCGAACCTGCCCACTTTTCGCAGGCGTCGACACCAATGTTGTAGCGCTGGGGGAGCTGCCAAGAAAACTCGTCATATTGCGTTTGATAGTCGACGGCTCGCCGCAGCATGGCCTTGACCTCCTGATCGTCGTGCCATAGGAGCTGGTGTCAATCTGGCTGAAATAGATCTACCATCGAACGGCAGCAACAAGGAATGGATCATGCCGCACTATGAAGGAAGCTGCCACTGCGGCGCGGTGGCCTTTGCGATCGAAACCGACGAGCCGCTCAGCGATGCGGTGACCTGCAATTGCTCTATCTGTCATAAGAAACGCGCCCTGATGAAGGGGGTGCCGGAAAGCCGATTTCGCATCCTCAAAGGGCAAGATCAGTTGACCCTGTACCAATTCAACACGAAAACCGCGGAACACTATTTTTGCAAGATTTGCGGTATCTACCCTTTTCACCGCCGGCGTACGGCGCCGGACCATTTCGCAATCAACGTTTGTTGTTTGGAGGGGGTTGAGGTCGACCAGCTCGACACTGTGCACCTGACCGATGGCAAGGAGCTGAGCACCGTCGAATAGCACCCTTGGCATCTTCTCAGAAATCCGAGTTTCCCTCAACCAGTCGTGCCCCGGAGATTCCCGACTGGCGGCGCTTAGCGCTGGCTGGCGCTATGCTTGCCATGATGGCGTCGGAGCTGGCTTTTATGGTCAGTGGCTGGGAGGTCGCGCGCTGGGTTCTGATTGGCTTTGCTCTGGCGATGCCTCTTGTGGGCCTACCCCTGTTGCGGGGTCGGGAACTCTATCTTTTTAGTGTGGCCGCGGCGCTCAGCCTTATCGCAGTTTTTGTCAATCCGCAAAGTGAAGAGATCTTCCTAAAGGCCCTGGAGCGGGCGGGCTTCGTTGCCAGCTTCCTTTTGTTGATGGGACTGTTGCGCGACGGCGCCTTAACCTCCAAGGCGGTTGGCATCTGTGGTGCCTATGTGACCCGACAACCGGCCCAGCGCCGGTTTCTGGGCGTATTTGCCGGCAGCCATTTCTTCGCCGTGTTGATCAACCTCGGGGCTTTAAGCCTCCTGGCGCCCATCATCCAGCGTGGCGTACGCCAGGACCGCGGTCTGGATCAACCGCTTGATGCCATTGATGCGGTGCGCGAACGGCGCCAGCTCGTAGCCGCTCTGCGCGGTTTTTCCTGGTTTTTGGTGTGGGCACCGACGGCCGTTACCCAAGCCGTTCTGCCGGGCCTCATTCCGGGCATCGATCCCTTCCGTCTTATCGCCTTGGGATTGCTGGTTGCCGTCGTCATGTTGCTGGTTAGCTGGGCCGAAGACACCTTCCGATGGCTGCCGCTCAAGCGCCGCCTGGCCCGGGACGGTATGACACCACGGAAGGAGCCCTTGCCATTTCCAGCCGCGGCCTTCCGAAATCTCGGGCTGATCGCCGTGGTCCTATTCGGTCTCACGCTTACTTTCACGCTTTTGGGCTCCCTATCGCTCATCGGCGCTGTCATGCTCTCGGCGCCCATCGTGGTGATCGGTTGGATCTTTATTCAATGTTGGGACCATAACCCAGGGACGGCCATTGAGGATTCAGCAGCACGGCTGTCGCAGATCGGCCTGCGAGAGGTGCCCGGCGGGGTGCGCGAGGCCAGTTCGGTGGCCGCTGCGGGCTACATCGGCACCCTGGCGGCGGCGCTGATACCGCTGGAAGTTTTGCTTGACTTGCAACTGGAGACGCTTCCCACATGGGTGCTTCTCGGACTGCTGTCGGTGCTGGTATGGCTCGGCGGCCAGGTGGCGCTTTCGCCGATCACCATGGCGGTTTTTCTGGGAGGGGTGTTGTCGGCCTACCCCGAGCTTCCAGCCGATCCTACCCTGCTGGCCTTGGCGATTGCGGCCGGCACGGCGATTTGCACGACGGGATCACCCTTTGCTTCCGGCACGCTCCTACTCTCCCGCGCTTCGGGGTATAGCGGGGCAACTTTGACCTGGCGATGGAACGCGGCCTACACCGCAGTGGCAACGGCCGTGCTCGTGGCGCTGTTCTTCCTGTTGTCCTAAAGCCAGTAGTCGCCTGAGAAAATGCAACACTCCCTTGATTGCAGGCGCTGTTCTGCCATCGACGTGCCATCGGCCGGGGCACCCTAGCGCACGATCGGCTTAGTCGGAATCGCCTTGGCGCTCCCGATTGAGCCGTGAATCCTCCGCTAAGTATTTGAATAGAGGCTGATTCACGACCTAATCTCGATCACGACAGGTGATTGAGATTAAGTCGATCAGGCCCTAAGAACCGGCCTCCACCGCGGCCACGTGGCGGGAAAAGTCCGCTTGACCCATGAGTGCTTTACAGCGTTCGAAGCGGTTGACCGAATAGGCCCAAAAGTCCTCCACCGGATTATCATTGACGTGTTGGATCAGACCCCAGAGAGTCCAAAGAAGGTCGCACATCGCCTTATAGATAATGATGCGACCGAGTTCCGCTGGTTTGGGCTCGCCACCAAAATAGGCGGTGATCATGGCTGCGTCTTGGGACTCATCGAACTCGCCCTCGACCGAAAGGTCCCCCAAGTCCCAAAGGGGATCGTTCATGCCGGAATACTCCCAGTCAACGATCCACATGCGCTCGCCGGTGTCGAGAAAGTTCTCGCAAAGCGGGTCGCAATGGCAAGCGGTCAAGGGAAGGGGATGGGCTTCCAGAGCCGACCGGACGGTCGTGCTCTCCTCCAAGACAGCATGATAGCCATCCGGGAAGGTGACGGTTTTGCCGCCGAGTATGCCCAGGTATTCATCAATCATCGCAAAGAGTTCGAAGCGAAAGTTAAAGACGGCACCAGACTGATGCAACTTGCGAAAGGCAAGGCCTGCCCGCGCCGCCGATCCGCCCCGGCTCTTGAAGAGTGCGGGGGTCATGGTGACGGTACCCGGTAGGAAACGGGTCACCATTACGCCGCTGTCCGGTTGGGCAAAGATCACCTCGGGACTGACCCCGGCCTCGGCGGCGGCACGGGCGGCCTGCGCCTCGTTGCTGCGGTCGATGTACTCTTCGGTTCCCTTGCCGGCAAGTCTAAGGCAATAGCTCTCTCCGGAATCTGTCACGCGAAAGACTAGGTTGGTGAGCCCGCCCAGTCGCTCGATTTCGGCGCGCGCCGGATCGAGATGTGCAAGCGCCGGGATCTCACCCAGGGCCTGGCGGGCTTGATGAATACCATTGTCGTCCATTGCCTTCCCTTCCTCACGATTTCAAGCGTGCCATTTGGGCATCATAAAGACAGCGATCGCCACGCTGGGCAGTGTGACTTGTTCCGAATGCCTCTACATCGAAATGACTGATTTCGCCAAGCTCGATCGGCAGATAGCCGAAGGCAATCGTCCGGCCGAGATGGTGGCCGTAACCGGCACTGGTGATCGACCCGACGATTTTGCCTTGATGGCTGATGGGTTCGCCGCCGAAAAGCGGCACAAATCCCTCGAGGGCCAAAGTCGCGAGCCGCTGGCGAATGCCGGACTGCTTTATCTGTGCCAAGGCAGCTCGGCCGATGAAATCGCCTTTATCGAGCGCCACACAGAAGCCTAGTCCCGCCTCATAAGGGTTGATCTCCGGTCCGATGTCAGCGGACCAGTAGAGATAGCCTTTTTCCAGGCGACAGCTTTCGATGGCCCGATAGCCGGCGTTGGCAATGCCGTGGGCTTGCCCCAGGTCCCACAGGGTCTCATAGACGTGCAGAGCGAACTCGTTCGGGACGTAGATCTCCCAGCCCAGCTCGCCGACATAGCCGATACGCAGCGCCAAGGCCTCGCCCCAGCCGACGGAAATGAAGCGGGCAGCCAGGAAAGGGAAGGCGTCATTGGAGACATCGGCATCGGTGGCCGAGGTCAAAACGTCACGCGCCTTGGGGCCGCAGAGGTTTAGCGTCGCCCACTCATTGGTAACGTCGCGCAGGCGGACGCTGCCATCGTCGGGCAAGTGCCGCGCAATCCATTGTCCGTCTCGTACGCCGAAACCAGAACCGGTAACGATGAGGAAGCGTTCGGGAGCAACATGGGCGATTGTTAAATCGGCCTCGATGCCCCCTTGGTCGTTGCAGCATTGGGTGTAAACCGCTTCTCCCGGCCGGGGCGGCAAGCGATTGGCGGCAATTCGGTCCAATGCGGCGAGAGCGCCTGGACCCGTCACCTCGAACTTGGCAAAAGAGCTTTGGTCGATGATGGCGACACGCTCGCGTATGGCGCGGCATTCCGCGGCCACTGCCTCGAAGCAACCGGGTTTCGCTTCGAAGCTCGGCATGTCCTTGGCTTCTTCGTTGCTGCGGGCAAAGAAATTGGGTCGCTCCCAACCGAACTTCGAGCCGTGGACGGCACCGGCTGCCTTCAACATGGCATGGAAGGGTGAGCGGCGCAGACCGCGCCCCACCGCGCTTTCGCCACCCGGCCAATGGATCTTGTAGTAGGCCGCATAGGCCTCGATGGCGCGGGCCTCCAGATAACGGGGTTGTGCATGTAGCCGCCCGAAACGACGCACGTCGAAGGGCCAAAGATCGAGGCCTGGATCACCGTCGAGGATCCAATGGGCCATGGCTTCGCCGGCGCCACCGGAAGCGGCGATTCCGGCGGTAAATCCGCAAGCGACGAAGACGTTGTCGCGTTCCGGGGCCAAGCCCATGATCGGCTCGCCATCGGCCGAGACAGGAATCGGCCCGTTGATCACTGTTTGAATGCCGATCTCGTTCAGCACCGGCAGGCGTTCTGCGGCGGGCAGGGCGAAAAGCTCCAGGCGGTCCATATTGGCCGGAAAGAGCTCACGACCGAAATCGAGGGGTGGCCGGCCTTGCCAGCAGCCCTTGCTGCCGTCTTCCCAGCCGCCGATGGCGAAGGCGCCCGTGTCCGGCTTAAGGTAGAAGTTCTTATCCGGGTCGCGCAGGGTGGTGAGGCCCGGCGGCAGGTCGAGCTTTTTTTCGGTGAGAAAGTATTGATGTTCGACCACGCCTGCGGCCAAGGCAATACCGGCCATCTCGCCCAGCCGTTTGGCCCAAAGACCGGCGCAGTTGACCAAAATGTCGCAGCCAACATTGCCGTGGTCGGTGACCACGCCAAGCGCGCGCCGACCCTCGACCACAATGCCCTCGACTGTAACCCCTTCTTCGATGCGCACGCTCCTAGCGCGGGCGGCTTTGGCGTAGGCTTGGGTGAGCGCGTAAGGGTCAATGTAGCCATCGCCAGGGATAAAGGCAGCCCCTTCAATCCCTTCCGTGGAAATATAAGGGAAGCGTTCCTTGGCGTCGGCAGCACTCAGCGCATGGCATTCGACATCGAAGCTCTTGGCCTGGGTCATCGATCGGCGGATCTCGCTCCATCGCTCCGGGCTCGATGCCAGACGTAGGGACCCGACCTTATGCCAGTCGATGGCAGCGCCCGACTCCTCCTCCAGACGATCGAAGACGGCGACCGAGTTCTGCATCAGCCGGGTCAAGCTGCGCCGGCCGCGTAGTTGGCCGACCAGGCCTGCCGCATGCCAGGTGCAGCCCTCGGTCAGCCGCGACTTTTCGAGCAGCAGCACTTCCGGAGCGCCGAGGCGACCGAGATGGTAGGCAAGGGACGCGCCAATCGCGCCGCCGCCAATGATGATGATTGAAGCGTGACGGTCAGCCTGAAACCCCATGGACGTTCCTCTTGGCTTACTCAGGATGAAACGAGGTGATCATAGACGGCTCTGCGGCAGATCTCGACCGTGATGCAAGTCTTTGAGGATATCGTCGCGAAACCGTGTCGACGGATCGCACGACGGGGTCGACTGAGCTATGCTAACGGGTCATGCTGGGAGGCTGCCGAGCCAGGCACATTCGTCCACGAGAGCTGAAGGGGTAAGACATGCAGATTGCTGAAAAGAACATCGTGCCCCTTTTTCCCTGTGTGGTCTGGACCCATGATCTGGCAGCTGAAAGCTACCAGCCGCTAAACCAAGAGCTGGCTGAGCAGATCAACGCGATCCTGGCGCCGCGCCCGGAAATCGCCGCTGGTCACACCTGGCAAACCCACCCGGACCTGCATCGGCGGCCCGCCTTTGCCACGCTGATCGGCTTTTTCAGTGAGGCGGTAACGGGCGTTCTGGACTTTCTTCAGGTGGAAGAAGCGGCGTTTCGCATCACCGGGTGTTGGGCCAATGTCAATCCCAGCGGCTCGCCCCATTCCGCCCACACCCATCCCAACAACTATCTGAGCGGGGTCTATTACGTCCAGACCATGCAGGGCGCAGATTCCATAACCTTTCACGACCCGCGCGAAGAAGCCAACATCATAGCGCCGCGGATGCGCAAGCAGACTCCCTATAATGCCCCCCGGATCAACGTGCCCGCCAAAGATGGGCGCCTGGTAATCTTTCCCGCCTGGCTGAAACATTCCGTTGAGGTCAACAAGAGCCCGCGCGAACGGATCAGTATCAGCTTCAACATAATGTTTACCGATTTTGCCGAACGCATGAGTGCGCCGAAGTGGGAAGGGGTCGGATCGCGGGCGTAAAATCTGTTGTGGGCGCGGTGGTCATTTGACCGCTACTGTCGCAAACCAAGCGCGACAATCCACAGGGTAGCTTCTTTTCGCTACATCTAAAGGATTGCCGCGCCTGTCCAATGGAGCGACTGGCTATGATGCGAGGGCCGCTGCCTTGATTTGTCTTCCGTTCGAATCCTACGCCACTTCGGGAATGCGCAAGGTCTGGCCCGGATAGATCTTGTCCGGATGGCTCAGCATGGGGGTGTTAGCCTCGAAGATCGTGTTGTACTTCCCGCCGTTGCCTTTGCCGTATTGTTGCTCGGCGATGGCCCAGAGCGTATCGCCGGACTTCACCGTATAGAACACCGGTTCCTTAGCATCCGGTGGCTCCACGTCGGTTTCCACCTGGGCAATGCCTTGAGTGTTGCCGACTGCGACGATGACCTTCTCCAGGATATCTTGGCTTGCCACATTGCCCTTCACGATCGCCTTGTCGCCGGCAACCTGAACGGTCACGTCATCGGTGCCAAGACCGTGTGAGTCGAGCTCCTTTTTGAGATCTTCGGCGGCCGGTGCATCATCGCCGCCGCCGATGCCCAAGGCCTTGCCGGCCGACTTGATGAAGTTAAATAGACCCATGTTCTCAACCTTCTCTATTTCTGTGATTTGATCTACGACTTGCCCCACGTACCAGGTGGACGAAATTCTGCGCGGTCGGGCGAACCCAAGACGCAGGCTGCCTACCTAGAAACCTCCCCCCGTTCTAAATCCGCCGCCACCGCGCCGGCCACCAAAGCCGCCACCGCCCGAGCCCCACGACGAGCCGCTGCCGCCGGATCCCCAAGGCGATCCCTTGCCGAAGATCGAGCCGCCTGATCGCCGCCCGAGGCTGCCGCTGCCGAACGTCGGGTTGGATCTGCGTCGACGAAAGCGTTGCTGGCGGCGGAGACCGTTCCAGAAATCGCCGGATGTTAGGGCACCGCGCAAGAACTCGGACAGGAGTACGGCGACCATGCCGCCGTTGGCGAACTCGGATGTGCCACTGTCAAAGCGATTTCTGCGAAAATCGTGGCGGACTCGATCAAGTTCGCTCAAGCGTTTTTCCTGCGAACGTAAAACGGCCTTATGGCGAAGGATTTCTGCTTCCAGTTCGTCTTCGCTCTCTGAAAGGTCTTCCAGCTTGTCGACAATCAAATCGTCTTCGGGTGTCGGTGTCCGGCGGGCGGCACGATAGAGATGGCGCGTACTTTCTTGTTGGTAAGACGAGACCAAAACTTGGATGGCCTTCTTATAGGCCTCGTCTTCGCCGCTGCTAAATCGCGTTTCCCGTTCCAAGAGGTCTTTGATAACGGCTTGCGCCTTGTCGACCTTGCCTTCAATGGCTTCAAGTTTTTGTTCTTCTTGGCTTAGGCGGATCCGGAGGTCATCAACGCCGTCGTCGGCCAGGGCAGCGTTCTCGAAATCCACCAAGTTGGATGCTTCCCGGTCGGCGATTGCCCGTACCCGCTCCAGGTGCTCGTTCAAGCGCTTGGGGATTTCTAAGAGCATGTGGTAGTTGGCGCGCGCGCCTTCAAAATCGCAAAGCTCAGCGACCTTGCGGTCGAGGTAGCGAATTAAGGGAAATGCGCGATAGCGCGCCGTGCCATAGCCGCGCCTCCAGAGGTACATGAACAAGGGGTCGGCCTCGTAGGGCTTGCCTTTCTCGTCGCGATCCTCCTCGGCGAGCTCCGCCTTTCGTTGCGCCCGGCCGGCGACGGCTTCGGCCGCCTGTGCGGCCTCGACCCGCTCGGCGTGCTTGGGATCGTTCGACAGGCGTTCTTGGGTTGCGTTGACTGCATCATCGACCATGGCAGCAGCCTTTTCGACTTCGGCTGCCTGGGCCTCCCGTTCCTGTTCCAAGGCCTGAAGATGCTGGTCTTGTTGGTCAATCTCACGCTGCAATTCAGCCAGATTTCCACTGCGTTGATCGAGGAGATTCTGGGCCAGCTCTTCCGCCTCGGTCAAACCACGCACTATTGAATCGCGCTCAATCATGGCCAGCCGGATTCCCGCCAGCGCCTTGTGCGCCTCCACTTCATCCTGGTGCAAGGCAGCCAAAGCTTCGTTGACTTGGCTGATATGGGCGTTGGTGGTTTGTATTTCGCGTCTTGCCTCGGCCAGGGCTTGCTCGATCGAGCCAAGAGCTTGGCGGCCGGTCAGCATAAATAAGGTCCTACCATTCGAAGATTTTCCCCCCCGGCAGCGACACCGCATACTCCGGCTCCAGATAGCCGGCGCGCTTGATGCCCAAACGATTGTTTTGAATGATGCCGTCGTCGGCCTTGTCGTCGCGGACCGCATCGAAGATCGCCTCGCCGACCCGCAACCCCCACATGTCTACCACCTTGGTTTGGCCATTCTCCTCGTTGGTGACGGGCAAAGACAGTGCCTTGCCTTTGGCGCCGATCGCTTCGACGATAAGATAGTAATTGCGCGCGTTGGGATTGGCATCGGGCACCCGCCAGACGCCGCTTTGCTCGCCTTGCCGCGAAACGACCCGCAGTTCATAGGTCAGCATCAGTTGGTCGTGCAGGGCCTGTAGTTCATCCCGGGCGGCGCGGGCTGCGACTGCATCTTCTGATTTGGCAGCAGCCATTCCCTTAGCGAAGATCGCTTCGGCGCGGCTCTTGGCCTCTTCCACGGCGGCAGCCTCGACGACGAGGCCGCGCCACTTTTCGAGATCCTTAGGCAGAATTTCGGCGATCTCAATCGCCTCTTGGGCAATCCTGGCTTCGCGCGGGCGATCGACAAAGGCGTAGTAGCCAACCCACAATACAAGCGCGCCCGCCAGGCAAATCAAGGCCGGTTTTCCCCAGGTCTCCCGAGAGACATAAAGGCGAGCGAGGCTGCGCTGAAAGCTTGGTGCTGGCGGGGCGTAAACAAAGCGTTGCTCGCGCAGGGCGTCGACCCCCTCTTTCAGCACCCGGTCGGGTACGTCGAGGCCCTGGGCTGCATAAATCTCCCGCAACCGTTCGAGGAGGCGCTGATCGCGCGCCTCCCCATCCAGCTCTTGAGCAACGAGCTTTTCGCTGTGACGCAAGGTGTCGACGACATCCATCGCCAACATCATGTCGTCAAGCGGGCGGTGCTCCGTACTGGCTGCCGTTTCACTCACCGATCGGCTCACACAAGGGTAAGGGCGTTGCCCTGCGCCGCGAGACGGGCAAGTCGCCGTTTGCCATCTTCGACCGCATCACGGATCTCCTCGGAGTTGCGGGTCGCCGCGACCCGCATTTCCTGGATGATTTCAATGGACCGTTCTTGATAGTTGACCACGGAATCGACCAGTTTCTTCACAGCATCGGCGCGAATGGTCGGGCCGTATCCGGCGCGCAGCGCCGCTTCTTGGACTTCCTCGCCGACGTCGGACAAGGTTTCCAGGCTCTTGCTGATACCCTCCTTCATGGCTTCCAAAGTCTTAGTGCTTTCATGCAAACCGTGCATCCCGGTGAAAGAGGCGGTGAGCGCCGTCATCACCGTCTCGTTGGTGCCGAAGAAGCTGACGGACTGTGCGTAGACCCGACGTTTGGCGCTGGTGGTCTGCACCAAACGCGCCATGATGACTTCCGAGGTGTTGTAGCCGACGGTCAGGTTGTCGGCTAGATCCTTGGCAATTTGGTAGCGTTGTTCTTCCTGCTGCAATTCGCGCAGGCGCTCGTCTCGGGCCAGCTCCAACTTCGCCCGGGCCGCCGGATCTGTTTCCTGGCTGTTCTCCACGGTGGTGACCGCTTCATTGACCCGGCCGCGCGCCCCTTCAATCAAAGTTTCCGCCTTCTCCAAGACTTCGAGTGCTAATACTTCGGCTTGTTTCAGGGCGCCGCGGAAATCCTGGTAGGCTTCGAGGATCCGTTGCTCGCGCTCGATTTGATCATCGGTGTCCTTGGTGACGTCGAGATAGATCTCTTTGATCTTGTCAAAACGCGTCGCGATATCACCGCGGGTGACCTTCTGCCAAATGTTCTGTAACCGCTCGATGGTATCGATGCGTCCGTCTTCGATTTGGTCGACCATCGATTTGGCATCGTCGCGGATCGAATTGAAGCCCTCGGTAATGATCTCGTAGCGTTCGCCAATCTTCATGGCGGTGACCTGCTCGCGCACCACCTCATTGAAGACGGAGGCCTGGTTGAGCGTGCGGGCGATGATAACGATCTTGTCTTCGTCGAGATCGGAAATCTTTTCAAGAAGCGCGACGATTGGGGCTTCTTCTGTGGTTTCCGGCATGAGCCCGAGGTCTCGCAGGCTCGTTAGGGCCCGGTCGAGGTATTGCATTGGCGTGAAGCTGGTGGCCAGATCGGTCATGATATCTTTCCTTGTTAACGGAGCCTCGTTCCTTATTCGAAAGCGCTCTCGGCTAGTGTTCGAAACCGCTTTCGGCTAGGCCCTAATCCCTGTCGATGCCAACGCGGGCCGACGACTGTTGCGAGGCCTGATCGCGTGGGTCAGTAATGTCACAGCCCTTGGTTGCCCGAATTCTAGAGGAAAAACTTTGCAGCGGCAGCATTTTTGATTGCCTGTGAGCAATGCAGCAAGGCTTGGCAAAGCCTGGGCAGTCACCCCCAATCCGGCAACCTTGCAAATATCCGAGGTGCATTGTCTTGACTAAGCCAACCCTGCTGCCATTACCTTATGGCAGCCTTACTATAGCGCGGAAGATTTCTAGACAATGTGGCGTTGCTGTGACGAATTGTGGCAGTCCCTCGGTGGCGTTGAAATCCTTCAGCTGGGGAGGCCTTTTCCACTCATCGAATCATTGCAAAGGCGAATTTTTCAATTTATCACATTCGAATATGATAAATTGAATTGAGCCGGTTTGGAGGCGGCCGATCTTGACGTCCGTTTTCTGAATAGAACTTCGCCAAAAATAAGGGGATGAGAAAAATGTGGCAACGGCGAAAGGTACATCGACGGCTGTATAGAAGGTTTTGGTTGTTACTATTGGTCCCCGCATTGGTTTGGCCGGCCTGGGCCGACGATGATCCTGATAAGTACCCTGGGTCGCCACTTTACGAAAAACCAATCGAAGTAGTGCCGGGCATCTGGTCGGCCATTGGTGCCACGCAACCGCCGACCTACGAAAACGCCGGCCACAACAACAACCTCTCCTTCGTCATCGGTGATAAGGGCGTATTGGTGGTGAACGGCGGTGCTGCCTATATCCTGGCCGAAGCGCTGCACCAAGAGATCAAGGCGATCACCGACAAGCCAGTCCTCTATGTTGTGGACGAAAACGGTCAAGGTCATGCCATGCTTGGCAACAACTATTGGAAAACCCTTGGGGTGCCGATCATCGCGCACGCCGATGCTGCTACGGTGTGGGAAGAAGAGGCCTGGGACATCTTGGAACGCATGCGCGGCTACAACAAGGACCAAGCCGTGGGAACTGAAGTTGTCATGGTCGACCAGACCTTTGATGACAGGCTCGTCCTCGACCTTGGAGGTGTGACGGCGGAGCTCATTGCCTTCGGGCCGGCCCACTCGCCGGGCGACATTTCAGTCTGGGTACCAGAGCGAAACGTCATTATCGCCGGCGACATGGCCTTCCATGAGCGGCTGCTGCCGATTTTCGAAGAGACGATCACGGCTGATTGGCTGGACTCCTTCGGTGCCTTCGCTGACCTAGCCAAGGATGCGGTTGTCATACCGGGTCATGGCGGGCCGACGGACCTTGCCACTGTCGACACCTTTACGCGCGGTTATCTGGAACACCTTCGAGAACAGGTGCGGGCAGTGTTGGACGAAGGCGGGACCCTGAAGGATGCCTATGAGGTCGACCAATCGGCCTACGCGCACTTGGACACTTTCGAGTTCCTAGCCAAGCGCAACGCCGGCTATGTCTTCGTTGAGATGGAGTTCGAGTAGGAAGGGTCGCTCAGGGGGGAGGCCCTACCAAACGTCCGGGTCGGTTCCTTGCGCTTCGAGCTCGGCAAACTTGTTCTGCAGAAATCGTTGAAAGCCCATTTCCTTGTGATGACCTTCGCGCACGAATTCGAACATCGACAAGAAGTGAAAGGGCTTTAGGTAACCCGGCATCCGCACCAGTTCTGCCTGCACCGCGGGCTTGCCTTCCACCAGGCTCAGCTCGTCGGGAAAGAACATGATCGTCGGCGTGAAGTTGACCCGCCATTTGCGAGCTGCGTCGCGCTCCTCCAAGGCATCGCCGTCGAAGTCCGTGACTTCTCGCGAACCCCAGAGATTAAGCTGCAGGATGGTGAAGTTCTGCTCAACGTAGGACCGCACGTCTTCGCGGGCGAAGTTGATGCGGTGCAACTCTCGGCAATAAGGGCAGCCGCGTTGCTCCCAGAGGATGGCGAAATGCTTGCCTGCGTCGGCAGCCTCCACCAGGTCCTCGCCCAGGTCGAGGAAGGAGTCGAGAAACCAGTCCTGGCTATAAAGGCCATCATCGTTCAGCTCGGGCTCCTTGGCCTGGGCAGGCCCAAGCTGGTACGGCAGCAGCGGCAAGCCAAGGCTCACCGTGCCGGCAATAAAAAGCCGGTGGAACTGTCGTCGGTCTAACATTTTTCAGCCCTAATCCGTATTCACTTCCTTATCGGGTGTTACGTCTAGAGGCTTGGCCTTGAAGGCCACCTCAGCCGCGTCCTTGCAGGCCTTCATGCAGGCCTCGCCAGAGGCCGTATCGGGACGGGTGTCGTCCACGAATCCGCTCTGGTTCGGCAGTTCAACCAGCGCCAGATTGTCTTGGTTGAGTTCTTGATCATCCTCGATCAGGTCATTGAGAAAAAGCACATAGGCGGTCACCGCGTAGACCTCGTCCGGGCTCAGGCTCTGTGCATCGCCGAACGGCATGGCGCGATTGATATAGTCAAAGAGAGTGGATGTGTACGGCCAGTAGCTACCGATCGTTTTGACCGGGTCGTCTGAACTTAGGCTGTCGGCGCCGCCCATAAGCACCGGGTAACGGCCGGCTCCTTCGCCGAACTCGCCATGGCAGAGGGCGCAGCGCTCCAAGTAGATTTTCTCGCCCTCGGCGGCGGTGCCATTTCCTGTCGGCAGACCCAGTCCGTCCGGGCGAACGTCGATATCCCAGGCGGCGATCTCGGCGGGCGTCGGGGTTCTTCCAAGACTGTCGTCCGCCAACGCCATAGCACCAGGCCATCCCAAAACAATCAAGAGCGCAAGGCAGATCACACCCCTAAGACAATTGCACATTTTCCACTTCGCCATTCGTGTTCACGAGCCAGGTTTGAATGCGATTATTGTGATAAATGGAGTTTGTCCCGCGGACCTGTCGCAATTCGGCAATGGTCGGCTGTAGGTAATTGGTTTCATCTATGGCCCGGCTTTCCAGGAGTGCGCTGCCGCCATCCCAGTGCCAATCGAAGTAAAATCGGGTTAGGCATTTGGGTAACACCGGCCCTTCCAGACGAGCTGGTGTCCAGTTGACGCCACCATCCAGCGAGACGTCGACACGCTTGATGCGGCCTCGCCCGGACCAGGCGAGCCCAGTGATGACGTGCGGACCTTGATGCCGCAAAGGATTTTCCGGGCACGGATTGGTGATGACGGACTTCGCGTCCATCACCCAGGAAAATCGCCGGGCTTTCCCATCGGCCAGCAAATCTGTGTACTTGGAAGTCTCTTCGCGGGTGTGCCACGGCATGTCACCGACTTCGAGGCGGCGGAGCCACTTGATCCACATGTTTCCTTCAAATCCCGGCACCACCAGGCGAAGTGGATAGCCTTGCTCGGGTCGCAACGCCTCGCCATTCATCGAAAATGCCAGCATGCAGTCATCGAGGGCCTTGTCGATCGGGATCGAGCGAGTCATGCCGGAGGCGTCAGCGCCCTCCGCCAAGAGCCACTTGGCATTCGACTTCAAGCCGACCCGGTCCAATACAGTCCGCAGGCTGACGCCGGAATACTGCACGCAGTGCACCATGCCGTGCGCGAACTGGCAGGAGTTGAGCTGCGCGCCGCGCCACTCCATGCCGCCATTGGCGGCGCACTCCAGAAAGTAGAAGCGGCTGATGCGCGGCATGCGCTTGAGGTCTTCCATGGTCAGGATTAACGGCCGGTCGACCAAGCCATGAATGATGAGGCGGTGATCGCTGGGATCGACGTCGGCCACGCCCCCATGGTGCCTTTCGAAGCACAGGCCATTGGGCGTAACAATGCCGTCCAGGGCATGCAGAGGCGTAAAATTGACGGAAGATTCGGTGGTTGCGGTCAGCCAACGGACATTGCGGCGAATGACTTCCGCCTCGTAGGCCGAAGGCGCGCCGTAGGGCGCATCTTCGACGCCGGCTCCGAGATAGCGTGACCACTCCGGGATGTTCGGTGGCTGGTTTTCGGGCTTAGCGGCCTTCGCTGCTCCCTGTGAAAGGCTCCCGCCCAAAGTGGCGAAGCCAGCGACGGCACTACCTTTCAGGAAACCACGACGCCCAATCGGCGCGGCCTTTTGTTGAACGCTCTCCACGGCTGTTCTCCAGATCAACGGGGGTTGAGGATTGGATTGCCGATTTTCTATTGTTTGATTTGGCAATCATATTCAATAATAATAAAATATCAAGTTCGAATGTATGTGCGGCTTTTGTAAACATTATAGCACCTTTGGCATTGTGTCGGCCAGGTGCTGCCGTGCCGAAAGAAGGCGTTATGCAGGGCATTTTTCTTGGAGTTGCGGTGCTAATTGGAATGATGGGACTTGGCCCTTCTTCGGCGGCATCCGACCCTCTTTCGATTGAGCATGACGGCATAATCCTCAACGGCAAGCTTGTGCTTGCGTCAGAGCAGACGGTGGCGGACGGGGTCGTTCTACTGGTGCACGGCACCATGGCTCATCACGCTATGGAGCTCGTGGAAGCACAACAGGCGCTTCTTGCCGACCGGGGCTGGTCCAGTTTGGCGGTAACCCTCGGCCTTGGCCTTTCTGACCGGCAGGGGTTTCTTGATTGTGGGGTCGAGCACCGCCATCGCCATGAAGATGCTATTTCAGAAATTTCGGCGTGGCGTCAGTGGTTAGAAGAAAACGGTGCGGCTTGGGTTGTGCTGATGGGACACTCGCGCGGCGGCAATCAGGTGGCTCGCGCCGCGTTATCCACCGCCGGTGGAAGGCTTCTCGGTCTGGTTCTCTTGGCTCCTATGGTTTGGGATTTCGAGACCGTCGCCGAAGCCTATCTGGCGCGCTATGGCCGAGCCCTAGAGGGAATCCTTTCGCAGGCCGCTGGCTTGCCGGCAGAACAGGCCATGGCCGGGGTGGGCTTCTTGTCCTGTCCCGAGGCGCGGGTGGCGGCCGGGTCGTTCTTGAGTTACTACGCCGACGATTCAAAAAAGGATACGCCGTCGCTGCTGCCGAAAATTTCAGTGCCGACTGTGGTGATCGCCGCCGAAGAGGACCGTGTCGTACCCAATTTGGCGCAGCGTACGGCCGCTGTCGTGGACGCAGATACCCAGTTTGTGATGATCGAGGGAGCCGGTCACATGTTTCTCGACTTCTTTGCCGAGGATGCGGCCGACGCCATTGACGCTTTTCTATCGGATCTGCCCTAACCGACTCGTCCCAAGAAGGGGAAGGTTTCCAACATCCAGTAAGCGAGATCGGAAAAGTTCCCGCTGAGGAACAGGACACCGGTCAGTACCAACAAGGCACCCATGGTCTTCTCCACCAGGGCGACACCTCGCCGGAAGCGCGCTGCAAATGCCATGAAGGGTCTGGCCGCAAGGGAAGCGACAAGGAAGGGGAGGCCGATGCCCAGGGCATAGGCCGTCAGGAGGGCAGCCCCCTGGGTGACCGAGTCCTCGCCGCCGGCCACGAAGAGGACCGCTGCCAAGACCGGACCCACGCAAGGTGTCCAACCGAAGGCGAAGGCCAGACCGACGACATAGGCGCCGAGTAGGCCCGCCGGGCGCCTTGCCACTTGAAAGCGGGCTTCGCGGAACAGCAAAGAAAATCGCAAAATCCCCAGGAAATGCAGGCCGAGCACCACGATAATCACACCGGCGACCTTTGAGAGGCTATCGAGGTGGGAGCCGAGTGCCTGACCGATGCTGGATGCGGTGGCGCCGAGGGCGACAAAAATGGTGCTGAATCCGAGCACGAAGGCGAGCGCGCTGAGGAAAACCTTGAGGCTTGCCTGATGTCGGCCCGCCGCCTGCTGGTCCGCCAACTCCTTCATGGTAAGGCCGCCGAGAAAACAGAGGTAAGGAGGTACTAGGGGCAGGACGCAGGGCGACAGAAAGGACAGCAGGCCAGCGACAAAGGCGCCAGGGTATGAAACATCGAAGCCTTCCACCGGCGCGTCCGCCTTCGCTCGATCAAGAAATGACTTTGATGTGCTGGTTCTCGCTGACGCTGACCACTTTGTGCTTCTCGATGTAGCCCGCCACGAGGTCGTAGATGGGCGGCCCCTCGGTACCTTCGTTCACCGAAGCCCAGCCAGCGACCACATAGCTTTTAGCGGGATCGATCGGATCGCCCGTCTTTAGGTGTCGCATGTCGGAAATGCGTTTGCCGATCGGCTGCTTCACATCGATAGTATAGCCCAGGCCGCCGACCCTGACCATGTCGCCCCCTTGCTGATAATAGGGGTCCGGGTTGAAGAGGTTGTCGGCCACGTCTTCCAGAACTTCCTTCAAAAAGGCGCCGGTAAACTCGCTGCGGTAGGCATTGGGGTAGGTAATGGCGGTCTGGCTATAGAGGTCGTCGACGGTGATGGGCTGATCGGGCAGCAGGGTCGCACCCCAGCGGAAGCCTGGCGACAGCGCGATTTCCGCGTCGCGTTCCTCTAGGAGTGCCTGGCAGATCAAGTCATCGAAGGTGCCGTTAAAATTGCCGCGCCGGTAGAGAAGGCTCTCGCTATGGCCCAACACCCTCTCCAATTCCGCCTGGTGGGGCGCGCGGATGCCCTCGATCACCGCAGCCATGTCGGGATCGGGCTGAATGGCGTCGGCAAAGACCGGAATGAGGCGGTGGCGGTAATCGCTCACGCGGCCACCGCTCACCTCGAGGTCCAAGCGCGACAGAAACTTGCCGTGCGATCCGGAAGCCACCAGCAAGGTCTGCCCGACCCGAACGATTGCCGGCAGCGCATCGTGGGTGTGCCCGGTGAGAATCACGTCGATGCCCGTAACCCGGGAGGCCAGCTTTCGGTCGACGTCAAAGCCGTTGTGGCTCAGCAGGACCACCAGATCGGCGCCGTCCCCGCGGGCCGCGTTGACCTTCTCCTGAACAGCCTTTTCCTGAATGCCGAAGGTCCAATTGGGAATCTTATAGCGCGGGTTGGCCACCGGCGTATAGGGAAAGGCCTGGCCGATGACAGCGACGGAAAGGCCGCCGCGCTCAAAAGTCGCGGTTGAGTCAAAGACGTCCTCCCCCCACTCCACATCGCGGACATTGCCGGCAAGGAAGGGAAAGTCCATGGCCTCGATCAGCTCCTCGACCCGCTCGCTGCCATAGGTGAACTCCCAGTGGCCGGTCATGGCGTCGACGCCCAAGGCGTTCATCGCTTCAACCATATCAGCGCCAGCGCTGGCCAGGGAGGTGTAGGAACCCTGCCAAGTGTCACCGCCGTCAAGCAGAAGAGTATTGTCAGGGCGCTGGGCTCGAATTTCTTTTACCAGCGTAGCCATCCGGTCGAGACCGCCCACGCGACCGTAGTTTTGCGCCAAGGCCACGAAGTCGTCGCTGCTCAAGGCATAAGCTTCCGGCGTTGACGCCTGGATGTCGAAAGCCTTGAGAAGATCAATTCCGGTCAGGTGCGGCGGCAATCCGGCCACCTCGCCGACGCCGAGATTGACCGAGGGCTCGCGGAAATAGATAGGCTTCAACTGGGCATGCAGGTCGGTCAGATGCAGCAAGGTGACCTGGCCAAGCGGTTCAAAGGCTGTCAAGTCGGCCTGGGTGATGCGCTGAGTCGCTGCCGCTCGGGCGAGGCCCACAGGGAAGGCAGCCAATCCGGCCGTCGAGGCGGCCAGTTGCAGCAGGTCTCGTCGACTTAGCATGGCACGGAGGCTTTCCCGCTTTTCCGAGGAAATGGGGGCCTTCGACCGCGCCGTGGCCCCCATTGCATTGCCATCGTTCCTGTCGGTCCTTAGTTACGCACGGACGGCGTTTCTACCGGCAAGTCGTTGGCGCGATGCGTCAGGTAGAGTTCCAGATTGACGTACTCGTCGGCGCCATAAGCGTAGGGTGTCGCCCGGACTTGCTTGTTGCAGCCGCGAAACCGCCGGTGCAGCGAGCCCACCTTCTGCCATTTTAGTCGGTAGGTCGGAAAGCCGTTGGGCTGACCCTGGCTCAATATGTTGGCGCGCAGTTGCTCGCCTGGATGGTCAACATGGCAGTTGGCGCAAGCCATGTCGAGCTGGCCGCGGCGCTGGTAGTAGAAGTCTCTGCCGGCCTCATAGAAAGATGCCAGGTCTTCGCCTAAGGACACCTGGACCGGCTCGCCCCGGCTCTGGTGTTTGACGTAGATGGTCATAGACAGCAACTCTTCTGATTCGTATTTCCAAGGCTCCGCGCCCATGCGTTCGCTGCGGCATTGATTGATGCGCTGCTCCACGTTGATTGGCTTGCCAAGCTCCTTGGCAAAGACCGGATAGGTCGCCCCGACCTTGGCCATGGAGTCAGCGGCGTCGCCGTGGCAATCGGCGCAGGCCTTGCCCTGTTCGCCGTCCGGTGTGCTCCACAGCACCTCACCGCTATCGACCCATAGCATGGCCGGATTCTCGAAATCATCATCCTGGATGGCGCGGGTTTCCGCCTTGGCGTAGGTGTAGCCGCTGCGCTTTTCGCCGGATTGATAGGCGCCCCAATCATCATCGCCCGCCAGTACCGGTGCGGCGGCGAAGAGAGTACAGCCAATGGCGGCAAGAGAAATTTTGAAATAGCGATCCATGTGCGAGGCCTCCCATGCGCTCGTCGTAACCGGGGATCGGCGTTCAGGCTAGCTTGAGCTTGGTTTCCTTGGTGTAGACGGAGCCATCGTCGTCGGTCCATTCGAAGACGAAAGTGCCCGGTTCATCGGCTTTGAACATGAAAGCAATGAAGGGGTTTGCCGAAATGGCCGGATGCCAATCCGAGGCAAAGACCTGATCGCCGTTAAACTTGCAGACAAATTTGTTGATGATGTGCCTGGGAATCAGCTCGCCGGTCTTTTGGTCTTTGCGCAGCCCGGATTCCATTTTGTGTGAAATCAAGGTCTTGATTTCGATGATCTCGCCTTTCGAAACTTTTTTTGGAACCCGCACGCGCGGCTTTGCTTTTGCCATGGTTGTTCTCCTCGCTATCCTCAGCCGCCGCAGCCGCCAATTGTCACTTTTACTTCCGCCTTGGCCATGTAGAGGTCACCGTTACTCATCTCGGCGACGGCCATGACGTCTTGTGTCTTGGCAAGGCGCATGCGGGTCGAGCAGCTGGCCTCGCCACAGCGCGGCGTGAAGTGAAAGGACGCTACATTGGGTCGCGGGTTACCGGTGGCAAAGACGTGAATAGACTTGACATGGTCTGCGTCTGTCATCGGGCTTTCGACCGAAATGCCAAGCGGCACCGTGTTGCCGTTTTCGGCAATTTGGGGCAGGTCCACGGCAATGCGGCCGTCGGCAGGGGAGGCATCGCCGATCAACTCTTTCACGGCCTCCTCTAGGGTTTTCTCCTGGGCCCAAAGCTGGCGCGGGACCAACGACATCGTCGCCAGTGCGGCGCCACCGTATCCGGCAGTGATCAAGAATTGTCGGCGCGACGGTGTTCCGATGAGCTTTGCATCTTTCATGGTGATGTCCTCATAGGCACGCGATGAATCTCCAGGCGGTGAGGGAAGCGGCTCTTAGTATCATAAAAGGCCTAGTCTTCCTGCAAGGTCATGACATAGGCGAGAAGATCTTCGACTTCCTCGGCCGAGAGAATGGTTTTACCTTCAAACTTCTTGGCCACCCGGTGGAGACCTTCGCTGCGATAGAAAGCTGGCATAAAGGTGTCCGGGTTGATGACCTTTGGGTTGACGATACGCAGCCGCAGTTCCCCTTCGCTATAGCGGCTGGCAACCCCATTCAGGTCCGGTCCGGTCTCACCATGAAATGACTGTTCCGGTATCGGTAGAATGTGACAGGCAAGGCAATTGCCTTTCTTGCGGTTGATGGCAAGCTCCCGCCCTTTTTCCGGGTTACCGGCTTTGCCGGTCAATGAAGCCGGAATGGCGCTGTCATCGACGATTTCATAGGTCACCATTTCCTCGGCTCGGCTTTGTGGCACCACGAGCGCCAGGACAAGCCCGCAGAGCAACCCACAAATAGGTAACAGTAAGACGTGTCGTTTCAGGCTGGGGCGACACATAGTTCCGCACTCCCCTCATCAGCCAAAGCGAAGCAATTTTTGTTACTATCTTGTATCCTCAGCTTTGCCTCGAATCGCGAGGATTGACGTTGCAATCATATTCAAAAAAAATATAATATCAAGTAAGAATGTGATGGAAGTCAAGAGCTGGCCCTAGGAAACTTTAACCAACAGTAAACCAGCTTTTTGAGAGGTCGGGAGAAGCGATGTTCCATCGCCGTGCGCAGGCGGCCCTGGTGGTCGTGGTTCTAGGCTTGGTGGGGTTGCCCCCAGTCGCTGCGGACGAGTTGTTTGACTATGGCGAGTACCTTTCTGGCGAGTGCACGAGCTGCCACCAGCTAAGCGGAGAGAATACGGGCATACCATCTATTGTTGGCTGGTCTGAGAAGGCCTTTATCGACGCTTTAAAGGCCTATCGTTCCGGCGCGCGTGAGAATGCCGCCATGCAAAACGTCGCCCGTAGTCTTGGGGAAGAAGAACTCTCGGCACTCGCTCGTTTTTTCGCAAAGACGGAATAAAATTTGACAGGAACGGGAGGTTAGCATGACCAGATTCACACGCCGGGAGTTTGCCGGTGCGACGCTGGGTTCGGCAGTGGTGTTGGCAGGCGCTTCGGTCGTGGCACCGGCTGTCGTCGGTGCTGCGAAGCCGCGCTTAGTAGTGATTGGCGGCGGGCCGGGCGGCGCCACGGTTGCCCGCTACGTAGCCAAGGCCTCGCCCGATATCGATGTCACCTTAATCAATGGGACCGCCAGTTTCAGTACTTGCTTTTTCTCGAACCTTTACGTCGGCGGATTTCGTTCGTTTGAGTCGATCACCCACAGCTACGACCGGCTGGTGCAGGACTATGGTATCAAGGTTCTGATCGATTGGGCCGTGGCGATCGACGGCGCCGCCAAGCAGGTGACCTTGGCGCGCGGTGGCAGCCTCGGCTACGACAAGTTGGTAGTTGCGCCCGGCATCGATTTCCGTTTTGACGCCATCGACGGCTATGGCCCGGAAGCCATCGATGCGATGCCGCATGCCTGGCAGGCCGGCGAGCAGACCGTCAATCTCAAACGGCAGCTGCTGGATATGGAGGATGGCGGCACCTTTGTCATTTGTCCGCCGCCGAACCCCTTCCGCTGTCCGCCCGGCCCCTATGAGCGGGTTTCCATGGTGGCCCACTATTTCAAGCATCATAAACCACGCTCGAAAATCTTGATCCTCGATGCCAAGGACAAGTTTTCAAAGCAGGGCTTGTTTCAACAGGCTTGGTCGCGCTTTTACCCGGAGAGGATTGAATGGTTGCCCGCCGAAATCACCGGCGGCGGGGTGCGGGCGGTTGATCCGGGCAACCGCCAGGTCATAACAGAAGATGAGACCTTCGTGGCATCGGTGGCGAACGTTATCCCGCCCCAGCAGGCAGGGCGCATCGCCGGACAGGCTGGCTTGGCCGATGAGTCCGGCTGGTGCCCGGTCCAGCCGGCGACTTTGGAATCCAAATTGGTCCCCGATATCCATCTGGTCGGTGACGCCATCATCCCTGGGGATATGCCGAAGTCCGGATTTTCCGCCAACAGCCAGGCCAAGGTCTGTGCCCAGGCGCTGCTGGCCGCACTGATCGACAAGAAGGCCTTCAAGCCGCGCTTTCGCAACACCTGCTGGAGCCTCGTGACCACCGATCACGGCATCAAGGTCGGGGCCAACTATGAGGCAACGGAGGAAAAGATCGCCAAGATCGAAGGCTTCATCAGCGATGAGAATGAAAACGACGAGGTTCGCGCCGAGACCGCGAGGGAAGCCAACGGCTGGTATGACGGCATAACCAAGGACATTTTCGGCTAGGGGCTTGTGGCCGAAGGCTGGACGCAGCGGCCTTTAGTCGCTGAAGCGCTCCAGAAGGTGAATGCCGATCACGCCCCCTAGGACAATGGCACCGAGCGCCAGGAAGGACGAGGCGGAAAGGGTTGATACGCCGGTTATCCCCTGACCGATGGTGCAGCCTGTCGCGGTGACCCCACCGATGCCCATGAGGGCAGCGCCCAGCAGGCTGCGTGCAACGTCCTTGTAGTCGGCAAATCCTTGGATCCGGAACTGGCCGGCAAGAAGCGACCCAGCCGCGGCTCCCAAGACCACGCCAGCCACCACGGCGATGCCGAAGCTCGCCTGGCTGCCGGTGAAGGTCATAAGATAGAGCAGACCGTCGCCGACCGGCGCCACGAAGGTCAAGGAGGCCAGCGGAACTGGCTCGAAATCGTCGGCTGCAAGTACCCCGGTCACCCACCAGCCGGCTGCCACTAAGAGGCCGACGACAATCCCGGCGAGGAGTGGCGCCCTGGCCTGGCGAAACGAGCCTTGCATGAGACAAAGGGCAGCGATGGCGAAGGCTAGGACTAGGCCCGATCCCCAGGCGCCAAGGCCTTCTAGGCCAGCCAAGGCGGTTAGGCTCTGGCTGCTCGAATTCTTACCTTCCAAGTTCAGCATCGTTGCCTGAACAAAGGTCAGGCGCGGTATGGCGAAGAGGCCGCGTAGGGCCATTTCCGCCGTGATCCCGAGGGTGATGATCACCGCAAGGGCACGAAGGTCGCCGCTGCCGAGTCGGGCCAGGTTGCGGTTGCCGCAGCCGCCGGCGAACACCATGCCGATACCAAACAACAGACCGCCAAGGATCGCACCGCCCCATTGCAGGCGGGGCTGCAAGTATATGGACTGCTCCAGCGAAATCAGTCCGTTGCCTGCCATCACTTGTGTTAAGGCCATAGCGACGGCGATCGCTAGGAACCAAGACCGCAGACGGCGAGAATCACGAAAGATAACGTAGTCGGAAATCGCTCCCATGGCGCAAAAATTGCTGCGTTGGATCACCCAGCCCAATAGGATGCCAAGGCCGAGACCGGCGCTGGATGCTATGATGTGTGGCGGCGCCTCTTCGAACAAATGCGAACCTTGCTGTCGGTGTTCCCTGACTTCTCCCTAAAGGATAGTGTCTGGTAGGCTTGGTTCGCAATCCGATATGCGATGCTCGAGATGCAGGCTAAAGGCGCCGGCGTCGCAGGCCGCAGCTTGACCTTTCTTGTTCCATCGACCATTTTCATATTCACTGATTATAAAGTGATGGGATTCAGTGTATTGTTCGGGGCGTTGGCCCGCCCCTGACAAGCAAGTGCAGAGTGGAATAGAGCAGTGAAGATCTTCCGTCCGTGGGCTGTCGTCGCGACACTGCTTTGGCTGTTTGCCGTGTCAACGGGGACAAGGGCGGCGGAGCTGGTGATGTTCGATGCTCCTTTTTGTGAGTGGTGCGAGCGCTGGGATGATGAGGTGGGCGTCATCTATCATAAGACCGATGAGGGCCGCCAAGCCCCCTTGCGCCGCGTTGCCCTGGCCGGTCCTCGCCCGGACGATCTGAAGAGCATCGACGGCTTGCGCTATACCCCGACCTTTGTGCTGCTCGATCAAGGGCTGGAGGTTGGCCGCATTCTGGGGTATCCCGGCGAGGCGAATTTTTGGGGCCTTTTGGGCCAATTGCTTCACTCGATCGGCCCCAGGGCGAAGCGTTCTTCTTATTAGCAAAGATCATTGGGTTATCGGATGCGGCGGGCGGCGAGAACTATGTGGCCAGGAGGTTCCTTTACATGAGCACCATGACGGACGGACCGCTTCCGAGCCCCATGCTCAACCGCTTGTCGCGGAGCTCCAAGGAGGCAGAGCAATTCCTGAAAGCGATCGCCAACGAGAATCGTTTGATGCTTCTTTGCGTCCTTTCGGAAGGGGAATACTCGGTCACTGAGCTGGAGCAACTCTTGGGAATTCGGCAGCCGACGCTGTCTCAGCAACTGGCGCGCCTGCGCTCGGACAACTTGGTTGACACGCGCCGCGACGGCAAAGCGATTTACTATACGCTGGCAAGCGAGGAAGCGCGCGACGTTATGGAAGTGATCTACCGGCATTTTTGCGGTCGCAAGAAGCCACGGAACTGACTGCCTGCTGTATTTGATTAATGCGGTGTTTCCTTTCCCTTGTCGGCTGTTGGTAGCGTCATGAGCAAAACGCGATCTGTCGAGGTCTGGTACTCATTGCAAAGTGACTACTGCTATTTCCTCATTGATCGGCTTCTCAAGTTGCCTACAGCGGGGGTCCAGGTGGTGGTGAGACCTGTTCTTGGACTTGTTTTGAGGATGCCCGAGGCGACCGCTCAACGAAGCAAGATGGAACAAGACTACTTTGTCACCGACACGAAACGGACGGCAGCCTTTCTCGGTCTGCCGCACGTTTATCCGGACCCTTCGCCGATCCAGTTCGAACCCGGCTCCCTTTGGATCGCCAGCAAGGAGCAACCTCGCGTCGAACGTCTTTACCGTCTCTTCGTTGGCGCTACGAGAAAGGGCAAAGGTCTCGATTTTCTCGATCGCATCGTTCGGGCGCTTTGGGATGGTTCGCAGCCTGGCTGGGATCAGGACAGCTTTCTCCCGGAAGCCATGGCCGCCATCGGCTTGGACCACGAAGCAGTGTTGCGCGAAAACGACTGGTCCAGCGTAGAAGCTGAACTTTTCAACAATCACCACGCGATGTTGGACGCCGGACATTGGGGCGTTCCCCTCATGGTGTTTGAGGGCGAACCTTTCTACGGCCAAGATCGCTTTGATCAGCTTCTCTGGCGTATGGGGATCGAGTTAGGTTAGGGCGTCGGGCAAAACTGCTCGGTGCTTCCGCGGTGTTTCTCTTGGGTCATCCACAGGAGCCGCTGGATGTCCCGGCGCATGCGCTTCCAACGGGCGAAGGGTCAAAGGTCAACGCCGTCGGCTACGGAAGAGGATTTGGCTGCTGCCTTACGGCCGGTTGTTGGGAACCCACATCAAAAGATCGCGGATGCGATTGAGGTCAAGCTGCAGCGACTGATCGCTGCCCACCATCAGCGGATGACTGATGTTAGTTTCCGTAATCAGCGACAGGCCATCCGGCCCGCCGCGGTCGACCAAGTAAATGCCGTGTTCTTGCGCGGCCCTGGCCAGGGCCAGTCCAAGCGTCGAATGCCATTCAAGGTCAGTCAGATCAACCTCGCGTGGGATTGCCAAGAGAGCGCCCATCGGTAGAGTGCCGCTATAGCCGGGATTGGCATCGTAGGCGAAGGCCGGCCAGGCCACTTCTGTATCCAGTACGGTAGGCGAAACGTTAGCGGCGAGCGCATGATTGATCTCTTCTTCGCTGACTTCCCGATCACGCAGAATGCCGCCATAGATGGGCAGCATTGATGCCCGCCGACCGTTCCACCAACCCGTCCCATCCGCCCGGTAGTCGGTGAAGCTCGCCATCTGGGCGATGATCTCGCCGCCGCTTAAGATGATGGTCGCGTAAGTCTCGAGCGCTCTTCCATCGGGGAGGAAGACCACTAGATGGCCGTCGCCATCGGGCGAGGGACTGGCGCTTAAGGGAACCCGCACCATAAGGTTTCTAGGTGGAATTCCCTTTCCAAAATAAGCTTCTGGAAGGCTTTCCTGATGTCCTATTCCAGAGGTGGTCGAGTAAATGTTTCCATCAAAGGGAAAAATCGGCTGCGACTGGGCAAGAATTTCTAGTTCAACCTGGCGCGGATTGTCCAATCGCAGCCAATTCCCGGCCGCGTGCTCGTTCCAGGCATCCCTGTTATAGAGGATCGACCTCAGGGGGTCGCTATCGCTCGCAATCGCCACGCCTACGTTCTGGTGGTCGTCCTTGCCGTAGGTGTAGCCGATAAAGAGGTCTTGGATGCCGGGTGCCGGCAGATAGATGGCCTCCGCCGGAATGGCTCTGTTCCAAGGACTGTTGTCGCTGAAGGGGCGCTGAGTCAGGTCCTGGCCATTAGCATTGGCTGCTGTGCGCACGGCAATGGAGGTGCGACCGCGTATCGTGCCGGCCGCGTCGCGGAAGCTGACATTTATCCGGTGACGAGCCGGATCGAAAGCGATCTCCCCACGCCCACTGCCAAAGACGGCAAAAGTCGCCTTCTCGTTGGTGGCGACGAATTTGGTGATGCTGGATGCTGCTTCGGTGACGCAAACGCCTATCGTTGGATCAGTCTGACAGATGCCGAGGTCGATCGGCAGGGCTGTGGCGCCGGTATCTGCCGTCACCGTGATGCTGGCGCCAAGGCCGAGATTCAGGGCTCCGGCCGCAAAGACGTTGCTGCCTAGCACCGACGGAAGCTCAAAGACGCCGTCCGGATGCTCGGTTGCTGCCAGTGCTAAAATATCCGGAGCGGCCTCAGCCTCGCCTGCCAGCAAGACCGTGTTGATATTCGGCAGCACCAAGGCCGGACCACTGTTGAGACAGGCAAATCGCAGGGACACTTCAACTGGGCCGAAGGCGGCGCTCGGTGTAAAGCTGAAGAGAAAACTCTGCGCGGCGCCGGCGGCGATATCCACCGGTTGATTGATATTGCCGCTGGGCAGATTGGTGGCAAAGTCTGAGGGGCGGAAGCTGAAGCTTGCAGGCACTGGGGTGGCTGGTGTGATGCTGCAACCAAGAGCCGTCACCGTGCCGAGGTTTACCACACTGGCAAAAAAAGAGGCGTTTTGACCGACCTGCACAATTCTGCTGCTGGGCAAGACGGCGGCTGCCAAAACCGGCTGTGTTTGTGCCCGGGCCTGCGAGATCAGGATGAGGGAGAGTAGGGTGATCACGGCTAGCACGATACGGCCTGATCGCGGCGGGGCACTGGTTACGGGTAGAGCGTGGGGCGGCAATTTGGCACCATTCTGACGCAGCGGTTTCGTGACAAGGTCTAGCAAAGGCTCGATGGGCCTATCCGTCGATTACGTCCGAGGGGCTTTGCGCAGGATTTGGCGCAAAACCGCCCGTCCCGACGCTCTAGGCCCAGAGGTTGTGGCCGAGCGTGGCCCGCTTCGAGATGCTTCATCGCTTGCCTCAAGGCTCCGCGCTAGGATCTTGCGAAGCTCCTCCCCTCCATGTAGCACGCTATCACAAAGGGGCAATGGCGGGTAATCACGGCCTCGGCATCGATGTGTCAGTCACTGTCGTCGACACCATCTCGCGAGAGGAAGAAACCTATACGGCCTGGACCATGGGGCGCGGCTAAAGCAGCAAGAAATCGCCTGTCGTCAGCGTGGTGGGGTCGACCCCAACAAGGCTCAGGGAATCGTCGGGCCCGAGCGCAAGGTGCGAGCCGCCGGCACCATCGGGGGAAAGCTGCTGCATAACCTCGGCAACGCTGGCAAAGGCTTGGCCATTTACCGTCGTGGATACCGCAATCACATCCTCGCCTGGCGTAAAGTCGGTGATGACATCGGTACCACTGCCGAAGGATATTTGGCTACCCGGATTGATGAAGCTGTCGATCAGGCCGCCGGGCTGATCGAACTGGAAGCGGTCGGCCCCTGCACCGCCGGTGAGAACATCATTGCCGACCCCGCCATTAAGGCTATCATTGCCTGCGCCGCCGTCGAGGCTGTCATCCTGGCGGGCGCCGCGCAGCGTATCGTTGCCAATGCCGCCGCCAAGGCTGTCGTTATGGGTGCCGCCGTTGAGGCTGTCGTCGCCAGCTTCGCCCAGCACCGTATCCGAACCGCGCGAGCCGCGCAGCGTGTCACCGCCATCACCGCCAAATACTAGGTCAGCATCCTGATTGCCGCGCACCACGTCGGCCCCGTCGCCGGCCTGGATGCTGTCGGTGCCGGCGCCGGCGAAAATGGTGTCGTCGCCGCTCAAGCCGTTTAGGGACTCCGCCGCGGCCGAGCCCTGGATCGACTGGCCGGCATTGGGATTCGGCAGATCAGGGAGGGTAACCGTGACCACCACTGCTGCTGAGACATTGTTTGCCAGCGCCACCTCGCCAGCGACCGCATCGACTGTGATGCCGAAGAAGAATGTGCCCGGCGCCGTCAGTGTGATGGTCAGGCTGCTGGCGAAAACGGCGGTTGGCGCCAAGGCTGGGGCAGGGGTGCTGCCCACCTCTACATCGCCTCCATCGATGACCGCATCGTTCGATTGCCGATAAACCAAGTTGGTGGCGTCTGATGGCGCGTTGCCTTGGTTGCGCAGACTGCTGAAAAGGGTGAAAGACTGGCCGAGTTGAATGCCTGTTGCGCTGGTCACCGCTTCGCCAAGCACCAGGTCGGGCCCTGGGGCTGTAGGCAAAGAGATGGCCGTGGCTTGGGCCGCGACCACTTGCGGGGAGGTGTTTCGTACCGTTAGGCTATCGCCGCCGGCCAGGGTTACCAGGGTATCGCTGCCGCTGGCTGTTGCGATGCCGGTGGTGGCGAACACCGCTATGATGTCGCTGGTGGGATCGAAATCGGTGATGGTTGCGTTGAGCCGGCTGGGTGTTGTCGCGTCGGGCTGGAACAGGAAAGAATCCGCGCCATCGCCACCGAATAGGACCGAACGACCGTCGACCGCCAGCAGCGTGTCGGCACCACTTCCGAAGCTGACCGTATAGTCGCCGGACAGGCCAACGGCGTTGTTGCCGGCGGCGCTGGTAAGACTGCCGACGCCGCCAAACAGCCCGAGCGAATCATTGCCGGCGCCTGAATCGACCGTGACATTTCCGCCGATCGCTAGCAGAGAGTCGGGGCTATCGCCCAAGTTTACATTGGCGTTGCCAGCACCGAGCGTGACGGTTTCAGCACCGCTTCCCAAATCGAGAGAGTTGCTGCCACTGCCCAGGTTGATCGAGGCGTCCCCTGAGACCTTGGTGACGCTGTTGTTGCCGTCACCGGCGGCAAGGCTGTCGTCTCCGTCGCCGAGATCGATACGGTTGTTGCCGTCCCCGAGCGAAGCCGAATCATTGCCGCTGCCCAGCGAGATGCTGTTGTCGCCATCGTTGTTGGAGGCGATGACGTCGGCTCCGCTGCCGCCGGTAATTGTATTGGTGCCGTCGGGGCTGAGGATGATCTGGGCGCCGCCGTCGCCCAAGGTTAGCCGATTGTCGCCGCCAGCGTCGGCGATGAGGAGGCTGCCGCCGTTGATGGCGGTAATGTTGTCAGTTGCCTGACCACCCGCCGCCGTCTGGTCGCCTGGCCCATTCAGCAACAGCAGACTGCCGCCGGGGTTGCCGAAGGCGTTGACATCGTTGCTCGTTGCCTCAGCCAAGGCACCACTGGCGAACTGAAAGGCGTCATAAAGACGTGCCAGATCGCCAATCTGCCCCGACGGCAAGGTCAAGGTGCCGAGCGGTGTCGTGATAAGAAAATTGAGCGCCGCGCCGCCGACGGTGCTTTCGACGCTGATGGACAGATCGGCTGGGGTCAGCGTTGTGACATTGATCACCTCGCTGGGATCGAGGCTGCGAAAATCGGCCGGCGCCAAGGCGCTGCCGGCCGCCAGCACCGTTTCCACATTAAAGCTGGCCATTCCTTCCCCGGGCTCTGGTTTTATTTCAGCCTCTTATAGCGTTGGGCTGATGTGTCGAATTACCTTGCTCCCGGATTATTCTAGGGCAGAGAGAGGGCGATAGGGAAGGGACTTCTGCACCGCCTCGCGGCTCAGCTCGCGGCGGTTCGGAAATGCTCCACGATGTAGAGCAAGCCGATGCCGATAAAGACGACGCCGGCGATCAGTTTGAGCGGCAAGGATTCCAGCAAATTTCCGGCCGCTGCACCGACCACCACCGCAAGACCGGTGGAGGCGATCAGAGCCAGGGAGGCGACAAGGAATATGGCCAGGCGGGAGATCTCGCCTTCGGCTGCGAAAACCAGAATCGCTATCTGGGTCTTGTCGCCTAACTCGGCCAAAAATACTGAAAAGAATATCCCCAAGAGCTTGACCATCTGACCGCCTCCAGTGTTGCCAGAGGTAAGAGTAGCCCAAACTTGGGCGATCAAGCATTGCTTTCAGGGAGAATAGCCGCCAGGGGCCGAGATCGGCTTCTCGCCACCTGGCGGTTACGGCCTCGGGCAGGCCTCCACAAGAGGCCCCAAACTGCCGCCCGACGCTAGCTGCGGATCACGTTGACCGAGCAGGTAGCGTGACGGACGATCCGTGCCGTATTCGGGCCCAGCAGGAAGTCCGATACGGCCGGGCGATGGGCGCCGACGACGATCTGATCGGCGCCGATCTCCTCCGCGACTTTCAGTACCTGCTCGTAGACCGTGCCGTGGCGGGCAATGGTGTCCACCTGCATGCCCGTCGGGACCTCATCGGACACGATGTCATTCAACCGGGTCAATGCCTCGTTGACGATCTCTCGCAAGTCGTACTCCTCCGACCCGCCGGTTTCGCCGCGAATGGCATAACGGTAGTCGATGCCGGTGATCATGTCCGGCACCACCGTCATCACCGTTAAGTGACCCTTGGTGGACTGTGCCTGTTGAATGGCGGCTACCAAGACTTTCTCCATCGTTGCCAAATCTGCAAGATCGATGGGTACCAGGATTTTGGTTGTCATAGCGGTTATCCCTTTCTACTCACCGATACTCAGGCCGGATGTACAGCCATACCAGACACACAAAGAATATCACCACAACGAGGTTGAGGATCGACACGTCGGCCGAGGGGTTCATGGGGGCTGGCGGCTCCGGCAACTCTGGCAACAGCGCACTGGCCTGCTGCAGGGTAGGATCAATCAAGGTGCTGCCGGAAATGGCTTCGTTGAGCGCCTTGACCGCCTGATCGGAGATGGGTGATACGCCGTCGGAAATGGTGTTTGGGCCTTGTCCGGCTACTGTGGCTTCTCCAGTAACCGGCGCCGCCCCTGCCAACACCAACTGGGTTGCCAAGGTTTCGATCGCGCCAAACTGACCGCTGTAGGTGCCGCCGGCAATGCGCGCCTCGCGCAGGAAGGGGTAACGGACCAGGTTGGCCCCCTTGTTCCAGTCGGAAATGCCAATTAGTCGCAGGCTGCCGGCCTCGGCCATGGCGTTGACTAGGCTCTTGTCTCCTTCCGGTACCGGAATAACAGCGGCATCGGAGGTGCCATCAGTCACAGTCGCCACCAAAGCCGCGGTGGTACCGGCTTCGACGGTGTTAAGGGTGGCGGAAAGCCCTAGGCCAGAAATCAGCACCGAAGCGATTTGCTCCGATGAGGATCCAGCTGGGCCGACAGCAATGGAACCGACCCCATCTAGGCGCGTGGGCCCGTCCAGGCGGGTGACCACGTGGACAAGGTTGCGGCCGACAACGGCCACCGCCTCGAAGCGATCGTCGCGGGTTGGCGCTGGCGTCGAGATGTCGAAAAAGCCGTCGGCACCTAGCATGGCCAGCCGTGCCTCACCAGAGGCTACAGCTGCCAATGGACTGGTGGAGGCAGAGATTTGCACGTCGCGACCGCGGAAAGCATTGCGCGCTGCCCGCAAGGCCGCCGTTGCGGCCTCACCTTCACCCAGCGCTGGCGAAGCGGCAATCACCAGGGGATCGTCAGCAATAACCGCGCCGCTGTCGATCAGATTTAACCTAGCCAAAGCGTCGCGGGCGACGGCTTCCGGCGAACGGCCTTCGATCTCGACCTTACGATTGAGATCTTGCATGGCCTCGGAGTTGATCTTGCCGCCTAAAGCGTCGAGCGCTGCACCCAACCCACTGAACTTGGAAAGTGCCGTGGCGCTGGCTACTGGCGCACCTTCATAGGCCGGGAAGAATTGCAGGTCATCCCTCAGAATGACCAAGCCGTAGTCAACAATTTGCCCGTCGGTGGTGTAGACCTCAGCCACATCGATATCGCCGTCCAAAAGCTTCTCATACATTTGGGTGCGGTCGCTGAGTGGGGTCACGTCAACCGAAGCAAAGGACAAACCATAGCGGCCGGTCAGTGGCTGCAGACCGTCGAGGGGACGTTTTTCAAAGTCGTCCTCGATCCCCAGGGTCAAGGAGTCCGCCCGGGAGACAAGTTCGCTGATCGAGGTGACATTGAGTTCTGCCGCCCGTTCGGCGCGCATGGCAAGGCCATAGTTGTTGGTGAAGCCGAAGCGGGCGCGCCAGGAAACGCCGAGCGGTTCATAGATCTCCTTCACCCGCTTGGTCGCGGCATCGCCGTCGGCGATCGGATTTTGGCCGAGCATGACCAATCCGGTGCCGTTGTAGTCCGGATAGGCATCGATGTCGCCGCGCTTTAAGGCTTCCATGACCGCCTGGGTCGAGGCGTAGTCGACCACGCCCTCGACCTTCAGACCTTGCTTTTCCGCCATGGCCGCCATCATGTGGGCCAGGATCCGGCTTTCGCCGAAGTTCTTTGCCCCTATCTTGACGCCTCGTTCATCCTCGAAGCAACCGCTCAAGGTGAAAACACCGAGGAGAGCCGCTATCAATAAGCCGCGTGATTTCATGATTCTGCTCCTCCTCTCGCTAGCTGCCCTGGCCAACGGCCTGGCCGCGGGCCTCAATTGGTTTATCGGTTGGTGGCACTTCGTGTCGTATCTCTCTAAAGAAGCCGACCAATTGTAAGAGGACGATGGCGGTGAAGGGTATCGCCCCGGTGACCGCCATGGCCTTGGCCACAGCGACTGAGCCGGAGAACAGCGTGCCGACCGTCAGCGCAGCGATCAAAGTGCCCCAGACCATCTTCTGCAGGGTCGGCGGATTGAGATTGCCGTCAGTGGTCATCATCGACAGCACGAAGGTGCCCGAGTCTGCCGAGGTCACCAGGAAGATGAACATCAAGGCCACCGCCAGGGTGTTGAGGATCTGGCCGCCGGGGAAATAGGCAAGGAAGGCGTAAAGAGCCTTGGTGGCATCCTCGAAAATCAGCTCTTTAAGGCCGCCGCCGCCGAACATCTCGATGTAGAAACCGGCGCCGCCAAAGACCGCAAACCACAGCATGGAAAACAGCGTCGGAACGAAGATCACGCCCATACAGAATTCGCGGATCGTCCGCCCCCGCGAGATGCGCGCGACGAAGATGCCGATGAAGGGTCCCCAGGCCATCCACCAAATTAGGTAGGTTAGGGTCCAGCCGGCGCTCCAGCCACCAAGATCCTCAAAGGGGAAGAGTTTGAACGACACGGTAACCAAGGCGCTGAAGTACGAGCCAATGGAGTCAACGAAGGTTTCCATCAGGAAGCGGGTGGGCCCGGCAAACAACACCAACAGCATGATCAAGATGGCGATGACCATGTTGATGTTGGAAAGGATCTTGATGCCCTTGTCGACACCTGTGGTGGCCGAAAGCATGTAGCAGACAAACAAGATGCCAAGAATGATCAACGACACGGTTTGGGTCTGCTCGGTACCAAAGGCGTAGAAGGCGCCGGAGCGGACGCCGAGCGTTCCCATGGCGAGCGAGCCGGCAAGGCCGAACACCACGGAAAGTACCGCCAGAATGTCGGCGAGCTTACCCATGCCCTCGCCAGCCTTACCGCCAAAAAGCGCCTTGATGGGGGTCGAGACCATCGACGATTGGCCCTTGCGGAAGGTGAAGTAAGCGATCACCAAGGCGCAGACCGCGTAAATCGACCAGGCGTGAAATCCCCAATGCAAATTGGTGATAACGAGGGCTTGGCGCGCCGCCTCTGGTGTTCCGCCTTCCATGCCGGGCGGACCAATGTAATGGTACATGGGTTCGGCTGGCCCCCACAGCAGTAGGCCCGAACCCATGCCGCCGGCGAACAGCATTGCAATCCAGGAGGCAGTGGAAAACTCCGGCTCTTCGTCATCGGCGCCCAGCTTGACGTTACCGTAGGGACCGAAAGCCAGAAACGCACTCAGAAACAAAAACAGGGTGCAAACGAAAAGCCAAGCCCAGCTGACCCCGGTCAACATGTAGTTGACGAAGCCCAGCATTGTCCCGGTCATGCTATCTGGGTCGATAATACCCCAGATCCCGATGCCTGCGCAGCAGCCCATGGAGACAATGAAGACGGTGTTGATGGTCAATCCGCCGGATCCATTTGCCATGCTTTCCCCCTGTTCGTCTTGTTATAATACTCTCGCGCTCGGCGACCTGATGGTCCCCGATTTCCATCCACGCAAAAACGCGCCGCTGTTATTCCCCGAAAGGCACTCCCAGCTTGACCATGATGCTATCATGGTTTGTAGGACTTTTCGAGCGTGGCATCGTCATCAAATTGCCAATCCGCGTCACCTCGTCGCGCCTTGCACGACAGTTTGGGTCTTGGATTGAAGGTCGGCAAGCCGGTGTGATTCGCGCGTTGTTTCATCCCGGACAGGAGGCTCTATCCCAGACAGACCGCGGCGACGGATTAGCCTTAGGAACCTGACAAATGTCGTTTCCGGCATTCTTTCGGCATTCGTCATGTAAGCGACCGACTTTATCGATTGCCACCATCCGCCGAGGACTGTGGGCCACTCCCCATCCCGGTGGAGGGCCGTCGGCCGCTTAAAGGGGACCAGCCGGATGTAGGGTACGAAGATGCGGGGGCATCTGCTTGCGATCGCGCGGGATTGCTAGGATGCCACGTCCACTATTGCGTCGTCGGCGCTGAAAACTGAAAAGAGGGTATCGCCTTTTTTGGACAAATACATAGCCGTATCAGCGTGATGATACAAGGTTTCGCTCTCCCCAGCGTGTTCCGGAAAGACCGCGATCCCGATGCTTGCCCCAACTGTTAACTCATGATCTTTGAAATGAATGGGAAGATCGATTGCCGCACCGATCTTTCTCGCCAGAACAGTGGCGCCCTGCAATGTGGTCCCGGTAGTCATGAGTATTGCAAATTCATCGCCACCCAGTCGACAGGTGAGATCAGCTTTGCGTACCACCGACCGCAATCGCTGAGCTACTTGGCGCAGCACCTCGTCTCCGGCGTTATGCCCGTGCTCATCGTTGATGCTCTTGAAGCGGTCAAGGTCCATCACCAGCAACACTACTCTCTGTTCAAGCCGCTTTGCCACGTCGATCGTGCGGTCAAGCTGGTCATGGAAAAGCCTGCGGTTTCCAAGGCCGGTCAAGGGATCGTAGAGCGCCAACTTCTGCAGCTCTGCTTGCGCCTTCTCGAGGGTTAGGTTGGCGTCCATCAGTTCTGCGGTGCGCTCTTCGACCAGCCTTTGCGCGAAAGAGGATCGGCGTACAATTGAGTTCAAGTAAAGCGACACAAGAAGAGTAATCCCTAGGCCGGTCACGAGCGCTAGGCCCGGTTGCCACGAGCGAGCCGTGAAAGCAGAGCCCTTAGCGGGAACAAAGAGTAATGACCAGGTGCGGCCCGCAAAGTCGACTTCCTGGGAGAACTTAAGAGAATTTTCGAGTGCTAGGTTTGCCCGATCATCAAGGCCGCGAGGGTGAAGCAGGCGCCGGTCCTCGGGCGCCGACTCGTCGAAGACAAATATCTGAAAGTCCGCCCGCGTCTTTCGACTTTTTGGCAAGGCTGCTTCGATCAAATCACCAATCCGATAGACACCTAATCCGAAGCCCAAGAGCTTTTCGCGTCGGACCTCGACAGTGTCAGTGTCGGTTGCATCGCGATAAACCGGCAAGAAGACCAAAACACCGAATTGGTTCGAGGTGTCCTGCACCAAGGTGACGCGGTTTGAGGCAACTAGGTTGCCGCTATCGCCCGACTTCTTCAGCGCCCAATACCTCACCGGGTTGGAAGCAAGATCGAAGCCAATGGCAGCTTCATTACCCTCAAATGGCTCGACATAATAGACGGGGAAGTAGTGATCACGCAGTCCGGCTCGGATCAGTGTGCCCTGCAACGTGCGTTCTTTGATCTGGAATCCAGAAATTCCTTCCTCTTGGGCTTGGCGCTCGAATTCCAAACGCTCTGCCTGTGAAACTTTGGGAATCCATTCAAGGGCCTGGACAGTGTCTCCTAACTCGAGGGAACGTATGAAGGCTCGGAATTCTTGCTGAGTAATGATCTCTGAAGCGGTGAAAAGCCCGCGAAGTGAACGCAAGTAGGCGATCGTTGCTGCAATTTCAGCATGGATTGCGTCTGCTTGATCATGGGCCAGCCGTTCGAAATCAGCGCGTTTTTTGGTGTCTACAACATTACCCAAGTAAAAGAATGACAATATTGAAATGCTAACGCCGACGCATACGATGAGTATGATCGGCAGGCGAATTATTGTTCTTGTTGGGCCGGAATTTCTTGCGGGCATCAAGCCGAGATTCTCCTCCCTTGAAAGCGTAGGGGCATGTTAGCCAGCGCTATTGACTAAAGAGCCCATTTTTTTGTCTTGGATGTGAGTTATTTAGTCTTAGATACTAGATAATAATTTACAAATAAATAGTTTAAAGTAGCGGTAAATCATCTTATAGGAGATTACGGACTTTAAAAATACATCCTTAACGTACATTCACCCTTAACTCCTGAGGCTCCCCCATCTCTCCCGTAGGATTGTTAGAGCGCACTGCACGTCTATGGAAGACGCAGTCCGCTCGTTTCCCAACTCCGAAATTCGCGCAATTCTGCGTCGTACTCCGACCGAAATTCGGGATGGATTTTGGACACGAGCACCCTCAAGAGCTTCCTGCGCCTTTCGGACCCGGAGGTCGTTTCGCTTGGCGCCTCAAGAGGTAATCACGTGTTGGATTGCCTGGTGGTAAGGCTATGGCCCGATGGAGAAGGTCTCGACGATCTCTGTCCCCCCAATCATTGGCTGGGCCAAGGGTAAGGATCGAGGCTATATCTTGGGCGCCACCACCGCCTAGGGTGATGAGGCCGGGCCGTTCAAGCCTCACACCACACTCAGATTCGATCCCTGATGCCCAGACATGTCTTTTGCAGACCCGGCCGATGCCATCGTCAGGCAAGGATTCTTGGCCGTGGAATTTGGCTTGGCTGTGCCATAAGCTTTACTGACCGGCGTTCTTGCTCGGCCGGTTTTTTGGTGGAACCGGCAATAAGAGGTGATGCCTCATGATGTTCCCTCAGCGCCTGCAGGTCTTGCGTGACCGGCTGCGCGAAAGCGGCTTTGACGTCGCTTTGATCACCGATGACGACAGTGTCTACTATTTCACCGGTTACTATGACTACCTGCATATGGATTTTGGCCGGCCGACACTTTTGGTGGTGCCTCGCGATGGCGACAGCCTGCTGATCACGCCGACCATGGAACTAGACATGGCCGAGGCAGCCGCGCAAGTCGACCGGGTTGCCGGATGGAACGACGGCCACGGTCAGGAATGGCGCGCCGAGCTGCCGACCGCGCTGGCCGGGGCCGGCCGAATAGCCATCGAGCCCGATCACATGCCGCCGGTCGTGCGCAATTACCTAGAAGACTTGGTGGATGCAAATGCGCTGGGTGACATCACACCCATCATCGATGCCCAGCGCATGGTCAAGTCCGACGAGGAGCTGCAGCTTGCCCGTCACGCGGGCCAGGTGGCTATGGCCATGATGTTGGCCGGTCGCGCGACCATCGGGGCTGGTGTGCCGGAGTACGAGGTGGCGCTGGCCACGTCATCGGCGGGCACACGCAAGGCCGCCGCATTGCTGGCGGAACACTACGCCGATCCTTGCATGTCTCCGAACACCCATTTCCTGCAGATCATGGCTTCCGGCAGCGAGATAACCAAGCCACACCACCGCGCCTCCACCCGGGTTATGCAGCCCGGCGACCCGGTCTTTCTGTGCTTTTGTGGGATGACGAACTTCCACCGCTTTAAGCTGGGCTTTGACAGGACATTTTGGATCGGCCAACCGCGTGATGGCGAACAGGCCCGAATCTATCAGGTGGCTGTCGATAGCCAGGCAGCAGCCTTGTCGGCATTGCGGCCCGGGACCACGGCCGAAGCGGTCCACGCCGCCTACGCCGCGGTCATCGAGGAGGCCGGTTTCGACTATCCCTTCCGCTGTGGCCGGGCTACCGGCTTTAGCTTTCTGGAACGTCCCCAGTTGGTGTTTGGCGACAAGACCGTGCTGCAGCCTGGCATGGTCTTCGCGGTGGACGGTTCGGTGAGCCTTGCCAAGACTTTCCGGGCGCAGGTGGGGGATAGCTTCATTGTCACGGCCGATGGTTACGAACAGATCACCCATCATCCCAAGGCACTCGAAGACGTCATTCTCTGATTGCAAACAATTGAAATGACGCGGCCGGTGATGCCCCTGCTCTCCTTCTTACATCCCTAGTCCGAGAGCCTAGCGGCCATTGGCGGTGCGCCCTCCAAGACGAATTGATCGGCGCTAGCGCCGCAGCCGTCCCGACCCTACGGTTCGTTCGTTGGCGAACCATTGCCGGCATTAAATCAGCTAGTTTGAGGGCTGTCGCCGCGGCGCGAAGGTTCCCATGAGAGGAGATCAGACGATGTTTGCGAACACCCTGCACAATCCGCGCGCCACAACCAGTCACCGGATTCCGTACCACGGGCCCATCAAGTTCCGCCATCCGCTCGCTTTTCTCCTGGTGTTTTTGCTTTGGCCAGCGAGGGTACTATTGACTTGGCAGGGTCGGATCAACACCCGCACGGCCTTGGCGGAGATGCCCCGGCACCGGCGCGCGGACTTGGGCCTGGACCAAGCGATGATCCGTCGCGAAACCGAAAAGCCCTTCTGGCGTGACTAACCTTGCCGGTCTAGCGAGCCGCGCTGCCAAGCTGCTTTGAAGGTCATTTGCTCTTGTCGCGAGGTTAGTTCCTAAGATGTGTTAGTGCGCTTGGCGCCCACTTGCCCTAGCCTATATGGAGTAGGGAATGTGAGAAGCGGCCGCAACGGGTGATTGGCTATCCCTGTCGGCCCAACCTAGCCTTGTTTGGAGCCTTCCTATGTTTCGGCGCTGGTTTCTAGCCGTTGGATTATTCATTTTCACTGTTTCAGTCCTGTCCTTGGCGCGAGCCGACGAGATCACCGTGACCGGGGCCTATGCCCGGCTCACGCCGACGGGCTCCGGCGGCGCCTTCATGGTGATCCATAACCATGCTTCGACCGCGGATCGGCTGATCGCGATTTCCACGGAGGTTGCCCGCAAGGTCGAGCTGCACGAAACCAAAATGGATGAAGGGGTGATGCGCATGCGGCCAGTCGAGGCTATCGAGCTGCCGGCCAAGGGCATGGCCGCGTTGCGGTCGGGCGGGCCGCACGTAATGCTGTTCGGTGTGCCGAAGGAGCACGAGGCTGGCGACAGCATCGATCTTACGTTGCATTTTGAACGGGCGGGCAACATGACCGTGTCGGTCGAGATCCTGCCGCCCGGCGGCGCCCCTGCAAGCATGTCCCCTGGCCATGATATGCCAGCCGAGCCGATCGTTGTGACCATCCACCGCATTTCGCCCGACGGCATTGGCGAGGCCATCGGTACGATCACCGCCAATCCGATGCCGCATGGTGTCCATCTGGTCCCGGCCATAGATGGACTGGAACCGGGACCGCATGCCTTTCATGTGCACGAGAACCCGGATTGCGGGGCCGGCGTGAAGGACGGGGCGCAGGTGGCCGGTCTCGCTGCAGGCGGTCACTTCGATCCAACGGGTGACAGCCATGGCGCCGGTCATGGCCACAAGCCGGCCGGTGATCTGCCGCAATTGTTGGTGGATGGGGAGGGCAGGGCGGCCCAGGTGGTTGAGGTCAAGACCCTTGAATTGGGTCAGTTGATCGGTCGATCGATCATGATCCATGCCCACGAGGAGGAACCGGCTGATTCAAGCAAAGCGAAGGGCGGCGGCGCCCGCATCGCTTGCGGTGTCGTTGCCGAGAGATAGCTTCCCCTCGGGCCAAGGTCTTGGGCACAGGGTTGAGGTGAGCTGTAATGGCCCAGCTTCTTCTGTAATCTATCCCCACAAGAGTTGGGAGATGTCAGATGGCTGCAGTCAAGCCTTGTTCCGGTTTATTCAGCTATAGGGCGTCAACGCCGTCGCGTCGTCGACTGCTGACTGGAGCGGCGGCTGTTGTCACCCTCCTCGGTGCCCAGGCGGCCTCGGCACCGGTTGAAGGTCATGAATTGCCGAAGGAGCCCATCGTGCAGCCGGTGACGGCCAGCGAACAAGCCTTTATAGACCGGGCCTTCGAGATGCGGACAGTGGCCGTGGCGCGTGGCGACCAGGCCTATGGTGCGGTGGTCGTGCAAGACGGGGTCATCGTTGGTCAGTCCTGGAGCAGGGTGATCCTGGATCAAGACCCGACCGCCCATGCGGAGATGGCCGCCATAAGGGATGCCGCCCGGCGCCTTGGGCGACGCGAGCTTTCCGGTATGCGGCTTTATGCCTCGTCGCGCCCCTGTCCCATGTGCGAGGCGGCGGCCTATTGGGCGGGCATCGATCGTATGATCCACGGCCGTGCCATGCGCGACGCCGGTGCGCCCCGGCTGTGTCGCTAGCGCGATGCTCTGCTTTCGCCACGGGGCCTTTTTGTTGGCGCTGGTCGGTGCGGTGGTGTGGCCGGCGTTGGCTCTGGGGCAAACCGGGGGTGTCGAGGCCGGCCGCATCGATCAAGCGATGATCCAGACCTTTCTCGCTGCCGCCCAGGCCAACGATGTCCAAGCCCTTGACTACGGCCTTGCCCAGGGCGTGCCGGTCGACAGCCGGGACGGGCAGGGGCGCAGTGCTCTCTTGCTCGCCACCCACGCCAACGCCATCGAGGCAGCCCGGCGGCTGATCCAGGCCGGCGCCGACGTCAACGCCAAGGATGCCCTGGAAGACAGCCCCTATCTCTACGCCGGCGCCGAGGGCCGGCTGGAAATCCTGAAAATGACCGTGGCGGCGGGCGCCGATCTCGCCAGTATCAATCGCTATGGTGGTACGGCGCTGATTCCGGCTGCCCACCATGGTCACGTGGAAGTGGTTCGCTACCTGCTGACCACCGCGGTCGATGTCGATCATGTCAACAAGCTTGGCTGGACCGCCTTGCTGGAAGCGGTAATTCTGGGCGACGGTGGCCCAAGCTACCAGGCAATCGTCGCGTTGTTGCTCGATGCTGGCGCGGACCCGGCGATCGGCGACCAGCAAGGCGCCACTGCGCTGGAGCACGCCAAGGCGCGCGGTCAAACGGCGATCGCCGCTCTGCTGGAGAGGGCTCTCCGTCGCGCGGATTGAGCGGCTGTTCGAAACCGATGCCGGTGGGATTGTTGCCCTAGGCCAACCAGGAATAGAGCAACACGATAGGGTCGGCCGCATCCTGGGCAGGCACCGAACAGATGTGTCCCAGTGCTAACCCAACTTACGCTATTCGGCCTATTTGCGAGGGCCAAGGCGTTGGAATTTCTGGAATCAGGGTCCAAAGGTCGGCACTACAGGCGGGTCGCTGGGTCAGCGTGATTGAGGGGCCTGGGCGGTGATCCGGGGCGGCGGCTGCGGCGGTAGGGTCAGCTTGAGGCGCTGAAGCAGGATCTGCTGATCCTTGTTCGGCTGGGTGGTGCGCGGCAGCACGATGTGGCGCCCGTCGGTGGTCGGCAGCTGGACATCGACCATCTGCATGGCTTTGAATTTTTCCAGCACGGCCCTGGGGGTGAGGCCAGGCGCCAGGGCGCGCAGGCGTTGTTTGAGGGTGACCTGCAGGCAATAGGCCATGAAGGCGACAAAGATATGCGCCTCGATGCGGCGGTCGAGCTGGTGATGGATCGGCCGGATCGCAAGGTCACCCTTCAAGTCCTTGAAAGCCTGCTCAACCTCGGTGAGCTGGATATAGAGGCGCCAGAGATGGGCCGGGTCGTCGTGCGGCAGGTTGGTTCGCAGCAGATAGCGGCCCTCGCGGCGCCGGGCCTGGCGTAGCTTGTCCTTGCGCAGGCGGTAGGTGAAGCTCTCGGGGCTGACGGCTTCATCGACCTTGGGCAGACTGATCTCGACCAGGCCCCAAGCCCGACCGGCCTCTTTCTTGGCAGCGCCGAGCTTGAGCAAGAGCTGGTCGCGGCTGAGCTTTTGCTGGCGCAGGTCGCCCAGGCGCCGCCATAGCTTTTTCAGGCGCCGGCGCCGCATGGCGCGTTCCTTGTTGACCCGATCGGCGCTCTGGGCCAGGACATAGACTTCGCCCTCTTGCGCCAAGAGCTTGACCTGCACGGATTGGCGCACCGCCTCCCAAGGCCGGTCGAGAAAGGCCTTTTCCAGTTGGCTCAAACGACCCTTGGGGGTGCCGACCAGATAGTGGATCGGCGCCTTGGCGGCGCGCATCCGCGCCAGGCTGGCCTCGCTCGGAATGCCGCGGTCCATCACCCAGGTCCGCTTGGCCTTGCCGTAGAGCGCCTCGACCTTGGCCAGGAAAGCCTCCAGGGTGGTATTGTCGGCGGTGTTGCCTGGCATCACCTCGTAGGCCAAGGGAAAGCCCTCCGGCGTGACGATCAGCGCGATCACCACCTGCACACAGTCACCCCGCCTGTCGCGGCTGTAACCGAATTTACGCTTGCTTTCCTCGCCTCTGGTAGCCGGCGGCGGGCTCTCGAAATAGGTGCTGGTCAGGTCGTAGAGCAGCAGATCGAAGGTGATGCCAAAGAGACTATGCCAACGCGCCTTCAGAGCCTTGAAAAAGGCCGCCTTGTGGGCCAGCAGCTTGTCCAAGCAGCGGTACAGCGTGTCGATCTGTACCACACTCAGGTCCTCACCCAGGAGATCACCCATGGCGCTCTGATCGAACCACTGGCGATGCAAACGCCATTCGCTGCCGGGGTCGAGCAGGCGGTAGGCCACCAGGGTCTTCAAGACATTCAGCCAGCGCGTCCCTTTGCGGCTCACCGGCAGGCGCGGTGACCAAAAAGCGTCGAGCTCCAGCTGGTCCCACAGCTGGCAGGCCAGCCAGCAACCGCCCCATTGCCGGGGCCGGCGCAGTTGCAGATCGCCGAGGCGTACTTGCACCACCTCATCGTCGCCCGGCACCGGTGCCCCACCCTCCGGGAACAGGGCCATCTGCCGAGCCCGCCCCCTTGGGACACCGGGGCCCTGCCCAGAGCGCGCATCAAACACTTCGATGCTGCGCCGCCAAGCGGCCTGCTGGCTGTCATTGATCTCGCCGAGATAAAGCACCTGGCGCTGGACCACCCGGCCGCCGCGCACCCGCCGGTTCTCCACCAGGCTCCAGGAGCGGTGCGCCTTGCCGTCCTTGCGGCGCGTCTTGCAGCGAAGGAACATGTCCAAGAAACTGCCGGCCAGGATTCGAGCCGGTCAATGGGGTAGGTCGGCACTACAAGCCAATTTCGCCGATTTCGGCAACATCATGCCAACAATTTCAGTGTTCTAGCCAATAAACCCAGCTCGATTTTCCTGAAATCATCGCCGAATAGCGTAAGTTGGGCTAAGCACGGCCATGCCAGCGGCAAGCGCGTAGTTTATCCGCCCAGAGCCGCGCCTTCTTCCGTCGGCTCGTCGAAGGCGGTTACGCGGTTTCGGCCTGAATTTTTGGAGGCGTAAAGACAGTTATCGGCCTGCCTCAGCGCATCGGCGATGGTCATGCTGGTGGCCTTGCCTGCTAGGGAAACAACCCCGAAACTGGCGGTAAAGGTGATTTCCTGGCCCTGGTAATCAAGCTTCTGCCGGGCAATTTCCTGACGCAGGCGTTCGGCCAGTATGGCAGCGCCTTTGGCGCCGGTTTCTGGCGCCAAGACAGCAAACTCCTCACCGCCGAGCCTTGCCAAGACATCGACTGTGGTGCGCAGGTTATTTTCGCATACCTTGCACAGGAGGCATAGCAGCAAATCACCTGCCTCATGCCCAAAGGTATCGTTGATCCGCTTAAAGTAGTCGATGTCAATCATGATCAGAGAAAGGGGACGGTCATAACGGCGGTGCCGCCGCAGCTCGCCTTCGGCTCGATCCAAAAAGGCGCGGCGGTTCACCGCGCCAGTCAACGGATCGGTGCTGGCGAGACGTTCTAGTTTTTCCCGCAAAGCGTTTTGTTCGGTTACGTCGATGATGGCGCTAACGACGCCTTCGGCCGTGCCGTCGCTGGCACGTATCAACGCCTTGTAGACCACGATGTCACAGTAGCTATCTTGCCCTCCGCGATAGACCCGGCGTTCGTAGCAATGTTGGCCGCTGGGGCTGGCTAAAAGTTCATCATCATAATCGCGGATCTCGGATGCCACTTTATGATCGTAAAGCTCGTCTATGTGCTTGCCGATGACGTCCTTAACGTCGAGGCCTAAGAAAGCCGCATAGGCCGGATTGGCATGGGTGACCCGGTGTTCTTGGTCGCGCGAATAGATCGGGATTGGCACGGTTTCCACGAACTTTTCGATGAAGCGGCGACTGCCTTCGACGCTCTGGTAGAGCGCCTCGCGATCCTCGACCAAGGCTGCCAATTGATTGGCCTGATCATCCAACGCGGCGTTCGCTATACGCAACCCGGCAGTTTGATACTCGAGCTCTTCTTGGACGGCTGCGACTTCGCCCAATGTATAGCGAAGTTCGAGCTCATCGACCACCATCGTTGCCAATCGCTCCAATTGGCTGATCTGTTGAGCGCTGAGGTGCGTCACCTGGTCGTGGATCACGCAAAGCGTGCCGAGCCTTAGACCCTCTTTGGTGATGAGTGGTGCACCCGCATAACTGCGGATATGCGGCGGCCCGGTAACCAAGGGATTTGCCTTGAAGCGCTCGTCCAAGGTGGCGTCGGGGACAACAAGCACCTGGTCCCTGAGGATGGCATGGGCGCAGAAGGCGACGTCACGTGGCGTTTCCCGCGCGTCCAATCCTTGCTTGGCCTTAAACCACTGACGATCGCGATCGACTAGCGATACCAAGGCAATTTTCGCCTGAAAGATTTCTTTTGCCAGACCCGTCAGTCTGTCAAAGGCCTCTTCGGGCTCTGTATCTAGGATCTTGTATCTTTCCAGAGCCTTGAGGCGTTGATCTTCGTCAGCTGGAAAGGGGGCAGGGTGGGTCATCGGCTCTGACGGTAGCGACGGCTATCGAAACGGATCCTACGATATCCGGCTTGCGTTAGCACTCGGTAAAGCGCCTTTTCGCCGCGAACCGAATTCAATCCCAATTTTATCGCCGTTCTTGACGTTGGCTGTTTAGCGCTTTAGTTTCGGTAGAAATTATCGACAGTTGTCAGTCATCTGTTAATCACAAACAGTCGACAAAAGTCGGCTTCGAACCTGTTCAATCGGAACGGGAGAACGCTCATGAAGACGGCGGGTGTTGAGCAACAGGGTTCCAGCCTGGGTGTGCTATGGCAGACCAATTTGGTGGAACAGATCCGTGACCGCCTGCTCAGTGCCATCGTTAAGGGAGAGCTGAAACCGGGTGAGCGACTGGTAGAAGTGGAGCTGGCGCGCCGGCTGGGGGTCAGCCGGGGCCCTATCCGCGAGGCCGCCCGGTTACTGGAACAACGTGGCTTCCTGCGTTCGGAGCCGCGCCGTGGCTTCTTCGTTCGCGCCTTCTCACTGGACGATATCGACGCTATTTTCGAGCTCAGATCCTGCATTCAGCTGCATACAGCAGAGAAAGTGCTGAGCCGGGCGAGTGATGACGATGTGAAAACGCTAGGACGACTATTCGAGGCGATCGAGACGGCCGCCGCCAAAAAGCAGGATCCGATTGCCTCTACAGAGGCCAATTTTGCGTTCCATCGATTTCTTTTGGAGCTTACAGGAAACCCGAGATTTGTTGAGGTTTACGAGAGCCTGATATGGGAGACGCGGCAGATCGCGACGATTGTCAATGCGGAGGATGAGACGGCCGGCGAATTTTTCGTGCATCATGCTCGACAGGTTCTCGAAGCGCTAAAGGCCAAAGACGTTCAACAATTGGAAGGTGCATTGAGGACTTATCTCGACGCCAGCCGAGATTCACTGAAGGACTTTTTTTGCAAAGACCGCGAAGGGAAAAACGAACTCCTGGTATCCTGAATGCCTAGCTGCATGATCGCCGGGGCAGCGGTCATGAAACCTCTCGGCAGCAGCCGAAATACTTAACTTGCCAGAAACCAACAGACAGAGGAGGCCAAATTGACGAAGGACGATAAAGAGATTAGGGATCGGCGGCAAGAGCTGTCGTGGCTGCAAAGATGCTTGACCGACGGCAAGATCTCGCGCCGGGCGTTTGTCGGACGGGCAACCGCTTTGGGCATCACAACCGCCCTCGCTTCAAGCCTCGCCAGCCATGCAGTAAAGGCGGCCGCGCCGAAGAAAGGTGGCACCTTTAGTTTGGCCATGGGCCACGGTGATACCTCTGACACCATTGATCCGGCCACTCTTCTCAACGGCTATCAATGGGCGATGGGTTATGCCTATCGCAACACCCTGACCCAGGTTGCCGCCGGTGGCAAGTTGGACCCCTGTTTGGCCGAGAGCTGGGAAGCCTCGGATGATGCTAAGCAATGGTACTTTACGCTGCGCCAGGGGGTCGAGTTCCACGATGGCAAGTCGTTAACCACTGATGATGTGATTGCATCGATCAACCACCATCGAACCGAGGATACCAAGTCCTTCATTAAACCCATCGCTGCCGAAATTGAAGACGTTGTCGCCGACGGTCCGAACAAGATTGTTTGCAAGCTTTCAGCCGGCAACGCGGATTTTCCTTACATGCTGGCATCCGCTGGATTCCTGATCTGCCCGGCCAAGGAAGATGGCACCATCGACTGGCAATCCGGAAACGGGACCGGCGGCTATAAGCTGACAAAGTATGAGCCGGGGGTCAGTGCCCATCTGACCCGGAACCCGAACTATTGGCGCGATGACCGGGCCCATGTGGATGAGGTCAATTTCCTAACGATTCACGACGCCAGCGCCCGCACCAATGCTTTCTTGACTGGCGAGGTTGATGTGATCGACCAAGTGGATCTCAAGACCGTCGAGCGGTTAAGCAAGAAATCGGGGGTACATGTGGAGGAAACCACCGGACCCCGGCACTATGTCTTGGCCATGCGCGTTGGCATTGCGCCATACGACAACAAAGACGTGCGTCTGGCTCTGAAGTACGCGATGAACCGCGAAGAACTCCTGCAAAAGATCCTGCGCGGTCATGGAAAGATCGGCAACGACAACCCGATCGGTACGTCCTACCGCTATTTCGATCCGAACCTGGAGCAGATCGCCTATGACCCGGATAAGGCGAAGTTCCACTTGAAGCAGGCGGGCCTCGACTCCCTCGACGTGAAGCTCAGCGCTGCTGACGCTGCTTTTACCGGCGCAGTGGACACCGCTGTGCTGTACCGGGAGCACGCCAAGGCGGCTGGGATCAACATCGAGGTGGTTCGCGAGCCCAATGACGGCTATTGGTCGAACGTTAACGGCAAGAAGCCCTTTAGTGCTAGTTATTGGGGCGGCTATACAACCGAGACCGAGATGTTCGCCACGGGTTACACACCCGGTGCGGCCTGGAACGAGACGAACTATGACAACCCGGATTTCATGGCATTGCTCAATCAAGCCAAGGCGGAACTGGACGAGGGTAAACGAGGGGGAATGTTCAGCGAGCTGCAACGTATCCTGCGTGACGATGGTGGTATCATCGTGCCCTTCTTCGCCAACGATATCCTGGCCCGCAGCGACCGGGTAGCGCATGGCGAGTTGGCTAGTGATCGCGGCTTTGACGGACGCCACATCATAGAGCGTTGGTGGGTAGCCTAGGCTCCTCTCCCCCCAATAGTTGCGATAGACAAGAGGCCCGGCAGCGATGCTGGGCCTCTTTGTCTTGCTCGTTTCTACCGCGAGCCACGTGGTGGGTTGGCGCGGCGAGAGCGTTTTCGCCGATCGTGCTGACGGCCTCGGCAACCGCAAGACGGCCAATTGGCGCGAGGGTTTACCTGCCGCCAGTGAATTGCCTTAGAGAGATTTATGTAAAGAAGAACGCGCAAAGATAGTAAAAAATCATCTAAAGCCCTTCGAAACAACTATAAACCGACCATTAGGATTTTTGTGAAATTGTATGTAGTTAACCGATTCCAGCCGGCGGGGGAGGTGGGACTGCCTTGACCATCTAACTGTGTTTGATCGTCCGACGGTTTGATATTGCAGTGGTTGCAAGCCTAATCGGAGAACGAAACGATGCAGACCTCGAGGGGGCAAGTTCTGTTTGGGTCGAGTGTCGTTCGGAAAGAGTCTGCATCTATGCCGGGGCTCGGTCCCAGCCAACGAGAAAAAGACAAGGAAACGGGTTTCGGTAGATCATGAAGCTAAGAGCCAAACTGCTTCTGCTTCTGCTGCCTTCGATCGTCGTGCCGATCCTTTGCCTTGGCTGGTTCGCCAATCTGCATGTTCGCGACATCGCCCGGCAAAAGGCGATCGACCAAATGACCACCTTACTGCAGCAGCTGGAGTTGCAGGTCGAGGCTTATGTCGACACCATCTCCGCCAATGTTGACCTCTTCACCAAAGCCGGCTTGATCCAACGTTACTTGCAGGTCGAGGACGAGGACGATCGCTTCGAGCTGTTGCAACCAAGCATAATTAGTCTCTTCTCATCCTATCAGTCCGCCTATCCCAGCTATTATGAAATTCGTCTTTTGTTGCCCGACGGCTACGAGGATGTGCGCGTCACCACCAAGTCCATATCGAATCTGACGGATGAGGAAGGCGATAGCAGCTTTTTTCAAGAGGCCCGTGCCAGTTATCCTTCAACCTATTTGGCGTTTACCCGCAATCCAGACAACAGTGAGCCGGCTTTGTTGGTTGCAAAGGCGGTCGCCATCAAAGACCCCTCTGCGATCAATCCTTCTTTGGTAGAGCCGGAGGTCAAAGGTTATCTCGCGGTCACTTCGGACTTATCTTTCTTGGTCGAACAGGAGAGGACCGCAGGTTTGGGCACTTCCGGTAGAATCCATATTTTGGATGAGAGGGGATCCGCCCTATTTGCACCGCAAGAATACCCGATTCCCGAAGCCGATTTTCGCGAGCTCAAGTCTGTAGACGGAGCGATGCGTACGCTTACCACCAACATTGATGGGGAAACTGCGATTTTCGCCGGTCTACAGGTTTACGACGGTCTATACATTGTCGTAACCCAGCAAGAGAGCGAGCTGATGGCTGTTGGCGATTATCTAAGCCTTTTGGTTGCTGCGATAACATTTTCGGCGATCGTGGTCTCGATTATTTTGCTTATGGTGACTTTCAATGCACTCGTGCTCAACCCGATTGGCGCTTTGCAACAGGCGAGCCGACGGATCGCCTTGGGCAACTTGAAGACGCGGGTCGAAATCGACAGCAAGGATGAACTTGGGGACTTGGCCGGCGCCTTCGATGAGATGCGTAAGGCCTTGCACCAGTCGACCAACGAGTTGGTCCTTGCTCGTGACAAGGCTGAACAGGCCAACATTGCTAAGTCCGAATTCCTCGCCACCATGAGTCATGAAATTCGCACCCCGATGAACGGCGTGCTGGGTATGATCGGTCTGCTCCAGGATAGTCCTCTGAACGCCGAACAGCGCGACCTTGCGGAGGTTGCCAACCAATCCGCTGGCAGCCTCCTGAGCATCGTTAACGACATCCTCGACCTTTCAAAGCTGGAGGCGCACAAGGTCGAGTTAGAGTACACGATCTTTTCGCTTCAAGAGACAGTGAAAGGTGTTGTCGCCACCCTATCCAGCAAGGCCGAAGAAAAGGGTTTAGATCTTCAATCAGAGATGGCTGACGATCTTGTCCCTTGGGTGTTTGGTGATAGCAACCGTCTGCGCCAGGTGTTGCTGAACTTGGTCGGCAATGCGATCAAATTCACCGATGCGGGTAAGGTGCGGATTTCTGTTAGCCAGCGAACGGCAGGCAAGGAGGGTGTAGAAGTTAGGTTCACCGTGGAAGATGAGGGGATTGGCATTCCAGAAGACGTACAGGCCAAGCTTTTTGAGCGCTTTACACAAGCCGATAGTAGCACAACTCGGCGCTATGGCGGCACTGGCCTAGGTTTGGCTATCTCCAAGCAGTTGGTCGAGTTAATGGGTGGCGAGATGGGCCTTCAAAGCGTGCCAAAAAAGGGCAGCACATTTTGGTTCACGGTTCTTTTGCGGCCCAAGCCGGCACCGCAGGCCCAGGAGAGTGAAGACTTGGAAGCCGATGCACCAGGTCATCCCGGGGATCTTCGCATTCTGGTTGCCGAAGACAATGCGATCAATCAGAAGCTGGTTCTAGCCTTGCTGCAGCAGCGCGGGTACGGCGCCGATATCGTCGCAAATGGCGCCGAGGTACTGGCGGCCATGCATCGCAGAACATATGATTTGGTGCTGATGGACATGCAAATGCCGGAAATGGATGGCATAGAGGCGACCAAGGCAATCCGCAAAGGCATGGTACCACATCGAAGCGTGATAATTGTCGCCATGACCGCCAATGCCATGAAGGACGATCGCATTAAATGCCTGCAAGCCGGTATGAATGACTACATTTCAAAACCGATCGACCGCAACGTGCTCTATGAAAGGCTGGCATTCTGGTCAAAAAACGTTGTGGCCGCGGCGAAAAATGATCGTTCACAGGCCTCCGATGCCACGGCAGTAAGGGGAACTGGTCGGGCAGAGAATGTGCCCGGGCCTCAGTTGCTCGAAGTATCAGAGTCGGCTGATCCGCAAGTCGGCGACGTCTTTGATGCACTCATCAGCGACATCGAATCCCTTGAAGGCATGACATCGACCGCCAGTTCGACGGGCAGCAAAGGGTAGGGCGCACTAAGGCCTTATGGCCCGCCCGGCAATTGCCATTGAGCAAATGACAACGGTGCGAGCGGAAAGCGAGCCGAAAGCAGGGCGCGTTGGTCGGCTGCGGCTTCCGCAACAAAGGAAAGTAAAGTTGGCCAGGACGGCCAGATCTTACCCTCTACGTCTCCTTGGTGGATGGTGAGGTCGGCCTCGAACTTGCGGGCAATATGTTGCATCTTGTGGTTTTCGAGTAAGCATAGCATGCGTACCGAACGGATATAGCGGTTGCCGGCAATCGACAGCATCTTCGCTAACAACTCTGTGCCTATTCCTCTATTCCGGAAGCACTTTTCGACGGAAAGCGCCACTTCAGCGGGCGCCGAGAAGTAGGGTAGCGTCATCACCAACTCGGCGACGCCACGCACCTCCTTGCCGACAAGACATCCAAGAACGGTGGTCGTGGCCCAGTCGATACTTCGGCAGTAACGGCGGATAGACTGATCGCTCGTAGCAGCACAAAACCGCATCCGTCGGTCACTCGAATCAAGCCGAAGAAAATGCGCTTCAAGACGATCTTGGTCTGTCATCCACAGCTTCTGCAGCACCATTTCCGACACCTCCGGCGTGGCTGCCGCCAATTGCTGGCGGTCGCGACATTGCGATAGACGGGAACTTGCCATGGTTAGCCAGGCACTACCGGCTAGGTGAGTTCAGCATGACGGTTTGGTGACCTTGGCCAAGTCTGATGATCGGCAACGGTCAGATACCTCGGTCCGATGATTCTAGGGTTTCTGCCATTTTCTTTGCGGTTGACCCCAAACTGGTGACGGATCAAATATTGCAACGCGGAAAACATATATTGTTGTAATATAGTCTATTATCAATAGAAACATTGCGCTGCAAAAAGAAGTCTTAGTCGGTATAGTCTCTCGGCTTCTCGATTAGCGTTAGTCATTTGTACGCTTTACCGCGAAGGCCGCGTGTCGAGTGTGCCCATGAAAAAAAGCCACCACCAAGGGCAATAAATTTTATGCGGTTATGTAACGCAGCGAAATGGTAGTCCGTTGGGTGCTGGCTCAAGCCGGGCGGACAACGTAGATGACGCGACCGACCACCTCGAAGTCGCTCGTCGGAAAGATGGTGTCGTGCGCCTCATAGCTTTCCGGCTCCAAACGGGCTGGGCCTTTGCTTGAGCGGTAGCGTTTAAAGGTTGTCTCGTCGCCATGGCGCACCACGAATAACCGACCGTCCTTGAGCTCCCGGTCCTCGAAATCCACAATAATAAAAGAACCTGGCGGGGCTATTCGATTCATGCTTGTGCCACGTACCTCTAGGGCCACAACCGACTTCCTCTGGCTGAGCTGTGGCACCATCTCGCTAGCCCCTACCTGATCGACAGCCGAAGCATTGAGCTGTCCCGCCTGGACCCAATTGATGGCGGGTGCCCAGGCGACCAGGTGCATCGTCGGTGAAAGCTCGAGGTTGGGGCGCGGCTTGCCGCGCCCTGTCATCAGCCAGGTCGGATCGACACGCAACACTTCGGCATACATTTGCAGCACCTCGCTGCGGATGCCGCGTGTTCCATTTTCGTGGTGGCGGTATGTGCCGACTTCGACATCGATTCGGCGTGCAAAATCCGCCGCCGTAGCAAATCCGGCATGTTCCCGTGCGAACCGCAATCGACTTTGTACACTCATCAACAAACATACTAGTCCCCTTCCACGCTCTCGGCAAGGGAATTAACCATACGTTATGTATTGACAAGAAGCAATACAGTTCGTATCGTTGCTTTCTCTTCGTCGCAACCCATCATCGTAATGCCACAGCCGTCGAGACATGCCTATATTACTAGGGAATAAGGCTTTCTTTCTGTGTCTAGTCATTGGGCAATCGTGGTCGCTCTCAATTGGATTCCCGTCATTGAGCCGTAAACTCTCTTTCTCGGTAGTATTTGTATTTTTTAATGCCCCTGAAATGCGCGAATCCTGCAAACGAATCAGGCTTGATTCGCTTGCCTCCGGTCCAAAGGAGTACTCGCCGGCGGAGGGAGGTCCCGGCCGTGAGTAAAGCGCCTTCCATGCCGCTCTTCACTGACGCCTATCTCGGCGACACGATGCACCTATCGATGGAAGAACATGGTGCCTATCTCAAACTGCTTATCATTCATTGGCGACTTCTGCCCAAGCACCCGCCGGACGACGACCGGCGCTTGGCGCGCATGCTGGGCGTGAGCGTAGCTCGTTGGCGAAAGATAAAGCCGGTGATTTGCGACGAGGTCCTCTATCGAATTGAGGCCGGCGAACTGCGCCAAAAACGTTTGGAAAAAGAATTTCGGTACGTAACCGAGCGTGCCCAAATTGCACGCCAGAATGGGCGCAAGGGTGCGCGTGCTAGGGCGTTGTCGAATAAAGAGTCAGATGACCCCGCTGGGATAGCCACAGGGGTAAGCCTTGCTGCATGCGGGAGTAAACCAGCAAAGGCGGCGATCCCATGCCACCACACCCAAGCCCATACCCAAACCCCCATGTCAGTCCCTAAAGGGCCTGGCGACAGAACGCCAAGTCTAGCGCAAAGTTTATGGTCGGATTCGCCAGGGAGTTGCTTGAATTACTTGAAGGGGGCTGGCGTGTCTCAGCCACGGTCTCTTCTTGGCAAGTGGCGCAGCCTAGCGGTAGCCCGACTGGGGCGGGAAGCTGGCGAAGCGGCTGTCTTGGCGGCCGTGTTGGCCGCGGAACGGAACCATGCAAGCGCGCCTGAAGCCTACATCACGAAGATCCTGCAGCGACGCTTGTCTGAGAGCCCGGAAGACGGCGATGCCGGTGGTCGCCTGCGCCCACCAAGCGTGGCTGAATCCGAGGCCTGGGCGCGCGGTGGTGCCGTGCCGCGCTTGGTCGCGGACGACAATCCCTGGCCGCCGGGATGGTTGAGAAAGCAAGCAGCCAGGAATGTTTGACGCGCCACTGTGAATCTCTGCCACAAGGAAGAAGGAGAATGGGACTTGACAAATTCTAGGGTCTGGTGTAGCAAAAATTCACCATCGCAGAGGTTTATCAAAAATCTGACAGCTTTTTGTTTTCAAAGGGCTGTTTTTCTTGGCCGGTTTCTAGCGGCAACCTGTTCCGGTCCTCATCGGCTCGCCCCCACATCGCTAAGAACCGTCCAAGCCGGCGGCCATTCCTTTGGGAGGCAAAGCCATGGCCGCTAGGCGTCGGCGTCGGGCAGGGCGTCCGCGCCGCAACCGCTTGTTGGCCGAAGGCGGGAATCCCACGCCAGAACGCAAGGATTCGGGGTCGCCCTATCTGCTAAGGCACCGCGCCGAGCGGGTCGGTAGGGAAAATCAGCACGATCCCAAGGCCGAGCATGCATTGGGCGTCTTGGCTCTCAGCGGCGTGGTCGACGAGGCCCAGTACGCTGCTGGTTGCGCCTTCGAACGACTATCCATCAGCTTTCGTTGTATGGCCGAGGCCAAGCGGCCGCACGCCTCCATTGCCCGTTATGACCGCAGTGACCGCACCACCGGTGGATCGATCATGGCCTTTCGTCCTGAAGATTGGTGCCGCGTCAAAGAGAGCTACGAGGCGGCACTCGGGTTGCTGCGCGGTCGCCCTGATGCGGCGACCCGCCGCGAGCTGATTGGCGTCATTCTCTATAATCGTGTTCCCGGCTGGCACTGGCGCCTCAGGCGTGGCCGCGGTCGCCTGGGCGATCTGCGGCGGCAAGAGGCCTTCTTGGAGGGCATGGAAGCCCTAACGTATTTCTTCGGCACGAGAGGGTTAAAGGCATCATGACCGACTGGCTCACCCGACCCAATGCGGAGGATCTGGCCTCCCGCATCGAACAATATTGGAAGCTTCGCGGGTACTACGGTATCCGCACCTGGGTGGAGCCCTTCGAGTGGAAGGGCATGGGCAAGCGTCGTCACGGCGAGAAACTTTGGGCGGTGCGGTCCAACATGATCGGCGGCTTGCCGCCAAAGGAAGCGACCTGAGCGCAGGATCGGCCCATCGAGCCTTTGCTTGACCTTGTCGCCAAACCGATCCGTCAGAATGGTGCCAAATTGTCGCCCGACGCTCTAGGCGACAGGAATTCCAAATCCAAGTTTGCAAGCGTCGGGTGCCTTCGACCATCTTGGTGATTGAGGCTGTCGCGCGGTACGAAGGCACTGGGGCGGTGAAATGGGGCGGGCCGTCGAGGCGCCTAACCAGTCTGTGCGGCTGCACCCTGGCGCTGTTCGTTTTGCTCGGGAAGGTCCAAGGGTTCGCATTCATCGACGCGGCTGGCGGCGTCAACCAGCCTGTTGATGGTGTCGAGCAGCAGGTCCTTGCTGACTGGTTTTGACACATAGTCGTCCATACCGGCCGCTAGAAAGCGTTCCCGATCTCCTTTGAGGGCATGGGCGGTGACCCCAACAATCGGAACCTGGGCCAGCTTACCGGTGAGTCGGCGAATGCGACGGGTGGCTTCCAGGCCGTCCATCTCTGGCATCTGCACGTCCATGAGCACAATATGGTAGTGAAAGTTCTTGACCGCATCCATCGCTTCAACGCCATTTGCCACCAGATCGACCACATAACCTTGGCCCCTAAGAATGGCAGACATGATCTTCTGATTGATGTGATTGTCTTCCGCCACGAGTACGCGGATGCCGCTCCTTACCGAGTCGTCGCCGCGCTCGACAACCAATTCTGGCCTTGACCGCGCCGCACCATCCCGATCCTGCAAGTCGCGCGCCAACCTGGTCAGGCTACCGGGGCGCAGCGGCTTCGGAAGAACGGCATCGAAGCCATGCTCCTTGACCGATTCTCGCCGATCGTAAAGACCGGATGAAGATGATAACACCAGGGTCGGAGTTTTTTCCCAGTCCCGCTGGCGGATCAAGTGGCCGAGATCGAGGCCGTCGGTGCCGGGCATCATTTGGTCAATGATTGCCAAGTCGAAGGCTCCGCCGGACCGTTGGGCTGCGTCGGCCTTGGCTAGCGCTGTTTCGGCATTGACCGCTAAGGTGACCTCGGCTCCCAATGCTTGCAGTTGCCTTTCACAAATCAATCTATTTACGTGGTTGTCATCAACTGCCAGGATGCGGCGATTCTGATAGAATTCTTGTAGGTCCTGGGACCAAACCTCATCGGTGTCACAGCGTTCCAGTCTGACTGTAAACCAAAAGAGGCTGCCGCCACCGTCCTTGGGCCGCGTACCGATCTCACCTCCCATCAAATTGACCAGTCGCTTACAGATGCTGAGGCCCAGGCCGGTGCCACCGAATTTTCGGGTGCTCGACCCATCGACCTGCGAAAACTTCTCGAAGATGGAATCTTGCATATCGGTCGGAACGCCGACGCCGCTATCGGCAACTTCGAACCGCAATAGTACTGACTTATCCTGGCTTTGGTTACTATCCTGGCTTTGGTTACTATCCTGCATTACGGTTATGCTGATGCCGCCTACTTCGGTAAACTTGATCGCATTGTTGATCATGTTCAGCAGCACTTGACGAATTCGCCCTTCGTCCCCCAGCAAGACCTTTGGCAGCAGGGGCGAAACATAAACTGGCAGCTCCAAGCCTTTGCTGTGGGCCTGAGGCGCCATCAACTCGGCGACGCTATCAAGCATGGCCGCCAGGCTAAAGACCGAGTCTTCTATCTCCAGCTTTCCAGCCTCAATCTTAGAGAAGTCGAGGATGTCATTGAGCACTGTGAGGAGTGCGTCGCCGGATTGAAGAATGGTCTGGCAATATTGTCGTTGGGTCTCGTCGAGTTTGCTGTCAAGCAACAAGCCGGCCATGCCAAGCACACCGTTGAGGGGCGTGCGAATTTCGTGGCTCATGTTGGCGAGAAACTCGGACTTGGCGCGTTCGGCCCTTAATGCTTTGTTGCGCTCTACCTTCAATGTGTCGTTCTTTTGCTGCAGCTTCTTCGACATGAGAATTAGGCCGGAGAACGGAACAAAAAGTACTAGAATTATTATCGCGGAAAACTTGATGGCAAATGCAGTAAAATCGGCCCGTACTTTCGCTGCTTGTGCAGTTTGATCCACATAGATTTCAAATACAGCCGCTACCTTACCATTCTGCCATATAGGAACATAGCTCTCTACATAGGTATCCGGGCGGTCTGGCTGGTCGTGCCCGCGTTCCAGTTTGGTGAGAGGTTTGCCACTGATAGCCACCTGGGCAGCCGACGTACTCGGCGCTGCAGGTTCGATAGGCCTGCCCACGTGGCCCGTCGATTCCTCGCCGATCAGCCGTATGTGGCCTTGCGGGTCGAATATCTTGAAAAGAAAGACACCATTATCGTGCAATAGGTGGTCCAGTACCTCATGCACCTCTGCCGGGACGGGGCCGTCGGTGACCAGTGCTTCGATATCTGGCAGGTCTTCGGCAATGTGTTCCGCCCAGCCTAATGACACCTGCTCGGCTTGACTGCCGACAACTAGCTCTTCGGTCGACTGGATCAGGTGCTTTCCGGCAAGTCCGGCCGCTAGCAGCGATACCAGGATTATGGGAGCTAGAATGCCCGGTCGGACCGAACCAGTGAGAAACCTTTCCAATCGAGCTGACTCCCACCTCGTAGCCGGTTTTTTAGCAAGACCCGGAACGCTACCGTGGGCTGCCTAAGGTAAAGTTAAAAGATCATAATTCCTCAATATTTTAGTCGATTTCGATGTTTAGGGTCGGCGGGCTGTCGAACCACTGTGATCCTACTGATGAACCTATAGATTGACCGCTGGACGCCTCAGGAGAGACGCGCCCGCCTATTCCATGCGGAGGAGCCAGATTTGCCTTCTAAAGAGGACCTGTCACGCCGCAGCCCCGGCAAGGTGGCGCGCATCACCAACCGGCATCGGCAGGCCTTCCTGGAGGCGCTGGCCGAAACCGCCAGCGTCAGTCGGGCTGCCGAGGCCTCTGGCATCGTCCGCACCCGCTGGTACGCCTGTCGGCGCCGGGACTCAGCTTTCGCTGCCGCCTGGGACGAGGCCTTGGATCAGGGAAGCGACGCGCTGGAGGACGAGGCGGTACGCCGCGCGTTAGAAGGGGTCGAGAAGCCGGTCTTTCGTGGCAACGAGGTCGTCGGATATTTGCGGGAGTATTCTGACCGATTGTTGATTCTCATGCTTAAGGCCCGTCGACCCGAGCGATTCAAGGAACGCGGGTCTGGCGAGGTCTGCGCCACCGTGACCATCGAAGGTGCCCGCGACGAATTGGCGCGCCGGCTTGATCGCTTGGCTGCCGTTCTCTCGGCAGAGGCAAGCGATGGCCCGGCAATTTTGGGTTCTTCTTCCTCTTCGGTGGCGTCTGACTTAGACGGTCGACCGACTGAGCTGACGTCCTCCGATCCGACGACTTCAGGTCCCGCTGCTAAGGATTTGTGACACGGATCAAATTAAAGATAAACCGTTTGTGACGTGCTTCACAGCGCATTGGCTGTTGCTGGGGTAGGTTGTCGCTATCTATCACCAAGGACGATCCCGCCGGACGACGAAAGGCCAACGCCATGGATACTAAGTCACAAGACGGCCCCGACCCATCAGCCAGTGTCTGGTTCACAGGACCAGCGGCGGCGAGAGTGAAGCCAACAGACTCTCGATCCGCGCACAGAGAAGCTGATCATTCGACCGTAGAGCTGAAAGTCGACCCGGACGCCCTGTTCATTGCGGCTGGATAGAAGGAAGAGATTGACACAGAAACGACCTCAGGTGCTCCTCGGGTTTATCTCCCCCCGATCCTCCCTCCCGCCCGCGGAGTACCGCCTTTCGCGAAAGCGCACTCCTGGCCCCTCGGGAATTCCTCTCCCCCAAGCTTCACAACCTCCGAGGGGCCATACTTTTTTTGGAATGCAATTCTAGCTGATTGTTCTTGGCCCGCTAGTTCCCTATGTGAGAATCGACCTAATTACCCGTAATGGGGGAAAAAGTCTTCTAGGCAATTCCCCAAATTCAGCCGACTATTTTGTCGCACCTCCCTCTCCAAATTGATCTTAAACTATGATTCATAGAGAAAATTCCAAGATAGTCCAACCCGAGATAGTGTCGTCTTGACTTAGACCAAGATATAGATTTGCACTTGTAGGATCGCTGATGTCGCTCGGCAGGAGACCCCATCCCGTGTTGCGGCAAAACCAGCACTTTTTTGTTAAGGTCATTGCCCATGGTTCGCCAAGCGCCGGCGGTTCAAGTTTGGCAGGAAGCGGTTGCTGGGCTGATCGACAAGTGCGGCACCTCGGACTTCCCGGATGCCCTGCTCGATGCCTTACAATTGCTCGTGATATCCGACAGTGCAGTCATAGTCGGCCTTGAAGACGATACTCCGCCGAAGGTCTTTTGTGATCGCCTTGCTCAAGGCATAAAGGCGAATTTCTATGGTGATTGGATGACGGGGGCCTATCGGGCAAGCCCTTTTTATGTCACCTTCGTTGATCGAAAGCCTGACGGATTTTACACCGTGAGAGGGCTTGTGCCCGCTGGGTTTGAGGACAGCGAGTACTATCAGGCATACTTCCGGCATTTGGGCCTTGTTGACGTCGGCGCCTATTTGGTTTGGTTAACGGCAACCAAGGCTATTCTGCTCGCCTTCGCTCGCAAAGACACTGGAGCCGTTTTCGACAAGCCCGAGTTGCGACGGCTTCAACTGGTCCAGCCTGTTGTTGCCGCGCTCGTCCGGAAACACTGGCGCGCGGCTGTGAGCCTGGGCGTTTCAGGGAGCGCCATTCATGAAAAGCTGGCGCGACGGGCGGCTGCGTTCGGGGCAGGGGAGTTGACCGAACGCGAACGCGATGTGGTCCGACTGCTGTTGCGCGGCCATTCGACCAAATCGTTGGCGATGGTGTTGGGGATAACGCCGGGCACCGCGCAGGTGCACCGGCAAAATATCTATCGAAAGCTGGAGGTTAGCACACAGGGCGATTTATTCGCCTATTTCGTCGACTATCTGATGGGACCCTGGTAAGCCACCATTGGGTCTGCCAGGGGTTTCGGCCGTAGCCCAAGCGCGATTGCGCTCAAAATTTAACAGAAAGAGAATGTGCAGTCGTACGGCTGATCTTGCGAGGACACTCGGCAAAATCCTTAGCGCGCAGGCTCAGCATCTCTCCCGGTACCGCATCGATCCATCGACAAAATATCTACCGTAAACTGAATGCGAGCTCGCCGGGCGACCTCTTTGCGCGTTTTTTCGACTATATGATGAGCCCCCGTAAGTCAGTCGCCTGGTGGCCGAAAACTTGACAACCAAAGTGTGGTTTCGGCCTGGCTTCTCGTCAACCTGGTAGCTGGTTATCATTTGATTTATTTAGATAATTTCAAGTTTTTACGGGCTAAAAGATGACCCGGTTGACATTCGTCGAGAGATCCAATTTGTGTCATATGTGTCTCGGGACCGCAATGTGGATTGGCGCAAGCTGTCTCTGGTGGGGCTGACGCAAACAATGAGGTTTGTAACTCGTGACCCATGACATTCTGGCCTCAGAAGAATGGCTGGCGGCGGTGGCTAGAATGACCGATGCGATCGGCACCGAAGATTTTTCAGTTGCAGTGTTGGAAGCCATCGACGTGCTGCTGCCCAATGACAGCAATGTCATACTCGGGTTTCGGCGAAACGCCAAACCGATCGTGCTTTACGATCGCTTGCATATCAAGGTAAGGCCCTTGTTTTACAAGTACTATATGGGTGGCGCCTATCTGCTTGCGACCTTTTACAATGCCTTTCTTGACGACCATCCCAGTGGATTTTACACAGCGCTGAAACTGGTACCTCCGGATTTCGAGGAACAGGAATACTATCGGCGTTATTTTCAGTATCTGGAAGTTGACGACGCGGGCGGCTATCTGGTTCGCTTGACAAACGATAGCGCGGTCATGATTGATTTCTTGCGTCGCGAAAGCAACGCGCCCTTCAGTGAAGCGGAAATCAAATGTTGCCGACTGGTCAATCCGGTGATCCAGTCCTTAGCCAAGCGACATTGGCAGGCATGGGCACAGAGGGAGGCAGATGAAACCGGTCGAACCTCCCACGAAGCACTTTACAAGCGCTTTGAGTCTTTCGGGTCGCGACACCTGACGGAGCGCGAATGTGAGGTGGTGCGCCTGATCCTGAAGGGGCATTCCGCGAAGTCCTTGGCGCGCGAACTCGACATCTCTCCCGGCACCGCATCGGTCCATCGTCAAAACATCTACCGCAAACTGAATGTGAACTCGCAAGGAGACCTCTTTGCCCGCTTTATCGACTACATGGTGAGCCCTTGTGAGCCGGTCGCTTGCTAGACATCGTACTATCACTTTTGAATCAGCCCCAAGCTGATTTTGCGCCATCCTAGTGATCCGCTTCTCCTTGATTTTACTGAATAATTCCGACTAGCTTTGCGGCGGGATTAAGCCGTGTTGACAATCCAAGAACAATCAAATTGGGACTACCATTTTAGGATCTAGAGTGCCGGGCGGCAATTTGGAACCAGAATTGATCCCAGATTGCTGCCCGACGCTTTAGTTCGCAGCTACCGCAGGCTGACAGGCCCGGCACCGCATCGATGCATCGGGCCAACATTTATCGCAAGCTGAGGGTCAACTCCCAAGGCGACCTCTTTGCCCGTATCGACGACTACATGCCGGCCATCGGCAAGCCGGTTTCCTGCTAGCTGGTGGCCGCGGCGCTTCGCGGTGAGTCCCGCAGGAAAAACACCATCAGTCCTGCGACCACTGCCAACCACAGGGACGACCACCACACCCAGTCGTAGCGCGCATAGAGGTCGAAGAGCACTCCACCGAAGTAAGCCCCCAATGCGCCGCCAATCTGGTGTCCGGCCGAAATCATGCCGAAGGCCAGGCCCATCACCCGGATGCCGACGTGGCTAGCGACCAGGCTGGCCGTTACCGGCACGGTGGAATAATCTACCAAGCCGAAAAAAATGGCGAAGAGGAACAAGATTTCAATATCCGCCCCGATCATGACCAGCAAAATGAACGACAGGCCTCGCAATACATAGATGCTGCCGAGCAGCAGCGGTCGGTTCATGCGGTCGGTCAGCCAACCAGCCAGGATCATCCCGACCAGGTTGATCGCCGAGAGCAGGCCATAGGCGGTGGCGGAGGGCACAGGACCGAAGCCGCAAAAGGCCGCATAGGGAATCAGGTGGGTTTCGATCACTCCCGAGGTGGTGTAACCGCAGATCAAGTAACTCCAGAACAGAATCTGGAACGCGGGTATCCGCAAGATCATACCAAGGTCCCGCACCAGGCCGGGACCGTTGGCAATTGATCTCTGGTGAACGGCGGAGCGCTGGTGTGCTCTGGGAAACCAGCGGCCGATGGCGATCATCAACAGCACGCTGCCAAGACCCAGCGCCACGAAGGCCCAGCGCCAACTATAGCTGGCGAGCACCAAGGCGATGAGCGGCACCAAGACGAACTGGCCGCCGGTCGAGCCCGAGGTGGCGATGCCGGTCGCAAGACCCTGGTTGGTCTTGAATTCCTGTTCCACCGCAGTTGAGACGACGTGGGTTGCCACCAGGCCAAAGCCGATTCCAGCAATACCGCCAAACGCCAAGAAAATCGCCCAGGGATGAGCGCTGACCGCAAGCCAAAAACAGCCAGCAGCCAATGTGCCCAAACCCATCAGCATGACCAAGCGCGCGCCTTGCTTGTCCACCAGCCGACCGGCAAAGGGCGCGATGACAGCCATCATCAGCAGGGCGCTGGCGGCCGTGCCGGAGGTGAAGCTTCGCGATAGGTCGAGCTCCTGTTCCCACAACGGCATTACCAGGCCGATCGCTGCGCGCGCCGAAAAGGCCAGGGCCAGCCCGATAAAGCAGAGGCTGACGATCAACCAAGGACGCCAGTTTGTAGCTCTCGCAGCTGCCTGTCCCATTGCCATTTGGACCTTTCCGTCACGCCTAGTGGAGTTCAAGCTTTACATTCCCAACCCGATGGCATAAATGACAAAGTTATGTCAAATTCTGCCAAGTCCGCAATGCCACCGAGCCAAGAAACCCGGCTGGTTGTGATCGTCGTCTACCCGGGCGTGACCTTGCTCGACGCAGCCGGTCCGGCCCAGGTCTTCACCACTGTCAACAAGGCTTTGGCGACCAGTGCAATAGGGAATAGTCAAGCGGGAGACGGCCAAGCGGGAGACGGCCAAGCGGGAGACGGCCAAGCGGGAGACGGCCAAGCGGGAAACGATCAAGTTCGAAACGGCATAATGCCTCACTATCGCGTTTTACTGGCCTCCCCGCATGGTGGCGAGATCGCGACCGATACCGGCATCACCCTGGGTAGCATTTCCCTCAGCCAGGCTGCCGCGACGGCGGTCGACACGCTGATCCTAGCCGGCGGCGAGGGTGTCTTCGAGGCACTGGGCCAGGCCGCGCTGCTGCGCTGGATCGCAGCGCGCCAGCGCGGCTGTCGGCGCCTGGCCACCACCTGCATGGGGGCCTTTCTGGCGGCCGAGGCCGGCCTGCTCGACGGACGCTCGGTCACCACCCATTGGAAGGTGGTCGATGAGCTGCAGCGCCGCTATCCGAAGATCGATGTACACTGCGATCCGTTGTTCATTCGCGATGGCAATGTTTGGTCCTCGGCTGGGGTCACGGCGGGCATCGACCTGGCGCTTGCCATGTTGGAAGACGATCACGGCCACGATATCGCCATGCAGGTCGCCCAGTCGCTCGTGGTCTTCCTCAAGCGCCCAGGCGGCCAGTCGCAGTTCAGCCGCGTCCTGGCGGCACAAAAGCAGGACGGCGGCGGCCGCTTTTCTGACCTGCACGCCTGGATTGCCGGCAATCTGCGGCGGGAGCTGACGGTCGAGACCCTGGCCGACTGCGCCGCCATGAGCCCGCGCAGCTTTGCCCGGCTCTACAAGCAACACACCGGCCTCACACCGGCAAAGTCAGTAGAGATGATGCGGGTCGATGCCGCAAAGCGCCTGCTGGAGCAGACCAAGCTGCCACCCATAGAGATTGCCGAGCGCAGCGGCCTGGTCGACGAGCAGCGCCTGCGCCGTGCCTTTCTGCGCCACCTCGGCGTCACCCCCCAGGCCTATCGCCGCACCTTCGGGTGCGGTGCCACTGATGGCAGGGTCGCCTTCTAGCGCTGCTAGATTCCCAAGTTCTGCCGATGGCCGGGCCCGCCGCCACGCGTCAAAATTCCGCAAATCCTTCCATCAGGAGAACATCATGCAACAAGATGAGCTGCCGCTCGGCGGCAATGTTGGCCCACGCTCCCCCAACCGGCGCGAGGATGTGGTCTTGGTGCAAGCCGCCCTCAATCAGATACGCCCGCGCGGCGGCGGCCGCGCCTATTACGAGGGCCGGGTCGACGGCCGGGTGGGCCCCCGGACCGAGGCGGCCATCGCCCGCTTTCAGCAAGACCACGGCGAAAGGCCGGACGGCCGGCTTTGCCCCAGGTCCGCCTGCCATCGCAAGCTGGCGCAACAAGCCAAGGCCGAGCTTGCCCGGCGGCCGCGGCCGAGCAAGCCGCATCTGACCTTCGATGGCAAGCGCCTCTGCTGGGTCGGCCGGCCCTTTAACGGAAAGTGCTGGAGCGGGGTTTCCGGCGCCAAAGGGTTTCAAAGTAAGGAACATCAGTCTATAAAAGACAAAGGCCCTCTACCGGAAGGACGGTGGCGCGTGCGCCAAGACCAGTATCAGCGCTTTGATGACATTCCGTTGAGTAAGAAACTCCTAGCGCTGGTTGGTAGGGCACGTGGCCGGGTGGGACTACGTCGTGGGGGCGCAACCGTATTTGGGTGGAGCCCTTACCTGGAACCAATGCATATGGTAGAAGTGATTTTTCCATCCACGGTGGTACCGTCCCAGGTTCCGCGGGCTGCGTTGATTTGACCCAACAAATGCCCGATTTTACGAAGTACTTTTTGGAGTACGGTGCCGACATTGAACTTGTTGTGAAGTATCGAGAATAGTGATCCTTTGGTACGGGAATCTGTGGCATGGCAAATCGGGTCCGGCGACTAGCATGGGAAGACGTTGCTCTTTGTGTCGTGCCGACCCTCTATCTCCTCCTTTCGATGACCGAAGTCGTCGACTATCTTCGAACCGAGGGTGAGGGCTATCCGATTGGCTGGGGCGGGGGTGGTTGGAGTTATCGTGAATTTCACAACTATTGGGTGTCGTTTGGGCTCTCGGCGCTCCTGCCTGCGTTTGGCATCGCACTGTTCTTTTTCGAAGGCCGCTTGCCCAGACTTGGAGCGCGCTTGACAGCAGGCGCCGTCACGCTTCTCGTGCTTGCCGCGATATTGAGCGGTTTCGCAGCACAGCAGTTCGAGACCCTTCGCCCGGCCTTGCAGGCCATCAATTTTGTTGCCACAAGGATACTCTGCTTAGGTCTTTGTGGGGCAACGCAGTAACTTGTTACTTGGGCGTCTTCGATGGTTTTGCCGAAGTGTTCATTCCGACTTTCTCGAACCGACACCCTGGGCCGCAGCGGTTTTTCCATCCATGGTGGCAGCACGCCAGGGTCCGCCGGCTGCGTCGATCTTACCCAGCAGATGCCGGACTTCACCAAACACTTTCGCGAGTATGGTGCCGACATGGACCTGATCGTCAAGTACTAGACATCCAAACCGATGACAACAGCCGAAACCGCCGAGCCCTTCAAGCAACCCCGCCAGTCCTGGTTTTGGTGGGCCATGATGGTCTTGCCCTTCTTGGCGGCATTGGTCCTTTTAGCCGACCTCGTCTCCTATCTGATGGATCCGGCCTCCTATCCCATCGGCTGGGAAGGCGGTGGTTGGGTATACCGTAGTGATCGAAACTTCTTTCTGGGAAGGGTTTTATGGGTTCTGCCGCAGGTTCTCTGCATTTGCGGCTTCTTCTTCGGCCAGTCTCTGCTGGTGGCGCGCCTGGTCCAAATCTGGGCAAGCTTTGTCACGGCCGTCATGTCAGTGGCGATCCTGTACACTATCTTGCAGCAGACAAACGTTATCGCTAATTAGGATCACGACCCTTTCATGACCTTCTGGTGGGACTATCCCGGCACTTTTTTCCTCAGCCTTGTTATTGGCAGACGGCGGCGATGACTTGGATCGTTAGTCTTACCGGTTAGGCCTTCGTCGATGACAGCAGCCGAAACCGCCGAGCCCTTCAAGCAACCCCGCCAGTCCTGGTTCTGGTGGGCGATGATGGTGTTGCCTTGCCTATTTCTTGTGGCGGCCTTGGCCGATCTCTGGTGGTACTTTTCCGACCCCGAATCCTATCCGATCGGTTGGGAGGGCGCCGGATGGAGCTACAGCAGCCATCGGAACTTCGTAGTGAGTCGTGTCATCGGAATGCTGCCGCAAGTCCTTTGCCTTTACGGCTTTGTCTACGGCAAGTCTCGGCGAACGGCACGCTTGGTCAAGATCGGGGCGAGCGTCCTGACGGTCTGGCTCTTGGTCATTAATCTGGACGCCTTCAAGCAGAGCCTGGAAATGCTCATGTGAGGTAGGTCGTTTGGCAAACGGCGGCAAGGTGAATTTCCACAAGTACGGCGCCGACATGGACTTGATCGTCAACTACTAGGCGTTGGGTATGACGACATCTGATTCTACCAAGCCAACAAAATTGCCACGCCAATCCTGGTTCTGGCGGGCCATGATGATCCTTCCGGTGTTGTGGGGTTTGCTGGCGGCTCTCGGCCTCTTCGATTTCCTCAGCGATCCCGATAGCTATCCGATCGGTTGGGGAGGCGGCGGATGGGCTTTCGCCAGTTACCGCAACTATGTGACCGGGGGTCTTGTTCTCATATCAGTGAGTGCCTTGGCACTATATGGATTCCTTTTCGCAAGGTCGTCCGTTGTATCTTTATTGGTAAGGTTCTGGTGTTGCTACGCGACGATCTACCTCTTGGTGACGATAGGATACGGTGTCCTCGTTCAGGTCGGCATCATAGAGTATGTTGACGACGATCCCTTCCGCCGTTTTTGGTCCGACTATCCCGGCACCCTATTTCTCAGCCTTACTTAGGGCTGACAGCGGTGGTGTTCGGCGCCCCACCGGGTGCCGGGGACTTCTATCGGCAGTGCGGTTTGCCGCTGCCGCCGGCGTTTGCCATCTCCTACCCGTCCGGGCGCTTACCTATCGCGCTAGGCTTCGCAGAGTTTGTTGGGGATTTGGGTCTTTCGGCAATGAAGCAACCGACCGCTTCTTCGAGACCGGTGCGAGTGGAATTTCTTCGTGTTCTAACGATGCCCCCCAGAATTCCTCCAGGGCGGGGCCATTCTTTATTCGTCGATCACGGAATAGAAAGCCGAAGAGCTCGTGAAACCAGACCCGACGCCCCATTTGATAGTACCATCGCTGGGCATGGCGGATTTTCGGATCTCGCATGGTGCAAAGGCGCCACAGCGCTTTTGGCCGTGCCTGCAACACGAATTCGATGATCTTCACCCAAAGAAAAACGCGCCAGGGCGGGATGTGGCGGGTCGCCAGCACCTGGTGTTTGTAGTCCCATTTCGTCTGGTCGGTTTGGATGATCCTGCGTTTTGCCGCTTCGCCGAAAAATCCGGTCCAACGGTGGGGTGTAACGAAAGCTGATAGAATCTGATCGGGATCGTAGGATAATAGTTGACGCAACACGCGCCAGTAATCGGTGTCTTTTTCCTCTTCAAAACCGACCACCCATGTCGCCATCGATAGCATTCCGTGCTTGCGCATCAGACGAATTGCTTCGCGATCGGTTGTTGTGGAGCCGCCCTTGCGAATCTTTCTCAGCACCGCCTCGTCGGTGTTTTCCATTCCCATCAAAAAGCGTTCGACGCCCGCCTTCTTGTAAAGCTCGAGATGACCGGCATCGCGAACGATGTCATCGGCACGGGTTGAGCCCACGAGTGTCACATCGACATTCTCGGCAATCAACGCTTCAAGAAAACGCCGCCACATAACCTTTGACGAAGTCGGGTTCTCGTCGCCGAAATTAAACACCTGGACGCCGTGTTCGCGATGAAGCCTTGCCAACTCAGCCGCGAAGCGTTCGGGATTGCGATGTCGCCATTTCGCCCAGAAGCCGCGCTGGCCGCAATAGTTGCAAGGGTGCGGGCAGCCGCGGGAGAACTGGACGACGACGGCGCGCTTACCGCCCCAATAGGAATAGTCGGCGAAGTCGATTAACTCCCAGCCGATGCGATAGGTGTTAAGGTCGGCGATCATCGCCCGCGGCGGCGTGGCGTAAGGGGGCCCGTTGCGGCGATAAGCGATACCATTGACGGCACTCAGATCCTGACGCTCCGCAACGGCCTCAACAAGGTGCCGGCAAGTTTCTTCTCCTTCGCCACGGACAATGTAATCGAATTGCGGGGAATCCCGGAGAATTTCCCGCCAGTGATAGGTCGGGAAAACCCCGCCATAAATAGTCTTCACATCGGCCAAGCGGCGTTTCGCCCGGCCAGCGATCTCAGCGGCGATTGGATGTACCGACGTTGAACCGGAATGTCCGAGCAGTATGAGATCAGGCTTCTGCGCGCAAATGCGATCGTCGATTTCTGTCAGGGACATCGGACCGAATTCTGCGTCCAAAAGGGTGACCTCATGGCCGTCATCGATCAGCGGGGCGCCAATGCTGAGTAAGCCCAAGGGCGGCAAATGGTCGTCGGGAATGCGGCTGCCGATGGCAGGGTGGGGCGGGTTCACGATGAGTATTCGCATATTTTTCCGCCTTTCAGAGATGGGTGGAGGTCTGCTTTAGCCGCGCGCGAACCATAGGTTTTCGTGATCGATAAAACCTGCTTGTTGGCCCGCAGGATCCATAAGAGCACCCTACCTTATTGCTCGCCTTTTGGGTGTGATAGTTTCCCGTATTATTTTCGCAAAAAGTGTGCAGGTGAGAATTTGTCGTACCTGAGTCGGCGAGGGTGCAAGGCCGGACGGCCGGCTTTGCCGGAGGACCGCTTGCCATCGCAAGCTGGCGCAACAAGCCAAGGCCGAGCTCGTCATGCGACCGCTACTGCCCGAGCCGCATCCGAGCCTCGATGGCAAGCGCGGCTGATGGATCGGCCGGCCTTTTAACGGAAAGTACTGGCCGGAAAGACTCCGGGAGGTGGCCGCTCCTCAGAAGCTCGGCGCCTCGGTGTTGACGGCGACACTGGTGGCACCGCGCAACTCGTCGGTCTCGTCGTGGAAATTGACAAAGACCCGGCTCCGCGAGGCGTTGGCGGAGACGATGCCCTCGCTCTCCAGGAAGACGGCGAAGCTGGGACTGGCACCGGCCGCCATGTCGAGGCTGACGCTCTTTGCGATCGGCCCCAGGCAGGCACCGGTCAGGGGGTCGGTCTGGCAAATGAAGGCGGTCACCGGCACCTCGCCCACATCGATGCTGGCGGTGATGCGCGCGGCGATCCCCAAGTTGGCCGTGGCGACCGCAAAGGCGCCCTGATTGCTGGGAAAGCCCAGCTCGGCGATGCCATCGTTCGAGGCGGTGGCGGCGACGGCGATGATGTCGGCGACCGGCGTCTGCGAGGCTGAGAGGATAATCGAGTTGATGCCGGGGTTGTAAGGCGCCGGCGTGGCGTTGGCGCAGTCGGTGTTGAGCTGCAGCTCGCTGCCGGAAAAGGCCGCCGTCGGGGTCAGCCCGATGACGAAGGTCTGAAAGGCGCCTGCAGGGATGTCGACCGCCATATTCTGCGGTCCGACCGTCTCGTTGGTGGCGGGGTCGCTGCGGTGGAAGTCGAGGGTGACCGGCAGCGCGCTGCCCAGATTGATGCGGCAGCCGATCGCGTCCACCTGCGAATTGTTGAGCAGGCTGGCGAAGATCGTCACCGTTGTCCCCACCTGGGCCGAACGGCTGCGCGGCAGGGTGGCGCTCAAGAGGCCGCGCGAGTTCAACAGGTTGCCGTCGCGCGTTGTGCGCGGCAGGAAAACCGGCAGGGTCGCCAGCTCGGCCGTCGTGGGCAGCCGGTCCAGGCGGGCGATCCAGGCTTCCACCTGGTTGAAGGGGTTGCGGCCGCTGCCCACGATAGTCAGGCCGTCGGCCGACATTCCATAGGCAGATTTAATGTCATTTCCTGACAATTCGAAGAGGGTCCAGCCGGTGAGGTCGAGTTCGAAGAGCTGCGCCAGCAGGGTCTTTATCGGTACGGTCACGCCGTCCACGGTCAGGCCATGATCGCCGACCACCACTCGGCCGTCGGCGGAAACCGCACGGGCCAGACGGCCAAAGTCATTCTCGCTGCCGAGGATGACGACCCCGCCTTGGGCGCTGTGAAAGGCTGGCCGATGGGCGCCGGTGTTTGGCGTAGTGTCGCCGCCGCCGGCTGTGATGCTGCCGTCGCTGGAAACCGCAAAGGCGGTGGCTAGGTTAGGATCGATAATCTGGCCCGGATTGCTCCCGACCCAGCGGCTGGCCACCATGGGCATGCGCAAAGGGGCGCAGCCGCCGCCGCCTATCCCAAAACAGAAAAAGGAATAGCGGAATGTCTCGCCTACGGCCTGGGAACCGTCGGGGGTGACGGCGCGGGCGCTGCTGCCGAGATCGCTGTCATCGACCCCCGGGTCGGTGATCCCGAGGTCGACCATGCCTCCGGCAGCGGTCCAGCGGAAGGCACGCTCGGTCCCAGGAACCAGCGGGTCGCAGGAAATCCCGAGAAGAAAGCCACATCGGATCGCCTGCCGGCCACTTTCACCGACGACCACGCTGCCGTCGGCGGAAACGCCAAAAGCCTCGCTGCGGCCTTCGTCGAGCAGGCCAAGACCGAGCATGCCGCCGGCCTCAGTCCAGAGAAAGGCTTCGTCCTCGCCGCCGCGTTGGGCACGGCCGACCACTACTGCACCGTCCGCCGAGACGGCGTTGGCCGCACTCGGCCCATCATCGAGGCCACCCAGGCCCAGCATGCCGGTGGCGGCGGTCCAGCGAAAGGCCTCTTCTTGGGTACCGTTGTCGCTAGCCCCGACCACCGTGGCACCATCGGCCGAAATTGCTGTCGCCCGGCTGCTGCTGCCGCCCAGATGGCCGAGACCCTCAAAGCTGCTTTGGGCCCAGGTGGAGCCGGCGGTGGCTACTAGGCCCCAAGCCAGCAGCAGACCCAGCCCGCCCGCAAGCTTGGTTAGGCGGTGCTGCTTTATCGGACTGGTGACCGCAAGTTCACGATTGGTCAAACAAGATCGAGCCATCCGTTAGTCCTTCCAAGCGGCGGCGCGGCGACGAATTTATTCTGCAGATATCGCTACACTTCTACAACTTTGGGGTGCCAATAGTAAACAAGATGGTACCATAGATCGACACCTAGCAGGTCGATGATTGTGTTACAATTGCGTGAACGCCGTGCGGCGGTTCAGAAGATTGCCGTGGTTTCACTGGGTGCCCTTGCCTTTTAAGTTTGGTCATCGGGGCGTCAAAGTAGGGCGACAAGGCGCGGTTTTGCCGCGCGTCGTGGGCATGATGGATGCCGGAGGGTGCGTCGGCACCAATCCTAGCCAGACGTAGTTTCTCAATTTGGTGGACTGTCGAAGGAGGGCGGCGGCAGCGAACCTCGGCTTCCCTGGTTAAACCGGCCGTCGGCCGCGGCGCACCCAACGCCGGCGCAAAGGCCTTTGATAGCAATCAATTTCGCGTTAGAGTTGGCGTTTCAACGCTCGCCAAACAGGGGACCGGGTTCTTGACATGCGGGACGGGGCCGAAAGGGCTCCCTCTAGCGCGACGGGAAAGTGGTTGAGTGGGAGGGCTAAGGAAAACAACGCTGAACAGTCCGGCTCAAGGGACCGCATGCCGTAGGGGCGGTGCGCGGATGAGCTAGCGCCGGCGGGTGGGATCGACATCCAGGGGCGGCGCATCGGGCCAGGGAAGCACAAGGGGGAAAGGATCACCGACGTGGAACAACTGGTGTTTACTCTCGAAATGGGAGTGGTCGTCGCGGCCTTGGCCGGCACCATTTTTCTCTTCGTCTCCGAGCTTATCCGCATCGACCTGGCGGCCATACTGGTCCTGGTGATCCTGGGGATGCTCAGCTACGTTCCGGGGCTCTCTAACATCGCCAACGTCAACGAGCTCTTCGATGGCTTTGCTTCCAATGCGGTGATCTCGATCATCGCCGTCATGATCGTCGGCGCCGGGCTCGACAAGACTGGAATTATGAACAAGGTCGCCGCCACCATCCTCAAGCATGGCGGCTCGACCGAAGCCCGGGTCCTGCCCATCGTTTCCGGCACCGTCGGCTTGATCTCCAGTTTTCTCCAGAATGTCGGCGCCGCCGCCTTGTTCTTGCCGGTGGTCAGCCGAATTTCGGCGCGCACCAACATTCCCTTGAGCCGGCTTCTCATGCCCATGGGCTTTTGCGCCATTTTGGGCGGCACCATGACGATGGTCGGATCCTCGCCGCTGATTCTCTTGAACGATTTGATCCTGACCGCCAACAGCGGCCTCGCCAGCGATCAAAAGATGGCAACCTTCAGCCTGTTTTCCGTAACCCCGATCGGCTTTGCTTTGATCGTGACAGGCATCCTCTACTTCCTGCTGCTTGGGCGCTGGGTCTTGCCGGGAAGCACGGATATGGTGGATGTAACTTCGGGCAAAGGCACGGCCGACTACTTGCGCCGGGTCTATGGCTTGTCGACCGGCGTCTTCGAGGTCGACGTGCCAGAGGATTGCCCGCTGATCGGCAAGCAGTTGGCCGACATTAACTTCGAGAACAACCTCTACATCATCAGCACCTTCTATCGGGGCAAGGTGTCGATGGTGCAAATCCTGACCGCCGAGATCGCCGCCCCCTGCCGGCTGGCGATCATCGGTGACGAGGCTGTGGTGCGCAAATTTGCGCAGGTAAACGGGCTTACCATCCGGCCCAAGCTCGATGTCTTTGCCGAGGAATTCGCGCCAACCAACGCCGGTATCGCCGAGCTGGTGATCCCCCCGGATTCTCGGCTTATCGGCAAGTCGCCGCGCGACCTCCTTCTGCGCAAGACCTATGGGCTCAGCCTGCTGGCCATCCACCGCGGCGAGGAGACGCTGAGCCACGTGGAATCCGAAGACCACGAGCCCGTCGCCATCGGTCTGGTGAAGTTTCAGGCCGGCGACATGTTGGTGGCCCACACCCGCTGGGACAATCTGACCCGCCTTAAGCGGGATCGCGACTTTGTGGTGGTCACCGCCGACTTTCCCCAGGAAGAGCTAAGGCCCCACAAGGTGGGCTGGGCGCTCGGATTCTTTGTGATCTCCTTGTCTTTGATCCTGTTCACCGATGTGCGCCTGTCGCTTTGTCTTCTGACCGGCGCGGTCGGCATGTTGTTGGCGCGCGTGCTCAGCATCGACGAAGCCTATCGCGCCGTCGGCTGGAACACCGTCTTTTTGTTGGCCTGCCTCATCCCGCTGGGCCAGGCGGTGCAGAACACCGGCACCGCCGAGTGGATCGCCCAGCAGATCCTGTTCATCCTTGACGGCTGGCCGATTTGGGGACTTCAGGCCGGTGTCGCGGTCCTGGCGACCGCCTTCTCGCTGGTCATGTCCAATGTCGGCGCGACGGTCCTTCTGGTGCCCTTGGCGGTCTCCATCGCAGTGGCCGCCGGCGGCGACCCGGCGCTCTTCGCCCTCACGGTTGCCATCTCCACCTCCAACTCCTTCGTCATCCCGACCCACCAGGTGAATGCGCTGATCATGGGACCGGCGGGTTACCGGGTGATCGATTACGTGAAGAGCGGCGGCATCATGACGGTCCTCTTCCTGATCGTTTCGCTCTTGATGCTGAACCTGGTTTTCTAGCGCCGCGGCGACGGCGGGCCTTTCAGAGCAGAGGTGGACCAAGCACCAAGGCACCGTTCCGGCCCTAGGCTTCCCGCTCTGCCAAGGGAAGTTGCTTTTAGGGAGTTCGCCCCGAGCGGCCGCTGTTCGCCCGACCGTCCGGATGCCCTGGCGTAACGTCCTGGTCTGGGCTTTGAGCGAGCCGATGGTGTAGCCCCAGTCCCTATGCCAATCCGTCTTCGTCGCTGATTAGCAGGGCGGACCTAAAGAGTGCTGCATCTAGGGATGCCGCGGCCGCCATCCCCAGTTTTTGCCCGACTTCATCCCCTACCCCTAACACCATCACAATCGAGAGGAACCTAGCTCATGGTAGCGCCAGCGCTCGCCACCTCCAATCCGCCCCGGCTGCTGAACAGCGTCGGCCCGCAAGGCCGCAACGAGCCCGCCGACGTCACCCTGACGCAGGCCTTGCTGCGCGGCCGCAAGGGCCGCAACGGCCGTGCCTTCCTGGCGGCAAGGGTGCAGCCCGGGCGCTTCGACCCGGCGACGGCCGAGGCCTTGGCGCGCTTCCTCGATGATCAGCGGCCGGGACCGCCGGCGCGCGCCGGCCAGCCGCCGAGCCTGCCGGCGCGCCAGCATACCTTGCGCGCCGGTTCGGCGGATTCCGACTTCGCTCTACTGGCGCGTGGCCAGTCCCTGGCGGTGCTGAAGGGCACGGCTACGCCTTACGACTACCAGCACCGCGCCGCTCCGGGTCGCATTTGCGGGCCGCTGGCCGACCAGCTTCCTTCCGGCCGACGCCCCGCCTTGGAGCGGCTGCTGCGCGAGCTTTCGGCCGATTATGGCATCTGCTTCGACGCCACGGTGAAGTCGGCCCCCGACGGCTCCCGCGCGCTGGTCGCCGAACTGCGGCCGCGGCCGGCGCGCCAGTGGAGCCGCGAGGCGGTGCCGCTCACCCGTAGCGACAGTCGCCCGCCGCACCCCCAGGCCCGGCCCGTCTACCAGGCCATCGCCGACGACCTCAGCCAACGCGCCGCCCAAGCCTTTCGCACCAGCGACCCGGCCGCACAAGCCGCCAATCGGCAGCTGAAGGGGCAGTTGGCGTTAATCATTTCGGACAAACTGATGACAGCCGAAGACCAGGCTCAGACCGTACTGTTTGCGACCGGAAGGTTGCAAAACAAACTAGCGGAACAGTTTTGGGCGCACTATCTCGGAGCCAGCGGAGAGGCATTCCTTCTCAGCCGCGACGAGGCGCTGGCATTTCAACCTGTTGCCAATGCCGTGGCCGAGAACAACCAACGCTTCCTTGAGCAAAGCCTGCTGGCGCCTAAACCGCTCGACACGGAAGAGGCTCTTACCCAAATTCCGCGGAATAGCTGTCCAGCCGACCCCAGGCGTCTGCCCGAAGGGCGTGGACGCCTCGTCTCCGAACGCATGCGCATCATGATGGAGAAAAGCAAAGGCGGGGAGGCACAAATACTCAAGGACCATTGGAAGGTAGACATCGACGAAAGTGTGTTTAAGGGGATAGAACGGTACCTGGGGCAGCCATACCCAGATGGCTTGCTGCTCGAGGCCGACGAAAGAGCGTCGCTCTTCATTGCCACCGGCAGCAGCCATGTCACCTCCTGCGGCACTTTCTCGCTGCGGCGCTTCGGCAACAACGTTTTGGTCACCGGCCGCATCAGTCATGTCTGGACCGACGAAGGCTTCAACTTCAACGAAGGTGCCTATTTCAGTAGCGAGGCGCGGATCTTGGAGCGCGCCGGCAAGGCCGCTCCCTTTCAGTGGTGGGCATCCTGGGACGAAACAGTGGAAGGCGAGCTGGCAATTGTGGGCGGCGCTCTGAGAGCCCGCCATATCAAACTAAGCTCGGCCCCTTGAGATGGTGCGCCGCGGCCAGTGATTGCAGTACCTCCAGGCGAAACTGAAGATAATAGCCGAACCCTGCATCGACGAAGGATGACAGGGCCCAGACGAAGCACACGGCGAGCAGAAAATGAAAGGTGAGCTGGGCGGCTGCCGACATTTGGTATCGCTGTCGCCAGGTCCAAATCACCAGAGCGAGCAGGATCGGCTTATCCAAGTGCCGCGCGGCGGCGATGACCGGCAGCGCCGCGTCTACCTTCAGAATTTGGCCTAGTTCTTCGGGGCCGAAGAGTTGCGGCGAGAAGATTGCCTGGATTGGCACATAGGCAAGCAAAAGGCCCAAAAGCACTAGGCTGCGGCGCGGCAGGCCCGGGCGATCGAAACGCGGCCGGCTCCAAAGCCAAAATCCAACGGCCGGCAACAAAAACAATGCGGCGACAAGGCTTTCGATCGCTAGCAAGTGAACGACCTGTGCCCGGCCAGCCAAGACACGAAAGAACAGCAGCAGCTCAAGCGCACCGGACCGCACCGCCGGAAGCGGGTAGAATGCGACTGCGGCGGCAAAGCAGGCGGCCGCTAGGCGTTGGCGTTCATGGTGCGTCGGCGCCCGAAGGGCGGGTGGCGTATTCGGGCACATATCAAGGCTCTGGCAGGGTGACAAAGATTGAACCGAAACCGATCTCTGCAGGGGCGGCCAGTGCCCAGACGAAGCAGACGGCGAGGAGACCGTGGAAGATAAGCTGGGCGAAGGGCGCCATATGGCGCGCACGCCAAATGGACCACAAGCCGAGCAGTACAAGAAGCGGTTTGTCAATGTGTCGCAAGAATGATATAGCCGGCACTTGACTGTCGATAAGGTCGATCGTGTTGCGAGCCCTTTCGCCCAGCCAATGCGGCTCGAAAACGAGTTGAAAAGGCAGATAGGCGATCAGCAAGATCAAAAGGATCAGGCTGCGCCGAGGTAAGGCTTCACGTTCGGCGTGCGGCAGGCTCCACAGCCAGAAAGCGCCGAGCGGCAAGCAGGCGAGCACGGCGGGAAAGACGAATTCTAGCAGAACTCGAATTATACTCTCGCTCAAGGGCGGATCATATGACCTGTTTATGAGGTAATCCGCCACGCCCGTGCGAATTAGCGGCAAGGGATAGAAGGCGAGCCCAGCGCAAACCCAGGCAACCCAAAGCCGCCGCCGTTGACGTGCCGTCAAACCGCTGCCGACGGTATCACTACCCGTCACCCTTGCCTCCGCTTATCAAAACACGAGAAATATCTTAACAGCTGCAATGAAATCGGGAAATGCTCTAGCCGCTATTCGGGCGAATAGAGTCACCGGCCGGATCAGCCACGTCTGGACCGACGAGAGCTATGACTTCAATGCTGGCGGCCTTTTTGCGGACGACGCACGAATTCTCGAGCGCGCCGGTAAGTCGAAGCCCTTTCAGTGGTGGGCCTCCTGGGATGAGGCGGTCGAGGGCGAGTTGGAGATTGTCGGCGACGCTCTGAGGATCAGTCACCTTGCCTTTCAAATCGTGCCCTAAGGTGCATTCGACGACACTAGTTGTCCCCGACACCAAAAATTGTATTGATAGCCAATTTTACGCTTCTATCGGCCAAGGGGGATAGGGCAGAAAGGAGACAAAGGTAGAGAATGCTGTGAAAGACGAGCTGGCTCTTCGGCCCCATCGTGGGGCCCTGCCAATAGGCCCAGGCGGCCAGCAGGGCCAGCGTCGGTTTGTCTAGTTGGCGCAGAAAACCAAGCATAGGCCAGTGGGTGCCGATGTATCGGAGGTTTTCAAGGCTGCCCACATGTAGCAAGCTGTCGTAGAACAGGATCTCGATAGGAATGTAAGCGAGGAGCAGGCCGAGCAGCACCAGACTGCGTCGCGGTAAGCCCTTGCGGTCGAAACGCGGGCGGGCCCAGAGCCAAAAACCGACCAGTGGCGGCGCTGAGACGACGCCGGCAAACGAAATGCTGAGCCACACTTGCAAAGGGTGCCAGTGCTGGGCGAAGAGGACGACAATCGCAATGACCTGCACGCCGCCCAGAACGAAGAGCGGCAGGGGGTAGAAAACAGTCGCCGCGACGATTGTCGCAACATTTAGCCAGCGTCACTCGCGCGCCGTCAGGTCTTTCGCGTTCGCCTTTCCGACTGTCATCACAGCATTTTAAGAGCCTTGTTCATACATGTTAACAGGGAAGATAGTAAGGCATGTATTCGCAAAAAGTGAAGAGATTCTGCGCAAATTCTATGCACGAGCGGGCAGCACCCGGAAACGCGATGCCTTGACCCTTAGGTACGCTCAGCAACCGTCCCCTTCCATCATTCTCAACCCGCCAACCCTTTCAAGGGAGACCGTCATGACGACACTCACCGGCGCCGTCGGCCGCAGGGGCGTGAACCAGCCCCACGATGTGGCCACGATTCAAGCCGCCTTCACCCAGATCCCGGCCGACCCGCGCCGCATTGGGCGAAAGCTTTGGCAAGGGCCCATCGAAGGGCGCAGCGGGCCGGCGCTCGAGCAGGCCATCGCCACCTTTCAGGCCAACGCGCGCTTGCCTCAGACCGGCAAGATCGAGCCGGTGGGCCCAGCGATCCAGGCCCTCGACGATCCAGGTCCTCAACCGGGCGCTGCCGCCGGCCTACCGCTCCCTGCGCGGCTTGAGGCAGACGACGGCGGTGTTCTGCAGCGACTGCGCGCCCCATCGGGTGCCGGAGCGGCTGCGCGCCATGGCCGGCAAGAGCCTGCTGCCTCTTCCCATGGCCGAGGGTTTGGCGAAGCTCACTGGCGACTTCTACCGGCAGAGCCGCTTGCTGCTGCGGGCCGATGCCACAGCGATCGAAGGCGACGGCCGCTTTACCGCCGAGCTTGGCCTCGATGGGGTGCACTGGCTCGACCGCTACGGCCGTGTTAGCAGCGGCCGAACGGCAGTGCCGCCGGCCGTGCCCGCGCTGTTGGGCCAAGCCGTGATGCGCTATCCGGCGCTGGCGGCGGGTGTTGCCGGCAAGCTGCAGGTCCGCTCCGCCCAGCGCTTTGCCAGCCTTGCCGGCCCGGCCCGGCCGGTCGACGGCGAGCGGCTACAGCGCCTCGGCATCCGCCGCACCAATGACCCCACCGCCGACCGCATTCTCGACGTCGTCGCCGGCCAGATCGAGGCGGGGAATCCCAAAGCCCAGGAGGTTGACTCGCTTATCAACGTGCTGGGCAGCGTTTACTCCCCGCAAGCTGCTCAAGTCCAGACGGCAAGGACAAAGGCTATGCCGAGGCCTGGTCAGCCGGTGGATGACGTTGGCGCCGCACTGAGGGCTTTGCGGTTCGACTCTACATTAGGAGATTTACAGTTTCTCTTTTTAAACAATAAGATAATGGCCTATAAGTCCCGGATGGATCTGGCGCCGGAAGCGCGTGATGTCGCAAAACGAGTAATGGGGGGAGGTGGGCGTAATGACGCGACCGACGCTTTCCGCCACGCCTATTGGTCCTTTCGCATGGCAGAGGAATTTGGACCCGAAATCGCGAAAGTCATTGGCGATGGACACGAAGCATCAGGGGTGCGTCTTAAAGATTTTCGCCTTACCGTTGTTCGTCAGACGCCGGGTGAACTTCTTATGGACCTATACAACAACCACATAGGACGGCAGCTGTTTCTGGAAGCAAGGGGGACTATGCGGGTAGGACGACCACCGGCGGAGAAATATGTACTTGATGCGTTGAAACAAGGGCGTTTGCAAACTCGCCCATTCAAGATAAAGTAGCAGCCAGGCCTCCCCAATTAGCCGACTATTTGTACAGGCCATCTTCGAAATTTTTGAAGGGCCGGCATATGGATGTGTTTTTCCATGGGCGGTAATTCTATTTTATCCTACCTGAAGCGGCGCAGATTCCTGTTGCTATTCGGGTTTTATGCAACGACGACCATCGTGGCCGTCGGGCTATATTGGCATTATTTCGGCGATACTCTACTCTCCTATATTGCCACCGACCTTGATCCTTGTATCGATGAATTTTCGGAAGAATGTTTAGATGTAGGGAACGCGATTTTGTACCTCTATGTTTCGACTATTCTTTTTGGGTATGTTCTATATTGTATTTTTCGAATCTACTCAAAGGGATTTCTCCTCTCAATTCCAGTGTACCTGGCTTCCGTTTTGGCTGTTTTTGTTGATTATAATGCTTTTCGTGAATTTTATGAGATCATTGGATGGCGAAATTCGACACCGGGCGGCTGGCTAAGATATGAATCGGAGTCGCTTTCGATATTAAAGATGTTTGTTTGGTTCATAATTCTGGCCTCGTACTTTCAGCTACCTGGGTTTTACATAGTTTATCGAGACTTTCGTCGGTGGTGGCGATGGTCGAGCGGAAAGTCCAACGCGTAGCGCCTTGGTCTTGCAAGCGGGACGCTTGTATGAGATACATTCGACAGCGCGCGTTAGCCATCCTTTGGGTTGTCTATCTGGGACCCGCCATTTTCTGTCTTGGCTACTACAGCTACTTCTATGGCGATACTATTTGGTACTATGTGGTGGAGTTGGGTGGAAACTGTTGGCAAAATTATTCGGAGATTTGCGAAAGAATACGGAACGCGAGATTTATTTTCCTGGCAATGGTCTTGTTTTTTGGCTATGCGATCTATTCGCTTTTGCGAGTAAGATTTCAGGGAATTTTCCTGTCGATCCCGGTCTATCTGGGTGCGATGGTCCTTATATGGTTTAGCCGTAATTTAATAGCTGATGTTGTTCCTCTTAGCAATCGAGAACTTGCCGAGCTTTTTCACCTGGAATATCGGCCTTTTATGGGCTATTTTCTGCGCGGATTTATCGTGATGCTGCTTATCTATTTTCAGGCGCCGGGCTGGTATATCGTCTATCGTGATGGCCGCCGCTTGTGGCGATGGTGGCGTAACTGGGTGGCTAACTAGCAGGACCTTCCCCCAAAGAACTTTGTCAGTTTGATTTGGCCCATTCCGGCCATCACATCCCGCCTTCTTTCTACGACGCTGTTACCACCGTTCGTTAGGCAAGCGAAGCCCGCGCCCGAGAACCTTTAGCCTAACCGGCGGCCGGCCAGCAGTGCCGCCCGGCACCTCATCTCACTTCGCTGGCGACCACACCTTTCAATCACCTTCATCACCCAACCTTCAGCTTTCAGGGGAGACAACCATGACCCTCGCCGACTTCTTCAGCCTTGCCTGGCTCACGCGCGCCCTACCTGCCGCCTCGCCCGGTTCTCCCGTCGCCTCTCGGGCCGGCACGGAAAATGAAACCAAGGCCTCGGCGGCGGGGCCGGCGATCGCCGCCTTTGCCACCGGTCAGCCGATCTGGACGCCGCGCCGCTATGACAAGCTGGCCGAGGAAGGCTATGTGCGCAATGTCATTGCCTACCGTTGCATCAAGGAGGTGGCCAAGGGGGCGGCGGCCGTGCCTTGGAACCTCTTTACCCGCGGGCCCGACGGCGAACGGCAGCTGAGCGAGCACCCCTTGCTCGGCCTCTTGGCGACCCCCAACCCGGCCGAGCCGGGCGCCGCCTTCTGGGAGCGGGTCTATATCCATCAGCTGATCGCCGGCAACAGCTATATCGAGGCGGTGCGCCCGGCACCGGGCCAGGCGCCGCGCGAGCTTTGGGCGCTGCGTCCCGACCGAGTGCGGGTGGTGCCCGGCGAACGCGGCCTGCCCGCCGCCTATGTCTACACGGTCAACAACAAGGAGGTGCGCTGGCCGGCCGATCCCCTGACCGGCAAGGCCGACATCCTGCACCTCAAAGACGCCCATCCGCTGAACGACTGGTACGGCCTATCGCCCATCGAGGCGGCGGCCTTTTCCATCGACCAGCATAACGCCGCCGGCGAGCACAACGCCGCCCTGCTGCAAAGCGGCGCCCGGATCTCCGGCATCATGACCATCGACGGCGAGCCGAGCGAAGAGGTGGTGACCCGGCTGCAGCAGCTGCTGCTTGACCGCTATCAGTCGCCGCGCAACGCTGGCCGCCCCTTGGTGGTGGGCGCCGCCGCCAAGTGGCAGGAGATGATGCTGTCGCCGCGCGACATGGACTTCAACGAGATGACCCAGGCGACGGCGCGCAACATCTGCGCCGCCTTTGGGGTGCCGCATGTGTTGGTCTTGCCCGGCGAGGCCACCTATCGCAACCGCGAGGACGCCCGCCTGGAGCTTTGGGAACAGACGATCCTGCCGCGGGTCGGGCGCACGATCGATGCGCTCAACGCCTGGCTGGCGCCGCTCTTCGGTGACGATCTGCGCATCGGCATCGACCTCGACCAGGTCTCCGCCCTGATCCCGCGGCGTGCCAAGCATCGCGAAGCAGTCTGCCGCGAATATCGGGCCGGGCTGATCACCTTGAACGAAGCCCGCGCCGCCCTGCAGTACGCGGGCCTACCCGGCGGCGACGGCCTGCTGGGTGCGGACCGGCCATCGCGTGAAAGCACGGCAGCCGTGGACCAAGGGGCGGTGGCTGAAACCCGCGCCTTATGGCGCCTAGAGACCAAGGACATCGCTGTTGAAGCGGTGCAGCGCGTTGCCGGCGCGCTAGTGTCGCCGGAGGGCTTGGAAGACTTTGCAGGGCTTTTGGAACCATCCTTGCGCAGCCTGGCGACCCGGGTTGGCGAGGCGGTCAGCCAAGAGGCCGAGGCCATACTTGGCTTCATGCTAACGCCGCGTTTCGAGGCGGTGCTCGCCGACTATGCCCGGCGCTTGGCGGCGGGTGTCGCGATCGAGAACCAATTTGCGCTCGCCGACAGTCTCGGCCAAGGGCTTGCCGCCGGCGAGGAGGAAGCAGCCTTAACCGCCCGCATCGCCCAGGTCTTCGGGCAGACCGCCGGCAGCAAGGCGCTCGCCATGAGCGGCCGCGAGGCGACCTATCTTGCCGGCATGGCGGCCCTGGAGGCCTTGAAGCTGGCCGGCTACAGCGAGAAGGAATGGCTGGCGGCGCAAGATGGCCCCGGCCAGGGCGTCCATGCGGAGCTGGATGGCCAGGTGATCCCCATCGAGGCGGAGTTCGTTGCCGCCGACGGCAGCCGCGGTCCCCATCCTGGCGCCCTGGTCAAGCCGGCAGTTGAGGAACCGGTGGACGGCGAACCCTTGGATGGCCAAGACCCTGGCTCGGTGGGAGAAGACCCGCTGGTGCCCGATCCGGCAACCGAGCTTGAAGCGGCCATGGCGGAACCGGTGGACGGCCAATTGACGGACTGCCGCTGCGCCCTCATCGCCCCGCTGCTGCCTAGCGAAACTGTGGTTGCGAGCGAAGTGAGCGATGAGGATGCGCTTGCTGCGAACGAGCCCGGCGACGCTGTGACCGATGTCGAGGGGCGAAACGAGGAGAGCGCCGGCGAGGCGGAGGCTGACCGGCGCCCGGCCCGCTCGCTGGAAGCCCGCTTGAGCCTCTGGCACCGCCGCGAGGCGCTCCGCCAAGGCCTGGCCGACGAGCTGGAAGATGCCTTCCTGTTGCTCTTTGCCCAACAGGAGGCAACCGCACTCGAAGCCCTGGAGGCGGCCCTGGCCGAGGCGGACCAGGCGGAAGTGGGTGGGGCGCAAACGGGTGAGGGGGCAACAGTAGGGCAGACGGGGCCGGCCGGGCAGGAGGACCAAGCTGGGCCGGAGAGCCAACCATGACCTTCGAGCGCGAAGCGGAGCGCTGGGGCGAGGCCATGGGTCGCAAGCTGGGCGACCCGGCGCTCGGCCGCCAACTCGCCCAGCAGGTCAAGCAGCAAAAGCCGGCCGCCATGCAGCAGGCTCAGGCTTCACTGATCAAGAACTACCAGGCGGTTTGGACCCGCTTGCCACAAACGACAGACGAAATCCTGGTGGAAATGGGCACGGGCTGTGTCTTTCGCGACAGCGCTGGGGATCCATTCTTGCGAAAGGACAAGTTCACGACAATCCCTGGCCAAGGCTATGCCGCTTACACCGAGGCCGAGGCTGCTCCCAATATAGCTGCGGAGGAAGGCACATCTCCGTGGATGTATCTGGACTCGCACGGTTATGTGACGATTGGCGTCGGGCACCTCATTGCAAAGAAGGACGGTGCTCAGGCTCGCATGGATGTCAAGGCTCTCAATTTCGTCATGCCTGACCCAGCCAATCCCTCCCAAATGATCAAGGCGCCGGATGCGCAGAAAGTCGCGGATCTTAAAAACCTGTTTGCCAAAGGTGTGAAGGACCAACATTACACTTCGTACAAAAACCTTACAGTTGTCCGCCTTCCCCAATCCGAGATCCACACCCTCTTGGCCAAGGATCTTAAGAAATTTTTTGCTACTACAAGGCAGGCGGGATACTTTCCAGACTTCGATACCTATCCGCGGTCCGCTAAGGAGGCCATCTTTGATATGGTCTACAATGTTGGGCCCTATGGTGCCGCAGTTCGGCCGTTCAAAGATTTTTCCGCCGCAGTTCGACGCCGGGATTGGCAAGTGGCGGCACAGGAATCTAAAAGAGGACCGGTAAAAAAACTAAAAAATCGAAATGACAGGACCAGGAAAAAATTCGAGGATGCGGCGCTGATCGAGCCCCATCCCTACGATCCCAACTGCCCACCCCACAATGTGCACTTTAAGTTTCCCCCGTGATGCGGCTCAACGGTCAATCGGCGGCAAAGGCAGGCTGAGCGCTTCGCGTTCACAACTCCGCTGTCCCGCATCTTCTGGACCAAGGATTTGAACGACACGCAGTATGTCTTCGGTTCGTGCTCTCGAGATGATGATGAAGAAGTCTTCTTTGAAATACCGATACCCCTGGTAATAGGTTGCCGCGATGGATAAAAGAAGGTCTTCGATGCCATCGTCGTTGAAATCGGCGCGGGCGGCAAGCCGATACCGGTGGGTGTGGTGATACTGAGGCCGTCGCTCCGGAGTTTGCAGTATGATTTCATCTTCGATGCCATCACCGTCGAAATCGCCGCGGGCGATGACTTCCTCATGGGCCTCCGTCGTTTCGGCTTTCCTCATAGCCTCCAATTCCGGCCACCAAACCTTGATCACCACGCCGTCGCTGTCGTCGGGGAGAATTTCTTCTTCGTAGTCATCACCGCCATGAAGTTCGAATTCGTAGTTCTGCCAGGCGACGCCATCTTCGTTGGCTTGCAAAATGTTGTTGAAGGCTAGGCAGATCCAGTTGCGTGAGGCCATGGGCGTCAGGTTCTTGCGGATGTTTTCATCCAGGACGAAATCGGAAACAAAGCTCCACCTGGCGGGCTTGGCCTGCCTGAGGGCATTCAACGCGAAACAGCGCGGCGACACCAGGTCAAAGGACTCGTGATCGCCAGTCGAGGCCGGGTGAAACCCGCGAACCATATCGCGGATGAGCGACCGGCAGGAGGTGATTTCGCGAAGCCCCGGCGCCAGCTCCGGTGCGCGCTCTTCGATGCGTTGTGACAGATTGGGCGCGTGAATAGCCTCGCTACTCACCCTCATGAGATCGAGCACCCAGAACGTCATGTCCTCCGCAAAGGGCTTGTCGAGCTCGGCGTCGATGTCCTCGAGGCTGGCAAGCCCCAGGCGCTCGGACCACCAGATGGGGTAGGGGGAAGGTTGATCTTGCGCCTGTGTACTAGTTGAAAAAATTGAAAACAGAATCAAAGTTACGATGAATTTCATCAAGGCGCCTCCTGCGGCAAAGGCAGGCTGAGCGCTTCGAGCTCGCAGTCCCTGTTTCCAGCATCTTCTGGACCAAGGATCTGAACGACGCGCAGTATGTCTTCGGCTCGGGCCCGAGAAACAACAATTCGTTGGTAGTCCACTCTGGTTCGTTGATTGTCGATGTACCGCTCCTCCCTCAAGAGCATGAGATCCTCAAGGCCATCACCATTGAAATCAGCGCGCGCATCAATCCGGTAGTGGAACAAGGCAAAATTCGTGATCCGCCGCTTCACCGGAACGCTTAATATGACTTCCTCCTCGACACCATCAAAATTGCGATCACCGTAGGCAATGATCTCTTCCCTTGGCTCACTTCCCTCGTCCTGAAACCAGTCTTCGACTTCCGGCCACCAACGCTTGATGACGATACCGTCGCCGTCGGCGGGTAGGACCTCTTCAACATGGAGGTCGTCGCTGAACGGTTCGAACTTGTGGTCCTGCCAGGCGATGCCCTTTGCGTTGGCCTCCAGGATTTGCAGTATTTCCAGGCAGATCCAACTGCGAGAGGCCATGGGCGTCAGGTTATTGCGGATGTTTTCATCCAGGACGAAGCCGGTCACAAAACTTTCGCGCGCCGGTCTTGCGTGCTTGAGCGCCTGAAGCGCGTAGCAGCGCGGCGACACCAGTCGATAGGACCCGTGATCGCCAGTCGAGGCCGGGTGAAACCCGCGAACCATATCGCGGATGAGCGACCGGCAGGAGGTGATTTCGCGAAACCCCGGCGCCAGCTCCGGCGCGCGCTCTTCGATGCGTTGTGACAGATTGGGAGCGTGAATAGCCTCGCTACTCACCTTCATGAGATTGAACACCCAGAACGTCATGCCTTCGGCAAAGGGCTTGTCGAGCTCGGCGTCGATGTCCTCGAGGCTCGCAAGCCCCAGGCGGTCCGACCACCAGATGGGGTAGGGGCCCTCGGACTGCGCCACTGTGGTCGTCTCTGTTTCGGCGAATGCTTCGGCTTGAGCCATGGCCGGCGCTGTGGCGATGGCCAGGGCTGAAGCCACGGTCAGCGCGACCAGAATGCCAGTATAACTACCAATAGAGATGCCCATTGCACGTTTTTTAGAAGAAAAATGCGGCCGCGGCAAGGCGCAGCCGCCCGGCGACCGACAGAAACGCTTGCGCCATCGCCGCCGACTTAGCGAAGTCTCAACCCAATTCCGTGATCTTGGGTGGGCCTGGTGCGTGCCATTGCGGTAAACTCGCGCCGAGCCCTGGAGTCGACAGCGAAAGCCTTGCCATGAGCAGTACGGAAAGCATCCTCGTTACCGGCGGCGCCGGCTATATCGGCAGCCACTTTTGCAAGGCGGCCGCCGAGCGCGGCCTGACGCCGGTCACTTACGATAGCCTCATCTATGGCCACCGGGAAGCGGTGCGCTGGGGGCCGTTCGAGGAAGGCGACATCCGCGATCACGGGCGCCTGCTAGAGGTCTTCAAGCGCCACCAGCCGAGCGCGGTGGTACATTTTGCCGCGCTCGCCTATGTCGGGGAGTCGGTTGAGAACCCGGGGCTCTATTACGACAACAACGTCAACGGTATGCTCAGCCTGCTGAACGCCATGGGTGACTGCGGTATCGGCCAGATGGTGTTTTCCAGCAGCTGCGCCACCTACGGCATTCCCGACCAGGTGCCGATAGCCGAGACAACGGCGCAGCGCCCGATCAGCCCCTATGGCGAAACCAAGCTGATCGGCGAACGCATGCTGGCCCACTACGAGGTGGCGCACGGCCTTAAATGGACCGCACTGCGCTACTTCAACGCTTCAGGCGCCGATCCGGACTGCGAGACCGGCGAAGACCACGATCCGGAAACCCACTTGATCCCGATTGCCTTGCAGGCGGCCCAGGGCCTGCGCCCCTTTCTTGCGATCTTCGGCCGCGATTACGACACCCCGGACGGCACCTGCATCCGTGACTACATTCATGTCTGCGACCTGGCGTCCGCCCATTTGCTGGCCTTGGACCGGCTGCGGGGTGGGGCGCCCAGCGCCGCCTTCAACCTAGGCCTAGGCCGCGGTTTTTCCGTCGATGAGGTGGTCGCGGCGGTGCGCCGGGTGACCGGCCGCGACGTGGCCGTCGAGTACCAGGACCGGCGTCCCGGCGACCCGCCAAGCTTGATCGCCGATGCCAGACTTGGCCAGGATGTTCTCGGCTGGCAGCCGCGTCACACGGACTTGGAAGGGATCGTCGCCGATGCATGGCGTTGGCAATGCCAGCGTTTCGGCTAGAGATTGCGCCGTCGCTTCTTCCAACGTATCGGCTAGAGTTCCAAAAGAGGCCGTCCCCGTTATGCCGTGAGCGGGTGGGACGGTCTAACGAACCCCAATACGCCGAAGACAAAGCCAATGCCGATTATGGCATCGCAGACAGCGTTAAAGGGACGCGGTTGCTTGGCCCTCAATAGCCGGTAAAGGAATTTCAAAGGCGACAGCAGAAATGCAGTCAGCTTCTGCAGGGCTAGCCGCAGCCGCTCCCTGGGGGAGGTGACCTTCTCGACCTGGTACATGACTGCGTCGGAAATGCCCTGCCAGTAGAAGCGCTTTATGAACCAGCTGCGCCTGAGGCGAGCAGCAGGAACCAGATGGTCGATGGCCATGTTGGGATTGTAGTAGCAGCCGTAACCCCGTCGGATCACTTCCTTTTGCAAGTATAGGTCACCGTTGGATAGCAGGTTTTCGCCAACCCGGTCCAAGGAAGGGTGAAATCCGCCCACTTCTTCGAGCACTTTTCGGGCAATCGCCATATTGGTGCCAATCAAGGTTTCCTTGTAGACATCTTCAATGCGCTTGCTTGTCGGGCCGTAGTTGATGATGGAAAGAGCACCGGCCAGGTGAACCGTCAGCCAGGAAGGCGGGCTTTCTTCCCATATCGGGGCGGCTGGGCCGCCGACGATGCCCACGTCCGGCGCCATGGAAAAACCTTCTTGGACCGCCGAAAGCCAGCCCGGCAGGGCGATGGCATCATCGTCAAAGTAGGCAACATACTCGCCCCTTGCGGCTTGCCATCCGGAGTTGCGGGCAATGCAGAGGCCTAGGCGGCCCTCATAGACGTAGCGGAGATTGGCAGCCCCAAGAAATGCCTTCGCGACCTCTTTCGTGTGATCGGTGGAAGCATTGTCAACTACTAGAATTTCGTAGTGTTCCTTTGGGAAATCTTGGTTAACAATACTCTCCAAAGCCTTCCTTAACAATTCTGCGCGGTTGTGAGTGCAAATTATGACCGAAATAGAGATACCATCACGACATTCGGTCTTTCCAGTAGAGTCCATAAATTATGTTTCCCCCCTATTACGATTTTTTTGGACTATAAAAACTTTTTGTCTCATGTCAATATTTATACGGACCGAAGGTTTCCCTATCGTTTCCAAACTTTCTCTTGGCTAACGGGCGCGGTCCTTAGTCAGAATTGAATTATGGTCTAGCTGAATTGAGCGTCTGGACGCCCGGGAGCGTGATCGGCAGCCAGTAATTCACGAGTTTTACCAGACAAACGGATCGACAAAGGTAAATGACCAGCGAAGATCAAAAATATTCCCATATTTTTCTTGAAGTGAGGATGCTGCACCATTGTGGAGCTTGGCAGGTTGGCACGCTTGGTACCGAAAGCCAGGCCCACGAAGGGCAAGCCACCCGCCGTCGCACTGACTGGTCTAGCGCTCCTGCGTGGATAGCGATGAATGGTCAAGTTTGAATTTTGCTACGTTGGCCGAGGCTGCCGTCTCGCTGCCCGCCCCCTCAATCGCCTCCAAGTCGACAAAATGGGCAAAGGCGAGGGGGTGGCCAAAACCGCCACCCCGATACCATAGATGATTAGAAAACGCTTGATTTCAAAGACGAGGTGCTAGGCAGCCTTCGAATGGTCCGTGCAACAGGCTGCCGAAATGGCGGCGATGTGACGGTGGTCGGTGCCGCAGCAACCACCGAAGACCGTAATTTGCGGCAGCATCCCTGCCAGGCTCCGGTACTGGTGGCCGAGCTCCCCTGGATTTCCATCATCCAATTCCACGGACGCGTCCAGTTCCGCATGGCTCAAGCTCGAGGCGTTGGCGCGCAGGCCGCGAATGCGGCGCACCCAAGCCTCGCCGCTGGCCAGCTTATCGGCGAAATGGGTCGGGTGGGCGCAGTTAATCATGTAATAGGCTGGGCCGTTTCCGGTGGCCTCGTCGACCTCTTCGATGGCGTCCGCCAGGCTATCACCGGTCGGCAAGCGACCATCGGTTTCGACGGTGAAGGAAATGACCACCGGCAGACCAGCCGCCAGCGCCGCGCGGGTGATGCCGATGGCCTCGGGCACGTTGGTCATGGTGAGGGCCGTCACCATGTCGACAGCCGTATCGGCGAAAGTGCCGATCTGCTCGGCGTGATAGCACTGGGCTTCTTCCTCGCTCATCAACTGTCCCGGATCATAACCGTCGCCGCGCGGACCGATGCAGCCGCTGATTACCATGGGGGTTGTCGCGATTTCGTTTTCGGCGCGAATTTCTTCCAGAATCTGGATCGACTGGCGGTTGGCTTCGGCTAGAGTGTCGGTGGTGTAGCCAAGCAGCTTGCCCCAGTCGGCGCTTGCCCGCCAGGTGACGCTTTCCAATATGAATCCGACACAGTGGTCACGGGCGATAGCAAGATAGTCGGCAAAGTAACGACGAAAGCGTTGCCAGCCGGAAGGGGTCTTCAAAAGATCGAAGGCAGCCAGATGAGGCAGATCGATGCCATCATGAAAAATGAGGGTGGTTTCGATGCCGCCGTCGGTGAGGAAGCGTTTTCCCTCGAGCTGAGGCAGAGCGGTGCGGTAACGAGCCATGATGCGGTCTCCTTAACGGGTCGGCGCCGAAGGGCGCGGATGTCAAGGCTGCAGGTCTAAGCCGTCCAGGTTTCCCTATGATGTCCGCCTGCTATCCAACGCGTTTCATTTGTTTCAAACGCGTGGTAAGTGATGCTCAACCATGTCATGAAATTGCCCGAATCATCGCCACCATGGTTTTCAAGGAAAATGCCCAGCCGATGGTCTGGGCGACGGCGCGCGGGAGCGGTATCGATGCGGCAGAGATGGCTTGCCGTCCTGATTTTACTGGCCTTTGTTGGAGCTGGCCTGATCTGGCCGACGAGCCAGGCCGAGGTGCCGGCCTTGCTGGCGGCCGAGGCGCGGGCCGACAGGGTGATGGTGGAAAAGGCGACCCGGCGCCTGACCTTGCTGCGCGATGGGGTGGCGATCGCGGTCTATGACATCGCCCTCGGTTTTGCGCCGCAGGGCGATAAGCGTCAAGAGGGCGATGGGCGCACCCCCGAAGGCCTCTACCGGGTCGACCGGCGCAATGACAAAAGCGCCTATCATCTCTCCCTGGGGCTCAACTATCCGACCCCAGCCCAGCGGTCGGCTGCAGCCGCGGAAGGTCGGGATCCGGGCGGCGATATCTTCATTCACGGTCAACCCAACGCGACACCCGATTTCCTCTCGCTTCCCGGTGACTGGACCGCTGGCTGCATAGCCGTTTCCAACCCGGAGATGCGCGAGATCTGGGCCCGTGTGGCCGTCGGCACGCCAGTGGAAATCCGGCCCTAAACTGATCCCTCCTCACAACATGTTGGGGGCTGGCGGGACGTTTCCCCCCAAATGTGCTTGACCTAGGGGGCGGCTTGGAAGATACTCAAAAAATCATACTGAGATTCGTGTGCCCGTTGCCGGGATGCCGGCGGCGGGCCTTTTCGTTTGGCTTGATGCGCCGCGCCATATTTCCAAATCGCCATCCGTCACTCGGGAGAGCTTGATGCTGACCAAACACCTGAACGCGCCCTTTGCAGTGAAAGCCCTTTCCGAGCGCGGCGCCTTCGAGGGTTATGCCTCAGTCTTCGCTCAGGAAGACAGCTTGGGCGATGTGGTCGCGCCTGGTGCCTTTGCTGCCTCCTTGGCCGAGCACGCGGCCGCCGGCACCTGGCCGGCCATGTTGCTGAACCACGACCCGGACCAGGAGATCGGCGAGTGGCTGGAAATTCGCGAGGACGCACGCGGCCTTTTCGTTTCCGGCCGACTCTGGATCGACGGCGCCCACCCAGATGCTGGCGCGCTCAAGGCCTATCGGGGCATGCGCAAGGCGCGCGGCCGCATGGGCCTATCCATTGGCTTTGTCACCCGCCAGGCCGAACGCGAACCGGAGAGCGGCCGGCGCCTGTTGACCGAGGTGGAGTTGTGGGAAGTCTCGCCGGTGGTCTTCCCGGCGCTCGCCAGCGCCCGGGTGCAGGCGGTCAAGGCGGCATCCCTTCCCATCGGCCCGACCCGTGCTCTTGCCCGTGAGACTAGAGCGCGGACGGCCGTGATGGTCCGAGCGGGCAATACCCAGCGGCCCGCTCCGGCAAGATACGCCAGCCAAGCACTCCTACAACTGGCTCAGCGGCTTAGAGGCAAAACGGCGGCGCTGGCGGGCAAAGGGGCGTTCAGCGTTGAGGCGCCAGCGCTGCGCTGGGGCGCCTGGGTTGGCATCTTCGCTCAGGATGGCGTGATAGACCCTGATGCCGAATATCATCAAATGGTCGTAAACGTTTCCTTTGACAGTGAAGGGTTCAGTCCTTCTACGTTTGATGTCGAAATCAGGGGCGGCGACCAATTCATCAGCACGGTCGGCCCTGGTTCGGAGCGCATAACGATTACAGGGGATGTTGCCACCGCATTATACATTCGCTGCCGAAGCCATGCGCTGCGTCAAGTGGTTGTCGTCAGCACCTACTAGGGTTCATTGCTGCATCAACAGCATGTACTGGCTTTTGATTAAGAAGGGTATGTTTGGAATTGCTGTGACAAAGGTCAGGTCTCCGAGAAGCACGGCAGCGAAAAGGTTGAGGAGGATCGTAATGACGAAGAGACTGCGTAACGCACGGAACTTGACGATCGCGTAAATATTGGCCGCCAAGACGAGGAAAATCAGGACTAGGCCCTCGACCATGCGCAGCTCGATCGGGATAAAATCCGGTAGCGGCGTCACCGTTACGCCGATGGGCAGAAGGACATTGACCGCCGCCCAAAAGCAAAAGGCCTTTGCGGTCTCCTGTGATGCGGTCTCCGGCTCCATTGCCGCACATCCTCCATTTTCTAAGTCTATCAAATAGTGTAACACGAAATCTCGTTGCTAGGATAACGCATTAGTAGAATGGTCTATCGAATAACCTCTGGGCGCGCCATGTCGAACGCGTTGAAAGAAGGCGAAACGCATGGCTGAAGAGCCAAGGGACAGTTTGGTCTATCGCCAGGCCGGCGCCGAGGAACGAGCGGCCTTGCGCCGCATCTGGCTATCGCTGCTCGCCAGTGCCGAGGGTGCGATCGCTGTCTTCGATGATCTGATAGCCCGATACGACGAAGGCCACCGGCGCTACCACACCGTCGGACACTTGATGGAGCTCTTCGACCGTTGGCGTGAGGAACGGGCGGAGCTGCAGGACCCCGAGGCGGTGGCGCTGGCAATCTTCTTTCACGATGCGGTCTATCAAATTCCCGGACCGGAGAACGAAAAGAACAGTGCCGATTTGGCCGTGGCCTGCCTTGGCAAGCTTGGCCTCGACCCGGTACTGGTGCAACGGGTCGCCGCGTTGATCCTTATGACCCAAGACCATCAGGCGCCGGCCGGCGATGGGGATGCGGCGCGCTTTTTGGACATAGATCTCGCCATCATCGGCGCAGCGCCCGAGGATTACCGACGCTACGCCGCCGACATCCGCGCCGAATACACACCAGCTTACGATGCTGAGGCGTATTGCAAAGGCCGCCTAAGCCGCTTCTTAGAACCATGCCTGGCCAAGGATCGGCTCTTCCACACGGAAGCCTTCGAAGCGCGTTTTGGCCAGCAGGCGAGAGTCAACCTGGCCGCCGAGGCCGAGGTGATACAGGAAGAGTTGCAGCGGCTCGGTATCACCTGACCGGCCTCCACAGCAACATCCGACTACTTCCGAAACCACGCCGCCGGCGCAGCATCGGGACGGCCGCCGCCGTTCTGACCGCCACCCTCCAAATCAAACACTCAAGCGATAGCGTAGAAAAAGGAACCACGTGACATGGACGCTTTCCACGAAATCAAGTCGGCCATCGATGGCTATCATGCGGCGGTAGATGGCCGTCTGGACGCTCTGCAGGGGCGCCTCGAGCGGGTCGAGACCAGCTTTGCCCGTGGTTATCGCGGCGAGCCCGTCTCCGGCGGTCGCGATGCGGCGACGGTACCGGAAATCCGCGCCTTTACCCGTTTCTTGCGCTCCGGCAACGAGGCCGAGCTGAAGGCGCTTTCGGTCGGCTCCGACCCGGATGGCGGCTATACGGTGTTGCCGGTCTTGTCCGAGCGCATCGTCACCCGTCTCAAGGAAACCTCGCCGATGCGCTCGGTGGCGGCGATCACCACGGTGGAAAGCGACAGCTTGGATGTGCTGGTGGATGACACCGAGGCGGCTGCTTCCTGGGTGGCCGAGACGGCGGCGCGCACGGAAACCACTTCGCCGCAATTGGTGCAGGTCTCGATCCCGATCCACGAGATCTATGCCGCCCCCAAGGCGACGCAAAAGCTATTGGACGATTCCTCGGTCAACATCGAGGAGTGGCTGACGGCTCGGGTCGCCGAGAAGTTCGCCCGCACCGAGAATACCGCCTTTGTCACCGGCGACGGGGTCGGCAAGCCCAAGGGCTTCCTCGACCACACCACCTCCACCGCCGATGACGACACCCGCACCTGGGGCGAGATCCAGTACGTAGCTTCGGGCGCCGCCGGTGCCTTCACCGGTACCGACCCGGCCGACGCCTTGATCGATTTGGCCTATAAGCTTAATGCCGGTTACCGGCCGGGTGCGGTCTGGATGATGAACCGTTCAACCGCCCGCACCGTGCGCCAGTTCAAGGACGCACAGAGCAACTACCTTTGGAACGCGGGCTTGGCTGGCGGCGAGCCGGACCGGCTTTTGGGCTTCCCGGTGATCCTGGCCGAGGATATGCCGGCGATTGCCGCCGACAGCCTGTCGATCGCCTTCGGCAACTTCCAGGCCGGCTACCAGATCGTCGACCGGCACGGCATGCGGGTCTTGCGCGATCCCTATTCCGACAAGCCGCACACGGTCTTCTACACCTATAAGCGGGTCGGCGGCGCGGTGGTCAACTTCGATGCCATCAAGGTCATGAAGTTCGCCGCGACGTAAGGGGAGGGGGCACCGCCCCCTTGACCGCGCACTTCGGGCGCGGCTACTGCGGGTCAAGTGCTGCGGCTCCCCTGTCGCTTGGCACAACCACCTTCCTGTGAGTCAAGGAGGAACCCTGCCCATGCCGCGGCCAGAGCTTGCCACCGCCAACCCGCCCCGGCTCTTCGCGCCGGTGGGCCCCGGTGCCCGCAACGAAAAGCAGGACGTCGCCCTGGTCCAGGCCCTGCTGCGCGGCCGGCGTGACCGCCGCGGCCGCTATTATCTCGCCAGCCCGGTGACCGGCATGTGGGACCGGCAGACCGCCGCGGCCTTGGCCCAGTTCTTCGAGGACCAGGGACCGGGCGTGCCAGGCCGACCGAGCAACCCGGCCTCGACCACGCGCAGCCTCGGCCCGCGCGACAGCAACCTGGCAAAGCTCGCCCGCGGCCAGTCGCTCGCGGTCTTGAAGGGCACGGCCAGCGTCTATGACTATCGGCACAATGCGCCGGCGGGCAAGATTGGGGGCGTGCGTCTCGAGCTGCTGCGCCGCGAATTTCTCGGCCAAGACCGGCACCAGAAGCTGGCCCGGCTTTTGGCCGAACTTTCGCGCGACTACGGCATGACCTTTGACGCCGAGGTGAGTGTCGCCTCACTCAATGGCCTAGAGTCTGTCATGTTTAGATAGAAGCATATCCTGCGTTTCTGAAGTAGTTTTGGCATTCGCTGGGTTTGATGGTTTGGATGAGCTGGCCGATTTTTCGCCAGGTTTCTTCGATGCTTCGCTTTTGTGCCCTTCGCATCCAATGTTTGATTTTGGCGAATGTCTGTTCGATTGGGTTCATGTCGGGCGAATAGGGCGGCAGGAACCACAGGCGCGCGCCGGCCCGCTTGATCAGGTTGCGGATGATCTTGGCTTTGTGGCTGCCCAGATTGTCCATGATGACGATGTCGCCAGGCTTCAAGCTCGGCATGAGGATCTGTTCCACATAGGCTTGGAATGCCACGCCGTTAATGGGACCGTCGAGGACACAGGGCGCCGTCAAGGCATCACAGCGCAAGGCGGCGATGAAGGTCATGGTTCGCCAATGGCCATGCGGCGCATAGCCCTTCAGGCGTTGACCTTTGGGGCTCCAGCCTCGGATCGGGGCCATGTTGGTCTTGATCCAGGTTTCATCAATGAAAACCAATCTCCTGGGATCCAGGCTTGGCATGAAGCTCTTCCAGCGTCGCCGTCTGCGCGCCACATCGGCACGTGCTTGTTCAAAGGCGAAGAGTGTTTTTTTTGAAGCTTAGTCCCTCGCGGCGCAAAAAGCTCCAAACCGCATGATGCGAGACCGACACGCCGCGCGCCGCCAGGATCGCCTGTAGGCCGCGCACCGTCAGGTGCGGCGTGGTATTTATTGCCGTGATAATAACATCACGATGGGGTGCCAGAAGGACCTTGCGGTGGCCACCCATCTTGCCCGGCAAAACGCTGCCTGTCGCGCGGTAGCGCTGATGCCACTTCACGACAGACGACACCGCAACCCCAAAACGCTCCGCAACCGACCGTGTCGGCGCACCCGAAACCACCGCATCCACAACCCGCTGTCTCAGGTCAATCGAATAAGGCTTGGCCATGCATCCTGCCTCCTATAGCCAGAAGGATGCTTGAAGCACAGTTCAGCCAAAAAAGATATCACCCCGATTCTATCAAAGCATGACCCGCTCTAGCGCTGGTAGTGCGCTTTCAGCCGCGACCCAATCAGGACCCGCGCAGCCAGGCGGTGGTTCGCTTAGCCTCCGGCCGCTATCCGACACTGGAGCAGGCCTTGCAACGCCAGGCACCAGCCTTCGCCCATGCGTTGGCCGAAGACATCTGGCGGCGCTGCGGTGCGATTGTCAAACCGGGCCACGCGGTGGATCAGGCGATCGATCGAGAACTCCGAGGAAAGTTCGCCTGCGTCATTGTAACTGAGCTGGAAGCCGCGCTCGCCACGGCAGCGCTTGAGCTAAAGGAGTTCGACGGCTATGGGAATCCGCTGGCGGCCCGCTTCCTGCGCAACTACCTGGCGGCCCAGGGCCAAGACATCGAACTCACCCGAAAGGAAGCGCTCACTTTCCAAATCGTCGCCGAGGCAGCGTCCGAGAACATAGAGCGCTTCAAGGAGCACAGCATCGCCGGTCCCGAGCCCGGAAACCCGAGCCACAATCGCTTGATGGCGTTTCTCAGCGACCGCAAGGCCGTGCCCGGTGTGATTTTGGAGGACTATTGGAAGGTGGATTTCAATCTAAAGCCCTGGTCGGGTTTGGGGCGAGAACTCAGATCAAGAGCAGAGGACCGAAGAAATGCGAAAGCCTTCTCATATGGCGCTGGCGCTAGTCATGTTACCTCGGAGGGCCGCTTTCAGTTAATCTGGCAAAACGACCGCGTGCTCGCGAAAGGCACCATCACCCACACTTGGACGGACGAAGGATACAACTTCGACAAGTACCAACCCTTCTATTTAGAAAGTCAGGTCTTGGAGCGTCATCACAAGGCCAAGCCTTTCAAGTGGTGGGCCACCTGGAAAGATGAAATCGAGGGTGAGCTGGAAGTCTTCGAACGGCCGCTTCTCGAAGGTCTGATGGCACCCAGGGTTTTGACATGGATCCGCTGCAAAGTCAGCCCGGCAAAGTGAAGATGGATCCTATGCTTGCCATACCTACTGGCCGATGATCGACGCTCCGAAACCAGCATCGATCCAAGCGCACAACGCCCAAATGAGACAAAGAAAAAGCAGAAAATGGAAGGCCAACCTCTCCCCGGGGCCCATGGTTCGGCCGCGCCACAAGGCCCAGACGGCAAGCAGCACGAGGGTCGGTTTGTCCAAGTGGCGAATGACCCATATGGCCGGTACCGCCTCGTTCACCTCGTGCACCAGTTCTAGGCTGCTATCGCTATAGTAATGCGGCTGAAAGATCACTTGAACCGGCAGGTAGGCGAGGAGTAAGGCCAAAAGCAATTTGCTTCGTGGCGGCAAACCGATCCGGTCGAAATCCGGCCAACTCCATAGCAAGAATATCGCCAAAGGGATAAGGGAAATCAAGGAATCGACGGCCAAATAAACAAGGCCACGAAGTGGCCCTTCCCCAAAAGCTGTAGCGATCAGGGTTAGGGATAGTTCTGCCATTCCACTCCTAATCATCGGCATCACGAAGATGATGGCGGCAGCGCAGTATGTAGCGTGGCGCAGGCGGCGTTGCGCCTCGGGGCCGAAGGTCGGAATTTTTGCGCCGCTCGCCTTGGTCTCGGTCATGCCGCCGCCCTTTTTTCGTTCAAGCTCCAATTCTACACTGAAAGCGAGCGGGGGTCTTGTCGGATATCTGAAAAAGTGCAGCAGTTTCTGTGCAGAATCTGGGCAGGACGCGAATGCGCTAACCCAACTTACGCTATTCGGCCTATTTGCGAGGGCCAAGGCGTTGGAATTTCTGGAATCAGGGTCCAAAGGTCGGCACTACAGGCGGGTCGCTGGGTCAGCGTGATTGAGGGGCCTGGGCGGTGATCCGGGGCGGCGGCTGCGGCGGTAGGGTCAGCTTGAGGCGCTGAAGCAGGATCTGCTGATCCTTGTTCGGCTGGGTGGTGCGCGGCAGCACGATGTGGCGCCCGTCGGTGGTCGGCAGCTGGACATCGACCATCTGCATGGCTTTGAATTTTTCCAGCACGGCCCTGGGGGTGAGGCCAGGCGCCAGGGCGCGCAGGCGTTGTTTGAGGGTGACCTGCAGGCAATAGGCCATGAAGGCGACAAAGATATGCGCCTCGATGCGGCGGTCGAGCTGGTGATGGATCGGCCGGATCGCAAGGTCACCCTTCAAGTCCTTGAAAGCCTGCTCAACCTCGGTGAGCTGGATATAGAGGCGCCAGAGATGGGCCGGGTCGTCGTGCGGCAGGTTGGTTCGCAGCAGATAGCGGCCCTCGCGGCGCCGGGCCTGGCGTAGCTTGTCCTTGCGCAGGCGGTAGGTGAAGCTCTCGGGGCTGACGGCTTCATCGACCTTGGGCAGACTGATCTCGACCAGGCCCCAAGCCCGACCGGCCTCTTTCTTGGCAGCGCCGAGCTTGAGCAAGAGCTGGTCGCGGCTGAGCTTTTGCTGGCGCAGGTCGCCCAGGCGCCGCCATAGCTTTTTCAGGCGCCGGCGCCGCATGGCGCGTTCCTTGTTGACCCGATCGGCGCTCTGGGCCAGGACATAGACTTCGCCCTCTTGCGCCAAGAGCTTGACCTGCACGGATTGGCGCACCGCCTCCCAAGGCCGGTCGAGAAAGGCCTTTTCCAGTTGGCTCAAACGACCCTTGGGGGTGCCGACCAGATAGTGGATCGGCGCCTTGGCGGCGCGCATCCGCGCCAGGCTGGCCTCGCTCGGAATGCCGCGGTCCATCACCCAGGTCCGCTTGGCCTTGCCGTAGAGCGCCTCGACCTTGGCCAGGAAAGCCTCCAGGGTGGTATTGTCGGCGGTGTTGCCTGGCATCACCTCGTAGGCCAAGGGAAAGCCCTCCGGCGTGACGATCAGCGCGATCACCACCTGCACACAGTCACCCCGCCTGTCGCGGCTGTAACCGAATTTACGCTTGCTTTCCTCGCCTCTGGTAGCCGGCGGCGGGCTCTCGAAATAGGTGCTGGTCAGGTCGTAGAGCAGCAGATCGAAGGTGATGCCAAAGAGACTATGCCAACGCGCCTTCAGAGCCTTGAAAAAGGCCGCCTTGTGGGCCAGCAGCTTGTCCAAGCAGCGGTACAGCGTGTCGATCTGTACCACACTCAGGTCCTCACCCAGGAGATCACCCATGGCGCTCTGATCGAACCACTGGCGATGCAAACGCCATTCGCTGCCGGGGTCGAGCAGGCGGTAGGCCACCAGGGTCTTCAAGACATTCAGCCAGCGCGTCCCTTTGCGGCTCACCGGCAGGCGCGGTGACCAAAAAGCGTCGAGCTCCAGCTGGTCCCACAGCTGGCAGGCCAGCCAGCAACCGCCCCATTGCCGGGGCCGGCGCAGTTGCAGATCGCCGAGGCGTACTTGCACCACCTCATCGTCGCCCGGCACCGGTGCCCCACCCTCCGGGAACAGGGCCATCTGCCGAGCCCGCCCCCTTGGGACACCGGGGCCCTGCCCAGAGCGCGCATCAAACACTTCGATGCTGCGCCGCCAAGCGGCCTGCTGGCTGTCATTGATCTCGCCGAGATAAAGCACCTGGCGCTGGACCACCCGGCCGCCGCGCACCCGCCGGTTCTCCACCAGGCTCCAGGAGCGGTGCGCCTTGCCGTCCTTGCGGCGCGTCTTGCAGCGAAGGAACATGTCCAAGAAACTGCCGGCCAGGATTCGAGCCGGTCAATGGGGTAGGTCGGCACTACAAGCCAATTTCGCCGATTTCGGCAACATCATGCCAACAATTTCAGTGTTCTAGCCAATAAACCCAGCTCGATTTTCCTGAAATCATCGCCGAATAGCGTAAGTTGGGCTAACTTTCAGTATCATCACCCACACCTGCACCGACGACGGCTATAACTTCGATCCTGGACAATGGTTCCACCGAGAAAGCGTCGTTCTCGAACGCCATCAGCGTGCCAAGCCTTTCACCTGGTCGGCGGTTTGGGAAGAACGGATTGAGGGTCAGGTTGGTGTCGTGGACGACCCAATTACCCAAGGACCCTTGGGACGCCGACACCTGAGGTGGCAGCAGTACAAAGTCTTGTCCGCGAACTGAGAGGTTACCACCTTCATGGCAGGAGAAAAAACATCCCCAAATTCGCATCGACTAATGCGCTGAGTGCCCATATCAGGCACAAGAACAGCAGGCAATCAAAGCTCACCTGAGCCTTTGCGTCCATCCTCGGTCCACGCCACCAGGCCCAGGCCGCCAGCAGCAGCAGGGCAGGCTTGTCCAGGTGACGGAGCAATTGGATCCAGGGCAGCGCTTCTTTGATCCTATTGTAGGTTTCATAGTTGTCTTCGCTATAGAAGTTGGGATGCAAGACCAGTTGTATGGGCATGCAAGATAGCAGCAAACCCAAGAGCAGATAGCTGTGCCACGGAAGGCCGACCTGAGTATGTCGCGCGCGGCTCCAAAGTAAAAATAAGCCAGCCGGAAAGAGCGAAAACACCGCGCCAATCATAAGAAAAACAAGCCCGGCGATTGGGGCCTCACGGAACGGCGTCAACAGGAGGCGGAGGGGCAAATCCGCCCAGCCTGTGCGGATCATCGGCGCGGCGAAGATGATCGCCGTCGCGATCCACAAGCGACGGCGGTAATCCGGGTCGTCCCCGAATATCTTGTGATAGAGCTCGTTCATCCAACACGTCGTTTGCGATTCCAGGGCATCATACCAAATGCCTTCTTCGCGTGTCGTAATTTAGGCATCGTTTCGCAAAAAGTGTGCAGGCAGGGGCTCACCCACACCTGGACCGATGACGGCTACAACTTCGATCCCGGCCAGGTTTTCCATCGAGAAAGTCAAGTCCTGGAACGCCACGGCAAGGCCAAGCCTTTTAAGTGGCAGGCTGTCTGGGCCGATGCACTGGAAGGAGAGTTGGAAAGGGATACCCGCGACACGAATCTTGCGCCCCTAGGGCAGTCCGTCTTGCGCTGGACCAAGTGCAAGATCCGCCCGGCGACGTGAAGCAGATCATCCCAAAAAAGGTGCGGTCTAACGTTCGAGAAAACTTTCACCAAAGCTGAAATCGATAAATCCACATAGTGCCCAAAGTAAGCAGAGAAATAGTAGGAAATGGCAAAGTAGTTGCGCCATTTCTTGCATTTTATTGCCTCGTCGAAACACCCAGATAGCCAACAGCAGCAATGCCGGTTTATCTAAGTTGCGGATAACCCATATGACCGGCAAGGCATCGTCAATCCGATCCACGTAGGCTAGGTTTGCGGCGCTGTAGAAGTTTTGGCGGAAGATGATTTGGATGGGAAGAAATGCGAGAAGTATACAAAGGAGCCAGTAGCTGCGCTTTGGTAGACCAATTCGATCGACTCGCGGTCGGCTCCACATTGCAAAGGCCGCAACAGGAATGGCGCAGATTAAGGCGACGGTCACTGGGATCCACAGAATGCTGCCGCCGCCCCCGGGAACTGGCGTCCCCGCGTAGAGAATGAATAGTTCAGCAAAACCGCTGCGGATCATCGGCGTAACGAAGATGATGGCGGCAAACAGTTTGAAAAGGTTCTTTAACTTCTCTCTCTCCGGATTCGGAGGAGGGAGCTTGTGACGAGGCGGAGGCCCCCAGTCGTGAGCGGGTCGGCCCCAGTCCCGCAATGCGCCCGGGCGCTCTTTGTTGCCGCCTGTGTCCGGTCCTGCCATCGAGAGGCTCTTTATTTTCTGGAATTCGGAGTCTAACCCCTATGCCATATTAAGATGGCAAAAAAGAGAAAGCCATTCCAAATAATTGTATAGATGTCCAGCGGAAGATAATTGCACCATCACCCACACCTGGACAGACGACGGCTACAACTTTGATCCAGGGCAAATATTCTATCAAGAAAGCAGGGTCCTAGAGCGCCACGGAAAGGCAGCGCTGCCGCGTGCATCCTCCGGATGCCATTCAAATGGCAGGCTGTCTGGGCCGACGCCTTGGTGGGCGAGTTGGAAAAGGATACCCGTGACACAAACCTGGCGCCCATGGGCCAGACAATCTTGCATTGTACCAAGTGTAAAGTCAGCCCGGCAAAGTGATCCTCGATCACCAGAACCCCACTTCTTATCGTTCCAGGAAGCTAAAGCCGAAACCCACATCAATGGTTTCACAGATTGCCCAGATCAGGCAGAGGAACAGCAGAAAGTGAAAAGCGAGGCGCTCCGCTGGACCCATGACGCGTCGGCGCCACCAGGCCCAAACGGTGAGGAGGAACAACAACGGCTTGTCCAGTTCGCGGATGATCGGGATCGCGGGGAGCATCTCGTCGATTGCACGAAGGCGTTCGAGAGCGTTGTCGGATTTGAATTGCGGCTGGTAGATCATCTGAATGGGTAGGTAAACGAGCAAGAAGCCGAGCAGCCAAGTGCTGTGCGGCGGCAGGCCCAAGGGAGCGACCCGCGGCCAAGACCACACGAGAAAAAGGCCCATTGGGAACAAAGATAAGAAGAAGCCATAGGCGTTGAGCGCCAAAAAGAAAGGCAAGCCTAAAAGGGACCCGCCAGAGATGAGATCGGATGTCAACTCCAGCCAGCCGCTGCGGATGGTTGGGGTGATGAAAATGATAAAGGCGGCCCAATAGGTGGCGTGGCGCAGGCGGCGCTGCGCCGTGGGGCCATAGGTCGGAATTTTTGCGCCGTCCTTGGCAGCCTCTGTCATGACACCGTCCGATTTCCGTTCAAGCGCCAAGTTTACACTAAAAGCGAGCGGGGATCTTGTCGATTGTCTGAAAAAGTGCAGCAAATTCTGTGCAGAATCAGCGCATCGCCCTTGCAATGCATGTAGGCGGATGTCACTGACACCCGGACCGACGAGGGGTGCAACTTCGATCCCGGGCATGTTTTTTCCGGGCAAGCCGAGTGTTGGAGACGGATTGTCCCGCGGGACTTGAGATGGGCGGTTTTTGCCTTGCCAAAGAACTCAGCCCCCCGGGGAGGAGCTCCCGGGGGGCTGCAGGCTCGCAGGACGCGTGGATAGAGACCGTCGGTCCTAGAGCTTAACCTTCAAGGCATCCAGGGTCTTGATGGTCAGCTGGCCGCTTTCCAGGTTGTTGGCGCGCTGATAGGCGGTGATCGCCTGCATGGTATCAGGGCCGAGGACGCCGTCGATGTTGCCGGGATTGTAACCCTTGCTGCGCAGCGCTTGCTGCAGGCGTTGGATGACGCCGGGCGTGGTGTTGGTCTCGCAGAGAATCTCCCGCCAATCCAACTTGCTCTCGCCCACCAGCTCACGCTTGGTGACGGTTTGATAGGTGGCCGGGATGGTGATCCGCTTCTCCTTGGCCGGGCTCGCTAGCTTGCGAACCTTGACCGTGCGGTATTCAGCCGGGATCTTGACGGTGCGGGTCGTGGCCGGCTTGTCGACGACCTGACGGGTCACGGTCTTGTAGGTGGCCGGGATTTTCTCGACGCGGGTTGTGGCCGGGGTCTTCAGTATTCGCTTGCTGACGGTTTTGTATTCGGCTGGTACCTCGACCAGGCACATGATTTCGCCAGTGGCCTCGTCGATTCTTTCGACCGGGCCGCGACCCTTCTTCCAGGTGGTGTAGGCCGGCTTGACGAGAATACGTTCCTCCTCGGTTCCATAAACCGCCGGCACGGAGATCAGTCGCTCGGAGGCTTCGGTTACCATAACGCGTTCTTCGACGGTCTTGTAGGTGGCGGGCACGACCTCGATGCGCTCCGAGGCCTCGCGCACCAAGACGCGTTCTTCCACCGTCTCATATGTTGCAGGCGTCACCTCGATGCGCTCGGACTCCGCCGAGTCCAAGACCCGTTCTGTCTTGGTCTGATAGGTGGCCGGTACAAAGACCCGGGCGTAACAATGGCCTGGCTCGGCGTTAGGAGGCAAATCAGCGGCGGAACCGCTGGCCGGTGTGTAAGCCGCACTACTGCCGCGCAATTGGGCCAACTGCGCTTCCAGTGCCTTGTTTTCTTCCGTCTTCTGCATCAACATGGCGTCTTGCTCTTCGACCTCCTGGCTTTTCGCCTTGAGTTCCTGCTCGAGCAAAGTCATCTGGACATCTTCAGCGGTGCCGCAAGCGCCAAGCCCCAAGGCCAAGACGCAGCCCGTCGCGGTTAGTGTCATAATCCGATTCATGAGTTCCCCCTGCGTATCTTGGGATTGTTGAACATCGATTGATTCGACTATTGGAGGCTTGAGGCCGAATTAGGGCAGCAAGAGGCGAAAGTAAGGCAATCTCAAACGGAATTATGGCGCCGATCGGCGGCCGACGGTTCGCGATGCGGAACGCGGTGCTCCCCATGTGGCGGTCCGAAACTGGCGTGGGGTGTCATGCTATTTGGTTCTAAGTGAGAAGCGGGCCAAAGCGACCCGGCCCGGCGACCTGGCCCGGCGAAACGGACCGTGGGAACAAGGACGCTTTAGAGTGCGCCCAGCAGCGGAAGTGCATGGTAAGTATCGCCGGTGAGTGCCAATGCATTCACGGGGCAGGAGAATCACCGGCGACATTACCGGATTGGTGTTCTGCCAAACGAGCGGGTGAGTGTGAAAGTATCGGCCTTGAGACTTGTGGTAACGTTCTTGGTATTAGTGGGCCGTATTTGTTGTTACGACTGGGTGTTGTGCTCCAAGTCACAGACCAACAGCCGAATGAGCTGACCGTTCTTGCCAAGCGGTAAAATCAACCGGTGGGATGGACTGGCGGTGTCCTTTTTCGTTGACTTGAACACTGTGTAAAAGGGGCGCTTTAGGCGCCTAGCAGCCATGTAGCAGGCTGCTTCAAAGATTTGACTTCGCGATTTTGTTTCGGCTTCGAGGACACTTCGTCCAGTCATGTCTGTGCCGGTGGTGCGGATTATCTCATCGCCGCAAACTGCATAACGGAAATTGTCATCGTCGTCGACCACATCGACTAGTTTGAGGTAGTTTTGCGCATCGCCGAGGGCTTTCAAATCGATCGTATCGCCGTCGGGAATGCCATTTATTCGCCGCAGTTTTTGCCAGTACTTCATAACCCCTTTTTGCTGTTCTTCTGACAGGTTGGAAAGCGAAGGGTCGCGGACAATCTTCGTACCCTCGATCTCATTGTTGAGAATCTCTGCGAGATCTCGCTCCTTATCTCCCTCTAGAAGACAGCGGACGATTTTGTCGGCGATATCTTTGGCCTTAATCTTTGGCATCTATGACGGCCCCGCGTCTTAACGTATTTCCAGAGACATCGCGGCGAGGATCAACTAGCTTGCAGGCGGTGTAGGTGGCTCTGTGTTCGCGTATTCTGTGATCGAGACAAGCGGCGAAACCATAGACCCATCTCGGCTGGAACAATCCCTCATTGAAAGGGATGTGGGCAGAACCGGAAGTCCCATTGCGCACAGGTCTCCTCCACTATCAGAGTCGGCAGGCGTTACTCACGCGTTGAATGCCTGTCGAACCAGGAGCCGCCAACGATCCCGCCTGCGCCAAACTTCCAGGACTGCGAGATTGACCGACAGGGCTTTGCCGTCAAGAATGATATCGGAGATAAACCGGTGCCGTTGAATTGCCACATCGCCCACCACCGTCGTGGTAGGATTGGTCAACAGCACGGATTGGAAGTCTTCCTTTTTCGTCACCACCGCATTGACAAATTGGCTGCGGGTCTGAATTAGACCGTTGGAGTGGCCGAAGCTTAGGTTCGTTTCCGCTAGCGACCACAGTGTAGCCCCGTCGGCGTCGACCATGGCTTTGCGAAACGCCTCTACGGCGGTTGCAACCTCGACCTCAAGTGCTGGGTCGGGTGTAGCTGTGTTGTTGCTGCCTGATTGGGATTGTGCTGAGGCACAACCTATTAGTAGGGCACCGGTAGATAAGGCACCCAATCGGCCGATATCGCGTCTTGTAAATTTCATGGCATAAGTCTCTACGTCAGGAAGGTTATGGCATAGTCGGGCGATATACTTAACAAAGACTGAACGTTACCGACCCTAGAAGGATTAATGTCTTCATTCGACAAGAGAATTCTCTTGCCGTGAACGAAAATTTTGACCGGGTAATACTGTCGCTTACCTTCCACCAGTGTTTGAGTCCTTTTAAGCTTTGTAAGTCGGGATTGCCGGATCGAGCGCTCAGAGAAATTGGGTCTCGGAGTGAAACATCAAAACGCCCTTAGGTTTCTAGAACGGCCGAACTTTATTCGACGCACGGCCCGGTCAACACGAAGTTGATAGCGTCAGGTCGGGTCTAGCATGCATGGTATGCTTTCCAATTTTCCGGAGAATTTGCATGAAGATCATCGCGCTTAGCAATTTTGCCTTCGCAGAAAATGGTCACCAAGTGTGCCGTTACCGCCTTGGTGGCTGCTACGATGTATCACCGGCTTGCGCCGCAATAGCTCTCACCGAAGGCTGGGCAAAGCCGGCGAATCAAAGTCAGCGCAGACGCTCGCCGTCAAAGAGGGGAGCCGTGAGCAAATCCTTGGGCAAAGCGCCTGAAAACAAGAAAGCTTCTCACGCCAGTTCCTGCCATCCCAGCCATTAAACGAGAATCCCATGACCATCCAAGTCAAAGACGCCAACGAGGTGAATGTCTCCCTGAAGTCGCGGACCGACGGGGGCGAGCAGGTTCCCAATGTGGATGTTCTCACACTGCCCGGCACGGCGGAAGCCGACCTTGCCGGCATCAAGGCGGCGACGGAAAAGGTGCAGCCTGTGACCCAGGCGGCCGGCGTCACGCCGAGTGATGGCAGTGATCTACCCACGGCGCCCACAGACGCACTTTGGGTCGGGTCTGGCGGCGACGTGGTGGTGATCTTCAATGGAGACGCCTCTTCGGTCACGATTTCCGGCGTGCCGACCGGCGCCCTACTGCCTTTCGCGGTCAAGCGGGTGCTGTCGACGGGCACCACCGCTAGCGCCATCGTCGCGCTTTACAATTAGTCCGTCGGAACAATCCCAATGCGTGTCGGTGTCGGTCTATCGATTGCCAGCCCGTCGGTGTTGCGACGGGGTGTGCCGCCACCACCAGGCGGTGGTGGCCAATCGACGGGCCTCTATGGCTTCACGAGCGGAAGTCTGCCGTCGGGGGTTACCCTGACGCGGGCGTCGAGCGCAACGCATGTCAATGCGGCTACCGGCTATATCACCACGGTCGGCAACAATGTGGCCCGTTTCGAGGATGCCGGCAGCGGCCAGAAAGCGCTTCTGATCGAGCCGGCGACGACCAACCACATGCCGTGGAGCGAGGACCTCGCCCAGGCCGACCAGATCGGCAGCAACGTTACCATCACCGCAGGAGAAGCATCGCCTGACGGCGGGACCAACGCGCGTCGGGTGCAGCTGACGGCAGCAACGACACAGAATTTCTTTCAGTTCGACACTATCTCCGGTCTGCCGGTGAACCAACACCTGTTGCTGAGCTTTTGGATCAAGCAGCACCCAGGGGCCACCAACAACCGGATCATCAGCCGCTTCCAGGATTTCAGCCCGGACGTGGATCCGTCCGGCGGTGACGACACGGTCTTTAGCAGCCTGTGGGCCCGCTATCTTGACAGCCGAAGCAACAACAGCGATAGCAGCGGCACCATCGCCTTCCGCAACGCGCTGACCAGCCTTTGGGGTGGCGACGGGACCATGGATGCCGATGTCTTCGGTTTGCAGCTGGAAGGGGCCAACGCCAGCGGTCAGGCGACCAGCTACATCAAGACCGCCGGGGCGGCGGCCACGCGAGCGGCCGATAGTCTGAATTTAGACGTGCCAGACGGCAGCTATCGCCTGGAAATCCTGACCACCGAGGGCACCCATTTCGTCAACGGCTTGGTGGCTTCTGGCGGCGCTGGGCTGACCGTCGATGCCACACACCTGCAAGGCCGCTACCGGGTCAAGTCGATCAGCTATGGCCCGGCGGTGACCGAGCCGCCGGCGCCGGCAGGGGACGCGGAGATAAATGGTTTGGGTGTTTGGCAGGTTTCCGACCAACTGGTGCTAGACGACTTCACCAACCCGATCCCGGCCACAGCGTCGGACAACAAGTCCGGCACCCATACGGTCACCGATCAAAACCTGACGCCGATCACCTTGAACGGCAGCAACTGGACCAGCCGATAAATGGCCAACAAGCGCATTACAAGCCTTACCGAGAACGCGCCGCTATCGAGTTCGACCACCCATACCCAGATGGAGCCGGAGAAGATGCGCTTTGCCGTCCACGACGGCGGCCAGGTGGTGCGCGCTACGGCCAAGGAGCTGGGCTTCATGGTGCGCCCGGAGTATTTCCACAAAGACGCCAAGCTGAATGCGGATAAGGACGATACTACTGCGATTGCTGGCAACGACCGGGCCTTCGAGGCGATTGGGCAAATCCCCGGGCTCACGGTCTTTTTGGGTCCGGGGCGTTACTACATCAGCCAGCCTGTCGATCTGAAGGCTCCTTGGATCTCGCTTTATGGCGTGACCGGTTACTCGGGCTTGATCGCCAAGCACACCTCGGGGCCGGTGGTGCGCATGCGCAATCACATGCAGCGCCTGGAAAGCGTCTTCGTGGAGGGTGCCAGTTCGCGCAGCAACAGCCAAAACAATCAGCTGCACCATATCGACGCCGGGCCGGACGAAGTGACCAATACCGCCGATCCTGACTACGACCCGGAGGCCTGGGTGGAAGGGCGCTCGCCGACAGATTATCCCGCCGGCAACACCACCAATGGCGAGCCCAACGAGGCCTATTGGATGCTGCGCGGCCTGACCGGCATTCAGATCCGCGACTGCGAATTGAAGAAAAGCCCCGGCGACGGCATCCACGCCCACAGCCTGCACAATTCCGAGATCTATCAGAACATTTGCCAAAACATTGGTGGCAACTCGATTTATCTCAGTGGCGGATTGGAAAGTGTGGGAACCGGCAGCTATGTGGGGCGCTCGCCACCCGGCTCCTCGCAGGTTTTTTGCTACCAGAACCGGCTCTTGGGCGCGCGTTCGGGCAACCTCAATGCCGATGGGGTGATCTATAGCTGGTTCGCTACCATGTTCTGCGGCAATGCTAGCAGCCCCAAGTCCGGCGTGTCACCGACGCCCGTGGTGTTCCGTCCGCCGGTCTGGGTGCGGGGCGGCAAGGGCAATCTCTTCGAGATGATGGATGTGGAGGGGCACAGTTATTACCCGCCCTCCAGTCCCGAGGCGGTGAACTGGTTCTTCAATCTGGACGGTGAGACTCCTTATAGCGCCATCTACCCGAACCTCGGACACAACGACCACATGGGGATAAACTTCGCCTACCAGGACAAAGGGGTGGCCGACCGAAACTTGAACGGCTATCGAGTGGTCAACACCACGCGTGTGATCCACGATGCCTTGTGGGCCAATGACGCCTCGGGCCAGACCTTCCCGACCTTGCTCAGCTTCGACGCGACCAATCGGCGGGCTCACGTCAACTGCTCCAAGTCGTCGAAGAACGTGCTCAAGCAAAGCAGTAACTCGTCCTGGCCCAACCGCTACTTCGACGCCGGCGAGAAGCTGGCCTATACGTGAGGGGTGGTACAAGTTGGAAACCCAACAAAAGATATCAAAATTTTCCGATTTGAAGGCCGGATGGCACTATGGCTCCGGGGTTCCACCAAGCTCAGAAGTAATGCGCGTTGCTTGTGGTGTCGAGCAATTCGTCCGGTGCTTGGGGTTTTCGGAAACCGATGCATTTCCTGGAGAATCTGGTGAGATAATGGTGACTGGTTATGCGCCGTACTCTTACTTGGAAGTTGTCGTTGAGGCGGATTTAACACTTTCATTTTCGTCGGAGAAAATCTGAGCAGACGATCTGCTCATTGTTGATTATCCGTCACCTAAATCCCAGGAGGCGTCATGCCGACTATTCCCAGTCTTCCCGCCTGGAGTCCCTCCGCGGGGGGCTTTGTTGACCCCAATTCCCTGGTCCTGGCGCTCGACCGTAGCAATGCCGGCACGGTCAAGGCGAGCCTGCAGGAGCTCGGCGGCTTCGTCACGCCGGAATACTACGGGGCGCGGGCCAATGACACCTCGGCGCGCAGCCGCAATGTCTCGGCCTTCAACAAGATGGGACGGGACTTCGGCAAGTACTGCGTCATCTCCGACACCTATTATACCAACGCGACGATCAAGTGGGTCGATTCCCGGATCTCCATGTTCGCGGTTCCTGGCGCAGCACAGATAATCGGTAACCACACCAATGGGCCGATCCTGTGGTGGGCACTCGACCCGAACGACGCCAGCAACGGTGCCATCAACAGTCGCATCGACGGTGTCTTGACCCTGGACAGTGATGGCAACCGGCTATCCGCCGGGCCGGGTAAGCAGCGCAATCATGCCGGTCTCGGGGTCACCGGCTTCAACTGCGGTTTCAAGATCGAGCGTGATTTCGAAGCGATTATCAATAGTGGCAATACAACGCTTCAGAAGGCACTGTTCCGCAGCGGCGCCTCGCCGGCCGATACCTCGACGGAAACCAGTTGGCTACCCCGCTCTTTCGTTCATCACACGGTGCGCGGTCTTTATGTCAAGAACCAGCCGGGCTGTGGCGTTTGGGTCAGTGGCGTCGAAAAGACGCTGATCGAAAACGTTATCATCGAGGACTGCGGCTACCACGGTTTTCGCTTCGATGGCGGCATGTCTGATTACGGCGTGCTGGGGCGCACCCGCGGCAACGGCATCGTCAACTATTTGCGTAACATTGCGATTACGCGCACGGGTGCTGCCGGCTTCTGGCTGGACAACACCAACAAGGCGATCATCCACGGCCTCAACGTTTCTTCCTGGTCGGCCCAGGTAGGGCAGTTCCCCTCCAGCTATGCCTGGCCGGGGGTGAAGATCAACTCCGGCCATTCCAACAGCATGGTGAATGTGGCCGTGCAGAATGGCCCGGCCAGCCCTGCCGGCGGCGATGCCGACTATGCCTTTGTGGCCGATAAGGAGGGTGCCAACGAGCAGCGCCTCAAGAATTTCTCCTTGAGCCAGCTCTACATCAACAACACCAAGAAGGGCTTTCTGTCGCGCGGCGCCGACCGGGCGCTTTACCAGCTCTTCGAGTTCGGCCCGGACCGGCTCACCAGCCACAAGGTCAATGTGGACAACTCGAATTCCCGGGTCCGCTTGGTCAATATCCCGCAGCACGACGGCAGCAACTACATCATCAACCCCGGCAGCGGCAATGCTCAGAACTTCTGGCATTCCGATGGCGGCGACGTCTACTTCGGTCAGCTGTCGTAAGGAGACATGATTCATGGCAATGCCGACGGCAAAATCGCGGCCGCAACTGGCGACAACGCTTCAACACATTCTCAACGAAGCGGCAACTGTAAGGTCCATCGCCAATGCATTCCGCTTGGCCTTGATCGCCGGGCCCATCGCCAGCACCCAGGTGATCGAGTACCACAACCAATTGCGTGCCGCCTATGGCTCCCTGGTTGCCAAGGAAGGGGTGGCTGGCATCGTTGCCTATGCCCGAGACCAGTTGAACGACCAGGTGCTTGATATCGTGGTCGAATACCAAGCGATGAAATCGGCGATCGAAGCGGTCTTGCAAGAAACCCTGGCGACGCTGCCGAAGGTATCGGGCACCAACCATTACGCGCTGCATGAGGAGGTGAACGGGCAAATTGCCGTCAGGACCTTCGGGCCGGGGGCTTCGACGACCCTCCAAGGCTTGCTGCAGACCATCGAGAATAGCGTCGAAGCGCCGGTGTGATAGATGCCGACGACGCCAACATTTGTCGCTTCAAGCGTTGAACTAAATACGACCTCCTTCGAAACCTCGCCATCGTTTACTGGTCATTCCGTGGGGTCGAGTGGCGATCGCCTCCTGATCTTGATGGTTCATCACGAGTGGGACAATGGGGGCTCGGGAGCCGAAAGCGTGACCGCTGCGACTTGGAACTCTGTTTCGATGACATTCTTGAAAGAAGAAAGTCGGATAGATAGCGGTCGCGTCTGGTACAACGCTTGGTACTACCTAACCAATCCTGATTCTGGTGCCAATACAGTGGCTTGGACCGTCACCAATGATTATCCGACCCATACCAACGGCAACTGCTCCCATATTGCGAGGTTGATGGAATACCAGGACGTCGATCAAACAAATCCCTTTGGGGCGACGGCGAATGTGGTTTCCGCGCAAGGATCTTCATCTAATCCATCGGTGACGATTACGCCAAACGCCTCCAGCAACCTAATTGTCGCTTCCTGTATTGGCGGCGGAGATGACACGGGGCCGATGACCGACCCGACGAACGGCGGCACCTGGACCCAGCGCTTCAGTGAGGAAAGCGGTGGCGGACAGCCCTTCAACGACTGCTATGCGGAAGGTTGGGACCTGGCGACGGGGGGCACCTCGGCGGTCACTGTCAATCCGACCCTGGCGTCAAGCGACGACTGGGGCATCATTGCTGTCGAGTTGAAGCTGTCATCTACCATTGTCGAAGGCTCGCCCAGCGATCTCACCGCCGATATCGAATTCGACCCTCCGACCAGCGCAATTACGGCAGTAGGGGCGCCGGCAGACCTCACAGCCGACAACGAAATTGACACGACCTCGGGCGAGAGTTCGGCGGTGCGTGGCGATATCGATGATCCGGAGATTGATGTCCTGTTCGATGCGCCGCTTGGTGTCATCGTTCTTACTGGCGCACCCGATGACCTCAACATCGACAACGAAATCGACGGGACAGGCGGCAGCCTGGCCTTCAACGTAATCACCCCCGCAAGCCGCAGAGTGACGGTGCCTTCGGAAGGCCGCGTGGTGATGGTCTCTTAAAGGAGCTTTTTTAAAATGGCGAAAACATCACCAGATTGGGTGAAGGATGCGAAGCTGGACGCCATCGCCGACAACTGCAACAAGCAGATCCTCTGCGAAGGCGCGCCGATCGACTACACGGAAGCGACCACTCTGAAGTCTGGTGGCGGCAAAAAGTTGGGTGAGGTGACCCTGACGACCGGTGATGGCAACGGCGACTATCTCATCGAGGATAACGACGGTACCGGCGCCGGACGTAAACTCACCATATCGCAAAAGGCCGGCATCACACCCAATGAGGCCGGCGACTGGGATCACGTGGCCCTGATCGACACGACCAACAGTCTGCTCGGGCCGGTGACCAGCAAGACCAGCCAGGCGATCACCACCTCCACGGACGTCACCGTGAACGCCTGGGCCATCCGCGACAAAGATCCCGTCTAGGAAACAGTCTAGATGGTCACCCCTTTACAGCCGGTACTGAAACTTGGCGCGCCCCTCGACCCGCGTGATATCAAGGACTACCAGGTCGACTGGTCGCCGCTTTTGAATGGTGACAGCCTTGCCTCGATCGTTGTTCAGTTGCCGCAGCAAGCCACTGACGATGGCGTGATCTATCCGGTCGGCAAGGACCCCAGCCATGATGTCACAAACGTGCTGCTGTGGTTCGAAGTCTCCGATACTTTCCCGGCGGCTGGCAACCAGGATCACGCCCGCTGGGACGCACCGAACGGCCAAACCTATACCCTGGAAATCGAGATTGTTACCGATGGGGGACGCCGTTTCGAGCGCAGCTTCACCTTACAAGTAGTGCAGCGCTAAGCGCAGGCATAAGAAGTCCATGATAAAGGCCCGCTTCGGCGGGTTTTTTCTTGCCAATCAACTGCAATAGGGATTCCAGCTATGGCTTGGACACAAAAGAAGGACGAAATACTTGCGACTCAGCTTTATCAGGTCGCGGTTCGTCTGGTCGATCTCTACGATTTTGCTGTCTATTTGGACAATTTGAACGATGAAGACGACCCGACCAACTCTGCTGATTGGCAGGATCGCGGCGGTATGACCAATACCCTTAAGATCGATGTTTACCAGGCGCTGCAGGCCTATCGACAATTCATGGACGACGGGGTGACGGCGCCGGCGGCGAGGGACCGTCTGCAAGAGATGGCTGCCGTCATTGCCACAGAGTTTACGCCGCCGACTCAGGGCTAAGTCATGGCCACCTACTATATCGACAGTAATGCTTCGGGGGCAAACGACGGCACGTCCTGGACGGATGCCTGGACCGATCTCGCCAACATAACGGGACTGGCCAATGGCGATGTCGTCAAGGTCGAGTACAGGCATGACAATCCGGATGATACCGCGTCCACGGTCTATGCCTTAGGAGCCAGTGCAAACCACACCACGAATGTTACTTACATTTCTGTAGATAAAGACAATTCGGACGCCTATCAAAAAATGACAACGGGCCGGTTTGTTGACCTTAATTCCGGCACGCTAGAGTTTAGATACACCTGCACCTTAATCGGCCTTGCCATAGAGACCGACGATTTGCAGATGGGGAATACTGGGGGTGGTTTTTGGGGGGAGATCAACGTCAAGGACTGTGTCATCCACATGAATGTGTCCGGTGGGTGGTTTAATCCGGCGGATAACGCGGACGGTCTTACGATTTTTGAAGACGTGGAGATGAACTTCAGCGGCAATACATCTGGGGTTATCGATAACGATTATGGGGGATTTATTTGGCGCCGCGGCTCGGTCACAAATGGGCCAACGGGAAGCTGGTTTTTGCGGTCGTCTGCCGGTGAGATGGAGTTTTATAATGTCGATCTTAGTAGCCTAGGGGTAACCGATTTATTTTATGACGACATCAATTGGGCGCATCGTGGGTTTTTATTGAAAAACTGCAAGATGCCGGCCAGTTTTGATTTTGAAACCGATTTGCTGGGTTGGCCAAACAACGATGCCGGTAGAAGGCTTCGGTTGGAGTTTAGCGGCGACGGGACATTAACGGCGCGGCCCATAAGTCTGAATGCCTTGATTGACGCACGCGGGCAAGCATATGGCGTCACCAGTGTCAACCGTTCTTCTGGCGCCAGCGATGGGGACAACGACTGGTCTTACAAGGTTATCGGCAAGTCCGTAAATCGATATCGCTGGTTTCGGTTTCCGGTCGCTAGCTTCGAGATATCCGATACGAATGCTTCCCAAACGTTTCGGGTTTACATGGCCCACAATGCGGTTGGCGGCGGCACGGGTTCCAGGCTCTTGGATTCGGAAGCTTGGCTGGACGTGGCCGGTCCCGATGATAACGCCAGTCCGGATGCGCAAGGCTACACGGCCACCAATCGCGCTACTTTCGAGGCCACGGGCGCCGATGAAGGGACAAGCGACACCGGGTCTACCTGGAACGGCACGGGCGTTGGCACCAAGGAGTACCACGATATTACCTACACCCCCAATCTGCCTGGCATCGTAACGGTCTACTTCAATCTGGCGATCAATTCGACGGTCTACGTCTGTCCCTTAGTAGCGGTCAATCCCTGAGATCTCTGATCCATGGCAAATTGGAAGCAGCACACGAGTAACAGCTCGGATGTGCACAGGACCTCTGTCACCTTTGCCCATACCATGGGGACGGAATCCGATCGGGGCCTTCTGCTTTTCGCTACTAGCTACCGGGATGACAACGCTGAAAGCGTCAGCGGCACGCCGACCTACGGCGGCGATAATTTCACTTTGGTGGCCGCAACGGACAAGCAAGTGGTTGGCGGCAATCCGAACAATCGTCGTTACATGCGCGTTGAACTGTGGAAGCTGGCGACCGCAAAGACTGGCTCAAACACAGTTTCCCTAACGTGGGCAGATGGCGGCGGGCATACCTCGGCGGATTGCCGGGACCGGGTAACGGTCGTTGAAGTCAATGGTGTCGATTCCAGCGATATCGTTGCCGCGTCCACCGTTTGGCAGGGCGCCAAAGACACGAGTCCAACCGTCAATATTACCACCACCGCGGCCAATCAGCTGGTGGCCTATTTCCAGGCGCAGGTCGACGATACCAATGCTTCTACGCCGTCGGGCTACACAGAGCGAGCAGAGTTTTCAAATTCGGCGACAAGCTTTCGGCAGGTTTACGGCACGGATGAGAAGGCGACAGCGCAGCAGTATACGCTAAGCAGCACGCTCGGCAGCTCTGATGAGTGGTACTGCATGGCGGTGGCCCTGGCCGATCCTGCTGGGGCAGTCTACAACGAGAGCGTCAGCCTGGGGGTCAGCGGCGACGAGACCGTTGTTACGGCCTTGGATGCCGCTGGAGCGCTATCCCTTGGACAGAGTTCCGGGCTGACCCTGGCCACCGCGAGCATCTTCGCGCCGGTCGTTACCATGGCAGCCCGTATGGGCCCTTCGGGCGGCGGCTCGAGCCAATCTTGGCTGGGGCTTTCGACGGGCGCCTATAGCGACGGGGGCTCAACGCAAACCTGGCTTGGCCTGGAAGTCGGCGCGCTGAATGAAGTTTCCGCGCTTGCCATGTTCGCCGCCACCATCAGCCAGACGACCGGGACAACCTTCGAGGAGGCGATTGCGGCGGCGCTGAGCGCCCATGTAAGCCCGGTAACGGACATCGCCTTCGGCCCATCGCTGGCTCTTGGTGGCCAGGCCGCTACAGCCGTGGCGGCAAGCCTGGCGGCTTTAGCGCAGACGTCGTTGCCGGGCAGCGCCGGTGTTAGTGCTGCGCCCGTCTTGACCTTGGATGCGGCAGTGGCACCCGGGGTCTCGGCGGGCATAACAACGGCGCCAGGTCTCACCTCGAACCTGGCTGCAAGCATTGCCGCCAGTCTGGATCAAGCGGCCGGCGGAGGCCTCTCCTATCAGTCTGGCGTGAGCTACAGCAGCATGATGGAGATCAGCCCTATGGCGACTGTTGGGATCTCCACGGCTCTTACCTTCGCGATTGATGCAACCACCGGTGCCCTGCAACTGCTTTTCGCAGCTGGCGCCGTATCCTTCGATGCAACGGCCGATCAAGTTGACGACGCGAGTCTCGAGGCTCAACCAGCCCTATCCTTCGCCTTCGAGGCAAGCTATACCCCAAGTGCCGGCAACTTCTTCTTTGACGACATCGCCCTGGACGGCAGCGCCGGTACAGCCACTACGCTCTCTCTGGCGCTTGGCGGGACCCTTAGTCTTAGCACTGCGGTCGATAGTCAATTCGGCAGCCTCTATGCCTTCGAGACGCAACTCGGCCTTGGGACAACGGCAAGTCTTGCAGCGCTTTCCGGAACGATGTTAGGGGCCGCCATCGGCCTAGATATCCAAGCGGATGCGCTGCCGGAGCTGGCCGTTACCGTGCCAGGGGGTATTGGCCTGGCTGCCTTTGGCACACTGCTGGCGAACACTGGCGGCAGCGTATCAGGCAGCATTGCCCTTGCCGCTGTCGGTGACGCTACCTTGGCAGCGCAAGCTGGCTTTGCCCCGCAGATTAGTTTTCGGGCGGAGTTTTCCGAGCTTGCCGCGGCGCAACTGGACGCACAGGCGGCCATGGCCCTTGCCATCGATGCCGCCCTGGCCTTGGCCGCTTCCTCACCACAGGACGTGGTTGTCAGGCGCAGCATCAACCTTGATGCCGTCGATGACGAAGTGGCGCTTAGCGGTGAAATGGGTGCCGAGACCCTCGACGCTGCCATGACCATCACGGTTAATCTCTCGGGCAAGGCAGGCAAAGCCTAAGCCCTCTTCCGACCATCAGACGAGGAGAAACAAGTCATGTCCCAAAATGGCGGGCAAAAGCCACACCTGCGCGCGCCCCAAAGAAAAGCTTGGCAGATCGTTGAGCGACGCATCAAAGATCAATTTCGGCGCCTTAGCGCGGGCGGTTTTGGCCTAAAGCAGTCAGCTGCCAGTGTGGTGCGCACGGCGGCTGGCGTCGTTATGCGGCCGGTGGTGCGCTATGCGCTCGGCATGCGCTCGCTCTATCGGGTCGAATGCTATGACCGCCATGGCGCGCTGAAGTGGGTCGAGGAAGTGCCCAACATTGTTGTCGACGAGGGATTGGATGACCTGCTCGACAAGTACTTCAAGGGTTCTGCCTATACGGCGGCGCACTACGTTGGCCTGGTCGACAACGCCAACTTTACGGCCTATGCGGCCGGGGACGTGGCGGGCCAGATCAACGGCACCAACGGCTGGGACGAGCTGACGGCCTACACCGAGAGCAATCGGCCGAGCCTGACGTTGGGGTCGGTCGCCAGCAAGTCAGTCGATAACTCAGCCTCCAAGGCGCAGTTCTCCATTAATGCCACTCATACGGTGCGTGGTGCCTTCGTGGTGACCAACAACACCAAGGCCGGGACGACGGGTACGCTTTACGGCGCGGCTGATTTTTCCTCGGCCCGCTCTGTCGAGAACGGCGACACGGTCAACGTCACCGTGACCCTGACCGCGGCGAGCGCGTAAGGCCATGGCCGCGATCCGGCAGAACTTCGAAATGCACCAAGGCGACGATGTGTCGGTGGCCTTTTCGGTCACCGACGATGCCGGCGCGGTCGTAGATCTGACGGGTACGACCGTCGTCTGGCGGATGGCACCGTCGAAGTATTCAGCCTCCCCCAGTATCAGCAAGTCCACGGCCAGCGGCATCACCGTGACCGACGCCGTCGGTGGCAAGTTTACGGTTGCCATCGATGCCGCGGACACTGCCGGGCTTGGTGGCATCTACTATCACGAAGCCCAGGTGACCGACGCTGGCGGCAAGGTCACCACGGTGGCGACTGGCTGGCTTACCGTCACGCGGGAGCTGATTCCATGAGCCTGACCGTTATCACTCCGGCCGCGAGCTACGACCTGACCACCCTAGAACGGGTCAAGCGAGAGTTCGACATTACCGGCGCCAGCGACGACAAGCTGCTGGACGACATGATCAAAGAAGCCTCCAGCCTGACCGTGAGCTGGTGCAACCGCGCCTTTGCAGAAGAACGAGTGAGCGAGGCGGTTATGGGCCAAGACTCCCTGGTCTTGACTGTCAGCCGCACGCCAGTAACCCAAATTCACGCCATCACCTGCATCGAAGACGGCAGCAGTGTCGCTGCCACCGACTATCTTGTCGAGGATGCGGGGGCCGGCCTGATCCGCCACCGCCAGCGACCCTGGGAGCGCAGCGTGGGCCAGTTCGTCGGCCTGGGCGGCACGGCGCTGGCCGGCTCGGCCTATCGAAATTTCACGGTCGACTACACCGGCGGTTACAGCTTGCCCAGTTTCGCCGTCGAAAACCCCAGCCTTCCCCGGGATCTGGAGCGCGCCGTGCTGGAGATCATCAAGGGTCTCTATACCGGCCGGCAGCGTGATCCATCGGTCAAGAGCGAAGACTTCGATGGCGTCTACCGGGTGAACTACGCCGAGGCCACGCCTCCAACCTTACCTCCAAGTGCGGCCGAGATCCTGCGCCGCTATCGTCGGCCGGCGCTATGAGCATCGCCCAGCGTTATCGGGCGCTGATCAACCAGATCGGACAGGCGGTGACCTTCCGCCGCCCGCCTTCCAGCGCCGATTATGACCCGGTAAGCGGCACCGTCAGTGGTGGCGACATAGACTATGCCATCGCCGCGGCTATCAAGTCGTTGAAAGCAGAAGAGGTTGTTGGCCCGGTTTTGCAAGACGACCTCTTGGCGGTGGTCGCCGCCGCCGGTCTGCCATTGGTGCCGCAGCCTGGCGATATGCTGCTGATTGACGGCGCCGCCCACAGGGTCGAGGAAGTCAAGGCCGACCGGGCCCGCGGCGAGGTGGTGCGCTACCGCCTGAGAGTCCGCGGTTAGAAACCTCGTGGTGCCGTTCGGCACAACGCCGCTATCGCGCGCTTCCTTGAAAAATACACGCTGGCGTCACCGCAAAAAAGTCCGCCACAAGCAGCGCTACTACACGAAATAAGTGCAATCACCTTGCTTATCGGCCGGGTGAACTGGTGCCTCACAGCCGGAGGAGCCCTGTCCGCCATGGCCAACCCATACACCACCGCCCAAACCGCCATCGAAGCTCGCTTCAATAGCCAGTGGGGTGCTACCACCCCGATCTCTTGGCAGAACCTGACCTATACGCCGGTCGCCGGCACCGCCTTCGTCTTCTTCGAGGTGCTGTTCGAAGGGGTGGTGCAGGCGAGCCTGGGGCACCCGTCGAGCGCCGTCAAGCGCTATGACGGAACCATAAATCTGCATGTCTTTGCGCCGGTAAACCAGGGCACTCAACCGGCACTGGCGCTTGCCGAGCAGGCGGCAGCGATCTTCTCCCTGCAGCGCTTTTCCGGCGTGCGCTGCCAGGCGGCCGGCATCGGCCAGCCCGAGGAGGGCGACGACGACGGCACTTGGTGGCGCATCACTGTAAGTTGCCCTTTTGTCTACGACGATATCTGAGGGGCGTTTCATCGTTACATTTGATCATGATGAGGCAGGGGTTGTCTTGACCCCACAGGGTCGGCAACTCCTCGAGCGGAACAAAGCCGACCGCATGGTAGAAGAGACGCGTGCGTCGATAATGGTCGCTCTTTTTGCTGGGGGAAAGCGTCTTGACCGCTAAAATCCGCAGGCCCTTTTCCTTCGAAGTATGCGTCGGGATGCGGCCCTGTTCCTTGATACCCTAACGAGGGCTAGCGAGTAATGCTCATCTGCGATGGCCATCAGGATCGATCTTTGCGTACGTAACGAAGCCTGCAAAGTCCGTGCCCGCTTGCGCGAGGGAATGCACTGGACCGCCGACTTCGGCTATCCCGCGCGCCGGACCGATTCACAAAACCTGAGCGGGGCGATCTCTCAGTCCTATGGGCTCGATTGGCAATCCTACCGCATTCATTTAGGCGATTTCGAGTTCGCCTTTTCTCGGCACCAGAATGAGGCCTTCTTTCGCCTCGACGACATTTATGCCTACAGCAATCCCGAGGACTGGCAAGAGGTGCCGCTCGACCCGTCGCTTACCAGCGCGGCCACAGCCTTCTTCCAGTTCCAACTGCCAGCTGACGAGCCGGAGGTTCTGGCGAACCTCGACGGCGCGCTGAGCATCATCGTTGACTGGCCGTCCAAGCGTTGCCGCCTGGCGGTCGACGGGGCAGGGGAGCCGGCCCAATGGTTCCGCCTTGCTCAAAACGCGGCTCTCGCCGTTGACATGAGCGGCGCCCTCGCCGGCCTGCAGTTCGAGGACTTCGCGGCAACCTAGTCCCTAGTTCCGCCGCGGCCACCAAACCCGACCACCAATACCACTCTGCCGCCCATTGCGTTGCTAGCAGGTCTGGCGGCTTTTTTCATGCCTTGAAAGGAGGCCTCGCACATGACCTTCGCCAATAGCAGCGAAACCCAAGTGGCATTCGTCGCCGAAACCGGTGGCTGGGGCATCACCCCCGCTACCCCCGCTTTGCAGAAGATGCGGATTACCGGAGAAAGCCTGACCCAGGATATCCAGACCGTGACTTCTGACGAGATTCGCCCCGATGCGGAGGTGGCTGACCTCATTCAGGTGGGGGAAAGCGCCAGCGGCGATCTTAACTTCGAACTCAGTTTCGGCTCGGAGTTCGATACCTTGTTCGAGCACGCCCTGCGCGGCAGCTTTAGCACCAACGTGTTGAAGGGTGCCACCGAAGAAAAGAGCCTGACGCTGGAAAAAGAATTCACCCCTGGTGGGGTTAGCCAATATTTCCGCTTTACCGGCTGTCGGGTCGGCGGGCTTTCCATCAATCTGCGTTCCCAGCAGATCGCCACCGGATCGGTCAGCGTCACCGGCAAGGGCGGCGCAACCGACACCGCCATCATCACCGGCGCCACCTACCCGGCTCCCAACACCAACGAAGTGATGGCCGCTTCTGATGTCGCCAACATCACCGTTGGTGGGACTTCGGGCAACATCTTCTACACGGATCTTTCCTTCAGCCTGAACAACAACCTGCGCGCCCAAAATGCGATCGGCCAAATCCCTTCGGCCGGCATCGGCTATGGCCGCCGCGAAATCACCGGTAACATGACGGCCTACTTCGAGGATCTGGACCTTTACGAGGAGTTCGTAAACGGCACCATCTCCAGCCTGGCCTTCGAGGTGAGTGACGGTACCAACAAGTACACCTTCACCCTTCCGCGTATTAAGTACACCACAGGCCGGGTGGTGGCCGGCGGCAATAACCAAGACGTCTTCGCCGAGATGGGGTGGCAAGCGACCTACGACGCGACCGAAGACACCTCAATCAAGATCGAGAACGTCTAGGCTCGTCGCCTACCGAGAATCCTCTTCACCGAAGTGCACCCCGCCCCGGGCAGTATGGCTTGCGGGGCGGGACGCTTTTCTTCCTTTGATCGCGGGAATTGGCATGAACCATCTGGGGTTAGTGACCAGGTCAAAGTTCGCCCGACGATCGAGGGCATGGAGGGCGCTTGCGGCTAAAAGACCCTGTCGGTCGCTCGCCGAGGCGAGCATCGCACCCTTGCAGGCGAAAGCGTTCCACTAACCAAGGGGCAGGCGGTTATCGCCTCCTATAACGTGTAAACGGACAATTTTGTAAAGGATCATTTTTCTTCCATCGGTTCGATTTTTTTGGTTAGCAAAAATTCCTCTGGATATAATAACAGTTTGTTATATAATAAAAAAATCAGTATTTCTTTAGGAATTTGATTAAGAAAGAACGCAAAAAATGGTAAATAGATTTCCAGGATGGATTGTCGCTAAAGGCGTAATGTTGGCTTTCTTAGCGAGTGCTGCCTCGGCCGGGGCTGAGGTCATCCGCTATGACATCACCAGTACGAATGTTGTCAATTGCAGTACCGGCGGCGGTGCGGCGCCGCACGGATTGTGGACCAACACCGTGAGTCCGGGCGGCGGATCTTGCGACAACTATTTTGATATCCAAGCCGGATCCTATTTGGAGGTAACGGTGGACACCACCGATCCCTCTTCGACGACAGGCCGACTCGTTGGCACGGCGATCAATCCAAGCGACTACGTTGCCGCATTCGATATTGCCCTTTCGGGATTTGAGGAAGTCTACACCTACAAGCAGGAAGGGGGGCCAGCCTACGATCCCTTCACCGACACGCCCGATGTTGATTTTTTCACCCAAGGTGATGGCTCGATCACCATTACGGACAGTCTCGGGGGCCTCTTCGCGAATTACATTTTTGACGCCTTTGCCGGCGGGTTCGGGTTTCAGTACGGGACCGGTGATACTGGCGCGAATGCCAAAGATTCTGAGTTGGGCGCTTCGGCGTGGATTCTTGTAGAGGGTGTGGGGTCCCATTGGGATTTCAATCTTAACATTACCCGGGTGCCAGAGCCGGCGACTTTCGCTCTCCTGGGCATCGGCCTTCTCGGCATCAGCTTTGTTGCCAGTCGCCGTCGCAAGGCCTTGGTTCCGGTGACCTAACCCTAGAGCTTCAGCACGCGGCGTTTCTCGGTGTCGAGGCGCCGCGCCCGCTCTTTCTTTGTTTCGTCGACCGCGCATACCTGGATTTTCTTGATGGGGCTGCGGCCCCATTCTCTTTACCCATCCGACCATCCTTAGATGGCGCCGCCGGCAGTTTGCCTGGGCTCGCGCTAGCCCTTGGGAGCGGCTCGAGCGGCGGCGCCTACCTTTCCATCATCCCATTGACCAGACCACCCAGCCTGTCGGCCGGCCCGGTACCCCTCCCTCACCGTGCTGGCCTTGTACCTCCGCGCGCGGAGCGGGGAGGGGCAGAGACAGGCCTGCTCCTCCCCACTTTCCTGGCAAGAAAACCGGTCACGTCGTTTGAGTGCCCCACCCCGGGAGCCGCGTGCCAGCCTGTAGGAGAACAAGACCATGAAGATCTTCAGCCAGTATCAGACCGACGAGGATGCCGAGGTGGATGGCGTCTGGGTCGATCTCGGCGACGGCGGCCGGGTCAAGGTCGCGCGCTTCGGCAATCCGGTCCACGAGAAGGTGATGGAGCGCCTGCGCCGTCCTTATCGAAACATGCTGCGCTCCGGCCGCGACCTGCCCAAAGATATTCAAGATCGCCTGACCATCGAGGGCCTGGCGGAATCCATTTTGCTCGACTGGTCCGGTCTGGAGGACGAGAACGGCAAGGCCATCGCCTTTTCCAAGAAGAAGGCCAAGGAGCTCCTGACCGACCTCAAGGACTTCCGTAACGCGGTATCCTTCTTGGCGCTGGAGGCCGAGACCTTTCGCAAGGAAGCTCTGGAGGAGGCGGCAAAAAACTCTGTGAAGCCCTCGAAGCCAGCCTGACCCTCGGCGATGAGGCGGAATCGCTGCGCGACAGCCTGGAACGGCACGGCAAGAAGCTGCCCGACTGGCTGGAGCACGGTACCGAACCGTCGGTCTTTGAGGCCCTGATCCCCGTGTGGAACGGCTTCCAGCGGCTGCACGCCAGCCGTTCCATCGGCGGTATGGGCGGCTTGGGGCCGATCCCCATTGAGGCGGTCGACAGCTATGCGCGGCGCTTTGGCCCCGCCGACTGGGAGGGCTTTCAGGCCTTCGACTACCTCATCGGCGAAATGGACCGCGCCTACCTCAAATGGCAGCGCGACGAGACGGATCGGAAGAGTAAGAGCAAGGCGAAGAAGTGAGTGGCTATGCGGCAAAGGTTGCTTTTGGCTGCCAATCTGCATTCGCCTGTTGTGCATCGTACAAATCGACGGCCGATTGCAGGTTCAGCCAGAACTGCGGGGTGGTAGCGAGCACCCGCGCGATCCGAACCGCCATTGGCGCTTCGATGCGCGCATTTCCGTTCACCACCTTGCTGATCTGTTTTCGGCTATAGCCGGTGGCATCGGCAAAAGCGGTGATGCTGATCTTACGGGGCTTCAAATAATCCTCGCTCAACAAAGTGCCAGGATGGGTCGGCCGACGATGAGTGGGGATCATATCGTTGCTCCTAGTGATAGTCCTCGAAGTCGAGGTCGTAGGTGTCTTTTCCGTCCCACTTGAATGTCACGACATAGTTGCCGCTGACATGCATTGAGTAGGCACCGCTGCGGCTACCAGACAGGCTATGGAAGTCTTTGACGCCTGCGCAGTCCTTCAAGTCGGCAATCGCGTTCAAACGGTCCAGAACAAATAGGGCGTTGCGGTGATAGCGTTTGTTGATTTTCGCGGTTCGACCCCTGTTGAAAAGCTCATTGAGGCCCTTATGCTTGAAGTTCCTAATCGCCATCGCATCAATTCTGTAACCTTATTGGTTACAATATAGAAATTGCCGCAGGGGTAGTCAAGAAAAATCGTAACCACATAGGTTACTATCGCGCGCCTACCTCAAATGGCAGCGCGACGAGACGGACCGGAAGGCAAAGAAGGGCAAGGCGAAGAAGTGCGGTTAGGAAGGGTTGGAAAACACCGGCCCCGCTGACGACCTCGCCCGTGCCTGTTGGAAGGGAGCAATCAGCGTCTCAATCCTCTGTTCTTCGTGCTAGAGAATTATCGTCCGAATCGCTATCCTTTTCTTCTTTGAAGGGTAGTGGCGATGAAAGAGGAACGCAGGATTGTAGGTGGATCGAAGTTCGGATCAATGGTTCGGATTTTGGTTGTGATGTCGGTGCTCATAGCGAGTCTCGGCACCTTGATTGTCGCGGCGCCGGCCAAGGCCCAGACCAGCATTGTTTCCGCCGTCTTGCCGAGCAGCCGTTCCGTCCAAGTGGGTGCGACGGCCACTGTCTTTGCCACAGTTATCAACACCGGCGGCTTTCGGGCGGTGGATTGCATCGTCTCGGCGCCGCTCGGCTTTCCGGGCAGCTTTTCCTTCCAAACCACCGATGCTGCCACCAACACGCTGGTCGGCAACATTAACACGCCGGTCGACATTCCGGTCGGCGGTGCCCAGACCTTTGCGCTTTTCATTACGCCGAACGAGGCCTTCGATGCCATCGATCTCGCCGTGGTCTACAGTTGCCAGAACGCAGCGGCGGCCTCGCTGGTCGGCATCAACACATTGCAGCTTTCCGCTTCGGACAGCCCGGTGCTTGACATCGTCGCCTTGGCGGCGACGGAAGAGGCTGGGCTGGTGACGGCCCGTGGAGACAATGCCCTGGAGGGTAGCTTTGCGGTGGCGGCGTTGAACTTGGGCCTTGGCGGTCCCGCTAGCGTCATCATGGATTTCGGCGGCGCTAGCCTGCCCTTGGAGGCCGGCCTTTGTGAAACCGATCCGGACACCGGCGTTTGCCTTCACCGTCCAATCTTTGGGCGGTCGTTTCTTATCGATAATGGGGCGATGTCGACCTTCGCTGTCTTTTTCACTCCGATCAGCGAGATTCGCTTGGACCCGGCGGTCAACCGCATCTTTCTCCGCTTTCGCGACGGTTTCGGCGTTGTCCGCGGCTCTACCAGCGTCGCCGTTGCCGCGCCGCCGCCTCTTACGGTCGACCGTTTCACTGGGAGCTATATCGGGACATTCAGCGGCGATTTCTTTGGCACCTTCAGCATCTCTATCGACAGCACTGGCGCCATTTCCGGTACCGGCCAAGTACTGGAGAGCGGCACGGTCTTCGACGTACAAGGTGCGGTGATCGCGAACGGCTCCTTTCAGTTTAACGCCGGCGGCACCAGCATCTTCGATGGCGCGCACTTTAGCGGCACCATTACCAACAACCGAAACCTATCGGGCAGTTGGCGGGGAAGCGAAGAAGACGTTGTTTCCGGCGATGGCACTTTCTTAGGCGACCGCAGAAGTTAAATACGACTGCGAAACCGATGATACTGACCCCTTAAAAAATGATGCTGGCGGGGCGCCTGCCCCATCGGAGGGTTTCCAGGCCTTCGACTACCTCATCGGGGAAATGGACCGCGCCTACCTCAAATGGCAACGCGACGAGACGGACCGGAAGAGCAAGGCGAAGCAGTGAGGTTAGGAAGGTGTGTCGCGCAGTGATCGCCGGGCTGCGCGTGCGAGGAAGGCGGAGCGCGAGGTCCCTTGCGCTCTGGATAGTTCGTCGATTGCCTCAATCAGGTCCTCGGGAAGGGTGACGTTGACCCGTTTGGTCTTTACGCGCCGGCTTTGTACCTGCAGCGCTACGGGAATCGCGCCGGCATATTCTGGGTCTGATCTGATAGCTTCCAAGGATGTTGGGGGCGGGATCGGTTCGCCATCGTCCATCATGCCGTTGATATGCATCTGCAACGCCTCGGAAGCAAACTCCAGCGCCTCGTCGAGATCATGTCCGGCCGTTGCGCAGCCGGGAAAATCAGGAAAGCTCACCCCAACATCAGAGCCCGGGTCCTTCCAAAGCAAAGCGAAATAGATAGCCATAATCCTCTCCTAGCTCAGCCTGATCCCGGATTGGCGCTCAATCGACTTCAAGGTACCGATTGCTACCTCGCGCTTTGAGCCCTGCAGCTGTGATATACCCTCAACTAGAGTTCTGAGACGGAGATTGTTAGAGCAATATTTGGAGGCAGATTTGCTAGAATATGACGAACTCAAGTTTGCGTTGGATGATGCACGCTGTCGACAGGCCGCTCTCGTTGCCCTTATGTATTCCATAGATCGTCAAGCTGAATCTCTCTTGCGTCTATATCTCACGCTTGGTTTAGCTTCGGCATCGGCGGGAACGGCAATCCTGCTAGGGAAAATTCCAATTCCCCCACCAATCGGTGTTGGTTTGCTTGCATCAGTGGTGACACTCTTGCTTGGTTCTTGGCATTGCCTTCGTGCTATGCGTCCTGCCAGCATTACATTGCCGGGCCGGGGAGCGGAGTTTTGGATTTGGGCACAACATGACGACGTCAAATTTTCCGATGCTGCCGCTCAATACCTCAAAGAACTGAAAGATAGCCAGAACTGTGACCGAAAACTGAATCAAACCTGTGCTACTTCGTTGCGCTGGGCAAAACTAATGGCTCCTTTAACGCTGATTCTAGCTTTGGCGCTTTTGGCTCTTTCTTATCTGGTGTCGGGTTCCGGACTCTGGTTTATCTCGGGTTGATGATCCAGATTTCTGGCTTGTCCAATCGCGTGGAGGGGGCGGTGGTTTCTTATCTGATTCTCTACTCGGAGACTTTTTGTCATTTTGGGCCATGAGCAACTCATGTAATGGTTATCTCTACAATAGAATGCAAAGCGACTAACGGGAGCCGAGTCAACAGGCTTTTTCGGAGCCCAACATTTTGCTGGCGCTGCCGCATAATCTTGACTAGTTTTTCGCACTAAAGTCTTTTCACAAATGGAATTGAGAATTTGTCGTCAATCGACGGAAACCTCTCGTCGAATTAGTCGTTGATTCTATGGTGATCTTGTAGAATTGAGTGACTAAGTTGGATCACGACAGCTCTTGTATGTTAACTCAGACACGCAATTACCAGCGGCTTATGACAGTCTTGCTGGTCGGGCGGGTAGTGGTGTCGCTGGCGTCAAGCGCCATGCTCGATCTTTTTAGGAAGCATCGCTCTATTGGCATCACACCAACCGTCAGACCCACTCGGAAACAGGGCCTGGTCGCAGGTTCCTTCCACCTTCCCAGCGGCCTGGCGAAAGGCAGCACGAAACCAGGAATTCGCGCTTGGCAGCCCTAGCCATCGATTACCGGATCCGCTACCCTTTTTCTTTTTTGGAGGGGTGGCAAAATGAGACAGGAAAGTGAGATCACGACCCGGGGTCCCTACGAGCCTGAGGCCCGTGCCAGGTCCCCCTACGGAACCGGGTATCGAGCTATCGCCATACTATTGATCCTGCTGGCGGGTCTCAGCGCCATGCTCGGCGCGGCGCCGGCCAAGGCGCAAACCAGCATCGTTTCCGCCGTCTTGCCGACCAGCCGCTCGGTCCAGGTTGGGGCAACGGCGATCGTCTTTGTGACCATCATCAATACCGGTGGGGTGACCGCGACCGCTTGCAGCATCGCGCCGCCGGCCGGCTTTTCCGGCAGCCTATCCTATCAGACCACCGATTCGGCCACCAATGCGCTGAGCGGCACCCTCAACACCCCAGCCAACATACCGGCGGGCGGTTCGCAGTCCTTCGCGGTCTTCATTCAACCTAGCCAGGCCTTCGCCGCGACCGATTTGGCATTGGTCTATATCTGCCAGAATGCGACAGCAGTCTCGCTGACCGGCATCAACACCTTGCAGCTTTCTTCTTCCGCCACCCCGGTAGCCGACATCATCGCGCTGGCGGCAACCCAAGATGCCGGCGTGGTTAACGCCGCCGGCAGCGCTTTGCAGGGTGTCTTTTCGGTTGCCTCCTCCAACCTGGGGGCTAGTGCGACGGTCAGCGTCGCCGTCGATTTCGGCAGCACCAGCCTGCCCTTGACGGCAAGCATTTGCGAAACCAATCCGACCACCGGTATCTGCTTGGCGACGCCGTCCAGCGGGGTGACCACCACGATCGGCACCGGCGCGACGCCGACCTTTGCCGTCTTCATTACCTCGACCGGCGAGATTATCCTCAATCCCTCGGTTAACCGTATTTTCGTACGCTTTCGCGATGGCGGCGGGGTCGTACGCGGCTCGACCAGCGTGGCGGTTGCCTCGCCGGCGCCGGTCACGGTTTCCCGCTTTGCCGGCGCCTACACCGGTACCTTCAGCGGCACCTCCTTTGGCGTCTTCAATATCGTCATCGACAGCAATGGCGTTCTCTCCGGCAGTGGTCAGGCGCTGGACGACGGCACGGTCTTCGGCGTTCAAGGGAGTGTATCCGCCACCGGCAGTTTCGCCTTCACCGCCGGTAGCACCACCGGTGGCGCCACCTTTTCCGGTACCATTAGCGATAGCGGCAGCCTGTCGGGCAGCTGGCAGGATCCGGCTTTTGGCGAAAGCGGCAGCTTCAGCGGCAACCGCAGCAGTTAGTGTAGGGAGCAGGACGAGAGGCTCTGGGCTTGTGACTGGGATAGCCGGCCCCTTGGCTCCTCCGGTCACCAAAGGTCTGGTTAGGTGCCGTTCCTAGCTCAGGCTTAACCCGACCGCAACAAAGACCGGCCTAAACTAGGCGCAAGAGGGGAAGTACCGCGGCCGTCCTGGCACCGCCGCATGGCTTCCCCAAGTCCTCGTCGCCTCGTTTCGGAGCGCCAGCCATGGCCCGCCTAGCTCTTTGCCTCGTCTTGTTCTCAACTGCCGGTCTTGGCGCCATATCGTCGGCTGCCCTGGCCGATGGGCGCATCAACATCCTGGTCCGTAACAGCGGGTTCGAGTTCGCCCATATCATCGTCTATGACAACCTGTGTCAGGAGACGGTCTTTAAAGGCCGGATCATCGAAAACGGCAGCCGTGGCATGTCGGTCTGTGCTAATCGCCGCAACCGGGGCGAAATCATCGTGTACGACCGCTATGGGCAGGGTGAGCTGATTCCCGATGTGCGCGATGGTGCCCGGGTGGCGGTGCGCCTGAACCCCGACGACAGGCGATAGGGGGCGCTGCCTGAGGCGCCGCAGCCAGCCAACGGATGGCATTCCCGGATAGCCGGTGTTAGGCCGACCAGCCGACCGACACCTTGGTCTGATGCAAGGCCTTGCCTGATGAGACGGTCACCTGTTAAAGCGATACATATTGTATTGCCAGAAAGGAAGGGCCGGCATCCCGATTAGGTGGGGTACGGAATACCGGCCCTGAGGGTGGTCACTCCAGTTCGGCCCTGAGACAAGCGATGAGCGTACAAAGAACCAGGCGGCTCAGGCAGCAGCTGATGCGCGCCACTAGAGTACGGTAGAAAGTATTTGCCCGAGGGGCGTTAATCAAGAAAATTCGTGGGAAGACTGCACTTTTTTGTATTTGACAGAATGAAAGACAAGAAATGAGGGTATTGCCCGGCCTGCTCAAACAGGATCGACGCGACCTTTGGTCAGGGCTCCGAATGCCTTGTGAGAGGCGCGGCCGGCTCGTTTGGTTTGACCCTGCGGGCATCTGTAAGGTTGCCGCGCGGTCTCGCTGAATGACAAGTCGCCACCGGCGGGTGTGTCGTTTTTGGGATAAACGGGGCCGGCGGAAGGGGGCTAACGAAGGCTTGTTGGGTAGCCTGCGCCGCCGACTTTGCCCTCCCTATCGGTTGCCTCGCCGCCCTCATCTTGCATGTCGTCCTCAACTTGAGCTTGTCGAAAGGTGAGGGCGCTGGTGCGAGAGAAGGTGCGGCGCGGGCACCGTTGCATCTCCGCCATCGACCAAGCTCAGGGTGAGGGTTCTTACCGCAGGGGAAAGGCCATAGATTGGCCTTGCAAGTCATGGATGCAAAAATGCAGGGGAGCGGTGTGGGCTGTCAAGGGCGGCCCTTTGGGCCGTCGCGGCTTGCCGCGATCTCTTCCGACCCTTGACAGCGCTTCCCGCCCCCTGCCAGCCGCTCCCCATGACAAGCAAGGGCCGGAGCGTGGCGGATATCTAGGTATCGCGGGCTTCGCCGGGCTCCTGGAGATTGCAGAGGGTTTTGATCCTGGGGATCAGCTCTCGGCTGCCGGTGATGTCATAATCTAGGGTGATGACCTCGCCGTCTTCGAGATGGATGTCCAAATGCAGGCTGTCGCCAATGTAGAGGACGTTCAGCATTCGAACCGCGTCCTCATCCTCGAAGCGAAAATAGAAATAGGGCTTAAGCTTCTTGCCCGGAACCTCCGAAAAATGTTCGGAATGGGAAAAACGCCAATCGGCTTCTCTAGCTGTGCGGTCTTCGACACGATAGTGCACTTTAAGGATCCTACCGTCTTTAACGTTTTCAAGGTTGTCATTTGGCAGGTCTAATTTGACAGAGATGTCTTGATCATCGCGAAAACAGGAAATACGGATTCTTGGTTTGTTTAAGTTCTCGTTCTCAGACACGGCACCGATGTATATTCCATCCGGGTCGTTTGCTCCGTCCAACATCCACACGCCAATATGTTCGGCGGAGCCACCGCCGGCCCATGCCGGATGAATTGCCAGTGTGGCCTGAATTCCGATGGTTAAGGCTAAAAGACGCAAGAAAGTATTCCTGCCCCTGGCGTGGTGATTTGCAGAGTCAACTTTAAACAGTCGTCCAATCATAACCGATCTTTCTCGAGATTCCTGAAACCCAAGATAGCAGAAAGGCTCCCCGCGGGGAAGCCGCCGGGCATCGTTCTTGTGTGATCGCCCCGCCCTTTACTGGTCGCTGCAGGCCTACTCTCTACCTGAGGTCCAGGCTTATTTGCCCTCAACGGGCCCCCTTTTACGCCGCAATTTCCGCAGTCTCTACTCTCCCGGCGCCCTTGGTCGGGCCTTTCTTGGAGTTCGCAGATGCTCGTAACTGACCTGTCCGTCAGCGCAACCGATGCCGCGCAAATCACCCGCTCCTTCGAGGAGATCAAGACCGCGGCCGGGGGCTTGGGGCAAGCGCTCGACCGTCTGGCGGGTGCTGAGACAGCCTGAGGGGAAAGCATGGGGTTCCCGGAGGCGGGGGTTTCATACCAAATCTCGATAGGAATCACCCATAGCATGGCGGGCCAAAGCGCCCCACCGTAGGCCGGCCTTTCCAGCGCGCTGGCCGCGTTGCAGCCGGCTTATGGTGCGCAAGGCGCCCCCAGGGACTTTGGGGCGCCGACCGCGCCTAACCAACGCGCCGGAAAAGCCGGTGCTATGGGCGATTCCTATCGAGATTTGGTTGTCTAATTCCGGTCTCCGGGTCAAGCTCCAAAGCCTTTTTCGTCCTTTGCCGGGTTCACGGTTGTCTTCGAAGTCGTCACCGGCGGGTTTGCCGGCGCGCTTCATCATAGTGCCCTTTGGCTTTGGCCTCCCAATGTATTAGACGCGATGGCGAGGGATCGTTGGTGTCAGGATCGCTCGTCTTGCAACCAAGTTCGCGAGATGGCCTCAGGCCAGCGTCCCGGCGCGGGACGAAACCTCCTCTGGCTTTTTTGGAACCGCTTGTCGATTTGACTTTTCTACCCCTTCGCAGTGACCTTCTTCTCCGGCCAGCGAAAGGCCTCGCCGGTGACCAGCATGCAGTGCAGGATCACCGCCAGCTTGCGGGCGAGTGCCACGCAGGCCTTCTTGTGGCTGGTTTTCTTGCGGATGCGCCGCGCCCAGTCCTTTAAGGGGTGAGCGCGGCGGACGACGCTCAACAAGCTGTTGGCCGCCTCATAGAGAAGACTGCGCAGCAGGCTGTCGCCCATTTTCGATATGCGCCCGCTGTAATCCATCTCGCCCGACTGGTGGCGCCGCGAGGTCAGCCCCAAATAGACCCCCACGTCCCGCGATTTGGAAAAGCGCCCGGCATCGCCGATGGTGGCGGCAAAGGTCAGCGCCGTGATCATGCCGACGCCCGGCACCGTCATCAGCAAGCGGCAGGCCGGCGAGGCCTTGGCCGCCGCCGAGACGGCCGCGTCAAGGCCTTTGATCTGGACCGCCAGCGCCGCGACGCTGGCCAAGAGCGGCGCGATGATCGGTACCAGCTCGGGCCGGTCTTGCAAGGCCGCGCGTACCCGCTCGGCCAGCTTGCCCGAGCCCTTGGCAAAGCGCAGCCCCAGGGCGCCGAGAAGCCCCCGGATCGCGTTCTGGGTGTCGCGCCGCTGACGTACCAGATGCTGGCGCGCCTTGACGGTGATCCGATGGATCTGTGACGCCTCGCTCGGCAGCGAGACCGAGCGGCAAAAGCCCGTGCGCGCGATCTCGGCCAAGAGAACCGCGTCATTGGCGTCCGTCTTGTTGTGCTGCAGCTTCATCACCGCATGCGCCTGGCGCGCGTCGATGACATCCACCGGCAAACCATAAGCCCGAAGACCGCGCGCCAGCCAAGCCGACAGCGTCCCCGTCTCCAGCACGATGCGCGCCGGACAAAGGCTGTGTGCCCGCAAGGCTTCGAACAGCGACCGAGGGTCGCTCAACGCCTTGCCTTGCGCCAATATCTTGCCCGTCTCGTCGACCACGCAAAAGCGCGTCTCTTCCTTCGACACGTCCAATCCGACATACTCAACCATGGTCACTCTCCTTGTTTAGCCTCATGGGGCGCTCCTCAGCGACCCCGCATCTTAGGCTCGGGAGAGTGACCACCGGAATTACGCTATGTATTAGGGCCCAAAAGGGGCATTTTGAAGCTCTCAAGCACAAGATCTTGTGGTTTTCTTTCAAAAGGCACAGCCCCTAGGAAAGAAGGAGAAGCAATACAAAACGTATTGCCTCTATATTGCGACGCCTAAGGAACAATTATGGTCGTTACAGGGATAAAAGATTGGCTGTTGCGACCCGATTTACCCTCTCGGAATGTCGCTGAATGACAAGTCCTCACCGGCGGGTATGTCGTTTCTGGGATAAATGGGTTTACGAGCAGGTCTTCAGGGGGCCTTGTTGGAGGGCTTTACGGGCCGTCGCGAATGGCCCGGCGATCGCCTAGTCCAGGTCACAGATCTCCTTCATCCGGGCTACCACCTCGCGGCCGCCGGTGATGTCGAGTTGGCGAGTGACAAGGAGGCCATCGGGCAGCAGAATTTGAAGGTAGAAGAGGCTGCTTTCGGCCAGGGTATCGAAAATGATTTGCGCCTCTTCGCCGTCCCCGACTAGGAGTTGCCCTAGAAACTCGGGGTACTCCCGTGGGATGGGCGGCTTGTCCCGAGCCGCCGTGTTGGGAAATTGGGCCGATTCTGGGAGCTGCGTGCCCCAGTTCCTAAGCTGGCGAGGGCCGTCGTCGAAGCGATAAAGCACGTCAAATTTTTGATAGTACCCGATAAATAAGTGATCGAAATTATCCGTCGGGGCGATGGTAATCGTGGTAAGGATATCGTCTTCTTTGGCGTCGCAGTCTATGATGATTTCCATAAATCCCCAATTTTCAATGGTGGCGGGATCTGCTTTGATCGTGGCGGAGGCTTCGTCGCGATTCTCCGAGAAGATGCTCAAAATAGCCCAGTCGTCCTGATCAGGGTAGTCCCTGATGTTAAGCGCCCAGCGGCCATGGGTTTCTTGAATAAAGTCAAAGGGTAGATCCTGAGCCGTCACCCTTGCTGTCGGGTAGAACAACGCCAAGAGGACAAGGGCAGCAGCAAGGGCTTTCATGGCAAGGCGACCTTTCCCGATTACAAGCTCGGATGAATATTCATAGACCAAAGGCAAAGTACCAGTCAAGGGTGACATAGCGTAAGTGAATTTCGTGTTTTGGTCGAATAACAATTGGCTGCCACGCGGGCTGCCACGCCGAATGATTCATCGTTGAAAGGCGACTTGGCGTCACTGGGGAGCAGGGTGTTACCCCGGCGTTGACGGGGTATGTGCCTCAATTGCCGCGCCGCCCCATTGCTCATCCCCTGTCGAACAAGCGCGCTATTGACCTTGCTTTTGCCGGAGGCATTTCATGACAGACATCGTACCAAAAATAGATGCGCAGAGCGCCCAGGAGGTAGGCCGCAGTTTGGGCGACATCCAAATAGCGGCGGGCCGGTTGCGCGGCGAGTTGGATGCGGTTACCAGCGCCTACGACCGGGCAAGAGAAGCGCAAAATCGGTTCAGCCAGTCGGCCCCGGGGGCAGCGCGCGCATTCGCAGAAGCACCGGGGCAAGGCCCTGCCTCGGCGGCGCCGGCGGCGATTGGGGAACGGCAGGCGCGGCAGGATCAGGCTTATCAGGCCGCCTTGGGTGGCGCCGCCGCTGCTGCCACCGCAGGCCTGGGCGTCGACGATGTGCTGAAGGCGCTCAAGGCAATCCAGAAGTCTCGCAAGCTAATATTTTCGGGTTTAGCTACTATTGGCCTGACAGTCGCTGAATTCCTCAACGAAAATTGCGGCGGGGAGCCGGGAAAATTGTCGCAGGAGGTGACAGCGCTTGAAAAGAAATTCGCAGAGTTAGAGGAGCTGGTAGCCCAGAGAAACCCGGAAACCGCATCGGGAAACATCGATAAACTTAAGAGCCTGAAAAGTGATATTGACAAGAAATTCGATGAGGACACCTTGGCGACAGGGAACAGCATCGCGCGGGTTCAAGACCTGATCGACAAGCTGAAGAAGAGGAAGGAGGCCGCAAACTTTTCAGATGCGATTGCCGAGTTCGAGAAGGCGATCGCGATCGTCAAAGAGAAGCACGAAGCGCGCCTAAAACAACTCACGGATCTAAAAGAGAAGATCGACAAAGAGATTGGCGCCTTGGATGTTCTTGTCGAGGCGACGAGGCAGCAGCCGAACCTCAAAGGGCCATTGCCCCCGCCCCCCAACCTCAAACCACGCCCCCCCATCCCCTTGCGGCGGCCGGAGATGCAGCGCGAGCAGGAACAACTGCGCCGGGCAATCGACGCCGTCATCGACGATGCCATAAAAAAGATGTACGAGGATTTGCCTCCATTCCCCATGCGCAAGCCGAAGCGGGCGCCGCCCCCCAACCCCTTTCCCTCCGATCCTTTTTGGTGGCGGCCGGAGATGATCCGCGATGAAAAGGATCTGCGCGCGGCGGTCGAAGACACCACCCAGGCGCTGGGGGATCAGCGGTTGGCCTTCGAGGCGCTCGAGCGGGCGGGTGAGGGCGTGATAACCGGCAGCGCCGGCGACGACAGGCTCCTCGGCTTTACGGCGGCGGACGTGGCGGAGAGCCAGGCGGCGCTGGAAAACCAGGTGATCCTGCTCGACCAGGCGGGCGAGGCGCAAGGGCGCTTGAACGACCAGGTGACGGCGGCCGGGCCCGCTTGGGGCGAGGTGATCGACGAGCTGGCGGAAAAGGGCGGCTTTGCCGGCCTGCTGCCCACGCCGGAGCTGCTGGCCGATGCCGAGGCGGGCTTGAGCGCCTTTGCCGGCACGGCGGCTGAGCGCTTTTCCGAGACCGCCCAGCGCCTGCAAGACGGCCTGGGCCAGACCATCCTCGACATCTTCGACGGCGCCTCGCCCAAGGCGGCGCTCAAGAACTTCACCCGCTTTGCCAAGGCGAGCTTCAGCGGCCTGCTGCAAGACCTGGCTGGGGCAGCACTTCGAAACCCCATCGTCATCAACTTCGCCCAGCAGCTGACGGGGGGCCTCAGCGGCGGGCTGGCCAGCTTGGGCGGCGGCCTGCTGCGCGGCGATTTAGCGGGTGCGGAGGTGGTGTGAGGGGAAAGTGGCGGGTTCCTGGAGGCGGAGGTTTTCCCAGGTCTAAACGGGCCTTTTGAGCCGTCTAAGCACAAGATCTTGCGGTTTTCTTTCAAAAGGCACAGCCCCTAGGAAAGAGGGACAGACAATACAAAACGTATTGTCTCCGTATTGTGACGCTTAAGGGATAGTGATGGTCGCCTACGGGGTAAAAATGTGGCTTTCGCGACCGGATCGACGCTGTCTAAATGTCGCTGAATGACAAGTCGCCACCGGCGGGTATGTCGTTTTTGGGATAAACGGGGCTGGTGGCGAGGGCTTCAGAGGGGCGGGATGGAGGGCTTTACGGGTCGTCGCGCGGCGCCGAATTTGCCCTCCCTATTGGCGCCTCTTCGACCTCATCTTGAGCTTGGTCGAAAGGTGATGGCGTGACGACTGAGCCTCGCTGAAGAGGCCGGAGATCGGCCTTGTTGTCATGGATGCCAAAGCGCAGGGGACGGGTGGGCTGTCAAGGGCGGCCCCTGGGGCCGTCGCGGCCTGCCGCGATCTCAAGAGACCCTTGACATCACCTCCAGCCCCCTGCCAGCCGCTCCCCATGATCAGCAAGGGCGTGGTAGGGACGGTGATGGAACGCGGCGGAGTTCTCCTCGGCGAGGGTTAATTCTGCGGCGGGCAGTCCTTGAGCATTTGGGCGATAAGTTCGCGGCTGCCGGTGATGTCGAAGTTGTAGGTGAGGATGGGCCCGTGGTCGAAATGGAGCTGGAGAAAGAGCGTCTTTTCGCTCTTGGCCAGATCCTGAATCAAGGGTCGGGCTAGAGGAGCGTTGTCATAAATCCAGGCGTTGCGGGTGATGTCGTCGAGGTTGGGGCTGCTGTCGTCGGACCGGCGTTGACGATGGCCCCACATCCGCCAGGTGCCGGCCTTTACCGCCAGCCGGTCGACCCGGAAGACCACCCCCACATCTATGGCGTCGGTGCCGTGTCCACCAGTGCCTTTTCCGAGGGTAATGCTGAAGTCCGGAAAGGGATCCTCAGTCGAGCAGGTTGTGCGAAGCTCGATCGTCTGTTCTTCGCCATCGCGTCGAAAGACCTGTTTCAAGGTGCCGACCGACAGCGTGTCGAATATGGAATTCGGATTAAAACTGTAACCCCAGTTTTCGAACTGTAGCTCAAGGGCTTCGCGCGGCTCTTCGGCGGCTGGCTCTTGGGTAGGTTCTTTCAACGCCAGACCGAGACCGGCGATGCCGAGTACCAGCGTTGCTATGGCTATGGAGCGCTTCATATCGTCGATTTGGCCCTGAAATGACGCAGGTCTTCTCATCGTCCATGAATTTTATCGCTAGTCAAGCGAGAAACGCGATAACCAAAAATCTCTAGTTAATAGCATCAAGTAGAGATTCCTGCCGCGGCTCGCCGCGACTTGGGACGGTCATTTCGCCCTTCACCGCAGTTCATCGGACGGCCAGAAATTGGCCCTACCGGGGAGAACCAACATGACCAACAGCAACGGACCAGAGGTTACCCGAAAAAGCGAAGAGGTTGTTCGGTCCTTTGCCGAGATCGTGGACAGCAGCAGGGCTTTTACGGACGCGATCGATGGTGCCACCGCTTCCGTGCAGACTTCCAGCCGCAATCCTCAGAATGTCCAAATAGCTGCCGGACTGACACGCCGCGCCTTCGAACCCGGTGGGCTCGGCGGGGGCGGCGGTTTCGGCTTGGGCGGCCCGACCACGGGCAACCGAAGTGTCGGCCAAGCGACGGTGATTGGTGGCGTGGCTGGTGGCGCGGCCGTCGCGTCCGCGCCGTCGATTTGGAATGTGATGAAGGACTTTTTCTTCGGCAAAACCATCGATTCAGCCCTGGAGGCCGCCTTTCCGGCGGCGGAAATGACAGCGCGACTAAGAAGCCTGGAAGACCTGCAGAAAGATGTGGCCGATCTGGCGTCGCAGTCGAGGTCGGCTAGATCGGGAAGCTTGGCATTACTGGAAGGGGATTTAGCAAAACTTCGAAAGCTCATCGACTTCAACAAAGATTTCGCCGAGCAAGCGCAAGAAGCCTTTTCGAGCCGACCGAAGGCGGTGCAGGAACGTCACTTGGATGATCTCCGCAGCAGGAAACCAAGCAGTGCGCGCGACGAGGCGATTACCCGGGCCGAAGCGGAGGTCAAGCTGATCGAAGGAAGCGCGGCTCGAGTGGAAAACAAATTTCAGGCGCTTTTAGACAAGTTGGGTACCAAGGCGCCGGAGGAAGGAACCGTGGCGCGGGAATTGGCCAACCTGCGCGCCGATCCCAATCGTAGCCTATGGGCGCAGCAGGAAATCGAACGCCTGCGCAAAGATGCGGCGGCGCTGGCCGCTCAGCGGGAGATCGAAACCCTGCGACAGCTTGTCGGCGACCAGGTCAGGGTACAGCAGGAACTGCTGGAAAAAGTGCTTAACCCTGGGAACCAAAGCCGTTTCGGACCCGGCGACCCGGTGGCTTTGGAAACGATCCTCAAAAATGCAAACAAGGCAGCAAGACAACCGCAGAACTTGGAACGATTATTGGCCCCGCCACCCCTCCTCAAGCCGGGGCGGGCGCTGCCCCCCATCCCCTCGCGGCGGCCGGAGATGATCCGCGACGAGAAGGATCTGCGCGCGGCGGTCGAAGACACCACCCAGGCGCTGGGGGATCAGCGGGCGGCCTTCGAGGCGCTGGCCGGGCCGGAGGGTCGCGGCGCGCTCCATCAGTTGGCGCTGTCCGGCGAGGTATTCTCCGATCTGCCGCCGCTGCTGACCGAGGTCGGCGAGGCGCAGGGGCGCTTGAACGATCAGGTGACCGCGGCCGGGCCCGCTTGGGGCGAGGTGATCGACGCGCTGGCGGAAAAGGGCGGCTTTGCCGGCCTGCTGCCCACGCCGGAGCTGCTGGCCGATGCCGAGGCGGGCTTGAGCGCCTTTGCCGGCACGGCGGCTGAGCGCTTTTCCGAGACCGCCCAGCGCCTGCAAGACGGCCTGGGCCAGACCATCCTCGACATCTTCGACGGCACCTCGCCCAAGGCGGCGCTCAAGAACTTCACCCGCTTTGCGAAAGCCAGCTTCAGCGGCCTGCTGCAAGACCTGGCTGGGGCAGCACTTCGAAACCCCATCGTGACCCGGTCGGGCCAGGTTCACGGGCGCCTTCAGCCGGCGTGAGGGGAAAGTTGCGGGTTCCCGGAGGCGGGGGTTTTCAGAGCCAAAAGGGGCCTTTTGGGCCTTCGAGGCACAAGATCTTGTGTTTGCCCTTTGAAAGGCACATCCCCTAGGAAGAAGGGCGAGGCAATACAAAACGTATTGCATCCATATTACGACGCTTAAAGAATAGTTATGGTCGTCCTCGGGGTAAAAAGACGGCCTTTGCGGCCGGCTCGGCGCTCGTCCGATGTCGCTGAATGACAAGTCGCCATCGGCGGGTATGTCGTTTTTGGGATAAACGGGTTTACGAGAAGGTCTTCAGGGGGCCTTGTTGGAGGGCTTTACGGGCCGTCGCGGCCTGCCGCGATCTCCTTCAGACCCTTGACATCACCTCCCGCCCCCTGCCAGCCGCTACCCATGACACGCAAGGCGTGGTAGGGGCGGGAGTGAATAGGGAGGTGGGGCGGCTATCAGGAGATCTTCATGGTTAGGCGGGTTGTTATCTTATCCGTTGCGAGGCGAGGACTTATTCTAATGCGAGAATTCGAGTAACGAAGAATATATAAATGATTGCGATCAGGCGGCCAGATTGATACGATGTTGGTATGACACTTTCAATCATACTTTTCATCATCGCAGCGGTGCTTACCCTCCTCGCCATTGGGTCGATCCAGAGGAAAGAAATTATTTATCGTTTTTGGACCTTCACCTTTTCGCTCATGTTCGGAATCATTTTTTGGTTGGCGTTTATAAACTCGCTATAGATTTTCGCGTTCCGTCCCTCGTCATCTGAAACAAACTTGAAATTGAGAATGCCCCGGTCATCTGGCCGGGGTTTTCGCTATGGAGGCGACCTATGCCTGGAGTATTTGGGATTGTGACTGAAAGTCCGGAAGGGCATCCGGAAGTCGTTCGTAGCCTCGAGGAGATACAACAAAAGGGCAAAGACGCCGAAGCACAGTTGCTTGCGGTTTCAGGTAGCTTTGCCGCAATCACCGCTGCCAGCCTCGGACTTACGGATGTGTCAACGCGTATTGAGGATATCGGCAGGGCGGCTGCGGGCTGGTTTCCTCAAATACTCAATTTCTTTGGTGTGGTAGGAGGCGCGGCTGCTGCCTTTACGGCGAGCGCGGCTGGTTTGAAGGAACTGACTGACACGCTCCTTTTCTCCCAAGCTAATCTGAAGGGAACCGCCGAAACCACGGGCATTGCCGCTGAGCAATTGCAAAAACTGGCGGCGGCAGCGAAGTCGGTGGGGATTGAGCAAGAGACATTCTTTAACGGATTGACGGTTTTTTCCACCCGCTTGTCACAGGCGCGGAGCGGCAGCGATGACCTGGCGGCACAGTTCGATCGCCTGGGCGTCAAGCTGCGCGACAGCAAGGGGGCGGCAAGGGAAAACCTGCAGGTCTTTCTTGACTTCAGCGATGCGGTGAAGGCCCTGCCCGCCGAGCAACAGTTGGGCGCGATAGCTACGGGCTTTGGCGAACGATTGGCGGCGAATGCCGCTGCCCTGCGCTTGGGCCGGGAGGGCTTCCTGGCCTATGGCCGGGCCATCGAAAAGGTTGGTGGCGTCGTCAAAGGCGATCTGGTCGATGCCGGGGCCGAGGCGCAAAAGGCGCTGGTGCCGGGCCTGGCCGCCCTGGAGGCTGCTCAACGGAGCGGGTTTCTGGAAGAATTCGCGGGAGACGCCGAGGAAGTGGCCGCTGGCCTGGCGCGGGTCGCCGGGGCTTTTGAGTTGCTGGGAGGCGGTAAAGCAACTATCGCCGCTCTTCCCCGTTTCTTCGCGCTCAGTCGGGAGCTTCCCGATGCCAGTTTAAAAGCCATTCAAACCGAGGGAGCGAGACTGCAACAGCTCGTCGAGGATCGGGGAGGCGTGCGGGACTTATTGGAACGGGCCCTTGATCCGGGGAAGCAGCGCACCTTCGGGACGAAAGATGCGGTGATGTTGGAAACCGTGCTGAAGAACGCCAACAAGGCCGGCACTGCTGGGACTAAAGACCCGGTGATGTTGGAAACCTTGCTCAAAAACGCCAACAAGGCCGGCACGGCGTTAAAGGATCTGGGCGATAAGGCCGAGGAGAGCCAAGGCAAGATCGAGCGCCTGAAGAACGAGTTCGAGGGTGGTTTTCTGCTGCCCGACGACCTGAAGGAAATATTTGGCACCGAAGGTGCCGATGCGCTCACCGGCTTTTCGGGGCTGGACCAGCTGGAGAACCTGCCGCCGCTCCTGGACGCGGTCGGCGAGGCGCAGGCACGGCTCAACGAAAGCGTGAGGGCCGGGCCGGCGGTGGCCGGCCTGCTGCCCACGCCGGCGCTGCTGGCCGATGCCGGGGTGGGTCTCAGCGCCTTTGCCGGCACGGCGGCTGAGCGCTTTTCCGAGACCGCCCAGCGCCTGCAAGACGGCCTGGGCCAGACCATCCTCGACATCTTCGACGGCGCCTCGCCCAAGGCGGCGCTCAAGAACTTCACCCGCTTTGCCAAGGCGAGCTTCAGCGGCCTGCTGCAAGACCTGGCTGGGGCAGCACTGCGAAATCCCATCGTGACCCAGTCGGGCCGGACACCGTCGGGTCCACCTCAAGGGCGTCTTCAGCCGGCGTGAGGGAAAAGCATGGGCATCCCGGAGGCGGGGGTTTTATACCAAGTCTCGATAGGAATCACCCATAGCACCGGCTTTTCCGGCGCGTTGGTTAGGCGCGGTCGGCGCCGTGGTGCCTTGCGCACCATCAGCCGGCTGCAACGCGGCCAGCGCGCTGGAAAGGCCGGCCTCCGGTGGGGCGATTTAGCCCGCCCGCCGCGTTGCGTCGCTTGCCCGATGCGCACGGCATCGCGCCGCGCAACGCGCCTAACCGGCGGGCCAAATCGCCGCCATGCTATGGGTGATTCCTATCGAGATTTGGTATTAGGAGCCAAAAGGGGCCTTTTGGGCCTTCGAGGCACAAGATCTTGCGGTTTTCTTTCAAAAGGCACAGCCCCTAGGAAAGAGGGACAGACAATACAAAACGTATTGTCTCCGTATTGTGACGCTTAAGGGATAGTGATGGTCGCCTACGGGGTAAAAATGTGGCTTTCGCGACCGGATCGACGCTGTCTAAATGTCGCTGAATGACAAGTCGCCACCGGCGGGTATGTCGTTTTTGGGATAAACGGGCCGGGAGAGAGGGTTTCAGGGAGCCTTGATGGAGGGCTTTATCACGGATTTGCCCTCACCTTTCGACGGGCTCAAGATGAGGGCCGGGGGGGGGAGGTAGATCTCTCTGAAGAGAGGCGGCGGAGAACTCAGGTGTCGGGCGATTCATCAGGGTCCACAAGATTGCAGAGAAACTTTATCCTGGGGACGATGATTCGGCTGCCTGTAATGTCATAGTCATGGGTGATTATGCGACCGTTTTCCAAATAAACTCGGAGGTGGAGCGTATCCCCTGTACCGAGCACATTGACGAGATCAAGCCATTGAGTACGAGGCACCACCAAACTAGGAATGGCGTCATCGCTATCACTCCTATCAAGATTGGGTGAGGTGAATTTCCATTGGCCTACATTCTTCGCTCGATCATCGGCGGAATATGTGACGTGAAGCATCGTATCATCGGCTGTCCGATATTCTTCATTTGTTGGCAAATAGATAGTCGCCGAGATTAGGTTGCTATGATTGTAGCATCCGATTCGAACACGCGGTTTCTCTCCTGTACTTTCATCGGAAGCAGGTTCGAAAAAGGTGTAAGCTATTACTGAGATCCTGTCCGGGTGTTCATCATTAAAGAAAGTTGCCAAGTGCCAAACGCCTACCGGCTCTTCCTCCGTCACTTCTAGCAAAGCCTTGGATGCCTGCTGTATGGACAGCACGGCGGCAAGAATTGACAATAGAAAAAGCAATTGTTTCATATGCCTAGTATAACTCAGAAAATTTCATTTTTCGATTCCTCTGCTCGCCATGATCTAGCCTCGGCTGATTAACTTAAGCTTAGCTTACCAACTTGTGGTTCTAAACTGAAGCAAGTTGCACCGCCCTGTTTGGATCGCGTACTGCGAGCCTCTCGGGGTATCTCGGCGATCTATTGCTTTGCGAAGATCGCCGATTGCGTAAACTCGCTTGCCGAATTGCCTTCCAAACTTCCGTAACTCTATATTGCCTTGGCGACGTTTGCCGGGCCCATCCTGGAGTGCCCAGATGCCGGAAAACAGTCTTCCCGTCAGTTCATCCGAAGCTACGGAATTTGTTCGCTCCTTCGACCAGATAAAGATTGCTGCGCGGCGGTTTGGCAACGAAATAGAGAATTTGACCGATGCCGTGGCGCAAAGTCAGGCTGTTCAAATCGCGGCTAACACCACTCCTGGCAGGCGCGGGCCGCAGCCCCAGCCCGAAAGCAGCTTTCAACAGGCCAGTGCTCGGTTGGTGATTTCCGATCAAGAGCGAAAAGAACTTGCCGAGAAAGTCAGCGAGGAAATTAGACTGCGTGTCGAAAACTTCTTCCGCGCGGCTCCCATTACAGGGGAGGCCATTGGCGTATTTGATGCCATCTTTGGCGACATTCCGCAGTTGCAAACACCGGGGGAACCGGCCGGATTCAAACTGCTAGGAGGGGCCTTCGAGAAGCTGAAAGAACGCTCGCGCGGCGCGAACCTGCGCCAACAAGCAGCCATTGCCAATAAGTTAGAGGATCTGATTACCGACCTGGTTCTGCGCCAACAGTCCGATGTCGAGCCCTTGGCAAAGGTATTAGATGAGACCATCGAGAAGAACAGAAGAAGCCTAGAGCTTGCGAACACAGATTTAGAGAACTTGTCAAAGATCAAGAACCCTACCCAATCTGTTCAGGAGCGGATCAAGGAGAACGATAGGTTAATTAGCATTCTCAAAGGAGAAAATGAGGCTGCTGAACAAGCCGTCGAAAACAGAAAGGCACAGTTCGACGAGCTGATCGCCAAGGCTCAGTCCCTGTTGAATCGGCTGAACCGGGAAGCTACCGGGAAGACGAACGTTGGGCCGGGACGCGCGGGGGTCATAACCGGCAGCGCCGGCGATGACGCGCTCCGTGGCTTCGCGGCGGCGGACGCGCTGGAGACCCAAACGGCGCTGGAGACTCAAGTGGCGCTACTCGACCAGGCGGGCGAGGCGCAGGGGCGCTTGAACGATCAGGTGACCGCGGCCGGGCCCGCTTGGGGCGAGGTGATCGACGCGCTGGCGGAAAAGGGCGGCTTTGCCGGCCTGCTGCCCACGCCGGAGCTGTTGGCCGATGCCGGGGCGGGTCTCAGCGCCTTTGCCGGCACGGCGGCTGAGCGCTTTTCCGAGACCGCCCAGCGCCTGCAAGACGGCCTGGGCCAGACCATCCTCGACATCTTCGACGGCGCCTCGCCCAAGGCGGCGCTCAAGAACTTCACCCGCTTTGCGAAAGCCAGCTTCAGCGGCCTGCTGCAAGACCTGGCTGGGGCAGCACTGCGAAACCCCATCGTCATCAACTTCGCCCAGCAGCTGACGGGCGGCCTCAGCGGCGGGCTGGCCAGCTTGGGCGGCGGCTTGTTGCGCGGCGCCGGCTCCTTCTTCGGCCTGGGCGGCGGGGGTAGTGGTGCCGGTGTCGGCGGCTTTGGCGGCGGCCAGTTCGATATTGGGACCCTTGCCAGTCTCGGCAGCAAGGCCTCGAGCCTGTTTCCTGGTGGTAGTTTTACTACCTTTGCCAATAACATAGGGAACTCTATTGGCCTAGAGCCCTTGTCTCAATCGGGGCAATTAGCCTTGTCCGGCCCACAGGGCGGCTATGGCGCGATCTCCCCCGGCAATGCGCCCCTGAACTCGCTCGGCGCCACGGCTGCCAATGCCGGTTATGGGGTAGTTGGCGGATTTGCGGGGCAGCTCGCCAGTAATGCCCTGGGGCTGGGTAGCGATAGCGCATTAGTCAATACAGGGCTTAGCACTGCTGGCTCGACTGTTGGGGCTTATATTGGCACCGTCATATTCCCGGGCGTGGGGACGGCGATCGGTGCGTTCCTAGGCAACATCGCCGGCAATGCGCTGGCATCAATCGTCGGCCCGAAGGCCAAGAAGCCAACCGCCCAGCTTTTGACCCGCGGCACCACGCCGAGCGCCGAGGAATTGGCGGGCGGGGTCTTCTTCGATTCCGAGTTTATCGAGACGCCCTTCGGGACCACCGGCTTTACCGGCGGTGCCACGCGCAAGGTCACCAATGATCTGGTCACCAACTATTTGACCTTTATCGAAGGCTTCGACGACGCCATTGCCGGTTTCTTAGACGAAGACCAGGTGACCGCCGGCCGGGCTGCCCTGGTGGCCAAGGGCGAGGGCTTGAAGGAGAAGTTCAAGGACTTCGACGGCGAGGCCTTTACGATTGCCGCCGACCGCTTGGAGACCATCTTGCAAGGGGCCCTGGGCGAGGCGGCGGCGAGTGCCATCGTCGGCAAGGTGGAAAAGCCCGAAAGCGGCGACCCCAAGGTGGTCGAAGCGTCGATCAACCAGCTGCTGGGCGAGGCCAAGGCCGCGATCGATTTCGTCAACAGTTTCGACGAGAACCTGCGCCGGCTTTCCGAGGGCACCATCGACTTCGCCGATAAGGCTCTGGAGCAGGCGCGGCAATCGGTCGACCAGACCATCGCGTCGATGGATGCCTTCCGCCAGCGCGCCGAGGAGCTGGGGCTGGATACGGAGGCGGCCGACGCGGCCCTGGGCCAGCTCGTTCGCAGCATGATTGGCCTGGAAGAGACAACGAGCGAGGCGCTCGGCCCCTTGGACGCGGCCCGGCAGGCGATCGACGCCCAGTTCGACGCCTGGGAAGAGCGCCTGGATGACTTGGCGAAATTCGGGATTACCCAGACGGACCTCGACGAGGGGCGGGCGCTGGCCCAGGCGCGGGCCAACGAAGATTTCTTTGCCAGTATCAGCCGCGAGCTCGAGGAGATGCTTGATCCGATCGGCGTGGCCACCCGCGAGTTGGAAAAACAGCGGGATCTGACCCTTGAGCAGGCAAAAAGTGCAGATGCAACGCCAGCACAATTGGCTGAGATCAACCAGCTTTTTGATCTAAGGATCGAACGCCAGGCAGAAGCCACGGGCCAAGCGGTGGCGGCGGCGATGATCGAGGCATTACAGCCGGTGATCGCCGAGATCCAAAACGACATCGCCTCGCGCGAGGCCTTGCAGCGCAGCTTCGAGAGCGCGGCCGAGAACATCGCCCAGTTCCGCCAGTCCTTGCTGACAAGCGACCTGTCTCCCTTGTCGCCAAAAGCCAAACTGGATGCCGCCGAAAGCGAGTTCAATCGCTTGGCGCAGTTGGCCCAGGCCGGCGACATCAACGCGATCAACGGGCTGCCAGGTGCTGCCCAGGCCTTCTTGCAGGCCAGCCGCGACTACAACGGGATCTCCGGCTTTGCCCCGGACTTCGATCGGGTGCAGGACGTTTTGGCCAGCACCGAGACCATAGCCGAGCGCGAGATCCGCATTCAAGAAGAGCAGCTCGATGTGCTGCGCCAGCAGCTGGCGCTGTTGCGTGGCGATGACCAGACAGGCATCCCGCCGGACATCAACGGGGTGTCGGCCTTAAGGCGGGCGATCACAGGCAGGCGCGACCAGATCATTGATCTGGCCTTGCAGACAAACCAGGACACCGATGAGCTTCCGCTCTTCGGGCTAGGCAGCCAAATTGGCGTGCGTGCTCTTGGGGATGACTCGCTGCTTGGGACGATCAGCCGTGGCCGCCGCAATGCGATCGCGCGGGCACTTGGCTTCCAAGGCGACTTTGGTGGCCAAGGCTTCATCAATTTCCGCAACGCCAACCCGGACTTCAACTTGAGTTTCGAGGCGGCTGTCGCGGAGCGCGCCGGCTTGGTTAGCGATGGGATAACGCAGGGAGTGCCGGGTTTCAATCTTGAACTGACAGCCGAGCAACGCTCGTTCCTCGACGACCAAGACCTAAACCGCCGCAACGCCATGCGCGAAGAACTCGTACCCGAGCTGCAAAAGATCAATAACTCGATCTTGAGTCTGGTTGGCCCGGTGACCGGCCCCGGCGGCATCGTCAACAGCATCCTGGACATCGACCAGGAGGACTTGACGGCGGCGGTCACCGGCAGCCGTGCGGAAGTGGAGGCCCTGGGCTTTGGCGGCAGCGTCAACGACGCCACCCAGTTCGGCATCAACGCACTGAGGCGCAACGCCATTGCGCGGGCCTTGGGCTATACCGGCAGCTTTGGCGGCGACGCCTTCAACGACTTCTTCTCAAGCGGCGTCGACCCGGCCTTCAACCAGGCCTTCATCCAACAGGTAAACGCCCGCTTGTCACAGGCCAGCCGCGAGCAGCTGAGCCTGCAGGTGCCTGGCATCGACACGCCAACACTGGAGGGTGCGACAAATCCCTACCTACCGCAGTCTCCCACAACCACGACACCGATCGCGACCCATCCGACCGAGCCGGAGACGAGCCCGGTGACAGAGCCGCCGCCCGACCCACCGACGAACGACAACGACCCGGTCTACACGCCATCGCGGCGGGAGATCGCCATCTTCGGCGACTACGCACAGACCCTGGCGCTGGGTCACGGTGGCGCGCGCGACAAGATCACCAGCTTCGGCATCAGCCAGTTCCGCCGTAACGCCATCGCCAAAGAGCTGGGCTTTACCGGTGTCTTTGATGGCAGCGGCAGCTTTTTCAATTTCTACAACAGCGACACGGCGTTTAAGGGTGAGTTCGACCGGGCCTTGGAGCGGCGCGCGAGGGCCAAGGCGGCCGGCGAGTTGGGACAGTTTCCGCCGCGCTTCCAGTTCGGCGGCCTGGCCGAGCGGGGCCTTGCCATCGTCGGTGAAGCCGGACCGGAGCTGGTGCGGTTTAATGCGCCTGGTTTCGTTCATACGGCCCAGGAGACACGACGCTTCTTCGACTTCACACGGATTGCCGGAGCTCTGCGCGAGATCGCCAATGACGAACGGGAGCAGCGCTTGGCCCGGGTTCAGCAGGCCGAAATCCACCACCAAGAACAGCGTGACGAAATAGCATCCCTGCGACGCGAAATCCGCGAGCTGCGCGACATGATGGCCCGGCGGGCCGAGCTTCGGCAGAGGGTCGCCGCATGAGTGGGGCAACGCATCGCCTCTTCCTGATCGAGATGGAAGCGCTAAATCCGACAAGCGGAGAGGTGGAAACCCTGCGCTTTTCCAACCGCGGCTTCAACACCGGACGTTTCGATGTGCCGGCCAATGCGCACTACGCGCCGCGGCTGATTCAGCCGGCCAACTTTCAGCGTTCGCTGTTTTCCAGCGGCACCACCGTGGGGCGCTTGGAGGTTGGGGTCGGCGAGGTGATCCTGACCAACATGGACGGCGGGCTGGACTACCTCTTGGCCGACGACTGGGGCCTGGACGGGCGAAGCCTCCGCATCCTAACCGGCCCGGCCGAGGCCAGCTATGGCAGCCTTGCAACCTGGCTGAGCGGCACTGTTGCCCAGGCGGAGTTTTCTCACACGCAAGTGCGGATATCCCTGCGCGACCGCATGGCGGCCCTGGACAAGCCCATCCAGCCGGCCACCTTCGATGGCTCCAACAGCGGGCCAAGCGGCATTGAGGGCACGGAGACCACGATCCAAGGCCAGGTCAAGCCCATGCTCTTCGGCCGGGCCTTCAACGTGACGCCAGTCCTGTTGAACGATTCTGAGCTGATCTACGGTGTCAACTTCGACCACAACGGCAACACGGCCCCGATCGCCAGCGTGGATGCGGTCTATGACGGCGGCGATCCGATCGATCTCCCCCCCACCAATGTTACCGACTACACCAACCTGGCGGCCTTGCAGGGGGCAAGTCCGGCTATCGACAGTTACGATACTTGTCTCGCCGAAGGCCTGATCAAGCTGGGCGGCTCGCCGATCCGGGCGGTCACCTGCGACGTGACCGAGGGGGCGACGGCTGCCGACAGGACAGTAGCGGCGATCGTTCAACGCATCCTGGAGGGGCCCGCCGGCCTGGCGACGAGTGAGCTTGATCTCGCCAGCTTTACCGCCCTCGACAGTTTTAATAGTGCCGAGGTGGGGATCTACATCAACAGTGAAACCACCATTCTCGATGTGGTGACGGCACTCACCGGTTCGATCGGCGCCTGGCTTGTGCCCAACCGAGGCGGCGTCTTCTCCAAGGGCAGCTTCGCCGCCGTGTCGCTGGAACCGCCGACCGGCGCGCTCCACTTCAATCTGGCCGGCAACAGCGCTCTCATAGCAGCGGTGATGTAAGAAGAGTGATCCCGTCTATCGTCGAATCACCAGGTCGGCGAGGTCGGCGGCAAGAGCCTCACCGTTACCGTCGAGCCAAGTGAAGAGATTGAGGCTTCGAGCCGCAAGCACTTCTTCGCGCCGCGAGGCCTCCAGTTGGACGCGCTCAAGCAGGTGGTAGATCATGAAGATCACCCGATCCATCATCAAGGCTGGAAGCAAGGAGACTTCTTCTGGGGCGAGGGTATCGACCTTTCCGTAAGCTGCCGCAAAGGCGCGAATCAGGGCCGGATCGACGCGCCGCTTGCTCAGCAGAATGTGGATCAGCGCACTCTGGAAATCCAAGATCTTAGGCGCTTCTTGAACGCTGTCGAAATCGATTAGCCCGGTGATTTGACCAGCCTGGGCAATAAGGTTATGTCGGTGCCAGTCGACAAAGACGACCCGTCGATCAAGGCTATGAATCCGGCGTATCTGGTCTTCACTGATACGCGCATGGGCGCGGACCACCGCATCGAATTGACCGTCGAAGGCCGCAGCAAGAGCCCTTCTTTCAGAGTCCTCACGAAGCCAGCGGCGATAGTCTGATAAGAGCTCAGCCAAGCGATCACGTTCAAACAGGATAATCGGCGAACAGCCACGCTGATCTCCCAGGTCAAAATCGGCCAGGACTCGGGCAAAGTGTCCCACCATGTCGCCGATGAAACCAGCCCATTTTGTGTTGCTCGGGTTGAGCGCGGTCACGCCTTCTACGAAGCGGCATAAGAGCCAGTGGTCGCGTCCGTCGAAGAAGCTCGGTGCCCCTTCTTTTCGGCGGATCAAATGTGGCGTCGCGTAGGGAAAATCCGAATTGGCCAGATAATCCATGACCCGGATGACCAAGGTAACCCAGTCCGCCTCTCCCTCGACCCGTCGCAAGACCAGCGGGCCAAGCGCGGTGTCGATCAGCCAATTGGAGTCATCCTTGCCCCCTAGGTCCTTTTTGATGGTGAATTTTTCGACACCCCAGTGAGCTAAGATAGTCGCCACTTTACCATTGGGAAGACCGCGGACGCGATCGGGGGCGACGGAGCTTACGAACGCAGACTTGAGACGCTGAAGCGCAATCCTGCAAGGGTCGAAGGCCTGGTGCATACCTTGTTTTATGTCCTCGCTATGGCAGGCTGCAAGCATTAGCCACAGAAGGACGAGCATCTTGCATTACGAACGGTGACGTAGCTGTTCGGCTGGAATTGTATCGATCAATCTTCTGCCAAGCGCTAAGCCGCCGTTACTGGCGTTGGCTGTTCCTGGGATACTCTCGCCAGCTTCCGCAAATCCAATCCCTTCCGTTTCGCCACAACCCCAGGCTTTTGCACCACAGTTGAGCCGCACAACTCCGGAGGCCGAAGTATTCCCATGACTGCCGTGGTTACTTTGACAGATAGCGAAATCCAGCGGGCCGAACGGCGGCCGACCGGCGATGAGGGCCGCGGCATCCCTGCCTGGAAGATCACCGTCAACTACCGAAAGAACTATACTCAACAGCAGGGTGGCGAGCTGGCAGGGGCAGTAGACGAAGGCCGACGCAGCGAACTGGCCAAGGAGTACCGGCAGGTCACCGTGGAAGACACCAGCGTTCAAGCGCGCCATCCCTTCGCGCCTAGCCTGACCTACGACACCTTGTTGGTTCACCAATCTGCCGCTCAGCAGGAGGCCAACCGCCGTAAGGCACTCTATGGCGTGGGTGGCCGCTTGCGCTTCCTGATCGAAACAGACGCCGAGCTCGTGGTCGGGGTCAATCTAGGCGACGAAGTCACCATCCAAATGTCCCGATGGGGTCTGGCCAAAGGGCGCAATTTTCGCGTGATTGGTATGACTGAGAATTTGGCGAGCAACCGAGCCGAACTGGATTTGTGGGGATAACATATGGGTAATGCAATCATTGGCTTTCCCAACCAAGTTGACGATACGGCCGTGCACAGCCCGGCGCTGAGTGGCGGGTCTTGGTCGAGCGGCTTGCCGCTGGTCAATCTGAAAAACCGGAATCTGACGAAGGTTGCCCGATCGAATACTGCCAACCCCGGCGCCACCCGCTTTCAGATAGCTCTCGGCCGGATCAGAAGCGTGTTGCTGATCGCGATCCCGGCGCACAACATGACGACGTCAGCCAAGATTCGCGCGGTTGCCAGTAACTCTGATGACTTCAATGCCCTCGTATATGATACCGGGTCCCTGGATGTTTTCCCGCAGATTTATGCCTTTGGCACCCTACAATTCGGGGATCCGGATTTCTGGCTCGGGCGGCTTTCGCCCGAGGCACGGGCTGGTATCAATGTCGGGTTTGTCCATGTTTTGCCGCAGCCGGTGTTCGCCAGCCATTGGCTTTTCGAAATCGACGATGCCGAAAATCCTGACGGATATGTGGAGCTTTCGCGACTGTTCTTGACGCCGGGTTATCGGCCGACGATCAACATTCAGCCCGGCGCGGCTTTGGGATTTCAGACCGATACAGCGCGCCAACGCTCGCTCGGTGGGGTCGATTTCTTCGACGTTCGGCGCCAGCGGCGCACGGCCCAGTTTACCGTCGACTTTGTCAGCAAGGACGAAGCCCTTGCCAACAGTTTCGAGATCATGTGGCGCCAGGGCATCAACGGTGACCTTTTCTTTGTGTTCGATCCGGATGATCCCTTGCACCTACATCGCACCTCATTCCCGGCGACCTTGGAAAGACTGTCCGCCGTTACCTTTCCCTCGTCGAGCGTTCGGCAGACCCGGACGACATACCAACTCGTGGAGACGCTATAAATGGCAGATTCCCTGACAGCCCTCGGGCTGACCTTCGAAACCTCGCAGTTTTCCGGTGGCGGATATCTGGACGAGATCGCGGTCAACAACAAGAGCCTGCCGCGCTTTCTGGCGCTATTCGAAGCAGCGCTCGCCGAGATCAACATCACGGTACAAACCACATCGAGCACGGCTTTGGCAATTGGCACCGGCACCAAGATTTTCACGCTCGATCAAGATCGCCCCTTTGTGCCTGGCGCCTATGTGGTGGCAAGCGACCAAGCGGATCCCGGCAAGAGAATGCATGGGGATATCACCGCTTACGATGCGGCGAACCGACTGCTGACCGTCAATGTGGGTTTAGTTTCCGGCAGCGGCTCGGCCTCGGCCTGGAATGTCGGCCTTTCCGGTCCAGCCGGACCGGCCGGCTCGGGTATGTCTCAGCTTGCCGACGATCTGACCCCCGACTTGAGTGGGCCTTTGGAATGCGGCGGGAATGAAGTACGCCAGGGCGTCTTTACGAACGCGCGCGGCAAGCTGATCACGGCCAACACGGGCAGCGCCTACACGCTCGATTATTCGCAGGCCAACGCCTATCGGTTGACCCTGACCGACAACTGCACCTTTAGTTTAGCGGCGCCCCCGGCGGGAGTGGCCGTCGGCATTACCGTCGATCTAATTCAGGATGTCACCGGCGGACGAACGATAACCTGGCCTGGATCTTCAGTCGTGAAATGGCCGGGCGGGGCATCGCCAAGTCTCTCATTGGCGGCGAGCGCAGTCGATCTCTTATTTTTCTGGACAACAGCGGCCGGCGCCCCCTGGCGCGGCATGGCTGTGCTGGATTTCGGCTGATGATACCCGGGCTCCCAATGGTTGGCTCGGCGGCGAGTAAGCCGTTTTACCTGCCCGCCGTGTCATTTTTGAACAGTCCGTACCTTAAGTGGGCCGGAAATTTCGCTTTTGGTGCAGCACATTTCTCCATTCATTTTTGGATCAGGCCGACAGCAGATCGTTTGGGCCAAACAGTGCTGAGCTTCTACCATACGGTATCTACTACCAATACACGTATATTTTTCGGAGGCGACTCATCGATGAATTTGAGAATGATTGGACAAGAGTGGGATAGCGAAGTAGGGGCTTACACGACGGTCGATATCGAGACGGCCTCACCTTTATCCCTAAACACCTGGCATCAGGTAATGATCAGCGCCAGTGTGTGGGAGTCAGAAGTAGACTTGCTGATAGATGGGACACCCAATTTGCAAACGAATGTTTTGACGACAGATCTTTTAGATTTCCCCTACCATGCGGTTACCATAGGCGCAGATAAGGATGGCCTGAATTTATTGAGCGCCGATTTGGCTCAACTATGGTTTTTTCTTCCTAATGCGCCGTTTGATCACCCGAATTTTTCCGACCAAAGCTTTATCAATTATTTTCGGGGCACTGATGGGAAACCAAGAGAGCTCGGCAATTTCGGCAAGAGCCCGCTTCAGGACGGCAACACCGTCAACATCTTCTTCACCGGCAACGCCGCAACGTGGAACACCGGCGTTAATCAAACAGATGAACGTGAAAGCTACACACCTAGCCCCTTCACTGTCTTCGGCACTTTGACCGACGCCGCCACCAGCCCTAGCGACTAGACATCACTCAGCTCTCAGTTGGCCGCCTTCAGGCGGCCTTTTTTTACGGAGAAACGCGTTGCGACAATCTATCGTCGTCGCCCTTGCTGCTTTGCTTGTACTGCTTTCAAGCCAGGCGGTGGTGGCGCACAACCCCTTTCCCTGCGGTCCCGCAGAGGTGTTGGTCGAGAGGCTCAAGAGCAAATACAAAGAGCAGGTCGTGGCACAAGGCGTGACAGGCGGCGGCGCGCTCTTCCAGATCTACGCCAGCCAGGACGGGGCAACCTGGACAGCTCTCTTGTTGGTTGCCACCCAAGAGCCGCATATGGCCTGTATCCTCAGCAGCGGAGAGGGCTGGCAGCGGCAAAAGCCGATCTACGACTTGACGGCAGCGGATTTAGCCCGATGACGGCCGCCGCCTTTTGGCTCTATATGCAAGGGGCGAGTGCCGCCTCCATGTACCAAGCCTGGCCCTGCCTTTTCGGACTCGTGTGATGCATGGAGGTTCTACTCGACAAGCTGCTTTATGGCGCCCCCACCCTCACGCTGGTTTTTGCCTGGCTGTTCTGGGATCAACGCCTACAGAACCGTCGTCTGATGCGCGACTTCCTCAGCCGCTTCGACCGGCAGGTTCAGATCCTCGAGGTGCTAAAGGAACGGCTCAAATGACACCCGGCCTGTGGCGTCGCATGTTGGACTGGCTGCGCAACAAACCCGAGATAGAAGTCCTTGAGCGCTCGCTGGAGCAAATCGACAGGGATTGCGCGGAAGTGGTCAGATTGGCTCGCAGGGCCAATGGGCGCGCCGATGATCACGACTGACCAGAATGTTCTAGGTCAGAACCTGGCGCTCGTCGCCTTTGCCGGCACTACGGCGCTGGTCTACGGCAGTCGCCTGGTGACCCGTCTGCGCCAAGGCAAGTGGGACGACAGCACGCGGATGATGGCCGGCATTGTCCTGGTGGCGGCCTCTTGGACCATACACCGGGCCTACTGGGGCATCTGGCGGCTCTTACGTGCTGACGGTAATTTCGAGGCCTCGGCCTGGTTCATCGATCACGGCGACTGGCTGATCCTGACGGTGATCGGCGTGCTGATTGGCTACACCTTTCATCTACAGCCGATACTCGCCGGTCTTTCACCGCGCTACTGGTGGGCCTGGGGCATTGTCGGTGCGATCGGGTTTTGGGGAATGGGGGCGGCATTGCCCTGCCTAGTCTTTTAGGCGGTCATTCAAATCAGGCTTCACTAAGTAGCGTAAAAAGCCTTAGGGCAGGCCCCTTACTGTATTGACCGATTGCGATGCGTAAAATTTCGCTAGGGTGGATGGCAGGAAAGGCAAGACCTGAACTTGTGATCAAACTGTTGGATGATTTGGCATGGTACGTGGAAATTTTTAACTGGGTAGATAGGATTTCAAATCTATCAACCAGTTGTACTGCTTCCCAAAATATATGTGCAAGTACAGACGAATTCGCTTGGCATTATTGACATGATGATAATGATAAGCGGGACTATTCGATGTCTGAACAAGGGAATAAACGCTTTTCACCCCAAGACTGCGCAGATGGTCGAGACAATACGCATAAAGCCTCGATGCAATTCCCTGACCGCGACTATTTGGTAGGGTGTAAATATAGGATAAGTACGCCTCGTTCTCCGCAATCGGAAATTTCTTCCCCCAAAATTTGGCCAATTGACGATCAACTACGGCAAAAGAGACAATTTTGTCACTTTCTCGAACAAAAAAGGTAGTGGCGCCTCTTGCCTGGCTAGATTTTATGGCCTGAAGTCGTTCATTGGGAAACTGTCCTATATCCAAGTCAGAGAACATTTCATTATTGCCGTGATCACGAACGTGTAGCGTATAGTTCCAATTCCAATTCCTTTCCACCGTGGCTATGCGATCGTCGCACAAATCGGCCCGCATCAGAAAATACATCCCGATCTTCAGACCAGCGCCTTCGCACTGCCTCCAGACAGATCCGCCGACGTGTTTCAGAACCTGATCCAAAACCAATGCTCCAAGTTTATGTAAGCGATTCAGATTGAATTATTCAGATTATAGTAGGAGTCCCGCTCGATTCGAGCAAGCATTGGCAAAACGATACTCGTTGACCGGCATGATCTATCCCTCGAAGTGCTGAAAGAACGGCTCAAATGACGTCCAGCTTGTGGCGTCGCCTAGCCTGCTGCTGAAAAAGTCGTAACGTTTGTTGCGGGCCTTGCCGCTGCAAGCCTTTTACTGATCCGCTCGGAGCACCAGTTGATGGAGCAGCTGGACTTCAACCGGCTGTTCCGCTGGTTCGTCCAGGCCAAGGCCCTCGAACCATTGGAACAGCAGGTGGATTGAAGTCAGTGTCTGCTATCGTAATGCCCTTCTAACCCTTTCTCTCGCATTTTCCGGATAACCATCGAAGTCCGGCCAGGACCGGCTTAGGACCGAGTGCTGTTGCCTGCTGGAAATCGCAGATTGCGGGGAAGCGAAGAGAAGTCTGGCCCGGGAGAACGCCGGGGCAACGCGCCAGAGTTGTCGGCCGTTGCGCCGGTGCTTTGAGGGGAGCTATGGCCGATTTGTTAAGGGAAGACCGTCAGACTGCTGCCTTTGGTCGTCAAACGCCCGCGCGGCGTGAGGACTGCGCCCGAGTGAGGCGCGGGCGAGAGCAGAGGGATAAGGTCATGATCGAGATTTCTTTGCGATTTTCCTCAAGTAGCCGTGCGGTTGTGCAGTCCTGGCGCAAGGTGTTTCCCGCCAGCGCCCTGGAGGCGGTGGCATGAGGGCGGGCACAAAGTGGGTCCTGGGTGCTAGCGCGGTGCTGGCTCTGGGACTAATCGGGAACTGGGCCATGGATCGGCTGTCGGCGGCCGATAGCTATGTGAAGAGCACCGAGGACCGCAGTACTTTCTACCGCTTGAAGGTGGGCCTCAGCCACGAAGGCGAGCGGATCGACTTCGACATCGTGGTCGGCTGCGCGGTCCGGGTCACCCACTACCGGGACAACGACCGCTCCTTTGATGCCTTCTTGAACCCGGTCACCTATATGAAGCGCATCCATGGCGGTCATGGGGTGCTGATCAAGACGCCGAGCTTCTGCCGCGGGCTGACCACGGACAATGGGGAGATACCGGCGGATTTCCTGCCCCAGGTGGTGTGGTACGAGGATGCCGACGATCTGCGCCTGGGCATCGGCTATTACGCCATGGATGCCTATGAGAATCCGCGGGCCCAGCTCGCCTTCCACGGCGCTAGCGTGCACAAGGCGACGCGGGCGGAGTGGGAGGCCTCGCAGCCGCAGGCCCAGGCGGAGAACCTGCTGCCGCAGGAGCATTACTACGAGCCAGGCACCGGGCGGTTCAGCGATGAAGAGCTGGCAGCCCTGCGCTGGGACATGAAGGCGCTCGCGCGAAACAAAGCATTCCGTCCGAGTTGCCGTGGGGTGCGCCGCTTCGAACTGGATGAGCCGGAGGCGCGGGCCATCCTGCGTAAGTATTGGCCGGAGTCCAAGCCGCGCTATTGGTCGGTCTTTCTAAATGAAGAAAATGGAAATCCGTACTGGCGGCAAATTGTTGATGAGCTTTGGGCCCTCAACAAGGGCCAGGGGGCTATGAGCAAAGGGGTCCCGCTGAAAAAATACTACAAACGCAACATTGGGTCCCCCACATTGCCAGGCAAATCCGGGCAAGTCGCCGTCTATGGTTTCAGACCTAGCCCGGAACTCTATCCCATGCGAAGGGATGACGGCTATCCCTGGCTGACCCGCGAACAGGTCGCCGAAGGTCTTGCGGTCCACTTCGAACTGGATGAGGGTCGTAACAAGGGCTTTCTCTACTGCTACCACAGGGTCGGTCGCACGGCCGGCACTTTTCAACTGCACCTTACTGACAAGGATATCGCCGCGATGCCTTGCTACGTGGATGGGCAGCGCCTGCACTGGCCGGAGAAATCCTGCTGGTACGAACCTTACTTCTTCGAGGAAGACAAGGCCTTCTATTGGCCGACGCAATACTGACAACAAACCAAAGAAAACATGGGAGCGTTCCATCATGGCCATTACCTCCGAAAACCAGATCAAATTCGCCGCCCTAGCCGACTATATTTACCGGCGAGCTGACAATGACCAGTCGATTAAGTTGGGCGATATCGATAACACATATGTGGCTGTGGAGTTGACGGGAGGCGTAGCGCCTGACGGTCTGGTTTTCAGCAGCGAAAACACCGGTGGCGTCAACTATTTCTATAGCGAGCGCGGTTTCGGGGCGCAGGTGATTTCCGACCAGGCCGGCAACTTCATTGTCGTCTTCCGGGGGACGGATTCGGCGGATATAGCCACGCTTCAGAAGGGCGACCAACACCAATCGCTATGGCCGCGTCCTTTCTGACGATGACCGGCTGCACGTTCCGACGCAATTGGACGCCAAGCTTTTGAACCGCCGCCACGCCCCGCTGCCATCGCGCGAACCGCCTGGCGATCGATGTTTGACGACCAAGGATAGGCGATCCTAAGGGAAAAGCGAAGGCGCCGGGCTTTACCGCAGGATCGGCAGCGTACGGGCGAAGCGGCGACTTGCGGTTTGATCGCTGGTTAGGGCGCGAAATTCGCGTCGAATGGGAGCTCGGTCATCGCCTCGCTCGGCGCCGTCGTGGTGCCAAGCACCGTCGAAGCGGCAAGCGCCACCACGGCGATGAAGACGATGGCGGCAAGCCAAATCATGGGATACCGGTCGCGCCGCCACTCCTGAGCTATCAGTTCGGCCATCTCTGCCTCCTGTTTCATGAAGCCTTGCGGATTCGTTGTCTCGAATCACGGCCGATAGTTTCGGACCTCTGGATCATAGGTGCGTCAGAAGGCGGCCGGCTCTATCGTCAATTGGTGGCCTGCAGTGTCAGAAAACTGTCAATTCCTGCTGTGAGGGGCTTGAAAACCGCGTTCCCCTACTGCGATCCGAGGTTATACTGAGGGCCTCGGATACACCTCCTGGGGTGGTAACGACAGGTAATGGTAGGTCTCGACCTCGATTTTCTGGGCGGCTACCAAGGCCGGCTCGTGGATGGCGGCGCGCTCGCGTTGCCGAGCAAGAAGGGCTGGGCCTTACTCGCCTATCTAGCCCTCCACCCCGACCAGGCAATTCGGCGGGAAAGGCTTGCCGCACTCCTCTGGGGTGATCGCTTCGAAGAGCAAGCGCGCGGCAGCCTGCGGCAAACCCTCTACGAAATTCGCGGTGCCCTGGGGGAGGGCCTGGCTGACTGCATCGAGGCCAATCGCACCACCGTTGCCCTGACCGGAAAGGCGATCAGGGTCGATGCCTTGCGTTTCGAAACCCTGGTATCATCGGGGGAGAGCAAAGATCTTGCCGAGGCCGCGGCGCTTTATCGCGGACCCCTGCTTGAAGGCTTGGAAACGGGCGAACCGGCCTTCGAAGAGTGGCTAGGCGGGGAACGCGCCCGCTTTCAGGGCCTTTCACGGCGTTGCCTCGAGGCCCAGGCCACCCAGCAGCTTCAGCAAGGTGACGGCGAAAGGGCGATCGCCACGGCCCGGCGCTTGGTTGCCTTGGAACCGCTTTACGAAAATGGCCATCAACTGCTGATGAAAGCCTTGGCCAAATCGGGCCGGCGAAGCGAAGCCTTGAAGCACTATCAGGAGCTGACGGAGCTACTCCACGCCGAGCTCAAGGTCCAACCCAGTGCAGCTACCCAAGAACTTCGCGCCAGCCTCTTGGCCGAGGCAGGCGAGGGCGGGCGTGCGACGGCGCAGACCTCTGAGGCGACAATGTCTCCTGGCGCCGATAACACCTCCTTGGGGTCTTTGCAAGAGCGCCGACGCTGGCCAGCAATCACGGCGGTGCTCGCGGTGATTCTTGCCATCGGCATCGGGCTGACGGCCTGGCAGGTCTCGCGGCCGGACTTTGAGCCAGCGGATGTCGAGAAGATGGCCTATCCCTTGCCCGATAAGCCCTCCATTGCCGTCCTGCCCTTCGAGAACTTTGGCGGCGAACAGCAAGATGAGTTCATCGCCAAGGGACTGACCGAGGACATCATTACCGCCCTTGCCAAGATTCCCGAGCTCTTTGTGATTTCGCGCTCTTCCAGCTTCGCCTTTAAGGATCAGCCGGTGACGGCGAGCGAAGTCGCCGAAGAGTTAGGTGTGCGCTACCTTCTCGAAGGCAGCATTCAACATGTCGAGGACTCGCTGCGCGTCAACGCGCAGCTGATCGACGCGGTCGAGGGTCACCATCTCTGGGCCGAGAACTTCGATGGTGCTGCCGCGGATCTCTTTGCCTTTCAGGACGAGATCGTCCGGCAAATCACGATTGCCTTGGAACTAAAGCTAACTTTTGGAGACATTGCAGAAGTTGCCAGCCGCGGCACAACCAATCTCGATGCTTGGCTTTTGCGAGCCCAAGCCGCAACCGAGGTCTACAAGTTCACCCGCGAAAGCACCGCACGTGCGCGCGAGCTATTCGAGGCGGCCAGCCGGCTAGATCCGAACTGGGCCCGGCCTTTGGCAGGGCTTGCCTGGTCATACTGGTGGGAAGCCAGGCGTGGTTGGACCGAGAACTCTGAGGGTTGGATTCGCAAGGGTGTCGCGCTAGCGGAGAAGGCGATCGAGATGGATCCCGAGGAACCTCTCGGTTACATGCAGCTTGGCAATCTCCGTCAATTCCAAGGTGATCACGAGCAGGCGATCGCCCTCCGCGAAAAGGCGGTGGAAATAGCCCCCAACGACATGGCTGCCAATTGGGGGCTCGGTAGCGTTTACACGCGCGCCGGTCAGGCAGAGCGAGGCGTGGAGCTACTGAAACGGGCCGAGCGCCTGGCGCCCCGGCATCCGGCCTCCCTCACCTGGTCTCTATCACATGCTCAACTCTTTGCGGGCCAATATGAAGACGCCATCGAGACAGCAAAACGAGTCAGCGCACGCGTCCCGGATCACAGCCTTCCTTATTTTCAGTTGACTCTGGCTCATAGTTTTTTGGGGCAAAGCGACGCGGCGCAAAGCGCCTTCGCCAACTTTCTACGCATCGAGCCGAACTACACCATCGCCCAGATGTATCGGGAACACGGCGACTACAAAGACCAGACCACAGTGGACAAGTTTGCCGAGCTCCTCCGCCAAGCCGGCCTGCCGGATTAGCGCCTGCCCTATCCCCCCGGCTCCGGGGCGCGGGCGGCAAGCGCTGCGGCGGCGATCTGGCGCTTGTCGTCTTCGGAGAGCTCGTCCTTCTCGGCGCCATCCAGGCGGACGCTGACCACCCGGTGGGCGAACTCGATGCCCTCGCGCTCGAAGAGCTCGCGAATCTTGGCATAGACGGTCTTGCGCACCACGAACTGGTCGCCCGGCCGGGTCATGAACTTGACCCGGATGATCATGGCGGAATCGTCCTCCATGGAATAGACGCCCTGGGACTTCAGGGGCTGCAGGAATTTCGGCCCCAGCTCCACGTCGGCGGCCAGCTCCTGGCCCAGCTTCTTGATCAGCTTACGCACCCGCTCCACGTCGGTGTCGTAGGTGAGGCGCAGTTTAAGCTTCATCATCACCCAGTCGCGCGAATAGTTGGTCAGGTGGCGGACCTCGCCGAAGGGGATGGTGTGCAGGGCCCCCATGTGATGGCGCAGCTGCATGGAGCGCACGGAGATCTTCTCGACCGTGCCCATGATGCCGCCGATGTCTATGTATTCGCCACGGCGAAAGGCATCGTCGACCAGGAAAAAGACTCCGGAGATCACGTCCTGCACCAGCTTTTGCGAGCCGAAGCCGATGGCCAGCCCGATTATGCTGGCGCCGGCGATCAGCGGCAGGATCTGTACGCCAAGCGCGCTTAAAACGGTCAAGGCCACAACGATCACCAGCAGCACCACGAAGACGCCGCGTAGCAAGGGCGCCAGAGTCTCGCCGCGGCTGGCCCCGGCGCCGCCGCCTTCGCCTTCGATCTCCGCGTCCGGGTCGGGCTCGGCGGGCATGTGCTTGTCGAGCAAGGACATCACCAGCTCGTAAAGGACATAGGCGATCAGCACGGTCAGGCCGATATCGATGGCAGCACCGATGGCGCGCTCGCCCCAGGCGGTCTGGTGCAGGTCGGTGCCGCCGATGTTCCAGGTGACCGCCAGCGCCGCCAGCGCGACCACCACCAATATGACCCGAAAGCAGGTCTGAACCAGGGCAACGAAACGGGCACGGCGTGCCTGGAAGCCGGTGTTCTTGAGGAACGGCAAGTTTGAAAGCTTGGTCAAGAGGGCGTTGAAAAGTCGATCGGCGACTGGGAAGAGCAGGGTGATCCACCAACTGATCTCGGTCGAGGCCTCGCGCGCCCGGTCTTGGATAAAGATCGCATTGGCCCAGTTGACCCAAAGCATCGCCAGCCAGGCTAACGCCATAAAGGGCCAGCTCTGGGCGAAGAGATGGCGCAAGCTCGAGGCGCGCGCGCCGCCATCTTGCTGTTCCCCATTCGGCGCCGCGAAGAGGCGGGCGAAACGGGTGCGATTGGCCCAGATAAACAGCATCAAAAAGCCCACCAAAAACACCCCATTGACAACCACCGTTGCCCGCGTCAGCACCGGCAACATGTCGCTGGCGACTAGCGTGGTGCCGATAAAGACGACAGTGCTGTAAAGGCCGATGAAGGCGGCCGCCCAATAGTAAAAGGCCCGGGCGTCCGCGGTTTCGAGGGTGATGGGGCGAATGCCTTCTGTGTGGGGTGCCAGCGCCGCGCGGGCCACTACCAGGCAGGCGCGGAAGGTGACAACCGAGACCAAGAGGTCGCCCAAGGTCTGGTAGAGTTTGGTCTCGGTATCGACCGTGAGATAAAGGGCGATCCAGGCCCCTACGGCGAACATCAGCACGCCGGCCAGATCGAAGAGCACGCGAAACACCGCATAGCCGAAGGTGACGCGCCAGTCCTTGGATGCTTGGGTGCAGATGGTGCGATTGAGTGCTGCGAGCTTCCAACAGCCCAAGCGCTCGGCGACGAAACCGGCAACCAGCATGACGGCCAAGCTCAGCAGCCAGTGGGTCCCATCGCCGTCGATGGCCTGGGCCAGGGCGCCGGCGACTTCGCCCAGCCAGTTTGGGGCGGCGTCCAGCAAGGCGTCCAGCTCGCGATGGAAATCTAGCGGTCCGCCCGCCACCTCCGCTCTCGCCGCCACCTCTTCAGCCATGGTTTATCCCTCCCGGCATCCAATCGCACAACGTTGCCACAAGATATAGCCGCGAACCGCGGCCAGGATAAGGCCTCCTTCTCATGCGAGATACTCACAACTGCAAAGGCGAGTGTGGTGGCTGCAACTAGAAGCCACAAAGGTGAGCCATCAAATAGTTGGGAAATTTGTTAGAGGACAGCTCTTAAGGTGCGCATTCGGATCGGCTCCGCAGGCCATAAAACAACCATTAGAACAAATAGTGGAAGTTGCTCGATATAATAGAAGTTTTCTAATTGGGCTGAATCTAGTCAATTCCCTGTTTTAATTCTTGACTCACTTTTTTGACCTATCATATTGATAGGTAGATGACGACAAAGAATGTAGTCCCTTTGAAGTTTCCGCGACCATCAGCGGAAGAAACAATCCGCAATCTTGCCGCTAAGGGGATGTTCGTCATTGAGCCTGCGTGCAAAGTGAAAATTCGAGAAAGGGATTTCACGATGCGGCAAGTGTTAACGACTTTGAAGGAAGGGTCAGTGAATCAAGGGCCTGTCCGCGACGACTACGGGGATTGGCGCTGTCGGATTAGAAAGCGAGTGGCCGGTCGGCTGGTTCGAGTAATTGTGGCCATTCACGATATGAGGCTCTTGTACGTGATCTCAGTATATTGATGAAGGGAGAAGCCGTCTACATGTCGCAGTCGACACGGTATCATTACACCGAGTGTGGCCTCGACAATATCTATCTTCTAAACGGGTTTAAGTCTGTCGAGACGCCCCGCGGAATCGGTGTGATAATTCAAGATGTGGAGGGCCTGCATCTTGCGATCGGCACAATGCTTGTGCGCGATAAGCGGAATCTGAGTGGCAAGGAATTCCGATTTCTTCGTCATGAGCTCAATTTGACACAACAAAACCTAGCTCTGATACTCGGCGTAAGCGTTCAATCTGTGGCGCGCTGGGAAAAGGATCAAATGAAGGAAGGAATCCCTGGGCCTGCTCAAAGACTGCTCCGGCTTCTCTATGAGGAGCGGACCAGCGGAAATAGGGAAATCATGGAGCCTCTTGAGAAGCTAGCTGAACTCGATGAAATCTTGAATGACAGATATGGCGAGGATGTTGACTTCGTCGATACCGAAGAGGAAGGCTGGCAGCCTTCTTTAGCGGCATAGAGCTTAGATACCATTGATCAACCTTTGAGGCGGGAACGGCCTCGTCACGCACCCGGCTTGCCAGGACAGAGCCTCGCAAGGGGGAAGAGATCCGGGGTGAGTAGTCCGGCAAAGGCTTGAAAGATTAAGGCCTCGCGCGTGCGGGGCCTTTTTCTCTTGTCCAATCAATCGCTTTCTAAGCCTGTGATCAATCAACTTCTCCTTGAAATTCAGGCGAAAAGCGCGCCCTGTTCGCATGTTTTTGTGCGTCAATACTGAAATGCACTCAGCCTCGCGTTAGACATAACCCTATAGCATCATTGATCTTTCCTACCGGAAGCGGCCCTAGATCCAGGGGCACTAAAGGGGGTGCGCGACGCTTGGCCATAAGACATCACTACTACCGGGGTTTGCATGGCTGCAAGTGCAAAAAGATGGGATCGTGCGTTGCTAAGGTTGTTTGGATGAACCGACAGTCAGATACTGACAGCCTCATCGGCCCCGGTGGCGTGGTTTGGTTCAGCCGCGCCGAGCTTGCCTGCAAGGCGACGGGTCAGCTGCGCCTGGCGCCTGGCTTCGCTGATGCTCTCTTGGCCCTGCGGGGCCGGTTGGGGAGGCCGATGATCGTCACCTCCTGCTGCCGTTCGGTGGATTACAATCGGTCAATTGGCGGCCATCGGCGCAGCCTGCATGTCTGCGATCAGCCCTATCACCCGATCGGCGGCGCGGCGGCGATCGACATTGCCAGAGATCCGGATGAGGCGCCGAGGTTGGTGGAACTGGCCCTTGTTCTCGGCTGGTCGGTCGGTATCAGCCTGAGTTTCATCCACCTCGACTGGCGCGACCTCGCACGGCTGCCAAGGCGAATCTTCGGCTACGGCGGCCGCTAACTCCTAAAGGCCTTTCCATGGACCTCACGCTTGCCCTCCGGCTGGCACGCTACGCGCGTACGGCCTACTGGAGCTCGCCAGAGATCCTCACCGCTTTTGGGAATGAAAAGCCGCACGTGCTCTCTCAAGGCGACGTGCAGGTCGTGTTGTTTCGGCCCGTGGACTGCACCGTCCTGGCCTTCAAGGGTACCAACTGCGCCAGGGGTTGGCGACGGAACCTGCAGACTGAGCTGATGCCGGTGGCAGGCGGTCGGATCCACGCTGGATTCTTGCAAGGATTGAATAGCATCTTGCCGAGCTTGCGCCGCGTATTGCGGCATGTCGGCGCGCCGCTCTATCTTACTGGCCACAGCGCCGGCGGCGCGTTGGCCAGTCTAGCCGGGACCACCATAGCCAACAGGCTGACCATGAGCTTTGGTGCCCCTCGATTGGGGGATCGCGCCTTCGCCAAAGGAGTTAGCGGGCTGATTCGGGTGGTTCACGCCGAGGACCTGGTGCCCAAGACGCCGCCGGTTTGGCAAGGCTACCGTCATGGCGGTCAGTGTTGGCGACTGCACCGCTCCGGTCGTGTGACCTGCGGCTGGAGCTGGTGGAACGCCCTTGTTGTGCCCGGCACCGGCAAAGGCCTCATCGCCGGTGGGGCCGACCACAGTATGGATGACTATATCGCAGCACTGGAGAAGTCGGCCTCGGTGATGGACGGTGTGGAACGAGATTGTGATGCGACGATTTAGGAGATTCCAATGGTGAACCTGCTTCTCACCATCTTCGCCGGTTTGATTACTTGGCCATCGTTGGTATTTGCCGGTTTTGACCAGGACTGCCAAGATTCGAATGTTCTGTTCTGCCAGGGGTTTGACGCGCTTCCCCCGGAGCAGGCGCTGCTGACAGGGGAGGGGATTTCCCACAACGGCGGCGCTTGCAGCTCTTTGTCGGCCCCCAATGTTTGCCCGAGCCTGGATAATGGCGCCCTGATGTTCACTATCCCATCACAAAGCGGGGCGGGGGCTTCGGGAAGCTACTACGCCAATTTTGCCGATATATCTGGGGATTCGATCCAGCCAGGCGAGACGGTTTTCCTGCGCTGGAAGCAGAAGTTCTCGGCTGACTTTCTCAGCACGATCATTCCAAATGGCAACGGCTGGAAACAGGTCATTATCGGCGACCCCAACGACTGGTCCTGTTCCAACAATGAACTGGTGGTGCAGAACACCTATCAGCGGGGCTTTCCGCAGATGTATCACGCCTGTGGACTCTTTGATCCATTTCAATCTTCGCTTCCAGGTTCGGACTTTGACTTGCAACCCGGTGGGGATACCTCATGCCTTTATAGCCTGAGCAGAAGTGGTAGTCGGGCTAGACCGAACTGTTTCGCCTACGTGGCCGATGAATGGATGCAGTTCCAGATCGGTATCGATTATTCCACCGACGGTAACGACCGCATCCAGCTTTGGGCAGCGCGCGAGGGGGATACCGCCTGGACTCACTTGATCGATTACACCCGTGATCTGGTCGACGTTCCGGACGGCTACGGCAAGGTCTGGTTCCTGCCTTACCACACCAACAAGGATGCAAACTTTACGCATCCCGAAGGCTACACTTGGTATGACAACCTTATCGTTTCGACGCAATTCCTCTCTATTGAGGATGACAATGCCGCGCCACCGCCACCACCGCCCCCATCTGCGGAGCTAGAAGTCGTTACTGTTAAGGCACGAGATGGCACCGAAGCGACTTTCACAGGCCTGGGTCTGGTTGTTGATGGCCCAAAGCCGGCCAATCCTTCGTCCGTAGAGCCTCCGCCTAAAAATCAAGCCCCCGTGGCGGTGATGGTGACGCCTGGTGTGACGGATTTGACGGTAAGCCTGGATGGCAGTGGCTCCAGCGATCCGGATGGCGATGCTCTGTCCTATGTGTGGGACTTTGGTGATGGGAACACGGGCACGGGCCTGATTATCACGCACGCCTATGCGACGGCGGGAACCTACACCGTAACGCTTAGTGTAAACGATGGCGCGCTTACCGGTACGGCGACAGCGGAGGTAACGGCCGCAAACCCTCCAAGCGGCGGGGACCTAAGCGCTCTCGCCGCCTACGTTCCGGCGTCCGGTGAATGGTCACAAGTGCCGAACACTGATTTTGTAAGTCATCCCAACACCCTGACCAAAGCGGAAACCGACGCCATCGATACCGGCATCTGGCAGAACGGCATCTCTTGCGTCATCGATTGCTGGAATGGGGCGGCATGGGATGCACAAAACCATCATCTTTTCTTACACGGGGGCGGCCACAACGGCTACGCCGGCAACGAAGTTTATATGCTGGATTTGGAAGATCTCACCCTCACTAGACTAAATGACCCATCAACCCTCACAGGAGCGACCATCGGGTTAAACAAGGAAACTACCACGGGCCCAGCCTCAGCGCATACCTACGACGGCATGGTCTGGTCGACCGAGACGGGCACGGTTTTAATGCTAGCCAACTCCGGTGATGGCGATGCCGGCGAGTTCAACACGTCTACGAATACTTGGAGTGTCTTTACCTCGCCGACCGGCTGGTATCCGATGACGGCGGAAAAGGCGGATGGCCATATTTACGTGCTTGGCGGTAACACATCGGGCACGCTGAAATTGTTTGACCCGGCCACCAAGCAAGCGACGACGATCGGCGGCACCCAGAACTGGGATAACGTTGGTAGTTTGGTCTTGTGGCAGGGCGCCCTCTATAAGCCGGACACCAATGCCAATCTAAATGGCGGCGTACCCCACATTCGCACCTACAACACCAGCACCGGGGTAGGCTCTGTACACACCAACATGCCCGCCGGGGTGCCGGGGCAATCCGGTCTTGCCGTGCGCGGCAACCAGTTCGTGATCTGGGGCGGTGAAAAGAAGGTCTGGGTCTACGACAACGACACAGCGCAGTGGACCACCTACAGCCCCACCAATGGCCCGGCTTCGGCCAATCCCGGCCGCGTTTACAGCCGCTGGGTCTACCTGCCCGAGCTTGACGTCTTCGCCGGCTACACCCACCCCGGCGGCCTCTGGCTCTTTAAGCCATAAGGGAGACAGCCATGCGATACCTGCTAGCGCGCCTGCGCGAGCCGTCGACCTGGGTTTCCATCGGCGCCGTCGTCGGCGGCATCGGCCTGTGGAACGTCAACGGCAACCCGGAGCTTTGGGACAACATTGCCGCGCTCGGCATGGCCGCGGCCGGCATTCTGGCCGCTCTCATGCGCGATCCAGGCAGCTTGGAGTGATGGGCGGGGTAGCGACTTCGCGGCTTGCCTATGTACGCAAAGGGTTGCGGCCACCGACGTCGGGCAGGCGGCAGCCGCGGCCTTCTCAAGAGTGCCTAGAGTATCGGGCGGCAATTTGGGATCAATTCTGCTTGGCCTCTGGCGTGGCGAACCGATGGTGAAACGGGCGCGGTCGCGATGCCATCGTATCTCGCAAGCCCGTTTCGACAGCGGGCGCCGGCCAGAGCCAAGCCCCCGCAAATCGGCTGTTCCCGATTTGCTGCTCGAAGAAGACATATGAACCGGGATCAATCCCGGTTCGGGGGACGGGCGGTTTGGCGCCAAATCCTGCGCCAAGCCTCTCGGACCTATCATCGGATAGGCCCATCGAGCCTTTGCTTGACCTTGTCGCCAAACCGCTGCGTCAGAATGGTTCCAAATTGCCGACCGACGCTCTAGCTCAGCAAGAAATTACCGTCATTGAGGTCGGCGATCTCGACGCCGACAAGGGTCACCTTGTCGGTTGCGCTGAAGGAAATGACCGTATCGCCGCTGCTGTCGTCGGCCAGGTCGAGCACGTCTTGAAACGAGGTCAAGTTGCCGAAATCAGTGAGATCGAGCACATCGTTGCTGGCAAAGCCTTCGATCACATCCATATCGTCACCTTGGGCGAAAACAAAGGTATCGGCGCCCTGGTCACCGCGCAGTGTATCGTTGCCGGTGCCGCCGTTTAGGGTGTCTTTCCCCTGCCTGCCACGCAGTTTGTCATCGCCGTCACCGCCAATCAGCAAGTCATCGCCCTGACCGGCGTGCAGGCTGTCGTTGCCGCTGCCGCCATCGAGAGTATCGTTGCCTTGTTTGCCGCGCAGCTTGTCGTTGTCGGCACCACCGTCGAGCGAATCACGCCCCTGGCCGCCGACTAGGTCGTCGTCACCGTCGCCGCCATTCAGCGAATCCCGGCCTTGGCCACCGCGCAGCTCGTCGTTGCCGCTGCTGCCGTCGAGGCTGTCATCGCCCTGCCGGCCGTTCAGTTCGTCGTCACCGTCGCCGCCGATCAGCGAATCGTCGCCCTGGCCGCCGGATAACTCATCATTTCCCAGCCCGCCGTCGAGCGTATCCGCGTCCTGATTGCCACGAAGCGTATCATCACCCTCGCCGCCGTTAAGGCTGTCATTGCCTTTGCCGCCGTCAAGCCGGTCGGCGCCGTTGCCCCCGTCCAAGGTATCGTCGTCCTTGCCACCGCGCAGATGATCGTCGCCACCGTCGCCGGTCAGGCTATCATTGCCCTTGAGGCCAATGATCCGGTCGCCGCCAGCCGTGCCGTCCAGGGTATCGTCGTCGTGGTTGCCGGAAATGACGTTGACATCGTTATCATCATCTTCGTCATTCTCATCAGGGTCTTCGCCGTTCTCATCCTCCGGTTCTTCGGGGTCGTCTTCGCCTCCTTCCATGCCTTCATCGCCGTTGACGATCTGCGGGCCGTCGGCATCGAGCATTAGTCCGTCACCGTCGAGCACGCTGGCACCGCTGATGCTACGTCCTTCCGTATCGATAATGGCAAGCGCTATCCCGTCGATAGCGACGGCGATAAGGTCGGCGTCGCCGAAAGTCGGGTCGGTGTTGATGGCGGCCGCGATATCGGCGACCGAGGCGGCGCCGGCGAGGGCGACTTCAATAGCCGCCCCACCATTGATCTCATCTATGGTGATGGAGAAAAGGTCGGCATCAAGCGCCAGGTCATCGGCAATCTCAAAGACAACAAAGGAGGGATCGCTCATCGGTCAGGTCGCTCCAGCAAGTGGTACACAAGGGTCGCTTACAACGCGCCAGGACGTGGGAGGGTGCCTAAGGTCCGCCCGGCGCGCGCGATCTTGAGGCCTGGTGCTTAAGAGGAGATTGCCGTTTGTGGTTAATCGGCCGGCGAGGGGCTCGTCCGATGCCGATGACACAAGAATGCCCCAGGTGCTTCAAAGTATTTGGCGATTGCCGCGTCAATTCGCCGAAAATTCCAAACCTCGTCTTAGCTTTGAACGGGGCCGGCGGTGGCCGCGACAACGGCCGTCCCTAGGCCGAACCTTCGGCATTTGAGCGTCGTCGCCGGCCATTACACGACTGGAGGAAGCATGATGTTGCTGTGTGCAGGAAGCGGCTTATTGCCGGCGTTCCGCTATGAATTCCACCTCCCAGCGGCGAGTCCTTGCCGAATCATGGCTATCGCGTTGACGGGCTTGCTGCTGTCGGCCTGTGCCAGCCAGATCGCCGGCTATGCGGCCGCCGGTCGCGAGGAAATCGAGAACTTCAATGATTCCACCGGCGAGGGATTGAAGGCAGCCCCCTGCGCCATAACCGTTGGCGCCTATCACCGGATCGCCAGCCCGCAAGAGCGAGCAGCGATCGCCTGCCTCTGCGGTGGCCCCTGTGCCGACTAGGGCGTCGGGCGGCAATTTGCCACAAACAGCTACGCCAGAGGCCAAGCAGAATTGATCCAAAATTGCCGCTCTAGGCTGGCGGAGGCCGGCTGGGTGCTGGCCAGGAGGCCTGGGTATCGGGTTTCCCTGAAGGCCGCCTTTGCTCGTCACCAGCCTTCGGGCAAGGACCTCGCCAATTTGGTTTTGAGTTGAAATCGGCTCTCGAGGTTAACCTTTTCGGGCACAAACTGCTAAACTTTGTGGTTAAGAAACATGGTAAATAATATAATAATTTTGCTTCTTTAAGGAAATAAATTAGCAAACAATGATCGAAGTATTAACCAAACTCAACAATGAAAATAGCGGATTTTTAGGATTTTTTTCAGTATTACTTTTAGGATTCTCTTAATTTTTATTAAAATTTACAAAAGTCAATACTTCTTTAATTTGTTGACGACTTGGAAATCCCGTCGATAAGCTTTACAAATCGTTAGCAACAGCGAAAGCGAAGAGACAGGATGATCGACGCACCCCCCCGCAGGATTTGGCAGAGCTCCCCTCTAGGCCGGCGCTTTTCCAGCATCCTGGGCGGCCTTCTCCTGTTTGCCACGGCGGTAAGCTCGCAGCCTGCGGTGGCTGACATCCAAACGAAAGGCGCAACGGACGTTGCCAGCGAGATTCATTGCCTTGCCCTGACCCTCTATTTCGAGGCGCGCGGTGAGCCGGACCTGGGCAAGAAAGCGGTGGGCCACGTGGTGCTGAACCGTGTTGCCGATCGGCGCTTTCCCGATTCGGTCTGCGGCGTCGTCCGGCAAGGTGGCGACAAGAAGCGCTATCGTTGCCAGTTTTCCTGGTATTGCGATGGGCAGAGCGACAAGCCAGAAAATCGGCGCGCCTGGCAGCGGGCCAAGGCCTTGGCACAGAAGGTTTTCTGGGGCTATGACGAGGATCCGACCGACGGCGCTCTGTGGTATCACGCCGACTATGTGAGCCCGAGTTGGCGTCGAGCTTTCACCAAGGGACCGACCATCGGCCAACACATCTTCTACACGGAAACAGTCAAGGCAGAACCGCGGCGCACTCAGCAAGCCGCCAAGGGCACATAATCAAACGCTGAGACCCCCCCGGCCGCCGACGCCAAATGTCGGCGTGCCACAAAAGAACCCCGTCCGTGCGAAAGCACGGGCGGGGCTTTTTTTTGTTGAGAGGGCAGACTTAGGAGATACTTGGCTAGAGTATCCGTTTTGGTCAAGCAAAGGCTCGATGGGCCTATCCGTCGATTACGTCCGAGAGGCTTGGCGCAGGATTTGGCGCCAAACCGCCCATCCCCCGAACCGGGATTGATCCCGGTTCATATGTCTTCTTCGAGCAACAAATCGGGAACAGCCGATTTGCAGGGGCTTGGCTTTGGCCGGCGATAGGAAGTTCGGTCCTGCTGTCGAAACGGGCTTGCGAGATGCTATGGCATCGCGACCTCGCCCGTTTCACCATCGCTTCGCCACGCCAGAGGCCAAGCAGAATTGATCCTAAATTGCCGCCCGATGCTCTAGCCGAAATCTGGTTTCGAAGCGACGAAAAATAGTACAAGTGCTGCTAATTATAGTTGACGAATTCGCGCAATTGGACAGAATTGTTGTGTCTAATGATCTGAAAAATACATTTTAGAGTGGGGTTCTTGAAATGACCGAAATTTTCGACCGGTCGGTCACCAAAGCTGCGGCTCAGCGGTTCTTTGGCCACAAAAAGAGCCCGGTCGCGGAGCTAGAGCAAGCTCGGGACCTAGGCACGGGCCCGCTGCTCGATTCACTGGATGAGGTACCCCGCTATGTCAATCGATTCCTCCAGCAAGGTCGACATGACCTGGCAGCGGAGTTTCTAGAGAAGCGCAGCCTTGAGAGAGCAGATGGCCCATCGGCCTTGGAGCGCGTGATCCAGCAAAATGACCTGATGAGCATCGCATTCTTCTCGCGCGGTTTGCGAGCGGCACGCGCAGTATGCAGGATCGTCATCCGTGACGCGAGTGGTCGCTTTAGAGGGCACGGAACCGGATTCATGATTTCATCGCGGTTGATGATGACCAACAATCATGTTCTATCCTCGTCTGCCGCTGCCAGTCGTAGTTCGATTGAGTTCGATTTCGCTATTGGTCCTGATGGAAAGTCGTTGCCCATTAAGACCTTTGGTCTAAATCCGCAACTCTTCTTTGAGACACATGACCGAAGTCAGCTCGACTTCACGATTGTCGCGGTCGAGGCCGTCAACAGCGAAGGCGATGCTGTCGAAGAACGCGGATGGATCTACCTTATTCCTCAGTCCGGCAAAGCGATTGCTGGTGAACCTCTAAACATTATCCAGCATCCGGCCGGCGAGCACATGCAAATCGCGATCCGTGAAAATGAGGCATTAGGCCCGGACGGCGACTACTTCATTTATACCACAGATACAAAGCGGGGATCGTCGGGCTCGCCGGTGCTAAACGACCAATGGCAAGTGGCGGCCCTCCATCATGCTGGTGTGCCCAATAAGGACCAAGACGGGAACTGGTTGCGCAAGGACGGGGGAAGGTTTCGCGACGGCGTTGATGATCCGACAACGATCGACTGGGTAGCGAATGAGGGAGTTCGCATAAGCCGTATCGTTCAAAACATGTCCGAACGTCATTTATCGCCTACTGATCGATTGCTGTTTGAGGAAACACTCCAACCGCCACCGGACATTCTGCCTCGAGAAGGTGAAGCAAGTCCTTCCGCTACCAAGCCGGCGACGACACCGGTGACCGGCATGGAGGTTGGTCTCGATGGTGTTGCTCGATGGAACTTCCAGCTGTCGTTTGGGCCGGCTGGGGTGCCGACCGCGACGGCGGTGCCAAGTGTGGCAACCGGAGGTCCGCCTGCGCCAACGGTAATCGTCGGTAATTATGCCAGTGATCGGTCGGCAGAAAGTGTGTTCCAGTCTCGAGGCGACTATTTCGACGAGGCTAGCGATGCCGTTGCGGTCGACCAATACTACAACAATGTCGCAGATAACCTTAGTAAATCGGCGCGCTACAATGCGCTTAGCAGTCTACTAAAAGACACCCACGATACCATTCTCAGTTATTCAGTGGCACGCCATGATCATCTTTATCCATGGATCGACCGGCGAGAAGATGAAACACTCAAGAGCATCTACTCTGGCGCCGTGATGCCCGAAGAGCTTTTTGTGGCTGAAGTTCGCGCCTTTGAGGCCGCACAGGAAATGCTAGCAGCAGAACGCGGCCTCGAGTCTATGGCATTGTCGGAAGCGGATCGGGAATCGATCGATCTGGATCTTGAGGCATCAAGTGCTTTCAACTGTGAGCATGTCGTGCCTCAGTCGTGGTTTAAGGGCGAGGCTGAGGCACGGGCGCAAAAGTCAGACTTGCACCATCTCTTCACATGTGAGTCCGGCTGCAATAGTTTTCGTAGCAACATTCCCTACTCTGAGTTCTCGGATGAGGAAGAGGCAAAAATCAAGGCACAAGAGGTGAGTCTGGCCGAGGTTCTAGAAGACCCAAGCTTGGAAGCGGTTCGCCCTCAATGCGGTTTGCGCGATGGGCGACGATTTGAACCTAACGCCGGAAAAGGCGCATTGGCCCGTGCGACATTGTATTTCGTATTGCGCTACCCTGGGGTGGTTGGAGATATCAAGACTGGCAGTAAGAAGGAGTTTGTAAAATCAAACGTTGAAATTCTCTTGCGCTGGGCGGAGGACGAACCGGTATCGAGGTATGAACGACACCGCAATGCGGAGATCGCCAAAGTCCAAGGAAATCGCAATCCGCTCATCGATCGGCCCAAATGGTTGCGACAGATCGATTTTGGCAAAGGTTTTGGATAACCGGATCTGGTCGCCGTTATCTAGATTATCGAGTTGTCTCTGGCACCGTCGAAGCGACAGCGGCGGCGCACTCAGCAAGCCGCCAAGGGCACATAATCAAACGCTGAGACCCCCCCCGGCCGCCGACGCCAAATGTCGGCGTGCCGCAAAAGAACCCCGTCCGTGCGAAAGCACGGGCGGGGCCTTTTTTTGTGCCTGGGCTATTGCGGTACTGCCGCCTGCTCCTTCCACCTCACGCCTTGGAAAGCGGACAGGAGGAGAGGCCGAAGATCGTATAGAGCGGGCAGCTCGATATCAGCCCGGTCGCTAAGGGGACGATGCCGATCAGGGTCCAGTAGCGCCAGGAGGCATCGGGGAAGATAAAGAACATCGCCAAGAGCACCACACCGAGGACGATGCGTGCGGCCCGATCGAAGGCCCCCACATTTTTCTTCAACATGTCACGTCTCCATCAACCGGCCGAACCAGCTCGGCCTTGTCATGACCGGAGACTGCCCCGCCATCCGGGCCTTGTCTGTGACAAGATCACAGAGTTGGACCAAAAGGCAGCGAAATGCGGGTTCATGTCGCATTGTAGCCTTTACAATGCGGCTAGATTGGAACGTCAGTCGCCTTGCCGGTAGCGGCTCGGTTGTCGGCTTGCTGGGTCTTTAGCCGCTAGCGGACACAACCGAGTTTTCTTGCTGGTCGAGCCAGCGCACCCAGAGTGCTGATGCCAAGCCCAAGAGTGAAGATAACAGCATCATTCCAAGAAGTGCATAGATCGCATTGCCCGCGGTTAAGATTGCGCCGGTGATTGCCGACATGACCGCTCCACCCGCCACGGTGAGCGCCCCTGCCATGCCCGAGGCACTGCCTGCCAGCTGCGGGCGTACCGACATCGCGCCTGCGTTGCTGCTTGGCATGGTGAGGCCATTTCCTACGCCGACACAGGCACAGGCGCTAAACAGCAATGCCTCATTTAGGAGGCCGGCCAAAGCCAGCACCAGCCCGACGACCAGTCCGGCGGAGGCGACGATCCGCCCGGCGATCATCATCGTCGTCAAGGCGTGACGTGCGGCGAAAATTCCAGAAAGAAAACTGCCGAGAACAAATCCCGCCGTTATGGTTCCCATGTAGAATCCAAGCCATGCTGGCGGCGTGTCGAAGACTGCCTCGGCGGCCAAAGGCGCGCCCCCCAAAAATGCATAAAATGCACCTGTCGAAAATGCCATGCACAAGCTATAGCCCCAAAATCTTCGTGAGCGGAAAAGCGCCGGGTAGGCCTGCAATTGCTTGACGAAGGTCTTGGATGGGTCCCCGTTGGTTTCACCCAAGTCGAGCCAGCAAACGGCGAAGAGGATTGAACCAAAACACAAGAAGGCCCAGAAGCTCGCTTGCCACCCGAAAATTTCTTCTAGGAGGCCGCCGAACATCGGCCCCAGCATCGGCCCTACCGCCCAGGCCATGGCGAGAAATCCGATCAGGCTTGCCGCCTCTTTCGCCTGGGCTATGTCCACGGCATCGAGGTGAGGTTAACGCGGATTTTGGCTTGACGTTCGGCAAGTGTCTTGCGGTTTTGCTTGCGGTCTGACTCAGTGGTGTCTTCCGAGGCAGGAGGATTCCCATGGTAGCGTTGCTTGAAAAGCCGCGGCTTGCGGTGTTGCTGGAACACTTTTCGGCGATCGAGGACGATCGGCAGAGCTGGAAGGTAATGTATCCCCTGCCCGAGGTTCTGCTGCTGGTGGTCTGCGGCACCATCGCCAGCTCGGACGACTACGAGGACATCGTCGACTGGGGCGAGGCGCATCTGGGCTTTCTGCGGCGCTTTGGCGAGTACCACTTCGGCATCCCCGGCGCCGATTGGCTGCGCTGCCTGATGAACCGCCTCGACCCGGCGCTCTTTGCCGCCTGCTTTTCCGCCTGGGTGGCCGAGATCTGGCCGGATCGCCCCGCGCTGGTGGCCATCGACGGCAAGACCTCCAGGCGCAGTCACGACCGGGCGGCGGGCAAGCGCGCGCTGCACCTGGTCTCGGCCTTTGCCAGCACCAGCCGGCTGGTACTGGGGCAAGAGGCGGTGGCGGAAAAGTCCAACGAGATCACCGCCATTCCCGCTCTGCTGCAGCGCCTCGACCTGGCCGGCGCCCTGGTCTCCATCGACGCCATGGGCTGCAACCCCAGGGTCGCCCAAGACATCCGCGATGCCGGCGCCGACTACCTCTTGGCGGTCAAGCAGAACCAACCCAGCCTGCATCAGGAGATCGAAAGCTATTTCAAGGACGCGCCGGCCGAGGAGGTCGACAGCCACCAGAGCCTCGACAAGGGCCACGGCCGCCTGGAGAACCGCCTTCACTCGGTGAGCCAAACCATCGACTGGCTGAGGCCCGAGCGCAGCTATCCCGGCGCGCCGCGCTTTGCCGGCTTGGCCGCGATCGCCATGGTCGAGGCACAGGTCGAGCACAAGGACCATTGCACCCGCCAGCGGCGCTATTACATCTCATCGCGAAGCCTTTCGGCTGCGGCCTTCGCTCAGGCCGTGCGCCAACACTGGGCGATCGAGAACAATCTCCACTGGAGCCTCGACGTCACCTTCAAGGAGGACCTCTCGCGCCTGCGTAAGGGCCACGGCGCGCAAAACATGGCCGTCGTCCGCCATTTTGCAATCAACCTGCTGCGCCGGGCCAAGGACAAGAAGTCCCTCAAACGACGCCGAAAATGCGCCGCATTCGACCCTAACTACATGCTCAAAATCCTAGACTTCAGACCCGTTAACCTCGACTCGTAGCCGTGGGGCTATGTCTCGGACTATTGCCATTGACACCGTGTAACCAGAGATTATCGCCCCTTGCATCATTCGAAAAAAAAGGAAGGCCCATATACTGGTGGCCAGCAGGCAGCCCAGCGACCCTAGGCAAAATATCACCAATCCAGCCAAGATGACCGGCCTACGCCCGAAGCGGTCGGACAATGGGCCCATGACCAGCTGCGACACTGCGGTGACGCCGGCATAGCCGGCAATGGAGAGGTTTACCAGTGCATAACTGGCCTCGAAATCCCGAGCGATGGTCGAGAGCGAGGGCAAAAACATATTCAGCGACACGACTGAAAGACCGCACAAGAAGATCAGTGTGATAAGCCTCGGTGGGCTGCTTGCGGATGCGGGCATACTTTGCACTCCGGCCGGACGTGTCAGGCAAAGGTCACGGGTTATGGGCATAAAAAAAGCCCCCGATTGTGTCGGAGGCGCAGGAGATCTGGATTTGGAGTCCGTTACCGGTCCAAGCGCCCTTCTCTCACAACGACGACGTTGATCTTCATGTTAGAATCCCTAGATTTTCCAACCGCACGCTAGGAGTGATCACCAAGACTGTCAAGCCTCGCAGCGGTCCCTTTCCAGCTGCCTTCCATAAAGGATTTGAATAGTGACACCCAGACCGTGTTGCATCCGCCTATGTTGCACCCGCGGGAGCGGCGAGCCGAGTAAGGCCCGGGCGATCGGTGATGCGAATTTCGCCTCGGTCGAGGGCCACCAGCCCATCCTTGCCAAAGCGTTCAAGCCGCCGCGACACCACCTCGCGCGCCGAGCCGATGGCGGTTGCCAGGTCCTGGTGGGTGGCGCGCACTCGGTCGCCGCCTCCGGCACGCTCCAGCAGCACGGTGGCCAGGCGTGCCTCCACTTTGACGAAGGCGACCTGCTCGAGCACCTGCATGACCGTCTGCAGGCGCTGGGCGAAGGCGCGAAAGACGAAGCTGCGAAAGGTGCTGGAGCTGGCAAGCAGCTCCATGAAGAGGGACTTGGGAACGAGGACCAGCTCGACGGCCGTCTCGGTCACCGCCTCGCCGGCATAATCCTGCTCGCCCAGCAATCCCAGCGTTGTCTGCACACAGGTCTCGCCGGGAGCAACACTGTAGAGCCGAATCTCGCGCCCAGAGGGGCCGGTCAGATAAACCCCGACCTGGCCCATGAGCACCAAGACGAAGCCGCTCACCGGGTCACCTGGCCGGAACAGCACCTTGCCCTGGGGTAGCGTCAGTGGTCGCAGGGGCGCCAAACTTGCCCGCGCGGCGCTGTCGAGGTCGGCGATCCCGGTGGCCCGGTCGATCCAGTCGGTCATTTTCGTTTGTCCTGGCAGCGTCACTTAACCATCCTTAAATTTGAAGGTGGCGCCCGGCGCACGCGATTGCAACGGCAGATGTCCCACCGACTCTTTCCCGTGAGGCGCCCAGGCATTGGCCCGATGGAGGAAGCGATTGTCGCAAAATAGGGGCTCGGAAAAAATGAAAGGTCCGCATCCTCCACCCGCCGCCGGGCCACCTCCCGGCATGATGCTGCAACCGAATCCTGAAACCTATACTAAACGCAGAATCAAAGATTCCGCCAACTACCGGATTTAGGTTTATTCGCGAAAAGGGCAGCGGGTCGGCACCCCTGCCGCTGATCATCAGCCACGGCTGGCCAGGCTCCGTCGTCGAGTTCCTCGACATCATCGAGCCACTCGCCCACCCGGAACGCTTCGGCGGCCACTTCGCCGCCTTGGAAGTGCCCGGCCTGCTAATCGACGACCTCCACGCCTTCGCCCGGCAGGTAAGGTAGGGGGTGCAGTCCTGCAGTTGCTGCGCAACCCCGTCACCCCGGCTGCAACCTTGGCCAGGCCGGGTCGCGCTTTTGCTCAAGGATTTCTTCGGCGGCGACGCGGCCGATGAAGGGTGCGAGGACAACGCCGGGGTGGGCGACGGTCGCATAAACGCCTTCGACCTCCGGCAAGAAGCCGGTAATGGGCCAGCCGCTTCGAGGGAAGGGCCGAAATCCGGCCGCGACCGACAACAGGGAGAGCGCGCCGTCGAGGGCGTAGTGCCGGCGGAGCCGCTCGGCCGTCTCGGTGGCCAGGGCGGCCATGCCCGCTTCCCCATCCTCGGGGTAGTATTCGGCGAGGACGAGTGAGCCGTCAGCGGCCTGGCGCAACTCGAGCTCGGGGCCGCAGAGGATATGGCTGACCACCGGCTCGCTCACCGAATAGCGCAACAGGACGGCGGGCGAGGCATCGATGTCCAGGCCGCCGCCGATGCCCTCCGCCAGGGTCGTCGAGCCGGTGCCCGCGGCGAGCACGGCCACATCCGTCTCCAAGCGAGCGGATGGGGTTCGCACGGCGACGAGACGCCCGTTCCTCAGTTCCAAGGCCGTCACCGGCTGACCGAACCCCAGGGTCGCCCCGGCTTCCTTCGCGGCGGTCAGCAGTGCGACCGCGAGATCCCTGGGCTCGACCGCGAAATCCTCCCGCGCCAAGGCGGCGCAGTCGGGCGGATCGCTCAGTCGCGGAACCATCCCGGCGATGTCGGTATTCGACAGGGTCTCCAACGGGCTGTCATGGTTGCGATGATCCTCGATCAGAGCTTGCGTTGCACCGGGTGTCGATCGCCAGAAGATGGCGCCCAGGCAGGACTTTTGAAACCGACCAGCCCAGTCGTCAGCCAGCCGATGGAAGTCGGAAAGCGCGCGCGACCGCAAGGCGAAGAGCGCGGGGTTCTCGGACGGCGTCTCCGCCCCGCGGCCGACCCAGCCGAAGGACTGGGCGGTCACCTCTTCTGCCGGATTTTGGCGCGATTCCAGCAAGGACACCCTGGCCCCGCGCCGTGCCAGGTGGAAGACGACGGAGGCACCCAGGATGCCACTGCCGATCACGGTAATGCGCGGTGCTGGTCCCATCTGCAAGCCATCACCCTGGCATTGGGAAAGGGGAGGGGGTGGAGCGCCGTGACGATCTTTCGCCTTCCGCCTTCCATAGCACCGGGGGCCGGGAAGATCTATGCCGGCGAACGCAGCCTGCCCCCTGGCTCGCCGTCTTGTGGCCCGGGTGACAGCATTTGCCGGCTGCGTAACAGGAATGATGCACGATCGGCGGAAGTTGACCTTTGTCGTGGATTTTTGTATTTGCCATCATCCCTTGACGGCGCGGTGAAGGGACGGCCGATACCTTCGCTGGCCGACCAGAAGGACCAAAAAGCTAGCCCTTTGCGTACTTCTAAGGTGCCAATCCGTAGGCTTGATAGGCGCGCATCAATCCGATACTGGTGTGGGTCAGCGGCAAGAGTCACTCAAATTGAACGCAGGCGCCAGTACCTTGATGAATTTTGTGGAACCGGGAAGCCTATCGGCGTTGGACTTCTAGGAACTTAACCTATGCCTGTATCCCTCTATCACTCTTTAGACGCGTTACCGGCAGAGGATATCAATATTCTTTCCTACAAGGTACAGGGAGACATTTTTCGCTCAATTGAATGGTTTCAGTGCCTTTCCAAGTATGCGCCAGCAGAAGACGCCTTAGAGAAAATTTACGTCTTTACGAAAGACGATGATCAAACGCAGAAATGCTACCTATTCTGTTATTTGGATAAAAAGCGGCGAAAACTATTAAGTATGAGTAATTTCTATACAATGGAGTTTGCGCCAATTTTCTCGCATTCGGTAAATGACAAGAAGGGATTATTGGATGAGTTTGTGAAATATATAGTGACTGAAAAACCATCTTCTATCGGTTTAGACTTTAGGCTTCTTTTAGAAGACAGAGAAGGAACAAATAAATTATGCGAAAGTCTTACCGCTCAGCGATTTCTAGTTAACAAGTATTTTCAATACGAGAATTATTTCGTGAACACGAAAAATATCGGATTTGATGACTATTACAATAGTCGCCCTTCTAGAGCTAGAAATACCATAAAAAGGAAATCGAAAAAACTGCAGCGCCAAAAAGAAACGCGCATAGAAATTTTTTCGAACTTTGACAGAAATGTTGTAAACGACTACATGAGCGTTTATGCGCGTAGCTGGAAGAATGAGGAAAAATATCCGAATTTTATTCCGGAACTTTGTCGTGTGGCCTCACGACTTGGTCTGCTGCGCCTAGGCATTCTTTTTGTCGACAATGTTCCTGCCGCATCACAGATATGGCTGTTGTCGGGACGAAAGGCAATTATCTATAAACTTGCCTACGACGAGGCCTTTAAAGAGTTTTCGGTAGGGTCGATCCTCACCAAAGAAATCGTCAAGTATGTCCTTGAAAACGATAAGGTGGAAGAAATTGACTACGGTGTGGGCAGCGAACCTTATAAGAAGGATTGGATGGATAGCACCCGGACCCTGATCGGCATTGAAGCCTTTAATACGCGCACCCTTGTGGGGCGAGCAAGGGCGCTGAGGTGGAGCCTCTCCCGCCTTTTCAAGAAGTTTTTGGGCGGTAGCAGTCATAGGCCCGCAGCCTGACAAATCTCATCTGGTTGTCGCGCGGCGGTGGTTGCCGCCTGATCCGAACTTCTGTTTTTTGGCGTCCTTTGGTGTTGCTCCCTTTGGTGTTACGTCCTTTGGTGTTGGTCTGGGCATCCAGCGGCGGCGCGCGGCCTTAGCCGCTGGGCTCTTCTTCGAACCTGGGCAGATTGTCGGTAATCTCGTGCCAGCCTGCCTTGTGGGCGACATAGATGTGGTCGACCGGCTTAACGCCAGGATCGTCGTCCAGCGAGCCCAGGGGAATGACCGATATGTTCCGTCCGGCGTCGCGGCGCGGCATGGGCGCGCTACAGACCTCGCAGAAAGTTTGCGTGAAATAGCGGGCCTCGGGCAGCTTGTAGCTCTTCAGATGGTCCTCTCCCTTGAGAAACCGAACCCCCTCGAAGGAGGTGAAGCCGTTGCTCGCATGGGCCGCGGCGCGGGCATGACGACAGCGTGAGCAATGACAGTTGTGGGCGACCGTGATGACTTCGGTGACCTGAAACTCGACGCTGCCGCAAAGGCAGCTGCCGCGCACCACGCCGTTTCGCTCGGCGGCAAGCGGCTTCGCCTCGACAGTCGGATAGCCGGTTTCAGCGGGATAGGCGGCGTGGCGCGGCAGGTCGCCGGTCACCGCGTGCCAAGCTGCGGCGTCGGCGACAAAGATGTGGCACTCAGCTTTCTTGCCATGGTCGTGGCAGCCGGCAGGCACCGCCCAGCGCTCGCCATCGCGGCCCAAGAAGGGCACCACCGAGCCGCAGACGCCGCAGGCGCCTCGGACGAAGTAGTCCGAGGAGCGATAGCCGATGATCTTGTCCGTCTTGCCGGTCCATTGAAAGTGCTCGAGGCCTACCAGGTAGTAGGTACCGAAAGCCGTGCCGTGTGCTTTGCGACACATCTTGCAATGGCAGTGATAGGCGGCTAAGGGCTCGCCGGTCAGGGCCCAGGTAACACTGCCGCACAAACACCGTCCCTTGTTCATTGCAGTCTTGCTCCCCGTGTTGTTGGAACTGCGCAAAGCTGATCACTCCTTTTCCTGGGAACCGGGTGTGCGACGACGGCGGTGGCCTTGGTCCCAGGGCTTGGTGCCAATGGCGGTGGTCTTGGTCCCAAGCGTATTCCGCCGGTGTCGTCTCCAGCCGGCCGAAGGTAGCTTAGTCCGATCCGGCCGGCAACGCACCGTCGGACTCTTTTTGCCTGGTAGCGCTCAGCATTAGCGATGAGATCCGTGCGGCGTGGTCGAGGGCTAGGGTTTGGGCGATGGCGCCGCCGATGGAGTGCCCGACCACCAGGGCGCCGTCGATCTCGAGGTGATCGAGCAGGGCAACGGCCAAGGCCGCCAGGTCTGCGACCGAACGGTCGTGGGAAGGTGCTTCGCTTTCCCGCAGCCCGGATGATCGAAGGAGAGAACCCGAAACCGCGGTGTCAAGCGCGGCTTGAGGGCGTTCCAAAACGACTGCTGCCCGCCGAGGCCGGCGGTTAGGAGAAGAGGGGGACCATGGCCATCGTCCGAGAACGAAACGCGCCGCCCGCGAAAAGTGAAAGTCGGCACCTTACTCCGCCTTGGTGCCCGCGAAGCCCATGGTCCGTTCGACCTCGACAACGGTTTCGGGTCGATCGAAGCTGACAAGCGCCGCCTCTCCGGGGTTGCGCGGGTGGCCGATCGACTGAGAAAAGTCCTCAAGACCGGGCAGTCCGATCACCCAAAGCTGAACCACGACGGCGCGGTTGCGGCAGCTTTCAAGGTCGCTCATGACGCGCAGTTCCTTTCTTGCTATGGGTGGTCCCGGCACGCTCAGGCTCTATTCAAATGCTTAGTGGACGATTCACGGCTCAATCGGGAGCGCCAAAGCGATTCCGATAACGCCAATCGTGCGGCAAGTTCCTCATTCTCCAATCCAAGACTTGGTGTAACTGCTTGCCTCGCTAGGTGCATGCCCGGCGGCTAAAATGGCCGGCAGGGCGCTTTAACCGCCGTGTCGCCGTGCCTTATAGGCAGCTGTCCCCGACCTCCCCTTAGATCCGGCAAACCGCAACGGCGCGGTTTCAAGGCAGGGGCGTTTTGGCACCCTGGAAGGTCCAGCCGTTGCGGCGAGCCAGCAGCTTTAGGTCGTTGATGCGCTCCTGCAAGTGCGGGTGACTGGCAAGAAAGGCTGGCGGGTCGTCGGCGTCGTTCGTGACCGTCTTAAGCTGGGCAAAGAGATCGGTTGTGCCATTGAGGTGGCCGTAGAGGGCGACCACGGCCTTGGCCGCATCGATGTCCGCTTGGGTTTCCTGCTCGCGGCTGAAGTGCAATGCGGTCAAAAGGGTGCCCATGCCGGCCAGACCGTCGACCACGCCGGTGCCGTTCAACAGGACGCCCGCGGCAAGGGATGCCACCAGAGCGCCACTGGCGCTGCGGATTGGGTCCCGGTTCTTGACGTGGGCGATTTCGTGCCCGAGCAGCATGGCCACGGCATTTTCACTGTCCAGCAGCTTCCACAGACCCTCGAAGACGAAGATGTGCCCGCCCAATGTGGCAAAGGCGTTGACGGTTTCCCCTTCGACGTAGTGCAGGGTTATCTCCATGCCGTCCGGCAACTCGCTGGCCGCCGCGACGCGGGCCGCCAAGTCGGTGAGGTAGCGTTGTGTCGGGGACGTGCTTGCGGCAGGCTCGTCGCCTTCCTCTACCGCACCAGCCGCCAAGGCTCTTTCCCAGGCAAAGGGTACGAAGGGGGCTGCCAGGCGGGCTGCCGCATAGGCGCCGAGGATGAACACGACGAAGATGGCGATGACAAAGATCGAAGACTTGGCGACCTCTGCCAAGGGATGCTCGTGACCGGAACTGATGCCCTCCGGCACCTTTGGGTTAGTGTATTTCGGCACTCGCTTCACGCTGGCGATAGGCCGTGCCATAGGCCAGGGCTTCCACGCTGACGGTTGCACGACCACTGGAAAAGATGCGCGCACTTTCCAACTTCACATTCAAGACGATGTTGCCACCATGGCGGCGAGCATCGTCCTTCATGCGGATCAGCGCCTCGCGCCGCGCCCGTTCGAGCAGAGATTCATAGGCGCCCATTCGGCCACCGACAATCCCGCGCAGACCGGCTGCAAACCGCTTGAAGTAGTCTACCGAGATGACGGCGTTGCCGCAAACCAGTTTCGGGTCCGACACGCTTAGGTCCGACGGCACATGACGGAGGGCGAAGGCGAGAATGTCGCGCTGTTTGTCTTCCCTTTCGATCAGCCGGCGAAAGTGCCGCCGTTCGATCAGCGAGCCCACAATGAACCCCATAACGATCAGAACGGCCGGAATTCCGAAGTTGATCAATACCTCGATCATCCAGTCATCCATTTTCGCGGTCCTCGATGACCACCGCCGTGCCATAGGCCAAGAGCTCAGCGGCACCTTGGGTGATGGTCGAGGTCGAAAACCGAACATTTAGGATCGCATTGGCGCCGATTGCTTGGCCTTCTTGCTTCATGCGGGTCAGCGCCGACTGACGGGCCTCGTTCATCAAGTCCGTATAGCTTTTCAGTTCGCCGCCGATCAAATTCTTGATACTGGCGCCAATGTCGCGGAAGACGTTCTTGGCCTGCACCGTGCTGCCTTGCACGACGCCCAGATGCTGCACGATCCGCATGCCGGGCAGTTCCTCCATGTTGGAAACGATCATTTTGTGCATCCTTTCTGCATCCTGTGCCACGCGCCTGAGGTGTAAAGGTCGAATTTTACTACTAACGCGAAATTCTTAGCACCCGGTTATGATTCCTGCCAAGCAGTCGCAGGGGATGCTCTCTGCCCAGCGCTCGCCGGCGGTGCCTGGCGGCGGAGGCCTCCCGGTCGACTTCCCGCGGCTGAAATCGACCGCCCATCGTGTTAGCTATCGACTACCTTGCTTTGTCTCCTAGGAGTCCGTCCGTGGGCAACCTCCCTTTGCGACCGGTCCCCCTGGCGATGGGGGGCTTTATCGCCATGGCCGCCGCGGTGGGCATTGGCCGTTTCATCTATACGCCCATCCTGCCGCCGATGGTGGAAGCGCTGGGCCTCAGCCAGGGCGAGGCGGGGATTATTGCTTCGGCGAACTTCCTTGGTTACCTCGTCGGGGCCCTGGCGGCCACCTCGCCGCGCCTGGGCGGCAGCCCGCGCGACTGGCTGATCTGGTCTCTGGCGGCAAGCGCGCTCACCACCGGGGCCATGGGCCTCAGCGAAAATCTGTGGCTCTTCTTGGCCTTGCGCTTTCTTGGCGGCCTTGCCAGCGCCTTCGTCTTGGTCCTTGCTTCCGCGCTGGTACTGGAGGGCTTGGCGGCAAGCCGGCACAGCCAGCTTTCCGCAGTGCATTTTGCCGGCGTCGGCGGCGGCATCGCGACTTCGGCGATCGTTACCTGGGCGGTGGCTGGCCAGGCAGGAAGCTGGACGGCCATGTGGTACGGCGGTGGTTGCCTGTCACTGGCCGCGGTCGTCGCCTTGCTGCTGTTGATGCCCGAGCGACCGGCCGAGAGGTCCCACCAGACAACCAATACCGACCGAGATTCAGGTCCGAGCCTCTGGCCCCTGGTGCTGGCCTATGGGCTCTTCGGGTTCGGCTATGTGATCACCGCCACCTTTATCGTGGCCATCGTGCGCGCCTCGCCGGACATCAGCCGTTTCGAGGCCCTGGTATGGCTGGTGGTCGGCTTGTCGGCGATCCCTTCGGTCGCCGCCTGGACCTGGCTGGCGCGGCGCAGCAGCGTGCTCTCCGCCTTCGCCATCGCCTGCATCGTCGAGGCGTTGGGGGTGGTCGCCAGCGTGCTCTGGATCAGCCTGCCGGGCCTCTTCGTCGCGGCCGTTTTCCTCGGCGGCACCTTCATGGGGATCACCGCCTTGGGACTGATGGCGGCGCGCAGCCTCTCACCGGGTGAGCCGCGCCGAATGCTCGCCATCATGACCGCCGCCTTCGGTCTGGGGCAGATCATCGGCCCGCTGGTGGCCGGTTACAGCTTCGACCTGACCGGCAGCTTCCTCGTCTCCTCCCTGCTTGCCGCCGCCGGCCTTTGCCTCGCCGCCCTGTTGGCCCTTCGTTTGCGAAGCCAGAGAGCTCGCGCTTAGGGCGCAACCGCCCGCCGGAGAGCGGCGCGGGCCAGTAGACGGGGGCGGGCACTCCAAAAGAACTTTTGGTGCGATTTAGCCGGCGTTTGGTGATCTAAAGATATTTCTAGGCGGGAATATTTCACGAAATGACAATCGGTAGAAAGAAAATTCTCGTAGTAAGATATATACTAGTATATTATTCTAACATATATAGTTCGTCGGGTTCATTTGGGACAGGGTTTCGCAAATGCCTATTTGGTTGCAAGTTGGGTTGGCAATTGCCCTTGCTGGCGTGTTCGGTGGTATCGGCGGCGCCTTGATGGGTGGCGAGTTCGTGTCAGTAAAGAAGGACCAAAATGGAAATCCGATCCTTGATCAAGACGGGAAAAAAACTGTCGTAACTGATCGCTGGGCTCTCCGGAAATCTGTGTTTCTAGGATTCCTTGCCGCATGGGTGGTTCCCCTTTTTCTGGTCATGGCGACGCCGGGCCAAGAGGGAGGAATCATCAATGAATTGATGAAATCGACCTGCTCTAAAGAAGTGACGGCAGTAAAGAGTACTGTCGCGGAGCTCCAGCTCTCCGATGATGCGTTGAAGGAGGTCAAAAAAGCCATCAATGGACTGGAGACTGCTGCCGGTTTCTGCACTTCGTTCCACGAATGGTGGAGCAATCTGCTTATCTTAGTTGGATTTTGCATTGTGGCGGCACTTGTTGCCCAGCGCTTCCTTGGCTCCATTGCCGAAAAACTCTTGAAGGATGCGAAGGAGACGGCCGAGATCGCCGAGGCAAAGGCCGAAGAGGCGATGACGGAGATAGGAACCACAAAGCAAGCAGCCGTGGATGCAGAAAAGAAGGCAGAAGAGGCAATGAAGGAGATAGGAACCACAAAGCAAGCAGCCGTGGATGCAGAAATGAAGGCGCAGAAAGCGGAGGAGAGGGTACAGCTAGCAGAAAAGAAGCTACAACAGGCAGAGGAAATGGCGGAGCTCGCCGCACGGAGGGCAGACGCTGCCCAAAGTTTGGGGCCTGGCCGAGAACTCGAAGAGGATGCGTTGATAGTGTTTAAGGCATTTGCCGATTTAGAATCGTTACCTGCCGCACTCGATGACATTGCGCAAAAGGCCAATCTTACGAATGACGATGTATTGGAACAGCTCGAGGAATTGAGAGGCGCCGGCCTTGTCGTCCACGATGTTGACGAGGCCAAGTGGGATCTAAGCAATTGGGGACCGTCACGGCTACGAGATGAAATCGACTTGAGCCAAGACGACCGAGACATCCTAAAGAGCCTTAGACTTCAGCAGCAGTCCGATGCGCGACCTAAACCCGAAGCCCTTGCGGCACATATTCCTCATTCGGATTTGGAAAATGTAAGACGCGGACTCATGCGCCTTGAAAGGCTTGGTTTGGTTACTTCGGGTTCTGGTACAATGGATGGCTGGCGGATTAGAAGTGGTGGTGTCAACATCCTTGAGGACCTAGGCTAGACGGAGCTTTCCCCCACCGCCCGCTTGAGCGCGGCGCGGGCCAGTAGACGGGTGGAATCCAGGCACGGCAGCGGCGCTTTGGTTTCGTCGATGGCCAGGGGAATCTCGGTGCAGCCAAGGATCGCCGCGTCGCAGCCGCCGCGCCCCATGGCGTCGATCAGCGCGTGGAAGTAGGCCGTTGCTTCGGCGGTGACATGGCCGGGGACCAGCTCCTCCATGATGATTCGGTCGACTTCCGCTCGCGCTGCGGCATCAGGCCGCTGGCAGGTAAGGCCACGGACGGTCAGCACCTTCGGGTAGACGGCGCTATCCACCAGCCAACGGGTGCCGAGCAGGGCCAGGCGGCGAAAGCCGCGCGCCACCGCTTCCTCGGCCACCACCTCGGCAATGTGCAAGAAGGGCAGGGGTAGGCGGTCCGCTATCTCGGGCAGCGCCTGGTGGATGGTGTTGTCGGGGCAGATCAGGAAATCGGCGCCCGCCCTTTCGAGCCTGTCCGCCGAGGCCAGCATCAAGCGGCCGACCCCGGCCAGGTCGCCGCGCTCCAGGCAGGCGACATAGTCGGCCAGCGAAGCGGTGGTGAGGGTGACCTCCGGATGAGCGTGCGGGCCGAGCAGGGCCGGCCCCTCGGCGCAGATGGTGCGATAGCAGAGCGCCGCTCCTTCGGCGGAGCAGGCGAGAATGCCGATGTGCTGGACCATGGCCAAAGCCTCCTTGGGTTTCCTTGCGGGCGCGGCGGGCGGAATGAAGCTGCACGCTTACTTGCCGTCCCGGTCCTTTAGTTGCTGGCGCAGCATTTGGACGATTACCGTCACTTGACTAGCACCAAGTCGTCCGTGATTGCGAAGAAACGCTTCGACGTCCCGGCCCGTGTAGCGGCCCATAGGGCGACCCTGGAACAGGATCAAACGATCGCGGGCGAAGGCGACGGCGCGGCCGTGACAAATGAGACACTTTTCACGAAATAGGCCGCTTCGCTCCAGGATGGCGGCCAAGTGCGCCACCATCGGCTCGATCTCATCAGGCCCTAGGCGGCCGTGCCCGGAGGCGAGAAACGCGGTCAGCGCTTTGCCGTTTTCGCGACCGACCAGCTCGCCTTCCTGGACGACGAGGGAACTCGGTACGAACTCGCCGGCGTGCTGTCCGTGGCACCGCGCGCAGCGCCGCTCGAAAAGCTCATGCGGATCGATCGTTTCGGCAGATGTTTCCTTCGTCGCGCCGCCCAGGAGCAAGAAGAAGCCCAGGACTATGGTGAAGGCGCGCATCGCTCAGACCCCTAGCTTGATCGTTTGCGACCGGTCACCATGGCGAGGGCCAAATTCTCCCGATGCACGGCTGATGCCAAGACGACACCGGCAATGTGCAGGATGACCAGGATAAGGGTTAGGTTGGCAAGCACCTCATGGGCCTCCTCCAGAGCCTCGGCCGAGGCCGAGCCTTGGCGTTGGGATCGCTCGTCACCCGAGGACGCCTGGGCTTGCTGGGTCAGGGCGAAACCGGAAGATGGTTCTTCAAGGGCCGAACTCGGGCCAAGCCAGGGGGCCAAGGGCCCGGCGTTTTCTTCCACCGCCAAGAGAGCCACGCCGCTGACGGAGGTGAGCAGCAAGCCAACCAAGAGCGCGAAGACCATGTAGGCGCCCGCCGGGCTGTGGCCGATATAGCGTTTGGCATGGAAGAGCGACAAATCCTTCATGTAGCCGGCGGCTGTGAAGGGACCGAACAAGAAATCGGAAAAGCGCGCGTGCTGGGGTCCAACAAAGCCCCAAACCACGCGGATCAGTACATAGATCGCGACGCCGTATCCGGCCCAACTGTGCAAGGTGAGGGCGTCGTCCTCGGTAAAGTAAGCGACGAAGAACAGCAGCACGAGCAACCAGTGCCCGAAGCGCACAAGTCCGTCCCAGACAAGAACCTGGGGGGGCTTGGCCGCAGCCTGCGCAATCCTATTGGTGTCCGACCGCATTGTGTCTTCCTCTGCAAATCCGACTTCGATTGACGATGGCTTGGCTCCCGACTAAGGGCCTTGATTCACCTCATAGTAACCCGAGGATAATCGCCCTCCTTTAGGGAGGCGCATTCAGCAAGGTCAAGCGATAGCTCAACACTTTTACCCGGTAGATTGATGGCCTGGCCGCTATCGCTGACCTCGGCCGAAGCGATCGGAAAGCCGAGCGCCAGGAAAGGCTCTTCGGGCGAGGCATAGCGGAGGAATAGGCAAGCATTGTGACCGAATAGACCTTTCTCAATCATGGCAGCGTCACCACCTAGGATAGACGGGCTCCGCCGGCCGGCACTTGCCCGCAACCTTAAGCTCCAATCACCCCGGGGGAGGACATGGTTTTTGAAATTTCAGTGAATGGTGAAAAGCACGCGCTCGACGTCGATCCAGATACACCGCTGCTGTGGGCCTTGCGCGACGAGCTCGGCCTCAAAGGCAGCAAGTTCGGCTGCGGAATTGCCGCTTGCGGTGCCTGCACGGTTTACATCGATGGCGAGCCAACCCGCTCTTGCGTCACCACCATCGACACGGTGGAGGATAGCGAGGTTATCACCATCGACGCCCTCGATGGCAAGGAGGCGGAGGCGATCCGCCAGGCCTGGAATGCTTCGGACGTACCCCAGTGCGGCTATTGCCAATCGGGGCAGATCATGGCGGCGACGGCGCTGTTGAAGGAGACGCCCAAGCCGGACGACGCCGACATTGACGCGGCGATGGAAGGCAACGTCTGCCGCTGCGCCACCTATCACCGGATCCGCAAGGCGATCCACCATGCATCCAAGATCCTAGAGGGCTGATCGATGATTAAAAGTCTTCCGCTGAACGGTTCCGAACGCAACGCGATCAGCCGTCGCCAGTTTCTTGCCGCCACCGGAGGCGCCGGCCTTGGCCTCATCATCGGCGCTGCCCTGCCGAACGGCGGCGCGGCGCGTGCAGCGGCTGCGAGCGGAATGCAAGTCAATCCCTTCGTCATCCTGCGGCCGGACAACCGGGTCGTGGTTCTCAGCAAGCACCTCGACAAGGGCCAAGGGGCGGCGACTGGGCTTGCCACCCTGGTCGCCGAGGAGTTGGACGCCGATTGGGCCCAGCTAGAGGTCGAATTCGCCCCGTCCGACGCGAGCCAGTACAACAACCTGCATTGGGGGCCCTATCAAGGGACCGGCGGGTCGAGTGCCATCGCCAACTCCTTCCAGCAGTATCGCGAAGCCGGCGCCATGGCTCGACAGCTCTTGGTGCAGGCGGCAGCCGAAGCCTGGGGGGTAGCAGCCGGGGAAATCGTCGTCCAGAAAGGCGTGCTCTCCCACGGCTCCGGTCGCAGCGCCAGCTTTGGCGAGATGGCCGAGCAGGCGGCGGCGCAGACGGCCCCGGCGGAGATCACCCTAAAATCACCGGAGGATTTCATTTACATCGGCAAGGCCTTTCCCCGGCTCGATGTCAAGGCCAAGACCGTCGGCGCGCCGATCTTCGCGCTCGACAAGGCGCCGGACAACGTGCTGGTCGCGGCCATCGCCCGGCCGCCCAAGTTCGACGCCACGGTGAAGTCCTTCGACGCCTCGGCGGCCGAGCAGGTGGCCGGCGTGGTGCGGGTGGTGCAGATCCCGGCCGGTATCGCGGTCGTCGCCAAGTCCACCTGGCCTGCCTTCAAGGGACGTGACGCGCTGGCGATCGAGTGGGACGAGAGCAACGCGGAAACCCGCGGCAGCGAAGAGCTGCGCGCCCTTTATGCCGAGTTGGCGCAAACCCCCGGCAAGACCTTTCGCAGCGACGGCGACGCCGAGGCGGCCCTGGCCCAGGCGGACAAGATCGTCGAGGGAACCTTCGAGTTTCCCTTCCTCGCCCACGCGCCCATGGAGCCGCATGACGTGGTCATCGAGTTCGACGGCGAGGTGGCCAACATCTGGACCGGCTCGCAGCTACAGACCGTTGATCAGTTCGTCGCCTCGGCGGTGCTGGGGATCGAGGTGCCGCAGGTCCAGGTGCACACGCTTTGGGCCGGCGGCTCCTTCGGGCGGCGGGCCATCTACGATTCCCATATCGTCGGCGAGGCCGCTCAGCTCGCCAAGGCCTGGGGTGAAAAGCAGCCCTTGAAGATCCAGTGGTCGCGTGAGGACGATATCAAGGGCGGCTACTACCGGCCCATGTACCTGCACAAGGTCCGGGCCGGCCTGGACGCCGACGGCAACATCGTTGGCTGGCAGCACCGGATCGTCGGCCAGTCGATCATGGCCGGTACCCCCTTCGAGGCGGTCCTGGTACATGACGGCATCGACCACACCTCGATCGAAGGGATCGGTGACACGCCCTATGCCATTCCCAACTTCCACGGCGATTTGCATACCGTCGCTGTCGGTGTGCCGGTCTTGTGGTGGCGTTCGGTCGGCCACTCCCATACCGCCTATGTGATGGAGACCATGCTGGACGACTTGGCCCACGCGGCCGGGCGCGACCCCTTGGAGTTCCGCCTCGCCTTGTTGAAGGAACGTCCGCGCCACGCCGGGGTGTTGCGCCTGGCGGCGGAGAAGGCCGGCTGGGGTACGTCCTTGCCCGAGGGCAAGGCGCGCGGCATCGCCATGCATGAAAGCTTTCAAAGCTATGTGGCTCAGGTGGCTGAGATCGCCATGGACGAGGACGGCGACTTCAAGGTGGAGCGGGTGGTCTGCGCCGTCGACTGCGGCATCGCGGTCAACCCGGACAATGTGGCCGCCCAGATGGAAGGCGGTTTCGGCTATGGCTTTGGCCATGCGCTGCGCAATGCCATCACCCTAACTGATGGCGAGGTCGATCAGTCGAACTTCCACGACTATGAGCCCATGCGCATCACCGACATGCCGCGGGTCGAGACCCATATCGTCGCCTCGACGGAGCCTCCGACCGGCGTCGGCGAACCGGGCGTGCCGCCGGCAGCACCGGCAGTCGCCAACGCGCTTTTCGCGGCGACCGGCATAAGGCGGCGTCGGCTGCCCTTCTCGGCCGAGGAAGGTTCCGGCGCCTGAACGGACGAGCGGCTTTTACCCGGCCCTCGGCTCTTCCGCTTGGGAGGTCCGGGGGCCGTTTGCACAGAGGGCGATCTGGGCCTCAGGCCCGGCGGTCCGAGTGCAGCTGGGCTTCCCGTTGAAAGCGGCGCTGCGCATGCTCGATCAGGTGGACTACCAAATCTTTGGGCGGGATCCCCGATACCTCCCAGAGCTTGGGGTACATGCTGATGGCGGTAAAGCCGGGGATGGTGTTGAGTTCGTTGATCAGAAGCTCACCGCTTGCCTTCAAAAAGAAATCGACCCGAACCATGCCCTCGCAGCCGAGCGCCCGGCTCGCCGCTAGGGAGAGTTCCTGCACCTTCTCGGTGACATCTGCCGATAAATGTGCGGGAAAGATCAGCTTGGCGCCACTGTCGTCCAGGTACTTGGCGTCATAGCTGTAAAAGCCGTCGTTCGAAGTGGGGACGATCTCGCCGGGCAGGGAGGCCTGCAAGCCATCCAGGGAAAGAACCGCGCATTCGATCTCTTGACCTTCGGCGAAGCTTTCCACCACGACCGTCGTGTCGTACTGAAAGGCTGTTTCCAGGGCTGCCTGATACTCGGCTGCGTCGTGCACTTTGGAGACGCCGACCGATGAGCCCATGTTGGCGGGCTTGACGAAGATCGGCGTGCCGAGTTCGTGTTGCACCGTGGCGAAGTCGGCGACGTCAGCGCGATCGAAGGAAAGCGCGCGCACCGTCGGGATGCCGGCGGCGTTCAGCACTTGCTTGGCAAAGACCTTATCCATGCACAAGGCGGAGGCCAGCACCCCCGGGCCGACGAAGGCAACCTTGGCCAGCTTCAGGAGGCCTTGCAAGGAGCCATCCTCGCCCTGCGGGCCATGCAGTACAGGAAAGACCACGTCGCCCCGCAAGCGCTGCTGCGCGCCGTCCAGGACCAGGATTTCGCCGCCGCCGCCGGGCAGCATCACCACTCTCGGCCAGTCCGCGGCCGGCGATTGGATGGCGGGTGACTGGATGGCCGGCGCCAGACGCCAGACGCCCTGCTTGTCGATGCCGACCAGGACGATTTCGTAGCCGGCTTCGTCGAGGGCCCGGTGAACGTTGATCGCCGAGTGGATCGAGACTTCGTGCTCGGCTGATTCACCGCCAAAGAGCAGGAGGACCTTGCAGGGACTTGCCATCGCAATCACTTCCTTCTTCAAACCGAGCTCAGCAGAATGCTGGTCTCGCTGTTCAAGATGCCATCCACCATGCGGACCTCGCGCAAGACCCTATCGAAATCCGAAAGGCTGGCGGTTTGCACTTCGGCCACCAGGTCCCAGGCGCCGTTGGTGGTGTGCAGAGCCCTCAGCTCCGGCATGCCGCGCAGCTTCTTGATGACTGCGGTTGTTGACTTTCCGGTGACCTCGATCAGCATGACGGCGCGAATGGCATCGAGCGTGCTGTCGTCGCGCACCCGCACCGTAAAGCCGAGTATGGCGCCTGATTCCAGCAGGCGGTCGAGCCGGTTTTGCACCGTGCCCCGTGACACGCCCAGGATCTCGGCAAGCTTGGCCAGGGGTGCGCGCCCATCGCGGCGCAGCAAGGCGATCAATTCACGATCGAGCCCGTCGTAGAGGTGCTTCGCCCGCGGCTGTCGATGCTTGCCCATGATTTGACGATTTGTACTACTATGTGTGACGAAATAGCTAATCTAATAACGATTCCTATAAAATTTTGCTATTTTGATGAAAACCTCTGGGCAGTATTCTGGTTTCGATCAAGCCGGTGCGCTTGCGCCGGCGAACGTTGCCGAAGCCGGAGTCTGGGCCAGCCATGACCAGCTATACGCCTGAAAACCTCAACATTGTGCCCTTCGTCAGCGTCGATCACATGATGAAGATCGTGCTGCAGATCGGGGTCGAAGAGATGCTGCAGGGCATGGCCTCCTACATCGAAGACGACTTCCGGCGCTGGGAATTGTTCGACAAGACGCCGCGCATCGCTGCTCACTCCGCGGTCGGGGTCATCGAGCTGATGCCAACCAGCGACGGCGAGCTTTACGGCTTTAAATACGTCAATGGCCACCCCAAGAACATGCGCCAAGGACTGCAGACGGTCACCGCCTTCGGCCTCTTATCGGAAGTCGATACTGGCTATCCGGTCTTGCTGTCGGAGATGACGATCCTCACCGCCTTGCGGACGGCGGCGACCTCGGCCATGGCGGCGAAGTATCTCGCACCCAAGGGAGCCGACTGCATGGCCATGATCGGCAACGGGGCCCAAGCGGAGTTTCAGGCGCTGGCCTTTAAGGCGATCAACGGGGTGAGCAAGCTGCGGCTTTACGACATCGATCGGGACGCGACCGACAAGTGCATGCAAAACTTGGTGGGCCGGGGTTTCGACATCAAGCGCTGCACGTCCAGTCAAGAGGCGATGGAGGGGGCTGCCATCGTCACCACGGTGACCGCCGACAAGCAGTACGCAACCATCTTGACCGACAACATGGTCGGCTCCGGCATCCACATCAATGCGATCGGCGGCGACTGCCCGGGCAAGACCGAACTGCACCGCGACATTCTTCTGCGCTCGGATATCTTCGTCGAGTATCCGCCGCAGACCCGGGTAGAGGGAGAGATCCAGCAGCTGGCCGACGACCATCCGGTCATCGAGCTCTGGCAGGTGATAAGAAGCGAGGCGGCCGGCCGGCGCAGTGCTCAGCAGATCACCCTCTTCGACAGCGTCGGCTTCGCCATCGAGGATTTTTCAGCGCTGCGCTATCTACGCGATCAGCTCGAGCCCACCCAACAGTTCCAGTACCTCGACATGATCGCCGATCCGGACGAGCCACGCGACCTCTTCGGCATGATTCTGCGTGCCGCCAAGAACCAGGGCTAAGCGATCAAATGGAACGCCGCAGCGTCCAGGCGCCGGCCGCCGTGGTGATCGTGCGCCCGCATCACTTTGTGCCCAACCGTGAAACCGCCGCCGACAACGCCTTTCAGAGCCATGGCGCGACGGGTGACGAGGCCTTGTCACGGCGGGCCTACGACGAGGTCACCGCGGTGGCCAAGCAGCTAGAGACGGCCGGTGTCGGCGTCCACCTCTTCGAGGACGAAAACCGCGAAACGCCGGACTCGGTCTTTCCAAACAACTGGTTTTCCACCCATCCAGGCGGGCACGTGGCGATCTATCCGATGTTCGCGCCCAATCGCCGCCGCGAGCGCCGGGTCGACATCATCGACATGTTGAAGACCCGATACCGGGTGCAGGACGTGATCGACTACACGGGCTTGGAGCCGGACGGGCTGTTTCTGGAAGGCACGGGCGCCATGGTGCTCGATCACATCGAGCGCGTCGCCTACGCGGTCAAGTCACGGCGTACCGATCCGGTGGCGCTCGAGCGCTTTTGCACCCACTTCAACTACGAACCGATGCTGTTCGAGGCGTCGGACGGCAGTGGCCGCGCGGTCTATCACACCAATGTGCTGATGTGCATTGCCACGGATTTCGCCATCATTGGCCTCGACATGATCACCGATCCCGGCAGGCGCGAGGAAGTCCGCCGACGGCTGGAAGGCTCGGGCCGGCGGGTTATCGCCTTGAGCCCCGATCAAGTCGCCGATTTCGCCGGCAACGCCATGGAGCTGCAGGGCAGGGAAGGGCGCTTGCTCGCCCTTTCAGAGCGGGCTGAACAGGCGCTTTCCCATGAACAGCGGGCGATTATCCACGAAAGCACGGACCTCCTGCCTTTGGCGGTGCCGACCATCGAACTGGCCGGCGGCTCGGTGCGCTGCATGCTCGCCGGGATCCACCTGAACCCGCGCTGAGCCGCTTGGCCATGGGCGGTTTCGGACTAGCTTTATCTCAATTGGTTATGAAACGATGTTGTCCGGCGTGCGGACGGACAAGACGCAGCCAGATCGGCATGTGGTCGCTGACATCATGTTCGAATTTGGAAAAGTCCATGCTGCCGTCAGGACGGCTGACCACGCCACTGTCCCGAAACAGTTGGGTGAAATTGAACATGCCATAGTCAAATTCGTCCCCACCTAAACTTCCGGCGCTGCCGTTGTGACGGCCACGCGGGAATCGATCGTCGTTTGCCAACCAGGCGATATGATCGTAGGTCTCGTCCTCTCGAGCATTAGTGCGGATTGGGACGCGGCCCGGCGGCGTGTCGAGAAAAGGAAAATTTACCTTGGCGTCCTGCTGGCCCAACCGCCCGCGGTTCAGCTCAACGATAAACTCTTCGATCGCTCTCTTGCGGGCATCGTTATCGCTATCGAAACTGAGGTTCAGATCTGCCAGCAGTAGAGTGATTGGCGCATCCTGTTGAACCTTGTTCTCGCTGCGAAGAAAGAGCCACTCCAACAGCGCAAAAAATTCTCGTTCTCGTTCCGTTTCTGTGCCGGACAGCAGATGCGCATTGACGCAGGCGATCTCGTAACTATGGCCAGGATCGCCCGGCACACGGAAGGTGACCAGATGTGGCGAGCGGATGAACTGAATGAAGGCCGGTAACTGACCGGACTTGAAGGGTTGGATCTCTTCGAACCAGCGGCGAATGCGTTCTAGAAAGCCCGCCGGTTGGCCTTCCCGCACCTTCGTCTTGATGAGGTCGATGGAGGCGTTGACGTTGGTCAACACTGCGGTCAAGTCGAGCGTGATGTCGGAAGCGATTTCGGTTTGCTCTACACGCCGACGATCATAGAGAAACGCCAAGCGCTCCTTCATACCCTTAAAGCCAGGTGCTTTACCGGTGACGTCGCTCGCCACCAGGCGGTAGTCGGCGTCGGGTCGCAGGTGGTTCAACCGGTCGCGTAAATGGCGGACTGACCATAGGCTATCTTGAACTTCCTGTATGGCGATAAAGTCGCACCGAGCGCAGAAAGTCTCAATGAGCCTGTAGGCGTCCTCGGAACGGGCGAGGGTGCCGTCAGATCGTCGTTCGGCACCAAACTTGCGTATGTTCCAGCTAGCAAAAAGTAAGGATCCGTCTCGGCGCTTTGGTAACCCAAAGTGGGCATCCCCCTTGGTCGCAAGAGTATGCCAAATTTGCTGCCATTCGTTTGCAGTGAATTGCTTGGCCATCGTCTCCCTCCTAGAAAACACTACCCTACCCGTTGCTATCAAAGATATTGATGGCACAATGAATAAGAATAATATAGAATTTTGATTCTCGTTATAGATTGAGGCTGTCCAGGGCTGTAAGGTACCCTTGGCAGCGGCGAAGTCTCCCCCCGCTGTCGGCTGGTTAGGTCGATATGCTCTTTTATGCCCCGCTCGCGATAGCCGCGAGTGGGGCGGTTTTTTTTGTGCCTCATAGCGAGGGGAAGGCTTAGCGCGCCTCTTGGAGTACGTCGCGAATTGCCCGGTCCAGGAAGATTTCGAATTGAGGGTCGTTGCCGGGATTGGCGACGCAGTGGCCCCAGGGTGACTCGTAGACCCTGAGTTCCGCGTTCGGCATGTGACGAACTTCGATCTCGTTATCCTCGGGCGGGAAGTAGAGATCCGTCCGGCAGGGTATAAGGATGGTCTTGGCGCGAATGGCGGAGAGTGCCGCCGCAAAGTTGCCGCCGTAGATCTGGTTGGCGCTGATGTCCCCATGCTGCCAGGTCCAGAGCTTGGCCAGCAAATCGTTAGCATCCCAGTTCAGATGATCCTCAGCCCAGTCGTCGAGCAGCGTCTGCCAGGTCTCGAAACCAAGGCTGCGGTAGAGCCCTTCTCGGTAGAAGGTCTGGGAGAAGGCCCAGCCGGCATAAACCCGCCCGAAGGCTCGCAAGCCCCGCGCCGGCGGTTTGTCATAGGCGCCGCCTTTCCAGTCGGGATCGGCCTGCAGGGCCGCCTTCACCCCTTCGAGGAAGACGATGTTGTGAACCGAGGTCTTGGCCGAGGCGCAAAAGGGCACAATGCCGCGCACGAAGTCCGGGTACTGGGCTGCCCATTGATAGGCTTGGCAGCCGGCCATCGACCAGCCGGCGACCAAGGCAACGCTCTCGACATCGAGCACCTCTCGCAAAAGCCGATACTGGCACGCAACATTGTCAAAGAGGGTGACCTTGGGAAAGTTGGCACCGGCGATGGCCGGGTCCGCGTTGCTGGGCGAGGTCGAGAAGCCATTGCCGAACATATTGACGGAAACGACGAAGTGGTGTTCGGGATCGATCGCCCGGCCGGGGCCGAAAAAGCCCTCGTTGCGCTGGTGCGTGCCGGTATAGAAGGTCGGCAGCACCACCACGTTCGACCGCTCCGCGTTCAGCCGCCCATAGGTCTTATAGACAAGGGCCGCGTTCTTAAGGGTTTGGCCGCTTTGCAACTCGACATCGCCCAGCGCGAAGGTCAGAGCCTCGCTCATCACACTTTCCCCGGCCGTTGTCGACGACGCTAGTAAAGCCGAAGGTATTCCTGCACTTCCCAGTCCGTTACCGCCTGGTGATAGCGCTCCCATTCGTCGGTCTTATAGGCGACGTAGCTCTTCAGCATGACCTCGCCCAGCACCTTCTTGGCCAGCGGGTTGTCGCGCAAGGCATCGGTCGCTTGCAAGAGATTGCGCGGCAGGCGCCGGATGCCGAGTTCCTGGAACTCTGCCTCGGTCATCTCGTAGAGGTCGCGGTCGGTGGGCGGTCCGGGATCGATCTTGGCGGTGATGCCTTCGACGGCCGCCGAGAGCGTCATGGCCAGGCCAAGATAGATGTTCATGGTCATGTCGGCCGCCCGGTTCTCGATGCAAAAACGGCTCTGGGGCAGGCGGAACTGGGCCGAGCGGTTGTTGTGCCCGTAGGTGATGTTGGTCGGCGCCCAAGTGACCGTGCCACCCTCGAAGCCGCCGACCCGCGGTACCAGGCCATTATAGGAATTGACGGTCGGGCAGGTGATGGCGGCAAGCGCCTCTGCGTGCGTCATCAGGCCGCCGACCGCATGGCGGATCGCCTCAGAAAACTGGCCGTCTTCCTCGAAGAGGTTAGCCTCCGGATCGTCGAGGCTGCGCAAAGAGAAGTTGATGTGCGCGCCCGAGCGCCAATCGCCGACCGTGGGCTTGGCCATGAAGGTGATGAAAAAGCCATGCGCCTTGGCAACCTCTTTCAGCAGGATACGCAGGAAGACAAGGCGGTCGGCCATCTCGAGAAGGTCGGTATAGTGGAAGTCCAGCTCGAACTGCGAATAGGCCCCCTCGGCCACCACGTCGTGCAGGTTCCAACCAAGCCCTTCGAGGATATCGATCATGTCCTTGAAGAAAGGCATGGAGTCGAGCGAATACTCGAGGTCGTAGCCGAAGGCCTGGCGGCGCGGCCGGACACCCTTCAGCGGATCGTTGTCGAAGGCTTTCTCGGGCTGGCCGTCCGCGTCATAGCGTAGGGCGATGAACTCCGGTTCGATCCCGGCATAGCCGACAAAGCCTTGGCCCTTGGCCTCTTCGATAACGCGCTTGAGCGCTTGGCGGGGGCAGACGTTATAGGGCGCGCCCTCCCAGTAGAGATCGGCGAAGATGATGGCTATCGAGGGATCCCAAGGGCAGACATAGATGGCGTCAAGGTCGGGGACCATGATCTGATCGGAATCCGCCGGCGAGAGTTCCGGCACATAGGAAACCGAGTGAACGGCGAACTGCGGGCCTTTGCCGAGGCAAAGCGCCTCGAAATCGCTCATGGGCACGGGCTTGGTCTTCGGTATGCCGTGCAGATCGATCCAGCACGACAGCACGTACTCGACGCCGGCTTGCTCCAGGAATTTGCGCGCCTCGGGGATACGCGGGCCGTTGCGTTCGATGGCGTCGGCGAAGCTGTCGTAATAGATCTTTGCGTTTGGATCATAACTTTCGAGAACCCGGCCCGAGGGGAAGATCTTAAACGCCGTCTTTTTATCGCTCACCTGTTCTTTCCCTTCCTAGGAGGTTTCGTCACGCCGCGAGGTCAGCGGGCTTGGGTATGCATGGCTGCTATCGGCGCGTGGCATTGCGGTTTTCCCAGTCGCGTTTCAGCAGGAATTGGTTCTTGAGGTTCTTGAGGCCGTAGAGGACTTCTGATTGGGCAATGTCTTTTGCGCCGTGGATTTGCTTTTCCAGAAAATCAAGAAAATCCTCGCGGTCGTCCGAAACCACCTCGACAAGCAGGTCGAAGCGGCCGGCGACCCACAGGATGTAGACCACCCGGCTGTCGGCGCCGAGCCTTTGGCCCACGGCTTCCGGACCATAGCCGGTGGCGACCCGCAGGGCGATCATGGCGTCGGTCTGGTATTCGGCTGCCACCGGATCGGCAATGGCGACGATTCGCAGCATGCCGGCTTCCTTCATGGTCGCCACCCGGTTGCGGATGGTTCCCTCGGACACGGAAAGCCGCTGGGCGATCTCGGAGAAGGGCATCCGCCCATCGTCCTCGAGCAAGGCGACGATCTTGCGGTTGAGGCTTTCGTCAAGGGAGCGGGTGCCAGAGGCTGTCATGGCGGGCACCGTCACCTGCTGCCTGGAATTGACTGCCATAGGATCATCCTGCGACAATTTGCCTAGAAAATGCGATATTCGCAGAATATTTGGAAAAATCCAGATAAATTTACTAAATTCGTAGGGGTATTTTCCAATTTCGTAATATCGGCGCCGCCAACATCAGGTGCTTGGCCTTTAGAGGGAGCCGAGCGCGACGGCAAGGGAGCCGGTGTCGTTGTTTAGGCTTCGGCTTGGCTGCGGATGGATTGAGGTTTTCGAGGATGAGGTCCAGGCTCCAGCGCTGCACTGGACCAACCGGCACCTGCGCGGCCGCCCCATCGCGCTGAGGCAGTTTCCGGCGCTTGTTGGTGCCCACTTGCAGCCCTTCTTTGTACGCACCTGCAGTGCTTCTTGGCGGTAGAGCCGGGCGGTAGAGCCGGGCGGTAGAGCCGGTAGGTGCGCTTGCGATCGCACACCAAGCCCTCACACTTTAGCAAAGCATGCAAACGGAAATAGCCATAGCGCCGCTTCTCCGAGGTAAGCACCTTCAGGCACTCGACACCAGCGCCATCCTTCCTGCAAACGGACGGATACTGCTACACCGACCGGGCAAGGCCGACATTTGGCAATGGCCTGGATAAAGGGGGAAAGGATAAAGACCCTAAGGCTTTGTCCAAGTGTTTGGAACGAACGCGTCATCCAAGGGAGTCGCCGTGATGTGGTTGGTGTAATTTGAGAGCAGCTTCAAACTGGTACCCACAAGAATTTCCAGAACGTTTTGCTTGGTAAAACCAGCGTCAAGAAATTCCGACACATCCTCATCGGTCGGATAACCGCGCGTTTCGTTGATGATGACAGCAAATCTCCGTAAAGCTTCAAGTCGTTTGTCCGCGATGGATTTGCCGTCTCGCAGCGCTTCGATGACCTCATCCGCGACCCCAGCGGCCTGGGAGATCGTGGTGTGAGCGGCCATGCAATATTCGCATCCGTTAAGTCGGTTGTTGGTTAACAGCACGATTTGGCGTTCGGTTTCTGAGAAGCTGGTTTTGTCGAAGATCGCAGACATGGTCTGATAGCTTTCGAGTAGTTCCGGCGCTTCAGCCATGTTCCGGTAAATGTTTGGCAGGAAACCGTAAGTTTTTTCCGCTTCTTCCAGCAAGGGCTTTGCACCTTCAGGCGCAGATTGGATGGTGTGCAGGGTAAATTCTGACATTGGGGCTCCATTGATGTTGTATTAGACCGATCAGTCAAGTTTGACCTTGATCAAATAAACCAAGTGGTCAGGTTCCAGATTGTCACCATGATAAAGTAGCTCTTACTTCGACAAGCCTTGCAGGGCCTGTGATCTGATCGCATTCAAGCCGGCTTCGGAAAGAACACCGGGTGCCAGGACCCGTGATCCGACAACAACTGTGCGCAGTCGCTTCGCGGTTTCGTCTATGTCCAGTTTCACAGGGACGAGACCACGGTCATGCGCAAGAGTCAGTTGGATGCGAAAAAAGTCTTTAGACTCATTCGTTCCTGATTGAACGATCTTGCAAACATCAGAGCTATGGTGTGCTAACTCCATAGTTGTGTTCGCCAACATGTAACCCTTTTTGTTAACACCCTCAAGGCTTTACAATTGGATCTGTAGTCTCACTCATCCGGCTCTGCGTGGCGCGCCGCTAGGCAGCTGATGGTGTTGCGGTTCCAGGCGGCCGCGCCGCCGCCACAGACCCTGCTGGTCATCAACCCGGAGAAGAGATAGCGCGCCCGTCGCTGGTTCCAGATCAGCTGGCCGATACAGGGATAGTTGTGGAGAATGCCGGTGCCGCGTTTCCCAACTGTTGCGGCTAGAAGGCTAAAAAATCGTTACTGAACAGGCCTGACATTTTGTCAGGTTCGGTGATTCACGCCTAATCAATTACTTAACGCCCGTTAACCCTATCACGCCTGACAATTTGTCAGACAAAGGTCGTGCGGCTCTGTAGTCGTCGACAAGACACGACTAATTTGTGATTAAAATCAACAGCTAAGATTTCTATCGAAGGTTGGCATGAGTCTTGCACAAGAGTTAACGAATGGTTGATACCGCAAGGTATTTAGATCCAGGAGTTGGCCAAATGGGGGTTCTGTGTCAATCAAAAAGGTAGTTTTGGTCGCATTTGGGCTGGCGTTTATCTGGGCGAATAGTTGGGCTCAGGATACGACGATTGCTGGCCTGTCACCAAGTGAACGGCCGGTTGATGCGCCAGTCATAGACAGTGTCGAAAAGACCGGCGAATGGTACGACCGCGCCCTCAAAGGGGTCACGCCGCCTTATCCCTACAGTCTGCGTTTTTTGGAAGACCAAGGGCCTTGGTACACGCCCTTCGCCGGGCCAGGGATGGTTGGTCCCTATGACCTGCGCGGATGGCACGACCCCGGCTGACCAAATTCTGGGCCAATGCAAGGCGGATCGCCAGTTTCGGGAGGACCCGGAAAGACAGTGGCTATCGCCTGTTCAATGAACACGGTGGTTAACCAATAGAAAGAGATGATTAGGAGCAAGACGATGAAGATCAAGCGGTTCAAGTATCTGCTGGCGGCGACGGTCTGCTCCGCCACGTTGATGGCCATGGCTCCGAGCATGGCACAACAGAGCGGGATGTCCGGCATGGGCGGCATGGGCGGCATGTCTGGTATGGGCGGTATGTCCGGCATGGGCGGCATGTCTGGTATGAGCGGCATGGGCGGTATGTCCGGCATGGGCGGTATGGGCGGTATGTCCGGCATGGGCGGTATGTCCGGCATGGGCGGTATGTCCGGCATGGGTGGTCACGGGATGAAGACCTGGATTTGCACCCAATATACCCGGACCTCTTATCCGCAACTTGGCATGGCC